>NZ_LUAV01000079.1 GCF_002078505.1 Ensifer aridi | reverse complement strand
CTGGCTGTGTAAAAACGCTGATGCCATGGCCAATTGTGGGATATGGCGTAGCTCAAGCGTCATGGTAGGCGGTTTTGCCTTCGAGCGCCCTCCAGATGCCGAATAGGGCTCTAAATCGGCGTTCGACGAGAGCGTTTCATGCAAGCGTGATAGGCGAGGCTATTATCCCCGTATTGCCGCCACCAGTGCCTTGGAGCCGATGATGTTCATGACCCGGGTCATGTTGTAGGCGAGTACGTGCAGCGCCATCTCCGCGCGCACGTTCGGCAGGCGCTTGGTGAGGAAGTGCGTGGCTCCCATCCATGATTTGATCGTCCCGAAGGGGTGCTCGGCGGTCACGCGGCGTTGCCGCATCTTATCAGGATCAGCATCAAGCCTTGCCTGCATCGCCTCAAGGTGATGCTCCTGCTCCCAACGCTGAATGCGCCGATACTTGCTGGTCGTGCACTTGGACCGCATGGCGCAGCTTGGACAGTTGCTCGACCAGTAGCGCCGGATCATCAGGTCCGCCTCTTCTCGCGTGTACCGATAGATCAACCGTTCGCCGGCCGGGCAGAGATAGACATCCTCGTCGTTGAGATACCGGAAGTCCTGCTTGACGAAGAGCCCCTTGATCCGATTGGCCGACGTCATGGGCTTGGGCATGGTCACCGTGATCTTCTGCTCGACGCAGGCGAGAACCTCTTCGCTGTTGAAGTAACCGCGGTCAGCCACGACCTCGAGATGGTCTGCCTCAAAGGCTTGCTTGCTGGCCTTGGCCATATTGGCAAGTTGCGCCCGGTCGTTGCCGACATTGGTCACTTCATGGGCAACGATGAGGTGATGTTCGGTGTCGACTGCGGTCTGAGTGTTGTAGCCGACCATGCCCGAGCCTCGGCCGCTGGTCGCCATTGACCGGCTATCGGGATCGGTGAGCGATACCTGCTGGTCGGGCGTTTCCAGCATCTTCTTTTCGATCTCCTTGAGCCGAACCATCTCCTGTCGAAGCCGTTCAACCTTCTCCTGCAGGCGCTCGATCTTGGCGGCATGAATGTCGTCGCGCTCCTGCCGGTCGGCGCTGTCCATCTGGTGGAGATATCGGGCAACGCTCTCTTCGATCTGCTCCATGCGCCGCGCCAGCTTGCCCTTGGTGAAGTTCCGGTCTCGGTTGTTGACCGCCTTGAACTTGCTGCCGTCGATCGCAACACTCGGCTTGGCAAGAAGCCCTATCTCGCGGCATAGCCGCACAAAGCGGGTACAGACCTTCTTGATGGCACCACCGTTATCGCGTCGAAAATCGGCGATGGTCTTATGGTCAGGCACAAGACGCCCAACCAGCCACATCACCTCGATGTTGCGTCCAGCTTCGCGTTCGAGACGCCGGCTCGACTGGATTCGGTTCAGATAGCCGTAGATGTAGAGCTTGAGCAGGATCGAGGGATGATAACCTGGGCGCCCGGTATTGCTTGGCTCACAGCGCACGAATCCGAGATCGGCCAGATCGAGCTCATCAACGAATACGTCCACCACCCGAACTGGGCTATCCTCATGCACCCAGTCATCCAACTGCTCGGGAAGCAGTGTACCCTGGCTCCTGTCGACACCCTCGATATACCGCTTCATGAAGCCCCCTCGACTCATGTCAAAGGGTATCATGTTCGGCGTTTTCACACAGCCT
>NZ_LUAV01000078.1 GCF_002078505.1 Ensifer aridi | reverse complement strand
CCCGGTTGTTACCGCGGAGATTTCGCTTTGATGCGAGCGATGAGTTCCTGGTCATCGACGAAGTCTTCGAGGAAGTCGTTCCATTCGTCAGCGGTGCGACGAGCATGGGCAAGCATTTGCTCCAGCTCTTCGATTCCGCCGCGGGTAAGCGAAGTTATTGCCTCGTTCTGCCCGGTGTAGACGCTGATGATTCTGCCGTAGCTCAGGTTATCATCGTTGCTGACGATCGCCTGAAGGAGTTCGGAATCTTCGTCGAGCAATTTGGCGACGTAATCGATGCTGAACACATGGGTCACGGTTGCCATCAGGCGGCCTCGGCGCAGGTGGCTATGACAGATGCCCAGTTCCAGGGCAGCAGCTCATCGAGCCTATTGATCTTGTGATCGTGAATGCGGTCGAGCACGTCGGCCAGATAGGCCTGCGGATCGAGGCCGTTCATCTTGGCCGTCTCGATGATCGTCATGGCGCGTGCCAAGGTCTCCGCGCCGGTGTCAGCGCCCGCAAATAGCCAGTTCTTGCGCCCTACTCCAATTGGGCGCAGGGCCCGCTCGGCGGCATTGTTGTCGATGGCGACACGACCATCTTCCAGGAACAGGCAGAATGACGACCAGCGGCTCAGGCCATAACGGAAGGCTTGCGCCAAATCGCCTTTGCCCGGAATGCGGGCCAGTTGCGCTTCGGCCCAGACACGCAAGGCTTCGACCTTGGGCGTGCTCTGCTTCTGACGCGTAGCAAGACGGATGTCGGCAGGCTGACCTGCAATCTCTCGCTCGATGTCGTAAAGCGCACCGATACGGTCGAGAGCCTCGCAGGCGATCTCGGATTTGTTCGATGTCCAGATATCGTGGAAGTCGCGTCGCCAGTG
>NZ_LUAV01000077.1 GCF_002078505.1 Ensifer aridi | reverse complement strand
GAAGTTGTCGTGGCGGCCGACCCGCTCGATGCCGAGCAGCTCTTCCCAGATCGCCGCCAGCAGCGTCTCGATCTCGCCCTGCGGCGCCTCGTAGGCTCGCCGCACATAGGCCTCGTCGGCAGGGGCCGGCAGCGCCTTGCGGTCGAGCTTGCCGTTCGGCGTCAGCGGCAGTGCTTCCAGCCGCACAAAGGCGGCCGGCACCATGTAGTCGGGCAGCAGGGCAGCGAGATGGGCCCGCAACGCCGCGGCAAGCTCGGCGCCATCGGCCTCGTCCGGCCCGTCCGTCGTCTTTGCAACCACATAGGCGACGAGCCGCTTGTCGCCGGCGCGGTCGTCCCGCGCCACCACCACCGCCTCGCCGACAAGCGCATGCTCGCAAAGCCGGGCGGCGATCTCGCCCGGCTCGATGCGGAAGCCGCGGATCTTCACCTGCTCGTCGTTGCGGCCCAGGAACTCGAGATTGCCGTCCGGCAGATAGCGCGCCAGGTCGCCGGTCCGGTAGAGACGATCGCCTTCGACAAAGGCACTGGCGATGAACCGCTCCGCCGTCAGATCAGGCCGGTT
>NZ_LUAV01000076.1 GCF_002078505.1 Ensifer aridi | reverse complement strand
GTGACAGAGCACGATCTGCAAGGGCTGCCGGATGCCGAGGTTTTGCTTTCGGCTCTGTGCGAAGAAGAAGCAAGGACACCGTTCGATCTTGCGCGCGGCCCGCTGATCCGCGGACGGCTGATCCGGATGGCCGATGACGACCACATCTTTCTGCTGACGCAGCATCACATCGTCGCCGACGGCTGGTCGATGGGGGTTCTGGTGCGAGAGCTCAATGCGCTGTATTGCGCGTTTGCCTCTGGCCAGCAGAACCCGCTGGCGCCGCTGACCATCCAGTATCCGGACTATGCCGCCTGGCAACGGCAATGGCTGTCCGGCGAGCGGCTGCAGCGCCAGGCGGCATATTGGCGTGACAGCCTGTCTGGCGCGCCGGCCCGTCTTGCGCTGCCGACCGACCGGTCGCGACCGGCGCAGCAGTCGTTTGCCGGAGCCACCGTCCCGGTCGTCATCGATGCCGATCTGACGCGCGGGCTGAAGCGGCTGAGCCATCAACATGGCACGACCTTGTTCATGACGGTGCTGGCGGCCTGGGCGGCGGTGCTGTCGCGCTTGTCGGGGCAGGACGACCTTGTCATCGGCGTGCCGAGCGCCAATCGCGGCCGCCGCGAGATCGAGGATCTGATCGGCTTCTTCGTCAACACCCTGGCGGTTCGCATCGATCTGTCCGGCGAACCGAGCGTGTCGGAGCTGCTGGAGCGGACGCGAC
>NZ_LUAV01000075.1 GCF_002078505.1 Ensifer aridi | reverse complement strand
GCCTTCGCCCAACGACGAAGACCGGCATCGGCGATGATCTTGGCGATTGCCGCTTTCTGCTCCTCTGCCAATGGCAGGAGCGGCAAGCGCGGGCCGCCTGCGTCGCGGCCAAGCTGGCTCATCGTCTCTTTGATCGCTGCATAGTAAGCTCCGGATTGGAAGCAACGATAAAAGGCAAAGACGTCACGGCCGAGCGTATCCACCGCGTTGTCCCCGGTAAGCGCCTTGTCCCAGTAGTCACGAATCAAGGGACCAGCGATCTGATGGGCCATGGCAACGACACCATGGGCACCGACGGCGCGGGCCGGCACAATCATCGTCTCATAGCCCACAAATACGCGAAGCTTGTCCCCAACACGCTGCACAAGTTCACTCACCTGCGTAATGATCCCGGAGCTGTCCTTGATCGCGACCACGGTCGGCAGTGCGGAAAGCTGTTCGACCAGGGCCGGGGTGATGTCGATGCCGGCACGGCGGGGGCTGTTGTAGAGCATCAGCGGCAGCGACGTGTTGCGCGATATGTATTCGAAGAAAGCTACAATTTCGCGTGGGCTCGGCATGGCGTAGATCGGAGGCAAGATCATGCCGCCGGCACAGCCCGCGGCCACGGCCGACTGGCATGCCTCCAATACGTCTTCAACACGCAAATCGGCGACACCGGCCAGGACTGGAACGCGGCCAGCCACGTGGTCCACCGTCAGTTTGTATAGCCCCGAGCGCTCACTCACGGTCAAAGCGTAAAATTCGCCCGTGCTGCCCGCAGCAATAACGCCCTGTGCGCCGTTGGCGATCGCGTTATCAATGAGTTGCTTATATCGCGTCTCATTGATCGAACCATCGGTATTGAAGGGAGTGACCAGAACGGGAAAAATACCGCCCCAATTGACATCGGCCATGGTGGATTATCCTTGCTTGTTAAATTTGGTTGAAGATGCGCCTGTCGGTGCTGCAAGCGGACTGAGAA
>NZ_LUAV01000074.1 GCF_002078505.1 Ensifer aridi | reverse complement strand
TCATGGCGTTCTCCGTCATTTAGGAAGGAAACCGGCGGGCAGAGGATCCTCCTCCTCCAGCACGATCGTCGAAAAAGCGCTGATATGTGCCATGCCACGAATTTCAGGGATCACGGTGTCCTGCCCCTCTTTCCCTTGCGCGGTCTGCACAATCCGGGCCTGAAACGGTACTCCGAGGATGTTTTCAGCCCGGTATGGCGCGTTGAGAGCCAACTGGCCGCGAGCATTAAGCTGGGCCAACCGGGCAGAGGTGCCTGTGCCGCAGGGTGAGCGGTCGAATTTGTTGCCTGCCAGGATCACCAGATGCCGGCCGCCGCCGTCGATCGGCGCATGGAAAAGCACGCTGCTGATTGGCTGCGTGCCACCGCTCGCGTTGAGCGCCTCCTTGATCGCCATGCCTGCGCGACACCAGCCATTGGCCTGGTCCATTTCGAAGGGAAGGTCGACCTGGCTTGCTTCAACGATCGCGTAGGTGATGCCGCCGTAGGCGATGTCGCACGTGATCGAACCGAGACCCTCGGCCTCCACGCGCACATCTGATGCCATGAGGTAAGCAGGCACGTTGCGCAACACCACCGACGTCAGGCGATCTGCCTCGAATGTACCCGTGACGTGAATGATGCCAGCCGGCGTCTCGATTGACATGCCGCCTTCTCTAAAATGCGCAGGAAGCGCACCCGTGGCAGCCAAGCTAGCGACGAAGCCGATGGTGGCGTGGCCGCACATGTCGGCATAGCTGTAAGAAAAGACGAAAAACAATCCCTGATCCGCTTCGCGGGAGGGCACGGGCACCGCGGCCGCCATGGCAGCATGCCCGCGCGGTTCATGGAGAAGCAGGGTTCTCAAGCCGTCGTGATTGTCACGGAAATCGTCCCGCTGCTCACGAACGGTTTTCCCGCGGAGTGGGGGAATGCCAGACAGGACCGTTCGGGTCGGATGCCCCGCAGTGTGGCTGTCGACGACATTTAACAGACGGCTCGTACGCATGGTCAGTAGTACTTTCCTGACTGAGGTACGACTTTCATATCGATGTTACGCTCAAGCATGTAACGGGTGATGGTCGAGCAAGCGAGGCCAAGCGACTTCTGCTGCAGCATCCAATTCGCCAGGAAGTTCTCGAAGCCTTCGTTGCCCGGCTCACGGCGAATGCCGATGGTAGATGGATTGCGCAGAACCG
>NZ_LUAV01000073.1 GCF_002078505.1 Ensifer aridi | reverse complement strand
AAACGGCACGGGCTGACCATGAGCGTCCAGAAGATAGATCCGCGTGTTCGCGATCGGACGGCCGATCGGGACAATCGTCCCGTCAAAGTCATCGGGGCAGTTCCAGGCTGTAACGTCGATGGCAGCTTCCGTGGGACCGTATAGATTGTGCAGGCCAGTCCAAGGCAATACGCGTCCAACCTTGCGCACAAGAGAGGCGGGAAGCGCCTCACCACTGCACAGGAGACGCTGCAGCGATGTGCAGCGGTCGACACCCTTTGCATCGATAAAGCTGACCAACATGGAGGGTACAAAGTGTGCAGTGGTGATGCATTGGTTGATTATCAAGTCTATAAGCGCGTCGGGGTCTTTGTGTGCAGCCGAAGGTGCCAATACGAGGCTGGCCCCTTCAAGCAATGTCCAGAAGAACTCCCAGGCCGAGACATCGAAGCCAAATGGGGTCTTCTGCAAGACGACGTCAGTTGCCTTGAGAGCGTAGGCTTGCTGCATCCAGGCCAGGCGATTGATGATAGCGCGATGCTCATTCTGTGCTCCCTTGGGCGTTCCGGTGGAGCCGGAGGTGTAGATGACATAGGCGAGATGCCGGGAGGTCAGGCCGAGCGCGCGCGGGTCGGGATCGTCAGCGGACTGGTCGGCCCAGGCGGGGGTGGCGGTGTCGAGATCGATCACCGTCAGGCTTGCGATGGCCTCAGCGCCCAGCGCTTCGCGGCCGGCCGTGTCGGCAAGCAGCAGCCGCGGGGCG
>NZ_LUAV01000072.1 GCF_002078505.1 Ensifer aridi | reverse complement strand
GAGAGTTGCTTTAGGTCCTTTGGCGCGCCCAGGCAGATGCGTACTGCGCCGGGTTCGTCCTCGCCGACGGCGGAGGCGATCGGCGGGGTCACCAGGATGCCCCGAGTGCGCGCAGCGGCAGTAAATTGATCTGCACTCCATTCGGATGGCAACGGCAGCCAGCCATAGAAGGGTGGGGACTGAAGCTTTTCGGCATCGGGAAAGGTAGTCACGAAAGCACGGTAGCGCTCCTGCGCCTGTCTGCGCCGTTCGCTTAGAAGTTCTTCAAACTTGCCGTTTTGAATGAGCCGCACCACGGCCTCGCTCAACATCGGAGCAACGTACCAGGCGGAGGCGTGCAGGAGTAGATCGGCTTGAGCAATGTAGGCGGCCGGCACGGTCAAGGTGCCGAGCCGGAAGCCAGGCGCGATGCACTTCGAGTAGGAGGTAATGTAGAACGTGCGGGTTGGCGCCAACGAGGCGATCGGCACCGGGCGCTCGTTGAAGAAGAAGCCGTAGACGTCATCCTCTATGACGGCAAGATCGAGTTCCTCGGCCAGTTCGGCGATGCGTTGGCGACGGGCAAGGGTCATGGTGCGAGCCGTCGGGCTCTGCAGCGTTGGCATGCAATAGAGCACCCGCGCACCGGACTGGCGGCACAGCTGTTTCAGCGCCTCCGGATCCAATCCCTCCCCGTCCATTTCCACGGGCACCAGGGTCAGATGGCTGGCTGCGCCGATGGCTTTGAAGCCGGAATAGGTAAAGGCATCGACAAGCACGCTGTCGCCGGGCTTCGCCACGAGGCGCAGGGCAATGTCGATAGCGTGCTGGGCGCCGTTGCAGAGGAACAGCCGCGCCGGATCCACCGTAAAGCTGCTGTCCGACAGCGAAGCCGCAATGATTTCACGGTGCTGCCAAATGCCGCCATGAGGGTGGTAGCGCAGCAAGGGAACCAGATCGCGCTCGCGTGTCACCTCCCCGAACAAACTCGATAAGATCTGCGCTTCGTCTCCCTCGACGGGAACGTTGAGCGCCAGATTGACCGGCTCATGTCGGGCCGTAACCTGGGAGCGTTCGCCGATACGGCGACGCACAAACGTCCCCTGCCCCACACGACTGCTGACCATGCCGCGCTGTTCGGCCTCCTGATAGGCTTTGCTCACCGTTCCGACCGAAAGACTGAGCTCTCGCGCCAGGTCGCGGTGCGGAGGCAGACGGTCGCCCTGTGACAAGCGACCGTCCGCAATGTCCTGCTCCAAGGCATTGACCAAGGCAAGATAACGCGGACCCTCGGATGTCAGCTGCCGTGGCCGCCAACCCGAAAAGGCATCATCCAAGCTCATGTCCCGCGCTCCTTGCTCTTTCATCTCATCCCCTGTCACACATGAAGATGACCCACGTATTTGCGAACGGTGTAGGATTCCAAACCTTCGATACCGCCTTCACGACCCCAGCCGCTGTCGCCGATACCGCCGAACGGAGTC
>NZ_LUAV01000071.1 GCF_002078505.1 Ensifer aridi | reverse complement strand
ATCTATGGACGCCCCCGGTTTTGCAAGGAGTAAATTAGCGAAATTTGGCGGCCGCCGCGGCTGCAGTCATCTATTCGGCCTCTCAGCGTATCACACCCTGTGATACCGGCCTTGATGGTAGATCCGCAAATCAGCGCCCAACCACGCGACGCGAACTCGAAGTTCGATGCGCCCAACGGGCTCTGCTGATTCCGGTTAACCCGGCTTTGCCATCATTCGCCTTCTATCCTCGCAACCGCTTCGACCAGGGATGGTCGAACCCGGGAATCATGCCATACTCAATGCCACCGGCCGGGTCGGGTGGTTGTAGGTCCCGCCAAAGCGGAGCAAAGCCCAAACGACACGTGCTGTCTTGTTGGCGATCGCGACTGCCGCAACGTTGGCAGGTCTTCTGTCTCTCAGCTTTGCTAGCCACGTCCAGGAACGACCTCTCCAGCGCATGATTGAGCGACTGCCGTGGATGAGCAATCTCCGCAGATAGCCATTCCCGCGCTTGCTGATCCCACCAAGGCTCTCCTTGCCGCCAGTCGAATGTTGTCGCGGAACTAATCCCAACCAAGCTGCGAAATGGCGGCCTGATTTGAAGTCGGTAGGTTCTCTCATCGAGGAAACCAATGCGGTGGCGGTGATGACACCAACGCCGGGAATACTCATCAAGCGCCGGCAGGCATTGCTGTTCCTCGCGACGGCAATCAAGTCGCGATCGATCTTGAAAAGTTTGGCACTGACTTCCCGAAGCTGGTTCACAAGGTATTGCAACGCATGCCGAGCGACTGCCGGAAGCTCATCGCAGTCGGGGTCTTCTATCAGCTTGGTCAAGAGACCGATTTTATGTGACCGATTGGGGCCGATGATGCCGAACTCCGCCAGATGTCCTCGGATTCCGTTGATCAATTGGGTGCGCTGGCGAATGAGCATCTCACGAACCCGGTGAATTACCAAAACTTCCTGCTGCATCTCCTCCTTGATGGGAACAAAGCGCATTGTTGGGCGGGTGACTGCCTCGCAGATTGCTTCAGCATCAGCAGCATCATTCTTGTTCGTTTTGACATATGGTTTGACGTACTGCGCCGGCAGGAGGCGAACATCGTGGCCCATATCACGCAGCAGCCGCGCCCAGAAATGCGAACCTGGACATGCCTCAAGCCCCACCAGGCATGGAGTAAGTGCGCGGAAGAAGCTTTCGACCTCTTCCCGTTTGAGTTTACGACGGATCACCGGCCGACCGAAATTGTCAGCAGCGTGAACCTGAAAAACAGATTTTGCGATATCGAGACCAACAACACTGACGCGAGCTTCCATAATGAACCCTCTGGTTGATACGCCTCCATCATCTCTCGCGGCTGGCTCCGGCGGAAGGGGGCGTCCATACCATCA
>NZ_LUAV01000070.1 GCF_002078505.1 Ensifer aridi | reverse complement strand
ATCGCCAGCCCAGGGGAATGTTATAGTTCGTGCTGTCTTCGTCCAACTGTGACAAGAACCAGAGACGCTGCTGCGAATAGGACAGTGGCAGCGCACCATCACGGCTGATCTTCGGTATCAGTGTAGCTTTTAGGTCGCGGGCTCGATTTCGCTCTCTGGCCAGGGAAAGGAGCTTAGCTAAGCTGCCTGAATCCAGTTCTTCTAATTGGTCGATGACAAAATCGGTCATTTCAGAGTCCTAGGAAGAAAGCAGCTTCTGAAGTTCGTCGCGATCAAATTCTTGAGTGATCAAGCTGATGGAAGATTCACGGGCTAGCTCAGCCAATGTCGGCTTGGCGAACAGGGTCGCCAGTGGCAGCTCCACTGCCAAGGCCTGTGTCAGCCGGGCAAGCAGGCGCACCGCCAGCAGCGAGTGGCCGCCGAGCTCGAAGAAGTTGTCGTGGCGGCCGATCCGCTCGACCCCGAGCAGCTCTCGCCAGATCGCCGCCAGCAGCGTCTCGACCTCGCCTTGCGGCGCCTCATAGGCCCGGCGCGCATAGGCATCGTCAGCCGGCAAGGGCAGCGCCTTGCGGTCGAGCTTGCCGTTCGGTGTCAGCGGCAGTGCGTCCAGCCGCACGAAGGCCGACGGCACCATGTAGTCGGGCAGCAGGCCACCGAGATGGGCCCGCAACGCCGCGGCAAGCTCGGCGCCATCGGCCTCGTCCGCTCCCAGCTCGGGCCGACACACGACATAGGCGACGAGCCGCTTGTCGCCCGTCGCATCCTGGCGCGCCACCACGGCCGCATCGCCGACAAGCGCATGCTCGCAGAGCCGGGCAGCGATCTCCCCCGGCTCGATCCGGAAGCCGCGGATCTTCACCTGCTCGTCGTTGCGGCCCAGGAACTCGAGATTGCCGTCCGGCAGATAGCGGGCCAGGTCGCCGGTCCGGTACATGCGGGCATCCGTCTGGTCGCTGAACGGATCGGCCAGAAACCGCTCCGCCGTCAGCTCCGGGCTGTTGAGGTAGCCGCGCGCAACGCCCGCCCCGCCGATATAGAGCTCGCCAACAGCCCCGAACGGAACGGGCTGGCCATGGTCGTCAAGCACATAGATCCGCGTGTTCGATATCGGACGCCCGATCGTCTCGACAACAGCCTGCCCTCTTGGCATGCAAATCCATGTCGAATAGGTCGTCGTCTCCGAGGGACCATAGAGATTGCAGATCGTCTGTGTAGACGTATTCTCAAAGAGCCTCTCGATCAGCGGGAGCTTCAAGGGTTCGCCCGCCAAATTAATAGCCTTTGCCGATTGCGGCACTGCCTGCTTGTCAAGGAGAGAAGTGATCGCCGACGGGACCGTGTTGATCAAGGAGACATCCACGGGCGTTTGAGCCAGCGTCAGGGCATTCTCGACGAGATAGAGCGTGCCCCCGCGAGAAAGTGGCACGAAGCACTCGTAGACAGACAGATCGAAATTGATCGAAGTCGAAAACAGCATCCGGCTGGTCTCCGATCCGGCAAAAACGCTGTCGTTCCAATGCAGCAGGTTGACGGTGTTTGCATGCTCGACCATGACACCCTTGGGCGTTCCGGTGGAGCCCGAGGTGTAGATGATGTAGGCGAGATGGCTGGGGGTCAGGCCGAGCGCATGCGGATCGGGATCCGACGCCGGCAGCCTCGCCGAGACCGGGGTGGCCGCATCGAGATCAATCACGCGGAGATCGGCGATTGCCTCGGCGCCGAGGGCTTCGCGGCCGGCCGCATCGCAAAGCATGAGCCGCGGGGCGGCATCGTCGAGCACCTGGTTGAGCCTCGCGCAGGGATAGGCCGGATCG
>NZ_LUAV01000069.1:0-2500 GCF_002078505.1 Ensifer aridi | reverse complement strand
CCGGGGGTAGAGCACTGGATGGGCTATGGGGACTCACCGTCTTACTGATCCTAACCAAACTCCGAATACCGGGGAGTACTAGTCGGCAGACACACGGCGGGTGCTAACGTCCGTCGTGAAAAGGGCAACAACCCTGACCTCCAGCTAAGGTCCCCAAGTCATGGCTAAGTGGGAAAGGATGTGAGGATCCCAAAACAACCAGGATGTTGGCTTAGAAGCAGCCATCATTTAAAGAAAGCGTAACAGCTCACTGGTCTAATTAAGGGTCTTTGCGCCGAAAATGTAACGGGGCTAAAGCCATGCACCGAAGCTGAGGATTTGCCGCAAGGCAAGTGGTAGCGGAGCGTTCCGTAAGCCAGTGAAGGGATACCCGTGAGGGGTCCTGGAGGTATCGGAAGTGCGAATGTTGACATGAGTAACGATAAAGAGGGTGAGAGACCCTCTCGCCGAAAGACCAAGGGTTCCTGCTTAAAGTTAATCTGAGCAGGGTTAGCCGGCCCCTAAGACGAGGCGGACACGCGTAGTCGATGGGAACCACGTTAATATTCGTGGGCCTGGTGGTAGTGACGGATCGCTTGACTTGTCCGGACTTATTGGATTGTCCGGGCTTGGACGCGGTTCCAGGAAATAGCTCCACCATATAGACCGTACCCGAAACCGACACAGGTGGTCAGGTAGAGTATACCAAGGCGCTTGAGAGAACTGCGTTGAAGGAACTCGGCAAATTGCACGCGTAACTTCGGAAGAAGCGTGACCCTTTTGTACGCAAGTATGATGGGGTGGCACAGACCAGGGGGTAGCGACTGTTTATCAAAAACACAGGGCTCTGCGAAGTCGCAAGACGACGTATAGGGTCTGACGCCTGCCCGGTGCTGGAAGGTTAAGAGGAGGGGTGCAAGCTCTGAATCGAAGCCCCAGTAAACGGCGGCCGTAACTATAACGGTCCTAAGGTAGCGAAATTCCTTGTCGGGTAAGTTCCGACCTGCACGAATGGCGTAACGACTTCCCCGCTGTCTCCAACGCAGACTCAGTGAAATTGAATTCCCCGTGAAGATGCGGGGTTCCTGCGGTCAGACGGAAAGACCCCGTGCACCTTTACTATAGCTTTACACTGGCATTCGTGTCGGCATGTGTAGGATAGGTGGTAGGCTTTGAAGCAGGGACGCCAGTTCCTGTGGAGCCGTCCTTGAAATACCACCCTTATCGTCATGGATGTCTAACCGCGGTCCGTCATCCGGATCCGGGACAGTGTATGGTGGGTAGTTTGACTGGGGCGGTCGCCTCCGAAAGAGTAACGGAGGCGCGCGATGGTGGGCTCAGAGCGGTCGGAAATCGCTCGTCGAGTGCAATGGCATAAGCCCGCCTGACTGCGAGACTGACAAGTCGAGCAGAGACGAAAGTCGGTCATAGTGATCCGGTGGTCCCGCGTGGAAGGGCCATCGCTCAACGGATAAAAGGTACGCCGGGGATAACAGGCTGATGACCCCCAAGAGTCCATATCGACGGGGTTGTTTGGCACCTCGATGTCGGCTCATCGCATCCTGGGGCTGGAGCAGGTCCCAAGGGTTTGGCTGTTCGCCAATTAAAGCGGTACGTGAGCTGGGTTCAGAACGTCGTGAGACAGTTCGGTCCCTATCTGCCGTGGGTGTAGGAATATTGACAGGATCTGTCCCTAGTACGAGAGGACCGGGATGGACATATCTCTGGTGGACCTGTTGTCCTGCCAAGGGCATAGCAGGGTAGCTATATATGGAAGGGATAACCGCTGAAGGCATCTAAGCGGGAAACCCACCTGAAAACGAGTATTCCCTTGAGAACCGTGGAAGACGACCACGTTGATAGGCCGGGTGTGGAAGTGCGGCAACGCATGAAGCTTACCGGTACTAATCGTTCGATCGGCTTGATCGTTCCCATTGCTCATGCTCATCAAAGATGAGCATCGCAACTTATCTGTCCTCACGCTGTCGCGATCTAAGATCGCTTCGCTGCGGACGGCGCGCCGGACAACCGGCGGCTCGGCTCTGCCGGCTGCTGGAAATATCCGGATAAGGCGCAAGACGTGTTCAAAAAAACGAAGCAATCGCTTCACCAGCTTCTCGAAATTGCGCCCTCCGGGCGCAAATCTTGCGCTTTGCCGACCTGGTGGTTCTGGCGGGGTGGCTGCACCCGTTCCCATTCCGAACACGGCCGTGAAACGCCCCAGCGCCGATGGTACTTCGTCTCAAGACGCGGGAGAGTAGGTCGCTGCCAGGTCTGCTAAACGCAAGAATACATCTTCTCTCACACAACCGGCAAAAGCCGGCCAGCACGCCGCACACAGCGACAACAAATAACGCCGGGTGCTGAGCCCCGCCCACCCGCAGGCCAAAAGGCCGAGGACGGGCAAATAGACAAATGCCGGGCCTCAAACCCGGTCACGCTTAACGCGGGGTGGAGCAGCCCGGTAGCTCGTCAGGCTCATAACCTGAAGGCCGCAGGTTCAAATCCTGCCCCCGCAACC
>NZ_LUAV01000068.1 GCF_002078505.1 Ensifer aridi | reverse complement strand
GCGTGCGGCACATGGTGGGCTAGTTGCCGTGTCGTTTTACGGCAGGCTCCCGTCTCAGATCACGGTCATTTCGAGGTCCCCGCCAGCCAGGCATTCAAGACCACTCTCGGTCAACGCGTAAGTACCGCCAACCAGGACGACGTATCCGTCTGCAGACCGCATGTGCGTATGAATTAGAAATGTCGTATCAGCCTGGAACCGCTCACCTGATTCGCGGGTAATGTCGTATCCTTCGATCCAACTGGGAGGATAAGCGGCGGAAATGCCACAGCCCAAGCGGGCGTGGACTCCCACATCAAGGCCGCGCCTTTGGTACTCGCTGAAGGCGGCGTCCTCGGCCGCTGCCGTTGGGTTGCCGACTTTGATTTTTTCGCAGGCGGCACGAAATGCATGCAGCACCGCATCGTAGGTTTCAGTCGCCGCTTGGCTGGGTTGGCCGAGCCAGAGCGTTTGGATTGTCACGGAATGGTAACGGCGCTGAACGCCGGCGAATTCCGCCTTTACGGGCTCCCCTCTCCGCAGCTTCCGCATGGTGGGCGTGCGGTGACCACCGCTGGTGCGCGGGCCCGTGGAAAACCAGGTCGGCATGGCGGGGTATTCGGTACCAGCCAAGCGCATGGCGTGCTCGATGGCGCCAGCGAGCTCCATTTC
This sequence comes from Ensifer aridi, assembly GCF_002078505.1. Lineage (GTDB taxonomy): Bacteria > Pseudomonadota > Alphaproteobacteria > Rhizobiales > Rhizobiaceae > Sinorhizobium > Sinorhizobium aridi. Next base: position 582 of record NZ_LUAV01000068.1, on the reverse strand, counting down.
GGTTGCTCCATCGGCTACCGCTTGGCGCAAGGCGCTACGACCAGCCTCTGCGATGGCGCCAGCCTTCCGCATGTAGTCTAGTTCACGCGCGGATTTGCGGAAGCGCAGACGCTCAATCAGATTGGTCGCATCAGCAACATCCCCGCCCAGCGCTGCATTCAATCTGAGCGCGGCGGCGCCAGGAAGGGCGAAGCTATCGAAGCAGACGCCAATGCGTCCGCCGGGTACAGCATGCTCACGCGCAGCATCGACGATAAGCGAGATGGGGTCCTGAACCCCATGGTGATAAACCCGCATGTCGCTGACCCAGGAGAACTCTCGCGCATTCACAATGTCCGTATCGCGGAAAATGAGCGTCGGATCCTTTGTAGCACCGAAGACAAGAGCCTGAAGTTGGAAGTGGGTGTGGCCGTCAAACCCAGCCAAGTAATACAAATGCTCGGGGGCCACGCACACCACGGCATCGAGCTTGGCCTCGGCGAGGGCCTCTCGGGCGCGGGCCAGTCGCTCGCGATGCTCCGCTTCTGGGAAGGCCGGGTCAGGCTGGATGGGAAATGCGTGGTGCGACATAGTCTGGTCTCC
>NZ_LUAV01000067.1:1342-1777 GCF_002078505.1 Ensifer aridi | reverse complement strand
TCTTTAACGACGTCTTTAACGTCGTCGTTAGCGACGTGTCTTAGGCGAGGATTGCGATGCGGGTGGAAATTCTTGGGCAGGAACGGCGGCGCCGGTGGTGCGACGAACAGAAGCTCGAGATTATCATGTCGGTTGGGATCGGCGGGGCGACGGTGACTGAGGTTGCGCAGCGACACGATGTGACACGACAGCAGATTTACACCTGGCGCAGTGAGCTGAAGAAGAAGGGACTGTTGTCGCCTTCTGCGAATGCGGTGTTTGTTCCCGTGGAGATGAATGGGACGCAGACCGGGCGCCGCGGGGACCAGCAGGACCCCTCTGGGATGATCGAGTTGCGATTGGCCTGCGGTCGCAGCCTTTGCTTCGACAGCGGCGTGGATGCCGCCACGCTGACGCGGCTTATCCGGGCGGTGGAGTCGGCATGATTGGACCAGG
>NZ_LUAV01000067.1:0-1181 GCF_002078505.1 Ensifer aridi | reverse complement strand
GGCTTCTGCCTTTATTACAAGGTCCTCCAGAGAGGCCGCTTTCCGTGGCCGTCGACCGCCGATGGAACGGCTCGGCTGACGTCGGCGCAACTGGCCATGCTGTGGGAGGGGATCGATTGGCGACGACCCAACTGGGGTGCGCCGCCGGCACGCGTCTGTTGATTTTATGCCTCTGAATCTACTTGTTTTTATGGCCATTCCGCCTGGCTTATGCTAGTCAGGCTCATGTCGAACGCGAGCCAAAATCTTCCCGACGATCCCGCCTTCCTGAAGGCGATGATCGCCGCCTTGCAGGCGGAAAATGCGAAGATGTCGGCGACATTGCTGGCGCATGACCAGTTGATCCAGACCTTGCGGCTTCGCATTGCCAAGCTGAAGAAACAGGTGTTTGGCAAGTCCTCCGAAAAGATCGAGCGAGAAATCCAGCAGCTGGAATTGGCTCTGGAGGATCTGTTGATCGCTGCGTCGGAGAACAGCACCAGGTCGATCGACGAAGCTGATGAGGTTGCCGCATCCACGGATGCTCAAAAGCAGACAGTGACGCGCCGTCGCCCACGCGTGTCGGACAAGGCAGTTCGCGAGCGTAAAGAACTGGATCCAGGCTCGTGTTGCCCCGCTTGTGGCGGTGAATTGCGTCTTGTGGGCGAAGACGTAAGCGAAATCCTCGACATGATCGCCGCGCAGATGAAGGTCATCGAGGTCGCGCGGCTGAAGAAATCCTGCCGTTGCTGCGAGAAGATGGTGCAGTTGCCAGCACCTAGCCGTCCAATACCGGGCAGCATGGCGGGTGCCGGCCTTCTGGCTTACATCTTGGTCTCAAAGTTTGACGACCATCTGCCACTCTACCGTCTGAACGAGATCTTCGCTCGCATGGGCGCTGACATTCCCGACAGCACGCTGGTCGATTGGTGTGGTCGCGCCATGCGGGTGCTCCAGCCGTTGATCGAGCGGATCGAGACCGCGATCATGGGAAGCGACCTTCTTCATGCCGATGATACCCCGATCCGGGTGCTCGACCGCTCTCCTCGAGACAAGGGGTTAGGCAAGGGCGTGAAGAAGGGCAGGATCTGGACGTATGTCCGCGATCAACGTCCATGGGCGGGTGCTGCTCCACCGGGCGCTGTCTACTACTTTGCTCCCGACTGGAAAGAAGAGCACGTCCATCATCACCTCAGGCAGGC
>NZ_LUAV01000066.1 GCF_002078505.1 Ensifer aridi | reverse complement strand
ACGAATGGTCGGCAATGCCAGGAGCCGCCCGCACAAACTCTCCGGTCGAGACCTGATCGAACAGGAACTTCGCCAGGTTTCCTCGCGACAGCTTCATGCCGAGCCTTGTTTTGCCGTACCAGCCAGCGTCGGTACCAGCCCCGGCATGACCGTCCTTGAGGAACGGGATTCGTACCAATGTCCAGTCGAGGTCGGAGGCCGCAATCAACTCGCCGGTGGCTTTGATGTCGTCGTAGGAACTGTGCGCAATGACCTTGAACAGCGTCGCCAAAGCCTTCGACTTCAGGTCGAAGCTGTCTGTCGGATCACGGTAGCTTGCGGTCGAGACCTGAATAAGTCGCCGGATATTCAGTTCGTCCATGATCGAAATCACGTTGCGCAGACCATTCATGACGGGCCGCGGCTCTTGCGTCTTGGCACCGTTCGGGCCAAGGGCGCTGATCACGGCATCGGAACCGGTGATGGTTCTCCTGATCGCCTCCCGATTCTTGAGGTCGCCGGTGATGATCTCAATCTTGCTGGCATAGTCCGACAGCTTGGCCGCCTCGCGGGTGTAGGCAGAGAGTTCGTATCCCCGCCGAAGACCTTCTTCGATGATGTATTTTCCGGTGGGTCCTGTTGACCCGAAAAGTGCAATCTTCATCTTATCGTCCTCCGGAAAACCAATCAGGCGGCGCGTTCCAGCGCAGCTCGGATCGTTGCTTCGGTGGAGGCAATGGCAGCGTTGGCTGCGTCTGGACTTATGAGCGTTCCCTCCACCCGGATCACTTCGATATCCGTCAGTCCGATGAAACCGAGAAGGTGAGTGAGGTAGCTGGTCTGAAAATCGAATGGGGCATTTCTGCCTTCCGAAAAGACGCCGCCGGTAGCCGTGACGAGATAGACTTTCTTGTGAGGCAGCAATCCCATCGGGCCAGTTGCGTTGTAGCGGAAGGTAACGCCGGGCCAGGTGATGTAGTCGAACCAGGCCTTGAGCTGCGTCGGCGGGCCGAAGTTGATCATGCCCGAGCCAATGACGATCACATCGGCGGCCTGAACCTCGTCGACGAGGCTTTGGGCGAGATCGACGGCTTCGATCTGTTCGGGGGTGCGTGTCTCGGGCGGCGCAATGCGGCCACCGATGTAGGCCGCCGTGATATGCGGCAGTGGTGCTGCGCCAAGATCACGTTCGATAATCGTGCCGCCAGATCGAGCGCTGAGACTCTCAGCAATGTCGCGGGCAAATCGGGTGGACAGGCTCTGAGGTCCGCGTGGGCTCGAGGTGACGAGGAGGATGTTGGTCATGCTTGCTCCTTGGGAGAATAGGGTGGTATCAATTTGTGACCAACACTATTAATGTTCCCGACGAGCAATCCGCAAGAAGGCACTTTCATGACACTCAGTAACATGGATTTTCCTACCCCCAGCAAAGACGCCGACTGCCGTGTCGTGCGGGAAATCCTCGATCGCATCGCCGATAAGTGGAGTCTGTACATCTTCGTGGCGCTCAGGGATGGGCCGGTCCGCTTCAATGAATTGCGACGGCAGATCGACGGCATCTCGCAGCGGATGCTCACGATCACGCTTCGTCAATTGGAGCGGGACGGTTTAATCAGCCGAACCCTCTTTCCGACAATCCCGCCGCGCGTGGATTACGAACTGACCGCTGTCGGAAGAACGCTCCTCGCGCCGGTTATGGCCTTGGTAATCTGGGCAGATTCAAACCGGGATGTGATCGAGGAGGCGCGCCAACGATACGACGCAAGTTAAATCGAGCCGGCCACTCGAAGGTGAACGTCTGCACGACACACGCAATCGCGCCACTCGCTGCGTTGGACGTCAAGGACCGCAGC
>NZ_LUAV01000065.1 GCF_002078505.1 Ensifer aridi | reverse complement strand
TAGCCGCAAAGTTAAAGTGTCCTGTTTCTGCAAAGTTGGAATGTCACTCTCCCCGGGTTTAGATGACCTGGGAGATTGCGGATGGGATTGATTGCGATGAGCGAGCGTGATCTGCAGCGGATTGAGGTTTTGTCGAAAGTGATCGCCGGACGCATGGCATTGGTTTCGGCGGCGCATGTTCTGGGCTTAAGCACGCGTCAGGTTCGCCGGCTCTTGGAGCGGATGCGGACGGATGGTGCAGCATCGATCCGGCACAAGGCGATTGGCCGGCCCTCGAACAATCGGATCAGCGACGGTGTTCGGGATTATGCAGTGACGCTGGTTCGCGAACGCTATGCCGACTTTGGTCCGAGCTTGGCAGCAGAGAAGCTTGCCGAGCGCGATTGCTTGCGGGTGTCGCGCGAGACGCTGCGCAGCTGGATGGCGGATGCCGGACTTTGGCTGTCGCGCAAGCAGCGACGGACGTTCCATCAGCCACGATTGCGACGCGAGGCCTATGGCGAGCTGGTGCAGATCGACGGGTCGGAGCATCGCTGGTTCGAGGATCGCGGGCCGCCGTGCTCGCTGCTGGTGTTCGTCGATGATGCGACCGGCAAGTTGATGCAGTTGCGGTTCGCGCGCTCGGAAAGTGCTTTCACCTACTTCGAGGCCCTGGCCCTGTATCTCAAGCGTCATGGCGCTCCGATTGCCTTTTACTCCGACAAACATTCGGTGTTTCGGGTGGCGAAGAAGGATGCCAAGGGTGGCCAGGGCATGACTCAGTTCGGGCGTGCACTTTGCGAGCTAAACATCGAGATTCTTTGCGCAAATTCCAGTCAGGCCAAAGGTCGCGTCGAACGGATGAACCGGACGCTGCAGGATCGGCTGGTCAAGGAATTGCGGCTGGCGGGTATCGACGACATGGAGGCTGGCAATGCATTTCTGCCTGGCTTCATGGAGCACTACAATGCGCGGTTTGCGATCGTCCCTGCCCGACCCGATGATCTGCATCGGCCAATGAATCTGGCGCCCGATCGGCTCAACGAGATCCTGTGCAAGCGCGAGCAGCGCTATGTCGGATCGCAGCTGACGTTTTCGTTCGAGCGCCAGCGGATCATGCTTGAGGAGACCGAGGTGACGCGCGGTTTGGCTGGCCGCTATGTCGAGACCTATGCCTATGCGGATGGTCGATTGGATGTGCGGTGGAAAGGCCATTGCCTGCCCTACCGGGTGTTCGATAAGAACCAGCGGGTGACGCATGCGGCGATCACCGAGAACAAGCGGCTCGGTGATGTCCTGGCCTACATCAAGGAACGTCAGGAGCAGCAGACGAAGCCGGCCGTGAAGACGAACAGCGAGAAGATCGGCTACAAACCGCGTGGCCGCAAGCCGGGTAAGCGGACGGATTTCATGACCGATCCCGCGATCATTGCTCGGCGGCGGCAGGCCCTTTCCCGCCTCGATGCCGCGGAATGATCTATTGATCTGACTGTCAAAGCTAAAGCCGAAGCGTGCCCCTCACACCCGCCCCCTCCCTTCCCTTGCAACCCGGCCCAGCCGGTCCGGTCGGGGGCTTGCGTCAGCGCCAGCGGAGATGCCGAGTGTCGCATTTCTAAATGGCTGACGACGCGCCCAAAGTGACATTTTAACTTTGCTGAACGGCGGACATTTCAACCTGGCCGC
>NZ_LUAV01000064.1 GCF_002078505.1 Ensifer aridi | reverse complement strand
CCCTGCGGGTGATGAAGCCTACCTTGAGCAGGCATCGCTGCGCGCCCGCTCTGGCAGGAACAGCCGGTGGAAGAACTCGCTGAGGGAGGTCGTTGTCCAGAGGCAGGTTTCCCGACCCGCGCTACTTTTCAGTGCTGAAAAGCAATTCGTCGAGCTGGTCCAACTGTTCCGGCAATGCGGCCGCACTGCCCTGTAGTGCGTCCTCAAGCGCTTCCGTTGACGGATAGATTTCGCGGAAGGTCAGCAGCGTAGTCCCGCCCTGATCTTCGAAAGTCACGGTCGTGACAGCGCCCTCATCCCCCTCGTCATTGGTCCAGACAATGCGCTCATTTGACACAACCTCGAGATACTTGCCGTAGAAGGCCATCGTTTCCGAGCCGCCGGCGCCGAATTCCAGCCGATATTTGCCGCCGGTACGGACGTCCATGTCGCACGATACGAGCAAGACACCGGGTGCCGATTTAGGCACCCACCAGCGCTGGAAGAGCTCGGGCTGGCTCCACGCCTTGAACACCGTGCTTGGCGGCGCATTGATTAACCGTGTCACAACGAGTTCGCGGTCTCCTCTACGCTCGACCGACGTGCGGTTTTGGGCGCCATCTGTATTATTAACTTGCTCCATCTGGTTTCTCCTCGATTGGCGGACGAGCTTTTTCTGGCCGCTCGTGATGACGACGTTCGGCGGAGACGGAGTCCGACACGCCGCTGCAAAAAAAATGTCATCGCAAGGCGGCTTTCTTCAGGGTTCTGTGGCTGCGCCAATCAGGATTTCCGCGTCGACGTCATGTCTGCTTCCGGCGTATTGATGCCGTTGGAACCTATCTTGATTGACGTCTGTTTTCGGGAAA
>NZ_LUAV01000063.1 GCF_002078505.1 Ensifer aridi | reverse complement strand
AGAGCTCGCCAACCGCCCCGAACGGAACGGGCGCACCATGCCCGTCCAGAAGATAGATCCGCGTGTTCGCAATCGGACGGCCGATCGTCTCGACGACAGCCTGCCCCCTTTGAATGCAAATCCATGTCGAATAGGTCGTCGTCTCCGAGGGACCATAGAGATTGCAGATCGTCTGTGTAGACGTATTCTCAAAGAGCCTCTCGATCAGCGGGCGCTTCAAGGGTTCGCCCGCCAAATTAATAGCCTTTGCCGATTGCGGCACTGCCTGCTTGTCAAGGAGAGAGGTGATCGCCGACGGGACCGTGTTGATCAACGAGACATCCACGGGCGTCTGAGCCAGCTTCAGGGCATTCTCGACGAGATAAAGCGTGCCCCCGCGAGAAAGTGGCACGAAGCATTCGTAGACAGACAGATCGAAATTGACCGAGGTCGAGAACAGCATCCGGCTGGTCTCCGATCCGGCAAAAACGCTGTCGTTCCAATGCAGCAGGTTGACGGTGTTTGCATGCTCGACCATGACACCCT
>NZ_LUAV01000062.1:689-932 GCF_002078505.1 Ensifer aridi | reverse complement strand
CCGACGAGCGCCGCTATCTGCTGGAGGAGCTGAACCGCACGGAAGCGGACTATCCGTCGGAGCTGTGCGTGCACGAACTGTTCGAGGCGCAGGTGCGCCGGGCGCCGGACGCGGTGGCGGTGGTCTTCGAAGGGCAGTCGATCTCCTATGGTGAGCTCAATGTCCAGGCCAACCGGCTCGCCCATCATCTGATCGGGCTTGGGGTCAAGCCCGACGAGCGCATTGCGATCTGCGTCGAGCGCA
>NZ_LUAV01000062.1:0-612 GCF_002078505.1 Ensifer aridi | reverse complement strand
TGCCGCTCGATCCGGCCTATCCATGCGCGCGGCTCAACCAGGTGCTCGACGATGCCGCCCCGCAACTCATCCTTTGCGATGCCGCCGGCCGCGAAGCGCTCGGCGCCGAGGCACTCGCCGATCTCAGCGTGATTGATCTGGATGCGGCCACCCCGGCCTGGGCGGAACTGCCGGCGTCGGATCCCGACCCGCGTGCGCTCGGCCTCACCCCCAGCCATCTCGCCTACGTCATCTACACCTCCGCCTCCACCGGAACGCCCAAGGGCGTCATGGTTGAGCATCGCGGGATGACCAATTATCTAAGCTGGGCTCGTGAGATCTACGCTCCCATATCCTCCTCCGTCGTCTCCTCTTCGCTCGCCTTCGATGCTACGATTACCAGTCTGTTTACGCCTCTTATCTGTGGTGGGCATGAACATCTCGTATCCAAGGGAAATGAAACCGAGAACCTTAAGGCAGAGCTTGGCTTACGCCGCAGGCTGGTCAAAATCACTCCCAGTCATCTGGATGTTCTGGGGCAGCAGCTGCAGTCGGCTGGAGATGCCAGTCAGGTGGAGCTGTTCGTCATTGGCGGTGAGGCGTTGTCGTCTTCGACGGTCGAGCTATGGCGTC
>NZ_LUAV01000061.1:710-1073 GCF_002078505.1 Ensifer aridi | reverse complement strand
GAAGTGATGCATGCCGAGGTCCGGACCGTGCTGCAGGGACGCGCGCATGCGCTTGGTGCGCCGCAGCCGTTCCGCAATTTGGTGGCGCAAGCCCGTCTCGGCGTTTCGTCCGAAGAGCATGAAGCGTTCTTCCGGAAGATGCTCGCCGATATCGACGAACCGACCACACCATTCGGGCTGAGCGAGGTGCGCGGCGATGGCCGAGGATCCAGCGAGGCACGGCGGATGCTGCCGCCGGCGCTCAATAATCGGCTGCGGGCCCAGGCGCGGCGGCTGGGGGTCAGCCTGGCGAGCCTTTGCCATCTCGCTTGGGGCCAGGTGGTGGCGCGAAGCAGCGGCCACGAACAGGTGGTGTTCGGCACG
>NZ_LUAV01000061.1:0-327 GCF_002078505.1 Ensifer aridi | reverse complement strand
GGGTCTGCGGCTACATGCAGCGCGCACTCGAGCAGCTGGCGGAGGCGTTGGAGCAGGCTCCCGACAGACCGGTGCGCGAGCTCGACATCCTGCCGGCGGACGAGCGCCGCTATCTGCTGGAGGAGCTGAACCGGACGGAAGCGGACTATCCGTCGGAGCTGTGCGTGCACGAACTGTTCGAGGCGCAGGTGCGCCGGGCGCCCGACGCGGTGGCACTGGTCTGCGAAAATGAAGAGCTGAGCTATGGTGAGCTCAATGTCCGGGCCAACCGGCTGGCCCATCATCTGATCGGGCTTGGGGTGAAGCCCGACCAGCCGGTGGCGATCT
>NZ_LUAV01000060.1 GCF_002078505.1 Ensifer aridi | reverse complement strand
TAGATGGATTGCGCAGAACCGGCATGGCTACCACTACCACGGCCTTGCTGATGGCTTGGCGCCGAGGAAGGCGGCACAGCCGCCGCTCTGGACCATGATGCGTAAGCCTACCGCCGGCTCGCCGGCTCGGGGAAGTGCAGTCCTCACCGCGGGCGACAGCATTTTCAGTGAGCCTAATCATGGGACGATTCCTTCTCAGTCAGTGACGCGTTCGCCAAACGTCTTGCATCTACCGTGCCGAGGAGAGACTCCTTTCAAAACAATAGGACGTCTCCCCCACTGCTATGTTGTATTTCGACATTGTCCGACATCGGACAATGTGGGCGGTTGGGTGGCGCGCGTTCCGCTTTCCCGTAGAGGATCCGGTCCTCCATTGGTTGGAAACCGACCGGAGACCCGCAACTGTCGGATTTGTCGAGTGCACGACACGCTGTTGCCCGATCCGGCGGCCCCGCCACATGCTCACTTACGATATTGCTTTATTTGGAGAAAATAGTTTCTAAAGCCCTTTCCGCGCAGTTGGCACGGTTGTTGAAGCCCCCTTGTTGAACACCCGCTGATCCTGAACTCGAAGGCGCAGGATTCCATCCTGCATCTCGGGGCAGAGCTAGATCGGTGCAAGCCCTCGAACTCGGGGGCGTTCCGGGTCAACCGCTGCTAGGGATTCAATCAACTTCAGGAGAGAACCATGAGCGAGCTCCTTGGACTTTATATTGATCACCAGCTGACCGCGCCTTTCGCAGTGGCACAGCTTTCCGCGAAGGTTAAACCACTTGCCACCGACCTTGCGAGAAGTGGCGTTCTCCTGCTCGCAACCTGCGTACGAGTTGAGGTCTATGGTGAGGAGCACGCACTCAGAAATATCGATAGCACGATATTTTCCGGCTTTTCATACGAACCCATTGAAGGGGCAGCCGCAATTGTTCAACGTCTCGCCGAGATTGCATCCGGCGCTCATTCTCAGATCCTCGGTGAGAGTTACATCAGCTATCAACTCGCGAACGCTCTCGAATTTGTTAATCCAAACGGTCCGATTTTCCAGATTGCACGGTTTGCAATTGACATAGGTCGTGCCGCGCGCGAGCGACAGCGGTTCATCGCATCGTTTAACTACGATCAAATTCTCCGAGACATCATAGGTGATCGATTTCCAAACGGAGAGCTGCTCGACCGCCTTTACATCATCGGGTCGGGTATGCTGGGTCGCGGGCTGATCAGGAGTGGTGTGGGAGAGCGATTCCGTTCCACCGTAATCGTGACGCGAAACCCTAAGAACCTTCGCAAACGTCTCCGCCCTTGGACTGACGTAGAAGTCGAGCTAATGCGCCCGGCAGAGATTGGGTACGCACGCGAATCACAGTCGATCGTTGTCATCGCAACCGCCGATGTCGATGATGAATACGAAGCCACTCTTCAGAGCGCCCTTCTGCGATTGGAGCCGCGCACCATAGTGGATCTGTCGTCAATCCCGTTGCTGTCGGACGCAGCAGTCAGAAAGCTCAATTACGTGAGCATGTACGACGAAGAATTTCTCCGGTTCATCGAACAGAACAATAACCAGCTGGCTCCAAAGCTGCCGCTCTTGTTTTCCGATATAGAGGCAACACTCCGAACGGCGGAGACCTATCTCTCCGCGAACGCAACGTAGCCCTACAGCAGTACACACCGGTACAGCAACAGGAGAATAATGATGCTCACGGTACTGAAACACCCGGCGAACGACCTGCGTGAAGGCTGCCTGACACGTCCGATTCGGCCTTGCCTCCAGAGGGGCGCTGCCAACCGTACTGCTGGGCCACGGCGCATCCTCAAGTCCAGAGCCGCTCACCGTAGCAACGTCGTCGTTGTTGGCTCTGGGGCACCGTGGTTGATGGCGGCGCTAACTCTTGCCAAAGCGGCTCATCGGTTTTGTTCGTGGATCCCTGCACGCCCGGAATAGGAGCACGCTAGCACATCACCGTACGATTTGCGGCAGTTCGCGAGATACCCTTTGAAAGTAGCGTACCCCATTCGGAGCTAGCAATATTCCAGACAGTAAGACCGGACTATTCCAGCGCCAGCCTCAGTATCAGGAGACCAGGTAATATGACGGCATTTATAAGATGGCTAAGTCGAGATGACGTTGCACAGACGGATCTGCCATTCGTCACAGCATTAGACATTGTTGAGGCGACGCTTCGGGATCACGGGAATGGCGCATTCGAGAACCCGCCCAAGATCGGGGTCCACCCAAGGCACGACGCATTCATTCACGCAATGGCTGGCTGGCTTCCCAAACAACGCCAGGTCGGTGTTAAATGGGTTGCCGGTTACTCCAGCAATCATAAAGTTGGCTTGCCAAACATTACAGGGCTTTTGCTGTTAAACGATCCGGAGACGGGCCTACCAGTCTGCGTAATGGATGCTGCTTACCTGACTGCAGTTCGCACAGCGGCAGCGTCGGCTATCACCAGCAAGTATTTATCGCCACAGCACGTGAACAGGATAGCGGTAATCGGTGCTGGTCTTCAGGGCCTCTGCCATGTAAAAATGCTGTCGTTGATTTACCCCGCTGCCGAATTCCAAATCGTAGATATCAATGAGAATGCGGTCGTCCGGCTGGCTGAACAGACTCATTCCACAGCAACAATAGTTCACGTGAAAGAGGCCGAGGCCGCGATCCGCACCGCTGACGTCGTAGTGACCGCAACAAGTCGATTGGAAGACGTGGCATTCCAATTCGGATGGGTCAAGGAGGGTAGCTTGGTTCTGCCCGTTCATGTCCGCGGATGGTCACAGGATATAACGACGTCTACGGATGTATTGTTGACTGACGACGTTGAGCAATTCAGAAACTACATCATTGCTACAGGCTCTCCCTATCGGGATATTTCGCGAGTTCTTGGATCTGTCAGCGATGTTATCGCAGGACGGGTCGCTGGCAGAGTTCGCAACGCTGATCGCATTGCAGTGTTCAATCTCGGCCTCGCGACGCATGATATTGCTATAGGTTCGGCAATACTCAACATCGCAGAGCACCACGGCTTAGGGACGATCTTATCATACTAAAGGATATCGGAACATGAGCCTATCTGAAGGGACACACAGCTTCCACAACCTGCCCAGCCCATGATACAATCTGCGGTTGGGTTCTGAACGCCCTGCTGTACAATGCGTGGCGTGGAGCCCTGCATCGCCACGGTAACGTGTTCCATTACCCATAAGTTCTTTCCCGATGGTTGGGGCGAGTGTGATGTCGGTGAGGCGCGTCAAGTCCCACCACATGCCGATATCACCCGGAGGAGGATCGTGCTTCTCGGGATAACCGCCCCGCCTGGCGACTTCCGCATCGTCGTGCGGCAAGCAGTGACCGTCTGCTGACTCTTCACATGCACCTGCCGATACATCCGAGGCGCATGATCTGCGCCAAAGCGCGGCCATCATTCCGGCTGGTCTTGTTCGGCATGGTCTTAATGCAGATCTCCGGCAGGCCTCCGACGCGAATACGTCGAAGGTGATACTTTCGATCGCGCGTGACCGGACCGGCAACTTACCGGAGAGATCGACGATGGGCAGATGATCGTGGCGCGGGTAGATGCCACGATGGAGGCGACGGGGTTATCCCTCAACACTGTGAGGCCCGATGCCGGCTATGCCTACGCGAAGGTGTTCGCCGCTTCGAGCCCCGGGCATTGATGCCCCTGATCCGGCCAAGGCGGAGCCTATCCGTAACCACCCGGTTGTTACCG
>NZ_LUAV01000059.1 GCF_002078505.1 Ensifer aridi | reverse complement strand
GCCGATACCGCCGAACGGAGTCCCCGGGATCGTCACCACCATCTGGTTGATGCCGATCACACCGACCTCCATCGCCTCCGAAATGCGATTGGCAGTGTCATATGCCACGCCGCTAAATACACTATATCAATTAAACCCAAACTCGCAATACATCTGCGCGCAAGCCACCACCCGTGAGAAGGCAACGCGAAGGCGGCGATTTGCGTAAACGGGGACCGGGTAGGCAAGCGGCGCTCTTTCTACAAACCCAGAGGCCGACGGCGACCCGAGGTCGCCGGCAGATCACACAAGCGCCGCGATTTCCGTGCGCCGGATCTCCGCCCACGCTCGAAATCAGGCGCGCCAATACTCTCATGCACAATCGGCGCTTGCGCCGATCTACAAGCAAAAAAACGAAGATCCTATTCTCGCCGATGGAGCCAAAGCAAAAATCCGAAATCGTTGCTCGAGTGCAACACGAACTTTCCCGCATTTCCCCGCTGCAGATTTTGCTCGTCGCCTTTCGCCTCACGGCGGACCGCGCCATACACGGAACGTATTTCTCTTGCCGCAGTCAGTTCTGCTTGCACCTTCACGGTTTAAAATCCTCTCCGTGCGAGGCAACTTTCGGCTTGCACAGTTCGCAAGAAATGATATAGCGCAATGATTGAATGATATAATTCAAGGCGCCGGGAGAGCGCCAGTCAGCCAAGCGTCTCATTAAGACCAGCATGCGCGACCACCGTTGATGGGGGATGGGCTGTGGACTGGTTGGTCCGGCGCTGCAGCACGTTTGTCGGCTGATTGCATTTGGAGGAGAGCAAAATGGGAGGTTTTGAAGCGTTCAAGGAGATGACCGAGGAGGTGGCGGAATGGCGCCATTACCTCCATGAGCAGCCCGAACTCGAGTACGCGCTTCACAACACGGCACGATTTGTGGCCGAGAAGCTTGCTTCGTTTGGCATCAATCACATCGAAACCGGGATAGCGGAGACCGGAATCGTCGCCTTGATCCAAGGTGAACTCGGAGAGGGGCCGACAATTGGGTTGCGAGCAGATATGGATGCTCTGCCAATCATTGAAGCCTCGGGCAAGCCCTGGTCCTCGAAAGTCCGAGGTTTGATGCACGGATGCGGGCACGACGGTCATACCGCCATGCTACTTGGCGCGGCAAAATACCTCGCCGCCACTCGCAATTTCAAAGGCGCGGTAGCTCTCATTTTCCAACCTGCCGAAGAAAGCGGCAGGGGCGGCGAGAAGATGGTCCAAGAAGGCATCATGGAGCGTTTCGGCATCTCACAGGTCTTCGGAATGCATAACTATCCTGGCCTGGATATTGGGAAGTTCATGATTTGTAGTGGGCCAATTCAAGGGGGCCTCGACGACTTCGATCTGATCGTTAAGGGCAGAGGGGGGCATGCATCAACGCCTCACCATAACATCGATCCCATCGTCATCGGTGCGCAAATCATCGTGGGGCTGCAGGCGCTGGTGGCGCGCTGCGTTGATCCGCGAGAGGCGTTCGTCATCTCGGTGACTAAAATGCATGCGGGCGACGCGTACAATATCATTCCACAAACCGCCGAGATATCTGGCACAGTCCGCTGCATTGATCCGCATTTGCCTGCCTTCGCAGAAAAGGCGATATTCGATGTTGCGCAAGGAATAGCGAGAGGTTTTGGCGCGGAGGTCGAATTCAAATATCGGCGCCTTGAACCGATCACGGTCAACCACGAAGCGGAAACCAGACTTGCCGTTGACGCAGCGAGGCGCCTTGTTGGTGCCGAGGCCGTCAACGATCGCATGAAACCTGGGATGGGGGCTGAAGATTTCGCCTACATGCTTCAGGCGAGGCCAGGCGCATACATTTTCCTAGGCAATGGCGCCACCCCGTCCGTTCACAATCCGGCATATGATTTCGACGACGACGCCCTGCCTTACGGCATTGGCTATTGGGTAAGCCTGGCAGAGGGAGTGCTGGCGGCCTAGTTGGCTCCTATCCTGAAAACTCAACGTTACGACCCCGCCGCAGAGGTATGGGGCAAAGAGAGGATGAACGACCATAATGCTCAATCGCAGACGTTTCATGGAGGCGTCGTCCGCTGTTCCCGCCGGCGCTTTATCGGCGCCGGCTGTCCGGGTTTCGGCGTTCCGGACGTCCGCAGCTTTGTGAAGATGTCAATTCTGATGCCTATTAGTCAGCTATGTCGTTGTGATCGTGTCGGCAACGCTGGTGAATTTTGACAAGCGTCTCGTGGATGCCGCGAAAAGCGGTGGCAAAACAGCGTAGGAACGCAGCCTTCATAATGTGTCGCCGTCTACAGGCGACGATCGGTTGGCCGCCACGGCTGATGAGTGGTAGAACGTCGATGGTTGGAGTTTTAATATGGAGCACGTGCAAAAGTCGCCTCTCCCGATCCTGGGCATATTGGATCTCGAGCCAGGAGCTTGCCTAGGCAAGCCGCCCACACCCGGAACAATACAGGATCCCGCCACATTTGGTTTTCCAGTAATACGAGAAACCGCTGCCGGCGCTTGGGTGGATGTTGTAGTCCCCGGCGATCCGGGACTAGAACCGGCTTTCGTCGCGGCCGCCGAACGCCTCGTTCAGCGGGGTGCTATCGCAATAACAGCCGATTGCGGCTTCTCAATACGACATCAGGCTGCGGTCGCGGCGGCTGTTGGAGTTCCAGTGGCCTTGTCGGCGTTAATGCTTGTTCCCGTGATTCTACGTCAGCTTCCCGATACTAGAAAACTCGCCATAATGACTTTCGACGCTACATGTTTCGGCAAGGATCTGCTGAAGATTGACGATCCTATCGAATTGGGACGGATTGTAATTAGCGGAGTAGAAAATACTCAAACCTGGGTGAACGAGATGGCACGGCCGCCGGTGCCAACAAGTGCTGAGATCCTGCAGGCGGATGTTTGCTCCCGGATTCACCAACTTCGTGAAATCCATCCTGACATCGGAGCTGTCCTCCTTGAGTGCACGATGTTCCCGCGGGTGGCTCAGTCGGTCCGTCATTTCACGGGTTTACCCGTATATGACATTACCACGCTTTGCCGGATGTTGATGGAGTCAACAGGTGCGAGAGCTACAGAGGGTAGCGCTTTCCCGACATAGCCGCACAAAGAACCACTTCATATCCGCTTGCTGAGACAGCGCTTTCTGTGGAGAACCAACTATGACAATAAGCAAAGGCCCCCAAGCATTTCCCCGCACCGAATATTTGCGGCGGCTTGATCTCGTGAAGGCTGAAATGGCTCGACGAGGTGTTGAGGTGCTTGTGGTCTCAGATCAACATAACATTACCTACCTCACCGGCTACACAGCGCGATCTGCCTATGTGCCCCAGGGGCTGGTAGTCTCTAGCAGCCAAGAGGAGCCGATCTTCATTCTACGCCGAATGGATCGCCCTGCGGCCATTTATCAATGCTTCATGGATCAGGAAAAGATAGTCTCTTATCCAGAGGAACTGATAGCCCATCCGCAATTGGACGGCTATGATGCGATCATCGATTATCTGCTAGATGCAGGCTTCTCGACAAGTGGTATCGGTATTGAGCAATACAATGTTTCCACGCCGACTTTTGACAAATTCCGAAAACGTCTCGCCGAGGCAGAACTCATAGACTTCACCAAAGTTGTTGCATGGATTCGCCTTGTCAAATCTGATCTCGAGATCGAAGTGATGCGAGAGGCAGCCGCCATCGCGGATGCCGCCATCGCCCGCGCTGCCGAGGTAATCCGGCCGGGCGTACGTGAAGCTGACGCATGTTCGGAGATAGCAGCCACATTGATACGAGGCGCAAACGGCAAGCCGGGAACGCAGCTAGAACCACTAACTCTGTGCGCTAGCCCACGAACCGGCACCTGCCATATTACCTGGGCGGAAGACGTCTTTCGGAACGGATCCCAGGTCAACCTGGAAGTCGCGGGTGCGAGGCACGGATATGCTTCGGCGCTGATGCGAACATATTCTATCGGCACCCCCTCGGATCGCCTACAAAGAGTTCATGACATTCACTTGGAGGGTCTTGAGGCCGCTCTCGAGACCGCCAGGCCCGGCGCAACTTGCAGCGACGTAGCGAATGCGTTTTATCGAAGCATCGAGAAACGCGGTCTCAAGAAAGAATCCCGCTGCGGTTACGCGCAAGGCATTGGGTGGACGGAACCCACCGCAAGCTTGCGAGACGGCGACCTAACGTTACTGGCGCCGAATATGACCTTTCACCTCATGCTCGGCAACTGGATCGATGACGACTTTGGCTATGTCATCAGCGAAACCTTTCGTGTCACCGAAATAGGCGTCGACGTGCTAACCAGTTCGCCACGGAAAATTTTTCAACTCGCGTAGAACAGTTATGAGGCGGGCTGACAGTCTGGCATCATGGTTTGAGGGTGGGCTCGCTAGAACCGCTCTGTGGAGTAGTATGCTAGAGAACGTTCGGTTTGCGCCGACGGCATTGGAAGGTGCTTCACCCATCTCTCTGCGCACCTTGATGACTGCCGAAGATTATCGATGCCGTCCTCCGTAAAGACAACGATGAGCTCGATCGTTCGCTGGATCAGCGTCATCCTGGGCGACGCGGATTACAGCGATGGTACCAGTGACCAGCAAGATACTGCCGGTGAGTTTCCAGAGCGTTGGTGCTCGGTTTTGCAACCCGAGTCCTACCTAATGCGTGTCGCGCTTCAATCGGCCTCACATCCCGCCGCTTGAAGTAGTTCGTAGTTCCGGCATTTCCGTGACGGAGAAGAGATTGCAGATATCGCTGAGGACATCGGCGATGGCGCGGAAACTGCGGTCAGCTCGCTTGCGTAGGAGCGCCTTGAACTTGGAGAAGACATTTCAGTCGGATTGAGGTCGGGAGAACGGGAGAACAGGGTGGCAGGAGGAGAAGCCATGCGCCTATCGCCTTGACTATTTGTTCGGCTCGCTCGCTCTTATGGAAACCGACATTGTCGAGAATGACGACGTCACCGGCGACACGTGGGTGCGAGTTGCGTTTCGATCCAGGCCTCGAAGATCCGCCGGTTTATCGGCGCGTCGACGATAGAGGGCGTGACCACTCCAGTGATCGCAGGCCGGCGATGAAGGTCCGCGTCTTCCACGAACCGAAGGGCGCTTGGGCGCGATAGCGTTGCCCTTTTGGTGCCCAGCCCGAGCGCTTGGTCAGCTTCGTATTGGTTGAGCTCTCGTCGATAAAGATCAGTCGATCAGTCACGCCAATGCCTTGCTGAAGAAGCTTCGGCGTTGCCCTGTAGGTACTCTCTTTAACTTGGCTGAACGCCTGCGGCTCATCTCAGTCAGCGGATTCCACGGAGGCGCTCTGAACGCCGTCGAAGCAACTCAACGGTGATCAGCGCGACGACGGCGAAGACGACAAGCACGGTGGCAGCAGCAATGATACTGGGACTAATCTGTTCACGCATCCCGGAGAACATCACCTTAGGCAACGTTGTTTGCTCAGGGCCTGCCACAAATAGGGTGACAACTGTCTCGCCGAAAGATGTAAAGAAGGCGAAGAGAGCACCAGAGATCATACCCGGTAGTATAAGCGGTAGTGTAACCTTGAAGAAAGCTGTGATCGGCGCCGCGCCAAGCCCGGCGGCCGCACGAGTTAACGAGTGATCGTAACCTGCCAACGTCGCGACGACAGTCACGACGACGACCGGTGTGGCCATTGTGGCATGCGCCAGAATTAGTCCGGTGAAGGTATTGAGTAATCCGAGATCAGCATAAAAGAAGTAGGCGGCGACAGCGGTAATGATGACGGGCACAATGAGGGGCGCCATCAGCACACTCATTACCACCGGGCGCCACGGAAAGTTCGGACGGCTTAGGCCAAGTGCCGCAAGTGTCCCAAGTACAGTCGCAACGAGCGAGGCCGAAAACCCGATGAAGAGAGAATTGCGTAGCCCAGACGTCCATACGTCATTTGTAAATATCTCTTGATACCACCTCAACGACAGCCCAGGCATGGGATAGGTAAAAAAGGGAATGGAATTGAAGGAAAGCGGAATGACTATGAGAATCGGCGCAATTAGGAACAACAGCACGACGCCGCAGATGAACCGGTGCAGGTAGTACCAGCCCTTTTCTGCTGGAGAAGCATACGAAGATGCGGCCATTGGTCTATCCTATCTTGATCCGGTCGGCACCGACCAATTTGTTGAACACGATGTATAGCAGCAGTGTTGCGGTGAGCAGGATGGCCCCGAGCGCGGATGCCATGCCCCAATTGAGCTGCTGGTTCGTATAGGCAGCTACAAAATTGCTGATCATTTGATCGCCTGGCCCACCGACGAGGGCGGGGGTAATATAATAGCCTAAGCAAAGAATGAATGTTAGCAGACATCCCGCGGCGATGCCCGGCAGAGTCTGAGGGAAGTATACTTTCCAAAAAGCGTAAAAGGGACCCGCACCAAGCGAGCGCGCGGCGCGAACATGGCTAGGCGAGATCGACTTCATCACGCTGTAAATAGGTAACAGCGTGAATGGCAGCTGAATATGAGTCATCGCCAACACAGTGCCGAACCGACTATAGAGAAGTTTCGCTGGCTCCGACAAAATATGCAGAGACATCAATATTCCATTGATGACGCCGTTGTCTTGCAAGAGCACAACCCAAGCCGTCGTCAGTAGCAAAACGGATACCCAGAAGGGCAGAAGAACTACAATCATCAGTAGATTGCTAGTGCTGGGCGGCAATTTCGCCAGGAGATATGCTACAGGAAAGCCTAAGAGGAGCGTGGCCGCAGTCACGGTAATGCTGATCATGAGGGTGCGCAGAAATACGTCGCGAAAGATTGCTTTTTCACCGGGTGAGGCGACGATCCGACTGTTGGCGTTATATTCGAAATCGATGGAGCGCAGTAGGTAAAAGCCCGTATATGACGATCCGCCCCGCTTGAGCACACCCCATACATCACGCTCACCCCAAAGGGGACTGATGCCTATGAGCGCGGCTTTGTACGGCCCGCCTGAAAGTCCACTGAGTTTTCGGGCGCTTGATTTTACCTGGCTGGCAGCGCCTGGCAATTCATAGTTTACTCGCAGGCTGACCTTGCCGACAGTCTTTTCCATCCATGCCCGTTTAAGATCTTTGGCGAGCGCATCATAAACGCGTTCTTCGGGAAGTTCCTTACCATCCCAATCGCGTAAGGCCGCTGTCGTTCGGGGCATTAGCAACGACAGCGTATCATCGTGAATTGCGCTACGCATCATCCGGCTAAGCGGAAGAACAAATGTGATCAAAATGAACAAGAGGAGCGGCAGCACGAGGGCGAAGGCTCTGAGCTTTCGCCGGCGCTCGACCCGCTGCAGTTTAGTCCGCAGCGGAAGCTGGACAGTGCTTCCGGACATAGAGCCCATAGTTAAGGCCATTTCATCCTCTCGTTAAGCTTTGAACCCCCGGCTGTAGGCGGCAGGTACACCTGATCCTGCCGCCGCGCTGGACTTAATTTGCCATCCATGCGCTAAAGCGCTGGGTCAACTCATCTTGGTGGTCAGCCCAAAAAGCTTCGTCGTAGATCAAGGCGTTAGCCATGTGCTCGGGGTTGGACGGAAGGTTTGAGCGGGTTTCAGCATCCACAAGAGCCACCGCATCCTGGTTGCCCGGCGCATACGGAATGAGTGCGGCCATTTCAGCTTGAGCCTCTGGGGAACTCGCAAAAGCGATAAATTTGTAGGCCTCGTCCAATCTCGCAGTACCTTTCGGGATCACCCAGTAGTCATACCCGAGGATCTGCGCATCCCACATAATCGCGAAATGCTTGCCGGAGTTCTTCACCGCATCAAATATGCGGCCGTTCCAGGCTGAAGTCATAACGACTTGCCCATCCGCAAGCAGTTGGGCCTGCTGAGCCCCGGACGTCCACCAGACGGCCTCCTTTTTTATCGTGTCGAGTTTCTTGAACGCTCTATCGACGCCTTCCGGTGTACTGAGGACCTTGTAGACCTCCCCAATTGGCACCCCGTCTGCGATCAACGCCCATTCCAGATTCACTATAGGCCTACTATTCAGTCCGCGTTTGCCGGGAAATTTCTTGAGGTCAAAGAAGTCGGCAATGGTTTTCGGTCCGCTGGGTAGCTTGTCCTTGTCGTAGGCAATGATATTGGCAGCAGCGTTAGCCGGAACAGCGCAATCTTCTCTGCCGTTAAACTTTTCCGGATCCAGCCCCAGCTTGTTCCAATCGATCGTTTCGAGCATGCCATCTGCGCACAGTTGCCCCATTGAGCCGCCGACAACGACGTCCCACGTCACCGTATTGGTCTCAACCATCGCCCGGATCTTGGCCTGCTCACCGTTCCACGAGTCTTCGGTGACTTTGGTCCCAGTCGCACTTGCGTAGGGTTCGAAAAACGCCTTGCGCTGAGAGTCCTGAAAGTTTCCGCCCCACGAGACGATGGTCAGTTGATCAGCCGCGGAAACGGGTTGTGCCGACAAAAGGGCACTCACCGAGACGCCAGCGACACCTACGGCGCGGGCAATTATAGAACCTATTCTCATTAGACATTCTCCTCCCTCTTGTGCCGTCTCACCATGAGACGACGCTGCGCAGCACCGGCTCACCTCGCGGCAGCCCTCAATTCGATCGTCATGAAGGGCGTAGCGCCCGACAATCTTCCATTTTCCACCCGAGCGTCATCTCAACGCCGGGCTCGACGTGAGCGATGCCCTCTGAATTAGACAGCTTGACCACGAAGTCATCACGCCCACAGACTGACATGCGCGCGCGTATGTGGTCGCCGAGATAGATGACCTCCATGACCTTTGCGCTAAATATGTTTGGAAGCGAGCCGGGCAACGGATTTAGTTTCACCCGCTCCGGCCGCAACGACAGAACGGTCGGCTGCTCTACCATACCGACATTTACTGCCAGAGCCTGGATGATGCCTGCCCCCGGCATCTCGACTGTACAGGCGGGCTCATTGAGAGCAATGATCTTGCCACTCAACTGGTTGTTTTCGCCTATGAACTTTGCGACGAAGACGTTCTCTGGACGTTCGTACAGCTCAGCCGGCTTAGCTATCTGCTGGATGACTCCGTCGTTGAATACCGCGATCCGGTCTGACATTGTCAGCGCCTCGCCCTGGTCATGGGTCACGTATACGACGGTGACACCCAGATTCTCATGGATGTGCTTGATCTCGAACTGCATCTCCTCACGAAGTTGCTTGTCGAGGGCACCAAGCGGTTCATCCATAAGCACGAGTTTAGGCTCAAAGACGAGCGCGCGAGCGAGCGCAACACGTTGCTGTTGGCCACCGGAAAGCTGCGCAGGACGGCGCTTACCTTGCGCACTGAGCCGGACCATTTCGAGCGCCCGCTTTATCCTGGCTTCCATCTCTGGCTTGGGGAGTTTGCGGACTTTGAGTGGGAAAGCCAGGTTTTCTTCCACAGTCATATGGGGAAACAGCGCATAGTTTTGGAATACCATACCAATGTCGCGCTTGTGTGGGGGCATAGTGCCGATCGAACGCCCGGCCAGGAAAATAGAACCTTCCGTAGGCACCTCAAACCCGGCGAGCATCATAAGCGTTGTCGTCTTGCCTGATCCTGATGGGCCTAGCATGGTGAAGAACTCACCCCGAGCGATGTCAAGGTTGAGATCTTTTACGATGAGCGCTTCGCCATCATAGGTTTTCTGGATACCAGCAAACCTTACGAAGGCGTCGTCCCCTACATGCCCGTTGGGCGGCATCAGCGAGGACTTCGTTGCTGCAGATTGCCTCAAAACTAGCTCACCACCAGGATGCTGCAGGCCTTTGTACGCCTGCTTGCGATTCAGTTGGAGCATGTCGCGTTCCCATTTGCATTATGTCATTTATCGAATGGACCATATCATTTCTTGGACCGACCGCAAGATAAAAATTCTTACGTCGACCTCTCTCGCTTCGAGCTGCCGCCGAGACCGCCTCCCGAGCGGCGGCTATTGCTCACACGGCTCAAGAAAGACCTTAACGGTTTAAAAACTGAGCAAATTCTCTGGATCGGCAGAGACAGCGCGCCATAGTTCAACAGGTGCCATCACACATGTCGGCAAAGGTGAAGATGACACGCTCTTGGCTCTCAGCGTGCCTTGAATTGATGCGCGAACTTAGCCCAAGTCTTTTCCGACCGCTGCACCGCCAAACCTATGGAAGCCGTCGTTTTTCAGGCCGAAATCATCGGAGTCACCTGTGCCAATGATTCACTCTGATGAGCCTCAGTGGAAACGCGGACGGCGATCCTTCGGCTGACCATGGACTATGAGGATTAGTGCGTGTTTTGCCCGAGCGCCTCTTAGGCGCGAGGACAGTCTTTCGATGCTAGCGGACTACGCCAAGTGATCGAGTCGACCTGGATTCCGATTTCTCGAGGTCATGTTGAGGTTTTCACGGCGGCGCCGAGTCATCAGCCGCCAGAAAATATGAAGCCGGGTCACGCTACGGAGACGACATTGACCGGATTTCGGACAAGGATATCCCTCAGGGTCTGAAGCAGATCCGAGAGTTGCTTTAGGTCCTTTG
>NZ_LUAV01000058.1:711-1074 GCF_002078505.1 Ensifer aridi | reverse complement strand
GAAGTGATGCATGCCGAGGTCCAGGCCGTGCTCGAGGGACGC
This sequence comes from Ensifer aridi, assembly GCF_002078505.1. Lineage (GTDB taxonomy): Bacteria > Pseudomonadota > Alphaproteobacteria > Rhizobiales > Rhizobiaceae > Sinorhizobium > Sinorhizobium aridi. Next base: position 1,032 of record NZ_LUAV01000058.1, on the reverse strand, counting down.
GCGCATGAGCTGGCGGCGCCGCAGCCGTTCCGCAATCTGGTGGCGCAGGCGCGGCTTGGCATGGATGCCAAGGCGCATGAGGAGTTCTTCCGGAAGATGCTCGCCGATATCGACGAACCGACCCTACCGTTCGGGCTGAGCGAGGTTCGCGGCGACGGCAGCGGGGTCGGCGAGGCGCAGCGGATGCTGCCGCAGGCGCTCAACGATCGGCTGCGCGACCAGGCGCGGCGGCTGGGGGTCAGCCTGGCGAGCCTTTGCCATCTCGCTTGGGGCCAGGTGGTGGCGCGAAGCAGCGGCCGCGAACAGGTGGTGTTCGGCACG
>NZ_LUAV01000058.1:0-328 GCF_002078505.1 Ensifer aridi | reverse complement strand
GGGTCTGCGGCTACATGCAGCGAGCGCTCGAGCAGCTGGTCGAGGCGCTGGAACGGGCGCCGAATACGCCGGTGCGGCAGCTCGACATCCTGCCGGCGGACGAGCGCCGCTATCTGCTGGAGGAGCTGAACCGCACGGAAGCGGACTATCCGTCGGAGCTGTGCGTGCACGAGCTGTTCGAGGCGCAAGTCAGGCGCTGTAGCGATGCTGTCGCGCTGGTCTTCGAAGGGCAGTCGATCTCCTATGGTACCCTCAATGGCCGGGCCAACCGACTCGCCCATCATCTGATCGGCCTTGGGGTCAAGCCGGACCAGCCGGTGGCGATCTG
>NZ_LUAV01000057.1:618-833 GCF_002078505.1 Ensifer aridi | reverse complement strand
GCTCCAGCAGCTCCGACACGCTCGGTTCGCCGGACAGATCGATGCGAACCGCCAGGGTGTTGACGAAGAAGCCGATCAGCTCCTCGACCTCGCGCCGGCCGCGATTGGCACTCGGCACGCCGATGACAAGGTCGTCCTGCCCCGACAGGCGCGCCAGCACCGCCGCCCAGGCCGCCAGCACCGTCATGAACATGGTCGTGCCATGTTGATGGCTC
>NZ_LUAV01000057.1:0-257 GCF_002078505.1 Ensifer aridi | reverse complement strand
CCGCGCGCAAGATCGAACGGTGTCCTTGCTTCTTCTTCGCACAGGGCCGAAAGCAAAACCTCGGCATCCGTCTCTCCCCGAAGGTCGTCTTCGACCACCGGCAATCGCGTGTCCGCTGATAAAATCTGGACCTGCGGGTCATCCTCTCCGGCGACGAACGTCGAGCGCAGCGCCTCGTGACGGGCAAACAGCTGATCAAGGCTGCGCCGCCATGCGACATGATCGAGCTTGCCGCGCAATCGCCAGCCCAGGGGAAT
>NZ_LUAV01000056.1 GCF_002078505.1 Ensifer aridi | reverse complement strand
AAACCGGGGGCGTCCATAGATGTGCCCAACAGGTCACCTGCATCAGGCGTGGTTGGCCGGTGAGCTCATTGCCCTCATAGAGCTTGTCGAAGCCTGCATAGGTGTCGGCGTGCAGAAAGCCGCGACATTCCGACAGCAGTCGATGGGCAACGTTGCCCAGATACGGTCGAAAGTGCCAAAGCTTGCCGCCATCATGGATGATGCCGAAGAGGATGTGCGCGCCTACATGACCTCTCCCAAACAGCATTGGGCCAAGCTACACAGCACCACCCCATCGAACGTCTTAACGGCGAAATCAAGCGGCGCACCGAAGTTGTCGGCATCTTTCCGAACGATGAAGCCATCGTCCGTCTCGTCGGCGCATTGCTCCTCGAGCAGAACGATGAATGGGCAGTGCAACGGTCCCGATACATGACACTGGAAACCATCAGCAAATTGAGCGATGATCCAACCATCAGCCTGCCAGCGTTGGCGCGCTGATCAGCCCGACTCCCCGCTGGAGAACGAGGCGATCACGCCGTCAGCTACATCACTCTCAGAGACACGATCGCACTGGCATCGGCGCAAAGCGTGGATTTTCCGCGATGGCGCCTTTCAAGTCTTGCTGTGTTACCTCGAAGCAGCGTCTCAGCCGGTCACCGAACCATCGATCATCGATCTGCCGAAACCCCATCTTCCCTACGGAACGCAAGGAACGCTGGTTTTCAGGCCGAACAAAGCACAGGACTCGCGGTGCTCCCAAGATCGTGAACGCAAAATCAAGGATAGCGCATCCCGCCTCTGGGGCATATTCATTGCCGGATGCGGCCTGGTAAAAGTATGCGCTGAGCTCCAGATCGTCACTATCCGGCAGAAAACCCAGGCCGCGTTGTCCAAGGAAACGGCCTTCCCGGCAGTTGCCGTCGCGCGCGAACACGGCAAAGGGACCGTAGCCACATACATTCCAATCGGCAAGTGACTTCTTGAACCAGGCACATGTGTCTGCAGAGGATGGAGACTTTCCGTCATAGACGGCATTCACCACGAAAGGGTCCTTGTGAAGTGCATTAAACCGCCCCAGGTCCCCTGGGGCTAGTGAGCGCAAGTATAGGCGCGCGGTTTCCAGAATTACCGGCATGATCCGTGCCCTCCCGCGCGGAGCAAACTGCCATCGGGTTGGTGTGCGTCTTGGATCAGGACCATCCACAACAGAAAGACGGTATCTTCGGTGAAAGTGAGCATCGAGCAATTTCTCCTCGACCGGTGACGAAGAAGCAATTGCGGATAACCTTGCATTCACCGTGCCAATGCGAATACGTTTAAAAAATCATGCCTCTCAAGCGGCGATATCGCGTTTCCGAAGCCCCTAACGCGGAACGCGACTGAACAAACGTGGCAAGTCCGTTCCCCGCAGTTGAACCCAGTCCGGCATTCCTGTGAGAACGCCAAACCCGTAATTGTCGACTTTGTCGGGTTGGCGACGGTGGTGTTCGGTATACCTTACCGCCCGCTCTCTTAAGCAGAATTTTTTTCCCTTCTTTGTGGAAAGTTGGCACGACTTTTGCAGCTCGTTGTGCGGGCGGCAAGAGCCACCAATTGGTGGGCGGCCAAAGAAGCCGCCCTGGCGCGAATACTGCTCCAAAAGAAGATAATGAAGGCCACTCCGGCCGCGTCCGATCAAACGGGAAAGACTATGAAGCTGATCCCTACGGCCCACCGAGTGCGATCGCTTGCGGAAGATGCCGGTCAACCTAGACGGAGGGCAATGACTTGGAGAAAATGAGCAGGGCGGCAGATGCAACATCGGGAAGAACTTTTGCGCCGCTCAAGAACTCGACCTTTCGTTCGATCTGGCTCGCTACGCAGGTTTCCAGCCTCGGCTGGTTCATGCAGACTGTAGCAAGCAGCTGGCTGATGGCTACGATTTCACCATCCGACATGATGGTCGCGCTTGTACAGGCTTCAACGTCGCTGCCCACGTTCATCCTGTCCATCTTCGCGGGGGCTATCGCCGATCGTTTCAGCCGTCGCAGGGTCATGTTTGCCGGTAGGTGTCTGATGACCTTAGCATCGGCCATGCTGACCGCTCTTGTGGCGTTGGCCTTAGTCGATCCGTGGGTCATTCTCGGCCTCAGCTTCCTGGCCGGATGTGGCGCCGCTCTCAACGGTCCCGCTTGGGAGGCCTCAATCGGCGATATTGTGGATCGACCGGATATTCCCGCTGCCGTCACGCTTACCTCCCTCGGATCCAATACTATTCGGGCTGTAGGACCGGCGCTCGGCGGCATCGTCGTCGGGTCGTTCGGGCTTATGACGGCTTTCTCCCTGACCACGGTTAGCTATTTTTCGCCACTGTGCGCCATAGGGCGCTGTAACTGGAAGGTTCGCTCTTTACCTCTCCCGCGCGAGTCGATGACTGCCGAAATCTACGATGGATTGCGCTTCACGGCGACGTCTTCGGAAATCAGGGCAGCGGTCGCGCGCGGTACCCTCTTTGGCCTGGCCAGCATCTCCATACTCGCGCTGCTCCCTCTGATTGTTCGCGATAAGTTCGCGGGAGGGCCGATCGCATATGGCATCTTGATGGGAGGCTTTGGTACTGGCGCGGTCCTCGGCGGCATCTCCAACAGCGTGCTCAGACGGATGCTGTCTCAGGAACGGCTGGTAACGCTTGCGTGCGCCGCATGTGCGACGTGCTCTATGTCCCTTGCTCTGACCTCTGCACTTGCATTGGCGGCAACCGCGCTCGCACTAGGCGGTGCGGGTTGGGTCATCGCCTGGTCTAGCCTTGGCGCAACTGTACAATTGGCGAGCCCCCGGTGGATCGCAGGTCGCACCATCTCGATATATTATGCATTAACGTATGGCGGCATCGCGGCAGGCAGTTGGGTGTGGGGCGCGCTGGCGCAGAATTATTCCCTGGCTTTGGCACTGACAGCCTCTGCTGGCGGTCTGTTGCTAATCGGTGGGACCGGGTTCCTCTTGCCTGTCCGCGCGCATCGAGAGTCAGAGCTAGACCTTTAAACGGGTTCAACGCGGTGGCTGCAAGGTGCATCAAAGCGAAGACCCCAATGACTCGAGCCAGCTCTCGCGCAGATAAGAGGTGGCTCGGTTTGTCTGAACAGTGCAGGCGTTTCGCTACCACTACTTTGGCAGGTTAACGCTTTGTTATCCAAGATGGCTTGATGCTGCGCGCTCCGATGAAGAGGAGCGCGTCGTGGCGGGGTGGCATGAGGAGATGATGGAATGGCTTCAGCCGTTTCTGGCGCAGCTGGGGCATAAGCGGCGGCGCCAGATGTGCCCTGCCTATGTGCGGGGCTGATCTGCCCTGGCGATCGCAAGAGCATTCAGCCAATGGCGGTGCGTAATAACGGCTTGAGTATGATTAGCTTCATCATTTCATCGGCAGCGGCGTCTGGGATGCCTCTGGGCTCGAAACGGCCCTGCTCGTTGAAGCCGACAAAGTTGGTTGGCGGCGACAATGCCCGGCGTTGCCGAAGGAGGGATGTCACTCGGTAGGCGTTGCGCCCCAATACGCCTCCGCGCTTGGGAAGACTGCCAACTGTCAGTCTCTGGTCTCGGTGACGCTCGCCGCGAGCTGGTGTCCAACCGTGCAACGGTTCTGGGAGCAGCTGTGCAGATTTCCCGAGCCAGCTCTGTCGGCTTCTGGCTGTCCGATCTTGCAGGAATTTCCTGCGATTGCGCGACAGATGGCAACGCGCCTATCAGAAGCGCCGCACCGATGGCAAGTTTCATAGTCGTGGTTTCATTCGTTCATTCCCCCTTTCTATTAGGTTTCGCCCGCTAGTAGTTCGTTGTGTCGCGACGGCGGCAGCCTTGGCGTGCGGCACATGGTGGGCTA
>NZ_LUAV01000055.1 GCF_002078505.1 Ensifer aridi | reverse complement strand
GACAGCACCAGCGGCTCGTCGCGCGCCACGGCGACAATCGCCGGCAGGTCCTTGGGACCGGCGCGGCGCAACTGTTCGGCGATGCTTTCCGCCAGGTCGGCAAGCACCGGCCTGGCGAACAGGGTCGCCAGCGGCACCTCGACACCGACAGCCTGCGGCAACCGGCTCGAGAGCTGCACCGCCAGCAGCGAGTGGCCGCCGAGCTCGAAGAAGTTGTCGTGGCGGCCGATCCGCTCGATGCCGAGACGCTCTTGCCACATCGCCGCCAGTGCCGTCTCGATCTCGCCGCGCGGTGCCTCGAAAACCCGACGCGCATAGGCATCGTCCGCAGGGGCCGGCAGCGCCTTGCGGTCGAGCTTGCCGTTCGGCGTCAGCGGCAGCACATCCAGCCGCACGAAGGCCGACGGCACCATGTAGTCCGGCAGCAGGCCACCAAGATGGGCCCGCAACGCCGCGGCAAGCTCGGCGCCATCGGCTTCATCCGACCCGTCTGCCGTCTTCGCAACCACATAGGCGACAAGCCGCTTGTCGCCGGTCGCATCCTTTCGCGCCACGACGGCCGCATCGGTGACAAGCTCATGCTCCAGCAGCCGGGCGGCGATCTCGCCCGGCTCGATGCGCAAGCCGCGGATCTTCACCTGCTCGTCGTTGCGGCCCAGAAACTCGAGATTGCCATCCGGCAGATAGCGCGCCAGGTCGCCGGTCCGATAGAGACGATCGCCTTCGACAAAGGCACTGGCGATGAACCGCTCCGCCGTCAGATCGGGCCGGTTGAGGTAGCCGCGCGCAACCCCTGCCCCGCCGATATAGAGCTCGCCCACCGCCCCGAACGGAACAGGCTGACCATGATCGTCCAGCAGGTACACCCGCGCGTTCGCGATCGGACGGCCGATCGGGACGTTCGCGGATACAGCTGGCGCTGCCGGAACCTCATAAAAGAGACAGCCGACGATCGTTTCGGTGGGGCCGTACTCATTCACCATTCTGGCCGCAGGCTGGACCCTGCGCCACAACTCGACTGTCGAACCGAACAGCGCTTCACCGCCGATGATAAACAGGTCAACCTGGCTGGCTGCAGAGTCCGCCAGCATCTGTTGCCCAAGAGCGTCCAGATGGCTCGGGGTGATGTCGATGATCCCGCAATGCGAGCGGATCCTTTCCTTTACCCCCTCGACCTCGTCTCGCCTGACAAGCTGTGCATGGCCACCACACATCAAGGGCGCAAACAGGCTGGTAATAATGGCATCGAAGGCCAAGGACGAGGAGACCACCGAGGAAGACGTGGGCACGTAGGCCTCACAGGCAAAGTGCAAATAGTTCACCAATCCCCGATGCTCGACCATGACGCCCTTGGGCGTTCCGGTGGAGCCTGATGTGTAGATGATGTAGGCGAGGTGGCTGGAGCTCAGGCCGAGCGCATGCGGGTCAGGATCGTCAGTGGGCTGGTCGGTCCAGGGAAGCTCGCCGTCCGAAAAGTCGACGATGCTCAGGCTTGCAATCGCCTCGGCGCCCAGCGCTTCGCGGCCGGCGGCATCGCAAAGCATGAGTTGCGGGGCGGCATCGTCGAGCACCTGCCGCAGCCGCGCGCTCGGATAGGCCGGGTCGAGCGGCAGATAGGCGCCGCCGGCTTTGAGGATCGCCAGCAGTCCCACCACCATCGCCGGGCTGCGCTCGACGCAGATCGCCACCGGCTGGTCGGGCTTCACCCCAAGCCCGATCAGATGATGGGCCAGCCGGTTGGCCTCGGCGTTGAGTTCGCCATAGGAGATCGACCGCCGTTCGAAGACCAGCGCCACCGCGTCGGGCGCCCGGCGCACCTGCGCCTCGAACAGCTCGTGGGCGCACAGATCCGACGGATAGTCCGCGTCCGTCAGGTTCAGCTCCTTCAGCAGATAGCGGCGCTCAGCGGCCGGCAGGATGTCGAGCTCGCGCACTGGCGTATTCGGCGCCCGTTCCAGCGCCTCGACCAGCTGCTCGAGCGCCCGCTGCATGTAGCCGCAGATGCGATCGGGGGAGATCGGCTCGACCGCGTCCGCCGTGAGCCCCAGTGCCTCGCCAAAATCATCCACCGACAGGGTCACGGGATAATTGGTGCGTTCCTCGCTCCCCAGCCATTCCATGCCGGACAGCACGTCGCTTGTTCCCACGCCGGACATGGCCGGCGTGCTTTGGGCCGGCGTGTTGTGGGCCGGCGTGGTGTGGCGATAGTTCAGCAGCGCACTGAACAATGGCGCTGGTGCGACAACGCCGCTGCAGCGTTGCGCCAATGCCAGCGGGGCATGCTCGTGTGAGAGCAGCTCGGCCAGACGGGCGTGGGCGATACGCACACTTTGCTCAACCCCGGTGCCATCCAGATCCAGTCGCAACGGCAGGGTATTCATAAACAGGCCCATGGCACGGTCGGCGCCGGTCCCGGCATGCATGCGGCCGAACAGCATCGTGCCGAACACCACTTGCTCGCGGCCGCTGCTCCGCGCCACCACCTGGCCCCAGGCCAGATGGCAAAGGCTCGCCAGGCTGACCCCCAGCCGCCGCGCCTGGGCCCGCAGCCGATCGTTGAGCGCCGGCGGCAGCATCCGCTGCGCCTCGCGGGATCCGCGGCCATCGCCGCGAACCTCGCTCAGCCCGAACGGTGTGGTCGGCTCGTCGATGTCGGCGAGCATCTCCCGGAAGAACGCTTCATGCTCTTCGGACGAAACGCCGAGACGGGCCTGCGCCACCAGATTGCGGAACGGCTGCGGCGCCGCCAGCTCATGCGCGCGTCCCTCGAGCACGGCCCGGACCTCGGCATGCATCACTTCGGCCGTCGTGTGATCGCCGATCAGATGATGCTGCAGCTCCAGAAGCAGCCAGCGCTCGCTGCCTGGCTCGCGCGCAATCACGAACCGCATCAGCGGCGCCTGGCCAAGGGCGAGACGGTAGTGGCGCGGATCGAACCGGCGCTTCAGCTGCTCGGAACCGGGACCGCCATCTTCCTCCAGCTCGACTTCGCTCACCGCCAGCGGCGCCTTGCGCCACACCACCTGCGCCGGGCTCGACA
>NZ_LUAV01000054.1:1248-1633 GCF_002078505.1 Ensifer aridi | reverse complement strand
GCCGCGCGCACGGATAGGCCGGATCGAGCGGCAGATAGGCGCCGCCCGCTTTCAGGATCGCCAGCAGCCCCACCACCATCGCCGGGCTGCGCTCGACGCAGATCGCCACCGGCTGGTCGGGCTTGACCCCAAGCGCGATCAGATGATGGGCGAGCCGGTTGGCCTGGACATTGAGCTCACCATAGCTCAGCTCTTCATCCTCATGCACCAGTGCCACCGCGTCGGGCGTCCGGCGCACCTGCGCTTCGAACAGTTCGTGCACGCACAGCTCCGTCGGATAGTCCGCTTCCGTCCGGTTCAGCTCCTCCAGCAGATAGCGGCGCTCGTCAGCCGGCAGGATGTCGATGCGGCCGACCGGCTGCCCGGCATCGGCAACCATCGCCCG
>NZ_LUAV01000054.1:0-932 GCF_002078505.1 Ensifer aridi | reverse complement strand
GGCGAGCGCCGTGCGTCGCGTCCGCTCCAGCAGATCGGAGACGCTCGGCTCACCGGACAGATCGATTCGAACCGCCAGGGTGTTGACGAAGAAGCCGATCAGCTCTTCGACCTCGCGGCGGCCGCGATTGGCCGTCGGTACACCGATCACGATATCGGCCTGCCCGGACAGGCGCGCCAGCACCGCCGCCCAGGCCGCCAGCACCGTCATGAACAAGGTCGTGCCATGTTGATGGCTCAGCCGCTTCAGCCCGCGCGTCAGATCCTGATCGATGACGACAGGCACGCTGGCTCCGGCAAACGACTGCTGCGCCGGCCGCGGCCGGTCGGTCGGCAGCGCCAGACGGGCCGGGGCACCAGACAGACTGTCGCGCCAATACTGCGCCTGGGCCTGCAGCCGTTCCCCCGACAGCCATTGCCGTTGCCAGGCGGCATAATCCGGATACTGGATCGCCAGCGGCGGCAAAGGATCGGCGCGCCCGGCCGCAAACGCCCGGTAAAGGCTGCTGAGCTCACGCACCAGAACCCCCATCGACCAGCCATCGGCGACGATGTGGTGTTGCGTCAGCAGAAAGACGTGGTCGTCATCGGCCAGCCGGATCAGGCGGCCGCGGATCAGCGGGCCGCGCGCAAGATCGAACGGTGTCCTTGCTTCTTCTTCGCACAGGGCCGAAAGCAAGACCTCGGCATCCGGTTCACCCCGAAGGTCGTCTTCGACCACCGGCAATCGCGTGTCCGCTGATAAAATCTCAACCTGCGGGTCATCCTCTCCGGCGACGAACGTCGAGCGCAGCGCCTCGTGACGGGCAAACAGACGGTCAAGGCTGCGCTGCCAGGCGACGCGGTCGAGCGCTCCGCGCAATCGCCAGCCCAGGGGAATGTTATAGTTCGTGCTGTCTTCGTCCAACTGTGACAAGAACCAGAGACGCTGCT
>NZ_LUAV01000053.1:532-677 GCF_002078505.1 Ensifer aridi | reverse complement strand
CGAACCGCCAGGGTGTTGACGAAGAAGCCGATCAGCTCCTCGACCTCGCGGCGGCCGCGATTGGCGCTCGGCACGCCGATGACAAGGTCGTCCTGCCCCGACAGGCGCGACAGCACCGCCGCCCAGGCCGCCAGCACCGTCATGA
>NZ_LUAV01000053.1:0-432 GCF_002078505.1 Ensifer aridi | reverse complement strand
GGCTCCGGCAAACGACTGCTGCGCCGGCCGCGGCCGGTCGGTCGGCAGCGCCAGACGGGCCGGGGCACCAGACAGGCTGTCGCGCCAATACTGCGCCTGGGCCTGCAGCCGTTCCCCCGACAGCCATTGCCGTTGCCAGGCGGCATAATCCGGATACTGGATCGCCAGCGGCGGCAAAGGATCGTCGCGCCCGGCCGCAAACGCCCGGTAAAGCTGACTGAGTTCGCGCATCAGCACGCCCATCGACCAGCCATCCGAGACGATATGGTGTTGCGTCAGCAGGAAGACGTGGTCGTCATCGGCCAGCCGGATCAGACGTCCGCGGATCAGCGGCCCGCGCGCCAGATCGAACGGCGTGCGCGCCTCATCATGGTAGAGATCCGCAAGCACCGCATCCGCATCCGGCAGCTCTTGCAGATCGTGCTCTGTCAC
>NZ_LUAV01000052.1:11741-12274 GCF_002078505.1 Ensifer aridi | reverse complement strand
AGGGTGTCATGGTCGAGCATGCGAGTGTTCTCAATGTTCTACGCGCTTTTCTGGATGTATCAGGCCTCACAGCGCATGATTCACTCCTCGCGATCACGACGATCTCTTTCGACATTGCGGGGCTGGAACTCTATCTTCCGTTGGCCGTGGGAGCTAACGTCGTCCTTGCTCGCGAGACCAATGCTATTGGATTGCAGCAGCATCTGTCCCATCAGAAGATAACTGTGACGCAGGCAACCCCGGCAGCGTGGCGTATGCTCTTCGACGCCGGCTGGGATGGTGCGCCCGAATTGAACGCGTTGTGTGGCGGCGAGGCGTTGCCTTCAGATCTGGCCTCGAAGCTCGGCAGAAGGGTAAAATCTCTCAGAAATCTTTATGGTCCGACCGAGACTACAATTTGGTCGACCACCTTTCTTGCCGACACGGGCATTGAGGCGCCTCACCGGAATGTGCCGATCGGGCGTCCGATTGCGAACACGCGGATCTATGTGCTTGACGACCACGGCCAGCCCGTTCCGTTCGGGGCGGTGGGC
>NZ_LUAV01000052.1:0-11684 GCF_002078505.1 Ensifer aridi | reverse complement strand
GGGGTTGCGCGCGGCTACCTGAACCGGCCCGATCTGACGGCGGAGCGATTCCTGGCCGATCCGTTCAGCGGCGAGGCGGATGCCCGGATGTACCGGACCGGCGACCTGGCGCGCTATCTGCCGGACGGCAATCTGGAGTTTCTGGGCCGCAACGACGACCAGGTGAAGATCCGCGGTTTCCGCATCGAGCCGGGCGAGATCGCCGCCCGGCTTTGCGAGCACGAGCGGGTGCGCGAGGCCGTGGTGGTGGCGCGCGAGGATGCGGCCGGCGACAAGCGGCTTGTCGCCTATGTGGTTGCGAAGACGGCGGACGGGTCGGACAAAGCCGATGGCGCCGAGCTTGCCGCGGCGTTGCGGGCCCATCTGGTTGGCCTGCTGCCCGACTACATGNNNCTACATGGTGCCGTCGGCCTTCGTGCGGCTGGATGTGCTGCCGCTGACACCGAACGGCAAGCTCGACCGCAAGGCGCTGCCGGCACCTGACGACGAGGCCTATGCGCGCCGGGCTTTCGAGGCACCACGCGGCGAGATCGAGACGCTGCTGGCGGCGATCTGGGAAGAGCTTCTCGGCATCGAGCGGGTCGGCCGCCACGACAACTTCTTCGAGCTCGGCGGCCACTCATTGCTGGCGGTGCGCATGCTTGCTCAAGCGCTAGGAGTTGGGATGAAGGTCAGCGCCAGCGATATTTTTAATGCCCCGATCCTCAAAGACCTCGCTCCAAAGATCGAGTTGGATTCATCCAGTTATACACCTGGGGTGCTACCGGTGCGCACGATAGGATCTCCAGCGCCTATCTTCTTTGTTCCGACTGGATACGGCGACTGCTCATATGTGTTCCCGTTAGTCAGAGAGATGGACATAGATTGCCCTGTCTACGCTTTGCCTTGGCCGCCATTTGAAGAAGCTGCTCGACCAAGCCTTAAAGAGATTGCGGCAAACGTAACGCAGGCACTAAGGAAAGTGCAGCCACGGGGTCCATATCGATTTGCGGGATATTCCTCTGGGGCTGTACTGGCTTATGCAATCGCCGAACGCCTGCTCCATCTCCAAGAAACTGTTTCGTTGATTGCCCTCATCGATGTGCCACTGCCGGCTGCATCGCCCGGGATGACGGATACAGAAATCGCTTTGCAAATGATCTTTGAACCTCTGGAGTCGCTGAGTGATGAGAGGTTCGAAGTGCTGCGACGATCGGCCGGGCAGAGCTCAGTTAAGCAGTTGCTTGAGAAAGCGCAACAAATGGGTGCGGTCGTCGGCGGACCAGATCTCTACCGTAACGCCATCATGTACGCGCAATTTCACCAAGCTGTACACTCGTATCAGATGCCATCGCTGCCGGTCAGCGTGTACCAATTTTATGCTCTGGCGGACTCTCCCAGCCCAAGGCCGCAACTTCCGGCAACGCCGCATGCAAATTCTCCAATGCGCGGATGGGATCGAATTTTGGACGCGCAGTTTATTAAGGCTGTGCCCGTTCCAGGCGATCACGTGACGATGATGGATGTTCTGGAAAACCGGCGGGTCTTGGCGCACCAACTGTCAGCAGCCTTAAACAATTTGCCGATTACCCACCCGAACAGCAATCTGGATGTCAAATGACACAGCGGCTATCCAACGTGAATACTTATCTTCCTTCGACCGCTGAGTTGTTAACCTCGGGGGGTGACGAGCGGATCGAACTTGCTGCTAGCCAAATGACAAATAAGTACGGTCGTAAACCAGTTCCCGACCGGGAATTATTCTCATTTGGTTCGGCAACCGCATCTACGATTTCTGACGTCGGATTTTCAGCTGCGGAAAGACTGCGCCAAAAGATATTGCAGACCTTGCCTGGACGGGCGCCGGAAGAAATCTATCTAGAAGAGACCGACAGAGTTCGTCACGAATTCATTCGCTTATGCGGTTTGGAACACATTCGAGGGATGGAAGTCATCGTCTCTCCTTCTGGTACCGACGCTCACATGCTTGCCTCCCGATTGGTTGCAGGAAGCTCCGTAGCAAGGACCTTGGCAATTATGGTCCAACCGGAAGAGACGGGGAGTGGGGTCGGTCATGCTCTGGCTGGCGGCATGCATTCTCCGCACCGCGAGAGTGGTGGAACAACGGTCAATTCAGCGGATCCCATTGATGTTAGGTCGATAGCAGTTCGCATGGAGGGTTCCAGGCTCCGACCTATTGCGGCCGTCGATGATGAACTCGAGGCAATAGTATCGGCTGCGATAACGCGATACGGTCGTATTTTGATCGTGTTGACTGACGTTTCGAAAACCGGAGTACTGGCTCCAACTCCGAGCAAGGCGCTGGATCTCAGGCGTCGCTGGCCTGACAGCGTTGAAATTCTCGTCGATGCATCTCAGTTTCGATTGGCACCGAAAACGCTGCAAACTTATCTTACCATCGGCTGCTTGGTGATCGTTACTGGATCCAAGTTTTTGGGAGGTCCAGCCTTTTCGGCAATGCTCTTGGTTCCTGCGTCGATGGCAGGCCGCTTGAAGAAACGGCCACTACGTCCTACGCCCGGAGCGACGTGTTGCCGGGCAGACTGGCCACGAAACTGGACAGGCGCTCAGACACTCCCTGAAACCAGTAACTTTGGTTTACTTTTGCGGTGGGAAGCTGCACTCGCCGAGCTGCGTGCTTTCCGTAGTGTTTCAGAGGAAGATATCCAACGGGTTGTGGTTGACTTTCATAAGGAGGTTACCTCCTGGCTGAACAATGCGCCTGATTTCCAGCTATTAGAGCAACCGACGTTACAACGCCATCTGCCAATCACCCACAATTCTTGGGACCAGCTACCGACGATTTTGCCTTTTATACTATTTCGCGTAAATCGACATGCGAGGAGAAATCCGCTGACCGCCCCGCAAACAAAGAGAATATACGATCATTTGTGCCAGGATTTGGCTACGAAAGCCAAGATGCCTGGTAGCACAATATTGTCAGTTCGTTGCGAAGTTGGACAACCGGTTCCTTGCGGCGAGCTTGGGGGCGTCCAGGTTGCTGCGTTGCGGCTTTGCCTTAGTGCACGCCTCATTGTGGAAGCCATCAACACAGGCGAACGAGGCATTAAGCGTTTGTTCGATCGAAGTCTGATGGCCTTGGAAAAGGTGGCCTTCCTCACGAGAAACTCATCTGCAGTCTGATAAGGCATCATCGCCGGAGGTTGGAAAAGGTATGCAGGAATTAAGAAGCTATTCTTTGAACACGCGTGATCCATCGGAACTTCGACATGGAGGAACGAGGGTCACAACTCCACTGGACCTTGTTGTACCAATGAGCATTGCAAGCATAGTTGCCAGTAGGTTACCAAATGAATGCCGGTTTAGTGCATGACGATCATGAGTTTCGCTCGCGATCGCTGAGACATCGAGATTTCCGCTAGACATTGGGCATTTTACTGTCGGACGTGACATGCTTATGCGCTACTATCTGTTACAGCCCAACAATTTGACTCCGACCGAAGAGGTTGATTGCCGACACGTTCTTGAGCTTGAAGAAGAGATTCTCCAAGCCAAATTCTGGAAGGCTCCAATTGCTGTCCATAAGGAAGCGCTTTTTGTTATGGATGGCCATCACAGGCTGGCTGTCGCCAAGCGGCTTCAATTGAGAGTATTGCCGGCAATCTTACTAGACTACCACGGTGTTCGTGTAGATGCTTGGCGTCCGGGAGAGATAGTTACTCCTGAGATCATTTTTGCTATGGCCCGCAGCGGAAGGAAGTTCCCTGCCAAGACAACCAAACATGTCTTCGACGCTCAGTTCCCCGAATGTAAAATCCCTTTGAGGGATCTCGGATATGATCGGGACAAGGGCCCCTAAAGGGTGCGATTCCGACGTGAAGCGGTTTTCGACGATCGTTCTCTCTGGGTCGGCAACATTGGGTTCAAATGTGCCATTGCCCGCAAAGAGTAAGCTGCTGACTGGGGGGCAACTGATACGAATGAGCAAGTGAGACAGGGTTACGCGAGATAGAAGAATGAGCTTAAAAATATTTTCATTGCGGGAACGGCCCGATCTGATTCCCTCAGTTTTCTCCCCGGATTTCGATGCTCTTTGGCCCAACTTCATTCGCCAGGATCAAACTGCAAGGCTGTACTTTGGGAAAGCCGTATTTTTTAACTACCTAGACTATGCTTTTGTAGGACTTATGGAAGAAGAGGTCGTTGCTCGTGCTTTCGGCGTGCCGTTTGCACTCAACGTTGATGGGCGTACCGAATTGCCTGACGGCGGTTGGGACCAAGTTATCCGCTGGGCGCATGAGGATAAACTTATTGGTCGCAAACCAACCACAATAAGTGCACTCGAAATCACCTTAGCGCCCAGAGCTCGAGGGATTGGCAATGCACTGGCAATGTTGGGCGCATTGAAGACCTGTGCCAGGCAAATGGGCTTCGACGAATTGTCTGTGCCGGTTCGTCCCAATCAAAAGCAACGACACCCGCGGCTACCAATGGATGAGTACATCAAACTACAGCGTGCTGACGGTTCCGCAGTGGACTCCTGGTTGCGAACTCACATAACCGTCGGTGGAAGAATCTTAAAAATAGCGCCTTATTCCATGACCATCGCTGGGACAATTGCCGAATGGTCCAGTTGGACAGGAGTAGCGTTTGAACGTTCCGGCATGGTGGAAATTGATGGTGCACTAGTGCCGCTGCTTGTGTCGCTTGAGCACAATTACGGCATATATGTTGAACCGAACGTATGGGTTCAACATGCGCTATGATAGTTTCTCGTTCGATGCAGAGCGGCCCCGCGTACACGCCACTACGGCGGCCTCGGCCTGGTGCGCCAGATCACTGCGAAGATCGGCGGCCGGCTCATGTATGTCGGCGGCATGCCGACGGCCGAGCTTTTCGCGGCGCCGATTTCGTCGCCCGTGAACTATCCACACGTCTTTGATAATGCTGTATAATTTCCGCTTTTCCGCGGTGCAGTGTTGCAAGAAAAGCGCTCACTGAGTGCGCTTTTCTTGTTGGAGTGGACGGCCCCCACACGGCATCTGATGTGCCAGAATGAGGTCGTTGCAGATCTCAAACAAGGAGGCCGTCCGTGGAGAAGGTTATTCGCATTGGCATGGATACGTCAAAACATGTGTTCCAGCTGCATGGGGTGAATGTGACGGAGGAGCCGGTGCTGCGCAAGAAGCTGCGGCGGCGGGAGATGGTGCGGTTTTTTGAGAGGCTGCCGGCCACGACCATAGCGTTGGAGGCGTGTGGTGGGGCGCATCATTGGGCTCGCTTGTTGAGCACGTTCGGCCATGAGGTCAAGCTGATCCCGCCGCAGTATGCGAAGCCGTATGTCAAGCGTGGCAAGAACGACGCGGCGGACGCCGAGGCGCTGTGCGAGGCGATGAGCCGGCCGACGATGCGCTTCGTGCCAATGAAAACGGCCGATGATCAGGCGGCGCTGATGCTGGCCGGGATGCGCGAGCGGCTGGTCCGCAATCGCACACAGCTGGCGAATTCGATCCGCTACGCGGCCGAGTTCGGACTGGTGGCCGCCAAGGGCATGAGTAACATCGCGCCGTTGCTCGAGCGTGCCACGACGGACGAGACCCTGCCGGCGCTGGCGCGCGAGCTGTTTGCTCAGCAGGCCAAGGAATATACTCAGTTGCAGGAGCGCGTGGCAGAGATCGAAGCCAAGCTGATGGCCTGGCATCGCAGCGACACGCGCAGCCGCCGCCTGGTCAAGGTACCCGGCATCGGGCCGATCGGCGCCGCCTTGCTGGTGATGAAGACGCCGGCTCCCGAGCTGTTCCGCTCCGGACGCGACTTCGCGGCGTGGATCGGGCTGACGCCGAAGGACCACTCCACGGCGGGTAAGACCCGGCTCGGTGTGATCACGCGCGCCGGCGACGAAGCCTTGCGCAGCGTGCTGATTGTCGGAGCTACCGCCGTGATCCAGCACGTGCGATGCGGCCGCAGCGCCGCCTCGCCGTGGCTCGCCGGGCTGCTCAAGCGCAAATCGCCGAAGCAGGCCGCCGTGGCGCTCGCCAACAAGATCGCCCGCATTGCCTGGAAGTTGATGGTGAGCGGCGAACACTACAAGGCCATGCACACAAGCCAACCCGCGGCGGCGGGAGCGGCATAGAGATCGGCTGGCACGGAGGCTCTGCATGCGCTCCGAGCCAAGCTGATGCCGGGAACTTGCAGGACGAAAGGCAGATGGTGTGATCGATCGATCCGGGACGCGAGACATTCCGCAAATTGCAACGGCCGCCCCAGGTCGCTTTCTTGTTTGGAGCTCGCGTCGCGGAAACCATCTTGGCCAGCGGTCATGTGCGACCGCACACGAAGGCCGTACATATGATCGCAAGCGATCCGACCACAAACTGCACGACGATCTTGCAAGGAGGGGGCCGTCCACATATGCAATTTGATTTTGCGGTTTGCGCCCTCGGCAAGGCGTGATTCACTCGTTTTAGCGGCGGTGAATCGAGGAGCGGCGATGTCGAGACCACGCGAGCGGCGCGAGACGGGGGAGCAGGATCTGTTCCGCTCCCGGCTGGATCAGATCATCAACATGAAGCACGAGCTGGTGCGGCTGGCGCGGGCGATCGACTGGCCGTTTCTGGAGCGGCGCTTCGGCGAGGTCTATTGCGACGGCCCCGGCATGGCCGCTGCCGACGCGGTTGATGGCGGGGCTGGCGATCCTCAAACATACGTTCGACCTGTCGGACGAGGAGCTGTGCGCCCGCTGGGTGGAAAACCCCTATTTCCAATATCTCTGCGGCGAAGAATTCTTCCGCCACGACCTGCCGTTCGACCGCTCGTCGATGACGCGTTGGCGGGGTCGCATGGGCGAGGCGCGGCTGACGGCGCTGTTGCAGGAAAGCCTGGCGGTGGCGGTCAAGACCGGGGCGATGCACCCTTCCGACACGCGCCGGGTGATCGTCGACACCACCGTGCAGCCGAAGAATGTGATGTTCCCGACCGATGCGAAGCTCATCCAACGGGCGCGCGAGCGGCTTGTCCGTCTGGCGCAAAAGATGGGACTGAAACTGCGGCAATCCTATATGCGGGTCGGCAAGCAGGCGCTGATCAAACATCAGCGTTATGCCCACGCCAAGCAGTTCAAGCGGGCGCGCAACGCGCTGCGCAAGCTCAAGACCTATCTCGGCCGCACCGTCCGCGATATTCGCCGGCAGATCGGCGATGACGAGACGCTGCTGAGCGTGTTCCTCTGGCCGCTCCACCAGGCCTCGACGGTTCTGGAGCAGCGGCAACACCAGCGCGGCCGCAAGATCTACAGCCTGCATGCGCCGGAGGTCGAATGCATCGGCAAGGGCAAGGCGCACAGGCCCTACGAGTTCGGCGTCAAGGTCTCGGTCGCCACCACCCTGAAACGCTCGAAGGGCGGCCAGTTCGCCCTGCACGCCAAGGCTCTGCCCGGCAATCCCTATGATGGTCACACGCTGGCGACCGTCATTCCGGACATGGAGAAAACCGTCGGCAACGAGATCGAGCGGCTCCTCGCCGATGCCGGATACCGCGGCCACAATGCCCCGCAGAGCCACAGGTTCCGCGTCTTCACCAGCGGCCAGAAGCTCCGCGTCACGCCGGCCATCAAGCGCGAGATGCGGCGCCGCTCGGCCATCGAGCCAGTCATCGGCCATCTCAAGGCCGAGCACCGCATGGACCGCAACTATCTCGCCGGCGAACATGGCGACGCCATCAACGCCGTGCTCGCCGCCGCCGGCTACAACTTCTCGCTCCTCATCAACTGGTTCAGGCAGATTTTGTGGCTGCTGCTCGCCTGGCTGCTCGCCGGAGCGAACCCGTGCGCCGCTTAGCAACAGTCATTGTTCACGGTCGACGATTTCACCACCTATTCGTCGGCCGTGTTCAATTTCATGCCGGCTCTCGCCAACGAGTTTTATGCAGCCTTCGCTGACAAGGTGATGGATCGACTCGACGAACTGCTTCCCTGGGAATTCCTCGCCGGTCGCCACCCTCTGCGCCGCGGCCGCTTGATAGCTACGATCACGTATGTCTTCACGCTGAACCATGTCGCGAAAGAGCTCGGTGAGGACCCTGAGCTCGGCGATCGTCAGCAATGACGATGTTCGAGCCGAAGGGTGGTACGACTTCCTCGACAGCTTTGTCGACGACGAAGAGCTTATCGCGTGCCACCTCAAGGCCAAGCACCGGCTACAACTGCAAAACTTCTCGCTCTTCACCAACTGGTTCAGGCAAGTCTTGTGGCTGCTTCTCACCTGACTGAACAGCACGCCCGATCGGGTCGCCGTTTGCCGCTCTTTGTTTACGAACGACTGAAAGCACATGACCAGTACTGATAAGATCTTCTCTCGCCGCCGATTGCTGGTTCCAACCACCTAGCGACTGAATTCTGCGTAAAGCGGGATCCTCGGTGAATGCTTGTCGATCAACTCCCGGACCTTCCCTCCATGGGGAGTTTTTTTCTCTCCGATGCCCACGCATCCTCGAACCGCCGGACGGTTTCAGCTGCAGTGTCGATTACCAACTTTTCGGGCAGGAACGCTCTCGCCGCCAAATGGCGTAACTCATCCGATGTGAGTTCGTCCATACGCTTCGTTCTAGAGTACTTCAGGGCAGCCGTTTCGTCGCCCTCAATATACGGTATGGTTGGCAATACAGAAAAATGATCACATTCGCGAAATGATACATATCTCTATATCGCCGCGCCCTCGCGCCGCATTTGAAGGAGCTGGTGGTTAGCGTTGTCGATCCGACACGTGTTGAACATGCGACCTCGCACTGTCGGTTTCATCCTATTGTTTGGAAAAACTTTTCTCCGTTGGCACGATCCATGCATCGTCATCGGCCACGCGAATAGACTGACGAGAAATTGTTCCATGATCACGCTCACCGAACATTCCGACGAGGTCAAGGAACTGCGCACCGCTGATCCGATTGCTATTTCAGCGCATTTACTCCCGCGCAAATCAGAGCAGGTGCGGCTGGTTTGAGCCGCTACTGGCGCGGCGCCTGGGATGGGAACAGACGGTCGGCGAACTGCTGGAGGGTAGAGATGACGCGTTGCTCTTCGCCGGAACACGTAAGCCCTTACGAACCAAGTGGTCGGCATGGGCAACGCCCTGCGGCCCCTTCGAGACGCTCGAGCATGTTTATTGGCAGTGGCACGCTCGCGGTCAGGTGCGCTCGGCTCGCAATGGAGATGGGCCACGACATTCGCGCGGTGCTATCTGCCGACACCCTATTCGCCGATTGGGCGGCTTGCGCCAACATCTCGGTTGTAGCCAGTGTTGAAGAGCTCTCGACGTTGCTCGCCACCGAGCCGGTGGAGTGGATTTTTTCCATAGCCAATCCGTTCCTGTTGCCGGCGGATGTTTTCGGACGAGCGCGTCAAGGCGCTTTCAACTATCACGACGGACCCTTGCCGCGATATGCGGGGACGCACGCGACGTCCTGGGCACTGCTGGCCCAGGAGAGCGAACATGCCATCAGCTGGCATCGGATCGATGACGGTGTTGATACGGGGGATGTCGCGGTTCAGCGCCAGGTTGTGATTGCACCCAACGACACGGCGCTGAGCTTAAACCTCAAATGTTATGAAGCCGCTGTCGAGGGCTTTCGCGAGCTCTTGACCGGCTTAGCGAACGCGGAGCTCCGTCTCCGTCCGCAGGCACTGGCGGGCAGAAGCTACTTTGCGGCGCGTCGACGTCCAGATGCTGCGGGCTGCCTGCGATGGCATCGATCCGCGCAGGACTTGTCGGCGATGACACGTGCCTTGGACTTTGGCCCGTATCATCCCAATCCATTGTGTCTGCCCAAGGCTCTCGCAGGCGATGATGTTGTCCTCGTCAGGCGTTTGGAGGTGCTGACTCGACGCTCGGGTCTTCCGGCCGGTTGCCTGCTTGAACTCCACCCCAACCACTGGCGTGTGGCGACGGGTACGCAGGATGTTGATGTTTGGTTTGCCAGCTTGGATGGTCAGGCTGTGGACGCGCGAGCCCTCGCGAGGCACTGCGATTTCGACGTAGGCGATCGCCTTCCGATTCTGAGCGATGATCAGGCGCGCAGCCTAACTGCTGCACATGAGGAGATAGCACCTCGCGAGGATTTTTGGCGACAGCGGCTCGAGCAGCTTAAAATATTGCAGCTCCCTTTCTGGTCCTCTTGCGCAGCCGAGGCACCGCCCAAATGGGAGTCGAGTTCGTGGCAGGTAGCAAGTGCGTTGGCTGAGCTGCCTGCCAAGGATCGTTTGGAACGCCTGTTAGCGGCTTGGTTGGTCTATCTCGCCCGCATAGCGGGCGCAACAGAGTTTCAATTGGGATGGACGCCGGCGCCGAAAGCTTCGCAAGCAGGCTTGCCAGCGGTGGAGGCCCTGATCGCTTCTGTCGTGCCGATGGAAGTTACCATTGATCTAACCCATGATTTCGCGGCAGTGCGCAGGGCCGTGGCGGCCGAATGGGATCGGCTAAAGGAGCACGATAGCTTTGCCCGGGATCTTATCGCGCGCTACCCGACCTTGCGGACTATGAAGGCGCTACTGTCGCGCCGGCCCTGGCCGATTGGCATCACGATTACCGCCAATAGCTGTTCTGCCGCTGGCGATCTGCCGTCGAGCCAAAGCGCTGGGGCGCCCCGATGCGGTGAGGTGCTGACATTTGAGGTTTGCGCTCTGGATGGGAGCTTCCGCTGGCATTTTGATGCCAATCGATTGGCACCTAAGCAGATCGATCGCATGGCGCAGCATCTGCAAAATCTCTTGAGTGGCGCGATCGCCGATGCCGAGCAGCCGGTCGGCCGCATCGACATCCTGCCGGCGGAAGAGCGCCGCTATCTGCTGGAGGAGCTGAACCGCACGGACGCGGACTATCCGTCGGATCTGTGCGTCCACGAGCTGTTCGAGGCGCAGGTGCGCCGGACACCCGACGCGGTGGCGGTGGTCCATGAGGATGAAGAGCTGAGCTATGGCGCGCTGAACGCTGAGGCCAACCGGCTCGCCCATCATCTGATCGCGCTTGGGGTCAAACCCGACCAGCCGGTGGCGATCTGCGTCGAGCGCAGCCCGGCGATGGTGGTGGGACTGCTGGCGATCCTGAAAGCGGGCGGCGCCTATCTGCCGCTCGATCCGGCCTATCCGTGCGCGCGGCTCAACCAGGTGCTCGACGATGCCGCCCCGCGGCTCATGCTTTGCGATGCCGCCGGCCGCGAAGCGCTCGGCGCCGAGGCCATCGCAAGCCTGACGGTGATCGATCTCTCGGACGGCGAGCTTTCCTGGGCCGGCCAGCCCGCTGATGATCCCGACCCGCGCGCGCTCGGCCTGACCTCCAGCCATCTCGCCTACATCATCTACACCTCAGGCTCCACCGGAACGCCCAAGGGCGTCATGGTTGAGCATCGCGGGATGACCAATTATCTAAGCTGGGCTCGTGAGACCTACGCGCCCATATCCTCCTCCGTCGTCTCCTCTTCGCTCGCCTTCGATGCTACGGTCAACAGCCTGTTTGCGCCTTTGGTCTCTGGCGGCCATGCATTGCTTGCGAAAGAGGGGGACGAGGTCGAGGGGATCAGGTCGAGGGTCGGCACCCGGTGCGGGCTGGTCAATGTCACCCCGACCCTTCTGGATGTTCTGGGGCAGCAGCTGCAGTCGGCTGGAGATCCCAGTCAGGTGGAGCTGTTCGTCATTGGCGGCGAGGCATTGTCGTCGTCGACGGTCGAGCTATGGCGTC
>NZ_LUAV01000051.1 GCF_002078505.1 Ensifer aridi | reverse complement strand
TAAATGACGGAGAACGCCATGAAATTCGACCCGTCCATTGTTCTTGAGAATTGGGACCTCCTGGCGTTCGGCCTGCTCATCACCCTCAAGTACACCGTTTATACCTGCGCGATCGGCCTCGCACTCGGCTTGCTGGTAGCGCTGCTCCAACTCACTCCATGGTGGCTGACGCGCTGGATTGGCCGCATCTGGGTAGAGTTCTTCCGCAATATTCCCCTGCTGGTGCTGCTCCTGTGGATCTATTACGCTTTACCGATCTTCTTGCAGATCGAGATCGGTAAGGAGACGGCCGGAATTCTCGGGCTTGGCTTTTATGCCAGTGGCTTCTATGGCGAGATTTTGCGCGCAGGCGTCCAGTCCATCGACAGGGGCCAGACCGACGCCGCCGTAGTGCTTGGAATGACCTACTTCCAACGCATGACACGGATCATCTTACCACAAGCGTTGCGCCGCATGATGCCGCCGCTGGTCGGCCAGACCATCATGCAGCTCAAGAACACGACCCTGCTATCGGTCCTGACCGTTCCCGATCTGCTTTACCAAGCGGGCTACATGGCAAGTTTCACCTACCGGCCGATGGAAGTGTACACAGTGATCGGCGTCATGTTCATCCTGATCCTGTTCCCCCTCAGTGCTCTGTCGCGCCGATTTGAACGCAAGGAGGCCGCGTGATGACCGCTAAATCCGCAGAAGTCGTCCTAAGCCTACGCGGCATCGAGAAGTCGTTCGGGGCCCAATATGTCCTGCGCGGCGTTGATCTCGAGGTCCACCGCGGAGAGGTAGTCTGCCTGATCGGCGCCAGTGGCTCGGGCAAGACCTCACTGCTGCGTTGCATGAACTTGCTGCTGGAACCCGATAAGGGCGAGATCATCATCGAAGAAGCCCCTCTTTTTCGGCGGAGCGGGGCGGAAAGGCTAAAGCTCTCCAACGCGCAGATCAACTCGGCCCGCTCCAAAACGGGCATGGTGTTTCAGAACTTTAACCTGTTCCCACACCGCACGGCGCTGCAGAACATCATGGAAGCCCCGCTAATCGTAAAGAAGGTGCCGCGCGCTGAGGCTGAGGAGCAGGGGAATAAACTGCTTGCCCGCATGGGTCTTCCCGACGCCGGCCACAAGTATCCGTCACAACTGTCGGGCGGCCAACAGCAGCGGATCGCCATCGCCCGCGCCCTCGCAATGCAGCCCACCATCATGCTGTTCGACGAGCCAACGTCGGCGCTTGACCCGGAACTTGTCGGCGAAGTGCTGGCTGCAATCCGGCAACTCGCTGCCGAGGGCATGACAATGGTCATCGTCACACATGAAATCGGCTTGGCCTACGAGTTGGCGGATCGCGTGATTTTCATGGATCAGGGTGTCGTCGCCGCGAACGGCGATCCGCGCGAACTTCTTCTGTCAGACACCAATCCGAGGCTCGCCGCATTCGTCGGCCGGTTCACGGAACAAGCCCGTCTTCTCAGTCCGCTTGCAGCAC
>NZ_LUAV01000050.1 GCF_002078505.1 Ensifer aridi | reverse complement strand
TATAGAGCTCGCCCACCGCCCCGAACGGCACGGGCTGACCATGGTCGTCAAGCACATAAAGCCGCGTGTTCGCAATCGGGCGGCCGAGGGGAGGAAATCGGGGCCAAGTTGATGGGTCAGTTGAAAGGCGGTGCTCCGCAACGACGTGTGTTTCTGTAGGCCCGTATTGATTGATCAATTTCGCCTTCGGATGCGCTTCGAAGAACGCCCTTAGCACTGGAGTGGCCTGCAATTGCTCACCCGCCGTATAGATCTCAGTTAAAGAGGGCAGCAGCACTGGGTGCGCGCTCCAGACCACCGCAAAATGGTTCAATGCTACGTATGGGAGGAAAAGCTGCTCGATCGCCTCACCCTTCACGAGTCCGAGCAAGCCGGCAAAGTCGGCACGGGTCTCTTCTCGCATAAGCACGAGCAGTCCAGCGTCCCTCCAACAACTGAACAATTCCTGGAAAGACACATCGAAGTTCAGGGTCGTGAATTGAAGTGTGCGTTTTGGCGCGCTATCCCCCGGTGAAGACGAGAGCAAATTCATAAGCGAGCCGTGGGGCATCATGACGCCCTTGGGCGTTCCGGTGGAGCCGGAGGTGTAGATGACATAGGCGAGATGCCGGGAGGTCAGGCCGAGGGCATGCGGGTCGGGATCGTCAGCGGACTGGCCGGCCCAGGGAAGCTCGCCGTCCGAGAGATCGATCACGCTGAGATCGGCGATTGCCTCGGCGCCGAGCGCCGCGCGGCCGGCGGCATCGCAAAGCAGCAGCCGCGGGGCGGC
>NZ_LUAV01000049.1 GCF_002078505.1 Ensifer aridi | reverse complement strand
GTCTTCGTCGTTGGGCGAAGGCGTAAGCCAAATCGGTAGCCGCAAAAGATTCAAAACGGGGCTCAGCACGGGTGGTGCCTGAGCGCCCGACACCCACTCCTAAGGAAAAGAACATGTATACGAAGCTGGCACTCCTCATAGATGGGGAATGGATCGAAGAAGCCTCTGGCGGGAGCGAGACTGTTCTCAATCCTGCGACCGAACAGCCGCTTGGCACGCTCCCGCACGCAGGAAAAGCAGAGCTCGATCGCGCACTGTCGGCTGCAGGCCGCGCCTTCGAAAGCTGGAAGCGAACATCGCCGTTTGAGCGTGGCAACATCTTGCGCCGCGCGGCCGATCTGATGCGAGAGCGTCTGGAGCAAATCGCCACAGTGCTGACGTCGGAGGAAGGGAAGACGCTTGCGGAAGCAAAAGGTGAGATCACTGCGGCAGCGGAATTCTTCGACTGGTTTGCGGAAGAGGGACGACGCAGCTATGGCCGCGTTATTCCTGCTCGGCTCGCTGACATGCGCCAGACGGTTACACAAGAACCAGTTGGCCCAGTGGCTTGCTTCACGCCGTGGAACTTCCCTGCCGTGACGCCAGCGCGCAAGATAGCCCCGGCGCTTGCCGCTGGATGCACCTGCATCATCAAACCCGCTGAAGAAACGCCAGGTACGACGCTGGAAATTGCTCGGGCGCTCACCGACGCAGGCTTGCCAGATGGTGTGCTGAATGTCGTGTTCGGGATTCCCGCGGAGGTCTCCGAATATCTCATCCGCTCACCGGTCATCCGCAAGATCTCCTTCACGGGGTCGACACCGGTAGGGCGTCATCTCGCGCGCTTGGCAGGAGAGACCCTGACGCTTGCTACGATGGAACTCGGCGGCCATGCACCTGTCATCGTCGCGAAAGACGCTGACGTCCAGCGTGCGGCAGAACTCTCCATGGCGATCAAGCTGCGCAACACCGGTCAGGTCTGCACCTCTCCTACGCGCTTCTTCGTCGAACGGCCGATCTATGCTGAATACCTTGAGCATGCTCGGGCATTTGCCGACAAACAGGTGGTTGGCGATGGTCTGCAGGCGGGTACAACGGTAGGGCCGGTAGCCAACAGCCGTCGTGTCGCTGCGATGGATGACCTCATCAGCGACGCTCTTGCCCATCAGGCCCGGCTTGTCGTGGGCGGCGAGCGCATTAAAGCTCCGGGGCTAATGTACAAGCCGACAATCCTGGCGGATATCTCCGATCAAGCGCGGGCCATGACGGAAGAACCCTTTGGCCCTCTTGCCTTGATACAACCTGTTGATGATATAGAACAGGGCCTCGCACGAGCGAACGCATTGCCGTATGGATTGGCCGGATATGCCTTCACGCGCTCCGCTGCGACTGCCAATCGCATTTCGGAGGCGATGGAAGTTGGTGTGATCGGGATCAACCAGATGGTGGTGACGATCCCGGAGACTCCGTTCGGCGGTATCGGC
>NZ_LUAV01000048.1:1078-1651 GCF_002078505.1 Ensifer aridi | reverse complement strand
GGCGGAGATCGGTGGCCCGCCCTTTCGTGCGATTGAAAGACGAGGGTTGCTCGGATGGGCCGAGCCGATCCTCACGCACGGAGGGCGAGCCATGGGGGAGTATAACGAAGCATTTGTCGCGTTTGACGTGGCCAAGAAGAAGCACGCGGTGGCGATCGCGGAGGGCGGCCGGTCGGGCGAAGTTCGGTTCGTCGGCGAGGTCGAGAATAATCCTGCGACGATAGAGCGGACGATCAAGAAGCTGGGAAAGAAGTATGATCGACTGCACGTCTGCTTCGAGGCCGGGCCGACGGGTTACGGGTTGTACCGTCAGGTCCGCGATCTTGGGCACGACTGCATGGTGGTTGCGCCGGCCCTGATCCCGAAGCGGTCGGGCGAGCGAGTCAAGACGAACCGGCGGGACGCGGTCACGCTGGCGCGGCTGCACCGAGCGGGCGAGCTGACCGGGGTATGGGTGCCGGACGTCGTCCACGAGGCTGTCCGCGATCTGGTCCGGGCTCGGGAAGCCAGCGCCGACGACCTGCGCCGCAAACGCCAGCAACTACTCTCTTTCCTCCTGCGCCATGGGCGGAT
>NZ_LUAV01000048.1:514-795 GCF_002078505.1 Ensifer aridi | reverse complement strand
TGATGGCCTTCCTCGGCCTGGTTCCGGGAGAGCGCTCGACCGGCGACACGGTGCGCCGGTCGAGCCTCACGCTCGCCGGCAATCGACGCGCCCGCCGCGCCTTGGTCGAAGCGGCCTGGACTTATCGCTACCCAGCCAGGGTCAGCGAGGCTCTGAGGGTCCGGCTCGAGGGATTGCCCAAGCCTGTCCGCGACATCGCCTGGAAGGCGCAAATCAGGCTCTGCGCTCGCTATCGTCGCCTCAACGCCGCCGGCAAGAAGCCACCGGTGGTCGTGGCCGCG
>NZ_LUAV01000048.1:0-143 GCF_002078505.1 Ensifer aridi | reverse complement strand
GGGGAACTCCCGTCGCTAGTTATGTGGCCGAGCCAATCCGCTCGACGCCCGCCCTCTAGACCGAGGACAGCCCCGAGACGAAGACACGGAAGGCGGTACCCAACCCGCGGATGAGAGTCTGATCAACCGTCGTCTCTGAGCTC
>NZ_LUAV01000047.1 GCF_002078505.1 Ensifer aridi | reverse complement strand
AGAGCTCGCCAACCGCCCCGAAAGGCACGGGCGCACCAAATTGATCCAGCAGATATATTCGAAGGTCCGGGATCCGTTCGCCGATCGGACCGCATGAGCTGGACGTATCAGACTTGTTAAGAGGCCGATATGTGACATGCACAGTCGTCTCTGTGATGCCGTACATGTTGATCAGCCGTGGGGCGTGCTCAGAATGCCGTTCGAACCACGGCTTCAGAGAGGAAGGCTCCAGGGCCTCGCCTCCAAAAATCACATAGCGAAGCTGGTTGCGAACCCCACTCTCACGCTCGGCTTCGATCAGAGCTTTAAACGCCGAAGGGGTCTGGTTGAGCACCGTGACGCTTGACTTGCAAACCAGATTATAAAAGTCGGGAGCAGAGCGAGCTATATGTCTCGGTACGAGAATCAGACGTCCACCATGGCGCAGCGCTCCCCACAACTCCCAGACCGAGAAGTCGAACGAGAAAGAATGAAACAGGCACCAGACATCGCGCTCGTTGAAATCGTACCAGCTCCGTGTCGCCTCAAACAAACGGACAATTTGCGCATGCTCGACCATGACGCCCTTGGGCGTTCCGGTGGA
>NZ_LUAV01000046.1:1837-3277 GCF_002078505.1 Ensifer aridi | reverse complement strand
GTGCGACATAGTCTGGTCTCCTCCATTGCGTTATATCATTTATTGAATGTACTATATCATGTGCATCAATAGACGCAAGTTTAAAACTTGTTCTGTCATGTGGCTTTATCACACGCGACATGGAGCGCGCACGAGAGCCGAGGTGTGCGGCCTGCGACGAGGTCACTTATGATCGCCGCAGTCATGGGGCGCCGCTTAGCCCATATGGCCATGGCCGGCGGCGAACAGAAAGCCCGTGCATCTCGGGTGGGGCCGATAGTTGGCAGGCTGTCCGAAATCGATGGTCTCACGCCCATCCAGTCGATTACCTGCTGATCTATGTCCGCCATCGCAAAAGGTGGCCGTAGAATTGCTCGGGATCCTGCCCAGCTATTGGCGTCTGGCGCGGCCAAGGACGTTCCTCTTTGCATGGCGTGATCCTTAATGAACCAATCGAACCGAGTTGAGTGCGCCTGTCGGCCGGCGGTTGCCGCGAAAGGTCTTTCAAAGCACGTCACAGTGCGTACGTTGCGGCATTTCTTCGCCACCCACCTGCTGGAGAACGGCAGCGTCGAACCCGGGATTGTGACCTTTCGTAAGCGCTCGTGACACCATAAGGTCGCCCACAGCTACCATGGTGCAGCCGTCCGCAACATTCGTTGCAATCGAGCAGCCGGAATCATAGTTGCCCACCTCGACCTGGCGAGAGGCACTGTCGTCATGTTATTGCTTCACAATAATTCTCACTTCATGCATCCGCTCGGGTAGAGGCTGATCGCCCGTGGCCAGCGGCAGCATCCCTCCCGCCTATGGACGGAAACTAGCTAGTTTCTATCCATAAACACGCATATTTTCTAACTTTTGCAAGCACTTGCCTCAGGTCGGCGTCCTCTTGGAGCGTGTGGACGGGTCTTAGGCGCAGTTTCTCGTCAGAGCGGAGTCGCTGGGGTAATCGCGCGCACGACGCTGGGCCGGCGGGAGGCCGGCTGAACTGCAGTACGGGTCGGCATTAGGTCGGTTTGAGGCGCGAGAGGAGGACGAGGACCGAGGGCCAGACATAACTCTTGAAGTGATCAAGGCCGCGCCAGGTGCAGCGCGCCAAGCCGTAGGCGCGCTTCAGGCAGGAGATACCGGCCTCGATGCCGGCGCGGAAGTTGCGCAGCTTGCGATAGACCCAGTTGCTTTTGACCATGTCTTCGATCCGCAGGCCGGCCTTTTTGTGAAGGCCATGCCGTGGACGCCCCACGCCTTCGCTGCGGCCAAGTTGTTGGGCGTGGCAAAGCCACCATCAGCCGCCGCCTGCCGTGGCGCGTCGCTTGTTGTTTATTGATGAAAACTAGCTCTCATGTTCCCTGTCAAGGCTGAAGGCGAGCGGCATCGGCCACTTGGCGCGAGCGTGCGAAGCAGTCGGATTGGCTGAGGCTGCACAGGGCGGGGGTGGAGCTCAGAGACGACGGTTGA
>NZ_LUAV01000046.1:1055-1387 GCF_002078505.1 Ensifer aridi | reverse complement strand
ACCAGGCCGAGGAAGGCCATCAACGGCGGCGGACTATCGAAGCGGCGCACATCCCCAATCTCGGCCGCGAAGATCACCGCGACCAAGAACGAGGCGCCGCGCATCGCCTGATAGGCCTCGACGAGCGGGGCCATGGACCAGGTTGGCACAATGGCGCGCAACTGTTCGTACAGGCGGCGTAGCCGCTGAGCCGCGTCCTCGATCGCGTCGATCTTCTCCTGGAACACCGATCTGCTGCGCCGTATGCTCGAAGCTCTGGCGGGCAAGCCAGCGCCGGTGCGCCAATCTCCAATGGCCGCCGCCTTCGTAGATCCGCCCATGGCGCAGGAGGA
>NZ_LUAV01000046.1:0-566 GCF_002078505.1 Ensifer aridi | reverse complement strand
GGGCGGGCCACCGATCTCCGCCCCGGAACATGAGGTCTAGGGCGGCTATTGACGGAGCGCTCGCGAGCGGCTGCGCTACGCCAAGTGACACCACTTAGCGGGAAACGACCCATCCGATACCAAGATGCAACAATTTGCGGTTGGTCAACTATCAACGTTAGGAGTTGATCTACATAGGAAAAGCTCGATAGTTCACTTCCATGAAGATGCGGAATGCGGCGCGTTGATGATAATAAAGCTCGTCCTGTGTCTCACTCGGACCGGATATCATGAAGGTGCATGGCGCGATCCGAGCGCGCCAGCAAATATCGGATTTGATATCGAGCAATATGCGAATCTGGCAGCACTTGCGCAAGAGTGCGGCGTTTCACTTCGTATTTCTCGCCCATCACCAAGGCGCAAACTGATCAAGATCAAGAAACCATAGCTCGTGAAAGTCCTTGCGATGCGGTCGAGCCAATCACGCTGCTGTCACCGCTTTCATCGAGAACACACGATATCGGGTTTGTCGCGACAGCGACGACGCCATACCACCAATCAATTAAGGAGACCAGACTATGTCGCAC
>NZ_LUAV01000045.1 GCF_002078505.1 Ensifer aridi | reverse complement strand
AACGGCACAGGCTGACCATGGTCGTCAAGCAGATAGAGCCGCGTGTTCGCGATTGGGCGGCCGATCGGTACGATCGCCCCGTCAAAGTCATCGGGGCAGTTCCAAACGGTGGCGCAAACTGTTGCTTCCGTCGGGCCATAAGCGTTGACGATGCTTGCTTGGACTAGACTTCGAATGAGTTCAGCCTTCGGGAGCTCTCCAGCAAGAATGAGCACTTGCGGGGCCAAACATTGCAGATCCCTACGTGCCTGAAGCAAGGCTGGAGGTAACGTCGCATGGGTGATGGATTCGCTCTGCAGGTAATCCGATAGCCTGTTGCTCGCCTGGCGGAGCCCGTTCGCAGGCAAATGCAATGCGGCGCCGGAGCCAAACGCCATAACAAGCTCCGAAGCACTTGCATCAAAGCCGAAGGAGGCGAATTGCACGACACTGCTATTTGAACAAACGCCAAAAAGTCCGATCTGAGCCAAGCCCAGATTTACCAATCCCCGATGCTCGACCATGACACCCTTAGGCGTTCCGGTAGAGCCGGAGGTGTAGATGACAT
>NZ_LUAV01000044.1:457-899 GCF_002078505.1 Ensifer aridi | reverse complement strand
CTGCATGTAGCCGCAGACCCGGTCCGCGGAGATCGGCTCGACCACCTGCGCCGTCAGGCCGAGCGCCTCGCCAAAATCCTCCACCGCGAGGGTCACGGGATAGTTGGTGCGTTCCTCGCCGCCCAGCCACTCGATGCCCGACAGAGCATCATCGGCTGTCGCGCCGGCCGCCGGGGTGTTGTGACGGTAGTTCAACAGCGCGCCGAACAGCGGCGCCGGGGCTGCAACGTCGCTGCAGCGTTGCGCCAAGGCGAGCGAGGCATGCTCGTGTGCGAGCAGTTCGGAAAGCCGCGCATGTGTGGCCTGCACGCTCGCCGCGACCCCGGTTCCGTTGAGGTCGAGCCGCACCGGCAGGGTGTTGATGAACAGGCCCATCGTCTGGTCGGCGCCGGAGCCGGCATGCATGCGGCCGAACAGCACCGTGCCGAACACCACCTGTTCG
>NZ_LUAV01000044.1:0-135 GCF_002078505.1 Ensifer aridi | reverse complement strand
CGGCATGCATCACTTCGGCCGTCGTGTGATCGCCGATCAGATGATGCTGCAGCTCCAGAAGCAGCCAGCGCTCGCTGCCGGGCTCGCGCGCAATCACGAAGTGCAACAAGGGCGCCTGGCCAAGATCGATGCGAT
>NZ_LUAV01000043.1 GCF_002078505.1 Ensifer aridi | reverse complement strand
GAGGAGCGATCTAGCGGCGCTGCGCAAGTTCAGCAAATGGCTTGACGAGAACCACCGGACGCAGATCGCCGGCCGGATTGAGGACCCGGGGTTGGACGCGCTGGCGAAGGACTTCGCGGAGCACGAGAGCGCGCGTATCAATCCGGCGCTGAAGAGGCTCCGGGAAGCTTCTGTCGTACAGCCTGTGACGGCTGCTTCGAATGTTCGACCTGGCACCAAGTATGATGAGGAACTCTTTGCCCAGGCTGCCGGCCTCAAAGAAGGAACCATGGGAGGCGATTTGACCGGCGCGCGCCATACAATGCCGGCCGCGGCACCGCACCAAGCTTCCGTCGTTCAGCAAACGCGCAGCCGAAAGCGCGGCCGCGAGCACCCGGACGAGGCGCTTTTTGCCGCCTACCGTGCCGAGGCGGATAAAACAGCCAAGGTGAGTGAAAGCTCGATTGCTGGCGATATAACGGCGCTGCGCAAGTTCAGCAAATGGCTTGACGAGAACCACCAGAGCCAAATCGACGGTCGGATTGAGGACGAGCAGCTGGACGGCCTGGCGAAGGACTTTGCGGGCAACAATGCCGTACTACGGAGCGACACCAAAGTGGCGTTGGGAAGGCTCCGGCAGCATTTTGCCGGACAGCCTGTGACGGCTTCGACTGTTCCGCCCGGCACGAAGGACGATGAGGAACTCTTCGCCCAATACCGGGCAGCGAGGAGCGATCTAGCGGCGCTG
>NZ_LUAV01000042.1 GCF_002078505.1 Ensifer aridi | reverse complement strand
AAGGGGGCGTCCATACCATCACGCACGTCGTGATCTGTACAATGAATTCCTGCGCAACGCCTCACCGGCAGCCGAGCGAGCATTGAACCTGATATCGGAGCTGTTTGCGATCGATGCAGGGGTCAACGGCTCGGACCCACAGACGCGGCTCGCCGCTCGGCAGGCAAGGTCCGCTCCGGTGCTGGAAACGCTCAAACGCCATCTCGATGCCACCCTCGCACGCATCAGCGGCAAGAGCGAGTTCGGCTTCCCAAGGCGCCGTAGGGGCCGGGTCGCGCGATCAAATCGGAACGCTGCGCGGCATCAGGTTGGAACGCATGCGCGCGATCGTCGGAATCCGCAGTAAACCCCATCCACGTGGCGAAATCGGCATTGAATGTCTTCGCTTCGCTGCTGGTGCAGAACCGTCGCCGATATCAGCGTCCCGCAATCGTCATCACGCTTCGGGAGACATGGTCCTCGCGTGCGCGACGCCCAATCTCTCGATCGAGGTCGCAGCGGCATCAATCATGAGCGCACAGAAGTATCGTGCAGCCTCTAATCCGTGTCGTTGTTGTCAATTCTATTACGCCACCGAGACGACGTTTACCGGCTGACGAGCAAGTATATCGCACAGGGTCTGAAGGGCATCAGAGAGTTCTATGAGATCGTTCGGCGCCCCTAGGCAGATGCGGATGGCGCCTGGGTCAACCTCAACCACCGCGGAGGCGATGGGTGGCGTTACAAGAATGCCCCGCCCGCGCGCAGCCGCGGCAAATTGATTCGCCTTCCATTCCTTCGGCAACGGTAACCACCCGTAGGAAGCTGGGAACTGAAGTTTCGCGGCTTCGGGGAAGACGTCCAGGAAGACGCGGTAACGCTCCAGCGCCTGCCGGCGCCGCTCACGCAGCAGTTCTTCCAGCTTGCCGTTTTCAATCAGGCGCACCACCGTCTCGCTCAGCATGGGAGCCACAAACCAGACTGAGGCATGCAGAAGGAGCTCCGCTTGCCCAATGAAGGCCATCGGCACCGTCAATGTACCGAGGCGGAAGCCGGGCGCAACGCATTTGGAATAGGACATCACGTAGAACGTACGAGCCGGTGCTAACGAGGCGATCGGCACAGGACGTTCAGGAAAGAAAAAGCCGTGGACGTCATCCTCGATGATGGCGAGATCGAATTCTTCGGCCAGTTCCGCAATGCGCCAGCGCCGGGCTACGGTCATTGTGCACGCCGTGGGGCTCTGGAGCGTTGGCATGCAATAGAGGACCCGTGCGCTGGATCCGTTGCAGGCTTGCTTAAGCGCCTCTGGGTCCATTCCCTCCTCATCCATCTGCACAGGCACCAAGTTAAGATGGCTGGCTGCAGCGATTGCCTTGAAGCCGGAATAGGTGAAGGCATCCACAAGGACGCTGTCGCCGGGCTTCGCCACCAGGCGCAGGGCGATATCGATGGCGTGCTGGGCGCCATTGCACAGGAACATTTGCGCCGGCTCAACGGTGAAACTGCTGTCCGACAGAGAGGCTGCGATGATTTCACGGTGACGAGGGCTGCCGGCGTGGGGGTGGTAACGCAGCAATGGTGCAAGGTCACGCTCGCCTATCATCTCGCCAAATAACGCGGACAGGGTCTGCGTCTCGTTCCCTTCGGCGGGCGCATTGAGCTCAAGGTTGCCCGGTCCATGTCGTTCTGCCACCTCCGCGCGAGCCGCGGATCGGCGACGGACGAAGGTGCCCTGTCCGATATGACTGCTGACCATGCCGCGTTGTTCGGCTTTATGATAGGCCTTGCTTACAGTGCCGACGGAAAGACCAAGCTCTCGAGCCAGGTCCCGCTGCGTCGGCAAGCGGTCGCAATCGGCTAGCCGGCCTTCAGCTATGTCCTGCTCCAGAGCGTTGAGCACGGCAAGGTAGCGCGGGCCCTCGGAAGCGAGCTGCCGTGGTAGCCAACCCGAGAATGTCTTGTCCAAGCTCATGTCCGACGCTCCTTTTCCTCTCCGTTGTCATCCCCCATTAGACATCAAGAGGCCGACATACTTTCTTACAGTTTAGGGTTTCAGCCCTTCGAAGCCGCCTTCGGGACCCCAGCCGCTGTCGCCGATCCCGCCGAAGAGAGTTTCTGGGATCTTCAACCCTGGTTGACACCAATGACGCCCACCTCCATCTCCTCCGCTATGTGGCTGGCAATCGTGGCGGAGCGATATAGGCGTGTCCGGCCAGACCCCAAGGCGATGCCTCACCCGGGCGAAGCCTGCTCTACATCATCCAATAGGTTGTACCAGTGCGACCGGGCGGGACGGTTCTTATTCATGGCCCTTATGTGATCCAAGACGTCCGCTAGGACAGTCGGCTTGTAGATTAGGCCGGCAGCCCTGAGGCCTTTGCCTCCGGTGATAAGTAGCGCCTGATGGGCAAGTGCATCGCTGATGAGGCCGTCCATCGCCGCAACGCGGCGGGTGCTGGCAACGGGCTCACGGTGGCTTGTCGCTGTTAGTGCGCGGTCAAGCTCTGCCTTCACTACTCGCGGCAACGTGCTCAGAGGCTGTTCTGTCGCAGGGTTGAGAACGGTTTCGCTTCGAGTAATGGTTTCCTCGATCCATTCACCATCAATGAGAGGTGCCACTTTCGTATTCCTACGGCCGAGTAAATTGCAGTGAGACGCCAGAGCGGCAGCTCCCAGAACAGTTCTTCTGTGCCGAGGAGCTATGAAGCGGCATCACTGATCGTGTCGCCGCTCTCAACCCCGTTCGCAGTGATTTGGCTTGCGGCTGCTGGTTATCTCCACATCCGGAGCCATCTTCCCTTGGTGGGCACCACCAGTGAGCACGGAAATCGTTTGGAAGATACGAACCACTATCACCTCTCCTCAGGCCTTCGCCCAACGACGAAGAC
>NZ_LUAV01000041.1 GCF_002078505.1 Ensifer aridi | reverse complement strand
CGGCGTTTTCACACAGCCTGGGCCGAGAGCAGCCCTACCTCCAAGAGCTTAGAGGCGCGGGGCGAGGGACGTTCTCGTTCTGTGCTCAAAAGATCGTATAATGTATCGACTGGACCTTCGGAGGCAGCAACGATCGGCCACAGCCACATACAGGAGGTATTTCCTCTAGATGCGGATGCGTGTCAGATGCTTCGCGCGATCCGACTGCTGGTGTCAGTTTTAGGAATGCGCCCCGATGTATCCCGCGGGGTGCGATTCTCTTGCAATCCGGCAATCCCGCCGTTTCGCGCTCCGAGCGCTCAATGTCCTCTCCCATTCTTCCGAAACCGTGCCGCGACACCCGCCACCACATCGTCGACGATCTCTTGCAGCTCTATTGGTTTGCTGCCGTCCCGCGCCTGGATCGAAATGCCCTGCATGACGGCAGCCAGATGGCGCGCCAAACGTCCAACCTCATCCGCACCAGCAAAGGGCCGCAGCACTTCCGCAATTCGGTCCCGCATGGCGTCACGCCGCACGGCCGCGTCACGGGCGAGCGAGGCGTGGTCCGGGTGACATGCGATCATGCCGTTTGAGATTAAGCAGCCTCGTTCGAGGTGAGGATTGGTTACGGCTCTTACGGCTCCACTGAGTAATATCCGCACGGCCTCCGCCAAAGACGCTGCCGATTTGATGGACGCCACATCGAGGCGTCCGAGCGTCTCCTCATAGCGGCTAACAGCTTCCCGATAGAGCTCGGCTTTGCTGCCAAAGGCAGCATAGAGGCTCGGAGGCGCGATCCCGATCTCCCTCGTCAGATCACCGATCGACACCCCTTCATAGCCGTGCCTCCAGAACAGCCGCATGGCAGCCTCGACGGCCCTTTCTCGATCAAAGCTCCAGGGCCGCCCGCCCCGCGATTTTGTGTCACGCTCCATAACGATCACTAAACAACCCTTGACAGGCGAAGTCAAGCGAGTTGAATAACGATCGCTAAACAACATGGAGCCGCACGCATGGAACACTCTAGACGTACCTTCCTCGCCGGCGCCGCCGGCCTCGCCGCCCTGACCGTCGAAGCCGCCTATGCGGCGCCTCCGGCGGAAGCCGTGCCTGCCGACAGAGCGGTCGCCGGCTCAATCGCGGGTGGGGCCCACGCGGCAGCGCGCGAGCCCTTCGTCGTCCGCTCGGCGGATGGCGTGATGCTGGCCGGGGAGATGCAGGGCGACAGCCAACGGCCTGAGGTCCTGTTCATTCATGGCCTTCGTCAGAGCCGCTTGAGTTGGGAGAAGCAGTTCGCAGATTCCGCGTTAAGGGACTTCCGCCTGATCAGCTTCGACCTGCGGGGCCATGGTGATTCCGACAAACCGAGCGCCCTCGAGGCCTATTCCGAGGCCGATCGATGGGCGGACGACGTCGCCGCCGTCATCGCCGGCGCCAAGCTTCGCCGGCCGGTGCTGGTGGGGTGGTCTCTCGGCGGTTTCGTAGCGGGTGCCTATCTACGCAAACATGGCGGCTCGGCAATTGCCGGCATCAACCTGGTCGATGCGGTGACCAAGCTGTCGCCCGATCTTCTCACTGCAGAGGCCGGAGCCTTCACCCGCACCACTACCTCTCACGATCTGGCTGAGCGCACCGCGGCTACGGCCGATTTCCTCGACGCCTGCTTCCATCAGCCGCCGACAGACGTGGAGATGCGGCGAATGCTAGTCGTCAATGGCATGACGGCACGGGCTGTCAACGAGGGCTTTGTCGGGACAGAGGCATCCGATCTCGAGCCCGTCTTCAAGGCCTATTCCGGCCCAATTTTGCTGACGCATGGCCTCCACGATCGACTTGTCCGTATTGTGATGTCGGAACGAATCAAGTCGATTCACGCGAACAGCCGGTTGTCGCTCTTCTCCAACAGTGGCCATAGCCCTTTTTACGAGGAGCCGGTGCGCTTCGGACAAGAACTTGCGGCCTTCGTGATGGCAGCCAACCATGGCTGAGCGGAGCGCTGTCAACGTGGAGCGACAGCACGATTCTGCAAGTCCGTCAGAAGCCTACCGTGCAGGATCTCGCCCGGCCCCATCTTTCTTTCTAGGCTTCCGCACCTTGGACATCAATGCCGGCGGCGTGATCGGCGGCGCCAGCCGACCACTCATTCTGCTCCACGGCTTTCCCGAGATGCACATCAGGCTATGGCGCCAGCCGACGCGACGCGATGGTACCGCGTTGGACCAAGCGGCGCGTGGGCGAAGCGCTGATCGCGCTCATGCGAACTCTCGACTACGAGCACTTCGCGTTCGCTGAACACGACCGCGGTGCTCGCGCCGGAGGGAGCAGACCGAGAACGTGCTTCAGCAAGTACGGCGGTGACATTGTCGAGTGCCAGCGTCACCTGCCGACTGGCGACCGACCGAGTATAGGTCCCGCTCCCTTGGACACATTCGCCATGGAGACTTTTTAGCCATGCATCGCGACGAACGCCAACGGTAATGGCTCGAGAGAGTAGCCCGGCAGTGAAAACCTCCGCGGCAGCGCACAGGAGACGTTCCCGCTGTGTGCTGCGAAGACGCGCATAATGTATCGACTGGAACCTGCGTCACTGCCATGCCCGCGGATTCGGCATTGCGACGTCGGTCTCGTGGTTGAAGGGAAGCGAGCGGTCTTGCCAATTTTTGCCAAAGCCGGTATGGTCACTTTCATGGGCACGATGAACATTTCCCTGCCGGACCATCTTAAGAGCTTCGTCGATGAGCAAGTCGCCGGACGGGGTTATGGGACAAGTAGTGAATATATTCGGGAGTTGATACGTCGAGATCAGGATCGCCTCGCGTTACGCCGGCTGTTGCTTGACGGAGCCTCGTCCGCACCAACTGAGGCGGTCGACGCGGAATATTTCACCAGTCTGCGCGATCGAGTTCGTGGTCAGCACAGCAAGTGAATAATAAGACTATTATCCCGCGGCAGTTGGCGCGCAGCGACGTCGAGGCGGCCATTGACTATTATGCACGCGAAGCAGGAACTGAGGTCGCCCTCGGATTTATCGACGCACTTCAAGCGACGTACGCTTTGATCGCAAGCCATCCGGAAGCCGGATCGTTGCGGTATGCATACGAATTGGGATTGCCTGACCTACGGAGTGTCTCTCTGAAGCGATATCCCTATCTCATTTTCTATCGCGACCAGGCAGATCATGTCGATGTGTGGCGCGTGCTACATGCCAAGCGAGACATTCCGCAATGGATGCAGGAGCCGAACAATCACTGACCGCTCGGACATTCCCGCCGGCGGTTCGTATCCACTCAAGGCGAAAGGAATTATCGTCTTTTTTGGCGTCCGAAGCGGGCACCCGCATCCGCAGCGTAAGGGATTCGGTGTACCCGTGCTGGCGTCGTTTTTGGGCAAACGCCTCAATGTACGTGCGCTTCAGGAATCGAACGTTGTACTGAACAGCGGTTGCTCGCTCAAACTCCAACGACCTCGCGCAGCCGGGAGGAAATCAAGCCCGCGACTACGGCAATAGGCGGCAAGTCGGTCGCGCGTCTTGCCGGCCCTATCGAGGATAGCGAGCGGCATTTCTCCAGAGAATATTCTCCTGGTGCTGGGGGCTGGTTTTTGCGGCGCTGAGCTGTTCCATCATCCTTGGGACGTAGTTGTTGTAGTTCTTTTCTAGGGCCATCATCGACCAATCAGTGCCGAACATGAGTTGCCTGCAATTGCGATCGTATTTATCGAGCCAATGTATCCGCGGGAACCCCTACATGGTTGTTGGCCCGCGGACGTGGGGGCTGGTGTTCGTGCGATGTCCCCTTGCGGTAAACACGGTCATTATTCTCCACGAAAAATGCGGAGAATTCACTTGCGGGTGCGGAGGTTCGGCGCGATTCTCTCCCGGAAATCAGTTTGGTCCCGGCGGTGGTGGAATGCAGTTGCCCCTGCACCACTTGGTCCTCCGTTACCTCCGAACCAGCGCCATCTTCATTAATCTTCTTCGACTCTTTCCGCCTGGCTCGCCGGCATCGGTTTGACAGGCGCGCCGGGAAAGATCTTCTGTAGGTTCCCGGCAATCACCTGATCGCCTTCCGAAACACCGGATGACAGCCCGACGAGGCCCTCAGTGCTCGGGCCGAGGGAGACCAGCCGGTGCTCGACGACGTTGCCCTTGCCGACGACATAGACATATTTTCCGAGTTGGCTCGATCCGAGGGCCGTCTCTGGCACCATCAGCACGTTCGGTTCGTCCCTGACGTGCAGGCGGACGCGGACGTATTGACCGGGCAGCAATGTGAGATCGGCGTTGTCGATCGTCGCGCGCGCCACGACCGTGCCGGTACTGCGCTCGACCGCATTATTAATGAAGCTGAGATCGCCACGGTAGCGCGGCTCGGTATCGCCCGGCAGGAACACTTCGGCCTGAACCGGGCCAGCCGCCCGCGCCTTCTGGATGTCCGCGAGCTCAGCTTCGCTCGGATTGAACTCGACATAAAGCGGCGAAAGTTGCACGAGGTTGTTGATTGGCGTGCCGGCAGTGTCGCTTACCAGCGTTCCCTCCGGAGCCAGGTTTCGCCCGAGCCGCCCTGCAAAGGGCGCACGGATTTCCGTGTAGTCGAGGTTGATCTCGGCGGTGCGCACCGCCGCCCGCGACATCGCGAGAGCCGCCTCCGCCTGGCGCACGGCGCTTTCGCGCTGGTCGAAAGTATCCTTCGCCAAGTAGCCGGTCGTGGCAAGTTCGTTGCCACGCGTAAGATTGGAGCGAAGATAGGCAAGCGACGCCTCGTCGCGCTGCACCTGGGCTTTCGCCTGATCGAGCTCGGCCTCGTAATCACGCGCGTCGATCCGGTAGAGGAGGTCTCCCTGCTTGACGTCGGCGCCATCCGGTACTTCCTGCGACTGCAGATAGCCGGAGACCTTGGCCCGGAGCGTCACGTTGCGGATCGACTCCGTCCGCGCGGAATATTCGAGGTAGATGGGGATCGTCTTCCTGACCACCGCGGCGACAGGGACGGGCATGGCAGGCGGTGCTGTAGCAACCGCAGCCCCGGCGTCGCCGCCGTCGAGCTCGATCTTGCCGCCGGTGTATGAATAGGCCGCAGCTAGAGCGACGATCGCGACCGCTGCGGCAAAACCAAGTTTCAAACCGCGCATTTCAAGCTCCAGTCCCTATTCCGCCGCCTCGGGCTTTTGCCGTTCCTCAGCCCCGCTCACCGCAAGCCCCTCGCGCCACTGCTCTATGACAGCATAGAAGACCGGGACGAAAACAAGCGTCAGGATGGTTGCCATGAGCATGCCACCAAACACCGTCGTGCCGATCGACTGTCGGCTGGCGGCGCCGGCGCCCTTCGCGTACATCAGCGGGACAACGCCGAGAATGAAGGCGAATGCCGTCATTAAGATCGGGCGTAGCCGCAGGCGGGCTGCCTCGGCGGCAGCGGCGATGATGTCCAAGCCTTCCTGTCGCCGCCGCTTGGCGAACTCAACGATCAGAATAGCGTTTTTTGCTGCAAGCCCAACCAGCATTACGAAGCCGATCTGCGAATAGACGTCGATCTGCATGGCGCGCAGCCATAACGCGAGCAGCGCGCCCAGGAGAGCGAGCGGCACCGAAAGCAGCACCATGAACGGCATTGACCAGCTTTCATACTGCGCCGCAAGGATTAGGAAGCAGAAGACGATTGCCAGCGCGAAGACGAGTGCGGCGATCGATCCCGCCCTGATTTCCTGATAGGTGATGCCCGTCCATTCGAAGCTGAACTCACGCGGCAGACTGGCCGCGGCGGCGCGCTCCATCGCCGCTACCGCCTGGCTCGAACTGTAGCCCGGCGCCGCCGCGCCGTTTACGAGCGCCGAGGGATAGTTGTTGTAGTGGGTGATGGTTTCGGGACCGACGGTTGGTTTCAGCGAGCCAAGTGTGTCGAGCGGCACCATGTCGCCTGCCGAATTGCGCACGTAGAGCCGGGAAATGTCATTGGGATTGGCGCGAGCGCCTTGATCGGCCTGCAACGTGACGCGGAAAGTGCGGCCGAACAGGTTGAAGTCGTTGACATAGAGCGAACCGAAATAGATCTGCAGGGTGTTGAATATGTCCGGCAGGTTGAGGCCCAGGAGCTTTGCCTTGTCACGGTCGAGATCATAGTTGAATTGGGGGCTCGACGTACTGAACGTGGTGAAGAGTTGGTGCGGGTTTATCTCCGGCTGCTTTCGCGCCTCGGCTATCAGAGCTTGTGTCGCGTCGTTCAGCGCCACGCTGCCGTGACCGCCCAGGTCCTCGAGCTGGAATTCGAAACCGCCCGTCGCCCCGAGCCCTTGTATCGATGGCGGATCGAAGGCGAGCACGAGGGCGTCGGGAATCTGTAACAGGAGCGGCTGCACCGCTTCGCGCAGCGCCGACGCCCCCTGCTCAGGGGGCCGCTCGTCCCACGGCTTCAGGACCGCGAACTGAACGGCGGAGTTCGACTGACTCGCGAAACTCAGGAAATTGAAGCCGACGACCGAGCCGACGAAGTCCACGCCGGCCGTGCCGCGGAGTATTTCCTCCGACTGCCTCGCGACCGCTTCGGTCCGTTCTACCGATGCGCCGTCGGGGAGCTGGATGACCACGAAAAAATATCCCTGGTCTTCGACGGGCAGGAATGTCGAGGGGATGCGCTGCCACAAGGCGTAGGTGGAACCGATGGCGGCCAAGAAGAGCCCGAAGAGAGCCCAACGCCACCGAACGAGCCCGGCAATGCTCCGCGCGTAACTGTGCGCGAGCCAGTGAAAACCGGTATTGAACCAGCGGAAGAGGACGAATTTCGGCGGGCCGCGATGACGCAGGAAAGCGGCGCTGAGCGCCGGACTGAGCGTCAGCGAATTGAATGCCGAGAACGCAACCGATATCGCGACCGTCAGCGCGAACTGATTGTAAAGGCTGCCGGCGACACCCGGAATGAAGGCGACCGGCACGAAAACGGCCAGAAGCACGGCGGTCGTCGCGATGATCGGTCCGGTCACCTCCTGCATCGCTTTGCGCGTCGCCGCGAGGGGCGCCAGGCCGGACTCGAGCTGCCGTTCGACGTTCTCGACGACGACGATGGCATCGTCGACGACCAGGCCGATGGCAAGCACCATTCCGAGCAGGCTCAGCATGTTCAGCGAGAAGCCGAGCAGGTACATGACGACAAGCGTCGCGATCAATGACACCGGAATGGCGATCGTCGGGATAATCGTCGTGCGCACGTTCTGCAGGAAGATGAAGACAACGGCAATGACGAGAGCCAGCGCCTCGACCAGCGTGATCACGACATCCTGCATCGCCGCGGACACGAAGCGCGTGGTGTCGTAGAACATATGGTAGGCGATGCCTTTCGGGAAGCGCTGCGACAGCTCGTCCATCTTGGCCTTGACCCGGCTCTGGAGATCGAGCGCATTCGAACCGGGTGCCTGGAACACCGCCAAAACGACGCTCTGCTTGCCGTTGAAGCTGACGGAAGATGAATAGAGCAGCGCGCCCAGTTCGACGCGCGCCACGTCGCGCAGTCTGATCGCCGCACCAGTCTCCGGGTCCGCGCGCAGCACTATATCGGCAAATTGCCGAGGGTCGCTCAAGCGTCCGACCGCATTGATCTGCATCTCGAAGGGCGTGCCCGCCGGCGCCGGAGATTGCCCGATCTTTCCGCCGGCAACCTGGACGTTCTGCTCGGCGATGACGTTCTGCACGTCGACGGCGGTGATGCCCAGATTGGCCATGCGGTCTGGATCGAGCCAGACGCGCATGGAATAACGCCTTTCGCCAAAGAGCTGGACATCACCGACGCCCGGCAGGCGCTTGAGAGGATCGAGGATCTGCAGATAGGCATAGTTGCTGACGGAAGCGAAATCGACGGAATCGTCGGGAGAATCCAAGCTCACCAGTACGGTGAAGTTCGGTATTTGCTTAGCGATCGTCACGCCGCTCTGATTGACGAGGGCCGGAAGCGAGGACGCCGCTTGCGAAACGCGGTTCTGCACATCAAGCGCCGCGACATCGATTGGGTAGCCGACATCGAAGGAGATGATAATTCTCGAGGAGCCGTCATTGGAGCTCGTGGAAGACATGTAGAGCATGCCCGGCACGCCATTGATCTGCTGTTCGAGCGGCGTGGTTACCGTATCGGCGACCACCTGAGCGCTGGCACCCGGATAGTTCGCGGCGACGACAATCTGCGGCGGTGTAATGTCCGGAAATTGCGAGACCGGAAGCAGGAAATAGCAAATGACGCCCGCAAGCGTCATGACGATGGCGATCGCGGAGGCGAAAATCGGCCGGAGAATGAAGAACTCGATCATGGCCGGATCGATCCTTGTACGACACCGGAACTCCCGCGATCCTCGCCGGTCGATAATGTCTGACGGACAGCGTTCAATACCCTGCGGTCCGGCCTGTCATCGACCGGGGTAAACGCAGCAGAGATAGAAGAGGCGGGCGGCCCCAACGCACCGAAACCGACTTTGTCCGCGGTCACCGACACGCGGACCATCCGGTCAAGAAGCTTTCCCGCCGTCAGCCTGTTCAGCTTGCCCATCGTAAGGCTCCAGCACCAGCAAATCGCGATTTGCACCGTCGTTAATTAGACGTTTGACGATCGTGCCAACCGACATTGTGACATTTGTGCTAGAAATATTTCTTGCGGTTACCGTCGCGCCCGGAAGCGTTAGAGAAGATCGGCCGCTCCTTGATCTCCCGCCGCCGAGATGTTACAGATCGGTAACATTGGCGCATGTTACAGAACGGTTACAAAGCGTCAAGGGGCAACCGCCTTCGATACGAATTCGGCCGGCCGAACCTGATGACAACTGACAGCCCATCACGTCGCTCCCCGCGTGATCGCATTGTCGATGCTGCCCGCGGATTGTTCCGCAAGCATGGTGTCCGGGGCGTTGGCGTCGATGCCATCGTCGACGCTGCCGACAGCAACAAGATGACGCTTTATCGCCATTTCAGCTCTAAGGACGACCTCATCGTCGAGTGCCTCCGGCGGGCGGGAATGGAGATGGATGCTTACTGGCGGGAACTCGAGGAAGCGCACCCCGGCGACGGTTTGGCGCAGCTCAGGGATTGGGTCCGCCGGATCGCCGATCATCTCGGTGCCAACGACTGCAATTGCGAACTGATGAGCGCCGCCGTCCAACTCACTGACGAGGATCATCCTGCCCGGTCCGTTATCAAGAAGTTCAAGGATGCACAGCGCGATCATGTATTGGAGCTTTGCCGCAAGGCACGTGTCGCAAACGCCGAGTTGCTTTGCGACACGCTGCTGCTTTTGATCGAAGGTGCGCGGCTCCACCAGCAAAGCAGCGGCCACGAAGGTCCAAGCGCTCGATTTGCCGAAATCGCCGACGCGGCGATCCTGTCCTTTGCCGAGAGCAGCGCCGTCGCGGAATAGGCGGTGAAGCAGCGGTCGAGATGTCTCTTCCTATTGCATTGGGTGATGTCGCCCATCGCCGGCGCTCGAATTGAATGCGACGCGCTTTAGATGGCAGTCACCGGCAAGCCCGGGAGTACTTTGTCCAGGGTGATCGGAAATTCGCGCACGCGCACACCGGTCGCGTTGTAGACGGCGTTGGCGATCGCCGCCCCGGCGCCGCAGACGCCGAGTTCGCCAAGCCCCTTGGCGCCGAGCGGATTAGCTTTGTCGTCGTATTCCTCGAGGAAGACGACCTCCATGTCTGCAACGTCACCGTTGACGGGGACATGATACTCGGCGAGGTCGTGATTGACGAAATGGCCGTAGCGGGGATCGAGCACGGTTTCCTCCATCAGTGCAGCCCCAATGCCCCAGGTCATGCCGCCGAGGATCTGCGAGCGGGCGGTCTTAGGGTTGAGGATGCGACCCGCACCGATCACCGACAGCATGCGGCGCGTGCGGATCTCG
Source organism: Ensifer aridi (assembly GCF_002078505.1). Lineage (GTDB taxonomy): Bacteria > Pseudomonadota > Alphaproteobacteria > Rhizobiales > Rhizobiaceae > Sinorhizobium > Sinorhizobium aridi. Next base: position 37,093 of record NZ_LUAV01000041.1, on the reverse strand, counting down.
CCCGTGTCGCTGTCGACCGCGACTTCCGCGAAGTGCGCTCCATAGGAGTGCTGGGAGTAGGCTCTGTAGCTTTCCGTGTCGCGCGCGGCGGCGACCGTACCGATGGCCTCCATGCCGTCGGGAGCAATTCTGCCGATGAAATCGGCCAAACCTACAGAACGGTCGCCGACCCGGATCTCTCCGCCGACGAAGATCGGTGCGACGTCGTTCGCACCCCGAAGCGGAGAGCGGTCGCTGGATCGGGCCGCTTCCATGATTCTCTCCTTAAGCGCGTTGCAGGCGTGATGCAGTGCCGAACCCGCGCTCGCCGCTCCCCAGGAACCCCCGGAGCCGGCCGTGCGCGGGAAGCGGCTGTCGCCGAGTTCGACCTTGACCGCGGCGGTCGGAACCCCGAAGCTTTCCGCCGCGATCTGGGTGAGGATGGTGTAGGTGCCGGTTCCGATATCGGTCATGTCGAGACGAGCCGTGACGCGGCCGGTCGCATCGATCGCCACTCTGGCCGTCCCCGCGCCGATATAATTCGGCCGAATGGCGGCCGCCATGCCGTAACCGATAAGCTTGCGGCCTTCGCGGATGCTGCCCGGCGTCGGCTTGCGGCGTTCCCAGCCGAAGCGGCGCGCGCCTTCCCGCATGCAGGCGACCAGATTGCGGCTCGAGAATGGAACGCCGCGCTCCGGGTCCTCAGTCGGCTCGTTGCGGATCCTCAACTCTATCGGATCGAGGCCGAGCCGTTCGGCGAGTTCATCCATTGCACATTCGAAGGCGAGCATGCCCGGCGCCTCGCCGGGCGAGCGCATCCATTCGCCGCGATTGAGGTCGACGGGGACGAGGCGGTGGCGGGTCAACCGGTTCGGCGCGGCATAAAGCGAGCGGGTGAAGACCGCGGTCTGCTCACAGAACTCCTCGAAGCCGGAGGTCGCCGACCAGACATCATGACCGATCGACGTCAGTCGCCCGTCGCGATCCGCGCCGAGGCGCACCTGCTGGACCATCTCCGCCCGATAACCGGCATTGGCAAACATCTGCTGCCGCGTCAGCGCGACCTTGACCGGGCGGCGCAGGACCCTTGCGGCGAGCGCGGCGAGCACGCCGTCGGCATGGACGATCAACTTGGAGCCGAAACCACCGCCGATAAACGGGCTGACGATGCGAACACGCTCTCGCGGAATGCCGAGCGTGCTGGCGAGGCCGGCCTGAAAGTTGGCAAGCGTCTGTGCGGACGTGTAGATCGTCACCTCGTCGCCCGACCAGACGGCAAGCGTCGCATGCGGCTCCATCGGGTTGTGATGCTCGTAAGGCGTCCGGTAGGTCGCGTCGACCTTGACCGGAGCGGCCGCGAAAGCGCCTCCGAAGTCGCCGATCTCGCTGTCCGTCTCAAAGCCGGCATTGGTGCGCCGGGGCGTGTAGGCGTCGGCGATACGCGCCGACAGGTCGAAGGCGCCGCGCTCCTCTTCGTAGCGCACCCTGATGAGCCCCGCGGCAGCGCGCGCTGTCTCGAAGGTTTCGGCGACGACGAGCGCAATCGGCTCATCGTAGAAGCGAACGCGGTCGCTGTTGAGCATGGGTCGGGCTCGGGTGAAGACCTCCGGCACTGTGGGGGTAACGGCCGGACCGAATTCTGGCTGAGCCGGTGCGTTCCGATGGGTCATGATGTGCAGCACGCCCGGCATCTTCTCGGCCTCCGAACTGTCGATCTCGACGATACGACCCTTGGCGATGGCCGCGCCGAGGATGTAGCCGTACGCGGCCCCATTCACGGCGTGCTCATAGGCGTAGGTCGCGTGGCCGGTGACTTTCAGGGACCCGTCGACGCGCGCGATCGGCTGACCGACAAGGCCAGTCTCGGTCTCGGAGGAACGGTTCTCGGGGATTGTAGTCTCTGTCATCATCGCACCTCATACACCTTCGACAGCCGCGGCGAGCGTCTGCCGTATCGTGCGCTTTGCCAGCGGGATCTTGAAATCATTGCTGCCGCGGCCGACAGCTCCGGCAAGCGCGCTCTCGGCGGCCTCGGTAAAGGCTGCGTCGGCGGCGGCCGCCCCCGCAAGCACGTACTCCGCCTCCATCGGGCGCCAGGGCTTCGGTGCGACGCCGCCCAACGCGATGCGGGCACTCTGTATGCGGTCGCCGCTCTTTTCGACAATGGTCGCGACCGAGACGAGCGCAAAGGCGTAGGAAGCGCGATCTCGCACCTTGCGGTAGAGCTGCCGGCCAGGAGGCGGGGGCGGTAGGATCACGGCGGTGATCATCTCGCCGTGGCCGAGAGCCGTCTCGACATGCGGCGTCGAGCCCGGCAACCGGGAGAGATCGCCGACGGGAATGGTACGTTGCGTGCCGTCGGGCAGGGTGGTCTCGACCGCGGCGTCGAGTGCGGCCATGGCCACGGCCATATCCGAGGGATGCACGGCGATGCAGGCGTCGCTGGCGCCGAGCACGGCGTGCATCCGGTTGAAGCCCCCGAGGGCCGCGCAGCCCGATCCGGGCGCGCGCTTGTTGCAAGGCATGTTGCGGTCATAGAAATAGGAGCAGCGCGTGCGCTGGAGGAGATTGCCGGCGGTCGAAGCCTTGTTGCGGATCTGACCGGACGCGCCGGCGAGAAGCGCTTGGCTGAGCATCGGATAGCGCGATCGCACCCGCGGCTCGGCGGCGAGATCGCTGTTGCGGACCTGTGCGCCGATTCGAAGGCCGCCCTCCGGCGTCTCCTCGATCCGGTCGAGCGGCAACCGGCTGATATCGACGAGGTGTGTCGGCCGCTCGACCTCCAGCTTCATCAGGTCGAGAAGATTAGTGCCGCCGCTAATGAACTTCGCTTGCGGCCGGGCCGCCACCGCGGCGGCCGCCTCGTTTACGCTATTGGCGCGCACGTAGGTAAAGGGTTGCATGGGCTCACACCTCTTCGGCTGCGTCGCGGATCGCGGCGACGATGTTGGGATAGGCGGCACAGCGGCAGATGTTGCCGCTCATGCGTTCGCGGATTTCCGCGTCGCTGAGCGCCGCCGGGCCGAATGCCAGGTCGGTACTTGCATGGCTCGGCCAGCCGGCCCTGACTTCCTCGAGCATTCCCACCGCCGAACAGATCTGCCCAGGCGTGCAATAGCCGCACTGGAAGCCATCATGGGCGACAAAGGCGGCCTGAACAGGGTGCAGTCGGTCACGGTCGGCAAGCCCTTCGACCGTCGTGATCTCGTCGCCTTCATGCTGGGCTGCGAGCGAGAGGCAGGAATTGATCCGTCGGCCGTTCACGAGAACTGTGCAGGCGCCGCACTGACCGTGGTCGCAGCCTTTTTTCGAACCGGTGAGGCCGAGGTGGTTTCGCAAGGCATCAAGCAGAGTCGTGCGCGGGTCAAGCTCCAGTGCATGTTCGACTGCGTTGATCCTGAAGGTCATCGGTATTCGCGGTATCGGTGCAGTAGCAGGCCCGGCCGTCATCGCAGCGCCAGCATTCTCAGCACCGACGGGTAAGCCGGATGCCAGGAAGAGGCAGGTCGCTGCTCCGCCTTCCAGAACCGCTCGGCGCGTGATCCTGTAGTCCGTTTCAGCCATGAATGATCTCCCGGTCGCAACGGCACGGGCCGGGAGGGGTTTTCCATCCTGCCGCGAGCCGCCGAATTTTCTGTCTTCGACGTGCGGAATTTGGGTGCGCGGGGGGACGCTTTCTTTCAAAAAAGCGGAGGCGCTGTCAGGATTCCGGAGAAAAGTGCAGCCGGTAGGTGCGCGGGGTGATGCCCTTGAGGCGACGGAACGTCGTGGTGAAATGGCTCTGGCTGGAGAAGCCGAGGCGGAATGCAATAGCGCCTATGGCAATGCTGGTATCTCTGAGAAGCAGTTCCGCCCGCCTTACACGCTCCTCCAGGATATAGGCGTAGGGCGGGCGTCCGGTCGTCTCCTTGAACCGCCGTGCGAAGGTGTCGAGCGGCATGCCGGCAATGTCCGCCACCTCGCTCAGCGAGATATCGGAGGAGATATGGGCGTCGATATAATCGCGGACACGCTCGAACGTCCGGCGGCCAAGGCGGCCCCGGCTCGCGACCGGAAGCAGGTTGCCTTCCAGGCCGGCCATGCGCAACGCGACGAGGGCAACCAGATGCTCGACATAGACGGTGTCCGGCACGTGGTCGAGCGACATCTCGGTACAAAGCGATCGCAGAAGCGTGCCGATGACCGCGTCGCTCCTGTTCACCAGAACCGGCGTGTCGCGCAGCCGCTCCAATCCCGGAAGCACGAGCGCGGGATCAATCCACAAGGCAGAATAGGAGAGGTCGACGTCGCGGTAACAGCCAACGCGTTCTGCGCCGGCGGGAACGAAAGTGAGGACTCCGGGCCGGTCCTGCCCGTCATAAAGGGTCTTGCCCTCGGTCCGGATCGATGTCCGGGACGTACTTCCCCCATCTGTCAGCACGATCAGATGATGAGGTGCCGTCCAAACGAGTTCTGCCTCTTGGCATGCCCAGCGCCGACTGTCGAATATGACTGAAGAGTCAAGCCAGGACGCAGTTTGCAGCGGTGCTGATACTTCTTCACGGGTCCGGATACGTCCATCGCCAAGCAGCGGTTTGAATGACATCGCAAGACCCCATCAGTTCACCCGGGGAGCCCCGGCGGGCTGCGCCACGAAGAATGGTGTATCGGTGAGACTCCCTCACCGATACATGGGAGAGTCATAGGAACAACAGTCCGGCCTTGATAGACCATAGTTGTTCAATGATGTTCAATGATTGGTGACCACTTGTTGAGGTGATTGGTTAGAGGGCGCGTCCGTCACGGGCTGGCGGCCGATTTGTGCAGCGTCACAGTCCCTTCCGCATTGGCGTGGGCGTGAGGCTGCGGACCTGCGGTTCGATTTCCTATCAAGGCGACGGATACCTCGTCCACTCCCAAAAGCCGCGGTCGATCGTCTCGATTTGGCAAGCCCAAGTTCGGCCGCCGCTTGGCTCACGTCTGGTTCGCGCCGCATGAGCGGACATTCGGCGATACGCTCAAGCTCGTGCACCAAGCCTCGCGCGAGCTCGAGCAAACCCGACTGATTATTTTCGCAGGATCTTCTCCATCGCTTTCCCTTTTGCGAGTTCGTCGATCAGTTTGTCCAGGTAGCGGATTTCCCGCATAGTAGTTTCTTGGATTTCTTCCACACGGACGCCGCAGATCACTCCTGTAATCAACGATCGGGAGGGATTCATCTGAGGCGCTTGCGCAAAGAAATTCTCGAACGTCGTGTTCTTCGCCAACTGATCGTCCAGGGTCTGTTGGCTATACCCCGTCAGCCAACAGATGATTTCATCGACCTCTGCCTTCGTGCGCCCCTTCTTCTCCGCCTTGGCGACATAGTGGGGATAGACGCTCGCCACGCTGACTGAATAGATGCGATGCTTCGTCATGCGTCCTCCTGAACGTTCCAGATATTTTCCGGCCCAAGACGGCTGACTTCAAGACCTCACCAAGTACCAAATGAGCAATCCTCCGCTGCGCGGGCGCGGAAGATTGGTGCAAAGCCGGCGTCTGTAACGCGGCGTCGCGAATGTGCTCAGGGCCCGAGCGCGGAAGAAGCGTTAAGTCCGCGAAGGGCGAAACCGCGCCGTTCATCGCGCCGGATGCCGATGACACATAGGGTTCGATCTTTGGCTTCCCTGAGAGCACGCAACGTGTCGAGAGGAGTCGTCTCTACGCGAGCGCCAATGCGGAAGACGTTCGCGTTCGCATAGGGGGCCACGTGTTACCTCCGGAACTGCCGCAGTGGCACATCCCGTGTATTCAGCAAGAGACCGTTGGCGCGTGCGGGCTCAACGAACCTTCGCCACCACACGATGACAACAACCGTTTGAATTCGTCGCCAACGAACCTGGCGTGTGTAGTACCGACAGCTGGACACTTAGACCGGGAAGGGAAGCACCATGTCTAAGACCTCGTTCAATGTTGATCCATCAGCCTTTCTGCCGGCGGCGCGAAGCGCAGCATTCTTGATCTACGCGGCACAGCTTGCCGAGAGAATCCGCCAACGGAGGCGGATCAGCCGTGCACGCGGCTGCGCCCTCCATGAGATGCCGGATCATATCCTCAAGGACATCGGCGTCACGCGTTTCGAAATCGACCACCTTTCCTTCGAAAGAGGCCGCAACCGGCGCAAGGGCGCGTGATGCGGTCGGATGCCATTGTTTCCTCCGATCGAGAAACAGATGAGGATGACCATGAAAACGCACCTTCTCTCCAGTGCCCTGTCGGCAGCGATCCTGATCGCCGCTGCTCCGGCACTTGGTCACGATGCGAAGTACCACGTGGCGAAGAACACTGAACTGAAACAGTTCGGTGGCAACCAAGTTCCGGCGCGATTTGCCGGCGGTGAGCAAGTTCCTCTTTGGCCAAGCCTAACCGGTTCTCGCTCCGCCGCTTCGACGGCGAGCGAAGAAGCGCAGGCCTATATCGATCAGGGGATGATGCTGAGTTTCGGGTTCAACCATGCCGAGGCTGTACGCAGCTTCAAGCAAGCACAGAAGCTTGATCCGTCTTGCGCGATCTGTTTCTGGGGCGAGGCGCTCGTGCTCGGTCCGAACATCAACGCACCGATGGATCCCGATGCGAATGCTGCGGCATTGGCGGCGGTGGCGAAAGCCATGACGCTTGCGCCCAATGCATCTCCGCGTGAGCAAGCGTTGATCGCCGCCCTGGTCCGTCGCTATGCCCCAGACACCGAACGTGCAGTTCTTGACCAAGCCTATGCAGATGCCATGGCCGAAGTCGCCGGTAATTTTCCGGATGACGATGATATTGCCGTTCTTTACGCAGAGGCGTTGATGGATCTCAGCCCCTGGGACTACTGGACCGACGCCGGCGCAAAACCGAAGGGAAACACTGCGGAGATCATCTCGACGCTTGAGCGGGTGCTGGCGCGCAACCCGGCGCATGTTGGTGCGATCCATCTCTACATCCATGCTGTCGAGGCTTCAACCACGCCCGAGCGGGCGGAGCCGCACGCCGATCGCCTGGCGAAGATGGAGATCGATGCCGGTCATCTCGTTCACATGCCCTCTCACATCTACTACCGCGTCGGACGCTATGCGGATTCGCTTGCGGTCAACCGCCGGGCGGTCGCAACCGACGAGTCGTTCTTTGAAGCCGTGGCGCCTGAGGGGCTCTATGCAGGGGGTTACTATCCGCACAACATCCACTTCCTGCTGGTTTCGGCGCAAATGGCCGGCGACGGACCCACTGCAATCGAAGCGGCGCAGAAGCTCTCTGGGGTAGTTTCGGACGAGCTCGCGCGCGCCGCGCCTGCCTTCGTTCAGCCGATCAAGGCTGCCCCCCTGTTTGCGCATGCCCAGTTCAGCGATCCTGAAACGATACTGGGGGTCGCGCGTCCCACCGGCGCCTTCCCGTTTGTAGATGCGGCCTGGCACTATATGCGCGGTGTGGCCCAGGCTGCCCGCGGTGATGTCGACGCTGCTCGGGTCGAAAGGGCTGCGATCGAAGAGATCGCACGATCTTCCGACTTAAGCGCGCTCGAGGCAGGCGGAATGCCTGCTGCTGACGTACTGGCTATCGCCAGGCACGTCCTCACGGCTCGTATTGCCCAGGCCCGCGAAGATTGGCCGGCTGCAGCTCGCGCCTTCGCAGATGCCAAGAAAGTTGAAGATCAACTGTCATATATGGAACCGCGCCACTGGTATTACCCGGTTGGGCAATCACTTGGGGCGGCGCTGCTCCGCGTTGGCGACATTGATGGCGCGGAGAAGGCCTTTCTTGAGAGCCTCGATCTTGCTCCGAACAATGGCTGGGCACTGTTCGGCCTGGGCGAGGTCTACCGTGCACGCGGCGACGAAGTTTTGGTGGAAAAAACAACACATCAATGGCGCGATGCTTGGGTCGGCAACACCTCGGTGCTGCGGCTCGAACGACTTTAGGGCGGAGGCGCAGCAATTGCCGGCTCGAATTGGTGCGATCGGTCCAAGTTCTAGCCGGTTTCGAGATCGCCGCTCAAGGAGACTGTCGCAATCGAGGTTTTCATTGTCCTGCCTTCGGTTCTTGGCGGCGATCGGAGATCGTCAGCCGGTGAGCGCCCTGAAATGGTTGAGCATCCGCATCGCATCGGGCTCGAGCCCGGTGAACAGCCGAAAGGCGCCGACCGCCTGGAACACGGCCATGCCGCCACCATCGAGCGTGCGGCAGCCGCGCCGCCTGGCTTCCTTGAGGAGCGCCGTTTCGAGCGGGAAATAGACGATCTCAGCCACCCAGTGACGCGGCAAGAGAACCTCGGCGCCGAGCGGCAATCCGGGGTATTTAGCCATGCCAGTGGGCGTCGCGTGGATGAGGCCTGCCGCTCTCTGCATTTCCGCCGCGAGATCGGTGCCGGCCACGATGTCAGCCTCAAGGAAAAGCGGCGACAGCATGCTTGCGAGCGACTGCGCCCGTTCCGGCTCGCGGTCGAAAACGGCGAGCCGCCGCAAGCCAAGCGAAAGTGCTGCGTAGGCGGTCGCCACGCCGGCGCCGCCGGCGCCGAGCTGCACGGCGGAGGAAAGGTCGGCGTCCGGCAGGCCGCGTCGGAAGCCTTCGGCAAATCCCCAACAATCCGTATTGTGGCCGTATCTCCGCCCGCCCTTGAGCACGACGGTATTGACGGCGCCGAGCCGCCGCGCGTCGGGCGCAAGTTCGTCGAGAAAGGGAATGACTGCTTGCTTGCATGGATGCGTGATGTTGAGGCCGGCCAGCCCGCGCCGCTCGGCATCGGCAATGAGGCGCGGCAGGTCCTTTTCGCTCGCGCCGAGCAGGTTGAGATCGATCAGCTCGTAGCTGTAGGTGAGCCCCTGAGCGGCGCCCTCGGCCATATGCATCGCCGGGGTCAGCGAAGCCTGTATGCCGGCGCCGATCAGGCCGGCTTTCAAGGATCGGACAAGCGTTTCAGTCATGGTTTCTTCTTCCATCCGGCTCGCTCATTCAGGCCATCTGGCCCGCCTTCCTGAGGCGGGCCAGATGCAGCCGATCGTTATTGGCCGCGCACGGCGCTGATTTCCTTGAAGAGCGCCTGCACCGTCTCCTCGCCGATATCGCCGCTGAACTTCTCGATCATCGGTTTGACGGCTTCGCGCAGCTTCTGCGTCTCTTCGGGGCTGAGCTCGCTTACTTCCATGCCGGTCTTGCGGATTTCCTCGAGCGCTGCGGCATCCTGTTCGCGCGAGACTTTGCGCTGGAAGTCGCGGGCTTCGACCGCTGCCTGCTGCAGGACCGCCTTTTCCTCGTCATTGAGTCCGTCCCAGAATTTTTTCGAGATCAGCACGATCTGCGGGTTGTACTGGTGACGGGTCAGCGTCATGTATTTCTGCACCTCGTAGAACTTCGCGTTCAAAATATTGGCGGCCGGATTCTCCTGCCCGTCGACCGTTCCCGTCTCGAGCGCGGTGTAGAGCTCGGTATAGGGGAGGGGCACCGCATTGGCCCCGAGCGAGTTGAAGAGCTCGACCGGGATCGGCGACTGGATCGTGCGGATCTTCAAGCCCTTGATGTCGTCGAGCTTCGTCACCGGATGGCGGTTGTTGGTCAAATTGCGGAAGCCGAGCTCCCAATAGGCAAGTCCGACGAGCCCGGTGTCGGGCAGGCGCTCCATCAAGCTCGTGCCGAAGGGGCCGTCCATCACCTTGTCGGCCTCCTCGCCGCTGTTGAAGAGGAAGGGAAGGTCGACGGCGCCGAATTCCTTGACGTTGCTGGCGAGAATGCCGGCGTTCAGAACCGTCATCTCGATGACGCCGCCCTGCAGCGCCGAAACGGTCTGGACGTCGCCTCCGAGCGTACCGCCCGGGAAGAGCTTCACCTCGATCTTGCCGCCGCTCTTCTCCTTCACGAGCTCGGCGAATTTCTCCATGCCGGTCACCTGCGGGTGGCCTTTGTTGTTGGCCGAGGCGAATTTGATCGTCTGATCGCGGACCTCCGCAAATGTCGGCCCCGCTACCAGCAGCGCCAAGGGCAGGGCGAGGCCGAGCGCCAGTTTCGTCAATCTGTTCGACATTGTTTTCCTCCCAGGTTGGGCCGGTGTCGGGCCGGCCGTGTTGCAGTCAGAATTTGCCGTCATCGTCCGAACCAGGAGACCGGAACGGTCACCAGCTCAGGGAACAGGACGAGCAGGAAAAGCACGATCAGCTCGGCGATAAGGAAGGGCATCACGCCCTTCATCAGCTCCTCCATCGAGAGTTTCGAGACGCCGCAAATGACGTTCAAAACCGTGCCGACGGGCGGCGTGATGAGGCCGATCGAGTTGTTGATGATGAAGAGCACGCCGAAATAGACCGGGTCTATGCCCGCCTCTTTGATGACGGGCATCAGCACCGGCGTCATGATCAGGATGGTCGGCGTCATGTCCATGGCGGTGCCAACGATGACGATCAGCACCATGATCGCGATGAGCAGAGCCGTCTGGTTCTCCATCAACGGGTCGACGAGCGCGGCGAGCGCGCCGGGCACGTCGGCGACGGTGATCAGCCAGGCCGAGACCGCCGCACAGGCGACGAGGAACATCACGATGGCGGTGATCTTCGCGGCCGAGACGAAGACGTGGAAAAGCTGCGACGGCGGCAGTTCGCGATAGATCACCATCGAGACGAAGAGCGAGTAGACGGCCGCGACCACGCCGGCCTCGGTCGGCGTGAAGACGCCGAACTTCAACCCGACGATGATGATCACCGGCAGCAGGAGCGCCCAGAGGCTGTCGAGGAGGGCCTTGAGCCGCACCGCGCCGCTCTGCCGCGCCGGCAGTTCGAACTGCTCCTTGCGGGCGACGATGAGCCAGGTGATCGACAGCGCCGCGGCGATCATCAGGCCGGGAAAGATGCCGGCGAGGAACAGCTTGGTGATCGAGACGCCGCCGACCACGCCATAGAGGATGAAGCCGATCGACGGTGGAATGATCGGACCGATGATCGATGCGGAGGCGATGAGCCCGCCGGCGCGCGCCGGATCGTGGCCGCTCTTCAACATCATCGGCAAGAGAAGTGCGCCGAGTGCGGCGGCGTCGGCGACGGCAGAGCCGGAGAGGCTCGAAAGAATGCAGGCCGCGAAGATCGCGACGAATCCGAGGCCGCCGCGGATATGGCCGACCATCGCCATGGCGAGTGCGACGATGCGGCGGGAAAGGCCGCCGGTGTTCATCACCTCGCCGGCGAGCAGGAAGAAGGGAACGGCCATCAGCGGAAAGCTGTCGGCGCCGTTCAGAACATTCTGCGCCACGATCTGCGCATCGAAGAGGCCGAGATAGAGCATCAGCGCGACGCCGCTCAGGATGAGGGCGAAAGCGATCGGCACGCCGAGAGCCATGGGTCCGAGAAGGGCGCCCAAGAAGATGGTGACCGTCATCGTCGCCTCCTCAATGCTTCGGCGAGAGCTGCCCGGGCGCGGGCGAAGGCAGATCGTCGAGCGCCGCCTCATCCTCACTATCGCGCACGAGCTCGGCCGTCGTCACGTCGATGCGGCCACTTGCAATGGCGAAGGCGTCGGCGAGCAGGATCAGGAAAGCCGGAATGCCGAAGGCGAGACCGGCGCCGTAGAAGAAGGCCATGGAGATGCCGGTCGCCGGGGCGCCAACGTGCAGGTTGATCAGCGTCTGCGTCCAGCTCCCGCTGATTATGAGCCAGGTCGCATAGAGCATCAGCGCATGACCGCAAAGGACGGCAGCCTTGGCCCCGGCGGGGGGCAGGCGCTTGATGAGCGAGTCGACGCCGAGATGGCCGTGTTCGCGCATGGCGACAACGGCGCCGAGAAAGGTGAGCCACACGAAGAACATCCGCGACAGCTCCTCGGAAACCGTGATGCCCTGGTTGAAGGCGTAGCGCAGGACGACATTGCCGAAGACGAGCACGACCATGCCGGCAAGCAAAAGGGCGATCGTCACCTTCAGCACGAAGAAATAGAAATCGATGATGCGGGCCATTCGCTCCTCCCAGCGGCAGGCGAGCGTGAGGGCGGCAGGCGCCCCTCTCGCAAGCTTTCTCACGGCCGGGCAAGCGGCCCGGCCGCCGTCAACCGCGCTCCTCCGCAGCGTTCGGCATGTCTGAGATCAAAATGTACTAACTAGTTCGGAAAATCAAGTCCGCCGAGGTTGAAAGGAAAAGGCAAGGTGAATATGTCTTGATGTATCGCCTGGGAGGTCCGTGGTTCGACGCTGCGCGTTCTGGCAATAAGGTCGACGAAGCAAGGGCTTGAGGAAGAGCGGGGCAGCGCCGAGCAATGGCGGAGCGGCAGACAAACGGCAGGAAGAACGATCCGCAGCGAACCCAGGAAGACATTCTGGACGTGGCGACGGAGGAATTTTCGACGCATGGCCTGGCAGGCGCACGCGTCGATCAGATCGCCGAACGTACCCGCACTTCGAAGCGGATGATCTATTACTACTTCGGTAGCAAGGAGGCGCTCTACCTCGCCGTGCTGGAGCGTTCCTATCGCAAGATCCGCACGCTGGAGGCCGATCTGGAGCTCGCCAATCTCCCGCCCGAACAAGCGCTCAGAACGCTGATCGCCACCACTTTCGACCACGACGAGGCAAATCCCGACTTCGTCCGCCTGGTCAGCATCGAGAACATCCATCATGCGGCGCACATGATGCGTTCCGAGGCTATCCGCGACCTGAACGTCTCCGTGATCCAGATGATCGAGGCGATCATCGAGCGTGGCCTTGCCGACGGCACCTTCCGCCGCAAGGCCGACCCGATCGACATCCATATGCTGATCAGCGCCTTCTGCTTCTTCCGCGTCTCGAACCGCTACACTTTCGGCACGATATTCCGCCGCGACCTGTCTGAGCCGCAAACGATCGAGCGGCATCGGACGATGATTGCGGATGCAGTGGTGAGTTATTTGAAATGCAAGGGGGCGGGCGAGGCGGCGCGTCCGTAACCCCCCTGAATGGCGACGAGCAGCCCCACTAGTCTAGGGTGGGGCCTGACCCAAGCCCCAGTCGCAGGTGTGGAAAGCGATCGAAGTCTCACCCATTCTGTGCCTGATTTCCCAGGCGCAAGAACCTCTCGTTCACTGCTGGCTCCGCGGCTCGCCGAACTACACCCGCTCCAGCGCGACCGCAATGCCCTGGCCGACGCCGATGCACATGGTGGAGAGCGAGTAGCGTCCGCCCGTTTCGACGAGTTCCAGCGCCGCAGTCCCGGTGATGCGGGCGCCGGACATGCCGAGCGGGTGGCCGAGCGCGATCGCGCCGCCATTGCGGTTGACCCGGGGATCGTCGTCGGCGATCCCGAGTTCACGCAGCACCGCCAGGCCCTGGCTGGCGAAAGCCTCGTTGAGCTCGATGACTTCGAACTGGTCCTGCGTCATGCCGAGCCGCGCCATCAGCTTTTGCGAGGCGGGGAGAGGGCCGATTCCCATGATGCGCGGCGGCACGCCGGCGGTCGCGCCGCCAAGGATGCGGGCAATGGGTCTGAGCCCGTGTTTCTTCGCCGCCTCTTCGGAGGCGATAATCAGCGCCGCCGCACCGTCGTTGACGCCGGAGGCATTGCCGGCGGTGACGGTACCGCCTTCGCGGAACGGCGCCTTCAGCTTGGCGAGCGCCTCGATGGTCGTAGCGCGCGGATGTTCGTCGCGGTCAACTGTGACCGGCTCGCCCCTCTTCTGCGGAATGGTGACCGCAACTATCTCCTTGGCGAGACGGCCGTTCGCCTGGGCGGCCGCGGCCTTCGCTTGGCTGCGTAAGGCAAAGGCGTCCTGATCCCCACGCGAGACGTCATACGCCTCGGCGACGTTCTCGCCGGTCTCCGGCATCGAATCGACGCCGTATTGCGCCTTCATCAGCGGATTAATGAAGCGCCAGCCGATCGTCGTGTCGTGGATTTCGGCATGGCGCGAGAAGGCGCTCTCGGCCTTGGGCAGGACGAAGGGCGCCCGCGACATAGATTCGACGCCGCCGCCGATCATCAGCTCCGCCTCGCCGGATCTGATCGCGCGGGCCGCGGTGATCACGGCATCCATGCCGGAGCCGCAGAGCCGGTTGATCGTCGTACCGGGGACGGAGACGGGCAGGCCCGCGAGCAACAGCGACATGCGGGCGACATTGCGGTTGTCCTCGCCCGCCTGGTTGGCACAGCCGAAGATCACGTCGTCGACCGCACCCCAGTCGACGGAGCCATTGCGCTCCATCAGCGCCTTCAGCGGGATGGCGCCGAGATCATCGGCGCGCACGGCGGCAAGCGAGCCGCCGAAGCGGCCGATCGGCGTGCGAATATAGTCGCAAATGTAAGCTTCGCGCATCAGGCGGCCTCCTTTGCCGTACCGGTGCTCGCATGGGCCTTCCTGGTGCGGGCATTGATGTCGCGCAGCACAGAAAGCTCCGTTTCCGTCGGTGCCGGCGTCTCGATGACGATCTCGGCGAATTTGATCGGCCAGCCGCAATTCTCGATGATTTGCTCGCGGCTGACGCCGGGGTGGGTGGAGACGACGGTCAGTTCCTTTGTCTCCGGGTCCGGCTCGAGAACGCAGAGATCGGTGATGACGCGGGTCGGCCCGTTTGTCTTCAGGCCGAGCCTCTCGCGGTGGTTGCCGCCTTCGCCATGCCCCATCGAGGTGACGAAGGGGAGCTTCTCGACGAAGCCGCGCTTCGTCAGCGCCATGGTGATGAAGATGCGGCCGCAATTGGAAGCGATCTCCGGCGCGCCGCCGCCGCCCGGCAGGCGGACCTTGGGATGCTCGTAAGGGCCGACGACGGTCGTGTTCAGGTTCGCGAATTTGTCGATCTGCGCGCCGCCGAGGAAGCCCGTTGTGATGCGGCCGCCCTGCAGCCAGTAGCGGAACATTTCCGGCACCGAGACGGTGAAGAGCGCCGTGTCGCAGAGCTCTCCGTCGCCGATCGAGAGCGGCAGGACGTCCGGCTTGGTGCCGACGGTGCCGCTCTCATAAATCAGCGTGATGTCCGGCGCATGCGTCAGCCGCGCGACGTTGCAGGCGGCAGAGGGCGCGCCGATGCCGACGAAGCAGACGTCGTCGTTGGAAAGTTCGCGGGCCGCGGCGATCGTCATCATTTCGTTTGCGGTGAAATCCGTCATCGTCGACTCCTCAGGCAACCTTGGCGGCGATTATTGCGGCATGGCGGGCGAAGTCTTCCGGCGTCGCATCAAGCACGTTCTCCCTGATCCAGGCGGCGAAGGTTTCCCGGTCACGGGAAATCTCATCCCAGCGGATGTAGAAGGCGTTGTTGCGCGGATAATGGCCATGCGCATAGGAGGGGAAGGCGCCGCCCGGCACATGGGCGACCGCGGTCACCGCCCAGCTCGGCAGCACGACGGAATTGGGTGAGGGCGGCGCGAGTTCGTCGACGATCTCCTCGACCGTTACGATCGACCGCTTGGCGGCCAGCACCGCCTCTTTCTGCACGCCGACGATGCCTTCGATCAGCACATTGCCTTTGCGGTCGGCGCGCTGCGCGTGGATGATTGTCACGTCAGGCCGGATCGCCGGCACGGCGGCGAGCACCTCGCCGGTGAAGGGGCAGGTGACGCTTCTGATGTTGGCGTTCACCTTCGGCAGGTCGGCGCCGATATAGCCGCGCAACGTTGCGAAGGGCAGGTTCGCAGCGCCCGCCTCGTAGGCGTTCGCCATCGCCGCATGTGAATGCTCCTCGATTTCGAGCGGTCGCGGCCATTGATTTTCGACCGCGTCGCGGAAGCGGTGCAGCGAGCCGACGCCGGGATTGCCGCCCCAGGAGAATTTCATGCCGCGCGCCGCACCAACGCCGATCAGCTGGTCATAGAGGATATCCGGCGTCATGCGCACGAGGAACAGGTCTTTCCTGCCCTGGCGGATCACCTCATGGCCGGCGGCATAGGGGATCAGATGCGTGAATCCTTCCATGGCGACGGTATCGCCATCCCTGACGTTCTCCGCCACCGCTTGGGCGAGCGACACGATACGAGCCATTAAAGCCCTCCCTTCGTTTTATTGCCGGCCTGCCGATGGCCTTTTACGGCGGCATTCGGCAGCGGCGGCTGCTGGTAATAAGCGCGCAGTTTCGAGGGCCGTCAAACATTTTGTGCGATATTTGACTTTTGTTCGTATATCGCACACGATGGAGGTGAAACGGCAGGAGATGTCATGCGGGAAACGGATTTCGTCAGCGGCTTTGCCCGCGGCTTGCGGGTGATCGAAGCCTTCGGCGAGGCGCAGCCGCGTCTTTCGATCGCGGACGCCGCGAAGATCACCGGACTCGACCGGGCGACGGTCCGGCGGTCGCTGCTGACACTTTCCGAACTCGGCTATGCCGACTACGACGGCAAGTTCTTCACGCTCACTCCGAGGATCCTGAGGCTCGGCCACGCCTATCTTTCGGCGACGCCGCTGCCGACGATCGTCCAGCCCTATCTCGACCAGCTTTCGGAAAAGGCCGGCCAGAGCGCCTCCGCCTCTGTGCTGGACGGCACAGAGATCGTCTATGTGGCACGCGCCTCGCAGCGCCGGGTGATGTCCATCAACCTGACGCCGGGCTCGCGCCTTCCCGCCTATTGCGCCTCGATGGGCCGCGTCCTGCTGGCCGCGCTTCCCGAGCCGGAAGCGCGCGCCATCCTCGCCCGCTCGGAGCTGAGGGCCAATACGCCGAAAACGAAGACCGATCCGGAGGAACTGATGACGGAGCTCAGCCGGGTTCGCGCGCAAGGCTATGCGATTATCGATCAGGAACTCGAGCTCGGGCTATGCTCGATCGCGGTGCCGCTGATGAACGCGCGCAACCAGGTCATTGCCGCGCTCAATATCGGCGCTCCCGCGGCCCACGTCGCGGCCGCTGAACTGGCGGAGCGCTACCTGCTGTTGCTTAAAGAGACGCAGGCGGCACTGCGGCCGCTGGTACAGTAGCCGAGTCTCTGTTCCGAAAAATCCGCATTCGGCACCTGAGACTCGGCTTCGCTTTCGGTGGAGAGAGCGAACGTTTGCGTGGCCGTCAGCCGCGCCGAGCCGCCTCGATCGCGGCGACGTCGATCTTCCCCATATCCATCATCGCGACAAACGCGCGTTTTGCTTCATCGCCGCCGGCAGCCAGCGCCTCCGTCAGCACGCGCGGCGTGATTTGCCACGAGACGCCCCATTTGTCCTTGCACCAACCGCACGCACTTTCCTGACCGCCATTGCTGACGATGGCGTTCCAATAGCGGTCGGTCTCTTCTTGATCGTCGGTGGCGATCTGGAATGAGAAGGCTTCGCTATGTTTGAACATGGGCCCGCCATTGAGGCCGATACACGGGATGCCGGCGACGGTGAATTCGACCGTCAGCACGTCGCCCTCCTTGCCGGACGGGTAATCGTTGGGAGCTCGGAAGATGGCACCGATCGAGCTGTTCGGAAAAGTCTCGGCGTAGAAGCGGGCTGCAGCCTCGGCATCCTTGTCGTACCATAGGCAGATCGTGTTCTTGGCGATGGCCATTGCTTGTCCCTTTCGCTTTTGAGCTAGTTCAAGATTTCCGGCGCACTCGCAGGCGGTTCACAGTCAGGCTGATTCGCCAGGGCTGCCGCTTTCCAGACCAGATGCGGGCATTCATCCATTGAGTCTGGTCCGGCGTAGCACGACGTTTTCTCCATCTTCGAATGCGAAGTCGGGACGCGCCCGCAGGAACTCGTCTGTCGCCGTTCGGCATCCCTCGTAGTCGTGGTAGTCATCGATCACGATGACCCCGCGCGAACTTATCCGGTCTGCCAGCCCATTCAAGCAATAGCTGACCGGATCATACCAGTCGCAGTCGATGTGAGCGAAGGCGATCTTCTCTATGCCTGCCGCCGGGAGGGTTTTCTCGAATAGTCCCTTATGAAGATTGACCATCGGCCCATCGACGGCGAGGCCATACTTCGTGAAGGAGCGGCAGACTTCATCGTAAAGATTGTCGCGATAGCCATAGTAAAGCTCGCCGCCGAGTCCTTTTGATTCTCCGCTCGCGATCGTCTTGTAACGGTCCCTTGCTTTCTGGCCATCCTTCGCCGATTGAGGTGGGGGAATCATTCCAAAAACATCGAAGCCGTGAAAGCGGCGTCCATGGCGGGTTGCTTTCTTGGACAGGATGATGGCGCTTCCGCCCAGGGCAATGCCGAATTCGGCTATGTCGCCAGGCACATTCTCTTTCAGAACTTCCTTCAGCGCTGTCTCGAGACGTCTCAGCTTCCGAAGCGAGAGGTAGGTAAGGCGCTCTCGCCGCACCGACCGCGCCGTGGCACTCAACCGGGAAGCTTCAAGCATGCGGCGCGTACGCCATATAACAGAGCTCAAATAGGGCACTTTTCCCCCCAACGGTCTCCGCTTTCGCTCCTTTATCGATTCGCCCGTCCTGATGTGCAACCGCCTGGCCAAGCAAACCATTCACATTTTGCCGCATCCCAAGATGGATCGTTACCGCGCTTTCCAGTGGTTCGGGTAAGTGGCTCGGCTCCTTGCCTGCTGCATGGCCGGCCCCCGTGGGCCGGCCGTGCAGCTGGATCACCTCAAACAGTGAAATGATCCAACTGTTTGAAACTACGCAATTCCGGACGGGAAACCGTACACACCTTTCCTGGAATAGCTCCAAGTGATTTCAGCTTACGGCACTGCCTCAGGCGCAAGCGGGGCAACGTCGACCGTACCCGGCATGGCTGATGTCGGGAGAGGCCGCCGCGCCTTTCCCTCTTCAAGCTCGTCGAGGAGGGAATGCCACAGCGAAATGCAAAGCCCGACCATCACCACCAGGAACGGTGCAGCCGCGATGATCGACGCGGTCTGGAGGCCCTGCAGTCCGCCCATGACGAGAAGCACCGCCGCGGAGGCGCCGGCAAGCACGCCCCAAAGAACGACAACGCCAGACCTTGGCTCCAGTGCCCCGCGTGACGACAGCATTCCCATCACGACCGCGCCTGCATCTGCGCCCGAGATGAAGAAGATGGCGACCAGGAAAATCGCGATCAACGACGTCAGCCAGGCGAAGGGATACTGCGCCAGAAGGGCAAAGAGCGAGACTGCCGCGCCCTGATTGTTGACGGCATCGACGATCCCGCCGGCACCGAAGAGTTCGGAATGGAGCGCAGTGCCGCCCATGATCGTGAACCAGATGAAGGTTACGCCGCTCGGGATGAGGAGCACGCCGATCACGAACTCCCTGATCGTGCGGCCGCGCGAGATGCGGGCGATGAAGACACCGACAAAGGGCGCCCAGGAGATCCACCAGGCCCAGTAGAAGATCGTCCAGCTTCCGAGCCAGTTGCCGTCGCTGAAGGCGGCTGTGCGCAACGACATGGACACGAGGTCGCTCAGATAGAAGCCCAGCGATTCCGTGAAGGTGTTGAAGATGAAGATCGTCGGTCCGATGCACACCAGGAATGCCAGCAGCAGCATTGCGATGATCATGTTCATGTTGGAGAGGAACTGGATCCCCTTGCCCACGCCGGACACCGCCGAGAGAATGAACAGCACCGTCATGACGCCGATGATCGTCAGCGCGATGACGTTGGAAACGCCCGTTCCCCAGAGGAAGTTCATGCCGCTGTTGATCTGCTGGGCACCAAGGCCGAGCGACGTTGCGGTTCCGAACAGCGTGGCGATGAGCGCAAGCACGTCGATCGCCTTGCCGATCGGCCCGCTTGCGGCCTCGCCGAGGATCGGCGTGAAGGCAGCCGAAATCAGGTTCGACTTTCCTTTGCGAAAGGTGAAATAGGCGATGACCAAGCCAACCACCGCATAGATCGCCCAGGGGTGAAGTGCCCAGTGGAAGTAGGAGTACTTCATCGCGAGGAGAGCCGCTTCGAGGCTCTTCGGCGCCGCCTGCCCATGCGGAGGGCTGGCGAAATGGTAGATAGGCTCGGCGACGCCCCAGAACATCAGGCCGATGCCCATGCCGACGCTGAACATCATGCAGATCCACGAGGCGGTGCGGAATTCCGGTCGCTCGTCGTCCTGTCCAAGCCGAATCTTGCCGAAGCGGCTGACCGCCAGGAAAAGTGCGAAGACCAGAAAGCCGGCCGAGGAGACGACGAAGCCCCAGCCGAAGCCGGAGATGATGGCGTCGAGAACCACCTTGGAGATCGAGGACAGGTCTTCAGGGAACACCGTCCCCCAGCCGACAAACCCCAAGATGATGAAAATGGCCGGCCAGAATACGGCCGGATCGATCTGACTAGCTCGTGATGGCTCCATTTTTTCTTCCTCCCAATTACCCTCTTGGCCGCCGCTGCTACCGGGCAGCCAAGCCACTCATGCGACCCTGTCCGGCGGATCGCGGCCGTCGAAAAAGGCAGTGATATTCTCGACCACCTTCATCCCCATTGCCGTGCGTGTCTCGGCCGTCGCGCTGCCGAGATGCGGCAGGAGCACGACGTTTTCCAGAGCCGTGAGGCCGGCGGGCACCGACGGCTCACCCTCGTAGACATCGAGACCGGCGCCGGCGATGGACCCTGATCTCAGCTCCTCGACGAGGGCTGTCGTATCGACGACATCACCCCGGGCCGTATTGATCAGGAAGGCGCCCGGCTTCATCACTGCGAGCCGTCGTGCATCCACGAGATGCCGGTTCTCGGCGCTGCCGGGGCAGTGAAGCGACACGAAGTCGCTCGCTGCCAGCACCTCGTTGATCGTCTTCATCTGCAAAGCTTTCATCGCGCGCGTCTCATCGTCGTCGACCGCTGAGCGATTGAAAAAGACGATCTTCATGCCGAAGCCGAAATGGGCACGGCGGGCGGTGGCCTTGCCGATCCGCCCCATGCCGATGATGCCAAGCGTCTTTCCGGCCAGCTGGCTGCCCAGCATGTGGGTCGGGCACCAGCCCTTCCATTTACCCGCCCTGAGCTGCCGCTCGCCCTCGCCCGCACGGCGGGCGGCCATCAGCATCAGCGTGAGCGCGATGTCGGCCGTGCAATCGGTCAGCACGCCCGGCGTGTTGGTGACTGCGATGCCGGCCGCTTGCGCGGCCCTGACGTCGATATGATTGAAGCCGACGCCGAAATTGCCGAGGATCTTCGTGCGCATCGCTGGCTGGTCGAAGATCGCCGACGGCAGGCGGTCGCTGACCGTCGGCAGGACGGCGTCGAAGTTGATGAGCGCCGCCGCAAGCTCCGCTTCGGTCAGGGGATTGTCTTCCTCGTTCAATGTGGTGTTGAAGCGCGCGGCGAGCACGCGCTCCACTTCTGCAGGCCAGCGCCGGGTCACGAGCACGCGGGGCTTTTCCATTCAGGCCGCCTTGGTCATGGCCGATAGCACTTCCGCCACCGTCTCGCCGAAGGACGAGGGAGTCGGCACGATGGTGACCCCGGCGCTCTTTAGGATCTCGACCTTTTCCTGCGCCGATTCCCCGAAGGCGGAGATGATTGCGCCGGCATGCCCCATGCGTCGCCCCTTCGGCGCAGAAAGGCCGGCGATATAGGCGATCAGCGGCTTCTTCATGTTGTCGCGCGCCCAGAGAGCGGCCTCCGCCTCCTGCGGGCCGCCGATCTCGCCGATCATCAGCACCGCGTCCGTGTCCGGATCTTGCTCGAACAGCTCCAGCATGTCCTTGAACGACGAGCCGTTGACCGGGTCGCCGCCGATACCGACCGAGGTCGACACGCCGATGCCAAGCGCCTTCATCTGGCTCGCCGCCTCATAGCCGAGCGTGCCGGACCGGCCGACAATGCCGATGCGGCCGGGGAGATAGATCGACCCCGGCATGATGCCCATCATCGCCTCTGCGGGCGTGATCATCCCCGCGCAGTTCGGGCCGATCAGGGTCATGCGGTCCTCGAAGCGGTAGCGCCGCATGTATCGCTTGACCCTGATCATATCCTGGGAGGGGATGCCGTCGGTGATGCAGACGCAGAGCCGGATGCCGGCATCCGCCGCCTCCATGATCGAGTCGGCCGCAAAGGGCGGCGGCACGAAGATGATAGAGGCATCGGCGCCGGTTTCCTGCACGGCGCCTTTCACCGTGTTGAAGACCGGCATGCCGAGATGGGTCTGGCCGCCCTTGCCGGGGGTGACGCCGCCAACCACGTTTGTGCCGTAGCGCTTCATGTCCTCGGCGTGGAAGCTGCCGATCTTGCCGGTGAAGCCCTGGACGATGACGCGGGTGTTCTTGTCGAGCAGAATGGACATGTCTTAGGCCTCCTCAAGCAGCCTTGCCGGCGGTGAACGACCGCCATGCGGCGACTGCCTTGTCGGCAGCTTCGGCCAGCGTTTCCGCGACGATGATGTTTTCGCCGGATTCGGCGAGGATGCGCCGGCCCTCTTCCATGTTGGTGCCGGAGAGGCGGACGACGAGCGGAACCGGCACGCCGACTTCGCGCAACGCCTTGATCACGCCTTCCGCCACCCAGTCGCAGCGGTTGATGCCAGCGAAGATGTTGACGAGGATCGTCTCGACTTGTCTGTCGTGCAGCACGGCGCGGAAGGATTTCGCCACGCGATCGGGCGAGGCGCCGCCGCCGATGTCGAGAAAGTTCGCGGGCTCGCCGCCGGCGATCTTGATCATGTCCATGGTCGCCATGGCGAGGCCGGCACCGTTGATGATGCAGCCGATGTTACCGTCGAGGCCGACATAGGAGAGCCCACGGTCGGACGCGTAGGTCTCGCGCGGATCCTCCTGGCTCTTGTCACGCATCTCGGAGATATGCGGGCGACGAAAGAGTGCGTTCTCGTCGAAGCTCATTTTGGCGTCGAGCGCCACGAGGTCACCCCGGCGGGTCACGACCAGCGGATTGATCTCCAGCATCGAGGCGTCATAGTCGACGAAGGCGCGGTAGCAGCCGAGCAGCGTCTGCGTGGCGCGGCCGATCAGGGCATTGTCGATGCCGAGCCCGAATGCGATCTCTCGCGCCTGGAAGTCCTGCATGCCGACGCCCGGATCGACGGTCGCGCGGATGATGGAATCGGGCTCCGCCTCGGCGATCTCCTCGATCTCCATGCCACCCGAAGATGAGGCGACGATCATGATGCGCTCGGATTTGCGGTCGAGCACGAAGCCGAGATAGATTTCGCGTGCGATATCCATCGCCTCTTCGATATAGAGGCGGCTGACCAGTTTGCCCTGCGGCCCGGTCTGGTGCGTGACGAGCGTGCGGCCGAGCATGGAGTCGGCGGCCTCGACGATCTCGTGGTCGGACGAGCAGAGCTTGATGCCGCCCGCCTTGCCGCGTGCGCCGGAATGGATCTGCGCCTTGACCACCCATCGGTCGCCGCCGATCTCCCGGGCACGATAGGCCGCCTGCTCGGGACTATAGGCGAGGCCGCCGCGCGGGATATCGATCTCATACCGGGAGAGAAGTTCCTTGGCCTGATATTCGTGAATGTCCATGGTGGTTCTCCCCTTCAGCGGCGGCCGGCGGTGATTGCTTCATGGGTGGCGAGCACGTTGCGCGCCATGCGTTCCGAGGCGGCGTCGATCATCTTGCCGTCAAGCGAGGCCGCACCCTTGCCCTGGCTCTCGGCGAGCTTCAGCGCATCGATGATGCGACGGGCGCGGTCGATCTCTTTCTCCGGCGGAGAGAAGATCTCGTTGGCGAGCGCAATCTGGCTCGGATGGATCGCCCACTTGCCTTCGATGCCGAGGGCCGCAGCACGGCGTGCAGCCGCCTTGTAGCCCTCGGGATCGGAGAAATCGCCGAAGGGGCCATCGATGGCGCGCAGACCGTAGGCGCGGCAGGCGACCGTCATCCGCGACAGGCCGAAATGCCACTGGTCGCCCGGATAGTCGGGGTTGAGGCCGCCGATATTGACGGTGCGGGCCTTGAGGCTCGCGGCGTAGTCGGCAACGCCGAAATGCAGCGCTTCAAGCCGTCCGCCGAAGGAGGCGATGGCTTCGACATTGGCCATGCCGAGCGCCGTCTCGATCAGCGCCTCGAGACCGACGCGCGTCTTGTAGCCCTTGGCGATCTCGATCTGATTGACCATCGCCTCGACCATGTAGAGGTCGGCCGGCACGCCTACCTTCGGCACGAGCAGCGTATCGATGCGATCGCCCGCCTGCTCCATGAGGTCGACGATGTCGCGATACATGTAGTGGGTGTCGAGCCCGTTGATGCGAACCGAGATCGTCTTGCCCCTGCCGCGCCAGTCGATCTGGTTCAGCGCGGCGACGATATTTGCGCGGGCGCGTTCCTTGTCCGGCGGGGCAACGGCGTCCTCGATATCGAGGAAGATGTAGTCGGCGTCGGAATTGGCGGCCTTCTCGATCATCTCGGGGTTAGAGCCCGGGACGGCGAGTTCGCTGCGCTGCAGGCGCAGCCGGCGGAGATGGTTTATCGTATGGCTCATAGATTCCTCTCCTTCGTTTTCAGGCTGCCTTGGCGGTTGACGCCGTGGCGGCGGAGCGGAACTGCTTGATCGCCGAGCCCACGCCCGAGCCCGGCTCGATCTTCACGCCGCAATCGAGCAGCGTGAGCTCGGCGGCACCGAGTGCACCGAGCACCATCACTTCATTGAGCGAGCCGAGATGGCCGATGCGGAACACCTTGCCGGCAACTTTGGAGAGGCCGCTGCCGAGCGAGGTATTGTAGGTGCGGTAGGCGTGGCGGATGACCTCGGCGCCGTCGACGCCTTCGGGCAGACGGATCGCCGAGACGGTGTCCGAATGCCATTTCGGCTCGGTCGCGCAAAGCTTGAGGCCCCAGGCGGAGACGGCGGCGCGGACGCCGTTGGCAAGGTGGTGGTGGCGGGCGAAGATGTTCTCGAGGCCTTCCTCGAACATCAAATCCAGCGCTGCACGGAGGCCCCGCAGCAACTGCGTCGGCGGGGTGTAGGGGAAATAGCCCGTGTCGTTGGCCTTGATCATATCGTCGAAGGAGAAGTAGCAGCGCATGTGGCGCGCGGTCTTGGCGGCTTCGAGCGCCCTCTCGCTGACCGAGAGGAAGCCGAGGCCAGCGGGCAGCATGAAGCCCTTCTGCGAACCGGATACGGCGCAATCGACGCGCCATTCGTCCTGGCGGAAATCGATCGATCCGATCGAGGAGACGCCATCGACGAAGAGCAGCGCCGGATGGCCGCAGGCGTCGAGCGCCGCGCGCACCGCAGCAACGTCCGAAGTGACGCCCGTCGCGGTTTCATTGTGCGTCACGAACACTGCTTGGATCTCGTGCGCCTTGTCGGCGGCGAGACGCTCGGCGTAGAGCTCGACCGGTACGCCCGTGCCCCATTCCATATCGAGGCAATCGACCTCAAACCCGAGGCGTTCGGCCATGTCGACCCAGAGATGCGAGAACTGGCCGAAGCGGCTCATCAGCACGCGATCGCCGGGGGAGAGTACATTGGTCATCGCCGCTTCCCACGCGCCGGTGCCGGACGAGGGATAGATGAATACGCGGCCGTTCTGGTTCTTGAAGACCTTCCTCACGTCGGCAAAGAGCGGCAATGTCAGCTCCGGAAACCGCGGGGAGCGCATGTCTTCCATTGGCAGGTTCATCGCCTGGCGAACCTGTTCGGGAATGTTGGTGGGGCCCGGAATGAAGAGATGATTGTAGCCTGACATCGTTCCTCCAATGGCTGCGTCCGCGGACAGCGTTTCCTCGGGTCCAAAGCTGCCTTTCGGGTGATCTCCGCACAACACTCGCTCAGGCAGAAAAGAATGCCCGACGGGCAGCGCAGGAGTGGCCCTGATGGGTGGTCGCTTGGGAAGAATGGGTAGGAAAAGACTACCCGCAGGTAGTCAATCCGGGTTGCGCCGCCGCTCCTTGGTGTAAAGGGCGACCGCCATGGCGCGGTTGCGCACCTCGAGCTTGTCGTACAGATTTTTGAGGTGGTATTTCACGGTATTCTCGGAAATGCCTGTTCTGGCGGCGATTTGAATGTTGGTCCAACCATTGGCCAGCATGCCGAGCAGCTCGCTTTCACGAGAGGTGAGCTGTTGGAACGGCGTGTTCGAGACTTTCGAGAGTACTGTGTAGGGAATGCAGATCCGGCCCTTCATCACGGCGGTAAGCGTCGCGAACAGGATTTCAGGATCTTCGAACTGATAGCAGAGACCGTTGACACCGAACCGGATCGCCTCGTTGACGACCGAAGGAATGTCGGTGTCGGCAAAGAGAACGACCCGAGGCTCGAGCCCGAACCTGCCGAGGTCGGCGAGTACCTCGGGTGCCTCGGCATCGTCGAGCTGCCAGCTGAGCAGCACGCAGTCCGTCTCGACGGAGGCAAGCTTCTCGCAGAGTTCGGCAGAGGTCCGCGCCGTATCGACGATGGAAAACCTGGCATTTTCGGAAAAAAGTCCGCGGAGAGCTGCGATCACCAAGGGGTTGCGCTCCGCGACCAAAACCCGGCCTCCACCCTCCTGCGACATGTGCCTCCCTGCGTCTTATGCCGTGACATGCACCCATCAGCGATGGCCGGAACAGTAACATCACAAATCGCGCAGATTTCACCGCCGAGCGACGAAACGTGTCCTAAAACGTCTCCCTTCCCCCAAATCCGGACGAACGAAGCAAATGCCCCTCAGCCGACGGCTTGGGCGCGCACGGTTGAGGCTGAAGCGAAAACGACTGGTATCTACGACGGCAATGGCTTGGTCGTGAAACCTTTCGATCCTCGGATCGAGTTCAAGACGTTGCTGATCACTCCCCCCCGAACAAGCCGCCGTCCCGCGTCACCTCGGAACTGATCGCTGCGCTCCAAGGGGTGAAGGATTAAGAGCTGTTTCGTCCGAACGGACGGCCGCTTGGCACGAAGCAGCGATAGCCCTGATGCTGCGTTGCGGCAAAATCGATCCATCGGCCATGAATTCACCAAAACTTCGCGACAGAACCCTGTTGCAGGTTGCCCATTGGACGCGAACGGACCTCAGAGAGAGGCAAGCCGGGCGGCATTCCTTCCATGTGTTAATGACTTTCACGCGGGGACGACGAAACATGAAAGTTGTGGTCGAAAATACCGTCTGCTTGAACACCGGCGATGCGGCAATTCTGCTCGCGATCCGGCACATCTTGAAATCGGTGTTCAAGGACAAGCTGGAATTCCTGGTATTCGACAGCCAGCCGGAGGTCGCCGCGCGGCTCTATCCGAAAGAGCAATATCCCGACATCGAGCTGCGAAAGCTCCCGTCGGAATCGATCTTCAAGTACAAATACGACGACAACACCGTTAAGAATGCGCTGAAGCAGGTGTACAATCAGGCCGTGTTTCAGGCTTTGCGTCATCTCGGCAGCGGCAACTATCTCGACAGGCGCTTCTTCACCGACGAGGACCGCAAAAGCCTTGCGATGTACAAGGACGCGGATATGGTGATCACCACCGGCGGCACTTATCTCGTCGAAAACTATTCCCTGGAGCGGCGCATCAACCAGTTCAAGCTTGCGGAGATGCTGGGCAAGAAGACGATCTTCTTCACGCAGTCGCTCGGACCCTTCGCAAAGCCGTACAACCGCCGGAACTTGCCGCCTGTCTTTGCCCGCAGCCCGCTGATCCTCTTGCGCGACGTTCGTTCGCGCGACCATATTCTCGATCTCGTCGACGATCCCTCAAAGTGCCACGTCGTTGCGGATTCGGTCTTTGCGCTTGCTGACGTGGAGCGGATCAAGGCGCTGCTGACGATCGGCCGCCCGCCGGCGCCGACCGGCCGCGTCGGCATTTCCGTGCGGCACTGGCACTACGTCCAGGGCGGCCAGGGAGGCATGGACCGCTACATCGACTCGGTGCGCGCCATATCGACGAAGCTCGTGCGCGACTACGGCAAGAAGATCACCTTCATTTCCACCTGCCAGGGCGTGCCGGAATATGCGCATGACGACTCGAAAACGGCGAATGCGATCGTCTCCGGCCTGGAGCCCGAAATCGCAAGCCACGTGAGCGTCGACGCATCATTCCACACGCCGGAACAGTTGATGGCGGTCGTCAAGGATTTCGATTTTGTCGTGTCGACGCGGATGCACATGATGATCATGTCACTCTGCGTGGGCACGCCCGTGCTGCCGATCGCCTACGAATTCAAGACGAAGGAAGTCGCCAAGCGCATCGGCGTCGACGATGTCCTGCTCGATATCGACACGGTCACACCCGACGAGGCGCTTGGCAAGCTCGACCGTTTCGTTGGCGATCTCGACCACTATCGTGCCGTGAGCCTCAAGGCCGTGCTCGAAGAACACGCCTCGGCGATGTCGGCGGCGGATCTCATCCGCCCCCTGCTGCCAAGCTCAGCGGCGGATCGCTCCCATTCCCTTCGACAGGACCTCGAGCAAGACCTGGCGCGGCTGGCGTAACAGCAGCGCGAGCAGCAAAGCAAGTCCGTAGTTGAGGCAGATCGCCGAAGCGAGGGCGATGAAGGGCGAGTTCCCGGTCAGCGTGTCCGGAAGCAGGCGATAGCTGACCCAGGCCGCCAGGGCCGACAGAAGAAAGAGGCCCTGGACGAGCATGAAATCGACCGACGAGACGGGGCCGAGCCGCCCGAGCAGCCAGGCAAGCACCGGAAGGCGCAGGACGTAGCCGCTGATTGCATAGGCGGCCGCGACTCCGACGGCGCCCCATTGCAGACCGACGAAGAAGGAAAGCACCGTCGTCAGCGACGAATAGATGCCCCAGCGAAACATCGTCCTGGTATCGCCCTGGCAGATGAAAAGCCAACCCGTTGTGCTCGAGACCGGCTGCATCAGGCTCGCGATCCCGAGCCAAGCGAAAATCGGTGCGACCGGCAGCCATTGCTCGCCGAAGAGGATGCTGACGGTCGGCTGGGCGGCCAAGGTCAGCGCCGCGATACCAGGCATCGTGACCATCGCCAGCAGCCAGTTGGTCCGCAGGTATATGTCGCGGAAGCGTGCCTTATCCTCCTGGATGCGGCTCATCAGCGGAATCATCACGCGCGACAGGGGTTGGGTTATGTTCTGCAACGGGAAAAGCAGGAGCTTATAGGCGCGGTCGTAATAGCCGAGCTCGACCGGTCCGGAGAACTTGCCGATCAGGATATTGTCGAGGTTGCGCGAGAAGAAATTGACAAGATTGAAGCCGGTGAGATTGGCGCCAAAGGAGATGATGTCGCGATCGATCCGGACATCAGGGCGGCCGGGCATCCACCGTGTGGCCCACCAGGCCGCCAGAAGCGCGACGGCGGCAGAGGCCGCGGGGCCGATGACCAGCGACCAATAGCCCATGCCGAGATAGGCGGCTGCGGCGGTGACAAGGAGCCCCACGACAGCCGCATAGACATCGTTCAAAGCCAATTGGCCGAACTTCAGGTGCCGGTTCAAAAGGGCGAGTGGCAGTGCCGCGAGGCTTCCGAGCAGCAAGGGGGCGGCCGCAGCAATCGTGATCGCCGTCATGCGCGGATCGTTGTAGAAAACGGCGGCGGCGGGAGAAAGCGCGACGACGACGAGGGTGCAGATGAGCCCGACGAGCGTGCTGATCCAGAAAACCTGATTGAGCTGCGTCTCGGCAATTTCCTTGCGCTGGATTACGGCCTGCTGCAGCCCAAGATTCTGGAAAAGCCCGACGAAGGCGACGATCGGACTGACAGAGGCGACGAGGCCGAAATCCTCCGGCACCAGCAGGCGGGCAAGGACGATAACCGAGATGAACTGGATCAGCATGCGCACGGCCTGCGCGCCGCCTGTCACCAGACCGCCGCGCAGGGCGGTGCGGCCGAGTTGGATTTTCTCTGCGCTCAAGCGACCTGCCTCGATTCTGCGAACCGGCTGAGGATGGCGGCGAAATCGTCGTCGAGCCGCTCCATGTTGAATTCGGCCTCGACTTTCCTTCTTGCTGCGAGGGCTATGCTCTCGCATTCGTTCGGATGTTCGGCGATGAAGCGCAGCCGGGCCGCGAGCGTGTCGACGTCCCGTTCGGTTGCAAGGAAGCCCGTCTTGCCGTCTTCGATCAGCTCCGGAATTCCGGAATGGTAGGAACTGACCACTGTCAATCCGGCCGCCATCGCCTCCATCAGCGCCACAGGTATGCCTTCGACATCGCCGTTCTCGGCGGTGACACTCGGTAGGACGAAGGCATGCGAGCGGTGCAGCCATTGCTTGACCTCCTGGTGAGGAAGACCACCCAGAAAGGAGACCTGCTCGGCAATGTCGAGTTCGGATGCAAGCGCCTGGAGCCTTTGCCGCAAGGGGCCGTCGCCGATGATCGTGTAGTGCCAGGCGAGTCCCGGGGCGTCGGCACGCAGTTTCCCGAGCGCGCGCAGCGCGAACTCCACGCCCTTCTTTTCGGCCAGCCGGCAGACGGAGATCAATTGCAGCGGCGTGTCGCGCCAGGATTTCCACTCGTAGGGGATCTTGTTGAGGTCGATTCCCATATGGTGGACGGCGACCTTCTCGGCAGGTGCCCCGGCCTTCACCAGAACGTCGCGAAAATGGTCGTTCACGGTGAGGCTCAGCGCACCGTGCTGGAACAGATCGTTATAGCGTCCGAGGCCCCGTTCATGCAGGGGGACGCCGACGTCGTAGCCGTGGAAGATCGTGACGATCGGCGGCTTTAGCCGCTTCCATTTCTTGAGCCGCGCCGCGCGGGCGCCGTTGTGCCCGAAATGCGCGACGATGACGTCGCATCGATTGAGGCTTGCGGCTGACGAGATGTCGAGCACGGTGGAGACTTTGTCGCGCAGTTTCGCTGGCAGTCGCTCTATGGACGCCCGGAAGTGCGCCGCCGCGCCCCACCAGTCGCGCGTTCGCGCAAGAAGGGTTGCGAGCGGCTCCTGCTTGCGGTCCGGAAAGTCATAATCCGTGATCCCGTTGCACACGACATCGACCTCGAAACCACGGCGCAGCAGGCCGGCCATCTGGCCGATGACGAAAGTTTCCGAGAGCTGCGGAAACTGACCGACGACAAAACCGACGCGCATGCCGTCTCAGGATGCCTTGAGTGCTGCGGGGCGGCTCTGCGCGGCGCGCTCCAGAACCTCGAGGAAGGCGGCGAACTGTCGCGCGGGCTGCATCAGCGGGCGCTCGGCAAATTTCGATGCGGCCGTGGACAGCCGCTGATATTCGACGTCATCGCTCCAAAGCCTGCGGACGGCGCCGGTCCATTCTTCGAGCGGCGCATCGTAATCGAGAACGATGCCGCCCTCGCCGATGGCTTCCGGCAATCCGCCGCGGCTTGAACCGACCACCGGAATGCCGCTGCAATGGGCCTCGGAAGCGACCCGACCCCAGGCCTCCTCCCATTTGCTCGGCGCAAGCAGGATTTTCGTCCGGCCGTACACCGTTTTCATGTCGCTCGTACGGCTTTCCAGCCGAACGTTCTTCAGTGGCGCGATGATCTTCTCGATCTCCGCCCGGTGGTCGTCGGCGAGCTTCCAGCTTTCGAGGAACAGGAAAGGAATGTCGGGGCACTGTTCGGCGATCTGAACCGCCAGTTCGAACCCCTTTTCCTTGTAGGGGTTAATGAAAGTTACATATTCCCGTGTCGTCGGGGTCCTGTAAGCTTCGGGATTGATCGTCGGCGGGATGACGACCGTGTCGATGCCGAACTTCTGCTTGTAGGCTCTGGCGGTAAATTCCGAATTCGCGATGTAATAGGCGGAGTTCAATTCCCTGAGGTCCCCGGCGAGCTCGTGAAACTCGACGTTTCTGAGATAGACGACCAGCGGCACGTTGTGCACCTGGAGGGCCTTTCCGATCGGCACGGATTTGTGGCACTGCACAACGGCGACATCGGGCTGGAGCTTCTGTACGGCGAAAGCAGCCGCTTCCCAGGGATGCCAGGCGCGCACGACGGGGTATCCGGGAAAGTTGTCGAGGACGCCGCGGCCCCCGGACAATTTCAGCTTTACGCGCGCCTTGAATCCGAAGAAGCCATCGCCGAAAAGGGAGGCCAGAACGCCTGCTTCGTGGCCGCGGTCGCGCAATTGCTGGACGAGGTGGTGGGTGCTCGATTGAACGCCGCCGCTGAATTCCGGATAGTATCCATTCCCGCCGGCAAACAGAACCTTCATACCGCTGTTCTCCTTCATAGAGACGTTTTCGCCGTGACCGCTTCCGCCCTCCCAAATGGGTAAGGCGAAGCGCATCAACTCCAGAATGACGGCAATTGTTGGGTCGGCCAGTATCGGGCGCGCAACCTGCGATACCCGACGGCGTCTTGGCGAGGACATACGAGCCCGAGTGGGTGTTTGCGTCCATCCAGCCGCAAGAGGTCATCCTCCATCGAGCAGGGAAATAGTACGAGCGAGGCGCGCAGCATTGCTGCACTGCAGCATAGTGTCACGGCACGACGGCACCGTCAACCGGGCTTCACCGGCCGAGCTGATTGAAAAGGCTTAGAGTCCGTTTGAGAACGTCAGTGGCTGATACGTTGGAGCAGAAGACCGCCCATGGCGACATGGATCATGGCTGCTGACACGTCGATGCGGGCAGAGAACGCGGCCGACCGTGGAGGGATGGCCCTCGAACAGGCGGGTCGGCCTCGGACGCGCTCGCTGACGTTGGTCACTCTGCCATTTGTCTTCGTATTGCGCTCAGCTGAGTTCTTGGGCGAGTCCGATGAGAAGCCCTTCAGGCCCACGGATGTAGCAGAGCCGATACGCGTCTTTATACTGGACTACTTCGCCTACGAGCTGCGCGCCGCGCGTGCGGAGCCTTTCAAGCGTCTCGTCGACGTCGTCCACGGCGAACATGACGCGCAGGTAGCCCAGGGCGTTGACCGGGGCGCTCCGGTGATCTGCGACGACAGGCGGCGTGAGGAAGCGGGAGAGCTCGAGCCGGCTGTGGCCGTCCGGTGTGCGCATCATGGCGATCTCGACACGCTGATCGCCCAGTCCAGTGACACGTCCGGCCCATTCTCCTTCGATCGTGGCCCGCCCTTCGAGCTCGAGGCCGAGTTCGCGAAAGAAATCAATCGCCCCTCCGAGGTCTTCGACGACGATTCCTACGTTGTCCATCCGCTTGAGCGCCATGTTTCAATCTCCAAAGTGTCGTTCCAATCTAGAACGCGTCACCTAGTCTAACAACGGACGCTTGAGGTGCCTTAAACGCCGGCGGCCATCCGGGGGCGCAATTCGCTGCTGTCCACATCAGAAGCTTGAATCATGGAACGCCTCGAACGGCCACCCCGTTTTCAAACGGCCTCTTAGCCCTACGTGACCCAACCGCTTGCTTGACGCGGCGGCCGTCCAAGGTCACGTTCAGCAATTTAAAACAGAGCGACGGGTGCATCATGGCCGAGGACGAACAGGCGCCGGAAACCAAGTTGACCTCCACCAAGCGGCGCTGGGCGGCGGCGGGCAAGTTCCTGACCGGCCGCATTGCGCGTCCCGAAACGGACCGGCTTCCGCCCGGGCAGCATCTCGTCAAGGACTGGCCGGTCCTGGATCTGGGGCAACAGCCGCACCTCACTCTGGAGAGCTGGCGGCTCGACGTGACGGGCCTCGTCGAAAACTCTCTCTCGCTGGATTGGAGCGCCTTCCAGGCGCTGCCGCAGAGCGACAGCCTCTCGGACATCCATTGCGTGACGACGTGGTCGCGCTACGACAACCGGTGGCGCGGCGTCGCCACCCGCGATCTCCTTGATCAAGCGATGCCGATGCCGGAGGCGGAATATGTCCTGCTGACAAGCTATGACGGCTATACCACCAACCTGCCGCTTGCCGACTTTGCCGCCGAGGATGCGATTCTCGCCACCACCTGGGAGGGTGAGCCGATCACGCGAGCCCATGGCGGGCCGATGCGCCTCATCGTGCCGCATCTCTATTTTTGGAAGAGTGCCAAATGGCTGAGGCGCATCGATCTGCGCGCCGCCGACGTCGCAGGCTTCTGGGAGCGGAACGGCTATCACATGCGCGGCGATCCCTGGAGCGAAGAGCGCTATTCCGGTGATTGAGAACTCACACGTTGACTGTGATCCTCTTTCCTTGATGCTACAGTCCACGGTTGAAGACCTTGTTCAATGAAGCGCGGCAGCGCCCTGCTCTGCGCAAGCCCGGGAGGAGAGCATGCGCCATCTCGCCTTGAAAAGCCTGTCCTTTGCCCTGTTGTTCGCGTTCGGTGCGGTTTCGCCGCAATTGGGAAGGGCGGCCTCGCCGGAGCCGGTCAAGGCCGAGCACGGCATGGTCGTCACTGCCCAGCATCTCGCCTCCGATATCGGCGTCGAGGTCCTGAAGAAGGGCGGCAACGCGGTCGATGCCGCAGTCGCGGTCGGTTATGCGCTTGCGGTCGTCTATCCGACGGCGGGCAATATAGGCGGTGGCGGCTTCATGACCATCCGCTTCAAGGACGGCAAGACGACCTTTCTCGACTTTCGCGAACGCGCTCCGCTCGCCGCCACCAAGAGCATGTACCTCGACGATCAGGGCAACCTCGTCAAAGGCCTGAGCACTGAAGGCTATCTCGCCGTCGGCGTGCCCGGGCCGGTCATGGGCTTCGAGTTCGCCCGCAGCCGCTATGGCACGCGGCCGCTGAAGGAACTGATCGAACCGGCGATCAAGCTTGCGCGTGAAGGCTTCGTGCTCGAGCAGGGCGACATCGATTCCTTCGACGGCGAGACCGAGCGGCTGGCGAAAGACCCGGCCGCCGCCGCGATCTTCCTGAAACCGGACGGCAAACCCTTCGCTGCCGGCGACAGGCTGGTCCAGACCGATCTCGCCAACTCGCTTGCAATGATCGCCGAGAAGGGGGCGGACGCCTTCTATAAGGGCGCGATCGCCGACGCGATCGTTAAGGCGAGCGCGGAAAAGGGCGGCATCCTCGCCAAGAAGGATTTTGAGCAGTACCAGGTGCGCGAGCTCGAGCCGGTCAAGTGCAATTACCGCGGCTATGACATCGTCTCATCGCCGCCTCCGTCTTCGGGCGGCGTCATCATCTGCGAGATCCTCAATGTCCTCGAGGGCTACCCGATCTCCTATCTCGGCTACGGTTCGGCCGAGACGGTGCATGCGATGATCGAGGCGATGCGCCACGCCTATGTCGATCGCAACACGGCGCTCGGCGACCCCGATTTCGTCGAGAACCCGGTCGCCAAGCTCGTCGACAAGGCCTATGCCAAGGAGATCCGCGAAAAAATCGACCCGTTCAAAGCCGGCGTCTCGGAGGCGCTGATGCCCAAGGGTTTCGGCGAGAGTAAGGAGACGACTCACTATTCGATCATCGACGACGAGGGCAACGCCGTCGCCGTCACCTATACGCTAAACGGCTCCTTCGGCGCCGGCGTTGTCGCGCCCGGAACCGGCATCCTGCTCAACAACGAGATGGACGACTTCACCGCCAAGCCCGGCGCGCCCAATCTCTACGGCCTCGTGCAGGGCGAGGCGAATGCGATCGCGCCCGGCAAGACGCCGCTTTCGTCTATGAGCCCGACGATCATCTCCAAGGACGGCAAGCCCTTCATGGTGATCGGCAGTCCCGGCGGCGCGCGCATCATCACCATCACGTTGGAGGCGATCATCAACGTGATCGATCATGGCATGAATATCCAGGAGGCGGTCGACGCTCCGCGCATCCACCACCAATGGCTGCCGGACAAGGTGTTCATGGAGCCCTATGCGCTCTCGCCCGACACGCGGAAGCTGCTCTCGGCAATGGGCCATGATGTCCAGATCGACGAGAACTGGACGATTTGGGGTCAGGCGACGGGAATACTCGTTGGCGGCGAAAGCTTGAGCGAGATCGAGGAAGGCAGCGGCGCCCGCTATAACGGCGCCGTCGATAGCCGCATCGGCGCCGGCGCGGCGACGGGGTATTAGGACGCTCCGTTAAGGCAGGCCCCATGGGACACTGTCAGAGCGGAAAAAGCTCGGCGGTTTTCCGCCCGGAGCGGATGAGGACGTGGGGGCCGCACGCCGCTCCGGACGAGGCATGCTCGCGCCGATCAGGCCAGCGCGTCGAGGGAGGACCATAATGCGTACCCAGGTCGTCATCATCGGCTCAGGGCCGTCCGGCCTTTTGCTCGGACAATTGCTCGCGGGGGCGGGGATCGACAATGTCATCCTCGACCGAGCGAGCAAGGACCACATCCTCGGCCGGGTGCGCGCCGGCGTGCTCGAGGAGGGCACCGTTCGGCTGATGGACGAGGCGCGATGCGGCGCGCGCATGCATGCCGAAGGATTATCGCACGAAGGGATCTCGTTGGCCTTCGACGGCCGCGATCACCGCATCGACCTCTTCGGACTGACCGGCGGCAAGCGGGTGACGATCTACGGCCAGACGGAACTCACGCATGATCTGATGGACCATCGTGAAGAGGCGGGCGTGCTGTCGATCTACGAGGCGGCGAACGTAACGCCGCATGATTTCGACGGTAACGCGCCTTACGTCACCTATGAAAAGGACGGTGCCACGCACCGCATCGACGGCGATTTCATCGCCGGCTGCGACGGGTTCCACGGAGTGAGCCGCCGATCCGTTCCGGAAAGGGCTATCCGCAGCTTCGAGAAGGTCTACCCCTTCGGCTGGCTCGGTATCCTCGCCGACGTGCCGCCGGTCGATCACGAATTGATCTACGCCAACCACCCGCGCGGCTTCGCGCTCTGCTCCATGCGGTCGCACAAGCGCAGCCGCTACTACATCCAGTGCTCGCTCGGCGAAAAGATCGAGGAGTGGGGCGATCAGCGCTTCTGGGATGAGCTGCGCCGCCGCCTGCCGGCCCACCATGCCGAACGCGTGGTGACCGGGCCTTCATTCGAGAAATCGATCGCGCCGCTCCGCTCCTTCGTCGCCGAACCGATGCGGTTCGACCGGCTGTTCCTCGTCGGCGATGCGGCTCACATCGTACCGCCAACCGGCGCCAAGGGCCTGAACCTTGCCGCGAGCGACGTGCACTATCTCTTCGAAGGCCTGCTTGAGCACTACCAGGATCGCTCCAATGCCGGCATCGACGCCTATTCCGCCCGGGCCCTCGCCCGCGTCTGGAAGGCGGTGCGCTTCTCCTGGTGGATGACGAAGACGATGCACCGCTTCCCGGACACGAGCGATTTCGACCAGAAGATCCAGGAGGCGGAGCTCGACTATCTCACCCATTCCCGAGCTGCGGCGACGGCACTAGCGGAGAACTATGTAGGGCTGCCGTTTTGACCCCACGGGCAGGTAAACCCGCCCCGCCGATCATGCTTGTGCCGCAACCGCCCCCGCCGCCTCGCGGATCGTCTGCATCAGGATCGAGAGCGGCAGCGAGGGAATCGTGTCGGTGCGCATGGTGAGGCCGACCGGCCCCTTGGTTTCGCTGGTGTCGATCGGCAGCGTCGCCAGTAGCCCGTCCTCGATGTCGGTGGCGACGACGCCGGCCGAGATGATCCAGATGGCATCG
>NZ_LUAV01000040.1:315-1731 GCF_002078505.1 Ensifer aridi | reverse complement strand
CGAGATGATCCAGATGGCATCGCTCGAGCGGACGAAGGCCCGGCCGAAGGAGTCGGAGACGGTTTCGATCTGGTTCGGCAGGCCGGCAATGCCGTTGGTGATCAGCAAGCGCTCGACGAAGGGGCGGATGATCGAGGCACGGGTCGGCATCAGCACCGGATAGTCGCCGAGATGCGCAAAGACCGATTGCTTGCCGGAAAGCAGCGGATGACCGGCGCGGACGGCAAAGACGACCTGCTCGGAATAGAGGTGCTCGAAGGAGAAACCGGTCATCCTGTCGGGGGCGGCGAGCCTGCCGACGACCAGATCGAGATCGCCGAGGCGCAATTGTTCGAGCAGCACCGCATTTTCGCCGGTGACGAGCTTGGTGCGGGCGCCGGTCTTCTCCTTGAGGAAGAGCGTCATCGCGCCCGGCATGATGCGCGTCGAGACGGTCGGTAGCGCGCCGATGCGGATCGGCGGGCCGTCGCCAGAACGCTCCTGCGAGACGGAATCGAGGCCTTGGCGAAGCGCGGTCAGCGCAGCGCCGGCGTGGCGCAGGAAGACCTCGCCGTAACGCGTGATCCTGATGCCGCGCCCGTCGCGCTCGAAGACGGCAACGCCGAGCACCTCCTCGAGCTCGCGGATCGTCTTGGTGACGGCCGGTTGGCTGACGTGCAGGAGTTCGGCCGCCTTTACCACGCTCTTCTGGCGCGCGACCTCGACAAATGTCTGCAGATGGCGAAACTTCACGCGAGCGTCGATCATGAATTCATAACCGCAGAGTTAATTGAAGGCGATGAAATATCATTTTACCTAACCAGATGAAACAGCCAATTTGAGGGGGAGGAGATCAGCCGTGCAGTTCGCCCGTATCAACGACATCACGATCCACTATCGGCTGGTCGGCGCCGCCGCGGCAAAGCCGGTGCTCGTCCTCATCAATTCGCTCGGCACGGACTTTCGCATCTGGCGCGACGTCGTCGTGCGGCTGGCCGCCGATTTTGCGATCGTCCTTTACGACAAACGCGGCCACGGCCTTTCGGAGATCGGCCAGGTTCCCTATTCGATCGAGGATCATGCGACCGATCTCGCCGGCCTGCTCGATGGGCTCGCGGTGAAGCGGGCGATCGTCTGCGGCCTCTCCGTCGGCGGCCTCATTGCCCAGTCGCTCTACCAGCGCCGACCCGATCTGGTGCGCGCGCTCGTGCTTTGCGATACCGCGCACAAGATCGGCACGGCGGAGATGTGGGATGCCCGCATCGCCGCGATCGAGGCGCACGGCATCGAGGCGATCGCCGATGGCGTGCTCGAGCGCTGGTTCACGCCGGCTTTCCGCCGGCCCGAGAACGTCGCCTTCGTCGGCTATCGCAACATGCTGATCCGCCAGCCGGTTGCCGGTTATCTCGGCACCTGCGCCGCCATCCGGGACGCCGA
>NZ_LUAV01000040.1:0-191 GCF_002078505.1 Ensifer aridi | reverse complement strand
GTGCGTGAGACGGCCGCTCTCATTGCCGGCGCGCGCTTCGAAGTGATCCGCGATGCCGGCCATATTCCCTGTGTCGAGCAGCCGGAGGCCCTGACCCGGACGCTCAGCAGCTTTTTCAAGTCCCTATCGCCTGGAGACAAGCCATGAGTGATGCCTTACCGCCCTCCGACCGCTACCGCCAGGGCATGGCG
>NZ_LUAV01000039.1 GCF_002078505.1 Ensifer aridi | reverse complement strand
CCGCTACCGCCAGGGCATGGCGACGCGTCGTGCCGTCCTTGGCGACAATCACGTCGACCGCGCGCAATCGGCGACAACCGACTTCGACCGGCCGTTCCAAGAACTCATCACCGAGGCGGCCTGGGGCCATGTCTGGTCGCGTTCGGCCTGGACGAAGCGCGAGCGGTCGATCGTCACCATTGCGCTTCTTGCCGCTCTCGGCCAGGACGAGGAGGTGGCGATGCATATCCGCGCCACGGCGAATACGGGTGCGACACGGGAGGATATTTGCGAGGCGCTTCTGCATGTGGCGATCTATGCCGGGGTGCCCGCGGCCAATCATGCGATCAAGATCGCCAAGCGGGTGTTTTGCGAGATGGACGCCGGCAAGGCAGCCTGAGAAGGGAGAGAGCGAACATGTCCAATCATGACAATGGTCGGCCGGAAACCGGCGCCTTCTTCCCGCGCGACCGGAGCTGGCACCCGCCGGCCTTATCGCCCGGCTACAAGACCTCGGTACTGCGCTCGCCACGAAAGGCCCTGCTGTCACTCGACGGCACGATCTCGGAGATCACCGGTCCCGTCTT
The DNA here is from genome assembly GCF_002078505.1 of Ensifer aridi. Taxonomy (GTDB): domain Bacteria; phylum Pseudomonadota; class Alphaproteobacteria; order Rhizobiales; family Rhizobiaceae; genus Sinorhizobium; species Sinorhizobium aridi. The sequence continues at coordinate 36,713 of NZ_LUAV01000039.1, read as the reverse complement.
CGGCCATTCGATGCTCGGCGAACTCGACAACGACCTGATCCGTAATTTCGCAAAGCCCGGTGAAAGCGCGATCGGTGAGCGCATCATTGTGCATGGGCGGGTGCTTGATGAACGGGGCCGGCCGGTTGCGGGCGCGCTGGTCGAATTCTGGCAGGCGAATGCCGGCGGCCGCTACCGCCATAAGAAAGAAAGCTATCTGGCACCGCTCGATCCGAATTTCGGCGGCTGCGGCCGGACGATCACCGACGAGAACGGCTATTATTACTTCCGCACGATCAAACCAGGCCCCTATCCTTGGCCGAACGGCGTCAACGACTGGCGGCCGGCGCATATCCACTTCTCGGTCTTCGGCCACGGCTTTGCCCAGCGCCTGATCACGCAGATGTACTTCGAGGGCGACCCGATGATCTGGAAATGTCCGATCGTCGGGACCATTCCCGACCGCCGGGCGATCGAGCAGCTGATCGCGGCGCTCGACTGGGGGAACACGGTCCCGATGGATGCGCGCGCCTACAAGTTCGATATCGTTCTGCGCGGCCGCCGTTCGACGTTCTTCGAGAACCGGCCGGAAGGGAACTAGGAGGAATCGATGGTTCAGGACCTGGGTTATCTCAAGGAAACCGCCTCGCAAACCGCAGGGCCTTACGTCCATATCGGGCTCACGCCGAACTTCTGCGGAATTTCCGGCATTTATGAAACGGATCTCGGATCGTCGATGGTCAACGACAGGACACTCGGGCAGCGCATCACCGTCACGGGCCGGGTGATCGACGGCGCCGGAATGCCGCTCAAGGACGCCCTCGTCGAAATCTGGCAGGCGGATGCCGCAGGGCTTTATCATTCGCCTTCGGAAACGCGCGGCTCGGCGGATCCCAATTTTGCTGGCTGGGGCCGCTGCCCGACGAGCGCCGAGGACGGCGTTTTCGTGTTTGAGACGGTGAAGCCGGGTCGCGTGCCTTTCCGCGACGGCCGCCTGATGGCGCCGCATATCACCTTCTGGATCGTTGCCCGCGGCATCAATATCGGACTGCACACGCGCATGTACTTCCCGGACGAGGCGGCCGCCAATGGCGAGGATCCGCTCCTTGCCAAAATCGAACATCGCGATAGGGTCGAAACGCTTGTCGCGGCCGGAGAGTCGCCCGTCTACGTCTTCGACATTCATCTCCAGGGCGAAAAGGAAACGGTCTTCCTGGATATCTGATCGGTCGGCAGCCGTTCTGCCTTGCCGCATGCTTGTTGACGCTCTCGTCGCGCTCGCTCGGTTCAACGCCACGCAGATTTCCGCAATCCACCAGGCGCTCGTTCATAAGCAGGAACGCTCGGGCCCGCCTGGACGCTGGAATGGCTGATCCTGCCGCAGATGGTCGGCGCGACGGCAGCGGCATTGAGGCTCGCCGCCGAGCTCGCGGGCAATATCCGACGGCTGGGCACTGCGTGAGCCGTCGTCCGCGTCGTGGTGCTTGAGCCGATCCGATGGGAGCGGCGCTGATTGATGTCGCAGCTTTTTTCGTCGACATCCGAAACCTGCATCCGCATTCTGCCGCAAGCACGGACAGGAGGAGTCGCCCGAGTCCGGTCCTGGAGGAGACATGCTGACCTTGCGTCAAATCGAAGTGATTCGCGCCATCATGGTGACAGGCACGATTGCCGGTGCGGCAAAACTGCTAGGCGTGGCGGCACCCGGCGTAAGCCGGCTGATGAAATATACGGAAGACAGTCTCAAGATCAGACTCTTCAACCGCAGTCAGGGGCGATATGTGCCCACTCCCGAGGCTCGCCACATCTTTGGATTGCTCGACACCGTCTATCGACAGGTCGAAGATCTGCAGTTCGCGGTCCAGCGACTGGAAAAGGGTGACGGGCTTGAGCTGAGCGTCGGCTCCGTTCCGAGCATCGCCAATGTGATGGTGCCGCGGGCAATTGCAAAGCTCAGGCAGCAATATCCGGCGCTCTACGTCGACATCAACATTTTGAAAATCGAGGAGGCGATCGATTATTTGCTCGTTGGGCGGGGTGAGGTCGTTGCGATCAGTTCTTATCTCGAGCACTCGATCATCCATTTCGAACCGCTCGCGACCGGGCGACTGCTTTGCATCGTCCCGCACGAGAGCGAGCTCGCCGAGAAGGATACGATCGCACCGGCGGAGATCGTCCGTCACACCTTGATCGGCATTGATCCGAACGATCCTTACGGACGCGTGATGACGGAGATTTTCCGCCGCCAGCACCTGGCTTACGATATGAAGATAAAGGCGCGTTTCGGCACGACCGTCTGCGCGTTGGTCGGCGCTGATCTCGGCATCGCCATCATCGACGAGTTCACCGTCGCAGGGGGGAAGGTGCCGGGAATCAAATGCCTGGAGATCGAAGCCGACACGACATTTTCGACCTATGTCGCCTATCGCCGCGACGTGCCTCTGTCGATCTTTTCGGAGCGCTTTATCGAGACGCTGCGCAGCGAAATGAACCCAGCGAAAAGATAACATGATGTTATGGACTCCGGATTCATTGGTATTTGCCGTTACGTTAGAGTTCGGACATCATGGCGCAACTGGGCGGGGGGAGGTTCGCCGCCCATCGAATGAAATGAGGAGGAGAACATGAAAAAGAGAGCTATTGCGGCGATCGCAATCGCCGTGGCGCTGTCGGCTGGATTGCCGAATATGTCCTGGGCAGACACGATAAAGATTGCGAACGTAATCGAGCTTTCCGGAGCTGGCGCGACGGTCGGGAGCAATTGGCGCGATGCGCTGAAGCTCGCTTTCGAGGAAATCAATGCCGCCGGCGGCATCCTTGGCGAACAGGTCGAGGTAACGGACTACGACACGCAGACCGACCCGACCATTTCGCGCGCCATGGTGCAGAAGGCAATCGACGACGGCGCTTATGTTATCATGGGTCCGATCTATTCCGGCTCGGTCAAGGTCAACATGATGGTCGCCCAGCAGAACGGCGTGCCGCAACTGACCGGCGCCGAAGCCCCGTTCATCACCGACATGGGCAATCCCTACATCTTCCGGACCTCGTTCGGCGCGCAGCAGTCGATGCCGAAGCTCGTCAAATATCTTGCCGATGAAATGAAGGTGAAATCGGTCGCCATTGCATGGGTCAATGACGATTTCGGCAAGGGCGGCCGGGATTCCTTCGTCGCCGAGCTCGGGAAGCACGGCATCACGGTCACCGCCGACGTCTCAAGCGAAGTGGGTCAGGCGGATTTTGCCGCCGACGTCATCAAGCTCAAGTCGAGCAATGCCGATGCCATTTTCGCTTATCTCCACGAAGAGGAGAGCGCGCGGCTTCTCAAGGAAATCCGTAAGCAGGGCGTGACGCAGCCGATCTTCGGCGAGACGACGCTGATGAACCAGAAGGTCGTGGATCTTGCCGGCGAAGCCGTCAATGGGGTGCGCGGCCATGTCGGCCTTACCGCCAACGCGCCAATCCCCGGCGTCGAAGAGTTCGCCAAGAAATTCGAGGCGAAATACAACTACAAGCCCGATCACAATGCCATCAAGGCCTATATGGGGGCCTATGTAGTGAAACATGTCACTACCAAGAACGGCAAGGTTGATCCCCAGGCCTTTGCCGATGCATTGCACGGGTTGACGATCACGCCGGCCGACGAACCCGGCATACTGATGGAGACCAGTTGGGACGACAAGGGCGAGGTCAACCGCGACAGCTTCCTCGTCGAGGTCAAGGACGGTAAGCAGACCGTCGTTTCCACACTTCCGAAACTCTGAACGGCGCTGTCCGGCCGGCTCCGGCCGGACCCTCCGTTCCTTTGGGACATCTTCGATGAATACGTTCTTCCAGTTGTTCGTCTCCGGACTGGCAACAGGGTCGATCTATGCGCTCGCGGCGATCGGCTTCACCCTTCTCTGGCAAGCGTCGCAGACGATCAACTTCGCCCAGGGCGAGTTCATCATGCTACCGGCCTTCTTCGTTCTTGCCGGCACGCAGTTTCTCGGCCTGAGCTTCCCGGTGGCGATGGCGATTGCCCTTGCGCTTTCGCTGTTGCTTCTCGGCTTCGGCTTCAAGCGGATCATCATCGATCCCTTGCTGCCACATGGTGTCCTGCCGATCGTTATTGCGACGATGGCGCTGGGCATCCTGACTAAGGAAGGCGTCAAACAATTCTACACTGCCGAGGCTCTTCCCTTCCCGGCACTCTTTTCCGACCGCACGCTCAACATCCTCGGCGCCGCCATTTCCGTGCAGGACATCGCCGTTCTCTTGATTGCGCTTGGCGCGGTGGCACTGCTGCAGCTCTTTCTGAATGGGACGAAGATCGGCCGTTGCATGCAGGCGACGGCACAAAATCCGCAGGTCGCCGAAATCCTTGGCGTGCCCGTTAAGCGTATGATCCTCTACACCTTCCTGATCAACGGGGCACTCGCCTTTCTCGCCTCGATCCTGATCTCGCCGATCTATCTGGCGAAGTTCTCGAACGGCGAGACGCTTGGTCTGATCGCCTTCATCGCGGCGATCGTCGGCGGCTTCAATCAGATCCGCGGCGCGCTTGCCGGCGGTCTTCTGATCGGCGTCATCGACAATCTCTCGGCGGCCTATATTTCCGCGTCTTACCGCTCCGCGGTGCCGTTGATCCTTCTTATCATCATCATCCTCGTGCGGCCGCAGGGCCTGCTCGGAAAGGCGGAAGGACGCACCGTATGAGCAAGCACACTCTCCTTACATTGGTCGCGGGTCTGGCGATCCTGATCCTGCTGCCCTTCACGCAGTCCAATTACGGCGTCTTCGTGCTGTCGTCGTGGCTGGTCTATTCGATCTCCGCGATGGGGCTGAATCTGACCCTCGGCTATGCCGGCCAGGTATCGCTCGCCCAGGCTTCCTTCATGGGCATCGGCGCTTATATGACGGCCCTCATGACCATGGCCGGCGTGCCATGGCCGATCGCCATGGTCGCAGCGACGGTGCTCTGTTTCGTCATCGGTTTCCTGCTCGGTTACCCGGCGCTGCGCGTCCAGCATCACTTCCTCGCCTTTATCACGCTGGCCTTCAACGCCCTTGTTGTGCTCGCATTGCGCAACGAGGAATGGCTGACCGGCGGCACCTACGGCATCGTCGGCATCCCGCGGCCGGAGATCCTCGGCTTGCCCACCCAGAAGCCGCTTGCCTTCTACTTCTTCGTTCTTGCGCTGTTCGTGCTGATGGCGGCCGCCCTCTACGGCATCATCCGCTCGCCCTGGGGCCGCGCCTTCAAGGCGCTGCGCGAGAACCCGATCCGCGCCAACAGCCTGGGCGTCGACATCCGCAAGACGACGCTTCTCGCCTTCGCTATCGGCTCATCCTATGGCGGGCTCGCCGGCAGCCTCCTTGCACAGCTCACGCAGTTCATCGATCCGCATTCCTTCGGCCTGACGATCTCGCTCAAGGTCCTGCTCATGGTGATCGTCGGCGGCGCGGGTTTCTTCTTCGGCCCGATACTGGGCGCGCTGCTGATTGTTCTCGCGCCGGAATTCCTGCGTTTCACCGAGGGATATTACCTGATGATCTACGCAACGCTGGTTATCGTGCTGATGGTCTTCTGCCCGACCGGCTTGCTCGGCCTGGTCGAGCGCGCCCGCACGGCGCTGAAGATCCGGCAGAAGCCGAATGCCACGACCTGGGAGGCAGGACGATGACGCCGGTCCTTTCCGTACGCAATGTCAGCAAATCCTTCGGCGGCTTGAGAGCCGTGGACAACGTGTCGTTCGACGTCCACCAGGGCGAGATCCTAGGTTTGATCGGCCCGAACGGCAGCGGCAAGTCGACCCTCTTCAACTGCGTCCTCGGCCAGTTGCCGGCTTCGACGGGAAGCGTGCTCGTCGACGGGCAGGATGTCGCCGGCAAGCGGCCCTGCGACCTCAATAAGCTCGGCGTCGGCCGCACCTTTCAGATGCTGCAGGTCTTTCCGGATATGACGGTGCTCGACAACATTATCCTGGCCGGGCAGGAGCATAAGGGCACGATGCTCTCGCGTCTCTTCGGCAAGCCGGATGCGGGCCTGACCGCCGAGGCCTTGAGAATGATCGACTTCTTCCGTCTCGGGCACCAGACCTACGAGAAGGCCGGGTCGCTTTCCTATGGCCAGCAGAAGCTGCTCGACGCCGCCATGGCCTTCATGGCGGGACCGAAGCTGGTGATGCTCGACGAGCCGGCCGGCGGCGTCAATCTCACCATGCTCGCCGATCTCAAGGAGCGACTGAAGGCCTTCAACCAGGAACGCGGAGCGACTTTCGTCGTCATCGAACACAACATGGAATTCGTGATGTCGCTCTGCACGCGCATCATCGTTCTGGCGAACGGCAGGATCATTGCCCAAGGCGATCCGGAAACGGTGCGCAACGATCCGACCGTCATCGAAGCCTATCTCGGAGGTTGAGCCATGCTGGAACTCAAGCAGGTCTATGGCGGCTACGGCAAAATGACCATCCTGAACGGCACCTCCTTCAAGATCGACAAGGGCACGATCACCACAGTGATCGGCCCAAACGGGGCAGGCAAATCGACGGTCTTCAAGGCGATCTTCGGGCTCCTGAAAATCCGCTCGGGCAACGTGTTGTTGAACGGCGAGGACGTCACGGCACTGCCGCCGGCGAAAATGCTGGCCAAGGGTGTCACCTATGTGCCCCAGGGGCGCAATCTCTTCCCAATGCTGTCGGTGCGGCACAACCTCGAGATCGGCGGCATCTCCTCCACCGACCAGGCGCAGATCGCAAGGCGGATCGACGAGGTGATGGAGCAGTTCCCCATTCTCAAGGAGAAGGCGAAGGAGCAGGCAATCACGCTTTCGGGCGGCCAGCAGAAACAGCTGGAGATCGCCCGCGCCCTTTTGCTCAATCCCTCGCTCATCCTCGTCGACGAGCCGTCGATCGGGCTCTCCCCGCAGATGATCAACGAGACCTTCCGCACTCTGCTCCGGCTGCGCGACGAAGGCGTGACGATCCTGATGGTCGAGCAGAACGCGAAGGCGGCACTCGCCATGTCCGACTACGGCCTGGTGCTCGAACAGGGCCGGACCCGGATGTATGACAGGGCCGACGAGCTTCTCGCCGATCCGCGCGTTGGCCAGCTGTTCCTCGGCGCCCATCTCGAGGAGGCGTGAATGCAGCCGGTGACGACCATTAGCGGCAAAACGGTTTTCATTCCGCTCATCGGCCACCCGGTCGAGCAGGTGAAATCGCCTGGGCCAATGAACGAGTGGTTCTCAAGAAACGGCGTGGCCGCCGTTCTGATCCCGATCGATATCCTTCCCGAGAAGGTCGGAGCGTTTCTCGACGCCATGCGCGATACACTGAATTGCGCCGGTTTGTCGGTGACGATGCCCCACAAACAGGCGGCCTTTGCCGGCGTCGACGAGCTCACGGACCGGGCCCGCCGGGCCGGGGCCGTCAACATCGTTCGGAGAAATACGGACGGGACGCTGATCGGCGACATGGTGGACGGCGATGCGATGGTTGCGGCGCTTGCCAAGAACGGTGTGAGCGTTCGAGGCAAAACGGCGCTGGTCGTCGGCGCTGGCGGCGCGGGGGCGGCCATCATCTATGCGCTTGCAGAGGCAGGTGCGGCAACCCTCATCGTCATCGAGCGCGATCAGGCGAAGGCGGACCGCCTGATCGCGCATCTGCGCCGCGACTACCCGCAAGTTCAAGCGCACGACGATTTGCCGGACGACGTCGCCGTGGATGTAGCCATCAATGCCTCGCCGGCAGGCATGGACGAGGCCGATCCTTACCCCTTTCCACTCGAACGGCTGACGCGCGCGGAAATCATCGCCGATGCGGTGACGAAGCCGCCGGTAACGCCCTGGCTCGAAGAGGCTCGGCGCCGCGGCATCGCGATCCAGACCGGCGCGGAGATGACGCTCGCGCAATTGCCGACGCAGATCGCCTTTTGGGGCCTCGACAAGGACAGCGAGGACGGAGGTATCGTGAGATGAAGACTTCCATCGCAACTGTCTCGATCAGCGGCGAATTGCCCGACAAGCTCGCGGCGATCGCGGCGGCCGGCTTCGACGGTGTCGAGATCTTCGAGAATGATTTCCTCGCCTTCGACGGCAGCCCGGCTGATGTCGGAAAAATGGTGCGCGACCACGGTCTGGAGATCACGCTTTTCCAGCCGTTCCGGGATTTCGAAGGCATGCCTGAGCCGCACCGCGCGCGCACCTTCGACAGGGCAGAACGCAAGTTCGACATCATGCAGCAGCTCGGCACCGATCTCCTGCTCGTCTGTTCCAACATATCGCCGATATCGCTCGGCGGCGTCGATCGGGCGGCGGCGGATTTTCACGAGCTCGGCGAGCGGGCGGCGAAGCGCGGGTTGAAAGTGGGCTATGAGGCGCTTGCCTGGGGCAGGCATATCTCGGACCATCGCGATGCCTGGGAGATCGTGCGCCGAGCCGATCACCCGAACATCGGCCTGATCCTCGACAGCTTCCATACGCTGTCCCGCAAGATCGACATCAATTCGATCCGCTCGATCCCCAAGGAGAAGATCTTCATTGTTCAGCTCGCCGATGCGCCGCTGATCGACATGGATCTGCTGTATTGGAGCCGCCACTTCCGCAACATGCCAGGGGAGGGCGACCTGCCTGTCGCCGAATTCACCCGTGCCATCGCGGAGACCGGCTATGACGGCTATTTCTCTCTCGAGATCTTCAACGACCAGTTTCGCGGCGGCAATGCCAGTGCCATAGCCGTCGATGGCTACCGCTCGCTGATCTATCTGGGCGACCAGGTGCGGCGCTCGCCCGGAGCCGGTTCGCTCACGGTGGCGCCGATGCCCCAGCGTGCCGAAATCAAGGAAATCGGCTTCATCGAGTTCGCCGCCGCCGATGAAGAGGCCGCCGAACTGATAGCCACGCTGAAGACGCTCGGATTTAGGAAGACGACCACCCACCGCTCCAAGCAGGTCGACCTGTACCGGCAGGGCGATATCCGCGTGCTGGTGAACACGGATGAAGGCGGCTTTGCCGGTGCCTCCTACGCGGTTCATGGCAGCTCGGCCTACGCGGTCGCCCTCGTGGTGGACGACGCGAAAAGAGCGTTGGAGCGCGCGGTCGCGCTCAACGCCGAGCCGTTCAGCCAGCCGGTCGCGCCCGGCGAGGTCGAAATGCCGGCCATCCGCGGCGTGGGCGGTGGGCTCGTCTATCTGCTCGACGATAAGACCGATCTCGGCCGCATCTGGGACATCGACTTCGTGCCGGTCACGGAGGATAGCGGCGTGGAAAGCGCTGGCCTTCGGCGCGTCGACCATATCGCCCAGACGATGCCTTATGAAGAGATGCTCACCTGGGTTCTGTTCTACACGTCGATCTTCGAGGCCGGGAAGACGCCGATGGTCGACATCATCGATCCGGCCGGAGTCGTCCGCAGCCAGGTGGTAGAGAACGCGTCCGGCGCGCTTCGAATAACACTCAACGGTGCGGAGAACCGCCGCACGCTTGCGGGGCATTTCATCGCCGAGACTTTCGGTTCGGGCGTCCAGCATCTCGCCTTCGATACCGACGACATCTTCGCCACGGCGGCGGCGCTGCGCAGGAATGGCTTCCGAGCTCTACACATCTCGCCGAACTATTATGACGACGTCGAGGCGCGATTTGGTCTCGATCCGGAGCTGACAGAGCGGCTGAGGGCGGAGAATATTCTTTACGATCGCGACGAGCACGGGGAGTTCTTCCAGCTCTACAGCCCGACCTATGGCGAGGGCTTCTTCTTCGAAATCGTCGAGCGGCGCGGTTATCGCGGCTACGGTGCCGCCAACGCAATATTTCGCATCGCGGCCCTCAAGAAGCACCTGCGGCCCGAGGGGCTGCCCAAAATTATCGGCTGAAGCCCAGCTTCACTGAAAATTTAAATCGGTCGTCCCCGTCGGCTTCGCTAAGTCAGCATCCGGCGAGTGGGGCGCCACAGGACTCGCACCGGGGCGAGCGAACCATGACCGGCGCAAACAAACCTTGTAATGGCCGCTTTTGCCGAGAACCTGACGTAGGCGCGCTGGACTTAGGGCCCGCCTTGGGTGGACTCCGGAAGTTCAAGCGAACGAGCGAATCGGCCGCTAAGCGGGACCCTTCGGCCATTCGTGCCGGCCCCTACTAGGACGAATTTTATCGGCACGGAAAGGACGATAGTTCTAACGCAGTCGTACCACCCGGCAATAAACCGCCGACCGGATTCCGCGCCGCCGCCTGATTATGCTCACCCAGTCGGTCGCGATCGCGCTCGCAGTTACCGGGCAGTCGTTGTGCTGGGGGAGGAGCGCCGATCTGGGCCATTCTCGCGGTGGCGGCGGGGCGTGGCCGACGCGCGGGCACATCCACCCGGGTCGTCAGGACGCCTAATGGCAACGACTACGGCAAGGACTTGCTGCGCCAGCACCACGAAGCACACGCCCATGATCCAGGGCACGGCCACCGCCAACCCTTCGGAACAAGGGTTGCTCGACATCGTACCCTAAGGCTCAACGAAACATGAACTTCCGAGTCGGAACACTTGAGAGGGAAGAGGATTCCAATTGGCTATTCGGGAGTTAACGCGTTGCGTCCCCTCGACCTGGCTCCCGCGCATGTCCCGCCAACTGCTTCAATTGCTAGGCTTACCCGCACGGCAATGCTGTTGGATGAAGTCCGACAGGAAGGTTGAAGCGTGAACGCACCTCCGATGCACAGCGATCGCCTGAGGCACTTTCGAGAATGTCCCCTCAACAACGCGGAAACCTGGATTCTCTTCGCAGAAACGTGACAGGGACTCGGTCAAGCCCGCAGCCGCATCGCACCGGGAGGATACAAGCATGTCCAGGGCGGAGGCGGGATTTTCGGCATGGAGGACAATTGCATTTCTAACCTGTCGCTCAAGCTGCTTTGTATACGCAGCGGTTCTGGCGGCGGCAATGCGCACCCCTTCGACGTCAACATGCTCCACGCTGCGTAGCGGGCTACTGTCTGACACCAGAAAGCTGGCGGTCACCGTGGTATAGGGGGGCGAGAAGGAGAACCTGTCGGCACGTGACGGATCGGAAGCAATGAACGCAACGTCCCACTCGTTGTCTTCGGCAGCCGCAAGAATATCAGCGGCCGATCCGTATTGAACCAGCGACAAACCGCAGTCGAGGTCTGCCGCCAGTTCGGTCGCGATCTGCGCGCTCGGCCCTGTTAGAGAGCCTGTCACTGGATCGAGTTGGACAAGTGCGGCATTCGACATGTTGACCGCCGCTCTGATGACTCCCGTCGGTGCGATTTCAGTGAGGAGCTCATCACGTTGCGACATCGTGGTACGCTCCCTGAGATGCAAATCGTGCGGCGAGTGCTTCCGATCCCCTTGCCAGAATAGCGACATCGACACCAACGGCAGTAAATAGCGTTCCCAGTGAGAGGCACCGTGCCGCGAACTTCTCATCCGGGGTAAGAATGCCCGCAGGCTTGCCCAACACTTTCAGGCGTTCAATCGCGTCGACAATTGCATCGACCACCTCCGGGTGGCTCGGTTGGCCCCTGTGTCCGAAACTCGCTGCCAGGTCTGCCGGTCCTACGAATACGCCATCCACTCCCTCTACCGACGCAATCGACTCGAGGTTGTCAAGCGCTTCCCGCGTCTCAACTTGCAGCAACAGGCAAATTTCCCGTTCCGCATTTTGCGCATAGTTCGCAACTCGGCCGAAACGAGTGGCGCGCGTCAGGGCGGAAACACCACGAATTCCATCCGGAGGATATCGCACGGCCGCGACTGCGGCTTTCGCCTCTTCTGCGTTCTGAACGTAGGGAATGAGCAGTGTCTGAACGCCAATATCCAGGAAACGTTTGATGAGAACGGGGTCGTTGATGGCCGGGCGGACGACTGGGGAAACGTCGTATGGTGCGACCGCTTGCAATTGCGGCAGGACGGTCAGAACGTCACCCGGAGAATGTTCCGTGTCGAACAGGAGCCAATCGAAACCTGAAGGCGCGACGATTTCCGCGGCGTAGCTTCCCGGCAGGCCACACCACAGGCCGATCTGACTTTGACCAGCAAGAAGCTTCTGCTTGAACCGATTGACAGGATGTTCCATCTAGCACCTCACACGAACGACACGCCGATGGAGCCAACAGAGCCATAGTCGGCCTGAATGACATCACCTTTCGCGATATCGACAGGACGCGTGAAGGAGCCGGCCAGGACTATCTGTCCCTTCTTCAGGCCACCGCCCACAGCATGAAGTTTGTTGACCAGCCACGCGATGCCGGCTGCCGGATGTCCCATGATCGCCGCCGACACGCCCGACTCCTCGATGATGCCGTTCTTGGAAAGAGTCGCTCCGACCCAACGGATATCAATGTCCATCGGGCGAATTATACGGCCGCCAACGACGAGGGCGCCGAAAGCTGCGTTGTCCGCAATGGTGTCGGTGATCGCTCGAGGGACTTCGGTCCGGTAGTCGATAATCTCGAGCGCTGGGACAACGAATTCGGTCGCACGCATGACGTCATAGATCTTGGTGCCGGGTCCGACGAGATCCTCACCCATAACAAAGGCCAGCTCGACCTCGAGGCGCGGCTTGATAAACAAGTCAGCCCTGATCTGCGCTCCGTCGTTGTAAAGGGCATCGTCAAGAATGCAGCCGTAGTCCGGCTCCGTCATCTTCGAAGCCATCTGCATTGCGCGTGACGTCAGGCCAATCTTATGCCCGACGATCCGTGCGCCCTTGGCCACCCTCGCCTCCGCCCATAAAGCCTGAATCCGGTAGGCGTCCTCAAGTTCGAGGTTCGGGTAGGTCTCGCTGGGCTGTATGATCGGCTTGCGCTCGATTTCAGCTTTGAGCAGCGCGTCTGCCGCGGCCTGGCGTTCTTCTTCGGTGATCATATCGTTTGCTCTGCTGATCGTGATTTATTTGATCGGGGGACGCGGCAAAACGGCTTCGCCGGGTTCCATGACATAGGTGTAGTCGAGCGAGAACCACGGACCAGGAATATCCGTTTCGGTCGGATGGGGCTCCTCATGGCGAATAAAGTCGCCGGTCAGCGCTGCCGTGACACCGAACTGAACATCGGAGTCGATGTTCGGGTCGCTGGGATCGAAGACTTGGGAAATCAGCGTCTTGTATCCGTGCTTGAAGATCAGTGCGTGCAGGTGCGCTGGTCGGTACGGATGGCGTCCCTGAGCTTTGAGCAGGCGTCCGACCACGCCATCGACCGGTATGGGATACCCGACCATCTTCACGGTCCTGAACCAGAACCGACCTTGCTCGTCGGTCATGAATTTGCCGCGCAAGTTCATCTCGGCCTGGTCCGGGTCCTGGTTTTCATAAAGACCCACGGGAGATGCATGCCACACATCCACTTCGGCGCCGGCGATTGGCTTGCCGTCGCGGTCAACGACCTTGGCATGCACGAACAAGGGAGTGCCCGGCGTCTCGGATCGGATAATCGTCCCGCCATTTTCGACTCGCGGGGAGTTGAGGCGCCAGAATGGGCCTAGCAGCGATTGGGAGGTCTCAGTCTGTCCCCTGTCGCCATTGTTCAGCAGACAGACAAGTGAAGACACGCCAAGAGAACCGGCCATCAGCACAAACTCGTTGTGGTGATCAGTATGCAGCTTCCCGATCTCATTCAGCATGGCTGTCGCCTCCCGAAACTCGACCTCCGTCAGTCGAACCTCGCGCACGAAGGCATGAAGATGCTTGACCATCGCCACGAGGATTTCTCGCAGTCGGGGGTCTTCAGTGCGATTCATCACAGCAAGGACTGCTGGCGTCAGATCGCGTTCAGTTTTGATCACCATGTGGGCTACCTCCCGATTTCCCGACTATCAAAATAATCGATTATCTGTCAAGGCCGCCGTACATTCGTGAGGCGCCAATAAGCCAAAAGAAACAGGATGGCGGCATGCAATTCGTTGATTAAATTGCATATTGTTTGGAAATAGGAAGCTGAGGCTTAACTATGCGCAGATTTCAGCGCTCTGAAGTTGACACAAATAATCGTTTATTGTATCGATCATCGACAATTAGTTCGGGGGAGCCTTAGGAGGAACAATGGTACCGGATCACGACGGCGCATTTGCTCCGACGACAGAAGATGCTCCATCGTCTTCTGGCTTTCTTGACGACGGCAAAAACACAATTGGGAGCCAGCTTGCATCCCGTCTACGTGAGGCGATCATCTCCGGCGAGCTTCAGGCCGGCAGCAAGATCAATCTCGACAAGGCGCGCAAGACGTTCAACGTAAGCCTCAGTCCGCTTCGTGAAGGGTTGGCGCGGCTGATATCGGACGGTCTAGTGGAGTTCGAGGACAATCGCGGCTACCGCGTTTCATCAATTTCCTTGGCCAATCTGGAAGAGATCACCACCCTGCGCGAAGAGTTTGAAGTCTTTGCGCTTCGCGAGTCCATGCGGCTCGGCGATGTGGAGTGGGAGGGCAACGTCATGCGCGCGCTGCATCGCCTTAACCGCACCGAGCGCGACGCGGCTCGGCCAGAGACACTGGAGCGCTGGGAAGAGCTCCACCGCGAATTTCATCTGACACTCATATCTGGCTGCGGGAAGCCGATCCTGCTCCATTTCTGCAGATTGCTTCTTAATCTCAACGACCGTTATCGCCGGGTGTTTCTGACCCGCACGTCGGGTGACCGCAACGTCAGCCAGGAGCACAGTGAGATTGCTCAGGGAGCCGTCGCGCGGGATCTGGACTATTCGTGCGATATGTTGCGTCAGCATATCCACCGCACGGGAACCAATCTGCGCAATCACCTCGCGACAAAGGGGATCTTGTGATGACCGTCGCGACGCCAAGACCGGGCCTTGAACTGGGCGTGGCGCATTTTTCATCCATCTCGCTGCCGCCCAAGGAATTCGCCGTGGTCGCTGCTCGGGCGGGTTTTGCGTCGATAGGTCTGCGTCTGCACCCCGCCTTTCCCGGGGCCCCCTTCTACGAGTTGCCGGTGGGCAGCCAGAGTGCCCAGGAGTTCAAGACAATTGCCGATGGCGAAGGCATCAAGGTGTTCGATATCGAGTTCTTCGTGATCGACGAGAGCTTCGTTGCGGCCTCCCATGAGGCGACCGTGGCAGCCGCTGCGAACATAGGGGCGCGCCGGCTGAGTGTTTGCGGCGATGATCGAGACGGCGGCCGTCTTGCCGCAAACCTTTCTGCGTTTTGCGCCCTCGCGGCGCGATATGGCATGTCAGTCGACATCGAAAACATGGGCTGGCGGACGGTAAGAACCTTTCGCGACAGCGTAGCGGCCGTGAATTCCTGTGGAGCAGAGAACGCTGGAGCCCTCGTTGACGGGATTCACTTCTTCCGAAACGGCGCCTCGATCGACGAGCTTCGCGGAAATGCTGGGAAGGTAAAACACGTCCAGCTTTGCGACGTCCGCGGGCCTGCTCCCAAAACATCGGACGCAATGATCGCCGAGGCGAGAAGCGGTAGGCTCGCTCCTGGACAAGGCGAATTGCCGTTGAAGGACCTCTGGGCGGCAACCGAACCCGGTACTGCTATCTCGGTTGAAGTGCCATTCGTCGGGCCGGTGGACCCGGAGGCACATCTAAAACATCTGCATGACAGCGCACTAGGAATTTTGAAACCGGATCATTGATCCGGCGCCGACGCGGCGTAAGCCGGTCGGAGGGAGGAAGTCTTACATGACTTATACGTTTGATTTCGGTGCGGTCCTCGACCGCGCCCCGGAATTGCTATGGGGTTCGCTTGGAACGCTTGGACTTGCGTTGGCTGGAATGCTCCTCGCACTCGTCATCGGAATCCTGGGCGTTGTTGCAAGGACTTCCAAGAGCGAGATCACGCGCACTCCCGTGATCGTGTTCGTCGAGGTCGTGCGTAATACGCCATTCCTCGTGCAGATCTTCTTCATATATTTTGCCCTTCCTCTCATGGGCATACGCCTCAATCCGACCGTTACGGCGATCATTGCCCTCGGCATCAATGGTGGGGCGTACGCCATCGAGATCATCCGCGGCGGGGTCGAGAGTGTGTCGCGCGGCCAGATCGAGGCAGGTTTCGCACTTGGACTGCACAAGGCGGACGTCTTCCGGCTCATCGTGCTCAAGCCGGCGCTGCGGGCGATTTATCCCTCGCTCACAAGCCAGTTCATCATGCTGACACTGACAACGTCTGTCTGCACGTCAATCGCCGCCTACGAACTGACCTCGGCCGCTCAGCGCATTGAGTCTGACACCTTCCGCAGCTTCGAAGTCTATTTCACGGTCACCGCTATCTACCTGGTTATTTCGACCCTGATGATGGGCCTCTTTGCCCTGATTTCTCGCCAATACTTCAACTACCCGACGCGATAGGAGGCAGCCATGGGTCCCATCGGCGAAAATGAATTCTTCTTTTTGATGCAGGGTTTGAAGTGGACCGTCCTGCTCGCGATCGTGGGCTTCATCGGTGGGGGGATATTCGGAATCCTGATAGCGCTGCTGCGCACCTCGAAGAAGAAGGTCGCCCGGACGGTCACCGCAGGGTATATCGGTGTCTTCCAGGGCACGCCCCTTCTGATGCAGCTCTTCGTTGTCTACTACGGCGTTGCGCTGTTGGGCATCGAGGTCAACGCGTGGATCGCGGTCGCAATCGCCTTCACGCTCCATGCCAGTGCTTTCCTGGGCGAGATCTGGCGCGGCTCCATCGAGGCTGTGCCGAAGGGCCAGACGGAAGCCGCCAACGCCCTCGGTCTGCATTATGTCTCGCGGATGAAAGACGTCATCCTGCCGCAGGCCCTGAAAATCTCGATGCCGGCCACGATCGGCTTCCTTGTCCAGCTCATCAAGGGCACGTCGCTAGCAGCAATCGTCGGCTTCATTGAACTGACTCGCGCCGGCCAGATCATTTCAAACCAGACCTATCGTCCGCTGCTCGTCTTCGGGATCGTCGGCGCAATCTACTTCAGCATTTGCTGGCCGCTCGCCCATGCCGGAAGTGGCCTCGAAAAACGGATGGCGAAAGCTGCCCGCTAACCGCTTCGCTCGAAGCAAAACTCTTGAGGAGGAGAATAAGCATGCACAACAATCGTAGGAATTTTCTCGGACTTGCACTGGCAACCGTTGCCTTCGCAACCGTTGGCCCCGTCGCCGCCTCTGCGGCAACTGTAGAGGAAATCAAGGCAAAGGGCACGCTTGTGGTCGGCATCCAGGGCGACAATGCGCCATGGGGGTTCGTCAACACAAGCGGCCTGCAGGACGGCTTCGACGCTGACGTCGCCAACCTTTTTGCCAAGGAGTTGGGCGTGAAGGTTCAATTCCAGCCGCTCGCCGTTGCCAACCGAATTCCGGCGCTTACGACCGGCAAAGTCGACATCCTGTTCGCAACGATGGCGATGACGGAAGAACGTGCGAAATCAATTCAATACAGCAAGCCCTACGCCGCTAACACGATTTCGCTTTATGCCGCGAAGTCCGACACGGTTACGAAGCCTGAAGACGTTGCGGGATGGGAGATCGGCGTTCCGAAGTCCAGTTCGCAGGATAAGGCAGTAACGGACGCCGTCGGATCCACCGCAACGGTCCGCCGCTTTGATGACGACGCCGCAACCATCCAGGCTCTCATCTCCGGACAGGTAAAGGCGGTTGGCGGCAACCAGTTCTATGGTCAGCGTCTGGATGCGGCGAGTGCCGGCACCTATGAGCGCAAGATTGACTTTCTGACGACTTACAACGGCGTCGGGACCCGTCTCGGCGAGAAGGACTGGAACGAAGCCGTCAACGCCTTCATCGACAAGATCAAGGCCAATGGTGAGCTGGCTGCCATCACGAAGAAGTGGATGGCGATCGATCTGCCGCAGTTCCCGGAATCCATTCCGAACATCCCGTTCACCGTCAATTAAAGCCCAAATGGAGAGTTCCGTGCTCAATTCCGCAAACGATCAACCGACGCTGATTTCCCTTGAGGACGTGCAGAAGTGGTACGGCGCTTTCCATGCCTTGAAATCCATCAGTCTGTCGGTCCGCAAAGGCGAAAAAATCGTCCTCTGCGGGCCGTCAGGCTCCGGGAAGTCAACGTTAATCCGCTGCATCAATGCCCTCGAAACGATCGAGGACGGCAAGATTGTCGTCGAGGGTCAGGTACTGGACGGAAGCACAAAGTCCGTTGATGCGATACGGCGCGAAGTGGGAATGGTCTTCCAGAGTTTCAATCTCTTCCCGCACATGACCGTACTTCAGAACTGTACACTCGCCCCGATGCGTGTTCGAGGCACAAGCCACGCTGACGCAGAGCGACTGGCTCGAAAATATCTCGAGCGCGTTCGAATCCTTGACCAGGCCGAAAAGTATCCTGCGCAGCTATCCGGCGGCCAACAACAACGCGTTGCCATCGCTCGCGCGCTCTGCATGGAGCCGAAGGTCATGCTCTTCGACGAACCAACCTCTGCCCTCGATCCTGAAATGGTGAAGGAGGTGCTCGACACCATGATCGGGCTCGCCCGTGACGGAATGACGATGATCTGTGTCACGCATGAAATGGGGTTTGCCCGTCAGGTCGCTGATCGCGTCATCTTCATGGCCTCCGGAGAAATCGTCGAAGAGGCCGAACCGGAGATCTTCTTCAAGTCTCCCAAGCACGAACGCACGAAAACCTTTCTCGGCGAAATCCTGGCCCACCACTGACGTTCGAAAGCGAGAGTAATGCGCGACAAGAAATTCCTCGTGGGACTGATCGGCGCCGACATCCAAATGTCAAAGTCCCCGGCGCTCCACGAAACGGAGGCTCGACATCAGGGCCTTGATTACCGCTACGAGCTTCTCGATCTGGCCGCGCGAGGCCTTACCGCCTCGGCGCTGCCGGACCTCCTCGACGAGGAAGAACGGCGCGGTTTTGCCGGGAGCAACATTACACATCCCTGCAAGCAGTCGGTGATCCCCCACCTCAGCCGCCTTTCCGAGGATGCAGAGATGCTCGGTGCGGTCAACACCGTGGTCTTTCGTAACGGCGAGAGGATCGGCCACAACACTGATTGGTACGGTTTCTACGAGAATTTCCAGCGCGGCCTTCCGGACGTCGCGAAGTCGCATGCCGTCCTGCTTGGCGCCGGCGGCGCCGGTGTCGCCGTGGCGCATGCTGCAATCAAGCTCGGCATTAAGAGATTATCGATCTTTGACCAGGATTCGAAACGAGCAGAAACCTTGGCTGGGCAGTTGAACGATCGGTTCTCAAGGGATTGCGCTCGTGCCACGACGGATGTCGGCAGCACCCTGCGCTCCGCCGACGGCCTTATCCACGCGACGCCGACGGGTATGAAGAGGCATCCTGGTTTGCCGATCGACCCGGAATGGCTTCTGCCACGACATTGGGTCGCCGACATCGTCTATATGCCGCTCGTCACAGAGCTTCTTGCTCTCGCCGAAAGAAAAGGCTGCCGGACCCTTCGTGGCGGCGGCATGACCGTCTACCAGGCAGCAGCGGCTTTCGAATTGTTCACCGGGATAGCACCCGACGCAGAGCGCATGTCCCGTCACTTTATGGACTTGTGCCGCCTGTCGGCTTGATGGGGAGATCCCAAATGCCGCATATCATCATCGATTATAGCCGGGGCGCAGGCGAGCATGTCGCCATGGACCGGCTCACGCTGAGCGTGCATCGCTGCGTTCGCGATGGCGGCCTTGTGAAACCGTCCGCCGTGCGCACGCTTGCGCGGGAGGCGACATACTCCTGCGTGGGCGACGAGCATGTCGATAATCATTTCATCCAAATCATCGTGCGGATGGCACCGGGTCGTACTGCAGAGACCAAGCAGAAGCTTCTCACTGCCGTTCTCGAGGCCGCGCGGGCGATCGCCGCGCCTGCTCTCGAAGCTGGGAGGATCGGCTTGCGCGCAGATCTCTACGAGTCGGATCCTGATTTTGCCGTTCAAGCAATCGCGTTCGTCTGACCAGGACAGCGTGCTCAAGAAGGAAAATACACTATGAGCCTGATCTACGTTCTCAACGGACCAAACCTCAATCTGCTTGGCAAACGCCAGCCGCACATCTACGGGCATGAAACGCTCGCAGACGTAGAGGCGGACTGCCGCAAACTAGCAGCCGAACTCGGCCATGAAATCCGCTTTCATCAGAGCAACCGGGAATACGAGATCATCGATTGGATTCATGAGGCGCGCGAGGACGGTGCGGGCATCGTCATCAATCCGGCAGCCTTCACCCATACCTCACTCGCCATCCTCGACGCTCTGAACACATTTGAAGGGCCTGTGATCGAGATCCACATCTCCAATGTGCACAAGCGCGAGAGCTTCCGACACCATTCGTTCGTTTCGCATCGCGCGGACGGCGTGATCTGCGGCCTTGGAACAGAAGGATACCAGCTTGGCATCCGGCGCGCGGCCACAATGATCAAGGCGGCGAGCAAGAGCTGAGGTGACCATGACCCAACGGGTTAAGCTGGCCGTACTTGGCGCAGGCCTCATCGGTAAGCGCCATATTCAATACGTCCTGGCCGAGCCCTTGGCGCAACTCAGTGCCGTGGTCGATCCCACGCCGGTTGGCGAGACTATTGCCAAGGAAGCCGGGGTGAAGTGGTTTACAAGCTTCGCGGACATGATTGCCGCAGACCGACCTGACGGGATCATCGTGGCTACGCCCAACCAGGCTCACGTCCAGAACGGGTTGGAAGCCGTTGAAGCTGGCGTTCCCGCACTCATCGAGAAGCCTATCGCCGACGACATTATATCCGGGGAAAAGCTGATCGCAGCGGCGGAGGCAAAAGGTGTTCCTCTATTGACCGGCCATCACCGCCGACACAATCCGGTGATGCAGAAGGCAAAGGAAATCATCGAAAGCGGGAAGCTCGGCCGCGTTCTTGTTGTCAATGCGATGTTCTGGCTGTTCAAGCCCGACGATTAC
This sequence comes from Ensifer aridi, assembly GCF_002078505.1. GTDB lineage: Bacteria > Pseudomonadota > Alphaproteobacteria > Rhizobiales > Rhizobiaceae > Sinorhizobium > Sinorhizobium aridi. The sequence continues at coordinate 15,893 of NZ_LUAV01000039.1, read as the reverse complement.
TTCGACATCTCGTGGCGTCGTGAGCGCGGTGCGGGGCCGGTTTTCCTCAATCTCATCCACGATGTCGATAATCTGCGTTACCTTTTCGGCGATGTGGCCGCGGTTCAGGCACGCGAGTCCAACGCAGTGCGCGGCAACGCAGTTGAGGAAACGGCTGTGATCCTGATCGAGTTCAAGAATGGAGTTTTGGGAACTGCGACAGTCTCGGACTCGGTGGTCGCACCGTGGAGCTGGGAGATGACAACCGGAGAGAATCCGGCCTACCCCAGAACCGAGCAATCCTGTTACATGATCGGAGGAACGCACGGCTCGTTGGCTGTTCCGTCGCTCGAGGTCTGGCGCAATCCTGCTAAACGGAGCTGGTGGGAGCCACTTGATCAAAAGCGCGTCGAGGTCGACGACGAGGACCCGCTCGTCCTGCAGATCAGACAATTCTGCAAGGTGATCCGCGGAGGCGAACCGCCGCTTGTCAGCGGGCGTGAGGGGCTCGAAACCTTGAGGGTGATCGATGCGGTAAAACGCTCGGCGGCAACGGGAGAACGTATTGAGTTGAACTGACCCCTGAGCAATGTTTAACGCAACCGCTTCCGTCTCCTTGCATCCGATGCGAGGTGAACGCCGGCTCACCACTGACGAACGAGCAGTGCGGCGGTCCTGTTTTCGAGCGCTCCTGTTCGAGATCGCTGGCAGTTAAGCCACTTCGACATTCCTCAAATCGGCTGCATGCGCCGCATGTCGGATAGCTGGCCACGCTCGACTTAGGCATCGCCCTTTTGGCGGAGGAAATCGTCGCCGAGGATTTGGCCGCCTGCGTCAACGCGGCCGCTCTGTCTTCGCCGCCATCGAAACACGCCCGCTTCCGGCAACGACGCAACGCTTCATCGAATTCTGGGTGACTGCTTGGAGCCGACTTAGGCGAGAAATCAACGTCCGCCTTGAGCGTACCTTTTTGTCATTCGGTACTTGGGTTCGGATGTCCGCACTGGGCCGCACTCTGCCCTCTGCAAGGTGCTTATCCAACGACTGTTGTGTGGCGAAAAGGCCATATCCCCGTCGTGTGAGCGCCGCCATGGCGCTCACGGTGTCGTTGCGCCCGCTACCGGAATCGACCCCAACTACCGTCTGGTGCAGGGACAAGAGTCGTCAGGAGGCGAGTCTTTACCAGCTGCAGCCCAAACAAGCTCAGTCATTTCTCCTGGGCCCAGCGGTGGATCATTCCTGGAAACTCGACAGGTTCCCATGAGAATGGGTCTCCGCTTCGAATCCGATCCGGGCGACAGTTCCCCTATTCTGCAACCGGTACGAACATGCCGAGCTTGATGTCCTTCAGCACGACATTGGTATGGATACGCTTGATCTGCGGGTTTTCGGACATCAGGTTGGCGGTTATTTCGTCATACTCCCCTACATCGCGCGCCGTGATGATCGCGATGAGGTCAACCGAACCGGTGACGTAGTAGACCTGCTGGATGTGCTCCTGTTTTGCTAGCCAGACCCGGAACTTGGACAGGGCATCGTAGTTCTCGCGTTCGATTTCCATGCCCGCGATGAACGTCATGGGGTTGCCTGCCACCTTGCGGTCGATGAGCGCGATCTCGGCCGTAATGATGCCCGAGTCCCGCATGCGCTTCAGGCGCCGCTGCACGGCGGAGGCAGAGAGGCCGACGAGGTCGCCGATCGCCTCGGCCTTCATCTGGCAGTCGACCTGGATGATGCCCAGAATCTTGCGGTCGAAGTGGTCAATCGGCTCCATGGTCTTATCCCTCTCGGTCGCTTTCGCGCATAATATGCACAGACTGCGCGGCAAAGCTGCAGATTCCTGTCCATTTGTGCCTATCTGTTTCCCAGTCTGCCGGTTTTTGCGTCGATTCTGCGCATTTGTCGCAGGTGCGTGGCAGAACGGCCAATCCTTTGGTCGTTGCGCAAGCTTCTCGCTGGTTCTACGGGCCGTCATGCTCCTCCCATCGCCCATGATGAGGAACCGACATGGCACAGTACAACATCGCACTTATCGGATTCGGCGGGGTCAATCGCGCCCTTGCCCAGCTCGTGGCCGAGCGGAACGATCGCTGGCAGATGGAGCTGGGCTTTCGGCTGAACATCGTTGCGGTGACCGACCTCAACCTCGGCTCCGTCGTTTCGCCGAACGGCATCGATGCGTGCATGCTCGTCGAGACGAAATTCGAAAGGGGCGGCTTCGCCAGGCTGTCCGGCGGATCGACCGAAGCGGACAACGAGAAGGTGATCAGGCAGGCGCCCGCCGACATCGTTGCGGAAGCCACCTTCACCAATCCGGACGACGGCGAGCCGGCAGTTTCCCATTGCCGCTGGGGGCTTGAAAGCGGCAAGCACGTGGTCACCACCAACAAGGGGCCGGTCGCCCTTGCCGCCGCCGAACTGAAGGCGCTCGCCCGCCGCCACCATGTCTCTTTCGAATATGAAGGGGCGGTGATGAGTGGGACGCCGGTCATCCGCGTGGCCAGGACGATGCTTGCCGGCGCCGGGCTCACCGGTTTTGAAGGCATCCTCAACGGCACTTCAAATTTCGTTCTGGGTCGCATGGAGGGCGGGCTCGGCTTCTCCGAGGCGGTGAGCCAGGCCCAGGCGCTCGGCTATGCCGAGGCCGATCCGACTGCCGATGTCGACGGCTACGACGTGCGGCTCAAGGTGGTCATTCTGGCGAATGAACTGCTGGGGGCTGCGCTCAAGCCGGCCGACGTCTCCTGCAGGGGGATCTCGTCGCTCACCGCGGCCGACATCGAGGCCGCCGCCAAGGACGGCTGCCGCTGGAAGCTGATCGGCTCGGCGATCCGCCGTGAGGACGGCCGGATCGAGGCCTCCGTGGGGCCGCGCCGCCTGGCCCTCGACCATCCGCTCGCCGGCGTGAATGGCGCCATAAACGCGGTTTCCTTCACCACCGACATGCTCGGAGCCGTGACCGTCACCGGTCCGGGAGCCGGTCGCGTCGAGACGGCCTATGCACTTCTCTCCGACATCGTCGCCATCCACCGTGCCGCACCGGCCCGCATGACGAAGGAAGCCGCGGAATGACAACTGCAAGGCTCCAGATCGCTCCGAGTGTGGAGGAGGTCGCCGTTTTCAACCCATACGACGGCTCGCTGGTCGGGCGCGTCGAGGCAAGCGGCCCGGGCGATGTCGAGGCGCTCCTTGTCCGCGCCAGACAGAGTGCTTTGCTGTCGCGCGCGCTGCCCCGGCATCGCCGGGCGGCCATTCTGGAAAGGGCGACACGGCTCGTCGGGGAGGGGTGCGAGGACTTCGCGCGCACCATCGTCCGCGAGGCCGGCAAGACGATCGTCCAGGCGCGCAAGGAGACGCTGCGCTGCGTCAACACGCTGAAACTCGCCGCGGAGGAGGCCAAGCGCAATGCCGGGGAGATCGTGCCGTTCGACGCCTATGCGGGCTCTGAATCGCGGCAGGGTTGGTTCACGCGAGAACCGCTCGGCATCGTCGCCGCGATCACGCCTTACAACGACCCGTTGAACCTCGTCGCGCACAAGCTGGGCCCCGCCATCGCCGGCGGCAATGCGGTGCTGCTGAAGCCTTCGGAGTTGACGCCGCTTTCTGCTCTCAAGCTCGTCGAGACCTTGATCGAGGCCGGCCTGCCGGAAGCGATCGTCACCGTCGCGATCGGCGGCGCGGATCTCGGGCGCGCCATGGTGTCGGCTCGGGAGATCCGGATGGTGTCGTTCACTGGCGGTTTTGCGACCGGGGAGGCGATCACCCGCGCCGCCGGGTTGAAGAAACTCGCCATGGACTTAGGCGGCAATGCTCCGGTCATCGTCATGGCGGACTGCGACCTCGGCAAGGCGGTGGAAAGCTGCATTTCGGGCGCCTACTGGGCGGCCGGCCAGAACTGCATCGGCACACAGCGCATCCTTGTTCAGGCCGCCTGCTACCACAGTTTCCGCGAAGCGTTCGTGGCCGGCACGCTCAGGCTTCAGTCCGGCGACCCGGGCCGGGAGGAGACCGATGTCGGGCCGATGATCTCGGAGGCTGCGGCCGAACGGGCCCAAGCCGCCGTCGAGCAGGCGATTGCCGCCGGGGCGCGGCTGCTGTGCGGCCACCGACGCGAGGGTGCACTTTATTATCCGACGGTGATCGAAGCCGTCCCGCGCGACAACCGACTCTGGCGGGAAGAAATTTTCGCGCCGGTGGTCATGCTCGAACGCTTCGAGACGCTTGGTGACGCGATCCGCATGGCGAACGAACCCGATTGCAGCCTGCATGCCGGCATCTTCACCAACAACCTCGCTGATGCTCTGGAAGCGGCGGCCGGTATCGAGGCGGGCGGCGTCATGATCAACGACTCCTCGGACTACCGCTTCGACGCTATGCCCTTCGGGGGTTTCAAGCGCGGCAGCATGGGGCGCGAGGGCGTGCGCTTTGCCTACGAGGAGATGACCCAGCCGAAAGTGGTCTGCATCAATCGGGTCTAGCGCGTAGAAAATCGGCGTGGAACGCACTTACGTGCGGCCAAAAATTTCATTAGAGGCAAACTGCGCGGCCGAACCGCGCAAGCGGGCGATAAACTCCGGCAGGACAAGCCACGCAAAAGTGGGGAACGAAGCGAATGACGAGCGACTCCTGCGCGTTGCGCGTGGATGACGTACACAAAAGCTACGGTATTCATGAGGTGCTCAAGGGCATTTCGCTCGCGGCAAAAAAGGGCGATGTCATCTCGCTGATCGGTTCCTCGGGTTCGGGCAAGAGCACCTTTCTGCGGTGCATCAACTTCCTCGAAATTCCCGACCGGGGCAGCTTCGTCATCAATGGCGAGGAGGTGCTGATGAAGACCGGTGCAGACGGTCGTGCCCATCCCGCCAGCTGGCGACAGGTGGAGCGTATTCGCACCGGCCTCGCCATGGTTTTCCAAAGCTTCAATCTCTGGGCCCACATGACCGTCCTGGAAAATGTGATCGAAGCGCCGGTCCATGTCCTCGGCATGAACCGCAAGGAGGCCGTCGACGAGGCCGAGGCGCTCTTGCAGAAGGTCGGCCTTTACGACAAGCGCAATGTCTATCCGGCCTTCCTGTCGGGCGGCCAGCAGCAGCGCGCCTCCATCGCGCGAGCGCTGTGCGTTGACCCTTCCGTAATGCTGTTCGACGAGCCGACATCGGCGCTTGATCCCGAACTCGTCGGGGAGGTGCTCAAGGTCATCCGCGATCTCGCCGAAGAGGGCCGGACGATGCTGCTCGTCACACACGAGATGAAGTTCGCCCGTGACGTCTCCAGCCATGTGATGTTCCTGCACCAAGGCCGGGTGGAGGAGGAGGGCACGCCGGAGCAGATCTTCGGCGTTCCCAACAGCGCCCGTTGCCGCGAATTCACCAACTCGGCGCGCCACTGAACACCGCACTCGCAAATCGAAAAAGAAGGGGGACTGACATGAAAACTGCGATCTATCTTGCCGCCGGAGCCGCGCTCCTGCTCTCTGCCGCTGGCGCGAGCGCCGAGGTGCGCTTCGGCATTATGAACGAAGCCTACCCGCCGTTCTTTACCAAGGACGCGACCGGCAAATGGGTCGGCTGGGAAATCGAGCTGATGGAGGCCGTCTGCGCTGAGATGAAGGAGACCTGCTCCATAGTCGACATGTCCTGGGATGGCCTCATCCCCGGCCTTCAGTCGAAGAAGTTCGACGTCATCTGGTCTTCAATGTCTATCACCGACGAGCGCATGAAGACGATCGCCTTCACCGACAAGTACTACAACACGCCGAGCAAGCTGATCGGCGCGCAGGACGGCAAGACCGGAACCACCGTCGACGATGTCTCCGGTAAGACGATCGGTATCCAGGTTTCGACGATCCAGACGGAATATTACAAGAAGTACTATGCGAGCGCGGCGTCCGAAAAGACCTATGCAACGCTGGACGAGGCCTTCCAGGACCTCGCCGCCGGCCGCGTCGATTACGTCTTCGGCGATTCCATTCCGCTGATGACCTTTCTCCAGTCCGATTTCGGCAAGGATTGCTGTGAGGACAAGGGCAATGTCAAGGACGATCCGGAGGTTCTCGGGCAGGGCATCGGCGGCGGCCTGCGCAAGGAGGACACCGAGCTTCTCGCCAAGCTGAACGCCGCCATCGCCGCGGTACGGGCCAGCGGGAAATACGCCGAAATCTCCAAGAAGTACTTCGACTTCGACCCCTACGGCGAGTGACGCAACGCGCGGGACAATCGTAGCGGTGTCCCGTCGTTCGTTCCGCCAGCACCACCCCAGAAAGACCAGCGTTCGAGCCGCAGCGGTCCCGACCGGTCGCCTACAGCGCCGCGCGTCTTATCGGACGCGCAAAGGTCGCCGCTAGCACTTTGAATTGCTGCATGTCTTGGTCCTCAAATCGAGGTCGATTTAAGGAGACATGCAGGAGGAGCCGTCTTCATGCCGACAAGTCCATCCGCTCTGGAGCTGCTCTCCCCCTATCCGCCGGGATGGGGCGGGGTGCTCTTGTCGGGCGCGGTCTCGACCATTCTGATCTCGCTCGGCGCCTATCTGCTCGGCATATTGGTCGGGCTGGCGGGCGCGACGGGCAAGCTCAAGGGCAGCCGCCCGGTCGTCGTCCTCTTGGATTTCTACACGACGGCGGTACGCGCTGTTCCGGAGTTGATCCTGATCATCGGCCTCTATTACGCCGGGACTGACGGCATCAACGGGCTGTTGTCGGCGCTCGGATTCCCGCCGATAGAGATCAACGGCTTCTTCGCGGCCGTCGTAGTGCTCGGTATCGTCCAGGGCGCCTATATGACGGAAGTGCTGCGTGGTGCGATCCTCGCCATTCCCATCGGCCAGATCGAGGCCGCCAGCGCTTTCGGCATGCGGCCTTCGCTGCGCTTCCGGCGTATCGTTCTGCCGGCATTGATGCCGAATGCGCTGCCCGGCATGGCCAACCTGTGGATGTCGGTCACCAAGGACAGCGCGCTGATCGCCGTCGTCGGCTACCAGGAGCTGGCGCTCGCTACACGGCTCGCCGCCGGCAATACCAAGCATTACTTCCTGTTCTTCTTCGCCGCCGCCGTGATCTACCTGATGATCACGCTCGTCTCCAACGTCGTGTTCGGCAGCCTCGAAACCTATTTCCGGCGCGGCCAGCCGAAAGCGGCGTGAGGAGCGGACGATGGATTTCTCGTGGGTTTCCAACTATTGGCCGCTGATCGTCGCAGGCGTGATACAGACCGTGCTGCTGCTGGTCATTTCGGTCGTTTTCGGCTTCATCCTGGCGATCGGCCTTGCACTCGCGCAGGTGAAGGGCCCTCCTTGGCTGCGATGGTGCGCCAAAGGTTACAGCACCTGGTTTCGCGGCACGCCCCTGCTGATCCAGCTGTGGCTGCTCTACTACGGTGTCGGGTCCTTTCTCCCGATGATCCCGGGCCTGCGCCAAAGCATTCTGTGGCCGATCGTGCGCGAGGGCTTCTTCTTCGCTGCGGTAAGCTTCACGCTAAACTATGCCGCCTACGAGGCCGAGGTGCTGCGCGGCGCGCTGCTCGCTGTGCCGAAGGGTGAACTGGAAGCCGGACGCGCCTTCGGCATGAGCCGCTGGACGCTCCTTCGGCGCATCTGGCTGCCGCGGGCGATCCGCATCGCCCTGCCGACGATCGGCGGTGAGGTGGTGCTGCAGCTGAAGGCGACGCCGCTCGCCTTCACCGTTACGGTGATGGATCTCTACGCCGTCGCGTACAAGGTCAGGCAGGACACGCTGCTCGTCTACGAGCCGCTGATGGTGGTCACCGTCTTTTACTTTTGCCTCACTCTCCTCATCACGCGCGCCTTCCGCTTCGTCGAGATGCAGGTGCCGATGCGGCGCTGACCGGGCCAGGCACCACGCCGGCCTTCCGGCCGGACAGCTCATCTGCCGCGCAAATCGCTTTCCCCGCGCAGCTTTTTCGCGGCGGGCAGGGAGATTGCGCGGCTGAAAACGACGCCATCTCCCTAGAATTCCCAGGACCGAAATCGCAGGAGGACCAGATGACTGTAACGAAACTCTCAGACCTCCCGGATCACGGCTACCAACGGCCCAAGAGAGCGCCTGCCGCAAGGACGGGCCTCAGCCGCGACACGCTGGCGCTGAGCGGCGGGCTGGTCATCGATCCCGCGACGAAGGCGATCGCGCCGAACATTTCCATGTCCGTCAACAATGTGCTAGTGCCCGGCGACGGCGCCTTTTCCGCCGATGGCGTCGATGACCTGACGGCGCTGCCCTTTCTCTATGCGCGCTGGACCAACCCGACCGTGCGGCAGCTGGAACAGCGTCTGGCCGCGCTCGAAGGCGCGGACGACGCCGTCGCGACGGCGACGGGCGTCGCGGCGATCGGCGCCACGTTCCTCACCTTCCTGAAGAAGGGCGATCACCTGATCCTGAGCGACGTCTGCTATGCCGGCGCCAATGAGCTCGCCCGACGCATCCTGCCGGACTACGGCATCGAGGTGACGCCGGTGAACATGTCCCGCCCACAGGACGTGGCGGCCGCCTTCAGGCCCAACACGAAACTCGTCCATTGCGAAAGTCCGTGCAATCCGATCCTGCGTCTCGCGGATCTTACGGCCATTGCCGGGCTTGCGCGAAAGCACGGTGCGCTGATGTCGGTCGATTCGACGCTGGCCACGCCCGTGGCCACCCAGCCGCTATCGCTTGGCGCGGACCTCGTCATCCATTCGCTCACGAAGTTCATCAACGGCCACGGCGATGCGTTGGGCGGCGTTGTCTGCGGGCGCAAGGAACTCGTGGAGAAAATCCGCTCGCGCGCCGGCGTCTATCTCGGTGCATCGATGCCGGCCATGAACGCTTGGCTGATCATGCGCGGCATCGACACGCTCTTCCCCCGCATCCGGACGATCTCCGAGACGGCTGCGCAGGTCGCGGCCTTCCTGCAAGGCCATCCTGCGGTGACGGCCGTGACCTATCCCGGCCTTGCCTCCCACCCCCAGCACGATCTGGCGAAGCGCCAGATGGAGCTGTTCGGCGGCATGGTGACATTCCAGGTCGCGGACCCCGGCCGGATGGCCCTGCAACTCGCCGAGCGCCTCAGGGTCGCCCACTACGCCTTCTCGCTCGGTCATCAGCGCTCGATCGTGGTGCTGCTCGACACGCAGGAGATGATGACCTCGACGTACCAGCTCGCCGGTGACCAGCTCGAGGATTACCGCCGCTTTGCCGGCGACGGGGTGTTCCGCCTTTCGGTGGGGCTGGAGGCGCCCGACGACCTGATCGACGATCTCGACCAGGCGCTTTTGGGCTGAACGGCGGGCAGGGGGAAGACCATGGCGAAAACGCGCGTTGAGACGGATCTTCTAGGGCAACGGGAGTTGCGGGCCGATGCCTTGGTCGGCATCCATACGCTCCGGGCGGCGGAGAACTTCGACGTTTCCGGCATCAGGCTCCAGTTCGACGCGATCTTCGGCACGAAAGCCGTAGAGGAGCGCGATCCGGTGCGATATTGACGGGAAGGGAGCGATGGCAGTTTTCACGGATCTTTCGGAGACCGACTGTAGCCGGATCGCGACGGCTTACCGCATCGGACGGTTGACCTCGGTGATCGGCATTGCCGATGGCGACGCCGAGACCACCTTTCTTTTCCGCTCCGAGCGGGGCGAGTTCATCGTCACCCTGTTCGAAAGCGGCGCCGATCCCTTTGATCTCGAACGCGCTTTTCGTACCATGGAGACGCTCGCGGCCGCCGGCGTCCCCTGTCCGGCGACCTACCGCACCGACGCGGGTGCGCCGACCATCACCGTGTCGGGCGAGCTCGTCGCCGTCGTCGGCTTTGTGCCGGGCTCCGGTGCGAGCGAGATCACGCCCGGCAAATGCCGCGCCCTCGGATGCTGTGCCGCTCGCATCCACCAGACGCTGCAGCGTCCCGCAAGGGGCGCGCCGGATGGTTTGCCGAAAGGTGCCGTGCATGGTGCGCTCACCCGTGACAACGTCTTCTTTCTCGGCGAGAAGGTCAGCGGCGTCATCAATTTCCGCCTGCGCCATGACGATGTCCTGATCGCCGAACTCGCCCAGCTCCTGCTGCACTGGACCGCGCGGATGGACGGAACGCTCGACGGCGCGCTCGCTAGCGCCCTGCTTGCCGGATATGGAGACGTCCGCCCCCTCAGCGAGGTGGAACGGCAGGCCTTGCCGGCCTTCATCATGGCGACGACCGCCACCTCGTTCGCGCAGGATCACCGGATCGCCGATCTCGAAGCTTCCGCGCAGCGGGCCTTCGCCGCCGCCAAGGCCTGTATCGAGGGGATGCAGCCATGAAGCGCATTCTCGACCGTTCGGACGAGCGCATTCTCGCCGAGCTGACCCGCAATGCCCGCATCCCCCATGCTGAGCTCGCCGAAAAGGTCCATCTGTCGCGCAACGCCGTGCGCCAGCGCATCGAGCGGCTGGAGCGCGACGGCCTGATCCAAGGCTACACGATCGTCGTCGGGGAGGGAAAGCCGCGCGCCTCAGCCATTGCCGCGATGATGTTTGTCTATCGCCACGACCGCATGCGCGGCGGCGACGTCATCCAGGCGCTGAAGCGGGTGCCGGAGGTCGTGTCCTGCGACGTCATGAGCGGCGAGTTCGACCTCGTAGTGCGTGTGGAGGCAAGCGCGGCGGACCGCATTCGCGAAATCTGGCAGGAAGTGTCGGCCTTGCCCGGTGTGCGCGACACGCTGACGGCATTCGCATTGTCTTCGATGATCAAGCGCTGACTGAAACGGAAGGAAAGTTCATGAAATCCATCAGAATCCTCGATGGCGGCATGAGCCGCGAACTTGTCCGGCTCGGCGCGGAACTCAGGCAGCCGGAATGGTCGGCGCTCGCCCTGATGGAAAGCCCGCAGATCGTCAGGCGCGCGCATGAGGAGTTCATCACTGCAGGGGCGGATGTCGTCACCACGAACAGTTATGCGCTGGTACCATTCCACATCGGCGAGGAACGGTTTCGCACCGACGGACGCAGGCTGATTGCGCTTGCCGGTCGCCTGGCACGCGAAGCCGCCGACGGTGCGACGGATCGTAAGGTACTCGTCGCTGGATCGCTGCCGCCGATCTTCGGCTCATATGAGCCGCAACTGTTCAGACAGGATCTGGTGCAGGATTACCTCGGGGTCTTGGTGGAGGAGCTCACCCCGTATGTCGACGTCTGGCTCGGAGAAACGCTAAGCCTTGTGGCGGAAGCCGAGGCCGTGCAACATGCGGTGGCGGGCACCGGCAAACCCTTCTGGATTTCCTTCACCCTCGAGGACGAGCCGGGTGCCGAAGACGCACCGGCGGCCCTGCGTTCCGGCGAAAGCGTTAAGGATGCAGCGCGCAAGATCGCGGGACTGGGCGCTTCGGCGCTGCTCTTCAATTGCAGCCGCCCGGAAGTCATGCGGCGGGCCGTCGAAGAGGCGGCCGGCGTCTTTACGAAGGGGCGCCGCTCTATCGACATTGGCGTCTATGCCAACGCGTTCACCTCTGAGGAGGACGGTGCAGCCAACGAGACGCTGCATGCCATCCGCGACGACCTTTCTGCTGACCGATATTCCGGTTTCGCCTGTGACTGGGTGGAAGGCGGAGCGACGATAATCGGCGGCTGCTGTGGCGTCGGCGCATCGCACATCCATCGCCTCTCGGCCCGGTTCAAGGGGCGCGCAAGATAATGCTTTCTCACGTCTTGTTGCCGAGGATGGTCGCCGGTTCGATTCCCTTCCAGGCGAGGGATCGGAGTCGGCATCCCGGTACGGGCGGCAAGTTGCGGCTTCCGATCGTCTCAGTCGGGTGGACAGTTGTCACGCAAGAATGGCACGGGCAACGGCTGAATTGCGCGCCATAAGCGGTCGTCGATAAGCCGATTGCCGAATGACGTGTTTTGACCGTTTGCTGCCTGTCCGGTGCTGGCGAAAAATTGAGTAAGCCGCCGTTCAGCTGACGACCTCTTTGTGGTCATCTGGTTTGCTTCCGCAATAGCGAAGTTGGGCTAGCGTCGGCTCTGCGCCCTCGCGAAAACTCAACGTTCCGGCTGCTTTACCCGCACATTCAATCGGATTGGGCGTCAACTTGCTTCGGTGTGAGCAGCGGTATTGGCTCTTGGCGTTCTATGATCCGCTCGATCCTTTCCCGCAGCCATGCGACGCCGGGGTCTCGATCCCTCTTCCCAGACCAGATTATCGACACCAGCGGATATCGAGGTCGAGCGGCACAGGGCTCGGCGTAGGCCGAACATCGGGCCCATACGCGACGCAAGACGGGTAGGCACTGTTATAATCAATTGCGCTGTCGAGGCGACGGCAAACACGGTCAGGAACTCCGAGCCGGTCATAACCACGTTCAGCTGCGCTTCCGCCCTGGTAAGCGCGTTCTCGAGACAGCCTTGCAATGTGTTGTTCAGGCTGATCAGCCGGGAACCCCCGAGGAATTGCAACGCCACCATTGCATCGGCCACCGCATGCCCAGCGGCAAGTTCTATCGATGGGAGTTCGAACGCGCCGGCCAGGAACTGCTGGTAGACGCAAGCGGCCCCGTCGTCCTTGATGACGAGGAGCTGATGGTCGAATCCGCGATAGAGGGTCTGGGCATCGCCTATGTGGCGGATTGGGCTGCCGAAACGGCCTTGTCCGACGGCAGGCTACGCAAGGTCCTGACCGCGTGGATGCCTGCTCCGGAACGGGTTGCGGCCCACTATCCCGGACATCGGGCCGTGCCGCCGGCCCTGCGGGCCTTTCTCGATATCGTCAAGGACATGCGGAAGAAGGGCCTTAGCCGATTAACGAAGCAGCCATGCGGGGCAATCGTAGTTCTTCGCATCGTTTCGTAACAATTGAAGTTGCAAAATGGCGCTGTACGCTCTATGCTCGCGGTCTGAACGAAATTCAAGGCGAGAGCGATATGGAACGTGTCATAGACACGGCAGTCGTCGGTGCGGGCGTCGCGGGTTTAAGCGCCGCTTTGTTCCTCGGCAGAGCAGACCGGTCGGCCATCGTATTCGATGGAGGCACGACCCGAATCGAAAGCGTTGGGGAAGTCCGCGAATACCTCGGCTTCGATGGGTTGCCGCCCCAGGAGCTTCTTTCCCGAGCGCGCGCCGAGGCCCACAAATATGGGGTCGAGATCAAACGCCAGCGGGTAACGTCGGTGACGCCACGCGCCGACGGACTTTTCGAGGTGCATCACGGCCATTCGGTAACGATGGCTCGCACCGTTGTTCTTGCAACCGGGCTGATCGACAAGCTGCCTCCGCTTTCAGGAGTGCCTAAGGCCTGGGGCCGAGATCTTCGCGTCTGTCCATGCTTCGACGGCTATGAGGTGCGGGGGAAGCACTTCGTGGTCTTCGGAGTGCCGAAGAGGCTGGTCCACATGGCATCATGGGTTTGGATGTGGTCTTGCGATGTGACGGTGGTGTCGGAGCATGCTTTCACCGATGCCGAGCGCGATCGCTTGCGGCTTCTGGATATCGACGTGATAGCCGACGAGGTGACGGGACTGGTTCACAGCGGCGAGCGCCTTGAAGCGCTCATGACGCGCAAGGGGAAATCGATCGCTTGCGACGCCGCGTGGATTGCCGCTGATATGGTCGCGGCCTCAGATCTCGCCGCAAGCTTGTGCGATGTCGACGAAATGGGATTGGCGCGGGTTGACAGCGCCGGACGGACAAGCAGACCGGGGATTTTTGCCGTCGGAAACGCTGCCGATCCCGCCGCTCATCTCGCTCACGCATCTGCTGCCGGCACCAATGTTGGCCCGCATGTCGTCATGTATCTGCTGGAGAGAGAGATAGAGCGGCGAACGGCCAATCAGAAGAACGCCGATTCGGCTGACATTTCACAAAGAGCGTCATGAGAACCGACAGCCGCTTATCCCGCATGCTCCACATCCTGCTGCACATGGCCCGCCATGATCGCCCTTATACATCCGAGCAGATCGCCGGAATGCTTCAGACGAACGCCGTTGTCGTTCGTCGGACCATGGCTGGCTTGCGTGCCAACGGCTATGTTCAATCGGTCCCTGGACAGGGGGGCGGCTGGACGATTGCCTGCGACCTCAACAGAACGACCTTGCTGGACATTCATCGGGCGGTCGGCGGCCGTCATATCTTCGCGATTGGCCTCGACAACGACAATCCATCCTGCGCAGTCGAACGGGTCGTCAACAGCGCAGTCGCGGATGCCCTGGATCGAGCCGAACGGCTGCTGATCGGTAGATTGGGTGAGATCACACTCGCCGAGTTGGCGGAACAGTTCGATGCCATCTGCCGAGCCGAACTCAAACAGTAGCGCCGATTGGTGCCGCCATCGAGTGAACGCAACAAGCTCAAGCATGGCTACAAAGCGTCGATCCATGCGGTCACCGCGGTGTTCACGTCGTCCTTGCGGTCGAGCATGACCCAGTGTCCCGCTCCGGTCCACGCTTCCACCTTTGACCTGGGGTTCGAGAACCACGGCCGCATGCGGCGGGCCTGGGCCGGATCCCGGCACAGGTGGTAGAACGGGATCGTCAGTCGCCGGCAGAATCGGGCGCTCGCCTCGTCCACGCCGACTTGCTCAGGTCCCGTGAAAAGTGGACCAAAGGACTCGCGCACTACATGCTTGGGCATGCCCTGGACTCGTCGTGTGTGCCAGCGCTTGATGGCTGGGTCCGTGGCGGGGTCGTAGACGCCGGCGAACAGCGCGGGAACCACCATGCCGGGATCGTCGTCGGCAAGGTCCTGGGCGGTCTTGCTGAAGAGCCGCGCTGCCGCGGCACCGAAGCCGAGCGCACCGTCGATAGACACGACGGCGCGGACCAAGTCCGGTCTCTTCACCGCGAGCCGCGCCGCGATCTGAGCGCCCATCGAATGCCCGACGAGGACGAACTTGCGTCCCTGATAGCCGGCGAGGATCAACGCCTCGATATCCGTGACATAATCGGCGGGGCTATATGCTCCCGAGGGCATGACTTCGGACCTGCCATGTCCGCGCAGGTCGGGGGCAACCACGCGGTACTTGCTCTCGAACACCGGCAGCTGCCAGCTCCAGTCGTGCGAATCGCAGGTCCACCCGTGGAGCAGCATGACGTTGGTACCGCTCCCCACGTCGGTGAAGAATAGCCGTGCTGTTCGCCCACCTTGTGCCACTGCGGGCGCAGCAATCGCTGTGCCGGCGTCGATTGCGGCGGCCGCCGTTACCCCCATCAGTCCCAGCAACTTGCGCCGGGAAAGTTCAGGACCTTCATTTGCCATGAGCCCTCCTTTGCATTGCACCGGACCGCGCCAGGGAAGCGTCGGGCCGGAATTGATCGCCTGGAGGTGTATAGATATATGTTGGATATCTACGATCAATTATGCACCTTCAGGTGCGTAGATATACGCGAGGATATCGGAATGCCGAGGACCCGACCTGCGGACGTGGACATCGTCTATTTCGCCGATTGCGCGGCGCGATCCTTCTTTGACCAGGTGGCCAACAAATGGTCGGTGATGATCCTGACCATCCTCACCGAGCGGCCGACGCGCTTCAACGCGTTGATGCGCCGATTGGAAGGGATAACCCATAAGGCGCTGACTCAGGCGCTGCGGCGGCTTGAGCGCAACGGATTAATCGCGCGAAGGGTGATGGCGACGTCGCCGGTCGCCGTCGAGTATTCGATTACCGACCTGGGGCGCACGCTGCAAGCTCCCTTCGGGGCGGTCTACGACTGGGCAATCCACCACCTCGACGACATCGAGGAAGCCCAGCGACGATACGATGCAAAGGCCAGACTCTGAGCGGGCGACGTGAGGATAGGGGCGCGCAGAAGATGCTCCTTAACTGCCACGCCGATGCTTCGTTCATGACCGCGAAGCCGACGGTTCGCGCTGGCTGGCGAATGACCGATATGACGGCGCGCAGCGGTCGTTGCGAAGCGTGGCGGGAATGACTGGATCGGGCCCTGGCTGTGTAAAAACGCTG
>NZ_LUAV01000038.1 GCF_002078505.1 Ensifer aridi | reverse complement strand
TTTTCACACAGCCTGGGTCGAAACCAGAAGGGCGAAGATGGCGAGGGCCGGCAAACGGATCGATCCCGACGCTCACCGAATACTCGCCATCCCGGCCCGGATCAGCCTTCGCTCCGCACAGGCGTGTTGAGGAGCTGCTGCTCCCAGAGGAAGGCAATACCGCTACCAGCGGCATGCTGCACAAGTACCTGCGCAAGCTCGGCGGCATGCTCTGTGCAGGCCCAGTCGCGCTGCCATTCCGAAGCCACCGCCAGCCAGGTCATCATGTTCGCGCCGGCCGCGATCATGCGCTGGATCGCGACCTCATGGGCCTCGACCGAAACGGCGCCTGACGCATCGGTGACGACCGTCACGTTTCCGGGTCCTCATCGAAATGTTGATCGAGTACTTCGCACGAAATCCGGACGTCTGGGGTCTCGACCGTTAAAACACGAACGGGGCGAAGCCTTATCGAAGAATTGCGTTCGACGGTCGCTCTACTACGAGCCGCTGAGCTCGACGACATTGCCCGCACGTTCCACGTACTGAGACACAGCTTGACGTATCACAGGGCTACTTGGGCAGACGGTCGCTCGCCAGTGTTTAGGCATTCGTCGGGCCGAAAGCGCTCTTCCCGCTCGCGGTCCGGATCGATCGAAATCAGGCATTCGCATCGGCAAGTGCGAGGCTTCCCGGAGGCTCAGGAGAGGATGACGCTCATGAGTTTGGAACCCGGCAATCGACCCCGGCTGCCCCGATGAGGTGGGCAGCGACGGCAGTGATAACGGGCGGCAACGTTCGGATGCCGCCGCGGCGAACTGAACGGCGGACCCGGGTGGTGTGCGGAAGTTGACCTTGTCCTGGACCCGCCGCAGAGAGCGCCATTATAGGCGAAGCGGTGGTATAGTGCGAAGTTGCAGGAGGATAAATAACAGTAAAAAAAGGAGGGAAGTTATGTCCAGGACACGCATTGGTTGGCTAATTGCGCTTGCAGTCTGCTCGAGCCCTATGACCTTGATGGAGGTGCGGGCCGGTCCGCTAGAAGAGGATGTCAAGGCTGCCTACACAGCTTGGGACGAGGCCTTCGGAAAAAAGGATTCTAAGGCGGTGGCCACCTTCTATACCGAGGATGCGCTCCTTCTTCCCCCCAGTCATGACGTGATCGAAGGACCTGCTGGCGTTGAAAAGTTTTTCAGCGGCATATTCGGCATGGGCGCGACTGATCACAAATTGGAAGTGATCAGGGTGGATGGCGACCAGAAATTGATCTACGGCGCAGCAAAATGGTCGGCAAAGGGCAAAGATGCTCAGGGCAAAGACCAGCCTTGGGGCGGAGTTGCCACACATGTTTTCGAGCGACAGTCTGACGGCAGCCTGAAAATCAAGCTACATACCTTCAATTGACGCTCAGTACCTGCGGTGCGCGGTTCGCAACGAGCTGTATAGGAAGACGTCGGTCGTCTTTTAGTCGGTAATGGCCGCAACGGGCCGGTAATCTCGGTTCTGCGAGCGGGTTTGGTTCCGCTCTCGTTTTCTACCTATCTGCGCGGGCCGCCACTGCTTCCAAGGCAATGGCGACGATACCGTCGGCGAAGCCCGTGTCGAGTGAGCGATGCCCGACAAGCAGCCGGTAGAAGACGGGTCCGTAAATCATATCGAGCAGCACCTCCAGGTCGTGCTGCAACGTAATCTCTCCCCGCGCGGCAGCCTCTAGCAACAAGGCGCGACCGGCCTCGCGGCTCGAGAGGATGACCTGGTTGCGGAAGGCTTTGGTGAATTCGCTTTCGGGGTCGGCGGCCGCGAGCGTCATGGCGATTTGGCGCCCTCTGGTCGTCGCAAAGGCCTGGATCAGCGATCGCATCTGCCCCGCGAGCGCCGATCGCAGACTTGTCCCGCCTCCTGCGAAGATGCCCGGATCT
Organism: Ensifer aridi; assembly: GCF_002078505.1. Taxonomy (GTDB): domain Bacteria; phylum Pseudomonadota; class Alphaproteobacteria; order Rhizobiales; family Rhizobiaceae; genus Sinorhizobium; species Sinorhizobium aridi. The sequence goes on along the minus strand of NZ_LUAV01000038.1, from coordinate 379,724 downwards.
CCGGACATCAAGGCGGCCATGGCGAGTTCGGAGGCGTTCGCCCAATGCCTGTAGATCGTTGGCTTGCCCACACCGGACCTCGCGGCAACGGCCTCGACGGTCAGACGGCCAAACCCGTCCTCCGTCAGGATGTCGTGCGCCGCTTTCAGGATTCTCGCCTGCGCCAATTGGTTTGGCGGTCTTCCGCGCCGTTTCGGTGGACTCATGTGCTGTTGACTCATTTAATTATAAAACGTAACGTAACGTAACTATACGCCAGCGACAAGGGGCCGCGCATGTCCACCTCGATTTCGTCCCTGACCCCCTATTTCATCGTCAAGAATGCTCGCGCAGCGATTGATTTCTACGGTCGCGCCTTTAGTGCCGAGGAGCTCTTCCGGATGACCGACCCGCGCGACGGGCGGATCGGCCACGCGGAACTCAAGATCGGCGAAAGCACCGTCATGATTGCCGACGAGTATCCCGACTTCGGTGCACTGAGCCCAGACACGATCGGTGGCTCTCCCGTGACCTTCCACCTCGCAACTCTGTCGGTCGATGCCGATCTTGCCCGCGCCGTCGACGCGGGGGCCGTCGTTCTGCGCGCCGCTGCAGATCAAGCCTATGGCGAGCGCGTCGCCATGGTCGTCGATCCTTTCGGCCATCGGTGGATGCTCTCGCAGAAGATCGAGGATGTGGCGCCGGAAGAGATGCAGCGCCGCTGGAACGAGGAGACCGGGGCATGAGCCGGGCGGACGGAACTCGAACTGAAAGAGCCGGCATGGCTCCCTTGGAGAACAGCGCAGGCGAGGACAGTCTGTCGCACCGCCGTCGCGACATCATCCTTTTGCAGCCGGGAGAAGGGCGGCGCTACGGGCTCGGCCTGCTCACCGGCGTGTTCAAGGCCGACGAAGCCGAGACGGAGGCGGCCTATTCGGTGTCAGAGTGGATACTCAAGCCTGGCCTGAGCGGTGTCGGCTGGCACAGCCATGTCGCAAATGACGAGGTGTTCTATGTGCTCGAGGGTGTGCCCGAAATCCTCGTAGGCACCTGCTGGCGGCGCTGCATGCCGGGGACTTTCCTGCGAATACCGGCCGGTGTCGTCCACGATTTCCGAAATACCGGAGAAACGACCGCCAGGCTGCTCAATCTTTTCATACCCGGTGGATTCGAGCGCAATATGCCCACGATCTCCGCTTGGTTCGCCGCCCAGGAACAGGTTTAGTGGGTCGAAAAGCGCTGCTGAGTACGAGCGCCCCAGGCCCTCCCTACGGAGCGCGGGCCGCGCTGCTGGAAGTCGATCCGCATCACACGTCGGGGCGTCGGGCCGCTGAGCTATTTTCAGAGCGAACATCGCAATCATTTGGTGCCCTCGCCATCAGTTGTCAGCAAAATCGTCTTCTAGTGGGCATAGGCCGCCCTAGGCCCTCGTAGATCGCCACGACCGGAATGGGTCGGTTCTTCACTCACGTTCACTACCGCGGCGGAAGGGTTGGTGAGCGGAATTTCGGAGCAACAGTGCCGAAGGCCGGCAAGCGCCAGGAGCGGTTATTGCCAATCGAATACGCTAACGTCGCGTTCGGAGCCGACAGCCGACAGGCAGTTTCTGGCGTCCAAAAAAGCGATAGCGGACATTCGATCCGGTAGGTCCGAGGTCCCTGACTGACTGGACCCTAAGCCGACCTTCTCACACAGAGATCGAAAAGGCAGCGCTGACCACTACGTCCGCTAGGATCAACCTACAAACCGCGTCAATCTTTCAGCTCCATCTTCGGCGCACTCGCGTTTGCCAATGGCTCGGCGTAACCTTGCGTGGTTAGCCGTGTGGTCGCTCTCACGAAGGACTAGGTATGGAGCGTCGGCTCGCCGCCGTGCTAATCGCGGACGTCGTGGGCTATGGCCGCCTGAGCCAAGCCGACGAGGAAGGCACGCGTGCCCGCTTCCAAGCCGATCTGCGCGAGGTCTTCGAGCCGAGAATCGCCGCGCACCATGGCCGGCTGGTCAAGACCATGGGCGACGGGCTGCTGGTGGAGTTCCACAGCGTGGTCGATGCGGTGCGCTGCGCGGTTGAGGTCCAGCGCGCGAAGTCCGAGCGCGACGTCGGCGTTGCGGCCCACCGTCGGCTTGCGTTTCGCATCGGCATCAATCTTGGCGACGTGATCGTAGAGGGCGACGACATCCACGGCGAGGGCGTGATCATTGCCGACCGATTGCAGACGATGGCCGATCCCAGCGGTGTGATGATCTCTGGCACCGCCTTCGATCAGGCCATTCACAAGGCCGATGTGGGCTTTGCCTATCTCGGTGAGCAACACCTCAAGAACATCGCCGATCCGGTGCGCGTCTATCGCGTCCTATTCGATGCTGGGGCAGCGGGAAGAGTTGTCGGCACAACGCGCAAGGCGGGCGCTCGGCTCCTGATCTTGGCAGTGGCTGGAGCGGTGTTGACCGCCGCCGTCGCGATGCTCGTGGTCTGGCAGATGTCTATGCCGCCTGAGCGGCCGTCCGTCGCCGTCCTGCCGTTTGCAAACCTGAGCGGCGACTCCGAACAGGAATACTTCGCCGACGGGATCACTGACGATCTCATCACCGACCTCGCTAAACTGTCGGGACTGGTCGTCATCGCTCGCAATTCTGTCTACACCTATAAGGGCCGGCCGGTCGTCGTGCAGGACATAGCGCGCGACCTCGGTGTCCGCTATGTGGTGGAAGGCAGCGTCCGGCGAGGCGGCGACCGGATTCATGTCAATGCTAAGCTCATCGATACGGCGACCGGCGACCATGTGGTGGCCGAGGAGTTCGACCGCAGCGCCTCGGATGTCTTCGCCGTGGCGGACGAAGTAGTCCGCCATATCGTCGAGGCTCTCGGGGTGCAGCCGACGGCGTCGGAGCAAGATCAGTTGGCGCGGCCGCCGACCGCGAACCTCGAAGCCTATGACTACTATCTCCGCGGCGAGCAGGCGGAGAGAACCGGCCTGCTGCGGGAAGCGTTGCAGCTCTACGCGAAAGCGACCACGCTCGATCCCTCCTTCGCCGAGGCGCATGCGGCGGATGCGCGCACCGCGGTTTATGTCTGGCGCCTCGACTATGACAACGTTCTGCCAGGCCCCGTGGCTAGGAGACGGGCGTATGAGAAGGCCGGAAGCGCGCTGGAGCTGAACCCGGAATCCTCACGGCCCTATGCCATCCTCGCCATTCTGCAAGTCGTGGATCGCCGATACGAGGAGGCACTCGCTTCCGCCGGGCGGGCCGTGGCGCTGGGGCCCAGCGACGCCGAGGCCCATGCGGCGCTGAGCCTCGTCCTCACTTTCGCCGGCCGCCACGCCGAGGCTGTCGCTGCAATCGAGACCGCGCTGCGGCTCAACCCCAGCCTCTCGACGAGCGAACGGCTGGTCGCGGGACTGGCGTTCCTATTGCATGGGGATTACGCCCGGGCGATTGAAACGCTGAAGCGCGCGCGCGCCGAGGCGCCGCGCCTCATCGATATTCATGCCTTACTCGCCGCGGCCTACGCTCGCGCCGGTCGTTTGAGCGAAGCCCGCGACGCGGCGGGGGAAGCCCGCCGTACCGCCCCCGTCACTTCCGTCGAGACTTGGCGCGTTCTCTATGCCCATTTTCGCAATGGCCAGGACCTCGAGCGCGTCCTCGAAGCCATGCGCGACGCCGGGCTTCCCGAATGGCCCTTCGACTTCCGCGGCGAGGATCGCGACAGGCTGAGTGGGGCGGATATCTCCCGCCTGGCCTTCGGGCGGACATGGCAGGGACAGACAGGCGCGGGCGAGCCGGCTCTCCTGCAACTTGGCCGCGATGGCAAGACGGCTTTCCGGACCTCTTGGCAAAGGCCGAGGCTAATTGGCCCGCCGTCGAGACCCAGCTAGAGCAGGACGGGTTCCAGTGATGCGCAGATCGAGGTGCCACATCGAGACGGGCAGCGGACCTACTCGACGGGCGAAAAATGGAAGAGCGTGAACGCGTTGACATAGGTGTATTCGGGTTTGCCCGGGTCATGGGTTCGCCGATAAACCGGGCCGCAGCGGGGCCGCCCGAGTAACACGTTCTCGCTCTGCTCGCACAGCATGTCCCGATCGACGAAGGCGGTCCCGGTTGCGATCTGTGTCGGAGCGCAACTACGATGTCCAGAGTGGTCGCCAGCAACGTCTGCTATCGGGCGACAGCAAAGATCACCTCAATGGCCGACATGAAGGCGCACAGCGCCGTTCGTGAAGCGTGGTGGGAACGGCTGGACCGGGCCGAAAGCAGAGTTCTAAGTCTCACCGACATACCGGAGGTGGATCAAAGGATAGCACCGGCCTTGGCCGTCAGTCTCGGAACGTCCGGTCGGCTGAAACCCCATTCGCGCGTAGAACCCAACCGCTTGAGCGTTTTGTTCATTTACGTCGGTGGTAAGATTCGGACAGATGCTCAGCGCGTGTCGGACAAGGGCACGCCCCACACCGGATCCTCGATGCGCAGGATCAACAAACAGCGCCTCCATATGGCTACCGCCAAGCAGCATGAAAGCAACCGCCCTGTCCTGGCTGTCTACTGCAACCCAGAGAGGGGCCCCGGGCAAAAAGCCGGACACCTCCTTCTCGATATCACGCCGGTCGTCTGGTGAGAGGAAGTCATGCGTGGCATCTACGGCTCGGCGCCAGATGTCCATAACACGCTCACCGTCTTTGCGCGTAGAAGCGCGAATCTTGATCATGGTGGGTGCTTCTAGAGGTCAGTAAGAAGGTCCGCAATGGGCCCGAAAGCGGGGCCTCGCAGTAGCGGGGGCTTACCGGCGGGGTCGGCGGACGACTCGCACCTTTCCGCTTGCGCCACCGCCGCAGAAGAACTGGTCACCGCCATCGGACTCGAGGCCTGACACACCCATTCCGGGTGGCATTTCCAGCCTCTCCAGAACCTCGCCTGTGTCAGAATCCACACGCCGCACCTCGCTCTCGTCGCCTTCCCAGGTGGCGTGCCAGAGTTCGCCGTCGATCCAGGTGACTCCGGTGACCATGCGGTTGGATTCGATCGTGCGGAGGATCTTTCCCGTTTCGGGATCGACCTGATGAATCCTCCGGCCGCGATGCTGCCCAACCCAGAGTGCCCCTTCGGCCCAGGCAAGCCCCGAATTGCCGTCTTCCGGCGCCGGAATGGTAGCGAGCACGCGACCTGTCTCCGGATCGATCTTCAGGATGCGATCCTCGGCGATCTGAAACAGGTGCTTGCCATCGAAGGCGGTTCCGGCATGCGCGGCCACGTCGATCGAGCGCAGAGTTTCTCCGCTCGCCGGATCGAATGCGTTCAGCTTGTCCCCCGAGGCGAACCAGACGCGGCGGCCGTCGAAGGTGACGCCTGCCACCTGATCGGCTCCCGGGAAAGGTCCGTATTCGCGAAGGATTTCGGCCTTGGATCGTCTCATGCTCTCATCCTTGTGCGGAGTGCTCAGAGGCGGATACCCTTTCGCCGCCGATCGACGAAGCCGGCATCCGGTTCGATGCCACTCTAGTCACTCGGCAGGGGACCGGGAAGTAACAAGATTGTCGGGAATCCCGGCACGAGCGGCGTCATCCAGCGCCGCGCGCGGCCATGGCCGAGCGGTTGCACCTTGCCCGCTGCCGCAAGCTGTTCCAGCGCCCGCTGCACGGTACGCGGGCTGGTTCCAAGAGCGATCGCGAGCGACGAGCTCGACCATGACTCGCCATCGGCGAGCAAGGCGAGCACCGACGCATCCTGCCCTTCGACCGGTGGTGCCAGGACGACGATCTCGCGGCCACCCTGCGGCGAAAGCGCGAAACCGCGCTTCGTCGCTCTCACGTCTGCCAGATCCTTGAGCTCCGCGCGCAGCCGTCCGATTTCGACCCGCAAACGGGCGCGGTGCGATTCGTCGGCGTGCTTTGCCCGGAAGGCGCGCCGAAGGAGCGTGCCTCTCGGCACGTCCCCCGGCCAGTCCTCCGCGAGCGCCCGGGCAAGCGCAAACAATACCGGGCGGGTCGACAGCGAGACCATTGCGTTCCCTTGCCGCACGGCATGACGGCAGGCATCCACGACGAGCGTGCCGGACGCCAGAAGCGCCTCGACCTCGTCGAGCAAGAGGGAGCGTCCCTCACCGCGCGCAATCAGCCGCGCCGCCGGCGTTTTCAAGGCGAGCGAAGCGGCCTCGACCTCCGCCGTCAGCGCGGGAATGTTCGCTTGCCGCGCCGAGTGCGCGGCCCGCGTGAGCGCAGCACGCGCTGCCTCCGTCTTCAGACGCCGGATGGCTATCCCCGCAATGGCCAGTTCGCGGGCAGTCGTGGAGGCGGGCGGGAGCGGCGCCGGATCGAGGCCGGCAAGCGTGCGCTCGGCCTCGTCGAGCCGGCCGATCAAGAGCAGGCGTCGCACCTTGAGATTGCCCGCATGGGCGGCATTCACGCGATCGCCATGCGCCTCGAGCGTCGCCCAAGCCGTATCGAGCGCCTTTGCGGGCCAGGAGAGATCGCGCGACACGAGCGCGATCTCGGCCTCGGCAACGACGCAGCGAGCGCGGGCCACCGCCTCCTTCGGTCCGAAGGCGCGGGCAGCACTTTTGAGGAGAACCTTCGCCCGAACGAGGTCGCCGAGCTGTGCCATCGCTATGCCCCTGAGCGCGAGCGCGGGCGCGTCGTCACGCAGCGCGACCCGTTTCAAGGCGCCGAGGGAATCACCCGCCGCAAGCGCCCGCGCCGCGGCGGTGATCATCGAGTCCATCGGAATCCCGTCACACTTGTCACTCTCACCATCCGATATCCGGTTCTAGTCTGGCTCACGACCGGCAAGTTACGACAACAAATAGGCAAAGGAGAAGAAGGATGACAGCACATCTGACTGGAACACGTGAAGACTGGCTGACGGCGCGGCTCGAACTGCTCGCGGCGGAGAAGGAGCTGACGCGGCGCAGCGACGAACTCGCCGAGCAACGGCAGGCCTTGCCCTGGGTCAGGATCGACAAGGAGTACCGCTTCGAAACCGAAGAGGGGAGCGCCTCGCTCAAGGACCTCTTCCGGGGCCGCTCGCAGCTCCTCGTCTATCACTTCATGTTCGGACCCGACTATACGGCCGGATGCCCTTCCTGCTCCTCGATCGCGGATGGCTTCAACGGCATCGTCGTTCATCTCGAGAACCATGATGTCGCGTTCTCGGCGGTGTCGCGCGCACCGCCGGCAAAGCTCGAGGCGTTCAAGCAGCGAATGGGATGGACTTTCCCCTGGGCGTCCTCCTTCGGCAGCGACTTCAACCACGATTTCAGCGTCTGGTTCACCGAGGATGAGCAGCGCGCGGGCGGCATAGAATACAACTATCGCCGCGAGCCGCCGGCACGCGAGCCGCTCGCAGGCAAGACCGTTCAGGAATGGCGGGGCAACGAAGGACCGGTCGCCGAGATTGCGGCCATGACCGGAACCGACGTCGCCACATATACGCGCGACAGGCCGGGCGTGAGCGCATTCACGCTCGAGGACGGTATCGTCTACCACACCTATTCGAGCTATGCGCGCGGACTGGACGGCCTGTGGGGCGTGTACCAATGGCTCGACCGTGCCCCGAAAGGGCGCAACGAGACGGGTGTCTGGTGGCGCCACCACGACCGGTATGGTCAGGGCTGACCGATGCCGTTCCGGTCAAGCCACCCAACGGGCACGTCGCGCGCCAGCAACGGATCTCGCGGTGCCGCAGGTATAGGTCCGGCGCCGCGGGGAATGGCCGACTGGCTATCCCTCGCTGCCGCGCCGACATTCGCGATCATGGTGCTTTTCACGGCCGTCACCGGTGGGGCGGATATGATCTGCTCTTCGGCGCAAGAGCCCCTGCCGCTGACCGGAATGGCCGCGATGTACTTGCTGATGGCCGTCTTCCACTCGGCGCCGTGGCTGAGGCTGGTCTCGAGCCGAAGGAGCGAGGTCGGCCGGTCTTGATCCGGCGGCCGGCAAAGTCGCTCGCCCCGCGCCGTCTACTGCATGTTTCCTTAAAAACATGCAGCAATTCAAAGTGCTAGAGCGCCGCGCGTCTGATCAGACGCGCGGCGCTCTAGGCGCGGGGCAACAAGAAGAGCGCTCTCAATCCTCCTCGACGAAGACTTCCTCGCGCTTGGCCTTTACGGCCGGCAGGAAGACGATGACGAGGACCGCGGCGGCGATGGCGAGCAGGACGGCGCTGATCGGCCGAGTGACGAAGGTCGTCGGGTCGCCGCGCGAGAGGATCATGGCGCGCCTCAGGTTCTCCTCGAGCAGCGGCCCGAGAACGAAGCCGAGCAACAGCGGTGCCGGCTCGCAGCGCAGTTTCAGGAGCAGGTAGCCGACGAGGCCGAAGAAGGCGACGGCATAGAGGTCGTAGACGTTGGAATTGACGCTGTAGACCCCGATCGAGCAGAAGGCCATGATGATCGGGAAGAGCACGAAATAGGGAATCTTCAGGAGCTTCACCCAGAGCCCGATCAGGGGCAGGTTCAGGACGACGAGCATCAGGTTGCCGATCCACATGGAAGCGATGATGCCCCAGAAGAGCGCCGGCTGCTCCACGGCCACGTTCGGGCCGGGCACGATGCCCTGGATGATCATCGCGCCGATCATCAGCGCCATCACCGGGTTTGCCGGGATGCCGAGGGTGAGCAACGGAATGAACGAGGTCTGCGCGCCGGCGTTGTTGGCGCTTTCCGGCCCTGCCACGCCGGCGATCGCGCCGCGGCCGAACTCCGCCGGCCGGTCGGAGAGGCGCTTTTCCACCGTATAGGAGGCGAAGGCGGCGAGGATCGCGCCGCCGCCCGGCAGAACGCCGAGCGCCGAGCCGATCACCGTGCCGCGTATCACCGGCGCGAACATGCGCTTGAAGTCCTCCTTGGTCGGCATCAGGTCGGTGACCCTTGCCATCAGCACCTCGCGAGTCTTCTCGCTTTCGAGGTTGCGCAGGATTTCGGCAATGCCGAAGACGCCGACGGCGACCGCCACGAAATTGAGCCCATCGGCATATTCGCGGATGCCGAGGGTGAAGCGCGGTGTGCCGGTATAGATGTCGGTGCCGACGAGGCCGAGAAGCAGCCCGAGCGCGACCATGGCGAGCGCCTTGATCACCGACCCGTGCGCAAGCGCGACCGAGGAGACGAGGCCGACGATCATCAGCGAGAAATATTCGGCCGCTCCGAATTCCAGCGCGATCTCGGTCAAAGGCGGTGCGAAGAGCGCGACGAGGAAGGTGGAGACGGTGCCGGCGAAGAAGGAACCGAGCGCCGCGATCGCAAGCGCCGTGCCGGCGCGGCCGTTTCGGGCCATCTGGTAGCCGTCGATGGCCGTGACGGCGGAGGAGGATTCGCCCGGCATGTTGATGAGGATCGCCGTGGTCGAACCGCCATATTGGGCGCCGTAGTAGATGCCGGCGAGCATGATCAGCGAGGAGACCGGCTCCAACTGAAAGGTGATCGGCAGGAGCATGGCGATGGTTGCCGTGGCGCCGATGCCGGGCAGCACGCCGATCAGCGTTCCGAGCAGGACGCCGATCAGACAGAAGAGAAGGTTAGCCGGCGAAGCGGCGGTGGAGAAGCCGAGAGCGAGGTTGCTGATGAGATCCATTGTCCGCCTCCTAGAACCGGACCCAGGGGCCGAAGCGCTCGAAGGGCAGGCCGAGGCCGTAGCTGAAGACGGCGACCGAGAAGACGGTCAGCGCCAGCGAAAGGGCCACCGCCCAGAGCGGCCGCATGCGGTGCGAGGCGAAACACGCGATCAGCGCCGTGAAGAAAATCGCGGGAACGAAGCCGAGCCCGCGTACCGTCAGGCCGAAGAAGATCGGCGCCGGCAGGATGAAGAAGATGCCGCGGATCGCGATCGGTCCCATCGGCTCGCCGTGAACGCGGGCCGATTGCACCAGGATGATGATTCCGAGCAGCGTCAGCACCGCCGAAAGCAGCAGCGGGAAATAGCCCGGCCCCATGCGGAAGGCCGTGCCGAGCTCGAGGTTGAAGGATTGCCAGGCGAAGAAAAGGCCAACGGCCGTCAGGATACTCCCGCACAGCGCGTTGGTTGTATCGAAGGAGATGGCTTTCATCTGTTCCCCATATTGTTGCTCGGACGCGGCCGCTACGCACCGATCTTCGCGAATGTCCTCGCTTTTATTGTCCGACTAAGCTCGCAGCGTCCTGCGCGAGTTGACGGCTGTCAACTGCGGTCTCGATCATTTCTTCCGACCGGCCGCTGCCCCCGAAGCGGCCGGTCGGACGCGATGCCGCTGCCGTTCCCTCCTCCTGGCGGAGAACAGAACGGCAGTGGGTCGCCAGAGCAGATCAATCCGCGTATTGGCCGGCGGCCTCGATCACCGGCTTCCAGCGGGCGATCTCGCTTTCGAGCTTGGCCTTCAGCGCCGCCGGAGTGGCGTCCGCTTCGCTCGACGGCTCGGTGCCGAGCTCGCCGAAGCGAGCGGCGACGTTCTCGTCCTTGAGAGCCTTCTGCAGCGACTTCGACAGGCGGTCGGTGACTTCGGCCGGCGTGCCCTTCGGCGCGTAGATGCCGTGCCAGATACCAACCTGGAAGCCCTGAAGACCGGCTTCTTCAGCCGTCGGCAGGTCCGGGAAGATTTTCAGCCGCTTGGGCGAGGTCACGGCATAGGCCTTGATCGTGCCGCCTTGAATCTGCTTGGTCGTGTTCGTCGTCTGATCGCACATGATATCGACCTGGCCGCCGAGCAGGTCGGTCATTGCCGGCCCGGTGCCCTTGTAGGGCACGGTCGTGAGCTGCGTTTCGATGGCGCTCATGAACATCATACCGCAGAGATGCGATGCCGCGCCGATGCCGGCATTGGCGACGGTCACCGTGTCCTTGTTCGCCTTGGCGTAGTCGATCAGGCCCTTGAGGTCGGTCGGCTCGAAATCCTTGCGCGCCACGATCGTCATCGGCACTTCCGTGACGAGGCCGACGTATTCGAAGGCATTCAAGGTGTCATAGGCGAGCTTGCGATAGAGCGTCGCGCTGGTGGCCATGCCGATATGATGCAGAAGCAGCGTGTAGCCGTCGGGATCCGCCTGAGCGACGCGACCGGCGCCGAGCGTGCCGCCGGCACCGCCGACGTTCTCGACGATGATCTGCTGCCCGAGGTCCTTCGACATGGACTCGGCCACGAGACGGGCGACCGTATCGGTCGGACCGCCGGCCGAGAAGGGCACCACCATCGTAATCGTGCGCTCCGGATAGCCTTGAGCGTTGGCCGAGGCGGCAAAAAGGGAAACGGCGGCGACGGCGCCCAGAAGCGCGTTCAGAATCTTCATCTTTTCCTCCCGGATGAATTGTCGACCAGCCGGCATGGATCCTCCCGCACCGGTTCTGGCTTCACCCATTTAGCAAACGGGATTTTACCACAGACAACTGCCGCCCGAGGTCGTTTCCTGCATTTCCCGCGTCCGGCGGCGAAAGATGGGTGGAATCGGAAACAAAAGCGCCAGGCAGTGGGTGGATTTCCACACATCGGCGATCGCACGCAGGCCCGGCCGGTGACTGGAGCGGGGCATACAACGGGCGGGACGGCGGGAATGCCTTCTAAATAAACCCCTCCCCAACCCTCCCACAAGGGGGAGGGGGCGCCTGTGCCGCGTCCGCCCGCACTTCCCTTTTGCACTGTTGCACCAGCCTCAAGGGTGGAGTTGGAGTGGTCGGGGCCGCGGCCGCCGAGCCCCTCCCCCTTGTGGGGAGGGGAGGGCTGAAACCAGAGTGGAAGGGGTTGAGCCCGTCCACGGATCGTGCCTTCCGTCTCGCCAGGGCATTCGTCAAAGACCGGTGCGACGCTTGAGGTAGTGGATTTCCGCCTCCGTCAGCGGTCGGCTTGCGCCTTTCGGCAGATCGCCGAGCCGGATCTCACCGATCGAGATGCGAATGAGGCGCAGGCACTCGAAGCCGAGCACGTCGAGCATGCGACGGATCTGCCGGTTGCGCCCTTCCTCGAGCTCGACTTCGATCCAGCTGTTCCTGTCGCCGCTTCTCAAAGGACGGACGCTCTTCGCCTTCAGCCACTCGCCGCCCTCGGCGACGCCTTCCATCATGCGCGCGGCCATGGCCTCGTCGAAGATGCCCCGCACCTGGACATGGTAGACCTTGCCGAGGTGGGTCGCCGGATCGAGCAGGCGCTGCGCCAGCACGGTGTCGTTGGTGAAGAGGAGAAGCCCCTCGCTAGCCTTGTCGAGCCTGCCGACCGGCGAGAGGAATGGTGCATCGACCGCCTCGAGGCAACTGAAGACGGTCGCCCGTCCCTCGGGATCGTCGCGCGTCGTCACGAGCCCGCGCGGCTTGTTCAGCATCAGATAGATCTTCGCGTGTGCCGCGATCAGCACACCATCGACGGCGATCCTGTCCGTATCGATGTCGACCCAATGGGAAAGATCGGTCGTCTTCCTGCCGCCGACGCTGACGCGACCGTCGGCGATCAGCTTCTCCGCCTGCGCTCTCGAGCAATAGCCGAGCTTGGAAAGGGCACGCGGCAGTGTCACGCGTTTGCCGGCGCGCTCGCCGGTATGCGCATGATCGCGATTCCTGCCCGCCGCCCGTGCCTGCCGCTTCACTCGTCAAATCTCCGCACTGTCATTCCAAGTGCATCTCGCCAAATCCATTTCGCGAAGTCCACCTCGCATCCCATTTCCATCTGGCACAATCAGCGCCGCCCGGCCAGAGGCGAGCCCGGATCACCGAAGCCCGATCGTCAGTGCCCGGTGACATCGCCCTTGGAAAAGTCCATTTTCTGCCTTCAGAACGAAGGTGGATTGCGGCTATATCCGCAAGGTCATCGTTCTTCCTGCGGCCGCGATCAGGTGACGCGGATCCGTATCGGGGGTCGTCAGAGGGGAATGCCGATGCCTGAAAAGATGGATCTCCGCGTCCGCACGCGTCGGTTTGCGGGGCCGGGACGCGCCGCCTCGGCGCTTGTCACGCTCTTGCTGCTGGCGGGCTGCGGCGGCCATGCGAAGGGCGTGATGACGCCGGTGGCTGTGGCGAATCCGGCTACGACGTCCCAGGTCGACATGCTTGTCGCGACGACACGTCAGCCCTCGGGCGACCCGGCCACGTTGTTCTCCGGCGAACGAAGTCCGACGCTCTCGCTGACGGATGTCGCGGTCTCGATCCCACCAGATTCGCGGCGCAAGCCCGGCACGGTGCAGTGGCCGCGCCGGCTGCCGCCCAATCCCGACAGCGATTTCGCCGTGACGCGCGTGCGTGAGCTGCCGTCCCGCGACGAGGCGCGGAACTGGTTTCGCGAGCACACTGCCGACGGTCATGTCCTCCTGTTCGTACACGGCTTCAACAACACCTATGAGGATTCCGTCTTCCGGCTGGCGCAGATCGTGCACGATTCCGGCGCCCAGGCGACGCCGATGCTGTTCACCTGGCCGTCGCGTGCGCGCGTGCTCGACTACAACTACGACAAGGAGAGCACGAACTATTCGAGGACCGCGCTCGAAGATGCCCTGTGGTCTCTGGCGCGCGCCCCTGAAGTGAAGGACGTTACGATCCTCGCCCATTCGATGGGAACCTGGCTGACGATGGAATCCCTTCGCCAGATGGGTATCCGCGACGGCGGGATCGCGCCCAAGATCAAGAACGTGATCCTGGCATCACCGGACATCGATCTTGACGTCTTTGCGAAGCAGTTCGTGGAGCTTGGCGAGCGGCGGCCGAAATTCACGATATTCGTGTCGCAGGACGACCGGGCGCTGGCAGTGTCGCGCCTCATCTCGGGCGACGTCTCGCGATTGGGCGCGATCGATCCGACGGCCGAGCCCTATCGCACGCAGCTCGAGCGGGCCGGCATCACCGCGATCGACCTCACGAAGGTGCAGTCCGGCGATCGTCTAAACCATGGCAAATTCGCCGAGACCCCCGAGATCGTGCAGTTAATCGGCCAGCGCATCGTCAAGGGGCAAACCTTGACCGATTCCCAGGTCACGCTCGGCGACGGAATAAGCGCTGTCGTCGCCGGCACGGCCAAGAATGTCGGCACCGTGGCGGCCGCGACCATCTCCGCGCCGGTGAAAATCCTCGAAGAGCCGGTGTCGCGCAGGAAACGTCCGAAGCTCGGCGAGACCTTGCAGAGCGGCACGGGCGCTGCCGCCGCGGCGAACTGAGCGGATTCTAGTCCCGCTCCGGTTCAGCTATCGGCGTGAAAATAGAGGCGCTCCTGTTCACAGCGCAGCGAGCAGGCGCTCGACGCGGCTCCAGGTGAGGCGAGCGGCTTCCGCATCGTAGTCGGGAAGCGTGGCGTCGGTATAAAGATGGCCGGGGCCTGGATAGGTGAACACTTCGAGAGCGATCGGCGATCGTCCGGCCGCTGCGCGCCAGCCGGCGACCTCGTCTGCCGGCTCGAAGGGGTCCGGATCGGCGAGATGGACCTGGACCGGCAGGCCGCTTCGCGCATTTGCCGGGATCTCGGCGATGCTGTGGAGGAAGACGATGCCGGCCGTGTCGGGCCGCTTCGCCCAGAGGCTCGCCGCCACGGCGGCGCCCATCGAGAAACCGCCGAGAACAGCGGTTGCGGGCAGCCCCGCGACGGCCCGCTCCGCGCGCTCGCAAAGGTTCGACCAGCCGATCTCGTCCTTCAATGCGAAGCCCTCTTCGATCGAGGTGGCGACGCGGCCGTCGTAGAGATCGGGGGCGGAGACGTCGTGCCCTGCCGCCCGGAGACGTTCGGCAGCGTCGCGCTCGAGCGAGCGCAAGCCACGGACGGAATGCAAGAGGATCACTGTCGCCATCGTCGCAACCTCGTCTAAATATGGTTGCGGTAGTTGAGCATGATGCACGCGTGCGGGCAACACCCAGCGATTCTCGGAGGGCGTTGCAAGGTCGTCCTCGGGAGCCGAGAAACCGATGCCGTCCATTGGCCTTGATGCTTGAAGCCCAGTGTTTCTGACGCTATATTGCGTCAATGAAATCGGCAAAGGTGAATGTCATGGGTCTCGCGCAGTATTCGGAGGACGGAGTTTTCGCCCCGCGCAAGATCGCCGAGGCCTTTCGAACGACGAGCGAGGAGGTCGCGCGCACGGTGGGTCTCGGAAAGGATGCGATCCAGCGGAAGGACCGCGTCCGGTCGGATAAGACGCAGCGGCGGCTGCGCGAGATGATCGAGGTCGTCAACAAGGTCGAGCCCCGATTTGGCTCGGCTTTGATGGCCTATGCCTGGTACCGGTCCGAGCCGCTTCCCGGCTTCTCCGGCCAGACGGCCATGCAGCTCGTCCGCAGCGGCCGGGGCGAAGAGGTGCTCGACTACATCGACGCGGTTGATGCCGGCGTGCACGCTTGACCCCGTGCGATGCGTTATGAAGGAAAGCTCTATCGAGCGCTCAATCCCATCTATGCGCGTGAGCCGCTCTCGGGCCGCGGCGCTGAACTCCATGGCGGCCGCTTCAATCCGAAGGGCGTTCCGGCGCTCTATTGCTCGCTGTCGGTGATGACGGCGTTGAGGGAGGCGACCCAGGTGGGCAACCTCCAGCCAACGACGCTTGTCTGCTACGACGCCGAGATCGAGCGTGTCTTCGATAGCCGGGAGGAAGCGGCGCTTGCCGACGAGGCCATGGATGCTGCGGCGCTCGGCGACGCCACATGGCGTGACCAGATGAAGACCAGCGGAGAGGCCAGGACGCAGTCCTTCGCCCGGCGACTAATCGCGGCCGGCTATCATGGCCTCATGGTCAGGAGCTTCGCGCCTGCGGCAAGCCTGGATGACCTCAATCTTGTGCTCTGGAAATGGGGTGACGCCGCCCCATGCCGTCT
Organism: Ensifer aridi; assembly: GCF_002078505.1. Taxonomy (GTDB): domain Bacteria; phylum Pseudomonadota; class Alphaproteobacteria; order Rhizobiales; family Rhizobiaceae; genus Sinorhizobium; species Sinorhizobium aridi. The sequence continues at coordinate 364,011 of NZ_LUAV01000038.1, read as the reverse complement.
CACGCTGATCGATGACGAGAGCCGCCTGTCGAGATAGCCGTCGCGGACCTGTTCCGCTGCACACTTTGGGCGACGTGCATTGGTCATAAACGTGCTCGATTCAGCGGATGGGCCCGTGAGGCCGCGGCTTGCGCGCGTCATGACCGCCAGCGTCATCGAGGGCCGCCAGAAGCTCATCATCCGCGATCGGCCCGGCCTCGCGTACTGGCCGAAGGTGGGCGTGACTAGAGCGGGATGCGCTCATATGCGTTCGCGCCGCCGCTATCCCTTTGTATTTGCCGCACTTGTGCTACGTCAGGTGATTCCACCTGACTGCCAAATGCTCTAGCTTGTGCGACTGCCTGACAGCGTTGAAGATGCGGTGATCCCGGACCATGGGCGATACGGGAAGGTGCGGTTCACCCGCTCGGTACACAAAAAAGCTGCCGCCAGAGCTCTTGCCGGGCGACATGCATTAGGGCGCCCCACCGGTTGCCAGAACAGCTCTGATTTCTCTTAGGCGAATGTCGAGTGTGTTGTGAGCGGCCTGCATGAGGTCCATGTCATGAATGTGACTGATGGCCGCCAGCTCGTGCATCAGATCGCCGATGATCACGTCAACGCGCCGAGGAGCACCCGTCGCATCCTCCATTATGCTTGCCTCAAGTTGCTCAAACGACCCCCCAAGCGCACGGTAGAGCTCGAGCGTCGCGAAGAGGAGGTTTCTCTGGCGCTCTGCGAGGTCGCTCACCGACGCTTCTCCACTGCGCGCCGCCATGAGTCGCACAGCTTTGTTTTGGAACTCGCTCATCTCACCAACTCAGAACGTGCTTGACATGCATCGCCTACGCCACGGCTCGAAAACTCCGGCTAGCGGAAAAATTTGAAATACGAGGCAATCTGCGTTGCGGTGTTGGACGACAGTTTGAGCTTTATTCCTATCCTGTCCCCCCTAGTCCAACGAACGATCCCGGTCAGAAAGCCGAGCTCCTCGCTGCGTATCGTGACTTCTTGTCCGGTTTGGGCGCCGATGTCGAAGAGGAGCTGGAAACAGATGCCCTCTTCCGAAAGGTCTCTGACTATACCGTTGCTCGATCCGGTCTTGCAGCTGACATTGCCGGTGATACTCGTCCGGGTGCGCGAAGAGACGCGCTGAACGTTGCCCTCGTGAGTCATGTCTTCCTCCGCACTCTAACTCGAGGTAGCTCAGTTCGACATATCTCGGCTATTTTCTGAGACGTCGTTGAGAAATGGTCCGGGATTGTCGATCGTCGGTAATGGAATCTTAATCAATACGGTTTGTTGCATCTGCGCTATACTGCACGCAAGACGTTTATTAGTTCCTAATTGAAGAATTGACAAAATACATTCTGGTAACTGTTCGATCGTCAGTGGCCGGGGTGGCTGTTCTCGCTGCCGTGCACGGTGAACAGAACCGCAACAAGCACCCCGCCGCAGAGGGAAGCGGCTGTTGGCGCCATTCGGCGGTATAAGACCGGTGGCATTCGCAGCGGGGCTTTCGGCTATTGCGGCAACTTATCGTCAGCGGGCGGGGAGCGCGTCGACGCCAGACGCTGCCGACTGGGTCGCCTTCGGCTGTGCGGTATTATTGACCGGCATTGTCAGCGAAGTGTTCCGGATGGCGAGACGCGCCATCGAGCATACAGAGGCTGTCGTCGCAGCCCGTGGTGCGCATCTGAGATCGATTTTGGACACGGCCGCCATCCGCCGGCCTGCATCCATTCCCATCTTTGCTGAACTAATCGGCTTCGTCGGCCGAGTCCGCGTTGAGGAGGCCGTATTTCTTGTCGCCGATTTGCGAGAGCAGGTCGAGCTGCGTTTCGAGAAAGTCGATATGACCTTCTTCGTCGCTTAGCAGCTCTTCGAACAATTTCATCGAGACGTAGTCTCCGGCCTGTCGACAGACATCACGGGAGGCCATGTAGGAGTTCCGGGCGTCGTACTCGCCGGCAAGATCGGCTTCCAGGACTTCCTTGACGTTTTGACCTATGCGCAGCGGCGCAACCGCCTGGAGGTTGGGATGGCCTTCAAGGAAGATGATGCGGACCACAAGCTTGTCCGCGTGGTGCATTTCTTCGATCGACTCCTCGCGCTCTCTCTTGGCGAGCTTCGTGTAGCCCCAATTTTCGACGAGGCGATAATGCAGCCAGAATTGGTTTACCGCCCCCAGCTCGAGAAACAACGCTTCGTTCAGACGCTCAATTACCTTCGGATCCCCTCTCATCGGACGCTCCTCCGCGCGAGTTGTCGATGCGCAACTTTAATCCCTGCGGGCTGTATATGTCGAGGTTTGTTAGAACTATTCTAAATAACTCCAGAAAACACCTCGAGCGCGGCCCCGAACAGGGGCTGAACGGCATGGCGAGTCTTTTGATGGAGTCGAATGGGCTCGGCGCGTGGCACCGCAAGCAATGCTCACATGACGTCACGCGCATATTCGAAAGAAGCCCGGATCGTGACGATCCGGGCTCAAATCATGTTCTAACTTTATCTATTGCAATATTAAGCATCGACACGGCAATGCTTCTTCCCTCGCCGAAACAGCAAGCTCTAAGGGCAATTCGGGAAGATGTGTCGTTGCAGAAAGGATATTATCCGAAAGTCTTATAGAAACAATAAAAAATAAGGGGTCTGAGGATTCATCATACTAAACGCGTATTATTCGGGACGCGCATTCTGACGCTTGAGCTTGCAAAGAACGCCTGCCACGACCGAACGGCCGGAGGCGAATGTTCGACTGACAAACAGTCGACGTGACGAGGGGAGTTATCCGAAGCCCCGCACGGCGGCCAGCTGCGGCTCGAAACTCTACGCGGCATCGCGCAAAATAGCATCCGCCCTCCACCGCCATCATCTCCGCCGAGGGCGCAGAGTTGTTGTGCCTCGGAGGATCGGAAACTAATCCTCACCAGAATGAGCCGCTCGCGACTGCCGTATACTAGTCATCGATGCGTCCGAGGATCGCTCCGGCCTGGACGTAGCTGCCTTCGGGGATGATGATGCGGAAGGTGCCGTCGCGGGGTGCAGTTATCGGCGTTTCCATCTTCATCGCTTCCATGACCGCAACCAGGTCGCCTTGCCGAACCCCGTCACCGTCGGGGACTTTCCAGGCCTGCAGCATGCCGGCGATGGGCGCCACGAGGTCGCCCGGGTCGGACGTCGTGCTGGCGGCCGGAATGCTGCCGCTGCTTTGGGAAGGCGCGGCAAAGCCTGACAGGAGGGTGAAAGGAATGGCGAGTTCATGCCTCCGGCCGTCGATTTCGATATGGGTGCGCAACAGCGAGGGGTCCGGGGCGCGCTCCGGCCTGCTTGCGGCCTGGGGCATGTCCGCGAACTCGGTTTCAATCCAGCGCGTATGAACCCTGAAGCCGCTCGTCCCGATGAAATCTTCGCTGTCTATGGCGGCGCGATGGAAGGGCAGGACGGTCGCCAACCCCTCGATGCGGAATTCCGCAAGCGCCCTGCGGGCGCGTCTCAGCGCCTCCTCGCGGGTCGCCCCGGTAACGATCAGCTTTGCCACAAGCGAATCGAAGACGCCGGGAACGGCCGAACCGGCCACGACGCCGCTGTCCAGCCGGACGCCGGGGCCTGAGGGGGGTTCGAACACGGTGATCCGGCCGGGCGTCGGCAAGAAACCGCGGCCGGGGTCTTCGGCGTTGATGCGGAACTCGATTGCGTGCCCCCGCGGCGCCGGCGTTTCGGTGATCCCGAGCGGAAATCCGTCGGCAATGCGGAACTGCTCGACGACGAGATCGATGCCGGTCGTCTCCTCGGTCACTGGGTGCTCTACCTGCAGACGGGTGTTGACCTCGAGGAAAGAGATGGTGCCGTCAGCACCCAGCAGAAATTCGACCGTTCCGGCTCCCGTATAGCCTGCGGCGGCGCAAATCGCCCTTGCGGCATCGTGGATAGCAGTCCGTTGACCGTCTGTCAGGAACGGGGCAGGGGCCTCCTCGACGAGCTTTTGATTGCGTCTCTGCAGCGAGCAATCGCGGGTACCGAGCACGAGCACGCTGCCATGGCGATCGGCAAGCACCTGCGCCTCGATGTGGCGCGGACGGTCCAGGAAGCGCTCGACGAAACATTCACCCCGTCCGAAGGCCGCCGTCGCCTCGCGGACGGCGGATGCGTAAAGCTCGGAGATTTCCTCAAGGCGCCGGGCGACCTTCATGCCCCGTCCGCCCCCGCCGTGCGCCGCCTTGATTGCAAGCGGAAGGTCGTGCTTTTCGGCGAAGGCGATAACCTCCGCCGCACTTCCCACCGGGCCGTCGCTGCCGGCAACGAGAGGCGCTCCGACGCTTTCGGCAATACGCCGGGCTTGGACTTTGTCCCCGAGCGCCTCGATCACCTGCGGGTCCGGTCCGATCCAGGTCAGGCCGGCGTCGATGACCGCGCGCGCGAACTCCGCCCTTTCGGACAGGAACCCGTAGCCCGGATGAAGGGCATCCGCGCCGGAGCGACGTGCTGCGTCGATGAGTTTTGCGATGTCGAGATAGGTCTCGGCCGGCCGGCTGGCCGAAAGACCGTAGGCCTCGTCCGCAAGCCGCACGAAGACGGCGTCCACGTCCGGGTCCGCATAGACGGCGACGGAGCCAACGCCGTAGTCGCGGCAAGCGCGGATGATGCGCACGGCGATCTCGCCGCGATTGGCGATCAGCACTTTTTTCATCGATGTCTCCTCACTCCCTCCCGCGCGCAGCACGCCGCATCGGCCGGATTTCGGCGAAGCGCGTGACGGGCCGGAACCTTATTTTTGCATTGACCGGAATCTGGCCGGCTAGATCGAGATGGTACTCGGCAACCGTGCCGATGACGGGGTAACCGCCTGTCAGCGGGTGGTCGGCGAGGAAGAGCACCGGCTGACCGTTGTGCGGCACCTGGATTGCGCCGGTCGCGGTGCCCTCGCTTGGCAATTCCGCCTTGTCGAGGCGCTCCAGCGGCACTTCGCCTGAAAGCCGGAGACCGACGCGGTTGGACTGCGGCGTGACCAGCCAATCCTGCTCAGAGAAACGGGTGATGGCGGCCGCGGTGAACCAGTCGGTGCGCGGGCCCATGATCACGTCGAGTGTGACCGTGTCGCCGGCGGCCGGCAAGTTTTCGGCCGGGACTTCCGAAAGCGATACGCTTTCCATGGGCGGGACCGGTGGTCGCAACGGCAGGACGGCGCCGGCCGAGACCGGTTCAGGACCGACGACAGCGAGCGTGTCGGTGGCGGCGCTGCCGAGAACTCTCTTCACGTCGAAGCCGCCGCGAACCGAGAGGTAGGAGCGTACGCCCTTCGGCGGATGACCGAGCGTCACGACATCCCCCGGTTCGAGCGCTATCGCCTGGCCGGCGGCGGCTTCGAAGCTTGCCCCAGAAAGGTCCCGCACTGTAATCGGGCAAGGGGCCCCGGCGAGCGCGATCACCGCACGGCCGGAAATTTCGAAGGAAAAGCCGCCGAGCGTGACCTCGAGACAGGCGAAGCCGTCGGGATTGCCGACGATCCGGTTTGCGGACTTCAGTGCTCCCCGGTCGAGCGCGCCCGAGGCGGAGACGCCCTGGCCCGTTAGGCCGAAGCGGCCGAGATCCTGGAACAACGCGGGCATCGGGGCGGCGAGCACCGTCAAGCGGTTCCCGCTCCCATCAGCCGTTCCCTCGGTCACATCTCTTCGCGGCACAAGCTCAGAGGCGGATGGCGCCGGCATGGGGCGCTTGGATAGGTCGTAGAAACGCACACGAGTGCCGGGCTCAAGAAGCGCCGGCGGATCCCGCGTCAGGTCCCACATTTTCAGCGGCGTCACGCCGATGATCTGCCAACCGCCGGGGCTCGCCTGCGGATAGACACCGCTGAAGGCGCCGGCGAGCGCGACGGAGCCGGCTGCAATGCGCGTGCGCGGCGCCTGCCGGCGAGGCACGTGCAGGGCCGGATCGCCGCCGACGAGATAGCCGAATCCCGGGGCAAAGCCGCAGAAAGCAACGGTGAACTCGCTTTGCGTGTGGCGACGGATCACCTCCTCGACGCTCAGTCCCGTCAACCGGGCGACTTCTTCCAGGTCCTCGCCGTCATAATGCACGGGGATTTCCACGAGCCGCTTGGATGGAGCGACGCGGGCGGAGAGATCGCGGTCGGCGATAGCCCCCGCGATCTCTTCCGCCGATAGGCGTTCCGACCGGAAGCGGATCATCAGCGTGCGTGCGGCCGGCACCATTTCCTCGACGCCGTCGATGGAATCGGCTGAGAGCGAGGCGAAGAGCGCCAGTGTCTCGTCCAGGTCGGCGAGCTCCACCAGAAGCGTCGTCAGGTTGACGGGAAGGAAGCGCATCGTGACCTCAGACGTAATAGGCGGAATCGGGGACGTCGGTGATGAACATGTGCCCCGGCGCGTGGGTGATCGCGAAAGGAACACGGGGGCCATAACCGCCGCCTACGGCGTGACCCCGCAGGCCCAGAAGACGGGGACCTCGCCCGCCTCGATGCGCACCGGAGCGCCGAAGTCCGGCTTTGCCACATCCCGAGGTCGGCCCTACCGCGCCGGCACGATAACGGCCGCGCGCATTGCGCGCCGCCGCAGCATCGAGGTGGCCAAGAGCGTCTTTCGCGTGCATTCGATCCTCCTCATGCGGCGCTTGGTGCAAGGAAGGATCGTATAGCGATGCCTTCCGCCTCGAAGGTCCGGCGGATTTCGCGGGCGATCGCCACGGCGTCGGGGCTGTCGCCGTGCACGCAGATGGATTTCGCATCGATACGGATGACGCTGCCGTCGATCGCCTCGATCGTGCCGTCCTTCGCCAGCCGCAACATTCGTTGTGCGATGGCCGCGGGGTCGTGCAGCACGGCACCCGGTTCACGGCGGGAAACCAGGTGTCCCTCCGGCGTATAGGCACGGTCGGCGAAGGCTTCGGCGACCACGTCGAGGCCCGCCTTGCCTGCGAGATCGAGGATCGGCGCGTTTGCGAGGCCCATCAGCACCAGCGAGGGATCGACCGCCTTGACCGCCTCTATGACGGCTGCACCTTGCTTGGCGTCGGTCGCGATGCGGTTATAGAGTGCTCCGTGCGGCTTGACATAGCGGACCTGCGTGCCGGCTGCGGCTGCGATGCCCTTGAGCGCGCCGATCTGGTAGACGACGTCTGCGACGAGCTCGGGGCTCGTCACGTCGATGTCGCGCCGGCCGAAGCCTACGCGGTCGGGATAGGAGACGTGGGCGCCGATCGAGACGCCGCGTTCTGCCGCTGCCTTCACCGTCTTCAGAATGCCGGCCGGGTCGCCCGCGTGAAAACCGCATGCGACATTCGCGCTGGAAACGATGCAAAGCATCGCCTCGTCGTCGCCCATGCGCCAGGCGCCGTAGCTTTCGCCGAGATCGCTGTTGAGATCGATCGCCGTCATGGTCCTTGCCTCCCTCCTACGGGTTGATGAGCAAGAAGATAGGCCCAACCGATTTATAGCCCATGTACCATCCTCCCTTTGACCGGAACATCATCCAGGTGAGTTGGGCTGATCCACCACATCAGCTTCTTCACGTTTCACAGTTCTGTCAACATTGTTCAACGATTATATATTTTCGTTCTACATCTGCAATATTGGTGCAAATACGGAGGGAGCGGCCGTTGACCGCCCCGAACATGGGCAAAGAGGTAGCCGAGACGCACATGTGCTTGCTTGCGACGCATTGTTCAACGATATTCCAGCCGCGTCGCGAATCCACCGGCTGCAGGGCGCCGTTATCAACATAAGATCACGAGCCGCGAAGTGCGCCCCGTGCACCGGGCGCGGAAAACTCACGCGTGCCGAGGAGATTTATGACCAAGCAGGACACAACACTCACGTTGGCGCCGCGGCTGGCAGAGCAGATCCGCAACAAGCTTATCGCCGGAGAATTGAAGCCCGGCCAGCGCTTGTCGGAGGCGAGTCTGAGTTCCGATCTCGACGTGTCACGCAACTCGCTGCGTGAGGCGTTTCGGCTGTTGACCAAGGAAGGGCTGCTGCGACACGAGCCGAACAGGGGCGTATTCGTGGCAACCCCGAGTATCGCCTCTATCATCGACATTTACCGTGTTCGCCGGGTGATCGAGTGCCGGGCACTGGAGCAGGCCTATCCGCAGCACCCGGCCGTCGCCCGCATGCACCTTGCGGTCGACAAGGCGCTCGAATACCGCGCGGCGAACGACTGGGTCGGGGTCGGCAGCGCCAACATGGCCTTCCATGCGGCGATCGTCGATCTCGCCGACAGCGCTCGACTGAACGCATTCTACGGTCAGATCGCTGCCGAACTGCGCCTGAGCTTCGGACTGCTGGAGGACGTCGAATTCCTGCACGCTCCCTATGTCGATATGAACGCAGCCATTCTCTCGCAGGTGGAGGCAGGAAAGATGGCCGAGGCTGCAGCCGCGCTTGAAGCCTATCTCGCCCGCTCCGAACGCACGGTGCTTGCCGCCTTTGCTCGCATCGCCGAAGCCGGTGCTTAACGACTGACGTGCATCAATGGGGTAGCGTCCTTCACTTGGCGCGCTGGCGTGAGCGCCGTCCAACCTCAGCGAGTGCCGGAGAGGCGGTCGGCTTGCCGAAAATCCGCGCCGACAGAGCATGTTTGTCATGGGTGAGGGAGGAGTCCGGCGCGTGTTCGACCATCTTGCTTCCCGTTTCGCGCCGCAAGGCGATAATGGCGAGGATCAATACGCCGCTAGCGCTGAACTCGAGGACCTCCTCCAGGATCGCCGCCTTGTATGATGTGATGAGATCCAGCGTTACGGCACTCGCGAGCATAGCCAAAGCCAGGGCCAAGCGGCATTCAAACGGCCTTGCGAGAATTCGACGCAGGATCGCCCAAACCTCCTGTCGGAACATGTGGAGAAGCACAGCCGTCAAGGTCAGGAATAGCAACGCCCCTATTGCCGCAGCAAGGTAGCCGGTGGGGCCGGCATCACGCAAAAGCCGTAAGGCCAGGATGACGATGTCATGGCCACCGTCGAACTCGCCTCCGCCACGCATTCTTGGCATCTGCAGTCCAAATATGCGGGCGCCGAAACTGATCTCGCTGAGGAACAGTATCAGACACAATCCGCTCGTGCCTACGAGGAGGCTCCTCTCAATTGCGGACAAGGATGCGCACCTTTGGATGGCAGTTGCTAATGCGAGCAGAGATGCTGTGGCAAAACCCAAGGCGCCCGCACTTTCCACGAGGTTATCCTCGACCAGCAAATCCGGCCGCGAAAGACCGATGGTGAAGAGCAAAGCTACGATGGCGGCTACCGAACAGACAAACGCAACATTCTCGCGGCTCATCGCTTTCGCTCCCTGTCATGAAACTGTCACAAAACAGTCGGGAGGAATTTGACGAACGTGCGGCGAGAGAAGACAAGCGTACTTCTTCAGCTTCGAGGAAAGCTCTGAGTGTGACCGTTCGGCATCAGCTAGTTTCTTGCGTCAGGCAGCCGAAGGCTCCAAGCGCTACTCTCCGGCTCTGACGAGGGTCAACGCAATGGCCTTGCCTGGCGTGCCGGAGCCCGTCGTTGCCAAAGCCGCGCTCGGAGTCTCTCCCCGATAGTATTCACCGCGATAAGAGGACATTCGTTATTCCGGTAGGTTCCTCGGCAACCAGAGCCACGCGATGATACCGACCGCGAGCGTAAGCAGGCCGCCGACAGAGACGGCCACATGCAGGCCCGTCAGGAAGGCCTGCTTCGCATGGAGCACCGTCTCGGCGGTAAGCGCCGGCTGATCCAGAGTCTCGTTAAGCGTGCCGGCCACATCAGGCCCGAGCAGCCGGAAGCCGAGTGCCGCCAGAGAGCCGAGCAGCGAAATCCCCAGTGCGTTGCCCAGCTCGTTGCTGGTCTCTGCAATAGAGGCTGCCGCGCCGGCGCGCTCTGCCGGCACCGCCGAAACCGCGACCTCGGCCACTAGGCTGAACGACAGGCCATAACCGATGCCGGCAATCGTGGTCGAGGCGATGAAGACCGCGATACCGGCTTCGGTGCTTGTGAACAGCAGCAGGAAGACGCCTGCACTGATGAGAAGATGCGTGGCGACCAGCGCGGGCTTGCGGCCGATGCGTTCGACGATCCGAGCTGCACCCACGCAGACCGCCGTCAGCACGATTGCGCCTGGCAGGGTCAGTAGCGCGGCCGAAAGGACGTCGAAGCCCAGGACCGATTGCAGATAGATGCCCGAGAGATATCCCGCGGCGGCCCAGACGACCAGCGACAAAAGGCCGGTCAGGATCGCAATGGAGAAGATGCGGTCGCGGAACAGGCTGAGATCGAGCAGCGGATATTCGATCCTCGTCTGTCTGTGCAGGAAGAGGGCGAGCACGACGATGCCGACGATCCCGGCGATTGCTTGCGCCACTGTAAACCCATAGGCGGCAGCGGCCTTGACCGACCACGTGAACAACAGGATGCCCACGAAGGACAGCAGCAGGCTCGGGAGATCGATGCGCCCGTAATGCGTGTAGCGCACTTCCCGCAGCAGGATCGGCGCGGCGATCAGGAAGGCGATGACGACCGGGACGTTGATCACAAACACGCTCCCCCACGTATAATGCTGGAGCAGAAGACCGCCGACGACCGGGCCGATTGCGAAGCCGGCCGAGAAAGTGGCGGCGAAGATACCGATGACTTGCGCGCGCAGCCGAGGATCGGGAAACAGGGCGCTGACGATCGCAAGGCCCGAGGGCAGCAGCGTGGCGCCGCCGAGGCCCATCAGGGCGCGGAACGCGATCAGGGTTTCAGGCGCCTGCGCATAGGCAGCGCCGAGGGACCCGACGCCGAAGACGACGGCACCGACCATGATCAACTTCAGCCGGCCGTAACGGTCGCCGATATTGCCGAAGGTGATCAGCAGCGATCCGACCACGAATCCATAGATGTCGAGAATCCACAGAGCCTGGTCGGCGGTGGGTGTGAGCGCGGAGGTCACGCGCGGCATCGCAAGGTAGAGAATGGAACCGTCCATAGCCACGATCAGGACCAGTGGCAGCACCGCCATGAGGCCTAGCCATGCCTTCTGGTCAACGGGGCGGGAAAGGGAAGCATCGGTCATTTGGCAAAAATCCTCCATCGACGGCGGGCGCGAGGCACGCCGCTTCAGCCGCCGGCAACGAGACCGGCGGAGTGGTTGCGGTTAAGGGGTGGCTCCTATATACTTAAGGTAAGTTACTTTTGGTATATAGACATGTCAAGCACATCGGAAAAAGACCGGCATGCGCCGAAGCGCCTTCGCCTCAGCCGCGAAGAGCGGCTCCGCCAGCTCCTGGACGTGTCGTGGCGGCTGGTGCGGGAGGAAGGCACGGATGCCTTGACGCTCCCGAGGCTTTCGGAAGAAGCCGATATCACCAAGCCGGTCGTCTATGACCATTTCGGCACGCGCAATGGTTTGCTGATCGCGCTCTACAAGGATTTTGACGCGCGACAGACGGCAATCATCGACGCGGCGCTCGAGGCACGCGAGCCAACACTGGAAGGGACGGCGAGGGTCCTCGCCGCGGCCTATGTCGAATGCGTTCTCGCGCAAGGGCGCGAGATACCCGGCGTGCTGGCCGCCCTGGCCGGTTCACCCGAGCTGGAAGCGGTCAAGCGGGATTATCAACTTGTCTTCATCGACAAGTGTCGAAAGGCGTTGGCCTCTTTCATCGGCCCACGAGGCGTTCCACAAGCGGGCTTCTGGGCCATGCTCGGAGCCGCCGACGCCCTGTCCCATGCCGCCGCTACCGGCGAGATTACAGCCCGACAAGCAGAGGACGAGCTTTTCGAGACGATCCTCGCGATGATCGCCAGAAGCCATCGCTGATTCTGGTAACAGCAGAAGCAGGCACGCCGAAGGGCCCGGTGGGGGGATTTTGCCGTCCCTTGCGGCGACGGAACGAGTAGAAAGCGCGCTTTGCTGCCCTTCGTTGCGCGCTGCGAAGGTTTCTTGAAACGACCAGGCTGAGGCAAGGTAGTAAACGAACCGCCGCCAATCGCTTTCTGGCGATTATTACGCTTGACTTGGTGTGTTGAACGCAGCCGACAGTCTGCACTTTCTCTAGTAGCGCTTCTTTACAACGGGCTCGAAGTAGCTGCACTCTAAACAGTGCTATGGAAGTTTAGAAGTGCGAATGGCGCTCTGGAGGGAGACACATGGCGATCGTAAGATTCACAGCAACCGGTACGGACAAATATCTGAAAGTCACCGATAATCTAAACGACGCTGCGGAACCCGAGATTAAGCTTCAGCGGGCTGAGGCCGGAGAACCACCGTTTGAGGTTTCCGTTTCAACGTTCGATGGGCAAACTGGTGAAGTAAAAATCGAAGTTAGCAGGAACGGTTCCGACTACGGCATTCATAACTCTCGAATGATAGTACGCAAGGGGCAACTATATCCGATTGACGATTCAAAACTCCCGCCGCATGCAAGCTGATAATATAGTTAAGGGCAGGGAGCGTCCGTTGTGCGTCTGAAAGACACACGGCGCTGTAGCGAAACGACTTCCCGGAGCATAAACCGCTTAGCCTTGAGTTCCACCGCCGCGACTCAGCCGACCGCTCCGATGGGCCAGAGCCATGCTATTGCCGTAAGTGTTAGGGCTGCGATTTCCCGGAAGATTTGCGTTCAAGACGAGCTCCTCAGCCAGGTCGGCACTTGTCGAAAGCTCCATCATCTGAGTCTTTTTCGTAATCTGCCACATGAAATATCCACTGTTTTCGTAACCGCATCCTTTCGCGGGCGCCTTGGTCGTGTTTGGGGAGAACACGAAGAGTTTCGGCTTATCGAAACGATAGCAGTATCCCTCGTACGCATATCCATAGATCACAGCAATCTCCATCTCCTGTGGATCTACAGCAACGTCTGAACCAAAAGGCACAACAGCCAGCTTAAGCCTATTGCCGTCCAACGGCAGATATGCAGCGTCATTTTCGACGTTAAGTCTTACGCCGTAAAGCGTGATCTGATCCGGCCGATAACTCCGCGGATTCGGCGGCGCTGGATTAGTTTCATACTGCATATTAATTCTCCCCTTGAACCGGTTCGTGGTTGACGCTGTCCCGATTTTTCCGGCGGCTGACCGGACCTGCGAGCCCGATTTTCTGGCCGCAGAACTTGCGTTGACGTTGGCGATGTCTTCTTCGCCATGCGCCGTTACTCACAGGATCTCGCGCCAGGTAAAGTTGTCGGCGATGCTGTGGACAAAGCGGTTCGCGCGCCCGGTTTCGGCGGCCTGGATCATTGCCTCCGCCGCTCCGCGGTAGTCGAGCGTTTGCGGCTCCAGCTCATCCCATGAGCGCACCAGGATTTCGCCCACGAAATCGCGCGCCTCTTCCAGCGCCGATTTCAAGGCGAACACCCGGTCGTCATTGACGCCGAGCGAGGCGGAAAACAGTTCCTCCATTTCCTCGTCCGAAAGCTCGCTCCTGAGGTCGCGGAAGTCGCGCGGATCGAGATCGGAAAGCCCACGCTCGAAAAGCAGCACCTGGTAGATCTCGACCAGGACGTCGAACAGCGCGCCTGCGAAGGGTTTGGAGAGGTCGTGCACCTCGGCGCAGACGTCCCTCATCCTCAGCGAATGGCTGAACAGGCGCACCTGCTTTTCGTCGCAAAGCTCTCCGAAGCGGTCGAGTTCGTTGGTGATCAGGAGATTGCCGCGCGTCCGGCGCAGAAGCAGGTCGAGCGCCGTGTCAAAGTGTAAGAGGCCGATGAGCGCGATGAAATCAGCGGCCGCTTCATGGTAGGCGAAGTATTCATGCGGCGGGTCAAACTGGGGCGCGCCCATCACGCCGAAGATGATCAGGTGCCCAACCTCATGCGCGACAGCATCGAAGTTGAGCGCGAAGGGGTGCGGCTCGCCCCGCGACTCGTCCTCCCCCATCTCCAGAAAACCGTAGCCTGACTGCGCGTTGTCCCAGCGCAGCCGCGGCACAATTTCGAGACGGCCGTAAGTCGGTTCAAAGAACCAGGGGATATCCCGCCCCAGATAACTCTCGCAAATGTCGAGCGTGCGGCGGACGCAGGCGTAGACATGCGCCGCCTCGAATTCCGGCGTACCGATTTGGATGTGGTCGAAGTGACCGTCCGGACCCGCCACGGCGGGCGGCTTCGACGCGCCGGCGTAGGGGGGCAGATAGGGAAACTGATAGGGTTGTTTGTCGACCATCGGGTCGATCACATACATTCGGCTGTCGGCCGGCCCGGGGCCGATTCGGTTTGGAGGCGTGGAAACCCATATCGTCTCCGGCCGCTCATAGCCTGGAATGAACGGAGGCTGCGGGAAAACGAGAAAGCGTGTTCCAAGACGCGAAGCCGTCGAATTCAACTCTGACGGCCATTGTCCGGACGCGTCCATCCAGGCGGCTCCCCTCGCTTTTAGGATGATGTAAAGTCTTCCCCAAGTTGAGGAAGATGACGCGAGGTCTTTCTTAAGTCAACTTCCCTCATCCGAAAGAATTAATTTGATATCATCGCTCCAGAGCCCTGCCGCGTCGAGATCGTATGCCCATGCTTCGGTCAGGCGGAAGGGCGGAGCGTTCAGGGGTCTTCCAACAAATCCCGAGCCGCGGGCAAGCTTCGTCAACAGTCCTATCGCGTCCTCACGCTTGCGGTCGAGTGCCCCTGACGGCAGCCAGTCCGCGAGGCGATCCATAGCGACTGCCGATGCTTCGGAAAAGGTAGACCGCGCATCGGCGAGGAGGCGGGGATAGCTGCGTTCGACGAAGTGCGTGTCGCGTGCCAGCGTTTCGAGCTTCCTCCGCACGTCGGCAGTCACGATGCCAGCGTGCATTGCGCGGCGCAGAGTGAGGCGGATATTGATGAGTGCTTCGCTCAGTGGAGCAGTGCCAAGCTCAGGAGGACTCATCGCTACTGCAACCTCGTCGTCGTCAGCGAGGGGCGTCATCGAGTACCACCGATAGATGAAGCCGTAGCCCTGCATGCCGAAAGCGGAGAGTTCAGCCGCCCGGAGCGCGCCCATGCTTGCCGCCCCGAATACCGGGATGCCTTTCGCAAGCGCCCAGAGGACCTCCTTGTGACGCACCGCCGGCACCCGTCCGAACGAGCCATCGATCAGGACGAGCGCCCGAGGCGAATATTGCCGCACCGCACGCACGACCGATCCTTGCTCGGCCGGCGGCAGATAAGTTGCGTCGAGGATTCCGGCAGCTTCGGCACGCGACAGTGTCGGACCGAGGAAGACGACCAGTTCGCTCACCATCGCGCTACTCCCTGACGAGGTCCCTGAGCGGCGGGACGACAAGGCGGACTACGTTCAGGTCGAGGTCCTTGCTGCTGTAGAGAGGCACGACCAGGGCCGCTTGCCCTCCAGCGGCCTTGATCGCGCCGAGCACGGCTGTCAGCGCTGTGGTTGCGGAGGCGGGTTCGTCGCGGTCGGCAGGAAGCGCGGTCGTCCCGCTCGGCGACAGGAACGCTTGCCGGCACGCATCAAGGTGCTCGCGGTCGTAGCGCTCAGGGTAGACAGCTCGGGTAATGTCCTCGCGGGCCCCGGCGAGCGCGGTGACCCGCGCCTGTGCTGCCTCCATGAGGGCTCTTGCCAGAGCGCGGTCATAGGTGAAATCGCAGGCGAATCCCTCGCCCGGCATCGGTGCGATTTCCCGATGGCGCTGCGTCTCCATGACCTGGCAGCGAAAGACGGGCATATCGTGATCGCCCGGAACCAGCCAGATACCCGCAGCAAGATCCGCAGCCTCGAGGCGGGCCAACATGCCGGATGAGAGAGGTCCGGCGACGCGGGCCGGATCGATCCGAAGCTCCGGGTAGGAACGCGGATATCGCTCCGCCCCAGCGACGCTCGCCCGTTCCAAGATTTCAAGTGCTGCATGGATGATCGCAGCAAGCATTGTCGGGCTCGCGGCGAGGCCCCGTGTCGATCGCGGAAACGCAATGGGGTGCGGCGAAGGAAGCGTGTAGATCGTATCGACCATCGCGACAGGAACCGGCCGCACGCGCGCGGTGAAGAGGTCGTAGCCGTCCGTCCAGCCAAGCCGCAATTGATCCCACCCTGCGTCGAAACCGTGCACGCGACAACCAGCATAGAGATCGCGTATCTCATCCCCCAGTTGGCGCGCGCTCGCAACCTTGATCCGCTCAGGCGCAATCCGCTCCGCCGCCCAGCATTCCAGGCTTTCCATAAGGCCCGAGGCCGCTGCCTCCATGACATTGGGGCCCTTGCCTTGGGACACCGCGTTGGACAGCGACAGCGGCCGGACCACCTGGACGACCGCTACTCCAGCCCGATCAAGTCGGGTCAGCGATCCAACGCGCGTTATGCCAAAGCGACTCCGTTTGGAGAAGAGTGCGCGGACGAGCTCTTCGGTGGCTTTAGGCTTCCTGCCCCGGAAATCGCGGCAGGTGGATAGTTCTCGCTCGAGTTGTGCGCCCAGTTCAGCCGCTGTTGCCGCGTGCGTTTCGTTCATGCATCCCCGGTCTGAGCGCGAAGCCCGAGCCGCTCCAGATCCAGGCGCACACGCGAAGCAAGCGTCGAGGCTTGCTGTTCGGTGGCGACTTCGAGCGCGCGGTGAAGGTCCGACGCAACAGCTTCCTCCGGTTCGTGGCGTGCATGCCGAAGGAGAGCCCGCTGGCGAAGCAACTCCGCTAGCCAGAAAACCTGCCCACTCCCGGTCGAGGCCGCGATTGCGCCGTCGAGGATTGACAGGGCTTCGTCGTTGCGTCCCGCACGCTCGAACAGCTCTGCACGCATGCCCGCATAGATGGGCATGCCTTCAGACGTGGCGATTTCCCGCTGGCGCGCCAGCCCGGCTTCGAATTCTGCCAAGCCGGCGGCTGCATCCCCGCTCATGCCGTGCGCCCAAGCCCGAAAAAGCGCCGCCTTTGCAACCACGCCCGGCACGTCCTGCGCGAGCTCAGCGATCCTGTCAGCGACCGCGATAACGCCCGCATGATCATTGCGATATCGTTCCAGCTCGATCTCGAACTCCAGCGCATGAAGCACGCTGGGGAGATGATTGATGTGCTCAGCCCACTGCTTCGCCGCGTCGATACTCTCCGACGATCCGGCGTTGTCGCCCATGAACCAAAGAGAGAAGGCTCGTTCGCCCAGTGCGCAGACCTTCGCATCATGGCCACCGTAGCGACCGCGGCTGAATCGGGCTCGGTCCTCGTCATAGAGCTTCAAACCCTCCTCGACGCACTGCAAACAGTGTACGTGCAGTCCGGCATCTTCGTTCGTGGCCCATGCGCAATGGAGGGACTGGAGCCGGACCTCCGGATCGGCCGAGCCCTCAAGGTCGCGCAAAAGGATGTCCGACCGCACTCGCTGCGTCGCGAAGTCCGGGGCAGTGAACCACCAGCCCCAATAGAGCGGAAACCATTTCGCGCGATCCTGATTCTTGCGTTCCGCGCAAAGCCACACTCCATGCTCATAGATCGAGCGCGCTCGCGCCCCTCCCCTCCCGTGGAGCGCGGCAGCAACCGGTCCGCGCACCGCGAGCAGGCGAAGCAGCAGATCGTTCGCCTCGCCACCCTCTCCAACTCCCGCCAGCTGCTTCTCGGCGAAATCCAACAGGCGGTCGGCCTCGTGCAGGGCAGAGCGAGCGCCGCACGCCTCCGCCGCCTGAATTGCGTGGCGCGCCGCCGCGAGCGGCTCACCGGCCTGTTCGCAATGCCATGCCATCGCCTCATCGGGCAGAGGCGGAACTGAGTCCGACTGTACAAGGCGCACAATGCGTCGGTGTATTTCCCGCCGCTCGGACTTCAGGAGACTGTCGTAGGCCGCCTCCTGAATGAGGACGTGACGAAATCGGATCGCCGCGCCCGCGGAAGTTCGACGCACGATCCCGGCCTGGGCGAGCGTCTCGATCGCTTCATCTAGGGGAACAGGAAGAGGCTCAGGTTCCAATACGGCGACGAGGAGCTTCAGTCGGAACTCCCGCCCGATGACACTTGCGATCTGCGCCACGCGCCTCAGCCGTCCCAGGCCAGCAAGACGGGCTGCGATAAGGTCTTGCAGATTGAGAATGCGGCCCTCGCGAAGCAGCGTTTCCCATCCGGCCTGATCCCGAACGTCTGGCCCGGCGCGTTCCTTCAGCAGCAGCGCGAGCTGTTCGGCGAAGAGTGGGACACCGTCGCTCTTCTCGTAGACAAAGGCAGCGAGCCCATCCGGAGGCGTCGTCTCCCAAATTCGGCCGACCAGCTGCGAGGTCGCTTGATCTGTAAGCCGCGGCAACGCAATGTCGAGCACGTTCGGATCACCCAGACAGTCAGAGTCGGTGGCCAAACGCGACGTTGCAATGGCAAGAACCGGTCTCGACTCGATCCATTCGGCCAGCCCGGCGATAAGGGCTTTTGTGAGCGTGTCAGCCCAATGCACGTCCTCGATCACGATGAGGACTGGTCTTGTTGCGGAGTACGATGTCAGAACCGCCAGCGTGGCCTCGACAGCGCGCCTCCGGATCTCCTGGTCCGAGAGATCGACTTGCCAGGCTTCGCTTGAAAGTTCCTGCGGCTTGTCGACCAGCAGGAACGCGACGATCTCGGCGTGCAGCTCGCTAACTTCGGAGCCGAGCGACCGCAGAAAGCGAATGACGGCATCCCGATCCGGCTCGGACTCTCCGGTGGCCTCCGCGGCGGCCTGCCTGATCGGCCGCAGAAACGGATGCAGCGGTTCAGTATTGCCGCGAGGTTGACACTGAAACACAAGGCAGTCCACGCCTCTCCCTGCGAGATCACGACGGAACTCCGCAACCAGCCGCGATTTGCCCATCCCTGCGTCGCCATGCAAAAAAATGAGCTGGCCGTTGCCGTTTATGGCACGGGCCCAGCGCCTTCGGCAAAGCTCAAGCTCGTCGTCGCGGCCGACGAAGGGCGTCGACACACGCCGGTAGGCCGTGAAGCGATCGGATTGCGGCCGGCGGGCCACTGGCCGCCACAAGCGAACTGGTTCGACGAAGCCCTTGAGCTCCCGAACCCCGATCTCCTCAAATTCGAACACTCCCGTGGTCAGCCGATAAGTGGCTTCCGCCACCGCAACGGTATTCGGTGCAGCTTCGGACTGAATGCGGGCAGCGAGCGCCGGCGCGATTCCGATGACTTCTGTGTAGCTCGGAAAATCTGCCGTCGAGCCGTCGGCAATTACGACAAGGCTGGTGGCGACGCCAACTCTGACCTTCAGACTCACTCCGAACTGTTGTGCCAGCCGCTGGCAGCGTTCAACCACCTCAATCGCCGCCGCAACCGCACATTCGGCGGCGTCCTCCCTCGCCTCCGGGACCCCAAAGTAGGCACAGCCGCCATCTCCTTGAGCTCGCTCAAGGTGACCGCCATAGCTGCTGATGAGGGCGCTCGCCTCATTGTGGAGGGTCCGCAACACGACACCGAAGACTTCGGGATCGAGTTGTTGCAACAAGGCAGTTGAGCCAACTACGTCGTAGAAGAGCGCGGTCACCTGCCTGCGCTCTCCCGAAAGTGCACCAACTTGTGCTTGTGTTCCCCCGGTAGCCATCGGACAGCCGCACAACTCCTAACAGCGTTCCGCTGTTTTCCGGCCTGATACTATCAAAGCTCAGCAAAATATCATGGAAATATTAAAGATGCTCAACCTCCACCGCGAGCTTTAAGGCTCTAGCGACATAAGGCCCGACGGCAGTGGAGACACACACCCGCTACTTCGCGCAGGTTTGTCGCCCGTTGCCTGGTCGCGAGCACCGCTCTCGACGCGACGTGCTGAATGGCGGTCGTGGGAGGTTAGGACTGGATATCGAATGGCGAGAGCGACGAGCTTGACGGGATTCCGATGAACTCGGCCCGGCGGCGAATGTTTTGCCGCTAGGCATGAAAGTACCTACGCCAGTGCGGCAAGGATCAGCGCCGCATAGGTGAGCTGGTGCATCAATTGATCGGCTCCGTGCATCGCCCAGTAGGTCCGGGTCGTCGCATCGGCGCGGCTATGCCGCGACAGCAGTGCCTTGCCATAGTCGATGAGATAGTGCGCTACGAATTCGGCGAGCACGAGAATGGCGACGCGCGTCATTCCAGCGCCGGCGAGCATCAGTGCCGGCAGGGTTCCGAGCGCGTGCCCGCCGGCATGGACATAGCCGCCGATCATGCGGAAATTTCCTTTGCCGCGCAGGATCCAGGCAGGCTGCAGCACATAATCAGCGACGAAGTGCTTGAGCTGCATGCAAGCGAGCATCGCCACCGTCGTAATCGCCATTTCCATCGCTTCCTCCCGCGGATCGAGCGTTTAGCTGGTCAATCGTATGCACGCCGACGGGCCTGGCCTTGCCGCGGACGGCCGTAAGCCCGAGCGGTCTCGTCATCGGCTCTGCCCCGAGTTCCCGCATCGTTGCATCGCTGAGCACGATTTCGACGCCGCGCTCCTTGGCCACATTCACCAGCCGGCTCGCGAGATTGACCGTGTCGCCGATGGCGGTGTAGCTCAGCCGCTCGGCGGAGCCGATATTGCCGATCAGCGCCGTGCCGCTGTTAATACCGATGCGCACGCGGATCGCATTCTCGCCGGCCGCAATTGGCGGCTCGTCATGCATTGCCGTCCGGATCGCGACAGCCGCGCGGCAGGCGCGGGCTGCATGATCCGCCTGTTTGCCCGGCGCGTTCCAGATCGCCATAACGGCATCCCCGATGAACTTGTCGACGGTGCCTCCCTCGGCGTGAATCGCGGTAACGGCAATCGTCAGGAAACGCGTCAGATGCGGCTCGACGCCAGGCCCGAGCCTTTCCGTCAGCTCGGTGAAACCCGGCAGGTCGGCGAACATGACCGTCACTTCGCAGAGCGAGCCGCCGGGCTTCGGCTCGATGCCACCCTCGACCAGCGGTCGCACGACGTCGAGCGGCATATAGCGGGCGAAGGCCGAAAGCCCGACCGCCATCCGCTTCAACGCCTGAGACAAGTCGTTGAGCTCGGCGAGAAAGGTCGGGTGATGGCGGATGCTTTCCAGAGAGAAGCGCTCGACCGCACGCAATTGCTCCGCCAGCCGGGCGAGCGGCCGGGCGAAGAGAAAATTTGCAAAACCGACGGCAGTTGCTGCGGCAAGCGCGGCCATGGCGAGCACGACTATGGCTATGCGCCGGATATTCTTGTCGATACCGCTTGCGAAGGTCGAGCGCGGGGTGGCGGTAACAAGGCGCCAGTTCTCGAATGGCAAGCGCGACGACGACACGAAGACGGGGCCTAGCGAAGCGTTTAGCACTACGGCGCGGAAGGCGTCGACCTTATTCGTCGCAACGGCCTCGGCGGCGGCCGTCGCCACGGCATCGGAGGCCGGAAAGTCGGAAAAATGCGCCGCCATCACGCCGTCGGAGGGTTGCGACGTCGCAAGCACCCGCCCGCGCTCGTCAAGAACGAAGGCTTTGCCGAGCGCTGGTAGTTCGAGCGCCTGCAGCGCCTCGGAAAGGCGCCGGAGGCTCACGGCCACCATCACCACGCCGGTAAACTTCCCGAAAGTCACGACACGCTTCGACAGCACTATGGCCGGCTCGAAACCGTTCGGCAGCACATTGGTGACCGTCCAGACGGGCTCTCCGGTTTCCTTGCCCAATCGATACCAGGGGGCGCCGAGTGCCACATAGGCGCTCTCCGCCTTGATGCGCTCCTCGAAAAAGATGTCGCCCGGGATCGGCCGGTAGAGATCGCGCCGCAGCGGACGGAGCTCGCCGGCTTTCGCAGCGCCGATTTCGACCATTTCGATCCGACCGTCGGCGGTCGCATGCGATCCGAAAAAGCGCCCGTCCGGAAAGCCGAAGCCGATCCAGGCGATCGCCGGCTGCTCGCGCAGCAGCGACAGGAACAGGAACTCGCGCTTGACCTCGTCATCGGCGCCGATCGCACCCTGGAAGAAGATGGAGCGGACAACTTCGGCGGTGCTCGTCACGAGCGCCAGCGTTCGGGACAGGTCGTTCCTGACGGATCCCGCCGTCTGGGCATCGAGACTGGCGACGATCTCCTCGATGTTCTCGCCGGCTGCGCGCTGCCAGATGAGATGGATCAACGCGGCGGTGGAGAGCACCGCCAGCATGAGGATGACGATGATGACCTGGGCGAGCTTCGGGCGATACATCGCTAGGCCTCGTGTCGGCCGGTGATCAGCCGCGCGGCGCGATCGTTGCGGACGTAGGCGACCGCCCAGTCGAGAAAGACCACGAGGCGATTACGGAAGCCGACGAGGAACCAGAGATGGGCGAAGTTCCAGACGAGCCATGCGGGATAGCCGGAGAGCCT
Organism: Ensifer aridi; assembly: GCF_002078505.1. GTDB lineage: Bacteria > Pseudomonadota > Alphaproteobacteria > Rhizobiales > Rhizobiaceae > Sinorhizobium > Sinorhizobium aridi. Next base: position 341,847 of record NZ_LUAV01000038.1, on the reverse strand, counting down.
GGCCTTGCCGAAATCCGCAACCGCTGCCTTGCGGCCGATGGTCGCGAGATTGCCGTAGTCGCGGTAACGGAAGGGCGCCGATTGCCGTCCCGCCACGTCGTCGAGAATGGCGCGCGCCGCGTAGCGACCCATCTGCTTGGCTGCCGGCGCCACGCCGGGTACAGGACGTCCGGCCGCATCGGTCACCGAGGCCGTGTCACCGATGACGAATATTTCCTCGTGCCCCGGCGGATTTAGACACCCGTCGACCAGGACCCGTCCGGCACGGTCGGCCGGCGCGCCGATCCACTTGGCGGCGCGCGAAGCCATGACGCCTGCGGCCCAGAGAATGCAGGCGGAGCCGATTTCAGTTCCGTCGGCCAGCCGCACTCCGCTGTCGTCGCAGCCGGCGACCGCATTGCCGAGCAGGACCTCGACGCCAAGCCTTTCGAGTTGTCTCTGGGCTTTCCTCGAAAGGCAGGGCGGCATCGCCGGCAGTATCCGCTCACCCGCCTCGACGAGCACGACCCGGGCGGAGGACGAATCGATGCGCCGGAAATCACGGACGATCGTCCTTCGCGAGAGCTCGGCGATGGCGCCGGCCAGTTCGACACCGGTCGGCCCGCCGCCGACGACAACGAAGGTCAAGAGCGCCTGACGCAGATGCGGCTCATCGGTCACCTCCGCCCGTTCGAAGGCGGAGAGGATACGCGCGCGGATCGCCGTCGCATCCGTGATTGTCTTCAGGCCCGGGGCGTGGTCCGCCCAAGTATCGTTGCCGAAATAAGTGTGGCGGGCGCCGGTCGCGACGATCAGGTAGTCATAGGGGATGCGCCGGCTGCCGGTCACGACGCATCGCGCGGCGGTATCGACCGCCTCGATCTTGTCCATCAGGACCGTGGCATTCGACTGCCGCGAAAGAATGCGGCGGATGGGCATGGCAATCTGCGCCGGTGAGAGCCCCGCGGTCGCCACCTGATAAAGCAGAGGCTGGAACAGGTGATAGTTTCGTCGGTCGATGACGGTGACTTCGACCGGCGCGCGGCGAAGCGCCAATGCCGCGTTCAGGCCGCCGAAGCCCGCACCGAGAATGACCACGCGCGGCCGGTGCCTTGTCTGCTCCGCGCCGGCCGCGATCTTGCCCGGCGCGGAGCCGCTCTGAACAGGCGTCACCGGCATTGCTCAGCCTCCGGCACGGATGCGTCGGGCGACCAGATGATCGACGGAAATGACTCCGGCGCCGCGCGACAGGATGAGCAGGAGCAGGCTCGTCCACATCAGATGCTCGACCCAATGATCCGGGTAGACGAAGATCTGGATGGTGGCGACGACGCCGAGCAGCATCAGCGACGCGAGCCGCGCGAGCAGTCCCAGGGCGAGCATCGCCGCGCCACTGAGTTCCGCCGTCGTCGCCATGACGGCGGCCAGTTCGGGATCGAGCAGCGGCACGCGATATTCGAAGGCGAACAGCTGGAGCGTTACCGGCCAGGATGCGAGCTTCGTCTGGGCGGATTGCCAGAAAACCTCCGCGATCGCCACGCGGGACGCCAATTGCACGATCGATAGCGGCAGGGCGGTCGCCCACTCCACGACAGTGTGGTGGAGCCTGTATATCGTTCTGGGAATACTGATCGGTGTTGCGCGCATTGTGGTCATGACACTCTCTCCTGCTGGTTGGAAGACCCCTTCATGCGATGGATGCCGATGACGAGCTCGCTGACGAAAAGGCCCGTCAGCGCTCGAGCGATATCGAACTCAGGCGAATGGCGGCAGGCGCGAGCGACCGCAGCCTCGAGTCCGCTGCCCCGCATCAACATGTGCCAGAACGCAAACTCCGCGGCGTCGAGGCGCAGGAAGCGAACGGTGTCGGCATGTCTCCACAGCGCGACGCGCTCCGGTTCGCGTTTGAGATGGGCGAGCCTTTCGGGATCGCCTCCCTGCTGGTGCGCCGCCCATATGCTGAGGGCGGGCCAGCGGCACAGAACAAGTCGCAGCGAAGGCTGTAGGAAGAGCGCGAAGGACCCGCTCGAAAGCCCCTCGTAGAGCTCGATTAGTGTGCTTGGCCGCTCCAGCGGCGCGTCGAGCGCTTCGGCGATCTTCCACTCCAGGCGCGCCACCTCGGAAACGAATGGCATGTCGGCGGTTCCCTCGAAGCGCGCGAGGAATGGCGCAAATCCTGCGCCGTAATGTGAAAGGCGCGGCTCTTGTGGCGGGCTGTTGCGGATGAAGCAGCCGGCCACATAACTGAAGTAGCGCTCGTCGAGCAGCCGCACCGTCACGGGAAACACGGCCTTCAATGTCGTCGTGAGCGAGACCAGCGTATTGTTGCGGTAGATATTGAGCCGCCTTGCGGGATCGAAACGACCCCGCTCGAGGAGCGGCAGGACATCTGCGGGCCCGGTCGTCAGAACCGCACGCGCGACCACGCTCTGCAGGGTTTCAATGGAGGACATGGCCGTCCCTCCTGCAATGGTCCGCTGCGCACTTGCCGCAAGCGGCTTTGACTGCCGCGATTGCGGCAAGCGCCGGGAAACGAATGCCACTTGTGTCGTCGCGGCCGGGCAGCTTCATGGTCTCGAAACGGCTGTCCGGCACGGTGACCGGCGGCTCCTCCGGGCGCTCGTCGAAGGCGATACTGCGGGCGAGCATGTCCGCCCACATGGCTTCGCCCAACAAGACCTCGAGCGGCGGCACATCCGTGTCCCATTCGATCAGTGTCGGTCGCGGGCCGATCCTGCGGAGAGCGTGGGCATACAGCGACCAGACGGCCGGCGGCACGCGCGACCCATGGTCGTCGATGAGAATGACGTCGCCGTCGACTTCGTTGACTGCGTGGCCGGCAAGGTGGATTTCGCCGATCGCTTCGGCAGGCAGAGCGTCGATGAAGGCCAATGCATCGTAGTCGAGGTTGCTTGCGGAGACATGGACGTTGTTGACGTCCAGCAGCAAGCCGCAACCGGTCCGGTTGACGAGCTCGCTCAGGAACTCGGCCTCGGTCATGCTCGATTCCGCGAAGGCCAGATAGGCGGAGAGGTTTTCGATGAAGACCTGACGCTTGAGCGTGTCCTGCAGCCGGCCGATGTTCCCGGAAACGATGGCGAGCGCCTCGTCGTCGTAACGGAGCGGCAGGAGGTCGTTGAGGTAGGCGCCGTCGGCGACGCTCCAGGCAAGGTGCTCCGAGACGATCGCCGGCTGGAAGCGCTCACAGACGAGACGCAGCCGCTCCAGATGCGCTCGGTCGAGACCTGAGGCGCTGCCGAGCGACAGTCCGACGCCGTGCACCGAAAGCGGATAAACCTCGCGCAGCTTCTCGAGCGCCTTCACGGCCGCTGATTGGCCCATGTAGTTTTCGGCATGGACTTCCAGCCAACCCGCAGCGGGCCTGCGGGAAAGCATCTCGGCAATGTGTATCGAACGGAGGCCGATGCCCGCAGCGCACGGCACCGGGTGGGTTGGAAACGTCTTGGGCATCGGTCTACTCCCTTTTCGCTTGTAGTTGGAGGCCGTCAGGCCTTGGGGGCGTTGCTGCCGCCGGCGATCTTTCCGCAGGTGCCGGCAGGCACGTAGATCCAGGCGTCGGCCTGGTCGTCCATCGTCGAGGTGCCCGCGCAGGAATGGGTGGCTGTCTGGCAGTCGTTCTGCCCGGCCTTGACGATGCCGTAGCACTTCTCGAACGAGAACTCGGGCTGGGCGGCCGGTCCTGCCGATGCGGTCGACGCCGAGACGGAGGCGATCGCGGCAAGCGCCGAACTGATGAGCGTACGAGTGTTGATCATTGAACATCTCCTGGATCTGACGTTGTTCAGACCGGGTATCGGCCTGATACTGACAAGCTTCGCAGACCGCTCGCGCTCTTTGAAATGCTGTTCAGGCATGGTTTCGATAGGCCGAACTATCCGCCGGCGACGGGTGCACCTGAGACGAAAAAAGCCCCCCGGAGTCGGGCCGATCGGGCCGTATCGGGGGGCAGGACTGCCATCGGGAGGGAGATGGCAAGGGAGGTGCGCTCGGCCGGTGGCGACGCGCCGTGATTGGTCGGGAAGCGCTGAGCCGTCTAAAGGTAACGCGTACTGATATCGACGCTCGAACGCTTCCCTATCGCGTCATAGTTCGCCATCAGCCAGTCCTCCGCGCACTGTCGACCGCGGTCACGGAGGTCTACGAGGGCTCCCCACTCGGCATTGAGCTTGCTCGAGACGCTGAGGTTTCTCATCGTCTCGTCGTCGGAGATGCCATGTACGAAGATGCGTTTGAGGCCAAGAGAATTGCCGGCCTCGGAATCGATCAGGTGCGTCACGAAGGCGATTGCCCGCATCTCCCTCAATAGAGACGAGTTGAAGCTGATTTCGTTGATCCTGTTGAGGATTTCGGCCGCAGTGCGCGGCAGTTCAGTTCGCTCCAGCGGATTGATATGCACCACCAGCACATCCGGCGTGTCGCAGCCATAGATCAGCGGGAAAATGGCGGGGTTCCCCATGTAGCCTCCGTCCCAATAGGCCTCACCGTCGATCTCGACAGCCTGAAACAGGAAAGGCAGGCAGGCCGAGGCCATTACGGCGTCGATCGAGATCTCGTCATTGGAAAACACCTTGACCTTGCCGGAGCGCACGTTGGTGGCGCAGATGTTCAGCTTCACGGGACAACGGGACATGCGGATCGCATCGAGATCGATCGATTGTTCCAGGACCTGGCGCAGCGGATTGTAGTTCAATGGGTTGAACTGGTAGGGCGATAGCAGCCGCGTCACCATGTCGAAGACGACGAAGGCCGGCGAATACTCCAAGGATTTCGACCCGGTCAGGCGGTCGAGCAAACTCGGCTGCAGCGGACCGAAGGCTGCCGCATGGCTGATGCGGCGCCAGAAATTGGCGAGAGCCCTTTGCGCGCCGCTGCGTCCGCCCTCCGCAAGCCCATAGGCCAGGACGGCGGCGTTCATCGCGCCGGCACTGGTCGCAACGATGCCTTCGAAGGAAAGGTTCGCCTCGTCGAGCAGCCGGTCAAGCACGCCCCAGGTGAATGCGCCGTGCGCACCGCCGCCCTGAAGCGCGAGGTTTATCGTTCGCGGCGGACGCATGTCGGCCCCGGAGCGCCGCACCTGGTGCTCGGGCACCGGCTGGCCCATGTGGGTGTGCTTGTTCATGGCTCTGCTCCTCTCGATCAATGGGCCGTCCACCCGCCATCGACGGGAATGGCCGCGCCGGTGATCGAAGCGGCCGCGCTGCTGCACAGGAAGACGCTTAGCGCCCCCATCTCCTCGACCGTCGCGAAGCGCTTGGTCGGCTGGTTCTTCAGGAACACGTCGCGGATAACCGCGTCGCGGGCGATCCCGCGCGACTTGGCCTGGCCGTCGATCTGCGCCTCCACCAGCGGCGTCCAGACATAGCCCGGGCAGATCGCATTGGCCGTAATGCCGAATTCCGCGCCTTCGAGCGCCACGACCTTGGTGAGCCCGACAAGCCCATGTTTGGCGGCCACGTAAGCGGACTTGAAGGGCGAGGCGACGAGACCGTGAGCCGAGGCGACGTTGATGACGCGTCCGTAACCGCGAGCGCGCATCTGCCCGTAGGTCGCCCGAACGAGGTGAAACGCAGCAGAAAGATTGATGCCGAGGATCGCGTCCCATTTGGCCTCAGGGAATTCGGCGATCGGCGCAACATACTGGATTCCCGCATTGTTCACGACGATGTCGATCTGTCCGAAGCGGGCGCCGGCGCGCTCGACCATCATCCGGATCGCCTCCGGGCTCGACATGTCGGCGCTGTCATAGGCGACGTCGACGTCGTTCTCATCCGCCATTTCGGCCCGCTGCCGCTCGATTTCGGCCGGATCGCCAAAACCGTTGAGCATCACTGCCGCGCCCGCCTTGGCCAGCGCCTGGGCGATGCCGAGACCAATGCCGCTGGTGGAACCGGTGACGATGGCGCTGCGCCCCTCGAGCGCCCTGCGTCCGAACATCGCGTCGATTTCAGCGTCGGTACTTTTGAGCATGTCCGCGTCTCCTCACGTTTGGGCCGAAGGGCCTTTTCCGGGAAGAGAATGGCGCTCTATTCATTTCAACTGAAATGCCACTGTGCTATGAATTCGATAGGTGAATTGCATTGGCGAAGGCGGCGCGCACATAGGAAGTTCATCGCCTCGACTTCGGCGCTGCGCGTCGGCCAGGACCCATGGTGGGTCTCTATAGCACTTTGAAATGATTGATTTCTAGATCGGATCCGATCCGAAGCAATATGCCGTAGAAGCCTTCCCGGGGGGCAGGTATGGACATTCACCACGTTCGCTATTTCCTGGCGGTCTGCGAAACGCGCAACTTCACGCGCGCCGCCGAGAAATGCAATGTAACGCAGCCGGCATTGAGCCGCGCAATCCAGCAACTCGAGGACGAGGTCGGCGGCCTGTTGTTCCGGCGCGAGCGCAACCTCACTCATCTGACCGACCTCGGAAACCTGCTGAGGCCGCGCTTCCAGTCGATCGTCGACGAGTTGTCGGGCGTCCGGCAGGAGGCGTCGCGCTTTCTTTGTCTCGAGGATGCGCATGTGAAGGTCGGCATCATGTGCACCATCGGACCGCGCCGTTTCACCGGCCTGCTCACCGACTTCAACATGCGTCATCGCGGCATTCAGCTTCAGCTCGTCGAAGGCGTGCCTCTCGGTCTTTCCGAACTGCTGGAGGCAGGCGAGATCGATGTGGCGATCATGGCAAGCAGCGACCAGTTCCCCGAGCGTTTCGATGTCACGCCGCTGTTTCGCGAGCGGTTCATGCTGGCCTTCCCAGCCGGGCACCGCTTGAGCCAGTATGAGGCAATCCCCATCTCGGCTATCGACGGCGAAGTCTATCTCAGGCGGGTCAACTGCGAATTCAACGACTATCTTTCCGATGTCTGCGATGCCTGCGGAGTGCGCACCCAGGATTCCTATTCGAGCGAGCGGGAGGACTGGATCCAGAACATGGTCGCCGGCGGCCTCGGCATCTGCTTCCTGCCCGAATACAGCGCCGTGATCCCGGGCCTCCAGGTGCGTCCCGTCACCGATCCGGAAGTGAGCCGGGAGGTCTGTCTCGTGACCGTCGCCGGCAGGCGGTTTTCGCCCGCCATGGCGACATTCGTCAGCGCCGTGAAATCCTATGGCTGGGCCGCCCCGCATTCAGGAATAGACATGCGGCGCATAGCCTGAGCCTGCTTGCAGCGCCGCGCGTCTTATCAGACACGCAAAGTCGCTGAGGCACTTTGAATTGCTGCATGTCTTTGTCCTTAAATCGAGGTCGATTCAGGGAGACATGCAGTAGCGCGCACGGCGGGTCCCGACGGCTACGGCCGCGGCCGCGCGTCCTCTCGCCCGCAATAGCTCTGAGCTATGGAATTCAAAAGCAGGCGGCATTTCTTTGTCGGCGGAATCTCCCGCAATCTCCTTGTGCCGCCGGAATTTCTCCGGCGTTACCGACGAAGGAGAACCCGACATGCCTCAGAAGTTCACTGCGGGCCGCCTGCCGCTCGCCCTTGCAACGCTCGGCCTTTTTGCCTCCACCTTGGCCACCGTGCCCGCTCTTGCCGGGGAATGCCCGGCCGATCAGGTGGCGGCAGGCGCCATGGCGCCGGGCGCAACCGCACCGGACGGCGTCACCGATGACGTCCTCGCCTCGATCGATCTCTCCTCCAGGGGCGGCGACTGGAAAGGAAGCGCGCTGCGTTTTCGCAAGCTCGTCGTCCAGCCGGGCGGCGTCGTGCCGTGGCATTCGCATGAAGCACGTCCCGCCAACATCCTGATCCTCGAAGGCACGATCACCGAATATCGCAGCAACTGCAAGGTTCCGATCGAGCACAAGGCGGGCGAAGTCACCGCCGAGTTCGGCGAGCTTGCCCACTGGTGGAAGAACAACGGCTCCAAGCCGGCCGTGCTCTACTCGGCCGATATCCTGCCGCCGATGTCGAAAGACGATCACGCCATGTGAGCCGCAAGGCGACAGCACCGCAACCATCGCGGACGTTTCCGGCCGCTGGCGGGAAACGTCCACATTCATAGGAGGACAAGCGATGGCGAACCTCGACCATGCCTCGCCGCCGGCGTCCATCTCCGTTCTGGCAAACCCCGTAGCCGACCGCTGGCATTTCGGCATCATTGCGCTCATCGCATTCCTGACCCTCGTCGACCTCTTCGCCGCCCAGGCGATCCTGCCATCGCTGCAGCGAGAGTTCGGGGTGAGCCGCGCTACAATGGGCCTCGCGGTCAATGCCAGCACCTTCGGCATGGCGGCCGCTGGTCTTGCCGTCGGTATCTTCGGGCGCAACCTGGATCGGCGAAACGGCATCTGGATCAGTCTCGCACTGCTTGCCGTGCCGACCGTGTTGCTCTCGACGACCCGGGAGATTGCGACCTTTGCCGGCCTGCGCGTGGCGCAGGGCCTGTGCATGGCGACCGCCTTCACGCTCACCATGGCCTATCTTTCGGAGCGTTTCCCAGCCGAGCGGGCCACGGGCGCGCTTGCGGCCTATGTCACCGGCAATGTCGCGAGCAACCTCTTCGGTCGCATTCTCTCGGCGGCAGTTGCCGACCTCGGCGGATTGTCCATCAACTTCCAGACTTTCGCGTTGCTCAACCTGGCGGGCGCGGCCCTCGTCTGGACCACGTTGAAGCGGACGGAACGCATGATGTCGGACCGGGCCAGGCGAAGCAGGAGCGGAAACTGGCGCTCGGTGCTCGGCAATCGACGCCTGCAGAGCGTGCTCGCCATCGGCTTCCTGATCCTCTTCGTCTTCATAGGGACATTCACTTATGTCAACTTCCGGCTGGTCGAGCTCGGGCTGTCGCCGATGCAGCTCGGCCTCGTCTATCTGGTATTCCTGCCATCGCTGTTCACGACGCCGCTCGGCGGGTATATCGCGCGTCGCCTCGGCGCCGGGGCCGGCATTGTGCTGACGCTCCTATGCGCTGCGCTCGGGCTCGTCGCCCTTCTGAGCAGTAGCCTCGCCGTTGTGCTTGCCGGCCTCGCCATGGTCGCCGTCGGCACGTTTCTCGCGCAGGCGCTTGCAACCAGCCAGGTCGGCCACATCGCCGAGACGGAGAAGGCAACAGCAAGCGGCGCCTACCTCGCCTCCTATTACACGGGCGGGCTCTTCGGCAGCCTGGTGATCGGCCAGATCTACGATCGTTTCGGATGGAGCACTTCAGTGCTGATGCTCGTCGCAATGGTGGTGCTCGCCATGTTCTTTGCCGTGCCGCTGCGCGCCATGAGGTCCGGTTATCGAAATGGACAAGAGACGGCATTATCAAATCGCGATGGCGAGCCGCATCCTTGAATGAGCCCATCGGGGGCTATAGAGAGGAGCTTTGAAATGATGAAGATCAGCAATGCGATACTATCGGCAGCCTTGCTCACCACAATGACGGCACTGGCTCAAGTTTCGATGGCTGAAGCGGCAGACAGGGACGGCATCGTCACGGTCAAGAGCCGCTATTCGGTGAGCGAGACAGTGGACCGCATCAAGCGCAGCGTCGAGGATAAGGGGATCACCCTCTTCGGCGTCATCGACCAGGCCAAGCTCGGCAACGCCGCTGGCAACGAGGTGCGTCCGTCGCGCCTGGTGATGTTCGGCAATCCGGCACTCGGCACGACTTTTATCACCGCCAATCCTCTCGCCGGACTCGACTGGCCCGTCCGGGTCCTCGTCTATCAGGCGAAGGACGGATCCGTCTACGCCGCCTACACCGACTTCGGCTGGATCGCAAAGCGGCATCGAATTTCGAGTCGGGAGCGCCAATTCGCCATGGCATCGCAGGTCATCGAGGCGGTCACCGCAACCGTTAAAGAGTAAGGCGCGGCCAAAGGCCCCTCCCTATGAGTGGTATCGTGTGGGGAGGGCCACCCCGATCTCCTAAAGCGCGTTGTGTTCAATCGAATTCAATGAGGCGTGCAAAGGTCGCTGTAGCACTTTGAACTGCTGCATGTTTTATCCTTAAATCGGCTAGGATTTAAGGAAACCTGCAGGAATGAGGATCACGCCATTTCCAACAAGCATCCTTCCGACGAGCAAAACCGCCAGGAGCCGCCTCAGGAACCGCCGATGTCGCTGCATCAGCGAATTCTAAGCGAGGTCGAGGGGCGTATCCTGTCCGGCGAGTGGCCGCCGGGATACCGCATACCCTTCGAGCATGAACTCACGGATCAATACGGCTGCTCGCGGATGACCGTGAACAAGGCGCTTTCCGAGCTCGTCAAGCGCGGCTTGATCGAGCGGCGGCGCAAGTCCGGAAGCTATGTCAGCTTTCCTCAGGTCCAGTCGGCGGTGATGGAGATCCACGACGTCAAGCGCGAGGTTCAGGCACTCGGGCTAGATTACGCCTACCGCCTCGACGAGAGAAAGCTGCGCAAGATGAATGCCGCCGATGCCGGGCGCATCGACCTGCCGGCAGCTTCCCGGCTGCTCGATATCACCTGCCGCCATTTCGCCGGCGGCCGCGTCTTCTGCCTCGAAGAGCGCCTGATCAATCTTATCGCCGTGCCGGAGGCCGAAATGGAGAGCTTCGATACCGTCGCTCCCGGGTCTTGGCTGCTCGGCAAGGTGCCCTGGAGCACGGCGGAGCATCGCATCAAGGCGGTGGCGGCAAGCCGCCAAGCGGCGCAAGCGCTCGGGATCGCGACCGGTGCGCCCTGCCTCGTCATCGAGCGGCGAACCTGGAGCGGCGGCGCGCCGGTGACGAGCGTCAGGCTCACCTATCCGGGCGATCGCCACGAACTCATCGCCGAGTTCGCGCCAAGCGCGGCGGGTTAGGTTCCTTTGCCCTTACGGAGTGGAGACGCGGGATGACGGCCCGCAGCGCCGGCCATCATGCGGGAGATTCAACACCCAAGAAGGTGGCCGGCAATTCGGATGAGAGGGCAAATAAGCGCGCAAAGTCGTCGTCGCTGCAACAAAAATGCAGCAATCTCTGGCGCTTTGCCTCTTCGAGGGGCATCCTGTCATGGTCGTCTTGGCAGAGGGAGGAACGCCGATGCGCTGCTTCACTGTACTCGGTCCTTCGCAGATCGGAAAAACCACGCTCGTGGAAAGGTTGGGCTCGCTGGGAGGCGAGCCGAAAAAATCAGTTTCTCCGTATGGATTAGGCATCACCGAATTCGAGTTCGGCGGTGAGTCCTGGTGCGCACTCGATGTTCCCGGCAACAACGAGTCCTTCGTGCATGCGCAGCACGCGCTTCTCGCGAGCGATGCCTGTGTGCTCTGCGTCTCGCCGGTGGTCGACGAGGCCGTTCTCGCTGCGCCCTATCTGCGCGTGATCGAGGCATCCGGCACGCCCTGCATCCTCTTCGTCAACCGTATGGACGAGCCGCGGGGTCGCTTGCGAGATGTCGTCGCCGCACTTCAGGACTATTGCAGCCGCCCGCTTATCCTCAGGCAGATTCCGATCCGCGACGGCGACAAGATAATCGGCAGTTGCGATCTGATTTCAGAGCGCGCCTGGCGCTACCGCGAGGGGCAGCCCTCGTCCCTGTTCGAGATTCCGGAGAGCGCGGTCGAACGCGAGCACGAGGCGCGTGCGGAGCTTCTGGAGCATCTTTCGGAATTCGACGACTGGCTGCTGGAGGAGCTCATCGAGGACCGCGAGCCGGCGAGCGACGCAATCTATGCGATCTCGACCCGGGTCTTGAGCGAGAACAGGATCATCCCGGTGCTCCTCGGCTCGGCAAGCCACAGCAACGGCATCATGCGGCTGATGAAGGCGCTCCGTCATGAGGCGCCGCGCGTCGAGGTACTGAGGAAGCGCCTCGCGACCGCAGCCGGGACCGACGCCGCTTCGCTTGCCGCCGTCAGCTTCCACGCCCATTTCCGCCAGAGCATCGGCAAGACGGTTCTCGGCCGCGCCCTGCAGAACGGCGTGAAACAGGGGGCCACGCTCGGCGGCGCCGGCCTCGGCTCGCTGCAGGATCCCGCGAGCGGCCGGGCGATTGCCTCGGGCGTGACCGAGGCCGGACAGATCTTCGCCGCGGTCAAATCCGACCACCTGCCCGTGCCGGCCTTGCTTACCGCCAATGCGCCGCTTGCTCCGCCCGAGTGGACGACACCGCCGACGCCGATGCTCGAGCGCATCCTGGTGCCGGCGAGCGAGCGCGACGAGACCAAGCTCTCCGAAACGCTGGCGAAACTCGCCGAAGCCGATCGCGGCCTGAAGGTCATGCAGGAGGAGGGGACGGGCGCGCAGCTCGTTTGTGCCCAGGGGCCGGTGCACCTGCGCGAACTCTCAAGGACGCTGTCGGAAGTCTTCCATGTCGAGGTGAGCGAGCGCCCGCCGAGCCCGATCTACCGCGAGACCATATCGAAATCCTCGGAAGTCCATTACCGCCATCGCAAGCAGACCGGCGGCGCCGGGCAATTCGCGGACGTGAAGCTCAGCGTTCACCCCAACGGCCGGGGTGAAGGCTTTTCCTTTGCCGAAACCGTCAAGGGCGGCGCGGTGCCGCGCAACTTCATTCCGGCGGTGGAGGCGGGGGCCCGCGAGGCGATGGACAAGGGGCCGCTCGGTTTCAAGGTCATCGACGTCGGCGTGCTTTTGACCGACGGCCAGCATCACTCCGTCGACAGTTCGGAATATGCTTTCCGAACTGCGGGGAAGATGGGCGTGCGCCAAGCCCTGTCGCAGGCGGCAGCGGTGTTGATGCAGCCGATCTTTCGGGTGGAGATCCATCTCCCTTCGAACTATTCCGGAAACCTCGTGCCGATCGTCGCCTCGCTGAAGGGCCAGGTCCTCGGCTTCGACCGCGACGAGGCGGCAAAGGGCTGGGACATCTTCCGCGCCCTCATCCCCGGAGCCGCACTCGACGAGCTGGCGCGATCGCTCAGATCGGCGACCCAGGGCATCGGCTATTTTTCCAAGAGCTTCGATCATTTCGAGGAGCTTTACGGCAAGGAGGCGCAGGCGATCGTCTCCGCGCATGGAACGCATCAGAACGGTCAGTGATCGCAGAAGGCGCGTGTCGGGCGGCGGCATCGCCGGATGCGAACGGAACAAATTAGCATCTCATGAATTAACTGAGGTCGCTTCTGTCCCCCAGCGACATTCAGGTTTCAAACCTGTTGCAGTGCCCGCGTCGTTCCCTGCGCGGGCACTCGCATTTTGCCGAGCGCATTGTTTTCCGCCCGAATCCCGAGCTGACCTCTTCGAGAACCGATCACGAGGATCGATCCATAAGACCTTGGTCCGATGCGGTACGGCAAAGGTCCTAGGCCGGTTGCGGAACGCTTCTCTCGACACATATCAAAGCAATCACGCCGACGAGCGACCAGCCAAAACAGTCGAACGGGATCTTGCCTATGGCAGTGTCAGACAACGGACGAAAGAATACTCTTTCCGAAGCCTGTTTCAGGACGATATCCCACCCGCTCTCAAATCTGATCTACATTGTGCTTGCCGTTTCGATTGCTGCTTTTGCCGGCGTGTCGACGGGTGTCCCGGCATACATCCTCGTGCCGATCGTGTTCCTATCGGTGCTGATTGCCGATCCACCGGAACTGTTCGCGAAAACCAGAGCACGCGACATGGATCGTTCCGGTTCGATCGGGCAAATCTCCTCCGCCGGCGATTGGCAGGTCAGCGGCAACGGTTGGAGGCTGAAGTTTACAAGCGGAGCGCGGCAACTGGACAGGAACTCGTTGGCCGAGCGCTGCCGAAGCAAGAGATCGCGGGTCCGTGGCGGCTAGCCGCCGCTGCCGCCACGGATCCGCGCGGGGGCCCCGGGGCGACGCCCCAATGATCGTCCCTTCTGGGCACGGTCGCTCTGGGGCTTCCCGTGACACGGCATCGACATCATAAATGACACATTCAAGGTCTAGGCTGCCCGCTGTCGGTGGCAGAAGAAACGGGCGTCTCCGACTGGAAGATGTAACGCGCTTTCGCCCAAATGCGAGGAGGTCGCGACATGTGTCCATCCGACGATTTTTCATCCGACGCCATTTTGCCTGATGGGGTCGCCATGCTTGACGAGGTTCTCAAGCAGATGCTCGCCGACAAACATCTTTCGAGCGATTCGGAGGAGGCGGAAAACCTGGCTAAGAGACTGATCTTCCTCTACCAGACCGGCGTACGCGAGAAGAGGCTTCTGCAAAAGATGGCAAAGGCGGCCTGACGGCAGGAGAGCGGAGGCTTATGCTGGAGGCACGCCTAACGGCTCATCCGGAGGTTCAGTAACGGTAGTAGCCATAGACGGGGCGGCCGCGCTTGCACTTGATCTCCTCCTTATACTCGTCGTCATCCCATTTGCGCTCGATCTTGCAGCGGCCTCTACGATATTCTTCCTTGAACGCGGTAACGCGGCTCATAGTCATAGCCGCGCCAGCGCCCGTGGCCGCTTTCGTATTTCCAGGGATCGGCCAGTGCGCTTCCTGCACAGCCGGCGAAAGCCAAAGCGCATCGGAGACGCGTGTCGTTTCGAATCGTTCCTGAACACGAACCGAAGCAAACGGCTTAAATGAGGCCACCGCCGGCACAAGGCCGCGCCCCGGCCGAGGAGCCGCCGCTCTCGACCGAGGTCGTTCAACACTATTGTTGTGCGCCACCCGAAGGGGCTGGTTGTGCGCCGCCCGAAGGCGCCTGCTGTGTCCCCTGTCCGCCTGAAGGTGCCTGCGGCGCTTCGACGTTCGGCACGTTCACGTCGACGTCGGTACCTCCACCGCGACCGCCGGCGCCATCCAGGAGATCGCCACCAAACAGGAACAACGCTCCAACGATTACCAGCACCAGGATTATCGCGATGGCCCAGCCACCCCCGCTTCCGCCAGTATTGACGACTGTTGGTCCTCTATCAGCCATTAAAGTTCTCCTTCATATTCATGCTCTTCAAGAAACCGCCACGGCGGATTTAAGTTCCAGTAAGAACAATGAAGAGCAGCCGGAAGCTGCTGATCTAGCAGCGGAATAACCAGACGTGCGATGACAGGAAAAGGAGCCCGCTGGATGAGCCCATCCGGGCAAAGCGAATGTGGTGCGCCGATAATTACTGATGCTGATCATGGCAGGCGTGTAAGAAGAGCCGGCGGTTTGCGATCACGTTGTGATTTGGAGTGGATCAAGGAGATGCAGAAGACCTTCGTGCTCACCGAAGTAAAACCGTTCAGCGGTAATGCGCTCGACATCGCGAGAAAATAGCCACCGACTGCGCGATTTGGCGCCACTGACGCCTATTTCCGGCGACAAGGAACTCTGGGCCCCGGCCGCCGTTTCCATGGTGTGATGTCTGTGACGAATTGGACAAGAGAGGAGGATCTGGACATGGCACAGGAAAGGCCGCTCGGTTCCGCCGTACCGCGCGGGGTCGTCGATACAAGCAAGGGTACAGTCGGCGCGGCGAACGAGGCCGTCGAAGAGCAGATCAGATCGCTGCGCGAGCAGGTCAGTGCGCTGAGTGCGTCGATTTCCGAACTGGGTATTTCGTCAGGCAGAGCCGTTGCGAGCACGGTCAGAGATACGGGCCGCAGAGCTGGCGATATGGCAAGGGAACATCCCGCCTGGACGACCCTCGCCTTGCTCGGTCTCATCGGCCTCATCGTCGCGAGCTCGGGCCGCTCGCGCTGGTACACGCGGCGCTCCTCACGGATCGAGGACATGATCTCCGATATCGAAGATCGGCTGAGTGATCTGAAGGACCATTATTGGTCAAGCGGCTGGCGGGCCTGGTAGCAAGGTCTCATTGTGCCGGCTCGCACAGAGCCGGCGAGAACCTGAGCGCGCATCAGGAACCGATCGCCCACTCGATTGTTCGGGACACACCGGCAGGATGTGCCTGACCGTCGTTATCGACGCCGCGGCACCTGCCGGCAGAACGGATGGAGCTCCAGATGCAAAACAAGTCGGATCGTCCCAAAAGCAAGGGCGAAAGCGGTACCGCGAAGAAAAACCAGCCGGGCCACGTCGGCGGCGATGAGGCGCGCAAGGCCCAGGAATGGGGCGGCGGCTCAAAGGCGTCGAAGGGCTCGGTGACCAAAGACGACAAGCGCAATCCGAATTCGAGTGCGAAAACGTGAACGTCAGCTGGCGGCGTCGAGATCGATGAGCGCTATGCCGAGGTCCGGTCGCTTGCGCCGGCGCAACGCCGTCGGGCTTTCTCGAATGATCACCTCCAGCGTCGGGCGCACGTAGCCTTCCAGAAGATGCCCGCCGCGTGTCGAGCCGTCCTCGAGGCCCAGCACCGCATGCAAATGTAAGCTCGGTTTGCCGGCATCATCGCGGCCGATGTCGCCGATCGCGCTCAGGACCTCTGACTGTTCCGCGACGGGAATCTTGCTGTAGTTTTTGCCTTCGATCCTGAAGAACCCGACCGTGGCGCGGCTGAACGCGCCGATCGCCGTCAGCGACGCGCCCGCGATGTTCTCTTGCGCCGCGAACGCCGAGATCGCCGAAAAGGCTTCGTCGCCTTCCTCGAGAACCAGGATGAAGGTGCGCTCGCCCGCATCTTCCGCCAGGAGTTTTTGCTTCATCGATTGGACCTCGTCTTTTTTGAAAACCTGCAGAGTGTCTCCCAAGAACCGGCATGGGTGTGATCTGTTCCGGGTTCCAGCCGAAACTGCGCCGGCCAACTCAGCGGATGCTGTCGAGGAAACGCAGGAATTCCTCGCGGGTGGGATAGGATGCCTGAGCACCCGCTCTGCCCACCGAGAAGGAGGAGGCTGCAACACCCCAACGGGCCGCCTCCAGAGGCGGTCGACCCTCGGCCAGTGCGGCTGCGAAGGCGCCCATGAAGGCGTCGCCTGCGCCGGTCTTGTCCACCACCTCGACGTCCGGTGCGGCAAGCATCGAGACCTGACCCTTGCAGCACACGGCGCAACCGCCCTGCCGAAGTTTGACGCAGGCGATTTCGACGCCGCGCTCGTTGAGGGCGCGCGCCGCCTCGGCGGCGTCGTCCTCGGTTCGGATCTCGCGCTTCAGGAGTCCTTCGGCTTCCTGCTCGTTCGGCGTAATCGCATGGAAGCGTTCGAGAAGCGGCAGTTCGACTTCCTCGGGGAAGGTCGGGTCGACCAATATTTTCAGGCGGCGGCGCTCGGCACTCGAAAAGGCGATTTCCAGGACGTTCCTCGGGACTTCGAAGTCGGCCACGAGAAGGGAATTCTCCGGTGCCGCCTCGATCATGTCACGAGCGAGTGCGGTCGCCTCGCTCCCCCATTCCATGTTGGCATTGGAGGCATTCAGCATCGTCTTGTCGCCGTTCTTCTGAACGATGACGATGGCAATGCCCGTCTGAGCCTTGTCGGTGGAGGTCACGCCGTTGAGATCGACGCCCGCCTTGCGAAGCGGGTCGGTGGCGACCTTGGCGTAGTAATCGTTGCCGATGCGGCCGAGGAGCCGCGTCGCAATGCCAAGCCGGTGGGTGAAAACGGCGACATTGGCGGCTTTGCCCCCGGCCCGCTCGGTGAAGCCCGCCGTGCGGACGGTGCCGCCGCCGAGAGAAGCGACGCCGCGGAATTCGAGGTCGGAGTTGATGCTGCCAAGCGACAGGATCATGGGAGTGCTCATGGCGTCGCGCGGGGCCGCAGGGCAGGCCCCGTTCCTTCCTGATGCCAAACTCGGGCGTCTCCGAAATGTTTCCCGGCAGGCTAGCAAGCTCAAACGACGAAGTCGAAGCGCCCGAATTTGCCGTCAGCGGTGTCGCGAAGTTCCATGAGCAATTCCGGCATATACAGGCGGTCGCGGGCGTTCTGCGGCTCGTTCGGGAAGAAGAGCTGGGTCGTCAAAATCGCAGCAGTTGGGCGGCGCACCCTGAAGTGATAGTGGCGGGTGCGACCCGGATAGCGAGCCGGGACAATCGTGCTGAACCACCAGCGGCCGCGCTCGTCGGTCATTTGGTGGCCCCGCAGGTTGAAGCCGCGCGTGTCGTAGGCGCCGGTTTCGTCCGCATGCCAGATCTCCACGAGACTGCCGGCGAGCGGGCGGCAACGGGTATCGAGCACGTAGCCGGCAAGGGTGATGCGCTCGCCACGGGGAGCATCACCGAAGAGCTCGTGCCTGAGCGGCGCATTGGGCTTGTAGAAAGGGCCTGCCGTCAACGCGGGCGTCAGGTCGTGGTCGTCGCCGCAGGCGGGCGTCAAAGGCAGCCTTTGGGCCGCGGCGCGCTCGGCGAGGGGCAGGGCGGGCAGGGCTAGAAAGGCGGTCAACAGCGAACGTCGGGTTGGCAGCATGATAGCCTCCTTCTCATCGGGCTCACTCACGCGCTTGCGGTCGCCGCTCGACAGCGCTCGCCCGGTGCCGCTGAGCGCGCGGCGGCATTTAGCGCGACCTGAAGGATAAGACATCTGTGCCGCCGGAACAGGGATTTTCTCTGCCACCCGGTCGGTGATTGCCGGATTTCGCGCAGCCCCGCTGGCAGTTCCCGCCCGACGGGCGCATGATCGTCGGCAGCGGTGATGTTTGCCGCTAACTGCGACGGCTTCGCCCCCCTAAGCCGGCGAGGCGCAAGGATCAAAGAAACCCTTCAGGAGGAAAATCGTGAGCGGACACGTCTACAAGAAGGTGGAACTGATCGGAAGTTCGCCGGTCTCGGTGAACGAAGCCATAGAGACTGCCATTTCGCGCGCCTCGAAGACCATGCGGAATCTCGATTGGTTCGAAGTCGACGAGATTCGCGGACAGATCGCCAATGGCAAGGTGGCGCATTATCAGGTGGTGATGAAGGTCGGTTTCCGGATCGAGGAATGAGGCGCGGCAGCGCCTCGGAGCCGAAGCTCCAACGGATTTGCAAGGGTAAGGCCCGGCCCTTGCCGGGCCTTTTTTCGTCAGGCCGCCTGCGGTTTCAAAAGTGCTACACCGACCTTCGTGCGTCTGAAAAGACGCACGGCGCTGCAGTGCGCCGGTCGAGGGCGCCGCTCCAAAGCGTGAGCAGCAGGGCGACGGCGACGAGGATGGCGCCGACCCAGGGGGTCGCGGCGAGGCCGAGCGAGGAGTCGACGATGGTGCCGCCGAGCCAGGCGCCGAGCGCGATGCCGAGGTTGAAGGCGGCGATGTTGAGCGCCGAGGCGACGTCGACGGCACCGGGACGATGCTCCTTGGCAAGCTGCACGACATAGAGCTGCAGGCCCGGAACATTGGCGAAGGACAGGAAGCCGAGCGCGGCAAGCGTGACCAGCGTCAGAACCGGCGAGGCGGCGGTGAAGGAAAAGATGGCGAGCACCAGCGCCTGGAGGAGGAAGAGGCCAACCAGGGCTTTGACAGGATTGTGGTTGGCGATCTTGCCGCCGGCGACGTTGCCGATGGCGATGGCCACGCCATAGAGCACGAGGATCAGGCTGACGCTCTCCTCGGAGAAGCCGGTGATCTCTTGCAGGATCGGCGCGAGAAAGGTGAAGGCGACGAAGGTGCCGCCATAGCCGAGCGCGGTCATGGCGAAGACGATGAGGAGGCGGCCGGAGCCGAGCACGCGAACCTGGTCGAGGAGGCCAGCCGGGGCGGCCTTGGAAAGCGTGCCGGGAAGCAGCGTCGCGATGCCGGCGAAGGCGACCACGCCGAGCGCGGCAACCGCCCAGAAGGTGGCGCGCCAGCCGAAGACCTGGCCGATATAGGTGCCGATCGGCACGCCGGTGACGATCGCGACGGTGAGCCCCATGAACATCATGGCGATGGCCGAGGCTCGGCGGTTCTCCGGCACGAGATCGGCGGCAATCGTCGAGCCGACGGAGAAGAAGACGCCGTGGGCGAAGGCGGAAAGCACGCGGGCGACGAGCAGCACCTCGTAGCTCGGCGACAGTGCCGCCGCCGTGTTGCCGACGGCGAACAGCGCCATCAGCCCGAGGAGCAGCGGCTTGCGTTCGATCCGGCCGGTCAGCGCCGTCAGGGTCGGAGCGCCGAAGGTGACGCCGAGCGCGTAGACGCTGACGATGAGGCCGGCGAGCGGCAGCGTGATGTCGAGGTCCGCAGCGACCGTCGGCAGAAGGCCGACGATGACGAATTCGGTGGTTCCGATCGCATAGGCCGCGATCGTCAATGCAAATATGGCGAGGGGCATGACAAATCCGTTTCCGCCCGCGGGTTCGCGATGCGAAGCGGGCTCAAGACGTTGGCGATGGTGTTGACGTTTTCCGCGGTGCAATATGTTGGCGGCCGGGCGCGATGATAAGCACGTCGCCGGTCGCAACGCCTGTGAATGAAATTCATCAATGGTGTTTATACGTGACTGCTCTTCGTCGACGGCGAGTTTCGGCCTGGGTGGGGCCGCCCCTCATCCGGCCTGCCGGCCACCTTCTCCCCGCAAGCGGGGCGAGGGAGACTCGCGGTGACCTGCCAGTTCCCTCCTCGTCGCTTCACTCGCCGGAGCAATAATCATATTTTTTCATGAGAAAACCTTTTCTCTTATTGACTCGTCAAATGAGAAAAGGTTTTCTCATGACTAGTTTCTGGGAGGAGGCCAAACTGAGCTCGCAGCGCAGCAAGGGGCATCGTGTCACCATTCACGATCTGGCGAGGGTCGCCGGCGTGAGCGTTTCGACCGTGTCGAAGGCGCTCAACGGCAATGGCCGCATGGCGGATGACACGCGTGAGCGGATCAAGAGGATGGCGGCGGAGATCGGCTTTCGGCCGAATGCGCTGGCGCGGGGGCTCCTCAGCAACCGCAGCTTCACCGTCGGCCTTTTGACCAACGACACCTATGGCCGCTTCACCCTGCCGGTCATGGCCGGCATTTCCGAGGCGCTGGTGGACCATGGCGTATCGGTCTTCCTCTGCGCCATCGAAGACGATCCGGCGCTCGGAAAAGTCCATGTCGACGCCATGCTGGACAAGCAGGTGGACGGCATCATCGCGACAGGCAAGCGGGTCGACAGGTCTCTCCCAGTCGATCTCGCTCGTCTGCCGGTGCCTGTGGTCTATGCCTTCACCAAGGGGGAACCCGGAAGCGTGACGCTGACCGCGGATGATCGCCATGGTGCCACACTCGCGACGAAATGGCTCAAGGAAATCGGCCGCAAGCGGCTGTTGCACATCAGCGGGCCCAAGGATTTCGTCTCCGCCGTCGAACGCGCCGAGGCGTTTCGGGAGGCGGCGGGCCGCGATGCGCCGGTTCTGCACGGCGTCTGGTCCGAGGCCTGGGGCCACGAAGCGATCGAGCGGATCTGGAACGAGGGTGACGAGAAGCCCGACGGCATCTTCTGCGGCAACGACCAGATCGCCCGCGGCGTCGTCGACGCTTTGCGCGAGCGCGGCGTGAAAGTGCCGGACGATGTCTCCGTCATCGGTTTCGACAATTGGGAGATCATGGCGGCGCAGACGCGGCCGCCGCTTACGACCGTCGACATGAATCTCAAGGAGCTCGGCCGGGAGGCCGGGCTGATGGTGCTCGCGCTTGCGGAGGGACGCGCAATCGAACCGGGGCTGCGCAAGCTGCCCTGCAAGCTCGTCGTAAGGGAATCCTGCGGAGGCACGGATCGTAGGAACTGAAGAGGAGGGGGCACACCGCCGGTGGCCCCGCATTTTGGGAGGAATGCGAAATGTTGAAGAAGCTAATGGCTGCGACGGCTCTCATATCGGCCGGCATGATCTCGACCGCTTCGGCCGAGACGATCACCATGTGGGTGCGCTCGGGCATCGGCGACTCCTCCAAGGAAGTGGTGAAGGCCTACAATGCCGGCCACGAGAACAAGGTCGAACTGACTGAAGTGCCCTTCGCCGAGCTCGTGCAGAAATATGCTACCGCCATTGCCGGCGGTCAGGCGCCGGATGCGCTGTCGCTCGATCTCATCTACACGCCCGCTTTCGCAGCCGCCGGGCAGCTCGAGGACCTGAGCGACTGGGCGAAGGCGCTGCCCTATTTCAATTCGCTCTCGCCGTCGCATGTGAAGCTCGGCACCTATCAGGACAAGATCTACGGCCTGCCGCTTTCGGTCGAGACCTCGATCTTCGCTTGGAACAAGGACCTCTATAAAAAGGCCGGTCTCGATCCGGAAAAGGCGCCTAAGACCTGGGAGGAGATCACGGCCAATGCCGAGAAGATCCGGGCGCTCGGCGGTGATACCTACGGCTTCTATTTCTCGGGCGGCGGCTGCGGCGGCTGCATGATCTTCACCTTCACCCCCCTCGTCTGGGGCGCCGGCGCCGATATTCTCTCGGCCGACAGCAAGACCGCGACGCTCGACACGCCCGAGATGCGCAAGGCCGTCGACATCTATCGCAACATGGTCAAGAAGGACCTGGTGCCCGCGGGTGCCGCGAGCGACAACGGGGTGAATTTCCTGAGCTTCACCAACGGCAAGATCGGCCAGCAGAGCATCGGCGCCTTCGCCATAGGCACGCTGGTGACCCAGCATCCCGAGATCAATTTTGGCGTGACGCTGATCCCGGGCGTCGACGGCAAGCCCTCATCCTTTGCCGGCGGCGACAACTTCGTCGTCACCAAGGGCACGCCGAAGCTGGCGGAGGTCAAGGAGTTCCTCGAATATACCTATTCGATGGAAGGCCAGAAGATCATGGCGAAATACGGCAGCCTGCCGACGCGCGGCGATATCGCCAATGAGGTGCTCGAAGGTCTCGACCCGCGCCTGAAGGTCGGCATCGACGCGATCGCCGTCGCCAAGACCCCCTACACGTTGCAGTTCAACGACCTGATCAACAGCGCCAACGGCCCGTGGGCGACCTTCACCAATGCTGCGATCTATGGCGATGATGTGGATGGTGCCTTCTCCAATGCGCAGGCGGAGATGCAGTCCATCATCGATGCTGGGCAGTAAGACCCAGCCGATCCGAATGACCGGGAGGGCAGGCGTCCTCCCGGCAGCGTCCCCGAACTGCGTGAAAAAGTGCATCCATGACGACGGCAGGCCTCACATCGACCCCGCACCGGCGCCGCCCTAGACGGCAATCCGGATGGCGCGGACTGCTCTATATCGCGCCGGCCATGGCGCTCGTCAGCCTCTTCTTCGTGCTGCCCGTGCTCTTCACGGTATGGATGAGTCTGCACAAATGGCCGCTGCTCGGCGCACCGGCCTGGATAGGCCTCGGCAATTACACACGCATGTTCACCGACGCGCGGTTCCTCAACACCCTTGGTTTCACCGCGCATTATACGCTCGTCGTCACCATCGCCATTTTCGCGGTCGCCTTCCCGCTGGCGATCTTCGTCGAGAAGCAGAGGCCGCTCGTCTCGGCCTATCGCACCATCATCTTCCTGCCGGTCGTGGTGGGGCTCGCTTCCGCCTCGCTGCTTTGGGTCTGGCTTGCCAATGTCGACAGCGGACTCTTCTCACCGCTTTTCCAGATGCTCGGCTTGACCTCCGGGCGGATCAACCTGCTTGCAAAGTTCGACACGGCCTTTCTGACGATCATCGTCATGGTGGTGTGGAAGATCGCCGGCTTCACCATGATCATCCTCTTGACCGGCCTGCAGGCGATCCCGACGGAACTGACCGAGGCTGCCCGTATCGATGGCGCCGGGCGCTGGCAGCGCTTCCGGCACCTGACGCTGCCCTTGATGCGGCGGACGATGGCGCTCGCGCTGATCCTCTCCGTGACCGGCTCGATCCTCGCCTTCGATCAGTTCTACATCATGACCAGCGGCGGACCGCAGAACAAGATGATCTCGGTCGTCTACTACATCTTCAACCAGTCCTTCGTGTCCTTCAATCTCGGCTATGGCGCGGCGCTGTCGATCGCGCTTCTCGTAATCCTGGTCACGCTGAGCGTGCTCCAGCTCTGGCTGCTCAAGGTGGGGGATGAACGCCCATGAGGACGCGCCGCGAGATCCGCGCCCGCAAGACGCTCCGGGACAAGATCACCTATCACGGCATCGGCCTCGGCACGGCCTTCTTCTTCCTGGCGCCCTTTGTCGTCACCTTGCTCGCCTCCTTCCGGCCGAACAGCGAATCCGGCTCGCCGCCGCTGCCGCCATGGCCGAGCTCGGGGGTAAGCTTTGATGCCTATCGCGCGCTCGATGCATTCGGCGCCGGCATCTGGCAGCATATGTTCAACTCGCTTGTCGTGTCCGTGGGGACGGTCATCCTGACGGTCGCCGTCAGCGTGCTCGCCGGCTATGGCTTCTCGCGCTACCGCTTCCCGTTCAAGAACGTGCTCTTCGTGCTGATCATCGCCACGCTGATGATCCCGTTCCAGTCGATCCTGACGCCGCTCTTCATCATCCTGGCGCGGCTGGGCCTCAACAATTCGCTCGTCGGACTGATGCTCGTCTATGTGACGCTGCAGCTTCCCTTCTCGGTTTTCATGATGCGCAACGCCTTCGACGCGGTGCCGAAGGAGATCGAGGAGGCCGCCCGCATCGACGGCGCGCGTGATCTGAAGCTGCTCGTCCGGGTGCTGCTGCCGCTCGTCATGCCGGGCATCGCGACGGTGTCGATCTTCGCCTTCCTCAATGCCTGGAACGAGTTCTTCGCCGCTCTCGTCCTGCTGTCGAGCAACGACAACTACACGCTGCCGGTGCTGATGACCGCCGTGCGCGCCGGCCGCCTCGGCGCGATCAATTGGGGCGCGGTGCAGGCCGGTGTCGCGGTGATGGTGGTGCCCTGCCTCTTCGTCTTCCTTCTTCTGCAACGCTACTACATGCGCGGGCTGATGGCCGGCGCGGTGAAATGATCTCAAGAGAGCGAAAGTGATCCCATGACCAGGACCAGAAAAGATCGCCAGTTCCGCCCCGTTGCCGTTCCCGACGTCGAACTCGGCGGCTTCTGGGGCAAATGGCAGGATGCCGTCTGCCAATCCACCGCCGAAACCTTGCTCGACCGCTGCGTCGAAGCGGGCATGCTGAAGGCGATTGATATCGCCCAGCCGAGCCCCGGCATCGTCATTCCGATCCAGCCCTGGGGCGGCACGACGCAGATGTTTTGGGATTCCGACCTCGGCAAGTCGATCGAGACGATCGCCTATTCGCTCTACCGCCGCCCCAATCCGGAACTCGAAGCGCGCGCTGACCGGATCATCGACATGTATGAGAAGCTGCAGGACAAGGACGGTTATTTGAACGCCTGGTTCCAGCGCGTGCAGCCCGAGCGCCGCTGGACGAACCTGCGCGACCATCACGAACTCTATTGCGCCGGCCATCTGATCGAAGCCGCGGTTGCCTATTACCAGGCAACCGGCAAGCGCAAGCTGCTCGACATCATGTGCCGCTACGCCGACTACATGGTCACCGTCTTCGGCCACGGCGAGGGACAGATTCCGGGCTATTGCGGCCATGAGGAAATCGAGCTCGCGCTCGTCAAGCTCGCCCGCGTCACCGGCGAGAAGAAGTATCTTGATCTCTCGAAATTCTTCATCGATGAGCGCGGGACCGAGCCGCATTTCTTCACCGAGGAAGCGAAACGCGACGGCCGCGATCCGGAGAATTTCATCCAGAAGACCTATGAATACGGCCAGGCGCACCAGCCGGTGCGCGAGCAGAGACAAGTCGTCGGCCACGCCGTGCGCGCCATGTATCTCTATTCCGGCATGGCCGACATCGCCACGGAATACAACGACGACAGCCTGACGGCGGCGCTCGAAACGCTGTGGGACGACCTCACCGCGAAGCAGATGTACATCACCGGCGGCATCGGGCCGTCCGCCTCGAACGAGGGCTTCACCGACTACTACGACCTGCCGAACGACACGGCCTACGCCGAGACCTGCGCCTCCGTCGGCCTCGTCTTCTGGGCGAGCCGCATGCTCGGCCGCGGTCCGGATCGCCGCTACGCCGACATCATGGAACAGGCACTCTATAACGGCGCGCTGCCGGGCCTTTCCATCGACGGCAGGACCTTCTTCTACGACAATCCGCTCGAAAGCTCCGGCAAGCACCATCGCTGGAAATGGCACCATTGCCCCTGCTGCCCGCCCAACATCGCCCGCCTCGTCACCTCGATCGGTTCCTACATGTATGCGGTCGCCGAGGACGAGATCGCCGTGCATCTCTATGGGGAAAGCACGGCGCGTCTGAAGCTCGCGAACGGCGCCAATGTCGAGCTCAGGCAGACGAGCAACTATCCCTGGGAAGGCGCGATCGCCTTCACGGCGAAGCTCGAGCGGCCGGCGAAATTCGCGCTGTCGCTGCGCATACCGGAATGGGCGGATGGGGCGATCTTGAGTGTCAACGGAACGATGATCGATCTTTCGACCGTTGTCTCCGACGGCTATGCCCGCATCGAGCGCGAATGGGCGGACGGCGACCGCGTCGAGCTCGACCTGCCGCTCGAGCTTCGTCCGCAATATGCCAATCCGAAGGTCAGGCAGGATGCCGGCCGTGTCGCGCTGATGCGCGGACCGCTCGTCTATTGCGTCGAGGCGACGGACAGTGGCGAAGATCTGAACGCGATCGTTCTTCCCCGCGAGCTCCCGGCTGCGGAGACGACGGTGCTGAAGGACCTGAACGACGCCGTTGCCATAGACGTCGCGGTCGAGCGCGAGGAGACGGAGAACTGGGGCAAGGCGCTCTACCGCAAGGAACCGGCCAAGCGCCGGCCTGCCAGGGCGCGCTTCGTGCCCTATCATCTCTGGGACAACCGTGCGCCGGGCGAAATGCTCGTCTGGGTGCAGTCGGACAAGTAGGCGATCTCGAGGATGGCGAACGGTAGCAGTAACAAGAGCGTCGTGCTCAGCGACGTGCGCAAGAGCTATGGCGGCCTGCAGGTGATCCATGGCATCGACCTGACGATCGAGGAGGGCGATTTCGTCGTCTTCGTCGGCCCGTCCGGCTGCGGGAAATCGACGCTTCTCCGGATGATCGCGGGACTCGAAGAGGTGACCGAAGGCGAGATCGCCATCAAGGGCAGGGACGTGACCGACCTCGACCCTTCCGAGCGCGGCATTGCCATGGTCTTCCAGTCCTATGCGCTCTACCCGCATATGAGCGTGCGAGAAAATCTCGCCTTCGGGCTGAAGATGGCGCGCACGGCTGCGGCCGATATCGAGCGACGCGTCGCGCAAGCGTCCGCGATCCTCAAGATCGACCATCTGCTCGACCGCCGGCCGGGCCAGCTTTCGGGCGGCCAGCGGCAGCGCGTGGCGATCGGCCGCGCGATCGTGCGCGAGCCGGACGTCTTCCTGTTCGACGAGCCGCTCTCCAATCTCGACGCGGAGCTTCGCGTCTCGATGCGCATCGAGATTGCCCGCCTGCATCGCGAGCTCGGCAACACCATGATCTATGTCACCCACGACCAGACGGAGGCGATGACGCTTGCCGATCAGATCGTCGTGCTCCGGGACGGGCGGATCGAGCAGGCGGGCAGCCCCCGCGACGTCTACGAGGACCCGGCTAATATCTTCGTCGCAGGCTTCATCGGCTCGCCGCGCATGAATTTCCTCGAAGCCGAATGGCTGGGCGAGGGGATGATCCGGGTCGGCAATGCGGCGATGCGCACCGCAATCGACGGCAGCGGTCTGACCGCCGGCGAGCACCTGCTCCTCGGGATCAGGCCGGAGCACATCGCGGTTGCGGACCCGGGGCCCGAACACATCACGGCGCAGGTCGAGTTTTCGGAATATCTCGGCGGCACCCGCTATCTTTATTGCCAGCTCGAGGACGGCCAGAGCCTCGTCGTCGAACAGCGCGACGGTCCGGATTGGCAGGCGGGGGAGAAGCTTTCCTTCGCCGCGCCCGAGGAGCGCAGGCGCTTCTTCGCCAAGGACGGCCGGCGCCTGCGGTAGATCAGCCGGAGGTCGGCCAAGGTTCACCACCGACAGGTGGCAAGACTACTTGCAGGGATGGGCTTGCTCGGCATCCCGGGCGCTTGCGGCTGGAACCGGCCCATTGTGGCCATGACACAGCGATCAATCTTTTTGGTAATTTACCTAAGCCAAAATGGCTCCGACGGTTGAGCGGTAGAGCGCACGCTATCCCGAGAGAGACCAAATAGCGTTCTACTTGAGAACGCTGAAAGTTTTGTGTTGTGGCAAATGAAAAATCTGATTTACTGCCGCTTCGCTACTTGGCTTTTCGGGGGATATTGCCGATGGGGTGGACGCGCAGGGGTATTGTGCTTGGTGGTTTAGCGTCATTTGGCACCGTGGCGGTCCAGAAACCCACACTCGCAGCGGCGTCTTCCTATTTTTCCGGCACCGCCGTCGACAATGGCGTAATGTTCCGCAGCACCAACTTTGCCAAGATCGACAAGAAGTGGCGCCGCCAAGTTGTCAAATATTTTAGCAGCGAGCCGATTGGCACCGTCGTAGTCGACACCAGGCACCATTTTCTCTACCTGATCATGGAGAACAAGACTGCCATCCGCTATGGCGTCGGTGTCGGCCGCGAGGGCTTCAAATGGTATGGCCGCGCCACGATCGACCGGAAATCGCTCTGGCCACGCTGGACGCCGCCGCCGGAGATGCGCGAGCGCCACCCCGAACTGCCTCAATCGGTCGAGGGAGGTTCGCCGAAGAACCCGCTTGGCCCGCGCGCCATGTACCTGCTTCGCGATGGTGTGGATACCGGCTACCGCTTGCACGGTACGCTGGAGCCGGGCAGCATCGGTAAGGACGCCTCTAGCGGTTGCATCCGCATGTTCAATGAAGATGCGATTGATCTTTATCAGCGTTGCCCCATCGGCACCGCGGTGCAAGTACTGCCGCACATTGCCGATCAGGCTGAAAGTGCCGCTCAGGTCAGTCAAGCAACCCCGGTCGAATAAGGAATATCACCCTGATGTCTGCTTTGACCGGATATACGAGGCTGCTTGTTGGCGTGGCCATGCTCCTGACACTCGCCGCCTGCAACACCACTGAAATCGCGGCGTTGGAAGAGCCGGCCGCCACGCCGATGACCGGACAAACCAACGATCCGGCGCCTGGTTTCGAGAATGTCACGGCCGGCAGCGAAGAGGATTTCATCCTGAATGTCGGCCGACGGACCTACTTCACGAAGGACTCGGCTACACTCGATTCAGTCGCCATGGCAACGTTGGATAAGCAGGCCATCTGGCTCAACAGCAACCCGCGCTGGCTGGTCAAGCTGCAGGGATTTGCCGACGATTCCGGGTCCGCGTCAGACATGGGAACGCTGTCGCAGAAACGCGCTGACGCGGCAATGGCCTATCTCGTCTCAAAGGGCGTAGATGCCAACCGCATGTGGGCCAAGGGTTACGGCAACGACCGCGAGGTCCGTGACTGCACGGACCGCTCCTGCAAGGTGCAGAACCGGCGCGTCGTCTCCAATCTGCGCACCGAGCGCGACTCACTCTGATCGCAGGATGCCTTGCGGATAGGTCTACGCCTCTTCAGGAACACGAGCGATGACCTTGATCTCGAAATCGAAACCGGCGAGCCAGTTCACACCGATTGCGGTCCAGTTGGGATAGGGCGGGTTAGGGAAGATCCGGTTCTTGACCGCCATAATGGTCTCGAACTGGTTTTCAGGATCTGTGTGGAACGTGGTCACATCGACGATATCGTCGAAGCTGCAGCCCGCCGCTTGCAGTGTGGCCCGGAGATTGTCGAAAGCCAGCTGGACCTGGCGCCCGAAATCGGGTTCGGGAGTGCCATCGGAACGGCTGCCGACCTGCCCGGAGACGAATAGGAGGTCGCCGGAGCGGATCGCGGCCGAATAGCCATGGGCCTCATAGAGTGCATGCCTGTTGGCAGGAAAAATCGGTTCGCGCTGCGCCATTTTTTGCTTCCTTTTCATCGTCGCGGAGTGGCGCTCAATGAGTGAAGCGCCAAGCTTCGGGAGCTTCACACGCTGCTGCATCATCAAATATACGCCACGTATGTGAATAGCGTACATACGCGACGTATGTCAATCCATATACGTCACGTATGTGGATGCAGGAGCAATGATGATGGCAAGGCGACGCGTCGAGATGAAGACGCACGGCGCTGCACGGAACGGGGCGGCCGCAGAGAGAGGAATTCCGATTTTGCGTTAGCGGCCGGCGGCAATCAGCGCGTGCGCGGTTTGCCGCAGGAGCGGAATGGCTTCGCCCGCTTCAAGAACCTGCGAACTGACGAATGCGCCGTTGATGAGCAATGCGAGCTGACCGGCAAGTTCGTCCGGACGGCGAACACTCAGCCGCTCCGCGATCCCCTTCAGCCGACGCCGCATTTCACGCTTGTGAGCAGCCGCGACTTTGCGCGCGGGGTGGTCGGCTTCCGGGAACTCCGCGGCGACATTGATCTGCGGGCAACCGCGGTAGTTCGGTCGCCCGACCCGCTCGCCGATCCATTCCAGGTGCGCGTCGAGTTCCGCCTGAGCGTCGTCCTTGTGTTTTTCAGCCACACCGTCCCATGTGCCCCAGAAATCCTCGTCCTCCCGGGCGAGAAAGGCGGCGATGAGGTCGTCCTTCGTGCCGAAATGCCGATAGAGACTGGTCTTGGCGACCCCTGCCTCCGCGACCACGAGGTCAACCCCCACAGCGCGCACGCCTCGTTCATAGAAGAGTGTCGATGCGGTTTCGAGGATCCTGTCCCTCACATCTACAGTATCGTGGTCGTTCGCTTTGGCCGCGCTTTTCGTCATCACTCACCTCCAATGTCAGGAACTTAGCACAAGCATGCTTGACACGCTACAGACTTGTTTGTAGCTGTATCAAACAAACAGGTCTGTAGCGTGGAGGAATCGATGGCTGTTTACACAACAAGAGCTGCGAAGCAGGATCGGGCTGTCGCCGTGTTCGGCGCTGCCGGGCATACGGGGCGTTTCGTCGTCTTAGAACTCGTGCGTCGAGGCATGACCCCGATTGCTGTCGCGCGGGACGCGGCGAAGCTGGCGGGGTTCGCGGATCTTGGCATCGAGGTGCGGGGTGCTTCGGTAGAGAACCCGGGCTCGCTCGATCGCGCATTCGAGGGCGCGGCCGCGGTCATCAACTGTGCCGGTCCCTTTCTCGACACCGCCGATGCCGTGGCTTCCGCTGCCCTTCGCGCGGGAATCCACTATCTCGATGTGACGGCCGAGCAGCCGAGCGCACAGGCGACCTATGACAAATTCGACAAGGCGGCGCGCGATGCCGGCGTGCTCGTCATTCCGGCCATGGGCTTTTACGGCGGCTTTGCCGACCTGCTCGTGACAACCGTCATGGGTGACTGGCATTTCGCCGACGAGATCAGGGTAGGGATCGCGCTCGACAGTTGGCATCCCACGCGAGGCACTCGAGTAACCGGCAAGAAGAACACCGCGCGGCGCATGATAGTTGCGAACGGAAGGCTTACGCCGGTGCTTCAGCCAGCCGCCGAGATGGATTGGGATTTCCCGGAGCCGTTTGCGCGGCAGAAGGTCGTCGAGCTCCCCTTTTCAGAGATCGTCGTGATTGCGCGACACACGCGGTCATCCGAGCTCCGCACCTATCTCAATCGTACCGCCCTCGGTGACGTTCGGGACCCGGCGACGCCACCGCCGGAGCCTGCGGATGAAAACGGCCGGTCCGCGCAGACCTTTCTGGTCGAGGCGACCGTGCGAAACGGCGAGCATGTCCGGCGGATCGCCGCCCAGGGGCAAGACATCTACGCCTTCTCCGCGCCACTCATCTGTGAAGCCGTACAGCGCATGCTTGACGGCAAGGCGCGGCTGAGTGGAGCTCAGGCCCCGGGTGCCGTTTTTGATGCCCGCGACTATCTGGACGCCTTGGCAGCGCAACATCATCTGTCATTCGTCGTGGCGGGTGGCCAGCTGCCTAGCGTGGGATGAGGAAAAGTGTGAGCGGTTTTTCGCCCGCATCCCGCGCTAACTTGCTGGAATCGATCACGATATTTCAGGTCGATCCGACCTGAAATCATCGTGATCTAACAGCAATCAACGCCGGTGCTCTAAGACCTCGTCTCCGAATGTCTGCGCGCCCGGCGTCTCGGCACCGCGATAGTGGCTTGGCGGCGCGCCGATGACGCGCTTGAAGGCGCGGCTGAAGGAGGCCTCGGAATCGTAACCGAGGCGCCGCGCCACGACCGAGATGCGCATGCGGTCGCGGGCGAGCCACTGGCGCGCCTGGTGCATGCGCACCTGCGTGAGGTAACGCGCCGGTGTCTCGCCGACCACGGCAGCGAACTGCTGGGCGAAGCCCGAGCGCGAGGCGCCCATGAGTTTGGCGAGAGAGTCGACCGTCCAGTTCTTTTCCGGATCGAGATGCATAGCCGCGATCACCCGGCCAATGGAAGGATGCCGGACTGCGGCCACCCAGCCGCTCGTGTTGCCGCACCCGTGCTCCACCCAGGAGCGGATGATCAGCGCGGCCAGCACATCGGCAAGCCGCGCCAGGACGCCGCCCGAGCCGACGCGGCTCGCGCCGACTTCGCGCGCCATGGCGTCGAGCAGGTGCGGGATCGCCGGTTCGCTGGCGGTGAGCGCGTCGATGCGCATCACGTCCGGCATCATGCGCAGCAAGGGATGCATGGCATCCATGTTGAACTTGAGGCTGCCGCAGAAAAGGATGGTCATCTCGCCGCGCCCGCCGCCGCAGACGTTGTAGACGCAATCGCATACCTGTTGGAGGGAATAGGTCTCCAGCGAAGACAATTTCTCGTCCGGGGAGCTTGCCAGCGCATGCTCGCCGCCGCGTGGCAGAAGCACGGCGTCGCCACGCTTCAATTCGATCCAGTCGCCGCCCGGACCACGCAGCCAGCAGTTCCCACAGATGAAATGGAACCGCGCCGTCTCCTGCACCGGGAATGAAATGCCCCACGGGCCTGCCAACTCACAGCGGACGTAATCGACGCCGTCGAGGCGCAGGCCGCGCAAGAGCTCGGTCAGGAAGTCTTCCGAAACGACAGAAGAATTTTTGGACGAACGATCAAGCATTGCGGAATTTCTAGCATGGAATGTCCAGAGCGTCACGCCTTATCTAAGCCGGACCGATCAAGGAGACCGCTCTCATGACAGATACAGCGACAACACTGGATGCCGGACTTATACCGGCAAGCGACGAGCGAAGCGACCCCGCCTGGGCCGGCGTCGCCTCCCTCGCGCTTGGCGTGTTCGGCCTCGTCACGGCCGAGTTCCTTCCCGTCAGCATTCTGACCCCGATGGCGGCCGATCTCGGCATCAGCACGGGCACGGCGGGCCAGGCGGTCACGGCGACTGCCGTAGTCGGCGCGGTTGCGGGGCTGACGGTAGCGATCGCCACGCGCCGATTCGATCGCCGGTTGGTGCTCTGGGGGTTCACCCTTGCGCTGATAGCTTCCAGCCTCACCGCCGCCTTTGCCACCAATCTCGCCATGCTGCTTGCGGCTCGCGTCGTCCTCGGCATCGGGCTCGGCGGCTTCTGGTCGATGATGGCCGCGATCGCCTTGCGTCTCGTGCCGATGTCTCTCGTGCCGCGCGCCATGTCGATCGTCTTCACCGGCGTATCGGTTGCGACCGTCTGCGCGGCGCCGGTTGGCGCCTATATCGGCGATCTCTGGGGCTGGCGCGCCGCTTTCCTGATGGCCGCCGCGGTCGGGGCGTTGACGCTCATCGTGCAGATGGTGAGCATACCGCGGCTGCCGCCGCAATCCGCACCGAGCCTCAAGCTCCTGTTCGACTTCATACGCATGCCGAGCATCCGCATCGGCATTATAACGGTGCTGCTCTTCGTCTCGGGGCACTTTGCCGGTTTCACCTATGTGCGCCCGTTCCTGGAGAAGGTGCCCGAATTCGGCATCGAGGCGATCTCGCTGATCCTGCTCGCTTACGGCGTTGGCGGTTTCTTCGGCAATCTTGCCGGGGGCCTCATCATCGAACGCAGCATCACGGCGGCTGTCAGCCTCGGTACGCTGCTCATCGCGGCGATGGCCTTCGCCCTCGTGATCTTCGGCTCGATCGACGTCGTGTCGGCCGTTGCGGTGACCACCTGGGGCTTCGCATTCGGTGCGCTGCCCGTCGCCGTCCAGACGTGGATGGTGCGCGCCGCGCCCGAGCATGCGGAAAGCACGGGCGGCCTCATCGTCGCAACCTTCCAGGTCGGCATCGCCAGTGGCGCGATACTGGGTGGTCTCTTCGTGGATGGCTTCGGCCCGCTCGGCGCCATCAGCTACTGCGCTGTCGCGACGCTTGCGAGTGCGCTCTACGTCTTCAGCTCCCGGGGGCGCATAGCGGTCTGAGTGGATCCCTGCGGAACCGAACAGACGCTGGAGTGAGGAATGGGCCGGGCAAGCGGCCCTATCTCCACGCCTCCGTCTTCCGAATCCACTCCTTCGTCCTTCCCTCCGGATCGGCGTTGAGCGTGATGTCGGTGACGACGGCGGCGCTATCGGCGCCGTGGGCGAAGACGCCTTCGATCCGCTCCGGATTGAGCCCGCCGATCGCGACGAGGGGCAGCGGGCGAATACGCTCGCTCCAGGCGGCAAGCCGCTCCAGTCCCTGCGGCGCCCATCTCATCTTCTTGAAGATCGTCGGATAGATCGGGCCGAGCGCGACATAGTCCGGCTCGGCTGCCAGCGCCGATCTGAGTTCTGCCTCGTCATGGGTGCTAAGCCCGAGCTTCAACCCGGCGGCACGGATCGCGCCGAGGTCGGCCTCGGCCAGATCCTCCTGGCCGAGATGGACGAAATCGCAGCGCTCCTCGATCGCAAGCCGCCAGTAATCGTTGATGATTAACTGGCAGCGATGCTCGGCGCAGATCGCCTGGGCGGCGCGGATCTCGCCGCGGAGGTCGTCTTCGGTCCTGTCCTTGATCCTGAGCTGAACGAGCTTGACCCCGAGCGGGACCAGGCGCTCGATCCAGGCGGCGCTGTCGACGATGAGATAGAAGGGATCAAGCTTCATGAGAAGACGGCCTTTCCGATAACGGGCGTCGAAGGGACGGCCATGTCGCGCGGTTCCAACATGCCGGCGTGATAGGCGATGTGCCCGGCCGCGATTGCCTTGGCGAAGGCTTCCGCCATGGCGACGGGCTCGCCGGCACCCGCGACGGCCGTGTTGAGCAGCACCGCGTCATAGCCGAGCTCCATGACGGCCGCCGCATGCGACGGGCGGCCGATGCCGGCGTCGACGATCAGCGGCACGTCGGGAAATTCGGCGCGCATGGCGCGCAAGCTCGGCACGTTCTGCGGCCCCATGGCGCTGCCGATCGGCGCACACCAGGGCATCAGCACCTTGCAGCCGGCCTCCAGCAGCCGTTCGGCAACGACGAGATCGTCGGTCGTGTAGGGGAAGACCTCGAATCCTTCGCCAGCGAGGATGCGCGCTGCCTCGACGAGGCCAAAGACATCCGGCTGCAACGTCTCGTGGTGGCCGATCACTTCGAGCTTGATCCAGTCCGTGGCGAAGATCTCGCGCGCCATCTTCGCCGTCAGCACGGCTTCCGAGACCGAGTGGCAGCCGGCCGTGTTCGGCAGCACGCGCACGCCGAGCTCGCGGATCAGCTCGAAGAAGGCGCCGCCCTGGCGCCCGCCCGCCGTCTCGCGGCGAAGCGAAACCGTGACGATGTCGGTGCCCGACCGCCGCACGGCCTCGGCGAGCACGGCCGGCGAGGGATAACGCGCGGTTCCAAGCAGCAGCCGCGAGCGGAGTTCGCTTCCGTAAAATACCGGCATGGCTCAGCCTCCCTGCATTGGCGACAGGATTTCGATGCGGTCGCTGTCCTTTAGGTGATGACGGCTGCGATCGGTCCTGTGCACCAGTTCGCCGTTGACGGCGGTCGCGAGCCACTCGCCTTCGTAGTCGAGCAGAGCGAGCAAGTCGGCGAGCGTCGCAGCCTGAAGCTCATGCTCTTCGCCGTTCACTGTCAGCTTCATCGGACATGTCCTCTTCCTGATTGTTCGTCGAAGGCCAGCGCCGCTGCTTGCCTGGCCGTCGCCGGCGACAGAAGGAAGCCGTGCCGGTAGAGGCCGTTGACGGAGATGGTGTTTTCGCGCCGCGAGACCCGCGGCAGGTTGTCGGCAAAGGCCGGGCGCACGCCCGCGCCCGTCTCGACGAGACGGGCCTCGGCAAAGGCGGGATGCAGCGCATAGGCGGTGTTCAGGAAATCCATCAGCGAGCGGGCAGTGATCGGGCCGCCATCGTCGCTTTCGATCATCGTCGCTCCGCACATGAAGAGCCCACCGCCGCGCGGCACGGTATAAAGCGGAATGCGCGGGTGCAGCAGGCGCACGGGACGGGAGAGCGTGACCTCGTGCGTCTGGAGATAGATCATCTCTCCGCGAACGCCGCGCAGCCCCTCGACTTCGCCGATCCTGGCGGCGCCGGTGCAATCGACGGTGAGTGCAAAGCCGCCTTCGTCGATCTCGCTGGCGCGGAATACCACGCCCCGCGCCACGAGGCCTTGCCGGAGCGTCGAGAGCGCCTTGCGCGGATCGAGATGGGCTTCCTCGGCAAAGAACAGCGCCTGCCGAAAGCGGCCGGCAAGCGCTGGTTCGAGCGCCGCGATCTCCTCCGCACCGAGCCAGCGGAAGCCGGAGGTGCGCGAAGCGAAGCGCTTGAGCTCTGCACTGTCGCGCGGCTGGGCCACCACGAGCGTGCCATTGCGATGCACGGAATCGGCGGGAAGGGCGGCTTCCCACCAATCGGCGGCGCCGATGCCGTACGTCAGGACTACCTCCTCGGCGCTCTCGCGTTCGCACCAGGGCGCGAGCATCCCCCCGGCATACCAGGAGGCGGCGCCGGCGAGGCCTCGGGAATGTTCCGCCACCGTCACCTCCGCACCGCGGGCGACGAGCTCATGGGCGGCCGTGAGGCCGGCGACGCCGGCCCCTTTGATCAGCACGCGCATGCCTATTCTCCGGCAGCCTGGGCAGCGCCGTCGCCGACCGGCATATAGAGATCGCCGCTGTCGCGGTATTTGGCGGCCATGGCCTCGAGGCCCTCCTTCTGCGCCTCGGCGCGGATATCGTGGGAAATCCGCATCGAACAGAATTTCGGGCCGCACATGGAGCAGAAATGCGCGACCTTGTGCGCCTCTTTCGGCAGCGTCTCGTCGTGGAAGCTGCGGGCGGTCTCCGGATCGAGCGACAGGTTGAACTGGTCCTCCCAGCGGAACTCGAAGCGGGCGCGTGACAGCGCGTCGTCGCGGATGCGGGCGGCGGGGTGCCCCTTGGCGAGATCGGCGGCGTGGGCGGCGATCTTGTAGGTGATGACGCCCGTCTTGACGTCGTTGCGATCGGGCAGGCCCAGGTGCTCCTTCGGCGTCACGTAGCAGAGCATGGCGGTGCCGAACCAGCCGATCATCGCGGCGCCGATGCCGGAGGTGATGTGGTCGTAGCCGGGCGCGATGTCGGTCGTCAGCGGCCCGAGCGTGTAGAAGGGCGCCTCGCCGCAGACTTCAAGCTGCTTGTCCATGTTCTCCTTGATCTTGTGCATCGGCACATGGCCGGGGCCCTCGATCATGACCTGGCAGTCCTTCGCCCAGGCGACCTTGGTCAGTTCGCCGAGCGTCTCAAGCTCGGCGAACTGCGCCCGGTCGTTGGCGTCGGCAATCGAGCCCGGACGCAGGCCGTCGCCGAGCGAGAAGGAGACGTCATAGGCGCGGCAGATGTCGCAGATTTCCTCGAAGTGCTCATAGAGGAAGCTTTCGCGGTGGTGATGGAGGCACCACTTGGCCATGATCGAGCCGCCGCGCGAGACGATGCCGGTGACGCGGTCGACCGTGAGCGGAATGTAGTGCAGCCTGACGCCCGCATGGATGGTGAAATAGTCGACGCCCTGCTCGGCCTGCTCGATGAGGGTGTCGCGATAGACCTCCCAAGTGAGGTCCTCGGCGATGCCGCCGACCTTTTCGAGCGCCTGGTAGAGCGGCACTGTGCCGATCGGCACCGGCGAATTGCGGATGATCCATTCGCGGATATTGTGGATGTTGCGGCCGGTCGAAAGGTCCATGACCGTGTCCGCACCCCAGCGCGTCGCCCAGACCATCTTCTCGACTTCCTCCGCCATCGACGAGGTGACGGCGGAGTTGCCGATATTGGCGTTGATCTTCACCAGGAAATTCCGGCCGATAATCATCGGCTCGGATTCCGGGTGGTTGATATTGGCCGGGATGATCGCGCGGCCGCTAGCCACCTCCTGGCGGACGAATTCCGGCGTCACGAAATCGGGGACCGAAGCGCCAAAGCTTTCGCCGTCGCGGGCGAGCGCTTCCTTTGCGGCCTTGCGGCCGAGGTTCTCGCGGATGGCGATGAACTCCATCTCAGGCGTGATGATGCCGGCACGCGCATAGGCGAGCTGGGTGACGGCTTGGCCGGACTTGGCCTTGAGCGGCTGATGGCGCACCGGGAATTCCGGCGTCAGTCTCTCGCCGGTCGCAAAGCCGTTATCCTCCGCCTTGACCGCGCGGCCGTCGTAGCTCTCGACGTCGCCGCGCGCGAGAATCCAGTCGCGGCGAAGGCGCGGCAGGCCCTCGTCGATGCGGATGTCGGCATCTTCCAGCGTATAGGGACCGGAGGAATCGTAGACGGTGACCGGCGGCTCGCCGGAGGTCGGATGCAGGGCGATCTCGCGCATCGGCACCCGGATGTCGGGATGGATCTCGCCCGGCTTATAGACCTTGCGGGAAACCGGAAGCGGTCCTTGAGTGACCGACGGCGCAGCGAAAGGCTTGAATAGATTCATCTTGAGGCTCCAAAGTTTTCGCGTTGGAGACCCAGTTCTGAAGCCGGAAGGATGAAAAGACGTATCGCCGATGGATCGCGTGAACACGGAATCCTGGCTTTCAAACGCCCGCACCGTCCCTACGCCAGTATGAACTGGATCAGGTTCAACGGGTCACTGCGCGCTTTAGCAGTATCTCAGCCCCTTGCCGGGACCCCCCTGGTGAATGACGCAAATAGTGACGGATATCGCCGCGCCGTCAAGAGCGTTTATGCAGTCTGGTCGCCCCCGCGGCTGATTGGTGGCCGCGCCCGTCGTGGCTCAGAAGGCCGGAGACATTCGCAAGAGAAAGTCCCGTGTGACCGCGGCGACCTCCTGGAGGTTCGTCTCAAGCAGCCAATGTCCACCGTCGAAGAGGTGCAATTCGGCCTTCGGCAGGTCGCGGAGATAGGCGCGTGCCGAAGCCTCGGGCATGTAGCCGTCCTGCGGTCCCCAGACGATCAGCGTTGGCGGCTGATGTTCGCGCAAATAGGCCTGGTAGCGAGGGAACCAGTCAAGGTTCTCCCGCAGACCTGCGATGATGTCTATGGCGATCTCCCGTCGCCGGGGCGTTGTCAGCGACCAATGCAGTTTCCAGAGATCGGGCGGAATCCGCTCGGCAAGCTCGGGCCGAACATCATTCAGGAATTCGTCCCGGTAGCCTTCCTCGTTTACCGCTTCGCCGAGCTTGGCTCGGACCTCGGCGGTGGGATTGCGGAAATACTCCTTAAGCGACGCGTATTTCGGACCCAGCACATCCTCATAGATGTCGCCGTTCTGGATGATGAGCGTGGCGATCCGTTCCGGCCGGCGGATTGCCAACCGGAGACCGATCTGGGAGCCGAAGTCGTGCAGATAAAGTGCGAAGCGATCGACACCGAGGCGGCGGAGGAATGCGTCGAGGAAATCGGTGAAGCCGTCGAAGTCATAGGCGAAGTCGTCCGGCGTGTCGCTGTATCCCGCCCCCGGAAAATCCGGCGCGATGAGCCGCCACCGATCGGCCAGTAGCGGCATGAAGTTGCGGAACTCGTAGGACGAGCACGGGTAGCCATGGGGAAGCAGGACGACCGGCGCATCCTCGCGGCCCGCTTCGCGATAGAAGACGCCGATGCCGTCCAACTCGACGAAGCGGTGTTTCACTGTTGGGATCATTGTTGCCGCACCTCGTTTCGGTTGATCAAGGCCGAACACTGGTGCGGGCTTTACGGTTCCATCTTTTGATCCGTCGCGCGCTACCGCAGCCGCTTGCCACTCGCATCGAATATCAGGGCGCAGGCGGGGTCGAAGCGGGCGGCGACGCGGTCGCCGGATTTCAGGCCGCGGCCGTTCTTCGTTTCGATCACGACCAATTCGCCTTTGCCGTGGCGGGCATAGGCGAAGGTCTCGCCGCCGAGATGCTCCAGCATGTCGATCGTCAGATCGAGGATTGCCGAGCCGCTCTCGTTGAAATGCTCGGGCCGGATGCCGATGGTGACCTCGGCCCCCGGCACCGCCTGCTTCAGCTTTATGGGGATCTTCGCGTCGCCGTAGTCGGGCAGGCGGGCGTGAGGCTCTCCGCCATCGCCGGGCTCGATCACGCCCCTGAGGAAGTTCATCTTCGGTGAGCCGATGAAGCCGGCGACGAAGAGATTGGCGGGGTCGTCATAGAGTTCCAGCGGCGAGCCGACCTGCTCGACCACGCCGCCGCGCATCACCACGATCTTGTCGGCGAGCGTCATGGCCTCCACCTGATCGTGAGTCACATAGACGATCGTCGCGGAGAGCTGCTTGTGCAGCCTCGCGATCTCTATGCGCATGTGCACGCGCAACTCCGCATCGAGGTTTGAAAGCGGCTCGTCGAAGAGGAAGATCTTCGGATGGCGGACGATCGCGCGGCCGATCGCCACGCGCTGGCGCTGGCCGCCCGAAAGCTGCTTCGGCTTGCGGTCGAGCAGGGGGCCGAGCTCGAGGATGCTGGCCGCCTCGTTCACCCGTTTCTCGATCTCGGCTTTGGGAACGCCGGCAAAGCGCAAGGCGAAGCCCATGTTCTCCCGCACCGTCATGTGCGGGTAGAGCGCATAGGACTGGAAGACCATGGCGATGCCGCGTTTCGACGGGTCGACATCGTTCATCCGAATGTCGTCGATCGTCAGGTCACCCGAGGTGATCTCCTCGAGCCCCGCGATCATCCGGAGGAGGGTGGACTTGCCGCAGCCGGAGGGGCCGACGAAGACGACGAACTCGCCCGACTTGATGTCGAGATCGACACCCTTGATGACTTCCAGGCCGCCATAGGATTTGCGGACGTCGCTGAGTTGCAGCTCGCTCATGCAGTTGCCGCTCCTTCGGCCGACGCCACGAGGTCCAGCTTTGCCGCGCCGAGACGCCACGACGTGACGATGACGGCGACATCGCCGGCGCTGCCGACCGACTCCAGCCAGAAGCCGGTCGTGCCACCCTGAAAGACGAGGTGTGCGGGGCCGATGAGCCGTGCCGGGCCTTGGACCTCGACATCGACCGCATCGTTCAGGAACGGCAGGATGTTGCCGGCCTGGTCGAGCGCACGGACGATGACGCGAACGCTGTCGCGGCCCTCGGCTCTGATCGTCTTGCCATCGGCCTCGATTTGAAGCGTCGTCGGCACGGGATCAGCGACCATGCGGAGATTGGCGACCCTCTTGCCGCCGGTGAAGCCGGTGAATTCGGCGCTCTCCCACTTCATGCCCCAGACCCCGAGCTCGTCCTTGGTGAAATGGCGGTGGTCGATGACGACGGGCGCATGCGGCAGATGCGGGAAGTTCTCGCGGTCGGGGCCGACGCGCTTCACGAGAGACCCGTATTTGAGTTCGATCTCGTCGCAATTGGTGAGCACGATCAGCGGCAGTACGCCGCCGATGTTGCGCTCGCCGCGCGCCCAGAAGGTGACGGGCTTCATCACCACCTCCTCCGACGGGTCGCATTGGCTTGCGTATACGTAAGCCGCGAACTTCGGTTCGCGGAACATGTCCATGACGCCGTGATAGCAGATGCGGTCGCCGGAGCCGAAATCCTTGTGGGTGTTGTAGTCGAACATGCACCAGCCGATCGCGCCGGAGATGCTCGGGTCCTCATGGGCGGCATTCAGCACCTCGAGGTGGCGGCGCACATGCTCGGCCTGCCGCTGCTCCTGGTCGTAGATCTTCGTCGGGTACATGTGGCCGCCGAACTCTGTGATGAGATAGGGTACCTTGCGCGAAAGCCCGGTGCATTCCTGCTGTGGCCTGAGCGCAGTGCGCGGGCGGTTTGACCCCGGCAGTTCTTCGTTGCCGAGGATGAAGTCGTTCATCGTATAGACGTCTTCCAAAAGCTCGCTATCGGTGATGTAGCGCACGCCGCCCGTCTGCCGGGTCGGGTCGAGCTCGCGGGCGAGGCGATTGGTCTCGACATAGAAGTCGTGCGAATCCTGCGACTCGTTGATGCGCACGCCCCAGATGACGATCGAGGGATGGTTCCAGTCGCGCTCGATCATCCGGCGGACGTTGAGGATCGCCTCCTCCTTCCATGCCTCGCCGCCGATGTGCTGCCAGCCCGGAATTTCCTCGAAGACGAGCAGGCCGATGCGGTCGCAATGGTCGAGGAACCACTTCGACTGCGGATAATGCGAGGTGCGTACGAGATTGCAGTGGAGCTTGTGCTTGAGCAGTTCCGCGTCGCGCTCCTGCGCCCGGCGCCCCATGGCATAGCCGACATAGGGGAAGGCCTGGTGGCGGTTGAGCCCTCGAATCTTCAACGGCCGGCCGTTGAGCCGGAAGCCGTCCACGGTGAATTCCGCCGTGCGGAAGCCGAAATGCGAGGACAGGCGGTCGCGGCCCTGGTCGGTCCGAAGCTGCACTTCCACCTGGTAAAGAACCGGGGCGTCGATGTCCCAGAGCGATAGCCCCTTGATGCCGGTCATTTTGAGCGTGACACTTTCGCCGCTCGTCTCGCCGACCGCTTCGGCGAGGAGTTCGCCTTCGCCATCCCTCAAGAGCGCCGTCACCGTGCCGGCGAAAGCGAGCCTCTGCGGATTGGAAAGGTCGCAGCGGACAGTGACCGACTTGGCGTCGCTCAGCACGTCGCGGGTCTCGATCTTGATGTTGGCGATCGAGACCGGGTCGGTGACCTTGAGCCAGACGTTGCGATAGATGCCGGCATAGGTGAGATAGTCGATCCGGCCGCCGAAGGGCGGGATCTCCGGATTCTCGCTGCCGTCGATCTTGACGGTGATCAGATTGTCGCCCTCGCGGAGCTTGCCGGTGAGGCGCGCTTCGAAGGGCGTATAGCCGTCCTTATGGGCGACGATCTCCTCGCCGTTGAGATAAACGACGGCGTCCGCCATCGCGGCGTCGAAGACGAGCGAGACCTCGCGGCCGGCGAAGTCGCGATGCCATCCGATGACCTTCTGATAGGTGAAGGCGCGCTGATAGGACGTCTCGTCGAAATAGTTGAAGGGGAGCTCGACGGCGTTGTGCGGCAGGCTCACGGCCTGCCCGGCTTTGAGTCGGCCGGCGTCCGCGGCGACGAAGCCTTCGGAGAACACCCATGAATCGTTGAAGGAAGTAACAGAGCGCATCATCTTTCCTATTTCACTGAGCCCAGCATGCCCTGGACGAATTGGCGTTGCATGAAGAAGAAAACGGCAAGTGTCGGCAGCGTCGCGAGGATCGTGCCGACCATAACCACGCCGTAGTCGGGGTAGTAGGCGGAGGCGAGCGACGAGATGACCAGCGTGATGGTCTTGGTCTCGTTCGACTGCAGCACGATCAGCGGCCAGAGATAATTGTTCCATGCCGTCATGAAGACGATGATGAAGGCCGCCGCGTAAGTTGACCGCATCACCGGCACGTAGATGAAGAGGAAGATCTGCCATTCCTTGAGCCCGTCGACCTTGGCGGCGTCGCGCAATTCCGACGGAAAAGCCTTGGTGCTCTGCCGGAAATAGAAGATGACGAAGGCCGAGCCGATCGAGGGCAGAACGACTGCCAAATGCGTGTTGATGAGGCCTGACTTGCCCATCATGATGAAGAGCGGGATCATCAGCGCCGCAAAGGGGATCATCAGCGTCAACAGCATGACGCGGTAGACCCGCTCGCGCTGGCGCGAGCGGAACATCTCGAAACCGTAGCCGGCGAGCGACGACACCGCGAGCGTCAGCACCGTCGCAAGAATGGTGACCTTCGCCGAGTTCCAGAAGACGAGCGGCACGTTCACGAGCGTGAAGAAATTGCCGACATTCGTCGCGAGCGCCTCGCCCGGCAGAAGGTTGCCCTTGATGATGTCGATCGAGGAATTGGTGGCGCCGAGCACCATCCAGATGAACGGGAAGACCGAGAGGAAGGCCATCAGCCCGAGAAAGCCATAGGTGAAGACCGCCGATGCGTTGCGCGTGACGCTGGTGTTCATCGGTCGCGCTCCCTTGCTGCGAAGAACTGGACGAAGGCGAGCAGCGCGACGAGGACGACGATAACGTAGGAGACCGTCGCCGCGTAGCCGAAATTCGGCATGAAGCGGAAGGTGAGATTATAGATATAGAGCGACAAGGTCAGCGTCGCATTGGACGGTCCGCCCTTGCCTTCGGTGAGATTATAGACCTCGTCGAAGAGCTGCAGCGTGCCGATCGTCGATATCACCGTAGTGAAGAGGATGACCGGTTTCAAAAGCGGTATGGTGATGTGGGTGAAGCGCGCCCAGGCAGGCACGCCGTCGATGCGGGCCACCTCGTAGATCGACTTGTCGATGTTCTGCAGCGCCGCCAGATAGAAGATCATGTTGTAGCCGGTCCAGCGCCAGGTGATGGCGATGATGACCAGCGTCTTCGCCCAGAAGGCGTTCGTAAGCCACGGGATGGGCGAGGCGATGATGCCGATCGCCTGGAGCGTCGAGTTGACGATACCGTCGGGCGCGAACATGCCCTTGAACAACACGGAATAGGCGACGAGCGAGGTGACGCAGGGCAGGAAGATGGCGGTACGGAAAAGCCCCCGGCCGACAAGGCGCGGATTGTTGAGGAGCGACGCCAGGATCAGCGCGAGCAGGATCATGATCGGCACCTGCACGACGAAATAGGTCATCGTGTTGGTGAGCGCCTTGATGAAGACCGGGTCGTTCCAAAGGCGGACGATGTTTGCGAAGCCGGCGAACTTCATCATCATGCCACGGCCGGACTGGAAGGACATCCAGAGCGACCAGAGGATCGGATAGATCATGAAGAGGGCGATCAGCCCGAGGGCCGGCGCGACGAAGAGCCAGCCATTGACGTCATAATATCGGCCGATGCCGCCGCGGCGCGCGTGAGCCATCGTCAACCTCATGGATGCGGGAATGTTGGCCGTGGCTCAAGTCGCCACGGCCCGCGAGCGGTGAAGGAATCACCGTCCTATTGGATCTGGCCGCTGATCTCGGACTCGATCGCCTTCAGCGCCTCGTCGACCGGCATCCCTTGGGTTAGCGCCGGCAGCTGCGCGGTGACCGCGAGGTCCGCCTCGTTGGTGAAGACGCCGTAATTGACCGACG
This sequence comes from Ensifer aridi, assembly GCF_002078505.1. Taxonomy (GTDB): domain Bacteria; phylum Pseudomonadota; class Alphaproteobacteria; order Rhizobiales; family Rhizobiaceae; genus Sinorhizobium; species Sinorhizobium aridi. The sequence goes on along the minus strand of NZ_LUAV01000038.1, from coordinate 296,958 downwards.
GAACCTTCGCCAGCCAATCGGAGAAGTTCTGCCAGACCTTTTCGCCGCCGAAGAACGGATCGGCCGCTTCGTAGGCCGCACCACCGCGGGCGGCGAGCAGCGAACCGACGGCGCCACGCTCCTGCAGGATCTTCTGATAGAAATCGATGTCTTTGGCGTAGATCTCGTTCAGGAAGTCGATCGCTTCCGCTTTTTCCGCCGAGCTTTCAAGCACGTACCAGCTCGAGCCGCCGAGGTTGGAGGCATGCGTCGCACCTTCGATGCCGAGCGTCGGAATGGGCGCCACGCCCCATTTCCCGGCCTGGTCCGGCTGCGCTTTGACGGTGCCCGTGATCCAGACGCCGGCCATCACTGTCGCGACATCACCGGATGTGAAGGTGCCGACCCAGTCGGACCAGCCGTTGGCGGCCTTGTAGATATCGGCCTGCATGATTTTGCCGACCGTCTCGAGCGCCGCCTTCAGTGCCGCATTGCCGGTGATGTTCGTCTTGCCTTCCTTGTCGAAATACCATTGCCCGGCCGATTGCATCATGATGCGCACCAGCCCGGCATCGTTCGGGTCGAGGCCCATCATCTTCTTGCCGGTCTTGGTCTCCACTTGCCTGCCGATTTCGATGAAGCGGTCCCAGGTGAGGTTCTGCATGTCCTCGGGCTTGAAGCCGGCCTGCTCGAGGTAATCCTTACGATAGTAGAGCCCGGTGACACCGGAATCGAAGGGCATGCCGTAGACCTGACCGTCCAAGGTCATCACCTCGACCTTGTAGGGGGCGAAACCGGAATAATCGACGGTGCCGGAAAGGGGCGCGAAGGCGCCGGGGAAAGACTGGAGATATTTCTGCGCGCCATAGTCCTCGATGAGAACGATGTCGGGCAGCGCGTCGGCGGTGCCGGAAGCAAGGCCCGTCTGCAGCTTCTGCTCGACGTCGGTCTTGGCGAAATCGACGACATTAAAAGTGACGTCAGCGTGCTTCTTGGTATAACGGGCGCCGGCTTCCTTCATGATCGCGACGTTGAAGTTCGGGTCCCAGCACCAGATGGTGATTTCCTTCGCCTCGGCGGCAGTCACCGCCAAGAAGCTTGCGCTCGCCAAAGCGAGGCCGGCGATACGCGGCAGATAGGCACGCGCTAAAATGTCCATTGATTCCTCCCTCAAGGTTTGTTCCCCGAGACATCCTCTCTGTCTCGCGGCCGAGTATTTCTCAAAATTCTGCAGGAGGCAATATTTTCAGTAAATTTTTACCGCCGATTTGTGCCCGCCCCATGAGCCATCCAGATAGCTGCTGCCATCTTGATGGCATACCCGCCGTGGACTATATTGTTAAAAAAGGAGTTACCAATGGCTGCCCCGCAACTTTCCGTTCGAAGTGCTAAGGCGCGTGAACTCGCTCATCGGCTGGCACGGCGCGAGAACCGCTCGATCGCCGACGTGGTGGAACGTGCTCTCGAATTGTATGAAGTTCGAGAGGCCGGGCGAGAGCCCGCCGCGGCGTTTTACAAGCGCTTGTCCAAAAGCTACGGCACCGATGTCGACCTTGAGGCGGTGATTAGAGAGGAGCGGAAAGGGCATACAGGTCCTGAGCTTTGATTTTTGTAGACACCAACGTCGTATCGGAAACGCTGCGCAAGACCCCTTCCGAGGCTGTTATCGCCTGGCTCGTGCGCTACGATGCGGAGCTCGCACTTCCGACCGTTACGATTGCCGAAATAGCGTACGGCATCGAAAAGATCTTGCCAGATCAGCGCGCTCAACGGCTGCAGCAGGGACTCGCCGAGTGGAGGCAACGCTTCGCCGATCGGGTATTCGGTCTCACCGAGGAGGCGGCGATTGCTTATGGCGAGATCATGGGCGCTGCGTCGCGGCAAGGCCGTCTCATGTCGGCTCCCGATGGAATGATCGCCGCCATAGCCCGGATCAACGGCGGGCGCCTGGCTACGCGTAATATCGCGGATTTCGCAACGACGGGTCTCGAGTTGATTTCACCCTGGGACTTTTAGGGCGGGATGAGGAAACATATGCGCGGCTTTCGGCCCGCATCCCGCGCTCACTTCTAGAGCGCACCGGGCGCCGTAGCCTCGACCCCCGCCGTAGTCTCGGTCTGGGGGGTGCTGCCGCGCCAGACGATCTCGGTTCCGAGAACCACCTTCTTGGCGACTTCGCGTCCCGAAAGCCGCTCGAGCAGCAGGTCGACCGCCGTTTCCCCGATCAGTTCCGCCGGGATCTTCACAGTTGTCAGCGGGGGCCCCAGAAACTGCGCGACCGGAATGTCGTTGAAGCTTGCTACCGCGACGTCGCCGGGGATACTTAGGCCCAACTCGTGAATCGCCCTGTAGGCACCGAGCGCCATGTTGTCGTTGCAGGTGATCACAATTCTCGGCGGATTGGGCTTCGACAGCATCGCCTTGGTGAGCGTATAGCCGCTGTCGGGTGTCATGCGCTCGACCATGCAGAGTTCGGGATCATAGAAGCCCGCCTTGCTCATCCAGTCGATGTAAGCGCGGCAGCGGCGCTCCGAATGGATGTTGTCGGGCCCATAAAAGGCGTCGATCCAGCCGATGAAGCCGATCCGGCGATAGCCCATGCCGTGAACGGCTTCAAGGAGCCGGGTCATGGCGAGGGAAACGTCGCTTAGCACGGCATCGTCCGCGTCTCCCGCAGGTGCATAATCGGCAAAGACCAGGTGGCGGCTGTGGCGGCGCAGCCATTCGAGCTCGTCGCCATAATAGTGGCCGACGGCCACCACGCCCGAGGCACCCTCCAGCATCGCCGCTTCCGGCGAACTCCCGGTGAGGAAGACCTTGACGACCTCGCTCTTCAGCGCCTGACAGCGGCTTTCGATGCCGAGGCGGACGCCGACATAGTAGGGATCGGCCAGTTCCTGAGCGGGATCGAGGAAATGCACGAGCGCGATCTTCAGCCCTGCGCCGCCCGCTTGAGCCGCGGCGCGGCTGCGGTTGCGCGGCGTCGCATAGTTCAGCGCCTCGGCCGTCTCGATGATCGCCTGGCGTTTCTTGGTCGAGATCGACAGTGTCGGATCGTAGTTCAAGACCCGCGAGACGGTTGCTGACGACACGCCGACGGCCGATGCGATTTCCTTGATTGTGACCATTCTTTTTTAAGTCCCGCCTGTAGCCGCGCAGTGTATCACTCGTTTAGTAAAATTTTATCGCCACTTTTTCAATCGCAAGCAGCAGCAAGCGTGGTCACGGATTCGCTGGCCTTCGAAGTTTTGGCGGGTACGCTTGCATACATTCCGGTGGTGCGGAACTCGGTCGGGCTGGCGCCGAAGACGCGGCGGAAGACCTTGGCGAAATAGTTGGGATCCTCGAAGCCGGACATGATAGCCACTTCCTTGACCGGCAGGTCCGCGGTCTTGGTCAGAAGCTTCACCGCCCGCTGCAGCCTCTTCTGCAGCACGAATTCGGCCGGCGGCATGCCTTCGCTCGCGGCGAAGACCCGGGAGAAATGCGCACGGCTCAGGCCCGAGACGCGGGCGAGTTCCTCGACCGGCAGCGGTTTTTCCAAATTGGCCAGAATGTGATCGATGACGTGCTGCATCTTCCGGTACTCCTCGCTGAAGACCGGGTGCGACCCGAAGACATCGTCATAGAGCGCCATCGCCGCCTCATAGGCGATTGCCGAGGCGCGGCCCGGTGTCTCGCCGCCGGTGATGAGACGCAGACTGCAGTCGGCGAGATGCTCGACCGTCTCCGGCTGGAGCTTCAGAACAGGGCCGGTGACGGCGAGAATGGCCCGATGAATTCTGAGCGCCTCCTCGCCGTTCATCGAGATCCAGAAGAACTCCCAGCGCCCGCCTTCCTCCAGCCAGTAGCGGTGATTGTGCGGCACGAGCAGGAGCAGCGTCTCGCCCGGCCGCAAGCGGTAGGTGCGGCTTTCGTAACGTAAGTTGCCGGCGCCGCCGATCGTGTGCTGCAGCACGGTAAAGGGCGTCTGGCCGCGCTTTCGCCCGTCCCAATCGTAATTCGCATCGGTCCTAATCTCGTAGCCCGTGCTTGTCGGCATGGTGTGCAGGCTCTGGCGTCCGCGCGGCAGCGAGACGGTCCGCATCACCGGCCCCCGATGGATCAATTGTTGCAGCACAGAATTACCCATGAAAGCACAATACCTCTCTAGTCGCGTCGCCGATTATGCACATAATGCCCACAGATCGCGCAAGATGCCGGGGTTATCCGGCGTCTGAAGCTGGGTTTTGGCGAGGAAGGGGCCGCATCGATGCCCCCAATCAATTCGATGAATTGATTTTACCCTTATAGCGCGAATTACGCATGACGAGGAGGGAAAAGAGTACCATGGGCAGCTTCAAGATCGCCATTATCGGCGCCGGCAGCGTGGGTTTCACCAAGAAGCTTTTCACCGACATCCTGTCCGTGCCGGAGCTGCGGGACGTCGAGTTCGCCTTGACCGACGTGAGCGAGCATAATCTTAACATGATCAAGACGATCCTCGACCGGATCGTCGAGGCAAACGGGCTGCCGACGCGCGTGACGGCAACCACCGAGCGCCGCAAGGCGCTCGAAGGCGCGCGCTATATCATCAGCTGCGTGCGGGTCGGCGGGCTCGAAGCCTATGCCGAAGATATCCGCATTCCGCTGAAATACGGTGTCGACCAATGCGTCGGCGACACCATCTGTGCCGGCGGCATACTCTATGGCCAGCGCAACATCCCGGTGATCCTCGATTTCTGCAAGGATATCCGCGAAGTGGCGGAGCCGGGCGCGAAGTTCCTGAATTATGCCAATCCGATGGCGATGAACACCTGGGCGGCAATCGAATACGGCAAGGTCGACACGATCGGTCTCTGCCACGGCGTCCAGCACGGGGCCGAGCAGATCGCCGAGATTCTCGGTGCCGGGGAAGGTGAGCTCGATTACATCTGCTCCGGCATCAATCACCAGACCTGGTTCATCGACGTGCGGGTGAAGGGCCGCAAGATCGGCAAGGACGAACTCGTCGCAGCCTTCGAGGCGCATCCGGTCTTCTCCAAGCAGGAGAAGCTCCGGATCGACGTCCTGAAGCGCTTCGGCGTATACTCGACCGAAAGCAATGGGCATCTTTCCGAATACCTGCCCTGGTACCGCAAGCGTCCGGACGAGATCACCAAATGGATCGACATGTCGGACTGGATCCACGGCGAGACCGGCGGTTATCTGCGTTACTCGACCGAGACCCGCAACTGGTTCGAGACGGAATATCCGCGCTTCCTCGAAGAGGCCGGCAGACCGCTCGAGACGATCAAGCGCTCGAACGAACATGCGAGCCACATTCTCGAGGCGCTCGAGACGGGGCGCGTCTATCGCGGCCACTTCAACGTGAAGAACAATGGTGTGATCACCAATCTGCCGGCGGATGCGATCATCGAGTCGCCCGGCTTCGTCGACCGCTTCGGCATCAACATGGTATCCGGCATCACGCTGCCGGAAGCCTGTGCCGCCACCTGCATCTCGTCGATCAATGTCCAGCGCATGTCCGTCCATGCGGCGATCACCGGCGACATCGATCTCCTGAAGCTTGCGGTGCTGCACGACCCGCTGGTCGGCGCGATCTGCACGCCGGAGGAGGTCTGGCAGATGGTCGACGAGATGGTCGTCGCCCAAGCGAAGTGGCTGCCGCAATATGCCCACGCGGTCGACGCGGCAAAGGAACGACTCGCCCGCGCGACGGTGAAAACCCGCGACTGGAAAGGTGCCGCGCGACGCGATGTGCGTTCGATCGAGGAGATCCGCGCCGAGAAGGAAGCGGCAAAGCTGCGCGCCGCCGGCTAGGTCCTTTGGATAGAGGAGAAAATGGCGACGGGCGTCACCCCCTCTGGCCGCAGAGGGGCAAACCGCCGGTGCGCATATTGATTTAACGCCGCGAGGACATCTGCGTAAGGAGACGCGGGTGCTCGTGGCCAATGGAGGAGCGCCAGCCGCCTTGGCCTGGCGAATACAGGAGGGAGAACCTGAGGCAATGAAAACGCACCGACTGAAAACAACGGCGAGCCTGCTGATCGGCATATCCGCCTTCGCCGTGCAGGCCTTTGCGTCCGAACCGACCGTCGTGCCCGAGCAGCCGCCAGTCCCGGCGCAGGGCAAGATCACCTATGTGCCACGCGATTCCATTCTCGAGTTCAAGGCATTGTCCGAATACAAGGAACCGGAATGGGTGACGGAGAAATTCGTCGAGACCGGCAAGCTGCCGCCCGTCGCCGAGCGCCTGCCGAAGGAGCCGATGGTCTTCAAGACCGGCAACATGCCGGACGGAATGGGCGTCTATGGCGACGTCATGCGCCATGTCATCGGCGGCCGGCCGGAGGGCTGGAACTACAGCGCCGGCCAGACGCAAGGGTGGGGCGGCATCGATATCGGCATGTTCGAATGCCTGACCCGCACCGCACCGCTCTTCCAGGTCGAGGCCTCCGACGTCGAACCGCTGCCGAATCTCGCCAGGAGCTGGGAATGGTCCGAGGACGGGCACAGGCTCACCATGCATCTGATCGAGGGCGCAAAATGGTCGGACGGCGATCCCTTCGACGCCGACGACGTGATGTTCTACTGGGACGACAATGTCGTCGACCCGAACGTTTCGCCACTGAACGGCGCCACGCCCGAGACCTTCGGCGAGGGAACCACGCTCAAGAAGATCGACCAGTACACGATCGAGTGGACCTTCAAGGACGCCTTTCCGCGTCAGCATCTCTATGCCATGGCCTACGGCACCTTCTGCCCCGGCCCGTCACATATCCTGAAGACCAAGCATCCGAAATATGCCGGCACCACCTATGACCAGTATAAGAACGGTTTCCCGCCGGAATACATGAACCTTCCGGTGATGGGTGCCTGGGTTCCGGTCGCCTACCGGCCGGACGACATCATCGTGCTTCGCCGCAACCCCTATTACTGGAAGGTGGACGAGGCCGGTAACCAGCTCCCCTATCTGAACGAGGTCCATTACAAGCTCTCGACCTGGGCCGACCGCGACGTGCAGGCCATCGCCGGTTCGGGTGACTTCTCGAACCTCGAACAGCCTGAAAACTTCGTGGAGTCGCTGAAGCGCGCGGCCAATGAATCGGCCCCGGCGCGGCTCGCCTTCGGTCCGCGCGTCATCGGCTACAATCTGCGCATGAACTACTCGGCCAATGGCTGGGGCGAGCCGGACGAACGTGGCCAAGCGGTGCGGGAGCTCAACCGCAACCTCGACTTCCGCAAGGCCGTGACTATGGCGGTCGATCGCAAGAAGCTCGGCGAGGCGCTGGTGAAGGGGCCCTTCACGGCGATCTATCCGGGCGGGCTTTCCTCCGGCACGAGCTTCTACGACCGGAACTCGACCGTCTATTATCCCTATGACCTCGAAGGCGCCAAGGCGCTCCTTGAAAAGGTCGGCTTGAAGGACACGGACGGCAACGGCGTCGTGAACTTCCCGGAAGGGACCGCCGGTGGTGCCGACGTGCAGATCGTGATGCTCGTCAATTCGGACTACGGCACCGACCGCAACCTCGCGGAAGGCCTGATCGGCCAGATGGAACAGCTCGGCCTCAAGGTGGTCCTGAACGCGGTTGACGGCACCAAGCGCGACGCGACGCAATATGCGGGCAAGTTCGACTGGCTCATCCGCCGCAACGACCAGGAGCTGACCTCCGTCGTGCAGAACACGACGCAGCTTGCGCCGACCGGTCCCCGTACGAGCTGGCATCATCGTGCGCCGGAAAGCGGCCAGGTCGATCTCCTGCCGCACGAGAAGGAGCTCGTTGACATCGTCAACAAGTTCATCGCCAGCCAAGATAACGAAGAGCGGGCGGAACTCATGAAACAGTTCCAGAAGATCTCGACGACCAATGTCGACACGGTCGGTCTTACCGAATATCCGGGTGCGCTGATCATCAACAAGCGCTTCTCGAACATTCCTCCGGGCGCGCCGATCTTCATGTTCAACTGGGCGGAAGACACGATCATCCGCGAGCGGGTCTTCGTCGCGGCCGACAAGCAGGGCGACTACGAGCTCTATCCTGAGCAGCTTCCCGGCAAGCCCGGCGACGCCGGTCCGATCAACTGAAACTGAACCGCGCCTCCCGGCTCCGAAGCCGCGGAATCGGGAGGCGATGCCATTTCACTCGGCGGCGATGCCGGCAACACCGGCATCGCCCTCGTAAAACCGACAGAAGGAAACGGCCATGCTCAGATTTCTGCTGGTCCGCGTCGCCTCTGCCATACCGGTGCTCTTCGTCTTGAGCGTGGTGACCTTCGCCATCATCCAGGCGCCGCCCGGAGACTATAGCGACTACATCCGCTCGCAGCTCATCAACCAGGGTGGGGCCTCTTTCGAGGAGGCGGATGCCCAGGCCCAGGCCTATCGCAAGGAGCATGGTCTCGACCAGCCGCTGCCGCTCCAATACGTCAATTGGGTCACCGGCATCGTGACGCGCGGGGATTTCGGCCACAGCCTCTACTACAACAAGCCGGTTGCCGATGTCGTCGGCGAACGCCTGCCGCGCACGCTGGCGCTGGCGCTCGTCTGCCACATCCTCGCCTCCGTCATCGGCATCGGTTTCGGCATTCTTGCCGCGACGCGGCAATATTCCTGGGTCGACAGCCTGCTTTCGACCGTTTCCTTCCTCGGCATGACGGTGCCGCGCTTCCTGATGGCGCTGATCATCGTCTATATCCTCGTCTTCCATTTCAATGTGAGCGAGATCAACAGTTTCCATTCCGCCCGCTATGGCGGTGCGCCCTGGTCCTGGGACAAGTTCGTCGACCTGGTGAAGCATGTCTGGCCGGTCGTGGCGATCGCCACCTTCGGCGGGCTCGCCTACAATATGCGCGTCATGCGCGGCAACCTGCTCGACACGCTGAACGCCCAGTACGTCGAGACGGCGCGCGCCAAGGGCTTGAGCGAGGGCGCCGTGGTGATGCGGCATGCCGTTCCCAATGCGCTGCACCCGCTCATCATGTATCAGGGCGTCGTGCTTCCCTACATGCTGACCGGCGAGATCGAGACGGCGATCATCTTCGCGCTGCCGACCGTCGGCCCGGCGATCGTCGGCTCCATGTGGGTGGGCGACGTCTATGTGACCGCGACCTTCATGCTGGTTCTCTCAGCAACGCTGATCGTCGGCAACATCATCGCCGACATGCTTCTCGCCGCGCTCGATCCGCGCGTGCGCATGGGAGGAGGGGCCTACGCATGAGCATCGAAGCCCACAGCACCGTTCCGGTCGCGATCGAGCCGGAAGAAAAGCATCATCACGAGAGCTATACCGCCCTGGTCTGGCGGCGGCTGAAGCGCTCCTGGACCGGCCTGCTCGGCCTCATCCTCGTCAGCCTTCTGATCCTCATGGCGGTCTTCGCCGATTTCCTCTCGCCCGTCGATCCGAAGGCGACCGGGGTCGCCTTCGCGCAGCCGCAGACGATCAGCTTCCGAGACAAGGAAGGCAATTTCGTCTTTCCGCCGCGCAGCTATCCACTTCGGGAGGGGGAAGAGCTCGACCCGATCACCTTCCAGCCGATGATCGGTCCCGACTACGACAATCCGCAGGTCCTCGGTTTCCTCGTCAAGGGCGCGCCCTATAGGCTCTTCGGGCTGATACCGGCCGAGCGCCATCTCTTCGGCGCCGTCGACGGCACGCCGGTGCATCTGCTCGGCACCGACAAATTCGGCCGTGATGTGCTCTCGCGTATTCTGTACGGCTCGCGCATCTCGCTGATGATCGCGCTTGTCGTCGTCTCGATCGTCACCGTGGTCGGTACGACGGTCGGCATGGTGTCCGGCTACTTCGGCGGGCGATTCGACGCCTGGGTGCAGCGCTTCGTCGAGCTCGTGCTTGCTTTCCCACAATTGCCGCTCTATCTGGCGCTGGCCTCGCTGATCCCGGTCACAGCGCCGACCAATGTGTTCCTCGCCTTCGTCATCATCGTGATGTCGGCGCTCGGCTGGGCGCAGATGTCGCGGGAAGTCCGCGGCAAGACGCTGGCGCTGGCGCGGATCGATTATGTGCGGGCGGCGATCGCCATCGGCGCGACCGACCGGCGCATCATCTTCCAGCATATCTTCCCGAACGTGATGAGCCACGTGATCGTCGCGGTGACGCTTGCCATCCCGCAGGTGGTTCTGCTCGAATCCTTCCTTGGGTTCCTGGGCTTCGCGGTCAAGCCGCCGCTCATCTCCTGGGGGCTGATGCTGCAGGACACGGCCAATTATTCGGCGATCGGCTCTTATCCCTGGATCCTCTCGCCCGTCGCCTTCGTGCTCGTCACCGTCTTCGCCTTCAATGCGCTGGGTGACGGTCTGCGCGACGCAATCGACCCCTACTGAGGAGCACGCTGATGGCAACAATCGAAAGCACCGTCACGGCACCCGAAGAGCGGCGGGACCGCCAAACGAAGGACACGCGGCCGATCATCGACGCCCGCAAGATTGCCGTCACCTTCAAGGTCGAGAACGGCACGGTCGAGGCGGTAAAGGATGTTTCCTTCCAGCTTTACCGAGGAGAGACGATCGCGATCGTCGGCGAGTCCGGTTCCGGCAAATCCGTGACGGCACGCACTGTCATGGGGCTTTTGTCGAAGCGTGCCACCATCGCCTCGCACTCGCGCATCGAATATGACGGCCGCGACGTCCTGAAATTCTCCGCCCGGCAGCGCCGGGCGCTGCGCGGCGACCGCATCTCGATGATCTTCCAGGAGCCGATGAGTTCGTTGAACCCAGTTTATACGATCGGCAGCCAGATCATCGAGGCGATCCGCGCCCATCGCCGGATGAGCCGGCGGGCCGCCGCCGAGCGGGCGCTCGAACTCTTGCGCCACGTGCAGATCCCAGACCCGGAGGCGCGGCTCAATCAGTACCCGCACCAGCTTTCCGGCGGCCAGCGTCAGCGTGTAATGATCGCCATGGCGCTTGCCAACGATCCGGACGTGCTGATCGCCGACGAGCCGACGACGGCGCTCGACGTCACCGTGCAGGCGCAGATCTTGAACCTCATCCGCAAGCTGCAGCAGGAGCTCGGCATGGCGGTGATCCTGATCACCCACGACCTGACCGTCGTGCGGCAGTTCTCCGACTATGTCTATGTGATGCAGCTCGGCGAGGTGAAGGAGCACAACACGACCGAGGCGCTCTTCGCCAACCCGCAGCATGCCTATACGCGCCGGCTGCTCGCCTCCGAGCCCTCGGGGAGAGCCAAGCCGCTGCCGGACAACTCGCCGGTCATGCTCGACGGCCGCAACGTCCGGGTCTCGTTCATGCTGAAGAAGGGCGGCTTCTTCAGGCCGGAACTGAAGGAGCTCGTCGCCGTCGACAGCCTCAGTCTCAACCTCCGCCGGCACGAGACGCTCGGCCTCGTCGGCGAGTCCGGTTCCGGCAAGACCACCTTCGGCCAGGCGCTGATCCGGCTGATCAACACCGACGGCGGGGAAATCCGCTTCGATGGCGAGCCGATCCACAACAAGGATCGCAAGGGCATGCGGCCGCTGCGCTCGAAGATCCAGATCGTCTTCCAGGATCCCTTTTCCTCGCTCAACCCGCGCATGTCGATCGGTCAGATCATCGAGGAGGGCTTGATCGTCAACGGCATCGGCGCGAACCGCAAGGACAGGCTGGCACGGGTCGAGGACGCACTCTTAAGCGCCGGCATGCCGGCCAACATCCTCTCGCGCTTCCCGCACGAATTCTCCGGCGGCCAGCGCCAGCGCATCGCGATTGCCCGCGCCATCGCGCTCGAACCGGAATTCATCCTGCTCGACGAGCCGACCTCGGCGCTCGATCTCTCGGTGCAGGCCCAGATCATCGAGCTCCTGCGCAAGCTCCAGGACGAGCGGGGCTTGAGCTACCTCTTCATCTCCCATGACCTGAAGGTCGTGCGCGCGCTCTGCCATCGCGTCGTGGTGATGCAACACGGCAAGATCGTCGAAGAGGGGCCGGTGAACGAAATCCTTAGCAATCCCAAGACTGCCTATACGGAGCGGCTCGTCAGAGCTGCCTTCGAAGTGGCCGCATGACCTTCAAACAGAGGCTATTCCATGACCAGACAACCCAAGATCACCTTCATCGGCGCGGGCTCCACCGTCTTCATGAAGAACATCATCGGCGATGTGCTGCAGCGACCGGCGCTTTCCGCCGCGACCATCGCACTGATGGACCTGAACCCGGAACGCCTCGCAGAAAGCGAGATCGTCGCCGGCAAGCTGGTGCGCACCCTCGGCGTCACGGCCAAAATCGAGACCCATTCCAACCAGCGCAAGGCGCTTGAAGGAGCAGACTTCGTCGTCGTCGCCTTCCAGATCGGCGGCTATGAGCCCTGCACGGTCACCGATTTCGAGGTGCCGAAGAAATATGGGCTGCGCCAGACGATCGCCGACACGCTCGGCGTCGGCGGCATCATGCGCGGACTTCGCACCGTGCCGCATCTCTGGAAGATCTGCGAGGATATGCTCGAGGTCTGCCCCGAGGCGATCCTCCTGCAATATGTGAACCCGATGGCGATCAACACCTGGGCGATCTCGGAGAAGTACCCGACGATCAAGCAGGTGGGCCTCTGCCACTCGGTGCAGGGCACGGCCTTCGAGCTTGCCCGCGACCTTGAGATCCCGCTCGAGGAAATCCGCTACCGCGCCGCCGGCATCAACCACATGGCCTTCTATTTGAAGTTCGAGCACCGCCAGAAGGACGGCAGCTACCGCGACCTCTATCCGGATCTGATCCGCGGCTACCGCGAGGGGCGCTTCCCGAAGCCCAGCCACTGGAACCCGCGCTGCCCCAACAAGGTGCGCTACGAGATGCTGACGCGGCTCGGCTATTTCGTCACCGAAAGTTCGGAGCATTTCGCCGAATACACGCCCTATTTCATCAAGGACGGCCGCCCGGACCTGATCGAGAAATTCGGCATTCCGCTCGACGAATATCCGAAGCGCTGCATCGAGCAGATCGAGCGTTGGAAGGAGCAGGCAACCGCCTTCAAGGAGGCCGAGACGATCGAGGTGGCCGAGAGCCATGAATATGCCTCCTCGATCATGAATTCGGTCTGGACCGGCGAGCCTTCGGTGATTTACGGCAATCTCAGGAACAATGGTTGCATCACCTCGCTGCCGGAAAATTGCGCCGCGGAAGTCCCCTGCCTCGTCGATGCCTCCGGCATCCAGCCGACCTATATCGGCGCGCTGCCGCCGCAACTCACCGCACTCATCCGCACCAATATCAACGTGCAGGAACTGACGGTTCAGGCGCTCGTCACCGAGGAACGCGAGCACCTCTATCACGCGGCGATGATGGATCCGCACACGGCCGCCGAGCTCGATCTCGACCAGATCTGGTCGCTCGTCGACGACCTACTCGTCGCCCATCGCGACTGGATCCCGGAATGGGCCCGCGTGTCGAAAAAGGTAGCGGCCGCCTGATTTCTTCTCCCGGTCAGGCGACCATCTGGCCCCGGAACCCAGAGGTTCCGGGGCTTTCTTTACGCTTGGAGCGCAAGCCGCCCGACATCGCCTCAGGCAGGACAGGTGAGGACAAGCATAGACGTGACGTTCTTCACATGTCACGCGCCAGGCGACGCACAAGACCTCGCCGACCGCGCTCCATGACAACCGCATGGTTCCAACTGAAGACAGGCCTCAGGATGAATGAAAGTCTCACCATCCAAGGTTTCGTGACCTTGACGATCCAGTCATAGCGCACATTGCATTTCGAACCATCCCGTTGCAGCGTCCATCGACCAACGCCTTCGAGCTCGCCGTAAGCTCTCCCCTCGATAATGGACAGCGGTTCTACCCTGATCGTTTCCATTTCGAAGGCCAGGTCATAGGGTAGGGCAGTGGACCATTTCATGCGGCGGATGGCGCCGATGCCCAACTCGTCGCCTTCACGCAGAGGCGTGACCTCCTTCACCGAGGGCCACCACTCCGGCCAGGTCTCGGGCGTGCTCAGGACCCGCCAAACATCCTCGACCGAAGCGTCGAGGGTCCAGTTCGTGACAAGATGAAACTCGGTCGAAGACATCGGACCGCCACGCTACCAATTCCCACCGCCTAGTATAACCTTGAACTCTGACAGTTTCATCGGGGCGCTTTTGTTCACGTCCGTCCGGGCTAGCGCGTCCAGTCGTCGATGCTCAGGCCGTCGACGCGCTGGAACTCACCCATATTATTCGTGACGAGCGTTAGACCGCGCGCTTTTGCCTGGCCGGCGATCAAGGCGTCGTATGGGCCGATCGGCGTGCCTTTCACCGCAAGGGTTGCGCGAATTTCGCCGGCGACAAAGGCATCATTGCGATCGAATTCCAGGAGCGGAAAGTCCGCCAGCAGCAGCCGTACCGTTTCCAAGTTGTACGCGACCTTTGCGCTCTTATGTGCTCCGAAGTAAAGCTCGTGCGCGACGATCGCGGAAATGCCGATGCTGCCTTGCTTACACGCCAGAACACGTTCGACGAGTGCATCGGATTTGCGGCCGATAAGCACAATCACCGCATTCGTGTCCAGAAGGTGCGAGATCACTTGAAGGTCTCCTCAAGCGCCGGCCGGTCTTGTGCATCCGGCTGTTCGCGACCGGCGGCCATGAAGTCGTCGCTCGCGCCGCGCTGCAATGCGGCCCTTAGGGAAGACCACGCCGGACGGTCCTCGACATGTGGACGCAGGATCAGCGAATCGCCTTCCTGCGTCACTTCCACCCGATCGACATCGAAGCGGAACTCCTTCGGCAACCGGACAGCTTGTGAGTTGCCCGACTGAAATACCCGCGCAAGATGGGGCATGGTTCCGGCTCCTTGAATGTATATACTACAACGTATATACGCCCGGTCCCCGAGCGTTGCAAGGGCTTACCGCGGCCAGCTTTCCAGCACCTCAACGAAATGCGTGAGCCATGCATTCGTCTGGTGGCCGTCGAGGGCACGGTGGTCGATGGTGAGCGATACATAGGCCATCGGCCGGATCTGGATGGTATCGGCACCGTCGACCTCCCGGACGACCACCCGCTTTTCGAGCTTTCCGACGCCGAGGATCGCCGATTGGGGCTGGTTGATGATGATCGGTGCTGCAAGCAGCGATCCGGAGACGCCGTGATTGGAGATGGTGAAGGTTCCGCCTTTCAAGTCGGCGCTCGTCAGCGCGTTTTCCCGAGCGCGCGTCGTCAGGTCCTGCAGTCTGGCCGCTATTTGTGCAAGCGTGAGGTTCTGCGTCTGGTGGATGACCGGCACGATCAGCCCCTTGTCGCCGAGCGCGATGCCGACGCCGATATTGATGTCATCGAAGATTTCGAGCGCATCGTCATGCCAGCGGCTGTTGACCTCGGGGACCGCCCGCATCGCCGAGACGCAGGCCGAGACGACATAGGCCGTGTAGGAGAGATTGATGCCTTTCGCGGCGAACTCCTGCCTGTGCATATCCCGATGGCGCATGACCGCCGAGAAATCCGCCTCGAACACGGCCGTAACATGCGGCGCGGTGGTGACGGACTTAAGCATGTGGTCCGCGATCGCGGCCCGCATGCCGCTGTGGGGTATCCTGCGCGAGAGGAGCGATCCTCCCACATCGGCGGACGGGGCGGGGCTCGGTTCGAAAGCTGTCCGCGGTTCCGGCGCTCCCGCCGCGGAACGCTCCGTCTTGGCAGCGAAGGCCCGGTCCATATCGGCGCGGGTGACGCGTCCGTCCCGTCCAGTGCCGGTCACGGTCGCCGGGTCTATGCCGTATTCTTCCGCCGCATGACGCACGGCCGGCGAATAATGGGCGGTCTGCCCCTGCGCGGACGATACGATCGGTGACGGTGCGGCAGGCTGTTCGGCGATGGCGGCATGGCTGCCGAGCCGGCCGAGAACGGCGCCGGGCGTTGCATTGTCGCCGTTGTCCATGAGGATTTCCGTGAGCACTCCATCGGCGGGGGCGGCCACCTCCTGCGTCACCTTGTCGGTCTCGAGCTCGACCAGCGGATCACCCTCCTTCACGGCCTCGCCGATCTTCTTCAGCCAGTTGCGCACGACCGCCTTGGTCCCCTCCTGTTCGACAGGGGCGTTGATGTCGATGATGTCGCCCATGCTCAATACTCCAGGAGGTCGGTGATCTTCCGGCGGATCCGCTCCGCCGAGGGCACCGCCCAGTCGAGCAGGACGGGATTATGGGGACTTGGAATATCGGGCATGGTCAAGCGCGAAACCGGGGCGTCGAGGTCGATGAAGGCTTTGTCCGCCACCGCCGCGGCGATCTCCGCGCCGAAGCCGCCTGTGCCCAGGTCCTCGTGCACGATCAGGCAGCGGCGGGTGCGGCGTACGGAGGAAAGAACCGCGTCCCGGTCCCACGGCATCAGGGTCCTGAGATCGATGACGTCGGCGGAAATCCCGTCGACGGCCTCTTCGCACCGGGGCACCATCGCCCCCCAGGTGACGATGGTGATGTCGTTGCCCTGGCGAACGAACTTCGCCTTGCCGAAGGGCAGCGCGAAGGCGTCCCCCGGATAAGGCCGCCGCGCCCAGGGGTGGTCGAGCATGGCGCGATGCTCGAAGAAGATCACCGGATCGTTGCCTCTGAGCGAGGTGCGTAGGAGCCCGACGGCATCCTCGGCATTGGAGGGGACGGCGACCTTCCAGCCGGGCTGATGAACGAAGGCGACCTCGTTCGTCTGGCTGTGCCATGGATCGCCGCATTTGAAGAAACCGCCCGGCATGCGCAGCACGATCGGCGCGGCAAAGCGGTTGTTGGTCCGCCAGCGGATCGTGCCGCAATCATTGATCTGCTCGATCGCCGGCTCCGCATATTTGCGGAACTGGATTTCCGGAACGGGTACAAGGCCGGCAAGCGCCATGCCGACCGCACGGCCTACGATGCCTTCTTCCGAAAGCGACGTGTCGAAAACGCGGGTCGCGCCGTATTTTTCCTGCAGT
Source organism: Ensifer aridi (assembly GCF_002078505.1). Taxonomy (GTDB): domain Bacteria; phylum Pseudomonadota; class Alphaproteobacteria; order Rhizobiales; family Rhizobiaceae; genus Sinorhizobium; species Sinorhizobium aridi. The sequence goes on along the minus strand of NZ_LUAV01000038.1, from coordinate 280,102 downwards.
CCGAGGGTGACGGCGTGGACGCCGCCCTTCGGGCCGATGTCCTCGCCGAAGAGCACGACCCTTTCGTTGATCGACATTTCGTGATCGAGCGTGCGCCGGATCGCCGTCACCATGTTGATCCGCTGGCCGTCGCTTGCAGCCGTCTCGGTCGGTTCAGGCGGCCGGTAACCGGTCGGGTACTGGCCGCCCATGGTCTGCATGGGGCCCTCGAAGAAGACGTTGCTGGTGACCGTTTCAGGGTCGGCGATCGGTCGGGATTCGGCCTCGATACGGGCCCGTTCGGCGGCCGTCCTGGCAGAGCTGACGGCCTCCTGCCATTCCTCTTCCCCTAAGACCGCAGGGACCAGGTAATCTCGCAGGCGCGGCAAGGGATCGCGCGCCCACTCGCTCCTGATGAGCGCTTCGCTCTTGTAGGCTTGAGTGTCCTGGAAGCTGTGCCCTTCGAGCCGGGGCACTCTCAGGCGTAGCAGCACCGGCATGCGTTCCTCGCGTACCAGCGCCACGGCCCCTTTCGTGAGACGCGCTGCCTCCTCGGGGTCGCAGCCGTCGCCGTCGAGCACGGTCAGGTTCTTCCAGGCGGCGAGATTGGCGGCGATGTTGCCGTCGGGGGTCTGTAAGGTCGACGGAACCGAGATGCCGAAGCCGTTGTCCTCGATATAGAAGAGCATCGGCAGTCTTTGCGTCGTGGCGGCCGTCAGTGCCGACCAGAAGCCGTTCGAGGCGACCGAAGCGTCGCCGCCGAGAACGACGGCGATGGCACGATCGTAGTCCTTGTTCTTGAGGTGCTTGCTGAAATAGCTGATCGCCTGCGCCCAGCCGGCCGTTGGCGTATATTGCGAACCGACGCCCCCGCACATCGGCAGCGCCGATGCGCCGTTCAGGTTCGGATAGTTGAAGACGACGCCGATGTCGCGGCCATCGGAATAGCCCCCGGAGCGCGCCATCGCCGAGCCGAGTGCGTCGGCCGGATCGACGCCGAGCGCGAGCAGCAGCGGTCGCGAACGATAATAGCCGCAGGCGGCGTCGTGTTTTTCCGTGAGATTGAGCCCGAGCAGGATCTGCGCCATGTCGTGGCCGCGCGCGGAGAATTGATAGAGGATCTTCTTTTCCGGAACGAGACGCTTTTCCTCCATTTCGTCGAGTCCGCGGGAGAGCAGCAGGAGGTGGACGACCCGCTTCCAATCGATGTTCTCGTCCGGTGCATTCCGCCGGTCCGGTTTGAGTGCGGCCTGTGCCATCGCTTGTCTCCTCCAATTCCTCTCTGGTGGAAGATTAACTCGCGGCGCGCGCAAATCGGTTTCAATCTTACAGCATTTTGGCTAGTGATTGATCAAACCGTTTCGTCTTCGGAAGACTTGTGATGAACATGTTCAATCTCGATGCGATCGACCGAAAAATTTTGAGAATCCTGCAGGAACAGGCCGATATCAGCCATGCGGCGCTCGCCGACGTGGTCGGGGCCTCGCCGGCATCCTGCTGGCGACGAATCAAGGCCCTGGAGACGGCGGGAGTGCTCGGCAAGACCGTCCGGCTTGTCAATCCGGATATGGTCGGACGCGGATTGACCGTCGTCTGCCAGGTGCGGATGAAGTCCCACGATCCCGTGGCGCGGCGCAATTTCGAGCGCTTCGTCGAAGATCACGAGGAAGTCCTGGAATGCTATTCGATGTCGGGAGATTGGGACTATCTTTTGCGCGTCGTCGTAGCGGATGTCGCCGATTACGAGCGGCTCCTCATGCGCGGTATTCTCACCCATGAGGCGGTTGCGAATTCGTCGTCCCACTTCGCGCTGAAAAGCGTGAAATACTCGACCGCCGTTCCGGTGTGACGGCGCCGAACGGCAAAGGTGGCTGAATGCAGGTGGCGAACGAAAAATCGGCTGAGGCGGGCGCAAGGCTGATCCACACCATCCTGGATGAGACCCAGCTCCGGGCCGCGAGCTTCATCGTCACGATCTATGGCGACGTGGTGGAGCCGCGCGGCGGCGCGATCTGGATGGGCAATCTGATCGAGATCTGCGCCGGCGTCGGCATTAGCGAGACGCTCGTTCGGACTGCGGTGTCCCGTCTTGTCAGCGCAGGCCAGCTTGTCGGGGAGCGGGAGGGGCGGCGCAGCTTCTATCGGCTTACCGGTACCGCCCGCGCCGAATTCGCCGCCGCCGCGCGCGTGCTCTTCGGTCCGCCAGACGAAACGGTCTGGCACTTCGTCCAGCTCGTTGGGCCGGCTGTCGAGGAGCGCATGCAGATGCTCGAGCGTTCCGGCCATGCGCGCCTCACTTCTCGGCTCGCGATCGGCGTCAGGCCTTTTCCCGCCTCGGTCGAGCCCGCGGTCGTCTTCCGTGCGGAAGTCGCGGAAGGTGCGGAGCTGCTCGGTGCTTTTGCCGCCGAGTGTTGGGATCTAGGCCCACACGCGGAGGCTTATAGGAGGTTTCTTAAGCGCTTCGGCGCACTGGCGGGCTTTATCGACGCAGGCGGAACCATGACGTCGGCAGACTGCCTCACGGCCCGTCTTCTGCTCGTGCACCAGTTTCGCTTCGAGGCGTTGCGCGACCCGCGCCTGCCGACCGCTGTCCTTCCGGCGAACTGGCCCGGCGAAGAGGCGCGGCGCCTCTTCACATGGCTCTACCGCGGTCTGTCGCCGCGCGCCGATCGCCATATCGCGGAGAATTTCGTTACGTCCACCGGTCCGCTTCCAATGGAGAGTGAAGCGACCCTCCGCCGGATCGCGATGTTGGGCGGGGAAGCGGCCGCCCTTCCGCAAAAGACCGGGGATTTCGGCTAGGTCACTTGTCGGAGACAAGGCCCTCCCGCCTGGGGCAGCGGTTGAGGAGAGGGTTTGAGGCCTCATCGACCTCGTGGCCGCATACTTAGCTCAAGGCCCGGACCTTCACGCGAAGCATCACAAAACGTCACATAGAATGCGTTGATCTGTGACGTATCAGGTGCTAAATTACTAACCGATCGGTCGGTCAATGACGGCTGGGCTTTGATGTCGGGAGGGGTCACCCATCGGACGCCTGGCGGCGCGCTCGCCGGCTCAGGTCGGCGATAAGGTCGCGATCACGGTCGAGTGCATCTGACGGAGGAGAAGCACCATGTATGCTCAAATGGTGAAAACGGACGCCCCCCGCGTCAAGAGCCTCGACGAGATGGATCCGCAAGAGCGCGCCTTTCAGGAGCGCATCGACGCGGGGCAGAAGATCGAACCGAAAGAATGGATGCCGGAAGGCTACCGCAAAACGCTCATCCGCCAGATCAGCCAGCACGCCCATTCCGAAATCGTCGGCCAGCTTCCCGAAGGCAACTGGATCACCCGCGCGCCGACGCTCGAGCGCAAGGCGATCCTGCTCGCCAAGGTGCAGGACGAAGCTGGCCACGGCCTCTATCTCTACTGTGCGGCCGAGACGCTCGGGATCAGCCGCGACGAGATGTATGAGCAGCTTCACTCGGGCAAGGCCAAGTATTCCTCGATCTTCAACTATCCGACACTCTCCTGGGCGGATATCGGCGCGATCGGCTGGCTCGTCGACGGCGCCGCGATCATGAACCAGGTGCCGCTGCAGCGTTGCTCCTACGGCCCCTATTCCCGCGCGATGATCCGCATCTGCAAGGAGGAGAGCTTCCACCAGCGCCAAGGCTTCGACATCCTGATGAAGATGGTGAAGGGCACGTCCGCCCAGAAGGCCTTGGCGCAGGACGCGCTGAACCGCTGGTGGTGGCCGTCGCTGATGATGTTCGGGCCCTCGGACGATGCCTCGGTCCATTCCGCCCAATCCATGGCTTGGAAGATCAAGCAGAATTCCAATGACGAGCTCCGGCAGAAATTCGTCGATCAGACGGTGCCGCAGGCCGAATATCTCGGGCTCACCATCCCCGATGCGGATCTCAGGTGGAACGAGGCGAAAGGCGGCTACGATTTCGGCGAGCCGGACTGGAACGAGTTCTTTGAGGTGATCGCCGGCAATGGTCCCTGCAATGCCGAACGGCTCGGTGCGCGTAGACAAGCCTGGGAGGACGGCGCCTGGTTCCGCGACGCCCTGACGGCGCATGCGGAAAAAGCCGCCCGCCGCGCGCAGCCGGTTGCCGCCGAATAGAGATAGGGAGAGAGAAACATGTCCAGCGAATGGCCTCTCTGGGAGGTCTTCATCCGCGGCCAGCACGGCCTTAATCATCGCCATGTCGGCAGCCTGCATGCGCCCGATGCGGAGATGGCGATCAATAACGCCCGCGACGTCTATACCCGCCGCAACGAGGGCGTCAGCATCTGGGTGGTGCGTTCGAGCGACATCGTCGCGAGCGCGCCTTCTGAAAAAGGGCCGCTGTTCGAACCGTCGAACTCGAAGGTCTACCGTCATCCGACCTTTTTCGACATTCCAGATGAAGTGGGGCACATGTGATGGCCAGCGCAACCGCGACGGAAGCGGCCGTCGACCGCGCGGCGGTCTTCGAGTTCCTGCTCAGCATGGGCGACAATGCGCTGATCCTCGGCCATCGCCTGTCGGAATGGTGCGGCCACGCCCCGGCGCTCGAAGAGGACATCGCGCTCGCCAACACCGCGCTCGATCTCATCGGCCAAACGCAGCTCTGGCTCGGCCTCGCGGGCGAGATCGAGGGCAAGGGGCGCAGCGCGGACGATCTGGCCCATCACCGTGACGCACTCGAATTCCGTAACCTTCTGCTTACTGAACGTCCGAACGGCGACTATGGGAAAACGGTCATGCGCCAGTTCCTGTTCGACGCGTGGCATTATCTCTGTCTGACGGCGCTGCGCGATTCTTCCGAGACGCGCATCGCCGCGATCGCCGAGAAGGCGTCGAAGGAAGCCTCCTATCACCTCGAGCGCAGCCGCGATCTCGTCATCCGGCTGGGCGACGGAACGGCGGAAAGCCACACCCGCATGCAGGCGGCACTCGACGACCTCTGGCCCTATACCGGCGAGATGTTCATGAACGAAGCCTCCGACGCCGAACTTGCTGCGGCAGGCGTCGCGCCGCAGCCCGCGAGCTTGAAGAATGGATGGGACGCGCTGGTCGCCGAAGCGCTTGCCGAGGCGACGCTGAAGAAGCCCGTGGACGGCTACATGCACAAGGGCGGCAAGCGGGGCGTCCATACCGAGCATCTCGGCTATGTCCTCGCCGAGCTGCAGTTCCTGCAGCGGGCCTATCCGGGCGCGACCTGGTAGGGAGGCGGCGGTGGTCACTGTTACGCGTCCCTCGATCAAGGACATATGGCGCTGGCTCGCCGAAGTGCCGGACCCGGAGATTCCGGTCATCTCGGTTACCGATCTCGGCATCGTCCGCGACGTCGCCTGGGATGGCGACACGCTGGTGGTGACGGTCACACCGACCTACTCGGGCTGTCCTGCGACGACCGTCATCAATCTCGACATCGAGCGGGCGCTCAATGAGAAGGGGATCGAGAGCGTCCGGCTCGAACGCCAGCTCTCGCCCGCCTGGACCACCGACTGGATCAGCGCCGAGGGCCGCGAGAAGCTCAAGGCCTATGGCATCGCGCCGCCGGTCGACGGCACCGCCGCCGATGGCCGGCTTCTTGAGCGGGCCGAACGCCTCTCCGGCCGCTCTAACCTGACGATTGCCTGTCCCCGTTGCGGCTCGACCCGCACCGAGAAGATCAGCCAGTTCGGCTCGACGCCGTGCAAGGCGAGCTACCGCTGCTTGGACTGTCTCGAACCCTTCGACTATTTCAAGTGCATCTGACGGGATGCAAGGAGTGAGGCGCCCTTAAATGGCACGTTTCCACCCCCTTCAAGTCACCGAAGTCCGGCGCGAAACGCGCGATGCCGTGGTCGTCACGCTTCGGCCACGCGAGGAGGATCGTGCCGTCTTCGATTTCACGCAGGGGCAATATCTGACCTTCCGCCGCATCTTCGACGGCGAGGAACTGCGCCGCTCCTATTCGATCTGCGCCGGCCGCGACGAAGGCGTCCTGAAGGTCGGCATCAAGCGCGTCGACGGCGGCTGCTTCTCCACTTGGGCGAACGAGGAGCTTAAGCCCGGCGACACACTCGAGGCGATGCCGCCGATGGGCTTCTTCTTCACGGCTATCGAGCCAGAGGTCGCGAAACATTATCTCGGCTTTGCCGGCGGCAGCGGCATCACGCCGTTGCTTTCGATCATCAAAACGACGCTCTCTCGCGAGCCGCGCTCGCAGTTCACGCTGGTTTATGCGAACCGTCACGTCAGCTCGATCATGTTCCGCGAGGAGCTCGAAGACCTCAAGAATCTCTATCTCGGGCGGCTTTCGGTGGTGCACATCCTGGAAAGCGAAGCGCAGGACATCGATCTCTTCACCGGGCGATTGGATGCGGAGAAATGCACGGCTCTCTTTCGTAGCTGGATCGATGTGAAATCGGCCGATACCGCCTTCATCTGCGGGCCGGAGCCAATGATGCTGGCCGTTGCCGCTGCGCTTCGCGCGCACGGTTTCGGCGACGAGCGGATCAAGTTCGAATTGTTCGCCTCTTCACAGCCGGGCCGGGCGCGCCGCAAGGTCGAGACTACGGAAGGGGCTGACAGACAGGCGAGATGTGCGGCGACCGTGACCCTCGACGGCACGACGCGCAGTTTTACCTTTCCGAAGCAGGGGCAGAGCCTGCTGGAGGCGGCGCTCGAAAACAGGATCGACGCACCCTATGCCTGCAAGGCGGGTGTCTGTTCCACCTGCCGCGCCAAAATGATCGAAGGCGAGGTAGAGATGGAGACCAATCACGCGCTCGAAGATTACGAGGTGCGGCAAGGTTACGTGCTCACCTGCCAATCCTATCCGCTGAGCGACCGCATCGTCGTCAGCTACGACCAGTGATCGGTCGAGGGAGGGAGGAAATCCCATGTCCGATACGACATCCGACACGATGCCCATCGAAGATTATCTCGCTCAGGGCGGCATGCTCACCTCACCCGACAATGTGCCGCCGCGCTATCGCGGCGAGCTTCTGCGGCTGATGGCGAGCTTCATAGACAGCGAGCTCGCCGGCTCCGCCGGCTTCGCCGACGTCATCAACGATGCGCCGGGGATCAAGGAGCGCATCGCCGCGGCGCGGATCGTGCTTGAGAAGGCCGATCACGCCGGACGGGTGCTTGAGATCATGGGCAGCTTCGGGGCCGACACGGCCCGATACGCGGTGCACCATCCCTGGTCGGCGCGGCTTGACCGCAACGCTGATATCGGCGCGGAGCGCCGCGGCGGCGACATGCGGCTTTCGGTCCTGCACTATCCGCTCCAGGGCTGGATCGATGCAGTCGTGATGAACGTGCTCATGGGCAAGGCGGTCGTGATCCAGCTTAGCGAGCTGGCGCGCGTCTCTTATCAGCCGCTTGCCGAAGTCTTCCGGGAAATCCTGCCGCGCGAAACCCACCACGCCGAGCTCGGCGTCGAGGGGCTGAAGCGCATTGCCGAGACAGAAGAGGGACGGCGCGCCGCTCGTGAAGCGATCATGTATTGGCGACCGCGCGTCGCGGCGAGTTTCGGCCTCTCGGGTTCCGCCCGCTACGAGATGCTCGCCCGTCTCGGCCTTCGTCACACGCCCAATGAGACGCTGCTCGCCGAATGGCAGGCGGCGGTCGATGCCGAGCTTGCTCGGCTCAATCTGAACTGACGGAAGGAACACCAAATGAACGTATTGGCAGACCGCCCCCGCCGGCTCGAAAGCTATGTCGGCGGCGTTTGGACAAGGGGCGCGAAGGAAGGCGTGGCCCTGCTCGATGCCGCGACCGGCGCGCCAGTGGCGTTGATCGATTCCAGCGGCATCGACTTTGCCGCCGCACTTGCTTACGGGCGCGAAAAGGCCGGTCCGGCGCTCCGTCGCATGTCGTTCCATGAACGCGCGGCGATGCTGAAGGCGCTCGCGCAGGCGCTTATGGAGCGCAAGGAGGAATTCTATGCGCTCTCGACTGCCACGGGGGCCACACGCTCGGATAGTTGGATTGACATCGAAGGCGGCATCGGTACGCTCTTTTCCTATTCCTCCAAGGGCAGGCGGGAACTGCCGAACACCCGGGTCCTCGTCGACGGTGGCGTGGAAGCGCTGTCGCGCGATGACACGTTCTCGGCCCAGCACATCCTGACACCGCTTCAGGGCGTGGCGGTCCACATCAACGCCTTCAACTTCCCCTGCTGGGGGATGCTCGAGAAGCTGGCGCCGACGCTGCTTGCGGGCATGCCTGCGATCGTGAAACCGGCGAGCCAGACCGCCTATCTGACCGAGCTGATGGTCCGGCGGATCGTTGAGACCGGTCTGCTGCCTGAAGGCGCGGTGCAACTGATCTGCGGCTCCGTCGGCGATCTTCTCGATCACGTCGATGGCCAGGATGTCGTCACCTTCACCGGCTCGGCCGTGACCGGGCGCCGGCTGAAGACCCACCCCGCGATCGTCGAGAATTCCGTCCGTTTCACCATGGAGGCCGACAGCCTCAACGCTGCGGTTCTCGGCCTCGACGCGGGCCCCGGGACGGAGGAGTTCGACCTTTTCGTCAAGGAGGTCGCCCGCGAGATGACGGCAAAGGCCGGGCAGAAATGCACCGCCATCCGCCGTGTCATCGCCCCGCGCGCCCATTGCGACGCGCTCATCACCGCGCTCGATGAGCGGCTCGCCAAAGTCGCCCTCGGCAATCCGGCCGACGAAAACGTCCGGATGGGCCCGCTTGCAAGTCTTGGTCAGCGGGACGAAGTGCGGGCGCGTATCCGCGACCTTGGTGTCGACGCCGAGGTCGTCGTCGGCGACCCCGCGAACCCGCAGATGGTTTCCGGCGACGCGGAGGCGGGCGCCTTCCTCAATCCAATCCTTCTCTATTGCGGCAAGCCCGGCGCGGCACGGTCGGTTCACGACGTCGAGGTCTTCGGCCCGGTCAGCACGGTCATGCCCTATGATGCGGTGGAAGAGGCGGTGGAGCTCGTTAAACGCGGAAAGGGCAGCCTCGTCACCTCCGTCTTCACCAATGATCCCGACATTACGCAGGAGCTGGTGATCGGCATGGCGCCGTTCCACGGCCGCGTGCTGATCGGCAATCGCGTGAGCGCCAAATCCTCGACCGGCCATGGTTCGCCGCTGCCGGGTCTCGTGCATGGTGGCCCCGGCCGGGCCGGCGGCGGCGAGGAATTGGGCGGCATGCGCGGTGTCAAGCACTATATGCAGCGCACCGCCGTCCAGGGTGCGCCGGGCCTGATCTCGGCGGTCACCGGCCGCTGGATCGAGGGTGCGCCGGCGCGGGCCGACGGCGAGCATCCCTTCCGCAAGTCGCTCGCGGAGCTTCAGGTCGGCGATCAGCTCGTGACCGCCACCCGCACCGTGACGCTCGAAGATATCGAGCATTTCGCCAACTTTACCGGCGACACCTTCTACGCCCATATGGACGAGGAGGCGGCGCGGGCCAATCCCTTCTTCGACGGACGCGTCGCCCATGGCTATCTGATCGTCTCCTTCGCCGCCGGTCTCTTCGTCGATCCGGCCCCCGGGCCGGTGCTCGCGAACTACGGCGTCGACAATCTGCGCTTCCTGACGCCGGTCTATCCCGGCGACGTTCTGCAGGTCCGGCTCACCTGCAAGGAGATCAATCCGCGGGTGAATGCCGAGCATGGCGAGGTCCGCTGGGACTGCCGTGTCATCAATCAGACTGGCGCAACCGTCGCGCAATATGATGTACTGACGATGGTGGCGAAGACGAGAGGTTAGAGCGGGATGAGGAAAAGTGTGAAGCGGATTTCCGCCCGCATTCCGCTCCAGATCCAAGGAGCGACATAATGACGGAGCAGGAGACGCGGCATCTGGTAATGACCGTTCTGATGACGCCGGACATGGCGAATTTCAGCGGCAAGGTGCATGGCGGCGCGCTCCTGAACCTGCTCGACCGAGTGGCCTTCTCCTGCGCCTCGCGCTTTTCCAAGCAATATGCGGTGACGCTCTCCGTCGACCAGGTGATCTTCAAGGAGCCGATCCATGTCGGCGAGCTGGTAACCTTCCGCGCCTCAATCAATTATGCCGGCCGCACCTCGATGGAGGTCGGGATCCGGGTGGAGGCGGAAAACATCCGCGCCGCGACAAGGCGGCACACGAATTCCTGCTATTTCACCATGGTCGCCGTCGACGACGAGGGCCGCCCGGTCCCGGTGCCGGAATACCATCCGGAGACGCCGACCGAGAAACGCCGCCACCAGGCGGCGGAACTGCGCCGCACGCTGAGGCGGGAGTTTGCCCATCGGCTGAAGACGGTGGCGGAAACCGGCCGCGACGTGGAGGGTGCGGGGGAGTAGGGCCGATTCCGATCAATCTGCGATCGGCTGTCGATACCCCCTCGGCAGCACAGGAGATGCTGCTCCGTGCGTACTCCAACGCGAAAGTCACCGCACCGCCTTGACGCCTTCGAGGATCAGCGTCGTGGCGAGGTCGGCATATTCGTCGCGGCTGATCGGGCCGTCGGGGCGGAACCACATATAGACCCAGTTCATCATGCCGAAGAGCGACATGGTCACGGGCATCAAAAGGGGGCGGTCGCTGTTGAGGTCCGGATTGATGTCGTTGATCACGGCGGAGAAGCGCTTGACGATGCGCCGCTCTATCGCGTGGATCTCGGCCATCTGCTTGGGTGAAAGCGCGCTCGTGCCGTTCAACTGAACCTTGTGATGGTCGTCAGCGTCGCGATAGTTCTCGAGCACCTGGCGCACGAGCAGGCGCAGCCGCTTTTCAGGAGCCAGATCGGGCCGATCGGCCGCCTCGATCGCGGCGTCGAGTTCGGCGAGGTGCGTGCGCACGATGTCGAAGATCAGCGCGTCCTTGCTCGGATAATAGTGATAGAGCAGAGCCTTGGACACATTGCTGTGCGCGGCGATCTGCGCCATCGACGCTTTTTCCATCCCCATTTCGGCGAAGACCGCGGCGGCGCTCGCCAGAATGCCACGCTGTTTTTCCTCAAAATCGACTGCGCGTGTTCGTGCCATTTTGATCCTGCTTTAACTCGGTACCGCTCGATCCCATGAAACCGTAAAGTCCTCCCGTGCACATACAGCGCCGCGCGTCTTATCAGACGCGCAAAGATCGCTGTAGCACTTTGAATTGCTGCATGTTTTCATCCTTAAATCAGCTGGGATTTAAGGAAACATGCAGTAAGGGTCGCGACCGGCGTTCCTTCTCATTCCTTCGGCCGATTGTCGACCACCCTCTTCGCCTTTCCCTCGGAACGCGCGACGCCGCCCGGGTCGTGAACCTCGATCGCGGTGCTGACGCCGACGGCGCTCTTGATGTGATGAGCGAGTTCCCGTGCCGATCCAGCGCGTGCGGCCTCGTCCGCCGCGGCAAGCGTGCATTCGACATGGACGGTCATGTTGTCCATGCGCCCGGCGCGGGTGAGCTCGATTTGGAAGTGCGGCGCGAGACCGCGGCATTTGAGGATCTGTTCCTCGATCTGCGTCGGAAAGACATTGACGCCGCGCAGGATCATCATGTCGTCGCAGCGGCCGGTGATCTTCTCGATGCGCCGCATCGACCGCGCCGTCCCGGGCAAGAGCCGCGTCAGATCCCGCGTGCGATAGCGGATCATCGGCAGGCCCTCCTTGGTGAGGGTGGTGAAGACCAGTTCGCCCACCTCGCCGTCGGGCAGCACAGCCCCGGTCGTGGGATCGATGATCTCGGGGTAGAAGTGATCCTCCCAAACGTGCAGGCCGTCCTTCGTCTCAACGCATTCGTTCGCGACCCCCGGCCCGATGACTTCCGAGAGGCCGTAGATGTCGACGGCGTGCATGTCGAAAGCGTGCTCGATCTCCTCCCGCATGGCGTTCGTCCACGGCTCGGCGCCGAAGATGCCAATTGCGAGCGAGCTCTCGCGCGGGTCTTTTCCCTGCCGGCGGAACTCGTCGAGAATCGACAGCATATAGGAGGGGGTCACCATGACGATCCGGGGTTTGAAGTCCGTCATCAGTGTGACCTGCCGCTCGGTCATGCCGCCGGAGACCGGGACGACGGTACAGCCGAGCTTCTCGGCGCCGTAATGGGCGCCGAGGCCGCCTGTGAAGAGGCCGTAGCCATAGGCGACGTGGACGATGTCGCCCGGCCTGCCGCCGGCGGCGCGGATCGAGCGGGCGACGACGCTCGCCCAGGTATCAATGTCCTTGAGCGTATAGCCGACGACGGTCGGTTTGCCGGTCGTGCCCGAGGAGGCATGGATGCGGGCGAGCTTCTCGCGCGGGACCGCGAACATGCCGAAGGGATAGGTCTCGCGCAGGTCCTCTTTGGTGGTGAAGGGAAATTTCGCAAGATCCGCGAGCGTCTTCAGGTCGGAAGGATGCACGCCTGCCTGATCGAAGCGGGCGCGGTAGAAGGGCGAGTTCCCATAGGCATGGGCGAGCGACCACTTCATGCGCTCGAGCTGGAGCGCGGCCATTTCGTCGCGAGACGCCGTTTCGATCGGCTCGAGATCACCGGGGCGGGGTGCAAGGTCTTCCATAAAATGTCTCCTCCGGAACTAAAGAAGCCCGCGCTCGGCCGTCGTGATCATTCGGTGTCCGTTTGCGAGACCTGCATATTTTCCGGCTGCGTCAGATGCGTGCCCTTGACGGTGCGCGAATGGCCGCGGAACTCGGCGATATGTTCGCCGCGCTGATTGGTGATGCGGATGTCGTAGATGCCGCCGCGTCCGCGCCGCGAGACCTCGCGTGCCGTTGCCGTCAACCGGTCGCCTTCGACGGCCGGCGCGATATAGGTTATCGAGCAGTGTTGTGCGACCGCGCGCTGGTTGTAAGAGTTGCAAGCGAAGGCGAAGGCGGAATCGGCGAGCGTGAAGATGTATCCGCCATGGCAGGTGCCGTGGCCATTGGTCATCTCCGGAGTGATCGTCATCGAGAGCGTTGCAGCGCCCGGAGCGATGTGGTCGAGGCTCATCCCCAGCCGCTGCGAGGCCCGGTCGTCGTCCCACATGACACGGGCGCAGGCGCGCGCCAGTTCTTCTGCGGTCATCATCGCGGCGTCCATCAACGGCCCTTGAACTCCGGCTTGCGCTTTTCGAGAAAGGCGGCCACGCCCTCGGCATAGTCGGCGCTCAGGCCGGCCTCGCGCTGAAGGTCGCGTTCGAGATCGAGCTGTTCGTCGAGGGAATGGGTGGCGGCCGCCTGAATCGCCCGCTTGGTGAGCCCAAGCCCCTTGGTCGGCCCGGCGGCAAGACGCGCGGCGAGCGCGAATGTCTCGTCCACCAGCGCCGGGTCGTCGACAACCCGCCAGATCAGCCCCCAGTTTGCCGCGGTCTCGGCGTCGAGCGGTTCGCCCGTCAGCGCCAGGGCCTTGGCGCGGGCCTCGCCGATGAGACGCGGCAGGCTCCAGGTTCCGCCGGAATCGGGCACCAGCCCGATCTTCGCAAAGGCCTGGATGAAGCGGGCGGAGCGGGCGGCAAGGGTGATGTCGCAGGCAAAGGCGATATTGGCGCCGGCGCCCGCGGCAACGCCGTTGACGGCGCAGACGACCGGTTTCTCAAGGCCGCGGATCAGTCGCAAGAGCGGATTGTAGAACGTCTCGATGGTGTGGCCGAGGTCCGGCGCGCCGCCCTTGCGCGGATCGCGGTCGCCGAGGTCCTGGCCGGCGGAGAAGCCGCGCCCCGCACCCGTCAGCAGCACGGCACGAACCCTGTCGTCCGAATGGGCGCGCTCGAAGCCGGCGCGCAATGCAAGATGCATTTCCTCATTGAAGGCGTTCAGTTTGTCGGGGCGGTTGAGTGTCAGGCGCAGCACGCCGTCCCCAAGCGCCGACAGAACGGTGTCGGATTGGGACATGTTCCCTCCCTGCCGCCATGCATACCGACGGCCGGAAAAACCCTTGCATAAACCGACCGGCCAGTCAATGATAGGCTCGCATATCGCCATGACCACCCGGCAGCGAAACTCCTTGAAACGCGTCCGTGAGACCTGGGATCTAACGATGACCGTCAGCATTGAACAGCAAGGCGAGATCGCAGTTGTCACAGTCGACAACCCGCCGGCAAACGCTTTGTCGCAGGCGCTCCGCCAAGGGCTCCTCGACGCGGCCGAGAGGCTCGATGCAGATCCGTCGGTGAAGGCGGTGGTGCTCGCCTGCGCCGGTCGTACGTTCATCGCCGGTGCCGATGTCGGCGAATTCGGCAAGCCGCCTCAGCCGCCCCACCTGCCGGACCTCGTCGCCCGGGTTGAGCGGGCGGCGAAACCCTGGGTCGCCGCAATCCACGGCAGCGCGCTCGGCGGTGGCTTCGAGGTGGCGCTTGGCTGCCGCTTTCGGGTGGCGGTTCCCTCGGCAAATGTCGGCTTGCCGGAGGTCCGTCTCGGAATAGTGCCGGGGGCGGGCGGAACGGTGCGTCTGCCGCGACTTGCTGGCGTCGAGACGGCAGTCGACATGGTCACGACCGGAGCGCCGCTCGGGGGGCTCAAGGCTCGTGAGGCGGGGCTGATCGACGCGGTGATCGATGGCGACCTCATCGCCGGCGCTGTCCAGTTCTCCCGGGAAGCACTCGGCCGGCCCCTGCCGGATGCGCTTCGCGACCGCCCCGTCGCCGCTCCGGCGGAGCCCTTCTGGGAGGCGACGGAAAAGACGGTCGCTGCCCGCGCCAAGCGGGAAGAGGCGCCGATGAAGGCGCTCGCCTGTGTGCGCCGTGCGGCCGAGACGGATTTCGAAACGGCGATCGCTTTCGAGCGCGAGACCTTCCTGGCGCTGCGCGGCTCGCCACAGGCCGCGGCACTCCGCCATGTCTTCTTCGCCGAACGTGCGGCCACGCGCCCGCCGGAGCTCGCCGGCGTTCAGCCGCGCGCCATCAAATCGACGGCGGTGATCGGCGGCGGCACCATGGGCGCCGGCATCGCCGCGGCGCTTCGCGACGCCGGTCTGCCGGTCGTCCTGATCGAGCGCGACGACGCTCAAGTGGAGCGGGGGCTTGCCAATCTCCGCTCAATTTTCGACGGCGCGGCAAAGCGCGGCCGCATCTCCGCCGGCGTCGCGGCCGAGCGCATGGCGGGCGTCACCGGCACCGCGGATCATGCCGCGCTCGCCGAAGTCGATCTGGTCATCGAGGCGGTCTTCGAGGACCTGGACGTAAAGCGGGACGTCTTCGGGCGGCTCTCGGCTGTCTGCCGCGACGATGCCGTGCTCGCGACGAACACCTCCTATCTCGATCCGGAGCGGATCGCGGAGGGGATCGGAAACCCGGGGCGCTTCCTGGGCTTGCATTTTTTCAGCCCGGCGCATGTGATGAAGCTCCTGGAAGTCGTGCCGACGCAGGCAACCACGCCGGAAGTGCTGGCGACCGGCTTCGCGCTGGCGCGCACGTTGAACAAGGTCCCGGTGCGTGCCGGCATCTCCGACGGCTTCATCGGCAACCGCATTCTCAAGGTGACGCGGGCGCAAGCCGAGCGGCTGCTTCTCTCCGGCGGCACCCCCACCGCGGTCGACGCCGCCATGCGCGCCTTCGGATTGCCCATGGGGCCGTTCGAGGCGCAGGACCTGGGCGGGCTCGACATTGCCGCTTTCCAGCGGAAAGCCGCCCGCGCTCGCGGCGAGACGCCCTTCGCGCCGATCGCCGATCGCCTCTGCGCGATCGAGCGCTTCGGCCAGAAGAGCGGCGGCGGCTGGTACGATTACGAGCCGGACGAGCGAACGCCTCGGCCCTCCGAAACGGTCGCGGCGATCATCGCGGAGGAGGCCGCAGGCTTCCCGCACCGCGACTGGGACGAAAGCTCGATCGCCGAATGCATCCTCTGGCCGATGGTCAACGAGGGTGCCCGCATCCTTGGCGACGGTACGGCGCTTAGAGCCTCCGATATCGACCTCGTGAAGATCCACGGCTACGGCTTTCCGCGCTGGCGTGGTGGACCGATGCATTATGCGGAAGCCTCTGGACCAGACAAGGTCGTCGACGCGCTGCGCGCGCTAGCGAGTGCCGGCCTCGCCGATCCGCCTTGCGAGCTCCTGCTCGAGGCGGCCCGGCGCGGCAGCTTCTCCGGTGTCCTCCGCTGAGGCGGGCTTCCACGCTACTCCGCGCCCGCGGGACGCCCCTCATTGCGGGGTGGCAGGTCTTTCGCGAAGCGTGCCGTCCACGCTCCAGGCACCCGGTCCCGTGAAGACGAAGAGCAGGAAGACGAAGCAATAGAGAATTGCAGCGTCGCCTCCGTTCAAGGCCGGGAAGAAGTTCTGCGGCGCATGGACCATCCAGTAGGCGACGGCCATCTCGCCGGCCAGCAGGAAGGCGACCGGACGGGTGAAAAGCCCGACAAGGATCAAGAGGCCGCCGACGAATTCCATGACGGCGCCGATCCCGAAGATGGAAAGAAGCGGCGGCATTCCCTGTTCCGGCGGTGCGGGAAAGCCGAAGAGCTTCTGCGTGCCATGCTCCATGAAGATCAAGGCCGTGACGATGCGAAGCACGGCAAGGGCGAAGGGGCTGTAGCGATCGAGGAATTCCAACTGTCGCATGATGGTGTTCCGGTGGTGGAGGCTACAAGGCCGTCCCTTCCAAATAGGCGAGTGCCCGGATAAAGCAACCCGCCACAGGAACGCGCCCATTGGGCGAGGGGAGACGGCAGCACCTCAGAGCGAGGCCGTTATGCCGCCGTCGACATAGAGCACGTGGCCGTTCACGAACGACGAGGCGTCGGAAGCAAGAAAGACGCAGGCGCCGACGAGCTCGTCGACCTTGCCCCAGCGGCCCGCCGGCGTGCGTTTCTCGAGCCACGCCGAAAAGGCAGGATCGGCGACGAGGGCCGCATTGAGAGGCGTGTCGAAATAGCCGGGCGCAATCGCGTTGCATTGCAGCCCGTATCTGGCCCAGTCGGTGGCCATGCCCTTGGTCAGGTTGCCGACAGCGCCCTTGGTGGCGGTGTAGGGCGCGATGCTCGGCCGAGCGAGCGCGGTCTGAACGCTGGCGATGTTGATGATCTTGCCGGCGCCGCGGCGGATCATGTGTCGCGCCACCGCCTGGCCGACATTGAAGACGGAGGCGATGTTGGTCTTCATGAGCCGCTCGAAGGCGTCTGCCGGAAAATCCTCGAGCGGCGCGCGATGCTGCATGCCCGCGTTGTTGACGAGAATGCCGATCGCGCCCACCTCCGCCTCGAAGCGGTCGACCGCGGACCGCGTTGCCGCATGGTCGGTGACGTCGAAGGCGAGGGTGTGGACACCGCCGAGCTTTTCAGCCGCGGCTTCGAGCTTCGCCTCGTCGCGTCCGTTCAGGACCACCTCGGCGCCCGCCTCGGCAAGGCCGCGGGCAAGCGCAAACCCGATTCCTTGCGACGAGCCGGTGACGAGGGCGCGGCGGCCCGCGAGGTCGAACAGTGCCAGGCTCATTTTCATCCCCTTGCATATGCTTGATACAGCCGTGCTCTGTAATAGCTTTTCCGCGCCGCGACATTCAATGCCAAGGCATTCCGGGGCGGCACACCCCGTGCGGCGACGCTTCACGGTGACAATGGAATCTCCGAGCCCGGTCGATCCGCGGCGAGCCAGGCTTCGATGCCGCGCGCTGCCGCCCGGCCGGTGGCGAGGCAGGCGGTCAGGAGATAGCCACCGGTCGGCGCTTCCCAGTCGAGCATCTCGCCGGCGACGAAAAGGCCGGGAAGCTGCTCCAGCATGTAGCCCTCGTCGATCTCGCTCAAGCGGACGCCGCCCGCCGACGAGATTGCCTCGGCGATCGGCCGGGGCCTCAGCACCGGCAGGGGCAAGGCTTTGATATGCCCAGCGAGCCGTTCCGGATCGGTCTTGGCCGCGTCTGGTCGGATCTCCCGCAGGAGCGCCGCCTTTATCGGGTCGAGCCCGGCTCCCTTGCGCAGGCGGTTGGAGAAGCTCGCCTTGCGGTCCTGCCGCGCCAGATCGCGCGCCAGCCGCTCGGCCGTCCGGCCGGGGGCGAGATCGAGCGTAAGCGCGGCCTTGCCGTCCCGCTGCAGCCGGTCGCGCAGGCTTGCCGCATGGGCATAGACAAGGCTGCCTTCGATGCCGTTGCGGCTTATGACGAATTCGCCCGGAAACGTGCCTGCGTCGGAGGAAGCGGTGACGGCCTTCAGCGGTTCGCCCTGGAAACGCTCCCGGAACGCCTCGCTCCAGGCAACGTCGAAGCCGCAATTGGCGGGGCGGAAGTCGTTGACCTCTACCCCTTTACCCCTCAGCCACGTCACCCAGGCGGCGTCGGACCCGAGCCGCGGCCAGCTTGCGCCGCCAAGCGCCAGGAGCGCGGCATCGCAACGGACGATCTTCCGTCCCGCCGGGGTATCGAAGACATGGCCGTCCTCGGTAAAACCCGACCAGCGATGGCGGGTGTTGAGCCGCGCACCCTCGGCCTCCAGCCGGCGCAGCCAGGCGCGTAAGAGCGGCGAGGCTTTCATCGCCGTTGGAAAGACCCGGCCGGAGGAGCCGACGAAGGTTTCGGTGCCGAGTCCCGCCGCCCAGGCGCGCAGGGCGTCGGGCGTCAAGGCGTCGAGCGCCGGGCGCAGCCGATCGGAGGCCGCGCCGAAGCGCGTCGCGAAAAGCGCATAGTCCTCGGCATGGGTGATGTTGAGGCCGGATTTTCCCGCCAGCAGGAACTTGCGCGCCGCTGTCGGCATGGCCTCATAGATCGTCACCGAATGGCCGGCGCGCGACAGCACTTCCGCTGCCATGAGGCCGGCGGGTCCGCCGCCAATGATCGCGATCTCTTTTCTTCGCATCCGTACCGATTCCTTGAAGCGATTTCTTCGGCGCACTCTTGGCGCGCCAAGCGTCGAGGCGCAAGCCGATCCGGGATCATCGTCATTGTCCCCGTGCGCGCAACGCCGCCGTCAGGGGAAGCCGGGTGGCGGCAAATGCGGGCAGAGCACCGCCGACGATGCCGATCGCGAGCCCTAGGAGACCGCCCGTCAGCATGACGTCGCCGCTCACGGCAAGCTCGAACGTCATGCGGGCATTGTTGGCCCCAACAGTGCTCGCCTGCCAGCCGTTGAAGGCGAGGCACGATGCGGCTGTGCCTATGACGGCACCGAAGGCACCAAGCAGTGTCGCTTCGGCCCAGGTCGCTGCGAAGGTCGGGAGGCGGTTGAAGCCGAGTGCGCGGACGGTGGCGATCTCGATCGTCCTGTCCGAGACCGAACTCATCATCGTGTTGAGCGCCCCGGCCGTCGCGCCAATGGCCATCAGAAGCGCAATCGGCCAGCCGAGAAGCCGTATGAGATCGGCTGTTCGCGACGATTGCCCGGCATAGAGATCGGCTTCCGATATCGCGACCAGCGGTGTGCCAGTGACCTTGGCGAGCGCATTCTGCAAGGTCTTGAGGGCGAAAGGCTCGACGAGGCGCAGCCGAAAGCTCTGCACCTGGCCCTGGCGATCGAAGGCGGAGCGAACCGCGTCGAGATCGGCCCAGATTTCAGATTCGAAAGCGCTGCCCCTAGCGGAAAAATGTCCCGCTACCCTCCAGTCGACCGCTCCGAGCCGGAACGTGTCGCCGACGCCGAAACCGGGAAATTCCTGGGCAAGACGCGCACCAACGACGATCTCACGCGCACCCGGAGCGAAGAGGCGTCCGGCTGACAGCCTAACGCCGTCGCGCAGTGACGGCCCGGAGGGCTCCATGCCGCGCAATGCCAGCGTGCGCTCGCCCGCACCTTCATTTGATCTCACCTCGACAGGCACGACAAGTTCGCGCGAGGATACAAGGTTTCCCGCCGCATTGCGGATGACGCCGATGTCGCTTTTCATCGCCTCAAGAACACGGACCGCTCCGGCGGGAATGTCCGAACCGCTCTCCTGGTTCGTGCCGCCGCCGAGAATGACGGCGACCGATGGCGAGCCGGTACCCGTCAGGGTTTTCTCGAAGCCTTTCGCCATGGAGAGAAAACCGGCGAGGACGCAAACGACGAGCGCAATCGAGAGCGCCATGGAGAGGGAAATCGCAAGGCGGCGCGGCAGGCTGAAGAGATTGGCGCGGAGCATTGCGAGCGTCTGTCTGATGATGGAAGACATGGGTTACCTCGTTTTGAGAGCGGCGGTGATGGATATGCGCATGGCATTGACGGCCGGCAGGGCGCCGGTCGCGAGCCCCAGGGCAAGCATGATCGCCGCCGCCTTGACGAGAATCGAGAGGGAGAAGACGAGACCGAGGGTAGGGGGTGCGAAGAGGGTCGCGAGCTTCGCCAGCGCCAGGCCGATGCCGCCGCCTATGACGAAGATGAACAGTGTTTCAGTGAGGACAAGCGACAGAATACTGGTGCGCGAGAAACCCAGCGATTTCAGAACGCCGAACTCAAAGGTGCGCTCGCGTACGGCGAAGACCATCGTGTTGATGACGATCATCAGCAGGGTGACGAATGCCGCTCCGACGACGAGATCAACGATCAGGCCGACATCGGCATATTGGCGCAGGAAAGCCTCGAGGAACTGCTTTTCCGATTGCGTCCGGGTCGGCGCGACGGAATTGGCGAACAGCGCATCGATGCGGGCAGCAAGCTCGCTCGACGGTACCGACCTCCGCGGACGGACAATGAAGGCATCCGCCGTGTCCCTGTCGCGCGCCCGCGCCGCATTGATGTAGTCGTAACGGGCGATCATGAAATAGGTGTCGCTGCTGGGGCTCTCGCCTGCGAAAATGCCGGCGATCTCGAAGCGCCAGTCGCGGCTGCCGTCCTCCCTGGCGACCTGAAAGGCGGTGACGTTGATGTGGTCGCCGACCGACCAGCCCTGTGCCTCAGCGAGTGCGCGACCGACCAGCACCCGGTCGCGAGCCTTACCAAGGGGCGCGATCAGTTCCGGCGTCAGGCCGAGCTCACTGCCGTTGACGGCGATCAATAAGCCCGGATCGACCGCGCTGACGGCGACCACGTTCCTCTCATTGTCCACGAAGCCGCGCAGACGCGACATGTAGGCTACCGAAGCGATGCCCGGCGCCGAAGCAATTCGGGCCATGTGCGCCATCGGCAAGGGCTGAGCCCGCCCGGCGGCGTTCATCACCCCGAGAATGTCGTCGCTGGCGCCGACAGCACTCTGCGTGCCGCTCGTGAAGCTCGCCGTGAGCCCGTAAATGAGGAAAGCCACGGCAACGCAGACCATCAGGAGCAGGCTGCGGATCGGCTTGCGCCACGTGTTCCTTCGGGCAAGCTGCAAAAAGGTCATCAGGCGGCCCTATTCTCTTCAACGAAACTGCCTTTGTCGAGATGGAGCGTGCGCCGGGCGTACAGCGCCGCCTGCGGATCGTGCGTGACCATCACGACCGTCTTCCCAAGTTCGCGGTTGAGGAAACGCAGCATGTCGAGAATCTCATCGGCCGACTTGCGGTCGAGATCGCCGGTCGGCTCGTCGCAGAGCAGCAGTTCGGGATCGGCGACGATTGCGCGGGCGATGCCGATGCGCTGCTGCTGGCCGCCCGACATCATCGCCGGATATTGCTTTTCACGACCGGAGAGCCCGACCAGATCAAGGACCTTTCCGACCCGAACGCGCCGCTCTCTGGCCGAAAGCGGCTTGAGCAGGAGCGGCAGTTCCACGTTCTCGGCCGCATTCAGCATCGGCAGCAGATTATAGAACTGGAAGACGATGCCCATGTTGTGCGCTCGCCATGCCGAGCGGGCGGTTTCGCCCATCCGGTCGAGCCGGTTGCCGCCGATGCGCAACTCGCCGGCATCCGGCAGGTCTATGCCGGCAAGCATGTTGAGGAGCGTCGATTTTCCTGACCCGGACGGCCCCATGACGGCGACGAAATCGCTGCGGGGAATGGTGAGATCGAGGCCGGAGAAGATCGGGATCGGCTCGATACCGATCTTGTAGGACTTTCGTACGTTCTTCAGCGCGATATACGCTTCGTCCTTGGTGCTATCGGTCATTTTGCCGTTCTCCAGTTTGGCTGTCGGTATCGGTGACGTTGATGCGGATGCGCGCGGCCATGTTTGGCCGGATGCCTTCAGGTGGGTTGATGAGGGAGAGACGAAGAGCGATCGTGCCCTTTTCCGGCGACACGACGGGGGCGAGCCGCATGAGCACGATTGCGAAAGGCCGATCGGGAAACGCGTCGAGCACCGCTTCTCCGCGAAGGCCGGGCCGAAGCGCTGCGACGCTCGTTTCCGCCACATCGGCGTCGATGACCATGCTGCCGGCGTCGGTGATCGTCAGCAGGCTCTGGTTTTCCCGTACGCTGTCGGCCCGCGCGAGCACGGTGTCGCCAAAATGGGCGTTGAGCCGTGTGATCGTGCCGGCAAAGGGGGCGCGGACGGTCAGTTCATCGACCGCCTCCTCCGCAATGCGGATGGCCAGCTCGGCCCTCAAGATGTCCTGCTGTGCCTGCGCGACATTGTTGCGCGCGCTTTCCCAGGCGGTATGCGCTTCGTCGAGCCGCTGCCTGGATGCCGCGTCGCGGGCGGCGAGGCTCTCTACGCGATCCAGCGAGGCGCGCGTCTGTGCGAGCGCGATGTCCTTGGCCACAAGCGCGAGATCGGCCGAAATCCTCGCGGCTTTCGCTTGCTCGAGCGCGTAGCGGGCATTGGCGTCATCGAGCGCGACCAGCACCTGGCCGGCCGCGACATGGTCTCCCACCTCGACGGCGATGTCGGTAATCCTGCCCTCATACCTGGAGAATACCGTTGTGGCGCGCGGCGCGACCACATAGCCGGAACCGGTAACCTCGCGTGCAATGGCGAGCGGCGCTCCCGGAACCGCGGAGATCGCCCCATCTCGCGATTTCCCCTGCTCGCGCGGGTCGACTATCTCGCTGCCGGACACCGTGGAACCAGCCGCGGTGCCTGTCCGCCCGAGGAGCGCGGTCTTGAAGCGAACCACCGCCTCCGGCCAGCAGACGGCCGGAAGACAAGATGCAGCGACCAGCGCAAGGAGGCTGACAAAGAATACCCGCCGCCGAGCGCTTTTCTTCGGCGACTGAAATGTTCGGGGCGAAGGCTCAAGGGAGAGCGACTTGAGCGTCTCGGCGAGTTTGCGGTCGTGTTCGGTGATCGTGTTCATGCCGACAGCATGGCCGGACACGCCGGAAACGCGACCTCTTACAGGTTTTAGAACGTGCTCGATCGCGATTTCGTACCATTTCAGGCGGGCTGCTCGTTCTTTTCCCGCCACTGGAGCGGCGCCATATCCGTGACGCGGCGGAACTCGCGATTGAAGTTGGATTTGGTCTGGAATCCCACCTCGAACATGATCTCCGTCACGGATTTTTCCGTCTCTGCAAGCAGGCGGCACGCCTCCGCTATGCGGAACTCGTTCACATATTGCGAGACGTTCTTGGCCGTCGTCCGGTTGATCGCCGCAGAGATCTGCCGGGTCGGAATGCCGGCCTTACGGGCGAGTCGATCGAGGTTAAGGTCCATATCGCGATAGATGCGCCTCGTTTCCATCAGCCTCTGAATGGCGATCATCGTTTCCTTGTCCTCGGCCACGTCGGGCTCCGGAGTCGGTTCGACGACCTCCAGAGGCGTGCGACTGCGGCTCGCCACCGCGCCGGCGATCGACAGGATGATCAGTGCCGCGAGGTTTCCGACGGTGATCATCACCAACGCATATCTGCCTTGGGTCCAGGCCAGATCGAGAAAGACGAAGGTATCGAGCGCTGCTGACAAGAGCAGGGCGAAAGCCGCGAAAAGAATTGCGCGATAGGCGGGCACTGCGTTCTCGAAGGTCGCCAGTCGAAGCGCATCGGTCCCCGGCCGCATGAGAAGAAGGATCGCAACCGCATAGCCGACGAAGATCAGGACGAGCGCCACATCGATGGCGTCCCGCCACAGCGCCACCAGCAGGACAATGACGACAGCCGGCGCGCCATGCAGGCCGATGCGCAGGAGCGTTGCTAAGCGGCTCGTGCGCATCAGCCGGGATACGCCGCAATAGGCAAGCGGCGGCACGATGGCCGCGCCGATAGGTGCGATGAACATGACGCCCTGCATCCCATAGCCCCAGCGAAGCCCGGACAGTAATGATTGCAGCACACTGACCAGAATCAATGCGAGAAACGGCAGGTTCCGCGGTGCCTCGTCGTCCCGCCTCGCGACGGCGGCGAAGAGAACGAGGAGAAGGATGGCGACGACGAAGGGGAGCGGTACGAAGAGCATGAAGGTGCACGAGGAGAGGGGCGGAAGAAATCGGTCGGCACCATCATGGCCGAGACTACGACTTTCCGCGACCTTGATCGTGTTCGAGGTCGACGATTCTGCGCGGCGAGTGCTTTCACCTACTCGGCCCCGACGTGCTGGACGGGCTGAAGATAAGTCGCCGGCTGCGGCATTCTATTTGAAATCGTCGCTCACGCTTCGGGCGCCGGGCCGGTCGATTCGCGGAGGATCAGCTCGACCGGCCAGAGTTCGTGAATCTCCGTCGCTGGCCGTCCCGAGAGCAATTGCAGCACGAGATCCGCCGATCGTGCCCCGGCCGCCCGCATGGAGGAGCGAGTTGCCGAAAGGGAAGGGACCATGTTCTCGGCCGTCAGGTACGGAAAGACGTCGTCGTGGGCGATCACGGAGATATCCCGCCCGACGACAAGCCCGCGGGAGCGCACGGCGCGATAGACCCCAAGCGCCGTCATCATCGAGCCGGCAACGAAGGCCGTAGGCCGCGGCGACTGCTCGAGGAACGACCGGGCAAAGCGAAAACCGAGCTCGTCGGTGAAATGGCCGTGGGTAACGAGACGCGGATCGAAGGGAATGCCGCGCTCCTGGAGCGCGTCGCGGTAGCCTTTGTCGCGATGGAGGGAAAAGGTCCTGCCGGCCGGGCCGTTGATCATCGCAATGCGCTTGTGGCCGAGGTCGAGCAGGTGAGAGGTCGCACGCCGGACGGCGCCCTCGTTGTCGATGTCGAGCCAAGCATGCGGCACGTCAGTCTCGGAGCGGCCGTGAAGCAGGAAGGGAAAGCCGAGCTCGTGCAGGAGCGCGATGCGCTCGTCGTTCGGCTTCGGCGAGTGGACGATCACGGCATCGACCCGACCGCTGGTCGCAAGGCGGCTATAGAGCGGAACCTGGTCGCTTGAATCGCGATCCGTCGTCGGACTGACGAGGATGTCGATGTCTTCCCCGTCGAGCCGCTCCGCCATGCCACTCATGAATTCGGCAAAATGGAATTCGCCGGTCCGGCCCATCACGACGCCGATGGCACCAGCGCGGCCGGTGACCAGGCGCACCGCATTGATATTGGGTCGGTAGCCGAGCCGGACGGCCTCCTCGGCGACGCGCTTGCGGGTCTTCTCGCTGACCTCGGGATAGCCGCTCAGGGCGCGGCTGACCGTCGTTGGCGAAAGGCCCAGCTGGCGGGCGAACTCCTTGAGCTTCATGCGCCTATTTATTCCCATAACCCCGTTGCCGAATGACGAATATACGGCTTTGCCCTGAGGAACAACCGGCGCGCTGCGGCGCTCAGCCCGTTGGCTTGTGCCGGTGGCGATCCAGCCAAATCGTTTTAAATTTATCTGCAGTACACGCCGCACAAGCGACTGCCGGCAAAATGTCGAGGGAGAGTTGTGAACATCGTAAGTGCATGAATACGCGATAAAAATTCAGCAAATAAACGAGGCTGCGGGTCGCCATTTTGCGCGTATTGACAATATCTGGGGCTTCTGACAGGTTTTTCCAGCCAAACCGCTTTCGAATTGCTGAGGAGCCTTCGAGCGGTGGGGGATTTTGGAGGAGCCACCGGACATGACAATGCTTCTGAGGACCTTAACTTTTTGCGCCGCTCTTGGCGCCGTCGATCTTGCCGTCGCCGCGGAACTTTCGCTTGCGGCCAATACCACCGGCAAAAACGTGCATTTCATGCGCGAGCAGCTCGATCTCTTCGAGAAGCAGACTGGGCACAAGGTCAACCTTGTCACCATGCCGCCGTCGTCGAGCGAGCAATTCAGCCAGTATCGTCTATGGCTGGCGGCCGAAAACAAGGATGTCGACGTCTATCAGACGGATGTCATCTGGGCACCGCAGCTCGCCGACCAGTTCGTCGACCTGACGGAAGCGGCCAAGGATGTGGTCGGCGATTACTTCCCCTCGATCATCCAGTCGCAGACGGTCAATGGCCGCCTCGTTGCTCTGCCGCTCTTCACCGACGCTCCGGCGCTCTACTATCGCAAGGACCTCCTTGAGAAATACAGCAAGACCGCTCCCAAGACCTGGGACGAACTGGCGGCGACCGCCAAGGAGATCCAGGAGAAGGAGCGCGCTGCCGGCAATGCCGACATCTGGGGCTTTGTCTTCCAGGCAAACGCCTATGAGGGGCTGACCTGCAACGCGCTCGAATGGATCAAATCCTCCGGCGGCGGGCAGATCGTCGAGCCGGACGGGACGATCTCCGTCAACAACGAGAAGGCGGCCGCCGCCATCGATCGGGTCAAGGAATGGATCGGCACGATCGCTCCGGAGGGCGTGCTTGCCTACCAGGAAGAAGAATCGCGCGGCGTCTGGCAGACCGGCAATGCGGTCTTCATGCGCAACTGGCCCTATGCCTATGCGCTCGGAAACGGCGACGACAGCGCCGTCAAGGGCAAGTTCGATGTCGCACCGCTTCCGACCGCGAGCGAGGGCGAGAAGCCGTCATCGACGCTCGGCGGCTGGAATCTAGCCGTGTCGAAATATTCCGACGAGCAGGAAGCGGCGATCGAGCTGGTAAAGTTCCTCTCCTCCAAGGAAGTGCAGAAGCAGCGAGCGCTGCAGCTCTCGCAACTTCCGACGCTCGCTGCGCTCTATGACGATGCCGAGATCGCCGCCGCGCAGCCGTTCATGCCCAGCTGGAAGCCGATCTTCCAAAGCGCCGTGCCGCGCCCGTCGGCGGTGGCCAAGGTCAAATACAACGAGGTCTCCTCGAAGTTCTGGAGCGCCGTTCACAACACGCTCTCCGGCGACGGTACCGCTGCCGAAAATCTCGAACTGCTCGAAGTCGAACTGACGGAGCTCAAAGGCGATAGCTGGTAACCCTCCCGGGGCGCGAAGGGGCTCGAAATTACGCACTTCCCTTCTCGCTTGCAGCGTCGCCGAGGATGGGGGCCCCTCCCGCCGCCATCCTCCTCTCCTTACGAACCTCTTGGGCGAAAGCCGAACGGCAAAGGTGAGCCAAGTCATGACCGATCTTACCGTCGCGGATCCGCCGCCCGCGCTTGCGCGCAGTCACATCAGTTCGGATTTGCGGGCGCAGCGTGTCCGCTCGGCCTGGGTGTTCCTGGCGCCGACGCTTCTCGTGTTGGCGTTCGTCGCGGGCTGGCCGCTCGTCAGGACCATCTATTTCAGCTTCACCAATGCGTCGCTCACGAATCTGGCCGGCGCAGAGTTCATCGGCTTCAACAATTATCTCTCCTGGATCACGCTGAAGAGCGGCCGCACGATCTTTAGGGGCCTGCTCGCGGATCCCACCTGGTGGAACGCGGTCTGGAACACGCTGAAATTCACCCTTGTTTCGGTCAGCATCGAGACGGTGCTGGGGCTCGTCGTGGCGCTGGTGCTGAACGCGCACTTCCCGGGCCGCGGTCTCGTCCGCGCCGCGATCCTCATCCCCTGGGCGATCCCGACGATCGTTTCGGCCAAGATGTGGGCCTGGATGCTCAACGACCAGTTCGGCATCCTCAACGATATATTGCTCGGCCTCGGACTGATCAGCCAGAAAATCGCCTGGACCGCGAATCCCGACACGGCGATGCTTGCGGTCCTGATCGTCGATGTGTGGAAGACGACGCCGTTCATGGCGCTCCTGATCCTCGCCGGTCTGCAGATGGTGCCGGGTGATATCTATGAAGCGGCGAAGATCGACGGCGTTCACCCGGTCCGCGTCTTCTGGCGGGTGACGCTGCCGCTGATCCGGCCGGCGCTGATGGTGGCCGTCATCTTCCGCATGCTCGATGCGTTGCGCATCTTCGACCTGATCTACGTGCTTACTCCCAACAACGTCCAGACGAAGACGATGTCGGTGCTGGCGCGCGAAAACCTCTTCGATTTCGACAAGTTCGCCTATGGGGCGGCCGCCTCGACCATGCTCTTTCTCATCATCGCGGCGATCACCGTTCTCTACATGTGGTTCGGCCGCGTCAATTTCGAAGGAGAACGCTGATGGTCTCCACAATCGCAAGGCGGACCGCCTTCTATGCGCTCGTCGCGACGATCATCGTCATTGCGGTCTTTCCCTTCTATTACGCGATCCTGACCAGCCTCAAATCCGGCACGGCGCTCTTCCGTGTCGACTATTGGCCGAAAGAGTTCTCCCTTGCGAATTACACGGGTGTAATTTCCCAGGGCAGCTTCGTTCGCAACCTCGGGAACTCGCTCATGGTCGCGACGTCGGTCGTCGCCATTTCGCTGCTGCTTGCGATCACGGCGGCTTACGCGCTCGGGCGCGTGCGTTTCCGCGGGCGGTCGCTCCTGCTTCTCACCATCCTGTCGGTGTCGATGTTTCCGCAGATCGCAGTTCTTGCGGGTCTCTTCGAACTCGTCCGCTTCGTCGGCATCTTCAACACGCCGCTCGCGCTGATCTTTTCCTACATGATCTTCACCCTGCCGTTCACGGTCTGGGTCCTGACCACCTTCATGCGCGACCTACCGGTCGAGATCGAGGAGGCGGCGATCGTCGACGGCGCCTCGCCCTGGGTGATCATCACGCGGGTCTTCATGCCGCTGATGTGGCCGGCCCTGGTGACCACCGGCCTGCTTGCCTTCATCGCCGCCTGGAACGAGTTCCTGTTCGCACTGACATTCACCTCGTCGAATACGCAGCGCACCGTGCCGGTCGCCATCGCGCTCCTGTCCGGCAGCAGCAATTTCGAAATTCCCTGGGGCAACATCATGGCCGCCTCGGTGATCGTCACCGTGCCGCTGGTCATCCTGGTGCTGATCTTTCAGCGGCGGATCATTTCCGGTCTCACGGCCGGCGGCGTCAAAGGTTAGGAGAGGAAAATGGCAGAGCTGCAATTGCGCGATATCCGCAAGTCCTTCGGCGCCTTCGACGTCATCAAGGGTGTCAGCATGGACATCCGGGCGGGTGAGTTCATGGTCTTCGTCGGCCCCTCCGGCTGCGGCAAGTCGACCCTGCTGCGGCTGATCGCGGGGTTGGAGGAGATCACCTCGGGCACGCTTTCCTTCGACGGCAAGGTCGTCAACCATCTCGTACCGTCGAAACGCGGCATCGCCATGGTCTTCCAGTCCTATGCGCTCTATCCGCATATGACCGTTTTCGAGAATATGGCCTTCGGCATGCAGCTTGCCGGCAAGGACAAGGAGCAATGCAGGAAGCGTGTGGAGGCGGCGGCGGAAATGCTGCAGCTTACGCCTTATCTTGAGCGCCTGCCGCGCCAGCTCTCGGGCGGCCAGCGCCAGCGCGTGGCGATCGGCCGGGCGATCGTGCGCGATCCGAAGGTCTTCCTCTTCGACGAGCCGCTTTCCAATCTCGACGCGGCGCTGCGCGTAGCTACCCGCCTCGAAATCGCCAAGCTTCACCGCAGCATGCACAAGACGACGATGATCTACGTCACCCATGACCAGGTCGAGGCGATGACGCTCGCCGACCGGATCTGTGTCCTGAGGGACGGGCTCGTCGAGCAGATCGGCACGCCGCTGGAGCTTTACGAGAAGCCGAACTCGATCTTCGTTGCCGGCTTCATCGGCTCGCCAAAAATGAATTTCCTCCCCGGGCCGTTTGCCGAGCCTTACAAGGCCGAGACAATCGGCGTCCGGGCGGAGCATCTGGAGATCGTCGAGGAGGGAGGAGAGTGGAGCGGGACCGTCATCCATTCCGAGATGCTCGGTTCCGACAGCTATGTCTATCTCGATATAGGTGCCGGCGAGCCGGTGATCGTCCGCGAGGGGGGCATCTCCAGGCACCAACCGGGACAGACGCTGAGACTTTCGCCGGCCGCCGGCCAGGTTCACCGCTTCGACGCAGGGGGCCGAGCGATCGGGCGCGTGGAAATGCGGGGTGCGGCCTAGATCAAATCATTTGCGATTTGCCCATCCGCGCCGACGGCGCCTCCGGCCGCGACAAGGCCTGACGATAATGCCTGATCCGGAGGATTTCGGATCATTCCAAGGACTTAAACGTTAGGGCAGGAAAGGGCGGGGACCCGCGTGGTTGTCCCGGCCTTAATCCGCGCCAACACTTCAAGCAACGGACATCAGGCACCCCGCTGGCGGGTGCGCTTAATCACGAGGAGAAATGACCGTGCCTATCAACGCTATCGTGTGGGGCGAGAACATCCACGAACAAACGAATGCAGTGGTTCGGGAGATCTATCCGGACGGCATGCACAACACGATCGCCAACGCGATCAATGCCGATCCCGCAATCAAGGCGACAACTGCCACCTTGCAGGAGCCGGAGCACGGACTGACGGAGGAGCGGCTGGCCTCCGCCGACGTGCTCCTATGGTGGGGCCACAAGGACCACGGTGCCGTCGCCGATGAGATCGTCGAACGTGTCGCCAAACGTGTGTGGGAAGGCATGGGGCTGATCGTCCTCCATTCCGGCCATTTCTCCAAAGTGTTCAAGCGCCTGATGGGCACGCCCTGCGCGCTAAAGTGGCGCGAGGCGGGCGAGCGTGAACGCGTCTGGGTCGTCAATCCGCGCCACCCGATCGCCGAGGGTCTCGGCGAGCATTTCGTCATCGAGCACGAGGAGATGTATGGCGAACAATTCTCCGTGCCGGAGCCGCTGGAGACGGTCTTCATTTCGTGGTTTGCCGGCGGCGAGGTGTTTCGCTCCGGGCTTACCTGGCGGCGCGGCGCCGGCAATATCTTCTACTTCCGCCCCGGCCACGAAACCTATCCGACCTATCACGACGCGACGGTGCACCACGTCCTGCGCAACGCGGTGAAATGGGCACATAACCCGCAGGGCACCTACCGGGCGATCCATGAGGCGCCGAACGTGCCGGTGGAGAAGGCGCTGGAGCCGATCGTCGAGCGTGGCCCGAAACTGCACCGGGCCGGCGAAGCTGGATATAGATGAGGGATTGCCATGCGTTTGCTCATTCTCGGAACCGGCGGCATGGCCAACAGCCATGCGAAAGCTTTTGCTGAGATCGAAGGCGTCGAAATGGTCGGCGCCGTCGATGTCGACCCCACCCGCGCCAAGGTCTTCGCAGCCCAGCACGGCATCGAGCACACCTTCGCGTCGCTCGACGAGGCGATCGCCTGGGGAAAGTTCGACGCGGCGACGAACGTGACGCCCGACAAGGCGCATCACCCGACGACGCTGGCTCTCATTGCTGCCGGCAAGCATGTGCTGTGCGAAAAGCCGCTGGCGGAAAACTACGAGAAGGCCGCCGAGATGGCAGCCGCGGCCGAGCGCGCCGGCCTCATCACCATGGTCAATCTGACCTATCGCAATGTCGCACCGCTGCAGAAGGCGCGCGAACTCGTGCTCACTGACCAGATTGGCCGGGTGCGCCATATCGAGGCCTCCTATCTCCAGAGCTGGCTGGTGTCGAGGGCCTGGGGCGACTGGGCAAGCGAATCGAAATGGCTCTGGCGCCTGTCGACGAAGCACGGCTCGAACGGCGTGCTCGGGGATGTCGGCATCCACATTCTCGACTTCGCCGGCTACGGCGCCGCCAGTTCGGTGGAACGGGTGTTCGCTCGCCTCAAAGCCTTCGACAAGGCGCCCGGTAACCGGATCGGCGAGTACGATCTCGATGCCAATGACAGCTTCGCGATGACGGCGGAATTCGAAAACGGCGCAATGGGCGTCATTCATGCGAGCCGGTGGGCGACCGGACATCTCAACGAATTGCGGCTGCGTCTCCATGGCGACAAGGGAGCCTTGGAAGTGATCCATACTCCGGACGGCTCCAGCCTGCGCGCCTGCCTGGGGCCTGATGTCGAAAAGGCCAAATGGCGGACGGTTGATGCCGGCACAGTACCGACCAACTACCAGCGCTTCGTCGAGGCGGTGAGGGCTGGCCACGCCGCCGAGCCCGGCTTCCGCCATGCCGCCGACCTGCAGAAGGTGCTCGACCTCGCGATCGAAACCGAACGCGAACGTCGCGAACTCGGGGTCCCGGACACGGAGGCGCCACAAGAAGAGCGGGCGGCGGGATAGCCCAGCAAGCGCTTTTCAGGCGGGTCATCAAAGAGCGACGCTCGCGTCTTTACGGAGGCAGCGTCCTTTAAGCGGGAGGAGAGCGGTTCCGTTTCCTCCCGCTCAAGTTCTTAGAGAATAGACGCTTTCGGCCCGAGACCGAAACCGCGGTGATCTAGAGCGGATGCGCTCACATGCGTTCGCGCCGCCGCTCTATCCTTTGTGTCTGTCGCATTTGTGCTACGTCAAGTGATTCCACCTGACTGCAAAATGCTCTAGGCGTGCGAGTGGTGACGATAGTCCCAGACCGCCCAGGCGGAGATCGCGGCGACGAGCACGCCAAGAATGACGTGCGTCCACATCGCGTTGACATTCGCCATGAAGCCGAGCAGCCAGGGAGAAACGATCAACCACAGGCCGATCACCATATTGGCCCATTCCTCCCATTCGGCGAAGGCCGAAAGGGTTGCGATCGCCAGGGCGCCGAGCACAATGCCGACGATCCAGGCGTTCCAGGTCGGAGTGGGTTCAGCTACGAACCCGATGACCCAGGGAGAAAGAAACAGGCACACCGCCAAGACCAGATTCACCCAGTCCTGGGCTCTTCTTCCTGCCATCAGAGTGTTGGGCATGACAACCTCCACGTATGAAGCTTGACAAAGCGTCACCACTCGCGCGCGCCTCACGTTGCAGCTGCGCTCGTTTCAGATCGCACGATCGCTGTAACGCTTTGAATTGCTGACGTAATTTTACTCGCAAATCGAAGCCGATTCAAGAAATCCCGCAACGCACGGTTTTTATGGGTTATTCGGGGGCCATCCGATCAGCGGGAAGAGCCGTGATCACTCAAACGTGACGATGATCTTGCCAAACTGTTCATTGGACTCCATGAACCGATGCGCCTCAACGATCTGGTCGAACGGAAAGGTCCTGGCGATCACCGGTTGAAGCGATCCCGACAGCAACCCCTCGATGATGAACGCTTTTGCCGCCTCCAGCCGCTTCGGATCACTGGTGATCTCGTGGACGAGGTAGCCGCGCAGCGTCAGGCTCTTGCTGAGCGCAGTGAACAGCGGGAAGGGCGTCGGCTCGGGGCTCAATCCGCCATATTCGATGAGAATGCCGCCTCGTGACATGGCGGCTGTCAACGGCTCGAATATCGGGCCGCCGACCGGGTCGAACACGACCCGTACGCCCTGCGGACCGGCGATTTCCTTCAGCCCGGCTTCCAGGTCTTCCTCGGCGGAAGCGATGACATGGGTGGCGCCGGATGCAAGCAAGGCCTGCTTCTTGCCGGACGTTCGCGTCACTGCGATCGGGGTCGCACCGACCATATTGGCGATCTGGATCGCGGCCAGCCCGACACTGCTCGATGCCGCGGTGATGGCGACAAAGTCCCCTTGGCCAAGCTTGGCGATATCGATCAGCGCACCATAGGCGGTGAGATATTGCATCCAGACGGCTGCGGCCGCTTCCCAACTAAGTGATGGCGGGTGCTTTACCGCGAGTTCGGCGGGAAACGTGGCAAACTCGCCATAGGCGGGCCACCGGACCATCGATAGAGGCGGCACGACGCTAACGGAGTCGCCCGGCGTGAATGCGTCCACACCCTCCCCGACCGTCTCGACGACGCCCGCTGCCTCTAGCCCGAGACCGGAGGGAAATCGCGGCGTCTCGATATAGGAGCCGGAACGCAGCAGCGCCTCGGCCCGGTTCAGTCCCAACGCCTTGACGCGGATTTGAATTTCCCCCCGACCGGGGCCTGGAACATCGACGTTTTCGATGCGCAAAACCTCGGGACCACCATGCTCGTGAAAGCGAACAACGCGTACCATCTGCATAACTCCAAACGAAATGAATGGAATAAGCTATGCCAAGCGGAATTGAGCAGATAAATAGCGCCACGCGAAGGACAGTATGAACTGAAAGTTTTTAATCATGGATCGTCTTACAAGCATGGCCGTCTTCGTTAAAGCCGTCGATCTGGGCTCGTTTGCGGCCGCGGCGGCCGTGTTCGGACTATCGGCGCCGATGGTCGGCAAGCATGTCCGGTTTCTTGAACAGCACCTGGGCGTGCGGCTCATCAACCGGACCACGCGCCGCCAGAGCCTGACGGACTTCGGGCGCGTCTACTATGAACGTTGCCGGGTGGTGCTCGCGGAAGCAGAGGCTGCCGACGCTCTCGTGGCGGAGCAAGTTTCCGAACCACGCGGAAGACTGCGCGTGACAATACCGGCGCTCCTGGGCCGGCGATGCATTGCCCCGATCCTGCTCGACTTTGCAAGACAGTACCCTTCGCTCGAACTTGAACTGTCGTTTGCCGACCGCATCGTCGACCTGGTGGAGGATGGGTTTGACCTTGCCGTCCGGACCGGCAGTCTGGAGGACAGGGCCGGGACGATGGCACGCCGCATCGCGCGCCATCGCATGATCGTCTGCGCGTCGCCTTCCTATGTCGAGATGCATGGCCGGCCGCGGGGGCTGGAGGATCTGGAAAGGCATCACGCCATCATCTACAGCCGGCCGGGATGGGTTCTTCCATGGCTGTTTCCGCGCGATGGCCAGCCCCCCGTGGAGGTTACCCTAATAGGCAGATTGCGGCTCGACGACCTCGATGCAATTGCCGATGCCGCGACCGCCGGCCACGGTCTCGCCTGGCTCCCGTCCTGGTTGATCCGCGAGCGCATCCAGGCAGGCGCACTCATCCCGTTGCTTCCGGATCAGCCGGGTCACGTTTTCGACAACTATGCATTGTGGACGCGGACGCCGCACCTGCCGCTGAAGGCCCGTCTTGCCATTGACGCCTTGGCAGCGGGCTTGCCCAAGCTGATGACGTGAGATGCGCGGGCGCTTTTGCGCCTGGACCGGGACGCGCGGGCCGGGACCTGTCCGGCCGGCGCGTCGTCGCTCACGCAGCTCATTCCGCCGCGAGGGGCGCCGGGTAAGCCTCGCGATCTTCTTCGTCCGGTTGCGCCTGCAGCGGCGCCTCTTCCGGCTCCGGCTTGCGCGCCTTCGGTTCCTTGCCGAAGAACAGGGCATAACCGGCCGGAAGCACCAGGATCGTCAGGACAGTCGCAACCAGGATGCCGCCCATCATGGCGTAGGCGAGCGGCCCCCAGAATACGCCGCGCGAGATCGGGATCAGCGCGAGCACGGCCGTCAGTGCCGTGAGCACGATCGGTCGGAAGCGACGCACCGCCGCGCCAACGATCGCCTCGGAACGCTCCATCCCGGCGGCTATATCCTGATCGATCTGGTCGACGAGGATGATCGAGTTGCGGATGATGATGCCGAGCAGCGCGATGACGCCCAGGATGGCGACGAAGCCGAAGGGCGCGCCGCTGATCAAGAGCGCCGCGGCCGCGCCGATGATGCCGAGCGGGCCAGTCGCCAGCACCAGCATCGACTTGCCGAAATGCTGGAGCTGCGCCATCAGCAGGATGACGATGACGACGAGCATGATCGGCGCCTTGGCAGCGATCGATGCCTGGCTCTCGGCACTGTCTTCGGCGCCGCCCTGGATCTCGACCTTGTAGCCGGGCGCAAGTCCGTCCCGCAGGGACTTGAGCTCGTTGTAGAGCTTCATCGTCACGTCGTTCGATTGCACACCGTCCGGCAGCGTCGCGCGCACGGTGATTGTCGGCAGGCGATCGCGCCGCCACTCGATGCCCTGTTCCATAACGGGCACGACCTTGGCGACCTGCGACACGGGCACGAAACCGCCGAAGTCCGTCGGCACATAGACCGAGTTGACGGCCGAGAGCAGTTGGCGGTTGCCGTCCGGTTCCCGCGCGACGATCGAGACCGTCTCTTCGCCGTCGCGGAAATCGTCGAGCGGTACGCCGGACATTGCCGCCTGCAGCATCTGGCGGATGCGCTGCGAGGTGACGCCGAGCGCGCGGGCGCGATCCTGGTCGATCGTGAGCTTCATCGCCGGCACCTGCTCCAGCCAGTCGTCGTGGACAGCGCCGAGCAGCGGGTTGTCGTGGAACTTCGCCTTCACCTCGTCGGCGATGCGGCGCACTTCCTGGCGATCCGGTCCCATCACCCGAAGCTGCACCGGCCAGCCGGTCGGGGGGCCAAGGAACAGGCGGTCGACCTTGGCGCGGATCGAGGGGAAGTCCTCGGCGAGAATCGTGCGCAGCTTGACGATTAGCCGCTCGCGGGCCGGCTCGTCCTTCGCCATGACGAGGAGCTGGGCGAAGTTCGGGTTGCGAAGCTGCTGGTCGAGGGGCAGGAAGAAGCGCGGCGCGCCTTCGCCGATGTAGGTGGCGATGAAGCGCTTGTCCTCGTCGCCCATCATGCGCGCCTCGAGCGCCTTGGCCTGTTTCTCGACTTCCTTCACGCTCGTCCCCTCCGGAAGCCAGAGATCGACGAGGATTTCAGGGCGGGAGGACTGCGGGAAGAAGTTCTTTGGGATGAACTGGAAGGCCCAGAGGCTCGTCATGAAGGCCGCGAGCGTCATGACGAGGACGACGACGCGGTGGCGGACCGCCCAGCCGACGGTTGCCCGGAGGCGACGGTAGAAACGGGTATCGAAGACGTCGTGGTGGCTGCCCGCATGGTGGCGCTGCTTCAGGATCATGTAGCCAAGCCAGGGCGTGAAATAGACGGCCACGAACCAGGACACGACGAGCGCGATGCCGACGACATAGAAGAGCGAGCGCACATATTCGCCGGCGGTCGATTCCGCAAAGCCGACCGGGATGAAGCCGGCGGTCGTGATCAGCGTGCCGGTCAGCATCGGGAAGGCGGTCGAGGAATAGGCGAAGCTCGCCGCTTCGATCTTGACGAGCCCTTCCTCGAGCTTGCGCTCCATCAGCTCGACGACGATCATCGCGTCGTCGACAAGCAGGCCGAGCGCGATGATGAGGGCACCCAGTGAGATGCGCTGCAGGTCAATGCCGAGCTCGTACATGATGGCGAAGGTGGCGGCGAGCACCAGCGGTATGGCGATCGCAATCACCAGGCCCGAGCGCCAGCCGATCGACAGGAAGGAGACTACGAGGACGATGATGAGCGCCTCGATGAGCGCATGGCTGAACTCGCTGATCGCCTCGGTGACCACCTCCGGCTGGTTGGAGATCTGGTCGACCGAGACGCCGTAGGGCAGCGAGGACTCGAAGCGCTCATAGGTCGCCTCCACCGCCTTGCCGACATCGGTGACCTTGAAGCCCTTGGCCATGACCACGCCGATCTGCACGCTGTCATGCCCGTTGAAACGGAATTTGCGCGAAAAGGGGTCTTCGAGGCCCGAGGTCACGGTCGCGATATCGCCAAGGCGGATGGTCGCGTCGCCCGCCCGCAGGCGCAGTTCGCGAATATCGTCGGCCCGGGCAACGCCGCCGTCGACGGAGATGCGCACCGAGCGCGTGCCGGTATCGACGGCGCCGGCGTAATCGACATTGTTCTGCCCTGAAATGGTGTTGCGCAGGTCGCTGAGCGTCAAGCCGCGTTCGGCGAGCGCCTTGGAGGAGACGTCGATGTAGATCTTCTGCGGCTGATCGCCGAGGATGACCACCTTCTCGACGCCGGGCGTGGTCAGGAGCATGTCGCGGCCTTCGATCGCGAAGCGCTTCAATTCCGGATAGCTGTAGCCGTCGCCGCTGATCGCGTGCAGCGTAATGAAGGTGTCGCCGAACTCGTCGTTGAAATAGGGGCCGAGCAAGCCCTCCGGCAGCTCGCCCGCGATATCGCCCACCTTCTTGCGTACCTGGTAAAAGGCGTCGGCTACGTCGTCGGCATCGGTGTCGCCCTCGATCTGCACGGTGATGATGGCGCTGCCGGCGCGCGTATAGGAGCGGACGAAATCGAGGTGCGGCGTCTCCTGCAGCTTCGTCTCGATCTTGTTGACGACCTGGTCCTGCATCTCCTCGATCGATGCACCCGGCCAGACGGCCTGGACCACCATCGTGCGGAAGGTGAATTCCGGGTCTTCGCGCTGGCCCATGCGGACGAGACCGAGCGCGCCGGTGATGATGATCAGCCCGAACAGGAAACGCGCGATGCTTGGATGGCCGATCGCCCAGCGCGAAAGGTTGAACGGTTTCTTGTCCCCGGTGGAGGCGTTCATGGCCGTCGTTCCGTTTTTTATGAGGGGGGTTAGCGCACGATTTCGTGCGTTTCGGCGCGGGCGGACTGCTGCTCGGCCGACGGCCCGGCGATTGCAGGCAGCTTCACCTTCAGGTCTTCCGACATGAACTGCGTGCCGACGGCAACGACGAGATCACCGGGCTGAAGGCCGCCGGTGACGCGTACGCCGTCGTCGGCGAAATCCGCGAGCTCGATCCCGCGCGCATGCACGGTCGAGGCGTTGCGGTCGACGACCCAGACGATGTCCTTGCCGTCCTTCTGCGCAAGTGCGCTCAACGGAATGGAAACGAGCGGCTGCGAATTGGCGGCAGCGGTCTCGACCGTCGCCGTCATGCCGAGGAGCACGCGCTCGTCGTTGGGCAGGCTGACGCGCACGGAAAAGGTACGCGAACGCTGGTCGGCGCTGCCGGAGACCTCGCGCACGTGGCCGTCGACGACGAGCGCGTCGTTCGACCAGAAGCGCGCTCTGACCGGCTTGCCCGGCTTAAACTCGGCAATATCCATCTCCGGCACGGCGATTTCGACCTCCTTCTCGCCGTCGACCGCGACGGTCACGACCG
Organism: Ensifer aridi; assembly: GCF_002078505.1. Taxonomy (GTDB): domain Bacteria; phylum Pseudomonadota; class Alphaproteobacteria; order Rhizobiales; family Rhizobiaceae; genus Sinorhizobium; species Sinorhizobium aridi. The sequence continues at coordinate 241,511 of NZ_LUAV01000038.1, read as the reverse complement.
GCGTGCCCGTGCCGACGACCTGGCCGATATCGGCATTGATGGCGGTCACGATGCCGTTCTGGTCGGATTTCAAATCCGTATAGGCCACCTGGTTCTTCGCCTGGCTGAGAGACGACGCCGCGGCGTCGCGCGTGGAGACCGCCTGGTCATAGGCGAGCGTCGCCTGGTCGAGCTGCGCCTTGGAAGAGAATGCCTTGCCGAAGAGCTGTTCGGCCCGGCTCTTGGCGAGCGCCGCCGTCTGCACCTGCGTCTCGGCGGCGAGCAGGCTCGCCTCGGCGCTCTTCACCGCGAGCTCGAAGTCGGAGGGATCGATGCGTGCCAGAAGATCGCCGGGCTTCACCCGGTCGCCGATATTGACGAGCCGTTCGGTAATCTTGCCCGCGACGCGGAAGCCGAGGTTCATTTCCGTGCGCGCCTTCACCGAACCCGAATAGTCGAGCGCGCGCGCTTGCCCCGCCGTGGAAATCTCCACCACCTTCACCGGACGGACGATCTCCTTGGTCTCGACCTTTTCTTCCGAGCAGCCGGCAAGAACGGCGCCAAGGGCGACGAGGGCCAGGAGATTGGCGACGAACGGCCGGTTGAAGGGCTTCGGTGAAAACATCGTTCGTACTCCCTGCGTGGCGGCTCGTGGCGCGGCCGCTCGTATTTCTTCGATTATTTCTTCAGTGCTTTGATCGCGAATTCGATTAGCTCGTCGGGCGTCGCGCGGTTCTGCTTCGCAAGACATTGCGCCACCATCTGCGGATGACAGAGGGTTATCAGGCTGGCATCGAAGCACCGGGCGGCGACCTCCGGATCCTGATCGGCGAATTCGCCGGCCTTGATGCCCTCGCGGATGATCTCGGCCAGGAGCTGATCGACGCGATCGATGTGCTTTTCGATGACGTGCCATTCCCGCTCGATCGCCACGATGACCATCTCGTGGACCTTCTCTTCGTCGAGCATGGTCTCGACCGTGAGCTTGTGCTGCTCATGCGCATAGCGCCTGAGCCGCTCAGTGGCGCTCAACGGCAGACGCGAAATCTCATAGGCTTGCTGGTAGTTCGCGGCCAGCATGCGGGCGCAGAGCGCCTGGTGAATCTCCGTCTTCGACGCGAAGAAGCGATAGATGTTGGCCGGGGACATATCGAGATCGCGGGCGATGTCGGCGACGTTCGTCTTGGCATAGCCGTAATGACGGAAGAGGCGCTCCGCGGAATCGAGGATCCGCGTGATGTTTTCCTGCCGGGCAGCGTCGACGCCGCTTTCTTTGAGATCGCTCATTCTATCCACTTTGTGACGAGTGACGATTTTTGAATTTCGTCAGTGATAATTCGGCAGGATTAATATGTCAATAACTTTTGCGCGTGCCTTACGACCGTCGATCGCAACCTATAATCGTAAACATCGTGTGAACGCGCCACCATCGCGCGTTAACGCGCCTGTGGATGAGAGCGAAAGTGGAACGCGAGCGCCAGGATCGTCGTTGCCGGCCGCGTAGGCGAGCGGGACGACGAAATGCAGCCGCGACCATCCGCCGCACAGTCCTCGTTCACCCTGTCGGCCTCGCTGTCCTGGCAAGCGAAGTGGCTCGCCGGTTGAGCTACACGATGGGAACGGCATGCCGCGCGGCTTGAGCCGTGGTGTATGCTTATTTACGAAAATAATGAGGATCGCCTGTGCTTCTCTGAGAAACGAAGGCGAAAATTCTATGGGCAACGCATCGCCGGGCTGCCAGCAGCGCCGGCGGGCAGCATCGGCAGAGGCCGCTCAAGGGTGAACAGTGGTTTGAACCGCAGCCCCCTCGCCGCGCAGGAACCGCCACGAAAGAGGTCGCGGCATCGGATGCTGACCTCCGCTCCAGCCAGCATCTTGAATCACAAAACCGATAACGGAATCCCTTCCGATTCACTCAAAACCGGAACCGCTCTAAGAGGCGCGGCCGCCCTTAGGGATATTCCCTTCCTTTGCTTGTGGTCACAACGGGGTAGCAGGCCGGATTGGAGCGGCGTCCAGGCGTATCGCCTACTACAGGACAAAATAGCCTTTTTGCAGGGTGACGGCGTCGTCCAGATGTATGGCGAAATCCGCCACCTTATCGCCGTTGACGTCACCATAGATGTAGGTATCGGAGGCCTGCTTCACGTATCGGACCTGACCCGCCGCACCATTGAACGCCGCCGTGCCGATGAATGCAAATGCCTGATCGCCGGAGACTTTCGTGTTGGCATCGATGACGGAAAGATCGATCCTGTCCGCTTCCGAGGGCAGAAAGTCGTAGATCGTATCGCGACCTGAGGTCGCGACGGACGACTCCGAAAGTGCCTTGAACACGAAGCGGTCGGCTCCGGCGCCGCCAGTCAGACGATCTGCTCCGGCGCCCCCATAGAGCAGGTCGTTGCCCGATTCGCCGAAAAGGGCGTCGTTGCCCGCACTGCCATAGAGCGTATCGTTACCGATTCCGCCATAAAGGGCGTCATTGCCGGAATCGCCATTCAGTGCATCGTTGCCGCCGTAGCCCCATAAGCTGTTGGCGGCCTGGTTACCGGTGATCAAGTCTCCGGCCGAGCCACCCTTGACGTTCTCGATCAGCGAGCGCGTGTCGCCATGATAGAGCAGCGCATTGAAGATGTTGCCGGCGGCGAAGCCTTTGTTGGAGCCGCCGCCGAGCCAGGCAAGCTGGTCGATGCTGAGGGTCGAGGCCTGGCCCGGCCGTAGGTCGACCTTGAGCCCGGTCGTATAGGCCGTGAGATCGTAGGTATCGTTACCGCCGCCATCCCAGACGGTGGCGAAGATCCGGTTGGCGCCGGGCGAGACGGCGACCGCGCCGTTGACGAGCGTGGCGCCGCTGCCCGGCGTCCATTTGTAGACCGTGTTGCCGCTGTTGGTCGTGAAGTCGGCGCCGTACATTTCCTGGAGCGCTGCGATGTCGGCCATCATGAAGGTCTGCGGCGCGCCGTATTGTTCGTAGTAGTAGCCGTTGCCGCCGACATAGCCTCGATAGGTCATGATCGAATACTCGATCGAGTCGTATTGGCTGGGCAGGGCGTTAAAAGCGCCCTCCGCCTCATGGCCATGCTTCAGGCCGAGCGCGTGACCAAGCTCGTGCAACAGTGTGTGCCAGGCGTAATTGCCGGCGACCGGATTGCGATAGTCGTTCACCGTGCCGGCATAAGCGGTGCCGAACCAGACATCGCCGGCCTGAGCGTAGGTTCCGGGCATATAGGCATAGGCGGTTTTCGGAAGGTTCGACTGCGCGAAGCGGAGAGTTGCGGTGCTGGCACTGCCGGCGGCGAAGTTGGCGTTGGTGAAGCCCTCGATGGAGAAGCCGTCATTGGCCGCCGAGCCGTAGGACTGCTCCATCGCGAACAGTGCGGTGTTCACCTGCGCCGTCGACATGGAATTGAAGCCGGAGGACTTTTCGTTGCCGTAGGTGTAACTGCTGCTCGCTGTCGGGAATGCATAGGTGATGGTGCCGGTCCAGCTCGAGCCCGACAGTACGCCGTCGATTAGGCTGTTGCCGGTTGCCCTTACAGTTTTGAGAGTTTTACCGCTACCGCTCATGCGAAATTCCCAATTGCTAAGCGCGAGGCCATTGCCTCGGGGTCCAAAAACACGGATCGTGTCCGCGACGATGAGAGCCAATGCCTACTATTGTCATAAGGCGTTGGATAAGATTGGAGGAAAGGGGTGCCGTTCCACAGGTTTCTGGCGTTGTTTGCCTCGGTAACATTGGCAGCAATGTGTCATCCGGCAGCGGCAGCCGGCGCGAAGGCAGGTGGAGCTGATATGCAGAAGCCTCCGGATTACGAGGCCGCGGTCCGATCGGAATTCGAGCAAGTCAAGGCGGAGAACACGGTGGAAGCGTACGAGCGCTTCATCCGCCGTCATCCCGATCATCCGTTGGTGGAGGAGGCACGGGAGGCCCTATCCCGCATCGGGAAGCAGTAGCGCGCCGGGCGACCTTTCACACAACGGCGGAAAAGCGCCCAGGCAAACCTTTCGTTGGACCGCCGCCGTTACTTCGCGCGAAGCAGCATTCCGAACAGGTCGCGCGGATCGTCCGGATCGGCGATCATGTCGAGGTTCTGGTAAAACTCCGTGCCGGAGAGGCGCTCGCGCACGTAGCGAAGCGCTGAAAAATCCTCGATGGCGAAACCGACGCTGTCGAAGAGCGTGATCTGCTGCGAATCGCGCCGGCCCGGCGCCTCGCCGTTGACGACCTTCCAGAGTTCGACCACCGGAAAATCCGGCGCCATCTGTTGGATTTCGCCCTCAATGCGGGTCTGCGGTGGATATTCGACGAAGACGTCGGAGCGTTTGAGGATGTCGCGGTGCAGCTCCGTCTTGCCGGGGCAGTCGCCGCCGATCGCGTTAATATGGACACCGGCGCCGATCATGTTGTCGGTCAGAATCGTCGCGAACTGCTTGTCGGCCGTGCAGGTGGTGATGATCTCGGCACCCTCGATCGCCTCCTGCGCGGAGCTGCACGAGACGATCGCGAGACCGTAACCGGCGAGATTGCGTGCAGTCTTCGCGGTTGCTCGAGGATCGATGTCGTAAAGGCGGACGGTATCGATGCCGCAGACGGCTTTAATCGCCAGAGCCTGGAATTCGGCCTGGGCACCATTGCCGATCATTGCCATGGTGCGCGCGCCCTTCGGCGCGAGGTGGCGCGCCGCCATAGCCGAGGTGGCCGCGGTCCTGAGCGCCGTCAGGATCGTCATTTCCGTGATGAGCACCGGATAGCCGGTCGAGACTTCGGCAAGCAGGCCGAAGGCGGTCACCGTCTGCAGCCCGTCTGCGATGTTCTTGGGGTGGCCGTTGACATATTTGAAGCTATAGACGCTGCCGTCGGACGTGGGCATCAATTCGATGACGCCGTCACGCGAGTGGCTGGCGACACGCGGTGTCTTGTCGAAGCTTTCCCAGCGGCGGAAATCCGCTTCGATCGCGTCCGTGAGCTCCGCCAGAACGGTCTCGACCCCAAGATGGTGAACGAGCCGCATCATGTTGTCGACGCTGACAAACGGCACCATTGCCTTGGCTGACGGAAGCGGCGCGAGCATCGGCGGTTTTCTCCTGCATGTGATGAACAGGAAAGATGGTAACCGATCCGGCCCGCTGGTCGAAAGCGCAAACCTGTGCTATTTTCGCCATCGTATTGGGCGATTTGATCAGTGGAACTGCGCAATATGAGCAAAACATCAGCGGGCGGTACGACCGTCGCGAAGTACACGCCGGATGACCTGGATCGGCAGATCATCGCTCATCTTCGGGCCGACGGGCGCGCCTCGCTCTCGAAGCTGTCCGATGCGCTCGGCGTTGCCCGCGGCACCGTGCAGAACCGTCTGGACCGCCTGCTCGAGACCGGAACGCTTCTCGGCTTCACCGTGCGCGTGAGGGAGGACTACGACGTAAATACCGTCCATGCCGTGATGATGATCGAGGTCGTCGGCAAGTCGACGACGCAGGTCATCCGCAGGCTGCGCGGCATGCCGGAGATCTATACGCTGCACACGACCAACGGCAACTGGGATCTCGTGGCCAACATCCGCGCGGCGAACCTGTCCGAGTTCGACCGCATTCTGCGCGAGGTACGGATGGTCGATGGCGTGGCCAACAGCGAAACGAGCCTGCTACTCAGCAGCGTCTGAAGGCGGTCTTGCGTCGCACAAAGGCGATTGCAAGCGAGCATCGTCCGCTTTAGTTTGCCGCCGCATCAACACAGCGCACTGAAGGGATTCGCTTGAAGTCGGACCTTCGATCAATCCTGCTCCTGGTCTGCTTCTTCCTGTCGCCTTCAGCCGCACGCGCCGAATGGCAGGCGGTTGAAAAGGTCAAGGCTTACGCGATCACCGGACAATCCGGCCCCGAACTCTACGCCTCGATCGGCGAGCGGGGCCCCAAGGTCGGCGGCCTCGTCCGCGCCATCGCCCATACGAGCTTCAAACTCACCTGGTCGCGGAAATACGAAGCCCACGGCGGCGCCTGCGTCCTGGTGTCGGCGCTCCCCAAGCTTTCGATCACCTACACCTTGCCGGAGCCCGCCAGGCCGCTGCCGGCTGCCACGCAGAGGAACTGGGAGACCTTTATCGCCGGGGTGAAGAAGCACGAACTCGTGCATGGCGATTTCATCAAGGAAATGGTGCGCAACATCGAGGCCGCGACCGTCGGCCTCACTGTGCCGGCAGATCCGGAGTGCCGCAAGATCAAGGCGGAAATGACGAGGCGACTTGGCGAGCTGTCGCGCGCGCAACGGCAGAAGAGCCGCGATTTCGACAACGCCGAACTCAGCGAAGGTGGCAATATTCACCAGCTCATCCTTGATCTGGTGAACGGCGGATAGCACGGAACGTGCGGACGATTCCGCACACGCCCTGCGTCGCGAACCTGGGCTTGCTCACTTTGGCGAAACGGCAACACCGGATCGCAAAAAGCTGCCGACATCGGGAGCGCCTCTGAAATGTCTCATTAGGTCACAACTGTTCGACTCGCCCTATGCGGGCATAGCCTCGCGCGAAATCCCTGCGCGCCATCAGTGCTGAATTGTTTCGGACGACGGCCCGCCATCTCGCCGATCGATCCGACAAGGAGAAGATGAATGAAGAAAACTCTTGCCCTGGCGCTTTCCGCGGCCGCGATCGCGTTTGCCGGCGCAGGCGTCCATGCCGCCGATCTCACGCCCTATCGGGAACCGGCGCCGCCGCCCGTGCAGGACGCGCAAGGCGGCGTGAAGATCGGCTATCTCGAATGCGATATCGGTGGCGGCGCCGGCTACGTTCTCGGCTCCGCCAAGGAGGTCGATTGCGCCTTTCGCTCGATAGGTGGCGACGAAATCGCGGATCGCTATACCGGAGAGATCCGCAAGCTCGGCGTCGACATCGGCTTTACGATGCGCAGCAGATTGATCTGGGCCGTGTTCGCGCCGACGGCCGGCTATCACCATGGCTCTCTCAGCGGCATCTACCAGGGCGCGAGCGCCGAAGCGACGGTCGGCGCGGGTGTCGGGGCGAATGTGCTTGTCGGCGGCACCTCGGGATCGATCCACCTCCAGACGGTCAGCGTCACCGGGCAACTCGGTCTCAATGTCGCTGCCGCGGGCACGTCGATGACGCTCAATTCCGTCAACTGACGCTCATGATTATAGGTCGATACGACCTATAATCATCATGATCCAGGCGCATTGAGGATCGTCGGATCAAAATGCGGGCGGGCAACCGCCCGCATTTTTGCGTCGTGACTTCGCTCTGCGTCGGCGACGTCATTGCCGGTCGCAAGGCCCCCACCGGTAATCCCGCGAGGACGGATTGCGGGCAATTTCGGCCATCGATCGCATGTTCGCGTGGGACCGGCGTGTTACACTCGCGGTTCGTTGAACTGCCGCGCCCGGCCTTCGGCCCGAAAGGAGAACATGCCCAATTCCGACGGTAGCCTATTCGATTTCCTCGGTGTTCTCACCGTGTTCCTGCTGGTGGCCGCAAACGGTTTCTTCGTCGCGGCGGAATTCTCGCTCGTGGCGGTCCGGCGCAGCCGCGTGGCGGAACTGGTGACGCAGGGCAGAATGAACGCCACGGCCCTGCAGCGCGCCGTCGACAATCTCGACGCGAACCTGGCGGCGACCCAGCTCGGCATCACGATCTCGTCTCTTGCGCTCGGCTGGGTCGGCGAGCCGGCTCTCGCCCATCTAATCGAACCGCTGCTGAGCGTTCTGCCGCAGGTCTGGGCGACGGCCGGGTCGCATGCCATTGCCGCTGCCATCGCCTTCCTGATCATCACGGCCTTGCACATCGTTCTTGGCGAGTTGGCTCCCAAGAGCCTGGCCCTTCAGCGAAGCGAGGGCACGGCGCTTGCCGTCGTCCGGCCGCTCGGCCTCTTCCTGTTTCTATTGCGCCCGGCGATCCTCATTCTCAACGGCCTCGGGAACATCGTCTTGCGTCTGGCGGGCTTGCGGACCGGGGCGGGCGAGGCGGCACTGCACTCGCCTGCCGAGCTCAAGCTCATCGTTGCCGAAAGCCACGAAGCGGGGCTCCTCGACGAGGCGCAGCAGGAAATCGTCCAGCGGATATTCGGCATGGGCGATCGCCGTATTTCCGATTTCATGACGCCGCGCGTCGACGTCGACTGGATCGATGCTGACGACCCGCCGGCCGATATTCTGAAGACGATCCGCGAATGCCGGCACGAGCAGTTGCTCGTCGGCCGCGGCAATATCGATGAACCGATCGGCATGGTGCTGAAGAAGGATCTGCTTGACCAATTGCTCGACGGCAGGCCGCTCGATCCGCTCGGGATCGTCCGGGAGCCCTTGATCTTGCACGAGGCGACGCCGGTCTTCCGCGTGCTCGAGAGGTTCAAATCCGCGCCCGTCCGCCTCGCGACCATCGTCGATGAATATGGAAGCCTCGAAGGGATCGTCACGCAGACGGATCTGCTTGAGGCCTTCGCCGGCGAACTTCCGGATCTGGAGACAGAAGAGCCCGACGTGATCGAGCGCGAGGACGGCTCGCTGCTGATCGATGGCATGATGTCGGCGCACGACGCCTTCGAAAGACTGAAGCTTCAGGAAAGACCGCAGGATGGCGGCTATCACACGATCGCTGGTTTCGCCCTGCACATCCTCGGGCACCTCCCGGACGTCGGCGAGAGCTTTGAATTCGATGGCTGGCGCTTCGAAATTGTCGACATGGACGGCCGGCGAATAGACAAGATTCTTGCAACGATCATCCCGGGCGCGGAATAGGGACGGACCGCGGCTTCCCCGTTTCTGGTCGGGCATTTGAAGCGGTGCCGCCGTACCGCTCGTTCGCTGAACGCATTTGCTCACTCGCGGAACATAATCGAGTCTCGCCGGTTCCGGCAGCGAAGCCCGGCCGACATCGGGGAACTGTCCCGGTTCGGGACGGAGCATCATCGATGGGAGAAGGAGTCATGCCTGCAAAATCGAAGGCGCAGCAAATGGCCGCCGGTGCCGCGCTTGCCGCCAAGAGAGGCGAAAAGAAGAAGAGCGAGCTTAAAGACGCCTCGCGTAGCATGGCCGAATCCATGACCGAGAAGGAACTCGAGGAAATGGCGTCGACCAAACGCAAGGGAAAGAAACAGCACGTTTCAAAAAAGTGAGCGCGTTCGGCGGGTTGTGAACGCCGCAAGCATTTCCTGCCGCTTCGCGCCGTCGGTGTTTATTCGGCTGGTCCTTACATGGGCCGGCAACGGCGACGTGCGGCGTGTAAATCACCAGCGAGCGGCATGTGGACTGAGGTACGATGTCTCCGGTATGGCTCCTGCGGGTGCGGCTCTGGCCCTTCCATTCCGGTGGTTTTGATGATTTACAGCGCTGAGCCGGAACAATAATCTGGGTTGAGATCCTAGCCGTGACCAAGGACGGGCGAATGAACGACAGCAAGGCTTCCGCGGATGCAGACGCGGAAAAAGCCATCGACGAGCGGATCGCCTCGCTTCTGGAGGACATCCGCAAGGAGGCGGTACCGCAGCGCCTTCTCGAACTGGCGCGGAAGCTGCAGAGGGCTCTCGACGAGCGAAATCGCTGAAGCGGGGCCCCGTTGGTCGTTCTGGTTGCTAGGCTAGTTCAGTGGATTTCCGTGCATTTGCGCCGTTAGTTCGTCGCGGGCGCGGCTGAGCCGGCTCTTGATCGTTCCGATCGCGCAGTCGCAGATGTCTGCCGCTTCCTTGTAGCTCATGCCGAAACCGGCGACGAGAACCAGCACCTCACGGTGCTCGGGGGAGAGCGCTCCGAGTGCGGTGCGCAGCTCGCCGTTGAGGACCGACCATTCCTGCGGCGGTGCCGTAGGAATCGGCAGTTCCGCGCAATTGGTGCTGCCAGGGCTTTCGCGTGTGCGAATCTTGTACTGCGTGCGGAATGCATTGCGCATGATCGTGAACAGCCATGACTTGAGGCTCGTGCCGGGCTCGAACTGATTGATGCTCCTCAGGGCGCGAAGCAGGGTTTCCTGCACAAGGTCGTCCGCCTCGAATGAGGCCGACGTAAATGTGCGGGCAAAAGCCCTGAGAGCGGGAATCAGATCGACGACCTGCTCCTCAAGCAGCGGTGATGAGTGCGATGCGTGACCGCTGGTGGCAGGCATGTCAAATATTGCCCTTCTGCCTATGAAGTTCTCTAGGTGACGTTAGAAAATGCCTGTCCGGCCCTTTGGTTCCTAAGGGCGGGGGTATATTTCCCCAGGCTCACGCCGCGAGAGGCCGACAGACCGACGCCGCGAAGCGCTTCGTCGGGTGCGGGTCGCGCTCGCGAGCAAGGCAAAACGCCAGCGGGTGTGGAGCGGAGGGTCCACAACACCGAAAGTCGTTCCATGCTTTCTGTCGTTGCGGCCGAGCCGGCAGCGCGCCTTGCGGGAACCAAAAGCGATGTCACCAGTTGGGAAAGCCCAACAAGGAGAACGCCATGAAGAGATTTGCCTCTATGACAGCCGCCCTGCTCCTGACGCTGGGCACATCGGCAATTGCCCAGACAACCGTCGTGCTCCCGGGCGAAGTCCGGACCTACGTGTTGGAGCAGAACGTGCCTTCGGTCACTTTTGAGGGCGAGGTCGTCGTTGGACAGCCGCTTCCAGAGACCGTGGAAATCCACACTATCCCGGATCAGCCTGACTATGCGTATGCGGTGGTGAACAACAAGCGCGTCGTCGTTAATCCCAAACAGCGTACGGTCGTGGAAGTCCTGCAATAGCATTTGAAGCACATCGGGGCGCGTAGTTTGCGAGGAAGCCCCTTCCAATCCGATTAAAGCGCCGCGCGTCTTTCCGACGCGCGGCGCTGCAATCTTTACAACTGCGCATGGCCGGGATCCACGAACGCATCGCGGCCGGTCGCCGCATCAAAGGGCATCCGTTGGTGCACATATCGGGAGGTCCACATGGAAAACATCGAGTTTCGGCTGGCCGCCCACCGAGAGGTCCTCGTGGCCGTGCTCTCGGCCCTCGCACGCCACGACGACGTCTGGGCGGAGATCAACCGCCTTCTCGAGGAAGCTCAGATCGTCCAGGATCATGAGGAGGATCCGGGTGTCGTCCCCTCCGAAGCCTTCGCCAGGCAGAATGCGATGACGACGGAAATCGCCTCCATCCTCAACGATGCCACGGCGCGAGCGAATGCGGATCCTGAGCCTGCGGCGCCGCAGTGAGCGGGCCTAAGGCGCGCCGGCAGTAAATTGCGGGGAACCGCAACCCTAGTGGTGCGTTAACGGACTGCGGTTTTAGCCGCGCATGTCTACGCTAAGAGAAGGGAGCGTCTTGTGCGACATCGACTGAAGAAGCGTCCGAGGTTTGCCCGGCCGCCTGAGAATCCGGATGCAAAGAAATCGGGCCGGAATGCCTGGCAGCCCCAGGTCATAGTCCCCTATCGGGTCGATCTCACTCTCAAGAAGTCGACGGCAGAGGAAGTCGCCGTCCCGGCTTCGATCAATGGGAGGAGCCTCGTCGATGGTCGCCCCTGAGCAGCCGTTACGCGTTGGAGACGTGATGTCGCGCCCGGTCTTCACGGTATCGCCAACCGATACGGCGCAGTCGGTCGCCCGACTGATGAAGGAGACCGGCGTGGGCGCCGTGCCCGTCGAAGCGCCGGGTGTAGGAACGATACTCGGCATTGTAACGGACCGCGACATCCTTAGCTCCGTCGTCGCGCGAGGCCTGTCGAGTTCGACCGCAGTGTTCGAGTTCATGACGGTCTCCGCACAGTCCTGCGAGGAGGGAGACAGCATATTGCTCGCCGCGCAGAAGATGCACGACCTCAGGATACGCCGCCTCGTGGTCGTCGACGAGAAACGGCAGGCCGCCGGCATCGTGTCGCTGGCCGACATCACCCGTGCAAGCCCGGAACTAGGCGGCCTGGTGCTCGAAGGGCTGAACCGTCCGGCCGCCGTGAGCGCCCAGCCTGAAGGAATGTCGCAATGTCATGCCTGACGCAGGATCGCCTGTGGAGTGAAGCGGTCATCCTTGAGGCGCCTAAGCGCGTTCTTCGGGTACAAAGCACCCGCGACGCATGTCTCTGCCTCAAAAATCATTGGCCCCTTGCTGACGGGCCGGCGAAACGGAGTGCGCTCGCAGCTTGCGATCGCGTGATCGACGGGCAGGACGAGCCCGACGCCGCGCGCACCGCCTTCATCAAGGCGGCCGAGGAGGCCAAGTTCCACGTGCACAGTTGGACCGGAGAGTGAAGGCGGCAGCGACCGCGACCTCCGCCTGAAGAACTCTTACACAGCCACATGACCACGGCGTGGCCATGTGGCTTTTCATACAGCCGGCTTCCAAACCGTGGATCGTTTTCGCGCCGGTTCGCGGCGGTTACGTGCGGCTGTCGGATCGGCTCCGCTCGGTAGCATGCGTCCGGTAGCGCTCGGCCATTGCGATCTGGACCTCCGCCTGAAATGCGAGGACCTGCCGGCGGATCTCTGAGTCCGGCACGCCGAGCGCCGAAAGCTCCACGGCGAGCTGCCGGCACTCGATCTTCCAATACGCGACGGCGGCGCTACCATGTATCCGGTCGAGTTCCCGGGCGCAGCGCTCCACGTCGCCAACACGCGCTGCCAGAGGAAAGGCGACAACCTCTCCGCCCTCGATCTCACTCGCACCTCGGTTCCGTCCAACGCCCATCGAATCACTCCGCATTCCCTCGAAGCCACCTCTATCGGGAAGATGGTTAACGATTCCTTCGCCCGCCGACCGTCGAACCGGTCCGGCCTCGGGATGTTCCTTCACTTCCGGAAAAATGCGGTGTGATTTGATAGCGGCCGGGAACAATGAGCTCCGTTTGAAGTTTGATGCTCGGATCGCGCGGAACAAGTTCCCTCTCCGCAAAAGCCCCTACGGATCCGCGCGCTCCTCAATTAATAATATGACGCAAATGGCGGGTCCCGCCGCAATGGTGGGGCCCTTTTCCATGTTCGGTTCCTAGCCCAGGCGCCGAACCGCGCGCTTTCTTTGATGTTTATCGCAGCAGCCCTTGGCCCCCGTCGACCCAGACCGGACTGCCGGTCACGTGCCGCGCGCGATCCGAAACGAGGAAGCGGATGACATCGGCGACATCGCTGCTTCGGCCAGGCTTGCCGCCGGTGATGGGGACCTGCCCGTTCGGCCATTCGACGGGGATCGCCGTTTCCTCCGGATGCCGCAGGCTCGTGCTTTCATCGATGCCCGTTTCGATCTCCCCGGGGCAGACGGCGTTGACGCGAATGTGGTGCTTTGCGAGTTCCAATGCGAGTTGCTGGACGATCGCGACCTGTGCCGCCTTCGTGGCGGTATAGGCCGTGGCGCCGGGGGTCGTGAAGGTCCGGGTGCCGTTGATCGAGGACACGACCACGATGGCGCCGCCCCCCGCCTGTTTGAGGTGGGGGACCGTCAAATGCAGGGTGAGATAGGTGCCGCGCAGATTGATGGCGATGGTCTTGTCCCACTCGAGCGGCTTCAGGTCGTCTATCGGCGCCCAGACGCCGTTGATGCCGGCATTGGCGACGACGATGTCGAGCCGGCCGAATTCGGAAACGAGATCCCTGATCGCATTGCGCATCGGCACCTCGTCCGCCACGTCTGCTTCGAGCACGAGTGCCTGGCCCCCGGCGCTCGCGATCTCCGCGGCGACCTCATCGAGCGCCGGCCGAGTCCGCGCCAGCAACCCCACCTTGACGCCGTCGGCGGCAAGTGCCAACGCGGTCGCCTTGCCGATGCCGGACCCGGCGCCCGTCACCAAGGCAACGGATGAGCGAGAGTCCATGGGCTATTGCTTCTTTGCGCGGTCGGTCGGAATGGTCGACACGGTGACGGAAACCGGATCGCTGGCGGGGAAGGTATCCTGGAGACCTTCGTCAAGCTGTGTTTCCATTTCGTCCGTATCCTTGGCGCCGCGAGCACTGCGGCGCATTTGCGGGGTATCCTGCGACTCCTCCACCGCGCTGCAGTCGGTATCTGCGAGCTCGCGCATGACCTCCTGCGCCTTTTCAACGGCATTCAGCCGATTAATATTCGCCGCGGCGTCGTTGCGCAGAGAGACCGAAACGATCTCACCCCCTTCGCCGACGAACTCGACGGTAAAGCCCGCTCTTCCACCCTGTTCCGGTATGACCTGCGTCCCAACGAGATGCATAGGGGTCGCCTCCTCGTTCGCGTTTCGGCGCTTCGTTACGCCGCTTGGATTTCCGCGGCTGCGCGCTGCTCGTTAGCCAAAACGGAATGCGGCGTGCTTTGGTTCCGTCCGTTCCGGTGGCCGTCACTCTCGTTTAATGCCGGCCTTCGAGCGTCGGCCAACGACCTGCGAGACTTTCTCATGGAGCGCATGGACGTCCTCGTCATGAGCGTGCTGTTTGAGTATCTCCTTGATGCGCTTCAATTCCTTCTCGTCCAGCTCTTCGATTCCGACGTATTTGTTTTCCGCCGAACTCGTGAGGATGAGCTCGTCGAGCTTCGCCTGAAGCGCCTTGCCGTCGCGGTTCTGCGTATTCTGAAGAACGAAGACCATGAGGAAGGTGACGATTGTGGTGCCCGTGTTGATGACGAGCTGCCACGTCTCGGAGAAGCCGAAGAGCGGGCCCGTTAGACCCCACACCACGACCACGGTGAGCGCCAGGACGAAGATGGCGGGGCGCCCGGAATATTCCGCAACGGCGGTTGCGAATTTGCTGAATTCATTGGTCTTCTGCATTCGAGACCCCAAGGTTCGTTGATCCGCTGATCAACACGCAGGCCTGGCAAAGAGTTCCTTGCTGCATGTCTCCTTAAATCGACCTCGATTTTAAGGACAAAGACATGCAGCAATTCACAAGACTACAGCGACCTTTGCGCGGCTGATAAGACGCGCGGCACGTAGGGTCTCGAACGAACAGGGACTGCGAAGGCGGAGCCGTCCATTCACAGAATGACGCGTGCTTCTTTCGCTGCCGCGACGAAGGCGGCCCGAGCCATGTACGAAGGGTAATCGCGCTCGAGCGCCGCCTGACAGACTTCGACGGCATTCTCATAGGCCTTGCCGCGGCTGATCGGCCAGTGCTTCATGAGCAGCTCCGCCGCCTGGCGCGTGTTCGACACCATGTGGATCTTCGTGTCGTTCGGCATCCGAACGGGGACGCATTCATTCCAGGGCCCGGTTTCCATCGTCCTTCACCTCCTGCTCTATACCAGGCAGGACCGTCAGAAAGGCCTCTCGCGAAGCGGCGATGAAGGCGGCCCGCGCCTCTTCGGGGCGCTTCTTGTGTCTCAGCGCCGCATTGCAGGCGCGGACCGCGCAGCCGTAATAGGCGCCGTCTCTCACGGGCCATTCGCTTTGCAGGCATTTCATGGCGTCGAGCGGGCCGATAACGCTTCGGCATCTGCCGTCCAGCATGTGGACGTTCACGGGCTTGCCCCAGGGGATCTCGTACATGGCTTGCTTCCTTGCGCGGGTCCGGCATATCGCGAATGCGAGGCAATGGGCGCTGTGCACAGTGCGCACCCTCGATTTGATGAACCCTATTTAGGGCGCGCCGTCCCGAAGTGAACGGTGATCGCCGGCCCCTCGCAGGCGGCAGCCACCATCGCGGACTCGCCAAGGGCCTGGCGATTGGACGGCCCCGGCTGCTATTGGCTGCGGATCAAGATGTGCGCCTCTTCCGCCGCCTTTATGAAAGCCCTGCGGGCCTTCTCGGTCTTGACCTTGCCTTCGAGCGCCTGGAGGCACGTCCGCTTGGCTGCGGCCAGCGCGCGCCCGTCCCGCTGCGGCCAACGCAGCAGGAGGCATTCGACAGCCTCGCGGGTACTTTTCACGTCGCGATATTTGCCCGTCTCTCCGAGCTCCAGTTCGACGCTTTTATCCCACCAGAAACAGTGCATGACGCTTGCCTCGCGGGTTGTTTGCCGGTCGAGAGAAACCGGCAGACCAGGGCTTTGGTTCCACCCGGAAAAGGAGAACATAAGCGAGAACGCCACGTATGGGGTTACCCGGAACTGCATCACCGCCGCGGGCACACACCGCCGCTCAACCCTTGACGCGAGGCGTGGCATCGCTAATTAAGTGGCATCCCGCTCTTGGACATCGGAACGCGGGATGAACATTGGTGCCGGGCCCCTCTGGCGAGAGTTTACGGCGCTCTCGTGATGTCGGTACCGCCAGCAAATCAAGCCGGCGGGTTAGCTACTATGAAAACTCATCTCATGCCTCACGCATGTGCCTATTCGGCTGTGCGTTTTTTTGTCGTTAGGAATCTCCCTTTTGCCAACGTTACCACGTCGCGCGGAGGGGAGGTTCGCCCATGACCAAGCCCAATTCGCAAACCACTGCGCTCAGCTATTTCAACTGGGCGTTCATCGTTACAGCGGCAGGTCTAGTGCTTGGCGCCTGGATCGGCTGGCAGTCGACCGGTACCCTCGGCGGCACGGCGACCGTCTTCTTCATCTGCACCGTGCTCGCGGTTCTCGAGATCTCGCTGTCCTTCGACAACGCGATCGTCAACGCCAATAAGCTCAAGGACATGACCCCGGTCTGGCAGCAGCGTTTTCTGACCTGGGGCATTCTCATCGCCGTCTTCGGCATGCGCATCGTCTTTCCACTGCTGATCGTCGTCATCGCGGCGAATATCGGTCCGATCGAAGCGGTCGTCCTGGCCGCGGCGCGGCCCGAGGAATATGCGCGCATCATGAACGAGGCGCATCTGCCGATCGCCGCCTTTGGCGGAACATTCCTGATGATGGTCGGCCTCACCTACTTCTTCGACCATGAGAAGGACATTCACTGGATCGCGTGGCTGGAGCGTCGGATGTCGCGTTTTGCGACCATCAAGGGCATCGAGATCGCCTTTGTGCTTGCGCTCATCCTCGGCTTCTCGACCCTGCTCGAAGGGGAAGAAGCTGTCGTCTTCGTCCACTCCTGCGTCTACGGTCTGCTCACCTTTCTCGTCGTGGAGGTCGTCGGCGGGCTGCTCGACGCATCGCAACAGACGATGAGCGCGGCCGCGAAGGGCGGTTTCGGCGCCTTCCTCTATCTGGAGGTGCTCGACGCGAGCTTCTCCTTCGACGGCGTCATCGGAGCCTTCGCCTTGACGCAGAACCTCTTCATCATCGCCATCGGTCTCGGTATCGGTGCGATGTATGTCCGCTCGATGACCGTCATGCTCGTCGAGAAGGGGACGCTCAGCGAATACCGTTATCTGGAACATGGCGCCTTCTATGCGATCCTCATCCTGTCGGTCGTCATGTATTTTCAGACGCTGATGCACATCCCCGAAGTCATTACCGGCCTCGGCGGAGCCGCCCTCATCGGTCTGTCGCTCTGGTCCTCCATCCGCCACAACAGGCGGGAGGAAGAGGGCGTCGAAGATGACGCGCGAGGGCGGAGGCGCGTCGAAGCCTGAGAGGCATTTCGAAACACAGACGACCCGGCGGTTGCTCCGCCGGGTCTTTTTTAGTGCTTTTCAATATAAATAAGCGGAAACTAAAGTAATTGATCCAAGTCAATGCGATCCAGCACGATGCGGCTAACGTGAACCCGACCATGATCGGAGGCTTTCATGTTCCGCAACCTTCTCGTTCCCACCGACGGCTCTCCTCTTGCCACGCTTGCAGTGGACGCTGCCATCGCCTTTGCCAAGGAGACCAACGCCAGAATCACTGTCCTCACGGTGACGGAACCGTTCCACCTCCTCTCGACCGACGTCGAGCAACTGGGCAGCACGCGTGAGGAATACGAGGCGATCTCCCGCCAGCATGCTGCCGAGACGCTTGCTGCCGCACAAGTGAAGGCCGAGCGGGCTGGCGTTCCATGCGCCACGGATCAGGTGCGCAGCCACGAAGTCTATCGTCTGATTATCAGGAAGGCCGAGGAAATTGGCGCCGACCTCATCGTCATGGCTTCACATGGACGCGGCGGCGTCGGCGCCCTGATCATCGGCAGCATCACTGCCAAAGTGCTGACCCATTCGACGATTCCCGTGCTCGTCTACAGGAAAGAATAGCCCCGCGGTCGATCGCAACCCACGCCCGATTACGTCTTGGCCTGTTGCCCTATAGGTGGCGAGGCACGCACAATCGCGGGCGAAACATCCTCTCACTCCGCTGCCGATCTTTTTCCTGCCGTGCCGGAAAAGGGCCAAAGTCTTGCGCGAAGGGGCGTGTCCCTCGTCGGGCGGGGAGCTTCCCCGGCCGGCCTGCGATGCAGAAACGACGCGGAGGAATGCTCTTGAACGCGACTGCGAACGATCTTGCGCTGATTGCGGTGATGCGCCGGTATTTCCGGCTGAAGGACGAATCGAACGCGCTTAAAGGACGGCTGGAGGCCGCCCGGAAAGACGCCGGCGACGAGATCGGCCGCTTCTACGACCCGCGCACGAACGTGCCCCACGCCGAGGATCTCTTGGCATGGCACCGGCTCAGGAAAGAAATGGAAGAATTGATGAGCCTTGCTGCGAGTTGGGGAAGGGGCGCCAGCATCGAAGGCTGTGCCGTCGCAGCGGCAGCAATAGGCGTGGACGGGTGGCCGGACGCGCACGTCACTGTCGAGTGACGGCATCGCCGGTCGAGCGCCGCAGCGAGCCCAAAGCTGCAGAACTGAAGCGCGCCGAAAACCCCGCCGATGACGCGCGATCGAAGCTGGTGACAATCACATTCTGCAAGTGATTCGACGGCGGTGGCCAACAGGAATAGGTTTGAGTACACCACTGTCTCCGGGGAACAACTCTTCCGTGCTATATTGGAAAGAAACGTGGACCGGTGCGACCCAGCGGGACTCGAGGGGAGTGCATTTTTTGATTTCTCGGCGCTTTGCCGGAACAGTGAGGAAAGGCCGCACGGGCCAGACGAGCCGATCGGGGGACGATAACTAGTGACCGAACTTGCAGCAACATCGAGCGGCAGGAATGCCGATCCCGCCTCGGCCCTACGCGACTGCCGAACGGCCTTCATCGGCGTCGGCATTGCCAGCGCGCTCGTCAACATTCTCTATCTGACCGGCTCGTTTTTTATGCTCGAGGTCTATGACCGGGTGCTGCCGAGCCGGAGCATTCCTTCGCTGATCGCACTTTGCCTTCTCGCGTTGCTGCTCTACAGCTTCCAGGGAGCTTTCGAGCTCATCCGCGGGCGGATGCTTGTGCGCATCGCCGGCGCCCTCGACGAGAGTTTGAGCGGGCGGATCTATCGGGCGGTCGTGAAGGCGCCCCTGAAGCTGAAGATGCAGGGGGATGGGCTTCAGGCGCTGCGCGACTTCGATCAGGTTCGGGCATTCCTTTCAGGTGCCGGGCCGGCTGCGCTTTTCGACCTTCCCTGGCTGCCCTTCTATATCGCCATCTGCTTCCTGTTTCACCCGGTCATCGGCCTGGTGGCGGTCGGCGGTGGGCTCATTCTGACGCTGCTCACCTATCTCACCAATCGCGGCACACAGGCGCCCGCCAAGAAGGCTGCCGAGGCGGCAAGCCTGCGCAACGCTTTCGCCCAGGCTTCGCAGCGCAACGCCGAAGTCGTCGAGGCCATGGGCATGTCGGGGCGGCTGACCGCGCTCTGGGAGCGGCGGAATGCCGACTTCCGCGACGAGAACCGGCGCACGTCCGATATCGGCAACGGCTACGGCGCGCTCTCCAAGGTCTTCCGCATGGCGCTGCAATCGGCCGTGCTGGCGGCGGGCGCCGTCCTCGTCATCGAGGGGCAGGCATCGCCGGGCATCATCATCGCCGGCTCGATCCTGACCGCCCGGGCGCTCGCTCCCGTCGAGCTCGCCATCGGCAACTGGCGCAGTCTCGTCTCGGCGCGCCAGAGCTGGCAACGCCTCAAGGAGTTGCTCAAGGCCTTGCCGGAAGCGGAGAGGCCGCTGGCGCTGCCGAGCCCGCACGAGCGGCTCAGCGTCGAGGGATTGGCAAGTGGGCCGCCGGCGGCCCAGCGCCTCATTGTCTCTGGCGTGACTTTCACCGTGCATGCCGGCAGCGCGCTCGGCGTCATCGGCCCGAGCGCGTCGGGGAAATCGTCGCTGGCGCGCGCCATTCTCGGCGTCTGGCCCGCTTATCGCGGCTCGGTCCGGCTCGACGGCGCGGCGCTCGACCAGTGGGACAATGATGCGCTCGGCAAGCACATCGGCTATCTGCCGCAGGACGTGGAGCTCTTCGCGGGAAGCGTGGCACAGAACATCTGCCGCTTCGCCGAAGATGCGACCTCGGAGGCGATTGTCGCCGCTGCCAAAGCGGCGCGCGTCAACGACATGATCCTCCGCCTTCCAAACGGCTACGACACCGAGATCGGAGAGGGCGGCATGGCGCTCTCGGCCGGCCAGCGTCAGCGTGTGGCACTCGCAAGGGCGCTTTACGGCGACCCTTTCCTCGTCGTTCTCGACGAGCCGAATTCAAACCTCGATGCCGAAGGCGAGCAGGCGCTGAACGAGGCGATCGTGAATGTGCGTAGGCGCGGCGGCATCGTCGTCGTCATCGCCCACCGGCCGAGTGCGCTTACGAGCGTGGACCTCGTGCTGATGATGAACGAGGGATGTATGCAGGCCTTCGGCCCGAAGGAGGAAGTCCTCGGTAAGGTGCTTCGAGCGCCGCAGGTCGAGCGACCGTCACCGTTGAAAATCGTTGCGGACGGCCAGGAGGCGAAACAATGAGCGGCAGCATTCAGCAATCGTCGAGTGCGCGCCGTTCGCTTTCGCGCCACGTGATGGGCGTCTCCGTTCTCGCGCTTGCGCTTGTCGTCGGCGTCGGCGGCTGGGCTGCAACGACGGAGCTGTCGAGCGCGATTGTCGCCGGCGGCGTCGTCGTCGTCGACGACAATGTCAAGAAGGTCCAGCATTTGACCGGCGGCATAGTCGGTGAACTCTTGGTCAAGGAGGGCGACCGCGTGGAGGCGGGCCAAGTCCTGATCCGTCTCGATGGCACCACCGTCCGCGCCAATCTCGCGATCGTCGAGAGCACCTTGGCGCAGCTTTATGCCCGCCGCGCCCGGCTTCAGGCCGAGCGCATCGGCGCGGCCTCCTTCGCGATCGGCGAGGACCTCGCCAAATTCATCTCCGGCGCGGCCGCGGCAAAGCTCGTCGACGGCGAGCAGAAGCTCTTCGCAAGCCGTCGCTCGGCGCTGACCGGCATGAAGGGGCAGCTCGAATCGAGGAAGGCGCAGCTCGCCGACGAGACCGAGGGCCTCACGGTGCAATTGAAGGCGATCGAGGACGCGCTGAAGCTGATCGCGGAGGAACTGACCGGCGTCGATTCCCTTTATGGCCGGGGGCTGGTGCCGATGCAGCGGGTGACGACGCTCAAGCGCCAGCGCGCGGAGCTCGAGGGCGAGCGGGGACGGCACATCGCCTCGCGCGCCCAGGCCCGTGGCAAGTCGAGCGAGATCGACCTGCAAATCCTGCAGCTCGACGAAGACCGGCGCACGGAGATTTCCAAGGAACTGACGGACGTCGAGGCGAAGATCGCCGAATATGAGGAGCGCCGCACCGCCTTGACCGACCAGTTGCGTCGCCTCGACATCACCGCGCCGCTTCCCGGGCGCGTCTACCAGCTTGCAGTCCACACCATCAACGGCGTCGTCAATGCAGGCGAGACGCTGATGCTCGTCGTGCCGGAGGCCGACGATCTGACCGTCGAAGCCCGGGTGGCCACCCATGACATCGACCAGATCCGCGTCGGTCAGCCGGTCGAAATCCGCTTCAGCGCGTTCAACCAGCGCACCACGCCCGAGGTCGAGGCGGAGGTTGTGACCGTCGCTCCGGACATGGTCACAGACGAGCGCACCGGTGCCACTTATTATCCGCTGCGCATCCACCCCAAGCCGGAGAGCCTCGCCAAACTCAAGGGCCTCTCGCTCTATCCCGGCATGCCGGCCGAAGTGTTCATCAAGATCGCCGACCGCACGGTCATCTCCTACCTGACGAAGCCGCTCACCGACCAGATGCGGCACGCGTTCCGGGAGGACTAAGCCGAAGGCGCCGTCGGCTTCGGAAGCGACGGTGATCTATGATTGTGGCCCGCATGGAACGAGCTGCGCCGCGCCGGTCGTCCGGGGCGCGCGGATTTTGGGCGCCGATGAGACGGGCGCCGGCGTAGGATGCAGCGGACGCGCCCAGCGGCGAATTCCGCACGTTATCGCGCTTTAAATCCGCCCGAGGCATTTTCGTGATTGGACTTCGCGTCTGGTTGGAGTCACGTTTATAGGGCCGATGAGGTGGAAATGGGGGACCAACTATCGTCAGAGTAGGAGGTCACAATGAAGCATCAAGCAATCGAGCAGCTACAAGGCGTCGCCGAGGTCAAACAGGACTTTCCACGCCGGACGCTATCGCGCACGGAGCGCCTACAACGTTGGGCGGAACTCCTGGAGCGGGATCCTCACAGACGCCTTTCGACGCTGCACGAGACTGAATATCAGCCGGCGAGAGTCCGGGCCGCCATGCGTGGCGACGGTTCGCCAATCTCCGTAGCGTTCGATGATCCCGTCTTGCGGACCGCCGGAATGGAGAACGACAGCTACGGCGAAGCGAAGCGGTTCTTCGAACTGAGTGACGAGCAATTGCACAAGGTCATCTGCTATTGCCATTTCGGCGCGACGGTCAGCGCATCGACGGCCGCCCGCCACATCCGCGCGCTGCTGGTCGAGAAACAGCCAACCATGTTTGCTCGGCTGCGCCAGATGTTCTTCGGCTAACGCAGACGATCTGAAAGGACCGCGCGAGGCGGCCGCCCGAGGAGGCGGGTCGCGAGGTGGACGTTTGCGACTCGTTGATCCGCGGCGCTCCCATCGCCTCCATGTCCGGGGCGGACGTTTCGATGCGGTGATCCGGCGTCCTCGTTCACGAGGCGCGTTGTGGGCTGCTTGCATTATCTTGCCCTCTGGCAGCAGAGTGGGACGGGCAAATTGCGCGGTTTTCGGCAAGGCCGGAGACCGCGCATTTTTTGAACGCCGCTGCCCGGACCGGCGAAACGCTGACCGGCTGCTGCATATTTCCTTGAACTGACTACGATTTAGGAAACATGCAGTTAGGTCGTTTTTGCGCGACTTCGCGTAGAAAACGGGTTGAATTCCAAGCCCGGGCGCACGATTTTCCCATGTGCTGCAATCGTAAAGTGCTACAGCGATCTTCGTGCTTCTGATCGAAGGGCTGTGGGAGGCCGGCCATGCATCACTACCATATCTTCGAAACCGCGGCAGGGTACTGCGGAATCGCCTGGCGCGATGCCGGCATCACACGCTTCCAATTGCCGACAGCAAGTGCCGTGGCCACGGAACGGCTGCTCTTGCGGCGTCTGCCGGAGGCCGAGCCTCGGGAGCCCCCGCCGACTGTCGAAGAGGCGGTCGCCGCCGTGAAGCGCTATTTTGAGGGAGAGGAGACGGATTTTTCCGGCTTCGAGCTCGATCTCGCGGGACAGGATGCTTTCTTCAGGCAGATCTATGCAGCCGCGCGGAGGATTCCCTGGGGCCGAACGACGACCTACGGTGCACTGGCGAAGGAACTTGGTGCGGGGCCGGAGGCGGCACGGGACGTAGGCCAGGCGATGGCGAAGAATCCGGTGGCGCTGATAATTCCCTGTCATCGGGTGCTCGCAGCCGGCGGCAAGATCGGCGGCTTTTCGGCTCCGGGCGGTTCGTCGGCAAAGATGCGCATGCTCGAACTGGAGGGCGTGCGTGTCGGGCCGCCGGAACCGGCGCAGCAATCCTTGGGATTTTGAACAATGACCATGATGAAAACGGGCGGCGCGGAGGCCGCAATCCAGTCCCTGCCCGAGGCGCATTCAGGTTCGCTTCGCGACAGTGATGGGAGATGGCCGGAGCGACGGCGCAGGGTTCTCGACTGGCTCGTTCTCGAGACACGGGGCGAACGTTTCATCGACAACATCTTCGTGGAAATGTGCCGCAGATTGGCGGAGGCGGGCATGCCGGTTGCTCGTGCGACGCTCCATTTCCGGATTCATCACCCGCAATGGATTGGCGCACGCATCCTCTGGCGGAAAGGGCTGACGGAGGCGGAGATCGACACGTATGCCTATGGCGTCGAAGACACCACCCAATACCTGAATAGTCCCCTGCACGAATTCAACGACGGCGCAGACGAGGTGCGCTGCCATCTTGACGACCCCACGGCCGATTGTCCGGATTACCCACTCTACGACGAACTGCGGGCCGAGGGTCTTACCGACTATGTCATCTGGCCGCTCCATCATACGCTCGGCAAGCGTCACGCGATCACCTTTGCAAGCGACAGACCGGGTGGCTTCAGCTCTGATGACCTGACGTTCCTGAAGGACATTCTGCCGGCGCTGGCGCTCGTCAGCGAGATCAGACTGAAGAACCGGCTCGCGCGAACACTTCTCGAAACCTATGTCGGACCGCATGCGAGCGAGCAGATCCTGGCCGGTGCGACCACTCGCGGCAGTGGCGTGACGGTCGGGGCGGCGATCCTGATCTGCGATCTTCGCGACTTCACGAAATTGTCGGACCTCTGGCCGCGCGACGACGTGATCGAGCTGCTGAATGGCTATTTCGACGCCATGGCCGAGCCGATCGAGCGGCATGGCGGCGAAATCCTCAAGTTCATGGGGGACGGATTGCTGGCGATCTTTCCGCTCAGCGATCCGTGCGCCTGCAGTAATCTTCTGGGCGCCATCGACGAGGCGCAGGCCGCCTTGTCCAAGCTCAACGAGGACAACCTTCGCAAGGGCCACGACCCTCTTGGCTACGGCATCGGTGTCCATGTGGGTGATGTTATGTACGGCAATATCGGCTCGCGCAAGCGTCTGGACTTCACCGTCATCGGACCGGCGGTCAACATCGCCTCGCGCCTCGAAGGTTTGACCAAGGAGCTCAAGCGGCCGGTGCTCCTCTCACGAGCCTTCGTGGAAAAGGCGGGATGCGCGGCAAAGCTGGAAAATCTCGGTTCCTATCCGTTGAGAGGGCTCGACGGAGAGATCGACATTTTTGCCTTCTCAGGAAGAAAACGGAGCTAGGCGCCGGGCTCATCCGGCCCCCTGCCATTTCTCGGTTGGCCGCATGGTTAGCCTTGCCGCGCCGATGCACCCTCTTACTCCGTCTGGGTTATTTATTTTCCCGTTACGGGCAATGCAACCGTCAACGTGACGGGCGGAAGGCCGGATGCCGAGGCCTTTGCCCGACGGCTTCCCGAAATCATCGGCGCACCTCATTTTACGCTGCAGCATGCACAGTCTCTTTATAGAACCGCAGAGCAACTGGCCGCTCAAGTAGATCGAAACGCTCTACAAATGAAACTTGCCAGTGCCGACCGCGTTTGTTGACGGCAAGCGAAGCCTTGCAGATCTCTGGGCCGAGTACAGCGGCGCCAGGCGTAGGCGTCCTGCAGAGGGAGCACCATCGTCACTTCATCGTGTAGACATCGATGGTGAAATACTTGTCGTTGATCTTCTTGTAGGTTCCGTCCGCGCGGATTTCGGCGAGGGCCTTGTTCAGCTTCTCGCGCAGGTCGTTATCCTCCTGGCGGACCGCAATGCCGACGCCGTCGCCGACGAACTTCTTGTCTGTAATCGGCTCGCCGATGAGTTCGCAGCAGCCCTTGCCGTCGTCGTTCTTCGTCACCCAATCGAGCATCGGCAGCATGTCGCCGACCTGCAGGTCGAGTCTGCCGTTGACCATGTCTAGATTCGCCTCGTCCTAGGTGGGATAGAGCTTGATCTCCGCATCGGGATAAAGGGCGGCGATATAGTCCGCCTGGGTGGTGCCGGACTGGGCGCCGATCACCTTGCCCTTCAGCGCTTCGTTGCTGAACTCGGTAAGTCCCGCACCCTTCGGCGCCACATGTGTCATTGCGGCGAGATAGTAGGGCTCGGTGAAGGCCACCTGCTTCTTGCGCTCCTCGGTGATGAACATCGACGCGATGATCATGTCGTATTTCTTCGCGAGCAGACCGGGGATGATGCCGTCCCAATCCTGGGCGACGACCTCGCACTCGACCTTCATGCGCTCGCAGAGCGCCAAGCCGATCTCGACGTCGAAGCCGCCGATCTTGCCGGTCGAATCAACGAAGTTGAATGGCGGATAGGCACCCTCGGTGCCGATCTTCAGCGTCTCGGCGGCCGCAACCGTTGACGAGAGCAGTGCTGCACAGACGAGCGCCAGCGGCAGAATCCGGTTTCGCATGTTCGTTCCCCTTGTATCTACGCCTTTATCGGCGTTTCGGAGAAACTTTACGGGCAGACTTCACATAAGCGAAATCGATACGTGCGATAATCTGTATTGTTTCTGTTGATCTCTGCGCCGGTGGCTATATCAACCGCCCCTGTCGCTTGAG
Organism: Ensifer aridi; assembly: GCF_002078505.1. Classification (GTDB taxonomy): domain Bacteria; phylum Pseudomonadota; class Alphaproteobacteria; order Rhizobiales; family Rhizobiaceae; genus Sinorhizobium; species Sinorhizobium aridi. The sequence continues at coordinate 215,303 of NZ_LUAV01000038.1, read as the reverse complement.
CTGTTGCTCGCGGAAGAAGATGAAGAGGCCGGAGGCGACGATGAGGCCGGCGCCGAGCACCATCGACAGCCGGGGTGTATCGCCGAAGATCAGCCAGCCGAAGACGATCGCCCAGAAGAGGAGCGTGTATTGCAGCGGCGCGACCGTTGCGGCGTCGGCGAGCTTCAGCGCTCGATTGACGAGGACGTGGGCGAGCATGGCGACAACGCCGAGAAGGCCGAGCAGCGCCGTGTCGACCGGCTTGAGCGGCGTCCAGTCGAAGGGCGCCCAGACTAGGCCGGCCGCCGCCGCGCCGACGATCTGCCAGAAGGCGAGCGTCGTGTCCGGGGTGCCGCGCAGCGAACGACCGGAAATCATCATGAAAGCGAAGCACATGCTGCCGAGAATTGAGATCAAGGCAGGCACGGTGAAGGCCTGCGAGGACGGTTCGAGCGCAATGAGAACACCGACGAAGCCGACAGCGATCGCGCTCCAGCGCCGCCAGCCGACCGGCTCCCGGAGGACCAGCGGCGAAACCGCCGCGACATAGATCGGCGCCGCCAGCCAATAGGTCATGACGTCCGCGAGCGGCAGGTAGACGACGGCGAAATAGAACGAGACGACCTCCGCCGTCGAGGCGACGACGCGGGCAAACTGAAGGCCGGGCCGCTCGAGGGCGAAAAGCTTTTGCGCGCCGTTGAGCCAGAGAAAGGGGGCGAGCAGGAGGGCGGCGGCGAGGCTGCGGATCAGCACCACCTGGCCGACCGAGTAGGTCGCCACCAGCCACTTGCCCATAACGTCGTTCAGCGAAAACATCAGCATGCCGATGAGCATGATCATGACGCCGGCACGGGCGGCGCCTGCCTGATGAACAAGGGTGCCGGGGACGCTGTCGACGGCCATGAGCGCATTCCTCCTGAACGGGATGAGGCGCGTGCAGTGAGCTTGCGCCTCGCATCCGCGATCTCAGCCTTTGGCATATTCCCGCTCAGCGATCCATGCTCGATCGCTGATCGATTCATCACGATTGCGAATGGCGGCAAATCGCGCCGCTCGCCCGCGACGAGGCGGGTGAGCCTCGGCCCCGTTCGATCCCCGGAGACTATGGAGATGGTGCTGTTGATTTCCGCCCGCCTGCGTCCTACGCGCTGCCGGCCAAGCGGACGTCGGGACTCAGGAGCTCGCCATAGAGCTCCGCATAGCGCGCGGCACTGCGGTGCCAGGAGCAGTCCGTCTTCATGCCCTGCCGGCGCAGTCCCTCCCACTCGCGACGGCGTCGATACAGCTTGAAGGTGCGGCGAAGCGCATGCCGGAGCTCATGCGCATCGATCGGCGAGAATTGTATGCCGGTCGCGACATGCGCGTGGAGCGCCGCATCGTTGGCATCGATGATCGTTTCGGACAGGCCGCCGGTGCGGGCAACGACCGGCACGCAACCATAGCGCAGCGCATAGAGCTGCGTCAGGCCGCAGGGTTCGAAGCGCGAGGGAACGAGCATGGCATCCGCGCCGGCATGAATTTTGTGGGCGAGCCGCTCGTCATAGCCGATCTTCACGCCGATACGTTGCGGAAACCGCCGCGAGAGCTCCAGGAAGGCGCGCTCGATTTCGGGATCGCCCTGTCCGATCACGACGAGCGCGCCGCCGCCCCTGACGATTTCGTCGGCAACTTCCGCCAACAGATCCATGCCCTTCTGCCAGGTCAGCCTGTTGACACTGGCGAAGACCGGCCCGCAGACGTTCTGCAGGCCGAAGAAATTGAGCAGCGCCTGCCGGTTCGGCAGGCGGCGCAAAGGGGTGCGCGCCGAATAATGGTTCTCGATATTGCAGTCCGACGAGGGATCCCAGACTTCGGTGTCTATTCCGTTGACGATGCCGATAACGTCTGCGTGGCGTGCATTCATCACGCCTTCGAGCCCCATGCCGAAGGCCGGGGACATGACTTCCCGCGCGTAGGTGGGGCTGACGACCGTAATCGCGTCGGCCGCCTGCAGGCCGCCCTTGAGATATCCGACGTCGCCGTAATATTCGAGGCCGTCGATCGAGTAAGCCTCGTTCGGCAGGCCGAGCTCGGGAAAGCAATGGGCAGGAAACTGCCCTTGGAACGCCAGATTGTGGACGGTCAGGACCTTGGCGACGCCGTTGTCGCCGGAATATTTCAGATAGACGAGACTGATCGCGGAGTGCCAGTCATGGGCGTGGATGACGTCGGGCTGCCAATTCGGTACGAGGCCACGAGCGATGTGCGATGCGACGCAGGAGAGGGCGGCGAAACGCTTCCAATTATCCGCGTATTCGTGGCCATACTTGTCCGCATAGGGCGCGCCGGGCCTGTCGAAAAAGGCCGGCGCGTCGAGCACGAAGAGCTCCAGCCCGTCGGCTCGCCCGGCCAGCAGCGCGGCGCGTTCGCCGAAGAGGCAATCGTATTCGGTGATCGGTGACGCGTCGCGCAAACCCTGCATCACCCCGGGATATCCCGGAACAAGGCTGCGCGTATGGATCCCGTGAGCCTTGAGCGCCTTGGGAAGTGATCCGGCAACGTCGGCGAGCCCCCCGGTCTTGACCAGCGGAAAAATCTCGGCCGTGACGGACAATATGTTCATCGATCATGTTCCGGGGATTGTGTTGATTGGGACCCGCGCCGGCATGCCCCTCATCAACACGAACACGACCGTCAAAGTTCCGGCCGTCCGGCGAAATTTTGCCGGCGCGCGAGAGTCGGACTCCGGAGCCGACCGTTTGCCGGACGAAGCCCCTTTCGAGGTGAATTCGGCCGTTCGGCGCGGCCGTCCGACTGCGCATTGGAGGAAGGAGCGCGGGCAATTTGTTCGACGTGGCGGAACATAATTGCCTGCTTGCGGTTTAGCGGCTGGATCGTACGGGAGCGTGTTTGGTCTTCACGTGACCAAGGTGGCTCCATGGCGGTCACTCCTATGCTGGTTCGTCTTTCGGCCTCGCCTCGGCGAGGCCTTTTCTTGACCGTCCGCGCACGGACTCTGGCGTTCCCAGCAAGGTGGGCGCAACATGGGCGCTGGCCGCTTTTTGGGTAGCCAGATCACGATGTTTTTTGGTCGGATCGACCAAAAACATGAACGTGATCGACCCTAACAACTTAGAGCGGGATGCGGGCGGAAAACCGCACGCACTTTTCTCATCCCGCTCTACATGGCCACGGTCGTTTCCGTTGACCAGATCGAAGGAGACAGGTGATGACTTTCAGCTTGATCAGTCCCGCATTCGCCGACGGCCAGCCGATTCCCCAGAAATATACCCGTCTTGGTGAGAACCTGTTCCCGCCGCTGAAATGGACGGGTACGCCGGATGGGACGCAGAGCTTTGCTCTCATCGTTGAGGATCCGGATGCCGTGAGCGGCTTGTTCCGCCATTGCGCGATCATCAATATTCCGGGCAACCGGACCGAACTCCCGCAAGCCGTGGATACCGGACCGGAACACGCGATCAAATTCATCAAGAACGACTTCGGGAATGCCCGCTATGACGGCCCCCAGCCCCCGCCCGGGACCGGCGTGCACCATTACCGGTTCCGGCTTGCTGCACTCGATGTTGGCAATCTCTCCATCCCGGAGGATGTGGGCGCCGCGGAGGCCTGGAAGAGAGCGTGCAAACATCTGATCCGCGAAGCGGTGATCGTCGGCACGTACCAGCGTTAACCTGCGACACCTGTCGAGGATATGCTCCCGCAACGGCCTTGGTCGCCGGCCCCCTGGAGCGCGCTCAACGATTGATCAGCCAGAGGATCAGCGAAAGCACGAAGCTGAAAAGCAGGCCAGTGGTGATCGGCAGGTAGAAGGTGAAATTCTCGCGCTGGATCAGAATGTCGCCCGGCAGCCTGCCGAGCCCGAGCCGCGCGAGCCACGGCCAGAGAATGCCTACCGCAACGATGACGAGACCGATGATGATCAGGGTCCGGGACATTGGTGAAAACTGCATCCAGCCGATGATCGATCCTCTTATATGCCACTGTTTGCCGCTAATGCAGACCTGGTTCAATCACGCAAGGTGATCCAGACCGGCGCATGGTCGCTCGCGTTTCCAAGTCCGCGCACCTCACGGTCGATGCCGGCGCCGTTCAATCGCCGCGTGAGCTTTCGGCTCAGGAGAACATGGTCGAGGCGAAGGCCTGCGTCGCGCTGCCAGCGGTTGCGCCGATAATCCCAGAAGGTGAAGAGCTGCTCCTCCGGATAAACCTTGCGCAGGGCGTCGAGCCAGCCCTGATCGAGCAATCTTTGAAGCGCGGCGCGGCTTTCAGGCTGGACGAGCGCGTTGTCGTCATAGGAACGGGTAGGATAGATGTCCCGCGGTTCCGGCACGACATTGTAGTCGCCGGCGAGCACCACCGGGAGGCCCGTCTCGAAGAGTTCGGCCGCGTGCAGGTTGAGGCGCGCATGCCAGGCGAGCTTGTAGTCGAATTTCGGGCCCGGCTGCGGATTGCCGTTCGGCGCATAGAGCGAGGCTATCAGGATGCCGTTCACCGCCGCCTCGATGTAGCGGCTCTGCGTGTCGGACGGATCACCGGGCAATTCCACGCGGGTGATCACCGGTTCGCTGTCGCGGGCGAGGATCGCAACGCCGTTCCAGGCCGCCTGTCCTTGCCAGACCGCGCCGTAGCCTGCCGCTTCGATCGCTCCCTTCGGAAATTGCCCGTCCGTCGCCTTGAGTTCCTGCAGACAGACGATGTCGGGCGCCGCCGTCGCGAGCCAGGCCAGCAGATTTTCGAGCCGCTTGTTCACGCCATTGATGTTGAACGTCGCGATTTTCATGATTGTCAGCGCGCGAGGCCGGCGCTCCATTTGGTGACCGCCTCGGCCATTGTCTTCAGGTGATCGGCGGCCGAAAAGCCGGAGATGCTCTTGCGCGGCTTCAGGTCATGGTCTCCGTCTTCGAGCCAGAGGATCTCGATCCTGTCGGAAAGCGCGTAGCCCGAAACCTCTTCGCGCGTGCCGAATTCGTCTCGGGCTCCTTGGCAGATCAGCGTCGGCGTCTTGAGATCGGTGAGATGTTTCGTTCGAAGCTGCTCCGGTTTTCCCGGAGGATGGAAGGGGTAGCCGAGGCAGAGGAGCCCGGCGATCTTGCCGGCGGCCAGGAGCTCGTCGGCGATCATGCTTGCGACACGCCCGCCCATCGATTTGCCGCCGATAACCAGCGGGCTCTTCGCGCCGAGCTCGGCTACGGCCGCCCGGTACTCCGGGGTCAGCGTTTCGGCGCGTGGCGGGGGCTTGCGTCCCTCCGCAGTGCGTCGCGCCGCCATGTAGGCGAATTCGAAGCGCGCGACGCGAAAGCCTGCCGCGGCCAGCGCCTTGGCGGTCGCCGTCATCGAAGCTGAGTCCATCGGTGCCCCGGCGCCGTGCGCAAGGAGAATGGTGACGGGCGCATCGTCCGGCCCGTCGAACATGAATTTCCCGTCCATATCAGCCAGCCGATTTCCGGAGGAGGTAAAGATTGACGAACTGCACGCCTCGCTCGGCTGTGCGCGCCCATTCGGAATTCTGATCGAGTTCCAGATAGCGCAACCACCAGCGGCGCGCCTCGGCGAGATTGCCCTCGTCGAATTCCAGCTTCGCCAGATTGAAGACCGCGTCGGCATAGCCGGGATCGCCTTCGATCGCCTTCGTCAGATGTCGGCGGGCCGTATCCATTCGGCCACGCTCGTTCATGAGACCGGCGAGATTGAACCAGGCCTCGACGAAGGACGGATCGAGCTTGATCGCCCGCGCGTAGTCGTGCGCCGCCTCCGCCTCGCGGCCCGCGGCCCTGAGGCAATTGGCGCGATTGAAGGCCGCAACGGAGTCGGTGCGGTCGATGGCGAGGCAGCGCTGATAGAAAGCGGCCGCCTCGTCATAGTCGCCCGCCGCCTCGGCGGCCTCGGCCTGGGCGAAGAGGTCCTCGAGTTCCTGATCGTCAGACGTGCCAACGTCGAGCAGCAATTGTCCGTCGAGTTCGCTCAAACCTTCGGCGCGACGAACATAGATCGTATCGGCACCGTCGTGATGAAGCGACAGCGCCGTCAGCGAGGCGACATCTCCGGAACGATGAACCGAGCGCGCGATCGCGCTCCAGCCGGCGCCGCTGGCAATCAGCCCGGCATATTTCCGGGCCAGGATCAGGTCGCGGAAGGAGTAGGGCTCGCGATCATGCTCGAAGGCGTCGAACAGCGATAGAAGGTCGAGGTGGCGAGGCGAAAGCCCCGACTGATCGATGAGCGATTGCCGTGTCAGCGCCGGGGTGGCCTCCGGTCTCGCGAGACCTAGCAGGCGAAGAAAGCCGTTCTCGCTGAGAATACGCCGGCCCCCGTCGGTCTCGCTGCCGAAGCGAGCCTCGATCTCCGGCTCCGTTGCCCTTGCAAGCAGGCCGCGGCCGAAGACGACGAAAGCCGTTTGCCGCGTGACGCCGCGCCGCAAGTGCCCACCCTGGCGCTCGACCTCGCGCGCCGCCAGCCGCCGCGGAAAGGCGGCAAGCGCACCCACGATGCCGAATGTCCGGCCGGCAACCACCATCAGGCGTTCTTCTTGGCGGCCGGTTTGGCCGTCGTGCGCTTCGCAGCGGGAGCTTTCGCCGCCGGCTTTTCAGCGGGCTCGGCCTTGGGCTTGCTCTTGGCAGGGGGCTTGGCTTGCGAAAGGCTCGCCTTCAGTGCATCCATGAGGTTGACGACATTGCCGCGTTCCGGCGCCTGCGCGATGATCGGCTTGTGGCCCTTCAGCTTCTCGCGGATCATCTGCATCAGCGCGATCTCGTAGCGGTCCTCGTAATTCCTCGGGTCGAAGGTCGTCACCTTCTGCTCGATAAGTGCTTCGGCGAGCTGCAGCATCTCCGGATCCGGATTGCCGACCGGAATATTGCCGAAATACTCGGCCGTGCCGCGCACCTCGTTGGGGTTTCGCAAGGTGCAGACGAACATGCCGGTCTCGCGCGGCCCGATGGTGACCACTCTTTCGCGGCTCGAAAGCACGAGGCGGGCGATCGCAAGTTTGCCGGTGCGGCGCAGGGCTTCACGCAGCACGATGAAGGTCTCCTCGGCCATCGCCCCGTCCGGCGCCAGGTAATAGGGCGCGTCCTGATAGATGACGTCCACTGACCCTGAGTCGACGAAAGCCTCGATGTTCATCGTGTGATTGGATTCGATCTTGACGCTCTCGAGGTCCGTGTCTTCAATGATGATGTATTTCTTGTCTTCGTATTCATAGCCCTTCACGAGGTCGGATCGTTCGACGAGACCGAGCTCCGGATCGACCGGCTTCATGTTGATCCGGTTGTGGGTGTCCTTGTGAAGCTGATTGAAGCTGATCCGCTCGCTTGCGCTGGTGGCCGGATAAAGCCTCACCGGACAGCTTACGAGACTGAGTTTGAGATAGCCCTTCCAACTTGCCCTGGGTGCCATGGTTGTCTCCTACGCGGCACTACGATCACTTTCCCGTCTCGGATAGAAGCGGCAATTCCCTGGCGAAGTCGCCGATATGGGCCCAGGGATCGCCGGACGTGGCCAGGAGGCCTGGCAGCGAAGAATAGTTCAAATCCCCCGGAGCGTCGATAGTTTCGAGATCGGTCCAACTGACAGGCGTCGAGGCCGGGAGATTGGTGCGGGCGCGCAGCGAATAGGGCGCGGCCCACGTGTGGCTGCGGGCATTGCGGTGGAAGTCGATGAAGATGCGCTTCACCCGGTTTTCCTTGCCCATGGTGGTGGTGAATGTCTCAGGGGCGGTTGCCGCCAGGCGAGTGGCGATCGCGCTCGTCGCCTGGTGAAACTTCTTCCAGTTGAGCTTCGGCTCGGCCGGAACGACGATGTGAACACCGTTGCCGCCCGAGGTCTTGACGAAGGGCACGAGGTTCAGCGCCTCGAGCTCGGCCTTGATATGGACGGCGGCCTCGACCACTTCCCGCCAGGCGATGCCCTCGCCGGGGTCGAGGTCGAAGACCACGCGGTCGGGCTTGTCCAGCAGCTTTCGCGTCGTTCCCCAGTTGTGGAATTCGACGACGCCGAATTGCGCGAGCGCCAGGTATCCCTTCGCGTCCTCGACGGCGAGATAGGTCTTCGCCTCGCCTTCCGAGTTGGTCGCCTGGAAGGTCGCGACCGATGGCGGCATGCCCGTGAAGGGGTGCCGCTGGAAGAAGCAGTCCTCAGGCCTTCCGGTCGGGCAGCGCACGAGCGAGACGGGCCGGCCAAGGATGTGCGGCAGCATGAAATCGCCGACCATCGCGTAGTAGACGGCAATGTCGAGCTTGGTCGGGCCGGACTTGCCGAACAGGCGGCGGGTCGGATTGGTGATCGAGATGCTTGCGAGATCCGCGTCCGAAATGAGACGCTTCCTCGATATCGAAACAGGCGTCGAGAGTTCCACTTCGCGAAGCCCTTTGAAGACGGCATGCCGCAGCACATTGTCGGCGGTGCGGTTGCCGTAGTGAATGTGCGCCCTCAGCACCGGACGCACCCAGATGATCTCCTTGGGCGCGCCTTCAAGCTTGGCGGCGCCGGCCCGCAAGGGCTCCAACCGGATCAGCAATTGCTTCAGCATCTCGGCGTCGAAGCCGGTTCCGACTTTGCCGCGATATTGCAAGTCTCCGTCGACCCATTCTCCAAGAGCGAGGGAGGCAATGCCTTCGGCCGCTTCCGACCGGGTGTAGCCGACGATGACGAAGTCCTCCGCCTTCAAGGCCTTCGTCTTGGTCCAGGTCTTTGATCGTCCGCTCTGGTAGGGGGCCGAGACGCGCTTAGAGACGATCCCTTCGAGGCCCATCTCCGAGGCCTGGTCGTAAAGCGTGCGTCCTTCGCCGGTCACATGGCCGCTGAACTGGATGGCCGAGCGACTGTGGATCTGGCCCGCAAGCAATTGCTCGAGCAACGCCTTGCGTTTTTCAAGCGGGGAATTGAGAAGGTTCCAGCCGTCGAGATGGAGGAGGTCGAAGGCAAAAAAGACCAGCTTGTTGCCGGCGCCGGTGGAGAGCGCGTCCTGCAGCAGCGAGAAGCGGCTGATCCCTCCCTCGTCGAGCACGACGATCTCGCCGTCGATGATGGCGTCGCGGCAAGGCAGCCGGCGGAAAGCCTCCGGCAGATCGCCGTAGCGTTTCGTCCAGTCGAGCCCGCCGCGGGTGATGAGACGCACGTTTCCCCCGGCCAGGTGCGCCATGGTGCGATAGCCGTCGAACTTGATCTCGTGCAGCCAGCCTTCATTGGCGTCGGGAGGAACAATCGTCTGCGTCGCCAACTGCGGCTCGACCCGTTCGGATGCGGCGCCCTTGGCTGCGCCGGGAAGCGCGCCGGGATTGAGCTTGACGGGCTTCGCCGGCGCTTTCGGCTTCTCCACAAGCTCCTCGATCCGGCGGCCGGTTTTGACGCTTTCCGGTCGGGCGGCGAGAATGTCGACGGACTCGTCTGCAAAGAGATCGCGTTCCTTGAACAGGAGCCAGTGCCGCTCATCCTCCTCTCCGGGCTTCGGCTTCAACCGTGTCAGCATCCAGCCGCCGTTGAGCTTTTCGCCCGCGAGACGAAACTTGAAGGCGCCCTTGCGCAGGCTTTCCGCGGCATCGTCCATCGGCGCCCAGACGCCCGTGTCCCAGACGATCATCGGGCCGCCGCCATATTCCCCCTCGGGGATCACGCCCTCGAAATCGATATAGTCGAGCGGGTGGTCCTCCGTCTCCACCGCCAGTCGCTTGTCGGCCGGATTGAGCGACGGTCCTCTAGGCACCGCCCAGCTCTTCAGGACGTCGCCGACCTCAAGTCTCAGGTCGTAGTGGTCCGCTGTCGCATGATGCTTGTGCACGACGAAGCGGTTGCCGCCGCCGGTCAGCTGTCCGACCGGCTCCGGCGTCTTCGAAAAATCACGCTTCTTGCGGTAGGTCTCGAGCTTAGACGGCGCCATGCGCCAAGGCTATGGCTTATCCCTCAAGCCTGCAATATCAGGCGAACCTTCCGGGCCGCCGAGAGTCATATGACGGTTGACGTCCTTGTAGAGCAGGTAGCGGAACTTGCCCGGGCCGCCGGCATAGCAGGCCTGCGGGCAGAAGGCCCTCAGCCACATATAGTCGCCGGCTTCCACTTCGACCCAGTCCGTGTTGAGGCGGTACACGGCCTTGCCTTCCAGCACGTAGAGACCGTGCTCCATCACATGCGTCTCCATGAAGGGGATGACGCCGCCCGGCTCGAAGGTGACGATCGTGACGTGCATGTCGTGGCGCATGTCGGAAGGGTCGACGAAGCGGGTCGTCGCCCACCGGCCGTCCGTACCCGGCATCGGCGAAGGCGTGATCTCGCGCTCGTTGGTGACGATCGGCTCGGGAACCGGGAGCCCATCGACCTTTTCATAGGCCTTGCGGATCCAGTGGAAGCGGGTCGCGGTATCGCCTTCATTGTGAAGGCTCCATTCGGTGCCGGGCGGGATGTAAGCGTAGCCGCCGGGCTGCATCAGATGCGACCGGCCGCCAATCGTCAGCCGGAACTCGCCGTCGACCACGAACAGGACGCCTTCGGCACGCGGGTCCGTTTCCGGGCGGTCGCTTCCCCCTGAAGGTCCCACTTCCATGATGTATTGCGAGAAGGTCTCGGCGAAGCCGGAAAGCGGCCGTGACAGCACCCAGAGCCGCGTGTTCGTCCAGAAGGGGAGATAGCTCGTCACGATGTCGCGCATGACGCCCTTGGGGATGACCGCATAGGCCTCGGTGAACACCGCCCTGTCGGTCAAAAGATCCGTCTGCGGGGGGTGACCGCCTTGCGGGAAGTAGTAGTGCTTTTGCATTTTCGTTGCCTGCTGGTTGACGCCGGATCGTTGTTACCGGGTGTTCACGGGATTCGCGAGGGCGGCAACGCCGACATCGCCGATGTTCGCCTTGGCGGAATGAAACGCCGGCGACGGCTCGACATCCGTTGCGGCCGGCTCGCCGTTGAGCACTCGGTGGGCCTGTTCGCGATCGATATCGCCCTCCCATACCGCGATCACAACAGCAGCCACGCAATTGCCTATCAGGTTGCCGAGCGCTCGAGCAATGCCGACGAACCAGTCGACCGACAATACGAGAACAAGCCCTATCGCTGGAATCACTGGAATTGCTGAAAGTGTTGCAGCCAGAACGACGATTGCAGAACCGGGAATGCCATGCGCGCCTTTCGAGGTGAGCAGCGCCACGCCGAGGATCAGCATGAGGTCGCCCGCCGCGAGCGGCGTGTTGGTCGCCTGCGCGATGAAGACGGCGGCGAGGGTGAGATAGATGGAAAAGGCGTCGAGGTTGAACGAATAGCCGGTCGGCACGACCAGGCCGACGGTCGAGTCCTTGATCCCGAGCCGTTCGAGCTTGCGCATGACCTGGGGAAGCACGCTGTCCGAAGAGGTGGTCGCGAGAACGATCATCAACTCCTCGCGCAGATAAGCCAGGAACTTGAAAAGGCTGAACCCGGCGATCCGCATGATCAAGCCGAGCACGCCAACCACGAACACGATGATCGTCGCATAGAGCAGGATAAGCAGGTAGCCGAGCTGCTGCAGGGAGCCGATGCCGTATTTGCCGACCGTATAGGCGATGGCGCCGAAGACGCCGATCGGCGCCAGCCGGACGATGAAACCGATGACTTTGAAGAGCACCTGCGTCGTCTGGTCGATCACCTCGGCGACGAGCTTGCCGCGTTCGCCGATGAGGCAAAGTGCTGCTCCGAACAGGACGGCGAACAGGAGCACCTGCAGCACGTCGCCCTTGGCGAAGGCGTCGACGACCGTGGTCGGAATGATCCGCATCAGGAAGTCGACGGTACCCGTCACCTGGGGGACTTTTTCCGTGTAGGAGCTCAAGGCGCTCGCATCGAGGCTCGTCGCATCGACGTTCATGCCGTGTCCGGGCCCGAAGACATAGGCCGCGATGAGCCCCATGAGGAGCGCGACGGTGGTCACGGCCTCAAAATAGATGAGGGATTTCAAGCCGACCCGTCCGACCTTCCTGAGGTCGCCGGCGCCCACAATGCCGTGAACGACGACGCCGAAGACGAGCGGCGCGATGATCATTCTGATCAGCTTGATGAAGCCGTCGCCGAGCGGCTTCAACTGCGACGCGAATTCCGGCCAAGAGACGCCGACAATGATGCCTAGGACGAGCGCGATGACGACCTGTCCGAACAGGGATTTTCCAAACTTCCGCATATTCTTCCTCCCAGAAAGCTTGATACCCGCTCCGCTTGGCGGCGGTCCTCATCGCCCCCCGCGTCGCTGGCGCCTCGACGTGAACCGATCGCGCCGGAACCCTCCTGACTCGGCGTTGTCGGCAGAAATTCATCCCCGGCCACCACACGCGAGCCACGCGTCGGAATGAGCAGAGGGGTATCGGTCAGGTTCGCGCACCTCCTCGCGCCGACCTCGGCCGATCGTGGTGGATCAAATTACAGGCTTGATCGATCATCCGTCCAATATATCGTTCGACTTGATCAAGACGTTCTGCCTATGGAAAGGAGGTCGCCATGGAACTGCGCCATCTGCGCTATTTCGTTGCCGTAGCCGAGGCGGCGAGCTTCACGGCGGCGGCAAAAAGCCTGAACATTTCCCAACCGCCGCTCAGCCAGCAGATCAGGGACCTGGAGGAAGAAGTCGGGACGCGGCTTTTCGAGCGTTCCAGCAGGAATGTCGAGCTCACCGAGGCGGGGGCTGATTTCCTCAATCATGCGAGGATGATCCTCGGGCAGGTGGAGCATGCCGCTCATCAGGCGCGCGCCATCGGATCCGGCCAGGTCGGAACGCTGAACATAGGAACGACCGGATCGGTGTTGCTCGGCTCGCTATCAATGCTGGTGGCGAGGTTCGGGGACCGTTGGCCGGGGGTTTTCGTGCGCATCCATGAAATGGACCCGCAGGCCCAGGAGGCCGCACTGCTGGCGCATCGGACTGACTTGAGCTTCGTGCGCCGGCCTCGTCACAATGTCGATCTCGTCGCGACGGTCGCCTGGCACGAAAAGGTCGGCGTCGTCCTGCCCGAAAGCCACCCGCTTGCGCGCCTGGAGAAGATTGAGCTTGGAGCCTTGCGAGGCGAGAGCTTCGTTTTCCTGAGGCTCGTCGATTCCCGCTTCGCGCGTTATCTGCACGATTGCTGCGTGGCGGCGGGATTCGTGCCGAACATCACCAACGAGGTGGTGGAGTCCTATTCGCTGACCAGCCTGGTGGCGGCGGGTCTCGGCGTGGCGCTCGTCCCGGAATGTATCCGCAATCTCTCCCGGCCCGGCATTGTCTATCGCGCGCTCGTCGACCCCGCGCCGGAGGCCGACGTCTACGTCATCACCCGGCCGAACCATGGTCCGGTCGTTGCAAGCTTCCTGGAGATGACGAGGGCGATGTTTGCGTGATGAGCGGAGGGGGTACCTTGACGCGTCAGTGCGTCCTGCTCCTCTAGCCGCGCTTCAGCCTTCCCCCGGCCTGTGGCCGCCAATCGCCCGCGTCAGTTCGTCCGCCGTCCGGCGCACGACTGGACCGAGGACTGCGAGCTTGTCGTCGTCGATGCGAACCGTTGGGCCGGAAATCGATATTCCGCCGATTGCCTCGCCATATTCGTTGAAGAGGGGCGCTGCGATGCAGCGCATGCCGAGCGTGTGCTCTTCGTCGTCGACTGACCAGCCGCGATTGCGGATCTCCTGGACATTCTTGATGAGCGCCGGCAGCGTATCGAGCGTCCGCCGGGTGAAGCGCGTCAGCGTTCTGCCGTTCAAGCTCCTGGCGATCTCCGTGTCGGACCAGGTGGATAGGATCGCCTTGCCGATGCCGGAGGCGTGAATCGGCCCCCGCCGCCCCGGGCGAAAGAAGGCGCGCATCGGCGCGTGGCTTTCGATTTGCGAGATGAAGACGACGTCGCCGTCATCCTCGATGCCGATATTGGCCGTTTCGCCGCTTTCGTCCATCAGGCGCTTCAGAAAGGGGCGGCTGATCGTGCCGAGCTTGAGGAAGCGCAAGAAGGCGTTGCCGATCTCGAAGGCCCTGACACCGATCGTCCATTCGCCGGTATCGGGATCATGCGCGACCATGCCGTGGCTGGCGAGCGAAGTCAGAAGGCGGTGGATCGTCGAGGGCGCAAGGCCGGTTTGATCGGCGAGGTCGGTCAATGTCGAGCCGTCGCGGTCGGCGACGAGGCTGAACAGTGTCAGGCTTCGGTCGAGCACCTGCACCGAGCTTGGGGCGGCATTCTCACCCGCCTTGCGCCCTCGCTTTCCTTTACCAGTCGCCTCCATCCCGGCCTCCAAATCACTTGCTGCAATCGATATGCTCTAGCGCGATTGCTTCCGATTTTCTCCTGTTTGTTGAAAATCTTTATTTCCACCGAATGGAAATCATTTCCACAAAAGTGTTGATGTCGACGAAAAACGGATTAATCTTCCATGGAAACAGGAGGAGTTCCCATGGCCAAGATGCGCGCTATCGATGCAGCGGTTTATGTTCTGGAAAAGGAAGGAATCGATTGCGCCTTCGGCGTTCCAGGTGCCGCGATCAATCCGCTCTATTCGGCGCTGAAAGCCCGCGGATCGATCCGCCACATCCTCGCTCGCCACGTCGAAGGCGCATCCCATATGGCGGAGGGATACACCCGCGCCAGGCACGGCAATATCGGCGTCTGCATCGGCACCTCGGGGCCGGCGGGCACCGACATGATCACCGGCCTCTACTCCGCTTCCGCGGATTCGATCCCGATCCTCTGCATCACCGGCCAGGCGCCGCGCGCGCGCCTCGACAAGGAGGATTTCCAAGCGGTGGATATCGCCGCCATCGCCGCGCCTGTAACCAAGTGGGCGGTCACGGTCAAGGAGCCGGCGCTGGTGCCTTTCGTTTTCCAGAAGGCGTTTCATCTGATGCGCTCGGGCCGGCCGGGTCCGGTCCTCATCGACCTGCCGGTCGACGTCCAGCTTGCCGAGATCGAATTCGACCCCGAGACCTACACGCCGCTCTCGCCCTATCAGCCCGCCGCCACCCGCGCGCAGGCCGAAAAGGCGATCGCCATGCTGAACCAGGCGGAGCGGCCGCTGATCGTCGCCGGCGGCGGCATTATCAACGCGGACGCCTCCGATCTTCTCACCGAGTTCGCCGAGATCACCGGCGTCCCGGTCATTCCGACGCTCATGGGCTGGGGTGTCATCCCCGACGACCATCCGCTGATGGCTGGCATGTGCGGGCTGCAGACCTCGCATCGCTACGGCAATGCGACACTGCTCGCTTCCGACTTTGTCTTCGGCATCGGCAATCGCTGGGCCAATCGCCACACCGGCAATATCCCGACCTATACGGAGGGGCGCAAGTTTATCCATGTCGATATCGAGCCGACGCAGATCGGCCGCGTCTTCGCCCCCGATTTCGGCATCGTCTCCGACGCCGGCGCCGCGCTCAAGCTTTTCCTCGATGTGGCGACCGAATGGAAGGCGGCCGGCAAGCTGCGCGACTGGTCGGGCTGGGCGGAGGAATGCCGTGAACGCAAGCGAACAATGCTGCGCAAGACCCATTTCGATCAGACGCCGCTCAAACCCCAGCGCGTCTACGAGGAGATGAACAAGGCCTTCGGCCGCGACACCTGCTACGTCTCGACCATCGGCTTGAGCCAGATCGCCGGCGCGCAGTTCCTGCATGTCTACAAGCCCCGCAACTGGATCAATTGCGGCCAGGCAGGCCCGCTCGGCTGGACGCTGCCGGCGGCGCTCGGCGTGCGCGCCGCCGATCCGAACCGGCCGATCGTAGCGCTTTCCGGCGATTACGATTTCCAGTTCCTGATCGAGGAGCTTGCGGTCGGCGCCCAGCACAAGCTGCCCTACCTGCATGTGGTCGTGAACAATTCCTATCTTGGCCTCATCCGCCAAGCGCAACGCGGCTTCGACATGGATTTCGAAGTCAGCCTCGCCTTCGACAACATCAATGCCGTCGGCGACGCGGAGAAGGGCTACGGCGTCGACCATGTCGCCGTTGCCGAAGGTCTCGGCTGCAAGGCGATCCGGGTGAGGAGCCCGAACGAGTTCGCCGATGCCTTCGAACGGGCGCGGGCGCTCATGGAAGAACACCAGGTGCCAGTCGTCATCGAGTTCATCCTGGAGCGCGTCACCAACATCGCCATGGGTACGGACATCGACGCCGTCGTCGAGTTCGAGGAACTCGCCGAACGCGGCGAGGATGCGCCGACCGCGATTGCCGCCCTTCTCGACTAAGAACCATCAGAGCGGAATGAGGAAAAGTGCGCGGTTTTCCGCCCGCATCCCGCGCCAACTCAAAGGAGGAGTAACCGCATGCCGAGATTTGCGGCAAACCTGACCATGCTGTTCACCGAGGCGCCGTTCCTCGACCGCTTTGCGCTCGCCGCCAGGGCCGGCTTCGAAGGGGTGGAATATCTCTTTCCCTACGAGTTCGAGAAGACGGCGCTGCGCAACGCACTCGACCGCCACGGCCTGACACAGGTGCTGCACAACCTGCCGGCCGGCGACTGGGCGCGCGGCGAGCGCGGCATCGCCATCCTGCCGGACCGCATAGACGAATTCCGCAAGGGCGTCGCGAGCGCCATCGATTATGCGACGGCGCTCGGCTGCAAGCAGGTCAATTGCCTCGTTGGGATAGCGCCGGATGGCGTGCTCGACAGCGTGTTGCGCACAACGCTTGTCGCCAATCTGAATCTTGCGGCGGCCGAACTCGGCAAGTGCGGCATCCGCCTCCTGATCGAGCCGATCAACCGCTTCGACATTCCCGGCTTCTACCTCAATACCGTTGGGCAGGCGGCTTCGATCATCGAGGAGGTCGGCAGCGACAATCTCTTCATCCAATACGACCTCTACCACCAGCAGCGCACTGAGGGCGAGCTCGTGGGGACTTACCGGCGCTATCGCGAGAAGATCGCGCATATCCAGCTCGCGGACAATCCCGGCCGCAACGAGCCGGGGACCGGCGAGATCAACTACCCTCATGTCTTCGACGCGCTCGAAGCCGCCGGCTACGACGGCTGGATCGGCTGCGAATACAAGCCGCTGACGACAACCGCAGAGGGGCTCGGCTGGCTCGGCGCCGAGCGCAAGCGCAAACAATCCGCAGACATCATCAAGATCAGGAGCTAAACGCGATGGCATCTATCGGTTTCATCGGACTGGGTATCATGGGCACGCCGATGGCGCGCCATCTTCAGGATGCCGGTCACAAGATCATTACCTCGAAATTCGTCATCCCGCCGCGCCAGGAGCTCGTCGACAACGGGCTCGAAATCGTCAAGACGCCGAAGGCGCTCGCCGAGACGGTCGACACGATCATACTGATGCTGCCGGACACGCCGGAAGTGAAGGATGTCCTTTTCGGCGAAGACGGCGTCTACTACGGCCTCGGCAAAGGCAAGCTCGTCATCGACATGAGCTCGATCTCCCCCATCGAGACGAAGGAATTCGCCAAGAAGGTCCGCGAGACCGGGGCGGAATATATGGACGCGCCGGTTTCCGGCGGCGAAGTCGGCGCCAAGAATGCCTCGCTCAGCATCATGGCGGGCGGCTCGCCGGAATCCTTCGAGCGCGCTTTGCCGCTCTTCAAGCTTATGGGCAAGAACATCACGCTCGTCGGCGATTGCGGCGACGGCCAGGTGACCAAGGTCGCCAACCAGATCATCGTGGCGCTGACCATCGAGGCCGTTTCCGAGGCGCTGGTCTTCGCCTCCAAGGCAGGAGCCGATCCGGCGCGCGTCCGCGAGGCATTGATGGGCGGCTTTGCCTCCTCGCGCATCCTAGAAGTGCACGGCGAGCGGATGATCAAACGGGCCTTCGAACCGGGTTTCCGCATCTCGCTCCACCAGAAGGATCTGAACCTGGCGCTGCAAGGGGCGAAGAGCCTCGGCGTCTCGCTTCCGAACACTGCCGCCACCCAGGAGCTCTTCAACAACTGCGCCGCCAATGGTGACAGCGGACTCGATCACTCCGGGCTCGTGCGGGCGCTCGAGCGGATGGCGAACCACCCGGTCGCCTAATTGAGCCAGAGGCGCATGATCCGCCGGGCGGGCGTCCCCATCCACCCCTGAGCGATCATGCAACCCGGGCGGCGGTAGGAGGAGCCGTCGCCCGGGCTTGAACGAACGGGAGAGAAAATGGTCGCCATCGCCGATCCGCGCCGATTCCTGGAAACGCTGTTCATGTCGGCGGTGGCCGCCGCCGACCCTTCGCGCGTCATCGCCGCCAACCTGCCGGAGCTACCGAAGGGGCGCACGGTCGTCGTCGGCGCCGGCAAGGGCGCTGCGCAGATGGCGCTTGCTTTCGAGAAACTTTGGCACGGGCCCGTCAGCGGCGCAGTCGTCACGCGTTACGGCTTCGGCGCTCACTGCAACAGGATCGAGGTGCTGGAGGCCTCGCATCCGCTGCCGGACGAAGGCGGGTTGTACGCCTCGAAGCGGCTCATCGCCGAAGTCGACGGCCTGACGAAGGACGATCTCGTCGTGGCGCTGATCTGCGGCGGCGGTTCGGCGCTTCTGCCTTCGCCGCCGCCGGGTCTCTCGCTGGAGGACGAGATCGCCGTCAATCGCGCGCTGCTCGCCTCGGGCGCGCCTATCCGGGCGATGAATGCCGTACGCAAGCATGTTTCCCTGATCAAGGGCGGTCGCCTCGCGGTGGCCGCCTACCCGGCGAAGGTCGTGTCGCTCGTCGTCTCCGATATCCCCGGCGACGATCCGGCGCTGGTCGCTTCCGGTCCGACGATCGCCGATGAAGCGAGCCGCCAGGATGCCTTGAAGATCATCGAGCGCTATCGGCTCGCGCTGCCGGAAAAGGTCATGCGGTGGATGGTGAGCGATGCGGCGGACGCGCCAAGGCCTTCCGATCCGTGCTTTGCCAGAAACGAGGTGCGGCTGATCGCGTCGGCAAGCGTCTCACTGGAGGCGGCCGCGGCCAGGGCTCGGGCCGAGGGCATCGAGGCGATCATTCTTTCCGACGCGATCGAGGGCGAGGCGCGCGATGTCGGGCTGGTCCATGCCGCGATTGCGCGCGAGGCGGCGATGCGTGGCCGTCCTTTTTCAAAACCCGTCATCGTGCTTTCGGGCGGCGAAACGACCGTGACGGTCCAGGGGGAGGGGCGCGGCGGCCGCAACAGCGAGTTCCTCTTGTCGCTCGCGCTCGGGATCGATGGCGTTGCCGGCATTTCGGCGCTCGCTGCCGACACCGACGGCATCGATGGTTCTGAAGACAATGCCGGCGCCTTCGCCGACCATACGACGGTCGCCCGACTTCTCGCGCGGCGGCTCGACGCGGCCGCGCTGCTTCAGCGCAACGACAGTTGGGCGGCCTTCGATGCGCTCGGCGACCTGTTCAAGCCGGGACCTACCGGCACCAATGTCAACGATTTCCGGGCGGTGCTGATCCAGTGATCGATCCAGCGCGCCCTAGAGACGAATAGACCACGAGGGAGGAGAAAGCATGATATCACTACCGATCCGACCGCTTTCGCGCGGCGAATTCACGCCCTTCGGCGATGTCATCGAGCCGGAAGAGGCAAAGAGCTTTCCCATAAACGCCGGCAAATGCGTGCGCTACCATGACCTTGCCAAGGTGGAGACGAGCGGCCCGGAAGCCCGAACGCTCGTGAGCCTCTTGCGCGGCGAGCCCTATGAGATCCCGCTGACGCTGACCATGGTCGAACGGCACCCGCTCGGCAGCCAGGCCTTCATCCCGCTCACGGAAAACTCCTTCCTCGTCGTCGTCGCACCAGATCAGGGCGGCGAGCCGGGAGAGCCGATCGCGTTCGAGACCGCGCCCGGTCAGGGCGTGAACATCGCGCGAAACGTCTGGCACGGTATCCTGACGCCGCTCCATTCCGTGTCCGACTTCGTCGTCATCGACCGGGGCGGCAGCGGATGCAATCTCGAGGAGCACTTCTTCGAAAGGCCGTATCAGATCGAATACGCATGACCCGCACGCGCTCCCGCACTTGTTGCGGGGCGATCAAGCTCTTAGGTTTCAGGCTTCCGAGTCCGTGACCGTTTGAGCAATGCAGCTGTTCGCCAGGAAAATGTGGGGAGAAACCGGGTGGGGTATGCCGACCTCCGTCGCCCTGCACGTGGCTTTGGCGTTCCTGCTCCTGGTTCGGTTGCCCGAGCTCTCGTCGCCGGCGGGCGAACAAAGCGTCAATGTCGAGCTCGTCGCGCCGCCGCCGAAGGCTGAGGAAAAGCCGCAGGAGAAGCCGCTAAAGAAGCCCCGCGAGGAAAAAAGCGAACAGCCGCGGTCACGGCCGCAGGCGTTCGAGTCCGCCGCCGCGCGCGCCAAAAAGGAGAAACCCGCTCGACCGGAGCTGCCTCCGGCGGCACCGACGAGGATCGACGAGCCGCGTCAGCAGCCAGACACCTCGCCATCGAGCGCCGCAAAGGCCGAGAACGCAGCAAGCGAGAAGCCGCCGGAAACCCGAACGGCGCTTGCGGAGTTGCGCGTCGACGCGGAAGACGGGGTAAACAGCACCGCCGATGCGCCATCGGCGCCTCAGGCTGCACCCGTTCCCCAAGAGAAACCAGCGCCGGCGAGGGCAACGGCGGATGAGCCGCGGAAGATCGAAGAGGCCGCGGCCGAGCGGCAGGCGAACAAGCTCACGCAAGCGCGAGAGCTCTATTCGGAGAATGCCTTGGCCGACCCGCGCGTAAAACAGGCGCTCGGCAAGCTTCCGCCGAAGAAGCGCATTTTGCAGATTTGCAGCATCGAGGCGCTTGAACAGGTACGACGCCAAAGGCCCGACGCCTTTCCGGACATGCTCGTTCCGTTCGGCCCCACCGGCGGCTTCATTTCGGCTGCTGGCCTCAGCGCGAGCGGCGGTGCCTTCCGCAGCCGGTCGAAATGGTATGCCATCGACTTCAAATGCGAGGTCAATGCGGAGACAAACGCCATCGCCTCCTTCAGCTTCGCCATCGGCGGTGCCATCCCGACGAGCGAGTGGAGTGCGCGCCAGCTCCCGAAAGAATAGCTGTTTTTCCTCTCCGAACGATGTTCTTTGGACCGGACGAACGGACGGGGCGGGTTTCTGCCCGTCTAAACCGAGGGGAGGAAAAGATGGGGGTCGCATATCGCTGGTTGAACGAGCCGGCAAGCTGGGAAGGGGACGAGAGGGCTTTGTCTCTCAAGACCGATCACTATACGGACTTCTGGCGCGAAACCTTCTACGGCTTTGTGCGCGACAGCGGCCATGCCTATCTTCGGGCGGTTTCGGGCGACTTTACTGCCTCGGCGACGATCATCGGTGCCTATGAACAGCTCTACGACCAGGCCGGCTTGATGCTGAAGCTTGACGAGCGCAACTGGATCAAATGCGGCATCGAATATACCGACGGCTTGATGCACTTCAGCGTGGTCGTGACGCGCGGCGTCTCGGACTGGTCGGTCATCCCGCTTCACCGCCGGGCGCCGTCGGACCCACTCGAGGTGCGGCTGACACGGCATGGCGACGCCGTGCGGGTGCAATTCCGCTTTGGCGATGAGCGCTGGCAAATGGCGCGGCTCTGCCCGTTCGATGCCGCCGATGCCGAGGTCGGCGTCATGGCCTGCTCGCCGGAGCGCGCCGGCTTCGAGGCGAAGTTCCGCGACATCAGCATCGGCCCGCCGATCGCTCGTGCGCTGCACGATGATTGAATGTGCGTTAGAGCACAGCGCATTCAGATGAATGCGAATCCCACCATCTGAGCACCCGCATTGCCCGGAGTGTCACCCACCGCGAGGGCTTGCCCTGTCCGTCGTCGACCTCGAACCAAACCCGCCCTGGCAGGCTCCAGTCGAGGGGCCAAGTGCCATCCTCCAAGCGCCTCAAGCGAACGTGGTCGATCGCCTCGCCGAGTCGCGGATCGGGATCGGTGTCGGTGAGGATCGCGGCGAAGCGGAAATAGTCGAGCGCACGCAAGATGTCGTAGTGCCAACGGTTCGGGTGCAGGAAGCACAGAAACCGCTCGTCTGCCGGCTCACCCGCGCCGAGGCGGCGGAAGAGATTGCGCTTCAGGAGGAACTCCTCGCCCGACCTCCGCGCCTCCCGGGATCCAGCCGTGCCCCCGGTGGCTCTCTCATATTCCAGCAGCCCCTCCAGAACGTTGATCGTGCTGGCAAACGACGAGCGGACCGATCCATTGATCCTCTCACAGTTCCAACCGCCGTCCTCGAGGCGCTCGCCTACCAGCCTGCCGACAATCGGGGAGACGTCGATCCCGAAATAGGCGCCGTCGGCAACGGTCCTGCCGTTGATGCACTCCTCGACTTCGCCTTCCCAGTAGGGCTGGCCGCCTTCATTCCAACGTGAGTTCGCGCCGATCAATTCGACACTTCGTCTCGCCCGGTCCGACGCGGGATCGAGACCAAACTCCCGAAGCTGCGACAAAGAAAAGGTCGTCGCCGTCCACGGCTGACCGCGCTCCGCCCACTCACGAGGGTCGAAATCGGCTGGGAGGAAGGCGCCGCCCGCCCATTGCCCGTCCTCGTCCTGGTAAGAGAGAAGTCTGGCGCCCCAGCCCTCGGTCTCCACCTTGGCCCGCTCCGCCCTCCACTCCGACTCCGGGGCCTCGAGCAGGTCGCGCATCACCTGCCATCGGATCGACGGGTCCGAGTCGAGAAGCCATTCGATCACCGAGCCAGAGTCAGTCATGGGGCGAGCCTATCGGCAGGTCGGGGTCGATAGCCGCTTATAATTGTTTCTACTGGACCGCGCTAGCCGATGGACTCGTGGTTGCGCGCGACGTCAGATTGATCGGCCGGCAGGATTCGCGGATCATCGGGCGTCCCTGGAGCACGAGCCGGTGTGGACGGGCGGGGGGTCGCCCGCCGCCCGTTGCCTTTCACCGCATCATCGCCAATGCCGCGCCGAAGAAGTCCTCGCCGCCGAAATTGCCGGATTTCAGCGCCATCAGCATCTCGCCCTGGGAATTGCCGATCGTCCGGAGCACCGGAACGCCCGGTGCGATCTCAGGGCCGATCAGGAATGCGGGAATGCCGAGCCTGTCGACAGTCGCGCCGGAGGTTTCGCCGCCGGCAACGACGAGGCGCTTCACGCCGCGCGCCACCAGTTCGCCGGCGATCGTCGCCGTTGCGGCTTCGACGGCGTGGCCGGACGCTTCCCGGCCGTAGCGGGCTTGCAGGCGTGAGACGACATCGGGTGAGGCGCTTGCTGCTACGATCACCGGAGCCGCGGACATCCTCTCACCGGCCCAGGCAATCGCCGCGGAAATCTCGTCCGATCCGGCGAGAAGCTTTTCCGTATCGAGCCTCAGCACGGGCATGGACCGTTCGGCAACCTCGATCTGTTTGAGCGTCGCAGCGGAGCAACTGCCCGCGACGACTGCGGCAAGGCCGCCAACCGGGCGAATGGCATCGCTCGTGTCGGCATGCGTCGATGTACGACCGGCGCGTACGAGCGCGCGGGCCAGGCCAAGGCCGAGGCCCGATGCGCCGGTGGACAGGGGCGTTTCGAGGGCCACTTCGCCGAGGACTTCGAGATCCCTCTCGAAGACCGCATCGGCGATGGCAGCTGTCATGCCCCGAGCACTGAGAGCTCCGAGCCGCTCCTTCACCGCCGCAGGCCCCATGGAGACGGTCGCGAGATCGACGAGGCCGACGGCTCCCTGCGATTGCCGGGCCAGGACCCGCACCAGATTGGCGTCGTGCATCGGGTTCAGCGGATGATCTTTGAGCGGGCTTTCGTTGAGCGGCCGGCCGTTGACGAAGAGATGGCCGAGATAGACGGTGCGTCCCGTTTCCGGAAAGGCGGGGGTGGCGAGCACGATGCCGCCCCCAGCAGCTTGGGCCAGCGCTTCCGTCACAGGACCGATATTGCCGGCGTCGGTGGAATCGAAGGTCGAGCAAATCTTATAGAGCACATGGGCAGCGCCGCGACCGCGCAGCCACTGGTCCGCCTTGCGGGCGGCAGCGACGGCTTCGTCGGCGGCAACGGAACGGATCTTCAGGGAAACGACCACCGCGTCGACGTCCGGGAAGGCGAGGGACGGATCCGGAATGCCGACCGTCTGCACGGTGCGAAGGCCGTTCTTCGTCAGCGTGTTGGCGAGGTCGGAGGCGCCGGTATAGTCGTCGGCGATCGATCCTAGGAGAATGGCCATCGGTCAGCTCCGTGCAAAAGGTTTGAACCAGGCGAGGCCCTCGAGCGTGCCGCCGCGCGGGGTGTATTCGCAGCCGACGAAACCGGCATAGCCGAGCCGATCGATCTCGGCGAACAGGTAAGGATAGTTCAGTTCCTCCCCGTCGGGCTCGTGGCGCGAAGGGACGCTCGCGACCTGGATATGGCCGGTGATCGGCATGAGGTGCCGGAGCGCCATGGCGACGTCGCCATGCATGATCTGCCGGTGATAGATGTCGAATTGGAGCTTTAGGTTGGCAAGTCCAAGCTCCGCGATCAGCTTCTCGGCGGCGCCGAAATCATTGAGAAAATAGCCGGGCATGTTGCGGCCGTTGATCGGTTCGATCACGAGATCGATTCCTATTTCGGCGAGTCGCTCGGCCGCAAGGGCCACCGAGCGGCGATAACAGGTCGCGGCTTCCCCGTCGGAGGGATCGGCAAGGCCCGCCATCAGATGCAGCCGTTTGACGCCCGTCGCGGCGGCGTAGTCGAGTGCCTTCTTGATGTCGGAGTTCAAATCATCGAAGCGGCCGGGGAGGGCGGCGATGCCGCGTTCGCCCGCCGCCCAGTCCCCCGGGGGCAGATTGAAGAGCGCCTGCTCAAGCTTGTTGCGGGCAAGCCGCTCCGCGATCTTTTCCGGCGGCACCTCGTAGGGAAAGAGGTATTCGACGGCCGTGAACCCCGCTTCCGCGGCGGCGTCGAAGCGGTCGAGGAAAGACCACTCGTTGAACATCATCGTCAGATTGGCGGCGAAAACGGGCATCGGTTCCTCCTTTACGCCGTGTGCGGCTCTTTGCCTTGGCCCGGCAACTCTGCGCCCGAGAGCTGCGCATAAAGGCGCGCGAGGGAAGAATCGTCGTCGCGTCCCATGCCAGCGCCGGAAGCGGCGAGATACATCTGCAGCGCGGCCGCGACCAGCGGCACCGGATAGCGCTCGGCGCGCGCCATGTCCTGCACGATGCCGAGATCTTTCACGAAGATTTCGATGGCGCTGAGCGGAGTGTAGTCGCCGGCAAGGACATGCGGGATTCGGTTTTCGAACATCCAGGAATTGCCGGCCGAGGCCGTGATCACCTCGTAGACCTTCTGAAGATCGAGCCCTTGCTTGGCCGCGAACGTGATCGCTTCGCAGGCGGCGGCGATGTGCACGCCGGCAAGGAGCTGGTTGATCATCTTGAAGGCCGCGCCGGTCCCGGCGGCGTCGCCGAGCTCGTAGACCTTGGCAGCCATGGCATCAAGGGCAGGGCGGGCGGCGGCGAAGGCTTCCGCGGAACCGGACGCCATGATGGTCAATTCCCCTTTTGCGGCCTTTGCGGCGCCGCCAGAGATCGGGGCATCGAGATAATGGCGACCAAGGGCTTCGAGCCGTTGCGACAGGTTGCGGGCGATGGCCGGGTCCATTGTCGCCGACGAGACAAAGACGGCACCGGGCTTCATCGTCTCGGCGATGCCGTCCGGGCCGAAGAGGACGGCCTCCGTCTGGGCGGCATTGACGACGACCGAAACGACAATGCCGGCATTCTGCGCGGCCTCGCTTGGCGTCCTCGCCCCACGACCGCCGTCCGCGATGAAACGCTCAACGGCTGCTGAGGCGACGTCGTATCCAACGACATCAAGGCCCGCACGCTTCAGCGACTGTGCCATGCCGAACCCCATAGAACCGAGGCCGACCACGGCCACGGCACTGCGTCCGGGAGTTTCAACAGCCAATGACATGACGATATTCTCCAGTCTCTCGAGGTCAATTGGCCCTCCGGAAGGGCCCGGAGGGCGTAGTCTCATTAGTTCTAGCGGTTGACGCTCTTGGCGGGAACCGTAAGCACCGCGAGTGCGCCGATGACGAGAACTGCGGCCAGGAAATACATGCCGGCGCTGTTGCTGCCGGTGAAATCCTTCAGATAGCCGACCATGAAGGGCCCGAGGAAGCCGGCGAGATTGCCGACCGAATTGATCCAGGCGATGCCCGCCGCAGCCCCCGTGCCGGCCAAGAAGGCCGTCGGCAGGGACCAGAAGAGCGGCGCGCAACTGATCGCGCCGGCGGCGGCGAGGGAAAGGCAGATGATGGCCGCCGTCGTGCTACCCGCGATCGTCGCAGCGACGAAACCGCCGGCGGCGATCAAGGCCGGCACGACGAGATGCCAACGCCGCTCGCGCAGCCGGTCCGAGGAGCGTCCGAGCGCCAGCATGGCGATGAAGGTGCAGATATAGGGGATGGCTGAGATCAGGCCGATCTGAAGGTTTCCTGTTACGCCGGACGCCTTGACCATGGTCGGCATCCAGAAGTTCAGGCCGTATTGCCCGAGCACGAAGCAGAAATAGATGAGGCACATCAGCCAGACACGGGGATCGGTCATGGTCGCGGCGATGCTTTGCGGGCTCGACGATTTGGCGCGGTTGTCGGCGCTGACGTTGCTGGCGAGAATGCCCTTCTCCTCGTCCGTGAGCCACTTCGCATCCTGGATCCTGTCGTCGAGATAGAAGAAGGTGACGACGCCGAGGAGGACCGCCGGAATGGCTTCGATCAGGAACATCCATTGCCAGCCGGAAAGGCCGTGCGTGCCGTCAAAGCCGTCGATGATCAGGCCTGAAAGCGGATTGCCGAAAATCGCGGAAATCGGGATAGCGGACATAAAGGTCGCAACGATTTTCGCACGCCGATGCGCGGGGTACCAGGACGTCAGATAGAGGATGATGCCGGGAAAGAATCCGGCCTCGGCGACCCCCAGCAGGAAACGCAGGATGTAGAAGACCATTTCCGACGAGGTGAACATGAAGGCGGCGGAGATGATGCCCCAGGTTATCATGATGCGGGCGATCCAGACGCGGGCACCGACCTTGTTCAGAATGACGTTGCTCGGCACCTCGAAGAAAAAGTAGCCGATGAAGAAGATACCGGCACCGATGCCATAGGCCGCTTCCGACAGGCCGAGTTCGCTCGACATTTGCAGCTTGGCGAAGCCGACATTGACGCGGTCGAGATAGGCGACCACGTAGCAGAGCATCAGGAACGGAACGATTCTCCAGAAAACCTTGGCATAGGCGCGATCCTCCAGCGCCCGTTCGAAATATGCGCCATCGGCTGGCGCCTGCGTTTGCAGGGTCATGATTATCCTCCTCCTTCAGAATTTGTCAGGCCCTCGCCATTTCCCGACACGGCGCACCATCCTGATTGGCAGCGCTGCCAATATTAACTAAACCATCTTGGCAGCGCTGCCAATCAAAAAATGGTAGCGCTGCCAAAAATTCGGTTTATTGAATGGAAGGATAGGATTGCGGTGTCGAAGGCACCTACACCGAGCGATGGCGGGCTCTCGGGAGTGAGCGCAGTGACTTTGGACTTTAAGCACCAGACGACGGTAACACTTGCCGAGGTCGCGGCCGCGGCCGGCGTTGGCGAGAGCACGGTGTCGCGCGTCCTTCGCAATCACGGCTCCTTTTCCAAGAAGACGAGGGACCGGGTCATGGAGGCGGTCGAACAGCTCGGTTATGTGCCGAACCGGATCGCAGGAACGCTTGCCTCCGCTGGCTCGCGGCTCGTCGCCTTCGTCATCCCGTCGCTCTCCAACATCGTCTTTCCGGATGTGCTGCGCGGCGCGAGCAGCGTGCTCGAAGAAAACCAGCATCAGGCCGTTTTCTCCGTGACCGATTACGATCCGGAACGCGAGGAGGCGCTGGTCGCGGCTATGCTCGCCTGGCGGCCGACGGCCGTGATGCTCGCGGGATTCGAGCACACGCAGGGCACGCTGAAGATGCTGCGCGCGACCGGCTGCCGGGTCGTGGAACTGCTCGACCTCGATGGCTCTCCGGTTGACCTGGCAGTCGGCTTTTCCAACGCCGCCGCCGGCCGCGTAAGCGCCGAGTTCCTGTTGAAGCGCGGCTATCGCCGGATCGGCTATGTCGGCCATGACCTCGAGCGCGACACCCGCGCTGGAAAGCGCTTTGGCGGCTTCTGCGAGACGCTCGGTTCGGCCGGTTTCCCGCTCGCCGACCGGGAAATTCACGCGGGCGCTTCGTCTGTGGAGAGCGGGCGGCTGGGGCTCGAGCGGCTGCTTGCGAGACAACCCGATCTCGATGCGGTCTATTTTTCGAACGACGACATGGCTCTCGGCGGCTACTTCCACTGCCTCGCCCGGGGAATATCGATTCCCTCGCAATTGGCGATCTTCGGTTACAACGGCCTCGATATCGGCCGGGTGACGCCGCAGCCGCTCTCGACCATACGCACGCCGCGCGTTTCGACGGGCCGGGTCGCGGCCGAACTCGTGGTCGCGAACGCTCCGCCGCAAGTGATCGATCTCGGTTTCGAACTCATCGAAGGTGCGACCACCTGAACTGAAAGGATCTCCAATGTCCGATGCCCGTCTTCGCGAGGAAATCTGCCGCTATGGCCGGTCCCTGTTCGAACGGGGCCTGACCCCCGGCTCCTCCGGCAACATATCGCTCAGGCTCGATGATGGCGGCTGGCTCGTGACGCCCACCAACGCATCACTCGGCTTCCTCGATCCCGCCCGCATCTCGCGCCTCGATGCTGGCGGCGAGCTCGTCTCGGGCGACAAGCCCACGAAGGAGATTCCGCTTCACTCGGCCCTCTACGAAACCCGCGGCAGCGCGCGGGCGATCGTCCACCTTCATTCGACCCATGCGGTCGCGCTGACGATGTTGCCCGAGATCGATCCGCGCGCCGTGCTGCCGCCGATGACGCCCTATTACCTCATGCGTGCCGGCGAGACCGCGCTGGTGCCCTATTACCGCCCCGGTGATCCGGCCGTCGCCGATGCGATCCGCGGGCTTGCCGGCAAATATTCCTCCGTGTTGCTTGCCAATCACGGCCCGGTGGTGGCGGGTGATAGCCTGGAGGCGGCAGTCTTCGCCACGGAGGAGCTAGAGGAGACGGCGAAACTCTATCTGCTTCTGCGCAACCTCAACCCGCGCTATCTCAGTCCGGCTCAGGTCGCCGATCTTGTCAAAACCTTCGGTCTCGACCTGCCGTCCCATGACGATCATGAAGGGCATGACCACGGCTGAGCGCCTCCGCCTTCGGTCGATGTTCTTACGCGCTGCAACAAGAACCTTCATCACTTTTGGTGCAGTGCGGCGACGAACTAGCCTTGACGCGGGCCTCCTTAAGGTCGTCTATTCATATTACTGATCCGGTGGACCGACCAGTAGATCAGTGGAGGCGCCGATGATTGGCAGTCCGATACTCACGCAGATGCCGAAGGTGGGGCGAGGCCTCGACCGCCGCACGGCTCGCGAGATGATTGCCGAGAAGCTAATGGTGCTGGTTGCGACCAATATGCTCAGGCCCGGAGATGAGCTCCCTGGCGAACGCGAACTCGCCAATGTGCTGCATGTCAGCCGCGAGACGGTGCGGGGCGCGATCCAGATACTGGCCGCGCGCGGGATCATCGAGGTGTCGCAGGGAAGCCGCAGCCGGGTCGCCGATGTGGATCTCAGCGATGTCACCGTAACCATCGCCTCGCCCAACGCCATCGACAGCTACGATCTCGAGGACGTCCATGCCGCGAGGCTGCATATCGAACTCAAGGTGGTGGGCGATGCGGCCGAGAACATCGATGGCGAGACGTTGAGCAAGCTCGAAAGCCTACTCGAAACGCAGAAGCTCGCCGGAAACGACGCGATGCGCTTCCTGATCTGCGACCGCGAGTTCCACGTCGCGATCTACCGGGCCTGCGGCAATCCGCTGCTCGCCGATTTCGTCACCGATCTTTACACCTACATGATGGACTACCGGCGGAGCGCCATGTCGCGGCCGGGCGCGATCGAGGCCAGCTACACGGATCACAGCGAAATCGTCGCTGCGCTGAGACGGCGGGATCGTGATGCGGTGGTCGCCGCCTTCCACCATCATCTCATTCGCATTTATGAGACGACCAAGGATCTCCTCGCCGGCAAGGAAGCCGGCGAGGAGAAGCAGAAGCAGAAAGGGACCTGAGCCCGCAGGATCGGGCGTGGCCGAACGGAGGAGGTTCGCCGCGAATGCATATCATGGTCATAGGCGCGGCCGGCATGATCGGCCGCAAACTGGTCGAGAAGCTGGCCGCCGAGCCGGACGCCCTCGGCCGCGGCATCGCCAGGCTTACGCTGGCGGACGTGGTCGAGCCTTCGGTCCCGCCTGTCTATTCTTCGATCTCGACGGCGCTTGCGATCGACCTCTCGACTGAAGGCGGCGCCGAAAGTCTCGTGTCGTCTCGGCCCGACGTGATCTTCCATCTGGCGGCGATCGTATCCGGTGAGGCGGAGGCGGATTTCGACAAGGGCTACCGTGTCAACCTCGACGGCACGCGCGCGCTTTTCGACGCCATCCGCGCCGAGAGCCGCAATGAGCCTTATTTCCCGCGCGTCATCTTTGCCTCGTCGATAGCCGTTTTCGGCCAGCCTTTCCCGGAAAAGATCGCCGACGAGTTCTTCACGACGCCGCTCACGAGCTACGGCACGCAGAAGGCGATCTGCGAATTGCTGCTTGCCGACTATACGAGGCGCGGCCTGTTCGACGGCATCGGCATCCGTCTGCCGACCATCTGCATTCGCCCCGGCCAGCCCAACAAGGCCGCCTCCGGCTTCTTTTCGAATATCCTGCGCGAGCCGCTCGCCGGCAAAGAAGCTATACTGCCGGTGGAGGAAAACGTCCGCCACTGGTTCGCGAGCCCGCGTTCGGCTGTGGGATTCTTCCTGCATGCGGCGCGGATGGATACGAGCCTCATCGGGCCGCGCCGCAACCTGACGATGCCCGGCCTCTCGGCGCTCGTCGGCGAGGAAATAGAGGCACTCGGGCGTATCGCCGGCCAGAAGGCTGTCGGCCTCATCCGCCGCGAGCCCGATCCGGTCATTGCCGCGATCGTCGCCGGATGGCCGACGAATTTCGATGCGCGTCGTGCGCGCGAGCTCGGCTTCACGGCGGAAAGCAATTTCGACGAGATCATCCGGATCCATATCGAGGACGAACTCGGAGGGAGGATCTGACATGGCGCGAGCTCCAAGATCGGGCGAAGGAAAGATCGCATTGGTGACAGGCGGCGGCACCGGTGTCGGACGGGGCATCGCCAAGGCACTGAGCGGCGAAGGCTATAGCCTCGTCATCACCGGACGCCGTCCGGACGTGCTCGAGCGTGCGGCCGAGGAGATTGCAGCGGAGACCGGCGGCGGCGTACGCGCGATCGTCTGCGATGTCGGCAATCCGGATCAGGTCGCGGCGCTATTCGGAGCGATCCAGGCGGAATTCGGCCGGCTCGACCTGCTCGTCAACAATGCCGGTTCGAACGTGCCGCCGGTGCCGCTCGAAGAGGTGACCTTCGAGCAATGGAACGGCACCCTCGCGGCGAACCTGACGGGCGCCTTCCTCTGCACGCAACAAGCCTTCCGGCTGATGAAGGCGCAAGATCCACGGGGCGGTCGGATCATCAACAACGGCTCGATTTCGGCGACGACGCCCCGGCCCAACTCGGCGCCTTACACGGCGACCAAGCACGCGATCACCGGCCTCACCAAGTCGACCGCGCTCGATGGGCGGCCATTCGACATCGCCTGCGGTCAGATCGATATCGGCAATGCGGCGACGGATATGACTGAGAAGATGAGCACCGGCGTTCTGCAGGCCAGCGGCGAGATCGCCGCCGAGCCGACGATACCGGTTGAGCATGTTGCCGAGGCCGTCGTCTACATGGCGAGCCTGCCGCTCTCGGCCAATGTGCTGACGATGACGGTGATGGCGACAAAGATGCCGCTGGTCGGCCGCGGATAGGTCAATGACTGCGCCTGCCCTATATCCGGAGAGGGAAGGATAAAGGGCTTGGCAGAGGCGGGAACAGATTCTGGGAGGAATGGCTATGGCAGGCGTGGATTTTATCGATGTCAGGAAATCCTTTGGTGCTTTTCCGGTCATCAAGGGCGTGAACATCGAAATCGAGGATGGCGAATTCGTCATTCTCGTCGGTCCGTCCGGCTGCGGAAAGTCGACCTTGCTCCGGATGCTGGCGGGACTTGAGAACATCACCGCCGGCGAGATCCGCATCGGCGACCGGGTGGTCAACCGGCTGCCGCCGAAGGACCGCGACATCGCCATGGTGTTCCAGAACTACGCCCTCTATCCGCACATGACGGTCGCCGACAACATGGCCTTCTCGCTGATGCTGGCGGGCAGGCCGAGAGCCGAGATCGACAAACGCGTCGGCGTGGCAGCGGAAATCCTCGGCCTGTCGAAGCTGCTCGATCGCTATCCGCGGCAACTCTCAGGCGGCCAGCGCCAGCGCGTCGCCATGGGCCGGGCGATCGTGCGCGATCCGCAGGTGTTTCTCTTCGACGAGCCGCTGTCGAACCTCGACGCGAAGCTGCGTGTTGCCATGCGCGCAGAGATCAAGGAACTGCACCAGCGGCTGAAGACGACGACCGTCTATGTCACCCACGACCAGATCGAAGCGATGACCATGGCCGACAAGATCGTCGTCATGCACGACGGCATCGTCGAGCAGCTCGGCGCGCCGCTCGATCTCTACGACAATCCCGCCAATCTCTTCGTCGCCGGCTTCATCGGTTCGCCGGCGATGAACATGATCCGTGGGCGGCTTCACCCTGAAGATCCGACGGCCTTCATGACCGCGGACGGGACGGCGCTGCCCGTCACCCGGCCGGCTGCAGCCGCTCGCGGCCGAGATCTCGTCTACGGCCTCAGGCCCGAATACATGGCCCTCGATCCGAACGGCCTGCCCGCCGAGGTCGTGGTCATCGAACCGACTGGCTATGAGACGCAGATGATCGCCAGGCTGGGTGGCAACGACGTGACCTGTGTGTTTCGCGAGCGGGTGACGGCCAAGCCCGGCGAGACGATCCATCTCGCGATCGACGGCGCACATGTGCACCTGTTCGACGCCGAAACGGGGCGGCGTCTGTTCGACTGATATCGTGCGGCCGGGGAGGGGAGGAGCCTTCCTCGGTGCCGCGCGGGTGATGCCAGGCCATGGCCGCGCATCGGAGTTGCCGCATTTGCCAAGCGGGACGGCGAATGCCGGAAGACATGCTCCCGCTGTTTCAAGGAGGAGTACCAAATGCCGATAAAAAGACGTGACTTTCTCGCAGGTTCTGCGGCGCTTGCCGGTATAGCGGGCCTGTCGCCGCTCGGGGTCCGCCCATCCTTCGCGCAAGCCGCCGAGCCGAGCTACAAGCCGGAAGAGGGCGCAAGCCTAAGGCTTCTCAGATGGACGCCCTTCGTCAAGGGCGACGAGGATGCCTGGCTCGCCAATACCAAGAAGTTCACCGAAGCCACCGGCGTCGAGGTCCGCATCGACAAGGAGAGCTGGGAGGACATCAGACCGAAGGCGGCCGTCGCCGCGAATGTCGGCTCCGGCCCGGACATGGTGATGTGCTGGTTCGACGATGCGCATCAATACCCGGACAAGCTTGTCGACGTCACCGAGCTCGCCAATTATCTCGGCAACAAATATGGCGGCTGGTATGACGGCGTGAAGGGCTATGCGAGCCGCGACGACAAGTTCATCGCCATGCCGCTGACCGCGATCGGCAACGCGGTCTGCTACCGCGACAGCCACATGAAAGCCGCGGGGTTCAGCGAGTTCCCCAAGGATACGGCTGGCTTCCTCGAGCTCTGCAAGGCGATGAAAGCCAAGGGCACGCCGGCCGGCTTCCCGCACGGCAAGGCCGTCGGCGACGGCAACAACTATGCCCATTGGCTGCTCTGGAGCCACGGCGGCAAGATGGTCGACGAGAGCGGCAAGGTCACCATCAACAGCCCCGAGACGCTGGCAGCGATCAACTATGCAAAACAGCTCTACGAGACCTTCATTCCGGGCACCGAAAGCTGGCTCGACATCAACAACAACCGCGCCTTCCTGGCTGGCCAGGTTTCGCTGACGGCAAACGGCGTCTCACTTTACTACGCGGCCAAGAAGGATGCGGCGCTCGCGGAACTCGCGTCGGACATCCGCACGACCAACTTCCCGATCGGCCCCGTCGGCCAGAGCGTCGAACTGCATCAGACGAGTTCGATCCTGCTCTTCAACCACAGCAAATATCCGGAAGCCGCCAAGGCCTACCTCAAGTTCATGATGGAAGGCGACCAGATGAATGCCTGGATCGAAGGCTCGAGCGCCTATTGCTGCCAACCGTTGAAAGCTTTCGCCAATAACCCGGTCTGGACGGCTGATCCGATCCACGCGCCCTATGCAAAGGCTTCCGAGACCTTGCGTCCGAACGGATATGCAGGTCCGCTCGGCTATGCCTCGGCAGGCGTGATGGCCGACTACGTGCTGGTCGACATGTTCGCCACTGCCGTCACCGGCCAGATGACGCCGGAGGATGCGATGGCGGAGGCAGAGCGGCGGGCAAACCGCTACTATCGCGTCTGATCTTCCCGTGGCGGCCCGAGGGGCCGCCGCGACATCAGGCAAACGCGTCGGCGGCCGCTCCCGCCGACGCAATACCGTCCAGTCGGAGAAGCTCGATGTCCATCACGTCGTCCGAAAAGCCGCCATCCACCACGACCTCGCTGATGCAGAACAACAATGTGCTCGGCCTCCTGTTCATGCTGCCGGCCGCCGTCTTTCTCATCTGCTTCCTCACCTATCCGCTCGGCCTCGGCGTCTGGCTCGGCTTTACCGATACGCGCATCGGCCGCGACGGCATCTTCATAGGTCTGGAGAACTACGTCTTCCTTGCGAGAGACTCCGTTTTCTGGCTCTCGGTGTTCAACACGCTTCTCTATACTTTCGTCGCCTCGATCCTGAAGTTTGCGCTCGGCCTCTGGCTCGCGCTGCTGCTCAACGAGAATCTGCCGTTCAAATCCTTCTTCCGCGCGATCGTGCTTCTGCCCTGGGTGGTGCCGACGGTGCTTTCGGCCCTCGCCTTCTGGTGGATCTACGATTCCCAGTTCTCGATCATTTCCTGGTCGCTGATGCAGCTCGGGCTCATCGACGGGCCGATCAACTTCCTCGGCGACCCGACCAATGCGCGCGCCTCGGTCATCGCCGCCAACGTCTGGCGCGGCATTCCCTTCGTCGCGATTTCGCTGCTCGCCGGCCTGCAGACGATCCCGGCGTCGCTGCAGGAGGCCGCCTCGCTCGACGGCGCCACGAGCTGGCAGCGCTTCCGCTATGTGACGCTGCCGATGCTGACGCCGATCATCGCCGTCGTGATGACCTTTTCGGTGCTCTTCACCTTCACCGATTTCCAGTTGATCTACGTCTTGACCAAGGGCGGTCCGGTCAATGCCACGCATCTGATGGCGACGCTTTCATTCCAACGCGGCATTCCGGGCGGGCAGCTCGGCGAGGGGGCGGCCATCGCCGTTGCCATGATCCCGTTCCTGCTCGCCGCCATCATGTTCAGCTTCTTCGGCCTGCAACGCCGCAAATGGCAGCAGGGCGGCCAGGATTGAGATCGGGAGGGACAAGATGAACACGACCACGAGAATCGAAGACGAGGTCCTCACCGATACCGCCGAAGGCATGAGCTATCTCAACCGCCTGCCGCGCCGGATCGTCGTTCTCTATCTGCCGATGGCGGTCTTCGTCTTCGTGCTGCTGTTCCCGTTCTACTGGATGGCGATTACCGCGGTGAAGCCGAACTCGCAGCTCACCGATTACAACAACTACAGCCCGTTCTGGGTGGTCGCGCCGACGCTCGATCACATAAAGTATCTGCTCTTCGAGACCTCCTATCCGGGCTGGTTGTGGAACACGATGCTGGTTGCCGTCGGCTCGACCATTCTTTCGCTCGCAGCCTCGATTTTCGCGGCTTACGCGATCGAACGGGTGCGCTTCACCGGCGCGCGCCCGGTCGGGCTGATGATCTTTCTCGCCTATCTGGTGCCGCCGTCGATCCTCTTCATCCCGCTTGCCTTCATCGTCTTCAAGTTCGGGATCTACGATTCGAAGCTGGCGCTGATCTTCACCTATCCGACCTTCCTCATCCCCTTCTGCACCTGGCTGCTGATGGGCTATTTCCGCTCGATCCCGTTCGAACTGGAAGAGAGCGCACTGGTCGACGGGGCGACGCGCTGGCAGATTCTCGTCAAGATCATCCTGCCGCTCGCCGTGCCGGGGCTGATCTCGGCCGGCATCTTCGCCTTCACGCTCTCCTGGAACGAATTCATCTATGCGCTGACCTTCATCCAGTCGTCGGAGAACAAGACGGTGCCGGTCGGTGTGCTGACCGAACTGGTACGCGGCGACGTCTTCGAATGGGGCGCGCTGATGGCCGGTGCGCTGTTCGGCTCGCTGCCGGTCGTCATTCTCTACTCATTCTTCGTCGACTATTACGTCTCGTCGATGACGGGCGCGGTGAAGGAGTGATCGTCACCGCGTGTTATCGCCGGGCCGCTACGAAGACCAGGGTGGCGACGACCACGGCAAACGGCGCCAAGGCGCCCGGATCCTCCATCGCCCAAAGGGTGAGACCGCTGTAAGCACACCATATGATCGGGATGGGCAGCAGCAGCCACAGTGTCCTCCGGCCGACCATCAGCATGGCGCCAAGCGTCGTGGCAACCGTCGGATCCGGCATCATGCCGAAGGTCTCGGCCGAGGCGGGCGAACGGCCTGCCAGCAAGGCGATGAATGGATAGGCGAGCAGACCGAAGACAGCGAGACCGATGCCGCCATAACGGCGCAGGCCGCCCACAGATGCGGGCTCGCGTGCCAGGAGGGCGGTGAGAACCAGCAGTCCCGTCTGGATGAAGAAGGCGGCCGCAGCGTAAGACATCGCCCAGTTTATGCTGGCATATCGCATCCACAAGAATTGCCAGGCGCAGAAGCCCCACGCCAGCGCGAATATCGAGGGAACCGCAATCCGGACGCGGGAAGGGTGTAGGGCTGCCGGAACGAGCACCGCAAGCGCGCCTGCGATAAAAACAAGCTGAAGCGGCCAGAGCGCCTGGTTGTAGCGTTCGATCAGCCGGAAATAGACGCGCGGAGAGAACATCAGGAAATCCGCGAGCGTATAGGTCGCCCAATCGGACATCAGCCTCTGACCGCTTTACATTGTGGCGCGAGCGCACTCACAGCGCTTCCACATAGTCGACCATGCGCCGGCGCATTGTCTCGTCCGGCAGGGTACCCCTTGCGGCGTCGAGGTTCTCCCGCACGTGGTCGACCCGGGTGGTGGCGGGGATCGCGCAGGTGACTGCCGGATGCGAGATGATGAATTTTAATAGGAACTGCGCCCAGTTGCGGGCGCCCGTCTCGGCCACCCAGTCCGGCAGGGGCGCATCCTCGAATTGGCGGATGAGGTCGCCCTGCCGGAACGGGCGGTTGACGATGACCGCGATACCCTTCTCCCGCGCCAGCGGCAGGATACGATCCTCCGGCTCTCGATCGAGGACATTGTAGGTGATCTGAACGAAGTCGATCGGCTGGCTCGCCATGACACGCTCGATCTCGCGATGCCTTCGCCCTTCCGAAGTGGTGATGCCGACATAGCGCAATTGTCCCGCCGCCTTCATGTCGAAGAGAGCCGGCAGGTGCTCCTCCCAGGAAACGAGATTGTGGACCTGCACGAGATCGAACTTGCCGACGCCCCAATAGCCGCGCGACGCTTCGATCTGTGCGGCGCCGCCCGCCGGGTCGGAGATCCAGACTTTTTCCGCCGAAAACAGCCGCTCGGGATAATCGAGCTTGCGCAGGCCGTGACCGATCGTCGGTTGGGAGGATCCGTACATCGGAGAGGAGTCGATCATGCGGCCGCCGCCCTCGAAGAAGGCAGCGATCACGGCGGCGCATTCGTCCTTCAGGACGGGATCGTCTCCGACATTGAAGGTGATCCAGGTGCCGAGGCCCACCACGGGC
This sequence comes from Ensifer aridi, assembly GCF_002078505.1. GTDB lineage: Bacteria > Pseudomonadota > Alphaproteobacteria > Rhizobiales > Rhizobiaceae > Sinorhizobium > Sinorhizobium aridi. The sequence continues at coordinate 177,461 of NZ_LUAV01000038.1, read as the reverse complement.
ATCGGCTCTCCACTTCTCGGTATGGGTTTGGTAATGAGGTCGGCAGGCTGGCCCCTCGTCAGCCGCGGCATGAGCGGCAGCGAAACGGCAAAACCAAGCCCCTGAACGACTGCGCGCCGCGTGATGATCATCGCTCGCTCCCTTCCGTTCGAAGCCTTCAAGCTTGTCGCTCGGTCGGGCGAAATAATAACCCCTGCGGCGCCGCTCTGCACCCACGAAGTCGCGATAGAGGGGCTCGAGCCGGAGCTGTCAGTTCTCACTGCGGAAGGCGCGCTCGAGTGCGGCGATATCGAGCTTCACCATGCCGAGCATGACTTCGGTTACCCGCTTCGCTCGCTCGTGATCGGGATCGGCCATCATCTCGCCCAGCACGCGCGGCGCAATCTGCCAGGACAAGCCCCAGCGGTCCTTCAGCCAGCCGCATTGTTCCGGCTCGCCGCCGTTATCGAGGAAGGCGTCCCAGATGCGATCGATCTCTGCCTGGCTGTCGCATTCGACCAGGATGGAGAAGGAGTGATTGAAGGGATCTAACGGACCGGCCTCGAGCGCCATGAAGTTCTGGTCGCCAAGGGTGAACTCAATCACCTTGACGCTGCCCGGGGGTCCGCTCGGCGTTTCGGCCGGTACGGTCGTCGTGCCGGATAAAGCGGAGTTGGGGATGACCGAGACGTAGAAATCGACGGCTTGCCCTGCGTCCTTCGCGAACCAGAGATGCGAGACAATCTTTGGCATGGAACAATCTCCTCCGGGTGACGGAAACTGGTCTTAACGGCCCTAGGACGTTCCGGCTTCGCGCGCGCCGACAGCTCCGGAGAAAAATCTTGTGCTCGAATAGGTCGCCGGCGGTCAGATAACCGATTGCCGACCGGCTGGCGCGGCATGTCCCGACATGAGGCGGGCGTTTAAAGGCGTATCGCGCCTCGCGTCCGTTGGCCCAAAGCCGCGGCACGCTTTTCGTGACATGCATTAGCTTCTTTGCTGAGCTTGTGGGGCTGATGCGGGCTCCAGCTCGATCGCACCGTCCAGACGCTGGTCACTCGGCCGGACGGCTTCGATCTCGAGGTGGCGTTCAGCCTGACGCATGTGCTGCCATTCCTTTTCGAGGCGCAGGAACACATCCGTCGGCATGAATTTGCGCTGCATCTGACCCTCCTCGCGATTGCGTCAAGGAACACGCGAAGAGGAACTTTGGTTCCCACGCGATCTTTCAAGCCGTGAAGATAGTTCGTCGTCCAGTCCGGCTCCATGGCGGGTGCCGCGTGGAACGGCGGAACCCAATAGGTGAACCCGCGCGGCTGCTGATCGATTAAGCGGCGGGGTCCACCTATCGCCCCTCGAAACTGGTGAGGCCGCCGCCTCTTCGAGAGTGTTCGTACGGCGGCCTCAAGGCTTATGCCTCGGACCGGATTCCACTCCCGGAGCGGCTTCGCGTTAAGGTTTAGAACTTACTCAATTCGAGTTATGGGATAGGTCCAAAGGATGCGGAACTCCCATTCGACGAGTTGCGACACGGGGCACCGGTTGCCGCGAAGACCGCGCCAAGAGCGCGCGGCATGCGCACGACTTCACATGGATTGGTGGTCCCAAACGCGCTGCACGCTTCTGGGCGACATGCATTAGATCACGATGATTTTAGGTCGGATCGACCTAAGATCATGAACGTGATCGATTCTAATAAGTTGGCGCGGGATGCGGACGGAAAACCGCGCACTCTTTTCCTCATCCCGGGCTAAATTGCCTGCAGCGTCAGCGATGCCGCGCCCACGATCAGGCCGAGGGCGACGGCGATGGCGATGCCGTATCTCATCATCTTCATTCGGCGTGTTCGCTCGCCGGTCCAGTCGTAGCTCATCATGTGCTCCGAAGAGATTGCACCTCAGGCGCGAAGATTGGACGCTTTTCCTTAACAAAGAGGAAACCACGTTTCTGCCTGCGCGGCCGGGAGGCGGCGAAGAGGAAAGCGCAGTTCGGCAAGCGGGCCTGACTGGCCATCTTCTTGTTAAGCTTGGCCGATCCGAGTGTTTATCCAGTTTAAATAAAATTGTCGTAAAATTGTATTTAAGTAAACAGGGGCTTCCTTGGTCATATTAAAGCTTGCAAGTCTGACATTATTGTCGGCTTATTTTGAACAATTTACCATCATTGAAGAATTCTTCCGCAATTAACTCCTGCGGCCGCCATCCAGTCTATACTTCAGAAGTCATTGCGGACGTGAGAGCGATTTGGCATGTGTGGCTTCAGCGGCTATTTTGGTTCAATACGGGACGGAAAAGCCCTTCTCGAAAGGATGACGGCCGCAATCGCGCATCGTGGGCCCGACGAGCACGGCATCTTCGTCGCGCCGGACGCAGGCCTCGGCCATGTGCGCTTGTCCATCGTCGGGCTCGGCGACGGCCAGCAGCCGATGTCGGATGCGAGCGGCGAACTCACGATCGCCTTCAACGGTGAGATCTTCAATTATGTGGAACTGCGCGAGGAGCTTCGCGCCAGAGGCCGCCGGTTCCAAACGTCAAGCGACACGGAAGTCATCCTTCATCTCTATGATGAGATGGGCGAAGACTGCGTGTCGGTGCTCAACGGCGACTTTGCCTTTGCGATTTGGGACGCCCGCCGCCGCCGGATGATGCTGGCGCGCGACCGCATGGGCGTGCGGCCGCTTTTCCATACCATGCACGGCGGCACGCTCTATTTCGCCTCGGAGGTCAAGGCGCTGCTTGCGGTTCCGGGCATCTCGGCCGAGATCGACCCGATCGCGCTCGACCAGATCTTCACGCTCTGGGCGCCTATCGCGCCACGCACCCCCTTCCGCAATATCCTTGAGCTTGAACCGGGGCACCTGATGATCGCCGATCAGCGGGGCGTGACGACACGGTCTTACTGGCAGCCTCAGTTCCCCGATCACCATCAAGCCTCGACGTACAGCGATGAGAGCGGCGCGGCGGAGGAACTGCGCGCCCTCTTGACCGATGCCACCCGGATCCGCATGCGCGCCGATGTCCCTGTCGGGGCCTATCTCTCGGGTGGCCTCGATTCGTCGATCGTCTCGGCTCTTGCGGCTGGCATGACGTCGCAGGGCCTTCGGACCTTCTCGGTCACCTTCGACAGCGCCGAACATGACGAAAGCGCTTTCCAGTTGGAAATGGCGGCAGCACTCGGCACTGAGCATAGCGCAGTCGCCTGCCGTGCCGGCGACATCGCCAAGGTTTTCCCCGAGGTGATCCGCTTCACGGAGCGTCCGATCATCCGCACCGCGCCCGCTCCGCTTTACCAATTGTCGCGCCTCGTGCGCGAGGCGGGTCTGAAGGTCGTGCTGACGGGCGAGGGAGCGGACGAAGTTTTTGCAGGCTACGACATCTTCAAGGAAGCGCGCGTGCGCCGTTTCTGCGGCCGCCAACCCGGTTCGCGCATCAGGCCGCATCTCTTCCGCAAACTCTATCCCTATCTGCCGGGCCTGAAACAGCAGTCGCCGGAATATCTCGCGGCCTTCTTCGGAGCGGGCGACGAGCCGCTCGACGACCCGCTCTTCTCGCATCGCCCTCGGCTTAAGGGTACGGCTGCGACGAAGCTGTTCTTTTCCGGCGACCTTCGCGCCGAGTTGAAGGACTATGAAGCGGCCGACGAACTCATCGGCCGCCTGCCTCAGGATTTCGGCCGCTGGCATCCGTTGCATCAGGCGCAGTATCTCGAAAGCCGCTTCCTGCTGCCCGGCTACATTCTCTCCAGCCAAGGCGACCGTATGGCCATGGCGCATGGCGTCGAGGGCCGCTTCCCCTTCCTCGATCATCGCCTTGTCGAGTTCGCCGCCAAGCTGCCGCCGGCGATCAAGCTGAAGGGCCTGGTGGAGAAGCACATTCTGCGCGAAGCGACGAAGGATCTCTTGCCGCCCACGATCGGCAGGCGGGTGAAGCAGCCCTATCGCGCCCCCGACAGCCATTCCTTCAGCGGTCCGGGCGAACTCGATTACGTCCGCGACGCCATGAGCGAGGATGCGATCGCCTCACGCGGCCTCTTCAACGAGAAGGCGGTGGCGAAGCTTTACGAGAAATGCCAGGCGCGCCCGGCCTCCGGCTTCCGCGACAACGCCGCCTTCGTCGGCATTCTCTCGACGCAACTGTGGCTCCAGACATTCACCGGTACCAGCATCGGCAAGGCGGAAGCCGCCTGAGACCATTCAAGGAAAGGAATAGTAGAGATGACGGAAACGATTAAGGACAGAGTCAAGACATTCATCATCGAGAACTTTCTCTTCGGCGACGCGTCCTATGAGCTCGCCGACGCGGCTTCGCTGATCGAGAACGACATCATCGATTCGACCGGCGTTCTGGAACTCGTCGCCTTCATCGAGGACCAGTTCGGGATCGCGATGGCCGACACCGATATCGTGCCTCAGAACCTCGATTCGCTGTCGGCCATCGTGGCTTTCGTCGAGGCGAAGGCCGCCGTGCCGGTCACGGCCTAGAGAGCGTGAGGGCGGGGGCACCAACAATGCGGTTCGAGCAATTCCTCATCAGGAACGCCGCGGCGAACGCCGCAAAGACGGCGTTAGTCACCGATCGCAGGCGGCTCAGCTACGCCGAGCTCGATGAGCTTTCGAGCCGGCTTGCCACCGCCCTTCGAGCAAACGGCGTGACGCGGAACGACCGCGTGCTCGTCTTCATGGACAATTGCTGGGAGGCGGCGGTCGCGATCTTCGCAACCCTCAAGGCGGGCGCGACCTTCAGCCCGATCAATGCTTCCACCAAGGCCGACAAGCTCGCCTACATCATCGCCGACTGCGAGGCGGCGGCGATCCTGACGCAGGCCAAGCTGATGCCGGTGGTCGCGGAAGCGCGCGCCCTTTCGGCCGATAAAGCGCCTATCGTCGCGTCGACCGCGGTGCCAGGCGGCCGCACGCCGGAAGGAGCGGCGTCCTTCGAGGACTGCCTGGCGGCAGACACGGCGCCTGTCCCGCATGGCGGCATCGACGTCGATCTCGCGATGCTGATCTATACTTCCGGTTCGACCGGCCGCCCCAAGGGCGTGATGATGACCCATCGCAATATCGATGCGGCGTCGGAGTCGATCACCACCTATTTGCGCAACACGCCGGACGACATCATCCTGAACGTCCTGCCGCTCGCCTTCGATTACGGCCTCTATCAGCTCCTGATGGCGACCCGGCTCGGAGCCACGCTCGTGCTTGAAAAGTCCTTCGCCTTCCCGCAGGCGATCTTTGAGCGGATCCGTGCCGAGGGCGTGACCGGTTTTCCGCTGGTGCCGACGATGGCAGCGATGATCCTGCAGATGCGCGATCTCGAACCCGGTTTCCTGCCGAGCCTTCGCTATATCTCCAACACCGCCGCGGCACTGCCGCCGGCGCATATTGCCCGTCTTAGGGAGCTCTTTCCCGCCGCCAGGATCTATTCCATGTACGGGCTCACGGAGTGCAAGCGCTGCACCTACCTGCCGCCCGAAGAACTCGACCGCCGCCCCGGCTCGGTCGGCATCGCCATTCCCAACACGGAGGCCTTCGTGGTCGACGACGAGGGCAAGCGCGTGGCGCCCGGCGTCGCCGGCGAACTCGTCATCCGCGGCCCGCATGTGATGCAGGGTTACTGGCGCAACGACGCCGCCACCGAACGCATGCTGCGCCCGGGGCCGAACCCGTGGGAAAAGGTACTTTACACCGGCGACCTCTTCCGCGCCGATGAGGCGGGCTTCCTCTATTTCGTCGGCCGCAAGGACGACATCATCAAGACACGCGGCGAGAAGGTGGCGCCCAAGGAGGTCGAGACGGTGCTGCATGCCCATCCGGGCATTGCCGAAGCGGTCGTTATCGGTGTTCCCGATCCGGTGCTTGGGGCTGCCATCGGCGCTCTTGTCGTGCTCTCGGATCCGACACTCACGGAAAAGGACATCATCCGCCATTGCGCCCGTCATCTCGAGGATTTTATGGTCCCGAAGATCCTGGAATTCCGCACCGAGCTTCCGAAGACGGACACAGGCAAGGTCAGTCGCCGGCTTGCGGCCGAAACATTGGAGCCCGCAGAATGAATATCCGCCCGAGTGAGGACACATTCGTTTTCTCCGCCGATGCCCTGAAGATCGACGAGGCCGGGGAGACCGAGCGCATCGTCGAGGGCCTTCGCGCGCAGTTGCGCGCGATGCGCAAACGCGGTCTCGTGCTGGGTCTCTCCGGAGGGATTGACTCCAGCGTCTCGGTGGCGCTTGCCGTACGCGCCGTCGGTGCGAAGAACGTGTTCTGCCTGTTCATGCCGGAAAACGATTCCGATCCGGAAAGCCTTCGCCTCGGCCGACTGGTGGCCGAGACCTTCGGCGTCGCGGCGATCGTGGAGGATATCGGCCCGACGCTCACCGCGATGGGCTGCTACGCGCGGCGCGACGCCTTCATCCGTGAGCTCGTTCCCGATTACGGCCCGGGCTGGGCATCGAAGATCGTCATCGCCAATGCGCTCGAAGGTGAGGGCTACAATATCTCGTCGCTGGTGGTGCAGGACCCTGAGGGCCGGCAGACGAAGCTGCGCATGCCGCCCTCGGTCTATCTCGGCATAGTCGCTGCGACGAACATGAAACAGCGCACCCGCAAGCAGATCGAATATTACCACGCCGACCGCCTGAACTTCGCCGTCCTAGGCACGCCGAACAGGCTGGAATACGACCAGGGCTTCTTCGTCAAGAACGGCGACGGCGCGGCCGACGTCAAGCCCATCGCGCATCTCTACAAGTCACAGATCTACGCGCTTGCCGCCTATCTCGGCGTGCCCGAAGAAATCCGGCGCCGGCCGCCGACCACCGACACCTATTCGCTCGCACAGACGCAGGAAGAATTCTATTTCTCTCTGCCCTATGACCGGATGGATCTCTGCCTCTACGGTCTCAACATCGGTCTCAGCGCCGAGGAAGTGAGCCGTGCCGCGAATCTGACCGCCGCTCAGGTGGAGCGCGTCTGGGCCGACATCGCCGCCAAGCGCAAGGCGACACGCTATCTCCATCTCGGGCCGCAGCTCGTGCAGCCGGTTGAGGAAATCGCGCACTGAAGGTGCAGGCGAGAGCTTCAGCTGCCGGCGAAGCTCCCCTGCCTCCCGCGATGCCGCTGTTCGACGATCCGCATGATTCCGGTCGCGCGCCCCGCCCGCAAGACGGGGTGCGCGATCGGACGCGTCCTTATTGAGCGGGCGGCGTGGCGGGCGCGGGTGCCGGCGTGGTTGGTGCCGGTGCCGGCGTCGTGGGCGCGGGCTCTGTTGTGGTCGGGGCGGGCTCTGTTGTGGCCGGCGGGGTCTCGCCTGCCGTGGGCGTTTCCGCCGTCTGCTGTCCTGGCATGAAGAAGATGACCGCGAGGATGATGATCGCGAGCACGATGATGCCAATGATCACGTTTCGGTTCATGGTAGTTCCTCCGCTGCTGACGACCATCTCGGATTGACGGCTATCGCATTTGCCGAATCAACCAGAGATGAGGGCCTAGCGTAGCACGCCTCTCGCTAAGCAATAATAAACGATGGAATAGCGTTGTTCTGGCGGAGCGGAATGATGTGCCGGTCGCGGTCGCCGGTTTTTCACAGGCGAAAAATACCCTGCGGATTCGAAGCTTCTGATCGCCGCATGCGAGGTGACATAGTTGACGCATCTCGCGACCAAGGAAGGAACACCATGCTTGCCGACGACATCTCCACGAATATGCGCAGACCACTGGGACGATCGGGCCTGTCCGCCGCACCCGTCGGTCTCGGCTGCTGGGCGATTGGAGGCTATTTCACCCTCGGTGGAAAGCCGGATGGTTGGGGAGAGATTGACGACGAGCAGTCGATCCGCGCCATCAACCTTGGACTCGAGATGGGTGCGTCACTGATCGACACGGCTGACGCCTATGGAACCGGGCACAGTGAGGAGGTTATCGGCCGGGCGCTGAAGGGCCGAAGAGGCGACGCAATCATCGCGACCAAGTTCGGCTATACCCACGATCGCGCCGCCCGCGCCCTGGTCGGCACCGATGTCAGCCCGGCTTATATCGAGCGAGCCTGCGCCGCATCGCTCCAGCGTTTGGGCACCGGCTATATCGACCTCTACCAGATACATGTCGGCGAGCTTACGGATGATCAGGCGGATGCCGCCGGTGAAACGCTCGAGAAGTTGACGGAGGCCGGTTCCATCCGTTTCTGGGGCTGGAGTACGGATAACGCCGCCGCGGCGAAGCGCATGGTGAAATTCCCGCATTTCGTCGCGGTTCAGCAGGAACTGAACGTCTTCATTGATGGGCCGGACATGCTGACGATGTGTGAGGGCAACGATCTCGCCAGCCTCAATCGGTCTCCCCTGGCGATGGGGTTCCTGACCGGCAAGTTCGGACCTGACACGCGCTTACCTGAAGACGACGTGCGCGCGGCAGGTCACAATTGGGTGCGATTCTTCGAGGATGGGCGGCCGCGTGCCGATTATCTCCGGCGCCTGTCTGAGGTGCGCGAACTTCTGCAGACCGATGGCAGGACTTTGGCTCAAGGGGCGCTCGGATGGCTTCTTGCCCGTTCTCCCAACACCTTTCCCATACCGGGCTTCAAGACGGAGGCGCAAGTGCGCGAAAATCTGGGCTCGATCGAGAAAGGACCGTTGCCGGCAACGGCGATGGCGGAAATTGAGAAGCTTCTCGGTCGCGATGTCGATCAGAGGTGATTGCTCTGTCTGTTGTGGCGTAACCGGAAATAGGGACGTTGCGGACCGGCGGTCAGCCGCCGTTCCCGTCAGAATGCTCCGTCATATCGAGCGGCTGAGGGTGCCACCCCGCGGCCGCCGATCGAAGCGCAGGACCGCCATCTTGTGTCGGGGCGGTCGTGAGCGTCGTTTACAGGGGTGTTGCTTTCCTGCAACGATTCCCGTGCGATGGCTACAATTCGAAATTGTGTACTTGCCGATCGGCGGGTCTCGTGTAAGATAACGTTATCCGCAATTCAAATCAGAGGAGGCGTGAAGATGAATCCCATTCTCGTGTTTGTGCGCCTCTGTGGCGGAACGGCTACCATGGCTTCGATGCGCCGCGCATCTCGCCTCAGCCGAATTTGATTTCGGGGCTTTGAGCCCGGATTTCCGCCACTTGGCATTTCCCCTTTGACCTGACGTGACCGGCTGACGGAGCGATTTGTTCCTATCTCGCGTCCGCATCCGTACGTCTTTTCGACCCTTGAGAGGACCTGGCTCCGTGAGTGCGCCGGGACGGAAAATCATGCGCGAAGCACAATCTTTAGTTGTCGATACCCTTGCGGCGACGGTTGATGAACTGTACCGGAAGTTCGGCGTCTGGAAGACCATGCGTGCGTTGCTGCACGCCCTCTGGACGCGCCGTCAAACGAAGAACCAGATCTCCCACCTGTCGAATCGCATGCGCCGCGACATCGGCCTTCCGGAGGATGCGCTCGGCGTACCCGGCCTTTACCTCTGGGACATCAGGGCCTTCACTCAGTCTACGGCAGATCGTCCGCCCGACTGACCCCGAAGCCGCAGCCGTGGTTAGGGACATGAGAGGGAGGGGCGCCACTGGCGCCCCTCCCTTGGGTTAAGCAGGTATCTCACCAGCTTTTGCCGCTGCGCACCCGCGGCGGCATGAATCGCACTCGCCTTCGTCAGCCTTGTACAAGCTTCAGTCAGCAGCATTGCGGCTGAAAGAAGGATCGTCGGGGCTCGCAAGTCTGGCTGGTCGCGCTCCTGAGGGAACCGTCTTGAGGCATGGGAAGAGAACTCGCTGTGCCGTGCGAAACGGCTGAAGCTTAACAAAGAAGGAGGCCTGGTTAACCATTTGTTAACCATGACTCGCGTAGATCTTGGCAACCAAAAATTAACGAAGATGACCAAAGTGCTAACTGACGCTCGTTCGATCCGTATCAAGGGCCGCTCGTTCCTGGCGCTCGTGCTTTCTCCGGAGCTGCCGCTCGATTGGTGGCTGGGCCGCCTCGACGATCTTGCCGCGCGTTCCGCGGGATTCTTTCTGGGACGGCCCGTCGTGCTCGACGTTGCCGATCTCGAGATCGACCGGCCGCAACTGAAGAGCCTGCTCGACGAGCTCGGCAAGCGCAATGTCAGGGTCATGGGCATTGAGGGCGGACGTCCGTCGCTCTTCGAGCCTGGCATGCCGCCGGCTATGAAAGGCGGCCGGCCGGCGCCGGATTTCGAGGTCCCGGAGGACGAACCGGCCGGCGAATCGCCGAAGACCGGCAAGGGCAAACCGGCAGCGCCGGTCGCGCCCCAGGAAGTGCAGCCGGCGCGGACGACGGCTTCGATCATCGTCAAGGAACCCGTGCGCTCCGGCCAATCGATCATCTTCCCGGAAGGCGACGTTACTGTGGTCGGATCGGTCGCATCCGGCGCGGAAATCATCGCCGGAGGTTCGGTGCATATCTACGGAACGCTGCGGGGGCGGGCGCTGGCGGGATCGGTCGGAAATGCTTCGGCGCGTATCTTCTGCCGCAGGTTGGAAGCGGAGCTGCTCGCCATCGACGGCGTCTACAAGACGGCCGAGGACATGGCGCCCAATCTTCGAGGGCAGGCGGTGCAGCTTTGGCTCGAAGGCGATTCGATCATGGCAGAGAGACTTAACTGAGCCGGTGCCGGCTCGATTCTACCGGATTAGAGCGGGGATGCGGGCGGAAAACCGCTCACACTTTTCCTCATCCCGCTCTGAAAACAGGAGCGGGAAGATGGCGAAAGTTGTTGTTGTTACATCGGGTAAGGGCGGCGTCGGAAAGACGACTTCAACCGCCGCACTAGGCGCGGCGCTGGCGCAGCGCAACGAAAAGACCGTCGTCGTGGACTTCGACGTCGGCCTGCGCAATCTCGACCTCGTCATGGGTGCCGAGCGCAGGGTGGTCTACGACATCGTCAATGTCATTCAAGGCGATGCGAAACTGCCGCAGGCGCTGATCCGCGACAAGCGGCTGGAGACGCTCTTCCTGCTGCCGGCATCGCAGACCCGCGACAAGGACGCCCTGACGCCCGAAGGTGTCGAGAGGGTGATGGACGAACTAAAAAAACACTTCGACTGGATCATATGCGACAGCCCCGCCGGCATCGAGCGCGGCGCCACACTCGCGATGCGCCATGCCGACGTCGCCGTCATCGTGACGAACCCAGAGGTATCTTCGGTTCGCGACTCCGACCGAATCATCGGGCTGCTCGATTCCAAGACGGAGCGGGCAGAGCGCGGAGACCGAGTGGAAAAGCACCTGTTGCTCACGCGCTACGATGCCGCTCGCGCCGAGCGGGGCGACATGCTGAAGGTCGACGATGTCCTTGAGATCCTGTCGATCCCGCTCATCGGTATCGTCCCGGAGAGCGCCGAGGTCCTCAAGGCTTCCAACCTCGGCGCACCCGTCACGCTCGCCGACAGCCGCAGCGCGCCGGCGATCGCCTATCTCGACGCGGCGCGCCGTCTTGCCGGCGAAACGCTGCCGATCACCATTCCCGGCGAAAAGCGCGGGCTCTTCGGCAAGATATTCGGACGGAGGGCAGCATGAGCATTTTCCGTTTCTTCAGCAAACAGAGTTCCGCGCCGACGGCGCGAGAACGCCTTCAAGTCCTGCTCGCGCATGAGCGGGCTTCGGTCGGCCAGTCGGACCTCGTGGCGATCCTCAGGGAGGAAATCCTCGCCGTCATCGCAAAGCATGTTCAGGTCGATCGCGAGAAGGTGAGCGTGAAGATGGATCGCGGCGAGCACGTGACGACGCTGGAGGTCGACATCGAGATCCCGATGAAGGCGGGTGTGAGGGCGGCCTGAGCGGGCCGCTTCCGCGTTTGTCGCCCGTAATGACAGCGGACGGGGCGAGACAGGTTGCCCCCGTCCACGCCGCGCGCCTGCTGGGTGTTCCTGATGAACGCCGACCGGGACAAAACATCCAGCAACAGAGAACCAGTCGGCCCGAGAGCTGGTCGTCAGAAAGTGGCTGCTCTTGAACCACCACGTCTGACGACAATCTCCCCATGACGGCCCGTCTTTCGCCGACGCCGATATCGTCGGCGCAGGCCGCGGCGTCCGCCAGTGCCCTAGGACTTTGGTCCGAGGTGGATGGGACGATGGTCCGATCGCGGCCGGGGAAACGTCTGAAGCCCCTCGAATACAAGCGGCGGGGAGTTGACGGGCGGACCGAACCGTGAACAAAGATTTCGAGGTCTGGTCGACGGAAGCCCATGCGACGCGCCGGTTTTTAACGACGGCGGTACTCTCGCCCTTCCGATGGATGATCAGCCATGCGCGCCAACGCCTCTTCGGACGGCTCAGATTGCGCCGCGAAAGCTTCAGGAGGCCGTGATGGTCACGCGTCGAAATTTTGTTGCGGCACTATGTTCCTTGTCGATCAGCCTCCCTGTCTCGGCTTTTCCGTATAAGCTCGGCCTGTCGGGCGAGGCACTTGGACTCATCCCCCAATCCGCTGTCGCCAAGAATGGCGGTAGCGGCCACGGCGGCGGAAATAGTGGCGGTGGCGGGAATAGCGGCGGTAGAGGCAATAGCGGCGGCAATAGCGGCGGCAACAGCGGCGGGAATAGTGGAGGGAAGGGCGGCGGCTCAAGCAAGGGATCGAGCAGCCGTTCGACGAGTTCGACCGGGTCGAGCGCAAAGGAAACGAAGGTTGAGCAGGGCGGCTCCGTGTTGCGCGTTCGCCACGTCGACGGGATCAGCGAAGAGATCGACGAAGGCCGCTACATCATGAAGGACTCGCGTGGGCGCACGATCGTGAACCGGCAGGCGACCACGGCGGACAGGAGACGTCTTCAGTCCTTCATCGACTGAGGGGGCGCCAGTTCCAGCGCGTCGCGCAGCACCATGGCCGCTTCGGTGCGGTTGGCGACGTTGAGTTTCGCCATGATCTGCGTCATGTGATGCTTGACGGTCTTCTCATGAAGGTCGAGCTTTCGGGCGATCTGTTTGTTGCTCATTCCCGCGGCCACGAGGTGCAGAACCTCCTGTTCGCGCGGGGTCAATGCCGAGACCAGATCGGATTTGGCTGGTCCGGGGTCGAAGAAACGCCCCGTCAGCAGCTTGGCCGAAAGCGTCGGGGCGACGTAGCTTTCCCCGGAAGCGACGGTGCGGATGACCTCTGCCAGCGCTCGCGCGCCGATCCCCTTGAGAATATACCCTTTCGCGCCGTCCCTGAGTGCCGCCGCCACGTCTTCATTCGCCTCGGAAACGGTGAGGATCACGATCTTCTGGGACGCGGCGACCTGCAGGATCAATGGAATGGCATTCAGACCGCCGCCCGGCATGGAGATGTCGAGCAGCATCACGTCCGGCCGCAGCTCCTCAGCGATCCGGATCGCATCGTCGCGCGAACTTCCTTCCGCGACGATCTCGAACCCGTCGATCTCCGACAGGCTTCTGGTCACCCCCTCCCTGAAAAGGGGGTGGTCGTCGATCACCGCGACTCGAATTCCCGTGGTCATGTCTGGCCGATCTCCTCAATGCCGAGCGACATCCGAACGATCGTGCCCGGGGCGTCGCCGTTGATCTCGAATGTCCCGCCGAGGCTCTCGACCCGCCCTTTGAGCCCTGCAAGGCCGAGGCTCGTGGGCTGCACGTCGTTGGGATCGAAGCCTGGCCCGCTATCTGCAACTTCGATGCTGACCTTGTCGCCGTCCATGCTCTGCCTCACGCGTTGGCCGACGCCGCCGCCGTGGCGATATGCATTGTTAAGTGCTTCTTGCACGAAGCGGTATATGCATATCTTTGCGGAAGGAGAAAGGTGGCGGGGCGGATCTGTCATCGACAAATCCACAGCCGATCCTGTGCGTTGTTCATGCGCGCGGACGCAGCGCTCCAGTATTTCCCTCAGGCTCGCAGACTCTATCTGCGGCAACACCAGGCCGTTGCATATCGTCCTGATCTCATGCATTGCCTCGTCGAGGCTGGCCTTGATCGCGGCGACCGCGCGCTCGCGCGCTTCCTGTGGCGTCGAGGGACTGATGAGCGCATTGCTGTCCATCCTCAGCGAGGCAAAGGCCACCAGTTGAGCGGGACCGTCATGCAGGTCGGCGCCGATCCGCCGCAATATGGTCTCGTTGAGCGCTGTCGCGCGCTGCGAGGCCTGCTGCAGGCGCCCGCGTAGGGTCTCGTTTTGCGCAAGCAGTGCCGAAAGTTCGTTGATGCGCTCGCTGAGCGCATGGCGCTGCTTCTCGATGGTTCGGCTGCCGCGCATGACGATCGCGGAAAGCGCTGTGAAGAAGGCCAGCGTGAAGCCCGCGACCGCCAGCCAAGTGTGAAGCCGTGCCCGGCTCAGACTATGGTGAAACTCGTTGGCGATTTCGTGGAATTCCGAAACCGCGACGACTTCTCCGGACCAAGGCTGCAGGACGGGATTGTAGATCTTGAGCAGAGGATCGCCTGCCTGTCGCTTCGTTGCGTCATCGGCCTCGCCGAACGGTATGAACTGCGCAACCATCTGGCCGGCGAATGCCGTCGTCAGTTCGGGCCCAAGCGCGAACTGCCGTCCAACCATGTTCTTTTCGCTCGAATAGAGAACGGTGCCGTCGGCACGCCAGAGACGAAATGACGAAAGTCGATCTCCGAGCGCGCCTTGCCCGAGCGTTTCGTCGAGCGCCCGTGCGACCGTGTCGTCGAGCACCTGGGTCTTTTGCATGTCGGGCAGGAGCGGCGCTATTACGCTGTCGACGTATAGCGCCGTGGTTGCCGCGGAATTCCGCGTGACCGCATCTTCTATCAGGCTGGTCACGAAAGCGCCGACAACCGCCATTGCCGTCGCTGCCACCAGTCCGCCGATGAGCAGGAACTGTTTCGCCAGCGGCTGCGCATTCCAGCGTTTGATGAGGTCTTCGGCGCGCACGAGAAATCTCAGGATGGCCCGCTTACTCGTCGGCGGCACTTGTATCTACTTTCAGACGGCAAATTAGCATCTCCGCTGGTCCGGTCAACGGCAGCGCCCGACGCTTTTTTTCATGGTCCGACACCATGCCTCCTGTAGCTCGTTGGTCTCTACGAGGCTATACGATCGGCCCTCACAGTAGCCGTTCGCGCCGCAATTGGCACCCTTAGCGGAGAGCCTGCAACTATGGCCGGGAGATCGTTAGTCCATGCTGCAGATACCGCTACGGAGCTGATACGGCCGGTTGCACGCCCAGGCGTTGCCAGAAGAATCGAGATGAGCGTTCTCGGGAAGCTTGATTTGTGAACATGTGGTTCCCTTCGCCTCAAAGCCACGATCACAGTTCCATTTCTGACCGTAGGACGTATCTACAAACGTTGCGTTTTTCGGGACCACTACGGCAACACAGGCTTGGCCCTTCTTTTCAAAACCACGATCGCATATCCATTCGTTCCCGCTGGTCGTCAGATAAGCATGGTCGGGAACGATTAACGCAACGCATTCGCGTTCGACGATCTGGTAACCTCGTTCGCATTCCCAACCCCTATCATAGGTCGAATCCGTCAGAAACGCGTTGTCCGGCACCTCGATACGGTCGCATCCCGTGTCGGTTTGACGGTATCCGCGCATGCACTGCCAGCGATCGCCAAAGAAAGGATCAAGGTATGCATTGGCAGGCACCTGAACGCTGAGGCATTGGTTGCCCATTTCAACGAATCCGTAGTGGCAATCCCAGCCTTTGCCATGGGACTCGTTCGTCAGGAACGCGTTGTCGGGAGGCGTCACCGCATGGCAGGAATCGTCCTGCCTTCGGAATCCACGATTGCACTCCCAGCCCGATCCGTAGCGGTTTGCTTCGGCATTGGCAGGCACGGGGGGTGTCGTTTGGCCAAATGCGCTCTGGCTGAACAACAGTGTCGCACATAGAAGCATGGTCATCGCCAGAGGCGATCCCGGGCAGTATGGTTGGGGCATGTCGTTATCTCCTAGGGGCGGGCCGTTATCTCGACGTGTAGCCACGTGTTCTGGAGATAATCGTCCGATGGGGACGAGGAGGGGCGCTGCTTTCTGGCACGCTGCAGGCACCGCTTTACCTAGATGAGGTGCTGCGATTGCAGTTCGAGTGGAAGACCTTGGATCGCGTAGCGCGCCAGCGATGATGGGCACGGGCGTCTGTTGTCACCGAACTTGCCCAGTTGGTGCTCGAGCTTTGCCGCTAGGCCCGACCGGGACTCCTCGCCCGCCAGGAACAGCTTAATCACGAGCAATGCAGCCGGGTTGAAAAATCGCGGGGACTCGGCAAGTCCGCTAGCGTCGTATCCGGCTGCCTCCAAGACGGACTGGATAATTTTCATATTGGCGGGCGATATATCGTGTAAGGTGGAAGACATAGCGTCCTCCTTTCGCTGGAGGGCTAGGGCGACTAGCCCTCAAGCAGTAGCGCCCGGGACTTTGCTACTGAAGGTTGGATACTGCGCTTTTGTTACAAGTATAGCAACCGCCCCTAGGTTTCATTTCCATCCAGCCGACCGACCGATTCGCAACAGGTATGCAATAGAAGCCATTGCAATTTGCGGCGCTTGTCAGAAGCGTGTTTGTTGCTGGGCAGTGTCTTCTGGCGTCGGCTGTGCTAAACCTCCGGTTTGCGGGTCTACAATCAGCGGGAGCGAACGAGGGTCATTGCGCATGACCTTTAAAGGGCGCATGCTCTCCACTTCAGCGCCATTTCCAGGGCGCCGCTGATTCGGGGCCTTGTTGCCCTGGCCCCAACGAAAGGAGGACTACATGTCTTCCGACCTTCACCTTCATACCATGGCTCGTAATCTCGTCAGCGTCAGCGGATTTGGATACGGCGAAAACGTCCGGCTTCAACAAATCAGCAAAGGTGAGCCCGCGGCCGTACTGCGCATCAAGCGCTTCAATTTGGCAGCTCCGGGCGCCAGCCTTTCCCGCCTGCGTGGCGCAACATTTCGCCCTTGCTGAGTGGGCCAAGCGTACGGCGACGCCGCAGCGTGAAGGCTGCAAACGACAATCAACCGAAAAATCAGGAGAATCAGAGATGGCCAAAGGCCAAGCAAAAAGCAATCGCGAAGCTCGAAAGCCAAAAAAAGACAAGACGGCGGCACCGGTCGCCGCCGTGCAGGGCACTCGGGCCAAGTTTACGAACAGCGGTCTCGGCCTCGGCAAGAAGTAGGCCTGGCACTGTCGCGAGCAGAGGCGCCTGGCGTTCCGTCTCTGCCGCGGCGGCGACACCTGGGGTGGTCGCGCTTATCGGCGGTCAGCGGTAACTGCCTTGAACAGAACGGTACTCGTCACCATATGAAGATAACGTTTGCAGCCTACGGCTATCTGGTCTCACCGGCACGTCCGCTTGCTCGGCGATTCCGATTTGTGAACGTTCCGAACTCCGCCTCTGGCAGGAGAGAATTGCGCTGAGCGCCGTTGCGTTGCGCATCCATATTTTTAGGACACCTTTATGATGAATATAGCCCGCCACACGGCGGAAAGCCTGTTCCGGCCCGCAGCGCCCGAAGGCTCAAATGCTGCCAAGCTGCAGAAGATACGCGCGAGACAGATTCTCCGAATGCGGGAGCGCGGACCGGTTGAACGGCAGCAGCGCCTCGATAAACGTAGGACGCTTTCACGCGGCGCGCTCTTTGCCCCCAAGGAGCGCACCCATGACGACGTTTGATTACAGCGCCGGGGCAGGACTATATCCCTGCAAGACCGTGAGAAGAACGAGCCGGCTTCGATATAAGCGGTTTGACTCGGTCGCCGAGGCTCTTCGCTTTGCGATCGAGGACATGCCGGCGTCGATGCTTCGTGGCTCCGTCCTGGAGGTCGAAGAAGCCCGCTACAATGGCCAGCAGATGCAGAAGCTGTACGAAGCCGACGCATACCCTCTGCCGCGGCGGGGACGCTAGGGACCTCCGAGCGGTTTTCGGACCCAGGCCCGCGTGTCCCCAGTGGCGGTGGGGCGACTTCATTAGCCAATAAACTACCGGGAGTCGCAATGAAGAAAATTTCGAAACGAAAAGTTGACGATACCGTCAAAGTGCCGTACTGAGAAAACATCGATACTTTGTTTGCCGATATTTGTTTTGCTGCGCCTGGCGCTCCTTGACGAACTTCCCTCTTTCAAAAGTCGAAAAAACCCGCTGTGCGTCGCTCAGCGGTGATCAATGTTGCTAAAGAAAGGGTTCGTCATGACCACTGGCACAGTTAAATGGTTCAATTCCACCAAAGGTTTTGGCTTCATCCAGCCTGACGACGGCAGTGCCGATGTGTTCGTTCACATCTCGGCCGTGGAGCGCGCGGGGATGAATTCGATGGTCGAAGGCCAGAAGCTCGGCTTCGAGCTTGAGCGAGACAACAAATCGGGCAAAATGTCCGCGGGTCAGCTCCGCGCTGTCTAAAGCTTTTAGCCGCTAATGACCACGGATGTACTGGCATGGCGGGCAAGAAGTTCGGAAAGGTCAGGCAGATGCCTGGCCTTTTTCTGTTCTGAGGCTCTATTTGCTGGCACGACATCCGCGTCTCCCGTCCGAGAGCGCGGACCGTTGGAAAGCTCGTGACCATGAGAACCAAAGGAATTCCTATTGAGACATCCCAACGACAATGGCTTTGCAGCGCGCCGCACCGCTGCGGCCGAGGCCAAGCGTCAGCTTTTGGCAAAATTCGCCTCCGCCCCCAAGGCGACCGATCCGGAAATGCAGGAGCGGCTTGCCGTCCGCGAAGCGGTGTCGGTTGCACGCGAGGCCCGTCGGGCCGAACGCGAAGCGTTGAAGATCGCCGAAAACGAACGCCTGCTTGTTGAAGCCGCAGCAGCGGTGGCGGCAGCCGAAGCCGAGGCGAGGCTAGAAGCCGAAGCCCGGCAGGCTGAAATCGCCGAGCGTGCTTCACGCGCCTTGGCCGAAGAGGCTGTGCGCAAAGCCGAGCGCGATCGCCGTTATGCGGCACGCAAGGCTCGCCGAGCCTGACACCTTCAATCATTGCGCCTGATACTCAGCAGCCACGGGCCTGGCAAATATTTTGCGAGGCGACGAAATACGGACCAGTTTTGATGAATGCACATGTCTGCACGCCGGCATCGCTTGCTGAAGATGATGCCGGAGCATGGTTGAAGACCCTGGCGAAATACCGTCAGCCCCGCATGGGGCGCAGCGCCTTGGAACTTCTTGTCACCTTCATCCCCTTCGCCGGCTTCTGGGCCGGCGCCCATTTTTCCCTCGCTAACGGGTTTTGGTATGGGCTGATCGCCATCTTTCCGGCCGCAGCCTTCCTCCTCAGGCTTTTCATGATCCAGCACGATTGCGGCCACGGCTCGTTCTTCGCTCGCCGCCGCCTCGACGATTGGACAGGACGTGCCATCGGCGTGCTCACCCTGACACCTTACGATTACTGGCGCCGGGCGCACGCCGCTCATCACGCCTCGGCCGGCAATCTGGACGAGCGGGGTGTCGGCGATATCACCACGCTCACGGTTTCAGAATACCGTTCACTTTCTCCCATGAAGCGCCTCGGCTACCGTCTCTATCGGCACCCCCTGGTGATGTTCGGCATCGGCCCCGCGTGGCTCTTTCTCTTGAAGCAGCGCCTGCCGTTCGGGATGATGAACGGCGGTGCACTGCCCTGGGTCTCCACCATGGCCACGAACGTTGCGATCATGACGTGCGCCGGCGTGGTGGCTTGGGCGATCGGAGTCGTGCCTTTTCTCTTGATCCACCTGCCGATCGTGCTCCTGTCGGGCGCCGCCGGCATCTGGCTCTTTTATGTGCAGCACCAGTTTGAAGAAACGCACTGGTCGGCCGACGAGGATTGGCACTTTCCCCGGGCAGCCCTCCATGGTGCATCCCACTATGACCTGCCGCTCGTGCTGCGATGGCTGACGGGTAATATCGGCATTCATCACGTGCATCACCTGTCGAGCAGGATTCCCTATTACAGATTGGTGGAAGTTCTGCGCGACCACCCACAGCTCGCTTCGATCGGCCGCATCACTCTCTGGGAAAGCCTGCAATGCGTCAGGCTCGTCCTTTGGGACGACAGGCGTCAGAAACTCGTCTCATTTCGCGATGCCGCCGATGCGACCGTTCACCCGTACTCGGCTACCGCCGCAGGGCATACGATCGACTGAACACCTCACTCGTACACCAGCTTATCGGCAAGGCTCTTGCGTCGACGCATCTAATCGAACGCGAGTTTGCCGATGCGCGGCCACCAGCCGAGCCGAGGCGGCTCGGTGCCGATCAGCGCATCGAATGCAGCCTCTTCGTCCTGGTGCTGCGACGGTCCGCTCCAGCTCGGCCGTGATCTACTGACGCTCGCCAGCGTTGAAACAAAGAAACTAACTCACCGTATTTCGCCGAATTAACAGCCGAACGCCGCATGTTTTCAACTCGTTGAGCCCTTCGTCGCGACGCGTTTTCGGACCTTCGAGGGCCGCTCGATCAGACCTAAGTCCGATCAGTCGGCGCATTGGTCCGAGGACGGTGGAAACCGCCTCGGCCGCACGCTATCGCTGCACTACCTAGGCCAGAGCAGGAAATTTCAGGCCGGCGAGAACGGCCGCGAAGATTCGACAGGAGGTGTTCATGCCTATTTCCAGGATTATCGGTCGGGGTCTCTTGGCATTGGCTCTCGCCGGTGCACCGCTCGCAAGCATTGCGCCCGCGCTTTCGGACGTCGCCTTTGCGAAGGGCGGCAACGGCGGTGGTAACGGTGGAGGTGGCTCCGGTGGGGGCGGAGGGGGCCACGGCAATGGCCACAGCAAAGCGCGATCCGAAACGGGAAAATCGGGCGGTTCACGTGCAGGCGCGCCGCGCTTTCACGGCGGGCACGCCACGCAGGGCAGAAAGTCTAGCAAGTCGGCGAAAGTGAAGACAGCAACCGCTGTGCCGACGCCGAAGCCCAAGAGCGCTGCAGCAGAATCTGCAAAGCTGCGCTCGCTCGGCAGAAACTTTCACGCTTACATAAATTCGAACGACCCGCGCATGGCGGCAATCTCCGCCTATGTGATGGCCTATGCGACCTTCGAGGCGGAAAACGGTCCGGACGCTATTCCGACCGATCCGGCGTTGAGCGACGAAGCACTGCGCGATGCGATCGCGAGCTTTACCAATGACGACGAAGTGACGGACGACACCCTGGCGGATGTCAAAGAAACGCTCGGCGTCGGGCCCGCCGTCGGTAAGATTGATCAGGTTCGGGCTTACCTGCAAACGACGTCCGATGAGGACATTGTGAACTGAGCCGCGACGCTGTGGTGAACCCGAAACCCTGAGGGGCGCATCATAGGGTCTATTCGAAGCTGCCGCCGATGAGGCGGCTCCAATGTTCGCCCGCCAGCCCGTTGATGAAACCCTGCGAGTGACGGAAGGCCTCGACAAGTTCCTCGCCGCGGGCGTGAACGACGGTGGAGGCGGCGTGGATGAAGCCGATGCGGCGGCCCATCATGGCTTCCAGCAGTGCCGGCTGCGTTCGGCCGCGCAAAGCCGCAGCACCGCGAGCGGCGGCGTGATCAATGAGGCAGTCGACGATCGCTCCGGATTGGCCCGGCAGCGCAAGGAGTTGGAGCACCCGCGCAATGCCGCCGGGCCGAATGTGATAAAAGAAGGCCCCGACCGGCGCGCCGCTGCGCGTCTTCACCGCCGCAAAAACCGCCTCACCGTAGACGGGCTTCTTTTCCGCGTCCTCAAGAATATGGTCGAGCTGGCCCTCGGCCCAGGCCGGCTGCACGGCAAACTGTCTCGTCAGCGGCGCAAAAAGCGCGGCGAAATCAAACCGGTCGATGTCGACGACCTGCAACGGCCCTGACGTGCCGGCTGCTTCGGGGACACCCGACCAGCGCAATTCGCCGCGGCCCATTTTGCTGCGGTAGCGGCGATCGAATGCGCGCGCGAGCGGGCTCAATGCCCGCGTCGGGCCAAGCCGGCTTGCAACGAGATCGAGCGCAAAGGATGCGGGCCGAATGACCCGGACCCAATCGAGACTGTATTGCGGCAACACGATGCCGCGCAGCCTCGTCCACATTTGCGTGGAGACCTCGCTCGCCGTTTCGCTGAAGGAGAGATCCTGCGGACCGGCCAGAAAGGCTTTCAAGAGCCGCGCACCGGCCATCGGGTCGCTCTCGCGTCCCTCGACCATCAGCGAGCCGCAGATGGCCGCCCGCAGAGGCCTGCCCTTGTACGTCATCGGCAGCGCGTTGACGCCGACGAAGCCCGAAATGCGACCGCGGTCGTTGACATGCACGAGCGGGCTGATCTCCGGGTCGCAGCCGGGCGCTTCCAGGTAGAGGTGGCGCAGGTAATCGACGAGCGCCGGCGGCGTCCGGTCGCTGTTGCGGAAGATCTTCTGGAAGAGACCGGCAACGGCCGGGATGTCCTCCGCCGCGAGCGGACGGATGTCGCTCATCGGTCTGGCCCTTTGTCTCCCGACGCGGTGATACACGCCTCGCCGGCGAGTTTCCGCGTCAGCGCGACGCGCGGCTTGCCGGTCGCATCCTCGGCAAAGGTCACGGGCTCGTAGGCCTTCGTGCGGGCGAGAAGCGCTGCGGCCTGGCGGTCCTGTCCCTCTCCGAATTCGAAGAGCAGCCATCCGCCTGGCTTGAGGAAGGCGACCGCATCGCGGATCAGCCGCTGATGGATGGATATGCCATAGGGGCCGCCGTCAAAGGCTTCCCGCGGCTCGCTTGCGAGAAGATGGGCGCTGTCGCCTTCGAGGCGGGATGTCGAGATATAGGGCGGGTTGCACACGATCATGTCGACCGTGCCCTCGAGGCGGTCCCCCTGCAGCGCCCCGAAGAGATCTCCCTGCCGGATGACGACCCGCTCGCCAAGCCCGAGGCGCTCGAGGTTGCGGCGGGCGAGCGCGACCGTGCTGTCGGTCAGATCGGCACCCCATACCCGGGCGAGCGGGATTTCGGCGGCGATCCCCAGCGCAAGGTTGCCGGAGCCGCAGCACATGTCGATCACCGTGGAAGCCCGGGCGCGATCGGCGAGGATTCCAGCGGCGCTGCGGCCGAGGAGTTCCGTCTCTTCCCTCGGCACGAGCACGTCGGGCGCAAGCTCGAGTTCGATGCCCATGAAGCGGACGAGCCGCGGCGCGTCGGCAGCGTGGCCGTCGAGATGATTGTCGCCCTGCAGCACGAATGCTCCTCCGATTGTCGGATGGTTGTCGGTCGCGGCGGACACTAGCGCATCCAGGTAAACGGAAGCTGAAATGCAAGCGATACGCGTATGTTAACCGCGCGATCATTTCTGCGTGCTAGTTTGCGCGCGCAATCGGCCGGCCGGCGGGAAAACGCGCGGGGCTCGTGCCGAGCTGGTCGACTTGTCAAGGCGGATCGGATGGCTTCGGAAGGTGTGACGGAACCGCGTGGGTACAGACCATTGCTGCCGATGGTCGTGTCCTACATCGCCTCCGGCGGCAGTCTCGTCCTCGGCTCTGCGGCGCAGCTTGTCACCTTCGCGATTCTCGCCCGCTGGCTCGGCGTTCACGAGTTCAGCGTCTTCGTCGCCATCACGGCGCTTGCCAACATCGCCGTCCATCTCTGTGGGCTCGGCGCCATGGAGTGCCTCGTCCGCCGCGTTGCCCGCGACCGCGCCATGTATCCGCAAATGCTCGGCCACAACATCATCCTGACGACCGCAAGCGGTGTGGCGCTGCTCCTCCTCGGGGTGGTTGCCCTGCCGTTCTTTTTCACGCTTTCCGCAGATCCGGTGAAGAACTTTGCGGCAATCGCGCTGATGCTGATCACCAATATCCTTCTGGTCCGGATCATCGTGCTGACGGAGCAGATATTCATCGCCCACAGCGATTTTGCCTCCGCAAACAAGGTCGTCGTCGGCTTTGCCGTGGCGCGGACGGTTGCGGCGGCGCTCGCCTGCATCGCCTTCAGCGTTTCCACCGTAGAGTCCTGGGCGGTGTGGCAGTTCGTCTGCCATGTGCTCGTGGCGCTCGCCTGCATGCGGGCGATCAGAGGACTTGGCAAGCCACACTATTCGATCGTGCGCGAAGAGCTGCCGCAGGGGCTCTATTTCAGCATTCCCTTCATCCTGCGCGCGCTCCGCCAGAATGCCGACTTGCTTGTCCTGAGCCTCGTCACCACGGCCGAGATCGTCTCGAGCTACAGCGTCGCCCGCCGCATATTGGAGAGCAGCTATCTTTCCGTCGACGCGCTCAACCGTCTCATCTATCCGGGTTCCGCTCGTGCGACGGCCGCGGGGCTGCATCATGCGTTTCAGCGCGTGCGCCGGGTGCTCGCCGCCGCGACCCTCATCAGCCTCGCCGCAGCCGTCACGGTCTTCGCCCTGGCGCCCGTGCTCCCCCATCTCTTCGGCAAGGACTACGTCTCCCTCGTCGGCTTCGCCAGAAGCCTTTGTTGGGCGGTCGTGCCTCTCGCCGCCTGGTCGGTGGCCGCGGAGGCGCTCGGTGCCTCCGGCTATCACGCCGCGCGCGCGACCGTCATAGGTCTCGGCAGCATTGCCGGGGCGGGGCTTGCCGCTTGGGCGAGTTGGTATGCGCCGCCGGCCGGTACTTTCGTCTCCTTCTACGTGATCGAAGTCGCGATGGTAATCGCAACGTGGAGTGTCTTCCTGCACTTCGTGCGGCGCGATCGGGAACAGGCTGCCCTGACGTCCGAGGCGGGGCGCGCATGACGGCTCGGGCCCAGGAAATCCGAGCGTCCTCGGGGATGGCGGCCGCTGAGGGCCGGCGCGGCGGCATGCGCGCCATGACGCCAGACGATATCCCTGCGGTTGGGCGGTTGTTCAACAGGGTTTTCCGCAAGAATGACAGCGAGCCCGGCGACGACCTGGCCAGCTATCTCCAAACGGTCTTCTTCGGCAGCCCCGCCTACGCTCCGGAAGTCGGCAGCGTCGTGCATGAGAGCGCCGCCGGGAGCATAGACAGCGCCATACTTTCGGTGCCGATGGCGTTTACGGCCCATGGTCGGCCGATCACGGCGCGGCTTCTTTGCGCCTTCATGGCGGACGGCAAGGCAGGTGCCGCCGGGGCCGCGCGCCTCGCCCGCAGCATGCGCGCGGTCCGCCAGGACCTGTGCTTCTCGGACAATGCCTCGCCGGTGAGTGCCGATCATTGGGCGGCGGCCGGCGGTATTGTGCTGCCGATCCAGAGCCTCGAATGGCAGCGCACATTTTGGCCGCTCAAGGCGATGGCGCTTCTCGCCAGTCGTCACTTCCCCGTCATGGGCTCACGCATTCTCACCGGCACTCTCGGCATCGTCGATCGCGTGCTCCGCCGGATGAGGTCTTCGATGCGGCCGGCCGCTCAAGCCGCCTGCCTCACCAAGACGGCGACGCTCGACGAGTTCCTCGAATGCGCAGGGCCGATGCTGGAGCGGTTCGCGCTCCGTCCGGTCTGGTCTCAAGTGGAATTCGATTGGTTCGTCGGCGTTGCCGCAATGAACAGGAGCCTCGGGACCCTGCAATGCAGGAAAGTCCTCGGCGAGGACGGCCGCACGATCGGCGCGTTCCTCTTCTTCGGCAACGCAAACGATATGGCAACCGTGCTCAACGTGCTCAGCGAGGAGGGCCGCGAGTTCGACGTGACTGCCGCCATGTTCGCAAGGCTCGACGCGGAGGGCTACGCCGCCGCCGTCGGGATGGCGCAGCCCTTCTTAATGAACGCAATATCGCGCCAGCGATGGCTTTCCTTTCGCCACCGTGGCTATTTCTGCCTCGTCACCCGCCATGCCGACCTCAAAGAGGCGGCCGAGCGCAACGAGGTCTATATCGGCGGGCTCGCATCGGAGAGCTGGAGCAGGCTGCTGACGGACTTTTAAGTCCGGTTGGTTCTCCTGCCGCTGGAACTTGGCCGGCGCGGTTCAGCGGTGAAGGGAAGGCGCGGCAGGAGAAAGCAGCAATCGTATGCCCAACACGATCATAATGCTGCCTGCTACACGCTGCTGCCAGAGCACGAAGGCCGTGTTGCGCGACAGCCAGCCGCTGAACGCCCCTGAGGTCAGAGCTACCGCGCTGAGGAGTAGCAGCCCCGAGAGTTTCATTGTTCCTCCGAGGATAAAGAATTGCAGCGCGGGCGATCCGGCGGAGGGCTGCACGAACTGCGGCAGGATCGCGAGCATGAAAGAAAGCGCCGCAGGATTCGTCAGATTGCAGATCATGCCTTGCCTGAAGGGGCCGGCAAGCGACGTCGACGCGGCGTAATCTTGCACATCGCGGACCGTTTCCTGGTCGGCAGCCAGGAAACGTATCCCGACATAGATCAGATAGACGGCCCCGATCCATTGCATGGCCTTATAGAGCAGCGGCGAGGAAACGACGACCGTGGCAAGCCCCATCGCCAGCAGGGGTATCTGGACGACCCCGGCCGCCACACATCCGAACGCCGTCGCGAGCGCGGCATGCCTGCCCTCGCCGATGCCGCGGCTGATGACGAGCATCATGTCCGGGCCGACTCCGGACAGTTGATAGGCAAGCACAGCGCCTAAAAATGCGGCGTATGTGGTCAGATCAGGCATTCATCTGAAACTGCGGCAGTGGATCGAAGTTCCCAACTGAAACGAGGGCGGGGCGAGAATGCTTTGATGGCCGCCTAGGACGAGGAAGTACCGTCGCCATCCGTACCTCGACCTGAAGCCGTTTCAAAGGTTACCGGCAGTTCATACGGCTTAACGGAATTTTCACCCTGCAACGCCTAAATGTACGAACCAGCAGCGGCTTACGCAGGGGCAGCGCTCTTCGGTGGCTTCGAGAGCATGCGTGGGGAAAAACGGATGTATCGGCGGAGCGAGCCCGAGGAACAGGGACTAGGCCCTGAGAGACGCTTTGAGCGGCTTCGTTCGGGCGGAGGTTCGTTGCTGGACCTCGTCCCCACCGTAGACGAACAGCCGGTCGTTCCTCCCGAAAACGTCCCGACCGTTAGGCACGAGAGCACTTCCGCCCGCGCTGTAGATACGCCCGTGGTTGCGAAGGAATCCGAGCCGAAGCCTTCTGCCGTCGGCGAATTGTTCCCGCACATTCACATGCTGGGCAGCATCGGGGTCGACGACATCATCGCCTGGTTGCGTGACGGGATGCGCTGGATCGTCCTGGCACTCGTCCTTTCGGTTGCAGCCGCCTTCGCCTATGCCGTGACCGCGACGCCGCGCTACACCGTCTATACCGATATCGTGGTCGACCCTTCCAATCTCAACGTCGTCAGCGACGACGTGTTCACGACCAATCCGCAGCGCGACGCGCAATTGCTGGAGGTGGAAAGCAAGCTCAGAATTCTCACGTCGCGCAACGTGCTGCAGCGCGTCATCGACAAGCTTGAGCTCGCGGGCCATCCCGAATTCGTCAAGCCCTCGCCGCTCGACCGGTTGAAGGCACTGTTTGCCGCGCAGGACGGCAAGGCAAGCAGGGAACTGGCGGCCATGCGCGCCTTGTTGGAGAGGGTCGAGGCTCGCCGCGAGGAACGCTCGTTCGTCGTTGTGCTGAAAGTCTGGAGCGAGGCGCCCGCCAAGGCCGTAACCCTCTCGGACGCAATCGTCGAAGCCTTCGAGGACGAGCTTTTCCAATCCGCCGCCGAGAGCGCTGGACGGGTGGCGCAGAATCTCAATGCGCGGCTCGCCGAACTGCGCCAGAACGTCACCGAGGCGGAGAAGAAGGTGGAGGATTTCCGCCGCGCGAACGGCCTGCAGTCGGCCAATGGCGAACTTGTCAGCAATCAGCTATCGACCGAGCTCAACACCCAGGTTCTCGACGCCCAGCAGCGCTTCATCCAGGCGGAGACGCGCTACAAGCAAATGAGCGCGGCCATCGCTGAGGGCCAGACCGCGAGTGCCTCGGTTTTCGAGTCAGCCAACATGACGAACCTGCGCCAGCAGTTGAACGCGTTGCAGCAGCAGATAGGCTCGATGCAACTCACCTATGGCGAAAGGCACCCGCGGCTCGTCGCCGCGCGCTCCGAGCGGGCGACCCTGGAAGCCGCCATCAAGGAGGAGGCCCGTCGCATCCTGGAGCGTGCGAAAGCCGATTTCGGCAGGGAGCGGGAGGCGCTCGACGCGTTGCGCGGCAAGGCGGACGACGAGAAGTCGAACGTCTTCACCGATAACGAGGCTCAGGTCCACCTGCGCGACCTGGAGCGCGATGCGCGCACCAAGGCGGCGATCTACGAAACGCACCTGGCGCGGGCGCAGCAGATCACCGAACGCCAGCAGATCGATACGACCAATATCCGTGTCATCTCGCGCGCCATGCCGCCGAATTCGCGGAGCTGGCCGCCGCGCACCGTAATTCTCTTGATTGGCGGTGCCGTGCTCGGCCTCGCGATCGGTGTTGCCGCCGCCCTCGCGCTCGGCCTTTGGCGATTCGTTCGCGGCCGAACGCCCGCGTCCGGCTGAGGAGGCCAAGGCACCATGAGCGGCGCGAGCGGCAGGGAGGCCAATCAGGCGGATGCGGGGAAGGTGCGCGTCGGCACCTTCCTGTTCATGGCGATCTTCCTGTTCTTCTGGATCTCCATCGATCCCTTCGTCGACCTGACCGGCGAGGCGGTACTGGACCCCTCCGCCGGCAATTCCAACCGGCTGAACCAGATCATCTCGCTCTTGCTTTTCGCCGGCATGCTCGGGTACGGCCTCGCCCATCCCATGCGGGACACGATCCTTCAGCCGCGCCTACTTCTGGCGATCCTCTTTTCCTGGTTTCTCTTCGTTTCGCTCATTTCCGCGCATCCAACGCTTGGCATCAAGGGCGTGATCCTGGCGGTCATGGTAACCGTCAACGCCAGCGTCTACCTGTTGCTGCCCGCCTCGGAGCGCCACTTCGCCAAGATGCTCGGCATCGGCACCCTCATCATGCTGGGTGTTGCCTATTACGGCATCGTCTTCAAGCCGACGCTTGCCATCCACCAGGCCTCGGAGTTGCGCGAGCCTATGAACGCCGGCCTGTGGCGCGGTCATTTCCCGCACAAGAACAGTGCGGCCTCTGCGATGGTGCTCGCGGCTTTCTTCGGCCTTTTCGTCATGAACACCTGGTCGCGCGTTGCGGGCCTCGCGATTTTCGTGCTGTCGTTCCTCTTTCTCGTCAAGACCGGCGGCAAGACCTCCACGGCAATGCTGCCGGCGATCCTGATCGTCGCTTGGCTCTTCGAAAAGATGCGGCCGCTGCGTGCTCCGATTGTGATCGGGGGCGTCGGCCTATTTAATCTTTTCGCCGTCGGGTCAGCGGTCTTCAGGCCGCTCGGGGAGTTCATCAGCGGGCTCGGCATCGACGCAACGTTCACGAATCGCGCCGATATCTGGCGCTTCGCCTTTTCGGCGCTCGCCGAGCGACCATTGACGGGATACGGCTTCAGGGCCTTCTGGCAGACGGAAGAGCTTGTCTATAGCGGGGGTTCGGTGGAGACCTGGGCGGTTGCTGCCGCCAACGGACATAATTCCTTTCTGGATATCGCTCTGACGACCGGCTTTCCCGGGCTTCTGCTCACCCTGACGTGGCTCATCTTCTTACCGCTTCGCGACATCTCTCGCATTCCCGCCGATCGCGAGCAGGCGCCTCTCACACGGCTGTTCGTCCGTATCTGGCTCTACACGATCTTCCACGCCGGCCTCGAGACGCTCTTCTTCGAGGGCGGAAGTCTCATCTGGTTCACATTCGTGTTTGCTCTCTACGGACTTAACCTGCAATCGACCGCCGTGCTGGCGGAAGATGCGGTGCCAACAAAAAGAAAGCGCGTCGCTCATGCTTGATGAAGGAAGGATCGGCTCGCTGGTCGACAGGCTGGCGAACCGGATGATCTGGAGGCTCGCACGGCAGCGACGCCGCCTGGAAACGGATGTTCCACTCGTTTCGTTCACGTTCGACGACGTTCCCGACAGCGCGCTCTTCGAGGGCGCGGCGATTCTGGAGAAGCATGGCGTGCGCGGCACCTTCTACATCGCCGGTGGGCTTGCCGGCCAGGTCGAGCCGGACCGGACGTTGATCACGCCCGAAGGCTGCTCTGAACTCGCAGCCCGCGGGCACGAGATCGGCTGCCACACCCACGCGCACCGCAAGCTGCGCAGTATTGCCGGTTTGGCTGCAGACCTCGATCGCAATGCACAATATCTGAAGAGAGCCGGCGTTGCCTCACCGGCGACGAATTTCGCGTTTCCCTACAATGCCGCCTGGCCGCTCTCGCGGGCCGAGCTCCGCCGGCGCTACCGTACCTGTCGCGCGGCAGGCGACGCGATTAATCGCGGATCGGTCGACCCGATGATGCTCAAGGCCGTCGAGATCCGCCAACCCGAAGAGGACGCACGGGCGTTGACGCGCTGGATAGACGATGTCGCCAGCCATCCCGGATGGCTCATCTTCTTCACCCATGACATAGCTTCGCGGCCGACGCCCTACGGCTGCACGCCGCAGACCTTCGATCATCTGGTCCGTTACGCCGTCGAAAAGGGATGCGTGCTTCCCGTCGACGCCGCGCTCGACCGGATTAAATGGTGAGAGGACGCTCGTGCCAGATTTCGACAAGAAGCGGCTGCTGGCGATCAACAACTATTTCTATCGCCGCGGCGGCGCGGAGGTGGTTTTCTTCGATCATATGAGCATGTTCGGCGAGATCGGCTGGGACGTCGTGCCCTTCGCCATGCAGCACGACAAGAACGAGCTATCGCCCTGGTCGGACTATTTCGTCTCGGAGATCGAATATGGCCGCAATGCCGGTCTCCTCAGGAAGGTCGCGCAAGCCGCGAGCGTCATCTATTCGGTCGAGGCCCAGCGCAATATCGGCCGCCTCATCGAGCGCGTGCGCCCGGCGATCGCCCATGCACACAACGTCTATCATCACTTGTCGCCGGCGATCTTCTCCACCTTGAAATCCGCCGGTGTTCCCGTGGTGATGACGGTCCATGATCTGAAACTCGCCTGCCCTTCTTACAAGATGCTTCGCGACGGAAGGGTGTGCGAGGACTGTCATGGCGGGAAAATCTACAACGTCCTTCGCCACCGCTGCATCAAGGGATCCGTGTCCCTGAGTGCCGTCGTGCTCGCGGAGACCATGCTGCACCGCTTGCTCGGCCTCTACCGCGAGAAGGTGGACCGGCTCGTCGTGCCAAGCCTGTTCTACCTGGAAAAGCTCGCCGAATGGGGCTGGCCGCGCGAAAAGATGGTGCACATCCCGAATTTCGTCGACGTCTCCGGCTTTTCCGCTGATTGGCAGGAGAGTGACTATTTCGTCTTTGCGGGTCGCCTCGCTCCGGAAAAGGGCATTGCCACATTGATCCGGGCTGCCGCCCGCTCCAAGCAGCGGCTGATCGTTGCCGGGACCGGGCCGGAGGAGCAAGCCCTTCGGCGTCTCGCCGCGGAGCTCCAGGCGGACGTGACCTTCGCGGGTTATCTCTCCGGTGAGAAGCTTCACCGGCTGATCGGCGAATCCCGCGCCCTGGTGCTGCCGTCGGAATGGTACGAGAACGCGCCCATTAGCGTCCTCGAAACCTATGCGCTCGAGCGTCCGGTCATCGGGGCGGCGATCGGCGGCATTCCGGAGATGGTGAGGGAAGGCGAGACGGGGCTGCTTGCCGCATCCGCAGATATCGATGAGCTCGCCGGAGCCCTGAGCAAAATGGCGGCGCTGACACCGGCCGCACGCGCACGCATGGGAACAGCCGGTCGCGCCTGGGTTGCCAGCGAGTTCTCCGCCGCCGCCTATCGAGAGAGGACGCTCGAGCTCTACGCATCGCTCGGCGCCGGTTGACGTCGCACGGTTGCGAGCGCCGCCGGAGTCTCGCGTCTGATTTTCGGTCATTTCTCTAGGAATTTAGCGGTCGTCTTACCCAGTTGGTAAGTGTTCTGCGCGTATAGGATGTGAAAAGGGCCATCCGCGGGCGGAACAACCATGAGCAGAAAGTCCGGAGTCTCGCCAAATCCCAGTCCGCCGCGTCCGGACGCTTCGCCTATGCCGAACGGCACGGCGCTCGGGAACCCGCGCCGATTTCACAAGAAGCTCTGCGCCGAGCTTCAGCGGGCGTTGGCTCAACAGCCCACCGGTTCAGGTAGCGAAGCCTTGCTCCCGCAACGGCTTGATGCATTCGCTCCAGAGTTTCCGCCGATATTGAGAGCCGCGACAGGCCGGCGGGTGATGATGCTGGGCCTGCGCGGCATACCCAACGTGCAGGGCGGCGTCGAAAAGCATGTGGAGATGCTCGCGGGTAAATTGGTGGCGAACGGCTGGGATGTCGACGTGATCGGGCGGCGGCGCTACCTTCCCAATTCGAAAACCCATTCCTGGAACGGAATCCGCGTCTTCCCTCTCTGGGCACCGCGCTCGATGGCTCTCGAAGCCATCGTCCACACGGCGATCGGCGTCTGCTTTGCCGCCCTACGACGACCGGATGTCCTCCATATCCACGCGATCGGCCCCGCGCTCCTAGTCCCGCTCGCCCGCCTTTTGGGTCTGAAAGTGGTCGTTACCCATCACGGCTACGATTACGACCGTCAGAAATGGGGCGCCTTCGCCAAGCGCATGCTCCGGCTCGGGGAACGGATGGGCATGCGCCTCGCGCACGGCCGCATCGCAATCTCCAGGGAAATCGTCGAGACGATGAGCGCGCGTTATCACGTACCGGTCGCTCTCGTTCCGAACGGGGTCGCCGTTTCGCCCTGCGATGGCGAGACGGGCATCCTCGATGAATTCGGGCTGAAGCGGCGCCGGTACATTCTCCTGGCGGCGCGGCTCGTGCCGGAGAAGCGGCAGACGGATCTCATTCGGGCATTCGCGACGCTGCGCGATAGCGGGTTCGCTCTCGTGCTTGCGGGCGGCGCGGAATTCGAAACGCCCTATGCCGCGGAAGTCCGGGCAATGGCAGAAAGCACGCCGGGCGTCATCCTGACCGGGTTCCAGACCGGTGATCGCCTGGCGGAGCTGTTCGCCAATGCGGCGCTCTTCGTCCTGCCTTCAAGCCATGAAGGTATGCCGATCGCCCTCCTGGAGGCGATGGCCTACGGTCTGCCGGTTCTGGCGAGCGACATCGTCGCCAATCGCCAACTCGGCCTTCCTGCCGACGACTATTTTCCGCTCGGCGACATCGAAGCGCTGGCAGCCGCCATCGCCGCAAAGATCGCAAATCCGCCCGGCGATGAGCAGGTGCTCGCACAGATCGAGCATGTCGATGCGGCCTATAGTTGGTCGAGCGTCGCGCAGAAGACCCTCGCGCTCTACGGAGAACTGACGAAATGATTGCGCCGCCGCCGCATCATGCATGCGACGGGCGGCCGCTGGCCGGGCGGCGTGGCAACGAAAGATGATTGATCATGGATTTTAAACGCGCCGCATCCGTCACTGCGTGGCTTCTCCTCGGGCTCATCGCCTATTCGACGCTCTCGCCGCTTGCCATGCGTCCGCATATGGGGAGTTGGGTGCAGGTCGAAAGATTCGGCGCCTTCGGACTTCTGGGCCTCATGTTCGCGATCGCTCATCCCCGGCACGTCCTTTCGGTCCTTTCGATCGTCCTTGCGGCGGCGGTCGGGCTCGAACTGACACAGATGCTCTCCGCCGATCGCCACGCGCGGTTGATCGACCTTGCGGTGAAAATGGCGGGGGCAGGCTGCGGCGTCGGCGCAGGCTGGCTCCTCACGCGTCACTGGCAGCGATTTCGCGTCGGCGGCGCACGGGTAAACGACAACGCAAATTATCGAGGGGAGAACATCGGTGCTTCGCGACCGGGTACTTCCGCATGAAGGGCGGATCGCAACGCTCAGTCCAATACGGGTATTCAGCGCTGCAATGCCTTGCCGACCTGGGGGCTCTTTTGACGATATCCATCATTATCAAGACGTTGAACGAAGAGAAGCGCATCGCGGCAACAATCGAGAGCGCGCTTGCGGCGCTCGAAGGAAGGGGTGGCGAGGTTATCGTCGCCGATAGCGGATCGTCCGACCGCACGGTCGAGATTGCTTCGCGATATCCCGTCGCTATCGCGCAGATCACGCCGCCGGCGCTACCGAGCTGCGGTATCGGTCCTCAACTCGGCTTTCAGTACTCCCGCGGCGACTACATCTGCCTCATCGACGGTGACATGCTGCTCGATCGAGGTTTTCTCGACGAGGCCGTTCGCTTCCTTGCCGACAATCCCTCCGTCGCGGGCGTCACCGGGCACGTCGAGGAGATGCTTGTTTCCAATCTCGAATTCGCCCGGCGGGTCGGCCGCGTGGCGCCCGAGAACCGTATCGGATCGATCGATCGCATGAACGGCGGCGGACTCTATCGGCGCAGCGCCATCGAGGCTGTCGGCTACTTTTCGGACCGAAACCTCCACGGCTACGAGGAGTTCGATCTCGGCATTCGTCTCAGAAGCGCCGGCTGGGGGCTCCATCGCCTCGACCGCCGCTTCGTCCAGCACTTCGGCCACACGGTCAATTCGTACCGGCTCCTCATCCGCCGTTGGAAAAGCAAGTATCTCTACGGCATCGGGGAACTCTTGAGGGCGTCTCTCGGCAAACCCTATTTCCTCCAGGTGCTGAGGGAGCTGCCGGAATTGAAGCTCTGGACACTCGTCTATCTCTGGTGGCTCGTTTCCCTCGGACTGGTCCTGTTCCTGCCCGACAAGCTCATGGCGCTCGCCTCGGTGTGCGCGATCTTCTCTGGCGTCCTCCTGCTCGTGAGCGTGAAGAAGGGAAGCTTCCGCATGGGCCTTTACACGGTCGTCGCCTGGTTCTTTCACGCTGCCGCCTTGCCCGTCGGTCTGCTCAGAGGCCGGCGGCAGCCCAGCGATCCCATCGAGAGCAGGCTTCTCGGAAAGCCTGCATGAGCACGCGCTCACTGCTTACGGCAGCGGCGCTTTTCGGCTGGCTGATTTCACAGGTGCATGCCGCAGACCAATGGGTGCCCGTTCGCGACGTTTCGCTCGAAGTGAGCCCCGGCAGTCCGCTCGATTTCTCGTCCATTCTCCCGAACGGCGTGATCGATGCGGATCACCGGCTCATTGCCGGCTCGGACGGCAGTCTGGCCTTCGCCAAGGCGCCCGAAAAGCCGGTCAGAATGCTTTGCGCCTCACTCGCCTGGAGCCCGGCATCGGGCGGCTTCCCGGATCACGACGGCGCAGACCGCTATGCGCGCCAGTTGGCGATGCATGGTTACAATATCGCCAGGCTGCACTTCGTCGACGCCAGCCTGATGTTCGGCAGGAAGAAGGATTTCGACTTCGATCCCGAAACGCTTGACCGTGTCCACTACCTGCTCGCGGCGCTGAAGCGCAACGGCATCTATTGGATCATCGACGGGCTGTCTTCCGTGCGCGGCGCCTATGGCGGCTACGACGACCGCTGGGACGCGAATGGCGATCTCAAGCTACGGGTGCATCTCGAAGACGAGGCCTTTGCGCACTGGGCAAGCTTGCAGGAGAAATTCCTCGCGAGCGTCAATCCCTACACGGGGATTGCAACCATCCGCGATGATGCGTTGGCGCTGGTGATCCTCGCCAATGAAAACGGCGTCGAATTCGACACCATTGTGCATGAGCGGCCCGGCAAGCCTGCATATGCCAGCGCGCTTGCGGCACCGTTCAACCGGTGGCTTGCGGCGCGCTACGGTTCGACGGAGGCACTTGCGAAAGCCTGGGGGGACCTCGGCTACGACGAACGGCTCGAATTGGGCACCGTGAAGCTCCCCGCGGATCGCTATGCCGACGGGCCGCGGATGCGCGATCTCCAGGCCTTCTTCGTTGAAACTGAACGGGCATCTGCCGCGCGGATGAGCAAGGTCCTGCGCGATCTCGGATTCGAGGGGCTGATCAGCACCTACAACAATTGGCCGACGGTGCAGACCGCGCTCAGCCGACGCGATCTCGAAGCCGTGACCATGAACACCTATCACGACTGGGTCGGCGGCTATGCTCCGGGCAGTGCGCTCCGCCAGGTCAGTTCGCTCGCCGACGGCGTCGACTATATGCGGATGATCTCCGCGGCGCGCTGGCTCGGAAAGCCCTTCATTGTCAGCGAATACGACCACCTCTTCTGGAATCGCTACCGCTACGAGGCGGGGCTAGCGATTCCGGCTTACGCGGGCCTGCAGGGCTGGGACGTGCTCTGTCGGCACGGCCACGGGCCGATCGCGCTTGCCTATGGCGAACCCTATCCGCACAAGCGGGCGATGCTTCCTTACGCGATCGCGCTCGATCCGGTGGCGCGTGCCGGCGAAACGCTTAGTGCCCTTGTCTTTCGTCGCGGCGACGTTGCGCGCTCCGCCATCACCATTCCGCTCGCGGTCCGCGGCGAGGAGGACTTAAGCGAGGACATGCAGGCGCGCGAACCGGAGCGCCTGACCGCCCTGGCGCTCGTCGGGCGCATCGGTTTACAGCTCGAAGACCGGTTCGACGGCGAGATCGGCGTCACTCGTGTGCAGAATGCGACAGAGATCCTAGCGGCGCTGCGCGACCGCGGCACGCTCGCATCGGACAATCGCACCGATATCGAAAGAGGGCTGTACCACAGCGACACGGGCGAGATACTGCTCGACCGCCAGGCGGGACAGCTTCGGGTCTCAACGCCGATGACGGAGGCTGCAGCTTTCGCCTCGCTCCGGGAGCCGCTCGATCTCGGGGTCATGCGCATCGAGCAGGCGGATGGAAACGGGCTCGTCGGCCTTTCGTCGCTTGACGCGAAAAGTGGTCTTTCGACAAGCCGGCGCTTGCTCGTGATCTTCGCGACCGACGCGCAAAACACCGGCATGATCTTTCGCGACAGCGAGGAGAAGGTCATCGAGGATTTTGGCGAACTGCCTGTGCAAATCCGGAAAGGCTATGTCGACCTTGCATTATCGCGGGCAGCAGCGAGATGGAAGGTCTCGCCAGTGGGCCTCGACGGCACCCTTTACCCGCCGGTCGAGCGCGGAAGCGGCCCGATCGCGTTCCGGCTGTCGAACGATACCGCCTACGGGCCGACCACCTATTTTCTCCTGGAAATCGAGGACGGCGGCTGATTGCGAGACGGCCGTTACGGCTGTGAAGTGCCGATTGGTGGTCGCATTGATCATTGCATTTCCCGGCTCAACCTGATTTCTGATCCAGCGCGACCAGAGTGCGTGGAGCGGTATTTCCGTCCGCATGCCGCTCTGGACTTTAAGAAGGAGCGTAAGGCGGAGAAGTGTTGCAAGCGACGGACAGCCTGCCCGAGGCGGCGAGCAAGGCCTGGTGGCCGCGGCCTGGAACGAGGCTCGGTGCTACGTTCTTCGTGCGCCAAGCTTTTCCCTGGCTCGACCGCTATTTTGGTGACCAGCCGCTTGCCTCGACGTTGTCGCCCGGCATCAAGGGCGTCGTTTCCTGGGGCGGGCGCATTCCCGCGAAGACCGCGATGGCGGTCGCCGGCATGCGGCGATTGCCGCATTGGCACCTGGAGGACGGGTTCCTGCGTTCGGTGGGCCTAGGCAAGGACGGCGGAGCGCCGGTCTCTATCATCGCCGATGATAGGGCGCTGCCCGTGGACGCCGGCCGGGCTTCGCGCCTGGAGCTACTCATTGCCGCAGCCGCGTCCAGTGATGAAGAGATCACGGGAAAGCGCATCCGCGAGCGCATGGTTCGTCACAAATTGTCGAAATACAACAACCTGCCGCATCGCCAGCCGGTGATCGAGCCGAGCCATCGCCGGCGAATCCTTCTCGTCGACCAGGTTCTCGGCGACGTTTCGGTGGAGCGGGCGCTCGGCAGCCGTCGGTCCTTCGATTGCATGCTGAACGATGCGCTTGCGAGCGGAGCGCAATGCGTCGTGCGCACGCACCCGGACGTGATGGCGGGCTATCGCAAGGGCTACATCACTGAACGTGCCGCGGGGACGACAGGCGTCGTCCTGCTAGCCGACAAAGTGTCCGTGGCCTCGATCCTCGATGTCGTCGACGAGGTCTGGACCGTCTCCAGTCAGGTGGGCTTCGACGCCCTCATGCGCGACATACCGGTGCGTTGCTATGCCGTGCCCTTCTATGCCGGCTGGGGATTGACCGAGGATAGGGGCGGCGTTGCCGCCAAGCCCGCATTGGCGCGACGCGCGAGCGCAAGGCCCTCCGTCGATCAGCTTACGGTGGCCGCACTTGGGCTTTATCCGCGTTACCGGAACCCGGCCAATTGGGAGCCGATCGACGTGTTCGCGGCGATCGACCTGTTGATCGCCGAGCTCGGCCAAGCCGGCCGGCAATAATGCCGCCTCATTGATCGATACGTTGGAAAAGCCGCAACGTCCTCGACCGGCGCTCGTATCGACTTCAAAGCGCGCCTAGCGGCGCGCTTTGAATCCTTGTTGCTGTTCATGTCGTCGCCCAAAACCGCTCCTGGGCGACGGGCGCTAGATCCGCCCCATCAAGACGAGGATCAATAGTATGACGACCACGACCCCCAGCAAACCGGATGGGCCATAGCCCCAGTTTGCTGAGTATGGCCAGGTCGGAAACGCACCTATCAGCAACAAAATAAGGATGATCAGTAGTACGGTGCCAAGCATCTCCAAGTCTCCACGCGAGAGGTACTAAGCTTGAATGCCCAGGCATGTCGGTTGGTTCCGAAAGAGACGCCGCCATTGCGTATTGGAACCCTATCAAAGATTGCAG
Organism: Ensifer aridi; assembly: GCF_002078505.1. Lineage (GTDB taxonomy): Bacteria > Pseudomonadota > Alphaproteobacteria > Rhizobiales > Rhizobiaceae > Sinorhizobium > Sinorhizobium aridi. The sequence goes on along the minus strand of NZ_LUAV01000038.1, from coordinate 139,068 downwards.
ATCGCGCTTCCTGAGGGAAAAGCCTCGGGGCGGATGATGCCCGGGCGCGCTGTCTTTGCGCTCAAGACTTCAATCTTCTCGCTGGCTTCGGCCTAAATAGGCGACGGGCCTTTTTTGAACGTGACCGGAGACTATCCTTTACTGATACCGCCGTCGGCCCTCGCAGCGGCGTGAAGGATCGCGCGGCAGGGGAACTTTGCCGATCCTGGCGTGTTTGCGATAGCGCGATCGAGTCGTGTCGATAGGACTGTTGCACACTTCTCCGTCGATGATCGGCGTCGAGGTGCGAATTCGAGAGCGTGAGGTTCGCCATGACCCCCGGAGGAACGACTGGTAAGGAGTGTTCGACCCCTTCCGATCCGGGCATGCTCCGGCTCGACCGCAACATCAACGCGATCCTGAAGCAGCGCGAAGAAGACGAGCGGAACAGAACGGTTCAAGACAAGATAGCAGAGAGGATCACCAACTTTGCGGGTTCCATGACCTTCATCTACTTGCATGTGCTGATCTTCGGCTCCTGGATCGCCGCCAATCTCGGGCTGTTTCCGAACGTGCCCATCTTCGATCCGACATTCGCGATTCTCGCGATGGTGGCCTCGGTGGAGGCAATCTTCATTTCGACCTTTGTCCTGATCAGCCAGAACCGAATGGCCGCCAACGATGACAAGCGCGCGGATCTCAATCTGCAGATTTCGCTTCTGGCCGAGCAGGAGGCGACCCAGTTGCTGACGCTTGTCTCGGCGATAGCGGATCGGCTGCAGGTCAAGACGCCTGCCGATGAGGACGTCGGCGACCTTGCGACCGAAATCAGTCCGGAGGAGGTTCTCAGACGACTGGAGAAGCAGGGGGGCCACTCGAAGGAATAGGGCCGCTTCGCCGTTTGCGGAAACCGGCGATCGCGCCCCTCCCGAACGAGCAACCGAGGAACAATTGCCGATGCTCGTCATTAACTCTTCCGTTGCAAGAGAAAACCAGCCCGACAGCGATGGAGAGAAAAGATGGAGGACTCACACGCGATTTCCCCGCCGCAGCAATCTTCCGATTACCCAGGGCGGCAGGCGGATTGCATGGCGGCTCTCAGGCCCGCAGTGTCCGACATGGCTGCGACGTCGCAAGACAGTATCGTTGCTGCGATGGGCGGGGAGATGACGGACGAATTGCGCGATCTCGCCCAAAAGGCGGAAGATGCCGGCTGGACCTTCGAAGAAGCGTCGGCCGCAATCGAGGCGCTCGCGCGGGAATACGAAGGCGCGAAGGCCACCATCTTCGACTGATTTCGGTCGAGGGCGACCGGCTCTCCGGCGGGTGCTGAAAACGCGCGGGAGTGTAGCGCTACACGGACCATGAGGTAGAGGCCATTGCCCAAACTGGGTGTCCTGACCTTTCATCGCTGCATCAACTACGGATCGTTCTGGCAGGCGCGCTGTCTCGTGGACGGTCTTCGTTCGCTCGGTGCCAATCCCGTTGTCCTCGATCATTGCTCCCGCCGCATCGACCGCGCCGAGTGGCGCTGCGCGCTGCAGCCGCTTCTGCCGAAGAGAACGGCGCAGTCGGACCTGCCCCTCTATTCATCGAAGATCAGGAAGTTCATCGAGGCCTTTGCGACATACCCGCTGAGTCGGGCTTTTCCGCTCGACGAGCCGGCCGATCTCGAAAGCTATGATCTCGTCGTCGTCGGAAGCGACGAGGTCTGGAACCTGCGCCATCCCTGGTATGGCGGGTATCCCATCTTCTATGGCGAAGGCCTCGCCGCACGGCGGGTGGTCTCCTATGCCGCGACCTTCGGGAGTCATCCTGCCGCAAACGGGCTCGAAAGCCATTGGGCGGACAGGCTGCGCAAGTTCGATAGGATTTCCGTGCGTGACGACAATTCAAGAACGATCGTCGAGAGCATATTGGGACGCGACGCGGAGCTTGTCCTTGATCCGTGCCTTCAATTTCCCGAAATGATCGCACCTATCCGTGGGGCCACAAGAACCCCTCCTTACGTCGCCGTCTACGGCCATTCGTTTCCGGGCTGGTTCCAGTCGGGAGTCCGTCAATGGGCGGCATCCCGCTCGCTCCCTCTCGTCAGCATAGGCTATCGCAACGATTGGGCCGACGAACAGTGGATCGATGCGGGGCCGGATGACTTCGCCGGCTTCATTGCCGATGCCGATGCGGTTGCCACGAATTTCTTCCATGGCTGCGTGTTCTCGCTGTTGAACGCCAAACCGTTCGTCTGCGTCCTTTCCGATTACCGTTCCAACAAGATTCGCGACCTCGCCCATTTAGTGGGGACCGAGGGCAACCTCGTATCGGCCGACACGCCTCAGGGGAGCTATGCGGACATTCTCAGCGAGACATTGGACCCCGCCATCGCGCGCCGGCTCGCAGGCCTCCGCCGGCAATCCCAGAGTTATCTGGAAAATGTCCTCAACTGACCCCTTTAAGACTCCAACGGGCGATGCCGCGCTCTCGCCCGGACAGATGCGCAGATCAGGGCTTTGTATCGGTTGCGGTGCCTGTGTGGCGCAGGCGGACGAAAGCATCGCGGCGATGCGTTTCGACGGCTATGGCCAGCTCAAGCCGGTTTGGTCCCGCCATGGGGAAGGTCACAATCCGCAGCAATTCGGCCAAATCTGCCCGTTCTCTCCCCATTCGAGGAACGAAGACGAAATCGCTGCCGCCCGGTTTCCTTCGGCAAGGCATAGCGATCCGCTGATCGGCCGCTTCGAGGCGGCCTATGTCGGGCATGTCGAAGAGGGCACGTTCAGGTCGGACGGCAGCTCCGGCGGGCTGGCAAACTGGACAGCCGCCGAGCTCCTGAAAAAGAATCTGGTGGACGGCGTTGCGCATGTCGTCCCACGGTCCGAGGACGAGGATGATCGCCAACCCCTTTTCCGGTACCGGATTTCGCGGACGATGGAGGGCGTCCGCGAGGGCGCCAAATCGCGCTACCATCCTGTGGAACTGTCCGGGGTCGTCGACGAAATGAGACGCCGACCCGGCCGCTACGCGGTTGTCGGCATTCCCTGCTTCGTCAAGGCCGTGCATCTCTTATGCCTGCAGGACGCCGTGCTTCGCGAGCGCATCGCCTTCACGCTCGGCCTCTTTTGCGGGCACATGAAAAGCGCGCGCTTCGTCGAGAGCTTCGCCTGGCAGATGGGCGAACGGATCGGCACGGTGTCGGGTGTCGACTACCGGCTGAAGGACGCCCGCAGGCCCGCGAACTGGTACATGGCCCATCTGCGCCTTAAAGACGGCAGCACGCGAAGCAAGGATTGGTGGCATCTGGTCGACGGCGACTGGGGTGCCGGTTTCTTCCAGAATTCCGCCTGCAATTTCTGCGACGACGTTACCGCCGAAACGGCCGATGTCTCGTTCGGCGACGCCTGGGTGGAGCCTTACACGTCGGATGGTCGAGGCACGAATGTCGTCGTCATCCGCTCTCCTCTCATTCACGATCTGATCGGCCGCGCCGCCGGGGAGGGACGGCTTGAGCTGAGGGAAGTCGACAGCGCCTTCGTGGTGCGGACACAGGCGGCCGGCTTCAGGCAACGGCGCGAAGGCCTCGCCTTCCGCCTGAGCTGGCCGCGTGCAGGCATCAGGCCGATCAAGCGCGTGACACCCACATTCACCGGTCTGACTACGCGGCGCATGCTGATCTATTGGCTGCGCAGTTCGATCAGCGCCTGGAGCCATCGCATGTTCTGGCTTGCCCGGGTGCTGCACCTGCCGGCGCTTTACATGGGCTGGGCCTCCGCGTCGCTCGCCCTCTATCAGGGCGTCACCTATTCGCGGGGTTGGGTCGGAAAGCTCATGGGCCGCATCGGCTGGCGGGAAGAATGAGGTGATCGGCCGATGAGGTCGAGGGATTTTGACGGGGGCGCATAGCGCGATGTCATTTCGGCACAAAAGGCGGCGAATTCCTCCGGCACCATCGGGGGGCTCGTATGGTGGGGAGCAATGCCCCTGTGTTGCGGCGTGAAGCAGAAGGTGACGGTCACATTGAAGTCTTCGAGCGCCTCCATCTGGCGGTCGAACCAGGCGAGCGCATCGGGCCGGAAGCGGTCGGCCCAGGAAAGGCCGGTGCGCAGATAGGTCACTCCGAGCCGCTTCATCCATTTGACGGCGTCGAGAAGCCTGTGATCCTCGAAATGGAACCATTGCATCAAGCCGATATCAGGCGTGTGCTTCGCAAATTCCTCCAGCGCCGGTTTGGGCGAGCCGTCTTCGCGCAGAAGACCCATGTAGAAATGCCGATAGTAGGAAGACCCCTCCGCCTCCTTGTGCCGAGTGGTTGCCGGCCAGGCGCGCGGCAGGTCGTAGAGGCTGTACCATTGAATGCGCTCGACCCTGCCCTTGAGCAGTTCGGCGGTTCTCCTGAGTCCCCAGAGCTGGACCTCTTCGGCACCGAAAGTGGAGACGCCGACCTCACTGACCCATATCGGCAAATCCGTGACGGCGCGAAGCTCTTCGATCTTCTGCGGCCATTCATGAATCTGCCAGAGATTCCAGTCGAGCGGAAAGCCGTGTGCCGCGACCGCGTCGACATGGTCGAGAACGCCGTAGGACTTCATCAGCGCCAGGAAGTCCGGATCGATCGGCGAGATGCCTCCGAGCACGCGTGTGAGGCCCGGGTTCACATCGCGAATCGCATCCGCCGCCAGCTTCGCCATGTGTGCAAAACGACTCCAGTCTGGATCGATCTCCGGATCCCAATGCGACTTGTTGTTGGGTTCGTTCCAGATCATGGCGGCTTCGATCATAAGTACCTCCGAGCTGCCGGAAAGGACCGGCGGGTGTCTACGGGATGGAGCGGCTCATTGAGCTCGTCGCGCTCAGGACACGCCCTCATTCAATGTCAGGACTTTCGCTCCCCAATCGCCGACCACCACGGCAGAGATCGAGGCGGGTGCGATGTCGAAGCGGGGCCAGGAATCCATCGAGAGGCCGAGAACATGGCAGATCAGGGCCTTGATGACATCGGCGTGGCTGACCAGAACGATCTTCCTGTCGCTGTTGCGCCCGGCCAGTGCTGCGACGAGTTCCATTATCCGCCGCTGAACATCCAGCATCGTCTCACCGCCGGGGGCGCGGACGAGGCTGCGAATGGAGTTCCATTGCCGCCAATGCGGATCCGTATTGAGAACCTCGAAGGTCTTGCCGGACCAGGTGCCGAAGTCCACCTCGTCAAGTTCCTCGGCCGTCGCCACCTCTTCAATCGCGGCTGCGGCGGCGATCGCGGCTGCGGTTTCCCGGGTGCGCTTGCGCGGGCTCGCATAGATCGAACCTATATCCTCGCGGGCGAGGCGCGCCGCCAAGCGTTGGGCCTGTTCGCGACCGGCGCTACCGAGCGGCACGTCGCCGGTGCGGCCGGCCAGGAAGCTGCCGATCCTGTCGTGGGCGGCGTGCCGCACAAGAAGAAACGTGGTCGTCACTCGGCTGCCCCCTTCAACGCGTCGCTTTCCCCAAGGATGAATTCCTCGAGCCGCGTGCGGGCCTCCGCATCGGTGAACTGGCGCGGTGGAGACTTCATGAAATAGCTCGACGGGGCGATCAGCGGACCTGCAAGGCCACGGTCCATGGCGAGCTTCGCACAGCGAACCGCGTCGATGACGACGCCGGCGGAATTGGGCGAGTCCCAGACTTCGAGCTTCAGCTCGACATTGAGGGGTACGCCGCCGAACGTCGTCCCCTCGACGCGAATATAGGCGAACTTGCGGTCGGCGAGCCAAGGCACGTGATCGCTCGGCCCGACGTGAATGTCGCCCGGCGCAAGCGGTATATCCATCTGGCTGACGACGGATTGCGTCTTCGAAATTTTCTTCGACTCGAGCCGCTGGCGCTCCAGCATGTTGAGAAAATCGGTATTGCCGCCGAAATTGAGCTGGTAGGTCCGGTCGATCCGCACGCCGCGCTCGCGGAAAAGGTTGGCGAGCAGCCGGTGCACGATGGTCGCCCCGACCTGGCTTTTGATATCGTCGCCGATCAGCGGCAGCCCGCGCTCGGCGAACTTTTTCTGCCAGGTTCTGTCGGACGCGATGAAGACGGGGATGCAGTTGACGAAGCCGCAGCCGGCGGCGAGCGCCTGCTCCGCGTACCAGCGCGTGGCGACTTCGGAGCCGACGGGCAGATAGGAGACCAGAATATCCGTTTCGGTCTGCCGCAGGACCTCGGCGACGTCGACGGCGGGTTCATCGGATTCTTCGATCTCTTCACGCAGGTACCGCCCGATTCCGTCCAGCGTCCTGCCGCGTTCGACGCGCACACCGGTCGGAGCGACGTCCGCGAAGCGGAAGGTGTTGTTCGGACGGGCATAGATCGCTTCCGCCACATCATGGCCGACCTTCGAGGCGGCAACGTCGAAGGCGGCGGAGATTTCGACATCGCGCACGTGATAGCCGCCGAGATTGACATGCATCAGTCCCGGGACGGATTCGTCTTCCCTTGCATCGCGATAGAAGGTGATCCCTTGAACGAGTGAGGACGCGCAGTTCCCGACCCCGGCAAGCCCGATGCGTATTGAGTCTGATCCCATCTGCGCCACTCCCTCCAAGCATCTACAATGCCTGCCAAACCCGCGCATGCCGGAATGGTTCCCTTCAGGCGCACGTATGGCGCGGATCGATTCCAGCGGCCGCGCGTTCAACGCGAATGATCAAGAGGCGGAGCGATGCTCGTTTATGGTGACCCGAAGTGGCGCGAGAGCGCCGACGCCTTGTGCGACGCCATCACCGAGCGGCTGCGGGCGATCGAGCACCAGCCGCCCGGTCTCGACCGCCATTCCGCGCTTGTCGGTGTGCTGCTCAGCGCCGGCGAACTGGCACAGGGGCTGTCGGATTCCGAGTTCGAGAGTCTCGGCGCCGATGAGACATCGGCAAGGCGCGAAAACTCTGGTGTTCTGCTCCTTGGTCTGGCGCGGCTCGTCGCCAAATCCTGGTCTCAGGGCTTCTCCGGTCCCTTGGCCCTACCGAGCCGTGTTTGGGCACTGCTCCAGGAGCTTCGGGCGCCGTTGCCGCTCTCCATCAAGGGGGCGGAGGGCTATGCCTTCTACGCCCTCTACCCGGAAGCTTACATGGAGGCGGCGAGGCACTCCGGGCTCGGTGCAAAGACCGTCGTCGTCGGCATTCGCTCGATAGGCACGAGTCTTTCGGCTGCAGTCGCTACAGCGATCGGGGCACGGAGTCCGGTAACCCTGCGCCCGGTCGGTCATCCTTTCCGAAGAACGATCGAGGTAGGTGCGCGGCTTTCGCGACAACTCCTTAAGGACACCACCGCCGACTTCGCGATTGCCGACGAGGGGCCGGGCCTTTCCGGCAGTTCCTTCGGCGGCGTGGCTGATTGGCTTTTGGAACACGGCGTCGGCGACGATCGCATTCATTTCTTTCCCGGCCACAGGGGAGATCCGGGTTCGCAAGCCAGCCAAGCTCACCGCGAGCGCTGGGCATCGCGCCCCCGCCACGTCGTCGAGATGGATGACCTAATGCTCGGGGCAGCCCCGTCGGCACACCGGCTCGCCACTTGGGTGAGCGGGCTTGTCGGCCCGATCACCGAACCGCTCCAAGATATTTCCGGCGGCGCGTGGCGACGCGCGCTTTACGGCGACCATCAGGCATGGCCGCCTGCCGATCTGAGATTCGAGCGGCGAAAATTCCTCGCACACACGGCAGACGGGGCATGGCTCGTCAAATTCGCCGGGCTCGGCGATGCCGGAGAGCGCAAGCTCGCTAATGCCCGTCTTCTGGCGGAGAACGGCTTCACGCCGCCGGTAGCGGGACTGTGCCATGGTTTCCTGGTGCAGAAATGGCTGCCGGCGCGACCGATGGCTCCAGGAGAATTCCGGCGCGCCGATTTCATAGAACACCTCGGCCGGTATCTCGGGTTCCGGGCGCGTCGTCTGTCGCCACCGGCGACCGGCGGCGCGTCTCTTGGCGAACTGTCCGAGATGGCCCTGGTCAATACGGAAGAGGCGCTGGGGGCGGCGGCCGCATCCCGGCTTAAGGAGCGGCTGGCCGATGCTCCGGATTATGTTCGCGTGGTGCGGCCGGTCGACACCGACAATCGGCTTCATTCGTGGGAGTGGCTGGTCGCGGGCGAGCTGGGCTTCATCAAAACCGACGCGCTCGACCACAGCGCCGCTCACGACCTCATCGGTTGCCAGGATATCGCCTGGGACATAGCGGCCGCCGCAGTCGAATTCGAGTTGTCGAAACAGGAAGCGGCTGACCTCAGCGCCGCGGTGCTGCAGGAAAGCTCCCGCGCGGTCCCTGCCGAATTGCAGGCGATCCTCGAGATTTGCTACCTCGCCTTCCAGCTCGGCCTGTGGAGCTCGGCAAAGCCAGCAGCCGCAGCCGACGAAGTTCCGCGGCTGGAGGCGGCGGCGTCTCGCTATGCGACGCGCCTCTTGCGCCGGCTCGACGGCGAAGGGTCGTGACCCGTCGCGCGATGGAGGTTAGCAGCCGTCTATCGTCCGTAGATTCTATCAAGGACATCGGCCACTGCCACGAAGCACTCATTCTCGGGGTCGAAGCGCTGACCTGCAGCCAGGCGCTCTGCCCAGGTGGCCGCGGCACGCCCGCCCCAGGCGTCCGGCGGAAGCGCCAGCACCTGGCGCTCAGTCCCGCGATACCGTTCGGCCGTGAAGTCGAGATACGATCCGTCGATGTTTCTGAAGCTCGCACCGCCTTCGGTCCCGTAGAAGTCGGCGGTGATCACCGCATCGCATCCGGCCTGCAGATGCCATGAGCAGGCGATCCGGGCGATGACGCCGTTCGTAAGTTCGAGCGTCGCGACGGCATAGTCCTCGACCTCGTCGCCGTCGCGGCGGATGCGAGCGCCCTTCGAAAAAAGCCTGCTCTCGACGCGGGCGACCTCCGGGAAGCCGAGAACCCAAAGGAGGAGATCGACGAGGTGAACGCCGAGATCGATGACGCAGCCGCCGCCGGAAAGTGCCTTGTCATAGAACCACGGCTTGCTCGGTCCATAGGCGTTGTGAAAGGTCAGATCCACCGCGAAGACGGTGCCAAGTTCACCCAAAACTATGAGATCGCGGATCTGCCGCATCCCGTCGGTGTAGCGATAGGAGAGGTCGACGCCCAACAGCCTGTCGGCGTGTCGGGCCGTGTCGACGACGGCCGCCGCCTCGTCGCGCGTGCGGCCGAGCGGCTTCTGGCAAAAAACCGCCACGCCGCGCTCCAGAGCCACGATCGACTGCGCCGCGTGTAGCGCGCTTGGCGAGGCGATCACCAGCCCGTCGAGTTGCTGATCGAGCAAAGCCTCGAGAGAATTTACGACGGCGGCCTGCGGCGTCAACTTGCTCGCCGCCGCGGCCATTTCCGGTGAGGGATCGAAGATCGCGGCCGTCTCGACTGCTCCGGTTTCGACGATCGCCCTCATGCGATGGAGACCGATTCTTCCGACCCCTAAAAAGCCGACGCGGGGGCGACTGACAGCCGCCGCAAGCTGCATTGCTTCACTCATGGTAGATCACCAGCGCCTTGACGAAGCCATCCGGCCGGTCGCGGGTCATGTCGAGCGCCGCGCCCAGTTGCTCGAGCGGAAATCGGTGGGTGTAGAGCCGAAAGGGCGATAGCCGCCCCGCGACGGTCGCTTCGATCGCCTCGTGGATGCCGCGCATGTAGACGGCGGGGTCGCGCTCATGCGCATTGATCACATCGAGGCCGCGCCAGTTCCAGAGCTGCATATTGATCTGGCGCGGGCCATCCTGGTGATAGCCCGCGATGACCAGCCGGCCTCTCTCCTTCGTCAGCTCGCCGGCAAGATCGAGCGGCCATTGCTTGCCGACCGCCTCGATGACACAGTCGCAAAGGCGCCCTTCGGTCAGTTCTTTCACCTTCTCGATGATCCGCCAATGGTCGTCCATCGCGATCACTTCGCTTGCGCCGGCGCGCTCGGCTGAGGCGAGCGAGGAAGGTCGGCGCGATATCGCGATAACCCGCGCGCCTGCGGCACTTGCGAGTTCCGTCAGAAGGATCCCGAGAAAGCCGATGCCGATGATAGCTACGGTCTCTCCCGGCCTGATCGCGCTGCGCCGGAATATGTTGAAGGCGCAGCCGAGCGGCTCGCCAGGAAAGGGCTGACCGGCAAGCGCCGCGGGCAGGGGAGCGATCGCCGTCTGGTCGGCGATGTCGTGAGTTGCATAGGCATGATAGGAGAGGGCCGCGACACGATCGCCTACCCTGAAGCCGTGCACGTCCTCGCCAACGGCATCGATGATGCCCCAGCCTTCGTGGCCGAGCGCGCCCGGTTCGGTCGGAAAGCGCATCCAGTCCGGTCCTGCCCAGGGCACGAGGTTGGAGGCGCAGACACCACAACCCTCCAGTCTGATCCGCACCTGCCGTGGGCTTGGCTGCGGCAGGGGCAGAGTCTCGATGCGAACTTTGCCGGGGCCCGTGACGACGGCCGCCGACATTGTGTCGGTCCTTGGCTGCACCGATAGGTTCATGCCCGTTCCTCCCGTGGTTCGAAGCCCCAGCAGACCGGCGCGCGCAGCATGTTGAGAAGACTGGATAAAGGGCGCGGCGTTCCGCTCTTAACTTCATCTTGCGGTTTTTGTTCCTGGCGCTCCCGGGACGAAATTTGGAACCAGAGCCCCGCGCCGAGGTTTGTACCTCTGTGATAGCGCCTGTGCAGCTATGTAGATGTCAAAGAAGAAGTCATAGAAGAAGGAACATTTGCAGCGCACGTTTGTTGGAGCTTTGTCTCTATCTCTGGTGAGTCCTAGTTCAGGTGCGTTATGGCAAAGGTTCTCCTTACTGGCGGCTGCGGTTTTATCGGCCGGTATGTGGTCGAAGAGCTTCTTTCAAGGGATTACGAGTTGCGCGTGCTGGACGCGCTCCACGAGCAGGTCCATGCGGATGCGCAGGTGGCACTACCACGAGGCGTGGAAATGTGCCGCGCCGACATTCGCGATGCGGACGCAGTTAGAAGGGCGCTCAGCGACGTCGACTGCGTCATCCATCTGGCCGCGGAAGTCGGGGTCGGTCAGTCGATGTACGAGATCACCCGCTATGTGGGCGTAAATGATCTCGGCACCGCCGTCCTGCTCGAAGCGATGATCGGAATGCCGATCCGGCGCATCGTCGTGGCCTCGTCAATGAGCGTCTACGGCGAGGGCCTCTACGAGACGGCGACGGGGGAGCGTCTCTCGCATGTCAGGCGTTCCGCCGCCCATCTCAAAACCGGCGCATGGGACCCGGTCGGGCCCAAAGGGGAGCGTCTGAGACCGATCGCAACCGACGAGCACAAGCCCGTCGACCTTGCCTCGATCTATGCCTTGACGAAATATGTCCAGGAACGTCAGGTGCTGATCTTCGCAGAGGCCTATGGTGTGGAGGCGGTGGCGCTCCGCCTCTTCAATGTGTTCGGTGCCGGGCAGGCGCTTTCCAATCCCTATACGGGAGTGCTCGCCAACTTCGCTTCGCGGCTTGCCAACGGGCAGTCGCCCATGGTGTTCGAGGACGGCAGACAGCGGCGGGATTTCGTTCATGTCCGCGATGTGGCCCGGGCCTTTCGGCTGGCCCTCGAAAAGCCGCAGGCGGCCGGGCACGTCATCAACATAGGCAGCGGCGAGGCCTACTCCATCGCGGATGTCGCCGTGTTGCTCGCCGAAGCAATGGGCGTGCCGGAGCTAGAACCGGAAATCATCAACAAGGCCCGTTCCGGCGATATCCGCAATTGCTTCGCCGATATCGCCAAGGCGCGCGACCTGCTCGGCTTCGAGCCCGCCCACAGGCTCGAAAATTCGCTTGCGGATTTTGCGGAATGGGTACGGAGCGCCGGAGCGGTGGACCGGGGCGCCGAGATGAAGCGACACCTGGAAGCACGGGGGTTGGTCCTATGAGCGCCGGGCGTCTCGATAGGACCAAGGGTCTGGCGACTCCCGCTTTGTCCAGGAAGTCTGCCCCGATCCTTGTGGTCGGCGGTAGCGGTTTTCTGGGCTGCAATGTCGCCGACAGCTTCTTGCGGGAGGGCAAGGACGTCATCGTCCTTGACAATTTGAGCCGTGCGGGCGTCGAGCGAAACCTTGAATGGCTGGTGGACAACCACGGCAGCGCCGTCCACTTCGTGCTCGCCGATATCCGTGAACTCGCCGAAATAGAGCCTGTTTTCAAGGAGGCCGAGGCCGTCTTCCACTTTGCCGCGCAGACGGCGGTGACGACCAGCCTCGACGAGCCGATCGACGACTTCGAGACGAATGCGCGCGGCACGATCAACGTGCTCGAGGCAGCAAGGCGCGCCAACCGTCGCGCGCCCGTCATCTTCGCCAGCACGAACAAGGTCTATGGCGCGCTCGCGGATATGGCAATGAATGCGGTCGGCGACCGCTACGTGCCGGTAGACGAGACGCCGCGCAGATACGGTGTCGGCGAGGCGCAGCCGCTCGATTTCTGCACGCCTTACGGCTGCTCGAAAGGCGTCGCGGACCAGTATGTGCTGGACTACGCGAAATCCTACGGTGTTCCGACCGCCGTGCTCAGGATGAGCTGCGTCTACGGCCCGAGACAGTTTGGCACCGAGGACCAGGGGTGGGTGGCACATTTCCTCATTCGCGCCCTCGCCGGCGAACCGATATCGGTCTACGGCGACGGAAAGCAGGTCCGAGACATCCTCCATGTCGGCGATGCGGTTGCGGCCTATAGGGCGGTGCTGAGCTCGATCGAACGTATTCAAGGGCGCGCCTTCAATCTCGGAGGCGGTCCCGAGAACGCAGTCAGCGTTGCCGAGGTGCTGCGCGAGATCGAGCTTCTGACCGGCCGCCGGCTCATGACGGTAAGAAGCGATCGGCGGATCGGCGACCAACTGTTCTTCGTCGCCGACACGCGTGCACTTCAAGAGGCGCTCGGCTGGAAGGCGCGCACCGCCTGGCGCGCGGGACTACGCGACCTGCACGCCTGGCTTCTTCAGGATTGGATCGAGGTCAGCAAGGCTCAGCGTCAACCGCGGAGGGTCACAGCATGAGCAGCCGGGCCATCCCCGCTCGTCAGCCTGCGATTTCTGACGGCAGCCGGAAGCGTCTGCCGAGGCGGGTCCTCATGAGCGTGGACGCTGTCGGCGGTGTCTGGCGCTACGCGATGGATCTCGCCGAGGCGATGGGCGGCGCCGGCGTGGAAACCATTTTCGTCGGGCTCGGCCCCGCCCCGTCCGCGGCGCAACGGGACGAGGCGACTCGGATCGGCACGCTCGAATGGCTGGTCGCGCCGCTCGACTGGATGGTCGAGGACGAAACCGCGCTCGATGCGGTCCCGGCCACGCTCGCCGCCATATCGCTCAAGCATTCCGTCGACCTCCTACACCTCAACCTTCCGTCGCAGGCTGCCGGTCTGGCGGTCGAGATTCCGGTCGTCGCCGCTTCGCATTCATGCGTCGTCACCTGGTTCCAGGCAGTACGCGCCTCGGACTTGCCGCCGCACTGGCTCTGGCAGAAGGCGAGCAATCGGCGCGGGTTCGACCGTGCCGACGTGGTCATCGCCCCGAGCCGAAGCCATGCGGCCGCGTTGACGCGCTGCTATGGCGCGATCGACAATCTCGCGGTGGTACACAATGCGAGCCGCTTCCACAGCACGGAAACAGCAAAGGAAAGCTTCGTCTTTGCCGCAGGCCGCTGGTGGGACGAGGGCAAGAACGGGGCCGTATTGGATCGCGCTGCCCGTCACATCCGCTGGCCGGTCGTTATGGCCGGGGCGTGCGATGGGCCGAATGGCGAGCACCTCGCCATCGAACATGCGGACTGGCGAGGCGAACTCAGTCACGATCGGACGATGCACCTGATGTCGCGAGCGGCAATCGTCGTCTCGCCGTCGATCTACGAACCTTTCGGCTTGGTAGCACTCGAGGCGGCGCGCGCCGGCGCGGCTCTCGTCCTTGCCGACATCGATACCTATCGCGAACTTTGGGACGGCGCAGCCCTGTTTTCGGATCCGCGAGACCCGGCGGCCTTCGCGAGCGCCGTCAACAGGCTGGCTGACGACGGCGAGCTGAAATTCAAGCTTGGACGGCGCGCTCGACTGCGGTCGCGCGATTTCACGATCGAAGCCCAGCGCGATGCGGTGCTTGCCGCCTATGGCGAAGCCATGTGCCGCTCTTCACGCTTAACGGCAGCGGAGTGACCAATGAGATTTCTCTTCTATACGCATTCACTCGTTTCCGACTGGAACCATGGCAACGCTCATTTCCTGCGCGGCGTCATGCGTGAGCTCCTGCGGCGCGGTCATGATGCGGTGGCACTCGAGCCGAGCGACTCCTGGAGCCGCCTCAATCTCATTGCCGACCAGGGCGTCGGGGCGATCGCAGCATTCCGCAAGCACTTCCCGGAACTACGGACCGTGGTCTACGGTACCGATTTCGACCACGAAGCCGCGGTGGCCGATGCCGATGTCGTCGTGGTTCACGAATGGACAGATCCGCAATTGGTGGCACGTCTCGGCCGCTTCCGTCGCGACGACAGCGGCTTCAGGCTTGCCTTCCACGATACGCATCACCGCGCCGTGAGCGCCAAAGCCGACATCGCCGGACTCGATCTTTCGCACTACGACTTCGTCCTCGCTTTCGGTGAGGCCCTGCGCGAACGCTATCTGAAGGCCGGCTGGGGAAAGCACGTGCATGTCTGGCACGAGGCTGCTGATACCTCCCTTTTTCATCCCCTGCCTCAGACGGAGAAGCGCGGCGATCTCGTCTGGATCGGCAATTGGGGCGACGACGAGCGCAGCGCGGAAATCATGTCCTTTCTCGTTGAGCCCACGAGAAGACTGAAGCTGGCGACGACGGTGCGGGGAGTCAGGTATCCGGTTGCCGCTCTCAAGGCGCTGCGCGACGCGGGGATCGTCTACGGGGGCTGGGTGGCGAATGCCGCCGTTCCGCGCGCCTTCGCCGAGCACAGGGCGACGATCCACATCCCGCGGCGGCCCTATATCGAAGCCTTGCCCGGCATACCGACGATCCGCGTTTTCGAGGCGCTCGCCTGCGGCATTCCGCTCATTTCCGCGCCCTGGAACGACGCCGAGGGTCTTTTCCGCCCCGGCAAGGACTTTGTCGTTGCGCGAAATGGCAAGGAGATGAGGCGGCATCTGCGCCAGGTGCTCTCCGATCGAGCTTTCGCTCAGGAACTGGCCCTATCTGGATTGGAGGCAATCGAGGCGCGCCATACCTGCCGCCACCGCGTCGACGAGCTTCTCGAGATCTTGGCTCGCTACAGGCCGGGAAAGCCTCCGGATGAGCGTGCCGCACTCAAGGAGGCCGCGATATGAGGATTGCCTTTTACGGATCGAGCCTTGTTTCCGCCTATTGGAACGGTGCGGCAACCTATTATCGCGGGTTGCTCCGCGCGCTTGCGGCGCGCGGCCATGAGATCACCTTCTACGAACCGGACGTCTATGACCGGCAGAAACATCGCGACATCGACCCGCCGGTCTGGTGCAAGGTCGTGGTCTATGAAGGGACTGTCGAGGCGTTGAAGCGTGTCGCGGGCGAGGCCGCCGCGGCGGACATCGTCGTCAAGGCGAGCGGTGTCGGCTTCGAGGACGGCCTCCTGCTCGCCGAGGTCATGGCATCCGCCAGTCCGGCTGCGCTGAAGGTCTTCTGGGATGTCGACGCGCCCGCGACACTTGCGGAGCTCAAGAGCAATCCCGATCATCCACTCCGTCGCGCTCTTTCCGCCCTCGAACTCGTCTTGACCTATGGCGGCGGCGATCCGGTCGTCGAAGCCTACCGCGCAATCGGCGCCCGCGAATGCATCCCCGTCTACAACGCCCTCGACTCGGAGACGCATCATCCGGTGCCCGCGGACCTGCGCTTTGCCGCCGACCTCGCTTTCCTCGGCAACCGCTTGCCTGATCGGGAGTCTCGCGTGGAGGAGTTCTTCCTCGGTCCCGCGGCGCGGCTTGACGGCCGGAAATTCCTGCTCGGCGGGGCGGGCTGGCATGACAAATCACTGCCCGCAAACGTCGCCTATATCGGCCACGTCCCGACTGCGGATCACAACGCCTTCAACGCAACGCCTTCCGCAGTCCTCAACGTTTCGCGCGCCAGCATGGCCGAGAACGGCTTTTCCCCGGCAACGCGAGTGTTCGAGGCGGCCGGCGCGGGCGCGTGCCTGATCACGGACGCCTGGGAGGGCATCGAGCTTTTCCTGAAGCCTGGAGAGGAAGTGCTGGTCGCGAGAGACGGCCGGGACGTGATCGAGCTCCTGCGCGATCTCACGCCCGCCAATGCCAAGATGATCGGCGAGCGGGCGCTTGGCCGTGTGCTGAGCGAACATACCTATGACCATCGTGCCGCGGAGGTGGACCGCATCTTCCGCAGCCGGGCGTCCCGCGCGGAGGCTGCAGAATGAAGCGCTCGCTCGACATCGCTATCCTTGGCCTTTCGCTCTCCTCCTCCTGGGGCAATGGACACGCGACGACCTTTCGGGCACTCCTTCGCGGCGTGCACGCCGCCGGGCACCGCGTAACTTTCCTGGAAAGAGACGTGCCCTGGTACGCGCGCCACCGCGATCTGGCGGAGCCGGACTTCTGTGAGCTCATGCTCTACAAGAGCGTCGACGAACTGATTGCGCGACATGGACGCAGGCTTGCTGGGGCCGACGCAGTCATCATCGGTTCCTACGTGCCGGACGGAGTGGAGGTGATCGATGCCGTCAGCGACATCGGAACGAAGCGTTTGTGCTTCTACGACATCGACACGCCCGTGACACTGGCCAAGCTTGCGCGCGGGGACGAGGAATTTCTCGCTCGCAGGCAGGTTCCGATCTTCGACGTCTATTTCTCCTTCTCCGG
Source organism: Ensifer aridi (assembly GCF_002078505.1). Lineage (GTDB taxonomy): Bacteria > Pseudomonadota > Alphaproteobacteria > Rhizobiales > Rhizobiaceae > Sinorhizobium > Sinorhizobium aridi. The sequence continues at coordinate 122,290 of NZ_LUAV01000038.1, read as the reverse complement.
CGGCAGGACGCTCGATCGCCTTCGGGAAGAGTTCGGGGCGAGGCGACCAGTGCCGCTCTACTGCGCTGTCGACCTCGACGTCTATCGCAACACCGGTGCAGCGAGGGTGTGGGATCTTGGTTATCTCGGAACCTTCAGCCTCGACAGACAGCCCGCTCTCGAAAGGCTATTGCTGGAGCCGGCGCGGCTATTGCCCGACAAGCGTTTCGTCGTCGCTGGACCGGGCTACCCGACAAATATCATCTGGCCGAGGAACGTGGAGCGCATCGAACACCTGCCGCCTCCCGAACATGCCGAATTCTACAGCCGGCAGCGCTTCACGCTGAATGTCACGCGCGCCGACATGATTGCCGCCGGGTGGTCGCCGAGCGTTCGCCTCTTCGAGGCGGCCGCCTGCCGCACACCCTTGATCAGCGATTGGTGGGAGGGGATCGACAGCTTCTTCCCGCCCGGACAGGCCGCAATCATTGCACACGACAGCGATGACGTCGTCGCGGCGTTGACGCGCCTCGACGATGACCGCCGCGCGGCCATTGCCGATTGCGCCTTTGAGCGCGTCGTAAGTGCGCATAGCGCGCGCGCCCGCGCCAGAACTTTCGTCGAGGCGATCGAGGCCGTTCAGCTCAAATCCGATCTCGCCACGAGACAATCCGAACGGCAACTTCCGGCGTAACACCGAAAGGAGAACGGCCGATGGCAAAACGAAACAAAGTGAATCGCGGAAAGGTCATCCTGGTTGCCGGCGGGGCCGGCTTCGTCGGGTCCCACCTTTGCTCGGCCCTTCTCGATGCCGGCAATCGCGTGATCTGCCTCGACAGCTATCTCACGGGGTCTCCCGCCAATATCAGCGGTCTTGAGCGCAATCCCTATTTCACCGCCATCGAACAGGACGTCTGCGACGAGGTCGAACTGGATGAGCCGCTCGACCAGATCTACAACCTGGCTTGCCCCGCGTCGCCGCCATCATACCAGGCCGATCCGATCCACACGATGATGACAAGCGTCGCCGGAACTGGGAACCTGCTGCGGCTCGCGGAAAAGCACGGAGCGACCTTCCTCCAGGCCTCGACGAGCGAGATCTATGGCGATCCGGAGGAGCATCCACAGCAGGAAGATTATTGGGGTCACGTCAATTGCACCGGTCCGCGGGCGTGCTACGACGAAGGGAAACGCGCGGCGGAGACCCTGTGCTTCGACAGCCTGCGATCAGGAAGCGTGGACGCGAGGGTTGCTCGCATCTTCAACACCTATGGCCCGCATATGCGTCCGAGCGACGGCCGTATCGTCTCAAACTTCATCGTGCAGGCTTTGAAGAACGATCCGCTCACCGTATACGGCACGGGCGAACAAACGCGCTCCTTCTGCTATGTCTCCGATCTCGTCGAAGGGCTGATCAGGCTGATGAATTGTGAACCCAACCCGGGCGTGCCGGTAAACCTCGGCAATCCGGGCGAATTCACGGTCATCGAGCTGGCGGAACTGGTTCTTTCGAAAGTCAGGACCGCTTCGACCATCGTCCATAAACCCCTGCCGCCGGATGATCCTCAACGACGCCGGCCCGATATCTCCCGCGCCAAAACGCTGCTCGCCTGGGAGCCCAAGGTTGTGTTGGAAGAGGGGCTGTCGCACACGATTGCGTGGTTTAAAAAGGCTCTGCCGAGACAACGCGCAACGCGTAACCCGCGCCGTCCCGCGAACCAGCCGCAACTCTCGAGCATTTCTCAGGATCTTTGATCATGGGCGAGGAAACGAAGGACCGCAGGACCATCGAAGAGGAGATCGCGGCGCTTGGGCCGTGGTTCCATAACATGCGAATCGAGGGCGTCGAAACCTCGCCGGATCACTTCCTCGGGGATTACCCCGCGGTCAAGTGGAAGGCTTTCAAGCACGTCGTGCCGGAGGACCTCGAGCGCCGAAGCGTGCTCGACATTGGCTGCAACGCGGGTTTCTACGCTCAGGAGATGAAACGCCGCAACGCTGGACGCGTACTCGGCATCGATTCCGACCCGCGCTATCTGCGGCAAGCGAAGTTCGCTGCCGAACAGGCCGGAATGGACATCGAATTCAGGCTGATGTCCGTCTACGACGTTGCACAACTCGGCGAGAAATTCGATCTCGTCCTCTTCATGGGCGTTCTCTATCACCTGCGTCATCCGCTGCTGGCGCTCGACCTTCTCTACGAGCACGTCGTGGACAATGAGATGCTCTTCCAGTGCATGCAACGCGGTGACGATTCGGTAATGCGGGTGGAGGCAGACTACGACTTTCGGGAATGGCAGATCTTCGAGCGTCCCGGTTATCCGAAGCTGTTCTTCGTCGAACATCGCTTCGCTGACGATCCCACCAACTGGTTCATCCCGAACAGGGCCGGCGTCGAAGCTCTGCTTCGCAGTTCCGGCTTCGTCATCGAAGCCAATCCCGAGCGGGAGGTCTATCTCGTGCGCAGAGGCGAACGCCCGTATTTCGACGAGCCCACCACGCGCCTTCTTTCAGGCTCGCACTTCTAGAAAAAGGGTGTTCAGCTATAACGCCGGAGCTGCGCGGCTTCCTCTTCAAGGAGGTCGGCCACTTCCTGAAGCGTCATGTGCGTCGCGCAAAGGTGGATGGCGCACTCAAGAAAGCGCGTCGAGGACCGGCGCAGAAACAGCGCCTCCTCTCGGGCGGCCAGTTCCCACAGCGGGTCTTTTCGTTCGGGGCGATCGTTAGGCATATCAAGACTCCTCGATTCCTTGCGAACCCACCTCTTTGACGGGATCGCAGCGGCGCTCAGGACGGCGGGGCGCCAACGGCATAGATTAGAGCGCCTATCAAGATGACGATGCTAATGATGGCAAAGCCGAGCCCGAGGCGTTGTGTGTTCGACGCAGGCGTTTCACGCGAGCTGAGCGGCCGCATGGCGTCCGCATATTCGGTTGAACTGTCGGTAGCCCCGCCGCCAAGCTGCCCGGTTCTGGCGTCCCGGGTCGCCTCTGCCGTCAGAGGCGCTCCCGCTGCCTCATCGTCCGTCTCCAGCGGTGCCGCAGCCGGATCGAAGCCGCGCTTCTTGTCTCCCGTTCTGCCGTGCTGGATGTCGCCGCGCACCTGTGCGGGATTCTCCGCGGTCTTGGGCAACTTGGACATGTTCGCTCCTTTCCGCTGTTGCAGGACAACCGGCTCTGGCGACATTTGTTCCCCCATTTCATAGGCCAGCGTCCGTGTCGCTGAAAGATGCCGGATCGCGGGCGGAACATCCGAAGCGTCGACGAGTTGGGCACCGCAAAGAGCCTGAGACGTGGGAGCCTGAGACGTGAACGCGATTCCACGGACATCCTCGCTCGACAGCACATTGGCTCTGCATCGCGAGGGTTACAGTTTCATCTCGAAGCGCTGTGACGAACTTGGGACGGACATCTTCCGAACGCGTCTGATGCTGCATCCCGTCATCTGCATGCGCGGAGAAGATGCAACGCGCCTCTTCTACGAAGGCGGCGACGTCACGCGTGTCGGTGCGATGCCGTCCTTCGTTCTTCGGCTGCTGCAGGACAAGGACAGCGTTCAGCAGCTCGACGGCGAGGCGCACCGCCGGCGCAAGGCCATGTTCGTCGAGGTGACAATGACGGAGCGCGCCGTCACCGCAATGGCGGAACGCTTTCGGCAGCATTGGCTCGACCACTTCAAGGGGCAGGAGGAAGATTGCGATCTGCGCGAAGCCGCAAATCTGATCCTCACGAGGGCATCTGCCGATTGGGTCGGTATCCCGCCGCTATTGCGCGACGACGACGGAAAACTCGCCAACCGCCTCGCCCGCATGATAGACAGCACCGGCGTGCCAGGGCCGGCGGCATGGCTGGCGCTCCTGTCGCGCCGCTCTGTCGAGCGCTGGCTTCGGGAGGTCGTGGTGGCACTCCGCGAAGGTTCGATCGAGGCGGGCGAAGGAAGCGCCCTCAAGACGATCGGGCTTACCCATCGCGACGCCCACGGGCGGCCGCTTTCGCATGAGACCGCCGCGGTCGAACTTCTCAACCTCTTGCGTCCGATTGCCGCCATCAGCCGATGGATCGTCTTCGTGGCGCATGCCCTTGCGCGCAATCCGCAGTGGCAGGAGCGGTTTCAGCGCGGGCATGACGACGAGATGGAGGGCTTCGTCGAGGAAGTGCGTCGCCTCTATCCCTTCTTTCCCTTCGTCGGGGCGCGCGTGACACGCGATATCGACTGGCGGGGTCATATGCTTCGGCAAGGTCAATGGCTGCTGCTAGATCTCTACGGAACCACGCACGACCCGAGACTGTTTCCAGCTCCGGAAAAGTTCAGCGCCGAGCGCAAGCTCACTTGGCGCGACGCTGACTTCCGCTTCATTCCGCAGGGTGGCGGGCGCCCGGAAACGGGCCATCGCTGTCCGGGCGAGATGATAACGAGCGAAATTCTCAAAGAGACCGTGAAGCTGCTCTGTCGGCCGCCGGTCGAAATAATACCCTGGGACGCGGCTATTCCGCTGGGGGCAATCCCGGCCTCACCTGTGCCGCCCCTCCGGATTGCGCGACGCGCCGCCGCGGTCGACGGCGATCGGAGAGCCATGCACACCAATGGGGGCGCGAAATGACCGATGGCGCCGCCATCGACCGAAAGACGTTCTACGACGAGTGTTCGCGCATCCTTGGCGCTCCTCACGTCTTCAGGGCACCGCTTCGCGGAAAGATCAACCGCTGGAACAACCGTGCCCCCGGCAATGGACGGTTTCCCGGCTATGGTCTGATCCGCATGTACGGGTCTCACCACATCCAGATCACTCTCCGCCGACCCGCCGAGCTCAACATCGTCTGTCACTCCAAGGAAGAGGCGCTCACGGCTTTGCGAGCCCTCCGCGACTCGGCTCTGTCCAGGACAGGACATTGAAGGGCCTTTAGATCATCTCGGTCAGGGCCATGATTAGCAGGAACCCCATCGCATTGGCGAGTGCTGAGGACTGCTGGAACTGATGCGACTCCGCCTCCGGCACGAGGTCGGTCATCGTCAGGTAGAACATGCCCCCCGCTCCTGCGGCGAAAAGAAATCCGAGGACCGGTTCCGATAGACCTTTTAGAAAAAACCAGCCGGCGACGGCGGAGACGAACAGCGACACGCCGATCAGCGACGTCCAGACGAGAATGCGCCACTTGGGATTCTTCTGCTCCTCGTCGAAAGCCAGTTCACCGATGCTCATGCCCTCGCTGAGGTTGTCGATGCAAATTGCAAGGCCCACAATCAGCGCGACGCCCGGTTCGAATGCCGCCCCGACGCCGATCGCCATTCCTTCGATCAGTTCCTCCGCGCTCGTCCCGCCGGCGAGTACCGCGACGCCGCTGCCGCGCGGCTTCTTTCGTCGATGGAGCTGCTCGACGGCGCGCTTCTGATCCGCTTCTTCTCCCGCCATGCGCCAGCGGTTGACATAAAGGTCAAGGAAATAAACGAGAGCCAAGCCAAGCAGGAAGCCGGCGGCAACCACCGGAACGGATGTGAGCTCCAGCGACTTCGGCATCATCTCGAAGGCGAAGGTGCCAAGCAGAACGCCGGCCGCGAAGCCGACCGCAATGGAAAGAAGGAGGCTCGAGGGCCGCGCCCAAACCGCGATCAGACCACCGAGCGGCGAGGCGAGCGCCGCCGCGGAAGCAACTCCGAAGATGATCAGCGGATCCTGCTCCATGGCCGCGCCGGACAGGTTCAGCGGGTTCTGTTTTCAGGCGAACGCTCGTAAAGCTCGTCGATCTTTTGCTTCTGCGCTTCCTTGGCGGCCGGCGGCAGTGGTTTCTGCCTCAAGATCGCATAGGCCACCGCGGCACCCAGGATGAAGGCTCCGCCGGCGGTCGCGAATAGCCAAAGATAATCCATAACCATGGTTGCACCTCCTCAAATGGGCCAACCGGCGCCGTCGCCCGAGGTTCCGTGTGTCTCCACGGTCGACCGGCCGGATACTCAGGGCCGAGGTGATTTCACCTCGCCAAAGCGCACCTCTTCGCGTGAGGGGTTGTCGGCAATCGACTCTTCCTCCTCGTCGTTCGGGAGGGCTTCGTCAGGATCGACATTCGCCTCGTCCCTGCTGCGGGTCGGGCGCACGCGGCCCTTGACGACAGGCTGCGCGTATTCTTCATCCGGTCCGTTCGCGGGCAACTCTTCATCTGGCGGGGGAGCAGGCGTCGCTTGGGGCCGGTCCTTCGGACTATTCCGTGCCATGATGTCCTTCCTTCTGTCTGTCAGGGGAAAGCGCATGTCTCCACATTGTTCCGTTTCGACGGCGAAGGTATCTCGCCGCAGGTTCGGTGGCTGCCCGGCGATTGTGACCGCCTCGTCGATCCTCTTGGCCGATCGTCCACTGCGCCTCCACCACAAGCATCCATCGCTCATGCTGACCATCGGCTTGTCCAGCCCGCGTTTGTCGGGGCAGCATTGTCGTTTCGGACGGCCAGGTGAGAAGGTCGGGGGCGGGTAACCGCCGCCCCATTTGCTCGATTTGAATGGCTGCGGAAGATCAATCACTCGTTGCGAATAGCGCGCTACACGCTGTTTTCGACGGCGCCGCGGCGGCATCGTCGACCGCTTCACCGGAGAGCACGCTGAATGCGAGGTCGATTAAGCGCTACCCTTGACCTTTGAAAAAGCTGTGTCAGTCGTAGTCAAACTGAGTCATTGCGCCGTATTGAATATTTTACTAAGCTACCGCAATAGAGAAAATTTTTTGATATTTTTTTGAAGGTTTCCATGACGACATTCGTTCCTGATGGCAGCCTATCTGCTCGTGCTCATTATCGAGAAAGCGTCGAACTAGCGACTCAGCGGAACGGGCACGTAATAGGCCTGTTAGATGTCTGGGCCCTGGTCAAGAGGCGCATTTGGCTTATTGCGTCAGTGGTCTTCGTCTGCACTTTGCTGGCTGCAGTCGCATCGTATACGCTTCCTGAGGTGTATACCGCCAGTTCAGAGGTGGTGCTGGAGCGGAAAGATGTTCGACCGTTTGCCACTGACGCGTCCCTGACATCGCTCGAACGCGACCGCTCGGCGGCAGAAACTGAAATGGACGTTCTGCAATCACGGGAGTTTGGCGGCCGTATTGTAGACCGATTGAATCTCATCGATGATCCTAATTTCAACCCTTTTGCTCGCGGCGGTAATAAATCGAGAGACGAAGGCGAGGGGGGGCTACTTAACTATCTTCGAGGGATTATCGGAGTCCAGAAATCCCCTAATCCCAAAAGAGTTCCGCCGGATTTAACAACTCAACGCGATCGCGCGATTTCCGCGCTACTGTCCCAGTTTAGTGTGAGCCGGACTGGGGAGAGCCTCGCCGTGAGGATCACCGTAACAAATAGCAACCCCAAACTCGCTCAAGAAATCGCAAATACGATCGCGAACCTCTACGTCGAAGCTTCGCTCGAGTTTAAGCAGTACGAGCGAATCGCGGACAAGGAGCGCGCACTTAACACAGGCGGAGCCGTGGCTTTCCTTCGGCAAAGCATGACGCAGCCGCTTTTGATAACGTTGCGGAACGAAGAGGCCCGATTGCAGCAGAATAGAGCTGAGCTCGCTGCTAAGTTCGGCAAGAACCATCCTGAGATGATCGATGCAGAGTCGCAAATCGCGGGTGTCCGCAATATGATTGAGGATGAGGTTCAGCGTATTCTGTCGGACCTCGAGGCCGAATCCCTAAAGCCGAGCGCGCGGATTGTGTCGGCCGCAGAGGTTCCGAATTCACCATCATTTCCTAAGCCCAATATCATCATCCCAGCGGCATTTACAGGGTCCACTTTGCTCGCCTTTTTGGTCGCGCTCATGTTGGAGACAGCCGACACGCGAATCCGAAGTGGGCGACGCATCTCGCAACTCCTGCGGGTGCCAAATCTGGGCTACGTACCACGGGTTCCCAAGCACCTTCTGTCGTCCGGTACCAAGCGGTCTTCGTGTATCCCAGACTGGAGCAATGTCACGTCTGCAGAAGCAGAGCGCTCAGTCTATATGGCCTGTCGATATTCGGAGGCGAAACAACCGCATCGTGTCGTGATGGTAACCTCCTGTGTTCATGACGTCGCGAACGCCTCGACGGCGTGGGGTATTGCAACTGCTGCAGCAGCAGACGGGCGTCCTACCGCGTTCGTGAACCTTGATTTCCATCAACACAGCGTTCCGTACCTGAAAAACACGGAACGTTCGCCGATTGAACTCTATCTTCGAGGTGAGGCCGCGCTTGCGGATGTGGTACAGACACTTCCGACTTTACCTGGATTCGGTTTCATCGACGCAACGCCCGTAACGGTGGAGCCATTCAGATCGTTAGACTCTGACAAACTTTGTGAGCTGATTTTGGCACTCAGACAGAGCGGGTATGATTTCATTGTGCTTCATGCTCCGCCGGTCCTCACCTCTGGTGATGCAAACTGGCTCTCGCCCTTTGTGGATGGCGTCATTTTGTTGGTGTCTTGGGGCAAGACAACTGAAGAGCAGTTGCTGGATAGTGTATCCCAGCTCCGGATGAATCATGCGGCTTTGATTGGCACGGTAATCAACCAAGTTAATCCCGAAATTCACAAACGCCACCACTATGGGGGCTTTGTCATAACTTCCAAGCGCATTCCAGCGAGTGGTTGGATTCAGAGTGGCACCAACAGGATTCGCGAAACTCCCAATCGCGTCGATACAGAAACGAAAACCTCTCCGCCCCCTTCGGCAAGAGCCCCGCACAACTCTTCAACGCACGTCGGGTGAAACTGGGGTTTCAAGGATTGGGTCATTCTCGCTTTAAATCCGACGGATAGTAAAGTCACTTAATATAAGCGCTGATTAATCGTGAAGCGTTTTGCAGATTTATGTAGTAGTGTATGCAAGCGGCTAGCATAAGCTTGCTCAATGAATCTTAATAGAATTTTTTTTGAAAAAGATAGTACAGAATGCAAGCTCTGCAACCGAGTTTCTCTAAAAGTATTTCTGACGGCGGGCGTTCATCATGAGGACATGCGGCACTCCACCGGTTGTATGCTTTCCTTTCATAGGGGATTTAATTGGCGGAAGCCACATGTCCGCTCTTGGCCTGATACGCAATATTCCTAGATCGCAGTTCACTCCATTGGTTGTGCTGCATCATACTGATGGGCCGGTTGCAGATCTGTTTCGGCGAGAGGGTATCGACTTTGAAGCCGCCCCCGTTTCAAACCGTTTGAAGCGGGCGGACGCGCGCAACGGCACTGCGGTTCTCAATGTAGCGCGAACGCTCCCCGCACTCGTGAAATTTTTGAGAGCCAAAAATGCGACAATAGTGCACACGAACGACGGCCGCACACATCTCGTCTGGGGCTTTGCAGCACGACTCGCCGGGTCGAAGCACCTCTGGCACCATCGCGGCGACACATCTTCGTTTGGGTTACGACGCGTCGCGCCCTGGCTCCCCAACCGTGTCGTAGCAGTATCAAAATTTGCCTCCCCCCGCCCCGGCCTTTTCTCGGCTGCAGGCAAGTGCAGTGTCGTTCATAGTCCATTCGACGTCATGAAAATGATCAGCGTCGAGCGCCAAGACGCTCGGAAGATGGTGCTCGCGGAGATTGGTTGTCCGCCCGAGACAAAGCTTCTCGGATATGTGGGAACCCTTGTGGACCGGAAGAGACCAATCTTGTTCGTTGAGGCCCTCGCGGCTCTAAGGCGATTGGCGCCCGAGATCAAGTTTGCAGGACTGTTTTTCGGGAACGCGCTCAACGGGCTTGACGACGCTGCAAGATCGCGCGCCAAAGCACTTGGGGTTGCCGATTGCATTCACTTTATGGGCTTTCGCTATCCGGGCGAGCCCTGGATTGCAGGGCTCGATGCCCTTCTGGTCACGGCCGTGAATGAACCTCTGGGAAGAACCCTTGTCGAAGCGATGCTGTTAGGCACACCAGTCATTGCGACTGACTCCGGTGGAAATCCGGAAGTGGTTGAGGATGGCGAGACCGGCATGCTCGTTCGGCCGGACGATCCGGATGAATTCGCCAAAGCTTGCTTAGCGCTCTTCAACAATTCTGCCTATCACGACCACATGGTGGAGACAGCGCGCATCGAAGCTCGCGTGCGCTTCAGTGTCGAGCGCCACGTGCATGCAATTACATCGGTCTACGAAGAGCTCATAGGTACAACGGTGTTCAGCTTCCTGCGAGGGCAGCCCGATAAGCTGTGATCGGCGGGAGATATTTAGTGTGAGGTAATAGTGTCGGGGACCGGCATGACAACGGCAGCCGAACTACATTCTCCCAAATTGCACATCCACCTAGCGGCGGTTGAGCGCGCTATCGTCTATGTGGCTGTCTTTCTAGCACCCTACGCGACTTTCCGGTTTTCTGATCTTTTCTTTACGGTCAGCGATTTCTTTTTTTGCTTGAGCCTCTTCCTTCTTTTGATCTGCGGACGGATTTGGAACAAGCCGCTCGGCCAAGCAACCGGACTTTGGCTTGTCGCCTTCACGCTCTTGTTCCTCGGAATGATGATTGGCAGCCTTCTTCACAGCAACCCTCATCGAGGGCTGATTGTTATGGCGCAGTATCTCTTCGCATATTTACTCTTAATGATCATCCTGATCCGTGACGACCCCAAGGAAGCGTATCGGTTGGCCGCCATTTTCCTGGTGAGCGTAATTCTCATCGATATTCACGGTATCATTACTTTCTACGCGGTCGGATATGTACCTGGAGAAGGAAGGGGGGGCATAGTAACGGGGGGGAAGCGTCTGGCCACCGTGCTGCGAAATCCTAATCTAGCAGCGGCGATAAACGGGCTGACACTACCAATTCTCCTCTATTTCTGGTCCACGGGCCGGGTTAAATCGTACGTCGCTTTGCCCGCACTTGCAGTTTTTCTCGTCACGGTCGTCCTGACAAGCTCAAACAGCGGACTGTTTGTAATGGCGATTTGCTTGACGGTTTTCGTTGCCTTCATCTCGACCCCGCGGTTGCTGTTACGTTTGACATTTGGAGCCGCCGTTGTTGTTGGAGCTTTGGGGCTATTCGGCAGCAAAGACATGTTGCCCAAGACGTTCCAGACGCGCGTTTTGGGCGCGCTTTCCTCGGGTGACATATCAGAAGCGGGAACCTTCGTGTCGAGAGCGGCACTTATGGAAGAAGCAGTTCAGATCATCTCTGGTGAACCGATTTGGGTCGTGGGAGTTGGCGCCGACCAATTCCGCGAGAGAAGCGTACAAGCTGCTCCTGTTCACAATCTGTATCTTCTCCTCTGGGTTGAAGGCGGATTGCTCGCGCTTATTGGCTGGATGATGTTTTCGGGTGTCGGTGTGCTGCTTGCCTTCGGGGTCAGAATGGCTGGGGGAGATAAACATGCGCTTGCGGCGATGATTACGACTGTCGTCGTCTTCCTGACGATCGCTTTATTCAATCCGCACATGTATGCGAGATATTGGACGATACCAGTTCTTTTGTGCTTTGGACTCGGTCTTGCGCAACTGCGGCAGGCAACGCGCCAAGTGCAAGCCGAGAAGAGGTCGAACGCCGGTGCGAGATTGAGGTGAGCGAAATCGGCGATGCTTGCATGCCGCAGCAACTGAGGCTGCGATGATGGCAGCAGTCCGGAGAGCACTTCGAAACGTAGAGTTGCTGACGCACACAAGCGCCTCCTCGGCTTCTATCGCGGAGTCTAAGGTTGGCGAGGAGATAATAATGAAGTACAGTTGCGTAAAGTGGGCAGTAAATCGGACTGTTGCCGACAGTCCAGCATTCATCGTTGATATATTTTTGTTTTCTAATTTTCGCGTAAGCTACTAGTCCGTCATTCGCGGCGTCGATCAGATTGTCAACGAGACTGTGACTTCTGCCTGCTTGGTATAACCCCAGAGGCGGTGCGGCAGCAGTCGATGGAAAAGTAGATGTGCTCGGATCGTCAGTGACCACGGCCGGATATACTTCGAGGCCCGTGATCGTCGGCCAAGCACGTTGCGTTCTGGTCAGCTCGGCAGGGCCAGTATTCAGCGGGAGAGTGAGCGTATTCCAATTGGATGCCAATCGCATGTGCACAAGATCGAAGGCCACGCTCAAGATATCACAGTAAAAGCGCTAGCTAATGAAAGGCCCGTATGATGCCCTCGCAATCAACCCGCATTGTTTATATCGCAGGTTACGGACGCAGCGGGTCAACCATTCTCGACATTGCACTGGGGCAACATCCTGCGGTGATTGGGGCGGGGGAGGTAACGTCGCTCACACGGCACGTTTGGCGCAACAATGAATATTGTGCATGCGGCCATCCAATTCGCGACTGCTCCTTCTGGAGCACAGTTTTGCAGGAGTGGTCGAAAGGTTGGGACTCGACCTTGATGTCGGAATACGGCGCACTCCAGCGGAAATTTGAGGGGTTGCCAATGTTCATAAAGATACTTTGCGGCGTTGGTCTGGGAAAGCAGCTTGCGCCATATGCACTCCATACAAAGCGCCTATTCGACACAATGCTGTTGGCTTCCGACGCCCAAATGATTGTCGATTCATCGAAGCTGCCGGGAAGAGCCATGGCGCTTGCGCAGATCCCGGGAATTGACATGCGCGTCATCCATCTGGTGCGTGACGGGCGCGGAGTGGCATGGTCACTGCTGAAGGGCTATGAGCGCGACGCAAAATCAGGTCTGCAGAAGGAAATTAAGCCAAGATCCGTATTCCGGACAGCTTTGCGATGGAGCATCGTCAATCTTGCAGTCGAATATCTTTCACGAAAGCTCGGCCGGCAAAAGGTCATGCGTGTGAGATATGAGGATTTTGCGTCTCATCCGGTCGCACTTATGCAGCAAATCGGGGCATTTCTTGAACTGGACCTCAGTCACATCGGTTCTTCTCTTCAAGACGGCCATCCCATTGCACCAGGGCACCAGGTAGCAGGTAATCGATTGCGTATGGATGCATCGATCGCACTCAACAAAGACGAGTCGTGGCGAACAAGGATGCCAGCCGAGCAGCAAGTCTCCTTTGAGAGACTGGGCGGTTGGATGCTCAAACGTTACGGCTACCTGTGACCGGTCAGCATTATGTCTTCGGCGGAGGTCATATGGCGGGCATGACGGTAATCACGCAGTCGCGTGATCTGAGCGCATTTCGTTTCGGCGTCGCTCCCTGTCTGGTGTTCGCGGGGCTGCTCTGCGCATGGTGGCTCGTCCATCCGCGCGAGGCTGTCGCGCAGGCTGCAACGGCACTCGAGGAGCTTATTTCACCCAAGCTTCCAGACGGTAGACAACGCGCCTTTCCCACGGCCGAAGGCTTCGGGGCCGCCGCTGTTGGAGGCCGAGGGGGGAAGGTGATCTATGTCGTAAACACGAATGAGTCGGGTCCAGGTTCCTTGCGTGACTGCATCGAAGCGTCCGGGCCGCGCATTTGCATCTTCCGCACGGGGGGCACCATTGTTCTTCGCGAACGACCGTTGAAAGTTCGAAATCCGTTTTTGACCATTGCCGGAGAGACTGCGCCGGGCGGAGGTATCGCTATCCGGAACGGTAAGATGCAAGCCCGGCCGTCAATTGAAATTGTAACCAATGACGTGATCATAAGACACATTCGTCTTCGCCCTGGTCCACACGCGCGCGAAGCTTGTTGTTCCGGGGGCCTCGGGCTGTATTCAGAGGCGGCGAAAAACATCATGCTTGATCATATCTCCGCCAGTTGGGGATCCGACGAAACGATCGATTCCGAAGATGCCAGCAATTTCACTTGGCAGTGGGGAATTACCAGCGAGCCGCTCCTGCGAGGTGGGCCGGGGAAAAAGAATCGCGCACGCAATATGCTGTTTACCAAGGGCGGCAACGTCTCGGTTCACCACTCCCTGTTCGCGTTCGGCAAATTCAGAAATCCGCAGATAAAGATGAAAATTCAGGGCGCAGTCGCGGATGTCGTGAATAACGTTTTCTTCTCGCCAAAGTGGGAACATGTGGTGAGCTTTGGTGATGAATTTGCGCGTATCCAGGCCAATGTTGTCGGCAACTACAAGATCGCAGGCGAGAAGTTGCGCAACGACCATATGGTGCATCTTTTCGATGAAAGTGGGCTTGGGCACTCGATTTATGTCAAGGACAATTACGACGAGCCCTATCGTACGGAAGCCGGCCAAGATGACAGCTTGGTTCTAGCGCAGGATCAGAGACGATTTGTCGTAGCAACACCTTTTGATGTCCCGGCCATCCGCACCTTCGAGCCTATGATTGCCTACGAAGATGTCCTGGCGAATGCCGGCGCCACAAAGCCCGAACGAGATGCAGTAGACAGACGAATTATCGAGGACGTCAAGAATCGCAGAGGGCAATTGCTCGAAACGGATCCGGAGGACGTCGGTGGGTGGCCGGAGCTTGATGCCGGGGTGCCGTACCAGGATGGTGATGTGGACGGCATTTCAGATGATTGGGAAGTCAGAAATGGCATGGACGCGGCAGACACCAACGACGGCCGGCAGGATATGGACAACGACGGATGGACAAACCTCGAGGAGTTCCTCCACTTCATGGCCGGAGATCCCGGAGGCGAAATTCCGCCGGATCAAGAATGACTTGGTTGCCGCTTACATTTGTTAATCAGCGACGAAGCCTTCCATCAGCGATGACGCACATGCTTCGGTACGTTTCGCCTGAGCTGCGTATTCCTTTTTGTTCGCATTCTTGAGGGCGCACATTGGCGGCGTCCCGGTGACGTTTACTATATGTCTCCTTAAAAATCAGCTCCGCCTTCCGAGCGAGCGGCCGATAGCCGGTGATTGCCTTGACCAGCCTGTCGGCACAATAGTGCTCGTCACACGATGAGGAAATCTCCCGTCGTCAGGCCCGGTTGCGTCGAGAGCAGCGCGAACTTCACGGCCGTAGCACCTGAAAGGCTGCCGTCTGCATCATAGTAGAGGGTGCCCGTCGTCGTATCATAGATGATCCTGTGGTTGGCGTCCTGCGCCGCGGTCGCGCCGGCGGCCGCGTAGAATTGCGCGCTTGCCAGCGAACCGGCGCTCAGCGCGGTGAAGACGGTCGTCGATAGGGCGAGCTTGTCTCCCGCGCCGAAGTCCGAGATAGTGTCGATATTCGTCGCCCCAAGAGCGAAATCGAACTGGAAAGTGTCGGCACCGGCATTACCGAAGAGCACGTCGCTTCCGCCGCCGCCCGACAGGAGATTGGCGTTCGCATCGCCCCTGAGATCGTCGTTGCCGGTCCCGCCCCACACGTTCTCGATGTTGCGGACCGTATCCTCGGCCACGCCTCCGACCGTGACGGTTGCAGTGGTGGCGCCATTGAGGGTGACAGATACCGACACGCTCTTGTCGCGATAGCTTGCCGTGTCGACGCCCGCACCACCATCGAGGGTATCCGCTCCGCCCCCACCCGTGAGCAGGTCCTTGTTGTCATTGCCATCGAGCCTGTTGTCGAGGCCGTCGCCTGTGAGCGTATCATTGCCCTTGCCACCAAACACGTTCTCGATGTTGCGGATGGTGTCCTCCGCGGAACCTCCGATGAAGACGAAGCTGTCGTTTCCTCCGTCGAGCGTGACCCTGACCGAGGCTGTCTTCTCGCGGTAATCCGCCGTGTCGACGCCTGCGCTGCCGTCGATGAAATCGGCCCCGAGGGCGCCGCGGAACAGATTGTTTGCGCTGTCGCCAACAAGCGTGTCGGCGGCGGACCCCGCCAAAATATTCTCGATGCCGCGAATAGTATCTTCGGCTATGCCGGCGACAACGACGCTCGCATTGGCCGTGCCGTTGAGAGTAACGCTGATCGCCTCGGTCTTCTCCCGGTAATCGGCCGCGTCGATTCCGTTGCCGCCGTCGAGCACGTCTCTGCCCAAACCGCCCGTCAGCGTGTCGTTGCCGTCATTGCCGCGCAGTGTATTGGCCAGTTTGTCGCCGGTGAGCGTATCGCCGGCGGAGCCCCCCGAGATATTCTCGAAGTTCCGGATCGTGTCCTCGTTCGCGCCGTCGACTTTGACGATCACGGCATTGGCTCCGTCGAGCGTAAGGACGACGGACCTTGTCTTGTCCCGGTAATCGGCCGTGTCGACGCCCGCTCCGCCGTCGAGAGTGTCAGCACCCCCGCCCCCGCGTAGCGTGTTGCTGCCGCCGTCGCCAGTCAGCACGTCGGCGCCGGCGCCTCCGAAGATGTTCTCGATGTTGCGGACCGTGTCCTCGTCCACGCCGCCGACGGTCGCAATCGCACTAGCCGCACCCAATGTCAGGACGATCGCGGCGGTTTTGTCGCTGAGGTCAATCGTGTCGGAACCGACGCCGCCGTCAATGACGTCGAGGCCGCCTCCGCCCTTAAGGAGGTCGTCCCCCGCACCGCCAATGATGATGTTCGCCTGCGCGTCGCCGGTGATCACGTCGGAAGCGGCGCCGCCGGTTACATTCTCGATGTTGCGGACGCTGTCTTCGGCAACACCGCCGACCAAGACCGTTGAGCTGTTGGCGCCGTTGAGCGTGAGCGCGATCTGTTTGGTTGATGCGGAATAATCGACGGTATCGCTGCCGGCACCGCCATCGAGCACATTTGCAAAGCCGTCGCCAGCGAGGACATCGTTGCCCGCGCCGCCGATGATGTTCTCTATGTTGCGAAGCGTGTCCTCCGCCACCCCGCCCACGGACACCGTGGCAGCACTCGCCCCGGCCAGCCTTACGACCACGGATGCCGTCTTATCGCTATAGTCGGCAGTATCGCTGCCGGCGCCACCGTCCAGCGCGTCGGAACCGGCGCTCCCGCGGAATGTGTTGGCAGCGGCATCGCCGGTGAATTGGTCGTTGCCTGAGCCGCCGATGATATTCTCGATATTGCGCACCGTATCCTCTGCTGTCCCGCCAATAGTCGCGATCGCGTTGGTCGCACCGTTGAGTGCGAGGAGAACGGATTGAGTCTTGTCGCTGAAATCGACGGTGTCGCTGCCATCGCCGCCGTCCAATGTGTCGGCACCGGAGCCTCCGCGGAACGTATTGCCGGCCGCGTCACCGGTCATCGTGTCACCGCCCGAGCCGCCGACGACGTTCTCGATCTTCGCGATCGAGTCCTCAGCAACGCCGCCGACAGTCACGGTGGCGAGGCTGCTGCCGTTCAGTGTCACTGCAATGGCGGCTGTCTTGTCGCTGTAGTCGGCCGTATCGATGTCCTCGCCGCCGTCCAGGATGTCTGCCCCGCCACTTCCTTTCAGCCAGTCATTGCCGCGCGCGCCGGAAAGCTTGTTGGCCGCGGCATCGCCCGTTAGCGTGTCGCCCGCCGACCCGCCGACGATGTTCTCGACATTGCGGATCGTGTCCTCCGCAACTCCGCCGACGAAGACCGTTGCGGCATTGGCGCCGTTAAGTGTAAGAACGACCGCAGCAGTCTTCTCCCGGATGTCGAAGGTGTCGATACCGGCGCCGCCATCGACCTCATCGTCGCCAGCACCACCAAACAGGGCGTCGTCGCCACTGCCCCCATTGAGGGTGTCGTTGCCGGCTTCGCCGCGCAGGACGTTGTTCCGATCGTCGCCGGTCAGGATGTCGTCGCCCGAGCCGCCGTAAGCGTTCTCGAAATTGCTGATGGTATCCTCGGCAAGACCATTCACGAAGACCGTCGTCGGAGTGGCTCCCCCTAGGGTGACCACGACCGATGTCGTCTTGTCGGTAAAGTCGACCGTGTCGATCCCGGCTCCGCCGTCGAGCACGTCGCTTCCGCCCCCGCCTCTGAAAAGGTTGTTTTCGGCATCCCCGGTGATGGTGTCGTCCCCTGAACCGCCGTAGACATTTTCGATCCTGCGGAGGATATCTTCGTCAATGCCACCGACCGTAACAACCGCATCATTGATCCCGTTGAGCGTGACGCTGATCCCTGCCGTCTTGTCCCGATAGTCGGCCGTGTCGACTCCCAAGCCGCCGTTGATGACGTCGGCCCCTCCCAATCCCTGAAGGAGATCGTCACCGGCCAGGCCGCTGATCGTGTCCTCTTGATCCGTGCCGATGAGGATATTGTTTCCGGATGTGCCGTTGATGATTGCCATGGCCAGTCCTCCGTGCCACTCCCTGTTAAGACCGCGAAGCGCGGGGCAGGGAACCTGCTTTAATGTTCGATGTTTCAGTGCTTCCTCGCGGTGAGCTCCTTGTTTTGTTGTCGTGACATGATTGTCAGCGCAAAAGGTTGCGCAATTCGGCGCCGGCTATCAGGTCCGAAAGACCCATAGGCGTGCGACGAGATAGTTCCAGGCGAAGACCGGGGGAACGCTTAAGATCTTTGCAAGGGGCGCGGGGAGCCACCTCGCCAGCAGGGCGACTAAGCAGGTCGAGATCACGAGACCGGTGAGAGTGCCGAGGACGAACTTCAACGCCTGAAGGTGACTGTGCCGGGCGCGGAAGGTCCACGACCGGTTGAGAACATAGCTTACGAGAATGCCGCACGAATAGGACAGAATGTTAGCGGGGCCTGGTGCCGCGTCGATGGCGACGAAGCCGGTGAAGAGCACGAAATCCAAAGTCGTCGTGATAGAGCCAACGGTGGCAAAGCGCAGCAATCTGTCGAGGCTTTCCTGTCGGCCGAAGGCATAGCGGGCGAGCAAAGAGCGCATCAGCCTGAACCCATTCTCGACGGCGCGCGCTCAGAATGCGCATCGAACTCGTCATTCAGGCTCGCCTCGATTATCGGGGTCGGGCGTCGTTTGGATTGCATGAATATCCGCCCGATATATTCGCCTATGATCCCAAGGAAGATCGCATTTAGCGTGATGGAGAGCAGGATCAGGATCGTTGTCGTTGCGAAACCTGCAGGCCATTCCTGACCGAAAACCAGCTTGCCGATGACATAGCCGATGAGCAACAGAAAGGTCGCCGTTCCCATGATCAGGCTCGTCATCGAGGCTATCCGCAACGGCGTCAGAGAATGATTGAGAATGCCGTCGACGGCTAATGAGAACATGGCCCTGAACGGGAATTTGCTTTCGCCCGCGACCCGGGCCTCGCGGTCATATTCGAAACCGACTTGCGAGAAGCCCATCGCGCTGATCAGCCCGCGCAGATAGGGCGACGTGTCGTCGACCCGGCGCAGTTCATCCAGAATGCGTCGGTCGACCAAGCGGAATTCGCCGACGTTCAGGGGCAGGTCGTCTTCGCTCAAGGCATTGATGCACCGGTAGAATGTGCGTCTTACAAAGACGGTGAACCACCCATCCGTAAGCGAGCGGCGAATTCCATAGACGACCTGATGGCCCTGTCGCCAGAGCGCCACCATCTGGGGGATCAGGTGCGGCGGATCCTGGAGATCGCAATCGATCTGGACAGAGCAATCGCCGGTCGCCGCCTTGTAGGCTATGAGGAGCGAGCGCTGATATCCGACATTACGGCTGAAACGGATGACGCGGACGCGGCGATCCTCGCGTGCAATCTCCTGAAGAATTTGGAAGGTGCGGTCCGTGGAATGATTATCGGTGAAGATGATCTCATAATTGTAGCCGGGAAGATCGCGGAACGTTTCCACAATGGCGGCATAGGCTCGCCGGACGTTCGCTTCCTCGTTGAACGCCGGTATCAGAACAGAAATCAACGGCTTCATCTCGGCCACCTTATGGAGCTCCCGTTCTTTCTCGGCGCGACGTTGCCGGCAACTCGCTCGGCGGCTCCTGCAGGCGCGCGTGCTCGCGATACCATGCGACGGTCTGCACGAGACCTTCTGCCAATGGAGTGGATGCGCTCCATCCGAGAAGGCTGCGTGCCAACGCCGTGGCGGCGCGGAAGTCCGGAATGCCCGACGAACCATCCGCCGGGCCATACTCGACGAGCGTCGGATCGGCGCCCGTTTCCGCGATTATCAGTCGCGCCACGTCGCGCATCGTCGGAGCAAAGCCGGTGCCGATATTGATGATCGTGCCGCCAGACAGTTGCGCCTCTGCTACATGGAGAAGCCCGTCAACGGCGTCGTCGATATAGATCAGGTCGCGCCGATCTTCCGGATG
Organism: Ensifer aridi; assembly: GCF_002078505.1. Lineage (GTDB taxonomy): Bacteria > Pseudomonadota > Alphaproteobacteria > Rhizobiales > Rhizobiaceae > Sinorhizobium > Sinorhizobium aridi. The sequence goes on along the minus strand of NZ_LUAV01000038.1, from coordinate 102,404 downwards.
TCGCACCATCGAAGTCTCTCCGGCCAGGCAACGGGTGATCAGCCATGGCAGGAGATAGGCAGTGGATTGCAAGGCGCCGTAGACCAGGGCGAGCCGGGCGGTAATGACCGGGAACGGCAGCCGGCGCTGAAGGGCGCCAGCCAGCTGCGTGGCAGCGACCAGTTCGGCGCCGTAGGCGTTGACCGGAACTTCGCGCGTGTCCTCGTGAAATGGCGCCTGTGCGGAGCCATATTCGGCGAGCGAGCCCGTCCGGATCATGATTTTCGGGGGACGGGGCGCCGTTGCGGCGGCGCTCAGCAAGCCGATCAATACCTGCACCTGCTCGCGCATCCCATCCCGAGCGTCGGAGAGGTCAGGGGCTTCCGGCCGGCGCGGACGGGCCGCGAGGTGAAATATGTACTCGGGTTCTGCATCGGAAAGACAGTGCTTGAGCGCGGTCTCTGATTGCAGGTCAAAATTGTGCCGAACGACGCCGCCGCGTAGATCCTGGACCCGCGTGTCGTCGGAGCCCGGGCGGATGATGAGATGAACCTGATGACCGGCCGCAAGGCAAGCCCTCGCTAGATGAGAGCCGACGAAACCTGCGCCACCGGTGATAAGAATACGCGCCACGACTTGAACCCACCTACCCTTGCTGCGAAGCCTAAATGCCGCTCGGGAGCTGCGAAGCGCCATCTGCTCTTTGAGCTGCTTCACGCATGTTTCAGCGCCTCCCGATGCGATAGTGGAGTCGGCCCGAGGACCGACGCCGATAGCTTAGAGGCGGACAACCGTGCACACCTTCTCACCTCGTCCTGTCAGCTTGCTACAGCACTCGCCTGCAGCGGTGCACGCATCCTCGGTTTCGTCGAGAAACTGTCGACGAAGTCGCAGAACGACGCATGGATATGGTCGAGTTGCTCCGGCGTGAGGCCGTGATGGCAGGCGAGCAAGATCCCGCCGCGCATCACGTCGTCCGCCACCGGGTAGCCCTTGTCAGAGACCCGGCTGTTGACGTCTTTCATGGCCGGTTGACGCAGGATATTGCCGGTGAAAACGGGGCGGGTCTGAATATCCCTGCGTTCGAGGAAGATCTGCATATCGCGCCTGGTGAACGGCGCATCCGGCCGGATCGTGAGCGGGAAGGCAAGCCACCCGGTTCGGGACTCGGACAATTGCCGCGGCAGAATGAACCAGTCTTCGTATTGTTTGAAGAAGGCCAACTGGGCGGCAAAGTTGCGCTCCCGCGCGGCAATGTTTTCTTCGAGCCTGTCGAGCTGAACGAGCCCGAAGGCGGCACCCATCTCGGACGGCTCCAAATTGAAGCCGAGCGCCTCGAACACGAACTTCGCGTCATAGGAGAAGCCGTCGATGTCGATGTTGAAACGGTTTTCGACCGACTCGGAATCGACGAACAGTGACGACGTGCGCCCCCAGGAGCGCATCAGCCTTGCGCGTCGCGCCAGTTCATCGTCATTGACGCAGAGCATGCCACCGTTTCCGGCCGCCGTTATCACGTGCGAGCCGTAGAAGCTGGTCGTGCTGACATGGGAGCGCTTGCCGGTGCTGACGCCTTTGATGGTGGCGCCGAGGGTATCGCAACTGTCTTCGATGACGAACAGGCCGTGGGCGTCGGCAATCGCACGAATTCGATCCCAATCCGGAAGATTGCCGATCAATGACGGGATCATCACGGCGCGCGTCTTTGGCGAAATCATGCGCTCGATCGCATCGACGTCGATGTTGTAGGTCGCTTCCGCCGCATCCACGAACACCGGCACGAGACCTGCCCTGACGATCGGCGCGACGGTTGTTGCGAAGGTCAGGGCCGGGGTGATGACTTCCGCGCCTTGCGGCAGCTGCAGCATTTCCACCGCCAGGTAGTTGGCCGAGGATCCGGAATTGACCATGATGCCGTGCCGCTTGGCGAAGAGCGCTGAGACGCGCTCTTCCATGCTTCTCACCGCGCGGCCCATCTGCGTCGACGTCCGCATGACATCGACAACGGCTGCGATTTCCTTCTCTCCGTAAACGGACTGCCCATAGTTGACACGCATGTCATGCTCTCCATCTGCGGTTCAGGCCGCTCTGACCCAGTGTGCTGCGTATTCGTCAAGTTGCTGCTGTGAGAACCGGCGCATGTCGGCCGGATCTTCCATGTATTTGCGGTACCAGGCGACGGTCATTCCGACCGCCTCGTCCAGCCCGAGCAAAGGTTTCCAACCGAGTTCGACGTGCGACTTCGTGCTGTCGAGGCGCAGGACGGCGGATTCGGCCGGCTCGTCGGCCCGGCGTTCGGCGACATATTCGGGTGGCGGACCGCCCCAATGGGAAACGACCAGTTCCGCGAGCGTGCCAACATTCACCGTCGCGTCCTTTTCGGGGCCGAAGTTCCAGCCGCCCGCGAAGCGTGCACCGGTCTCGATCAGGCCGGCAGCCAGCATGAGATAGCCGCGCAGCGGCTCGAGAACATGCTGCCAGGGCCTCACGTTCTTGGGATTTCGCAGGCGCGCCGGAATGCCGGTTTCGACGGCGCGCACCAGGTCGGGAATCAACCGGTCCGCGCCCCAGTCTCCGCCGCCGATCACGTTGCCCGCCCGCACTGTGGCAAGCTGCGGGCCGCCGGGATCGCTGAAGAAGGAGGAGCGGTAGGCCGCGGCCACCAGTTCGGCACACCCCTTCGAGGAACTGTAGGGATCGCGGCCGCCCATGGGATCGTTCTCCCGGTAGCCCCAGACCCATTCCCGATTTTCGTAGCATTTGTCGCTCGTGACGACGACGATGCCGCGCAAGGATGGCATGCGGCGTGCTGCCTCGAGCACCACGGCGGTCCCGACGACATTGGTCATATAGGTGTCGACCGGCCTCTCGTAGGAGGTCCGCACCACGGCCTGCGCCGCCATGTGGATGACGAGGTCGAAATCCTGACCGCCGATGCTTTCGCTGAAGCCCGCCTCGGTGCGAATGTCGCCAATGCGCCCGTCGACGAGGCCGTCGAGATCAATGGCAGACGAAAACGAGGGTGCGGATGCCGGCAGCGCAACGCCAACCACATGTGCGCCGAGACGGCGAAGCCAGAGCGATAGCCATCCGCCCTTGAACCCCGTGTGCCCGGTGACCAGGACGCGGCGGCCGCGAAGAATCCGGGAGAGGTCCGACTCGTTCACGTCACCCGCTCCGCCTAGAATTTGCCAGCGGCAGCTCAGTCACCGCGGCGGACGGGGGTGAAGCGCTACGCTCGAATTGCATCCACGGCGGATCCTCGGTTTCCGCAAGGCCGTTGAGGTAATCGCGGTCGCGGATCGTATCCATCGGATGCCAGAAGCCCTTGTGCTTGTAGGCAAAGAGCTCGCCATCCCGGGCCAGATTCGTCAGCGGCGACCCTTCCAACGGGTCTGACGGGCCGGAAATGTAATCCAGAACGCCGGGTTCGAAGACGAAAAAGCCGCCATTGATCCAGGTTTCGTGCTTGCGCACCTTTTCCGTGAACTCGGCGACCTTGTCGCCCTCGATCTCCAGATTGCCAAATCTTGCCGGCGGCTGCACCGCGGTGACTGTCGCCAGGCGGCCATGCGAGCGATGGAAGTCGAGCAGCGCTTCGATATCGATGTTGCCGACGCCATCCGCATAGGTGGCCATGAAGGTCTCGCCGTCGAGCCAGTCACGCAGGCGAAGCAGGCGGCCGCCCGTCATCGTCGAGAGACCGGTGTCGACCACCGAGACGTTCCAATCCAGAGGATGCACGGGGCGCAGCACCATGGACCCGTTTCCAAGTGCCACCGTGAAGTCGGCTGTCGACAGGTGGAAGTTGTGGAAGAAGTTCTTGATGAACATGCATTTGTAGCCGCCGGCGACGACGAAATCGTGGAAGCCCCAACGGCTGTAGATATCCATCACATGGAGAATGATCGGCTTGCCACCGACCTCCACCATGGGCTTCGGAATCCGGGTGGTCTCCTCCGCAAGGCGGGATCCGAGACCTCCGGCGAATAACACGACTTTCATGACGGCCTCCAAAAGCTTTAGCGACGGCAAATCCGATGGGATTGTCCAATCGGTGTCGCGCATGATGCGTCTCGTCGCTGTGCGCCTTTTCAGACGCAAAGGTCGCAAACAGCCAAACTTGCCGTGTGCTTCGTCCTTAAGCCGATATCTGTCCAAGGACCCGTGCAGTAAACGCGAGTGCAGAAACGCATCTATAAAAAAAGGCATCTGCCGGACCGAAGGAAAAAGCAGGTGCAAGATTTCAGTATTAAAGTGAGTGCAACTAAGCTATAGTTCTCCGAAATTATTTCGGTATTTACATTAGAAACTAATGCTATCCATCCTTCTCTAAATCCGCAAGCTGCGCCGTGTCAGGATAATCCCTACGGTGCTGTCAGGAATAACCCCGGATGGCGGCGAGCAATCGCGTCCGATACAGATAAAACCTAGGGCGAGCAGTGGCGCCAAAGGGGGCGGCGACAAACGTGATCGATATCGCAATTGTGTCGGAGTTTCCTTTAGGTCGGAGGAATTCGAATGGCGGGTATTGACGAGGTCGCTCCATCACGCGTTGCCATGCCCTCGGCGGATTTGAAAACGCTCCTGTCCCGTGCCGCGATCGTCATTCTCTCGGCACTGCTTCTCTTCTCCTTGCTATTGCGCTTGATGAACTACGAAATGCGCAAGGACGAGCAGCTATACGTGCCACCGATCAGGCTCCTTGATAACTACCGCCTCTATGAGGACTTCTTCTACAATCATCCGCCCGGCTCGGCCTGGCTATTCCATTGGATCGGCGCGACTATCGGGTCGGACCATCTGTTGTTCAGCGGCCGGCTGTCGGTCTTTCTGGCCTGGATGTTATTCCTGGCGGCGATCGGAGCCATCACCTACTCGCTGACGCGATCCGGGTTGATCAGTTGGTGCGTTGCCGCGCTCACTGTTACGAACGATCTTTTCCTGACACAGACAGGCATGGCGGCGACAAACAATTTCTTACCGCTGCCCTTCGCGTTCATCGGTCTCGGTTTGTTTGTGCTCGCTGTCCGAGAAGGACATCCCAAGCCTTTCCTGATTGCGATCGCAGGCCTCTGTCTGTCGCTTGCCGCGGTCTTCAAGATCAGTGCGGTGGCATTCATCCCGCCGGTGGCGATCGCAGCGTTACTGCTGCCGCGCACTTGCCGCTTCCGGGATCGCCTGCTGCACGTCGTTGCGCCTCTTGCTGCGGGAGGTCTTGTGGGGGGAATGCCGGTTCTCATACCCTTGCTCGCTGCGCCGCAGAGATTCCTTGCCCATGTTGCGCAATATCACACCGGCCCGCATCTGCAGTACTGGCGAACGGCAAATGCACCCGGCGAAGAGCAGGCTGTATCGCTGATGGCGAAGCTGTTGCTCGCACAGGATATATGGTTCTCCGCGGCAGGCGCCGTGGTGATCACCCTTCTGCTCGCGCTGCTGCTGACGGCGTTCCAGGCGCCGGCCGATTATGGGAAAAGCCGGCTCTCGCGCGTCCTCAATGGTCCGCTCCTTGTCGTGGCGGGCGCGCTCGTGTGCAGCGCGGCCATGAGCCTATTGCCCACGCCCAGCTTTCCCCAATATTTCGCGCCGCCGCTGATCTGTCTCCCCTTGGGGCTCGCTCTGCTTTTCGGCAGCTTAGCGCCCGAGACGCGAACACGGCTCCAGCCAGTGTTCGTCGGCGCGACAATGGTGGTTCTGGTGATCGAGGCGCCGCGTCTTGCCCAGCATATCGGCACGGCTGTCCGGCCGGACCGGTGGACGGTAACGCGGGTTCACGAGGCTGGCGTTGCTATCTCGCAGCGGATTGCGGCGGCAGGCGCGCAAGGAAAGGTGGCCACGCTGTCGCCGATCTATCCGTTAGAGGGTCATCTCGAAGTCTATCCAGAACTGGCGACGGGGCCCTTCGCCTATCGAACCGCGGAATTCACCAGTCAGGATCTTGCCACGTGGTATAGGATGACGTCGCCCGACCGCATTGCAGCCATGTTCGACGCTGATCCGCCCGGAGCCCTGCTGCTCGGCTTCGACGAGGTTCTCGAGCGACCGATGCTCGACTATGCGCGGCGAAATGGCTATCTGCCTTCAACCGACCTTGGCTTCAAAGATCGATACGGCAGTCCAGTCCTCTATCTGAGGCCTCCGCCGCAATGATCTAAACCACTTCGCGACGCACTACGTCCCTGTCGTGCATGCGGTTGCCGCAAACGGCTGCGCATGGATTAGGGCTTTAGGCGTGGCGTTCCGCGCGAGGGGATTCAGCGCTTTCGCCATAGCTCGATTTGAGCGACGGCGGGTTGACGGATCTGGCGATCACGTTATCCCACTGCTGCAGAATGGATGAAGTCGCATATCGCGCCGAGGCGGCCGCCGCGCCGTAGGTGGAAAGCTTGTTTCTCAAGGCCGGGTCGGTCACCAGGGAGAGAATTGCCTCGCCCAACCTCCGAACGTCTCCGGAGGGGACAAGCACCCCGGCATCCGGACTGCTGAGAATTTCCGACGGCCCCCACGAGCAATCGAACGCGATCGACGGCAGCCCTGCGGTCATCGCTTCCAAAAGCACATTCGGAAAGCCCTCGAAACGAGAACTCAGCACAAAGATGTCGCCCGCTCCAACCCACTCAAGCGGAAACTTTGTAACGCCAGGCATTTTGACGTTGTCGCCAATGCCGAGATCTCGCGCGAGGTGCTCGAGGGCGCAACGCTGAGACCCTTCGCCAAATATGGTCAACTGGGCTGTCGGAACGGATCGTGCTACGTAGCTGAATGCTTCGAGAAGCAAATCGAAGCCTTTCTGCCTTTCCAGGCGCCCAACGGCCACCACGCGGGTGCCTTGGCTTGGAACTCGTGCAACATTGGGCGGGAGCGTCACCGGGTTGGGTATGATCTCTGCCTTCCCGCGCAACCTCGGTGGCAGAGATTGAAAGGCATCCTGAGTTTGCATAATCAAGCTCGTTGCGCTTCTGACAGCAAACGGCTGAGCGAGCCGCCAAAGAAGATGAGTTTCCTGGGACGTGAAGTTGTTTCGCTCCGACATGATGATCGGCGTATCGAGGCCGCGAGTAGCCAAGCCGGCCAGTACATTCACCTTGGTCAGGAAGGAGATGACAAGATCCGGCTTGAGCGCCATCAGTCGGCGGCGAAGCCTCGACAGTCGTTGTACGGCTTGTGCGATGCGTGGGATGGCGCGAGTCGAACTTCCGAGCGTCTCGATCTTTATGGAACCGTGATAGGGGAAATAGGATTTCGGGCTATCGGCGTTGACTGCGAGAACGTGGACATTATCGCCTTGTGCATTGCGATGGTGCGCAAGGAGATTGACGATTTTTTCCGCGCCGCCCGCGCCGAGCCCCGAGAGGACGAATGCTATCCGCACGGCAACCTCCAATGTTTTACCCCAGAACCATCTCGCAAATGGCCTCTCGCCGGGGGCGCAGTTCCGGTCGGTTCTATTGGTCGGGTGAACAATGTGGGCTCGCTGGAGAATAGTTGCGGCCACTTCGGGTTTGTATCTAGCACAATTGCCCCCCTGATCCTACGGTAGTCATCCGAGGATAACTGGCATCAATTGACGCTCATCCAGCCGTGGGTCAAAGCGAAGTGCACGATTTGCGCCCGCGAACGCAGATTGAGCTTTTCTGTAGCTCGTGCCTTGTAGGTCTCGATCGACTTGACGCTGATATTGGTGTGGGCGCCGATCTCCTTGTTCGAGTAGCCGAGCGCGACTAGTCGCAGGACGGACTGTTCGCGGGCGGTTAACCCCAGCGCACCGATCGAAGGCGGACGTGCCGGGCTACGCTCGGTGGCCGAGGTCGCCATCTCGCGCGCAGTCGGAGGGTCGAAAAACAGCCCGCCAAGCATTACCGAGCGTATCGCAAGCAGCAGATTCTCCGCCGCCGAGCATTTCTGAACAAACCCCTTGGCCCCGATCTGCAGCGCTTGCTGAACATATGATCGAGCATGGTAATGGGTCATTATCACCACATGAGCGGCGTGGCTGTTGGCTATGACCTTTTCGGCGAGTTCGAGACCGCTCATGTCCGGGAGTGACACATCCAATATGGCGACATCCGGTGCGGCCTTGCCCATCTGGGTCATGGCCTCGGCGCCGGTGCTGGCTTCGCCGACGCAGAGGATATCGCCTGAGGTCTCGATCAACGTTCGCGCGCCCACAATCACCAGCGGGTGATCATCGACGATAAAGGTGCGGATGGGCGACTTCATGCTGGCGCTCCTTTCTGGAGCGCAGCCGGGGAGAATTGCATGGGAATTGCCGGTGTTAGCCGAGTGCCTCGGCGGCCTCGATCTTCGCCGGTCAGAACGCCCCCCAGCTTTGCCATCCGATCCTGCACGCCGGCAATGCCGGTGTGGCTACGCGCCCCTGGGACGATCGCCGTTGGCGGGCGATCCAATCCAACCTCGTGGTCCTCAACAGTTGCGGCGGGACAATGCTGCAGGTGCTTCATTTGCACCGTCAGCAGCGACGTCGTTATCGCATATTTTGTCAACGGGAAATTGCCGTATGAATTCGTCATGACAAAAGTTACTCCGTCAAGACATATAACTTAGTTGTTCACCAATCCGCTGATTTATAGTCATCGGTCATGGTGGACCGGGAAAAACAATAAATAAAAATCATGCCATTGCGATGTAGGTTTGAGCATAACAGATAGTTCTGGCGCGTCAACTTTAGGAAGCGCCGCATTAGTCGTAATAGCACAGCGCCTGGAAGGTGAGACCCAGCTCTCTCCGGCATTGGCCACTTCGTCGGCGCCCAAAATCAGTTCACCGAGCGTGTCCATCGGTTATTGCCGAGCGCTTCCATTTCTCAGCCATCCGTTCAGATCCCTGCCGACTATCGTACCGAGCTTCTCTACCTCCATGGCGTAGAAGTCGCTCATGCGTTCACGCAGGTCCCGGCTCAACGGAGCGTACTGCACTTCGGCGGCGGCGATCGAACGCAGCTTCTTGAAGGCAGCGTTTTGCCTGAAAGGAGCAACGATCGGCTTCAGCGGGCGCAGCAGGCGACGCAAGGTCGGGTGGATCACCGGCTCGGTCTTGTCTTTGACCTTCTTGGCCAGAGGGCGAGGCGGCAGGTCGTCAGCGATATCCAGGAACTTTCGGACGCGGTCGAGTTGCGCACCCGCATCGATCTTCATGTCCTCATAAAGCACGACGAGAATCTGATCGCGCGGAAATCGATCGAGATAGGCTTGCAATTGCTGAAAATAGAGGCCGCCGTTCAGGAAGCGTCCGCCGGCGCCGTTGCGGGGGTCAAGATATGTCGCGATGTCTCGGCCGACTTCGCCCCTGCGGTAGAGCATGCAGTAATCCGAGTAGGCCCGCTCAATGGGATTACGCAACTGCGCGATCAGCCGCGCCTTGGGAAGCTTCTCTTTTATCCGCTCAGCAGCGCCCTCCGTGTCCATGTAGGAGTTGGATTTTTCACCAACGAGACATTGGTCCTTCTGTACTTCAAAGTTTGAGAGGTACCACTCGTCCCCACGATCATAGTAGCGGCTGAAATAATGCAATTCGGGAGCCGGCATGTATATGCGCGGGTCCTGCTGAAGTGATTGCTGAAGCCAGGTCGTGGCAGCCTTGGTCGCGCCAATGATCAGGAAATCGATCTCGTGCATCTTCATGTTGTGCTCCTTCACAGCCTTCCGTGCCGTCTAAGGATAGTTGCGCGGCGCCGGCGTGATACGCGACACCAGCCTCTCATACAGCCGGCTTTTCCCTTCAGCATGCACCATGTTGCATCGTCGACAAGAGCCCGCTTCTAAATCCCGCTCGCAGTGTTCTCCGTCGAACCCAAAGCGTTCGAGCGACGGCACCGACGATGCGGGTCTTCACCATTCGCTGGCCCATCATCGTGCTCCGGATCCCCTCCGCCCTTGGTGGCCGCGGCGACCGCCGTTCCCGAAAGCACCGCCGGGGCCCCCGAAGCTCTGTCTGCGCCAGTCCGGCAAGTATCGGGCCGCTTATGCAAGACGCCATGCGGCGACTGTTCATGAGATATCTCACCCGAATTCGCATTCTTCCCGCGAAGCACCTTCCGGTGCGGCTCGTTGATCTAGGCCATGTCGCACGTATCACTTGGCACAATACATAGCGGCCGCCCAGTTCATCTTCCCGAGCAAGGAAAGGCTATTAGACTTTTCGAAGCTGAAAGGAGCATGTTCTTCTCCCGGCCAGGTGATGAAAGTCATTTGAGTATGTCTTCTATTTGGATGTCGGCGAAGGAAAATTCTCCCGCCGTCGCAAAGGCAAAGAGCATTAATCAATAAGGAAACGAGCGGTCTCATAATAGTGAACGCCCGCAGGTTGAGCAAGAGGTCGGTGTTGGGCGTCGAGAAACTGCGTGGCGATGAGGAGTTAGGCTTAAAGATGTTCGTCTTGCCGGATCCCCGGGGTCTGGCGATAAGCGACGGTCATCATCGATAACCAAATTGTGGCCATGACGATATGAGCGATGTTGGCGCCCATGGCGCCCACCCACGGAATCAGCGTCAGCGCCGTGGCATGAAATGCAATCGTTGCGACGAGCACGCCCCGTAATACACGGTCTTCCCGCCCCATCGCCAGAAGCGCCGACCGGGTAACGGTGGCGTACAACATCATTGTGACGGCAATGGATTGGACGACAACCAGCGGCGCTGCCGCCTCGAACTGCGAACCGACAGCAAATCTTAGCAGCGGACCGATCGTCAGATAGATCCCGCCGACCAGCACTATGCCGAAGCCGAGAAGAATGCCACGCATCTGTGTGACGGCGCGATGAAACTCATCAAGCGCGCTGGCTGCCCAGGCTCGAGCCAAGTCGGGGAAAAGGACCGCCTGGACCTGGTCCCCCACCTGCTGTGCAAGCCGGCCAATTCGTTTGGCTATGTGATAAAGACCCGCAGCGGCCGGGCCAGCCAAATACCCGACGAAAAGTGTGTCGATCTGATTGGCGCTCGAACGTAACGTCAATGACAAGTTCGTCGAGATCGCGAACTTCCATAGACCCGGAAAGTGGGAGGTAATTCCTCGAACAGAAGCCTTGAGCACACCTGCCAACATTCCCCGTCTGCGCAATTCCGCAAGCGAGAGCGTGAGGATGGTGAGCGAGGCGGCGATCTGAGCTGCCATCCAGATCAGCACGAATTCGAACAAGCCGCCCCCGATGGCAAAGCCAATCGCACACAGTCCGACACGCAGGATGCTGGAGGCGACATGGCCATAGGCGATGGATCGGAACTTTCCGAACAGGCGTAGCACGGCCATCGGCATGCCGGAGATCTGGAACGGCAGAACCGCGCAATAAAGGGTGACGAGGCCGGACATCTCGGGCGAAATCCCGAACCATCGGCCGAAGGCCCACACGAGCGTCACAGCGATCAAGAAGCCGGTCGCCGCGGCGGAAACGTCAAGTAGAAGCCCGAATTTGAGCAACGAATTAAGTGTTTCCGGCTCCTTCGATTGCGCGCCGAATTTGATCAGGGGCTGCCACGACTGGAAGTTCACGAGGCGTTCTACGGCGCTTGTGTAGGTGAAGCAGAGCGCCAAAATGCCATAGTCAGAAGGACCGAGCGCCCTTGCCGTCAAGGCAAAACCCACGAGACCGATCAGCGAAGTGAGCGCGTTCCCAGTAAGTAAGTGCCCGATGTTCTGCAGGCGGCTCTTCAAGCTTTCTTCCCGAGCCAGCACTTTGCGCAAGCCGTTGACCTTTTTGGCTAGCTTTTTCCGGATCGCCAAACGAGACCTCCCGCCTCCCAACGAGGCCGCCTGATGGAAGAGGCGCCTTCCTACGGCCGCAGCACGCAGTCGATGCCCTTATTGGTTTTATTGGGGGAGTGGACTGATACCGCACGGGAAAAGCCCGCCGCGGCTTCCGACGATCATCCGTGGATAGCCTTAGTGAAAACGCCTCGACTATGGTCGGTCGCCGCCCCCAGCGCAATAAATGGTTAAAATCCTTTGACGTGACAGTGCGACGGAGAATATAGTCACGCATATATTTTTGGTAGCCTTTTCTTTATTGCTTTTTGGAGTTCCGTTGAGATGGGGAAATCACCGACAGGAACAGGCATGAGCTGGCCGCTGCGCACCTGGGGCGCGTACATTATGGTGATCGCGCTGTTGGTGGTCGCGTTTTCGATGGGCCTGTCATCGCGCGCGGATGCGGGCGAATATCGGCTCAACACAGGCGATGTTCTGACCTTTGACTTCCTCGATGATGCCGAATTGCCGGTCACCGCGACCATTTCCGGCAACGGCGAAGCGCAGTTCCCCCTTATCGGCGGAATTAACGTCGTAGGTCTCACGATACCGGAGGCCTTGGATAAGCTTCGCGGCGAATTCCGCAGCCGCGAGATCCTCGTCGATCCAAAAATATCCCTCAACATTTCAACTTTCCGGCCGATTTTCGTTCTCGGCGAGGTCAAGAGCCCTGGTTCGTTTCCATTTTACAGCGGCCTAACGGTCGAGCAGGCCATCGGTCTGGCGGGCGGTATGCAGTTTGTTGCTACGAGCGCATCCGACCGGGTCCTCGCGCGCGCCCGTCTGCGGGCGGAGATAGAGGCCGCCAGCGCGGAGATTGTCCACGAAGCCGTCTATGCAGCAAGGCTCGCGGCGCAGTTGAAATCCAGTGACAAGATCGACTTGAATGACGTCCCGGAGATCGCGCGCGAATATGTCGACGGCGCGCCCCTTGATGGCGTCATTGAGCTCGAGGAGAAAATCCTCAGGGCGGATCTCGCAGCCAACAAGTCCCAGGCACAAATTCTCACGGAAGGGATTGCGCAATCCGAGGGCGGCATCGAGATCCTGAACGAGTTGGTGCAGCAGCAAAGGGACGTCGTTCAAAACAGCGAGGAAGATTTGGAGCGCATCGGCGTGCTTCGCAAGCGCGGGCTGAACACCGAAAGCGAGCTCTCGCGCGCAGAGAACAACGCACTAGGAGAAAAGGCCCAGCTCCTTGAGACCTTCGCAACCCTTGCGCGGTCGCGCCAGGAGTTGAGCGAGCTGAAGCTGCAGCTAGCAAAGCTTGCAGCCGACAGGGAGAAGGAGATTCTAACTCAGCTCCAGGAGCGTGAAATCACCATCAAGAAGCTGATTGCAAACCAGCACTCAGCTGAAGAGCAAATGCTCCTCATGGCCGCCGTGGCCGAAGACGAAACAAAGAAAAATCAGATTTCCTATACATATGAGATCCGCCGAAATCCGGTCGGCGGCAAGCCGACCAGCATACAGGCATCGCTAATGACCGAATTGCTCCCGGGCGATGTAGTCGTGGTCGGTATCGCCGGCATGTGAGCATCATCGGCACTTAATATTACAAGTGATACTAAAAAATGTGTTCCAGGCGCCAAAGGGACATTCAGTTGAAGCCCAATCAAGAGCACGCCGTCTCCAATATTGATCTGACCGCCTTTTCCGGATCAAGCCGTCTCAAGCGCGTCCTCGACTGCGTGGTTGCCGGAGCCCTCGTCGTCCTGTGCCTACCGCTGATGGCGCTCACGGCTTTGGTCGTTTGGCTGAGCCTCGGCTCGCCTTTGTTCTTTGCCCAGGCACGCGCCGGCGCTGGGATGCAGGTCTTCACCGTCTCCAAGTTTCGCACGATGACGGATGCGCGCGGGAGCGATGGCGCACTGCTGCCGGATGGGGTGCGACAGACCACTGCAACGGCGTTGTTGCGGAGGCTTCGCTTCGACGAGTTGCCGCAACTGCTCTGCGTCCTCGCGGGCAACATGTCGATGGTCGGCCCGCGCCCGCTTCCCCTAGTCACGGTTGAGGCCTTCGGTGAGCTCGGTCGCATGCGCTCCTTGGTTGCCCCCGGCATGACAGGCTGGGCGCAAGTGAACGGCAATACGCGACTGTCGGACGATGAGAAAATCGCGCTCGATCTCTGGTATGTCGCGCACGCCAGTCTCTGGCTCGACGCGTGGATCCTCCTGCTGACGGTGAAAACAATCGTTACAGGTGAGCGGGTGCATGCAGAACGCCTGAAAATGGCCCACGCGTTTCTCTCGCATTACCCTTGCGGGCGGTTGCAAGCGATGACGCGATAGTAGGCATGGTGACGGATCCGGTGACTGAAGGTGAGGGGCGCTGGGGAGACCTCGCGAAGTCGCAACGCCGGTAGCATCTTCTTAGGTTAATTCGCGACGGCGTGCGGCTCTGGTTGAAACGCCCGCGTAGCGTCAAGGTATGTTTTCCGGAGGTTTTATGGCTGGCTCGAAGATCGCTTTCGGACGCACTCTGGTTGTCGCTCCGCATCCCGATGATGAAGTGCTCGGTGCCGGCGGCACGATCGCGAGGCTTGCCTCCGAGGGCGAGGAGGTTTTCGTCGCAATCGTGACGGAGGGGAAGCCCCCATCCTTTGATCCAGCGCAGACAGCGAGGATACAGGCCGAGGCCGCAGAGGCACATCGGGCGCTCGGGGTGAAGGAGACCGTCTGGTTGCGGTTGCCGGCCGCCCAGCTCGCGGAGACAGCGCACGCGATCGTCAACGGCGCTCTGCTTGAACTCGTTCGCCGCCTGTCGCCACAAACGGTGCTCGTCCCGTTCGTAGGCGACATGCACATGGATCATCAGCTGACCTTCACCTCGGCGCTAGTGGCATGTCGGCCGCACCAGGCGGAGTTTCCGAAGCTGATTCTCGCTTACGAGACCCTTTCCGAAACGAATTGGAATGCTCCCTATTTGTCTCCGGGGTTCCTGCCAAATGTCTTCGTCGACATCACTGGTCACCTCGAGGCGAAACTGGAGGCAATGCAGTTGTTCGCCTCGCAACTACGCCAACCACCGCACGAGCGTTCCATAGCGACGCTGCGAGCACTTGCCACGCTGCGCGGCGCAACCGTGATGACCCAGGCAGCCGAAGCTTTCGTCCTGGTTCGGCAAGTCGTTTGAGCTTTGTAGAACGGGCCGACGCGCGTCGGTCGGTTCCGACCATCTGATGCTCCTCCGGCCAAAGCCGGAGATCAATACAGAACTGGAGGGATAAATGGGGCGCTGGCCGGTTTACGATGAGGAGCAGATCGAGGATGTGGTGTCCATCCTAAGATCGGGAGAGGTGAATGCCTGGACAGGGCCGCATGTCCGGGACTTCGAGGCTGCATATGAGCGCTATCTTGGTGTCCAGCATGCGGTGGCCGTGGCGAACGGAACGGTGGCGCTCGACCTCGCGCTCTTTGCGCTCGGGCTTCAGCCCGGCGACGAGGTGATCGTTACTCCGCGCAGCTTCATCGCTTCGGCCTCCGCCGTGCCGATGGCGGGCGGAATTGCGGTTTTCGCTGACGTCGATCGCGACAGCCAGAACATCACTGTCGAAACCATCAGAGCGAAGCTGACGTCGAGGACCAAAGGCATCATCGCCGTCCACCTCGCGGGCTGGCCCTGCGACATGCCGGCGATCATGGCGTTCGCCCGCGAGAACGGGCTGTGGGTGATCGAGGATTGCGCCCAGGCGCACGGTGCCGAAATCGACGGTCGACCGGTTGGCAGCTTCGCCGATGTCGCGGCTTTCTCCTTCTGCCAGGACAAGATCATCACCACCGGAGGGGAGGGCGGCCTGGTGGCCATGAACGATGACGAACTGTGGCAGAAGGCCTGGAGCCGCAAGGATCACGGCAAGTCCTATGATGCCGTTTACCACAGGCAGCACCCGCCGGGCTTCCGCTGGCTGCATGAAACCTTCGGGACGAACTGGCGCATGATGTCCATCCAGGCGGTGTTGGGATCACGGCAACTGCAGCGCCTCGAGCAATGGCACGGCATCAGGGCGCATAATGCCGCCATCCTCGCCAGGGCCGCAGAGGAGATCGATGCCCTGCGTACGCCTTTGCCGCCCCGCGGCATCCGACATGCATGGTATCGGTTCTATACCTTCCTGAGGCCGGAGCTTCTGAAATCAGGTTGGAGCAGGGACCGGATCGTCGCGGAGATCAACGGAGCGGGGGTCGCCTGCTTCAGCGGCAGTTGCTCGGAGATTTATCTGGAGAAGGCATTTGCCGATGTCGGCATGGCCCCCGTCGAGAGACTACCGAACGCGCGGGAACTCGGTGAGACGAGCCTGACGTTTCTCGTCGATCCCGCCCTGGACTCGGCCGCGATGGAGAAGGCGGTACACGTGCTACGCGGGGTGTTTGCGAGTGCCAGCCACGCCAACGAAGCGCTTTATGCCGCGCGAACGTCGTAGCCGGCAGCAAGGGCAGCCAAGGTCGCGGTAGAGAAGCCACCACTACGGCCGTGTGTTCAAGTGAACGCAACGAGACGCCATAGTGCTTTGCCCCTTGTCTATCCTCTCGCGTTCAGCGGTTTTCGCTCGACCTGAGACGCCGGTGTGCCGCTGCCTCTTTCAGAGCTGTAGTCCGGTGCGGCCGATAAGGCGCTTGGCAGCTGTCGTCAGATTCGCTGCGCACAAGCGCTCGACTTGCGCCACTTGCGCATCGTCAAGATAGTCTCTGAACCCGCCCGCCTTGCCGCGCCGCATGCGCAGGCTTTCGACGTCGTTTCGGTCATAGTCATGGGCCGGGATGCCTTCTGCACGTTCCCGAGCCTGCATGGACTCGAAGCGGCCGGCCTCGACTGCTGCCCGAACCGCGTTTCGATCTATCGGGCAACTGAGAAATTCAAGGACCGCCTGCGTTTGCCGCTCCGCGTCGGCAGAGAGATCCTCATAGCTCAGAACGATGTGAGCGCGATTGGATAAACCGCCGGCCCAACCGTTCAGATAGTCGATCATGGCGGGCATCCCCTGATCACGGTCGGCTATGAAATCTGAAAGGCTGCCCGCGAAACGGTGTTTGTGGCGCGTCGCGTGAAAGTAGGCCGAAACGACCACATCGCGCGGATCCCGAACCATCATTATGACCGGACGTTTAAGGAATAAACTTGCGCGATAGTCCAGGTGGCTGACTAGGACCGTGGGGATCACGCCCTTCGCGCTGCGGAAACGGTAGCCGGGAATCCCGCGCACCGGATCGAGGTCGAAATTTGGCACGATCGAAAACATGTTGTGAAGGTCTACAGGCTGGGGAACGCCGGCGATCGCAGCGAGATAGTGGGAAAGAATATAGCGGAACCAAGTGCGGCCCGATTTCGGGTAGGAAACCAGGAAGCTGTCGGCTCGGGCCGCATGTGCAGTTAGCCGTACCCGCTTCTCCACCCGACGCCATGCTCGCTTTAGAATGCTGGCCATCAAATTCTCCACAACCCGCCGTTGCTCAAAAATGGCATAATTCGCGATGCTTTAGGGGACCATAAACCTATATATTGAATTTCATATTATTTTCAGCTTTGATCAGGTGATCGATAGTTCCGGATGGGCAGAAACAATCAGCAGGCGAAAAAATATTCGTTCCGCGCTTTTGAAGGGCGATTTCGATCTGTTACCGGATCTCTTCGCGAGATGCTTTTAATGTTGGTGAGTAGCAGAGAGAGATTACTATTGATTCTCAGAACATCACCAAATAAAGTTCGGAAATGAATTAGATCCTATTAACAAGATTGCTGAAAATCAATTCGGTTAGTTGATTCTGAAACGAAAAGCTTGCATCCTATCTACAACACACTCTCCATTGCGCCTGGGGGGCGTCCGTGCCGAGGTCGGAAATCCTGGTTACCCGTCACGAAGACACGAGATTCGCCCCGATCCTTGAACAATCGGGGGAGGGGCATTTCGATATGAATGAGAGTGCGGATTCCCGGACCTTTGAAATGTCGAAGATTGGCGGCGCGCGAATCACGATCGTCATCGCGGGCCTTGGAGCGGGCGGCACCGAGCACGTGGTGAACATCCTCAGTAACCACTGGAATGCGCTCGGCTGTACGGTGACTATCATCACGCTCGAGCCACCGGATGCGCAGCCCTACTACAACTTCGATCCAAAGATTGCGGTCGTACGCCTGGGGGTGCCTCCTCGTCGAGCTTCGAAGATGCATTCCGGCTTCCTCGTGTTTCAGCGATTTCAACGGCTTCGAACCGCTATCCGACATTCGCGGCCGGACCTCGTCTTAAGCTTTCTCACGCGAACGAACGTCTTGACGCTCCTAGCTACAGTCGGACTGGCCGTTCCGGTCATCATCTCCGAGCGCAATAACCCGGCTTTGCAGCCGGTCGGAGCGTTTTGGAAGTGGCTACAGGCAATCCTCTATCCGCGAGCATTCGGGTTCGTCACGATGACCCAGGGGGCATTAGACCATTTTTCACCGAAGATACGCCGCATTGGAAGGGTTATCGCCAATCCGGTTGATTTGCCTACGGGCTGGCGGGATCGACGCGGAAAGAACATTCTTGCAGCGGTCGGTCGATTGACCCGCCAAAAGGGCTTCGACCTGTTGCTGGAGGCCTTCTCAAAAATCGCCAGCACGTATCCAGAGTGGCAGTTGGTAATCTGGGGAGAGGGCGATGAAAGGCGCAGTCTGGAGGCGCTGCGCGACGCACTCGGACTACAGAAACGAGTAGATATGCCTGGCGTGACCGAACGGCCCGGCCTTTGGATTGAAACCGCAGATGCATTTGTTCTGTCGTCGCGCTACGAGGGGTGGGGAATTGTCTTGCTGGAAGCAATGGCTGCTGGTCTGCCTGTTGTTTCCTTTGAATGCGAGTGGGGCCCTAGCGTCATGATTACGCATGAGAGCGACGGCATATTAGTGCCAAGCGAGGATGTTGAAGCCCTTGCAAAGGCGCTTGACAGGGTACTCGCCGATCGTGAGCTTAGGGAACGACTGGGGGCGAGGGCTGAGGTCAGCGCTCAGCGGTACATGCCAGAGCGGATTCTCTCCGAGTGGGACGCACTGGCCTCCTGCGCCTTAAATCATAAATTGCAGACTGGGTTGCAGGTGGCGCAAAAAACAGCATGATGGCCGCGCTTGCCTCGCGTTGCGAGCTCCATTGCGTTACCAAAGCAGCTTTATTTTAGGGCCGCTTTGGACTATGCTTGAAGCCTCGGCTGCGTCGGCCCTTTGGGCAAACTCGCGATCGAAAGGCACTATGTCAACCCGTGCGGAAAAGCTGGGCTCGGTTCGCCCCACATTCCGCTCTAATTATCAGTTGGTCGCTTTTTGCTTTGGTCATGCGACCAAAACTCATTGCTATTTAGCCGTGAGGAGATGAGTGCGGCTCATCCGGTTTAATCCGTCCTCGATTGATCTTTATCGAACAAAACGATCAGCTTCGAACCGCCGAGTTCAGACGCAACCGCAGCACAATTGGGAAAATGCATTGAGTCAAGACATGGTGGTCGCCATGGCGCAAATAATTCGCGAAATTGCACAGGGCAGGCGATTTGAATTCGGCCGAAATTGGAGCAGCTTCCTGGGTGTCGTGGACGACGACCGTCTTGCAAGCGCGGTCGACAGCCTGAAAGCAATGCTGAGGGTCGACGATCTCCACGACAGGACCTTTTTGGATATAGGCAGCGGCAGCGGCTTATTCTCACTGGCCGCCAAAAAGCTTGGCGCCAGTGTATATTCTTTCGACTGCGACCCACAATCAGTCGCTTGCACGCATGCGCTGAAGCAGCGTTACTTCCCTAAGTGTGAGGACTGGATAATCGAGGAAGGATCTGCGTTGGACGCAGATTATCTCCGTCGCCTCGGCCAGTTCGACGTTGTGTATTCATGGGGCGTCTTGCACCATACCGGAGCGATGTGGCAGGCACTGGAAAATGTCGACAGCAATGTGAAGCAAGGCGGAAAGCTGTTTCTTGCACTCTACAATCGCCAGCCGATCATCAGCACATACTGGGTGTTTGCGAAGAAGTTATACAACAAGCATCCTATGTCACGTCCTGTGCTCATCTTCGTTCATTTTCTCTATCCTGCCTTACCGAGTGTGGTTATCCGGTACTTTGAGGCGCGAAAACCTCCAAGGGGAATGTCATTTTGGCACGACCACCTTGACTGGCTCGGCGGCTATCCCTTCGAGGTTTCCACTCCCAAAGAAGTTTTCGACTTCTATCACGAGAAGGGCTACCAATTGGATCAGATCAAGACGGTAGGTGGGCGGCACGGCTGTAACGAGTATGTATTTATAAAGTGACGAGAACAAAAGGCAGCTCCGCCACTGCGCGGTTCGGCGGCAGCGACGTTTCAGAATGCCTGTACGGGAGAGGCCGAACGCTCTTTTGCTCCTGGATGATGCCGCGGACTCATGAAGGCTCGACAACAATGTCGCCCCTAGACGGTCGCCTATGAGTGCCCTAAGTCGCGATGTGCTGGTCTCCTGCGCATTGGACAGTGGGTCGCGGATGAACTGACAGGTGCCTTATGACGCCGGAAAATTCGCGCGTGCCCTTCGCTACGATTGTTTGAGCCGTGTTGGCGGAGCGGGTCATCGGCGGTTTTGAGCTGCGGTCATTCCGATAGAGACTCCATTACGCGCGGAACAAAAGGCGCTTGCTATGCAAGCTGCGCCGCCTTGATCCTTTCGAGCATGGGGATGCTTCACCGAGCTCCCCACCGTTGCACCCACCGCTTCAACCATCTGGGATGGATCGCCGGATTCGGCGGTGAGCCGAAGTGGAATGGCGTGTGATTTGCCGCGTGACGCACATATGCTCGATATGCGAATATCGCTACGGGCGGTATGTATGCGGCATGTATAAAGACCGGGGGCAGTTCGCATGAGCGCAGGTTCAAGGCGTGGCAGACGAAGCATCGTCTTCGTTTCGGTCACTCTCTTTCTCCAGCTGATCTTCGGCGTTGCCGCTCCTTTGGCGGCCCAGGAGCCGGTGACGGCCGCGCCGCCGGCCAAGGTGCAGCAGTTGATCGAGTTGCTGGACGATCCGGAAGTCCGTCAATGGCTCGCGGCCAAGCAGGCGGCTCCGGCACCCGCCGCGACCACGCCTGCGGGGGGACTTGCCTCACGTTGGATAGCAGCGATCCGGAAGCATATTTCGGATCTCGGGAACGCCGTGCCGCGCGTGATGCCCGAATGGCACGCGGCGAGAGCGCGCATTGCCGTTGACATGCAAGCCTATGGGACGACCCCTGTCCTCAGGGGCTTCGCCATCGTCCTTTTCATCGGCTATGGCGCCGAATTCCTGCTCCGCTACCTGTTACGCCGGATCGTTGCGCGGAACGCCGCCAGGCCCGGCCATGGGCTCACGGCGCTTCTTCGCATCGCGCCGCTCGCCGTCTTCGCGGTTGCTGCCATCACCGCTTTCGTGCTTGCCGCTTGGCCGCACCAGCTCGAGGCCGCCGTCGCGCCGCTGCTGATCGCGTGGATCGTGGCCCGTCTGTTGATTGCGATCGCATCCGCAGCGCTGAAACCTTCCGAAGAGGCTGCGGCAGCGGATGCGCCGGAAGCGCCCGTCACGCTTGCTCCAGATGCCGCCCGCTTCTGGTACAAGCGATCCGTCCTATTCGTCTGCGCCTTCGCCTTCATCTGGGCCGTCGGCGACATGATGCAGGCGCTCTCGTTTCCGGAAGATGTCCGAAACTTGGTGACGGCCGGTCTCGGCTTCTTTGTTTTGGCGCTGGCGATCGATACCGCATTGCGCCGGCCCGCCCCGGACATGGCTGCCGGGCGGCGCATCCTGCGCAACACGCTGCTCACAGCGTTCCTCATCCTGTTGTGGCTCGTCTGGGTCGCGGGCATGAAGGTGCTGTTCTGGATCGGCGTCTATGTTCTCGGATTGCCGCCGCTGTTGCGCTTCACGAGCGCGGCGACGAGGGCGATGCAGGATACCGAAGCAGCCGACTACGTGCGCGTGATGCGCAATGTTCTGATCGACCGCGGCGCGAGATTCGTCATCATCGCGCTCGCGGCGGCTTGGCTTGCCGTTGTTTTCCAGGTCAACGGCAGCGCAATGCTACAGGATGATGTCTTCAACCGGGTTTTCCGCGGCGTTCTGGCCGGCGTTGTCATCCTGCTTGCAGCGGATCTCATCTGGCAACTGGCGAAGGAGTCCATCAACGTCCGCGTGAAACAGGCGAGCGTCGACGTCGCGGATCCGGCTGAGCTTGCCCGCAATACGCGCCTGCGCACGCTGCTGCCGATCCTGCGCAATTTTCTTGCCGCCTTCATTGCCGTCGTTGCCGGCATGATGGTGCTTTCCGGCCTCGGCGTCGAGGTCGGTCCGCTGATCGCCGGCGCCGGCGTCTTCGGCGTTGCGATAGGCTTCGGCTCGCAGACACTCGTCAAGGACATCATCAGCGGCATCTTCTACATGATGGACGACGCCTTCCGCGTTGGCGAATATATCCAGAGCGGCAGCTACAAGGGCACGGTCGAGTCCTTCAGCATCCGTTCCGTGAAGCTGCGCCACCATCGCGGCCCCGTCTTCACCGTGCCGTTCGGCTCACTCGGCGCCGTTCAGAACATGAGCCGCGACTGGGTCATCGACAAGTTCATGATCAACGTTTCCTACGATGCCGATGTCGCGAAGGTGAAGAAGGTCGTGAAAGGCGTGGGACAGGCACTGCTCGATGATCCGGAGCTCGCGCCGCTCATCATAGAAACGGTGAAAATGAAGGGCGTCGAGCAATTCGGCGATTATGGTATCACCTTGAGTTTTGCTATGACCACCAAGCCGGGACACCAGACGCAGGTCCGGCGGCGGGCGCAGGCGCTGATCAAGGAGGCGTTCAAGACCCACGGCATCCAGTTTGCCTCGCCGACGGTGCAGGTCGCGGCCGACGAGGCGCAGGCGTCGACGGCCGCCGCTGCCGCGACACGCGACGCGATCGCCAAGAGAAACGCGGCCGCGGCGCCTGGCGAGGCGGCGGCGGAATAGTCTGCGCGGCATCGGGACCGACGGATGCTCCAGCATTCGAAACGACATACGCGCCGTGTTGACATCAGGATAGGAAGGCAGGATAGCATTCGCCTCGAATGAAGATTGCCTTCCACGCGCCGCTGAAATCTCCTGATCACCCTGTGCCCTCGGGTGACAGGCAGATGGCACGCATGCTTATCGAGGCGCTGCGCCTGGCCGGGCACGAAATCATCATCGCCTCTGATTTGCGCACATTCTCGCGCGACGCTTCCAAGGCGGCCTTTGCGGCCCTCTGCAGTGAAGCTGAGCGGGAGATCGTGCGTGTTCGCGAGCTATGGCGGCGGGAGGGGCCGCCTGAGGCATGGTTCTGCTATCATCCTTATTACAAGGCTCCGGATCTGCTCGGCCCCCGCCTCTCGGCCGAATTTGCGATTCCCTACATCACGGCGGAAAGCTCCTATTCCTACCGGCGCAACACGGACGCCTGGAGGCTTGCGCAGGACGAGGTCGCGGCCGGCGCGAGGCAAGCCGCCGTAAACATCTGCTTCACCCACCGCGATCGAGAGGGGCTGCAAGAGGCAATACCAAGCGCGCGCTATGCGATGCTTGCTCCCTTTATCGATGTTTCGCCGTTTCGCGAGCTGCGGAGGACGAAGGTCGATGAGTGCCGGCTGTTCGCTGTTGCAATGATGCGTTCGGGCGACAAGATGGACAGCTACAGGATGCTCGCGCGCGCCCTGACGCTCGTCGTCGATCTGCCGTGGCGGCTGACGGTCGTCGGGGACGGCCCTGCTCGCGCCGAGGTGCACGAGATCTTTGCTGGGCTCCCGGCAGAACGGCTGGAATGGCGCGGCGAAGTGGAGCCGCAGGCAATCCCGGGAATTCTCGCGGATGGCGATCTCTATGTCTGGCCGGGCTGCGGCGAGGCCTACGGTCTCTCCTATCTGGAGGCTGAAGCGGCCGGGATGCCCGTCGTTGCGCAGCGGACCGCGGGCGTGCCGGAAGTCGTCTGGGATGAGGAAACGGGTTTGCTGACGCCGGCCGGAGACGTCGAAGCTTTCGCCGCGGCCATCCGACGCCTTCTCAGCGACGAGGCGCTGCGGGTACAGTTCGGCGGGCGCGCGAGGCATTTCGTATTTGAAGAGCGCTCGCTTCCGGCTGCTGCCGCGCGTCTCGGCGAGATTCTCAGCGAATTTGGCGGGATGGGAAGATGAAAGCGGCATCCATCTGGCAACCGCTCATCGATCGGCTGGACCGGTGCGAGGCGGCCGGAAAGACCTTCGATTTTTGGCTCCGCGACGACGATGCGGTCGAGCCGACGGCGGCGCTGGATCGCTTGCTCGAGCTGGCGGAGCGCTTCACCGTACCAGCGACCCTCGCCGTCATTCCGGCCGGTACTGACGAGCGGCTGTCATATGACCTCGCCGGCCGCGGCGATATCAGTGTCGCCGTCCATGGCTGGTCGCACCGCAACCACGCGCCTATGGGGGAAAAAAGCCAGGAGCTCGGCGCCCACCGGCCGCGAGAGGTGGTCTTGGGCGAACTCAGCGTCGGTTACACACGCCTTCGGGCACTCCATCCCTCCGCCTTCGTGCCGCTGCTCGTCCCGCCGTGGAACCGGATCGACGCCGGATTGATCGCCGGCCTCCCTCCCATCGGCTTCACAGCGCTTTCGGTCTTCGGGCCCGAAACGGGCGGAAAACCGCATCGGACCTTTGCGCATCCGGAGCTCACGATCATCAACACGCATGTGGACGTAATCGATTGGCATGGAGCGCGCGGGTGCCGCGACCACGAAGAGATCGTCGACGACATCGTGCGACGGCTGGACCAGTCGGGCGGAGGAGGAGGTGCGACGGGCATCCTGACCCATCATCTCGTTCACGACGAGAGCATCTGGGCGTTCCTGGAGAAGCTCTTCGAGATATCCGCTCCTCACCCGGCTTGCCGCTGGCGAAAAATCGCCGATCTCATAAATCGGTGACCTGCTGCTTTAAACAAAAGACAGGTCGGGACTGACGAAGCGCCGATCTTGGGCGCACAGTAGCGCGCACCGAACTGATAAAGGCCGCTGATCTCATCCAGGATCTTCCCGCCAAAGCCGTGGCCCACAGCGACCCCGAATGCCACAGCGGGCGCGCCGAACGGATGGAGGAACCACCCCCGGCTGGCGCGCCCATGGCGTCGGTGGCTGGTCCACGCGACGCCATGGGCGCTGCATTTCGCGCCGGCCTCCGTAGCCCGTTCCGCCGCAGCCTCGAGAGGCCCCGAGAACGGCATGCGCGACCAGCCGAATTCCCCGGTCGCCGCCCTCGAGGGAGTGACCTTTCGGACCGCGCCAGGACAGCTCGATCTGGCAGGCATCGCGTTTGATGTCTTGCAGGTTTTCGGTTTGGGCCCAAGTGCTGACGGCAACCGAGGCGACTGAATATGTCCGCGCAGACGAGGCTTGCGCAGTTCTGGAACCGAAAAGTCCCTTCGGAATTGTAGCTTAAGGCCGCTTGGGCTGAGTTCCAATGGAATGCGGCGGAACGATGACATGAACAAAACCTCGGATTTACTCGCGGATTTGGCGCTACCCGTGGCCGCCGAGTGGTGGACTCAGCATCGCGGCGATTCCCCCATCATCGCGACGGCAATCCATAATGGTCATATGACGCGCGATGCGGTGGAGCGTTGTTTCGCTCTTTCCAAGGAAGAGCGCCTCCGAGAGGAAGACCCCTTCACCGAGTTCATCATTCGCGATGTTCCCAATCGGATCGTCGTGCACCGCTCGCGTTTCGAGGTAGACATCAACCGGTCGCGCAATGGTGCCATCTACCTTCGCCCGGAACAGGCTTGGGGCCTCAAGGTCTGGACATGCGAGCTACCCCACGATCTCGTCGAGCGGTCGCTCGCCATGCATGATGAATATTATGAGATGCTGAAATCATTCCTTGCAGGCATCGAGCGGTGCTACGGACGCTTCGTCGTGCTCGACGTGCACAGCTACAATCACCGACGCAACGGCCCCGGGGCAGAGCCGACGGTCGCGGCCGAAGCGCCTGATGTCAACATCGGCACTTTTTCGATGGATCGCCGAAAGTGGGCGCATGTGGTCGACCGTTTCGCCGAAGCCCTGCGGTCCTTTGATTTTCGAGGCGGGCGTCTCGACGTCCGGGAAAACATCGCCTTTCAAGGGCGCGGTGAACAAGCGCGGTTCATCCACGAACATTTTCCCGACACTGGGTGCGCGATCGCCGTCGAATTCAAGAAGTTCTTCATGGAGGAATGGACGGGAACGCCACACGTGGAACCCCTCGTCGCGCTCAGGGAGCTGGTCGCATCGACACAGCCGGTGCTGGTCGAAGCTTTGGAGGCGGGCCGATGAAGCTGGCGAGTGCACGCATCCCTCGACAGGCGGGCTTTCCGGATTGGATGGCAGAGGTCATCGCGGCGATCGAAGCCGGCAAGCCAGTGCGCCAGGAACTTGCAGCCGGCGGCCGCCTCCATATCGATCGGCCGCTGCCTTTTCTCTGCGTCCACTTGTCGGGCGACCATAGCTCGCCGGTCGCCCGGGAAATAGCACAAGCGAATGCATCCTATTTGATTGCCCCCGATGCAGTCACGGCCACCCCGATCGTCGCAGCCGTTGGAACCATGCTCAAACGTCGGTTCGGCGCGCTCATGGTGCTCGAAATTGGGGAACTGGCCAGTGACGAGTTGCTGAACGACAAGGCCCCGCTTCTCTCGCCCTTCAAGGTCGAGATCGCGGCAGCGGACCAACCGGATATCCGAGCGGCCGCAAGGTCCTTCGTCGAAGCTGTCGAGGCGATCCAGGGGAAGTTCCGCACTCCACGAATCGAGTTTCGCAAGTGGCCGGACAGGCAAGCAGGCAGGGACAAAATGCTTGAGGTCGCCTTTCCCCAAATGCGGGTGCGGTTTGCGCCGATCTACCGCCAGCGCCAGTCCGGCACGATTTATCCTGAGATCCGCGAGCGCTTAATCGCCAGCATCTTTGACGCCGGCCTGCAAGCCATCGCTGCCTTTGCAAAGTCGACGAGATGCCTAACGATTACGACACATCGCGCCCTCGGACGGCAAGCCTTTGTCGATGCAGTGGTGCGCACCGACCGAGCCATTGACGATGTGGCCGCGAGCTTCGACTTCCTGCTTGCCGTTACTCCGATCAATGCGGAAGCGGCCTGGAACGAGTTCGCCGCAGGTGATTGCTCACGTGCGCCGCGATTTCTTTACCGGCCTTTGACGCTGCAGGCGGAGGCAGCAAAACGAAAGCTGTTCTCCATTCCCTTCGAGCATCTCGAAGACCCGGTGCTTTATCGACTCTACCGCGAAAAGCAACAGGAGCTCGATCTGCAACTCTCGATGCTTTCCGCGCGTGAGACGGCAAAGTTCGTTGAATTCGGCCGCGCCCTCTATGGTCCGGTTGAGCCGGGGCTGTTGCAAGCCGCAAGGGACATCCTTGCCAGGAGCAACGGTCGCGCAGAAGAAGGCGACGCCTCCGCGCGTCTCTACCAACAGACCGCAGACAGCTACCTGATCGAAAGGCGAGCACGCGAGATGATCGCCGAATATGCTCGTCGTTGCAGCGACTTCGACGCGCGTGTCGAGGTGCGGGACGATCTTCCCACCGGCTTGCTTGTCTCGGGAAGACGGCTACTCATCGCTCGAAGCACAGTGATGGAGAAAGATCGTGTTGAGCCGATCCTCAGTCACGAGATCGGCGTTCACCTGCTGACGTATTTCAACGGCTCGGCGCAGGGCCTGCGCCTGTTTCGTTCCGGTCTCGCCGGCTACGAAGGGATGCAGGAGGGCTTGGCCGTCTTTGCAGAATACCTTTCGGCCGGCATGACGCCCGATCGGCTGCGGCTCATTGCTGCCCGCGTAATTGCCTGTGCAGCCATGCTCGACGGCGCGTCCCTGCCGGAAGCCCATCGGCTGCTCGTCAACGAGCATGAATTCCAGAAAGCGGAAGCGTTCAACGTGGTCCTGCGCGTCTACCGCGGCGGCGGCCTCGTCAAGGATGCGATCTATCTGCGGGGGCTCTTGCAACTGCTCGACCATTTGGCAGATGGCGGGACGCTCGAACCCTTCTGGATGGGAAAGATCGCAGCCTCGCATTTCAGCGTCATGCAGGAACTGAATGCCCGAGGACTGCTCGGTGGACCGGCGGTCCGTCCGATGTTCCTCGACGCTGCGGAAGCGACGGCGCGGCTTTCCAGGGCGCGCTCGGCAAAGACTCCGCTTGACCTGTTGGACAACTAGGAGCCGGACATGCGCATCGCCTTTCTCGTCAACTCCATTGAGGGCGAGACGTCGTATTATACGACGACGTCACTCGCGCTTGCGGCGCTCGGACGCGGTCATGAGGTCTGTTACGTCACACCCGGCGATTTCGTGCTCCGGCCGGACAACAGCCTGCTGATCCGCGCGACCACATTGAATGGTTCCAAGCCGAAAAAGCCAGAAACATTGCTTAATGTCCTCAAGCGCGAACAGGCGAAGGTCGTGACGATCGACATACGGGAAATTCAGGTGCTCTTTCTTAGGAACGACCCGTCCGAGGATGCAGAAAGCCGTCCGTGGGCAGTTTATGCTGGAACCAATTTTGGGAGGCTGGCCGCGGCCGCGGGCGTCATCGTGGTCAATGATCCCGATGGCTTGGCGCTCGCGCAGAACAAGCTTTATTTTCAGGGATTTCCCGAAACCGTCCGTCCGACGACGCTGATCTCCAGGAGCATCGACGAGATCCGCGCCTTCATCGAGGATCACCCGGACGGTGTCATATTGAAACCGTTGCAGGGATCAGGCGGCAGGAATGTCTTCAAGATCCGCTCCAAGGGCGAGGCGAATCTCAATCAAATTTTCGAGGCAGCGAGCGGCGCCGGCTATCTTATTGCCCAGAATTATCTTCCGGAGGCCACCGCCGGTGACATCCGTCTGTTCCTGATGAACGGACGGCCGCTGGAGCGCAAGGGCGTCTATGCCGCCTTTCGGCGCGTTCCGGCAAAGGGCGATGTTCGCTCGAATCTGCATGCGAGCGGCACGGCTGAACCGGCGACCATCACACCGCAAGTTCTTGCCATTGCGGAAAAGCTGCGCCCCAAACTGACAGAGGACGGCATGTTCCTAGTCGGGCTCGATATCGTCGGCAACACCGTGCTTGAAGTGAACGTTTTCACACCTGGCGGCTTCCCCGAGATCGCGTCGATCCACGGAGTGGATTTCAGCGAGGATGTGGTGATCGCTCTGGAAGACAAGCTCCGCATTCGGCAGCTCTATGTCGGCGCCGTGTCGAATCGCGCACTTGCAACCCTTTGAAGAACCCTGCTGGATGAACTGCGCGTAGCAGTACGGAACGCCGACTGTTGCCTTAAGATAAGGCCCCTACGTCCACACCACATGGATCCCGTTGAACTGACCGACGAGTTCACCGCCTCCTCGGCGGAGAGCATGTCCATGACCATCCCGCCAATTGCGGCCACCTTCGCCGGTGACTACATCGAACGCGGCCTCAGGTACGCGGTCGATCCGGGCCGTTCTCGAGCATCTTCGCACCCCATCGCCGCCTCTCGGCCGCTTGCCGATTTTCTTGCGAAGAATGCTGATCCTGCCAGGGCGACCGCCGACGTTCTCCATAAATGCCGAACCTTACCCTTTTGGGAATTTCGAGAACGAATGGTGATCAGGCGATGCGTGTTGGCCTGAGGCTCCCGCAGCAGCTTCGTTGCTGGGCTTCGGGGCACACCAAGCGTGTAGAAACTTACGTTAATAGTCCAATGAGTTTAGAATTGGTCTTCTGGGCGGCTCGTCATAAGCCGCCGGCGAAGAGGCCAATCGAGGGAGGAAACCATGACGCGGATCGATCCCAACATGTCGCGTACCTGGCATAGGTCAGTGCTCGGCGCGGCCGTGCTCGGTATGGGTGTGCTTCTGGAGGGAACCAGCGCTGGAGCCGGCTCTATGGACGAGACCCCATTCGGAAACACCCAGGACGGCAAAGCCGTCAATCTCTACACGCTCACCAACGACAGGGGCGCGTCCGTCAAGTTCATCGCCTATGGGGGCATCATCACAGAGATAAACGTGCCCGACCGCTGGGGCAAGCTCGGCAACATCGTGCTCGGCTTCAAAGAACTCGCCGACTACGAATCCAAAAACCCCTATTTCGGCGCACTGATCGGGCGCTACGGCAATCGCATTGGTGGCGCGAAGTTCATGCTCGACGGCACGCAGTACCAGCTCGCCGCCAATAACGGGCCGAACAGCCTGCACGGCGGCACGAAGGGCTTCGACAAGGTTGTCTGGGCGGTCGAGCCGGTGGGCGGCGCGAGCGGCGCAGCAGCGCGCCTCAGCTACACGAGCAAGGATGGCGAGGAAGGCTATCCCGGCACGCTCACGGTCCGGGTCGTCTATACCCTCACTAACGATAACGAACTGCGCATCGACTACGAAGCGACGACGGACAAACCGACCGTGGTCAATCTCACCAGTCATTCCTACTTCAACCTCGCAGGCGACGGCACGGGCGGGATCGACGATCACATCCTCACGATCAACGCCGATCGCTACACGCCGGTCGATGCCACCTTGATCCCGACCGGGCAGCTCGCCTCTGTGGCCGGCACGCCGTTCGACTTCCGCCAAGGAATGCCGATCGGCGCACGCATCCGCTCGAACGACCCACAGCTGGTCTATGGCCGCGGATACGATCACAACTACGTGCTGAACCGGTCGGGTAGCGGGCTTTCGCTCGCCGCGCGAGTCTATGAGCCGCGCTCGGGCCGGATCATGGAGATCTCGACCACTGAGCCCGGCGTCCAGTTCTACAGCGGCAACTTCCTCGATTCGACGCTCGTCGGCGCTGCTGGTCAGCAATACCGCCAGACCGACGGCTTCTGCCTCGAGACGCAGCACTTCCCGGATTCGCCGAACAAGCCGTCTTTTCCGACGACGGTGCTGAAACCGGGCGAAACGCTGAAATCGACTACGATACACAAGTTCTCCACCGATGCCTCGTAGCGCCACAGGTGCATTCGTTCCTTGTCGCTGCACCGATGGGTCACTATGGTTCCGGGATTACAGCGAGGACATTTCGATTGAGGCGCCGCCGGAGTTCTGGGCGTCCTGGTGGGAGCTGAGGCAGCGTATCCAGAGGCCTGGCTTGCCTTTATGCTGGTGCTGTATCTTGCATCACCGTGCAACACGGGTGGCAAGTAACAGTTAGCCAGCAATTCGCTGAGTGACAGCAATGCTCGCTTGAAGCCGATACGCCCGAAATCCTTCGGGAGTGTGGCCAGCTTCGCCGTCATTCACGCGCGATGCTATGTGGTATGTCGTCAACGGCAAAGACAGGGAAGCAGCCGACACGGCGAGCAGTTCGCGCGGGTCGCACATTTTGCGCCCGGTTTGCGCCCTCACCGGTGAAAAATGGCACAAAGCATGCGAAGCCTATCGATGAGTAAATCGCATATCGCCGACGTTTCAGCAGTTACGGATACTCAAGCAAAGCCTTTAGAACTCGCTTTGAGATCTCATAGGTCGATGACCTGATGGTCTCGGGCGGCGAAGGCTCCGGCGAAAAAGGTCTGGACCTCCTGTTCCATGGCGGCGAGCGCTGCGTCGGTGCGCGAGGGGTCGTGGTGGAACATGGCGAGGCGCGGAATGCCGGCGGCCTTCGCCAGCTTTGATCCGTGGATGCCGGTCGAGTGTCCGTAGCCGCGATAGGCCGGCATCTCACTTTCCAGGTAGGTGCAATCGTAGACCATGAGGTCTGCGCCGTCGATGAACTCGAGGAGTGCGGGATCGAGAATGCCGGGCTCATGCTCCGTGTCATAGATGAGGGCGACGGCTCGCCCGCCCCAGTCGACACGGTAGCCGACGCAGCCGCCGGGGTGAACGAGACTCATGGTGCGGATGGAAACGCCCCTGCGGGGCGAAAGGACGTCGCCGGGGCGGAAGTCAAGACAGTCGAGGCTCGCCTCACAGATTGTCGGACCGACCGGAAACCATGGCGGACGCATGAACTCGGTGATCATTTCCTGAGTGGACATCGTACCGTTAAGATGCCCGGACCAGAAACGGACCGCCGTGCTGCAGGAATAGATCGGCTTGAAATAGGGCAGTCCGATAATGTGGTCGTAATGGCTATGGGTGAAGAAGACGTCGTAGTTCGAGATGCCCTCGGACTTCAGAGCAAGTCCGGCTTCGCGCAATCCCGAACCGGCGTCGAAGAGCAGCACCTCACTGCCGCAGCGGACCTCGATGCATGGTGTATTGCCGCCATAGCGCAGGAATTGCTCGCCGGATACCGGCAAACTGCCCCTTACTCCCCAGAACCGCACTCGAAAGGTGTTTTCCTGCATTCCTGTTTCGGCTTCGTGCTGCCCGCCTTGGCACCTTTGCCTTGCGCGCAAGGTCTAGACAAGCACAGATCATGATGGTCCTGCAAATGCAATTAGCATCCGGCCCCAGTGGTTCGCCTGTTTCCTGGGGTACAACGCGCCTGATGAAAATTTGTTTTCACGTTTGATGCTCTTATCCGCGGGCCATAGCCGTGACGCAAAAGCAAGACGCGCTTTTCGCTCGCCATTCCTCTAAATCATGAACGTGATCGATCCTCGTAAGTTAGCGCGGGATGCGGGCGGAAAACCGTGCACACTTTTCCTCGTCCCGCGCTATGCTCGGCACCTGGTAACGGCAAAGGGCGAAGCACCCATGGCGCAGGCAGCGGACATAGAGTTTTACGAGAGGCTTCCTCTTTTCGAGGCGTTCGAAGGCGTGGCTGACGAGGCCAATTACAGGCCGTTGCCCGAAGGCTGGTCGCTTGCCGTCGCCGACATCGTCGATTCGACGGGAGCGATCGCACAGGGGCGATACAAGAGCGTCAACATGGCCGGTGCGAGCGTCATCTCGGCGCTCATGAACGGGCTCGACGAGCGAAACCTGCCTTTCGTCTTCGGCGGAGACGGGGCGCTCGCTGCGGTGCCGGCGGCGCTGGCCGCAAAGGCGAGGGACGTGCTGGCCGCCGCCAAGACCTGGGTGGCCGAAGAGCTCGGCCTCGAGCTGCGTGCGGCACTCGTTCCGGTTGCCGACGTTCGCGCGCATGGGCTCGACATGCGCGTCGCACGTTTCAAGGCGAGCGAGGAAGTGTCCTATGCGATGTTCTCCGGCGGTGGTGCGAGCTGGGCGGAAGCGGAAATGAAGGCGGGACGCTACCAGATCGAGGCCGCTCCTCCGGGGACGAGGCCGGATCTTACCGGGCTCTCCTGCCGCTGGAACCCGATCGTGGCGCGTCACGGAACGATCGTGTCGATCATCGCGGTGCCGGGCGAGCGCGGCAACGGTCCCGAATTCCAGAAGCTGATCGGCGACATCGTGGCGCTGGCCGAAGGCGAGGAACGGGGCGGCCATCCGGTTCCGGAGGAGGGGCCCGAACCGCGCCTTTCGATCCAGGGCGTAACCATCGAGTCGCGCGCCGTCTCGCCGCGAGGCCGGCGCATTCTGGCGTGGCCGTTTATCGCCGTGCAGAGCTTTTTGTTGTTTCTCTGCTTCAGGCTCGGGATCAATTTCGGACCCTTCGATGTCAAGCGATACGCACATGACCTCGCCAACAACTCCGATTTCCGCAAGTTCGACGACGGGCTGAAGATGACGATCGACGTCAGCATCGATCGGTTGCGCCGGATCGAAGAGCGGCTGAAGCAGGGAGTGGCGGCGGGTATATCTCGCCATGGGCTGCACCGGCAGGATTCGGCGCTGATGACCTGCATCGTTCCCTCACCGATGAGCCGCGACCATATGCATTTCATCGACGGTGCGGCCGGAGGTTACGCAATGGCGGCAAAAAACCTCAAGGCGACCCTCTCCGGCGCAGGCCGCGAACGTGCGGACACTCGCTCGGCGATCACGCCTTGACGATGTGTTCGGCCGTTAGGCCGAGACGCGCAAAGACGTTGCGCGTATCGACGATCAGCGGCGCCCAGTCCAACAGCGAGGCATAGTCGACGGCGTCATGATCCGTTGCGACAAGCACCGCGTCGAAGCGGCGGATCGTTTGCTCGTCGAAACCGATCGACCGACGGCCCTTGAGGCCCATATGTTCCCGGGTCGAGGGAATTTCCTCCACATGCGGATCGTAGAAGGCGGCCTTGCCGCCGCGCTCCTCGATGAGTTCCATGAGCCTCAGCGAGGGGCTCTCGCGGATGTCGGGCACGTTCTTCTTATAGGCGAGCCCGATGACCAGAACATGCGAGCGGCTGAGAGCCTTGCCTTGCCGACGGTCGAGCGCTTCGGCGAGCCGCATCACCACGTGGCGCGGCATCGCCGAATTGATTTCGCCGGCAAGTTCGATGAACCGCGTCGGCAGTTCGTATTCTCGGGACTTCCAGGTGAGATAGAAGGGGTCGATGGGAATGCAATGTCCGCCGAGCCCAGGTCCAGGATAGAAGGGCATGTAGCCGAAGGGCTTCGTCTTGGCGGCCTCGATCACTTCCCAGATGTCGATGCCCATGGCCTCGTAGACGACCTTGAGTTCGTTGACGAGTGCGATGTTGACGGCACGGAAGATGTTCTCGGTGAGCTTCACCGCCTCGGCGGTGGCGTTCGAGGAAACCGGGACCACGGTCCTGACGACGGCGGCGTAGAACCGTTCCATCAAGGCGGCCGCAAGCGGGCCATCGCCCGCCACCACCTTCGGGATGCTCACCGTCTCGAAGGCGCGGTTGCCCGGGTCTTCGCGCTCCGGAGAGAAGCCGATGAAGAAGTCCGTCCCCGACTTGAGGCCCGTCTCCTCCAGGATCGTACGCACGATGCCATCGGTCGTGCCCGGATAGGTGGTCGATTCCAGCACGACAAGCTGGCCCCGGCGCAGGCAGGCGGCGATCGAGCGCGACGTGTTTTCGACGAACGAAAGGTCCGGATCGCGGTGCTTGGTGAGCGGCGTGGGCACGCAGATGACGATCACGTCGCAAAGCGCGAGTTCGGAGAAATCGGTTGTCGAGCGGAAGCGTCCGCCGGCGACCTCACGCGCGAGCGCTTCGTCCGAGACCGCTTCGATATAGGAGCGGCGGGCGTCGAGCGCGACGATCTTCGCAGGATCGATGTCGAAGCCCGTTACCGGGAAGCCCGAGCGCGCGACCGCAATGGCAAGCGGCAGGCCCACATAACCCAGTCCGATGACGCCGACGCGCGCGGTGCGGGCGGAGATCGATTCGACGAGCCTGTCGTAATGAGGGGAGGTCAATGGTTGCTTCCAATTCTCGTGGAGGGCCGGTTCCAGCGATGCCGACGCCGATTATCCCGTTTTTGTTGGCGAGAAAGGAGAGCCAAGTCAAGCCGCGCCCCTCTTCAGCGAAATTGCGGTCGCGCCCCGGCAATTTGAGGGTGCAATGCGCCGGGCGGTTGCGTGTACGATCCGGCAGCAATCAAAATTCGCTCGCCTCTCTGGAAAAAGCGCCCGGCGGTGAATATCTGCATGAACATAGCGCGGCGATCCGTTCGCTGCGTTAACGGCCGCGGGAGGCGGCAGGAACCTTCTTTACCGACGGGTGCCATAGTCGAGCGCTACCGCGGATCGGGCGATCTTGATCGCCAGTTCCGCGAGACCTTGCGTTGGCGGCAACCGTCACCGCGACGACGAGGACATGGCATGGGCCCGATCAACGAGAACGTTTCTGAAATCCTCCTGGACAAGGTCGCGGACTGGCTCATGCGGACTTCGCTCAGCGACGAATCGCTGGAGACCATCGTGCGCGGCTTCTGCGAACGGTTGGCCGCAGCCGGTCTGCCGCTCATGCGCGTTCATCTGTCCTTCTCCATGCTCCATCCGCTTTACGACGCGCTCGGCTTTACCTGGTGGCGCGGCAAGGGCGTCGAGGTGAGCGGACTGCGTCACGAGGAGCTGGCGCTCAACCCCGAACGGTTCCTGCGTAGCCCCTATTACTATCTGCTCAGCAACAATCTCGACCATGTGAGACGGCGGATCGATCCGGCCGAGTCGTCGGAATTTCCGATCATCGACGAACTGAAGGAGCAGGGCGCGACCGACTACATCGCCTTCATGCAGCCGCTCGGGGCCGAATCCGAACACGGCATGGTCGGCTCCTGGACGACGGACCGTCACGGCGGCTTCAGTGACGATGTGATCGCCGCTCTGCTGAGACTTCAGAACCACTTGGCGATCGCCGCGAAGGTTGCCGTGCTCGGCAAGCTGGCCGATAACATGTTGACGACCTATCTCGGCGCCAATGCGGGGCGGCGCGTGATGAGCGGTCAGGTTCGGCGCGGTGACGGCGAAACGGTCCGCGCGGTTCTCGTCATGGCGGACATGCGCCAGTCCACCGTGCTTGCCGAAAAGGAAGGCCGCCAAGCCTATATCGAATCCTTGAACGGCTTCTTCGATGCGATTGCCACGCCGTTCAACCGGAACGGCGGCCAGATCCTGAGCTTCGTCGGAGACGGCTTCATCGCCGTCTATCCCTGCGGCCGGCACAAGGAGCCCTCGGAGATGGCGAGCCGCGAGGCCTTCGCTGCCGTGGGTGCTGCGACCGCGCGCATGGCCGCGCTCAATGCCGAACGCAGGCAGCAGGGCCGCGACGCGATCGGCTACGGCATCGGGCTCCATGTCGGCAACGTCATGTTCGGCAATGTCGGGCTTCGCGACCGGCTGACCTTCTCGGTCTTCGGCTCGGCGGTGAACGAGGTGCAGCGGCTGCAGAACTTGACGAAGAAATATGCGCATAGCGTCGTCGCGAGCGAAGCCTTCGTCAATTACTGCGGCGGCGAGTGGCAGACGCTCGGACAGGAGAAACTGCGCGGTATCCGCCAGAAGTTCACCGTTCTTCACCCTCGGGACACCGCCCTTGCGGCAACAGAGCAGGAGCGGGCCTACGACGCGACGGAGGATGGACTTTCCGAGGCGGAGCATGTCATGTTGCTCTACCGTAACAAGAAGCGGCCGCCCGCGCCGCGCGGCTTGATTGACAAGATGCTTCAATGAGGGGTCGATGCTTCGTATAGTTCTGCTCGCGGCAGCGCTTGCCGCGCCAGGTGTCGCTTGTGCCGAGTCCCTGGAACTTCCGCCCCATGAGCGGAAACTGGTCGACGGCTTCGAGGGCGAGGATTTCGCGCCCGAGGGCGGGCTTTATTACCGCGAGAATTCCGAGCAGAGCGCGGGCACCTACGCGTTCCAGAGCGACGTCAAGCGTACGGGCGATGGCGGACTGAAGCTCAGTATCGTCCCTAAATGTCCCGCGACCGAAGGCGGCTGCAGCGAACGGGCGGAAATCTGGGAGAAGACGGAGCTGCGCGTGCCCTATGACCAGGGGGTCTGGTACGGCTTCTCAGTCAAGTTCGCCGATCCGATACCGAGCGGCGATCATCGCTATCTCATTGCACAGTGGAAGCGCGAGATCGATCATGGGGCCGATGGCGATTTCAGCCCTTTTCTGGCATTACGCATGAATTTCGGCAAGCTCTTCGCCACCGTAGAAACCAACTATCTGCCGCCCGTTTCGAGCGGGCCGGCGAACGTTCCGGCGCGCTGCGGCGCCGGCGAAGTGCCCGTTTGGCTCCGGCCCGATCTCAACCAAATGCGGATGCTCGTGGCAACAGACGGTAACTGGAAGGCCGAGGACGGCCGGCTGTTCAACTCGTGTACGAACGGGGTGACCGTTACCAATCACGGCAATCCCTTGCCCGATCCGAAATCCGGCTGGATCGATTTCGTCGTCTTCACCAAACCTGGTCCCGACGGTTCGGGCCGCATCGAGCTCTTTGCCAATGGCCAGCCGATCATCACCGTCAAAGGGCACATAGGCCATGCGGACAAGGGTCTTGGCGAAAATCAGTATTTCAAGTTCGGTCCCTATCGTGCGGCCGATATTACCGACTGGACGCTCTATTACGACGACTTCCGTCGCTCGCCGCGCTGTGAGGACGTTCTGACGAACGGCGCTTGCCCCTTCTCGTAAGACAGCGCCGACGTTCCTATCGCCTCCCCAAGCTCTCCGGCGGTACGCTGGACAGCCCGTTGAAGCTACGCTAGTGTTTTTGTGGTGGCGGACGCTACAGCGGGTCATGCGTTCTTTGGAATGTGCGAGTGTCGCTGTACGCTTGAAATTGCTGCATGATTTTGCCCATGGCGGCTCCGGATTGGGAATTGTGCAGGAGGGGTAATGAGGGAAGCGTGTTGCGATGACGTCAGGAGCGGACCTGCTACGGGTTGAGGGTCTGCGGATCACATTCTCGGTGCTCGGCGGCGAGGTGGAAGCCGTTCGGGGCGCAAATTTCAGGATCTTGCCGGGCAAGGTGACTGCGCTCGTGGGCGAGTCCGGATCCGGAAAGTCGGCGATCAGCCAGGCGATCATGGGCATCCTGCCGAGCGTGGCGAAGGTCGGCGGCCGGGTGCTGTTCAATGATCCGGAGGCTGGAACGAAACCGGTCGACCTGCTCTCGCTGGACACGGACGGACATGAGATCCAGGCGATCCGTGGCGCACGCATAAGCAAGATCTTCCAGGAGCCGATGACGTCACTGTCGCCGCTCCACACGATCGGAAACCAGATTTCCGAAGTGCTCACGATCCACACGGACGCGGACGGGTCCGAGCGGCGGGCGAGGACGGAACAGCTCCTGGGTTATGTCGGATTTTCCGATCCGAAGCGGGCCTACGACATGTACCCCTTCGAACTCTCCGGCGGCATGCGGCAGCGCGCCATGATCGCGATGGCGCTCATCTGTCGGCCTGCGCTGCTTATCGCGGACGAACCGACCACCGCCCTCGATGTGACGGTGCAGGCACAAATCCTGCAGCTCCTGCGGGAGCTCCAGTCCAAGCTCAACATGGCCATGCTGTTGATCACGCATGACCTCGGCGTCGTCGCCAACATGGCCGACGAGGTCGTCGTCATCTATCACGGCGATATCGTCGAGGCCGGGCCGGTCGATGCGATCTTCCGCAATCCCCAACATCCCTATCTCAAAGGGCTGATGGCGGCGGTGCCGCATTTCGATATGAAGCCCGGTGAGCGGCTGAAGGCGCTTCGCGAGGTGCCGGTCAAGGCCGGCACGCTCCTCGGCAGACCGGACGCCCGGAGGGTCTCGGGGCCGGATGTCCTCGTGTCCGTGCGCAATGTATCCAAGACATTCGCGACGCGCAGCTCGGGCTGGTTCGGCACCGGCGCCGCGTCGAGTCATCGCGCGGTCGACAATGTCAGCTTCGATATCCGTCGCGGTGAATGCCTGGGGCTTGTCGGCGAAAGCGGCTCCGGCAAGACGACGGTGAGCAAGATCCTGATGCGGGCGGTGACGCCGGACACCGGGTCCATCACTTTCGACGACGGAGAAGGGGCGCTCGACGTCCTGAAACTCGATGGCCCGGAGCTCAAGGCGCTGCGTGCAAAGATCCAGATGGTGTTCCAGGATCCGGTCTCGTCGCTTTCGCCGCGGATGACCGTCAAGAACATCCTCAGCGAGCCACTCGAAATTCACGGGCGCGGCACACCGAAGTCGCGCGTCGAGACCGTTCGCTCGCTCCTGCAGGCGGTTGGCCTCGACCAGCGCTTCATCAACCGTTATCCGCACAGTTTTTCCGGCGGCCAGAGACAGCGCATCGGCATCGCACGAGCGCTCGCGCTCGTGCCGCAGCTTCTGATCTGCGACGAGCCCGTTTCGGCGCTCGACGTTTCGGTGCAGGCCCAGATCCTCAATCTGCTTAAGGATTTGCAGAAGGAACTCGGGCTGACGACGTTTTTCATCTCGCACAACCTTGCGGTCGTGGACTACATGGCCGATCGCATCGCCGTCATGTGCGCCGGGCGGATCGTCGAGCTGGCGCCGCGCGAAGTGCTGATGCGCAATCCGGTCCATCCCTATACGAGGTCGCTACTTGCGGCCATTCCCTATCCCGATCTCGACCGGAAGCTCGATTTTGATTCGCTTCAGGCGAGCGGAGGATCGGACCAACAGCGCTGGGGCGTGCAATTTTCGGACGGCGGAGAGGAGAATGCGCTTTTTCCCGCCGATCTCGGCGGCGGCCATTATGTCCTCGCCCGCAAATCGGTGGATGCGAGGGAGTTACGCCCATGATCACCCGAAGAACAGCGCTTGCCATCCTTGCATCCACGGCATTCCCGAAGGTCCTGCTTGCTGCACCGGGCGAGCTGGACGCGCTCGCGCCGCTCGTTCAGGAAGGCAAGCTCCCGCCGCTCGCCGAGCGACTGCCGAAGACACCACGCGTGATCAATGTCGCGGGGATGGGGCGCGAGCCCGGCCGACACGGCGGTACGATCCGCAGCATCATAGGCAGCGCCAAGGACATTCGTCTAATGACCATCTACGGCTATGCCCGGCTGGTCGGCTACGACGAGGACCTCAACCTCCACCCGGACATCCTTGAGAGCTACGAGACGGTCGAGGATCGCATCTTCACCTTCCGTCTGCGCGAGGGGCACAAGTGGTCGGACGGGACGCCGCTAACGGCCGAGGATTTCCGCTACTGCTTCGAGGATGTGCTGCTCAACGAGGACCTGTCGCCGGCAGGCCTGCCGACAGCGATGGTCATTGACGGCGAGGCGGCAAAGTTCGAGATCATCGACGAGCTTACGCTGCGCTATTCCTGGTCGAAGCCCAATCCGGATTTTCTGCAGAAGCTCGCGGCACCGCAGCCCCTCGTCATCGCCATGCCGGCCGCCTACCTCAAGCAGTTCCACAAGAAGTACCAGGAAGAGGACAAGCTCAAGGCGATCCTGAAGGCTGAGCGCCTCAAGAAGTGGAGCCAACTCCATATGCGCATGGCGCGTTCGTACCGGCCGGAGAACCCCGACCTGCCGACACTCGATCCATGGCGCAACACCACGCCGCTGCCGGCCGAACAGTTCGTGTTCGAGCGCAATCCCTATTTCCATCGCGTCGACGAAAACGGCATCCAACTGCCTTATATCGACCGCTTCGTGCTGAGTGTCAGCTCGTCCGCGCTCATTCCCGCGAAGACCGGCACGGGTGAGAGCGACCTGCAGGCGCAGGGAATAGATTTCGTCGACTACACCTACCTGAAGGATGCCGAGAAGCGCTATCCGGTGAAGGTCAAGCTCTGGAAGAAGACGTCGGGTTCGCGTCTCGCGCTGCTTCCGAACCTCAACTGCGCCGATCCGGTATGGCGGCCGCTTCTGAGGGACGTGCGGGTCCGCAGGG
Source organism: Ensifer aridi (assembly GCF_002078505.1). Lineage (GTDB taxonomy): Bacteria > Pseudomonadota > Alphaproteobacteria > Rhizobiales > Rhizobiaceae > Sinorhizobium > Sinorhizobium aridi. The sequence continues at coordinate 61,521 of NZ_LUAV01000038.1, read as the reverse complement.
CGCTTTCGCTCGCGATCGACCGACGCGAGATCAACATGGCGGTTTTTTACGGGTTGACGAGGGAAAGCGCCGACACGGTCCTGCCGGACAGTCCGCTCTTCCGGCCCGAGTTCGCCAGTGCCTGGATCGCCCATGATCCGGAGCAGGCGAACGCCCTCCTCGACGCGGCGGGGCTCGCCAAACGCGGCAGCGACGGCATCCGCATCCTTCCCGATGGTCGCAGGGCGCAGATCGTGGTGGAAACGCCGGGCGAAAGCACGCTCGACACGGACGTGCTGCAGCTCATAACCGACTATTGGCAGAAGGTCGGGATCTCGCTCTTCATCCGCACCTCTCAGCGCGACACCTTCCGCAGCCGCGCGGTCGGAGGAGAGATCATCATGTCGATGTGGTTCGGCATCGACAACGGCGTGCCGACTGCGAGCATGAATCCGGGGCAGCTTGCCCCCACGGCCGATGATCAGCTGCAATGGCCGGTTTGGGGCCTGAATTATATTTCGCATGGTGAAATGGGAGAGGCGCCCGACCTGCCGCCGGTGGTCGAGCTTCTCGACTTGCTCAAACGCTGGAGACTTTCATCGGACGATGTCGAGCGGGCGGACATCTGGCGACAGATGCTGTCGATCTATGCGGATCAGGTCTTCTCGATCGGCCTCGTCAACGGCTCGCTGCAGCCGATCGTCGTTACGACGAGGCTGCGCAATTTCCCCGAAAAGGCGCTCTACGGCTTCGACCCGACGAGTTACTTCGGCGTCTACAAGCCCGACACCTTCTGGCTGCAAGAGGGCAACTGACATGCTGCGCTACATTCTTTGGCGTATCGCGGTCATGGTCCCGACGCTCCTCATTATCTCGGCGCTCGTCTTCACCATTATCGAGCTGCCGCCGGGCGACTATTTCGAAAGCTACATTGCCGAGATCAGGGCGCAGGGCGAAGGTGTCAACATGGAGCAGATCGAGGCGCTGCGCCAGCAGTACGGCTTCGACCAGCCGCCGCTGCTGCGCTACCTGTACTGGGTCGGCGGCATGCTGCAAGGCGACTTCGGCTATTCCTTCGAATATGAACTGCCGGTGAGCGAGGTCGTCGGAGACCGGCTGTGGCTGACGGTCCTGGTCTCGTTCTTCACGATCATGTTCACCTGGATCATCGCCTTTCCAATCGGCATCTATGCCGCTACGCACCAATATAGCTGGGGCGATTACGGCCTGTCTCTGGTCGGCCTCATCGGCATCGCCATCCCGAACTTCATGCTGGCGCTGATCCTCATGTATTTCGCCAATACCTGGTTCGGGACCTCTATCGGCCATTTGATGGACCAGAAATATCTCTCCGAGCCGATGAGCTGGGAAAAGGCGAAATCGATCCTCGAACATCTCTGGATTCCCGTCATCATCATCGGTGCGGCGGGCACGGCCGGCATGATCCGGCGGCTGAGAGCCAACCTGCTCGACGAGCTTCAGAAGCAATATGTGGTGACAGCCCGGGCCAAGGGGCTTTCGCCTTCGCGCACGCTTGTCAAATACCCGCTGCGCATGGCGCTCAATTTCTTCATTTCCGACATCGGCTCGATCCTGCCGGCGATCATCTCCGGCGCGGAAATCACGGCCATCGTGCTTTCGCTCGAAACCACAGGGCCGATGCTGATCAAGGCGCTGCAGAGCCAGGACATGTATCTCGCCGGGTCCTTCCTGATGTTCCTCGCGTTTCTCACAGTAATCGGCGTCCTGATCTCCGATCTCGCGCTTGCCGTTCTCGATCCCCGTATCCGTCTGCAAGGCAGGAGCACAAAGTGACGTCCCCGATTCCGGCGCCCGGCGAGCCTCTGCCGCATTACGTTTCGACCGCACCGTTCGATCCCTATTCCGTCGAGGTAATGACTGAAGAGCAGGTGCGGGTGAACCAGGCGTCGCAGCTCCGGCTGATGTGGTGGAAGTTCAAGCGGCACAAGGTGGCGCTGGTATCCGGCATCTTCCTGGCGGCGCTCTATGTCATGATCCTCTTCTGCGAGTTCCTGGCGCCCTACAACCTGCACACGCGCAATGTCGATTTCATCTACGCGCCACCGCAGCGTGTCCATTTCTTCCATGAAGGCTCTTTCGTCGGCCCCTTCGTCTACGGCCGGACGATGACGCTGGACATGGAGACGCTGAAACGAAACTACGCGGACAATCCGGCGGACATCGAACCGATCCGCTTCTTCTGCCGCGGCGACAGCTATAATTTCTGGGGGCTATTCGAGAGCAATCTGCATCTGGTCTGTCCCGCGGAAGGCGGCCAGCTCTTCCTGCTGGGCACCGACAGGCTCGGCCGCGATGTGCTGTCGCGCATCATCTATGGCGCGCGGATTTCGCTGACGATAGGGCTTCTCGGCATCACCGTCAGCTTCGTTCTCGGCATCGTCATCGGCGGGCTCGCCGGCTACCACGGCGGCGTTTTCGATCTGGTCGTGCAGCGGGTGATCGAGGTTCTTCAGTCGATCCCGAGCATTCCGCTCTGGCTTTCGCTCGCGGCGATCATGCCGGCGACATGGAGCCCGATCCTCATCTATCTCGGCATCACCGTGATCCTCGGGCTTCTCGACTGGACGGGCCTCGCACGTGCGGTCCGTTCGAAGCTGCTGGCCCTCAGAGAAGAGGATTATGTTCTCGCCGCTCAGTTGATGGGGGCAAGAGGCAGCCGTATCATTGCGCGGCATCTCGTTCCCGGCTTCATGTCCCACCTCATCGCGACAGCAACGATCTCCATCCCCGGCATGATTCTCGGCGAGACGGCGCTGAGCTTCCTCGGGCTGGGGCTTCGTCCTCCGATAACGAGCTGGGGCATTCTGCTCACAGAGGCGAAGAGCGTCAGCGTCATCGCCTTCTACCCATGGCTGCTTTTCCCCACCATACCGGTCATTCTTGTGATATTGGCGTTCAACTTCCTGGGAGATGGGTTGCGCGACGCCGCCGATCCCTACAAATAGCCCCCGGTATCGCGCCGTCCGATCGCAAGCGGGCGCTGCAGCAGGCTCGATACTCCTATTGAAGAGCGAAAGGGTCTTCGTATGACACGGCGTTTCGAGGATGCCCGGATCCTCATGTACAGTCACGATACCTTCGGCCTCGGTCACTTAAGACGCTGCCGCGCGATCGCTCATGCGCTGGTCGAAGACTACAGCGGACTGCAGATCCTGATCATTTCCGGCGCGACCATCGCCGGCGCCTTCGATTATCGCGCCCGCGTCGATTTCGTGAAAATCCCGAGCGTCATCAAGCTCAGAAACGGCGAGTACACATCTCTCGACCGGCACATCGACCTGCATGAAACGCTGAAGATGCGGCAGTCGATCATCCGTTCGACGGCGGAAACCTTCAAGCCGGATGTCTTCATCGTCGACAAGGAACCGATGGGACTGCGCGGCGAGGTGGAAGACACGCTCACCTATCTGAAGACGCACGGGACCAGATTGGTGCTAGGCTTGAGGGACATCATGGATGCGCCGCATCTGCTCGAGGTGGAGTGGAAGCGCCGCGACACGATGCGCAAGATCGAGCAGTTCTACGATTCGATCTGGGTCTATGGACCGCCGGATTTCTACGACCCGCTGGTGGGGCTGGATGTGCCGACGGCCGTTCGCGAGCGCATGAACTTCGTCGGTTTCCTGCAAAGGGGCATCCCGCACGACGGCGCGCCGAGCCATCGGCCGGAAGGCGACTACATCCTCGTTACGACGGGCGGCGGCGGCGATGGTGCGGATCTTGTCCATGACGTGATCCATGCCTACCAGCAGGATCCCGAACTCACCCATCAGGCGCTGGTGGTGCTTGGTCCCTATATGCCCGTCAAGCAGCGCAACAAGCTGATCAAGAAGGGCGGACGCATCCCCTTCATCAAGATGATCGAATTTGACAACCGGATGGAGGAGTTGATCGCCGGAGCGAAGGGCGTCGTCTCGATGGGTGGCTATAACACCTATTGCGAGATACTCTCCTTCGACAAGCCGGCCCTGATCGTGCCGCGCCTCCAGCCGCGCGAGGAGCAATTGATCCGCGCCCAGCGAGCCTCGGCTCTCGGCCTCGTCGAGATGCTGCTGCCGCAGGAAGCGGAGGATCCGTTGCGTCTCGCCGCGGCCCTTAAGGCGCTGCCGCAACGCGCGCCGCCGTCGCGCAACGCCAATGGACTGAGGCTCGAGGGCCTCGTCCACATATCCGAGGTCGTCGGAGACTGGCTCGATCACAGATCGAAAGAGCACTTGAGCATCGTAAAGACAAGCTGAACTCCCGTGGCGCCACACAAGAAGATTGCCGTTGTCCTGAAAGGCTATCCGCGTCTTTCGGAGACGTTCATCGCGCAGGAACTGCTTGGCCTTGAGAAGGCAGGACACGACCTCGTCCTGGTGGCCCTGCGCCGGCCGACCGACGGCAAGCGCCACCCCGTCCATGATGAGATCCGCGCGGCTGTCCACTACCTTCCGGAATATCTGCACGAGGAGCCCTGGCGGGTCTGTCGTGCGCTCTTCCAAACGGTGGCGAAACCGGGTTTCTGGCCGGCACTCCGACAATTCTTTCGGGACCTGCGCCGGGACAGGACGCGCAACCGCTTCCGTCGTTTCGGCCAGGCGCTGGTGCTCGTTGCCGAATGGCCGGAGGGCGCCGATTGGCTGCATGCGCATTTCATCCACACACCCGCCTCGGTGACCGCCTATGCTAGCATCATCGCCGGCATTCCCTGGACGTGTTCGGCCCATGCGAAGGACATCTGGACGTCTCCGGATTGGGAGCTTTCGGAAAAGCTCGGGCGCGCCCGCTGGACCGTCACCTGCACGCGAAACGGCTACGACCACCTGCAGAGCCTGACGCGAGAAAAGTCCCGCGTCCATCTGAGCTATCACGGTCTCGATCTCGACCGATTTCCGTCTTTCGAGGGCAGCCATTCGGCTAGGGGCGGCTCCGACCCGATCGATCCGGTTCGCATCGTCAGCGTCGGGCGCGCCGTCGCCAAGAAGGGGTACGACGTCCTTCTCAAGGCGCTTTCGTCACTTCCCGCCGATCTCAACTGGCGCTTTGAGCATATCGGCGCGGGGGAGCTTACAGCCGAACTTCAGGCGCTTGCCGGCAAGCTCGGCCTTGCGGATCGCATTCGCTGGCACGGCGCGCTCGATCAGAAGGACGTACTGACGCACTACCGCGAAGCCGACATCTTTGCGCTGGCGTGCCGGGTTGCGGCCAATGGAGATCGCGACGGGCTGCCGAACGTCCTCGTCGAAGCATCGAGCCAGCGGCTCGTATGCGTCTCGACGGCGGTCGCCGGGGTTCCGGAACTGCTCGATGACGGTCAAAACGGCCTCGTGGTGCCGGCGGAGGACCCGCGCGCACTGGCGTTAGCGCTCGAGCGGCTGATCCGCGATCCGGAAATGCGCCGGCGCCTCGGCGCCGCGGCGGAACAGCGCGTGCGCGCCGAGTTCGATCACCATTCGAGCGTCCGCCAGTTGAGCGGGCTCTTCGAAAGCGAATGGAGCAGGGCCCCTTGAGCAGACATCGCGTCTTTTTCTATGTGCAGCATCTTCTCGGTATCGGCCATCTGGCGCGTGCGAGCCGGATCGGGAAGGCTCTCGTAGAGAACGATTTCGAGGTCACGATGGTCACGGGCGGCACACCGTTGCCGGGATTCCCGGGAGAGGACGTCACGACCGTCGCCTTGCCGCCAGTCACGGCCGGCGACAAAGGCTTTTCGGGGCTCGTCGACGGCGACGGCAATCCGGTCACGAAGGCGTTCGAGGAACACCGCACGAACCTGCTGATCGAGGCGCTTCATCGCACAGATCCGGATATCGTCATCATCGAGGCCTTCCCGTTTGGGCGCCGTCAGATGCGCTTCGAGCTCTTGCCTTTGCTCGATGCCGTCGCAGCCATGGAGCGGCGCCCGATGGTGGCGACTTCGCTGCGCGACATCCTCCAGGAGCGGACGAAGCCGGGACGCGCCGAGGAAACCGTAGACCTCGTCAGGAACCATTTCGACCTCGTGCTCGTTCACGGCGACCCGAGCTTTGCGCGACTCGAGGAGACCTTTCCTCTCGCGGCCGAGGTGGAAGGCAAGGTGGCCTACACCGGCCTTGTTGCCCCGCCGGCCCCGGCCGAACCGAGCGAGATATTCGATATCGTCGTCTCCGCCGGCGGGGGAGCCGTGGGCAGGGAGCTGATCGGAGCCGCGCTCGAGGCGACGAAGCTCCTGCCGGCAACGCTTCGCTGGTGTCTGGTGACCGGCCCCAACCTGCCCGACGCCGATTTCGACGCATTCACGGCCACGGCACGAAGCGGCGTTGGCCTTTTCCGCTTCCGCCAGGATTTCGCAAGCCTGCTTGCCGGGGCACGTCTCTCCGTTTCGCAGGCCGGTTACAACACCGTCTGCGACGCTCTCCGCGCCGGCTGCGCTTCCCTGCTCGTCCCGTTTACCGCAGGCGGGGAAACCGAACAGAGTTCGCGTGCGGCGAGGCTGGAAAAACTCGGCCTCGCCGGCGTTCTGCCGGAGGAGGGGATCACGCCAGCGCTTTTAGCGGGCAAGATCGGAGCGATGCTTGCGCGGCCGAAGCCGGAAATACCGCCGCTCGATCTCGACGGAGCGGCGGGTACGGCGAGAATCCTGCAACAGCGCCTCGTGTTGAAGCGCAGGTGAGCAAGGCGACAGCGGTTTCCCGCCCGCTTCCCGCTTCAACTTTGAGGATCGCTCTCAGACCGCCCCGATCAGCATGAAGCGGGTGTACTTCTTCATGGGCAGCGCGCCCGCGAAGTCGATACGCGCGAGACCTGCCTGCACACGGAATTCCTCGAGCGAAGAGACGCAGCTTATATGCGTCGGCTCGCTGAAATAGTCGTTTGACTGCAAGAGGACGCGGGTGCCACGCGGGACGAGGCTGAGCCAATTTCCGAGGTCGGCGATATGTTCACAACTCGTGTTGATCACGAGGTCAGCATTCAGGTCGCGATAGTCGAGCGCATACATGTCCGCCGTCATTGCGTGAAACCTGTCGCCGAAGGCGGCGTTCAGCGTCCGTGCGACCGCCTCCACCGCGGGGTCGATGTCGTAGCTGTCGGCCGCCTCGATATGGAAGCGCGGGTCCTCGAGCAGCATGGCTGGCAAAATTCCGTACCAGCCGCCGAGCACGACGATCCGGCGGTATGATGCACCAGCGCTTTCAAGGAGCTTGTCTCGGGCCCAGATCTTGCAGCCGACCTGTTTATGGTTGAAGGCGTTGGCGATATTCGCTTCCGGATGCTTCGCGATGACCCTGGCTATGCCTTCCACGAGCCTGCTGCCGGAATAGGCGGCCAGCCCCCGGGCCAGGTCATAGGCGTTTTCGTGCCAATCTGCGGGAGGGTGGGGCGAGTGGCTGGCATGCGTCATGCGGCTGTTGTAAGCTCACGGTCGAGGGAGCGCAAGCGGCATGGGCGCGGGGCGGATCGAGGCCGCGAAAGGGGCCGACCGTTTCTGACGGGTGATCGTTTGCTTAATCTTGTCCGGTGCTTGACAGAGAACATGCCTCTGCTCTCAATCCGGGCAGTCATGATTTTGCGGATAAGGGGCGGAGCTATTGAAGAGCAGGCGGAAGGGTACCATTTGCGGCATACGTCCGCCGGCAAGACGGCCGTGCGATCCCGAGTTTTAGATTAGGTCTCATTGTCGGCCCATGGAACCACGTCTTTCCCGTTACATCTGGACTCACACCCGCAAGCAGCAGCTCTGGATTCTGCTGGTCGTGGCGCTGTCGATGATCCCCTATTTCCTGTCCTTTGATCTGCCGAAGCAGATCGTCAACGGACCGATTCAGGGGCAGGGTTTCGAAGGCCCAGGCTCGACACAGCCTTTCCTGCCGATCTCCTTCAGCCTGCCGTTCTTCGGCGAGATCAATCTGTTTTCAGGCTTTCAGCTCGAGCGGGAAGGAATGCTCCTGGCGCTGAGCCTCGTGTTTCTCCTGCTCGTCATCATCAACGGTCTCTTCAAGTTCTACATCAACACCTACAAGGGCCGGCTCGGCGAACGTCTTCTGCGGCGTATCCGCTTCGAACTCATCGACCGCGTCCTGCGCTTTCCGCCGGGCCATTTCAAGCGTGTGAAGCCTGCCGAAATTGCGACGATGATCAAGGACGAGGTCGAACCGATGGGCGGCTTCACCGGCGACGCCTTCGTGCAGCCGGCACTCCTTGGCGGTCAGGCGCTGACCGCGCTGATCTTCATCCTGCTGCAGAGCTTCTGGCTCGGGATCATCGCCGCAGTCATCGTTGCCGTACAGGCGGTCATCATCCCGCGCATGCGCCGGCGGCTGCTGGTGCTTGGCCGTGAACGGCAGTTAACGGCGCGCGAGCTCTCCGGCCGCGTGAGTGAGATCGTCGACGGCATCGGCACGATCCGCGGCCATGACACGTCGAATTATGAGAGGGCCGACATCGCCGCGCGCCTCGGCCGGATATTCAAGATCCGCTACGACCTCTACGAGTGGAAGTTCCTCGTCAAGTTCCTGAACAACTTCCTCGCCCAGGTCACGCCGTTTTTGTTTTATTCGATCGGCGGCTACTTTGCGCTGCAGGGGCGGCTCGATATCGGCCAGCTCGTCGCCGTCATCGGTGCCTACAAGGATCTGCCGGGCCCGCTGAAGGAGCTGATCGATTGGGACCAGGCTCGTCAGGACGTGCAGGTCAAATACGCCCAGGTCGTCGAACAGTTCAGCGTCGAGCCGCTGATCGACGCGAAAGTGCAGGAGGTTTCCGCAGCTCCGGCACCACCGCTCGCGGGGCCGCTCGCCGCTGTCAACCTGACTGTCGCCGATGATGGCGGCTCCAAGGTGGTGGAACACGTGTCGCTCCAGGTCCATCCCGGTGAAGCGGTTGCCGTTACCGGGGGAAGCGGGGGTGGGGGCGAGGCGCTGGCCGAGGCTTTCGGCCGGCTGATCTGGCCGACAAGCGGCAGGATCCTCGTTGGTGATGTCGACGTCCACGACTTGCCCGAGTCGATCACCGGACGGCGGATTTCCTACGCCTCTTCGGAGGTCTACACTTTTCACGGAAGTCTCGGCGACAACCTGCTCTATGGGCTGAAGCACGCACCGCTGACGGAGACGGTCTATGAGGGGGACAAGGCTGCCCATCGCCGATGGGAGCTCTTGGAAGCGAAGCTCGCCGGCAATCCTTCGTTCGACCTCAACAGCGACTGGATCGACTACGAGGCTGCGGACGCGACCGGTCCCGACGACCTCTTCGCCAGGATCAAGGCCGTGCTCGATGCCGTCCTTCTGACCAACGACATCACGGCGTTGGCCGTCCGATCGACCATCAATCCGGTCGAGCATGAAGCCTTTGCGGGGGAGATCGTGGCCATGCGTTCTGCGCTCCGCCGGCGCCTCGAGGCGGAGAAGCTCAGCGATCTCGTCGTGTTCTTCGAACCGGGCTCCTACAATGTCGAAGCGACGGTCGGCGAAAACCTGCTCTTTGGAACGGTGACCGACACCGTCCGCTGGGAGAAGGCGCTAGAGAGCCATCCCTTCTTCAAGACGGTCTTGAAGAGGGCCGGGCTGCACGAGACCTTCTACGGGATGGGGCTGGAGATTGCCGAGAACGTCGTCGAACTGTTCCGGGATTTGCCGCCGGATCATCCGTTCTTCCAGCAGCTCACCTTCATGACGGCCGAAGATATCCCCGTCTATGAAGCGCTTCTGCAGAAGGTGAGGGGGCGCCCGATCGAGGACGTCTCGGAGGAGGACACGATCAAGATCATCCGTCTGTGCTTCGGCTATATCGAGCCGCGGCACCGTTTCGGTCTTTTGACTGACGATCTGATGAACAAGATCGTCGAGGCGCGGAGCGAGTTCAGCGAAGGGCTGCCGGCCGATCTCGTCGGCATAATCGAGCACTACCAGCCGAACCGCTACATGGCGTCGGCGAGCATCATCGATAACGTGCTCTTCGGGCGCATCGGACACAAGCACACGGACGGTTCCGAACGGATTCGCGCGATCGTGCGTGATCTCTTCGAGTCGCTCGGACTCTACAACAAGGTTCTGGCGTTTGGGCTCGATTTCAACGTAGGTGCCGGAGGCAAGCGGCTGACTGCCGGTCAGCGGCAAAAGCTCAACCTGGCACGCGCGCTCATCCGCGTCTCGGACTTCTACATCTTCAATCAGCCGCTCCTGGCCCTCGACCAGCGCACGCAGGACCAGATCACCCGGAACGTCTTCGCTTTCCTGCGGGAAGGCGAGCGCAGGCCCGCGATCGTCTGGGTCCTCTCCAATCCGGCTCTCTCGGAACTGTTCGACCGCGTCGCGCATTTCGAAAACGGCCGCCTGGTCCAAGAGGACGCGCTGGAAGAGCGGCCAAAAGACAGCGACTATAAGGAACTGGCATCTTGATGTAATATTGATGTCGGGAGGCAAGCATATTTTCCCCGCGGCTTGGGATTGGACGTGTTTGCGCCCGAGGCACATTCGGAGAAACGGACGGTTATGCTCCTAAAAGACGAAGTGGAAATGTTGCGCCGGATAACGCTGTTTTCCGGGTTGCCGCCTGCGAAGCTCAAACTTCTGGCTTTCACCTCCGACCGGGTGATGTACAGTGCGGGGGAAAACCTGTTTAGCCAGGGTGATATCGGCGACGCGGCTTACGTCATTCTTTCGGGCAAGGCTGATGTGCTGGTGGCAACGCCGAATGGTCAGTTGAAGGTCGCGGACGTGGAGCAGAATTCGATCGTCGGCGAGATCGCCATTCTCTGCAATACACCACGTACGGCAACCATCAGAACGACCACTCCGCTTGAAGCCCTGCGCATCCGCAAGGACGATTTCCTGAAGCTGCTCGCTGATTTTCCGGAGATGGCGGTCGAGATCATGCGAGTGCTTGCCGACCGTCTCAGCCAAACGACCTCCGAACTCACCGAAGCGCGCAGCCGCGCGCAGCGGGCGGAAGCCTGAGTTCGTCGAACTACTTTGGCAGCCGCCTGCTGCATTCTCGCCGTTGTGCGATTTCCGCCGAAACCGGTTCCGACTCATGGGATCATGCGGTAGAGAAGCGCGATGCGCGCCATAACCTACTTCCAGAGAACGGTTCACTTTCCCGACAAGCCCGAAAAGGCACGTTTCTTCTGTCGGTTGCAGGCGGGCCAATGGGAGCCCGGCACCTTTCGCAATATCGAACGTCTCGTCGACGAGACGACGACCTACATCGACATCGGCGGCTGGATCGGCGTGACGCCCTACTGGGCGGCGCAGATCGCCGACAATGTCATCGCCGTCGAACCCGATCCGGTCTGCTTCGGCATCCTCACCGAGATGAGAGGCACGAACGCGGGAGCGGTCGCGCTCGTTAACGCGGCGTTGTCGCACGACAAGTGCCTGGTGCTCAACTCCGTCGGCGGCGGTTTCGGCAGTTCCGAGACTTCGGCGCTGATCGCCGACGATACCGGCATGTCGATCACGGCCAACACGGTTACCGTTCCGGAACTTCAGGCGATGGCGAGAACGGAGCGCCTCTGCTTCAAGGTCGACATCGAGGGGTACGAATACAAGGTGCTCGATCAGTTTCGGGCGATCGACCGCAAGAGGACTGCCGGTGTGCTCCTCGCAGTCCACCCGCAGATTCTTGCCGCCTCGCTTTCCGGCCCCGCCATCCTGCGCCTCGCGCGCACGGCCGCGGCGACGTTCCGGCTCATCCGGAGCTTCCGCGGTTTTCGACTGGAAAATCCCTCGGCGATCTGGTCGGCAATCCGCAAATCGATCGCCCAACGCGAACTCAAGGGCTTCGACCTGCTTTTCATCGCCCGTTGACTGATCATGGCGGACGATCCGGCCCTATATCGCGGCTGCTGCTACCGCTCAAGACGCCTTAGTCGACGCTTCACTTCAGCGCTTCCACAAATCGGAGAATGTCGTGAACCATGCGGGCGTCCCAAAGATCGTTATGACCGAAGCCGTCGTAGATCAGCATCTGCTTTGGCTCGGAAGCGATGTCATATAGCGCCTCGCCGGAAGACAGCGGGATGATGGTGTCGCGCCGACCGTGAATAAACAGCTTTGGTTGCTTCACCTGCGCTATTCGTAAATCCGAACGGAAGGGGTCCTTGATGAGAAGGCCAACCGGAAAGAATGGGTAGTGCATCTGAGCGAGCGACAGGACAGACAGGTAGGCAGAAACAAGAATGACGGCCGCGGCCGGTCTTTGCCGAGCCGTATTCACGGCAACGCCGCTTCCCAATGATTGACCCAGCACAACGATCTCGTTTTCAGAACGAACCGAAAGCCAATCGAACGCGGCGATGCCGTCGGTCAGTAGCCCGGCCTCGCTCGGCGTGCCGGTTGAACCCGGATAGCCGCGATAGGAAATTGCGAGCAGCCCGACGCCCCGCGAGGCCAGCGCCCGCGCGAAAAAGCCGTAGTTGCTGACACGGTCGGCGTTGCCGAGAAAGAACAGCACCGACGGCATGTCGGGTTTGCCCTGGCTGTAAAGGCCGTGAAGCGTCTCTCCATCGGGTGTCCTGATCTTGACGCTCTCCCCCCAGCTTGCGGACTCCGGAGCCAGCGTCAGCGTTGCTCCTGGATAGAGGAGAGCGCGCTGCGACACATACGTCAGACCGACAAGCGACACGTATGCGAAAGTCGCCACCAGCGGCAACATTACCAGGAGTTTTGTGGCACCCACGACAACATCCACTGGGGGCTCCGTGAACATGAAGGGACCGGTTACGTCATTCTCCGGACGATCCAGAGCGACCGGCCTCGATGGGCTATTCCGGACACGAGCCGAAGGCGGGGATTATCCTTAAGCCGCTCAGCCTCAATGCCATCAAGAAGTAGGATCTGCCGGTCGGTCTCGTTTGCATTCGGCGTAATCCACCAGCGCCGATCCTCGCAGCAAAGCCCGGCTTCGGGATGCTCCTGGAGGTATTCAATCGCATATTCGGCGTCTACTCTGCTCGGTCCGGCGTCGACGGACATTTCCCTTTACTCCGTCTGCAGTCGCTCAGGAAACTATACTCGATTATTGCGCCTGTTGCAGTGAGGACCATTCGCTCGCTTGCCGTTGCCCTCCTGCCACCGGTGCCGGCGTTCTTCATCGACCTCGCTAATGCCGCCGCCATCGGCTTTCTTGTGCGGCAAGGCGAAGCTGCAGCGGCAATTTGATCTGCCGCCAGACAGCCGAGGGCACCACACCGCCAGGATTCGCGGCTGCCGTTTGAAGGAATCAGGCGGTAGCCCGCAGCGCGGTGCCGAGGCGAATGCTGAACTAAAGCCGCTTTCATGAAATCGAGCACGGACCGAGAACCCGCTCGCTGCGGCGGACATTTGTGATCTCGGAAGTGGATTGAACATCGGGCTCCCGCACCCTAGCTACGCCGGGCCAACCAGGGAGGCGCCGATGGGTACATTTTACCATCTTCTCGGCAACAACTTGATCGCCAATATCACGAATTTCACGGTCTGGTTCGCGCTGACTTTTTGGGTCTATATCGAGACGCAATCCGTGTTTGCGACCGGCATGATCGCCGGCGTCTACCTGGTGTTTACCTCCGGATTCGGATTCTTGCTCGGCAGCATCGTCGATCACAATCCCAAGAAGCTGGCCATGCTCGGCTCGAGCGTGGTGTCGGCCGGCTTTTATGTGCTGTCCTTGGCGCTGCTGCTGTTGTCGCCGCAGTCCGCCTTCGCCGATCCGTACGGCTTTCACCTGTGGTTTTTCGTGCTGCTGGTGATGCTCGGTGTCATTGCCGGCAATATCCGTTCTATTGCCCTGCCGACACTGGTGACCGTGCTTATTCCCGAAGGCTCGCGGGACAAGGCCAACGGCCTTGTCGGCATGGTCACCGGCATCGGCTTTCTCAGCACCTCGGTCATCAGCGGTTTTCTGGTCGCCTGGGGCGGCATGGTGGCGACGCTGGCGTTCGCGCTCGTTTTGACTTTCCTGGCCTTTGTGCACCTTACCTTCATCCAGATCCGCGAAACGCATGTGGAAGCTGCACACGACCAACCCGGCGAACCCAAACGCGTCGACATCAGAGGAACGGTTGCGGTGATTGCTGCCGTGCCAGGCCTTTTTGCGCTCATCTTTTTTGCCACGTTCAACAATTTCTTGGGGGGCATTTTCATGGCGCTGTTGGATGCCTATGGCCTCTCCCTGGTATCGGTGCAGATCTGGGGACTGTTGTTCGGCGTGCTCTCGACCGCCTTCATCATCAGCGGCATCGTCATATCGAAGAGGGGGTTGGGCAGGAACCCGTTGCGCACGTTGCTGCTGGTCAATCTCGTCACCTGGTCGGTGTGCTGCGTCTTCACGATCCAGTCCTCCATCTGGCTGCTGGCGGGCGGATGCTTCATTTGGATGCTGCTTGCGCCATATGCGGAAGCGGCCGAGCAAACCGTCCTGCAAAAGGTGGTTCCTCTGGAACGCCAAGGCCGCGTCTTTGGTTTTGCCCAGTCGGTTGAACAAGCCGCTTCGCCCCTGACCGCCTTCTTGATCGGTCCACTGACCCAGTTCGTGGTCATCCCTTTCATGACCGACGGGGCAGGGAGCGAGGCCATCGGCGACTGGTTCGGCACAGGCCCGGCGCGCGGCATAGCATTGGTGTTCACGCTTGCGGGTGTGCTCGGCGTGGTGGTGACGATTCTTGCACTGAGATCGGGATATTACCGCAGGCTCTCGAAGGCTTATGCCGGCGGCACGACTGACAAGGTGAATCCGTCGCGTCGAAGCTGACCTGTCCTCCTCGGAGTGCCGTTTGCGGATCCGCGGAGCAAAATGATCACCGTGAGCCGCGCGACGAACTACGGGTGACTCGCTTCATGAACTGCTCAGAGCAGGCGAAGGGCTCGACCGCTCAGTCGAGCTCGGCGCGGTGTGCCTTCCTTTCTGAGCGGTCATTGCAATTTCAGACTCAGCTGAATGCCACGATTTGGCATTGGCAACGGTTTGCCGATGTCGATGCGCCCAAACACCTCTTTGCGCCGCTCCGCTTCGCGCTCTCTTTTTGCGCGCAAAGCGGCCACGACCGAGTGCGCGCGCTCAATCACTTCGTCTGCATGGGTCATGAGAATCTCCATGAATGTTCTCATTTTGTTCTCATCTGCGAACGCCGTCAAGAGCCGGGTGGACAGGATTTGTGCGGAAGCGCCACCTGCATCGCGTGACGGACACGATCAAAGTCGATATCCGGTGACAGTTCCGTTAGCCTATGGAGCTCGATGCAACGGCTCACTGAGAGGAACCGTCGGTGGCAACTGGGGAGACGATCATCGTCGGTGCGGGCCCAGCAGGGCTTGCATGCGCTGCCGCGCTCCGCGCTGAAGGCTGTCACTCGGTGGTCCTAGAAGCGCAAGACACGCTCGCCGCTTCGTGGCGGAGGCATTACGAGCGTCTTCGTCTGCATACGGCGAAGGCCCACTCGGCGCTTCCGGGGAGGCCGATGCCGGCTGATTTCCCAAGATATCCATCACGCTTGCAAGTCATCGAATACCTCGAAGATTACGCGCGGGCAAATGACGTTCAAATCGAATTCGGCAAACGCGTCGCATCTGTCCGAAAAGCTGCGGACTGGGTCGTCGAAACGGCCGATGGCGATGTATTCGAATCCAGCGCCGTCATCATCGCCACCGGACTCTCAAACGCTCCGATCAGACCACACTGGGCTGGTCAAGAAACGTTCGAAGGAAACATCATTCATTCTCGCGAATACCGGAACGCGCTTGCTCTCAATGCACGTCGAATTCTGGTGGTCGGTTTCGGAAATTCGGCAGGCGAGATCGCGCTCGAATGTGCCGAAGCGGGTCTCGAGGTGGCGATGGCGGTCCGTGGTCCGGTCAATGTTGTTCCGAGGGAACTACTAGGTGTGCCGACCGCGACAATCGCTATCCTTCAACGACACTTTCCGTACAGAGTGGTCGATGCGGTCAATGCGCCGATTCTGCACATGCGCTATCGCGATCTCGAAGGACTTGGGCTCAGACGTTCCCGACAGGGTCCCCTCGCTAGCATGATGGAGCGGGACCGAACGCCTCTGATCGACATCGGCACGATCGCGAAGATCAGAGAGGGCCGGATCAAGGTGTTCCCGGCCATCGAAATGTCGGTTGGCTCGCGCGTACACTTCGCAAACGGAGAGTCCGCAGATTTCGATGCCATTGTACTGGCAGCCGGCTACCGGCCCGCTCTCGAGACGCTGTTGCCGGACTTCGACGAGCGGTTCCAAGGTGCTGTCAAGCCGCGAAGGGGCGAGCTTCACCCGGCCAAGGATGGCTTATACTTTTGTGGTTTCAATCCTGCGACCACCGGCCTCTTGCGCCAGATAGGTATCGAGGCTCTGCAAATCGCGAGCTCGATCGCCAAGTCAAAGTCCGCGAGCGCTTGATCACCCCCCCGGGCGTGGCTTCGACCTGAACGCCGCCTTCTCTGCCAGCGTGACAGATGCCTTGTGTCTCGCGCGCATCTCACTTGAAGCGAAGCGCTTTGACTTGCGCAAGACTGCGCTGTTACCCCGGGCACTATTCGATGATAGCGATTAATCTATGCTCATCATTGTGAACGCGCAGTATCTCCTCCTCCTGCTGCGCAACACGTCGATCGGGTCCGCTCCTCTTTCTCCCAACGGGCCGGTCAACTTCAAGGACCCCGACGCCTCCTCCGTGGCTCGGGGTCTATTTCCATGGCATCGCGCGTCAATGGGCCTGCTTCCCTGACCACTTGCCTTCCCTTACAATCCCTTCCGGACACAAAGGAGTTCCGCCATGAGCGAAGACGCCTTCAACATGTCGATCCGCAAGTTCCTGAAGGAAGTCGGCGTCACCTCTCAGCGCAAGATCGAGGAGACGGTGCGCGACGGAAAGATCGGCGGCAAGAAGTTGAAGGTCCGCATGACGCTGACGGCGGAAGGCACCGGCCTGAACCATGTGGTAGACGGCGAGATCGAACTTCCATAAGCCGGGCGAAGCTGTAGCCACTTTGAATTGCTGCATGTCTCCGTAAACCGAGGTCGGTTTAAGGAGACATGCAGTAGCGAGACGTCCGACGCGGCGCGTCGGCAGCTTGCGTCAGCGGCTATTCGGCCCGTCGATCGTTCTCTCCTGTGCTCAGGCTTTCGGGAAGATTTTCCGCGCCGGATGTGCGAATATCACGGCGCGACGCGTAAACTGGGGCGCTGCAACATGTCTTTTTCTCAATCGAGGATTTGCAAGGGCTGCTGGGAGCAGATGCGTCTCCCCGTGCCCCTGCGAGGACCGGCTTCCATTCCCTTCCGCGCCTTTGGCATCCGCCCGAGCCGGATGAATCCGAACACCTGCACAATTTGCGAACTCATGTTCACGCGCGTGATGAAAGCCCGCAAGATCACTGTTGATGTGTCTGTGCTTTTTGCAGATCTGAGAGGCTATACGACGCTTTCGCAGTCGCTTTCGGCAGACACCGTCTCCGCGCTGCTCGATGATTTCTACGATGAATGTGCCACGGCTATTTGGGAATTCGACGGCCTGCTTAACAAGACGGTCGGGGACGCGGTCATGGCGATCTTCAACTTTCCGATCCCACACCAGGACCACGCCGAACGTGCCGTACTTGCTGCGAAAGAAGTCCAGCGCCGCTGCCAATTGCGCCGTGAACTTCACCTGGCTGAAGGTATCGGCTTGGACGGAAGTGAACTCGCTGTTGGTATCGGCATCGACTCCGGCGAGGCCAGCTTCGGAGAGTTCGGCCGGTCGCATCGCGACCTGACTGCCGTCGGAACCGTCGTAAATACTGCGGCACGCGCCCAGTCAGCCGCAGAAGCGGGGCGGATTCTCGTCACCAGGGCCGTTTGCGAGCGGGCGCAGAGCCAAACGGCCGAAAGCGAAGCCCGGGCATACCACCTGAAGGGCTTTGAGCAGCCGATCGACCTCTACGAAATCTGAACATCGTTGGCGTTGCCGCCGGAACTTGCGTAAGGCCGTGACAGGTGACCGATGAGGATTCGAGGATCACACTGACTAACTGCGCCTGACGCATGCTACCAATCGGAGCGCCAACCGCTCCTGCGCAGCGCATACGAAACGACATTGCAGGTCGCAGTCTCAGGCTTCGCGGCGATGCTGAAAGTCCGCAAACGGTCCTTCCTTTCCACGTAAGTCTCGGCGCGAGCCTCACCTGCCCGGCGCTCGTTTCCACACATTTCAAGGGCCTGAGTGGGAGGTCGCACGTGCCAGATCATCTCCTTGCGGTGATTGCCCCGAACCATCGTGCCAAAGGGAACAAAGGCGCCGTTTCGGTTGTTCGGATCATATTAGTAACACCTAAGATCAGTTCCGATCGGGAGGAACCCAAATGAGCAATGAAGGAAGTGCCCACGGGCCGGGCGACCCATCCGGACTGCCGGAAACGCCGTCGGCTGGTTCCGGCACTCGGGCAGGTGAAGACGCCACGGGCATCAGCGAGCAGGCGACAGAGCGCAACTTGGAACAAGCCCTTCGCGAAGATTTGTCTGAGGGTCGACAGTTCGCGAAGCAACAAACGGAGCAGGTCAAAACGGCGGTCAGCCGCACCGCGGAAGGCGAGAAAAACCTGGCGGCGCGTCAGTTGAACGGCGTGGGGGCCGCAATCGAGAAGGTCGGCTCCGAGCTCGAGGCATCCGATCAAAGGGCGCTCGGTCGCTATGCCCGGCAGATGGGCCGCTCGCTCCAAGATTACGCTCGCGATATAGAGGATCGCGATCTCGGCGAAATTGCCACGATGGCCGAGGATTTCGGCCGAAGGCAACCGCTTGCATTTCTCGGGATGGCGGCGATTGCAGGACTGACGGCCAGTCGGTTCCTGCTCGCTTCGGCCGAGCGTCGTACCAGCCGGGGCGCTTCCCTTCACCCCTCGCGATCACCGTCGGCTGGTCAGCCGGTTCGACAGGAGGAGGAGTTCCGCAATGGCTAACCATGATCGCCCCTTATCCGAACTCATGACGAGCCTGGTAGGTGACATATCCGGCCTTTTCCGGAAGGAAATAGATCTTGCCAAGGCCGAAGCGTCGGAGAACTTGAGTCGCGCCGTAGGCAGCATAGAGACCCTTCTCATTGGTCTGGTCTTTGCAATCGGTGCCATCGGCGTGCTGTTGAGTGCAGTCGTCCAGGGATTGGCCGCATTTCTCGTCGGTCAGGGTTTGACCGAACCGAATGCCGATGCAGCGGCCGCCGCCATCGTCGGCGTCGTGGTGGCGCTCCTCGCTTGGGCGATGGTTTCGCGGGCCCTCTCGACGCTTAGAAGCGGCAGTTTCAAGTTCGACAGGACGGCAGCCTCGCTACAGCGCGACGTGGACGTGGTGAAGGAGAGAGTACAATGAACGACTCCGTGGAAACCCACTCGGCTGCCGAACTGCAGCGCGAGATCGAGGCCGACCGCCAGCGCATTGAGGAAAAGCTCCACGCGATTCAGGAGCGCATGTCACCGGGCCAACTGATGGACGAATTGCTCGAATATGCCAAGACGAGCGGCGGAGCCGAGTACCTCAGCAACCTCGGTGTCGCATTGAGGAGTAATCCCGTTCCCGTCGCTTTGATGGGAATCAGTCTCGCTTGGCTTATCGCCAATCCGGCCTCACGCGCGCCCGGAGTGAGAAAGCTGGAGGATGGTCTGGACGACTATCCGCTCGCAACCGTTACCGGTTCCGTGCGGCGCACAGGCCCAGTAGAGGCGAGCTTCGGCGAGCGATACAGTCATTTCGCCGATGAAGCCGGCAACCGCTTCAGGGCGCGAACCGACCTTGAGGGCCGCAGGGCAGGTCACTTCGTCGATCCTGCCGGTAAGATTTACCGCGGCTTTGCCGACGCGGCAGGCCAGCAGATCGACGATATACGCGACGAGGCCGGGGCGCTTTTCGATGAGGCCTCGGGCTGGGCGTCCAGAACATGGCGGGAGGTGAGTGCTTCGGCAAGCCGAATGTCAGGTGCCATTGCCGAGACCGGGAGGTCTCTCGCGGACAGTGTGCAGGCCGCCGGCAGATCTCTCGAAGACCAGGGCGCGCACCTGAACGCCGCCATTCTCAAGCATTTTCGCGACCAGCCGCTCGTCGGCGGTGCGCTCGCTTTTGCCGTTGGCGCGGCGATAGGAGCCGCCCTGCCTCGCACGGAGGCCGAGGACGAGGCATTGGGCGAAGCCTCGGATCAAGTGCGCAACGCCATCGCCGAGAAGTCGAGTGAAGTGGTCGGTGAAGCGGTGAGCACCGCGGAGAACCTCTTCGACAAGGCGGGTCAGGCCGCGCTCGAAGCTCACGATGCTGCGAGAGAGCGGATGCGCGAGACGCTTCGGGAATGACTGGGCATTACTGATGATTCCTTAAATCGGAAGCGATTTAAGGACAAAACCATGCGGGGTTGCGGGCGGCCCGCGATGGGCACGCCGCGTTGTCACGCCTGGATGCGCCTCCCGTGCTGCGGGCACGAAGCAGCCAGCCCAGATAGCCAAGCTGGCGCTTTTCAAGAAATCTGAGATCCAGTGTCGGACTGGCGCAGCCCCGTTCGTCCTCGTGCATGGATCGGCAATTCATGGGATCCATCCGTCAGTTCAAAAGGATAAACGATCATGCCCAGCACCATACGCTTGCACCGCGTCCTGGCAACCAGCCCAGAGAAAGTCTATCGCGCGTTTCTCGAGGCGGACGCGCTCGCGAAATGGCTTCCGCCCAACGGCTACGCCTGCACTGTGCATCATCTGGAGCCAAACGTCGGCGGCACGTTCAAAATGTCCTTCCGAAACTTCACGACCGGCGAAAGCCACGCGTTTGGCGGCGAATATGTCGAGCTCGTCCCGGGCGAACGCCTGCGCTACACGGACAAGTTCGACGACCCCAACCTACCTGGCGAGATGCAGGTGACCGTGACGCTGAAGAAAGTATCGGTCGGTACCGAGCTGGAGATCGTGCAGGCAGGCGTGCCGGACGTTATTCCACCGGAAGCCTGTTATCTCGGTTGGCAGGAGTCGCTGCGAAACCTGGCACGGCTCGTCGAGCCTGAAATCAATCAGTAGCCCATCAGGATCAGGCAAAGGCGCCGGCATCGAACCGCGTGGTCGACCTTCGCAATCCAGCGCCGGCGCTTTCCACGCTGGGCGGTGGGACTGGTTCATTCCGGCCCCGGCGCAGGGCCGCTTTGGTGACGCGGCCGAGTGTCGGGCATTGGCGCTGCCCCATCGCAGGTGAGGAGCGGTCGCAACCACTGCCAGTCTGAAAACAAATCCGCTTGCGATCGAGTTTCGCGCCAAAGACGGGCTGCTGCCGGCGCAAGGATTTCTTTCTTGGTTAAGCTGCTGACTTTTGGCGAGCTTTCCAAGCCTCATGCTGCTTTCCCCATCTCGACATGGCCGTGACGGCATCGTTCAGGCTGAGACCAAGCGGTGTGATCGCGTATTGGACGCGCGGCGGGACCTCGTTATAGTCATGACGGCTGATCAGGCCGTCAGCCTCCATCTGCCGCAATTGCTGGGAAAGGACTTTTTCGCTGATGCCGGGCGACAACCGGCGCAGTTCGGCGAAGCGGTGCGGACGCAGGTGCAGAGCCCACAGCAAAGAAGTTTTCCACTTTCCGCCGATCGCCTGCAGCGCCGCGGCAAAGCCGCAGTCATCCGGCTGCTTGTTCCTCATCTCTCGAGCTCCTGGCAGTTTTCGACACTTACCTGAAAGTGCGTACTTCATAACGCCAAGTGAAATTTATAACTTCGCTCGGCGCGCGCCCAGACAGAAACTTAAGCGGCCACAGGCCCGGAGAAACATCATGAAACAACCAGTTTGCGTCCTCGGCGCGGGGCGCATGGGCTCCTCGGTAACTACAACGCTTCTGAACAATGGTTACGATACGTGGATTCGGAACCGCACTGCGGCAAAATGCGGCGCCCTGATCACGATGGGTGCAAGGAGCAGCGCGCGCCGGTCCCTCGCGCAGAACGGCGCAAATGCCGACTTCGCGTCGCTTGCCCCGTTGTTCAGTCGTGAAGGCGTCGCCTCTGAGGTCATGGGGAAGGCGAATGCATAGCTCTCTTCGCAAGGCGACGTGCTCCTGCCGGCAGGTGGAGCTCGTTTGTGCTGGTGAGCCACGGCGAGTCTATGCCTGCTCGTGCATCGAGTGCCAGCGTTGCACCGGAACGGCGTTCTCTTACCGCGCCATCTACCCGGAGGCGGCTGTGATTGGTCGAAAAGGAGAAACGAAATCCTGGCGCAGGATCGGGCAATCGGGAGCTTGGCTGGAACAGCATTTTTGCGTCAATTGCGGGTCAGTGATCTTCATGCGCGCCGAGGCGCTCAAAGACGCGATTTCCGTATCCGTGGGCTGCCTGGAAGATCCGGATTTCCCGCCGCCTCAGAAGCTTCACTGGCCCGATCGCCGACACCGATGGCTTCGTTTGGAAGGCATTCTCGACGAGAGTTCCGCTTCCTCCTGATCGCCAGCGCGTGCAATGCGCGCGATTTTGGCAGATGCCGATCAGGCGCTGTCGCTCGCCGAAGCGAGCTGGAACCAAGTTCGTCATCGGCGCAAGCGTTCGAACAGCCGGGGCACGGCAACGTTGCGTGACCGCGGGCACGAGCCCGAGTTCCGGAACATCATCTGGGCTGGCCGGTTAGGCTCGGGTGCCAGCAAGGGGCTGGCATTGAAAGAACAAACGAGTGACGCGTTAGGAGATCAAGATGGGTAGCCGACCACCGCCAGTTCCTCCGGACAATAGGAGCGCAAAGGGAACGGGAGAACCCGGAACCATCGCGGCCGAGTCAAAGAAGCCGGATATGTCCCCTGACCCGGAGAAGAAGGGACAGCAGGGCAACACCAAAGTCAATACGACCCATCAGGGATACCAACAGGATCGATGAGGAAAACGGATGTCCACTTCCAAGAAGACTCCGGCAAGTATCCGTCAAGGTGGGCCCGGTGCATCGCACGAGAATGCGAAGGCTCCGTTGAAAATACCGAAGCCGCCGGCCGAAACCGACAGGCGTACGCGCAGCAAAGTCTCCGGCGGCGGAGGCGAACACGACCGCCATCACAGTCATGACCCCAAGCGCAAAGGCGGTCATTGAATCAGAAACCCGGCCACTGCTCAGGAATCATCGGCACTCGCGCGCGCTTAGCCGTTACGTAGAACTGCGAGGCATCGTCGCGCCCTTGGAACAGTTAGCGCACTATCATTTCGGCACGCCCATTTTGCGATGGATGCCGGGTCAGGAATGAAACGATGGCGGCGGCGATTTTGCGGCCGCCCTTTTCAGAAGGCTCGATGGCGTTGGCGAAATCGCTGTCTTCATCGCAGACCACGCGGAGATCAATCAGCGCCACGCCGCGGTCCGCGGCTGCGCGTGTAATGCAGTCATTGAGGACCGAGAGGGCCGTTACGGCAATGCGCCTTTGGTTGAGGTCCGCATAGCGTACGTCGTAGATCGTGCAGATAGCAGTTGGAAGCCTGGCAGCCAGAACGGTGTCCAGGGTGGCGAAATAACTGGAGCAGAACTGCTCTCTTATCTCTGCCACCCTGAGTAGCGCATCGGCCACTGAGGCCGAGGGCAGGCTCAAAACATCAGAGACGCTGAGTGCGTCATTGCCGCCCATGCTTACTATCAGGTGGGTGGCGTCGGCCGGCAGCCGCTGCAGCTGAAGGCGCACGTCCTTCATGAGGCTGCCGTCAGTTGCAAGCAATGTCGCAGACCACCCGGCCGGCAGCCGGCGCACAAGGTGCTTCAAAACGTCTGAACCGCCGGAGACATAGGCGCCGTTGTCAAGTACCGAATCGCCGAGAAGCACGACCTTGTTCGACATAGCGGAAACCCCGGCCAAAGTAAGTGGGGCATGCGCGGTTGCGGGCAACAGGGCAGCCGCCATCAAAATGCCTCTACGCGACAATGCCAAGCTCACGGCACTCTTCTCCCGGCAGTAAGGATATAGCTAATGGTGAAACCATGTGAGGCAAGGTTCTTGAAGCAAAAGTCTTCAAGGCCCCGAACCTAGTCCGCCCCTGCCAATTCGGGCTCAACAGGCTCGAGCCCTCGCCCCAGTCCGTTCCTTTCGATCCTTACTGTCGTCGTCTCCATGCCTCTCAGAGATCATCGATCACTCTCGACCTGAAGAAACACAGCAATGTTTCAAGCTGTCGACCTATGCCGACTGGCACAGATCCTCTGCGTGGCGGCCGGCGGGGGCGTTGGAGCGCTCTTAAGTGAAGCCTTGCCTCATGCTTTGGAGTCGTTTCGTACTGTTCGTCGCGTCGACCGGTCGTCCTTTGCCTTCAATCGCTTCCGAACGACGCTCTGCAGACTTCTCGATCCATTTCACGAACCAGCCGAACCCTTCCCATTCGGCACCGTCAAGTGGATCGGCAAAGGCGTCGATTCTCTTTTTCCGCTGTTGGCCCACCAGCTCTCTGTATAGGATCGTCCATTGAAGTAGCATGTCGTTTCTCCGGGAATACTGTGATGCCCCGGATGTGGTGCGCGATGACATTGAGATGTAGGCGCGCAAACGAAAGGCATATTTCACAGATGAAAGTCGAAAACTGGGATGATCTTCGTCTATTTTTGCACGTCGCTGAGCAAGGCGGCCTTGCGGGTGCCGCCGAGAAGACGGGCATCAGTGCGCCGACTATCGGACGACGCATGTTGGCGCTGGAACGTGCCACTGGGCGAGCGTTGTTTGTACGGGCGCGGACCGGGTATGAGCTTGCGCCGGATGGGCACGTTCTGCTGGATCGTGTGAGGGCGATGTACGAAGCGGCGCAGGACATCGCCGACTGGCATGAGACAGCGCATTCGATGCCTATCGTTCGGCTTCTGTCAGACACCACCCTGTCATGTTTCACGGCTGTAAGCTTGCGGCATCTCTGGACGCCGAACGACGCTTTTCGGGTGTGCTTCAAGACTTGCGAGGCCGTCCTCGACCTGACGCACCGCGACGCCGACATAGGGCTCACCGCCGAGCGGCCGGAGACGGGCAATGTCGCTGCCCGGCGTTCCGTCAGGGTCGCCTATGCGCCCTACTGCGCGCAAGGCTTCGACCACCGCCGTCACAGCAACTGGGTTTCGCTCGGCACGGACGTCGCCAATCAGCCGTGGAAGCGGTGGGCGTTCGAGCAGCCGGATCGTTTCATCACAAACTGGGTGAACTGCCCGCGGATGATGTTCGATCTGGTGAAGGCCGGAGCCGGCATCGGCGTCGTGCCGTGCTTCATCGGCGACAGTGATCCAGCCTTCGTCCGCGCGGGCCGAGTGATTGAAGAATTGAGCCACGACTTATGGATCGTACTGCATGACGACGAACGGGGACGGGAGTCGGTGCGCACGGTTGCAGACCGGCTTTCAGCGCTGCTTGCAGCGAACGCCGCGCTGTTCTCCGGATCTAACGGGCGTGATCCTCTTTGAGTGTCGATCAGGTCCTTGGCGTCCGCAGAGTTCGAGCAGGCGGCGCCGGTTCACCGTGCCTGCCATCCCGGCGCCCCCCGCGAGAAACGATCAAACGCCGGAACATCGCGGCATTCTTCTGGTTCGACCGTCGTCAAGCAAAGAAAAAACAGGAGAGTATCATGAGTGCTTCCGGCGTGGCCGCATTCGACAAAACGCTCCAACTCACGAATGTCTGGCTCGACGAAATCATGGAGCACCAGGGACCGGACCGTCAGCGCGCATGGCACATTCTGAGCGCGGTCCTCCACACCGTGCGCGATCGCCTGCCCGCCGATCTCGCGGCTCATTTGTCAGCACAATTGCCGCTACTCGTGCGCGGGGCCTACTACGATCAGTACGAGCCGTCCAAACAGCCGACGCAGTCGCGGACCTTGGATGAGTTTCTTGGCCAGGTGAAAGACGAGCTCGCCTTCACACGGCCTGTCGATGCGAAGGAGGCGGTGCAAACGGTGTTTCACGTCCTCTCGCATCACCTCGATCCAGGTGAAACACGCAAGATCCGCGATAGTCTGCCTCAAGATGTGCGCGCGCTCTGGCCCGATCCGGGCGAGCGCCATTAAGTCGAGTGTCCCGTAACCGGCCGCGCGTTACCCCGGCTGGATTGGCATCGAAGGAGAATCCGATGTCGGTGTTCGAGATATTGGCCGACGAGGAAACCAGCAAAAAGCTCGGCGTTGCCATGGTTATGCTGAGCCGCGACGCGGGCAGGGGTGAGCCCCGCAAAGGTATTATCGTTACGGGCGAGCTCCTCGCGGATGCGTTCGGAGGCGACCCGAACCGAGCAGCGGAGGTGATCAGATCCGGAGTGATCGATCATGAGGCCATGCGCAGGATCGACAGTCCAGACCGGCTGAGCTATCAGCCGCAACCTGCAAGTGCGACCGATCCCGTTCACTGGCACCTGGCCGTATTCAGCCGCGATGATCTGGGTCTTTTCGAAGGGCCGGTGAGGTCCGGATGGTGATGAGAGAGCCATGGCCGCAGCGTGGCTCCGCCGATTCACCGATAAAAGCCGACACGGTTCGTACGGTTAGATGACAAGCTTTTTGCTGCCCTATGCGGACGTCTCACATCGGCGCGCCGTATTGTCGCCGGCTTATTTCACGACCGAAGAAAGGAACATCCGTCATTCCAGCATCGTTGGAGCCTTGCGGTCTCGCATCCGAAACGACTGCGTGGCCGCAAGGATCGGTCGATACGCGGCTGTCCGAATATGTAGGAAACAACGATGAAAGTGCTCGTGGTCGGCGCCTCCGGGCTCATCGGATCGGCGATATGCGCAAGGCTTCACGAACGCGGCATGGAAGTGATGCGCGTCATTCGGCCGGGCTCGGCGTCGGGAACCAATGGAATCGGCGAAGCCGTGGAAATTGACCTCGCGCGAGCCGTTAGACCTGAGGACTGGATGCCCCATCTGTCCGGTGTTGCCGCTGTCGTAAATTGTGCAGGCACGCTTCAGGATGGTCCGGGCGAAGATACGTCCGCCGTGCATCTGCGCGGTCCTTCAGCCCTGTTTCAGGCCTGTGAACAGAAAGGTGTAAGCCGCGTCATCCATTTCTCCGCCATGGGGGTCGAGAAGGAGCAGCCTTCCTCGTTTTCGCGCACCAAGTTCGAGGGTGACAAGGCATTGATGGCCCGTGATCTGGACTGGGTCATCCTTCGTCCTTCCGTCGTGCTCGGGCCTGGCGCCTTTGGCGCGAGCGCACTTTTCAGGGGGCTCGCCGCTCTGCCTGTGTTGCCGCTCATGCCGAATACGGGAATGCTCCAGGTCGTGCGCCTCGAAGAAGTTGTGCGCACCGTCGAGATACTCCTCAGCGCCAATGCTCCGGCTCGGCTCGTCCTCGAGGTCGCGGGTCCTGAAGCCCTGTCGTTCCAAGATGTCGTAAGCGCCTACCGCCGCTGGCTTAGCTGGGGTGCTGCTCGCGCCGTCAAAGTACCGCCAGCCGTTGCAGCAGTGCTTTACAAGCTCAGCGATCTTGCCGGCGCGCTCGGCTGGCGTCCGCCGACGCGGAGCACAGCGCAAAAGGAGATCGTGCGGGGTGCTGTCGGCGATATTCGGCCTTGGGTGGAGGTCACTGGAATACAGCCATCAGCGCTCTCCGAAGCCCTCGCCCGAACGCCCGTCTCCGTCCAGGAACGATGGTTTGCGAAGCTCTACCTTCTCAAGCCGGTCATCTTCGGCGTTCTCTCGCTGTTCTGGATCAGTACGGGCGTCGTCTCGCTCACAATCGGATATGATATCGGGGTCGATCTGATGCTGCGCACCGGCGCTGGATCTCTCGCCGGTCCGAGCGTTGTCGCCGGGGCGATAGCCGATATCGTCATCGGGGTCGCCATTGCCTTTCGCCGAACGAGCCGGATCGGGCTCTATGGTGCCGTCGGCCTGTCTCTCTTTTATGCAATCGCCGGAACAATTCTCCTTCCTGAATTGTGGAGCGAGCCGCTGGGGCCGCTGATGAAGATATGGCCCATCATTGTGCTGCATCTCGCTGCTCTCGCGATCATCGAGGAGCGATGATGCTTTATCTCCTGCTCAAATTTCTACATCTCATCGGCGCCTCGGTCCTGCTCGGCACGGGAGCGGGGATCGCCTTCTTCATGCTGCTCGCGCACCGGACCGGCCGCGCGGCGACGATTGCCGCCATTGCCCGCATCGTCGTCGTGGCAGATTTTCTGTTCACCGCCACGGCCGTTGTTCTGCAGCCCGTCACCGGGATCGCGCTTGCCTGGCATGTCGGCTACTCGCTCAGGGAAGGATGGATCCTGCTGTCGCTGCTCTTATACGCGATAACAGGTGCTTTCTGGCTCCCGGTCGTCTGGATGCAGATGGAGATGCGCAGGCTTGCCGAAGTCGCGAGCAAGAGCGAACAGCCTTTGCCAAAGCGCTACTACCGGCTGTTCCGTCTGTGGTTTGCCTTTGGTTTTCCGGCGTTCGGGGCGGTTCTCGCGATCTTCTGGCTGATGATCGCTCGGCCGGCTATCGAGTGGTAGCGGCAGTATCTGCACGCCCCTCGTTGGATCTCAGTCCGGCAGTCTGTCCGGCAATGCCGCCTGCGATGTCCGGGCGTATTCAGAAGCGTCCTTTTCGCGGGGCGGCCCCCGATAAAGCAATTCGCTGACGCGCGCGACGCGATTTGTTTGCATGCGTGTCGTCGAACGCTGTACGCATCGTGCGACATGCAGCAGCCTCAAGCCTCATCGCGATTTTCGCGCTTGTTGTGGAAGTGAGCGTTGCCCAGACCCGTGCCGATCGTCAGAATTCCCCAGTCCGAGCAGTCGCGCATGAAGGGTACCTGGGAAAGCCCCTGAACGACTGCGTCGTTGTGCATGATCACAAAGGCTTCCTCTTCGCCAATCTGTGGTAGGGCTTTCTTCAGGACGAGAGGCAGATTGAAGTGCTCGCTTTCCCAGTTGCCGCCCGGCAGGTTCTGTCCGCCGCGCAGAATCGACCCGTCCGCGTTTATGACACCCGGGCAGGCAACTCCAATTACGGGTGCCAGCTTGAGGTCGGCTTTGTCTGCCTTGGCAATAAGCTTTTCGACCATGGTGACGAGACGTTCGATCGTAGTGTTCCGATTGGGTCTATCATCGGCGTGACGCCAGATGTCGGACTTCCAGACCTTGGCTTTGCTAAGGTCCGCCTCGTCCTTCAAACGAAGCTCGACAATGCCCACGCGAACATTGGTGCCGCCGAGGTCGATGGCAAGCATCGCCTTATGACCCTTTAGCATCCAGGGCGGCATGAGGTGGGCCGCGCCGATCAGTCCTGCATCGTCCGGATGGTGAGCGATCGGCGTGACATCTATTTCGTAACCCTGAGACTTCAGCAGCACCAATGCTCGCGCGATCGCGAGCTCGCCGACGGCACTCGCGCTGAAGCCGCCGCCGATCACGACGCGCTCAGTATTCTTCCAACTTTCCTGGTCCAAAAACCTGCCGAGAACCTTCGCAAGCTCGGCCGCGAAATCGTCGACGGCTCCGAGAATGAGGGCAGCCGCCTCCTTGTCCTCACCGTTGAGAAGCGCGTCGATCTCCTTCTTGGATAAATCTCTGCTCGAAGTCTTTCCGAGCGGATCGGCGCCACCCTTTCGCACCC
Source organism: Ensifer aridi (assembly GCF_002078505.1). Lineage (GTDB taxonomy): Bacteria > Pseudomonadota > Alphaproteobacteria > Rhizobiales > Rhizobiaceae > Sinorhizobium > Sinorhizobium aridi. The sequence goes on along the minus strand of NZ_LUAV01000038.1, from coordinate 32,032 downwards.
GCTCACGCCACGTATCGAGCTTTTCTCGAAAAGCAAATTTATTGGCCCGGTCGCCAAGGAAGCTATCCCCGTCGCGGAGTCCCATATTGTAGTCGTCGACTATCACTGAAGGCAGATCATCTGCGCCATGGCCGAGCGGCGCGCCGTTCGGCTTCTCTTTCTCGGATTTGCCCACGCTGCCTCCTCTATGACGTCTCGCCACTGCTCACAGGATCGTAGCGTGAAGTTACAACGTAGGCGGTAGGGCGATGTTCCGTCGCTCCGCCTGTGCCTCCGCTTTGGGAAGGCGCAGCATGCCGGCGATGCGCGACGTCTCTTCTAAGGCATCCGAGTCCTAATTGCCGGTGATCAGGTGCAAGGCAGAATTGCCCCTTATGACCGCCGCTGCTGACAGCTTGCGATCGAATGTCGCCAACTGGCCACCATGCGCCTTTGCGAGCGCAAGTAGATAGGTATCCGTTACCTGGCCCGACGTCAGGATTTTTGCGGCAGCGATATCACCTGACCCGACGAGGCTCATATCATCCGGCCAAAAACAGTGGCCGGGGAGCGCCCGCAATTTGCCCACGATCTCCATCACAAGTGACGGTGAGCCGGGAGAGTTGGGGTATTTGGGACTGCCGACAATCCGGATGACGCCATTTTCAGTAATCGGGCAAGTAGCCCACGCACTCTGTCCGGTCGCTGCGAACCACTCGTGCGTATCATCATGGGCTACATGGCCAGGATCGATCAAGGCAATCAGCACATTGACGTCGAGCAGGAAAGTCACGGCAGTTCGTCACGCAAGGCGTTGACTATTTCGAGCGTCACCGGCGGCGCATCCGGTCGAGGTGAAAGAAGAGGGATTCCGTTGCGCTCACCGCCGCTGCGCGGCCGGCGCAGAGAACGCCTCGCCAGCTCGGAAATGACCTCGCCGACGCTACGGCGCTGCTGAGCTGCCATGGCTTTGGCCGCGATCAGGACATCATCATCAATCGCCAGGGTCGTTCTCATATCTGCCCCATCACGCATCACGCATCACGCATCACGCATCATATATAAAGCTCGAAGTAGGGTTTCACAAGGCGTCGTCGAACGCCTTGAAGAGGTTCGAACCTTACACGGGCAGGCGGCGTATGGGCCTACCGGCACCGCTTGACGGACGTGGTATAACACCTTAATAGTTAGACCATGACTACTCTTACTGTCCGCAAGAAACTGTCCGACGAAGTGAGGCTCCGGCTCGAGGAAATGATCCGCGAGGAGGTCTATCCTCTGGGCACCATGCTTCCTTCGGAGCGCGACCTCATGGAAATGTTCGGAGTGGGGCGCCCCTCGATCCGGGAAGCGCTCTACGCCTTGGAGCGCATGGGGCTGGTGAAGATCAACACTGGCGAACGTGCCAAGGTCACCCGGCCGACGCCGGATCATTTCCTGTCCTCGCTCGCAGGCGCCGCGCGCATGCTGCTCGGCCGGCCGGAGGGGGTCGCCAATTTCGAGCAGGCGCGACTGTTTCTGGAGGAGGGCTGCGCGCGCCACCTCGCTGCGCACGCCACGGCAGAGCAGATCGAGACAATCGAGGCCGCGCTTGCCCGCAACGAGGTCGCCATCGGCAAGGCCCGCGCCTTTGCGATGACCGACGTAGCCTTTCATCGGACGCTGACCGAGATGGTGTCAAATCCCATTTTTATCGCGGTTCACGACGCTTTCGTCGATTGGCTGATCAGCCAGCGGCCCCTGCCGGTTCAGCCGGAGATTTCGAACAGGGAGAGTTTCGAGGGGCATGTGGCGATCGTAGAGGCAATCCGCGCCCGCGATCCGGAGCGTGCCGGCCGCGTCATGCGCGAACATCTGGAGAGTGCGGAACGTAAATACAGGCGAAAAAGCCCATAAGGGCGACACGACAAGGGAGGAGCATTCGATGAAAACAGGATTGATTTCGCTCGCGCTCGCGGGCCTTCTCATGGCGTCCCAAGTATCCGCTCAGGAGGCGCGCACGTTGCGGCTGGGCATGCAGGGCACTGCCGGCGACCCGCAATTCGAGGGCGTCACCGAGGCGGCGCGTATCATCAAGGAGAAGTCCGGCGGCCGGCTGACTCTGGAGATCTTCCCGAATTCGCAGCTCGGAACCTTTACCGAGATGATGGAGCAAGTCACGCTCGGCGAGCTTGACTTCACGCTCAATCCGTTCGGGGGAATGGATGCTTGGGTTCCCCGCGCCGTGGTGGCGAGCACAGCTTATGTGGTCAGCGATTTCGATCACCTTCAAAAGATCATCGCCTCGGATTGGGGTAAGGGAATCGTCGAGGAGATGCGAACCGAGCACAAATGGCGCGTGGTCGATTCCTGGTATTTTGGGACGCGGCATACGACTGCAAAGAAGCCGATCGAAAAGCCCGCCGATTTCGCCGGCATGAAGTTGCGCGTGCCGAACTCGGCGCCGCTACTCACCTGGGCGAAGGCAATGGGAGCAAGCCCCACGCCAGTGGCTTTCGCGGAGGTCTATCTTGCGCTTCAAACCAATCAGGTCGACGGCCAGGAAAACCCGCTGCCGATTATCGACGCGATGAAGTTCACCGAAGTACAGTCACATGTCTCGCTGACCGGGCACTTGGTGCAGGACCAGCTCATCCTCATGTCGGAGGACACATGGAACGCGCTCGACCCAGCCGACCAGCAGGTCGTGATGGAAGCTTTTGAGGCGGGCGGCGCGCTCAACAACAAGCTGGTCAGGGAAAAGGAAGCGAGCCTCGTCGACGCGTTCCGCGAGCGCGACATCACCGTCGTAGAGCCGGACAAAGCGGCTTTCCGGGAGGCGATGAAGCCTGTCTATGAGGATCTCGACGAGAAGTTCGGTGCCGGCACGGTGCAGAAACTGCTCGATCTCCGTTGAGCGGCAGCGCCCCTCTAATGCGAGATTTCAGCTATGGCCAATCCAAGCCGGTGGCGCAGGCTTGCCCACCTCGAAGAGACCCTGGCGGCGATCCTTCTGGTCTTCGCCTTCATCGTGATCGCGCTGCAGATCGCCACGCGGTTCATCCTCCGCGATCCGTTGTTCTGGACAGAGGAGGCGGCGCGCTATGCCTTCGTGTGGTTGGTGGCGCTTGGTGCGGCGGAGGGTATCACCTCGCGGACGCACATCACTATGGACATCGTGCCGATGATGCTTGCCGAACGGGCGCAGCTCATCCTGCGCCTTGTTCTTGACCTTCTGGTGCTCGGAGCCCTTCTCATCCTCGTCTACTACGGCACCTTCGGCGCCATGCGCGCTCATAAGGTGATGTCGATCGCGATCGGCGTGCCGGAATCCTGGCTCTACGGAGCTTTGCCGGTGTTCGGGGCGCTTGCTGCTGTCCGCATCATGCTTGTGATGGCGCGGGATGCCCGAACGCTTTTGAGCGGCGGCCATCCGGTCGCCGACGCACCTTCCGAAAGGTATCTCTAGATGACGGCGCTCTTCGGCGGATGGTTTGCTCTTCTGGTCGTCGGCATGCCGGTCGGCTTCACGCTGATCGTGGCGGCGCTCGCCTATATGCTCTGGCAGGGCACGGGACTGAATTTTGCCGGGCAGCGCATGGTCGCCGGCCTGAACAGCTTTCCGCTGCTTGCCGTCCCTTTCTTCATCCTCACCGCTCAACTGATGAATCTTTCCGGCGTGACAGAGCGCATTTTCGATTTCGCCAAGGCGCTTGTCGGCCACATCCGGGGCGGCCTCGGCCATGTGAACATCATGGCAAGCGTGATGTTCTCCGGCATGTCCGGCTCGGCGGTCGCCGATGCCGCCGGCCTCGGCCAGCTTGAGATCAAGGCCATGCGCGACGCCGGCTATGACGAACAGTTCTCCGGTTCGATTACGGCCGCGTCCGCCATCATCGGGCCGCTTATCCCGCCATCCATTCCCCTCGTGGTCTACGGCGTGATCGCCAACACCTCGATAGGTGGTCTTTTCCTGGGCGGTATCGTGCCTGGCCTCCTCTGCGCGGCCTCGCTCATGGTCATGGTCTATGTCATCGCGTGGCGGCGGAACTACCCGACCGATCAGCGCGCGAGCCTTCGCCGGATCTGGTCTACTTTCTGGCGCGCGATCTGCCCGCTCATAACGCCGTTCATCATCATCGGCGGCATCTTTGCGGGGATATTTTCGCCGACCGAGGCCGCTGTGGTCGCTGCCACCTATGCTCTTTTTTTGGGTGTGGTGGTCTACCGCGAAATCACTTTCGCCAAACTCGTGACGGTGCTCCGCGAAACCGTGAGCCATACGGCCGCCGTCGGTCTTCTCATCATGGGCGTGTCCCTGTTCGGCTATGTGATCGCCCGGGAACAGGTGCCTCAGCATGTCGCCGCGTTCTTCCTCAATTATTCGAGTGATCCCCTCACTTTCCTGATCCTCGTGAACCTCATGCTGCTTGCGCTCGGCACCTTCATCGAAGCCTTGGCGATCCTGCTTCTGATCGTGCCGGTGCTGGTTCCAACCGCACTTCAATACGGCATCGATCCCGTCCATTTCGGGGTCATGGTGGTGTTCAACCTGATGATCGGCATATTGACACCCCCCATGGGGGTCGCGCTGTTCGTGGTCTCGAAAGTCGCCAACATCCCCTTCGGCGTGCTTGCCCGCGGGATACTTCCCCTGCTCATCCCGCTCATCATCGTCCTGGCGCTGATCACCGTCTTTCCAGCACTCGTCACCTTCATTCCCGACCAGATGCTCGGAGCCAATCGATGAGTCCGCCCGCCAAACCACCCGAAGGCGTATGGGGAGCGGTGCTGCTGCCGGTCGATCAAAAAGGCGGGATCGAGTGGACCGCATTGCGAGAGCAGCTAGCCGTGCTTCACGGGAGTGGCCTCCACGGCATCTATACCAATGGTACGGCGGGCGAATTCCACAGCCAGACCGAGGAAGAGTTCGATCACTTGAGCCAAGTGGTCGCCGATTTCTGCCGCAGCGTTGCCCTGCCTTTCCAGATCGGCGTCTCGCACACGAACGCGCGCGTCGCACGCGAGCGGCTCAACCGCGTCGCAGCGCTACGGCCCGACGCGGTTCAGGTCACCCTGCCTGACTGGTGGGCTCCCGGCTATGACGAAGCGGAGCGTTTCCTCGTCGGTATGGCGGCAACGGCACCCGACATTCCGCTGGTCCTCTACAATCCGCCCCATGCCAAGCGCCGGCTGAGCCTCGACGAGATCTCAAGGCTCAAGGCGGCTGTGCCCATGCTTATCGGCGCGAAGCTACCTGGAGGCGACGAGATCTGGTACGAGGAGCTTCGCCGGAAGCTCACACATCTCTCCGTCTTCATTCCGGGGCATTTCATGGCGAGCGGCTGCCTTGCGGGTGGCCGCGGATCGTACTCCAATGTCGCGTGCCTGAGCCCTGCCGGCGCCATGCGGTGGTGGTGGCAGCTCGGTGAGGATCCGAACGCCGCCCTCGCGTTCGAGGCGCGCGTCGTCAGCTTCATGAAGGAGCATGTCCTGCCGCTTGGCGCACGCTACGGCCTATCGAACGCCGCTCTCGACAAAGCGATGGCTGCCGCCGGCGGCTGGTGCCCGATCGGTCCCAAGCTTCTCTGGCCTTACGCCTCCGCCCCGCAAGAGGCTACTCTGCAGCTTGGCGCTGCGGCCCGTCGCGAACTGCCCGAACTTTTCCCCCCAAGCCTTTGAAAGCGAACGGAACCATGAAACTCGAAGGGATTTATTCGGCCCTCCTTACCCCCTTTTCCGAAGACGAAGCCATCGACCGGCAGGCGATCGGGCCGCTCGTCGAGTTTCAAGTCGGACTGGGTGTCGACGGCCTCTATGTCGGCGGCAGCTCGGGCGAAGCGATGCTGCAGTCGCTCGAGGAGCGCGCGACCTGCCTCGCTGATGTCGCCGCAGCGGCGGCCGGCCGCCTCGGGCTGATCGCCCATATAGGCACGATCGCAACAAGGGACGCGCTGCAGCTTTCAGAACACGCGGCCAAAGCCGGCTACCAGGCAATCTCCGCGATCGCGCCCTTCTACTACGATTTCTCGCGGCCCGAGGTTATGGCGCACTATCGAGAGCTGGCTGACGCCTCCGGCTTGCCGCTTATCGTCTACAATTTTCCCGCCCGCGCCAGTGGCTTCACCTTGCCTGAACTGGTCGAGCTCCTCTCCTACCCCAATATCATCGGTATCAAGCACACATCGAGCGACATGTTCCAGCTCGAGCGCATCCGTCATGCAGCGCCTGAGGCTATCGTCTACAACGGCTACGACGAAATGTGCCTCGCCGGCCTGGCGATGGGGGCTCAGGGTGCGATCGGCACGACCTATAATTTCATGGGAGACGTGTTCGTTGACCTGCGAACATGCGCAGCCGAGGGACAGATCGAGGAAGCCCGACGCCTGCAGGAGATGGCGAACAAGGTGATCCAGATGCTGATCAAGGTAGGCGTTATGCCCGGTTCCAAGGCGTTGCTCGGCATTATGGGCGTCCCCTGCGGGCCTTCGCGGCGGCCCTTCCGAAAGATCGAAGCCTCGGATCTCGCGGCGCTTGGCGAAGCGATTGCGCCCGTTCTCGCGTGGCGCGAAAATCGCGCGGCGAGAGGCGCTTAGTCTACTGCCTCGCCTATCTCGGCCCGCTTTGCACATCGCTTTACGAGTGCAGGGTCAGCTTTTTCAGCAATTCCACGTCGCGTGCGCCCGATTGATAAACTGAGATCAATCTCGCTGCGAGCGCTTCCGCTTGTGCGCCGCAGTTCGGTAGTTGACGTTCTTCCAAGAGCTGTTCGAAAACCCGGCCAAGCAAATCGATCTCACCAGGGCGGAAGGACTGGGAACAGTAGTTCCAGGATATCGGCATAGCGCGCAACTCCTCAAGCGGGGCGAAAGCGCGATCATCTCCCAGCCACCGGCGCCCGGGCTATCAGCCGGTGATTGGGAGAGCCTACGCCAATCTCCGGAAATAGCGACACCGCACCGGTTGCAAATACGCTCACAGCAAAAAGAGGTTCAAGACCCGAGTGCTCGGCAAGGCGGGGCCAATAACGGAGCACGGATAGCGCAGACAGGCGCGAGGGTCTCAGAGCGGTCGGATGACCGGTTCTGGGACCCTCGCACGTCCACGGCCGCAGGGGCGGGGCTATTCATGGCCGTAGGCGCTTGCCTGTCGCACTATGTACGGAGGAAAGCATTCCGCAACGGTCCTAAGACCTCTGGCGGTATCTGTCAGACCAAGGTCCTATGAGTGAGGCGTCACTATGGGGAGGTGCACCTGCTGAGGGCCGAACTCATAAACCATTCATCCCGGGGAGCGTGGCTTCCACGCACTCGACTCCTCCAACCGCGGCTTTCGGACAATTTCTGGTAATTCGAAATAGCTAATATATGGGTCAACTTCGAAGTGATATTCAGATCGTTCAGCCCGCGAGTGATCTCTCAAGGAGGGTAAGATGGCTCGGCTAAGCCTTCCATTCACACTTCTGGCCGCTTGGGCGCTAGGCTTGCAGGCGTTTACGGCGGTCGCTGCCGATGACGCGCAGACTGCGCGCGGCGAATATCTCGTCACCATCGGTGGCTGCAACGATTGCCACACACCGGGATATTTCTTCGGAAAACCAGATAACTCGCGCTTCCTGGGTGGCTCGGATGTCGGCTTCGAAATTCCTGGGCAAGGTGTTTTCGTCGGCCGCAACATTACGCCCGACAAGGAGAGCGGCATCGGCAATTGGACCAGAGAGCAGATCGTGGCTGCAATTCAAACCGGCCGTCGACCCGACGGTCGCGTCCTAGCGCCGATTATGCCGTGGCACGCATTTGCGCATCTCACCGAAGAAGACGCTACAGCAGTTGCAGCATTCCTTCAAAGCGTGAAGCCAGTCCGTCATGAGGTGCCGGGACCGTTCAAGCCAGGCGACAAGGTCACAACCTTCATGTTCCGGATTTTGCCTCCAGGCGAAACTGCAGCCCAGGCTCCAAAATAGGTCGACGTCGCTACGAGGTCGCAGGTATGACGGCGCGCCTCGTTGCGCAAGCAGACCTTAAGGCAGCAGAAGCGGCGTTCAGATATTCTCCGGCGTATAGATATCGAACGGCAGGAAAGTCTGCCCGGGGACGCTTGCCGGGCCACGGTCGATGGCGCCGATCATCAGATTGATCGTTTCCTTTGCGAGAGTCGGGACGGGTGTTGCGACAGCCATTAGCACCGTTTCATCGGCGAGCGCTGCGCGCGACTCCGGCGTCAGTTCGTTGACGACGGCAAGCAGCTTGCCCTCCAACTTCTCTTCCCGGATCGCCGAGATCGCGCCCTCCATCCCGCCGCCGCAGACATAGAAACCGAGCAAATCCGGATGGCGCTGAATGAGGTCGAGCGTCGCCTCGTGGGTGATCTCGGGCGTGTCGAGGTTGACCATGGTGTCGAGGACCTCGAAATCCGGCGCGTTCTCACGAAAATAGGAGCGAAAGCCGATCTCGCGCAGTTCGTGTCCGTGGAAGCGGTGGCTGCCGACGAAGGCCGCGACCTTGCCCGGGCGCTTCGCCGCCTTGGCGATCATCCAGGCGGCCGTTCTTCCGACCTTCTGATTGTTGAGACCGACATAGCCTTCGCGCACGCCGGCGGCGAAATCGGAGAGCAGGGCGAAAACGGGGATGCCCCTTTCCTTGAGCTCCTCGACCGCAGCGGCGACCGCCGGATAATCGGGTGAGACGAGGGCGATCGCCTGATTGCGCGCGGCCATCGCCTTCAGTTTGTCGATGATGCCGCTCGGAGTCGAGCTCGCCGTAAAGTCCACCTGCGGTACCGCGCGGGCGTGGGTCACCGAAAGTGCCGCATTCTCGATTTCCTTTGCCACCGCCTTGTAGAAGGACTGCTCCGGCTTTTGCAGGAGAAAACCCAGGCGATATTGCGGCAGATCCTCGAAGACCCTTTGGCGCAGCAGGCCAACGGCATGATAGCCGATCGCCTTCGCCGCATCGTAAACGCGGCGGGCTGTCTCTTCGCGCACCGGATGCCGCCCGTTCAAGACGCGGTCCACTGTCGCAACGCTTACGCCCGCGGCCCGGGCGAGGTCCGCAATGGTCGGCCTCCTCGTCATGATCCCTCCCTGAAACTATTCCCTCACATCTGAGGTCATCATGCTGATAGGATTTGAGAGAATATATCATGACTGCATTGAGAAGCATCAAAAGTCAACCTATTCTCGTCTCATGGAAATGGCGCGGCGATCGGGAGAGAGCGCCGGTTTAACGCGCTACGGCAGCTTTGCGCATCTGAAAACGGTGCGGCGCCGTGGGGGAGGCAGGGATGACGACAGTTCCGACCAAACGAGATTACAGCCTGCTCGGCCGTGATGCAGAGGCGGCGGTTGCGAGTGGGCTTGCAGCGGCGGAGTGGTATCACACCGATATTCCGCGCAAGCAGATGAAGGAACTGATGAAGCGCGAGAACGGCCCCGCCATCCGCGACACCGCGATTTGGCTTGGCAGCATGGCTCTGCTCGGCGCTCTCGGCATCTATTTCTGGGGCACTTGGCTGGCCGTGCCGTTCTTCCTTGCCTATGGCGTGCTCTATGGCTCGGCTTCCGACAGCCGCTGGCATGAATGCGGCCACGGCACGGCCTTCAAGACGATGTGGATGAACGACGTCTGCTATCAGGTCGCCTGCTTCATGATCATGCGCAATCCGGTCACCTGGCGCTGGAGCCATACCCGCCATCACACCGACACGGTCATCGTCGGCCGTGACCCGGAAATCGCCGTCATGCGCCCGCCGGATCTCCTGCGGCTCATTCTCAACTTCTTTGGCATCATCGATGTATGGCATGCCGTAATCGACATGGTGCGAAACGCCTTTGGCGTCATCAGCGCTGCGGAAAAGACCTTCATTCCGGAAATGGAGCAGCCGAAGGCGATCCGCGTCGCTCGCATCTGGTTAGCCATCTACCTCGCGACGATCGGCCTTGCGGTCTATCTCGGCTCGATCCTGCCTTTGATGCTCATCGGCCTGCCGCGGCTCTATGGCGCCTGGCATCACGTGCTCACGGGCCTCCTGCAGCATGGCGGTCTTGCCGACAACGTCACCGATCATCGGCTGAACAGTCGCACTGTCTACATGAACCCGGTAAGCCGATTCATCTACTGGAACATGAATTATCACGTAGAGCACCACATGTTCCCGATGGTGCCCTATCACGCACTGCCGAGGCTGCACGCGATGATCAAACACGACCTGCCGGAAGCGAATCCGTCGATCCTTCACGGCTACCGTGAAATGATCCCCGCCTTCCTGAGGCAGTTGCGCAACGAGGATTATTTCCTGAAGCGCGAATTGCCGCCGACGGCAAAGCCCTATCGCGAAGAATTCCGCAACGACCGCGTTGTTCACGCCGCCGAGTGAGGCGTTAACCGAAACGCCAATCAAACAAACGATCGAATGGAGGAAACACGATGAGCTCGAACTGGGTCGAGGTCTGTGCGGCCGATGAAATCGATGAGGAAGACGTCATTCGTTTCGACCATGAGGGGCGCACCTTCGCCGTCTATCGCAGTCCGGACGACGAGTATTTCGCGACCGATGGGCTCTGCACGCACGAGCACATCCATCTCGCCGACGGGCTGGTGATGGACGACATCATCGAATGTCCGAAGCACAACGGCCGCTTCAACTACAAGACCGGCCAGGCCAAGGGCGCACCCGTCTGCGTCAACCTTCGGACCTATCCCGTGAAGGTAGAGGCGGGCAGCGTTTTCATCGCGATTTCCTAAGAATAGGGCGACCTGCGCGCTGGACGCGAGAGGCGAAGGGAGGAGAGCATGAGGCATATCGTGATCGTGGGGGCCGGCGAATGCGGCGCTAGGGCAGCCTTCGCCCTCAGGGAGAAGGGTTTCGACGGCGAGATCACGCTGATCGGCGCCGAGCCGCATCTCCCCTATGAGCGGCCGCCGCTTTCGAAGGAGGGACTGGCCGGAGCCGAGCAGCCGAAATATGTGGCGGGCGCCGAGCGGTATCAGGCGGCCCGGATCACGGTCTTGACCGATGCGCCGGTCGCAAGGATCGACCGCAGCGGGAAGGCGGTGAAGCTCGCCGACGGCCGTTCGGTCACTTATCACCGGCTGCTTCTTGCAACCGGCGCTCGGCCGCGGACCTTTCCGGGTGCACCTGAAAACTCCGAACGCATCCGCATGTTGAGGACGCATGCCGACGCCTTGGCGATCCGCGCCGCGCTCGCGCCCGGCCGCAAGCTCGCCGTCATCGGCGGCGGCTTCATCGGCCTCGAGCTCGCAGCGACCGCGCGCAAGCTCGACGCCGAAGTAGTGCTCATAGAAGGCCTGCCGCGCGTGCTCTCCCGTGGCGTGCCGGAGGAGATCGCAGCCGTTGTCGCCGAGCAGCACCGGCGCGAAGGCGTCGAGATCGTCTGCGGCGCGAGGATAACGGCAATCGAGGACAATGGCGCGAGTGCGTGTGTCGTCGTTGCCGACGGCCGCTGCATCGCCGCCGACCTCGTCGTCGTCGGCATCGGAGCGGTGCCGAACACCGAGCTTGCGGAAGCCGCCGGGATTGCGGTCGACAACGGCATCGCGGTCGACCGGACGCTCCGCACATCCGATCCCGACATCTTTGCCGCGGGCGACTGCTGCTCCTTCCCCCTCCAGCAGCACGGCGGACGACGCGTGCGACTCGAGGCCTGGCGCAATGCCCAGGACCAGGGGACGTTGGCCGCCGCCAATCTTATTGGCGGGGCCGAGCATATCGCGAGCGTGCCGTGGTTCTGGTCGGATCAGTATGAGCTGACGCTGCAGATCGCCGGACTTGCCGATGGCGCGGCGCTGACAGTCAGGCGCGACATGGAGGAGGGGGCCTTCATCCTCTTCCACCTAGACGGCGGCGGACGGCTGATCGCGGCAAGCGGCGTCGGCCCCGGCAATGCCGTCGCACGCGATATCCGGCTTGCCGAAATGCTGATCGCCGCCGGCGCCCGCCCGGACCCCGAGGCTCTCGCCTCCCCCGAGACCAAGCTCAAGAAGCTGCTGGCGGCCTGAGCGCCGCCACAGCCCTCCCTTTCCCCAAGCGTTCCCCGGAGAATCCGATGAGACACCGCCGTCCGACCGTTGCCGATCTCTTGTCGATGAAAGGCAAGCGTCAGCTCACGATGCTCCGCGTGGTGACGCTGGAGGAGGCCGAGGCCGCCGAAAAGGCCGGGATCGACCTCGTATCCGTCCCCCCGGCGCTGCTCGGTCTCGAATTCCGCGAGGCAGCACCCTCCGTCTTCGCCTTTCCAGGCCTTGAATATGGCGACTATATCACGGCGGAGGAATACATCGGCGCCGCTTTCAAGGCGCTGAAGGCAGGCGGCGACGCCGTCTATTGTGCCGCGAGCCTTTCGACCGTCCGGCGCATGCGCGACGAAGGCATTCCCGTCTGCGGCCATGTCGGGCTGATCCCGTCCAAGGCCACCTGGACCGGTGGCTTCCGCGCCGTCGGCAAGACCGCGGCAAGCGCCCTCGAGATCTGGCGCCAGACGAAGGCCTTGGAAGAGGCGGGCGCCTTCGCCGCCGAGATCGAGGTGGTGCCGGGCGAGGTCGCCGCCGCAATCAGCGCGCGCACGTCGATCCTGATGCTCTCAATGGGCGCGGGAACAGGCTGCGATGCGCAATATCTCTTCGCCGAGGACGTGCTCGGCTCCAACCGCGGCCACTATCCGCGTCATGCCAAGACCTACCGAAACTTCGCCGCCGAATACGAGCGCCTGCAAGAGGAGCGCATCGCCGCTTTCTCGGAATTCGCGCACGACGTGCGCTCCGGCGCCTATCCGGAAAAAGGCCATCTTGTCGGCATTGAGGAGAAAGAATTGAGCGCGTTTCTCGCAGAACTCGAACGGGGCTGAAGAGCGCGCCTTTGAGCTCACCTCCCAGTGGGGCCGCCTGGCCGCCTTGATCGAAAGGGTCGAGGCGGTCTTTTTGTGGTCGGTGGGACATCGACATCCAGCTAGGCAGCCCGTGCGATATGCCAGGGAAGCACTGACTAATCAGGGTGGAGCCGAAATTCGCAGCAGAAGTGCCAATGGCTGCTGTGCGGCAACAAACGGGCCGGTCGAATGAATTGCTTGGTCTCGTCGCGGCGTCTGCGATTCGACTTGGTTCAAGGCGAATGAACGTCGCGGTTCTGATCGAAGCTGCCATCCTAAGCGCCGGTCAAATCATGTCGTCGCAACAAATGGTCGCTGCTGACATTTACCGACACGGATGTCTGAAGCGGAGCATTGCAACGACGGAGATTTGAAAGTTAGCCGGACTTCGATCCGCTAAACAGGTCGAGGGGGCGCAGAGCTCGCACGCTTGCCGCGAGTGCATCACAGCTATGGAGCACACTCAAACCCACCATTTCCAAGTGTTTCTGATCCAACGGCAGCGTATTAAACGTCTGATCGATCTCGGCGCTATGCGTCGGATCAAGGTCTCCGTGAATTCTCAAAGTCCTGAACGTTGAATCCGGCAGGCCCGAACCATCCCGAATCTCATCAATTTTACTGTCCGCAGGAGGAAAAGCCTCGAGAACCGCAATGTATCCAAGCAGCATGAGAGGGTGATGGTGATGAACCCAATAATACTGGGTGCCGACCAATCGTGCTACTTCGACGGAAGGGGTGATGGATAGAATTCGCTCAGGATCGCATCCTGCAGCCTTCAGGTCCTCAAGTGCCCAAGTATCGTGGTGCAGTTCCTCGGAAATATGCTGCCGATAATATCCTCCTAGCAAAGCCGCAGGCTTGTCGGTTGCCTGCAGTTGATCGCATCGTTCTGCCGCCCGCTGCATGAGGGGGACCGACGCCCGCATGATTTGATGAAGCAAGACCAGGAAAGCGATCGTCATTTCCCGTTGGGGTTCGGTTCGCCAAAGATTGCTGAAAGCCGCCTGAAGAGCTGGCAAACAGAGGTCAATTCTACCCCTCACAAAGTCACTATTCGCTTGTCTTTCAAGCATATCCATAGCGACACCAATCGGTGAGTAACAAACCAAACGGCGATATCTTAGCTCATTCCAGACATGGTTCAAGTTCGACCCGGATCGTAGGCGCATAGCCCATTAGTACTAGAGAGTAGTACTGGACAAGTATGAAGCCGGTACCCTATTATTACTGACGTCAGCGGCTCACGTTTCTAAGACAGCAATCTAGCAAGCATCGAAAATTGTTCAGAGCCTGAGGAGGTCACAATGCCGGGCTTCCAGCCAAATTTCGACCGTCTGAAGAACTCCAATGTCATTCCCGACGTGGAGGAGAATATGCTCCCGCAGGCGGTGCATGACGTGATCGAAAACCTCACCGACGAAGAAATCACGGTTCTCGAAAACATTAGCAAAAAAACTGGGTCCCACATTTATCTCAACAAGGACCACTCGATCATCTGCGGATTCTGAAGTCGTGGTGTCGCCCGGCTTGCTGGAACGGTGGCCGCTGTACGACCGCCGCCGTGAGGCTTATAGCGCCTTGGAAAAGGCCAAACACAAGCTGCTCCTCAAATCGACAATCGATCAAGTCCCGATAACACGCATAGCCGACATCACATCACTCGACGTCCTGGGCACGCCTGTGTTTGCAACGGTCACTCCCCTGGCAAGAGATCTGACCACGCATCTGGGAAAAGGGGTGGACAAGGAAGCAGCTCGCGTCAGTGCCGTGATGGAGGCGGTCGAGAGGGTCTGCGCAGAGGAATTCGAGGGCGGGTGTCAGCATACCACTTATCTTGAGCTAATGTCCTCGGGTGCCCACGTTGCCGATCCTCTATCCTTCGATCTTCCCCCGCTGACCGGTTATCGTCCCGATTCGGTGTTTGAGTGGGTCCAGGGGTGGGAGTTGATCAGCGCCCTTCCGATCTGGGTTCTAGCCGATCTTGCGAGGTCTCCTGCAAAGGAAGGTGTACTGGATCAGGTCGATACCAACGGCTTGGCTGCCGGGTTCACTCGCGGCCGCGCGGTGCGCAGCGCCATTCTGGAGGTTATCGAACGGGATGCCGTCAGTCAGCATCACTTCTTTGAACAATATGGACATGATGCAGACGCCGGACCTGTGAGACGCAGGATCGATCTGGGTTCACTTCCTCCCATACCCAAGGCGCTTGCAGAGCGCGCCAAGGAAGCGAACCTGAAACTGATCCTGGAAGATCTGACGACCGATCTTGAGATACCGGTCATCTCGAGCACGCTGATTGACCCGTCCTTTTGTGGCGCCGCCGGGCCGATGCCGCTTGTCGTTGTAGGGTGGGGCGCTGACCTTCTGGCCGGGGCCGCCGTTACACATGCTATTCTGGAGTCCTTTCAATCGCGGCTCGGGGTGATCCACGGTGCCCGTGACTCTTACAACCAGGTGCCGTCCTCGCGGCGAGATACCGGACGGAAGTCTGGAAATATCGTAGCTGAGCATGACTTCGCCGCTATTCCCGACACAAACTTGCCAGACCTCGAGACTGAGATCGAATTTATCCTGGGGAGGCTAAAGTCCGTCGGACTTACGCAGGCCATAGTAATCGACATGAGTCGAAAGACCCTGGGCCTGCCTGTTGTGAGAGTACGCGTCCCCGGCCTTTCGCTCTTTACGATAGACCGCCGCCGTGTTGGCTGGCGAAGTGCAAGGCACCTGTTGTAATAATGGGCACGATGCGGATGCCGCCGGTCGTGTTTTTGGGCCCAAGCGCCCCCGCTTCGGACATCCTGTCCATTTTGCCAGATGCGATCATAAGACCTCCAGCGAGGCGGGGAGATCTCTATGCTTCTCGCATCCTGAGGCATGAGTTCTTTCTGATCCTCGACGGCGCATTTGGCAACGTCCTTTCCATTTCGCCACGGGAAGTCGTCGATGTTGTCCAGGACGGGGCGGTTGTGGTCGGCGCTTCCAGCATGGGCGCGCTGCGAGCGGCAGATTGCTTCCCCGCAGGTGTGCATGGCGCAGGAATCATATTCCGACTTTTCAAGGCTCGGGCAATATCCGCCGAGGACGAAGTGGCGGTCCTGTACCGCGAGGACAGGCCCTTTCCGCCGCTCACGGAACCGCTGATTAACATGCGGATCGCCCTGCGACGGGCTACCAGGGAAGGTCTCGTGGGAGCGTTCGAAGCCGAGGAAATCATCTCGGCGGCCCAATCGCTTCATTTTACTCTCCGGACCTGGGCCAGTGCCTATCAGAAGGCTGGGCGGCACCTCGCTGGCGAGATCCTCGACTTCTTAAATGGGATAGACACAAAGCGTGCGGACGCCGTTCAGGCCGCAAATAAGGTCTTGAAACTGTTAGAGACCGGTAGAGGTTCGTTCCGCCCGTCCAGATCACCTCAGCTATTTGGACTCTCAAGCGGTGGCAGGGAACGGTCCCCTGTTGCGCTGACTGGCGCAGATCGGCAACAAATCGAAGCGGAGTTTATCGAATGGCTTTGCTGTTCCGGGAGGGCCCATTCACGCCTCGACGATGAAATTAACTGGGTCAACGGAGAATTGACGGTGCCGACCTCGTCGGTTTGGAATATCCTTAGCGGCTCGGGCGAACTTGAGGCTGACCTGATGAGGTTCGACATCTTTCGCAGGGCTGTCTCCGAAGCTCGGCGATGTGGCCTTCGACCGGGAATCGAAGACCTCCGGCAAGCTGAACGTCAGTTGGCCAAAGCTCATGGTGTCGGCTCATGGAATGAACTCCTCATATGCAAAGGAAGCAGCTCGTCCTACGCTAAACGCCTGGGCATACATCGCACTGAACTTGCTTTGACCAAATGTCTTCGACGAACATTCTTGTTCGTAAAGGGCCGGTCAACAAAGCCGAGAGAGGTGTTGTTATGGCACCCCAAATAGAAAGCCGGCCCCAGTCGACAGGCGACAGCGTTTGCATGCTTTTCACTGACATTGAGGGCTCAACAAACCTGGTGGATTCTTATCCGGACCTCTACGATCAGATGCTCCTTCGGCACAACGAGCTGTTGCGCAACGCCATCCAATCTTATGGTGGCGAAGAAATAAACGTTGTTGGAGACTCTGTATTCGCACTCTTTCCTGCTTCCGCCCAAGGGGTCCAGGCGGCGATCGACGCACAATTTGCTCTAACCAATGAGGAATGGACTCAAGGATGCAAGCCACTGGTCCGGATGGGCCTGCATTCCGGAAAGGTGAGAAGACACGAAACAGCCGTAACCGGGATAGAAGTGCATCGTGCGGCTCGTATCGCATCGGTGGCGCACGGCGGTCAGATCGTCATTTCGAACGTTGTTCGCGATGAGATAGCAGGAGGCCCTATCGCAGCAAATGTAAAAATACGCGATCTGGGATTCCACCGCCTCAAAGACCTTCGATATCCTGAAGCGCTGTTCGATCTGGTGATCCCGGGATTACAAAGCGATTTTGCACCCATCTCATCCATCGGCGCCAATCGCACCAACCTCCCGTCCGATGTGCCAATTCTCTACGGGCGACGCTCAGAAATGGCGCGGCTCAATCGAATCCTCGCAGATAAACAGAGCCGAGTTGTTACGCTGACCGGCGCCGGCGGTGTGGGCAAGACAAGCTTGGCGATCCACGCTGGCAGATCAGCCTTAAGCTTCTTTTCACGTGGAGTGTTTTTCGTACAGCTGCGAGAAATTGACAATCCGGATCTAATAGGTTCGGAGATCTGCAAGGCCGTTGGCCTGCAGGAGGTACCCGGCATCTCTGCTATAGAAACGGTGTGCAACTCGCTGGGCGGCGCTGAGGTGTTGTTGATACTCGACACTTTCGAACACCTGGTCGAAGGTGCGCCTGACATCAATACCATCCTCACAAGATGTCCCGCCGTCACCGTTGTGATCACCAGTCGTGAGCCCCTCAAATTACGCTCGGAGACCGAATTCGTCGTACCTCCGCTCACGCCTCCCGACGAAAGCGCGAGCTTCGATGAGATTCGGGAGAACCCATCGGTGCAGCTCTTTGAGAATTTCGTGCGCCGCGAACGGCCAGACTTCAGATTGACAAACGACACACTCGCTTCGATCTCCAGAATATGCCGGAGACTTGACGGGCTACCGCTAGCGCTTGAATTGGCAGCCTCGCATGTAGGATTGCTGACTGTGGCGGAGCTGGAGGACAGGCTTGAAACGAGAATGCAAGACCTTCGAAGCAGGGCGCGGGATATTGATCCCCGTCACCGGACCCTTCGTCTGATGATCGGATGGAGCGACCATCTCCTGACGGAAAGCCAGCGCCGGGTATTTTATGCGTCGGCTGTCTTCAATGGCGGGTTCGATCTTCGTGCCATCGAATCCTTATTCAAGGACGATGCCGACGTATTCGACCACGTGGAAGCTCTTCTGGACAAGAACTTGTTGTTCAAAACGACGGCGCTGGGTCACCCGCGCCTCAACATGCTGGATACGGTTCGCGATTTTGCGCTCGATAAACTGCAAAAAACGGGCGAGTACGAATCTATGCGTATCCGCCAGGCGGACTATTTTACCGACCTTGTTCTGTCAGCCGCGCCAAACGTGACGAGGTTCAATCAGCGCGACTTTGTCGAGCATATGATGCAGGAATCTGGAAACATTCGGGTAGCCCTCGAATGGCGGATGAGGCAAACCAGCGCCCTTCAATCCGCCAAGCTCGTCGAGGCGCTGACGTGGCTCTGGATATCGAGGGGCCAGTTTTCGGAAGCGAGAACATGGTCAGATAAGGCTTTGGAGCATGCGCGGGATACGCGCGAGCCGGAGCCGCTGGCGCGGATTTTGAACTCAGCCGCATTGATCCAGTACATGTCTGGCGATCCTGAAACGGCGCGTGATTATGGCGTTGAAAGTCACCGCATCTTCTGCGAACTCGGAAATAAGGCCGGAATTGCAAATGCCGGGATTATTGCCGGCGTCGCTAAAGCCACCTCAGGCGATCCCGAGGCAGGCGGCATGTTGATCACGCAATCACTGGAACTGTCGAGGCTCATCGGCGATGACTATGGAACGGCGCTGGCACTGATTGCAATTGGGGAAGGAACCCGCGCTGAAGGGGACGAGCCTGCTGCGGAAGCCTACTATCTTGATGCCCTTAAACTCCTCGACAAATTGGGTGACACATATTGGCCTGGCCACCTGTTGCAAAACCTTGCCCATTTTAGACTGCACAGCGGTGACTGGAGGAATGCTGCAGCGCTCGCGGGCCAGGCTTTGGCCATCGGGGAGAGATATGACTATCCAATGGTAGTGAATCTTGCGATCGCAGCGATAAGCGGAGTGCTCGCAGCCAAAAAGGATTGGCAGGGTGCTGCAGAGATCATCGGGGCAGTCGACGGGCGTCTCGCGCGCATAGGAGTCCGGTTTGAGCCGACAGACGACGCCGATTTTCAAAAAATCGTGTCGGCGGTCCGCAGGGCGTTGGGAAACAAGCGATTCACCCGAAAAACCGATGACGGGGCTAGGCGCCACTGGGACGAGATACTTTCTTCATGCCGCGCTGCCGTTGCAAGTTAGGGCATAGATTGAAACACGTCTTCGGACCTGTTCAGGGGCCCCGAGAGATCCGGAGCTTGGATAAGGCAATGAAGCCCGCGTCACGACTTGGCTTGGCTGCCGCAAAGACCTCATCGATCGAAAGCTTCCGATCGCGGCGGGCGGGCGGTCGGTCGTCCGTCAGACCATCACGCTCCTTCTGACGGCTGCCGGTGCAACGGATGCAATGTCATGCCGTCTCGATGTCTGTGCGCGAGAAATCATCGCCTTTGTAGAGCAGCGGTTCACTGCGTGTTTTGGCAAGCGCATAAGAGAAACAGTCCCCATAGTTCAGACCTGCCGGATGTCGGCCCTTGCCGTAGGTGCGCCAGGCTCGCCTTGCTACGGCGATCTGTTCCGCGTCGACGGCGACGATTTCGACGCCCGCCTTATAAAGCCACAGGTCGAGCTCTGCGGCACCTGCCTCACCGAGGCGAGCCTCAATGACGATGGCGAGTTCGAGGACTGTCGCGGCCGAGATGAAACGCCCTGCAGCGTCCACGACTTTTTGCTCGTACGTTTCTGCTTCCGGCTCGTTGAACGCGATTGCAACGATAGCGGACGTGTCGATGACCATCAGCTGGGGAGTCCATTTTCGTCATACCCCAAAATCTCGTCGGCAGAGCGGTTGTCGAGCACCCGCAGCTTCGCCCAGCGTCTTCGGCTGGCGGCAAGCTCCTCGAGAAGAACATCGCGATTCCCCGCGTTTACGAGGCGCCGCAGCCGCTCTTCCAGCGCACGGCGGGTGGCCATGGTAATGGTTTCGCCGGTCTTCTCAGCCAGTGCCTTGGCAAGGCGTTCCGTCTCTAGATCTTTGATGCTGAGCGCCATTTTAGGTTCCTTGGTTCCTAGTTGTCCATATTCTACCTAGTGTGGGCGCAGGTGCAAGCGCTCCTGCGCTGGCTGCGACCTCCCGCGGACTCCGCTCATCCCGCCTGGTAAGCGGTTTGAGGTGCAAAATCCGTCACTATCGATACCTCTTGGACACTTCATGCGGATGTTCTCGCGTGTACTCAAAGACCGCATGTATCAAGGGGAACCAGTGATGATTATGTCCGGGGGGCAGCGAGAGGCGTCCTGCCAGTCATACGGAGAAAACGTGGGGCTTCGAGTTTTGTATACAAAAAGCTGCTGTAATGTTGACAAGAGTGTTTTTTAGGGCTTCCCTTATCTATCCGCATCGCGAAAGCGCCGGATCCAAGGGATGGGGAGTGAGATGATCAACAGACGCTTGACATTGAAATCGCTGGCGCTCGGCGCCGTTTCATTCCTGGCAGTCGCGGCGGGAGGAGCCTTTTCCGCGCATGCCGAGAACAAGGAACTCAAGATAGGTTTCGTCGGTGTAACCAGCGGTCCCGCCGCAGCCTGGGGGACGTCCAACGTACGTTCGATGCAGACGCGGGCCGACTGGCTGAACGAGACTGGCGGCGTGAAGATCGGCGACGACACCTATAACATCACCATCGTTACCTTCGACGACCAGAAGGATCCGAAGCGCGCCATTGCCGGCATGGAGAAGATGGCGCAGGAAGGCATCCATTACGTTGTTGGACCCAATGTGGATGACGGCGCAGCCGCCGTTCGCCCCGTGGCCGAATCCAAGGGGATTATATATTTTCCTTATGCCTTCCCGAAGGCGCTCTACGCGCCGCCGGCATCGAATGCCGTACTTGGCATGGTTGCCAACTATCAGTCAGGCCCAGCCATCTACAAATATCTTAAGGAAAACAAGGGTGTGAAGAAGGTGGCATTTATCGCCGCCAATGAATCGGATCCGCTCAGCCAGCGTGACAGCGGCGTAGCCGCCGCGAAGGAACTCGGGCTCGAAGTGGTCGCAGAGAAGGATACCTACCAGAACGACACCCGCGATTTTACACCGGTCCTGACACCTATCGTGCAGTTGAAGCCGGATCTCCTCGTCCTATCTGGTGTGGCGCCTGCCAACGCGCCGCTGCTGATCCGCGCCGCCCGAGAACTTGGCTATGAGGGCCTGATTTCGGCGGAGACGGCCCAGGACGCCACCGTCCTGCAGGAGGGCGCGGGCGAACTTGCCAACGGCTTCATTTCCGTCGGCGGTGCCTCGACCCCGGAAATCCGCACGCCGGTGATGGAGGAGTTCATCGAACGCTACACCAAGAAGTTCGGCGAATATAACGACGAGTCCAACACTAAGGTCTATGCACTCGAATACATCATCGAAACGCTGAAGGCGAACCCGAAGGCGATCGACAATGTCGAGGAATTCAAGAAGACCATGGACACCTTCTCGGCGCCCAATCCCTATGCCAAGGACAGCACGCTGAAATATGTCGGCATGACCTCCTTCGGCCAGAAACGGCAACTCTCCGTCCCGATGGTGGTGACCGAATTCAAGGATGGCGAATTCCAGACGCTGTTCGTCGGCGAAGTGGACTGATGTTCGCTTGCTGACGAACGCAAGGGGCGCGGCCGAACGTCTTCCAGCCGCGCTCCGACAGCCTCAATCGAAGTTCGGCAAGCCGAACCCGCACACCGCTGGATCCGCCGCCATGGAACAGGTGATTGCCAACGGGCTTTATCTCGGCGCCCAGTACGCGTTGATCGCGCTCGGGCTGACGCTGATCTTCGCCCTTATGAACGTGCTCAATTTCGCGCACGGGCAGATGTATGTATTGGGCGGCTTCGTCACCTACTCGGTTTACGGCCAGCTCAAGCTCCCCTTCGTCGTCGCGCTGATCTGTTCGGGGGTGACGCTCGCGGTCATCGGCGCGCTTTTGGAAAAGTTTCTCTTCCGGCCGGTCATCCGCCGCAGCAAGCGCGAGGAAAGCACGATGCTGCTTGCGGCCGCGACGGCGTTTTTCCTCGATGCCGTCATACTGCTGCTCTTTGGTGAGAAGCAGCGCGGCGTGCCGAAGATCATCAGTGGCGTCTTCATTTCCGACCGGGTGATCCTGCCCTACGATCGCATTGTCGTCGGCGTCGTCGCGATCCTGATGATTGCCGCCTTCATGCTCTTTATGCAGTACAGCAAGCCCGGTCGCGCCATGCGGGCGCTGGCGCAGGATCGAGTCGCCGCCCAGTTGATGGGCGTCAAGGTCGAGCGCTATTCGTTGATCGGCTTCGCGCTCGGGGCCATGCTTGCCGGTGTCGTCGGCGGGTTGCTCGTCAGCATCACCGGCGTCAATTCCGGCATCGGCGGACCGATATCAATCAAGGCCTTCCTGATGGTGATGATCGGCGGCGCCGGCGTCGTCGGCGGCGCGATCGCCGGCGGCTTCATTCTCGGCATGATGGAATCAGTTGGTCTCACCGTGCTGCGCGAATATGGCGACGTCACCTACCTCGTCATCTTCGCGCTGCTGATGATCTTCCTGAGCATCCGCCCCCACGGGCTGATGGGAAAGCCGTGGGGCTGATCTCATGCGCAAGACTTCAACCGCCACCCTCAAGATCATCTCGGCAGCGCTCTTCCTCATCGCCCTGCTCGTGGCCGTGCCGCTGCTGATCAACGCCACTGGGCGAAGCGATCTCTATTACACCCTCACGTCGGTAGCGCTGCTCAGCATCATCAGCGCAGGCGTGTGGATCACCTTCTATATCGGCCGCATCAATATCGGCCAGGGCGCCTATGCGCTGCTGGGGGGGTATGTCTCAGCCATTCTGGTGACGAATTACGGCATGTCTTTCTGGCTGACCCTGCCATTGGCCGGCCTTTTCTGCGCTGCCGCGAGCGTGCTTATTGGCCTGCCCATATTGCGCCTTCGCGGCGTCTACTTCGCCATGGTCACATTGGTTTTGACCGAAGTCGCCCGCCTCCTCGCCCTTGCCCTGCCGATTACGAACGGCGCCAGTGGCATCGTCAGCATTCCGCTCCCGACCGGAATCAGCCTTTTCGGCGTCACGCTCGTTCCAGACTTCGCGACGCTCGCCAATCCTCGCCTCGCCTTCTACATCGTCGCCGTCCTGCTGATGGCGCTGTGTTTCCTGGGTTTGTACCGGCTCGCGCATTCCCGCATCGGGCAACTCTGCCAGTCGCTGCAGCAGAACGAGGAACTCGCCTCGTCGATCGGCGTCAACATCGCCTATCTACGCGTCATCGCCTATGCGCTCTCTTCCTTCCTCGGCGGTGTCGGGGGAGCGATGTTCGCGTCGATTTCCCAGTCTATCTATCCGTCGAGCTTCACCGTCGCGGATTCCGTCAACTTCATGCTCAACTGCTTCCTCGGCGGTCTCGGTTACGTGCTCGGCCCGATGATTGGCACCTTCGTCCTCTATTTCGGCTGGGATCTGCTGTTCCAGACAGGCGAGTTCCAGCTCCTGATCTTCTCGACCGTGCTGATCTTGCTAATGCTGGTGCTGCCGAACGGGCTTCTGAGTCTAGCCCTGCCGCGCAAGAGGAGGGTCTAACGGTGCCGGACACCCTGGAAATCCTCGGCCTCACGAAGCGTTTCGGCGGCCTCGTTGCGGTGAACAACGTATCCTTCAGCGTCCGAGAACGCGAGATTCTCTCGGTCATCGGGCCAAATGGCGCCGGCAAGTCGACGCTGTTCAAGCTGATCTCCTCCTTCCTGAGGCCGACCGGCGGCGAGGTGCGCTTCAAGGGAGAGCGCATATCCGGCCTCGCGCCGCACATCACCGCCCGCAAGGGAGTCGTGCGGACATTCCAAGAAACGACAATCTTTAAGAACATGACCGTGCGCGACAATGTCGTGACGGCGCATCATCTGCGTTCGCGCGCAAGCCTTGCCGGCTTCTACTTCGGCAGCAGCACGGCAAGGAGCGATCTCGATTCCTTCGGCGCATCGGCGGACGAGATCCTCGCCTTCCTCGGTTTGGACGCGACGAGCAACGAGATCGCCAGCAACCTGCCTCACGGTCATCTACGCGCTCTGGGCATCGCGATCGCGCTGGCCACCGATCCTTCCATCATTCTCCTTGACGAGCCCTTTGCCGGCATGAACCACGAGGAGACCCGGCGTGCATTGGAGATCGTGCGGAAGCTCCGCGAGCGCGGCATCACGGTGCTTCTGGTCGAGCATGACATGCCGGCGGTCATGAACATATCCGACCGCATCGTCGTGCTCAATTTCGGCCAGAAGATCGCTGAGGGCACGCCGGCGGAAATCCAGCAGAACCCCAAAGTCATCGAAGCCTATCTCGGCGCCGAAGACGAATCGATCGGATTGTAGGTCATGGAACCACTGCTGAAATTCGATGGCGTCGAGCTCTATTATGATCATGTCTATGCGCTGAAGGGCGTCTCGATCGAGGTCCACGAAGGCGAGACCGTTGCGCTGATCGGCCCCAATGGCGCGGGCAAGTCGTCGATCCTGCGCGCCATTACTGGTCTGAGAAAGATCCGCACCGGCCAGATCCACTACCGGGGCAAGCGCATCGATGGTGTCGCTCCCGACGAAATCGTCCGTCTGGGCATCTCCATGGTCCCCGAGGCGCGCCGCGTCTTCCCCTACATGACCGTGCGCGACAACCTGCTGATGGGGGCCTTCACCCGCACAGACAAGACCGAGACCCAGCAAAGCATGGAGATGGTGCTGACCCGCTTTCCGCGGCTCAAGGAGCGCTACTCTCAGCAGGCCGGAACAATGAGCGGCGGCGAGCAGCAGATGCTGGTCATCGGGCGGGCACTAATGGCGCGCCCACGCCTTCTGCTGCTCGACGAGCCGTCGCTCGGTATCGCGCCAAAACTCGTGCAGGATATCGCGCGCTCGATCGTGGCGATCAATCGCGACGAAAAGGTCAGCGTCCTTCTGGTTGAACAGAACTCGCGCATGGCGCTGCGCATCTCCAAACGTGCCTATGCGCTGACGACCGGTCAGGTGGCAATCAGCGGCAACTCGTCGGACCTGCTGACCGACGAACGGGTCAGGCATCTCTATCTCGGCGGTGAATTCTAGGCGGACCGACAATGCGCATACTCGTCATCAACCCGAACACGACCGCTTCGATGACCGAAAAGATCGGCAAGGCGGCAAAGGCTGCGGCGTCGCCGACCACCGAGATCGTGGCGGTCAACCCGCAAGACGGGCCGCCGAGCATCGAGGGTTATTACGACGAGGTTTTCGTCGTTCCGGGCATCATCGCCGAAATGGCGAAGGCGGGTGCGGTGGACGCCTACGTGATCGCCTGTTTCGACGACACAGGTCTCGACGCGGCACGCTGCGCCACCGAGATGCCGGTGATCGGCATCGGTGAAGCGGCCTTCCATCTCGCGACGCTGATCGCCGGCAAGTTCAGCGTCGTTACGACACTTGCGCGCTCGATACCGGCGATCGAGCATAACCTCGCAAAATACGGCCTCGCTTCCCGTTGTGCCAACGTTCGTGCCTCCGATGTCGCGGTACTCGACCTCGAACTGCCGGGCTCCGACGCGCGCAGCCGAGTCTCCGCCGAAATCGCCCGCGCGATCGCCGGGGACAGGGCCGAAGCCATCGTACTCGGCTGCGCTGGTATGGCCGATCTCGCCCACGCGCTCTCGCTCGAACATGGTGTGCCAGTGCTCGACGGCGTTGCCTGCGCGGTCAGGCTTGCCGAAACGCTTTCGGCACTCGGCCTCAGGACATCGAAGATCGGAGGCTACGCCGCGCCGCTTGCCAAACGCTATGCGGGGTACTATGCGCCGTGGTCTCCGAAGGCGCGGTGAGCAGGCATGGGTGATTTCCGCGAGGTGCGATCGAGCGTAAGGCCCCCTCGTAGAGACCTGGGCCGCCAATGCGTACTGTCCAAAGTGCGCAGCGCCGGATGGCTTCGTAATAGGCGCAGGAAATGGCGCACGAGCGCGTTTGAAGGCGTTTTTGTGCGCGCGCAACCGACATAAGTGATGAGCATGTTGAAGACTCTTATGCCCGAAAACGATCGCAAGAAGCCGGCCCAGCGCTGGTCGCCGATCTATCACAACCTTCGCGACGCAATTGTCAGCCATCGCCTGACTCCGGGTACCAAACTGCCAGAAGACGAACTGGCCTCTATCTATTCGGTGAGCCGTACGGTCATTCGAGCCGCCCTCCAGGCGCTTGCGCATGACTGGCTAATTCGACTGGAACCTAATCGCGGCGCGTTTGTCGCGCAGCCCTCAACAAAGGAGGCGCGCGAGGTCTTCGAAGCCCGCGCCTTAATCGAGCCGAGAGTGGCGGCGCTCGCTGCAAGGATTGCCAAGCCCGGAGATGTGCGGCTGCTGCGCAGTCACCTTGAGAGGGAGCATGAGGCATTGCATGCCGGACGCGACAGCGATGCCATCATGCTCTCCGCCATGTTTCATGTCGGCATCGCCGAGATTGCCGATCAGTCCGTCCTGACAGGCTTTGTCCGCGATCTTGTTTCACACTCCTCGCTGATTATCGCACTTTATTGGAGGCGCCGGGATACCACGTGCGAAAGCCACGCACACCACGCCCTGGTCGACGCCATTGAGGCCAATGATCCTGACAAAGCGGCGCAACTGATGAAGGATCATCTTTTCGATCTCCTCTCCGGACTCGACCTTCAACGACCGGAGCCCAAACCGGAAAACCTTGCCGATGTCCTGCGCGGATAGCTTCGATCTGGACGCCGGAACATCAAGCTGCTTCGGCGAGTCCTGATCACATCAGCGGCATCGCCGCATCGACCAGGGATTCCCCTTATCGTCTTCCGCAGAAGGTCGCGAGCGCGCCCGGAGGATACGCGGGGGTCAACCTGAACGTTTTCGCGATACAGACTGTTCGCCTAGGTCCCAATCAAATCAGCCCCGTTAAAAGCCATTCTTCGTCGCCTACCTCATTTAGCACAACGAGTTCCGACAGCATCCGGGTGCCGACATCGCGCATTGAGACCGCGTGCTGCGCCGTCTCAATGCAGGAGGCGAGGGGCGGGAAACGCTTCGCAATCTACAGGGCAGCCGCTGGCGGACCGAACTCATGCAGCGGATCTGGTTGCGCTATGGCGTCCCGAACAGCTGCTTGACCTCATTGACGGCGATGTTCCCGTTCCATGCTTACAAAAACGCATAATGCATCACCGGGAAGCCGATCACGTTATAAGATTTTCACGATCGTCTTATAGTGGGCGGCCCTTGCCAGCGAATCGAGGTGGAGTTATAAGAAAATTGCATAGATCTTATAGCGAGCTTGCTGATGAAGACGATCGACCTGATGTACCGAACAATGTTCGCGGAGCTCGTTCAGCGTAGCCTCGATGCGTCGTTTGAGACAGATTTCTCCACGTCGGGCAATTTCGTCCGGGTTCCTGTGAAGGGAAGATATTACTGGTATTTCGAGGAGACCCAGCCAAAGAAAACACGCAAATATATCGGTCCGGCAGATGATCCGGAGATTGCAAGACGTGTGGAGAGCTTCCAGAACATCAAGGATGATTTGCGCGGCCGTCGAAAACTGGTGTCGACCCTGATCCGCGAGGCAGGGCTGGCAGGTCCCGACCGGTTCACGGGAGACGTGGTCGCAGCCATGGGGGCAGCCGGCGTCTTCCGACTACGCGGTGTTCTCGTCGGCACGGTCGCATTCCAGACCTATGCCGGACACCTGGGTGTCCGGCTGCCCGGAGCCTCATTGCAGACCGGAGACGCCGATTTCGCTCTGCATTATTCAGTGTCCTCGACCGTCGAAGACAGCCTGCCGCCCGTCATCGACATTCTGAAGAGCGTTGACGCCAGTTTCAGGGCGATACCACATCGATCAGACCCGCACAGGATCACGCAGTTCGAGAATGCCGCCCGATACCGGGTCGAATTCCTTACACCCAATCGGGGTTCCGATGATTATGCCGATCATGCCAGCCCGATGCCCGCTCTTGGCGGGGCGGCGGCTCAGCCACTGCGTTTTCTCGATTTTCTGATCCATGAGCCCGTCCGGACTGTCATGCTGCATCGCTCGGGTGTTCCCGTGATCGTGCCATCGCCGGAGCGCTATGCCGTGCACAAACTGATCGTCGCCTCGCGCAGGCAGTCGGATGTAAACGGCATCGCGAAACGGGAGAAGGACGTGTATCAGGCCAGCCTCCTGATTGAGGCGCTGGAGGCCACACGCCGACAAGAGGAACTCGCGGAGGTCTTTGCCGAAGCTTGGGGCAGAGGTCAGAGCTGGCGCGCCGCGATCCAGAAGGGCCTTAGCCTGCTTCCGGAAAAACGAAAGGCAGCGGCCGTTCTAAGTCTTGGAGACGCCCTGTCATCAATTGGAGCGGAACTCGAAGGCTTCACCGACGCCGCCGTTAAATAGCAGATAAGCTCGTTGGCGGGTTTTTGGCTGCGTTTCCCCTTTGCATGAATGGCATTGCTGCGATTGTAGACTCAGAAGCGACGGATGCACAGTTGACCCCCGAGGGCGACGGTCGCATGGGCCATCCATCGATCGTCGGGTGGGTGGACAGGGGAAGTCGGACGACGGGAGCTGAATGGGCATGATGCGCCAAGTTCTGACCTTGAAGCCGCCACGGGGAGGCTTTGGGCGTCCGACTGCTGATCAGGGTAAGGTGACCGCGGCCAACAAATAGCCTTGGCTGTGGAGGTACTCGAAAAACTCGGAAACCGGCACGAGCGCCACGATGAAGAGCGCGTCGCGCACAGTCACTCGTAGCGCTCTGGGCGAAAAGTTCCGTTCCGGCCCCCATTGGAAACCTGAAAAGTCCGGCCAGAACAGCGGCGTGCAACGGGCGTAGTCGTCGAAGTCCTTACCGAAGACATGCGATAGATATGCCGCCTCTCGGTTCGCGGTGTACAAGAAAATGAAATACGCCAGAATTGTGAAGGATGCCGCTACCAGAATTGAACCGAAGACCAGCCCAACTCCGAAGATCGCCAACAGAGAAAAGAAGTAAAGCGGGTTGCGGGTGATCGAATAAGGGCCTTGGGTCACGAGCTCGGAATTCTTTCTTCCGCCTACGTAGAGGATCGACCAAATCCGCCCGATTACCCCAACGAGGATTATAAATGTTCCTCGCGGCACAGATGGATTTTCCTACCGAAGGTCATGCGGCGAGCGGCGCCGCGCCTAAGCAATCGGCTGGTAACTTTGGCTGCGCTGTGTGATTCCACAAGGCCTTATACCCGATCGCGTCAACGAGGCGCGCGAGAGCGACGGGGGTGCTTCCGGACCGGTTCGGGGGGGCAAATCATCAAGCCCGCTTAGTCCCGTCCTTTCTGACGAGTAGGCGAGGCCCGCAACAAAACCAAATAAAACCAAACACACTCTTGTACGGGCAAAGGCTAGATTCTTCGTCTCCGTATGAGGAACTCGCCATGTCTTTGGAAGCCATTCGTCCCAACAAAATCCTTGTGTTTCTGCCCAAGGCGGCGGCCAATATGATCGCCACGAAACTGGCGGAGCGTGGGCATGAGTCGATCGCAGTGTCGACGGTGCCGGAAGTCTTTGATGCACTCCGTTCCGATAATTGCTCCTTCGCCGTAACGACGCGACCGGAGATCGATCTCCTGCGCAGCCTGCGCCCGATACCTGTCGTCAATCTTGAGATTTTCTTCCACGCAGAGCCTTCCGGCGACGGTCCACTGACAATGTCCAAAAGGTTCGACGGAAGCGCATTTATGAAACGGATCGAGTTCCTTGCTCAGCCTACGGATAGCAGAGCTGGGCCTGCCGACGTCGAGCAGGCAAAGAGCGAAGGCATGCGACGACGCAGAGCGCCCCGATGGTGGATCGCGGCAAAGGTTATGTTGGGTTTGCCGCGTCAGCGAGAAGGATTGAAAGATGTTCGTTCCTCAGAGGCTTCCGGAAGCCCCCGCGACTAGATCATTTCATTGTTTCATTGAAACGGTGGAGTAATCTAGCTCTACGAAACTCCGCAATTCCGGACGGAAAACCGCTACGCACCGCACTCGCACTCGAAAGCCGATAGCGCCTTTTGAGGTACAGTCGCGTTTATGTCGGCTGCCCAACGAACCGTTGCAGTGACGATCCGGACCTTATCTGTGTTGTGCGACACGCGCGCGAGGCAGGATGGTGGCGAAAGCAAAAAAAGGCTCTGCGCACGGCCGATTTCCGCGCAAAGCGGACTCTCGATAATCGTCGCGGGACTGTCTCCTATGGGTCCCGCAGCAGACGATTTTTGCTGCCGCCGCCGCGGTGCATGCCCTCGAATGACCGGTCTACGGCAGGGAAAGTTCGGGACGCTTGCGCTTCCTGCGATGACGTCCCAGGGAGTGGTGTAGCAGTCGGCAGCTAGCCGTTCTTCCGGCAGGAGCCCGGGGGGGTCGGCTTGCCACGGCGGGCAGGCTGAAGTCGGCGTCGTTGTCGACGTGCAGTATTTCCGGCAGACCGGCGACGGGCCACGCCTCGGTGATCTCGCGCTCCCGCAACCAAGCCGATTTGTCGAAGACGGAGTGCAACACGCATAGACTGGTCGACAGCCGGGAAGGTGCGCCCATCGTCAAGTAAAATCCCGTCACCATACGGCTGCAGACATCCATCGCCAGCGTCAGCCACGGGCGGCAGATCGGCTGCCGGGTTTCCCCGTCAACGACGAAGATATCCGCCTTCGTATGGTCGACCTGAACGACCTGCAAAGGCCGGGAGGCGGCAAACACCCCAGTAACCGCCTGTGTCTGCTTCACGGTCTCGTTTTCGCCGCGCCGTTTGGCGCGCTTCTGCAGGTCGATCTCTTCGACTCGAGCATTGATCGTTCGGCGATGCGGCGGCTTGAGCCCGGCCGAGATGCAGTTCGTTTGCACATCCCGGACCAACTGCGAAACGGTCGGACGGTTTCGCGTCAGGTAGTATCGGCTGATCGTCGTACGGATGATCTCTTCCCGCCTGTCATCCAGCGCCCGGTGGCCCTCTGGTCGGCCCCGCTTGCGGTCCACCAGCGACATGACCGTCCCACCGGTCCGAAACAGCTTGATAAGGCGGTACGCGGTTGCCTGACTGATTTCGAGCTCGGTCGCAAGCAGTGCCACATCTCCGGCTGTCATCTTGCCAGTCCGGTGCTTCAGGAATTCCCGAATTGCGTCTGCGCGCCGGCGAGCTTCATCCCAAGCGCTTCGTCGACCTCGTCGGGAAATGGGTCACTCATTGCAGAAACACCGTCGATTACGTCGACCGCCTGATTCTCACATTAAGTGACAAAATCCAAGTTGGATTCTCAAGTTAAGTGCCCATTCTCAAATTAAGTGCCATGGCAACCCGTTTAAATGCCAAATGACATCTGGAACCGAGCAGGGCGCGAAGTCGAACCAGACCAGCCGGCCGCCTAGCGAGCCGATAAAGGCATTCCCGTCTGGTATGGTGCTGAAGGCTTGCCCAGAGATCAACGATTATGGGCCGGGCGGCGCGGTTGGCAGCTGGCGCGACCTGATGTCGGCGGCGGTCGTCGTTCGATCGATGCTGGGGGTCAGCCCGTCAGCCTATCAGGACGCCTGCGAGGTCATGGGCAGCAGAATGCCGCGGTTGCTGTCGCCTGCATCCTCGAAAGGGCAGGGCATATCAACAATGCCGGCGGCTACCTGCGTGATCTCACGCGAAAGGCGGCGCGCGGCGAGTTTTCGCTCGGGGCGATGCTAATGGCCCTGATGCGGGCGAATGCGTCGGCCGGGCGGAAGGCGTCATGACTGAGGCTAGATGCCTGCCCGCGGAAGGTGAACCAAGGCAGTCGTGTCTCAGGTGATCAGCCGCGCCGCT
>NZ_LUAV01000037.1 GCF_002078505.1 Ensifer aridi | reverse complement strand
TTTTTACACAGCCAGGGTCGATCCTTCCGGTTCCAATCTGTCCTGGCAGGCTGGGACGAGGGACGGCCGCTTTGCGGACGAAGCGGACATAAGGACGGGGGATCTGCTTCGACCTTTGCGGTCGTCTTTCAAATACGACCGAAAGACAGGAATCGCTTTGCAAGCGGTCACGACTTTAGCGGGCGTCTCGAATAGAAACGACGAGCGCCAACAGCGTGCCGACGAGTGTCACGCACGCGCCGACGAGAGGGAGTGAAGCGAGGCCTGGACCACTGTCGATGACCTGACCGCCGGTCCACGCCGCGAAGGCGGCGGCGATCTGGAACCCGGAGGCGTTCAGGGCGATGCCGAGTGTTGGCGCGGCCTTGGCGGTGACCAGAACCCTTGTTTGCATGCCGGGGATCACCGAGAAGGCAAGGGCGCCGACCACGAACATC
Source organism: Ensifer aridi (assembly GCF_002078505.1). Taxonomy (GTDB): domain Bacteria; phylum Pseudomonadota; class Alphaproteobacteria; order Rhizobiales; family Rhizobiaceae; genus Sinorhizobium; species Sinorhizobium aridi. The sequence goes on along the minus strand of NZ_LUAV01000037.1, from coordinate 165,997 downwards.
ATGACAGCAGCGGCAGGCTGCAGTTGCCCGGCGAACCAGAACAGCGCCAGCGCAGCGGCCAGGCTCGCGAGAAGGCCGATGATGGAGGGCATCAGCGCCCGGTCCGACAGCCATCCGCCGGCAAGGTTTCCGAAGGCGGCACCGACGCCGTAGATTAGAATCAGCACCGGCACGGTCTCGGCGGCGAAGCCACCAATCCCGGTCAAGAGCGGCGCGAGATAGACGAAGACCATCAGAACACCGGCATTGCCGACTGCGGTCATGGCGAGGGCAAGCAGCAAATCGCGGCTCTTCAGGACGCGGAGCTCTCCGGCTACCGAGCCTGTGGTAGGCACGCCGCGGACCGGGACGAGCTTCACCAGAAGGGCGAGCGCGACGGTGGCAAGAACGGCAATGGCCAAGAATGTAGCGCGCCACCCGAATTGCTGGCCGATCAAGGTGCCGAGCGGCGCGCCGAGGATCATCGCCAGATTGAAGCCGAGCGCCACCTTCGCCACGGCTGAAGCCTGCTTGCCGGGTGCGACGAGCGAAGCGGCGACAACCACGGCCATCGCGAAGAAAGTCGAGACGACGATTCCGCTGACGAATCGCGCCGCGAGCAGTGTAAAATAGTTCGTGGCCGCCGCCGCGACGAGATTTCCAATGATGAAGACAGCGAGGAGTGTCACGATCAGTGGCTTGCGCGCGATGCCGACGGTGAGCAACGTGAGCACCGGTCCGCCGACGATCATGCCCACTGCATAGGCTGTCACCAGATGGCCTGCCGAGGGGATCGAAACCGATAGGCCGGCCGCAACCTGCGGCAGGATGCCGGCGATGACGAATTCGGCCGTGGTAACCGCGAAGGCGCAAAGGGTAAGCGTCAGGGTTGACCGCAGTGTCGACGGCTCGCGCCGGTCATCGGCGGTTTCGACGGTGTGGGTATCCATTCTTGGCCTCTTTCGGGATGTCATCGTGGGAAACTAGCCAGCGGTGGTGTTGTCCGATATGACATTTGTCCCTCGTTTTCTGCCAAAGAGGTGCCTCCATGAGCGACCGTCGCACGATCGCTTTCATCCTGTTCGACCAAGCCTTGGCGCTGAACCTCAACGGCCCGGCCGAGGCCTTCAGTGTCGCAAGCCACCTGCTTGCCCGCGAAGGTGCCGGATATGATCTCCTGTTCCTGTCGGAAGCCGGAGGTCTGGTGCGGACGAGTTGTGGCCTTGCGGTCGAGACCAAAGCCCTGGATTCGGTTGATCTTGCCACGCTCGACACGCTGATCGTCGTCGGCGGTCTGGAGTCCTGGACCTTCACGCCCGACACGCCGCTTGTTCGATGGATCGAACAGGCCTCCAAGGCGGTGCGGCGGATATGCAGCATCTGCAACGGCGCCTTTCTGCTCGCGGCAGCAGGGCTGCTCGACGGGCGCCGTGCGGTGACGCACTGGTGCGAGGTCGAGCGCCTGAAAGCCATGTATCCGGAGGTGCGCATCGAGCTCGATCCGATCCATCTCAGGGACGGCACGATCTGGACCTCGGCGGGGATGAGCGCCGGAATCGATCTCGCGCTCGCCCTTATCGAAGACGACTACGGCCGGCATACCAGCCTATCGGTGGCGAAAGAACTGGTCGTCTTCCTTCGCAGGCCCGGCGGACAGGCGCAATTCAGCAGTGCGCTCGCCGCTCAGACGCGACTGGGCACCACGCCGCCGGCGGCAAAGCTGGCGGAACTTCCGGTCTGGATCGCGAACAATCTGAATGCCCATCTCACCGTCGAGGGACTGGCAAAGGCGGTTGGCATGAGCCCGCGGACCTTTGCCCGCAACTTCGCCCGGTGGTATGGGGGCACACCGGCAAAGCTGGTTCGGGAACTGCGCATAGAGGCGGCCTGCCAGCATCTTGAGGAGGCTTACAGCGAGATCAAGCGGATAGCCGATCTCTGTGGATTCGGCGACGAGGAGCGCATGCGCCGAGCCTTCGTGCGCCGCCTCGGCATTCCGCCCACGGTCTACCGTGAGCGGTTTGGGCGCGGCAGCCCCAAGCCCAGTTTGGATCGCCACCAGCCAAAGCGGCGCCCGCTTGTTTCTGAGCCTGTATGAAGTGCTCCCCGGTGGATCTCAAGCAACGGCCGGTCATTGGTGGCACGGTCACTTCCCGCCGGAGGAATTTATCGGCTGGATCCCACCCGGTATAGTCGCCGACAGATCTGATGGACGACGGCTAAGGACTCAATCGAGCCGCCCGTCGTTAGCGTCTCGATCGGCGATTACGCGGTACAAAGGGGCACATCTGTAAAAGCGGCCACATCGAAATTGGACCGCAACTCCGCCGTCCGAGTATCGATGGAGAGCCGTTCGCCATCACTCCTTCGTCGGCTCCCAGAGCTCGAGCGGATTGCCTTCGGGATCGTGAATGCGGGCAAAGCGACCGACTTCTGAGTTCCACTCGGCCCGAGTTTCCACCGCGATCCCGCTTGCTCTCAGCTCTGCCATGAGCCCATCAAGATCATCGACGCGGAAGTTGATCATCCACTGCTGTTCAGTTCGTCCAAAATAGTCGGTGTTCTCAGAGAACGGCCCAAAAATCGTTGCCCCTGCCTCTTGCTGCCATACGGACTTGTGCAGATCGTCAATCCCAAGATGCTTCTCGTACCATTGGGCGAGCCCAGCCGGGTCCGCCGCCCTGAAGAACACACCACCAATACCAACGACCTTCGGCATGGGTTTCTCCTTAGTAGTCTAGAAAGGACAATGCCGGTGCAGGCGCTCACATGCAACTCGAAGATCAAGCTTGAAGTGACGTTCGCTTAGGACTCAAACTTGCCGTTCATCGCGCGAACGGCAACGGCAGCAGTGTCGACAACGCCCGATCTCGCGCAATGTGCTCGCCCAAGACATCTTGCCACAAGCGGCGCGAGTAGATAGCGGGAGTAGATAGCGGGTGATTCTCCCGGAATGCGCGTGACATAGGCTCCGGGGACAGGAATGATCTTGCCTCGAGAGATAGGTCAATGATGCTGCCCTAAAGGCAACGTAGTGGCCAAAAAGGCAAAATAGCGTGGCAATCGACAATGTTGTCGATTGCCAAAGTATCTTGCCCTCGCGCTGGGGCTAACGCGTTCCAGATCGTCAGCAATCTTGCCCTTTTGCCAAGGTAAATTGTCCTTGAACGGAGCTGGGCGCTGTTCCAGAGCGTCTTAGATGGGTGGGGGCGGAAGTTGTAGTCGCAAAAACCAGCTAACGCTGTCACGAACTCAGCGGACATTCCGCGAAACAACGTAACGCAGACACTCGACGCCTTGTGGCCTGATCGCCTGGGGCGAATGGTGGTGTCCGGGAGTGCGCTCATTTCATCCTCCTAGGGACGCGCCACGAAGTAGGCGTTGAAGGCGTCGTGCGGCAGGCGGGAAACTTGAACGTCGCCGAAGCCCGCCAGCGCGAGCATCTCCGAAGCCAAATCGACGCCCCACATCGTGCCGAGGGCTTCGCCGCCCTGGCCGAGCGATACGGGCATGCAGTGCATGACCGACATCATGTAGAGGAACGGCGCGATCGGGTGGGAGAGGTTGTTTTCCAGCCGGCTCGATCCGCCGAACTCGACCATCAGGAACACGCCGTCCTCTCGCAATGACCGCCGGATCGTCCGCAGCATCGCCGGCGGACTCTTCTGGTCGTGGACGGCGTCGAAGGCGAGCGCGAGATCGTAGGTGCCAGGCACTCCCACCCGGAAACGTCCTGCTGTCGGAACGAAAGGTTGCGCAGGCCCTTCGCACGTGCCGTTTCCGCAGCGGCGGCAAAAGCGTCGGCGCAGAGGTCGATGCCGAGGAAGCGGCTTTCCGGGAATCTCTCCGCAAGCATCAGCAGCACGCGCCCGCCGCCGCAGCCCACATCGATAACGTCGATGCCCTGCTCTAGGCGCTCGCGGAGACCTGGCGCAAGCGGCAGCACTCGCGCCACGAGCGGTACCACGATCGACTGATAGCTTGCCTCGGCCATTACATCGTGGAACCGGCCGTAATGGTGGTAGCAGAGGCCTTTGCCGTCGCGGAAACGGGCAACGATCTCCTCCTCCACCGCGCCGACCACCCCTGGAAACTGGGCAATCACCGCCATGTTCTTGATCGACCCCGTCCGGGTGAGGAAGGCCGCATGCTCCCTAGGCAGGAAATAGGTAGCGGCCTCGGGGTCGTAATCGACGACGCGCGCGGTGGTCATCACCGCAAGCCATTCACGGACATAACGCTCCGAGAGATCGGCCTCTGTCGCGAGGTCCTGGGCGGTGCAGGGTGAGATCGCGGCAAGATGGTCGAAGAGCCCGGTGCGGTGGCCGATCAAGGCCATCAGCGCGAGTGCGGCGCCGTTGAGGGCGCTGAGCATCTGGCCTGCGAAGGCTTTTGCCTTATTCTCGTCAAAGGTGGCCGACTGCCGAAGCACCGTTGCTGGCGTGCACATGATAGGACTCCTAGTTGGCTGTATCACATTGCGCTGAGATGGCCGCGATTGAGCCGCACGCATCCCTCGTCGTTGCGGTCTCGCACATGCAGGTCTTGACAGCGCCCCCTCAGGCTGTTGGTCGTGTCGCTACACCGGCGTAGTGGGTTCCCAATTGCCAGAAGGATAGCGGGAACCGTTGGCGCTCCTCTTCGAGGAGCCAAAAGCCGGCCTGGCGAACCAGGCACAACGGATCGCGGTTGAGCTGGCAGCCCCCAGCGAACCACCCCCACGGCCGGTTGAGGCGCTCCTGCCACCTGCGGCGGCGCGGCTCCTCTGCCTGGCCGTGCTCGATGAAGATGAGCCGACCCGTAGGCTTCAGGATGCGTTGGATTTCCCTCAGCGCCGCCAGAGGTTGCGGAATGCTGCATAAGGCATAGGTGACGACGACCGTGTCGGCAAAATCATCGGTCAACGGCATGCTCTCGCCGCAAGCCCGAAGGGGTTCGACTTCGAACGGCAAGGAACTGCTTCGGCGTTTCGCCAGGGCGAGCATCGTGATGTCGGGATCGACACCGACCAGTCGCGCCACCTTGGCCGCGTCGTAATAGGGCAAATTCAGGCCGGATCCGAAGCCGACCTCGACTACAATGCCTTCGGCCAGCGGCAACATACGCTTTCGCATGGGCGTGAACGCGTTCGCCGAACAGCCGGCGTGGATGACGTAAGGGGCAATGCGGCGTCCATACCAGGAGAGACAGGACCGGCACATCACTCAGCCTCCTTGTTTTGCGCACCGGCACGGTCCAGGAAATCATTGACGGCGGACGCGACGGTGCCGACATCCAGAAAGGCCGTGACATGGTTCCTGTCCGCAAGGGGCAGAAACTCGCCACCCGCCAGTTCCGCGAAATTCCGGACAAGCTCGCAGCGGGGGTCCAACGTGCCGCTGATCGCCAGCACTGGTACTTGCAACCGCGCGAAGGCCGCCGAAAAATCAGACCTGTCCTTGGCGAGGGTTGCCTGAACAGCGGCTAGATCGTTGGCCCGGATCCGCCGGCATGTGGCCTGCGAAAGGTGGGGTGCCAGGTGTGTCAAGAAAGCGAGCCAGGCCTCGAAATCGTTTTTGAGCACGGCTCGGAAAGGGGCGAGTTCCTCCGCGAACGGATGCGCGCCATTGCAAACCAGCGCGCTAACGCGCTCGGGGTGGTAGAGAGCTGCGGCCAACGCGACTACGCCGCCCATCGAATGTCCCATCAGCGCGGCGTGCTGGAGACCGGCACGGTCAAGCACGGCAGCGACATCGGCTGCGAGCCGGCGACCGGAATAGGCGGCTGGATCGTGCGGCTTTCCGCTCCGGCCATGGCCACGGCAATCGATGAGGATCAGCCGGCGTCCGCGCCGCAGGAACTGCTCGACGTAGCCCGACTCGTGCCAGGACTCGCTGCTTTCGGTCAGGCCATGCAGTAGCACGAGCGGCATGCCGTGACCTAGGTCCTCGTAGGCGATAGGGATGCCGTCCTCGGCAACTGCCTCAAACGTGCGATGGTGGATGAGAGTATTGACCAGGGACATTTCCCGCTCCATGAGTGTTCTGACCGGGCCTGATTGGCCCGACGTCGTGGGGATCAGTACACGGCCAGCGTCCCCTCAACGTCCCCGCGGCCGCACAAGTATCGATGGAACGATTGGAGTTCCGACTTCTGGGCTTTCCGGAGTTCCGCCTGAGCGGACGGCCGGTGAAGCTCGAACTGCGCAAGGCGGCTGCGCTCCTCATCTATCTCGCCGAGGCCAGTAGGCCTGTCGCCCGCGAGGTCGCCGCTACACTTCTATGGCCCGAAGCCGACGAGGAAACTGCACGGGCACGCCTCCGGCGCACGCTGTACAAAATCCGTGTTGCGTTCGGCGAAGAGGTCATTGCTGCTAGTGGAACGTCACTCTGTCTGCAGCCGGCGCTTTCCGTCGAGGCCGACACCAAGGTCTTCGAGCATGCCTGCAATTTCGGCCGTCTTGATGAGGCAGGCGACATCTATGGAGGCGACTTTCTCGCCGGCCTCTCACTCCCGGATTGTCCCGAATTCGAGGAGTGGGCCTTCTTCAGGCGCGAGGGCTTGCGCAGCCTTTTAGTTCAGGCGCTGGAGCGACTCACTGAAGCAAAGATAGCCGACTGTGAACCGCGCGCCGCGATCGTGCATGCGAGGCGGCTCGTGGGACTGGACCCTTTGAGCGAAAACGCGCACCGTCACCTGATCCGTGCCTACCTTTTGGCAGGCGACCGGGCCGCCGCCGAGCGCCAATACGAGACATGCTGCAAGTTGCTTGCAGAAGAGCTGGGCGTTCCGGTGAACCGCGAGACCACGGAACTTCTCGAGGTTACGGAGAAGCTGGCGACCTCCGTCCAGACGCGATACGCGGCGCGCAATGGAATTCATCTCGCATATCAGACCGTCGGCGAAGGTGCACTCGACGTCGTATTCGTGCCCGGCTTTGTTTCTCACGTGGAGCGCGCTTGGGACGACCCTCGCGGTCGCGCGTTCCTGATGAAGCTCGCGGGACTTGGGCGGCTTGTCTTCTTCGACCGCCGGGGCGTCGGCCTCTCGGACCGAATTGGCGCGCCACCTACTGTGGAGGCGACGGCTGAAGACATTCTCACCGTCCTTGACGCGATTGGCAGCCGCCGCGCGCTTCTGATCGGTGCGTCGGAAGGTGGCCCGGGCTGCATCCGGTTTGCCGCAGGATGGCCGAAACGGCTTGCCGGCCTCGTGCTTTACGGATCACTCGCGCGGGGAAGCAGGTCCGAGGACTATCCCTTCGTTCTCACTCCCGCCCAGTACGACGCCTGGCTGGCGCGGCTGGTTGCCCAATGGGGCGGGCCGTCGGAGATCGAGACGTTTGCTCCCGGGCTGGCGGACGACCGGCAGGCGCGAAGCTGGTGGGCTGGCCTGCTGCGCGCCGCCTCAAGCCCGGGTGCCATTCGGGCCGTGCTGGCGGCGCTGCGCGACACCGACGTGAGATCTTTGCTGTCATCGATCCGCGTTCCGACACTTGTCCTGCACCGACGCGGTGACCGAGCTGTTCGCTTCGACGCAGGCCGTCATTTGGCTGAAGAAATCCCATCCGCACGTTTCGTCGAACTCGACGGGATAGACCACTGGGCATGGGCGGGCGATCAGGATGCGGTGATCGATCGGATTCGCACTTTCGCGGCCCAGCTTTAGCTATTGGCACGGCGCGAATAACTGATCTGGGTCAGAGCGGCGGGTTTACCGACTACTGTCGGAACCAAAATGAGATCGGGAGCGGCCGAAATCGGTCAACTTGCGACGTAGCGTGAGCGAGCCCAGATCACTGCTGTGGGTCGATTGTTGCGGTTCCTGTTGGTCTCAGTTTGGAACACTCACAGCACCGCATTACTGTGCTCGTTGTAAGGCTGACAGCAATCGGCCGTATGCAGGCGCGAGGGCCCTCAATATGGCGGCGGCCTCTCCATTGTCACCCGTCACCAGCGGGTGCTGTAGTGATCCGACCAACTGAGCCTGTTCGGATGCGATGCGGGTTGCTTCAGCATCGCCGATTCGTGCCAGGCACGTGGCTGCGTCTGCGAGCCGCCTAGCGCCGACGCGCACGGCAAAGTGGATCAGGTGTCCACGCAGATCGTCATTGCAACCGCCTTCGATCATGTCTGCCAAGAGCTTGGCCGCCTCCGCATTGCCGACCGTTCCCTTCGGTAAATGCGTCGCGTTCTCCATTGAAAGCCACCGTATCGCATTCGGCAGCGATGCTCGGATCACGTCATCCTCCCGGACCTCTCGATCGCGCTGGAAATTGATCCGCATCGTAAAGGGCGCGCCGTAGTCGATGGTTTCGGCACGCCACGCGGTCAGAAAGTTGTCTACCGGCAGTGACGCGAAAGGATACCCCTGCGGATCGTGCATCCGCACCCGCCCATCTTCGATGGCAAGCACAACCAGGTAATGATCCGATCCGATGGGACCGCGCACGCCTGGGCGATGCCTAAGATGCCCGATTTCGACGGGACCAACCCATACGGGGCCACCGGCGAGTGCCCTTCGAAGCTGGTCAAGCGCCTCATCCTCGCTCGTGCTCTTGATGACTGTTGAAGACCACCCCATCGCCTCAAGGGCTTTGTCAAAGCCAGCCTCCGGCGTCCATCCGTAGGGATCGAAGAACGGCAGACTTCCGCCGACGAGTTGCAACCCAAAGGGGCTGCCGGTAGCGAACTCAATGACCGCCGTCGATGGCGCATGCGCGCCGAACAGCATGGCGAAGGAATTTGTGTAGCAATATGGGCCGGAGCCAATATACGGCATATGCTCCATGGTAATGCCTCCAAATTTCAAACTGGGAGGCACGACAAGAGCGGCAAATTTCGAGATATTGTCAACACACAAAGGCAACGTACAATTGTGCCGCCGTTACTGTCCGGAGCTGTCTGAGATTTGGCAGGCCGCCCTGACAATCAAATTCATGCAGGCTGAATGCTGCTCACGGCTGAGGCGATCTTGGCGGGAGACCAGCGCGAGCGCCGTGCCAAAAACGCTGCCAACCGCGTGGGAATGGTCCCCTATTACACGCAGACCGGTCGTTCGCCGAAAGATAGCTGAACTACTGCAACGCGCCGAATGCTGCAATTTCGCGCGCTCCGCCACGGTGCCAATTTCAGGCGGCAACCTGCGCGATGCCCCTTCCGCGGACAAAGCTATTCGGGCATAGCCTCGCCGGATCCGCCGGCCTCGGCGGGGAAATCCCTCAATTTCGGAAGCCCGTCCTTCATCGGCAGCACTGCTTCGGCGTAGTTCAAGTGGACAGCCGGCTTGAAGGCCATGGTCGGGATCGCTGCGGCATAAACATCGGTCAAGCCGAAGGTCGGGTGGACCGTCATAAGATGACCGCCGCACTTAATGCAGAAGTGCCAATCACTAAATCCGATCTTGTTGAACCGGCCGAGGAACTCCGCTCCCCTGACGATTTTTACGCTTTCTGCCTTCCACAGGGTGAAGGCAGTCACCAGCGCCCCCGAATAGGATCGGCAGGAGCTGCAATGGCAGTACCCCATTTCTTCCGGTGCGCCAGAGACCTGGATCTCGACTGCCCCACAAAAGCAGGTACCCTTATGCGTGTCGGCCATGTCGCGCTCCCCTCCCTGGCAGTGCGGAACCCTGGTAACCAGTGGCGATCCAGCTTGTCTTTTGAGGTGCCGGGCTTAGTAGAAAACGGATGGCATGTAGGCACCCTCCGGCGCGTGATATTCCCCCATCGTCATGATGGTCATGGGCTTCACCGCCTGCATGCCGTGGCGTACGCACCAGCGGAAAAGAGTGGTCTGACGCGTCGGCAGCAGGAACGAGACAGGCGCGCCAGTGACGGCCACCGCCCCTGCGATCAGGGCCTGCATCTCGTCCGCGGATTCCGCGACTCCATGGTTGGGGATCCAGAAACTCGGCGCCGACATGTAGGCGGTTATGCGGCCCTCGCGCTCGGCGACCAGCGGAGCGAAAAAGCGCAGCGCGTCCGTAAGATCCCTGCGGCGGGAGATGCCGTGCACCTTTATGCAAAGCGCATCGCAGGCTTCGAGATCGTGTTCGCCCATGGGGCGTACCGCGGTGCCGGCAGGTAAGTTTCCGCGGGGCTGTCCCGCCATCACAAGCGCCGGCTCGCGGACCTCGAAGCCGAGCGAGGCATAGAGCGCGATCGAACGCATGTTGAAGGCGTCCTGAAGCAGGCGGACGCCTGGCGCGCCGTTCGACCGCACGAGCACTGCCTCCATCAGCCGCCGACCGATCCCGCTGCCCTGCAGCCGCGGATGCACGGTAATCGGGCCAACTCCCCGAATGGCGTCACCTTCGTTGAGGAAGTTCGAGCCCACGACCCGCCCGTCCTCTTCGGCGACGACACCGAAGACCGAGGGGTTCCCGGCCAAGCTTTGGGCTAGCGCAATCGCGGCATCGGTTCCTGGAAAATCGGGCGGGAAGCCATGGCGACGCGCGATTTCCTCGAACGCCTCATAGATGATGCGGCCGCAAGCCTCGGCATCCGCTGTCGTCGTCAGGCGTATGTGTACGGTCATGCTGTCCTCTCCTCCTCACATATGTCGCGTCCGTTAAGCGCGCACGAAGCCAGTCACTCACGTGCGCCTTCCGCGAGCGGGATGGCTCCACGGGAAAAACGCGGGGTATTCCGCGAAATGATCAAGTTGGGGGCTTGCCTCAGCGCCGCCCAGGAAATTACGCGCGCTCACCGATCTCGCCAATCATTGTTATTGCGCGGCCGTTCTGCGGAAATGCAGAATGTGCGCATGTACGACTGGAACGATCTGCGCTACTTCCTTGCCGTCGCGCGCACCGGCAGCACGCTGGCGGCATCTCGCACGCTCGGCGTGAACCAGAGCACCGTCGCCCGAAGGATCGCCGTGCTGGAGCGGGCGGTCGGGATGAAGCTATTTGACAGAAAGCAGGCCGGTTACGCCCTGACGGATTGCGGATCGGAGCTGCGGTCGGTCGCCGAACGCGTCGAGGTCGAGGCGCGCGCATTCGCGGATCAGGCCAGCGCCATAGGACGACGCGTGTCCGGCGTTATCCGCGTCACCACGAACGAGGGGCTCGCCAATGGGGTCATGGCCCCGGCACTCACTGCGTTCCGCAGGCTCCATCCCGAGGTGCGGGTGGATCTCGTTGTCGATGAGAGGCGCCTCGACCTCGCCCGCGGCGCGGCCGATGTGGCGCTGCGGACGGGAGCCCGCCCAACGGAGGCAGGTCTGGTCGGGAGGCGGCTAAACCCGGTAGCCTGGGCCGCCTATTGCAGCCGGGAATACGTCGAACGGCATGGTCGCCCCACGTCGGTCGAGGCACTCGGCCAACATGCGGTTGTCGGGGCCGACGGACCCATTGCAGTCCTGCCGGGCTGGACCTGGCTGCGGCGGGTGGCTCCCGACGCGGAGGTGGTGGCGACCTCCAGTTCGGTTACCAATCTGATCTCGGCTGTCAAGTCCGGGCTGGGAATAGCGGTCCTGCCGTGCTTTCTGGCCGATTCCGATCCTTCGCTGGTTCGCTGCTTCGGTCCAATCGAAGGAGCGCAATCCGATCTGTGGCTCCTGACCCGCGAGAATCTGCGAGACGTTCCACGCGTGCGTGCCTTCATCGATTTCCTGGCCAGTCACGTCGCTTCAATGCGGCACGTTCTCTCGGGCAAGGCGGCTTCGCGTCAGCGTGAAATCGATCGGATCCGACCGCCGCGGCGCTAAGGGCCGCCAATGACCGCAATGGATAATTCCGCTGAAAGACCGGCGCCCCCATCTCGCGACTCTTGAAACGCCGGTCCATTATGCATCACGAAATTAGCTGCTGACTTTTCGCCCATCGCGTGATCGCATCGCGGGATGTAGGGGCAGGTCCAAAGAAGTGCTCTTGCTTCGCAATGTTCGAAACATAGACGCCCTTCTTGAAGAACAGGAACATCTGGATCAGATCGTACCCAAGTTCGGAAAACAGCTTTACCGGGCGAGCGAGCAAGCGGAAAACCAGCCACGGCACAACCCGCACCTTGAGACGTTTCTTTATAACCTCGGAGACGAGATCGGCGATCTCCTGCTGGCTCTTGGGGCCATCGCGCCAGCCGGCATCGATCGTTTGGTTGTTGATTTCACTACCAGGAAACGTCGCGGCTTTGGCGAGATATGAGGCCAGATCATCCGTCAGCACATAGGACCATCTCGTGGTCTTATCGCCCATCGCCAGGAGCCGGCCAGCTTTCACACCCTTCGCAAAAAAGTCCGTACTCTGATCGAGAAATGTGGGCGCGCGGACAAATACGTATGGCACCCCGGAGGCCTTGATCAGATCCTCGGCCACTTTCTTGGCGTGGAAATGCGGCACTGCTGACGCCGCCTCGCAGCTAACGATGCTGAGAAAGACAAATCGGCCAATGTTGGCTCTTGCTGCGGCCTCTATGAGATTCTTGTTGCCCTGAAAGTCCGTGTCGAGGCTTCCCTTCATGTAACTGTTAGCCGAGCTGACTACGACGTCCACGCCCTGCAAAGCACGATCCAATGACCCTGGATCCATCATGTCGCCGCGCAGCCATTCGACATCGGCGCTTTCATTTGAGGGCGCGCCCTTACGCGACATCGCAACGACGGCCGCATTCGCATCATGCGTCAGGTTGCGGAGAATCTTGGCTCCGAGGAATCCTGTTGCGCCGACGACCAGAACTTTCTTTTTCGCCGTCGCGCTTGAGCTTTCGGTCTCGGCGAGTGCCCTCTTTTCCGAGGCAGCGGAGGGATATGGTGATTGAGTCAATCTGATCTCCTGTCATGAACTCGTATCGGTCCGGGCGCTCACGGCGGCGTAATCGATGTAGCCTCGCGCCGCGCCACCGAAGAAGGTGCTGTGGTCTGCCTCGTTCATCGCTGCATTGGCCTTCAGCCGCACGATGAAGTCCGGATTGGCAAGGACCATCTGCCCGTAAGCTTCGAGATCGGCCAAGCCCGAAGTCACGTCGGCGCCGATCTGGTGGCGCGGACGACCCGGCCGGTTGAGGATCAGCGATTGGTGCCAGAGCTTGCGGATATCGGCCAGCAGCGGCTCGTTGCCCTGGTGCATGATGTGCAGATAGGCGAGCCCGAGCTTGTCGAGTTCGGCGACGAGATAGCGATAGAGGTCCGGCCCTTCGGCGCCTTCGTCGATTCCCCACATCGTCGTGCCGGGGGACAGGCGGATTGCGGTGCGGTCCGCGCCGATCTCCTCGGCGATCACCGTGGCAACCTCGATGGCGAAGCGGGCGCGGTTCTCGATGGAGCCGCCATATTCGTCCGTGCGCGTGTTGGCACTTGGCGCGAAGAACTGCTGGACGAGGTAGGCATTTGCGCCGTGAATCTCGATGCCGTCGGCGCCGGCCCCGATCGCCGAGCGGGCCGCGTGGCGGAAATCGACGACGGTCTGGCGTACCTCTTCGGTCGTCAGCGCGCGCGGCGTGGGAATGTCCTGCATCCCCGTTGCCGTGAACATGCCCGTCCCCGGCGCGATCGCGGACGGTGCAACGCCCTGGCGATGATGCGGCGTATTGTCGGGGTGCGACATACGCCCGGCGTGCATGAGCTGGATGAAGATGTGGCCACCTTTGTCGTGCACGGCGGACGTGATCTTCCGCCAGCCGGTGACGTGTGCGGGAGTGTAGATCCCCGGGGTGGTGAGGTAGCCCTGCCCGTCATCCGAGGGCTGGGTACCCTCGGTGACGATCAGGCCGATGTCGGCGCGCTGCGCATAATATTCGGCAGCCAGTTCTCCCGGCGTACCGTCGAAGGCGGCGCGGCTGCGGGTCATGGGCGCCATCACCAGTCGGTTGGGAAGCATGTAGCGGCCAATGCGGGCCGGGGTGAACAGTGGATCCATTTGGGTTCTCCATTCGTTGGAGTCCCTTGTCCACCATTCCGATCTCGGGATAAATCCGGCGGAGTTGAAATCATCTTTCCATCCATGGAGCAATCAGTTGAGCCATTTGAACGACATGGCGCTGTTCGTGGAGGTGGCCAGAGCCAGGAGCTTTCGGAAGGCCGCGGAGGCTCTCGGCATGCCTAACTCCACTCTGTCGCGACGTATCAGCGAGTTGGAGAAGGCGATCGGTTTGAGGCTGCTGCATCGCACGACGCGCAAGATCGAGCTCACCGAGGCCGGCCAGCTCTATTATGAACGAAGCAAGCGCATCGTTGACGAGGCACGGCTCGCGCACGAACAGCTCGGCGCGATGGTTGAGCAGCCGACCGGTGTCCTGCGGGTTTCGCTTCCGGTCGACTTCGCTACTCTTTACCTCACGCCGATCATCGCCGAATTCGCGCGGCACTATCCTGGCATCACGTTCGAATTCGACCTGACCCCGCGCCGCGTCGATCTGGTCGCCGAGCCGTTCGACGCGGCGATCCGCATCGGCAAACTGGAAGATTCCAGTCTGATCGCCCGCCTGATCGGGCGGCATTCGCGCCACCTCTATGCGTCTCCTAACTATGTCGAAGCGTCGGGCGAGCCCGCGACACCGGCGGACCTGGCGGCGCATGAATGCATCTGCATGCCGCGGAGCCCGACCTGGACTTTGCACCGGGGCACCGACACCGTCGATGTCGGCGTTAGCGGCCGCTTCACGCTCAATAGCGTCGGGATGATCCGCGCCCTGGCGGTCAGCCACCAGGGCATCGGCCTGCTTCCCGGGAAGATCGTCGAGGAAGACTTGGCCTCTGGCCGGCTCCGACGCATCCTGCCCGAATGGCAGGGGTCGTCGGTCAGCATTTACGCCGTCACCGAAACTCGCCTTATTCCAGCCAAGACCCAGCGCTTCATCGAATTCCTGTCCTCCAGGCTGATGGAAGCTTGAAAATGCTGGAGGTTCTTCTGGAAGCACGCGGGATCGGCAGCTTTCGGATAGTTGCGGTTTGGATGGTCGAAGACCGGATGGCGGCGCAAACCTGCCGTCCCCGCGCAACGAATTGACAGTCTGAATCGGGTCGCTCCCGGCCGCTGATCAGAAACGGTCGAGCGACGTCTTCTGGAGCAATGAGGACGTACACAGTGCTTGCGTCAAACTCGGCTCACCATCCAAGGCGGGCATTTGGCTCAATTCGAGCATCAGATTTCGCCTCCAGCCCATCCCCAAGGACGAGGCGTAGCGACCCGCTGCGCCTCGCCACCATGCACCGGGCGGTGTACGCCATCAGCGAATCCACTCGTTCCACCGCTGCAACATCATCGCAGCATTGGCGTTGATCCATTCCGCATCGGGAACGATGACGTAATCCCGAACGTCATCACCCTGTGGCATTGTCTTGCGCGCCTCATCCGACATCATCGCGATCGCATCGCTGCTTGGCGGCGTGCAGGAAAGCGCTTCGCAGGCCTTGGCCTGGGCGGCCGGTGTGTTCAGCCAAAAGGCGATCAGCTTCAGTGCATTTTCGCGATGAGGCGCGTCTTTCAGGAGCGCTATCCGGTCGCCGACGAGGAAAGATGCCTTATACGACCATGCGATTGGCAGGCCCTCGTTCCGCATCGCCTTCGCACGCGTCAACCAGATCTGGCCAAGCGAATAGTCACCGTTGCGAAAACCCTGCACGCTCTGGTCACCCGTTTTCCACCACAGCGAAACCGAGGGCCTGATCTGCTCGAGCTTGGCGAGGGCGCGATCGATGTCGAGTGGAAACAATTCGTCGCGGCTGACGCCGTCGGCAAGGAGCGCGGCAGCCATCACGCGCCAAGGGTCGTCAAAGTTCGGAAAGGCCCGCTCCCCCGGGAACTTTTCCGTGTCCCACATGTCCGCCCAGGTCTCCGGAACGGGCCCGCCGGGCTCGCCCGTTCTGTAGGCCAGCAGGGTCGCGGTCGATTGCAGGAGCGCTCCGCCGGCGGCGCAGGCGTTTGCGCTGAGGTCCCGGCGGTCGGCAAACTGCCGGCAGAACGCCGTCAGATCTTCCGTGATTTCGCGATGCGCTTTCGACGCGGCTTGGATTTCTCCGTCGAGATAAAGGTCCCAAGTGATATTTCCCGTCTTCACCATGGCGGAAGCCTTGGCGCGCATTTCGGCGTTCGTCGCGGCGACGGTCACAACCTCGATGCCCGTTGCCTTGGTGAACGGATCGAACCAGGCCTCTTTCAAGGCCCGGTCATAGGCTCCGCCGGTGGACGCAATGATGACCTGCTCGGCAGCTAAGGTCGGTTGGGTAAGCGGGATCAAGGAGGGAAGTCCAACAACGACCGGAATGAGGACTTTTCCAAGACGCGGAAGCAGCGTGGGCATAGAAGTCTCCTTCGCAGATTGAGTGAGTGATGTTTCGCTCTCAGGGACGGGGCTTGCGGGCGTTCACTAGATGGACCGAGCCCATGAGCAGGAGGGATGTGGCGACCAGCACCGTCGAGACTGCCGCGATGACAGGTGTCAGGTTGAAGTCGATGTCCTCGAACATCTTGCGGCCGATCGATTTGCCGCCGACGTCCGATATGAAGAAGGCAACCGTCGCTTCGTCGAAAGAGGCGAGAAAGGCGAAGACCGCCGCGGCCGCCACGCCCGGCGCAATGTTCGGCAGTACGACAAGGAAAAATGCCTGCAGCCTATTCGCCCCGCAGTTCAACGCCGCCAGTTCCAGCGTCGGATCGAAGCGCTGCAGGGACGCCGTGACGGTGATGATCACATAAGGGATTGCGAGCACGGTGTGCGCGACGAGAAAACCGAGGAAGCTGCCGGTCAACTGAAGCGGTGAGAAGGTCAGGTAGAGCGCAACGCCAAGAACGATGTGGGGCACGATCAATGGGCCCAATGCGAGCGCCTGCAGGGCAGTTCTGAACGGAAGGCACCCGCGAACGATGGCAAGTGCCGCCATGGTGCCGGTGATCGTGGCAGTCGCGGTCGTCGCCAGGGCGATCCTGAGGCTGAACCACGTCGCCGCCATCCAATCGGGATCGCTGAGATAGGCGCTGTACCATTTCAGGGTCAGGCCACGGGGCGGGAACTCGATGTAGTTCGTTTCGCTGAGCGACATCGGTATGACGATCAGTGTCGGGAGCAACAGGAAGAAGAGGATGCCTCCAATTGCTGCGCCCCCGGCTATGATTCCAGCGGCAGCGGAATAGGAGCGGATGGCGGGAGAGGCGAAGACATCCAGGATCACGGGAAAACGGTCCGATAGCCGTGCTTGATCAATAGACACTGTTCAATCCCTTGCTGAGCGATAGCGTCCTGCGGAACAGCAGAACGAAAAGGAGCGTGACTGCGAGAAGGACGGTCGAAAGCGCCGCCGCGAAGGGCCAATCGAGCAGCACCGTCGTCTGCTGTCCGATGAGCGTCGCCATCAGCATCGAGCCGGGCCCGCCCACCAGGGCAGGGGTAATGTAGAAGCCTAGGGCCAGCACGAAGCACATCACGCTGCCGGCAAAGACGCCGGGAAGACTGAGCGGCAGCGTTACGGCTACGAAGGCCCGGAGGGGCCCGGCTCCAAGATTGCGGGCTGCCCGCACGTAGTCAGCCGGAAGCGCGCGCAACGCCGAATAGATAGGCAAGATCATGAACGGCATCAGCACATGCGTCATCGCGAGGATGACCGCGCCCTGAGTGTAGATCAGCTTCAACGGCCCGTCCGTCACACCCGTATCGATGAGCAGTTCGTTGATGATCCCGTTTCGCTGCAGAAGTGTGACCCAGGCGTAAGAGCGAATGAGAACGGAGGTCCACAACGGAATGAAGACGCAGGCCCCGACAACCGTGGCCGGGCCCTTGCTGAGACGCGCCATGAGATAGGCAACGGGGAAGCCGAGGAGCAGACTGGCAACCGTGACCACCAGCGCGACTTGAACGGTGCCTGTAAGAACAGCGAGATGAAGCGGCTCGGCGACAATGCGCCGATAATAAGCGAGCGTTCCTCCGGAAAAGCTCAACGCAAAAAGCTTCAGGACCGGATACAAAAAGCCGATTGCAAGCGCTGCAATGAGCGGCGTGGCCAGGACGATGGATGTGGGCAGCGAATAAAAGCGCGCCGAGTAGGAACTGAGTCGCCGGAAGGAGAGTCGATGTGAGCGTGACCGAGATATGAAATTCGTCATGCCGCGCACCTCTCCACCAAAGGAAAGACGTGCACGGCCTCTTCGTCGAGGAGGACGTCCACGTTGTCGTTTCTCTGGAACGGGATGAACCCGTCCGCGGCGATTTGCACATGCAGGCTCGCCTCTGGCCGATCCGCAAGTCGAACGACGACGATGTACGTGGAGCCAACGAATACCGAGGCATCGACTACGCCCGGAAATGCTTCCGCACCGCCTTGGCCCCGCCGCACGAGGCGGATGCGTTCCGGGCGGATTGCCACACGCAGAGCTTTGCCCGGTGCGCACCTGCAATCGCGGTCGTTCCCGACGGAGCGCAGGTTCAGCACGCTTCCTTCGGACAAGCGGACGATCGTCTTCCCGCCCTTGCTGTCGAGGCAATCACCGTCGATAAAATTCATCCGGCCAATGAAGTCCGCGACAAATTCGGAACTCGGCTGCCGGTAGAGCTCCGCCGGCGTGCCGCACTGCATCAGCCGGCCATTGCACATGATTGCCACCCGGTCCGACATCGTCAGAGCTTCGTCCTGGTCATGGGTCACGTAGACGACCGTCACGCCAAGCCGCTCCTGGAGACGCTTGATTTCGAACTGCATGACTTCTCTCAGCTTCTTGTCGAGCGCACCGAGCGGTTCGTCCATCAGGAGGACCGGGGGCTCGAACGCCAGAGCGCGCGCCACCGCGACGCGTTGCTGCTGGCCTCCGGAGAGCTGGTTGGGATAGCGCTCGGCGTAGCCGGAGAGTTGGATGAGCTCCAGCATCTCATCGACCCGCCGGGATGTCGCGGCTTTCTGCGATTTGCCTCGCATCTTCAGCGGGAAGGCAATGTTCTGGCGGATGGTGAGGTGAGGGAAAAGTGCGTATTTCTGGAAAACCATGCCGATGTTGCGGTGATTGGGCGCAAGTCGCGTTACGTCGCGCCCGCCGATAACGATCCTGCCGGCGCTTGGGGCATCGAATCCGGCTACCATGGTCAGGACGGTTGTCTTGCCGGAGCCGGACGGCCCCAGAAGGGAGACGAACTCCCCGGCGGCAATGTCGAGCGAGAGTTCACGAACAGCGAACATCTCTCCGTATCGTTTTTGCAGTCCCACAAGGGACAGGGATTGGCCGATCAATTCTGTGTTTCCTTTCAGCTCAGCGCTCGCGAGCGCCTTTCCCGTGAGTCCGGACCGTTAGCCGGCCGCGATGAGAGAGCCCTCTTAGAGTCCTGCGACCAAAGAGGGGCACATGTGTTTTGTTGAGATTGTTGGCGTCCCGCAGCTCGCCAAGCCTGCGGGCCCGCGTGACCATAATCGGGAAAGCTGCTAAAGCCTTTGACGCGACAAAAGCTTTGCAAAACCTTCACACTTCACTTTTGTTGCATCAAAAATTCGCAGTGTCAACAGATCAAGGAGGTGAAATGTCTGATGTCCCGAATGAAACCGCACAAGTGGAGCGGGCGATGGAAAGGTTGGGTGACGCTGCATATCGCGAGATGAAAGAGCGAATTATTCGCGGTGTTTACAAGCCGGGGCACAAGCTGACCGTGCGCGCCGTGGCGCAAGACCTGGATGTCAGTACAACGCCCGCGCGTGACGCGATCAATCGCCTGACGAACGAAGGGGCGCTCGTCTATGCCGGGCCAAAGACGGTTGTCGTTCCGGTTCTCGATGCGGCCGCTCTTCGAGAGATAACGCTCACGCGTCTGGCGCTAGAGGGGCTGGCGTCGGAACAGGCCGCGCTGCATGGAACGCCTGAGGATGTGAATAAACTCAGATCTTTGCAGGCACTCATCAATGTCGCCCTTGAGGAGAAGCGTTATGCCGAGGCGCTCTGGCACAACAAGGAATTCCACTTTTTGATCTATCGTCTCTCCGGTTTTCCGCACCTCGTCTCCATCATCGAAAGCCTTTGGCTGAGAATTGGCCCATCCTTGCACAATCTCTACCCAGAGTTTGCTAGGGAGAAATACGGCGTTCGCAACCACGAGGTCGCCATGGAGGCGCTCGAGGAGCGCGATGGGGCGGGCCTCAGGGCGGCTATGGAGAATGACATTCGTGACGGATATCGTCGGTTGAAGCGTGCGAACCAGGAAAGAGATGAAGGCTGAGCCGGCGCCAAGATTTTGTTACATGCACTTGACGAGCCCCATTTTTGTTGCAACAAAATTGTGAAGCTCGTGCAAAGCGAGCGATCCCCATCTTTTTCAGGAAGCCGGAATCATGCTCGTCCAAGCAACTAACAGTCCGCAGCAGGCGTCTGCGCGCAGTAAGTCCAGACATCTATTCAATCGCGCCAAGGCGGTCTTTCCCGGCGGAACGACCCGTGCCACCGTGGAGAGGAACCCCTTCCCGATTTATGTGGAACGCGGCGAGGGGGCCCATCTCGTCGACGTCGATGGAAACCGTTTCCTCGATCTGAACAACAACTTCACCACCCTCATTCATGGACACGGCTTCGCGCCGGTATCAGAGGCGGTCGTCGGGCTCTTGCGCTCGGGAACCTGTTTTGCCAACCCGACAGAACACGAGATAGGCCTTGCGGAATTGCTGACGGCCCGCATTCCTGCGATGGAGCGCGTCCGCTTCGTGAACAGCGGAACGGAAGCAATAATGTTCGCGATCAAGGCCGCGCGTGCCTTTACCGGCCGGCACGCAATCGCGCGGATCGAAGGCGCCTATCATGGCGCCTATGACTGGGCCGAGGCAGGACAGGGTATTGCACCGGGCAAAAATGGCTGGGATCTGGCCCCGGTCGCGACCCCGGCTTATAGGGGCGCGCCGGCGAGCGTGGCCGAAGAGGTGCACCTTCTTCGCTTCAACGACGTCGACGGGCTGGAAAGGTGCCTCGGTGCGGTCAGCGACCGTCTCGCATGCGTACTGATCGACCCGATGCCAAGCCGGGCGGGCCTCATCCATCCGGAGCCTGCCTTCATCGAAGCGCTGTCGGTGACCACCCGCAAATACGGGATCTTGATCCTTGCCGACGAGGTTCTCAATCTTCGGCAAGGCTATACCGGGGCCTCGGCGCGCTACGGACTGACGCCCGATCTGATCACCGCGGGAAAAATCATTGGAGGTGGCTTTCCGATCGGCGCCATTGGTGGCCGCGAGGAGGTGATGCGCGTGTTCGGCACCGACGAGGCCAAGCCATCGCTGCCGCAGGGCGGCACCTTTTCCGCCAATCCTGTTTCCATGGTTGCCGGTCGTGCGGCCATGGAAGCCATGACGCAAGCTGCCTTCGATCGCCTCGAGCAGATGGGCGATAGGCTGCGGGAAGGCCTCAGGGCCAGCGTTGCGAGTCACGATGCTGCCTTCTCGGTGACCGGCGCCGCCTCGCTGTTTCGCATCCATCCCAAACGTCTCGCGCCGACTGAGTTTCGCGATGCTTATCTGAGCACGGCGGAAGCTGAGTTGATGCGGAGAATGAGTACTCATTTCCTGGAGATGGGCGTTCTTCTTCCCTATGGCGCCGCGGCCAGCCTATCCACCGCCATGGACGACAGCGACATCGAGCTCGTCCTCAGAGCATTCGATCAGTTTCTTGCTACAGAGGCACAGTCCGGAGAGGAGCGCCCGCAATGACGAAACGCGATACTGTTGAGACCGTTGCACAGCGTATTGCCGCAAATCTGCGTCGCCACGGAGTGGAGTTCATCTTCGGCCAAAGCCTGCCGTCGGCGGTGATCCTCGCCGCCGAGGCGATCGGCATTCGCCAGATCGCCTATCGGCAAGAGAACATGGGTGGCGCGATGGCCGATGGCTATGCGCGCCTTTCTGGCAAGGTCGGTGTCGTCGCCGCACAGAACGGTCCCGCGGCCACATTGCTTGTGCCGCCACTTGCCGAGGCCTTGAAGGCGAGCGTGCCGATCGTGGCGCTTGTGCAGGACGTCGAGCGCGACCAAACGGACAAGAATGCGTTTCAGGATCTCGATCAGATCGCTCTCTTCCAATCCTGCACCAAATGGGTTCGGCGCGTCACGGTCCCGGAGCGAATCGACGACTACGTGGATGCTGCATTCACGGCTGCGGCGTCAGGCCGTGCCGGCCCGGCCGCGCTCCTGCTTCCCGCTGATCTCCTGCGCGAAGAGGCGCGGGCGCCAATAGCAGCGAGGTCCAGGAGTCTCGGTCATTGGCCTCTGGATCGGGTTCGCCCGTCGGATGCAGCACTGGCCGAGGCGGCATTTCTCATCGCGTCGGCGCAGGCGCCGATCGTCATTGCCGGCGGCGGGGTTCACTGCGGAGGTGCCGCGGTAGAGCTCACGCTACTGCAGGAATACGCGAGCCTGCCGGTGTTCACCACCAACATGGGAAAGGGCGCGGTTGACGAACATCATCCGCTTTCCGCCGGCGTCCTAGGATCCCTGGTCGGCCCACGTTCGCTCGGTCGTCACACGTCCGCGTTAGTCGATGATGCGGATCTCGTCATTCTGATCGGGACGCGCACCAATCAGAACGGAACGGACAGTTGGCGCCAGATTCCGACGAAAGCGACAATTGTCCACGTCGACGTCGACCCAGCCGAAATCGGGCGAAATTACGAGGCAATCCGGCTCGTGGGCGATGCCCGGGAAACGCTGGCGGCGCTACGCGAGGCGCTCCAGCGCATTGACCTGACGCGGCGGAAAACGGGTCGCGCAACGCTGGAGGAGACCATCGCCGCATGCTGGAAGCGCTTTGAACGGGACCGGCGGGATGTCGCGACCTCCCCGTCCAGCCCCATACGCCCGGAGCGACTTATGGCGGAGCTTCAGCATCTGCTGACCGGCGAGACGACGGTTGTCGCCGATGCCAGCTATTCTTCGATGTGGGTACTGGGCCAATTGCGGGCGCCGGTCGGCGGAATGCGGTTCATCACGCCACGCGGACTGGCTGGTCTCGGTTGGGGCCTGCCTCTCGCCATCGGCGCCAAGGTCGCCCGCCCAGATAAACCTGTCATTGCCATCGTCGGTGATGGCGGTTTCGCCCACAGTTGGGCAGAACTCGAGACCATGGTGAGGATGAAGCTCCCTGTTGCCATCGTCGTGCTTAACAATGGCATCCTTGGTTTCCAGCGCGATGCGGAGGCGGTGAAGTTCGGCAGCTATACGTCTGCCTGCCACTTTGCCGAGGTCCATCACGCAAGACTGGCGGAGGCCTGCGGCTGCCCGGCTGTCCGCGTCGATGACCCGAGTGAGCTCGCCTTCCAATTACGGCGTGGCCTGTCTGAAGGACCGCTTCTCATCGAGGTGATGACCGATCCCGCGGCGCATCCGCCTCTGTCGCTATTTGCCAACATGGATGACGCGGCATGACGGGTCGGGCGGCACCAAGAATTGCAGTGGTGACCGGCGGCACATCGGGGATCGGGCTGGCCACAGCCCGTCACCTGCTCGAACGCGGATATCGCGTCGCCGTCTTCGGCCAGAGCCCTACCAACGTCGATGGCGCCGCTCGCGAGCTTTCGACGTTATTCGACTTCGAACGCGTGTTCGTGCGCTGCGTCGATCTCATTGACCCGAAGCAGGTATTCGCTTTCTTTCGCGAAGTGGAAGAGCATTGGGGAAGAGCGGAGATTCTCGTTTGCAACGCCGGAATATCCCCAAAGGGGCGTGACGGCGCAACGCCCTTCCAGCAGATGACGCTCGATGAGTGGAACGCCGTTTTGTCCGTCAATCTGACGGGCGCAATGCTCTGCTGCCAGGCAGCCTTGCCTGGCATGGTCGCGCAAGGTTTTGGCCGCGTCGTATTCGTCGGCTCCATCGCCGGGCGCGCGCTGCCGAAGATTGCCGGCGCCGCCTATGTCACTTCGAAAGCGGCACTTGCGGGACTTGCCCGCTCGCTTGTCGTCCGATACGCGGCACACGGCATCACCATCAATTTGGTTGCGCCTGGCCGCATCGCCACCGCGTTGGCGGGACCGCGCGACAGCGCGGTCAATCGTGCGGCCGTGGCGCGCATTCCGGCTGGGCGGATGGGGGAGCCGGAAGAGGTCGCGGCAGTGATTGGCTTCCTGGCGTCCGACGAGGCCGCATACGTGAACGGAGCGACCCTGGACGTCAATGGCGGGGAGTATGCACCGCTTTGAGGTGGAGTGCGCTATGCATGCGGGCGTGTTGATTTATACCGGCAACGCGGAGCTCTTCCTTCTCCTGGCGTATATCCTCAAGGCTGAGGGTTTTCCTGTTCGGCTCTGCGCTCACGAGAGCGAGTTGCTCGGAGGAATCCAGACCGAAGGACCGCTTGCTGTCCTGGTCGACTGCTCGAACCCGGAGGGCTTCAGCCTTTGCCGTCGCATCAACGAGGAAAGCAGCGACCGCGTGCCGGTCGCAGCGTTTACAAATGAGTCGGGAACGAATCTCAGCTATGATCCGGGTGGTGCGGGTATCGACGCCGTCATAAGCAGCCCCTACGACCCGCGACGGCTGCTCGCATTCTTGCAGGGCATTCGAGCGAAACTGTCTGACTGCCCGGGCCTCGCGGCTGAGCAAACATACAGGCATGCGGACATCGAAATGAACGTCCCGAGAGTCCGAGTTACGCGAAACGGTCACATCGTGAACCTTTCCGCGCTTCAGTTCAGATTGCTTCTGCAACTCATGAAAATGCCCGATGTCGTGCATAGTCGCGACGACCTGATCGCTGCGGGCTGGTCGCCCGAGGCAGAAGTCGAGCCGCGCACCGTCGACATCCACATCGGTCACATCAGGCGTGCGCTGAATCGATATGGGCCCGATGTTATCCGCACAGTGCGATCTGTCGGCTATTCGCTCGACGCCCTCGTTCCGACATTGGGCAACTGACCCCCCTACAAGTCGCCCGGGCACCGCCGCGGCCAAGCCGCCCGGTAATCTCGCTGTCTGCCTTTCCGTCGTCCAGACACTGCATGATGAACCGCTGCAGGAGGCGGTCCCTCAGTCGAAGAAACACCCCGAACCAGAAGCTGTAATCTGCCTTTTGGCGCGAACGAAATGTCTCCTTGCGGTTTCATACTCGTGGGCCGGACTGAGTGGCTTTGGAGTCGCCAGAGGTTCGTCGTCCAACTCGTAAAGGAACAATCCCATCCCTGCGGACATCGACGAAGAAATATCGTCCCTCTCGCAGGCCTGTGTTCACTTCGCGGCGCGAGTGGACGATAAAAAATCACCGCCGTTTCCACGCCTTGGAGCCGAAGCAAACGTCCTGTGCCTTATGCCAGTAAGCGGCAAGGTCCGTAAGCTTCCTGTTGTTGACGACGATCAACAGGTCGTAGTCTGACTTGTATCCCTTGTTCATGTGTGGCTCGTCGACCCATGTCCCTCGAGCGTAAGAGCCGAAGGGAATGATCTTCAAAATTCGGCCACGCTTCTTGGAGTCGGCCGTTCCCTCCTTGAGGGCGTCTTCGAATTCCTCATTCAAAACCTCGACGATGCGCGCGAGCTCGCGCTGCTTTCGATGCGGAAGATGGTCGAGGCTGGTCTTCATCGATTCTGGCGCGTTCTCTGAAGCCATGGAGCATGAATAGCGAACCCGGTTCGCTTAATCCAAAGAGCGCCTATCTCACGGCGATTCACCAAAATGTTGCAACAAACGAAGAAGGAAATCCCATGATTTTTAACCTGTGATCGCAGTTTCGAACAAAACCACTAAAAATTCAAGGATTACGCAGGCAGTGCGAGCGTATTATTTCCAATTTTTGTGACATCAAATCTCAAGAAGAGAGCGGCGATGAGAGAGCTTGATCGCATGAAGGTTCAGCATACAAAACCCTCGGTTCTGATTTGTTCGGGTAATGCAAACTTCTATGTGCTGCTTGCACACATCCTGGCGTCGGAAGGCTTTCAGACAACGTTGGTGAGCGAGGAAGAAATAGTGGACCAGGCCGCGACAAGGCCGGTCACGGCAATTATCCTGGATTCGGCAGAGGATTCAGAGCTCACGTTGAGAACCTGTGCCGCTATTAAGGCTGGCGACGCAACCTCGCGCATCCCGACTATCGCACTCGTTTCGTCGGGGGATGAGCGATACTATCTAGCGTTGCTGAAAGCCGGGGTTGACGAAAACTTCGTGCGCCCGGTCTCGCCGGCAAGGCTGTTGGCGTACCTTGGTTCCCTGCCGAGAAACGGGGCGAATGATAAGCCACCGACAGTTGCGCAAGGGGAAAAGGGTGCTGGCACGTTTGGCGCGCTAAGAATAGAGCCCGGGCGCCGTCTCGTTAGATATGGCGATGAAGAAGTTCAATTCGGTCCCATCGAATTCAACCTGCTGCGATGCTTGCTGGAAGCACCAGGCCGGGTGCGCAGCCGTCTGGACCTGATCGCAGCGGCTTGGCCATCAAATCGGTACGTGCAGCCGCGTACCGTGGATGTGCATATCGGTCGCTTGCGTCGGTCGCTCGAGCGTCTGACCGGCCGTAATCTTATTCGCACGGTCAGGGCCACCGGCTATGCCATCGATATTGATGAAATTTAGTGGTAGAAGTTCACAATGTTAAGTTTTTCTCCGTACGGTATATAAGTGCCATTTTGTTACGAAAGTTCAAAGATTAATTTCAAAAAACGCTGTAAAAATTTCTCAAATACTTTGTTGAGTTTGGGAAATGTCGAATTAAATCTTCCGTAATATTCAAATGAATCGGGGGATTTTCGGATGGAAGGGAAAACGCCAGGACAGGGGACCATCGCGGGTAGTGGCGCTCAAAGGAACACCGGCAGCTTGATACGCTACGCCCAAAGCCATTTCGATGCCGCGCACTTTCACGGGCTTATGGCGATATACGGGCGTCCCCTCAAGGGCCGTGTCGTGGCGCTTTCCCACGACCGCGGGCGCAAGGTCGTTGACTTCGTGCGCTGTTCTTATCTCGGCTTGGATAATCATCCGAAGATAACTGCCGGCGCGGTCGAGGCTCTGAACAAATACGGTGCGCTCCATTGGTCATGTGCAAGAACGCGGCTCAATTTCTCGATCCTCGGCGATCTGGAGGCGGCGCTATCGGACTTGTTCGCCGCGCGGGTGATCACCTATACCACCGTTCTTGCCGCCAACATGAGTGCATTGCCGCTGATCGCCTCCGGACACCTGACCGGTGGCGTGAGGCCAGTGATGGTATTCGACCGCTTGGCCCACGCGACGCTCGCCTTTCACAAGGGAACCATCGCCGCCGAAACCAGGGTCGAGACGATAGCACACAATGACATAGACGCCTTAGAGACCCTCTGCCGCAGCAATGCCTGTGTGGCTTACGTTTGTGACGGCGTCTATTCGATGGGCGGAAGTGCTGACATCGAGGAACTGCGCCGACTTCAGAAGCGATATGGTCTCTTTCTCTACATCGACGACGCCCACGGGATCTCGATTTTCGGCGAGCATGGGGAGGGCTTCGCAAGATCGCAGATCCGTGGCTACTTGGGTGAACGGACGATCATTGCCGCGTCGCTCGGAAAGGGATTTGGAGCTTCGGGTGGCATGATTATGCTCGGCACGGCGCGACAGGAAGAGCTGTTTCGCAGGTTCGCCGTAGCGCACGCCTTCTCGGCGTCGCTCAACGTCGCAGCCATCGGCGCAGCATTTGCTTCGCAGGAACTCCATCGCACGAAAGAGCTTGCCGATCTTCAGCAGGCTCTCCGAATGAGGACCGCCCTTTTTGATAGCCTCGTTCCGACCGATCAGACGGGCTCGCCCTTGCCTATCCGAACCGTGGAGATCGGCGACGAACTGACAGCCATCGGGGCAGCGAAAGCCTTGCTCGATCGCGGTTTTTACACGTCGGCCATTTTCTTTCCTACAGTTGCGAGAGGCAGGGCAGGGCTGCGCCTCTGCCCGACAGCGGGCCACTCGGAGGACGACATCCGAGGGGTGGGCGGCGCGGTCAAAGAGGTCCTTGCGGAGATAGAAGACTCTCGGCAGCACTGAGGCGCCAACGACGGGCGTACCCGGATTCAGATCACCATTGAATGAACAAGGATTCTCTATGTACGAGCATCTGTCGGAGTGCTGTGTCTTGCTGCAAAATTCAACAGGCGTTGTTCATGATGTTTCACTTCGCATCGCCGAGCTGAGCGTGTCAACCGCCGACAACGGGATGGAAAAGACCTTCCTGTTCGTTGATGGCGAGGCCACAGTGCGGGCTGTCGATAGAGGGGTGCTGATGCGGGTCGTCGCGACAGACGTCATCTCTTACTATGGCATAAGAACGGCATTGGAGGGCAGCATTTTCGAAGCGGCGGCATTGGCGCGTGAGGGATTCGCCTGGCGCCCGGCCGGTCGGTCAAATGCCGTCTGCAGCCAGAGAACTTGTTCATCCGAACAAGAATTCATGAAAGGCGAAGAACTCGCCCCTGAGCAGGGAGTAACGGGCCAGGACAGGCGGGGGCAACCGTCATGAGATTTCACCCGCCGTATCCCTGGAAATAAGAAACTCCGTGGATGTTTCGTCGGCCGCACGAATTCGGATGCGACCGGTCTGGATACAGCTCACACAAAGTGGCTCTTGCGGAGTCATCCGGGTTCATAGGCCCCTGATGGCAAGCCTCTCGGTTCTCAGCCGCGACCGCTCTGTTCAAGAAGTCTCCGGAGCGTTGCAGCGTCTTCCAGAAATACCGTTGGATCGTCATTTGCGACGAATTCAAGCATGGCAAAGCGGCGCCCGGTCCAGCGTGAAGCGGGCATGGCGCCGAGAACCCTTCGCCAATAGTCGGCCGCGGACCTCAAGGGAAAGCGGTTGCGGTCGCGGTCCCAGGCGAAAACATGGACATGGGACACATGCTCGCCGATCTCGCCGATCTCCGTCAGCGCCTCTTCAAGAGGAAGTCCGGGCCGCGGCTGCCAGTAGAGGTAGACATTCTCATGGGCGATCTCATCGATCAGGCGGCGCGCCGAGTCCGTATCATCCGTCAGAGACTGCGGGTGATATTCGAGTGACACGGTCATCCCGTGCCGTGCGGCCTCTGCGCCCATGTCGCGGATTGCTTCGGCGACCGCGCGCCTTTCACCGGTGCTATAATCCCTCGAATCGCGCTGGCGTGTTCCCGGCCAGATGCGGATGTTGGAGGCGCCGAGTGTGATTGCACTCTCCAGTGCGCGCATGAGGTCGGAGAGGTCAGACGTCGGCGGCGCCACGTAGGAACCGTAGGACGCTGACAAGCCGGCCCTTTCGCACAGCCGCGCGACGGTCCGCGCGATGGCCAGGTCACCGGGAGGAACATGCGCGTCGCCGGCCCATTCGATCGCGGCGAGACGGGCTGCCACCGCCAGGTCCACTATTTTCTCTACGCCGATCTTGCGGAAGGTAACTGTGCAGAGCCCAGGTTCGAAACCGCTCATGCCATTTTCTCCAGATCGGCCTTGCGGATCTCGAAATGCAACGGCCTGCCTTTGACGAATCGGGCGATTTCATCGATTGCCATCTCGCCGAGGCGTGTGCGCTCGAGACCGATCGCGCCGGCGATATGCGGGGTCAGGAACACGTTCGGCAGGTCGTAGAAGGGCGAATTTTCATGCGGTATTTCAGGATCGGTCACGTCGATGATGGCGTTGATCGAACCCGTCTTCAACCTGTCGATCAGCGCCGCCTCGTCGACGAGTGCACCGCGCGCCGTGTTGATCAGCGTCGCGCCATCTTTCATCAGGGACAGGCGCCGCGCGTCGATCATGTGCCGGGTCTCCGGCAGCGAGGGCGCGTGTAGCGACACGATGTCCGAGCGCGCCATCAGCGTATCGAGATCGATCTTCTCGACATGAAGTGCGGTCGCGTCCTCTTCTCCAACCAATGGATCATAGAGCAGCACCTGATGATCGAAAGGGCGAAGCAATTCGATCACCCGTCGTCCGATCCGTGAGGCGCCGATGATTCCGACTGTGCGGCGATAGTTCCCGACCGGCTGGCCCTGGAGCAGATGGGTGCGGCTGCGACCCCGGTCGGCGGCATAGAGATCGCGGAAGCGGAAAACCTGCTTGCCGGCAAAGATGATCGCGGCAAGCGTGAACTCGGCGACGGGCACAGCATTTGCCGCGGCCGCATGGCTGACCGGCACTCCGGCGTCGAAGACGCAGTCGTTGACGACGCCTTTGACGGTTCCGGCCGCGTGAACGATGAGGCGGAGATGCGGCGTCAGCGCCAGTGCTGCTCTATCGAAGAGCGGCGCGCCCCATCCGGTGACCAGGATTTCCGCTTCCGCCAGCAGCCGCTTTGCCCGTTCGTCATCGAAGGACGTCATCGGCGCTTCATCGAGTATCCGGGCGACATCGCCGAGCCGCGAGAGGAGTTCCGGCGTCAGGACATGTCGCGTTCGTTCGGGCTGCATCGCAAAGGCTACCGCGGGGCGGCTCATGGCATTCGCCCCGGCACATTCATGGCGCTCACCGTCACGCCTTGCTTTGCAAGCGCGAGCAATTCGTCGCCGTCCGGGGCGGCCGGCGGCCTTGACCAGTCGGCGGAGAGCGCGGAGGTATCGCGGACCGCAAGCACCGCGCAGCGGAGAACGGTCTCCCCGGGCGGTATAGTGGCGCGCAAATGCGGCACCAGTGTCTTCGCGACGATGAGGTTGGTGTTGGGCGGAGCCTTCTGGACCAGACCTTCGCGCGAGACCGTCGAGCCGAGATCGCGGATTCCGCTGAAATCCTCCGCGCCGATGGCATGGGCGGCTCCTTGTCCTGCTGAAAGCGTGTCGGCTTCGAAGTCGCGTCTGGCGATCGCAAAGCCGCCCTCGATCGTTTGGAGCTCTCTTGGTGTGGTGATCCGGTGCACCCGCACATGCCAAGGCGAGGAGGGAATGAGCCAGGTCTCGGCGACGACGTCCGGCCAAGGGCACCATCTGCAAAAAAGGACGTTGCCGGCAAGGTGCGCCTCCTCATTGGTCTCCCGCACCCGGTAATGAATGCCGTCGTCGCTGAAGGCGAGCATCGAATCGAAGGCGCCGCCGGCAAAGGCCCGCTCGTCGCTCTCGACGCTGAAGGCGTAACGGCTCGAATAGGCGAATTTCGCGTATTTTTCCGCTCCGAACCGCATCTGCCGGTTTTCCTGGCCGGCAGAAAGCGCCACCACGTCACCCTTGCAGGGCATCATGACCATCCCCGGATGGCGGAAGGCGATCGGCTCGCGGGACGAGGTGAGCGGTTTTTCCGGGCTCGTCCAGAACGGATGGTCTTCTGCGACCGCGAGCGGCAGGAATGCCTTGAACGCCCAATAGGGCGAGCCCGCCGAATTGTAGTTCTCGGACATCAGAAGGTTCGGATAGCCGTACCCGATCGACAGCACGCCGTCGCGGTGGGTCATCGGCTTGTCCGCCCACCATCTGAGGTGGCGCATGCACAGACCCTTGATTTCGCCCCAAGGCAGCGCCTCGAAATCGGCGAAGGCAAGCGCGGACCAGAAGCCCGCACAGGCGAAACGATAGGTGAGACTGCGGCCGAAGGGGACGGTTGCCCCGTCCTCTCCGAACCAATGACGGAAATCCTGCGCGAAGGCGAGGGCACGCTCGCGGTAGCGCTTCGCATGATCGTCGTCGACGAGGCGTG
This sequence comes from Ensifer aridi, assembly GCF_002078505.1. Lineage (GTDB taxonomy): Bacteria > Pseudomonadota > Alphaproteobacteria > Rhizobiales > Rhizobiaceae > Sinorhizobium > Sinorhizobium aridi. The sequence continues at coordinate 134,552 of NZ_LUAV01000037.1, read as the reverse complement.
AATAGATCAGGCCGTAGAAGTGCATCGCAAAGGGAATATAGTGGTCGATGCGGCGCACATTGCCGTCGCGATACCATCCATCCGCGATGTAGAAGCCGTCGAGTTCGGCGAGATAGGCCCTGGTGAGACTGCGGTCATACTCCACGCCGAGTCGGTCGAGCGCGATGTCGACGAAAATACGGAAGAACTTCCAGTTGTTGTCCGCATAGTCGAATTGCCGGGCGTGGAGCAAATAGGCGAGAAGATTTTCGCGCGCTCGGCCGCTCAAAGGGTCCCATAGTTTTTCCGGCACCAGGGCGAGCGCGAAACCGAGCGCCGCAAGCTCTACCATGCGCTGGTCGCGGCCGTTGACGGTGCCCCAATATTCCGGGTGGTTCGGATCGGTGCCGTTGGCGATGCCGTCCGCATAGCGCTCCCAATGGGCGAAGTGGCCGCCGCCGCCGGAAAAAGGCGCAAGACCCCAGAGAGGGCGCGCGAAACCTTCGAGATCGGCGGCGGCGCGGTCGAAGTGCCCGGCGGCGGCATCAAGGCGCACCCGCGCGTTGCCCTCGGAAAAATACGGCAGCAGCGGATCGAAGAGGTCGATCAGCGCGCGCTGCATGTCGCCGCGCGTTTCAAGCGGATTGCCGCGGAGCGGATTGGCACTGGCGGGGTCGTAGGTCATGCGCGCTGTCCTTCATCGAGCGTGCCGCCGGGCACCGGAGTTATCGCGTGAGAGACGTGCCGGGCGGGTGCCGCCGGGTGGCGGAAGCGGAACTGCATCATGCCGATCGCCTCGCGGCCGACCGCGACGCGATCGACACGCATGGTGGCGAGACGCGGATTTGCCATTTCGGCGCAGGGCAGGTCGTCGAAACCGACGATGGCGAAATCCTTAGGTACGCTCAGGCCAATCTCCGTGACCGCTTCGAGCACGCCGACCGCGACGAAGTCGTTCATGCAGAAAGCCGCCGTGAAACCCGCGTCTTCGGCAAGCGCAGCGAGTGTCGCCGCATGCGCTTCAAAACTGGCATTGGACTCAAAGGGCAAGTGGATGACGCGCGCTTCGCCACCCCCGACCGAGGCGATGGCCGCTTCGAAACCGCGGATGCGTTCGAGAATCGTCTGCCGGTGCGATCCCGTCAGGTGAAGGATGCGGCGATGGCCGGCATTAACGAGCCGCCGCGTTGCCGCATAGGCGCCGAAGAAGTTCGAAGGCGAGACGCCGTCGAAGCGCATTTCGTGATCGGTGCCATTGACGAGGATCACCGGCGTCCGGCTTTCCTCGAGCCACCCGCAGAGCGCATCGCCGGGATCGATGCCCACCAGGAAGAGACCCTCCGCCCCGAGGGACTCCATGTGCTCGCGAACGATCTCCGGCGTTGCCTTGGCCTCGCGGACAAGCCGGATGTCGAACGGCATCGCCTGCTGGGCCGCCTCGGAACGCAGGCCCTCGACAATGCCTTCGTAAAAGACGCTCAAGCCGCCGGTGACACCGTTGGTCGCAATCAGCGCCAGCGTTTGAGGCGCGCTTTTGGCGGGGACTTTCACCCGATAGCCGAGGTCTTCGGCGACCTTGAGGATCTGCCGCCGGACATCTTCGCTGATACCGGGCTCGTTCGCGAGAACGCGGGAGACGGTGGAAACCGAAACCCCGGCGCGGGCGGCGATGTCGGCTTGGCGGAACCGTTTGGGAGATGCTTCTGTCATGCCGCAAACATTACGCAAAGAACGCAAATTTGCAAGATGAAAACAAATTCTTGCACATTTCTGCTTTTTGCATAATTCTTTTGCCGAAACTTGATCCCGCGGGGCGCTGGAGGAGAGCGCGAGGCGGGCAGCGACAGGGAGGAACGGCATGCTCATCAATCGACGCACTTTCATGCTCGGCACGGCGGGCGCCGCCGCAGGTATTGCGCTTAGCCCCGCAGGCTCACGACAAGCCTTTGCTGCCGAGAGCGTGCAGTTGCGCGCGATGTGGTGGGGCTCCAACGATCGCTCGAAGCGGACATTGAGTGTTGCCCGGCTCTTCCAGGAGAAAAACCCGGATATTGCGATCGTCGGTGAGAGCCTGAGCGGGGAGGGGTACTGGACCAAGCTTGCGACGCAGATGGCCGGTCGCGCCATCGCCGACATTTTCCAGCTCGAGCCCAACACGATTTCCGATTACTCGAAGCGCGGAGCTTGCCTCGCGCTCGATCCTTTCACTAATTCAGTGCTCGATGTGAACGCTTTCGGCCAGGATATGCTGAAGCTGACAACCGTCGACGGCAAGCTTTGGGGAGTCGGGCTCGGCCTGAACTCCTTCGCGATGTTCTACGACGCTGATGCCTTCGCCAAGGCAGGCGTCACCCCTCCGGGGCTCGACACCACGTGGTCGGAATACGCGGATATCGCTATCGAGATGGCCAAGGCCACCGGCAAGGGCGGCGGGCCGTATGCGGCACGCTACGCCTATGTCTTCGATGCCTGGCTCAGGCAACGCGGCAGCAGTCTCTTCAACGAAAACGGCCTCGGCTTCGGCGTCGAAGAGGCCAAGGAGTGGTATGCCTACTGGGAGGATTTGCGCAAGCGCGGCGGCACCGTTGCGGCTGATGTCCAGACGCTCGACCAGAACACGATCGACACGAACTGCCTGGCGCTCGGCTATTCGGCGATCGGCATGGCCTATTCCAACCAACTGATCGGCTATCAGCTTATCATGAAGAGCAAACTTGCCATCGGCATGCTGCCCAGAGCCGAGAAGGGCGGCCCCTCCGGTCACTATTATCGCCCGGCCCTGATCTGGAGCATCGGCGCCACCTCAGAGCACGGCGAGGAAGCCGCCAGGTTCATCAGTTTTTTCGTCAACGACGTCGAAGCCGGCAAGATCCTCGGCGTCGAGCGCGGCGTGCCGATGTCACCGACCGTCCGCGAGGCAATACTGCCGCAGCTCAATCCCACGGAAGCGGAAACCGTTAAATACATCAACGCGCTCAAGGACCAGGTCGGCAGCTATCCGGCGCCGGCCCCGCTCGGAGCGACCGAGTTCGACCATCGCGTGTTCCGCCCGATTGCGGACGAGCTTGCCTTCGAACGCACATCGGTCGCGGATGCGGCGGAACGACTGGTCAGCGAAGGAAAGGCCACCATCCGCACGGGCTGACCGGGAGAGTTGGCGACGCCCGGAATATCAGACGCGGGATGCGGGAGGCTTTTCCTCATCCCGCTCTGACCGAGGACGTGCGACCGAGGCGCTTGTCGAGTTCTTCCAGGCGTCGGCGAATCCGAGATTGGCAGGCTGGAGCGCATGAATGGCGGATTAGTCCGGAACCGAAATGCCCCGGGCGATCAGGAGCCCGATGCCGCGAGCTCGGGCGAGATCTCGGCAAGTTGGTCTGCCGGTCGGGTCAGCGGCGCGGCGGATCTCTCGATGGCGCAGGCCTTGAGGTTTCCAGTGAAGAGAATGCCGGCGAGGGGTAGCACCGGCTCGGCCGGGAACGTCTCGTGCCGGATGCTGTCCCTCGGCACATGCAGTTTGTGTTCGGCGGAGACTGTCCCGCCCGACAGGACCAGCGCACGAGTCTGCTGCATGTCGAGGAGCGTCGGCCCGTACAGGAACTCGAAACTGAGCATTGAGACCAGGAACTTGTAGGTGCCGTCGCGGACGCCGCCCTTAAGCATCGCAGCGCGATGCATGTCCTCGCCCATCCGGACATCGAGCGGCGGGATGCGCGGCTCGCAGACATAGTTCAGCGCGAGCAGCATCCCCTTCTCGACCTCGAAACGCAGCCGGTCGCGCCCGAGATCGACTGCCGCGATCGAAAAGCGCCTGTTGCTGTATTCGACCACCGGCTGGCCGAGCCGCTTGGCGAGCCAGGCGCCGTCGAGGGCTCGGGCGCCGGCGAAATGCTCGGGGTCAATCGCTGGCGGCAGCGCCGCGGGCCGCAGCGGCGCGGCGAGCGCGAGTTCGAGTTCGTCGGCGATCAGGTTCGCGACCATGGTCGTCGCCACCGGACGGGCATAATGGCCCTGGTCGGAATAGAAGCTGGGATGGCCGACCACCTCGCGTCCGAGCTTCTGCATCAGAAGCCGAGAGACGTCGACGCAAATCGTCCCGTACCATTGCGAGATGTAGGTGATGCCGGCATCAATCGAGGGCACGGAGGTGAGGAACGAGCCGTTGCGGGACCCGAAGACGAGCGTGGCTATGCGCAGCTTCGGATTGCGCTCGCGGGCGAAGCGGATGATTCCCTCGTAGAAGCGGGCCCAGTGCCGGAACGGGCGGCGCTCATCGCCATAGACGAAGGCATCGTTGAGCGCATATTCGATCAGCAGCAGATCGCAATCGGCGAGTTCCTGCTCTCGGGTCTTGAGCTGGTAAAGGCCGAAGGCGCTGGTCGTGCCGCCCACCGCCAGATCCGCGACGATGTCGAGCTCGACGCCGCGCCGCGCCATGGTGGAAAGCAGCGAGGGCAAGTAGCCGGGCTGCATGACGGTGTTGGAACCGCCGATGATCAGGGTCTTCAGCTTCATGGCGTCACCGCCGCACGACCGGCCGGCGAAAGCTCGCGACAGCGCCAGACTCCATAGGTGGTTGCCTCCCAATTGACGGCGACGAGAACGTAGGGCGACGATCCGTCGCAATGGATCACCTCCGGGTCCCCGTCGGAATAGATGAGCATTTTAGAAACTCCGAGAAACGATGGGGCCGCAATCGGCGTGGATTTCGACTGCATTCAGCCATCACGGATGCGATCGGGCGGGCCCTTTATGGCGTTCCCGCCCGTGGCATTGTTCAGGCCACGGCGCGCTGCGCGGCGGAGAGGGTCTCGATCTCCAGGCCAACGTGGGGCGCGAGATCGCTTCGGGCGATTGCCATGTGCAGATTTGCGCTGACGAAGCCTGCAGGCGTGCCGCAGTCGAAGGTGCGGCCGCAAAACTCGAACGGGCGGACCTCCTGGGTCGACATCAGCGCGATCATGGAATCGGTAAGCTGGATTTCACCACCGGCGCCGGGCGCCTGGCGCTCGAGCAAGTCGAAGGTGTCAGGATGGAGGATATAGCGCCCGGAGATGAAGAGATTGCTGGGGGCCGTTCCCGGAGCTGGTTTTTCGACGAGACCTGTGACAACCGGGCCATCGGCCCTGCGATCGAGCGAAACGATGCCAAATTTGTGCGCGTTCTCGGGCGCGCACCGCTCCACGGCGATGACATTGCCGCCATGGCGTTGATAGAGCGACATCATGGATTTGAGGCAGGGTTCCTCGGAGACCATCAGCATGTCGGGTAGCAGGACGGCGAAGGGTTCGTCGCCGACGATGTGCCGCGCGGTCCACACTGCGTGGCCGAGGCCGCGCGCCTGCTGTTGGCGCACGAAGGAAATGGTGCCTGCACGAGGGGTGTTTTCGACGATCCTGTCGGCCAGCGGATGCTTGCCGGCGTTGCGCAAGCTGACATCGAGCTCGAACGCATGATCGAAATGGTCCTCGATCGCACCCTTCATGCGTCCGGTGACGATGATCACGTGTTCGATGCCCGAGGCGAAGGCCTCCTCCACGATATAGTCGAGCACCGGTCTGTCGACGATCGTCAGCAGTTCCTTCGGGACGCTTTTTGTAGCGGGAAGCATGCGCGTGCCGAGGCCGGCGGCGGGAATGATGGCTTTGCGGATTCTCTTTTGCATGGTGGCTATCTCCGATTCATGGGACCTGGGGGGCGGGTCATGACGCTCTTGCCCGAATGGTCGAGCCGGCCGGCGCAGGCGGAGCGGAGTGCTCGGGACCGAGTCGCCCTTGCTTTTCTTCATGGAGCCGGCGGTAGAGCTCGGAATGTTCGCGGGCGGAGTCGATATGACTCATGGGCGTTCGCATGGTTGTGTGCAGCCGTTCCCAGGCCGCAGGTTCGTTCAGGACCTCTATGAGCCGGTCGGCGAGATCCTGGGCGCTACCGGCGCGGAAATGCAGCCCATCTCTTCCGTCACGCACCTTTTCGGCCATGCCGCCGATATCGGAGCAGATGATCGGCCTGCGGTGGTGCAAGGCTTCCTGGATCACGACCGGCGAGTTTTCCCACCAGATGGACGGCAGCACGACCCAATCGACGGAGCGCATCAGCCGCGGCATGTCCGCGTTTTGATAGGCGCCATAGAAACGCACGCGCCGGCCGGCATCGTCGATGAGCTTCTTCACCCGCTCCTGGAAGTCGGCCGGCTGCCGCTCGAGATTGCCGCCGTAGATCATCAAGCAGGAGTCCTCGCCCCAGATTTCCTGCGGAACGCGCGACACCGCATCGATCAGGACGTCGACGCCCTTGAACGGCGTCATCTGCCCGAAATAAGCGAAGCGGTTGCGGCGTGCGACGCCCGCGGGCAGGTCGCGCACGGGCGCGGGTTCCTTGACGACAATGCCGTTCTCGATAACGGCAAGCTTCTCCGCCTCTAATCCCCATTCGACATACCGGGTCGCGAGAAACATGCTCGGGGAGACGAAGGCGTCGGCAAGGTCGAGCATTCCGCGCAGGAATTGTTCGCGCTTCAGGAAGCGTGAGACCGGGATGTCGGGGAAGCAGCCGTGACAGCTGATAGGCGAAGCCTTGTTGCAGAGCTGGCCCGACGGCCTCTTCACCATTTGTCCGTGGTTGTGGCAGATCGCTAGATATTCATGGAGCGTGACGACGATTAACGATCGGGGCAGGGCCTCGCGAATAGCATAGAGGGCCTCGAGCCCCATGCCTATCACGTGATGGAAGTGGACCACGTGAGGGGAGAGGTCGCCGACGAAACGCAGAAGGTCGCGCCGGATCGCCTCGGTATCGCCGTTGGACAGGAAGAAGTGGTCGTAGTCGTCGGCATGGAAGAGAACCTCGTCCACCGCCAGGCGCATGCTCATGAGCGCCGATGCACCATGGCGCGGAACGGGATGGCCGACGCGAGCAAGATAGATCGACTCGACGCCCGGCAGCGTGTTCAGGCCTTTGTGGAGGTTATGGGATGCAACCTCCGCTCCGCCCAGCGACATCGTCGGGTGGCCATGGGAGACGACAAGGACTCGAAGTCGCTCGCTCATGCGGAAACCCTTTCGAGGATGTTCTCTCGGTCCGCCAATGTCTCAGCCCACCGGGCGTCGAAGACGCCCTGATCGATCCGCGCCATCAGCGCGACCGTGCCCACGCTCGAGGCCTCGTCGGACCCCAGCATCTGGACCGATGGCAACCAATAGGATTCAATGCCGGAGCGGCCGAGTCTGAGGCCGAGATCCAGGCCCTTCTGTTGAGAGCCGAGATAACCGGCCGAAAAGCCTCCGGCCGCGAGAAGAGCCTCGCGGGGCATGATGCAGCATTCAAAGGAGGCCGCCGCGACCCGCGTCAGCTTCAGGCCGGTCAGGGCGCTCAGCGGATACCCTGCGTAGCGGCCTGAAAACGGGCGCTCGGACTCCGAGGCTGCCCAGCTTCCGGCCCAGCGAACGGAATGGTCCTCATAGGCAAGCGTTGGGGAGATGATGCTGCCCTTCAATCCCTCATGCGCCGCAACGAGCTTGCCGTACCAGCCGGCCCTGTGCGGCAGCAGCGAGCCGGCAAGCAGGACCACCGTATCGCTCGTCAGCGCCCGAGCACCGGCTTCCAGGAGGTCGTAGACGTCACCCGGCTCTTGCGCCGACGTCAATCTCAGCGACAGGCGGTAGAACTGCGCAAGTTGCTTGATCCGCCCGGACTGGCGGCGAAAACGCTCAGGAGGCAAGACGAGGGCGATGGGCGCGTGCCGGGTCTCGGGGTCGAGAGCGAGGAGCCCGAGGAAGGGAGCAATGTCTTCTTCTTCTTCGCTTTCCCCGGCGGCGATGACGATCGGCGGGCCGCCAGCCTGGTCGAACGGACCAGCATCGACGAGGATCCCGATGGCCGGCGAGGGGCGCTCGCAGGCGCACAGCAACGGCACGATCTGACCATCGATGACCTCCGGCAGCGCCCAGTCATCAGGGTCTACGGACCGGATCTGGCGAAGGGCCGCCGTACGGGCGGCAACCCGGACTGGCGAAAGCGGCATGAAGGCGCGACGGGAATCCTTGAGCGTCACCTCCAGATGGAGCGCTGCCGTGGCACCCAAGGCCTTGGTGGAGACGATGAAGCCGTGGCCATTGCTTTCGCGGCCGAACGCGTTTCGGAACACCGGGTCCTCGTTGAAAGCACCCGTCACATCGGACCGGTCGAGCCTGGTCCAACGATCGTCGAGCCGCGTCTCGGCGCGCCCGCCGCATAGCTTGACGCTTTGAACGTGGCCGTCCGGATCGAGCAACCAGCCCGAGATCAAGAGACCGCCGCCATCGACCTGGAAGGCATTGTCTATCCCCATCCGCACGGGCAGAGTAAGCGTGGAGACCGTCTCGCTGCCGTCGAAGCTGTTCGCGGCCGAGCGCAGGCGCAGGAGAACCTGGGGCGAGCTGTGCGTCTGGAGCAGCACGGCGCGGATATGGCCCGGCGTTTCCGTGGGACCGGCGAAGACCCTCTGCTCATGAACCCTCGCGTAGCGCCAGCCGGCGCGTCCGCGATAGACAAGCCCCTCTATGTCGCGCGCCCGAATCCTTTCGTTCGACGGCAGCAGACCGATGAAGCCCGCCGCTCCCTCCGGCGTGTCCGGACGGGAAAAGGTGGCCATTGCGCAGTCGGTGAGGAGGGACTGTTCTCCGCTCACGACCGTCCGGCACACGCCGGGCACGACATGGCGTCCCCATCCTTTGAGGAAAACCGCTCCATCGTGGCTCTCCCCAAGAAGCTCGATGAATCCGTCGCTGCCGTTTCGGGATTGCAACAGGGCGATGATCGCCGAGAGCCTTTGGCGCCCGATAGGCCCTTGCATGATGGCGTCCACGAGCGCATCCAGGGTGCCGGCCAATCGGGCCTCGGCGAGCTCCGCGAGGATCGCGACCGCATCGCCCAGCGAGACGGATCGAGGCGTGAAGACGTAGCGCCGGCCGCTTCCTTCGCCACCGAAGCGGACGGTCGTGAGCGGACGGCTGGTGCCATCCAACGGCAGCAGCGCCGCGAAACCGTGCGTCGCCGGCGCCAGGGGCGTCGGCAACTGCCAGCCGATGATCGAGGCGACCCAAGTGACGGCCGCATCGTCGTTGATTTCCGCCGGCAGTTCACCGGCCATGGGGCCGCCCGTGCCGATCACAAGCAGAAGCGCCTCATCGACGGGGCAGGCGACGACCCTGCCAGACCTCAGGAGCCTGGCGGCGGGCTGCGATGACAGGGGGAGCGTCTGTTCTGCACCGAGCATGTGCGTCGGCCCCCTCACGCACCGGTCAAGAGCGAGAGGAGAGCGCCCGCGGCAAATCCCACGAGAACGAAAAGCAAAAGCAGCACCGGCTTCAGCTCTCCGCTCGACTGCTTCTGCAAGGCGCTCAGGTTCTTTTCCATCGCCGCCACTACACCGTCGAGCCGCATCAGGTGGACGTCGAGATCGCTCAGCCGCTGGGTGATTTCCGTCCTGAGATTTGCGACGGCGTCGCCTATGGCGGCGACCCCGACCGCCCCAGCCTCGCTGCTCTCGTCATTCTGCGCCCGCAACATCGAACGCTGCGACACCTGCAATTGCCGCTGCGCCGCCATCAGCACGTCGAGCTTGTCGAGCACCTTTGCGAGCGGCGCGGCGATCAGGGCTTCGGCCGCCTGCTCGTCGGGGCGCGGGACACGAAGCTTCTGCTCGGTGCCGCGTCCGTCCAGCGCCATCACGACGAGATCGCCGGTGCGCGAGGCCGCCGCCTCCGGCAGCGCGATCTCGAAGGCGTGGCTGCCGTCGCCGATGCCGTTGCGCTTGAGATCGGGACGGCTGCGATCGGCGATCGCCTCTGCGATCACGTTGCCGTCGAGAAGCACGCGAATGGCCAGCCGCTGGTCCGGGGCCTGGGGGTCGTAGGCCCAGCCGAAGAGCCGGCCCTGGTCGATCGCATCGACGCGGCCATTCACGGGCTTTGTATTGTCCTGTTCCGGTGCGGCATTTGATTTCTCGGCGATTGAAGACATCGATTTCCCCCTATGCCGCCTCGATGCGCGTCGGCTCGATTGCATCGATCAGATCGAGATAGCGCCGGGCGGTCGTGTTGATGTCGTCGGGCGTGCGGGCGTTTGCTGAAAGCTGGCGCGCCAGCATCGGATCCTCCGCCATGCGGCGCATGGCGGAGGCCAGCGCGCGCGGATCGCCGGGTGCGACGGTCAGGCCGTTCACGCCGTCCTCTATCATCTCCGCCATGCCGCCAATGTTGCTGGCGATGACCGGCCGTCCTTGCGCCTGCGCCTCGCCAATGACGAGCGGCGCGTTTTCCCACCAGATCGAGGGTACAATCGTGAAATCGACCGCGGCGACATGTCCCGCGACGTCCTCGCGCCGGTAAGGACCTCGCTGCTGCACGAAGGGCGCCGTCTCTTTGAACAGACGTGCAATCTCGTCTGTAAAGCTCTCGCTCTGGAAAGGCGCGCCGCCATGGACGCGCAACTCGAATTCGAACTCCTCGGCAATGAGCTGTCGCGCCGCCTCGAGCAACACGGGCACGCCCTTCCAGGGATTGAGATTGCCGAAATAGCCGAAGACGGGGAGGTCTTTTCCATTGCGAGTTGTGCCCGCGGGCGCATCCCTGGGTGGCAGTCCGTTGGGGATGACGCTGATTGAATCTTCGGCGAGCCCCCACTCGATGAAGCGCTGCCTGAGGAACTGGCTTGGCGAGACGAAACGGTCCACAGAGTTCAGGAGCGATTTCAGGTGCCGCTCGCGAAGCACAAAGCGATCGAGTGCGACGTCCTTGAAGCAGGCGTGGCAGCGGTCGGGACTTGCTTTGTAGCAGAGCTCCTTTCCGCTCGTTCGCACCATCAGGCCGTCGTGATGGCAGATCGGATAATAATCGTGCAGCGTCATGACGATCCGGCAATCGGGCAATGTCCGACGCACGATGTGCGGGAACTCGGCGCCGATGAGGAGCAGATGATGGACATGGACCACATCCGGCCTGAAGTCGCGCAGCAGCTCCACGAGGTCCGGAACGACCCCATAGAGATCGATCTGGCTCATGAAAAAGCGATCGAAATGGCCGGACCACAGCAGCACTTCGTCTCCCGCCGGACCGATACCCTGGAAGCTCGTCCCGGGCCGCGCCTGGCGATGGATCTGGTTCGTGGCGCCGAGAAAGAGCGCCTCGCAACCGGCGCGCTGATAAGCCCGGAACAGGTCATGCGCGAAGATCTCGGTGCCTCCGGGGTGGAGGCTGGGATGGTTATGCGCCGCAACGAGGACACGCGGACTCACCGGCCGCCTCCGCGGTACTCGGCCACGAAGACATCCTGATAATGATCCGCATGTTGTCCGCGCCACGAGCCGAACGACTTCAAGGCGGTCGTGAGGCCGGCGCGGCGGAGTGCATTGTCGAGAAAGCCGTCATCGAAGCCCACCGCGGCAAGCGGCGGCAGTTCGGGGACGAACCAGCAGGGACCGTCGCCATCCCGTTGGAAGGCCAGACGCGTGTCGCGCCGGCCCGTCTCGTTCGTCGCGGCAACCGGGTCGACGACGAAGGCGGTCATGAACAGACGCCCGCCGGATTTGAGGAGCCTTCCGACCTCGCTCAGGTAAATGAGCACCTCATCCGGCGGCAGGTGGGTAACGACCGACGTCATGATGACGAAGTCGAAGTGCCGATCGGCATAGGGCAGCTTCAGCGCTTTGCCGCTGATCTTTCCCTTCGGATTATAGAGGTCATGCGCGATGTCGACCCTCTGGAAGGCGAAGTTGGGATAGGCCGGAGTGATGAAGCGACGGCACCAGGCAATGCCCCCTTCGACGGGGTCGATCCCGCTGTAGCGTCCTTTTTCGAGGTCGAGATATTGGGTGAGGGGGACAGCCATCCGGCCGATGCCGCAGCCGATGTCGAGCACGCGGCTTTCCGGCTGCAAGCCTCCCATCCGGATGAAGTGGCCGAGAAACTCGGCGCCGACCGCTTTGAAGTCGCCGTCGCCGACGAAGACGCTGTCGGGGGCTGGCTGCGGCAGAAAACGGTTGCGCTGGATGCTTTCGAGCAGCCACTGGACGCGATCCTCTTTAGCGGGCAGCGCCGTGGCGGTTGCGCTCTCGTTGCGAAGGGCCGTCTCGCTCATGCGGCGCTCCTGGCTGTGGCTTCGTCGCCGAACGAAACGATGGTTTCACTGCCAGTGCCGAGATAGGTCGTCATCAGCTTGTCGATGTCGTCGTTCCAGCGCTCCGTGTGCAGCCAGGCATTGTATTGGCTGGCGACGCCGCGCATGTAGTCCTGGCTGCGGCGGATCGACCGGCGCTCGAAATGGTAGAGGCAGGCCGAGGGCTCGTAAGCTATCTCGAGCCCGCTCCTGCGGATCTTCAGACAAAGATCGCTGTCCTCGTAATCGCCTATGACGTAATCCTCCGTGTATCCGCCGACGCGCTCATAAGTCTCCCTCCGCGTGACAAGGCAGGCACCCGTGACGCCTGGAACGCTCCGGGCAACCTGAGCCGGCGCGTAATCGCCGGGCATGCCCTTGTGGAAATGGTGGTTGAGCCAGACGTCGCGTCGGTCGCGGGCAAAGTAGAGCCCGGCATGCTGGAGCGAGCCGTCCTCGAAGATCAGCTTCGGCCCGATGGCGCCGACCTTCTTTCGTTGCAGCAGTGGCACCGTGAGCGCCTGAAGCCAGCCGGGTGCTGTGGGCACGACATCGGAATTGAGCATGACGAGGATCGAGCCGCGCGCGAAGCGGGCACCGGCGTTGCAGGCCCGCGCATAGCCGCCATTGCGGTTCATCACCACGAGCTTCATCGGCAGCCCGTGAAGGAGGTGCAGCCCTCCGAGCAGGTGCTCCGTCTCGTCCTGGATTTCTCGCGAATCGAGGACGTAAATGATCTCCGCGTTGCCGACGACCCAAGGGTCCGTCGCCATGCCGGAGAGTTGGAAGCGCAGGAAGTCGAGCACCCGGTAAAGCGGCACGACGATCGAGACCATGGGAGCCTTCTGCGGCAGACCGTAGTCCTTCGTGCGCTCGACCTTTATGGTCCTGCCCAATCTTTGCTCCACGTCCTCGATGGCTGGGGCAAGGATCGTGCGGAAGGCCTCGTCGACTGCGTGCTGCGGCGGGACGGCGCGTAGAATGCGGTTGCGCTGCGCTGTGGCCTCGAACGGTTGCGGCTTCGGCACGAGAGGCTTCACCGCGCCCGAAGCGAGCCGCATCTGGAAACGCGGCTGAAGGAGAGCGCCGAGCGGCTCGTTCAGCGGTAGCCAGGCCACGAAGCCGGTCACGTCGGTTTTGGCGCCCTCGTCTGCGCCGCGGGCCCAGGCGGGAAACTCGTACCAGTTCCCGTCGAGCGGCACTGCCGTGCCGTCCTCTTTCAGATAGTCGATTCCGGCGAGGATGGATGTGGGATCATGTAGCCAGCCGCCGGCAAGCAGGCCGCCTGAAAGCGCCAGCGCCAGATCGACCTCAGCGCTCGGGCGCATCGCGGACTTGCCGATCTGCCGCGCCGGCAGCGGCTGTCGAAGCTGTAGGTCGATCGCTGTCGCCGTGCCGCCCTCCGGCATTCCAGAGAGCCAGCGGACGACGAACTCGCGAAGCGTCGGTGCGACGCCGCGTTCGCCCCACCACTTCTGCAATGTCTGGTAGCGTGGATTAAGGGCGGACAGTTCGCGCAGCGCGATCCCCTTCTTTCCAAGGAAGACGAAGAGGAAAGGTTCACGCGTGCGGGGCGCTTCGATGATGAAATGACAGGGGCGCAGGTTCTGCTGCCGATCGGCGCCGACGAGAAATTGCGAAGCCAGTGGCAGAATGGAGCTCGCGCCGAGCGCGTAGACGGCGCTGATCTCGCCGAAATCGGGACTGATGGCGGTCTCGATCAGATGCCGGCCCTCGGCGATCGGGCACACGATATTGGCGGGTCGCGGCCGCGCTGTAAGCGCGTGAAGCGCATCCTCGACGGCACTGATGAAAAGCTGGTCCCTGGAAAGCCGGAAGGCGCTTCGCCAGGCAGTCAGCAGATTGTTCAGGAACTTGATGCAGCCCTGGGGTGAAAGATCGGCAAGCAGGGCGTCCACATCGAGAGGCCGGAGTGCACTTATGGGCGGCAGGACGAATGTTTGAAGGCGGGCGCCTTCAAGAGCGATCTGCGCTCGCTGCGGCTCCGTGCCCGGCCGCATGGCCCAAAGGATGCGCTGGCCGCCATCTGCAAGCGGAACCGTCGTACTGACAAGCGGAACCGGTTGCTCGCGCAAGACGAGCGTGTACTTGGCCGTGCCCGGCAGCTCGGCAGGAACATCCCAGATCAGGACGGCCACCTCGGAACTGAGCCGGAAGGCCTTTGCATTCTCGAAAATACCGTTGGCGCCCCTCGTGCGGTCGTCGAAACTCACACGCCACTCCTCTGGACTGCTGAAGGTGAAGGCACGCCCCGCGGGAGGAGGGCGGGGCGTACCGTTTCCGGCCAAGAGCGGGATGAGGAAGGGCGGTTTTCCGCGCGCATCCCGCGCCTCAGCCTATTAGTGAACCGTGAAATAGTTCTCGGGATGCGCCTGGATATCGTCGGCGTCGGCGTTCACCAGCGTCAGCGTGTCGCCATGGCCGAGGTCGATGACGACATTGCCGCCAACCTGGGTAATGCGCGAAGCGAGGTCCTCGGGCGAGGTGATGTCGAGACCATTGATGCCCTTGGAGATCTGCAGGACGTCTTCGCCGGGAGTAAAGTCGAGGATGACATCATTGCCGCCACCGCCGTCGAATACAAAGACGTCGCTGCCCTGACCACCGATCATGAGATCGTTGCCGGAGCCTGCATTGATAGTGTCGTTGCCGGCTCCACCCAGGAGCAGGTCGCTGCCCTGGCCGCCGACCAGGAAATCGTTGCCGTCGCCGCCGAGCAGGATGTCGTTGCCCCTGTCACCGTACAGGAGATCCGCACCGTCGCCGCCGAGCAGGATGTCGTTTCCGTTTTCGCCGTACAGAATGTCCGAGCCCTCGCCGCCAAGCAGCGTGTCGTTTCCGTTGCCGCCGAACAGCAAATCATCACCTTCGTCTCCGAAGACGATGTCGTTCCCGTTGCCTCCGTTGACGAAATCATCACCGCCATGGGCGCGGATGAAATCGTCGAAACGAGAGCCAAACAGGGCGTCGTCGTATGCGCCGCCTTCCAAAGTGGCCATCTGCTTCTCCTCTTCGTCGTTTGATGCATGCGTCATCGGCACGGAGCCGAGGATTGCGAGCTGGAGTGTGCACTGCAAAAAAACAGAAGGCAACAGAGGAGTCAAAAATAAATCTGCTTGTTTTTGCTATTATCTGCGTATTTCTGATACTGACTGCTAGATGTGATAATACTGGCACAATATATTTTTAGGAGTTATTGCTGTTGTAATGCGGGTAAATCATTTCAAAATTAAAAGTAAATTGTACGCCAGGTCGAATGCCGCTGTGCGGTTCCCCAAATTCGAATTGGTCTTAGGAAAATCAAGAAGAGCTAAAAAGACTGCGTACTCACTGCACACGTTCGATCTGACGCGCGGAGCTCTCGGGAGGACCGTTTTCAGTCCTCCCTGAAGGCGCGGTTGAAGCTCTCGGTGACCGGAGAGACCAGGTAGTCGATCGCCGAACGTGGCTTGTGCACGATCAGCACCTCGGCGGGCATGCCGGGATAGAGACGTATATCGGGGTTCGCGGCGAGGGACTTGGGGGCGATCTCGGCTCGCGCTACGAAATAGGCGACGTTGGACTTCTCGTCCACCGATTGGTCGGCCGCGATATAGGTGATCTTGCCGTCGAGCGGCAGGTGCGAGCGCTGGTTGTACGCGGTCAGGCGAATCTGCGTGTTGGAGCCGATGGTTATGCTGTCGATGTCGCGCGTGCTAACATGCATTTCCACGAGCAGCGGCTCATCTTCGGGCACGATGTCGAGCAGCGGCTGGCCGGGGGTCACGGCGCTGCCTGCTGTACGCAGCTGGATATTGGCGACGATGCCCGCCTGGGGGGAGCGGATCTCGAGGCGGCGAAGCACGTCCTTCGCAGCGATGATTCGCTCCTCGGCATCGGCAAGCTCGAGGCGGGCGGTGGTGATCTCGCCTGCGATCTCCGACTGGAAATCGCTGTCGATTCCCGTCAGCGCGAGCTCTGCGCCGGCCATGGCCTTCTGCGCCTGGGCCCTGTCGCCGGCAATTTCTCCACGCGTGGCGGCCAGTTCGCTGAGCCTTGCGTCAATCTCGATCAGCTTCGAGCGCTGGGCAAAGGCCTTGTCTACGAGGGTTGCGATTGCCGTCCGCTGCTCGTTCATGAGGTCGATCTGCCGATCGGTGGCCTGGAGCTGCGCGGCGAGCGATTTGGCTTTCTCCGAATATTCCTCGATGGTCTTGCGCTGGATCTCTACGCGGCCATTCTTCGCTTCGCGGCGCTTCTCGAAGAAGGACGTTTCCGCTGTAATCGCGTCGGCGGCGGCCTCGCCGGCGAAATCGGCAGGAAAACTGATATCCTGTGCTCCCGCCTGTTCGGCTCTGAGGCGTGCCAATTTGGCGATCAGGCCGACGCGCCGGCTTTCGAGCGCCTGCAGGTCGGAGCGGGCACGCGTGTCCTCTAGCTTGATCAGGAGCTGACCGGCGGCGACATGGTCGCCCTCCTGGACCAGAAGGCGGCTAAGGACGCCACCCTCGAAATGGCTGACCGTCTTGCGCTTGGAATCGACGACGACGGTGCCACTGGTGACCGAGGCGCTGCTGAGTTCCGTCGAAAACGCCCAGCCGAAAAATCCGCCGAAAGCAACGAGGATCGTTGCCAAGCCGGCTATGACGAGGCGCCGGATGGGCGAATGCATGCCCGTCTCCGAGAAGTCGAGCTCCGTGGGGCCCGTGCTCGGCGGCGGTGCCGCGCTCACCGGCAGGCGCTGCTCTCGGTCTTCGGTCGTGACGAGGGGCTGCACATCGACGCGTGCCGGAAGGATCGTTTCGGTCGTCATCATGCGGTTCCTTCGCGACGCGTTTCGCCGGGGATCATAGAGGCCACCACGTCCGTGCGCGGGCCGAACTGGGTGATGCGGCCGCCTTCCAGCACCAGCAATTTGTCGGCGACCTGCATGATGGCCGGTCGATGCGCGATGAGGATGACGATGGAGCCATCCCGGCGCGCCTCTTCGACCGCGCGGATGAGGGCGCGTTCGCCGATCGCATCGAGATTGGCATTGGGTTCGTCGAGCACGAGCAGGCGCGGCCGGCCGTAAAGGCAGCGGGCCAGCGCGATCCGCTGTCGCTGACCGCCGGACAGGGTCAGTTGACCCTCGCCGACCGGCGTATCGTAACCGAGCGGCAGGCGTCCGATCATGTCATGGACATCGGCGCGGCGCGAAGCCTCGAGCACCTTGTAGGGATCGCTTTCCTCCATGCGGGCGATGTTTTCGCGGATCGTTCCCTCAAGAAGAGAAACCGACTGCGGCAGATAGCCCGCGACCCGGCCGAAGGAACTGCGCTCCCACAGATAGACGTTGTTGCCGTCCAGGAAGACGCCGCCCGCCGTGGGCTTGAGAATGCCGACGAGGAGCCGCGCCAAGGTGGATTTGCCGGCGGCGGAAGGACCGACGACGCCCAGCACCTCGCCGGGCGCGAGCGAGAAGGAGATGCCTTTGATGATCGGCACGTCCAGGCCGGGTGCGGCGTAAACCAATTTGTCGACGACCAGATCTCCTTGCGAGTGCGGCGTCGGCATCGTCTGGCGGACTGCGAGATCCTCTTTCAGAGCCGCCTCGATCCGCCGCCAGCCAGCGATCGCGAGCACCCATTGCCGCCAGTTCTCGATAACGGAATCGAACGGCAGCAGAAGGCGGCCGACCAGGATAGTCGTCGCCATCATCGCGCCGGGCGAGATTTCCTGTTTCATCACGAGGTAAGCGCCGGCGCCGAGCGACGCGACCTGTATGGCAAAGCGCAGGCAACGGGTGATGGAGGCCATCGCCCTCGCCCGGGTGCCGCTGGCCTCAAGCACGCCCAATGCGTGTAGCTGCGCGTCGCGCCACTTATTGGCGAGCGCCGGCAGCATGCCCATCGCTTCGATGGCCTCGGCGTGACGTAATGTCGCACCTATTTTCGACACTGCCTCAATATTCGCCTGGCTTGCCTCTTTCATGAGCTGGCGCGTCAAGAGGTCGTTCATGAGGCCGCAGCACAGGAGCACCACCACGGAGACCGCGCCAATCAACCCGAAGACGGGATGCAGCAGAAAGAGAACGCCCAGAAAAATCGGCGACCAGGCGGCGTCGAGAGGGGCGCTGACGGCCGACGAGGTAAGAAAACCGCGCAGCTCGGTCAGGTCCCGCAGCGACTGCGTCGCCCTGGTCAGCCCCTGGTCGGCCGAGGCCTGCACCGCGGCGGTGAGGACCGGCAGGTTCAGCCAGCGCACGATTGCACTGCCCATAGCCTGGAAAGTGAGGGCGCGGATGAAATCGAGCACGCCCAGAATGGCCAGCGCGCCGAGTGCAAGGATCGTCAGCATGACGAGCGAGTCCATGCTCTGGCTGTTCAAGACTCTGTCATGCACCTGCATCATATAGAGCGGCATGGTGAGCTGAAGGAGGTTGATACAGGCGCTGAGCAGAGCTGCATAAAGAAGCGTCACGACGAACACCCGCCGCGCCCGCAAAACGAGCAGACCCGGGTCCATTGTTCCATTTTGCGTCGGTGTTGGCCGGATTGGGCCCTTGCCATTCATGTTGTTTCGAACAGTATCACGCATGGGTGGCTTTTCTGGCTATAACGCGTTGGCGGGTGGGCTGAGCGATTTTGGTTCAGATTCACTCAAATCACAGTATTGCTGGGATGAGTGTGACACAATAAAGGTCTGTTGCTCAAGACCGGGCAATTCGGGGGTGGGGCGCCAAGAAATTTACTTCAAGTTTTGAAGTAAATTCCCGAATTTGAAAGTAAATTCCCCAATGGAGAGAGGGATGAATCATAGGATTCTCTATCCGTTCGCAGATTTCGGAGACGCTGTAGTAGTCCAGCCCGGGCGTGAGGCGGTCAGGAATGCCCCTAGGCACCCTGAGAGCGATCGGGACGGAGACGACGCGCTGGTGACGTATTTCGAACTCGCCCGCGTGATGGAGCGTGCAAGCCGACGCTTCTCCGGGCTGTTGCGCACGGAGCTGACGAAGCTCGGCGTGGACGACATCGGGTCCGCCCAAGCGATGGTGCTTCTCGCAATCGGCGACGCGGAGCTTTCGGTAGGCGAGCTTTTGGACCGCGGTCACTATGTGGGTTCCAATGTCTCCTATTACCTGAAGCAGCTCGCCGACGGGGACTATATCGATCGAATCGCTTCGCAGCGCGACAAGCGCTCAGCTCGCATCAGGCTCTCGGAGAAGGGAAAGCAGCTCTGCAAGAGCCTGCGGGAAGCGGCGAAATCCTATGAACGCGCCCTCAGCCATGGCGAGCAGGACCGGCGCAATCTCGAAACCGCCTTCCAGACCCTGCACCGGCTCGAAATGGTTTGGGGCAGTGCCGCCCGCTACGGCATTTGATACCCCAGAAGTGATTCCTCAGGTTGGCGATCGGCTAGGAACATGCATGTAGCGTTTGTACAC
The DNA here is from genome assembly GCF_002078505.1 of Ensifer aridi. GTDB lineage: Bacteria > Pseudomonadota > Alphaproteobacteria > Rhizobiales > Rhizobiaceae > Sinorhizobium > Sinorhizobium aridi. The sequence goes on along the minus strand of NZ_LUAV01000037.1, from coordinate 115,015 downwards.
CGTCGCGGTTTCGGTCAGTTCGCCGCCCTGGCTTCCCATTTGGCTGTTGCCGGAAACGAGGTGACCCTCGTGACGGAGACAGTGGATCAGAAGATCCCTTCCGTGAGGGTCGTTCGGCATCGTGCCGAGCCCGGCCCCAGGGCGCATCCGCAAATGGCGCGGCATCTCGGCGTTCCCGATCATCATGTGCGGATCGGCCATCGGGTTGCGGAGACCTTCGACGCCATGGCGCGCCTTGGCCAGGTCCCGGACATCGTTCTCGGCCATATCGGCTGGGGCAGCATGATGTTCATCAAGGACGTGCTGCCGCGCGTGCCCACACTCGGCTATTGCGAGTTCTTCTATCGGGCAGAAGGGGCGGATATCGGTTTCGCCCCCGACAACCAGCCCGATTCGGAGACCCGCAAGAGATTGCGTCTTCGCAACATCGCGCAGCTCCTGTCGCTCGAGGCGATGGACGGAGGCATCAGCCCGACCAATTGGCAGCGAAGCCTCTATCCGGCCGATGTGCGGGAGCGCATCGCCGTCTGCCACGAGGGCGTGGACACGCGGCGCTTCCGCCCCGATCCGGCCGCTTCGCTGAAGCTTCCGGATGGGCGCGTGCTCAAGGCGGGCGATCCCCCGATCGTCACATTCGTCGCGCGCGATCTCGAGCCGTATCGGGGATTTCCACAGGCGCTGGAGGCCGCTGCCAAGGTCGTTCGGCGACACCCCGACGCGCTGTTCGTCTTCGTCGGCGGCGACGGCGTGAGCTACGGCGCGCCGCCCCCCGGCGGAGGTTCCTGGAAAGATCACCTCCTCGAATCGCTGGACGTCCCGCGCGAGCGGCTCATTTTTCCCGGCGTCGTGCCACATTCGGTGCTCCGTCAGCTCTTCCAGATCTCCGCGGCTCACTTGTACCTCACCTATCCTTTCGTGCTGTCCTGGTCGGTGCTGGAGGCAATGGCTTGCGGTGCGCTGGTCATCGGATCGGATACCGCCCCGGTCCAGGAGGTCATCCGCTCGGGCCGCAACGGCCTCCTAATCCCGTTCTTCGATACGGACGCGCTCGCCGAGTCCATTCTCGCGGTCCTGGCGCGGCCCGATGATTTCCGCGAGCTGCGAACTGCAGCGCGCAGGACGGTCGAGCAACGGTTCCGACTGGACGATTGTATCGCGCGTCAATCGACGCTGATCAGAAATATTGTCGGCCAAGTTGCACTATCAACGAAAGAAGCGCAGCTTGCGTGATTATTGCTTCTATTTTTGAAGTATAATTTTATATCAGAACCCCACAATTTTATAATTGTGCACTGCAGAAATCATAGATATAGTTTTTTGACGATGAGGGATCCAGGGCGACTTATTTATTCGCCGGCAAATTCATCTCCTTATAATTCGATTTCTTCTGAGGTCGCTGCGTGCAAGAGTTGATGTCTTCTAGCGTAAGGCAATCGCCCGCGAAGCGAAGGCTGGTTGTGGCATCTGATCGGGACCGGGCAAATGTCGAGGGGAGCGACATCGAGCATCTGGTCCATTTCCTTGAGACGGGTACAAGCTCTCAAACTCCACTGCAAAACGCGTTCCCGCTTGTAGGGCTCGCCTTCTCCGATGAGGGCGAGGCCGAGTTGAGGGTGGGGCTTGCCGCCGTCAATGCGCTTGGAACCGTCCCCGAGGTGCCTATTCAACGGGTTGACCTGGGCAGCAAAGCGGAGAGCTTGGCGCTCGTCCGCACCTTGGTCGAGGGCGGCGTCGGGCGGCTTGCCCGTTTCACCACGTCGGTCACTTCCGAGGTTGCCATTCTCAGACGCGAGCGCGAGGCTCTGCTCGAGAACTACCGGGCACTCGAAGACGCGTTCCAGGCGCGAAACTGGGAGCCGGTCACCGAGATCTTCGCGCACGATCCTTATGTCGATCCGAAGGACGAGGGAATAGGGCAACTCCTGGCAACCGGCTATGTCGAACAGCTCCTGCCGGTCTCAAGCCACGGTGTCGCCGGCGTCGCGCTTCATCTCAATTCCGTTCCGAGGGAAGGCGGCGAGCTGAGCGTCATGCTGAGCTATGTCGAGAACGGCGAAGGCGTGGCCGAGTGGACCGTGCCCTACGCGCAGCTTGCCGGCGGCTGGAATTTCTTCGCGCTGCCGCGGACCTGCGGAGGCGGGGCGAGGACGCTCAGGCTCCGGGTCTCCACGACGGGCGCGGAAACGGTAGGGCTTTCGCTCGGCTATCCGATCGCCAGCGAGCGCTACACGGCGCGATCGGAGACCCCTCATGCCGACCTCGATCTGCGCCCCCTGGCGTTCCGGGTTTATACCGGGTTGCCGGGTGTCAGGCCGACCCGGATGCCCAACATGATCGCTCCAACCGCTCTGCTCGACGGCCATTTCATCGAGGACTACCGCCTGGCGGTCGATCTTTTGAGCCAGATCGTCGACGTCTCGGTTACCCCGATTGTCCCGGAGTTCCAGACCGTTCGCTTCCTCGAGCACGAGCATGCCGTTGTGTGCCATCCGCTGGCGAGCGGCATTTCGGCCGGCACCATCGGCCGCGCGGTAGAGCCCGGCACCATATCCTTCTCGGCGAGCGCCATAATCGACCATCCGAAGGGTGCGCCTGCGGCAGTAAGCTTTCTGCTCGCGCCGGCCAATTCGAATGCGCGCTCTGAGGTGGCCGAACTCGCGCGCAAGGGTTCCGCCAAGCCTTCGGCGTTCTTCAGCGGATGGCGTGAAGTGACTGCCGAGCAGGCCGTCAACATCAACTTTCAACTGGACGAGCCGGTGCGCGCGCCGATGGATCTGATGATTCTCAGCCGCGCCGTGACGGATTCCGTCGATTTCTCCTGGCTCAAGGTTTCCGGCTTCCGCCTGGTGAAGCAGTCCGGAGGGACATCCCATGTCCGCTAGCAAGGAAACTCCGGATCTGATCGCGGTCGCCATGCCGCTCTACGGCCATGCCGCACTCGTCCTGGAGGCGATCGAGTCCGTGCTCGCCTCTACTGTTTCGACGTGCAGGATTGCGATCGTCGTATCCGTGGACGGCGATCCGCGACAGGAGACCTTCGACCAATTGCTGCTCTATGCCGCCGCCCATCCAGCGGTTCATGTGCTCTTCGGAGCGAATGCCGGACCGGGTGGGGCGCGCAACCGCGCGATCGACTATGTGCTCGAAAACCTGCCGGAAGCGCGCGCCGTCTATTTTCTCGACGCCGACAACCGCGTCCTGCCCGGCACGATCGAGACGCTCTACGGGCAGCTCACCGAGAGCGGCTGCGGCTGGGTCTACACCAATATAGACACCTTCTCGGTGAGCTGGCGCGCCCATTACGGCAATCGCTATTCGCGGCTCGTCCACTGCATCACGGATAATATCTGCGACACGGGCTCGATGATCTCGATCGACGTGTTCCGGGCAGGCGTCCGTTTCAACGACGACAGGCAGAACGGCTTCGAGGATTGGGAATTCTGGCTGTCGTGCATAGAACATGGCTTCGTCGGCACGCCGTGCCACGACACGACCTTCGAATACCGGCTTCGGGCGGAGAGCCGATTCAAGGAGGCGAACCGGGACCGTGCCGCCTCGGTAAGCTTCCTCAGAAAGCGCCATCGGGCTCTGTTCCAGCGTCCGATGCTCGTCGATTTCGAGCATGAGGAATGCCCCCGTTATCTCTTCGCGCGAACGGAAGATGCCGCCATTTCGTTCTTCACCGATCCCACCAAGCCGCCGAAGAGGCTTCGTCTCGACGATATCATTCCGGCGTTCTGGGCAAGCATCGGCGAGCCGGACAACGTCCACTTCCCGCCCTTCCTGGTGGCCGGAAGCGGCGCGACGCTCGACCTGCTTCTGCGCTCCCGCATGCTGCCGAACGTACTCTCGCATCTTGAGCGCCTGAGCGACAAGGCCAACGTCGTTTTCGTCCAGCTCGGCAACGATGCCACGCAGCGCAAGATCGAGCCGGTCTTCCATGAGGCCGGTGCGCATGTGGGGCATGCCGATCTTATCTTCCTTTCGACCTCGCTCGTGCGCGACGTGATCCACAACAACGCCCTCGATTGGTTCGCGTCGATCGGCAACCAGCAGGTCTGGCCCACATCGGCCGTGCTCAAGGTGCGCTTCCCGTTTCCGCGAACCCTGCCGCGCCGCTCGCTCATCACGCCCCAGCAGGTGATGATCAATTGCGTCAACGCCATCGCGACGAGCCCGCTGAGGCGCACGGCCGGCAGGCGCTGGACCTGGCGCCCGGCGCGGCTGGTTCCCTACTCGGAGCTCCACAAGGCGCTCCGCCACGAGCTCGGCGGCTCGCCCGTCCTGCCGCTCGGCCATAGCGAGGGGGCCAAGCGAACGGCGGCGCTGCTCGTTCCCAACGCCTCCTTCGGCGGAGCCGAGAAGGTCGTCTACGCGGCGGCGCGCGAACTGAAGGCGGCCGGATACGAGACCCATCTGTTCGTGCTCGGGACGTCCAGAATGGACGTGATAGACGAGTTCGATCAGAGCTTCGACTACATTCACTTCTGGGATCAGGGCATCCCCGCCTGGGGCGGCTCGGGCTCGTTCCTCGGGCAGGACTTCATTGCAGAAGGTCATGAGGTCGATTGGGCGGCGCTCAAAGGTCAACTGTCCGGCTTTGACCTCATCATCAACAATCACGTCATGGCCGTGCACCCGCTCATCGCGCGGCTGCGCTCCGAAGGAACACGCACCGCCTGCTACCTTCACGTCGTGGACAATACGCATTTCAAGCGGCCTGCCGGCCAGCCATTTGCCGCGATTGCCCATGAGCATTGCTACGACGCTTTCCTCACCTGCTCGGAGCAGCTCAAGATCTATCTGCACAGCTTCGGCGTACCGCATGAGAAGGTCTTCGCCGTTCCCAACGGCGCGAGCTTTTCCGTGCCGCCCAAGGTATTGGCCGAGGTCCTGTCGGTCAGACGGATCGAGCGCAAGGACGACCGGCTTCGCGTCCTCTATATGGGCCGGCTCGATCAGCAGAAGGGTATCGACCGGCTGGCCGCGGCAATCGCCGAGCTGCGCGCCTCGGGCGTGGCGTTCGACGCACGCGCGATCGGCGGCGAAATCCTCGCGGATGCCACCATCTCGTGGACGGATCGGCTGAGGGATCTCGGTGTCGAGGTGCGGCCGCCCGTCTTTGCAAGCAAGGATCTGATCAAGGCGCTCGGTTGGGCGGACGTGCTCCTCATGCCCTCGCGATGGGAGGGCGCTCCTCTGATGATCGCGGAGGCGCAGCAGCTCGGCTGCGTTCCGATCGCCACGGCGGTCGGAGCCGTCGACGAGCTCATAACCGATGGCGAGGACGGTATCCTGATCGACGCCTCCGCCGATCCGCAGGTGGTGCGGGGCATGGCGAAGGTCATCGAAGAGGTGGCCCATAATCGCCAGAAGCTCGCACCGCTCATGGAGGGGTGCTTGAGAACGGCGGCCCGCCGCTCGTGGACATCCTCCTTTTCTGAGTTCCTCGGCTGGTGCGACCGCTCAGTGAACAATTCATCGCTCTCGCGCGCCAAGGTTATTCGCGGCTGCGAGATATCCAATCCCGAAGTTGCGGCAGTGGGCTGACAGGTTCCCGCCGATGTCAAAGAGAAGGATCTAGTGCATGCGTCCAAGAATCCTCGTGACGGGAATTCCTGGTCATTACACGCGCCTTGCCAACGGCGCCCACGGCTTGTCGGTTTCCTATTCGGAGCGGCAGAAGCAGCCCGAGACGAAGGAGGAGTTTCTTCAGGAGCTTCGCAACATCAGCAATACCGGGAACTATCTGATCGGCGAGGGGGCGTTGCGCGCGATCGCGCCGCATGCCAAGCAGGTGCCGTTCTGGCACCTCTACAATTGCAGCAAGAACGGAGTGGGGCTCGAGGAATTCAACGCCAATTTCGATATCTGCGTTTTCACCTGCGCCAATCTGCTGCGCAAGGGCCTCTCTGCGGACGCTGAGGCGGAAGTGCTGGGCAAACTCAAGATGCCGATCGTCATGCTCGGTATCGGCCTCCAGAACCGCCGCGACCTCGAGAACAGCCTGCCGGAGGGGACTAAGCGACTCCTCGACGTCCTGAAGGAGCGTGAACACTATTTCTTGACGCGCGGATTCGAGACGGCGGGCTTCCTCAAGGACCAGGGCTTTTCCTACGTCCAGCCGACCGGCTGCCCGTCCATCTATTTCATGCCGCACAACATGCGCGCATCGCTGAAGAAGCTGCCGAAAGTCGAGGTGGGCAAGGCGCGCACCATCTTCTCCGGTTATCTCGGCGCAAACCACGATTGCATCGTCGACGCCGCGGCGCTGGCGCCTGAGGGTTCGCGCCCCCAGTACGTGATCCAGGACGAGTTCCTCCACTTCGACATGAACGTGGAGGCGAATGGCGACGGGCGCGTCTACGATTCCGCCTCCGGCACCATGCTCGGCGAGCTGAGCTATCCCGGTACCGAGCGGCTGAAAACGCCATTCGACGTTCGCACCTTCTTCGACACGAACCAGTGGCGCGCCTGGGCCTCGTCCATGGACTTCAACTTCGGCCGGCGTTTCCACGGCTCGATCATTGCCATGCAGGCGGGCGTGCCGAGCCTGATGGTGGCGGTTGACGACCGAATGCGCGAGATGTTGGGCTACACGGGCCTGCCGGCAATCGATGTCGTTGACGTCGACAAGGCGGAAAACAGGGCCGAATTCGTTGCCGATCACCTCGCCGGGCTGAATGCGTCGGAACTTGTCGACAGGTATTCCGATCGCGAGCGCACGTTCCGCTCCGCTCTACGCGAGATCGGCATCGGGCATTAGTCGTTCGTCAAACGTTTGCTGGTCTCGCACTCATTTAGGTGTATCGATGCGTATCTTGCTTACAGGAATCCCTTCATATCTGCAGCGCACCGTCGCGGGCGTGTCCGGGGCGGAGGTCCGCCACAGGCCCTATTTCGATGAGGTCAGGACCAAGAAGGACTTGATCGATCAGGTCAGAAAAATCGCCAATACCGGCAATTACCTCATCGGCGAAGGTGCCGCCAACGCCCTTCGAGGGCATGACGTCACCTATGTGCCCTTCTGGCATCTCGCCAACAGCCGCAACTCGGACGAGGTCTACGAGCACCTCCATCAGCAGTTCGACATCTGCGTTTTCGCCTCGGCCAATCTCCTGCGCCCCGGCTACTCGGCCGCTCTCGAGGCGGAGGTGTTCGGCAAGCTGAAGATGCCCGTCGTGGTCATGGGTATCGGCATCCAGCGCAGAGAGGGGCTCAAGGAAAGTCTGCCGGCGGGAACCCTCAAATTCCTGGAAGTCCTCAGAAACAAGGAGAGCTTCTTTCTCACCCGCGGCTACTTCACCGCCGAGTTCCTCAGGGAGCAGGGCATGAAGTTCGTGAAGCCGACGGGTTGCCCGTCGCTTTTCTTTGCACCGAACGAGATGAAGCGTTCACTGACAGCGCTCGCCACTCCGGAGCTGGCGTCGGCGCAGAAGATCGCCTTCGGCGGCTATCTCGGCAGCGTCGCCGATACGATCGTCGATGCCCACGCGCTCCTGAAGCCGGATAGTGTCGCAAGCTATGTCGTCCAGGACGAAGTGGTCGCATACAATCTCGCCCTGCCCGTCGAGGATGACGTCCATGTATACGACCGGGCAAGCGGGCGCATCACCGGCCAGACCGAATACAAGCATTCGGAGAAATGGCAGAGGAAGCACGAGCTCCTGGTCTTCTTCGACACCAACCAGTGGCGCGGCTGGGTCTCGTCGCGGGATCTCTGCTTCGGTCGTCGATTCCATGGTTGCGTCATCGGCATGCAGGCGGGCGTACCCTCGCTGATGATTGCCGTCGACGATCGCATGCGGGAAATGCTGGAGTTCATCGGCTTCCCCTATATCGAAGCGGCGATCTGGAACCGTGAGGCGGACAGAAGAACCTATCTCGCGAATTTCCTTGCCAATATCGACTCGCAGGCCGTTATCGACCGCTACTCGGCCTGCGAGTCCAACTTCCGCAGCGCTCTCGCGCATGTGGGCCTTTAGGCGCGGGAGCGGCAGGGCAGGGCCCGTCGCGCTGCTCTTCGCCGCGCTGCTGGCGCTTTCGCCGCTCGCCCATGCCGGTGACGCGGCGGCGCCCCGCATCGGCGTCAACCGCCTGCACCTCGCCTGGCTCCCTCGCGCAGAGCAGGAGAGAATATTGAAGGACATCGCCGCGAGCGGCGCGACCCATATCCGGGTCTCGCTGTCGCGGCCGGTCGACAAGAGCATCGAGGCGGTGGAGATCGCAAGCAGGCTCGGCTTGCGCATCCTTCTCGAGATCCAGCTTGCGAACAAGAGCTACTATCCCGAGAGCGCCCGTCCGCGGACCGGCTTCGGCCGCGTCTGGGACATTTATCGCTTGTCCGATCTCGATCCCGACCGGTACCGCAAGGGTCTCCACGAAGCGCTCCAGCGTATCGATGCGCTCGGCATCCGCCTCGAAGCGATCGAGCCCGGAAACGAAATCAACTATGCCGGTTACAATGGAGACCTCGCCGTCTACCGGGAGCCGGGGCCGCGAAGCCCGCGCAGCATCGCCGAGCTACAGGACCGGGCTGCTTTCGAGCGGGGCCTCGACACATACATTCGGGTTCTCGAAATCAGCCGCGACGAAGTGCGCGCGACGGTGCATAGTCGCGATGCCGCCGTCGTTTCCGCCGGTCTTTCCGACATGAGCGCCGAGCAGGCAGACCAGCGCGGCATGGAACGGCTCGACCCGGGCGAGTTCATTGCCGCTCTCCGCCAGCGTGGAATGGACAGCCTCGTCGACGCCTACGGTATCCACATCTATCCCGGACGGCTGCCCGCAGCCGCGCTCGATCGCCGAGTGACGAACCTTCTCGATTTCTGCCAGCCGGCCGATCTGGGCAAGCCCTGCTGGGTAACGGAATGGGGGGTCGCCAATACGGCACGTTCCTGCCCCGTCGACGACAGTTGGCGCGAAAGCACGATCCAAGCCACGCGGGCGGCATTCGGCGACCTTATGGAAGAAAAGCGGCTGACGGCGGCCTTCTATTACGACTGGGATACCGAGCCCTCTTACAGCCTCTGGCGCTGCGGCAAGTTGAGTCCCGCCGCCGCGGCGGCAATCGAACCGGCCGAAACACCAGAGGGGCGCGCAAAATGACCTGGAGTGAGCGCGACCAGAATAGCGGGAGCGACGGTGGCCGAGACATCCGGGCAGGAACCGGAGGCACCGCATGAAGGGTATCATTCTTGCAGGCGGCAAGGGGACGAGGCTTTACCCCGTCACGATCTCGGTTTCGAAGCAATTGCTTCCCGTACACGACAAGCCGATGATCTATTACCCGCTCGGCACGCTCATGCTGGCCGGAATTCGTGAGATCCTGGTGATCACCATGCCGAGGGACAGGCCGCTCTTCGAAGAACTGCTCGGCGACGGCAGCGAACTCGGGCTCGCGATCTCCTATGCGGAGCAGGCCGAGCCCAATGGACTCGCTGAGGCCTTCATCATCGGCCGGAACTTTATTGGCGACAGTAATGTCGCACTGATCCTCGGCGACAATATCTTCTATGGCGCGGGGCTGCCCGAGCTATGCCGAGAGGCCTCGGCGCGGGAAAGCGGCGCCACGATCTTCGCCCATCAGGTGGACGACCCGCAGCGTTACGGCGTCGTCAGTTTCAACAGCCGCACCGGGCAGGCGGAGACGATCGAAGAAAAGCCGGAGCGGCCAAGGTCGAGCTGGGCGGTGACGGGGCTCTATTTCTACAAGAACGACGTGCTCGACATCGCCGCTTCGATCAAGCCGTCCGCCCGCGGCGAACTGGAGATCACGGATGTCAACCGTGCCTATCTCGAGCACGGAGACCTCCATGTTTGCCGGCTCGGACGGGGCTTTGCCTGGCTCGATACCGGGACGCATGATAGCCTGCATGATGCCGCTTCCTTCGTACGCACCATCGAGCACCGCCAGGGCGTCAAGGTCATGTGCCCGGAGGAGATCGCCTTCGAACTCGGCTATGTCTCGGCCGACCAGGTGCTCGCCCGCGCTGCCCTCCTCGGAAAGAATGAATATGCCGCCTATCTCCGGCGGCGCATCAGGGAACGTGCCGATGCTTGAGATCAAACGCCTTGGCCTCGATGGTGTCATGGAGATCGTCCCGCGCAGGCTCACGGACGAGCGAGGTTTCTTTTCAGAGGTCTACAATGCGGCGAGGCTCTCCGAGCACGGCATCGATGTGAGCTTCGTGCAGGACAATCATTCCTATTCCGTGGCGGTGGGGACGCTGCGCGGCCTGCATTACCAGCTTCCGCCGCGGGCGCAGGCAAAGCTCGTGCGCGTAGTCCGGGGACGGGTATTCGATGTCGCGGTCGACATTCGCAAGGGGTCGCCGACCTTCGCGCAATGGATCGGACTCGAGCTCTCGGCCGAACGGTGGAACCAGATACTGGTGCCCGTGGGGTTCGCCCACGGCTTCCTCACTCTCGAACCGGAGACGGAGGTTGTCTATAAGGTGAGCGAGCACTACTCCGCCGAACATGATCGAGCGATCCGCTTCGATGATCCGCAGATCGGAATTCAGTGGCCTCTTGATGCCGGCGGTTTGCATCTGTCCGCGAAGGACCGGAATGCGCCCCTGCTCACCGACGCCACACCTTTCGACCTCTCGGTGTAGGGGAGGCGGCGATGCGGGTCCTGGTCACGGGCGGGGCGGGATTCATCGGCTCTGCCGTCTGCCGGCATCTGGTCGCGAGCGGGGCGGAGCGCGTCGTCAATGTCGACAAGCTGACCTATGCCGGCAATCTCGCTTCTCTGCGGGCCGTCGAAGCGCAGCCAAACTACGCCTTCTATCACGTCGATGTGTGCAATGAGCACGCGCTCCTGGACATCATGCGCCGCGAGCGCATCGACAAGGTGATGCACCTTGCGGCCGAGAGCCATGTCGACCGGTCGATCGAAGGGCCGAACGTCTTTGCCGAAACCAATGTCGTCGGCACGGTGCGCTTGCTCTGCGCCGCGCTGACCTACTGGTCGGAACTTGGTGCCGAAGCACGCGACGGATTCCGATTTCACCATGTCTCGACGGACGAAGTTTTCGGGGATCTCCCCTTCGACAGTGGCTTCTTTTCGGAAGAGACGCGCTACCAACCATCCTCGCCCTATGCCGCATCCAAGGCAGCAGCGGATCATTTCGTTCGCGCCTGGCATCACACCTACGGACTGCCGGTCGTGCTTAGCAACTGTTCCAACAATTACGGCCCGTTCCACTTCCCGGAAAAACTGATCCCGCTCGTCATCATCAATGCCCTTGAGGAGAGGCCGCTGCCGATCTATGGAAGCGGTGCGAACGTCCGCGACTGGCTTCATGTGGACGATCATGCGCGGGCGCTCGAGCTTGTGATGACGAAGGGCAGACCGGGAGAGAGCTACAATATCGGTGCGCGTGCCGAGCGCAGCAATCTCTTGGTGGTGGAGAACATCTGTGACCTGCTCGACGTCCGTTCGCCGCGTAGAAGCGGCAGAAGCTACCGAGATCTGATCGCGTTTGTCTCCGACCGGCCAGGCCATGATCGCCGCTACGCGATCGACCCTTCGAAGATCGAGCGGGAACTTGGCTGGAGGCCGAAGCGGGGGTTCGAGGCGGGCCTGAGCGAGACGGTCGATTGGTACCTCACCAACGACTGGTGGTGGGAGCCGATTCGGCGTGAGCGCTATGCGGGCGCTCGCCTCGGCGGACAACGTCGGAGCATCCGATGAGGATTGTCGTTACAGGCTGCAACGGACAACTGGCCCGGAGCCTTGTCGAACGCTCGCGCGAGCGGGCGGACACCGAGGTGGTGACGGTGGGGCGGCCGTATCTCGATCTGACGCGCGCGGAAACGATTCTGCCCACGATCGAGCGCTGCCGTCCCGATCTTGTCATCTCGGCCGCCGCCTACACCGCCGTCGACCAGGCCGAGGCCGAGCCGGAATTGGCGCTCGCCGTCAATGCCACGGGGGCAGGCGCGGTTTCCGAAGCGGCCGCCTGTCTTGGGCTGCCGGTCATCCATGTTTCCACCGATTACGTCTTCGACGGGAGCAAGGAAGGCGCCTATGTTGAGGACGATCCACCGGCTCCGCTGAGCGTCTATGGAGCGACCAAGCTTGCCGGCGAAAAAGCCGTGGCGGCGGCAAATCCACGCCATCTGATCTTGCGGACGGCATGGGTGTACAGCCCCTTCGGAAAGAATTTCGTGAAGACCATGCTGCGGCTCGCGGAGAACCGCGAGGAGGTTCAAGTCGTGGCCGACCAATGGGGCAATCCCTCCTCGGCGCTCGACATCGCGGAGGCCGTGCTCGAGGTCGCGGCGCGAATGATCCAAGCCACAGATGACAGCGTTTTCGGCGTCTATCACCTCGTCGGCACAGGCGTCACCAACCGTGCGGATCTGGCGCGCCACGTCCTCGCGGTGAGCCGTACCCGCGGCGGCCCTTGGGCGCTTGTCCGAGACGTCACGACAGCCGAGTTCCCGACGCCGGCGCGCCGTCCTGCCAATTCAAGCCTGTCGACAGCGAGGTTCTCTGCGACGTTCGGCTGCGTCATGCCCGCCTGGCAGCACTCGGTCGAGACGGCGGTGGAGCGGCTCCTCCGAGACGGACGGCGCTGAATTTACGAGGGGCGCGCCCTCCGTTCTGAACCAGCGGCCAGGCGTTCGTCTCAGGAGAATGCGGCGGCAGAGCCTACAACTGCCATCACGAATCCGCATGGTCTCATCATTTCGTTTCATAGACGGAGCGACGATCCCGCCTTGACACGAGGATCGTACGATTTACAGTTTCAGTTGTCAGACATCTTACAGGAACGGGAACCCCACGGCTGACGAAAAACAGGAGGAATGCGTGAAAAGACTGTTTACACAGCTTGCCATCGGCGTCGCCGCGCTGGCCTTTGCGACTGCGGCACAGGCGGGTGAAACGCTCAACCGGGTCATGGGCAAGAAGGCCCTTGTGGTCGCCACCAATAGCGGCTGGCCGCCCCAGAGCTATCTCGACGACAGCAATCAACTCGTCGGCTTTGATATCGACGTCTCCAAGGAAATCGCCAAGCGGCTCGGGGTCGAGGTCAGCTTCGAAACGCCCGACTGGGCGACGCTGACCGGCGGTCGCTGGCAGGGACGCTACGATCTCGGCGTCGGCTCGGTCACCCCGACGAAGGCGCGTGCCCAGGTGATCGACTTCGCCGGCATTTATTACTACAGCCCTTATGTCTACGTCCTGCACAAGGACAGCCAGGCGAAGGCCGTTGCCGACCTCAACGGCAAGATCATCGGTGTCGAGACGGCGACGACGTCGGAGGACTACATCCGCCGCCAGCTGGAAATCGATGCACCCGGCCTGCCGCCGGTGGAGTACAAGCTGGAGCCGGGCGAAATCCGCACCTTCGCCGACTCCATGCTGCCTTTCGACGATCTGCGTCTCGGCGACGGTGTGCGCTTGGACGCGGTCATTGCGCCGGAGCAGACCGCGCTCAACGCGATCAAAAATGGCTACCCGCTGCGCGTTCTCGATGGCGAATATGCCTTCAAGGAGCCGTTGGTGGTGATTGCCGAGAAGGTCGACGCCGAGTGGACGAAAAAGGTGGGCGATATCATCGCTGAAATGAAGAAGGACGGTACGCTCGCGGCCCTGACCACCAAGTGGTACGGCAAGGACTATAGCGCCGACTGATGTCGCCGGATCGTGATTTGGGTCTCACCGGTCCAGATCACGATCCTGATCCGTTCCGACGACGTGTGGGCGCGGCATGCGGCGGGCACCGCCCGCTATGCCTTGTGCCAGGCCGGCACCGCTCCAGCAGCCACCGTCAAGCGACCTTTGCACGAGAGAAGATGTCCTATCCTGACACCTATTACAAACAGACTTTGGCCAACGCGAAGGTCAGACCAGTCCTGTCAGAAGTGATCGAATGTGAAACCGTTATCGTCGGAGGAGGGCTTGCAGGTCTGACAACCGCGCTGCAGCTCGCGCGCGCCGGCCAATCGGTTGTCGTGCTCGAGGCGGAAAGCGTCGGCTTCGGTGCTTCCGGCCGCAACGGAGGCTTCGTTAGCCCCGGCTTTGCGACCGGCAGCGCCGAGATCGCCCGCAGGGTCGGAGATGAGACCGCCCGGCAATTGCATCTTCTTTCGATCGAAGGCGTCGATTTCGTGCGCGAAACGATCGAGGCGCTGAAGATCGACGGCGCTCGGCCACAGCCCGGAGTTATGGGCGTCGTGCGCTATGATGACGGGAACAGCCTGAAGGCCCACGCGGACGAGTTGAAGCGGGCCTATGGCTACGAACTCGACTATCTCGACGCGGAGCAGGTCCGCTCGGTGCTCAAATCGAAGCGCTACTTCCATGGGCTGCGCGACCGACGGGCCTTTCATATGCATCCGCTCAATTATCTGCGCGGGCTTGCCGACGAACTGGAGCGTCTCGGCGGGCGAATTTATGAGGGATCGGCTGCGACGGGAAGCGCGCTCGGCGGCGCCGAAAAGGTGGTGTCCACCGCCCGTGGTCGGGTCAAGGGGCGCCAGGTTGTCTTCACCACCGGCGGCTATACAGGATCGCTCAACGGTCGGCTGAAGCGCTCTTTCCTGCCGATCGCGACCTATGTGATGGTCAGCGAGGAGGCACCGGAACTCCTGTGTGACGCCATCGCCACCACAGACGCGGTGGGCGACAACCGGCGTGCCGGCGATTACTACCGGCTGGTCGATGGCGGAAGACGACTGTTGTGGGGAGGAAGGATCACCACGCGCGCAGCCTTGCCGGCGACGCTTGCGACGGAACTGCGGCGCGAGATGGTTGGCACATATCCGCAGTTGAAGGATCTGAAGACGGAACTCGCCTGGTCGGGCCTCATGTCCTATGCGCGCCACCTCATGCCACAGATCGGTGAGCTGCAGCCGGGTGTCTGGTATTGCACGGCTTTCGGCGGCCATGGCCTCAACACGACGGCAATCGGCGGAAAACTGGTGGCCGAAGGGATTTTGGGACAGTCCGATCGCTACAAGCTTTTCAAGCCCTTCGGGCTCGTCTGGGCCGGCGGCTATGCAGGGCTCGCCGTCGCCCAGCTCACCTATTGGAAATTGCAGGCACAGGACTGGTGGCGCGAGCGCGCGGCCTGAACGCCGGAGGGAACGAATGATTGGTCGCCTGATACTGACTTATCCGGATGCCGCGCGACGCACGGGGGTTTTCGTCATCCTCGCGCTCATCACTCTCGCAATCTACGGACTCGGGGTGAGCCCGGCCTGGATCGGGCGCGTGCTGCCGACGGCATCGGACTGGCTCGCCGCCAACCCTGCGCTTGCGCGGCTGATCGGCGCGATGATGATCGCCTCGATCGCAGCCGTGAACTGGAAGGCTCTTCGGCAACTGCCGCGCAGCTTCCAGGTAGTCGGCGTGTGGATAGAGCTTTTCGTGCTCCTGATGCTGTTCTTCTATTCCTTCGATCTTTCCTTTGCTTTCATTGCGAAAAAGGTCGGCTTTCTGATCTCGCAGGGCGTGGTCACGACACTCTATATCTCGGTGATCTCGATCGCGGTCGCGACTGTCATCGCGCTTGTCGGGGCGATCGCGAAGCTTTCCAAGAACGGCGTCATCTACGGACTTGCGACCTTCTATACTTCCCTCTTCCGCGGCCTACCGCTCTTGATGCAGATCTACATCATCTATCTCGGGCTGCCGCAGGTCGGCTATGTGATCAGTGCGGTTCCGGCGGGCATCCTCGCTCTTTCGCTCTGCTACGGCGCCTACATGACGGAGATTTTCCGCGCGGGCATAGAGAGCATTCCGCGAGGGCAGACCGAAGGGGCGACCGCGCTAGGCTTGAGCCCGAGCCAGACGATGGGGCTCGTGATCCTGCCGCAGGCGATGCGCGTCATCATCCCGCCGACCGGCAACCAGTTCATCGCGATGCTGAAGGACTCCTCGCTCGTTTCCGTTGTTGGCGTCTGGGAACTCATGTATCTCGCCCGCACGCAAGGACAGACCGAATTCCGTCACATCGAAATGCTGATCACCGCCTCGATGATCTACTGGATCCTTTCGGTCGGGCTGGAATTCCTGCAGTCGCGCATCGAAGCCCGGTTCGGACGCTTCAATGTCCGTTGATGCGAATGTCGCGCCGGCAAGGGCCGGTATGCGGCGGAACGTGCGCGCCGCCACGCTAGGGTTCATGGCCTTCGCCGTGTTCTCCGGCGCCGATGTGCTGGTGAAGCTGCTGGCGGAGCGCTTTCAGGTGCCGCAGGTGACGTTCATGATCACGATTGCGGCGCTCGTGCTCCTTAGCGCCTACGCCGGCGCGACCGGCAGCATCGGATCGCTCCTGCCGCGCCACCCGTATCTGGCCCTCATGCGCGCTCTCCTGCTTGCCGTCGATACCCTGCTCATCCATTACGCGTTTTCGATGCTGCCTCTCGCCGAAGCCTACCTGCTGGCGTTCCTAACGCCGCTTCTGGTGGCGATACTCGCCTTTGTGCTGCTTGGAGAAAGATTGTCGCCACTGGCCTGGAGCGGAGTGATGATCGGTTTCACCGGCGTTGCCATTGCGCTCCGGCCGGGAATTGCGCCGCTCAATCTCGGCCATGCCGCGGCTGCGGCCTCGGCTCTCGCCTTTGCTCTTTCCCTCGTTCTCCTGCGGCGCGCCAAGACGAGCGAGAGCGACCTGGCTCTGGTCGCGACGTTGCTCGTGGTGCTTGCCACCGCCGCCTTTGGCGCCTCCATGATCGGCCGCGGGCTGGAGGCGGCGACAGCAACCGATCTTCTAGCCGCCGGCGCGGCCGGTCTCTTGCTGCTGGGCGGCCATTTCCTCCTGGTGCGCGCCTTTCGCGTCGGCGATGCATCGGTTGTGGCGCCGTTCCAATACAGTCAGATCATCTGGGGCGGCCTCTATGGGGCTCTCCTATTTTCCGCTCCGATCGAGCTGCACACGATAATCGGTGCCCTGGTCATCGTGCTCTCCGCATGGCTCGTCCTGAAATGAAAATCCTGGAGGTAAGAATGCCCACTTCGATCGACATGGCCACCTCGGAGATCGCGCTGCGTGGTGTCCACAAGTGGTATGGCCGCTATCACGCGCTTGACGACATCAACCTCTTGATCGCGCCGCGTGAGAAGGTGGTCATTTGCGGCCCGTCAGGCTCGGGAAAGTCGACGCTGATCCGCTGCATCAACCGTCTCGAGGCGCACGAGCAGGGCGACATCACCGTCGGCGGCGTCGAACTCGGCGAGGACGACCGCAAGGTGGACGCCGTCCGGCGTGAGGTCGGCATGGTCTTTCAGCAGTTCAACTTGTTTCCGCACCTGACCATCCTCGAGAACTGCATCCTCGCGCCGATGTGGGTGAAGAAGATGCCGCGCAAGCAAGCGATCGAGATCGCCATGCACTATCTCGGCCGGGTGCGCATTCCGGAGCAGGCGAACAAATATCCGGGCCAGCTTTCGGGCGGTCAGCAGCAGCGGGTAGCGATCGCGAGGGCGCTCTGCATGAATCCAAAGGTCATGCTCTTCGACGAGCCGACATCCGCCCTCGATCCGGAAATGGTCAAGGAAGTGCTCGACACCATGGTGGCGCTGGCGAATGATGGCATGACCATGATCTGCGTGACGCACGAGATGGGTTTTGCACGTCAGGTGGCGGACCGGGTGATCTTCATGGACCGCGGCCGCATCGTCGAAGAGGGCGAGCCGGAAGAATTCTTCGCGCGCCCGAAGACGGAGCGCGCCAGTCTGTTTCTGAGCCAGTTGCTGCATTGACGGAAAGCCGCGCGGCCGAGCAGCGAACCGCGCGGCCCATGCAGGGTCTCCAGCGCCCTAGCGAGGCGGGGGTTTAGCCGGTACGTCAGAGCGGCTGCGGATCCTGCGGAAAGCCGCCGACATGCGTGCAGGTCAGTGCCGCCAGATCGCGCCCGGCGTGCAGGCATTCGGCGAGCGGCTCGCCCGCAATATGGGCGGCTATGAAACCGGCGATGAAACTGTCGCCGGCGCCGGTCGTGTCGACCACCTGCACAGGCCGGATGCCGGCCGCGGCGCATGTCGCGCCATCGCTTGCAAGCGAACCGTGACCGCCGCGCGTCACTACGGCGAGGCGCGCGCCGTCTGACAGAAAATCATGGATAAGGCGTTCGGCCCTGGAGTCGTCCTCGCCGGCGGAGCCGAAGGCGACCGATAGCCCCTCGACGCCGAGATTGGCGGCAGCGGCATTCACCGAGACGTCCTGTGAGACGCTGACGCCTGCCCTCGAAAGCGCTCGGCGGAGCGCGCCGCCGTCGTCGAGCCAGCCGATGTGCACATGGTCCATCGTTTTCAGTGCCTCGAAATCGGCTGGCTCCGGTCGGTATCCTGCACAGACCCCGAAATCCTCGTAAACGAAAATCCGGTCGCCCGCGGGCGTGACGTCGATGTTGGTATAGGCGGTATTGCCGTCGCGCTCGCGCAAGTAGTTCACGTGCACACCATTGTCACGCAGTCGGCCGCGGACCTTTGCGCCGTCGTCATCGCAGCCTATGGCGCCGAAGTAGAAGGCCTGGTGGCCGAGCCGCGCGAGTTGAACGGCGACATTGATCGCATTGCCGCCGACGTAGGATCGTGCCAGGGGAGGGAGGAAGCGATCGATGCAATTGTCGCCGACGGCGGCGAAACGGAAAGAGGCCATGGCTGTCTCCGGGCGTGGTGACGAGGCCGCGGACGCTAGGGGGCGTTCCGCGGCCTTCGATGCTTTGCCGTCTGTCCCGTCAGTATGCAACGCGCTTGTAGTAGCGCCGCGTCGTCAGCGGATGATTGCGCATGACTTCGAGATGCGCGCTGATGCGTTCGAGCAGGGTGGCAAGAACGATCGGCGAGACGAGACCGCGCACCTCAGGGGAAATGCCGGGCAGCGCAAATTCCGCGGTGTCGAGCACCGTGAGCTTGTCGGTGTAGTTGCGAGCGAAGTTGTCCAGGCGATCGGCGAGCGGCCGCAGGCTGTCCTCGCCCTTGAAGAGAACCACGCTGACGTCCTTATCGACGAGCTCCAGCGTACCGTGGAAGAAATCGGAGGCGTGGACGGGACGGGTACGGATCCATTGCATTTCTTCAAGAATGCACATGCCGTAATAGAAGGCCTCGGGCCAGACATTCCCTGCGCCGGTGATGATATGATAATCCGAGCCGGCAAGGATTCTGGCGAAGTCCTCGGCCTTTTCCTCATAGCTGCGCTTCACCTCGAGCAGGAGTCGCGGAAGCGCCTCGAGCTCGCGGACGACCTGGTCGTAATTCTCGATTTCACCGCGATGGCGCATGATCGAAAGCGCGATGAAGAGTGATTGCAAGTAGAAGGACTCGCAGGACGTGTCGTCCTCGGCGAAATTGACAAAGGCATGATCGCCACCTTTTCCGAGCGGGGTTTCTTGATGCCCGACCAGCGTCAGCACGGTTGCGCCAACCTCCTTCGCCTTGGCGAGGAAAGCCACGCTTTCCTTCGTCGTTCCGGAAAGGGAGGGGATGACGACGATCGACTTCGCCGTGAGATTTACCGATCCGGTGACGACAAGTTCCGCGGGCAGGTCGATGAAGACGGGGAAGCGCGACTGGCGCTGCAGCAGTTGGGCCGCAGGCTGCATCAGAATGGCGGCGCCGCCGGTTCCGAGAAAGAAGATGTTCTCCGCGCCCTTTTCAAGGCAGGACGCAATGACTTTGTCCAGGCGTTGCCTGAGGGCGACCGCGCCCGACTGGATACGAAGGAATCTCTGTTCGTCAAAGTTCAGCATGGGCTTTCTCTCGATTGGCGCTGCAATTGCCAGCTCGTCGCGCAGCAATGTTGTAAGACAACTGACAACATTGCTCATGGGTGTCAAGGGAGATATCTTGCTCAATCTGGATAAGGTGATGCCCGAAACGGATTGCGACCTCCACGGAAGTTGGCGAAGCCTTGACCTGTCTGGATTTGTCAGACAAGAAGAATTTCATCTGCTTTCATTCGGAGAGAGGAATTGGACGAGCCCCTTCGCGACACGCGCACTCTGGTGATCCAGCTCCGCGACCGCATTGCCGACCTGATCCGGGACGAAGGGCTCAACCCGGGCGACAAGCTGCCGACCGAGGCGCAGCTTACGCAGCGTTTCAAGATCTCACGACCGGCGCTGCGCGAGGCACTGAAACTGCTGGAGCAGGACGGAATCATCTATGTCGAGCATGGCCGGGGTCGGTTTGTTTCCCCGATGTCGGCCGTCCAGGTGGATCGGCCGATCACCGTGTTCGAAAGCGTCACCGAGATGACGCGGCACTATGGTTACGAGACGGTCAGCAAGGTGCTTTCGATCGCAGAGGAAATGCCCGATGCGGTTACCGCCGAGCAATTGAGGCTCGCCCCCGGCGAGCGGGTCATCCGCCTTGAGCGGCTGCGGCTGCAGGAGGACGAACCGATCCTTTATTCCGTCGACTACATACCGCGCAGCATTATCCCCTCGCGGCTGTACGATGTCGATTGGAGCGGTTCGCTGCTGGAGCTGCTCGATAAATACAAGCATCGGCCGCGCATGTCCGCAGCGACCGTCTCGGCGGTAATGCTGCCGGAAGAGGTGGTCGAGCGCCATGATCTCAGGGATTTCGGACCGGCGCTGCTTATCCGGGAGACCTGTTACAGTCCCGCCGGCCTGCCCGTCATCTACGCCATAGACTACCATCGCGGCAGTCACTTCACTTTCAGCTTCGCACGCAAATAGCCGCAAAGACGGCTCGATACTGGATCTTGCACCCGGCGAGGGACCGTCGCACCCATGCATCTGACGCATGGGAGCGCTGAAGTCTCAGCGCTGCAATCTGCGAAGGGTCTGCATTATATCCTGCTCATCGAAGCGAGCGAGGCGCCGCGGACTGGCAGCCAGGCTCCAAAAGCCCAAGAAAGGGGATCAAAATGAACGTAGCACGCTCTTTCAACAACTGGCGCAAGTATCGTCAGACGGTTGCCGAACTGGGCCGCATGTCGACCCGCGAACTGCACGACCTCGGCATCGATCGCGCCGATATCCATCGTGTTGCCCGGGCTGCCGTTGGCCGCTAAGGCCTCAGCGACGATATAGCTCAGATCTGTTGAAGCGCCCGCATCCTCTTGAGCGGGCGCTTTTATTTTTCCCGAGCACCAGCACGATCTCGGTGGCGGACGGACGCTCATCACTAATTTTCTCCTCCGCGGCACCGGCAGCGGCACCCGTAAAGATTGGATTCAATCTTTCTTGGTAATTTCCCGTTAGCAAGTCACGTCAGTGGGTCCTGACGGCGCCGAACCTCGCCGTCATTTGTTTCGCGTGCGGGTTCCTATGCGTCGTCTATCGGGTCTTTCAGCAATCTTCCTCGCCTGTGTGGCTCTGTCTGCCTGCGGATTCGGAGGCGGTCGGGATCGCGCCGAGCGGCCGTCGCGAGAGACGACGAGCTCCGTCGTCCGGCCGGCAAGTCCCGTGCCTTCCACGAATATCGTCGCCGGTGATGTTCAACCCGCTCCGCCGCAGGAGGCGCTCGCCTGGGCAGGACCTCCCCCGGAACCGCAGGCTTTCATGCCGGCAGAACGAGCCGCAGGCATGCCCGTTCCGTCGGAACGGCCGATCGCCATGCTTGCCCCCGACAATCCCGCGATCGAGACGGCGCCGCAAGGCGGCCGCGCACGCATTTACAGCCACCGCTTCCGCGACGCCAAGCCGATCAATTTCGGCAAAAGGTCCCCCCGCAAGCTCGCCGTCCACGGCGTCGACGTCTCGCGCTGGCAGGGTGACATCGATTGGGTGAAGCTGAGGACGCAGGGCGCCAACTTCGCCTATATCAAGGCGACCGATGGCGGCGATCATCTCGATCCTATGTTCAAGAAGAACTGGCGAAGGGCGCAGGCAGCCGGGCTGAAGCGGGGTGCCTACCACTTCTTCTACTGGTGCCGCACCGCCGGCGAGCAGGCCGATTGGTTCATCCGCAACGTGCCGCGTGAACCGGACGCGCTGCCGCCCGTCATCGACGTCGAATGGAACGGCGAATCGAGCTGCAAGAGGCGGCCATCGCCTGAGCGGGTCCGGGAGAAGATGCAGGTCTTCATGGACAAGCTGGAGCGGCATTACGGCCAGCGTCCGATCATCTACACCGCCCCGGATTTCTACCGCGACAACCTGAAAGGGGCGTTCCCCAATCATCCTTTCTGGCTGCGCTCCGTGGCCGCCCACCCGTCAAAAGTCTATCCCGGCCGCAAATGGCTCTTCTGGCAATATTCCGGCTCGGGCCTCTCGCACGGCGTCGATGGCAGGATCGACCTCAATGTCTTCAACGGCGGCGAGGAGGACTGGCACAACTGGGTAGCGGCACGTTCGAGCTGAGGACGACCGCCCACGGGGATCAACCGCAGCGCGCGAGCTTCACATCGTCGTGAGCGTCACATGCGGTTGATGACTTGGCCGGCCATTCGCCCTAGGTCGATGGCATGAGGCTGATCGTCGCTTTCCTGTCCTTCTTCGCCGTCCTGCCGCTTGCCGTCGCGCAGGAGCAATCCAACGTGTCCCTCCTCCTGGAGAGCCTCGCCGGTAGGGACGACCTCAAATCGCTGAAAACCATCATCGTCGCACAGGATGGCAGGACGGTAGCCGAAGAGGGCTATCGCGGCCACACGCCATCCGAATCGACCAACATCAAGTCGGCGTCGAAATCGATCGTCTCCGCCCTTGTTGGAATTGCGATCGACAAAGGCCTGCTCGCTGGGCCTGAACAGAAGATCGCGCCGCTTTTGAGGGACGATCTGCCTTCGCCGGCCGATCCGCGCATCAACGAAATTACCGTCGGCAATTTGCTCTCGATGCAGGCGGGACTGGGGCGGATGTCAGGACCGAACTACGGTCGCTGGGTTTCGAGCCGCAACTGGGTTCGTTTCGCGCTCGCGCAGCCCTTCGATGATGAGCCGGGCGGGCGGATGCTTTATTCGACGGCCTCTACGCATCTGCTTTCGGCGATCCTGACGAAAGTCGGCGGCAAGTCGACCCTGGCGCTTGCGCGCGAGTGGCTCGGCCGCGTCGAGGGGTTCAGGATCGGTGCTTGGGAGCGCGATCCGCAGGGCATCTATCTCGGCGGCAATCAGATGGCGATGAGCGCGCGATCGCTGCTCGCTTTCGGCGAGCTCTACCGCAACCGCGGCCGGACGGAGGATGGGCAGCAGATCGTCCCGGCCGACTGGGTTGACCTTTCCTGGCAGCCACGCACAGCCTCTCGTTTCACCGGCGATGGCTATGGTTATGGCTGGTTCATGCGTCGCATCGGCGGCGATGATGTCTATTACGCATGGGGCTATGGCGGCCAGATGCTCTACGTCGTGCCGTCGCTGAGACTGACCGTCGTGATGACTTCAGACGAAAGCGGGCCCTCGGCGCGCAATGGCTATCGCGATGCCCTGCATGGCGTGCTGGCCGAGATCATGGCGGCTATGAAAGCCGGCTGACGCAACGCCCGCCGGTTTGCGCGAGACTTTAAGCACGTGCGGCAAAGACGCGCAAAACCTCAAAATTTCGCACGTCTCTGACCTGCAGCGCCGCGCGTCTTTTCAGACGCACAAAGGACGCTGTAGCACTTTGAGTTGCTGCATGTTTTTGTCCTTAAATCGGGTGCGATTTAAGGGAACATGCAGTGGCTTGCGAGCCAGGGCGCCGTCAGGCCGTCGGCTGCTTGGTCTTCCTGAGATAGGGAAGAACGGTGTCGAACGAGCCGAAGCGTTGGATTGCGTCCTCGTTGGACACGGCAGCCGTGATGATGACATCCTCGCCCTGCTGCCAATTAGCCGGTGTCGCCACCTGATGCTTGGCGGTGAGCTGGATCGAGTCGATCGCCCGCAGGATTTCGTTGAAGTTACGGCCCGTCGTCATCGGATAAGTGAGGATCAGCTTGATCTTCTTGTCGGGACCGATGACGTAGACGGAACGCACGGTGGCATTGTCGGCGGGCGTGCGGCCCTCGGAGGTGTCGCCGGCGCCGGCCGGTAGCATGTCGTAAAGCTTGGCCACCTTCAGATCGCGGTCGCCGATCAGCGGATATTCGACGTCAAAGCCCGTTGCAGTCTTGATGTCGTTCTTCCATTTGGCGTGGCTTTCGACCGGATCGACGGAGATGCCGATGATCTTGACGCCGCGCTTGCGGAACTCGCCCTCGATCCCGGCCATGGCGCCGAGCTCGGTGGTGCAGACAGGCGTGAAATTCTTCGGGTGGGAGAAGAGTACAGCCCAGCCATCGCCGATCCACTCATGGAAATTGATCGTGCCCTGCGTCGTCTCGGCGGTGAAATCGGGTGCTGTGTCGTTTATGCGGAGGCCCATGGCTTGCTCCTTTCTGGTCGCAAAAATTTGGCTAAGAATAGCGCAATCGCAGCAGTTTTCGAGGAGGAAACGCGCGGTCATAAGCGGTAAGGGAAATGGCTGCGTTGCGGTCGATCGAATTTCGGGAAATATATATCCTCAAGAAAGGCGCGTCTGCAATCTCCGAGCGAGTCGGAGCCCGAGGCCGACGGTTCCCGCACGTTGACATCGCGGCGACGCCGGCCATAAATTGTTCGCATTCCGAGGGGTGCACCGGGCGGTGCTGAGACGGCGGTGAGCCGGACCCTTGAACCTGATCCGGGTCATGCCGGCGTAGGAACGGAAAGAAGCCGTATTCGGCAAGCTAGCCACTTCTTCGCTTTTGCCTGGATCTCCGTGATGTGCCGTCAAGGAGGTCGATGATGACGTCTGTTTCGCCTTTCTCCCGCGCAGGCAAGACGCCGATCGCGCTCACCATCGCCGGATCGGACTCGGGCGGTGGAGCTGGCATCCAGGCGGATCTCAAGACCTTCTCGGCGCTCGGCGTCTACGGCGCCAGCGTCATCACCGCGATTACCGCCCAGAACACGAAAGGCGTCAGCGCGGTCGAAGATGTTTCACCAAACGTCGTTGCGGCGCAGATCGATGCGGTACTTTCCGACCTCGACGTGGGCGCCGTTAAGATCGGCATGGTCTCGCGCCAGGAGACGATCACTGCCATCGCCAACGGATTACGCCGCTTCGGCAAGCGAGCTGTAGTCGATCCCGTCATGGTCGCGACCTCGGGCGACCGCCTGCTTCGGCCGGATGCGGTTGCCGCGCTGATGGAGGAACTGTTGCCGCTGGCCCTCGTCGCCACGCCCAACCTGCCCGAAGCGGCGCTGATGACGGGGCGCTCCGTTGCCGAGGATGAAACGGAGATGGCTCGGCAGGCGGAAGCGATCATGAAGGCTGGGGCGCATGCTGTTCTTATCAAGGGCGGGCACCGGAAGAACGGCGAAGCCACCGATCTCTTCTTCGACGGAGAGGCCGTTGTCCGCCTTCCTGCGCCTCGGATCAACACTCGCAACGACCACGGCACCGGTTGCACGCTTTCCGCCGCGATCGCGGCTGGGCTCGCGCTGGGGCGGCCCTTGGGCGAAGCGGTCACCATAGGCAAAGCCTACTTGCACGCTGCGCTCTCCGCGGGAGGCGGGTTGAAGGTGGGGGAGGGACGGGGACCCGTGCACCATTTTCACCATTGGTGGAGCGAGTGATGCACTGATCGGCATGCATGGCAGACGATGCCTCGCTGTCGCCACTGTTGACCCGCAGCATGACGCCGTTGATGGTTAACGAACGGCAGTCGGTTGCAGCGATATGCACTTCTTTACCCGTAGACTTGAGGCCTTCAATCGCGACGACCTGCCGGATTGGCGGCGGTCGCCAAACGCTTTGCGGCGAGTCCTTCTGATCGTCCCGAGCCTTGCCGAGTATTTTCTCTTCTATATGCTGGCACTCATAGCGCTTGCGGCGCTCGTCGTGCTGATGGTCGCCGGTTGGATTATCGGCGTTGATCGTCGCTCGACATGAGCGCGCGCCGAATCCCTGTGGCCATTGCATGAGCGGGCGCGGATACGCCGGTGAGCCTTGTTGCGGATCGGTGCTGGGCGCGAGATTGAGCGGCGATACGGTACTAGCGCCCGCGCGTGATTGCGATTGCTCGCGGAACAGGCCTCTGGCGACCTGACAAGCCTAGTGCATGTGTCCTTAAATCGTAGCCGATTTAAGGACAAAAACATGCAGCAATTCAAAGTGCTACAGCGTCCTTTGTGCGTCTGAAAAGACGCACGGCGCTGTAGCGACCGCGATCCGGTGGGAACCGATGCAGGTCTTCCTTTGCGGCGATGTCATGACCGGGCGGGGCATCGATCAGGTGCTGCCCGCTCCGTGCGATCCCGTTCTATACGAGAGCTATGTCAAGACGGCCCGCGGCTATGTTTATCTGGCGGAGAGGGTGCACGGGCCGATCCCGCAGCCGGTGGACCCAAGCTATGTCTGGGGCGTGGCGCTGGATGAGCTTGCACGGACCCGGCCCGATCTCCGCATCATCAATCTGGAGACGGCGATCACCCGCAGCGAGGATTACCTTCCGAAAGGCATCAACTACCGGATGAGCCCCGAAAACGCCGCCTGCCTTGCCGCTGCCGAGGTGGATTGCTGTGTGCTCGCCAATAACCATGTTCTGGACTGGGGGCCGGCTGGCTTGTTCGACACGCTGGCGACCCTGGACCGGCTGCGAATAAAGAGGGTTGGCGCCGGAGTTGAGCTCGCCGAAGCGTCCGCACCTGCAATCTTCGAGACAGGCGACGGAGGACGCGTGCTCGTCTTTGCGCTCGCCACGCCGACGAGCGGGACGCCCTTGAGTTGGGCTGCCGCGAGAGCAAGGCCTGGCGTAAACGTCCTAGCGGATCTCACGCCGGCCAGCGCCCGCCACGTAGCCGACGATATCGCAGGAATGAAACGCCCTCAGGATGTCGCGGTCGTCTCGATACATTGGGGACCGAACTGGGGCGAGAGTATATCCGCCGCGGAACGGCAATTTGCGCATGCGCTCATAGAGGATGCCGGTGTCTCGGTCGTGCACGGGCATTCCTCGCATCATCCCAAGGCCGTCGAGGTCCATCGCGGTCGCATCATTCTCTATGGCTGCGGCGATTTCCTGAACGACTACGAGGGCATACGCGGGCACGAGGCGTTTCGCGGCGATCTGCGCCTGATGTATTTCGCCAATATCGATCCTGCCAATGGCGACGTGACGGCACTGGAAATCGTGCCGCTGCAGGCGCGTCGTTTCAGCCTAGTCTACCCCTCTGGAGAGGACATCGAGTGGCTCTGCGCAGCGCTAGACCGGCAAAGCCGACGGTTCGGAGCCAGCCTGCGGCAGGGTAGCCAGGGGCGGCTGGTACTGGCGTGATCGAGGGCGGCGGCCATTTGAGACCGCCGGATGCCTGCGTGGGTTCAGGCGGCCGTGTTCTCGGTGTGCTCGATGTAATATTTGCCGTAGCGATGCCGGTATTTTTCCGCGCCGCCAAAGTCACTGTACTTGCCGAGCTCGTTCATGTCGGTCTTGTTGAGAATGACGCCGAGCACCTTCGAGCTGATCAGCGGTTCCGAATTGAGCAGGTCGCGCACGAGCCGCGAAGGGGTTCGCCCCCATTCGACGACGAAAAGAATGCCGTCGGCAAGCGGCGCAAAGGCCTTGCCGTCGACGACCGGCGCGAGCGCGGCAAGATCGACGACGACATAGTCGAAGGAGTTGCGCGCGTTCTCGATGAGGTTCGCCATGGCTGGCGAGGCGAGCAGTTCGTTGCTCTGATGCCGCTGGTCCGATGCTCCGCCACCGGCCGGAAGAATGGCAAGCTTCGAGCGCTGGTCGACCTTGATGCCGGCGGGCCAGGTGGCCTCTCCCGTCAGCACCTCGACGAGACCTGAGCGCGGAGCTGGCGTGATCATTGAGGTCAGCCCCGGTTTGCGGATGTCGGCGTCGATCAGCAGGGTGCGCTTGCCGCTTCCGGCAAGGAGGGCTGCGAAATTCGCCGCGGCGATCGATTTTCCTTCATCCGGCAGGGCCGAAGCGATTGCGATGACGCGGCTTTCGCTGCCAGGCAGCATCTGGTCGCAGGCGAGCTTCGCGTTGCGGAAGGTCTCTGCGAAAGTCGACCGAGGCGCATCGAGAACGATGCGCGAAAGACGCTGAAACGGCATCGTGCCGTCCGCAGGGTCGTCCGGCCGTCTCTCCGAACCGAAATGCGCGCGGACGAGCTGCGCCTTCTTCTTCTTCGGCCGCGAACCTATGAGCGGAACATAGCCGAGCGAGCGCTGACCGAGGATCGAGCGCACGTCGTCCTCCACGCGGAACGTCCGTTCGCGGAACTCCAGGAATGCGGCGTAAGCGCCGCCCGCCATCAGGCCAAGCACCGCGGAAAGCGCCAGAGCCATGGTCTTCTTGGGGCTCGACGGCGAAACGGGAACGCCCGCCTGGGAGATCACGCGCGCCTTGGCGATCGGAAAGGATTGCTGCTGCGTTGCCTGCTCGTAGCGGCCGAGATAGGACTCATAGAGCGTTTTGAGCGCAGCCGCTTTCTGTTCGAGCTCCCGCAACTGCACGAGTGACTTGCTGGCTTCCGAGTTCTTGCCGGCAATGCCCTGGATGCTCTTGCGCAGCGAGGCCTCGCGCGAGCGGGCGACCTCGTATTCGTTCTTATAGCTCGCCGTAAGTTGCTGCAGTTCCTGATAGATCTGCCGGCCGATGTCGGCGTGCTCGGCTCTCAGCGACACGGCCTGCGGATGGTCCTCGCCGAAATCCTGGGTCACCTCCCGCTCGCGTTTGCCGACAGCGATATAGCGTGTTCTCAAATCGCGGATCACCGAGTTGTCGCCTTCCTTTGGCGAGATCGTGGCATTGTTGACCGCATTCTCCGGCCCCTGGTCGATGATCGATTGATATTGATTGTAGCGGGCCGACGCGGTGGCCGTATCGGCCTGGGCGACGATGAGCTGGCTATTGAGGTCTGCAAGCTGCTGCTCGGACATGAGTTCGCCGCGAGCTGCGGTGAGACCGTTTTCGCTTCTGAACCGCTCGACCTCGAGGGCGGCCGTCTGCGAGCGTTGCTGCAGATCCGCCAGCCGCTCCTGCAGCCAGACGGAGGCGCGTTCGGTCGCCTCGAAATTAGCATTCAATTGATCGGTCAGATAGGCATTGGCGTATGCGCGGGTGATAGTCGCCGCAAGCACCGGGTCGCTCGAGCGAAAGGCCACGGACACGACAGAGCTTCGCGAAACGCGCTCGACGAGGAGCGACTGTTGGAGGAGGGCTGCCGCCTTCTGTCGCCGGCCGTTGCGCATCTCATCGTCGGTCAAGTCAGGGCCGCCGGAAAAAAGGCCGGTCGCCGTCTTCACCCAACCCTTGACGATCGCGACCGGCGATTGCGGCGGATTGAGGATCGTATCGTTCTCGGAGAGATTGAGCTTGTCGACGACGCGCAGCGCGAGTTCGCCGGATTTGAGGATCTCGACCGCGCTTGCGATCTGCATGTCCAGCAGCTGACTGTTTGCGGGAGCCGGCTCCTCCTCGGCGAAC
This sequence comes from Ensifer aridi, assembly GCF_002078505.1. GTDB lineage: Bacteria > Pseudomonadota > Alphaproteobacteria > Rhizobiales > Rhizobiaceae > Sinorhizobium > Sinorhizobium aridi. The sequence goes on along the minus strand of NZ_LUAV01000037.1, from coordinate 85,638 downwards.
TTGGACAGGTTTTCGTCAAGCAGAATCTGCGTCATCGAGGTGTAATAGGGGGTCGCGAACAGGAGATAGACGACCCCCAATGCAATGAAGAGCACGACGAAAGCGGCCACCAGCCTCGCCCGCCGCACGACGACAGCCAGAAGCCGATCGAGATCGATGAAACCGTCTGACTGTTCTTCGCGCGGCATGACGCTGCTCAAGGGGACGCCTCTCTGTTTCATGGGGGCCGCTCTGTTCATCTTATTCTCCGGTCCTTGGTCCAGGCGGCCTCGCTCGGCCGCCCGAAACATTCGCTTATGCCGCTCGGATGCGGCTTTCGTAAGACAGCACGATCTCGCGAACGGATTCGAATACGCCGTCGCCGATGTCCGGCCGGTCAAGCGCGAAGGCGACGTTCGCCTCGATGAAACCCTGCTTCGAACCGCAGTCGAACGTGCGGCCTTGATAGGGGTGCGCGTGGAACGTTTGGCTCGCCGACAGCTTCAGCATGCCGTCGGTCAACTGGATCTCGTTGCCCGCGCCGCGCGGCTGATGCGCGAGGATCGAAAAGATCTCCGGCTGAAGGATGTAGCGGCCGTTGAGGTAGTAGTTGGACGGAGCCCGGCCCGCAGCCGGCTTTTCGACCATCTCGGTGACGGCAAAGCCGTGTCGCACCGTCTCGCCCTTGCCGACGATGCCGTATTTCGATGCCTCCTTGGGCGCGCATTGTTCGACGCCGACGACGTTGCCGCCGACCTCCCGATAGAGGTCCATGAGGCCCGCCAGGCAGCCGTGCGCACCGAAGGAGACCATATCCGGGAGCAGGAGCGCAAACGGCTCGTCACCGATCAGGTCACGGGCGCACCATACGGCGTGGCCGAGGCCGAGAGGGGCCTGCTGGCGCGTGAAGCTTACTGAGCCTGCCTTCGGCAGCATTGCTTCAAGTTCGGAGATCTGCGCCTCCTTGCCCGAGCGCGAAAGCGACGAGATGAGCTCCGGCGTGTCGTCGAAATGATCCTCGATCGCCTGCTTGTTGCGGCTGGTCACGAAGACGATATGCTCGATCCCGGCCTGGCGCGCCTCGTCGACCGCGTATTGGACCACGGGCCGGTCGACGATCGTCAACATCTCCTTCGGCACGGCCTTCGTCGCCGGAAGGAATCTCGTTCCATTCCCGGCAACCGGGATCACTGCTTTCCTGACGGTCCTGTTACGGTCCATTGCATTATCCTTTACTTGTCATTAGGGGGGCGCCCCTTGGGGTCGTTCAGCCGCCATCATGGGGGCGGAACGGAGGGGGCGGAGTGTGCAGATGGCGCCGCAAGGCGGCGCAATCTGGCGGCGATCGGCATCCGGAGATGCTGAAGCGCGAGCGGGTCGGCGAGCGCGGTCTTCAGTGCGCCCGCCAATGATCTCGTTTTCAGTTGCTCCACGAGAACGAGAAAGGAGCGTGCATGGCGAAAGCCGCGCGTGCGTTTGCGCTGCATGCTCCGCGACCGGGGATCGAGTGTGTAGCGGCTCAGAAACACCTTGTCGGCCGCCATCATCGCATCGATGTGTTCGAGCTTCAGCACACGCGAGATCGATCCCTCACGGATATGATAGACGTAGCCGGCAGCCGGCTCGATCGCGCAGCGTCCGCCGCAGGCAAGGGCGGATGCCAGCAGGATGTAATCCTCGCCGATACGGAGTGTCTCGTCGAAGCGCAATCCGTGGTCTTCGAGGAAGCGACGCAGGAAGACGGGTTTCATGTAGCCGTAATTGTGCTCCGACCGGAAAAGCACATTCGACTCGATGAAGGCCGGGAGCGTGAGCAGGGGCTGCCGGGCGAGCTGCGCCTCCTGAAACATTCTAATGCTGCGGCCGTCGAGCGAGAGGATGTCGAGGTTGTCGACGACGATCTCCGCGCCGCAGGCCCCAGCCCGCTCTATCATTCGCTTGAGCCGGTCCGGGTGCACCGTATCGTCCGAGTCGAGGATGGCGATCCACTCGCCCCGCGCCGCGTCGAAGCCCGCGTTGCGGGCCCCGCCCGGTCCGCGGTTGGATTCAAGAGCGATGAGGCGGACGCGCGGATCCTGGATTGCCGCCACAAGGGCCACGGTGGCATCGGAGGAACAATCATCGACAACGACGACTTCGACAGTTAGCCCTGCCTGCGCCAACGCGCTGTCGATGGCTCGCGTGATCGTATCCGCGGCGTTGAAGGCGGCGATAACGAAGGTAACGTCGGGCGTGGAATCGGTCACAGAGCTGGTCACGGCGAGATCACCTCGCGAGCTCCATATTGTTCGAGCTGCTCGTGGCCGAGAAGACCGCTGACGACGCCCGCGTGGAGAATTGCGCGCAGGCCGTAGCGGTATCGCCGCACGGGCGACGGGAAGAAAACCGCTGCTGCGAACCCGCAATAGGCCGATTTGGCTGTGGCCAGCGCAATGTTCAAAAATCGACGGAGACCGTTCGCCTTTTCCGCCAGCAGGCGTCCATGCGTCTGGCCCGAGCGGAAGCGACGCTTCAGAAGCCAGGAGAGCGAGGCCCGCTGTTGTGGCACCGGTTCATGCACCCATGCCTCAGGGGCAAAGGCGATGCTTCCGCCCGCGCCGTGCATGCCGGTGAAGAAGTCCGTATCCTCCCCGCCGCTCTTGCCGAGCGTGAGCTTGAAGCGGCGGCCAAGGAGCGCCGGCGCTTCCCGCTTGAGCAGCGCATTGCATGTGTAGCCTGTGCGGATTTCGCCCTTGGCCCAGACGGGCAATGTCGAATGGAAATCGCCACGGCGCATCCAGGCGGGGGCGGATGGGCCGTAATGCGCCCTGACGGGGCCCAGCACCGCGTCGGCGCCGGTGGCATGCGCCGTTTCCAGGAGGCGCAGCAGCCAGTCTTCCGACGCGGTCTCGTCGTCGTCGATGAAGGCGAGGAAATCGCCCGTGCTGTGGTCCAGACAGGCATTGCGTGCGATCGAGATGTTCGATGCCGGGCAATGGACGTAGATGATCTCGAAAGGCATCTCCGGACGAAGCAACTCAACTAAAGCCCTGGCGCTCGGCGTCGCGTCGTTATCCGCGACGATGGCACGGATCGTGGCACTTTCGGGCACCGCCAACGACGCCAGAGAACGAAGCGTGTCGGCGAGCTCCGGACGGCGAAAGGTGCAGACGCCGATGTCGATCTGAAGGGTCGTGGTCATCATCTGGCCACCCGCCGGCGGAAATCGAGAAGTTCCCGCCAGAAGCCGGCGGACCAGGCGAAATGCATGACCATGGCCGAGATCGCGGCGAGCGGCCCGTAAGGATTACGCTGCCCGAGCGCCATCCAGACGCCATAGCCAAGGCAGGCTGCCGCCCAAAGGCCGACGGGAACCACTGCCATCCAGTTGACGATGGCGAGAAGCGCCCCGAACGCCAGAGGCGCCACCGCAAGTGGCAGAATCTGGCGCAACCCCGGCATGGCGCGATGCTTGAGGAAGTTCTTTGCCCGACCCCGACCGTAGCCGAAATATTGCCGGAACAGGGGGATGAGCCTCGCACGCGGATAGTAGACCATGCTCGTCTTGTCGGTCATCCAGATCCGGTAGCCAGCTTTCTTGAGGCGGTAGTCGAGCTCCGCGTCTTCGTTGTGGCTGAAGCTCTCGTCATAGCCGCCGACTGCCTTGAAAGCCTCAATGCGCATCAGCGCGTGGTGGCCGTGTTCGGTCCAGTGGCCGGCAGCACCGGTACGGTGCTTCGAACCGCCATTACCGAGCTTGGAGTTCTGCGCAAAGGCGGTCGCCTTCTGGAAAGTTCCAAAACCCTCCGTCTGCATGGCGACGACGACAGAGTCGGCATCGGTCGCCAAGGCATCCTCGACCAGGCGCTCGCAATAATCGTCCGGATAGGTGGCGTGCGCATCGATGCGAATGAGGTAATCGTAGGCCGCACCGAGCTCGGCGACCGCACGATTGACTGCGGCGCTCTGGATGCGCTTCGGGTTGTCGAGGAAAAGCACCCGCGGGTCTTCGGCGGCAAGACGCCGGGCGATCTCGCGCGTGCCATCCGTGCTGCCGCCGTCGGCGATCACGATCGCCGCATTCAAGGGCGTCAGCGACGGTCGCAGCTTTGCTACCAGAGCCTCGATATGCAATGCCTCGTTGAGGCAGGGTATGACGATGAGGCTGGATGTGGAGGTCACTTGATCCGAGCTCATAAAGATCCACCTTCATTGTGGCGGGGTTCTGCTATCGCGACCGCCGGCAGGGGTCGCGGCGGCTCGACAATAAGTGTCGCCAGCCTCCGGACGAGCGCCTCGCAGTCGCTGCGGTCGAACACCCAGGTGCCGGGGTTGCAGCGGCTGATGCGCTCGGCGTTGTCGGCATAGGCATCCGGCGTCATGGAACCGACGAGTGCGGCAAGGCTCTCGGCATCGGCTTCCTCGAGGACGAGGCCGATCCCCCGCACGGCAAGGAAGCGCGCCGTCTCGGTGCCTTTCATCGCGATCGGGATTCGTCCGTGGCGGCAGCCTTCATAGAGCCGGTTCGGCAGGAGCCAGGCGGAATTCTGACCTTCCTCGAAGAAGTCGATCGCCCAGGTAAAGTGAACATCCCCGTAGATGTCTGCGAGATCCTCCGGGTTGCGATAAGCTCCCTCGAAATGCATGAATGGCTCGCTCCGCAGGGCGCCGTCGAAGTCCTCGAACTCGGAATAGGCGGGCCGGCCGCGCAGAACCACCTCGAAGCGACCCTCCATCATTCTCGAAAACTCGGCGAGGAGGGAGAGCGATTTGCGGCAACGTAGCGCGCCGAACCAGCCGATCTTCCAAGGCACGCCGGCGGGCGGGCATTCGGCCGCGCCGGCGACGTTCGCTGCTGTGCCGTCGATATCGAGCACCTTGTTTTCAAGCAGAATCGGCGGGGCATTGATTCCCGAGAGCGGTCGGAAATAATGCTCGATGAAGGCCGGCGAGCTGGTGATCAGCCAGCGTACATCCCTGCCAAGTTGAGCTTCGGCCGCACGCAGCGCCCTCCCGACCATGTCCTTGCGCAGCAGGAGCCGATGGATGTCGAGGCATTCATAGACGATCGGAACGTCCCCCCCGAAAAGCGCGACAGCTCTTCTCGCGACCGCCAGCATCTCGAGATTGCGGGCGATGATGACATCGGGCCTTTGAACATGCCGAAGCCTGTTCGCGAGGCGCAGGCACGCGCCTGCGACGGCTCCGATGCGCTGCGCGAAGCGAGCATCAGCGGTCGTCCCAAGTTCGATCGGCTCGACGCCGTGAACTGCGGCCAGAGGATTGGCGCCGCGGCGGAAGCCGGCAAGTGTCACGCGCGCGCCGCCGGCGACAAGCGTGAGGGTCCTGCGTCGCACCGCTGGATCGGCAAGATCCTGTGCCAAATAGAGTATCTGCAGCATGAAAACATCCGTTTCCCTGCTCAGCCCTGGCCGAGCTTAGTTCAATTCTGTGTGCACCGCAACAATGCGGATCAAATGCTCAACTAATGGAGATTTACTCAGTCCTGGTCAGTTCCAGCCGGCAGGCAACCGACTCGGCAAACTGGCACTCGTCGCCGGCGGCGGTGAAGGCGACGCGATCGACCTGCAGCTTTGTCGGCTCTTTGTAGGAGAAGGTGCCCATCCAGTCCGTGAGCGTGTCCGTTCCCCAAAGGCTGAAGAAGATCTTCTGGGCGTTCTCCGGTATCTTGGCGGGATCCGTTACCTCGTGAACCAGTTCGCCGTTGATGTAGTAGCGGATCCGGTTCTTCTCCCAGACGAATGCGTAATCGTTGAAGCCCTGGTTGGCACCGCCCGGGACGTCGGCCAGGAACTCGTTTCCGCCTGTCGCCGATACGTACTGATTGAGCTGCACCTTCGCCGTGTTCTTGCCCAGCACCTCGAAATCGATCTCGTCATGTGGCTTCTTGTCGGCGGGACCGATATAGGTGAAGAAAGCGGAGTTGAGCCCGGAACCATCGGCGGTCTTGATCCTTGCCTCGTAGGTGCCGTAGCCGAAACGTTTGCGCGTCTGGATCTCACCGCAAGCAAAATTGCGCTCGCCTTCCTTCCTCTCCTCGAAGGTCAGCTCGAGAATGCCGTTGACGGTCTTGGCCTGCTTCTTCGACCAGGTGCAGTTCTGGTGGGCGCCATTGTTCCAGCCGTCGGAGACGTACCAGACACGGGTGTCGAGGGTGTCGAAATCATCCATGAAAGAGCTGCCATTGGCGCCCTCTTGCGCTGCGGCTGCACCTGCAAGAGGAAGCATCGCAACGAGAGCGAGACACAGGCGGCAGTTGCGGTCGAGTTTCATTGTTTTATACCTTCCAATGGGCGAAGTCCGCGGCCCCGCGCCGGAACGGGAGATAGCCGGAGATCGCGCTCAGGCAGGGGACGCCGATCCGAATAAGGCCCTCGCAGAGGAAGACGCGAAGCCAGTTGACGAACCCATAGGTGCCGAGAAGGGGGCTCGACTGCGGGTTGTAGGGGATATGCGCAAAACCGATGCTCGAGGTCAGCAGAATGCGCATCAGATTGATGCGCGAGGAGACATTCGCGTCCATACTCACGATTTCAGTCACTCCCGATCAGGCGGCGCCTCGGCGGCGACCGTTTCAACAGAGCAGACTTAGGCCCGCACCGAAGAGACTAGGGCATCCTCGAAGAAAAAATATGGCAGCGCAGCAGCAAAGTGAATGAAATCATGCTGCACTGCACCTAAGCGGCGAGCCACCGCAAATCGAGCTGCTGCCCTCCGCGCATGCTTTCTGGCAAAAAATCCCGGTTTCATCGTATGTTGCAGAAATTGTTCCCCGTAAATTCCTGGGGCTACCTCCGGTTGAGTTTTGCGGCTGTGAATTTTTCGGTAGAAAGCTTTTCAGGTGAGGAAAAGAGGGGAATTTCAGCGTTTAAATGAAGGAAATGCGGCGACCATCGGGCGATCCTTTGGCGGCACGTCAGCTTCATAGCCGAAAAGATTCTGCGCTCCGTGGACGTGACGAGGACGCCAAACAGGGCCGCGCTCGATCTCCGTTGCCTGGCAATCGCCCCTAAAATGTTACTGGAAAAGTGCTTCTCGCAGCGCGATATTGCTTTACATACTTTAATCGTTTCATCACCAATCCAGGCCCGCCGAATCGGCGGGCCTTTTTGATGGCTCATGTGTAGCAGCCGGCCGCGCCGTTTCCGCCTATTGCTGTTTCGACTTTGCGGAAACGGTCTTGGTGTCGCTTCCTTGGAGCGGCTTTGTCAGTTCGTCGATTTCGATCTGGCGCTTGGCGGCAACATCCGGCTCTTTCGATTTCAGCGAAGGCATGAAGATTGCCGCGAGAACTCCTACCGGTCCGAGAATGCAGCCGATCAGCAACCAGCGCAGACTATGACCGCCCCGGATCGCTGCGATGACGGCAGTACCAATAGCGCACAAGATCCAGAGTTCGGCGATCATAGAGCCTCGTTTGCAGCCTTCAGCAGGTTGGCTTTTGGTTCACGCGTCCGGGGCGCGCCGCGCAGGTACGATCGGGCTGCCCACGCCAGATTCCGGCACCTATCGACCTCGCCATTTGCTGGGCGGAGGCGTAGAGACCACTGCCATATGTTCCCCGATCGATCGCGTTGCCGGTCTCGACGAGCCAGCGGTTCACATCCTTGCCGTCGGCCCGAAAACATGTCCCGACAAATCGGCCATAGCGATCGCGCGCGACGAACTCGCAACGCGTCGGACGCGATGCCGAGAGAAATGTGTCCAAGGCCGAGGCCGATTCCTTGCCGCACCGGTAATCCGTTCCTGTTTCATCGAGGCAGACTTGCCACGCTTCCGGCGCATCCACGCCGTTAAGTTGGATGCGTTCGCCCGCAATTTCAATAGTATCGCCGTCGATCACGAAGGCGTAGCCGATGAGGGCTTCCGAAGCCGCGGCGCTTTGGCTTAACAAAAACCATGCCAGTGCGGCACGGACCCTTCGTATCGCTAGGGCGAGCAAGCTTCGCGACGGCGCTTTCTTGCCGCAAATCTCTGCAGCGCTCCCGGTGCGATTCATGCCCCATTCCCGTTCAGTCCCGTCTGCGGTCAGGCTAACCCAGGTTGATCGCCCTTCGCATCCTTCAAAATTGTGGGTGAATGGCGGCCTCGGCGCGCAATCGGACAATGCTCGCGAGGCATACCATCGCGCGGGAGCCGGCCAACGGCGGCAAGAGGGATGCGACTCGCAAGCACGGTCAGAAGACGAACATGTAAAGGAGGATAATGACGATAAGGGGGACACCCATCAGCCAGAGAATGATGCCTTTCATCGCGCAACTCCGTGTTGTTGCCATCGAAGCGGTAACGCGGAGTGATGAAAACCGTTCCTGCCGGCCGCGGCATGCCGGAAACAAAAAGGCCGGGCTGCCCCGACCTTTTCCGCTTCGCGGCTCTGCCTTGCCAGTACATCCGTGGTCAGCGGCCGGCCGCGAATCGCGCCCGCAAGGTCGGACGTCACGCGCCGACGCGCCCTGCCAGGCAATTCCCGAGCCACCAGGTGGTGACCCTTCAGGCAATTGCACGCCCAAGGCGTTTACGTCTGAGTGAAAGGAGCGCGACCGGTTCGCCCCAGCCCTTAATTGAAGTGTGGACTCTCAGGTTGAGTTCCTGACAAACCGCCTACCGGGCAAAAGGTATAAGGGTTCGTCTTGCTTAAGAAATCTGAAGGACGTGGAAGACCGGGTTTGCCTCGCCCCAAGGCCTGAATAAAGTGTTGCTGTCTTCAATCCGCGCAGCGGCCAGATAGGCGGCGACCTGACGGCCAGACTCGCAGGCGAGTCTTGAGATGGGTCCGGCACAGGACTATGGTGCTGAGTAAGACTGATGGACGAGCGGGATGGCACAACCGGGGAGCAATGCACCCCGAGCGAAAGCGGACTGCGCACTCGAGGTTTTCGGTGAGACCATGATCATTCGTCGCGATTCAGCCGGCAGGCTCGACGCATCCGTGATCGAGGAGATGGTGCCGCCAGATGTCGCTGCACCGCTGCACCGCCATAGCCGGGAAGATGAAATCTCCTAAGTGATCGAAGGGACGTTTCGAAATTTGGCGTGGCGATGAAGTATTCGACATCAGCCCCGGCTGTATCGCATTGTTACCCCGCCGTCAGGTCCACTCCTTCAAGAACATTGGTACGGTCCCCGGCCGCCTCTTGACCGTCATCCTACCCGCAGACTTTGAACACTTCTTCGAGGTAGTTGCCGATCTGGGAGACGAGAACCCGGACGAGATTGCGACCATGGCGGCGGTCCAGTTTGGACTCGAGATAATGGGTCCGCCGCCGGGCTGAATAGTGGCCCAAGTCGATGGCGTATGTCTGTTGCGCAGACATACGCCAAGATTCCACATTTTGCGTAAGGGCTGGCCGATTCTCCGCCGCACTTTTTCCGCGGCTAGAATATTGCGCCCGCCTGTCGGGCCGCCTCCACATCGCATGAATTTCGATTGGACGCGACGCTCTTTAGACGCGCTTAGCCTCCGCTCACTTCGGACGTTCCGCCGCGAACGCCTCCAGCAGATAGCGAACATCGCCTGTTCCACCAATTGCCAGGGGTGCCGCCGACCGGCGGCGAAAGCGTTCGGTTTTGTCCGCAAGGATTCCGCCCGCAATTGCCGGCAGCGCGCCCGGATGGCTGAACGCATAGGCGGCCGCGCTTATTAGGCCTTTCTGATTCTTGACGTCGAGAAAATGCCGCAGCTCGTAGCGGTCGCGGATGTGGCGTTCGTGCCGGCGCAGGGCGGCCTCGGCAGCCCTGCTCAGTCGAGTTTCGGCGAGAATCGTCCGGTCGGCCTCGTATAGACGTTTGAGGTCGATCGTCCGGTGGTTGCCGCTTAGTGAATTGCCGCGGACGACAGCGGCATAGCCGCAGCTATGAATGATCTTGTAGCGTGCTCCCTTCGCCAGCGCCCGCGCGTAGAGATCATAGTCTTCACCAAGGCGTAGGGTCTCATTGTAGCGAAGCCGATGTTCGTCGAGGAAGGCGCGCCGCATCAGCGGCTTCAAAAACCCGATTTCGCCGCGGCGCACACCGCGCCGCGAGATGTTCCCCTCCACAAAGCCGATAAGGTCGATGAGACGAGGGCTCGGTGCGAAACGGTCGATCTTGCCGTGAGCGCTCGCCGCCTGCGTTGCATCGATGAAGGCGATGTTGTCGGCGATGAAGTCCCAGCCGTCCTCCGCGAGCAGCTGCCGCAGGCGGCCAGGAAAAAAGAAATCGTCCGCGTCGAGGATGCCGAGAAGCGGGGAGCGCGAGATCGAGATTGCATGATTGCGTGCCGCGGCAGGGCCGCGGTTCTCGTCGAAGCGAACGATATTCAGCCGTCCGGTCCCGTCGTCGGCGCCCCGCGCTGCGGCCGCGGTATCATCGGTCGAACCGTCGTCGATCACGACGACTTCCGTCGCCTCCGGTTCGGCCAGCGCAGAGGCAATTGCTCTCGCTATGGTGTCGGCGGCGTTCTTCGCGGCAATGATAATGCAGACGTTTGCGGGCGTCGATGCGGTCATACGGGCCTCCAGCAGGTCATCGGATGCGCCGACGCGATCCATATTCCCGCCGGGCACGCGGGACCATGCCGCGCGATCGTGTCGCAAACGCGTCAAACGACAACTTTTTTGCAGTTGCCAGGGAAGCGCAAACCCGCGCGCGTCAGCGCGGTTTCAGGAATTGAAATGATGCGGTCGATTGAGCCTGCGCAAGGAGACCTTGCCCGATTGCATCTCGTCATTCGCTGGCTCGACCGTCACCTTTTGCAAGGACATTCGGCGACGTTCGCGCGCCTCCTTCCAAACCAGGAACAGGACGGTGACGAAATAGCCTACCTGCATGAGTATGGCACAAATCAGCGTCTGAATCGCGGTTGAAGCAAGCGAACCGCTGAGGAAATAGGTTGCGACGGCAAAAGCCGTTAAAGCGCCAATCATGCTCACAAAAAAGCGCGGTGCGAACATGGCGCTAACTTGCTCCCGGATCTAAGACTGGAACGGTCATCGGACTTTCGTCCTCTCCTCCTGTACGGTCACTATATTGGTGCCCGCTTTTCTCTTCAACATGCAAACGCTACTTTGTAGCCCTCGATGTTACGTCGGAAATCTTTCCGTCCTCTTTAACAGTCGGCTCATTGCGTGTGACTCTAATGGGTGTAATCACGAATATGTTCCTTTGAAATATATAGTTATTTCCGAGCGAAGTTTGAAGGCGGAGGGAACTCGACTGAAACCCGTAAAATTGTAGGGGGAAAACGCGAACTCCTTCTGGTTGCTGCATCATTCGCGTCTGCTGCCCTGACTTTCGTTGATCAACTTTTGTTACAACGTCTGACATAATACGCCGCAGAAACTGTGCAGTGCAATATCATGATGCACTGCAAAAAACCTGGGGAAATTGGCCGTCGTCAATTTGGCGCAACGATCGGCTCCGCGTCCTCCAATGAAAAAATGATCCGACAATTCCAATACTTTATAATTCGAAATAATTAATCCGTGGCGATGCTTCCGCATGGCAGCCTTGTGACAAACTATCCTGGTTGTAATTTCCAATCATCATACTTAACTTTTCGTAATATTTCGCGATGAATACGCCTCCGAACCGCTTTGGGCAGAGGCGTCAGAAGGCTGCCATCATTCCGCCTTCAAAAGACAAAATCTCACCATACACTCGCGCTAGTGAGCCCGCGTCCCACGGGACCGACAATCGCCAACCTAAATGGAGTCACCTCTATGAAGTCCGCGACTCGCTCGGCCAGTTCGCCGTTTTTCATCCCCGAGGAGACAGGAGCCGTCCGACCTATCGGGGGCATGGCAAAACGCAGCTTCGACATTGCTGCCGCGTCCCTGGCTCTTATCCTCTTCAGTCCCCTCTTCCTGCTCATCATGACGCTCGTCAAATTTTCCGACGGCGGCAGTGTTTTCTATGGGCATCGCCGAATCGGCCACAATGGCCAGTCCTTCAAGTGCCTCAAATTCCGCACGATGGTGGAAAATGGCGATCAGGTGCTGAGGAACTATTTCAAGGCCAATCCCGAAGCCCACGAGGAATGGCGTACCACTCGCAAGCTTCAGAACGATCCGCGTGTGACTGTCGTCGGAAGCGTTCTGCGCAAACTCAGCCTCGATGAGCTGCCGCAGCTCCTTAACATCATTCGCGGTGAAATGAGCATCGTCGGCCCCCGCCCGGTGGTCGAAGACGAGCTCGAGCTCTACGATTCGGCCGCCGTCTACTATCTGCGCTCGCGTCCGGGCCTGACAGGTCTTTGGCAAATCAGCGGCCGCAACGATGTATCCTATGACGCCCGCGTGGCGTTCGACACACAATATGTCCAGAATTGGTCGCTTCTGGCCGACCTTGTCATTGTCTTCAAGACTATCCCCGCCGTCTGCTTCTCCCGCGGCAGCTATTGAAATCTTGGCGCTGGCCCGGTTCGGGGCGACGTCAAGCAACGAGAAAATCTCAAAATGCAACTGATCAGAACTTCAGGGAAATCCGCTGGTTCCTGCACGCTTTCTTATATTACCCGCTTCGCGCTCATTGCGGCTCTCGCAACCGCCGGGGCGTCCATGGCGCGGGCCGACGAATATCGCCTCGGCGTGATGGACAAGCTCCGGATTCGCGTAGCCGAATGGCAGACCGCCGAAGGCACGGTTCGCGACTGGTCGGCAGTCAGCGGCGAGTACACGGTCGGTGCGTCCGGCAATGTTTCCTTGCCCTTCGTCGGTGATTTGCCCGCGAGCGGCCGCACGACGACAGAAGTCGCGGAAGAGATCGGGATAAAGATGCAGAAGCTCTTCGGTCTCCGGGACCGCCCGTCCGCCTCGGTCGAGATGGCGCAGTACCGTCCGGTCTACCTTTCCGGCGAGGTGGAAACGCCTGGCGAATATCCCTATGCCCCGAACATGACAGTATTGAAAGCGATCAGCCTCGGGGGAGGGCTGAAGCAGGCCGACAATGGGCAGCGGTTTGCCCGCGACTTCATCAACGCTAGCGGAGAATCGGCAGTTCAGGTGGCAGAGCGCAGCCGACTGCTTATTCGTCGTGCCCGCCTCCAGGCGGAAATCGCCAGGCGTGACAAGATCACACTGCCCGAGGAACTGACAAACGTGCCGGGCGCAGACAAGCTACTTGAGAGCGAGACGGCGCTGATGGAATCGCGCGACAAGCGGCAGCAGCGCCAACTCGATGCACTCGCCGATCTCAGATCGCTTCTTCAAAGCGAGATCGAATCGCTTGCGAAGAAATCCGAAACGCAGCAGCGCCAGCTCGAGCTCGCCATGGAGGACCGCGACAAGGTCGACAGCCTCGCCGAGAAGGGCCTGGCGCTCAGCCAGCGCAAGCTTTCGCTGGAGCAGCGGGTTGCGGACGTCCAATCGCAGCTTCTCGATATCGACACGGCGTCGCTAAAGGCGAAGCAGGACGCGAGCAAGGCGGCGCAGGACGAGACCAATCTGCGCAACGATTGGGATGCCCAACTCGCTCAGGAGCTGCAGAATACCGAAGCCGAACTCGATACGCTGACGTTGAAGCTCGGCACGAGCCGAGATCTCATGACGGAGGCGCTGATGCAATCGGCGGAAGCGGCGCAACTTGAAGAACAGGCCGCGACGATTACTTACACGATTGTCCGCGAAAAGGATGGCAAGCCGACGGAGATCGCGGCGGACGAGAACACCCCTGTGCTGCCTGGCGACGTCATCAAGGTGAATTCCGCATTAGCAATGCGATGAGGCGGGTATGAGGATCTCCAAGGCGAGCCTCGTGAGCCCAGGAGCGAACGAGGGCTACGGTGCATGCGCCGTAGCCCTGTCGCTGTTCGTCTTCGCCTATTCGACCCGCTTCGGACAGGTTTCGATCCTCTTTTATTATGGGCTGTGGCTGCCGCTCGTGCTGGTCGACTACCGCGTGGTTCTCGGCAACTACGCCAGATATCTCTGGATAATCGCCTTCACGATCTTCGCCTGTCTGACGGTTTTCTGGTCGGCCGCACCTAGCGTGACGATGCGCACGGGCATTCAGTACCTGAGCCATGTCGTCTGCGCGCTGATCGCCATGCGCACGATCGATATCCGCACCTTGACGCGCGGGATGATCGCCGGTGTCTCGATCGTCCTCGTCTATTCGCTGTTGTTTGGCATCTATCATTACGATCCGCTGGACGGTACCTACAGCTTCGTCGGCGCATTCGCATCGAAGAACCAGTTGGGCTTTTACGCCTCGCTCGGCATCTATTTCGCCCTCGTCGCGGTCTTCACGCTGGGCGAAAGGGGGCTGTGGATGGGCGCGGCGGGGGCGGCAGGAGCGCTTTCTGCCTATTCGCTGTTCGCCTCCCAATCGGCGACTTCCGTCCTGACGACCGCCGCGGTCGTCGGACTGTCGCTCGGCACGCGGGCGATCTTGGCGCTGAGGCCGGCGAGCCGCAAAGTCCTTTTCCTTGCCGCGGCGGTTTTCGGCAGCGTTGCCGCCGTCGCGATGGTCTATGCCGGCGGCGTCGACCTGATCCTCGGCGCCTTCGGCAAGGATTCTACGCTTACCGGCCGTACCTACCTCTGGCAGCAGGGGATAGAGGCGGCGAAGGCGGCGCCCATCGTCGGCCTTGGTTACCAGGCCTATTGGGTGCAGGGCTTCTCCGAGGCCGAGCGTTTGTGGGAGGAGTTCTACATTACCGCGCGCGCCGGCTTCCATTTCCACAATACCTTCATCGAGGCCGCTGTAGAGACGGGCTTGATCGGGCTTGCACTCATAACCATGGTGCTGGTCGCAGCCGTTTTCGGACAGCTGAAGCGCGTGCTCTCGGAAGATCGCGATCCGGAAGCCATGGTGCTTTTCGGTGTCGCCATGCTGCTCCTCATACGGGCCTTCGTCGAAGTCGACGTGCTCAATCCTTATCACGTCGGATCCTTCCTCCTTTATTTCACCGCAGGAAAGCTGACGATCGCGCGGCGCCGACCGGCCGCGGTGTGGCCTTGGCAACCACAGGCACGGCCGTTGCATTACAGGTCCGGACTCAGCCAATGATGCCCGTGAACGGCCGATGAAGACGATTCATGGAATCCAGTATCTCCGTGCTGCGGCGGCGCTCGCCGTCGTGATCTTTCACGCGGCGGAGAAGACCGGACACCATTTCGCCATCGGAGCCGCGGGGGTCGACGTCTTTTTCGTCATCAGCGGCTTCATCATGTGGGTCATCAGCGATCACCGGGCCGTGACGCCGGCAAAGTTCATCGCCGATCGCGTCCGCCGCATCGTGCCCGTCTACTGGCTCGCGACGGCGGTGATGGTTGCCGGAGCCGTGGCGGGCCTCTTTCCCAACATGGTCCTGACACCTGAACACGTCCTGTCGTCACTGTTTTTTGTCCCGGCGCGTTCCCCGAGCAGCGGCGAAATCTGGCCGGTCCTCGTGCAGGGCTGGACCCTCAATTTCGAGATGCTCTTCTATGCGGTGTTCGCGGTCTTTCTCATTTTGCCGCGCAACCGGCGCCTGCCGGCCATCACCGGCCTGTTCCTCGTGCTGGTGACCGCAGGCTTCTTATTCGGTTTCGACAATGCGGTGATGCTGACCTATACACGGCCGATCATTCTGGAGTTCGTTGCCGGCATGTTCATCGGCGAGTTCTGGCTGAAGGGCAGGGTTCCGCCGCTCGCCACCGGTTCCGCGCTGATCGCCTGTTCGTTGGGCGGCTTTGCCCTTATCGGTCTCCTGCGACTGCCCTTTGACGAGTTGACGATCGGCCCGCTGGCGGTTGGGCTCGTCCTCGGCATCCTTTCACTCGAGGCGCATGGTTGCATGCGAGCCGTGGCTTTGCCGACGCTCCTCGGCAACGCTTCCTATTCGATCTATCTCTGGCACACCTTCGCGATTTCGGTGGCCGCAAAGGCGGGTTCGGTGCTAGGCCTTGATCCCATGATATCGATGGTTGTCGCCGCGCTGTCGGGAGCGCTTCTCGGCGTCGTTGCCTATTTGACGCTGGAACGACCGCTCATGCAGCGCGGGCGAGCCCGCCCGGTCCAAAGCCTTGCCGGCCGGGCAGGCGAATAATGCAATGTCGCCAAGGGTCTGTGAACGTAGCGTTCAAACGCCTTAATTCGACGTGCTTAGGTTCCTGTTTTTATTCATGCCGTCGTTCAGCCTGCTGCACACGTTACGGCGACATGCATTAAGCAAACATGGGCGCTTAGTAAGTTGAATCTCAGCAAGGCATCGAAGCCCCCTGGCGGCCAATCACATGCGGTCGGCCTGTCCGATCTCTGTCGATTGTGAGCGACCCACCTTACGCAGCTCAATCAACGAAAGAATTTGTAATATGAAGCAATCTGCGCCGCAGTGTTGGACGACAGCTTGAGCTTGATGCCTATCCGGTTGCCTCTGTTCCATCGGACAATACCGGTCAGCAGTCCGAGCTCATTGCTGCGTATAGTGACTTCCTGCCCTGTGCGGGCGCCAATGTCGAAAAAGAGCTGAAAGCAAATACCCTCGTCGGAAAGATCCTTTACGACGCCGTTGCTCGATCCCGTCGTACAACTAACGTTCCCAGTTATCTTTGTTTGTGCTCGCGGAGAAATGCGCTCGACGCTATCCTTGTACGCCATATCGTTCCTCTCGATAATCATCGATAACAATCACCGACAGTCATTTTATTAGAATATGTGTAAATAATGTATAACATTCCTCGCATAGGACAGACCATGCTGTATACCTACTTTCCAAAGTAACATTCATGAAAACCTTCATAACTGACCTCAGAAAATTTAGCGGCATTCTTGCCGCTCTATGCGGTGCTCGATATCCACAACGACCGCTGTTGTTTTTGACTATCGCAAGTCAGTGATGTCTCGCACTGTTGCGGCTCTCAGTTAAAATCCCATTAAGAGGAAGTGCGCGCCTTCTGCGAGCCGGCCAATCGCCAATGCGAATATAAGTATCTCAAAGCTTGCCATGGCGATCGCAATTGTCGCGATCTCTTCAAGTCAATTGCGGTAGAGCATCCAGTCTTTGCGAGCGCCGGCAGCAGCGCCGCCTGAAAAGAACACGACCCTATCGCTTGTGGTCTCTGTGGCGATCTGCAGGGCCTTTTCCGCTTGCCCGACCAGTTCCGATGCCGTGCCGGCATCATAACTGGCGCTGCAGCCGAAGCGCCCAGTGACAACGGGCATTTTTGCCTGCCGGCTATCAAGCGCCGCAAGGCAGCTCTTTTTGATATGGTCCGCGATCTTTTGGATTTCCGCCTCTGCCGTCGTCCCGACAAGGATGCCGATCTGCGGTCGGTCAAGCCAGGCGGCGAAATCAGTGGGCTGCACCGTTCGCGCCACAACGAACCCGAGACGCTCGAGAACCGCTTCTTTCAACTTGATGCGCTCTTTGGCATCGAACGGCTCCAGCGCCAAAAGGTTGCAGAGAAGGAGCGACACTCCGTCGGGATAACGTTCGCCGCCATAGAGTTCGGCGAGCTTCTTGTTGAACCCACGCCGATTGGCGAGATTGGTGGCGAGATGGGTAAATTTCGCGCGTTCGAATTCCTCCACATCGTTCGCAATGGCCGCGACGGTTGATATTTGGGTCGAGACCCGATCGAGAATCTGCGTGCTCGCCGACTGCTGCGCCTCGGTCATATGACGGATCGCCTGAAGCTGGGATTGGATCGTTTTCACATCCCGGGGATCGGCGGACGAGATCTTGCCCGTCGCCTGACCAAGCATATTGGAGTAGTTTGAGAGCGAATTCTGGCCAGATAGCAAAGACTCTTTCAGGGTCGTCAATTCGCTCTGCAAGCGATTTGCGGACTCATCGTGTATCGAGTTTGCGAAGTGATGCGGCAGATAAATGCGTGCCAGCGCACCGAGATCTTCCTCGGAGATTGGCTTGTTCAGCCGTGCAAATTTCTCCCGAAGTTCCGGATTGTTGCCACTGATAATGTCGTACATCATTTCATAGTTCACCGGCGATACGTCGATTTCTAACCGGCACAAAGTAGAAAAGACTGTGTAGTAAAGTTCCTTGCGGCTCTGCTCCGAAAGCTGTTTCGGAGAGGGATTGATAATTGCCATGATGCAGCGCCCTTTATGAAGGCGTTCGCAGGCAACAGCACCTGCGACAACATCGAACAGGTAGGCGTGAGGCTAACACCTCGTATAAATTGCTGGCGGCAAGAGTTTGTCCCGCCCGACCCGCGTTCATGCGGTTGTATTGACGCGAGTGCATCTGATCGGACAGCTCAGAGTATAGTTATATCTATTAATAAGCGATAAAAAATACTTAAAAACTACGCACTGTCCTCGAAGAGGGCTGAGACGACACCACCGCAATGCCAAGGAAAGCACCCTCGCATGAATGCGTTTTGAAGGCGACGCGTGAGGTGCCTCGCGAGCGCATCGGAAAACCGAAAATTGGGCCGCCTCCCTTTTCGAGAGGCAGCCGCTCTCGTTGCTCGGAAAATCAGCCGCCGTGATTCTGGCGCGAATGCCAGTTCCAGGCGGATTCGGTGATCGCCGCGAGATCGTATTGCGGCTCCCAGCCAAGCACCTCACGGGCCTTGTCGTTGTTGGCGACCAGCGTCGTGGAGTCGCCTTCGCGGCGCCCGGCATAGCCGACATTGAACGGCCGCTTGGCAACCTTCTCGATCGCGCTCACGAGCTCCTTGACCGTCGTACCGGTGCCGGTCCCAAGATTGAGCGCGACGCTCTCGCCGCCTTCGAGCAGATAGTCGACCGCACGCACATGCGCATCCGCCAGATCGAGCACGTGGATATAATCGCGCACACAGGTACCGTCGCGCGTGTCGTAGTCCGTCCCGAACACCTTGAAGCCATCGCGTCGCCCGAGTGCCGCCTCGATTGCGAGCGGGATGGCGTGGGTCTCCGGCTCGTGCCATTCGCCGATGCGGCCCTCGAAATCGGCGCCGGCGGCGTTGAAATAACGCAGGATAACCGAGCGCAGGCCTTTGTAGAGGCCATAGTCCTTCAGCGCCTGTTCGCAGATCCATTTGGTGCGGCCATAGGGATTGATCGGCGCCTGCTTGTGGGTTTCGTCCATCGGGACGCTGTCCGGCAGGCCGTAGGTCGCGCAGGTCGACGAAAAGACGAAAGCGTCGATGCCGGCGGCAAGCGCCGCCGACAAGAGAGTGAGCGTGCCGATGACGTTATTGTCGTAGAAGGCCGCTGGGTCCTTGACCGATTCGCCGACCTCGATCATCGCCGCGAAGTGCAGGATCGCGCGCGGCTTGTAGCGCGCAAGAACTTCATCGAGGCGCTGCCGGTCGCGGATGTCGCCCTTTTCCAAAGAGCCCCACTTGACGAATTCCTCATGGCCGTTGGAGAGGTTGTCGTAGACGACGGGTTGGTAACCTTTGGCGGCGAGCTGGAGGCAGGTGTGGGAGCCGATATAGCCGGCGCCGCCGACGACGAGAATATTGTTGTTCTGCACGGGCAACCTCTTGGGGAATGACATCTGAACGACAGGAATGGGACACGCCTGCCAAGGAATAGCGGCGAAATTTCCAACACATTGTGAAAGTTCTGCAAAACGGCGGCCTTTTCAACAGCTTCGCCGGACTAACTGCACTCGCGTATCGAGGAGGGCCCCCGTCGTGGGCAACTGTTGCAAACATGCAGCATCGCGGCGGATGTCGCCGCAGGCACAATAATCGCGCTTGGCGTGTACAGCCGCTTCAACTATAAGCAGTCATCCGGCAATCAGATTAGGGAGGTTACGATGGCAGATTTTTCCTACTCCCTACGGGGCGGGCCACGATCCTGACCCTGTGACGGGAGCGCTTGCTGCTCCTTGCCACAGCCCAAAATCGTCATCGCCCGACCGCTTCTCGCAGAAGAAGCCGATGATTCGATGATGCCGTACTGATCCCTTTCCTCGACGGCATTTCCACGCTCACCAGATATTGAGGCCGGTGCCTTCGCCACCGGGCAATTCATATGGTCTTTGTTCGTTCCGTGGCGCGCAACCGCGCCTTCCGCAGCGTTTTCCGCTTTTCCTGGGCCCATTGGAAGCGCCAGCCCGTACGACTGGCCGCCATTCTCGGCGCTGTCCTCTTGTCGACGCTCGCCGATGTGCTGACGCCGCTCTATTCCGGCCGGCTCGTCGATGCAGTCGTGTCGGGTGCGGCAAGCGACGCCGCCGCCTGGAACGCGGCGATCACGGCTTTCCTGATGCTGATGGTCTTATCGCTCGGCGCCATCGTCTTGAGACACATCACCTTTATGAGCATTGTCAGTCTCACCTTGAAGATGATGTCGGACATTGCCGCGGCCGCCTTCCACCACATTCAGCGGTTTTCCAGTGACTGGCACGCCAACAGCTTCGCCGGCTCGACGGTGCGCAAGGTGACGCGCGGCATGTGGGCGCTCGACTTGCTGAACGATACGCTGCTTATCGCGCTCTTTCCTTCGGTGGTCATGCTCGTGGGTTCGACGGCGCTGATGGCTTGGTATTGGCCGATGATGGGGGTGATCATCGGTCTCGGCTCCGTGGTCTTCATCGCGGTAACCGTCGCCCTGTCGCTCGGCTATGTGGCGCCGATGGCAAGTCTTGCCAATAGCTGGGACACGCGGCTTGGCGGCGCGCTTGCCGACGCGGTGAGCTGCAACATCGTCGTCAAGGGCTTCGGTGCTGAGAACCGCGAGGACGCTCGTCTCGCCAGAGTGTTGCGCAAATGGGAGAAGCGCACCCGGCGCACATGGTCGCGGGGCACGCTCAACGGCACGGCGCAAGGCGCGATGCTGCTCGTGCTGCGCGCCGCGGTCATCGGCTTCGCCCTCCTGCTCTGGGCGCGGGGGGAGGCAAGCGCCGGCGACTTCACTTTCGTGCTCACGTCCTTCTTCATCCTGCAGGGCTATCTCAGGGAAGTGGGGATGCATATCCGCAACCTGCAGCGTTCGATCAACGACATGGAGGAGCTCGTCGACATCCATGGTCAGCCGCTCGGCGTGGAAGACCGGGCCGGCGCGAGGCCGATCCGGATTAGCGACGGCAAGATCGAGTTCCGCAACGTGACCTTCCACTATGGGGCGCATCGGGCGCCGCTCTATGACGGGTTCTCGGTGACGATCCGCGCCGGCGAGCGTGTCGGCCTCGTTGGCCACTCCGGTTCGGGCAAGACGACGTTCGTCAAGCTGATCCAGCGCCTCCACGACGTAAGGGCCGGCGAAATCCGCATCGACGGGCAGAACATCGCCGAGGTCACGCAGGCATCGTTGCGCCAGCAGATCGCCATCGTGCAGCAGGAGCCGATCCTCTTCCACCGCTCGCTTGCGGAGAACATCGCCTATGCTCGGCCCGGGGCGACACAGCGCGAGATAGAGGAGGCGGCAAGGCTCGCGAGCGCACATGACTTCATCACGGCACTACCGAAAGGTTATGGCACGTTGGTGGGGGAACGCGGCGTGAAACTCTCCGGCGGCGAGCGCCAGCGCGTCGCCATCGCCAGGGCCTTCCTGGCTGATGCGCCGATTCTCATCCTCGACGAAGCGACCTCGAGCCTCGATTCCGAATCGGAGGTGCTGATCCAGCAGGCGATGGAGCGGCTGATGATGGGGCGCACCACGCTGGTCGTCGCGCACCGGCTCTCGACGGTGCGCGCGCTCGATCGCCTGCTTGTCTTCGATCGCGGCCGCATCGCGGAGGAGGGTGACCATGCCACACTCATCCGGGTGAAGAGCGGAATCTACCGCAGCCTGTTCGAAAGGCAGGCGCTGGAACTGACCAAGGGGCTCGTCCTCAACGACGGCTGACCGAAAGCGGCTGGCCGGGGGCGCGTGGGAATTTCTCTCACCTGCAACCGGCCGGCCATTCACAAACGGTCCCTTTTGGCCTAGAAGGCCGGCAGGTAACACTCCGGTCGCAGCCTACCCGGTCAAAACAAGGACACCTATCATGAAAACGATCGTAATCTGCTCCGGCGGATTGGATTCCGTTTCGCTTGCGCACAAAGTCGCGGCGGAACACGAGCTTCTCGGCCTTCTGTCGTTTGACTACGGCCAGCGGCATCGCAAGGAACTGGACTTCGCGGGGGCCTGTGCCAGGCGCCTCGGCGTTCCGCACCAGGTCATCGACATTCGCGAAATCGGCCGCCACCTAACCGGTTCGGCACTGACGGACAACGTCGACGTGCCTGACGGGCATTATGCGGAAGAGACGATGAAGGCGACGGTGGTGCCGAACCGCAACGCCATCATGCTCGCGATCGCCTTCGGCGTCGCGGCCGCACGCAAAGCGGACGCGGTGGCAACCGCCGTGCATGGCGGCGACCACTTCATCTATCCCGACTGTCGGCCAGGCTTCATCGATGCCTTCCAGGCGATGCAGAGCCACGCGCTCGAAGGCTATGCGGACGTCACGCTCTATGCGCCCTACGTCAATGTCTCCAAGGCGGACATCGTTGCGGACGGGGCGAAGCATGGAACGCCCTTTGCCGAGACCTGGTCCTGTTACAAAGGCGGTGAACGCCATTGCGGGCGTTGCGGCACCTGCGTCGAGCGGCGGGAGGCCTTCCATCTTGCCGGTGTTGCAGACCCGACGGAGTACGACGACCCGGATTTTTGGGTCGCGGCCACCGGCGCCTTTGCCGCTGAGGAGGTCAGATGATGTTCCGCATCACCAAGGAGTTTCACTTCTCGGCCTCGCATCAGTTGAAGAGCCTACCGCCAGAGCATCAATGCGCGCGGCTGCACGGGCACAACTATATCGTCGAAGTCGAGCTTTCCGCCGAGACGCTGAACGAGCATGGATTCGTGCGGGACTATCACGAGCTTGCGCCTTTGAAGCACTATATCGACGAGACTTTCGACCACCGTCACCTGAACGACGTGCTCGGGCACGACCGGGTGACGGCGGAATGCCTGGCGCAGCATTTCTACGAATGGTGCAAGGTGCGCCTTCCAGAGACAACGGCCGTGCGTGTGAGCGAGACGGCAAAGACCTGGGCGGAATACCGGCCATGACCGGCGCGCAACCGACCGAGATCCGCGTCAGCGAGATCTTCGGTCCGACGATCCAGGGCGAGGGGGTGCTGATCGGACTGCCGACCGTGTTCGTCAGGACCGGCGGCTGTGATTACCGCTGTTCCTGGTGTGACAGCCTCCATGCGGTCGAAAGCCGCTTCAGAGACGAATGGCGCGCGATGTCGACGGAAGAGGTCTGGCGGGAAGTCACGCGGCTATCCGGCGGAAAGCCCCTGATGGTGTCGTTGTCGGGCGGTAATCCAGCGATCCAGCCTTTCGGCGAATTGATCTGCTGCGGCCACGGGCAGGGCTATCGCTTTGCGCTGGAGACGCAAGGCTCGGTCGCCCGCGATTGGTTCGCCGATCTCGACGTGCTGGTCTTGAGCCCGAAGCCGCCCTCAAGCGGGATGGAGACGGATTGGGAGGCCTTCGACGCTTGTCTGCGGGCGTCGGAAGGCAAGCCCCAGACCGTGCTCAAGATCGTCGTGTTCGACGAGGCGGACTATGACTATGCGAGATCGGCTGCGGCACGCCATCCGCATTTGCCTGTCTATCTCCAGCCCGGCAACCATACGCCGCCGCCCGCAGACGCGCACGATGCGCCTATCGACATAGACGGCATCATGGCGCGCATGCGCTGGCTGGTCGATAGGGTCGCCGAGGACAGGTGGTTCGAGGCACGCGTGCTGCCGCAACTGCATGTGCTGATCTGGGGCAACAGGCGCGGCGTATAACGAGCCGCAATCACGGTGCGCTCCGCGCCGCCACCTCCATCTCGGCAATGCCTGCGCCGAGGCGGACAGGTTTCAGCGCCGGAGCTTCAGCATCCTTGACCAAGCGGATCACGCGCGAGAAGAGAGCGCCGTTCCGCGGGCTCGGCCCGATCTTGATGACCGCTGTTTCTCGCAGGTCCGTTTCGAAGATGGAAAGAGCCCGCTTCAGCGCTTCGCTCTCCATGGTTTCGAGCGCTTCGTCGATGATCACCCAGCGGGGCTTTTGCACGAGCAGCCGGGCGAAAGCCAGGAGGCGCTGTTCGTCGTCACCGAGTTCGCGCTCCCAACGAGCTTCGCGATCGAGGGAGGTCGCAAGGTGGTCGAGGCCGACTTTCGAGAGCGCGCTCACGAGCGCGCCATCGGAGAAATCATTGGCATGGGGATATGCAAGGGCGTCGCGTAGTCGGCCGCGCGGAAAGTAAGGTGCGCGCGGGATGAAGACGACGTGGTCGCCGGCCGGCATTCCCACTCGGCCGCTTCCCCAAGGCCAGAGCCCCGCAAGAGCTCGAAAGAGTAGCGTCTTTCCGGCACGCGGATCGCCGACGATGTTGACCCGCTGGCCTGGGGCGATCTCGATATGTGATTCGGCGAGTCTTGTTCGCCCTGAGGGAGAGGCGACCTCAAGGTTATCGAATGTCATGCTGGCGCTGTCATTCTCGACGAATTCGATCCGCTTCTCTTCGTCGTGTAGGGCGTCTGCCGTGATCAGCGCACGGCGGAAGGCGGCGACGCGCAGGAGGGTCGCACGCCAGTCTGTAATGGCGCTGACATTGGCAACGAACCATTTGAGCGACGTATGCACTTGGTTGAAGGCGCCGACCGCCATCATGAGGCCGCCGAAGCTGATGTTGCCGGCGAAATAGACGGGCGCGGCGACGAGAATGGGTGCCACCACTGTGACCCAACCGTAGCCGTCCTGAACCCAGGCAAGATTGATCTCGGCGCGGAATATGTTGCGCATGGCGCCGAGGACGGAGGAAAGATCGAGTTGCAGGCGCCGGCGTTCGCCGGCCTCACCACCCGCAAGCGAGATGCCGTCGATATGTTCGTTGGCGTACATCATCGAGAAGCGCAAATCGGCCTCGCGCGCATAGCGCTCGCCGTTCAAGGCGATCATCCGCCGTCCGACGAGCCAACTCAGCCAGGACGCGGAGCCTGCGTAAAGGATCGCCGCCCACACCATATAGCCGGGAATCGCCAGCGATCTGTCGCCTATCTGGAAGGCAAAGCCGGATGAAAGAGACCAGAGGACACCGACGAACGAAATGAGCAGGATCGACGATTGCACAAGCCCGAAGCCGAGGCTGGTGGTGAGCTCGGCCAGGTGGCCGGCGTCCTCCTGCATCCGCTGATCCGGATTAACCCCAATGGTGCCTGCATTGGCGAGCCGAAAGGCACGGCGAGGCCGCATCCATTCGCCAATCAGATCCAATGTCAGCCCTTCGCGCAGCTTCAGCCGTACCATCTGGTTGAGCCATTGCTGCGCGACGTTGAACACCAGGAGAACGCCGGCGATGATGAGGAAAACCATGAGCTGATAGAAGAAGGCATTGAGGTCGCGCCGCTCGATCGCGTCGAAGAAGGGCCGGTACCAGCGATTGAGAACGATCTGTCCGACAGCCGTGGCGACGATGACGCCAAAACTGCCGGCCGTCAGCCACAGGATCGGCTTGAGCACAGGGGAGGCGACAAAAGCTCGGCGCATCATGTCGAACTGCTGCCAGAGAGTGCTTCCCTCCGCTGGCATAGTCGCCGGTCGAGGCGCAGTCTTGTTGCCCATCCGCTTCTTCATCGTCAGTTCCTCCGTCTCGGCGGGCACGGCCGGCCGACCTAATCCGACGGTCGGTGCACCAGGCCCATCAGCCAGCATGGCGCACGAACAGACGGATTAGGGATTTTGCGATCTCGGTCGGTTCTGCGGCTGAAACACTTTCGCAGTGATTCCGAGAGACTGGCTAAGCGATGCCCGGCTCCAGGAACGGCGGCCATTGTCCATCCGGCGGAGATCCGAAAACGTCCGACTTCAGGACTGCCGTCGTACCCAAATTCAGTGCCAAGCAGCAGCCCGTCCAAAGCAAATATGCCACTGAAAATCTGTAGGTGCTGAAATGCAGCCAATTCAAAAACATCCATGAGATGTAGTGTATGGCCAATGATGCCCACTGGAAATAAATTTTGACGCGTAGCGCGGGCCGTTCTCAATCGGGTACATAGAGAATACCCCAGGCTCGGCGTGCCGCCGCGTAACGCGAAGCCTTGATTGCATTCATGATTTTGCCTGCATTGGGCGCCCGCCGAGAGTCTTCCGCGCTTCGGGCGCCCTTCCGATGAAACTCAGGTATTCCCCAATTTTTGACGCCTAATGATGGTCGCGGGGGCGTGCCGACTTGAGGGATTGCCTGGTAGCGGGGAGGGATTCGATCCCCCTCTTCTGATTCGCCAGCACAAAGCGATTCCGAAGGACGAGCGCGCTCTTGTTTTCGCGCCGGTCCCGTCGCGGTTGTTGGCGGCCTTCACTCCGGACGCGGTACGGCTGCCGGCCCGTGTTCCATATCCATCGGCTGAAGGGTTCACCGCTATAACCGCGCCGAACGGAGCAGACGGAAGCGCTAAGCGTGTCGCGGACAGTCCGATCACAAATTGCAAGGGCTCGATCGTGCATCTCAACGCTGCGCCTTGCGGTTGCGGCAGCCGCATCCTCAGGTGGCCGAGCGCAGGTAACGGTGCACAGGCGCAATTTCGGCTTGTTCATGTTACAGCTATGACATAAAACGTTACCGCCGCCCTGAGGCGCGTGTCACCCGCACTCACAGCAAATTCGAAAAGAATTTCGGCCAAGAGAAGGAGACATTTATGTCCATTTCACCCTCCAATATTGGCGATAAGCAAGCCTCTCCAATGGCCGGCGGCGACATTGCCGCACGCGTCAAGGCCGCACGCGAGGCCGTTGGCTACAGCATCGAGGACCTTGCCGTTACTTGCGGCCTCGCCAATGTTGAAATCAGCGCAATTGAAAGCGGCAGGGATTTCAGTCCAGCGAAACTCAAACGCATCGCCGGCGCCCTGCAGGTGCCGCTTTCTGACTTCCTGCCTACTGAAATGCAATGACAAAGCCGGCCGGCCGCAGCTCGCGGGCCGGCCGATCTACTTTAGCGCCCCGTGGAGCGCGAAGGGACAACTCCATGCATTTCACCCGCTCGTAGAAGGCTCTGGACTTTTTCAACGAGCTGATTGCCGTCAAACGGCTTCGCCAGTCGAGGCAGCGAGCGAAACCGTTCCGGTAAGTCCAATGCGGTATAACCGGTCAACAAGAGGACGGGTATCTTGCGTTCGAGGAGTTCGTCGATGAGGGGATAGACGAACTCACCTCGCAGGTTGAGGTCGAGCGTCGCCATTTCGAAGCGCTCTGTCCGCGAGGCGGCGATCGATGCGCTGAGGCTCGTGAACGGACCTATCACCACATAGCCGGCGGCGAGTAGATCGTCCTCTATTTGCAACGCCACCAGAAACTCGTCTTCGACGACGAGGACCCGGCATCCCTCGGCCGACGTCATGGGGAGGCTCCCCGCGGATAGGGGATGTCGATCATGCATGTCAGCCCCTCGGGCGCGAATTCGAGGTGGACGTCGCCGCCAAGGTCGGAGGCCAAGACCCGCTCCAGCAGCAAACGGCCGAAACCGTTGTGTGTCGGCACCGGAACAGGCGGCCCGCCGGTCTCGGTCCAACGGATTCGCAAGCGATCGCCTGCGACGTCGATCGTCCATCCGACGTCGACAATGCCGTTCTTCACCGACAGCGCACCGTGCTTGGCCGCGTTCGTTGCAAGTTCATGCGCAGCCATACCAAGCGTCAGCGCATGTTTGGGCGGCAGCATCGCTGGCGGCCCCGCGAGGCGCACATTGTTCCTGTTTCTGTCGTGATAGGGGGCCAGTTCGTCGAAGAGTACCGTTTCCAGCGACACGCCGGACCAGCTTGCCTCGGCGAGGCGCGTGTGCGTTTGTGCCAGCGCCCTGATGCGGGCATCGAACGACCGGTGCGCTCCCTGTGCGTCCGGATTGGTCGAAAAGGACTGGCGCGCGATCGAAGTGACGATTGCCAACGTGTTTTTCACCCGGTGGCTGAGCTCGGCAACGAGAAGATTGCGCTGCGCCTCGGCCTCTTTCCGTTCGGTGATGTCCATGCAGACGCCGGCCAATTTTGCCGGCCTTCCCGCACCTTGCCGCGAAAACTGCCCGAACGCCTCCATCCATCGGACGGTTCCGTCGGCAAGCCTGATGCGGTACGTGATGTGGTAATTTTCGCGGGTCTCGATCGCCTTGGCGATTTCCAGCTCGACCATGGGGAGATCGTCGGGGTGAATGTCTCGCTTGAAGTCCGCAAGCGTTCCTCCGAATGTGCCGGGCTCCAAATGATGAATTGCTTCGAGACCCGGCGACCAGATGACTTCGCCGGTATCGATATTCCACTCCCAGGCCCCCATCCGCCCCGCTTCCAGCGCGATCTGCAGCCGGCGCTCGCTCTCCTGCAATGCTTCTTCCGCTTGCTTCCGCTCGGTTATATCCACCGATGCGGCAACCGCGCCGACCACGTCCCCGGCGGCGTCTCGCAAGGGCGTCGCATTGCCGAAGAGGAAGCGCGAGGTACCGTCGTCGAATCGGATCTCCTCCTCGAAATTCTCTACCTCCTCCCCGCGTGCCGCGCGCTGCACGGGCAGTTCCTCGGGTGCTAGCATTTGCCCCGAAGAAAAGACGCGGAAATTGCTGGGACGTTCGCCGGGTGGGGCGGATAATGACAGGTTCGTGTCGGGCGCTTGGCGCAGCAGTTCGTAGGCGCTCCGGTTGCCATCGATGACCCGGCAATCGGGTGAGCGGGCGATCCAGATCGAGGCCGGCACGGCTTCCATGATCGCCATCAACTCCGCCGCCCGTGCCCTCTCCTTCGCCTCGTTGCGGCGCAACTGCTCCTCCGCGAGTTGCCTCGCCTCTTCAGCACGCAAACGCTGAACACTGAAGCCCAGCTGCCGCGCGATCGTCTGTGCTACGCTGATCTCGGCATCGGCGAAAACGTGCGGCAAGTCATAGTACGTCATGAATTTCCCGATCAGCCGTCCTTCCGCGACAAGCGGAATGAAGCCGAGCGCGCTGATGCCTTCCGCTGCGATAGTCGCCTTCAGATCATCGGAAACGTCGGCGCGCGAGATGTCTTCAAGGAAGATCGGATCGGGGTCTTTCTGATCGGAGCGCCAGGGAGAGTGCCCGTCGACGGCCCGGCGATAACGCTCGGAGAGGCCGCGCCAGGCCACAAAGCGCATCGTTCCGGATTTGTCGAAGAGCAGAATGGAAGCGCGGTGGCAATTGAGGGCATCCTGTATGGCATCCAGCGCTGCCTGGTAGACTTCCTCTATATCCTTCGCCCGCTGAAGCCTTTCGGTGAGGCGATAGAGCGAGGCCTGTTCGCGCAGGCGAATGGCCAGCGCCGCGCCAGCCCGCCTCCGTTCGGTGATGTCGCGAGCGATCTTGGAAGCGCCGATTATACGCCCCGTGGCGTCGCGCACAGGCGAAATCGTAAGGGAGATGTCGATGAGACTGCCATCCTTGCGTTGTCGATTCGTCTCATAATGATCGATACGCTCGCCGCTGCGGATACGCCGCAGGATCCGCGGTTCCTCCTCATCGTGCCCCGGCGGTATCAGAACCGTGATCGATCTGCCGATCATCTCATCGGCGGTATACCCGAACAGCCGCTCGGCGCCCTTGTTCCAACTCGTGACGATGCCGTTCAGGTCCTTGGCGACAATGGCATCCGAGGAAGACTCGACGATTGCGGCGAGGTAGCGGGAGTCTCGCTCGGCGCCAGCGCGATCGCTGATGTCGACAAGCAGGTTGATGCCGCCTTTAAGTGCGCCGGAGCCGTCGAAGATCGGCGTCGAGTAGGTGAGCAGCAGCGCCGTTGTCCCGTCCGGGCGAACCGCTACGACCTCCTGTCCGCCGGCGGGCCGCTTTTCTCTCAGCGCCTCGGCCATCGGACATTGGTCGGGCGGCAAAATGGAGCCGTCCGTGCGGCGCAGTTCTGCGCTCACGCACCATCGGTCTGTTCCCAATACAGGCTGCCGTCCGACAAGAGTTGCAGCGGCGCGGTTGCAATAGGTTACGATCCCCTCGGCATCCGTGACGTAAACGGCAACTGGCAGCGCATCGAGTGTTGTTTGAAGATCGTCAGCCCCCGTACCCCCGATTTCAACTTGAGAGATTTCGTCCGAAACTTCCGCGCTGCACATAGTTCCCTCCGCAAGCGCCGCATGACGCCGGAAAACGCGGGCGGTGGAGGTTTGTTCCGGATGGGCATCCAGGGAGCCGTCGTCAGCGATGGGTCACAGTGACAACACAGGCTTGCGGTAGACCTTCGTCATCCCCGATGTAAGCTTACTGAGGAGGGGAATCAGCACCGGGGCCTGCGGAGGGGATCACCCAATCAAGCTGGAGACATTTCGATGAGCAGAACTGTGATGAATGCTGTGGGAAAGCCGCTTCACTATAGCGGGAGCTCGACGGCATGGTTTTCCGCCACCGGATCCGGACCTCAGCTTTATGGAACCGCCGGCAACGATTCGATCTGGGGCGACAGTTCCGTCAAGGTCACGATGTTCGGCGGCAGGGGCGACGACATCTATTATCTCTATTCGTCGATCAACCGCGCCTATGAAGCGCCAGGCGAGGGCGTGGACACGATCAATACCTGGATGAGCTACACGCTGCCGGCGAATTTCGAGAATCTGACGGTTACGGGAAATGGCCGGTTCGCTTTCGGCAACGACTCCGACAACATCATCAAGGGCGGCTCCGGCAGCCAGACGCTCGACGGCCGCGCAGGCAATGATGTCTTGATCGGGGCGGGTGGCGCCGACACCTTCGTGTTCGAGCGAGGCAACGGCAGCGATCTGATCACCGATTTCAACTTCGACGATACTATTCGCCTCGACGGCTACGGCTTCACGTCGTTCCAGCAGATTCTTGCCAATGTGGCCCAGGAAGGCACTGATCTCCGGCTTCATCTCGCCGGCGGCGAGAGCCTGGTATTTGCGAATACCACGGCAGACGAGCTGCAGGCTACGCAGTTCAGATTGAGCCTGGACCGCTCCGCCCTCACTCAGACCTTCTCGGATGAGTTCAATAGCCTTCAGCTGCGCAGCGGCACGAGCGGTATTTGGGATGCAAAATTCTGGTGGGCGCCGGAAAAAGGCGCCTCGCTGTCCGGAAACGGCGAGCTGCAGTGGTATATCAATCCGAGTTACCAGCCGACCGCTTCTGTCAATCCGTTTTCCGTAAAGGACGGCGTTCTGACGATCACCGCGGCGCCAGCGTCGGCGGCAATTCAGCAAGAGATCAACGGCTACGACTACACCTCAGGGATGCTGACGACGCACTCGTCCTTCGCCCAGACCTACGGTTATTTCGAAATACGGGCCGATATGCCGGACGACCAGGGCGTCTGGCCGGCGTTCTGGCTGCTGCCCGCAGATGGTTCGTGGCCGCCGGAACTCGACGTTGTGGAAATGCGCGGGCAGGACCCGAACACCGTCATTACCACGGTGCATTCGAACGAGACCGGTTCGCAGACGAGCATTGCGAGTGCGGTAAAGGTTGCCGATACAAGCGGGTTCCACAAGTACGGTGTGCTTTGGACCGAGGACGAGATCGTCTGGTATTTCGATGATGCGGCGATAGCACGCGCGGATACCCCCTCGGACATGCACAAGCCCATGTACATGCTCGTCAATCTGGCTGTCGGCGGCCTCGCCGGTACCCCAAGCGACGGCCTTGTCGACGGGTCCGAAATGAAGATCGACTATATCAAGGCCTATTCGTTCGATCCGGATTGGCAGATCTGAGAACTACAGTGCAGGAGGGCCGGCAGCGCCATGGCTGCCGGCCTATGCCAGTCTTATTTCTGAATGCAGGTATCGGCGGTGTCCTTGGTGCATTCGTCGAGACCGGTAAAGACCGGATCCTCGACCGGCTTGCCGGCAATCAGGTCCAGCATGACCTGTGGTGCCTTGTAGCCCATCTCGAAGGGTCGCTGACCGACAAGAGCGGTCACCAGTCCCTCTTTGGCGATTGCCACCTCTTCGCCGATCGTATCGGCCGCGCCGATGACGAATTCGTTCTTGGCAATCTTGTCGGCCATCGGCTTGAACAGGTCGCGATAGGGCTGCGGTGCGCCGAACAGTGGCCAGCCGCCCATGATGCCGAAGGCATCGAGATCAGGGTTGGCAGCAAGAATATCGGTCATCGCCTGAACGCCCTTGGCGCCGTCGTCATTGGTGAAGACCGGGCAGCCGGCGACTTCCGTCCAACCGCCTTCGCCCTTGAGTTCGGTGAGACCCTTCTGGCCGGTCAACGCGTCCCGCATTCCCTGAGCGCGACGCAGGATGTTGTCGGCGCCGGGATTGCCCTCGATGGTGCAGATCTTGCCGCCGTTCGGCTTGCCCTTCTTGATATATTCACCGATGCGATAGCCCATCAGGTAGTTGTCGGTTCCGAGATAGGTCTTGCGCAGCGCCGAATCTTCGGCCGCGAGATCCGCGTCCAAGGTCATGACCGGAACGGTCGGATTGGCGGTCTTCAGGGTCTGCGCAATGAGCTTGGCGTTCGAGGGCGAGATGGCAATGGCCGCGGTTTCAGCCTTTCCCAGCATATCCTGGACGATCTGCGCTTCTCCGGCCTCATCGGATGTCGATGCCGGCCCGGTATAGAAGCACTCATATTCCGAGTCCGGATTTTCCTTGTTCCACTTCTGACAACCCTGGTTGATCGCCTCGAAGAAGGGGTTGTCGAGCCCCTTGACGACGATGACGAGCTGTTTCTTCTGGGCCATGGCCGTTCCGGCGCTGAGTGCCAAGACGGCGGCGGCAAGCAATAGTGCCTTCCTCATTCCTTCCTCCCTTGAAACAAACGGACACCCATGTGCCCGCCATGCAATTTAACCCGGATACCAGACGGTGCGCGGATCATCCGGGGAGCGCTCGTAGCGCCAGGCCGATTCGATGAGCTTTTCCAGGTCGTAGGCGGGTCGCCAATCCAGGAAGTACTTGGCCTTGCTGTTGTCCATCCAATTGGAGTGGAACCGGCTCGGTATGTCGACCGAGCCGAGGCCGCGTGTGTGGGCAAGATAGGCGGCGACCTCTCCGTAGTCGACCGGTCGATCCATCGAAATATTGAAGAGCTCACGGCTCGCGCGTGGATTGTCGAGCGCCGCGAGAATCGCCGAGACCAGGTCATCGACATGCACGAAGTTGCGCTTCAGCGGCCGCCCGTCGACATCGCGCAAGAGCGGCACGGTGCCCTCCCGCGCATAGCGCTTCGCATCGGCTTCGGGAACGAGCGTCTTCCAATCCGGCCCACCGAACACGTCCTCGCCGAAAGACAGCGAATATTTGAAGTCGTCCTTCTCCATGATCCAAGGGGCGCGCAGGCAGCAGGCATTGATGCCGTACTGGATGCCGTATTGCGTGAGCATGACCTCTTCCAGCACCTTCGACAACGCGTAACAACCCGGATAGGCGCGGTGCGGAACCGCCTCGGTAATGGGCGCGTCGTAGCGATAGTGGAAATGGCCGATGCCGGCATCGCCGCCGATGAGGATGAACTGCCTAGCGGTGGCACTCGTGCGGAACCCTTCGAGCAGCCAGAAGAGGCCCTTGACCGTGACGTCCATGACATCGTCGGGCGTTTCCTTGCAGGTGGCGAGATGCACGACGTGGCTTACACCGGAAAGCGCCCGGTCGACGACATCGCGGTCCGCAATCGAGCCGCGCGCCACTTCGATCCGGTCGGTTTCGGCGCACGCGCGATTGTGGCACAGCGCGCGAATGCGCGCCTGCGAAAAACGCGGATCGTCAAGCAGCCCCGCGATGAAGTGCCGCCCGACCTTGCCGGTTGCCCCGGTGACAAGGATCAGCATGCTCTCCTCCCACCAATAGCTAATATCCGCTTTTCTCGAACGTCAACGACTATTTGTATTACAATATGGTTTCGACCGTAATGCGCCCAATATTTGTAGGACAATTGATTGACGCTCTCGTGCGCTTTTGCGTAAATGGACATCAATTGTTTTCCGGGGAGGAGACTTGGGAAACGGTCCAAGCGGCGGCAGGCACGCCGGTTTCGGGAGGCTAGACGGCTGTGGCGGTCCTCGAACTCGCCAATATTTCCAAACATTTCGGAGCCATACAGGCCGTCAGCGATGTTTCGCTTTCGCTGCATGCGGGCGAGGTGGTCGGGCTCATGGGCGACAATGGCGCCGGCAAGTCCACCCTGGTCAAGATGATAGCCGGCAACTTCCGACCGAGCCACGGCACGATCCGACTCGACGGGGCGGACCTCGTCCTGCATCGTCCGGTCGAGGCGCGGCAGCACGGTATCGAGATCGTCTATCAGGACCTGGCGCTCTGCGACAACCTGACGGCGGCCGCGAATGTTTTCCTTGGGCGCGAGCTCAGGCGCGGCGTCGGACCGCTGCGCGTCCTCGACCATAAATCGATGTACCGGCGCGCCGGCGAGATCTTCAAGGAGTTGAAGTCGGAAACCCGGGCTCGCGATCTCGTCAAGCAGATGTCTGGTGGGCAGCGGCAGGCGGTCGCCATTGCCCGCACAATGCTTTCGCGAGCGAAGATCGTTCTGATGGACGAGCCGACGGCCGCGATCTCCGTGCGGCAGGTGGCGGAGGTCCTGAACCTAATCCGGCACTTGCGCGACAGCGGTATCGCCGTCGTGCTGATCAGCCACCGCATGCCCGACGTGTTCGACGTCGCAGACCGCGTCATCGTGATGCGCCGGGGCAGGAAGGTCGCGGACAAGCCGATCGCGGCAACGTCGCCGGAAGAGGTGACGGGCCTGATTACCGGCGCCATCGAACAGGTGTGAGCGAGTCCATAAATTGCGGCGGGATGCGGGCGGAAAACCGCACGCATTTTCCTCATCTCGCTGAAGGAAAGCGAAGGTCGACCATGGCAATTACGCTCGATCGGGCAATCGAACACAAACAGCGGGGCTGGGTGGCGTCCATACTGGGGAGCCAGACCTTCTGGGTTCTGGTCGCCGTCATTCTCGCCTGCATCTTCCTGTCGGTGACCACCGACTCCTTCGCCACGCCGAAAAACCTCTACAACATCACTCGCAACTTCACTTTCGTCGCGATCATCGCCCTCGGCATGACGCTGGTGATCATCACCGGCGGCATCGATCTTTCCGTCGGCTCGGTGCTCTGTCTCTGCAGCATGGTGCTCGCCGTCGTCATGAATGCGGGCTACAGCATCGAGGTGGGCATTGCCGCCTCGATCGGCACGGCGCTCGTGATCGGGGCGTTCAATGGTGCCATGATCGCCTACCTCGGCTTTCCACCCTTCGTCATCACGCTCGGAATGCTGTCGATCGCGCGCAGTCTCGCGATGGTGGCCTCCAACAACACCGTCGTTTTCCAGTTCGGGCCGGATCACGACACGCTGCTCGCGATTGGTGGCGGCGCCTGGTTCTTCGGGATCGCCAACCCCGTGCTTTACATGATCGTTCTGGCACTGCTGACCGGCTTTGTGCTGCGCTGGACCCGGTTCGGCCGCTACGTCTTCGCGATCGGCGGCAACGAACACGCGGCGACGCTGACCGGTGTTCCGGTCAGAAGGATCAAGCTCGCCGTGTACATGATCTCGGCGCTTGCGGCCGGGATCGCCGGCATCATCCAGACTGGCTGGCTCGGTGCCGTGACCACCAATATCGGCGCGGGGATGGAGCTTCAGGTCATCGCCGCCGCCGTCATCGGCGGAGCCAACCTGGCGGGCGGCGTCGGCACGGCCTCCGGCGCCCTGATCGGAGCAGCGCTGATCGAGGTGATCCGCAACAGCCTCGGCCTGCTGGGCATCAATGCCTTCTGGCAGGGGACCTTCATCGGCGGCGCCATAGTGTTTGCCGTCCTCTTCGACCGAATTCGCAACTTCCGGCAAAGCGAGTAGCGGATCGGCCTGAAGCGATATGTGAAGACCTGCCCGTATTCATGTAAAACGCAAGGCAATCGAGCGCATGTCAGCCCTTGGCGAGAATGCGCCGCATCTCTTCCATGGCTGCTTCGCGCTGCGGGTCGCGGCCGGCTGCATAGGGAAGGGTGAAGGGGACGGTAACGTCGGGCTCGACGCCGTGGCCCTCCAGCCGGACGCCATCGTCGATGACGGCGTCGGAGACCGCGACCTCGAGGAGGCTGTCGTCGGGCAGGAGATAAGCGCGTCCGGCGAGCAGCGCGCCTGCCGTCCGCGTTCCGACGAGCGGTATGCCGTTAGCCTTCAGCGCATAGGCGAAGAGTTCGAGGCCGCTTCTCGCACCCTCGTCGATGATGGCGACCACCGGCCGGCGCCAGCGGACATTGGCAAGGATGTCCTTGCCGCTGCGCGGGATCAGCCGGAAGGACGGGGTGTCACCGACGAAAAGCTCCGCAGCGTCAGGTGGGCCGCCACCCCAACGGCCGCGCAAGTCTACGATAATGCCGTCGGTATCCTTGAGACGGCCGGTGGCAAGCTCACGAGCGACGATCTCCAAACCATCGGGAGCGGACAGCGTCCAGAGACGCAGGTAACCGATCCGGCGCCCCTCGCTTTCGCTCACCGCTATGCTCTCCTCGATCGCCTTCTCGAACGTGCGCAGCGGTCTTAGCCGTTCGACGGCGGCGGTCACGGTGAAAGGTTGCGCGCCCGCATCACGGCGCAGCGCTATTTCCACGCTTCGACCGCGCTTGTTGCGGAAGGATTCAATCTCACGATAGGGCGCTCCATCGACCGAAAGGATCTCGTCGCCGACCCGGATGCCGGCGCGGTCCGCCGGTGAGCCGTCATAGACGTCGCTGACGAACCGCAGGCCGTTCTCGATCCGCGTGACCATGCCGATGCCAACATAATTGGCCTCGCCGTCCGGGGGGAACAGCCGCTTCATATCGTGGCGGATGGCATAGCGGAAGATATCGGCGAGTTCGTAATAGTCGATCGTGTCCGGCTTGAAGCGCGCCGTGTGCGACGCGTCCAGGCTAGCGAGGACGCGCTCGATCGCGGCATCCACCCGGGCGTCCGGGCTTTTCGCCGTCACCGGATCATCCTCCAGTTCCCGCCTCACGGCCGCACCGAAGCGGTCGAGCGCGGAGGCATCATGAAAGTTGTCGACGACAAGCGCGACGGCGCGGTCGAAGACCGGCTCGCCAGAACGCGGCAGATCACGGCCTAAGCCGTGGCTGGGGATGGCGAAAAGCAGGAATGCCGTCAGGAGGGTAGCGGACGTCTTCAAGTGCATGGACCGATCTCCGTTCACCGAGAGATCAATATCGGGGCAATCGCGGCCGCAATGAAGACGGCGTTCAACAACATTCCGTGAGCCGTCGCCGCGGATGTCCGCTCGGCCCGGTTTAGGAGAGCCGCATGGCACAAGACGTTCCCCGGAACATTGGACGAGTATTGCGGTTCTAGGTTCCTGCTACCGCAGGTCGCGAAGGAAGGAGCAATGGGCGTTTACCTGACAGGTCTGGTATCGCTGCTGCTTGCCGCCCTCAGTCTCGGACCCTCCTTTGCCCATGTTCTGGAGGCACCGCCGCGACTGTTCGTTTGGTCGCCGGAATTGTGGCGTGAGGCCACGGTCTTCAACGGCCAGTTCGCATTCTTTGCGAAGGTCGGCGCTCCGCTCGATCTGGGAGCCATATTGGCGGCGTCCCTTCTCTCCTATCTGCTCGCCAGCGAGAGGCCCGCTTTCTGGTTCGCCCTTGCCGGCGCAGGTCTCTTGGCTGCCGGACTGGCGGCATGGGTGACGCTTGTCGCGCCTGCAAATGCGCTGCTGGCGACCTGGAAACCAGGGCCTATACCGCCCGATTTCGAGGCCGTGCGCCTCAGATGGGAAACCGGCCACATGGTCGTCGCGGCAGCGAAGGTCATGGGTTTCGCGTCAATCGCGCTCGCCCTCCTGGCGCCGCGCCTGGCAAGCGGGTCGCCTTAGTTCGATCGGGATATTCCTGCCTCTGCGAGTCGACGATACGGTGGCAGAGAGCGGGGAATTCGGGATTGGCGAGTCTTCATGGTTCCTGGCGTACCGATCATGGCGGACGAGGGCTCCCCTCAGAGCGCTATGGCCGTCGCGATCAGGATGAGGCTGATCAGGCCGAGCGCCGCCCGTACGACATGCGACCACTCCCAGCGATCACGCAATGCGGTCCAGTCCTCGCCCCCCTTTTCGTCAGAGCCGCGTGAGGCGCCGACGGCAAAGAAGCGCGCGCCCGCCCCTTCGAGCCTCGTGTCCTTGAGCCAGAAATTGTTCACCGGATGCGCCAGTATCCAATAGGTCGCATGCATCGCCAGCATTCCGACGAGAGCGGCTGCGATCAGCCAGGAACCGGGCGTTCCGGCCGGAGTCAAAAGGAGAAGGATGGCCGTCAGGAGCAGCGCTGCCGGCTCCGCTGCGCCGCCGATCGTGAAACCCGGGTAGTAGATCGCCTGAACCGCCAGGTACTGGTCCTTCTGCAATCGCAATTTGCCCGGCCATTCGAGCGCATGGGCAAGGGCGAGCGCCGTTGCGGTCGCGACTAGTACGATCGTGAGAACTTCTACCGTCACGAGCATGATGTCGATCCGATTGTGCTTCAGCTATCGGCCGAACTCCACAATGCGGATTCGGTTCCATCCGCCGTCGGGCTCAGCCGCGGCTTCCGGTCTGGCGCAAATGGCCGAAGCGGAAGCGGCCCGCAGCGGCGGCGCGCACCATCATCATCTCGCCGATCGTCTCATGGGTCATCAGCCCGATGAGGCGGTCCGCACTGTCGAGAACCGCGACGGCCGGTGAACCGGACTCCTGCATGAGCCGCAGGCTCTCCTCGAGGCGCTTGCGGTGATGGATCGTCGGTATGTCGCGGCGCATGGCGGAGACGACCGGCGTTGTCGGGCCTTTCTCCTTCAAGGTGCGGATCATATCGTCGCGCGTCAGCAGACCCTCGAAATGGCCGGCTGCATCGACGACCGGGAACTCACGCTGCGTGGTCGCCAGCAACGTCTCGATCGCATCGTCGATGGTCGCGGATCGGTCGAGACTCGCGAACTCGGTGACCATCACATCGGCGATCATGACGCTGCCGGAGATCTCGCGGATCTGCGCGTTCTGCGCCTCGGCCGTCGCGGCGAGATAGACGAAGATGGCGATGAAGATCAGCAATGGATTGTAGAACAGGCCGACGAAGCCGAAGACGAAGGCAAGGCCCTGGCCGATCATGGCCGCGATCTGTGTGGCGCGCGACCAGGAAAGCCACGAAGCGAGCGCCGCCCTGAGCACTCGGCCACCATCCATCGGAAAGGCCGGGATCATGTTGAACAGGACGAGGAAGACATTGACCCCGGCAAGCCTTCCGAGGAAGCTCCTTTGAGGATCTTCGACCCCTTCCATCTGCTCCATCCCGACCGAGCTGCCGAGCATGATGAAGAGCACCCCGGCGATGGCGACGTTCACCAGTGGACCGGCGATGGCGATCACGAATTCCTCGCCGGGCTTTTCCGGCATGCGCTCGAGCCGGGCGACTCCGCCGATCGGAAGAAGCGTGATATCCGGCGTCTTGATGCCGAAACGGCGGGCGGCGGCGATATGACCAAATTCGTGCAGCACGACGCAGACGAAGACGGCGATCACGAAGGCGATGCCCTCGATTGCCGCCGGTGTGCCTCCGATCCGGTAGTGCATCAGCCAGATCCAGACGAGCAGCAGCGCAAATGTCACGTGCACGCGTAGCGCCGTGCCGGCGATCGTTCCAATTCTGAAGGACCAAGCCATGAGCGATATGCTCCGTCATGCTGCGACGTCGCGGGGTGTCCCTTGGGAGGCGGCAATCGCCATCTTCGCGACAGGTCGCGGCCCATGATGACAGGCGCGGCCGCCATAGACAATCGACCGTTGGAAGCCGGACCTGTTGCCTAATCGGCGAGGTGAAGGATCGTTCCGCGCCATGAAAGGCGGGGCGACCGAGGCGGCGCGGGTGCGAAAAAACGCGATCATCCGAAACCGCTTGGAATATCTCTTTCATGCGCCCACATGGCGTTCATATCGGATTTTGTGATATTAAACAAAATCGTTGAAATAAAAGATCATCCAGTTTAGCTTCGGCCAAAATCGAATTCAATAAACGAGGAAACCCATGCGAGCGAAAGCGACCCTTAACCGGGAATACACCATCTCGACTGTCGACAAGCGGGTTTATGGCTCCTTCCTGGAGCACATGGGCCGTGCGGTCTATACCGGCATCTACGAGCCCGGCCACGAGAAAGCGGATAAGGACGGCTTTCGTACAGATGTGCTCGAGATGGTGCGCGACCTCGACATGCCGATCGTGCGCTATCCCGGCGGCAATTTTGTTTCCGCCTATCGTTGGGAGGACGGCATTGGGCCGCGGTCGGAACGCCCGGTACGGCTCGATCTTGCCTGGCGTACGCGGGAGACCAACCAGATCGGCGTCAACGAATTTGCCGATTGGGCAAAGCTTGCGGGGACCGAGATGATGCTGGCGATGAATCTCGGCTCGCGCGGCCTCGATGACGCCCGCAACTTCCTGGAATACTGCAACCATCCGGGCGGCACTTACTGGAGCGATCTGCGCGCCAAGCACGGCTACAAGGAGCCGCATAATGTGCGCATCTGGTGCCTCGGCAACGAGATGGACGGGCCATGGCAGGTGGGCCACAAGAGCGCCGCCGAATATGGCCATCTCGCAAACGAGGTCAGCAAGGCTTTCAAGTATTTCGACAAGACGCTTGAGACCGTGGTTTGCGGCTCCTCGAACGACAAGATGAAGACCTATCCGGAATGGGAGGCGACCGTCCTCGATGCGAGCTATGACAGTGTCGACTATATCTCGCTGCACAAATACTTCGGCAATGAGGAGCAGGACACGCTCAACTACTACGCCAAGGCCATCGATCTCGACCGCTACATCGTCACGATCGGCGGCGTCATTGATTACATCAAGGCGAAGAAGCGGTCCAAACGCGACGTGAAAATCTGCTTCGATGAGTGGAACGTCTGGTACCACGACCGCAAGGAGGACGGCGAGCGCATCGCCAATTGGGACTGGCCGGAAGCGCCACCGCTCCTCGAAGAACTCTACAATCTCGAGGACGCGATCTTTGTCGGGTCGCTGCTGAACGTCTTCATCCGCCGCTCCGACCGGGTCAAGATCGCCTGCATGGCGCAGCTGGTCAACGTCATCGCGCCCATCCTGACCAAGGCCGGCGGACCCGCCTGGCGCCAGTCGATCTACTATCCGCTCCAATATGCCTCGAAATACGGGCGCGGCACGGCCCTCACCGTGGCGCAGGCAGGCCCCACCTATGATTGCGACATCGCTCAGGACGTGCCTTACCTCGATCTCTCCGCGGTGCTGCAGGAGGACGGCAAATCGATCGCCGTCTTCGCTGTCAACCGCAGCCTCGACGAGCCTCTCGGCCTCACCATCGACCTCCAGGGCTTCAAGGGGACAAAGATCGTGCAGCATCAGATGCTCGCCGGCGACGACCTCAAGGCGCGCAACTCGGTCGAGGATCAGAACCGCATCGTGCCGAAGCCGGGAAGAGAGCTGACGATCGACGATGCAGGCGCGCTCGTCGGCTCGTTGCCGCCAAAGTCCTATCACTTCGTCCTCATTTCCGTCGCTTCCGCTTGAGCGGCTCGGTTTGGGGCTGCTGGAGGAGCGGCCCCGGACCGGCATCACCATCGGGGAGGTCTAATGTCCGGAATCAAATTGACCGGCGTCAGCAAGTCGTTCGGCGCCGTGAAGGTGATCCACGACGTCGACATCGAAATCGAGCAGGGCGAGTTCGCCGTCTTCGTCGGCCCGTCCGGCTGCGGGAAATCCACGCTGCTCCGCATGATCGCCGGGCTTGAGGAGACGACGGGCGGGGAGATCAGTATCGATGCGGAGGACGTCACCCACAGGGAAGCCTCGAAGCGCGGCGTCGCCATGGTCTTCCAGTCCTACGCCCTCTATCCGCATCTCTCCGTCTTCGACAACATGGCCTTCAGCCTCTCGATTGCGAGGCGGCCGAAGGCGGAAATCGAGAAGAAGGTCAGGGCGGCCGCGGAGATTCTCCGGCTCTCGGACTATCTGGCCCACAAGCCGAGCCAGCTTTCCGGCGGCCAGCGTCAGCGCGTGGCGATCGGGCGGGCGATCGTTCGTGAGCCCCGCGTCTTCCTCTTCGATGAGCCGCTTTCCAATCTCGACGCCGAACTCAGGGTAAAGATGCGCATGGAAATCGCCCGTCTGCACCGCCAGATCGGCGCAACCATGGTCTACGTCACCCATGATCAGGTGGAAGCCATGACGCTCGCCGACAAGATCGTCGTCCTGAAAGGGGGCGTGGTCCAGCAGGTCGGCGCGCCTCTCGAGCTCTATCGCAACCCCGACAATATGTTCGTTGCGGGCTTCATCGGCTCGCCGGGGATGAATTTCCTCAGGGCTCGGGTTGCCGCCGGCGCGAGCGGCAGACTCACGATCGAGCTCGACGACGCGCCCGGTATTCCGTTCGAAATCCCGGCAAAGGCCGGCCTGCCCGCCGGCGAACAGATATTTGTCGGTGTGCGGCCGGAGCATATCGCGCTCGGCGCGCGGGAGGGAGGCATCCCTTTGAGCGCCACGGCCGAGTTCATCGAGGAATTGGGCGGGACCGGCTATTTGCACGCGCTGACAGCGACGGGCGAGGAGATGACGATCGAATGCCGCGGCGAGGAGAGGCCGCAACCCAAGCAGCCGATCCGTCTCACCCTAGCACCCGAAGAGCTGTTCGCTTTCGGCGATCGAGGTGTCCGGCTGCGTTGATATCCGAAATTCGGATTGAGAACGCAATTGCCAGCCACCGGAAGCATACCCGGGCTTCGGACGAGAGGACGTCCGGGCAGGGGAGGAATGCGGCGCGAGCCGCGGGACTTGGAGCGTCATGACAGGAGGAGAGAGACGTGAAGAAGCTACTGAGACTTGCCTTTGCTGGTGCGCTGGCGATCCTGCCCTCGGCAGGCGCTTATGCGCAAACCGATATCACCTGGTGGGACTTCTTGAGCGGCGGCGACG
Source organism: Ensifer aridi (assembly GCF_002078505.1). Taxonomy (GTDB): domain Bacteria; phylum Pseudomonadota; class Alphaproteobacteria; order Rhizobiales; family Rhizobiaceae; genus Sinorhizobium; species Sinorhizobium aridi. The sequence goes on along the minus strand of NZ_LUAV01000037.1, from coordinate 42,853 downwards.
GTGTCCGCATGAAGGCCCTCATCAAGGAGTTCAACGATACCCATCCGGACATTCGCATCAACGCGACCACGCTCGAGTGGGGTGTCCCCTTCTATAGCAAGGTTCAGACGGCGGCGGCCGTCGGCCAGCAGCCCGACATCATGACCTATCATTTGTCGCGCTTCCCCCTCGCGATTCCATCGGGCGTTCTGCGGCCGCTCGCACCTGAAGAGCTCGCCGCGGCCGGCATCAAGAAGGAGAACTATGTCGAAGCGAGCTGGAATTCGGCCTTGGCCGACGGCAAGGTCTACGGCATTCCCTTCGACGTCCATTCCATAGTGCTCTACTACAACAAGAATATCCTCAAGGAAGCGGGTCTGCTCGGCGACGACGGTCTGCCGAAGGGGCTGGATGGCGTGGACAATTTCAACGCCGCGCTTGAGAAGATCAAGGCGACAGGCAAGGTCCAGTACCCGCTTTCGCTGCACACCGACGAAGGCGGCTCGATGTGGCGGGTCTTCTACACGCTCATTTCCCAGCAGGGCGGGAAATTCATCGAAGGCGAGGAGATCCTGCCTGGAGACACCGGCGTCAAAGCGCTGACGACGATGGCGAATTGGGTATCGTCCGGCTATTCGCCGCAACTCATCTCCTACGAGGCTTCGATCGCGCTCTTCACCTCGGGCAAGGCGGCGATGCACATCAACGGCGTGTGGGAAGTGCCGACGATGGTGGACCTTGAGAAGAACGGCAATCTCGGTTTCGAGTGGGGCGCCATTCAGATCCCCGTGCTGATGGGTCAGGCGGCCACCTGGGCGGACTCCCACGCCTTTGCCGTGCCGCATAGCGACGTGAAGCCGATCACGCCCGAGAAGCTGAAGGCCGTGCTTCAGATCATCGCCTGGATGAACGAGCACAGCCTCTCCTGGGCGGGCGCCGGTCACATCCCGGCCTATAAACCGGTGACCGAAAGCGCCGAGTTCAAGGCGATGCAGCCGAATGCGACCTACGTCAAGCTCGCCGACACCGCCGTCTTCGATCCCGTCTCGCCGCTCGCCGGCGTCGGTGGACCTATTTACGAGGCAACGCAGAACTTCGTCGTCCCCGCACTGAACGGTCAGCTCGATCCCGCGGATGCCATCGAGCAGATGCGCGAGGAACTGCAGGGCCAGATGTAGTGACACTCCACGGACCGGTTGGCCCCGCCGGCCGGTCCATCCGGACGCCAAACGGGAGGACTATTGCGGTGCTGACGAGCGAGAGACGGACCAAGACGCTGACCGCCGTTTTGATGATCGCGCCATTCGTGATCACTTATCTGACGGTTTTCGCCTATCCCGTCTACAAGATGTTCGCCTTGAGCTTCACCGACGCGCCGCTGATCGGCGACGGCCGGTGGATCGGTTTCGCCAATTATCTGAAGCTGCTCAATCAGAAGCTCTTCTTCACCTCGGTGTGGAACACCGGCTACTTCGTCCTTCTGACGGTGGTGCCGAACACATTGGTCGGCCTCGGCCTGGCGCTGATGGTCGTGCGCCTTAAAGGCTGGCTGCAGAGCCTCGTGCTGGTGCTTTTCTTCCTGCCCTATATTCTCCCGGTGTCGGTCGTGACCCAGATCTGGGAGTGGGTGCTCGATCAGCAATTCGGTATTGCCCGATACGTGATCGAACTCTTCACCGGCCGGCGCATCAGCGTCTTTCGTGATCCCATCTGGGCGATGCCGATGGTGGCGCTCGTCACGGTGTGGTGGACGAACGGCTTCAATCTGCTGCTCTTCATCGCCGGATTGCGCAACATCCCGGCAGACTACTACGAGGCGGCGATGCTGGACGGCGCGACACGCTGGCAATGCTTCCGCCGGATCACGTGGCCGCTGATCTGGCCTGTCACCGCGCTCGTGTTAACGCTGCAATTGATCCTGCAATTGAAGATCTTCGACCAGGTTTACCTGATGACGGAAGGCGGCCCTTTCAACTCGACTTATGTGCTGCTCCAGCTCGTCTATCGCGAGGCGTTTCGCCTGAACCATGGCGGGCTCGGCTCGGCTGTCGCGGTCTTCCTGTTCCTGATCATCGTCACCGTCTCGGTACTGCAATACCAGCTCTTACGCGTTAGGGGGCGCTGAGCGATGCAACGGAAATCCGTAGGCAACATTCTTCTCCTGGTTCTCACCTTGTGCGTCGCCTGTATGTGGGCCTTTCCGCTCTATTGGGCGGTGGTGACGTCGATCAAGCCGGAGCAGGAGGTCGTCACCAAGACGACCTTCATCCCGGACGTGTTCAACTTCTCGGCCTATTATTTCGCCCTGTTCGAGACCAATCTCGCTTCCTGGTACGTAAACTCGCTTGTCACCTCCATCACCGTCACCGTGGTCGTGATCCTGATCAGTGTGATGTGCGCCTATGCGCTGTCGCAGATCGTTTTTCCCGGGCGAAGGCTTCTCTACGGCATCATTCTCGCAAGCTTCATGGTCCCCTCCCAGGCGCTCGTGGTTTCGCAATTCGTGCTCATGTACCGCTTCGGCCTGATCAACACCTGGGGCGGCATCATCCTGCCCCAGCTCATCGTCCCGGTCGTCGTGATCGTTTACAAGCAGTTCTTCGACTCCGTGCCAAAGGAACTGCGCGAGGCGGCGAAGCTCGATGGCTGCGGCGATTTCCAGATCCTGTTCCGGCTCTATCTCCCGCTCAATTGGGGGATCACCACCGCGCTCGCGATCATCACCTATATCATGGCGTGGAACGCCTTTCTGTGGCCCTTCCTCGTCACGAATTCGGAGGAAATGATGACCGTCACCGTCGGCATCACGCAGGTAGACGACGCCTTCGGCGTGAAATATGCGCGTGACATGGCGGTCGCCATTCTCGCCGCGCTGCCGGTCGCGCTTGCCTATCTGCTCTTCCAGAAGCGGGTGACGCAGGCACTGATGCTGTCGTCGGGGATAAAAGGATGAGCCTCCGCGCCATCTTTGCCCGGTCCACGGCCATCTCTCCCAGGCCGTGGGCCGGGCTCGACCTTGAAACCATGCAACAAATTGCGCTCGCGTGTGGTATCAGCGCAGATCAGCCAGTGCTTTAGCCGGAGTGTCAGTAGCAGAGAATGGAGACGAAGCTTCTCACAGTGGACCCGATCAAGGATGTCGAGGTCGTCCAGGCCTTGGGCTCCCCGACGCGGATCGAAATTCTCAATCTGCTGCGCCAGAAAGGGCCGCTGAACGTCAACGACATTGCGGCTCACATGGGCCTGCCGCAATCGACGACGGCGACGAACTTGAAGTCGCTCGAAAAGGCGGGCCTCATCCAGACACATACGATGAAGGCGACCAAGGGCAATCAGAAGATCTGCTCCAGCATCTATGGCGAGATCCTGATCCGGTTCGATGATCGTACCAGCCTTGCGGATGACGTCGTGACCGTCAGCATGCCGATCGGTCTGTTCACCGAATTCGAGGTCGAGGCACCCTGCGGACTTTGCTCGGTCAACAACGTCATCGGCATGCTCGACGTGCAGGAAGTCTTCCTCGATCCGCAACGCATGCAGGCGGCACTGCTGTGGTTCACACGCGGCTATGTCGAATACAAGTTCCCGAATAATGCCAAGGTCACGGGGCGGCCGGTCCGGAAGATCGAGTTTTCGGCCGAACTGAGCTCCGAAACGCCGGCGACCAACGCCAATTGGCCCTCCGATATTTCCATCTGGATCAACGGGATCAAGGCCGGCTATTGGACTTCGCCCGGCGACTTCGGCGACCGCCGGGGCCTGTATTCACCGGCGTGGTGGAAACTCAGCGGCTCGCAATACGGCAAGCTCAAGACCTGGACCATCGACGATCGGGGAACCTGGATCGATGGCGCAATGGTATCGACGCAGACGATCACCTCGCTTGGCATCCCCGATCATCATTCCATCCGCTTCCGCATCGGCATCGACGAGAAGGCGGAAAACCCCGGCGGTCTCAATATCTTCGGCAAGGGCTTCGGCGATTTCGATCAGGACATCGTCATGACCATGTATTTCTAAACCTGTCCCGGAGTGGAGGGGGAGGCGCTTCAGATGCCCTCGGCACTTGCCGCATCGACGAGCCAGTCCCGGAAGGCGACCATTGCCCGTGTCTCGGCGCGCGATTGCAGGCGCGTCAGCCAATAGCTGCCCAGCGTGACGGCGGTGTCGAAAGGTTGCCGGACGGTATCCGCCTGCAAATGCCGGGAAAACATCAGGGGCGGGGCCAAGGCGACGCCCGCGCCCTGTTGTGCGGCTTCCATCATGGCAAGCGAGGAATCGAAGACTATGCTCTTCGTCAGCGGCATGTTCGTCGACAATCCCGCAGCCGCAAACCATCGCGGCCATTCGTCTGCACGGTATGAACGCAAAAGAGTGAACCTGAGCAGATCGGCCGGTGTTCTCAACTTCTCGGCAATGGCGGGGACGCATAAGGGGGAAAGCGGCGCTTGAAGGAGTCGCACTGCGTCGACCCCGTGCCACGCGCCGCTCCCGAACCGGATCGCATAGTCGAGTCCCTCGGCGGCGATATCGACGCGATTGTTGTTTGTCGAAAGGCGCAGGTCGACGAAGGGATGCCTTGCATGAAAGTCCCGCAGCCGGGCAAGCAGCCAACCGACCGCGAATGTTCCCACGGCACCCACTCGGAGAACCTCGCGAAAGTGGCCGCCTTCGAAGCGCTCCAGCGTGCCGGCGATGCGGTCGAAGGCCTCGCGCAGTGCCGGCAACAGCGTCTCGCCTTCATGTGTTAGCATCAAACCGCGAGGCAGCCGTTCGAACAGGGTAACGTTCAAATGGCTTTCGAGGCTCTTCACTTGATGGCTCACCGCAGCCTGCGTGACGCATAATTCGATCGCGGCCCTGGTGAAGCTCAAATGGCGCGCCGATGCTTCGAAGGCTCGAAGCGCGTTCAAGGGCAAATGAGGACGAACCATGGAGACACACCCAAATTTTTCTAATAGGTCGGGCAAGATATTGTCGTTTGCGGCAGCCGTACAGACGCCGTATCTCCGCTGGGCCCGCCTGCTTCTTGCGGTTGTATAGGGGCCGTGAGAGCCGGTTTGCGGTAAATTGCTGGTATCCTGCTCGGTTGCCGGCCGCAATCCGCGACGCATGCGGGCGATCCTGGAAACGCGAGGTCTATGTATCTGCTATGAAAAAGATTTCCGCCGCGAGAATCGCATTTCTCATCGCCGCTCCTCTTTTCTGCGCAACTCACGCATACGCCACCGATAAGAGCGATAAAAGCCTACTTAAGCGAGCCGTCGACGAGGCGATCCGTCCCGTCATGGAGGAAAATGGTGTTCCCGGAATGGCCGTCGCGGTCACAGCCCAGGGAAGGAGATACCTCTTTAATTATGGCCTCGCCTCGAAAGAGAGCGGACAAAAGGTCACCGACGGCACGCTTTTCGAAATCGGCTCGATCAGCAAGACCTTCACCGCCACGCTCGCCTCCTATGCTGAAACGCGTGGAACCCTGTCCTTGTCGGACAAGGCCAGCAAATATCTGCCGGCGCTCGCCGGAAGCAGCTTCGACAAGATCAGCCTTCTCGATCTCGGCACCTATACGGCGGGCGGCCTGCCGTTGCAGTTCCCGGATTCCGTTACCGATCAGCAGAGCATGATCGCCTATTTCAAAACGTGGCGACCAAACTATCCCGCCGGCACACACCGGGTCTACTCCAACCCCAGCATCGGCCTCTTTGGCTACCTCGCGGCCGAAAGCATGGGGGAGCCCTTCGACGACTTGATGGAGAAGAAGCTTTTCCCCGAACTTGGGCTGACGAGGACCCACATCAGGGTGCCGGAAGAGCGGATGCAGGACTATGCCCACGGGCATACGAAGGATGGCAAGCGGGTCCGGGTAACGCCGGGCGTTCTCGGCTCGGAAGCCTATGGCGTGAAGACGACCGCAGCCGATCTGATCCGATTCGTCGAGGCAAATATGAACGGTGCAGGATCCGACGTCGATCTCAAGCGAGCGATCGCCGCGACGCACACCGGATATTTCAAGGTCGGTGAGATGACCCAGGGCCTCGGATGGGAGATGTACCCCTATCCGACGCAGCTTGAGGCCCTGCTTGCCGGGAACTCCACGCAGGTGAGCCAGAAGCCGAACAAGGTGACGAGGCTCGATCCGCCACTTGCGCCCCAGGAAAACGTCCTGATCAACAAGACCGGCTCGACCAGAGGATTCGGCGCCTATGCCGCCTTCGTGCCGGCGAAAAACATCGGTATCGTGATCCTGGCAAACAAAGTCTACCCCATTCCTGCCCGTGTGAAGGCCGCGTACCACATATTGAAAGCGCTGGACGACGAACTCGCCGCGGCCGCCGCTCGCTAGCGTGGGCCAAGCATGCCGCCCCGATAGGACGAATGGCCGCCCGTCACATAAGTGGCGGGCGCGCGCTGCCCACCCGTCACATCAGCGGGACGGCGCCGATTGCCGGCTCGAAGCCGACTCCGCGGCGCCTCAAATCATTATGTGCTCAATAGGCCCTGGGCGGCACGAACAGGCAGATTGTCTTGCCATAGGCTTTGCCCTCGGCAGAGCACCAGTGGTACTCGCCGTCAGGCGATATGCGAACCCTCCTGTCGGCATAGGGGAGAACTTCGCCCGTAGCTCTTATGATGAAGCCTTGAGGTCGCTCGCTTACGGCGGTCTGGGCCACCTGGCGGCAGTCCAGATTTGAACAGCAGGACGTCGGATATTGCCAGCCGCTAGGAGCATCGTGGGCGAAGGCTGTCGTCGACAGCCCGGCGAAGAGGAGGAAAAGTCCGCGCATGGCATCTCCTTTCAGGAACAGTCGCCATCTCGGGGTCGACTGCAACCGGCAGGGGTTCACTGCAGCGCCCCGAGTCCCGCAGGACGCGAAAAGGTCGCTGCAGCAGTTAGCATTGCCACATGACTTTGCGCTGCAATCGGTTCCGATTTAAGGAAAATCACGCGGCAAGCTACAAACCTGCGGAGCGCCGAATTGATCCATTGCGGCGGAGAGGTGGTCGTCAGCCGAACGCGTCGCTTTCGCCTTCGACGAGTTCCATCGGCCATACGGCGTTCACCAGCGCCTGCGGGTAATGGTGCTTGAAAGCGGGCATTGTCGACAGCAGGGTCTCGGCGAGCGCTATGCCGAGATCACGCAGTGACAGGCGGAAGCAGGTAAGCGGCGGCGAAAGGAAATGCGCATGCGGGCTGTAGCGCCCGATCACGGCGATATCGCGCCCCGGCCTGACGCCGGCTTCCGAGAGCGCCTGGTAGAAGCCGATCGCGATTGTTTCGTTGACGAGCAGGATCGCGGTCGGCCGCTCTTCGAGCGCCAGGAGATCGCGGGCGATCTGGTAGCCCCCGGCCTCGGTAGGGGTCGAGCGGAAGATCAGTTCCTCGTCCAATGTCAGCCCATGCGCGGCAAGCGCCTCGCGGCAGCGATCGACGAAGACATAGCCGAGGTTTACGTCGTCGTGCGGCCGGGTGACGGCGATGCGCCGATGCCCGCGCGCCACCAGCCGGTCGATCGCGGTTTGCGCCATGCCTTCGAAGTCGAGGTCGAGCCATGGGCGGCCAGCGTCCGTCAAGCTTCGGCCGAGGGTGACGAAGGGGATGTTGCGCTCGGCGAGAAACTCGATGCGCGGGTCGTGCCGTCGCGTCGCCGAGAGGATCAGCCCGTCAGCAAAGCCGCGCGCGACGACGCGGCGCAGATAGTCGCTGGGATCTTCCTCGGAGGAGCAGAGCAGGGCGACCAAATCGAGCTTGTGTCTAGCGAAGACGGCTTGCACGCCGTCGAACACGCTCATGAAGAAGGTATCGCCCTGGCCGGTGATCTCCGTGCCGGTCTGTATCATGAAGCCGATGATGTTGGTGGTTCCCTGTCTGAGGCTGCGGCCGGACTGGTTGGGCACGTAGCCAAGTTCCTGGGCGGCCGCCATCACGCGTTTGCGCGTCTCCTCATTGACATCGGGGCGGCCGTTCAGCGCGCGAGATACCGTTCCAATCGAGATGTCGAGATGTTGCGCCAGGCGCCGAATTCCCTTCATGCGAAGCGCTTCCTCCTTCAGCCGTCCCTTCGATCATCATGATTTGGACCGCGCCGACGGGAAATCATAAAGGTGATCGATTCTAAGAAGTTAGAGCGGTGTGGCGGGCGGAAAACCGCACGCGCCTTTCTTCCTCCGCTCGAGTCTTTCCGAATTGCTATTGACATGTTTCGGAAAGTCCGCATAGTTCCGTAAACGTTTACGGGCGCCGAAACAAGGCGAAATCGTAGCTTTGTGGGAGGAGAATCGTGATTTTGCGCGCAGTTCTGTGCGGGTGCGGAGCCATGGCCAAAGGCTGGCTCAAGGCGATCGCCGCCGACCGAGAACTTCAATCGACGATCCGCATCGTCGGGCTCGTCGATGTGAATCCGGGGGCCGCCAGCGCGCTCGCCGCGGAGTTCGGCGTCAAGGACGCCATGATCGGCTCCGATCTCGATGCGGTGCTGACCGAAACGGCGCCGGATCTCCTGTTCGACATCGTCGTTCCGGCCGCTCGCCGCGACGTGGTCGCCACGGCGCTGAAGCACGGTTGTCACGTCCTCAGCGAAAAGCCCATGGCCGCGTCGCTCGAAGCCGGCCGGGAACTGATCCAGCTTGCCAGGGAAGCCGGAAGGCTGCATGCGGTCGTGCAGAACCGTCGTTTCATTTCCGGCGTGCGCCGCATCCGCCGTTTCGTCGAAAGCGGTGCGATCGGCGACCTCACCGCCATTCACTGCGATTTTTTCATCGGCGCGCATTTCGGCGGCTTTCGCGAGGAGATGGAGCATGTGCTGCTCGTCGACATGGCTATCCACACATTCGACGCCGCCCGGTTCATCGCAGACAAGACGCCGCTTGCCGTATATTGCCACGAGGACAATCCGAAGGGCTCCTGGTACGCGCACGGCGCGGCCGCTACCGCCATCTTCGAGCTCTCCGACGGCGTGACCTTCAGCTATCGCGGCTCCTGGTGCGCCGAGGGTGCCAATACGAGCTGGGAGAGTGAGTGGCGGGTCATCGGCACGAAGGGCACGCTGCTTTGGGACGGGGCCGAGGATCTGCGAGCCAACCGGGTGGCCGGCAGCGAGGGATTCCTGCGCGAGCTCGCCCCGATCGAGGTTCCCGATCCGGCCGATCCGCGAGAGACGCATGGGCATGCCAGCGTGATCGCGGATTTCGTCAGGGCGATCCGCTCCGGCACGAAGCCGGAAACGGTGGGCGACGACAATATCAACAGCCTGGCCATGGTCTTCGCGGCGATCGAGAGCGCCCGCACCCGGCAACGCGTGACAATCTGAACGAGGCATCTGATGAGCAATCCAGCCAAGTCCATCCGCATAGGCACCATGGTCAGCGCCACCAAGGGCGAAGCCGCAAAGCGCATCGGCGAGATCGCCGACCTGGGCTTCGAAAGCTTCGAGCCCTTCTTCTGGCAGACCACGAACGGCCAGGATCTCGCAGAGCTCGGCAAGCGCTGCCGGGACGCGATCGGCGATCGCGACATCACCATCTCGACGCTCGGCATGTTCGGCAATCCACTGGAGGAGACCGATATCGACCTCCAGACGCTCGAGGGCTGGAAGGATTGCATCGACAACGCCCATCATTTCGGTGCGACCTGCGTTGCGGGCTTCACCGGCCGCATCCGTAACCGGCCGCTCACCGACAGCTTGCCGCGTTACCGCAAGGTCTGGCGCGAGCTCGCCCAACGTGCGGCCGACAAGGGCGTGAAGATCGCCTTCGAGAACTGCGCCATGGACGGCAATTGGGCGACCGGCGACTGGAACATCGCCCATAATCCGGATGCCTGGGAACTGATCTTCAACGAGACGCCGGACGATCACATCGGCCTCGAATGGGAGCCCTGCCACCAGATGGTTTATCTGATCGACCCTCTGCCGCAGATCCGCAAATGGGCCCACAAGTTTTTCCACGTACACGGCAAGGACGCGACGATCCGCTGGGACGTCATCCGCGAGCACGGCATCTTCGGCAAGGAGAAATTTGTCTTCATGCGCACGCCCGGCTTCGGCGACAGCAACTGGACCGACATCATCTCGGAACTGCGGCTCGCCGGCTGGTCCGGTTCGATCGACATCGAGGGTTGGCACGATCCGGTCTATCGCGACGCGCTGGAAATGACCGGCCAGGTGCACGCGCTCAACTACCTGAAACAGTGCCGCGGCGGTGAGTTCATCGTCGATCCGGCCTGAGACATGCCTGACGGCCGGCGTGGAGGGCGCCGGCTGCGGGAAAACCAAGAGGAGGAGTCTATGGGTATCCGCAGATATGCAATCCTGGGCGCGTTCGCCCTTGCCAGTGTTTCCTTGCCGGCATTCTCGGCAAGCGCGGAAGATGTCACGATCAGCGTCTGGTCGCTCGACCGCGACATTCAGCCAGCACCGAACTTGATCAAAGATTTCAACAAGCTCAATACCGGTATTAAAGTCGAATATCGACAGATTCAGTTTGACGATGTCGTCAGCGAGGCGATGCGCGCCTATTCCACCGGGCAGGCGCCGGACATCATCGCGGTCGACAATCCCGAACACGCGCTCTTTTCTTCACGCGGTGCATTTCTCGATCTCACCGACATGATCGCCAAATCCTCCGTCGTGAAGACCGAGAACTATTTCCCGGGTCCGCTCGCGTCCGTGACCTGGGAAGGCAAATATTACGGCATTCCGAAGGCGACCAACACGATCGCGCTTTACTACAACAAGGACATGTTCAAGGCGAAAGGCCTTGATCCGGAGAAGCCGCCGCAGACCTGGAACGAACTCCTCGAGGCGGCGCGCAAGCTGACGGACCCGGCCGCGAACGTGTACGGCCTTGCCTTCTCCGCCAAGGCGAACGAGGAGGGGACCTTCCAGTTCCTGCCTTGGGCGCAGATGGCAGGCGGCGGCTACGACAAGATCAATTCCGAGGGTGCGGTGAAGGCGCTCGACATCTGGAAGAGGATCCTCGACGAGAAGCTCGCTTCCCCCGATACGCTGACGCGGGGCCAATGGGATTCGACCGGCACCTTCAATTCCGGCAATGCGGCGATGGCGATCTCCGGCCCCTGGGAACTCGATCGCATGATCCAGGAGGCGAAGTTCGACTGGGGCGTGACGCTCCTGCCGGTGCCGGAAGTCGGCGCCGAACGCTCATCTGCGATGGGTGATTTCAACTGGGCGATCTTCGCCAGCAGCGAGCACCCCGAGGAAGCTTTCAAGGTGCTTGAATATTTCGTCTCTCAGGACGACCGGATGTTTAAGGATTTCGGACAACTGCCGGCGCGCTCCGACATCGCCATTCCGCCGACCGGTGAGCCGAAGAAGGATGCGGCGCTCAAGGTCTTCGTCGAGCAGTTGAAATACGCAAAACCGCGCGGCCCGCATCCGGAATGGCCGAAAATTTCCAAGGCTATCCAGGACGCGATCCAGGCTGCTTTGACCGGGCAGATGAGTTCGAAGGAAGCGCTCGACCAGGCAGCCGAAAAAATCAAGGCGGTCCTGGGCTGAGAAGCCGTCGCTTCCATCAGCGGTAGCGTTCACCGGATTGCCACGGTTCGCTCGAATTCCTCCCGAGAAGGCGATCTCCGGCTTCGGCCGGGATCGCCCACGGGACGGGGGATAGTCAATGAAGAGAATTCTAGCCAGTGTAACGGACGGGAAAGGCTTCGACATAGGCCTCGTCCTGTTGCCGCTCGCCTTCCTGTTCATCATGTCCGGGCTGCCGCTCGTCTACAACGTTGTGATGAGTTTCCAGGAGGTCGACATGTTCAGCCTCGGCAGCTTCGTCCGACCTTTCGTCGGCTTCAAGAACTATGTCGACCTGTTCTCGCAGCCCGAAACCCGGCCCATTCTCCTCAATACGGCGCTTTTCGTCAGTTCTTCGATCGCTGGCCAATTCCTCATCGGCTTTGGCCTCGCTCTTTTCTTCTGGATGAATTTCCCGGGAGCGTCCTGGCTTCGCGGGCTCTTCCTCGTCTCCTGGGTCATGCCCGGCCTGGTCGTAGGCGCGATCTGGAACTGGATTCTCTCGGGCGATTTCGGCGTCCTTAACTTCCTCCTGCGGGAGACGGGTGTCATCGAAGGCAACATCTTCTGGCGCTCCGATCCGAACTATTCTCTCTGGGCCGTCATCATCGCCAATATCTGGCTAGGCACGTCCTTCAACATGATCCTGCTTTCGGTCGGTCTGTCGGGGATACCGAAGGACCTCTATGAGGCAGCCGAGCTTGACGGAGCCAACGCGCTGCAGCGCTTCTTCACGATCACCCTGCCGATGATGCGCTCGACGATCGGTGCGATCATCGCGCTCGGCCTGATCTTCACCCTGCAGCAATTCGACCTCTTCGCCGGCATCACCTCGGGCGGACCGAACAACTCGTCCAACGTGACGCAATATTGGGCCTGGGACCTTTCGTTCCGGCAATACGACTTCGCCAAGGGCGCGACGATCTCGGTGATCATGATCGTCTTCGTGATGCTCGCTTCCGTCGTCTATGTGCGCTCCACCCGACATGAGGTCCGAGGATGAGTGATCAATTGCGCAATCGGGTGATGCTCGCCGTCGCGTTGCTGCTCGCGGCCATCTACCTTTTCCCGCTCTACTGGATGTACATCACCGCGCTGAAGACCGGTTCGTCGATGTTCGCGACGCCACCGAAATTTCTGCCCAGTGAGCCGCAATGGGGCATCTACGCCTTCGTCTGGGAGAGCCGGAACATGGGGCGCTACCTTTGGAACTCGCTGGTCATCGCTTTGGGTGCGGTGTCGCTCATTGCGGTCCTCGGTGTCGGCTGCGCCTATGTGCTCGCCCGCTACCGCAATGCCTGGGTGGATATCGGCCTGTTCCTGATCCTGATGCTGCAGGTGCTGCCGGCGTCGCTGATGGTGACGCCGATCTTCGTCGGCTTCTCGCAATTCGGCCTTCTGGATACACCGCGCTTCGCGGTCATCCTGGCGATCGCCGCGAAGAGCATGCCCTTCTTCGTCGTCCTCGTAAGGGCGACTTTCATGAGCGTGCCGATGGAGCTCGAGGAGGCGGCGCTTGTCGACGGCAATTCACGCATCGGCGCCTTCTTCAACATCGTGCTGCCGCTTGCAAGGAATGGCATCCTCGTTAGCGCGATCCTGATCTTCATGCAGGCCTTCGGCGAGTTCGTGTATTCGAAGTCGATGATCCAGGCGGTCGAACTGCAGCCGGCAAGCGTAGGTCTCAACTCGTTCATGGGACCGAACACCAATGAATGGAACAACATCATGGCCTATGCGACGATCTATGTGACGCCTGTTCTCGCCGCCTTCGTCCTCTTGCAGCGCCGCATCGTTTCCGGCCTCACTTCGGGAGCCCTCAAATGACCCTTCAGATCGAGCTCAACGGCGTCAACAAGTACTACGGTGCCTTCCACGCGCTGAAAGACATCAATCTTGCGATAGAGAAGGGGACCTTCGTCGCCCTCGTCGGTCCGTCCGGCTGTGGCAAGTCCACACTGCTGCGTTCGCTCGCCGGCCTTGAGAAGATCTCGACCGGCGAAATGAAGATCGCCGGCCAACTGATGAACAACGTGCCGCCACGCAAGCGAGACGTCGCGATGGTCTTCCAGTCCTATGCGCTCTATCCGCATATGACCGTCGAGGAGAACCTCACCTACAGCCTGCGCATTCGCGGCGTGAAGAAGGCGGAAGCCCGTAAGGCCGCGGAAGAAGTGGCGGCCACCACGGGCCTGTCGCATCTGATGAAGCGCTATCCCCGCGAGCTTTCGGGCGGCCAGCGCCAACGCGTCGCGATGAGCCGCGCCATCATCCGCCACCCAAAGGCCTTCCTCTTCGACGAACCGCTTTCGAATCTCGACGCGGCGCTTCGCGTGCACATGCGCAAGGAGATCCGCGCGCTGCACGATCGGCTGCACGCGACCTCGGTCTATGTCACGCACGATCAGATCGAGGCGATGACCATGGCGGATCATGTGGTCGTCATGCGAGATGGCGTCATCGAGCAGCAGGGCCGTCCGCTCGACCTTTACGACAGGCCGGCCAACCGCTTCGTCGCGGGCTTCATCGGCTCGCCGGCGATGAACTTCATCCCGGCGGTCGTCGGGGAGGACGGCACGCATGTGCTTCTCAACCTCGGGACCACACAGGCGAGGCTCGCGCTTGCCGACCCGCTCGCGCCCGGCCGCGCGGTGACTGCCGGCATCCGGCCGGAGCACATCCGCATCGTCGCTGCCGGGCAGGGCGCCTTCGACGTTCCGGTTGGCGTCGTCGAATCGACCGGCTCGGCCACCTATATTACCTCAGCGACGCAGCCGGAGTTGACGGTGGTGGAAACGGGGCGCGGCGATGTGAGAGGCGGCGATATCATCGGTCTCTCGATAGATACGATGCAACTTCATCTTTTCGATGCGGAAACCGGCAAGCGGCTTGAGGCCGAGAGGGCGCGCGGCGACGCCGGTGCGCCTCGGCACCTGCATTTGGCGCAGGCTGTGAGATAGCGGACATCTCACAGCTTGCGCGTCTAATCAGACGCGCAAAGATCGCTGTAGCACTTTTGAATTGTTGCATGTTTCATCCTTAAATCGGATGGGATTTAGGGACACATGCAGTGGACGTCGAGATGCGGAACGGGGGGCGCAAAGCGCATCACCGACCGGTCTCTTGCGTCCTCAGATTCGTGATCAGTCGCTCTTGCCCAACGCGGATCACGTGCTCCATTGCGCTACGTGCGCCTTCCTCGTTGCGGCGCCCGATCTCCTCGACGATACGGATATGCGCAATGGCGACGCGGTCGATCTCCGTCTCGTCGGCTGTCGGGCTTGTGAGCCTGAAGACGCCCATCAGCGCCGCCTCGATCAGGCTGCCGACGGTGCGCATGAAGGGGTTGAGCGAGGCCTCGAGCAGGCGGAGATGGAACTCGAGGTCGGCCATGGCCAATGTCTGCGCGCTGTGGCCGGCATCACCCATGGCGACGGCGAGCCGCATCATCCGGGCAATGTCCGCATCGGTCGCACGCTGCGCAGCAAGACCCGCAGCATAGGGCTCGAGCGCTAGCCGCACCTCGGCCACGTGGCGCAGGAAGTCCTCGTTGACACCCGCGTTGAAATGCCAGGAAAGTACATCGCCGTCGAAGAGGTTCCAGTTGGCGCGCGGCATGACACGCGTGCCGATCCGCGCGCGGGCGACGACGAGCCCCTTTGCGGCAAGCGTCTTCATCGCTTCGCGCAGGACCGTGCGGGATACGTTGAAGCGTGCGGCGAGTTCCATGTCTCCGGGAAGGATGTCGCCGACGGCGAATTCCCCTCCGACGACCGCCTGGCCCAGTTCTTCGACGACAAGCCTGTGGCTCGTGCGCTTGCCCGGTCGGTTGCCGAAGATTGCCCGCATCTCAGGCGGCCCTCCGCCTCGTCACGCGCGTTGCCGCTCGTGACGGGACACGCGGATGATCCCCTTCTGCAGAAGGATGAAGGCAAAGAGAAGCAGACCGATCAGGATCTTCGTCCACCAGCTCGAAAGCGATCCATCGAAGGTGATGTAGGTCTGGATCAGCCCCTGGATGAAGATGCCGACCAGCGTTCCCGCGACGAAGCCGGAACCGCCGGTGAGCAATGTTCCGCCGATGACGACCGCGGTAATCGCGTCGAGCTCGACGCCGACCGCCGCGAGCGAGTATCCGGCCGAGGTGTAAAGCGAGAACACGATGCCGGAGAGGCCGGCGAGCAGCCCCGAGAGGGCATAAATCCTGACCGTGGTGGCGGCGACCGGCACGCCCATGAGCTTCGCCGTCGCCGTGCCGCCGCCGAGCGCATAAACATTCGTGCCGAAGCGGGTGCGGTGTGCGATGAGGATTCCGATGGCGAAGACGGCGAGCATCAGGCCGCCAATGAGCGTGATCCGCCCTCCGCCCGGCAGCTTGTAATAAAGCCCCTTCAGGGTCGCGTAGAAGGGATGCTTGATCGGAATGGAATCGATCGAGAGCACGAAGGCCATGCCCCGGGCGAGAAACATGCCCGCAAGCGTGACGATGAAGGCCGGCATTTCCAGATAATGGATGATCGCTCCCATCAGCGCACCGAAGGCGGTGGTGATCGCGAGGACGAGGGCGAAGGCGACGAGCGGATGCATGCCGCCATGCTCCAGTACGACGGCGAGGAAGACACCGGTGAAGGCGATTACCGCGCCGACCGAGAGATCGATGCCGCCGGAGAGGATGACGAAGGTCATGCCGACGGCGGCGATACCGAGGAAGGCATTGTCGGTCAGAAGATTGCCGATCACCCGCGTCGAAAGCATGTTCGGGTATTGCGCGACGCAGAGCGCGTAGCTCAACAAGAAGATTAAGATCGTCGCCGTAAGCGGAAGATATTTCTGCTTCATTTTGCTTCTCGCTCGGTCGGTTTTCCGGCGGCCCGCGGAATACTCAGGAATGTGAAAGCGGTGCGGAAGCGCGGCGACTGCAACACCAGGATAAAGACGATGATCGCCGCCTTGATGATGAGGTTGAACTCGGGCGGGAAGCCGGAAAGGAGGATGCCGGTATTGATCGCCTGAATGATGATCGCGCCGAGCACCGAGGCAGCGATACTGAAGCGTCCCCCTAGAAGCGAAGTGCCGCCGACGACGACGGCCAGGATGGCGTCGAGCTCCAGCCAGAGCCCGGCATTGTTGGCGTCGGCCCCCTTGATGTCGGCGGCGGCGATGATGCCGGCGATCGCAGCGCATAGGCCCGAGAGCACATAAGCCGCGATCAGAAGGACCGGAGTGAGCACGCCAGACAGCGAGCTTGCCTCCCGATTGACGCCGACGGCCTCGATCAGCATGCCGAGCGCAGATCGTCGGACGACGAGCGCTACGAGGACGCCGAATAGGAGCCAGATGACCACCGGCATGGGCAGGCCGGCGAAGGAGCCACTGCCGATGAAGATGAGGCCGGCATCATTGAAGGTGAGGATGGCGCCTTCCGTGATGAGCTGCGCGATGCCGCGTCCCGCGACCATCAGCACCAGTGTCGCGATGATCGGTTGAATGTCGAGGACCGCCACGAGGATCCCGTTCCAGACGCCGCAAAGGACACCGACGGCGAGCGTAGCGAGCAGCGTCACGCCCAGCGAATGGCCCGAGGTGATCAGCGAGGCGGCAACCGCGCCGCAGATCGCCATGACGGCGCCGACGGAGAGGTCAATACCTTTGGTGGCGATAACGACGGTCATGCCGATCGCCAAGAGGACAACGGGTGCACCGCGATTGAGGATGTCGATCAGGCTGCCATAGAGGCGTCCGTTCTGGATCTCGAGGTTGAGGAAACCGGGAAAGACGATTGAAACCGCTGCAACGATCGTCGCCAGAGCGATGAGTTGCGGCAGCAGCCGGGTGAGATAGGTCCTGACGATCGAGATCACGATGCCCCTCTTTCATTGGCCGCGGCAATCGCTTCGACGATCTGATGCGCGGTAATACGGTCGCCGCTCAATTCGGCGACGTGAGCACGGTCGCGAAGGACGACGATGCGCGTGCTGTAGGCGACGAGCTCCTCGAGCTCCGACGAGATGACGATCAGCGACATGCCTTTCTCGCGCAGGGTTTCGATGAGCCTGACGATTTCTGCATGCGCACCGACATCGATGCCCCGTGTCGGCTCATCGAGGATGAGGAGTTCCGGTTCGGTCGCGAGCCAACGGGCGAGAATGGCCTTCTGCTGGTTGCCGCCGGAAAGCAGCTTGATCGGCTTCTCGCGATCCGCGGTTCGGATGTCGAGCGCGCGGATATAGTGGTCGGCCAGCCGGTTCTGTTCCGCACGCGAGATCGGCCGTGTCCAGCCGCGTCTCGCCTGCAGCGCGAGCACGATGTTCTCCCGCACAGAGAGGTCGCCGACGATGCCGGCGGTCTTGCGGTCCTCCGGGCAGAAGCCGAACTTCCGACGGATGGCGGCGCGGGGCGACGAAAGATTGACCGGTCGCCCATCGATCTCGGCCGTTCCGCTGTCGGCGCGATGGGCACCAAAGAGGATTTCGGCCGTCTCCGTGCGTCCCGAGCCGAGGAGACCAGCCATGCCAACGACCTCGCCGGCGCGGACATCGAGATCGAAGGGGGCGACATGTCCCCTGCGGCCGTAATTCCGGAAGCTGTAACGCGGCTCTCCTTCGACGGCATCCGGCCGCGCCGATTGAATTTCGGCCGCCAGTTCCCGGCCGATCATCATCGCGATGAGATCGCGTCGCGTGAGCTCGGCCGTGTCGCGGGTTCCGACGACCTGTCCGTTCCTGAGCACCGTGATGCGGTCGGCGATTTCGTAGACCTGCTCGAGAAAATGGGTGATGAAGACAATGCCGAGCCCGCGCGCCTTGAGACGCCGGACGATACGGAAGAGCATCGCGACCTCGTGCGCGTCGAGGCTGGCCGTCGGCTCGTCGAGAATCAGCACCTTGCCGGAAAGATCGACGGCGCGGGCGATCGCCACGACCTGCTGGATCGCCACGGAATAGCTTGCTAGATCGCGCGTGACATCGAGCTCGAGCTCGTATTCCGCGAGGAGCTCGCGCGCCCTGCGGTTCATCGCCTTGGTGTCGATCATGCCAAAGCGGCGCGGCTGACGCCCGAGGAAGAGGTTTTCGGCGACGGTGAGGTTCGGCAGCAGATTGACTTCCTGGTAGACCGTCCCGATCCCGAGCCTCTGGGCGTCGAAGGTGTCGCGCGGGTCCACCTCGGCGCCGTCGAGCAGAATGCTGCCGCCGTCCCGCCGGTAGGCGCCGGTGAGGCACTTGATGAGCGTGGATTTGCCGGCGCCGTTCTCCCCGAGAAGCGCGTGAACTTCGCCGCGCCGGAGGTGAAAATCGACCTTGTCGAGCGCCCTTGTGCCGGGGAAGCCCTTCTCTATCCGGCTGGCGGAAAGAATGTTGTCGCTGGTCTGCATGGATACCGTCTCAGAAATGCCACCCGCTCGGCGGAGACGGGTGCCCGGGGCAGGGGACGGCCCGCGCCGTCGATGGGCGCGGGCCGCAAGCGAGATCAGTAACCGAGGCCCTTCTTTTCCTCGTAGACCTTCATCGGATCGTCAGCCTGCGTGTAGAGCTTCGATTCCGTCTGGATCCACTTCGGCGGCTCCTTGCCATCCTTGAGATAGGCAGCAAGCGCATCGAAGGCCGGGCCCGCCATGTTCGGCGTGAGCTCGACGGTCGCGTTGGCCTCGCCGGCCGCCATCGCCTGGAAGATATCCGGAACCGCGTCGATCGAGACGACCAGGATGTCTTTGCCCGGCTTCAGGCCGGCTTCCTTGATTGCCTGGATGGCGCCCACGGCCATGTCGTCGTTGTGGGCGTAGAGCGCGCAGATGTTCTTGCCGCCATCCTCGGCCTTCAGGAAGCTTTCCATGACTTCCTTGCCCTTTGTGCGGGTGAAGTCACCGGTCTGGCTGCGGATGATCTTCAGGTTATCCTTGCCAGCGAGCGCCGCTTCGAAGCCCTTCTTGCGGTCGATGGCGGGCGAGGAGCCTGTCGTGCCCTGAAGCTCGACGACGTTGCAAGGCTTGCCGGCGACGGTGTCGACCAGCCACTTGCCGGCCACATTGCCTTCATGGACGAGGTCGGAGGTCACCGCAGTCAGATAGAGATCCTTCGAGGCGTCGACGGTGCGGTCGAGCAGGATGACGGGGATTTCCGCGTCCTTGGCTTCCTGCAGCACCTCGTCCCAGCCGGTGGCGACGACGGGCGCGAGCAGGATCGCGTTCACGCCCTGGGCGATGAAGGAGCGGATCGCCTTGATCTGGTTTTCCTGCTTCTGCTGCGCATCGGCGAACTTGAGGTCGATGCCGCGCTGCTCGGCCTGCTGTTTCGTCAGTGTCGTCTCCGCCGCGCGCCAGCCGGACTCCGATCCGATCTGGGAAAAGCCGACAACCAGTTCCGCGGCCGAGGCGCTACCGAACATGCAGGCGGCAAGGATCGTGGCACTCGCGAGTGCTTTGCGAAATTTCATGATTTCCTCCCAAAGAACGCTGCACTCCATGCAGCCAGTGAGAAAAAATCATATTATATTACTTTTGTAAACTCACATTTGATGTCGCCGTGCTGTATCCTTGAATTCACCCACAGGCTGTAGGCCCAAGGCTGCATTTCCAGCCGGCGAGGCGAGCTCGCCTGCCGGCGCAGGCGGTGCATTACCAGCGACTCAGGCGCGATTGATTGTCGGAAGGAAAAGCTCCACTTCGCGCTGCCTTTCGGGGGCCAGGGTTTCGACGTTCTGCTTCCAGAACGCTTCCGCCTCAGCGGGTTCCTCTTCCCAACTTCTTATCGATGTCTGGTTATCGTCGATGACCACACGGCGATGGCCGCCGAGTCGCAGATACTCGCTCGCAAGTCTACGCGCATTCGTGAGTTCCATGGCTCAACTCCAGGTCTAGCTTCGGGAAACCAGCTCGTCTGCAAAAACGCTACGAACTCCTGGACGTTCCCGGACATGGCGACTCTAATTCATACTCCGTTTTCACTAACGAGACGAGAATATGATGTTTTGACAACGACTAAGTGGCAACACCGGATATGGCGAATCAAGAGGTGTTCGCGGCGGCTGCTCGCATTACGACGAGAGCAGCCGGTAGACGAAATAAGCAAGGATGAGGCTGGCAGCGAAACCAACGCCCATCAGAAGTCCGTTCCTGACCAGCAGTCCGAGCCCGAAGATAGCAATGATCGTCATGGGCACGTTGGTCACCCAGGGAAAGAATTCCAGAAACGGGACGGTCAGCGAGAGCAAGATGCAAATGAGGGCAGCAACTCGATCAAAGGGCTTGCGGGCAAGCGGATGCAGCCCGCGCGTCAACCAGGGGTCCAGCCAGGAGGACCATGTTTTCATCGTCCGGCCTGTGGACTCTACGATTCGCCGGGATACGGTTTTCTGGCGGAGGAAGCGCGGCAACCAAATATGCTGCAGCCCGGCAACAATCTGCAAAGAAGTGAAAGCAACCACACCGGCGAGCACTGTCGAAACCGTCGGGACCATTCCCGCGGGGGACAAATTCGTACCGGCAGCCAGTACCAGTACGGCGCCAAAACTCCGGTCGCCTATGAGGCGGAGCAATTCCCCAAGGGAAAGCCGCGCTTGCCGCGCCGGACCGGTGAGCAACGCGTCCGCAAGCGCGCCGATGGATCGCCCGTCATTCACTGTCGGTCGGGTCGCGCCCTCTCGGTTCAATTCCTCTCCCTTACGCAGCTTCGAGGCCAACTCTCTTTCGCTCCTCCGAGTGAGCCGAGGTGGCGTGCTTGTGAGCACCCGGGAGATTTTTGTAGATCTCGAGGTAGTCGCGTGTCATCCGCTCGGCGGTGAAGCGCCTGTCGAAGCTCTGGCGCACCTTCTGTCGGTCGAGCTCCAGCGTCCGCCCGAGGCTTTCGACGGCTTCTTCCAGCGTATCGACCAGGATACCCGAGACACCGTCCTCGATGACTTCGGGCGCGGAACCGTAGCGAAAGGCGAGCACCGGGGTGCCGCAGGCCATTGCTTCGATCATGACGAGGCCGAATGGTTCCGGCCAGTCTATCGGGAACAGCAGTGTTGCGGCGTTACCGAGGAAGTCCGCCTTTTGAGATTCATCGATTTCACCGATGAACTCGACGTTCGAATGGCGTGCGACGAGGGGTTCGACGACCGCCTCCCAATAGTCGCGGTCTTGAGCGTCCACCTTTGCGGCGATCTTGAGGGGCATGCCGGCTCGCGCGGCGATCTCGATCGCTCGGTCCGGACCTTTTTCCGGCGAAATGCGCCCCAGGAACGCCAAATAGTTTCCGCTGGGCGTTTGCGTGAACGGCAGCACGTTCGGATCGAGGCCATGATGAACGGTGCCTCGCCAATTGACCGGAGGCATCGGCAACCGCTGGTTCTCCGAAATGGACACCACCGGGATATCCGGGAAGGCACGATAGAAGGGCTGGAGATCGGGCAGATCGAGCCGCGCATGCAGTGTCGTTACAGTGCGGTCCGCAAAATCCCTGATCAACGGAAAGTGCAGAAACTCGATGTGAAAATGCAGTACGTCGAACTCGTCCGCGCGACTGCGGACCTCTTCTACCATTGCGACGTGATAAGGAAGGAAGTCAAGGACCTCCGGGTTGAGCCTCAGTGCCACATCGGAACAGGGCACCAGTTTGGCCGTGGTGAGCGAATCGCCGCTGGCAAAGAGGGTCACGTCGTGGCCCAGCCTCACGAGTTCTTCGGTGAGGTAGGAAACAATTCGCTCAGTTCCTCCGTAAAGCTTTGGCGGGACCCGCTCTGCAAGGGGGGCGATCTGCGCAATTTTCATCGTTAAGCTCCTGGCTCGATGGAATCCGACCGGCCCGCGTTCAAAACGGCAAGCACGATGTCATTCTGCACAATTGCCAGAAAGCCGCTCTTGTTCCCTGTTGCCCGCCGTGCTTGCGGCGATGGCCTTCATGTCCGCACTTATGGTTGCCGGGGGTAGTTGCAGGCTTACGCTCGACGCAAATCTTCCGGTCGTGAGTTGTTGCAAACCCCGCCAGACTCGCGATTGCCGAGCCACGAAGTCACACCCGCCAGACGGTACTTTAGAGATATGAGAGGCGAGGCTCCTTCACGCGCTCGAGCTGAAAGAAGAAATGCCCGTGGTGTCCTTGTATGGTCATAACCCCAAGCACCCTCTCGGCATCGATCCTTCTGAAATGATCGATGATCGGCTTGCTATCGTAAACCATCGCCGCGCTGACCTTGCCGCGGAAGCCCATCGTTCGTATCGAAGCGACCGGACCTCTCGCACGCAGGTGCTTCAGCAGATGGGAGAACAGATTTCTGGCGGCCTTCGTACGACCCAGTCGATGGAAACGGAAAGCGAGATTGAGGGGAATTGCAGAGGGATCGATCGGCACCAGGCGGTTAACACTCTTCTTGAACAAGAGGGCATCGGCGCGCATGTCGGCGCGGAAACGCTTTCCGTACCATTCCAGATTTTCCAGCACTCCATCGAACGGGTGCCCACTAGGTACTTCGCTTCCTTTCCAGAGGCCGATCAATTCCTCGACGGACACCGGTTGAAGACTATCGAAATAGGTGAAGGCCGCATCCTCTGATGGGAACGTCATCCGATCGGTCATAACAGCTCGACCCAAAGGCATGTGGTCGCTGGGTAACATGGGAACGAGCGTCGACACTGGCTGTTCCCCAGTCGGCGACGCTCCAGGAACCCAGCTTGCAATGGCCCGACTGCAGGTACGTTCACGCGAACCGGGTCGCCGATCTCGCGCGCGCTTTTGCGGCTTCTTCCTCGCGGTTGCGTGGCGGTTGCGCGGTCTCGAGCGAATCGAGCAGTTCGCGAGCGCATGCCGCAATCGAACTCACGGCGCGCTCGAATGCCGCCTCGTTGCGCTTCGACGGCCTGGTCGTTCCGCTCAGCTTTCGCACGAACTGCAGCGCGGCGTCATGGATTTCCTCGTCCGTTGCCGGCGGATCGAAATTGAACAAGGGTTTTATGTTTCGGCACATCGCTTGCTCCAGGTCATCTTCATTTCCCTCCAACCGTGAGGGCAGGGCGGCTACTGCATGCTCCCTTAAATCGCGACCGACTTAAGGATGAAACATACAGCAATCAAAGTGCTGCAGCGACCCTTGCGCGTCTGATAAGACGCGCGCGCCGTATCTGGCGCCCCTCCGTATATCCGATGTGGAACGGCATATTCGAGGCGCTTCAGTGTTAGCTCCTGGCGCGTGTGCGTTTGGCGCCTGCGACACGCCCGATGTCGCCTTCATTGCTGAAGAATAATCTCTGCGGCCTTTTCAGCGATCATGATGACCGGAGAGTTGGTGTTGCCGGAGACAATAGCCGGCATGATCGAGGCATCGACGACACGCAGGCCGCCAAGCCCGTGTACCTTGAGCGAGGAATCGACCACGGCCAGCGGATCCCCGCCCATCTTGCAGGTGCCGACCGGATGGAAGATGGTGGTGGCGATATCGCCGGCCCGACGGATCAGTTCCTCGTCTGTCTGGAACTCCACCCCCGGCAACATTTCCGTCGGTCGGAATCTCGCGATCGAGTTGGTGGCCATCAGGCTTCGGGCGTGGCGGATCGCCTTGGCGGCGAGGAGCCGATCGCCGACCGTCGACAGGTAGTTCGGGCGGATGTCGGGTGCGGCAGCGGGGGATTGGTCCACCACGTGCACGCTCCCGCGGCTCTCGGGGCGAAGATTGCAGACGGAGACGGTCACGGCCGGAAACTTGTGCAGCGGCTCCCCCAGCCGATCGGTGCTGAGCGGCTGGACATGGTATTCGAGGTCGGCGGTGGCGACGGCCGGATCGCTCTTGGCAAAAATGCCGAGCTGGCTTGGCGCCATCGACAAAGGGCCGGAGCGTCTGAGGATATATTCGAGCCCCATTCCCGCCCGGGAGAAGATGTTGTGGTAGAGTTGGTTGAGCGTCTTCGCCCCATCGATCCGGAAGACGGTGCGGATCTGCAAGTGATCCTGCAGATTTTCGCCGACGCCTGGCAGGGCGTGCGCTATCTCAATGCCGGCGGCCGAAAGGACATCGGGCCTGCCGATCCCGGACAGCTCCAGAATCTTCGGCGAGTTGATCGCGCCGGCCGAGAGGATGACCTCCCGCGTGGCGCTTGCGAGGTGCATCCGGCCATTCATGCGAAAGCGCACGCCTTTCAGCTGCCGGCCGTCGAAGGCGAGACGCTCCGTCTCCGCGCTCGTCAGCACCCGGAGATTGGGTCGCTTCATCGCCGGGCGCAGGAAGGCCTTGGTCGTGTTCCAACGCACACCGCCACGCTGATTCACCTCGAAATATCCCGACCCCTCGTTGTCGCCGGTGTTGAAATCGTCCACCTTCGGAATGCCGAGCTCTTGCGCCGCGTCGCGGAAGGCATCGAGGATCGGCCAGGACAGGCGCTGCCGTTCGACGCGCCATTCTCCGCTGGCGCCGTGCATGGCAGACTTGCCGCGGTAATTGTCCTCGGACTTGAGGAAATAGGGCAGCACATCGTCCCAGCCCCAGCCGGTATTCCCCGCCTGGCGCCAACCGTCGTAGTCGGCCGCCTGGCCGCGCATGTAGATCATGCCGTTGATCGAGGAGCAGCCACCGAGTACTTTGCCGCGGGGGTAGGGCAGGGCACGGCCGTTGAGGCCGGGCTCCGCAGCCGTTCTCATCATCCAGTCGGTGCGCGGGTTGCCCATGCAGTAGAGATAGCCGATCGGTACATGCACCCAGTGATAGCGATCGCTGCCGCCGGCCTCCAGCAGCAAGACGCGGTTTCTCGGATCGGCCGAAAGCCGGTTCGCCAGGACGCAGCCTGCGGAACCCGCGCCGACGACAATGAAATCGTAGCTGCCCGCATCGGCGGCAATGTCGTCCGCACGCCCGTTCACGCTGCAGCTCCCGTCGTCAGAGTTTGCGACGCGGAAAGCCGCCGCCAGACTGGTGCCATCACATCGGCAATCTCCCGATAGAGGGCATATCGCCTGGCATAATGCGCTTCGAGCGCGGTATCCGGGCGGTAGTGCCGCTCGGTTCTCACCATTGCGGTCGCTCCCTCGGCGAAGTCGGCGAAGATGCCGACCCCGGTGCCGGCAGCCACAGCCGCCCCCAAGGCACCCGTCTCGCGCGAGCGGGCGACGGAGACCGGGACGCCGAGCACGTCGGCAAAGATCTGGGGCCACACGAGGCTGCGCGACCCGCCGCCGGAGAGCACCGCCTGGTCGAAGCTCGCGCCCGCCGCCCGCATCGTCTCGATGTGCTGGCGATGACCGAAGGCGACGCCTTCAAGCACGGCGCGGACGAGGTGGGCCTTG
This sequence comes from Ensifer aridi, assembly GCF_002078505.1. Classification (GTDB taxonomy): domain Bacteria; phylum Pseudomonadota; class Alphaproteobacteria; order Rhizobiales; family Rhizobiaceae; genus Sinorhizobium; species Sinorhizobium aridi. Next base: position 17,094 of record NZ_LUAV01000037.1, on the reverse strand, counting down.
GTGTGCCAGCCGGCGATGCCGTAGAAGCCAGCCCGGGCATTGCCATCCTGCTGCGCGCCATAGAGATAAGGGTGGTAGAGCGGATCGTCGGAAGACGGAGCGCACGCCGAAGCCAGCTCGCAGCAGAGGTCGAAGGGCGACCGCCCGTCGGAGCGCGGCTCGGAAAAGAACTCGCGCACTAGCCATTCGAGATTTGCGGCCGAGGTCGCGCTCGACTCGATCGCCATGTAGCGGTCGCGGTCGAACGTGGAGGACATGAAGACCGGTCCGTCGAGCTCGGGGCGATCGATGATCACCTGGTTGATGCTCCAGGTGCCGGCGATGACGGAAGCCGCGCCGGTGCGGGTAACGCCCGAGCCGATTGCCGAAGCTACCACGTCGAAAAGGCCGCCGACGACCGGCGTCCCGGCAGCAAGGCTTGTTTCGGCGGCCCCCTCGTCCGTGACGCGGCCGGCGATGTCGGCGCTCTCGAGGAGCGGCGGCAGAAGGTCCATACTATCGGCAAGGCCGTAGGCCGCCATCAGCGCCCGATCGTAGCGCCGGCCGGCGACATCGAGCAGGCCGCAACCGGTCATGTCCGAGACATCGCTGACGCGTGCGCCCGTCAGCCGGTTGACGATGAAGTCCTTGCAGAGGAAGACGGTGCCGATCTTTTCGAAGATCTCCGGCCGGTGCCGTTTTAGCCAGGCGAGCAAGGTCGGCGTCTGCGAGGGCCATGGCCGCTGCCTTCCGATCGGATAGGTGCGGTCACCGACGCCTTCCGACTGCCATTGCTCGACTAGAGCCGCCGCCCGCGTATCGAGCGACTGGATGCCGAGAAGCGGTCGTCCATGGCGATCGAGCGCATAGAGGCCATTGCCATGGCCGGCGCAACCGATTGCAGCGATTTCGCCTGCGTCGATCCCCGCCTCATCGACACAGGTACGGATGACTCGACGCGCATTTTCCCAAAGCTCGTCCAGGCCGCGCTCGACATGACCGGGGGAGGGCATGCGGCTGTGGCCTTCGGCCGAGGCTGAAGCGATTTCATTGCCCTCCCGGTCGAAGATCACCGCCTTGATGACGGTGTTGCCGGCGTCGAGCCCCAACAGATAGTCTCCCATGCTGAACCCCTCCCAAGGTCCGGTTGCGGCCGCACACACTTTCCCTCTACCGCCTCTTGTCAGCCTTGCCGGTAAAGTGCGAAGGCGTCCTCGCCGCTCGCGTTCTCGTGCACGATCGCCATCAATCCGCGCACCACGGCGTTCGGATTGGAGTGCTGGTAGATGTTGCGCCCGTAGACCATGCCCATCGCGCCCTGCTTCATCAAGGCTGCCGACTTGTCGAATACGGCGCGGAGATCCTCCTTGCCGCCCCCGCGCACGAGCACCGGGCAACGCGCTGTCTCCACGACTCGATGGAAGTCTTCCGCGTGGGTGGTCGGGTCCGCCTTGATGATGTCGGCGCCCATCTCTCGGGCGAGGCGGGTCAAGGTGACGATCTTCTCCGCGTCGCCGTCGACCATGTAGCCGCCATGCTCGGTGACCGGCTGCATGACGAGCGGCTCGATCATCAGCGGCATGCCGTATTTCTCGCAATCGGCTCGGACGCGCGCGATGTTCTGGACGCATTGGCGGAACAAATCCGGCTCGTCCGGCAGCATGAAGAGATTGACGACGACGCACGCCGCATCCATCTGCAGCGCCCCGATCAGCGGCTCGGCCTCGTTCTGCAACACCGCCCACATGTCGCGGTGGCGGGTCCGGTTATAGGGATTGCCCATGTCGATGCGCATGACGAGCGCCGGCTTGTCCTTGCCCGGCAGTTCCTGCAGCAGGTCGGCCTGGCCGTAATTCATCTGGATCGCGTCCGGTGCGGCTCCTACGAGCGCCCTGATCACACCCTCCATATCTTCCAACCCGCTCAGGAAGGACGGTTCGTTGCAGACCCCGTGATCGATCGCCACATCCAGGCAGCGTCCGCCGTTAAACAGGCGGTTGATTCGCACCTTGCGATTGTTTTTCATGGCATTCTCCTCTTCATATTTTGCGCGGGCCGCCTCTGGGAGGCCGCTGCAAAGGGTTGGACCTCAGACCGCCGCTCTGGCTTCGGTCTCAGGTTGCGGTGAGCGGGCGGCAAGCATCGCCTCGTCGACGCCGTGGCTATCGCGCAACAGCGCAAGAAAGCGGGCCCGCTCGCTCGCACGGCGCTCGTCTCCCCAGCTCTTCTCCGCCGCCAACAGGTCGAGTGTCGCGTCGAGAGTGGCGAGCGAGAGCACGCCGGAGATGGCGAGCGTCGTGCGACGCAAGAGCAGGTCGTCCAAATGCTCGACCGCCTCGTTGCGGATCAGGAACAGCATTTCCCGCACCGAGTAATCAGAGCCGAGCATCGGTGCATCGGTTCCCTGGCTAATGAAGGTCGCTACCTTCGCCGCGTCAGTTCCGTAGCGCGCGAACAATCCGGCGACGCGCGGTTGCGCAAGGCCGGAGCGATCGGCGAGCGCGGCAATCCAGCTCGCGCGGTCGGCCGGAAACTGGCGTCCGCCGCCGATGGGGCAGTCTGCAGTCGAGATGCGGCGCGGACGGCCGAGTCTCTTCAGCGCGGTGTCGGCCGCGAGTTCGCCGAAAGAGCGGAACGTCGTCCATTTGCCGCCGATCATGCAGATGACCGGTGCCCCCGAATTCTCGAGCAGGGTGCAGAAATGATCGCGCGGAATGCGGCCGGTGAAGCTGTCGCTGCTGGCCGGAAGCGGCCGCACGCCGGAGAACTGGAAGACGATTTCCTCGCGCTTGATCTCCATCCCCGGCAGGACGAAGGCGAGCGACTGCAAAATGTAGTCGCGCTCCTCCGCCTCGCAGCGGACCGTCTCGGGATCGTCGACCCGAATATCGGTGGAGCCGACCAGCACTTTGCCGAGGTAGGGGAAAAGGATGCAGATGCGCCCGTCCTCGTTCTCGTAGTAGATCATGTGATCCCCGAGTGCGTCGCGCAGCCTGGCATTGTCGATGATGAGATGCGATCCCTTCGTCCCTCCCATCAGCGGGGCGCCGCGGCGATCGGGCGGCAGGAGCGCGCCATTGGTGATATCGATCCAGCCGCCGGTCGCGTTCACGATCAGCTTGGGCTCGACCTCCACGCTGAGCCCGTCAATGCGGTCCACCACGACGTAGCCGCCGGTCTCGCTTCTGCGCAGCTCGGCGTAATTGACCGCCGCCGCTTCCGTCGAGGCAGACAGCCCATCCTGGAGGAGCTCGATACCGATCCGTTCGGGATGACTGACCCACGCGTCGTAATAGGTGGCGGAACTGCGGATCCGCGGGTTGAGCGCCGGCCATTTGGCAAGGGTTGCACGCCGACCGCGGAAGCGGTGCCGCGGCATCAGCGCTCGCTTGCGCGTCAGCAAGTCGTAGATCGAGAGCCCGGCCTTGATCGCGACCGCTCCGCGCCGGCTTGGCCGGCGGCTCAAGCCGAGGAAACGGACGATGCCGTTGGCGAGGCCGGAAAAAGTGTCGAAGACCGGTACGGTCGTCGGCAGCGGCGCCACGAGGTGCGGGGCGTTCCTGAGCAGCCGGTCCCGCTCGACGAGCGACTCCTTCACCAGGGTGAACTCACCATTTTCGAGATAACGCAGCCCCCCATGCACCATCCGTGAAAGTGCCGCGCTCGCGCCCGAGCAGTAGTCGTGCTTCTCGACCAGGAGAACGCGCAGGCCCTGCAGCGCGAGCTCGCGAAAGACGCTGAGCCCATTGATGCCGCCGCCGAGGACGCAAACGTCCACCTTCGGGCTTTGGCGAAGCCCGTCCAAAGTCTCTTTTCTTGTCATGATGGCGGTCCGTTAGCTATCCATGTTCGCCAGTTTCGCCGCTATTGCCGCATCGATTGCCGTGAGGTCGTCCTCGCTTAGCCGGATCGTCCCCGCCCGCGCATTGTCGAGAGCCTGGGCCGGATTGCGAGCGCCGCAGAGCGCGAAGGTGATGCCGGGCTGCGCCAGCGTCCAGGCGATAACGATCTGTGCGATCGTGGCCTCATGCCTTTCCGCGACCGGGCGGATCGTCTCGGCGAAACTCAGCACCTTCTCTCGGTTCGCAACAGAGAAACGCGGATTGTCCCTGCGCTGGTCGTCGCCGGAAAAGACGCGCTCCGGCCCGATCGTGCCTGAAAGCAGCCCCAGAGCCAGCGAAGAATAGCTGAGCGTAGAGACCCGATTGCCCGTGGTGATCGGCAAGAGTTCCGCCTCGATCTCTCGATCGATCATACTGAACCGTTCCTGGATAGCGTCGAGCCCGCCGATCTTCACATACGTCTCCAGCTCTTCGCGGTTCACGTTGCTTGCGCCGATCGCGCGGATCTTGCCGGCGGCGCGCAGATCCTCGAGCGCCCGCATGGTTTCCTCGATCGGCGTCGTCGGGTCCTGCCAATGGGTGATGTAGAGGTCGATGTAGTCGGTTCCGAGCCGCTTGAGACTCTGCTCGACCTCGTGAAAGATCGACTCTCGGCCGAGATAGCGATGTACGGGCTTGCCGTCCTGGTCGAAGAAGTGGTTGCCCTGCCCGGTGTGCCAGACGAGCCCGCACTTCGTTGCGATCACCGCCTTGTCGCGGCGCCCCGCGACCGCCCTGCCGACGATCTCTTCGGCCCGCCCAAGACCATAGGCCGGGGCGGTGTCGATCAGGGTCACGCCGGCGTCGAGTGAGGCCTGGATCGCGGCGATCGATTCCCGTTCGTCCGTACCACCCCACATCCAGCCGCCGATCGCCCAGGTGCCGAGGCCGACGGCGGAGGCCGCGACGCCGGAGCGGCCGATCTCCCGTATCACTTGTTGTCCGTTCATGGATGCTCTCCGCCTTTGCCCAGTTCGAGAATGCGCGCACCCGTCGCCTGATCCGTGACGAGCGTGTCCAGATGATTGCCGCGCATGACGCTTAAGATCGGGCCAGCCTTGGTTGGTCCGCTCGCCACTCCGATCTTCGTCGGGATCGAGGCGAATTCGGAGAGCGTCAGCGAAACGAGGCGCCGGTTGAGGCTGTAGTCGCAGACGCGTCCATGGTCGTTGAGCAGATGCGCCAGCAGTTCGCAGGATGCGCCGGATCGCTCGATCGCCTCGCGGTCCGTACTGGAAGACGGGTGCAGGTCGTAATAGCTGGAGTCGTCCGACAGGATTGAGCCGATGCCGACCACCGCCACCTTCGCCTCTCGCGCCCGTTTGAAGACGTCCGCGACCGAGCGCATCCCGAGCAGCATTCTCCGTTCCGCTTCGCTGTCAGCAAAGAGCGGCGCGTGGATCTGGAACGAGCGCCCGCCGAGCCTGTCTGCCATGAGCGTGGAGACGTGGTTGACGTCGGTGTAGTGTTTGCCCTGGACGCAGCCGGTCGCCGGTATGACCTCTATGTCGAAGCGTCGCGGCGGCTGCAGGCCCGCAACGACGGCGCTAACGCCCTTGCCGCCGGTGATGCAGATCGTATCGCCGTCGGCGATCTCCTCGATCATCAATCTCGCTGCAGCCTCGCCGACCGCCTGCAGAGCGATCTGGGGGTTCTCGGACACTGTCGGCACGACCACCGCGCGCCTGATGCCGCCGAGCGCCAGCAATTGCTCCTCGATTTCCACTAGCGGCTCGACCGGCGACTTGATCTTGATTTCGACGAGGCCGAGCTGGCGACCACGTTTGATCAGGCGGTTGACGGTCGCGTGTGAGATGCCGAGCTGATCGGCGATCTGCGCCTGCGTCAGGCCTTCCAGAAAGTGAAGCACGAGGGCCTGGTGCATCTGCCTTGCGATGACGATCTCTTCGCGAGGGGCGGACGCGGATTTCGGTTTGGCGTTCGGCATATCAGGCGGCCTTCCGCTTGTGCAGCAAATGATCGATCGAAACGGCGGCCAGCAGTATGCAGCCCTTGATCATATCCTGCCAGTAGACGGAGACGTCGAGCAGGATCAGGGAGCTCGTCACCACCGATAGAAGAGCGATGCCGAGAATGGCGCCGAGGATCGTGCCCGATCCGCCGTTGAGCGAAGCTCCGCCGATCACCGCCGCGGCGATGATGTTGAGCTCCATGCCGACGCCGAAGGTTGGCGTCGCCGCGCCGAAGCGCGACATGTAGATGGCACCGGCGACTCCCGAGAGCGTGGCGCACAGCACCGTCACCCAGAACTTAACTTCTTTCGTCCTGATCCCGGAGTAGAGCGCGGCCTTCTCGTTGCTGCCGGTGTAGAACACCTTGCGGAAGGCGGTCGCCCGGCGCAGCAGGAAATCGAAGGCGACGACGACGGCGATAAAGATCAGGATCACATAGGGGACGCCGAAGAACGTGCCCTGGCCGATCGCCTTGAATTCCGGCGGCAAGGTGAAGAGCGATAGCGGCGTGCCCTTGGTGATGACGAGGCAGAGGCCGCGCACGATCACCATGGCCGCAAGCGAGGTGATGAAATGATTGAGCCCCACGACGGTGACGAAGAAGCCCATGATGCAGCCGATGGCGGCGCTTGCGAGAATGCCGACGAGTGACGCCGTCCAGGGATCGAGACCAATCAGGAATAGTGAGCCGGAGAGCACCATCGAGAAGCAGACGACGGAGCCGACCGAAAGGTCGATGCCGCCGACGATTAGCAGGATCGTCATGCCCACGACGACGATACCCTCGACCGAGAAGGACATCAGCATCGCCCGGAAATTGCCGAGCGTGAGGAAATGCGGCGAGGCGAAGCTCATAACGACGCAGAGCGCCAGGATGATCGCGATCAACCCAGCCTCGCGCATCGTGCCGATCCGTTTCCATGTCGGCGTGCGCGTTTCGCCCGCGACCGCCAATGTGTCGACTGCCATAGCCCTGTCTCCTGCTTCCTCAGGCAGCATGCCCGGATGCCTTCAAATTCGTGTCGTTCGCCGCGCCGATGCCGGATGCGAGCCGCATGATCGCTTCCTCCGTCATGCCGTCGCCCGAGACCTCGCCGGCGATCCGGCCCTCGTGCACCACCAGGACCCGATCACAGAGGCCGATGAGCTCCGGCAGTTCCGATGAGATCACCAGGATGCCGATGCCCGCGCGCGCAAGCTCGCGCAGCAACCGGTGGATTTCCGACTTCGCGCCGACGTCGATGCCGCGGGTAGGCTCGTCCATCAGGATCACCTTCGGATGGACGGCCAGTTGCTTGGCGATCGCGACCTTCTGCTGGTTACCGCCCGAGAGGGAGGAGACAGGCATGTCGACACCGCCCATCCGCACGCCAAGCCTGCGGGTCAGCTCCTCGGCCAGAGCCCTTTCCCTGCGGGTGTTGAGCAGACCGAAAGCGGTCAGCACCTTGAGGTCGAGGACGGCAATGTTCTGCGCAATGGAAAGATCGAGAAAAACGCCGGATCCCTTCCGATCCTCCGACAGATAGGCGATGCCGGCCTTCGCCGCGTCGGAATAGCGGCGCAGCCGAAGCGGTTTATCGTGTAGCCGGATTTCGCCATGCGTGACCGGCCGCAACGCACAGATGCCTTCAGCGATCTCGGTGCGCCCTGAGCCGATCAAGCCACCGACACCGAGGATCTCGCCACGGCGAAGCTCGAAGCTTATGTCGCGGAAGCGTGCGCCGTCGCCAAGATCTCGGACCGCAAGGATAGGCTCGCCCGCGCGTTCGGAGGCTTGCTGCTTTTCCGGATAAAGCTGGGTGATCTCGCGGCCGACCATAAGGCGCACCACGTCCTCAGGGGTCACGTCCGCAACCTTCTCAGTCGAGACATAGCGGCCGTCGCGGAATACGGTCACGCGATCGCAAAGGCTGAACACCTCCGCCATGCGGTGACTGATATAGATGATCGAGACGCCGCGCGCCTTGAGGTCGCGGACGATGCCGAAGAGCACCTGCGCTTCGGCCTCCGTCAGCGCCGCCGTCGGCTCGTCAAGGATAAGCAAACGGCAATCGAGAGTCAGCGCCTTGGCGATCTCGACGAGCTGCTGGCTGGAGATCGGCAGGTCACCGACCCTCTGGCGCACGTCGATCGGCGCGAGGCGGTTCATCACCGCCTGCGCATCGCGCTCCAGCTTGCGGTAGTTCATCAGAGCCGAGCGTCGGCGGTTCGTCGCCGCCATGAACATGTTTTCCGCAACCGTGGCATCCGGGCAGAGCGCAATCTCCTGATGGACAAGGCCGATGCCGAGCGATTGCGCGGCCGCAGGCGAGGGGATCTTCACCGGCGTCCCGTCGACGAGGATTTCCCCCTCGGAAGGCTGCAGCACGCCGGCGATGATATTCATCAACGTCGACTTGCCGGCACCATTCTCGCCGCAAAGCGCGTGGACCTCGCCGCGCTCGAGCTGAAAGTTCACAGCTGTCAACGCCTTCACGGCTCCGAAATGCTTGCCGACATTGCGGATCTCCAGCACGGTCCCTGACGCCATCACAACCCCCTCTCGCCTCGTCGGCCGCCCGAAGTCTCTATTCCGGGCGGCCGTTCGTGACCCTACTCCTCGATACCCTTGGTGCCGCGGCGCTTCAGGTATTTGTCCCAGTAGAAGTCGTCTGCGTTTTCGGCCGTGACGATCGAGAGTCCGTTGTCGACGACGGGAATGCTCATCGGATTGAAGCCGGAGCGCTTGGCGTCGTTCATCGGGTCAATCAGGTCCGGGTGCTTGGCGAGCCACAGCAGCAGGAAGCCCATATAGCCCTGCATCCCCTGGTTCGGGTTGATCGAACCGAAAACCTCCCCCGCCTTTATCATGTCGAGGATATTGGCATTGACGTCGGCGCACATGACGAGGACCTTGCCGCCCGTCTCCTTGTTCGCCTGCGCCGCGCCGATAGCGGAATTGGCCTCAGGCATGAAGACGGCGCCGAGGTTCGGGTTGGCCTGGATGATGCTCATCAAACCCTGATACGCCTTGTTCGGGTCCTGGTTGGAGGCGGCCCGGCCGACGAGCTTCATGTCGGGCCACTTCTCCTCCATGCGGGCGATGAAGGCGGCGATGCGCTTGTCGTGGTTGTCCTGGCCCGGGTTCTCGAGCACCGCGTATTCGCCCTTGCCGCCGAGCTTCTCGGCGATCTTGTCGGCGGCATAGATGCCTTCGCGGGTGTTGTCGGAGGTGATGTAGGAAATGCGCTTCGAAAGCGGCGAGTCCGCGGCGAAGGTGACGACCGCAGTGCCCTGGTCGATCGCCCGATTGATCGGTTCAATGAACGGATCGGAGTTCATCGGATGGACCAGGATACCGGCCGGGTTCTGAGCAAGCGCCTGGTCGAAGGTGGCAATCTGCTTGTTGACGTCGTATTCCGGCGTTCCGGTGTATTCCGTCTCGCAGCCGAATTGCTGGCCGGCCTGCTTGAACATCTCGTAGACCGGGAACCAGTATTCGACGCCGGACACCATTACGTTCATCACATATTTTTCGCCCGGCTTGCAGCGGAAGGGGTTTTCCGTCGCGGCACTGGCCGCGCCGGCAAAAAGTGTAGTTGCGAGGACCGCCATCGCGGTCGTGTTGAGAAAAGTGCGCAAGAGTCCTCCTCGAGGCCGAAGCCCCTCCCAAAAAGCGCGTGGGCACGCCAACGGCGGCCGCTGTGTTCATGAAGTCCGGCCTTCCTCCTCGAAGTCCGGTATGGGCAGAAAAACGCAAAGCACTGCCGCTGTCAATATATTTCGGCACGTGAAATATATTTCTCGCTTTGGGATTTGGAGTTCCATTTTGCCTGAGCCGCCAGGGAAGAAGCACGGTTAGAGTTGACGTACTGGGGTCCACTTCAGCGGCATGCCGGCAGCGCTCGCCGAGCGATCTCATAAGGGCAAATCTTCAACGCCAAAGCGAGTTCCTGGACGGGCGGCCCCGAGCAATCGGAGCTGCGCTGTTCTTTCTGCTTTCCCGGCATCCGATCATTCTCAGCTTTCATTGAGGACGGCGAAATGATCCTTTTGAAAAACTCTGCAATGCCGGACGGACGACTGTTACATACTTCTGCAATGGCTTTAGTTGCGCACTGTACCGCCAGGAATCACTCGGGCGCGCGCTTTTTCTGCCGCCCGGCGCAGCCGCTTGTCTCGCGTCCACAACTCGGCTCGGCTGTCGATCAAAGTTGACGCGAGCAGATGGGCGTCGGTGTAACCTATGCCCATGCTGTAAAGTTGGTGCTCGTCGATCATTGCCAAGACCTCATCGTGCGTGGCGACGATGACCTCCCGCTGAACCGCCAAGAACCCGAGCGTCGCCGTACGGTTGTGCAGGCTTCCCAGCGCAAGCTCGCCGACAATAGCGGGATGGCAGAGCAGCATATCGTTTTCGATCGTTTGGATTAGCTGCGGGTCAGCTTGGCGGAAGTGGTCGATCCAGATTCCGGTATCGGCCAGCCTCACTTTTCGGTCCGCCTCCGCGGACCGGCCTCTGCGTCCGGCATCGTGCCGCCCAAAGCGATCAGACGCTTGCCTGCCTCCGTGCGGACCAGCGTTTCCAGCGCCTGACGGACGACCGCCGCCGTTTCCTTCGTGCCGGTCAGGGCCTTCGCCTTCTCCATGAGGCTGTCGTCTATATTGATGGTGGATCGCACAAACGTCTCCTTCCGTGTGGCATCAAAACTAACACCAATTGGTGCAATTTTCAACGCCTGCGCAGAGATAGGTTCGGATCGTAGAGCTACAGCGCCGCGCGTCGTGTGAGACGCGCAAAGGTCGCTGTAACACTTCGAATTGCTGCATGTTTTATCCCCAAATCACCTACGATTTAACGAAACATGCAGAAGGCCGTGTCTCCGCGAATGAACGTCAAAGCGGCACAGTCGCACTTCGGACTTACCAGGAAGATTGTTCGCATCCGCCGTCTGCCAACGCGAAGGTAAGCCCTTAGTTAGGGCGGTGTCGATCTAAGTAAGATCCGGCCGGTGGTGTGGCTCTTGCCACTTAAATCCGCATAGCACCTATACCTCCGTATAGATCATTCCCTCCTCGTTGGCATCCGATCCTTCCTCCCGATCAATAGTCGGGGCGGGGAGCCTGCTGCTATTTTCAGCGTACATACTCCGGCGGGCCGTTTGCTCCGAGCGCCATGAAATGACCGGTACCTCGTCCGGCGCTTTAAGAGGCGGAGCCGCCTGAAGGGACGGAGACGCTGTTCACAGCGGCTCAAACTCGAGCGAAGGGAGCTTCGAAACGAAGCGGGCGCAATTCACCATCGAGGTACGATCATGCGCAAGCCAGCAGCTATTCTCTTTGCAGTCGCGACCGCTGCTCCGGCAGCGGCGCACGATGCGACGCCAACGGCGGCACAGCCGAATGGATGGACATATCCGTTCTCGTGCTGCAGCGGAATGGATTGCCGCGAAATCCGAGATCAAGCGGTTCTCGAAGGTCCCCGCGGATATGTCATCAAGCTCACCGGAGAGCTCATCACGCCGCGAGATACCCGTATCAAGCACAGCCCGGACGGGCAGTTCCACCACTGCACCGTGGCCGGCGAGCCCACCGGTCGCACCCTTTGCCTCTTCGTTCCTCCGCGCTCCTTCTAAGGTTTGTGACCATGACACAGGAACTCAACCGTATCGAGATCGATCTGGTCCCGCTCAAGCTGTTCTCCCGGCGCATGTCGGAAGGCCCGACCACTGTACCAAGCGATCCGCTATACATGCCCTCAGACTATTCATCACGACCGAACGCTCACTCTGAAGCACATTTGATGACGTTTTGCGTCACGCCACGCGAAACAACCGCGCGTCTCGGGCGTCAAGCTTGGCACGCCCCGACATCTGCGTTTACCCTATACGTCACTGGAACGTTGTTCGGTCTTTCGTTCTACTCGCTCGAGCTTGTCCGTCTTGTAGACGACTTTGAGGAGCTTTGCCCTGCGGAGCGTTCCTTGACAATACATTGAGCCCGAGACATCGGCGTCTCCGAAGGGGCGCCTGCGTCCGCGCTTGAGCATTATCGCGCTTGTTCCGAGCATCTTTCTAGGCCGAAACCTTGTTGATGCTCTTGAGCGTAGTGATCCACTTCCCGCTGATAAATTCCCACGGCGATGCTGTCGATCAGGCGCGACCTCTGAAAGTGAGATCGATCCGAGATTCCGAGACAGTGACCCTTCCCACTTATGGTCGCGCAGCTTCCCACCGAGAAAAAGAACCCCTCCCGGGATCGGAAGGGGCTTGAGGGAAGGGCCGATGGAAAAACACGGCCCACGGGAAGAATACCCTGACCATAACAATACGCACTCGACGTGACTATTGACTGGGAGGAAGGATCGGACATCAACGTGGAGGGGACGACCTATACGCTGGTCCATGTGCTCCTATACGAACCTATGAGCCTTGCGGCTTTCCCGGCGCGAGCTTCAGCTTGTCCGCCATGCGGGCGAGCTCCGGCAAGGACTTGGCACGCATCTTCTGCATGACCTGGCTGCGGTGAACCTTTACGGTTATTTCGCTCACGCCTAGGTCGGCGGCGATCTGCTTGTTCAGTCGTCCCGCCACCACTAAAGCCATCACCTCGCGCTCCCGAGGAGTCAGGCTATCGAAACTCGCGCGTAGCGTCGCCAATGCCTTTTCATTCTCAAGCCAAACGCGATCGCGGGCCAGGCCCACCTGAACGGCGTCGAGCAGATCCTGATCGCGAAACGGCTTCGTCAGGAACTCGATCGCGCCCCCCTTCATCGCTTGGACGGACATAGGAATGTCGCCATGCCCGGTGATGAAGACGATTGGAAGCTGGAAGTTTTCCCGCGACAACTCTCGCTGCAAGTCGAGACCGCTTTGTCCCGGCAACCGGACATCCAGCACGAGGCAGGCCGGCCCGTCAGGTCGACCAGACTTGAGGAAGTCGTTCACTGAGGCGAGGAGTTTCACCTCAAAGCCGACCGATCGCAGCAGGCTACCAAGCGCCTCGCGGACCGCCGGATCATCATCGACGACAATGACGGTTGCTGGCGCCTCGTTCATGTCAGCGCCCCTCATGAGGGTCGGGCTCGCGGGGAGGGACCTGACCGACAGAGCGTCGATGGCGCAATGAGAACACTCCCCCTCTCTCCTCAGCCAGTCCCGCAACGAAGGCATCTCGGTTATCAAGAATGCGCCCTAATTGCCTCAGCCACAAGGCCTGTTACGAGGTGATCCTGGCTGCGCGCATGGCGTTGTCGATCCTGCCGGCGACATCGCCGGCCAAGCCATTCTGCAATCGACCGGACCAAAAGGATCTGCAACCTCGGCAGCTCACCGCTCGTCGCGATGACCACCAGTCCTAAGGAAGCTATACCATTGTATAGCCTCCTGTGCCTTTGTCGCCCTTGCATGCTGATGTAAGTTACCACCTGCGCCGCAACGTTAGTTTGCAAAAACGCCTATCGCGAATTTGGAGGCGGCCGTGGCAACCAAGAAGCCTCTAATTGCGATTGTCGATGACGATCAGTCGATGCGCGAGGCGACCAAAGGCCTCATGAGGTCGTTGGGGTTCGACGTCGAGGCTTTCTCATCTGCCGACGATTTCTTGAAGTTCCCCAATCTCCGCCGCACGGCCTGCTTGGTAACGGACATCCATATGCCAGGAATGAGCGGGCTTGATCTGCACCGCCGGCTCGTTGCGTTGGGCGAGAGCATTCCGACGGTTCTGATCACGGCCTATCCAAACGAAAATCTGCGCGCGCGTGGGTTGGATCCGGATATTGTCGGCTATCTGGAAAAGCCTTTTGGCGAGCAGGATCTATTGAATTGCATCAGTTCTGCGCTGGCGCGCGGGAGCGACCGCGAAAGTGATTGATCGCGGCCGCTCGTGCCGGGCGTTCTGCAGGTCGGCGTCGTAAGCTGCTGTCGTGCACTGTGGCGTCTGATAAGACTCACGGCGCGGTAGAAGCGCTATCGTCTGACGGGAGGATGAATTGAAACACGGCTCCCCGGGGTTCATTGGCGCTGGCCCATAGCCGCCCTCCATGCGCCTCGATGATCGAACGGCAGATGGCCAAGCCCATGCCCAGACCCTCCGCTTTGGTCGTGTAAAACGCCTCGAACACCCGCTCCGCACTCTGGGGCTCCAGCCCGACGCCGGTGTCCTGCACTGACACCAGCACGGCCTCGGATGGGTCGCGTCGAGACCTGATCAGCAGCTCGCGAGGCCGATCCGTAACCTTCTTCATGGCCTCGATGCCGTTCATCACCAGGTTTAGAAGAACCTGCTGCAGCTGGACCCGGTCGCCTGCAACGGGAGGGAGGTCGTGCGCCAGCTCGGTCCGCAGCAGGATCCGGTGGCGGCGGATCTCACCTTGGACGAGAGCCACTGAATCTTCGATAAGGCCATTCAGGTCCACCGGCGCCGTGACGGTAGCTGTCTTCTTGAGGAGCGCGCGCGTCCGGCCGATCACTTCGCCGGCCCGGTGGCCGTCCCGGACGATTCGCTCCAGCGTCTCCCGCGCCTCGCCGATATTGGGCGGCTGGGCTGCGAGCCAGCGCAGGGCCGCATTCGCGTTGGTGACGACGGCGGCCAGCGGCTGGTTGACCTCGTGGGCGATCGAGGAAGTCAGCGCGCCCATCGTCGTCACGCGTGTGACGTGGGCAAGCTCGGCCTGCGTCTTCTGCAGCGCCTCCTCGGCCCGCTTGCGGTCCTCGATGTCGACGAGAAATCCATACCATTTGAGAATGTTTCCGTGCTCGTCCCTGAGCGGGACGGCACTTTCAAACCACCAGCGATATTCGCCGTCAGCCGCACGACGAATCCTGACCTCGGCCTCGAATGGGTGGCCTGTGGCCAAAGACGTGTGCCACTTGGACCTATAGTGCTCGACGTCGTCCGGGTGGAATCGGGCTTCGGGCTCCCAGCTCGCTGCTGAGGTTCCATCAAGGGACAGCCCTGTGAACTCCTGCACCCGCCGGTTGATGAAATCGACACGGCCGTCGGGCAGGGCGGTCCACACCATCGCCGGAACGGTCTCGATCACCTGGCGAAGCTCGTCTTCGCTTCGCCGGGCCGCCTCTTCGGCGCGCTTGCGCTCGGTGACATCCTCGCAGACGATCAGGATGACGGGTCGCTTCTTGATCACCATCGCGCGGGCCGTCTCGCGAACCCAGACCATCGAGCCGTCCTTGCGAATCTTGCGTAGCTCCCAGCTCATGGCTTCGCCGAGATGGGAGAGGCAGGCGGCCGCATGTCTCTGGACCGCGTCTCGGTCCGCCTCGTGAAAGATGTCCTTTACCGGTCGGCCGACGAGTTCGTCGACCGTGTAGCCGAGCTGCTCTGCCCCAAAGGGATTCACGGACACGATCGTGCCAGTCGCGTCCACCATGAAGTACATCGTCGGATTATTCTCGAATACGGCCCTCCATTGCTCCTCGCTGTCTCGCAGTGCCTCTTCCGCCCGCTTGCGTTCGGTGATGTCCTGGATCGTCCCAAACATGCTGCGGGGCCGGCCCGATGCGTCCCTGGTGAGGTCGCCCTGGCTGTGAACGATGCGCAGTTCACCGTTGGGCCGGACGATGCGGTATTCCAATTCGTAGCGCGATTCGCCGCGCACGGCCTTCCCTGCTGCCTGGCTCCAGAACGATCGATCGTCTGGATGTATCCGCTCAGTCGCTTCATCCAGACTGACGGGCGTGCCGGCACGCGGCGTCAGCCCAAAGATGCGGTATGTCTCGTCTGACCAGGTAAGGCGATCCGTGCCGAGATCGCGCTCCCAGTAGCCGACATGGGCGACGCGTTGAGCCTCCGCGAAGTTGGCCTCGCTTCGACGCAAGCCCTCCAACGTCTCCTTGAGCCGGGACGTCATCAGAGCGAAGGCCTGTGCGAGCAGGCCGACTTCGTCATTTTGACGAACCCTGGGCACCTCTCGCCATTCCCCCTTTGCGATCGCATGTGCCGCCTGGGTGAGGGCTGTCAGCGGTCGCAAGGTGCGTCCGACCATCCCTAGTCCAAGGACCGCGAAGAGTGCGACAATGACCGCGCCGGCGACAATCGAAAGGTAGGCCGCACGATACACGGGCCGCAGGAAATCCGAAGCTGGTACCGCCGAGATGATGGTCCACTTAAGTGCACCGGGCGCAGCGTGATCGACTGCGGCATAGATCGTGCCGCGCTCGGGATCACTGAAAGAAAACACGCGCGGCCCGGCGGACGAGGACCCGGCGATGCTAGGGTCTCGCCCAAGGTGGCGGGCGGTTGCGCGCACAATGGGATCGGTGGCTTCCGATGCCTTCAGCCGCAGATGCCCGCCATCCGCACCAATTTTGACGGGTGAAACTCCTCCCGACGCGCCTATCAAATGTCCGCTGGCATCGATGATGAAGGCCCGCCCGTTCTCGCCGATCTCAAGTGTCTGCAAGAATCGTGAAAGCTGTGTCAGTATGAGATCGATCCCGCACACCCCGACGAATTTGCCATCCTTGTCGAACACCGGGGCGGTGAGCGAGACGCCCAGAATCGGCTCAACTAGACCGAGATAGGGCTCGGTCCAATACCGCTCGCCGGTTTCCTTAGCCTGCGCGTACCAGATCTTCCCGCGTGAATCGAACGCGCCCTCGGATTTCCGCAAACGTCCGACCCTGCCGCCTTGCAACGCTTCGAACTCGCGCACGATGCCAGCGCGAAAATCATCGGTCATCAGAAACACGGCGCTTGAGTCTGCCAATCGCCCGGCCGAAACGAGCCCGCCCGCCTCGTTGCCGAAAAACATCCAGTCGACATCGGGTTCCTCGGCCAGCAATCCATGGAGTTCCTGTGCGACAGCATCCGGATTGCCGAGCGATACGTCTTGACGAACAAGACCGTGGGCCAACCGGGATACCGCCTTGTCGGCGCCGCGCACCAAATGCCCGACGTCGCGATCCACGGCTTGCGTCACCTCTCGGATCAGACGTTCGGACATGATCGAGACGATGACGTGTCCGGTCCAAATCCATAGACCGGCTAAGACGAGACTTAGAACGAGAACGACGCCAACGACGGGGAAGATTAAGCGGTGCCGTAACATGATCCCCGAGTTCCCCCCGGACAACAGATCAATATTCTCTATTGCTCATATTGCGCCTGCGGAGAGGCTCGGGCAATCCGTGGCTCAGTGATCCCGTCGAGTGGCGCGAGTGGAAGGGTTCAGCTGTCGGCGCTCACGTCCGCGAAAGGTCGATTCCAGGCCGCTGAGACCCAGCAAACAAAGTTCCATAAGCTATCTTATGCGATCCGCGTGT
>NZ_LUAV01000036.1:993-53169 GCF_002078505.1 Ensifer aridi | reverse complement strand
GGACGTCAAGGACCGCAGCGGGCTCGAAGCAGTCTTTGCCTATTGCATCCAAACGGCTGCACAGGGTCTCGACGTCCCCCTGATCTAGAGAGACTAGATACCCGCCGCTGTTATGAGCAGATGCCGGACCGGCTTGCGATCGACGAATTCCACCTTCACGTGCCTGAGTACATGGCGCTGCCCCGCAAACGGAACCATGGTCAATGCTTCCTCGAACGAAACCCAGCGAGACTCGCTGTGCTCGTGGTTGATGACAACGATCGCCTGGGAATCCACAAAGCCGACGAAGACCGGCAGCAAGGTGATCGCGTCGCAGTCAGCTTCATAGAACTGCTCGCAAATGTCGGCAGAGTACCATCTATTGCATGCCAGTCCGGTCTCTTCCTTCACCTCGCGGAGAGCAGCCTCCCATGCCTTCTCGCCATCCTCGATGGCTCCTGCAACTTGGCACCACTCGCCGACCAGCGTGTGATTCCTGCGAAGAAGCAGGACCTCCGGCTGACCGTCGACGACGCGCAGGAGTACAACCGACACAGCAAAACAACGTACGGGGATGTCAGCCATTTGTCGCCTCAGGTCTCAAGTGGGAGATATCAGCCAGGGCCATAACAGAACGGCTCATCCAGAAGTCGTCCTGACGCAGGTGCGCGATGCTTCCCTGTTGCGCCGCACATATCCGGCGGCATTCGAGAGGCATCTTGATCCATGCTGCGATGATGAACTTCAACGTAAAGCCATGCGTCACGATGATCTGCCTTTCGCACGGGCGCGCGCGTCAGCATTCCAACAAACGGGCTCAGTCGCTCCCAGCTACTTGCCTATCCCAGAGCTCACGATAGAGAGTGCTGGACTCGAGGAGACTCTCGTGGCTGCCGATGGCCGAGACACGCCCTGCCTCCAAAACAACAATTTTGTCAAAGCCACGCACTGTGGAAAGACGATGAGCAATCGCGATCACGGTTGCTTCCCTAGAGTAGGAAGCGATGGCGTCCTGAACGACGCTTTCGCTTTTTGAATCGAGAGCGGACGTGGCTTCGTCGAGGATTAGGACTGGACGCCTTCGCAGAAAAGCACGTGCCAGCAAGATCCGTTGTTGTTGTCCCCCGGACAGCTTTGCGCCACGGTCACCAACTATAGTGTCGTAGCCGTTTTCGAGGTTCAAACTCTCGATGAATGCGTGCGCGTCCGCCATTCTCGCCGCACTAACGATTTGTTCGTCGTCGGTGCGTTCGGCGGCAAACGCGATGTTATCTCGAATGGATCGGTGAAACAGCGCATCGCTTTGGGAAACGACGGCGAAGTTCCTTCTCAGGGTTCCGACGGGAAGGGATTTGATGTCGACGCCGTCAAAGGTGATGACGCCCGCCGTCACATCGTAGAGACGAAGCAACAAATCAACGAGTGTAGACTTGCCGGCACCCGACGGACCGACAATGCCAACCCGCTCGCCTGGTTGAATCTCAAGCGTAACGTTCCTGAGAATAGGTCGCGCTGGGTCGTAGCCAAAGCCGACTTGGTCGAATTTGATGAGAGGAACTTTGGCAATTGGCGCATCGGAGCCGCAAGGCGCGGACGTCTGCGCTCCGGCGCTTATGGTCGATCGAGCGTCGCCGATCGTTCCGAGGGTCTGCGTCAGACCCTCCCAGATCGACACGAACCAGCCGGCATCGGCTGCCATGCCACCCGCCAGCGTGACCGCGGCAACGAACTCGCCCGGCGTAACACTCTGGGCATTCAGACCGTAAAGACCCAACAACAGGACCGATGCCATGAGTCCCGTATTCAGGAGGCGGATGGAAAGGCCGGTGAACGTAGTCAGCCGATTGATCTTCAGGCTGTTGCTGTTTTGCCGTTCGATCGCGCCCAGAACGAGGGCATTTTCCTCTTCGTGGGCAAAGGAGGTTTTTATCGCGCGAATGTTCGAGAAGAACTCGGTGATGGAACCATTGACGATGCTCGCTGTCTCCGAGATCTTTCGCGCCTGCGAATTTACCTTCGGTGCAAGCCACACAGCGAAGACACCATTCAGTGTGATCCACGCCAGAACGGGCACGACGAAGATCGGCGCCAGGTAAAGGATCAGGGCGGCCGACCCGATAAACCGTATCAGCCCAATCGGAAATCGCCCGGCCAACAACTCCGCGCCGGATTGTACAGCAGTTGAAACTTGGGCGATGCGTCCTGCAACCTGGCCGGCATGGACGCCGTTGAAGTACATCATCTCGTGGCGCCCCGCTGCCCGGTGAGACTGCCACAAAGAAGAGGCCTTCGTTTGACTTTTCAGCGCCTGCATACGCAGAGCGTAGTTCACGAACCAGACAGCCGGATCGAGAAGGGCGTAGGCAATAACGAGGAGGGCGAAGGTCAGCAGGACTTCGGCCGATAGCCGAAGATCCCCGGAGTAAGTGACGACGTCGACAAGGTGTGCAATCGCCCAAAGCCGGGCAAGATCAAACGTTGTCAGGAGCATTCCGGTGGCAACGGATGCGGCAATCGTCCAACGAAACGGTCTCAGAAAGCGCAGCAGAACCTGAAAGGCACCTGCATCGACCGGCAAGTACAGATCATGCTCTCGAATCGAGATGAGGTTTTCGAACTTCTTAAATACCCTATCAAGCATCAATCGCTTCGCCTAGTTTGCGAGGATTTCTCCCATAACCCGCCCGGATAGGGAAGCGCTCCGCAGATAGCATCGGGTGACCGACACCTCTTTAAATGGCTCTTCGAAAACATCGCGCGCGTGGAAACCGGCGGCGTTGTTGAGAATGACCATTCTCCTCGATTCCTGAGGCACAGCATAGCGAACAGGGTTGTTTGCGATCGCTTGCTGAAATTCCGCCAGGTGACGAGTAGCGCTTCCTCCAGTTTCCGATTCCCGCCCAAGGAAAGTGCCGTTCATGAAAGTCACGACACGCCCATCCTCGTCCTCTTGGAAAACCGAGGTTCTTGCACGGTGTGGAGATATGGATTTTACCCCGGATTCGCTGTTGCTGTAGACTGATGGGGTCAGGTCGAAAAGATAATCATTGTTGCAGCCGAGGTTACTGACATAACCGTGCATGGAGGGAATAGACGAGGAGGGAACCCAATAGAAATTTCCTCTTTTCGCGTAATTGATGAAGACGTTGTAGAGCGCTACGTAGTTCGGCACGGCCAGCGTATTGCCCCGGATCGTTCCGTCTGAATGAAATTCCAGAACGTCAACTGGAGATATGTTTTTGATGCCGAGCTCATTCAGAGCGGCATTGTTCTCTTCTGACGCGTTGAACATGGAGAACGGGGTTCTGTTCTCACGGTCGAGGACACTCGGCATGATGTGTTGCGAAATGGACAAAGCGACCAGGGCACCGGTTATGGCATCCTTGGTCACGTCCTCGTAAATGAGGGGAACGTCTATGGCAGCTATGCCAACGTCGGCATTGGATATCTCCGTTCTAATGCGCCTGATCTCCTCAAAAAAGATCTCTCCCGCCAGGGCGCTCAATCTAGCAACCAGATTGGCGTCGCTCGTCGCCACAAGGGGTATCGGCGAGTCGTTTTCCAGGAGAGTGGTTTCACAAAACTCCCTGGTTACGTTCTCTTCGAGCGTAACAATTGGCGCGGCGTCAAAAGCTGGCATGTCCCTGGTTTCCTCAACTCTGGCAACGAACAAGGGGCGCGCAGCGCCCCTTGGATGGGCACGTCGATCAGGCGTTAGCGGGCTTGACTCCGCCACGGCTCCAGCCGCCGCCGATACCGCCGCCGCCACCCACATCATGACCACCATCCGTGCATTCCGGGCGCGTCAGCCCAACGGACAGGCCTTGCGCAAAGGTCTCCATTACAACAGTCTTGGCGGCATCAGTTTTCGTGGTCTCGTTCATAGTAAATCCTTCTTCGTTTGAACAACCTACGCAGAGATAAGCCGTTGCTAATGTAGTTTAATGTGGTGGAGACAGATGTATCCACCAACAATTGTTTTTTATAGTCACAATGATCGGCGGAAACACCCCAAAACTCCATTGGAAAGCCGATTTTTTCCACGGCGCTGGTTACCTATTGTAACAATTTGCCAAGTCGCCGGCTTTTTGTCGGCCTTCGCACCGGCCGAGCCGATGACGCGATCAACCGACCGGCGAAAGCGTAAAAACCCGCCGGACAAAGGTGTGGAGAACAGAACAAAACGCGAATTCGCTATCGCGCCGACTCGGTTGTTGCCATATGAAGACAGGTCAATGCTTGAGGTATCCAATTGGCCTATCGCTTCCTGCATACCGCCGACGTTCATCTCGACTCGCCTCTGAAGACGCTCGCTCTGCGCAATCCGGAACTCTCCGAACTGCTCGGTCTGGCAACGAGGCGGGCCTTCATCCGCGTGGTCGATCTTTGCCTGGAAGAGCAGGTGGACGCGCTTGTTCTTGCCGGCGATCTCTACGATGGCGATCAGACGTCGATGAAAACGGCTCGCTTTATCGCCGAGCAGCTTCGGCGTCTTCATGAGGCGGGCATTCGAACGTTCATCATCCGAGGCAATCACGACGCCCTGTCGAAGATCACGACGGAGCTTGTGATGCCGGACACGGTGAAGGTGTTCGGGGCGAGCGCCGAAGCGGTGGTGATCGACGGTGCCGGCCACTCTCCCATTGCGATCCATGGCCTCAGCTTCGCGAAGCCGCACGCCCCGCAGAGCCTGCTTCGGCACTACGCGCTTCCTGTCCCGGATGCGGTCAACATCGGCATTATGCATACCAGCCTCGGCGGATCGGAGAAGCATGACCTCTATGCTCCGTGCAGTGTCGCGGACCTACAGCAGAGCGGCTTCCGCTACTGGGCTCTGGGTCACATCCACAAGCGGTCGGTCGTCGAAGACGCCGCATCGGTCATCGTTATGCCGGGCATGCCTCAGGGGAGAGACATCAATGAAGACGGGCCCAAGTCGATCTCGCTGGTCACGATCAGGGACGACCGGTCGATCGTGGTCGAGGAACGACCGACGGCGGTAGCGCAATTTGAGCGCCTTGCAGTGGATGTGTCGGGGGCAACCGACTGGAAGGGCATGATCGGCGAAGTCTCGTCTGGCCTCCACAAGCTGCGTGCGTCCGTCACCGCGGAACACCTAGTGGCACGCGTCCAGATAACCGGAACCAGCGACCTGGCTTGGCGGCTGCGTCGCGATCTCGACCTCGTTCGCACCGAGCTGGAGACCCGCGGGACGCTCATCGGAAACCTCTGGATCGACAAGGTGCAATCCGTCTGCCTGCCTCCTGGCAGCGTCAACAGTCGGTCGGGAGCGGCAGGGGAGTTGGCTGCCATCATGGAAGACGAAGTGACTCGGTCGGAAGGCTACCGGCAGGAGCTCAGAGCCATCGCCGAGGAACTGCGCGCGCAGCTTCCAGCCGAGCTTCGCGAGATGTTCGGCTCCGACGAGGTATCGTTCGAGGAGAATCTCGCTGACATTGCCAGGGACGGGTCCGCCGAAGTCTTGGCGCGTCTTCGCCGGGAGAAGGTTGACTGATGCGTATCAACCGGCTTGACCTGACGCGTTATGGCAAATTCACGGATGGCGTCATCGATTTTGGATCTTGTCCCGTCGGCGCGCCCGATCTTCATATCATCTATGGGCCGAACGAAGCCGGAAAGTCGACGACCTCCGACGCCATCCTGGACCTGATCTTCGGCATCGGCACCACGAGCAAATACGGCTTCCTGCATCCGTATGCGTCAATGCGGATAGGCGCGAACATCCGCGTCGCCGGAGAAGATCGAGAATTCGTCCGAATCAAGCGTCCGCAGAACAGCCTCCTTGACGACGAGGAGCGGATTCTGTCCGACGCTCTGATCAGGGCCGATCTTGGTGGCATCGACCGGAACGCCTTCACGACGATGTTCTCTCTTGACGACGACACGCTTGAGAGAGGCGGGCAAAGCATTCTTGCAAGCAAAGGCGACCTCGGCGAGCTGCTTTTCTCTGCAAGCGCAGGGCTGTCGGACCTCAGCCGCCAGCTAATCGAAATCCGCGGCGAGACCGACGCCTTCTACAGGTACCGTGCACGCAGCGGCGCCCTGGGCGACCTAAAGGCGACGCTGCAGGATCTAAAGCAGCAGCGGGAGGCAATCGATGTGCAGGCGAGCGACTTTCAGCGGCTCGTGGCCGAGAGGGATCGATTCAGCCGGCTTTACGACAGCGCCATCGCGGAAAGGACGCAAACGCAGAAGCGGATCGACGAAATTAGGCGCATTCTGCAGGCTATTCCTCCGATGGGACGGCTGTCGGGGTTACGGCAGAAGCTGGCCGACTTGGAGGTGGTTCCGGAGCCGCCGGAATCCTGGCGACAGGAACTGCCTCAGCTAAAGAGCAAGGAGATCGAACACCGCGTCAAGCTGGAGGACCTTTCCCGTTCGTCGGCCTCGTTGCAAGAGGAGATCGCGGGCCTCGACGCCGATCCGGTCGCGCTCAAGCTGGCCGCCAGTATGGAGGAATTTTCTGAGCTCAAGGCCAGATACCTCACGGCCGAGAAGGACATACCAAAGCTTTCGGCGCGCGCAGCTGAGCTTTCGATCGAAAGCATCCTTCTTCTTTTAGGACGACCGGGTGAGGCCTCGCCGAGCAGGCTTATCCTCGACGCTGCTACCGTCGGAACACTCAGAGGGCTGATCGCCTCGAAGTCCGGCGTAGACGCTCGGAAGGCCGCGGCCGCGGACGAACTCGCGAAGGCGGAGCACGGCCTGGCGGAGGAAGGCGTCGGCTTTCGGGAGGCCGATGCGCTTCAGTCAGCGGAAAAGACGAAGGCATTCGAATTGCTTGCCGCGACTTTGAAGGCGCAGCCCCGGTCGGAAGATGAGCTCGTGCTTCGGTCGCTCGCACGGCGGCGCGACGCCGCGTCCGGCGCGTTGTCGGAAGCGATGTCCCGTCTTTTTCCCTGGCGCGGCGCCGTTTCCGAACTCGGCACGATGGCGTGCCCTTCGGCCGCGACAATCGCAAGCTGGAAGAAGCTGTTCAAGACCAGCGAAGAAGACTTGAGGTCCGCGCGCGCGGGCCTGGAGCGGCTCGAGCCCGAGGCGCGGCGGTTAGAGGCCGAGATAGAAGCGCTGCGTAGTCAGGCCGGGGATATCGATGAGGCTACCGCCACGGCAAGTCGCATGTCCCGTGACAGGGCGTGGGCGGAACATCGTCAGACGATGGACGCCGCGTCGGCGGACCTGTTCGAGGCAGCGATGATGGCCGACGATCGTCTTCTCTCTCAACGCCTGCTGCATTATGCGGAGCTAGGTAAGCTCAACCAGCTTCTGCAGCGCCGCGCAACAGTGCGATCGGACATCCAAACGGTTCTTGAGTCCCATAAGCGGGCCGAGGGCGAACTCGAGAAGCTCAGATCAGAGGTCGCTGAGAAGGTGAGCACGATCTCTCCCGACCTTCGGCTCGCGGCCGATCCGCAGGAACTGGAAGAATGGCTTTGTAATCGAGATGCGGCTCTCAAGGCGCGGGATGATCTTGCCGCCGTCGAGCAGGATCTGGCCGATGTCCGGGATCGACTAGCTCAAGCGAGACGTTTGCTAACGCAGGCGCTGAGTGGTGCCGAAGTGCGCTTCCATCCTGACGCCGATCTAGCAGGACTGGCGTCCGCTGCGGACGAAGCGCTGCAAGCGTACAACGAAGCGCTGTCTCATGCGAGACAGATGGAGCGTCTCAGGAAGGATGTCCTGGAGCGCCGAAACACGCTCCACGTGGCGGAGGGGGCGGCGGAAGAATGGGCGCTGGGCTGGAAGACGACCTGCGAAGCATGCTGGCTTGGCGAGCTGAATGGCCTTCCCAGCGTCGACGCGGTCACGGAGATCCTATCGACGCTCGAAAAGCTTGCATCAGCCATAGAGACCAAGGACACATTGATTGACCGCATTCAAAAGATGGAGAAGGACAAAGCGCAGTTTCAGGCGAGGGTGCTTGAGCTCTGCAGCATGCTCTCGATCCCGCCGGACGGAGCACCGGGCGAGCTCGCCCAAGCGGTGGTCGAGAAGGTCCGAGGGGCGGGACTTAATCAGGAGCGCCTCGAAAAACTGGAGCGCGACCTCGATGCAGCCCGGAAGGAGGAGCACGGCCTGAGGCTGGAGCAGCAGCTTCTGGAAGCACGGGCGCGCAAGATGATCGAGTTCTTCGGAGTAGATACGCTGGACGAGGTTGAGGCATATTGCGACCTCGCAGGCAGGCGTCGGGAACTGTCGCGATCGATCTTTGAGCTGGAGCAGGAGCTTATCGAAAGCAGCGGCGCGGGCGACATCGCAGGCGTCGAGACACTGGTCGGCGTCGCAGACAAGATGGAACTCGAAGAGGAGCTTGCCCGGCTTACGCCAATCCTGGAGGATCAGGACCTCAGGTGCAGCGAAGTGTTCAGAGACCGTTCTAGGGCGCAGGACGCCATCGATGCTATCGGGGGCGATTCAATGGTCGCGCAGATCGAGGAGCAGCGGCGAACGACCCTTCTGGAAATAGAGGACGGCGCTCGCCGTTACATGGAGCTGCGCGCGGGAATTGCGGCGGCGGAGCACGGTCTCCGGCTATACAGGGATCGTCATCGCAGCGGCATGATGGCTCGGGCGTCGGCAGCCTTTAGGACGATAAGCCGCGGAGCCTACCAAGGCGTCGCCGCCCAACCTGGCAAGGATGGAGACGTCCTGATCGCCGTAACGGCGGCTGGCGGTTCGAAGGCTGCAGACGAACTGTCCAAGGGCGCTCGCTTTCAGTTGTATTTAGCCCTCCGGGTGGCCGGATATCACGAATTCGTCGGCAATCGGGTGTCGGTGCCGTTCATCGCCGACGATATCATGGAAACGTTCGACGACTTCCGCGCGGAGGAAGCCTTCAAGCTGTTTGCGGAGATGGCGCAGCGTGGCCAGGTCATCTACCTGACGCACCACCGGCACCTTACAGACATCGCGCGGAAGGTCTGCCCCGGAGTCCGGCTCCACGATCTTGATAAGGTCGGGGCGACCAGGCTCGAGATCGTCGCGGCCGAATAGATGACGCTTGATCAGGATACGAGACCTGCAACTTTCGCGGACGAAAGCGAAAAACACCCCATGGCAAACGACATTCCTTCCACGCTCGCGCTCCTGATCGACGGCGACAACGCCTCGCCGAAGATCATTGCCGGCCTGCTCGCTGAAATCGCCAACTATGGCACTGCCAGCGTCAAGCGTGTCTATGGCGATTGGACCAAACCCGATCTCAATGGCTGGAAGGAATGCCTGCTTGAGCATTCACTCCAGCCGGTCCAGCAGTTCTCCTATACATCCGGCAAGAACGCTACCGATGGTGCGATGATCATCGATGCGATGGACCTGCTTTATACGGGCCGCTTCTCTGGTTTTTGCGTTGTGTCGAGCGACAGCGATTTCGCAAGGCTCGCGGCACGGATCCGCGAACAGGGCGTAACGGTATACGGGTTTGGCGAGCGGAAGACGCCTCGCCCGTTCATCACGGCCTGCGACAAGTTCGTCTACTTCGACGTGCTGAAAGCGCCGGGAGAAGAAGTGCTGGCAACCCCTGCTGCGCAGCAAGAGGCGAAGGCAAAGGCGACGAAAAACGCCAGGGATAAGACGCTGCTCTCCATGCTCCGGAACGCCGTGGTTGCCGTTTCCGATGAGACCGGCTGGGCCAATCTCGGCGCCGTCGGCAGTCACGTGGCAAAACAATCGCCGGATTTCGACTGCCGGAACTATGGTTTTGCTCGGCTAAGTGATCTCGTCGAAGCGACGGCAAAGTTCGAGCTGGACCGATCCGGCAAAGCACAAAAAGGCATTCTCGTCCGGCTTTTGCGCCCAAACTGAACAGAGGAAAGGCGCCGTGTCGAGACAATGGCACATAGCAGTCTTGGGGCCAGAATACGCGGGCCTTCCGCTACAAAGCTCTTGAACTCCGCGCTCCCAGATCAGACGAAATGCGCAGGGGCCGGCCGCTGCACGTCACCGCTCGCCTTCCCTGCGCGAGAATTCGTTGGCTCGTTCGGGGTCGTCTGCAGCAATGGCCTTGCTTGTCATCCAGCCGATCACGTCGTTATGCTTGACACGGCTCGAGCCGCCTCGCTGCCCAAGAACCAGCACCGCGGAATCTTTCTGTACCACTGAAAGGACCACGGTGTTGAGCTCGGGAAACAGAGGAGCCTACTTGCGTGCGGCCCTCTTCGGCATTCCAGGCAACGGGAGCTCTAGGACTGATCCGTTCGATCGAACCGCCGGCTCCTCGGTGCGGACGTCTTTTTGGGGTCGGAGAGACTTCGTTACAGCAAATCCTGGACGCAGCGTCCTCCGGAGAAGCGACGATGATCGCCGACGAACTCGCCTAGCCAAAGACGGACGTCAGATGATCCGGCAGCGATTCCTGGCGGGGGTTGAGGCCCGCGCACCGATCGCAGCAATATCTGAAGCGCTGAGGCTTGCTCTCTTTGGCAAAAACCCAGGTTAAAATGCCCCGTCCAAGTCTTTGGCGCGCGGTCACTTTCGGGCCCTCGAAATACTCGACGAGGACCTTCCGGAAGCAGTCCTTCGACCCAAGCAGGCCGGCGAGGTCGTCTATTTGAGAGAACCGCTGCAGCAACATCGCCCGCGCCGTGACCTCGTCGAGTCCCGAACCACTCGCGGTCTTTTCGGCCATGAACCGAAGAAGTCCGACATCACGGCCGGCACGGCGACCGGTTTCGGTGAACGTAACGGCGACGGACTGCCTGCCGTCGCGACCAGCTCGGCCGAACTCCTGCAGATAGTCCTCCACCGATGCTGGCTGCTGCCAATGGATCACCAAACGGACGTCTGGAACATCTAATCCCATGCCGAACGCGTTGGTGCAGATGATGTGGTTGACGAGCGGACGGCTTTCTCCTTGAAACCTCTTCAGCAGTTCCTGCCGATCCCACTCAGTTCCAAGTTTCGAATGATAGAAGGGAATGTCCAGGCCATCGCTGCTGAGATTACTCTGCAATTCCTGCCCGATCCGCGCGGTCGGTACGAAGATCATCGCCTTGCGACCGGCAAACATTGGAAGCCGTAGCAGTTTGGTGATCTCGCGGTGACGAGCTGAGGCCGAAGCGCTCCACCGGATCAGCGCTATGTTTGGACGGTCGACGCCGCGGACGAACACTGTCGCGTCCTCGATGCCTAGCGACGAAAGGATTCGCTTCTGCATGGCCTGTCCCGCAGTCGCAGTGAAGGCAAGGATCGGAGGCGAACCGAGGCTGGCACGGACCTCGCGCAGGCGCCCGTATTCTCGCCGGAAGTCACGGCCCCATTGATCGACGCAGTGGGCCTCGTCGACGACGAGGTACTCGGGCCGGCTGCGCGACAGTGCGTCGCGTTCTCCCTGCCGCTTTACAAAGAAGCGCTCGGGAGCAACGTAAAGGAACTTCACTGCGTTCTTCCCAATCAAGTGATAGCGGATCTCCTTTTCCTCAGATCCGAGTGCGGTGTTGATAAAGGTGGCAGGTATCTTTTTTCGCAAGAGCCCGGAGACCTGGTCGCTCATGAGGGTCTTGAGGGGGCTGACGATGATCGTAAGCCCACGGCGAAGCAGGGCAGGGAGTTGGAAGCACAGCGACTTCCCTGATCCAGTGGGACTGACGACCAGGATCGATTTCCCTGCCAGCGCCGCAAGGACGATTGGAAGCTGCCCTCCTCGAAAATGGGACGCGCCGAACAGCCGGAGGGCGGGGCCGAAGTTCATGTCCGAATCGAGTGCGCGGGCTTCTTCATCCAGCCAGCGGGCGAGACGCATCGCCCATCGTTCGATCACCCGGCGTGCCAGGCCCCCGGCGAGGTTGGGGTGATGCGCCGCATGGCAGCCGTCACAAAGGGTGACAAGGTTCGAGAGCTCGTCGGAGCCGCCCATCGATCTCGGAAGGAGATGATGGACATCGGCGTTGCTCGAACTCAGCTTCGTGGAACACGAGACGCACTGGTATCCGTCTCGCTCAAGAACCAAGCGTCGCGTCTCTTCCCAGTTCCTCACCAGACCGAACTCGTCACACGTTTGCCTCGCTCGCCAAGATGCCGGAAACTCGCTGATAAAAAGTAACTGCAGGCGCCGCTCTCGTGCTCGTTCGGTGAACTGTCAATCGGCGTGCAAAATTTGCACGCCGGAACACAGTGAACTGAGCGTTGTTGACGGAGGCACCCGGCCGCTCGCCTCCTTTGATAGGGGAAGTCTGACCCGTGCGCGCTTTGCTGCACGGGCGTCGCCAAAGAGGCGCAGGGCAGCGTTCCCATACCCGTTCGAGCCGCTCCTCGTCTTGTATCGTGAGAGCGGCTGCGAGTGTGCCCGCAAGACGCGGCCGATGCACGCCCTCGTGGAAGCGCTGAAGAATTCGATCGGTCGATCGGCCCGTCCTTCGCGACAAGCTATCCAAGAACGACGCGCCCGGCCAGCTATGCCGCGCTCTGTGTCATGCTGGGTCCGTCTTGACTAGGGTCTACCAAGCGGCGATGTTTCCTCACGGACGAGGAGCAGCTATGATGACTTACGACTGGCAGGACACTCTGTTGGGCGAAGGGGACCTGGCAAGACGCGCGGCGGCAATGGTGCCCAGGATGCTAGCGCATCCGGCGGTCACTCTCGACCAGGTCTCGCGACTTCGAGGTCACATCGACGACTGCATCGGCAGGCTCGGAATCCTGCTTGTCGAAATGCAGAATGCCGAAGCCGATCAGGTCTTCGTCGAGGCCGCGCGCACGATACGTGATGCATGGCAGAGCCTTGCTCATAAAGCCGCTGAGCGAGCCCGATTGTTCGAAATTGGCTTCGTTGACGTCCGTCCTACGCTGTCAGACAGCAAGGATCAGGGCGTCGCCACGCACTAGAGCGCGTCGCGATTAAACGTATCCGTGCGACGCGCTTTAGATCCTTGCTTTTGTGCATGTCGTTGTCCCAAAACCGCTGCACACTTTTGGGCGACATGCATTAAAGCCCCACCGCAGCGGTTCCGGCGTTGGTCGCGAAGAACAGGCGGAGCTCTCCCCGGCTCGCCGACTTCGGCAATTGGTGGATGATCTCGTTGCGAAAGAGCAGGTGCTGAAGCGCAGCCGAGGCTTGACGCTCCGGATCCTGATCGATCGCCAGCTCCAACCAGCCCTCCCGCAGATAGGCTCGATGATCCGGCGAAATCTCATGGGTGATCCAGATGATGTCACCCGGCTTCGACGCCGCGTGCAATGCGCGCAGCACACCCTCCGAGCCCGCGCCGGTATTGTAGATGCCGCAAAGCGGCTCGTTGTGCCGCATGGATGCCGAGACGGCCCGGAAGCATCGTTCCGGATCGTCATGGGTATCGGTGTCGCCGATCTCCAATTCGATATGCGCAAAGCGTGAAACGGCTGCGGCAAAGCCTGCCCGCCTATCCTGATGGCCATGATAGTCGCTGCGCGACCCGATCACCAGGACGCGGCCCTTGCGGCGTAACATTCGTCCCATGACGTAGCCGGCGGTGGCGCCGGCCTCGAACTGGTCGATACCGCAATATTGCAGGCCCGAAATGCCGGGAAGATCGGTCGCCACCGTTGCGACCGGCTCGCCTCGACCCGTCGCTTCCTCGACAGCTTCGCGCAGCCGAGGGCGGTCCGGAACCGCCAAAACGAGCCCCCGACGTTTGTAGCCGGGCGACTGAATGGCCTCGACGATCGCCCCGATGCGGCTCTCGGGAATGATGCGGCGATGAAGCACGATGCGGCTGCCGAGCATTTCGCCGAGCCGCAGGAAAGCCTCGTGCAACAGCCGGAAGAAAGGCGTCCTGTTCGGCGGCAGCAACAGGTCGAAATGAATGAGCGCGTGTTCTGTCTCAGGCAGGATGCGGGGCACGCCGAGCGTGCGCGCCGCCTCGATGACGCGGACGCGTTTCTTTTCCGACACGCTGTCGCGCTCATTCAGCACGCGATCGACGGTGGCGACACTGACGCCGGCCGCCTCTGCGATTTCGGCGAAACGCGGCGGGCGTTTGCGGCGCTTGCGCGGGGCGTCCGACATAGTTCCAACTCCTCGAGAAAGCGCCTTGCATGGACCGGTTTAAGATTACCGATCTGACGATAAATCGTCAATTTGGTTGCCTGCGGGCGTAATCCGGCTTTGATAAGTTGGGCGGAAAACAAGGAGGAGACACCAATGAAAATCGCCCTCGACCCCTTCATGCATCGCCATCTCTCGCTTGAGGGGTTGCCCCGCAAGGTCAAGGAACTCGGCTACGACTGGATCGAGTTGTCGCCGCGCGGCGACTTCCTCGAGTGGTTCAAGGCTCCGCGCGTCTTCCCCAACCGCATCAAGAGCTTCAAGAAGGCGCTTTCCGACGAGGGCGTCGGCATCGCCTCGCTGCTGCCGATGTACCGCTGGGCCTCAAACGACGAGACCGAGCGGCAGGCGGCAGTGCGCCACTGGAAGCGGGCGATCGAGATCTGTGTCGAGATGGAAGTCGACACGATGAACTCGGAGTTCGGCCGCGGCCCGCATCCGGACAAAGGTTCCTGCTACTGCTGCCACACCGGCTCGATGATCGAGGCCTGCGAGGACGCGTGGTGGCGCTCGATGGAGGAAATAGTGCCGCTCTTCGAGAAGGAGGGCATCAACCTCCATATCGAGCCGCATCCGGAGGACTGGGTCGAGACGCTGCAGCCCTCGGTCGATCTCATCCGAACCGTCAACAGCCCGCGGGTGAAGTTCCTCTATTGCGCGCCGCACACCTTCTATTTCGGCGACGACACCAAAGCGATGCTCAAGGAATGTGCCGACGTGCTCGCCCATGTCCATGTCGGCGACACCTTCAACCACAAGGGCTCGTCGGGCCTGCGCTACATCGTCAACCCGCCGGGTTCGGCCGCCCGGGTGCACCAGCATCTCGACATCGGCCAGGGCGAGGTGCCATGGGACGATTTCTTCGGCACGCTCGCCGAGATCGGCTTCGACGGCATCATGACGGCCTGCGTCTTCGCCTGGGAGGAACGCGCCGACCAGTCCGGCCGCTTCATGCGCAGCAAGATGCAGGAATATGTCGACAGGTATTTCAATAAATAGCCGGTCGCAGCGCCGGTGACGAACCCATAAGGGCGGTTCCTGTTCAAGGATTTTCAGGAGCGACTGCCGCACTGAAGGAGCAAGACAATGACGGTAAAGGTCGGTGTCATCGGCACGGGCATGATCGGGCAGGATCATATCCGCCGTTTGACGCAGGTTCTGACGGGCAACCAGGTCGTTGCGGTCAGCGACATCAACAAGGAACAGGCGGAGAAGGTCGCCGGTGCCATCGGCGCCAAGGCCTATACGGACGGCGTTGCGCTGATCAACGACAGCGACGTCGATGCGGTCGTGGTGACCTCGTGGGGCCCGACACATGAAGAATATGTTCTGGCGGCCATTGCCGCCGGCAAGCCGGTCTTTTGCGAAAAGCCGCTCGCGACCACGCAGGAAGCCTGCTTCAGGATCATCGATGCCGAGGTCAAGCGCGGCAAGCGCCTGGTGCAGGTCGGCTTCATGCGTCGCTTCGACACCGCCTATCGGCAGATGAAGGCTGTCGTCGAGAGCGGCAAGATCGGCGCGCCGCTGATCTTTAAGAGCGTGCACCGCAATCCTTCCGTCCCGCAGAGCTACACCTCCGACATGGCGATCGTCGACACGGCCGTCCATGACATCGACACGGCGCGCTGGTTGCTCGGAGAGGAGGTGAAGGCAGTTTCCGTCATCGCCGCCCGCAGGAACAGCCGCGGCGGCGAGCTTCGCGATCCGATCATCGTGCTGATGGAAATGGAAAGCGGGGCCGTCGTCGACATCGAAGTCTCGGTCAACATCGACTACGCCTACGATATCGGCGGCGAAATCTCCGGCGAGACGGGCGTGGTAACGCTTTCAGAGCGCAACGGTATCACGGTCAAGAGCGCCGGCGCGTTCCACGGCAAGGTCACCGCCGACTGGAAGGAGCGCTTCATCGAGGCGTTCGACATCGAGTTCAAGGAATGGCTGGCGGCCGCCGGAAAAGGCACGGCGATCGGCCCTAGCGCCTGGGACGGTTACGCCGCGGCCGTCGCCACCGACGCCGGCGTAGAGGCTGCCAGGACCGGTACTCGGGTGAAGGTCGAGATGACGGACAAACCCGCGCTCTACGCCTAGTCGATCAGCCGAATGCTGGTGATCCGCTGTTACCGCGAGACCATGCGGCCTAGCGCAAGCCCTAACATTCAGCCTGCGACCTGTCCCAGCACCTCAGCAAGGCCGCCCGCCATCGCTGGGTAGCATGGACCCACGCGAAACGACGACGCGGATCATGTCCGTCGACACGCCTGCGGCCGCACTCCGTGGGTGTTTGCCGACCTGCCTCAGCGAGTTCATATTCGCCGGGTCGATTTGGCGCGCCAGCCAGTTAGAAATGCGACACCCGGCATCGCCGCTGGCGCTGACGGCACCCCCGGATCCGACCGGCTGCCCGGGTTGCAAGGTGAGATCCTGAGCAGGATCTTGAGGCACGGCTAAACACGACCAAGCCGTGAAGGCAACAAGTGCCACGGCGCCAACATTGGAAACTCACCCCGAATGGCGAGCGTTTTGGTCGTAGAAGGCGCGCACCATTGCTTCAACCGAGCTTCAACTTGCAACCTGCCGCGAAATCCGCAGCGGCGCTTTGCACGACCAATTTGTGGTGGATGTCATCCAGAGCGGGGCGGGCACCTTGTCCCGTATCGTATATTGCGTCGAACACGCCAGTCGTCACCCATCGGCGTTAACGGCGAAAACTTTGTTTGACGTGCCATATTCGGCGGGCAAATACGATTTTCGTGCGATGGGCACCAGGGCGACTCATCAAAAACGAAATGATCGTTTTTATCATTCTTGAAAATACTAAATGGGCGACTTCATGAACGGTTACATTTTTTACGGCGGCAAGGTTCTAGACGTTGACAACGGAACGCTGCTCGGCGGTCTCGAGGTCCATGTGGAAGGCGACCGCATCGTCCGCGTCTCCTCGCAGAAGCGCGATACTGCTGGAGTGGAGCGCATCGATCTGAAGGGCCGGACGCTGATGCCCGGCCTTATCGATGCGCATGTCCATGTCATCGCCACGCTCGTCGATCTCGCCAAGAACGCCGAACTTCCATCTTCTCTGATCGCTCTTCGCAGCCGCAAGATCATGCATGAAATGCTGATGCGCGGCTTTACCACGGTTCGCGATCTCGCCGGCGCCGATCTCGGTCTGAAGCTCGCGATGGACGAGGGGCTGATCGACGGTCCGAGACTGGTCATCTGCGGCAAGGCGCTCAGTCAGACCGTCGGCCATTGCGATTACCGCGCTCGCAACGACAAGCGCCAATTGCATCCTGCATCGCTCGGCGCGCTGGGGCGAATTGCCGATGGCGTCGATGAAGTGCGCCGCGCGACCCGCGACGAAATCAAGGGCGGTGCCGATTTCATCAAGATCATGGCGAATGGCGGCGTGTCCTCGCCGAACGATCCGATCCACGTTCTGCAGTATTCCCGCGACGAAATCCGCGCCATCGTCGAGGAAGCGGAGAACTACGGTCTGTACGTTGCCGCCCACACCTATTCCGATGCGTCCATCCGGCGTGCGGTGGAATGCGGCGTGAAATCCCTCGAACACTGCAACCTCATCACTCTGGAGACCGCGAAGTTTGCCGCGGAAGCCGGTGCGATCGCATGCCCGACCCTTGCCGCCTATGAAGGGCTGGCGTTAGAAGGTGCCGCGTTCGGTCTGAGTGCGGATTCCCAGGCCAAGATCGAAACGGTGCGAACCGGTGGCCTGGAATCCCTGCGCCTGATGAAGGAAGCTGGTTTGCCAATGGGCTTCGGAACGGATCTGCTTGGCCAGTTGCACAAGTACCAGTCTATGGAATTCGAGATCCGGGCCAAGGTGCTCACGGCGCACGACATTCTTTATTCCGCAAGCCGCGTTTCTTCGAGGCTTTGCATGATGGAGAACCAGATCGGCGTCATCTCCGAGGGCGCCTATGCGGATTTTGTCGTCGTGAATGGCAATCCACTTGAAGACGTCACAATCCTGTCGCGTCCGGAGAAAAGCCTTGCCGCAATCGTTCGCGGCGGCAAGTTCTACAAAAACACGCTTGCTGCGTGATCCGCGATGATTAGGGGAAGCACCCTTCCTGAAAGATTGGGGCGCTTGCTCGTCGGCGGTCTTAATCTCTTCGCGCTCGGATTGATGCTCTCGCCACATATCCTGGTTAGTTGGGTGTCGGTGATTTCGAACGAGATCCTGTCACTGCCGGTGGAAGGTTATTCGCTGCACTAATACCAGGAGGCCTCTCGCCAGCCGCAGTTTTCTGGACGGCTTTATCCTTAGTGTTCTGGTCGCGGCCTTTGCAGCGGCCGCAGGGCTGGCGGTGTCCATAGCAGCGGCCATCGTTATGGTTCGACTGGCTTTCAGGGGGCGCGCCGCAGTCCTTTAAATGTTGATGTCGCCGATGACGGTTCCGGCCATCGTGATCGGAGCATCGCTCTGCATCACGGTGATGGAAATCGAAATCGCCAGTGGTTTGCCACTGACGGGCTCCGTCGGGGTGTTCGTGATGGGCCCTATCCTGCTCACCATTCTATGTGCATCAGGCCGCTGGTGGCTTCGCTCGAAGGTGCCAACCTGTCGATCGAGGAAGCTGCCGCCAACCTCGGCGATACGCCGACGGGAATCATCTGGCGGGTGACGCTGCCTCTGATCCGCCCGGGCATCTTCGCCGCTGCCGTGTTCTCCTTCGTGGTGCAAGTCTCGATCTTCCTGGCCACTCCCGGTCGGATCACGCTTCCGGTCGCGATGATGCAGTACCCGGAATGGAAGATCGATCCGACCATCGCCGCCGTTTCGGTGCTGCCGCACAAGAAGGCCTGACAGAAGACCGCACTCGATCACACGTTCAAGAGGTCAGAAACTCCTTGCACTACGGGCGGCAACCACGGAAGAAATGTCACTTTGGATACGTCTTCAGCCATTTGGAAATATGACACTCGGCATCTCCACTTGCGCTGAGGCAAGCCCCCGACCGGACCGGCTGGGCCGGGTTGCAAGGGAAGGGAGGGGGCGGCTGAAGGGCACCCCTTCGGCTTTAGCTTTCCCAGTTTCATTTATTGCGTTCCTGGTAGATGTTGCAGGCAGCTGTATGTGCAATGCCAGGATCTCGCGATGCTTCCGGAAATCAGGCTGATGGGTGATGTCGATGTAGCCGCGCTGTCGCCGCTGCTTCGCGGGATGATCGTGACGATATCCTATGCCGACACTCACAATGGCATTGGATTAACAGCGACGGGCGCCATGAACCGCAAGTTCGTGCACTGGGCCGCCGTTCATTTCGATTGGCCCGGCTACACATCCGAAGACCTGTACAGGATGAATAAGGTCCTCAATGAAGCCGACATCCCGCCGCTCTGGGTGGTGCGGGATATGGTCCGACATCTAAAGCTTCTTCGCCGGAAAAAAGACGTCCTGCTGCCCACAAAACATGGCCAGGACTTTTTGGCGAGACCGCAGGCCTTCTTCGATCTGATCGCGACGGATTATCTTTATGCCTATATCCACCACGGGCAGACGCAGGAGGCCGTCCGTAATCGGATGCGTTGGTGGCACGTCTTTCTCAATCTTATCAGTATGAAAGCAGAAACGGGCTGTTCGTTGGACGAACTGGCGAACGAGCTATACCCGAGCGAATCGTACCCGGAGCCAGCAGAAATGACTGTCGAAACCTGGGCGGAAAGGTCGTCGCTCCGCTACGATATCATTCGCCCGCTGTGCTGGCTGGGATTGCTGCACGAAGATCGCAAGGGGCTGACTATTTGGCAGCACGGAACCTACCACAAGACACCCTTGTGGCCTGCCTGTTTAAAGCTGGAATCAGACATGCATTCCGAGTTTATTCTCCATTGAACTGTGCCGGGTAGGGTTGCCCTTGCTCCACCGCACTTTGCTGGGAAAGCGCCTGCCGCCGCCGAGCAATGACCGCTGGATCGTTCATGAAATCCGTCCGCTTGCCCGGCTTGCGTCCGCGCGGTTGTAGCCATTCTTCTCGCTGTTCGTCTTCACGGCCGGCTTTGCTGCTCCTGACGCTCCTTGATGTAGGCCAGCACATCGGAAAGCCGCTTGTTCTCGGTGATCGCCGCATGCGTCACCCGCTGGTCCTTGTCGAACACCCGGTAGGGCAGGGAACGGCCTTTCCACCGTACATCCAATCGACCATCCGCATAGGCATAGGTCTCGACATAGCGCCCGACCAGTCCGCGCGTCACCTCGGTCTCCTCCAGCATGATCCGCTGGCGCTCGAACGAAAACGTCAGTTGCGCACCGACATAACGCTGCTCACGCTTGCACAGGACGTCGCGCAGCCGATCCGGGGCAAGGTTCATCGGCCGGTGCAGGTCATCGGGCCGGGCAGGGACAATCGCAAACCGCGCATTGTAGTGCTGCATGAAGCCGGGCAAAAATGCATTGCCAGCCTCCATACGATCTTGTCGATAAGCGGGCGAGAGTGGCGGCTGCCATTCTTGATCATCACCGTGTAGGGGCTCTTGCGCTCGACCAGCGAGGTGACATTGGCTTCACCAAGGTCGCGCCGGAAGATCAGCAGATCGCCTTGCCAATGGCCGAACTGCGTGCGATCGGCAATAAAATCAGGGGTTGGCTGATCCTGCAGTCAAACGGGATCGAGCCGTCGCGGGGCTTGCGGGAGCGGCGTGGGCGGCGCTTGCGGCGGCCTTCCGGCAGATGCTGACAGAGCTGCCGCGGATAATCTTCCTTGCCATAAATGAAGCGGTAGATGGTCTCGGTGCAGACACGGACGGCGCTCACACCGTCGGCGAGCAGACGGCCGGCGATCTGCTCCGGCGACCAAAGTGCCTTCAGTTGATCGATAACCAGCTCGTGCAGCTGCGGGTGACGGCTGAGTTTGCGTAGGCGTCGTCGACGCTCCTTGGAGATGTCGTTCGCGATGCAGGTACCGGAAAGACCCTTGCGCTCGTCATGAAAGCCCTAAAAATCGTGAGAGATAGCCATCGCGTGCGAGCAGCAATGCATGGCCGCAGCACCGAAGCCGAGATCCGCAGCATCCTCTAAAGCGATTGCCCATCCCCCGGAGCGGGTCAAACGGTTCTTTATTGGCGCCTGCTGACCTTGAAGCATGGGGCTTGACCGATGCCGAAGCGGAGTATTCAACCAGCTCCGTGACAAGACTCCTGCTGGACCGAATTCGTGTGGAACGATCGGAGACAGAGAAAAAGGCCGAGCGTGTCATAGTGGCGCCGACATTGTCACGCGCACACCCTGCCGCCCCGTCCGCGGCAACGGCGACGTCCGCTTCTGCTTAGGCAGCGGATATGTTGCTCAGCGGTTCAACGCTGTTGCCGTATTTGCGCCTATAGGCTGAGATGAAATCTTCGTCGCTACAGATGCAGCGGCCGCTCGAGTCTTTGGCTTTCGGGTCATGTAAGTGAGATCCAAGGGGACGCAGAAGATTCACGCGAGTGCTTGTCGTTGGGCTCATGGGAAAACCCGCACTATGTTTGACCAGCTCCGCGGCAAGCATGATCCCGGCAAGCGCTGACTGAAAGGCCATCGGAACCACGGTTCGAACGAGACGACTTCCATCGCTAAGCTGGAATACCAGACCGCCGCAGATAGCCTGCTGGTAGAAGGAACGGAGAGGTTGGCCAACAAACGGGGCGAGCGGCTCAAAAGGCACGCCCATCGCCGTAGCCACTCGAACCACAAAGTCGTTGGGGACGCCGGCGTTGGTCTGCAATAGCGCTTTCACCTGCTCGTGTGCTTCCGGTATCCCGAGTTCCTCGGCAATCAGCTGGTGCTCGTCCTTGGATTTTCCGGACGGCATGTACATGCAACAAAGGCATGCCTGGCTGTCATCGAAACCATGCCGCGAGATGCCGAGATCGTGTTCCTGCGTCCAGGCATTCGCGATCCATCGCGGCAGAGCACCTTGGACAGCGAGACGGTCGGCGGCTGTGTCAAGCGCCACACCCACTCGATCGAAAATCCAGTCGCCTCGGCGCGCAACATGTTCTGCCCACTTCAGCGGGTGCGCCTCGACCTCTAAAGCGGTCGATCGAAGGGCGGTGGTTGCAAGAACCGCTTTGGACATGCCGATCTCCGCTTGGCCGGCCAATACGTAGCGCTGCAGGTTTGAGAGTTCGACCGCTTCGTGGTCGACGACATGCAGGCGACCCGAGAGGCCGGATTGTCTCGCCAGGGCCCAAAGCGCGCCATGGCCTATCGCGCCGAGCCCAACGAGGTGCGTTTCGCCAAGGTCGACAGGAAGGTCAACCGGGCGAGCATCCCCAGCTTCGGTCTTGTTGTAGCTGTATAACGAGAGGTCAATGTCCTGGTCCAACTCGGCGCCGGTTAACTGGGCGGCGAAGATGGTTCGAAAGACGTTGGCGGCGCCGAAGCAACTGGCGGCGCCAGCTCCATAGGGCAGCAAACTCGAGCCAGAGCCCACCGGGTCCGTACGCGACAGCTTTGCCGCCCAACCGTCCGATCCGAGGAAAAAGGTTGGGCACCGGAGTGATGGGCGCGTCGCGCCTGCAACTAGGCAGACCGTGGCGGACTTGCCGGAACGCCGAATGCCAATTTTTGGATTGATCGACTTTGCCAATCGCTCCAGCGCCTGGGCTTGAGAGCTCGCCGCACTGTCCAAGGGGAGTATTGCCAGAACCGGATACAGTCTGGCAAGCAACCTCACCGCAAGATCTAGCGTCGCCTGGCCTTCGGCGCAGGAAGCGGCCTGATCGTCGAAGGCGACGGCCACGACCTGCTTTTCAAGAGCCGCTTTGAAGTCGCCCAGATGAAAATCGGCCAGGACCTGAGATGCCGCCGTCGCGGCGCGGTCGATGAAATTAGCAAGGGCCATCGTCAACTCGTTATCGTGATCATTCGCGTCAGTGCCGAGGACGGGACCTCATTCCAGTTCGCCCTCGCGTCAAGTCGATAGGCGGCGACACGAGCAAGGTCGAAAGGCTCGCGGGCGAAATTCGGCACTACCAGCGAGAGACACCCAACCGTGGTAGCGATCGCGTAGGCGTCATCGGTCGTCGAGTGATAGGCGCGGCCCGGATGACTGTGGATCTGCGCCAGAAGCATCAGGCCACGTTTGTAGAGCCAGACGTTTAGGCGGTGCAGTTCGTCGGCAGGAACTATCACGCAGACGCCGTCGCTCGTTCGGATGTGTCTCTGCGCCGGGATAACCGTTTCTGTTACCGCAAAGTGCTGGTCTTGCTGAACGCCGACCCAGAGCGCCATTCCTTCATAGCCCTGCTGTCCAACCGAGCGCAGATGCGCCTGTGCAGTGGACACACAATCTCGGGGGAGGGCGACTGTCCTGACATCCTCTAACGCGGTCATTCTGGAATCGCCTGAGGTGATACCAGCAGCCCTCCCACCGCGAATTGAAGCTGAATATGCAGCTGCTCCACGGGGCCGGTCCCGTACTTGATGATCTTGTCCAGGATGAAGGCCAAACAGCCTTCGCCAGAACCCCGATGAAGTAGCCATGGGTCACCTGAGTGCGCTGGATTATCGTGGTATTCCCGGATTCCCGCCATGCACAGGAATGGTTGGTCCTCGAGACTGTTGGCCTGAATGAAATCCGTCACGGCGTTCTGCTGGATGAGAGCTCCAATCATTTCCGGCGTCGTTCCGGGCGGACGTCTCAGCATATTCAGGGGGAGATCCTTCCGGGCAATCGGCTGGCGCGTAAATGGATCGACAAAGACCACAGACGGTGGTCTTAAGTCGTAGTTGGTGAAGTCGATCTCGATGGCTGCGCCGATAACGCGCGGCTTTACTTTAGGGCTTGCAAATATGAAGAATGCGCTCGGGAAGCTCGCATCGATCAGGAAGCAGCCTTGAGCCCGATAGGCATCTGCATATGGCCGGAACCGGCTGATCTCCCGATCAAACTTTGCTCGCGAGACCTCCGGGTCCACAGTTTGGAGTTCAGGCACCTGCGACACCCGCCTTCAGGCTGAGGAACAGG
This sequence comes from Ensifer aridi, assembly GCF_002078505.1. Classification (GTDB taxonomy): domain Bacteria; phylum Pseudomonadota; class Alphaproteobacteria; order Rhizobiales; family Rhizobiaceae; genus Sinorhizobium; species Sinorhizobium aridi. The sequence goes on along the minus strand of NZ_LUAV01000036.1, from coordinate 29,178 downwards.
GTTACAGTGTTCGCGAAGCCGAAATCGCCGATTTTCTTGTCGACGTCGAGCAAGTTGCCGGCCTCGTCCTTGAGCTCCCAGTTGTCGGCAGGTTGGGCCACGTTTTGCGTGCTCTCAAGGGCTTTGGTGCGAACTACGTGAAGCGGCTGGTTGGGATTGGCTTCGACCTGCGTAGGCTGGCCGTTCACCACGACGATGATTTCGATCTTCCCGGGGCCGCCTCCGTGATTATCGCCCTTACCCGAATCCTTCGACATTGTCATACTCCAGTGGCTTGCCAACCGGCCCCAAGGCACTACTGCCGACCCACTGGTGAGCGGGCTGGCGGTCTTTGATCGTCCACTCGGCGCCACGAACCGCGAGTACGTGAAAGACAGGGGATAAGCTACCGAATCGGTGCTAGGCTTTTTTACGCGGTACTTGCGAGGCAAGTAAACCCCCGGAAAACTGCTCATCACAACTATAATCGATTAGAGCGGCTCAAGTATTGGCGAAATCTTCCATGAGATATTGCGGTATGATAGCACTAGATATATAATGATATCTTTGATATCATCATTGAAGGGAAGGTATCATGGCGAATGTGACCGTTAGGAACCTGCCCGACGAGGTGCACCGAGCGCTACGCGTACGAGCAGCAATGCATGGCCGCAGCACCGAAGCTGAGATCCGCGACATCCTCGAAACGACTGTCCGGCCCCCGGAGCGGGTCAAACTCGGCTCTTTATTGGCGTCTATTGCCCATGAAGCTGGAGGGCTGACGGATGCCGAAGCGGAGCATTTCAACCAGCTCCGCGACAAGACTCCTGCTGAACCGATGAGCTTCGAATGATCGTGCTCGACACCAACGTCATATCCGAATTGTGGAAGGCCGAGCCGGACCGCACTGTGTTGGCCTGGATCGATGCGCAGATGATTGAAACACTGTATTTGTCCGCGATTACGGTGGCCGAACTGCGTTTCGGCTTGGCGGCCATGCCGGCAGGCAAGCGACGCACGATCTTTCAGAATCGCTTGGAAGGAGAGGTCTTGCCAGCCCTTGCAGGGCGCGTTCTTCCCTTCGACTTGGACGCGTCGCGAAGTTATGCGGACCTGATGGCGCAAGCGAAAACGTCAGGCAAGGCCATCGGCAAGGCGGATGGCTATATCGCCGCAACAGCGGTTGCGCATGGCTTTATGGTTGCTACGCGCGATACCAGTCCGTTCGAGGCCACTGGACTAGACATCATCAACCCCTGGGAGCCGGCATGATCCCGCCGATCTCATTTCCCTATCCGTTATGTTATATCATTACATTGCGGCATAATATGTATTATGGAACTTCGCCATGTAGCCGCAAAGTTAAAGTGTCCTGATCCTGCAAAGTAAGAATGTCACTCTCCCCGCGTTTTGATGACGTGGGAGATTGCGGATGGGATTGATTGCGATGAGCGAGCGCGATCTGCAGCGGATTGAGGTTCTGTCGAAGGTGGTCGACGGACGCACGACGATCGTTTCGGCGGCCAACATCCTGGCGCTGAGCACGCGTCAAGTGCGTCGGCTGCTGGATGTCTTCGAGCAGCACGGCGCCGTGGCGATCCGGCACAAGGCGCGCGGCCGACCGTCGAACAACCGGATTTGCGACGGTGTGCGCGACTATGCCGTGGCGATCGTGCGCGAGCGCTATGCGGATTTCGGTCCGACGCTTGCGGCCGAGAAGCTCGCCGAAGAGCATGGGCTGATGGTGTCGCGCGAGACCTTGCGCAAATGGATGACTGAGGCCGGCGTGTGGCTGTCACGCCAGCAGCGGCGCAGCTTCCATCAGCCGCGGCTGCGCCGAGAAGCCTTCGGCGAGCTGGTGCAGATCGACGGTTCCGAGCATCGCTGGTTTGAGGATCGGGCGCCGCCCTGTTCGCTTTCTGGTGTTCATCGACGATGCCACCGGTAAGCTGATGCAATTGCGCTTCGTGCGCTCGGAAAGTGCGTTTACGTATTTCGAGGCGCTGGAGCTTTATCTGAAGGAGCATGGAGCGCCGATCGCGTTTTATTCCGACAAGCATTCGGTGTTCCGGGTGGCGAAGAAGGATGCCAAGGGCGGTCAGGGCATGACCCAGTTCGGCCGGGCAATATCTGAGCTAAATATCGAGATTCTTTGCGCAAATTCCAGTCAGGCGAAGGGCCGCGTCGAGCGGATGAACCGGACGCTGCAGGACCGTCTGGTGAAGGAACTACGGCTGGCAGGGATCTCCGACATGGAAGCGGGCAACGCCTTCCTGCCCGGTTTTATCGCGCGTCATAATGCGCGCTTTGCCCGCGCCCCTGTCCGGCCGGACGATTTGCATCGGCCGCTGAACATCATGTCCGACCGGCTCAAGGAGATTCTCTGCAAGCGCGAGCAGCGCTATGTCGGCGCGCAGTTGACGTTCTCCTACGAGCGCAAGCGCATCATGCTCGAGGAGAACGAGGTGACGCGTGGGCTGGTCGGTCGCTATGTTGAGACCTACGCTTTTGCGGATGGCCGATTGGATGTGCGGTGGAAAGGCCATTCCCTGCCCTACCGGGTGTTCGACAAGGACCAGCGGGTGACGCATGCGGCGATCACCGAGAACAAGCGGCTTTCCGATGTGCTGGCCTACATCAAGGAGCGGCAGGAGCAACTGCCGCCGCCGAAGGTCAAGACCAACAGCGAGAAGAATGGCTATACGCCGCGAGGCTGCAAGCCGGGCAAGCGGACGGATTTTATGAACGATCCCGCGGTCATTGCTCGGCGGCGGCAGGCCCTCTCCCACCTCGATGCCGCGGAATGATCTATTGATCTGACTGTCAAAGCTAAAGCCGAAGCGTGCCCCTCACACCCGCCCCCTCCCTTCCCTTGCAACCCGGCCCAGCCGGTCCGGTCGGGGGCTTGCGTCAGCGCCAGCGGAGATGCCGAGTGTCGCATTTCTAAATGGCTGACGACGCGCCCAAAGTGACATTTTAACTTTGCTGAACGGCGGACATTTCAACCTGGCCGCCACACGCCACTGTTATTTTGCGCTTCCAGAGAAGACGCCCGCAAGCACACCATTGTCTACAAAGACGGCGCAGAGGTCCGCAAGGTTGTGGCTCAGATTCCCAACTCAAGCTTACCAAAAGTGTTAGATGAACATTATCCCCGCCGTCTCGAAGAACTGGACCCGGAGCTTGATCTAGAGGGCGACTTCGAGCACTGGGACGTAGCGTCGGAAGATCACCCATTTTAAGCAGTGAAATCCCGGCAGGAGCGTAGCATCGCCACAAGCTCCAGCTGGGAAAGCCTGCAACCCAATGGGTAACCTTAAGGGATGAGTATGCTCGATGGCCCGGCGGAACTGAGCTGCGGCGTCAGCGAGCTTTTCGATCACGATCGCGTCTGACGGCCATAAATGCTATCGTGATCATGCGCGGAATAGACCTCGATTTTCGCGTTGCCGTGCAACAGGATTTTGATCACGGCATTAATGTCATTTTCTTCGGTCGTAATGATGACTTTGTTGCCGTCCTGCTTTGCGTTGAACTCATAGATAAGCTGTTCAGGGTCTGTGTAACCCAGTGACAGCTGGGTTCGACGGTAAAGATCCATCATTGCATCGGAAAACTCCCTCTTCTGCGCCGCATTGTTGTATTTTCCGGAATCGTAATCGCTCTGGGCTACCTTTATCGCTTCATTAAAAAGGGCAAGATTGTCGCGTGCTGCAGATGCGTCGGCGAATTTCCCGATGATTACTAGATTGGCAGAATGCTCACTGCCGTAACCGTTCCAAATTTTCATTATGCGTACTCCTCCATTTGACTTTGTTTGCTACGTGTTTCTTGGATCGCAGCCACAATCGATGTGCCACCCGTGAGGCTGATCCCCTCGCCCGCAAAGGCCGAAATCTTGAGAGTACCCATCGCATCTACGTGCATGAAATCATAGGTCTGATATTCAGGCTTGCTGTTCATCAGCATCGGGGCATCGATCTCCGCACCTCCATGCGCCGAAGTTGCGAGACGACAGCGCTCGTAGTTATCGCTGACCCAGTTCTTGAGGCGCTGCAATGTCTCCGGTGCCATCGCCAGCTTGCCATCAGTTCCGGTTTGGGGAAGCAGCAGGAATTCCTTCGCCCCCTCACCAAAGACAAGAGCAGCCGCTTCCGGCAGGTCCTCAATAGTCTCGTCGTTGACAACAAAGTTGACGCCAAAGCGCGCCGTTGACCTGACCAGCGCAAGCTTTTCCAGGAAAGAAGGAAAGGAACGACCTCTTAAGCGCTCATACGTTTCTCCAACGCCATCCATCGATAGGCGGATAAAGTTTACGTGGCCGCTGAGTTTGTCTGAGAGTTCGTCACTGAACCGGTGTCCGTGCGTCGTCATGGTGACGGCGAGATTCGTTTCCAGGGCAACGTCCCGACAGAGTTCGGCAAATCTCGGATACAGCATAGGCTCGCCGCCGCCAAACCCGACACCAAAACATCCTGCCGCATCAAGGTCCTTGGCCCAACGCAGGATATCCTCGAACCGTTGTCGAGCCGGAATCTTAGACGCGTAGCAATAGGGGCAGGCAAGCTCACAGGCATTGGTGAGCGCAAACGACATGTAACGCGGCGCTAGAGACCATTGAGATGGGTCGACATGTACCTCATCAAGGAGAATATTGAGCCCCGTTTGGCGGTCAAACCCATGAATGCCTGCATATCCATATCGTGTTTTCATGGGTTTACCTTAGCGAACAAACTCAACCGTTGCTAGTATGTGGCAATCTGGAAAAGCACCGAACTTAGACAGAGGACTCTCCACAACGCCAAAAAGTGTCAACGAATCTGCCGATATCATCCGCGAAGAACGCGACGAGAAGAGACACAGCGCCGTTGGCTAGTTTGCCATGATGCTGATGACGATTTTGTCACCGACTGCCAGATGCAGGTAACTTCAGCCACAAACGCCTTGACGCTGTCCCACGACATGCGAATGTACGACCTAGAGTCGCCCGGAGGGTGTAATGCAGTTCAGAGACGTACCTTGGAAGAGAAATCTCAGGAAAGTGCCTGAGGAAATAATTTCAAAGATTCAGCAGCTTACTACGGATGCCTTCATAGTTGGTACGGTAAAGACACTTTCAGCCGCGGATGTAGCCGGCCGGTTCAGCCATCTAGCTCCACCTAGCGAATTGGATGAACCATCGGAGCTACTGCCTCCCAGAGATATGGGAATGTATTCCACGCGCAATGTTGATGGCTGGGAGGTAAAGCGCACCGATCTCCCGAAGATCAAGAAGACATTTTACTGGGAAACACCGAACTTCGGCGACGCAGCCACGTACGGAACGCATCTGCATTTTCATGAGAGGGAAGTTTATCGTCGCGAATTCCACGAGCCTCGATTTTATAAGATTTCGACCAAGCTCCTGAAGATGGCGACCGGCGCTGGCGGCGGCGGGATTTACCAGGTCGCGATCAACCAGCCTCTTCTTCGCACCCAGAACGGCCGTTGTCTTTGAGAACATGGAATACGGAAACTCCCTCTATGTCCTCTATGATAATTGGCAGGAGGTTTCTAAGAGGTCGCGCCTGGACCTTATCCGGGGTACTGACGCTGAATACGACCGGCTACCTCATACATATGGGTGGGAACAGGCTTTCGGCAAGATTATGCGCCGGGAGAAGAAAAAGCGCGGGCTGGTTTAAGCAGCCCTCGTGTGAATGCCGTGAACGTTGGGCGTACCCGTCTATACACACCTCAATCACATTGCACCATTTCGAGGGGAATCGTTTTATGCGTGCATCGCTGTGCCTTATGCTCATCCCTCTAGCCATGACCTCCTGCGCCGGAGTGCAGGTCAAGCGCGTTACATCCCACAATCAGCAAGGCATCCGGTATTGGCGGCCTGCACCCTACCTAGCTCTTGTCGAAACCAGGACGGAAAAGACTGTCACATGCGATGTGAGGCCATTCTATCTGCCCGACAAAACAGAGGAATATGCCATAACGATTTCTGCCGGTATGGGCGCAGTCAAGGCAACACCCACCCTCAATGATGGCTGGAACCTCACCAGCCTCAGCACCGATGTAGACAGCAAAGCCAATGAGAACATCACAGCGATCACAGGCTTGCTAAAGGAAACCTTGGCAGCCACGCGCGGATTTACCAGCGACAATGGGGCTCCAGCGCCCATGAAGTGCCAAGGCGTCTTCAAGGTCGAATATGACCCACCAGGCAACTTCGCAGGCTTTAGGAAAGTAAACTTGGCCATCAACTGACGGTAGGCTGCGTCCTAAGATGGCATTTCAGAGCGGCATCCTATAGCTTGGGACCTCGGCAAAGCGGGTGCCAGCCGCATTCGCTTTGTCGAAAATGGGAAGCAGCTCACCGCTACTCAGATCAACAATCCGGTAGGCACCATTGGAGTTGATGTAGATGTGGTGCCCAATCAGCCGAAGAGCCGTGCCTCCGTCTCCATAGGGACGGGAGCTGGAAGCATGCAACGCAGGAATCGTCCAGAACGTTCCGGAGCTATCGACAGCGTCCACCTGCTGCAGGACATCCGAGATGGTGTCCCAGGCTTCTTGTTGGGATCTCGCGGGAGCACTCTGCTGCAGACTTTGCAATACACGCTCCAACTGTCCTTGCCTTTGTTTTGGTTGTTTCATATCCCCCATCTCAACCTCTGCCGCGTTCGTAAACGGCAAAAACTCGGCTTCTGCCACTTTAAGATGGCCGTAACTCGGCTAAGAAAGGGGGCCAAACCACACCTCGAAATGATTCGGACGGATGCGAGTTGAGTTCTGGTAGGTCGCGCTAAGGTTCTTGAGCGCTGCGGGCACCTTGTTCGTTTTGAGGAATTCTAGCAGTCTGTTGCCCAGGAGATCACATTCTTCTTTCTTAAAGCAACGCACTTCAGTTTGTGTTTTCGGTGCGTCGATAAACTGGATTCCGGGAACAATAACTGGTTGTGAACTGAACGAAGGCCCCGAGTCCTCCAGGAGTGTCTCGATTTCCTTTGCTTTGGCCCGGTCGACTTCTCGGCTAATGTGGAAATACACACGGATGGGCAGAGCGTCGAGAGCCTGCGTAACCTGCTTTGCAACTGCCTCATTTCTTTGTGCAAGAGAATCGGCACCCACATTTGCGGTTTCGCGGAGATTGGCATTGTTGCCGACATTTGCTGAAGCAACAATCGAAGCGTAAAGCTCCGGCGGGATACGCTCCAACTCGGCATACTTGCCCGCCAGGACAACACCAGCCGTGGCAGTACGAGGTTCGCTGGCAAATGCCAGCTCGACGACTAGCTTCACATCCTCATTTTGTTGCTTAAACGCACTAAACTGGTAGCTGACATAAGCAGCAATCGCAGCAAGGGCGAGCTTGAAAAGAACATCGGCGCCAGACACGATACCCATTTACGCCCCCCGGTAGGCTTTCATCGCCCGTTTTGCCCAAATCAGACGATTGGACAGATGAGGAACACCGGGCCGCTCAAAACTTTCCATGAAAATCTTTGTTGCCTCTTCCAAGTTGCCAGCCTTCTTGAGAGAAACCAGAGCGTTCTTCTCGGAAGAGTTCAGCTCATGAGCCAAGAAGCCGTAGTTGGCTTCGTCTGAGTCGAAAGCAAATTTTCGCTCTGATGCCCATGCTTCAAATGCCCTGCGACGCGGCCCTGTCCACTGGCACCAGCCCCAACCACCGTTTGGCGCCGGTACTCCGATTTCCTGAAAATGGCGAAAACCATCGCATTCGTGGCCGACGTTACCCAACACTCCGCAAGCCTGAAAATCCGTGATCGCAAAATCCGCCATAAGCTGCTCGATGATGCCTGCAGCCTTACGATCGAAGAGCTCACCCAGACCTGAAGCGGTTGCAGCACCTCTTTCCCCTGCCCTCGCTGCAGTTTCTCGTGCATGACCCCCTTCGGCCGATCCAGACGGACCTCGGCCTTCTTCCCTCTGAACCGCTCGCTCAGCCAGTATTGCTGTATTCACGTCCTTTTGTTTCGATCCCGCAGATGAACCGAAATGAAAACCGATCACAGTGGCAAAGGCCGTGGAAAGTGCGCCGAGGGCAATGTTGAAGACTTGGTTGTCCTTTGTCTCAGCGGGAGGGCTGAACAGCAGCAGATATACGATCGCCAGGAAGCCAAATGTGATTACAACCGAAAGCGCCGGATTGACCCAAGCAACAGCGCTACCCGAACGCGCGATGTCACTATAGAAGGCCCTGGCAGCCTGGATGCTCTGCATTTCCTCCCGAAAACGCGCCATGGAGTCTTCTCGCTCGCGTGCTGCTTCGGAAAACTTTTCCTTCAAGGTCTCAAGCTCGATACCGCGCTTCGCTTCCTCGGCTCGGTTCTGTTCCTTAGTCTCATTCAACGCAATGTCGGCAAGCTCCTTCTGGAGTTGCGCCTTCAACGCGGGATCAGCATCAACTTTAGCCTGCGCCGCCTTGTCATCGCTGGTCGCGGTCACCGTTTTGACGGCATTGGCTACCTTCTCGGAAAACGCCCCGGCTTTGTCTCCAGCAAGCAATCTGACGAGGTCAGGAACCAATGCAATCGCTATTCCAAGCAAGGGATTCATTCAAACGCCCTCAAAAAACCCCCGAAACTTGGGGCATATGTGCATTAAAACAATAAGTTGTCAAATGGGATGTACGCGTCTTTTGCGGGAAGCGAAACTTGAAGGAGACAACGACGGCACGGCTCGCCTCGCGTGACGGTGAAATAGACCTTTGTTAAAGTGGCGGAAGAGGATGGGTTGCAAAAAATCACCCTAAGTTCAGCCATTTGGGCATCCGCGATATCGTGCTCTCGCTTACTCCAAAAGCCGTTGCAATTTGCGAACATGGCTCACCTAGCGCCCGGCGGCCAGCAATCTCTTCCCTTTCACGCAGTCCAAGTTTGGGCTTCCGTCCGAATTTCACCGCGCGTTGACGCGCCAGCTCACGGCCATGCGCCGTGTTCTCTAGTATTCTCTTGCGAGGCCACCGGGCCGCCCAGCCGACGATGAACAGAATCAGGTCGGACATTTCAGACGTGGTGTCGATGAACGGCTCGTCCAGAAGCCTCATGCCGGCACCGGATGCCTTCACCGCATCGAGAATATTCAGCAGGTCCAACGGATCGCGGGCAACTCGGTCGGTCGTCGTCGCCAGCACAACATCGCCAGGCTCCAACTATCCAGCATCCGGCGTAATTCCACCGACATGGAAGATTTCGTGGGTGGGAGCCTTAGGTGTGTTGGTATTCGCCGAATGTCAGGGCTGATCACCACGGGGCGCGGGCAATGGCGTTCTCGGGAAACCGCTTGCGGCGGAAGGTCCATTGAGCGCGGCACGGATCAGCCCAGTTTGGCGACCAATCCGGCCAGCAGGGGTACGGGTATCGACCAGGGCGGGAAACACGGCGAGACCCATCCTAAGCTCCAGAAGAAATTCCATGACGGGTGAGAACTAGCCTTCGATCGACGATCGAGTGAGCCGCCGGCGACCGGCGGATTTCTCGGCAATTCACCTTCCCCTCAGGCAAGCGGTGTTCTGCGTCAGAAAGCACAGGAGCGAGGCGGAATACCGGCCAAGGCAGTTGGCAGGACCTGTTCCTGCGGCACGCCATAAAGAAGTAGGCAACCGTTCCGCGACGATGGTAAGGTGAGTCATGAAAAAAGATTTGAAAACAGCCCGCTCGGCCGTGACAGGCAAGTTCGTGACGCAGCCCATTGGCGGCAAGAAGGCCGCGAAATTCGCCCAGGTCGAAGGCTTGACGATGAATGCCGCGTCAAAGGCGCTTTCGGAGAAGCTGACCGCGAGCGGCCTCAAGGGTGACGCCTACCGTAGCGAGATCGTCAAGGCCTTTAAGAAGGGCTGACGGGTGGTCCGTTACAATGCCGTCGAAGATCCGCTGTGCTATCCCGGCACCCATGTGCTGCGCAACAGGGCGGATATTCAGGATCAGAACGAGCTGGATGAGTTCGAGCAACTAATGTTCGATTCCCGTGCGCGGGAAGCGCTTCCGGACGGCAATCTGGATTTCGCCCACTATCGCGCGTTACACCGACACTTCTTCCAGGACGTTTATGAATGGGCCGGGCAAACACGGACTATCCGCACCGGCAAGGGTGAGAACTGGTTTTGCTATCCGGAATATATTGAAGGGGAAGCCAATCGCCTATTTGCCGAACTGGCCGCTCGCGACCACCTTGCCAGGACGGAAAGCAAGGATGCCTTCGCCGAAGGCGCAAGCTGGTTTCTCGCGGAGATCAACGCGATTCATCCATTTCGCGAAGGCAACGGCCGCATCCAACTGGTCTTCCTGACGATGCTCACCCGCAATGCGGGGTACGAGCTCGACGAGAGCAAGCTGGAGCCGAAGCGGTTTCTGGACGCCATGATCCGGAGCTTCAGCGGCGACCTGGCGCCGTTGGGCGCCGAAATCAGGCGGATGATTTAGCGGCTTCACCCTCGTCGGATTTTTGCCAGAGCACCCGCTTCGTCGGTCCCTCCCCGATGGCGATCTGCCACTTCGTGAACCCCGCGCCAAGATCTCCGGCCGATGCCAGCTCGTCGTGAAGCGTAACGGCGGATGATCCGGTGAGGGAATGCTCGCTCTTTACCCGTATGGCAAGACGCGTATCGGTTCGGATAGCCGCGCCCAAGGGAGCCGAGGTTTGGCCCGGATCGAAGACACTGGTCTCGTCCACCTCTACACGGACACCCGGAATAATAAGGCCTCGCCAACTGTCGTTTGCCGTACTCGGAAAGTATCGGAAAGCGAACTCTCCTGAAAGAAAGACAGCCGCAGGCGCTTTGTCGACATGGCCGACCAGCATGGTCGCCTCGTATTTCGTTCGTGGCAGGATAAGGCTGAGAGGCGCGGCGCTCCCCAGCGTGCCGATCGTGAATTCATTCGGTGACAGCATATGCTTTCCCTTAATAGCGCGTCCCCTGAAGAGGGGCGATAAGGATCGCCCATAGCAGTTCGGCGGCCCCTTCTTGTGAAAGTTTCTGATCGCGATCCCGCCCAAACGACGCCATGCCCATACTTGTCAAGTAGAGCGTCTGATCGTCGGCCTCGACGTTCAGGGACTCATTCGAGCTATTGCTGCTGGTCGTCTCACCGTGAACGTAATTGATGCCTCGTCCCCACGTCTCCCCACCCAGATAGACGGTGCCCCGTGCCACATCCTTGCCGTCGCGGTAGATTGTGGCGAAGAACCTGTTCGCGTCAACCCGTCGGAAAACGCCCTCGAGACCGGCGTTTCGCTCGCCAAGCTCCTTAAGGGAGTTCTCGAAGAAACGGGCAATGTATTCGAACGTGTCGTGTTTGAACTGGTCCTTGTCCCTTTGAGTGAAGCTCTTCGCGAGCCGCAGATTGCTCGACCGCGGGCCGAGGGATTGAGGAGCTGGCGACGCCGCAGGCGCAGCAGCCGCAGCGGCCCGTGCAGGCGGAGCCGAGACCGTTCGGGTTACCCGCCCAGCTGCTTCGCGCACGGCCTTGGCGACTTGCAGGAAGGCCTCGTCGATATCGGGCCATTGCGTGATCGGTTTGCCGTCCCGAGGAACCGCATTCAGCTTTCCAAACGGCGCGTGGTGCCAGTCGCATGCCCGAAGAATGACGGGAATGACAATGGCTTCACCGCTGTGGTGGCGCTCCATCGCACGCTGCATTTCGATGTCGTAACAGTAATCCGAGGCTATGAAGTCGGCGCTGACGAGCAGCAGGATGATGTCGTCCGTATTGATGTGATCGTCAATCGCACGATGGATATCTTCGCCGGCGCCGATGCGGCGGTCGTGCCAGGTCTCAATCACGCCCTGTCGTTTGAGCATGGACAACTGCTTTTCGAGCTGATCCCTCAGCCCCTCATCTGCGTGCGAATATGAAAAAAAGACGGTCGGCATGTCTCCCCCTTTGCTGCGCGGACTATGGGACGCTTCGCATCTGCGTGACAAGATCTCTGTTTGTGTTTGTCCCGCTCCCCGTTCGGTCGCTTCAACACGCATTTACAGCTGACGCCTCCGGTTCCGGAGGCTGTGACCGGTTTGCGTCAGCCGTGGATACGGCTGTTGTCTTGTTCATGCCCACCGCGCGTGTTCACGCGTGAGCGGTGTTCATGGCAGCCTCGATGCATGGCGGTTCCGCCCTTATGCATTTGGCTTTCCTTGCGGTAGCGTTCACCGTGCGTTGAATCCCGTTGATTTTCTAGGCTTAGTTGCTATTCTCGCCATAGTTGAGCTGGGGCAAGAGTGTGACTAATAAGTTTGATCCGTTCGGTGATCTCGAACGCGATTTCTGAAGCGCGCTAAAATGGGGACAATGGGGTCTCAAGGCGGGACGACACCTGATGGCCCGCTCGGCGAGGCGTCGGGCCGAGAAACTCTACGGCACCGAGGTCGCCGATGCGGTCGAAGCGGCAGTCCGTGCCGGCCGCGATCCACGACCCATTATCGAGCGGACCAAGCGTGATCTTGCCGACCGCCGGGAGCGCGAGCGCCAGCTTATCGATCCGCCGCCGCTTTACGGCTCGGCCAAATGGCCGTCTTCGTCGGATCTCCAGCCATACCTTCGGAACAGGGATGCATTTTGACAGTCCACGGTCCCTCCTGCTTGGAACGTTCAGCGACGACGCCGAGGCCACCCCAGCCGGCTTTGTCCATTGGGATGGTGACGGTCATCTCCTGACCATCGCCCCGACACGATCGGGAAAGGGCAAAACCACGATCATACCAGCCTGCTGCGCTATCAGGGCAGCTGCGTTGTGTTGGACCCCAAGGGAGAGCTGTTCGAGGCCACCTCGCAACGGCGGAGCAGGTTGGGGCCGGTGTACTGGATCGCTCCCCTGGACGAAGGTTCAGGCAAGCCCGTCCATCGCTTTGATCCCGTCAGTCGGGTGCGCCGGGAGGCAGATGCGCGCTCCATCGCGCAGCAAATGTTCCCGCGTGATCCGAAGTCGCCGTCGTTTTTTGCCGAAGACGCGGTCGGCTTCATGACGGCGGTCATCATGTTCGTACGCTACAAGGCGCCGCCGCACCGCCGGACACTGGCAACTGTCTGCCAAATGGCATCCCTGAAGGGTGTCAATCTTCTTAAAATCGCCAGGGAGATGGAAGCCTTTCCGCCATCTGCCGACGCGGCGCGCGCCATTCTTGAGAAGGATGCGCAGCGTGGACTGAAGGTCCTGCAGGAGACCCTGAGCAGCAAGCTGTATGAATGGAAGGACCAAGACATCCAGCGCAGTGTCAGCGGGAATGATGTGAGCTTCGAAAGCCTGAAGGACAGGCCTGCCACGGTTTATATCGAGATCCCGTTCGCGAGCGGTTCGGCGACCTTCCTACCACCGATAATATCCGTAGACCGGTCGAGCACCGCGCTTACACTTGATCTCTTCCTTATACTCGTCATCGTCCCACTTGCGCTCGATCTTGCAGCGGCCGCGACGGTATTCTTCTTTGTAGGCTCTGCGCTCGTAGCGGGGTTCATCATAGGTAGCCGTAGGAATGCCAGCGCCCATGGCCGCTTTCGTCCTTCCAAGGATCGGCCACTGCATTCCCGGCGAGAACCGCGAACGCCATGCCGGCGGCGGCAGCTATGGCCATGAGTTTCATGGCTCGTCTCCTTCTTGCTTTAATCTTAACGTTCATTCCGCCGCTTAGTTTCGGAGATCGATCCCGAATGGGCACTGAAGAGCAAAGGGGTCGGGTGTTGTCAGCCCGGCTCTGTGCCGCAAGGTACCGGGAAGCGCCAAGCGCGCTTCCAGATGGTGAAGCCCCAGAGCGCTGTTACCTAGAAGAAACTATCGGGGCCTCGCTCTGGGGACCCATCACGGGACCGCGTCGGGCTTCCCGATCTGGACCCGCAATCTTCATCGGCGCGGGCGCCGCCGTGGTCGGTGTCTTCGCATCTTCTCCGAGGGATCGATGAACAGCACCAACACAACCGCTGCCGCCACAAGTATGTATCCCGGAATGCCTGTCTTTGCGCTCGCGAAAGCGGCAATCAACATGGCGGCTGCTATATAGATTGCCGTTGACCCGGGACCGGATGTGACGCCCCAAGCGAGATCGGAAATTCGATTTTTCCATCTACTTTCCAACATCGCCATAACTAATAACCCCGATAGAACTGGCTAGGACTGGGTGAGAAACAACAGTCCGTGCGTGTTTTCGATTACCTCCGATTGTGCGTCGGTAAAGCTATTTTGCAACCGGCTTCGGACCTTTGGCACCGGGCGCTGGACTAAAGTCCTACCCGCCCAATAAGGATCTGCGGGTGGACTACCCTCAATTGACGGTTGCTTGCCAATGGCGCCGCCGTCACGGGAAGATGCCTGTGCTTCACCCTCCAAGCTTGGAGTTGGTGCGATGAGCCCTATCCGTGACGATTGGTCCAAAATAATCTCCCGGGGGAGTCTAGAGCGTCGCGTCAAGAGGTGGAGCCGAGACCATTAGATCAGAGATCGGCCCAAATCGTGGCGCCAAATCATGGCTTTAGCACTCCATGTGGTGGAGTGCTAAAAAATTTTGTCGCCCTCTTGAAACTCGAAACGCCAGAAACCAGATCGATTGGCGCGGTGCCAAAACATCGTGCGGGCGTCGGATTCGCATCGGATGCGGCGCCGAGGATCCTCTAAAAATCTGTTTGTCGACGAGGAGAGCAACATGACATTCCGTCCCTTACATGACCGCATCCTGGTGCGCCGCATTGAAGCCGAGGAAAAGACGGCCGGGGGCATCATCATACCCGACACGGCGAAGGAAAAGCCGCAGGAAGGCGAGGTCATCGCCGTTGGCCCGGGCGCGCGCGATGACAGCGGCAAGCTCGTCGAGCTCGACGTCAAAGCCGGCGACCGCATTCTGTTCGGCAAATGGGCCGGCACAGAAATCAAGCTCAATGGTGAGGAGCTTCTGATCATGAAGGAATCCGATGTGATGGGCGTGATCGAGATCGACGCCGCAGCGAGAAACGCAGCCTAGTGCCGATCCGGACCCATGCCAGACAAGAAATTCTGACCCAGGAAGGAATACAATAATGGCTGCCAAGGAAGTGAGATTCCATACCGAAGCCCGCGAGAAGATGCTGCGCGGCGTCGACATTCTCGCCAATGCGGTGAAGGTGACGTTGGGCCCAAAGGGTCGCAACGTGGTACTCGACAAGTCGTTCGGCGCTCCGCGGATCACGAAGGACGGCGTCACTGTCGCCAAGGAGATCGAGCTCGAGGACAAGTTCGAGAACATGGGCGCCCAGATGGTGCGCGAAGTGGCGTCGAAGACCAGTGACATCGCCGGTGACGGCACCACCACGGCAACGGTTCTCGCGCAGGCGATCGTCAGGGAAGGAGCGAAAGCGGTCGCCTCCGGCATGAACCCAATGGACCTCAAGCGTGGCGTCGACAAGGCGGTGGACGCGGTGGTCGAGGAGCTGCGGAGGAACGCCCGCAAAGTCACCAAAAACGATGAGATCGCCCAGGTCGGCACCATCTCGGCCAATGGTGACACGGAGGTTGGCCGCTTCCTGGCAGAGGCGATGGAAAGGGTCGGCAATGAAGGCGTGATCACGGTCGAGGAAGCTAAGACCGCGGTCACGGAGCTCGAGGTCGTGGAAGGCATGCAGTTCGACCGCGGTTACCTCTCGCCTTATTTCGTGACCAATCCTGACAAGATGCGCGTCGAGCTGGAGGAGCCCTATGTGCTCATCCACGAGAAGAAGCTGTCCAATCTGCAGGCGCTGCTTCCAGTTCTCGAACTGGTTGTTCAATCCGGCAAACCGCTGCTGATTATCGCCGAGGACGTCGAGGGTGAAGCGCTCGCCACGCTCGTCGTCAACAAGCTGCGTGGCGGCCTGAAGGTGGCTGCCGTGAAAGCTCCTGGTTTTGGCGACCGCCGTAAGGCGATCCTCGAAGACATCGCCATCCTGACGGGAGGCACGGCAATTTCCGAGGACCTCGGAATCAAGCTTGAGAACGTCACGCTCGAGATGCTCGGCCGCGCCAAGAAGGTGGTTGTCGAAAAGGAAAATACGACCATTGTCGACGGCGCTGGTTCGAAGACGGAAATTCAGGGCCGCGTCGCCCAGATCAAGGCGCAGATCGAGGAGACCACCTCGGACTATGATCGCGAGAAGCTGCAGGAGCGTCTCGCCAAGCTCGCAGGCGGTGTTGCGGTGATCCGCGTCGGTGGCTCGACCGAGGTCGAAGTCAAGGAACGCAAGGACCGCGTCGATGACGCGATGCATGCAACGCGGGCGGCTGTCGAGGAGGGCGTGCTGCCTGGCGGTGGCGTCGCTTTCCTGCGAGCCGTCACGGCTCTGGACAGCGTTGAGACCGAGAACCCCGACCAGAGGCACGGCATCGAGATCGTTCGCCGTGCGATCGAAGCGCCAGTGCGCCAGATCGCCGAGAACGCGGGTGCCGAAGGTTCGATCATCGTCGGTAAGCTGCGCGAGAAGTCCGAATTTGGCTATGGCTGGAACGCCCAGACCAACGAGTTCGGTGACCTTTATGAGCAGGGCGTGATCGACCCGGTCAAGGTCGTCCGCACCGCGTTGCAGGACGCCGCCTCGATCGCCGGACTGCTGATTACCACCGAGGCAATGGTCGCCGAGAAGCCGAAGAAGGAAGCGCCGGTTCCACCGATGCCGCCCGGAGGCATGGACTTCTGACCGATGCGAACGGGGTCCGCGCCGACGGCGCGGACCCGCCTGGTAGAGTTGTGAACTGATGCTCGCCCCTTGCTGGGTAAGGCATTCGACATCGATTTGGAGCAAGTTGGCAGGAGCCCGAGACGTGGCTTCGGCGAGTCTGGACCCGAGGCCGCCAGTCCGCTCCGAAGGAGGATCTGAGTGGTCGGCCGCGGCCGCTTATGTTGTGTTCGCAAGGCGAAGGCGGCAGCTCGCTCAATGGAATGGCCGCTGCTGGCGTCTCTTGCACTCTCCTCAGTCTCGCTACCCTCGTCCAACTCATGGCCTCGAATTTCTCATTGTTGCCGGAGGGATGACGAATCACGGCGAACGGTTAGAGCCTCAGAGTTGGGGGCGCTTGCCTGCGGGTGAGTCGCTTGAAGCGATGACCGGACCGGAAGGCGCGCAGATCTGGATCAAGGACGCCCCACTCCAGCACCCCGACGTGCTGCAGATGCCGGCCTGATCAGACTGCATGTCCAGGAAGCTGAAAAGACGCTCGAATGGGGATTGTCGATCCGACGCTCCGCAACGGGACAGTTGTGCCGGAATCGCATGAAACCGCCGCGAGGAACATCTGGGTATTGACGGCGGCCCAGTCGCTCGGCGGAGCAAATTCCCCGATTATCATCTCGCTGGGCGGGCTCGTCGGTCAGCAACTGGCGTCCGATCCTCAAGCCGCCACCTTGTCAGCCTGCTGAACCTCGGACTTGCGGTGGGCACCCTGCCTGCTGCGGCCATGATGCGCCGCTTCGGCCGTCGGACCGGCTATGTCGTGGGTGCCACGCTCGGCGTCGCCGCCGGGCTCATCGCAACCACGGGAATAGTCCAGGCGAGCTTCCTCGTCTTCTGTATCGGCACCTTCCTTGCGGGCTTCTACACGGCTTACGTACAGAGCTACCGTTTCGCCGTGACGGACGGCCTTAAAGGAGCTGACCGCGACCGAGCCATTTCCCGCGTGATGGTGGGCGGCCTTATCGCGGCGATCATCGGCCCGCAACTGGTCATCTGGACGCGCGAGGCACTCCCCGCACACTCCTTCGCAGGGAGTTTCTTAAGCCAGGCAGCTCTTGCCGCGCTCGCGATCCCGATCCTGCTCAGCCTTCGCCGACCGCGGCTTTGTGCAAACAGTCATTCGGAGATCGTCGGCGGGCGGACGCTTTGGGAAATTCTTCGCTCGCCCCGTTACCTCCTGGCGGTCGCTACCGGCGTCGTCTCCTACGGGCTCATGACCTTCGTCATGACGGCCGCACCGATGGCGATGGTCGGACATGGCCACTCGGTCGACTCGGCCGCGCTCGGAATCCAGTGGCATGTGCTATCCATGTTCGGGCCGAGCTTTGTGACCGGTCGGCTGATGGCGCGCTTCGGCAAGGAGCGGGTTGCCGCAGTAGGACTTGTTCTGATCGGGGCATCGGCGCTTGTTGCGCTCGGCGGGTGGGACATCGCGCATTTCTGGGGCGCGCTGATCCTCTTGGGCGTCGGTTGGAATTTCGGCTTCATCGGCGCAACGGCCATGGTCGCAGACTGCCACTGCCCGGCCGAGCGCGGCAAGGCTCAGGGCGCGAATCACTTCCTGGTCTTTGGCACGGTTGCCTGCGCATCGTTCTTCGCCGGATCGCTCTTGCACAGTTCCGGGTGGACGACGGTCAACTGGCTGGTGCTGCCGGCTGTTGCCTTCATCCTTGTTCCGGTCGTTTGGCGGACGGCCGTTTTCCCGAGATCCAACATACCGTACCACAGGCTCTCATAGAACAAGACGGCGATTTTGCGGGCCGTGGCAGTGACCGCAGTGGCCTTGCCGACGCGTGCCAGCCGTCGATGGGATGCCCCCAACGCGGTCTGCGTGCGTGCGCCTAGCCGCAACCTCGGCAAGTCACGGAAGCACTGCGGCCGGGCTAACATATCGCCTGGTCCCGGAACGAGGCTGTGTGCGCCTGCAGGCAAACCGCCGGCGGTGCCACAAGGCAGAAGCAGCCCAATGACCCGGCCCCCGATGTCGCCCCGCCCTCTACGACTCACTCAACAAACGGGCCGCCATGCGGGTCTTTTGAGCTGCTAAGGCGCTGTCATCTCTAAGCGCCCCCGCTTGCGATCAGCGCCTCTCGTGCCGCGCGAAACGTGTTTTGCAGCGCTGTGTGACCAGTCAGCCCCTCAAGTGCGTACCTATTGAGAAACTGACGCCCGGCGAAGAGCTTGCGATCGACAGGGCTCAGTTCGCCTTCATCGCAGATCACTTGCCAGTGCTCGGCAATGCTCGTGAGCTGGTGTTCGATCAGTGTGGCGGCTTCCGCTTCTTTCAGGTGATAGTCCGGCGCGGCCGCGAGGCAGGTAGCGAGCGTACTGGCGCGGCCCTCGCCCTTGATGAGCATAGCTTGTGTGGCCTCGTTGCCAGTACGGCTCTGCGGGCAGATGTCATAGGCCGGCGTCAGACTCAGCATCTTGCCGTCCCAGAACGCTGCATGGTTGCGCGCATGGTCGTCAGTGTTGCCGCACAGCACATTGAAGCAGATCCGCCCGTAGAGTTCCCTGAGCGTGTCCTTGGGATCGGTGAAACGGTGGCGGATCAGCTCGGCTAGGTCCTCGTACGAGGCATAGCGGGCCATCATCTCATCAAGGCCCAGCATGGTGAGGGCTGAAACCATAGCGTGTCTCGTCCAGCCGTCCTTTGTGTGCGTGCGGTCGAAGCGCTCGATCAGGAGGACGTCCTTGTGGGCGGTGCGGGTCATGGAGACTGTTGCGGCGTTCAGGCCGCAAGCGGCTGCCAGCCTCATGGCGATGAATTCGGCCTTCACGACGCTGTATGTGTCGTTGCTGGCCGCGAACTTGGCGATGAACTTCTTCGTGCCGTCTTCGATCAGCGCCTTGGGGCGCGCGCCGCCTATCGAAGTGGCGTGATTGAGGGCCTGGTCGAGCGCGGGGGTCAAGGGAATGCCTTTTTCGATGAAAGCGGCTGCTTCGAGGAGCTCGTCGAGCGAGGCTTGCACGGCAAGGCGGGGGACGTACTCCGTGGCCGACGCCTGGAAGTCGAGGGCACCAATCCGGTCGGACCCTGACTGGAGCAGGAAGGTCAGTTCGCTGATCTCCGGCACGCCGGCAGCATCGGGCTTGTTGCGTGTCAACCTGTTGATAATGACGCGGCGACCCCAGGCATCGGGCGAGCCGTCGCGAATACAGCTCGCCATGGACAGGCCGTTGATGGGCGCGATGACGCCTTCCTTAAGGGGCAGTTCCGGCTCATAGATGGGGATGGCGTTCTCGCGGCGCCGGTAGCTGGCGCCGTAGGTGAAGAGCAGTCGCTCGCCATCCTGGTCGAGGCGGGCCGCCACCACCGGTTCCGTCCCGTCTGGCAGCCACATCCAGACAAAGGCCTCTGTAGCGTCCGCTCTAGAAGTCATCATCGACCTCCTTCACTGTGCGGCGGACACTCTTGGGCAGCAGGGTCAGTTTTTCATCGAGGCGGGCGTTGTGCATCTGCAGGCTGCGCTCGTCATAGTCGAACAGGCGCAGGCCGACCAGTGAGCAGACTTCGAAGACGGTGCCGATCTCGGGCCCCGGCGCACCCTTTTCGATACTGGACAGCGTTGTCCGGCTGATGCCAGCACGGTCGGCCAGCTCCTGGGCGGTAAGGCCGCGCTGGGCCCGGCCGACGCGGATCAGCTTGCCGAGCATCGCGAGCGCTTCGCGCGTGACTCTTGAATAGCTTCTCTGACGCGGCACGTTTGTCACCTATATTTGTTCATTATATTGGGCGTGAGCGAAGCTCGTGTCCAGAATTCTATTCATTTTACCATAAGGCTTTAAGAAGTCGAGATTTGGTCATTTGATTGGTCATAAAAGGGGCCTTGCGTCCATAATTACGAACAAACGGTCTTCCCAGGCACTTGGAAGGCCTGCCCCACAGGATTCACCAGGGTGGCCGACGTGGCCGTCACATCTCGCACGTCACGAGCGGGGCGAACTCGGAGGGCCACGGTAGTGACTTCAGCCTTGGATTTGCTCTGTGGCATCACGGCGCCCGCTAACATCGCGATCGGGGCGCGGGCGAGGGCCCATCTCGCTCGCAAGCTTCAGGAAGCCGTCGATATAGGATGTTGTCTCCTCGCCTCGGCGTATACCGAGGTTGATGCTCTTTTGGATGCCGGCTTTTCCGCGCCGCAGGGCCCGGATCGGCAGGCCGGCGGCATCCTCATTGAGCAGCCAGTTCGGGAGCACGGTCTGCCGATGTGCTGCGGATGCCGAACTGAAAATGCAGGGAAGCAGATTCCCCAGCCGCGCCCCCGCGGCGAGCCTCTTCGGACGCCCTCCAGGGGCCCCATCAGCTGTTATGAGCGTGGCTCATCGATCCATGAAGCAACGCCATTTCCGGTTTGAGTGAGGACATGATACGGCGCGCTACATGGATCAATGCCCGGCTGCGCAGCAATCATGCCAGCGTGTCTGGCTCCTCGGGCGCATTCTGAGCGGCGCGGCGCTGCGCGCCGGCCTCTCACATGGAATGGCTCCCTTGAAAGGCACGATCATGAATACGGATGTGGCGATTGTTGGTGGCGGATTGGCGGGCTTGAATGCCGCGCGACTCCTGCAGGCCGCGGGAATCGATTTCCTGCTGTTCGAGGCGCGGGCGACACTCGGCGGCCGCATCCAGACGGTGAACGAGAGAGGCCAACCGGAGGCGGACGGCTTCGACCTTGGTCCATCCTGGTTCTGGCCGCGGATGCAGCCTGCCATCGCCAATCTCGTGGCGGAACTCGAACTGCCGACCTTCCCCCAAAACAATGACGGCGACGTCGTTTTCGAGCGCATGTCACGGGAGTCGCCGAAACATTACCCTGGACTGGCCCAGGAGCCGGAAGCCATACGGCTTGTCGGAGGATCTGCGGCCCTGGTCCGGGCGATCGCGGAAAGCCTGGCGGAGGGACGGCTTCGCTGCGGCGCCGAAGTCACAGGCATGCGTCTCACTGAAGACGGCGTTGCACTGTTCGTGCGGCTTGCTGATGGACAAAAGGAGAGAGTGCACGCGCTCCATGCCATCGCGGCGGTGCCACCTCGCATCCTCAATGCAACGGTCCGGTTCGAGCCGGCTCTCGACTCCGCGACGGAGCAGCTTTGGAAGCAGACGCCGACCTGGATGGCGCCGCATGCGAAGTTCTTCGCCGTCTATGACCGTCCCTTCTGGCGGGAGGCAGGTTTCTCTGGCACTGCCCAGAGCATGGTCGGACCTCTCGCGGAAATCCACGATGCAACGACCTCCTCCGGCGAGGCAGCACTGTTCGGTTTCGTCGGCATGGGCGCGGAACAACGCAAGACGATCGGGGAGAAGGCGCTGACCGAAGGTTGCATTCAGCAGTTCGCCCGCCTTTTCGGGAAACAAGCGGCGCATCCGCGGGCAACGCTCTTCAAGGACTGGGCCGCCGACCCCTTGACCGCCACGCCCGCAGACTGGTTCTCGGCCGGCCATCCACGTGCCCCGGAAAGTGGCTGGGTTGCCGGGCCCTGGAAGGAGCGGCTCACCCTTGCCGGCAGCGAGGCCAGCCCAATCGAAGCCGGTTACCTGGCGGGCGCCGTCGAAGCCTCCGCAGCCGCGGTCGCCGACCTCATCCAGAAATTCGCAACGAACAAAGGCTGAAAGGAACCAGCATGGGGCTCGTCGAGCAGAGGTTCCACGACCGCATAACTGCGTCGGAACAACAGAAGGCGGCCTCGCCAAACGGCTGGGTTCTGACGGCAGCACAGTCGCTCGGTGGCGTCAGTTCTCCGATCATCATCTCGCTCGGCGGCCTCGTCAGCCAGCAACTGGCGTTCGATCCCGCCGCCGCAACCTTGCCGGTCAGTATGCTCAATCTGGCGCCGTTGGAACATTGCCGGCTGCGGTCATCATGCGGCGGTTCGGCCTACGCTCGGGCTATCGTCTGGGCGCCACGACTGGCATGACAGCAGGCCTAGTCGCGACGCCCGGCCTCGCTCGTTTGGCGGGCACCCAGCTTGCCGAAATCCAACTGACCGGGGAAACTTCTTGAGGAACGGCTTCGCTCACGCGGGGTACAACTGTGTCCAAATCTCCTCGAGCGTGCTTCCTGGAAAGGATCACATCAGCTCCGTCAGGCCCGGTTTTGCCCGGGGTATCAAATCCGCACTAGCCGACTAACCCTGCCATCAGGCCGCAGGCGAGCCTCCAATTTCGCTTGCAAGCTTCAGGAAACCGTCGATGTAGGAGATCGCCTCCTCGCCGCGACGCACGCCGAGATTGATGCTCTTCTGGATGCCCGCATCACCGAGACGCAGGGCCCGGATCGGCAGACCAGCGGCATCCTCATTGAGCAGCCAGTCCGGAAGCACGGTCACCCCCCTGCCCGCGCAGACGAGCTGCAGCATGAGATCGATGGTTTCGGCGGTGCGATGCTGACGCGGCCGGCAATGCGCGGGAACGAGAAACCGCGTGTAGATGTCCAGCCGCTCCAGAGTTACTGGCACGGTGATCAGTTCCTCGTCGATCAAGTCCTGGGGCTGCACGCTCGCGCGCTTGGCGAGAGGATGCGTTTCGTGCACCATCAGTACAAGCTCGTAATCGAAGGCAGGCGTGAAGATGAGGTCCGGCGCGTCGATGGGATCCGGTGTGATGAGCAGGTCGATTTCATAGCCCAGAAGCGCTTGAACGCCGTCGAAGCGGAAGGCAGTCCGGACATCGAAGTCGACGTCGGGCCATCGGTTCAAATAGGGTGTGGCAATGCGCGTCAGCCAGCGTTGACAGGGATGGCATTCCATGCCGACGCGCAACGTTCCCCGCCGACCAACAGCGAAGTCGTTCAGCACCCGCTCCGCGTGCTCCATCTGTGGCAAGACCCGTTCGGCAACACTGAGCAGGTACTCGCCAGTCTGCGTCAGTCGCAGGCCGCGGCCAGTTTTCATCCAGATCTTGATGCCATGCCGTTCCTCGAACTTGGCAACCATATGGCTTAGAGCAGACTGCGTGACGTTCAGTTTCTCGGCGGCCGCGGTGACGCTGCCGCGCCGGCTGACTTCCCTCAGGATTGCCAGATGCTGTCGGTCGATCATTATGACGGCTTCTCATGATTAGGTGAAATCCGCTCATAATTGGGCACGGCTAAGCTTTTCGTCAATCGGTGTCCCGAAGCCTCGGATCGACGAGAGGAACTTGCCGTGGCGAAGCTGGCGAGGTCGTCGGCCGCAAGAACAGCAACTCCATGAAATGTGCCTATGCCGAAAAACTGCTGGCGCCTTTCAAGAAGTCCCAGGCCGTTATCGATGCGCTTCATTCGGCAGTCGACCATGATTTTGGAAATGGCTGACCAGTTTGAGAAAGGCGCTGTCCGTCGGGTTACGGACCAAACAGGCGACGGTCCCAGTAAACCGGTTGATGCAGGCCCGCCGCGAGATGCGGAAACTGCGGATGCGCAGGATTGATCAGAATATTGTTTTCCGGTCTCGCGACGACGCTTGGGACGAGCAGGATGGTACTGCGCCTTTGCAGGCACCATTCCTCGCCAAAAGCCTTGCTGACGGTCGGGGGCATCGAATCCCAGCCCGGCAATGCCGGTTGCGACAGCACCTCATAGCTCGTTCCGCTTGGGATCGTGATTTCCACATAGTGCCGGTTCGGCGGCAGGCGTCCGCTGCCGTAGACCAGCGTTTCGAGCAGCGCGGTCGAGTAGTGCTCCGATGTGTAGATCAGCGGACTGCCGGGCGTATTCCATCGCCCCGGCGCAATTGTCGACCCCGTCGCCATCGATGATCGAATACGTTCCCGCTGGATCCCCTATTCGATAGCAGGTCAGCGTTCGATCGAGAATCTGCGCCGTCACGCAGCGCTGCCGTACTTGAGGGCGCTCAGAATATCGAGCACCATTTCGGCGCCAAACTCGCTCTGAATGACGACGTCGATCGGCAGCCTATCCTCGATCATCGGATGAGCGCGAAACAGAAAATCGCGCGCTTCGTTGGGATCTCGCCAAACCTCCAGCGCCGAGCTCCAGACACGGGCAATGCGTGCAAGCCGGGTCCCCTCCTCCGGCGACAGTATCTTTGCTCTCTTGCGCCGCTCATAGGTCGCCCGCGGCACCAAGCGATACTTGAATTGCGTGTCAGATGGGGGGAGGCGGTTCGTTTGCCTCGTTGATCCGTTGGCAGACCGTCCCGCACTGCGAGATCTGTCGATCCTCCACGAGATTAGGTGGTTTATCGACAAGCTTCGAGGCGTAATCGGTGGGTGACACTGGACTCACCGCTAAGTGATGCTGTCTCCATCTCAACATCGCGACTGCCGTCATCCGAATGCCGGTCGGCCATCCCGCCGCCCCTCAAGGACTTCAAAACTCATTCCAGGTCCGGCTGGCGGCCCTGAAACGCGTGACGTCCCGCGGCTTATCAGTCATTTAGCCGTGAGCAGAACCGGACGCTTGGGAATTGGGTTGTGTCGCGGGTTCGACAAAACAGCAAAGTGGGAGCCGTGGTCGTAGGCGGGTCGTTTCAGGCTCGGTGAGCTCGATCGCTATCCGACAATTCTGTCGCCTTTGCCGATTTGGCGACATGAGCCTTGTTCAACCAGCTTGTTTGGATGTTTGATTAAGTAGCTGAAAAGAAGCATGAAGCTCATTCTTTAGCGCCTTCGTCCAATTGGCATGAACTTTGAAAATCATCTGTTGAGAAACGGCTGGGCTGCTTGCCGGCAGACACGGCCAAACTCGATCTCGGCCAGCAATCGTTCCCTGGATCTGCGCGACCGAGAAGCATCCACAACCAGCGCGGACCAAAGGGGGAGATTTGGATGTCATTGGCACGGATGAGCAAGCGCGGCATTGGCCGCTCCAGAGCTGAACCCCTTTGTGGAGCATGGGGCCAGGATCGCCGTTTTGGATATAGATACTGATGCCACCCCGGTCGTATCGCCGCCAAGCTCATCAAATGTCTGGCTGCGCGCGGGCCTGAAGGTCACGAGGCAACTCAATCAACCAAGTAAGCTCCACCATGAACAATAAAGCGTCGGGCTATGTTTATGTCCTGTTGGCCGTGACACTTTTCGCTGCCCGGGATGGTTTTTCCAAGTTACTTGGTGAGAAGTATCCACCGGTCATGGTGACAATGATGCGGCTTTGGGCGTTTGCGCTGTTTGTGACGGTTCTTGCAGCATCCTCTCCAGTAGGGCTGCGTGGCGCCTTATTCACTCAACGTCCAATTCTGCAGACATTCCGAGGTTTTCTCCTGGTGAGCCAGATCGTTGTCGTCATCTTCGCCTTCACGACTGCTGGGCTGGCCATGAGTCAGGCGATACTTGGAGCAACACCTCTGGTAGTTACCATACTGTCGGTGCCAATACTCGGCGAAACGGTCGGTCGGCGTCGTGCCATTCCTGTGGTCATTGGCTTGCTTGGCGTTCTAGTGCTTCTAAACCCCGTTAACGCTCATTTCGATATGCGCCTGCTGTTTCCTATAGCTGCTAGTCTTATATATGCCGTGTATTCCATTGCCACCCGCGCGGTCAGCCAGGACGATTCCGCCGTGACAAGCGTCTTGTATGCAGGGATCCCGGGAGCCGTGGCCATAACGTTCGTCGGGCCGTTCTATTGGACACCTATACATATGGCCGACTGGCCCGCAATGACCGCGCTGTGTGTTTGCGGGGCACTTAGCCAATATTTTCTCATCAAGGCGTATGGACTGCTCAGTGCCGTTGAGGTTCAGCCCCTCACATACCTCCACCTCGTTTTGAGCGGCGCTATCGCGACGGTCTTTTTCGGTGAGACTGTGACGTGGAACATGCTAGCCGGCGCGATGATCGTGGTCGGCGCCGGTCTGTTTACTGTTTGGAGGGAATACTGGCTGGAAGTGCGACGAACGAAGTCGATTTGAAGGATGGCAAATTGTGCGCCTTCAATAACGCAGGTCTGAAACTGGTAACCTCTAAGCTCCATGCCTCCGCTAAGTGCATCCGGCAACAAGAAGGTTGGGCGGCAGTTTGAAATCTTCAGAACTCTGTCGGCGCTGACCGGGCCCGATGTTCCGGCCAAGCCTCCATATGACCTTATCTTAGACATGCCCCCGGGTCCCTGGCGCAGCGTCTTTGCATTTGCCTTAAACGGCGTCCCAAGGGGACAGGGCGTCTCGCACACCAGCCGTTATAGCCCGCTTTGCTCTCAGCAAGGCGGGTTTCGGAGTCCTGTTGCTGCTTCTGGAGCTGGGCGCATTGGTTTCGTTCCGCGTTGCGGCCGGCTGTCAGATGGTTTCGGCGCTGTACGGATCGCACGGGCGATTGCGGTCACCTTTCTTGTCTCTGTTATCCTCCTGGCCTTGCGCCTACACTGCCACTGGCGGGCCTCGCGCTTTCCCGGCGAAAGCAAGGAAAGTTCCCGCTGGGAGACGCCGGCTCGACGCGCCGCGATCGCTTGCGACTCCCTTCATGGCCAGCTGGCCTCATCGGGCCTGATTACTTGCAATTGCAGGCTTTGTTGGTGAGCGGTTTAAGGCAGTTGATAGCCATCGGGCCAGAACTCGGCGATTTTCCGGAACACTCATCATCGTCATGTGGCCGCCTGGGATCGGAGTGGCATGAACACGCGCCGCACCTATTATCTGTTCCCAACCCCGCATGGGCGAGCTTGCCTCTTGACCTTTCGCATTTTTTTCAGCTCGTGCACAGCGACTGACGACAGGCTCAGAGGCATAAAACTGATGTATTTCGATTGGCAGGTGTGGAATTTGATACGACTGCACCGCCCGTTGGAACCGTACGATTCTCTCATACATAGAAGCGTCAACTTGGAGTGTCTCATCGTCCACGGCTTCGAGAGCTTCCTGCACCGCTTCTCGTGCCACTTGGGGGGACTGTGCGTCTGATTGATTTACAGGTAGCGTAACATCAATGAAGCCCATGAATGACACGGCTTGATGGAGACTCAGGAGGCGCTCGGCAATTGCATAAGCCAGGATTGCGCCTGAAGAGTAACCAGCAAGGCGATACGGTCCTTGCCGCTGGATTTCTTTGATCGCCAGGATTACCTCCGCGGCTATTTTTTCAAGTGCCGGTGCACCACCTTCATCAAGAAACGGCCATGGCAATGCATAGACGGGACAATCCACGTCCATGTCCATTACCAACTTAGCTACATAGGAACAGTCACCCAAACCGGTAGGAACAAAGAAGAGCGGCGGCTGTAATCCCTTTGCGCGAACGCAGAGCGCCCCCAGCTTGTTGGCCTGTACCTCCAAATCAACCTTTGACGCCAGGTCCTTTAAAACAGGAGCTTGGAAGATATCGGCGGTGCTAAACTTCAGGCCAAGATGGAGCGCTTGACTGAGCAGCTGCACCGCCAGCAGCGAATGGC
The DNA here is from genome assembly GCF_002078505.1 of Ensifer aridi. Classification (GTDB taxonomy): domain Bacteria; phylum Pseudomonadota; class Alphaproteobacteria; order Rhizobiales; family Rhizobiaceae; genus Sinorhizobium; species Sinorhizobium aridi. The sequence goes on along the minus strand of NZ_LUAV01000036.1, from coordinate 1,199 downwards.
CGCCGAGTTCGAAGAAGTTGTCGTGACGGCCGACCCGCTCGACCCCGAGCAGCTCTGCCCAGATCGCCGCCAGCGCCGTCTCGATCGCGCCCTGCGGCGCTTCATAGGCTCGCCGCGCATAGGCATCGTCGTCGGGAGCCGGCAGCGCCTTGCGATCGAGCTTGCCGTTCGGCGTCAGCGGCAGCACATCCAGCCGCACGAAGGCC
>NZ_LUAV01000036.1:0-791 GCF_002078505.1 Ensifer aridi | reverse complement strand
AAGCCGCGGATCTTCACCTGATCGTCGTTGCGGCCCAAAAACTCGAGATTGCCATCCGGCAGGTAGCGGGCCAGGTCGCCGGTCCGGTACATGCGGGCATCCGCCTTGCCGCTGAACGGATCGGCCAGGAAACGCTCCGCCGTCAGATCGGGCCGGTTGAGGTAGCCACGCGCAACCCCTGCCCCGCCGATATAGAGCTCGCCCACCGCCCCGAACGGAACGGGCTGACCATGATCGTCGAGCAGGTACGCCCGCGTGTTCGATATCGGACGCCCGATCGGGACAATCGCCGCTTTAAACCCAGCGGGATGGATCCAAGATGTTGCGTCGATTGTTGCCTCGGTAGGCCCATAGAGGTTAACAAGTCCGCGTCCTGCGAGTTGCAGCCATTTATTGGCTAACTCGCTTGTTATGAGCTCTCCGCCACAGAACATGTATCGTAAATTCTCAATTCCTTTTTTCCCAACGTCAGTGGCCTCAAGCAATGCTGAAAGAAGCGACGGAACCACTTGCAAAACCGTCACTCGGCGCCTGCTTAGTAGGCCCAGGATTGTTCGGATATCTAATTGCCCGTCGAGAAAAGGAAGAATTGAATGTGCGCCAATCGACAAGGCGGTCCATAGCTCCCAACCGGCGGCATCAAAAGAGATGGAGGTTCGCTGCAAGAAAACGTCGTGGGCCGCAAGCTGGAAGTGATTCGCGTGCCAGATCGAATGGTTCACCAGACTTCGATGCTCGACCATGACGCCCTTAGGCGTTCCGGTGGAGCCCGAGGTGTAGATGACATAGGC
>NZ_LUAV01000035.1 GCF_002078505.1 Ensifer aridi | reverse complement strand
CATTTCAACCTGGCCGCCACAGCGTGTGTAGCGGCATTTTAGAGATGCGACATATGAGCCAGTTAGATATGCGACACTCTCGCCTCTCGACGCGCTCGTCAACGTCAACGTTTTGGATAGTTCCGCGCAAGTCGCAATTCACCGCGAACTCGCCGGCTTGGACGCAGCTCAAAGCCACGTCCAAGCCGAGGCCTTGCCGATTAGACCAGGTCAAATCGATCGGCGTTCATCACTTTCGTCCAGGCTGCAACGAAGTCCCTGACAAACTTCTCTTTGGCGTCGGACTGGGCATAGACCTCCGCGAAGGCACGCAGTTGGGAATGCGAGCCGAAGATGAGGTCGACGCGGGTACCGGTCCACTTGACTTCGTTCGTCTTGCGATCGCGCCCTTCGTAGACACCTTCCTTGTCGGCAATGGGCGACCACTGCGTGCCCATGTCGAGCAAGTTGACGAAGAAGTCGTTCGTCAACGCCTCAGGACGGGAGGTGAAGACGCCATGCTCCGGCTCGCCCGCCTTCAGCACACGCAGGCCGCCGACGAGCACCGTCATTTCCGGCGCCGTAAGCGTCAGCAGCTGGGCCCGGTCCACCAGCGCCTCTTCCGGCTTCATGAACTGCCGGCGGCGGCTGCTAACATAGTTACGGAAACCGTCTGCACGGGGTTCCAGCGCGGCGAAGGAGGCCGCATCGGTCTGTGCCTCCGACGCATCCATGCGACCCGGCGTGAACGGCACTGTGACGTCGTGGCCGCCGGCCTTCGCCGCCTTCTCGACGCCGGCGCTACCTGCAAGCACGATCAGGTCGGCAAGCGAGATCTTTTTGCCGCCGTTCTGGGCGGCGTTGAAGTCCTTCTGGATGCCCTCAAGAACGGAGAGAACCTTCGCGAGCTGCGCCGGCTGGTTGACTTCCCAGTCCTTCTGCGGTGCGAGGCGGATGCGCGCACCATTGGCGCCGCCGCGCTTGTCGGAGCCGCGGAAGGTCGAAGCCGAAGCCCAGGCCGTGGAAACCAGTTCCTGCACCGAGAGGCCGGAGGCAAGGACTTTGGCCTTGAGGTCGGCGACATCCTTATCGTCAACTAGCTTGTGGTCGACGGCCGGGATCACGTCCTGCCAGATCAAGTCTTCCGCCGGGACTTCCGGGCCGAGATAGCGAACCTTCGGACCCATGTCGCGGTGGGTCAACTTGAACCAGGCGCGGGCGAAGGCGTCGGCGAACTGATCCGGGTTTTCGAGGAAGCGGCGCGAGATCTTCTCGTAAATCGGGTCGAAGCGGAGCGACAGGTCGGTGGTCAGCATGGTGGGAAGATGCTTCTTGGACGCGTCATAGGCGTCCGGGATGGAAGCATCGGCATTCTTCGCCTTCCATTGATGGGCACCAGCCGGGCTCTTGGTCAGCTCCCATTCGTAGTTGAAAAGATTCTCGAAGAAATAGTTGCTCCACCGGGTCGGCGTCTGTGACCAGGTCACTTCCGGTCCGCCCGTGATCGCGTCCTTGCCGACACCTGTGCCGAAGGTGCTCTTCCAACCAAGCCCCTGATCCTCGATCGCGCCGCCTTCAGGGTCCGGACCGATGAACGACGGATCGCCGGCGCCATGCGTCTTGCCGAAGGTGTGGCCGCCGGCAATCAGCGCCACGGTCTCTTCGTCGTTCATCGCCATGCGGGCGAAGGTCTCGCGGATGTCGTGCGCGGCAGCGACCGGGTCCGGATTGCCGTTCGGGCCCTCCGGGTTGACATAGATGAGACCCATCTGCACGGCAGCGAGCGGCTCGGCCAATTGCCGTTCGCCGCTATAGCGCTCGTCGCCCAACCATGTGCCTTCCGGCCCCCAGAACAGTTCCTCGGGTTCCCACACATCGGCACGGCCACCGGCAAAACCGAAAGTCTTAAAGCCCATGGATTCGAGCGCGACGTTGCCGGTGAGGATCATCAGATCCGCCCAGGAAATCCTGTTGCCGTATTTCTGTTTGATCGGCCACAAGAGACGGCGGGCCTTGTCGAGATTGGCGTTATCCGGCCAGCTATTGAGCGGCGCGAAGCGCTGCTGGCCCTGGCCGGCGCCGCCGCGGCCGTCGGTGATGCGGTAGGTGCCGGCGCTGTGCCAGGCCATGCGGATGAAGAGGCCGCCGTAGTGACCGAAGTCGGCCGGCCACCAATCCTGCGAATCCGTCATCAGCGCATGCAGGTCCTTCTTCAGCGCGTCGAGATCGAGCTTCTTGAACTCCTCGGCGTAGTTGAACGCCTTGCCCAGCGGGTCGGAAAGACCGGAATGCCGGTGCAGAACCTGGACGTCCAGCTGGTCCGGCCACCAGTCGCGGTTGGACCTGCCTCTCGGTGCCGTATGTGCGACAGGACATTTGCCCGCGTTTTCAGTTTTCTGGTCCATGGTTATCTCCTGTTCCTTGATGAGGCCACCTTTAAAGGCAGCGTGCCCGCGAAGAGCTGCATGCTTTGGGCGGCAGGCACCCTCCCCTTGATTTCTTCTTATCGGAAGTGTCTCATAAATTTAAGTTGGATTTACTGATCGTCGCGATAAGTTGAAGTTATGAAAAATCTCACTCTGAAACAGCTTCGCTATTTCGAGGCTTTGGCACGTCATGGTCGCTTTCGGCTCGCCGCCGACGCCTGCGCGATTTCTCAGCCAGCGCTATCGATGCAAATCAAGGAACTTGAAGAAGAATTGGGCAGCGACCTCTTCGAACGCAGCGCACGTGAAGTGAAACTGACCGCGTTCGGTCAGACGTTCGCGCTACGGGTCCGCGACATTCTTCGTGCTGTGGATGAATTGGGGGACCTGGCCCGAGCTTCCCGAGATCCGTTCCTGGCGCGCCTCAGAATCGGTGTCATTCCAACGATTGCGCCCTACTTGTTACCGGCCATCATAAACGACCTCAACAGAACGTTTGACGGTATTCAAATACAGGTGCGTGAGACGCAAACGACAAAATTGATTCAAGAACTGGCGCAAGGCGAGTTGGACACGGCAATCGTTGCGTTGCCTGTATCGGAACCCTCTTTCACCGAGCTCAAGTTGTTCGAGGAGGAGTTCGTTCTGGTCCGACGCCACGAAGACGAGCGCAAGCCGGTACCCGAACGCGAGGCGCTGCGCGAGATGCGATTGCTTCTGCTCGAGGAAGGGCACTGCTTCCGCGAGCAGGCTCTGTCGTTCTGCAGTATAGGATCGACGCGACCCCGAGAAGTCATGGAGGGTAGCTCACTCTCCACCTTGGTCCAGATGGTCAGTGCAGGTATCGGTATAACGTTGATCCCGGAGATGGCAGTGCCGGTGGAAACGCGCTCAGCGCATGTCTCGATCTCTCGTTTCCAGGCTCCCCGGCCTTCCCGCACGATAGGGATGATTTGGCGCAATTCGACGCCCCTGTCCAAACAGCTTCTGCAGATTTCGGAGGTGGTTCGCCGGTCAGCCGATGCCGCGCGCGAACGGCATTTTTCGATCGCCGGTGGGGCTGGACCAGAGAGGCGCCCGGCCTGAACGGGTAGAGGCGAGTCCGTCGGGCGCCAGCGTGCCGCGTGAATCATCTCCGCATCTGGTGACTTGCCATACGGCCGAAGCGGCAGGAGAGTCGACGTGGGAGGAGCTCTCGATGGGCATCTACAGCGACGTCATACTGCCGAAGCTCTGCGACCTTTCAATGCGCAACGAGCGCCTGCGCCCCTATCGCGAGCGCGTGATCGGCGCGGCTGATGGCCGTGTCCTGGAGGTCGGCAGCGGCTCCGGACTGAACCTGCCATTCTATCGTCCGGCCGTGCGGGAAGTACTGGCGCTCGAGCCCGCGCCAAGTCTTCTGGCTTTGGCGCGCCGCGCCCCGCGTCCTGAGATACCGGTGAGCTTTATCGAAGCGTCTGCAGAGGCCATTCCGCTCGATGACAGCAGCGTCGACACGGTCGTGACGACCTGGACCTTGTGCACCATTCCGGGGGCCTCGGCGGCGCTCGCGGAAATGCGCCGCGTACTCAGACCGGAAGGCAAGCTGCTTTTCGTCGAACACGGGCTGTCGCCTGATCGTGGAGTGCGCTGGTGGCAGGATAGCCTCACGCCGGTCTGGCGGCGCATCAGCGGCGGCTGTCATCTCAATCGCCCGATCCAGTCTATGATAGAAGGCTCCGGTTTCCGGATCGACAGGGTCGAGACCGGCTACATGGCCGGGCCGAAGCCGATGACCTTCATGTACGAAGGCAGCGCCCGTCCGAACTGACGAGAACCCCACGGCGGCGGCCAAGCGCGCATGGGCTTGGCCCGGTGCTCAAGATGCGAGCAATGCCCTCGGCACCGACCCATGATCAGCGATAGCGGCGGTGCAGCGACAGCCGCCCATCCGTGCCGAGGCGTGCTTCGACATCCGTGTAATGTTCCAGCGTGACGTGCGGTGTTCCGCTCGCGGCTGCGTGCGCCCCGGTGATGACGGCGACCTCGGCGCCGGCGGCTTTGCCGGCCAGAATGCCCGCCGGGGCATCCTCGAAGACGAGGCAATCCTCAGGGCGCACGCCAAGCCTGGCTGCCGCAAGAAGGTAACCCTGCGGATCGGGCTTGCCGGCCGAGACGTCCTCGCCCGTCACCATGAGGCGCGGAAGAGGGATGCTTGCCGCGGCAAGCCGGCGCGCGGCCAGTTCGAGCGGCGCTGAGGTGACGATCGCCCACTTCTCCGGCGGAAGCGCGTTCAGGAAGGCGCGGGCGCCGGGAATCTCGACGATACCCTCGACGTCGGCGATTTCCGCCTCAGCAAGGTCGCGCGCCTCCTGGACGGGGTCTATCAGCAGACCGAGTTTGCTGATCGTGTCGACCGCGCGCACGCCGTGCACTGATGGCAGAAAGGCGATAGGGTCGATCCCGTTGCGAACCGCCCAGGCGCCCCAGACCCTTTCGACGACGGCCATCGAGTTGAGCAGCGTGCCGTCCATGTCGAACAGCAGGGCGGCAAAGTTCTTCGTGAAAATTGCAGAGGACGAAGTATCCAAATCGATTTCCTTATGATGCGCTCAGGGCGGATGCATCGCACACCTACCGCCTCAGAAGACGTCCTACAATGGCTAGCGCAAACCGTGATCGTCGGTCACGAGAAAATCGATCGGCCCGCCCGGCCTGTCATCGTCGAAGACGGCGCAGGAGAGCACGCCGCCGAAGACAGCACCCGAGTCGACATTGGTCCTGTTGCCGACGGTTCTGGGATTGCTCCGGCTCGGCGTGTGCCCGTGGCATACATGTTTGCCCCAATAGCTACCCGAATAATTCGGGTCCATGCGCATCCACAACAGGATATCGTCGCCCTGCTCCTCCAGAGGAATATTCTCGTCGACGCAGGCATGCACGAAGATGCGGTGGCGCTCGATGATGATCGACGGCAGTTCTGTCATCCATACGAGATGACTCAAGGGTATGGCGCCACCATAGGAGGCCAGGGTCTCTTCCCCGCCATTCAGCAGCCAGGTGGCCATTTCAGCCACACCCTTTCGCGCCGACAGCAGCATTTCCTCATGATTGCCCTTGAGAGTGAGCCATTGCCAGGCAGGATTTTGCGGTCCGGCCATGATCCGTTCGACGACGCCGCGGCTGTCCGGGCCGCGGTCCACCAGGTCGCCGAGGAAGATGACCCTGCCGCCCGGGGCGGCAGCTTCGATACCCGTCAGCAGGGTTTCGAGCTGTCCGAGGCAACCGTGAATATCACCGACCGCGAAAGTCAAGCGCCGGCCATTCATGAACCGGTTCTCCTATGCTCGTCCAAGACGGCTCTCTCCTTTCGCTGCTGACAAGGAATCGACCGCCTACGGTCCTGTGCATGGTTCCTTAAATCGGATTCAATCCAAAGACAAACCAATTCAAAGCGTTACAGCGTCTTTCGTGCGGTGGGAAAAGACACGGCGCTGCAAGGCGTGCCCCAATGGCGCTGGCCGCGAAGCATGCGCTACGCAAGAAAGCTCTATCGCATTCTATCGTCGACCGGAATCGGATTTATCGGATGCGATGAGCGGCGCTACGGCGCAGGATCAATGATGAGAGGACCCCTTCGGGATCGCCGAACTGGTTATAGAGACCGGATCGCTTGCCGGAAACGTGTCTTCGAGCCCCTCTTCCAGTTGCTCTTCCATTGCGTGCTGGTCATGCGCCTGGCGCGCGGTCGCCATTGCTCCTTCAGGAACCGAAGGAGATCGCCTCGTTCCGGTAATGCCGAGAAGCGCCTCGTCGGCTTTCACTGCCGCTGCGAGTATCTCTTTTGCGCGCGCAACCGAATTCATTCTGTTCAGGGTTCCTTCGGCGTTCTGCGGGCAAGTGACCGACACGATTTCTCCGGTGGTGGCGACGAATTCGACGGTGAATCCCGCCTTGCCGCCGCGCTCCGGGTAGACTTGAATCCCGGCGAACTGCATCGGTACCTCCTATTACGGCCGCGCCGCGCCAAGGGTGAAACGCGGATGGCGCGGCCGCGGCGAAGTCTACCAGATTTGACAAATCTTCGACAGCTTCCCTCGCCTTCATAGTCCTTGGATCCGTCGCCTTGGCACGATTACAGAAAATCGGGCGCCGATCTCGCCCGCGGCGGCTCGTCGACCGGCGCTGTAGGCCCTAAATTCTGCGCCGCATGGTAAGCCGGCGTTGTCTTCTCCCGGACATCCGGCCGCGTACAGGCGGCAAAAGCGTCGAGATTGCGGTTATAGACCTTGGTCCGCACGTCCATCATGCCGAGGACGGTATGAAACAGGTTGTCATGCGATCTCGGCTCATCGGCATCGTTCGCAAGGCAGCCGGTGTCGATGCCCATTGCCGCCTGGTATGGCTTCGAGAACCAGGCAAGGAAGGGCACCTGCGTCTGCTCCTTTGGCGCGATCGCATAAGGCGCGCCGTGCAGATAGATGCCGTTCTCGCCGAGCGACTCGCCGTGGTCGGACATGTAGATCATCGCCCCGGCGATGCGATCCTGATGCTTTTCGAGGAGTCGTGCGACACTGGCGAGGATGTGGTCTGTGTAGAGAATCGTGTTGTCGTACGCGTTGACGATTTCCTCGGTAGAGCAACGCATCAGCTCCGCCGTACGGCAGTCGGGGGTGAAGCGGCGGAACGCCTCGGGATAGCGCAGGTAATAGGACGGGCCGTGGCTGCCGAGCTGGTGCAGCACGATGACACTGTTTGCCGTCGTCGCGCCGAGCTTCCTGTCAAGTTGGTCCAGGAAGATCTCATCGAGGCACTCGCCGTTCTTGCAGAGCGGATTCTTCTTCTGCCGGGTCATGCTCGCGAAGCTGATGAGGTCGGCGATGCCCTTGCTGCCGGTATTGTTGTCCCACCACGTGACCGAAACACCGGCATGCGTCAACACATTGACCAGGTTCTCCGTGGAGCGGGCCTTCCAGTCGCTATATTGCTTGCGCGGATAGACGGAAAACATGCAGGGCAATGACACGGCGGTCGCCGTACCGCAGCTCGTCGTATTGCGGTAGTTGACGACCTCGAGCGCCTTGAGCTCCGGATTGGTCTCGCGGTGATAGCCATTCAGCGAAAAATTCATCGCCCGCGCGGTCTCGCCCGCGACCACGACGACCACGATGGGCTTGCCGGCATTTGCAATTCGAGTTCCCCCTTTCGCGTCGGTTCCAAGCGGCTGCACGACCAGATTGCGCTCGCGGTATGTGGAGAGGGCGTAACGCACCGCCGAAGTCACCGGGCCTGCGGGGTTGAACCTCACCATCAGATCCCGGTGCTCTCGCAACGCGTAGGCGATCGTCGCAAAATTGGCGTAGATGAGCGCGCCGCTCAGAACCAGCGCCGGCGCTATGAAAAGGAAATTGACGGCCGCTTTTGCCAGAAAGCGTCGGTGTCTCACCTTTATCCAGATGATCAGAAGCGACGGAATTAAGGCGTAGAGCGCGAGATGAAGCAGGAGGCTGCCCGTCAGCAGGTGACTGGCCTCGGCCCCGGTCGTAACAGCGGCATTGCCGATCATGCCCTTGTCGATGACCACCCCGAAGCTGTCGGTAAAATAGGCGGCGGCGGCCGATATGACGATCAGAAGAATGATCACCGGCTTCATCACGTACTTCATAGACAGGGACGTCAGCACGGCGAATGTCGTGAGGCAGAGCGCAGCGCCGAGCGACAGCAGGCCGGGCCAGGCGCGATCGAAATAGACTATCGCATGGCTCCAGAAAGAATTGTTGGTCAACAGCAACAGATAGAGGGTGACGATCGCGGTCAACGCAATACTGCCGATCTCGGGCCGGCGAATTCTGAAGATGGTCAAAACACTTTTCTCCAAGAATGCGAGCTCGTTGCTCTCGCTTGACTACGCCGGGATTGTTGCACGGCCGCCCGGCAGATCACTCCGCCCGAATCGGCGGTGCGTCTCGACGCTTCCGGCAGTACAGCGGGCAAGCTGTCGAAGCGCTGTCGGCGAAGGATCGTGGAAGAGCGGGGCTGCTTTACGAGATACGAGCAGCGGACAGCCTTTCGACAGGCTTGCGAAGGCAGGGTCTCGCCCCGACTCGCTGAGGTGGCATGTTGATCAAGGGAGCTGGCTATGAAACCGTTACTTGTTTGCGCGTTGGCCGCGGTCGCTCTTCCCGGCCTCGCTCACGCCGCTGAGGACGACATGTCCTGCACGAATGAGCCGCGATCGGCCTGGATGACCCCCGATGCTGCGACCGTCAGAATCCATGAGGCGGGCTACCAGGAGGTGCGCGCGATCAAGGTCATCGGCTCGTGCTACGAGATCTTAGCGTTCACAAGGAAGCACGGACGCGCCGACGTCTACATGAACCCCGTAACGGCAGAGATCGTTAGGGCGGAAGTTGAGAATTAGAGCGGAAGAGCGCAGCTTGCGGAACGTTGGCACTTTGACCAAAAGCCCCTATGGTCAGCGGCCGTGACATGGCTTGAACTCAGGAAAACGCATGCGCTTGCTGCTCGTCGAAGACAGTCCCCGCCTCATCGAGCTCGTCGGCGAGACCATGCGAGAGGCAGGATGGCGGCTCGATGCGGTATCGAGCCTACGCGAGGCAGAGGCAGCGATCACCGAGCGAGAGCACGATCTCGTCCTTCTCGATCTCGGCCTCCCCGACGGAGATGGTCTCGACCTTTTGAAATGGATAAGACAGGAGCATGCCGGCCTGCCGGTGTTGATCATCACGGCCCGTGGTTCCGTCGATGAGCGGGTGCAGGGGCTGGATGCCGGGGCCGACGATTATCTTGTGAAGCCTTTTCACCATCGCGAACTCTTGTCCCGCTGCAGGGCCATGTTGAGGCGCAACCCGCAAGCGATACAGCCGGTGCTCGAAGCCGGCGCCTTGCGCTTCGATCCGGCGACGGCAGAGCTCACCTGCGACGGGGCGATGATACCCCTCCCCCCACGCGAACGCTCCCTGCTCGAGATCCTGATGCGCGAGGTGGGACGCGTGGTTCCGAAGCGCCGGCTGGAGATCGCGCTATCGGAATACGGGCAGGAACTCAGCTCGAATGCGCTCGAGTTAGCCGTGTCCAGAGTTCGAAAGCGGTTGCAGCCGCTCGCGACGGGTGTCCAGATCGAAACCGTGCGCGGCATCGGCTATCTGCTCCGGACCGCTCTATGAGAAAGCGCAATCCCTCGCTGATCGGCATCGTTGCACGACGAATCATCGCCTTTTCGCTGCTGGCCATGATTCTGCAGATCGGCGTGGTTTTCGCCGACTACTGGTTTGACGACGACGAACTCAGCGTCTTAATGCTGCAAGAGGAGACCGAGACCCTCTCGCGGGCCATCGCCATTCATGACGGGCTCGTGACATTCAAGCCAGGCACCGAGCTAAGGGAGCGTTATCTTGATCGGGACGGACGGCCAGGGGCGATCTATGTCCGGGTACGCACCACGTCCGGCTCCGTGCTCTTCTCCAATTGCACGTCAGACTGCGCCGCGCATTTTCTGCCGCTGGAGGTTAACCCCCCGAGCTTCTGGATGCGGCAGATCGAGCCAGGCAAGCCCTTCAGTGTCGCGGGAGGCCAATCCTTCGAACGCAACGGCGTGACGGTCCTCGTCGAACTCGCGGTGATTAAGGACCCGAACGGCTTCATGTACAGCGTGCTGCTCCGCGAGATGTTCGATTCGATGATCGTTCCAATGACGCTGATGTTCTGCCTCGTCATCGGCGCGACGATCTGGTCGATCCGCAACGCGCTCAAGCCGGTAGCGATGGCGGTCCGAGCCGCCGATGCAATCGATCCGCGCGACGGCAATGCCCGGCTACCCTCGGCCCGCATGCCGCAGGAGGTCGAGCGTCTCGTCGCGGCCGTCAACCGTCTGCTGGCGCGTGTTGCCGACCTGATCCAGTCGCAGAAGGTGTTCTCTTCCTCCATCGCACACGAGATCCGCACGCCGGTTTCGATCGCCAAGATGGAACTGAGCCGCATCGACGATCCTCGTGCCCGTAACGCCGAGCGCGATCTCGATGCGCTGACGCACATCCTTGAGCAATTGACCTCGCTCGCCCGTGCCGATGCCGTCGATCCCGAAGCCTATCGACGCGCGAGTCTCTCGCTGATCGGCGCGGACGTTGCCGAGGCCACGGCGCCTTTCGTGTTCGACCACGGCAAATCCATCGAATTCGTCGACCACGGCACGACGCCGGTGACGGTGATCCCGGCCCTCGTCGAGAACATGCTGCGCAACCTGATTGAGAATGCCGTGAAGCACAATCCGGAAGGCACCCGCATCGTGGTCACCTGCGGCCCAGGACCGCTTGTCTCCGTCGAGGATAATGGCAAGGGACTTGTGGATCTCCCGGAACACAATGAGGATCTCGGCTATGTCAAGCGCTCGGGCGAACTCGGACTGGGTCTCAAGATCGTTCACCGGATCGCCGGACTTCACAAGGCGAAGATCGCGATCGACACAGCGCCGGACAAGGGAACGAAAATTGCGGTCGATTTCGCCGCATCGCTGTGAATCACGTCTTCGCTGTTCGGACAGCGCCCTCGCGCGAGGAATGTTTGCTACAGCGCCGCGCGTCTTATCAGACGCGCAAAGTCGCTGTAGCTTTTTCAGTTGCTGCATGTCTTGGTCCTTAGATCGAGTCGATTTAAGGAGACATGCAGTAGGCACGATGCTTATTTTTTAATCTGACGCATTTTCTTGGATGCGGATTTCGTGCCCAGCGATTGATCACATGCTATTGGGCTGTGCAACATCTCTCGACCTGCCTCAAGAGTATCCATGTTCAAAGCCTCGGCCTTCTTCCGGCGCTTCCTCCCATCGCTTGCGCCGATCAGCCATTGGGAACGCTTGCGCGCATCGTGCGGCGCTCTCGTCGGAGTCCTGTCGACGGGATTCATCAGCACGGTTGCGGTAGGCGCGGATGCCAGCCTGCCGCTGCTCATCGCGCCGATGGGCGCCTCAGCCGTGCTGCTCTTCGCCGCACCTTCGAGCCCGCTCGCGCAGCCCTGGTCGATTCTCGGCGGCAATGTCGTTTCCGCGACCGTCGGCGTCACCTGCGCCTTGCTCATTCCTAATCCGGTGGTGGCAGCCGCTATTGCCGTCGCGCTCGCGATCGGCGTCATGCTGGTCCTTGGTTGCCTGCATCCGCCGAGCGGGGCTGTCGCGCTCACTGCGGTGCTCGGGGGGCCCGTCATTCGCGAGGCAGGTTATGCATTCGTGCTCTCTCCGGTCGCCATCAATTCGCTGGTCATCCTGACAGCCGCGCTCGCCTTCAACAATCTCACCGGCCGACGCTATCCGCATCTCGCGCCCGCGCCGAACCCGCATCAAACCCATGATCCCGTTCCCAGCCAGCGTCTCGGGGTCGTGCCAGAAGATTTGCAGGCCGTGCTGGCACAGTATGGTGAGGTGGTCGACGTCAGTCCCGAGGAACTGGATGCGTTTATCCATCAGGCGCAGACTCGCGCCTTCACCCGACGCTCTGGCGAGACCACTTGCGCGGAGATCATGTCGCGCGATGTGTTGACCATCGAGCCGCAGGCGCCGCTGCGCAAGGCTTGGAAAATGCTGCTCGAGCACCGCATCAAGGCCTTGCCGGTGGTGACGGAAGCCGATGGCCTTGTCGGGATCATCACTCAAACGGAGTTCATGAAGCACGCGACGCTCACGCCCGACGGACGGCTGCAGGTCGGCCTGCGCGAGCGGATCGGCAATATCATCGGCTTGCCGGCGAAATCGCCCCTTCTGGTTTCCGATATCATGACGAGGCGCGTGCAGTCGGCCGTGCCGGAAACGATGATCGCGAAGCTGGTGCCACCGATGGCCGATATGGGGCTGCACCACATGCCTGTCGTCGACGCCGACAACCGGGTCGTCGGCATCGTCACGCAGTCGGACCTCATCGCTGCCCTTTTCCAGCGCCGACTGGACGCCGTCCAGGAGGTCGCCTGATCCGCCGCTTCTTTTTAGCAATTTTCGTCAGGCCCTCATGCGTACGCGCTTAGCGTGTGTTCGGCCGTCCTACTGCATGTTTCCTTAAATCGTACCCGATTTAAGGACAAAAACATGCAGCAATTCAAAGTGCTACAGCGTGCTTTGTGCGTCTGGAAAGACACACGGCTCTGTAGTGATAAGCTGCGCTTGATTTCATTCGATCGATTGACTTATTCGAGCGAATGGCATAACATGAGCCCATGATGAAAGACAGCGACCACACCACGCAGCTTCGGGCCGAGCGCGGCGACGTAACCCGCGAGAAGCTCTTGAACTCGGCCATCGACGTCTTCGGACGCTACGGCTTCGACGGCGCTACGACGCGGAAGCTCGCAGATGCGGCGGGTGTCAATCTCCAAGCGATCCCTTATTACTTCGGCGGCAAGGAAGGGCTTTTCATTGCCGCGGCCGAGCACCTCGCCTCGATCATCGGTAGCCACGTCGGCGACCTACGCGGGGCCATCCTGACACGGTTCGCGGAGCTCGATGCTCAGGGCGCGCAGATGACCGCCGCGGAGGCACGACAGTACCTCACCCAGATCGTCCAACGCATGGTTGTTCTCTTCGTCAGCGAGGAATCCGAAAGCTGGGCGCGGTTCATTATTCGCGAGCAGATGGAGCCGACCGAGGCTTTCAGGCGCATCTACGGCAATATCATGCGACCGATGATCGAGATGGCACGGCGCCTGATCGGCGCCATCCTCAAGGACGATCCGGCCTCCGAACACATACGCCTGAGGACGCTCTCCTTCGTTGGCAGCGTTCTCGTCTTCCGTACGGCCCATGCAGCCGTCTACGCGCAGCTCGAATGGGAAACGGCAGGCCCGCGCGAACTCGAGATATTGCAGCGTCACGCCGCCGAGCTTGTCGCTGTGCTCGGTGCAGAGAAGGACCGCCAATCATGAGGAAGATCGCCATTCTCGTTATTCTGCTCGCCGCGGCGACCGCCGGCGGCTGGTGGTTCGACGTGCCGGCGCGCCTCGGCTTTGCGAAAGAAAACCGGCAGCAGGTGCTTTACGGTAATGTCGATATCCGCCAAGTCTCGCTCGGCTTTCGGGTCAGCGGACGCATTGCCGAACTCCGCGTCGACGAGGGTGATACAGTCAAGGCGGGCGACGTGATCGCGAGGCTCGACGCCGAGCCGTTCCAGCAGGCGCTCGACGCCGCCGAGGCGGAAGCGGAAGCCCTCAAGGCGACGCTTTCAAAACTCAAGGCCGGCGCGCGGTCCACCGAAATTGCGCAGGCGCGTGCCGCTCATGAGGAACGCCTTGCCGATCTCGAGAACGCCGAGCTTGCCTATCAGCGCGCCCGGCAGTTGCGGCCCAATGGCACGATCTCGCAGGCCGACCTCGATCAGGCAAGCGCAAGCCGCGCCGCCGCCGCCGCCCGCGCCAACTCCGCCCGTCATGCGCTGGAACTGCTCAAAGAGGGAAGCCGCGTCGAGGACATAGCTGCCGCGGAGGCACAGGTGCACGCGGCGACCGCGAAGGCCGCTAGCGCCCGCACCTCCCTCAAGGACACGGAACTCGTCGCCCCGGGCGCAGGCGTCGTCCTCTCGCGCGTGCGCGAAACCGGCGCGATCGTTTCACCGGCCGACACCGTCTACGTGCTGTCGCTGACCGAACCGGTGTGGGTCCGCGCCTATATCGCCGAACCCGATCTGGGCCGCGTTCACCCAGGTATGAAGGTCAGAGTGACGTCCGACACGGCGCCCGACCGCGCCTATGAAGGAACCGTCGGCTTCGTCTCTCCGGTTGCGGAATTCACGCCGAAGTCGGTCGAGACGCCGGAGCTTAGAACCGACCTCGTCTACAGGCTCAGGATCGTCATCGCCAATCCGGGTCCGGACCTGCGCCAAGGCATGCCCGTCACCGTGCATCTGCCAGGCTTTGGGGAGAGCTCATAATGCCGACCCCGCGGACGGAAATTGACGCCGCCCCCTTTGTCCGGCTCTCCGCCGTCACGAAGCGGTTCGGCGCCGCATCCCCTGCCCTCGACGCCATCGAAGGCGTCATTCTGGGCGGCCGGATCACCGGCCTCGTCGGTCCCGACGGCGCCGGCAAGACGACGCTGATCCGGCTGATGACGGGGCTGATGCTCGCGGACGAAGGAACCGTCGAGGTGCTCGGCTACGACACGCGCAGGGACCCCGGCGCCATCCAGGCGGCGATCGGCTATATGCCGCAGCGCTTCGGTCTTTATGAGGACCTGACGGTTCAGGAAAATCTCGATCTCTACGCCGATCTGCGCGGTCTGCCGAAGACCGAGCGCGGCCGCACCTTCGCCGAACTGCTCGAATTCACCGATCTCGCCCGCTTCACGGCACGGCTTGCCGGAAAGCTCTCCGGCGGCATGAAGCAGAAGCTTGGCCTCGCCTGCGCGCTTCTGCGCAAGCCGCGTCTGCTGCTCCTCGACGAGCCCGGCGTCGGCGTCGATCCGATTTCGCGGCGCGACCTCTGGAAAATGGTGGAAAATCTGACGGCTGAAGGCATCGGCGTCGTCTGGTCCACCGCCTATCTCGAAGAGGCGGAGGCCTGTGATCACGTCTTCCTGCTCAACCAGGGAAGGCTGCTGTTCTCCGGTCCGCCGCAGGAGATGACGGGTCGTGTCGAAGATCGCGTCTTCCGCCTTTCCGGCGTCGATGGCCGCCGCCGCGACAGGCTCGCGCGTCTCCTCGACCAGGACGGTGTGATCGACGGCGTCATCCAGGGCGAAGCGATCCGACTGGTGATGAAACCGGGCCTCCCCCCTCCCACGCTCGGGACCGACGACGGGGCGGCCCCCGCGCGCGCCAGCGTCACGCCGCCGCGCTTCGAGGACGCCTTCGTCGACATGCTCGGCGGAGGTCCGGGCGGTCGCTCTAGACTTGCCGAAACGCAGAGGGCTTTCACAGAGGAAGCGGGCAGACCGGTCATCGAAGCGCGTGGGTTGACCAAACGTTTCGGCGATTTCACCGCGGCCGATAGCATCACCTTCGACATCCCCCGTGGCGAGATTTTTGGCCTGCTCGGTCCGAACGGTGCGGGCAAATCGACCACCTTCAAAATGCTGTGCGGTCTTTTGAAGCCCAGTGCCGGCGAGGGCCGGGTCGCCGGCTTCGACTTGCGGCGGGACGCAGCCGAGGCGCGCAATCGGCTCGGCTACATGGCGCAGAAATTCTCTCTCTATGGAGACCTGAACGTCATCCAGAACCTGAATTTCTTTGCCGGCGTCTACGGGCTTTCCGGTGCCAGAAAGCGCGAGCGCATCGATCTCATGACCGAGATCTTCGATTTTCGCTCGATCCACGACATGTCGGCGAAGGACTTACCGCTTGGCCTCAAGCAGCGCCTCGCGCTTGCCTCAGCCGTGCTGCACGAGCCGGAAGTGCTTTTCCTCGACGAGCCGACGTCCGGTGTCGATCCGATCACCCGGCGCGAATTCTGGACCCATATCAATGGACTCGTCGAAAAGGGCGTGACCGTTCTCGTCACTACGCATTTCATGGACGAGGCCGAATATTGCGACCGCATCTCGCTCATCTATCGCGGCCGCTCTATTGCGCTCGGCTCGCCGGACGAGATGAAGGCGCGCGTCGCGAGCAACGACCTTCCCGATCCGACGATGGAGGACGCCTTCGTGGCACTCGTGCAGGACTCGGAGGCGAAGGAGGCGGCATGAACGTGATGCGCAAGCTCGACCTCAAGCCGGAGCGAGCCGGCCGGGCACGGCGTTTCGCCGCGCTCGTGCGCAAGGAGAGCTATCAGGTGGTGCGCGATCCGAGCAGTATTCTGATCGCCTTCGTCCTGCCGATGATCCTGCTCTTCCTCTTCGGCTACGGCGTGTCCCTCGATACGACGCGTACGCGGGTCGCCCTCGTCATTGAGGAGGCGACGCCGCTCACCCGCGATCTGGCCGCGAGCTTCGAGGCGTCCCGCTATTTTTCGGTTGTCAACGGTCGCGACCGCCGAGAATTCGAGGACGATCTCGTGCTCGGCCGCGTGCGCGGCATCCTGGTCGTTCCGGCAAGCTTTACCGCCGACCATGCGGCGGGGCGCCACCCGACGGTCCAGGTGATCGTCGATGGTTCGGACCCGAACACGGCCAACTTCGTGCAGAACTACGCGCAAGGCACCGTCGCGAATTGGGAGCGCCAGCGCGCGAGCGAAGGCCGGAGCCCTCCACCGGCAATCGCCGCCGATCAGCGCTTCTGGTTCAATCCGGAACTGACGAGCCGGAACTTCCTCGTGCCGGGGTCGATCGCGATCGTCATGACGCTGGTCGGCACGTTGCTCACCTCGCTCGTCGTCGCCCGCGAATGGGAGCGCGGCACGATGGAGGCGATGATGGCGACGCCGGTCTCCGCCGCCGAACTGCTCGCCGGCAAGTTGCTCCCCTATTTCATCCTCGGCCTTACGTCGATGACGCTCTGCGTGCTCATCGCCGTTTTCCTCTTCGGTGTACCTTTCCGCGGCTCGATCGCCGCACTTTACGCGCTGTCGGCAACCTTCCTGATGCCGGCTCTCGGGCAAGGGCTGCTGATTTCGGCCGCCACCAAGAACCAGTTCCTCGCCTCACAGCTCGCGCTGATCTCGGCTTTCCTGCCTGCCTTCCTGCTGTCCGGCTTTCTGTTCGAGATCAACTCCATGCCGACCGTCATCCAGTGGATCACCTATATCGTGCCGGCGCGCTACCTGATCCCGAGCCTCCAGACGGTGTTTCTCGCCGGCGACATCTGGCCGATGTTCGCCCGTTCGATTGCGGTGATGTTTCTGATCGGCTGCATATTTTTCGCGCTTGCGGCACGCAGCACCAAAAAGAGGATCGGCTGATATGTGGTGGACGCGGCTGAAAGCCCTGATCGTCAAGGAACTGCTGGCGGTGCTGCGCGACCCGAAGGGCCGCACGGTCCTGATCGGCCCGCCGATCTTACAGCTTCTTGTCTTCTCCTACGCAGCAACGCTCGAGGTGAAGAACGTCGACCTGATCGTGCTGAACCGCGACCACGGTCACTGGAGCCAGGAAATCATCCAGCAGATCGGCGGATCGCCGACCTTCCGTAGCGTCACTCTCGCCGCCAGTCCGGCGGAAGTCCGCTTCGCGCTCGACACCCAGCGCGTGCTCGCGGCCGTCGAAATCGGCCCCACCTTCTCCCGCGATATCGAGGCGGGAAGGCCGGCCGAGGTGCAGGTGATCCTCGACGGGCGGCGCTCCAACGCCTCGCAGATCGTTTCCGGCTATGTCGGGCGGATCGTCGGCGCGGTTGCGGCCGAAACGCCCGCCGGCAAACGCGCCGCATCCGACCTCATTCAAGTCGAGGCACGCAACTGGTTCAATCCCAACCTCACCTTTCAATGGTTCATGGTGCCGAACCTTGTCGCGAGTATCGCGCTGCTGATCGGGCTCATCGTCACCGCGCTGTCCGTTGCACGCGAGCGCGAACTCGGCACCTTCGACCAGCTCATTGTCTCCCCACTGCGCACGCACGAGATCCTGCTCGGCAAGCTGATTCCGCCGATGATGATCGGGCTCTTCCACATCACCATCTATATTCTTGCCGCGGTTTTCGTCTTCGGGGTGCCGCTGCGCGGCTCGCTCCTCCTTCTCTATGGCAGCGCGATCTTCTATCTCGCCGCGGTCGTCGGGCTTGGTCTCTTCATCTCGGCGCTGTCGATGACGCAGCAGCAGGCGATCCTCGGCGCCTTCCTGTTCATGGTGCCGGCCATGCTGCTCTCCGGTTTCGCGACGCCCATCGAGAACATGCCCTCCTGGCTGCAACCGGTAACCCTCATCAATCCGCTGCGTTATTTCCTGGTGATCGTGAAAGGCGTTTTCCTCAAGGATATCCCGCTTGCGGAAGTCGTCCGCCAGACGCTGCCGCTCTGCCTGATCGCCATCGTCACGCTCTCCTCCGCGGCCTGGCTCTTCCGCCGCCGACTGGAGTGACGGATCAAAAAATGGCGGCCTCGCGGCCGCCGATTTCTTAACCTCTCAGGAACCGCTCAACCGCAGCAATCTCGTCCTGACGGATGTCATGGCCGCCGGGATGCCATTCCACTTCAACCGCCGCCTTCTGCGTCTGGAAATACTCGGCGAGCGCCTGCGTCAGCGGCGCCGGGCAGATCGGGTCGCGTTCGCCGGCGGTAACCAGTATCTTGCGTCCTGCGAGCGCGGGATTGGCCTTCGGGCGGAAGGGGATCAGCGGATGCATGAGCACTGCCTTGTCGATAATGCCTTCTTCGATCAGCACGTTGGCGAGAATGTTGGCGCCGTTCGAATAGCCGAGGCCGATTATCTCAGAAGCTTCGTGCTCGGCCGCTAGTGTTTTTACGAAGTTCGTCATCTTCTGCGTGGCGCGGGCAAGATCCGCCATGTCGTAGACCCCCTCGCCCGTTCGCCTGAAGAAGCGCGCGGCGCCATGTTCCGATACATCGCCGCGCGGCGAAACGATCGTCGCCTCGGGCAGAAGCTGCGCCCCGAAGCCGAAGAACTGATTCTCGTCTCCGCCGGTCCCGTGGAGCACGAAGAGGATCGGACTGCCGGGTTTGCCAGCCCTCAACTTGTGCACATAACCATGATCGACCACTGAATTCTCCTTTGCTGCCCGCCATGTGCGGATGCGTCACTCGACGTTGGATACTGCCCCTCGCCCGTGCGAGCGGACGAGGGTTTTTGCCAGGGCCAGTCAGTCTTCGAGCTTCTGCAAATGGCTCTCCAGGATCGGCCGCAGGTGCTTGTGCTGCTGCGGCAGCTTCAGCGCCTCGCCGAGGTGGGCAATGTCCTCGTCGCGATTGAAGCCTGGTTCGTTCGTGGCGATCTCGAAGAGAACGCCGCCTGGCGCGCGGAAATAGATCGCCCAGAAATAGTCGCGATCGATGACGGGTGTCACGTGATAGCCAGTGTCCATCAGCGCCTTGCGCACTTCGAGCTGCTTGTCGCGGTTGTCGACCGCGAAGGCGACGTGATGCACGGAGCCGGCGCCTTGCGCTGCGCGGTTGATATTCGGCAGCGTCTCGAGGTCGATGAGGCTCGCGCCGTTGCCGCCCGGCACGACGAGCCTCGTGACGCCGTCCTTCCTGTCGAGCTCCTCGTAGCCCATGAACTTCAGCAATTCCGCTGTCGCGCCTTCGTCGCGCAGCCGCATGGCGACCGAGTGGAAGCCACGGATTGCATGGTCCTCGGAAATGCCTCTTTCCGTCCAGGGCGTGCGCGGATCGTCCTTGACTTCAACCAGGGCAAAGCCGTCGCCGTCGGGACCGGCAAAATTCAGGCGCTTTTCTCCGAAGCTTTCCTCTTCCTTGAGACCGCCGATGCCGAGCTGCGCCAGCCGATCTCGCCAGAAGCCGAGCGAGCCTTGCGGAACGGAGAAGACGGTCGTTCCGACCTCGCCCGTGCCCGCACGGCCACGCGGCATCTGCGGAAAGGGGAAGTAGGTCATGACCGTGCCGGGCGTGCCGATCTCGTCGCCGTAATAGAGATGGTAGACGTCCGGCGAATCGAAGTTCACCGTCTTCTTCACGCGGCGCAGGGCGAGCGTGTTCGTGAAGAAATGGTTGTTGGTGCGGGCATCATCCGCCATGGAGGTGACGTGGTGCAGGCCTTTGATCTGGTCGAGCATTGTGCGCTTCCTTTCTGCCCGCTTCGATGCGGGGCTTAGCCGATGGCGAATAGATGCGCCGCCGAAGCCGCTCGCGAAAGCCCTGCTCGCAGGAACGCATTGTCAATGTTGCGTTGACGAACACTTCAGACCGTTGACGATTAGTGCACTCTCTTGCCATCGTAGGGGCGGCCTTCTACGATCCTTTTACATGAACAGCCATGCGAGGGAGGAGGAGCCCAGGCATTCCGTGAGATACCGTTTCGTGCTTGTGCTCTGCCTGCTGCCGATCGCCGCTACGGTGCTTGCCGTGCAGGGAACGACGCTCGCGACGCTCAGCTACATGCAGGAGGCGTCAGCCCAGGCAAATACGGCGCTGAGGCTGGCGGTCGCCGCCCTCAACGGTCATCTCAACCGTTATCAGGCTCTCCCGGCACTTATTGCCGACCACGACGACGTCAAGGAACTGGTTACGCGTCCCCGCGACCGGAGGCTGCGGGAGAGCGTCAACGATTACCTCAAGGAAATCAACGAGCTTCTCCGCTCCTCCGACATCTATGTCATTACGCCGGACGGCGAGACGATTGCCGCCAGCAACTATGACGGACCGACGAGCTTCGTCGGCGAGAATTTCAACTATCGACCCTATTTCCAGGACGCCCTCAGGGGAAAACAATCCCGCTTTTACGCGCTTGGGACGACATCGCTGAAGCGCGGCTATTATTTCGGCGCGCCGATCCGCGTAGGCGAGGAGATCCGCGGCGTCATCGTCTTCAAGGTCGACATCGAAACCATCGAAGCCTCCTGGCAGGGCGGCGAGTACAGGATTTTCGTCTCCGATCCCGAGGGCGTCATATTCATGAGCGGCAACCCGGAATGGCTTTATGCCGGGATCCTGCCGCTGACGCCGGAACGGCTTGCACGCACCGAAGCCTCGCGGCGTTATGCGAACGCCGTCCTCCATCCGCTTCCGCTCGTGCGCAGCGAGCGTTCCGGCCATCACTTCATGACGATCGCGGCCGGCGAGAGCCGGCGGGAATATCTCGTTCTTTCGCATTACATGCCCGAGGCGGATTGGACCGTGAACGTGCTCACGGACACGGCCTCGGTCCGCACGCAGGCGCTGACCACGATCGCGGCCGCCATGTTGCTCATCTGCCTTGCGGGACTGGCGATCGCCATCCTCTTCCAGCGGCGGGCGCGGCTTCGGGAACGTATGCTGATGCAGGAGCAGGCCCAGGAGGAGCTCGAGCGCCGGGTCGAGGAGCGCACGGCCGATCTCGCCCGCGTCAACGCCCGGATCGAGGCGGAGATCGCTGAGAGGCGGCTCACCGAGCGGCAATTGCGTCAGACGCAGGCGGACCTCATCCAGGCGGGCAAGCTTGCGGGCCTCGGCCAGATGTCGGCGGCGCTCTCGCATGAATTCAATCAACCGCTGGCTGCGGCCAAGACCTATGCCGACAGCGCCCAATTGCTGATCGAACGCGGGCGGACCGACGAGGCAAGCGACAATGTGAGGCGCATTTCCGGACTGATCGATCGCATGGCCTCGATCAGCCGGCACCTGCGCAATTTCGCCCGCAAGCCGAATGAGAAGCTCGGACCCGTTCGCCTCGAAGAGGTGATGCACGACACCATGGAGATCGTCGCGGCACGGCTGAAGGCGGCGGATGCGGAAGTCGACATCGATCTCGGCGGCGAACCGCTCGTGGTCCAGGCGGGTTCGGTCCGGTTGCAGCAGGTGCTCGTCAATGTCGTCTCCAACGCCGCCGACGCCGTCGAGGGGCTCGAAGATCGCCGCATCTCCGTGCGCGCTTGGCGCGACGGTCACAGGGCGGTGCTCACGGTGCGCGACCGCGGCCCGGGCGTGGCGCCCGCGATCGCCGAGCGCATCTTCGACCCGTTCTACACCACCAAGGGCGTCGGCAAAGGGCTCGGCCTCGGCCTTTCCATTTCCTACAATATCGTCAAGGACTTCGGCGGCAGCCTGGCGGTGTCGAACCATCCCGCAGGAGGCGCCGTGTTCCGCATCGAGCTCGCCCTCGCCGAACAGGCCGGACGCGAGGCCGCCGAATGAACGAGAGCCGCATCCTGCTCGTGGACGACGAAGAGGAATTGCGCCGTTCGAGCGCGCAGGCGCTCGAGCTCGCCGGCTTTCGCGTCGACACGTTCGCCAGTGCCGAACATGCACTAGAGCTGATCGGCTTCAGCTTCCCGGGCGTCGTCATCAGCGATATCCGCATGCCCGGAATGGACGGGATGACCTTCCTGCAGCGCATTCGCGAGATCGATGCCGAGCTGCCGGTAATTCTCGTGACCGGTCATGGTGACGTTCAGCTCGCGGTCCGGGCGATGCGCGAGGGCGCTTACGACTTCGTCGAGAAACCGTTCACGGCGCAAATGCTTGCCGGAACCATCCGCCGCGCTCTCGACTGGCGTGGGCTCGTGCTCGAAAACCGGCGCCTCAGAGCCGTTGCGGGCAAGCGCGACGACATCGAGCATCGCCTGCCTGGGCGCAGCCAAGTGATGGTCGATTTGCGCTACCGCATCCGGGCGATCGGCGCTTCGGACGCCGACACGCTGATCATCGGCGAAACCGGCGTAGGCAAGGAAGTCGTCGCCCGCGCGCTGCACGATTTGAGCGGCCGTGCCAGCGGCCCCTTCATCGCCATTAATTGCGCGGCCCTGCCGGAAAACCTGATCGAGAGCGAGCTCTTCGGCCACGAGCCGGGTGCCTTTCCGGGGGCGCTCAGGCCGCGCTACGGCAAGTTCGAGCATGGCCGCGGGGGCACGATCCTGCTCGACGAGATCGGCTCCATGCCTTTCGACCTGCAGGCGAAGTTCCTTCGCGTGCTGCAGGAGCGCGTGATAACCCGTCTCGGCTCAAACGAGACCGTGCCGCTTGACGTGCGTTTCATTGCCACCAGCAAGGTCGATCTGGAGCGCGAGGTAGCCGCCGGCCGGTTCCGCGCGGACCTTCTCTATCGACTGAACGTCGCAACGCTGCGCGTGCCGCCGCTTTCCCAGCGCCGCTCCGACATTCCCTTGCTTTTCATGCAGCTCGTACGCGAATCCGCCGCCCGCTACGGTCGCGACGACATCGATATTTCGCCCTCCCTCGCCTCCGAAATGGCAGCGCGCGACTGGCCGGGCAATGTGCGCGAGCTACGCAATGCCGCCGAGCGGTTGGTGCTAGGGCTCGATGTCGAAGGGGAGGACACGACTGCGCCGGCCGACAGCCCTCGCCTCGCCGACAGAGTAGCCGCCTTCGAAAAGAGCGTCATCGCCAGCGCACTCGCGGCACACGGAGGAGCGCTGAAGCCCGTCTACGAGTCACTCGGCATTTCACGCAAGACGCTTTACGAGAAGATGCAGAAGTTCGGCCTCGACAAGAGGGCGCTGGGGGACGAGCCGTGAGTGGACCGCGAGTACAGGTTCTGGATCGATCGCGGAGGCCTAAAGATAAAAGCGGCGCGGTCGTCGTCATTGCGGCGATCGCGGGCGGGCGATGTCGTTCACGCCTTCCGCATCGGGCGCCTGGCCATAGCTCATGCGCCGCATCTGCGCGATGACGCGCTCCATTTCTTCATCGGGCAGGATCGGCGGCTCGCCGAGGGTCAGGGCCTGAACGTAGATTCGTGACAGGGTCTCGACCTCGATCGCCAGCCACAGTGCGGACTCAAGCGTCTTGCCGAGCGAGATCTGGCCGTGCTGGCCAAGTAGACAGGCCATACGGTCCTTGAGCGCAACAAGCGCGTTGTCGGAGAGCGCCTGCGTGCCGAAGGTCGCGTATTCGGCGCAACGGATCGTCGTGCCGCCGGCAATGCCCGTCATGTAATGAAAGCTCGGGATGGTCTTGTGATGGCAGGCAAGCGTCGTCGCGTAGATCGAATGGCAGTGCAGCACGACGTTGATGTCGGTGCGTTCGCGCAGGATATCGCGATGGAAGCGCCATTCGGACGACGGCCGATGGCCGACATAGGTGCCGTCAAAAGCCATCTCCACCAGGTCCTCCGGCTGCATCGTCTCATAGGGCATGGACGAGGGCGTGATGAGGAAGCCGTCATCGGTCCGGACGGAGAGATTGCCGGCCGTGCCCTGATTGATACCGCTCGAATTCATGCGCCGGCAGATCTCCACCATCTCGCGCCTGAGCGCCAGCTTGTCGGTTGTCGCGGTTTCAGCCATGAAGACTTCCTTTCGTGTTCCGGAGTTCGTCTCGGTTGCCCAACTCTCCACGGGAGAGCCTGCGCCAATCGGCGGCGTAGCGGAAAAGTTCGCGCTGGAGCACGCCAAGATCGGGCGGTTCGCTAAGGGTGAGCGGCGCCGGCCCGTCACGCGTTTCGTGCCCGGCAAGCAGCGCCGCTCCGGCGGCAACGCCATAGGTGTCGAGATTGAAGCGCACTTGGCGCTCCGGGAGCAGCGCCGCCACGACGCCCGCATAGAGCGGATCGCGCAGGAAGCTGCCGTCGAGCACGACAAGGCGATCTTCGGAGAGCGTCTCGATGCACTCCACGGTAAGCAGCGCGCAGTAAAGGAGCGCCAGGACTTTGCGTCCCATTGCCGTCTCAGGCGGCGACCCGAGAATTCGCCCCCTCCCCGCGCTGCCGGGAAAAAGGCCGTCGTCGTCGCCGAACGAGGGAACGGCGAAGGTCCGCTGCGCGACAAGGTGCGCAAGGACATCGAGGGACGCGTGTTCTGCCGGCGAATCGCCGCCGGCGACATGGGAGAACTCACGTCCGCCCATCGTCAGAATGCCCCCGAGGCTATTTCCGAAGACGTCGCTGTTCAAGGTCATGCCGCGGTGCTCGTCGAGGCGCTCGAGCGGCGTCGAACGGGAAAAGCCGACGATCCATGTTCCCGTCGAGATCACGGTGAAATCCCGCAGACCCGCGGCGTGATAGCGGTAATGGTTGAGGCTGCTGTCGTGGCCCCCCGTCAGCACTCGCATTTCTCCCGGCAGGCCATATCGCTGCACGAGTTCAGTCCGGATCGGCCCAAGCGCCTGCCATGCCTTGGCGAAGGGCGCCATCAGCGGCTCCCAGCCGCGGGCACGCACGATCGGCGCCCAGCGGCTTTCCGCGACATTCCAGAGATGCGACTGGGCTCCGAGAAAGCTCGTTTCCGACGCCGCGACGCCGGAGAGCCGCCAGGCCCAGTATTGCGGCAGGCCGAGGTACCAGCGCGCTTTCCCGAACGCATCCGGCTCCCGCTCCTCCATCCAATAGAGCTGGCGGGCCTGATGCGTCGCGCCGTGCATCGTGGCGCTGCCGCGATCGAGAAAGGAACCGGCAAGCGGTGCATAGCCGTCGCGAATGTCGGCTGGCAGCGTCTGCTCATAGTCGATCATCGGCAGCACGGCACCGTCGCCGGCATCCGGATCCGCACCCGTCAGCACGCCGCCCGAGCCGTGTCCTGCGGTCACGAGGGCGGCGAGATCATAGCGCCGTGACAGAGCCGCGAGAGTCTCGAAAACCCACTCACCCAAGCTCTTGAGATCATGATGGCGCCAGGGCGGACCGGGCAGAACGGGATTGGGAATGCTGATGGTCTCGACGACAGCCCCGTCCGCCCCGACCGCGCTCAGCTTGACATTGGTCTTGCCGACGTCGAGGACGGCGACCATAGCCGCTGGGTTTCCCCGACCGTTTACCGCCGCATCCACTTCTCTTTTCCTCGATCGACCGCGTGGCAGCCCGGCCGAGCCGGGACGCCTTCTCGCGGAACGTTCCCGGTCAGATCAACCCGTATTGTCTCGCCTTATTGCGCAGGAACGGCAGGCCGTTGCCCATCACTTCTTCCTCGTCCGTGGCGACGGGGCGCCAGACGGCAAGGCCATAGGCCACTTCCGGCGGCATGTTGATAAAGCTTTCCATGGCGAGACCGCCCTTGAAGCCGATCGCCGCGAGGGTGGAAAAAATCTCATCCCACCCACAGGTGCCGTAACCCGGCGTGCCGCGATCGCTTTCGGACAGGTGGATATATTTCAGGTGCTCCCGCGCATCGAGAATGCCCTTGCCGACGCCCTTCTCCTCGATGTTCATGTGGTAGGTGTCGAGATGCACGAAAATGTTGTCGGCCCCGATCCGCTCGATCATCTTGACCGCCTGCCAACCGGTGTTGATCAGGTGGTTCTCATAGCGGTTGACGGCTTCGACGCCGAGTTCGATGCCGCGCGACTTGGCATGCTTGGCCGCTGCCTCGAGCACGCGGGCAATGTTGTCGTACTCCGCTAAGGTAGGCGGCACGCCGGTTCGTTCGCCGATGCCGCCATAGATGACGCCGGAAAGCGCTTCGCCGCCGAGATCGGCCGTCCTGTCGATCGCAACCTTCAAATGGTCAATCGCCGCGTCCGGTCGCACCGACGCCCACGCACGCTCCGGCAGACCGAGCGAGCAGAGCGCGCGCAGACGGTTTTTCTCGAGCAGTGCACGGGTGTGCTCCGTGTCGACGGCAGGCGGGTTGAGCATCGGGATCTCGATGAAGTCGACCGCGTATTTGACCGCGGCCGCCACCGCCCGTTCGGCCCCTCCCCGGTCCCAGTTCATGGTCCACATGCTCGTATGGACGCCAAAACCCTGCATGGTCATGATCCTCTTCTGACAATTGAAAACTTGATCCTGGTTGCCACCCAACGAAGGATCATCACGCCGACGAGCAGGATGCCCCAGACGGCAGTCGCGAGATGCTGGTTGGCTCCGATGAGATTGAGGCCGGACGAGAGAAGCTGTAGCACCACGAGGGCCACGAAGACCGGGATGACCCGGCCGAAGCCGCCAAACGGATTGACGCCTCCCAGGAAGCAGGCAAGCACGGTGATCAGCAGGTAGGATTCACCGTGGCCGATGCGCACTGAATTAAATCGCGCCAGCATGATGATGCCGGCGACCGCACACATGACGCCGGAGAGCGTGTAGACGAGTACGATCGCCTTGCGGGTGTTAATGCCGGAATAGCGGGTCGCCTCGAGGTTGGAGCCGATCATATAGGTGTTAAAGCCGAGCTTGGTACGGCCGAGAAGCACGTGCCAGGCGAGCACGCATGCGATGAAGACGATCAGCGGCACGGGAATGCCGGCGATCGAACCATGGCCGATCGGCCCCACGAAGGCGGGGAAACCCGAGATATCGCCGCCGCGTGTCAGGAACTCGCCGAGCCCGCGCAGGAAGATCATCATCGAGAGCGACACGAGGATCGGGTGGGCGCGCGTGAAGGCGATCACCAGCCCCATCACCACGCCGCTCGCCGCGCCAACCAGTAGCGCCAGCAGGCAGCCGGCGATGAAGATGCCGATGCCGGCATCGACGCCGCCGTTCTCCCTCAGCACCCAGGCAACCGTCAGCCCGGCGATATTCGCGGTGAAGGTGATCGCCAGATTGAGGCCGCCGGTGAGGATCGGCAGCAGCATGGCGAGCGTCAGCAATCCGAGTTCCGGAAGCTGGAAGGCGACCGAACCGAAGGTCGCGGCACTCAGGAACTGCGGCGAGGCAAGACCGAAGACGAGCACGACGGCGACGAAGGCGAGGCCGGGGCCGGCCATTTCGGGTCCGAGAGCAGCTTTGACGCGTTCGAGGATCGTGGTCACCGTCCCCCTCCCTTCTGACCGACAAACGGCAGCAAACGCTCGATCCGGGTATTGGAGAGCGTAATGGCGATCAGGATGATGGCGCCGACGATCATCTTGAAGGCGAACGGCGAGACGCCCATCAAGTTGAGGCCGTTCTGGGTGATCGAGATCAAGAGCACGCCGAGAACGCAGCCGAGCACCGAGCCCTTGCCGCCGCCAAGGCGGGCCCCGCCCAAAACGACCGCGGCAAGCACGTCGAGCTCTCGGCCATAAAGCGCGTTCGGCACCACCTCCTGCGCATAATGTGCCTGGATGAGGCCACCGATTCCCGCCATCAGGCCGAGCCAACCAAAGGCTATGAATTGCATGGCGCCGATGTTGATGCCGAAGCGGCGCGCCCCTTCCGGATTGTCGCCGAAGGCATAGAGCTGCCGTCCGATCGTGGTGCGGGTGATCAGCGCCCAGGTCGCCACGACGCAAATCACCATGACGAGAACCGGCAGCGTGATTTCGATCCAGGTTCCATCCGGCATTTCATGCTCGAAAAGAATGACCCGGTCGGTCAGCCAGTCGGGCAGGTTGTAGATCGACACGCCTCTGGTGAAGAACATCAGTAGCCCGAAGTAAATGTTGAACGTGGAGATCGTCGCAACGATCGAGATGATGCGGAAGCGGTGGATCAGGAAGGCATTGACGCAGCCAAGCAGGATGCCGAGCGAGCCGGCGATCAGGAGTCCGGAAACCCAACCGCCGCCGCCGATCCAGCCAAGCGCGATCGCCGTACAGTATTGGACGACGGAAGCGGCGACCGCGAAGGAGATGTCGATGCCGCCGGCGATCAACACCACCAGAAGACCGACGGCGAAGATGATGTTGACGGCGCTGATGTTCAGGAGGTCGAAGGCGTTGCCGAGCGAAAAGAAGTTTGCCGTGGCGAAGGAAAGCACGGTGCTGATGGCGACGATCACCGCCAGCAGGGAGAACTCGGTCGCGTGAGTGCGGATCAAGCTACGCATAGACGGCCGCCTCGATCTCTTCCAGACGCGTCTGGCGCGGATCATAGCTGCCGACGATGCGGCCCTGCGCCATATGCAGGACCCGGTCGGCGTTGAAATAGACCTCCGGCACCTCGTCCGAGATGAGGATGATCGCGAGGCCGCTCTCCGCGAGCTTGGCAACAATGTCGAAGATGCCGGCACGGGCGCCGACGTCGACGCCGACGGTGGGGCAATCAAGAATGAGGATCTTCGGATCGGTAGCAAGCCACTTCGCGATTGCGACGCGCTGCTGGTTGCCGCCGGAAAGCGTCGATATCGCATCCGCCTGGCGGCCGATCCTGACGCCGAGATCGGCGATCCAGCGTGAAACGAGGCCGCGCTTGCGATCGTCGGAAAGCAGGCCTCCGGAGAGAATCTTGCGAAGCGAGGCGATCACGAGGTTGTCGGCTATCGACTGAGGCTGGATGAGCCCGAGCGACAAACGGTCTTCCGAGAGATAGGCGACACCCGCCTTGATCGCGTCGCGGTTCGAGCCGAAACGGACCTCCCGGCCCTCGATGCGGATCGAGCCCGCGGCAGGCTTCAGCATCCCGAACAGGGCGAGCGCCAGCTCGGTCCTCCCTGCCCCCAAAAGGCCGGTGATGCCGACCGTTTCGCCGCGGCGGACGGTCAGGGAAATGTTCTCGAACTGACCCGGTCGCGTCAGCCCTCGAACATCGAGCACGACCGGGTGATCGTCCCTCGGGCGTGCGCGGACGTGCTGATCGAAGGTCTTGCCGGTCATCAGTTCGGTAATGCGCGACTGCGTCATGCCACCGGCGGGATAGACCCCGACCAACGCGCCATCCCGCAGGACAGTGATGCGGTTTGAAATCTCCAGAACCTCGGCCAGCCGGTGGCTGACGAACACGACGGCGACCCCAGAGGCTGAAAGAGTACGAACGATATCGAGGAGATGGTCCGTTTCCGATTGTGTCAGCGAGGCCGTCGGCTCGTCCATGAAGACGAGCTTGGCCTCACCGACGAGGGCCCGGGCGATCGCCACGATCTGGCGCTGGGCGATCGCATATTCCTTGAGCGGCAGCTCGACGTCGAGCGTGACGCCGAGACGGGCGAGCGCGTCTATGGCGATCCGCCGGATGCGGCCGTAGTCGACGAGACGCGGCCGGCGGCCGACGACCTCGTGGAAGGCAATGTTCTCGGCCACGCTCATTTCCGGGAACAGCGCCAGATCCTGCCAGATGACCTGGATGCCGCAGTCCTGCGCGGTGACCGGCGACATGTGCGAATAGGTCTCGCCGTCATACTCGATGACTGCGCCATCCGCCGGGCGATAGACGCCGGTGATCACTTTGATCAGCGTGCTCTTGCCGCAACCGTTCTCGCCGGCGAGACAATGCACTTCACCGGGGAGCACATCGAAGCTCACATTCTTCAGCGCCTTGATGCCGCCGAACGTCATATTGATGTTGCGAAGGGACAGAAGCGGCTTTTCGCCTACCGTCGCGCTCGTTGCCTGATGCATGGACCCTGCGCCTGTCGTACTTCGTTGCGCGAGACTTGCCAGGCCGGCCGGAGCCGGCCCAGCAGCCGGGAGAACCCGTTGGGATGGGGTGCCCGGCGCGGCCTCCCATCTGAAATCATCGCGGTCTAGAGACCCATCGCGGCGAGATCGGCGACCGTATCCTTGTTGATCGGCACCAGCTGGTCGACAATGATATTGCGGTTTTCGAAGTCTGGATGGACGACGCCGAGGCCTTCGATTTCATCACCGTCCTTGATCTCCTCGCCCTTGAGGAGCTTATCGGCCATCGTTACAAAGACTTCGCCGGCCTGCTTCGGATTCCACATGAAGCCTCCGGAGATCGCGTCGGACTTCACGAGCTTCTGGCCCTGTCCGGGCGAGAAGGGTCCGAGAACGAAGATCTGGCCCACCTTCCGGCGTTCTTCGATAGCGCGGCCGGCGCCGATCGGACCCTGGCTGCCGAAGGCGAGAAAGCCTTTGAGATTCGGGTGAGCGGAGATCAGGTCGAGGGCCGTCGAGCGGCTCTTGTCGACGTCCTCGGCAACGCCGTAGCGTTCACCAACCAGTGTCATCTCGGGATGGTTCTTCTTGATGTAGGCAATTGCCGCGTCTGCCCAGGCGTTGTGAAGCGGAACGGTCAGCGAACCGACGAACACCGCATACTCACCCTTGCCGCCCATCTTGTCCGCCAGGAGCTTGGCATGCGCCTCGCCGAAACCCTGAGACGAAGCGAGCTCGAAGTCCCAGTCCGCGCCCTTCTGACTGGGCGATTCATGCGTGATGACAATGATGCCCTTCTCTTTGGCCTTCGTCAGCACCGGCTCCAGCACTTTGGCATCGTTGGGCACTACCCCGATGACCTTCACGCCCTGGGCGATCAGATCCTCGATCGCACGAACCTGCAATGCCGGGTCAGCACTCGTCGGTCCGACCATGAAAGCGTCGAGGCCGAGCTTCTGGCCGCGTTCCTTGATCCCGGCTTCCATTGCGTTGAACCACGGGATGCCGCCGATCTTGACGACGACGCCAACCTTGGGCGTTTCCTGCGCCGCGACGGAAAAGGCACCGGCGAGCGAAAGCGATGCCGCTAAAGCGGCGGCAAGAATTTTCCTGATCATGTCTCTCCTCCACTGGTTCCCGCAAGGGGAACTCTCCCGGGCGCATGGGGCGCCGGCCTCCAGTTTCAATCCTCCATGACGAGAAGCGATTTCCCGCCGCCTACCGCCGCCTCCTCAGACGACCCCAACGCATTTGCGCAATCGACATTTCTTATTTGCACAATCGATGGTGCAAAGACTATCCTGCAGACTTAATCTGTCGTCAAGCGGAAATCGGCTCTAAGACATTTTGGGGAGGACCACATGGCGAACAGCAGCAAGAAAAAGGCGACGATCTACGACCTCTCGGTGCTCTCGGGAAGTTCGCCTTCAACGGTGAGCGCGGTGCTGAACGGCACTTGGCGCAAACGGCGCATCAAGGCAAGCACCGCCGAACTCATCCAGAGCCTCGCCGAGACCCACCAGTATACGGCAAACCGCCAGGCGCGGGGGCTGCGCAGTTCCCGCTCCGGGCTCGTCGGACTGCTGTTGCCCGTGCACGACAATCGCTACTTCTCTTCCCTCGCCCAGACGTTCGAGGCGCATGTGCGCAGCAAGGGTCAGTGCCCGATCGTCGTTAGCGCCAGCCGCGATCCTGACGAGGAGCGCAAGACGGCCGCAACGCTGATCTCCTATTCCATCGACGAACTGTTCATCTGCGGCGCAACCGATCCGGACGGCGTCCACGAGGTCTGCGAGGCTGCGGGGCTGAAGCACATCAACATCGACCTCCCAGGCACGAAGGTCCCCTCCGTCATCAGTGACAATTTTGAGGGCGGTCGGCTACTGACCGAAGCCATCATCCGCCACTTTCCGGCCGACCGCCCGCTCCAGCCGAACGACCTCTATCTGTTCGGCGGCCGCAACGACCATGCGAGCCATGAACGGATCCGCGGATTCCGCGCGGTGAAAAAGGAGCTGCTCGGCGGTGATCCGGACGAATGCATCCAACCGACCGGCTATGCGGCGAATAATGCAAGGAGAGCCTTCGAAGCCTTTTTCGCCCGACACGGCAAGTTGCCCCGCGGCCTTTTCGTGAATTCCTCGATCAATTTCGAAGGCTTGCTGCGCTTCATGGCCGGGCACCCGCACGACAATTTCGCCGATCTCGTCGTCGGCTGCTACGATTACGATCCTTTCGCATCGTTCCTCCCCTTCCCCGTCATCATGATCCGGCAAGACGTCGAGGGAATGATCGCCAAGGCCTTCGAAGTCATCGAGGAATTGCGGCCACCGCCGCAAATTCATTTGGTCCAGCCGGAGCTTGTGCCTCCAAGGACCGCCCTCACAGGCCCGCTCGACGCGCTGAAAGACATCGACCGGTGAGGTCGGGAGTTTTCAGAATCGGCCATTAGCCGCTCCGCCTTCATAGGCTGGTGAAGGGCCGAGGGCCCCTCCTCGGCGGCATGCGACCGTACGAGGAATGAGGCGCCGCGGGCGGATGCGGGCAAACGCCGGCAAACGGTCGATACCGCCACCACCTCAAAGGTTGAACGCCGCGCCGATCAGCGTCTTCGTGTAGGCCTCCTTCGGCGCTTGGAAGATCGCGTCCGTCTCCCCTTCCTCGACAATGCGGCCGTTCTTCATCACGATCACGTAATCCGACATCGCCTTCACGACGGAGAGGTCGTGGCTGATGAAGATGTAGGAGAGGCCGTGCTTCATCTGCAGATCGCGCAGGAGTTCGATCACCTGACCCTGCACCGAACGGTCGAGCGCCGAGGTGGGTTCGTCGAGGATCACCACCTTCGGCTTCAGGATCATCGCGCGGGCGATCGCGATGCGCTGGCGCTGCCCACCCGAGAACTCGTGCGGATAGCGGTTGCGCGAAGCGGGATCGAGGCCGACCTCCTTCAGAGCCGCGATCGCACGGCGATCGCGTTCGGCGCGGCTCAACTCCGGCTCGTGCACGTAGAGGCCTTCGGTGATGATCTCGCCGACGGTCCGGCGCGGCGAGAGCGAGCCGTAAGGGTCCTGGAAGACGAGCTGGAGTTCGCGGCGCAGGGGCCGCATCGCACTGCGGTCGAAGCCGGATATATCCGTTGTGCCGAAGCGGTAATAGCCGCTGCTCGGCAGCAGCCGCAGCAAGGCCCGCCCGAGCGTCGATTTACCCGAACCGGACTCGCCGACGATGCCGATCGTCTGACCCTGCTTCAGGCGCAGATTGACGCCGTCGACCGCGCGGAAGACGGTCGATGCTCCGCGGAACAGTCCGCCGGGGATCGTGTAGTCGACGGCAACGTCGCGGCCTTCGAGGATGATCGGCGCGCGATCGGCGGGCGGCGCCTTGTGCCCGCTTGGCTCAGCGGCAAGCAGCATCTTCGTATAGTCCGCCTTCGGCCGCTCGAAGATCTCGGCCGTCGTCCCCTGCTCCACGACCTCGCCCCGGCGCATCACCGCGACGCGATCGGCGAAGTGCTTGACGATGCCGAGGTCGTGCGTGATGAGCACGATCGCCATGCCGAAGCGCTTCTGCAGCGATTTCAAGAGATCGAGGATCTGCGCCTGGATCGTTACGTCGAGCGCCGTGGTCGGCTCGTCGGCAATGAGGATGTCCGGTTCGTTGGCGAGCGCCATGGCTATCATGACGCGCTGGCGCTGGCCGCCGGAAAGCTCGTGCGGATAGCTGTCGATCCGCCGGCCGGGTTCCGGAATGCCGACGAGTTCCAGGAGCTCGAGCACGCGCTTCCTCGCCTCCTTGAACGTGCCGCCGCGGTGATGGACGATCGGCTCCGCGATCTGCCGGCCGATCGTGTAAAGCGGATCGAGCGAGGTCATCGGCTCCTGAAAGATCATGGTGATCTTCGAGCCGCGCACGCTGTTCAGTCCCTTCGGCGAAAGCCCGATGAGCTCCTTGCCGCGATAGCGGGCCGAACCGGTGACCGTGCCGTTCTTCGCGAGCAGCCCCATGATGCCCATCATGGTCTGGCTCTTGCCGGAACCGGATTCGCCGACCACCGCCAGCGTTTCGCCGGAACGGACATCGAGATCGATGCCCTTGACCGCCTCGACCGTGCCGTCCGGCGTCGAAAAATCCACCTTGAGGCCGCGCACGGCGAGAATGGAGTCGTTCATCTCTATCATGTCAGCGGTCCTTCGGGTCGAGCGCATCGCGCAGGCCGTCGCCGACGAAATTGAGCGAGAACAGCGTGACGACGAAGAAGGTGGCCGGGAAAATCAAGAGCCACGGCGCCGACTGGATATTGTTTGCACCTTCGGAGATCAGCGCCCCCCAGCTTGTGAGCGGCGCCTGCACGCCGAGGCCGAGGAACGACAGGAAGCTTTCGAGCAGGATGACCTTCGGCACGACGACGGTGACGAAGACGATCACCGGACCGATCGTGTTCGGAATGATATGCCGGCGGATGATCTGCCAGTCGGTGAGACCGAGCGCTTGCGCGGCGCCCACAAACTCGCGCCGCTTGAGAGCCAGCGTCTGGCCACGGACGATACGCGCCATGTCCAGCCATTCGACCGCGCCAATCACCAGAAAGATGAGAATGAAGCTGCGGCCGAAGAAGACGACGAGCACCACGACGAGGAAGACGAAGGGCAGCGAATAGAGAATCTCGACGAGACGCATCATGACGTTGTCGACGCGCCCGCCGATATAGCCGGAAGTCGCTCCGTAGACGACGCCGATGCCGAGAGAGACGAGGCTTGCGAGCAGACCGACGGCAATCGAGATCTGCCCGCCGAGCATGACGCGGACGAGCAGGTCGCGGCCGTTTGAATCCGTGCCGAAGGGGAAATATTCGCGATCCACTTGCCCTTCGACCTTCAGTGTGCGGCCGTCGTCCTCGGTCGCGACCACCTTGGTGTTCTCGAACTCGTTTGCCCGGTCGAAATAGCGCGTGGCACGCGGGTCGATCGGCTGGTCCGACGTCACGGTGGCGGTGAAGGTTTCGCCCTCGACATTGAATTCCGTCAACGTCACGCGCGCGCGGGTCGCGACACCCTCCATGACGTCCTGCAGTGTCGACGTGTCCGGCCGGGGCTCGAGGCTCGGGCTGATCGAGACATAGGAGGGGAAGACCTGATCGTAGGTGTGCGGCGAGAACCATGGACCAACGAACGAGAAGAGCGCGATCAGCGTCAGCATGACGCAGCCGGCCATGGCGGCACGGTTGCGGCGGAAGCGGATCGCTGCCAGCTGGAAGAGGCTGCGGCCCTTGGTTTCCGGCGAGGCGGCCGGTGCCTGAACGATATCAGTCATGGCGGACCCTCGGATCGAGCAGGCCGTAGAGAATATCGACCAGAAGATTGAAGACGATGACGAAGATGGCGATGAGGATCACGGTGCCCATCACCAGCGTGTAGTCACGGTTGATCGCGCCGAGAACGAAATAGCGTCCGACGCCGGGAATGGTGAAGATCGTCTCTACCACGGCCGAACCGGTCAAAAGTGCTGCGGCACAAGGCGCAAGATAAGAGACGACGGGCAGCAGCGCACCGCGCATCGCATGCGTCACCACGACGACGCGGGACGGCAGGCCATAAGCCTTCGCGGTGCGGATATGGTCGGTGTTGAGCGCCTCGATCATAGAGCCGCGCGTAAGCCTGGCGAAGACGGCGAGCTGCGGAAGAGCGAGGGCGATCATAGGCAGGATCAGGAAGCGGAACGATCCGTCGCCCCAGCCGCCGGCGGGCAGCCAGGAAAGCATGATCGCGAAGATGAGCGTCAACACAGGGCCGACGACGAAGTTCGGTACGGTGACGCCAACCGTCGAGATCGACATGACCGCGAAATCGATGAAACTGTTCTGCCTGAGCGCGGCGATCGTGCCGGCAATGACCCCGCCGACAACGGCCAATATCAAAGCGTAGAAGCCGAGCTCCATCGAATAGGGCAAGCCCTTGCCGATCAACTGCGCGACATTGTTGTCATGGTAGATGTAACTCGGGCCGAAGTCGCCGGTCACCGCATTGCTGAGATAGGTGACGTATTGGCTCCAGAGCGGCTGATCGAGGTGATAGGTCCTCATCAGGTTCTCCATCGTGGCGGGAGGGAGAGGACGCTCGAGATTGAAGGGGCCGCCTGGGGCAAAGCGCATCAGGAAGAAGGAAATGGTGACGACGATAAACAGCGTCGGCACCGCACTCGCCAATCGGCGAAGGATGAAGGAGATCATGGACGTGCTCCGGAGGCGACGCGCGGGAGCCCCGCGCGTCGCCTCAATTCGTTATTCGGCGACGCTCAGGAACTTGCTCAGGTGCGCGTTCGGCGAGTTGTCCTGCCAGCCGTTAACGCGATCCGAAACGAGCCACAGGTCAGCCTGAGTCAGGAACGGTGCGATCGGCTGTTCCTTCATCAGCAGCGCTTCCGCCTCGTGCAGGATCTTCGAGCGGGCCGCCGGATCCTGTTCCTCATAGGACTTCTTCATCAACGCGTCGTACTCGGCGTTTTCGAAGTGGCCATAGTTGAAGGTCTTGTTGGTGCTGACGCTGAGCGCCAGGAAGTTCTCCGCATCGGCATAGTCGGCGACCCAGCCGGCGCGCGCGACGTTGAACTTGCCGCCTTCCTGCAGGTAGGCATAGTGCGACGACACGTCGAGGTTCACGAGCGAGACCTTGGCGCCGAAGGTATTCTTCCACATGTCCGCTACAGCGGTTGCAACGCGCTCATGGTTCGGGTTGGTGTTGTAGCGGATTTCGATGTTCAGCGGCTTGCCACCCTCGCCGTAGCCGGCTTCCTTCATCAGCTCGATCGCCTTGTCCTCGCGGTCGAGCTGCGACATCTCGGCGAAATCGGCCTTGGCGGGTTCACCATAGCTTTCGATGCCCGGCGGGACCATCGAGTAGGATGGAAGTTGCGAGCCGCTGTAGATTTCCTTGGCCAGGAAGTCGCGATCGACTGCCATCGAGAGCGCGCGGCGAACGCGGACATCGCTATAGGGCTCCTGGCGCGTGTCGAAGGCGTAATAGTAGGTTGCAAGCGTCGGTGAGACATGGACCTGGTCACCGTAGGACTTGCGCAGTCGCTCGATCTGGTCGGCCGAGAAGTTGTAGACGAGGTCCATTTCCTTCGCTTCGAAGCGACGCACCGAGGCGGCCTGGTCGTCGATCGGGTAGAAGATCACCTTGTCGAGCTTGACATTGGCGGCATCCCAATAGTTCGTGTTCTTCTCGACCGTCAGGCTGTCGTTCGGCACATGCGCCGTCAGGCGGAAAGCGCCGTTGGAAACCATGACACCCGGCTTGACGAAATCCGCCCCATTCTTTTCGACGCTCGCCTTGCTGACCGGCAGCGCCGTCTGGTGGGCGAGCAATTCCAGGAAGAAGGGTGTCGGGCGTTCGAGGGTGACTTCGAGCGTCTTTTCGTCGACGGCCTTCACGCCGAGCTGGTCGAGCGGCAGTTCGCCCTTGTTGACCTTTTCCGCATTCTTGATCGGGTAAAGGATGTTGGCGTATTCGGCGGCCGTCTTCGGGTCCTCGACGCGGCGGAACGAGAAGGCGAAATCCTCGGCGGTCACAGGCGAGCCGTCGGACCACTTGGCATCGGCACGCAGCTTGAAGGTGTAGACGGTACCGTCGTCCGAAAGCTCCCAGGTTTCGGCGACACCGGGCACGATCTTGCCGGCGGCGTCGTAGATCGTCAGGCCTTCATAGAGGTCCTTGAGGATGAACTCCTCGATGTTGATCGAGGTGTGCGCCTGGTCGAGCGTCTGCGGCTCGCCGGCATTGCCGCGATGAAGCACGGCCTCCGCGAGCGCCGGACTTGCGCCGATGAGCAGCGAGCCAATGAGCGCGGCGGCGCTGAGGTTGAGTTTCAGTGAAGCCATTTTTCTTCTCCTTCCCCTCGTTTTGAGTGTGGTTGATCGCAGGAGAGAAGTGCAATTTCGCGGGAAAGGCAAGGCGATTCCTGCACCCTCCTTTATAAAACGAAATTCTGATTATCGCAAAGGTTGTAGCTCCTTTGCGACGAATCCTGCCGCCATCGTGACGATGGGCGGCTGAGCGGAATTATGCGCCGCCCGCTGCCAACTGCAACGTTTTAGATGTTTTTTCCTAGGCGCGAAGGCATGGCGGCCGTGGCACGGCCGCGGCGTTGTCATGCAAGCTTCATCAATGGAAGCGGCACTTTACGTAATATGCGGAAAAATTTGCCATCTCTTTCGCAATCTTTTTGCGAACTGGTTTGCACATCTCTGCAGCCGCGTTGCTTGACGAGGAACAGATTTGCGCCCTTCGGTGGCATGGCGCTTCCCCGTAAGCCTGCCTCTCTCTCGCGCCTCTTCCCCAGGTCGCCATCACCAACCAGAAAGCGAAAGCGGTGATTTTTGACGAGATCGTTTTTCATCCACAGCAATTCCTCTGAAGCACGTTCATCAAGTGCACGTGGCGCATCCGGGGCCGGTTGCCAAAAGGTCTGCATCAACTATTGTGCGCTTGACTTGGGTCCGGAAAGCCGTTTTCGGGGCAGTGGAGCACGCCCATACGCGTGTGCAGAGGGCGGCGAAGGGGCCTCATCCGACGGCGGCTTCGAGCGCTTCATCGTGGCGCCTGGAGTAGGCGTCTAGCATCAGGGAGATTTCGAATGGCATTGATCACATTGCGGCAACTGCTCGACCATGCAGCGCAAAACAATTACGCGCTGCCAGCCTTCAATGTGAACAATCTCGAATACATCCAGGCCGTCATGAAGGCCGCGGATGCGACCGATTCTCCCGTTATCCTGCAGGCGAGCCGCGGCGCGCGCGCCTATGCGGGCGACGCCTTCCTGCGTCACCTGATCCTCGGTGCGGCGGAAGAATATCCGCACATCCCGGTCTGTCTCCATCTCGACCATGGCGACCAGCCGTCGACCTGCATCTCGGCCATCACCAACGGCTTCACCTCCGTAATGATGGACGGCTCGCTGGAGAGGGACGGCAAAACCGTCGCGAGCTATGAATACAACGTCGCGGTCACCGCGGAGGTCGTGAAGATCGCTCATGCGGCGGGCGTCTCCGTCGAGGGCGAGCTCGGCTGCCTCGGCAATCTCGAAACCGGCGCCGGCGACAAGGAAGACGGGCACGGTTTCGAAGGCAAGCTCACGCGCGAGGAGCTGTTGACGGACCCCGACCAGGCCCTCGACTTCGTCACCAAGACGGGCGTCGATGCTCTCGCGGTCGCGATCGGCACGAGCCACGGCGCCTACAAGTTCACGCGTGAGCCGGACGGCGAGATCCTCTCGATCGAGACGATCGCCAAGATCAACAAGCGGCTGCCGAACACGCATCTCGTTATGCACGGGTCGTCGACCGTGCCGGCCGATCTCCAGGAACTTTTCAACGCCTATGGCGGCAAGATGAAAAAGACCTGGGGCGTGCCGGTCTCGGAAATCCAGAAGGCCATTCCGCTCGGTGTCCGCAAGGTCAATATCGACACCGATCTTCGCCTCGCCTTCACCGGCGAGATCCGTAAGCACCATCTCGAGCATCCGGACAATTTCGACCCCCGCAACTATCTGAAGCCGGCAATCGCCCGCATGACCGAGATCTGCAAGGAACGCTTCCAGGCCTTCCGCTCCGCCGGCCAGGCATCGAAGATCCGGGTACTGAGGCTGCCGGAAATGGCGAAGCGCTACGCAGCCGCGTAGTTCGTCGGGTCACAGGCACGTTATTGCCGCAACGCGGCGCACCGGGCAGTCGCGTCGCGTTAGCGTTTCGCCGGCGCTAGCCTTGCCTCTCCATGTGTATCTCGTGCTCGTAGAGCTGATCCATGCTGAGCGAGGCCACTTCCGCCAGGCGCGTCTGACTTTTCACGCGGCCTGAGCCGAGAACCACGACATCGTCGCAGAACGAAATCGTGCTGCGGTGATGGCTGATCACGACCGTTGTGCGGCGGCCCGCTCTCGATTTCAACGTCTCGACGATTGCCGCTTCCGACAGACCGTCGACGGCATTCGTCGCCTCGTCCAGGATCAGGATCGCCGGGTCGCGCACCAGCGCCCGCGCGAGCGCGACCCGCTGCCGTTGTCCCGCCGAGAGGCTCGCTCCCCTATAGCCCACCACCGTGTCGTAGCCCTGCGGCAGTTTTTCGATGAAGCTGTGCGCCTCGGCCAGCTTCGCCGCTCGCTCCACTTCCGCAAGCGTAGCGCTCTGACCGTAGGTGATGTTTTCCAGAATGCTTCCGTCAACCAGTTCCAGATCCTGGCTGGCGACGGCGATCTGCCGCCGCCACTGGACGGGATCGATTTCATTGAGCGGCACGCCATCGATGAGAATGCGTCCCTCATCCGGCTCCACGAAACGGCAAAGCAGATTGACGATGGTGGTCTTGCCGGCGCCCGAGCGGCCGATGATCGCCGTCGACCGGCCATGATGGATCTGGAAGCCCGCGGAACGCAACACGATGGGGCGTTCCTCAGAGCCTGGATATCGGAATGTCACCCGGTCGAACTGGATGGCCCGGCGCAAACCCCTAAACGGCTCGCTGCCCGTCGGAGGCTTCGGTTTGTCGGAAGAATCCAGAAGCCATCGCACCTCCTCGAGCGAGCCGCTCCAACCCTGGATCTGGCTCCAGGACATCTGCAGCGCACGCACGTGCGGCTGCAGGCGGTAGAGCAGGACGACGAAAGCGACGATCACGGGAAAGCTCACCCCGACGAACCAGGCACCCACCACCGCCGCGAGGAACAGGGCGGAATGGAGCACTTCTGTCAGCGGTGGCAGGACGCCCTGGCGTGTCTGCAGCACAAATCCGGCGCGGCGCACGGCTTCCGATGCGGCGTCGAAGGCGTTCTTCTCGCGCTGCTCCTGACCGAACACACGGATGAGCCGCCCCGCATGCACCAAGTGCAGCATCCTCCCGGCCAGCTCGCTGTTGAAGGAGGTCACGTCGCGGCTCGGGCGTTTGAGAGTGGACGAAAGGGCCGCATGCGAAAGCTGAACGAGAACGAGGCCGAGCGCGACGAAAAGCGTCATCTGCCAGGAGAGGAGCAACAGGAAGGCCATCAAAATCACGGTTGCGGAGCCGTGCACGATCGCAGCGAGCACCGTCTGTATGGCGTCGGAGGCGCGCCATGATTCGTTGGAGATGATGTTCAGCAGGCGGCCTGGATTTTGCTGCATGAAGAAAGGATAGCCGATCCTCAAGAGCTGATCCGAGAGCGCGCTGCGGATGGCGTGGCTCGCCTTGCCGTAGATGAAGTTGGTGAGCAGCGTATTCGCAAAGGCCAGAACATTCTTGAGTGTGATCAGGGAAAGGACAGCTGCGGCGATCGCAAGCAATCGCGTGCCGTCGTTCAGCCCCTGCCCCATTTGCTGGAAGAATGCGGAAATTCCGCTCAAGCCTCCGGCCTGTCCGTCCCCAGCGATGATGCTGAGCATCGGGATTATGAGCCCGATTCCTGCGCCTTCGAGTGCGGCGCTGGCGAGGCCCAGAACGACGACCGCCGGAAGAAGGCGCATTTGCGGTCCCAGCGCGTCACGCAAGACATGCAAGCCGGGCAACAGGAATCGCAACATGGCGGCCCTCTCATTTTCTTTTTCAGCTCTTGTGCTGTCAGCTTGAACCGGCGTCGGCCGACCCGTGGGCAACCGACTGGTTGCAGCAAGGTACATGAACTTTGCGGCACCGAGCAGATTCATCGAAACGATCGGCCAGTGCGACAGTCGGAGTTCCGGATCGAACCTCGCGCCGCCGAAAGCCTGTGTGCAGGCGGATCTGACGGTCCAGCAGAAGTGCCTGATAAGCCATGGCGCTCTGAAGAGATGCTTTAAGCAAAGCCCGCCATTGCCAAGGCTATAGCTGCGGTGAAGCTTTTCGATGGCCGCACGGGTGCGCCGTCCATGGTGATGGTGGACGACCATGTCCGGAACATATTCGACCGCAATGCCCAGCTCGAAAGCGCGCAGGAGATAGTCCGTGTCCTCAGCCGATTGCAGCGGCGCGCCGGCTCCGAAGCGCTCGTCGAAGGGACCGACGAGAGCCGCGACGTCGCGATGCATGGTCATGTTGCAGCCAAGCACGAAACCGCCGGGGTGAACGTCGCGGGTCAGCTGCGCCGCGACCCTCGACCGTTTGATCGTGAAGGGCAAATCGGATGGATTGCCAAGTTCGACGCGGCCCCCGCGGATGACGCGCATTTCGCCATTGGCGTAGTGCCGCTTCAGGTCAGCGAGATAGCTGCTGTCGACCTCGCAATCGTCGTCGATGAAGACAAGGATTCGGCCCCGGGCCTGCGCCAGGCCGGCGTTGCGTGCCGCAGCCAGCCCCGGGCGCCGCTCGGTGACGCGTGTGATCGCGATGAGCGACGCGGCGGCGATACGGATGAGCTCGTCCGGCGTGCCATCGGTAGAGCCGTTGTCTACGACCACGAGCTCGCTTGTAATGGA
The DNA here is from genome assembly GCF_002078505.1 of Ensifer aridi. Lineage (GTDB taxonomy): Bacteria > Pseudomonadota > Alphaproteobacteria > Rhizobiales > Rhizobiaceae > Sinorhizobium > Sinorhizobium aridi. Next base: position 311,468 of record NZ_LUAV01000035.1, on the reverse strand, counting down.
CGCGTGGGCACGACAGGCGCGCTCTATCGATCGGATGCAGGCCTGAAGCGCCCGGACGCGATTGTGCGTGCAGACGATGAAGGTCACGAAAGGCCGGGGGCCGCCAGAGCTCGACGGGATGGCCATGGATCCCGCCGCCGAATCAGGGTGCGCCCTTTCCCTCTCTAGACTTTCGCCCGTCATCTCACACCACACCATTCTGGGGAAGCACGCTTGCGGCCGGCACGGATTGCAGATGGCGCGCCAGCGCATCGACCCTTTTTGTCGCAGCAAGCGAAAGGCGACTGCACCAGGGCGCGCGAGCGCCGACGAAGAGGCCATATCGCTCGCGGCGCCGAATGAGATTCCATTTCCCCGTTCGCGTCAGAAAATCGTGCGTCAGCTCTGGCCGCTTCTCGTCAGCGATGAGTTGGTAGAGGAAGTAGAAGAAGCAAAGCATACCATCCTCGTAAGCCTGGCGTGTCTCAGGTGGACAAGAGGCGATCTTTCTCTCCAGCGAGACAATGAATTCGGCAGCGACACGGATCGTTTCCTTTGATGCCACGACGCCTATCTCGCGAAGCGAGCTTGCGTCATCGAAAAGGCCTTCTCGTTCAAGATTTTCGGCGACGATCTTCAGATGCGTCTGACGCATCTGCCGCTGGTGTCTGCTCGTGACGCTGTCGCCATGGATTCGATAGGCAACCAGGGCTTCATCGATCATCATCGCGGGGAACCGATCGGCAACCCGTCGGAACAGATCGAAATCTTCCGCGTGCGGATAAGCGCCATCGTATATGAGCATCTCCTCCGGGATTAGTCTTCGGTTGAAGACCACGGTGGAGTGAATGAAGATCGTGAAAAACATCGAAAGGACCCGCATGCTGCCCGGCCGGTAGATCGGACTGGGCTTGCCTCGGACGATGCGATCGCCGATCAGAGTATCGACGCCGGTGCCGCACATGGCGAGACGAGGCTGCTCCCGGAAAAGCGCCACCTGCCGCGAAAAACGCGTTGCATACGAGATGTCATCGGCATCCATTCGTGCCACCAGGTCGCCGCTCGCAAGCGCCAGTCCCTCGTTCAGGGTCGTGATGAGGCCGCGATTTTCCCGAGAACGAACGGAGATACGGCTATCGGCCTTCCGATAGCGCTCGAGAATCTCGAGCGAGCGATCGGTAGAACCGTCGTCGATTGCGACGATTTCGAGGTGCCGATAGTCCTGGCGCAGAATGCTTTCAAGCGCAGCGCCGAGATAGGGCTCGCCGTTGTAGACGGGCAGCAGGACGGACACCAATGGCTTCGGCGTGGCTCGGCTTACGCTCATTGAAACATCCGATTTCTGAAGGGCTTTGCTGCGATCGACCAACGGTCTGAGGTAAGGCGTAAGCTCCTCGTCTCGCCGTCCTGTGGCGGCCTCGTCGCCTCCTGGGCGAATGTAAGGAAAGTGCCGCTTCAGCGCGTTGAGCGGCTTTTCGAAGGCAAGCCAGGAAATCGACGCCACGATCAAGGTGCCGGCGCTTGCAACGAAAAGCCGCCCGAGTCCCTGCTCGGAGACATTGACGGGGATCCAGCCCTGCGCCTCGACGACGAAAGCAAGGACGGTGGCATGATAAAGATAGACGCCATAGCTGACGCGGCCAAGCGCTGTGAGCGGACCGGATTCGACCAGGCGACCGAGATAACCGCCGATCCCGCGCGAGCAGTTGCCCACCAGCATCGTCAAGGGCACGAGGGGGAAGACTTCGAGCGCAATCCAGGCGAGCCAGTCCACAACCGGCGCCTTCGCCATCGGCCGCAGCCACAGCAGGACCAACGAGACCGCTAAAAGCGGGGTCGCGCTTCGCTGCGCCCATTGCGGCCATGCCTCGCCCTTGCAGCGGTGGGCGGCCAGAAGGCCGCCGGCTGCGAGCGCATCCATCGAAGCCGGCGGCAGCAGGTCGCGCGCGAGGGAAGGTGTACCGGTCAGGGGCCAGTAAAATCGATAGGCAATCGAGCATAGGATGACGCCTAGGCAAATTCGAGCAATCGAGCGCCGCGGGGCGACGAGAATGATCAACGGCCAGACGATGTAAAACTGCTCCTCGATGCTTAGGCTCCAGGTATGACAGAGAACCCACGGGCTCCACTCGTTCTGCAGCGCGTACCAGAAGTTGGAGAGGTAAAGCGCATGCCACGCCAGCACCTCTTTGGAGCTCTCCAATCCGGCCAGCCACACGAGGCCCAGGATGCCAAAATACGGTGGAAAGATACGCAACGCCCGGCGCGCATAGAAGGATTTGAGTGCAGTTGCCGGTTCGAAGCCGGCGGCGTCGCGCGCATCGAGAAGCAGCCGCGTTATCAGGAACCCGCTCAACACGAAGAACAGCCGCACGCCGATATGGCCCAAGTGCGAACCATCGGCTGCAAAGAAATGCGCATAGAGCACCAAGCTGACAGCGACGGCTCTGAGCCCGTCCAACTGCCGGTCCCGCGCAACCCCCATGAACATCCCTCTCAAGTTCAACCTTCGCGGGATACCGTCCTGATAGATCAGTCCCCCGACAGGTATGATCCTTGCCGCAGGCCCCGCTGAGCGCTCCTTGGTTAGAGCCAGGATTTATGTAAGTGAAAGAATAGTTAAGGGCGGCCAGGCGACTGTATGGCCGAATCGGGCCAAACTTTGGCGCGGCTGTCGCAAGATTACCCCGTGGGCCGCTGTTGAAATGGCGGTGTGTCGACCGTGCAATACCATGCTGAGATCAAAGCCGATTTGGATTAATGGTCCGAATCGCCCCTTCGGTTGCATGAATATTGGCAATACATCACCGAACGCGAGATCTGATGCGAATATTCTAATCTAATTCTTTGCCGAATGCCTCTGTTCGGTTTGCTAAAAGGTCGGCGGCGTGTTGATCCAGAGCAGAACGGTCTCGCCGTCATGCCTGTTCGACCAGGCGTGGCGGCGACGGCTCTCGAAGTAGAGCGAATCGCCCGGATGGAGGTCGTAGAACTGATCGCCGTCGAGAACGAACTCGACACGGCCGGAGAGCACGTAGACGAATTCCTCACCTTCATGCCGGTAGGCCCCCTCGCTCGATGCGCCGGGCGCCAGCACGAAGCGATGGCAGTCCATCTGGTTCCTCCCTTCCGCGAGAAGCTGAACCGTCACACCCGGCGTCGTGCGCGGCCAGTTGCGCCACTCGCCGGCCCTGACAAGTGCCCTCGCACGAGCCTCCTCTTCGCCGGAGAGGCTTGAGACCGTCGTTCCGAAATACTCGGCGATGTTATGCAGAACTGCGACGGAGACGCCTTGTGACGTCCGCTCCAACGTGGAGAGAACCGATGCGGCGATGCCGATCTCGCCAGCCACCTGCTCAAGCGTCTTGCCCGCGGCGTGTCTGAGGTTTCGCAGCTTCCGGCCGACCTGCAGGTCGGCATTATTCTCCATCGACGTGGCCGAGCCGTTATCGTCATTCGCCGTGCTCTCCGCGTCGAGCGCCTGCCGTATTGCGGCTGGATTGAGGCCGCGTTCGGTGCGAAACCAGGAGATGCGCTTCAACCGTGCAAGATCGGCCTCGCTGTATTGTCGATGGCCGGTCGCAGAACGCTCCGGGACGACGAGCCCTTGCGATTCCCACAGCCGCAGCGTCGACGCCGAGACGCCGGCGAGCCTCGCCGCCTCGGCAACCTTGTAGCGTACGTTGCCAGCACCGCTCATCCGTTCATGTCCTCGTTCCGCCACTGCGACGCGACAGCGTGCCCTCGAATGCTGCCGGCAATCTACCCGCGCCTCGTCGATTTACAAGAAGGTGGCCATCAGCCTCGGTGGTGTCTCGATCAGCAAATTTGATTTGCATTCCATTCCGGAAGATGTACCACTTCCGGAGAAAAGTTGCAGAAAAAATGCAATATATTCCCTCACAACCAGGACGACGACGATGACCAGCCTGACCGACCGCAAGAACGCAGCCATATCCCGCGGCGTGGGAATGACCACGCAGATTTACGCCGACCGCGCGGAAAATGCCGAGATCTGGGACAAGGAAGGCAATCGCTACATCGACTTCGCCTCCGGCATCGCCGTCGTCAATACCGGTCACCGCCACCCGAAGGTGATCGAAGCCGTCAAGGCGCAGCTCGACCGCTTCACCCACACCTGTCATCAGGTCGTCCCCTACGAGAACTATGTGCATCTGGCCGAGCGCCTGAACGCGCTTGCGCCCGGCAACTTCGCGAAGAAGACGATCTTCGTCACGACCGGCGCCGAAGCTGTTGAAAACGCCGTCAAGATCGCCCGTGCCGCGACGGGCCGTCAGGCAATCATCGCGTTTGGCGGCGGCTTTCACGGCCGCACCTTCATGGGCATGGCGCTGACCGGCAAGGTCGTGCCCTACAAGGTCGGCTTCGGCGCCATGCCGGCCGACGTTTTCCATGCCCCCTTCCCGATCGAGCTTCACGGCGTCAGCGTCGAACAGTCGATGGCGGCACTTAAGAAGCTCTTTGCCGCCGACGTCGATCCTGCCCGCGTCGCCGCGATCATCATCGAGCCGGTCCAGGGCGAAGGCGGCTTCTATCCGGCTCCGACGAGCTTCATGAAGGCGCTCCGCGAAATCTGCGACCAGCATGGTATCCTGCTGATCGCCGACGAGGTGCAGACCGGCTTTGCCCGCACCGGCAAGCTCTTCGCGATGGAGCACCATGATGTCGCTCCGGATCTGCTGACGATGGCAAAGAGCCTCGCCGGTGGCTTCCCGCTTGCCGCCGTGACCGGCCGCGCCGAGGTCATGGACGCACCGGGGCCGGGCGGCCTCGGCGGCACCTATGGCGGCAACCCGATCGGCATCGCCGCGGCTCATGCGGTCCTCGACGTCATCGAGGAGGAAAAGCTGTGCGAGCGGGCGAACCAGCTCGGCAACCGGCTGAAGCAGCGCCTCGCGGCAATCCGCGAGAAGGCGCCGGAGATCGCCGACATCCGCGGGCCGGGTTTCATGAACGCGGTCGAATTCAACGACGTGAAGACGAACTTGCCGAGTGCCGACTTCGCCAACAAGGTCCGTCTCATAGCCTTGGAAAAGGGCCTGATCCTGCTCACCTGCGGCGTTCACGGCAACGTCATCCGCTTCCTGGCGCCGATCACGATCGAGGACGAGGTTTTCGCCGAGGCGCTCGATGTTCTCGAGGCATCGATCCTCGAAGCGCGCGGTTGACGGCAAGCGGGGCGGCCGCTATCGCGGTCGTCCGCCTCTGCAGGGCGGTGCGTCTTTTCAGGCGCAAAGGAACAGCAGTGGCAGGGGCGCATGAGCTTGCGCCTCCAACAAAGCAAAGAAGCGATGCTTGCAGGCCGCTGCAGCTATCGTCGGAGGACGCGCCATGGCCCTGAAAGCCGCACTCACGAAACACCTTCGGGCAACTGACCACTTTGCCGCGCTCGACCGGGTGACGCGACGCTCTGGCGAGTGGGCCGGCGCGACCTTCGACGTCTTCAATCCATCAACCGGCGAATTGCTGGCGACGCTTCCCGACATGGGGATCGAGGAAGCACACGCGGCCATAGACGCCGCCGCGCGGGCTCAGCCTCTTTGGGCGGGCATGCCCGCCAAGGAGCGAAGTGCAATACTGCGCCGCTGGCACGACCTGATCGTCGAGCACGCCGATGATCTGGCCGCTATCCTGACGGCCGAAATGGGAAAGCCGCTCGGCGAGGCGAAAGGGGAGGTTCTGCATGCCGCATCTTACGTCGAGTGGTATGCAGAGGAAGCAAAGCGCGTCTACGGTGAGACCTTCCCGGCGCCGGCGAACGACCGCCGCATGCTGGTGATCAAGCAGCCGGTCGGCGTCGTCGGCACCATCACGCCGTGGAATTTCCCGGCTTCGATGGTGGCTCGCAAAATCTCGCCGGCGCTTGCCGCCGGGTGCGCGATCGTTCTGAAGCCGGCGGAGCAGACGCCACTTGTCGCCGGCGCCATGTTCGTACTCTCCGAAAAGGCGGGCTTCCCGGACGGCGTCGTCAATATCCTCTATGCCTCGGAAGGCGCCCCGATCGGCCGAGAACTCTGCAGCAACCCCAAGGTCCGCAAGATCAGCTTCACCGGCTCGACAGAGGTGGGCCGCCTGTTGATGCGGCAATGCTCTGACCAGATCAAGAAGGTGAGCCTGGAACTCGGCGGCAATGCGCCCTTCATCGTCTTCGACGACGCCGATATTGACGAGGCGGTGGACGGTGCTGTCCAGGCGAAGTTTCGCAATGCCGGCCAGACCTGCGTTTCGGCAAACCGGATCTACGTGCAATCCGCAGTTCACGACGTCTTCGCCGAGAAATTCGTCGCCCGCGTGCGTGAGCTCCATGTGGGCGATGGCTTCTTCCCCGGCGTGACCATCGGCCCGATGATCGATGGGCATGCGATCGAGAAGATCGAGGCGCATGTCGCCGACGCGATCGCCAAGGGTGCCGAAGTGCGCTGCGGCGGCAACCGGATCGGGACGAAGGGCACCTTCTTCGAACCGACCGTTCTTACCGGCATCTCGCATGACATGCGGGTTGCACAGGAAGAAACGTTCGGGCCGATCGCTCCGATCTTACGCTTTGAAAGCGCCGAGCAGGTGGTGGCAGAGGCGAATGACACGATCTACGGCCTCGCTGCTTATTTCTATGCCGAGAACCTGAAGCGGGTCTGGCATGTGGCCGAAGCGCTGGAATACGGCATGGTCGGCATCAACACGGGGCGCATGTCTTCGGAGGCCGCGCCCTTCGGCGGCATCAAACAGTCCGGGATCGGCCGCGAAGGCTCGCGCCACGGCCTCGAAGATTACCTCGAGATGAAATATCTCTGCATGGGCAACATCTAAGGCCGGTGCCACGCCAGCCAATCAGTCCATGTGAGTGCTGATCAGCGCAAGCGTATGGCGCGCGATCATCAGCTCCTCGTCGGTCGGAATGACGTGAAGCGCAATGCGGCTCCTCGTCGTAGAGATCAGTGCAGCGCCGGCCTCGTTCGCCGCCGCATCGACCTCCGCGCCAAGCCAGGCAAGCGCTTCGGCGATACGGGCGCGGATCGGAGCGGAGTTCTCGCCGACACCCGCGGTAAAGACGAAAACGTCGATGCCGCCGAGCGCGGCGGCAAGCATCCCTGCGTGAAGCCTACAGCGATGTACGAAATGCGCGATTGCAAAGGAAGCGCGCGGATCGTCGCTCGCCAACAGCTCGCGCACGTCGTTCGAGATGCCGGAGAGCCCCTTTAGTCCCGCATTGTGGTAAAGAAGGTCCGAGACCTCCTCGACGCTCATCCCCTTCGCGGTGATCAGATGGAGCACGACGCCCGGGTCGAGTTGACCCGGGCGCGTTCCCATCGGCAGGCCGTCGAGCGCAGTGAAACCCATGGTCGTCTCGATGCTCTGCCCGCCCCGCAGGGCGCACATCGAAGCGCCGCTTCCAAGATGGGCGACAATGATCCTGCCCCGCGCCACCTCCGGTGCCACCTCGCACAGCCGCTCGGCGATGTATTCATACGAAAGCCCATGAAAACCGTAGCGTCGCACGCCTTGATCATAGAAGGTGCGCGGCAGGGCGTAGCAATCCGTATGTTCGGCGCGACCATGATGAAAGGCAGTGTCGAAGCATGCGACCTGCGGCACCTCCGGGTTGATCTCCATGGCAAGGCGGATAGGCACCAGGTTGTTCGGCTGATGCAGAGGTGCGAGATTCTGGTAGTGCACCAACCGGTCGAGCACGGTCGCATCGATCAGCACAGGCCCGATATACTCGGGACCGCCGTGCACGACGCGGTGACCGATCGCCCGCAGCTCGACGCCCTCAAGCGCCAAAAGCCAGTCACGGGCCTCGGCGATCGCGGCAGGAAGATCGGGAACCGCTGCCCCGTCGAAGCTGCGCGCAACGAGCTCGGCGCCGTCGGCCGTCGTTGCCTTGAGGCGCGGGCTGCTACCGATGCCGTCGATCTTACCGCGAATCCGGCGCTCCAGCCGCCCATCGGCGATGTCGAAGATCTGGAACTTCAGGCTGGATGAGCCGGCATTGAATACGAGGAGCGCTTCCATGATGTCAGACCGCTACTGCATGTTCATTAATCGCAGCCCTGCGGCGTTTCCAGACTGCTACAGCGACCTTTGCACGGCAACTTCGCACCCGAGTGAGGCCGCTGCAAGACGGCCCTTGAAATTCCAAGCTCCACTTGCCAATTGGGAGCAACAAATCAAGGAGGTCAGCAAGCGCGATGAATGAAGTCGAAATGTCCGTGGAGAAACATGTCTTCGAAGCCGATGTGGCGAAACTGCTGCACCTGATGGTGCACTCGGTCTATTCCGACAAGAACGTCTTTCTGCGCGAATTGATTTCGAACGCGGCCGATGCCTGCGAAAAGCTTCGTTACGAGGCGATCGTGGCACCCGAACTGCTCGGCAGCGATCCTACGCCGCGCATCACGTTGACCCTGGATGAAGACAGCCGCCGCCTGATCGTCGAGGACAATGGCATCGGCATGAGCCGTGACGAACTGGTTGAATCCCTCGGTACGATCGCCCGGTCCGGTACGCGAGCTTTTATGGAGCGAATCGAAGCCGCGCAGGGCAAGGACGGCGCACAGCTAATCGGCCAGTTCGGCGTCGGCTTCTATTCCGCCTTCATGGTTGCCGACAATGTCGACGTGGTTTCCCGCCGCGCCGGCAGCGACAAAGCCTGGCATTGGACCTCAGACGGCAAGGGCACTTATACGGTTTCCGCCGTCGAGCTCGCCGATGCGCCGGCACGCGGCACACGCATTACGCTGCATTTGATGGGCGACGCCAAGATCTACACGTCGCGCTGGACGGTCGAGCGCATCGTCAAGGATCAGTCGGGCCACGTCCCCGTTCCGATCTCCGTCATCGAGAAGCCCGGTGCCGAGCCCGCCCAGGTCGCCGACGGAACCGCGCTCTGGACAAAGCAGAAGAGCGAGATCTCCAAGGAAGAATACACCGACTTCTATCGCGGTGTTGCCGGGCAATATGACGAGCCGGCCCTGACCGTGCATTTCCGTGCGGAAGGACGGCATGAATATACCGCACTTGCCTTCGTTCCCGGCTCCAAGCCCTTCGATCTTTTCGATCCCGATCGCAAGGGCAGGATGAAGCTCTATGTGAAACGCGTCTTCATCACCGACGAGGCGGAGCTGCTGCCCCGCTACTTGCGTTTCGTGCGCGGCCTCATCGACACGGCCGACCTGCCGCTCAACGTCTCGCGCGAGATGATCCAGGAAAGCCCCCTGCTCGCCAGCATTCGCAAGGGGCTGACGAACCGTATTCTGACCAGCATTGAGAAGCTCGCGGAGAACGAGCCGGAGACCTTCGCGAAGCTCTGGGAGAACTTCGGCAGCGTCATCAAGGAAGGTATCTACGAGGACTTCGAACGGCGAAGCCAGCTTCTTGCGCTTTCGCGCTTCCGCACGACCGCTTCCGACGAGAAGCCGCGCGCCTTGAGCGATTATGTCAGGGACATGAAGGAAGGTCAGGACGCGGTCTACTATCTGACGGGCGACAACCTCGCCCAGTTGAAAGCCTCGCCGCAGCTTGAAGGTTTCCGCGCGCGCGGCATCGAAGTGCTGCTCTTGACGGACCCGGTCGACAGCTTCTGGGTGACGACGGCGCCCGATTTCGAGGGCAAGCCGTTCAAATCGATCACGCAAGGTGCTGCCGACCTTGCTGGTGTTGCGAAGCAGGAAGATGCGGCCACCCCCTCGCCCGAGGCAAGCCCGTCTGTGACCGAATTCGTGAACTTCACAAAGGCGACGCTTGGCGAAGCGGTCTCCGATGTCAGAACTTCCGACCGGTTGACGGAAAGCGCAGTCTGCCTGGTTGCGGCCGAGCACGGTCCGGACCGCCAGCTTCAAAAGATGCTTCAGGGCGCAGGGCGCATCGAAAGCGCGGCAAAACCGGTCCTCGAGATCAATCCCGGCCATGCGCTCATTACGGCCCTTGCCGCCTATCCCGCGGAGGACAGGGAGTTTCGCGAGGACGCGGCAAAATTGCTGCTCGACCAGGCCCGTGTTCTCGACGGTGACAAGCCAGAAGACCCGCGTGCCTTCGCGGAGCGTCTGTCGCGCGTGTTCCATCGCGCATTGAAAGGCTGAAGGGACCTCCGGATGTGGGCGGTTCCGCCCACATCAATTCCTCCTCCTGCGGCGGTGGCTGCGATATTGCCTCGCGGCCTCGGTCTATGCGTTTTGGGGCCGCGCAAATCTTCGTGCTAAGCTGGTCGCCATGCGACCGGGCGGTACGGCCGGATGGAACCCGCTAACCGATCATACGAATTGCTGACAGCCGCCGACCTCGAGAAGATCGAATCGGTCGCGATGGGTAGCCTCGCCGCGATTTTCGATCGTGCGCCGGTCGCCGGCCTTTATCGAGACCGCCTCATCCTGCTTGCGTTGGCACAAGGCAGCGCGCTCCATTACCTCGACGGGAGAAACGGCATAAAGGACTTCGATGTCTGGGCGTTCTTCGAAGCGGGCCCGTCGAAGCGGTTTCCGCATCGCAAACGATGGTGCGTGGACTTCGGCCCGTCACGCTTCGGGCGGCATCCGGACGACGCCGGCTATTCCGGTCGCCGGCTCGACCTCATGGGCCGCTCGATCGACGTCATGAGCGGTGAGGCGCCGGAAGATGCCGTCCGACGGTGGCTGGGTACTCGCGCAAAGTCAGCTATCGCCGTTCGTAGGAAGCCGATGTTCTGTCTCCTCCCGCGCCGAAGCTTCGGTGAACGGATCATCTAAACCGGGTCGCGACCTTCGACCGGTTCGAGCGGAACGATGCGGAGCGGCTGCTGCTCAGTCGTCATCGGGCGGGCACGGCCACTTTGCAGGCGCCGACAGTCCGGCCGGCAATTTCGTCGCTCCGTCGCCGCAGGCAAGATCGACCTGTTCCTGCTTGAGGCCGGTGACCGCCGAGAGGTCCAAACCCTCTATCCTCGTCAGAAACAGGAAGGCGCGATCCAGATCAATCGGTCCTTCGAAGACCGCTCCGCTGAGATTGGCGCGTGACAGATTGGCCATGGAGAAGCGCGTGCCGGTCAGCACCGCCCCTTCGAAATTGGCGCGACCAAGCTCCGCCTTTTCGAAATCGGCACCTGTCAGCCGTGCGCCGCTGAAGTCGGTGCGCTGCAGTTCGGCACTGACGAAGGAGGCACTCTGCGCGGAGATACCCGAAAAATTGCCGCGATAGGCCTCGACCCTGGTGAAGTTCGCCTTGTCCGCCCTGGCTCCCGCGAGCGAAGCGCGCACGAGCGTGGCCTTTTCGAGATTTGCCGAACCAAGATTCGTGTCGCGCAAGTCAGTCATCGTAAAGTCGGTACTGACCAGATTGCTCCCCTCGAGGTCGCTGCCACCGAGCATGAGAAGCCGCTTGTTGCAGTCGTGCCAGTCCGTTCCCCTCCCGGGCGAGCCTTTGCAATCCGCCGACTCGGCGGCGCCGCAGGCGTATGCCGATGCCACGATTGCGACGACGAAAACCGCGGCACCGGAGATGAAAGAATTCGTGCTCATCGGTCCGTTTCCTGTCTTCCGGACGTCTTCATTTCGCCGCTCCCACCCATGATCAACCGGCCCTTGCCGCCGCATAATTCAGGCGTCGAACCACTGCAAGAACTGCGTTCGTTTCAAAAGGTTACGGCGCCGCCGCTCACTTGAAAAGAGCCGCAAGCCCAGCGCCGTCAATAAACGATTCGGATTGCACTTTTTAAAATCAAATGAGGGATTGCGCCGACACTACGCCTCAACGCCCTGAATGGCTGAGACCTGCCAGTCGGTGCCGGGCCGGCGCAGGAAGGTCCAGATCTCGACCGCTTCAGTGAGCTCGTTGGGGTCGCCGCTGATGACACGGCCGGTTGCACGATCGCGCATCACGTCGATGCTTTCATAGCGCATAGCAACAGTCACGTAGTCGGTGCCATTCTCCTTCCATGCCTCGGCGACGTCGCCCTGGACGAGATGCACGTCGCGCACTTCGTTCCTCAGCCCCTTGGTCGCGTTCTCGCTCAGCTCTTCCGCGAGGTAGGACATGGCCTCCGGCGTCGTCAGCTGGCGCAGCGCCGCGTAATCTTCTGCTCCATAGGCGGCCTGGACCTCCTTCAGCATCGCCTCGAAACGATCGAGCTCGTGCTGGCCGACGCCGATTTCGTCGGTCTCGCCCGGGGCAGAAGACGACTGCGGCGGGGCCGATCTCGTGCCGGCATTGAGCCCGCCCATTCCTTCACCGATGCGCGGGATGCGGAAGGAGGGAGTGCCCGAGGCCATCGCCGAAGATCGCGCGGATGCCGACGGCGCCGAATAGGCCGGCCGCTGATTGCGGCCGAAAAATCGCATCGCCAACGAAATTACCAGGAAAAGGACACCGAGCTGCAGCAACAGGCCGAGAAAACCGATGCCGCCGCCGAGGCCATGGCCGAGCAGCATGCCGATCAGTCCGCCCATCAGCAGACCGCCGAGCATGGAGCCACCGAACCCGTTGAAAAAGCCCGGGCGCGGACTGGTCGTCCGGTTCTGCGCAGCCGGATTGGTGGCGGTGGACGGCTGCGCATTCTGCCGCGGCGTCATCGTGCGGTCGATCGGCGCGGCCGGAGCCGGAGCTGTGCGGGTCACCGGCGGGGTCGAAAAGGTCCGGCTCCCGCGAGACCCGAAACCGCCGCCCGCCCGCCGCGCCTCGGCGACATCGACCACCGTCAACATCACCATGAGGCCAACCGCCACCATTGCCATAACCCGTCCGAAGCGCTGCATTCCATCAATTCCCTTGTCACTCCCGGCCGCAAACGGCCCCACGGACGCATATAGAGCGCGCGCCGCGGGAGTTTAAGAGCGCAACGGTGTAATTCGGGAAAATGACCACGATTTACGGGTAAATCGTTCGATGATTCAAAGCAGCGGTATGAGTGGCCGGAGCCATCCGGACGGCCGCAAGAGCAACTGAGCTTATGATGGGTCAAAATGAAGCTGATGCGCCCAAATGAAACGGCGCGTCTCCGCATCAAGCGTCGGTATCGTGGGATGATAGAAAACGGGAAACCGTTTCCAGACACAAGGACCTCTCCTCCACATGCGGCATGTGGCTGGAATGCTCGAACAGCACCCATTCGCAGTTCTTGACGCGATCGACATACGGCTTGACGACGAGCGGCGTGGCCTCGTCGTATTTGCCCGAGATCAAAAGGGTCGGCGCCTCGATCAACGTCAGCCGATCCTCGATCGTCCAGTCCCTCATCGTCCCGATCACATGAAACTCGGTTGGGCCGTTCATGTTGCGATAGACCGTATTGTCCTCGTCCATGATCGCAAAAGTGCGCGCGACTTCCGGCGGCCACGGCGTGACGCGGCAGACATGGCGGTCGTAGAAGACACGCGAGGCGGTGATGTATTCCGGATCGGTGATCGTGCCCGCCTGCTCGTGCCTGAGCAGCTTCTCTTGAACCGTCTGCGGCAGCTCCTCGCGCAGGCGATTGGCTTCCGCCACCCAGGTACGCATATTGGCCGGCGAATTGGCGATGACCAGCGCCTTCAGCCCTATCGGCTTCAGCACCGCATGTTCCGCACCCAGCATGCCGCCCCAGGACTGTCCGAGGAAGGCATAGCGATCCTGGATGCCGAGATGCTTCAGCAGTGCATCGAGTTCCTCGAGGAACAGGGCCGGAGTCCAGAAATCCGGCCCCTTTTCGGGAAGGCGCGTGGAGTTGCCGTTGCCGAGTTGGTCGTAGTGGATGACGGCGCGGCCGTCGATCTCGTTGATCCCCTTAAAGGAATCCACGTAGTCATGAGTGCAGCCCGGCCCGCCGTGGGCCACGACAAGCGGCAGCTTGCCGCTGTCGAGCGAACCGGTGATGCGATACCAGGTCTGGTATTCGCGAAAGGGCAGGAAGGCTTCCTTCGAAGCAATGGCGGCCACATGCATCTCCACGTCTGACGATGGAGGAAGCATAACGCGGTGTTTTAAGCCGCGGCAGCTATCACAACTTATAGGACGGGCGCTCTTCAAGCAGCCGGTAATGCGTGGCGCGCACCACCGCCTGGGTACGGTTCTTGGCCCCGAGCTTCTTGGCCGCGGCGTTAAGGTGCATGACGACGGTCGGAACCGAGCGTTGGATGATCCGGGAAATTTCCTTGGCAGAGTGGCCTTCGGCGGAATAGCGAAGGCATTCACGCTCCCGTTCCGTCAGCCTTGCAGTGCCCACGTTGAAGGCCCGCGCGTCGAACAGCGAATAGGCCGCCTCGTGAAACACATGGGCGAGCAGGTTGAAATCGGCTGTGTAGCGCAGCGCATGCCGCTCGAATTCCCGGTTGGCGCCGAAACGCACGCCCGTCACCGTCGCATAGTCGCCGCGCGGCATGTGGACGGGAACGGTGACGCCGGTCGACATGTCCCGTTCGCGTAGATACCGGGCGACAGGCGCCGTATCATCGCTCATGAAGCGCCTGATCAGCGTGTCTGCATCGGTGTCATAGTTCCAGAAAAACGGCGTAGAGGTGCGCAGCGCCACCTGCTGCACGGGATCGATGCGGAAATAGCCGCGATCGAACCAGTATTCGTGCATGTCATCGGAAATGTTGCGCAGTTTCAGCAGCGACGGGATCATGATCGTGCCATCGAGATCCCAGGGCACCGGCGTATAGTCGTAGATCAGCGCCTCGAAACCGATCGATTTCATCGCCTCGAAGACCTGGTCGACACAGCCATCCAGGGTCTCGTGCGCGGTGAACTGGTTCCTGATCGTCCCGATTTCATCGATCATCATTGGCTCCGGTCCCCGGTCACAGGTGAACCTATCACTTCTTATAGCTGGGCGCCGACTGGCGTTTCGGGTAAAAATTTAGCCATGCTCAATTATTGAGCAAGCAGATTCTTTGCCGGGGCGGCCAATGTGGCGTGATATCGAGCCAGAGGCGCGACATGAAATCGAGGTCGATGGCTACAAGGTGATGGCCTACAGCTTCGGTGCAGGCCCGGAAACCTTGTTCTGCCTGAATGGCGGTCCGGGATTACCCTGTGACTATCTGCGCGAAGCCCATTCATGTCTCATCGACAAGGGCTATCGCGTGGTCGCCTTCGATCAGCTCGGCACAGGCGCCTCCGACCGCCCGACCGATCCTTCGCTCTGGACGATCGGCCGGTATGTCGAGGAGACCGAAACGGTTCGCAAGGCACTGGGGCTCGGCAGGTTACATATGCTCGGCCATTCCTGGGGTGGCTGGCTGGCGATCGATTACGCTCTGACATACCCGGAAAATCTGCAGACGCTGATCCTCGAGGACACGGTCGCCGACATGCCGCACCTCGTCACCGAGCTTGAGCGGCTGCGCGCCGCACTCGGGCCGGAGACCGTTGCCATGATGCAGAAGCACGAGGCGCAGGGCACATACGACCATCCCGAATACATGGCAGCCATCACCATCCTGAACCATCGCCATGTCTGCCGTCTGCCGGAATGGCCTGCGCCCTTACGCCGGTCGCTTGACGACTGGAACATGGGTCCCTATGGCACGATGCAGGGCCCGAACGAGTTTCTCTATACCGGCAATCTCAAGGACTGGAACCGCATTCCCGACCTTCCCGGCATAAAGGTGCCGACGCTGATCACCACGGGAGAACACGACGAGCTCACGCCGGCCTGCGCCCTGAAGATGAAGCTCGCAATCCCGAACGCCGAGCTCAGGGTTTTCGCCAATGCGAGCCACATGCCTTTCTACGAGAACCCCGCGGAATATTATCCTGCTCTGATCGATTTCCTGTCGCGGCACGGGCCGAACTGATGCAACACATGGCGAGAGACATCCGAAAAAGACGGAGGCGGCGACATCGCCATGCATCGCTATAGGTTCGTCCTCACTCGACCTTTGCAGTTCCTGCCCGTCATCTTCGGGATCAGCGTCATCACCTTCATTCTGGTGCGGCTCATCCCCGGCGATCCGGCGCGCAACCTCCTGGGCGCCCGCGCCACGCCATCGGCCATCGCCAAGATCCGCGCTCAATACGGCCTCGACGAGGCGATGTGGCAGCAATATTTCTATTTCGTGAAGAATCTCGCCAATGGCGAGATGGGCAAGTCGATCCTCTACAAGATCGATGTCCTGAAGCTCATCGCCACCCGCATCGAGCCGACCATAGCGCTCGTCCTGTCGAGCGTCGTCCTGTCGGTCCTCATCGCCGTACCCATGGCGGCGCTGGCCGCGCGCAATTCCGGCAAGGCGCCCGACCATGTGGTCCGCATTGTTTCCACATTCGGCATCGGTTTCCCGCCCTTTTGGCTCGGCCTGATGCTGATGATCCTTTTCAGCGTCAAACTCGACCTGCTGCCGGTGTCCGGCTACGGGGAGACGTTCGGCGACAAGCTCGTCCATCTGGTTCTGCCGAGCCTGACAGTAGCCCTCTCCCTTTCCACGGTGCTGATCCGCAGCCTGCGCGCGGCAATGATAGAGGCCCTGAAGTCAGACGTCGCGACCGCCGCCCGAGCGCGCGGCATGCCTGAGCGTATCGTCTTCTGGCGGCATGTCGTGCCGAATTCGCTGGTGCCGACCATCAACCTTCTGGCGGTCAATATCGGCTGGCTGATCGGCGGCACGGTCGTGGTCGAAAGCGTCTTTGCCCTGCCGGGCATGGGGCAGCTGCTCGTGCGCGCCATCTTCTCGCGCGATTACATGGTCGTGCAGGGTGTCGCCATGGTGTTTGCCTGCGCCACGGTGCTCGTCAACTTCCTCGCCGACGTCGTCACCGTCGCCATCGATCCGAGGGTGAAACTATGAGCGCCGGCACGGTGTCCTCGTCGCCCGCCGGCTGGCGGTTGCGCCTCAGCCAACGGCTGCCCCTGGTCATCGGCGCGGGCATCCTGCTGTTTTTCCTGCTGCTGGCGATCGGCGCACCCGTCGTTGCGCCCTATGACCCGATCCTGCAGAACGGTGCAACCCGCCTGCAGCCGCCATCGCTCCTGCATCCGTTCGGCACCGACAACTTCGGCCGCGATCTCCTCTCACGCGTCATCTGGGGCACTCGCATCGACCTCCAGATCGCCCTGATCGGCGTGGTCTTCCCCTTCGTGATAGGCACGATAGTCGGCACCATCGCCGGCTTCTTCGGGGGCATCGTCGACGCGTTGTTCATGCGCCTCATCGACATCATCCTGGCCTTTCCGTTCCTGGTGCTGATGCTGTCGATCATCGCCATTCTGGGTCCGGGCCTCAGCAGCTTCTACATTGCCATGGCGCTGGTCGGCTGGGTGTCATATGCCCGGTTGATCCGGGCACAGATCCTGGTCCTGAAGAACAGCGACTATGCCGTTGCAGCCGTCAGCCTCGGTTTCGGCCGCTTCCGCATCATGTTCCGGCACTTGCTACCCAATGCCATTGCCGGCTCAATCGTCTTCGCCATGTCGGATGCCGTGCTGGTGCTGCTGAGCGGGGCAGCCGTCAGCTACCTCGGTCTTGGCGTGCAGCCGCCGGTCGCCGAATGGGGCGTCATGGTCGCGGAAGGCCAGAGCTTCATCACCACGGCCTGGTGGATCACGCTATTTCCCGGCCTGTCCATCGTCTGCCTTGCCTTCGGCTTCAGCATGCTGGGCGACGCGCTTGGCGAACTACTCGGAGTGCACGAATGAGTGCCTCCGTCCTGTCGGTCCGCGACCTGACCGTAAAAGCGCATCTCCAGGGAGAAACGCGCACCCTGCTGCAGGGCGTCTCACTCGACCTCGCCAAGGGCGAGATCCTCGGCCTCGTCGGCGAAAGCGGCTCGGGCAAGAGCCTGTTCTGCCGCTCGCTCGTGCGCCTCCTGCCATCATCCTTGCTGAAGATCGAAGGCGGCACCATTCTCTTCGAAGAGCGCGACCTCACTGCCGTCACCGACGCCGAGATGCTAAAGGTGCGCGGCGCCGAGATTGGCATGATCTTCCAGAACCCGACCAGCCATCTCGATCCGGTCATGCGCATCGGTGATCAGATCCTCGAGGGAATCCGCTATCATCAGGGCATCAACGGCCGCGATGCGCGCGCGGCAGCGATCGAGATACTGGCGCAGATCGGTTTCCCTGAACCCGTCCGCCAGTACGACAGCTACCCGCACGAGCTTTCCGGCGGCATGCGTCAGCGGGCTATGATCGGTGTGGCGCTCTCCTGCAATCCGCAAATCCTCATAGCCGACGAACCGACCACCGCGCTCGACGTCACGATCCAGGCGCAGATCCTGAAGCTCTTGATGGATATCCGCGATAGGCACGGCCTGTCGATCATCCTCATCACCCATGACCTCGGCGTCGTGGCGCAGACCTGCGACCGCATTGCCGTGATGCGCGGCGGCAGGCTGCTGGAACAGGGGCTGAAACGGACAATCCTGTCCGCACCGCAGGACCCGTATACGGTTCGCCTCATCCACAGCCATCCATCGATGCCGGACGTGGCGCTCCCCGCCGTCAGTGCCCCTGCGCCCTCACGTGCAGCGACAAGGCCGCTTCTGGAAATCGACGATTTGCATGTGCGGTACCCGACAGGCGGCAGCCTTTTCAGGGGAAAGAACGCCCGAACCGTCGGCGCCCTCTCGGGTGTCAATCTGCAGATCATGCCCGGCGAAACGGTCGGCATCGTCGGCGAATCCGGCAGCGGCAAGAGTACGCTTGCCCGTGCTCTGCTGGGCCTGACACCGATCTCTTCCGGTCATGTCAGCTTCGATGGTATCGATCTTTTTCAGCAGAGGAATGCGGGTCTCGCCAGGCTGCGGCGCGAGGCGGCCATGGTCTTTCAAGACCCGTTCAATGCGCTGAACCCGCGCCTGACCATCGGCCAGACCCTTGCTGAAGTGCTGAAAGTCCAGAAAAAGATCGCCAGGGCCGACATTCCGTCCCGCGTCGACGAGCTGCTGGACCTTGTCGGACTGGAGCGCGAATTCGTCAACCGCAAGCCGCGCAGCATGAGCGGCGGGCAGTGTCAGAGGGCTGGCATCGCCCGTGCGCTTGCCGTCGATCCGAGGCTGATTATCGCGGACGAATGCGTCGCAGCACTCGATGTCACGATCCAGGCGCAGATCATCGATCTCTTCCGCAAGCTCGCCCGCGACCTTAACCTGACGTTGATCTTCATCGCCCATGACCTGGCGATCGTGCGCAACCTGTGCGAACGCACGGTAGTGATGTATCGCGGAGAGATCGTCGAGGACGGCCGCTCCGAGGACGTCTTCTCCCGGCCGAAACATCCCTACACCGCCGCGTTGATCGCAGCGATCCCCGACATTGATCCCGACAGGCAGTTGCTCGGCCATACCGATGCCGCGTCTCTCGAACCGATCCAGTCCTTCAAACGCATGCCATAATAACGAAGGGAACGAACTATGACCAAAAGATGGAACAACATCGGCCGCGCCGCTTTCGCAGCCGCCCTCATACTCAGTGCCAGTTATGCCGAAGCCGCCGGCATCCTCACCATCGGCCGCCGCGAGGATTCGACGACATTCGATCCGATCAAGTCGGCCCAGAACGTCGACAACTGGGTGTTTTCCAACGTCTTCGAGGTGCTTGTCCGCGTTGACAAGACCGGCACCAAGCTGGAGCCCGGCCTCGCCGAAAGCTGGACCGTTTCCGACGACGGCCTGACCTACACGTTCAAGATCCGCGACGCAAAGTTCTCCGACGGCTCGCCGATCACTGCCGAAGATGCCGCCTTCAGCCTGCTGCGCATCCGCGACCACGAAGGCTCTCTCTGGAGCGACAGCTACAAGATCGTCGAAACCGCCGAGGCGGCCGATCCGAAGACGCTGGTCGTCAAGCTGAAGACGCCCTCCGCGCCGTTCCTGTCGACGCTTGCCCTTCCGAACGTCTCGGTGCTTTCCAAGAAGGCCGTCGAGGCTGGCGAGGACGCCTTCGCCGAGCTGCCAACGGCATCATCCGGCGCGTTCACCGTCAAGGAGTGGCGGCGCGGCGACCGGGTAATCCTCGAAAAGAATCCGAACTTCTGGCAGGCCGACCGTGTGAAACTAGACGGCGTCGAGTGGATTTCGGTTCCGGACGACAACACTCGCATGCTGAACGTCCAGGCCGGCCAACTCGACGCAGCGATTTTCGTTCCGTTCTCGCGCGTCGAGGAACTGAAGAAGGACCCGAACCTCACGGTTCACATTGACACCTCGACCCGCGAGGACCATCTGCTCATCAACCATGAGCACGGGATGCTTGCCAAGAAGGAAGTGCGCCAGGCACTGGACATGGCGATAGACAAGAAAGCGATCGTCGACACGGTCACGTTCGGCATCGGCACGGTCGCAAATTCCTACATTCCAAAGGGCTCGCTCTATCACCACGACGCCAACTACCAGTATCCTTACGATCCGGAGAAGGCCAAGGCGATGCTGGCCGAGGCCGGAGCATCGGACCTGACGCTCAACTATATCGTAAACGCCGGCAACGAGGTGGATGAGCAGATCGCGGTGCAGCTGCAGCAGCAGTTTGCCAAGGCAGGCGTCACGGTCAATCTGCAGAAGGTCGACCCGAGTCAAAGCTGGGACATGCTGGTCGCCGGCGACTACGATATTTCGGTCATGTACTGGACGAACGACATCCTCGATCCAGACCAGAAGACCACCTTCGTGCTCGGCCACGACACCAATATGAACTACATGACCCGCTACAACAGCGACAAGGTGAAGCAACTTGTCGCCGCAGCGCGTCTGGAGCTTGATCCGGCGAAGCGTGAGGCCATGTACGTCGACATCCAGAAGACGGCGAAGGACGATGTCCACTGGGTCGACCTCTACTACAGCCCCTACCTGAACGTTTCGCGCAAGAACATCGAGAACTTCTACCAGAATCCGCTTGGCCGGTTTTTCCTGGAAGACACGGTAAAGAACTGACGATTGGACCGCCATGGACGATACAGGCTGCGAACCGGTATCGTTCCATGGCGAAGCCACCGAGGTGATCACATCTTACGATTAACTGCCAAGCGACACCTCCGAAAATATCCGATCAGCCTCCCCAGCGCAGCACCGGCGTGTCGATCGGCGCGTCCCACAAGGAAAGCTCTCGCTCCTCGAGGCGGGCAACGGTGATTGAGAGGCCCGCCATGTCCAGGGAGGTGACATAGGTTCCGACCAGCGACCGGGCAACTGTGACACCCAGGCTCTGGAGCCGCGCTCGGGCAGAATTGTAGGCGAGATAGAGTTCCGACACTGGCGTGCCACCGAATCCATTGATGAAGAGGAGCAGCTTGTCGCCCCGGTCCCGTGCCAGATCGCTCAAGATTGCCTCGAGCATCGTTTCCACGATTTCGTCGGCGGCCGCGAATTTGACCCGTGCACGGCCTGGCTCTCCGTGAATTCCGACGCCCATCTCCATCTCGTCTTCGTTGAGCGCGAAGGTTTTCCGCTCCGTGTCCGGTACGGTCACACCGCTGAGCGACACGCCCATGGTGCGGATGCGGCCGTTGAGATCCTCGCCTAGTGCGCTGAGCTCGTCGAGCCGCCAGCCGGCCTCCGCCGCCGCTCCCAGCAGCTTCTCCACCACGAGCGTTCCCGCAACGCCTCTCCTGCCCTGGCTGCGCTTCGACCCGCCGGGATTGACGTCGTCGCGCACGATCACGGTGGCGATCCGGTGCTCGGCCGCAGCGAGTTCGGCCGCCATCTCGAAGTTCATGACGTCGCCGTCATAATTCTTGACGATGAGCAGGCATCCCTCCCCGCCGTCAGTCTCCCGGATCGCGGCAATGATCTGGTCCGGCGTCGGAGAGGTGAATACATGTCCGGTGCACGCGGCGTCCAGCATACCTCTCCCGACAAAGCCGACATGCATCGGCTCGTGCCCCGAACCGCCGCCCGAAATGAGCGCGACCTTACCCGGCCGAAGGCTCCGCCGGCGAACGAACTTCCTGTCGGCTCCGAAGATCACCATGTGTTCATGGGCTGCGACGAAGCCCGCGAGGCTTTCAGCCACCAGCGTCTCGGCTCGGTTCATGAATTTCTTCATCGTGCCTCTCCCACGACGCCGTGCTCTCCTGCTTCGCGCAAATCGCCGCAACGCATAGAATCTCGGCATCGGTGGCCTTGATCGAACTCGAACATGGAGAGCCGGGGCGCAGCGATGTACTGAAACACATCAAGACCCTCTAATCCACCGTTCCGACCAGTTTCGCCATGTTCCGTACGAGTTCCTCGATCGCTTCGTCGAACAGGCGGTTCCTCTTCTCGTCGCCGAGATCGGGAACGATCAGCGAGAGCTGGCGCAGCTTCTCCGCGCTCCCGAAATCCGGCAGCTTGCCGGGGTGCGCGGACTGATAGGCCTGAAGGAAGCGCTCCTGCTCACCGGGGCTGAAGTGGCAGACGCGGAAGATCGTCGCCAGGTGCCGCGCCGGCAGCGGGGTCGAATAGGTCGGACTCGTCACCTGTGTGACGAAGCTGCGATGCTTGCCGAGCGCCGCGGCGAGCCGCTGACGGGTGCCCGACGGCCGATTGTCGATGATCTGCGCCAGGATCGTCTTGTAGGCGATGATCGCGTCTTCAACAGTCTCGCGCGACATTCATTTCATCTCCGCCGCGGCCCGCCATCCGAGCACATGCCGCCGATTGTGGATCCTATGTCCGCCACCCGATTGGGCGCCACCGAGAATTGGCGAAGGCCCGCAGCTATGAGCGCCGGTATATGCCGGGGGTCGGAGGCCATCTCGCCGCAGATCCCGATCGGTTTGTTCATTGCCTCGGCAAGTGCCACGCCCTGCGCGATCACCCTGTAGACCGCAGGCGTGGCGGCGTCGTAAAGTGCGGCAACGCTTTGGTCGTCCCTTGCGGCAGCCGCAAGATATTGCGCCAGATCGTTTGTCCCGAAAGAGAAGAAGTCCGACCGCGAAAAACGGTCGAGCATCAGCGCCGCCGCCGGCACCTCCACCATCATGCCGATCTCCGGCATGCGAGTTTGCAGCCCCCTCTTGCCAAGCGCGGTAGACTCCTCTTCGAAGATCGCCCGCATCGCATCGAGTTCCCCCGGGACCGTCACCATCGGCAAAAGGACGCCGAGATTGCCATGTACAGCGGCGCGCAGCAGCGCGCGCGCCTGGGCGCGGGCAAGCTCCGGCCGCGCCAGGAGCAACCGGATGCCCCGGAGGCCCATGAAGGATTCGCTCCTCCTGGCTCCGAGGCCCGGCAATGTCTTGTCGCCGCCGAGATCGAGCATGCGCACGATCGCCGGCGATTCGCCGGCCCAATCCAATGCATGCCGATAGATGTCGTAGTGCTTTTCCTCATCGAAGGCATCCGCGGGCGAAGTCACCAGAAATTCGGTCCGCATCAAACCGATGCCCGCGAAGGAGGCTGGATCAATGGCCTCGAGGTCACGCGGATCGTTCATGATGGCAGACAGCCGGATCGCAACGCCGTCGGCGGTTTGGATCGCTCCGCCGGTGCGCGAGGCGGTCGGCCTTACTGCAGGTTTCCTCGATTTCGCCTCGCGAACATGCCCATCGTCGGGCGCGATAACGGCTCGGGCATTACTCGCATCGACAAGCACGCGCGCGCCGGCGGCGACTTCGAACCGGCCCGTCGCCACCAGCATGGGTACCGAACGGCTGCGAGCGAGCATTGCCACATGGCTGGAGGCGCTGCCTTCGAAGAGGACGATGCCGCCGCCCGCGGTCCAGTCATGCGCGAGGAAGAGGCTGGGCTCGAGGTCCTTGCCGACGAAGACCGAACCGGGTGCAAAATCTTCCAGAGGGCGGCCCGTGAGCGCGCTGAGGACGCGATTGCGGATGTCGACGATGTCTACCGCGCGGGCGCGGAGCTGCTCATCGGGCGCCTCCTCGATACCGGCGATATAGTCGTCGAGCGCGCCGAACCAGGCGAGTGCGGCGCCATCCCCGGCCACGATCCGCTCCTCGGCCATTTCGACGAGAGCCGGATCGAGCAGCATCTCGATCTGGAAGTCGAGAATGCCGGCGCTCTCCTCATCCGACCGATACGCGAGAGCCTCGAGCTCCGCGACGGCGGTGGCGACCGCCTGTCGCAGCCGGTCGCCTTCCGCGGCCACGGTGTCGCCGGGCGCGAGCGCCTCCGCCGTAAATTCGGCGGCGAGATGGACAGGCCCGACCCCTACACCCGGAGAGGCGGATACCCCGGGGATTTCAAGCGCTTCGGCCATGCTTCTGTTCTTCATCGAAATCGCGCTCGACGAGCGCCTTGAGCGCATGGATCGCTTCCGCGGCGCGCAAGCCTCGGGTTCGGATTTTCAGGATCGAACCCCTCCGAATCCTCGCCCCCATGATCTTGACGATGCTCTTGCCGTTCAGCCAGACGTTGCTGTCGTTGACCTCGATCTCGACGGTGCAGGGAAACGATTTCGCGAGCCGCGTGAAAACGACCGACGGGCGAGCATGCAGCCCGAAGCCGTGCGTCACCTCGATCTCCGCCTGACAGTAACCCTGCGTGTCCACTGCCTCGGGCGCTTCCCGTCGCGGCCTGTTGTCCATCACGGCGACAGTTCCTCCGCGGTCGCCACGACGCGGGCAAGAGCCGCCCCGCCCGACGCTTCAGCAGCAGCCATCACCGCCCCCTCGACCAAAGGCGCGTCGCAAATGATCACTCTTCGGGACCGCGGCTCCCCGAGCATTTCGATCGCCATTTCGCTGTTCGTCTCCGCCCCACCGAGATCGACGAAGATGGCTACCCCGGCATCCGACCAGGCCCGTTCGATGGCGGCAAGGATGCCGGCGGCGTGCGTGCCGAGCCCACCCTCCGCGTTGCCGCCCGACCAGGCGAGCGGCACGCAGTCGCCGACCATCTGGCGCACCATGTCGGCGGCACCTTCCGCGACAAGGGGGGAATGCGAAACGATGACGATGCCGACATTTGCAGATTTCGGGGTCATGCCGGACAATGCTCCTCCAAGAAACGACAGATCGCCGCCGTCAGCAGCGCACAACTCTTCGCGCCCGGATCGACATGTCCGACCGACCGGTCACCGAGAAAGGCGGCGCGCCCGCGCATCGCCCTCATGCCGAAAGTCAGGCTTGCCGCCCGTTCCGCCTCTTCGCAGATGTGTGCCAGTCCCGCGCGCCTTACCACTTCGGCATGCACCGGGTAAAGCACGTCGAGCAGCGTCTTGTCGCCGGGACTCGCCCGCCCGCGGCGGGCGACGGCAGTGATGGCAAGCTCGAGCGCGCGTGCAAACTCGATCTGTCCGTTCGAACCGGCCAATTGACGACCGGTCTCGATCAGCAGCGTTCCGTAGAGCGGACCGGCCGCACCGCCGACGCTCATGACGAGAATGAGGCCTATCTCCTCCAGTGCTTTCGGCAGAGTAAGTTCTGCGAGCCGGTTTCGCTCAGCGTAGACCGCCTCCAGGCCGCGACGCATGTTGGTGCCGTGGTCTCCGTCGCCGATGGCCCTGTCGAGTTCCGACAGATGATCGGCATTGGCGGCAATCACCTCGCGACAGGCCTCGATCAACCCGCCTATGAGCGCTGCATGTGCCACCACGACCAACACCTTTTACCAATCTCTCTCGATCATACTCGCGATCGGCCGCCATCGTTAGAGCATGTGCTTAGCGCGGGATGAGGAAAAAGTTGCGCGGTTCTCCGCCCGCATCCGGCGCTGACTTATAAGAGTCGATCACGTTTATGATTTCGGTCGATCCGACCTGAAATCATCGTGTTCTAGGCAAGCCCTGCTGCGACTTCGAAGACCGCGGCCACCGCGATGGCTCCCGGGTCTGGTACGCCGTCGAGATCCCGTTCGCCGATATAAGAGGCGCGCCCGGCCTTCGCCTTCTTCATCGCGCGGGTCGCATCGGCGCCGGCGCGGGCTGCGGAAGCCGCCGCGGCGAGACCGCCCGCCTTGAGGGCGCGCAGCGCCGGATCCAGAGCATCCACCATCGTGCGGTCACCGACGGCCGCCCCGCCGTAGAAGGTCATCCGTTCGAGTCCCGACAGCAGCGCGCCCGCCATGTCTTTCGTGTCCGAATAGGCCTTGGCCGCCGCGGTGAAGAAGATCGACAGGAGCACGCCGCTCGATCCGCCCATGCTGGTGCTGAGAATGCCGCCGATCGAGGAAAGCGTCGCGGCGATGTCCTTCAGCGGCAGCCTTTCGATCTGGGCAAGAACGCTGCGCGAACCCGTCGCCACGGTTGAGCCGGTATCGCCGTCGCCGGCTCGGGCGTCGAGATGGTTGAGTTCCGCTTCGAGCGAGAGCAGATGATCGCAGATCGCCGCGATCAGCCGATCGGCGGCCGGATCGTGACTGGCCGCGACGGACTGAGCGGCAGGCCGAACAATCGCCGGTGCAACGGCGACATCATGCCGCTCGACGGCGGGCATCCACGCATGTGGGCCGACGGGCGACTTCAATGCCGCCTCACGCTCGCCATCAAGCCGGATGAGCGACAGCGAAAAGCCGTTCATGTTGAGCGCCGTCATCATCGGCGCTGGGCCTATCGTCAGTTTCACACGCGTGGCGAGTGACGAGGAAAGGACCGTGTGGGCGATCAATCCCATCTCGATCGGCGGCACGGCGCCGAGATTGTTGATGAGAAGCGCATAGCTGCCGTCTCCCGGAAGCGCTCTGGAAAGCCGCTCGGACATGGTGGCAACAATGCTGCGCGCCTCCTGCAGGGCGATCCGTTCGGCGCCGGGTTCGCCGTGGATGCCGAGCCCCAGTTCCCCCTCGTCCGCCTCGAGCCGTTCCGCATGGGCCTGGCCGGGAATGGAGCAGGAAGAGAGCGACACGCCGAGCGAAACGATGTCGCGCGCGGCCGAGCGGGCGGCAGCGGCAACCGTCTCGAGATCCGCATCCTGCTCGGCCAAGTGCCCCGCAATCTTGTGGACGAAGAGCGTTCCGGCGACGCCGCGCGGCTGAGCGATATCCGGAAGCGCGATGTCGTCGGCAACGATTACCATCTCGACGCGAAAGCCTTCGACGCGCGCCTTTTCCGCCGCGAGCCCAAAATTGAGGCGATCGCCCGTGTAGTTCTTGACGATCAGCAGGCAGCCCTTCGGCCCGGTCACCGCGCGGATTGCGGTCAACACCGCATCGACACTCGGCGAGGCGAAAATCTCGCCGGAAACCGCCGCAGTCAACATGCCTTTCCCGACAAAGCCCGCATGCGACGGTTCATGGCCGGCCCCGCCGCCGGAAACGACCGCAACCTTCGCCTTGTCCCAGTCGCCGCGCAGGACGACCTTGACGTCGGGATAGCTGTCGAGACGCGCGAGGGTGCCGGCTGGCGCAGTCTGCAGCAAGCCATCCAGCGCTTCGGTGACGATGTTTTCCTTGCGGTTGAAAAAGTGCTTCATCGTGCTCATCCAATTACCTGTTGATTGATCGCGCGTCGCTTTCAGCAGACTCATGCGACGTGCTTTAGGTCTTCGTTTTTATGCATGTCGTTGTCCCAATAGCGCTGCACACTTTTGGGCGACATGCATTAGCATCAGCGCAGCCGCTCGCCGGCCGACCCGAAATAAAGGGGCTGTCTCAGCGAAAGGTTGATCCGGTCGCCCGGTTTGATGGAGAGATAGGGATCAGCAAGCGTCACGAGCTTGTGGCCCTTCACCCGGATGTGCAGGTGGTTCTGATCGCCGAGATGCTCGATCCAGTCGACTTCGGCATTGCCCTGAGCGTTGGTCGCGATCTCCAGATGTTCGGTGCGCGCGCCGATCGTCAGCGCGCCGAATGGTGGCGCGGCGCCGGGCAGAAGGTCTATGGGAAGCAGGTTGATGTGCGGCTGGCCGAGGCGCGCGGCGACGTGCAGATTGGCCGGTTCCGTGTAGATCTCCCGCGGCGTGCCGACCTGCACGAGCCTTCCCTCGGACAGAATGCCGATGCGATCCGCCATCGTCATTGCCTCGACCTGGTCGTGAGTGACGTAGAGAAGCGTCGAGCCCAGCTCCTTTTGGATCCGCTTCAGTTCCAGCCGAAGCTCCGCCCTGAGCTTCGCGTCGAGTGACGACAGCGGTTCGTCCATCAAATAGATCGCCGGACGGCGCACCAGCGCGCGGCCGATCGCGACGCGCTGCATCTCGCCGCCGGAAAGCCGCGTCGAGCGGTTTTGGAGCTTGTGCTCGATCCGAACCATGCGTGCGACCTCGCGCACGCGGCGGTCGATCTCCTCGGCGGCGAGCCGCCGTGCCGGCGAGCGCAGCGGAAAGGCGAGGTTGTCGTAGACGCTTAAGTGCGGATAGAGCGAATATTGCTGGAAGACAAAGGCCACGTCCCGCTCGGCCGGCGACTGCCGACCGACGTCGCGGCCGGCAATCGTCACCCGCCCGCAATCCGGTGTTTCGAGCCCTGCGATCAAACGCAGGGTCGTCGTCTTGCCGGCGCCCGTCGGCCCGAGGAGAACCACGAATTCCCCGTCCCGAACGGTCAGCGACAGATCGTCGACGGCGGCCGTATCGCCGAAAGTCTTGCCAATACCGTGAAGAACAACCTCAGCCATGGCGCGCCTCCGCATAGAGGGAGGATGCGATCGCCCTGCCCGAGGCGCAGTCGAAGACGGCGAGCTTTGTCGCATTGAACTCCAGCCCGACAGTCTCGCCGAGCCTGAAGCTGCGGTCGGCCGAAACGCGCGCCTTGACGATGCCGGCGGCGGTCTCCACGGCGACGACCTGGTTGGTGCCCAGATACTCGCTGCCATAGACAGCACCGCGGATGGGGGATCGATCGCTGAGGCGGATATGTTCCGGGCGGACACCGAGCGCCATTTCGCCCGGCGCCACGTCCTCCCCCACCTCCGGCACGGCGACTTCGACACCGTCGAGGAAGATCGATCGAGTCCCTCTCTTGAGCCCCGAATGGAAGCGCATGAAATTCATCGGCGGCGAGCCGATGAAATCGGCGACATACATCGAGGCCGGACGATTGTAGATTTCCTGCGGCGTGCCGAACTGCTCGATCACGCCGTGGTTCATCACCGCGATCTTGTCGGCCATCGCCATGGCTTCGTGCTGGTCATGGGTCACGTAGACCGTGGTCGCATGGATGCGATTGTGAAGCTCGCGCAACTCATGGACCATGACCTCGCGGAACTCCGCGTCGAGCGTGCCGAGCGGCTCGTCCATCAGGAAGCATTTGGGCCGCCGGATGATCGCGCGGCCGAGCGCAACGCGCTGTCGGTCTCCGCCGGCGAGCCCCGAAACCGACCGGTCGAGGATGTGGTCGATCCTCAGGAGCTTCGCGGTCTCCTCGACGCGGGCGCGGATTTCCGCCTTCGGCACGCCCTGCGACAGAAGCGGGAAACCGATGTTCCGGCGCACATTCATGTGCGGATAAAGCGCGAAGAGCTGGAAGACGAAGGCGATGTCGCGGGCGCTCGCCCGGTTGAAGGTAACGTCCTCGCCGTCGAGATAAATCTTGCCGCTGGTCGGCAGCTCGAGCCCGGCGATCATCCTGAGCGTCGTCGTCTTGCCGCAGCCTGACGGCCCGAGCAGCGCCAGAAACTCGCCGTCCTGGACCGTGAAACTCGAATCCTCGACAGCGACGAAATCACCGAACTGCTTGCGCAGGTTTACGACCTTGATTTCGGACATCGCTTACTCCGGAAATTTCGAGACGATGATGAACATGACGGTTCCAGTCAGCAGCATGGCCAGCGAATAGGTGTAAAGCGCCAACAGGAACGGCTGGAACAGCATCACGAAGCCCGCAGCGATCAGCACCGTCGCGATGTTTTCCATCGGTCCGCGCCGCAGGAACAAGGACCGCTTCTGCCGGGCCGTAGGGGTCGTTTTTTGCGGAGTCGTCATTTGCGTACCGCTCCGAAGGTGATGCCGCGCAGCAACTGCTTGCGCAGGATGATGGTGAAGACGAGAATCGGCACCAGGAAGATCGTCGTGCCGGCCGCGACCGCCGGCCAATCCTGCCCGCCTTCGCCGATGATCGTCGGGATGAACGGCGGCGCGGTCTGCGCCGAGCCCGAAGTCAGGAGCACCGCGAAGGCATATTCGTTCCAGGCGAAGATCAGGCAGAAGATCGCGGTCGCGGCAATGCCGGTCGTCGCCTGCGGCAGCACGACCTTCCAGAAGGCCTGCAAGCGGGTATAGCCATCGATCATCGCCGCCTCTTCGTATTCGCGGGGAATCTCGTCGATGAAGCCCTTGAGGAGCCAGACGGCGAGCGAGACGTTGACGGCGGTATAGAGCAGGATCATCCCGAGGGCCGTGTCGGAAAGTCCGAACTGGCGATACATGAGGTAGATCGGGATCGCGACCGCGATCGGCGGCATCATCCGGGTCGAAAGAATGAAGAACAGGAGATCGTCGGCGAGCGGAACGCGGAACCTGGAGAAACCGTAGGCCGCAAACGTTCCGAGAGAGACGGCAAGAAAGGTCGAGCCGAAAGCGATCACGAGCGAATTGCCGAAGCGCGGCCAATAGTTCGAGGGGCCGGCGATGACCATGTTGCGGCTGCGGGTGATCTCGTCGCAGGTGCTGGTCGGGGCGGGGAGCGACTGGATATAGTCCGGCGTCTGCCTTGTCCGCGTCGTGAAAAGATTGCAGAAGCCCTCGAGCGTCGGGGTGAAGACGACCTTCGGCGGATAACTGATCGAATCCGGCGGCGACTTGATGCTCGTCAGAAATATCCAGGCGAGCGGGATCATCGTCACCAGCGCATAGAGGATGACGATCGTGCCGGCGATGCGCTTCACGGTCGGCGTCGGCTCGACCACGGAATGGGCGGTGGTATTGACCGAACTCATCGCTGTTTCACCTTGTTGAGCGCTTTGACGTAGATGTTGGCGAGGCCGAACACCGCGACGAAAAGAATGATTGCGAAGGCCGAAGACCGTCCGGTGAGCCAGCTTTCGAAGGCCTCGCGCTTCAGCGTGATCGATGCGACCTCGGTGGTGGAACCAGGCCCTCCACCGGTCAAAAGCATGACCATGTCGAACATCTTGAAATTCTCGATGCCGCGGAAGAGCACGGCAAGCATGATGAAGGGCAAGGCCATCGGAACGGTGATCGACCAGAATTGCCGCCAGGCGGAGGCGCGGTCGACCTCGGCCGCCTCGTAGATGTAGTCCGGGATGGACCTGAGGCCGGCGAGGCAGATCAGCATGACATAGGGTGTCCACATCCAGGTATCGACGATGATGATCGCCCAGGGCGCCAGGCTCACCGAACCGAGCATCTCGAAGGATGACGGCGGAATGCCCGTGAAGAACGAGACGATATAATTGAAGAGGCCGATCTGCGGCTGGTAGAGAAACCGCCAGAAATTGCCGACGACCGCCGGCGACAGCATCATCGGAATGAGGATGACCGTCGTCCAGAAAGCGTGGCCGCGGAACTTGCGGTCGATCAGATAGGCAAGTGCGAAGCCGATGACCGTCTGTAGGAGGATCGTCCAGAAGACGAAATGCGCCGTCGTCTGCATGGCGATCCAGATGTCCGGATCGTTCAGCACCCGCTGGTAGTTGCGCAAGCCGACGCCATCGACTTCGGCGTTGGGGCGGTTCGCGCGGAAATTCGTGAAGGACAGATAGACCGCCCAGATCAGCGGGAAGATATTGATCGCAAGCAGCAAGGCGATCGTCGGCGTTATGAAGAGCCAGGCGATGGCGCGGTCCGAAAGGCCGCGCACCCGAACCGCGACGTTCGTCGGCGTAGCGCGGGCAAGCACGTCGGCGGATCGCTCCGCAATGGTAGAAGGGGCATCGGTCACTGACGTCACCTGAATTCAAGGAAGGATCGGGTTCGAGGCCGACGGCCCGGACCTTCGCAGCCGGGCCGTGTTGCTGAGGAAGCCTAGAGCTTGCCTTCGTCCTCGAAGATTTCCTTCCAGTCGTTGACGAGAGAGTCGAGTGCCTCTTGCGCCGTGCCCTGGTCGGCAACGACATAGTCGTGCAGGCGCTTCTGCATGGCCTGCAGCAGGATCGCGTAGGACGGCTCCTGCCAGAAGTCCTGCACCTGGTTCATCGCGACGAGGAAGTCGGCCGCGAAGGGCTGGCTGGCCTTGAAGGACGGATCATTCAGGACTGCGTTGTGCACGGCGTAGCCGCCGAGCGCCCACCATTTCTTCTGGACATCGGGCTGAGCGAACCACTTGATGTAGGCGAGCGCGCCGTCCATGTTGTCGGTATTGGCGACGACGGACATCCCCTGCCCGCCGAGCGTCGAGGCGGCGACCTTCTGCTTGGGATTGACGAAGAAGCCGATCTTGTCGCCGCCGACCTTCTCGTCCTTGTGGAGGCCCGGGAAAAAGGCGAACCAGTTCATCGCCATCGCCACCTGGCCGGATTTGAAGGCGTCGAGCCCCTCGCCCATGTAGCTGTCTGTATAGCCAGGCGGCTGACAGCATTTGTAGAGAGCCTTGTACGCTTCGAGGCCCGCCACTGCATCCGCGGAATTGACGGCGCCGTCCATGTCGTATTTGCCGCCGGTCTGCTCGTATTTGAAGCCATAGGGATAGAGCGCCGAGGTCGCGCCCATGGTGATGCCCTCGGAGGCACGCTCGGTGAAGATCGCGGCACCATAGACCTTCTGGCCGTCGATCTCGCGACCGGTGAAGAATTCGGCGACCTGCTTCAATTCATCCCAGGACCGCGGCGGGCCGAGGTCGCGGCCGTATTTCTCCTTGAACTCGGCCTGCAATTCCGGCTTGGCGAACCAATCCTTGCGATAGAACCAGCCGTTGGCGTCACCCATGGCCGGCAGAGCCCAATAGTTCGGTGTGCCTTTCGGCCAGGTGGAATAGGCATTGACCGCGGCTTCGGCGAAGTCGCTCATCTTGATGCCTTCCTTGTCGAAGAAATCGTTGAGCTTGACGTAGTAGCCGTTTTCCGCGGAACCGCCGATCCACTGGCTGTCGCCGATCAGGAGATCGCAGAGCTTGCCGCCCGAATTGAGCTCGTTGAGTATGCGGTCGGCGAAGTTCGGCCACGGCACGAACTCGAACTTCATCGTGGTGCCGGTCGCTGCGGTAAAATCCTTCGAGAGCTCGACCAGCGCATTCGCCGGGTCCCAGGCTGCCCAGCACAGCGTCAATTCATCGGCCTTCGCCATTCCCGGTATCGCCGTCGACAGCACGAGTGCCGACGACATGCCCATCAGGGCCTTCGTCATCTTCCGCATGTATTCCTCCCAGATACAGAGCCGACTGATGCCGGCCTCGGAAAATTCTCCCTTGCTCACATGCCCAAGCCATACTCCCTCATGTTAAGCAATATGTTTAGTGATATACGTTTTACTAAACACATCAAGTGAATTCGTCGCTGCGGCGCAGCATGCGCCGCGTGGAGAGCCAGAGGGGGAGCGTGCAGAGGCTCGAGCGGCCTTGGAACGTGATTCTGGTCGCAAACCATCAACACGTCTCAACGCGCGGAAGACCGTTACGATAAGGTCGCCTCAAGTGTGCCCTAATAATTATTGGTCTACTTGATTAATTTATAAGCATCAAACGCACAAATTATGAGCATAAATTTGAAAAGCTTCTGCTTTACTTTAGAGGACATCAGACTATACTGTCGATGTTTCTAGGGTTCCGATGCGATAAAGCATGACTGGACCGAGAGAAACCTCCGGTGGGGAGACATCCACCGGGTCCACGGCGGGATAAAAGCCCGGGAGGCTCATGCAGCGATGTCGTTGCTTTGGGAATCCCGACCCGTGATTTCCGAGAAATGAGCGCAGCTTGAGCCCCAAGTCGAACAAGGGGAACAGACGATGCGTTTCGGAAATGGCAGATTCGGTTTTCGCGCCCTCTCGGCCGCTCTCGGCATCTCTCTCGCGCTTCTCGCGGGCGGGACGCAGGCGGAACCGAAGAAGGAATTCAATATCGCCTGGACGATCTATGTCGGCTGGATGCCATGGCCCTATGCGGCGGATGCCGGGATCGTGAAGAAATGGGCCGACAAATACGGCATCACCATCAACGTCAAACAGATCAACGATTACGTCGAGTCCATCAACCAGTACACCGCCGGCGGCTTCGACGGCGTGACGGCGACGAACATGGATGGCCTCACCATTCCGGCCGCCGGCGGCGTCGACACCACGATCCTGATCATCGGCGATTTCTCCAACGGCAATGACGGCATCGTCTCCAAGATCGCGAAGACGCCCGCCGATCTCAAGGGTGATAGCATCAATCTCGTCGAACTGTCGGTCTCGCACTACCTGCTTGCGCGCGCTCTCGAAGCGGCGGGGCTTTCCGAAAGGGACGTGACGATCGTCAACACCTCCGATGCCGACATGGTCGCCGCCTTCAAGTCGCCGGAGACCTCGACGGTCGTCACCTGGAACCCGCTGCTCGCCGAGGTCAAGGCCGAACCAGGCTCCGCAGCGCTGTTCGATTCTACGCAGATCCCCGGCGAGATCATCGACACGTTGATGGTCAACACCAAGGTGCTCAAGGACAATCCCGACTTCGGCAAGGCGCTCGCCGGCATCTGGTACGAGACGATGTCGGTCCTGACGGACCCGGGCGAGAAGGGCAAGACCGCACGCGCCGCGATGGGCGCGATGTCCGGCACGGACCTTGCCGGCTTCGAGTCCCAACTTGCGGCGACCAAGCTGTTCGCGACACCTGAGGAGGCGGTCGCCTTCACCGAGAGCGAGGACCTCATCAAGACGATGGACCTCGTCAGAAGCTTCTCCTTCGACCATGGCCTGCTCGGCGACGGCGCTTCCGACAAGGACGCCGTCGGCATCGCGTTTCCGGGCGGGCAGGTTCTCGGCTCGACCGACAACGTGAAGCTGCGCTTCGACGTCGGCTACATGAAGCTCGCTGCCGAAGGCTCCCTCTGACGCCGCTGCAGGGCACAGACTGACGCTGGCCCTGCCCTGCCGGCTTCGGCCCGAGATGTTCTCCAGAAGATGGGAAGACTCATGCGACGTGCCGTCAATATCGTCCCGGGATCGGGAACGCGGGTCCTGCTTGCCCTCCTGCCCTTCCTGCTGATCGCCTGCCTCTATGTCGTCGTCTCGGCGGAACGGCGGGCCGCAAATCCGGGCGACAAGCTGCTGCCGCCGATCACGGAAATGGCGACGAGCATGGACCGGTTGGCGACCGAGCCCGACCGGCGGTCGGGAGACTTGACCCTCTGGTCTGATACCGTGGCGAGCCTCCAGCGACTGTTCATCGGCCTCGGTGCGGCCGCCGCCATCGGCCTGGTGCTCGGGCTGACGCTCGGGCTGCTTCCGGTAGCAAGCGCCGGGCTGTCGCCCCTCGTCGCCGTCGTTTCGATGATCCCGCCGATGGCGATCCTGCCGGTGCTGTTCATCGTCTTCGGCCTCGGCGAACTCTCCAAGGTCGTGCTGATCGTAATCGGCATCGCACCCTTCCTCGTTCGCGACCTCGCGATGACCGTCGCCGCCATCCCGAGCGAGCAGATCGTCAAGGCGCAGACGCTCGGCGCCTCCACCTGGCAACTGATGCTACGAGTTGCACTGCCGCAGGCGATGCCGCGGCTCATCGAAGCGCTCAGGCTATCACTCGGCCCGGCCTTCCTCTTCTTGATCTCGGCAGAAGCGATCGCCGCCGAGAGCGGCCTCGGCTATCGCATCTTCCTCGTCCGGCGCTATCTCGCCATGGACGTGATCCTGCCCTACGTAGCCTGGATCACCCTCATCGCCTATCTTCTCGACTGGCTGCTGGCGCGGCTCGCTCGGCGCGCTTTCCCCTGGGCCTATGTCCAGGAGGCGCGCCGATGAGCGAAATCCGCGTCCACAATGTCTGGATGGAATATGGCGACCAGGTCGTGCTCGAAAGCATCTCGCTCGACATCGCCTCCGGCGCCTTCGTCTCCGTCGTCGGCCCTTCAGGCTGCGGCAAATCCACCTTTCTCCGGATGATCCTCGGCCAGGAGCGGCCGACGCGCGGCATCATCACGCTCGATGGAGCGGCGCTGCCGGACGAGCCGGGTCCAGACCGCGGCGTGGTTTTCCAGCGCTATTCTGTTTTTCCCCACCTGAACGTTCTACAGAACGTCCTGATCGCCTTCGAATTCGCCGAGAGCTCGTTCACGGCCAAGCTGTTTGGAGCGAAGCGACAGGCGGCCAGCGAGAAGGCGGAAGCGCTTCTTGAGGCGGTTGGGCTCAGCGAACATATTCGGAAGTATCCGAGCGCGCTTTCGGGCGGGCAGCAGCAGCGGCTGGCGATCGCCCAGGCGCTCGCCAGGGAACCGAAGGTGCTGCTGCTCGACGAGCCTTTCGGCGCGCTCGACCCCGGCACGCGGGCGCAGATGCACGCGCTCATCAAGCCGCTCTGGCGCGATCGCGGCATGACCGTGATCATGGTGACCCACGATCTCAAGGAGGCCTTCGGTCTAGGGACGCGGCTGCTCGCCTTCGATAGGCCGCGCATCGATCCGCAAGCGCCTGAGCGCTATGGCGCCCGCATCATCTACGACCTCGATTTGAGCCGCGACGGGCCCGTCCCGGTACTCGGCTTTTCGCGGCCGATCGAGGCCAGCCCCACGTCGCAGGAAACGAAAAGGAGCATGCCCCATGCGTGAACCCCCAAGCCGCCAGTCTCGCCGCGCCGGCCCCATAGCGACGCCCGTTCGCGAGCGCCGACACCACCCGGACTTCAACATGCTGGACAGCCAGGGCTGGAAGGCGCTCGAGGCGGAGGGGAAGCTTTCCGGCAAGGGCTGGGGACGGGAAAAGAAATGGGCGCTCGAAATGGGCCTGCCGGGCTCGGAGAGTCTGACGGACAAGTCGATCCCCACCTTCGCGCGGGGCGAGCTGCCGCATTTCGCCGGCATCAACACGTTCCTGAAGGCGCCCTACGTCGAAAACGTCCGCGATGTCGGCAAATACGATGCGGCCGTGCTCGGTATCCCGTTCGACAGCGGGACGACCTATCGGCCGGGCACGCGCTTCGGACCGCAGGGTATCCGCCGCATCTCGGCGCTCTACACGCCTTATAACTATGAAATGGGCGTTGACCTGCGGGAACAGATGACGCTCTGCGATGCCGGCGATGTCTTTACCATCCCGGCCAATCTGGAAAAGAGCTTCGACCAGATCACCCGCGGCGTCGCCCATGTCTTTTCCTCCGGCGCGCTGCCGATCATGCTTGGCGGCGACCACTCGATCGGCTTTCCCTGCGTGCGCGGCATCGCCGAATGCACCTCGAAACGCATTGGCATCATCCATTTCGATCGCCACATCGATATCCAGGAAAAGGATCTCGACGAGCGCATGCACACGACGCCGTGGTTCTGGGCGACCAATCTGCCGAACGTCTCGCCGAAAAATCTCGTCCAGCTCGGTATCGGCGGCTGGCAGGTGCCGCGTGACGGCGTGAAGGTGGCGCGCGAGCGCGGCACCAACGTGCTGACGATCGACGACATTGAAAAGCTCGGTCCGGAGAAGACGGCGGAGATTGCGCTCGAGCTCGCCTGGAAGGACGCCGACGCCGTCTACATCTCTTTCGACGTCGACAGTATCGATTGCGGCTTCGTGCCGGGCACGGGCTGGCCGGAACCGGGCGGCTTCCTGCCGCGCGAAGCGCTGAAGATCCTCGGCTTGGTTGCGGCAGAAGGGCTCTGCGGTCTCGAGGTCGTCGAGGTCAGCCCGCCCTACGACACCTCCGACATCACGGCGCTTTTCGGCGTGCGGGTGGTGGTGGAGGCGCTCGGCTCGCTGGTGGCGCATGGCAAGCTCGGCTCCCACAAGCACCTGATCGACAAGCCGGTGAGCTTCTGAGGAGACGGCCATGCATGGGGGACACCATCACCACCACGGCGCGCAATCGCACCACCATGATCATGATCACGACCATCACCATCACGGCCACCAGCATGCGGGCCCCGGCCACAACCGGCAGCGTGACATCGTACAATGGCAGGTACCGCATCGCCCCGAAAGCAAGGACCTGTCGCCGCCGCACGAGCGTGATCTCGATCTCGTCGAGGCGAGTTTCGCCGAGAACTTCGCCCGGGCGAGTGATCCGACGAGTTTTCTCAGGCTTGCGGGCATTCCCTTCGTCGGCGTCGACGCTTCCGGGAACGTCCTGCATCTGCTTCGTGTCGAGACCGCGGACCGTACGGATATCGGCGCGGTCGTGCCGCTCCTCGGCGGCGGCGGCGTACGCTACGACGTGCTGCCCGCCCGCATGACCTCGCGCTGCCGCGACCTGGGGTTCCTCTATCACGACGGCAAAGCGGTCGTCCGGCTTTCGTTCGCCGAGGCACGCAAGCTCGAGGACCGGACCGACGCCTCGCACTTCAACATCGAATCGACCGAATGAATTCTTCCTTCAGAAAGGCAACGCCATGATTTTTCGGACCATCGCTGCGCTCGCCGCTGCCCTCCTAATCACTCTGCCCGGTCGGGCCCTGGCCCATATCGGCGACCATGTCCGCGGCATCGAAAACGGCTTCCTCCACCCCTTCTCAGGTCTTGATCACCTGCTCGCCATGGTCGCCGTCGGACTGATTGCCGCGCGGCTTGGCGGCCCGGCGCTCTGGCAATTGCCAGTCGCCTTCATCTCGGCCATGGTCGCGGGCGCAGCCGTAGCCGTGACCGGCATGACCGTGCCGCTCGTCGAAGCGGCGATTCTCGCCTCTATGATCATCTGCGGCGCAGCGCTGATCATAGACGCGAACGTGCCCGTCACTCTGGCCGTCACGGGCACCGCCGCCTTCGCCTTCTTTCATGGCTTGGCCCATGGAACCGAGGGGCCGGCTGCCGCCCCCCTCGGCTATATCCTCGGTTTTATCGGGGGCACGGCGATCCTGCACATGGCCGGCGTCGCCGCTTACCGTGGGGTTGCCCGATATGACGTGGCCGCAGCGGCGGCGCTTCGCATCGCCGGCACGGTGATCATGGGCGCCGGTGTCGGGCTCGCTTATGTTGCCTGACGCTTCGCGCGCGAGGAGATGAATATGCGTGCCATAGCCGATATGTTGATTTGCTGGCGACAGGTCATCTCCGCGGGTATGGCTTCCCGCTTTGCTGGTCTGCAGAGCCTGCATCCAGCCTCGCCCCGGCCTACAACCATCGTGCAGAGCGAGGCTGAAAAGGGCACTGCGCAAACGTGATAAAAAGGAAGTGTGAAGGTCGCGTTTGTCCAGGCGGGCCGCACCGCTGACCTCCTTGGCCGGTGCCTTCGCGACACCTCGCTCGTAGAACACGCTTCCGCAAGCGCGTCCAGGCGCTATGTTGTCGTAACTGGAGACTCCAACTACGAGGCCTTTCATGACGGAGCGACATCAGAGCCACCTCCGAGAACGGATGACGATCCGTGGCGATATTGATGCGGCCTCGTTCGTTCCCTGGATCCGGCGCCATGCCGCCAAGCTCGGGCTCTCGGAGGCCGTATCCCATGCCGGTTCAGATCGGATCGAGCTTGAGATCGCCGGACCGGCGGATCTGATCGACATGATGGAGATGGGGTGCTCGCTCGGGCCTATTGACGTCTGGGTCGAAACGATAGATCGCATACGGATCGACGGCGGAAGCGACTAACGCGCGTCGCATTAAATTCGAGCAACCCGCCTTCATGTTTTTATTGCCTATCGTTCAAAATACCGCAGCGGAGTCCTTTTGAGCGATATGCAGGGGCCACGAACCCCTTTTCGCCGCCCAATCATCCACTGCCTTTTATTTAATCAATATTGCCAATGCAGAATAATTATGCAAGCGTGATGACACTGAGCAGCAAGCCGTCCGCGTCCACTTCGGATTGCACCAGTAAAGCATTGGTATCATTCAGAAAGTTGAATTATGCTATCCGATACGGCGGGCTGGACGCCAGTCGCTCTTTCCGCGGATTTGCCAGCAGGAACCGTCATGCCGGCACGGACACCCGCCGGGCCGATTGCCCTCTGGCGAAGTCAGTCCGGGCATGCGGCGGCCTCGGCGGACCGCTGCCCGCATCGCGGCATGCGCCTGTCTCACGGCTTCGTGCGTGGCGAGGCTCTTTCCTGCATCTATCACGGCTGGAGCTATGCCCGGCCCGGAAACTGTCTGCGCATCCCGGCCCATCCAGGTCTTACGCCGCCGGAAACGATCCGCGTAGCAACGCATGAGGTCGAAGAGTCCGGCGGGGTCATATGGGTGGCGGTCGGAGAACCCACCATTCAACCGCCGCGACTTGAAGGCCTTGCTCCGTTGCGCTCGCTGACGGCGCATGCCGGCATCGCCGTGCTTGAGGCTGTGGTGGGCGCGAAGGCCGGTCCTGAGGGACTTGTCTGGCAGGCGCAAAATTCACAAGAGATCCGGCTGCTGCTTGTCCCGCAGGAGGACGACCATACACTGATCCATGTTCTGCTGGACGAGAAAAGCAGTGCGTCCCAGCGCGTCGCCGCCTCCCGTGCCATCGAGAGCTTGCGACGGACGGCCGAATATCTTCAGGCGAAAGGCATCGCGTCATGACTGAGGACGCCATGATCGATGAGTGGTATCCCGTCGGCCTCTTCGGCCAGATCGAGAACGGATGGAAGACGGCCCTGATGGGAGAGCCGATCGAAGTGGCATTCGACCCCGGGCGCGAGGTTAAGGTAACATCTGAAGATGGGCGGACGCTCCCCGTTTGCGTCCGCTACGGTCACGTTTGGTCGTCGCTCGG
The DNA here is from genome assembly GCF_002078505.1 of Ensifer aridi. Lineage (GTDB taxonomy): Bacteria > Pseudomonadota > Alphaproteobacteria > Rhizobiales > Rhizobiaceae > Sinorhizobium > Sinorhizobium aridi. The sequence continues at coordinate 271,010 of NZ_LUAV01000035.1, read as the reverse complement.
CAAACCGCGGAAGGACCTTTTTGCGATTCCCGAAGCTGACCAGCCCGGGCGACGATTTGTCGAAGTCGGCGTGGTTCGCGTCCGCTGCTCACCGCTTCGCGCAGTGGAGAACTTTCTCGACATCGCGCATTTCCCTTTCGTGCACACCGATATCCTTGGCGCCGAGCCGCATACGGAGGTTCACGACTACAAGGTCGAAATTCGCCAGGACGAGGTCTGGGCAACCCAGGTGAAATTCTATCAGCCGCAAGCTGCGAAATCGGCAGCCGGCGGCATCACAACCGAGTACATGTACCGTGTGCCAGCACCGACTTGTTCCGTCCTTTACAAGACGTGCCCGCCCCGGCCCGGCGAATGGGACGTCATCGCCCTCTTCGTCCAGCCGCTAGCCGAAGACTTGTGCGACGTTTGGCCCTGGATGGCTCTTTTCGACGATGTCACGCCGATGACCGACCTCATCCACTTTCAGCAGACCATCTTTCTGCAGGACCGGTCGATTCTCGAAAACCAGATCCCCCGGCTCCTGCCGCTCGACCCAGGGATGGAAATCCCCACGAGAGCCGACTTGACGTCCGTCGCCTACCGGCGCTGGCTGAAACGCCACAACTACAAATATGGCGCACAGCTGGTGGCACAATGAAGCTCTACGATTATGTCCTTTCGCCCAGCTGCTACAAGGTGCGCCTGATGGCAGCACTCACCGGCGTGAAGCTGGAAATCCGGCCGGTGGACTTCCATCCCGGCGCCGAGCATCGCAGCCCTGAACTCATGGCGCTCAATCCGGCGGGCTCCATCCCGATCCTCGAAGACGACGATCTTATCCTCACCGAATCCGCCGCCATGCTCGTCTACCTTGCCGCACAGGCGGGACCGGAGTGGCTCGGCAGCGGCACACCGGAGCAAACCGCGCGTGTCCAGCAGTGGCTTTCGTTCTCGCACCGGCTTACAGCGAGCCTCGGAGGCGCGCGGCTTCACGAAATGCTGCTACGTCCGGGGGACATCGCCAAACTTCAAGCGCAGGGCATCGCGGCGCTTCGCGAGCTCGAATCTGGCCTGGTCGAGCAGGGTCTGCGCGGCATGCGGTTCCTCGCGTCTGATCGGCCGACAGTTGCCGACATAGCCTGCTTTCCCTACGTCGCACTCGCGCCCGACGGCGGTGTTCCGCTCGACCCTTATCCCGGCATCAGGCTCTGGTCCCGCGCAATCCGCGGCCTCGAACACTTCATCGAGATGCCTGGGATTCACCGGCTGCATGAGCTCAAGTCTGAACCTGACGCCGAGCCGGGGGAGGCTTGACGTGGGCGGCCATCTGCTACGGAACTGTGCGGCGGTCATCGCGGATGAGGGCAACGGGCCGACCGTCTACCGCAACGTCGATTTGCTGACGGATGGTCCTGCGATAGTGGCAATCCGCGAAGGCCTTCAAAAGGAAGAATTGCCAGCCGGGACGATCACGCACGACGCCACCGGCTGGTTCGTATATCCCGGCCTCGTCAACACGCATCACCATTTCTTCCAGTGCTTCGTGCGCAACCGCGCGGATCTCGATTGGACGAAGCTGTCGGTCATCGAATGGCTCGACCGTATCTATCCGATCTTCTCGCGGCTGACCGAGGACTGCTTCTATCATGCCTCGCTGACAGCAATGGCCGAGTTGATCAAGCACGGCTGCACGACGGCGTTCGATCATCAGTATTGCTTCCCCCGACACGCCGGTAAACGGCTGATCGACCGGCAGTTCGAAGCTGCCGATATTCTCGGCATGCGGTTTCATGCAGGTCGCGGCGGCAACACGCTGCCGAAGTCCGAAGGCTCGACCATCCCGGACGCCATGCTGGAAACGACCGACGAATTCACCGCTGATTGCGCCCGCCTGATCGACACCTATCACGATGCCAGCCCCTTCAGCATGCGCCAGGTCGTGGTTGCGCCCTGCCAGCCGGTCAACTGCTACCGCGAGACCTTCGTGGAGTCGGCGGCGCTGGCGCGCGATCGCGGCGTGCAGTTGCACACGCATGTGGGCGAAGGCGAGAGCCCGGTTATCGAGGCGCGACACGGCATGCGGACGGTGGACTACTGCGCCGAGCTCGGTTTTGCCGGCCCCGATACCTTCTATGCCCATTGCTGGGAACTGACCCACCACGAACTTCAAACGATGGCAGCAAGTGGCACCGGTGTTTCTCACTGCCCCGAACCGGTCTACCTTGTCGGCGCCGAGGTGACCGATATTCCTGCCATGTCGGCCCTCGGTCTCCGAGTGGGTCTCGGCTGCGACGGAACTGCCTCGAACGACAATTCAAACCTGATGCATTGCGTGCACTCCGCCTACATGCTGCAGTGCCTGACGGCATCGACCCGCGCGCATCCCGTTCCGCCCCCGGTCGATTTCCTCGGCTATGCCACGACCGGCGGTGCCGCCCTCCTCGGCCGCCGCGACGTCGGCCGGCTTGCCCCCGGCATGGCCGCCGACCTTTTCGCGATCGACACACGGCGAATGGACTACGTCGGCACACGGCACGATCCGCTGAGCCTGATCGCCAAAGTAGGCGTCGGCATGCCGACCGACATGACCATGATCAACGGCCGCATCGTCTGGACGAAGGGCGAGTTCATCGGACTCGATGAGGCGCGGCTCTTCGCCGAGGCCGAGGCTGCTCTCGCGGCAGTGGAATTCTAAGACACAAAACAGGGGAACTGACATGCTGACAAATCTCACCCGCAGGACATTGATGAAGGGAATCGCCGCAACCGGCCTCGCCGGCGCGTTCGGTAGCCGAGCCGCCTTTGCCACCGACGAACCGCTCGGAATTACCCTTGTGATCCCTTCGCCGATCGGCGACGTCGGCTGGGGCCGCGCGCTTGCCGCGGGCCTCGAGCCGGTCAAGGCCGCCTATGGAGACAAGGTGAAGGTGACCGTCATCGAGAACATCGCCGAAGGGCCGGACGCCGACCGCATCATGAACAAGACAGTTGCAGACGGAAACAAGTTCCTGATCGCCGGCTCCTTCGGGTATCAGAACGGCGCACTGCAGATCGCCCGTCGCGATCCGAGCGTGACCGTGCTGCATGCGTCCGGCTTCCAGGTGGCGCCGAACTTCTCGCCCTTCGCGGCGAAATACTTCCAGGGGACATACCTGCTCGGTATGGCGGCCGCGACCCTCTCCAAAACCGGCAAGCTTGGCTCGGTCTCCGCCTTTGCGATTCCGGAGCTGATCACCTCCATCAACGCCTTCACGCTCGGCGCGCAAGCCGTGAGACCCGATATCGAGGTCTCGGTCGTCTGGGTGAACTCGTGGTTCGATCCGGCCAAGGAGCAGGAGGCCGCAAAGGCTCTGATGGCCCAGAAATGCGACGTGATCTTTTCCAACGCGCAGGACACGCCTTCCGTCATCTCGGCCTGCGAGGAGGCCGGCATCTACGCGTTTAATCTCAACTCGTCGATGAAGAGCTACGCTCCAAAGACCTATCTCGGCTGTGTCGCGACGGACTGGTCGCCGTTCTTCAAGGCCTCGGTTGACGCCCACGTTGCGGGCACCTTCGAAGGTGCGAATGCCTTCCTCGGCGTCACCGATAAAGTCGTAAAGGTCGTTGATTGGAGCCCGGACGTACCCGCTGAGGTCATGACGAAGATAAAGGAGATCGAAGCGAAGATCGCCGACGGCAGCTTCTCGCCCTTCGCCGGGCCGATCGCCAAGGCCGACGGCAGCGAAGGCGTCGCCTCCGGTGCAACGCTCAGCGATGGGGAGATCGTCGCGATGGACTGGCACGTGAAAGGTGTCACCACGCCTCTGCCGAAGTGAGCCATGACCGCCCCGCTCCTGTCGCTTCGCGGCATTTCCAAGAGCTACGGCCAGATCCATGCCAATCAGGGCATCGACTTGGACGTAGCTCCAGAGTCGATTCATGCGGTGCTCGGTGAAAACGGGGCGGGCAAATCGACGCTGATGAAGCTGATCTACGGCGTCGAGCAGCCAGACGAGGGAACTATCGTCTGGGACGGAGAGCCCTTGAATCTTGCCTCGCCCGCGGAGGCGAGGCGCAAGGGCATCGGCATGGTCTTCCAGCACTTCTCGCTCTTCGAAACGCTGACGGTCGTGGAGAATATTCGACTGGTGGTACCCGGCAGGAAAGCCGATCTCACGGAACGCATCCGGACGCTTGGGCGTGACTTCGGCCTCGAAGTCGATCCGCTCGCCCCTGTACACGCGCTTTCGGTGGGCGAGCGGCAGCGGGTGGAGATCATTCGATGCCTGATGACCAAGCCGAGGCTCTTGATCCTCGACGAACCGACCTCAGTCCTGCCGCCGCAGTCGGTTGACAAGCTCTTCGACACCTTGCGGCGCCTGCGCGACGGCGGCGTTTCCATCCTGTTCATTTCCCACAAGCTGGAGGAAATTCGGGCCATCTGTGATAAGGCGACCATCCTGCGCGCCGGTCGCGTCACGGGCCACGTGGACCCACGCGAACACGATGCCCATGACCTTGCCCGCCTGATGATCGGCCGCGACATGCCGGAGCCGATGCCGGCCGTATCCCAGTCTGGCGGGGAAAAGCGGCTGGAGATCATCGGCCTCGACCATCGGCCGGAGGACCCTTTTGCCGTGGCGCTCTCCGGGATCAGCCTCACGGTGCGTGCCGGCGAGATCCTCGGAATAGCGGGGATTTCGGGTAACGGACAAAGCGAGCTTGCCGCGCTGATATCCGGCGAAACGGTGCTGCCGCGGGAACAGCGCGACCGGATCTACATGATGGGAAAGGACGTCGGCACGCTCGGTGCCGCCGCCCGCCGGCAGCTTGGATTTGCCTTCGTGCCCGAGGACCGACTTGGACGGGGCGCCGTGCCCGAAATGTCGCTCGTCCTCAACAGCCTGCTTACGGCGCATCCGCTCGGCCTTCTCAGGCACGGTCTCGTCGAAAAGGCGAGGGCTAAGGCGTTTACCAGCGAGTGCATTCGTCAATACGATGTCCGCACGCCCGGCCCCGACGTGGAAGCGGGCGCGCTTTCCGGCGGCAATCTGCAGAAATTCATCGTCGGCCGCGAGATCATGCTCTCTCCGAAACTGCTCTTCGTGGCGCAGCCGACCTGGGGCGTCGACGTCGGTGCCGCGTCCGCCATCCGCAGGCGGCTTGTCGCGCTGCGCAATGAGGGCATGGCCATCCTCGTCATTTCGGAAGAACTCGAGGAGCTTTTCGAACTTTGCGACGTGATCCAGGTGCTGCACCACGGCACGCTAAGCCCGCGGCTCGAGACACGCGACACGCGACCCGAGGATATAGGACAATACATGATCGGCGCACATACTCCTGCAGCCCCCAAGGTCCTGGCATGAGCGCTTTCTCCGCGCCCTTCCTCCCCACTCTCGTCCGCCGGGAGCGCGCCTCGCTTGCCGCGACGCTGCTTGCGCCTCCCGTCGCCCTGGCCGTGGCGACCGTTCTCAATCTCGGGCTCTACCTCCTGATAGGCCGCGATCCCGTCGCCGTCGTCTATGCCATGCTTTTCGAGCCGTTCCTGTCCTGGGCGTCCTTCTCGGAGGTGCTGCTGAAGACGGGCCCCCTTCTCCTCATCGCACAGGGGCTCGCGATCGGCTTTCGCGCGAAGGTCTTCAACATCGGCGCCGAGGGCCAGTTCATCCTGGGCGCGATTTTCGCCTCGGCCATTCCCATCTGGTTTCCGCAGGCGACAGGCCAGTGGATCTGGCCGATGATGCTGTTGCTGGGTGTCCTCGGCGGCGCCCTTTGGGCGTCTATCACGGCCTTCTGGCGCGTCAGGCTCAATGCAAACGAAATCCTCGTATCCCTGATGCTGAGCCTCGTTGCCGCGCAGCTCCTCAACTACTTGCTCCTCGGCCCCTGGAAGGATCCCAACGGCTTCAATTTCCCCCAGTCTGTGATGTTCCAGTATGATGCAATGGTGCCGGTTCTGATCGCAGGCACCCGTGTCAACGTCTCGCTTCTCCTGACGCTCGCCCTGTCGATTGCGGCATGGCTCGTCATGCAGAAGAGCTTCCTCGGCTATAAGCTCCAGGTTGGCGGCCTTGCGCCGCGTGCCGCCGGCTACGCCGGATTCAACGAAGGCTGGGCAATCTGGCTTTCCCTTCTCATCGGCGGCGGTGCCGCTGGCCTCGCTGGTGCAGCCGAGGTTGCCGGTCCCATCGGCCAGTTGCAGCGCTCGATCTCGACTGGTTATGGTTATGCAGCCATCATCGTTGCCTATCTCGGCGGCCTGCATCCGATCGGGATCATTGCTTCCGCGCTGTTCATGGCCGCCCTCTACATTGGGGGGGATAATGCCATGGTGTCGGCAAACCTGCCGATCGCCGCGGTCCGCGTCTTTCAGGGCAGCCTGCTGCTCGCCTATCTCATCGCAATCGCCTTCGTGCGATACCGTCTCGAATGGCACCGTCCCATCTACCGGAGCAAGCCATGAACGCCCTCGAGTTCATTCTCGCTGGAATGCTCGCGGCTGCGACACCGTTTCTGCTTGCGGCTCTCGGAGAGCTGGTCGTCGAGCGAGCCGGGGTTCTCAACCTCGGCGTGGAGGGCTTGATGGCGTTCGGCGCAGTGCTCGCCTTCATTGTCGTCTATCATGGCGGGGGGCACCTCCTGAGTTTCGTCGCCGCAGGTCTCGGCAGTGCCGTCCTCTCTCTCGTTTTCGCTCTCGTCGCGCTCGGATTTCGCGCGAACCAGGTGGCGACAGGCCTCGCCATAGGTATCCTCGGCCAGGGTCTCTCGGCGCTGTTCGGCAAGACCTATGAAAGCCTTACGGTCAAGGGGCTTCCCAAGCTTGCATTGCCATGGCTTTCGGAAATCCCGCTGGCCGGCCGCCTGTTCACTCAGGACATCGTCGTCTGGCTGTCCCTTGCCGCGACCCTCGCCATCTGGGTGATGTTTGCCTATACGAAGGTCGGCCTCGTCGTCCGCGCGACCGGCGAGAACCCGAAAGCGGCTCACGCCATCGGCTATTCGGTCACTGCCATACGCTTCGCCGCCGTTGCCTTTGGCGGAACGATGGCGGGCTTTGCCGGAGCCTATGCGGCCGTTGTCTACACGCCTCTTTGGGCCGACGGGATGATTGCCGGGCGCGGCTGGATCGCAATTGCACTCGTCGTCTTCGGGACATGGCTCACCGGCCGGATCTTCCTGGGGGCATGCCTCTTCGGGGCCGTATCGCTCATGGGCCTCGCAGCCCAGGCGACCGGACTCGATGTTCCGTCACAAGTGCTTGCGAGCCTGCCCTATCTCGTCACGATCATCGTACTCGGCATCATTTCGGCAGACCGGCGCCTACTGAAGCTGAACGGCATCGCATCGCTCGGCGAACCGTTCGAACGCTAGCGGTGACGTTAGGCGAGCTCTGATCGCCTCCGAGAAGCAGGCGTCCACCGGCAATGACGGAAGTGGCTCCTCAAATGACATTTCCGTCTCGCTCACTTACAATATCCTCAAGCCGGCGCTGACGACCGAAGAGGCAAGAGTATCGACATCGCAATTCCGCCAGATGCAGAGACACGTCGCTCGTTGCCGCATTTTTACTCAGTCGCGCCGCTTGACAAAACTTTAGACACAATAAAAATTCTACCAATTGGTAAAAAAGGGGAACAGCATCCATGACGAGAGATCTGATGATGAGCCGGCGCAATGTGCTTGCGTCGGGCCTGGCGCTTGGCGTGAGCGCTTTCGCGCCGGCCGTCCGCGCCAGCGCGCCGATAAAGGTCGCCGGTATCCACGCCTCCCCGGTCGAGAACGCCTGGAACTCAGTCTTGCACAAGGCGCTGCAGGATGCGGCCGCCGAAGGCGTGATCGAATATGTCTTCTCCGAAGGCGTTTCGGGGACCGACTATCCCCGCGCGATGCGCGAATACGCCGAACAGGGCGCAAAACTCATCATCGGTGAAGCCTATGCCGTCGAGAAACAGGCCCGCGAAGTGGCCGTCGACTATCCGGAGACCGCCTTCGTCCTCGGTTCGAGCGGCAAGGAATCCGGCGACAACTTCGGCGTTTTCGGTACCTGGAACCATGACGGCGCCTATCTGGCGGGCATGCTCGCCGGCAAGATGACGAAGTCGAACGTCGTCGGCTCCGTCGGCGCCATGCCCATCCCAGAAGTCAACATGCTGATCAATGCCTTCGCCGCAGGCGTGAAGGCCGTCAACCCGGACGCCAAGCACCTCGTCACGTTCATCGGCACCTTCTTCGACCCCCCGAAGGCGCGCGAAGCGGGACTCGCCCAGATTGACGCCGGCGCCGACATCCTCTTCGGCGAGCGCATCGGCACGGCTGACGCGGCCAAGGAACGCAACATCAAGTCCGTGGGCTCGCTGATCGACTACACGCCGCGCTATCCCGATACGGTCTTTGCCAATGCCCTGTGGGGCTTCCGCCCAATCCTCAGCGCCGCGATCGCTGACGTGGCCGCCGGCAAGCCGGTCGGCAAGGACTACACCGCCTTCGGCCTGCTCAAGGAAGGCGGCAGTGACGTGGCCTATGTGAAGGGCGTAGCCCCGGCGGAGGCCGAAACGGCCATGGAAGCCAAGCGTGCCGAGATCAAGTCCGGCGCCTTCGAGGTTCCGCGCATCACGGACGAGCCGAAGTAACCGGCTTGACGATGGCCGGCGATGCAACCTCTCTGGCAGAGGCGATCCGAGAGGGCCGCCTCACCGCTTGCGAAGCCATGGAAGCGTCCCTGGCTGCGGCCGGCCGGTGGACAGAAATAGGCGCGATCGTCCATCTCGACCCAACGCTCGGACGGGCGGCGGCGGAAGATGCCGACATCCGCCTGCGCCGGGCGCCTAACGGCAGGCAAATCGCGCCGTTTCTCGGTGTTCCGAGCCTCGCCAAGGACCTCGGCGGTCCCTTCGCCGGGCTTCCGGTTGCCGCCGGCTCGAACCTGCTCGATCGCAGTCCTAACGTGGCGGATGAAAGCGAACTGGCGGCCCGGTTTCGTGTCGCCGGTCTTTCCTTCTTCGGGCTGACCACGGTTCCGGAAATGGGCTTGGCGCTGGCAAGCGAGCCAGCGATAGGCCCCGTCTGCCGCAATCCCCTTGATGCCGCCCGGACGCCTGGCGGTTCCTCCGGCGGGGCCGCGGCCGCCGTTGCGGCTGGCATCGTGGCGATCGCCCATGCGACCGATGCCGGCGGATCGATCCGCGTGCCCGCGGCCTGCTGCGGCCTCTTCGGTCTCAAGGCCACTCGCGGCGCCATACCGGCGGGGCCGTTCTTCGGCAATCATCTCGGCGGCATTGCCAGCGAACTAGCGCTATGCCGCTCCGCCCGTGATCTTGCAGAAATCTTCGATGCAGCGGCCGGGCACGCCCGGGGACCGTTTGCCGATCCATCGCTTTCGCCCGCCCTGCCCGGCCCCCTGCGCATCGGCCTTCTCGCCGAGACCGGCGAGGGCTACCCGACCGACCCGGCACGCAGCGAGGCCGTCGAAGCGGCTGCCTGCGCGCTCGAGGCTGAAGGCCACAGCATCGTCACGATGCATTGGGGCGCCTTTGCCGCAGCCGTCGGCGCGAGCGGCCAGACGCTGCGCGACATCATCGCCGTCAATCTCGCCAATTTCTTCGGCTCCGCTGGTCTCGATGCCGGGCGTGCCGAACGGCTGACGCAAGCTTTTTTCAGCCATGGATCGCAGCTCGAGGCGACCGCCCTTTGGGCCACGCTCGAGGCCGCCGTCCATGCAAGCCATGCGATCTGGTGCCTCTTCGACCAGGTGGACTGCATCTTGACTCCGATGCTTGCGTCGGCACCCCTGCCGATCGGCGCCTTCCCCTTCGATCACGACGACATCGACCTCCAGATTCGGCGCATGACGGCCTTTGCGCCGCTCGCCGCGCTCGCCAACGTCACCGGTTTTCCGGCGCTCACGCTTCCCTTCGGCGTGGATCGCGATGGATTGCCGCTGCCGGTGCAGATCATGGCGCCGATGGGGAATGATCGCCTCCTCCTCTGCCTTGCGGCACGTCTCGAAAGGCAAGGCCGCTGGCAGCATCGCTTTGCCGTCGCGGGACTTACGCAATGACCAACGCCGTTCTCGACATCTCAGGCGTCAGCAAGCGCTTCGGTGACAATCTGGCCAATGACAACATCTCGCTGAGCCTTGGAAGGGGTGAGATCGTCGCCCTCCTCGGGGAAAACGGCGCCGGCAAAACCACACTGATGAGCATCCTGTTCGGCCATTACGTGCCGGACAGTGGCAAAGTGCTGATCGATGGACAGGAATTGCCACCCGGCAAGCCGCGCTCGGCGATCCGCGCTGGCATCGGCATGGTTCACCAGCACTTCTCGCTCGCCGCCAACCTGACGGTACTGGAAAACGTCATGGCCGGTACAGAGAGCCTTTGGCGGCTTCGATCCGATACGGATGCGGCGCGACAGAAGCTTGAGGACATCAGCACGCGGTTCGGCCTGATCGTGGACCCGGATGCGCGCCTTGGCGACCTCTCGGTTGGCGAACAGCAACGCGTCGAGATCCTGAAGGCACTCTACAATGATGCGCGCATCCTGGTGCTCGACGAGCCGACGGCGGTGCTGACCAATCTGGAGGCCGAGCGGCTTTTCCGCACGCTGAAGGACATGGCGCGCGAGGGCCTTTCGTTGATCTTCATCTCGCACAAGCTCGACGAGGTCATGGCCGCCGCCGACAGGATCATCGTGTTGCGCGGCGGCCGCAAGGTCGCCGAGCGTCCGGCGAAGGAGACGAACAAGGCCGAGCTTGCCGAACTGATGATCGGCCGCAAGGTCGCCCGGCCGGTGCGCGAGCCGTCGACGCCCGGGGAAGTCGCGCTAAAGGTCACCGGCGTCAGCGTCAGTATCGACGGAGTGGAGCGGTTGAAATCGATCGATCTCAGCCTCCGCGCCGGCGAGATCCTCGGCATCATTGGCGTATCCGGCAACGGCCAGGCGACGCTGGCGCATCTGCTGTCAGGTACGGTCCGGCGCGACAAGGGCGACATCGTATTGTTCGGCGAGCCTGTCGGCGACCTGTCGGTGGAAGGCGCAGTCCAGGCAGGGATCGGCCGCATTCCGGAAGACCGCAACAACGAAGGCGCGATCGGCGAAATGGCCATATGGGAGAACGCGGTTCTCGAGCGCCTTCCACGATTTTCGCGCCATGGTCTCGTCGACCGGTCGGCAGGCCAGGCATTCGCCCGCAAGATCATCGATGCCTTCGACGTGCGCGGAGGCAGGCCTGCGACGCGCACCCGCCTGCTTTCGGGCGGCAACATGCAGAAACTCATCCTCGGCCGCAATTTGATCGACCGCCCGCGCATCCTGCTCGCGGCGCAGCCGGCGCGGGGTCTCGACGAGGGAGCGGTCGCCGCGGTGCACGAGCGCCTGCTCCAAGCGAGACGCGACGGGACCGCGGTGCTCTTGGTCTCCGAGGACCTCGAGGAAGTCATGGCGCTCGCCGACCGCATTCAGGCCATCGTCAACGGCCGGCTTTCGCCTGCAGTCGCGGCGGACAAGGTCAACGCCACGAAACTCGGCCTGATGATGGCCGGCGAATGGAACGAGGAGCACGAGATTTCCCATGCGCTTTGAACGACGCGAACATCGTTCGGTCGCACTGGTTATCGCGACGCCCGTCCTTGCGGTTCTCTGTGCGCTGGCGCTGGCGGGCGTCCTCATCGCCGTTGCCGGCGCGCCCGTCATGGAAGCCTATTGGCGCATTCTCGTCGGAGCTTTCGGGTCACGGCTTTCGGCGACCGAGACCCTGACGCGCGCGAGCCCGCTCATTTTGACCGGCCTCGCCGCGGCCGTCGCGTTCCGGGCGCGGCTTTGGAACATCGGCGGTGAGGGTCAGTTCTATCTCGGTGCGATCGCGGTCGCCGCCGCCAGCTCGCATCTCCTCGGCGGCCTTGCCCCGGCCGTGCAGATTCCGTTGCTCTTAATCGTGGGTGCGGCGGCTGGCATTGTGTTGCTGCTCGTGCCGCTGTGGCTGCGGCTGCGTTTTTCCGTCGACGAAGTGGTGACCACGCTTCTCCTCAATTTCGTCGCCGTGCTCTTCGTCTCCATGCTGATCGACGGCGCGCTGAAGGACCCGATGGCCTTCGGCTGGCCGCAATCCCAACCGGTCGCCGACGCCGCCGTCCTGCCGAAGCTTCTCGCCCGATCCCGCCTGCATATCGGCCTGGTGATCGCGCTCGTACTCGCCGCCGCCGTCCACCTCCTGCAGTCGCGCACTGTGTTCGGCATGCAGTCGCGTGCAGCCGGCCTCAATGCCACCGGGGCGGTCTTCGCGGGCGTACCGCTCAGCCGGACCCTCGTGAAGGTGGCCTGCATTTCGGGTGGGCTCGCCGGGCTTGCCGGGGCTCTCGAGGTCATGGGCGTACAAGGCTACGTGACCAAGGACCTTTCGCCGGGCTACGGCTACTCCGGCATCGTTGTCGCCATGCTCGCCAATCTTCATCCGCTGGGCGTGGTGCTGGCCGCCCTATTCACGGCGACCATGTTCGTGGGGGCCGACGGGATGAGCCGCAGCATGGGTATTCCCTCCTATATAGCCGATGTCACGGTGGCGCTGTCGCTTATCAGCATGCTGGTCGGTGTCTTCTTCACCCAGTACAGGATTCGCCGATGAACGCCGTGATCGACATCTTCGCTTCCGCAGGCCTCTGGGCGGCCGTCCTGCGCATCGCCACGCCGCTGATCCTCGGCACGCTCGGCGCGCTCTTGTGTGAGCGCTCGGGCGTCCTCAATCTCGGCATAGAGGGCATCATGACCTTCGGCGCGATGATCGGCTGGCTCGCCGTCTATAATGGTGCCGATCTGTGGGCCGGCCTGCTGGTCGCGGCCCTCTCCGGCGGAGTGTTCGGCCTGCTGCATGCGGCGCTGACAGTCACACTCGGTCTGTCTCAGCATGTTTCCGGCCTCGGCGTCACGCTTTTCGCTTCGAGCTTCAGCTATTACGTCTTCCGGCTGTTGGTGCCGGTGGCAGGCACGCCGCCCACGATCGAGCCGTTCCAGCCGATTGTCGTGCCGGCGCTTTCCTCCATCTCCTTCATCGGTCCGGCGCTCTTCACGCAGACGCCGCCGACCTATGTGGCAATCATGCTGGCGCTGGTACTCGGCTACGTGCTCTTCCGCACCCCGCTTGGGCTGGCAATCCGTATGGCCGGGGAAAATCCGCATGCCGCCGAGTCACAGGGGATCAACCCGATGATGATGCGCTACGGCGCCGTCATCGTCGGCAGCGCGCTGATGGGAGTCGCCGGCGCCTTCCTGACGCTCTCGGCCTTCAACAGCTTCTTCCCGACGATGGTGCAGGGACGCGGCTGGATCTGCATCGCGCTCGTCGTTTTCGCCTCCTGGCGGCCGGGACGCGCTCTGATCGGCGCGTTGCTGTTCGCGTTGTTCGACGGCTTTCAACTTCGCCTGCAGACGGTGCTGAACGGAGTTGTCCCCTACCAGATCTTCCTCATGATCCCCTATCTATTATCGATCGCGGCGCTGGCACTGATGGCCCGGCGCGCCCGCGTCCCGCAGGCCCTGATGCAACCCTACCGGCGCGGCGAGCGCTGAGCGAAAACCCGGAGAGCCTCACCCATGTTCGACCTGATCATCCGCAATGCGAATCTTCCGGACGGCCGCGAGGGCTTCGATATCGGCATTGCCGGCGGCAAGATCGCAGCAATCGAGAAATCCATCGCCGCGACCGCCGGCGAGACGGTCGACGCGACCGGCCGGCTCGTCAGCCCGCCCTTCTGCGATCCGCATTTCCATATGGACGCAACGCTATCGCTCGGTATGCCGCGGATGAACGTCTCCGGGACGCTGCTTGAGGGTATCGCGCTCTGGGGCGAGTTGCGCCCGCTCTTGACGAAGGAAGCCCTCATCGAACGGGCCCTGCGCTATTGCGACCTCGCCGTCACCCAGGGGCTTCTCTACATTCGCAGCCATGTGGACACCTCCGATCCGCAGCTGGTGACGGCCGAAGCGCTGCTCGAGGTCAAGGAAAAGGTCGCTCCCTACATCGAGTTGCAGCTCGTCGCCTTCCCCCAGGACGGCTATTACCGCGCACCCGACGGCGTCGCCTCGCTCGAGCGCGCGCTCGACATGGGCGTCGGCATCGTCGGCGGTATTCCGCATTTCGAGCGGACGATGGAAGACGGCGCCCGCTCAGTCGAGGCGCTGTGCCGGATCGCCGCCGACCGTGGCCTGCCGGTCGACATGCACTGTGACGAAACCGACGATCCGATGTCGCGCCACATCGAAACACTGGCGGCCCAGACGGTACGTTTCGGCCTCAAGGGACGCGTGGCAGGTTCGCATCTCACCTCTATGCATTCCATGGATAATTACTACGTCTCGAAGCTCATCCCGCTGATGGCTGAGGCGGAGATCAACGTGATCCCCAATCCGCTGATCAACATCATGCTGCAGGGCCGGCATGACACCTATCCGAAGCGGCGCGGCATGACGCGGGTTCGGGAGCTCATGGCGGCCGGCCTCAACGTCTCCTTCGGGCATGACTGCGTCATGGACCCCTGGTACTCGATGGGCTCGGGTGACATGCTGGAGGTCGCCCATATGGCAATCCATGTCGCGCAGATGGCCGGCATCGAGGACAAGCGCAAGATCTTCGACGCGATCACCGTCAATTCAGCGAAGACCATGGGGCTCGAAGGCTACGGTCTTGGCATTGGCTGCAAGGCAGATCTGGTCGTGCTGCAGGCGGCCGACGTCACCGAGGCGTTGAGGCTGAAGCCGAATCGCCTGTTCGTCATAAAGGCGGGCAAGGTCATTGCCAGGACTGCGCCGCGCGTCGGGGAGCTCTTCCTCGCCGGGCGCCCTGCCTCGGTCGAGATGGCGCGCGATTATGTCCCCCAGGTGCAGCAGCGCTGACCGGAACCGATCCAGGTAGGAGAAACAATATCGAAGACCTGCACGCCGCCGGGCGATCGCCGATGGGGACGTGGTCCCCGGGAGCAGTTCATCACCATTGAACGATACCAAGACAGGTCTATCATATAAGTATGTCCCCAGTCCCCAACGACGCAACCGCTATGCGCCCGGAATTGCAACCGCAGGACGCGTCGATTGTGCCGGGCCGCTATTGGCATGCGCTCGCCGACGGGCGCATCCAGTGCGACCTCTGTCCGCGATTTTGCAAATTGCATGAGGGGCAACAGGGACTCTGCTTCGTGCGTGCCCGCCAGGGCGACCGGATGGTGCTGACGACCTACGGGCGCTCCAGCGGCTTCTGCGTGGATCCGATCGAGAAAAAGCCGCTCAACCATTTTCTGCCGGGCACCGCAGTCCTGTCTTTCGGCACGGCGGGCTGCAATCTTGCCTGCCGCTTCTGCCAGAATTGGGATATCAGCAAGTCACGCGCGATCGACACGCTTGCCGATGCCGCTTCGCCGGCGGCGATTGCCAAGGCGGCGGTGGATCTCGGCTGCCGCAGCGTTGCCTTCACCTACAACGACCCCGTCATTTTCCACGAATACGCCATCGACGTGGCTGATGCCTGCCGGGAACAGGAGATCAAAAGCGTCGCGGTCACGGCCGGCTATGTCTGCCCCGAGCCACGTACCGAATTCTATCGCCACATGGATGCGGCCAATGTCGATCTCAAGGCATTCACCGAGCGCTTTTACCAGCGCGTTTGCAGCGGCCATCTCCAGCCGGTGCTGGACACGCTTGTTTATCTCAAGCGCGAAACCTCCGTCTGGTTCGAGATCACGACATTGCTCATTCCCGGCGAAAACGATTCCGACGCGGAGATTGAGGCGCTCACGCAGTGGATCATGGAAGAACTCGGACCGGATGTGCCGCTTCACTTCACGGCCTTCCATCCCGACTGGAAGATGATGAACAAGCCGCCCACCGCGCCCGCTACGCTGACACGGGCGCGTCGGATCGGCCTCCAAAACGGGCTGCGTTACGTCTACTGCGGTAACGTGCACGATGACGTCGGCGGCAGCACCTGGTGCCACGCCTGCGGCGCATGCCTGATCGCCCGCGACTGGTACCGCTTGCTATCCTGGGCGCTCGACGCCGAAGGCCGCTGCCGCAGCTGCGGCACGCCTTGCCCGGGAGTGTTCGAGCCGAACCTGGGTAACTGGGGCGCCTATCGCCGGCCGGTGCGTATCGAGCCGATGACGGCGCCGGTTTGACCAGCCGGCTGTGCGAGAACGGCTGAGAGCTGCGTCAAAGGAGATAACGGCGGTTTCCAGCCAGGATTTCTAAACTCACGGTCTGTGGTCGCCGTAACCTTTCAGGTATTCTTTGCCGGATGGTTCTCCGTAAGCCGCCTTTTGGCTCCGGCGAGGAGGGTCAATATGCCAATATCGCAAACATATCCGTTCTTCACGCTCGTGCTTGTTTGGCTGCTGCTGAGCAACGCAACGGCGGCCCAGCCGGGCGCCGGGCAGTGGCATAGCGCCGCGCCGATGCCCTCTGAGCGGTCCGAGGTCGCCGTCGCCGAGCTGGACGGCAAGATCTATGTGGTCGGGGGTTTCTCCAAGGCCAATGACCTGGAGATCTACGATCCGCGCGCCGACCGCTGGAGCCGCGGCGCGCCACCCCCGCAGCCGCTGCATCATGCAGGGACGGTCGGCCTGAACGGCAAACTCTATGTTATCGGCGGTTATTCGGGTGGCTGGGCGCCGGTAGCCTCGCTCTACGAATATGATCCGGCGCGCAATCGCTGGCGCGGCATGGCACCTATGCCCACCGCGCGAGGTGCACTTGCCGTAGCGGTGCTCGACGGCAAGATCCACGTCGTCGGCGGCGCCGGAAACGATCGACGCAATACGCCTGCGCATGAGGTGTACGATCCCGGCAGCAACACTTGGTCGAACCGTGCGGCTCTACCAACCCCGCGCGACCATCTCGCGGCCGCCGCGGTTGGCGGGCGACTTTATGCCATCGGCGGCCGCACCGACGGCAGCTATGCCAGCAACTTGGCCGCCAACGAGGTCTATGATCCGGCGAGCGACCGCTGGGAACGCCGCTCCGACTTGCCGACGCCGCGCAGCGGGATCGCTGCGGCCGTCATCGACGGACGCATCGTCGTGGTCGGCGGCGAAGCGCCCGAGGGTACCTTCGACACGGTCGAGGCTTACGACCCGGCGAGCGACGACTGGCAGCGTCTTGCAGCGATGCCGACGGCGCGGCACGGCTTGGGGGCGGCCGTGGTCGATGGCCGGATATTCGTCGTCGGCGGCGGACCGACGCCGGGCGGCTCGGCTTCCCCCGCCAACGAGGTCTTTACTCCCTAGACGCGCCGGATTCACGCCGTGCCCTGAAAGGCCCGGTGATAGGTTCGCAGGCATTCTCTTAGGGGAGTTGCGCGAGTCTCTCTTGTGTTCGCTTGATGAAATCCATCATGAGGTTGAGCGCCGGTTCCGCATGCGTCTCAAGCAGGAAATGCCCACCGTCTAAGATGTGCACTTCCATGCGTGGGAGGTCCTGCATCCAGGAGAGCGTTTCGGCGATGTCGAAGAAGGCGTCGTGGCGGCCCCAGACCATCAGCGCCGGCGGCTGCCGCTGCTTGAAATAAGCGCCGATTGCATCGAACTGGGCGACGTAATTGCCGTAGTCGGCAAGAAGGGTGCGCTGCATCTCCATGCGGCCGGGGAGGTTCAAAACCCTCCAGTCTTCGACCCAGGGCTCGCCCTTGACTTTGGCGACGACCTCTGCCGGCACGTCCCGCGTGTACTGGTCGCGCGTTCCTTCGAAGGTGAGAAAGGTGGTCGCCCTGGCCTTATTTTCCGGGGTCGGATCGGACCAGTACGCGAACGTCGCCTCCCACTGCGGCGCAAAGCCGCTGCGATGCGCATTGGCGTTCTGAATGATGAGGCCCGATACCAGCTCCGGCGATTGCATGGCGATCCGCAATCCGACCGGCGCACCCCAATCGTGCAGATAGATGAAACGTTGCCCGATCTCGAGATGGCGCAACAGCTCGGTGATGGCGTTGCTGAGCGCTGCAAACGAAGGCGCGGGAAGAGGGTCGGATTCTCCGTATCCGGGCAGGTCGGGCGCGACCACGTAGGCGACACGCGACAGCGCGGGGATCACGTCACGGAACGTGCTCGATGAACTCGCGTAACCGTGCAGCAGCAATAGCCCAGGGTTCGATGTATCACCCGCTGTGACGTAGGCGAGCTCGGTTCCACCGGAGAGACGCATTCGGCGCCGGGCGGTTTTATCATGATGGGTTTGCATACTTGACTCCTGGATTTGTCGTCAGCGATGAAACCTGCTAATTAGGCTTATCCGGTTACAACTCGTTGTAACCGGATAACGCGATTAAAAAGGTTACGTTCCCTGTCGAGCGATCACACGGCCTGGGTGCCGGAGCACTTCATAGGCGGTCATCCCGCCCTGGACCTTTCGAACGCTGTGTATGACCGGCGAGCCCCACCGCCGGACAATGAGCTTTTTAAGTCCGCCCGGGACGTCGGGACGTGGCTCCTCGCTGCAGGGTTGGCAGACGAACGTGGAGCAGGAGCGGTCGCCGAGATACGGGATCGGCACTTTCTCAACGGAGTTCGCGAGATACGGGAATTGTCATACAAGGTTTTCGATGCGATCGCCTCAGATGTGGAGATACCGTCGCAACCGCTTGGTCTTCTATTTTCACGCGCAGCACGCGGGTTGGAAGCCCAGCCAGTCGGGTGGAATGCGGCGAGACTCGATCTCACGTCCAATCAATGGCGAGACCCAACCCTTGTGACCGCATTCCTCGCCCACTTATCGATCGAGGCATTCTTTACGCTGCCTCGCACAAGGCTGCATGCGTGCCCACGATGTGGGTGGCTGTTCATAGACACGTCGCGAGGCGGGAAGCGCCGCTGGTGCAACATGCGGATTTGCGGGAATCGCGAAAAGATATCCCGCCATAGGGGCCATATGGGAACTTAATCGGCAGCGCCGTGTCAAAACGAACCCGCGGAAATGGTTTTAGCCGCGATAGAGCCAGAGCAAGTCAGCGGACGTGTCTTCCCGTCCTTAATTCCCGCACTGACTTACGCCGTTTTCCTTTTGGGCTGCTCCATTTTAGTTTTGGCGCATTAGCTTAGCCTCAACAATGTGGCGGCTAGCAGCGGGCCTCGGATGCGAAAGCAATGGGTGCGATGAAGCCCAGTTGCAGCAACTGTCCCGACCCTGAAAATCGGATGGAATGCTCGTTGGAAAAATCGAATTCGCCGGTTTTCTGGAGATCTTCAAGCATTCTGCGATAGGCCTCGGCCCCGTTGAAATATTGCCCGTCGGCGACCGCGAGTTCGATCTTTTCCTTGTAATCCGAGAAGAACTTGAAGTGCAGCAACGCTCCAGAAACAGGGAGGAAATTGCGCTCGCAAGGCAATGGCTGGTGAATGCTCACGCTGAGACTGCAGTCCTTGTCCCAAAAGATCACCGGATATTTGATGAGTTCCAATACATGCGCGAACTTGCGCTTCCGCGGCCCGCCCGTAATGCTTACTGCGCGTTTCGTATACGTGATCTCGTATCCGCAACCGTCGAAGTGATCGGCAATTTCCCACGGCATGCGATGCTCATAGCTGCTCAATACGGCCGAACCGAGCGGTCCGATCGGATACATGTCGAGCATCGGAGCGGCCAGCCGCTTTTCGCCCTTCTTCTCGAGAGCCTGAATAAGCTCTCCGAGCGGCCGATCTTCGCAATCCTGATAGATCAGAAACTCGTCCGAATCGACATTGAGGTACCAGCGGTCGGTGCCGTGACGCTCGAACAGCGCTTCCCGCCACTCGCGGCCCCGTCGGGCATCGCGGTATCGCAATGGCGAAGTCCACAGATCGACATCCGGTTGATCGAGGAGGTACTCGCGCGTGCCGTCAGTCGATACGTCATCGACGCAAATGAAGCGCGTTACACCAAGTTTCCTGTAATGCACCAGAAACGACGGCAGGAGCTTTCGGTCGTTGTGCGTATTGAACACAAGGGAGATGTCTTCCCGGCCGAGCGTTCGTCCACCGCCTTCAGTCAGGCATGACAGTTCGATCGCGCGCCTCCTTTTGCGGACGCGCGCCTGCAGCTTATAGGTTTCGTATCGTGTCAGCAGTCAAAATCCGCTCCAAGGGACCGTCGCGACAGGTGCGTTTATCGATATCATCGCAAGAATTCAACTCTGGAAAGACAGCGCTTCGGATATCGTATACTCGCCCATCTCCGCCCTATTCTAAAAAGCAAACGGATATCGCGGCTGGAGGCTTCGGGTCGCGAGTTTGAAAAAGTTCTTGATCTTTCCCGGTATATGTTCGCGACGATCGTAGGCCTCCAGCAGATCCGCCGATCTGCGGTCCTCGTTGAAACGGGCGATCCATTTTTCTGTCAATTCGTCACGCTGAACGGCCATCGACGTCTGCAGTTTTGCGGGCGGGCTTACCTGCAGATGTTCTGCTATGTGCCTGACGAAAGGCGACGGGTCTGCAACGAGGTCCTCATAGACGAATTCGGTGAACTTCACGTCGGTGAGTTCCAAATAACTCCGCCAAAAGATATAGCTGTCGCGAATGTAGAAGAAACATCGAGCAATCTCTTCGAAATCGTAGGTCGGCTCCGCCTTGCATTCGATATGGGCAGCAAAGCTGCGTGTCTGTCTCGCCCGCGCGTAGGAGACCGCTTGCCTCAGCGTATCGCTGCGTCGCAGGAAGACGAGCGCGACGTCATGTACGGAGAGACAGTGCTGGATAAAGTCGACGCCGTAGATTTCACGCGTCCGGAAGAGTTGGTTTGGAAATATCTTCGAGCCAAAGTTGCCGTTTGGAGTGGAGCTCTTCTTGATGATTTCCGCGAAGAATGCGTTCCACGACAGCGTGTTGGTATCGAGGCGATGAACCTTGGAGGACAGCCACTCACTCGATTGGCCCATAGTTCCCGCATCATTGACAAGCGAACCCAACCAGTTAGACCCGCTTCTCGCTTCGGTCAGAAGTAAATAGCCGCGCATAGATTCTCCGCTCGATCTGCCCTTGCCCAGCCGAACGGTTCGTTAGATTTGAATGTAGGCCTTTTTTAGCACAACGAGATAGACCGGTCGCCTACCTCTCCTCCTTGGTCGCAGGAGCTGTCATGCCGATTTCCGCCAGCACTTCCGCGGTGTGTTCGCCTAGCCGCGGAACGCCGCGTTCGAGCGCCAGAGAAGCTCCGGAGAATCGGATCGGTGTCCTCACGCCGGGCGACGTGCCGTTTGCTGCGCCGGTATGGGGCGTATTCACCCGCATCTGCCGATGCATGATCTGCGGGTCGGCGAAGACGTCGGCGACGGTGTTGATCGGCCCGGCCGGCACGCCGGCCGCCTCGAGTTTCGCGAGCAGCGCATTCCGCTCGAACTTCGCCGTTTCGGCGGCGAGTTCCGGGGTCAATTTGTCGCGGTACTGAACGCGGCCGGCATTTGTCCGGTAGCGCTCGTCGGCGGAAAGGTCGGGCCGTCCGAGGACGTCACAGAATTTGACGAACTGCCGGTCATTGCCGACGGCGACAATCAGGTGGCCATCGGAACTCGGAAACACCTGGTAGGGCGCGATATTCGGATGGGCATTGCCGAGCCGGCGCGGCGCCTTGCCCGAGACGAGAAAGTTCAGCGCCTGGTTGGCGAGGACGCCGGTCATGCAATCGAAGAGCGCCATGTCGATCTGCTGTCCCGCACCGGTGCGTTCCCGCTGCGCCAACGCGGCCTGGACGGCGATCACGCCATAGAGCCCGGTGAAGATATCGGCAAAGGCAACGCCAATCTTCTGTGGCTCGCCATCCGGCTCACCCGTCAGGTCCATGATGCCGCTCATGCCCTGGATGATGTAATCGTAGCCTGGGCGGTGGGCATATGGCCCGTTCTGGCCGAAGCCGGTCACCGAGCAATAGATCAGCCGTGGATTGATCTTCTTCAGGCTCTCGTAGTCGAGCCCGTATTTGGCGAGACCGCCGACCTTGAAGTTTTCGAGCAGCACGTCGGATTGCGCCGCAAGCCGCCGCACGGCCTCTTGCCCCTCCGCCGTCGTGAAGTCGAGAACGACCGAGCGTTTGCCGCGATTGCAGGCGTGAAAATAGGCGGCATCGAGCTTCTCGCCGCCCTCGCCTTCCAAGAAGGGCGGCCCCCAGCTGCGGGTGTCGTCGCCGGCCGCGCTCTCGACCTTGATGATGTCGGCGCCGAGATCGGCGAGCGTCTGGCCGATCCAGGGACCGGCGAGAATGCGTGCGAGTTCGAGGACGCGGATACCCTTGAGCGGCGCTTCCATGACTGTGCCGCTCAGAAGAAGGCCTGCAGCCCGGTCTGGGCGCGGCCGAGGATCAGTGCATGGACGTCATGCGTGCCCTCATAGGTGTTGACGGTCTCCAGGTTCAGCATATGGCGCATGACCTGGTACTCCTCCGAAATGCCGTTGCCGCCGTGCATGTCGCGAGCCATGCGGGCGATGTCGAGTGCTTTGCCGCAATTGTTGCGCTTGACGATCGAGATCATCTCCGGCGCCATGCGACCCTCGTCCATCAGCCGCCCGACACGCAGCGAACCCTGCAGCCCGAGCGCGATCTCGGTCTGCATGTCGGCGAGCTTCTTCTGAAAGAGCTGGGTCTGGGCGAGCGGGCGATTGAACTGCTTGCGGTCGAGGCCGTATTGGCGGGCCGCATGCCAGCAGAATTCCGCCGCGCCGATCGCGCCCCAGGAGATGCCGTAGCGCGCACGGTTGAGGCAGCCGAAGGGTCCCTTCAGCCCCTCGGCGTTCGGCAATAGGGCCTCTTCGCCGACCTCGACATTGTCGAGAACGATCTCGCCGGTGATCGAGGCGCGGAGCGAAAGCTTGCCGGCGATCTTCGGGGCTGTAAGCCCTTTCATGCCCTTTTCCAGCACGAACCCGCGGATTGCATTGTCATGCGCCTCCGACTTCGCCCAGACGACGAAGACATCGGCAAGTGGCGCGTTGGAGATCCACATCTTCGAGCCGATCAGCCGGTAGCCCGACTCGGTCTTTATAGCCCGCGTCTTCATGCCCGCCGGGTCGGAGCCCGCATCCGGTTCGGTGAGCCCGAAGCAGCCGATCCATTCGCCGCTGATAAGCCTCGGCAGGTATTTCTGCTTCTGCTCCTCGGAGCCGTAGGCGAAGATCGGATAGATGACGAGCGAGGATTGCACGCTCATCATCGAGCGATAGCCGGAATCGACGCGCTCGATCTCGCGGGCAACGAGGCCATAGGCGACGTAGGAGGCACCGACGCCACCATAGGAGTCGGGAACGGTGACGCCGAGGAGACCGAGATCGCCCATCTCACGGAAAATCGCCGGATCGGTCTTCTCCTCGCGGTAGGCTTCGATTACGCGCGGCTGCAATTTTTCCTGGGCGTAGGCGCGCGCCGTGTCGCGGATCATCCGCTCGTCTTCGCTCAACTGATCTTCGAGCAAAAACGGATCATCCCATTGAAACTGCGTCCTTGCCGACATGTCTCTCTCCCGTCGCACTGTTTGCGTTTCGTGTTATGGCAAGCGAGGTCCATGGTTTCAAACGAATTTGAGGCACTGGCTCATGCGCTTGCGGAATGGAGCTTGTGTCGGCAGCCGTTCTGCGGATTATTCGCGGAGCATGCTAGCGCGGGATGAGGAAAATGTCCGTGGTTTCCGCCCGCATCCGGCGCTAACTTATTAGAATCGATCACGTTCATGATCTTAGATCGATCCGACCTAAAATCCTCGTCATCCATCGCCACCTCCGACGCCATGACCAACAATCGCCTCGAACGCTTCGCCCATAACCTCGATTGGAACCTGCTGCGTACCTTCGTGGTGGTCGTGGAAGAAGGCAGCATCACGGCCGCCGCCAATCGGCTGCTCCTGCAGCAGCCGGCGGTCAGCATGGCGCTGAAGCGGCTTGAGCAGACCGTCGGACAGAAATTGATCGATCGCCGGCCGGGACGCTTCGACCTCACCGAAGCGGGCGAGAAACTGCACGGCCAATGCCGCGACATCTTCGCGGCGGTGATCCGCCTGCCGCACGTGCTCGAGACCGCGGGCGAGGAAGTCACGGGCCATCTCACTATTCACACCGTCAGTCATGCCCACAATCCCGCCTGGGACAGAAAGCTCGATAGCTTCTTTCGCATGCATCCGAAGGTGACGATCTCCGTCACCGTCGCAACGACCGTCGACGTGCTCAGCGCCGTCAAACGCAACATCGCGACGGTGGGCCTCTGCGACGGCATCATACCGGAGGGGCTCAGCAAGAGCTTTCACATCCGCGAGCGCTATGCGCTCTATTGCGGCCGCGGCCATCCGCTTTTCGGCGTGGAGGGCGTCAATTTCAATGATCTGCGCGGCGATCCATTCATCGCCTTCATCGCCGACGTGCTCGGCGGCCAGCACATGAACTCCGTGACGGCGGTGCGCGCGATCGGCTCCTTCGGTCAGCAGGTCAGAGGCGTCTCCTGCAATGTCGAGGAAGTCATGCGTTTGATTTCCGCCAATGTCGGCATCGGTATGCTGCCCGATCATCTCGCCCGCCCGGCGGTCAAGGCGGGTGAACTCTGGCAACTGCCCCCCTATCGCGACCTGCCGACGACCGACGTCTTCCGCATCTCCAATCCGAATTCGATCCTCAATCCGGCGGAAGAGGCCTTTCTCGCGCATGTCGCCGACATGGAGCCGCTGGATCATTGCCTGGGTCATCATCAGGATTGATAACGACATTAACCGCTATAAATTTGAACGCCATTGTCGCTCTTTCTATGGTCCGCCCCAGAAATCACAGGAGCGGACCATATGCGCAACTACGACGTGGCGATCATAGGCGGCGGTATCGCCGGATTGTCGCTTGCCTATTTCCTCAGTCCGCACCGTTCCGTCGCCGTTATCGAGCGGGAAGACGCGCTCGGCTATCACAGTACCGGGCGCTCGGCCGCCGAGTTCGTGCTGAGATACAATGCCCCGGAGGTCTGCAAGCTCGCTGCGATCTCGAAGGTCTTCTTCGATCGGCCGCCGGAAGGCTTCACGGAGGTCCCACTCCTGAAACGGCGCGGCGGCGTAATGATCGCCAATGCGGAGAAGGTCGAGCGATTTGAAAAGGTTCTTGCCGAAGAGCGCGAGTTCACGCCGGAAATCGAGCGGCTGACGATCGAGGAGGCGCTTGCCCGTGTGCCGATCCTGAAAGCCGATTACGCCGCGGCCGCCTTCCATGATCCGAATTTCTGGGACATCGAAGTCGAGTGCCTGCTCCAGGGTTACGCCAAAGGCGCACGGCGCAACGGTTGCGACATCCTTGAGCGCCATGAACTCCTTGATGCACGACACGACGGGGCTGCCTGGGTCGTCGGAACGGCAGCGGGTGAAATCCGGGCGAGGGTCGTCGTAGATGCCGCCGGCGCCTGGGCTGACCCGATCGCCACCCTCTTCGGCCTGCGGCCCCTCGGCATCGTTCCGCATCGCCGCACCGCCATCACGGTCGATCTGCCGGAGGGGGTCGACACGACAACCCTGCCGGAAATCAACGAGATCGACGAGGACTTTTACATGAAGCCCGAGGGCGGACGGCTGCTCGCGTCGCCGGCCGATGCGACACCGTGTGAGCCTTCAGATGTGCAACCTGAGGAGATCGACATCGCCTGGGCGGCACATTACGTCGAGGAAGCCACAACGATTGAGGTAAGAAGAGTTGTCAAAAGCTGGGCGGGCCTGCGCAGCTTCTCCGCCGACCGGTTGCCCGTCGTCGGCTTTGCTCCCGGCCGTCCGGATTTCTTCTGGCTCGCCGGCCAGGGCGGCTACGGCATCCTCGCCTCGCCGGCGCTCGGAGCACTTGCCGCAAGCTTGCTGGCGGAGACGGCGCCGCCCGAAGCTTTCCGGAGCGAAGGCCTCGATTTCAAGCTCTTCGATCCGGGCCGCTTCCGAAATAGCGACGGCAGGCCAACGCTACCCAGACCCACTTCTCGCCAAGCCTACTTCTCGCAAAGTCTGCGCGGGCCGTCATAGGGCTGGAACGTGCAATCGTCGGGCCGGAACGAGCGATAGGCGCGTGCGCAGGCTCGAAAGTTGCAAGCGGGTGCCGAGCCGGCCACTCTGGCTTCGCTTTCTTCCGCACCGGCGGCCAATGCGGCGGTCATGAAGTTGCGCCAAATCTGCGCCGGCAGCTTTCCGCCTGTAACATCCTTCATCGGTGTCTCGTCGTCATTGCCGACCCAGACACCGACGACCAGCGGTTCGGTGAAGCCGATGAACCAGGCGTCGCGGTGATTTTGGCTCGTGCCGGTCTTGCCGGCGGCAAGTGTTCCGATATCGGCCTCCCGCCCCGTTCCGCGCTCGACGACGAGCCTCAACAGGCCGACAAGGTCCGGCCGGTATTGACTGATGTCTGTGGTGGGCTGTTCCGAAGCGCCGACGCGGAAGGCTTGCGGCTGGGCTTCGGCCTGCAGGGACACGATGCCCCATGGTTCGATCGGGGCCTTCCCCGCCCGCACCGAAGCATAAGCTCCGGTCAGATCGAGCAGGTTGACCTCCGACGAACCGAGAGCGAGGCTTGGCGTTTCGGAGAGCTGGGCGTCGATCCCGAGTTCCCGAGCCGATGCGATGACCTTGTCGATCCCAACCTCCATCGCCAAGGCGACCGTCGCCGCGTTCAGCGACCGCGCGAAAGCCTCCGCGATGCTGA
Source organism: Ensifer aridi (assembly GCF_002078505.1). Classification (GTDB taxonomy): domain Bacteria; phylum Pseudomonadota; class Alphaproteobacteria; order Rhizobiales; family Rhizobiaceae; genus Sinorhizobium; species Sinorhizobium aridi. The sequence continues at coordinate 244,410 of NZ_LUAV01000035.1, read as the reverse complement.
CAGGGCCGCTATAGCCGCCACCGAAGTTTTCCGGAGACCAGCCGTTGATGTCGAGCGGTGCGTCCTCGACCGGGTCGAAGGGCGTCAGGCCCGCCTTCAACGCCGCATAATAGACGAACAGTTTGAACGCGGAGCCGGGCTGGCGCATCGCGGAAACGGCGCGATTGAACGTGCTCTTTGAATAGTCGCGACCGCCGACCATGGCGACCACGGCGCCTTCCGGCGTCATCGCCACCAGGGCCGCCTGCGACGCCCCGGTTCTTTTGCCGTTCTGCCTAAGCGCCTCGGCGACGACCTTTTCGGCGATCGCTTGCAGTCGCGGCACCATAGTCGTCCTGATCCTGATGGTGCCGCGATAGGGGCCCGCCAGTTCGCGGGCGTCCTGCATGACCCAGTCGGCGAACCAGCTACCCGACCGGATCGCGGGTTTGGATGGCTGGAGATTGAGGAATTCCGCGCTCGCTACTTTGGCTTGGTCGGGCGTGATCCTGCCGCTCTCGACCATGGCATCGATAACCAGTTCCGCCTGCTGGCGCGCGCCCTCGGGATTGCTCAACGGATTGAGCTGCGACGGGGCGCGAATGATCCCCGCGAGCATTGCCGACTCGCCGATATTGAGGTCGCCAACGTTCTTGTCGAAATAGATGCGCGCGGCGGCCGGCACGCCGGTGGCACCGGCGCCGAGATAGATGTTGTTCAAATAACGGGTAAGGATCTCGTCCTTGCCGAGCTTGCCTTCCAGCCAGAACGCGATCACCGCTTCTTGGATCTTCCGCTTCCAGGTACGCTCGCGCTCGAGGTAGAGGATCTTGATCAATTGCTGCGTGATCGTGCTGCCGCCCTGCACGACTTCGCCCGCCCCGACATTCCTGTAGATTGCGCGGGCAATACCCTTCAAGTCGATGCCGAAGTGCTCGTAGAAGCGCCGGTCCTCCCTTGCGAGCACCGCGTCGATCAGGTGTGGCGGAAAGTCCTCTCGCTTCGCATAGGGGCCCTGGATCGGCCCCTGGCTGACCAGCGGTTTGCCGTCGGCCGTTTCGAGCACCACCACCGGCTTCAGCGAGGCATCCGCGATTTCGTCCCATGGCACATCGCTCAGCGCCCAAGCAGACACGCCCACCAGGAAGACAAGAGATGCTGCGACCGAGACCGCAGCACCTCGCAGCAGAATTGCTCGTTCGGGGAGCCGGCTCTTTGGGGTGGAGCGATTTTCTGTTGCGCGCGCCACCCTCGCCCGCGGCTTCTTCCCTCTTCGCTCCAGTACGCCGACGGCAAATGCGCCGAGCTTTTGCGTCGCCTCACCCATCGCAACAGGCACTTCCTCGCGGAGTGCCTGCCCAAGTCTTCCTAGGGCGCGGCGCAATATGGCAAGAGCCTTCAAGGTTTTGGCAAATGCGGCTCGCTGCGAATTGCCGTGCCGGTCACGGCCGCGCTCGTGGGTGCGCCCGTGGCTCACCCCCTCACTATCCGACGCAGCATCGTTTTCCGCCATCCAAGCTCTCGATCAGTAACTGCCGTCAGAGCGCATACCAAGAAGATGCGCTTCCATCCTGCAACAGTGAGCGGGAAGCAACAAGCGTGCCGATCGCGCCGACCAGTTGTAAGGTGAATGGGTGCGCAATGGCCCAGGTGGATCAGTACTCACAACAATAAGCTTAAGCCCCCTCGCCCGTCCTTGCACGTGATCTCTTCTTTCCCGTGCATAATGAATTTGCGGGCGAGTGATTGCCAGAAAGATGTCCAAAACATGATCGTGGACCACCCGACTGCGACAGCCGGTTGACATGCTCGTGAAGGCGTCACCGCAACGGAAGAGCCGGTTTTATTCCTGGCGCTCCGCGTTGCTCGTTGCAGCGGCGCACAAGATCACGACATCAACTGCCGGCGGATCCATCTGGCTCGCCTTGCGGTCAGATGTCCTTGAGAAGGCGAAGCGCGTCGTAGATCGCCGCATGCGTGTTGCGCGCCGCGACCGCATCGCCGATGCGGAAGAGCTGGAATCTGCCGTCAGGGTTGCGAACGATTGATTGTGGGTCGCCGGCGATCAGTTGGTCGTGCGATATCTCGCCGAGATTGGTCGAAGCCGGTTTCAGTTCGAAATACAGCTCATCGAGCGGAATGGTTCCGTGGTTTATGACCACCTGGTCTACTATGCGCTGCTTGGCAACGCCGCCATAGTCGCTGCCGACATGGGCGATCAGTTGGTTGTCGTGCCGCTCAACCGCATCGAGCCTGAAGGTGACCGTGAAGATCGCGTCCAGTTTCTGCAGCGAGCGCATGTAGGGGACGAGATTCATCGCCATGACCTCCGGTGCGAAGGACCGGTCAGGCGTCATGATTTCGACCTTGGCTCCGGCATTGGCGAGAAACTCGGCCGCCTGGAGACCCGCGTGATCGCCGGCGTCATCGAAGATCAGAACGTTGGTGCCCGGCTTGACGTCGCCGGAGATGATATCCCAGGCGGAAACGACGAGTTCGTTGCCCCTCGACAAGACATCAGTATGTGGCAGTCCGCCCGTGGCGACGATGACGACGTCCGGATTTTCCGCCTGAACGGTCTCGGCTTCAGCCCATGTATTGAAATTAAAGGTGACGCCAAGCTTCTCGCACTGGCTCATGCGCCAGTCGATGATGCTGATCATCTCCCGGCGGCGCGGGCTCTGCGCAGTGAGGCGGACCTGTCCGCCCGGATCGCTCGCCGCTTCGAATACGACGACTTCATGACCACGCTCGCCCGCCACACGGGCCGCTTCGAGGCCGGCAGGACCGGCCCCGACGATCACCACCTTCCTGCGCCGGTCAGCCTTCGCAATCGTGTGCGGCATCGTCAGCTCACGTCCCGTCGCGGCGTTGTGGATACAGTAGGCGGCGCCACCCTGATAAATGCGGTCAAGACAGTAGTTCGCGCCGACGCAGGGGCGAATGTCTTCTTCACGCTTTTCGATGATCTTCCGGACGATATGCGGGTCCGTCATGTGGGCGCGGGTCATCCCCACCATATCGACCTTGCCGGCGGAGATCGCGTGGCGGGCCGTCGCGACGTCCGGGATCTTCGCGGCATGGAAGGTCGGAAAATTGGTGGCGGCACGAATTTCGCCGGCAAAATCGAGGTGCGGCGAATTTGCCATGCCCTGGATCGGGATCACATCCGTCAGCCCGGCATCGGTGTCGATATGGCCCCTGATCACGTTCAGGAAGTCGACGAGCCCGCTTTCCTTGAGGCGCTTCGAAATCTCGAAGCCTTCTTCTTTCGCCGTACCGCCGGGGAGACATTCGTCGGCGGTGTATCGTATGCCGACGAGGAAATCGGAGCCAACCCGCGCGCGGATCGCTTTCAGGACATCGAGACAGAACCGCATGCGGTTGTCCAACGAGCCGCCATAAGGGGAGTCGAGTTCGTTCGTGAGCGGAGAGATGAACTGGTCGATGAGATGTCCGTAGGCTTCCAGCTCGATCCCGTCCATGCCGCCCGCCTTCATGCGCTCGGCCGCGTCTGCAAAGTCCTTGATGATCCTCTCGATATCCCAATCTTCCAGCTTCTTGGGAAAGGCGCGGTGCGCCGCCTCCCTATGGTGCGACGGAGCGACGACCGGAAGCCAGTCGCCCTTGTCCCAGCGTGTCCTGCGGCCGAGATGGGTGAGCTGGATCATGATTGCCGCACCCTGTTCGTGCACGGCGTCCGTCAGATCCCTTATCCACGGCACCACCTCGTCCTTGTAGACGAGCAGATTGTTGAACACCGGAGGGCTGTCCTTCGAGACGGCAGCGGAGCCTGCCGTCATGGTCATGGCAACGCCGCCCCTCGCCCTTTCAACGTGATAGGCACGATAACGCTCCTTCGGCATGCCGTCTTCCGGATAGGCGGGCTCGTGGGCGGTCACGATGATGCGGTTGCGCAGCGTCAGTTGCTTGAGCTGATAGGGTTGAAGGAGGGGATCGTTCGACATCTGCCAGGCTCCGATCTTAGACATGCTCCCGGAGCGTAATTGGAAATGTACATAAGTGTCAATTGCACGATCACATGCGTCATGTCGGATGACATCGATGTACAGTTTTTCTTGCGTGACTCCTCGCGTTTTGCTAGAAAACGACAATGGAGCAGACCATGAATGATAGCGGTTGGCGCGGTTCCCCGGATGTTTGGTTGGGGGCGGCCTACGAGTCCCTGCTCGAGGCCGGCGTCGATGCGGTGAAGATTCAGCCGCTTGCGAAGAAACTCAATTTATCACGGACGAGCTTCTATTGGTTTTTCAAGGACCGCGAGGAACTGCTCAATGCGCTGGTCTCGCGCTGGCGCGAGAAGAACACGGGCAATCTCGTCAAACGGGCCGAGGCATATGCCGAGACGGTTGCCGAGGCGATGCTGAACGTCTTTGACTGCTGGTTGGACAGCAGGCTTTTCGACGCGCAATTCGAGTTCGCGGTGAGGAGCTGGGCCCTCCAGTCACCCGAAATTCTGGCGGAGGTCCAGAGCGCCGATCAGCAGCGCCTCGATGCCCTGTCGCGCATGTTCCTGCGCTTTGGGCACGACGACACACACGCCGACGTTCGGGCACGCACGATCTATCTGGTGCAGATCGGATACATTTCCATGCAGACGAAGGAAGACATCGCCGTCCGCATGAAGCGCATCCCGGAATACGTGGAAATTTTTACCGGACAGGTGCCGGAGCAGCGGGAGCTCGATCGCTTCTTCGCGCGGCACGGCTATTCCGGATAGCGGGTGAACGGCGCGCCTGCGTGCCGCCCCGGCGCTGTGCGCCTGTGGACTGTAACAGAAGCTACAAAAAACTGACATTTCGCCTTCACGAGGCGCGGATATGGCAGGGGTCATGCCGATGACCGGTCTCCCCGAAAGAGGAACTGCCACCAATGTTTCAGTTGAAGAACGTAACCCGCCAGTTCGGCAAGAAGACCGCTGTGAGCTCGGTTACCTTCGACATCCCTCAAGGGCAGATGGTCGGCATCATCGGCCGCTCCGGTGCCGGCAAGTCGACGCTCCTGCGCATGATAAACCGCCTCGTTGACCTCTCCTCGGGCTCGATCGAGTTCGGCGGCGTCGAGGTCTCTTCGCTAAGGGGTGCCGCGCTACGCAACTGGCAGCGCGACTGCGCGATGATCTTCCAGCAGTTCAACCTAGTGCCGCGCCTTGACGTCCTCACCAACGTCTTGCTCGGGCGGCTGAACCATCGTTCGACGATATCGAGCATTCTCAACATGTTTAGTCGCGAAGAGCGGATCATGGCGATCGGCGCGCTCGAGCGGCTCGGCATCGAGCAGACGGCCCTGCAGCCGGCCGGCACGCTTTCCGGCGGCCAGCAGCAGCGCGTCGCGATCGCCCGTGCGCTGATGCAGCAGCCGAAAGTATTGCTTGCGGACGAGCCGATCGCGTCGCTCGACCCGCTCAACGCCAAGATCGTCATGGATGCGCTGCGCGACATCAACGAGCGCGACGGCATCACCGTCATCACCAATCTTCACACACTCGACACCGCCCGGAATTATTGCGAGCGCATCATCGGCATGGCGCATGGCCGCGTCGTCTTCGACGGGCAGCCGAAGGACCTGACCGCCGCGGCCGTCGCCGAGATTTACGGCGCCGAGACGCCGATCGAGGAAGCGATGACCTCGACAAGCATAAACATTCCCGCGGCAGTGCCGCAGGAAACCGCATCGGCCGGCTTGAAGCCGCTGGCACTGGCGGGCCTTTAAGGCCCGCCAGGATCGAATGCCCGCGTCAAGGGCATCTTTAACCGCAATCCATCCGGAATAACCGGAAAAACGGGAGAACGAACCTCATGCTGAAGAAAGCTCTTCTGGGCGCCGTCGCGCTCATCGCCCTCGTCGGTCAGGCTCAGGCCGAAGACCTCAAGGAATTCCGCATCGGCATCATGGGCGGGGAGAACGAAGCCGACCGCCTGCGCAACTATCAGTGCCTGGTGGACAAGCTCCCGGCCGCCATCGGCGTCGAAAAGGTCTCGCTGTTCCCGGCCGCCGATTATGACGGCGTGATCCAGGGCCTCCTCGGCGGCACGCTCGACTATGCCGAACTCGGCGCCTCCGGCTATGCCAAGATCTATCTCGCCAAGGCGGACGCCGTCGAGCCGATCCTGACGACGGTTCAGACAGATGGCGCGACCGGCTACCACTCGATCATGGTCGCCCGTAAGGACTCCGGCATCACCAAGCTCGAGGATCTCAAGGGCAAGAAGCTCGGCTTTGCCGATCCGGACTCCACTTCCGGCTACCTCGTTCCCCTCGTGACGCTGCCGGAATCGATCGGCGCGCCGGTCAAGGAATTTTTCGGTGAGACCGGCTTCGGCGGCGGCCACGAGAACCTCGTCCTCGAAGTGCTGAAGGGCACCTTCGATGCCGGTACGACCTTCGGCTCGGGCGTCGGCGAGTTCAAGGACGGCTACACCTCCGGCAACCTCCGCAAGATGGTCGACAAGGGGATCCTCGACATGAACGACCTCGTCGAACTCTGGAAGTCGCCGCTGATCCCGAACGGCCCGATCGTCGTTCGCACCTCGATGAATGACGACATGAAAGCGAAGTTCAAGCAGTTCATGATGGATCTGCCGAAGACGGATGCGGCCTGCTTCTCGGCCATCCAGGGCGGCGAGTTCAGCGGCTACACCGAGGTCAACAGCGACTTCTACAAGCCGATCATCGACGCCCGCAAGGCGACGATCGGCGGCTGATCGCCTCCCTACCTAGCTGCGCCGGCTGCAGTTCGCAGCCGGCGCCTGTCTGTTAGGCGCCTCCGGCGTCCATCTCCAGAGGCCGGCTTCCGCCGGAAACCCCATGGCCACTTCCGTGCTGTCGCGGCACCTAAGCGAGAGCGGCGCTCTCATCGAGAGTCATTGGCGCGAGCTCAATAGTCGCCGGCGTTTTTACACCTGGCTTGGGCTTGCCCTTTTGGCATTGGCGCTCTTCGCCTCGCTCCGCTTTGCCAACGACACGAATGCCGGCAAATTTATCGATCGTCTGCCGCATCTCTTCGACTTCGCCGGCGATCTGATGCCGCGCGATGCGATGGAAGTGATCCGCGCAATGTTCGATCTGCCATCGCCCTATGACGACGGCAGCTTCAAATACAATTACCCTGACGGACGGCTTTACCTTACCGACAGCCTCTACGTCCCGGAATATGTGCACAAGATTCTAGAGACGGTGAATATCGCGATCTTCTCAACCGTGATCGGCGCCTTCTTCGGCTTCATTCTGTGTTTCCTTGCGGCGCGCAATCTCATGCCTAATCCCTGGATTCGGGGGGCCGTGCGCCGGCTGATGGAAATCCTGCGCGCCTTTCCGGAAGTCGTCATCGCCGGTTTCTTCCTGGCGATCCTTTCGCTTGGGCCCATTCCCGCGATCGCTGCTGTTTCGATTCACACGATCGGCGCGCTCGGCAAACTTTTCTTCGAGGTGGTCGAAAACGCCGATATGAAGCCGGAAGAGGGTTTGCGGGCCGTCGGTGCGAGCTGGATCGAGCGCGTCTGGTTCGGCATCGTTCCGCAGGTACTGCCGAATTTCACGAGCTATTTCCTGCTGCGGCTCGAAATCAACGTGCGCGCTTCGACGATCATCGGCGCCGTCGGCGGCGGCGGCATCGGCGAACTCCTGCGCCTGTCGATCGGACAGAACCATCAAGCGAAGACGCTGGCGATCGTCATCCTGCTCTTTGCGACGATCTGCGCCGTGGATCAATTTTCCGCCTGGCTTCGTCGCCGCCTCGTCGGCGATCAGGCTTTCCAGCTCGCCCAGTAGGACTCGTCATGATTGCCTCGACCAAGCCCAGCGCGCTCGAAATGGAAGCCATCGCGGCGCGCCACCCTCATCTCCTGCAGTCGTCCACCAAGACACGGCGCAGGATTTTCCAGGTGGGCCTCGGCCTCGCGGTCTACATGGTCTTCTGCTGGTGGTTCTTCTCGATCGGTCACGTGCTTGCCAATGCCAATTGGGGCATAGCCGGCACCTATCTTGCCGACTGGGTGTCCTACGAGGTCCGCCCCGAGATCGAGATTGCGCCCGACGGGGCAATGAGCGTCTCCTACCAGCGCAATTCGCCCCTCGGTAAGAGCCCGAACCCGGAATGGGTGGCCCTGGAAAAGCAGACGGTGACGCGTACTGTCGAGACGCCGGCAGCCGCGGCGCCGTCGCCGAAGCCGAAGGCGAGTTCCTCTTTCAATTTCATGGCGCCGAACGCGGCGCTCGGCGGAGGCCAGGGGGCCACGACTGAGCAGAAGACGGCCGCGACTCGCACGGAGGAGGTCGTAACGCGCGCAGTCGTGAGCTTCGACCGGTCGACACGCATCGAAGCGGCGGACAGGCTGGTGAAGGCGACTCATGCCGGCGAAACCTTGATGATGAAGGTCGACGGCGCCGAGACGGTGACGCCCGAAGGTCCCCTGCCCCATTGGGCGACGCAGAAGCGGCCGGGCGAGAAAATCACCCTCTCCTTCGGCGCGACCGGTTGGGCCGAAGTCGAAGGCGACGGCGTTTCGATCCGCAATCGCTTCTTCGGCTGGGCGAACTTCCTCTTCGACACCAACTCGCCGTTCTTCGGCAAATCTTACGGCGAAGTGGCCTCTTTGATCTGGTCGGGAGACCGCCTCGACCCGACGCGCTCGAACCTGGCGCTCGCCTGGGACAACATCCTCTTCAATGCGGAATGGCAGCATCTCGACGTCTGGACGAAGCTCCTGCAGACGGTCGTCATGGCCTTCGTCGGTACGCTCTTTGCGTCCTTCGTCGCCTTTCCGCTCTGCTTCCTGGCGGCGCGCAACATCACGCCGAACCGCATCACCAATCAGATCGTCAAGCGCTTCTTGGACTTCCAGCGGTCGGTGGACATGTTCATCTGGGCGCTCTTCTTCACCCGCGCCTTCGGGCCCGGGCCGCTCGCCGGCATCTCCGCGATTTTCTTCACCGACACGGGGACGCTCGGCAAGCTCTACTCCGAAGCGCTGGAGAACATCGACGACAAGCAGCGCGAGGGCGTGAAATCCGTTGGCGCCGCGCCGATCGCCGTGCAGCGCTTCGGCGTGCTGCCGCAAGTACTGCCGGTCTTTGCCAGCCAGGCGCTTTATTTCTGGGAATCGAATACGCGCTCGGCAACGATCATCGGGGCCGTCGGTGCCGGCGGCATCGGACTGAAGCTCTGGGAGGCAATGCGCACGAACTCGGATTGGGAAAACGTCGCCTACATGGTGCTTTTGATCTTGATGGTCGTCTTCGTTTTCGACAGCATCTCGAATATGTGCCGTTCGCGCCTGATGGGGCGAAAGGCGCATTGATCCGATTTGCGCGGCCGCCATCATGATGTTGTCACGTGAATCGGATAGCTGCGCATCTCACCCGCGAATGGCGGCCCCCAAAACGGGGCCTGCCGATGAAGAAAGTGAACGACCCCGTGCGCTACACAATCTATTTCGCGCCGCCGGCCGATGACCGGCTGTCGCAGACCGCGGCCCGTTGGCTCGGGCGGGACGCCTTCAATAGTGGCGCCCTGGCATGGACGGAGACCCCTGCGCTCGACGGCGAGCAGCAGATGGCGCTGACAGCCGAGCCGCGCCGCTACGGCTTCCACGGAACGTTGAAGGCGCCGTTCGAGCTTGCGGCCGGGCGAAGCGAGGCCGAGTTGATCGCAGCTTTCGACGAATTCGCGGCGGAGATCGAGCCCTTCGAAGTGCCGGAGATCACGCTGACTGAGATCGGGCCCTTCTTCGCGCTCGTGCCGACCCGGCATTGCGTGCCCTTGCAGAACCTGGCGGAGCAGGCGGTTCGCCGCTTCGAGCCCTTTCGGGCGCCACTCTCGGAGGCCGATATCGCGCGCCGCAATCCCGAAAAGCTCACCCAGCGTCAGCGGGAATACCTCACGGCATGGGGCTACCCTTATGTGTTCGAAGAGTTCCAGTTCCATCTGACCCTTACCGGACCCGTGCCGGATGACATGCGCGGCGTCATGCAGGAGACGCTCGAAGCCGCTTTTGACGAATTCATCGGCAAGCCGCTTGCCATCTCGACGCTCGCGCTTTTCGTCGAGCCGCATCGCGGCGCGCCCTTCACCGTTCATTCCCTGCTGCCGCTCGGCGGCGCAACCACGCGAAAGATTGCATGAATATGAGCAGCGAAAAGGTTTTGACCAACGCCCGTATCGTTCTCGAAGACTGTATCGTCGACGGCTCGGTGCTGATCCGCGACGGCAGGATCGCCGACATTTCGGAAGGCGTGAGCCGCGGCGGTGAGGATTTCGAAGGCGACTACCTGCTGCCCGGCCTGGTTGAGCTGCACACAGATCATCTCGAAGCACACTACTCGCCGCGGCCCGGCGTTCGCTGGCTGAAGATCGCCGCCATCCAGGCCCATGACGCCCAGGTCGTCACCTCCGGCATCACCACCGTCTTCGACTGTCTGCGTCTGGGATCGGACGAGGACGGCGGCTTTCAGAAGGGGGAAATGCGCAGCATGGCCGACGCCCTCGCCCAGGCCAAGGAAGAAGGACGCCTGCGCGCCGATCACCTCATACATCTGCGTTGCGAGGTTTCGACCGCCGACGTGCTGGAACACTATGAAGACTTTCGTGACGACCCGCAGGTTCGTCTCGTCTCGCTGATGGATCATGCCCCCGGCCAGCGGCAGTTCCAGACGATGGATCAGTACACGCTCTACTACAAGACGAAGCGCGGCCTGTCGGACGAAGCCTTCGCCGCTTTCATCGAGCGCCAGCAGGCGCTCTCGGCGCGCTATGCGACGCCGCATCGCACGGCCCTTGCGGAGGCCTGCGCCGAGCGCGGCATCACCATCGCCAGCCACGATGACGCAACAATCGAACATGTCGAGGAATCGATCGGCTACGGCATCCGCCTTGCGGAATTCCCGACGAGCTTCGAGGCAGCGGAAGCCTCGCATCGCGCCGGCTTGAGCGTGCTGATGGGCGCGCCGAACGTCGTACGTGGCAAGTCGCACTCCGGCAACATCGCCGCGCGGGATCTCGCCGAGCGTGGCGTGCTCGATGTGCTTTCTTCGGATTATGTCCCCTTCAGCCTCATCCACGCGCCTTTCATTCTGGCCGACGAGGTCGAGGCGATCGATCTACCCAAGGCGATCGCCATGGTCACGGCAACGCCTGCGCGCACCGTGGGGCTCGACGATCGCGGCCGGATCGCAGTCGGCCTTCGTGCCGATATCGCGCGCGTCCATCGACTCGAGGGCATTCCGGTCGTCCGCTCAGTTTGGCGCGAAGGCAGGCGTGTCGCATGACGGCGGCCGAACAGGAACGTGGAACGCTCGTCGTCGTTGTCGGGCCGAGCGGCGCCGGCAAGGACAGCGTCATGGGCTTTGCCGCCCGCCATTTCGCCCACCGGCCAGATATCCTTTTTGTTCGGCGAGTGATCACGCGTCCGTCGGACGCAGGCGGCGAGGTGCATGAGAGCGTGTCGGCCGCGGAGTTCGAGGAAATGCGCCAAAGCGGCGCCTTTGCCGTTTCGTGGCAGGCCCATGGCTTGAGCTACGGCATTCCGGTGGAGATCGCCGACAAGGTCGAAAGCGGCATGACGGCGATCGTCAACGGCAGCCGCGCCGCCCTCCCCGCCATCCGCGCGGCCTTCGGCACGATCGCCGTCGCCGTCATCACCGCCGACCCGCCAGTGCTGGCGAAGCGCCTCGCCGAACGGGGGCGCGAGAACGAGGAGGACGTGCTCCGACGGCTGACGCGGCAGGCGCCGGACATTGTTGCAGGCCCCGACGTGACGGTGATCGACAACAGCGGCAGGCTCGACATTGCCGGTCGGCGCTTCGTCACCCTTGTCGAGCAGCACTCCGCGAAGAGCCACCACCCCGCCTGACACGGGAGCGGCACTTCTCCCGGCAAGCCGGGACCGAACAGTGCGGGCTCTTGCTCCGTTTGCTGGCCGAAGGAACCGCGGGTAAGCTGCTCGCATGGATCCGCGTCATGGCATTGTCGCGACAGGAGACCGAGTGAAGGAAGAACGAACGCTCGAAACGAGCTATTGCGGCTCCCCTTGTACCGACGCCTCCTCCGCTGCTTCCTCGATCTTCTTCACCATGGGCAGGTCCACCGCCGAAGCGATGATAGAATCGAGGAGGCCGGGAAAGCGGGTGTCGAGGTCGTCGCGCCGCAGCGTAATCAGCCGGCTGGTGCCGGAGACCTCGGTGCGCGTAATGCCCGACTCGCGCAGCTTGGCCAAGTGATAGCTGATATTGGTCTTGGAACCGAAATCCGTAAACTTCAGGCACATCGTCGGCCGCCCCTCGCGGCGGGCAAGATAGCCCACGATCGCCAGCCGCGTCGGATCTCCGAGGGCGGCGAGAACGTTGGACAAGGTGATCTGGTCGGTGGCGGGATGCGGTAGGGTCATGGGTTCAAAGATTGCTGCCTCGGCATATTGACATGAAGAGCCATCAAGTTCAATAGTTCAATATCTTTTGAACAAATGGCCTTCCCATGGACAAGCGCCTTATTTGGCTCGCCGTCGGCTCCTTCACCATGAGCACGGTCGGTTTCGTCTTTTCGAGCCTTCTGCCGTCGATCGCGGCGGACACGCATACGACCATTCCGCAAGCGGGGCACCTGATCACTGTGTTCTCGCTTTCTTACGCCATCGGCGCACCACTGCTTTCGGCATTGGCTGGCGCGGCGGACAGGCGTCGAGTGCTTGTCGCTGCGATGCTGGCCTTCGTGGTCGGCAACTGCATAGCGGCGACGAGCGTGTCCTTCATTATGCTGATGGCTGCCCAGATCCTGATGGGGATGGCGAGCGGATTGTTTGCTGCCACTGCGCAGGCGACAGCCGTTTCGCTCGCCGGGCCGGAGCACCGTGCGCTGGCGATCTCGATTGTGGTGGGCGGCACCACATTCGCCGTGGCGCTGGGCGCACCTCTCGGGGCGCTGATCGCCGCCCTCTGGGGTTGGCGCGGCACGTTCGGGGCGGTGGCTCTGCTCGGGCTCACCTGCGCCGCCGTGCTCTGGCTGCGTCTGCCGCAGGGCCTGAGCGGAACGAAGCTGACACTTTCGGAGCGCTTCGGCGCCATTGGCCGTCCGGGCGTTGCCTCGTCGCTGATGGTGACGTTTCTCTATCTCACTGGCGCCTTCGTCATCATCTCCTATCTCGCGCCGCTGGCGATCGATGGCGCCGGGCTTTCGCAAATGGCGCTGCCCGGTCTGCTACTCGCCTTTGGCGTGGGTGCAGTGATCGGCAATCTGTCCAGCGGCTATTTGGCAGACCGGATCGGCGCGGCGCGCATGGTGGCGCTGTCGCTGATGTCGGCGCTCGTGGTCTCGCTGACGATCGGCTTTGGCCTGCACCTCCTCCCACGTGACCTTGCCGGCTTGCTGCTGATCGGCATCATGGTGCCATGGGGCATCATAGGTTGGGCTTTCCCGCCGGCGCAGGCGAGCCGCATCGTCGGCTTCGCGCCGGAGATCGCGCATTTGACCCTGTCGCTCAACGCCTCGGCGATCTATCTCGGCATCGCCACCGGCACAGCAATCGGCGGACGAGTGCTGGAGAATGCGGCGGCAGCCGACCTCGGCTTCATCGCGGCGCTGTTTCCGGTGGCGTCGCTCGCTGTGCTCTATGCGGGCCTGCGCTCCTATCGGCGGCACTTGGCGACTGTGGCGGCGGAATAGATTTGAACTTTCATACTCGCCGTATGATCGGCGAGCGGCTGCGATTGGACGGAAGTTCTCCCGAAAGCCCCGGACTCCGTTTTCTCCGGCTAGCCTATCCGACTTCGCCTTTCAGGATATGCTGCCCGATTTCAGGATGATCTCGGACGGCTTGCCGCAACGCTGGCAGGGGCCGTCGGGATCGTCGTATGGGCTGAGAATCTGGCTTTCCTTCGTCATGCCCTTACCTCCTTGAAGAATTCCGACCCCAATGCATCCGCCAGTGCCGCTTCTCCCTTTTTCGGCATCATCGCGACCCCTTCGCGGAGCGCCTGCTGCCATGATGGCCCGCGATCCCACGCCTCTTGGAAGGCATCGCCCAGAATCTCGCCCTGCCGGGTTTCAACCAGCGCCTCACAGAGCAACGCAGCTTGGAATAGGTCCTTGTCGCGCTTCGCGCGTCCGAGCGCGTCAGTGAGCCGCCTCGAGGCCACGATGAGCTTGTGGACGGCATACCGTTCGGGCGCTGGCACATTGACGCTCACACCCGCTTTGTGAAGCAATACCGTCCGCACGGGCTCGTAGATCAGGAAATCCAGAAACCTCAACGGCTCGGCCGACGCGCCGCCAAGGGCAGGCATGGGCGAGGGCTTGCCGATATAGTCATCACTCCCCCTATTCCCCGTCAGGAATTCCACGCGGTAATCACTGGCATTGACGAACGCCACCACCCTCGCCTTGTCGCGCTGATGGGGGACCGCTCGGAAGGTCGGATCGACCGTTTGCAGGAGTTCCAAGATCGGCGGCAGGCTGTCGTCCACCTCGCCGGAGATCGCGAAATCCTGCGCGTAGTCCGCATCGCCCGTTTGCATCGCGCTATTCGGGAGCCGGATCCCGAGGATTCCCGAATAGCACTGGAAAGCCACGGTCCCGACGAGAACCGCCCGCAGGCGGAACAGACCGCCATTGGCGAGAGCTTCGGTAACGTCGCCCGCGAAGCGATCCGGGCCAGCCATGCCGCCGCTGCGAAGCAACGTGGAGACCATCCTCCGGCGCTCTTTCAGGCTGTCCTTGATCTGGCGAAAGGCCAGCACCCGCTTCGTGACTTCCTGATCGGCCTCGGGCCCGACATAGCGCCGCTTGTCGCCGTCGGGACTAGGGAGATCGAAATACCAATAGTTCTTCCCTTTGACGGGAACGGTGACAAACCGTCCCTCGAACGGGAAGTCCGCCTGGAACTGGGCATCGAGCGAGCGCTGTAACAACTCGGCAAACATCGTTCTATAGACGAGATCGATTTCCTTCATTGCCGCCTCGTTATAATGTTTCCGCAAATACATTATAACTCTCTGCCGTCTACCTGGTTATAATGTTTCTCCAAAACCATTATAACCTCCCTGCCATCTGTCAAGGTATCCAGCGGGCCGCGGCAAAGCGGATAAAAAGCCCCGGGGCTTTTTGCTGCGCTTCTGGCCGACAGCGCCCACCGCGTTACCTCACGGAGGCATAGTTTTTCCACTTGCCACCGCGAACATTATGTATATACATTATCCGTGGAGAAGGGCGGAGCTCATGGACAGAAACGAAATGACACCGTCTGGCAGAACGAGCCTCTGGCGCAATGCTCGCCTTGCGACGCTTCGCGAAGACCTCGGACCGCTCGGCATCATCGAGAAAGGCGCCGTCGGCGTCCGCGGCGGCCGGATCGTTTATGCCGGAGCCGAGAGCGAACTGCCTGTGGGCTTTGCCGAGGCGGACCAGGTGGTCGATTGCGAACGTCGCTGGATCACGCCGGCGCTGATCGATTGCCACACCCATATTGTCCACGGCGGCAACCGCGCCCGCGAATTCGAGCTTAGGCTCGAAGGCGCGACCTACGAGGAGATCGCCCGTGCCGGCGGTGGGATCATCTCCACCGTCAAGGCGACCAATGCCTTGTCGGTCGAGGCCCTGGTCGAGACGGCACTGCCCCGGCTCGAAGCGCTGCTCTCCGAGGGCGTGTCCACGGTCGAGATCAAATCGGGTTATGGCCTCAACATCGAGGCCGAGCTGAAGATGCTGCGCGCTGCGCGCCAATTGGAGCGCGTGCGCCCCGTGCGTGTTGTGACCAGCTATCTCGCCGCCCACGCCACGCCGCCGGAATACAAAGGCCGAAATGGCGACTACATCTCGGACGTCGTCCTGCCCGGTCTCGTCAAGGCGCATGCCGAGGGGCTCGTCGATGCGGTCGACGGCTTCTGCGAAGACATCGCCTTCTCGCCGGCCGAGATCGCACTCGTCTTCGACAAGGCCAAGTCGCTCGGCCTGCCGGTCAAGCTCCACGCTGAACAGCTTTCCAATCTCGGTGGCGCCAGGCTTGCCGCTTCCTATGATGCGCTTTCGGCGGACCATCTCGAATATCTCGATGCCGAGGGTGCTGCGGCGATGGCGACGGCAGGCACCGTCGCCGTCCTTCTGCCCGGCGCGTTCTATACCCTTCGCGAAAAGCAGTTCCCGCCGGTCGAGGCACTTCGCGCCGCCGGAACACGCATCGCCGTCGCGACGGACTGCAATCCCGGCACTTCGCCGCTGACATCCCTGCTCCTGTCCATGAACATGTCGGCGACGCTTTTCCGTCTGACGGTCCAGGAATGCCTCGCTGGCGTGACGCGCGAGGCGGCCCGCGCGCTCCGGATCCTCGATGAAACCGGCACGCTCGAGGCGGGGAAATCGGCGGATCTCGCGATCTGGAACATCGATGCGCCGGCGGAATTGATCTACCGCATCGGCTTCAATCCTCTGCATGAGCGGATTTTCAAGGGTGAAAGGATTGCCGTATGACCATTGTGCTGAAACCGGGTGCGGTTCCGCTCAAGGATCTTGAGACGATCTACTGGACCGGCGAGCCCGCCCGCCTCGACCGCGCCTTCGACGCCGGCATCGCTAGGGCTGCGGAGCGGATTGCCGAGATCGTCGCGGGCAATGCGCCGGTCTACGGCATCAATACGGGTTTCGGCAAACTCGCCTCAATCAAGATCGACAGCGCCGACGTGACCACCCTCCAGCGCAATCTGATCCTGTCGCATTGCTGCGGCGTCGGTCAGCCGCTGCCGGAGAATATCGTGCGACTCATCATGGCGCTGAAGCTCATCTCGCTCGGCCGCGGCGCCTCCGGCGTGCGCCTCGAACTCATCCGCCTCCTCGAGGCGATGATGGAAAAGGGCGTCGTTCCGCTGATCCCGGAAAAGGGTTCGGTCGGTGCCTCCGGCGACCTCGCACCGCTCGCTCACTTGGCCGCCGTCATGATGGGGCATGGCGAAGCTTTCTTCTCCGGTGAACGCATGGCAGCCGCGGCCGCCCTGGGCGCGGCCGGTCTTTCGCCGGTGACGCTCGCCGCCAAGGAGGGCTTAGCGCTGATCAACGGCACGCAGGTCTCGACGGCGCTCGCACTTGCCGGCCTCTTCCGCGCGCATCGGGCGGCCCAGGCGGCGCTTGTCACCGGCGCGCTTTCGACCGATGCGGCCATGGGCTCTTCCGCCCCGTTTCATCCGGATATCCATACGCTGCGCGGTCATCGCGGGCAGATCGACACGGCGGCCGCGCTTCGCCGGCTGCTCGACGGATCGGTCATCCGCCAGAGCCATATAGAAGGCGACGAACGGGTGCAGGACCCCTATTGCATCCGCTGTCAACCGCAGGTCGACGGCGCTTGCCTCGATCTCCTGCGCTCAGTCGCCGCCACACTCACGATCGAAGCCAACGCCGTCACCGACAATCCGCTGGTGTTGTCCGACAATGCCGTCGTCTCCGGCGGCAACTTCCACGCCGAGCCGGTCGCCTTCGCCGCCGACCAGATCGCGCTCGCGGTCTGCGAAATCGGCGCCATTTCACAGCGCCGCATCGCACTCCTCGTCGATCCGGCCTTGAGCTACGGCCTGCCCGCTTTCCTTGCGAAAAAGCCCGGCCTCAATTCGGGTCTTATGATCGCCGAAGTCACCTCGGCCGCGCTGATGTCGGAAAACAAGCAGCTCGCGCACCCCGCTTCCGTCGACTCGACGCCGACCTCGGCCAACCAGGAAGACCACGTCTCGATGGCTTGCCATGGCGCCCGCCGCCTGCTCCAGATGACGGACAACCTGTTCTCGATCGTCGGCATCGAGGCGCTCGCAGCGGTCCAGGGCATCGAGTTCCGCGCGCCGCTTGTGACGAGCCCGGAACTTCAGAAGGCGGCGGCCACCCTGCGCGCCGTCGTGCCCACGATCGAGGAAGACCGCTACATGGCGGATGACCTCCGGGCCGCAGGCGAACTCGTCGCTTCAGGCCGGCTCGCCGCCGCCGTCTCCGACGGTATTCTCCCGACGCTGGAGGGCTGATATGGCGGTCTATGAAGTCCGGCAGGGCACCTCGCCCGTCATTCTCGGTTTTCCGCATACGGGCACGCACGTGCCCTCTTCGATATGGGAGCGGCTGAACGACAATGGCCGCATCCTCGCCGACACGGACTGGCATATACACGAGCTCTACGAGGGCCTGCTGCCGGACGCGACCACCGTCCGCGCCACCTTCCACCGCTACGTCATCGACGCCAATCGCGACCCGGAGGGCGTCAGCCTCTATCCCGGCCAGAACACGACGGGGCTCGTTCCAGAAACGGATTTCGATGGCGTGCCGATCTGGAAGGATGGCGAGGGCCCGACGGAGGCCAATATCGCAGAGCGCCTGCGCGCCTTTCATGCGCCCTATCATGGCGCCCTTGCCGCCCAGATCGCCCGCGTCAAGGCGATCCACGGCGTTGCCGTGCTCTATGATTGCCACTCGATCCGCTCGCACATCCCCTTCCTTTTCGAAGGCAAGCTGCCGGACTTCAACATCGGCACGGATATGGGGCAAACCTGTGCGCGAGCGATCGAAAGATCGGCGGTCGAAATCGCGGCAAAAGCAGATGGTTATAGCCACGTGCTCAACGGTCGCTTCAAGGGCGGTTGGGCGACGCGCCACTATGGCCGCCCGCAACAGGGCGTGCACGCCATCCAGATGGAACTGGCGCAATCGACCCATTTGACTGCGGAAGCACCGCCCTTCGCCCTGGACGTGGCGAAAGCCGAAAGGCTTCGACGTCATCTCCGGAACATCCTGGAAGCCATTGAAGCAAAAGCATTCGACCTCCAACGCACAGGGAGTGAGGCATGAACACGAACAATCCGCGCCACAATATTCGCGAGGTGCGCAGTCCGCGCGGAACCGAGATCAGCGCCAAGAACTGGCTGACCGAAGCGCCGCTGCGGATGCTGATGAACAATCTCGATCCGGATGTCGCCGAGAACCCGCACGAACTCGTCGTCTATGGCGGCATCGGCCGCGCCGCCCGTACCTGGGATGATTTCGACCGCATCGTCGCAGCGCTCAAGGACCTGAACGAGGACGAGACCTTGCTCGTCCAGTCCGGCAAGCCCGTCGGCGTCTTCCGCACCCACAAGGATGCGCCGCGCGTGCTGATCGCCAATTCCAATCTCGTACCGCACTGGGCGACCTGGGACCACTTCAACGAGCTGGATAGGAAGGGTCTCGCCATGTATGGCCAGATGACCGCCGGCTCCTGGATCTATATCGGCACGCAGGGCATCGTGCAGGGCACCTACGAGACCTTTGCCGAGGCCGGCCGCCGGCACTATGGCGGCAATCTCAAAGGCAAGTGGATCCTCACCGGCGGCCTCGGCGGCATGGGCGGTGCCCAGCCGCTCGCCGCCGTCATGGCCGGCGCCTGCTGCCTTGCCGTGGAGTGCAATCCGGACTCGATCGATTTCCGCCTGCGCACCCGTTATCTCGACGAGAAGGCCGAGACGCTCGATGAAGCTATGGCGATGATCGAGCGCTGGACCAAGGCCGGCGAGGCCAAGTCCGTAGGTCTCCTAGGCAATGCCTCGGAGGTCCTACCCGAAATGGTCCGCCGCGGGATTCGGCCGGACATCGTCACGGACCAGACCTCGGCGCATGATCCGATCAATGGTTATCTGCCGAGGGGCTGGACGATCGCCGAATGGAAGGCCAAGCGCGAGAGCGATCCGAAGGCGGTGGAGAAAGCCGCCCGCGCTTCGATGCGCGACCATGTCGAAGCGATGCTCGCCTTCTGGGATTCCGGCGTCCCGACGCTCGACTACGGCAACAACATCCGCCAGGTGGCGAAGGACGAAGGTCTCGAGCGCGCCTTCGATTTCCCGGGCTTCGTCCCCGCCTATATCCGTCCGCTCTTCTGCATGGGCATCGGACCGTTCCGCTGGGCGGCGCTTTCCGGCGACCCGGAGGATATCTACAAGACGGACCGGAAGGTGAAGGAGCTGCTGCCCGACAACAAACACCTGCACAATTGGCTCGACATGGCCCGCGAGCGCATCGCTTTCCAGGGCTTGCCTGCACGCATCTGCTGGGTCGGCCTTGGCGATCGTCATCGCCTCGGCCTCGCCTTCAACGAGATGGTGCGCACGGGCGAGCTGAAGGCACCGATCGTCATCGGCCGCGACCATCTCGACTCCGGCTCGGTCGCTTCGCCGAACCGTGAGACCGAAGCGATGAAGGACGGCTCGGACGCGGTTTCCGACTGGCCGCTGTTGAACGCCCTGCTCAACACCGCCTCCGGCGCCACCTGGGTATCGCTGCACCACGGCGGCGGCGTCGGCATGGGCTTCTCGCAACATTCCGGCATGGTGATCTGCTGCGACGGTACCGACGATGCAGCCCGGCGCATCGAACGGGTGCTCTGGAACGATCCGGCGACGGGCGTCATGCGCCATGCCGACGCGGGCTACGACGTAGCGCTCGACTGCGCCAAGGAGCAGGGTCTCCGCCTGCCGGGGATACTCGGGAACTGATGGACCGGGTGGCTGCTCCAGATTGCACAACATCCACGCCTTCCCAGCCCGCAAGCGCCCAGCTCGCGTCTTGCCGATCTCCCCCCTTGTGGGGGAGATGCCCGGCAGGGCAAAGGGGGTTAACACGACCAATCGCTGGCCGCCATAATCCAATGGGTTTCCGCGGTAATCCCCTACTTCCACCGCGCCGATAGGCGCGCCTTCGGCGCGAAATCGAAATCCCGATCGAAGGGGAAGACCGGCCGCAGGCGGCGCTCGCTCGCGAGGTGTTCTATGTCCTGATTGACGACTCCATGAGTGAGCGCCATCAGGTTGGGATTGGCGATCGGCGCGAGCTCCGGCGAAAGATAGCCGGACTTGACGACGAGTAGGCGCATGGTTGCGGGGTCGAGGCCGAGGCGGCGAAAGTCCTCGATATTGTGATAGGGACGGCGCCGCGCCGACAGCACGATCACGATGCCTTCCGCCTCGACCACCGCCTGACGCTCGGCGGCAGATCCCGGATCATCAACGCGCATGACCTTCACCGTCACCTCTGCGGGAGCGCTCGACGGGTCGAGACTGCCGCCGATCCGCAACGTCAGCGTCTCGCCCTCGCCGGCGGCGAAGCAGGCCTCCACAGCCGGTCGATCGGCGATGCCGGCAATCAACGCGTCCTGCCAACCGCGGTTGAGAAGCGCATTCAACACATCGGCGCGGTCGCCGACACCGCCGCCGGTTGGATTGTCGCCGGAGTCGGCCAGAATGACGGGCTTCGTTGTTGCGCCTTCGGCAATGTCGAGCATTGCCTCGAGCGGTCCGGTGACCGGCCCGAAGGAAAAATTCTTCCGCTCATTCCAGTAGCTTGCAGCGATTTCCTCCGCCGCTTTCGAAGCCGCCGTCCTGTCCGAGCCGGTGACTACGGCGCAGGCAGTCGCCCGCGGCTCATCGGCCCAGACATACCCCACCATCAAATTGGCATCGAGAATGCCGGGCCGTTTGTCGATTTCCGGCAGAGCCAGGTAGAGACTCTTGGCCGGGTCGTCCTCCGTCGAGGTGCGTTCCCCGGGTAGGAGCACCGGCACGGGTGCCCAGGCGACGCCGGGGCGCGTGCCATGACGCAATGCCTCGATCAGCATCGACCAGGCCCGCACCATGGTTTCGCGCGTGTCGATATGTGGCGCAGTTCGGTAGGCGGCGAAGATATCGATCTGGTCGATGATCCGTTGGCTGACATTGCCATGGAGGTCGTAGCTGACCGCCAACGGACAATCGTGACCGACGACGGCGCGAGCGGCGGAGATCCAGTCGCCTTCCGCATCGTCCATCCCGTCGACCTTGATCGCCCCGTGCATCGCAAGATAGAGCCCGTCGAGCGGCAATGCCGCTTCGAGCCGTTCGAGGAACTCCGCCCGGAAGACATCGTAGGCCGCACGGGAGACCGGACCGCCTGGGACGGCCCGCGCATGCAGGAGCGGAATATGCCCGATCCCTTCCGCCTCGAGGAAATCGAAGTATTCCGCCCTCAGGAGGTCCTCTCCCCTGAGCACCCGGAAGTCTTCGACCGTCATCAGAACGGGCGAATAGGTGCTGCATTCCGTATGGATTCCACCGACGGCGATCCGCATGGCCGGTCAGCTCACAGCATAGGGCTCAAGGGCGCGATAGCGGCGAAGCGCAGCCAGTTCTTCTGCTCCTTCGGCGTCCAGGCGGCTTCCGCGATCGCCGGCAAGCGCGGGAACACCAGGCGATTGAAGTAACCACGCGACAGGAAATGCTCCGACCAGATGCAGGCCTGCACGCCCTTCATGCGGCTCTTCAGCTCTTCCGGGAACTCGCCTTCCGCCTCGTAAGCATAGGTATGCGCCGGCGTTGCCGTGCCGGCCCAGCTCGCACCGGGCTCCTGCCAAGCCTCCGCCTGGGCCATGTCGAGATAATAGGCCTGGCCGGGCGTCATCACCACGTCGTAACCTTCGCGCGCCAGCTCGATCCCGACCTTGGGATTCTCCCAGGCCATTAAGAGCGTGCCGTCGGTTCCGACGCCGCCGCCGTGCGCGACCTCGTTCCAGCCGACGAGCTTGCGGCCGCGCGCCGTTAGCATCTGTTTCACCTTCTTCAGGAAGTAGGACTGCAGCGCGAAGGTGCCGGAAATCCTCTCCTCTTCCATCAGCTTGCGCGCAAGCGGTGACGCCATCCATGAACCATCGGCCACTTCGTCGCCGCCGACGTGGATGTACTGACTCGGGAAGAGCTCGACCATCTCGTCGAAGACCTTTTCCAGGAATTCGTAGGTGAACGGCACGGCCGGATTGAGGGCGTTGTTGGGATAACCCTGGACCGAATAATAGCTCTCCGGCGCCTCCTGCCCGTCGGCGAGTTCCGGAAGCGCGACGAGCGCGGCCGTGCTGTGACCGGGAATGTCGATCTCCGGAACAACTTCGACGTGGAGCGCCGCCGCATGGGCGACGATCGCCTTGACCTCTTCCTGGCTGTAGAAACCACCGACCGGGTCGGCGCCGTTGCCAAGCTGCGGCAGCATAGGCTCGTCCGGACCGCGCAGCACGCCGAGCGCCGTCAAGGTCGGGTAGGCCCTGATCTCCAGTCGCCAGGCCTCGTCGTCGGTCAGATGCCAATGGAAGATATTGAGCTTGAACCAGGCAAGAATGTCGATGAGACGCATGATGTCGGCGGTCGGGTAGAATTGCCGCGAGACATCCAGATGGCAGCCGCGCCAGCCGTAGCGGGGTTGATCGACAATCGTGCCCGCGGCGGGAAAGCGGAATTTGGTCGCATGATTGCGGGCGCCGTCGATAAGCTGCGCGAGCGTCGTCAGACCATATTGCCGTCCGGCGGCTGCACCGTATTCGAGCCGGATTTCCCGACCTGAGAAGGCAAGCCGGTAGGCTTCGACGCCAAGGTCACCCCTCTTCGCGAAGACGATCGGTTGGCCCTGCCCGGACGGCGCAAGGCTGAACGGAGCGTGGCCAGCCGGGAAGAGCCTATGGAAAAGCGCCAGCACATCGGAGATCGCCCTGATGTCTTCTGTGCTGCTGTTCGCCGCGGGAAAGAGAACGGCCGGAAGTCCTTCTCCGGCCACCGCATCGATCTTCGCCGGCCAGGGCTGCAGCGCGAAGGGCAGGCCAACGTGGCCCTCCGGCAGGCGTGCCGGCGGCGGCTCGCTCGTAGCTCCTTCCAAACGCAGGTCGGATACGGCCACCGGCACGTACCGCGCATCGGAAAGCGTCAGATAGGCCGACTTCGCCCCGTCGGTGCAATGTTTCGCCTGCCGGTTGAGGCCGCCGACGGTGAAGGTCCAGTTTTCCCCTGGCGCAAGAGCGAAGCCCTCAGGCGGCGCGAACTCATGGAAATTGGCGTTGCGGCGGAGGAAGGTTGCGTTATCGCAAGCGGCCGGATCGACCACACGGGTGAGCGACGTGTAGGCCAGGCGGAAGCCGCTGAGCGGCGAATCCGAAAGATTGAAGAGAGTGAAGGTGAAGCGTCCGTGGGGGCCGCCCTCCGGTTGCCAGGCAGATTCGAGGCGATAAGAAACCGGCAGCATGGGCATTCTCCAAAATGGATTGATCAGTAGTGGTTGGATTGCGAGAACGTACGCGCCACCTCGGCTTGGCCAGCGGTGAGGCCGCAGTCGACCGGCAGGCAGACGCCGGAGATGGCTTTCGCCAAGGGGCTCGCAAGGAAGCGAACGGCCTCAGCGATATCATCGGGATCGACGATGCGCTCAAGCGGATACCAGCGCTTCGCCTCTTCAAAGACTTGCGGATTGGCCGCCGCACGCGCCTCCCAGGCTTTCGTGCGCACCGTGCCCGGCGCGACCGCATTCGCGCGGATGCCGAACTTGCCGTATTCCACGGCGATCAGCCGCGTGAGATGCAGAAGGCCCGCCTTGGCGGCGCTGTAGGCCGGATGGCCGAACACGTTCATGCCGTTGACCGAAGCGACGTTGACGACCGAGCCTTGGCTCTCCTTCAGCATCTCCTCGACCGCGCGGAAGCAAAGGAAGGCGGCTTCGAGATTGAGCGCGTTGTCCATGCGCCAGATCGCCTGCGTCGTGTCGTGCAGGCTGACTGCGCGCGCCGCGCCGGCATTGTTGACGAGCGTGCGCACCGTGCCGAGCGACCTGGCTTTGGCTGCCATCGCCGCCACGCTTGGGGCATCGGTCACGTCACAGGAGACGGCGACGAAATGCTCCTCGGCGCCAAGATCGTGCGCCGCCCTCTCGGCAGCATCGCCGTCGATGTCGGCGAGCAGCACCACGTCATGTCCGTCAGCGAGCCGCCTGGCGATCGCGCGGCCGATATCGCCGGCAGCTCCGGTGACGATCGCGACAGATTTCGGCATACGCGTTTCCTGCGGCACATTAATCTCCGAGAAGTTGGCGGTCGTCTCCATCTCTGTGCACGACGAGTTGCTGCTTGATGCGCCTCAGCGTCGCCGTGGCCTGCGGCTGAACGCGGTAGGCGACGAGGCTCGCGAGGATATCGAGCAGCGCGAGATAGGCGATGCGCGTGGAGGTCGGACGATAGATGTTGTGCCCTTCCGGTAGGTCGACCGGGACGGTGATATCCGCGGCTTCAGCGACTGGACTGCCGCTCTGGGTAAGCGCGATCGTGGGAACCTTGGCTTCGCGCGCGAGTGTGAAGGCACGCACCAGCTCCGTATTGCGCCCCGAAAAGGACGAGCCGACGATGACATCGGCGGGGCGTGCCGCCGCCGCCATCATCAGTTGCATGCTGTGGTCGGAGCTCGAGGTGATGCGCAGCCCCAGACGAAACAGGCGGTTCTGCAATTCGCCGGCGATCATCGAGGAATTGCCGCCCGAGCCGAAGGCATAGATCATTTCCGCCTGCGCCAGCCGATCGGCGGCCTGCTCGATCGCCGCAAGGTCGAGCGAGCGGTGCAAGAGGAACAACGCATTCTGCGCCTTGGTGATGATGTCCTGCGCCACATCGGCCGGCTCCTGGCTTTTCGGCTCCGGTTTCAGATAGCGCATGCCGATATAGGGCGTGCGCGCCAGTTGCACCTTAAAGTCGGAAAAGCTCTCGCAGCCGAGACGCCGGCAAAAGCGCGTGACCGTCGGCGGCGAAACATCGGCCTTGCCCGCGAGCTCGATGATCGACGCATTCACGGCAAACTCGAAGTCATTGAGCAGGATGTCGGCAATGCGGTTTTCCGACTGCGAGAGCCGCCCCTTTTCCTCCTGCAATGTCGCGAAAATATCCATCGAGCGGCGCCCTTTCCTGCTCAGGCGTCCTTCGGCTTATCGGCGACGCAGTCGATCTCCACCTTGCAATCGACCATCATGGAAGACTGCACGCAGGCGCGTGCCGGCGGATGAGCTCCGAAATAATCCTGATAGATGCTGTTGAAGCTCCAGAAATCGCGCGGATCGTCCAGCCAGACGCCAACTCTCACCACGTGCTCGACACGGTAATCCGCCTCTTTCAAAATAGCGAGCAGATTGCCGATCGCCTTGTGCGCTTGCGCGACGATGTTGCCGTCGATGATCTCGCCCTTCTCCATCGCGACCTGACCGGAGACGTAGAGCCAGCCGTCCGCCTCGACGGCGCGCGCGAAGGGCAGTGATTTTCCGCCCGCACCAGCCTGTTCGCCACCGTAGCGCTTGATCGACACGGAACGCCCTCTCTGCAAATTATTTTCTTCCTCCGTTGACAAGTGACCATAGAATGCGGAATTTGGCCAGAGAAAATCTTATTTATGAAAAGAATTTCAATCCGGGGCGAAACATATGCGGAACCCGTTCCAGAATCCGTTTGCTGAAAGCGACGTTGCCCGGCACTCCATCTGGGAAATGCTGGTGACCCGCGATATCGACGCGTTCCTCGCCGCCGATTGGTCGATGGTGGCCGACGATTTCGTCGAGGAGAGCTTCATCGGCATCGATGGAAGGCGCGAAACGGACCCGGACGAGTGGCGACTCACCTTTCCGACGCTCGCCGCTTACCGGGATGAATGGTTGCGTCAGGCGAGGGCTTTCGCCGAACAATCCTTTGCCGAGGATCCGCGGGCCGCAATCTTCGCGACAACCACGCTCGAGGATATCGAGATCAACGGGGAACTCGCGCTCGCGCGCAAGAAGTTCGACGGGCGCTTGACGAGATCGGATGGCAGCTTCGATGTCTTGAAATGGCAGACGGTCTATTATTGCCGCCTGCATGAGGGGCGCTGGAAGATCTGCGGCTTCACCGGCTACCTTCCCAACCCGATGGGGTCCAACTGAGGTGAAGGAAAAGGCAACGGCAGTGCGCATCTTCACCGCGGCGCTCGCGACCGAGACGAATACCTTCTCACCGATCTGCATCGACCGGCGCGCCTTCGAGGCCTCCCTTTACGCCGCGCCCGGCGAGCATCCGCAAACGCCGACGCTTTGCACCGCGCCGATCACCGTCGGCCGGCGCATAGCGGCGGAGAAGGGTTGGCAATTGATCGAGGGTACGGCCGCCTGGGCGGACCCGGCGGGGCTCGTGAACCGGCAGACCTACGAGGCTTTGCGCGACGAGATCCTCGCCCAACTGCGCGACGCCCTGCCCGTCAATGCCGTCGTTCTCGGCCTGCACGGCGCGATGGTCGCCGACGGTTACGAGGACACCGAGGGCGATCTGCTTCAGCGCGTGCGCGAAATCGTCGGGCCGGACGTGCTCGTCTGCGCCGAACTCGATCCGCATAGCCACCTCACGGAGAAGCGAGTCGCGGCCGCCGACTTTTTCGTCTTCTTCAAGGAATTTCCACACACGGACTTCGTCGACCGTGCCGAAGACCTCTGGCGGATCGCCGTCGATACGCTCGAAGGCCGCGTCGCCCCGGTCATGTCGATCTTCGACTGCCGCATGATCGACGTGTTCCCCACTTCGCGCGAGCCGATGCGCAGCTTCGTCGACAAGCTCATGCGGATCGAGCGGGACGATGCCGATGTGCTGTCGCTATCGGTGGTGCATGGCTTCATGGCCGGCGATGTACCTGAAATGGGCACCAAAATGCTGGCTGTGACCAACGGCAATAGCGCAAAGGGTGACGCGCTTGCCCGGGAACTCGGGCTCGAGCTTTTCGCCGGTCGCGGCACCTATCGCATGCCGGAAATCGACGAGCGCCAGGCCGTGGCGCAAGCGATGACCGCGCCGGCCGGCCCGGTGGTGATCGCCGACATGTGGGACAATCCCGGCGGCGGCACGGCGGGCGACGCCACCGTAGTGCTGGAAGAACTGCTCGCGAACAACGTCACCGATGCGGCGATCGGCACCATCTGGGATCCGATGGCAGTACGGATCTGCATGGCCGCCGGAGAGGGCGCCGAGATCCCACTGCGCTTTGGCGCGAAATCGGCACCTGGCACGGGCAGGCCAATCGATGGCATCGTCAAGGTGGTCAAGCTCGTGCGCAATGCCGAGATGCGCTTCGGAGAGAGCTTCGCTCCTTTCGGCGATGCCGCGCATATCGAATTTCGCGGCATCGACATCATCCTGAACTCGACACGCGCGCAGAGCTTCGACCCGAGCCTTTTCTCGGTCATGGGGATCGATCCGACGTCGAAGAAGATCCTCGTGATCAAATCCACGAACCACTTCTTCGCCTCGTTCTCGAAGATCGCCTCCGAGATCATCTATTGTTCGGCGGGAACCCCCTACCCCAACGACCCGGCGAAGACGCCCTACCGGCGCGCAAAACGCGACATCTGGCCGATGGTCGCCGACCCGCACAGGCCGGAGCGCGGTGCGGCTTGAGGCATTCGTCGGGTGCAAAGGAATGTAGCTGATCCCAATGGTTTATAGGGAACCTGCCCTCCCCCCAGCCCTCTCCCCGCACGCGGGGGCGAGGGCACGGAACCCGCGCTGCGAGTCCCCTTCGCCCCGCTGGCGGGGAGAAGGGGCCGTCAGGCGGATGAGGGGCTCATCACGTTCGGCGTTTAGTCGACGATGCGCTTCGCCATCAGAATATCGTCGACTTCCCGGCCGTCACGAATACAGCCGCCCGGGATGCGGCCGACTTCGGTAAAGCCCATCCGCACGTAAAATCGGACCGCAGCCGAATTCTCCGCGCTTGCGGCAAGCTCCAACTGCCGGACACCGATGCCTCGTGCATGATCCGTGACTGCGTCCAAGAGTCGCGACGCGAGGCCGCTACCGCGCAAGTCGCGACGCACGTAGACCATGATGAGCGTCGCCCGGTGCGCCATCTTGCTTGCACGCTGGCGCATCAGGCCCATGAGGCCGACCGGGACGTGGTCATCAAAGGCCACGAAGACAGGATTATCGAGCATTCGCCGGCGCCACTCGTCGTCCGACAAGCTTTCCCAATCTTCGGCACTGCTGGCAAAGGAATTTGGTTCGGCGCGCAGCGATTCCAGCCGGATATTGCGAAAGGTGTCGACGTCGCCGGGGCCGAGCAGTCGGATGATTGCAACCACGATCAAGCCACCGCCGGATCGAACAGGCTCATGTCGATGTCCGACATCTCCACCCGACGCTCGAAGGCGACGCCGTTTTCGTCGAAGAGGTGGCAATCGGCGGCGCGGATGCCGGTCTTGACCTGTTGGTCCGCGCGGATGGCGATGTTCCCCGGCAGCATGGCGCAATAGTTCTCGCCCTCCCCGCCAAGCGAGGCATAGGCGACAGTGTGCGCGCCGAGGCGCTCGATCACCGACGGCGTGACCGTGAGCGTCAGGTCCGCGGCCCCCAGCTGGATGTGCTCCGGACGCACGCCGAGGGTCAGCGTGCGGCCGACCATGCCGCCGCGAGGCACGACCGGAACAAGGGCCGTCTCGCCCCGATAGTCGAACTCGACGCCCGCGTCGCTCGCACCCGTGCAGGTCACCGGCAGGAAGTTCATCTTCGGATGGCCGATGAAGCCGGCGACGAACATATTGGCCGGCTTGTGGTAAAGCTCGAGCGGCGCACCGGTCTGTGCGATCTCTCCGGCATTCAGCACGACGATCCGGTCCGCCATCGTCATCGCCTCGACCTGGTCGTGCGTGACGTAGATCATCGTCGCCTTCAATTGCCGATGCAGTTTCGCAAGCTCAATGCGCATGTCGGCCCGGAGCGCCGCATCGAGGTTCGAGAGCGGCTCGTCGAAGAGGAAGATCTTCGGCTCGCGCACGATCGCGCGGCCGATCGCGACGCGCTGGCGCTGGCCGCCGGAAAGCATGCCCGGCTTCTGCTGCAAGCGCTGATCGAGATGAAGGATGCGCGCGGCATGCTCGACCTTCGCCTTGAGCTTCTCCTCCGGCATTTTTTCGACCCTGAGCGGAAAGGCGATGTTCTCGAACACGGTCATATGCGGATAGAGCGCATAGGACTGGAAGACCATGGCGATGCCGCGCTTGACGGGCGGCAGGTCGTTCACCCGCTTGCCGTCGATGACGATGTCGCCCGCCGTCGTCTCGTCAAGGCCCGCGATCATTCTGAGCAGGGTGGACTTGCCGCAGCCGGAAGGCCCAACGAAGACCACGAATTCGCCGTTCCTGACTTCGAGTTCGACGCTCTTCAGCACCTCGAACGTGCCGTAGAACTTCTGAACCTTGTTGAGTTTGAGCTGTCCCAAGAATCTGTCTCCAACCGCCGGCGCGTGAGGCGGCGCCTAAAAGCTGGGACCGCGGACTCCGAAGCCCGCGGCCCCGACAGGCATTATTTGTACTGTTCGAGCTCGCCAGCGGCCTTCTTCAGCGCATCGGCGGGCTCCGCCTTGCCGGTGACGACCGACTGGACCATTTCGATCATCGTGTTCTGCAAGCCCTTGTAGTCGGTAAAGAGCGGCTCCGGCCCGCCGAAGGAGATGCCGTCGATGAACGGCTTCCAATAGGGATTGGCGGCGACCATCTCGTCCACGGCCTTGCCCGGGCGCAGCGGCGTCAGACCTTCCTGCGCTTCATAGATCGGCTGGTTTTCGGGATTGGTCAGGAACTTGGCGAACTCGATCGCCTTCTCCTCGACACCCGTGCCGCTGAAGACTGCAAGGCTGTCGGTGATCAAGAGCGTGCCCGGGCCCTTGGCGCTCGGCCCGAGCGGCAACGGCGCGACGCCCCAGTCGATCTTCGTTTCCTTCAAACGGTTCACCGCGCCGACGGATGCATGGATCATGCCGAGCTTGCCGTCGAGGAAGATCGCGCGCACCTCGTTCTGCTCATAGGAGGTCGGGCCTTCTTCGGCATAGGGCACGATGTCCTTCAGCGCCGTCAGCGCTTCGAGGTTCTCCTTGCTGTCGAGCGTGATATTGCCGTCGGCGTCGATGACCGAGCCGTTATTGGTGTAAACCCAGTGCAGGAACTGGTGCATGGTGTTGTCGAAGGTCTTGGCCACCACGCCAAACCCGGCGATGCCTGTCTTCTCCTTGATCGTCTTGGCGTATTCGAGCTCTTCCGCCCAGGTCTTCGGCGGCTTCTCCGGATCAAGGCCGGCCTGCTTGAACAGTTCCTTGTTCCAGAACAGCGACTTGGTGGAGAAGGCGACCGGAACGCCCCATTGCTTGCCGTCGGTCGTCACCGTGTCCATGATGTAGGGGTAATAGGAGGCCTTCTCTTCGTCCGTAAACGGGATCGGCACGATCAGTTCATTCTGTGCGAATTCCTTGAGCGTGCGCGAGCCGACATAGGCGAGCGCCACGGGCGTGCCGGAGGCAGCAAGCGTCGTCACCTTGTCCTGGCACTGGCCCCAGCCGACCACTTCCGCGGCAATCTTATAGCCGGGATTGGCCTCCTCCCACTTCTTGATGAACTCGGCGTGTGCCGGCTGCATCTTGTCGCCGCAGGCGAGAAAGGTGATCTCGGTATCGGCCAGCGCCGGCAGCGCCGTGGTGGCGAGAAGCGCGAAAGTCCCGGCAATCAATGAGGCATGCTTTCTCATGGTATTCCCCTCGCTTGTGAAGCTCGTTGTTGCGGTTACTGTTTCACGGCGCCGGCGGTCAGGCCCGCGACGAGATAGCGTTGCATCAGGAAAATGAGGACGACGGCCGGCGCGATGCCGACGAAACTTGCCGCCATGAGCTCATTCCAGACCACTTCCTGCCGGCCGAAATAAGCATAGAGGCCTATCGGCAGGGGCATGTATTCGGACTTCGAGTTGAAGGTCAGCGCGAAGATGAATTGCTGGGCGTAGGATCCGATGAAGGTAGTGATCGCGACCACCGTGATGCCGGGCATGGCGATCGGCAGGATGACGCGGCGAAGCGTGTAGAAATGGCTTGCCCCGTCGACGAAGGCAGCCTCGTCGAGCTCCCGCGGGATGCGCATCATGTAGGTGCGCAACAGCCAGATGGCAGACGGGATGAGGAAGGCGACGCCCGGCACGATCATCGCGAAATAGGTGTTCAACACCCCGAAGCTGCGCATCAGCCTGAAGAGCGGGATGAGCAGCACCGCGCCTGAAAACATGTTGACCGCGAGGAAGGCCGCGAGCAGCGCGCCACTGCCACGGAACGTGAAGCGGGCAAAGGCGTAGGCAGACGGCACCACCAGCACAAGCACGACCGCGGTCACGATCGTGGAGATGAAAAAGGAATTGAAGATGTAGCGGGCGAAACCCGGCACGCTTACCCACATCGTACGATAAGCCTCGAAAGACCCGTTCTCGGGCCAGAAGCGGTAGGGCGAGGAGAACAAGAGCGCGAGCGGCTTCAGCGACACCAGGAAGCCTTCGACGAAGGGAGCGAGAATGAAGGTCAGGAAAACGAAGATGCCCGCATAGATGCCGACAAGTTCGTACCAGCGATAACGATTGATCATGGCCGGCTGGCTCATCGGCTTTCTCCCGAGGCGAGGCGGTGGGTCACGCGGAAGTAGGCGATGCAGAAGATCGACAGGAAGATGCAGATCAGCACCGCGCGAGCTGCCCCTTCGCCGTATTTCTTCGAGCCGATCGCCGTCCGATAGGTGTCGATGATCATCGTCGTAGTGTCGCCGTTCGGCCCGCCCTGGGTCAGGATCCAGATGATGTCGAAAGAGTTGAAAGTGGCGATCAGCGACAGCATCGACATGGTGATCATCGCTGGCACGAGAAGCGGCAGGGTGATGCGGCGGAAGCGATAGAATCGTCCGGCCCCATCCGTCCAGGCCGCCTCATAGAGGTCCTGTGGGATCGCCTGCATCGAAGCGAGCAAATAGAGCGTCACCAGGGGCACGCCGATCCAGACGTCGGTGATGATCGTCGCCCAGAAGGCGGTGGAGCCGTGGGCGAGGAAGGCGACCGGACCATCCACCAGTCCCAAATTCTGGAGCATGCCGGAGATCATTCCGAACTGGCCGTTATACATCCAGCCCCACATGAAGATGCCGATGGCCATCGGTACGATCCATGGCGGCATGGTGAGCACCCGGAACAGCGCCCGTCCCGGCACGGCCGCGTTCAGCATCACCGCACCGAAGGTGCCGATGATCATCTTGATCGCCACGGAAAAGGCGGTCCAGACGAAGGTGCGGATGATCACTTGTGCGAAAGTGCCGTTGAAGATCTTCTCGTAATTGGCGGTGCCGACCCAATTGGTCGTCTTCTTCAGCGAAGCGTCGGTGAAGGAAAGGATGAACGTGTCGACCAGCGGATAGGCGACGATAACGGTGACGTAGAGGACAGCCGGAAGAAGCAGAAGCCAGGCAAAGATGACGGTGCTGCGCCGAACACTCATCCCCTGCCCCTCTCAGGCTGCACGAGCGTGCAGCGCTTCGTCGAAGCGGTCCCAGAGCGGCCGCAAATCGACGACCGCCCGCTTCATCCGCGCCTCGTCCATGGAGAGAGCCAGGATGCCGGCCTCGAGCGCATCGAGCGGCGAGACCGGCAGCGGGCCGCCATCCCTGACATGAGCGATGATCTCCGCCGCCATCTGCTCATCGGCGCCGTAATGCTGCGACAGCGCCGTCTCCTTGGCATAGCGCTTCTCGACGACCTTCTTGCCGGAGAGCGCCTCGTGCACGTCGAGGTAGCCGCGGATGAAATCGCCCTCCGCCATGCCGCGCGAGCCCATCACGCAGAAGCGGCGGAACTGGTCCGGCACGTTGAGATTGGTGTGGAAGTTCATCGCGACCCCGTTGGCGTATTCGATGATCGCGACCTGGTAGTCGATGATGTCGCCGTCGCTGTCGAAGACCTTGTCCGTGGCGTTCCAGCCGCTCGGCTTGCGGTGGAAAAGCTCCAGGTCGTTGATGCCTTCGCGGGCGGGATCATTGGCCGGGATGAAGCTCTTGCGGCCGCCGAAACTCGCCACGCGCTCAGGCCGCGCACCCACGACGCCATTGTAGAGATCGAGGTCATGGCAGCATTTTTCGAGCATGAAGCTGCCGGCATAGCGTCCATAGCGGCGCCAGTCGCGCATGAAGAATGCGCCATGATAAGGTTCGATGTGCTCGGACGCCTCGATCGAAACGATCTCGCCCAGGGTTCCTGCCGCTTGAGCGGCGCGAAGGTCGCGGTACATCGGCGCATAGCGCAGCACGAGACCCACCATCAGTCTGTCGTTGCCGTGTTTCGCCAGCAGCACGGCAAGCTCCAGGCTCTGCTCGATCGTGCTGACGATGGGCTTCTCGCAGAAAACCTTGAGCCCGGCCTCCAGACCGATGCGGATGTGATCGAGATGCATGTGGTTCGGGGAACCGATCATCAGGAGGTCGAGCTTCTCGTTGGCGATCAGCTCCTCGGGCGTGGCATAGGCCTTGCCGGCGGAAATGCCCTTTTCCGTGAGAGTCGCAAGGCCCGCGGGCGCCGGGTCGACATAGCCCGCGATCTCGAAGCCTTCGTCGATCGCCTTGAAGACATAGCCCAGATACCCGAGACGGAATCCGAGTCCGATTATCCCGACTTTCATGCTCTCGCTGTTCCCTGCCTTTTGGCGTAATTTATTTTCGTAGACTGGGATAGAATTTTTTACACGTCAATACAGAACGGCTAATTACCCGAAAATGTGAAATTTATTTTCATGTCGGTTGGGCTACGCGGCCGAACGACGACGACGAGCGCTGAGCACGCGAAGCGAGACGCCTTGCTGAATAAGAATGCTTTTGCGTCGTGGCCGGTAACCTCGGCTCACGGTGTGCACATGACAGAGCCCGGTGTTTTAGTGCCCGGTAACAGAAATGGAGACCGCCAAAGCTCTCATTGACTCTGGTAACGGGCGCAATCTACTCGTGCAAAGCGCACTGGGGCAACGATATTGCCGTGACGAAACTGGCCGGCACTTTCGTCACGATAATGAAAGATGGCGGCAACAAGACCTCTGTGCAAAGGGCTCGAGGAACCAATCACTGGAGAGTTGGCGATGTGGGCAAAAAACGCCTTGAATTCGACCTTGGCGCGTGTTGATGGCAAAATATATGCATATGGGGAAAGTCTCCATTTCGAGCGTCCTCAGGCCGTACGGTTTCGGTTCAGCGGAACGGAGGGAATTACGTTCTTCTGCCACAGCGGCGGCGAAACGCTGACGTGGGACACGTCAGAACTGTCGGAAGTTGACTTGGACGAATATGGCAAAGAACTGGTGGTGAATCTCGCAGATCACGCCCCTTGGTCCCGCTTGATTGGAAGGACGCTCACGAGCGTTAGCGAGATTGTCTCTCCAGATGGGCCTGTCATTGGGTATGAGTTCATCTTCAAGCCTGACGGAAATCTTCTTTTGTTGAACTTGGGCGACGAGATGGCGGTGTTCGACGAACCGCAGGAAGTTATTCTTAAGGAGGAGTCGTTCCTTAGCAGGCGGTACGCGCCTCCAGATTGAGTTCTCTCCAAACAACGACGACCACGCACGGAGTCCCGCCAACTACCGTCGACGCACTTCGGTATTTCTCCGTCACCATCGTCCAAGCGGCTGAACTCAAGAGCGCTGAACACGCCTCACACGTGCGCGCGGCTGGAGAGCGCCCGCTCCAGCCCCTGAAGTGCATCATGGATGAGGACCGCGAGCACGGCGACGATGAGCCCGCCCTGGAGCACGAAGGCGAGATTGTTCGACTGCAGCCCGGCGATGATGACCTCGCCGAGCGTCTTGGCTGCGACCGTGGAGCCGATCGTCGCCGTCGCGAGGCTGATCACGACCGAAAGGCGGATGCCGGTCAGGATAACCGGCAGCGCCAGCGGGAGCTCGATCTTGAAGAGCTGCTGGCGTTCGGTCATACCCGCGCCGCGTGCGGCCTCCATGACCGCGGGCGGCAGTGTCGTCAGTCCCGTCAGCGCGTTCTCGAAGATCGGCAGCAGGCCGTAGAGGAAAAGCGCGATCAGCGTCGGCTTCTCGCCGAAGCCGAAGATCGGAACCGCGAGCGCGAGGACCGCCACCGGCGGAAAAGTCTGGCCGATATTCACGAGGCTGCGCGACACCGGCAGGAACTCGGCGCCGGCCTTGCGCGTGACGAGGATCGCGAGCGATACGGCGACGACGGTTGCCGCAACCGTCGCAATGAAAACCGTTCGAAGATGCAGGATGGTCAGCCAGAACAGGCTGCCCCGATTGTAGATCGCCGGCGCGTTCGCCTGCACCAAGGGCCTCAGCAGCGGCTCAAACCAGATGGGTTGGAGCAGGAAGACCAACAACAGGAGCAGCACCGAGAGGCGCGCAAGATTTGAAAGGGACGCCATCTATTCAGGCCTCGCGGCGCGCTTGACCAGGCCTGCGAGGCTCACCTTGCCGATGACAGCGCCATCCGCCGCGGCGACCGGGAGGGCCGCACGCCCGGACCAGAGGAGCTCGGATAGGGCATCGCGCTGGCTGAGTGTCGCCGGTATCGGCTCACCTTCGGCACCGCCGGGCTCGACGGCATCGCCGGCCGTTTCGATCGCAAGCAGCCGGAACGGCCTTTCGCTGCTGCCGATCAATGCTTCGACGAAGGGGGTGGCCGGCCTCACCAGCATTTCGGCCGGCGTCGCATATTGCAGCACCTCGCCCTTGTCCATGACGGCGATCTTGTCGGCGAGACGAAAGGCCTCCTCCATGTCGTGGGTGACGAGGATGATGGTCGTGCCGAAATGCTTTTGTATGGCGAGCAGATCGTCCTGCGCCTTGGCGCGGATGATCGGGTCGAGTGCGCCGAAGGGCTCGTCCATCAGCAGCAGGTTCGGCTCCGCCGCAAGCGCCCGCGCGACGCCGACCCGTTGCTGCTGGCCGCCGGAAAGCTCATGCGGATAGCGCGCGCCGAAGAAGTCGGGATCGAGTTGGAACAGCGTCAGGAGTTGCTCGACCTTCGCCTTGATCCGCGCATTCTCCCAGCCGAGTAGTGTCGGCACGGTGGCGATGTTTTCCGCTACCGTGCGGTGCGGAAAGAGACCGTGTCCCTGGATCGCATAGCCGATGCGGCGGCGCAGTTCGAATTCGGGCACCGACCGGTTGTCCTCGCCGTCGATCCTGATCATGCCGGAGGTCGGCTCGACCAAGCGGTTGACCATTCTGAGAAGCGTGGTCTTGCCCGAGCCGGACGTGCCGACGACAACGGTAACCGTATGCGGCTCGACGGTCAGCGACACGTCGCTGACCACTTCGGTATCGTCGTAACGCTTCGTGATGTGGTCGAATTCGATCATGCGGCTCTGCCTTGGCTGCGATCGGAGGCGGCCATCTCGATCAAGGCATCGAGCACGATAGCAGCGGCGAAAGCGAGGACGACGGTCGGGACCGCGCCGAGCAGCACGAGATCCATGGCCGTCTGACCTATGCCCTGGAAGACGAAGACGCCGAAACCGCCGCCGCCGATGAGGGCGGCGATGGTCGCAAGGCCGATATTCTGGACGAGCACGATGCGAATTGCGGTAAGGATGACCGGAAAGGCCAGCGGGAATTCAACAGTGGCAAGCCGTTGCCAGTCGGTCATGCCGAGGCCACGCGCCGCATCGTTGGCGGCACGCGGCACGCCGGCGAGGCCGACAACTGTATTGGCGACGACGGGCAGCAACGAATAGAGAAAGAGGGCGACGAAGGCCGGCGCAACCCCGATGCCGCGAATGCCTATCGCCGCCGCTCCGGGGACATACGCCGCGATCCAGCCGAGCGGCGCGATCAGAATGCCGAAGAGCGCGATCGACGGAATGGTCTGAATGGCGTTGAGCACACCGAGCACGCTGTTCCGCAGACGATCGACCCGATGACAGAGGATACCAAGTGGCAAGCCGACGACGGTTGCCGCCGCGAGCGATCCGAGCGCCAGCGTCAGGTGGCGGCCCGCCTCCGCCCAGAACGTGTCGGCTCGGCTCGCATATTCCTTCAGTATCGACAGCCCGTCCCACACGCCGGCAAAAAGCATGCCGCCAACGAGTGCCAGTACGGCCGCGAGGAAGAGGAGGCGGACGACCGGCCCAGGATTGAGCCGCGTTAGCGCATCGGCGACAAGGAGCGCGAAGGCGAATAGAAGAATCCAGAAGCCGGAGGCCGGAGAAACGCGGGCATAGGCATTGTCCGGCGGCGTCAGATTGTCGGCGGCAGCTCCGGCGAGAAAGCACAGCGCGACCAGAACTGCGAGGGCCGAAGCCATTCGCACCGTCAGGGGTGTCCTCAACAGTGCAATGACAGCCGCCACTGTCACAAGAGCGATGAGCCCATAGCCGAGCAACGGCGGCAATGCCTCCCAAATCGCCCTGGTTTCGCCCTGAACGATGCGGTTGGCCTTGAACGTTGCGAAGGGGGCAAGCAACGCACCATAGGCTGCAAGGGCTGCTACTATCGCGCCGAGCTTATCAAAAGCGAGAGGCTTGCGTTCTGTGTCCCCGATGATACCGATCGCCATGAAATGATCCGCTCGACGCGCTATTCCGGGGGCGTTGCCCGATCCGGACCGGGCAACGTCTCCTGTCGCAGACTTACTTCAGAAAGCCATTCTTCTTCAAGAAATCCTCGGCGACCGCCTTGGCCGGCTCTCCGCCGACCTGCACGCGCCCGTTGAGCTCCTGCAGCGTCACCAGATCGAGCTTTTCGAAGACGGGCTTCAAGAGGCTCTCGATCCCGGGATTTTCCTTGAGCGCCGCCTCGCGGATGATCGGCGTCGGCTGGTAGACAGGCTGCACGTTTTTGTCGTCCTCGAGAACGACGAGGCCGGAGGGCGCGATGCCGCCATCGGTGCCGTACACCATCGCGGCATTGGCGCCGTTCGTCTGGTTGGCTGCAGCGGCGATCGTCGCGGCGGTATCGCCGCCGGAAAGCGTGATGAGCTGTTCCGGCTTCAGCTCGAAGGAATAGGCCTTCTGGAAGGCGGGCAAGGCTGCCGCGGAGTTGACGAATTCCGACGAGGCTGCGAGCACGACCTGACCGCCGCCGGAGACATATTTGCCGAAATCCGAGAGCGTCTTGAGGTTGTTCTTCTCGGCGACATCCTTGCGCAGCGCGATCGCCCAGGTGTTGTTGGCGGGCGACGGCGTCAGCCAGACGATCTTGTTGGCTTCGTAGTCCAGTTTTTTCGCCTGCTCGTAAGCCTTGGCAGCATCCTTCCAGGCCGGATCGTCGGCCTTTTCGAAGAAGAAGGCGGCATTGCCGGTATATTCCGGATAGATGTCGATCTCGCCGGCGGTGATCGCCTTGCGTACGACGGGGGTTGCACCGAGTTGTACCCGATCGGTGGTCTTGATGTTGTTCGCATTCAAGACGGCGAGAATGATGTTGCCGAGGACGCCGCCTTCCGTGTCGATCTTGGAGGAGACCACGACGTCGGCCCTGGCCACCGCGGAGGTGAGTGCAAGGGCCAGAGCGGTGCCGATAAATGTCTTCAACAGGGTCAGGCGCATGATTGGTCTCCCTCGATAGTCTGTTCCCCTTGGCCACGGATTCTCCGGTGGCTCCGACTAGAGAATCCCATATATGTCAGGGTTCCGCAAAAGGACAGGGCACTGGCACCTTCGCGGACCTGCGGTTGAGCCTCGGCAGTATCGCCGATCTAGCCGCGTGCGGCCAGTTGCATTCGACGCCGAAGTCGGTCACTCTCCTCGCCAATAGTTGGGCCGCCTTCATGGGCTTCGGCCATGCCTTATATTTTGGTCTGCAGGCATTCTGAAAATACGTCACGGACCGGCAGCCGAGCACGCCCAGCCGTACGGTTCCGCAGCAATTCGGAGCGCGCATCGTCAGCGGTGGCTCCTGCGGCGCGGTCATCGGCACGCTCGGCGGCTATCAGGCCCGCAAATGCCTGGTTGCAATGATCGGCGGCGAGGATCTGGTTGCCATCTTACTCGCACTTTGGGTGGTGTCGTCATGAGCAGGAACTTCGACGCGATCATCATCGGCGCCGGCCAGGCTGGGCCGTCACTCGCAGGACGGCTGACGGAGGCCGGCCGGACCGTCGCCCTCGTCGAGCGCAAACTTTTCGGCGGAACCTGCGTCAACACGGGCTGCATGCCAACGAAAGCGATGGTCGCGAGCGCCTACGCGATCCACACCGCGCGCCGCGGCGCCGAATACGGCATGACGACCGGGCCCATCTCGGTCGATTTCGCCCGCGTCATGGCGCGAAAGGAGAAGGTCCGGCTCGATGCCCGTGCGGGCGTCGAAAGCTGGCTGAAGAACATGAACAACTGTACGGTGCTGGAAGGCCATGCGCGCTTCGAAAGCCCGACCGAAATCCGCGTCGGCGAAGAGCTGATCTCCAGCGAACAGGTCTTTCTTAACGTGGGTGCGCGCGCCGCTGTCCCGGATTTTGCCGGTATCGACGAGGTTTCCTATCTCACCAACAGTTCGATCATGGAGCTCAACCATCTGCCCGGCCATCTGGTGATCATCGGCGGCAGCTATATCGGGCTCGAATTCGCCCAGATGTTCCGCCGCTTCGGCTCCGAGGTCACGGTGATCGAAAAGGGGCCACGCCTGATCGCACGCGAAGATCCGGATGTCTCCGATGCAATCCGCGCCATCCTCGAAAAGGAGGGAGTTCATATTCGCCTCAACGCCGAATGCATCCGCTTCGCCAAGCATCCGAACGGTGTGGCCGCCGGTGTCGATTGCACGTCGGGAGCGCCCGAGGTCATCGGCTCCGATGTGTTGCTTGCCACCGGCCGCCGTCCGAATACGGACGATCTCGGCCTCGACAAAGCGGGCGTGAAGACTGACGCGCGCGGCTATATCGAGGTCGACGACTTCCTGCGCACCAACGTGCCGCATATCTCCGCGATGGGCGAATGCAACGGCCGCGGCGCCTTCACACACACCTCCTACAACGACTTCGAGATCGCCGCCGCGAACCTCATCGACAACGACCCGCGCCGAGTTAGCGATCGCATCCAGACCTATGCACTTTATATCGATCCGCCGCTCGGCCGCGCCGGCATGACGGAGACCGAGGCGCGCAAGAGCGGGCGTAAGCTCATGATCGGCACCCGTCCGATGACACGGGTCGGGCGCGCCGTCGAAAAGGGCGAGACGCAGGGCTTCATGAAGGTCATCGTCGACGCGGACACGAACGAAATCCTCGGCGCGTCGATTCTCGGAACGGGCGGCGACGAGGCGATCCAGAGCATCCTCGACGTCATGTATGCGAAGAAGCCCTACACGACGATCTTGCGGGCCGTGCATATCCATCCGACGGTCTCGGAACTGATCCCGACGGTGTTTGGGGACATGTCGCCGGCGACGTAGTGCGGAGGTCATCCCCGCCGAATCTGGAGGTAGCTGCCAAAACCGTGATCAGAGATCCGATGCGCCGCAGGAGGATTCTTTCCTGCAATGTCTTAGCGATCGTCCTCCCAGCGACGCAGCCAAAACCCCTCCGATGAACAACCCAGCACATAGCTGCAATTCGCGGGCGCGAACGCCCGTTCGCGCCCGCGGCTTTTTCGCTGTCGCTATTTCACCGGTATCATAAGATGAGCGTAGGGAGTGCCGGCCCACATCACGTACGGCCGGGATGTGTCGGGCTTGGCCTCCGTCGGATAGCCTTGCATCATGTCCGTCGCATTGACGATCATGACGTGCGGACCGGTTTCCACCCAGTTGTTACCCTCTTCGGGTTTTGTCGCATAAGGATCGGTGTTGCTCGCGTCGCTGCCGCCGGCCAGCATATAGATGAAGCCCACCTTCCCTTTGGGCGGCTCCTTTTTTTGGATCCATGCCGTCGCCCATTCCATTGCATTCGCATCGCCGCACATCGGGTCCGGGCCAGGCGTGGCCGGAACGTCCGGCATGCACCAGAAACCGTTCGTGCCCTCCCTCAACGTGCGCATGTTGCCCTTCTCGTCCATAGCATGGATCGCAGCACCGCTTGCTACCCCGGAGGGCGCAGCGGATTCAGCGCTTTTGATCAGTGCAGCGTCGTCGGCGGCTGCGCCCTGCACTGCAACCAAACTGCTCGCTGCCAATAGGGCAGCGGCCGTTAGAAGCCGTTTCATGGCCGTTCTCCCGGATCGCGTTCATCGTTGTCATTGTGTCGGCCTGCGGCTGTCCCAAGCCGTATTAGCTGCACCTAAAATGATAGCAGATTGGGCGCGCCCGAACAATTAAGTAGGGCAGCTCGCGCGCCTGCGACGATCCGGTATCGTCCGTTGCCTGTGCGGCTCCGACTCACGCATCTTTTCCGCAGCTGAACCATCTCAGCGACATGCAGGAGAGGCCGGCATCGATCTTGCCGATGTCCGTGGTCTTCAGCGGCACGACCTTGTAGCCGGCCTTGTCGAGCATCTCGGTCGTGCGCGGAAAATCGGAACCGACCATGACGACGTCGTTGACGCGAAGGGCGTTGGCGGCCGGCTCCTCGCCTTCGGGAATGATCATCTGCCTGAAGTTTTCAAAGACGCCGGAACGCGCCAACCGATTGGTGGAAAGGATCGTCTCGTCATCGAGCAGCGAGCAATCGGTCTTGAAGTGTAGCACGCCTGCGGGTGTCGCGACGATCTCGCTCTTGCGTCCGAGCTTTGCGAGGCAGCCCTGCAGCGCTTCGGCGCCCGCCCTGTCGGTGCGCGCGGAAAGCCCGATCATGACGCTTTCCCGGGTCGTCAGCACGTCGCCACCATCGGCATAGCCGGCCGGCAGCTCAAGGACGGTTTCGAACATATCGTGGAGCGTCGGCGCGATTTCCTCGACTTCCTTGACGCGCGTGGCCGCGCCTGGGCGCAGCAGGATCGCGCCTTCAGTGAAGACTAGCGCGGGATCCTCCACGAAGATCGAGTCCGGAAAGGCCTCGAGCGCCGGCAACACCGTGACCTTCACGCCGGCCTCATGCATCGCCTGGACATAAGCCTCGTGCTCGGCCTTGACGCCCTCATAGGTCGGGCTGCCGCGATCCTCCGCGCGCAAGCCGTTGACGACCGAGCGCGAAGGGGTACGGACGATGATCTGATTGAAGTTGAAGGCAGAGCGCGGCTGCGACATTCGTTCGGCACCTTGGCTTGGAGCTGTTTCGTTGCTGATCAGTCGATCAAAAAATCACGATCGACGCCAGCAGGTTTGCGCAGAATGCCGGTGCCAATAAACAGAATTCGACCCCCACGCCTATCGGGAAACGTGCCTTGCAGTTCAGACGTAGGCACGATGCAGTGAGATTACAGCTCGTCGGAGACGCCGACCCGATGGCGATAAACCATCTCCCAGCCCTGCCAGCCGGTGAAAAGGAAAATGCCGACCACGATGAGAGAAAGCAGCAACCCCTCCGGGATCACCGCTTGATCACCGTTCGCATACCGCAGATAGAAGTTGATCGCCGTCAGTGCGATTGCCGCCGCATTGCCGATGAAGTGATACCAGGCAGCCGTCAGTTGCCGGACGAGAGGCTCGCCCAGGAAATCCGTCAAACCGGCGAGTGCGGCCAATGCGCCAAAAACCAACGCTCCTCCGAGCAGCCATAGCGCCGCGACTGACCAGGATGACGAGCCTGTTTGCCAGAAGGCGAGGTCGCAGAACAACGTGGTCACGACGAAGACAACGGGAAACGGAATGAGCATCGGGTGAATTGGATGGCCGGCAATCTGCAGCGTGCTGCGGGGGTTGCGGGTCGTCCGTGCCATTGTCGGCGTGGACGCGGCTCCTTGCGGCGCCGTCGAGGTGTTACTGTCGTTCCAAGTCATGACACTGCCTCCTCATGCGGGAGGGAGGCGGGCGTCATCTTCGCGTCACGTTCGGCTGAAGCCTGATGTCGCGAAGCGGGTCAGAGGTGTCCGTGGAAACGCTCGACAACCTCCCGAAGGTCACTGCCCTGCGTGTTTCCGGTGCCGCGCGATGCCAAGCTCGCAGTTATGAAAATCGCAGTCAGCAATTACAAACGCGGCTTGCTACGCGAAGGTTCCCACGACCGCAGGTACGCCCTCCTGCGATCCCGTCCCAAGTCCTCGAGGCAAAGCCGCGACGGCTTCGTATTAGCCGACAAGTTTGCTCGCGAACTCTGGATTGCCCCGCAAGGTGTTGCTGACCGTGCAGATTTCGTTTTCCGCCGCCTCGGCGATGGCATGCCGGACCGTATCGTCGAAATCGCCCTTGATGACGAATTCGATGTCGAAACGCGCCACCCGCGACGGTTCGTC
Organism: Ensifer aridi; assembly: GCF_002078505.1. Classification (GTDB taxonomy): domain Bacteria; phylum Pseudomonadota; class Alphaproteobacteria; order Rhizobiales; family Rhizobiaceae; genus Sinorhizobium; species Sinorhizobium aridi. Next base: position 200,533 of record NZ_LUAV01000035.1, on the reverse strand, counting down.
ATGAGCCTTCCCGCCGGTCACTTTGGCCGAAACCTCCGTGAGCTTGTCGAGCACCCCGAATCGGCTCGCCGCGATCCGAGCGCTGAGGACTAGACAGCTCGCGAGCGAGGCATAGAGCAGATCGAGCGGTCCGAACCCCGGCTGAGAAGGGCTGGTGACGATGTCGAGCTCGCCGCCGGTGAGCGACGTGACCTGCGGGAAGCCGGTGCGGCCGACGACGGCGGTGGCCCCTGTTTCCCGCGTCCTCACTTTGAGCTCGGCCATACCGCGATCTCTCAGATTGATTCCGGCGGGATGACACCCTTGGTGAAAAGAAAGCAGCCGTAGAAGCGCGTCTCGCCGGTGGTGATGACACAATAGGCCTTCTTCGCTTCCTCGTAGAAGGCGAAGCGCTCGATGCCGTACATGGGGGCGGGGTTGCCCTCGGCGCGATCGATTTCGGCCTGGACCTCGCGCTGCACCGGCGGGATTTCGTCGGGCGCGCCCATGACCTCCATGCGCCCCGCCGAGGGCTGGAGCGGCGTGTCGAGCGGCAGAACCGAAAGCACGGCCTTCACCGCGCGCGCGGCTGAAACGTTGTCGATGTGGAGCAATTTGCCGAGTGTCGTCTGGCGGGCGATCGCATCCGACGGGAAATTGGTGTCGGAGATCACCAACGTATCGCCATGGCCCATTGAGCGAAGCGCGTGCAGCACGTCCGCATTGAGGGCCGGATCGAGATTCTTGAGCATTTCTGTCTTCCTCCAAAACGCCACCGCTTACGGGTGGCGCGGGTCGCATCAGGCCGTTTCCGGCGCCGATCGTCAACAGGGCTGCTCCGCTTTCCCCACTCTTCCGGCTCTCTCCGCGGCCGAAAAGGGCGGATCCCTACTCGCCGTAAGGAATCCAGATGTTCTTGACATCGACCGCTCGGCGCAGAAACGCCTGCCCCTCGGCGGCCGAACGATCCATCCAGTCGATGGCCTTACCGTAGTCGACGAAGGTGCGCTTCAGATTGCCGACCGACAGCTTTTCGACGAGCGTCGAGAGCTCCGGCGAGCCGAACGCCCAGAGCGCGTCAACGTCATTATGGGCGGCGAGCGTTTTGGCGAGTTCGATCGTCGAGCCGGTGACGATATTGATCACGCCGGCAGGGACGTCGGAGGTCTCGAGGACGGAATAGAAATCGGTCGCGGCCAGCGGATGCGGTTCGCTTGGAACGGCGATGACGCGATTGCCGACGGCAATGAGCGGCGCGACAAGACTGACAAGCCCAAGCAGAGGCGCTTCCGGCGGGCAGATGACGCCGACAACCCCTTGCGGCTCCGGCATGGCCAGCGCCACGCCGCGCAACGGCGGCTGGTGTACGACGCCCTCGTATTTGTCCGCCCAGGCGCCGTAGCTGAAGAGACGCGCAATCGAGGCGTCCACCTCCGTCCTGGCATTGGCGGCCGAGGCCCCGGTCATCGCAGCGATGCGATCGGCGAATTCCGGCGCTCGGGCGCTCAAGTTCTCGGCGATGTAGTAGAGGATCTGCGCCCGGTTATGCGCGGTTGCCGACGACCAGCCGGAGGCCCCCCGTGCGGCGGCGACGGCGTTGCGGATGTCCTTGCGATTGCCCTCGCCGACCTCGCCGATCACCTTGCCCTTCGGCGAAAGCACCGGCCGCGAATAGTTGCCGTCCGGCCGCGCCTGCTTGCCGCCGATGAAGAGCTTGGCGGTGCGGTCGAGTGTCGGCGTCGCGAACTCACCGGCCACGGGCTTCAGAACCGGCACGTTGGATTCGGCACGGAGCTTGCGCCCGACCCAGGCCTTCGGCTTCAGATATTCGTAGCAGCCTTCCTTTCCGCCTTCGCGGCCGAAGCCGGATTCGCGTTTCCCGCCGAAGCCGCTCGATGCGTCGAAGAGATTGGTGGCGTTGACCCAGACGACGCCGGCGGCGAGCTTTGCCGCGACATGCAGAGCCAGCCCGATCGTTTCGCTCCAGACGCTGGCGGCAAGGCCGTAGCGGGCATGGTTGGCAAGCTGGATCGCCTCCTCCGGCGTGCGGAAGGTCATGGACACGGCCACCGGCCCGAAAATCTCCTCCGAGGCGACAACGGAGGTCGGCTGGACATTGGTGAGCAGCGTCGGCGGATAGAAGCTGCCGCCCTTCGGCAACTCGATCTTCGGCTGATGCAGCGACGCGCCTTCGGCCAAGCCCTTCGCGACCATGCCTTCGATGCGCTGCAACTGCACGGGCGCGACGATCGCCGCCATGTCGATCGCCTTGTCGAGCGGATGGCCGACGCGGAGCGTCTCCATGCGCCGCGCCAGCCGTTCGTGGAAAACGGGCGCCACGCCCTCCTGCACGAGGAGGCGTGATCCGGCGCAGCAGACCTGACCCTGATTGAACCATATCGCGTCCACGACGCCCTCGACCGCCCCGTCGATATCGGCGTCGTCGAAGACGATGAAGGGCGACTTGCCGCCGAGCTCCAGCGTCAGCGATTTGCCCGAACCGGCGGTCTTCTCGCGGATCAGACGGCCGACCTCGGTCGAACCGGTGAAGGCGATCTTGTCGATATCCTCGTGCTCGACCATCAGCGCCCCCGTCTCACCCTCGCCCGTCACGATGTTCAAGACGCCCGGCGGCAAACCGGCCGCGGAGGCGAGTTCCGAAAACAGCAAGGCCGTGAGCGGCGTGAACTCGGCCGGCTTCAGGATCACCGTATTGCCGAGCGCCAAAGCCGGCGCGATCTTCCAGGCAAGCATCAGGAACGGAAAGTTCCAGGGGATGACCTGGCCGACGACGCCGACCGGCACCTGATCGGCAAATTCCGTCTCCTGAAGCTGCGCCCAGCCGGCGTGGTGATAGAAATGGCGGGCAGCAAGCGGGATGTCGATGTCGCGCGTCTCGCGGACCGGTTTGCCATTGTCGAGGGCTTCTACGACCGCGATCAGGCGGGCATGACGCTGGACCATGCGGGCGAGTGCGTAGAGATGACGGGCACGGGCATGGCCAGGCAGTTTCGCCCAGGGGCCTTGCGCCTTGCGTGCGGCCGCTACGGCGGCGTTCACATCATCACGGCCGCCGAGCGCTATCTTCGCGAGGAGCGCCCCCGTTGCTGGCTCGAAGCTGTCAAACGTCTTGCCGGAGACGGACTCGACGAACGTGCCGTTGATGAAGTGGCCGAACTTGCCCTTGTGGCGCGCGAGCCACTGGCGTGCCTCCGTATCGGCTTCGGGCGCGGGACCGTAAGACATTTCGTCGAAGAATTTGGCGACGCTCATCGGATTATCCTATCGGGTGTCTGTTGAGGGCCGAATAGGCACCGCTGACATGATGTTCGAGCTGGCGCTCGATGTCGGCGAGCAGGCTCGATGCCCCGATGCGGAAGAGGTCGGGTTCCAACCATTCCCGCCCGAGCTCCTCCTTCATCAGGAACTGGTAGTTCAGCACGTCCTTCGCGGCGGAAATGCCGCCGGCCGGCTTGTAGCCGACCTTGATGCCCGTCCGCTCCTCATAGGCGCGGATCATTCTCAGCATGACGAGGGTGACGAGCAGCGTCGCATTCACGCCCTCCTTGCCGGTCGAGGTCTTGATGAAGTCGGCGCCCGCCATCATGCAGACGAGCGAGGCGCGCGCGACATTGCGCAGCGTCTTGAGATCGCCGGTTGCGAGGATCGCCTTGACATGCGCATCGCCGCAGGCGGCACGGAAGTCGCGCATCTCCTCGTAAAGCGCCTGCCAGTTGCCGGTCAGCACGTGCTCGCGGGTAATCACGATATCGATTTCCCGCGCGCCGTCAGCGACCGAGGCTTCGATTTCCTTAAGCTTCACGTCATGCGGCACGAGGCCGGCAGGAAAGCCCGTAGAAACGGCGGCGACCGGAATACCCGAGCCCTTCAGCGCCTCGACCGCCGTCGAAACGAAGCGATGATAGACGCAGACTGCACCGGTCGTAATGCCGCGATCACCCATGCCAAGCGCATCGAGAATATCCTGGCGCACCGGCTGGCGTGCCTTGGCGCAGAGACGCTTGACGCGCTCCGTCGTGTCGTCGCCATTGAGCGTGGTGAGATCGATGCAGGTCACCGCTTTCAGCAGCCAGGCGGCCTGCGCATCCTTCTTGACCGTCCTCCGCCCCGGCAGCGTCGCGACGCGCCGCTCGGCGGCAGATAGGTTTACGCGCTGGTCGAGCACCCAGGAAAGGTCGAGCTCGACGCCGTCGTTGCGCGGCCAGTTATGACCAGCGCCGGCGGGATGTTCTTCCACCGCCACCACACTTTTCCGAGCAAGATCTTCCAACAGACTTCTCCTCGATCTTCCAGAATCACAAGGCGGTGCACCGCAAGCCGTCCGGCGTGGTGTTATTTTTATAACAACGTTATTGTTACGATCACATCATTTTACCCAGCGTGTCAAGCGAGGGCGTCCCGCTCCGAGGCAAACTATCATAACTTGCTGGACAGCGGGACCGCGTTGGCGGCTGTTGCCGCCGCCCCTTCTTCCGTAATAACCGATTGGAAGACGCTGAGTGGCGCGAAGAAGGCCGCCTTCAGCCTGCCGATCTTGCTCGTGTCCACGACGAGGTAGCTCTCGCGCGCCAGCGAGATCGCCTTCTGCTTGACCGGCACCTCATGAAAATGAACGCAGGTCGCGCCCCTCACCGGATCGACGCCGGCCGCAGAGAGGAACGCGACGTTGATGCCGAGCTGATCCAGCGTGTCGAGCCCGGAACCGCCGGAAAAGGAAGCCGAGGACGGGTGATAGACGCCGCCGAGCATGACGATCCGAACATTCGGCTTACGCGTCAGCCGCTCCGCCGCGTTCAGAGAGTAACACACTGCTGTTATTGAGTAATTTTCCGGTATCAAGTCGACCAAATATTCAAGCGTCGTACCGCAATCGATGAAGATCGTCTCATCGGGGCGGATGTGCTTGGCGGCGTGGACGCAAGCCTCCCGTTTTGCCGCCGCATGGCTGTCGGCCGCGCGCGCGAGTTCGTAGGGCGCATCGCCCTCGATCTCCGCGGCCGGAACGATATGGCCTCCAAGATATCCGAAGAGACCGGGATTGTCGGCCACGTCGCGGCGGATCGTCATTTCCGATACGCCGAGCAACGCCGCCGCCTCTTTCAAGTGTAGCACCCGTCGCGCCGCAAGCGCGTCGGCCATTGCGATGATACGTGTCGACTTGCGATTGGCCATGGTCTTTCCGTACCAGCGACTTGCGAATGTGGCGCAACATTTTTTGTGAGAAATATCACAGATCAAGCTCTGGCCGCAAGGCGTGCGTCAGGCGGCACGACGGTCGAGAGAATGCCAATCAAGCAGGCCCGCGCGCTGCGCGTTCCATCACAACTGCAGGGCGTCCCTGAGATCGCCGCCCTTCTTCGTCGTTCGCAAGTCGAGATCCGCCTCGATGTGATCGATATGCTTGAGCATCAGCGCGCAGGCGCCGTCGACGTCATTTTTCTCCAGGGCATCGACGATTTCCTGATGTTCGTTGTGGCCGCAGCTCGAGATCACCGACTGGCCGTAGAGCGCGATCACAAGGGAAGAACGCGCGATGAGTTCGTCCATGAACCGCTTCAGAATGGCATTGCCCGTGATCGCGGCGATCGCCAGATGGAAATCGCCCGACGCCTTGATCTCGGCCCGGCGGGCGGTGGCGCCGCGCTGGTTCGTCAATCGCTCCTCTTGCGCCAGCAGCTCTCGCAGGTCCTTGATCTCAGCCTTTTGAATGTGGCGCGCCGCATCCCGGATCACACTGGGTTCGATAAGCCGGCGCGTCGCGAAGATTTGCTGCGCCTCGGCGACGGAAGGATGGGCGACGAAGGCTCCGCGGTTCTTCTCGACATTGACGAGCCCTTCATATGCCAGGGCCTGAAGGGCGGCACGCACGAGCGTGCGGCTGACATTGAACAGGCTGCCGACGTCATTTTCGGAAAGCTTCGTTCCGGGCGCCAGACGGCGTTCGACGATCGCCTCGCGCAACGCGTCGCGAATCTGCTGGGCGCCGATGTCGATGGCGTTTTCCGCCGCGGTGAAATTGGCTGAAGTCATGAGACTGGGAATCCGAACAGTGCCGACACTCTAGCGCGCGGCATGCTCGAAGTTAACCATTAATTGTGCTCAACTCGCTGCTTAGATTGTATACAATAGTAGGCATTCTTTGCTGACAAACGCCTATTAAATGTGCAGGCAATTTCGGCTGCGGGCGGAACGGACCGGCTCGTTCGACGAACTTAGCCGCGAAATCAGCCTTTTAGCAAACTGGCATGCTTGATGCTTCTTGTCCGCTGCAAGGAGAAAGCGGGCATGTCCAAAGCAGCAGAAATCGATATCGCCTCCGTTTCAAAGGTCTATGGCGCCACGACGGCTGTTCACGCCATCAGCCTGAAGATCCCGGCCGGCAGCTATTGCTGCCTTCTCGGTCCCTCGGGCTGCGGCAAGACATCGACGCTGCGCATGATCGCCGGACATGAAAGCATCTCGTCGGGCGATATCCGCCTCGGCAACGTCGTCGTGACCGACTTCCCGCCGGCAAAGCGCGGCACCGCGATGATGTTCCAGTCCTATGCGCTCTTTCCCCATCTCGACCTTGTCGACAATGTCGCCTTCAGTCTGAAGATGATGGGCATTGAGAAGCAAGAACGCCGGGCCAAGGCGCTCGAAATGCTCAAGCTGATGCAGATGGAGGCCTATGCGACGCGCCGGCCGGCGCAGCTTTCCGGAGGCCAGCAGCAGCGCGTGGCGCTCGCTCGCGCGCTCATCACCGACCCGGAAGCGCTGCTCCTCGATGAGCCGCTCTCAGCGCTCGATCCCTTCCTGAAGATCCGCATGCGCGCGGAACTCAAGAAGCTGCAGAAGACGCTCGGCATCACCTTCGTGCATGTCACGCACAGCCAGGAAGAGGCGATGGCTCTCGCCGACGTCATCATCATCATGAACAACGGTCGGATCGAACAGGCGGCAGCACCCCGAACCGTGTTCGAAAGGCCGGCGACCGCCTTCGTCGCTCGTTTCATGGGCGACCACAACGTGCTTTCCGGCCGCGTGGCCGCAATCGAAGACGGCATCGTTACGCTGGCTGTGCCGGAGGGCCAGACGTTCGCGGTTCGCGATATCGCGCAGGAGGTTGGAAAGCCCATCGATATCGGCATCCGTACAGATCGTGTGCGGCTCGGCCCCGCCTTGGAGAAATCGCTCGGCTTTGAGGGCGTGGTCTCGAATGTCGAATATCGCGGCGCCTCCGTGAAGATCACCGTCTTCGGAGCCGGCAGTGACGACTTCAACGTCCTCGTCCCCGACGCCGAATACTTCAAGAAACCCGTGTCGACCGGCGACGCGGTATCGCTCAGTTGGGCCTTGGAGGATGTGATCCCCCTCGGCCGCATTTCAGTCTGAAGCGGGGAGAAGAAGCGGCTAACTGCCCGATCCTGCTCAAATCAGCCCATCAAGCACCACCAAAAGGGGAACGAAAGCATGACCACTGAAACAAAGAGTGCTACGCCCGCAAAGGGCATCTCGCGGCGTTCGTTGCTGAAGACAGGGGCGGCCGCCGTCGGCGCCATTGCCGGTTCGGGCGCGATCACCGGCTTCCCGACCATCTGGGCGCAGAACCCGATCACGCTCCGCCAGTTCGGCACCGGCGTCTCAAACATCAATGCGATCGCGGAGAAGTGCAAGGAAGACCTCGGCATCACGCTGGAAATGACGGCGACCGACTCCGATGCCGCGGCGCAGCGCGCCGTCACCCAGCCGGACTCCTACGATATCGCCGACATCGAATATTGGATCGCCAAAAAGGTCTTCCCGACCGGCGTCATGCAGCCGATGGATGTTTCGAAGATCAAGTATTACGACAAGATCGTGCCGCTTTTCATTAATGGCAAGCTGAAACCGGATAGCGTGGTCGCGCAAGGCACCGCTCCGCATACGGTCGGTTTCGTGGATGCACAGGACTCGAAGGCCTTCGCCAAGGAGCCGACGCAGTGGATGACGCTCATCCCGACCATCTATAACGCCGACACGCTCGGCATTCGCCCGGATCTCGTCGGCCGCGAGATCAGCACCTGGGCCGACATCATGGACCCGGCCTTCAAGGGCAAGACGGCGATCCTCAACATCCCGTCGATCGGCATCATGGACGCCGCGATGATCATGGAGGCTATGGGCAACATCAAATATGCCGACAAGGGCAACATGACCAAGGACGAGATCGACCGGACGATCGATTTCCTCATCAAGGCCAAGCAGGACGGCCAGTTCCGCGCCTTCTGGAAGTCCTTCGACGAGAGCGTCAACCTCATGGCCTCGGGCGAGGTCGTCATCCAATCCATGTGGTCGCCGGCCGTCGCTGCCGTCCGCTCGAAAGGCATCGCCTGCAAGTACCAGCCGCTGAAGGAAGGCTACCGCGCCTGGGGCGGCGGCCTCGGCCTTGCCGCCCATCTCCAGGGCGCGCAGCTCGACGCGGCTTATGAATATATCAACTGGTATCTCTCCGGTTGGGTTGGCGCCTATCTCAACCGTCAGGGCTACTACTCGGCGGCCATGGAAACCGCGAAGGCCCACATGTCCGAGGACGAATGGGGCTTCTGGGTCGAAGGCAAGCCCGCCAAGGGCGACATTCTCTCGCCGGAAGGCAAGGTCATGGAGAAGGCCGGCGCCGTGCGCGACGGCGGCTCCTTCGAGGAACGCATGGGCAAGGTCGCCTGCTGGAACTCGGTGATGGACGAAGACCGCTACATGGTCCGCCGCTGGAACGAATTCATCGCGGCCTAACCGGTTGCGCAGGCGGTCGCTTTTCAAGTCGGCTGCCCCTCACCACTAGCCCTCTCCCCGCGCGCGGGGATAGGGGACGAGAATGCCGCCCGCACCTCTCTTCCGCGACGGCTGAGAGGGACGAGAATGCCGCCGCGCGTCCCTTCTCCCCGCCTGCGGGGAGAAGGTGCCAGCAGGCGTGAGGGGCTGCCAGAAAGCTTTTGGAGAAGATAGACCATGACGGCAGTCACAACCTCGGGAGAAATGAAGGCGGGCAAAGCGCCCCGCTCCCTCGTCGCGCCCCGATGGCTCACAGCCTACCTCCAGGCCACGCCCCTCCTCCTGATTCTCGGCTTCTTCTTCATCCTGCCGATCCTGATGATCATCGTCGTGAGCTTCTGGGATTACGATTTCGCGGGCCTCTACCCCGATTTCCTGACGATGAACTATACCGACACGCTCGGCTCCTGGGTTACCTGGAAGACCTATCTCAACACGCTGAAGTTCACCGTCCTTACCTGGGCGCTGACGCTCGTGATCGGCTTTTGGGTCGCCTACTTCCTCGCCTTCCATATCCGCACGACGACGATGCAGATGGTGCTGTTCCTCGTCTGCACCGTGCCGTTTTTCACCTCGAACATCATCCGGATGATCTCCTGGATCCCCGTTCTCGGCCGCAACGGCCTCGTCAATTCGGCTTTGATCAAGCTCGGCGTCATTCCCGAACCGATCGAATGGCTGCTCTATTCTGATTTTGCCGTGGTCCTCGCCCTGGTGCATCTCAACACGCTCTTCATGGTGACGCCGATCTTCAACACGCTGATGCGCATCGACCGTTCGCTGATCGAGGCCGCGCGCGACTGCGGCGCAAACGGCTGGCAAATCCTCTGGAACGTGATCCTGCCGCTCGCAAAACCGGGCATGGCGATCGGATCGATTTTCGTCGTGACGCTGGTCATGGCCGATTTTTCGACCGTTCAGGTCATGTCGGGCGGCCAAAGCGCATCCGTCGCGCTGATGATGAAGAACCAGATGTCCTTGCTGCAGTATCCGGCAGCCGCCGCCAACGCGGTCGTGCTCTTGGTCGTCGTCCTTCTGATGGTCGCGGCGATCCTGAGGATCGTCGATATCCGCAAGGAGCTCTGACATGAGTCGCGAAGCACGATCCAAGGAATTCTACGTACTTGCCGCCTTCTTCGCGCTCTTCGTCCTGTTTCTCTATGGGCCGCTCTCGGCCGTCCTGATCCTCTCCTTCCAAGGGCCGGATGGCGGCCTCACTTTCCCCATGCACGGCGTTTCGCTGCGCTGGTTCTACAATCTTTTCGAGAAGCAGGCGGTCGGCGATTTCGGCGCCTCGTTCCGCCGCTCCTTCATGCTCGGACTGATGGTGATGGTCGTCAACGTCGTCGTGGCGCTGCTGGCAGGCCTTGCCTTCCGCCACCGTTTCCGCGGCTCGACGGCGCTGTTTTACATGACTGTCGCAAGCCTCGTCGTGCCCTCGATCATCATCTCGCTCGGCATCGGCGTCGTCTTTCAGCAGTTCGGGCTGAAGCCAGCCTGGTATTCCTCGGGGTTCGGCGCACACTTGACCTGGACGCTGCCCTTCGGCGTGCTGATCATGTTCGCCGTTTTCAACCGCTTCTCGCCGGCCTATGAGGAAGCCGCGCGCGATCTCGGTGCCACGTCCTGGCAGACCTTCCGCCATGTGGTGCTGCCGATGATCGCTCCGAGCCTCGTCGGCGTCGGCCTCTTCGGCTTCACCCTCTCCTATGACGAATTCGCCCGCACGCTGATGACGTCCGGCACCTACAATACGTTGCCGCTCGAAATCTATGCGATGACCACCAATGTGACGACGCCGGTGCTCTATGCGCTCGGCACAGTCACGACGCTGTTCTCCTTCACAATCATCCTCATCGCACTCGCCGTCATCCTGGTACTCAGGCGCCGGCAGGCAAGAATAAGCTGACATCCATGCGCATTCTGATCGTCAATCCGAATACAACCGTCTCGATGACCGAGAAGGCCGCGGCAGCTGCGCGCGGGGTGGCCGCGCACGGCACCGAAATCATCTCCGCCACGTCGAAGAGCGGACCTGCCTCGATCGAGGGGCACTACGACGGGGCGATCGCCGTGCCCGGCCTGCTTATGGAAATCCGTGATGGTCAGGCGGCCGGGGCTGATGCCGCGATCATCGCCTGTTTCGACGACACCGGGCTCGACGCGGCACGCACGCTTGCCGACATCCCCGTGCTCGGCCTTTGCGAGTCCGCCGTGATGACGGCCGCGCTGCTCGCCGAGCGCTTCACCGTCGTCACCACGCTCGAGCGCTCCCGCGTGCTCATCGAGAACCTGGTCCGCCGCTACGGCGCGGGCGAACGGGCCAAGGTCCGGGCCGCCGATGTTCCGGTGCTCGAACTGGAGGACAAGGCGTCCGCGGCGCTCCCCAAGCTGAAACGCCAGATCGAACTGGCGCTCGATCAGGACGGCGCCGAGGCGATCGTTCTTGGCTGTGCCGGCATGGCCGACCTCGCCCAGTCGCTCCAGCGCGAATATGGAGTGCCGGTCATCGACGGCGTCTCGGCCGCCGTCAAACAGGCCGAGGCGCTGGTGGCGCAAGGGCTTAAAACCAGCAAGCGCGGCTCCTACGCATCGCCGCTCGAGAAGCCCTATAGCGGCGCAATGAGCGCCTTCGCGCCGGTACTCGCCTAAGCCTCCCCAAAGAATGCCTCCGGTTGCAGCGCCGGTCGATCGGCGAGCTGTGCCTTCCTCCTCGCTGCTCGGTTGACAACGCCCGAGGAAGGTTGAAAGAGTGATGCTCAATCGAAACGGGCAGCGTTGGGGAGGACGTCATGTCTATGCGCGCGTTTTTCGGCCTTTCGACCCTTCTTCTCACGCTCGTTTCCCTTGGAACGCCTGCCGCGGCGGCTGAAACCGACCGCAGCATCGAGCTCACGCGCGATGCCGACTATTTCGGCTTCGACCTGCGCACCGAGCAAAACGTCTCGCTCGATCAGTGCCAGAACGCCTGCATTGCCGATCGATCCTGCAGGGCCTTCACCTACAATCCAAAGGTGAAGTGGTGTTTCCTCAAATCCGACTTCAATCAGCTGAACACGTTTACAGGGGCGATCGCCGGAAAGATCGTCGCGACGCCGTCCGGCGAGCCCGACATCGGCGCCCCGCCCAGCCTTTCCTTCATCTCGGAGGAACTCCTGCAGCAGGCGCGCGAAGTCAAGGCGAACCTTGCTCTGACTGAAGACCAGCTTGGTTTCGGCGTGAATGGACTGATCGAAACGGCCCGCAGAGAATCATCCTCCGGCAACTTCGTTCAAGCGCTCAAGGCGTTCCGCGGCGCGTTGGCGATCACGCCCGACGACGGTGCGCTGTGGCTGGAAACCGCCCAGACGGCAAACCGTTTCACCAACGGCGCGGACATGGCGAGCGAGGCCGCCCTGGCCGCGCTCAACGGCTACCAACTGGCCCGGACAACCCAAAGTCGCGCGGAAGCGCTCGCCGTTCTCGCTCGGGCGCTCGAAAACCTGCAGAACTATCGCGCGGCGCTCAGCGCCTACAAGGCGAGCCTTGAGCTCGTCCAGGCAAAGACCGTGGAAACCGCCTATCTCGATCTCAAAGCGCGCCAAGGGTTCCGCGTTACCGGGCACACGATCGATGCCGACAGCGCCAGCCCCCGCGCCTGCGTGCAATTCTCCGAGCAGCTCCTGAAGAACGGTCCGGATTACGCCTCCTTCGTCACGCTCGACGGCGCGGCGCCGCAGGCCGTCGAAGCGAAGGGCAGCGAAATCTGCGTCGAAGGCCTGAAGCACGGGCAACGCTACAAGCTTGCATTCCGACCGGGTCTGCCCTCCTCCGTCGACGAAATCATCGAAACGCCGGTCAGCCTCGACATCTATGTCAAAGACCGCTCGCCGATGGTGCGCTTCACCGGAGACAGCTTCGTGCTGCCGTCCACCGCGCGGCGCGGCATCCCGATCGTTTCGGTGAATACGGAAAGCGCCAACCTCAAGCTCTACCGCATCGGCGACCGCAGCATCTCGTCGCTGCTCACCAGTTCACAGTTCCTGACCCAGATCGACGGTTACGGCGAAGAGCTCATCAAGGACCAAAGCGGCGAACTCGTCTGGCAAGGTGGCATCGACATCGAAACCGAGCTGAACAAGGAAGCGGTCACGAGCTTCCCGGTCGACGAAGTGCTGCCGAAGCGCAAGCCAGGCGTCTACGTGCTGACGGCCACGTCGGGGACCGGCCTCACCCAGGATTGGGATGCACGTGCCACGCAATGGTTCGTCGTCTCCGACATCGGCATTTCGACCTATGCCGGCACGGACGGGCTCAACGTCTTCGTCCGCTCGCTCGCGAGCGCCAAACCGCTCGGTGATGTCGAACTGCAGCTCGTCGCGAAGAACAACGAAGTGCTGGGCACCGCGACGACCGACGCGGAAGGACGCGCGACCTTCGCCGCCGGTCTGATCCGTGGCACGGCCAGCATGACGCCTGCCGTCATCACCGCCAAGAAGGGCGATGACGACTATGTCTTTCTCGATATGACGCGCGCCGGTTTCGACCTCTCCGACCGCGGTGTCACCGGCCGCGCGGCCCCCGGCGCGATCGACCTCTTCTCCTGGACCGAGCGTGGCATCTATCGCGCTGGCGAGACCGTTCATGCGGCCGCACTTGCCCGCGACGTCAATGGTGCGGCGATCGAGAACCTGCCGCTCACCTTCGTCTTCCTGCGGCCGGACGGAGTGGAGGATCGCCGTCTCGTCAGCGGTGGCGGCAAGCTCGGCGGCCACACACTCGATCTGCCGATCCCCGAAAACGCCATGCGCGGCACCTGGACGATGCAGATCTTCACCGATCCGAAGGGCCCGGCGATCGGCGAGAAGCAGTTCCTTGTCGATGATTTCGTGCCGGACCGGACCGAATTCGACCTGACCAGCCAAGCAAAGGCGATCGAGGTCGGAACGCCGATCGAGGTCGCCGTCGACGGCCGCTTCCTCTATGGCGCGCCGGCCGCGGGCCTGACGCTCGAAGGCGGGATTTCGGTCAAGCCGACACGTGAGAGCGAAGCCTTCAAGGGCTACTTCTTCGGCCTTGCCGACGAGGAGGCGAGCGAGGACAGCCGTTTGCCGCTGGAAGGTCTCGAACCGCTCGACGAGAACGGGAAATCCGGCTTCAACGTGGATCTGACCGAGGTTCCCGCGACCACGCAATTGCTCAACGCCAATGTAACGGTGCGCATGCGGGAGGCCGGCGGGAGGGCGGTCGAGCGTTCGCTGACCCTGCCGGTGAAGCCGGAAGGGCCGATGATCGGCATCAAACCGGAGTTTTCCGGCGATCTTGCCGAGAATTCGGTCGGCAAATTCCACGTCATCGCTCTCGGCGCGGACGGGGCGAAGGTGCCGATGCCCGGCCTCGTCTGGAAGCTCGTCAGCGTCGAGCGGAACTATCAATGGTATCGCGACGGAACCGCCTGGAAATATGAGCCGGTGATCTCCACCAAACAAGTGGCGAACGGCACGGTGGATGTCGCGCAAGGCGGCGCGGAGATCGCCGTGCCAGTCGGCTGGGGTCGCTATCGGCTCGAGATAGAGACGGCGGCAATGGATGGCCCTACCTCTAGCGTCGAGTTCGACGCCGGCTGGTATGTCGCGGCGACGTCGACGGAGACCCCGGACGGGCTCGAGATCGCCCTCGACAAGGAGAACTACGCGGTCGGAGAGACGGCGAAGCTCAAGGTCTCGCCGCGATTTGCCGGCGAGCTCCTGGTCACCGTCGGTACGGAGAACCTGATCACGACGAAAACGGCGTCGATCGCCGAAGCCGGTGGCGAAGTGGAGCTGCCGGTCACCGCCGATTGGGGTGCCGGCGCCTATGTGACGGCGACGCTCTATCGCCCCGGCGACGCTCAGGAAAGCCGCATGCCGATGCGGGCGATCGGGGTCAAGTGGTTGGCGGTCGATCCTGCGGAACGCAAGCTTGCCATAACGCTCGACGTGCCTGAGAAGACGCAGCCGCGCCAGCCCCTCGATATCAGCTTGAAGGTGAGAGGCGCCGGCGCGAACGAGGACGCCTACGTTACGGTTGCCGCGGTCGACGTCGGTATTCTGAACCTGACGCGCTATGAAACTCCCGATCCGGACGGCTGGTATTTCGGCCAGAGACGGCTGGGCCTGGAGATCCGCGATCTCTACGGGCGGCTGATCGACGGCTCGCTCGGTGCCACCGGTCGGCTGCGCACGGGCGGCGATGGAGGCCAGATGCCGCTGCAGGGCAACCCGCCGACGGAAAAGCTGGTTGCCTTCTTCTCCGGGCCCGTGAAGCTCGATGCGGACGGCGAGGCGAAGGTCCGCTTCGATATCCCCCCGTTCAACGGAACGGCGCGGGTGATGGCGGTTGCCTGGACGAAGTCCGGCGTCGGCGATGCGGTTAAGGACGTGGTCATCCGCGATCCAGTGGTCGTAACCGCAAGCCTGCCGAAGTTCCTGGCTCCGGGAGACCGGGCGGAATTGCGGCTCGATATTGCCAATACGGACGGTCCCGCCGGCGATTATCAACTGCAGGTGACGTCGAACGGTCCGCTGACCGTCGAACAGACCGGCGCCGCGCAAACCCTGCGGCTTGAAGCCGGCGGCAAATCCGCCGTGAAACTGCCGCTCGTCGGCCAGTATCCGGGCGGCGGCCTGGTGACGGTGACGCTCGCGGGCGCTGCCGGCCCGTCGCTCGAACAGACGCTGGACATCCCGGTGCGACCGGCAACGCTGCCGATCACTGAGCGCCAGGTCGTCAATATCGCCGCCGGCAGCAGCCTGACGGTCGACGACCAGCTGCTCGCCGACAGCGTGCTGCAGGGCGCCTCCGTCAGCCTCAATGTCACGCGCTCTGCCGCTTTCGATATCCCTGCGCTCCTGATGGCGCTCGATCGCTACCCCTATGGCTGTGCAGAGCAGACGACGAGCCGCGCCCTGCCGCTGCTCTACCTCAGTGAGCTTTCGAAGCAATCCGGACTGGCCGAGGACGAAGCCGTGGCCAAGCGCGTGCAGGAGGCGATCTACACCGTGCTTTCCTATCAGTCGTCTGCCGGCAGCTTCGGCCTGTGGAGCCCCGGTTCCGGCGATCTCTGGCTCGACGCCTATGTCACCGACTTCCTGACCCGTGCGCGGGAACAGAAGTTCGACGTCCCGGAACAGGCGATGGTGCAGGCACTCGAAAACCTGCAGAACACGCTGAGCTACGAGACGAATGTCAAGGACCGGGGCAACGAGATCGCCTATGCGCTGTATGTGCTTGCGCGCGACCGCAAGGCCGCGATCAGTGATCTTCGTTACTATGCCGACACGATGCTCGGCGATTTCCCGACGCCGCTCTCAAAGGCGCACATCGCCGCAGCACTGGCGCTCTACGGCGACGCCGAGCGTTCACAGGAGATCTTCGCGGCCGCGGTCAACATGTCGACGGGTCTCGTCAATGTCAGCCTCGCCCGCTCCGACTACGGATCGTCGCTGCGCGACGGTGCCGCGGTGCTGGCGCTCGCCGCCGAAAGCCGGCCCGTGCCGCCGATCATTCCGGAACTTTCGAAGATCGTCGCCAAAGAGTGGCAGCAGTCACGCTACACGAGCACCCAGGAACAGGCCTGGATGCTGCTTGCAGCTCGCGCCATCCAGGGTGGCGATGAGGACATGAGGCTGGAGATTAATGGTGCGGGACGCAGCGGCAGCTACGCCGCGCGCATCACCGGCGACGCGCTGATGGAACATCCGGTCGTCATCCGCAACAACTCCGCCGATGCTGTCTCTGCCGTCGTGACGACGGTTGCCGCCCCTCAGCAGCCACTCTCGGCCGGCGGCAATGGCTTCACCATCGAACGGACCTATTACACGCTCGACGGCGTCGAAGCGAATGTCATGGAGGCGCGGCAGAACGAGCGCTATGTCGTCGTGCTGAAGGTCACGGAGAGCAATGACTGGCCGTCGCGCGTGCTGATCACCGATCTCCTCCCCGCCGGTTTCGAGATCGACAATCCGAGCCTCGTGGACAGTGCCCAGCTTTCGAACTTCGAATGGATCGGCGAGGTCGAGGCCGCCCACACCGAATTCCGCAGCGACCGCTTCGTTGCGGCCTTCGACCGATCGACGGGCGACAACCGCGAGATAACCCTCGCCTATGTCGTGCGCGCCGTGACGCCCGGCACCTATGACCATCCGGCCGCAAGCGTCGAGGACATGTACCGGCCGCAATTCTCGGCGCGCACGGCGACGGGCCGCATGGAGGTGCTGGCAGCCCAGTAGGACGCGCTATGGTCTTCCGGCGGAAACTATTAGTCGCCTTGCCAATCGGCCTCGTCATGACCGCGCTAGCAATAGCCGGCCTCGAATGGGCGAACCGCGCCTTTCCGCCGCCGCTCGAACAGGCTCAAGCCCTCTCGACCGAAGTTCTCGATAAGGACGGGCAGCTGTTACGCGCCTTCGCGACCAAGGACGGTCGTTGGCGCCTGAGGACGACGGTGGACGATGTCGACCCGCGCTTCATCGAGATGCTGATCGCCTACGAAGACCAGCGCTTTGGCGAACATCGCGGGGTCGATCCCTTGGCGCTCGGTCGTGCCGCGCTGCAGTTTGTCACCAACGGCCGCATCATCTCCGGCGCCTCCACCCTCTCGATGCAGGTGGCAAGGCTGATCGAACCGCGCGAACGGCGGACATGGACCGCGAAGCTGTTGCAGATGGCGCGGGCCATCCAGATCGAACGGCGCCTCAGCAAAAACGAAATCCTCGACCTCTATTTGACCCACGCGCCCTATGGCGGCAATCTCGAAGGCGTGCGCGCCGCAAGCCTCGCCTGGTTCGGCAAGGAGCCGCGTCGCCTGTCCATCGCCGAAGCCGCACTTCTCGTCGCCCTGCCGCAATTGCCGGAAAAACGCCGCCCCGATCGCAACCTCGCCGCCGCCGAAGCCGCCCGTGACCGGGTTCTCGCCCGCGCGGCGGTGGCCAAGGTCATCGGCGAAGGCGAGGCCGAGCGCGCGGCAATCGCCGCCATGCCGACCCGGCGCCTGCAGCTACCGGCTCATGCCGCCCATCTCGCCGAAGCGGCGCTGCGCAAGGATCCGAAGGCGGTGCGGCATCAAACGACGCTCCGCCGCGACGTCCAGCGCGGTCTCGAAGCCGCGGCACGCGAGGGCGCCGCAAGACTCGGCCCCAGGGTCTCCGTTGCCATGGTCATGGCTGATGTCAGAACCGGCGAGATCGTCGGAGGAGTCGGCTCAGCCGACTACTTCGACGCCAGCCGCTCCGGCTGGATCGACATGACTCGGATCACCCGCTCGCCAGGCTCGACTTTGAAGCCGTTCATCTATGGGCTTGCGTTCGAGGAAGGGCTGGTCGCCCAGGAAACGATCATTGAGGACAGGCCGGCCGACTTCTTCGGCTACCGCCCGCGCAATTTCGACATGAGCTATCAGGGCGACGTCAGCGTGCGCCAGGCGCTGCAACTATCTCTGAATGTGCCAGCGATCCGGCTCCTCGACGCGGTCGGGCCCGCGCGACTGATGGTGCGCTTCCGTCGCGCCGACGTTCGGCCGAGGCTTCCTCCCAACGAGGCGCCTGGACTAGCCATAGGCCTCGGCGGCGTCGGCATCACCTTGCGCGAGCTCGTCCAGCTCTATGCGGGCCTTGCCAATCGCGGCTGGCCGGTGCGGCTCGGAGACGGCATAGAGGGCAAAGCGGGATTAATCGATGGCGAGCCGCTTCTCTCGCCCGTTGCCACGTGGCAAGTCGCCGATATCCTCTCGGCAGTGTTGCCGCCGGCCGGCAGCCGCCAGCGCGGCATCGCCTATAAGACCGGCACCAGCTATGGCTACCGCGATGCTTGGTCCGTCGGGTTCGACGGCCGCCATGTACTCGGCGTCTGGGTCGGGCGGCCCGACAATGGTGCGGTACCGGGCTTGACCGGTTACGGCGCGGCGGCGCCGATCCTCTTCGAAGCCTTTACCAAAGCCGGGATTGCGATCACGCCCCTACCCGACGCGCCCGGCGGCGCTGTCCGCCTCTCCCAGGCGGATCTGCCGATCAGCCAGCGGCGTTTTTCCATGACGGCGAGCGGCCTGTTGTCGGCGTCGATCCGCGAAACCCCGCCACAGATCGTCTTTCCGCCGGAAGGCGCCCGCGTCGAGCTTGGGGTAAAGAGCGGCAGCGCGATGATGCCGCTGACGCTGAAGCTGCAAGGCGGCCGCGCGCCCTTCCGATGGCTCGCCAACGGCCGTCCGCTGCCGGAAGTCACGCGGCGCCGTGTCAGCCAATGGCTCCCCGATGGCGGCGGCTATTCCACACTGACGGTCATCGACGCGCTCGGGCGGGCAGCCAGCGTTCGCGTATTCGTCGAGTGAGTGTGTGATGCGCCAACGCCCGGTTTTACAAGCTTTGCGCCATCGGCCGGAAGGCGTAGCGTGTCCGGCCGATGAAGCTATCCTCGTTTCAGGCTGACAAGCTTCGTCGCCGGGTCTTGCGGCTCGCGCGCCGGCGCATTCATGACAAGAGGCATGCCCGCCTCAAGGCAAGCGGCAATGAACGCTTCCCGCGCCACTGCGGCCGGCGTCATGCGGTTAAGCGCACGCCGGCAGGTGCGGACCGCCCGCTCATAGCGCTCTCCCTTGCGCAGCGGCCACTCGTTCTCAAGGAAGTCGAGGGCCTCATAAACGGAGGTGAAGGTACGCGTCAGACCGTTCGAAAGGCGCACCGTGAGGGGGATGGTCCAGGGAATCTCATTGAGAAGCATTTTTCCTCCTTTCACATGCCGTCAATGGATTGACACACAGAGAGATATTGGCGCTCGCAGGGCAAATTCAAGAACCCCGGAAAGCTATGTTGTGCAGCAATTTATGCCGCTTCTACTACCGGTTCCGAGAGGGTTTGCAGGTCTTTTTCGGGCCCGTCGAAGGTCAGACAGGATACCCCTTGAAACCGCGATCCGAGTAACTAAATCGAGGGTGCGAGCCGCCTTTTTAGGGGCTCGCAGTCGGGGAGCGCCGGTCTCTTCGGCGTTCCTCATCGTCCATGTTGCTCAAGGAGGATATGGCTATGAGAACAAGCTTCGATTTCTCGCCCCTTTCGCGCTCCAGCGTAGGCTTCGATCACCTCTTCGACCTGCTCGACTCAGCAAGTCGCATGGCGCCGACCGACAATTGGCCGCCCTACGACATCATGCGCACCGGAGAGAACCAGTACCGGATCGCCATGTCGGTTGCTGGCTTCGCACCCGATGAAATCACGATCACGCATGAACAGCAACTACTGACCGTAAGTGGTGAGAAAGCTGGAGAAGACGACGCCGAATACCTCTATCGCGGCATCGCTGCTCGCAATTTCGAGCGCCGCTTCCAGCTTGCCGACTACGTGACCGTAACCGGCGCGAACCTCGCCAACGGTCTCCTGACGATCGATCTCGTCCGCGAGCTGCCCGAACAGATGAAGCCGCGTCGCATCGAGATCCAGCAGACCGAAAAGCTGCCCTCCGGCGACGGCAAGAAGCAGATCGAGGGCGAAAAGCACGCTGCATAAGAGCAGTGGGCGACGCAACCCCGATCCCGCCGAAGAGCCGGCGGCGGCCGGCCCTTCGGCTCGACAATTGGTTAGGGCGGGATTCTCGATCCCGCTCCAGCGAGAAGAAAGGAACCGACCGATGAATGTACGTGATCTCATTCCGTGGGGCCG
Organism: Ensifer aridi; assembly: GCF_002078505.1. Classification (GTDB taxonomy): domain Bacteria; phylum Pseudomonadota; class Alphaproteobacteria; order Rhizobiales; family Rhizobiaceae; genus Sinorhizobium; species Sinorhizobium aridi. The sequence continues at coordinate 180,077 of NZ_LUAV01000035.1, read as the reverse complement.
CGGACAGGCACAGGTCCCCGCGTCCTATCGCGACAGTGATCGCAATCCTTTCCTGGCATTGCACCGGGAAATGAACAGGCTGTTCGATGACGTTTTCCGCAGCTTCGACACACGCCTGCCCTTGGCTTATGGCGGCCTTTCAGGCTTCGGCGGTTGGCCGAGTGTGGAAGTCGCCGATCGGGATAAGGAAATCAAGGTAACAGCCGAACTGCCGGGGCTCGAGGAGAAGGACATCGAACTCTCCATGGCCGATGGCGTGCTGACGCTGCGGGGAGAAAAGCGGGCCGAGACCGAGGACCAGGAGCATCAGTTCTCTGAGCGCTTCTACGGTCGTTTCGAGCGGCGCATCCCGCTCGGATACGACATAGACGAAGGCAAGGTGAACGCTACATTCAAGAATGGCCTCCTGACGGTCACGCTGCCCAAGACCGAACAGGTCCAGGCCAAGACCAAGCGCATCGCCATCAACAGTAGTTCGTAGTGGGTGAGCCAAAGATGTGGCGGCCCGGTTCACCCGCCACTCGTCGATCTTCCGGACGGAAATACCCTTGCTGCACAGCGCATTAGCACTCTCGACGAGAGAGTGCTAAAATTTTCTGTGCCCCTCTTGAATTCGCTTCCGGGCAAACCAGATCAAAAGTGCCAGTCGCCAGAACAAGGGGGCAGGCCCGTCCGGGCTGGTCAACGGTCCGGCGGAGCGGGTTTTCGCTTTGTTTGTCCAGGAGGAAGACATGAAGTTCCAACCGCTCCATGACCGCATTCTCGTCCGCCGTCTCTCATCCGAGGAGAAAACCAAAGGCGGCATCATCATTCCCGACACAGCCAAGGAGAAGCCGCAGGAAGGCGAAGTGATCGCCGCGGGTCCTGGCGCGCGCAACGAGCAGGGCCAGCTCGTCGAACTCGACGTGAAGGTCGGAGATCGCGTGCTCTTCGGCAAATGGTCCGGCACGGAGATCAAGATCGAAGGCGAGGACTTGCTGATCCTGAAGGAAGCCGACGTGCTTGGCGTCATCGAGGACCTGGGCAGCGAAAAGAAGGTCGCCTGAGACCGCTCGGCCCATCGAAGTCAGTGAAGGAGTGAACCATGGCTGTCAAAGACGTAAAATTCCATACCGACGCCCGTGAACGCATGCTGCGAGGCGTTGACACGCTTGCCAATGCGGTCAAGGTGACGCTTGGACCCAAAGGCCGCAACGTCGTCATCGACAAGTCCTTTGGCGCACCGCGGATCACCAAGGACGGTGTTACGGTCGCCAAGGAGATCGAGCTCGAGGACAAGTTCGAGAACATGGGCGCGCAGATGCTGCGTGAAGTGGCATCGAGAACGAGTGAGATTGCTGGCGACGGCACGACGACCGCAACCGTGCTGGCACAGGCGATCGTCAGGGAGGGCGCCAAGGCGGTTGCCTCGGGCATGAACCCGATGGACCTCAAACGCGGCATCGATCTCGCGGTCGATAAGCTCGTCGGCGAATTGAAGGGCAATGCGCGCCAGGTTTCCAAGAACGAGGAAATCGCCCAGGTCGGCACGATCTCGGCCAACGGCGACGCGGAAATCGGCCGCTATCTCGCCGAGGCGATGGAAAAGGTCGGCAACGAGGGCGTGATCACCGTCGAAGAGGCAAAAACGGCCGAGACCGAACTGGAAGTGGTCGAAGGCATGCAGTTCGACCGCGGTTACATCTCTCCCTATTTCATAACCAATCAGGATAAGATGCGGGCAGAATTCGAAGATCCCTACATCCTCATCCACGAGAAGAAGCTCTCGAACCTGCAGGCGATGCTGCCCGTCCTCGAGGCCGTCGTCCAATCGGGCAAGCCGCTTCTCATCATCGCCGAAGACGTAGAGGGCGAGGCGCTCGCGACACTCGTCGTCAACAAGTTGCGCGGCGGCCTGAAGGTGGCTGCCGTCAAGGCGCCCGGCTTCGGCGACCGCCGCAAGGCGATGCTTGAGGACATCGCCATCCTGACCGGCGGCTCGGTCATTTCCGAGGACCTCGGCATCAAGCTCGAGAATGTCACTCTCGACATGCTCGGCCGCGCCAAGAGAGTCTCGATCGAGAAGGAGAACACGACCATCATCAATGGTGCCGGTTCGAAAGCCGATATCGATGGCCGCATCACCCAGATCAAGGCGCAGATCGAGGAAACGACGTCGGATTATGACCGGGAGAAGCTGCAGGAGCGGCTCGCCAAGCTTGCGGGCGGTGTCGCAGTGATCCGCGTTGGCGGTTCGACCGAGGTCGAGGTCAAAGAGCGCAAGGATCGGGTCGATGATGCGCTTCATGCAACGCGCGCTGCCGTCGAGGAGGGCATTCTGCCCGGCGGCGGCGTCGCGCTGCTCCGCGTCGTCAAGGCGCTCGACGAGGTGCCGACGGCGAACGACGACCAGCGGGTCGGCGTCGAGATCGTCCGCCGTGCGATCGAGGCCCCCGTTCGCCAGATCGCTGAAAATGCTGGCGCCGAAGGCTCGATCATCGTCGGCAAACTGCGCGAAAAAACGGACTTCGCCTATGGCTGGAACGCCCAGACGGGCGAATTCGGCGATCTCTTCTCGATGGGAGTGATCGACCCGGCGAAGGTCGTCCGCACGGCTCTCCAGGATGCGGCCTCCATCGCCGGCTTGCTGGTCACCACCGAAGCGATGATCGCCGAGAAGCCCAAGAAGGAGGCGCCGCCTGCAATGCCGCCTGGCGGCGGAATGGACTTCTAAGAGAAGGCGCGAAGCCCGTCGACCGCCTGCCGGCCACCCTTCTCCCCGCGAGCGGCGCGCGGGGAGAAGATTAAGGCGAGGGTGTCGACCCTCCCGGTGAGTAGGTAAATTCAACGAATTACGACCGCCTTTTCACCTTCTTGATGAGACGAGCCATCAGCGGCCTCACCTGACGATGCGCTATGCTGTCTCCAGTGCCCGCGGAACATCCCGTCTGACCCCCACCCGACCGCTCTTCATCGGCTTGCCCGCGACATAGACCTCCGTGACTGAGCGATCGTCTCCCATCGTCTGCAGCACGAAGAGTTCTTCTGCCAGAGACGATGCTACCTGCATTCTGAGTTCCATCGCCGGTTTGGCGCGGCTGTCGAGGACGACGATGTCTGCATCTGCTCCGGCATGCAGCGATCCGATCCGGTCTTCGAGGTCGAGGGCGCGCGCATTGCCGAGCGTCATCATGTAGAAGGAATTGAGCGGGGAAAGCCGCTGGCCCTGCAGGTGCAGCACCTTGTAGGCCTCACCCATGGTCTCCAGCATCGAGAAGCTTGTCCCCGCGCCGACATCGGTCGCGACGGAATGGCGGGCGCCGAGCTTGTCGAAGCGGTCGCGGTCGAAGAGGCCACTGCCGAGGAAAAGATTGGAGGTCGGGCAGAAGACGCCGACGGCGCCTGTTTCGGCGAGCACGGATATCTCACGGTCGCTCAGATGAATGCAATGGCCGAGCAAGGTCTTGCGGCCAAGCAGCCCGTAGCGCCCATAGATGTCGGTGTAGTCCTTCGCCTCTGGATAGAGCGACGTGGCGAAGGCGATCTCGTCCCTATTTTCGGAGAGATGCGTTTGAACGTAGCAATCCGGATGTTCCGCGACGAGCGCCCGGCTCATCTCCATCTGTTCGGGCGTCGAGGTGATGGCGAAACGCGGGCTGACCGCGTAATGCGCGCGGCCGCGTCGGTGCCACCTGGCAATGAGCTGCTTCGTTTCGTCATAGCCCCTCTCCGGCGTGTCGCGCAGCGCGTCGGGGGCATTGCGGTCCATCATCACCTTGCCGCCGATCATCAACATGTTTCGCTCCTCGGCCGCGGTGAAGAAAGCATCGACGCTTTCCGGATGCACCGAGCAATAGGCGACGGCCGTCGTCGTGCCGTTCGAAAGAAGCTCGTCCGTGAAGCGGCCGGCAATAAAGGCCGCGTGCTCTGGCGCCCTGAATTTCTGCTCCTCGACGAAAATATAGGTGTTCAGCCATTCAAGAAGCTGTGCGCCATAGGAGGCGATGGCCTGCGTCTGCGGGAAATGCAGGTGAGTGTCGATCAATCCGGGCAGGACGAGATGCGGTCGATGGTCGGCGATTTGCACGCCGCCGTCCGCCTGTTTCGCCACGTCGCCATAGGGGCCGACTGCGGCGATTTTGCCGCTGCTGACAAGCACGGCGCCATCTTCGAAGAAGCGGTAGGACGTTTTGTCGTCAATGCCCTCGGGCTCCCGGACGAAGGTCAGCACCCGGCCGCGGATCAGCAAATCGCTCATTGAATTTTTCCTTCCTTCACGGCGGTCTCGTACCAGGCGGCGAGCAATTGCCGTTCTTCCTCGGTGACCCCGGTGACATTGGCGGGCGGCATCGCATGCGAGCGCCCCGCTTGGAGGTAGATCTCGCGGGCATGCGCGACGATGTCGTCATCAGTTTCGAGGACGACGCCCTTCGGCGGCACGATGATGCCCTCCCAGCCTGGCTCCCGCGCGTGGCACATGGAACAGCGGCCAAGCACCGTATCGCGGACTTTCGAGAAGTCCGGCGACGCGGCGACGGCCTCACCGGCCGTCGAAGCCCTCGCCTCCCCGCCTTCGGAGAGAACCTTGGGCGCGGTGGAAAGCCACATGATGACGATGAAAAGGAGCACCGTGACGAGCCACGTCCAGGTCGGGCTGCCGGCGCGGGCATGCCGCGTGTTGAACCAGTGGCGGATGGTGACGCCCATCAGGAAGACCAGCGAGGCGATGATCCAGCTGTATTGAGTGCCGAAGGCGAGCGGATAGTGGTTCGACAGCATCAGGAACAGGACCGGCAGCGTCAGGTAGTTGTTGTGTGTCGAGCGCTGCTTTGCCTGCTTACCGAGCGCCGGATCGGGCGTGCGGCCGGCGATCAGGTCGGCGACGACCTTTTTCTGGTTCGGAATGATGATGAAGAAGACGTTGGCCGACATGATGGTCGCCGTGAAGGCGCCGAGATGCAGATAGGCGGCACGGCCGGTGAAGAGCTGGGTGTAGCCCCAGGCGACGGCGACGAGCACGAAATAGAGCAGTATCATCAGCCGCGTGTTGTCCTTGCCGAGTGGGGAGCGACAGATCGTGTCATAGGTGAGCCAGCCAAAAGCAAGCGAAGCGAGCGAGATGGCGATCGCCATCGGCTTCGACACGTCGAGAACGTTCGGATCGATCAGGTAGAGATCGGCGCCGGCATAATAGACGAGCGCAAGCATGCCGAAGCCGGAAAGCCAGGTGACGTAGGATTCCCATTTGAACCAGGTGAGGTGCTCGGGCATGTTTTCCGGCGCCACCAGGTATTTCTGGATATGATAGAAGCCGCCGCCATGGACCTGCCACTCCTCGCCATAGGCGCCCACGGGCAGACCGGGGCGCTGCCTGAGGCCGAGATCAAGCGCGACGAAATAGAAGGATGAGCCGATCCAGGCGATGCCGGTGATGACATGCAGCCACCTCACCGCAAATGTCAGCCAGTCCCAGGCGATGGCGTATTCGTACATTGAGGCCTCCCATTTCTCTGGCCTGTATTATGTGTCATTGCTTGCGGAGGCGAGAACGCTGCGAGATCACCAACTCTTTCAAAAAAAACTATAAAATGGTCGAGCCGAGAGCACGGTAATCTGGCCACGAGGAGCAGAGGCGGGAGCATGTCCTATCTCGATAATGTGCGCGTTTTCGTGCGCGTGGTGGAACTTGGAACGCTATCGGCCGCAGGCCGCGATCAGCGCGTGACGCCGGCCGTCGCCAGCAACAGGATCAAGGAACTGGAGCGGCATATGGGGGTGCGCCTGTTCAACCGCACCACGCGCAAGCTGACGCCGACCGAGCACGGCCGCGTCTTCTATGAAGGCGCCGTCAAGATTCTCGAAGCGGTGAACGAAGCTGAGAGCGCCATCGCCGATCTTTCGCGCAATCCCAAAGGCGCGCTGAAGATCACCGCGCCGCTCGGCATCGGCCGGCGGCTGATCGCCCCCGGCATCCCCGAATTCCACGACCGCTATCCCGACATCGAGGTGCGGCTGCGCCTTTCCGACCACAACGTCGACATCCTGAGCGAAGGCGTCGATGTCGCGTTCAAGCTCGGCATTCTCGAGGATTCGAACCTTCGCATGCGCGGCATCATGAATTGCGATCGCGTGCTCTGCGGCTCACCGGCCTATTTCGAAAGACGCGGCGTGCCCGCGACGCCCGACGAGTTGATCACCGAACGTCACGACTGTCTGTTGCTGCGCTATCCCGGCTCGAAGGAATATTACTGGACATTGCAGACGCCGGACGGCGTGCGCAAATTCGAAGTCGCCGGCCCCTATGATTCAGACGACGGCGACGTGTTGACCCAATGGGCGCTCGACGGACGCGGCATCATCAACAAGCCGCTCTTCGAGGTGAAGCAGTACATCGAGGAGGGCTCACTGGTGCCGATCCTAGAGGAGACTCCGCCACTCAGCGCGCAGCTCGCGGCGATCTATCCGCATAAGCGCTTCCAGGATCCGAAGGTGCGGCTGATGATCGATTTCATGGCCGAGCGCTGTCAGCGGCTGATCGGCAAGGTGCTGGCTGAGCCTGCTGCGGCGCGGGTGCAGGAGCCCGTGACTTAGACGAAGTCGAAACAGAGTTCTGAGGCGAATACGCGCTTGAACCCGCGTCAGCAAGGTTTGTATCACACCTCGGGAACCAGCGGGCGGAACAAAGTTCGGCCGCTGTAGATTTTCATGTTCATGAAGAACATGACGCTTGTTGCAACATCGCTGATATCGGGGCTCTGTGGTACCGCCAGCGCTCAGGAGCTTCGGCCAGACGCCGTCAACAGGGCTTCTATTGCTTCCATCCCGTCAGAGCGACCGTCTGATGCCCCCACTCAGCCGGACCCCGCCATCGTTCATCTCCAAGTTCTTCTGGATCGCGCTGGTTCATCTCCCGGGGTGATCGACGGCTACTACGGCGAGAATGTCGCCAAAGCGATTGCCGGGTTTGAGGCCATGCAGGGCCTTCCCGCTGATGGAAAGCTGGACCCTGAGGTCATCGGCCGGCTTGCCGACGAAAGGCCGCCAATCCAGCCTTATGTCATCTCTGAAGGCGACGCCAAAGATCTGGTCGATCGCATCCCTGAAGACTACGCCGAGCAAGCCAAGATGAAACACCTCGGATATACAAGCGTCCCGGAGAAATTGTCCGAGCGGTTTCACATGGACATCGACCTCCTCAAGGCGCTCAATTCCGGCTCGGCATTCGCCGTCGGGGACACGATATCCGTTGCGGCGCCCGGCGTCGCGAAGGAAGGCACGGTCAAACTGATAGAGGCGCGGAAGGGAGCGGGGCAGGTCCTCGCCTTTGCCGATAACGGCACGCTGCTTGCGGCATATCCTGCCACGATCGGCAGCAAAGAGACGCCTTCGCCTTCGGGCACGCACAAAGTCAAAGGTGTCGCTCGAATGCCCACCTATACCTACAACCCCGAAGTCAACTACCAGCAGGGCGACAACACCGAGGTTCTGACGCTCCCGAGCGGCCCCAACGGCCCGGTGGGAACCGTCTGGATCGATCTGTCGAAGCCGACCTACGGGATTCACGGCACGCCTGAACCGTCCCGCGTCGACAAGGACCCGTCGCATGGATGCATCCGCCTGGCAAACTGGGACGCAGAGGAACTGGCCGCGATGGTCAAGCCGGGGATTGTCGTCGAGATCACCGAGTAGCTTCGGAGCCGGCAGACATCGGGAAAACAGCGGCCCGATGCCGACGTCCGAACCATGGCGGCGGAATCCGCCGTGATGTGTCTGGGCCGCATGGGCCGATCTTTTGGTGCTCGGAAGTCGCAAAGTGGTGAGCGGAAGTCTAACACCATCGCGCTGGACGGCTAGCTTGCGCCGATTGCGGCTATCGCGTGATTGGGCCAGGATGCGGTCTTGAATATGTAGCAGGATCGAACCTACGCTCATGCTGACGGGCTCATGTCATTGCGGCAAGGCGAGCTGGACACTCAAAGGTGATCCCGGGCTCGATCACAGCGTGCAACTGCACGCTCTGCCGACGCTACGGCCCTCTGGGGCCTATGATTACGAAGGGGAGCGTATTACGGTCACCGGGCAGACTGCCTCCTACACCCGCGCCGGGAGGGACAAGTCGTCTCTCGAAATATTGTTCTGCCCATCCTGCGCCTGTGTATTGAGCTGGCGCGGCTTACGGCTTGAAGAGGATGGCCGCCGGCGCATGGCTGTAAACTTGCGGCTTGCGCCTCCAGACCTCGTTCAGGATCTGCCCATTGATCATTTCGACGGCCTGGACACTTTTGAAGACCTTCCTTCCAAAGGGCGCTGTGTGCGCGATCTTTGGTTTTAACAGCATGCCACGTGCCTGCGTCGAGGTGGAAAGCGGCACTTCGCCTTGGCAACGACAATTGCCGCGACAATGCCGGATCACTCCGCCAAGGCCTCGGAAAGTAAGCCGATCAGCCGTCTGAAGCTTTCCGCCTCGTCCGGCGCGTGGTCTGGGTTCACTTCTGTCACAGTTAACACCCGGCGGTTCGGCAATGCACGCAGTTCAAAAAGCGCGGCGCTGAGTTCCTCAAGAGTGAGGCCCAATCCGCGACGCGTGTTCTCCGCAAGAGGAAAGTCGGCGAAGTCCAGCACGTCGATGTCCAGATGGACCAGGATAGTGTCGAATGAGCGTGCCCATTGTGTGGCTCGGCGCGCAGCTTCAATGGGATTTGACTTCACCTCCTGGAGGCCGATCATGGACAGGTTGCGAACTCGAATGGTTTCTGCCTCGCCGTCCGTCACATTAGCGACAGCGAAGAAGAGGATGTCAGCGGCACTCAGCATAGGTCGCCTCGGCGCGAGGCCCGCCAATTCGTTGGCGGCGCCAGGAAGGTCAAGGAGATGGGCGACACCGGTCCAGTCGAGTGCGCCGTCACTCGCGACAGGCGGGTTCAGGTCGGCATCTACATCGATATAAATCAGCCCGAGAGAAGCGTAGCGCGTGAGCGCTCCCGCTACCACCCCGAGTTCGATCGTGCAGTCGCCGCCGACGACGAGGACGTTGTGCTCGTCATCAAGCGCGGTGGTCACGACTGCTGCCAACTCTTTTGCAACGTTGCGCACCGTCTCGAGGTTCATCGCCTTCGAGTTTGATGGATCGGGCCGCCAGCGAAAGCCGCCCACATCACCGCGGTCAACCACATCAAGGCCTGACCGCTCCAACTGCGAGACCAATCCATGATGACGAAATGTCGACGGCGCTTTTTCCTGTCCTGGGGCATAAGCGCCTGCACTGCTGGGAGCGCCGATTATGCTGAGCGTGCGAGCCATTTCCTCTACCTTTCAAGATCAGATGAAAACAGCACCACAGTATAACGCCCGCCCGGGACGAAATCTGTGCATTGCCGTAATGTCGGCTCTGGCGTCGCAAGCCGAGGTTCGGCGGCCTGCTCGACTCAGGTCCGGTTCGCGCCGCCACGAGCGCCGCCTTCGACAATGACTCCGCGTTAGATTCGGCTGCAGTCGCGGAGCCCGGCCTTCCTGGCTATATCAGCAATGTAACGAAGTCGTTTGCCCGATTTCAGGTTAGGCCATGAATCAGGAAATCCGACTTTTTGGAGCTGTTGCGGTTCGACCGGCCGTCCTTGCTCTCGTCTCTCAGTTCGAGACGGCGACAGGATACCCAGTTGCGGCCAAGTTCGAGCTCAATCCGACCGTAAAGAAGCGGATTGAGGCCGGGGAGCCTTTTGACCTCGTCATCATCAATCCGCATATGGTTCAGGATCTGACCTCCTTGGGAAAGGTCAAGGCTGGGAGTCAGGTAGCATTTGGCCGAATAGCAATGGGGGTGGCAGCCAAGGCAGGCGGTCGACCACTGGACATAGGGTCCGTGGAAGCCTTCGAACACGCATTGAAGAGCGCCAGATCAATCGCCTACGCCGCTGACGGAACCAGCGGCGGCTACTTCTCCGGTTTGCTGGAGCGCCTGGGGATAGCGGATGAGGTCAAGCCAAAGCTGGTGAGCATACCAGGAGGGCAGACAGCGCTGGCTGTAGCCCGTGACCAAGCCGAGTTGGCGGTCGTTCCCGTGACTTCAATTCTCGCCGCCGCTCCCGATGTCATGCTTGTCGGTCGTTTTCCGGCGGAACTCCAAAGTTACATCGACTTCGCCATAGCCGTCAGCGCCGATTCAAGGGACACAGAAGCTGCCAAGCAACTGTTGGAGTTTCTGATGTCGGCTGACGTCGATGGCACTTTGGCGGAAAGGGGCGTCGAGCGTCCCTACGGGCACGTTTGATAAGCGGCGATCGGCGCCCGCTCTGGGCTCCATCAAGACAGTCGTCGCGCCCCTCACCGATGTCCGAAAAAGGGGCGATCCTCCCCGTTCCTCAAGCCCTCGCAAAGGTGGCTTGCTGGTGTTGCTTTCGCTCGCCTCCATAGAAGCTCGTCAAATTTGTAACTCCCACCATGTCGACGCCCGGAGCTAAGTCACTCCTGCGAATTGCAAGAAGGGACTCGAAGGAGAGCGACGATGACCAAAGAGACGATCAGCTTTGTTTATATGATCTACATCCGAGCGACGCCGGAGAAAGTGTTCGAGGCGATCACGCAGCCCGACATCGCGCGCCGCTACTGGGGACACGAGAACGTCTCCGACTGGAAGCTCGGTTCAAGATGGGAGCATATCCGCGCCAATGACGAGCGGAGCGTCGAACTCGTCGGCGAAGTGGTCGAGCACACGCCGCCCCGGCGTCTCGTCATCACCTGGGCCAATGCATCCGATGCCAACAACCCCGCGAAATACAGCCGGGTGACTTTCAGCCTCGTTCCGTTTGACGGCATGGTGCAACTGACCGTCAGCCATGACGAGCTGGAAGCCGGCAGCGGAATGGCAGCGGGGATCAGCAAAGGGTGGCCGATCGTGCTGTCCAGTCTCAAATCGTTCCTCGAAACGGGCCAGGCGATCGACGTCTTCGCGAAGCCGCGCCACACCGAACTGATGGCCTGACCCTGAAAAGGAGCCGAGCGGCTGTCGTGTACTGTGATCAGACGCGCAAAGGTCGCTATAGCACTTAGAATTGCTGCATGTTTCCTTAAATCGGTTACGATTCAAGGAAACATGCAGCAGACGCCATTCGAGGCAACGGAAGAATGCGTCCATTTCAGCCACTGCAACTGGTTCTGTTCACGGTTGTTGCCTGCGGCCTCGTAGTCGTTTCCGGGAGATCCTCGCAAGAAACCGCTGCCGCCGACAAATTCTACCGGGTGATCGACGGCAAGGCCGATGCCCGGACCTACAACGGATACCGGCGTTATCATGGGGGCTGCAGCCATTGCCACGGCCCGGACGGAGTCGGCTCGACCTTCGCCTCCTCTCTTGTCGATCGGCCAATCGACATAGAGACGTTCAGGCGCATCGTTCGCGATGGCCAGAGCAGTAGCGGGAGCTCGGTTATGAAGGGGTTTGCCAACGATCCCAATTTCGCTCCCTACATCGACGACATCTACGCCTATCTGCAGGCCCGCGCCGACGGCGCTCTCGGCCGCGGACGACCGAAAAGAATGGGGCCTTAGACCCGGTGTCGACTATCGAGGTAATTCCATGCCGGCCACTTTTTCGGAAGCCGAGCTTCGTCACCCGCTCCGACTGAGCGGCGCTAACCCTAGGCGAAGAGTCTCAGGTGTTACTCCTCTTTTCCTGCGAGCATTTCGAGAGCCGCAACGTCGCAGAGCAGGAGCCGGCGTCCGCGTCTCTCGATGAGCCCCTTCTTGGCTAGAGCGCTCATCTCGCGAGAGACCGCCTCCCTGTGCGTGCTGATTGAGGCCGCCAGTTCGAAATGGGTGGGCGCCGGGTCTATGACGACCGGGCTGGCGGCTTCATGCGGCTTCTCCGCACGGCGCAGCAATTCGAGGATGAGGCGCCTTCGCACGACGAAGGTGCTGAACTCATAGACCCGCTCGGTCATATGCCTTATGCCCGCCGCGAGGTGCTCGAGGAGGGCCCACGAAAACTCAGGATGGTCGGCAATCAGCCTGCGGAACGCCGGCGCCGGCAATCTTGCCGCACGGGTTGCCTCAAGAGCCACGACACTGGCCGACCGCGCCTTGCCGTCAATCGCAGCCACTTCGCCGACGATGTCGCCAGGGCCGCGATCGCCGTAGAAGATCTCGCGGCCGTTTTCGGAAAAAAGCGTAATGCGGGCGTGCCCCTCGAGTATGAAGAAGACGTCGCGTCCGCTTTCGCGATGCGCGATGATCAACTCGTCGGGGGCATAAGTGCGAACGGTCCAATGTTTGGACAAGGCAGCGACGGCTGTATCACCCAGCCTCGAAAGAAAAGTTGGCGAACGCGTCATGGCCCTCATTTCCGTTCGGCCGAATCTACTTCCTTCGGCCCTGGCGGTAAAAGAAAATCCGGCCGCCCCTCCGGACGCGTGGGCACACCGATCGTTTATTGAATTGCGTTGCCGTGCCTGTGCGAATTCTCACAGACGGAGCCTAGCCACGCCTCATATCCTTCGGGCACCGGTCTTGTTCGGGCCCTTCGGTTGAAGAGGAGAACTTCCATGTACAGATACACAATCCTTGCCGCGCTTTGCTTGACGGCGGGCAACGCCTTCGCAGATGAACTTAAGGCCCTGCAAGGCGGGAGCATCGATCTCGGCGCTTACCATGGCGTCATTTATTACACGGAGGCCGATGGCGGTTTTCGAGTGGTCACCACGATCGCCGATGGGGCGGAGGGCTCGCCCGTTCGCTTCGAGGCAACGCTCGAGGAGGGCCAAAGCCTTGCCATTTCGGTTCCTGGCGGTTTGGGCGAGCCCAGCAAGGCTCTCGAAATCTCGCGTGCCGGCGGCAGGCTCCTCATGAACGGGATCGATACAACCCCCAAACTCGTTCATGCCGGCCGGTGAATCCGTTCGCGGTGATACCCGCGCAGCACGAATTTGATCGTCTACAGCGCCGTGCGTCTTTTCAGACGCACAAGGGACGCTGTAGCATTTTGAATTGCTGCATGTCTTTGTCCCTAAATCGCTAGGATTTAAGGACGCATGCACTTGCGCCGGAATGGATCGAAGCCAGCATTCGATTAAGCGCCAGAGCGTCAGACTTTCACCACTAAAAGGACGAGGAACTGGCCTCTGCCTTTACCGGCTTTTCCTTGTTTCGCGCAGCACTCTTCGGCCGGTCATGAGTGAGTACCGCGGTGAGAACCTCCGCCGCGGCCAACGCTGCAATCACAGCCGGCCGCTTGTCCTTCACCGCCGTGCCGCCGATCGGGCAGACGAGCCGGTCGAAGAGTTCGGGGCGTTCGATTTCACGGGCAAGCCATGTTTTGAAGGTGGCGCGCTTCGTCTTCGAGCCGATCATGCCGACATAGGAGGCATCCTTTCGGCCGAGCGCCTCCGCTGCGATCAGGAAGTCGAGCGCGTGGTCATGCGTAAGGATGACGAAGGCGCTGCCTGAAGGCGCATCACGCACAAGCTCCTCGGGCATTGCCGTCAGGCAGGTCTCGATTCCTAGCACGTCGATCGCCGAGAGCTCGTGCTCGCGGGTGTCGACGAGCACAGTCCGGACGGGGAGCAACGACAGCGCCATCGCCAGCGCGTTGCCGACATGACCCGCGCCGAAAATATAGACGTGCGGCCGGCGCGCGATCTCAGCATCGCTGCGTGCGACGAGGGCCGTGCGCGCCTCCTTGTCGACGGTCTTGAAGGAAAGCGCCACGCGGCCGCCGCAGCATTGTCCGATCTCCGGCCCCAGAGGAATTGTCAGCCGCTCGTCCGCAACGGCTCCGTGAATGAGCTTCCGAGCATGATCGATCGCCATATATTCCAACTGCCCGCCGCCGATCGTGGCGAAGGTGCGATCCGTCGAGACGAGCATCCAGGCATCCGTGTCGCGCGGCGTCGAACCGGCCGCGTCCGTCACCTCGACGAGGATGCACGCCCCCTCTCGAGCCAGGAAATCCCGGATATCCTCTTTGTTTGCCATCTCCGTCAGCCATTCGCTGCATCGCGCGCCGCCCCGCGCAGACGCTCGATCGCCATCAGCACCCGTTCCGGCGTCGCCGGCGTATCGATGCGCGGCGGGAGACGATACGCCGCAACGCTCGCCGCTGCCATGGATATAGCTTCAAGGACGGAAATGCCCAGCATGAAGGGCGGTTCCCCCACCGCCTTCGATCGGCGGATCGTCTCTTCCCGGTTGACCGACCATTCCGCCAGCCGCACGTTGAAGACGCGCGGGCGATCGGAGGCAAGCGGAATCTTGTAGGTGGAGGGCGCATGGGTGCGCAGGCGCCCCTTCGCATCCCACCAGAGTTCTTCCGTCGTCAGCCAGCCCATGCCCTGCACGAAGGCCCCCTCGACCTGACCGAGATCGAGCGCCGGATTGAGCGACTTGCCGACATCGTGGATGATGTCCGTACGCTCGACCTGGTATTCGCCGGTAAGCGTATCGACGCTGACCTCCGAGCAGGAAGCACCATAGGCATAGTAATAGAACGGCCTTCCCCTGCCCTCGGCGCGGTCCCAATGGATTTTCGGCGTCTTGTAGAACCCGGCGGCCGAGAGCTGCACCCGCGCGGCATAGGCGGATTTTATGAGGTCGGCGAAGGCGATGCGTTCTGCGCCGATCCTCACCATATTCGGTTCGAACGCGACGTCGGCTTCGTCAACACCGTAACGCTCCGCCGCGAAGCGCACGAGCCGCGCCTTGATCTGCTGCGCCGCATTTGCGGCCGCCATGCCGTTCAGGTCGGAGCCGGAAGATGCTGCCGTCGCCGAGGTGTTCGGCACCTTGCCGGTCGAGGTTGCCGTCACTTTGATACGGTCGAGATCGACCTGGAACTCGTCCGCGACCACTTGCGCCACCTTGGTGTAAAGCCCCTGCCCCATCTCGGTGCCGCCGTGGTTCAGTTGGATCGAGCCGTCCGTATAGACATGGATCAACGCGCCAGCCTGGTTGTATTCGGTCTTGGTGAAAGAGATGCCGAATTTCACCGGTGTCAACGCGATGCCGCGCTTGATGACGTGGTTCCGACGGTTGAAGGCAAGGATGGCTTGGCGCCGGGCGGCATAGTCCGACGAAGTCTCGAGCTCCTCGATGATCCGGCCGATGATGTTGTCCTCGACTGTCTGGTGGTACGGTGTCAGGTTGCGCCCCTCGCCGCCGTAGAAATTGAGCTTGCGGATTTCGAGCGGATCCTTGCCGAGCGTGTACGCGATGTCCTCGATCATCCGTTCGCCGCCGACCATGCCCTGCGGCCCGCCGAAACCACGGAAGGCGGTATTCGAGACCGTGTTGGTCTTGAGCGGGCGTGAGCGCAGCCGGACGTTCGGATAGAAATAGCAGTTGTCGGCGTGAAAGAGCGCGCGGTCGGTCACCGGCCCGGAAAGGTCCGCCGAGAAGCCGCAGCGGGCGGCGAAGACTGCGTCCACCGCCTCGATCCGGCCGTCGTCGTCAAAGCCGATCTTGTAGTCGACGTGGAAGTCGTGCCGCTTGCCGGTCGCCGTCATGTCGTCGTCGCGATCCGGGCGCACCTTGACGGCGCGGCGGTATTTCCTCGCCGCAAGCGCCGCCACCGCGGCAAAGAGGTTTGCTTGCGTTTCCTTGCCGCCGAAGCCGCCGCCCATGCGGCGAACATTCACCGTCACGGCATTCGACGGCACGCCTAGCACCTTGGCGACCATGTGCTGCGTCTCGCTCGGATGCTGCGTCGAAGCAAAGACTGTCACCTCGTCGTCCTCGCCGGGAATGGCAAAGGAGATGTGGCCCTCGAGATAGAAATGGTCCTGGCCGCCGATCCGCATTTCGCCCTCGACGACATGCCTCGCCCTGGCAAAGCCGGCGTCGATGTCGCCGCGTTCGAGCTTCAGGGGATCGATCACCAGCGGATAGTTGGCGGCCGCGGCTTCGACGACGTCGGTCACATGCGGCAGATCGCGATATTCGATCTTCACCTTCGCCGCCGCGCGCCGGGCGGCATCGCGCGAAGTCGCGATCACGGCGAAGATCGGCTGGCCGTGGAATTCGACCTTGCCGGTGGCGAACACAGGATCGTCGTGCTTGTGGGCTGGGCTGATGTCGTTCTCGCCCGGAATGTCGTCCGCCGCCATGATCCCGACGACGCCGGGGCTGTTCTTTACCGCCTCGAAGTCGATCGACAGGATTTCGGCGTGCGCGCGCTCAGAGAGTCCAAGATAGCCGTGCAGCGTGCCGGCCGGCTCCGGAATATCGTCGATATATTCGGCCATGCCCGACACATGCTTGTGGCCGGACTCGTGGCGTTCCTTTTCGTGGACGCCGCCGCGGATGCGGTCTATGGGCTGCATCACATTCATGGGTTCACCTCCTCTAGACAGCGACTGCGGCGGCGCGAGCGATACGAACGTTGTTCGTGTCCTGCGTTTCCAGATAGAAGCGCCGCAGCAGGTTTTTGGCAACCAGCATGCGGTAGCCGGCCGAGGCGCGCCAATCGGTGAGCGGCGTGAAATCCTGCTCGAAGGCAGCGACAGCAACGTCGATGCTGGAATCGTTCCACGGCACGCCCTTGAGAGCGGCCTCCACGTTCGACGCGCGCTTCGGCGTGCCTGCCATACCGCCGAAGGCAATCACCGCATCGGCAACCCGGCCGGTGCCATCGAGCTTCAGCCGGAAGGCACCGCACACTGCGGAAATATCCTCGTCGAACCGCTTCGAGACCTTGTAGACGGCGAAGCTGTCGCCATCGGCGAGAAACGGAATCCGGATACTCTCGACAAACTCGCCGGGCTCACGATCCTGCTTGCCGTATTCGATAAAGAAGGCCTCGAGCGGCAGCGTCCGGCGCCTCGTCCCCTTGCGCAGGGTTATCGTTGCGCCAAGAGCGATCAGCGCCGGCGGGGTATCGCCGATCGGCGAGCCGTTTGCGATGTTGCCGCCGACCGTGCCCATGTTACGCACCTGCTCGCCTCCGATCCGCTCCCAGAGTTCGCGCAATTGCGGGAAGTGCCGGACGACCACCGGGAAGGCCTCCGTGTAGCTGACGCCGGCGGCAAGCGTGACCCCTTCGGCGTCGACGGAAATCCGCCGCAGTTCGTCGAGATGCGAGAGATGGACGACCGGCGCGATGTCGCGCATGAACTTCGTCACCCACAGGCCGACGTCCGTCGAGCCGGCGACGATCGTCGCCTTCGGATTGGCCTCGAGAACCGCGGCGAAATCGTCGAGCGAAGCCGGAAGCACGACGCGTTCGTCTTCGCCGCCGATTTCGACCCGGCGGCCGTCCCTAAGGGCGGCCAGTTGTTGCGTGATCTTCTCACGTTCCGCGACCAGCGGGTCTTTGCCGACCTCGCCGATCGATGAAATCGCCTGCGCCGCGCGGATGATCGCCGCGTAGCCGGTGCAGCGACAGAGATTGCCCTGCAGCGCTTTCTCGATTTCCTCGATGCTCGGCTTCGGATTCGCCATCCACAGACCATAAAGGGACATAACAAAGCCCGGTGTGCAAAAGCCGCATTGCGATGCGTGCGTGTCGACCATTGCCCGTTGGACCGGATGGAGCGGACCATTCGGCTGCGCGAGCGCCTCGACCGTCACGACATGGCAGCCGTCGAGGGAAGCGACGAAACGGATGCAGGCGTTGACGGACTCGTATGTCAGCTTCCCGTCGAGGGGCCGGCCGACGAGGACGGTGCAGGCGCCGCAGTCGCCTTCCGCGCAGCCTTCCTTGGTGCCGCGAAGGTTGCGTTCAATTCGCAGGAAGTCGAGCAGCATCTGGACGGGCGAGACGTCGGCGAGCTCGATGAGGCGGTCGTTCAGGAGGAAACGGATCGTGTTGCGGATCTCGGTCATGACCGTCAGCTCCCGCGATAGGTGGAATAGCCGTAGGGCGAAAGCAGGAGCGGCACGTGATAATGCGTGGCACGGTCGGCGATCCCGAAGCGGATCGGGATCAGATCGAGAAACGGGTGCGCGCCGCGATCGCCCGCGGCGCCGAGATATTCGCCGGCGTGAAAGTGCAGCTCGTAGGTGCCCGTCTCCATCGCGGCCCCCTTGAGGAGCGGCTCATCGCAGCGCCCGTCGTCGTTGGTCCGGGTTGTGGAGAGATGCTCCATCCGATCACTCTCGATGCGGTAGAGATCGATGCGAAGATTGTTTGCCGGTTTGCCGTTCGCCGTGTCGAGCACATGTGTTGTCAGGCGCCCGGCCGTTCCGCCTTGAGATTGCATGCTTTATCGCTCCTCCGAAGTCAGCATCGAGGACGAGTATCCAAAGCGCGGGCGCCTTTGGGTAGCAAGCTCAACCTTCGAGACTTTCAAATTTTTCGAGGGGAATAGGCCGGTGATTTTCTCGCTACCAATCGTCGTCACGATACAATCACCGGAGGAGCTGTTGCTATGAGATACCCACGCGATCTTCTGGGTCATGGTCCGAACCCGCGTGTTGCCTGGCCCGGCGAAGCGCGGATCGCCGTGCAATTCGTGGTCAATTACGAAGAGGGCGGAGAGAACTGCGTCGTTCATGGCGACGCGGCGTCGGAGGCGTTTCTGTCGGAAATCGTCGGCGCGCAAGCATGGCCGGGACAGCGGCACTGGAACATGGAGTCTATCTACGAATATGGCGCGCGCGCCGGCTTCTGGCGGCTGCACCGGCTCTTCATCGAGAGGCAAGTGCCGGTCACCGTCTATGGCGTCGCCACGGCCCTCAAGCGTTCGCCGACCCAGGTCGCCGCCATGCAGAATGCCGGCTGGGAAATCGCTTCACACGGTTTGAAATGGATCGAGTATAAGGACTTCGACATCGAGCGCGAGCGCGCCGAGATCGCCGAAGCGATCCGCCTGCACACGATCGTTACCGGCGAGCGGCCGCGCGGCTGGTACACCGGCCGCTGCTCCGCAAACACGCTCGACCTCGTCACCGAGACTGGCGGCTTCGATTACGTCTCCGATTCCTATGCCGACGACCTGCCCTATTGGCACGAACATGCCGGCCGGCATCAGCTCGTCATCCCCTATACGCTCGACGCCAACGACATGCGCTTCGCGACGGCGCAAGGCTTCAACAGCGGCGATCAGTTCTTCAGTTACCTGAAGGACAGTTTCGACGTCCTCTATGCCGAAGGTGCCGCCGGCTCGCCGAAGATGATGAGCATCGGCCTGCACTGCCGGCTCGTGGGCCGTCCGGGCCGGGCGGCCGCGCTGGCGCGCTTTCTCGATTATGTGAAGAGTCATGAGAAGGTCTGGCTCGCCCGCCGCATCGATATCGCTCGTTACTGGACAGAAGCCTATCCGTTCCAACCGAACGAGAACCGTCCCTCGCGGCTTTCCGAAGAGACCTTCGCCGACCGCTTCGGCGGCGTCTTCGAGCATTCGAGCTGGATCGCGAAGCGCGCCTTCGCCGGCGAGCTTGCCCCCGCCAACGATACGGCAACCGGCCTGCACGCGGCGTTGACCGCGGTGTTTCGCGAAGCGAGCGAAGAGGAACGGCTTGCTGTCATGAACGCGCACCCGGATCTTGCCGGCAAGCTCGCCGAAGCGAAACGCCTGACCGAAAGCTCCACTGAAGAGCAGGCTTCGGCTGGCCTCGACGCCCTGACGGACCGCGAGCGGGAGCGCTTCAGGGCGCTTAACAGCGCCTATGTCGAAAAATTCGGCTTTCCCTTCATCATGGCCGTCAAGGGCCGCAGCAAGGACGAAATCCTCGCGGCCTTCGAAAATCGGATCGACAATGACCGTGAGACCGAATTCCACACTGCCTGCCACCAGGTGGAGCGGATCGCACTCCTGCGACTCCGCGACATGCTGCCGGACTGAGGAAAAAGGCGGCATTCTCTAAACGAAGATCGGCCGGCCCGAGTTTCGGGCCGGCCGTTTTGTATGTCCCCTCATCTATGGAGAGTTTTGGAAGGAAGCTGCGACCTCACCCGCCGAAGAAGGCGAAGCGGACGACGAAGAGCGCCGCGACGAGCTGGGTCGCCGGATGGATAACATTCCACTTGCCGGTGCAGATTTTCAGGACGACGTAGCTGACGAAGCCGAAGGCGAGGCCGTTGGCGATCGAGTAGGTGAATGGCATGGCGATCGCCGTCAGCGCCGCAGGTGCTGCTTCCGTCAGATCGTCCCACTCGATTTCCGTGAGCTCACGCATCATCAGGCCCGCGACGTAAAGCAGCGCCGGCGCGGTCGCATAGGACGGGACGGCGGCGGCAAGCGGCGAGACGAAGAGTGCGGCGAGGAACAACACCGAGATCGTGAGCGCGGTGAGACCGGTGCGGCCGCCGGCTTGCACGCCGGAAGCGCTTTCGACATAGGCTGTGGTGCTGCTGGTGCCGATCAGCGAACCGGCGATGATGGCCGAACTGTCGGCAAGCAGTGCGCGTCCAAGGCGACTGGGCTTGCCCTCCTCCACCAGTTTCGCGCGTTTGGCGACACCGATCAGCGTGCCGGTCGCATCGAAGACTTCGACGAGCACGAAGACTAGGATGACATGGACGAGGCCGCCATGCAGGGCGCCCATGATATCGAGCTGCAGGAAGGTCGGGGCGATGCTCGGCGGCGCCGAGACGACGCCCTTGAACTCGGAGACACCGAGAAGCATCGATAGGACGGTGACGACGAGTATGCCGATGAGGATCGATCCGCGCACTTTGAGCGAGTCGAGAACGGCGATCACGAAGAAGCCGAGGATAGCGAGCAGCGGCCCCGTCTGTTTGAGATCGCCGAGGCCGACCAGCGTCGCCGGATTGTCGACGACGATGCCGGCGTTCTTGAGCGCGATAATGCCGAGGAAAAGGCCGATACCGGCCGCAATGGCGCTGCGCAGCGAATGCGGTATCCCGGCAATGAGCCAGCTCCGCACACCGGTAACCGTCAAGAGCAGAAAGATGAGACCCGAAATGAATACGGCGCCGAGCGCCTGCTGCCATGTGAAGCCGAGCGCGGCGACCACGGTGAAGGCGAAGAAGGCGTTGAGCCCCATGCCCGGAGCCATACCGATCGGCCAATTGGCGACGAGCGCCATGACGGCCGAGCCGAGGGCGGCGGCGAGACAGGTCGCGACGAAGACGGCGTCGCGATCCATGCCCGTCGTCGACAGGATATCCGGGTTGACGAAGATGATGTAGGACATCGTCAGGAACGTCGTGACACCGGCAATCACTTCCGTGCGGACGGTCGTGTCATGTTCTTTCAGCTTGAAGAGTCGTTCAAACATATTTCCTCCCTGAGACCACCATGATCTTGGATCAACCCGAGATCATGACGTGATCGCCTCTCTTTAAGTTGGAGCGGGATGCAGCCGGAAAACCGCTCACATTTTTCCGCATCCCGCTCTGGCGGCGTCATCGCGACGCAGCCGAACGACAGAGACCGGATAGCTGCTCCTCCAACTTCCGGCCGTTGCATTTCGATCGCCCGCACCCAGCTTTCTACAGGCGGTGATCCAGGCCGTGCGGCCTCGCCGGATGGAAGCCATCACAAGTACACCGATTGTGCGGCCTCGTGCGCAGGATCGCTAGCCGCTGATTTCGACGGCGAATGCGAAAGACTTTCAAATTTTCCAGTGCATTCCGGCGGGATTCCCTCAGGAATCGCCATGTCTCCGGTGTCGGGACCGGTCGTCGTGATGACGAGCCAGAGCCTCTGTTTTAACGATAAGGTGCATCATTAGCCGATCGGCCAATAATGCTGCCGTGGCTGTCATCCTTCTCGACATCCACAGCGGTGTCCGCTTTCTTGCACGACTTAAGCCGCGCGGGCGCCGTGACCTTGCTCATGAGGCGCCATCGTTCGCTTTTTGATCTTGCCATCGCATGTCCGTGCCCCTTTAATGTTGAGAGGTCTCTCTGGCGGCCAACCGGCTTAGGAAAGCCCACCCCCATGAAGGCAATGAACGAAAAGCACCTCGGAGTTCTGCGCAGGCACATGGTCGAGGTGATTGCGATCTATGCCGACCTTGCAAGCGAAGAACTCGGTAAAGCAGCGCTCGATGAAAGGGTGATGGCGGCGATGCTGCGGGTGCCCCGGCACCTCTTCGTGCCGGCTCCGGTCGCGCCGTTTGCCTACCAGGACATGCCGCTGCCGATCGGCTTCGATAAGACCGTGTCGCAGCCCTTCATGGTCGCCCTCATGACCGATCTCCTTGCTCCCCAACCGCATGAGGCAGTGCTCGAAATCGGCACCGGTCTGGGTTACCAAACCGCAATTCTCGCGCAACTCGCCGGGCAAGTTTGGAGCGTCGAAATCATCGAAGAGTTCGCAAGCCATGCCGAGGCTCTCCTGCAGGGCTTCGGCATGTCAAATGTCGGCATTCGTGTCGGCGACGGGTCTCGCGGATGGCTCGAGCACGCGCCATTCGACAAGATCCTGGTCACCGCCGCGGCCGAGGAGGCGCCACCCGCTTTGCTTGAGCAACTCAAGCCAATGGGCCGCATGGTTCTTCCTCTGGGATCTGAAGAACAGGTGCTGACCGTCATCGACAAGGATGAGCAAGGACAAGTTGAGGAGCGGAAACTCATCCCGGTTCGGTTCAGCCAACTCGAGGCGTCATAGACTACTTTGGCGAGGAGCGCTTCCGGCACAGAACGAGGACACCAACAAAGGGCCGCTTTGGGTCGTAGTGCTACGTGATGCCCTTGGTGACTTGGGTGGAGACGATGTGTCGCTGGAAGAGCACGAAAAGGATAACGACCGGCACGATCGAGATGAACGCTCCTGCAAGAACAAGTCCCCAATCGCCCTGCGCGCCCCCGTAGGAACGGCGCAGGCTGAGAAGCCCGACTTGGACCGTCAGCGCTTCGGGCGGGCTGGTGATAAGCACGAGTGGCCAAAAGAAGTCGTTCCAGGCGCCTTGAAAGGCGAGAATCGCATTGACCAACAAAGCCGGCTTTGCGTTTGGCACAACGATCTTCAAGAACACTTGAAAGCGGTTGGCGCCGTCGACGATTGCAGCTTCCTCTATCTCTCTTGGAAACCCCTCGAAAAACTGCTTCATCAACAGGACATTGGCTGAGGCGACGAAGACGACGATTACGCTCCAGGGGGTGTTCAAAAGCGACAGATCCCTGAAGATGAGATAGTTCGACACGAAGGTCACTTGCGCCGGAATCGTCATTGAGAAGAGCAATGCAGCGAACAGTAAGCGGCTGCCCCTGAAGTCGAGCCGCGCAAGCGCATACCCGGCAAGGCTGGCGACAACGAGCGTCAGGACCAGGCGCCCGATGGCGATGGCAAGACTATTGACCAGCCAGCTTCCAAACAGGCTTTTCCCGGTCTGCAGGTCAGCCGTCTCCTTTATCACCCGCCGGTAGTTGTTGAAGATCAACCCGAGAGCACCTGGTGTGATGTTGTCCCAACTCAGCAGGCGTCCGCGACGCTCGGATCGCGATGGCGAAATCGGACTGTCGATAAGCGTTTGAGAGGGCGGAGCGGTCAGATTGAGGGGCGTGCGTTCGATCCAGGGCCCGTTCCGGCGGTCGGTGCGGTAGGTGATCTCATAGACGAATGTCCGCGTCTGCCACTCCTCCCAAACTCCCGTCTCCTCGTCACGAACCTGCATCACTGCCGAACTGGAACTCTTCAGCGCAATCGACGCATAATCCGCGGCATAATCCCGCATGAGCGCAGCGGCGATGCCCGAGCCCGGGCGGCGACGAGGAATCTCGGCGTTCGGTTCGACGATGGTGGTGCCGACGGGCGCTGCGTAAGTGACACTGAAGTCAACTTTGGCGCCAGGAGAAAACCCTCCCCACAAAGCATCACCCGCGCCCTCCTGCCCCAAACGGGCGGCGGCGATCCATGCGGCCGGGTTGAGCTGGTCGAAATAGAGACGGAACGGTCTTTCCAATGGGTCGACCTTCAGGCTCGCCATGAAGGCAAGAACGAATGTCCCCGCCAGTATGGTCGCGACGGCCAGAAAGGTCAGATACAACCACGCGCTTACCGCAAGCTGGCGGCGGCGAAGCGCGCTAGCCGGCAGGCGGCGGCGCGACGGCACGGCCTCGGCAGCGGTTAGCCTCGCCATCATTCGGCCCTTTCCTTCACACCGACCGATTTTTGAGCGTAGACGACAGCAATTGTGAGAATGCCAAGAACGAGCGCCGCAGCACTTGCCATGCCGATCCTCGAAGAGGCGCCTGCCGGAAAGGCACTCTCATAAACGTAGTAGGCAAGCGTTACTCTACTTGCGAGTGGCGCCGCATCCCCCAGAATCGCGACCTGATCGAACATCTGCAGGGTACCGATGACGCCCATCGTGACGACGGCAAAGGTCACCGGCCTCAGCGCCGGCACGGTTATGTGGCGAAATCGCTGGAAAGCGTTGGCTCCGTCGATCTCGGCCGCGTCGTATAACGCGCTCGGGATTGACTGTAGCCCCGCCAGGAACAACAGCATCAGGGTCGGGACCGTCGTGAAGATATTCATCAACGCGACGGACCACAGCGTGACCGGCATGAAAAGAAAATGCCGCTGGGTATTGAGCCAGGAGATCAGCAGATCGTTATCGAAAACAGGCAGCAGTCCCGCAAGCGCACAGGCAACGATAAGCGCCAGCGCGCCGAAGGCCGCTGCGAGCAGAAAGAAGGGATCGAAGATCGAAACGCCTTCGTAGCTCCGCCGCGCGTTGAGAACGAGTGCGCCCTGCAATGCAGCCATGCCCACGAAGAACAAAAGCATGTGCCGGCGATAGGCTAGCACAGTGCTGACGATCGCGGTCATGAAACCATCTCTCTGAAAGAGCCAGAGAAAGATGAGCGTCATGGCCGCACTGGACATTATGGATGGCAGGTAAAACACCGTCCGAACGAGTCCCCTCACCCGGACGGCGTGGTTCACGAGAACCGCAAGGGCAAGCGCAAGCACGGTCTGGACCGTCGTGACGATGAGCGAGAAGCCGATCGTGTTGCGCAGGGCGATGAGGAAAAGTTCATCGGAGACGAGTGTAGTGTAATTGGACAGCCCGACGAAGCTCGGAGCCGTGAACAAGTCGTATTCGGTAAAGCTGTAGTAAGCTGTTCGGACAATCGCGTAGACGAAAAACAGCGTCATCGAGATTGTGAAGGGCAACACGAAAAGCCAGCCACTCCTCTCGTCTGAACTAACTCGCGACATGCATGTCCTCCCACGGGTGCCCTGCTTCACGCGTTCTCTAACCGCTCGACCCGAGATCAATTCAGCCTTATTTTGCGAGCATCCGGTCAAAGGCGCTTTGTGCGGATGCCAAAGCTGTGTCTGCATCCGCCTCCCCGAGGATCACAGAATTGAGCGCAGCATTAATGGGCTGCATCCAACTTCCCCCGACGTCTCCGAAGAAATACGGCGTGACGTGATCGTCCGACAGGCCCTCGAGAACTACTCGGCTTGTCATCTGTTCGGGCTGGCCGCCCCGCAGCCAAGGGTTGTCAGCGAGACCCGTCCGGCTCGGGAGGGCCAACCCCTGCTCCAAAACCCATTGCTGGGCCTCCTCTGTGGTGAGGAGCGCGGCGACTTTTGCAGCAGCCCTACTGACCTTCGAGGCCGCGTTGACCGCCCAGCCGACGGTGAAAACGATATTGCCTCGTTTGCCGCTTTCAGGGTCTTTCGGCATCCGGACAGTGCCGAGATTCATATTGGGAGCACTATCGCGCAGGGCGCTGATGATCCAGGCACCCTCGATCGCTATGGCAGCCCGCTCGGACGCCAAGCAACCGCCGGTCCAGCTTTGACCTGCGTCGGCGGCCATGACGGCAGCCCCGGACTTCACGAGCCCGGTGTAGAAATCGAAAGCCCGACGAAAACGCTCGTCGAGCACGGTTTTTCCCTGACGATCGAAAGGGGACCAGCCTGTCGACAATGCAAACGCGCCGAACCGGGCATATTCCGGAACGATGCAGAGGCCATCGACCTCCGGAAGAGCCGTGTGCACGGCTACCAGTTTCTCCTGCAGGGTCGTCCACGTATCGTCGTCGCTCGGATAGGCAACCCCCGCATCGTCGAAGATGTCTTTGTTGAAATGGACGGCCAGCGTGTTGAAGTCCTTTGGGATGGCATAAAGCTTCCCGTCATAGGTGAAGGCCTCGAGGAGATTGGCTGAAAAACCAGAAACGTCCTGTGTCACGGGGGCCGCTTGACCGGCGCTGAATATGGAGCGCGCCCAGAAGACATCGACGTAAAAAAGGTCCGGAGCGGTGCCCGCCGACAGGCCGTTGATGATGAATTGCGAAAAGTCGCCATCAACGGGCTCGTACTTCACCGTGATGCCCTCTTTCGCGAGCTTTTCGGCAAGAACGTTGGTCAACAAGCCATTGACAATGGCGACCTCGGACCCGCCCCAACCCGATATCCGCACGGTCTCGTCAGCCAACGCCGGCAAGCCAAGGAGCATGATGGCTACGGCGAGAGCTTTCGCAGGACGGAACAGCATATCGGCTCTCCCTCCGATCAATGGCCACGGAGCGGCAAGTGCGGGACTAAAAGGCGTCCCGCTGCTCAGGAGGTAGATAGCTTCGTAAGCGAAAACGTCGAGCGACACTCCGCTACGATGCAGCGGCCAGGGCAGCGTTTAGCCGGGATGCGCGACGCATTCACCCGCTCAGTGTTCCACTGGCGAATTCTCACGGCATTTGGGCACCGGTCGCCGTGACATAGATCGAGTAGAGCGAGGTGGTCGCAGCGATGAAGAGGCGATTGCGGCGCGGCCCGCCGAACGTGAGGTTTGCAACCGTCTGCGGCACGAGGATCTTGCCAAGGAGCGTGCCGTCCGGGGCAAAGCAGTGGACGCCGTCGCCGGCGCTCGACCAGAGATTTCCCGCCATATCCGTCCGGATGCCATCCGGAATGCCGTTGTCGATCGTCGCGAAGACGCGGCCGTTGGCGAGCCCGCCAGAGGCAACGTCGAAGGCACGGATGTGGCGCGGCAGGCCCTCGTCATGACTCGCGCCGGAGTCCGCGACATAGAGGATCTTCTCGTCGGGAGAGAAGGCGAGGCCGTTCGGCTGGTTGAAGTCGGTGACGACGGCTTCGAGCTCGCCGATCTGCGGATCAAGCCGGTAGACGTTGCGGGTCTCCTGTTCCGGCTCGGCACGATAACCCTCGTAGTCGGAGAGAATGCCGTAGGTCGGATCGGTGAACCAGATCGTTCCATCCGATCGGACGACGACGTCGTTCGGTGAATTGAGTCTTTTGCTCTGGTAACTTTCCGCAAGCACCGTGATCGAGCCGTCCATCTCCGTGCGGGTCACCCGCCGCGTCCCATGCTCGCAAGAGATCAAGCGCCCTTGGCGGTCGCGCGTATGGCCGTTGGCGAAATTCGAAGGCTGGCGGAAGACGGAGACGCCACCCTCCGGCGTCCAGCGCAGCATCCTCTGGTTCGGGATGTCGCTCCAGAGGAGCTGGTTGGCATCGCTGAACCAGACAGGGCCCTCGGCCCAACGGCAGCCGGTATAGAGCTCCTCGAGGCGGGCACTGCCGACGATCATTCGGGCGAAGCGCGGGTCATGAATCTGGTAGATCGGGTTCTTGGCCATGAATGGTGCTTTCTTTATCCCGCTAGCGCGCACCCGGCTGGCGACCGCCTGCCAGCATGATGACGCTGATGATGATGAGGCCGGTCATGATCAGGCGGATGCCCGCGCCGAGCCCGTAAGTGTTGAGCATGGAAACGACCAGGAACATGAAGAGCGAGGCACCCCATATGCCCGGCACGTTGGAATCGCCGCCCGCGACCGCCGTACCGCCGAGGACGACAACGGCGATCGACATCAACAGGTATTCGGAACCCATGTTGAGCGCCGCGCCGCCGGAGAAACAGGCGAGCAGATACCCGGCCAGCGAGGCAAGCACGGCGCAGAAGACGTAGGTGACGAAGCGGGTGCCGTCGACCGGAATGCCTGCCATCTTCGCCGCCGGCGTACTCTGCCCGATCGCAGAAATCCAGCGCCCGTAGACGGTCTTCTCGAGCAGGAACCAGGCGAAGATCGAGATGATGAGAGCAATGATAGCGACGTTGGGAAGCCCGAAACTATTGGCAGTCGTGAAGTCCGCAAGGAAGCTCGGCGGCTTGATGCGCAAGCCGCGATTGGTCCAGATCGCAGCCGACTGGACGATGAAGCTCACCGACAGTGTCGCGATGATCGGCGGGATGCGCAGTGCCTTTATAAGGGCATAGTTCAGCATTCCCACTCCTATGCCGATCAGCACGGCGACGACCAGTCCCGGTACGATCATCGCATTGTCCACGTCCATGAGCTTCAGCGCCACCGTTCCCGCAAGCGTCATCGTGGACGGGACCGAAAGGTCGACATTGCCGGGGCCAAGTGTAATGACGAACATTTGGCCGATGCCGACGATGATCGAGAAGGCGGCGAAGGTGAGCGCTGCCTGGGAGAGGTCGAGCGTGCTTGCGCCGCCCGTCACCATGATAGTGGCGAACCAGACGACGAAGGCAGCGAGCCACGACCAGATCCACGGACTGCGGGACACGCGATCAAGCATCCTCATCGGCCCTTCTCCCGTTTCTCGACCCTGTTGAGCAGCAAGCGCAGCGCCAGCACGATGATGAGGATCGCCCCCTGTGCGCCGATCTGCCAGTCGGGCGAGATGCGCAGGAACGACAGGAACGAGCCGGCAAGCGTCAGCGTCAGGGCGCCGATCACGGCACCGACCGGCGAAACGCGCCCGCCGATGAATTCTCCGCCGCCGAGGATCACGCCGGCGATCGAAAGCAGCGTGTATCGAAGCGCGATATTTGCGTCCGCCGAGGTGGTAAGCCCGACGAGCGCGATGCCGGCGAGAACCGCGAAGAAGCCGGCAAGACCGTAAGCCGCCGCCCGGGCGGCAAGCACCGACCAGCCGGCCCGTTCGACCGAACGCTCATTGCCGCCGACGCCGCGGATCAGTACCCCGAGCGAGGAGCGCATGACGAGAAGATGGGCGGCGGCGGCGATGGCGACGCTTACGACGATCGCCATCGGGGCAAAGGGCGGCTTCATCGTCATCAGCGCGCGCACCCAGTCCGGCGCCTGCCCGCCGGGTGCCGGCAGCAGAAGGACGGCGAGGCCGGCCCAGACAAAGCTCATCCCCAGCGACACGACGATCGAAGGAAGATTGCGCAGGTGGATGACGACGCCGAGCACGGCGTAGACCATGACTACTCCGGCAAGGATGAGCGCTCCGATCATCGGCGCGTCTCGCAGGAAGGTTGCCGTGACACAGGCGACGAAGCTGACGAACGTGCCCATCGAAAGGTCGAGGTCGTTGACCGCCATGATGAGCATCTGCGCGATCGTCGCGAGCGCGATCGGAACGGCGAGATTAAAGAGGAGGTTGAGCCCGACATAGCTCATCGCGCGCGGCTGCAGCCAGAACACGGCGGCAAGCAGCATGGTCAGCGAAAGGGCTGGGATCGCCAGCCGGATCGCGTCCGCGGAAATCGTCAGCCTCATGCCTCTGCTCCCCGGAACGAGGCGGCGAGAATATTCTCCTCGGTGACGGCACCACCCGCGAGTTCCGCGACGATTGCGCCCTCCCGGAAAACATAGACGCGGTCGCAGAGGCAGACCTCCTCCATCTCCGTCGAATACCAGACGAAAGTCCGGCCGCCCGCGGCCTGCTGGCGCACGATTTCGTAGACCTCCTGCTTCGTGCCGACGTCGACGCCGCGCATCGGATCATCCATCAGCACCACCGGGGCGCGCGTCGAGAGCGCCCGGGCGAACAGCACCTTCTGCTGATTGCCGCCCGAGAGCGACAGGATGCGATTGGCGAGATCCTGGGTCCGTATGTCGATGCGGCGCTTCCAGTCGGCGCCTCGCTCCGCCTCGGCCGCCGCATTCACGACCCCGCGCTTGGCGAGATCACCGAGCGAGCCGATCGAGAGATTTTTCAGGATGCTCCAGAGTTCAAAGACGCCGTTCAAGCGCCGGTCCCCCGCCACGAAGGTCACGGCAAGGTCGCGGCGCGGCAGCCAGTCGCTAGTTTTGGCGGCATGAAGTTTCATCAGCATGCGCGTCTGGCCGTGGCCGGCGAGCCCGGCAAGCCCGACGATCTCACCGCGCTTCGCACGGAACGGCATGCCGCGGCCGCCCTGCTCGATAACGACGGGAGCGGCGGCGAGATCGCGGGTCGCGCGGCGATGCGCCTCGCCTTTCACCACACTACCCATGGCTTCAACAAGGCTTTGATCGGTCCAATCCGCGGCAGGCCTGTCGGCGACGATGCGACCGTCCTTCATGACCACGATGCGGCTCGCCGTCGACAGGATCTCATTCAGGATGTGCGAGATCAGGATGACCGATCCGCCGGCGGCGACGAAGTGGCGGACATAGGTGAGCATCTGCTCCGCAAGGCTGGCGTCGAGGGAGGAGGTCGGCTCGTCCAGGATGACGAGCCGCGGCGCGACACCGGCATCGGAGAAGGCCATGGCGATCTCGACCATCTGCCGCTCGGCGATCGAAAGTTCGCCGACACTCCTGTCGCTGGCTATTCCATGTCCTGGGAAAACCGCATCGAGACTCCGCTCGATCACCTCCTTGGCACGTTTTCGCCAGCCGAAGCCGCCGAGATGACGGTGCAGGATGCGGGTATTCTCGACGACGGTTAGATTGGGGCAGAGCGACAGTTCCTGGAAGACGCAACGCACGCCGCGCTCCCGGGCGGCATTAATGCCGTAGTGCGCCAGGATGTCGCCGTCGGCCGAAATACTGCCCTGATGCGGCGTCAGTCCGCCATTGATGACGCTCACGATCGTCGATTTACCGGCGCCATTATGGCCGACCAGGCCCACGCATTCGCCGGGCCTGATGGCGAGCGTCACGCCGTCGAGCGCCTTGACCGCTCCGAAACTGACCTTGGCGTCCGCGACCTCGACGATCGCCTTCGGCTTATCACCTGTCATTGATGTCGGCTTGCTCCAAGAAAATTCGCCGCGCGGCCCTACAGCGCCGCGCGGCATGCGAGGCACCCTTACTTGGCCGCTTCGATGACCTTGATCGCGTCTTCCTGCGTATACTCGACGTTGGCGACGCCGCCAGCCTGGGTGTTGGCAAGGTTCTCTTCGAGGTTGGCCTGGTCGATGCGCAGGAACGGCACCACGAGGTCCTTCTTTACTTCCTTGCCGTCGAGAATCTGCTGCGCGACCCAGAAAGCGAGCGTCGAGACGCCGGGGGCGATGGAGACGGACATGGTCTCGTAGCCGCTCGCGTCCTTCTGCTCCTTCCACCATTTTAGCTCGTCTTCGCGGTTGCCCATGACGATCACCGGCATCGGCCGCTTTGCGGCCGCAATTGCCTGCGCCGCGCCGTATCCGTCGCCGCCCTGCGTCACGACGCCTGCGATCTCCGGCAGGCTCGGCAGAATGCCCGCGACTGCCTTCTGCGCGACGTCCTGTGCCCAGTCGCCATGAACGGAGCCGACGATCTTGAACTGTGGGAACTGCTTGACGCCCTCGTGGATGCCGGCCGAGATCTCGTCGTCGACGAAAACACCGGCAAGGCCGCGAATCTCGAGCAGATTGCCGCCCTGCGGCAGCTTCTTCGAGAGATATTCGACCTGGCTGCGGCCCATTTCCTTGAAGTCGACGGCGATGCGCCAGGCGCAGGGCTCGGTCACGATGCCGTCGAAGGAGACGACCGTGATCCCCGCGTCGCACGCCTCTTTCACCGCACCGTTGAGCGCGGTCGGAGACGCGGCGTTGAGGACGATCGCGTCATAGCCCTGCAGGATCATGTTCTGGATCTGCGCGGCCTGCTCGGTCGCCTGGTTCTCGGCCGTCGTGAAAGCGTCGGCGGCAGCAACGACACCGGATTTGACCGCCTCGCCCGTCACCTTGTTCCAGCTCGTCAGCATGGCCTGCCGCCACGAGTTGCCGGCATAATTGTTGGAAAGGGCAATCTTCTTGCCCGATGTGTCGGCGATAGCCGATACCGGCATGGCTGCGCACGCGACGGCGACAGACGCCATAAGCATCTTACGAATTGTCATGTCTCCTCCCTTCGAATCCGTCCTTCGATCGGATCGCTTCATTGCCGCGGCTGTTCGCGCGCGGCTGAAATTAATGCTTGCACTACAGCCCAGTGCGTCTTTCAGACGCACGAAGGTCGCTGAGCATTTTGAATTGCTGCATGTTCTTTCCCTCAAACCGGCTACGGTTTAAGGGAACACGCACTGAGCTTCCTCCTCTCAGCAAGGGCAGGATGAGCGAGAACGGGGCGGCTGTACAGGCGGCACAAGGCAAGACGTTTGCGGGTTTTGCACGAGGGGATGCGGGTTTACGCAAGACGCGAGGCCGTCTCGGGCGCTTAACTGGGCAGACGATCGCGACTTGGAGGAGCACGGAAGCGATCGCGGGAGGAACTGCGGACATGCCGCATCTGGCGCCGGCCGCACTGGTCGATCATTATCTCGGTATTTCGCGGCTGCTAGCCGGCCAGCTCGATTTCCGTTCCGCTATCCGTGCGGTCGCGGCCGAGATTGCGCACATCATCCCACACGACCATCTCGACGTTTGCATGCTGATGGTCGACGGCAATTACCACACGGCCTACGAAACCGGCATGGACACCGCCTGGGGAAATGTCGCATCGGCGCCGGTCGCCAACAGTCCGATACGTACCCTGCTCTGGGGCGAGGTGGACCATCTGCTGACGGATGATGCCGTCAACGATCCGCGCTTCCACTTCGAGGGTGCCTTCAAGCGGCCGATCATCGAGCAGTCGCTGCGCAGTCGCGTGCACGTGCCGCTGAAGGTCCAGGGAGCAATCATCGGGGCGCTGAGTTGTTCGTCGCAGACGCCGGGCCTCTATGCCCTGGAGGATGTCGACCGCGCGCGCATCATCGCCGACCTCCTGGCGCCCTATTTCTTTGCGCTGCGCGCCGCCGAACAGGCGCAGCAATCGGCGATCGTGGAGGCAGAAGCACGGGCACGCGAGGAAGGCTTGCGGCAGGGGGCGTTGAAGTTGACCGAGGCGCTTGAGCAGGAGCGGCAGCGCATCGGCATGGACCTCCACGATCAGACGCTCGCTGACCTCACCCGCCTCTCGCGTCGCATCGACCGGCTGGCGCGCTCCGGCGAGTTGACCGGCGAAGCGCTCGAGCCGGTATCGCGCGGGCTCCAGCACTGCATGCAGGATCTGAGACAGATCATCGAGCAGGCGAAACCGTCGATTCTGCAGCTCTTCGGTCTCGCCCAGGCCGTCGAGAACCATCTCGACCGGTCGGTCCGCGACAGTGCCACGCCGATTGAATGGGCCCTCGTCGACGAGACCACGGGCACCCTCGACACTCTGGAACCGACGGTCAGCGTCGCGCTGTTCCGGATCGCCCAGGAAGCTATCAACAATGCGGTGCGTCATGCTCAGCCACTCGCGATCACCGTCCGTCTCAAAGTCGAGGCCGGGCAGCTCGCGATCGAGATAGCAGACGACGGATACGGTATTGCCCGGCACCGCGGGCGCATCGGCGGCGGAATCGACAACATGAAGACACGTGCGCGGCTCATCTCGGCGAAGTTCACGATCGGCCCCGGGCGCAACAATCGCGGCACCACGGTAGCCGTTTCGTTGCCGCTCCACCGGAGCGTGGAAAGGCCAGCCATTCAGCGGGAGGAGCAGCGATGAAGGTTCTGATCGTGGAGGACGACCCCTTGCACCGCTCCTACCTTCACGAAGCGGTCTGCTCGGCGCTCCCCGAGTGCGAGACCGTCATCGAAGCGGAGAATGGCATCGCGGGCGAGCAGCTCGCCCGCGATCATAAATCCGCACACATTGTCATGGATCTGCAGATGACGGGCCGCAACGGGATCGAGGCTGCCCGCACGATATGGAAAGAGCGCCCCGACACGCGCATCCTCTTCTGGTCGAACTATTCCGACGAAGCCTATGTGCGTGGGGTGTCGCGCATTGTTCCCGATGGTGCAGCCTATGGCTACGTGTTGAAGTCCGCTTCGGACGAGCGACTGAAACTGGCCCTCCGTTCGATTTTTGTCGAAAGCCAATGCGTAATCGATCGCGAAGTGCGTGGGCTCCAGCAGAAAAGCATCGGGCACGCCAACAGCTTCACCGATTCCGAGTATGAAATCCTAGTCGACATCGCGCTCGGTCTGACCGACCGGGCAATCGCGAAACGCAGGAATCTGTCGCTGCGCAGCGTGCAGAATCGATTGCAGCACCTCTATGACAAGCTTGACGTTTATCAGGCCAGTCCCGAGGATCGCCTCGACAGCCAATTCAACCTTCGTGCTCGCGCAGTGACCGTCGCGTTCTTGCGCAAGTTGCTGAACTACAGCGCTTTGGAGAGAGCCGAGGCGGAGTTGCAAGACTGGCTCAACGATCAGTCCTGAATTCCGATAGCCGAAGACAGTGTTGGTTGCGGCTCGGGAGCGGCCGCCACTCGGTTCCAGCAAGCCGCACCTGATTTGCTTCAGCCCTACTTGAGAAAACCTGGTGAGTAGTCCTTGTGTCGCTCATTCGTGGTTTACCGCGTCGCAGGGCGGACAGCCTCGACCCGGGCGTTGAACAACCGTTTTGACCTGTCGGCGAGCTTCTCCATGTAGAGATAGATCACCGGTGTGACGAAGAGCGTCAGCGGCTGCGAAACGAGCAGGCCGCCGACGACGGCGACGCCGAGCGGCTGGCGCAACTCCGCGCTTGCGCCGCTGCCGAGCGCGATCGGCAGCGTCCCCATCAGGGCAGCGAGGGAGGTCATCATGATCGGCCGGAAGCGCATGAGGCAGGCGCGGTGGATAGCCTCTCCGGCAGACATGCCGGTGCGCTGCAAGGAGAGCGCCACGTCGATCATCATGATCGCATTCTTCTTCACGATGCCGATCAGCATCAGAAGCCCTATGACGGCGATGATCGAAAGGTCGAAGCCGGCGAGGCTGAGCGCCACCAGCGCTCCCGATGCCGCCGAAGGCAGGCCGGAGAGGATCGTCAGCGGATGGATGAAGCTCTCGTAAAGCATGCCCAGAACCATATAGATGGTGAGGATCGCTCCGAGGATGAGCCAGACCTGATTGGACATGGCATCCTGGAAGAGCTGAGCCGTGCCGTAATAGCGGGTCGTAACCTCCGACGGCATGCCGATCTCAGTCTTCAGGCGGCTGATCTCGTCGACGCTGTTGCCGAGCGCCACTCCTGCGGGCAGGTTGTAAGAGATGGTGACTGCGGGCAATTGCCCAAGCTGGTTGACGGTGAGCGGCCCGGGAGTCCTGTCGATACGCGCAAACGCGCCGAGCGGCACCAGCGTGTTGCCGCTGGTCGGCACCTGCAATTCGGCAAGTGCGGCCGGAGACCAGCTCCTCGCCGGATCAAGCTCCATGATCACCTCGTAGCTGTCGCCGGAGGTGTAGATGGTCGAAATCTGTTCCGAGCCGAAACCGCCATAGAGGGTCGAGCGCAGCACGTCCGCGGTAATCCCGAGTTCCGCGGCCTTGTCGGGGTCGATCACAAGCCGGGCCTGCGGCGCATTGTTCTCAAGGTCGCTGTCGACATCGGTGAAGAAGGCACGGTCCTCGCGCATCGCTTCCGTCAGCTTGTCCGCCCATTCGTTCATCAAGCCCTGATCGAGACTCTGGACGACGAGCTGATATTGGCTGGCGGAGCTGCGCGCACCGACGGAAAGATTCTGGACCGGCGTGATGTAGCTCCTGATGCCTGCGATCTCAGAAAGTTGCGAACGCAAATCCGAAAGGATCTTGGGCAATGCCGGCCGCTCGCTCTTCGGCTTCAATTCGACGAAGAGCCTTCCGGAATTCAGCGCCGACGAGCCGCCGTTGCCGACCGAACTTGCCACATGCGCGACATAGGCCGAGCGGGCGAATACGTCTTCGACCTTGGCTTGCAATGCCGACATCACCGCAAAGGAAATATCCGGTCGGGCCTGCGTCGTCACCTGAAGCTGACCGATATCCTCCTGCGGGAAGAAGCCCTTCGGCGTCGTCCGCACCTGATATACCGTCAGGCCGATGGTCGCGACGAACAGGACCAGGACTGCGAAGCGATGGCGCAGGCAGAGCGTCAGCAAACGCTCGTATCCGCTGAGAAGCGCCTCGAAACCGCTTTCGAGCAGTCCATCGAGGCCACGTCTTTCATCGTCATGCGCTGGCGCCTCCGGCAAACGTGCCGCGAGCATCGGCGTCAGCGTCAGGGAGACGAATGCGGAGGCGAGGATCGCGATCGTGACGACCACCGCGAACTCGTTGAAGATTCGGCCGATGACGCCGCCCATGAGGAGGACCGGAATGAACACCGCCACAAGCGACAGCGAAATCGCGATGATGGTGAAGCCGATCTCCCGCGAGGCCGAGATCGCCGCTTCGAAGGCGCCCTTTCCCTTCTCCTCCATATGCCGGACGATGTTTTCCAACATCACGATAGCGTCGTCGACCACGAGGCCGACGGAGAGGGTCAGTGCCATCAGCGAGATATTGTCGATGGAGAAGCCGAAGAGGTACATCACCGCGAAAGTGGCGATGATCGAAATCGGCACTGCAAAGGCCGGGATGAGCGTTGCCCAGAGCCGACGCACGAAGAGGAAGATCACCAGGATGACCAGGCCGATCGTGATGGCAAGGGTGAACTCCACATCGTCGACGGCGCCGCGCACCGACTGCGAACGGTCGTTGAGCATTTCCAGCGACGCCGCCGCCGGCAGGGACTGGCGGAAGGACGGCAGCATCGCCTTCACCTTGTCGACCACGGCCACCGTATTCGCGTCCGGCTGACGCTGGACGGCGAGGATGATCGCGCGCGAGCCGTCATGCCAGCTTGCGGTCTGGATGTTCGCGACCGAGTCGATGACCTTGGTCACGTCGCCGAGCCGAACGACCTTGCCATCCGCGCTCTTGATGATCAGTTTGGAAAAGGCGGCGGCATTATCGAGTTGCGTGTCGGCGATGATCGTCATCTGCCGCCCGGTCGACTGGACCGTGCCGAGCGGCGAATTGTCGTTTGCCGCCGCGACGGCCGCTTTCAGTGCGTTGAGCGAGATGCCGCGGGCGGCGAGCGCGTCGGGATCGATCTCAATGCGGACGGCAAATTGCTGGCTGCCGAAGATCGAGACTTCCGCAACGCCGTCGAGGGTCGAAAGCGCCGGCGAGATCACCTGCTGCGCCAAGGCGTCGAGCTTGGTGAGCGGTACCGTCTCGCTCTTCAGCGCCAGGAGCAGTACCGGCGCATCCGCGGGATTGACTTTGCGAAAGCTCGGCGGCGAGGGCATGTCCTGCGGCAAGATGCGGAGTGTCCGGGTAATGGCAGCCTGGACGTCGGCGGCAGCGGCGTCGATATCGCGGTTGAGTGCGAACTGGATGGAGATCGACGTCGAACCGAGCGCGTTCGTCGTCGATATGCTGTCGATTCCGGCGATCGTGTTGAACTGTTTGATGAGCGGCGTTGCAACGGACGTCGCCATGGTCTCGGGGGATGCGCCCGGCAGGGTCGCGGACACGTTGATCACCGGAAAATCGGTCCGCGGCAGCGCGGCGACTGGGAGCGCGGTATAGGCAAAGAGGCCCGCGGCCACGAGTGCCAGCGACATCAGCAGCGTAGCGACTGGGCGGCGAATGCAGAATTCTGAGATCGGCATGACCGTTTTCCAGGTTAGGCGGCGGGGGGTTTCACGGATGCAGCCGCCGCATCACCAGTCTCGTTCGCTGCAGGCTCTGCGAATTTGTTGGTTATGGAGACCTTGTCACCCGCTTGGAGATTCAGCTGACCTTCCGTCACGACCCTGTCGCCGGCGGAAAGGCCGGAGGTGATCGCCGCGTTTTCTCCATTCTCGGCCGCCACGACGACCGGGCACACCTCCACCGTATCGTCTGCTTTGATCCGATAGACGAAAGAGCCATTCTGGCCCGGTTGGATAGCGACCGCTGGAATGACGGCCGCATGAGAGAGCGTGCTCTCCGCGATGTCGACGTCGAGATATTGACCCGGCCAGAGCTTCTGCTCCCGATTGTCGAACCTGGCCCGCATCATGACCGTGCCCGAGGCCGTATCGACCGCCGAATCGATGAAGTCGAGCACACCCTCGCCGATCACCTCTTCCGTGCCGCTGACCCGCGCGGTGACGTGAGGCGGGGTGCCGGTATCGAGCCGGCCCTTGAACGCCTGTAGGTGTTCTTCCGGCAGACGGAAAGCGACCTCGATCGGATCGATAGCCGTAATGGTGACGAGGGTGGTCGGCGAGCCGCTTGCGGCGGCGCCCACCAGGTCCCCGACCGCCACCTGCACCACACCGAGGCGGCCGCTTATCGGGGCGACGATGCTGGTCAGGCTGAGTGCGACTTTGTCGGAGTCAACCGTCGCCTGGTCCGCCTTCGCTGTAGCATCCGCGGAACGCTGCGCCGAGAGAGCAGTATCGTAGGCTTGCTCGGTGCCAGTCTTGTCGTCCCGCAGCGTTTTTGCACGCTCCAGTTCGACTTGGGCGTCGGAAAGCAAAGCTGAATCTCTTGCCAGAATCGCTTCGTCGCGGCTGAGCTCGGCCCGCAAGGCTCGGTCATCGAGTGAGAACAGAAGATCGCCGGCTTTCACCAACTGCCCGTCCTTCACATGAATGGCCGTGATCTGGCTTGAGATGCGTGCACTGATTGCAACGGTTTCGGGCGCCTCAACGTTGGCGAAAGTGCTGATGACGATGGGAAAGGCTTCCGTCTTGGCTTCGGCAATCTCGACGGCCGTTGCGGCACCTGAGGAACCGCCGGTCGCTTTGCGCGCGGGATCACTGGTCCTGCCGGAGGGGTCGACGCTCGCATCGGCATGGATGTTCGACAGCGCCAATGCCGGCAATTTCGCCAAGACCGGCGAAACGACCATCCCCGCCAAGGTGCAGACAAGAGCGACTATGGCTATGACAAACCGGCTAGGCATTCCATGCACTCCGCTTTTCCGGGAGGGAGACATGAGGCGATCATCCTCGTTCGTTCTATGAAAAGGACCCTGGTTCCCATGACCCCGCAAAGCTGTCCCCAAAACAGCTGGATCCGCAGAGCGAGGGGTTGGCGCAGCCCGCTTGCGGCGGGCTGCGGCTCCCTGGAGTCGGCGTCAGTGCCAGGCAACTGGCGCCGAGTTCGGCCCGTCCTGGAATGTGCCGGCGACAGGCTTACACGTGCTGCAGTGGCAGTGCGACGAAATGGGTCGTGTCGCCCGACTGGAGCCGTACCAGCGCCTCAGACTTGCCTTCCTTGCGAAGCGAGACAAGGTCCTGACGGAAGTCCTTGGCATTCGACACAGCCTTGCCGCTGACGTCGAGAATGATGTCGCCAACGGTGAGACCATGCTGGGCGGCCTCACCGTTGGGATCAATGGCGACGACGACCATGCCTTTTTGGCCAGGACCCGCCACCTTGCTTGCCGGCGCAAGCAGCATGCCGAGATTTTGCTGGTTCTGGGCTGCGCTGCTGCTGTCGCTTGCCGCCACGACCTCGGGAGGACGATCGACAGGCATAGTTCCGAGAGTCAGTGCGATGTCCTTCGTTGCGCCATCGCGCAGGACGCTCAACCTAACCGAAGTGCCTGGCGCGATCTTGGCGATTTTCTGCGCCAATTCGCGCGGGTCGGTAATCGCTTTGCCGTCGAGGGCGGTGATGACATCGCCCGGCTTGACACCCGCCTTCTCAGCCGGGCCTTTCGGCTCGGCCTCGTCGACGAGCGCGCCCTTGGCCTCTCTCAGCCCGAGGCTCTCAGCGATATCCGGAGTAATCTGCTGTTGTTGGATGCCGATCCAGCCGCGCGTGACATAGCCCTTTTCCTTCAGTTCGGCGATCACGGCTTTGGCGGTGTCGGCAGGAATATCGAAGCCGATGCCGACCGAGCCCCCGGAGGGCGAGAAGATAGCCGTGTTGACGCCGATGACATCGCCATTGACGTCAAAGGCCGGCCCGCCCGAATTGCCGCGGTTGATCGGTGCGTCGATCTGAATGAAGTCGTCATAGGGCCCGGCGCCGATGTCGCGTCCCTCAGCGGAGACAATGCCGGCGGTGACCGTGCCGCCCAGGCCGTAGGGGTTGCCGATCGCGATCACCCAATTGCCGACACGCGGGCGCCCTTCGGCAAATTTGACATGCGGAAAGTCGCTGCCGTCGACCTTGATCAAAGCGAGGTCGGTTTTCGGATCGGTACCGACGACCTTTGCGCTGTGGCTCTGGCCGTCGTTCGTCGTGACCTCGACCGATTTCGCGTGATCGACCACGTGATTGTTGGTGACCGCATAGCCGTCCGCCGAGATGAAGAAGCCGGAGCCCTGGCCGATCATGACTCCGCCTCCGCCGCCGCTATCGGGAGAGCCGTCCTGACCGTCGTCTGCGGTCTGTTGAGTTCCGTCAAGCTCAACCCGCACGGAAATGACCGCAGGCTTCACCCCCTCGACGATGTCGGCAAAATCGGGCTCCGCCGCAGTTTGCCGCTGGGCGGGGCCGGTCGCCGCCCGCGCAGCAGCATTCCAGCTTTGCGCAGCCGGATGGTGCAGGGCGACGGGTTCCATCACGATCGCCGCCAAGCTCAGGACGGATACGGACGAAAGGGCCGCCAGAGCCGCCGTCAACCGGCGAACCCGCGAATTCTTGGCTTTTACAGATCTGGCCATGACGTGTTTCCTTCTAGTAAGTCGAAGTTGCCGATCGCGGCTGTCAAGGGCGATGCACACGGTGTGCCAGATGCTAGATGTTTGATTTACGTGATGTTTTCCGACTGATGGGCGAATAGCAGTGGATATCAACCACTCGGATCAGGCTAATCCACCACTCGTGTGGCCTCCGCTCCGGAAAAATCGACAAGGACCCGCGTTCCGCCGTCGCTTGCGTGGACGGTGACAACGGCCCCGAGCTTCACCGCCATCGCCTCGATGATGAGCTGTCCAAGCCCTGTGGAACCCTCTGCGGACCGCGATCGGTTACCTATGCCATCATCCTCGACGCAAAGACGAATGTCGCCTCCGGATGGCGCATGCAAAGTCACGCGAACGGGACCCTTTCCTGAGGGGTACGCGTGTTTCATCGCATTGATGATCAGTTCGGTAACGATAACGCCCACCGCGACCGCGCGGTCCGGGTCAATCGCGACCGGATCCGCCGCAAGCGAGAGCCACTCGTCGTCGGCCGCGGAGGCGCCAATATCTGCGACGAGCGCACGGAGGTAGTTGTCGAGCGCGACGGTGCGCACATCGTCTGAGGTATAGAGGCGCTTGTGCACCTGGGCGATGGCAAGCACACGGCCATAGGCGGAGGCGAGAGCCCCCTTCACGTGCGCATCAGGGCTCACGTCGCTTTGCATCAGGAGGAAGGAAGAGACGAGTTGCAGACTGTTGCCGACCCGATGGTTCACTTCGCGAAGCAGCACGGCTCTTTCGGCCGCGAGCGACTCGAACCGGTCCCGCGCGGCGCGGACCTCCGCTTCCGCCTCCTCCTTCTCGCGCCGCAATTTCGCCTGAGCCAGGGCGCCCTCGATCGCAACCCGCAACAGTGCGAGAAACTCGCCACCGACATCCTTGATGACGTAGTCTGCCGCGCCTGCTTTGAGTGCGGCGATTGCCACACGACCCTCGTCCGAGCCGGTTACGTAGACCACCGGCGGCGCATCAGGATCGGCGCGGATGGAACCGAGCGTCTGAAGCCCATCCTGGCCCGGCATGTAATGATCGAGCGCCACCACATCTATGCCGCCTGCGCGCAAGCGGCGAAGCCCCTCCTCTCCTGTCGCTGCGAGCTGGACGCTATAACCGTGCCGCTCGAACTCCTTGCTGACCAGGCGCCGGAGAGCGGGATCGTCGTCTATGTAAAGGAGCCGGATGGGCGCCATCACGAATTCTCTGCCACTTGGATAACCGAGAAAAAGAGCCCCAATTGCCGGATGGAATGGGCGAAGCTTTCATATTCGACCGGCTTGGTGATGTAGACGTTGCAGCCAAGATCATAGCACCGCTTGATCTCGTCCTGATCGTCCGTCGTTGTCAAAATCACCACGGGCGAGCGCTTCAGATGCTCGTCTGCCTTGATGCGTTTCAGAATGTCGACGCCCGACAT
Source organism: Ensifer aridi (assembly GCF_002078505.1). Taxonomy (GTDB): domain Bacteria; phylum Pseudomonadota; class Alphaproteobacteria; order Rhizobiales; family Rhizobiaceae; genus Sinorhizobium; species Sinorhizobium aridi. The sequence goes on along the minus strand of NZ_LUAV01000035.1, from coordinate 138,155 downwards.
GTCCGGCAGGTTGAGGTCGAGCAGTATGAGCAGTGCCCGGCGGGCATGCGCGCGGCCCGCGCCATCGCCGCCGAACAGATACGCAATCGCGCTCGTGCCGTCGCGGAACGCGACGATGTCGTTGCGCACGCCGGCCCGCTTGATATTTTTCTCGATGAGGCGCGCGTGGCCCTCATCATCCTCGATCATGACGATCGTGACGTGCGTAGTCATGGGTTTTTCTCCGGCAAAGCGCCCGCGTGGCGCGGCAGCGTCACCGTGAAGGTGCTCCCCCGACCAGCATCGGAACGGACGGTAATCGCGCCGCCAAGGCGACGGACAAGAGTTCGTACATATGTGAGGCCAATCCCCTCCCCCGGACGGTCCTGGGGGCCCGAGCGGCGGAATATCTCGAAGATCCGTTCGCGGTCGTTGGGATCGATGCCGCGTCCGTTGTCATTCACCTCGTAGACGACCTCCGACGCCGTCGCTCGACCGGTCACACGGATCTGGCCAGGCGTGTCGTCGCGCAGGTACTTCAAGGCGTTCTCCAGGAGATTGGCGAAAATCTGCTCGAGAGCAAGGCGGTCGCCGATGCAGGACGGCAGGGGCTCGATGGTGATTGAGGCTCCGGACTCCTGGGCCTGGTAGCTGAAGCCGTCGGCCGCGGTTCGGGCCAGATCCGTCATATCGATCAGTTCCAGGCGGAGCTCGCGGCGGCCCTCGCGCGTGAGCTTGAGAATGGCCTTGATCAGCCGATCCATGCGCACGATCGAGTTCTTGATGAAGCCAAGCGCTTCATCAAATTCCTGCGCAAGCCGCTCATCCGGTTCCGGGTCGACTTCGAGGCGTGCCCTGAGCAAGGAAATGCGTCCGAAGAGCTCCTTGCGCAGCACTTCCAGCTCACCCGTAAAGCCCATGATGTTAACGAGCGGCGAGCGCAGGTCGTGACTGACGATATGGGCAAAGTGTTGGATTTCCTCGTTGGCTTCCCGTAGTTCGGCAGTGCGTTTGGCCACCGTGACTTCCAGGGACTCGTTTGCCTCTTCCAGCGCTCTCTGGGCGGTCTTCAGCCGGCTCGTCGAGTGACGCACCAGGGCAACCGACGTCGCCGCCAGGGCAATGATGAGCGATGCGCCGAAGAGGCTGGCGACAAGGAGCAGGTGCGCCGTGCTCTGCGAAGCGCCGATCGCCTGTGACAGCAACTGCTGTTCGTGCCGGACGAGCTGCGCAATATTTGTCCTGATGTCCTCAGCTCGCGACTGTACCAGCGCATCACTTCCAAGAGAGGGGGAACGCTCGAGCTCGCCGCTTTCCAGTTTGGCAACGGACTCTTCGAGAAGAGCGAGTTCCGCCGTTACGGCCGCATCAAGCTTTGCCACAAGCGGCAGACGGCTTTCCTCCCCAACGTGACTGGATAGCGCTGCCTTGGCTTCAGCCAATGCATTTTTCACGGCCTCCACGTCGGCGAGAAAGGCATCACGATAACGTTCGGCTCCGGTAAGGAGCAATCCACGCTGATCGCTTTCAGCGCGCCAGATCTGACCCTGCAAATTGAGAAGTTTTTCCTTGGCGTTGAGCGTCCAGATCACCTGCCTGGAATCACCGCGCGCCTGGGCGACCAACCATACGGATGTTCCGCTGATCATTGCCAGGATCGCGAAGCCGAGCGCGAGAAGAACGGGCTGGCTCACGGTGAAAGAAGGAGAAAATCTCGACATCATGTTGGCACTCGCCTTCAAATCGCCCGATGCAGACTGCCCCGACTCATTGTTGATCGGGCGGACGGTCGAGCCGCCCGATCGGCCATAAGCTGGACCGGAAATCATAGCAAACATGTTCCCACCGGTCCTCTGATCAGGGCGATACAACGGGGTCCCTTTCCAGCCAGCCTCTGTCCCCGTTCCTACTCTCATCCCGCGTTTTTCCGAATTCGACTCCTTTCGCCTCCACACCGAAGCCGGCCAAAAGCGCAACAGCGATGGCGACGACGCCGACGACCGTGGCAAGGGCGAAAGCATAGTCACCGTTATAGCGCTCGGCCAGTCCGGCCTGCAGGGTTGCATTGGCGGAGGCGAGGAGGTTGCCCAGTTGATAGGTGAAGCCCGGGAACGTGCCGCGGATTTCGTCGGGCGAGAGTTCATTGAGGTGCGCGGGGATGATGCCCCATGCGCCCTGGACAGCGAACTGCATGAGGAACGCGCCGAGCGCCAGCAGCAGCGGACCGGATGAGTACACCCAAAGCGGAATAACGGGGATGGCAAACAGGGCTGCGAGCACGATAGCGCGCCGGCGGCCGATCCTTTCCGACAGGAGACCCAAGGTGATGCCGCCGAAAATTGCACCGAGATTGTAAACGACGGCAATCGTTCCAACGGTCGTAGTTGAGAACTTTTGCTGCACCTCGAGGAAGGTTGGGTAGAGATCCTGCGTGCCGTGGCTAAAGAAGTTGAAGGCTGTCATCAGGAGGATCGTATAGATCGTCAAGCCCGCATGCCGCCGCAGTGTGCGCCACAAGGCGCTCCGGTCAGGATTTCGGCGGTGCGCCAGGAAGATGGGCGATTCGTCGATATTCGAGCGGACATAGAACACGACGAGCGCAGGCAGCGCGCCGATCATGAACATACCCCGCCAGCCGACCAGCGGAAAAAGCAGGAAGAAGGCCAGAGAGGCGAGGAGATAGCCCGCCGGATACCCGGCCTGCAGGAGCCCGGAAACGAGGCCACGCGTCTTCGGCGGGATCGTCTCCATCGTCAGCGACGCTCCAACACCCCATTCGCCGCCCATCGCGATGCCATAGAGCGCTCGCAGAATGATGAGCACGGTCAAGGTCGGTGCGAAGCCGGAGGCGAATTCGAGTGCCGAATAGAGGAGGATGTTGACCATCAGTGTCGGCCGGCGGCCAAAGCGGTCGGCGGCGTAGCCGAAGATGAGCGCTCCCAGGGGGCGCATGGCCAGCGTCAGCGTGAGAGCGATGGTGACCACTGCGATGTCTGTCCCGAATTCCTCAGCCACATATTTCATGACAAAGACAAGGATGAAGAAGTCGAATGCGTCGAGCGTCCAACCAAGAAAACTCGCGACGACGGCGTTGCGCTGCGGCGAGGTCAATGAGCGCAGATCTGATAGTATGGGCATGTCTTCCTCCTTGGTCTCGGCGGTTCGCCGCAACACTGACTGTCTCGCGAACATGCGAGGCAGATCCGGCACCCCGGTTTTTCCAGGACGATGGGCGCGCCGCCCACTAGCGCTGCCTGGACCAAGACCACCAATCAAGGAATGGGCCAACCGCGCGATCGGAGGCTTTCGATCAGCGTTTCCAAGGAAAGCTGCATCGCCGGACCTTCACAGTTCCGGCTGTTGTGGTTTCGGATCTGGGCCACCTCAGCCAATTGGTGGTTTTCAACCACTTCTGTAGGAGGTAGCGTGCAAAACACAGCCAGGATCGCGCAGCCGCCGAAAGTAGAAGTACGATGAGTGACGAGCTTCTGATCATCGAGGACGACGCCATGCTCGGCATCGACCTCAAACGCTACTTCGAACGCGTGGGCTGGAGGACGCGGCTTGTCCGCAGCCTCGAGGAAGCGGGCTCTTTTGTCTTCGGATCTGGCTATGAAGGGCTCGTCGTGCTGTCGGATCTGCATTTGCCCGACGGCAACGCGCTCGACCTTCTGGAACGCGCCCGCGGCGAGGGCGATAGCCGGGAATGGATCTTTCTCACCGGCTTCGGCGAGGCGCCGGATGCCGAGCGGGCGAAAAATCTCGGCGCCTTCGACTTTCTGACCAAACCGATGGATCGCGAGCGGCTCGAGCGCATCGTTGCCGCAGCGCGGCGCGGCGCGCGCGCCCAGAGGCGAATCGCCGACGAAGCCTCGCAGCAGCGCAACCGCTACAGCCCGACCGCCTTCATCGGTCGCAGCAAGGATGCCGCGCGCGTACGCGATACGCTTGAAAGGCTGTGCCAGATCCCGCTCAGCAGCGTCATCATCTCGGGGGAGACCGGCACCGGTAAAGGCCTTGCGGCGCGAATCCTGCATCACAGCGGCACGCGCGCCGACGGCCCCCTCGTCGAGGTTAACTGTGCAGCCTTGCCGCGCGACCTCGTGGAATCCGAGCTCTTCGGCCATGAGGCCGGTGCCTTTACCGGAGCGAAAGGCAGCCATCGCGGCTTCATGGAGCAAGCGAGCGACGGCACGCTGTTTCTCGACGAGATCGGCGAACTCGATCTCGACCTTCAGGCGAAACTCCTCAAGGCGCTCGAGGACAAGGCTATCCGGCGAGTCGGCGGCGAGCGCATGATACCAGTCGACGTGCATGTCGTGGTGGCGAGCAACCGAAATCTGCCGGAACTCGTGGCCGAAAAAGCCTTTCGGGCGGATCTCTATCACCGGCTCAGCGTCTTCCAGCTCGATCTGCCGCCGTTGCGGGCCCGCAAAGCGGATATCGACGAGATCGTCGACGGTCTGATCCGCGAGTTCAACGCGATTGCCGGCAAGCGGGTTAAACGCGTTCCCGAAGCCGTGCGCGCGCTCCTTGCCGCATACGACTGGCCGGGAAACGTGCGCGAACTGCGCAATGTCGTGGAGCGGTCGGTGCTTCTCTCCACCGGCGAAGAGCTGCCGGCCGAATGGCTGCAGATCGCGCCGGGCGGTGCCCCGGCGAAGACGACGGCTTCAGGCGACGTCATCTCTCTTCCCTTGGACGGCTCCATGACATTCGACGCCATGGAGAAGTTGATCGTGGAGTCGGTCCTGCAGCGTGAAAACTACAACGTCATGGCGGCAGCGCGCAGGCTTGGTCTCACGCGCGAAACCCTGCGCTACCGCATGGCTCGCCATAACCTGCAGCGGCAGAGCCCGCCGCGCTGAGAGCGAATACATGCCACCGATGCATGGTGGATATCCACCTTCCGCGTCCCGTTCCGTCCCCCAATAGCTTAGCCGAGACGACAACCTCTCTGCGAAAACAAGGTGTTGCCGTGCTGGCACATGACTTGCTTGATCATGATGGCGCCAATTCTCCTAACCACAGGGAGCGATCATGCGAGCTTCAGATATTCCGAAACTTAACCGTCAAAAGAGCGCTTACGCCCAGACCGCGCTTGTCCTTCAGGGCGGGGGAGCCCTTGGCGCCTACCAGGCTGGCGTTTATCAGGCCCTCTCGGAGGGTGGCTACGAGCCCGACTGGGTGTGTGGCGTCTCGATCGGCGCGATCAATGCGGCGATCATTGCCGGGAATGAACCCGAGGACCGCCTGCGTCGTCTGAAGGCGTTTTGGGAACGCATCACCTGCGCTTTCCCTTGGCCCGCGCCCGCATGGGACACGACCGCGCGCCGGTTCTTCAACGCGGTCAGTACCGGTGCATCGGTGCTTGCTGGGCAACCCGGTTTCTTCCAGCCGCGCCTGTCTCCCGGCGCATGGCTGCAGCAACGCTCCCCGGATGTCGTGAGCGTCTACGACACCAGCCCTCTGCGCGAGACGCTCGAAGAGCTCGTCGATTTCGATCGGATCAATGCGGGCAAGACTCGCCTCTCGCTGGGAGCGGTCAGCGTCAGCACCGGCAATGGCATCTACTTCGACAGTGCCGAGCGCGCGATCACCGCCGATCATGTGATGGCCAGCGGAGCGCTTCCGCCCGGCTTCCCCGCCATCTGTATCGACGGCGAGTTCTATTGGGATGGCGGCCTGATCTCCAATACGCCTCTCGTCCATGTTCTCGACGAGGGGCCGAAGCAGGACACGCTCGTGTTTCAGGTGGACCTCTTCGATGCGCGCGGGGCTTTGCCCGGCGACGCGATCGAAGTCGAGGAACGCCGAAAGCACATCACCTTCTCAAGTCGAACGCGGTTCAGCACCGACCATTTTCAAGAGTTGCATGCGCTGCGGCGAGCGATCGTCAAACTGTTCGAGCAATTGCCGTTGCGAGCCAGACAGGATGCAGAGGTGCAGCGCCTCAGAGATCTTGGCACGTCTCATGCGATTTCGATCGTGCACCTGATCTATCGCCGCAGGGACTTTGAATGCATGGCGATAGATTACGAGTTCTCGCGGGCTTCGATGGAGGAGCATTGGCGCTCGGGCTATGAGGACGGAAACCGCACACTCGAACAGCCGCTCTGGCTCTCACCGCCGGCGGAAGAAGACGGTGTTCGGATCATCGACGTCGCCGGGACGGACCCCGACTGAAAACGAGTAAATAGTGTGCTTGCCGTCCCGCAAGCCGCGAGATGTATGCGGAGCGATCCGATCACTTCCTCGGCGACCGATATCGCTACCTCGAAGCGCGGAGATGAGAATGCAAAACAAGACTATTGCCGAACTGGCGGACCGCTGGCTGGATGAGGATCCAGGCGACCTTACTGAACTCGAGCAGACGGTGCTGCGAAGCGCCATCGAGAAACGCGCGGTTTCCAGGGATCGCAACGAGGCCTATGAGAAGGAGCTGACATTTGGCGAACGCGTAGCGGACGAAATCGCCCGGGTCGGCGGCTCGTGGACCTTCATCTTCGCCGCCTTGGCGTTTCTGTTGCTGTGGACCGTCGGAAACAGCCTGCTGCTCGGGCGCGACCAGTTCGATCCGTATCCTTACATTCTGCTCAACCTTGTACTGTCGATGCTCGCAGCACTTCAGGCGCCGGTGATCATGATGTCGCAGAACCGGCAGGCAGCGCGCGACCGTCTGGATGCCGCGCACGATTACCAGGTCAATCTCAAGGCTGAGATCGAGATTTTGGCGCTGCACGACAAACTCGATGAACTGCGCCGTAAAGAGATCCTGCAGATACGCGACCAACTAACTGAACTGGCGAGCCACCTGCAGCGCATCGAGAAAGGTGCGGCCGCGGAAAGCCGGCCGGAATAGCGAGAGATGAGAGACTTATGCGATCTCTTGAGCACAGAAGGAGAGCATCCACGTCTGTCGACCCTAATCGCTGCTCACCGTGGCGCTGTTCAAAACCATCCAGTCTGACGCATGCATGAAGATGCACGACAGAAATCACAGTCTTGCACTGGAAGGCATCAAGTTATCTATAGGTACATCGAACTTGATTCAAGTGGAGTATATCTATAGTCGTCTCTCTGTGCACTGTTTCGCAATATTTACACATACAATACGAGGAATATCCGGCGAACACTTTGTCGAGATGGTGGCAATATTATTAATTATTATTAAGATGACTGTCGGTATGAAGGGACGTATTATTATTTTGAGGCTGGATACTGCTGACGACCGAAAGTCGCGACACACCAGTATCGGACAGCCCGACTGGAAGCTCATGCTTCCCAATTCTAGGAGACTTTAAAATGCGCTCGTTTATCAAGACATCCGCAATGGCAGCAATCGCCCTGTCATTGGCCGCAGGCGGCGCTTTCGCAGCCGAACATCACGGGCACGAGGATCGTGGCATCTCCTCGAGCGGCCCCTACAATGGCGACTACTACCAGGGCATCCTCGGCGACGATGGCGCTGCGACGGCTGCGCAACCTGTGTTCCGGCCGACAGCTACTGTGCTTCCGAGGGGATCCCATGCGCAGCTGCAAAAGGATGTACATAGGCTCGAGTGGGACCTTGCACGGTCGGGCTGAAAACTAAGCGCCGAGGCGGATACCGCCCGCGAAGCTGGGCTGTTTCGTGATAACAGTGCAGCGCCTCAGAGCATCGCCGCAGCTGAACTGCGGCGATGCTCTCGCAATACGGAACAGCATATCGGCCCTCCCTCCGATCAGATGGCCACGTAGCGGAACGGCAAGTGCAGGATGAAAAGGCGTCCCGCTTCCTATTCTGCGTGTTTTGCATGGCGTCCAGATGTGGCCCGTTGAGTTCAAGGACGAAAGCAGCGGAGTCGCCACATCGGCCGGTAACGGAGTGCCGCTCGACGTTTTCACTTATGAGCAGAGAAACTGAGTTCTTCACCCATACCTGCCTCCGGAACCTGCGGCATCGCGGATAATCGGCGCGAGTTGGCGGCCGAGTTCGTCGCTCAAGGTGCGCATGTAAGTCGCTGTCACGTGATGCCTGTCGTAGTAGACCAGCACATTGCCGATGACCGGCGGGCAGGCTTCGGAAGTGCAGAAGAAATCCGTGAAATCCAGAAAGTGCAGCTTTTCCCCAGGGGGAAGTGCCGAGGCCGGACTGGAGCGCGACAGCACCAAATCGCGCTTCACGACGCATTTTGGTGAGAAGCGCCCATTGATTTCGACGCACTCCGGTACATCGAAGCCGAACCAGGGCGTGTCGCGCATCGCCACCACCTGGATTCCCGCCCGGGTGAGCCTCTGCCATTGTTGGCGAAAACCAGCCGGGGTGTCTTCGATCCCGCCGACCACACGTGTCGAAGTCGTAAAAACCAGATCCGGCTTTTCCGACAGGAGTCGTTTCATCAACTGCTCCTGCCATTTCGCACAGGCTTGGCGATACTCCGGTGATTCCGACATTTCCTGCGCGCTCAATACGCAACTGCTCTTTGTGTAGGTAACGATCTTCCAGCCGGGATACCGGGAGAAGACGCGCTGGAGGGCTGGTAGCCAATGCACACTGTGTGATCCGCCGACGAGCGCCAGCACATGGGGCGCATCTGCCGGGCCGAAAACGCAGCTAAGCAAGGAGGTCCCCAGCAAAGTCTGATGGCAGCCCAGGCGATACACATCTGCATCATCCCACCTTGCGGTCAGCGGGCCGGGGTGGACGGGGATCTCACTCGATAACGGGAACGGTTCGTTGATGGCCGCTGCACCGGGATAATGTGCGGCGTCAGCGACTCGCAGCCGCTCCTCGTTCATCATTCGGCTAACCTGACCGTTCCAGATCAGCAGGCCGGTGGCGATCGCAGCGAGGGCACCGGTCGCGGCGATCGCCGTCGGCAACGGGCGATCCTTGCCTGCCGAAAAACGTGGCTCAATAAGCTGCGTGGTAACATGAGACAGGAGGATTGAGACGAGCAAAACGCCCGTGCCTCCAACGATTCCCGCCGATGTCTGATAGGAGAGGGTCAAATACAAGACCAGGATCGGCCAGTGCCAGAGATACAAACTGTACGAGATGTTCCCCAGCCACTTCAGAGGGCGCGCGCCCAGCAATCTGGCAACACCAAATCGCAAAGGCGGACCATCGCCGCAAACGAGAATTGCTGCCGCAGCCAGCGTCGGCCAGAGCGCTGCGTAACCGGGGAAAACTGTCGAGACTTCGAGCAGAATACCGCAGCTCAAAATGGCCAGTAGACCAATCCACCCGCCGATGGTGCGTTGTATGGACGTGAGTTTGATATTGGGGAGCAGCCGCGAAACGACGCCACCGAGCGCGAATTCCCATATTCGTGCAAAAGTATCGTAATACGCGAATGCCTGATTTCGCGACGTCGCATAAACCGAATAGGCGAGCGACAGCGCGAAGGTGCCCGTAAGAAACGCCAATAGGCTGACCCGCGATGGTCGCCGCCTGATGAAAGTGAACACGGCGAGTCCAACAGCCAGGATCAGCAGCGACTGAACCTGCGCGGAGAGTGCCCAGTAATGCTGGAGCGGGCTTCCGACTTGATCTCGTGCGAGGTAGTCGATCGCCGCGTTCGCCAAGTACCAGTTTTCGACGTACGCAGAGCTTGCGGCGAGCTGGTCGATAACGGTCTCCCATCGCATCCTCGGCAGCCAGAACGGCGCCGAAAGAGCAATAACTGCGATCACTAATAAGGAAGCAGGTAGAAGCCGGCGAGCCAACCTCGTGGCGAAGAGAACAAGGTCGACGGCATGCCCAGCTTCCGCCTGGCGCGCGAGCGACCCGATGACCAGATAGCCGGATACGATGAAGAACACATCGACACCTCCTGAGACCCGGCCGATCCATATGTGATACACCGCGACCAGCATTACGCCGATCGCCCGCAGGCCCTGAATATCATTCCGTCGCGCTGCCATTGCGTGGAGTCACCCCAGCGACGTCTACGAACGTCTTAGAATATCACAAGCTGAAATTGAGTAAGGTCGCGGTTTCGCTTCCTGAATCGGCGTGAGAACTGCTGACGTCACAATGCACTTGAGACGGCCGGCCCCTCCAAGCCCTAACCCGAAGGGCGTACATCTAAAGGGCGATTTGATACTATCTCCCAACTACTTTAGCGTGCTCTTCGCCCGCAATCAAAGGGTGGGTCGAATGCGAACTTTAACTCAGACGGGTGCAAGCTGCGGTTCGACAAGGGTGGGCGGAATATAATCTTGTCCCTGTCGCTTGCGTAATTGCCTGATCGCGGCGTCCCGGAAGCGGATCCTCGCAACAGGACAGTTCAAAAGCAAAAGAGCGCCAAACACGAGGGAGAAGATTCATGGCAAACCTGATCGGTGGAATCCCGCCTTATCGTGGCATCAATAACTTCATCACCGGCACGTTCGACGGTGACTTCATCTTCGGTGACCCCTATACGACTGGTAACACCCTTGGCGTGCGTGAGATCGGCGGTCCGTTAATCGCCGGCAGTGGCGGCAGTGACTGGCTCATCGGTCTCGGCGGCCACGACTGGCTCTTTGGCGATGCCTGGGAGATCGGCGGTACGGGCCGGGGCGGCAACGACTGGCTCATTGGCCTTAGCGGCGACGACTGGCTCTTTGGCGACGCTTGGGAGATCAGTGGTGAGGGCGAAGGCGGCAACGACTGGCTCGCGGGCGGCAAGGGGGATGACACGCTCTACGGCGATGCCAACACCATGTCCGACCGCGCCCACGGGGGTGACGATCAACTCTTCGGTGGTGAAGGGAACGATACGCTCTACGGCGATGCAGAGGTCATGGGCCCAAATACTGTGGGTGGCGACGACCATCTCGTCGGCGGCTCAGGTGACGATCGACTTTTCGGTGATGGAGCTCAGGTGTCTCAGTTCCCCCTATTTGGCGCCACCGGCGGCAACGACCACCTCGAGGGTGGCGCGGGAAACGACACCCTTCTTGGCGATGCCGACACTTCGTCCGGCATAAGCTTGGGCGGCAACGACTGGCTCGAGGGCGGCTCGGGGGACGATCTTCTTGTCGGTGAAGGCGGCATCTACCCCTTCGGCGGCATAGGCGGCGACGACCGGCTCGATGGCGGCGCAGGAAACGACGCTCTCTACGGCGACGACCTCGGTGGCTTGGCCGAAAGCGCCCGAGGCGGCAACGACCAGCTCAACGGCGGAGCGGGAAACGACGTCCTCTACGGCGAGGGCTTATTCATGTACGACCACGCCTCCGCCGGCGACGACCGGCTCGACGGCGGCTCGGGAGACGACATCCTCGTCGGCGATGCCGAGTCGGTGGGACTCGCCTGGGCCGGCACTGACCTCCTGATCGGTGGGAGCGGTAACGACCACCTGTACGGTGATGAGATCGATTTCTCTTTCTTTCAGGGCACCGCCGACCAGTTTCTGTTCGAGCAACACAGCGGGCGAGACACAATCCATTTCTTCGAGCTCGGCATGGACACCATCCTGATCGACAGTGGCTACGGCTATACCAGCTTCGCGGAATTACAAACCAACATTAGCGATGACGCAAATGGCAACGCGGTCGTGCATCTGAACGGCACGGTCGACCAGATCACTTTGACTGGCGTTCAGGCCGCCAATCTCACGGCTGCCAGCTTCTTCTTCGTCTGATTGGCACCGCTTGCGAATGCGGAGAAGACGGGCAGCACGCGCTCGACATGATCGTTTGCGGGAGACGGCGTGACAGCGGAGCGACTAGATCCGATTTTGACCAGCCGCGCCACCGGCTGGTCATCGGAAGCGAGGCCTCCGCAGCGACCTGCTTGGCCTTGGCCGCCAGGCTAACTATTGCGGCCGCCTCGGCGAGGCAGCAACAAGACGTGCATAGGCGATCGCTGACAGCATATTGACGTGGTTGGCCTTGCCGGTTCCGGCGATGTCGAAGGCGGTTCCGTGGTCGACCGAGACGCGATCGATCGGCAATCCGAGCGACACGTTCACGGCCGTGTCGAAGGCGACGAGCTTGATCGGGATGTGACCTTGGTCGTGATATTGCGCGACGACGAGATCGAAGGCGCCGTTATAGGCGCGCGCATAGACAGTGTCGGCAGAAATCGGGCCGGAAACATCGATGCCCTTGGCCTTGGCGAGCTCGACGGCGGGCGCCAGGAAGCGCGTGTCCTCGTCACCGAAAAGGCCGTTCTCGCCGCAATGCGGATTGAGGCCGGCGACGGCAATGCGTGGCTTCCGGCCGAGCCGCATGAAATGATTGTGGCCAGCCTCGATCGTCGCCAATACCCGCTCGACCGTCGCCCGCTCGATGGCGCCGCGGAGCGACACATGCGTCGAGACGTGGATGGTGTTGAGCCGCTCCGAGGCAAGCAGCATGAAGGAGCTCTTGGATCCGGTCAGGTGCGCCAAAAGCCCGGTATGACCGTCGAAGTGATGACCGGCGAGGTTCATCGCCTCCTTGTTGATCGGTGCGGTGACGATGCAGTCGGCCTCCCCCGCCAACGCCATCTCGACAGCGCGGCGAATATAGCGGACCGAGGCTTCGCCGGCCGCGGCGCTCACCCTGCCGATCTCCGGCAAAGCCGCGCCGAGAGGCACCTCCTCGACCAGAATGGCGCCATCCGTCCTGCTCGTCGTAAGGCCCAGGGAAACCCCGGTCGCTTGCTTGGCGCGCTCAAGCGCCTCGATATTGCCGATCACGGTGAAATTCGCGCGCTCCTTGTGCGGGAGCGTCGCGAGCGCCTTGACGATGACTTCCGGCCCGACGCCGGCGGGATCGCCGAGCGTGATTGCGACGCGGGTCTCCTTGCCCATTTTTTCTCTCCCTCAAGGAACGCTCATCGGCGCCGCGCGTGTCCGCAGCCGTGCGCACACCGGGCGGCATGCATCAGTAAGCCGCCTCGTAGATCGCGAGAATGTCGGCGCGCGAGAGGTCGCGCGGATTGTTGTCGAGCAGGCGTCTGATGGCAAAGGCATCGTCGGCCATCGTGCCGAGATCATCGGCCGGGACGCCGAGCTCCGACAGCTTCATTTCAATGCCGAGCGCCGCACAGAAGGCATGAGCTCCCTCGAACACGGACCCGACCTTGTCCGTGACGGGCAGGTTCAGCGCATCGAGGACCGCTTTCGTCTTCTCAGGCACCGCCGGCGTGTTGAAGGCGAGCACATGCGGGAAGATCAGCGCATTGGCCGCGCCATGCGCCACGTGCCAGCGGGTGCCGAGCGGATAGGCAAGGGCGTGGCCGCCGGCGGTGTTGACAGGTCCGAGGCAATAGCCGCCGTAGAGCGAGGCCAGCGAGAGCCCGGCGCGCGCCTCCGCATCGCTGCCATCGCGCACGGCCCGCGCGAGATAGCGCCCGACCAGCCGCGCGCCCTCGATGGCATAGATGTCGACTGCGGCGTGCGATTTGCGATTGGTGAAGGCCTCGACGCAATGCGCCAGCGCATCGACTCCGGTCGCCGCAGTCACCTTCGGCGGAACGGTAAAGGTCAAAGCCGGATCGATGACGGCCATGTCGGCAAGCATATGGATGCTTTCGACCGCCAGCTTGGCCTTTGTTGCTGGGTCGGTGACGAGCGCCCGGATGCCGGCTTCGCTGCCCGTCCCGGAAGTAGTCGGCACTTGCGCAAGCGCCGCCTTGCCTGGCCCGGCGACCTTGCCGGCGCCGACGACGTCGACGAGCCGTTGGGACGATCCCGACAGGACCGCCGCAAGCTTGGCGAGATCCATGGCACTGCCGCCGCCGAAACCGACGATGAGATCGGCATTCGCGCCCTCTGCCGCCTCAAGGACGCGGTCGAGATCACCCGTATCCGGCTCGGCCTTGACGTCGCCGTAGACGGTGATCTCACCGGCGAGCCCGAGAGCCTCGATACGCGACGCATTGAAGGCATCCGAGATGACGAGAGCACGCCGATATCCCTTGCTCTTCGCCCATGCCCCCAGCCTCGCCGCCACGCCTATACCGAATTCGATCAGGCCCGGCCTCACCATGGAAATGGGCGCTTCCAGATTGTTCATCCGATCGATCCTCCCTGAGCGTGACAGCGGCAACGGCAATCACTAAGATGTAAAGTTGTTATCGCTGATAACATCAAATGGCAAGTGCATCTCGCGATTTTCTGTCCCGCCCTTGCCGTTTCATGATCCTCGACGACGGGCGCAGCACCTCGTAACCGAGGCATATCTGTTTGAAATCAAATGTAAGTTCGCGGTTGCAGCCCGGGTCGGCATGCCGCTACGCATGCCGCGTCCTGCAACCGCCGGATCGCGCGACCTCGAGCGAAAGAGTTGTCATCTTCAGTAGAAGGTGGGGCGGTTGCCCGCAAGTTCACCTTGTCGCTTCGAAGAACTCCGGCTCCAGCCGGACATATTTGATCGCCCGACGGAAATAGGTGTAGGCGATGTGCAGCCTGCCCTCGCCGTCCTCGACGATCGACGGATAGGAAAATTCGCGGTTGAGCGAGTCTTTGGAATTGTTGCTGAGGCAGAAGCCGTCGCCGGTGTCGAGATCGATGCGGCGCGGGAAAGACCGCCCGTTATCCGTCGAAAACGCGAGGCTGAGCGGCGCCCGGGGAACGCCCCAGACGGCCGGACGAGCGGAGGCGATCGCCTCGCCTGAAGTGCCGCTGACCTCCCCGCCCTCACCCTCGATCTCGTCATAGAGCGAGTGGCGGCGCGCATCCGACGTGGATGCATTGCTGTGGTTGTAAACCATTGCGATCGCGCCGTTTTTCAGGCGCACCGCCTGGATCGAGGAGTTGTTGTTGGGCAGATCCACGGGCTCGGGCGGCGTCCAGTGCAGCCCGCCATTCTGCGAGCGACTGCTGAGAACATTGGTCGCGAAGCGGTTGCGGTAGAAGGCAACCATGGCGTCACCACCGCTCGGCACGATGCTCATGTGCACCGCACCTATACTGTCCGGAACCTCCTCCATCGTCCAGCTCTTGCCTTCGTCGCGCGAAATCAGGACGGCCGCACGGTCGACGTCGCCGGTCCAGCGCCGCCCGGGCTGGCTCACGCAGCGGAAGACCGGCAGCAGCCAGTTGCCGGCGCCATTCACGACGACCGGCTGGCGCACGAAAGTTCCGGGAATGTCGCAAAGCACGTCCGCCGGGCCGAAGGACTTGCCGCCATCGGCGGAAATCCGGCGTTTGACCACGGCCCCGTCCTGGTTGCCGGAGGTTTGTGAGGTGAAGAGCAGCCACACGCGCCCGTCGGGTGCCGTAAAGATGAGCGGATTTTGCTCTGACTTTTCCCGATCGTCTGACATCTTTTCCGGGTCGGACCAACGGCTTGTACCGGGCTCCAGCCGCGACATGTAAACGGAGATGTCGCCCATCCCCTCCATCGTTCCGCCGAACCAGACGCAGCTCAAGGCGCCGTCGGGAAGAAAGCCGAGATTTGCTGCATGGTTTTGCACCGAGGGCGAGGGAAGAAAAGCCTCGTACCGGCCGGGCTCCCCGGGGATTGCTGCCACCTCCCCCGTCATGCGGGGCGGGACCTCATGCGGCTCCAGAGCGGAATACGCCATGCGACCCTCCCTCACGCCAAAGCCGCAAATTTAACCGCGAGGTCCGCGCGCTCGCTCGCGCTGAGCGGCATCAGCGGCGGCCGCGTCCGGAACCAAGCATTCTCGCCGTGTCGCAAGCCGAGCATCGCCTTGATCGTCGGGATTTGGACATAGGAGTTCGACAGCGTCCGGTAGGCATTGATGCGCGCTTGCGCCGATTCCACCTCTGCCGTCCTGACCGCGTCTGACACGTGATCGAAAATGAATCTGAGCGAGTCCGCAATGAGGTTGGATGTGGCGGTGATGCAACCTGCGCCGCCCGCTTTAAGGAGCGGCAGCAGCAGCGGATCGGCACCGGCAAGTATCGAGAAACCCGGTAGTTCGGCGACCAGAGCCTCCATGTTGGCGAAATCGCCGGCGGAATCCTTGATGCCGACGACGGTGTCGGGAAAAGCGGCGGCGAGCCGTTTGACGAGCGGAATCGAAAGCGGAATGCCGGAGACCTGGGGAATGTGATAGAGCACCACCTTCAGCCGGTTGTCGCCGACGGCTTCAATGATTTGCGAGTAGGCGGCGAAGAGCCCCTCATCGCTCACGCCCTTATAGTAGAAGGGCGGCAGCATCACGACCCGGTTCACGCCGAGGGAAAGCGCATGCTTCGTCAGCGCGATCGTTTCTGGTATCGCCGCAACGCCCGTTCCGGGCATCAGCCGGTCGGGCGCAATGCCCGCAGCAAGAGCGCTTTCCAGGATGGACCTTCGCTCATCTTGGGAAAACGAATTGGCCTCGCCCGTCGTGCCGAGCAGGGCGATCCCGTGACATCCACTACCAATGAGCCGCCGGCAATGATCTGCGAAGAGTGCGAGATCGGGCTCGCCGTTTTCCTTGATCGGCGTCGCCGCCGCTGAATAGACGCCGGCCACCGCATGTTTCATCTTCATGTGCATCTCCTCCGGCCGCTCTCGGCAAGACGTTTTTACAAGAT
This sequence comes from Ensifer aridi, assembly GCF_002078505.1. Classification (GTDB taxonomy): domain Bacteria; phylum Pseudomonadota; class Alphaproteobacteria; order Rhizobiales; family Rhizobiaceae; genus Sinorhizobium; species Sinorhizobium aridi. The sequence goes on along the minus strand of NZ_LUAV01000035.1, from coordinate 121,722 downwards.
CACCGGCTGGCGCCTTCGACCGCCATTCGCCTCGGCTCGTGCCTGCTCCGCCCTGCGCTTTTGTCTTCAACATCGGCCTTGTTGTCAATATGGAAATCCGGGCAGAAAATTTGGTAGTCAGCTAATGCGTTGACATATATGCATTATTCCTCAAACGAAAATTCGGAGATGCCGGTTCTCCGCATTTTTCGTTGACATATTTACAATATAAGTGAAGTCTAAGGCCAATCAGAGCGCCGCTATCCGGGGAGAGCGGAGGCGCTCGATTTCACGCACGGGAGGAAGAAATGACCAAACGGAATGATCTCGAGGTTGCCGGCATTTCGCGGCGAGAAGCGCTGAAGCTCGGATTGGGCGCCACCGTAGCGCTCACGATCGCGGGCATGAATGCACGCATGGTCATGGCTCAGGAAGGCCAGGTGCTGAAAGTCGCCAATCCGGCCTTCAACCAGGATTGGTCGCCGCTGCGCGGGGGCGGCGTGCCCTACCGGTGGAATTCGGCCTGGTGGGCCTCGCCGATGTATTTCGACAGCGAAGGCAAGATCCATCCTTATGTCTTCGCGAGCTGGGAAGCTTCAGAGGGCAACAAGGTCTGGACCTTCAAGATCGACCCGAAGGCGACCTTTTCCGACGGCAGCAAGATCACGGCCGAGGACGTCAAGGGTTCATGGAACGTCTCGGCGATGCCGAACACCAAGAACCAGCGCGCCGACCAGGTCCTGAGCAAGGTTGCGGGCTACGCGGATGTCAGCAGCGGCAGCGCCAACGAGCTTTCAGGCGTGGCGACGCCGGACGAAGGCACTGTCGTCGTGACGCTCAGCGAAGCCGATCCGATCTTCTTCATGCGCCTTGCCAACCACATCGCCCCGATCACCAAGGCCTCGCAGTCGCGCGGCGAGGACGGCGAGGAGATCCAGGATTGGTATATGCCGGACAGCGGCGCGGTCTATTCTGGGCCGTTCAAGCTGACGGCAATCGACCTCGACGCCGGCACCCTGACATTCGAGCCGAACGAGAACTTCTTCGGTCCGAAGCCGAAGCTTGCCCGCATCGAGATCGCCTCGATCGAAGATAACGTCACGGCGACGTCGCTCATCAAGTCCGGCGAGTTCAACGCGCACACGGAACTCGTCACCTCGACGATCATCCAGGATCTCGGCGCCGAGTTCGCAGCCGGTCCGATCATCCCCACCAGCCAGCACTTCTGGTTCAACACCGCGCGCAAGCCGATGGACGATCCGAAGGTGCGTGAGGCGCTGATCCGAGCGGTCGACCGCGACGGCCTCATGAAGGCATCCTTCCCGGACGGCCCGCACAAAAAGACGGATCAGATCCTGAACTCTGTGCCGGGCGCTGACAATTCCGGCTTCGAGCCTTACCCCTATGATCCCGAGGGCGCCAAGAAGCTGCTTGCCGAATCGAGCTATGGCGGGCCGGAGAAGCTTCCGAAGCTTCTCTTCGTCGGCATTTCCGGTCCGGCGATCGAGGCGGCGGCGCAGTTCATCGCCGAACAATGGCGCCAGAACCTCGGCATCTCGGCGGTCGACATGAAGCCGCAGCAGGATGCCTATGCCGGTCCCGACCAGAACGCGGTCCAGATTTTCCGCGACGACGTCGGCACGCGCGTGCCCGATGCCGCCTCCTATCTGCAGGGATCAATCGCCTCGACCTCCTCGAATGCGCAGAACAAACTCGGCGGCTACAAGAACGAGAAGGTCGACAGCTTGCTCGCGGAAGCCGCCACCAAGGCAGCCGACGATCCTGAGCGCATTGCTCTGGCGCAGGAGGCACAAAAGGCCTTCCGCGACGACTGGGCCTTCATCCCCTGGTATGCTCAGGCGATGTCGCGCTGGGCCACCGCCGACGTGAAGGGCATCGAGAAGAACCTCGACTGGCAGGTCGCAGAGCCCTGGAACATTTCGATCGGCTGACGCCGACGACAAGATTGCTCGCGTGCGAGGCCCAAAGCGCCCTCGCACGGGAGCGGATGCATGGATCGAAAGCGACGTTCTCGAAGCGGTCCGTGTTGAGAATAGCCGGTTCAAGCAGCCTTCGGACGCTTGCACCGGCCACGAGTGAGTATGGCGTTCGGGACCTGATCGGGGCCCGCCGGCGTCATGCGGGAGGATTTGCGGCATGCTTCGCTACATCGCGACACGATTTGTCATCTGGGTGCCGTCGGTTCTTCTGGTGATGATGGCAGTCTATGCCCTGGCCTTCTATGGAGCCGGCGACCCGATCAAACTGATTTTCCTGAGAGCGCCCGGCGACGTCGCCTACAATCCCGAGCGCATCGAGGCGATCCGCGAGAGCGCCGGGCTGAACAAGCCCTTCATCGAGCAGTTCGGCTATTACATCTGGAACCTTCTTCAAGGGGATTTCGGCAACTCGCTGAGTTCCGGGCGCTCGGTCTGGGCGATGGTCAAGGCGGCCGCCCCCGTGTCCTTCAAGCTGGCGCTTTGTTCGATCGTCCTGACGGCACTCGTCGCGATTCCACTCGGCATGATCGCCGCACTCAACCAGAACCGCCGCCTCGATTACATCATCCTCGGCTCGGCGCTCTTTCTCTGGGCCATTCCGGCCTATGTCGCCGGGCCGCTACTGATGGTCGGCCTGATCGTCCTCCTTCCCGGCGTCAACGTCCCCTATGGCTGGGGCGGCGTCTTCGACATCCGCATCCTCCTGCCCTTGATCGTGCTCTCGTTTCAGCCGATCGCTCTCATCATCCGGCAGACCCGCGCGGCGGTCATCGAGGTGCTCTCCGAAGATTTCGTCCGCACCGCGCGGGCAAAGGGCGTGCCCGAGATCGTGGTGGCGCTGAAGCACATATTGAGGCCGGTGCTGACGCCCGTCGTCACCCAGCTCGGCCTCATCATGATCACGATCGTCAATGGCGCCATCTTCGTCGAGCTCGTCTTCGGCCTGCCCGGTCTCGGACGCCTCACGGTCAAAGCGCTCACCAATTCCGACTATCCGGTGATCCTCGCGATCACGCTCATCGGGTCGTTCCTTGTGATGATTTCGAACCTGCTCGTCGACATCCTCTATCCGCTGCTCGATCCGCGCGCGGCGGACGCAAGAAGGAGCCGCTGACATGTCCGCCGTTCAAACCGAGCCCGCAACGCTTTCCGAGGAGCCGCCCGTCAGCCTGTGGCGTGATGCCTGGTACCGGCTGAAAAGAAACCGGCTCGCGATCTTCGGCCTCTGCGTTATTGTCCTGCTCGCCTTCACGGCCATATTCGGCCCCTATCTGACGCCTTACGACTTCCTCGGTCAGGATCTGGAGGCGCGTAACCAGGCGCCGTCGTTTGCGCATCTCTTCGGCACCGACGACCTCGGTCGCGACGTCTTCAGCCGCGTCGTCTATGGCACGCGGACAGCCTTTCTCGTCGCCGTCGTGGTTACCGCCATCGCACTTGTCATCGGCACGGTGCTTGGTGCGGTCGCCGGCTTCTTCGGCAACCCGTTCGATCGCGTGATCATGTGGCTGACCGACGTGACCATGTCGGTGCCGAACCTGCTTCTCGTGGTCGTCATCAACGCGTCGCTCAAGACGCCGATCGCGCAATGGATGGAGGCGCGTTATCTCGAAACGCTCAACCCGTTCTATCGCGAGACGGTTTGGATCGACTTCCTGCTCGTCTTCGGCTCCATGGCGCTGATCTCCTGGCCGCCCTATGCGCGGCTCGTGCGCGCCCAGGTGCTGTCGATCCGCAGCCGGCCCTATATCACGGCCGCGCAGGCGCTCGGCCTTTCGAACCGGATCATCCTCACTCGCTACGTGATACCGAATGCGCTGGGGCCCCTGATCGTCGCCGTCAGCGCCGGCCTCGGCACGGCAATGGTGCTCGAGAGCGCCTTCTCGTTCCTCGGTGTGGGGGTCAATCCGCCGACACCGAGCTGGGGCAACATGATTTCGGACGGACTGCGCGTCTGGCAGCACTACCCGCATCTGCTTGCAGCACCGGCAGCCGTTCTCGGTCTTGCGTCTGTCGCCTTTTCCTTCCTCGGTGACGGCCTCAATGACGCTCTCAACCCGCGAGGCAGCAAATGACCGGCACGAAGACGGAGAACCGCCTGCTCGACGTCAAAGGCCTGACGGTTGAGATCGAAACCCGCAGCGGCCCCGCAGTCATCGTCGACGGCATCGACCTTCACGTCGACCGGGGCGAGACGCTCGGCGTCGTCGGCGAGTCGGGTTGCGGCAAGAGCCTGACGATGCTGAGCCTCATGCGGCTCCTGCCCAATAAAATCCACGTCGCCAAGGGCGAGGCGCATTTCGACGGCCGCGACCTGCAGAAGATGTCCAATCGGGAGCTGCGCAAAGTCCGCGGCGGCGACATCGGCTTCGTCTTTCAGGATCCGATGACCTCGCTCAATCCCGTAATGCGGATTGGCGAGCAGCTTGCCGAGCCCTTGATCTACCATCGCGGCATGAGCAAAAAGGAAGCGCGAGCGCGAGCGGTCGAGCTCCTGCGCCTCGTCGGCATTCCAGGGCCCGAGCAGCGAATCGAAGCTTATCCGCACGAGCTCTCCGGCGGCATGCGCCAGCGTGTGATGATCGCGATCGGCCTTGCCTGCGAGCCGAAGCTGTTGATCGCCGACGAGCCGACGACGGCGCTCGACGTGACGATCCAGGCGCAGATCGTCGATCTCGTGAAGGGCCTGCGGGAAAAGCTCGGCATGTCGGTGGTCTGGATTACGCATGACCTCGCGCTGATCGCCGGGCTCGTCGACCGCGTCATCGTGCTTTATGCCGGCACCGTCGTCGAGGATGCGCCGGTCGACGAGCTCTATGCGCATCCGCGCCATCCCTATACGCGCGGGCTGCTCGCCTCGATCCCGAAGCTCTCCGATCAGCCGGCATCGCGGCTGAATTCGATCGGCGGAACGCCACCCGAGCCCGGCCGCAGGCCTCAGGGTTGTCCCTTCGCGCCCCGCTGTCCGCTGGCCATGGACATCTGCCGCACACATGTGCCGAAGCTCGAACCCGTCGCCGCCGCGGGCAGCCATCGCACCGCCTGTTTCGCCGCCGAGAAAGCCCGGGAGGCCGCCTGATGGGTGCAGAACCTCTTCTGAAGATCGAAAACCTGGTCAAACATTTCCATGTCCGCCTCGGCGCCTTCGGCGAGCGGGCAGCGACGGTGCACGCCCTCGACGATTTCACCCTCGATATCGAGGAGGGCGAGACCTTGAGTCTCGTCGGGGAATCGGGCTGCGGCAAGTCGACGACCGGTTTCACCATCCTGAACCTGCACCGGGCGACCGCCGGCAAGGTTCTCTACAAGGGCCAGGACCTGACCGCGCTCGACGAGAAGCGCATGCGACCGTTCCGACGCGATCTGCAGATCGTCTTTCAGGATCCCTATTCGACGCTCAATCCGCGTATGACAGTCGGCGAAGCGATCGGCGAGCCGATCCTCTTCCACAAGCTCGCCACCAAGACGGAGCTCGAGGGAAAGGTGGCGGCACTACTCACGGATGTCGGGCTGCCGCCGCGCTTTGCGTCGCGCTACCCGCACGAGCTTTCGGGCGGGCAGCGCCAGCGCGTGGTGATCGCGCGGGCGCTCGCCTGCCAGCCGAAGTTCATCGTCTGCGACGAGGCGATCTCGGCCCTCGACGTGTCGATTCAGGCCCAGATCATCAACCTGCTCCTCGACCTGCAGGAGAAATACGGCCTCACCTATCTTTTCATCGCCCATGACCTCGCCGTCGTGCGCCACATCTCGACCCGCGTCGGCGTCATGTATCTCGGGCGGCTGGCGGAGCTCGCTAGCCGCGACGAGCTCTTCGACACGCCGCTGCATCCCTACACCAAGGCGCTGCTGTCGGCAGTGCCGGAGACCGACCCGCAACATGAGCGCGACCGCAAGCGGCAGATCCTTCAGGGCGACGTCCCAAGCCCGCTCGACCCCCCCGCCGGCTGCCGCTTCCATACACGCTGCCCGATCGCCATGGAGGTCTGCCGCCACAAGGTCCCGAACTGGAAGGAGGCGCGCCCGGGGCACCTCGTGGCCTGCCATGCGGTGAACGGCGAATAGAGCCATGACCATTCGCGTCGCCATTGTCGCTGACGATTTGACGGGCGCTCTCGACACGAGCGCGCCCTTGGTCGATGCCGGCTTGAGCGTTGCCGTTGCGCTGGACGTCGAAGCCGTCGAGGAGGCGATTGAGACCGGGGCGGACGTCATCGTCGTCAACACGCTGTCGCGCGCGCTTGCTCCCGTCCAGGCGGCCGAGCGCGTTGTGAGAGCGGCAATCCTGCTTAAGCGGGCCTCGCCTGAATTTGTCTTCAAGAAGATCGACTCGCGGCTCAAGGGCAATGTCGCGGCGGAGAGCGAGGCGCTCGCCGCTTCCTTTAACCGCCGCCGTCTCCTCGTCGCGCCGGCCGTTCCGGACCAAGGGCGCCACACGCGCGCGGGTCATGTGGTCGGTTTCGGTGTTGCCGAACCGCTGCCGATAGAGCCGCTTTTTGCCGGCTGTGAGGCGAAGGTACGGATTGCCGACGCGGCGTCCGACGCAGATTTGGATCACATCGTCTCGAGCGTGGATGGGTCCAAAACCATTGCCGTCGGTGCGCGCGGCCTCGGCTCGGCACTTGCGCGCCGCTTGGCGACCCGGTCTGCGAAGAGCCCTTTCGAGCCCTGCGAGCGAACCCTGTTCGCCTTCGGTTCGCGCGACCCGATTACGGGCGCGCAGATGGACGCACTGCTCGCAAGCGGCCTTATACGCGACTATCGCGAAGCGCCATTGGGGGAAGTTCCCGCCGACGGCAGGCCTGCGATGCTTCCAATGCTACTGAGATGCTCCGGCGAGGTGAGCGATGCGGCGGACGAGGTGGCGCAGCGCTTTGCCGCTGGCGCCTCGCGTATCGCGAATGACGCTGAGCCCGACATGGTGATGATGGGCGGCGGCGACACGGCATATGCTATCCTGCGCTCGCTAGGTGCCCGCGTGCTTGCGCCGAAAGGCGAGATCGAAGCCGGTATTCCCTGGTTCGAGGCGGGGTGCTCAGCCGGCAGGCGAATGCGCTGCGCGGTGAAGTCAGGGGGCTTTGGCAATCCACAATCTCTGATAAAGATCTTGCAGGATAGGCCGGAGACACTGCAAGTCGGGCAATGAGAAGGATGGTGAATCGCATGACGGACAGGGCCGAGACGGGCCGGGAGATCGCAACCGAAGCGAAAGCGGAGCGTGGCAGATCGGTGAAGCTCGTCGATCGCGTCTTCGACAAGTTGCATGAGCGCATCCGCACCGGCAACTACGCCCCCGATTCACGCCTGCCCGGCGAGCACGAGCTCGCCTCCATGCTCGGCGTCTCCCGTCCGGTGGTCCGCGACGCGCTGAGCCGTCTGCGCGAACAGGGGCTCATCTATTCGCGCCAGGGTGCGGGCACCTTCGTCAGCGCCCAGGTTTCGGCGGCCGCCCAGCTTGCCTACTCGCCCGTCAAATCGATCGCCGACATCCAGCGTTGTTATGAGTTCCGCCTGACGATCGAGCCGGCCGCGGCCTACTACGCCGCTCAGCGACGAGACGAGGCGGCGATCGCCCGGATTGCAGCGGCCTTGGCCGAACTGCGTGAGGCGACGAGCCACCAGCTTCACCGCACCGACGCGGATTTCCTCTTCCACAAGGCCGTGGCAGAGGCGTCGAACAACCACTACTACACCGCCTCGCTTGAAGCCTTGCGTGCGCATATCGCCGTTGGCATGCATCTCCATGGGCTTTCCCTCATGGGCCCGCGGCCGGGTCTCGAGCAGGTCTATGAGGAGCACAAAGCGATCTTCCGCGCGGTCGCCGATGGGCGCGCAGAGGATGCGCGGGACCTGATGCTGAAACACCTGGAAGGTTCGCGCGACCGGCTTTTCGAGGGAAAGGTGCTGGATCTGTCCTTCTGAGGCGGGATCAGGACAAGCGCCGGCGGGTCTCAGTCCACATCGGGCCCGAGCACGCGGGCAGCGTAACCTATCCGAAACCGGAAAGACGAATTTGCTCGACACGGATGTCGACGAGCACGATCCGATCCTCCTGATCATGGCTTCCCCAATTCCGCCCAGCGGCGCACACTACGCAATCATCAATGTGATTCGGGCGGGGAACGGAAACAGAAGTTCTCGCAGTTGATCGGCGAGCAATTTCAGGAGGTCTCGATGAAAGAGATTCCCTGGCGTGCACCCCTCGCGGTGACGCTTCAAAGCGGTATTCAGCGGCGGTTCTGCGGACCCTATGACGCGCTGGACTTCCTCGAACACGAGTGGCCGACCCACGGCAGTCGCTACCAACGGGCCGTCAGCGACTGCCGGGCGGCGATATCGCGGGCGCAAAGTCCCGATATCTCGAGGGCATCGTTCATCGGCGCATGCGTGGAGGCTTCGCTGATGTTTACGGATTTACGAGCCCGCACTCCACGAAGCAAGCGCGCCAGCGCGGGATGAGGAAAAGTGTGCGCGGTTTCCGCCCACGTCCCGTGCTAACTTATTAGAATCAATCACGTTCGTGATTTTAGGTCGATCCGACCTAAAATCATCGTGATCTAAGAGCGAGGCCCGTTTGTAGCGTCACGTTTGCCCCGCGCGCCGATCAAGGCCCCGTCAGCGACTGGACCTGGATCAGATGCGTCCTGAGCGTCGGGTAAGTGGCCTCGGCAAAGGCTTTCAAGGCACCGGCCTGTCCGTGTTCCGCGTAATTCCTGAAGAGTTCAACGGCTGATTCATGGGCCGTGACCTGGGAAGAGAGGTATGCCGGATCGAAGTCGCCGCCTTGAAGCGCACTCAATGCCGCCAGTTTCTCCTCGCTCTCCTTGTCGAGCGTATCCGCCGGTTGGACGCCGTCCTTGCGGGCAGCCTCGGCCAGTTCCTTGCCGGCTCTGGCATGATCCGCCCGCATCCGCTCGGCGAAATCGAGGACCTGCTTTCCTCTGCCCCGCTGCCGCGCCAGTTCCGCGGCTTTCAACTCGAAGAGATTGGAGATCGCTACCTGCCGCGCGAATCCCTGGGCATCGACAGGCAGCTTTTCCTGCTGTGCGAAGCCTGTCCCCAGCGAGGACAGCAACAGCAATGTCGCGGCAAGGTTGAGATTGAGCGATTTCATGACGCACCTCCGAGCGCAACCCAACCAGCGGCTCGACTTATCGTTCCGGCACTTCAGGATGGTGTTGGAGCGACCGCAACGGTCTGAAGAGACGACTCTATTCGGGCGCGTCGAAGTCGGGACGAACCGGAACGCCCGCCGCAGGAGAGATTAAATCTTCGTAAGCTGTTGAAATAGCACTAGACCTCGCGACCGCTTGCCCCGATGCTTCCCGCTATATCGGCGGCTGCAATCCACGCCGCTGCTCAAGATGGTTCTGGAACGCGCGTCCGTTCCCCGAGCCCTCGGCCGCAAGGAAATTCGCGGAGGGATCAATGCGATTCAGCCAGTTCCATTACCTGCCGCTTCCTGCTCCTCTCTTCTCCGCCTTGGCGCTGCTGTTTGTCTTGCTGGTCGCGCTGATTCAGATCGGGGTTTTGCAATACGCTTATACCCGCCTTGGCATCAGCGCCCGCGCCGCCCTTCTCATTCTCCTCGCATCGCTGCTCGGCAGCTATCTCAATCTCCCTCTGGCGGAATTGCCGGGGCAGCCCGTCCTTTCGGGACAGGTGGTCGATTATTTCGGCATGCAATATGTCGTGCCGGTGGTCGTCGATTGGCCCGGAACCGTGATCGCCGTGAACGTCGGCGGCGCACTGATCCCCAGCCTGATGTCCATCTATCTGCTCGCCAGAAACGGCCTATGGGGCCGCGGCCTGCTCGCTACGGTGGCCGTGGCTGCGGTGTGCCACGCGCTCGCCCGGCCGGTACCCGGCCTCGGCATTGCCCTGCCCATTCTCGCTCCCGCCATTACTACAGGGATCGTCGCCCTGTTGCTGTCGCGGCAACATGCCGCTCCGCTCGCCTATATCGGCGGCAGCCTCGGCACACTCATCGGAGCCGATTTGCTCAACCTCGACAGTCTGCAAGAGCTGGGGGCGCCGGTCGCCTCGATCGGCGGCGCCGGGACATTCGACGGGATCTTCGTCACCGCCGTCCTCGCCGTGCTGATCGCCAGCATCCCGGGCACATTCCGTCGCGCGCGCGGAGACCGCCCGCCTGCCGGCGTGCCGGAGGATTCGGAGAACAGGCCGCGCGACGCAGGCGGTCATCATCAATGACGTGGTGTCATCGCCCCGGATCGGACGTATGCGGCCGAGGGCCGGGGGTCAGCGCTCGACCTTCGAAAGCGGCTTGAAGGCAGGACCCTGCAATGGTTCGCCGTCCGGGGAAAAGTGGGATCCATGGCAGGGGCAATCCCAACACTGTTCGAAGCGGTTCCAGCGCACGACGCAGCCCATATGGGTGCAGCTCGCGCTGCATAGTTTGAGATCGCCCTCTTCGGTTCGGAAGGCGGCAGTCATTTTGCCGTCGAGCTTCACAAGGGCCCCTTCGCCGGGACGGATGTCATTGAGCGAAGCAACCTCGCCGCCGCCAAGACGCGCCGCCCAGTGCTTCGCAGCGTCCACATTCTCCCTTGCGAACTCGATGGCGCCGCGCAGCATCAAGCGACCGGGGTCGTAGACGTCGGCCCAAGGGCTGACACCGTCGTCGATCAGGTCCCGGATCAGCAGTGCTCCGGCCACTCCCGTGGTGAGGCCTTCTCCACTGTCCCCGGTAATGACGTAGACCTGGTCGTATCCCGGGCTTCTCCCAATGAACGGCACGTAATCCGAGGGCTCGAACACCTGTCCGGACCACCTGTGGCTGATCGGGCCGAGCTCCGCAAAGCGCTCCCGCGCCCAGGCCTCAAGCCGGGCCAGGCGCTCATCCATGTCGTCCGCCTCGCCGGTCTTGTGATCCTCACCGCCGATGATGAGCGTGTCCTCGTCACTTCCCGGCTGAACACGAACATAGTGATAGCCCGGCTCCAGGGTGTCCCAGATGAGCGCGTCCGGGGCCGCGCCCTTCGCAATGGGGCCGGCGATCACATAGGTGCGGTAGGGGGCCTGTTTCGTGTGGATGGGAATACGAAGGTGAAACGGCGAATTGGTCGCCACCACAACCCTGGCGGCCGTGATGGTCCCGCCGGTGCCGGTCCTGGCGTGCACCTGATGATCCTTTTCATCCAAGCCGACGATCGGAGTTTCAGGATAGAGTGCGGCACCGCGGCGATGCAGACTTCCGACGAGCCCGTCGAGATACTTCAGCGGATGGAATCGACCCTGGCGCGGAAAGCGGAGAGCCGGGCCGGAGCGCCAGGCGCCCGGGCCGTTGTCGACCCATTCCGCGTCTGCGAAGCCTGCGGCGCGGGCTGCGTTCAGCTCCTTGCGCAGATATTCGGCATCCTTCTCTTCCGCCGGAACGAAATAACCATCGATCCGTGCAAAATCGCAGTCGATCGCTTCCTGGCGACAAATCTCCTCGATGCGATCCACAGCCGCGCACTGGCTTTCATAATATTGCCTGCATGCATCCGCTCCGCGCAGCGAACGCAGCTCTTCGAAATAGTCGTCGAGTTCGAAGGCCAGGTGAGCGCTGGTACGCGCGGTCATGCCGCGGCCGACAGGTCCGCGGTCTACGACTGCTACCTGATGGCCCGAACGGACCAATTCGTAAGCACATGAAACACCGGCGATTCCAGAACCGATGACCAGTATTTCCGTTGTCAGATCGCCCGCCAGTGGTGGACCGTCGAAGTCCATCGGGTGCTCCATCCAAAGCGAGCGGCTACGTTCCTTCCCGGCATTCATGGCGAACCTCGACGGATGCGGTTCTCCCATAACGCGCCTTTGCGGGGCGAGTTCCGGTGACCAGCCGAAGATGCGCCGGCAATCGGCTATCCCCATGTCAGCGGCCTGCCGACTTCACGAGACTCGGAAACTTCCTCGGGTTGCAGGCGTTCTTTGCAGAGATCTTTTACATGCCCCTATTTGACACTTGAAAAGCACAGTCGTATGCCCATCGGGGTCCACCATTCGGGGAGAACCCATGACCACCTCCCTCGACCATGCGCCGGCACAGGCGAATAATCTGCGCCAGTTCCTGGTACTCACCCTCGGATCGGTGGGCGTCGTCTACGGCGATATCGGGACAAGTCCGCTCTACGCCTTCCGTGAGGCGCTTCGCCCGTTTTCGGAAGGCGGCGTCGCGCGCGAAGAAGTCGTCGGGCTCATCTCGCTGATGATCTGGACGCTGACGATGATCGTCACCTGCAAATACGTCCTCTTCCTGCTTCGAGCCGACAATGATGGCGAGGGCGGCACGCTGTCGCTGCTTGCCCTGCTCATGAAAAGGGCTCCGCGCTATACGACGGCCATGTTCGTAGCAGGTATCCTGGGCGCCGCCCTTTTCATCGGCGATGCGATGATCACGCCGGCGCTTTCCGTGCTCTCGGCTGTCGAGGGACTGAAGCTCGTCACGCCGGCCTTTCACGATTACGTCCTGCCGATCTCGGCCGCCATCATGGTGCTGCTGTTTGCAGTGCAGTCCCGCGGCACGGGAGCCGTGTCGAGCTTCTTCGGCCCGATCACTCTCATCTGGTTTTTGGTGATGGGAGCCGCCGGCGTCGCCCATATTGGTGACGATCTGGCAATCCTCGCGGCATTCAACCCCGTTCACGCAGTTACCTTTTTGTGGAATGCCGGTCTCATCGGCTTCATCGTGCTCGGCGCCGTCTTCCTCACGGTGACGGGAGCCGAGGCGCTTTATGCCGATCTTGGCCACTTCGGCCGTCAACCGATCCAGGCGGCCTGGTTTGCAATCGTGTTTCCGGCTCTGGCCCTGAACTATCTCGGACAAGGTGCGATGGTGCTGTCGCATCCCGAGGCCATCTCCGACCCATTCTTCCTAATGTTCCCGAGCTGGGCCCTGTTGCCGGTGGTGATCCTTGCCACTGCCGCAACGATCATCGCCAGCCAGTCAGTGATCACCGGAGCGTTTTCGCTCGTGCGGCAAGCGATCCACCTCGGCTTCCTGCCAAGATTCGAGATCTGCTACACCTCGGAAACGCAAACGGGACAGATCTATCTGCCATTGATCAACACTGCGCTGTTGATCGGCGTTCTTGTTCTCATGTTCGTATTCGGCAGTTCCGAATCCCTTGCCCCGGCCTACGGCATATCGATCACCGGCGCCATGCTGATCGACACAATTCTCGCCTTCGCCTTCGTGCGCTATCTCTGGAGCTGGTCTGCCTGGGCGGCGACCGCATTCCTGCTTCCTCTGTTCCTGCTCGAACTGATTTTTCTCGGCGCCAACCTCTTCAAGATCCACCACGGTGGCTACGTGCCCATCCTCTTCGCTGGCACCGTGATGACGCTGATGTGGACCTGGCGCAAAGGCGTCAGGCTCCTGCGCGAGAAGACGGCCCGCCACGAAATCCCGCTCGATCAGTTCATAGCCGCGGTGGAGCGAAAGTCCGAGCATGCTCCCGTTGTCGTACCGGGAACCGCAATCTTCCTGACCGCAACTCCCGACACCACTCCAGCGGTTCTCCTGCACAACATCAAACACAATCATGTGCTGCATGAGCACAATGTCATTCTGACCATCAAGACCGCCAGAGTGCCTTATGTCCCGGAAAAAGACCGTTATACGCTGACAAAGCTCTCCAACCGCTTCAGCAGACTGGAGCTGCGGTTCGGCTTCATGGACGACCAAAATGTCTCGCAGGCGCTCGCACATTGCCGGAAGGAGGGGTTCAAATTCGAGATCATGACCACCTCCTTCTATCTCGGTCGGCGCAAGCTGGTTGCAGACCCTCAGTCGGGCTTGCCGAGGTGGCAGGATAAGCTGTTCATCGCAATGGCGGACTCGGCGATCGATCCGACCGACTACTTCCACCTGCCCGCAAATCGTGTGGTCGAGCTCGGAGAACAGGTCATCATTTAGATGTGCCGACTCGCTGCCGCCCTTCGCCAGCCTGACCTCAGACGGCGCGGCGGATTTCGTCTTCATGGGCGCGTAGACCTTCGAGCAGGGTACGGAAGCCGTCCACGGCTCTCCTGGACGTTTCCTTCGGATCCTCGGAATTGGCGATCCATTGCGCAGCGCCGCTGCTCGCCGCAACAATGAGCCGAGCGCCCGCCTCGGGATCGATGTCTGCAATAGCCCCCTCGGACTTGAGCGCGCTGATGGTTCGCGCAACAGCGGCAATGCAGCCATTGGCGTTGGGCCATGTCGACGGATCGCCGAGAACGGAAGGGCCGTCTCGAAACATGATGCGCTGGATCTCCGGCTCGAGAGCCATCTCGACATAGGCGACGTTCTCCTCGACGAAGCCTTGCCATCGGGTCGGCGCGTCGGCTGACACCCTGTTCAACCGCTCCGTCATTTCGGCGTCTATCTCCTGGATCACCGCCTGCAGCAGGCCCCTCTTGTCGCCGAAGTGGTGATAGAGCGCACCGCGCGTGAGGCCGGCCTCGGCGGTGAAATCATCCATCGAGGCCTCCGCATAACCGATGGTTCCGAATGCCCGGCGCGCGGCTGCAATCAGCTTGGCCCGAGTCTCGGCGATCATTTCCTTGCGTGGCTTGGCCATCGACTTCCTTTCCGCATACGTCGCGTATGCTTTTTCGCATACGCGACGTATTTTATTTGACATACGCGACGTATGCAATTACCCATTCACATACGCCACGTATGTGGGAAGCACGTCCAAGTCTTAAAGGAGCGTCGCATGTCAAATCCATACAGGGAAATCTTCGCCGCGCCCGGCGCCAAACGCTTTTCGTCCGCAGGCTTTTTCGCAAGACTGCCGCTCGCCATGGCGCCGATCGGGATAGTCGCGATGCTATCTCAGACCCATGGCGAGTATTGGCTCGCAGGCGCCGTCTCGGCCACTTTCGCTCTCGCCAACGCGCTTGTCTCGCCGCAGATATCCAGACTGGTCGATCGTTTTGGCCAGTCGGCTGTCGTCACGCCGACCACGATCGTTTCGGTCCTGTCATTCCTCGCACTCATCGTGGCGGCAAACCAGAGGTGGCCCGAATGGACGATGTTCGCCGCCGCATTCCTCGCCGCGAGCATGCCGAGCATTCCGGCCATGGTCCGTGCTCGCTGGACGGAGCTTTTCCGTAATAGGCCGGAGCTGAACACCGCCTTCGCATTCGAGTCCGCTGCCGATGAGCTCGTCTATATCGCCGGCGCATCTCTTTCGGTGGGGTTGGCGGTCGCGCTTTTTCCTGAAGCCGGCATGCTGATCAGCACGCTGTTCCTTGCCTTGGGAACTGCGGCTTTCATACTGCAACGTTCGACGGAACCCAAAGTGCGGCTTGCGGAGGGTCACGCTATTCAGGGCTCGGCGATCCGTCAGCGCCCCGTACAGATCATCACGCTGGCGCTCGTATTCGTCGGCTCGATCTTTGCAACGGCGGAGGTAAGCGCCGTGGCGATCACCAAGGAGCTCGGGCAGCCGGGTGCAGCAAGTCTGGTGATCGGCGTCTACGCGGTGGGTTCTTTCATGCTCGGGCTCATCCTCGGCGCTCTTAATCCAAAAATGCCGTTGCACCGCCAATTGCTCATCGCCGTCAGCGTGCTTGCCTTCACGTCCTTGCCGCTCCTGGTGGCGGGCACATCCGTACCGCTGCTCGCGCTCGCCGTTTTCCTCAGCGGCATCGCGATCTCGCCGACCTTCATCACGGCCTTTGGATTGATCGAGCGCCGCGTGCCGGAGACAATGCTGACCGAAGGCGTCACCTGGGTGATGACCGGAATAGGCATCGGGATGGCGCTTGGTGCATTCGTATCGGGCTGGGTCGTGGACAATTTTGGCGCGCAGAACGGCTTCTGGGTGTCGATCGTAGCCGGCGCAGCGACAGTGGTGACGATCGCTTTGGGCCAGCCCACCCTTGCTGGTGAACGAGCTGAGCATTTAAGCGGTGAACTCCCTCAGCCGGCGGAGTAGGTCGAAAGCCGGCAAGCACTCGTTACCGGGCTGACTTCTATGCATGGGCACGCCGCACTTCATCTGTGCGGCGTGCCCTTTAAATGCCCGACAAGAACCAGGCTCCACGCGTGGCCTGGACAGGATGCAACCTGGCATCTTCAGCCGTGGTTCGTCGCACGATTGGAACTCGCCTGCGTCGGCGCTACAATTCCTCGACCGAATCCACCCGATCCGGATAGAACGCCATGTGGTCCTTGATTTCACGGACCGCTGCATGCGGGTTTTCATAGGTCCAGATGGCGTTCTTCGAGCGCTCGCCACCGGGGATGATGCTGTAATAGGAAGCGTCGCCCTTGTAAGGGCAATGCGTCGAATGGTCGGTGCGATCAAGCAGCGACATGTCGACGTCCTTGCGGGGGACGTACTGCACCGGCGGGTAGGAGGCCTCTCGCAATGTCAGCGCCTCGCGCGTATCGGCAACGACGTGGCCGTTGAGTTTGACGACGACGCGCGCCGGATTGCGATTGATGGTGATCGGGTGATCGGGCCCGGGAATTTTGATCGGCTTGTCTGACATGAGCGATCGCCTTCGGAAGATTGCACCGGTTTCTTACATAAGGCTCATGTGTTTCTTTCCCAAGGGGCGACAGCCGCTTCACGCGCGCCGTCTTCAAGGACTCCTCGGATCGCCCATCTGCCCTAAATCGAGGGACAGGGCTGGTCACGGCAGGAGATTGGACATGGTTACGAGAACCGGCGGATGCCTGTGCGGCGCCCTGCGCTACGAAGTAAGCGGCGAGCCCTTGCGTGTGGGACTTTGCCATTGCGCGGACTGCCGAAAGGAAAGTGGCTCGTCCTTTACGACCTTCGCCGTCTGGCCCACACGGGCTTTCAAGAGCAGTGGCGAGGTGAAGGTATTCGCCGGCCGCGGCTTTTGCCCCGCTTGCGGATCGCGGCTGTTCAACCCGGGGGAGGAGGAAACCGAAATCCGCGTTGGCTCGCTGGATGACGCCCCGACCTCTCTGGTCCCGGAGTACGAAATTTGGGTCATCAGACGCGAGACCTGGCTCCAACCTCTCGCGGTGCCGCAATATCCCAGAGATCGAGACCAGTCTGCCGAGGGGGCTGGCTAACCATTCTTCGACCTCCGGGTATTCGTCGAGTCACTCTGCCAAACGTCGCCTTCATCTCCAGGCCTGTTACTTCCACGCCTCCTATCGAGCGAGCGCATTGCCGGCGTGACGGTCAGCCCATGCATGACGATGGAAATCAGTACGATCAGGGCAACCGCAGACCAGAGCACGCCGAGTTCTTCGAAATTGGCCATCCCTGTTGCAAATGCGAGGTAGTAGATGGAGCCGATGCCGCGGATCCCGAACACCGAGATTGCCGCTCTTTCTCCTTTCGGCAGGCTCGAGGGAAGACTTACCCAGGCGGAAGCCGGCCGAACGATCAGGATGACGAACAGCGCAAATACGACCAAGGGCCAATCAAGTTCGTCAATAAGCTGGCCGACACTGACGGCCGCC
The DNA here is from genome assembly GCF_002078505.1 of Ensifer aridi. Taxonomy (GTDB): domain Bacteria; phylum Pseudomonadota; class Alphaproteobacteria; order Rhizobiales; family Rhizobiaceae; genus Sinorhizobium; species Sinorhizobium aridi. The sequence goes on along the minus strand of NZ_LUAV01000035.1, from coordinate 104,295 downwards.
CCGAAGCAGACGAGAAATACCATCATCAGCAGCCTTTCGATCTGCTCGGAGAAGTCGTGAAGCTCCTTGTGAAATTCGTGATGGCGCTCGACCGTGCGGAAGGAAAGCGCTGCCACGAAGACGGCCACGAATCCATAGCCGTGCGCGAGTTCAGTCAAGCTGTAGGCAAGGCAAGTGATGCCCATTGCGACGAAGCCGTCGCCGGTGCGCACGAGTGCGGCACTTTTCGGAAGGCGGAACGTCGCGAAACCAAGCACCTTCCCGACGAGCCACCCCGTGACGATGCCGGCGAGAAGCCGCCACAGCACATCGATGAGGAGCCAGTTCGTGAACCAGTCCGGCTCGTCGGGCGCGAGCGCGATTGCAATCGCCAGATAGACGAAAGGAAAGCTCAGGCCGTCGTTCAAGCCAGCCTCGGATGTGAGGGTGAAGCGGACCTCGTCCTCCGTCCCGGTCTGCGGCGGCCCCACCTGTACGTCGCTCGCGAGCACCGGATCCGTCGGTGCGAGTGAAGCGGCAAGAAGGATCGCCGAAGCAGCTCCAAGCCCCAGCATCCAGTGGGCGCCGACCGCCATCAGGGCAATTCCCACCGGCATTGCGATGCCGAGAAGGCGCCACGTGAGAGCCCAGCTAAGGAGGCCCAATCGGCGGTCAATCTTCAGGCCGGCGCCCATCAGCGCTACGATAAGGGTAAACTCCGTCATACGCTCTATGACAAGCCGACTGTCGAAACCGGCCAGTTGGGAGATCGGGTTGAAGATCGACTGTCCGGCCAATATGCCAATAGCGATGCAAAAGATGGGAAGGGAAAGCGGCAGCCGACGAAAGGCCATGGGAATCCAGGCCGTCAGCAGCACCACGATGCCGAATAATCCAAGAGCTATATGGTAACGCTCCATCTCCAGTCCATCAGGGCTTTCCACGGTCCTCGTAAGGTTCGGACCACCGATGCTGGGAAGAAGGAGTTGCGAGCAGTATGGTTCCGGAACGAGCGGTCAGGAGGGGTCAATCATGCCCACCCGGCACCTTGGTGTCGTTTCAGCCCAGCAGATGATGCTTGGCTACAGCCGCGACCTCGCGTGTCAGGTCAACCAGCCGATCGGCGGCAAGGCGGTTCATCTGCCAATACAAGGGAACGTCCAACGGCGTTTCCGGGATCAGCTCGACCAGCCGCCCGGAGTCCAAGTGCTCGCGCACAAGGGGGGCCGGGTTCATGCCCCATCCCATGCCGGAAAGGCTGGCTTCGACGAAACCTTGCGTCGAAGGCAGCCAATGGGTCGGAGGGCTTAGGTCTTCTGCGAATACCTGACGTATCCACCGGCTCTGGAGCCTGTCCTTCTGATTGAAGGTCAAGGCCGGCGCATTGCCAATGGCCTCCGACGTGACGCCCTGCGGGAAATGCCGGGCGATGAATCCGGGGCTCGCCGTTGCATGATAGCGGAGCGCGCCGAGGAACATGCGCCGGCAGCCCTGAACCGGCTTCTCCACGCTGGTGACGGCGGCGACCACCTGCCCTCGCCGCAGCCATTCGGCGGTATGGTCCTCGTCATCGACCGCAATGTTCAAGAGATGCGAAGATCCTCTGGCGAAGCTCGACATGGCCGCCAGGAACCATGTTCCGAGGCTGTCGGCATTGGTCGCAATGTGCAGCGTCACCCTCTGTTCGGGCTCCGCAGGATCGACGAGGGCAGGCAGATGCTCGAACAGCTCGGCTTCGAGCATGCCGACATTCTCCATGTGCCGGCAGAGCCAGTCTCCCTTCTCCGTTGCGGTGCAGGGATTGCCCCGCGCGACCAGAACGATGCCAAGACGTTCCTCGAGCTGCTTCACCCGCTGCGAGACGGCCGAGGGTGTCACGTTGAGAAGAGCTGCGGCCTTTTCGAAGCTGCCTGTTTGAACCACCGCCGAAACGGCGCGGAGAGCGGAATAATCGAGCATGCCTTAGTTTTGCTTAATCTCGGTTAGCAACATTAACTATCCTGAATTTGCGAAACGCGATAGCGGAAAAGCTCACGGTATTTCGGGAGCGCGCTTCAGGGCATGAATTTTTCGGTTTTCGGCACGGGCCTGATGATGGGGCTCAGCCTGATTGTCGCGATCGGCGCGCAGAACGCGTTCGTGCTGCGCCAGGGCCTGCGCAACGAACATGTGTTCGCCGTCTGCCTCGCCTGCGGATTGTCCGACGCCGTGCTGATCACGCTAGGCGTGACCAGTTTCCGGCAGATTGCCGCATTGCTCCCGTGGCTCGATCCGGTCATGCGCTATGGAGGAGCGGCGTTCCTGATCTGGTACGGTGCGAAAAGCCTCTATTCCGCCTTCCACTCGTCGGGAGCTTTGGCGGTGCAGGAGACGGCCTCCTCGACCTTCCGGGCGACGCTTGTCACCTGTCTGGCTCTCACTTGGCTCAACCCGCACGTCTATCTCGATACGGTCGTGCTGCTCGGTACCATCTCGACCCGGTTTCCGGGACACGAGGTGTCGTTCGCGGCGGGAGCCGCAACGGGCTCGTTTCTTTTCTTCTTCTCGCTCGGCTACGGCGCGACCTGGCTGCGGCCGATCTTCTCGAAGTCGGCGTCCTGGCGGATTCTGGAAACGCTCATCGCTCTTACAATGTGGATGATTTCCTTCAATCTCTTGAGAGCGTTATAGTCGCCACTCTGCCGGCGTTCCGCTTCGACCGACCCTCGTAACAACCGACAGCATGATTGGGCCTCAGATTGTCCACCGAACTCCACCATCTCCTCATCGTCTATACCGCCTATGTGATCGCAGCCGGCAGCCCCGGTCCCAGCAATATGCGGATCATGGGGGTGGCAATGCATAACGGAAGACGCGCAGCCCTCATACTCGCTGCCGGCGTCGTCAGCGGTTCAATCTTCTGGGGCGCGATGGCTGCAATGGGTGTCTCCGCAGCCCTGACCCGCTATGCGGAAGCGCTGATCCTTCTCAAAATCTTCGGCGGCCTTTATCTCCTCTATCTCGCCTTCAAGGCTGGCAGGGCCGCGCTTGCTTCCGACGCGAAGGCTGCTGCACACGCGGGTCCAAACGGTGCCGCATTGTCGGGAGCAGACCTCTACCGGCGCGGATTGCTCATGCATCTTAGCAATCCAAAATCGATCCTCGCCTGGATCGCCCTTGTAACGCTTGGACTGGGGCCGGGCTCGTCATGGCATACGCTTGCGGCGATCCTCGTCGGTTGCGCGGTTTTAAGCGTCGTCATCTTCTGCGGTTATGCGATCATCTTCTCTACCACACCCATGATACGCCTGTACCGTCGCGCGAGGCGCTGGATCGAAGGGCTCCTGGCCGTGTGTTTTGGCTTTGCCGGTCTCCGGTTGCTGCTGTCGCGCGCATGAAGATCAGGGAGAGCACCATGAAACTGTTCGCTGGCCTTTCGGCTTTTTCCATCACGCCCGCGGATGCAGCGGGGCATGTCGACACGGGAGCGCTCGCGCGTCTCCTCGAACGAATATCTACGGCCGGCGCCGACTCGATCGGACTGCTCGGGAGCACAGGTGGTTACGCCTTTCTTTCGAGGCACGAGCGACAGCGTGCCGTGGAAGCAGCCATGGAGTGCGTCGGCGGCAAGATACCCGTCATCGTCGGTGTCGGCGCGCTCAGAACCGACGAGGCTCAGGCGCTCGCCCGCGATGCAAGGAAGGCGGGGGCGGATGGCCTCCTATTGGCCCCGATGTCCTATACCCCGCTGACGGAAGAGGAGGTCTTCCAGCATATTTCCGCCGTTGCGGAAGCGGGTGAACTGCCCCTGTGCATCTACAACAACCCGAGCACCACCCGCTTCACCTTCACCGACGATCTGATCGTCCGCCTGGCGAGCGTGCCGAACATTGCCGCCGTAAAAATGCCGCTCCCCGCTCAGGGGGATTTCAAGGGTGAACTTCAGCGCCTGCGCTCGCGCACACCGGCCGGTTTTGCGGTCGGTTACAGCGGCGATTGGGGCGCTGCGGATGCGCTGCTGGCAGGCTGCGACGCCTGGTACAGCGTGATCGCCGGCCTGTTGCCTTCCGAAGCCATTGTGCTCACGCAGGCAGCCCAAGCTGGCAACACGTCCGAAACCGAACGCCTCGACCGGGCCTTTCAGGCCATGTGGGGCCTGTTCAAGGAGTTTGGCAGCTTCCGCGTCATGTACGCGATAGCCGACGTGCTTGGCCTTTGCCACGCCGCGCCACCACGGCCAATCCTGCCCTTGCCGTCCGCCGACATGCCGAGAGTGAAAGACGCGCTCGATCGCATTGCCGCCGCCGCAGCTTAGTTGAGGAGCCGGACGCGCGCCGCCCCATTGCGAACGCCGGCGACAAGCGCGATCATCGGCCGGATGCTTTGCTTCACCCAAGCGCGGAGGCAGTGCGATGGCGGGAAGGAGCGAAATCGGCGGCGGACAACGAAGCGTTTGGCGGATATCGGCCTGGATCATCGCCGCGCTCGTGCTCTTGTTGCCCTCGGTCGCGATGCAGTTCACCGATGAAGTGAACTGGGATGAGACCGACTTCGCTTTCGCCGGTGGTCTGATCGTCGCCACCGCCGTCACCTTTGAACTGGCGGCAAGGATGACAAACAATAAAGCGTATCGGGCAGCCGTCGGCGTTGCGCTCGCGGCAGCATTCAGCCTCATCTGGATCAACGCTGCCGTTGGCATCATCGGGTCCGAGAACAACCCCGCCAACTTGATGTATGGCGGGGTGCTCGCCGTCGGAATCGTCGGCGCCGTTATCGCTCGTTTCAAGCCGAGCGGTATGGCGCGCGCGTTCTTCTTGACCGCGCTCACTCAGGGGATGGTCGGCGTCATCGCGCTCGCCGCGGGGTTCGGTTCCGCGGCGCCGAGCTTTCCGGAAGCCGTCGTGTTCCTGACCGGCTTCTTCGTCGCCCTGTGGCTCTTATCGGCCTACCTGTTCCGGAAGGCCGCGCAGGAGCAGACGTCCGCGGTTGCAGCGCCGTAGGTCGACCCGCCATGTCCGCTTTCGAATCCAAGAGTACGTCCCCGGGAGATTATGGGTTCCACCCACCGCTGCCGTATTGACGGGTAATCACCTCGAGAAGATGACCGTTTGGGTCCTCGAAATACACTCCGCGGCCGCCGTCGTGGTGATTGATCTCCCCCCGCTTCGTTCGGCCGGGGTCAGCCCAATAAGGGAGTTTCCGCTCGCGAATCCTACCGAAGATCTCGTCGAACTCGGTTTCGCCGACCAGGAACGCATAATGCTGCGGCGTGATTTCGCCGTCGGTATTCATGTAGTCGAGATTGGCGCCGTTTTCCGTCGTGACCATCTGAAAAGGCCCCCAGCGCCTCGGGGCTGGAAGGCCAAGCATTTCCGCCAGGAATTTTGCCGACGCCTCGCTGTCACGGGTCGACAGTATTGTGTGGTTGAAATCTACAGCCATGCCATCGCTCCTTGTGACCTCGTCTTGCCATCGCTGCGAATTGCTCCGTGAATGTACCGATGCTGCAGCACGTGACGGGACGAGGCCTGAGAATAGCGATGGAAGTTACTCAAATTCGGGCCGAGCGAACCGAAACCGAGCATTTTTACTTCCGCCGCTTCCCGCCCGCGGGCATGCTCCCCTGTCGAGTGGCTCACGCTAGAGGCACATTTCGGTTACCGTGAATCGTGACCCGCCTTACGGCGATGGGCCGCCGGTAAACTGCCAGAGACGACTCCTTCCATCGGCCTTCCTGTGATATGTTTCCGGTTTGGTGCTTCCTCCGGGAGGGATGGGAAATGGAAGCCACATCAGCCTTGGCGAGAAGCTGCATTTTCGCAATTTTCTCCGGTTTTATTCTCGTTTCGTTTCCAACGGCGGCTGACGAGCGCGCTGACCTGGTGACCGGAACGCGGCTCGCCGAACTGCTCAGGGCGGCCCGAAGCGTCCTTTCGAACTACCAGACGCTCATCAATGATCCGGCGGTCGGAGATAAAAATCTCGACGGCGAGCGCTTCACGAAAGAGGCGATTGCCCTCTATGCCAAGCGCACCGGCGGCCAATCGATCTCCGATGATCTGGCTGAGCGCGACCGCAAGCTGCTCCAGGCTCAGGTCGAGGCCATGCGTGAGGTCGTCGACGAAGAGCAGGACGACATAAACCGTCCCGGCATCGGCTTTAAGGGTTTCGTTCCAGCTGTTTTCGCGCGCTTGATGAACGAGAAATTCGCCGCCAAAGTCGGACACGAGGCGCTGGTTCGAGTGACTGCGCCGGAAGCCCTGGTGCGCAACCGAAAGTCGCTCCCCGACGCCTGGGAAACACGGGTCATCAATGAAGTCTTCTCGGATCCGAAGCGGCCGAGGGGCGAAATCTATACGGAAGTGACCGAGGTGAACGGCCGTCCTGCTTTCCGGATGCTGCTGCCCGAATATTACACGGAGTCCTGTCTTACCTGTCACGGCGTGCCGAAGGGCGAAATCGACGTCACCGGCTATCCGAAAGAGGGAGGTAAAGCGGGTGATCTGGGCGGTGCGATCAGCATCGTCTTGTTCAAATGAGCGCGCTGGGACAGCAGCTGGAGGCAGCCGGAGCGGCCTCTGCGCCGACGAAGGGGCTCGCCAGCCGGCTCGCCAATCTGCCGATTTCCGCGCGAGTGGCGGCGCTGACCGCCGCAGGTCTGATCAGCCTTGTTCTGTCATCCGTCTTTCTCACTCAGGCGCTTTATCGCAGCGCCGAACGCATGGCCGAAACCAGGGAGCTGTTCGACAGAGCAGCATCGGCTGCAGCGGCGCATGTCGCCTTCGGAGATCTCAGATACTGGCTCACCGACCTCTCCGTCAGTTTGCTCATGAATTCACAGCGCAACGCCGATGACGCTCGCGAACGGCTGCAGGTCCAACTGGATCGCCTCGCACAGCACGCGCCCGAGGCGGTCGAGGAGATCCGCACCGAGGTCGACGCCTATGTCGAAACCGCGTTGCAGGCGACGGACAGCTATACCCAGGACAACCGCATTGTCGGCAACGCCTTGCTGGCGAAGGCCCGTATTCACAGCGGCAAGGTCGATGCCGATCTCAACAAGCTTGTCGACCAGGTAAAGGCCGAAGCGGAAGCCGCCCGCAACGAGGTCGTAGCGCAAACCGAGAAGACCGCCACAGGCGCCGCAATCCTCGTGGGCCTCCTGGTCCTCGTCGGCTCGCTTCTCACGCTTCTCGTCCTGCGCTCGATCGTCGGTCCGCTCCGGCGTCTTAATCGCGTAATCGAGGACCTCACGGAAGGCCGCTACGACGTCGAGATACCCCAGGAGGGCGGCGACGAACTCGGAGCGATGGCGCGGACGCTCACGCTTTTCCGTGAAAGCGCTATCGAAAAGAAAAGGCTCGAAGACGAAGCAGAGCGGCAGAGGCGGACGATCGCCGCGGCGCTCGAGGCGATTTCCGACGGATTCGTCCTCTATGATCCGGATGACAGAATCCTGGTCGCCAACAGCAAGTATTGCGAGATCTTTCCGAGCCATAGGCCCAACGAACTTCGCGGCAAGAGCTTCCACGAAATCCTGGAGCAGAACCTGGCAAACGGGCAAATAGACCTCGAAGGCAAGTCACCGCAGGAGTGGATCGAGGACCGCCTGCGCCGTCACAGGGATCCGGCCGGCCTCGTCGACGAGAGGCGGTTCGGCGACAAATGGGTTCGCATCAGCAAGCGCAAGATCCCCGATGGCGGGACCGTTGCCGTCTACACTGACATAACGGAACTCAAGCAGCGCCAGGTCGAACTCGAGCGGGCCAAGAGCAAGGCCGAATCCGCAAGCGAGGCCAAGAGCCGCTTTCTCGCTTCGATGAGCCACGAATTGCGCACGCCGCTCAACGCCATCATCGGTTACAGCGAGATGCTGATGGAGGAGGCGCGCGACCACGACGACGAAGAGCTCGTGCCCGACCTCGAAAAAATAGCCGCAGCCGGACGGCATCTCCTGTCGCTCATCAACGACATCCTCGACCTCTCGAAGATCGAGGCGAACAAGATGGAGCTCTTCCTCGAAACCTTCGACGTCGCCGAATTGCTGCGCGACGTGAGTGCTACCGTCGCGCCGCTGATGGCAAAGAACCGCAACGAGTTCATCAAGGACATCGATGGCGATCTCGGGGAGATGCACTCCGACCAGACCAAGCTGCGCCAGAATCTCTTCAACCTGCTCAGCAACGCCGCCAAATTCACCAATGGCGGCAAGGTGACGCTTTCGGTTCGGCGTCAAAGAAGAGCGGGCGGCGATTGGCTCGTGTTCAAGGTGTCCGATACCGGCATCGGCATGACGCCGGAGCAGCAAGAACGGCTCTTCAATCCCTTTACGCAGGCCGATGCGTCCACCACACGGAACTACGGCGGTACGGGGTTGGGGTTGAGCATTACCCGCAGCTTTTGCCGCATGATAGGCGGTGTCGTTAAAGTCGAAAGCGAAGTCGGAAAGGGCTCGACCTTCACCATGGAGGTACCGGCGCAATGCAGGCGGGAGAGCGAAGAACCTCAGGCAGCCGAAATGCCGCTGATCACAGAGGGTCGAACCGCGCTGATCATCGACGATGATCCGGCCGCCCGCAACCTGATCGCAAGGGCGCTCGCGGAAGCAGGCCTTGCCTCGATCGAAGCCGCAAGCGGACCGGAAGGCATCGCCGCTGCTCGGGAGCATCGGCCCGCCGCCATCATTCTCGACATCATCATGCCTCATCAGGACGGCTGGTCGGTGCTGCGCACACTGAAGAGCGATCCCGAACTCTGCACGATCCCCGTTATCCTCGCGACGATCCTCGCGGATCGCGAGCTCGGCCTCTCGCTCGGAGCAGTCGAATATCTGACCAAGCCCATCGACACCGACAAGCTGATCAGGACCATAGAGACTTACGGCGGCGGCAATCGCGACGTGCTGGTCATCGACGACGATCAGGCTTCCCGCGAGTTCCTCCGGCGTATTCTGGTGAAGAGGAAATGGACGGTCCACGAGGCGGCCGACGGCATCCGCGGTCTCGAGCTCATGAAGCGGCTTAAGCCGCGTCTCGTCCTGCTCGATCTCCTGATGCCCGAGATGGACGGATTCCAGACGTTGAGCGAGATGCAGAGCGTGCCGGAACTCCAGAATATTCCGGTCGTCGTCGTCACTTCGAAGGACCTTTCTGCAAACGAGCTGAGCTGGCTCCGCGACCGAGCGGTAGCCGTCGTAAACAAGGGCGCAAACAGCAGGTCGCAACTGGTCGCGGCCCTCGAGCGCCAGATAGGATCACGCGAAACGGCCGGTACGGCCGTCGCCGACGGCTGAAGGCACTGCAATAGACCGGAGGAGAAGCGCAATGACGAGAATCCTTCTGGTGGAAGACAATGAAATGAATCGCGACATGCTTTCGCGGCGGTTGTCTCGTCGCGGTTTCGACGTGCTGATTGCCGAGAACGGAAAGGCCGGCGTCGAGCTTGCCGCTTCGGAAAAGCCTGATTTGATCCTGATGGACATGAGCCTGCCGGTGATGGACGGGTGGGAAGCGACCAGGCGGATCAAGGCCAACCCGGTCACGTCGAGGATACCGGTCATCGCGCTGACTGCCCACGCCATGGCGAGCGATCGGGACATGGCGCTCGAGGCCGGCTGCGACGACTATGACAGCAAACCGGTCGACCTTTCGCAGCTCGTCCGGAAGATCGAGCAACTGCTGACGGCACCCCATTGAGCGGCCATTTACGAAAATGAGTATCGGGAACGAATTTCAGCGCCAGGCCATCGCCGCCCATGTGGTGCAGCGGCTGGCCGGTCCGGCGCGGGCGATCCTGGGATTTCAGGAGTTGTTGGGAGAGCAAGCGCGAGAGCTCGGTTTAACCCACATTCAGACGGACCTGGAGCGGATCGGAGCCGCCGCAAGGCAATTGAACGGCCTCATAGATAGCCTGATCGAAGGGAAGGACTGCCCTTCGCAGGAAGGGGGAGCAGAGGCGGAGGCAAGGCTCCGCCACGATCTGCGCACGCCGCTCAATGCCATCATCGGCTATGCGGAAATGATCCTCGACGAGGTCGGGGATCAGCATCAGCACACGCTGAGGGAGGATCTCGGTGAGATACTTGCCGCTGCGGCCGAGCTCCTGAAACAGGTTGATGCCATTGCCGGCCTTTCGCGCGGAGGAGCCCTCATGCTGCAGCCGGGCGATCAAACCGAAATCGACGCGGCGGAGCTCGAACGCCTCCTCTTCAGGACCGAGCATGAGCCGTGGCCCGATCAGGGCGGCAGGATCCTCGTCGTTGACGACGTCGCCAGCAATCGCGATCTTCTCTCCCGCCGGTTGCGCCGTGAAGGCCATCGCGTCGTCACTGCCGATTCCGGCCTGTCGGCGCTTAAGAGACTGAACGAAGACGAGTTCGACGTCATTCTGCTCGACATATTGATGCCAGACATGAACGGCATCGAGATTCTCTCGCGGCTTAAGGCGGAGAACCGTTGGCGCCACGTTCCTGTAATCATGATATCGGGCTTGAGCGAAGTCGCGGCCGTCGCCCGGTGCATCGAGGCGGGAGCCGATGACTATCTGACGAAGCCCTTCAATCCGGTCCTGCTGCGCGCCCGCATCAATTCCGCGCTAGAGAAGAAGCGCTGGCTCGACCGCGAGCACCGATATCTGCAGCGGATCGAAACGGAAAAGCGACGCGCCGATGCGCTTATTCACGCGATCCTGCCCGATCAAATCGTCGCCCGGCTGCAAGGCGGCGAAGAGATCATCGCCGACCGCTTCGAAGCGGTTTCCATTCTATTCGCGGATATCGTCGGCTTCTCGCCTATTGCCGCACGGCTGCCGCCGTCCGATCTGGTCAGGCGGCTGGACGGGATGTTCAGCACGTTCGATCTCCTGACCGAGCGACATGGCGTGGAGAAGATAAAGACGATCGGCGACGCCTATATGGCCGCCTGCGGCATCCCGGAGCCTTGCGCCGATCACGCCGACAGGATCGTAGCTCTCGGAAAGTCCATGCTGGAATCGTTGCGCGACACGTTTCCCGACAGCGATCGCTTTCGGGTTCGCATCGGAATCCATTCGGGGCCCGTCGTCGCCGGCCTGATCGGACGGCATCGCTTCGTCTACGACGTGTGGGGAGAAACTGTGAATATCGCAAGCCGCCTCGAAGCACAGGGGGCTGCCGATCGCATTCAGATCTCGGAGGCAACCAGGCGCGCCCTGCGGGGCCAGTGGACCATCGAGCCACGATGCGCGCTGGACCTGCGAGGCATCGGCGCGATCGAGGCCTATTTTGTTCGATAGAGAACCGTTGCGGTCATCAAATCACGCGGCCTCACAAGTAGCAGTGTGTGTACTCGCCGATCCGGAAGTCCTTGAAGCCTTGGGACCAGCGTTTCCCCGGCCAGATATAGTCCACTCTTCCTTCTGCGGGTCGGTAGACGGCCGTGTAGAGAGTCCGGTAAGGATCCCGCCCGGAATAAAGTGGTGGCAGAAGAAACAGGTCCGTCAGCCTCGAAAGCGACATAGAAGGCTCCTCCAGCGCTTGCAAGAGCCGGAGCTGTCGCGCCATCGAAGACGATGAGGGTCTTCCCGTCCGCTGATGGTTCGTACATGCCCTCAAGCGCGAGATGATCGGTCGCTGGCGGGGGCCGAGGAACAGGGTAGCGTAGCGGCCCGAGCGATCGAGCACTGTCACGTTCTGCGGAAGCGCAACCGGTATCCGGCACAAGGCCGCCACCGCCTGGTTCACTCGATGACAGGTCTCGAGCACGTAGCGGAGCATGAGAATGATCGAGAAGCCGACGCCCTGAACACGGCTTCCGCCGAAAGTCACACTGGCGACCAGTCCCTCTTCGTTCATCCCGTCGAGGCAGCCTCCCCAAGGCCGCTGTGCCTTCGAAATCACCTTCAGGCCCGACCACTCGGTCAACTCGAAACGGTCGGACACGATGTCGGGTGGATAGTCGAAGTTGCGGATGAGTGCCGGGCCTTCTTCTCCGAGCCAGACGGCCTGACTGCAGCCATAGTTTTCCGGCGCGGGACGGTAATGGCTCAGCATCCGGTGAGCGACCTCGTCATCTCCGACGAGGGCGCAGGCGCGCTCATAATGAGGAAGCAGCTCGGGCATGTGCCGCTCTAGAGCGGCGCGACAGTCCTCGGCGCTTGGGGTCGGCACCACGGCTTGCCCGAAATACCAGCTCTCGGCCTCCGCCCGGCCGGCGACAAAACGCGCTAGCCAAGCCTCCCCAGGCCAGTCCTCCCGCGTTGCAACGAACGTCTTGTACATAGCGAACAGGATTATAGGGTGGGAGGCGTTCGAGTGGCAACGCAGCCCCGATGTCGGCGCTCCCACTCCATTGCTGGCATCCTGAATTGCCTCGATGTACGGCGAATCCCGGGCCAAAGCGCAGATCAGCCGGCAGCGTCATTCCCCGTAGCCGAGTGGCGCGGCTCCGCCGAGATCGACGATCCGGCTCGAAATGCGCTCGGCTAGATGGCGATCGTGGGTGACGAGAAGGACGGCTAGTCCGGTCTCGCGGACGATCTCGAGCAGGAAGTCGATGACTTCCTTCTGGCTGAGCGGGTCGAGTCGCGAGGTGGCTTCGTCGGCGAACAGGAAAACGGGGTCGAGCAACAGGGCACGAAGGATTGCGAAGCGCTGCAGTTCACCCCCGGAGATCTGATTGGGCAAGCGGTCCAACAGGTTGCCCTGCAACCGGAGCCGGGCAAGCAGCCTCTCCACCTCGATCCACGTACGCCCGTGCAATCTCACCAGATCGACAAGCCCCTTTCGGATGGGTTGATGTGGAGCGAACGCCGCCGGAGGGTCCTGATAGAGCTTCTGGTAGCGCAGCGGCGATAGATCCTTCCGTCGCTCTACCGTGCCGGAGTCGGGTCTGGCGAGCCCGAGAAGAATGTTGCCGACGGTGGTCTTGCCGCAACCGCTGGGGCCGACAATGGCGACGATCGCGCCGGCACGGATCTCGACGTCCAGATCGGCGAACAGCAGCCTTTCTCCGTAGGCCTTCGCAAGCCCGCGTCCGGCCAGCACGATCTCGCCCGAGGTCGTCGGCGCCCGTCCCTCCCAGCCTTGTGGATCGGCGGCAATTAACGCCCGGCTATAGTCGTGTTCCGGCGCCGCCAGCAGCCTTTCCGCAGGTCCGCACTCAACCAGCCGCCCGTCCAGCATCACGCCCACCGTGCCGCCGAGCGCCCGAGCAACGGCGACATCATGGGTGATCGTCAACAGCAAGCGCCCGCGGTCGACCTCTTGCCGCAGCCGCGCAACAACGGAATCGCGCAGGGCCGCGTCGAGGCCTTTCGTCGGTTCGTCGGCGATCATCAGATCGACGTCGGCCGCATGAGTAATGGCGATTGCCGCACGCTGCGCCATGCCGCCCGACATTTGGAACGGGTAGAGCTCGCCGGCGCGCTCCAGCCCCACTTCGGCAAGATTGTCACCGGCCAGCTGCCGGCTCCGCCGCGCATCTCTGTCTTTGAGGAAGCGATGCACCTCCGACACCTGCGAGGCGATTCGCATCGTCGGATCGAGCGCGAGCCAGGGCTCCTGCGGGAGAAGCGAGATGCTGCGTCCCCAGCGCGCACGCCGTTCAGCAGGCGAACCCGCCAGAAGATCGGTGCCGTCGAGAAGGACCTTTCCCGTGGCAAGCAGTTCGGCTGGCAGATTTCCCATGATCGCTTGGGCCACAAGCGACTTGCCCGATCCGCTCTCGCCAAGCAGTGTCAGCGGCCGACCCCTGCTGATCGTGAAGGAGATGTCGGAAACGATTCGTCCCGCTGCGGACTCGACGGCGAGTGCGCTGATCGAAAGTTCCTGTATTCCCGCTCGCATGTTCATGCGCGGTCTCCCTCTGCGACGAGTTGAAGGCCGAGCACGAGAAGGAAGATCAGCATGGCGGGTAGAAGCACATGCACCGGCGCCTCGGCATAGTATGGCAAGAGCTCGACAATCATGCTGCCGAGTTCGGGCGTCGGTGGTTGCAATCCGACGCTGATGGCGCTGAGCGTCGAGACGGCGATGATGGCCGTTGCCATGGCGAAGGCGGCAAGTGTCGCAATCGTCGGAGCGATCACGGGCAACACACAATTGCGCAGAATGTACCCCGACCCGAAGCCGAGCATTCTTGCGGCTTCAATGTGCGGCTGAGCAAGCACGGTCTTCGTCGCAGCTCGGGTCACCCGATAGAATTCCACCCAAAGGGTCAGCGAAAGCCCCAGGAAGAGCGGACCATAGTTGCCTGGCGAGAATGCGAGCAGCAGCAGCACGAGCATCAAGCCGGGAAGCGCCAGAACGACTGTCGCCAGCAATTCGAGGAGCCGCTCCGTCCATCCGCCTCTCCAGGCGGCGGCAAGACCAAGCAGAACGCCTGGAACGGCGGCTGCAAGCATGGTGAGGAAGGCGAGCCCGAAGGAAAGCCGCGCGCCATGGGCAAGTCGGGCAAGAAGGCTGCGGCCATAGTGGTCGGCTCCCAACGCATAGTCACCCCCGATGGGCGCGAGGCTCGCGCTGAAATCCTGCGCCGCCGGATCGGCCGGAATGAGCACCGGTCCCAAGAGCGCAAAGGCAGCGAGCAAAAACAGAAGAGCTGCCCCGGAGGCGCAGCTGCCAGAAAGCCGGGCGCGCCCTCGAGCGGGAGAGACATTGTCGATCGTGCTCATGCAGCCCTCCCGAAGCGGGGGTCGAGCCAGAGGGAAATCGCATCGACGAGGGCTGCTATGGCAACGAACATGAGGCCCATGACGAGCGCCGTTCCCTGCACCATGGGGATATCCCGCTCGACGATCGCATGCACTAAAGCGTGGCCGATACCCGGATAGGCAAAGAGGGACTCCACGACCACGACGCCTTCGACCAGATAGACGGCCTGAAGCCCGAGATAGGATACGACCGGGATAGCGGCGTTGCGGATCCCGTGTCGGCGCACGACAATCGCTTCAGGCAGGCCCTTGTGCCGGGCGAAGGCAAAGTAGGGCGTCCTCGCGACCGCAGCGACCGAATTGCGGGTAACCCGGCTCGACATCGCCGCAAGCCCCAAGGCCAACGTCAAAGCCGGCAGCACGATCTCCCGCGGCGAGCCGAACCCCGCCGGCGGCAGCCATCCTAGCTGCTTTGAAAGGATAAACATGAGAATGAGCCCGAGCACGAAGGGAGGAATGGCGCGGAAGACCACGGCCCCAGCAAGACCGGTTCGGTCGGTGATGCCACCCGGCTTCATGCCGGAGAAGACGCCGATCACAGGGCCGATCAGCAGAGAGATGAGAAGTGCCGACGCCGCGAGCCACACGGAAGCCCCGAGCTGCACCTGCAACTCATCGACAACAGGTGCTCCCGTGACCAGCGAATGACCGAGATCGAGGCGCAACAAACCGCCGAGCCACTCGAGGAACTGCAATAACACCGGTCGATCGAGCCCGAGCTCCAGCCTGACCTTATCCGCCGCTTCGGCGATGCGCGCATCCGGCCCGTATCGACCAGCGGCAATTCGCATGGCGGCATCCCCCGGCAGAACCCGCATGAGCAGGAAGCAGAGGGCGCCGACGACCATGGCGACTATCCCCGCCTGCATCAGGCGGGCGACGAGAAAGTTCCTCATTGCGCTCTTCCTGTCACTTCGCCCAGCGGATCGCTGCGAGGCCGTAGTTCACCTCAAGCGGGTCGACCTGAACGCCCGTGATCCGCTTGCTCGAGACAATCGCCAGTTCGGACCAGGTGACGGGAATGCTCGGCAGTTCCTGCTGCAGGATCTCCACGGCCCGGCGCTGCAGCGGTGCGCGCTCGGCGGGGTTGGTGGTCACGGCAAGCTTGGCAACCAGGCCTTGGATTTCCTGATTGTCCCAGCCCATCGCGCCCCAATCGCTGCCGCCGGGACCGTAGTCTTGCAGCAGCGTACCAACGGGGTCCGGCACGATCGAATAGAGGCGTGAGACCAGCCCGATCTCCAATGTGCCGTCACCATGGCGGGCGGGGATTTCAGAGCTGTTGCCGACCGAGACCTTGATCTCGATGCCGACCTCTCGCAATTGAGCCTGGAGGGCGGTTGCAATCGGCGGAAGCTCCGGCCAGCTGGAATAAGTGAGCAGAGTAACGCTGAAGCGCTTGCCGTCCTGTTCCAAGACGCCGTCACTACCAGGCGTCCATCCCGCCTCCGCCAACAATTCCTTGGCGCGTGCGACGTCACGGCTGAGCGGCGGGAGATCCGACGCGTACCAGCCCTTGAGGGCCGGCGGGAAAATTTGCGTTGCCGCAAGTTCGGGATTGCGCAGGATGACTTTCGTGATGCCTACCCGGTCAATTGCATAGCTCAACGCCTGCCGCTCTTCGATATCGTCGAAAAACACGGACGCAGCATTCACTTTCAAAATGCGCGTACGGGGAATAGTCGCGATTTTGACGTCTAGCCCCGGATTCTCCTTCAGCCGGTCCACCGACACCGGCAGCATTGAAAAGACCAGATCGGTCTCGCCGCTTTCTGCCATCAAGGCGCGCGTCTCCCCCTGCCCCACGGCGAGATAGCTGACTTCAGCGATGCCTGGCTTGCCACCCCACCAGGTTCCGGAATCCTTCAGTTCCAGCTTTGCGGGCGGCGTCAGGCTCGTCACCTTGTAGGGGCCGGAACCGACAATCTGCCTCACCTTGCCCGAAGCGTCGAACGAGGACGGAGCCAGAATGATGGTGCTGAAGTGGACGAGATAGGCCGGCAGGGCCGAGAAGGGCTTTTCCAACCTGATGACCACATCACGACCTTCGCTGACGATTTCGGCAACGGGTGCCTGCGACAGCACGCCGACGCCGGAAAGCGCCCGTTTAAGGCTGGCTGCTGCGGTTTGGGCAGTGACGGGCGTGCCGTCATGGAAGCGGGCTTTATCGCGCAGCGTAAAGCGCCATGTCAAAGCGTCCTCGCTGACGCTCCATCGTTCTGCAAGCGCCGGAATGAGCTTGCCTTCCGGATCGGCCGTCACCAGCGTTTCGGCCACCTGCAATCGGCTGAAGACATAGCCGGTCTGGGCCGGATCGATGCCGGTTACCTCCCATGGGCCTGCAACCTTCAGAACCTGAGCATGCGCCGAATTATTCGTAACGGCGAGACCTAGTGCGAACGTGATGAACAGCGCGCGTAGCATGCGAATTCTGAGCTCCAATCGATGGTTGTTGCGGTGGTGAGCGAAAGGCAGGAGAGCCCCTGGCGTGGGATGATCAACCCTCCATATGTTACGTTATTACATTCGTCAAACGGAAAGTTACGTAATAACATCTCGCCGCGATGCCGACGAACTCCGCTCCGCGGGTCGACAGCAGGGGTCAAGGGATGGTTCCGAAGCTTTATCCGGCGCCCCGACGGACTGAATGCATCGCGCAGTCGAAGTGATCGGAGCTATCTTTGAAGAGCGAAGCGAAACAGACTGGCTCAATGACGGGCGCGGTGGACCCGCTCGCGATTATTGCTCCGGGAACCCGTGAGGCGTAAAGCACGGCGGAGTCCGCGGTGCGCCGAGCCGTAGAGGCTCGAGCTCGAGTTCGACGGCTGCCATCGAGGAGACGGCTATTCCGATGCGACCGAGGCCTAGACGTCTTCGTCCGGAATGCGCGCATCCACGCCAACGGCCCGCAATCTGTTGCGCACGTGCCGAACTCCCTTGAAAGACAAGACGGCCAGCTCGATTTTGCGAGCGATGTCGACCCTTTCGACGGCGCCTTCGAGAACGACCGTGCCCCCGTGTGCGCGGACATCGATGTTGTCCGTATCGACGCCTTCCATTGTCTCAAGAAACTCAGTGACACGAACCTCAAGATCGTCGTCGTCGCTCTGCCGGGCCGACTCCTGCTGCGATGAAAGCTGGCTCTCGTTCGTTGCCTCTTCCATCCCGTCGACGTCGAAGCCGGGGTTTCGCTCCCGGTCGAAGTTGGCAGCGGGTTCACCATAGGCCCGGTTCCTCGGGCTGTTCGAGGTGGCACCGGGCTTGTCCGAATACGGCCAGCCCTCTCTGATGTTGCGCTCTTCAAAATCTCGGTAGTCTTCCTCACGCGGCAGGGAGGTGTTTTGTTTCTTCGAAGGCATCTCGATCCTCCTTGTTTATATCCCCAACTCGCAGGCAGGAGTTTTGTTCGCAGAACATCTCTGCGCGTCGGCACTATGACTTGGCATTTGGCCGTGCACCGATGTCGACGCGCGGTTTAGACGGGGACCGCCACAACCGCACAGCAGTCGCCCGGCTTGATCAGCCCGGGATAGTGGCGGGCCGTCAGAAGACCCTTCATTTTGGAGCGCACCTCGAAAGGTTTTACGCCGGTCCGTCCGACGGGATAAATTCGTGCCAGCACCGTATCCCGCTCCACCGCCTCGCCGAGATCCACCAGGAACTCGATGAGCCCTCCATCCTCGGCGAAGGCGAAGCAATCGCCGCTCGGCATATCCAACCATGTGGTGGGTTCCGCCTCGATTTCGCCCTGGATGATCCCTGCATGCCTCAACACGTTCGCCACCCCGCGTTTTGCGATCGCCGCAGTCCGGGCCGTCGCCGAGCCACCGCCTCCGAGCTCCGTCGTGACGAAGACCTTGCCCATCTCCTCGGCCGCGGTGTCGTACATTCCGACCGCATCGATCTCCAGCATCTTCATCGAATAGGGGGCGCCAAAGGCTTTGACGAATTCGAAGGCTTTCGCCTCCTGCGCCTTGTCGGGAAGGATGTGCGCAGCGCAGAAGGGCAGAAAGTCGAGCGTCTTGCCGCCTGAATGGAAGTCGAGCACGATGTCTGCCAGCGGCAGCAGGACGCGCTGGAAATAGTCGGCGATCTTCTGGGTCACCGTGCCGTCCGGGAGGCCCGGAAAGCTGCGGTTCAGATTGCCCTTGTCGATCGGAGAGGTCCGCGTCTCAGCCTGGAACGCCGGATAATTCATCGCCGGCACGATGATCACCCTGCCCCGGACCTCGGCAAGGTCGAGCGTCCGCGCCAGGTCGAAGAGCGCGATCGGCCCCTCATATTCGTCGCCGTGGTTACCGCCGGTGAGGAGGGCCGTCGGGCCCTCCCCATTCTTGACGACGGTGATCGGTATCATCACGGAGCCCCAGGCGGAATCGTCCCGGCTATAAGGCAGGCGCAGGAAACCGTGCTGGACACCGTCGGCCTCGAAGTCCACCGTGGCGCTGATCGGCGAGGCCCGCAAATGCTGCTCGCTCATGGCTCAATCCTTGACCATCAGCTTGCGCGGCACGGAGGCGAGGCATTCGACACCAGTCTCGGTAATCAGAATGCTCTCGGTTGTCTCGAAGCCCATGTCTTCGAGCCAGAGCCCCGTCATGAAATGGAAGGTCATGCCCGGCTTCAGTTCCGTCCTGTCGCCCGGGCGCAGGCTCATGGTGCGCTCGCCCCAATCCGGCGGATAGGAAAGACCGATGGGATAGCCGGTGCGGTTGTCCTTGACGATGCCGTATTTCTTGAGGACGGCGAAGAAGGCGTTGGCGATGTCCTCACAGCTATTGCCTGGCCTCGCGACCGCGAGCCCCGCCTCCATGCCCTCGAGCGTCGCCTTCTCGGCGTCGAGAAAGGCCTGGGTCGGCTTGCCGAGGAAAACGGTACGCGAAAGCGGCACGTGATAGCGATTGTAGCAGCCGGCGATCTCGAAGAAGGTGCCCTCGCCCCGCTTCATCGGCCGGTCGTCCCAGGTGAGGTGTGGCGCAGACGCTTCCACGCCCGACGGCAGCAGCGGCACGATCGCCGGATAGTCGCCACCGATGCCGTCCACACCACGCGTGCCGGCGTCATAGATTTCGGCGACCAGATCGCATTTGCGCATGCCGACCTCGATCTTGTCGAAGATGCGCTGATGCATCGCTTCGACGATGCGGGCGGCCTTGCGCATGTACTTGATTTCCGTCTCGCTCTTGACGGCGCGCTGCCAGTTGACGAGCGCGGTCGCGTCGATGAAGCGGGCATTCGGAAGGTGTTTCTGCAGCGAGGCGAAGGCTGCCGCCGAGAACCAGTAATTGTCCATCTCGACGCCGATCCGGAGCGAACCCCAGCCGCGATCGGCAAGGATGCCCGAGAGATAGTCCATCGGGTGGCGCTCGGTCGACTGCACATAGTGATCGGGATAGCCGATGATGTTCTCGTGCTTAAGATAGGCGGTGAGCTTGGCGCCATTGGCGTCCTGGCCGCGACCGAACCAGATCGGCGCACCCGAAGGCGGCACGATCACCGCTTGATGCACATAGAACGACCAGCCGTCATAGCCGGTAAGCCAAGCCATGTTGGAGGGGTCGCTCACGATCAGGAGATCGACGCCTTTGGCTTCCATCGCCTGTCGCGTCTTCCTGAGGCGCGCTTCATATTCCCCAAGGGAGAATTTGAGGTTGGGTTGGGTCATGTTTCTTCCCTCGTTTTTTCCGGCCGCGCCGGCTTCAGCTCTCGAAAGTGGTTCCGGCCTTTGCGGCGGCTGCCCGCGCGAAGGCGAGCGTGGCAATGGCGGTGTCTTGGATGCCGGTGCCCGTCAGGTCGGCAATGGTGATCTCGTCCGCGCGCGTCCGCCCAACCTTCAGCGCGGCGATCACCTGGCCGAGCTCCGCGAACTCGGCATCCGGCGCGACGAGGCCGGCGGCAATCGCGTGATGCAACTCGCCGAGACGGCGCGTCTGCTTGAGGCTGTCGGCGACGTAAGTGCCCCGGGCAATCACCTGAGGGTCGACTTCGTTCTTGTGTTCGGCATCCGACCCCATGGCGGTGACGTGCTGCCCCGGCTGCAGCCAATCGGCCTCGAGGATCGGCTTCTCGGACGGCGTGGTGGTGACGATGATATCGGCGCCCGCCACGGCCGCTTTCGGATCAGATGCCGCTTTGACCGGAAAACCGAGCGTCTCGGCAAGCGTACCTGCTGTCGCTTCGGCCTTTGCCGCATCGCGCGCCCAGAGCCGTGCCTCGCGGATCGGACGGACGAGCGCGAGCGCTTCGAGCTGGAGCTTTGCCTGCATGCCGGCGCCGAAGATGGCGGCGACAGAAGCGTCTTCCCGCGACAGATGCTTGGCCGCGACCGCGCCGGCTGCCGCCGTGCGCACGTCGGTAAGATAGCCATTGTCGAGCAGCAGCGCCTGGACCAGGCCGGTCCGGCTCGACAACAGCACCATCATGCCGTTGGTGCTCGGCAGGCCGATCTTCGGATTGTCGAAGAAACCCGGGCTGATCTTGATCGCGAAGCCGTCGAGGCCGGGCACATAGGCCGTCTTCACGTCCACCTCGCCGCGATGCTCGGGGATATCAAGCCTCAGGATCGGCGGCATCGCCACCGTCTTGGTGGCGAGCGCACGGAAGGCATCCTCGACGCAGGCGACCGCCTCACGATCGAGCGGCACGATCCGGCGTAGCTCCGCCTCGGTCAGAATCGTCATCCGTGTCATGGCGCCTCCTCGGGAAACGGGTCCATTTCGCCATTCATCACACGCAGGTGCAGGTCCATGTCGATATTGCGGCCGGAGAGAATGACCGCGATCGGGCCCTCGATGTCCTTGATCTTGCCGGCGAGAAGTGCCGCAATGCCGACCGCGCCGGCTCCCTCCACGACCTCACGCTCTTCAGCGTAGGCGTGGCGCATGCCGGCGGCGATTTCCGCTTCCGTCAGGAGAATGATGTCGTCGAGGAGCTCCCGGCACATGCGGAATGTCACGCGATTGTCGAGCCCGATGCCGCCGCCGAGCGAATCCGCAAGGCTCGGTTTTTCCTGGACGAGCACCGGCTGTCCGGCGGCGAGGCTCGCCTTCATCGCCGCGCCGCGCTCCATCGTCAGACCAATCACCCGCGTTGCCGGCCTTCTCGCCTTGACGGCTGCCGCCACTCCGGCCGCGAGCCCGCCGCCCGAAACCGGCACAAGCACCATGGCGACATCCGGCATCTGCGCGACGATCTCAACTCCGAGCGTCCCCTGCCCCGCGACGATCGCCGGATGGTCGAAGGGCGGCACCATCACGAGACCTCTTGACGCAACAAGCCGTTCGACCTCGTCCTGCGCTTCGTTCTGGGACCTGCCGATAATCCGCACATGGGCGCCAAGGCGCCTGATCTCGGAGACCTTGTTCACCGGCACGAGCTGCGACATGCAGATCGTCGCGACCGAGCCTTCCGCCTTTGCCGCATGGGCAAGTGCCCGTCCATGATTGCCGGTCGAGGCGGCGATCACACCGAGCGCCCGCTCGCCGGCCGAGAGCGAAAGCACCGTATTGGTCGCACCACGCAACTTGAAGCTGCCGGTCGTCTGATGGTGCTCGAGTTTGAGGCCGACCGGCACGCCGCAAAGCTCGGTGAGCGACGCCGACACAACGAGCGGTGTCGTCAGCACGCGACCGGAGATGCGCCGTGCCGCCACCTCGATGTCGTCTATAGTCACCGGAAGAGAAGCACTCATGGCCAATCCCTCTCGAGCGGCAGCGTCATCAGTCGTCCAAGCTCCGGCCGCGCCGACTGGTCGCCGCAGAGGCGCAGGCAAGCCCAGGCTGTAGCGTAATTGCTGCTGACCACGGGCTTGCCGATCGCCGCTTCGATTTCCGCGATCACGCCGGCCGCCCGCACGGCCGTGCAGGAGATGAAGAGCGCGTCCGAATCCGGCGCCGCCGCTTCCTTTGCGAAAGTCACGATTTCCTCAGGCGCAATCCGGGCCATCTTCCGATCGTCGGTGAGCCCAAGACAGGTAAACCTGTCGATTGTGAAGCCGAGCTCGGCGAAATAGTCCGCCATGGGCCGGCTGGTCTCGATCGTATAGGGGGTGAGCACCGAAATGCGCCTCACATCCAGCCTTCTCAAGCCTTCGGCCGCGGCCGCCGTCGGGGTCACCACGGCGGCCTCTGGCTTCGCAGCCTTGATCGCTGCCACTACCTCCTTGTCGCCGATGACGACGGAGGCCGAGGTGCAGGAATACATCACGACGTCGAGAGCCTCGTCCGGCAGGATCAAGCCCGCCGCCGCCGTCAGCGAAGGCTGCATCGCCCGGAGATTCTCCGGCGTCACCGGATTGGCATAAGGAATGCGCGCGACATAGACCCCGATCGAGTCCGACGCCACCAAGCGCTGGAAGTCCACCTCGGTCGTATGGTCGGTGGCAAGGATGACGAGGCCGATGCGCTTTTTCATCGGCCGGTCGTCGAGGCGCGGTGTGCGCTGTGCGAGGGAAAGGGCGATAGGTTGTTCCATCAGCGCTCGTCCACCCGTGCGTAGCGCTCTTCCAGCCAGCGCAGGAAGAAGACCGAGATCAGGCTCATGATCAGGAAGAACACGCCGACTAGCGTCATCGGCTCGATGTAGCGATAGTTGCTGTTGGCGATGCTCTTTGCCTGGTTCATGAGTTCGAGCACCGTGATTGCCGAAAGCAGCGGCGTCTCCTTAAACATCGCGATCAGGTAATTGGCGAGCGCCGGGATCATCGGCGGGATCGCCTGCGGCAGGATCACATGCATCCAGGTCTGGCGCGCCGTGAGGTTCGTAGCCTTGGCCGCCTCCCACTGGCCGCGCGGAACGTTCTCGATGCCGGCGCGGTAGACCTCGGCGGCATAGGTGCCGTAGTGGATGCCGAGGCCGATGACGCCGGCGAGCAGCGCCGGCAGACGGATGCCGATGTCCGGCAGCACGTAGAAGATGAAATAGAGCTGCACCAGCAACGGCGTGCCGCGGATGAACTCCACCGCAAAGCTCGTGGCGCGCGCGATCGGCGCCGGCGCTGTCATGCGCAGGATGGCGAAGACGAGGCCAATTACGGCGGCAACGGCGGCGCCGAGGATGGTGGCTAGGATGGTGATCTGCAGCCCCTCGATGAGGGTCGGCATGATCTGGCGGACGAATTCCCAATCCCATTCCATGGTCAAACCCTCAGGCCGTCGAGGCCACGGCTGACGCGCCGCTCGAGCCAGCGCATGCCGAGCGAGATGAGCCAGGCCATGACGAAATAGAGTACCAGGATGGTGGCGAACGGGATCAGCGTGTTGCCCGTCTGCGCCCTGACCACCTGGGCCTGGAACGTCATGTCGGTGAGCGAGATCAGGGAGACGACGGCGGTTCCTTTGAGGAGCTCGATCGCATTGTTGCCGAAGGTAGGCAGCATCAGCGGCAGCGCCTGCGGCAGGATGATGTGACGCATCGCCTGATAGCGCGAAAGATTGAGCGCGATACAAGCTTCGCGCTGCTCGCGGCCGATCGCCTTCACGGCACCACGCACCACTTCAGCGCCATAGGCGCCGACATTGAGCCCCAGCGCGAGCACGCCGGCCTGTAGCGGCGTCAGCGTGATCCCGGCAAAGGGCAGGACGAAATAGGCCCAGAAGAGCTGGACGAAGATCGAGGTGCCACGGAAGAACTCGATATAGGTCGTGGCAAGCGCTCGCACCGCCATGAAGCGGCTGAGGCGCCCGAGCCCCGCCGCAAAAGCGACGACGACAGCGAGCGCCGAGCCCATCAGGGTGAGCTGGACCGTTACCCACGCGCCCTCAAGGATCAATCCGATATAGCCGGACCAGTCGATCATCGTTTCGTTGTTCCGTTCAGAATTTTCGGCATAGTGCGCCGCCCGCCCCATGCCGCCCTCCCTTCGCATTGATGGCGAATGGAAGGCGGCGGGAGCCCCAGCCCGGGCTTACTTGGCGGCGCAGAGCTTCTCACGGGTCGTCGACATGGCGGCCTTGGCCGAGAAGCCATAGGGTTCGATGATC
Source organism: Ensifer aridi (assembly GCF_002078505.1). Lineage (GTDB taxonomy): Bacteria > Pseudomonadota > Alphaproteobacteria > Rhizobiales > Rhizobiaceae > Sinorhizobium > Sinorhizobium aridi. The sequence continues at coordinate 79,669 of NZ_LUAV01000035.1, read as the reverse complement.
TTGGCGAACTCGCCGGATTCCTTCATCTTGGCGAGCTCGACGTCGAATGCGTCGCGCAAAGCCTCGTCCCCCTTCCGGAAGGCGGCACCATCGCAATAGACCGGCGCCCCTTCGACGGGAGCCACCACTTCGATATTCGGATCATTCGCCTTCGAGACGAGATCATGGATTGAGAGAACCGGCAGCGAATAGACGTCGATGCGGCCGTCCTGCAGCATCTTCAATCCGCTCTGCCCATCCGGCACGACGATGACGCGGTCGCGCGGCACGCCGGCTTCAAGCGCCAGCTTTTCCTCGGTACCACCGCCGGGCGCGCCGATCTTCGCATCCGGATTGTCGGCAATGTCCTTGTAGCTCTTCAACTTGAGCGGATTGCCCTTCTTCAGCGCGAAAGCCTCGGCATCGCAGAGGATCGGCTGGGAATAGGCGACCGCGGCGCAGCGCTCCGGCTTCATGAAGAGACCGGCGGTGATCGCATCATGGCGCCCGGCCTGCAGGCCCGGGATCATTGCGCCATATTCGGAGATGGAGGCGACGATTTCCGGAACGCCGAGCCGCTTGAAGATTTCCCGGGCGACATCCGGCGCTGCACCGGAGACCTTGCCGTCGGCGCCGACCGCGGTAAACGGCGGCTCGTTGGCGATCGCGACGCGCGCGAAGCCCTGTTCGCGGAGTTCCTCGAGCTTGTTTTCATCCGCAGCGGCGGGGCCCGCCGCAGCAATTGCCATCAGTGCCGTGGCACCGGCCGCCATTGCCATTAAAGCTTTCAGTTTCATCGTTCCCAACTCCTCTGTTGTTCTCTTCGTGTTGTTGTCTGAGGCAATGTCGGCCGTAAGGCTCAGACGCGGTGCCCTGCCGCTATGATCTTTCGCAGGAAGGTCTGCGTGCGTTCCTGTTTCGGATGCCGAAAGATGTCCTCGGGCTTGCCCTCTTCGACGATCTTGCCGCGGTCGAAGAAGAGCACCCGATCGGCGAAATCATGGGCAAAACCCATCTCGTGGGTGACGAGCAGCATCGTCATGTCGGTCTCGGCCGCAAGCTTGCGCATGACGTTGAGGACTTCCTCGACGAGCTCGGGATCGAGCGCGGAGGTCACCTCGTCGAAAAGCATGATCTTGGGCGAGAGCGCCAGCGCCCGGGCGATGGCGACGCGCTGCTTCTGGCCGCCGGAAAGCTGTGCCGGCATGCTTTTCGCCTTGTCGGCCAGGCCGACCATGTCGAGGAGCTCCATCGCCCGCTTTTCGGCCGCGGCCCGCGGCATGCCCTTGGTCAGGATCGGCGCCAGCGTTACGTTGTCCAGCACGCATTTGTGCGGAAACAGGTTGAAGTGCTGGAAGACCATGCCGATCTTCTCGCGCATCTTATGGAGATGGCGCTCGTCGGCCGGGACGAGCTGGCCGTTCTTCTTCACGTGATAGAGCTGCTCGCCGTCGACCTGGATAAAGCCGTCGCTGATCGTCTCCAGCGTCATCAGAATGCGCAGGATCGTCGTCTTGCCGGAACCGGACGGTCCGATGAGAGCGAGCTTCTCGCCCGGCATCACCTCCATCGACAATCCGTCGAGCACGGTCAGCGGACCGTATCTCTTGACGATGTTGTCGATGCGGATGATCGGCTCGGGCATTCGCGTCTCTCCTCATGAGACCCCTAATGTCCTAACGATGATCCGGTTCCAAAATCATGTCAATGTGAATAATAATCTCATGACAATTATTCGGGCGCTGCCGAAAAGCTGAGCATTTGAATTAGATCACGAGCAGCAATGCCTCCGGATCGCCGAGCGCCAGCGACGCGACGATGCCGAGCCCGGTCTTGAGCTCCTGTTCCGTAGTCGAGCCGAGCGATATCCGGACGGCCGGACGCCAGCCGCTGTCGGCGGTGCGGAAGGAAGCGCCCGGCGCGATCGCGACACCACGCAGCCGCGCCTGGGAAACGAAGGCGTCTTCCGAGTGCCCCTCGGGCAGTGGCAGCCAGACGTGCAGGCTCTGCGGATGGGTGCGGTGGGGAAGTCTGCCGAACGTCTCCGTGGCGATCGCATGGCGCGCGGCGAGAGCCCGGCGCTGCCAATCGACGAGTTCCATCGCGGTGCCGTCGCTTACCCAGTGAGTCGCGATCTCCGCGATCGACGGCGTCGCCATCCAGTTCGAGACGAGGTGTCGATTGGCGACCGCCGCGACATAGCGGTCTGGAGCCGCGAGATATCCGATCCTCAGGCCCGGCACAGTGATCTTGGTGAAGCTCGTCACATAAAGGGTGCGCTCCGGCGCGAGCGCTGCAACCGGCGGCAGGTGCTCCTCGACCAGAGGCCCCAGAATGTCATTCTCGATGATGGCGATGTCGTGCCGACGCGCCACTTCAGCGAGCGCGGTCCGCCGCTCGGCGCTCATCAAGGTGGCGGTTGGGTTGATGACAGAGGGCTGCAGGAATATTGCGCGTATGACGCCCTTGCGGCAGGCGTCGTCCAACGCCTCCGGAACCATCCCGTCGTCATCGATCGCGATGCCCTGGAGATGAATGCCGAGATATGTCGACAGCGGCACCAGCGTATGATGGCTGATCGCCTCCGTGGCAACCGTCGAACCGGGCGGCGCGACGCTCATCAGCGCCACGGTCATAGCCGAGGTTGCGCCGTTGGTGAGGCTGATATTGAGCGGCGAAACGGTAAGCCCGCAGCGCGAAAGCCATTCGGCCGCGACATTGCGATGGCGCGGGAAGACCATGTTCGGGCGGAAGGAGAGCGCCGAACTCGCCGGCAGGTTCTCGGCAAGCCAGGCGAAGGCCTGCCGCATTTTTTCGAGATGGATCTGCTCGCATACCGGCTTGAGGATGGAGAGGTCGATCAGCTCGCCAAGCCGCTCCGGCAGATAGGGCGGCTCCGGCTCGCGCGGCTGCGTCTGGACGAAGCTGCCACGCCCGACCTCGCCCGAGATCAGGCCGCGCCGGATCAGTTCGTCATAGGCGCGGCTCACCGTCTGCACCGAGAGCTTCAAATCGTCGGCAAGTTTGCGATGCGTCGGCAATCGCGCGCCATTCTGAAGCTTGCCCTCCTGAATGGCGCGGGCGAACTGATCGGCCAGCGAGAGATAGGCCGGGCGGCGCAGGAGTGTTGTGTCGGGCATCCAATTTGTCATGATTTGAACAGTGATCAAAATCATCTCAATTGACAATGCAAAAGTGAACACCCAATGTCTTTTCCCGGACTTGACGCAAGGAGGATGACGAAAGGACCCCGCATGAAGCTCGACGCGATCGATCTGCGCATCCTGGAGGCGATCCAGGCCGACGGGCGCATCACCAAGCTGGCGCTCGCGGAAAAGGCGGGTCTGTCGCCGACGCCTTGCTGGATGCGGCTCCGGAAGCTGGAAAAGGCCGGCATCGTCACCGGCTATCACGCGCGCGTGGCGCTGCGCCGGGTGGCACCGGTCGCGAGCGTTATGATGGAGGTGACGCTCGGCAATCACCGCCAGGCGGATTTCGACCGCTTCGAGCGCGCCATCGCCGCAATGCCCGAAATCGTCGCTTGCTGGTCCGTCGGCGGCGGCGTCGACTATATCCTCAAGGTCGTGACCGCCGACATCGATGCCTATCAGCGGCTGGTTGACGAGCTACTCGGGCGGGAGCTCGGCATCGACCGGTACTTCACTTACATCGTCACCAAGACGGTCAAGGAGGAAACCGTGCTGCCGCTCGGCTCGCTGTTGCCGCCGATGAATTAGATACGGCAGCGCGAAGCGGAGCGGCCCGCCGAGAGGGAGGGAATTGGCAAGCGCAATGATGGCCGTGTTACACCGCCGCTGCGGGGGCGCTCTCCCTGACAGAAGGGAGGTCTGTTAGTCTTCCTCGCCGACCATCGACAGAACTTCATGCCGCTTCAATTCGTCGATGGCCTCGAGCGCTTCGTCAGCGGACCAGCCGGCGGATACCGCTGCCTGCACCAGCCTGGTTTCTACCTCCTGCTCAAGTTCCATATACAAAGGCTCTAAAGCCTCCTGCGCAGTCAGGACGTGTTCACCAGCTGTCACGACACGGCGATGTGGCAATGACCCGGTCATAGCCCAAACCTTCCTCGTTCACGCGGACGTGTTTCAATCAACGTGCGAGTCGAGCTTCTGTTCCGCACGCGCCCATGGATATTTAGGCAGGGCACGGAGTGGGTGGAAAACTGCACGCGCTTCCCTCCCCGTTGCAGCACCGGCTCCAGACAATCTCTCTCGCGGACGACCCTCCTTTGGTCAAAGTCTCTCCTGCCGAGCGGCTGAATGGACAATCTCTCGCGGTGACGGTGTCACTCTCTTCGCATCGGACGAGGATTACGACCATGACCGCTGTCTTTGCACGCACCACCTTTCACGACGCCTTGAAACACCTCAACGATCGGCAACTGCTGCGGGAGCTCGCCTATGTCGACGGCCGTTGGCTTGCCGGGCGCGACGGTAAGTGCTTGGAAGTGAGCGATCCCGCAAGCGGTGCCGCCCTCGCTTTCGTCGCTTCGCTTGATGCGCCCCAGACTTCCGAAGCGATCGATGCGGCGGAAAAGGCATTCAAATCCTGGCGCAATATGCTGCCGCAGGCGCGCGCAGCTATCTTGCGCAAGTGGCAGGAGCTGATGCTCGCTGCCCGCGAGGACCTGGCTCTGCTGATGACGCTGGAACAGGGCAAGCCGCTTGCCGAGTCGCGCGGCGAGATCGACTACGCCGCTTCCTTCATCGAGTGGTATGCCGAGGAAGGCAAGCGCCTCAATGCCGAAAACGTGACCAGCCACCTTGCCGACGCCGAGATGATCGTGCGGCGGGAGGCGCTCGGCGTGGTCGGCATCGTCACGCCGTGGAACTTTCCCTCGGCCATGATCACCCGCAAGGCGGCCGCCGCACTTGCGGCTGGCTGCGCCGTGGTTGCACACCCCTCCTCCGAGACGCCGCTTTCCGCTCTGGCCCTTGCCGAGCTCGGCGAGCGCGCGGGTCTGCCCGCCGGCGTCTTCAACGTCGTGACCGGCAATGCCGCAACGGTCGTCGGGCGCATGTGCGAAGACGCGCGAGTCCGTGCCATGAGCTTCACCGGCTCGACTGAGATCGGCCGGCTGATCGCAGCCCAATGCGCGCCAACGATGAAGCGGCTGGTGATGGAGCTCGGCGGTCACGCGCCGCTGATCGTCTTTGCCGACGCCAATGTCGAGAAGGCGGCCGATATTGCGATTGCCGCGAAGTTCGCGACCTCCGGCCAGGACTGCCTCGCCGCCAACCGCATCTACGTCGAGCGGCCGATCCTGAAGGCCTTTGAGGAGGCTTTTGCCGCTCGGATTGCTCGCCTGAAGGTCGGAGCCGGCCTCGAGCCGGGCACGGATATCGGTCCGCTGATGCACGAACGCGCCGTCGCCAAGGTCGAGGAACAGGTTACGGACGCGCTGAAGCTGGGCGCCAAGCTTGCCGTCGGCGGCAAGCGCCACCCGGCCGGGCCGCTCTTCTTCGAGCCCACCCTTCTGACCGATGTGCCCGACGAGGCGCTCATCATGCGAGAAGAAACTTTCGGCCCGGTGGCGGCCGTCACCGCCTTCGACAGCGAGGACGAAGTGATCACGCGTGCTAACGACACGGAATATGGCCTCGTCGCCTATGCCATCACGGAAAACGGCGCCCGCCAGATGCGGCTCGCCCGCGCGCTCGAATACGGAATGGTGGCCATCAACCGCGTGAAGATCACCGGCGGACCGGTTCCCTTCGGCGGCTGGAAGCAGTCCGGCGTTGGCCGCGAAGGTTCGCGGCACGGCATGGAGGCCTTCACCGAGCTCAAATATCTCTGCATCGACACCGCCGCCTGAGAAGAATTTCACGAAAGGAAAGATCATGCTCGAAAGAAGCAACGAACTCGCCGCCTGGGATCGCGATCACTTCTTCCATCCCTCGACCCATATGGGGATGCATGCGCGCGGCGAGAGCCCGACGCGCGTCATCGGTGGCGGTGAAGGCGTCTACATCACAGATATCAGCGGCAAACGAAGCCTCGATGCCTTCGCCGGTCTCTACTGCGTCAATGTTGGCTATGGGCGGCAGAAGATCGCCGACGCGATCGCCGAGCAGGCAAAGAATCTCGCCTACTACCACGCCTATGTCGCTCACGGCACGGAAGCCTCGATCCGCCTCGCGAAGATGATCATCGAGCGGGCGCCGGAGGGCATGAGCCGCGTCTATTTCGGCCTTTCCGGTTCGGACGCCAACGAGACCAACATCAAGCTGATCTGGTACTACAACAATATTCTCGGCCGGTCTGAGAAGAAGAAGATCATCTCCCGCTGGCGCGGCTATCACGGCTCAGGCGTGATGACCGGCTCGCTGACGGGCCTCCATCTCTTCCACAATGCCTTCGACCTGCCGCGTGCGCCGATCTTGCACACCGAAGCGCCCTATTACTTCCGCCGTCCCGACCGCTCGATGAGCGAGGAGCAGTTCTCAGAGTATTGCGCCGACAAGCTCGAAGAGATGATCCTCGCCGAAGGTCCCGACACCGTGGCCGCTTTCATCGGCGAGCCGATCCTCGGCACCGGCGGCATCGTGCCGCCGCCGAAGGGCTATTGGCAGAAGATCCAGGCGGTGCTTCAGAAATACGATATCCTGCTCATTGCCGATGAAGTCGTGACCGGTTTCGGCCGTCTCGGCACGATGTTCGGCTCCGACCATTACGGCATCAAGCCGGACCTGGTCACCATCGCCAAGGGGCTGACCTCCGCATACGCGCCGCTTTCCGGAACGATCGTCTCCGACAAGGTCTGGCAGGTGCTGGTGAAGGGCTCCGACGAGCTTGGCGCCATCGGCCATGGCTGGACCTATTCGGCGCACCCGATCTGTGCCGCTGCCGGTGTTGCCAATCTCGAACTGATCGACGAACTCGGCATCGTCGAGAATGCGGGTTCGACAGGTGCCTATTTCCGGGCGGAGCTGCAGAAGGCCCTCGGCGATCACCGTCATGTCGGCGAAGTCCGAGGCGACGGGCTGATGGCCGCGGTCGAATTCGTCGAGGACCGGGACGACCGCAAGTTCTTCGATCCGGCATGCAAGATCGGGCCGCAGGTGGCGGCAGCGCTCCTCGAACGCGGCGTCATCGGCCGCGCCATGCCGCAGGGCGACATTCTCGGCTTCGCGCCGCCGCTCTGCCTGACGCGCGAGGAAGCCGACATCGTCGTCACGGCGGCAGCCGACGCGATCCAATCCGTGCTCGGGCGCTAAGGGGGAAGCCGGATGATGCATTCCGTTCCAAAGACCATGGCAGCCGTCCTGCTCTCCGGCCACGGTGGCTTGGACAAGCTCGTCTACAGCAGGGAAGTCCCAGTGCCGGTTCCGGCCGCCGGCGAGGTGCTGATCAAGGTCACCGCCTGCGGCATGAACAACACCGACGTCTGGGTGCGCGAAGGGGCCTATGGCACTGAGGACGATCCCTCTGCCGTCTCGACCTGGCGGCGTCACGGCAACACGCTGACCTTCCCGCGCATTCAGGGTACGGACACGGTCGGCCACATCGTCGCGGTCGGCGACGGTGTCGACAAGGGGCGCATCGGCGAGCGTGTCATGGTCGATTTCTCGATCTACAACCGCGACGACGACAGCTTGGCCGATATCGACTACATGGGCCACGGCCGTGATGGCGGTTATGCCGAATATATGGCGCTCCCGGCGGAGAATGCCCATGTGGTCGCAACGGACCTCACCGACGTCGAGCTCGCCACCTTCTGCTGCGCTTACCTGACCGGCGAGCGCATGCTCGAAAGAGCGAGGCTTGCGGCCGGCGAGCGCGTCCTGGTGACCGGGGCTTCGGGCGGCGTCGGCTCGGCGATCATCCAGCTCGCGCGCGCTCGGGGCGCCATTCCGATCGCTATTGCGGGTCCGGGCAAGGAAGCCGCCATGCTCGATATCGGCGCCGAAGCCGTCGTGACCCGCGGCCGGGGTGATCTCTTCGAAGCCGTCGATGAGGCCGTGCGAGGCGCGCCGATCGACGTCGTTGCCGATCTCGTAGGCGGTCCCCTCTTCAACGATCTTCTCAAGATCCTGCGCCCCGAAGGGCGCTACACGACCGCCGGCGCCATCGCCGGCCCGGTCGTACAGCTCGATCTCCGGACGATGTATCTGAAGCAACTGGAGCTGCACGGGTCGAGCCAGGGCAGCCGTGCCGATTTCCGGCGGCTGGTGCGCTATATCGAAGAGAAGAAGATCCGCCCACTCGTCGGCGGCGTCTATCCGCTCTCGGAATTCCACCGGGCGCAGACGGACTTCATGGCGAAAAACTTCGTCGGAAAGCTCGTGGTGGTGCCAGACTGACAGACCGCGGTTTTGCCACCTACAGCAATGGTCTGGCGCGTGGGTCCAGGAAGCCGCTTGTTACGTCCGGCGCTCTGGCTTGTGCAAGCTGCGAGAGGAACTGGTCCATCAGCGGAGAATTGCCGAAGCGCCGATTGGCGCGCTCACCGGCAAGCGAAAATTCAGGATCCACGTCCGTCAGGCGCGCCATCGTGCGCTGCGCTCCCTCCACGTCGCCGCGCTGGCTCTGGACTGCCGTGTGTATCAGCAGGCAGTCCGCCTCGCGCGGCGCCCGCATCAGGCATTCCCGCAGGACCTGGTCGGCCTCTTCGAGGCGGCCGGCAGCATAGAGTGCCTGGCCGTAGACATAGGTATAGTACTCCGGTGCCATGGGATGCAGGCGGCGCGCCCGTTCGGCATTGTCCACCGCCTCGTCATAGCTGCCGAATCTGACCTGCGCCTTTGCCAGCGCCATCAGGCTGTCCGGATCGTTCGGATTGAGTTCGACCGCCCGCTGCGCGGCCTGCATTGCGCCCGGATAGTCGCCGCTCATCGAAAGGCCGAAGCTCAGGACCTGGTAGCCGACAGCGAGATTTGGATCGAGGCGAACGGCCTGGCGCGCCTCACTGAGGCCCGTTTCCACATCGGTCCTGGTCGCCCTGCCGCTGAGGTTCTGCGCGAAGTCGACGATATAGGTCATTCCGAGATTGGCACGCGCCGTCGCATAACCGGGATCGAGCTCGAGGGCCCGATGAAGCAGCGCGCGCGCGGCAAGGAGCGCCTCGGCATCCTTCGAGCCATGTTTGTAGCGGTCGCGCGCCTGCAGGACAAGGTCGTAAGCCTGAAGGTTTTCAGTCGGGCGCTCGGCCGCGTTCGATACCTCCGACTCGCGCACATAGGACACGAGATGCGAGACGATCTCGGCCGTCAGCTCGGTCTGGACCGCAAAAATGTCCTCGACGCGGCGGTCGTAACTGCGTGACCAGAGATGCGCTCCGCTGCGCGCGTCGATCAACTGCGCCACCACACGAAGCTGGTCGCCGGCGCGCCGGGCACTGCCTTCCACCACATAGCCGGCACCCAGTCTTTCCCCGATCCTGCGTATGTCCTCCGCTTGACCGCGCAGCGCAAAGGTCGAGTTGCGTGCGATCACCTGAAGCTCGGGATTTCGCGCAAGGTTGGCGATGATGTCCTCGGTCAGCCCGTCGGCAAAATAGCCCTGGTCGGCTTCGCCGCTCATGTTGTCGAAGGGCAGCACCGCGACGGTCGGCCGGGCATCGGCAGGCTCGACGCCCGACAGACGCACGATGCTGTTGGTCACATCGCCGGCGACGACTCTCAGTGCGGGCATCTGGGTGAAGGCGGCGACTAGGACTAGCCCCGTGGCCCCCACCGCGTAAGGCAAGATGGCGCGCCGGCGGCGCGCGATCCGGCGCAGCCAGTCACGGCCGCTCACTCGGCCGGGCTCGACACGAACGGCATAGACGGCGAGCGGCTCGGGTATGTTCTTGGCCTGCCTTCGTCCGACACTGTAAAAAAGGTTGCTGCGGCTCTGGCCGGCGCTGCGGACCACCGCCTCGCTGACGAAGATGCTGGCGGGCTCCGCCATGGCTTCCAGTCGGGACGCGACGTTAACGCCATCGCCGAACATGTCGCCATTGTCTTCTATGACGTCGCCGAGGTTGATTCCGAGACGCATGTCGAACGGCCGCTCGACGAATCCGTTCTGGATCTCGATCGCCGCATCGAGAGCCTCGTTGACGCTCGGGAATGTCGCGAGAAAGCCATCGCCGGTGGTCTTGAAGGTTCGACCGCCGTGCTTCTCGACGGTGGGTATTATCAGTTCGCTGAAGGCGGCGCGCAGTGCCGCATAGGTCGAGGCTTCGTCCTCGGACATCAGCCGGCTATAGCCGACGATGTCGCCTGCCACGATTGCTGCGAGTTTGCGTTCCATCACGAGCCTCTGCAATCCCCATGAGCATCTATATGGCGCAATCCTTGTCCGTCCACTCAAAACTCCGTGTGCTGGCGTGCGATTTGCTCTGGGCCTGCGACCGACGCTTGCACTCGCAACTGACGCTGACGCAAACTGAGATGCTGGTGGGATGAATGCCGAACAGGCGGGCAGCGTGACGGGGCTCCCTCCCCTGCTCATCGGACAAGAAAATTTTCGGCGCGAATGTCACACCGCCGGATCCTGCCTCGTCATGGTAGTGCAACCAACAAGAGGAAAGCAACCATGACTGCAAAACTTGATCCTTTCGCCGCTGCTCCTTCGCTGATGAAGAACTGGATGGGCACTTCGGTCGCCGTCGCTTCCAGCCTCGAGCCGACGCTCATTGAACTGGTGAAAATCCGTGCATCGCAGATCAACGGCTGCGCCAACTGCATCAATATGCATACAGTGGAAGCGCGCGCGAAGGGCGAGACGGAGCAGCGGATCTATCTTCTGTCGGCTTGGCGCGAGGCCCCTTGCTATTCCGAACGTGAGCACGCCGCGCTCGGCTGGACGGAGGTTCTGACGCGGCTATCAGAAGGACACGCGCTCGAAAGTGCCTATCAGGCCTTGAAGGCTCAGTTTACGGAGGAGGAACAGGTGAAGCTCACGCTAATGATCAATGTCATTAACGGGTGGAACCGCCTCGCGGTCGGCTTCGGCTTGTGGGTCGATCCGGCGGCCGCAAAGGCCGCCCAGGCGGCCGCCTAATGTCGGACCCCATGCACGAGGATGCAGCGGCGAGGTTCGATCCGCTGCGTCCCAAGCTCATGCGCGTCGCCTATCGAATGCTCGGCTCCGTCGCCGACGCAGAGGATATGGTACAGGAGGCCTTCATCCGCTGGATGAGGGCCGACCGCGCCGCGGTGCGCGAGCCCGAGGCCTTCCTTCGCCGAACCGTCACGCGGCTCTGCCTGGATCAGCTCAAATCAGCGCGACGCCAGCGGGAGACCTATGTCGGTCCTTGGCTTCCCGACCCTGTGGTGGAAGAGGAGGACGAGGAAGACGTCACCTTGCCGCTGATGCTGGCACTGGAACGGCTTTCTCCACTCGAGCGAGCGGCTTTCCTGCTGCACGATGTATTCGGACTGGGATTCGAGGAAGTCGCAGCGACGATCAAGCGCGATCCGGCTGCCTGCCGCCAGCTCGCCACCCGCGCGCGTGCCCATGTCCGCGAGGCGAGGCCTCGTTTCCGGATTGAAAAGGAGCGTGGTCTCGAGTTTGCGGAGGCCTTCTTCACCGCGTCCCGCAGCGGCGACATGAAAACGCTTGGTGCGATGCTGGCGGCAGACGTCAGTGTCCATGCCGACGGCGGCGGCAAGCGGGCGGCAGCAATCGAGCCGATCATCGGATTCGATGCCGTCATCAAGGTCCATGAAAAGTTGGCGGCTCTGTTCCAGGCGCATGGCTCGAAACTTCTTCGCGTCGGCTTGGTCAACGGACTGCCCGGTTTCATCACGCTGGAAGCCGACGGCGAACTCCAGACGACCGCGCTCGAAATCGAGGATGGCAAGATCGCCGCTATCTATGTAGTCAGAAACCCCGACAAGCTGAGGCACCTCCACTAACGGGCCAGCTTGATCAGGCGCAAGGAGTTTACGCCAAAGCGGCTTCCAGGACATGGCGGTTGCGCAGCAACCAGGCGACGCTGCGCGTCTGCCACGCGATCCCCCAGACACGCGGCACATGTTGCGATTCGGGCGTGATCTGCTGTTCGATCACTTCGTTGGCCGCGCTCTGTGAGGCAAACTCGATCACTCGGCACACGAGATGGCGCCGCTCATGCACCGGCAGCCCATAAGCATCGGCGAATATGCGGACCTGCCGAGCGCGCTGTCTGGTTTCGGGCAGCCCGTTCATTTCCGCGACATCGTCGTCGTAGAGTTGGGCATTGTTCCAGACAGCCATGGCAATCTCGGTCAACCGGTCGACAGGACCTGCTACCTCCCAGTCGATCAGTGCGACAGGCTTGCCATTCCGCGACACCACATTCCAAGGAGCCGCATCGCAGTGACCGACAATGTCGGGCACGCCAACGTCCCTGCCGAACCACGGGCGCCACATCGCGTCCGCCGGCGGCCGGAAGCTGGCGGTCGCGGCATGTAAGCGACGCATCAGGCGTCCCAAAGCGTCCATAGCTTCGTCGGACCATGGCGAAGGATTGATGACTTCGCCATCGACATAGGTCAGAAGCTCGCGGCCATGCTCGTCGAACCCGTCTCCGACGACGCGCGGCGCGCCTTCGAAACCCATTTCCTGCAGGTGGCGCAGCAGGGCATGGACGGTAGGCGTCCACGGACCAGTCTCGCGAACGACGATGCCACCACGCCGGACAACAGCCGTCCTACCTCCACGTTCAAGCGGTATTTCGTCGGATTGCTCGACCATGGACCAAAGATATCGGCAACCGCGGGTTCAACACAACCGAGGTTTCATGCGGGCAAATCTCCCGCTGAAGACCCATCCGGCCTACGGGAAACCGAGGGCGCAAGCTCCTTGGGGTCATCGTCGTCCTCATCATCGATTTCATCGACCCGCACCTCGTCCAGGCGATGCTTGATCGCCAGGGCATAGATCGTGCTGAGAATATTGCGGTCCTTCAGGTCGGGATCAGTCAGAGCGAGCAGCGAGGCGCGGACAAGCTTCTTGCTGGAGGTCTTGGGGCAGCGACTCCGGACGAAATCATAGAGGCTCCTATCGGAAATGCCCTGCGTCGCGCCTTCCACCAGTGCTTCGTACACCTTCTTTCGCTTCTCACCCATATTGACCCCCTTCTATGGCGCGGCGACTATCCGTCGCAAAACCGTCATAAACAAGTCACTGCCAGCTTTTCGAAAGCCGCACGCGCACAATGTCGTCGGGAAATTGACCTAAGTGTGGAGCAGTCAGAACTTGCGGATCATCGCCAGAAGGTCGTCGGCATCGGTCATGCCCGTGCGATGCAGATCGACAATCCGAGCAGCCAGCGCATTTGCCGACTGGCAATTGCGACTCCACCGACGCTCCACCAGCACTGCATCGAAAATTTCGCGCAGCATGAGCAATTCGTCCGGGTGAAGAGAGAGCTCATATCTCGCGCCGTCCATATACATCGCGCGACCCTTCCCTGTGACAAAGAACCAATTCGCCGGGGGCACCAATTAAATTCTCGCATGCGCTGATGACACGCTTGTGTCGGCAGCGCCATTCCCTACCGGCCGTTAGACCTGGGGGTCCGGATTTCCGCCCGACCGTTCCGCAGGCGCTGGCTTGCCGGCGGCGGAGCTGGAGAGCTGACCGACGACGAACGCATAGAAAAGGAGCGAAGTCGCCGATCCCGCCCATCGGCCCCTCGTCAATTGCAGCATTCCGAGACCGCAAAAGAGGAGCGCAATCCATGGATTCTTGAGAATTCTCAACCCGCCATACGCGTTCCAGAAATTCTCGGTGGCGGGACCCAATGCATTGCCCCGTATCGCCTGATAAAGAGCCAAACTCGTCAGGCCAATTGTCGTTGCGCCACCGCCAGCCAACACAGCGGTGCCGTCCGCCGCCTGCGCTTTCGCAGGGGGCGATGCACGGCGGGGCCGCGGTGGGGGCGCCTCCCGCAGATCGAATATCTCGCTCTTGGCTGCGATCTCGCGGATCTTCGGCAAATCCGTCTCATGCTGGATGAGGATACTGCCGGTCATAGGATTCGCCCGTAAACCGGCAATCTCCGGATGTTCGGAAAGTTTCTCGACTGCCGAGCGGAAGTAGGAGACGTCGCCACGGCGATGGGGAACTTTCACCCGCAGTCGCCCCGACATGAAGTGTTCAACATTCGCTGTGGGAAGCATGTCCGCCTCCTGTTACAGACACTCTCCACGCCGCTGCCGCTGACGCATCCGCCCTCCTCGCGTTGGTGCACAACGGCGGAAAGATAGGCCTGAATTTTCGCGCAAATCAGATGCGTCGCGAAGAGAGCGCGGTTCCGGTTCAGTGTCTCACAATGACAGGTCATCCACCAGTGCAATTGCACTTGATGAGGTCCGGAAGACCCGCGATTCCGAATATCCCATCGCCCATTTAGCGGTTTCGCGCGCTGCGTGAACGGCGGCTCGCGCGACACTGACAATCACACGGCTGCCCGTGTCTGTGACTGTCATCAGGCCTTCACGTGTAGGCTCTATTGAGGCCGCGAACGGCCGCCTCGAGCTGGCCTGGTGCATGAAGCAAGAGGTATCGACAATTGAACGCCGAGATCGTTCACTACACACCGGGCCGTCTGCGGATCAAGATCGCCGGCGCGCGCCATCAGACAGCCTTTTTCGCTGATCTGCGGCGAAAGCTCCTTGCTGTCGAGGGCGTGTTGGACGTCACTGTCAATCCAACGGCGGCAAGCCTGGTGATCGTGCACGACATTGGCATCGATCCGTGCTCCATCTGCCGCGAGGTTCCGGGATTGGCGGTTCCGTTCGCTGCTGCTCGACCCGCGGCCGACCAGGGCAGAGGGAACGAAGCAGAGGTCATATTCCTGCTGGCGAAGCTTCTGCCTATTTTTTTCGCCCACCATCCTGTTGCGCAACTGGCTGAGGTCTTCGGCGAACCGATACTTCGCGCGGTCGTAGACTCCATGACGCGGCCAACATCCTACCCGTTGCCGGTAGCCGCCAGCAGGGAAGAGAAAGAACTCATCCCGCTCGCCGCTTAGTCGCTGGCGCTCGCAAGGGCTAACGATATGAACAAAAAATGACCTAAGGCGCGTCGCGTGAAGTCGATTGAAGGCGACGCGCCTTCGCAAGCATCGCCTTATCGCGCGGAACATCTGGCGCCGCTCGGCGAGCCCATACCAGATCGCTCTCGTGGCCATCGCCCCGTGACTTCATCCATTCCATCGCAAGGAATGGGAGGGTCCCACCGGCAAGCGTAACGACCGCATCCATTCCGCTAATTGGCGCGATTCCGAGCAGCCTTCTCACAAACGGCAGGAACAGGCCCGCGGTCTGGACGGCCATTGATCCGCCGATGATCCATGAAAGCGCATGGTTGGGCGGCCTCGACCCTGGCTCAAAAATACTCTCGGTGTCGGATCGCGACGTGAAGGCGTGAAGCAACTGGGCCACGACCAGGCTTCCGAAAGTCATGGTTCTCGTGCGCGGGGAGTCCAGTCCGTAGCGCGATGCCCCGAAAAGACCCGCTGTCATCGCGGCGCCGCCCATGATTGCGGCTTGGGCGGTCAAGCTGCCGAGTTCCCGTCCCTTCAGGATCTCAGAGCCGCCTTCCTTCGGCGCCTGCCGAAGAATGTCGGGTTCAGGCGGTTCCATCGCCAGTCCGATGCCGGGCAACACGTCGGAGATCAGATTGATCCACAAAAGCTGCATCGGCGTGAAAGGTGCGCGCATACCGATTGAAGTGCCCGCCAGAACCAGCAGGATCTCGCTCAGATTGGTGCTGATCAGATAGCGAAGAGCCTTGCGGATATTTCGCCGGGTCGTGCGCCCTGTCTCGATGGCCGGCGCGAGGCCGCCAAGGCCGTCAGCGTCGATGATGACGTCCGCGATTTCCCTGGCTGCACTCATGCTGTCCTGCCCGATGGCTATGCCGACGTCCGCAGCCTTCAATGCAGGTCCGTCATTCACTCCGTCGCCGATCATCGCGACCCTCGCCCCTGCTTCTTGAAGGGAGCGAACGATTTGCAGCTTCTGGGAAGGGCTGACCCTGCTGAACGCCTGCGCGTGGCGCGCGCTCAGCACAAGCTCCTCCGAGCTCATGCCCTCGATCTCCGTCGAATCGACAATCGCCAGTCTGCCTCCGCCGTTCAGTCCGACACGCTCGCCGACGGCGGCAGCTGTCGCCTTCTGATCGCCGGTCAGCATGATCGTGTGAACACCGGCCTCGTGCAGTCGGCCCATCAGCCTGCTGACGCCTGGCCGCAACCGGTCGGCCATCCCCACCAGCCCCAGCCAGACCAGATTCCGAGTGTCCTCTGCACTCGGCTTGGAGCTTTTCGTCTGTTTGCGCGCTACGCCGAGGACGCGCAGAGCCCGAGATGCCATTGCGAGATTTGCTTTTTCTATGGCGGCGCGTCGATCCGGCGTGAGCTCTCGCTGGATGCCGTCCGGCAGGATTTCCGCGCCGCAGCGCCGGAGGACCTCGTCCGGACTTCCTTTTATGGCGATCAGCATCCCGTCTTCCGTCACATGTCGCGTTGCCATGAGGCGAGATGCTTCGCTTCGTTGCTGGACCGATATTCGGGCAAAACGCCCTCGCAAGGAGGCAACGTCCACGCCGCTATCGAGAGCAGCCTCAATGAGGCAGCTCTCTGTAGGCGAGCCGTTCAAGCGCAGTCCTTTGTCAGTGCCGACAATCTCCGTATCGTTGCAAAGGCAGCAAGTTTCCAACAGGCTGCGCAATGGGCCCTCTGGGTCCGTGCCGCTTCGCCTGACGTCATTGATGCGGTAAGCCTTGTCGCCGATCCTGATCGTCTCGACAGAGATGCGGCCGAAGGTGAGTGTGCCTGTCTTGTCGAAACACGCAACGCGTACCGCTGCGAGCGTCTCGATGGCTTCCAGCTTGCGAATGAGGACGCCTTCGCGTCTGAGCCTTTCAACTCCGAGAGCGAACGTCGTGGTCGCAACCATTGGCAGGCCCTCAGGAACTGCAGCGACGGCAACGGAAAGGGCCGAGCGCGCCATCTGGAGAAGACCCAGGCCACGCAGCCCTCCCACTAACACAATGAATGCGCATGCGCCCAAGGTCAGCCATCCCAGGCGCCGTCCGAGATTCGTAAGCTCCCTCTGGATGGGCGTCTCGGGGGTGAGTGTTGCTCCGACAAGGCGCTGGATTCGTCCCGCTTGCGTCACGGATCCCGTCGCGACCACGATCGCTCGTCCGCTGCCGCCCGTCACGATCGCTCCGCGGTAGATCATGTTCGAACGCGCACCGAGAGGTACCTTCGACTTCCTGATTGTGCGGATATTCTTAGCAATCGGTGCGCTTTCACCCGTCAGCATCGCCTCGCTGACGCTCAAGGCCTGTGCATTGATAAGGCGCGCATCAGCCGGGACTACGTCGCCCCGTTGCACCGAGATGATGTCTCCAGGAACGACCTGCTGAACCGGGGTCGTGGTCGCGACGCCTTCACGTATGACCTGTGCGGTTCGCGGCCCACCCGCTCCCAGCCCCTGGATCGTCCGTTCGGCGCGGCTTTCGGTTTGATAGCCGATGACGGCGTTCAGGCCCACGACCGCCAGGATGGCGGCAGCTTCGAGCACGCCGCCCGTCAAAAGAGAGACTGCCGCCGCGCCAAGAAGCATTGCCACCGGCAAGCTTTCAAACTGACCGGCAAGGATGGTCGCACTCGACCGTGGCTGGATGGAGTCGAGGAGATTGGGGCCGCTGCTCGCCAAGCGTTGGCGGGCATTAGCTCTCGATAGCCCTCCGTCCGCCGAAACCTCGAACATGGAAATCAAGCGCCCGGGTGACAGTGTGTGCCACTCGGGATGTGGCTCATCGCTCGGCGCGACGATTTCGCCACGCAAAAGAGCTGCCAGATGCTCGACGATGGCGTCGAGATCTGACGCTGCCTCGAACTCGACGAGGACGGTTCCGGTCAGATCGCTGCCGGTAATGCGCGACACGCCCGGAGCGGCGCGACCTCCCCGCTCCAGCAGGTCTTTGACCGCGCTCGAGCCTTGCAGGCCGCCGATCTTCAGCCGAGCGCGCCCCGGCACGGACGTGTGGATCGGGACGATGGAGAGCGAGATGCTGGTGCTGGGTGCTTTGGATTTCCCAGGCTCGGCAAAGGTATGCATCGCGGGCTTCCCCGCTGCCTTGCTTTACAGCGAAACGACGTCGGGCCCCGGCAAGAGCCAGAGGTCAACGCTCTACCCGCCGTGCTGGCTTGAGGCCATCACGGCGTGTTGAAATCGTACTTCCTGGCATTCAGGTTAGCTGGTGGAAGTCCGCGCAGGTTTGGTCGCAGGCGGAGGCGAAGGCGAACTGCCCGCAGTCTCGGCCATTTCAGACCTGGCCTCCGCGACCAGATCGGATGTTCTTTCGTTCATCTCGGCCCATGCAACGCGGCCTTGATCGTAGGCGACCAGACCCGCCTTCAGAATCGTTTTGGTGATAGGACGCAGCAAAGGAGCCGCGAGGGGCGCTAAAACGAGAGCGCCGACTCCGATCGCGAGTCCCGTTACCACGTTCCCGCCTTTCAGTGCGTCTTCGAGTATTGCCATCGAAGTTGCCTCCTTGTTTCTTGCCGTCCCGTCGTCAGCGCGACCGGACCCCTCATCGGGATCTTCGCCTTGCGCCGATCAGGAACCAACCTGGACCCGGCGTTGCCCGGCGGCCGCTTTGCGCTCTTCTTCTATCTCTGCTCTGACCTCGGAAAGGGTGTCTTCCGTGCTCTCGTTGAGTTCGGCCACTGCGACCCTTGCCTGATCGTAAGCTATGACACCGGCTTTGATCACCGATTTGGCGTACGGTCTCAAGATGGGAGCGACTTTTGGCGCAAGTAGACCCGCAGCGACGCCGAATACCAGGCCAGTGACGAAATGCAGCGCCATGTCGCGCTCCTTTCGGGGACGTCTGGGAGCATTCTGCTGAGAGCTGACAGGATGAATAAAAATCTTGTCGCAAGTTTGTCATCAGACCGTCACAATCGCTGCGGCGCCATGAATGCAGCCATTGCTTGCAGCGCCCGCGGCGACGTCTCGGCAAGAGAGAGGGGCCTTGAGATGATCGACCCCGCCGGCGACTGGGGAGAGATGTCGCTCGCAACCGGCGCGTTCGGCGGAACGGGGCGGCTCCACTTGACTGCAGTCAACCGAAAAGCTGCGAAACCAGGAAGATGAGACAGCCGGCAAATGCGCCGACCACCGTGCCGTTCATGCGGATATATTGAAGGTCACTGCCGACCACGAGTTCCAGGCGATCTACGAGCGTGTGACTGTCCCAGCTTCTGACTACCTCCGCCACGAACGCGCCGATCTCGTGACGCCAGGAGACCAGATAGACGGCGAGTTTCTCGATAAACGAGTCGATGTGCTTCAACATCGCTTCGTCCGTCGCCAATGCCCTGCCGACCAGAAGGCAAAGTCTCTCCACCGCAATACGCGCTTTCGAGGCCGGCTGCGACAGGTCTTCCAACATTGCCCGTGAGGTCTTGCGCCACACCACTGCCACCCATGCATGCACCTCCGGGTGCTCGAGGATACGGTTCTTGAAGGCGTTGATCTGCTCGCGCTGCTCCGGCGAGTCGATCAGATCATCGATCAGCCGGGCGAGAGCCTCACGGAATTTCAGCCGAACCTCGCTGTCGGGTTCGCGCAGCTTGCTCAAAAGATCGGCCACCCCGGTGACGATCGCCTCGGCGATCTTGCGGTCGATGGTCCGGGGAATCCACCAGCGGCTACGTTCCCGAACCAGCTGGAAGATCTGCTCGCGGTTTTCCTCCAGCCATTCGGAGGCAACGCCAAGGGCTCGCTCGAACAGGACATCCGTCTCGCCGCTCGCCGTCATGATACGGATGGCGCGGCCTATCACGGGCGCTATATCGGCCTGCCGCACCTGCTCGCCGAGGCTCCGGCGGGCAAATTCCTGCAGGTCCTTGTTGTCGAGTGTTCGGATGACATGCGGCAGTGCCGAAGCGACAGCCTCGGCGAGGACCGGCGCCGTCGCCGGAGCCGCGAGCCAGGTTGCGAACCGCCCAGCCACGTTGGCGCTTCGCAGCTTCCGCAGGAGCACCTCCTCGGTGAGAAAATGCCGCTCCAGGAAGCGCCCGAGCGTTTGACCGATGCGTTCCTGGCTGCTCGGTATGATCGCCGTGTGCGGTATGGGCAGGCCGAGGGGGTGGCGGAAGAGCGCGGTGACGGCGAACCAGTCGGCAAGCCCGCCGACAATTCCCGCCTCGGCAGTGGCACGCAGCAGCCTCACGCCGAAACCGGGATCGGCAACGAAGTGGGTACCGAGGAAGACCGCTCCCATGGCGACGAGGAGCGACGTCGCCAGAGTGCGATTGCGCCTGAGGCGACGGCGCAAACCGTCCTCGGCGACAGCCGGAAAGGCGCCCGGCTGTGGCGACGGGGCGAGAGTGTCCAACGAGCGAGAACGATCCGGTGACATGTCTCAACCTCCTCGCGTCAAACGCGCCCGGCCCTACAGCGCCGGACGTCTTATCAGACGCGCAAAGTCGCTGTAGCACTTTGAATTGCTGCATGTTTTTACCCTTAAATCGGCTACGGTTTAAGGAAACATGCGATTCGGGGTTCCGAGGAGCAGAACCTTCCACACCGTTGCACGGAAATCTGGCCGATCATGGGTCATCGAAGCTGCGAGGAACAGACCTGTCCCTGCTTCCTGAAGCTATGCAACCGGGACTGCTCGTGACACCGAGGGCTGGGGGATCCGTTTATCTCAACCCGTGGTACGGCACGGCTCATCGCCGAACATTCAGTGGTCGACAACGAATCGGTGGAAGGTCCGGCAATGGCCTCCTACACTCACGAACGTTTGCTCAAAACCCGCCCATAGATCGGGTGAGATAACGCTCGTTCGATGCCGCGCAGTTCCGCCAGGCCCTTCAGGCGGCCGATCGCGGGATAGCCTGGCTGTGCGCCGCGGGTCAGATCGTCGAGGATCTCCTGGCCGTGATCCGGGCGCATCGGAATCTGGTGGTCCTCGCGGCCCTCGGCGCGGCGCCGCTGCTCCTCTTTGAGCAGCTCGGCGATCACCGCCACCATATCGGTACCCCCCTCCAGATGCTCGTCCTCGTAGAAGGAGCAAGGCGTCCGCTCCTCCTCGCGGCGGACATTGCGGAGATGGACGAAGTGGATGCGCGGGGCGAATTGGCGGGCCATGGCCGGCAGATCATTTGCCGCCAGGGCGCCGAGCGAGCCGGTGCAGAAGGTGACGCCGTTCGCGGGGCTATCGACCTCGCTGAGCATGAAGGCATAGTCTTCCGCCGTCGAGAGAATGCGCGGCAGGCCGAGCAGCGCCCATGGCGGATCGTCCGGATGGGCGCAGATGTTGATGCCGACCCGTTCAGCGACCGGCGTCACCTCGGAAAGGAAATCGACGAGGTGACGCTGGAGCTTTTCGCGCCCGATCCCTGAATAGGTCTGAAGGTGCTCGCGGAGCTGCGGCAGGCTGTAGCCGTCGGCCGAGCCCGGAAGCCCGGCGCCGATGTTGCGGGAAAGCGCAAACCGCCGCTCCTCCGTCATCTCGCCAAAGCGTCGCGCCGCCTGTTCGCGCGTCGCTTCGTCATAGTCGTCAAGCGCGCCCGGCCGCTGCAGCAGATGGAGATCGAAAGCCGCGAAGTCGATGCGGTCGAAGCGCATGGCTTTCGCGCCGTGGCGGGCGGTCCAGCGCAGGTCGGTGCGTGTCCAGTCGAGGACCGGCATGAAATTGTAGCAGACGGTGCGGATGCCGGCGGCGGACAGGCGGCGCAGCGTCTCCTGCCAGTTGGCGAGGTGCTCGCGCCAGGGGCCTGTCTGGGTCTTGATGCTTTCGGATACGGGAACGCTTTCCACCACCTCCCATTCCAGGCCGCCCTCGCGGACCTCCCGCTGCCGCTTTTCGATTTCCGCGACTGGCCAGACAGCCCCGGTCGGGATGTGATGGAGGGCGCTGACGATGCCCTGCGCGCCGGCCTGAGCCGCATCCTGCACGCTCACCCGGTCCACCGGTCCGAACCATCGCCATGTATGTCGCATGTAACTCAAACTCCTCTAAGGCAGAAACGTCAGTTGCACCTTGCAGGCAACCGAGCGGTCGCCGGCCTGCTCGAAGGCGGTGACTGCCTGATCGACCGGAAACGCATGGGAAATGATCGGCCGGACGTCGATCCGGCGGTGGGCGATGAGCTCGACCGCAAGCGCGAACTCGCTGTCGAAGCGCTGCGAGCCGACGAGGCGCAATTCCTTGCCGACAAGCGCATTGAGCGGAAGGGTGATGTCGCCCGTTACCCCGATCTGCACGATCAGTCCGCGCGGCTTGACCGCCGCGATCGCGTTGCGCAATGCAGGCGCTGCCGCCGAGCACTCGAAGGCGACATCGAACCGGCCCTTTTCGGCCTCGTACTCGCTTAGACCCGCAGGATCGCGGCGGATGTTCACGACGCGCGTCGCGCCCATTGCCAGCGCCCGGTCGAGCGCCGCATCGGCGAGATCGGACACCACGATCGTCTTGGCCCCGGCATGGCGGGCAGCCGCGACGACGAGAGCGCCGATCGGCCCGGCGCCGGTGACAAGCACCTGTCTGCCCTTGAGATCGCCTGCCCGTGCGATGGCATGGAGCGAGACTGCCAGCGGTTCGGCGCAGGCCGCTTCCCCGGCGCTGACCGACGTGCCCGCCGGGAAGCACTGGCCCGCCGGCACGACGAGCCAGTCGCGGAACATGCCTTGCGTGTGAGGAACGCGCATGGCGCTGCCCATGAACTGCATGTTCAGGCAGTGGATGGGAAGCCTTTCGCCGCAAAAGCGGCAGTTACCGCAGGGTTGGCTCGGATTGACCGCGACCAGCTCGCCGACGGCAATGCCGGAGACACCGGCTCCGAGCGCGGCGACATGTCCCGAGGCCTCGTGGCCCGGGATGATCGGCTCACGCACCCGAATGGGGCCGAAGCCGCCATCCTGGTAATAGTGAAGATCGGAGCCGCAGATCCCGGCGGCGGCCATCTTCAGGAGAACCTCGCCTTCGCCGGGCTCCGCGACGTCCTGAGCTTCCAGCCTGAGATCGCGTTGACCATAGAGTCGGGCGAGACGCGTGCGCATGGTTGCCGGTGACATCAGCGGATCAGCCCTACCGCGCCCGGCAGCCACAGGGTGATCGCGGGAACGAAGGTGATGAGGATGAGTGCGATGAAGAGCGGCAGGAGCCACGGCAGGATCGCCATGGTCGTCCGTTCGACCGACAGCTTCGCGACGCGCGACAGCACGAAGAGCACCATGCCGAGCGGCGGATGCAAAAGACCGATCATCAGGTTGAGCGTCATGATCAGGCCGAAGTGAACCGGGTCGATGCCGAACTGGGCCGATAGTGGCAGGAGGATCGGCACCAGGATGGTGATCGCGGCGATTGTATCGAGAAAGCAGCCGACGAAGAGCATCAGGAGGTTCACAAGGATCAGGAAGACCCACTTGTTTTCGGTGATCGTCAGGATCGCGCCGGAGAGCATCTGAGCGGCCTGGCTGACGGTCAAAAGCCACGCGAAGATCGACGCGGCCGTGACGATGAAGAGCACCGAAGCCGTCGTCTCGATCGTATCGAAGGTCGCCCGCGTCAGCGTCGCCATCGTCATCGTGCGATAGCGCACCAGTCCCAGGAACAGCGACCACAGGACCGCGGCGACGGCGGCTTCCGTCGGTGTGAACCAGCCCATGGTCATGCCGCCGATCAGGATCACCGGGGTCATCAGCGCCATGACCGCGGAAAAGTCGAAATACCAGTCGAGGGCGAGCAGCACCACGAGGGCGATGCCGACAGCGACATTCATCGACAGGCCAGCCGACATCAGAAGGTAGACGAAGACCGGCACGGCGAGCACCACGACGACCTCGAGCGATGCCGACAAAATCCGCTTCATCTCGAATGGCGTGTCGGAGCCCCAGCCGCGCTTGTAGGCGAAGATCGCCACCGTCAGCATCATCAGCACCGTCATCACCACGCCCGGCACGATGCCGGCCATGAACAGGGCGCCGATCGAGACATTCGCCATCATGCCGTAGATGACGAAGGGCAGCGATGGCGGAAAGATCGGCCCGAGCGTCGCCGATGCGGCCGTGACGCCGACGGCGGCCTCGACCGGGTAGCCGTGATCCTTCATCGCCTTGATCTCGATCGTGCCGATGCCGGCGGCGTCAGCGAGCGCGGTGCCCGACATGCCGGAAAAGATTACCGAACCGATGATGTTGACCTGCGCGAGCCCCCCCTTCATCCAGCCGACGAGCGCGACCGCGAAGGCATAGATGCGGCCGGTGACGCCGGCGGAGTTCATCAGATTGCCGGCGAGAATGAAGAACGGCACCGCAAGCAGCGGAAAACTCTCGACACCGGCAATCATCCGCTGTGCTGCGATAATGTCGGGGGCGACATTGTAGAAGACCAGATAGAGGACAGATGCCACGGCCATGGAGACGGCGACGGGAACCCCTACCAGCATGAGGAGAAGAAACGATCCGACGAGCAGCAGCATAGGTTTCAGCCCTCGACCTTCTGGAATTCCTCCGGCTTTTCGAGAACCGAATAGCCGCGGCGTTGATTGGCGATGAAGACCTGAATGGAGCGGACCAACATCAGTACGAAGCCCGCCATCACACTGTAGAAAACGATGCTGCGCGGCAGATCGACCGTCACCATGCGCTCATGCGCAACGATCGCCACATAGCGCCACATCAACCAGCAGGCATAGGCGAAGAAGCCGATGCGCACGAGATCGACAAAGATCGCCATGGCCCGCGCCGCGGGCCTTGGCAGATAATGATAGAGCACGTCGACCTGGATGTGCCGCGAAACCCGGACGCACATGACGGAACCGAGGAACACCACGCCGATCAGGCAATTGGTGGCGATCTCCTCCGTCCAGGCATAGGAGTCGTTGAGCACGTAGCGGGTGAAGAACTGCAGGAATACGCAGCCAGTCATCACCCAGAAAATGGCGAGCGTCACCCAATCCTCGAAGGCATAGCTCGAAATATCCGCGGCTGGCGGAGCCTCGTCGAAGGAATGGGCGATTTCCTCCGGCGTCGTCTGCAAATGGACTTCCTGTGACATGGCGTTCATCCGGCGAAGGTGGACAAAATGCCGGCGGCTCTACGTGCCGCCGGCATCTACGATTCACTTGACGGCGCGGATTGCCTCCCAGTCTTCCTTCTTGTAGCCGAAGTCTTCGAGCGACACCTTCTCCATCACGTTTGACTGGAAGTCCGCCTTGTCGACCTCCGTCACTTGGATGCCGCGCTCCTTGAAGGTCTCGACGAGCTTCTTCTCGCGCTCTTCGATGATCTTGGTGGCCCGCTCCGCCGCCTGCTGCATCACTTCGGTGAAAATCTGCTTGTCGGCATCGGAAAGCTGCGACCAGAGATTCTTCGACACCACCGTGTTCAGGTGATCGACAATATGGCCGGTCAGCACGATATGCTTCTGCACCTCGAAGAACTTCTTCGCCTCGATCGTCGTCAGCGGATTTTCCTGGGCCTCGACCGTGCCGTTCTGGAGAGCGAGATAGACCTCCGCGAAGGCGATCGGCGTCGTATTGGCGCCGCAGGCGCGCGGCATGGCGAGATAGGCCGGAACATCCGGGACGCGCATCTTCAGCCCCTGCATGTCGGCACATTTGGCGATCGGCCGGTTCGATGTGGTGTGGCGCGTGCCGTAGTAGGTGACGGCGGTGATATGGTTACCCGAAGCCGCCTCGTACCCCTCGGCCAGTCGCTTGAAGACATCGCTCTTGGTATAGGCGATCAGATGGGCCGGGTCGCGGAACGTGTAGGGGAAATAGGTCACTCCGATCGGTGCATATTCCCGCGCCGCGAAGCTCGAGCCGGAAATGATGATATCGACCGTGCCGAGCTTCAGACCCTGGTTGATATCCGCCTCCTTGCCGAGCTGCGAGGCCGGGAAGACATCGATCTTGTAACGCCCCTCGGTGCGCTTGCCGATCTCTTCCGCCGCCCAGACGGACTCGGTATGGAACGGTTCCGAGGTCTCGTAGACATGCGCCCATTTGAGCGCGGTCTGCGCCTCGGCGGCGAAGGCCGAAGCCAGGATGGTCGCGGTTGCACCGAGTAGCGTCAGCAGTTTGAACTTCATCTTCCTTCTCCTCCCAAAGTGATTGCTCAAAGCGGGTTATGGAAATGCGCGGCTTTCGGCGCGAATCCCGCTTTCACCCGTCAATTCCCTCCGACGCGCCTCCACGCGGCGGGTATCGTGCGGTCGGACGACTCCTCCTCGAAGCTTGCCGAGAGGCGAAGCTGAGATTGATCGAGATGCGCGCGCATAGCGGCGCGTGCGGCTGGCGGATCACCCGAGGCGATCGCGTCGCGGATCACGCGATGCTCTTCCATCGCGGCGCGCCAGGTTTCCGTGTTTTCGAAATAGCTCGCGAGCTTCTCGAAATAAGGCGTCATGCGCATGTCGTGGATACTGCCGACGAAACGGTTCAGCGTCTGATTGGCGATGATGCTCGCGACAATGACGTGGAACTCGCGGTCGAGCGCGAGCGCCAGGCGGCGATCCTCGAGTGCCGCCGCCATGCGCGTGAGATTGTCGTCCATGACGGCGATATGCTCGGGGCGCGCCAGCCGGGCCGCCTCCTCGGCAATGGCGCACTCGACCACCGCCCGCGCCCGCAGCAATTCGAACGGACCTTCGAAATCCTCCGGCCGCGTATCGGACGCGGGAACCTTGCGCGTCGCGACATAGATGCCGGATCCCATGCGGATATCGATGAAACCCTCGACCTCGAGCACGATCAGCGCTTCCCTGATGGTGGGACGGGAGACGCCGAGCTTCTGCGCGAGTTCCCGCTCGGACGGAAGCCGAGAACCGGACGCCAGCTCGCCCCGTTCGATCAGCCCCCTCATCTGGTCCGCCACCTGACGATAGAGGCGGCGCGATTCCACGGCAGAAAACATCATGCTCCCCGATAGAGCTTCTGCGGCCAAGTGGCCAAGTGGTCATACCAATTTGCCTCAGGATACTCGCTATCGCAGTTGAGTCAACCGCCGCGACCACCGTCGATCGCACGAAGCCATCAAATGGGTGGTCGACAATGGAAGCTCCCACCAAGACGGATGGCGGAGAACCAAGCCGTCAAACTGAAGCGTCACCGCCTGAAGACGTGAATCGCGCCTCCGGCGTCGTCGGATACGAGGATGGAACCGTCCGGAGCTTCCTTGACGTCCACCGGCCGGCCGACGTTTCTGAGGAAAGTCGTCGCCGAGACCGGGCGGCCGCCCTGGAAGCGCACCCGCACGACCTGGTAGCCGACCGGAACAGATCTGTCCCAACTGCCGTGCTCGGCGACCAGGGCGTCGCCGCCGAGGCTGCGGAAGAAATGGATTCCGAGCGCTGCGACATGCGCCTGGAAGTTGAAGACGGGCGGAATCTGGCGCGCGGGCGGCGTCGCGTCTTCGAACCCTTTGAGCCGGATTTGGCCTCCAAAATAGGGAAAGCCGTAAAAGCCGCCCGGCCGAAGCGCGTTCAACTCGTCCGGCGGGATGTCGTCGCCCATTCGGTCGGCGCCGTTATCGGTAAAGAACATTGTGCCGCCGCGCCAGGCGAAGCCGACCGAATTGCGCACACCGGAGGCCACTCGTCGAAGATCGGACCCGTCCTGGTTCATGCGGACGATCGTGCCTTGCAGCCCGCGTGGCTGGCAAATGTTGCAAGGCGATCCCAACGAGACATAAAGGCGGGAATCGGGGCCGACGGCGATATAGCGGAGACTGTGGGCTCCCGAACTCGGCAAATCTCGGCGAATATCGCGCCTGCCGCTCAGAGCGCCCTGAGGCCCGATGTCGAACGCCGTTATTCTGTCCCTCGACGCGACGAACAAACGACCGCGGGAGCATGCGACACCGTTGGGAGCGGAAAATCCGGATGCAACCCGGCGGGCGCGGCCGCCCGCCAGCGGCACGGCATAGACCGAGGATCCTTTGGTTCCAACGAACAAGATGTCGCCGCAGACCGCCATTTCGCGCGCCGCGGGAACGCGGGCGAGCAGCTCGGCGTGCGCCGGACCGAGAGCCACGCTAGAGGCGACCGCCGCGACCGAGGCGAGCGCGAGAAATCCGGCTTTAGGAGAAAAGACGTCCATCGGCGCCCTCCGAATGCAAGCTGAATTTGCTGGAGGGAATTGGAGCGGTTTGTTCTCGTTTCAAGCCGGAGCCCGCGCCTCACGGCGAAGTGATCTCCTCCACCCATGGACCGGCTCGGCCGCTGACAATGCTCCGGGTTGAAACCGGCACTGTTGCTACAGACCGTGGGTGCGATCGTAGCCGTTGGGCGCGGGCGAGGCCCAGCCTTGAGGCTGACGAACGGGTCGGTAGACTTCGACCTCGAGCGGGTAGCAGGCCGCCGCATCCGAGGAGTGCTCCGACGAGCAGTCGCCGCCCGGGCACGCCGACATGCATCCCAAGAGGTCGATCTCGGCGAAGAACTCCAGATAGTCGCCGGGGCGCACGGGGCTCGCCTTCATGAAATACTGCCCGGTCTGGCGGGTGAAGCCGGTGCACATGAAGACGTTCAGCACGTCATGGATATAGGGCTCAGCCTCCGCCAGCCCCTTGCCGGTGTGCTTCGCAAAGGCGCGGGTGAGGTTGGAGTGGCAGCAGTAGTGATACTGACCACCATGGCTCAGCAGGTTGTGCGTATAGGGATCGCAGCGCGTACCGATGACATCGTGGACCGAGCCGCCGAATTCGTCGAAACCGTACCAGTCGAGCGTATCGTGCGTGATCGTGGCGATCGGGCGCAGATAGGGCATATTCGAGAAAAGCTGATCGCCCAGCCCGACATGGGTGCCGTTCAGCGCACGCGTCTTGCCGGTGTAAAGACGTTCCCTGAAGTCATGCGCGTTGAACAAGTTGAGATCGCCCACCTGCGGACCCTCGCTGCAGAGGATGCGGCAGAAGTGCCCGGCTGGAACCAACCAGCAGGCCGCATCGCGTGCAGGAACCGTGACGCGATCGACGAGTTCGAGATCGTCCCGCACGGCGCGATAGGCGGCGAGATCGGGGCGAGGCAGGGTCTCGACCGGATAGCAGATTACCGGCGCGACCGCCTTGCGGGCGGCGGCATCCCGGGGGGCTGGCGTAATGGCTTGCGGCTTCATCCCTGTTCTCCGTCTCCTATCACTACGCCCGCTTCCGCCGGCTGGCCCGCGTATAGAACATCCTGTTCCGCCGGTGCAACGAGCATCTTGCCCTGGCAGATCCCGTCCGTGATGCCGTGTCGGCCGCAGAACGTGACAAACGAACGCACGTTCCGCGGTCCACCTCAACGTCCTGGCCGCAACACCTGTCTTGCCAGGTCGATGAAGGCGCGCAGCTTCGGCTGGGTCTGCGCACGTTGCGGGAAGTAAAGAAAGAGGCCGGGCGTTGTCGGCAGGAAGGATTCGAGAACTGGAACGAGCTGGCGGTCGCGCAATTCGGCCTCGACCGCGATGTCGGCGACATAGGCGAGGCCGAGGCCGGCGCGCGCCCAGGAGACGAGCAGCGCACCATCGTTTACGATCAAGCTGCCGGGCGGGTCGACGGAGAAGGCACGACCGTCCCG
Organism: Ensifer aridi; assembly: GCF_002078505.1. Taxonomy (GTDB): domain Bacteria; phylum Pseudomonadota; class Alphaproteobacteria; order Rhizobiales; family Rhizobiaceae; genus Sinorhizobium; species Sinorhizobium aridi. Next base: position 50,149 of record NZ_LUAV01000035.1, on the reverse strand, counting down.
CTCGAACTCCCACCGGTAGAGCGCGCCCGAACGCGGGAAACGATAGCGGATTGCCTCATGAGCGGTCAGCTCCTGCGGTGTCTCCGGCGTACCGCGCGCGCCGAGATAAGCCGGGCTCGCCACTACCGACCAGGCGATGTCGCGCGTAAGACGCACCGCGACCATGTCTTGTTCGATATACTCACCGATGCGGATGCCCGCATCGAAGCCGCGCCCGGGCAAATCGACCGTCGCATCCTCAACCGCGATCTCCATGGCGATCCGCGGATGAGCGCGTCTCAGCGCGGGGATGACCGGTTCGACGACAAGCGGCACCGCCATCCGAGGCACGGTAAGGCGCAGCAATCCCGAGGGCTCGTCCGTTGCCGCCGCCTGCTCGACAGCGGCGATAATTTCGGCCGCAGCGGGATTGACGCGCGCCAGAAGGGCCGCACCCGCCTCGCTCAGACCGACGCGCCGTGTCGTGCGGATGAACAAGGGCGTGCCGAGCCTTTCTTCGAGGGCCTTTACCGCCTGGCTCACGGCAGCCGGCGAGACATCCAGTCGCGCTGCCGCCGCAGTGAAGCCACCCGCCTCCGCCACCGCGAGGAAGGCCGAAAGGCCAGAGAATGGATCCGGTCGCAGGTTCATGTGTCGATTATAAACTCAGTCTTTAAAATCCTGAAAGCAGACACGGATTTTTCCGGCAAATACTCTCGGTTAGCCTTTCCTCAATCCATGGCAGACAGAGGAGACGAGTGATGACCGACGAGATCACATCTGACGCGACGATGATTCCGCGCAGGCATCTTATTGCCGGCATGCTTGCCACTGGCGCAGCGGTCGGCGCCGCCCTCACAGCGGCACCCGCGATGGCGCAAAACCCTGGCGTTCTCGAGGGCAAGGTCGCAATCGTGACCGGCGGCACGTCTGGAATTGGCGCGGTGACTGCCGGCGCCCTTGCCCGGGCCGGTGCCAAGGTCGCGTTCAACGGTCGGCGGGAAGCACTCGGGCGGGAAGTAGAGAGCCGCCTGCGCGCCGCGGGCGGTGACGTTGTCTACATCAAATCGGACGTGCGCGATGCGCTTCAAGTCGAGCGTTTCGTGGCCCAGGCCGTCGAGCGTTATGGCCGCCTCGACATCGCCTTCAACAATGCCGGCATCGATCTGCCGCCGGCACCGATCGCCGACACCGACCTTGCTGGCTTCGACGACCAGATCGCCACCAATCTGCGCGGCGTATTCGTCGCGATGAAATACGAGCTGCCGCATCTCGTGCAGTCACGAGGCGCGATGATCAACACGGCCTCGATCGGTGGCCGGCATGCCTTCCCGAACATCGTCGCCTACGGAGCTTCCAAGGCCGCCGTCATCCACATGACCCGCGCCGCCGCTCAGGAGTACGGCCGGCACGTGCGCATCAACGCCATCGCGCCCGGACCGATCGAGACACCAATGCTGGAGCGGGTGCGGCGCGACTGGAAAGTGACGACGGAACAGCTCGTTGGCCCATACCCCATGCGCCGCGTTGGTACGCCGGAGGAAGTGGCTTCCCTGGTAGTCTTTCTCGCCAGCGACGCAAGTTCGTACATCAGCGGGCACGTCATCGGGATCGACGGCGGCGATCTTGCCTAGCGCGGAATGAGGAAAAGTGTGCGCGGTTTTCCGCCCGCATCCCGCGCAAGCTTATCAGAATCGATCACGTTCATGATTTTAGGTCGATCCGACCTAAAATCATCGTGATCTAGTGCATGTCACCCAAAAGTGTGCAGCGGTTTTGGGGCAACGACATGCATAAAGACAAGAACCTCAAGCGCGTTGCATGAATTTGATTGAACGCGACGCGCTTTAGACGATTGCGGGCCGAATCGGCCCATCTCACCGGGGACTAACGTGCCGAAAGCGGAGGCGCGCTGTAGTAGACTTCGCTTCGCACGATGGCCCCGCCCTGCACGGTATAGACGTCGAGCTTCCGAATCGTCGCACGTCTTCCGGTTGGCGTGAAAGTCGCATCGATGGAAAAGCCGACGGCAAACCGCATTCCTCCAACAAATGGGCCGTCGACCTCCACGTCGTGGATTTCATGCTGTTCTGCAAATTCTCGACTGCCTTGCCTGATCCCTTCCATGCCGTGCATTTCTATAGGAGGCTCCCGCACGTCGAGCGGTTCGAAACGGACGTGATCCGCCGAAAAGAAGCGCGCCATCGCTTCATCGAACTCTCCCCGGCGGCATAAGGATACGTATCCTTGCGCCACGTCAGCCGTGGTCATAGCGACATCGCTACGCCCGCCGGCATCGTGATCGAACGATCCTTCACCGGGAATATTGCGAACAGTCAGATTATCGATTTCGAGATTTCTTATCCGTGCCTTGCCGATAGCGAGACGGCCGATCGCCAAAGCGCCGATTGCGTAAGCTCCAACGGCGAGAGCTCCGGCGGCAAACGCGCCTATTGCGCCCGAGGAGTGCCGCCACCCTCTGAATTGTTCATCGATCTGGTGCGGTGGTGTTGCGTGAACTGCGAGTGGTCGCGAACACAATCAGGTCGAGCGTGGCGGCTTCCGCCACAAGTCCCACAAACAGGTTCATGACGCAAATGTTCCGAACGCTACAGCGAGGGTCAGAAGGGCGCAAACCGCTTGCTTCAGGAGACCGAAGACTCGAAGCGGTGCTCATTGTGCCGCTGCAAGTGAAACACTCGCCTACTCATCGTTGAGCTCGATGGGCCATATCTGGGCGCCGTGCAAAATACGCAGAATGCGAATGCTGTCCGCCATCACGACGTAGGCTCCAATATAGGGCGTGCGCGGCACAACAAGCTCGCGTGTTCCGGCAATCCGGCCAGGACGACCGCTTTCGGGAAAGTCGAGAAGGCGGCGTGCAGCGCGGACGATCTCCTCGTCAACGTGGACCGCCGCCCTCGGATTCTCTCTTTCAATGTAACTGAAGATGTTGTTGCGATCGTCGAGCGCGTATTGCGCAGACAAGCCTCATCGCTCACCCGCCGCGGCCTTGCGCAGGGCCGCTGTCCGGCGCTCGCGAAAATGCGCATCGGCATCCGCATCTTCGACGTCGGGTCGCGTGTCCTCGAGTGCCTGCAAAACCTTGGCACGGAACCACGCATCATGGGCCTCGCTATGGCTGACAAGCTCCAACGGCAGAGCACCTTCGTTCGCAGTTCGGGTTAAGAGGGTTCGAACAGCATCGGCGACGGTCAGACCCATGCTTTCCAGAACCGCTGCGGCGCGCTCCTTGACGTCGGCATCAATCCGAGTCTGGACCAGTGCATTTGAAGCCATATGAGAGTCTCCTTCACGACCGGCTAGTGTAATGCACTTGCATGATAACTTGCAGTGTAAGGCGAACTCTGTTCAGCCGCAGCGCATCGAGAGAATGATTCAGCTCTTCTTCTTGGCGGTCGCGACCGGCTCCGTGATCAGCTTGAAATCAACCATCTCCTTCGCCGTCAGATAGTAGAGCCGGTCCGGCGGCGTTTCGAGCGCATTGATCCAGAGCCCGGCGCCGATGCCCATTGCATCGAGATGGCGGGCGACCCGAGCGGTCGTGGATTGCGCGAATGAGGCGGCCTGTTCTGCCGTCGGTCTCTCCCTGCTGCCGTTGAAAACCTGGTGCACGCCGACGATTGCATCCTCTTCGGCCAGGCGCCCAACACCGCCGGCAAAGATGATCGGGCAGGAGGAGGCGCAGAGCGCTTTTGACGCCACCTTGGTATTGAGCTTCTTTTCGCGGATCAGCTTCGAAATGGCGAGCGCGTCGTCCACCGAGCCCCCGGGTGAGTTGAGCGCCACCGTCTTTACATATTCGCCGCGCGTTTCGATCTCCTCAGCAAAGCGCGCACCTGCCCCGAGATCGATGGTGCCTTCGGCGAGCAATATGCCGCCGGACGTGAGCTCGAATTTCATCGGCTGACGCAGCACTTCATCGGGGCTTGCCGGCTGTACTGAAGGACCGTTGGGCACGCCCTCGGTCAGTGCCGGAGGCAAGACCGGCTGGTCCTCTAGCATCGGGTCGAAACCCGGCAGTTCGGCGTTCATTGCCGTGATATCGCGCACGTCGATCAGCAGGAAGACCGCCGCGGCCGATAGCAACAGGAAGAAAGCGCCGCGCATCAGCGCACCGTCGTCGAGCCGCAGCAGCGCTTTGAGTGGCTCATCGATCCTCATGCGACCGATCCTTTGCGCGCGTTCTCGGGTCGAGACTGGTGATGTTGTTCAGCTCCTCCGCTTTGCCGTCGGCTTCCATCTGTGAGCCGATCTCGCCGAGGTTCACGCCGTTTGCCGCTACCGCTCGCTGCACTTCCAGCGCTTGCAGCAGTTCGGCCGCCGTAATGCGCTCGGCAAACGGCAGCCTCTCCTCCTGTTTGCGGATCGCGCCGTGCACCGCTGCGAGGATGAAGACCAACACGCCCGGCAGCAGATCGATGGAAATGGCGCCGGCCCAGGCCGGAATGAAATCAGCCGCATAGCGCAACACGGCTTCGGCGGAGGACAGCGGAACGAAGCGTCGCTCCGCCACCGGCGTACGGGCAAGGATTTCGTCGGCCGCTTCGGAGAGGACCTTGGATTGCGCCGCCACCGAGGCCCGCACCGTCTCCATCACTCGGTCCTGGCGGTTGATGAGATCGGCATCGCCGCCGTCAGCCACCGGTGCGATGAAGCCGAGGGACAGGTCGTCTGCGGCGCGACGGATCGAAGGCGCGACCGAAGTCTGCCCGAGCGAGGCTATCACGCCTGTAAGCGCCACCACTTCGGAAGAGAACTGGTCGGCACGCGGCTCGATCGCTCCCGGCGCGGAAACCAGCGTGCGCATGGTTTCGAGCCGCTTCTGCCCTTCGTTGAACAATGTCGTGACCTGCTCGCGGGAGGCGTTGATGCCATTTTCGAGCTCCTTCATCTGCGCCGACATTTGCGACAGAAGCTGCACCACGCTCCCGGATCCCGTCGTGCCGGTGAGCGCTCCCGATTGGCGCTCGGAGGCGGCAAGCTGGGCGAAGCGTTCGGAGGCGCGCTGGATGTCGGGCAGCAGGCTTTGCGCCGCTAGCGCATTCTGGTGCGCCTGGTCGAGGTCGGCGGTGTAATCCTCCACCGTTTCCGCTAGATGCTGTTCGAGCGCGGCCGAACCTGCGAGCGCCGCCGCATTGAGCCAGCTCGACATGGCGATGATCATGGCAGCGCCCAAGGCCATCACGCCCAACATGGCGGCCCGGCCCGTATGGGTGGTCACATGCGGATAGAAGCGGGCCATATAGGACCAGAACGCGTAAATGCCGACAGAGACCGAAGCCGAGTAGATGATCGCCGCGAAGAAGACCGCAGTCGGCGAGCCGTCGAGAATACTGCGCACGCCGAGATAGGTATAGACACCCGAGGCAAGCGCCAGCACTGCAAGCGCGAAACGCGTCATGGTTTCGACGGCCGCGACGCCGTCATATAAACGCTGGGATGCGCCGACCGACATGGACAAGATCTCCGCAAAGGAATGTATTCCTTAACAGAGAATTAAGAAGCGGGCGGAATAAAGGCCGATTGCGACATGGCGTACCTCCCCCTGCGCCCGCTCGCAGGACCCGCGGTTGCGTGGCCCGGTCATGATGACTTTAGGGCCGGAAAAGCCGCTTCAGCACGAGATGGACCGGCAGATAGGCGACCACGGGAAGCAACACCATATAAAGGCCGAGATAGGTGCCCGGAGAGAGCACCTTTTGCGCCTCCGGCCCTGGGCCGAGCCCGTGCACCCAATTGATGTTCTTCTCGGGAGGCGTGAGCCAATAGCTCGCGAGAAGCACAACCCAGGCGAAGACGGTCTGCGCCTTGAACGCCCGGCGGTCGTAGCCTTGCCGCATCAGCATGAATAGGATGAACACCGGCAGGAAGAGGTGAAAGCCGGACAGCAACCGCATATGCAGCGGCTCCTTCGGATCGAACATATAGGCGGCGAGCCCGATGAACCTGCCGCCGGTGGCGAAGTCGACGCACCAGGCGAGCTCGAGCGGCAGAACGCCGACCGCCATCATCGAATAGAAAAGCCGAATGCCTGTCCAAAGTGCAATGAGCACGGCAAACAAGGCGAGATCGGAGACCCACAGGAAATTGCCTGGGCCGTATCGCAGCCAGTAGAAAGGCGTGAGGACGGCGACAAACAGCGTATACGGCAGGGTTATCCAGAGCGGATAGGCGGGGATCGGGTCTTTGCTCTGCTGTTTGGCTGTCATCGCTCGCATCGGCCGTCGCGGAACCGGCACCAGCGGCGCCGGCAAAGGCCTAACCCGGCAGCCGCAGGGCTGTTCCCGAGTCGAATGCCCCATCCTCGGCGCCCAACGGTCTTAAGCGCCCGATTACCCGGGCGCTTAAGACGTTTTGCCTCACCGAGCTCAAGTCTCGCGTCTTGATTCCGGACTCGTCGCGCTGGTTCCGGCCGTCATTCCCGCTCCGGTTGTTCCTGTCGTTCCGGTCTGGGATTTTCCGCCGGCAGTCCAGCCTTGCTGGCTTACGCGCAGATTATTCTGCACGTTCTTTACGCCTGAGACTTCTTCCGCGCAGTCTTCGGCGCGGCGCTTTTGCTCCCGGCTTTCGACGGTGCCGCTCAGCGTCACCTCGCAATTGCTGACGCGCACCTCGATTTCCGAGGCATCGACCGAACGGTCATCGCTAAGCCGATCACATACGTCTTCGCGGATGCGCTCATCCGACCGCTGATAGCCTTTCGGTCCCCGACCACGATATTGTCCGAAGCGGTCGCTGCGGGGCTCTCCATAGCCACCGCCGTACATCCCACCGCGATATCCCTCGCCGCCATAGCCGCCGCCGTGCGCGCCACCATATCCTTCGCGCCGGTAGCCGCCACCGTATCCGCGGCCGAAGCCACGGCCGTAACCGCTCTCTCCGCGACCAAAGTCCTGATCTTCAAACACCGCCTCCGCACTCTCGCTGCCGCCACCGAAGCGCTCGGCACCGAAGCCCCGTCGCGATCCCCACTCACGGCCATATCCGCCCATCCGTTCGTTCATTCCGCGAGCGCCGTATTCGCCGCGGTAAGCTTCGCCGGCCTCTCGTTCGCGCCCGTAACCCTGCCCCCGCAAAGGATAGTCGCCGCGATACCCCTCGCGACCGCCATAACCGCGTTCATAACGCTCATCCCCGTAATCGTCCTCCCAAGAGCGGCTGAAGCGCCCGTATCGGCCTCGGGGCTCGTCGGGCTCGCGCCCGTAGCCGCGGCCGTATTGCTCTCTCCGTCGATATCTCTCGTCGGCCATCTTCGTTTCCTCCATTCGGCTTGTTGGCTGTCGGAAGCTCTGCTTTGGTCTCTGGCTCCCCTCGACGTAGAACCAACTGATGGCGCGGCTGTTCCACGGGGTTTGCTCCAAGTCGGAGTTTGCCCAAACGGGTCAACTGCTAGGCTCTCTTCCCGACGGCGAAACGGTCATGTGGACGATCCGATATCTAGACAGCCTTGAAATACTTCGGCCCGAGCGAACGGGAGCCATTCTCCCGTCCGCCGCACCATCGCAGCAATTCCGCGGCACTTCCCTGGACTTTTTTCAGCGCAGTGCCGTGCTCTGCTCGCGAGCCCGGTCGAGAACGAAACCCATATCCTCCGGAAGCATGAAGCCTTCGGACATGAGCGCCTCGGATGCTTCGCTCACTGCATCTGGACCGCCAGCCCGATCAGACCAGCCCAGGCACGACGAACACCAACCAGGCCACCACAGGCCCGATGATGGCAATCAGTGCGCTGTAGACGAGGAGTTGCCGCAGCACTTTCTCGCGCTGATAATCCGGCGCATTGGCGACGACGAGTGCGCCGTTGGTCGAGAATGGGCTGGTATCGACGATGGTCGTCGAGATCGCGATCGCCGCGACGACTCCGATGGCGCTGATGTGTCCTTGAAGGAGGAACGGCACGGCGAGCGGGATGATGGCGCCGAGCAGCGCGGTCGAGGATGCAAAGGCCGAGACGATCGCGCCCGTGAAGCAAAGCAGGAGCGCTACCAGGAGCGGCATGCCGAGGCTCGATATGCCATTGGCGACATAGTCGACCGTACCGGCCTTCTCCATGACGCCCACATAGGTGATGATGCCGGCGATCAGCAGCACGGTCGACCAGCTCACCTTGTCGATCGCCGCTTTCTGCGCCTTCGGCGACAGCAGCGCCAGGGCGACGGCGACGGTCATTGCGACCAGACCGACATTGAACTTGAAGACCAGGGCGCCGATCCCGAGTGCAGTCAGGCCGATCAAGGTGATGACCCTTTCATTCGTCAGCCGCAAGCTCGCTGCGGTGTCGGCCGCGGTGCCGTAAGCATGTTCCCTGATCGGCTTGGCAGGCGTGCCGCCATGGCCTCTGATCGACGCCGATACGCCTTCGGGATGCAGTTCGGGCAAGGGGCCGGACGATGCGGATCCCTGCCTCATCACCCGCGCGCCGCCGAAGACGAAGAAGACCAGAACGGCGATCGCCAGGTTGAAGAAGAAACTGGAGAGGAACAGCGACGTCGGGGCGAAGGGCAGACCGGCCTTGGCAACGATCTGGTTGGTGATTCCGCCATAGACGCTGATCGGCGAAAAGCCGCCGGCTTGCGCGCCGTGGATCACCATCAGGCCCATCATCACCGGGTGAATGCGGTATTGCACGGCAAAGCTCAAGGCGACGGGTGCGAGGATCGCGACAGCCGCGGGGCCAAGAGCACCGAAACCGGTGATAACGGCGGCGACGAGGAACATCACCCAGGGAATCCAGGCGACATGTCCGCGCACCAGCCGCACGGCACCTTCGACGAGCCAGTCGATCGTGCCGTTGATCTGCGCGATGGCGAAGAGGTAGGTGACGGCGACCAGCGTCAGGAACAGGTCACTCGGAAATCCGGCGAAGATGTCGCTGGTTTTCATTCCGATGATCAACGAGCCGAGCACGAAAGTGCCGCTGAATGCCAGCGCGCCCATGTTGATCGGCTGGATCGTCGCGATGACGAACATCCCGACCAACAACGATATGGATAGTACTTCGATACCCATGATTCTCCTCCCTCCGGCGCCTCCAGCGCCGCAGCTGTCGTTTTCAAGATTTGAAAATGATGGCGGCGCCTTCCTCCCAGAGGGCGCGGTCACGTCACGTCCTGGCGTATAGATCGGCGTATTGCTGCCTGAGGACATTCTTCTGGACCTTGCCCATCGTGTTGCGGGGCAGGTCCTCGGCGAAGATGATGCGCTTGGGCTGTTTGTAGCGCGCGAGCCGGTCCTGAAGCGCGCCAAGAATCGCCGTCTCATCCAGAGCCGCGTCGGGCATGCGCACGACGATCGCCGTCACGCCCTCTCCGAAATCGGGATGCGGGACACCGATCACGGCGCTCTCGGCGACGCCCTCGAGCTGGTCGATCTCGCCCTCGACCTCCTTCGGATAGATGTTGTATCCGCCGGAAATCACCAGATCCTTGCTGCGGCCGACAATGTGGACATAGCCGCGCCTGTCAATTTTGCCGAGATCGCCGCTGATGAAGAAGCCATCGGCGGTGAATTCGGCTGCAGTCTTTTCGGGCATGCGCCAGTAACCCTTGAAGACGTTCGGTCCCTTGATCTCGATCATTCCGGTTTCTTCGGCAGGCAGCACGGCTCCGGTGGCGGGATCGGTCACGCGCACCGTCACGCCCGGCAGCGGGAAGCCGACCGTTCCGGCGATCCGTTCTCCGTCGTAGGGATTGGACGTGTTCATGTTGGTTTCGGTCATGCCGTAACGCTCGAGGATGGCGTGCCCGGTGCGGTTTTGGAACCCGACATGTGTCTCGGCCAGTAGCGGTGCCGAACCGGAAATGAAGAGGCGCATATTGGAGACGGCCTGCCTGTCGAGACGCGGGCTCTGCAGGAGGCGCACGTAAAACGTCGGAACGCCCATCAAAAGGGTCGCCCGCGGCATCAGCGAAATCACCTCGTCCGGATCGAACTTCGGCAGCAGGAACATCGAGGCACCCGCAAGCAGCGTGACATTCGTCGCGACAAAGAGCCCATGCGTATGGAATATCGGCAAGGCATGGATCAGCCGATCCTGGGCGGTGACGTGCCAGAAGTCGCGCAGCGCCATGGCATTTGAGAGCAGGTTCCCGTGGGTGAGCATCGCCCCCTTGGAACGCCCCGTCGTGCCCGAGGTATAGAGGATCGCCGCCAGGTCATCGGCCGAGCGCGAGGCATCGACAAAATCGGCCGGCTCGTCGCGTGCGAGATCGAGCAATGAGCCGGTGCCGTCGGCGTCCAGCGTTTCAACGATCGCGCCATGAGGCTTCGCTATTTTTCCGACGTTTTCCCGCGCGGCGGAAGAAACAACCACCAGGCGCGGCTCGGCATCACCGATAAAATAGTCGAGTTCAGTCAGCGTATAGGCGGTGTTGAGCGGCAGGTAGACCGCGCCGCTGCGCAGACAGGCGAGATAGAGGATCAGGGCCTCGGCGCTTTTATCGACCTGCACCGCAACTCGGTCGCCCGGGCGAATGCCGAGTGTATCCATGGCACTGGCAATGCGGTTCGAAAGATCGAGCGCGTCGTCGTAGGTCCAGATGCGGCCACCCTCGATCCGGATAAACGGTGCGCCACCCGGTGCGGCGGCCCTTATGGCGTCGAAAAGATGGTTGCTCACTTTCGCCTTCCTCCGATCCTTGAATTGACCATTTGTGCGAATGGCCGAGAGCCTTGCTGGCCGTTGACGCCGCGCCGGCCTTCGCCGTTCTGATCGAGCAAGCTCTTGACCTCGGGCGAGGCGATCACTTCGCCGCGCTGGGCGAGCGCTTCGTGGTTGGCCACGATGTCCTCGAGCTTGTAGAGGTAATTGACCATCAGGCCGTGTGCCTGCTGCATCGCCTTGGCCGAGCGGTCGCCAAGAAAATTCAGTCTTTCCAGTCGAGCACCGTTGCCGAGATGGAAGCGGGCGACCGGATCGACCGGGCGGCCTTCCGGCGTCCGTTCGACCAGGAAATAGCGCGCCGCGAGCGGCAGCAACACGCGCTCCATCTCCATTGCCATGCTCTCGTCCTCGGCCCATGCCGCATTGTCGAGCAGCGTCAGCACCTTGCTCGTCTCCTGCGACAGAGGCGGGTTGCTCTCCGCGTCAAGCGACTTGAGCCAACGGGCAAAGCCCGGGACGGGCGACAGGGTGACGAAGTTCTTGAGGCCGGGCAGATCCCGGCGGAGGTCTTCCACGACTTGCTTGATCAGGAAGTTTCCGAACGAGATTCCGCGCAAGCCATCCTGGCAGTTGGAGATCGAATAGAAGACGGCGGTCGTCGCCTCGGGGGCATCGATCTGTTCCCTACCCTCGTCGAGCACCTCCCTGATCGCGCCGGGGACGGAGCGGGTGAGCGCCACTTCCACGAATACGAGCGGTTCGTCCGCGAGCCTTGGATGGAAGAAGGCAAAGCAGCGACGGTCGGCCGGCGCCAGACGGCGGCGCAGCTCCTCCCAGCCGGCGATTTCATGCACGGCCTCGTATTTGATGATCTTTTCCAGGATGTGCGCCGGTGTCGACCAGTCGATCGGCCGGAGCGTGAGAAAGCCGCGATTGAACCAGGAGCCGAACAGATGTGCGAAGTCGGCGTCGAGTGCGTGAAATTCAGCGGATTGCCCTTTCATTGAAAAAAGCTGCTGACGCATCCGAACGAGCTTGGCCGTGCCGTTTGGCGCGTGATTCAGTCGGCGCAGGAGCTCCTGTCGACGCGGTTCCGCCGCCTCGTGAAGAGCAGTGATCGCTGCGGAGTTCTTTTCCGTGCGGTAGTTTTCGATCGCCTGATCGAGCCTCGTCGTGTCGGCCCCGAACTTTTCATGCAGCATGTGCAGAAAGTTCTGGGCACCCTCGCTTCCGAGTGCGCTCCAGCGCTCGAGAATCTCGGCAGCAAGCGCCATGCCTGAGGCTTCGCCTCGGCTCGACAGCAGCATTTCACAGAGTGTTTCGAGATCGACTTCGGCTGCGACCTGCGTCGTGCGCGAGCCGGAAAATAAAAGCTTGCGCCCGCGGTCGGTGATGCTCTGCAGCATATCCGTGAAAAAAGAGGTCTCAGGCATGCCGATTCTCCTCTTCTCAGTCTCCGCCTTAGCGCGGGACGAGGAAAAGTGTACGCGGTTTCCGCTCGCATCCCGCGCTAACTTGTTAGAATCGGTCCGGCCTAAAATCATCGCGATCTAGTTACGCGGACCAGGCGCGGCTGCTTCCCATTGCAACGTTTCGCCAGTAGTATGTAAACTGTCACGATACGTACATGATGTCAAGCATCGTGTATACAAGAATGGCATTGTTGTATGAAAGAGGCGGCGCAAATGTCCGAAAATGTCGGTCGGTGGCTCCGGGACGAGATCGAAAACGCCATTCTTTCCAATGAGTTCTCTCCTGGGGAGCGGTTGGACGAAATGGTTCTTGCCAATCGGTTCGGAGTCTCCCGGACGCCCGTGCGCGAAGCGCTGATGCAGCTCGATGCGATCGGGCTGATCGAAATCCGCCCGCGCAGAGGTGCCGTCGTCATCGATCCGGGGCCGCACCGGGTCTATGAGATGTTCGAGGTCATGGCGGAACTGGAGGGGCTTGCCGGATCCCTGGCCGCCCGCCGGTTGAACGATGAAGCCCGCGAAGCCATCACGGCCGCCCACAAGCGATGCGAGCTCTCGGCCAAGGCCGGCGACAGCGATGAGTATTATTACGCCAACGAGGAGTTTCATAAGGCGATCTACGCGGCGAGCCGAAGCGAGTTTTTGCAGGAGCAGTGCACTCAACTGCACCGTCGCCTTCGACCGTACCGCAGACTGCAACTGCGGGTGCGCAATCGCCTGTCGACATCCTTCTCTGAACATTGCGCCATCGTCGATGCGATCTTCGCCGGAAACGGAGACGAGGCCCGTCGCCTGTTGCGGGCACATGTCGGCATCCAGGGCGAGAGGTTCAGCGATCTGGTCGCGAGCATGGCGACCAGATGACAGCCCAAGCGTTTGCCTCAAGATCTTTGTTGTCGTCGGTTGAAGCCCGTTTTGGGGCTGCAGCATGTTGAACCGCTTGCCGAAGGCCGCCGCGGAGTTCGGCGCGCTAAATCTGCGGTCCGTCTTCGTTCTCCCGTTCGGCCGTCACAGCCGGGAACACGGACCAAGCCGCCAGGAAAAGCGCTGCAGTTACCGGACCCACAACGAGGCCGTTGGTGCCGAAGGCGGCGATACCGCCGAGCGTCGAGACCAACACGAGATAATCCGGCATCCTGGTCTCCTTGCCTATGAGGACCGGCCGCAGAAGATTGTCCACAAGCCCAATCACCAGGATGCCGAAGAGAAGCAGCACCGCACCCTGCCAGATGGCCCCTGATACCAGCATATAGACGCCAATGGGTCCCCATACGAGCCCCGTGCCCACCACGGGTAGCAGCGCGAACACCGCCATAACCGCACCCCACAGTGCCGGCGCCCTGACGTCGAGCGCCCAAAGGACGAGCGCCCCCAGCATTCCCTGCACAAGCGCCACGACGACGCTGCCTTTCACGATCGCATTGATCGTCAGCGCGAAGCGGCTGAACAGCGCCTGGCGCAGCCTACCGCTGAGTGGCATCGCCTCACCAATCACCCGCGCCAGTTCGCGCCCGTCGCGCAGAAAAAAGAAGAGCAGGTAGAGCATCACGAAAACGCTTACGATGAGGTGGAAGGTCGATTGCCCGATGTTTATCGCCTGCCCCGCCAAAAACTCGCCGCTCTGCCCGAGCGCGTTCAGCAGTCGCGTGCGCAGCGCATCGGCATCCGGCACGATGTCGTCGACGAGCCCGTTCAGCCAGTTCGGCAGTATGTCGCGCAGCGCCTGTATATCGATACCAAGGTCGATCTCGCCCGCCGCGACGCTCCTGTAAATGGAGGCAGCTTCGCGAAAAACGAGGTTCGCGACGATCAGGAAGGGGAGGATCACCATCACGAGTATAACGACCAAAGTGATGGTTGCAGCGAGGTTGCGCCAGCCTGGCATGCGTTTGAGCATGCCGCGGTTCACGGGAGCGAACAATACGGCCAGTACGGTCGCCCAGAGGATGGCGCCGGACAACGGCCACAGCACCAGCACAAAGGCCAGCGATACCGCGGCGGTCAGCCAGATGAAGGTTTTGTCCTTAAGTTGCCGCACGGCCAGCTCTTCCGGTTGCGCGCGCACAATCGACCAATCCGAGGCCAAGTCAATTCCTGCCGCCACTGGTAGGAGGCCGGCGCTTGCGATCCATGCGCTGTCGTCAACTCTACCATAAGACCGCATAACTCCCTTCGGCGGATCGTCTTTCCGCCGGACCGGAAAAACGCCGTCAGCTTCAGGAAAACCACTCAAGTAACCTCAATGCGTCATCAATCGGACAAGATTCCCAGTTGAGCTATCCCTTCCAGGGGGATAGGTAAAATCTATGACAGAGCACAAGCATGAAACCCATCCCGAAATCGTCAAGCGGCTGAAGCGTGCCGAAGGGCACCTGAAGAGCGTTATCGCCATGATCGAGGGCGGCAGGCCCTGCCTCGATATCGCCCAGCAGCTCCACGCGGTGGAGAAGGCGATCACGCAGGCGAAGCGGACGCTCATCCAGGACCATCTGGACCACTGTCTCGAAGAGACCGTCGGCGTGCTTCCGCGCGACCAGCGCCAATCGATCGACGAGTTCAAGTCGATCACCAAATATCTCTGAGGTCATGCCGATGGCCGCTTTCGCCGATCTGATGCAGCAGGGAGCGGCCCATGCCTGGCTGTTCGTCCCGAGCGCCATCCTGCTCGGCGCCTTGCATGGCCTGGAGCCCGGTCATTCGAAGACGATGATGGCCGCCTTCATTGTCGCCATCCGCGGGACGGTCACGCAGGCCGTCCTGCTCGGCATCGCGGCGACGGTCTCGCACACAATCGTCGTCTGGGGCATCGCGTTTGCGGGCATCTATCTCTGGCGGGGCGTGGATTCGGAAGCCGTCGAGCCGTATTTCCAACTCGCGTCGGCCGCCATCATCGTCGCAATCGCGCTGTGGATGCTGTGGCGGACATGGCAAGACCAGCAACGCGCGAAAGCAGCGGCCTGCCATGTGCACGGCCATGGCCATCGCCACCATCACGATCATGACCCTTCCCATGGCCATAGTCACGGCGCCCCTCCCCGGATCGATACCGGGCAGGGTCACGATCATATGCGCGAGGAGCTTCGCGGGCTCAACCTGGCGACCGACAGCTACCAGGACGCCCATGAATTGGCGCATGCCAACGACATCCGCCGCCGGTTCGCCGACCGGAGCGTGACCATCTGGCAGATCATTCTGTTCGGCCTCACCGGCGGACTGATCCCCTGCCCGGCCGCCATCACCGTGCTCCTGCTCTGCCTGCAACTGAAGGAGTTCACGCTCGGCTTCGCGCTTGTCCTGTGCTTCTCGATCGGCCTGGCGCTCACCCTCGTCACCGTCGGCGCGGCCGCAGCCTTGAGCGTGCGTCATGCGACGAAACGCTGGAGCTGGTTCGGCACGTTCGCGGGCAGGGCTCCCTATTTCTCGAGCATCCTGATCATCGCCGTCGGCATCTATGTCGGCTTCCAGGGGTGGTCGGGCCTGCCGGCCGCCCACGCAGCCGCGGCTTCGTCCGTGACCTCCTCCGCTGGCGAAGGAAGGAGTTAAGGGTCGGACCAAGAAAAGCCGGCCTTGACAGCACCCAGCAATGGGAGGAAAACATCGCGCATGGGGTTGCGATCACCCCACGAGGCGACAGCCGAAGTATCGCGTCCATTTCAACCGCTCACACGGGAGGACGCGCCATGTCGTCACTTCTTGAAATTTCCCCCGAGAAACTCGCACGCCTTGTCGGCACCCCAAAATGCCCGGGGCTGATCGACGTTCGGATCGACGAGGACTTCGATGCCGACCCGCGTCTGGTGCCCGGCTCCGTTCGGCGCGATTATCGCCACGTACAGGAATGGATTGCCGACATCGCCAGCGAGTCCGCGGTCGTGATCTGCCATCGCGGCAAGAAGCTCAGCTACGGTGTCGCCGCCTGGCTTCGCCACTATGGCATTGCCGCCGACGTATTGGAGGGCGGCTTCGAAGCCTGGGCAGAGGGCGGCTATCCGGCGGTACCCGCCTCCGCGATACCGGAACGGGACGCAAGCGGCCGCACCGTCTGGGTGACGCGGGCGCGCCCGAAGATCGACCGCATCGCCTGCCCCTGGCTGATCCGCCGTTTCGTCGATCCGCGGGCAGTCTTCCTGTTCGTGTCGCCGTCCGAAGTCGAGGTGGTTGGGGACCGCTTCGCTGCGACCCCCTTCGACATCGATGCCCCGATCCGCTGGAGCCACAAGGGCGAGCTTTGTACCTTCGACGTGATGGTCGACGAGTTCGGTCTTTCGACGGAGCCGCTGCTGCGGCTTGCCACCATCGTGCGGGGCGCGGATACCGCTCGGCTCGATCTCGCCCCGCAAGCGCCGGGTCTTTTGGCGGCATCTCTCGGCTTGTCGCGCATGTATGCCGATGACCTTGCGCAACTGGAGGCCGGGATGCTGCTCTACGACGCCTTTTATCGCTGGTGCCGGGATGCTACGGACGAAACCCACAACTGGCCATCGCCGAAGAAGGATATGTGAATGACCGAGATCGCAGGCAAAGCCGCGCCGGACACGGCGCGGCAGCAATACACTCACGGTATTCCGTTCGGCGAAGCGGTCCGGGTGTGGGCGAGAATTGCGGCCCTGAGCTTCGGTGGTCCGGCGGGGCAGATCGCGGTGATGCACCGCATCCTCGTCGACGAGAAGCGCTGGATCGGCGAGCACCGTTTCCTGCATGCGCTCAACTACTGCATGCTGCTGCCCGGACCCGAGGCACAGCAGCTCGCCGTCTATATCGGCTGGCTCCTGCACCGCACCGCCGGCGGCCTCGTCGCCGGAACACTGTTCGTGCTGCCTGGCTTTCTCGCTATTCTCGGCCTGAGCTACATCTACGCCGCCTTTGGCAATGTCACCGTTGTCGAAGGACTGTTCTTCGGCCTGAAGGCCGCAGTGCTCGCCGTCGTCGTCCATGCCGTGTTCCGGATCGGCGGCAGGGCGCTCAAGAACCAACTGATGATCGGCATCGCCACGGCGGCCTTCATCGCCATCTTCTTCTTTCGCGTCCCCTTTCCGCTGATCATCCTGGCGGCAGGCATCCTCGGCTATATCGGCGGCCGCTCCGGTTCGCCGCTCTTCCGGATCGGCGGCGGTCACAAGGCGGGCTCGGGTCCCGTCCTCAGGGACGAGGATTCGGTATTGGGCGAGGAGATACCCGCCCACGCGCGCCCTAATCTCGCGTGGTCGCTCCGGGTCTCGGCGGTGTTCCTGGCGCTGTGGCTGACGCCATTGGCGTTACTGATCACCTTTCTCGGCCTAGGTGATGTCTTCACGCAAATCGGGCTGTTTTTCAGCCAGATGGCGGTCGTCACCTTCGGCGGGGCCTATGCCGTGCTCGCCTATGTCGCCCAGGAGGCGGTGCAGCATTACGGCTGGCTGAAGCCGGGCGAGATGCTCGACGGGCTCGGCATGGCGGAGACGACGCCGGGGCCGCTGATCATGGTCGTGCAGTTCGTTGGCTTCATGGGAGCCTACCGCGATCCGGGTACCCTTCACCCCATGACGGCGGCGACGTTCGCCGCGATCCTGACGACCTGGGTGACGTTCGTACCCTGCTTCCTCTGGATATTCCTCGGAGCGCCATTCATCGAGCGGCTGCGCAACAATGTAGCGCTTACGGGCGCGATGTCGGCGATCACCGCCGCAGTCGTCGGCGTCATCCTCAATCTCGCGGTCTGGTTCGGTCTGCACACGCTGTTTGCAGAGGTGGTGACGTGGAGGCTCGGGTGGTTCGCCCTCGATATGCCTGTGGCGGCGTCTCTCGTCGTGCCTTCCCTGCTTTTGACGATCGCTGCCGCGGTCGCGATTTTCCGTTATCGCGCATCGATCCTCGCGACGCTTCTGGCCTGCGCCCTGGCGGGCCTCGTGTGGACGGTGTTCGGCCACGCCTAACGTCCCACGCGCCCGGCCGGCGCGTGGGGACCAACAGCAACGTCGATCAAGCCGGACTATTGTGCAATGGCGCCGGCCGGCATGCCTTCACCGGCACGCCGCTTGATCTGCCGGATCGAGGCGTTCATCCAGATCATGGAGGCGGCGACGATGACAAAGAGCAGCATGAAGCAGCTCGACCACAGGCCCGTCACATCTTTGAGATAGCCGAAGGCAATCGGCAGGACGAAACCGCCGAGCCCGCCCATCATGCCCACGACGCCACCGACGGCACCGACATGGGAGGGATAATAGGCGGGTATGTGCTTGTAGACCGCTGCCTTACCGAGGCTCATGACGAAGCCCAGCACGAAAGTGACGGCGACGAAAACAACCGGCGTCACGATGATCGGCATCGCGCCGCCTGCGGGCACCGAAAGGATTGCCGTTGCCACCGCGGACACGGCAAACATGGCGTACATGATCTTGCGCGCGCCGATCTTGTCCGACAGCGCGCCGCCATAGGCGCGGAAGATGCTGCCGGGGATCGAATAAGCGGCGGCGATCATGCCTGCCGTTTCGATGCTGAAGCCGTAGACGCCGACGAGGTAGCGCGGAAGCCACAGCGCAAGGGCGACGAAACCGCCGAAGGCGAAGAAATAATAGAGGGAGAAGCGCCAGACCTGGACGTTCTTCAGCGGCTCGAATTCCTTGAGAAAGCTCTTGCGGGGCTGACGAGTTTCACGTCGAGCGCGGAACTGCGGGTCGTCTTCGGTCGAGAACCAGAAGACGATCGCCGTGAGCAAAAGCACGACCGCCCAGATTTCCGCAACAGCCTGCCAACCGAAGGCGACGAGAACGAACGGCGCGAGGAACTTGGTGACGGCCGCTCCCACATTGCCGGCGCCGAAAATGCCGAGCGCCGTGCCCTGCTTTTCCGGCGGAAAGAACGGCGAGACATAGGCAACACCGACGGCAAAGGAGCCACCCGCGAGGCCGACGCCGAGGCCGGCAAGGAGCATTTGCGGATAGGTGGTCGCATAGGCCAACAGGAACGTGGCAAGCGCCGCTGCCACCATCGTCAGCGTGTAAACCAGGCGACCGCCATAGCGGCTGGTCCAAATGCCGAGAAAGATGCGGACCAGCGATCCCGTGAGGATCGGCATGCCGATCAGAAGCCCGAACTCAGCTTCGCTGAGGCCAAGCTCGTCCTTGATACGCACGCCGATGATCGAAAAGATGGTCCATACGGCAAAACAGATCGTGAATGCAGTCGTTGAAATCCACAGGGCGCGCGCTTGCTCGCCTGCACTGGTGGGCTGTGTTTGGTGAAGAGCGGACATAACTTCTCCCGGCGCGTGTCAGCGCCAATCCCTGTCGGTTGATCCTGGAAAAGCCGCAAACAGGGGTCCGCGCTCATCGGGGATGCGCGCGTCGATCCTCTTCAGCAACCTTGCTTCTGGCGCGCGACATTGGGCGCCATTGGGGTCTGCCTGGGCTCAAAATAATGGATGCAAGCAGCGTGCCAAGCTAGGTGTTTTGAGATAAACGAAGAAATTCAGGCGTCTAGGCAAAGAGGAATGCGTAGGTCGCTTTTGGGGATGATCAAATATTAGTCCGCCGCAGCCGCATTGCTCAATTATCGTGCACCGGCGCCTCCCGCACAAAATCTTTGCAGATAGATGCCGGCGTGAGAACCCAGGAGCCCGTCCGCGAAGGTCTCCGCTCAGGCTCCTCTGTCGCGTGAATTCTCGCTAATCAGTGAAGATCAGCGGTCGGCTGGTTCAACCGTGCGACAACGCGCTCTATCGCTGTCATCAGAGAAATCGTGCCGCGCCGGTGTTCACTGCCGTTCTGGTGCATGAACAGGCCCTTGGCGATTCCCTCATACATGCCGAGAAGCGCGTTCGCCACCTCACCGGGCACGCCTTCCTCGGCGAGCAGCGCGGCGCGGCGCTCCGGCGGGACCGGTACCGGCACCACCGGGAGGCCGAGAACTTCCGCGAAGGCCGACGCCACATCGCCGGCGCTCCAGTCTTCCGGTCCGGCCAGCTCAACGACCCGCTTCCCGGTCCACTCCTCGCACAGCACGGCTGCCGCAGCGCGCCCGACATCGATCGTGCTCACCATCGGAATTCTCTGAGAGGGTTCGATAAAGGTCGGCAGCACGCTTTCCGACATGACAGTTTGCGCCACCTCGCCCCAGGTCTCGACAAAATAGCCCGACCGCAGGAAGACGGTCGCCGGTGCCACCCCGTCAAGCAGTGCCTCGAACCGGTTGAGGGTGGCGATGACGCCGGTGCCGGAGGCATGCTGCGCTCCGATGGACGACAGGACAACGGCCTTTGGCAGACGCGCCCGCCGTGCTGCACCGGACAGCGCCGCACCGAATTCTTCCGTGCGCGCATAGGGATCACCGCTCACCGGCGGTGGATTGAGCAGGAACACTCCCGACGCGCCCTTCAGCGCATCGGCCATCGCGTCGGCATCCTCGATGGTCGCGACGGCCACCTCAGCGCCAAGGGCTGTCCATTTTTCACCCTGTTCCTTGCTACGCAGGACGACACGCACGGCCTCGCCGCGTTCGATAAGGGCGCGCGCTACCTCGCCGCCGGCCCGTCCGTTTGCTCCAAGTACAACATACATGATTGCTACTCCGTCAGTTCGCTTTCGATAAAGGAACTAATAGGCGGGGGATTTCCATGCGTCCAATGCATGTTATACATAGCCAGTATGCGCGAAGTGGATTTACGCCGGATCGACCTAAACCTGTTGGTGGCGCTTGAGGCGCTGCTGGATGAGAAGAGCGTCACGCGGGCCGCCCACCGGCTCGGCATGAGCCAGCCTGCCGCGAGCCGTGCCCTGGGGCGATTGCGCGCGCTGTTTTCGGACGCGCTACTGGTCGATGGACCGGGCGGCTACGTCCTCAGTTCCCGTGCCGAAGAGGTGCGCCCCGTCCTGCGCAGGATATTGGCAGGCCTAGGAGAATTGTTGGAAGCGAACTCGTTCGATCCCGCGACAGCGACGGGTCGAATCCGGCTTCTTATGCCCGATCTCCAGGCCGCCGCGCTCACGCCGCATTTGCTCGCCCGCCTCGCCCGCGAGGCACCGTCCCTCGATCTCGATATCGTCGCGCCGGGCACGAACGGGATCGAAGCGCTGGAGCACGGTGTCGCGGATGCGATGGTGGCGCTGCTCGACGAAGCGCCGGCCGGCATCCAGCGACGCGGCCTCTATGACGAAGAACTCGTGACGCTCATGCGGGCGCATCACCCTGCGCTCGCCGGAAAACTCACGCTCGACCGCTTTCTGGCGCTTGAGCATATCGTGGTGAGCGTCACCGGCGTCGGGCCTGCACCTGTCGATGAGGTGCTCGCGCGAATGGGGCGAACGCGGCGAGTGAAGCTGCGCGTGCCGAACTTCTTCGCGGCGGTCGAGATCGCCGCCCGCTCCGACCTGATCATGACCCTGCCGTCGAGCCTGGCACGAGCGGCCGCCAACATGAGGCGCTTCGTATCGTTGCCGCCGCCCCTCGATCTTGGGAGCTTCACGATGAGCCTCGCCTGGCACGCGCGCCAGCAAGACGCGCCCAGGCACATATGGTTGAGACGTGCCATTGTCTCGGCCGCGAAGGATATGTCATCGGCGATTGACGTTGGAAGCTGAGGCCGCGAGGTGGGCTATCTGTCGGACAACTCCTCAAACCGCCTCCGCGTTCATCGAAGATACTCTACAGCGCCGCGCGTCCAATCGGACGCGCAAAGGTCGCTGTAGCACTTTGAGTTGCTGCATGATTTTGTCCTTAAATCGATTCCGATTTAAGGAATCATGCAGTAGCCGGGGCGGCCGTCGCGGATCATCGAGAAGTAATCGTCTAGGCCGACCTGTCCGCCCTTTAGCGCCACCTCTATCCCGTCCACTCGAGGATCCGCGCTATGCGCCGTGCAGAGGGGCGAGCCGGGCGACTGCGGCAAGGGCAGCCGCAAGTTCAGCGCATCGACGGAAAGCTGGCCGAGCGCGTGGCTGGATGTGTCCCCGCCGGCGATCACCGCGCGGCGGAGCCCGGCGCGTGTCACCAGCTCTTTCAGAAGCAGCCCTAACCGTTCGCCGATTCTATGACGGGAGCCGTCCTCGAGGGGAATGGCATCGCCTCGATCAGCCGAAGGGCCAAGAGCCGTGTAGAGGATTACGCTGCGGCCTTCAGCGAGGCTGGACAGTCCGCGCGCGACCGCATCCTCGACCACAGACCCCTCCTCCGCCGCGGCGAAGGCGACCGCGTCGAGCGCGATCCCGTCGAAGCCGTGCTCGAGCGCGTGGCGAATCTGCCGTTCCGTCGTCGGCGACACGCTGCCGGAGACGACGGCGATCCGATCGACCGGCCCCGGCGGGGTGAAAGCGGGCGCGTCGTCGACAAGCCCGAGGCGGCGCCATTCGCGAACGAGCGCATATTCGAGGCCCGAAGAGCCGCAGGCGAATTGCCCGCCCGCAACGCGCCTGCGCCAGAGCTGGCGCCCTACGACCGCCTGGCTCGCCTCATCGGCGACGTCGAGAAGGACGATATCGTTATCTTCGGCAAAGGCCTTATCTGCGAACGCGTCCGCGTCCGGCGACGAAAGGTGCGCGAGATCGATGAGCCCCGCGCTGAGCGATGTCTGCCGCGACAGGTGAAGCCGGATGTCGGCCTCGTCCATGGGTGTGACGGGATGCCGGCTCATCACCGGGTGACGATCGATGCGATAGGTGTCGCCGCGATAGGCGGCGAAGAGATTGCCGAAGGCCGTATAGCGGCGGATCTGCGGCGCGCCGACGACGAGCGGAACTGGTGCTTTCCCGAAGACCGTCCGGCCGATCTCGATCGCCTTGCCGATATTGCCGACTGTGGGGCTGGAATCGAAGGTCGAGCACACTTTGTAGTGCGCGAAGTCCGCCCCGAGCGATTTCAGCCACAAGAAGGCCGGCAGAAGGTTCTCCGCCATCCAGGCGGGAGTCTGGCTGCGGCTGGTGCCGGCGAGTCCGAAAGCGCGGCAATGAGCGAAGCGTTGAAGAAGCGCCGCATCGGGAATTTTGAGGAACAGTGCCGTGTCGACTCCCTGGGAAGAAAGCGCCTCCATGACATCGGTGGAACCCGTCAGGTCGTCTCCGTAGTAACTGAGCAAAGCTTTCTGCATTCGAGGTCTCCGGCGCTCGGAAGTCAGGCGCCCTGGCCGTCGGCGAATTTTTTGAGCGACTGCGCGAGTTCAGGATGTTCGCGCGCGTAGTCGGCGAGCGGAATGCCAGCGACCGCGGCCTCCCAGGCCTGCCGAACGGCCCTGACGCCGGCGCCCGCGCCACCCGCATGGCTGACGATGCCCCCACCGCAGAGATAGAGGAGATCGGTCGATCGCCCGGTGCGAGCATAGGTCTCCGGCGCCTGCCCGCCCCATTGGCCGGAACCGACGACGGGCAGCGGGCAATCCTTCTCGGAAAAGAGCGGCGTGCTCACCGCCTTGAACGATTTCACGAAGCTCTCGTCCGGCTCCCAGTATTTGACGCGGATGCCGTTGATCTGGAACTGATCGACGCCGATCAGCCGCCAGAATTGCTGCCAGACCGAAAACTCCATGCCAAGGCCGCCATGGCGGGTGAGAATATCCCAGCCATTACGATGGGCATGGAGGACGAGGCGAGAGCGCTTGCGCAGGAAGGCGACGCCGCCCATGCCGACCGAATTGATGTTGACGACCGCGGCATTGCCGCCGGCGGCCACCACGAGATCGTGGTTGCGCATCATCTCGTCCGGATCGGTATGCGATATGCCGAAGGCATACATCACCTTCTTGCCGGTCTTCTGCTCATGATCGAGGATCTTCGGCATGATCGCAGCGACCCGGTCCCTCAGCGGCGAATAGGCCGGGCTCATCAGCTTCTCGTCGTCCTTGACGAAATCGACACCGGAAGAAAGCAGGTCGCCCACGAGAGCGGCGGTTTCCTCCGGCCTCAAGCCCAGCGCCGGCTTCACGATCGTCCCGATGATCGGCCGCCCTTGGACGCCGGTCAGGCGCCGGCTGCCGGCGACGCCGAATTGCGGACCGGGATGCGCGGCTGCAAATTCCGGCGGCAGTTTCATGTCAACGACGCGGATGCCGGTCAGGCCTTTGATGGAATAAACGCCGCCGATCGCGATCGTCATCAGCGCCGACAGATCCGTGCCGACCGCTTCGAGCGGAAAACATATGTCCGCTTCGGCTCGATTAAAGCGCCTGGCCTCCCCGGCTTCATCTGGCAGAGAGGGCCGATCGGCCGGCTCCAGGTGACGGACAGCGACGACGCGTGCCGCAACGCGCGCCTTCAGCTCCTCGGTCTCGCCGGGCACCGGCACGAAGGTCCCGGTGGACTGGTCGCTTGCGATCTTTGCCGCCAGCGCCTCGACGTCGCCCGGGCTCTCGATGCGGTAGGTGATGCGTATCACGGGCGCGCTCTCGCGTTGAATTCAGTAGCCTCTTTCCGTCAACTGGTATAATGAGTATCTCAGTTGCGCAAGAGAAAATTCGCGCCCCTCCGGCGGCGGGTGGCGCGCCCCAAGATTTCCTCCTTGTGGAAATCGTGCATATAGGAATGAGCCACAAGACGAGTGGAGTTCACATGGTCATTCAATCCGAGCCCATTGTTCGCAGGAAGCTCTCGGACGAGGTCTTCGCGAGGCTGAAGGGGCTGATCGAAAGCGGCGAATTGCAGCCGGGAGACGAGATGCCTTCCGAGCGGATGCTGATGGAGCGCTTTCAGGTCGGGCGCCCGGCCATTCGCGAGGCGATGCAGGCGCTCGCCAATATGGGGCTGATCGAGATTTCACATGGGGAGCGCGCCAAGGTACTGCAGCCGACGGCGAAATCGCTCCTTCGGCAGGTGGATCTCGCCGCCAAGATCATGCTTTCGGCCTCTTCGGACTCGCTCGAACATCTGAAAAGCGCGCGCATCTTCTTCGAGCGCGGCATGATTCGCGAGGCGACCAGCCGCGCGAGCGCCGCCGACATTGCAGCGCTCGAAGAAACGCTGAAGCGCCAGCGAGCAGCCCTTGGCGACTCCGACGCCTTCATCGCAGCCGACATGGCCTTCCACACCCGCATCGCGCAGATTTCCGGCAATCCGATCTTCACCGCCGTCAGCGAAGCGATGCTCGGTTGGCTCAAGGAATATCACACTGAAATGCTGATCTGGACCGGGCGGGAAAACGTGACGCTCAGCGAGCACGAGGAAATCATCGACTGCATCCGCCGCGGAAATCCCGACGAGGCCGAACAGGCGATGATCAAGCACCTCGAACGCTCGCGCGCCCTCTATGCGCCGAAGGCCAAGGCCGAGAGCGCGAACGGCTAAAGCATCTTGTGGTCAGTGGAATCACGCTGACTGCAAAATGCTCTAGTATTTCGAGGGAACATAGAGCTCCCGCGGCAGAACCTGGCGCTCATAGTCGGGGTTGAAGATCCGCTCCGGCAAGCTGATATCCTCGTGCGGAACGTCCTCGTAAGGGATCTGCCTGAGCAGGTGGTCGATGCAGTTCAGGCGCGCCCGTTTCTTGTCATTGGCCTCGACGATGAACCACGGCGCCTCGGAAATATTTGTGCGGGCAAACGTCTCCTCCTTGGCCTTGGTGTAGGCCTCCCAGCGGACGCGCGACTGCAGGTCCATCGGCGAGAGCTTCCACTGTTTCAAGGGATCGTGGATGCGCATCAGGAAGCGCATCTGCTGCTCTTCGTCCGTGATCGAGAACCAGTATTTGACGAGACGAATGCCCGAACGCACCAGCATGCGCTCGAATTCCGGCACGTCGTTGAAGAATTGTTCGACCTCATCTTCCGTCGCGAAGCCCATGACCCGTTCGACGCCCGAGCGGTTGTACCAGGAGCGGTCGAAAAGCACGATCTCGCCGCCGGCGGGCAGATGCGGCACGTAGCGCTGGAAGTACCATTGGGTCTTCTCGCGGTCGGACGGGGCCGGCAGCGCCACGACCCGTACGACGCGGGGATTCAGCCGCTGGGTGATGCGCTTGATGACACCGCCCTTACCGGCCGCATCGCGCCCCTCGAAGATCACGACGACCTTCTCCTTGCGGTAGGCCACCCAATCCTGCAGCTTGATCAACTCCGACTGCAGTGTCAAGAGCGTGCGGAAATAGTCCATACGCGGAATCGTCGGAGGATGAGACTTACGGTAAATCTTGCGGATTTCCTCCGACAGTGCGGGTTCGGAAAGCTCGAGCTCGTAATCCTCGTCCAGCGTGTCGGCCAGCTCCGCTTCCAGCCAATCGACGCGCTCTACCTCGTCTCGTTCGTTCTTCATCTCGTTCCTCCGACGTTCACGGGGGCGTCAGCCAGCCCTGTCCATGTTGGCTTATTCCACAGCGGCGTGAAGGAAAATTGACATCGAGCCCACGCGACGCCGTGTGCCCCGTCCCGGCACTCCTGGTGCCGGCATTCATTGCTAAACGCGTCGCATGCAAACGAGTTCATGCGACGCGCTTCAGGTCCTTGTTCTTGCGCATGTCGTGGTCCCAAAGGCGCAGCACACCTTTGGGCGATATGCATTAGGCTGGCGCCAGCGCCGGCCGATCCTTGGGGAATGGCTTGAAGGTCATGGCGATCAGGAAAGCACCGATGCCAATGCCCCAGGCGCCGATATAAAGCCAGCCGTAGCTGTCAAAGGCGTCGTAGATCAGGCCACCGGCGAGCGGACCGATAGCCATGCCGAGGCTCCCGGCCATGGCCGTTCCGCCGATGACGGTGCCCATCATGCGCAAGGGGAAATTCTCACGTGCGATCACCGCGTAGAGGGGCATGACGCCGGCATAGATGAAGCCGAACAGGGCCGCCACCGCGTAAAACGCGCCGAGATCGCGCACGAAGAAATAGGCCAATGCGCCGAACGCCTGCAGCAGCAGGCCCGCGACCAGAATGCGTTTTGCTCCGTAGCGGTCTCCGAGGATGCCAAAGGCGACGCGACCGCCCATGCCCGCCAAACCCTCGACGCTATAGATCGAAACAGCGGCGAGCATCGGAATACCGCAGCTCATCGCATAGCTCACCGTGTGGAAGATCGGCCCCGAATGCGTGGCGCAGCAGAAGAAGTTCGTCAGCAGCAATATGATGAATTGGGGCGATCTGAGCGCCTGCTCCAAGGACATATCAGGCCCTTCGCCTGAAGATGCGGCGGCATGCGACTCCTCCAACGCCGGCGGACTGCGCAACAGCAATGCTGCCGGGATCATGATGGCTGCGGCGAGGGCAGCAATGATCAGCAGCGACGTCCTCCAATCGAAGATCGAGACCAGCCATCCCGCCAAGGGAGACATGGTCATCGGCGCCATCCCCATGCCGGCGGACACCAGAGATACGGCAAGGCTGCGGTGGGTGTCGAACCAGCCTGTCACGCAAGCCATCATCGGCGCGAAGATCGCGGCGCAGGCACCTCCGACGATTAAGCCGAATAGGATTTGAAACTCGATGAGCGACGTCGCCCTGCTAGCGAGCGCCAGGCTCGCAGCCAAAAGGGCCGACCCGGTCACCACGACCAAACGCGGACCCCAACGATCCGAGGCGGCGCCCCAGATCATGCTCGCCAAGGCCATCGCGATAAAGCCCACGGTCATGGCGCTCGACACGCCGGTAACGGACCATCCAGTGTCGCGCGAAATGGGCTGGAGAAAGACAGGCAGCGAAAACATGGCGCCTATCGCGATACAGCCCAGGAGGCCACCCGCCGCTACAATCACCCATCGATAATGAGAACTGATCATTTTTCGGTCTCCGTTTAGGCAAATCCTTCGACGTGACACCCCTCGCCTTCGGGGCGGTTCGCCTGCAGCTTTCGGACGCACAAAGGAGGCTGTAGAACCTTGAATTTACTGCATGTTTTATCCTTAAAAACCGAGCTTGAATTAAGGAAACATGCAGCAGCGTCGATAGTTAGACGAACGACGTTGGCGGAAACCGACAGGCGGCATCAAAATTTTCGATGCGCGAGCGCATCCACTGCAGGATACAGCGATCTTTGCGGGTCTGATAAGACGCGCGGCTCTGTAGATATGCCCGGTGACAACTGCAGCACCAACCGCAGCCAGATGACGGCGAGCACTCCGCTGTCGATGTTCGGGGAGACGTCTTGGGCGTGAAGCTCAGCCGAGTGCGTGGCCAACCAAGCCGTAGAGGCTTGGCCCCGCTGCAGCCGAGACGGCCGCGGCACCGGCATTGCCGGGTTTGGACATTGCGAGCACCGTGTCGAAGACAGCCAGGCCGGATTGCGAGAGGAACGTTGCGAAGGCACCGGTCTCGAAGGGCGTGTCCAGTCTCAGGAACTGGTCTTGGTGTTCGGACACGTGCGGCTGGACCACCGCGATGGCTTCCGCGTCGCCTTCTGCTACGACCGGTCCAACGACATGGCCTTTGCCAAACGGCCGGCAGAGCGCAAAAGCGCGCAACGAGCCGCCGCGGAACAAGCCATAGCCTGCCGACTGGACCAGGAGCTTGTCAATCAGCTCCGTCCTCGCGACCCCGAAGGCTTTGGCATCAAGCTCGGCGACAGCGGCAAGGTCCTCCGACCCCAGCCTCCGGACTGCCGTCCCCTCCGGTAGCGCCGGCAGATCGGTTGGACGACGGGCGATGCCCTGACACTGATATATGGTTCTGACGGGCTGAAACCCGAGGGCGTGATAGAGCCGGCGGGCGGCCCTCGTCGCATTGAGCCTGAGGTCGCGGCCTTCGCAATCCGCAAGCACGTGTTCCATCAGCCAGCGGCCGGTGCCATTCGTCTGCAGCCGCGGCGAGGTAATCACCATTCCTATAGTCGCAAAATTGTCGCCGTGGGGGAACCACATGGCCGAGCCGGTCAGCCTACCGATTTCATCGAGCGCCACATAACCGCGGCCGAACTCGCGCAGAAACTGCAGATCTTCGGAGCGGTGCGGCCACCCGACGGAAATCGACAGTGCATGCAAAAGCTCCAGATCGACGCTCTCGATCCCGGCGATTCGCATTTCGAAGCTATCGACGACCTTGAATTCGGATGCCTTTGCGCCCACTCTTTGCCTCCCGCCCTCGTTTCGTTTGGTTTTCATGTCCCGTCCGCGCAGCACGCAATGCCGACACGGACCAAAGCGCTTCTTCTTCAGAATAAGACGGGGCGGCCGGTACAATTCGCTTGAGAGGCGGCAACCCACACAACAATCGTCCAAATCAGGCGCACTTTCGGCATGTAAAGCCTGGGCGGGCTCCTAAGCTAGCAGACAAGGCGAGCCGGCGTCGCTGCGTCGATGCAGCACCCGTCGCTGTGAACGCATGATCGACGGCACCAAGCCCGGCAAGGCCGGGGATGTTATGAGGGGCGCCAATGCAGGCAGTGGAAATCCTCGAGAAGCTCGTTGGCTTCCCCTCCGTCGTCGGCACGTCCAATGCCGACATCGTGGCATGGATCCGCGGCTACCTGCAAAGCCACGGCATTGCCGCGACGGTGCTACCCGGCCCTGAGGGCGATCGCTCCAATCTTTTCGCTACGATCGGTCCTATGGACGTGTCCGGCTATATTCTCTCTGGCCATATGGACGTGGTCCCCGCCGCAGAAGGCGGCTGGACCAGCGATCCCTTCCGCCTTCGCGCCGAGGCAGGCCGGCTCTATGGCCGCGGCGCCACCGACATGAAGGGTTTCCTTGCCGCCGTTCTCGGCGCCATTCCGAAGCTTGCGGCAATGCCGCTTCGCCGGCCGCTGCACCTCGCCTTCTCTTATGATGAGGAGGCCGGCTGCCGCGGCGTGCCACACATGATCGCGCGCCTGCCGGAACTTTGCCGCCAACCGCTCGGCGCGATCATCGGCGAGCCAAGTGGTATGCGCGCGATCCGTGCCCACAAGGGCAAGGCGGCGGCCCGGCTGACGGTCAGGGGGCGTTCCGGGCATTCTTCGCGCCCGGACCAGGGGCTGAATGCGATACACGGCGCAGCAGGCGTCCTGACCCAAGCGGTCGCCGAAGCCGACCGGCTGGCCGGCGGCCCCTTCGAGCATGTCTTCGAACCGCCCTACTCCTCCCTCCAGATCGGAACGGTAAAGGGCGGTCAGGCGATCAACATCATTCCGGAGAGCTGCGAGGTCGAGTTCGAGGCCCGAGCGATTTCGGGCGTCGACCCGGCAGAACTGCTCGCGCCACTGCGAAAGACCGCCGACGCGCTGGCGGCACAAGGATTTGAGGTGGAGTGGCAGGAACTCAGTGCCTACCCGGCGCTTTCGCTTGAACCTCGCGCCCCGCTGGCGACACTGCTCGAGGAGTTGACCGGCCTCGAGCCTCTCCCGGCCGTCAGCTACGGCACAGAGGCAGGACTTTTCCAACGGGCCGGCATCGACGCGATCATCTGCGGTCCCGGGGAAATTGGGCGGGCCCACAAGCCGGATGAGTACATCCTCGTCGACGAACTCCTAGCCTGTCAGGCGATGGTCGAGGCGCTCGGCGCCCGCTGCAGCGCCTGAGACCTCAAGAAGGAGACGCGCGATGACCTTCCTCTTCAACTCCGATGCGAAGCGTGGTGCGATTTTCGCCGAGGCATTCGCGCGCGAACTGCCCGACATTCCTTTCGCCATGGATCCGGCGACGGTTGATCCCGATGCTGTACGCTACCTGATCACCTGGACGGTTCCGGACAATCTCGCGCGCTATCGAAACCTCGAAATCCTCTTCTCGATCGGCGCCGGCGTCGACCAATTCCGCATCGATGCGGTGCCGCCACATGTGCAGGTGGTGCGCATGGTCGAGGACGGCATCGTCCGAATGATGCAGGAATATGTGACGCTTGCCGTGCTCGCGCTTCACCGCAACCTGCCGGCCTATCTCGAGCAGCAGCGAGGCGAAAATTGGCGGGCCATTGCGCCGGTTCAGGCGGCCGACCGCCGCGTCGGCGTGCTCGGCCTCGGCGTGCTCGGTACTGCGGTACTCGATCGGCTGAAGCCTTTCGGCTTTCCGCTCTCCGGCTGGAGCCGCAGCCCGCACGAAATCGACGGCGTGAGGTGCCTGAGCGGCCGGAACGGTCTCGATACTTTCCTGGGCTCGACTGACATTCTCATCTGCCTCCTGCCGCTGACCGACGACACGCGCGGCTTCCTGAATGCCCAACTCTTCGCCAGGCTCCCGGCCGGTGCGGCGCTCGTCCATGTCGGCCGCGGCCCTCAACTCGATCATGAGGCACTTATCGAGGCGCTCGATAACGGGCATCTCTCCGGGGCCGTGATCGATGTCACCAATCCCGAACCGCTTCTTGCCGGTCATCCCTTCTGGACTCACCCGAAGGTCCTGCTGACGCCGCACATCGCGAGCGTCACCCAGCCGGAAACCGCCGCCAGAGCCGTGATCGAGAACATCAAACGGCAGCGGTCAGGTCTCGATCCGATCGGACTAGTCGACCGCCGCCGCGGCTACTAAGGCGCATCGCATCAGGTCGAAGCCATGTGAAGTGTTTCGGCCGATACGCATCAAGTTCTAAACCCAGGAAAGGAAAACCATGTCGCTCTTGAAGACCATCGAGACCAACCCCTCTTTCGCGCCGCGCGAGTCTAGCCCGCTCCCCGAGCGTCTGATCTCCGGCAATCCCTCCTTCAAGACCTGGGCCCAGGACGTCGCCCGCGGCGAGATGATCCATACCGGCGTCTGGGAAGCGACCCCCGGCGAGACGCGCTCCATCAAGGGCGAGACCTTCGAGTTCTGCCATATTCTGTCCGGCCTCATCGAACTCACGCCGGAAAACGGTGAGCCGGTGGTCTACAAGAGCGGCGACAGCTTCGTCATGAAGCCGGGTTTCGTCGGCATCTGGAAGACCATCGAGACGGTGCGCAAGATCTACGTGACCGTGATGTGACGCCAATTCCGCGCAACCCGATCATCTTCGAGGGCGCGCAAGAGCTATTCTCCCTTACATTTATACTGCAGATGTCACGCTCGCCGGTCTTCGGGCGTGACACCACCGACCACCGTCCCCGATTGACTATGTGACGTCTCTCCGCTGCCGGCCGATCGCGGCGGAGTTTTCTCTTCCTCGTGCCCTCCTTGGATCGCCTCCCACACCTTTGCCGACACGTCGCATCGCTGGCGTCCGGGTGACCGCCGAAGATTTGGCTGTCGTGCCGCCAAAAACATAATTTTCCGCCGCCTCGGCACCGCCAGTCGATGCATGCTGCTCGCGTTCCTCCACTAGCTTTGGGTTCAAGCCCATGCGGAGGACGCGCGATGACACTCAGCTTTGATCCGGACAGTCTCTCCCTACCCGTCGGACACTTCATCGGCGATCGGTTGGTGCCGGCCGAAGGCGTCATCGACATGCATCGTCCCTCCGACGGCAAGCCTTATGCAGGCTGCCCGCTTGCGCATGAGGCACTCGTCGATCGCGCCGTCGAGACTGCCAAGAAGGCGCTCAAGGCAAGCAATTGGGGCGGCGTGCGGCCGCGCGAGCGCACAGTCGTGCTACAGCGCTGGGCAGACCTGATCGAAAGCGAAGCTGAGACCCTCGCCAAGCTCGAGGCGCTTTCCTCGACCCGTCCCGTCGGCCATCTCGTCGCCGGCGACATTGCCGTCAGTGCCGAGCAGATCCGCTTCTTCGCCGAGTTCGCCGACAAGGAGGGAAGCGATCTCGTACCAACCGACGACAGCAGTCTCGGCATGATCATGACAGAGCCCTATGGAGTCGTCGGTGCCATTACGCCCTGGAACTTTCCCGTTTCCATGGCCGCCTGGAAGCTCGGACCCGCGCTCGCCGCCGGCAACGCGGTGGTGCTGAAACCGTCGGAAATGACGCCGTTCTCGACGATCTACCTTGCCGAGCTCGCGGTCCGCGCCGGGCTGCCGGCCGGTCTCATCAATATCGTTCTCGGTGACGGTCCGGTGACCGGCACTGCCATCACTGGCCATCCGGACATCGCCAAGGTGAGCTTCACCGGCTCGACCGGCGCGGGCTCCGCCATCATGGCCAACATCGCGCGCACCGGCGTCAAGCCGATGACGCTGGAGCTCGGGGGAAAAAGCCCACAACTGGTCTTCGCCGATGCGGATCTCGACAAGGCGGCGGCGGCGATCGCCCAAAGCATGCTTTCGAATGCCGGCCAGGCCTGCGTCGCGGGCTCCCGTCTGATCGTCGAGGAGAGCGTCGCGGCTCCGCTAGCTGAGGCGATCGTTACGCGAATGAAGGCTGCGAAGCCGGGCCCGACCTGGGATGAAACGAGCGAATACTCGCCCATCATCTCGAAGCGCCAGCTGAACCGCATCCACGGCATCGTCGACGCTGCCGTTGCAGCGGGCGGCGAATGCCTGTTCGGCGGCGCCCCGATGAATGCGCCGGGCTATTTCTATCAGCCGACATTGATGGCCGTGCGCGACAGCTCCTCGCCAGCGATCACCGAAGAAATCTTCGGTCCCGTCCTCACCCTGCAGACCTTCGCGGACGAAGAGGAGGCGCTCGCGCTCGCCGATCACCCGACCTACGGCCTTGCCGCAGGCGTCTTCACCCGCGACCTGGCGCGCGCCCTGAGGCTGACGCGAAGGCTCCAGGCCGGAACCGTCTGGGTCAACCGCTACAGTCGCTCGCGCGACCACATCCTGCCGACCGGCGGCTACAAACGCTCGGGCATCGGCAAGGATCTCGGCCGTGAGGCGTACCACGCCAACCGCAAGAGCAAGAGCGTGCTCATAAGCCTCTAGGGAGCTTCAATGAAAACCTATTCGATCGCACTCATCCCGGGGGACGGTATCGGTCAGGACGTGACCGATGCCGCCTGGCAGGTCCTTTCGACCGTCGCCAGGCATTCCGGTTTCACGCTCACCGGAACGCCCTTTCCCTGGTCCTGCGCCTTCTACAAGGAGACCGGTGCGATGATGCCACCAGACGGCATCGATACGCTCCGCCGCTTCGACGCCATTCTGCTCGGCGCCGTCGGTTGGCCGGCCGAAGTGCCGGATGCCGTTTCGCTGCACGGTCTGCTTCTGCCGATCCGCAAGGCCTTCGTGCAATATGCCAACATCCGCCCGCATCGGCTACTGCCTGGCGTCCAAGGACCGCTGAAAGCGGAGAACTTCAACATCCTCTGTATTCGCGAAAATACCGAAGGCGAATATTCCGGCGCCGGCGGCCGCGTCCATCAGGGAACGGCGGACGAGGTCGCGGTCGAGACCTCGATCTTTACCCGCGCGGGTGTCAAACGGATCCTGCGCTTTGGCTTCGAGCAGGCACGTCAGCGGCGCGGCAAGCTTGCTTCGGTGACCAAATCGAATGCTCAGAAACATTCAATGGTTTTCTGGGACGAGATCACGCGAGAGCTCGCTGCCGAATACACGGACGTCGAGGTCACGAGCTATCACATCGACGCCATGGCCGCGCGCATGGTCATGTCGCCGGAAAGCCTCGACGTCGTCGTCGCCTCCAACCTCTTCGGCGACATCCTGACCGATCTCGGTGCGGCGATCCAGGGTGGGCTCGGCTATGCCGCCTCCGCCAACATCAATCCGGACAGAAGCGCCCCCTCCATGTTCGAGCCGGTGCACGGTTCTGCCCCGGATATCGCCCATCTCGGGATCGCCAACCCCATCGCCGCCATCTGGTCCGGCGCGATGATGCTCGAGCATCTCGGAGAAAGAGAGGCTGCGCGGATGATCATGGACGCGCTCGAAAGAACGACCGCCCGCGGCATCGGCACCGTTCCGGGAAAAGACAGGACCGAAACCATCACCGCGGCAGTACTCGCCGCGCTCGACTGATCGCAAGAGGGAACACACATGAGATTGAAGGATAAGGAACTTTTCCGGCAATTGGGCCTGATCGGCGGTAAGTGGACCGCCGGCGCCTCCGGCGAGGTCGTCGAGGTCGTCGATCCTGCGAACCAGGCGGTCCTCGGCACCGTTCCGGACATGGGAACGGCCGAGACCCGGGCGGCCATCGACGCTGCCAACGCCGCTTTCGGCCCTTGGAAGAAGAGGACACATGCCGAGCGCGCCGCCCTGCTCGAGCGCTGGCACGCGCTGATGATCGAAAACCTCGAAGACCTGGCGCTGCTCTTGACGCTGGAGCAGGGCAAGCCGCTCGACGAGGCGCGTGGCGAGATCCGCTACGGCGCCGCCTTCGTCAAATGGTTCGCCGAAGAGGCCCGCCGCATCGGCGGCCACACCATTCCCTCGCCGACACCGAACCGCCGCATCGTCGTGCTCAAGGAAGCGGTGGGCGTCTGCGCCATCGTCACGCCGTGGAATTTCCCGAACGCGATGATCACCCGCAAAGTGGCACCCGCATTGGCCGCCGGCTGTACAGTGGTCATCAAGCCATCGGAGTTCACGCCGTTCTCGGCACTTGCCCTCGGCGTGCTCGCCGAGCGCGCCGGCATTCCGGCCGGAGTCATCAACATCGTCACGGGCATGCCGAGCGCGATCGGCAACGAGTTCATGGCGAACGAGACGGTGCGCAAGATCTCCTTCACCGGCTCGACGCGCGTCGGCTCGCTCTTGATGCGCGGCGCCGCGGACAGCATCAAGCGGCTCTCGCTCGAACTCGGCGGCAACGCCCCCTTCATCGTCTTCGACGACGCCGATCTTGACCTCGCCGTCGAAGGCGCCATCGCCTCGAAATTCCGCAATGGCGGCCAGACCTGCGTCTGCGCCAACCGCATTCTCGTGCAGGCCGGCGTCTATGACGCATTCGCGGAGAAGCTCGGCGCCCGCGTCAACGCCATGAAGGTCGGCCCCGGTACGGAGCCGGGTATTGCGATCGGGCCGATGATCAATGAGGCGGCGATCGAGAAGATCAATCGCCATGTCGAGGACGCACTGGCCAGAGGTGCAAAGGTCGCCGCGCGAAGCAAATCGCTGCCGGAGGGCAGACAATACACCGCCCCGCTCGTGCTGACCGGTGCCACGACCGACATGCTTTTCGCCAGCGAAGAGACTTTTGGCCCTGTCGCCCCGCTCTTCCGCTTCGAGACCGAGGACGAGGCGATCGCAATCGCCAATGGCACACCCTTCGGCCTTGCCGCCTATTTCTACACGGAAAGCCTGAAGCGCTCCTGGCGCGTGGCAGAAGCGCTTGAGTTCGGCATGATCGGACTCAACACCGGCGCCATCTCCACCGAAGTCGCGCCCTTCGGCGGCGTCAAGCAATCCGGACTTGGACGCGAGGGCGCCCAGGTGGGCATCGAGGAGTATCTCGATATGAAGAGCTTTCACATTGGCGGGCTGGAATAGATCCCAGCCATTTGGGACCGGTCGATCCAAAATCGTATTGCAATCGATTCCTCACCTGAAGCGTGTGATGCGCTTCAGGTGATCTGTTCTGCAACCCGCTTCCCGATTTTCGGGCCGCTACAGTCGATTCGCATGCGGCTCTAAATCTCCAGCAAAAAAGCGCGGCACCTGTCCGGTCCGCGCCCTTCCTTATAAGTTCGCGCTGTCTACTGCATCCTGTCGAGCATCTTGTAATACATGCCGACCAGCGGCAGGAACCAGGGCTTGCCGAAATGGCCTGGCACCGCCGGCCATTCGAGGCCCTTCAGCGGGTTGCGGTCCGGCCGGTCGAGGATCGCATCCGCCGTGATCATGCCGAGATGCGTCGAAAGCTGCGCCCCATGGCCGGAATAGCCCATGGCGTACCAGACGCCGTCGTGATAGCCGGCGCGGGGGAAGCGGTCCTTGGTCATGTCGACGAGACCGCCCCAGCAATAGTCGATCTCGACATTGGCAAGCTGCGGGAAGATCTCGGCGAGGCTCGCCTGGAGGATCGCGCCGCTTTTCGCGTCCGAGCGTTGGTCGGACGTCGCCGAGAAGCGGGCGCGGCCGCCGAAGATCAGCCGGTTGTCGGGTGAGAGCCGGAAATAGTTGCCGATGTTCATCGACGTGACGCAGGTGCGATTGCCCGGCATCGTCGCGGCGATCTCCGCTTCGGTCAGCGGCCGGGTGGCGATGATGAAGCTGCCGACGGCGATGATGCGGCGGCGGAAATAGCCGAAGGTTGAAGGTGTATAGGCGCCGGTGGCGACAAGCACCGCATCGGCAGTGACGCTGCCGCGGGATGTTTTCAGATGGTGACGGCTGCCCGCCTGTCGATGTTCTGTTACGGCTGCCTGTTCGAAAATCGTCGCGCCGTGACGTTGGGCCGCTTCGGCGAGGCCGACGACGTAGCGCCCCATATGCATCATCGCGCTTTTCTTCGAGAGCATGGCGCCGAAGAAAGGCGCGCCAACTTCCTGCTTCAGGTCGTCTGCGCTGAGAAGCGCGGTATCGGGGTCGACCTCGGCGTGCACGGCTTCGAAGTTGCGAGCGATGGCGTCAAAATGCTGGGGCTTGGAGGCGAGCTTCAGCTTGCCGGCGCGGCGGAAGTTGCAATCGATGCGCTCCTCCGCAATCAGCGCCTCCAGCGTGTCGATCGAGTCGTCGAGGGCCTTGTAGAGCGCAATCGCGCGCTCCTTGCCGAGCTCCGCCTTTGCCGCGAGATAGCTGTGCGCAAGGCCGTTGTTGAGGTGTCCACCGTTGCGGCCGGAGGCGCCCCAGCCGACCTTCTCCGCCTCCAGCACCACGACCCTTGCACCCGCCTTGGCGAGCTGCCGGGCGGCGCCGAGGCCGGTGAAGCCGCCGCCGATCACTGCGACGTCGTAGTGGCCATCGACCGGACCCGGTGCCGCCCCGGTGAATGCCGGGGCGGTATCGTGCCAGTAGGACAGGAATTTCATGGCGGTGCGCCTTCTCTCTAAAGACCGACGACGCCTGGAAGGCCGGTAATGCCGGCGATCTCGACGTAGCCGTAATAAGGATTGGCCGGTTCGTGGCCGCGATTGACCCAGACCTTGTTCTTAATGCCGAGGTCATGCGCCGACATCAGGTCATAGCGGAAGGAGGACGAGCAGTGGAGAATGTCCTCCGGACCGCAGCCGAGCATGTCGAGCATGTATTCGAACGCCTTGAACCGCGGCTTGTAAGCCTGTGCCTGTTCGGCGGTGTAGACGGCGTGGAAAGGAGCGCCCAGCTTTTCGACATTCGACATGATCTGCGAGTTCATCGCATTCGAGAGAATGACCAGCGGGATCTCCTTGGCGACCTTGGCAAGGCCAGCAGGCACGTCGGGATGCGGACCCCAGCTCGGGACGCGCTCATAGACCATGCGCGCCGCTTCTTCGCGGAATTTTATGCCATTGCGCTTGCAGGTCCGCTCGAGCGAATTGTGCACCACCTCCGCATAGGGCTTCCAGTCGCCGAGGATCTCGTCGAGGCGATAGGCGGCGAAATTCTTGATGAACTCCGCCATGCGCGGCTCGTCGAGTTGTTCGCCGTAGAGGTCGCGCGCTGCTTCTGCCATCTGGAAGTTGGTCAGCGTGCCGTAGCAATCGAAGGTGATGTATTTCGGCCGGAAGGTCGACATGTGAACTATCCTTGAAAGAGCGGGACCAGGGTTTACGTGTAAGATCATAGGCGCCAGCTCATCCCTCGGCTCACCTGATTTCGCGACGATCGAAGCAGAATATATCGTATCCAAAGTCGGCTTTGGCAGAAGGTTGCGAGCCGTGCCTGCCGCCCTGCTTCCTACCGCCAACATTCCGCTTCCGCTCCTGCCTGCCAGCATAAGATGCGGCGGTCCGTGAGAGCAAAGCTATAAGATATCGCGCCGGCTGCGGCCTTCAGACGATCTGCCGGCCGCCACTCCTGCAGACTTCAGGGCAGG
The DNA here is from genome assembly GCF_002078505.1 of Ensifer aridi. Lineage (GTDB taxonomy): Bacteria > Pseudomonadota > Alphaproteobacteria > Rhizobiales > Rhizobiaceae > Sinorhizobium > Sinorhizobium aridi. The sequence continues at coordinate 11,493 of NZ_LUAV01000035.1, read as the reverse complement.
AAATGAAGGACATCCTCATGCAGACAAATCAGATCGACGTCACCGCCTTCGGTCCCGAGCATCTGGAAGCCGCCGTCAGGCTCTCTCGGCAGGCCGGCTGGCCGCATCGCCTGGAGGATTGGCAGATGGCGCTCACCTTGAGCGAAGGCGTGGTGGCCATCGAGGATGCCCGAGTTGTCGGCACCGTGCTCGTCACGCCCTATAAAGCGGACTGCGCGACGATCAACATGGTGATCGTCGACGAGGCGATGCGCGGCCGCGGTCTCGGCCGGACGCTGATGGACGCCGCGCTGCGGATCGCCGGCGACCGGCCGCTCCGGCTCGTGGCGACCGCCGAGGGATTGCCGCTCTACGAGAAACTTGGCTTTCGGGAGACCGGGCGCGTGCTGCAGCACCAGGGCGTGGTCGGCGAGGTCGCCGCGCCGCCGGGGATCGAGGCCGCGACCGCTGCCGACATCGACGCTATCGCCGCACTTGACCGCCGCGCCTTCGGTGCCGACCGCGAAGGATTGGTCGCTTATCTCGCCAAGGCCGGTGAATTCGCCGTGCTTCGCCGCGACGGCCGCGTCTCCGGGTTTGCTGCGCTGCGCGTCTTCGGCCGCGGCGAAGTCATCGGTCCCGTCGTCGCCGCCGGTCTCGACGATGCCAAGGCGCTCGTCGCCCATTTCATCGCCATGCGGCCGGGCCGCTTCTTGCGGGTCGACACCACCGGCCACGCCGGTCTTTCCGGCTGGCTCACCGAACAGGGCCTCGCCCATGTCGGCGGCGGCATCGCCATGATGAAGCCGCCGATCCACCGCGCCGCCGATCGCGTCGTTAACATCTTTGCCCTCGCCAACCAGGCGCTCGGCTGATCCGGAGATCTTTGATGTACAGCAACTCCCTCATCGAACTCGATCGCGCCCACCTCATCCATCCGGTCGCCTCCTATCGCAGCCACGAAAAGCTCGGCGTGCGCGTGCTCGCCTCGGCCAAAGGCGCGACCGTCACCGACGCCTCAGGTAGACAATTGATCGACGGTTTCGCCGGCCTCTGGTGCGTCAATGCCGGCTACGGACATGAGAGTATCGTCGAGGCGGCGGCAAAGCAGATGCGCGAGCTGCCCTACGCGACGGCCTATTTCGGCCTCGGCTCGGAACCTGCGATCCGCCTTGCCTCGGAACTGGCCGAACGCGCGCCGGGGGACCTCAACCACGTCTATTTCACGCTCGGCGGCTCCGACGCCATCGACAGCACGATCCGCTTCATCCGCTACTATTGGATTGCCCGCGGCGAGCCGCAGCGCGATCAGTTCATCTCGGTCGAACAGGGCTATCACGGCTCCTCGACCGTCGGGGCCGGCCTGACCGCACTGCCGGCCTTCCATGCCGGCTTCGGCATTCCCTTCGATTGGCAGCACAAGATCCCGTCGCATTACGCCTACCGCAATCCGGTGGGTGAGGATCCGCAGGCAATCATTGATGCATCGCTGGCGGCACTCCGTCGCAAGGTCGAGGAGATCGGCCCCGAGCGCGTCGCCGCCTTCTATGCCGAACCTATCCAGGGCTCGGGCGGCGTGCTGGTGCCGCCCAGGGGCTGGATGAAGGCGATGCGCGAACTCTGCCGCGAGCTCGGCATCCTCTTCGTTGCCGACGAGGTGATCACCGGCTTCGGCCGCACGGGGCCGCTCTTTGCTTCAACCGAGGACGAGATCGTCCCCGATTTCATCACCACGGCCAAGGGTCTCACCTCCGGCTACGTGCCGATGGGCGCGGTCTTCATGGCCGATCATGTTTACCAGACGATTGCCGACGGCGCCGGCGCTGCCGCCGTCGGTCACGGCTACACCTATTCGGCGCATCCAGTGAGCGCCGCTGTCGGCCTCGCCGTGTTGAAGCTCTACGAGAACGGTCTTCTGGACAACGGCATCAAGGCCGGTGCCCGGCTGATGGAAGGTCTCGAAAGCCTGAGGGAGCACCCGCTCGTCGGCGATGTGCGTGGCCGCGGCATGTTGGCGGCCGTCGAGCTCGTCGTCGACAAGGCAAAGAAGACGCCCTTGCCGGCAGCGGCCGAACCCTCGCGCCGCATTTTCGATCGCGCCTGGGAAAACGGTCTCGTCATCCGCGCCTTCGCCAATGGCGTGCTGGGCTACGCGCCGCCTCTCTGCTGCAGCGACGAGGAAATCGACGCGATTATCGAGCGCACCCGCCAAACACTGGATGAGACCCTGGAAGACCCGGATGTTCGCCAGGCTCTGAGCTGACGGTGACGGGACGCGATATATCGTGAAAACGTCATATTCGGAATTTTGTGCCGCTCCAGAATGTCTTTTCGGACACTTCCGCGCGGCACAAGTGCCAAACTCAAATCAAGGAAAAGGGCCGGATCCCAGCAAATGCGGGCCTTTTCACCAAGAGCGGGAAAAATCACCCGCCGCCGGGAACAGAATAATCTTCTTCACGAAGCCGGTGCTCCCGAGCGAGCGCCCGAAAACTGGGGAATTGACGTGCGCAAGAGCCTTCCGGAATTCAAGTACATGACTTTCGACGTCGTCGGCACGCTGATCGACTTCGAGGCTGGCCTCAAGGACTGCCTCTCAGAGATTGCCGCCGAGGCAGGTATCGCGATCGATGGCGAGGAAGCGCTCGGCCTTTACCGCGCGGCGCGCTACTCCAAGGACGCCGACCTCTTCCCGGACGATCTCGTACGGGTCTATCTTGAAATCGCTCCGAAGCTTGGCCTGCCAACGGAACGAAAACACGGGCAACGTTTCAGGGACTCCGCGAAGAACTGGAAGGGTTTTGCTGACAGCGCCGAGGCGCTGGCGCGCCTTGCCAAGGGTTACCGCCTCATCGCGATGACCAATGCCCGTCGCTGGGCCTTCGATTTCTTCGCCAAGGAGCTGGGCAACCCCTTTTACGCCGCCTTTACGGCCGACGATACCGGTACTGAGAAACCGGACCCCGTCTTCTTCGAGAAGGTCTTCGCGTTCGTGGACTCGGAAGGAAATTCAAAAGACGACATCCTGCATGTCGCCCAGAGTCAATACCACGACATCGGCATCTCCCGAAAACTCGGGCTGACCAATTGCTGGATCGAGCGTCGCCACGCCCAGAAGGGCTATGGCGGCACGATCGAGCCCGCCGAATTCACCGAGCCCGATTACCACTTCACCTCCATGGCCGGCCTTGCCGATGCCGTGGCCGTCGCACGCAGCTGACCAGTTCACCGGATCGGGTCCAAGCCCACGGAAGAAGGGCAACCCGCCAACAGACGAAAAGGGGAATGACATGAACGACAAGATCACCAATTGGACCAGATCCGACGACGCTATGGTCGAAAACGCCATTCGTCGCGGCGCGACGCGACGCGAACTGCTGCAGATGATGCTCGCGGGCGGTGTCGCCCTCTCCGCCGGCAGCCTGGTGCTCGGCCGAGCCGGTAATGCGGTTGCGGCAACACCGGTCTCCGGCGGCGCGCTCAAGGCGGCCGGCTGGTCATCCTCGACCGCCGACACGCTCGACCCAGCCAAGGCATCGCTCTCCACCGACTATGTCCGCTGCTGCTCCTTCTATAACCGCCTCACCTTCCTCGATAAGAGCGGCACGCCGCAGATGGAGCTGGCCGAAGCGATCGAAACTCAGGATGCGAAGACCTGGACCGTCAAGCTGAGGAAGGGCGTCACCTTCCATGACGGCAAGCCGCTGACAGCCGACGATGTGATCTTCTCGCTGAAGCGCCATCTCGACCCGTCCGTCGGCTCGAAGGTGGCGAAGATCGCCGCGCAGATGACCGGCTTCAAGGCGGTCGACAAAGAGACCGTCGAGATCACGCTTGCCAATCCGAATGCTGACCTGCCGACTATCCTCTCGATGCACCACTTCATGATCGTCGCCGACGGGACCACCGACTTCTCAAAAGGGAACGGCACCGGCGCTTTCGTGAGAGAAGTCTTCGAGCCCGGCGTGCGCTCCGTCGGCATCAAGAACAAGAACTACTGGAAGTCCGGACCGAACGTCGATTCCTTCGAGTATTTCGCGATCAGCGACGACAGTTCTCGGGTGAATGCGCTCTTGTCCGGCGACATCCACCTCGCCGCCACGATCAATCCGCGCTCCATGCGCTTGGTCGAGAGCCAGGGCGACGGCTTCGTGCTCTCGAAGACGACCTCCGGCAGCTACACCAACCTCAACATGCGGCTGGATATGGAACCCGGCAGCAAGCGGGACTTCGTCGAAGGCATGAAGTACATCGTCAACCGCGAGCAGATCGTCAAATCGGCGCTGCGGGGCTTGGGTGAAGTCGGCAACGACCAGCCGGTTTCCCCCGCCAACTTCTACCATAATGCCGAGCTGAAGCCGCGCGCCTTTGATCCCGAGAAGGCCAAGTTCCACTTCGAGAAGGCCGGCGTGCTCGGCCAGTCGATACCGGTGATTGCCTCCGATGCAGCGAACTCCGCGATCGATATGGCGATGATCATCCAGGCCTCCGCTGCCGAGATCGGCTTGAAGCTCGATGTCCAGCGCGTTCCCGCCGACGGTTACTGGGATAATTACTGGCTGCAGGCGCCGGTCCACTTCGGCAATATCAACCCGCGTCCGACGCCGGATATCCTGTTCTCGCTGCTTTACGCCTCGGAGGCTCCATGGAACGAGAGCCAATACAAGTCGGAGAAATTCGATAAGATGCTGATCGAGGCGCGCGGCTCGCTCGACCAGGAGAAGCGCAGGGCGATCTATAATGAGATGCAGGTGATGGTCGCCAATGAGGCTGGCACCATCATCCCAGCCTATATCTCCAACGTCGACGCGATCACCGCCAAGCTCAAGGGCCTGGAAGCCAATCCGCTTGGCGGGCAGATGGGCTATGCTTTTGCGGAATATGTCTGGCTCGAAGCCTGATTGAGCAACTGGGCTTGGGGCTGCAGCCGCATCGCTGCGGCCCCTCGGCATAGTTTGAACCTGTCTTGAAAGCCGAAAGGGAGCGCCGTGAACAACCGGGTCCTATCCCTTGTGCTGAGCAGATTGCTCATCGCCGTGATCACCTTGGTGATCGTCTCCTTCGCCGTCTTCTTCGCGACGACGCTCCTGCCGGGGGACACCGCGTCGATCCTGCTTGGCCAGGCCGCCACGCCGGAGGCTGTCGAGGGCCTGCGCAAGGCGATGCACCTCGACGAGCCGGCGATCTTGCGTTTCCTGCGCTGGATCGTCGGTTTGCTGCAAGGCGACCTCGGCACATCCTATGCCAACGAGATGCCGGTCGCAGATCTGATTGGCGGGCGCTTTGTCAACACGCTGCAGCTCGCCGGCGTCACCGCCCTCTTTTCTGTGCCGATAGCACTCACGCTCGGCATCACCGCGGCGATGCTGCGCGGCTCGCTCTACGACCGCATCGTCACGGTACTGACGATCGGCGTCATCTCCGTGCCGGAATTCATGATAGCGACCTCAGCCGTGCTGATCTTCGCCGTCTATTTGAAATGGCTGCCGGCGCTCTCCTTCGCCAATGAGGTGACGTCGCTCACCGATCTGCTGCGCATCTATGCCATGCCGGTGATCACGCTCACCTTCGTCATCTCGGCTCAGATGATCCGTATGACCCGCGCGGCAGTAATCGAGACGCTCAACACGCCCTATGTGGAGATGGCGCTGCTCAAGGGCGCCTCCCGGCCGCGCATGGTGTTTCGCCATGCGCTGCCAAATGCTCTCGGGCCGATCGTCAATGCGGTCGCGCTTTCGCTCTCCTATCTGCTCGGCGGCGTAATTATCGTCGAGACGATCTTCAACTATCCCGGTATTGCCAAGCTGATGGTCGATGCTGTCTCCACCCGCGATCTGCCGTTGATCCAAAGCTGCGCGATGATCTTCTGTCTCGGCTACCTGCTCCTGATCACGACGGCCGACATCATCGCCATCCTTTCCAATCCGAGGCTACGATGACAATGACCCATTCTGAGACCAAGGCTGCCCGGATTTCCGGAATCCGGCTCGGCTATCGCTTCAATATCGTCGGGATGGTTGGCCTTTCGATTATCCTTTGCTGGGCGCTCGTCGCGATCTTCGCGCCGCTGATCATTCCCTACCCGGTCGGGGAAATCGCCGACCTCGATTACTTCGGCCCGATGAGCCGCGACTTCTGGCTCGGCTCCGACTATCTCGGCCGCGACATGCTTTCGCGGATTCTGATGGGTGCCCGCTACACGGTCGGCATCTCGCTTGCGGCAGTCACCATCGCCTGTTTCAGCGGTGTGGTCCTTGGCATGATCGCGGCGGTCGCCGGCGGTTGGCTCGACACGCTCTTGAGCCGCTTCCTCGACGCCCTCAATTCGATCCCGAGCAAGCTCTTCGGCCTCGTCGTGGTCGCCGCCGTCGGCTCCTCGATTCCGGTGCTGATCCTGACGCTGTCGATCATTTACATACCTGGCGCCTACCGCTTCGCCCGAGCCCTTGCCGTCAACATCAATGCGATGGATTTCATCACTGTGGCTCGTATCCGCGGCGAGAGCACGCTTTATCTCATCCGCTCGGAGATTCTGCCGAACATCATCGGCCCGGTTCTTGCCGACCTCGGGATCCGCTTCGTCTTCATCGTCCTCTTGCTCTCCGGCCTCTCCTTCCTCGGCCTCGGCGTCCAGCCGCCCTATGCGGACTGGGGGGCGCTCGTTCGCGAGAACATCGGCGGCCTGCCCTTCGGCGCGCCGGCGGTGATGTTCCCGTCGCTCGCCATTGCCAGCCTCACGATCAGCGTCAACCTGCTGATCGACAACCTGCCGCAGAAGATCCGCGATCGGAGCGAATGATGGCCAATCTCGTAGAAATCCGTGACCTGAAGGTCGAAGCCACCACCGATTCCGGCCGCCGTGTCGAGATCATCAAAGGCGTCAGCGTCGATATCGCCGACGGCGAGATCGTCGCGCTGATCGGCGAAAGCGGCTCTGGCAAGACGACGATAGCGCTGACGCTGATGGGATATGCCCGTCCGGGCTGTCGCATCGCCGGCGGCAGCGTCTCGGTGGCTGGAAAGGATATGATGACCCTCAGCGAAAAACAGCGCGCGAGGGTGCGCGGCACCGAGGTCACCTATGTTCCGCAATCCGCTGCAGCCGCATTCAATCCGGCCGCCACGATCATGGACCAGGTGATAGAGGTCACCCGCATCCACGGGCTCATGTCGCCGGACGAGGCGCGCGCCCGCGCCGTCGAACTCTTCCGCGCGCTGTCGCTACCCGAGCCCGAGACGATCGGCAGCCGCTATCCGCACCAGGTCTCCGGTGGCCAGTTGCAACGTCTTTCCGCCGCCATGGCGCTTATCGGTGATCCTAAGCTCGTCATCTTCGACGAGCCGACAACGGCGCTTGACGTCACCACGCAAATAGAGGTGCTGCGCGCCTTCAAGTCGGTAATGAAGAAGGGCGGCATCGCCGGCGTCTATGTCTCCCATGACCTCGCGGTGGTCGCCCAGATCGCGGACCGCATCGTCGTATTGAAGGGCGGCGAAGTACAGGAGGTCGGCACCACCGAGGAAATCCTCTCGAACGCCAAGCACCCCTATACGCGCGAACTCCTCTCGGCCTTCGAACCAAAGCCCCGGGAGGCTGCCGACGCAGCCGGGACCGCACCGGCTCCGCTTCTGAAGATCGAAAACCTGGTCGCCGGATACGGTCCATCCCAAACCGATGGCTTGCCGCTCGTGCGCGCCGTCGAAGATGTGAGCCTCAAGGTGGAGAAGGGGCGCAACCTCGGCATCATCGGCGAGTCGGGTTGCGGCAAGTCGACGCTCGCCCGCGCCATTGCCGGCATATTGCCGGCTGCCGTCGGGAAGATCGTCTTCGACGGCAAGGAACTCGGCCGCAGCGCCCGCGAGCGCACGCGCGACCAACTGCGCGAAATGCAGATCGTCTTTCAATATGCCGACACCGCCCTCAATCCGGCGAAGTCCGTCGAGGACATTCTGGATCGGCCCCTCGTGTTCTATCATGGCATGAACGCGAAGGCCCGCAGCGTCCGCATCGACGAGTTGCTCGACATGGTACGCCTGCCTCGCAACCTGCGTCATCGCCGGCCGGCCGAGCTTTCCGGCGGCCAGAAGCAGCGCGTCAACTTCGCCCGGGCGCTTGCCGCCGATCCGAAGCTGATCCTTTGCGACGAGATCACTTCGGCGCTCGACACGGTGGTCGCCGCCGCCGTGATCGAGCTGCTGAAGGAATTGCAGCGCGAGCTCGGTCTCTCTTACATTTTCATCAGCCACGACCTCTCCGTGGTGGAGGCAATCTGCGACGAGATCGTCGTGATGTATGGCGGCAGAAAGGTTGAGGACATCACTCCGGCCAAGGTCAAGGCACCGCACCACCCCTATTCGCAGTTGCTCTTCTCGTCGGTGCCGAAGCTCGATCCCACCTGGCTCGATGGCCTCGAGCAGGACCCGGAGCTTGTTAGGGCCTATTGTCGGCGTTGAGGCGGCATCTCGCCCAACGGCTCAGAAGAGCGCATGCCGCTTCCCGCCACAAAGAAGCAGAACTGGCGACGCGGCGCAGCCTTTCATGAGTATGCCGCCATTCCTCGTCGCGCAAAAATCGACTCGTGCCAAAGCAACCTCCAAAGGGCAGCTTTGAATCATGTTCTCGCAGATTTGAGAATCCCAAGCCCAACTAGCATGCGACGCTGTTAGCTTTTAATCAGCGCAGAACGTCAATCAGCGTTCTATGTTGCGCCCGTCCTCTCGCGTCGCGGCTGATAAGAGAAACCGTCTCGCAGAAAAGAACTTCGATCAGGACGTCATTGAAAGACATAAGCCAAAGTCGTGGGTTGAGGGCCTGCCATTTGACTGTCTCTTCACCGCCAATAACCTCATTGAAAGTCCATGGATTGACCGGATACCTGCACTCTTTCAGGCCATCAACGTTCATGGGTGTTATTCGGAAATCGATAACGCCTCCGAATTTGAGCACTACGTTGCCGCCTCCCGAGCGCATAGAGGCTTCATAGCACACGAAAGCGTCGTTCCCATCATAGAGCACCGCAGGGTTTGCGACAGTTCCTAACTCGGGAAAAGCCTCTTGGGGGTAGATACTTGCATGGTTTGATCGCGGTGCCGGTCGGTGGAAGGTCGAGGAACGGTCCGACGTAATTCGCCACTTTGTCAACACAGCCTAGCTCTACACCCGAAACAGGCTGGTCAGCGGCATGTGCGCCTTGACGATCGGCGACTTCAGCACGACGAAGCTGAAATATTTGTCGATGCCCACGTCCATGTCGGTGAGGCGCTCCATGATCGTCTGGTATTCGCCGATCCCGGCCGTGACGAATTTCAGGAGATAGTCGTAGCCGCCGGACACCAGATGGCACTCGATCACCTGGTCGACCTTCTCTATCGCCGCAAGGAAGCGGGCGAAGTCGATCTGGCGGTGGTTCTTCAGCGTGATCTCGGTGAAGACCGTCAGGGTCTGCCCGAGCTTGCTGACGTTGATCTGCGCCGAATAGCCCTCGATATAGCCCTCCGACTGCAGCTTCTTCACCCGCATCAGGCAAGGGCTCGGCGAGAGATTGACCAGCTCGGCGAGTTCCACATTGGTGATGCGGCCATTCTTCTGCAGTTCGTACAGAATCTTGATGTCGATCCGGTCGAGTTTCATCGCACGCGCCTCCCCGCGGTTGTGAGGTCCGAGCCGCAGCAGATTATGCCGCGATGTTCCCGACGATGACCCTAACACATTGCCGTCACGTGTCGATTCCGTTTCGCTCGTTCGCCCTAAGCAGGAAGGACTGTGATCCTCCGGCAAGACAGAATCTTCTGCTGCCGGGCCGCCGGTCTCCGGCAGCGACGAGCCAATAGAATCTGTAGACTGCACTCATAACGGAGACCGACCATGCCCGCACCGCTGAAACTCGTCGACACAACGCCGGAGCTGCCCGACGCCGCCGATGCCGTAGTGATCGGCGGCGGCATTGTCGGCGTGTTTGCGGCCTATTACCTTGCCCGCCGCGGACTGAAGGTCGCGCTCGTCGAGAAGGGACGGATCGGCGCCGAGCAGTCGAGCCGCAACTGGGGTTGGTGCCGCCAGCAGAACCGGGACGCCCGCGAATTGCCGATGGCGACGAAGAGCCTCGATCTTTGGGAGCGTTTCGCCGCCGAGAGCGGCGAGGACACCGATTTCCGCCGCTGCGGGTTGCTCTACCTCAGCGATAGCGAAGAGGAACTGGCCGGCTGGGCACGCTGGCGCGATTTCGCCCGGACCGTCGGCGTCACCACCCATATGCTCGACAGCGCCCAGGCGACCGAGCGCGGCCGCGCAACCGGCAAGCCATGGAGGGGTGGCGTCTTTTCGCCGACCGACGGCACCGCCGACCCGGCAAGCGCAGCACCCGCGGTTGCGCGTGCGATCCTGAAACTTGGCGGTACCGTGCACCAGTCCTGCGCCGCCCGCGGCATAGAGACAGAAGGCGGAAGCCTTTCCGGTGTCGTCACCGAGCATGGCACCATCCGCACGAAGACGGCGATCCTTGCCGGCGGCGCCTGGGCCTCCTCCTTCTGCCGCCAGCTCGGCATCCGCTTTCCGCAAGCGGCCATCCGCTCTTCGATCCTTGCCGTCTCGCCGGGCGCCATCGGCCTTCCGGATGCGCTGCATACAGCCGCTGTTTCGGTGACGCGCCGCGCCGACGGCGGCTATACGCTCGCCATCAGCGGCCGAGGCCGCGTCGACCCGACGCCGCAGCAACTCAGGTTCTCGCCGCAGTTTCTGCCGATGTTCGTCAAACGCTGGCGCAGCCTGGCGCCGGGGGGGCTTGAGGGCTTCCGCTCCGGCCATGAGACGCTTGCACGCTGGCGCCTCGACGAACCCACGCCAATGGAGCGCATGCGCATCCTTGATCCCGCGGTCGATAAGGCCACCATTCACCTCACCCATTCGCGCGCGCTTGACCTCCTGCCTGCTCTGAAGGACACCAGCATCGCCGCCGCATGGGCGGGCTATATCGACAGCACGCCTGACGGGGTGCCGGGCATCGGCGAAATCGCCGCCATACCGGGTTTCATCCTCGCCGCCGGTTTCAGCGGGCACGGCTTCGGTATCGGTCCGGGCGCCGGCCACTTGATCGCAGACATCGTCACGGGTAGCGAGCCGATCGTCGATCCCCGCCCCTACCATCCGGACCGCTTCCGAAAATCTGCCTGGGGTAAGGTCGCTGACTTTTAGATGAGGCAGCGTTAGCTTCCGCAGGTGGAGGCGAGAATCATCGGAAAGTGTGCATTTGGGGAGTACTCGACATTTTCTGCTGCCTACCCGATGCCACAATGCTCGCACGTAGATTCAGGTAATGCATTCTGGGAGACGTGCAATGAACATGAGCATCAAAATCCCGTTTGAGAGTTAACGCATGAAAATACTACTGCTTAAAAAAGAGGAAGTAAGCAGATTAATCTGCATGACGGAAGTCATCGGTGCGGTGGAAGAGGCATACAAAGCCTTTAACAGTGATCAGGTGGAGCAACCCGATTATATCGGAATAGATCTCCCAC
>NZ_LUAV01000034.1:203971-233288 GCF_002078505.1 Ensifer aridi | reverse complement strand
CTCGACCAGCACCTCGCCGGCCTTCGGCCCCTCGAGCTGCACAGTTTTCACTTCCAGCGGTTTGCCAGCCTGCGTGGCTACGGCTGCGCGTACGTCCATGTCTCCGTCCTCCCTAGAGCATCATCTCCGCCATGGACTCGTTCGTCAGGACGAGCCCGACAAGATGCAGCCTCTTCTCAACCTTGGGCAGTCACCGGATGCCGATGACTTACCGGTACTTCAACGTCACTCCGTGATGCTCTCGTCATCCTCATTGAGCAGCGGGACACCGTACGAGAGCAACAGCTTGTTGATGTCGTCCTGGTTCTCCCTGATGAAGCTGTTGAGCGTGCGTTTCCATTGCTGGTCGGACGGCCGCACCCCCATCGTGATCCGATAGGCCATGCGCGAGCCGCCCTTCTCCCTGGTCAAGGACACGATAGCCAGATCGACTTCCGACTTGCGGACGTAATAACCTGCCATCGGTCCCCAAACCACGGCGGCGTCAATCACGCCTGCCACGATGTCGCGGACCATGACCTCAGCCATTGACGGTGCCCTCCGCGTGTCGACCACGAGAGGATAGATCTTTGCTTTGCGCATCAGTCTCGCCGCCGCCATATTTGCGGAGGGCGACGTTGCGTGGACCACGCCGATCCTCTTGTCGACAAGCTTCGGATCGGTCAGCGTTTCCACGCCGGCAAGATCGCCGTCCTTCTTGTAAATCAGCACATAGGAGGAGCGGTAATAAGCGTTTGTGTTCTGGACGAGTTCGTCCCCCTGAGCATACCCCATGATGATGTCGCAGCGATTGGCGCCGAGCGTATTGCGCACAAAACCAGGGATCGACGGAAACCAGGTATAGGCGACGGAGCTTCGTCCCGTCGCGGCTGCGACCATCTCGGCGAGCTTGTTCTCGAACCCTTCGCCGCTCTTGTCGGAGAAGGGCATGTTGGACGGGTCGGCGCAGACCCGCAGCGTCTCCGGGTCAACCAGCTCGCCGGCAGCCCCGAGCCCGGCGCCCTGGGAATGGGCCTGCAACGGCATCAGCGCGGCCATGGTCATCGAGATGAGGGCTGCACTGCAAGTCCGATGGGCGCCGTATGCCATGTCATCCACCCATGCAGGACGCTTCGTAGGCCGTGGCCGCTTCCGGTTTGTTGGCCTTCTTGGGTGGACGACCGCGCGGTGCCGCGTCGACGGCTCGGGCGCGCAGGTAGATGTAGATGTCATCAAGGTAGCAGTAGACGTTCTTGTTGTCTCCAAAGGCAGGCATGACAACCTCTTTGCCGCCGACGACGCTCTTGCGTCCTTCGGCGACGATCGAAAGGAATGTCCCGTAATCGACATTCTTCATGGTCTTGGCGAGAGCCGGGGCATAGGAGGACCCTTCGCCGTCGGGTCCGTGACAGACATGACAATCGGCGTGATAGCGGCGATATCCGTTGAACGTGTACCAATCGACGATGCCGTTCTCGATCTTGAAGGTGGGATTGCCTTCGGCGTCGAAGTGCTTCCCGTCCTCCTCCGTGACGCTGGCGGCCTTTTCCTTGCTGTCCTCAGCTAGGGCGGTGCTGTTTGTAAACGGCAGCAGAACCGCGGCAAGGGTTGAAATGATGAAGCGTGATAACATTCATGACCTCTTTCCCGCCGCATGGTTTATTCTCCCAATGGACAGACGGGGCTTGAGATTCTTGTCTGGTGGAAGCGAGAGCCCGGCAGCGTTTGCTGCTACAATTGGTCCGGGCTCTCGCTCAGGCAGCCGTGATCAATCCGGAAGGCCGAATACCGTCAGCTGTCCGCCAAGCGTCGTATACTCGGCCAACTTGGCGTAACCGCCCACCGCACCCAGACCCGCTGTGGCGATGGCTTGGCTTTCTTCGGTCGGAGCTCTCTCACCGGCCACTGCCTGCTGCCACGCTGCAGCACCCTCAGCGCCCAGAAGGCCACCGGCGAGTCCGATGCCTGCCCAGCCGCCGATACCCGACAGAACCGCGATATACTGCTTGCCGCCGTGCTCGAAGGTGTTGATGTTGCCGATGATGCCGGACGGAGTCTTGAACCTGTAGAGTTCTTTTCCTTCCGTATCCACTGCCTTGATGTAGCCTTCGAGCGTGCCATAGAAGATGACGTCGCCCTCAGTTGCGAGCGCCCCTGACCACACCGAGAACTGCTCCGGCTTCGACCAGACGATCTCACCCTTGGCTGCGTCCCAGGCAATGAAATTACCCATGCCGCCGTGGCTGTTGGGCGTGGGGTACATATTCACGGTCGCGCCCACATAGGCCTGACCGGCCGTGTAGCTCACCCTGTACGGCTCGTAATCCATGCAGACATGGTTGGTCGGCACATAGAACAGTTTCGTCTTTGGCAAATAGGTTGCCGGTTGCTGGTCTTTCGTTCCAAGCGCTGCCGGGCAGACACCGGTGGTGTTAAAGTCCTCGCCGTTATGTTCGGTGGAGTACTTTTCTACAACCTGGGGACGCCCATACTTGTCGCTCTTGGGATCCATCACGACCTCGGTCGCCCAGTTCACCGTCGGATCGTACTTCTTGGCAACCAGAAGCTCACCCGTTGCACGGTCGAGGGTGTAGGCGAAGCCATTGCGGTCGAAATGCACGAGCACGTCCCTCGGCTGACCCATGATTTCCATGTCGTCGACTAGGATCATCTCGTTGACGCCGTCATAGTCCCATTCGTCATGAGGCGTCATTTGATAGGCCCACTTGGCCATGCCCGTGTCGGCATCGCGCGCAAAGATCGTCATCGACCAGCGGTTGTCACCGGGTCTCTGGTTGGGGTTCCAGGTCGAAGGATTTCCGGTCCCATAATAGATCAGATTGAGCTCTGGATCGTAGGAGTACCAACCCCATGTGGTTCCGCCGCCGGTCTTCCACTGCTCGCCTTCCCAGGTGTTCATCCCGGAGTCCTTGCCGACCGGCTTACCGAGATGAGTAGTCTTCTCCGGGTCGATCAGCGTTTCTGAATCAGGACCTGTCGAATATGCGCGCCACGCTCGCTTGCCATCACTCAAATTGTAGGCCGTGATATGACCGCGGACACCATACTCGGCACCGGATATGCCGACGATTACCTTGTCCTTGACCACCATGGGTGCGGATGTGGACGATTCGGACAGGCTCCCGTCTTTTTTCTCGCCATTTTGGACTTGCCAAACGACCTTGCCGGTCTTGGCATCAAGCGCGGTGATCGTCGTGTCCGCCTGGCCAAGGATGATCTTGCCGTCGCCGTAGGCCACACCGCGGTTGACGGTGTCGCAGCACATGATGGCGATGACGTTCGGATCCTGCTTTGGCTCGTATTTCCAAAGCATCCTGCCTTCGTTCTTGAGATCAAGCGCATAGACGATATTCGGGAACGGCGTGTGTACGTACATAACGTCGCCGATCACGAGCGGGCCGCCTTCATGGCCGCGCAAAACACCAGTGGAGAAGGTCCACTTGACCTGCAGATCCTTGACGTTGTCCTTGTTGATCTGTTTCAGCTTCGAGTAGCGGGTGTTTGCATAATCGCCCGTAGGCATCGCCCAATTCTTCGCGTCGGCTGCAAGGGCCATCAGCTCCTCATTGGCCAATGCACTTCCGGCAAGAGCCGCCGTCAGAAATCCAGCAGCGGTCACTGGCAGATAGACGAATTTTCCAAGCATGCGCATGCGAAATCCTCCCGATGTCGATATTCAACCCGAGGTTCGCCATCACAAATCCTCGGGATACCACAAAGGCCAGCCCAAGCGATGTCATGCTTGTCATGGGACATGCGCTTCCGTCAGCGTGTCACGATCGTTTGGATGGGCAGTAGGCACCGCAATTGCCCGTTCCATTGATCGGACACTTTGCCGCTCCCTAAAGACAAGCCTTGAAGCCGGAAACCGATGGAAGAATAGGCTTTAAGACCAAATAACGCAAATTAAATTCGCAGAGTTTGTGCGTCGCAAAACGAAACATGCTGCTACGCAACATGCCATTACTATATATCAAGGTTGGCCGTGCCTGATTTACTGCAATAATGTAAAGTATCGCGAAGAATAACTTGGCTGCTCTTATATCCACGGGAGATTTCAGAGTGACCACTCGAACTTTGGGCGCGATTGCTTTTCTCGCTCCGTTTATGTGTGTCGTCACCGCGTCGGCGGCCGGAGACTATCCGACGGTTGCGGTCGTGGACTATGTGTACGCCTGTATGAAAGCTAATGGCGAAACACGAGCCGCACTCGAAAGCTGTTCCTGCTCCATCGACGTCATAGCCTCGATTATGCCGTACGAGCGCTATGAGGCGGCCGAGACGTTCAGGAGCCTAGGACTTCAGGCGGGCGAAAGAGGGGCTCTGTTTCGCGAAAGTGCGCCGGCGAAATCTGTCGACGCCGAATTGAGACGAGCGCAGGCAGAAGCAGATGTCCGCTGCTTCTGACCTTCAAGCTCCGCGCTCCGATCGCCTCTTCCCCGGCAGGGCCGCGTGCCTTATCGGTTTGGCGATTACACCGCGTCGGGAAACCTCTTGTGAAAAGCCGAGACGAGATTGTCGAGCGCTGGCGCGTCGCGCAAGCGGCGTTCGAGAGGCACGTCGAAGATGCCAAGCACCTGCGCCGGGCGCGGTGACAGCAGGATGATACGATCGGCAAGCAGAAGGGCTTCGCGCAAATTGTGGGTCACCATCAGTGCGGTGGTGGGCCGAGCTGCCCATACTGTCATCAGAAGACGGCGCAACCTGTCGGCGGTCCGTTCGTCGAGCGAGGCGAAAGGCTCGTCGAGAAAGAGCACGGCGGGTTCCGTGGCGAACGCTCGCGCCAGTGCCGCGCGTCGCGCAAGCCCGAGCGAAAGCTCCGAAGGGTAGAGCGACCGCATTGCGGAGAGGCCTAGAATTCCGAACAGCGAATTCAGGTCTTTGTCCCTGAGGTTCCGAGGCAGCGCCAGGCGGACGTTCTGCTCCACTGTGCGCCAGGGGAGAAGCACCGGCTCCTGAAAGACCGCAGCGACGCGGTTGGAGCCGCCTTCCGGCAACTGGTAACTGCCCAAGAATTGCCGATCGAGACCCATCAGGATTCGCAAGGTCGTGGTCTTCCCGCAGCCAGATGGCCCCAGCAGGCAGGCAAATTCGCCCCGCCTGACCTCAAAGGAAAGTCCGCGCAATGCGACAATCGTGACGCCCGTGGCCGATCGGAAAGTCTTCTCGGTAATGTCGACTTTAAGCGGGGCGGCGGCGCCAGCGAGTTGCATGTCGTTCAAGTGGCTGCACCAGAAGGAGTTCGATCAACAGCATGATGGCCACGAAGGCCAGCGTGTAAGCAAGAATGGCAGCAACATCGAATATCTGGAAGTAGAGATAGATCTGGAAGCCGACACCGCTGGAACGACCGAGCAGCTCGACGACGAGCACAATCTTCCAGATCAGCGCAATGCCGGAGCGCGAGGCGGCTGCGAAATAGGGCTGCAACTGCGGCATCAGCACATGGCGGATACGATCGACCGGTCCTAGCCGGTAGACGTTGGCCATTTCTGCGAAACGAGGGTCGAGCGCACGCGCACCCTCGCGCATGGTGACCACGACATTGGGTATCTTGTTGACCGCAACGGCGCCGATCGCGGCAGCCTCCGTCAGGCCGAACCAAATATAGGCGAGGACGATAACGACGAGCGCCGGGAGGTTGAGAAAGAGGACAAGCCAGGGATTGAAGAAGGAATCCGCCCGCCGGTGCGTGCCGAGCAGGACGCCAATGACCGTCCCCACGACCATGGCGACGACATAGGCCGCCGCCACCCGCCAGAGCGTCATAGCGAGGTGATAGCCAAGGTCGCCGCTCGCCGCCTCCTTGAGAAGCACCTGCCAGACGTCAAGCGGTGGCGGAAAGGCACGGCTCGGCCAGATCCCTGCCGCGGCGCTCCAGACCAGGCATAGCCCGAGCAGCGATGTCAGCACCATCAGGGCAGGCAACAAGGCGCCAATCCCGCGATAGACCGGGTGTGCACGGCGGGTTCTGGAGACCCCGTTTTCCGATCCCGAGGCTATCATGTCTTCAATGCCGCCCAGAATGTTCCTGGAGCCATCTGCCGTGCCTCGCCGACGAGCTTCTCCCCGCCCAGGTCGGCGAGAATTTCGTACAGCTTGGCGGCATCGCTTTCCTCTTCGGCAACAGGTCGGTTTGGAATGCCTTCCCGATAGCGATCACGCAGCACCTCGAGTTCCCTGCCTTCCGCGCGAACAATGGGGGCCAGACGCTGCCATTCGGCGTCGGAATCGGCCAGAAGCCTCTTGGCCGCCGCGCTTGCCTTGACGAAGCTCATCGGCACGTCGGGGTTTTCGTTCGCCCATTTGTCATGGAAGACATATCCCAGCGCCGAGACAGGTCCCGAGGCCCCGAGCGCCTTGGCTGCATCGTCGGCACCGATCAGGCGGCGAAAGCCTTTTGCTTCGAGACGCGCGCAGAAATGCCAAAAGTTCAAGACTGCGTCGAGCTCGCCGGAGAGAGCCTTTTCCGAAAGCAGGGGCGGCGCACCGAAAACGACGTCGGCCTCCCTGGCTAGGTCCATCTTATAGTCACGCTGGGCAAGTCCTTGGATCAGAAGCCAGCTCTTGTCGAGCGACCCACCGGCTACGCCGATCTTTCTTCCCACAAGGTCCGGGATGCCGCGAATTGGCGCGTCCGCTTTGACCATGATAGCGCCAACCGCGGTCGAGTAAGGCGCGAAGGTGAGATCCTCGCCCATGGAGCGCTGGCGCGACACCCACAACCAGTCGGAAACGATGATATCCAGGTCCCCGGCAAGGATAGCGACATTGGTGGCGTCTTCGCCGGCGAAATAGGCGACTTCCACGTCGACGCCGTTGGCCGCATCGAATCGATTGTGCTTGATGGTGTCAAGTTCCCAGTTCACCGTGCCGAATTTCAGAACACCCACCCGTATCTTCGGAGCGGGAGGGTTAGCCAAGGCGCGGAATCCGAGAGGATTTGCAGCAGCTAGCAAGGCGACGCCGCAAAATACGCGCCGCGATATGTTCATGACGCTACCTCCCAGCAAATGGCTGCGACGACCTCAAATTTCCCGATCCTTCTCGGGGAACACACATGTCCATCGCACGACCTTCAGCCCCGGATGGCTCTCGGACCATCTCGCGATCTCCCTCGGGGCCAACAGCATGCACTCGGCAAGCGACCCACGGCTCTCGAAATACAGATGCTCAGTGCGGCAACTCGTGGGGTTGGCCAACATGCAGACGGTCAGGACGAGATCGACGAGGTTCACTTGAGCACCTTTCACTGCGCGAAGATGCGCGGAAAGAACCCTTATTTTTGCATGCTGAGCATGCGACAGACAGGCTTTCACCACAGCACACCGCGTGTTTCAGACGCGCAAAGGTCGCCGTAGCACTTTGAATTGCTGCATGTTTTTATTCCTAAATCGGCTACGATTTAGGAACATGCAGCGGGTGCCCGATGGAAAGCCTGCGATGAGGATACGCGCGCAAAGAACGAGCGTCAAATCCTGCGAAGCGCCGCTCCGGCGGCGGAAGGCGCGGTGCTCATCTGGCCTTCAGCGCTTCCGCAATCGTCTTGACCAATGCGTATAAACGCCGCTCGATCAGCGTCGGCACCTCGCAGACGAAGCTCAACGATCGCGCGCGTTCCTGAAATACACGTGTCTGAAACGCGAGCCGGTCACTCCGCAGCGCGATTTCGTTCGGGTCGGCATCGGCCTTGGCCCGTAGCGCATCCACGGCAGAGGCCTCCTGCCGCAGGACTTCCGCGATGTCCCTCTGCCTTTTCGCGTAGCGTGCAATGCCGGCGATAACGTCCGAGCGCTCTCGGTTCATCTGATCGAACAGCCCCTGCACCAGCATGGTCAAGCGCCGCTCCCTCTCGTCCTCCGGCAGGCTTTCCGCATACTCTCTGATCTTTTGCTGCGCCTCCGGCAGCGGCAGGCGGCGGGCTGACAGTTCCGTCACCAAAGCAGAAATCCCCGCATCTTTGGACCAGTCGGCGGCCGTCTGCGGCAGGTTGGCACCAGTCCAGAACTGGCCAAGCGAAAGCTCCGGAACCTTGCGCTGTATACACGGCCAGTCGGGACCGGCCCCTTGCGCAGCCAAGGCCGGCCAAGCGACGAGTGCAGCTTCTGCCGCCGCGAGGATAAAACGCACCAGGGATGGGCACCACATCAGGCACTTCCTCCGGATCCTGCTTGCGGCCGAGAAAGACGGTTGATGGATCATAAGCGAGGATCGCGCGGGCCGAAAGGAGCACGGCGAACGCAACTACGATCAGGGAGACTGCGCCTTGCCAGCCAGTTGCGGTTGCTGAACATGTCGTAAGCCGCTCGTTGCTTCGATGTCGCCGAGCGATCCAACGTGCCTTGAGCGGAGGCATAGAAAAGCCGGTCATCGTCGATGCGATCAACCGTTCCCGCGTGCTCGCGGATGCCGGTGCAGCGTCGGCTGCACGGGCCGGCGACGCTCGCCGGCCCGCTGGTTTTCTTATGCCCTGATGAACTCGAGCAGATCCGGATTGATCACATCGGCATGCGTCGTCAGCATGCCGTGCGAATAGCCCTCGTACACCTTGAGCGTACCGTGCTTCAGGAGCTTCACGGCGAGCCGCGCGGAATTGTCGATCGGCACGATCTGGTCGTCGTCTCCGTGCATGACCAGCGTCGGCACCTCGACCTTCTTGAGGTCGTCGGTGAAATCGGTTTCGGAGAATGCCTTGATGCCGTCGTAGTGCGCCTTGGCGCTGCCCATCATGCCCTGCCGCCACCAATTCTGGATCGCTCCCGTCGAGACCTGCGCACCGGGGCGGTTGAATCCGTAGAAGGGACCACTTGGGAGATCGAGGAAGAACTGCGCACGGTTTGCGGCGAGTTGAGCGCGCAGACCATCGAACACCTCGATCGGAAGGCCGCCGGGGTAGGCTTCTGTCTTGAGCATGATTGGCGGTACGGCGCCGACCATGACGAGCTTGGCGACGCGGCCGGCACCATGGCGAGCGACATAGGCCAGAGCCTCGCCGCCGCCGGTGGAGTGGCCGATGTGGACGGCATCGCGCAGATCGAGCTCAGTCGCAAGCGCGGCGACATCCGCCGCGTAGTGTGCCATGTCGTGGCCGTCGCTGACCTGGGTCGAGCGACCGTGGCCGCGGCGGTCGTGGGCAATGACGCGGTAACCCTTGCTCAGAAAGTAGAGCATCTGCGCGTCCCAATCGTCCGAGGACAGGGGCCAACCGTGGTGGAACACGATCGGCTGGCCCGAGCCCCAATCCTTGTAGAAGATCTCGACGCCGTCTTCGGTCTTGATGAAATTCTGGGTCATGGGAACGGTTCCTTTGCTTTGGTTCGAGGTGGAGTTTTCCGCCGCGAAGGCCGCCGTGACGGCCATCGCGAACGAAACCGAAGCGCCCGCAAGCAGGGCTTGCCTGCGCGACAATGTAAGAGAAAAATCGATCATTTTGCTCCTAAAAGTTGTATGGATGCCTGCGTGTATCGACGCACCAGCGAACGCCCGTGCTAGCTGTGATGCCGAAAGGATGACGCTCTCGTCAGCTACCGCCGAGATGTGGCCGGTTGATCGACAGGAGGTGATGCACGACCGGTGCTTCGGATCCCTTGTGGTAGAGGCGGACTCCCTGCTGAATGTCGGCGTCCGCCTTCGAGACGCGCCTGTGCTGACGCATGTGCTCCGCCCAGGACTCGACCATGAACCACTCGACGATGCGGCTCGGATCGGCGGCATCCTCGGTCAAGCCCCAGCCGTAGGCCCCATCGCGTCGGCGCTCGTGCGAAAGGCGGGCAAGCGCCTTCAGGAATGAAGGCCTATCCGTCTTGTCGACGGTGTATTCGATCAGCACGAGAACCGGACCGCGGTCGTTTTCGATCGGTGCGGCAGTCAAAGGCTCCGGCCAATGATTGGAGGGAACGAGGTCCGCCTCACCCTTGGGAAGCTTCACCGCGTGGAAGCCAAGCCCGACACAGAGAAGGCCTATAGCGGCAGCCCCCAAGGCGACCGGCACGCCCACTGCTTCCGCGACCGCGCCCCAGACGAGACTGCCGCCCGTCATCGCGCCGTTGAACACCGTGAGATAGACGGCGAGCGAGCGGCCCCGCACCCAATTCGGAAGGATGGACTGTGCGGTGCTGTTCAGTGTCGTCAGCGCCGTGATCCAGGCGGCGCCGCAGACGAGCAGGGCAGTGATTGCCGTCCATTGCGGCGGAGCAAGCGAAAGCACGCCCATGACGATCGCCGTAACGATTGCCGAGGCGAGCAAAAGTCCATCGGCATCGAGTAGGGCGCGCAGCCGTGGCATCACCAGCGCACCGCAGATCGCGCCCGCGCCCACGGCACCAAGCAGAACGCCATAGAAGCTGGCGCCGCCGCCGAGAAGCTGACGGGCAACGAGCGGCAGCAAGGCCCAGATAGCGCTCGAGAAGGCGAAGAACACGGCGGCACGAAGCAGAACGACGTGCAGTTCCCTGCTTGCCCGCGCATAGCGTAGCCCCGCCCGGAAGGCGCCGAAGAACCGTTCGGCAAGCGCATCGTCCTCGACCGCTTCACGCCGCCACCACAGCAGTGCCGCGATCACGAAGACATAGGTGATGACATCCACCCCATAGGTGACGGCAGCGCCGAACCAGGCGAGCAACAAGCCCCCGAGTGCCGGACCGATCGCCCGGGAAATATTGATGCCGAGCGAGTTCAGCGCGACTGCGCCCTTGACGTCCTGCCTCGGCACGAGTTCGGGGACGATCGCCTGCCATGTCGGTGCGACGAGAGCAGCGCCGATGCCACCGACGAAAGTCAATGCGATAAGGGAGCTGACGGATTGCTGCCCCGTGGCCGACAGAAAAAGGAGACAAAGGCTAGTGACGGCAAGCAGCAACTGGACAACGATCAGGAACTTACGCCGATCAAGAATGTCGGAAAGCACGCCGGCCGGGATGGCGAGCAGGAAGATCGGCAGCGTCGCCGCGGCCTGCACCAGGGAAACCGCGACCGGCGTTGCCGAAAGATCGGTCACGAGCCAGGAACTGGCGACGTCACGAATGAAACTGCCGGTGTTGCCGACGATCGTCGCCACCCACAGGACCGCGAAGACCTTCTGCCGCAACGGAGCGAAAGTGCCCGTACCCTCGACGGCCGTCGCTCTCATCGCACACTCCTCCGTGCCGTCAGACGATCGCCGAGATCATAGAAGGCGACAAGAACAAAGGCGCCGACGAGGCCGAGATGCTCAAAGAAGCCGTTCATCGCCATCGATCGCTCCATTCCCGGCGGTAATTCCCAGAAGCGAAATGCGATGGAGGTCGCAAGCAGCGTGAAGAGGGCAAGCGCAACAGCGGCCGCCCAGCGAAAGACGCCTGCAAGGATGAGGGCTGACATCGAAAGCTCGAAGACGATGACCCCGACGGCAAAGACCGGAGCCGGATGAAGGCCGAAATGGTCCATTTCGGCAAGCGCTCCGCCAAAATCGAAGATCTTGACGAGGGGCCCCTGAATATAGGCTGAGCAAAGGGCGAGCAGCGCCAGCGTATGGAGTACCGGCGTGCTCAGCGCCTGTGGCCGGCCTTCACGCGATCGGCCCTCTTCTGCGACATTCGTCATGGCCTATCCCCTATACGGCCCAGCATGAGCAACCGAGGGCGCCGAAGAAGCCCTTGAGATCGGCGACGGGCAATCTCGAAGTCCAGGCCCCAGCATGATCATGGCCGTGGATGCCGCAACCATTAGCGCAGCCGCAGGAGGCGATCGCCGTTCTTCTAAGCGAATGTCGGCCGGCTCCTTCCGGCTCGCCCCACGCGGCATAGCCGCCATAGGTTCTGACCGGCGACCAGTCCGGCATCGCCGGCGGCAGCGGATTTTCGTCGAGGCTGGCAAAATCGTTCGCCGCATAGACGATCCTGCCGCCAACCATTGTAAGGTCGGAGGTCAGGAAGGAGATCTCGTCCTCGGCACAGGCGAAATAATCCTTGCTGGGCACGATTAGGTCGGCGAGCTGCCCCTTCTCGATGCGCCCCTTCTTGCCTTCCTCGTTGGAGAACCACTGCACCTTCTCGGTCCACATGCGGAGCGCGGTTTCGCGGTCGAGGCAGTTGGCGCGCGGATAGAGCTGCATGCCGCCCACCGTCTTGCCCGTCACCAACCAGGAAAGCGAGACCCAGGGGTTGTAGGAGGCGACGCGGGTGGCATCCGTGCCCGCGGAGACATTCACGCCCTTCTCAAGCATACGCGCGACCGGCGGTGTCGCTTCGGCGGCGCCGTGGCCATAACGCTCGACGAAATATTCGCCCTGGTAGGCCATCCGGTGCTGCACGGCGATGCCGCCGCCGAGTGCTGCAATCCGGTCGATCGACTGGTCGGAGATCGTCTCGGCATGGTCGAAGAACCAGTTGATGCCGGAAAGCGGGATATCCTGGTTCACCTTCTCGAAGACATCGAGCGCACGGCTGATCGTCTCGTCATAGGTGGCGTGCAGGCGCCAGGGCCAGCGGTTTTCCGCGAGGATACGTACCACCTCCTCGAGCTCGCCTTCCATTTCGGGCGGCAAATCGGGGCGCGGCTCGCGGAAGTCCTCGAAGTCCGCTGCCGAGAAGACCAGCATCTCGCCGGCGCCGTTGTGGCGGAAGAAATCGTCGCCCTGCTTGGATTTGACCGAGGAGGTCCATTTGAGGAAGTCCTCCTTCTCCTCCTTCGGCTTCTGCGTGAAGAGATTGTACGCGAGCCTGACAGTCATCTGCCCTTCGTCGGAGAGCTTCTGGATGACGGCGTAGTCGTCCGGATAATTCTGGAAGCCGCCACCTGCATCGATGACGCTGGTGACGCCCAGACGATTGAGCTCACGCATGAAGTGGCGAGTCGAATTGACCTGGTATTCGAAGGGCAGCTTCGGCCCCTTGGCAAGCGTCGAATAGAGGATGCCCGCATTCGGCTTGGCGATGAGCAGCCCGGTTGGATTGCCATTGGCGTCGCGGGTGATCTCCCCGCCCGGGGGGTTCGGCGTGTCCTTGGTGTAGCCCACCGCCCGGAGTGCTGCGCCGTTAAGCAGCGCCCGGTCATAGAGATGGAGGAGGAATACCGGTGTCTCGGGGGCGATCGCGTTGATATCGTCGATCGTCGGAAGCCGCTTTTCAGCGAACTGCTGTTCGGTGAAGCCGCCGACGACGCGCACCCATTGCGGCGGCGGCGTGATCGCGACCTGACGCTTCAGCATATCCATCGCATCGGCAAGCGAGCGCACCCCGTCCCAGCGCAGTTCCATGTTGTAGTTCAGGCCGCCGCGGACGACGTGAGTATGATTGTCGTTCAGCCCCGGCAGAACGCGTTTGCCCTTGAGGTCGACGACCTTCGTGCCCGGCCCGGCAAGGCCCATGATCGTTCTGTCGTCGCCGACGGCCAGGAACCGGCCGTCCTTGATCGCGACCGCGCTCGCCGCCGGATTGGCACGATCGAGCGTGGTGATGAGGCCGCGGTGGAGGATCAGGTCGGGCGTCATAGAGGCGTCTCCAGTCGATTGAGGATCGGCGGCGCTGGCCGGCGAGAAGAGCGCCGGCAGAGCAAGGCTCGATGCCGCGCCGAGAAAGGAGCGTCGCGTCGGCATCATCCAGCCCTTTCATCCTGTGTTGCGGCTTCCGTCACGATGCGTGCCGCGGCACGGCCGCCTCGCGGGAGGTGCCCGAACATGTGCGGCTTGACGTGATGCATCCAGGACCCGACCACCGGCTCGCGGCTCCAGAGTGTGCGGGCGAAGGGCACGATCTGTTCGCCGACGAGGATGCCGAGCAGGCCTACGAGTGCCACCACGGGCGGTGCCGGCGAACGGACGTTCAAGAGCGAATAGATGATGCCGACGAGAAGCCCGGCTCCGAGCGAAAGGAGATACATCTTCATCACTATTTCCTATGTCAGGCGACCGGTATCGCCCGGCCGCCTTCCAGCGGTCGGGCCAAGTATTCGGCTACTTTGCCGCCGCGGTCAGTGGCCCTCGGACGCGCCGAACATCGATTTGGCGTAGATGATGCCGAGCCCGTAGGCGCCGCCGAACTTCTTGGCGATGCCGGTGGTCATCTCGTAGGTCTCGGTACGCGCCCAGTCGCGCTGCAGTTCGAGCATGTATTGCAGCGAAGTCATCGGCCGGACTCCGGCCTGTACCATGCGGTCCATCGCACGCTCATGCGCCTCGTCGGACACGTCGCCACAGGCATCGGCGACCACGTAGACTTCGAAGCCCTGATCGAGGGCGGAAAGGGTCGGGCCGACGATACAGACGGAGGTCCAAAGTCCGCACAACACCAGACGCTTCTTGCCGATCCGATTGACCTCTTCGATCACCGCAGGGTCTTCCCAGGTGTTCATCGAGGTGCGATCCAGAAGCGCCTGGCCGGGGAAGGCATCGGTGATCTCGGAGAACATGGGGCCCGAGAACGTCTTCTCAGCAACAGTCGTCAGGATGGTCGAGACACCGAAGCCAGCGGCGGCGTGGGCGACCAGTGCCGCGTTGTTGCGCAACAGAACCGCGTCGATCGACTTCGTCGCAAAGGACATCTGCGACTGGAAATCGATCATGATCAGCGTGTGGTCCTTGGGCGAAACGAGAAGGTTGCCAGGGGTCGGTGTCGCGTTCAGGGTCATGGTCTTGGCCTCTTTCCGTTGGCTGCGGAGTTGCAGCGTGAGAGGTTCGACTATGCCCAAGTCCGGCGGTCCCGTTCTTGTAGCCTTCGATTGATTTTTGTAAATTTCGATCGCTGTGTTTCGAGCGGCCTGACCGAGAGCTGACACAGCGGCTCATCCCTTGATAATCAATGGCAATGTCTCGATCGAAATGCGGCAGCAGGCGAGATCGTCTTTGTCGACGCCCACTTCGTCGCGAGGGCATTTTTCTTTCGAGCGGGCCCGCTACGACTGTCGGCTTCGCCGCCAGGCCCCCGGCGTGGCTCCGGTCGCATGCAGGAAAGCGCGCGTGAAATGGCTCTGGTCGGAAAAACCGCAGAGGCAGGCGATCTCGCTCAGCGGCGCCTGCGAGAACTGCAGCAGGTGACGGGCCTTTTCGATCCGTTGCTGCTGCAGCCATCGGTACGGCGTCTTGCCCATGGTTTGGCGAAATGCCCGAAGAAACGTTGCCTGTGACAGGTTGCAGGCCGAGGCCAGATCCTCGACCGTCAGATCGCCGCCAAGCCTGCTTTGGATCAGATCCCTGATCGTCCGCTGGGCCCGCACGGAAAGCCGCCTTCCGCCGCGCGTCATTCCGGCGTGTCCGTTGCCGTATTGTTGCACGACATGAATTCCGATCGCCGCCGAGAGCTGGTCGACGAACAAGGCACTCCTGTGGGCCTGCCCGTCCATTGTGGCAAACAACGCGCCGAGCATGCCGCCGAGAACGGGATCGGGGCGCTCGGCGACGGCATGCAATTCACTGACACCGGCAATATCCGCCGCGTCCGCGATCCGCTCCAAGGCATTGCGACTGACTTCGAGCAGCATGAAGTCGAAGGAGCCGCTGAGGTCGGCCCGATAGTCATCCGCGAAATCCCGGACGTAGATGGAGTTCTCGTCGAAATCGTGCACCGTCGAGTGGTGCTCCTTGTGTATCCGGCGCTTATGTCCGCCGGATGCGGAAAGACCGATCAGATAGCCCCGCCCGCTACCCGGCGTGCTGACCCTGCCGGGAGGGCCCGAAGACGATCTCTTGTGGTGAAAGATCAGGTTGCGGTCTTCGATCGTGCGGTCGTCGTCAAGCTTGTCCAGGGAACAGCCGAGGCTGTCGCGCACCGGAGAAGCCTTGGCATTCGAAGAAGCGCTCGTCATTCCTCATCCTGCAAGTTGAGCCGATGCAACTCGAGAGACTGTTTCCTCGAAACGCTCGGATCGACGGCAAAGGCATGGCTTCGCCGTCGAGACCCCGTTCAGGTCCGGACCGCCGTCCATCATCGCCGGGAGCAGACGAGCTTTCTTGTATGAAACGCGCGTGTTTTGAACATGGTTAGCCTTCTGCGCTCCCCGCGAGATATCGGCCGATTGAAGCCCGAGCCGCCTCAAGCGCCAAGCTGATCCAGCGGGGCGATGCCTGGGCGGTTTCTTCGTCGGAAGCGCGCAGGCGTTTCACCGGTCAAGCCGGTGAAAACTCTGGTCATATGGCTCTGGTCGACGAAACCGCAACCGATCGCGATCTCCGCGATCGGCAGATCCGCCCGCAACAGTTCCTTAACCCGCGACACGCGGTATTCGGTCAGCCACCTGGAAGGGGTCCGGCCAAAACTCTCCTTGAACGCTTTGTTGAAATAGCTGCGCGAAAGTTCGCAGAGAGAGGCCAGATCCCCGATCGACAATGGCTTGTTGAAATGAGCGGCAAGAAATTCGGTTGCGAGCCTTTGCTGCCAGGGGGCAAGGGTCCCCTTCTTCTCGGCCGGAAAATGCAGCCCCCCATAGGTTTGGCTGAGATGCGCCAGCACGGCGAGATTGATCTGTTCCAGAAACAGGGGATTGGCATGTTCCGGATCATCGAGCGATGGCAACAGGGCTTGAGCGAGACCATGCATGACGGGATCGATGCGACCTTGCACGCAAGCAAGGGCCCTATAATCGCTGCGCCCCACCTCGTCCGCGAAGGCTCGCATGCGAGAAAAGGGGATGTGGAAGCGGACATTGTCGAACGGCGAGAGGTGGTGACACTGCCAACGGTCGCGCAAATCGGTGATCGCGAGCGAAGCCTTCGCGTGTCCGCCGTCGTAAACCAGCTTCCCGCTTCGCCATAGGCGATGAGCATCGAAAGCACGCAAATGAACGATGACGCTGAATGCATCCGCGCAGGGGATGACGGGCGCGACCTCAAGATCGAATCGATCGGAATAGGTCCTCGTTACCGTGATTTCGCCACAGGCGATCGACCGCACGATCGGCTTTGGCCGATGGCCAGTGGTACCTGATCCCTCAAGCATCGCCATCGGCGTAGATCTCCGGATGTTCGGTTCGATGCGGTGTGCAGCGCAATGATGCACGGATGCTATTACGGTTCGTCGTCAGGATACAGGGCATATCTTTCATCGCAATTCGCGTCGGTCCCATTGCCCGATCAATGGAGCGAACGGCGGCCGGATTGGGTGGCACCCACTATGCGGCGAAAGACCCTGACGAAATGCTCCTCATTCGTGAAACCACACCGTGTCGCGATCTCCGAGATCGGCAGGATACGTTCGGCGAGATACTGTTTGGCGCGTCCGATTCGATGGCGCATCAGCCACTGAGACGGTGTCTGTCCGGTCACGCTCTTGAAACCATCGACAAACTCACGGGTTGCAAGGCCGGCCGCGGAAGCTGCGGCCGCAATCGGGAAATCCTCCCCCAGGTTGTCGATCATGAAGTCCTTGGCTGCCTTCTCCTGCCAAACCGATAAGCCGACGGCCGCAGAACACGCTCCCGCCGAACGATCGCCGTGGTGTTGAAGTAAATGTGCGCAGATCGCGACTGCGATGTGCTGCAGCGCAGGACTGCCGGCGTTTCCGTCCTCGAAAAACGGCAGTAAGGCGGCCCCGATATGGCGCATGATGTCGTCATGCTCGCCCCGCCGGCATCTGAGTCCGGTCTCGTTAGGGGCACGCGGAAACGCGGCTACTTCTCGAAACAGGCTACGCGGCAGATAGAAGGCAAGGGATTCGAGATCGCTCATCAGGCGAACGCTGGCACCCCGCGCGAGATCTACGAGGCAGATGGACCCTTGCCGATATCGCCGGACTTCGCTCTCGGTTCCATCGGCCCCGATATCGCAATGATGCGCTTCCTTGAGGTAAAGCATCAGGAAGTAGGCGTCGTCAGGAGGCAAGACCACGACTTGGCCGGCCTGTCCAATCAGCCGGTGATGCAGACGCGTCACGGAAAATCGAGCGTTGCGAATGGGCCGAGCCAACAGACACGGGGCATTCGGCAGACCGAAGAATGCTCCGACGTCCTGTTCCGCTGTCGTCATAGGCTTCAACGACACCTCCAGCTATATCCTACTGCATGTGTCCTTAAATCGTTGCCGATTTAAGGACAAAAACATGCAGCAATTCAAAGTGCTACAGCGTCCTTTGTGCGCCCGAAAGACGCGAGGCCCGTAGTTGCGACAGCCGTTTGAACGTGTCCGGACTTCGGGGCGGCCGCGCGACGATGCATTTGCAATTTTCGACGATCTCTGGCGCAAATGCGTCCCTATAGGCTGTCGCCATCCGTTTCGGAAGTAAGGATGCCCGCCGCCGGACTCGATTTCTTGTAAGTATTGCTCCTCCTTTGTTCAAAGGACATGCCTTGCTGAGAAACATGTCCAGTCGTGCGGCATTGATCGGCTCGGACGAGACGCTTTACAAGGATCCGTTGGTCACGGTGTGCGGCGCCCCGTCGAGGCGTGCCGCGGAGCAGCTAACGAATGTGTGCAAATGCTTTCCAGCTTTTCCGAGCCAAGCGGCCGATAGACCCTCAAGCCGTGACGATGCGGGCAACCGCATAGCCGGAGAGCACGATACTCGCCCCCGCATGCGCCCTCGCCTCCGGCTCCTTCGCGCCTTCGCGAAGCCAGGCTTCGTCGAGAACGGTGAGTCTTTGTCCGCCGGATTCGGGCAGCGTCACCGTCTGAAGATCGGGCGTCAGGTTGGCGAGCAACAGGCTCGTTGTGCCGCCGACGGCCGCACCGAGGCCGAGCACTCGATCGGGCGCCGATGTGTCGACCGCGATCCGCTCGCCATCCGACAATTGGGCGAGCCAGCGCAAGACGTGGAA
This sequence comes from Ensifer aridi, assembly GCF_002078505.1. GTDB lineage: Bacteria > Pseudomonadota > Alphaproteobacteria > Rhizobiales > Rhizobiaceae > Sinorhizobium > Sinorhizobium aridi. The sequence continues at coordinate 214,568 of NZ_LUAV01000034.1, read as the reverse complement.
GAGGGGTCTCGGTCTGCCCGCTTCGGCCGGCTCGCCGGCGCCGGCAAGCAGTCCGAAGGGGCCGGCAAGCGTCGAAAGCGTCAGCACCTCCGGCTCCGCCCCCGCGACCGTTGCCGCGTAGGCGAGCGTCCAGGCGGCACCGAACAGAGCGTTGTGGCGAGGGTCTCTATTCGCCATAGCGATGCGCTTGCCGAGTGCGTTGTCCTTGGTCGCGCTGCCATAGGGGTTCTGGCGCATGGCGATGGTGGAAGGACCAATCCGATAGGGTTTTCTTCCAAAGATCGCCCGGACGGACCGCGTCACATCGCCGAGCGCCTCGAAGGTCTGCATCACGCTCAGATCGTCGGCCGCATGAACAATCGGGTTGGTACAATGGGAGACGTAGGCGAGCCGCTCGGCCGGCACGCGCTTGCGGTTGAGCTCGGTGAAATAGCTGAACATGCCGCCGCCGAGCGGTACGCCCGGGAAGGCCACTTGCGCCGCCGCATAGACCTCTTCGAGCGGCGGGCACTCCGGCCAGGCGCTGCCGGGCGGCGTCGATTGCCGATCGACCGAGGGCGACACGGCGATGCTCGCCAGTTCAAGGCCGCTCTTTCGGACCATGTCGGCGATTTCACCGAACTCGTCGGCGAGCGCGCGTTTGCAAGGAACGAAGCATTCGAGTGTCACCGCGCAAGCCGACGCCTCCGCTATCTGCCGGAAGTGGCTGAGCGCTGCCGCTCCATGGCCGGCATCTGGATCGAAGTGACAGATGAGATGCCGCGCGCCCAGGCGCGTCAACAGCCCCACGTTGCGAAGGTCTTCGCCCGCCGCATCCGGCCGCAGGCCAATGCCGATCGCGGGTAACGATCCTGCGTCTCGTCTGACGGAAAGGCTGATCTCGGCCGGCGCCTCGGCCTCCTTCACGATCGCGTCCGTTTCACGGAAAGTAAGCCGCACGCTTTGCCGGACCGTCTCGCCGGCTTCGAGCACATAGGGCCAGGGCAGGGCCAGCGGACGCACATAGGTCTTGTAGGAACCGTCGGTCCAGTTCCGTTGGTCCTCCATCTCGAAGACGTCGCCGATCATGCGGCACTCGGCCTTAACACCCGGCAGCACTTCGTGCGTGATCGCGGCGATATCCTTGAAAGGCTGCCACGGCTCGATGAGGTCGGGAAAGACCGATTGCTCGATCGAGCCGTCGCCATGCTCGACCTCGACCGGCCGCCCGGCAAAGCCGACGATCGGGTGCAGGACGGCAAAGCCTGCGCGCGCCGTCTCGAAATCTCGTTCCGGCGTGAAGCGCGCATCGAAGAGGAGACCATCGGGTCCAAGTTCGATCGTCGCGCGACAATCGAGGACGGCCCCATCGGGCGCCTTGAAGCGGGCGGTGTAGCGAATGCGCGTGCCGCTCGCCCCCTCCTCTACGTTCAGGCCGTCGATCTGCGCCTCGCAGGTTCCCCAGTCCCGGTCCCGCACGAGGAAAGAGATCGCCCTCAGCACTTCCCTGCCGGCAAAGCGGATCGTGCGCAGGTTGCCACCGACGAGATCGGCGCTGAGCCGGCCCACCTCTATCCGCCGCGCTTCCGGCTCCCTTTCATCGGTGCCGAACAGGAGAAAGGCGCGGGACGGCGTCATCCGAGGAACTCCGCCAATGGGACCGTCCGCCCTTCGGCCGCGCCGCGGTAGGAAGCCTCCACCAGCGCAAAGGTCTTGAGGTTGTCCCGGCCGGAGGTCTCGGGTTCACGCCCGGCGCGCAGGCATTCTATCCAGTGTCCTTGAATGAGTGCCACGCTTTCCTGAATGTTGTGCCAGGGAGGCGAGGCCCAGGGGAGCAGGCGCGGTTCCACACCCTCGACTCTCGTAGCGTCGCGCGAATGAACGGAAAGACGATAGCCTTGCGACAGCCGCAGCGTGCCCTTGCTCCCGTCGATCTCGAGCAATGTTTCGGGGAAAGGCTCGATCGGCAATTTGGTTGCGTAGCTGCAATCGACGACGGAGGTGACGCCGTCCTGGTGATCGAGCAGCATGGTCGCCACGTCCTCGCCGGCGATGTCGGGGTTGACCCGCTGCGTGCGGGCCGTCACAGCGGTGGCGTCGCCGAGAAGGAAACGGGCAATGTCGAGTGCATGGATCCCCAGGTCCTCGACGATGAAGCGCTTGCCGGTCGCAAGATAAGGTTGGCCGGAGAAGACGTCATAGGCCGAGCGAAAGCTCACGCGCCCCCAGAACACCTCGCCGATGGCGCCGCTATCGATCGCTGCCTTCGCGGCGCGGATCGGCGACTGCCAGCGGAAGTTCTCGTGTACCATGAACGGCACGCCCGCTTTCGCGCAAGCCGCGACCATCGCCTTCGCGTCTTCCATGGACGCCGCGATCGGCTTCTGGCAGATCGTCGCAACGCCGTGCCGCGCGGCCATTTCCACGAGCGTCCGGTGACTTCCGACCGTCGTCGCGATGTCGACGAAATCAAAGCCGCCATCGGCAAAAAGGTCCTCGGCGGACGTATAACGGCGCGTGATGCCGAATTCGTCACCGACGGCCCTCAGCCTGGCCGGATCGCGGTCACAGATGGCGACGATGCGCGCGCCCTCCGCGTCGCGCCAGCCATGCATCTGATTGACGGCGAAGAAGCCGCAACCGATCAGCGCGCCCTTCAGTTCCGCCATGTCCTCACCCCTTCTTTGCAAGCTGCATCAGCGTCACCTGCTGCTGCAGCCGGCGTTGCGCCTGATCCACGACGACGGCGACGATGATGACGATCCCCTTGATAACCATCTGCCAGAAGGAGGAGATCCCCATCATGACAAGGCCGTCGGAAAGGATGCCTATGACGAAGGCGCCGATGATCGTGCCCCCGATCGTGCCACGGCCGCCGGACATGGACGTGCCGCCAAGAACGGCCGCGGCAATGGCGTTGAGTTCGAAAGAATTGCCTGTCGCCGGGTGAGAGGCCATCAGTTCCGACGAGACGACGAGGCCGACGATCGCCGCGCAGAAACCGGAAAACATGTAGACGAACATCTTCACACGGCCGACGCGGATGCCGGACATACGGGCGGCTCGCTCATTGCCGCCGACTGCGAAGATATGGCGGCCGATCGGGGTGTATTTGGCAACGTAGGCAGCGGCGAGCGCAACGACTATGAGAATCCAGATCGATACCGGCAAGCCCAGAAGCCGGCCGGAGCCGAGGAAGGCGAAGCCAGTCGTCGAGAGCTCCGGCTTGCCGACGAGATTCGGGAAGGTCTGACCGTCGGAGGAGAGCAGCGCGAAGCCGCGCGCGACATAGAGCGTACCGAGGGTGGCGATGAAGGGCGCGACGTTGAGCTTGGTGATCAGCAAGCCGTTGATCGCGCCAATGACGATGCCGACCGCAAGCGTGATCAGGCAGACCTCGACGACGTTGAAATAGATCGTGTAGCCGAACTGGAGATCGATGCCGTGGAGGATGAGGCCGCCGGTGACCATGCCGCAGAGCCCGACGATCGAGCCGACCGAAAGGTCGATGCCGCCGGTGATGATGACGAAGGTCATGCCCATGGCAAGGAAGGCGTTGAGCGCCACGTGCTTCGCCATCAGGATCAGGTTCGCGGTCGAAAGAAAGTTCGGCGCGAAGATCGAGAAGAAGGCGATCACCGCGAAGAGCGCGATGAACGTCCTCAGCTTCATCAGTGTGAGCAGGAGCGAGCCGCTTGCGGCTTCGGGGGCGTTCGTGGTCGTCGTTGCCGTCGTCATCAGGCATGTTCCCTTGTCGTCTTATGGCCTTCGGCCGAAGCCGTCACGATCATCTCTTCCGTCGCCTCCGCCCGGTCGATGACGGTGACGAGACGTCCATTGCTCATCACTGCAATGCGATCGGAGAGCGCCATCACCTCTTCGAGATCGGAGGTGGAAAAGAGGATTGCGAGCCCCTCGCCTGCGAGCCGCCGCATGGTGCGGAACACGTCCGCCTTGGCGCCGACATCGATGCCTCGGCTCGGCTCGTCCATCAGCAGGACCTTCGGCCTAGTCATCAAAGCCTTTCCGATGACCACCTTCTGCTGGTTGCCGCCCGACATCGAGGTCACTTCAAAATCCGGATTCGGCGCCTTGATGGAGAGATCGCGGATCGCCGCCGTGATCGCCGATTGCTCCTTTTCGCCGACAATGTGGAAGCCGAAGCGGACAAAGCGATCGAGGCTCGCGAGCGTCAGGTTGCTGGCGATAGAGAGCGCCTGAACGAGCCCCTCGCGCTGGCGGTCCTCCGGGATGAGTGCAAGGCCCGCCCGGATCCTGCCCGATGTATCGCTCGCATCTATTTCGGTCCCATCGACATAGATCCGCCCCGAGGAATGCCGGTGCTGTCCGATCGCGCATTCGAAGAACTCGCTTCGCCCGGCGCCCATCAGCCCGTAGATGCCGAGCACCTCGCCGGCACGCACCGAGATCGAAACGTGGTCGACGGCAAGACCGCCCGTCCGGCGCGGAAGGCAGATCTCCTCGGCGCGGAAGATCTCCGCACCCAGCCGATGCTCGACCGACTTGGCGAAGTCCTTGGCATCCGAGCCGATCATGGAGCGGACGATCCATTTGGTATCGATGTCCTTGACCATGGCATGGCCGGTGATCTGGCCGTCGCGCAAGACCGTGATGTAATCGCCGATCCGCATCAGTTCCTCGAGCCGATGCGAGATATAGACGATCGCCACCCCTTGCGCTTTCAGCTCGCGGATGACCTTGAAAAGGACGTCGACCTCCGCCGCCGAAAGCGCCGAGGTCGGCTCGTCGAGAATGAGGATCCGCGTGTCGAGCGAGATTGCTTTCGCGATCTCCACAAGCTGCTGCTGGCCGATCGGCAGGTCTTCGACGAGTGTCTCGGCGTCGATGCCGGCATCGAGCCTGTCGAGAAACTCTGTGGCTTTTGCGATTTGTGCGCGATGATCGATGCCGCGGAGCCCACGGGTGATTTCGCGCGTCGCGAAGATGTTTTCGGCGACGGAGAGGTTTCCGAAGAGATTGAGCTCCTGGAAAACCATGCCGATGCCGTGGCGCTGCGCATCGGCGGGCGAATGGAACTCCACCTCCTTGCCGTCGAGCAGGATGCGGCCGAGCGAGGGCTTTTCGACGCCGGCGATGATCCGCATCAGCGTCGACTTGCCGGCGCCGTTCTCGCCGACGAGCACGTTCACCGCGCCGCGCCTGAGCGCGAGGTTCGCGTGGCGCACGGCGACGATGCCGGAATAGACCTTCGTCACATCGTCGAGCCGCAGGACGCAATTGTCGTCGTCAATCGGGCCCATGATCAGCCCTCCACCGTCAACCGGGCCGGCGCCACGAGGGGCAATTGCCCTTTGGCAGGCAAAGGGTAGGCGCCGACGGCCTCGATCTTCTTGCCGACCAGACCATCTCGGGAGAGCTTCTCGAGCACCAGGCCATTGACATGCGTGTTGAAGGCTTTGCCGTATTGCGCCCACTCGATCTGATTTTTGAATTCGTTGAAATTCACGAAGTCGAGGCTGTCGCGGATCGCCGTGCCGCGGATCGCGGGTCCGATCTGAACGCGCGCGTCAGCCTTGCCGTCGCCATCCGCATCGACTTCCACATAGGCCGAGCGCGACTTCGTCTCCGCAGCGACGATGGTGCCGGAAAGACGCGTAGCGAATGTCCAGGGAGCGCTCCCCTGCTTTTCCTTGTGGCCGTATTTGGCGCCCGCCGCATCGGGATCGCTTGCGGCAAGGGCCGCGACCTCCGGGAACGGCCCTGCTTTTTTATCGAGATAGGGCAGCACCTTGCTGTCCCATATTTCGGCGACCATGCGGTCGGGAGCGAAGCCGCCGGTGGCGGCCTGCGCGGCTTCCTCGCTGGTCGGCGTTTTGATGATCTTGCAGCTCGAAAGCGCCATCGCGCCGGCAAGGACAAGCACGGCCGCGGCCTTCAAATTCCGCATTGCAGTCTTACTCCACGACAGGACAGAGGGACGCGCGCGACGGCAACCGCCGTCACGCCCGTCCTTTCGACGATCAGTTGGTGAGCGCGAACGTCTCGAGCTGGTCGGCGTTTTCGCTGGTGATCAGCACGCAATCCATGAGCTGCTTTTCTTCGACCGGCTTCTTGCCCGTGGTGATGTATTCGTGCGCCTGCTGCACGGCCATCTGCGCCTGCGCATAGGCCGGTTGCAGCACGGTCGCCTTGATGCCGCCGGACTTGATCGAGTCGCGAACGTCGTTGGAACCGTCGAAGCCGACGACGATGACATCCTTGCGGCCGGCCGCCTGCAGAGCGGCAATCGCGCCCATGGCCATCGTGTCGTTGCCGGAGATCACGCCCTTGATGTCGGGGTTGGCCTGAAGGATCGTTTCCATCTTGGCGTAGGCCTCGGTCTGGCTCCAGTTCGCCGACTGCTGTGCTACCATCTTCATCTCCGGATATTCGTCGATGACGTCGTGATAGCCCTTGGAGCGGATGCCGGCATTGAGATCGGACTCGCGCCCGAGCAGCTCGACATAGTTGCCGGATTCGCCCATCAGCTTGACGAACTCCTCGGCGCCGAGCTGCGCGCCCTGGTAATTGTTGGAAACGATCTGCGAGACGGCGACCCCAGTCGCATTGATTTCGCGGTCGATCAGGAAGGACGGCACGCCGGCATCCTTCGCCTTCTGGACGGCGGCGATCGAGGCTTCCGAGCCGGCATTGTCGAGAATGATTGCCTTCGCGCCGCGACCGATTGCGGTGTCGATCAGTTGCGACTGCTTGTTGGCGTCATCGTCGTGGACGAGGACCAGCGTCTCGTAGCCGAGTTCCTTGGCCTTCGCCTCGGCACCCACCGCTTCGGCCTTGAAGAACGGGTTGTCGTGGGATGGCGTGATGATCGCGATGAGATCGACCGCGTAAGCCGGAATGGCCGAGCTTGCCGCCAGTACGGCCGCAAAAGCGGCCATGGTCATTCTGCGTGTCAGTTTCATTGAGTCTCTCCTCCCTGGTTTGAAAAATGGCCGAAGCCGTCCTCACCGGCTCCGGTAATCCGCTAGCGCCGTCAGGTGATGCGGCGGATGCTGTCGGCGATCTCCTGCGGTTCGAAGACGCGCTTCCAGTCGTCGCGCATCAGCATCGGCTTGCCGAACTCGATCGCCTTGTTGCAGGCGTCGGAGAAGACGCCCTCGACCTCATCGAAGATAACGGCGCCGAGCACGTTCATGTGGCCGAGCAGGAAGTCTCGCGCCGCTTCCTTCGGCACACCGCGGGCGACGCATTCGTCCATCGCCTCGCGCATGACGACGAGGAGCGAAGCGCAGACCGTTTCCGACAGGCCGGGCTCGAGGAGCGCCATCTGCTCGACCGTGACGCGGTGCGAGCGCATGACCGGCGCCCAGATGATCTTGGCGATCTCCTCGCCCTTGGCGTAGTCCGCCTCCGGGCCCTGCATCAGCGCGGACACAATGTGCTGCTTGGCGGCGATGCCGCCGAAATGGTCCTTGCGTGCGGCGAGCTCGGTCTCGTCGTTGAAGATGGGCGGATGGCAGGGATGCGTGACGAAATAGGTGAGGTCATCGCGTTTCGGCAGATGGCCAGCAAAGGGAGCCGCGGCATCGAGAACCATGACCATCGTGCCGGATTTCAGCTTGTCGACGATGGCAGCGGCCACCTTGCCGATCACCGTGTCCGGCACCGCGAGAATGACCACGTCGGCACCATCGAGCGCCTTGTCGGCCGGGACGGTCGACAGCCCCAGTTCCTGCTCCAAGCGCGCCTTGCCGACCTCGCTCACCTCGACGTGCCGCACATCAAAGCGCGAGCCTTTGAGGTTCTTGGCCAGACGGCAACCCATTTTTCCGCCGGCGCCGAACAGGGCAATCGAAGTCATTTGCGTCTCCTTCCAGTCTGCTGATCACAGCGATAGCGAAACTGGTATGATGAGTCAATGAGCATATCAGATGGGCGCCGAAGAAAATGGCGTTGTTGACAGCGCCGACCTCACATCTATAAAGGGAAGCTATCGGCAATGGATTCTGCCGGGCCGCGAGGCCGAACCGCTTCCCCCTGGAAGCTGATGACTCCTACTCACGACCGCGTTTGCGAGCGAGTGGAGTCATGCCGGGAATTCACGCTTTCCCCTTGCACGTTTGCGGTGTTCAGGCTTGCTGCGGTCCCTTGCCATGAATGCGAGCGGCGGCAGCAACACAGAAGTTAGCTGCGGCCGTTCAAGACAGGCGCGATGGGCGGCCTCAAATCATCAAGGACTTTGCCGATGGCCTACTTGTTTGTTTTTTTAGGTGCCGGACTGGGTGGCGCGATGCGCCACGGCGTAAACCAGGTCGCTGCGCTTCTGTTCGGAGTCGCGTTTCCCTACGGCACATTGACGATAAACGTCGTCGGCTCATTCGTGATGGGCGTGCTTGCCGGATATTTTGCGTTGCGCGGTGAAGCTCCGCAGGAGGTGCGCCTGTTCCTCACCACTGGCATTTTGGGCGGTTTCACCACCTTCTCTACCTTCTCGCTCGATACCATCGCCCTTTGGGAACGTGGGGAATGGCTCGCCGCGGCCTTCTATGCCGCCTCCTCCGTGGCCTTTTCGCTTCTCGGCCTCGTGGCCGGCCTCATGCTTGTTCGGCTTCTTGCGCAGGGCCAAGCGGTGTGAGCGTCTCGGCGAGAAGCCGGATGGCTCGGCTTTCCTCGCGATCGCTGGAGCGGCATGCGCTCACTTCGCAGCATTGCCGTCGCTGAGTTCCGTTGAACGCGACCGCTCAGGTATTCGCCAAGGCCTTCACCAGAGCGACGATTTTCCGACGCAACCGCGCATCGCGCAGCGTAAGGAATGCCCGATTGAGCGCCACGCCTTCCTCCGTCGACAGGAATTGCAGCATCTCTTCACTTGAGAAGGCCGCTTCGTTCAGTTCCCCATCCGTCTGGGGCGCAGGCGCCCCCTCGAAGAAGTAAGCGACCGGGACGCCCATCGCCTCAGCCGCCCGTTGAAGGCGGCTGGCGCCGACGCGGTTGAGGCCCTTTTCGTATTTTTGCACCTGCTGAAACGTCACGTCGATCGCTTCACCGAGCTTCGTCTGACTCCAATCCAAGGCCAGGCGACGCAACCGAATACGGTTGCCCACGTGCACGTCGATGGCGCCCGGTTCTTTCTTGTTCGTTCGGCCCTGCATTATCCCCTCGTTGTTGTATCCGGGCGTAAACGTGCATTCATTCAAACACTAGTTGAACGATCCCTCAGCGCTGAGCAATTCAGTACAAATCGGCCTCGATGAGATTCGATCTCGGATTGATGGCACGTCGCACTTGAATATGCCGTCGGAGATACAAAGGACATACGAAATCGTCTGCGGATATATCCTATTGACGCATGATATATCCGTTGGGCGACAATATTCTTCCGCCAAGATGGCGCGTTATAGCCGATGATGCTTACTCCTTTCGAGCCAGATCAGCCGCTGGCGCAATCTGGTGGTCGGGAGTCGCATGTCGCAAAGCGGAACGGGGCGGATGTCGCATCAGTCGGGTACGGTATTTCAGGGCAGCGATCCGGATGAGCTTGCGGCGGTACTCTCGACGCCGCGCTCGCCGATCGTGGTCGAGCCGCTCGGCAAAGGACCACTCGCCTTCCACGGCGAATTCTTCTCCGCCGGGCCGGTAACCTTTGGGCATTGCGCCTACGAAGGCGATATCCGTTGTAAACGACTGGCTGGGGGCCAGCGGCTACTCGTCTTCCTGCCACTCGACGGCGATGCTCTCTTCGAGGTCGGCGGCAACGAGCTTCACTCCACGCCCGGTCGCGCGACGATCGTCGACGGTGCGCGCAACACGCATGGCCGTCTTTATGGCAACCGGCGGCATCTCACCGCATTTATCGACAACGACAGGCTCACGGCCCTGCTGACGTCCCTGATCGAACGTCCGGTCGGCGACAATCTGGACTTTCGGCCGCATCTCGATCTCGGTGCCGGCGCCGGACTGACGCTGATGCAATTGGTCGAGACTGCCTATCGGGGCTTGCAGGGGAGCGCGCCGCTGCGGCGGGCTCCCTTGGCGCTCGGCGCTCTCGGCGACGCCATCGCCCATCTGCTCCTCGAGGCCGTTCCTCATCGCTATTCGGATGAACTCGCCCGCCCGCCTGCCTTGCCCGCCCCGCGCCATGTAAAATGGGCGATCGAATTCATGCAGGCCCACCTCAGCGACCCCATCACGATCGCCGACATTGCCGTGGCGGCGCGAGTGAGCGTGCGCACGCTGCAGGAGGGCTTCCGGCGCTTCCGGACGACGACGCCTATGGCCTATCTACAGGAACTGCGCCTCGCCGCCGTCCATCGCGAGCTCACCGATGGGCCCCCTACGGTGACCGTCGCCGATGTCGCGTTGCGTTGGGGTTTTACCCATCTCGGCCGCTTCGCCGCCGAATACAAAAAGCGCTTCGGACAGTTGCCGTCGCAGACGCTGCGCAATGGCTCGGACGTCGGGCGGTGAAGCCACCCGCCCCAAGGCTTTTGTACCGCCGGTAGAACGCACGCTACGCGCCGCCATTTCCTACTACTTTAGTCCAGCTTCCCTGCCTTTCGGGCAATGCGCCCACAATAGCAGTTTACGAACCCGCTAATATACGCTTATTAGTATGACAATTGGGAGCTGCGGCGGG
>NZ_LUAV01000034.1:132556-203945 GCF_002078505.1 Ensifer aridi | reverse complement strand
GGCATGAATGTGATCACGCTATCGGCGGGCTTGCCCTTCAAAGCGATGCTTTTGAGAGCGCCTCTTTTCTTTTCGGAACCGGCATGACGCACTTCGCTCGGCGCCGCGCATTCCGGATCGTAAAAGCCGATGCCGACGAGATGTCGGAACATTATGCAAAGACGCTGTCGCCGGCAAAGGTCGAACCGTTCACGCGCGGCGGCCGCATTCTTGTCGAGGACCGGCATTTTTCGCTCGGGCCCTTCAGCATCTGGGCAGGCAAGTGCCATTCGGGAATGAAGGTAACGTTCTCGCAACCATCCGACGTCTTTGTGCTCTATCTCCCCCTTTCGAACGCGATGGAGATCGATATCGGCCGGAGTCGCCTCACCTCGGATCCGGGCACGGCGCTGATCGTCAACATGTCGCAGTTCGACAAGCTGACGCTCCACGAAAATCGCGGCCATATCGGCGTTGCCTTCGAAAGGTCGGCCATGGTGTCCCAACTGAGTGAAATGCTCGATGCACCCGTCCTCCACAATATCGAGCTTTCCGCGGCTCTGGAGACGGCATCGGTTGCCGGGTCCCGATTGGCGGCTCTCGGACATCTGCTTTGGGATTGCTTCGACGTCGAGAGCGACAATCGCGTTTCGGCGATCGCTGCCGATCACCTTTTCCGGGCAGCCATGGCCATGATCCTGGAAGCCGTGCCGCATAACTATAGCGAGCGGTTGAAACGGCCAGCCTCTCCGGCGATGCCGCGAAATCTCAAAAGGGCGATCGAGTATATGGTCGCCAACATCTCGCAGCCGATGACCGTTGCCGAGATCGCCCGGGAAGCCGGCACAAGCGTGCGCGCGCTGCAAACGGCCTTCCAGCAGTTCAAGGACACCACGCCCTTGAGCTTTCTAAGGCAGATGCGGCTCGAGGGCGTGCGCCGCACGCTCGCCGACGAGACCAACGAACTCTCGATCGCTCAAGCGGCACGCGCCTGGGGCTTCACGCATATGGGCCGGTTTTCGGCGGTCTACCACGATGCCTTTGGCCAGTCGCCCTCGGAGACCGCCAGGCTTCGCAACAAGCGACAGACCGCCGCCACGTAGAAAAGATCGCCCGACGAGACGCGATGAATCGGGCTGCCTTGTGCATTGCTGCGTTGAGTGGATAGCGATGCGCCAATCGGCTAACGAAATCCGTTCCTAATTTACGCATGGATAATGTTTTGCCGAGAAACCATTGGTTCGCAAAAGAACTGATTTGGTTGGCACAAGATGCATCTCAATTTCGGCCGCGTCTGGCGGGAAATCGCCACACGCTTGGCGGCCATTGCCGCCGATCGCCGCGGCAACGTCGCGATCACGGTCGCGCTCTCGATCGTGCCCATGATCCTTGCCGTCGGCGCTGGGCTGGACTACGCCCGCGCCTACAATGTCCAGAGCAAGATGCAGTCGGACCTGGACGCGGCCCTTGTCGCTGCCATCAAGCAGATCGACGATCAGGACGAGGACAAGCTCGCCAAGAAGATCAAGGAGTGGTTCGACGCGCAGGCAGACCGTCTTGATTCGAGCTACGACCTGACGGACATCACGGTGGACAAGAGCGGGCACACGATTCGGGCCTCGGCGAGCGGCACGGTGCCGACGACGTTGATGATGCTGGCCGACATCAAGACGGTGCCTGTCGGCGTCGTCAGCGCCATCGAGGGACCGGCGACCTCCCATCTCAATGTCTACATCGTCCTCGACAAATCACCCTCTATGCTGCTCGCCGCGACCAGCGACGGCCAAGCGATGCTGCGCGCGGACCGAAACATACGATGCGAATTCGCCTGCCACAGCATCGATGATCCTGTCAGGAAAGACAAAACTGGCGCTATCCTGGCGTCCACCTATTACGACTACATCAAAAATCTCGGCGTGAAACTGCGATCGGACGTTGCTCTCGACGCGGTGGAAGATGTCCTCGATATGGTCGACGCGGCCGACACGGACCATTCGCGGATCAAGGTCGGCCTTTACAGCCTTGGCGAAAGCATATCTGAAGTTCTGGCTCCGACCTATTCCACAAGCACCGCACGGAAGAAGTTGTCCGAAGACGAGAGCGGATTGACAAGCGAGACCTCAACCGAAGCCACATATTTCCACATTGCGCTGAAGGGACTGAAGAAAAAGGTCGGGAAGGCCGGCGACGGCACGTCCGCCGGCTCGCCGCTCAAGCTCGTGCTTTTGCTCACGGATGGCGTCCAGTCCCACCGCAACTGGGTCATCAAGGACAGCGGCAGACATTGGGACCGGGTTACGCCGCTCAATCCGGACTGGTGCGACTATCTCAAGGATGAGAAGGCGACTATGGCCGTGCTTTATACGGAGTACCTCGCCATTCCGCACGACTGGGGATACAGAGAAACACTGGCGAAGTCGATGGCGACCAGCAAGTGGACGTCCACCTGGGGCGGCACGCTGCATAGCGGCGTCAGCGGCCAAACCACCAGGCACGACTATATTCCGATCGCGCTGCAGGACTGTGCTTCCTCGTCCGACCTCTTCATCTCGGCCGCCTCCGAGGACGAAATCACTGAAGGGCTTTCCACCCTTTTCAATCAGTATCTGACTTCCGTGCGGCTCACCCAATGAGGCGGCAATCGACGAAGAGGCTCCTCGGCCGCCTGCTGCGCGACAGGGCAGGTGTTGCGGCGATCGAATTCGCGCTGCTCGCTCTGCCGACATTCGTCCTGATCTTCGGCATCCTGGAGCTCGGAGCGATGTTCTTCATCGATTCCGCGCTCGATGCTTCGGTCCACAAGGCCGCGCGCCTCATCAGGACGGGCCAAGTGGCCAAGACCAATATGGCACTGGCCTCGTTCAAGGCGGAGATCTGCGGCAATCTCCTCTACGTTCTCAACTGCTCCGACAATCTGCTCGTCGCGGTCGACACGCTGACCGATGCCTCCTCCTCCGGTGCCATGAAGGCCATCGGCAATAGCGGCACCGTTTCGATCACCGAGAACTTCGACATGGGCAAGGGCAGTGATTACGTGATGGTCCAGGCCTTCCTGCCCTGGTCGCCGATCGTCAGCCTCTATTCGCTCTCGAGCCACACCCTCGCCGATGGCAGTTACCTGCTCGGCGCTTCCGTCTTGTTCCGCAACGAACCGTTCTGAGAAAGCCGCATGATTTCATTCCTGGCAGAACGCATCGGTGCCACGCTGCGGCATTTCGGCAAGAGCCGAGACGGCGCGTCCGCGATCGAATTCGCCTTCCTGCTGCCGCTGATGCTGCTCTTGCTTGCCGGTCTGGTCGACCTCGGCCAAGGCCTGACGGTTCGACGCAAAATCAACCAGATCGCATCGACGACCAGCGAGATCATCGCCATGCAGGGCAATTGGAGCGATGCAAGCGCCGCCAGCATCCTGGCGGGAGTCAGATCGATTCTCGACCCCTATGATTCGAGCGAGCTCAAGGTGCTGTTGTGCGTGGTCGACATCGACAAGAAGGGCAAGGAGACCGTGGCCTGGTCTGCCGCCTATGGCACCGCCAAGATCGCCGCCGGACAAGTTTCGCCTGTCGAAATCCCGGATGAACTGCAGGAGGAAAACGTCCAGATGGTCGTCACCCGTGTTCAATACAGGTTGGACACGATCTTCTCCAGCCTGTTCGAAAGCTTCACCGGCGGCGGCGCCTATGAATTTGATCAGCATTTCTTCATTCGGCCGCGCAACGGCAGTACGATCAGCTTCAACTGATTGCGGAGAGTTATCAATTCAACCGTGAATACCCTGTCTCGCCGGCCGAAACATCCGGGGAGGAAGAGAACTACAGGGAGCCGCGGCCCGTTCTTCCCAATTATGCGCTAAGCGCATAGGAATTTCGCATCGCGGATACGACCTGCTTCCCGGACGATAGCGTAACTCACGGGATGTAGCTTACAGTCGGCTTGTGGGTGCAGGCGGCCTTGGGGCATGAAGCCCCGAGGTACCGTGCCAGCGGTCTAGGTCGCCGCTGGCACGCGCACCTCCCCTTCGATGGACGTGCGCCGACGCCGCGGCTCCCGCCGCAAATGAAAAGCAGTCATCCCGATAGGAGCGCCACTCGCGCCGTTCAGACGATCGCCCGGTCCCAGCTACCGTAGTGCTCATCGCTGCGCTTGCCGCGCGGCAGGCTGAGGGCGATCAGCGCCAGCCCGATGATCACGTTCGCGACCGCGCTGGCCGTTCCGCCGCCGGAAAGCAGGAACGGCGAGGCTGCGATCCAGGCACCGAGCGCCACATTGAGGAAGCGGACCGGGCGCACGACCTCCGCCATCGCCGTCACTGCGACCAGGATGACGACACAGCCGACGATATGGTCGCTGTGATAGAGCGGCGGCGCGCTGCCGAAGATCAGCGGCGTCACCATCAGCACCGTTCCGAGCAGCACGCTCGTCACCAGCGTCCACGGAAAATTGACACCGCCCACGATAAATTCCTTCAGCAGTTTGGACGCGGCGCGATCAAGGTCGGGTCCGGGCGTCTGGTTCTCCGACAGCGCCGGACCGCCCATCCAGAATGTGCGCCAGAACGGTTCGCCGGCCCCTTTTGCCTGCCATAGATACTGGATGGTCGCGATAACCTCGTCGATCGAATAGGGAATGAGCACGACCGTGACGGCGGCCTGAATCAAGCAGAGCGTGCAAAGCGTGCCGAAAAGGGGCGGCTGAACGATGATGAAGGTAACGCTGACCGCCCCAAGCGGAACGATCAACAGGCCGAACAGCAGCACCATCCACGGCATGGTGCGCCAACGCCTGCGGTCTCCGATTGCGCCCGCGAGAATGTCGAGCGCGTAGGTCAAAGCGCCGAGACCGGCATCGGCAATCGGAAAACCCTTCGACAACCAAGACGTCACGACGGCCTCGCTGCCGTTGCGGACCGGAGCCGTGCCCGGCCCGAAGAACGGATCCCAAAGACCGTCTATATGGCCCATCTGATAGGCGGCGAGATAGCGCGAGACGAATAGCCCGACGAAGGCGAGCGCGACGATCGGAATGCGTTGGGTGAAGGAGGACGGCGAATAGGTCCAGCCGAGCGGGCGGTCGTCGTCCGCCGCGAGCGCCCGCGTGCTGATCCCCGGTGTCGGCGCAATCATCACCGCGAAGGCGACGATCAGCATGCCCGCGAGCGTGTCCGTCGCGTAAGCCGCCGCGCTCGTCGTCCAGAAGACGAGTGGAGCGAACATGATCCAGACGCCGAGAGCCGCGGTGATCCATTGTACCCACAACCAGCGGCGATACATTCCAAGAAGCGCGAAAGCCGCCACGATGAGCCCGGAGAGGATTTCGCTGATCCCGAGACGCGTATTGCGCAGGGCGGCCTCGGCGATTTCGTGTCCGAGAGCCGGAGGCAGCGGGGCCGCGACGGGATCGAACAGGCCGAGCGTCATCGGTGAGGTGACCAGCCACAACGCCAGCGCGACATTCGACAGAGGCGCCCAGAGCGTTCGCAGCCGATGCTGCTTCACGGCGGCCTCGACCTCCTTGCCGCTGCGCTCCAGCGGCCGCGCCAGCCTTTCCTCGGCCTGCTCGATCTCAGGCTTCGAGGCTGCGACCGCGGAGGGTTCGAGCTTGTTCCTCGCGTACCAATCGGTCGGGTCTTGCTTCAGCCGCCGGACCATTTCCGGCAAGGTGGCGCTCAGGCTGTGTTGCGGCTCCCAGCCTAGGAGGGTACGGGCACGGGAAATGTCGATCTCGTAATGATCGTCCGAGCTCTCGATCATCCAAGGCTGGATGTTGGAGTCCTGGTCGAGCACCTCCGTTTGCAGCCAGGCGCCCGGTTTGGCGAGGCCCTTCGGCAGGACGAGCGTGCGCCAGTCCTCATCGTGGATCAGCCGCCCAAAGCGTTTCTGCAGCTCGCCATAGGAGAGCGTCTCTTCCTCTCCGATCAACAGAACGCATTCCTCCGGCAGGTCGGCGCGGCGTTCGACGGTGCGCACAAAGGCTTCAACCAGGTCGTCCTTGTGCAAATAAGGCTGCCCGGCATCGAGATCGCCGCTGAAGAGATAGGCTGTCGGGAGCCGCTCGAAGATGCGCGCGATTTGCTGGGCGATGAAAGCGGCGCGGCAGTCCTCATCGTAGACGCCGGCGAGCCGCAGGACGACCGTCTTGATGCCGCCTCGCTCTTTCGCGATCAGCGCTTCGGTCTCGGCCTTCGACTGCGGGTAGATCCAGGCGGGATCCAGGGGCGACTCCTCGGTGATCCGCCTGCCTTTGGCAGGGCTTGGAGCGTGCACGAGCAGCGTGCTGGAGTAGATGAACTGCTCCGTCTCGATGCCTTGCAGCGCTGCAAGCAGCCGTCGCGTTCCCTGAACGTTGACGGCATCGTATTTCGGGTTGGGTTTGCCGGTGGTGTCATAGTAGGCAGCGAGATGGATGACTGAAGCCAGACGTCCGCCGCTGCGCTTGCGCGTCGCCTCCACGGCTTCCCTGACGCTGTCGTCGGAGGTCAGATCGGTCTCGATTGTCTCGAAGCCCTCGAGCGGCTTCTTGGGAGCGGCGATATCAAGTCCGATCAAACGGTAGCGGTCGCGCAGGCGGCGCGCGATGGCCTGTCCAAGAAAGCCGCTCGCGCCGGTCATGAGGATGGTCGGACGATTTGTCTCTTCGGGCATCTCGAAACCTTTGCCCTCGCAACGCCCCTTAGGAGAGGAAGGTTCCGAATTCGCCTCATCTGATGCACGCGAAGGCTGCGCCCGCCGCCGACATGAGCCTGGGCTGCCGCCGTCGCGGTCAGCCTTCTGCTATCTTCTTGCCATTCCCGCCATAAGCCGGCTGCGAGTCGGCACGTCGCGCCTCCAGCGGCTCGAGCACGAGGTCGGCGACGATCGGGAGATGATCGGAGGCAACCCGCGCCAAGGCGCTGCTATGCACCTCGCATCGCTCAACCTTTATCCCCTCGCCGATGAAGACGTGGTCGAGCCGCAGGAGGGGCAATCGAGAGGGAAAGGTCGGCCGCGGCTTTGCATTGACCTCGAACTGCGCATCCTTGAGCTGTCTCGCCACGAGTTTGTAGGCCGCCGAACGCGCGATCGCGTTGAGGTCGCCCGCAAGGACCACGGGCTCGCCTTGCGCTATCCCGCCGAGCCAGCCGGGGCCCAAGAGGACCGCTGCCTGCCGTGCGCGGTCAGAGCCGCGGAGTCCGAGATGCGTAACGATGACCTGCAGCTTTACGACGGTGAGGTCGATCTCCACCCAGAGCGCTCCTCTCGGCTCCCCTAGGGACGGCAGAACGGCGGCCTTGACCAAGCGCATCGGCAGGGCCGTGACCACCGCATCTCCGTATTTCTCATCCTCCAGATGAAGAGCCGGATGAAATTGCGCTTCCATCCTGAGATGCGTTGCGATCATATGGGCCTGGTCCATTCCGCCGCTGCGCACGCGACCGACATCGACCTCCTGGAGGGCGATGATGTCGGGCCGGCATTCGTTGATGACGGCCGCGATGCGGGCAGGATCGAGCTTTCGGTCGGTACCGAAGCAACTGTGGACGTTATAGGTGAGGAAACGTATCCGCCGCTGCATGATCGTGTTTCGGACTGATCTTGCGTTCGGGAACACGCGGAACCTCCTTTTCGTTCCGGTAGCCCGCGCACAGGAACATGGCCGATGTCCAGAAAACTCGTTGCCAGACTCTTCCTACTTGCCGCCCTCGGCGTCGCAGGCTGGTTGATTTACCGTGCCCTTAGCCAATACACATTTCATGAAATCGCGAGCTCGGTCGGGCAGATTCCGGCCGGGCATCTGCTCGCGGCCATCGGCTTCGTCTTCCTTTCCTATTTCTGTCTGACGCTGTTCGACACGCTTGCGCTGCGCTATGTCGGGCAGGACCTCGCCTATCCGCGGATTGCCCTCGCCTCCTTCACCAGCCTTTCGATCGGCCATAATGTCGGCGGGGCGGCCTTGAGCAGCGGCGCCATCCGGTACCGGTTCTATTCGCGCTGGGGGCTGAGTGTCGAAGAGGTCGCGAAGGTCATCCTCTTCTGCGGCATCACCGTCGGACTCGGCCTTGCCACATTGGCGGGCCTCTGCACCCTGGTCATGCCGGCGGGTGTTGCCCGGATCAGCGGACTTTCCGAGACCGGCGCGCTCCTTCTTGGCACGGCCTGCCTGACGGCTTCTATCGGCTATGTGCTGCTTGCGCACTTTGTCCGAGGGTCGCTGCGCGTCTTCCGCTGGAGGTTCGAATTGCCGTCGCTGCGGATCGCAGCCGGCCAGGTGATCGTCGGCACCGCCAATTTCCTCTGCGTCAGCGCATGTCTGCATCAGTTGCTGCTCGCCTTCGGAAGCTTGAGTTTTCTCGATACGGCAACGGCCTATGTCGGCGCGAGCGTGACTGCCATCATCAGCCATGTCCCCGGCGGCATCGGCGTGCTCGAAGCGGCGGTCGCGTTTCTGCTCGGCGACTCGGCAAGCATCGGCGCGCTGATCACCTTTCGGGCAATCTACTTCTTCCTGCCGCTGCCGCTTGGTTTGATTTCGCTTTCGGTCGCTGAGTTTGTCGTGCGTCGGAACGATGGAAGAAGCCTGGCGAGCAAGGCGAAGACCTGACCGCCCCAGCGCCTCAGCAGTTTATGCAGGCGGTAGAACGGCCTGATCGGCCTGCGTGGATCGACGATATCCGTCCCCCAGACGAGGCTCGTGGCCCCGCCGCCGTCGACGCCGTCGAAGGCGCGTAAACCGCGTCGACGCGTGTTCAGCTTGTCGATGGTGGTGACAAGAGAGCTCGTCTGCCTCAAGGTGTTTTCGATCTCATTCACATCGGCACCGAGATGTTCTGCCAAAAGCCCATTGCGAATTCTGGCGATAGCAGAACGTTGCGGCTCGCTCGCTGCTTCCACGGCGACGTCGCATTCCGTGTCCAGGCCTTCCGAGCGGTGGTTGAGATTGGATGAACCGACGCGAAGAAACCGGTCGTCGATCGCGACCACCTTGGAATGGATCAACACCTCCTGCTCAGCTCCGTCGGCCGCGGGGACGACAGGATAAGCGACCCTGAGCCTGCCGAAGCGGTCGTTCTGCTTCAGCCGTCTGATGAGGCGGTCGCGATTTCCGCCCATGACGACGCGTTCCAGCACGCCGTGCGAGCTGCGGGTGGTGATGACCGCCACTTCGGGCCCGTCCGGCTCCTGCAGGCGCTCGCAAAGGAGCTGGCCTATCTTTCGCGAGGCGAAATATTGGTTCTCAATGTAGATGTGGTGACGGGCGCTGCGCAGAGCGTCGAGCGTCAGCCGCAGCGCCTCCTGGCGTCCTCTTCTTCCGCCTGATGCCGGCTCCGTGCGAGCGATCGCGACCGGGCAATCCGTCAGGACCGGCTCCGTATCGGCGGGCCACGCGACCTTCCTCAAGCGCGGGGCAGATATTTCCTCGCCCGTCGACGACTTCCAGCGGGAGCGGCAAAGGTCGCCTATGGCGCGGCTGGCCTCGCCCTCCAGCACGACCTGGATATCATGCACCGGATCGTAGGGCTTCCCGTCCGGATCGCGCCGCAGCTCATTGTCGGCTGTGTGGTCCGGCGTGTCCCAGCGCCGCGCGGTCAGATCGATGCCGCCGACGAAAGCGATGCCGTCGTCGATGCAGACGAGCTTCTGGTGATGGGAACCGCGTAGCGCACGATGGCTCGCGAAGCGAAGTTCGATCTGTCGGTGGGCAGCCCACTTCTGCTTGCGGAACAGCCGCAGCGACTTTCCCGAATAGATCGGCCCCATCGCCCATACGAGAATGCGGATCTTCAGATTCGGCTTCTGCGCCGCCAGGCGCTCCAGCATGGTGCCTAGCGCCTCGGAATGCGGATCGTCCGGTCGCAATTTGATGCGGGGGTCGAAGTCCCATCCGGTGATCCAGAGCTGCTCTTCCGCCTGTTCGAGGGTGTGCTCGAGACAGGCATAATAGGCCGCCGCATCGATGAGAAAGGCCAGCCGCCGCGCGGGCGCCCTGCGCCAGACATTCTCAGCTTCCTTGATGATCGGTCGGCCCGCCCGACGCCATCTGCGAGGCGGGATCCCGGTAAACACACTCTTCCAAGCCAAGCTTTGCATCCCGTGCGTAACGACTGAAAAATGAATCGATTTCAACCGGGATTTGTTCCGCGACGGCTACTCGGACAACGCGGCGACACGCATCCATATCCCGGATCGCCCGCCGGCCGGCCCTACTGAACAGGTGATCGAGACCAGGCAGTTCGCCACATCGTTTCAACGCCCAATTCTTCCTGAGGCGCTGCCGCTGGACGACGACTTCGGCGCCTTCATTGTCGGACGCGCCCGTGGTCGCCCAGTTCACCGGCCTCGAGTGTCGGCGCGCGATCACGGAACGTCTTGGCGACGCCGGCCTATGGCGCGCCGCGTGGGTTCGCTCGCCCGAGGAGCGTCGATCCCGCAGACCAGATCGCCGGATATTTCCCGGGCCTCGCCTGCTCGCTCCACAGTGGCCCAAACCACAGGAGCAGGAGTGCCGCGTCGAGCGGTAGTGCCAGGACCGCGATAAACAGTGTCGCTTCCATCGAATGCCTCGCTTGTAAGTGCCCTTATGCAGACCAGCCGCTGTACGGCCTCTCACTTTTACAACCTGCTGGTTCCTGGAAAGTTCCTTGCAAGCTCGCCCTGCACGGCGATGACCAGCGTTTCTTGGCATCGGCTCCACCGAACCGAACCAAAACGAGGTCCACGCATTTATCTAGCAGGATGATCTAATAAAAGGAGAAATTTCAAGGAATTGGGACCGCGTGGAAGGAAACTGGAAGCAGATCAAAGGGCGGGTTCATGCTGGCAAGCGCAACCGTCGGAGACTTCGGGTTGCGCAAGCCCTCTGGCCCTCGCGATTGCATCCTCTGCTGCGTCGCATGCTCTCGGAACCAAACGTTTATCGGCCGGTTTGGCCCGTGATCGAGCAGGCTCGTCCGAGAGGAGGAGGAGAGGCCATGAAAAGCATGATTCTTGGCGTTGCAGTGCTGCTGAGCACCGCCGCAGTACCGGCTTTCGGGCAGACATCCGGAAGCACACCGGCCATCAACACGCCCGGCGTGCAGAACCCCGGGGCTCCAGTCCCCGGCGAGAACAGTTTCACGGAAGATCAGGCAAGGGAGCGGATCCAGGAGGCTGGCTATACCGACGTCACGGGCTTGAAGCTCGACGATCAGGGGATCTGGCGGGCAACCGCGATGAAGGACGGAAAGTCCGTCACCGTCGCTCTCGATTATCAGGGCAACGTGACTGCGCTCTAGATCAAGGGACTCGGGCGAACAGAGGCTGCATCACATTGCTTCGTGCCGCTCGCTGCTTCAGAAGAGGAGAACAAAATGAAAACCGTGGCAGGACTTTTCGACGACTACTACGAAGCCCGGCAGGCGGTGAACGATCTGGAGGCCGCCGGCATTCCGTCAGGCGATATCAGCATCATCGCGAACAATGCCGGCGATCGATATTCGGTTGAAAGTTCTGGCGCCGCCGAAGGTGCGGGTGTGGGCGCGGGGCTCGGTGCGGCAGGCGGCGGCGCGGTCGGCCTGCTGACGGGTCTCGGCCTGATGGCTATTCCGGGAGTAGGACCTGTCGTCGCCGCGGGATGGCTGGCGTCCACCGCAGTCGGGGCGGCTGCCGGAGCAATCGCCGGCGCCGCTGCAGGCGGCATTATCGGCTCGTTGACGGAATCCGGCATCGATGAAGACGACGCGCATCTTTATGCCGAGGGCGTCCGCCGCGGCGGCACGCTGGTGGTCGCCAGGGTCGAGGAAGCGATGGTCGCGGAGGCGGACGCGATCCTGAGGAATCGCAGCGCCGTCGATATAACCGTCCGCCGCCGCGCCTATGTCGAAGAAGGCTGGACGCGTTTCGACGAAGCTTCGGCGCCCTATACTCGAGACCAGGCGGAGCGGGAGCGGGAGCGCTTCCGCCCAAGGTCGATATAGGGAGGCACTCCCAGAAGGCGCAGCCGGCGAAGGTCGGACGCGGCTGCGCCAACATCGATATTTTCATCAGCTCGCCGACGCATCTGCTTCGATATCGCGGAACCGACACGCGTTCTTTCGTGTTGTCGTAGGCCTCCCTTGCAGGAGAGAAAAGCATGCCATCGGCAAGCCCCCCGCAGCAGAAGTCGCCACGCGGCGCGCGCCCTCCTCTGGCGCTGCCGCGGCTCGCCGACGAGGAGGCCGAAGCCTTCGTCGCGACAGCCATAGCGGAGCTCGTTAGGTCGAAAATCCCGTTTCTGGTCGCCGGTACCTTCGCCGTCAGCGCCTACACCGGCATCTCGCGGCTGACGAAGGACCTCGACGTCTTCTGCAAGGCGGGCGACTACACACGGATACTCAATCACTTCAAGTCGCTCGGCTACACGGTGGAGATCGAGGACGACCGGTGGCTGGGGAAGGTCTACAAGGGCAAGCTCTTCTTCGACGTCATCTTCTCGTCGCCCAACGGCACGATGCAGGTCAACGACGTCTGGTTCGAACACGCCCTGCCGATCAAGATCAACGCTGCCACCGTGCCTATCGTCGCTCCGACCGAGCTCGTCTGGTCGAAATCCTTCATCCAGCTTCGTGACCGCTACGACGGCGCCGACGTGGCGCACATGATCCTCAAGACCCATGATCAGATCGACTGGCGCAGACTGCTCGGATATATGGAAGCGCACTGGGAGGTGCTGCTGATCCATCTCCTCAATTTCCGCTGGATCTACCCATCCGAACGCGACCGGGTTCCGAGTTGGCTCATGGATGAGCTCCTCGGCAGGGTGGCCGCTCAGCGGGATCTGCCGCTGCCGCAGACGAAGATCTGCCGCGGACGAATGTACTCGCGACGCGATTACGAAATCGACGTCACCGAATGGGGATTTGCCGACGTCGGCGGCGATGTCGAAATGCCCACAGGAAACAAGGAGTAGCTCCATGAGCAAGACGAAGGTGGCCGCGGTCGCGGATCTCCATATGAAAGAGGACCGGTCGACCTCCTATACGGAACTGTTTACCGAGATCTCGCGCGTAGCGGACGTGCTCGTGATAGCCGGCGACTTGACCGACCTCGGCAAACCGGCGGAAGCGGAGCTTCTGGCCGCTGATCTGAAATCCTGCACTGTTCCGGTGGTAGCGGTTCTTGGAAACCATGATCACCAATGCAACGCCGTGGAGGAGATCTCGGCGATCCTGATGAAGGCGGGTGTCCATCTCCTCGACGGGCAGGCGGTGGAAATCGCCGGCGTCGGCTTTGCCGGTACAAAGGGGTTTGTCGGCGGTTTCGGACGGCATATGCTCGGATCCTTCGGTGAAGCCGCCCTGAAAGCGATGGTTTCGGAAACGGTCGACGAGGCGATGCGTCTCGAAAACGCCCTGCGGAAAACCAGCGCACAACACTCGGTCGTCGTCCTCCATTATGCCCCGATCGCCGAGACCGTCGCGGGAGAGCCGGAAGAAATCTATCCCTTCCTCGGCTCCTCCCGCTTTGCGGAAACCATCGACCGCTTCCGGGTCAGCGCGGTCGTGCACGGCCACGCCCACAAGGGCACGTATAAGGGAAAGACGCCAGGCGGCGCGCCCGTCTTCAATGTGGCCGCCCATGTAGAGAAACCGACCGGCCGTCCCTACGCGATATTGGAATTCTGACGCCGCAGAGGCGGCGCCTCCGCCGTGCCCTCAAGGGGCCAAAACCACCTTGACGCAGCCGTCCTTCCTTTCGCTGAACGTCTTGTAGAGGCCCGGGCCGTCCTCGAGCGTTCCCCGGTGGGTAATGACGAAGGACGGATCGATTTCGCCCCTGCAGATGCGGTCGAGCAACGACGGCAGATAACGTTGCACCGGCGTCTGCGCCATGCGGAATGTGAGCCCGCGATTGATCGCCGATCCGAACGGTATCTTGTCGAGATATCCGCCATAGACGCCGACGATCGAGACTGTGCCGAAATTGCGGCAGCAATGGATTGCCTGCCGCAGCACGTGCGGGCGGTCGGTTCCAAGATAGGTCGCGACTTTCACGCGATCGACGAAAGAGTCGAGACTGGCCCGGCTATCGGCTTCCGTCCCGACCGCGTCTATGCAGGCATCTGCCCCGCGTCCATGGGTCAATTCCATGATGCGGTCGTAGATATCCTCCTCCATGAAATCGAGCGTCACCGCCCCGGCGGCTTCCGCCAGCCGCAGCCGTTCGGGCACGGTGTCGACGGCGATCACCCGCTCCGCTCCGAGCAGGACGGCAGAGCGTATCGCCATCTGGCCGACGGGTCCGCAGCCCCAGATGGCGATCGTGTCGCCCGGTTCGATGCCGCAGAATTCCGCCGCCATGTATCCGGTCGGGAAGATATCCGAGAGGAAGAGCACCTGATCGTCCGTCAGTTCGTCCGGGATCTTGATCGGGCCTACATCCGCATGGGGCACACGCAGATATTCCGCCTGGCCGCCGCGATATCCGCCGAGAAGATGAGAGTAGCCGAAGAGACCCGACGGCGAGTTGCCCCACAACTTCTTCGCCTTCTCACGGTCGGGGTTGGTGCGTTCGCACGCCGAATAGAAGCCTCGCTGGCAGAAGAAGCATTGGCCGCACGAGATGGTAAAAGGCACCACGACGCGGTCGCCGACCTTCAGCTTGCTCGCCGCCTTGCCCACCTCGACGACTTCGCCCATGGCCTCATGACCGATCACGTCGCCATGCTCCATCGACGGTATGAGGCCGTTGAAGATGTGCACGTCCGACCCGCAGATGGCGCAGGCCGTCACCTTGACGATGACATCGCGCTCGTCCTCGATCTTCGGATCGGGAACGCTTTCGCATCGGATGTCGCCTTTGCCGTGCCAGGTCAGAGCCCTCATCTTAAGAAGCCTCCGCTTTTGAACAGGCGGCGCCCCATGGCGGCCGTCTGCAGCGGGAGAAAGCCTCGGCGATGGGATGCGCGTGGCATGCCGCTGACCACCGCCGCAAGCGCCAGTCCGACGACGACTGCAGCCGCGACGCCGGCGATCGGGACCCTGCGCTCCGAACGCCAACCGCCCTCGACACCGCCGGGGATTGCCGGGGCCCTGAACAGGTTGCCGTTGCTTCTTTCAACACGCGGCGCTTGCCTGAGATAACGTGAGGTGAGGTATGCGGTGAGGCGCGAGCTCGTATTCGGGGCGAGAAAATGCGCAAGCCGTGCCAGGTCGGCGACCGCACCGACGGTAATGGACGTGCGCGGATGCTCTGCGAGGCGGACGATGGCGCGTGCGGCACGGCGTGCATCATAGACGGGCGGAGGGACGCTGAGCTTGCGACCGGTGTAGTTCGCACCATGCGCGACGCCGGGCGTGTCCATGAAGGTCGGATAGACGTCGCAGATATGGATATCGGGTTCGCCGGCAAGTTCCGCCCGCAGCGCTTCGGAAAAGCCTCTCAGACCGAATTTGCTCGCCCCGTAGGCTGCCGCGAAGGGTGTCGCTGCGAAGCCGCCAAGCGATATCATGTTGATGAAGATGCCGTGACGCTGCCTCAGAAAAATCGGAATGACCGCGTGTGCGTCGTTGAAATGGCCGATCAGGTTCGTGCGAATGACCTGCTGGTGGGCTTCGATCGGGGTCTCCTCGAAACGGCCCACGGCTCCGACACCGACATTGCTGAACCAAATGTCGATCTTGCCGAAGCTCATCGCCTTCTCTGCGAGCTTCTTGACGGCGCCGGCATCGGTCACATCGGTCGGAGCGACCAGAACCTCCGCCCCTAATTCGCGACACGTCTTCGCGACGAGCTGGAGCGCCGACGCATCGCGCGCCGCCAGCACGAGCTTTGCTTCTCGCTTGGCAAATTCTTCCGCGGATGCCTGCCCCACACCGGACGAGGCACCGGTGATCACGACTACTTGATCTTTCAGGGATTTCCACATGGCGCTTCTCCGTCTCGAGCAAGTGCCGACGGAACCGCGTGCGGCTGAATATGTTCCGCCGCGCATCGGCACCAACGGCCTGAAAACCGAGCTGTTTCGCCATGTGCTCGGAACCGGACCCCTGCGGTGCGGCGTTAGTCTTGGTTAAATTCCAACACGGGCCGAAAGGGGCCGACCCCATGCCGTTGCAAGCCACCCTCACGCCGACGGACAATCGTGCGGCAATGATGCAAAACCGCTTCGAAGAGGAAGCGGTGCGCGATCCAGGCAGCGGCTTGGACCTGATTCCGCCGCGGGAAGCCGGCCTCGTCTATGTCAGCGATTCCGAGCCCGGCATCAGGCGGCTGCGCTGCGGCAAGGGCTTCGTCTACAAAATGCCCGACGGCTCTACCGTCACCGACCCCGCGACGAAAGCTCGCATTTCGGCACTGGGCCTGCCGCCGGCCTACCAGAACGTCTGGATCTGCCTCGATGAAAACGGTCACCTGCAGGCGACTGGCTTCGACGCACGCGGTCGCAAGCAATACCGCTATCATGAGAAATCGCAGGCGCTTCGAAGCGTCGATAAGTTCGCTCAACTGGTCCCCTTCGGCAAGGCGCTGCCGAGAATAAGGCGCGTGGTGCGACGCCACATGGAGGGTAGCCCGGATGACGTCCAGACCATTCTCGCCGCACTTGTTGCGCTGCTCGACGAGGCGCATCTGCGCACGGGAAGTCCCGCCTATGTAGAGGAAAATGCAACCTATGGGGCGACGACCCTCTTGAAACGTCACCTGAAACTGGTGGACGGATGCATCGAACTCAAATTCGCCGCCAAGGGCGGCAAGCGTGTGACGCGGCGGCTTCGCCGCCCGAAGCTGCAGCGCCTGCTTGAAGAAATCGCAGACCTGCCGGGACGGCAGCTCTTCGTCTGGAAGGACGAGAACGACGCTCTCCGTCCTGTCGATTCGGGTCGCCTCAACCGCTACCTCGCTGGGATAGCCGGCTTTCCGGTCTCAGCGAAGACATTCCGGACCTGGGCGGGAAGCGTCGCCGCTTTTGCGGCCGCGCGAGCCGCGCTCGACGAAAACGGGCGCGCGACGGTCAAACAGATGAGCGAGGCTGCGGCATCGGCACTTTGCAATACGCCGGCCATCTGCCGCAAAAGCTACATCCATCCAGACATCCTCTCTCTTGCCGGCAGTGGTTCCTCGACCTCGGCCAGGCAATTGCAGGTGCGCGGGGGAGCGAAGCCGGAGTTGCGTGCCGAGGAAGCACGTATGCTCAATTTCTTGGCTCGTGCCGAGCGAGCCCGAAGACGAAGCGACGGGCCCCGATGAAAGGGCCCGTCGCAATTTCACGAGCGGCGCGGAAGGTCGCTTTTCACTTCAAAGGTTGCGATCGGTTTCGCCGCCGGTCCAGCCGGACGTGCTTCCCGTCGTGCCCGTGCTTCCCGACGTCCGAACGCGGATGTTATTTTGGACATGGGTGACGCCGGAAACGTCTTCGGCGCAATCCTCGGCCCGGCGTTTGGCCCATCTCGAGTCGACGAAACCGCTGAGTTGGACCTCCCCGTTCGTGACGGAAACCTCGATATTCGAAGCGTCGAGCGCTCCATCGTCGCTCAAGCGGTCGCTCACGTCTTCCTGGATACGGCTGTCGGAGCGGGTATAGCCCTTGGGTCCCTTGCCGCGATATTGATCCATCTGGCGCCTGCGTTCAGCCTCCTCGTCGCCGAACCAGGAAGCCACTTCGTCGCCGGCGCGTTCGAAGAAGCCGCGTTCCTCCCCGTAGTCTCTGCCGCGAGACGGGCGTTCCCGATAGCCATAGCCGGGGTTGTAATAACCGCCGCCGTAATAGGGGCCTCCTGGGCCCTGATAGTCGCGGAAAGCACCTTCCCGGTTCCAGCGATCGACGTCCTCGCCCCTCCGGCGATAGCCGCCGGCCCAACCGGTCTCGGCATCCGGAAAATATTCCGAATTCTCGTAATCTGCGCCGGCATAACCGCGGCGCCTCTCCTCATCGGAGTATCCATAGCGCCCGCGTTCGGATTCCGGGTAGCGCCCGTAGTTGCGACTCCAATTCGTCCTATAGGGCATGATCTCCTCCATTCGTTTTCATTTGTTCGAGTTTCGACCAAACCAACGAAGAAGCGCGCGGTTCCCGCCGCGAGGGCGGCGCCGGGTGTTGGTCGACGATGTGCCGGGGGGGGGGAGCTGCATACCTCCCGGAAACGGACTTAGTCGCCCTTCATCTTTCCGGCGTCGGACAGCTTGCCGCGATGCGGGTCCTTCAGATTTTCGCCGGCCGCGTCCCTGTCGCGCTCAGGGTCGTCCTTGGCGGGCATGTATCCTCTTGGCCGTGTTTCCTTCGGCCCTTCCCACCTTGGCGATTGTTCCGTTGTGCCAGGCGCACCGTCCTTTGGTTTTTTCATGATTCTTCTCCGGAAGTGTCGTTCAGGATGAGCGGCAGCTTTGTCCGCCGTGCCTCAGTCCTGATCTTTCATGCTGGGGAGTGGGAAGCGCTCGTCGGCGTCCTCGAGGTCGGATTCCACAAGGAAGTCGTCCCTTTTGCTGCGTGCTGCCTCCCTCACCGCTTGGTGCTTCGGCAGTTCATCCGGCTCGAGAGGCTGCGTCTTCGATTTCAGGTCGCTGTCCGACTTCACAGGCTCGCTTCTTGCTGTGGTGGCGTCCGGCACCCCTTTCGATTTCTTATGGGTTTTTGACATTTCGCCCTCCTCGGCTTTTCGTTTGGTCAACGCCAGGCCGCAGACGAAGTTCCATCGCTCCTCGCCGCTTCCGCCTCTCGGAACAAAGCGGCAGAGCCTGAGTTAGGGCCGCGCCCGTTATCGCAACCCGCCATTATCGGAACCATCGTCGAAACAAGCACGCACCACCATTCGCGCCGGTTCCACGAAGGAGGCCTTCACCATGGAAAACTTCCCCCGCCCACCGTTTGAACGCCAGAGCCAACCGATGCCTGGAACGACGGACCGCATGGATCCGCTGCCGGACCATGGTGAAAACTCCTACAAGGGATCAGGCCGGCTTGCCGGCAAGAAAGCCGTCATTACCGGCGGCGACAGCGGCATAGGAAGAGCCGTGGCGATCGCCTATGCACGCGAGGGCGCGGACGTCCTCATTGCCTATCTCAACGAGCACGAAGACGCGAAAGCGACGCAGGCGTTGGTGGAAGAGGCGGGCCGCAAGGCCGTACTCGTCGCCGGCGACATCCAGTCCTCCGATCATTGCAGGCGCATTGTCGAAACCGCGGTGAAGGAACTCGGCGGCATCGACATCCTCGTCAACAACGCGGCCCACCAGGCCTCCTTCAAGAACATCGAAGACATCAGCGACGAGGAGTGGGAACTGACGTTCCGCGTCAACATCCATGCCATGTTCTATCTCACGAAAGCAGCGGTCCCGCACATGAAGCCGGGCAGCTCGATCATCAACACGGCCTCGATCAATGCCGACAACCCGAACCCGACCCTGCTTGCCTATGCGACCACGAAAGGCGCGATCCAGAATTTCACCGCCGGGCTCTCCCAGCTGCTCGCGGAGAAGGGCATTCGCGCGAATTCCGTGGCACCGGGCCCGATCTGGACGCCGCTCATTCCCTCGACGCTTCCCGAGGACTCGGTCATGAACTTCGGCAAGCAAGTCCCGATGAAGAGGCCCGGGCAACCGGTGGAACTCGCCTCGACCTACGTCCTGCTGGCAGATCCGATGTCGAGCTATGTCTCGGGCGCCACGATCGCCGTCACAGGCGGCAAGCCGATCCTGTAGCAGCGACACGTCCGCGGGGGAACATTGCGAACCATTCGCGGTTCCGGAGCAGACAGAGCCGGAGCCTCGATGCGAATGGCGCTTTGTCCGGTGAGTCCGACCGGAAACACGAGGACCATCCACCATGATCGATTTTACCCGTGCCCGGGACCGAATGATCGCGTCCCACCTTTCCCGTCGGGGGATCAAGGACCCGAACGTTCTCGAAGCAATGCGGCTCGTCCCGCGGGAGGCCTTCGTCGACCCCGGCTTCGAGGAATTCGCCTACGAGGATTCCGCCCTTTCGATCGGCCATGGCCAAACCATTTCGCAGCCCTACATCGTTGCGCTGATGACCGAACGGGCGGAAGTCCAGCCGGGCGACACGGTTCTGGAAATCGGGACGGGGTCCGGCTATGCGGCAGCGGTTCTCAGCCGGATCGCCGCACATGTCTACACGATCGAGCGCCACGCCGGGTTGGCCGAGGCGGCACAACGGCGGTTTGCCGATCTCGCCTACCGCAATATCGATGTGCGCATCGGCGACGGCACGCGGGGGTGGCCGGAAGCAGGCCCCTTCGACGCGATCCTCGTGGCAGCAGCCGGGCCTGCCGTCCCGCACGCGCTCAAGGAGCAACTGGATCTCGGCGGCCATCTGGTCATCCCCGTCGGCCCGCCGGAAGACCAGCGCCTCGTCAGGATCACCCGCGTCAATGCCACCACATTCGAGGAACAGGACCTAGGAGGCGTGAGGTTCGTGCCGCTTGTCGGCGAAGAGGGCTGGGGCGAAGAGCGGACGTCACCCCGCGTCTCGTCACGCCTGCGGCCACCGCCCACACTTTCCGAAATGATCGCCGACGCCGCCGAGCCCTTGCCCGATTTCGACGATTCCGCCTTCGGACGCCTCTTCGATCGCTTCGCCAAGCAGAGGCTGGTGCTGCTCGGGGAGGCAAGCCATGGCACGTCCGAATTCTACCGCGCCCGCGCGGCCATCACCCGCCGGCTCATCGAGGCACATGGATTTACCATCGTCGCCGTCGAAGCCGATTGGCCGGACGCGGCGGCGATCGATCGTTACGTCCGCCACCGCAGCCCGGTCGCACGGCCGCAGGCTCCTTTCCAACGCTTTCCGACCTGGATGTGGCGAAATCGCGAGGTCATGGAGTTCACGGAATGGCTGCGCGGCCACAACGAACGCAAGCGCGAGGCCGACCGCGCGGGCTTCTATGGTCTCGACATCTACAATATGCGAAGTTCCATCGCTGCGGTGCTGGACTATCTCGACAAGGTCGACCCGGAGGCGGCAGCGGTCGCGCGCGAGCGCTACGGCTGTCTGACGCCATGGCAGAACGAACCGTCCACCTATGGTCGGGCGGCGCTTAACGCCGGCTTCCGAAAATGCGAGGAAGCGGTCGTCAGACAATGCCGCGAATTGCTGGAGAGGCAGCTCGAGGCCGGGCGCGAAGCGGGCGACGATCTCATCGACGCAGCGCAGAACGCCCGCCTCGTCGCTTCGGCCGAAAGATACTACCGCGTTATGTACTACAGCGGAGCCGAATCCTGGAACATGCGCGACACGCATATGTTCGAGACGCTGCGACACGTTCTTAATGCACGCGAGCCCGACGCGAAAGCAATCGTCTGGGCCCACAACTCGCATATAGGCGACGCGCGCCACACCGACATGGGCACCGCACGCGACGAGTTGAACATCGGTCAGCTCTGCCGGGAGGACTTCCCCCGGGAAACCGCGCTGATCGGCTTCGGCACACATCGGGGGCATGT
Organism: Ensifer aridi; assembly: GCF_002078505.1. Taxonomy (GTDB): domain Bacteria; phylum Pseudomonadota; class Alphaproteobacteria; order Rhizobiales; family Rhizobiaceae; genus Sinorhizobium; species Sinorhizobium aridi. The sequence goes on along the minus strand of NZ_LUAV01000034.1, from coordinate 182,577 downwards.
TGCAGCGGCGAGCGACTGGGGCGGCGAAATGGAGGTGAAGCCGATCCGGCCCTCGCTCGAGGACAGCTACGAGCGCCTGTTCCACGAAGCGCAAGTCGAGCGCTTCCTCCTCGATTTTTCGCGCGACCGTATGCTTCGGGAGAAGCTGCTCAGGCCGAGGCTCGAGCGGTTCATCGGCGTCATCTACAGACCGGAAACGGAGCGCTTGAGCCATTATGCCTATGCGTCGCTGCCTCAGCAGTTCGATGCCTTCGTCTGGTTCGACGAAACGGCACCCGTCACGCCGCTCGGCCCGGAACATATCGAGCCGGGCGTACCCGAAACATTCCCGTTCGGCTTGTGAGCCTGGGACTGGCGTCGAGAGCGTGAATGCCTACAGCTGCGTCGAGATGATGTTGTCGATCCGAACCGTGCCGCCGATCACTCCCCGCTTCGAGCCCGGCGGTGCCGGCCCCTCCTCGATGACGGTATAGAGCTTTTCGTTACGGAACGCGCTCGCCATGTCGGTCGTGACGCCTTCTGCCGGTTTGGCGTCGATCTCGCGGAAATCCAGTTCCGCCTCGGAAGCAACCAGGCGGGCATCGCCGCTCGATCTGGCGACCACAGTCACCTCGCCCTGATACGACGCGTTCTGCCAGTTCGGATCGTTGGGTTCCGCCAGCGGCGCCAGCCGAAATATCTTCAGTTCTTCTTGCATGAGCCTGCTCGATCTTATTTTGATGGAGGCGCTGTCCTCGGCTTCACTCCTATTCCGATTGGTCGATCGCATGCGGCGGCGGCTGACCATCTTCTTGGGTTGGCCCGTCGAGGGGGAAAATCGTCCAAAGCGCCGCTACCACTATGAGGAGGACGAGCACTGCTGCGATCACGGTTCTTTGCATCGTACCTGCTTCGATCGTTGCTGGAGAAAGGCGCGGCGCTGCCACGTTCGCTATCAATCGCCGCCAATTGGAATTGTTCCGAATCCGCTCTCACGATTCATCGAGCTAATACGGCGCGAATTCGGAACTTTTCCCAGGGCCATCAGTTGGGTGAGCCGCAAAAAAGAAAGGAACATCCGATGGCGACCGCGAACGAAAATTTGCTGGCTTGGCTTAGGGACGCGCATGCGATGGAAGAGCAGGCGATCACTATGCTTACTAGCCAGTCCAGACGGCTGGAAAACTATCCCGAGCTCAAAGCCCGGATCGATCGTCACCTGCAGGAAACGCGCGACCAGGCCGCAATGCTTGAGCGGTGCCTCGAGCGGCTCAACGGCGGTGCCTCGACCATCAAGGATATTACCGGCAAGATCGTGGCCTTCGGGCAGGGCTTAAGTGGCCTTTTCGTCGACGACGAAGTGGTCAAGGGTTCGCTCGCCAGTTACACGTTCGAGCACATGGAGATCGCCAGCTACAAGATCCTTATCGCGGCGGCGGATTACGCTGGCGATCAGGAAACGAAACGAGTCTGCGAAACCATTCTGCAGCAAGAGGTTGCGATGGCGGAATGGCTCGAGCAGCACGCAGGCGAGATCACCCGCAAGTTCCTCGAGCGGGACAAGCGCGACGTCACGGCCAAGCATTGAGCGTTCCCAAAGCGGCGGCAGCCCCGCGGATCCTTCTGGTCGCGGGCAGCGCGTCAGTCGATCACGCGACAGGTCACCCGACGGAGCCCGCGTTGGAGGTAACGCGGGCTCCTACGATTTCTCGAGCCCTCATACCGCGCCGCACTTCTGGGCGGGCTACGCCGTGAAGCACTGGGCGCTTCGGCGCTGGACACCGCACTCCTTATTGTGTTCAATGAACTCACCTATACATCTCATTGCTTAATAACTTCCCGGCAGGGCGCGCCGCGCTCGTTAATCATTTTGGCCTTTGTTGAAGTCATGCGTATCGTTTTCGTTGGCGCAGTCGAAAGCTCCAAAATCGCGTTAGAAGCGCTGATAAACGCCGGTCGAGTTCCTGCGTTGGTGATCACCATCCCTCTCGAGGTGGCGGGACGCCATTCCGATTTTGCCGACATAGGAGATCTGGCGCGGGCTGCCGGAAGCGCAGTTTGCTACGCCACAGACATCAACGGTCCTGCCGTCCTGGAGGCGATGGCATCGGTCGAACCCGATCTCACGCTTGTCGTTGGCTGGTCGCAAGTCTGCCGGCAGCCGTTCCGGGACATCGCACGAGACGGCACCATCGGCTTCCATCCGGCGGCGTTGCCGCGTCTGCGTGGCCGTGCCGTCATTCCTTGGACAATACTGCGCGGCGAGGAGGTGACGGGTTCAACGCTCTTCTGGCTGGATGAGGGGATCGACTCAGGCCCCATTCTGCTTCAGAGGCTGTTCGCTGTCGCGAGCGACGAGACCGCACGCAGCCTCTATGCCAAGCATACAGCAAATCTCGCCGAGATGGTGGTTGAGGCGGTTGCGCTCGTCGAGGCTGGCGATGCACCGCGAATGGAGCAGGATCATGAAAAGGCAAGCTATTGTGCGAAGCGAACCGTTGAGGACGGTCTGATCGACTGGAACGCGTCTGCAGCCTCGGTACTTCGCCTTGTCCGTGCCGTCAGCGTCCCATACCCCGGCGCATTCTCCTTTTACGATGGCGGGAAGATCCGGATCGACGACGCCGTGCAGATCGAAACCGCCGGTCGCTTTGTCGGTTTGGTGGGCCAGGTTCAAGCCCATACGGAACGCGGCTTCATCGTTCTATGTGGGGATGGTGAATGCATTGAGGTGCTGGCCTGGGCCTCGCCCACTGGCAAACGCCCAGCGGTGCACAGCAAACTACATCGGTGAGCGTTTCGACGACGCGAATAGGTCGACGACACAGGCGCGCAGAACTCGGCGCGGGGTCAAAGACCGCCGCTGACGGCGCGGCGAAACCGTACGAGCCTTTCTCCAACATTGAGGAACTGGCGCGACCAGCAGAGCGCAGACCTTCGCTCATGAGGTAATGGGAAAATAAGACCGCTATGGTAAGCAGATACGGATCGCGCAACCACGACCATATGTCCGCTGTATTAGGTAGTCGACATTGCCGCACGACTATGCGAATATCGAGGCTGTCGAGCGGGGCACTAATGGCTACGCTGCGCAATTGTGTAAATAAATGGCTTTCAGAGACTGATTTACGGGCTTGGCCAACACTAACGGCTAAAGCGCGGAGTATTTTTTAAAAGGTTCGCGAGCGTGTCACGCGCATGATGGGGGCCTGTCAAAGATTTCGATCGGACTGCTGTTGTGCTGCCTAGCGATTTTTGCGGTGGCCGGGCAGAACAAGTCTTTGCGGCTTAAATTCTAACCTCTGTCAGCACGCTGGAGCCAAACGGACGCACCAGAAATGGGGGGCGGCGGCTACATGAAGCGAGAACGACATCTGGTGCAGCCAGTTTCGGCGGCGACGGCCAACGACGCAATGACTTTCCCTCATGCAAGGGCGCAACTCGTCGCGACCGTCGTTCTTTCGTTGGCGGTCTCGCTCCTGTTTTTCGCAACCACATCGCACGGAATAGGGATCCTACCAGATTCAGTCGCGTACATGCGCATAGGCACCGCGCGTCATTTCGCTCCGCTTTACACCTGGTTGCTGCAAGCCGCGGCACTCACCCAGATCGATCTCGTGGCCGCCGCCTGGTGGCTCAATTGGTTTCTTTATATCGTCAATACGGTCCTGATCCTGCGGTTGCTGTTTCTCGCGCAATTAGGCCCGACCTGGGCTGCATTGGGAACGGCCCTGATCGTTGGTCATCCGGTCTTTGTCGAATTTCACTCGGTGGCAATGACGGAGCCGTTGTTCATCGCGTTGACCCTTGCGTCCGTCCTAGTGTTTCTCAGGGCGATGCAAGACAACCGCGTCGCAAGCGCCGCGCTTGCGGGGGCGATTGTCGGCCTCGCCATGCTGACGCGATTTGCTGCCGCTCCGCTGCTTCCAGTTTTTGCACTCCTGAGGCTCCTCGCCGGCGGCGGAGGCTTTGCGAGACGATTGGTCGATTGTGCTGTGATGACCGCTGCGTGCGGTGCTGTCTTCGGGTCATGGCTGGTCGCGAGTGAGCTGACGTCCGGGGATTCAACCGGACGTTCACTGGAACTGCTGGGCAACACCGACCTGGCATACTGGATCAGGACGGTAGGCTCCGCATCGGCAATGCTTTTGCCGTCTGCGGCGGGGTCGGCCGCGCGCTTCCTGTTTCTTGCCCTCACCAGCGTCGCTGTGGTTTTCGTTGCCGTGTACTACGCTCTCGCATGGCTCCGTCTACCCCCCGAACAACGGGCCCGACCGCAGGCGCTCGTACCCGTCGTGTTCAGTCTCCTGTCGATCCTGTATCTGCTGTTCCTGATTGTGTCGGTGATGATTCAGTATCGACTGAACCTCACCGGACGGTTTCTCCTGCCGCTCTATGTTTTTCTGGCCCTCGCCGCGATGACTCCCTTCGGAGCTGACGGGTTGAGTTTTTCGCGCCGTCGCGAACTCGGGATTGTCCTCGCCGGTCTCGCGGCTGTGATCGGAGCCTCGAATCTCGCCAGGACGACTGTGTTCACCATGTCCACCTATGAAGCGGGCCAAGGATATGCTCACAAAATCTGGTCGACCTCGCCTGTGCTCGCATCCGCGGCAAAATTGCCCGCGAATGCCGCGATCTATTCCAACGCACCGGACTTGATCGAATTCCGGTTGCGGCGCAGCGCGGCGTACCTACCGCGCCGCTTCAGTCATCTGTCTGGCCGGGACGAGGCAAGCATGCCCTTTGCGCAGCAGATGGACGCCATGCGCCGCCGCCTTGCGGAAGGGAACGCCTATGTCGTCTTCGTCTACGGCGTGGACTGGCGGGACTACCTGATCAGTGAGAACGACCTTCTCAATTCCGTTCCACTCGTCGAGGAGGAAACTCTCGCCGACGGGCGGATCTATCGCTCAGTACGCCGCGCGACCGAGATGCAGCTTTTGCCCTGAAACGGGCCGGCTGAGCAACATCGAAATTTGGAGATTGGGTGCACCGAAAAATTGTAACGGGGAGTATAGATCATCATGTTTCAAAAGAAAATTTTTGTGGTTATCCCGGCTTATCAAGCCGCTCTGACACTCGAAAGCGTGTTTGACAGGATCCCGAGGGAAATTTACGAAAAAGACGTCCGCATTGTCGTCGTGAACGACGGCAGTTCCGACGGAACAGGCGATGTTGCGCGCAGAATTGCTCATTCGCGGGCAAACGTGGAAGTCATCGACCATCCTCAGAACAAGGGCTATGCCCAAGCGCAAAAGACCGGTTTTTCTTACGCATTGGCGCAAGGTGCCGACATCGCCGCACTCCTGCACGCCGACGGGCAATATGCGCCGGAACTGCTGCCACGTTTGCTCGCGCCACTGGAAAGAGGCGAGGCTGACGTCGTCATCGGGTCGCGCATGCTCGAGCGTGGCGCCCTGAAAGGCGGCATGCCTCTGTACAAGTACATCGCCAATAAAGCGCTCACCGCGATAGAGAACCTCGCCTACGGCCTTCACGTGAGCGAATACCACAGCGGCTATATGCTCTATTCCCGCCGGTGCCTGGAAACCATCCCCTTCGTTCGCCTCAGCGATACATTTCACTTCGACGGCGAAATGATCATGATGGCAGGCAAGCGCAAGCTAAAGATCAAGGAAATTGCGATACCCACGCGATACGCGGATGAAAAGTCACATTTGAAACCGGTACAGTATGGCTTTGATGTACTCAAGATCGTATGGGCCAACTATCGAGGAAAATACGAGTTTAACTGACAAAACTATTTTAGGTATAAGGAATTTTGCTATGAGGGTACTCGTTACTGGAGGCGCAGGTTTCGTAGGTTCCTTTTTATGTGAGAACCTTCGCAAATCCGGATACGACATACGAATTTTCGACAATTACGAGCCGCAAGTCCATGCTGGATCGCAGGGCAATCTTGGAGGCCTGTTGCAGCCGAACGGGCTGCCTATGAAGGGCGTCGAGATCGTCTACGGTGACACCCGCAGCACCAGCCAGCTCGACGCCGCGTTGAAGGACGTGGACGCCGTCGTGCATTTGGCCGCGCAGGTCGGGGTCGGCCAGTCGATGTACGAAATTCACCGCTATGTCGACCACAATACGGTCGGAACCGCCGTGCTCCTCGAACTGCTGGCTTCCCGCAGGCACAATGTGAAAAAGCTTGTGGTCGCCTCGTCCATGTCGATCTACGGAGAAGGTGGCGCACGGTGCAGCCATTGCGGCGATGTCACGCCGACGCTTCGTGAGGCGGAGCAGATGAGGCGTGGTGATTGGGAGGTGCGGTGCCCGATCTGCGATCGAACCGCGACACCGATCCCAACCGGCGAAGCGAAGCCCGTTCTGCCGACCTCGATCTATGCCATTTCAAAAAGAGACCAGGAGGAAATGTGCCTGGTCGTCGGCAGAGCTTACGACATACCCTCCGTGGCACTGCGGTTCTTCAATATCTATGGCCCCCGGCAGTCATTGGGCAATCCCTACACCGGAGTCGCTGCAATATTCTCGTCCCGTTTGCTCAACAACCACGCCCCGGTCGTCTTTGAAGACGGCAACCAGACGCGGGATTTCGTTCACGTGAACGACATCGTGCAAGCCATTTCCCTTGCCCTCGCAAAGGACGAGGCGAACGGCCAGGTGTTCAATGTCGGCACCGGTCGCCCGACGTCGATCAAAGAGGTCGCGACTATCCTCGCTCGGAAAATGCGGCGCGACATTGCTCCGCAAATAGAAAACAAGTTCCGAGAGGGGGATGTCCGGCACTGCTACGCCGACATAGGCAAGATCCAGCGGCACCTTGGCTACAAGCCCACTGTCGAGCTCGAATCCGGCATCGAGGACCTGATCGCTTGGGCAGAAGACCAGCAGGCGGAGGACCGGTTCGAGCACGCAGCCGCCGAGTTGGCGAAAAGAGGATTGGCCCGGTGACGGGCAACCATCGAGTTAGAGCACATTTGCGTGGGACCGCGGGTATCGTCGTCAGACTCTCGGCCGCTGGCCGGAGACTGGATTGCCATCCCGCCGGCGAACAGCTTCAGATGAGGTAGCGCTATGGGGCGTCAATTTACAAATCGCGTATTGGTGACTGGGGGGTGCGGTTTCATCGGGTCGCATCTTTGCGAACGGCTGATTGAAAGCGGCGCCGACGTCCTTTGCGTCGATAATTTCTTTACCGGCTCCCGTGCGAACGTAGAGGAACTGTTATCCCACCCTCGATTCGAGTTGCTAAGGCACGATGTGACGATGCCCCTCTATGTGGAGGTCGACAAGATATTCAACCTTGCCTGTCCGGCCTCTCCGGTGCACTACCAGTTCGACCCGGTGAAGACCACGCGGACAAGCGTGCAAGGCGCGATAAACATGCTCGGCCTTGCCAAGCGGCTGAAGGTCAGTGTCCTTCAAGCATCCACGTCGGAGGTCTACGGGGACCCGGCCGTTCACCCCCAGACGGAAGAGTACTGGGGCAACGTCAACCCTATCGGGCCTCGCTCCTGCTACGATGAAGGCAAGCGTTGCGCCGAAGCGCTATTCTTCGATTACAGGCGGCAGCATCAAACGGCGATTAAAGTTGCGCGCATCTTCAATACCTATGGACCCCGTACGCACCCGAGCGACGGGCGTGTTGTTTCGAGCTTTATCGTCCAGGCGCTACTGGATGCCGACATAACTGTCCACGGAGACGGCTCGCAGACGCGGTCGTTCTGTTACGTCGACGACACCGTTGCCGCCTTGCTGCGTTTGATGGATTCGCCGTTTGACGTGACCGGTCCGATCAATGTCGGCAACCCCAACGAAATCTCCATGCGCGAACTGGCCGAGTTGATCATCGATCTTACCGGATCCAGGTCGCGCATCGTGTACCGGCCACTGCCCCAGGACGATCCTTGCAGACGGCGCCCGGATATCTCGCGAGCAAAGGAACAGCTTGGATGGTCCCCCAAGATCGGTCTGAAGGAGGGCCTTCTGAAGACGATCAACCATTTCAACGAGCTCCTGAGGCGTCCTAGTTCGCAGATGGAACTCGGCGCTTTGTACGAGGCAAATCATGCTTAGCGGACGAGGGTTTCCTCAAGAGGCGAAACTTGACGGCTGTACCTCGGCCGAAGAGGCGGCCGCGCTGGGTTTTCGGCCGCAGCCGCTTCCTGCCGGCCACCCCGCAGGCGAATCCTATTCCGACGCAGCACCTCACCTCCGGTGGAATACCGTGCAACAGTTGCCCCTTGTAGGGAGGGCACTGAGAGCGGTCTTTGCCGTGCGCCTGCTGAGATACGCCTTTGTCGGTGGTTGCGCAGCGTTGCTGCAGATCTGCCTGTTGGCCTTGTTCGTGGAACTCGCCGGCATGGACGCCTTGGCGGCATCAACGCTAGCGCTCTCGATCTCGGTCATGGTCAACTACGGCCTGCAGCACCGTGTGACATTCAGATCGAAATCGAAGCACATCGTCGCCGCTCCGCGCTTTGTCGTTCTGACGCTCTGCACGCTGGCGGCGAATGCCGTTGTCTTCGACAGCCTTTTGACTGTGCTGCCCTACATTGCAGCCCAGATCCTGACGACTGGAGCTATCTTCCCCGTCAACTACTATTTGAATCGAACTGTGACATTTCGCCTCTGACGATTACGAAATCCATCTGTGCCGCGTCTTTAGGAGCCGTTCGCCGGGCGAGAGACGATCGAACACTCAGCGGATCGATTTGCTGGAAAACTATAATTGGGTGGATACATTGGAGGACTATTTACAACTAGTTAATTACGTGCTTTTTTATTATCGAAATCGGATATGCAGGTCATTTTGTGTCGCGGTCTAACCCATCGCGACTTCTAATCTTTGTTGAATTTAATTTATCAAGCCTTTCGAGCCAGTCGACGACAAAGACTTACAGACGCACCGTTCTTTGACCCACCATTAAGCCTCTTGGGGTAGGTGCAGTTTTCGCTCGGCAGCACGGCAGGCTTACAGATATTAGGAAGGGGCCGTCATGCAGCGTTTTTACGCCGCCGCGAAGGCAGTGCGCGATAATTTCCTAATGTTACCCAGAGGGAGCGCAGCAAAATCATCGGCTAAAATGTTGTTGGCGGTGTGCGGTGCGGCCCTCGACATCGGTTATCGGCGTCTACGGGGCGCCGTTCGCAGCGTTCAGAAATACCCCGCCTTATATATCGCGGACCTTGGCTCCGCAGGTATTGCGCTCGCGGTTGCACTGTTGCTGCGTTACGGCTTTACCGAGCTCAGTGCAAGGCCTGAAACAGCCTCCGTCCTGCTGTGGTCCGGCGCTCAATACCTCGCCATTTGCGCGTTCATTTTTCCCTTGTCCGGCCTCTACAGCCGAAATTGGAAATATGGCTCCATCTCCGATCTCTTGATCATCCTTCGCGCGGTTCTCCTGACATCGCTGCTGCTTATCTCGCTCCTGTTCTTCTCGACAAGACTGATCGATATGCCGCGAACCGTCGTGCCGATGCAGTCGCTGCTTCTGATCGCCTTCCTCGCCGCTGCGCGGCTGAGCTTCCGCGCAGAGGAAATCACCCAGGCGCGGCCGGGCTTCAAGAATGGGCGCAGCAAGGGTGCGGGCGACGATCACCGGGTCCCGCTGCTGCTCGTCGGAGCGGGCGACGCCGCCGAGCTTTACCTGCGCGCGCTGGCCCGGGATCCGAACGCCACCCACGTGCCGGTGGCCTGTCTCGACAAAAACGCAGACCAGTTGGGGATGAGTCTTCGTGGCGTACCGATCGCGGGCCGGATCGAGGATTTTGAGCAGGTCGTGGCGGAATTGCAGCAACTCGACAAGCGGCCACGTCACGTCGTCTTCACGGAAGCCCCGGCGAACTTCGGTGAAACCGCGTCGGACGAGCTGCTGCGGTCCGCCGAGCGGCTCGGCATTGCAGTGTCGCGCCTGTCGCAGATGACTGAGCTCAGGCGCGCCAAAGGCGACAACCCTTACGAACTGCGGTCGATCGAACTCACCGACCTCCTCGAGCGGCCGCAAGCCGCGCTCGACCGAGAGGCAATCGCCCGTCTTGTTCGAGGCCGACGCGTGCTGATCACCGGGGCCGGCGGCTCGATCGGCAGCGAACTAACCTCGCAAGTTGCTGCTTGCGAACCCGCGGAGATCGTGCTGGTCGACAATACGGAATACAATCTTTACGCGATCGACATGACGCTCAACGAGACCTTCCCAGAGGTATCTCGGTGGAGTTACCTTTGCAGTGTCCGGCGCAGCCAGCGTGTTGAGGAAATTTTTGAACGGCATCGGCCCGAGCTGGTCTTCCACGCTGCCGCCCTCAAACATGTGCCTATGGTGCAGTTGAACCCGCGCGAGGGCGTCCTCACCAACGTCATCGGCACTATGAACGTTGCCAATGCAGCAAAGAAATTCGGCACACTTGCCATGGTGCAGGTGTCGACCGACAAGGTCGTGAACTCGACAAGCGTGATGGGTGCGACCAAGCGCCTCGCGGAGCTCTATTGCCAGGCGCTCGACCTGCACGGACTTCAAACTGGCAAAGGTCCCCGGTTCATGACGGTTCGCTTCGGCAACGTACTGGGATCGAGCGGATCGCTGATCCCGCTCTTCGAGCGGCAGCTTGCAAGAGGCGGCCCATTGACCGTCACCGATCCATGCATGACGCGCTTTTTCATGACGATCCGTGAGGCCGTGGAGCTGACGTTGCAGGCATCGGCCTACGGTTTCGAAAAACAGCTCGGACAGGGAGAGATCTTCGTTCTCGACATGGGCGAGCCGGTCAAGATCATCGACATTGCACGCCGCATGATACGGCTGGCCGGGTTCACTCCGGACAAGGAAATAAAGATCAAGATCATCGGTTGCCGCCCGGGCGAGAAGCTCTACGAGGAGCTTTTCGACGAAACCGACAAGCGCATAACCTCGCCGGTGCCGGGCGTTCTCGGCGCGGTTCCGGAACCTATTCCGTTGCCCACGTTGCGCGACGCGTTCGCCCGACTTCAGCGCCATGCGGAGCGGGGCAACGATGCGGCCGTTGTAGCGGTCATGCGCGAACTGCTTCCACGCTACGAGCACGAGGCCGGCAATATAAAGCCTTCCGCCGTGAAGAAGCGGGCCTGGGTCCCGCCGAAGAAAAGCAGCAAGGCCGGCGTTTCGCAGCGGCGGCCCGCCTACCACAAGAGCGCCCGCGGCGGACTCCCATTGCCGGACAATTGAAATGGCAGGCGCGGATCGCCTGAATGGCCGCAGGGAACTTTTCCGTCGAAACCCGTCCGACGCCAAGGCGCTCGGCCTCAGAGCCGAGCAACCGAGTGACAACGCCGCATTGCGCTTTGAGCGCGGTTTCGACAAGCGCGCATCGCTTTGCACGCTGGGATCAGTCCGGGGATCCGATCCGGGAGGTCAGCTTTGAGTTCCGCTGAACATGTAGCTCGCATGCATACCGAGGACGTCGCCTGTTTGACAGGTCCGTCCGGTGTTGCATGCCCTCCAGCGCGCAGGCGCGTGATCGCCGTTGTCGCAAGCCTAACGGCATCTCTAACGATTTTTCGGTTGGAGTTGTTGAAGCGGCTGGCCGGCGCCGGGCACGACGTCATAGCCTTCGCTCCGGAGCACGACCCGCGAGTGGAGCAGGCGCTCGCTGAAATCGGCGTGCGTTTCATTCGCATTCCCATGGCCCGAACCGGTCTCAATCCGCTGGAGGACATCCGGACCTTTTGGTCGCTGCGGCAACATTTCAAACGGCTGAAGCCGGACATGATCCTCCCTTATACCATGAAACCGATCATCTATGCCGGCATCGCCGCCCGGACGCTTGGGATAAAGGAACGTTGCTTCCTCGTGACGGGTCTCGGCCACGTCTTTTCAGAGGCGGGCGGTCGCTCATTCAAAGCATTGGCCATCCGCCACCTGTGCGTCCGCCTGTATCGTTTGGCGTTCAAGCGCGCGAGAGTCGTTTTTGTCTATAACGACGCGGATGCAGAAGACGTTCGCCGCTACCGCATGCTGCAAGGCGGCCTCTCGCCGACGATGGTTGCCGGATCCGGCGTCGATCTGGATCACTTTGCCTTTGCGCGAGCAACTCGCGGAGGGCCTGTGTTCCTTATGATTGCACGACTCCTGCGCGACAAGGGAGTGGTGGAATATGTAGAAGCCTCAAGGATCGTGCGTCGCACTTTTCCCGATGCCCGGTTTCAACTGCTCGGCCATTTTGACAGCAATCCCACGGCAATCTCGCGCGAAGAAATCAACAATTGGGTCAGCGAAGGAATATTGGAATATCTTGGGACCACCAACGACGTGCGCCCCTATCTGGAGGCATGCAATGTCTTCGTCCTGCCTTCTTATTATCGCGAAGGCATTCCGCGGAGCATCCTCGAAGCGTTGGCGATCGGAAGGCCGGTGATCACGACGGACCTGCCAGGCTGCCGCGATACGGTGGAGGCCGGTGTGAACGGAATGATCGTGAAGCCGCTCGACGTCGTCGCGCTCGCCGAGGCGATGGCATCATTTGCCCGCAATCCGCATCTCGCCGAAAAAATGGGCCGGGCCTCGCGAGAACTCGCGGAGACCAAATTCGACGTGCACATGATCAACCGGATTCTGTTTGCCGGCATGGGCTTGACTGATTGATGGGCTTCCATGGCGCAGCAGATCATACGTCCGATATATGCATGGACAGCGGCGAACGCGGAGCCGCGGCGATGATCATGCATGTCATTACCAACTTCACCGCCAGTGCAGGCGCCGAGACAATGCTCGCGCGCCTCCTTCACGGTTCAGCCGATGAGCGTATTGTGGTCGTTTCGCTGATCGGTGTCTCGGATCGGAACCGCAATCTCGCCGACAATCCGAGAGTTACCTATGTGTCGCTGGCCGCCTCCTCCCTCGCCGCGCTGCCCGGCGCGATCTTGCGGCTCGCGCGGCTCATCCGCAAGGAACGGCCAAATGTGATCCTGTGCTGGATGTACCACGCGATGATCGCTGGGGTGCTCGCGTCCCGCATGGCCCGATGTGGAGCACCGGTTTACTGGAACATTCGCCAGTCCCTGGATGATCCCGCCTCGCTCACGCGCAGCTCCCGCCTCGCAATTGCCGGTGCAAAGCTGCTGTCCAGCCAGCCGGCCGGCATCATCTACAACAGCGCCCGGGCCCTCGAGTTACATCAGGCCTACGGCTATCAAAACCGGAACATGGTTGTCATTCCGAATGGCTTCGAATTGCCTCAGATCGGTCCCGCTGAGGCGACAACAGTCCGCCGGATCGGTATCGTCGGTCGATTTCATCCGCAGAAGGATCATGGCACGTTCTTCAAAGCCGTAGCTGCCGTTCGCAAGACGCACCCACAGGCAGTCTTTTCCGCCGCCGGCAACGGGCTTTCCCACGACAACCGCGCTGTGATCGACTTGATGATGGAGGCGGGATTGCCGGCGCATGCCGTCGATCTCAAGGGTGAAATCGCCGATATGTCATCCTACTACTGCAGCATCGACGCTTTGGTGCTGTCGTCGAGGACAGAGGGCTTTCCCAACGTCATTGCAGAAGCGATGAGTTATGCGAAGCCGATCGTCACCACGGATGTCGGCGATGCCGCCACCGTCGCGGGTAACGCCGGAATTGCGGTACCCGCACGCGACCCTGAGGCACTCGCCAAGGCGATCCGCGCAATCCTGGACCTCTCGCCGACCGAATATGCCCGCTATGCGCGCAATGCCCGACAGCGCGTCGAAAATGAGTACGCGATCACGGCGGTCCGGGCAAAATATGCAAGATTTCTAATGCCTTAAATCATGAATTCGATTGCAATCAGGGAGTGTCGTTCGGCGTATTTCCAGATTACCTTAAGGAATTAGATGAGAAACTTGGCTTTCGCTGCCGTCCTAAGTTCAGTTGAAGGCCATTGATCCTTTCTAAACCAAGTAGTATAATTCTATTTTTCCTTGTGACAAACATGTGTATTCTTGTGATGAAGGCTGACTTTAGGCCTGAGTTCACGTTTGCGCCCCATTCTCAAATTATTGGCCCTCCTGCAAACAGCTAGGAGATGATGATGATTCTAAAGGGAACCAATCTGTCCGACACGATCCGGGGCACTCTGAACGACGACGAGCTTTGGGGCTACGCCGGAGATGATTACCTCGAGGGCGGATATGGCAATGACAAGTTTTTTGGCGGTGACGGCAACGACTTGATCAAGTCTGGTCCGGGCGACGACTATGCCGAAGGCGGAATCGGCAATGACCGTTTTGATGGCGCCCTCGGTGCGGACACATTCATCGGCGGATTGGGCAACGACATCTTTGATGGCGGTGACGGCAACGACACGCTCGACGGTGGCGACGGCCACGACCACTTCTTAGGTGGCAGTGGACATGACAAGATCTACGGTGGAGCGGGCGAAGAGTACATCGACGCAGGGGACGGCAATGACATCATTTATGCCGGCTCAGGCGACGATGGGTTCAACAATCGAATAAACCCCGCAACCGGCCAGCGCACGCAGCAGGCAGTGGGAGGCGGTGCCGGGGACGACACGATCTACGGCGAAGGGGGCAATGATGCCCTCAAAGGTCAATCTGGCAACGACCGCGTCTACGGCGGCATCGGCAACGACATCGTTGATGGCGGCGACGGGAACAATTACCTCGATGGCGGTGATGGAAATGACGTGCTCGACTCCGAAAGCGGTATCGACGAGGCTCACGGTGGCATCGGCAACGACAGGATTTCGGTGGGTGCCGGCGACGATCTAGCGTACGGGGATGACGGCGACGATACCCTGTCGGGCGAAGGAGGCGCCGACGTCCTTCACGGCGGCATCGGCAACGACTTCTTATTTTCCGGCGATGGCAACGACACTTTGCGCGGTGACGCCGGGAAAGACACTCTTATGGGCGAGGCGGGAAGCGACACACTTTGGGGTGGCGCCGATTCCGATCGCTTCATCTTCAAGGCGACTCCGGCGCTCAGCGGCCAGGACACCGTCATGGACTTCCAGGACGGCGTCGACCTCCTGGTTATCGAGAAGCTCGGGGTTACCCAGTACTCGAATTCCGGCGCCAAGGGCACCGTCCACGCTTATGACACGACCAGCGGCGACGTGCTGATAAAGGGTTACGACTCTGCTGGCAATGCGTTCTCAATTCTCCTGGACGATCCGAACGGCAATCTCTCGGCGTCCAACATTTCGAAGAGTGATTTTCTCTTCGCCTGATGTGCGATCGCCAAGCCGCTTAAAAGCAAAGGAGGGTGCCGGTAAGACGGCGCCCTCTTTCCAGCCCCGGCCTTGCGGCGAACCGCCGGCTCAGTGTTGCCCGTTCTGGAAGTCCTTAAAGCCCGTCTCTGCTTTCCATGCTTCGATGCCTTCGCGGAAAGAGCGTGGGTTGTACCCTAACTGCTCCGTCGCCTTGGTGACGTTCAGCGGCGCAAAGCCCGTCATGCTTCCAACCCGCTCGCCTTCGACGTCGACGAGGTTCGGGTCCACGCCGAGGGCCTGGGCGATGATTTGAGCCGCCTCGAGCGACCTGCAGGCGCGCCCGCTGCCTGCATTGAATACCCCGGCCTCCTCTTTCTCGACCGCCCGCAACGCCAGAGAAACCACGTCGTCGACATAAACGAGGTCGGCGCGATATCGCCCCCCGTCCTGTATGACCACGGAACGCCTGCTTCCGAGCGCACGAATGAAAGTCGGCAACATGCCCGTGCCGTGCATGCCGGGACCATAGACGGATGCAAGACGAAGCACGGTCACAGGCATCGCGTATGCTGTCCCGAAGGCCAGCAGGCAAATCTCCGCCGAGAGCTTACTCGCGAGATAATAGCTGGCGCGATGCACCGGAAAGGCAGGACTTGTCTCCGACACCGGCTCGGAGGCGGGCACATAAACCTGCCCCGACCCGAAAAATATAAATCTCTTCACCCCCTGCGAGGCGGCGTCCATCGCGACCCGCAAGGTACCGTTCGTGTTGACCTCGAAGCATCTCGCGGCTTGGTGCGGGTCGCCGAGATCGGCCGGAATATAAGCGGCAAGGTGAAGAATGGCGTCAGCTCGCGTCACCGCCGGCAAGGGCTCGCCAATCGACCACTTCTCGATATGCAAGCGCGAGCTACTTCTTGATGTCACCCGGTCCGGGTCACGAGCCAAGGCCGTAACGCGATAACCCATTGTAAGCGCGCGATCGATCAGCCTCGAGGCGATAAAGCCTGTCGCACCGGTAACAACGAGCTGCATCGACGTCAGACCCCGCGGTTTCCCGCGAGCCGCCGTAAGCGGGTCGCCCCTGAACGAATATGGACGACACGCTTCAGCTTCTTGCCGTCATGCGCGTCGTAATCCCGGAACCGCTGCACACTTTTGGGCGACATGGATTAAACTTCTTCCTGCAAACGCTCGGGGGCCGTGATCAGCTCACCGGGTCTCACCACGGTCTCCGACCAGTGCCGCAAGATTGTCACCGGCATGATCTCCGGCTGCTCGACCGGCTTTCCGAAGAGCAAATGCCGGATGCACATCTCCACCTCATTGAATCCCGCATGGATTCTCACCGCGGTCGTTCCTGAAAACCGGGCGTTGATCTCGAAAATCCTCGGCACGCCATCGTCCAGACGAAACTGAAAGTTTGCAGGACCGTACGCGCCGAGAGCGTCCGCCGCCTGTGCCATCGCCCTGCTGAGCGCGGGAAAGGGCTCGGCAAAGGCCCGGTAAGTATTGCCGTCCCGCAGGTCTCGGCGCATGACGATCGTCGCGCGACATTTCCCGTCGAAGGTCAGGGTGCCTGCCGTGTATTCACTCGCTTCCGAGCCGACATATTTCTGAATGACGATGCCGGGCTGTTCGGCTATTGCCCGCTTTAGCTGATCCCGGTCGCGCATGATTCCGAAGCCGATCGACCTGGCCCCTATCCGAGGCTTGACGATGAGCGGGAATCCGCACTCCTCGATCAGGACCTCCTCGTCACCTGGCAAACACGAAGGAACGAAGCCCAGTCCCCGCTCCCGGAGAAACTCGGAGGTGAGCCACTTGTCGTTCGCGATGGACACCACATGAGGCGAACTGATGATTACCCTGGTTCCGTAGGTTGTCTCGATCGCCTCGCGATTGGCCGAAAGGATCGGGAGCTCGACATCTGTCCCCGGGATCAGGATGTCTGGCCGTTCCGCACGCAAAAGATCGCCCAGCCGCTCCAGATAGGCAGGATCTTTCGCCATCGGGATAAGATGGGCTGCATCTCCCCAGTAAAGGCCGGCCGAGAGCGGACTCGGATCCCCCACGATTATCCTTGCGTTCAAGGTCGACCGCCGCAGGGCGCGAATGATGCCTTGCCCCAGCAGGGCGCCCGCACCCGTGACGAAGACTTTCATGATCGCCCTACCCCCAATTCAATTAGCTGATCTCTGCAACGGCCCAATTCGCTCAACTTGTGCGCATCGGAACCGATCGAGACAAACGGGTTGATCTCTCCGCACAAGGCCAGAAATGCAGGCATATCTGCCAGGTACGATGAGTTGATCTCGATCGCGATCCCCCGCTCCAGCGTTGCCGTCATCAATGCGCGGAAATAGTGCTCCGGAAAGCGTCCATGCCGCCTCAGGCTCATGCCACCCGGATGCGCCAAAACGTCGATCGGCGCGTTTTTGATCATCCCCATCGATAGCCGGAATTCGATTTCGGCTGTCTCTTCGAAGGACAGCTTGTCGAAATCCAGATAGCCGCCTTTTCCGTCCGGCAAGCGGTGGACGACACCAAGAACGATATCGCATGCGTCGAGCACGGATTGCGACACATCCAGGCTGCCATTGTCGTCCATGGCTTTCGTCTCGCAACCCACATAAACGCGCAAATTATCGAAGCGAGGCGCAGCGGAAAGAATCTCATCCTTAAAGTCAGGAAACCAGGACGTCTCCTCTCGGACATGCTCCGTGAAGGCAAGCTCCGCAAGCCCGCGTTCGCTCGCCGTTTGCAGGACTTCGAGCACCGTCGCCCGGCCATCGGTCCAACTGGTATGGACCTGGAGCTCCACATTCAACTGCTCGCGACTGAGATCCCTAAACCGGGAGAACAGAGGCTTGCGCGGATCCGTATTTCGTTGCGCGTCCATGCTTGTCATGCGCCCTTTGGTAAGCTTCGTTCCGCGTCCATCAGCCGGGGTGCACCCACCGATCGTGCCATAGGTTGAACATCAGAACCGCCCACAATTGCGGTCCCCAGTCGCGGCGGCCGTCAAGATGCGCCTTCCATCGACTGACGATCGGCTCGGCGCGGAAGATTCCATCGCGCTGCAGGCGGGATGGCGACAGCATCTCCTCCGCCCAGACACGCAGCGGCCCGCGCAGCCAAGCGTTGACGGGAACGCCGAATCCACGTTTTGGAAGATTTATGAATTGTTCCGGCAGTCTTCGGGACAGGAGTTTGCGCAGCGCGGGCTTGCCCGTGGCTTCAGCGAAACACAGCGACCTTGGCGCGCGCCAAGCCAACTCGACAAAGCGGTAGTCAAGCAAGGGAGCCCGCATCTCCAAGCCCACCGCCATCGAAGCGCGGTCCATCTTTACGAGGATGTCGTCGGGCAGATAGTCGACCATGTCGCTGTACATCATCCTGTCGACTGCGCCCAGGCAAGCCGGTATCCGTTTCGAGGTCATAGCCGTCGGAGGCTCTGCCCCGCCCAACACCACATCCGCCGGATGTGACCAGAGCGAACGAAAGTCCAGGTAGCGGGCGTCGGGATCGTCAATCTCCAGAAGCTCGGCAAGTCTTCTTAGCCGTTTGCCCGTTATTTCGTCTTGAAGCGAGGACGGACGCGCATGGCGTGCCGCCGCGGCGGCAAATTCCAGCGCCCAGTGTGGGGCGTGCCTTGCTGCACGCAGGGCGACGGCCGGCGTTTTCCTGGCCAGGCGGTCGAAGGCGACCATTTGCCGATAGCGCTTATAGCCGCCGAAGAACTCGTCCCCGCCATCACCCGAGAGCGCCACTGTTACGGTTCTTCGCGCCAACTGCGACACCAGCAGCGTCGGGATCTGCGAAGGATCGGCAAACGGCTCGTCATAGACATCCGGCAATTCGGCCACCATCCGCAGTGCCGTATCAGGTTCGGCCGTAATCTCGGTGTGATCGGTGCCGAGCTGCTCGGCGATGGCTGACGCCAAATCCGCCTCGTTATATTGCTCCTCCACGAAGCGCACGGTGTAGGTTTTCACACGTGACGTCGAAACTTCCTGCATTACGGCCGACACCAAGGAAGAGTCGACGCCGCTGGAAAGGAGGGCTCCCACGGGGACGTCCGAAACAAGCC
The DNA here is from genome assembly GCF_002078505.1 of Ensifer aridi. Taxonomy (GTDB): domain Bacteria; phylum Pseudomonadota; class Alphaproteobacteria; order Rhizobiales; family Rhizobiaceae; genus Sinorhizobium; species Sinorhizobium aridi. Next base: position 163,349 of record NZ_LUAV01000034.1, on the reverse strand, counting down.
GCTCGCTTACCGCCCGTTTCAATTCGGCGTCGAGCGCCTCTAAAGCTTCGTCGGGGCATTCGATCCGTTGCGCATGGCCTCTTTCCGCCGCCTCGAACGCATCCCAATAGCTCTTGACCCCGCTCAAAGCGGCCGACGCCGACGCCGGTGGCGTGTCGACCGAGAGGCTCAGCCAGGAGCCATGCGGAAGTTTGAAGATTCCGCGATAGATCGAGTAAGGGGTCGGCACGTAACCGTATCGCAAGAAAAGCGAGGCCGCGTGGGGGTCTATTTCAACGGACCGGAAGGCAGGATGTGCTCTAATGCTTTTCAGCTCGGAGCCGAAAGCAACAGCACTCTTGGATACGCCGATATAGAGAGGCTTCTTTCCTAGGCGGTCGCGAGCGAATATGACTTGTCGGGTGGCGCTGTCGTAAAGAGCAAAGGCGAACATGCCGTTGCAGCGATGCAATGCACTTTCCAGGCCGTAGGCCTCGATCGCCTCCAGGAGCACTTCAGTATCGGAGTGGCCGCGAAAAAGCGAGCCACGCTCCTCCAAAGCGGTCCTCAGTCCAAGGAATCCGTAGATCTCGCCATTGAACACGATCGAGTAGCGGCCGCTGCTCGAATGCATAGGCTGGGCACCCGTGGGAGAAAGGTCAATTATAGACAGCCGGCGGTGACCCAGGCCCACACGGCCGTCGCGATCGAGCCAGATGCCTGAGGCATCCGGTCCACGATGAGCAAGCGCATCAGCCATGCGCGTCAGTCTCTGCGCCAGTTCCTCCCGGCCATGCTGCGCATAATCTATGAGGCCGGCAATTCCACACATGAGAAATTCCTCTTGGCCGTTCGCTGCAAATCGCGTGCAGTACTAAAGTGCCGCCAACGCCGGAGACATGTCCGCCCAGGCGATGAAATGCGGATTTGCGAAGTCGCTGTCCTCGTCCTGCCGCGTCTTGCCGTAGAGCAAGCGCGAGCCGTCCAACCGCACCACCGAACCGCCGGCGGCCTTCAGCACAGCATCGCCGGCCGCCGTATCCCACTCCATCGTTCGGCCGAAGCGCGGATAAACGTCCGCCTTGCCTTCGGCGAGCAGGCAGAATTTCAGCGACGAACCGACGGAAGTGTAGTCCGTTACGCCGTGGCCGACCAGAAACGCTTCTGTTTCGGAGCTGTTGTGCGAGCGGCTGGCAACCGCCGTCAGGGCCGCCCCTCGCATCCGTGCGCGTATCGCCTGCCTCTGCTCGACCTTGAACGCCTGGTCCAGGAAGAGCTTTTCCGCTCGGCCGTCGTCGGCCACATAGGCGCAGCGCTGCGCCGGCGCATAGACAATGCCCGCGATCGGAACATTGCCCTCGACAAGAGCAATGTTGACCGTGAAGTCGCTGCGCCGGTTGATGAACTCCTTAGTCCCGTCTAGCGGATCGACCAGAAAGAAGGTGCCGCCGCTGATGTCGGGAACGCGGCCAGATGCCACGGCCTCCTCCGCAACGACCGGAATATGCGGAAAGGCGGCCGCGAGCCTGTCCAAGATGATGGCTTCGGCTCGCTCGTCGGCCTCACAGACGGGCGAATGGTCGTCCTTGTAGCAAATACTGGGGCCGGCCTCATAAACGTCGAGAATAGCCGCTCCCGCGTCGAGCGCGATGCGTTCAAGCAGTTCGCAAAGAGGTGTCATTCGTCCCCCATCCTCTTGTCGAGGAATTCCTCAATCTTCAGAGCGAGGTCGATCGGCTCGTGACCGACCGTCTGCAGATGCAATTCCGCGTTTTCCGGCACCTCATACGGCGAGGAGACGCCGGTGAAGTTCGCGATCTTGCCGGCGAGCGCCTTCTCGTAGAGCCCTTTAGGATCCCGACGCGCGCACTCCTCAAGCGGCGTGTCTATGAAGATCTCGATGAACTCGCCCTCCTCCATCAATTCGCGCGCCATGCGCCGCTCGTCGCGGAACGGCGAGATGAAGGAGACGAGAACGATCAGACCGGCATCCGCCATGAGTTTGGCCACCTCCGCCACGCGGCGAATGTTCTCGACACGATCCTCCTCGGTGAAGCCGAGATCCCGATTGAGCCCGTGGCGCACATTGTCGCCGTCGAGCAGGTAGGTGTGCTTGCCGCGGGCATGCAGGATGCGATCGAGAGCGTTAGCGACCGTCGACTTGCCGGAGCCGGAAAGCCCGGTGAACCAGAGCACGGCAGGGCGCTGGTTCTTCATCGCGCTGCGCGCGCCTTTATTCACCTCGAGCGCATGCCAGTGGACATTATCGGCGCGCCGAAGCGGGAAATCGATCATGCCGGCGCCGACGGTGGCATTCGTCACCCGATCGACGATGATGAAGTTGCCCGTCGCCCTGTTGTCCTTGTAGGCGTCGAAGGCGATCGGCGTCTGTGTCGAGATGTTGCAGACGCCCACTTCGTTCATCTGCAGCGACTTCGCCGCCTCGCGTGCGAAGCTGTTGATGTTGACCTGGTGTTTGAGCGTGGTGACCGCCGCGCTCACACTGTCCGTCTCGGTCCTGAGGATGTAGCTGCGCCCCGGGAACATCGGGTTGGCGTCGAACCAGATCACATGCGCCTGGAACTGGTCGGCCACGAATGGCCGTGCGGCCGGGGGGACCAGCATGTTGCCGCGCGAGGCATCGACCTCGTCCGCAAGGACGAGCGTGACGGCCTCACCCTCCCCTGCCGTAACGAGGTTCCCGTCATAGGTGACGATCGCGTTGACGGTCGTTCGCTGTCCGGATTTTGCGACGACGACCGGATCGCCGACGGAAACCCTGCCGGAGGCGACTTGGCCTGCATAGCCGCGGAAGTCCGCGTCCGGCCGCATGACCAGTTGCACCGGGAAGCGGAGTGGCTTCTCCCGGACGGGTGGATCGAGTTCCACCGTCTCCAGATATTCGAGCAGCGCTAGGCCCCTGTACCACGGCGTGTTTACCGATGCCGAGATGACATTGTCTCCGTAGCGCGCCGAGATCGGGATCGGCCGGATGCTGGCAAAGCCGAGTTCCTTTGCAAAAGCCATATAGTCGGCGACGACTTCGTCGAAGACTTGCTGGTTGAAGTCTACGAGGTCGATCTTATTGACCGCGAGCACGACGTGGCGGATGCCGAGCAGCGAGGCGATGTAGGAATGGCGCCGCGTCTGCTGCAGGATGCCCTGGCGGCTATCGATCAGGATGATGGCGAGATCCGCCGTCGAAGCGCCGGTCACCATGTTCCGCGTATACTCCTCGTGGCCGGGTGTGTCGGCGACGATGAATTTGCGCTTCGACGTGGCGAAATAGCGGTAGGCGACATCGATGGTGATGCCCTGTTCGCGCTCGGCCTCAAGCCCGTCGAGAAGAAGGGCCAGATCGATCTCCTTGCCGTTGGCGGTACCAGGCGGACCGACGCGTCCGAGGTTTGCCAACTGGTCCTCGAAGATCAGTTTCGCGTCGTAGAGCAATCGTCCGATCAGAGTCGATTTTCCGTCGTCGACGGAGCCGCAGGTGATGAATCGGAGGATCGACTTGTTGTCGTGCTCGGCCAGATGCGCCTCGATGTCATGCGGCGGTATGGATTGAACATACGACATCAAAAGTACCCCTCCCGCTTCTTCTTCTCCATTGCCCCGACTTCGTCGGTGTCGATCAGGCGGCTCTGCCGTTCCGACGTCCGCACCGTCAGCATTTCCCGCAATATGTCCGGAACCGTGGCAGCCTCGGACTCGATCGCACCAGTCAGCGGATAGCAGCCGAGCGTCCGGAAACGTACGAGGCGCTCAAGGACTTCCTCCTCGGGTTGGATCGGCATGCGGTCATCGTCCACCATGATCAGCATGCCATCGCGTTGCACGACCGGCCGCCGGGCCGCGAAATAGAGCGGCACGATCGGAATGTTTTCGCGCAGGATGTATTGCCAGATGTCGAACTCGGTCCAGTTGGAGAGCGGGAAGACCCGCATCGTCTCGCCCTGGCCGACCCGCGTGTTGTAGGTCTTCCACATCTCGGGGCGCTGACGCTTCGGGTCCCAGCCGTGCTGGGCGCTGCGGATGGAGAAGATGCGCTCCTTGGCCCGCGACTTCTCCTCGTCACGGCGCGCGCCCGCAAGAGCCGCGTCGAAGCCGTACTTCTCCAGGGCCTGCCTCAGCGCCATCGTCTTCATGACGTGGGTGTGGACGTTGGACCCGTGCGTGAAGGGGCCGATCCCCTGATCGATCCCGTCCTGATTGACGTGGACCAGAAGGTTGAAACCGAGTTCGTGCGCCATCCGATCACGGAACTCGATCATGTCCCGGAACTTCCATTTCGTATCCACGTGTAGGAAAGGAAAAGGCGGTTTGGCCGGATAGAACGCCTTCATCGCCAGGTGCAGCAAAACCGAAGAGTCCTTGCCGATGGAATAGAGCACAACCGGGTTGGAAAACGTTGCAGCGACTTCTCGAATGACGTGAATCGCTTCGGCTTCAAGTCGCCGAAGATGGGGAAGAGACATATCGCAATCCCTCTGATTTTAAATAATAAAAATGCTTGTATGCGAACAAAAAGAACGTCGCCCGCCAATGATCGCAGGCGCATTTCAAATAATTGTGCAGCAGCTAAACGTGATCCCGCCGACTAGGCCGCATTTAAGCGCCATATCGCTAATATTTCAAGTAACAATAGCAATCCTCTTTTTCGCAAGCGGCGCGCGACGTGGCCGCACGTCTGCTGCGATCAGGGCGCGGCCGTCACCCGCGTCTTCAGGATCGCCGAAAACCGCGGATCGAACGTCCGACTGATTGGTTCCGCCGCTGCGCCGATCGCGACCGCCCAGGGGTCGGTGAAGCCCAGTTGCAATCGTGGCGCGCTCCGCCCCCGCCGCTCGGCGATCGAAGGGAGCAGAGGATGGAGAGCGTCGAGGAGGAGGTCGGCGAGGCCCGGCGGCATGCCGCCGCACAGGATGACCGTCTGTGGATCGAAAACCGTCTCGAGAATCTGGACGGCGGCCTGGAGTTCAAAGGCGGCATCGGCAATCCACGCTTTCACGCGCTGATCCGGCATGCGGGCCTTGGCGTCGATGTGGTCGTAGAGGTCGGGATCGGCGGGGTCGAGATCGAGGGCCTTGCAGAGCGAGGCGATCGACGTCCTGTGTTCGAGTGGTGCCCTCGCGTCATCCGCCCCGCCACGCGGCCTGCTGAGGATCATGCCGATCTCGCCGGCGTTTCCATTGGCGCCGCGGTAGAGCTCACCATTGAGGATCAGCCCGGCGCCAAGCCCGTATCCGAGATAGATGCAAAGGGCGTGGTCGAGGCCGTGGGCGGCGCCGACCATCTTTTCCGCCGTTGCCGCGGCCGCCGCGTCGTTCTGCAGGCGCACGTCGAGGGCCGTCCCGGTTGATAGTGTCTCCACCAAAGGAAAACTCTGCCAGGCGGCCATCATCCAGGGGTCATCCTGGTCGGCAGCAATGCCGAATGGCCCGGGCATGGCGACGCCGAGGCCGACGAGGCGATCCTTCGATTTCGGCGCGGCCTTCACGAGAGCGCGCCGGGTTTCCTCGATCAGGGCAAGAACGGCCTCTGCGCCCTTTTCCGGTCCGCCGGCAGGCAGGTTCGTCTCCTTGCGCGTAAGCACCGTGCCGACGAGATCGACCGCAACGGTGCGCGTCACGTGCCTATCGATTTGAAGGCCGATGGCAAAGGCTCCTTCCGGCACCAGCCGATAGGGGGTCGAGGGCTGCCCCCGCCCCCTGCGGACGGCCGCGAGCGACGTGACAAGCCCGTCATTCTCCAGCTCCTCGATGATGTTGGAGACGGCCTGCTTGGTCAGTGCCGTCGCCCGCGCGAGATCGGCCCGCGAAAGCTGCCCGTTCAGCCGCAAGGCATCGATCATGACGCGCCGATTATGGGCGCTCGCCCCCTCCTGATTGGTGCCGCTCTTTGCCCGGATCGGGCGCATCTCGTTCATCCCGCAAATCCCACTTGACACATCTAGAATATTGAACAAGAAATTAGTCAAGACAATTGACTTAATAAGAGGTCGAAAGAACCTCGGGGGAACGAAAGCGGTCGCCAAGCGAACGCAAACGCTCCGATTGATTTGTCGACGGCCGTCGCGGGAAGCGGCGGATTTCTGGCATTCGGCGCGCGCATTGGCAGTGCGCCGGGAAGACTGAAGCAGTCAGCAAATGGAGGCGACAATGTTGAAATCCATACCCAGTGCCTTGCTCGGCGCGACGCTCGCCGGCGTTGCACTCACCGGACACGCCTATGCGGAGACTACGCTCAACGCCCTTTTCATGGCGCAGGCCGCCTATAGCGAGGCCGATGTCCGCGCCATGACAGAAGCCTTCACCAAGGCGAACCCGGACGTAAAGGTCAATCTCGAATTCGTCCCCTATGAGGGCCTGCACGACAAGACGGTGCTGGCGCAGGGTTCCGGCGGCGGCTACGACGTCGTCCTCTTCGACGTGATCTGGCCGGCGGAATACGCGACCAACAACGTGCTCGTCGACGTCACGGACCGGATCACGGAGGAAATGAAGAAGGGTGTCCTTCCCGGCGCCTGGACCACGGTGGAATACAACGGCAAGCGCTACGGCATGCCGTGGATCCTCGACACCAAGTATCTCTTCTATAACAAGGAAATCCTTGAGAAAGCCGGCATCAAGGAGCCGCCGAAGACCTGGGACGAGCTTGCCGAACAGGCAAAGACGATCAAGGAAAAGGGCATCCTGGAAACGCCCATCGCATGGAGCTGGTCGCAGGCGGAAGCGGCGATCTGCGACTACACGACGCTCGTCAGCGCCTATGACGGCAAGTTCCTCGAGGGCGGCAAACCCGCCTTTACCACGGGCGGCGGGCTCGACGCGCTCAACTACATGGTTTCGAGCTATACCTCGGGCCTCACCAATCCAAACTCGAAGGAATTTCTCGAGGAGGATGTGCGCAAGGTATTCCAGAACGGCGAAGCCGCCTTCGCGCTCAATTGGACCTACATGTATAATCTCGCCAATGACCCGAAGGAGAGCAAGGTGGCCGGCAAGGTCGGCGTTGTGCCGGCACCCGGAGTCGCCGGCAAGAGCGAGGTTTCCGCCGTCAACGGCTCCATGGGGCTCGGCATCACCACCACCAGCAAGCATCCGGAAGAGGCGTGGAAATACATCGTCCACATGACCTCGCAGGAGACGCAAAACGCCTATGCCAAGCTCAGCCTGCCGATCTGGGCCTCCTCCTATGAGGACCCAAGCGTGACCAAGGGCCAGGAAGAGCTGATCGCCGCCGCGAAGCGCGGGCTTGCGGCGATGTATCCGCGACCCACGACGCCCAAATATCAGGAGCTCTCGACCGCCTTGCAGCAAGCAATCCAGGAAGCGCTTCTCGGCCAGGCTTCGCCGGAGGATGCGCTGAAGAGCGCCGCTGAAAACAGCGGGCTCTGACGGCCTGTTTCCCCCCGGACGAGCAATCGTCCGGGGGCGCCGAACGCCCCGGGCGCAGAAGGTGAAACCACGTCCATGGAACGGCTTACCGCCAGGTTGTGCCCTAAGTTCTTAAATCCACATGCTTGCCGGTCGGGTCAACCGAGCTCGCCCGCATCTTGCAGGCGCCAAAAGGTGTAATTCATGTCCGGCACCTGGATCTCAACACGCGCGTGGCTCATGATGCTGCCGCTCCTGGTGGTCATGGTTGCTGTCATCGGCTGGCCGCTCGTCGATACGGTGCGGCTCTCCTTCACCGATGCGAAGCTTGTCGGCACCGAAGGCGGCTTCGTCGGCGCCGACAACTATGTGAAAATGCTGACGGGCTCGAACTTCCAGCGGGCGCTCATCACCACCTCCTGGTTCGCGGTTGTCTCAGTCGCCGCCGAAATGGTGCTCGGCGTCCTTGCCGCACTCCTCCTCAACCAGCAATTCCGCGGACGAACCGCACTTCGGGCGCTGATGATCCTGCCCTGGGCGCTGCCGACGGTGGTCAACGCGACGCTCTGGCGCCTGATCTACAATCCCGAATACGGCGCGCTCAACGCGGCGCTCACCCAACTTGGCCTCCTCGACAGCTATCGCTCATGGCTCGGCGAGCCGGGTACGGCCCTCGTTGCGCTGATCGTCGCCGACTGCTGGAAGAACTTTCCGCTGGTGGCGCTGATTGCCCTTGCCGCGCTCCAGGCCGTCCCTCGCGATATCACCGCAGCCGCGCTCGTCGATGGCGCCGGCTCCCTCAATCGTTTCCGTTTCGTCATCATGCCGTATCTTGCCGGTCCTTTGCTCGTGGCGCTGGTACTGCGCACCATTGAGGCCTTCAAGGTCTTCGACATCATCTGGGTAATGACGCGGGGCGGGCCGGCAAACAGCACTCGCACGCTCTCGATCCTTGTTTACCAGGAAGCCTTTTCCTTCCAGCGGGCAGGCTCGGGCGCGTCGCTGGCGCTCATCGTCACCCTGCTCGTGACCATCCTCGCCGTCGCCTATGCGGCGCTGCTACGCAAGGCTGCGGGAGCTTCGTGATGGAACGCCAAAGCCGCCTCTTTTCCTTCTTCGTCCATGCAAGCGCCCTGCTCCTCACCCTGGTGATCCTCGCTCCGATCATCTGGCTCTTCGTCATGAGCATTTCGCCCGCGGCCGATCTTTCCGCGAAGCCTCTCAACTGGTGGCCGAGCGAGGTCGATCTTTCCCGCTATCGCACGCTTCTGTCAGCCGTCGAGAACAGCGCCGGCGCAGCCTTCATCGCCTCGCTCCTCAATAGCCTGAAGGTCGCCGCGATGGCGACGCTTGCTGCGATCGTGGTCGCGGTTCCTTCCGCCTGGGCCGTGTCGCGCACGCCGACAGTCTCCTGGTCGCTCTACGCCGTGATCGCCACCTATATGCTGCCCCCCGTGGCGCTTGCCGTGCCGCTCTATATGGGCCTCGCCTATCTTGGCCTGCTCAACTCGGTCTTCGGTCTGGCGCTCGTCTATCTCACCATTCTCGCGCCCTTCACGACCTGGTTGCTGAAGTCGGGCTTCGATTCCATCCCGCGCGAGATCGAGAGCGCGGCGATGATCGACGGCGCCCGGCTCGACCAGATCCTCAGGCTGCTGACGCTACCGCTTGCCGCCCCCGTGATGGCGACCTCGGCGCTTTTCGCGTTCCTGCTTGCCTGGGACGAATTCTTCTACGCGCTGCTCTTCACCTCCGATCTGCGCGCCAAAACACTCACCGTCGCCATTGCGGATCTCGCCGGCGGCCGTGTCTCCGACTACGGGCTGATCGCAACCGCCGGCGTGCTTGCCGCCCTGCCCCCGGTGCTGATCGGTCTCGTCATGCAAAGAGCGCTGATTTCCGGGCTCACCAGCGGCGGGGTAAAGGGATAACCATGAGCGTATCAAAGGATCGCCCGGCGGGGCTCATAGCGATCGATCGGGAGATGGCGCGCCAGCACGCCGACGCCATCGCTTCCTATGAACGAGCGACCGCTCTTGCCCAGCGGCTAGCTGCCTCGCTGATATCGACCGGCCGACTTCTCCTTCTCGGCATGGGCGGCTCGCACGCCGTCGGTCGGGCCGTCGAGCCGCTTTATCGCGCGCTTGGCGTCGACGCGGTGGCCCTGCCGCTCTCCGAACAGCTTGGCCAGCCGCTTTCGATCGAAGACAAGACCATTCTCGTCACCTCGCAATCCGGCGAGAGCGCCGAAGTGCTGCGCTGGTTGAGGGAGACGAACGGCGGTACGCCCGAGACATTCGGCCTGACACTCGAAGAGGATGCTTTGCTGGCGAGGGCTGTACCGTCGCTTATCGGAGCAGGCGGCACTGAGCGGGCATTTGCAGCGACACGCAGCCTGACGGTGACTTTCGCACTGCATCTCGCGATTCTCGCTGCCCTCGGCGCCGATCCGGCCGAAGCACTTCGTGCCCTCGAGAGTCCCGAAATGCCGGCAATCGACGGCGCCCTTGCGGCGCTCGCCGATGTCGGCGCCATCGTCACCTCCGGCCGCAGGCTGCAGGGGCTCGCGGAAGCGATTGCGCTGGGTCTTACGGAACTCTCGCGGCTTCCCTGCCTTTCGCTCGAGGGCGGACAGTTGCGGCACGGGCCGATGGAAATGCTTGGGCCCTCCGTAGGCGTCGTGCTCTTCCGAGCCGCCGATCCGACGGCCGGGCTCGTCCAAGCGATGGCGGCTTCTGCCGCCGAGGCCCGTTCGCCGGTCGTCGTCTTCGACGCTTCGGGCGAACCGCCGATCGAAGGCGTCACGACGATTGGTTTCAAGCGGTCAACAGGAATGGCCGCCATCTTGGCAATGTTGCCCGTGGCGCAATCGCTGATGGTCGCCTTCGCCGACGCCCGTGTCGAGAATGCCGGCACGCCGGTGCGGTCCACCAAGGTCACCCGGAGCGAATGAAATGCGTCCGCTTGCAGCCATCGGCAACGTCAATGTCGACCTCATCCTCGGTCCCGCCGAGCCCTGGCCGAAGGCCGGCACCGAGATCATCGTCGATCACGACGAGCTGCGCGTCGGCGGCTGCGCCGGCAACAACGCGCTTGCCTGGGATTCGCTCGGCGTCGACTACGAGATCGCCGCCAATGTCGGCAACGACCAGTTCGGCGCCTGGCTGAAGGAGGCCTTCGGCGAACGGTCCCGCGATTGGCCGGTGGAAGCCGTCGGCACAACGCTTTCGGTCGGCATCACCCACCCCGACGGCGAGCGCACCTTCTTTACGACCCGAGGTCACCTGCCGCTCTTCAGCTTTCAAGAAGTGCTCTCGATGCTCGACGGAAACCGGCTCGGCGGCGGCTATGCGCTGCTCTCCGGCTCGTTCCTGACCGATGCGCTGACGCTCGCCTATGACGAGCTTTTCAATTGGGCGGACGAGCACGAAGTCGCCGTGGCACTCGACACGGGCTGGCCGATCGAGGGTTGGACGGAGGCGAACAGGCTCAAGACTCTGAGCTGGTTGAAGCGCTGTCATTGCGCGCTTTTCAACGAGGTGGAGACGACCATGCTGACGGGGCAATCCGATCCGGCCGAGGCGGCAGCCAGGTTAAAGGGCGCGATGGCGGCCGATGCGATCGTCGTTGTCAAACGCGGTCCGCAGGGCGCGCTTGCGCTCGCCGCGGACGGGCAGGCGTTTTCCGTCGCAGCACCGCGGGTCAAGGTCGTCGATACGATCGGCGCCGGCGATGTCTTCAATGCCGGCTTTCTGGCGGCGCTTGCCGCCGGCATGCCGCTCGAAGCCTGCCTCAGGACCGGCGTCGCCGTCGCCTCAGAGGCGATTTCCACGCTGCCGCGCAGCTATGGCAAACCCCTTTCTGCCTTTATCGAAGAAAGTCAGCGATGAGCGCACTCGAGATCCGCAGCATCCACAAGCGCTATGGCGAGGTGGAAACCTTGAAAGGCATCGACATCGCACTCGATAGCGGCGAGTTCCTGGTGCTGCTCGGCTCGTCCGGCTGCGGCAAGTCCACGCTTCTGAACATCATCGCCGGACTGGCCGAACCGAGCGGCGGCGACATCCTGATCGGCGAGCGCTCCGTCCTCGGGGTCCATCCCAAGGATCGGGACATCGCGATGGTGTTCCAGTCCTACGCGCTCTACCCGAACATGAGCGTCGCCCGCAACATCGGCTTCGGACTCGAGATGCGCAAGGTACCGCCGGCCGAGCGCGAGAAGGCGGTGCGTGAGACGGCGAAACTGCTCCAGATCGAGAATCTGCTTGAGCGCAAACCGAGCCAGCTTTCCGGCGGCCAGCGCCAGCGCGTCGCCATCGGCCGGGCGCTGGTGCGCAATCCGCAAGTCTTCCTCTTCGATGAGCCGCTCTCCAATCTCGACGCCAAACTCAGGATGGAGATGCGCACCGAACTCAAGCGCCTGCACCAGATGTTGAAGACCACCATCGTCTACGTCACCCATGACCAGATCGAAGCGATGACGCTCGCAACCCGCATCGCCGTCATGCGCGACGGCCGGATCGAACAGCTCGGCACGCCCGAAGAGATCTATGACCGGCCCGAGACACTCTATGTCGCCGGCTTCGTCGGCTCACCGCCAATGAACATCCTTGACGCCGAGGTGACCGGACGTGGGCTGAAGCTCGACGGTTGCGAGGAAATCCTTCCGCTGCCGGCGAGCTTCAAAAGCGCCGCCGCGGGGCGACCTGTCAAGGTCGGCATCCGGCCGGAAGTCCTGCGGCTCGCGGCCGACTCACCGGGCCCGAGATTGATGGCGCGTGTGGAGGTCGTAGAGCTGACGGGGCCGGAACTCGTGACCACGGCAATAGTCGGTAAACAGCGCATCATCGCGTCCCTACCACCGCGCACGGCGCTGAGCATGGGATCAACTCATGCCTTCACCTTTGACGAGGCCGCGCTGCATCTCTTCGATCCGGGCAGCGGCCGCTCGCTTCGAGCAGCATAACCGCCGTCTTCGGCTTTGACTGCAGCAGTCAGCGGCCTGAGGCGGTCCGCGCCGCCGACGCGTGATCCTGCCGGTAGCCGAGCTTCTCCGATAGCTCGCTCGCCCCATCGATCAGCACGCGAAGATAGGTCTCCCGATTGCGCAGACCGTCCTCCTTCGGTGCGACGAGGCAGAGCGTCGCGACGCAGATCCCTTCCGCGTCACAGACGGGCACGGCAAAGCAGTGAGTGAAGCTGTCGACGATGCTGTTGAAGGTGAAATAGCCATCCTTCTTGGCCTGACGGACCTGGGCGATGAACTCGGATGGATCGAGGCGCCTGCCGCTCGGCAGCACGAAATCCTCTTCAGGGATGAAGGCCAGTATCTCCTCGTCGTTCATATGGTCGACGAGGAGGCGGCCCGAGGCGGTCCACGGGATCGCAACCGGCTCACCGATATTGGTGGAGATGCGGAACGGGCGGTTGCCCTCGTTCATCAGCACGACGGCATATTTGTTGCCTTCGAGCTGGCACATCTGGGCCGTTTCACGCGTTTCTTCGGCGATTCGGGCCAGCAAATGCTCGCACTCGCGCATGAGGTCGAACTGCTCGGCATAAGCCGCGCCGAGGAAATAGAGCTTGCGGCCGAGAAAGACGCGGCCGTCATCGCCGCGGTATTCTATCACGCCTTGGCGGAGCAGCAGATTGACAAGTTCATAGACCGAAGATCGCGGCGCGCCGATGCCTTGCGCGATCTCGTTCGGGCGCAATGGTTGACGCTGCAGACGCAGATAGTCGAGTATCTCGAAGGCCCGATCGAGCCCCCGCGCCCTGCGATTGATGGTATCTGCCGCTTCCGCCATCGCATCCTCGATGTCAATTCGTGAAGGCCCGTTCAGATGCGGGCCGGATTCACCTCATTTAACCTTGTAGGCGACGCAGTCAACTTCGACCTTGCAGTCGACCATCATGCGCGATTGAACGCAGGCGCGCGCCGGCGGATGCTTGCCGAAATATTCCGCATAAACACCGTTGAAGGTCCAGAAGTCGCGCGGATCGTCGAGCCAGACGCCGACACGGACGACGTCTTCGAGGCCATAGCCCGCCTCATTGAGGATGGCGATCATGTTCTCGATCGCCTTGCGGCTCTCGGCAACGATGCCGCCGGCGATGATCTCGCCCTTTTCCATGGCGACCTGCCCCGAAACATAAAGCCAGCCGTTCGCCTCGACGGCGCGCGCAAAGGGCAAGGGCTGCTTGCCCGCACCGGTTTCGCCCGTTCCATAACGCTTGATCGTCACAATACACTCCACTTCTTCATCGCACGGTTTGTTTAGTTGAACGTCGAGGTCTTCAGAAATTCCGCCAGCCGCTCCGTCTTGGGCTTCAGGAACATTTCGCGAGGATCGCCCTCCTCGCCGATGCGCCCTTGGTTCATGAAGATCACCCGGGACGACACCTCATAGGCAAAGCGCATCTCGTGGGTGACGATGAGCATACTCATGCCGTCCTCGGCGAGCCCCTTGATCACCTGCAGCACCTCGTTGACGAGTTCGGGATCGAGCGCCGAGGTCACCTCGTCGAAGAGCATCAGCTTGGGATTCATGGCGATGGCGCGCGCGATCGCGACGCGTTGCTGTTGGCCGCCTGAAAGCTGGCCCGGATAGTGATCCTTGCGCGAGAGCAGGCCGACGCGGTCGAGCCATTTCTCCGCCAGTCCCCTCGCCTCGTCGCGGCTCATCTTCTTCACCTTGACGAGCCCCAGCATGACATTGCCTGCCGCGGTCATATGCGGGAAAAGGTTGAACTGCTGGAAGGCCATGCCGGTGAGCGCGCGCTGGCGGGCGATCTCCCGCTCCGGCTTGCGGCGCCGCACGCCGCCCACCGTCTCGTAGCCGATTTCCTGGCCGTCGATCGAGATCGTGCCGCCCTGGAACTCTTCCAGCATGTTGATACAGCGAAGCATCGTCGTCTTGCCGGAGCCACTGGAGCCGATGATGCTGATCACCTCACCCTGGCGCATAGAGCAATCGACGCCCTTCAGCACCTCGACCGTGCCGTAGCGCTTGTGAAGATCGCGGATTTCAAGAAGATTGGTCATCAGATTGCGAAGCCTCACGACGGAACGGCGGTCTTGCGCTCGACGTAACGACCGAAGCGCTCGATGCCGTAATTGATGACGAAATAGAGGAAGCCTGCGAAGAAATAGAATTCGAGGCTCATGAAGGTGCGCGAGATCACTTCCTGCGTGCGCAGGAGCAACTCGCCGACGCCGATGATCGAAAGCAGTGTCGAGGCCTTGACCATCTCGGCCGCCGTGTTGACCCAGGCGGGCAGCGCCTGGCGCAGCGCCTGTGGCCCAAGCACATAGGCGAAGGTCTGCGGAAAGGTGAGCCCGATCGCCTTCGCGGCCTCGGTCTGGCCCTTGGGGATCGCCTGCAGCGCACCGCGCACCAGTTCGCCGACATGTGAACTGCAGAAGACGGCAAGCGCCAGCACGCCTGCCTGGAACGGGCCGAGATCGATACCGACGGTGCTCAACACATAGTAGCTCGCAAGCACCAGCACGAGCACCGGCGTGCCGCGGATGAAGTCCGTATAACCCCGCACCAGCCACTGAACCGGCCTATAAGCATAGACGAGTGCCAGTCCGACGAAGATGCCGAGGACCGTACCGGCCACAATCGAGAGAAGTGAAATCGAGATCGATACGCCGAGGCCCTTGAGGAGCGGAATGCGGGCGACCCAGAGCTGATCGAGAAAACCGAAATCCATGGCGATCACCTCGGCACGGCGAGACGCCGCTCGACGGCCCGCATCAGCGCGGCCAGCAGCGAACAGGTTGCGACATAGAGACAGCTTGCCACGATCCAGGTCTCGATCACGCGGAAGGTCTCGACATTGATCTTGCGCGCCTCGAAGGTCAGTTCCGGCACGGCGATCGCGGCCGCAAGCGACGTGTCCTTGAAGAGCGAGATCATCGTGCTGCCGAGCGACGGCAGAACGTTGCGCAGCATCAGCGGAATGATGATGGAGGTGCGGATCTGCATTTCGCTAAGCCCGATCGCGAGCCCCGCCTCGCGCTGCCCCGGCGGTATGGCGATGAGGCCACCGCGGAACACTTCGGCGAGATAGGCGCCGGAATAGATCGCGAGCGTCACCACGAAGCTCTCGATCTTGCCGAGGCGCACACCGAGTTCGGGAAGGGCGAAATAGCTGAAGAGCACGAGAACGAGGATCGGCGTGTTGCGGATAATCGTGACATAGAGACCGGCGGGCTTGCGCAGCACGACGCTCTTCGACACGAGCCCGAAGGCGGTGATCAAGCCGATCACACAACCGGCGAGAATCGCGACCAACGCCAGCCCGAGACTGAGCGCCAACCCCTGCAAAAGAAGGTCGAACGAGCGCCAGACAGCCGCGAAGTTCAATGAATAGGTCATGGACGTGCCATAGCTTAAGCAAAGCGAAAGGCGGCGCCGCCGACCGGCGGAGCCGCCGATGGGCTTACTTGTACTCGATCGGGAAGCCGATCTGCGGCGGGGTCAAATCCTTGCCGAACCAGGTCTTGAAGGATTTCGCATAGAAATCGAACTCGACGCCGGTCATGGCTTCGTGCAGGGCGGTGTTGACGAAATTCAGCCAATCCTGATCGCCGCGCTTGACGCCGCAGGCATAGGTCTGCGGATTCCAGCCGTGTCCGGCATCCTTGTAGCGGCCGGGGTTCTGGGTCATGTACCAGGCAAGCGAGGATTGATCGGTGGCAGCGGCATCGGCACGGCCGGATTCGAGCGCCTGGTAGATCAGATCCTGGGACTCGTACTGATCGACGGTCGCCTCGGGCAGAGCCGCGTGCACCATGTCTTCCGCATAGACGTTCTGCAGCACCGAAACCGTGACCGAGGAACCTGCCGCCTTCAGCGCCTCGTAGTCGGCATATTTGCCATCGCCCTTCAACATCAGGCCGACGCCTTCGCGATAATAGGGAATGGTGAAAGCTATCTGCTGGGCTCGCTCGCCCGTGACGGTCATGAACTGGCAGGTGATGTCGACTTTGCCGGTGGTGATATTCGGAATGCGGGCATCCGACGACTGGTTGACGAACTCGATCTTCTCCGGATCCCCGAACAGGGCCTTGGCGATGATGCGGCCCATGTCGACGTCGAAGCCCTGCAGCTTGTCCTCGGCGCTCTTGAAGTGCCATGGCGCGTTGGTGCTGCCGGTGCCGAGTATGAGATGGCCGCGGGCCAGAACCTCGTCGAGCTTGCTTGACGGTTGCTGCGCATGGGCGGGCGTGCCGGCCAAGGCTGCCACGGCAAGGCTCGCGGCAATAGCGAATGTCTTGATCATCGGAGATCTCCCCTTTTTCGTTCCCGGTGAATTATAAGTCCACTATATCGGACATACGTCCCGAATACTGGATTGACCTATGAAAGGCCTCGGTGCATAACTTGTCAAGCGGGATCGGCGAGAATCGCCATCTTCGCCTGCCGAGGAGGATTGAGGCCGCATGACCTTGCCGATCGAAACCCCCGCCGTTCTGGTCGATATCGACATCGCGCGGCGCAACATCCGCAGGTTTCAGGACTATGCCGATCGGAACGGCATCGGCGTGCGCCCGCACATAAAGACGCACAAGCTGCCGCAGATGGCCGAACTGCAGCTCGACGCCGGAGCAATAGGCATTACGTGTCAAAAGGTCACCGAAGCGGAGGCGATGGTCGACGGCAGCGCCCGGATCAAGGACGTGCTGATCACCTACAACATGCTCGGGAAAGAAAAGCTCGCGCGTCTCGAAAGGTTGAACGAACGGGTCATCCTCAGCGTGGTGGCGGACAATCAAACTGTCATCGACGGTTTGTCCGTTCACTTCGCCCATGCCGGTAAGCCGCTCACCGTGCTCGTCGAATGCAATACGGGCGCCGACCGTTGCGGCGTCGCGATGCCCGCCGAAGCCGCCACACTTGCCCGCCGGATCTCCGATGCTTCGGGGTTGCGCTTCGGCGGTTTGATGACCTATCCGCCGGCCGACGGCGCGGCCCGGGTACAATCCTTCATGAGCGAGGCGAAGCGGCTGATCGAGGCGGATGGGCTCAAAGTGCCGACCATTACCTCCGGCGGGACTCCGGGCATGATGGAAGCGGCGGAAGCGCCGATCACCACGGAATATCGCCCGGGCACCTATATCTATAACGACCGCTCACTCGTCGTCCGCGGCGTGGCCACATGGGAAAACTGCGCGCTCACCGTGCTTGCGACCGTCGTCTCGGTCCCCGCCGAGAACCGGGCGATCATCGACGCAGGCAGCAAGGTTCTGACCTCGGATCTCCTCGGGCTCAGCGGCTACGGCCATGTTCTCGGCCGCGACGACATCCGGATCGATCAGCTCTCGGAGGAGCACGGCCGCCTCGTGTCGGACGGGCCGATCGGCCTCAAGGTCGGCGAGCAGGTCCGCATCGTTCCGAACCACGCCTGCGTCGTCACCAACATGGTTGACGCCGTGCACGTCCTCGAGGGCGGAAAGCCGAAAGGGCAATGGCCCATCCCCGCCCGCGGCTGCGTCCTTTAATTCTGTTGCTGGACGTTCCCTCGGCATCCAACACGGGCAAGCCGGGCCGCCTCTTTGCGCAGCGGTTACTATCGAGCGACGCATAATTTTAGTGCGTCGCTAAGATACCGTGCTATCTTGCAGGCGGAGTGCGGTTGCCGCGGGGACCTGAGCGGGCAAGGCATTCCAGAAAATACCTAAAGAACGAAATGAGATTTCACGAATTCCGCCCGGCGCGTCATGAGTTTGCGTTGTGGTAGTTGATTAAATTGATAGTTTTATCTGGCAAAGGATGGAGGTCGAGATGAGCTCGAGAACACTTGCCGGAATAATTAAATTAGCCCTCGTGGTCGGAAGCCTACAGCTTGGTTCAGTCGGCCTCGCTTATGCGGATGCGACAATCCTCAATGTTTCCTACGATCCGACACGGGAATTGTACAAGGATTTCAACGCTGCCTTCACCGAAAAGTGGAAGGCCGATACCGGCGAAACGGTGACGATCCAGACGTCGCATGGCGGCTCGGGCAAGCAGGCGCGGTCGGTGATCGACGGCCTGGAAGCGGACGTGGTCACTTTGGCTCTCGAAGCCGACATCGACGCGATCGCCACAGCAACCGGCAAGATCCCCGCCGACTGGAAAGGCCGGCTGGAGAACAACAGCTCTCCCTACACATCGACGATCGTCTTTCTCGTCCGCAAGGGCAACCCGAAAAGCATCAAGGATTGGGGTGACCTCACCAAGGAAGGCATCCAGGTGATCACGCCGAACCCGAAGACCTCCGGCGGCGCCCGTTGGAACTTCCTCGCCGCCTGGGCCTGGGCCCGCGCCGCCAACAACGGCGACGATGCCAAGGCACAGGAATACGTCGCTCAGCTCTTCAAGCATGTTCCGGTCCTCGACACCGGCGCCCGTGGCGCAACGACGACCTTCGTCCAGCGCGGCCTCGGCGACGTACTTCTCGCCTGGGAAAACGAGGCCTACCTATCGCTGGAAGAGCTCGGGCCCGACAATTTCGAGATCATCACCCCGTCGATTTCGATCAAGGCGGAGCCGCCCGTTGCACTTGTCGACGGCAATGTCGACAGCAAGGGCACGCGCAAGGTGGCCGAAGCCTACCTCAACTACCTCTACAGCGATGTCGGGCAGAAGATCGCCGCCAAACACTATTATCGCCCCTTCAAGCCGGAGGCTGCCGACCCCGCGGACATCGCCCGCTTCGCCGAGGTGAAACTCGTCACTATTGACGAATTCGGCGGCTGGAAGGAAGCTCAGCCGAAGTTCTTCGCCGACGGCGGAGTTTTCGATCAGATCTACAAGCCGGGACAATAGTACTTCATGGCCTCTCGCAGCAGCACGCGATGGCGGTTTCGGCAGCCGAGTGTCATTCCGGGTTTCGGTCTGGCGCTCGGCGTCACACTGGCTTGGCTCACCCTCATCGTACTCATCCCCATATCCGGCCTGATCTGGCGCTCAAGCGGCCTCGGATGGTCGAAATTCATCGAGCTGACGCTCGATCCGCGCACCGTCAACGCGCTTACGATCAGCTTCGGCACGGCCTTCATTGCGGCCGTCGTCAATCTCTTCTTCGGCGTCATCCTCGCCTGGGCACTCGTGCGCTATCGCTTTCCGGGCAAGCGTGTGATCGACGCCATGGTCGATCTACCCTTCGCGTTGCCAACAGCCGTGGCCGGCATTGCGCTGACGGCACTTTATGCGCCGAACGGCTGGATCGGGTCGCTGCTCGAACCGCTCGGCATCAAGATCGCGTTCACACCGGCCGGCATCGTCGTGGCGCTCATCTTCGTCGGTCTGCCCTTCGTGGTCCGCACAGTCCAGCCGATCATGGAAGAGATCGACAAGGAGGTCGAGGAAGCGGCGGCGACCCTCGGCGCCAACCGCTTCCAGACGATCAGCCGGGTCCTGTTGCCTGGCTTGCTGCCGGCCGGTCTCACCGGCTTCGCTCTCGCCTTCGCCCGCGGCGTCGGTGAATACGGTTCGGTAATCTTCATCGCCGGCAATCTGCCGTATGTTTCGGAGATTGCGCCGCTGTTGATCATCATCCGCCTCGAGGAGTTCAACTACGCGGCAGCGACGGCGATCGCGTCGGTGATGCTGCTTCTGTCCTTCTTCATGCTACTGGTCATCAACATGATCCAGGCTTGGAGCAGAGGGAGGTACGGCTATGGCTCATGATGCCGGCTCCGCGTCGATCACGGCGCCATCCAGGGCAATCGAGGCGGCAACGTCGGAGACGCGACTTGCCCGCGCGATGTTGATCGCCGTCGCACTCGGCTTCGTCGTGCTCTTCCTTCTCCTGCCGCTCACCACCGTCTTCATCGAGGCCTTCCGCAAAGGACCGGCAGAATTCCTGGCAGCTCTCCGGGACCCCGAAACCTTTTCGGCCATCCTGCTGACGCTCACGGTCGCGGGGATCGCCGTGCCGCTCAACCTCACCTTCGGCGTGGCGGCCGCCTGGGCGATCGCCAAGTTCGAGTTCAAGGGCAAGGCGTTCCTGACGACGCTGATCGACCTGCCGTTTTCCGTATCGCCGGTCATTTCGGGCCTCGTCTTCGTGCTGCTCTTCGGAGCCAACAGCGCGCTCGGCCCCATCCTCCAGAGCTACGGCATCCAGATTCTCTTTGCCGTCCCGGGCCTCGTGCTCGCCACGGTCTTTGTGACCTTTCCCTTCGTCGCCCGCGAACTGATCCCGCTGATGCAAGAGCAGGGGACGAGTGATGAAGAAGCGGCGCTCTCCTTGGGGGCGACCGGCTGGCAGACTTTCTGGCACGTGACGCTACCGAACATCAAATGGGGCCTGCTATACGGGGTACTGCTCTGCAACGCCCGCGCCATGGGCGAGTTCGGCGCCGTCTCGGTCGTTTCCGGCCATATTCGCGGTCAGACGAACACGATGCCGTTGCAGGTCGAAATCCTCTATAATGAATACAACTTCGTCGCCGCCTTTGCGGTGGCGGCACTCCTTGCGCTTCTGGCGCTGGTAACGCTCGTTTTGAAGACGGCACTTGAACTTCGCTACAGCGACGAGATCGCTGCCAGCCGCAGGCATTGAAAGGCCAGACACCAATGGAAGTCCGCGTCCAGAACATACGCAAGGAATTCGGCCGCTTCCCGGCGCTCGAAGACGTTTCCCTCGACATCCGGTCCGGTGAACTGATCGCCCTTCTCGGTCCCTCCGGCTCGGGAAAGACAACCCTGCTGCGACTGGTGGCCGGTCTTGAGAGCCCGACCGAGGGCATGATCTTCTTCGGCGAACAGGATGCATCGAGAAAGAGCGTGCAGGAGCGAAACATCGGTTTCGTCTTCCAGCACTACGCCCTGTTCCGTCACATGACGGTGCTCGACAATGTCTCCTTCGGGCTCAAAGTGCGGCCGTCCAACCGCCGCCCGCCCGCCGCTGAGATCCGCCGTCGCGCACTCGACCTCATCGATCTCGTGCAGCTCTCCGGTCTCGAGAAGCGCTACCCGGGCCAGCTTTCCGGCGGTCAACGGCAGCGCGTGGCGCTTGCCCGCGCCATGGCGGTCGAACCGAACGTGCTGCTTCTCGACGAGCCCTTCGGCGCACTCGACGCGCAGGTACGCAAGGAGCTCCGGAAGTGGCTGCGCGAGATCCACGACCGCACCGGCCACACTACGATCTTCGTGACCCACGATCAGGAAGAGGCGCTGGAGCTTGCCGACCGCGTGGTCGTCATGAGCAAGGGCGCCATCGAGCAGGTCGGCACCCCCGACGAGATCTACGATCACCCGGTCTCGCCGTTCGTCTACGGCTTCATCGGCCAGTCGAACTGTCTCAACGTCACGCTTGCCAATGGCGAGATCTGGTTCGAGGACCGGCCAATCGGTCTCCGCGCCGCGAACGAGCCCGACGGCACCGCAACCCTCTACTTCCGCCCGCACGACATCGAACTGATCGACGGCTGCGGCGGCTGTCTTGCCGGCCTCGTCACGGCCAGCCGGCGCGTGGCCGGCACCCGCCACCTCGAACTCGATCTCGGGCGAGCCCACCCTTCCGTGGAGATCGAGCTGCCGCCGGAGCGCGCGACCTCGACCGATCACACCCGCGTCGCCTTCCGACCGACGAAGTGGAAGCTCTTCCGCAAGGAGGAGAAGCGGGGCGCGGCGCAGCAGAGGGTAGAGACGCCGGCAGCCGAACTCGCGCGCACCGGGACCTGAGAACACGCGCCCTCCCGCCGCCCTAGTCTGCTGATTTCGTTCTCCCGAGTTTGCCCTTAAATTCGCCCCGCACCCCAGCCCTCTCCCCGCAAGCGCAGCGGGCGCCGCCAACCCTTTGTCTCGCTTGCGCGGAGAAGGGGCGGCAGGCGGATGAGGAGCGCGCCCGGATCGCGGTTTCACTTAGCTCTAATGCTAGAGCCACGACGCCGGCGAGTTCGGCAACCGGCCTTCCGGATCGATGACGTCGAGGCTCGGCCCGTCGCGACCGTTCCAGCGCCAGAGGGCGACGCAGGTGCCGCCCGGCGACATGAACGAGGGATAGATCACACCGTAAAACCCGCGGGAGGCGAGATCCACTTGCGTTCTATGCGTCTGCGGCACGGCACCTCGATCAAGTTCGTCGCGCCACTCGCAGCGGTGGATGGTCTCGTCGACACCAAGTTCCGCAAGCGCGCCGGCATCCGTCAGGTCCGCCAGCTTCGCATCGCGAAGCTCGAGCTGCACGATCAGCGCCGGGTGCTGCACGAAACCCTGATTATATTCGGCCCAGGCGGTTGAAAGTTCGCGCGCGGCGTAGATCGTCGGCGTGCCGATCGGGTTCCACCGGCCGCCGAAGCGGGCGGCACCCTCGCCGGAAAGCGGCATGTGGGCCCAGCGCGGCACGAAGGCGCGCCAGAGGGTTATCGAGTTGGCTTTCGAGCCAGAGCGGGACGCGGACGGAAGACCGCTTACACTTCTCCTCATTCGCTAGGCGTAGACGCCGGCGCGGATCGCCTCGAGGTAGGCGAGAACCTTGTCGGCTTTGCCTTCGCCGACGAGATCATATGCCGTCTTGCCGGCCCAGCCGGGGATCGGCTGATGCTTGAACCAGATGACGGCGCGAGCCTCGTCGCCCGCCATTTCGGATGCCATAGCGAGGATGCGGACGACCTTACTCAAGGCACTGTCGACCTTTCGAATGCCGGACTTTGCCGTCAACGTGTTGCGCGCGACACCAATGAGCTTGGCCAGCTCGGCAAGCGTAATACCCAGCCTATCGGCAACCAGCCGCGCCGACAGAAACGGAGAATGACCGTCCCCGAAACGCGCGGCAGGAATCTGGAAATCGATGGCCATCATGAACTCTTCCCTGTTTTGATCAGGAGATCATAAATCTAGGTTCAATTTCCAGTCAATTCAAGCGCAATCCGCGATCATGCGCGCCAGGAAGGTTCGCGGCGCTCGAAGAAGGCGGAAACCCCTTCGCGGGCTTCTTCCGTTTCCCAGGTATCGGCAAGCTGCTCGATCGTGGCGGCAATGACCGCATCGGTGATGGGCGTGCCGAGCGATCGAGCAAGGCGCTTGGCGCGGCCGGCTGCTCCGGGGGCAGCGGTCAGAAAAGACGCGACCTCCGCCTCGACGGCAGCGTCAAGAGAAGCGACGTTCACAACCATCGACACCAACCCGGCGGTTTTCGCTTCTTCGGCCCCAAAAATCCGCGCGGACATGAATAGCGGCCGCGCCCTTGCCTCACCGATCCGGGCAATGACATAGGGGCTGATCGTCGCCGGGATCAGCCCGAGGCGCGCTTCGGTCAGTCCGAACTTTGCACCATGCTCGGCGACAACCGCATCGCATACGCTGATCAGCCCCACCCCACCGCCGAAGGCGTTGCCATGGATGCGTGCGATCAGCGGTTTCGGCATCTCGTTCAACGCTTTGAACATCATCGCCAGCCGCGTCGCCTCCGCGATCCGCGTCGGCCTGTCTGCCGCGAATTGTTGCCGCATCCATTCCAGATCGCCGCCGGCGCAGAAGCTCTTGCCCTCCGCCTCGAGAATGACCGCCCGTACGGTCGCATCGGATCCAAGCCGGCCGGCCACGTCCGTGAGTTCGCTGATCATAAGAGCAGAGAGGGCATTGTGTTTTTCCGGACGCGCAACCGTCAGCCGGGCGACGCCCCGGTCGTCGATCGCATAGCGGATTGTCTGCAACTTCATGCCGCGCTCCTCAGGGATCGTGCGAAACGAGCGGCTCGCGCGAGCTTTTCGGCGTCAAGTCCGGTGGAAAATCCCCTCGCCTTGAGAAAGGCGTTCACCGCAAGCGTGTCGACGTTGCCTGCCGCGCCCGGCGCATAGGGGCAGCCGCCGAGACCGCCGGCGGACGCATCGAACGCTCTGAGGCCTCGCTCCAGCGCGACCGCGATATTCTCGAGTGCCCGCCCTGACGTGTCATGAAAGTGTCCCGCAAGCTTTGTCGCGACAATCTCGTCGAGTACGGCCGAAAGCATGGCATCGACCGCCTCCGGCGTGCCGCGCCCGATCGTGTCGCCGAGACTGATCTCGTAACAGCCGAGATCGGCAAGCAACCGCGCCACGCGGGCGGCCGCAGCCGGCGCGATCGCACCCTCATAGGGGCATTCGACAACGCAGCTCACATAGCCACGCAGAGGAATGCGATGATTGCGGGCGGCCTCGGCGACCGGTCGAAACCGTTCGATGCTCTCGGCGATCGAGCAGTTGATGTTCTTCTCCGAGAAGCTTTCGGAGGCGGAGGCGAAGATCGCCACCTCGTCGACATGCACCGCACGCGCGGCCTCGAAGCCCCGCATGTTCGGCGTCAGCGCCGCATAGCGCGTGCCCGGACGCCGTGCGATGCCGGCCATGACGGCCGGCGCATCGGCCATTTGCGGCACCCAGCGGGGGCTCACGAAGCTCGTCACCTCGATGCGCTCGTAACCGCAATCGGAGAGCAGGTCGACGAGCCTGATCTTGTCCTCGGTGTCGACGAGCCGGGACTCGTTCTGCAGGCCATCGCGAGGCGCCACTTCGACGATCGTCACATGCCCGCTTGCCGGCGGCGTCATTGCGCAGCCTCCTCCATGAGCGTTACCAGCACCGTGCCCTCGCTGACCTGCGCCCCCTCCGCCACGTGCACGCTTGCCACCGTTCCCTCGCGCGACGCCGCAAGCGTCAGCTCCATCTTCATCGCCTCCATGACGACGAGCGGCTGTCCCTTGCTGACCGCCTCGCCGGCACCGACGCGCACCAGCTTCACCAGCCCCGGCATGGGCGCGATCAGCTCGTCGTCGGCGATCTCACTGCCATGCCCGCCGGTCAGCGCGTCCGGCAGGTGGAAAACCAGATTCCGCCCATTGTGGAAAAGCGTCAATGTATCACCGTCCTTGGCGAAGCGGATCACGCGCTTCTGCCCGGCAACCTCCAGCCGGGCACCATCCTCGAAACGCTCCAGTACCAGGATCGGCAGCGTGCTCGCGCCGGCGCGCACGGCGAACTGATCGCGACCGCGCGCGGCGAGCGTCACGGTCGCACGGCCACCGGCCTGGTCGATCGCGATCGTCCGATGCGCATCGCCCCAGATCTGCCAGGAGCCGAGCGACGACCACGGATCGGCCGAGACAGCCGGAGCCAGCACACCGGTCGAAATGATCGCCGCCAGCGCCAGCGCCTCGTCGTCTGGCACGACCGGCGCCGTCAGCCGTTCGATCTCGCGGTCGATCAGCCCCGTATCGGGCCGGCCAGCGCGGAATTCCTGTTCTTCCGTCAAGCGGATCAGGAAATCGAGATTGGTTACGGTTCCGCCGATGCGGCATTTCTTGAGCGCCGCCTGCAGGCGGTTGAGCGCCGCTGACCGGCTCGGGCCGTGCACGATCAGCTTGGCGATCAACGGATCGTAGTAGGTGGTTATCGTGTCGCCCTGGCGCACACCGGAATCGATGCGCGCGCTGCCGTCGGGAAAACTCAGATGCGCCAGCCGGCCGGTTGCCGGCAGGAAGCCGCGACCCGGATCCTCGGCATAGAGCCGAGCCTCGAAAGAGCAGCCCTCAATGCCGATATCAGCCTGCTTTTTCGGCAGGGGCTCGCCGGCCGCGACGCGCAACTGCCATTCGACGAGGTCGATTCCCGTGATCGCCTCGGTCACCGGATGCTCCACCTGCAGCCGCGTATTCATCTCCATAAAATAGAAATGGTCCGGCCAGAGCCCGTTGGTCACGTCGGCGATGAACTCGACCGTGCCGGCGCCGACATAGCCTATCGCCTGCGCTGCCCGTACGGCCGCATCGCCCATGGCACGGCGAACCTCCGCGGTCATGCCCGGCGCAGGCGCCTCTTCGATCACCTTCTGGTGCCGCCGCTGCAGCGAGCAGTCGCGCTCGAAAAGATGAACGATGTTGCCGTGCCGGTCGCCGAAGACCTGTACTTCGATGTGACGCGGCTTCGTCAGATATTTCTCGAGCAATACCGAGCCGTCGCCGAAGGCCGCCTCCGCCTCACGCCGCGCCGCCTCCAGCGCCGCAGCGAAATCCTCCTGCCGCTCGACCCGTCTCATGCCTTTCCCGCCGCCGCCGGCGCGCGCCTTGATGAGGACCGGATAGCCGATCTCGGCCGCCCGCGCGGCAAGGAAGTTCGCGTCCTGTTCTTCGCCATGATAGCCAGGCACGACCGGTACGCCGGCGCTTTCCATCAGCGTCTTGGCCGCGTCCTTAAGGCCCATCGCGCGGATCGCAGCCGGCGTCGGTCCGACAAACACCATGCCAGCATTTTCCACAGCCTCGGCGAATTCGGCATTTTCCGACAGGAAACCGTAGCCGGGGTGGATGGCGTCCGCGCGCATGCTCCTCGCCGCCTCGATGATCCGCCCGATCGCCAGATAGCTTTCGGCAGCCGGCGCCGGCCCGATCCGGATCGCCTCGTCGGCGAGACTTACATGCAACGCATCCCCGTCGACGTCGGAATAGACGGCGACGGTCCGAATGCCGAGCCGCTTCGCGGTGCGGATGATGCGGCAGGCGATTTCACCGCGATTGGCAATCAGGAGTTTTGAAAACATGCGCGTCTTTTCCGATCTATTGCGCTGCAACCACTTCGACTTCCAGGAGCCAGGCGGAATCGAAGATGCCGGTGATCACCACCGTCATCGCCGGCGCATGCGAACCGAGATAGTCGTTGCGGATCTCGCGGTTCGCCATGACGTGATGCCGGTCGGCGAGATAGGTCGTGATCTTGACGATATCGGTCTTCGCCATGCCGGCCGCCTTGAGTTGTGCATCGACGTTCAGCCAGACCTGACGCGCCTGCGCCTCGAAGCCCTCCGGAACGACTTCGTCGGACGGCACCGGAATCTGGCCGCTGACGAAAAGCAGCCGCCGAAATTCCTCGATGCTCACGGCTTGCGAATAGCCGCCGTGCGGCTGCGGCGCGTTCAAGGCATTGATATGGTCGCGCTTCATCTCCAGAGCCCTTCATTACATCCTGAACAGTCCGAAACGCGTCTCCTCGATGGGCGCGTTCAGCGCCGCCGATAGTGAAAGCGCCACCACGTCGCGGCTCTTGCGCGGATCGATCACACCGTCGTCCCAGAGGCGCGCCGATGCGTAGAGCGGGTGGCTCTGGCGCTCGAACAGGTCGAGCACCGGCTGGCGGAAGCGGGCCTCCTCCTCTTCGCTCCAGGGCGTGCCTGCCCGCTTCAAAGCTTCGCCGCGCACGGCCGAGAGCACGCCTGCCGCCTGCTCGCCGCCCATGACCGAGATGCGGCTGTTCGGCCAGGTCCAGAGGAAGCGCGGCGAGAAGGCGCGCCCGCACATACCGTAGTTGCCGGCACCGAACGAGCCGCCGACGAGCATGGTGATCTTCGGTACCTTCACGGTCGCGACCGCCGTCACCAGCTTGGCGCCGTGCTTGGCGATACCCTCGGTCTCGTATTTGCGGCCCACCATGAAGCCGGTGATGTTTTGTAGGAACACGAGCGGGATTCTGCGCTGGGCGCAGAGCTCGACAAAATGCGCACCCTTTACCGCCGACTCCGAAAACAGCACGCCGTTGTTGGCGATAATACCGACGGGGATGCCGTGAATATGGGCGAAGCCGCAGACGAGCGTGGTGCCGAAACGCGACTTGAATTCGTCGAAACGGGAACCGTCGACGATGCGAGCGATCACTTCGCGGATCTCATAGGGTGTCCTGAGATCGGCGGGAACGATCCCCGTGATTTCCTCCGGATCGTAGAGAGGCGGTTCGGGCTTTGCCAGTTCGACCGACCACGGTTTCTCGCGATTCAGCCCCGAAACGGCGCGCCGCGCCAGTGCCAGCGCATGCGCGTCGTCGCGCGCCAGATGATCGGCGACGCCTGAAAGACGCGTGTGCACGTCGGCGCCGCCGAGGTCCTCGGCCGACACCACCTCGCCGGTCGCCGCACGCACCAGCGGCGGCCCGGCGAGAAAGATCGTCCCCTGCTTCTCGACGATGATCGTCTCGTCAGACATGGCCGGCACATAGGCGCCGCCGGCGGTGCAGGAGCCCATCACCACCGCGATCTGAGGAATCCCTGCCGCCGACATGTTCGCTTGATTGTAGAAGATGCGGCCGAAGTGATCACGGTCGGGGAAGACCTCGTCCTGGTTCGGCAGGTTGGCGCCGCCGGAATCGACGAGATAGACGCAGGCAAGCCGGTTCTCGGCGGCGATCTCCTGGGCGCGCAAATGCTTCTTGACGGTCATCGGATAATAGGTGCCGCCTTTAACCGTCGGATCATTGCAGACGATCATGCATTCGCGCCCCGCAATGCGGCCGATGCCGGTGATGAGGCCGGCGCCGGGCGCATCTGCGTTATACATGCCGTGCGCGGCGGTGGCGCCGATCTCGAGAAAGGGGGTGCCGGGATCGATGAGCGAGGCGACCCGGTCGCGGGGCAGGAGCTTGCCGCGGCTGACGTGTCGTTCGCGCGCCGTATCACCGCCGCCGGCGGCAGCCAACCGCACCGCCTCTTCGACCGTCGAGATCGACTCCGCCATCGCAGCGCGGTTCGCCTTGAACACATCCGAGGATGGCGAGATGTGCGATCGCAATATTGTCATGGTCCCCCCAACCCTGCCCGGCAACCGCCTGTGTTTCAGCTACTTGGTCTCGGCGAAAAGCTCCCGGCCGATCAGCATCCGGCGGATCTCGCTCGTGCCGGCGCCGATCTCATAGAGCTTGGCGTCGCGCAGCAGGCGCCCGGCCGGATAGTCATTGGTGTAGCCGTTGCCGCCGAGCGCCTGTATCGCCTCGAGCGCCATGGCCGTCGCCCTCTCCGCCGCATAGAGGATGCAACCGGCAGCATCCTTGCGCGCCGTCTCCCCACGGTCGCATGCCGCCGCTACGGCGTAGACGTAGGCGCGCGCGGCATTCATCGTCACATACATGTCGGCAAGCTTTCCCTGCATCAACTGAAACTCGCCGATCGGCTGCCCGAACTGCTTGCGCTCATGGAGATAGGGGACGACGACATCGAGGCAAGCGGCCATGATGCCGAGCGGCCCGGCCGAAAGCACCACCCGCTCGTAGTCGAGACCGGACATCAGCACCTTGACGCCCTCACCGACGGCGCCGAGCACGTTCTCCTCCGGCACCTCGCAATCGCTGAAGATGAGTTCCGAGGTGTTCGAACCGCGCATGCCGAGCTTGTCGAGCTTCGGGCCGGGCGAGAAGCCGGGAAAAGTCTTCTCGACAAGGAAGGCGGTGATGCCGCGGGGGCCCGCCGCCGGATCGGTCTTGGCGTAGACCACCAGCACGTCAGCGTCGGGGCCGTTCGTGATCCACATCTTGTTGCCATTCAGGAGATAACGGTCGCCGCGCTTCTCCGCCCGGAGCTTCATCGAGACGACATCCGAGCCGGCGTTTGGCTCCGACATGGCAAGCGCGCCCACATGTTCGCCGGAGATCAGCTTCGGCAGATATTTGCCCTTGTGCGCCGGGCTGCCGTTGCGGTTGATCTGGTTGACGCAGAGATTGGAATGGGCGCCGTAGCTCAAACCCATCGACGCGGAAGCACGGCTGATCTCCTCCATCGCGACGCAATGGGCGAGATAGCCAAGTCCGGCGCCGCCATAGGCCTCGTCGGCGGTGATGCCGAGAAGGCCGAGTTCCCCCATCTCCCGCCAAAGCGGCATCGGAAAGGCATTGCTGCGATCCGCTTCGTCGGCAAGCGGAGCTATGCGCTCGGATGCAAAACGGTGCACGCTCTCGCGCAGCGCGTCGATCTCCTCGCCCAGCGCGAAGTTCAATCCACCCTGAAACATTCCATTCTCCTCCCGACATCCCTGCCCGCGATCTCCTCATCGCCGTGGCAGGAACGAAACGAACGCGCGCCAACATGTTACCGCCGCGCTGCCCTTGTCGCGAACGATAACATCGCCGCCGGCTAATTTCCTTCCAAAGAGCCGGGCCGCCAAGCACGATGTGCAAAGACGGACGCTTGCGTGCGTCGAGAAGAATGCGTCGGGTCAGATCGATCCATGGCCCAGAGCCGGCCCTGCCCGGCTCATACCGCTATCGCGATCTCCATTTCCACGACGAGGTTTCGGGGGAAGACTACAGCCGCCCGAGCCCGGCGAGTGCCTCGCGGACGATGGTTTCCAGCGGCTGGGCGATATCGACGGCAACCGCATTTTCCTCCCCCGTCGGGTCCTCCAACGTCGCGAGTTGCGTCTGCAGCAGTGAGGTTGGCATGAAATGACCGGAGCGGTGACGCATGCGCTCGGCGAGCACGGCCTCGCTGCCGTGCAGAAATACAAAGGCGAGGCCCTTCGACGCGCTTTCGCGAAGCTTCTGCCTATAGCTGCGTTTCAGCGCGGAACAGGCAACGACGACGGACGACGGGCTCTCCGCCAGCCGCTGCCCGATCGCCGCCAGCCACGGCCAGCGGTCATCGTCGGTAAGGGGTATGCCCTCCGACATTTTCCTGATGTTTTCCGGCGGATGCAACGCGTCG
>NZ_LUAV01000034.1:0-132550 GCF_002078505.1 Ensifer aridi | reverse complement strand
TTCCGGCGGATGCAACGCGTCGCCCTCGATGAAGGGATAGCCGTAGGCCTCGGCGATCGCCTCGCCGACCGAGGATTTGCCACTGCCGGAAACGCCCATGACGACGATCGACCCGGGAAACCGAGGATCGGGTGGTGTGGGTTTATGCTCGATGGTCATTGTCGCAGACTCGAATCAATCCCGTCGTTGGCTGCCGTCGTGATCGGAATGAGGAGAAGGGATTACGCGGCATCGCCAGAATTGTGAAGCTTTTTTCGCCCGGTCGGCGAAAAGTGCGTGTCGGTCGCGGAAATTGGCGCGCGCAGATTGCATCGCGGAGTTTATTCGAGCAAACTTATAAGCAGAGGTTGAATCGAATTCGCGAGGAGAAGCGCAGATGAACAAGAAGGACCCCAACCCGATCGATGCCTTCGTTGGCTCGCGTGTCCGCATGCGCAGGTTGATGGTTGGCCTCAGCCAGGAGAAACTCGCCGACGGCCTCGGTATCACTTTCCAGCAAGTGCAGAAATACGAGAAGGGAACCAATCGTATCGGTGCGAGCCGGCTGCAGGCGATTGCCGATATCTTGGGTGTCCATCCGAGCTTTTTCTTCCAACAGGATAACGGCAAACCCCAGTCGCGCGAAACTGCGGCCGATATCCACGAGTCGCAGGAAATTTCATCTTTCGTCGCCTCGAAAGAGGGCATCGCGCTCAACAGAGCCTTCCTGAAAATTGCAGACCCGGTGCTGCGAAAGAAGATCATCTCGCTCGTCGCAGCCATGGCGAACACGCCCGAGACGGAACAGACGGCGATTCCCTCCAGCGACCGCCGCAGCGAAGCGCTCCACGGCTGACGACCTCGACCGGCTTGCCGCGGCTGGTTCGCGGGCTTCGCGAAAGCTCGCCCCCGTGGGTTCCGCCGCAGGGGGCCCAAGGCGCTGTGAAGGTCGTTCATTCTGGCCAGCGAGACATTGAGGATCGCCGGCCCGCCAATCGATCCGACACTCACCAGTGTTCGACGGAACACAGCAGCCCCTCGCCTCGTTGGCGGCAGATAACTGGATTCCAATAGCCTTTTGGCGCGCGGCTCGGCGATAGCCGAGCCGCGGTGGACGATCTCGCGCCAGGCGACTGCCCAAATCAAGGGCTGACTGCCCAAAAACAAGGCATTATCTTCCAAAGCAAAATATTTAGGCATGTGCGTATTGCGAAAGTTGCTGCACTGCATCATGATGCGGCATGACCCATCGCGACTTGACCATTCTTGTGATTGACGAGAACGCCATCCGCGCCTCGATCATCGAGGAAGGCCTGCGCGAGGCCGGGCATCGCAAGGTCACGGTCATCCATGAGGTTCACGGCGTCGCCCGCATCGTCGAAACGCTAAGACCGGATGTGATCGTCATCGACATCGAAAACCCTAACCGGGACATGATGGAGCATCTGTTCCAGCTAACCCGCACAGTCGGCCGGCCGATCGCCATGTTCGTGGACCGTTCCGATACGGCCTCGATCGAGGCGGCCGTCGAGGCCGGCGTTTCCGCCTATGTGGTCGACGGGTTGAAGAAGGAGCGGGTCAAGCCGATCCTCGACATGGCGGTCAGCCGCTTCAACGCCTTCAGCCGTCTTCAACGCGAGTTGGCCGATGCGAAATCGGCTCTGGAAGAGCGCAAGCTCGTCGAGCGTGCCAAGGGCATCCTCATGAAAATGCGCGGTCTTTCCGAAGAGGAGGCCTTCACGCTGCTGCGCCAGACGGCAATGAACGAGAAGAAGAAAATTTCTGAGATCGCGCAAAGCGTCGTAACCGCCGCCGGATTGCTGATCCGATGAGCGAAGAACGCGGCCTTTGGCGGCGACAGCCGCGGGAGACACCGGAGTGAACGCATTGACGGATATCGAAAAATTCAAAGGCGAGAAACTCTCTCCCGGTGATGCGCTACCCGCGCCGGCAAGCATCGGTCACCCGGGCTCGCGCACGATACGGGCGGGCTTCATTCCTCTTGTCGATGCGGCCGTGCTGATCGCTTCCGCCGAATTCGGTTTCGCGGAAAGGGAAGGCATCACCCTCGAACTCGTCAAGGACGTCTCCTGGGCGAATGTGCGCGACCGGCTTGCCTTTCGCCAGTTCGATATCGCCCATATGCTGTCGCCCATGCCCGTCGCCGCCATGCTCGGCCTCGGCTCCAACCCCTCGCCGGTGATCACGCCCTTTTCGCTCGGACGCGGCGGCAATGCGATCACGCTTTCGACCCGTCTCTATCGACGCATGCAGGACGAAGGCACGCTTGGCGGCCGCGAGGACGCGCTCGCGAATGCTACGGCGCTGGCGGCGGTGATCCGCAAGGCCCAGGCCGCCGGCGAACCGCCGCTGACGCTCGGCGTCACCTACCCTTTTTCCTCGCATAATTACGAGTTTCGCTATTGGCTCGCCGCCGGCGGCATCGATCCGGACCGCGACGTCAAGCTCATGGTCGTGCCGCCGCCGATGACCTCCGACGCACTTGCCGCCGGCGCCATCGACGGCTTCTGCGTCGGAGCGCCCTGGAACATGGTCGCCTCGGAACTCGGCGTCGGCCGCATCGTCGCGACCAAGCAGGACATCTGGCCCTCCGCACCGGAAAAGGTCGTCGGCATGCGGCCCGAATGGGCCGAGACCCATCCCGAAACGGTTTCGCGCCTGATCGTCGCGCTCGACCGCGCCGCCCGCTGGGCGGACGCGCCGGAGAACCGCGACATACTCGCGGACGTTCTTGCCGACGAACGCTATGTCGCCGCCCCCGCCGACATCATCCGTCGGGTGCTCGCAGGCGAATTCACCATCGATCCGGAAGGCAATCGACGTGTGATCGATGATTATTTCGTCTTCCACTCCGGCTTTGCCAACGTTCCGCGCCCGAGCCAGGCGCTCTGGACCTATAGCCAGATGGTGCGCTGGGGCCAGGCGCCTTTCTCTGACGAGAGGCTGGCGGCAAGCGTATCGGCCTATCGCCCGGATCTCTACCGCCGCGCGCTCGGAGCGGACGCCGCGCCAGCCGACGCGGATACCGGACCCAGAGGCGCAACGCCCGACGACCGCTTCCTGGACGGACACGTCTTCGATCCAGGCAGGATGGAAGACTATATCGAGTCCTTTGCGATCAGAGCGACAGGCCGGTCGCAGCTCCCGATCGAGGACGGTTGAACCCGGGCCTGCTGCTTCTTTAAGCAGCACAGCAGCGTCAGCATCTACCGCACAGCACAATGATTCATCACAGACCATCACAGGCCATTTTTTAGGCGCTCGGACGCACTGCGATTTTCAAGGTCAATTCAATAACATAATCCCCGCGCGCCAAGGCTGGCACGCTGCTTGCTTTACTAGAGATGCTTCGATCAACGACGATCGAAGCGAAATCAAGCGCCACAGGGGCGCTTGCCGAAGACACCGACGTCGCAAGGACTTTGCCTCCGAAGGGACCCTCCCAGTCCCGGAGCGCGATTTCCGAGCGGCGTTTTTTTGTCGGCTTTGACCGGCTACAACCGAGGGAAACTGCGCATGCCACAAACGTCGACCGGCGGCTTCGCCCGCCGCAGCCCGCTAAAGACCGCCGGCATCGCCGGCGCGCTGAAGACGCAATGTCCCTCCACGGCGTCGTGATGATGACCACGCCCGAACGAATTCGCGCAAAGCTCCATGTGCCGTTCGCCCGTCCACGCCGGCGCACCGAGCTTGCCTTCGACCGAACCTATCTGAAATGCCGCGAAGCGGCGCTCGAGTCCCTCCGCGAGCGCGCCGGCTTCGTCGAAGTTGCGGAGTGAACCCCAATGGCTGAACGCACCCCCGAGAAACTCGTGATCGTCGGCAACGGCATGGCGCCGGGCCGGATGCTGGAAGAGCTCTTCGAAAAGGCGCCCGGGCGCTATGATGTGACGATCTTTAACGCCGAGCCGCGCGTCAATTACGATCGCATCATGCTCTCGCCGGTGCTCTCCGGCGAGAAGGATTACGAACAGATCATCATCCACGGCGACGGATGGTACATCAAGCACGGCATTACGCTGTACAAAGGTCACAAGATCATTGCGATCGATCGTAACGCCAAGACGGTCACCTCCGACCATGGCGTCACGGAAAGCTATGACAAGCTGGTGATCGCCACCGGCTCCGTGCCCTTCATCATTCCCGTCCCGGGCAAGGATCTGCGCGGCGTCATCACCTATCGCGATCTCGACGACGTGCAGGCGATGCTGCTCGCGGCCCAGTCGCGCGAAAAGGCGATCGTCATCGGCGGCGGCCTGCTCGGCCTCGAAGCGGCAGCCGGCCTCAAGGCGCGCGGCATGGACGTTACCGTCCTGCACGTCATGCCTACGCTGATGGAGCGCCAGCTCGATCCGGCCGCCGGCTATCTGCTTCAAAAGGCGGTCGAGGAGCGCGGCATCAAGGTCCTCACCAAGGCGAATACCAAACGGATCGTCGGCGAGGAAAGGGTCGAGGGCATCGAGCTCGAGGACGGCCGGATCATCCCGGCAACGCTGGTCGTGATGGCGGTCGGCATCCGGCCGAACGCCGGGCTTGCCAAGGATGCCGGACTCGCCGTCAACCGCGGCATCGTCGTCGACGCCGGCATGCAGACCTCCGACGGCGACATCATGGCGCTCGGCGAATGCGCCGAGGTCGGCGGCATGGTTTACGGCCTTGTGGCGCCGCTCTACGAGATGGCGCGCGTTGCCGCATCACATCTCGCCGGCGACCGCAAGGCCGCCTTCGTGCATTCCGATACGCCGACCAAGCTGAAGGTGACCGGCATCAATCTCTATTCGGTCGGCGATTTCGCCGATGGCGACGGGCGCGAGGAAATCGTGCTGCGCGATGCCACCGCGGGCATCTACAAGCGGCTGGTGCTCAAGGACAACCGCATCATCGGCTCCGTACTCTACGGCGACACCGCCGACGGCGCCTGGTTCAACGACCTGTTGAAGCGTGGCACCGACATATCCGAGATGCGCGACACATTGATCTTCGGTCAGGCCTATCAGGGGGGTGCCCCGCTGGACCCTACGGCGGCCGTTGCAGCCTTGCCGGATGATGCGGAAATCTGCGGCTGCAACGGCGTCTGCAAAGGCAAGATCGTCTCGACAATCACCGGCAAGGGTCTGACGTCGCTCGACGAGGTGCGCGCGCACACCAAGGCTTCCGCTTCCTGCGGCTCCTGCACGGGCCTCGTCGAGCAGCTCATGTCGCTGACCTTGGGCAACAACTACAATCCGGCCGCGGTGCAGCCGATGTGCAACTGCACCGACCTCGGCCATGACGACGTGCGCCGCCTGATCAAGGCGAAGGGGCTCAAGACCATTCCCGCCGTCATGCAGGAGCTCGAATGGAAGACCTCCTGCGGTTGCGCCAAATGTCGCCCGGCCCTCAACTACTATCTCGTCTGCGATTGGCCTGACGAATATGCCGACGATTACCAGTCGCGCTTCATCAATGAGCGCGTCCACGCCAATATCCAGAAGGACGGTACTTATTCCGTCGTGCCGCGCATGTGGGGCGGGGTCACCAGTTCGAAGGAACTCCGCGCAATCGCCGACGTCGTCGACAAGTTCAACGTGCCGATGGTCAAGGTGACCGGCGGCCAGCGCATCGACCTGCTCGGCATCGAGAAGGAAGATCTGCCGGCTGTATGGGCCGATCTCGGCAAGGCCGGTTTCGTCTCTGGCCAGGCCTATGCCAAAGGGCTCAGAACGGTGAAGACCTGCGTCGGCTCCGAATGGTGCCGCTTCGGCACGCAGGATTCGACCGGGCTCGGCATCCGCATCGAGAAGTTCATGTGGGGCTCGTGGACGCCGGCCAAGGTTAAGATGGCCGTCTCCGGCTGCCCACGCAATTGTGCCGAAGCGACCTGCAAGGACGTCGGCGTGATCTGCGTCGATTCCGGCTTCGAGATCCACTTCGCCGGTGCCGCCGGCCTCGATATCAAGGGCACCGAGGTGCTCGGCCTCGTCAAGACCGAGGACGAGGCGCTCGAGCACATCGTCGCGCTGACGCAGATGTATCGCGAGCAGGCCCGTTACCTGGAGCGCATCTACAAGTGGGCGAAGCGTATCGGCCTCGACGAGATCCGCCGGCAGATCATGGACGATGCGGAAAAGCGCAAGGGCTATTTCGAACGCTTCGTCTTCAGCCAGAAGTTCGCCCAGGTCGACCCCTGGTCGGAGCGCGTCTCCGGCAAGGACAAGCACGAGTTCCGGCCGATGGCAACGGTCGCGTTCAACCAGGCAGCAGAGTGAGATGATGATGATGAACTGGATTGCTATTGGCGACATCAGCGACATTCCGCTGCGCGGCGCGCGCTGCGTGAAGACGCCGGTCGGCAAGATCGCCGTCTTCCGCACCGCCGAGAACGAGGTCTTCGCCATAGAGGATCATTGCCCGCACAAGGGCGGGCCGCTCTCCCAGGGCATTGTGCATGGCACCGCCGTCACTTGCCCGCTGCACAATTGGGTGATCTCGCTCGAAACCGGCAAGGCGCTCGGCGCCGACGAGGGCGCGGTGCGCACGGTGCCGGTGAAGAACGACAACGGCGCGCTCTTCATCGCGCTCGAAAACCTGGCATTGGCGGCGGCGGAGTAGAGATGGCGTGCGAGGTCAAGACCACCTGTCCCTATTGCGGCGTCGGCTGCGGCGTCATCGCGCGCGTGGGGGATGACGGAGCGGTCAGCTTCAAGGGCGATCCCGAGCATCCGGCCAATTTTGGCCGGCTCTGCTCGAAGGGCTCGGCACTTGCCGAAACCCTCGATCTCGACGGCCGCCTCCTCTATCCAGAGATCGGCGGCCGCCGCGCAGATTGGGGCGAAGCGCTCGACCTCGTTGCCGAACGGTTTTCGCAGAGTATCGCCGAGCACGGTCCCGATTCGGTTGCCTTCTACGTCTCGGGACAATTGCTGACGGAAGACTATTACATCGCCAACAAGTTGATGAAGGGTTTCATCGGTTCGGCGAATATCGATACGAACTCGCGCCTCTGCATGTCGTCCTCCGTTGCCGGCCACCGCCGCGCCTTCGGCTCGGATACCGTACCGGGCATGTATGAGGACCTGGAACTTGCCGATCTTGTCGTGCTGACGGGTTCCAACCTCGCCTGGTGCCACCCAGTCCTCTACCAGCGCCTGGCCGCGGCGAAGGCAACCCGCCCGGAAATGAAGGTCGTGGTCATCGATCCGCGCCGGACGATGACGGCAGACATCGCCGACATGCATCTCGCGATCGCGCCCGACGGCGACACGGCGCTTTTCAACGGCCTGCTCGCCCATCTCGTGACGAGCGGCGCCGTCGATCAGAACTATATCTCGGCGCATACTGCCGGTTTTCCGGAAGCCTTCGCCGCCGCTTCCGCCCTCGATCCGCCGGCGCTTGCGAACGCGACCGGCCTCACCCAGGCCGAGCTGCTCGATTTTTATCGGCTGTTCGAAACGAACGAAAAGGTCGTGACCTGTTACAGCCAAGGCGTGAACCAGTCGGCGGCCGGTACCGACAAGGTCAATGCCATCATCAACTGTCATCTTGCGACGGGGCGTATCGGCCGGCCGGGCATGGGCCCCTTCTCGCTGACTGGTCAGCCCAATGCCATGGGCGGGCGCGAAGTCGGCGGTCTCGCCAACATGCTTGCCGCCCACATGGACATCGACAAGCCGCTCGATCGCGACCTGGTGCAGCGCTTCTGGGCCGCTCCGACCATCGCTCCGACGCAAGGCCTCAAGGCAGTCGACATGTTCCGCGCCGTTGCCGACGGCCGCATCAAGGCGCTCTGGATCATGGCGACGAACCCGGTCGTGTCCCTGCCCGATGCCGATGCCGTCGAAGCGGCGATCAGGGCCTGCCCCTTCGTCGTCGTCTCCGACATTCTGAAAGAGACCGATACGGCGCGCCATGCCCATGTGCTGTTGCCCTCGCTCGGCTGGGGCGAGAAGGACGGCATCGTCACCAATTCCGAGCGGCGGATATCGCGTCAGCGCGCCTTCCTCGAAGCACCCGGAGAGGCGCGCGCCGACTGGTGGCAACTCGCCGAAGTCGGCCGGCGCATGGGCTTTGCGGAAGCCTTCGGCCACGCGTCACCGGCCGACATTTTCGCTGAACATGCCGCCCTGTCCGGCTTCGAGAATGACGGACGCCGCGACTTCGACATCAGCGCCCTTGCCGAGATCGACCGGACGAGGTACGACGCTCTCGAGCCATTTCAGTGGCCGCAGCCGAAGGGAGCCGTGCCGCAGGAGAGACGCTTCTTTGCCGGCGGCGGCTTCTATCATCCGGATGGCCGCGCCCGCTTCGTGCCCGTCCATGCGCCGAAGGCAAGGCCCGGCAATGACGCGTTCCCTTTCATCCTCAATACGGGCCGCGTGCGCGACCACTGGCACACCATGACCCGCACCGGCAAGAGCGCCCGTCTCTCCGGCCATCTCGCCGAGCCTTTCGTCGAAATCCACCCGCGTGACGCGCAGAAGATCGCCGTCAGCGATGCCGATCTCGTCATGATCCAGAGTCCCTACGGCGCGGTGATCGTGCGGGCGCTTATCACCGAGCGTCAGGCCGAAAGCAGTCTCTTCGTGCCGATGCACTGGAACGACCAGTTCGCCTCGAAGGCGCGCATCGATGCGCTCGTCACCCCGGTCACCGATCCCGTCTCTGGCCAGCCTGCCTCGAAAAACGTGGCCGTTCGGGCGAGCCGCTTCGCGGCGAGAACCTACGGCTTCGCCGTTTCGGCCTCAAAGCCCCAAAATCTCGATGCCGCCTATTGGGCGGTCGCCAAAGCCGAAGGCGGCTGGCGGATGGAGCTTGCCTTCGCTGATGGGGACAAGGATTGGATCGACTGGTGCCGCGGAGCTTTCTCCATCGCTGCCGACATTGAACCGATCGGCTATACCGATCGCACCTCCGGCGAGTTTCGCCTCGCCTTCTTCGAGGGCGACCGCCTGCTTGCCGCGCTGTTCCTTTCGCCCCGGCCGGCAGCCGTCGCGCGTAATTGGGCGGTCTCGCAACTCGGTGCTTCGCACGACAATCTCGGCAGGCGCTTTGCCGTGACCGCCGGCCGTCCCGGTGCCAACCAGCCGGATCCGGGCGCGACAGTCTGTTCCTGCTTCAGTGTCGGCGTCAATCAGATCACCGCCGCCATCCGCGAGGGCTGCCACAGCGTCGAGGCGGTCGGAGAGAAGCTGAGCGCCGGCACCAATTGCGGCTCCTGCCGCGCTGAGATCAGGGGGATCATCCATGCGTGTCTTGCCGCCGCTGCCGAATGATATGACGTCGAGGCCGCAGTCGCAGCGCGTCGCCGCGCTCGCGACGCTGCCGCTCTTCTGGAGCTTGAAGGGCAAGCGTGTCGTGGTGGCAGGTGGCAGCGACGCCGCCGCCTGGAAGGCCGAACTCCTGGCGGCCTGCGGCGCGGAGGTCCATGTCTATGCCCCGCGCACAGAACTCGGCGAGATTTTTCGCGACCTCATCGCCCGGGGTGCCGCGCATGAATGCGGCCGCTTCGTTCATAACGGCGAAGTGTGGCACCCCGGCATCTTTCAAGGCGCGGCAATCGCCATTGCCGATTGCGATGAGGATGTCGAGGCGGAAGCCTTCTTCAACGCCGCGCGCGCCTGCGGCGTGCCCGTGAACGTCATCGACAAGCCTGCCTACTGCCAATTCCAGTTCGGATCGATCGTCAATCGTTCACCCGTCGTCGTTGCAATTTCCACCGATGGGGCAGCCCCGATCCTTGCACAGGCGATCCGTCGGCGGATCGAGACCCTGCTGCCGCCGGCAATCAAAAGCTGGGCGTCGATCGCGCAGGCAATTCGTGAGCGCGTGAACGCACGCCTGCAGCCGGGTGCCGCGCGCCGCAGCTTTTGGGAGCGTTTCGTCGATCGGGCTTTCCTCGATACACCGGAGGAGGGTGTGGAGACGCGGCTGATGGCGGAGCTGGAGCGCCTTGCGGCACCACGGCCCGCTGTCGCCCGCGTCACCATCGTCGGCGCGGGTCCGGGCGATGCGGAACTCCTCACCTTGAAGGCCGTGCGCGCCCTGCAGGCCGCCGACATCATCCTCTACGACGAGCAAATTTCCAACGACATCCTCGAGCTCGCGCGGCGTGAGGCAAAGCGCATTCTTGTCAGCGATCAGCGCGGCGACGGAAGGGTGATGGCTCTCGCCAAGACAGGCAAACGCGTGGTGCGCCTGCAGTCAGGCAACCCGGCGCCCGCCGCCGCCACGCGCGAAGAGGCGTCGAGACTGGGCAAGCTCGGCATTGCCGTAGAGATCATACCCGGCGTCGATGCGGAGCATCATGCGCCAGCTGTCGCTGCGGCGGAGACCTGCCCGGCAGATCCGGCCGCAGCACGGGGAACCACACGCGCAGCCAATCTTTGACGACGCTTCGCTATTCCAATTTCGTGCCGCGGCCTTTCTTGATCGGGGTCAATGCGCTATCTTTAATGAGTGACTTTATCAGACCCTGCGCGAGCGGGTCGCGGTTCTCTCACCATTCGGCCCCTCCCGCAGGACGCAACGAGCTGTCTCAAAGGGAGTTCAGTCATGGCCCAAAAACAACCCGTCAAGGTCGAAACATCCGCTCCTGAAAAGCGCGAACCAGTTTCGATGTTCGAGAGCCTCCGCCGGGAAATCGATCAGCTTTTCGAAGATTTCAATCCGCTTGGCTGGCGATCTTTCCCGGCACGCATGCGCGAATTCGACCGGCCGTGGTCCGAAAGGAGCACCTGGCGAATGTCTCCTGTGGTCGACGTCATCGAATCCGAGAAGGAATACAAGATCGCCGCTGAGATGCCGGGCATGGACGCGAACGAGGTCGAAGTGAAGATCGTCAACGACATGCTGTCGATCAGCGGCGAAAAGAAAGAGGAGAAGGAGGAACGCGAAAAGGATCGCTTCCTTTCGGAACGGCGCTATGGCGCATTCCAGCGCAGTTTCCGGCTGCCGCCCGGCGTCGATGCGGACAAGATCGAAGCCACCTTCGCGAAGGGCGTCCTGACCGTGCGGCTGCCGAAGACGGCCGAAGCCGCCAGCAACGAGAAGAAGATCAACGTCAAGGCGGCGTGAACGCGACGAGATCAGACGGTCGACCCCGCGCTGCGGTCCGTGGCGCGAGCCGCTTCGAGACGATCGAGGAAGGGCCGCTGCGCCGGGTTTATCTTTTCCCGCGCGACCGGAACCGTGAACCATCCGGCACGATCCACTTCGGGAAAGGATTGCATGCGGCCGCTGCGCGGCGGCCATTCGATCTCGAAAACGTTGCTTTTGAGCTTTCCGATATCGAGGTCACTTTCGCCGGCATAGGCCGTGACCAGCTTGCCGCTCTTCTGTCGCTCTTCGCCGAGAAACTTCAGGGGACAGGTCACCACAACACCGGTCTCCTCGAGAAATTCCCGCCGTGCCGCCGCCTCCGGCTCTTCGCCGGGTTCGTATTCGCCCTTCGGGATCGACCAGGCGCCGGCGTCGCGATTGGTCCAGAAGGGACCGCCGGGATGGACGAGCAGGACCAGGAGCGAGCCGCCTTCATACTTGTAAAGCAGGATGCCTGCGCTTTTCTTCCTCATGGACCCAACCCTTCGGCTCCCGCGGCGCCCTGAAGGATGGGTCGGATCGAATATGCCGCCCGGCGGATAGCGCGCCATTGTGGAACCGATACGCTATATTCAAGAGCCCTCGGCGGAAAGCCGCTTCGGGCGCAAGAAGGACGATAGCCATGCTGGCGATGGTTCTTGAGGAAATCGGAAAGCCACTGGTCGCCGTCGAGCGCCCGCTTCCGGAGCCGCTCGCAGGCGAACTCCGGCTCAGAGTGGAGGCCTGCGCCGTCTGTCGCACGGACCTGC
Organism: Ensifer aridi; assembly: GCF_002078505.1. Taxonomy (GTDB): domain Bacteria; phylum Pseudomonadota; class Alphaproteobacteria; order Rhizobiales; family Rhizobiaceae; genus Sinorhizobium; species Sinorhizobium aridi. The sequence continues at coordinate 120,725 of NZ_LUAV01000034.1, read as the reverse complement.
ATGTGGTCGACGGCGACCTGCCGCGCCCGAAGCTGCCGCTCGTGCCCGGCCACGAGATCGTCGGCGTCGTTGAGGCGGTCGGGACGGGTGTGGACGCGGGCAGGATCGGCTGCCGCGTCGGAGTGCCCTGGCTCGGCTATACATGCCGGACCTGCTTCTATTGCCGCTCGAACGCGGAAAACCTCTGCGACGCCCCCTTGTTCACCGGCTATACCCGCGATGGCGGTTTCGCCACCCATGTTGTCGCGGATCAGGCCTATGCCTTCGATCTCGACCCTTCCGGCGATCCCGTCTCGCTAGCGCCTCTGCTTTGCGCGGGTCTCATCGGCTGGCGCTCGCTGAAGCGCGCCGGCGACGGCCGCAGGATCGGGCTCTATGGCTTCGGGGCGGCCGCGCACATCATTACCCAGGTCTGCGTCCGCCACGGGCGGCAGGTCTACGCCTTCACTCGCGCGGAAGACGCGGCCGGGCAGCGCTTTGCGCTGGACCTCGGAGCGGTCTGGGCCGGTGGCTCGAACGAGGTGCCGCCGGAGCCGCTCGACGCCGCCATAATCTTCGCTCCCGTCGGAACCCTCGTCCCCGCGGCGCTCAAGGCTGTGCGCAAAGGCGGGCGCGTCGTCTGCGGCGGCATCCACATGAGCGACATTGCTGCTATGCCCTACGCCTTGCTGTGGGGCGAGCGCGAACTCGTCTCTGTCGCGAATGTCACGCGCGAGGACGTGCACGAGTTTCTTGCAATCGCCGCGGAGGCCGGAGTCCGCACGCACACGACCGTTTATCCTCTCGAGGATGCCAACGCCGCGATTGCCGACCTCCGCGCAGGCAACTTCAACGGCGCCGCCGTGCTTGTGCCCAGACAGACCCGCCTCGATCGCTCCTCACCAGCGGGAGCATCGAATGGCCAAACTTATTGACGAGAATTAATGCCGGCGACTGCCGCCTGCCTAACGTCGATGACCGTGGGTCGGACTTTCGAAAGGAACTCCCACATGAGATACAAGACCATTCTCACCGTGGTCGGCGTCGACCGTTTCGATGACGACCTCAAAGCGGCGGCCGACATCTGCACGGCGGGCAACGCGCATTTGTCGGTTTTGGTCGTTAAATTGGCGGCGCTACCGCCCATCGGCGACTACGGCGCTACGTTTTCCGTTGACTGGGTCGAGGCAAGGGAAAACGACGTCGCCGAGCTCAACGCGAGTGTCGAGGCGGCCAAAGCCTTGCTGTCGGGGACGGGCATCTCGTTTCAGGTCGACGGCAGATATTCGGAGTTCGCAGGCGCCGACAATGACATAGGCGGACGCGCCCGCTACGCGGATATGGCATTGATCGGCCCCAGCCTATCGGCCAGCCCCGACTTGCGGTCCCGCGCCATAGATGGCGCCCTCTTCAATTCCGCGCGCCCCGTTCTGCTGGTGCCGAAGGGCCGGCGCGCGAGCCTAGCGCCCAAGAGGGTCCTGCTCGCTTGGAACTCGCATATCGAAGCGGCACGAGCGGCGCGCGAGGCGTTGGAGATAATGGCCGGTGCAGAGATCGTCCACGTCACCATGGTCGATCCGGCAGGGTCGTCCAGCGGCGAGGAGCCTGGGACCGACGTCGCGGCCTATCTCGCCCGCCACGGCATCAAGGTCACGATCGATCGGCTGCCGGGCGCGGGCCGGCGCGTGGACGAAGTGCTCAACAGCCATGCGCTTGATATCGCGGCCGACCTGATCGTCATGGGCGCCTACGGCCATTCGCGGATGCGCGAGCGCATCTTTGGCGGCGTCACGAAGTCGATGATCGATGCGGCCGTCGTGCCCGTGCTGATGATGCACTGAACGGCGATCGACGATTGCGCCAAAGCCTTACAGCCCCGTGCGTCTTATCAGACGCAGAAAGGTCGCTGTAGCGCTTTGAATTACTGCATGTCTTTGTCCTTAAATCGAGGTCGATTTAAGGAACCATGCAGCAGTGCTACGCCAGGTGGTTCTACCTGCCTGCGAAATGCTCCAGCGAAACGATATTGGAGCCGTGGAAGGGAGGAGTTGCTTTCATGCTCGATAAGACGACAGACCCTTTGGTACCGCCCCTGCCCTGGTGGCCTATCGGCGTCGACGCGCGACTGCCGCTTTTGTCAGCAGGGCGGTTGCAGGCGGCGATATTGCAGACATTGTTGCGCCAGCAGATCGAGATTTCGGCGTTCATGCAAAGGCGCGCCAACCAGCACCTGCAGCTCTGGGAGGACGTGCTTGCATCGGACTACGCCCGTGACGGCTTCGATCTCTATTGCCGGTTCTGGCGGGATACGTTCCTGGACTACTCGGAGGAGGCCGACCGTCTTGCGCGAATTGCCACGCTTCTTGCCGCCCGGACGGCGAGAAGCGTCTGCAAGGAACAGGAGATCCTGACCGACGAGGTAGCAACGCAGATGGTCATGTAACCGGATCCTGTGTTCTGCTGCCGCTCGTCAGGTCCCCTCAGCGGGCCATGAAGCCTTTAGCTGGAGGAACCTTTCGTCTTCGCCGCCAGCATATCGGCGATCTCCATCGGGAAGGGAAAGATGATCGTTGAACTCTTTTCGGCGGCGATGACGTTCAATGTGCTCAGGTAGCGCAATTGCATGGCCTGGGGCCTCTTCGCGAGGATTTCCGCGGCCTCCAGCAGCTTGGCCGCCGCCTGCTGCTCGCCTTCGGCGTTGATGACCTTCGCGCGCCGCTCGCGTTCGGCTTCCGCCTGACGGGCGATCGCACGGATCATCGACTCGTTGATGTCGACATGCTTGATCTCGACGGTCGCCACTTTGATGCCCCAGGCATCCGTCTGGACGTCGAGGATCTTCTGGATATCCTCGTTGAGCCTGTCGCGCTCCGCCAGCATCTCGTCGAGGTCGTGCTTGCCGAGCACCGAGCGCAGCGTGGTCTGGGCGAGCTGGCTCGTCGCCATCATGAAGTCTTCGACCTGGATGGTCGATTTTTCCGCATCGATGACCCGGAAATAGATCACCGCGCTCACGCGGACGGAGACGTTGTCGTGCGAGATGACGTCCTGGCTCGGGACGTCGAGCACGCGGGTTCTGAGGTCGACGCGCACCATCTGCTGCACGTAGGGAAGGAGCAGGATAAGACCCGGTCCCTTGACGCCGGTAAACCGGCCTAGCGTGAAGACGACGCCGCGCTCGTATTCCCTTAGGATCCGGATCGCATAGGCGATGACGATGAGCAGGAAAAACAGTGCCGCGGCGAGCGGAACAAGACTTCCAAACAGGGGCATCAACTTCCTCTCTTTCCCTACTATAGGCGGCGCGTCTTTTCAGACGCGCGAAGCTCGCTGTGGCACTTTGAATTGCTGCATGTTTTTTACCTTAATGGGCTACGATTTAAGGAAACATGCAGGAAATCAGCTCCGTTTTGCTCGGCGCTTGACTTCGAGCGTCAAGCCATCCCTGCCAACGACCATAACGTCCTCGCCGGGGCCGAGCGGCTCACCGCTTACCGCCCTCCAGCGCTCCCCATGCGCGATCACGTAACCGGCGGCTCCCGCCCAGGTGTCGACCTTCCCGGAAATGCCGATCATCTGCTCGGCCCCGGTGGCGACCTTGTGCCGGCGCGACAGGAGTGCGAGACGGGCGACAAGGAGGCTGAAAGTGAAGCTTGCGATCGCCACGCCGCCGAGAACCGGCCAGGAGACCTGCAGCCCCGGCACATCGGTATCAAACAGGATGGCGGCACCAAGCACGATAGCGACCCCGCCGCCGAGCCCAAGGGCACCAAAGGACGGCGCATGCGCCTCGGCCACAAGCAGCGCAACACCGAGCAGGATCAGGCCGATACCGGCATAGCTTACCGGCAGCACCGCCAAGGCATAGAGACCGAGCAGAAGGCTGATGCCGCCAATCGTCCCGGGCACCACCGTCCCAGGCGTCAGGAACTCGAAGATCAACCCGTAAATGCCGACGATCATCAGGAGAAGCGCGACGTTCGGATCGGTGATCACCGAAAGCAAGCGAGTGCGCCAATCCGGCAGGACGTCCTCGACGGCAAGCCCCGCCGTATCGAGCCGGACGTCGGCCTGGCCGACGCGAACCGTGCGGCCATGGGCTTGCTTCAGGAGGTCCTCAATGGTGGCGGCGGTGAAATCGATGACCTTCTCGCGCGCCGCCGCGGCAGAGGAGAGGCTCGCCGCCTCGCGCACGGCGCGCTCCGCCCAGTCGGCATTGCGATCCCTGAGCTCCGCGAGCCCGCGAATATAGGCTACCGCATCATTGATCAGCTTGGCCTCGCCGGGATTGGCGGGCCGCTTGTCGTCCGGCGGCTTGCCCGGCTCGGCCGGCGTGTTCTTGTCGCGCTGCTCATCGTCGCCGAACAACCCGCCGCCGATTGCGATCGGCGTCGCCGCACCCAGATTGGTGCCCGGCGCCATCGCTGCGACGTGGCTCGCATAGAGGATATAGGTGCCGGCGCTCGCCGCCCTCGCCCCGCTCGGCGCCACGAAACTCGCGACAGGAACCGAAGAATCGAGGATGGCACGGATGATGTCGCGCATCGACGTGTCGAGGCCGCCGGGCGTGTCCATCCGCAAGATCACGAGCACCGCGCCGCGATCATTGGCTCGCGCGAGGCCGCGCGTCACATATTCCGCCGCGGCGGGACTGATGGCGCCATTCACATGTAGGACGATCGCTACGCGCTCGGCACCGGACGCAAGAGGCAAAGGAAAGGCGAACGCCGACAGGAGGACAAACACCAGGATGAGGATTCGGGACATTCGCCGTCAACGCCTCGTGGTTCGTTAGGAAGAGGCAGGAGGCATGCGAACGGCCGCATCGCCTCCCGCACTACTTTTCGTCGAAAATAATCGCTTCCTAATATATGTCAGAACCGCGAAAAGCGTAAGATATCACCGCTAGCCGCTGCCGCGGAAGTTGCATCGAAGAGGCGCCGCGTGATGCCGTTGCTGCTTACCTCACCGCAACCGACGACGGTCGCCCTCCGCGTGGGGAATGCGCGTCAACTGACGCTTGTGTGCTCCGATGCCCGTTGCGAGAGCGCGGGCCCCCTCGCTCTTCGCGCCCGCGCCAGCCCGGCCACTTGCGCCGCGACGAAGATGGCGTGGTCGTTGACCTGCGGCAGCCCCATCAGTTCCCCGAAGGTCCCGCGAGCGAGCGGCCCGGCGATGAAGAGGTCATCCTGCTCCCGGCCCTCCTTATCGAGCGCCCTGCTGGTCTCGCTGCAGGCAAGGCCAAGGCCGACCGCGTCCGCCTGCAGGTGACCGGCGGCGCCAAGCGCTTCGAGCCAGCCTTGGCTCTTCAGGATGTTCTTGTGCGCGGGGCCTGTGGTGACCACCACCGCATCGACAGTCCACTGCTCCGTTCCGCCCGACCAGCGTTGCCGGAAGGTGACGGTGATGTCGCCGCCGTTTGTTTCAATGCCTGCGATCGAACCCGCCAGAACCCGGACGTCGCCGGCACTGAGCCCTGCACGGATGATCGCATCGATCTGCGGGGCGACGCGAAAGCGGTGGACGTCCCAGAAGGGGCGAAGATGACGCACGAGGCGCCGCCGCTCCGCAACCGACAGATTGCGCCAGATCTCCCCGCCCTGGGCCCGCAGGGCATCGAAGACGGCGTGCCAGCTAAAGCCCTCCGCCGCGGCATTCGCGATCTCCTGGCGGACGCTGAGAAGGAGTTCGCTCGCCGTTGTGGTCGCTCGAGCGGTGAAGTCGCCATAGGGGTCCTGCGCCCGGCCCGCATGTCCGCGCGAGCGAAGACCGCGGCGGGAGAAAGCGGTGATCGGTCCCCTGTGCCCGCTTGTGCGCAAGGACGCAATAACGTCGGCGGAGGTCAAGCCGGAGCCGATGATCAGGACACGGTCGTTTGTGCGGATGGCCTCGAGCGCGCCTGGTACGGTCGTGTCCGCCACGTAGCGGGGGTGCCCGCGCAACGCTGCGGCGATGCCGCCCGGCGCCTCGGGGGCAGGATGCGTCGTCGCGACGATCAGCACGTCGGCCCGGATCCCGGAGCCGCCCTCGCCGCGGACCTCCCATAAAGCGTCCTTGCGCCCAACGCCTATGACCTTCTCCCGGATGTGCGTGACGCGCCCCGTTTCGATGAACGGAGTGACCGATTCCGCGACATAGAGGCCGAAGAGCCGGCGGCGCGGGTAGAGGTGACCGTCCGAGGCGAGTGCCTCGGCGTCGTCGCGCAGCTCGCCGCGCGAGGCGAGCCAGTGCATGAAATGGTCGTCATCGTCCGGATCTATGCTCATGCGCGCAGCTGGAACGTTGACGCGATGCGCGCGATCCGCCGTATCATAGGCAAGGCCGCAGCCGAGCCTTTCGCGCGGCTCGAAAACCGCGATTCGCCAGCCGTCGATGTCACGGCTGCGCGCCAGGTTGGCCGCGACCACGGCGCCGGTGAAACCACCGCCAATGATGACAACAGAAGAGTGCGGGCCGTTCATGGGTACGACACCTCGAGCATTTGCCTGTCACCGCGGGCGATGATCTTGCCGAAACGATACGCCTCATCGACCGCCTGGGCTACCTCTGCTTGCGAACGCGAGGGCGACGTTGCGCCGGCCGACGCGCTGCTTTGTCTGGGCGGAAGCCGGAGAGTTCATCCTGCCTTCAGGGCCAGACGCTTTCCTGTGGCGATTAGCCGTGCCGCCGCATAGGTCTGCGTGACGATCTCCGGCACCAGGTCGATGTCCGGCAAGCTTCCGAGGCCCAACGGACCGATCGCGAATAGGTTCTGCGTGCGCCCGCCGGCCCCCAGAACTTCGCCCATCGGGCTCACGGCGATGCCGAGGCCGAGTTCATCCGTGCGGGCAAGCCCACCCGCAAAGAGGCTTTGGAACAGGGGGGCGCCGAGTTCCGGCGCGGAGCAACGGCAGTCGATCACCTGGTCGGCGCGCAGCAATTCCTCGATCTCCTCTCCTGCCCAGCGCACCATGATCCCTTCCGGAACGCGCCGCCCCGCCCAGCCGCGACGAAGCACGGTTCGCCCGTCGGCGAACTCCTGCTGCAGCCGGGCGTGCACCGCCGCCGGCAACCTGTTTCGGTGGCTGTCGTAGATGGCGCGCAGGTGGCGGTTAAACTGTCGCTTCTCCTGTGCCGAGAGGGATTGCCAGAGCGAGCGCGCCCGGCGGCGCAGACCGTTCATCGCCGCCTGCCAACCCTGCCCCCTTGCTTCCGCCTCGGCGCAGGCCTGGCGGACGAAGCGCACGATCTGACGAAGGCCGGAGGGCATCGGATCGACGGGGAAGCTCGGCGCGGCTGCAAGCAGCGTGTGCGTCTGTGGCAGGAAGCCGCGACGCGAAAGCAGCGTGATCTTGCCGGCATAGCCGTTGTCACGCAGCTGGAAGAGTCGGTCGACCACGCGAACGCCGCTGCCGAGCAGCACCGCATGGCGCGGATCGACGAGCCGCCGCGTCCTGACGAGCGGCTTATCGTCCTGCGCAACCTCGATATCGCACGGCCGTACGCCAAAACCCGTCGCGAGCACCACGATATCGCAGGTATCGCTCGCGCCTACGCGAACGAGGGTGAAGCGACCGTTCGCAAGCTTGCGCAGACCGAGGATCGGCTCGTGCGAGAACTTCACCGTGATATCGGAACGGCGCGCGAGCGCCTCGGAAAAGCGCTGATGGACATAGTCGCTAAATATACCTTTCGGCACAAAAATCTGCCGGAAGCCCGGTATCGCCGCCGGAACGGCGGCGCGGAACTCGTCATTGGCGCAGAGCCAGTCGTTGAAATCGTCGGGCTGGCCGGCAGCAACCGAGAGATCCCGCACTCGGCTGTTCAAAATCTCGCAGCGCTGCGCCGAAGAAAGCGCCTGACCGCCGCTGATCGCCGGATGCGGGTCGTACATCGTGAGATGAAAGGGCATGCGCATCGACTTCATCAGCGCGATCGCCATCATGATGCCGGAAAATCCGCGGCCGATAACGGCGATCTCCGGTTTCGAGGTCGAGCCGGGCGTCGCCGACTTCGCTGCAAACAGTCCGAGAACGGTCATGTGAGCTCCTTTGCGACTGGCGGTCGCTCCTCATTCCGGGCAATCCCGTACGCAGGACTTCGAGACACACAAAGAGTTGGGATTTTCAGGGATATTGGATCCTATGCCGCTCGCCCGTCGGGATCGCGGGAACAGTGCCGGCGGGGGATCGCTCCGTGCCTTCACCATCCCGCGTCGAGCGAGACATCTGCACTTCTTCGGCTGGCCTGGCGCTTTGGCTCATGGTCATCCTTATACGGCATATTCTATCAACTTAGTATTTTATGACAAAGCTTCCAATCGGCAAGGCATTTTTGTGACACGGGCCGCGGCCGAGCGCCTGACCACTTGCCTCTACACGCGTAAGCCGCTGAATTCACGGAATAACATCATGCCGTTGGGTGCGGCACAGGTAACACCCACGCGGCCGTTATCGCGGCGCGCGCATTTCGAGCGGCTCGACAGTGGAAGAATTCCGTCCATGCGCCATACTAAAGGGGCGGAGCGACAGGCAAACGCAAAGAAAGTTCAATATTCACAAAATCTATAGAACCAGCTTTCTTACGAGTTGTCCTGCGATCGTTCAGGGATATGGCCAAAGGCCTGAGCGGGATCGGCGATGGGCGCGCGAAGCGGCTTTTCCGCCCGGATCCCGCGTCAAGCCGCAGACGCGCGAGCGCGGCGTCGAGGGCGGATGGAGGGATAAGATGGGAACGATCTCGCAGTTCGCCGAGAAAGCCAGGCCGCCCGCGCACCGGATCGAGAGCGAGGAAGAGGCCCTCTCGATTGCAAAGGATCTGGCGGCGGAGCTCGCCGAGGGCGCCAGCGAGCGCGACCTCGAGCGAGTCCTTCCCTATGAGGAACTCGACCGGCTTGCGCAATCGGGGCTGCTGGCGATCAGTATTCCTTCGGAACACGGCGGCATCGACGTCTCGAACGCTGTGCTTGCCGAAGTGACGGCGATCCTGGCCGAGGCCGACAGTTCGATCGGGCTGATCCCGCAAGAGCACTTCTACATCCTGGAAGCGTTACGCCAGCATGGGAGCGAGGAACAGAAACAGTTCTTCTTTGGCCGCGCGCTCGCCGGCGACCGCTTCTGCTGTGCGCTTTCGGAGACCGAGACCAGTGCAGCCGGTCACTACGAGACCCGCATTACAGAAGATGGCGCCGGCTACCGCATCGATGGCCGCAAGGAACATTCGACCGGCGTTCTCTTTGCCGATTGGATCGCCGTCTTCGCGCTCGACGCGGCCGGCCGGATCGCCTTGTCCATCGTTCCTCGCGGGGCCGAAGGCATCCAGATCATCGACGACTGGGATAGTTTCGGACAGCGCGTCACCGGTACTGGCACCGCGGTCCTGCAGAACGTCTATGTGAATGCGGACTCCGTCATCCGGCACCACCGGGGCTTCGAGCGGCCGACGGCGATCGACGCCGTCGGCCAGATCATCCACGCGGGCGTCGATCTCGGCATTGCCCGAGCCGCCTTCCGCGAGACCGTCCACTTCGTTCGCTATCACGCGCGCCCCTCGCCAGGGAGCGGTGCCGAGCAGGTATCGGAAGATCCGTTGGCGATCACCGAGCTCGGCAAGATCGCCACCCACCTGGAGGCGGCAACCGCCTTGATCGAGCATGCGGGCCGGAAGGTCGACGCCGCCCAGGTCGATCCGACGGAGGAGCACGCGGTCACAGCCAGCCTCGCGGTTGCCGCCGCCAAGGTGGTCACGAGCGAAGTCGCACTGGAGGCCGCCAACACGCTCTTCGAACTGGCCGGCACCGCCGCGACCAGGGTTGCGCTCAATCTCGACCGCTATTGGCGCAACGCCCGCACCCACACGCTGCATGACCCGCTTCGTTGGAAATACCACGCCGTCGGCAATTACCACGTCAACGGGGTCAAGCCTCCGCGCAACGGCGCGCTATGATCGGGGCCCCCCCGAACTTGATAACGGCCCTCTCCAGCCGGGAACGCCTAACCCGCTTCGCTGAGAAGCGGTGCGATGACATTCTCTTCCTCGCTTGCCGCGAACTGCTCGAGAGTCATGTTGTCGAGAATGCCGGCCATGGCATCGCGCACCACGATCATCGACCGACGCACATGACAGGTTTGCGGATCCGAACAGTCGTCGCAGACTTCATAGGCCGTGCGGCTCGCGCAGCGGATCGGAGCCAGCGGGCCGTCAAGCGTGCGGATCACCTGGCCGACGCGGATCTCGGATGCGGGTCGCGCCAGCGAATACCCACCGCCAGGCCCTTTTTTCGAGCGAAGAAAGCCGGCATTTCTAAGTTCCAGCATGATCGTGTCGAGGAATTTCTTCGGCAAGTTGTTGCGAACGGCGATATCGGTGATGAAAGCCGTTTCGCCCGGCTGAAGCTGGGCGAGGTCCACCATCGCCTTCAGACCGTATTTTCCTTTTTTTGTCAGCATGAGACATCGCTTTCGAGACGATCGGGGACGCGGAATGGAAAAGCGCGCGCTTTCCGCCCGCATCCACGACTGAAACACTGGAGAATCGACCACGTCTGATCCGGACTCGCGCCGGAATCACCCTGATCCGGTGCCGTCGAGCGCCACCCCGCCGGCTCTGTAGGGGCGGGCTTGCGTATCGGTTCCAGTTATAAATCAGCCGCATTTCAGCGGCAAGAAATCAATTCAGTTCTCAGATAGATTTACTTGAAAGTTCTAAGCGTCGCTAATGGTCGCACACGAGTCGGCGCGGAAATTTTCACATTTAATCGGGGCCGCGGGGTGGCGGCAACCGTGACCCCATCTCACCCAAGTGAGATGGAATCGTCGACGATGATGACCGGACGGCCGAGCGAGCAGGCCTCGACGCGCGCTTCGACGCGGTAGACGGATTTCAGCATCTCCGCGGTGATCACGGTGTGCGTCGGCCCGCTTGCGATCACTGACCCGTTGCTGATCACGATCGTATCGTCGCAATAACGGAGTGCGTGATTGAGGTCGTGGAGCGCGATCAGCACGGCCATGCCGGACTGTGCTGCGAGGCGCTTCATGAAGCTGAGGACCTCGATCTGGCGGAAGAGGTCCAGCGCCGAGGTCGGCTCGTCCATGAGGAGGACTTCCGGCTTGCGCACCAGTGCCTGGGCGATCGACACGAGCTGGCGCTGCCCGCCGGAAAGTTCGCCGAGTCCGCGGAAGGCGAGATCATCGATCCTGAGCGCCGCGAGCACCCGATCGATCTCGGCGAGCTCCCCGTCCTTCACCTTCCACCCGGAGCCCTGCTTTGCAGAAAGCAGGACCGACTCGTAGACCGTCAAGACGGCATTGGCGCCGGTGTCCTGCGGCATGTAGCAGATCGCTTCCTGCCCTTTCGCTGTATCGGAAAGATGGACGAGGCCGGGACCGGCGGCGAGGCCGGCGATACGTTTGAAGAGCGTCGATTTTCCGGCTGCATTGGGGCCGATGACGGCAGTCAAGCGACCGCCGCTCAATGTGCCCGTATTGATGTCGGACAGCACGATGCGGCGGCCATAGGTCGCGCCGACATCCTTGAGTGCGAGGCCTACCATGAGCGCCTCCTGTTGGTGAAAATCAGCACAAAGAAGAAGGGGACGCCGACGAGCGCCGTGATAATGCCGATCGGCAGCACCGCCCCCGGAATGAGCATCTTGCTGACGACCGACGTGACCGAGAGCAGGAGCGCGCCGCAGAGGACGGAGGCCGGCAGGAAGAAGCGCTGGTCTTCGCCCACCAGCATGCGGGCGATGTGCGGCCCGACGAGGCCGACGAAGCCGATCGTGCCGACGAAGGAGACGGGGATCGCCGAGAGCAGGCTGACCGTCAGCATGGTTTCGAGCCGCAGCCGGCGAACATTGATGCCGAAGCTCGCCGCCTTGTCGTCACCGAGCCGGAGCGCCGTCAGAGCCCAGGCATGCCGCGCGAAAAGCGGCACGGCGAAGACGAGCACTGCCCCGGTTATCCAGACCTTCGGCCAGGTCGCCTTGGTGAGGCTGCCCATGGTCCAGAACACCACCGCCGCGAGCGCCTGCTCGGAGGCGAGATATTCGAGCAGCGACAGCGCCGCGTTGAACGTAAAGACGAGCGCAATGCCGAGAAGCACGATCGTCTCCACGGTGACGCCGCGCATCGTCGAGGCGAAATGGATGAAGAGCGCCGCGACCATCGCCATCAGGAAGGCGTTGAGCGGCACCATGTATTGAACCGCCACCGGAAAGACCGCCACACCCGCAACGAGGCCGAGTGCCGCGCCGAAGCCGGCAGCGGCCGAAATGCCGAGCGTGAAGGGGCTTGCGAGCGGGTTGGCGAGGATCGTCTGCATCTGCGCGCCCGCGACAGAGAGCGACGCGCCGACGGTCACCGCCATCAGCGCGATCGGCATGCGGATATCCCAGATAACGACGCGAAGCTGGTCGCCGACGCTCTCGGCCCAAAACAACGCCGTCAGCACGTCTGCGAGCGGATAGTTGGCAGGTCCGAGTGCCATGTCGACGGCGACGGAAAGAAACAGTGCCACGAGAAGGCCGGAGAGCAGGAGCACACGACGCGCAACGAGCGCGCGGTAGCGTCCGCGTCCTTCGAGACCGGCGATTTCATCGGAGATCGCCACCATCATTCACCCCCATCCGAAAGCGAGACGAAATAGCCGGGCCGATAGGCGACCGGGAGGAATTTCTCATGGAATTCGCGGAAGGTCCGGTCAGGATCAATATCGGCGAAGAGGTCCGGGTGGAACCACTTGGCGAACTGCTGAATCGGAACGAACTCGTAGGGCACGCCATAGAACTGGTGCCAGACGGCGTGCACCCTGCCCGCCTTCACCGCATCGAGGCTGGCAAAGGCCGGGCGCTGCATCAAGCCCCTCAATTTCTCCCGGGCCGCCGTGGGATCGGCGCCGCGGCCGACGGCTACGAACTGATTGAGATCGGATTCGGCCGACCAGTTGCTGCCGGTCACGATGACATGATCCGGATTGGCAACCACGAGCTGTTCGGGATTGAGATCGCCGAAGGTCGCTGTGATCACGTCGGAGCCGATATTGTGGCCCCCAGCCTTTTCCGCCATCTCGCCGAAATTCGCCGGGCCGAAGGTCCGGCAGCAGGCCGTCTCCCCGGTGATCCCGGGCGAGCGTTCGATGAAGACCTTCGGGCGCTCGATCGCACCGGCGTTAGCGAGCCGGTCGGTCACGATCGCGATTTGGGCGCGCCGGTAGTCGATGAACTCCTTCGCCCGCGTCTCGGCGCCGAAGAGCTGCCCAAGTATCTCGATCGATCTCTCGCTGTTCTTCGCGGGATCCACACGGAAGTCGAGATAGACGACGGCGATGCCTGCGGCTGTCGCCTTTTCGATGAAACCTGCTTCCTCGACAGCCTTCTCAGCTTCGAGGTTCAGCGTCAGCACGTCGGGCTTGAGCGCGATTGCCGCTTCCAGGCTGAAATCGCCGCTCGGGATGTAGCCGAAGCGCGGCAGCTTCTCGACCGCGGGAAACCGCTCCGAGTAACCGGCATAGGAATCCGGATCCTTCTTGATCAGATCGTCGCGCCAGCCGACGATCGTGTTGAAGACATGTTCGCCCTTGAGCGCCGCGCCGACATGAATCTGACGCGCCTCGCCGAGCAATATCCGCTTGGCCGGCAGCTCGATCTCCACGTTGCGGCCGGTGACATGGGTGATTTCCGCCGCAAACGCCGAAGCCGCGGCCATGGCCGCGGCAGCGAGTGCCAAAAGGACGTTCTTGAGAATCGGCATTCCAAGACCTCGAAATAGGCGAGCGGAGGGCTTTTGCCCTCCGATACGGTGCTTATTGACCCACATTCAACGAAACGAAGTAGCCGCTCTTGTAAGGCAGCGGCAGGAAGCGCTCGTGCAGTTCCTTGAACGTCGTTTCCGGATCGAGGTCCGCGAAGAGATCGGGATGCAGCCACTTGGCGATCTGCTGGATGGCCACGAACTGGTAGGGGTTGTTGTAGAACTGGTGCCAGATGGCGTGGACGTTGCCTTCCTTGACGGCCTTCACACCGGTGAAAGCCGGGCGCTTGGTCAGGTTTTCGAGCTTGCGCAGCGCTTCCTTCTCATCCGCGCCATAGCCGACACCGACCCAGTTTCCGCCCGGGACATAACCTTCCCAGTTGCCGCCGGTCACGATGATCTGGTCGGGATTGGACGCGATGATCTGCTCCGGATTGACCGTGCCGAAGGTTCCCGGAATGATGTCCTTCGCCATGTTCACACCGCCGGCGAACTCGACCATCTTGCCGAAATTCTCGTTGCCGAAGGACATGCAGCAATCGTCGGAATAACCGCCGGCGCGCTCGACGAAGACGAGCGGCTTCTTCGGATTGGCTTTCGCCAGCACGTCGGTAACCTTGGCGATGCTGTCGGCGCGGAATTTGATGAATTCCTCCGCCTTTTCCTCCTTGCCGAAGAGCTTGCCTATGAGGCGCATGCTCGGTTCGGTGTTCTCCATCGGCTTTTCGCGAAAATCGACATAGACGAGCGGGATGCCGACCTTTTCGAGCTTCTCGATATAACCCGCTTCTTCCGTCGCCGTCTTGGCGTCGATGTTCATCAGCATGACGTCCGGCTTCAGCGCCACCGCCTGCTCGATATCGAAGGTTCCGTCCTTCATGCCGCCAAAGGTCGGCAGCTTGGCAATCTCGGGATATTTGGCGAGGTAGGCAGCGTAGGTTTCGGGGTCTGCCTTTGCGAGGTCGTCGCGCCAGCCGACGACGCGCTTGAAGGGCTCGTCTTTATCCAGGGCACCGACGAAATAGATCTGGCGCCCCTCGCCGAGAATCACATGCTCGACCGGCACGTCGACCTCGACCTCGCGACCGGTGACATCTTTCACCTTCACGGTGTCGGCGAGCGCCGTCGTCGAAATAAGCACGCAAAGACCCGCGGCGGCAGCGGCCACCTTGTTGAAAAGCCTCATTGTTCCCTGCTCCATTAAAATTCGGTGCCTTCTAATATTTCCTGACTTTACCAGTCAACATATATCTTTTAGAACGCTTCCAAACAGCAGGGGCCTGAATAAAGATGAGCGACGTGGCAGCGCGCCCGAACTACGATCTTCGTGACGAAATCAAAGCCTATTGGTCCGCGCGTGCCGCCACCTTCGATCTTTCGCCCGGACACGAGATCTTCTCGGAGGAAGAACGCGCCGCTTGGCATAGGCTCTTCTTGCGTCATCTCGGCGAGGGCGCCGGACGCTCGGCGCTCGATCTTGCAAGTGGAACCGGGGTCGTCTCGCACCTGCTTGACGATCTCGGCTTCAGGGTCACCGGCCTCGACTGGGCCGAGCCGATGCTCGAACTCGCGCGGCGCAAGGCAACGGCACGTGGACGCAATATCTCCTTCCGCATCGGCGACGCGGAGAACACGATGGAGCTGGACGGCCACTACGATGTCGTGGTCAACCGGCACCTGGTCTGGACCCTCGTCGCCCCGGCCGCGGCTTTCAAGGAATGGCGACGCGTGCTCAAGCCTGGGGGCAGGCTGCTGATCGTCGATGGCGATTTCGTCAATACGAACCGGCTGGAACGGTTCTTCTCGGCGCTGAATGCCTGGGGCCAGCGTCTCGGCCTTCTCAAGCCCGACGCACCGTCGCTTTCGGGCGAGATGATGAACACGCATCGCAGCATTCTCTCCCGCGTCCACTTTTCGCATGGAGCTCGCGCGGACGCCGTGGTCGACCTGCTTCGGGCGGCCGGTTTCGTCGACATAGAGGTCGACACCGGTCTCCATGACATACACCGGACGCAGGCGAAGAACTGGAATTTTTTCAAGGGGCTAGCCCGCAGAAGCCAGCATCGCTACGCGATTGCCGCAAGCAAGCCGAAGGAAGCCCCCTGATCCGAGGGGCGGCGCGACGCAGCGATGCATAGCCAAAAAAAGAGCCTGCCGCGGGAGGAGGGCGGCAGGCTCTTCGGAAAGAACCGATCAGCAACATGGGAGGAGGAGGGTTGCTGATCCCGCGGGCAACCTCGGGAGGAGGAGAAGGCCGCCCACAAGTCGACGCCACGCGGGAGGAGGTGCATCGCTTCGACGGAGTGGACTATACGCCAGGCACGCGCATCTCATCAGACGATTCTTTGCAGGTCTGCTATGTGCTGCACGCGCAGCGCGCGATCTAGCACATGTTTCCTTGACCGGAACCGGCCTCAGGACAAAAAACTACAGCAATTCAAAGCGGTACAGGCGACCTCTGTGCATCTGAAAAGACGCGCGGCGCTGTAGGTCACGGGTCGCTCTCAGGAACCGCTCTGCCTCTTGAAATCGGCGGCGCCCGTCTCCATCTCTCGGCCACTACCCGTCATCGAGAACCAGGCGCGCGGATGTTGGTCCGCCGCGCTCGCGTTTTCCGGGTCAAAGGGCGCTCCCCGAAAGGGTCGAGCGCCCTTTTCGATTCCGCAGCCTCCGGATGCGGCTGTCCCTTCCTCATCCCGCGCTAGGGCCACAAAGCTGCCGCTTAATGGTCAGCAAATTGCCCCGCCCTCGCCGCACCGAGCACTTCCGAGGCCTGCATGCTTGAGGAATCGCTTGCGTCGCACGTTCCGAGGCCAAGCGAATGAGCAGGCGGTATTGCTGCCGATCACGTCATGCACGTCACGGAGAACCGAACATGATCACTCGTTACGCACTCGTCGCATCGCTGGCCGTTGCAGTCACCAGCCTAACGGCTATTGGACCGGCCGCGGCGCTAGAGGTCGCGCAGGCGCAACAGCCGGCGCCGGCGCAGCCCGATGCGAGCGGAGCGACCGCCCCCATCAGCGAGCAGAAGATCGATGCCTTTGCCGTTGCCTACCTTCAGGTGGACAAGGTCAGGCAGGAATATTCCGCCAAGATCGAAGCGACCACGGACGCAAACGCCAAAGCAAAGCTCGAGGCCGAAGCGAGCCAGCAGATGGTCAAGGCAGTCGAAGGCTCGCCGAACATGTCGGTCGAGGAATATACGACGATCCTGAAGGCCGCGCAGAGCGACCCGGCACTGGCGAAGAAGGTCCAGGAAAAGCTTCAGACGCCCGCGCCGTCGCAGCAGTAGAGCACCCAACAGCACCCGTGCGCCTTATCAGACGCACGGGTGCTGAAGACATGGAATCGCTGCTTGTTTTTCGTCAGCCGGCGATAAGCCAGAACAGCGATGCCGATACCAAGATGAAGAGGCCTATGGCCGCCAATAACCGCAGGGTGCCGGCATTGGTGTTGTCGCCGAGCACGCGGTTCCAGGATTCGCCCCCCGTTGCGTCATCCGCGCCTCCCACGCTTTCCGCCGTTTCCGGCTCGGCTCTGAGCGCGTGTGCGCGTCGGACCCGCTCATCGCTACCGCTGAAATCATGGGGCGGCGGTTGCGGCGGATCGGGCTGCGCCCCGTCGTTGGCAAGGGTCGAAGCCCAGCTGCCCGCGTCGGATGCATCGGCAACGTGATCCTCCGATGCGCGATCGGCGAGATCGCCGCGGCTTCGGTCCTTTTCCTGTTTATGTGGCATCTCGAACTCCTGCGCGCGTCGCGGAGAGGCGCTTTTGCGCCTCTCACATCACCTCACCCCGCTAAAAGCCAGTGAGCGCGTCAGCCGCCCCGTTAGGTCTGATTGTGCGAGCCACCGGGAGTCGTTACTCCCTTGAGCCCTGAGCCGGCGACCGACGGCTGTTCGCGGGCAGCGTCGGCAAGCGAGACGATCCCCACCAGCCGTTTGTCGCGATTGACAACCGGCAGGCGGCGGACCTGGATATCGCCCATATTGCGCGCGACATCGTCCACCTCGTCGTCCTCGAAGCAATATTTGACGTCTGTGGTCATGACGTCTGCAACGCGCGCCTGCGGGTCGAGACCATCCGCCACACCGCGAACGACGATGTCTCTATCTGTTATCATGCCGACCAAGCGGTCATGGTCTCCGACGGGCATGAAGCCGATATCGTTGTCCGCCATCTGCCGCGCGACGGAGGCGATCGTGTCGTTCGGGTCGGCCAGTACGACGTCTCTGGTCATGATTTCCGATACATGCATTGTTCTGCTCCTTCTATGGGCGGTGGCTCTTACGCCGCGACGCCGAGAGGCGTCGCGGCCGGGCCGCCGCGCAAGCTGCTTGGCTGATGTCAGCCTCCGTTGCTCTTGCGATTCGACTTCGTCGGACTTCCTTCGGGCGCCGCCGGTGCAGGGGAGGCGCCCGTCGCTTCCCCGCCTTCGCGTTTCTCACTCCCGCCGTCTGGCGGGACGCCCTGCATTTCTCGCGACGCCTGCTCCCAATGTCTTTCGTGCTGGCCTTCCGGTCGGCCCTCCTGCTCCCAGATCGCATAGGCCCTGCGCCTGATGAGCTCTTCCTTGTTGGTATCCATGTCCCTGTTGTTGTCCATGTCCCTCACCTCTCACGGCTGGACTGCACTAATGGCAAAACCGAAACGGCACGACCGTGCATTTGTTCCATCGGCTATGAGCCCTCAGTGCCTTGGCGGCTCGGGATTTTCATCGGGATTGGGAAGCGGCACTTCATCCGGTAGACGGTCGGGTTCAGGCTCCTCAATGGGCGGCTCCGGAATCCACGGTGGCTCCTGTGGCGGTTGCTCCGGGAACCGCTCCGGCTGACGCGGATTTGGCATTTTCATCTCCATTTCCAGTGAACCGAATGCGCGAGAACGCGCCTCTCATCGGACAATCCCGATCGGCAGAGATTGTTCCGCAAGCGCCTGACGGCTTCCGAGGTGGATGCGGCTGTGCGGCTCGCCCGCCTTTCGCTTCAAGCCGGCGCCGTCGATCCGGTCGCGTGCGGAACGAAAGCAGCGATGCTCTGCGCCGGAATGACCTCCCGGTCCGCGGCACCGTGCGTGCCAAGGACGTCGTCGGGGGCGGTGCAGAGC
The DNA here is from genome assembly GCF_002078505.1 of Ensifer aridi. GTDB lineage: Bacteria > Pseudomonadota > Alphaproteobacteria > Rhizobiales > Rhizobiaceae > Sinorhizobium > Sinorhizobium aridi. The sequence continues at coordinate 101,907 of NZ_LUAV01000034.1, read as the reverse complement.
ACGCGCCGCCACCCCTCGGCGTGCTCCGCTCGAGGGAGTGCGATCTCGCAATCGGGGCCGGCGTTGAGGACAAGGAACATCTCGCCCGCCGGGGCAGCTTCCGCGGTGGCCGCGCGACGCAGCCAGGCACCGATCAGACGCAACTCGCCGTTCTGCCACGCCCCCTCGTCCATCGGGCTGCCGTCGGCCTTGTACCACGCTATTTCGACGCGGCCGTTTTCGTCGGGTTCGCCATCGAGAAATCTTTCCTGACGCAGGACCGGATGCTCCTTGCGGAAGGAAACGAGCTTGCGACAGAGGTCCAGAAAGTCCTCGTCCGCCGCCTGCCAGTCGAGCCAGCCGATCTCGTTGTCCTGGCAATAGGCATTGTTGTTGCCTTGCTGGCTGTTTCCCAACTCGTCCCCGCCGAGCATCATCGGGACACCCTGACTGACCATCAGCGTTGCCAGCATGGCGAGGCGTCGTCGCCTTCGGGCCGCATTGATCGCCGGGTCCTCCGTCGCGCCTTCGACCCCCATATTGTCCGAATGGTTTTCCGGATGGCCGTCGCGGTTTTCCTCGCCGTTCGCTTCGTTGTGCTTCTCGCCGTAGGAGACCGTATCCATCAGCGTGAAGCCGTCATGTGCGCTTACGAGGTTGATCGACGAGGTCGCGGCGCGGTCCGAGTGGCGGAACTCGACCGGCGAACCGAGTAGGCGTTGGGCGAGCGCCGGAATCATTCCGGCATCGCCCTTCCAGAAGCGCCGGACGTCGTCGCGAAACCGGTCGTTCCACTCGCGAAACGGGGGCGGAAAGCCGCCGAGCTGATACCCCCCCTCCCCGATATCCCAGGGTTCCGCGATGAGCTTGACGCCCGCAAGCATCGGGTCCTGCCTAATGGCATCGAAGAAGCCGCCCTCTCGATCGAACTCCATGTATTCACGACCGAGCGTGCTTGCGAGGTCGAAGCGAAAACCGTCGATATGCATGACGCCGACCCAGTAGCGCAGGCTGTCGAGCACCATGCGCAGGACCAGGGGATGTGCGACGTTGAGCGTGTTGCCGGTGCCCGTCGTGTCGTAGGTATGGCGCGGCTTCTCGGGCGACTGGCGATAGTAACTGAGGTTGTCGAGCCCGCGGAAACTCAAGGTCGGACCGCGTTCCGATCCTTCGGCGGTATGGTTGTAGACGACGTCCATCAGCACCTCGATGCCGGCGGCATGGAATTTCTTGACCATCGTCTTGAATTCGGTGATGCGGCCGCCTTTGAGATAACGCGGATGCGGCGCGAAGAAGCCGAGCGGCTGATATCCCCAGTAGTTCCTGAGCCCCCGCTCGACCAGGTACCTGTCGTCGAGAAAATACTGCGCCGGCATCAGTTCGACCGCCGAGATCCCGAGCTTCAACAGATGCTCGACGATCGGGTCGCTGGCCATGCCGAGGAACGTGCCGCGCAGCTCGTCGGCGACCATGGGATGGGTCATGGTCATGCCGCGAACATGGGCCTCGTAGATGATCGTTTCCGTCCACGGACGGCGGATTGCTTCTTCACCCGCCCAGTCGAAGTCCGGATCCTGCACGACGCCCTTGATCATGAAAGGCGCGCTATCGCGCTCATCGAAGGAAAGATCGCCGTCCGGGCTGCCGATCGTGTAGCCGAAGAGCGCGTCGTCCCAGACGAATTCCCCGGTGACCTGTTTGGCATAGGGGTCGATGAGCAGCTTGTTCGGATTGAAGCGATGACCATTGTGCGGATCATAGGGGCCGTGGGCGCGATAGCCGTAGAGGGTGCCCGGGCCGATCCCCTCGATATAGCCGGACCAGACATCGCCCTCGCGCTTCGGCAGCGGCAGCCGCGCCGTTTCCCGGCCGTCTTCGGAAAACAGGCAGAGCTCGATCTTTTCGGCATGCGCGGAGAAAACGGCGAAATGCGTGCCGTGCCCGGTATATTCGGCACCGAGCTCGGGTTTGATGAAATCCAGTTCCGAGAACGCAACATTCATCTTGTCGTCGTGCCCCCTATGGCCGGGCTGAAAGCCATGGGGCAACGCCGAAGGGCGACGTTTGTTCCTGCCGGCAGTCGGGGTGGCTCGCCGTGTAACATGCCCTTGTGCGCGTCCAACCGTGCGCTCGGCGCTGAAGGCAACCCCGGAACTTTCTGCCGGCGTGGCAGTTCCTCGTCTCTCAAACAGGGGGGCGAGATCCGATGCGAGAGACAGCGACGCCCATAGGGTTCAGGAAAAGCTGGGGCGCCAATTTCATCGGCGACGATGTCGTACAATTCCGCCTATGGGCGCCCGACGAGCCGACCATTGACCTCGCGCTCAACGGTACCATGCACCAGATGCAGCGGCTTGACGGCGGCTGGTTCGAAATCTCAGCGAAAGCACGCGCGGGGGACCGTTACTGGTTTCGGCTTTCTGACGGCACAACCGTCGCCGATCCGGCGTCCTCGGCCCAGGAAAGCGAGGCCTCCGGTGCTTCGATCCTCGTCGATCACTCGGCCTACAAGTGGCAAGCCACCTCCTGGCGCGGTCGGCCGTGGGAGGAGACGATCATCTCGGAGCTCCATATCGGCTGCTTCACGCCGGAAGGCACCTTCCGCGCCGCGGTCGAGCGCCTCCCGGATCTGGCCCGGGCCGGGTTTACCGCCGTCGAGATCATGCCCGTCGCGCAGTTTCCCGGCGCGCGCGGCTGGGGCTATGACGGTGTGCTGCATTATGCGCCGCACAACGCTTATGGCACGCCGGACGATCTCAAGGCCCTCGTGGATGCGGCACATTCGCTCGGCCTCATGGTCCTGCTCGACGTCGTCTACAACCACTTCGGACCCGAGCAAAACCACCTCGCCCGCTATGCCTCACGCTTCTTCAACAAGGATCGCCCCACCCCCTGGGGCGCCTCGATCGCCTTCGAAGAAGATGCGGTCCGGCGCTATTTCATAGAGAACGCGCTCTACTGGCTCGGCGACTTCCGCTTCGACGGGCTGCGCCTCGATGCGACCGACCAGATCCGGGACACGAGCAAGCCGCATTTCCTGGTCGCACTGGCTCACGAGCTCCGGCAGACCTTTGCCGGGCGCGAGATCCATCTCGTCGTCGAGGACGCCAATCGCCGCAGAAGCCTCGTGGCCCGGGATGCGAACGGCGTTGGCGCTCTCTTCGATGGATCGTGGAACGACGACTTCCACAATGCTCTTCATGTCGTCGCGACCGGAGAGACCGAGGGCCACTACCGGCGCTTTGCGGACGATCCATGGGGCGACTTGCGGGACGCCATGACGGAAGGCTTCGCCATGCCCGCCAAGGAGGACGACTTCTTGTCCGCGCGGACCAATGCCCGGGTGCCGCCGCAGGGTCGCGTGAATTTCCTGCAGAACCATGACCAGATCGGCAATCGCGCCTTCGGCGAACGCCTGGTATCGCTCGTCAAGGAAGACCACCTGCGCGTGATGACGGTGATGCTGATGCTCGCGCCGCAGATTCCCCTGCTTTTCATGGGCGAGGAGTATGGCGAAACCCAGCCGTTTTATTTCTTCACGGACTATGAAGGCGAAATCGCCGAGGCCATTCGGCTGGGCCGCCGAGGAGAGGCGGAGAATTTCGGCGGCCTCCCGCCGGGCAAGACCGTGGACGATTTGCCCGATCCGCTCGACGAGCGGCAGTTTGCCGAATCGAAGCTGCGCTGGAGCCGCGCCGCAAGCCCGGCAGGCAGGCGGCAGCTCGCCTTCATGCGCGACCTCGCCGAGATCCGTCAGCGGCATATCGTGCCTTTGCTCGCCGGCACGGCTTTGCCGCAGTACCGGACAACCCCCACGAAGGAAGGCGTAGTTGCTATCGACTGGCAGTTCGAGGGGGTCTTGCTTGAATTGCGCGTCAACCTTTCGGAGGAAACGAGGATAATCCCCGCGATCCGCGGCCAACCGATCTTCGCGAGCGAAGCACCCGATCACAACGCTGCCGCCGGCAACGAGTTGAGCGGTCCGGGCATTATCGTGGCCGTGGCGCGCTAGATCAGCATCGTGGGAACAGCCCCTATACCTAGTGGTTAGTATGGACAACAACGAGGAGGGAGGAACGATCCTCGGAGGAGATGCCGAAGGAAATTGTGAAACTCGGTCCGGCACTTTCCGGCGAGCACGCCGACGCATCCACGATCGTCGCCTTAAGGCGGCAGGCGGAGGGCTGCGAGCGCTGCGACCTCTACAAGAATGCAACGCAACTCGTCTTCGGTGAGGGCCCGACAGATGCGCGTGTCGTGCTCGTCGGCGAGCAGCCCGGCGATCGCGAGGATCTTGCCGGTCATCCTTTCGTCGGACCGGCGGGCCGCGTTCTCGACGAATGCCTCCACGAGGCTGGAGTGGACCGCTCGGACTGCTACGTCACCAATGCCGTCAAGCACTTCAAGTTCGAGCAGCGCGGCAAGCGCCGGCTCCATTCGCGCCCCAATGCCGGTGAGATCCAACGTTGCGCCTGGTGGCTCGGCGCGGAACTTGATCGAATTCACCCGGAAATCGTCGTCGCCCTTGGCGCGACGGCGCTGTTCTCGCTGCTCGGGCGCAGCGTCGGGGTCACCCGCAACCGCGGAGAAGTGATCGGAACGCCCGACGGCTACCCGGTGCTAGTCACGATTCACCCGTCCTATCTCTTGAGAATTCGCGACGGTAGCGACGCTGCCGCGGAACGGGCACGCTTCGTGAAAGACCTTGCCAAGGTCGCAGCCCGGATCGGCTAGGAACCATCGTGATCCAGTGCATCTCTCCCAAAGCCGGGATATCAGGATTGCCGGTCGAGCTCCGGATAGTGGCGGAAGACGCAGGACTCGTTGAAGGACAATCGCCGATCCGAGGCGAGATAGCTGACAATCCTCGGCCGCGCCGCAACGGCGTCGTGCAACGCGATCAGCGCGGGAATGTTGGCCTCCAAGCCGCCCATCGCTTTGGGAAAGGCGTAGCGCAGGCCTTCTATCACCTGGAAGAGCGAAAGATCGACATAGCTCAGCCGGTTGCCGACGATGTGCTTGTGCCCCGTCGGGTTCTGGACGAGCACGCGCTCAAAATAGCCAAGGAACATCGGTAGACGCTCCGAGAGAAAGTTGGCCGATCGCCGCAGCGCCTCCGGTTTCTGCTCCTCGTAATAGAGCGAGACACCGATCGGGTGGTGTGTGTCGTGGATTTCCGCAACGAAATCGGTGATCGTCAATTGCAGGCCGTTGGCGGCGTATCTGAGGTCCTCCTCCTCGGGTGCAAGGCCGAGCCGCGGGCCGAGATAGAGCAGGATATTGGCGACATGAGATATGATGCGGTCGCCGTCCATCAGGAACGGCGGCGCGAGGGCCACGGTCGCGCCGCCTGCGTCTTTCATCAGTTTCAGCATTGCCGTCGTGCCGCCGGGCTCGCGCGCTACATCGACGTAATCCGCGCCGGCTTCCTCGAGCGCCAGGCGTACGAATTCGCCGCGGCCGGGAATGCCATCCCAGTAATAGAGCTTGTAAGCCATGGAGAGTCCCCCGTCTGTCGATGTTTCATTTGGGCTCGCGGCCGAAATCCTTTCTAAGCTGGTTCTTCGCCTTTTCGAGCACACCCTTCTGCTTGCGGGTCAATCCCGCACCTGCCCGGTTGATATAGAACGTCAGCATCGACATGGCAGAGCGGAATGGGCTTGATTTTCGGCGATCACTCTCTTCCGCCGAGCGTTTCAAGGAGTGCGCGATGTCCTTAGGATCATCCAATTTGAAAACTCCAGGCTCAAGGTCCAGCGCATCGCTATGCTCGGTTACCTCCTGCGACCATTTGTTTTTCTTCTCATGCTTTTTGCTCATCGTCGTTCTTTCATGGTTTCCATCAGAGCGCTTCGACCTATCTTCAACTGAAGCCTGCGGAATTCGTTCCGTTCGAGGAGAAGTCCGATGAAGATCGATGAGTTGATGTTTGCCGAGAGCGACGGCGTGCCGAACAACCCGCACCTGCCGGTCCTCGTCTACCATCGCGCGATCGACGTCTCGGGCGACACCGCGCGGGACTTCGAGATGCGCTTTCACGCCAACGACTGGGGCGGTCTCTGGCGCAACGGCGTCTTCGGCTATCACCATTATCATTCTCAAGCGCACGAGGTTCTAGGCATCGCCACCGGCAGCGCAAGGCTTCTGATCGGCGGCCAGGCGGGTCGGGAGTTGGAGGTCGCCGCCGGCGATGCCATCGTCCTCCCCGCGGGCACCGGCCATTGTCGGCTGATGGCGAGCGACGACTTCCTGGTCGTCGGCGGCTATCCGCCGGGACAACGGGCAGACGTTCAGCGCCCTCCCGCAACGGAGGCCGACCGTGGGGCAATCGCTTCGGTGCCGCTGCCGCGCCTCGATCCCGTGCTCGCTGCTGACGGTCCCGCCGTCACGGTCTGGCGGCGCGCCGTCCGCGCCTGAGCCTGAAGCCTTTCAGCGCAGCCAGACGGGCAGATCCGAGGCCTGCCGGCAGCCCGGTACCCGCTCTTTCAAGCCGAGCGTTTCCCACGCGAATTTTTGCGCGGCAATCCGCGCCATCTCCTTCGTCGGATAGATATCCGGCAGCACATAGTCCCTGGCGCCGCAACAGAGCAGGGCCTTATGGCTCAACAGGTCGAAATGGAGCTCAAGGGTTTCTTCGAAATGCATGGACCGCTCCCCAGATGATGCGGAGAAACGACGATCTCGGCGGGAAGTTCCAATCGCCATTCAGACAGGGAAATTCCCCTGAGAAGGCGGCCGAGCGCGGCTATTCCAAGGAGCATCGAGGCGGAACTAACGGCCCCGTTCCGGAGTTGGAAACGCTTCTGGGAGGTGAGCCATGAGCAGGAACAAGTACGAAGGCCCACGATCATCCGCCGCGCGTCCACACGATCCCGCGGGTATCGATGAACCAATCGATGCATGGGAGCGGAAGCCAGGAAGCTCGCAGTCGGAAATCCGCAAGGAGCTCGACAATTTGCGCGAACGCATAGACCGGCTCGAGGCGGAGATCGATGCGATTGCGACCGAGGCCCATACAGCCGTCGGTACCCTGCCCGGCGCCGACAGGCTCGAGACAGCGAGGGACGTGGTCGCCGACAAGCGCGGCGAGATACAGCGCTTGACGTCCCGGCTACAGGAAATTGAACGGACGCTGGCGCAATAGGCGGCCGCAGGCGAGGCCACAGGCGCCGTCATTCCGTCAAAACACGGTCATCCAAACGCCGCGCCAGAAGAGCGAGTTCGGGTCGTCGAGATCCTCGGCATCGGCGCCGTCGACGAGCTTCCGGAATTTCACGGGCGTCGCCTTCTGCTCGCCGGCGCCGCGGCGGGGGCGCTCTTCAGGCGCGGCTTCGGCGTTCGGCCTTCTGATGGCAAACATCGCGAAATCCTTTCCTGCCGGGGTAACCGTCTGTCGGCGGAAGGGTTCCATCCAGCGAGTTGCTCGGCGCGGCTCACCTGTTAAGGTGGATGGGGTGCCGTCCACAAATCGTGTGGTCCGAACCGATCGGCCGTCTCGATTTGCCGATCACAGCAACAGCGAACCGAAGGAAGCATTGTGAAATGCGGCTCCACGAGCCGGCCTAGAAGAAGTCGCTCCGGCTCGGTGTTCGGTGTAGAATTAAGCTATCGTCGCTTTTCAAAAAATTTTGCGTGAAGAAGCTACGGCTGGGTAAGGTCCCGGCTTCGATTCAAAACTTGCTTTGGGGGTGCAACTATGAGCCGGGAAACAGATCCGCCGATAGTTCGTATCGGCGCTTCGGCAGGGGGCGTTCAGGCACTTCAGACCTTGTTCGAACACGTGCCCGCCGACACGGGCGCTGCCTTTGTCGTAAGCGTGCATCTTGATTCTGACGCCAGGCGCGAGCTTGCCGCCCTTTTGTCGACGCGAACACAGATGCCGGTAATTCAGGTCGAGGATGCTGCCCGGCTTGAGCGAAATCATGTGTACATGATTTCGGAAGGCGCCAGTAAGGAACTGCGTGCCGCTAACGAAGACCTGCAGACTGACAATGAAGAGCTCAGGGGGAAATTGGAAAGCGTTTCTCGCGCCCATAGCGACCTGCAGAATCTCGTCGCGGCAACCGACGTGGCCACGCTTTTCCTCAGCCCCTCACTGCATATCAAGCGCTTCACCCCGCGCCTCATGGAGATCTTCCACGTCACCAACGATGACGAAGGACGGCCGATCACCGATTTCACCCATCACCTCGAATACGAGAGGCTGGCCGACGATGCGCGCTCCGTGCTGGGGAATCTCACGCCGATAGAACACGAGGTGAAGAGCCGCAACAACCGCTGGTACCTGGTGCGGATGCGTCCCTACCGGACCATCGAGGACAAAGTCGATGGTGTTGTGGCTACCTTTGTCGACATCACGGAACGTCGCGAAGCGGAGGAGGCGGTGAGGCAGAGCGAGCAGCGCCTCGACCAGGAGATGCGGCTCGTCGAACTCTCACGCTCACCCATATTCGTCTGGGAATACGACGGGGGAGTGACACAGTGGAACCGCGGCAGCGAGCAGCTCTACGGCTACACGAAAGAGGAGGCCCTCGGGAAGAGAAAGAACAAGTTGCTGAAAACGGTCGTCCCCGGTGCGTCATTCGAGGCGCTTAGGCAGTCCCTTCTCGAAAATGGTCGCTGGAGCGGCGAGTTGCGTCACACCACGAAAGATGGCCGCGTCCTGACGGTGGAAAGTCACCTTGAACTCATGCCCCTCGGCGACCGCCGGCTCGTTCTCGAGAGCACACGCGACATCACCGATCAGAAGCGCTGGGAGCGGCGGCGACAGCTCCTGCTCGGCGAAATGAGCCATCGTGTAAAGAACACGCTCGCCGTCGTGCAATCGCTGGCGCGCCAGACGCTGCGCACCGGCGATTCGAACGAGGACTTCGTCGAACGCTTCGACGGGCGCCTCTCGGCGCTTGCAAGCTCTCACAAGCTTCTCGTCGATTCCGAATGGGCCGGCGCGGAATTGGCCGCGCTGGCACTCAGTCAGCTCGAGGCCTATGCAGGTGGAGATCCGCGCAGGTTGAAGATCGAGGGCGAGCCGGTAACGCTGACGCCGGATATCGCGACCCCCTTCGGACTCGTCCTCCACGAACTCGCTACGAACGCCGCGAAATACGGCGCCCTGTCGACACCACAAGGACGTGTAACGCTAAGCTGGAAGCTCAACCACGGGAACAATGGCCGTCGGCTGACCGTTGTCTGGAAAGAACGCGGCGGGCCGCCGGTCGAGCCTCCGACCAGACAAGGTTTCGGTGGCGTGCTGATCGAAAAGGGCCTGCCGGGTGCGGTGGTCCATCGTGATTTCGAGCGCGAAGGCGTCGTCTGCACGATGGAGATCGAGCTGCCGGAGATTCCGGAGAATGGAGCGGAGTACTGAGGAGAACCGGTCTTTGCACGGCACCAGAATTCTGGTCGCCGAGGACGAGATCCTCATCGCGCTCGACATCGAGGCAACATTTCGGGATGCCGGCGCCGTTGTCGTAGGCCCCTGCACGACGCTCTCCGCCGCCATGGAGGCAGCCAAGAGCGAGACCCTTTCCTTGGCCATCCTGGATATCCGCCTCGGTCACGTGACGACCGAGGACGTCACCGATCTGCTCGTGAGACGAGGCATCCCCTTCCTGTTCTACAGTGGCCAGAAGTTGCCCGCCGGAATGCGAAAAAAATGCGGCGGCGCGATCATGGTGTACAAGCCGGCCAGCCAACAGGAACTCCTGGACGCAGCCACGAAGGCGCTGGCTGCCTAGAGCAATTCCAGGAAAAGTGTGTAACGGTTTTCCGTCCGGAATTGCGTCGTTTCAAACAGTTAGATCATTTCACTGTCTCGATGGAACAGTGAAATAATCTGACACCCTTCCGGGCAAAAGGCTCACTTCCGTTCAGTGGCGATGGATGAACTTGCAGAAGCGGCTTGTTTGCCCGTCATCGGTCATATCCTGATGAAGAAAGGCCAGGTTCTCCTCGTCGAAGATCTTGAAGAACTCATCCCAGGAGATCTTCTCCAGCGTGTCTTCGGGTTTGCCGAAATCAATGCGAAGAAGACCACCGCCACCCTCGGTCGCGTCCTTCACGCGCGCCGGCCGGCCTTTGCGGGCCTCTACCCAGTTGCGGATCGTGTCGTGGTCAACAGTAGTCATCGCAGCGGTCATCGGAAGCTCCATGAACTGGCGATCGCAACGGTCCGGATCGCTCCAATCCGGAAGGCGATCTTTACAGGCGGAAAGCGGGACGCGCAGAAAGCGCCACTATTCCGGCTCTGACTTCTAAATCGATCGCTGCAATGATTGTTCCCGCGGCCTCCTAGCGCCGGAGGCGGTCGCCCGATCGAGGCAGGTTTGTCTCGGCCTCGCCACTATCCCGCTCCCAACCGAACACGCTGCGCCCGCCGAACCGCGCCGAGTCGCGGAACTCACCCGCGACAATCTCCTTGAGGTCCGGACCGGTGACGTAGCGCTCAAGCCGGCGCGACTGGTCGTCGAGCCGCCTCAGCGCGGCGAGTTCTTCCTCCCGTCCGAGGCGGCCGTTCATGACCGCCGATTTCATCACCCGGATCGTCTCGTCATAGACCTTCAACGGCACGGGAAACGGATGCCGGTCCTTGCCGCCATGGGCGAGCGAGAAGCGGGCGGGATCGGAGAAGCGGCACGGCGCGCCGTGAACCACCTCGGCAACCATCGCGAGCGCCTTGACCGTCCTGGCGCCGACGCCCGGCACCAACAGCAGGTGTTCAAAATCCTTCGGCCCACGATCGGCGGCGGCGGCGAAATTGCCGTGCAGGCGTCGGAGATTGACGTCGCTCTCACGCACGTCGTGGTGGGCAGGCATGACGAGGTGCGGCAGGAATGGTTGCTCCGCAGCCGCCGGACGCTCGGCACGCGATTCGATCGAGGCGATTTCGCGCAGGAGCCCGTCGGGCCCGAGTGACTGGAGGAGATCGAGCTGTGCCGCCCGCGACGGGGCGGCGCGTCGGTCAGCGAGATTGACGATCTCGCCCTGTTCTCTTCCTTCGATGGCGGCGTGCGGCGAATCGACGAAGCTTTCGAGGCCTTCCGAGAGCCAATGATAGCGCCGCGCCTGCCGCCGGTCTCCGTTCATACCCTGCTGGACGACGACCCATTTGGCGTCGTCGGTGACGATGAAGCCGTGCAGATAGAGGTCGAAGCCGTCCTGAACGGCGGCGCTGTCGACCTTGGCGACGAGCCGGCTCGCTTCGGCAAGCGCACTGCCGTCAAAGCCGACACGATCGCCGATAGACACGAGTTCGCCGGGCGTTTTGCGGGAATGCTGGCCGCGACCGCCGCAGACATGAATGCCGAGCTCGCCGGCACGCGGCGTCAGTCCACGCTTCAGCGCCCCGATGACGCTGGTGGTGATGCCGGACGAATGCCAGTCCATGCCCATTACGGCGCCGAAGGATTGGAACCAGAACGGATGCGCCAGACGCCTCAGGAACTCGTCGCGTCCATAGTGCTGAACGATCGACTCGGTGATCAGCGTGCCGAGCCGCGTCATGCGGTCGCCGAGCCACCGCGGGACTCGCCCGCCATGCAGCGGAAGATCCGCATTGCCAGCTCTTTGCGCCATGATTTCTTCCGTTGACTTAGCGATGGGTAAGCTAGCACGGCTCGTGTTGGTGCCGGAAGCGCTTCATGCGTGCGAAAGCCGCAGCATTGGTCATCCGGGTGGCATTGTCAGCACCTCTTGCATAGGATGAGGACGACTCGAACCGACTGGTGTACCGATTGACGTGGGATGTAAGCTTTTTCGCGCGCGGCGCTGTCGAAGTGGCGGCAGACCTGATCGGCGCCGAATTCACGGTCTCGGGCGTCGGCGGCATTATTGCCGAAACCGAGGCCTACCTGCCTGATGACGCCGCGTCGCACAGCTTCGCCGGCGCCACGCTTCGGAACCGCGCGATGTTCGGTCCGCCGGCACACGCCTATATCTATCTTTCCTATGGCCTTCACTGGTGCCTGAACTTCGTCTGCCTGCCCGGCAGCGCCGTGCTGATCCGCGCGATCGAACCCAAATGGGGTATAGAGACGATGCAGGCGCGAAGGGGCGTTCGGGAAGAGAGGCTGCTATGCTCCGGGCCGGGACGCGTCGGCCAGGCGCTCGCGATCAACAGGGAGCAAGACGGTCTGCCGCTTTATGAAAAGCCGTTTCTTCTCAGCCTGCCGGTGAAGCGGCCGCCGATCTTCTCCGGGCTTCGCGTCGGGATCACCAAGGCCGTAGACCATCCCTGGCGTTTCGGGCTTGCCAACTCGCCCTTCGTCAGCCGGAAATTCTAACCTGGGGAGTGTGCGCGGTTTTCCTCGCATTCCGCGCTAACTACTTAGAATCGATCACGTTGAGGAACGCTGTCAGCCAATCAGAGGGAGATGACCAATGACGAAATCGAATGTGGGCTTCATCGGGCTTGGGCTGATGGGCCAGGGCATGGCGGCGAACATCCTGAAGAAGGGCTGGCCGCTCTTCGTGATGGCTCATCGCAATCGCGCACCCGTCGATGCGCTTGTCTCTGGTGGTGCGAAGGAGGCAAGCAGCCCCCGTGAGATGGCCGGGGAATGCGACATTATCGTCCTTTGCGTCACCGGCTCCCCGGAAGTGCTGTCGGTCGTGGAAGGACCGGACGGCATCGCGAGCGCCGGCAAACCGGTTACCATCGTCGACTGCTCGACCTCCGATCCCTCCGTCACGACTAAACTTGCCAAGGACCTTTCCGGAAAAGGCGTCACCCTCGTCGACGCGCCGCTCAGCCGCACGCCCGCCGACGCCGCCGCCGGCACGCTCGACGTCATGGTCGGCGGCGCGGAGGAGGACGTGCGCCGCGTCTGGCCGGTGCTCGAATGTTTTGCCGGCCGCATCGTCCACACCGGGCCGACCGGTACGGGCCACACAATGAAGCTGCTCAACAACTTCGTGTCGATGGGCTATGCGGCGCTTTATTCCGAAGCGCTGATGCTCGGCCGAAAGGCCGGGCTCACGCCAGAGGTTTTCGACAGCGTCATCCGCGGCGGCCGCATGGACTGCCCCTTCTACCAGACCTTCTTCCGCTGGGTTCTGGAGCGTGATCCGAACGCGCACAAATTCGCGATCCGCAACGCCTTCAAGGACATGAGCTATCTCGCTGCCTTCGCCAATGCCTGCGGCGCGGCGAACCCGATGGGTGCCGCCGTCCGGAATTCCTTCGCTCAGGCCGTGGGTGCAGGTCGGGGCGAGGACTACGTGCCGATGCTGTCGGACTTCGTGGCCGAGGCGAATGGGATCAAGTGACCGTCGTTCGACGAACGGGATAGTCACTCCGGCGATGACAGGATTCCATCATCGCCGGAATACAATCTTGCAGGAATGAAATAGGCGCTCCCGCCTCGGTCTTTGACTGATGCCTCCAGACTCGCGAATGTGCCGACCGGAAATGGAACAAATGTTCCGATTTGCCGCGACAGCCAATCCAAACGCTCCTGGAGGACACCCGCGATGACCGCCCTTCCCTTCGCCCTCAACCATATGGCCGCACCGGGCCTGCCGCTCGATGCCTTCTTCGCGCTCGCCAAATCGCTCGGCATTTCCGCTGTCGAAATCCGCAACGACCTTGCCGGCAATGCGATTCTCGATGGGACAAGCCCCAAGGAGGTGAAGGCCCTTGCGGAGAAGCAGGGGCTGACAATCATCTCGATCAACGCCCTGCAGCGCTTCAACGAATGGAACGAGGCACGGGCAGCAGAAGCGCGCGACCTTATCTCCTGCGCACGCGATTGCCGAGCGAAGGCACTCGTCCTAGTGCCCGTCAACGACGGCAGCGGCAGGGAGGATGGCGCCCGGCAAGCGAATCTGCGTCAGGCCTTGAAGGCGCTGAAGCCGTTGCTGGACGCCGCGGGAATCATCGGCCTCGTCGAGCCGCTCGGCTTCGAGATCTGCTCGCTTCGGTCGAAGGCCGAAGCGGCCGAAGCCATCCGCGAAATCGGCGGGACGACTTTCCGTCTGGTGCACGACACCTTTCATCATCACCTCGCCGGCGAAGAGCAAGTCTTCCCGGACCTAACCGGTCTCGTGCACATTTCCGGCGTCAGCGACACGGAGGTGGCGGTGGCCGACATGCGCGATCCGCACCGGGTCCTGGTCGATGCCGAGGACCGGCTCGACAATGCCGGCCAGATCCGCCGTCTGCGGGCCGAAGGCTATGAAGGACCCTTTTCCTTCGAACCCTTCGCTCCCTCCGTACACGAACTCGGCGATCCGGCGGCAGCGCTCCGCGAAAGCATGGACTATCTGCGCTCGAGGACCTGATCAATCCATGCAGGAAAGAACGGAAATCCGCGCGGGCGCCGTAAGACTCTCTTGACGGCGCCCGGATAAAATGGAATACCTATTCCGTAATAGCAAACCGCTGGTTTGTTTATTCCGTTTTCACCGGAGGCGCAGCGGGAGTGCCGCTTCCGGTCAGAGATGGACTCGATCTTGAAGGGATCGCGTTTCCGGCTGGAGAAGGTGTCGCCGGCACCAATGTGGAGGAGAAGAGAATGAAGAAATTTGTCCTGGGCACTGCGATGGCCCTCCTGATGTCGACGGCAGCGCACGCGGAGACCATCGGCGTCTCGATGGCGCTCTTTGACGACAACTTCCTGACCGTTCTGCGCAATGGCATGCAGGATTATGCCAAGACGCTCGACGGCGTGGAGCTGCAGATCGAGGACGCACAGAACGACGTCGCCAAGCAGCAGAGCCAGATCCAGAACTTCATCGCCGCGGGCGTCGACGCGATCATCGTCAACCCGGTCGACACCGATGCGACCGCTGCCATGTCGAAGATCGCGGCGGACGCCGGCATCCCGCTCGTCTATGTCAACCGCGAGCCCGTAAACATCGACTCGCTCCCCGAGAAGCAGGCCTTCGTCGCTTCGAACGAAGTTGAATCCGGCACGCTGGAGACGCAGGAAGTCTGCAAACTGCTCGGCGGCAAGGGCAAGGCCGTCGTGATGATGGGCGAGCTCTCCAACCAGGCAGCGCGCATGCGCACCAAGGACATCCACGATGTTCTCGCCACCGAAGCATGCAAGGGCATTGAGATCGTCGAAGAGCAGACCGCCAACTGGTCTCGCACCCAGGGCGCCGACCTCATGACCAACTGGCTTTCGGCCAGTGTTGAGTTCGACGCCGTTATTGCCAACAACGACGAAATGGCGATCGGCGCCATCCAGGCGCTGAAGGCTGCCGGCCGCTCGATGGACTCCGTCGTCATCGGCGGCGTCGACGCCACCCAGGACGCGCTTGCGGCGATGGCTGCCGGCGACCTCGACGTGACCGTTTTCCAGAACGCCGCCGGCCAGGGCAAGGGCTCCGTCGATGCCGCTCTGAAGCTCGCCAAGGGCGAACCGGTTGAGAAGAAGGTCTACATCCCCTTCGAGCTCGTAACGAAGGAAAATCTCGACAAGTACCAGGCAAAGAACTGATCTTCGCCTAGGGAGCGCGGGTCAATCCGCGCTCCCTATCGAACAGTCCGCGCGTGGCCCTCGCCGGCCGACAAGAAGGCACACTCCGCCCGCCACGTGGACGTTCCGGCCAGTGCCCGGAAAAATGGGGAGGCAATGAGAATGACACTCAGTCCCACAACGATGGCAGCCGTGCGCGCCAGTGGCGCCATACCCAATGCCGAATACCTTCTGACGGCGGAAGGCGTGCGCAAGGAATTTCCAGGCGTCGTCGCGCTCGACGACGTTCAGTTCAGATTGAAGCGCGGCACAGTGCACGCGCTGATGGGCGAGAACGGCGCCGGCAAGTCGACGCTGATGAAGATCCTCGCTGGTATTTACCACCCGGACCAGGGCGAGGTGAAACTCCGCGGCGTCGACATCCAGCTGAAATCGCCCCTCGACGCGCTCGAAAATGGCATCGCCATGATCCATCAGGAGCTGAACCTGATGCCTTTCATGACGGTCGCCGAAAACATCTGGATCCGCCGCGAACCCAAGAACCGCTTCGGCTTCGTCGACCATGGCGAGATGCGCCGCATGACGGCGAAGCTTTTCGAGCGGCTGAAGATCAACATCGATCCCGAAATCGAAGTGCGCCATCTCTCGGTCGCCAACCGGCAGATGGTGGAAATCGCCAAGGCGGTCTCCTACGAATCCGACGTGCTGATCATGGACGAACCGACGTCCGCCCTTACGGAACGCGAGGTCGCGCATCTCTTCGAAATCATCCGCGATCTGCGCTCCCAAGGCATCGGCCTCGTCTACATCACCCACAAGATGAACGAGTTGTTCGAGATCGCCGACGAATTCTCCGTCTTCCGCGACGGCAAGTACATTGGCACGCACGCCTCGAGCGAGGTCACCCGCGACGACATCATCCGCATGATGGTCGGGCGTGAGATCACCCAGATGTTCCCGAAGGAAGAGGTGCCGATCGGCGACGTCGTCCTGTCGGTCAAGAACCTGACGCTCAACGGCGTCTTCCACGACGTCTCCTTCGATGTGCGCGCCGGCGAAATCCTCGGTGTCGCCGGGCTCGTCGGCTCCGGTCGCTCCAACGTCGCCGAGGCGCTCTTCGGCGTCACACCGGCAAGTTCGGGGACGATCTCGATCGACGGCAAAGAGGTTGTCATCGACACTCCCACCACGGCGATCCGCCATCGCATGGCGTTCCTGACCGAGGACCGCAAGGATACCGGCTGCCTGCTCATCCTCGACATTCTCGAGAACATGCAGATCGCCGTGCTCCAGGACAAGTTCGTCAAGAGCGGCTTCGTCAGCGAGAAGGACGTCACCGCCGCCTGCGAGGAGATGAGCCGCAAGCTCCGCGTCAAGACGCCGAACCTGCAGGAGCGGATCGAGAATCTCTCGGGCGGCAACCAGCAGAAGGTGCTGATCGGCCGCTGGCTGCTCACCAATCCGCGCATCCTCATCCTGGATGAACCGACGCGCGGCATCGACGTCGGCGCCAAGGCGGAAATCCACCGCCTTGTGACCGAGCTCGCCAGAAACGGCGTCGCCGTCATCATGATCTCGTCGGAAATGCCCGAGGTACTCGGCATGAGCGACCGGATCATGGTCATGCATGAGGGCCGTGTCACGGGCTTCCTCGACAGGGCTGAAGCCACCCAAATCAAGGTCATGGAACTTGCCGCGCGCTAGGCGCGAATTGCCGACCGCAGGGAGGAACGACAATGGATACCAATATCGCTGCACATGGCACGGGTTCGACCCTCGCCGGGTCGAGACGGCGTCTGCCGCCCGAGTTCAACATCTTTCTGGTGCTGATCGGCATCGCGCTCGTCTATGAGGTCCTCGGCTGGCTCCTGGTCGGTCAGAGCTTTCTGATGAACCCGCAGCGCCTGACCATCATGATCCTGCAGGTGTCGGTGATCGGCATCATCGCCGTCGGCGTCACTCAGGTCATCATCACCGGCGGCATCGACCTGTCATCGGGCTCCGTCGTCGGCATGACGGCGATGATTTCCGCTAGCGTGGCGCAGGCCTCCACCTGGCCGCGGGCCCTTTATCCCTCGCTCACCGACCTGCCGGCGATCGTACCGATCGGCCTGGGCGTCGGCATCGGTCTCGTCGCCGGCTACATCAACGGCCAACTCATTGCCAAAACCAAGATCCCGCCCTTCATCGCCACCCTCGGCATGATGGTGTCGGCACGCGGCATCTCCAAGTGGTATACCAAGGGCCAGCCGGTCTCCGGCCTCACCGAGCAGTTCAACTTCATCGGCACGGGCATCTGGCCGGTCATCGTCTTCCTCGCCGTCGCACTGATCTTTCATATCGCGCTGCGCTACACGCGCTATGGCAAATTCACCTACGCGATCGGCGCAAACGTTCAAGCGGCACGCGTCTCCGGCATCAATGTCGAAGCGCATCTGGTAAAGGTCTACGCCATTGCCGGCATGCTGGCGGGCCTCGCCGGCGTCGTGACCGCGGCGCGCGCCCAGACCGCGCAGGCCGGCATGGGCGTCATGTACGAACTCGATGCGATCGCCGCGACCGTTATCGGCGGCACGTCCCTCACCGGGGGCGTCGGACGCGTCACCGGCACGGTGATCGGCACCGTGATCCTCGGCGTGATGACCTCGGGCTTCACCTTCCTGAGGGTCGACGCCTATTACCAGGAGATCGTCAAGGGCGTCATCATCGTTGCCGCCGTCGTCGTCGACGTCTATCGCCAGAAAGGCCGGAAAAAGACGTGAAAAGACTGCCCTCCCAGTGAAGTGACTGGCCGGAATGACGAAAGTCATTCCGGCATTTTCTTTTCTTATATTATCGGCCTGCAGCAACATTCTCGCCACTTGACATATGTTTTCCTTGCAAGGCAGCCCCTTTGACCCCGCCCTGGCAATTGTGTTGGCGATACACTATGTGAGTGGCGTCCAAAACATCGGAGACTTATCATGTCGTCGCAGCGCAAGCTTGCGAAGCAGTCCCAGCCGCGTTTCCTCTTCCAGCTCTGGAACGCTATGCTCCGGGTCCAGACCCGCGAAACTGCTTCCCTCTTCACGTCCCGCGAACGCTGACACCCCCGCCAGAACGGAACGAGAAAACCGCGTGTGCCCTTCATCCGCCTGCCGGCTCCCCGCCGGCGGGTGAAGCTTCGCATCGTCTCGCACGACGAGAGCCGCAGTGGCTCCGCTTAATTAGGTAGTAATAATTATCATATAATTCTACTCGTTATACGAGAACGTTTCCAAGCGTTCGCCTCAGCGAAAAGCTTGCGCATGATGCCGGACGTTCTGCACCGGGTCGGTCCGGAATTTTTCATGACCTATTGCTGGCTGCGAGCTCTTAAAGTGTTCCGCGCACACGGACACGTCCAACGTCGCGGCTTTTCCGTGGGAGAGATTGCATGAAAATATCCATTGCGCGCGGCCTCGCGATCTTCGGGATCGTCGTCGCCGTCGGTCTGATGGTTTCCATCGGCATCAAGACCTATGCCTTCGACAAGCTGCGGGTAAACGGACCCGTCTACACTCGGGTGGTCTACGGAAAGGACCTGATCGCCGACATCCTGCCGCCGCCGCTATACACGGTGGAGTCCTATATGCTGGCGATGGAGGCGGTATCCAATCCCGAGCTCGCGAAGGCCAATCTCAACAAGATAGAAACGCTGAAGCAGGCCTATGACGACCGCCGCGCCTACTGGAAAGCATCGACCGCTCCCGAAGCGTTGAAGGCAAAGCTGGAGAATGATGTCCTCGGCAGGGCCGAAGTCTATTGGGCGACGATGGAGAACAAGTTTCTCGCTCCATTCCGCAGCGGCGATCCGGGTTCGGCCGCGCAAGCGCTCGGAGAGCTGAAAGCGAGCTTTCATCACCATGAAGCGGCGGTCAACGAACTGGTGACGATGGCGGATGGCTTCCTCAAGCAGCAGGAAGCGGGCGCCGCCGTGGAGACTACCGCGCTTTCATGGGCAGCAAATATCAGTTCGGCGATCTCCGTCCTGCTGCTGCTCGCCGGCCTCTGGTTCTTCCGCCATCGCGCCGTGAAGCCTCTTGCCACCATGTCTTCCTATATGGAGATTCTCGCCGCTGGCGACTACGGCCGCGATGTTCCCTATGCTGGGCGTGCGGATGAGATCGGCACTGTCGCCAGATCGGTCGCGGTGTTCCGGGAAGCGGCAATCGAGCGTCGCAATGCACGCGAGCGAACCGACGAGGAGCGTCGTCTTCGGGACGAACAGGAGACTGCGCAAAAACAACGGAAGGCGATCGAGGAGCAAGAAAGACTCCAGGTCATCGAGCATCTGACCCGCGGCCTCGAACGTCTGTCCGCCGGCGATCTCTCCGTCCGCATAGACGAAAGCTTCTCGGAAGCATATGAGGAGCTCAGAACCCAATTCAACACGAGCGTTGAACGGCTGGCGGAGACCATTTCCGGCGTCCTGCATGCCACCGCTAAGCTGCGCATGAGCTCCTCGGAGATTGCCGAGGCGACCGACGATCTCGCCAAGCGGACCGAGCAGCAAGCGGCCTCGCTTGAGCAGACGGCCTCGGCCTTCGACGAGATCACGGCGACCGTGCACAATTCCTCGGAACGTGCACGGGAGGCAAGTCAGGTCATGGCTGCGGCCAAGAACAGCGCGGACACATCCGCCGCGGTCGTGCAGGAGGCGGTCGCCGCGATGGAGCGCATCGCGGGGTCTTCGACGCAGATCCGGCAGATCATCAATGTCATCGATCAGATCGCCTTTCAGACCAATCTCCTGGCGCTCAATGCCGGCGTCGAAGCCGCGCGCGCGGGCGACGCGGGCAAGGGCTTTGCCGTCGTCGCCCAGGAGGTGCGGGAGCTGGCCGGCCGCTCCGCCAATGCCGCCAGGGAGATCAAGACGCTGATCGAGGCGTCGACGCTGGAGGTCGCCGGCGGCGTGGAGCTCGTCAACCGCACGGGAGAGGCTTTGACCGGGATCGAGCAACATGTGCAGCAGGTGGCAGGGCTGATTGGCGCGATCGTAACCGCGGCGACCGAACAGACGGCCGCTTTGTCCGAAATCAATGCTGCCCTCCATTGCATGGATCAGGTGACGCAGCAGAACGCCGCCATGGTCGAAGAGACCAATGCGGCCTGCCGGGAGCTCAGCGACGAGGTCCAGGACCTCGACCGCATCGCCGGCCGCTTCCAGGTGCAGGAATATCGGCAGGCACGGAGGCGAGTGGCCTAGCGCGGAACGAGGAAGAAGCGCCTCCCACTCGCGGGGAGGGATGACTTACCGCATCCAGCGCGGCGACGGTGCGGAGACCGAATTGCGGACAACCAGATCCGGTCTCAGAAGGATTTCGGTCTCCGCAGGGCGCCTGTCCGACAGGAGCTCGAGCAGAAGCGTCATGGCATGTTTGCCGATCAGCGTTCGCGGTTGGCGGATCGTGGTCAACGCCGGCGTCATGAAGGTCGCCTGCGGCACGTCGTCGAAGCCCGTCACCGAGAAATCACGCGGTATGTCATAGCCGCGCGTCTTGAGCCCGATCATCACCCCGAGCGCCGTCTGGTCGTTGACGCACATGAAAGCGGTGGGCAACGTGTCACGCACGAAGAGCCGCTCGACAGCGGCCCTTCCGCTTTCGAGCGTGCCGTCTCCCTCCTGGACCAGTCGAAGCTCCGCGGGAACGCCCGCCGCGTCGAGGCCGGCATCATAACCGGCCCGCCGCCGCATGTAGGCGAGCCGAGTGCGAGAATCGCCGATAAAGGCGATCTTGCGATGGCCTTCGGCGATCAGCAGGTCGACCACCTTGCGGGCCCCCTCCATGTCGTCGACGCCGACATACGGTATGCCGCCGTTGAAGACCGGCTCGAAGATGCCGACGCTCGGGGGCAGGCGCGCCGTCATCGTTTCGTGGCCGAACGGAAGGATGCCGGTGAAGAGGATGAGGCCCGCCGCCTGGTTGGAGTTCAGGAACTTCAGATATTCGAGCGCGCGCTGGGCATCGTTCTGGGTATGGCCGATCAGCACCCCATAGCCATGCGATCGCGCCTCGTTCTCCAGTCCGACGAGAATGCTGGAGAAGTTGGGGTCGCCGATATCTGGGGCAACGACCAGGATCATGTTTGACCGGCCGAGCCTCAGGCTGCGCGCCATGGCATTCGTCGTGTAGCCGGTAATCGCAATCGCCTGGTTGACCTTCAACCGCGTCGATTTCGCGACTTTCTCCGGCGTGTGGATCGCTCGCGACACCGTCGCGATCGAAACTTCGGCGATCCTGGCGACGTCTTCGATGGTTGCGGGCGTAGAATCCGACACTCTCGCTCTGCCTTGCGTCTCGTCTGCGCGGGACACTACACACACCACAGGCAACGTCAAAGGTTGCCGCAGAAATTTCTGTGTAACCGCCTATGTAAACCTTTACATCACCACTGTAAAGGTTTACACAAGCCTCACAAGCGGGTGGGAGCCGCAAGGGGGAATCAATGAATTCGGAGATGATCGACGCCACGCGCGTTGTGCTGGAGGCACGCCGCATCAGCAAGTCGTTCAGCGGCGTGCAGGTGCTGTTCAGCGTCAACTTCGAGCTCCGCGCCGGCGAGATCCATGCCCTTATGGGCGAGAACGGCGCCGGCAAGTCGACGCTGGTCAAGATTCTGTCGGGTTTCGAGGAGCCGTCCTCGGGCGAAATCCTGCTCGACGGCAAGCCGGTGAAGCTGCCGGCGAACGGTGCGGCGGAAGCGCTGGGCATCGTCATCATTCACCAGGAATTCAATCTCGCCGAACATCTGACGGTTGCGGAAAGCCTCTTTCTCGGCCGCGAGGTGACACGTTTCGGCGTGCTCGATCGCAAATATATGCGTGCGGAGACGCGTCGGGTGCTCGATCTCCTCGGCTGTCGCGTCGACGCGAACGCGTTGATCAGCAGTCTATCGATCGCCGAAAAGCAGATGGTGGAGATTGCCAAGGCCATCAGCCGCGACGCGCGCGTCGTCTTCATGGACGAGCCCACGGCCGTTCTCTCTCGCGAAGAAACCAATTTCCTCTTCCGCCAGGTGCGCAAGCTGCGCGACCACGGCACGAGCTTCGTCTTCGTTTCGCACAAGCTCGACGAGGTTATCGAGCTCACCGATCGGGTGACGGTGCTCCGTGACGGGCAATGGGTCAAGACCGCCCCCACCTCGATGCTCGACGGGGAATCCATCGCCCAGCTCATGGTCGGCCGCGAGATGTCGAGTCTCTATCCCACGAAGAGCGAGCCGGACGTCGACGAGCAGCTCGTGCTGCGCGTGGCCTCCGTCTCGACCGACTATGTCAAGGACGCCAGTTTCGAGGTGCGCAAGGGCGAGATCCTCGGCTTTTCGGGCATGATCGGTTCCGGAAGGACTGAACTGATGGAGGCGATTGCCGGTCTGCGACCGCGCCTGTCGGGAGAAGTGACAATCCGGGGCGAAGCGGTTCCTTCCGGAGACGTGCATGCCGCCAACCGATGCGGTCTCGCCTATATGACCAAGGACCGCAAGGCCAAGGGCCTGCTCCTCAACTCGGGCATGACGGCAAATCTGACCCTGCAGTCGCTCGGCCAGCATGCCCGCCTCGGCTATCTCAGCCCCGCGAGTGAGGCCGCCGCGCTCGAAAAGGCCCGCCGCCGCTTCGACATTCGCGTGCGAGACGGCAATGTCGTGGCGAGACGCATGTCCGGCGGCAACCAGCAAAAGCTGCTGCTCGCTAAGGTGATGGAGACGGAACCGGAAATCATCATCATCGACGAGCCGACGCGCGGCATCGACGTCGGCACCAAACAGCAGATCTATCACTTCATTTCGGCACTGGCGCGTGACGGCCGCTCTATCATCGTCGTCTCCTCCGAAATGCCGGAAGTCATCGGGCTCTGCACGCGGGTTGCCGTCATGCGCGAGGGACGCATCGTCGGCATGCTCGAAGGCGACGAGATCTCCGAGCAGGAGATCATGCGCTACGCAGCGGGACTTAAGAGGATGGCTGCAGCCTGAGGTACAGGCCGGCGAAATCAGGCAGTCACAGGAAATGGATTCCCCCGAGCTTCGGGGCGGGAGGTTGGTTTGGACATGAGCGTGAATGAGGAAAGCCTTCAAGCAACAAGTCACCGCCGTACCTGGCGGGACGTCGATCTGAGGGCCGTGGCGCCGTTTGCGGCGCTTGCACTGCTGTTGATCGTCGGCGCGATCGTCAACCCAAACTTTATCAGCATCAACAATCTCGCCAACGTCGCCACCCGTAGCGCCTTCATCGCGATTATTGCCGTGGGCGCGACCTTCGTCATCTCGGCGGGCGACCTCGACCTTTCCGTCGGCTCGATGGTCGCCTTCGTCGCGAGCTTGATGATCCTATTCATGAATTGCGGCGTCATCGCCGATCCGGCCTTGATGTTGACGGCCGCGATCGCTTTCGCGGTCGCAGCGGGGGCGGCCTGTGGCCTCGCCAACGGTCTGATCACCACCGTCGGCAGGATCGAGCCTTTTATCGCGACACTCGGCACGATGGGCATCTATCGCGGCCTCACCACCTGGCTTTCGCAGGGCGGCGCGATCACGCTTCGCGAGCCGGAGATCCAGGAACTCTATCGGCCGGCCTATTTCGGCAGCATTCTCGGCGTGCCGGTGCCGATCGCGATCATTCTCGCCGTCACCGCCGTCGCCGCCTTCATTCTCTATCGCACGCGCTACGGCAGGCACGTGGTCGCCGTAGGCTCCAACAGCGACGTTGCCCGCTATTCCGGCATCGCGGTCAACCGGGTGCGCACAATCGCCTTCGTGATCCAGGGCCTCTGCGTGGCGATTGCCGTGCTGCTCTATGTGCCTCGCCTCGGCTCGACCTCGGCGACGACCGGCATCCTCTGGGAACTGCAGGCCATCACCGCCGTGGTTGTCGGCGGAACGGCGCTCAAGGGCGGCGCGGGCCGCGTCTGGGGGACCATCTGCGGCGCCTTCATCCTCGAATTGGTCGGCAACATCATGCTCCTGTCGAACTTCATCAGCGAATACCTGATCGGCGCGATGCAGGGTGCGATCATCATTATCGCGATGCTCGTCCAGCGCTCGCTGGTACGCAAATCGTGACAGGCTGGACCGAGGTGGTCCGGCCGCATCAAGCGAAGACCTTGTAAAGACCCTTGGACATCGGGAGGAAAGTGAACATGCGAAAGGGATTAATGGGCATTGCTGCCGTCGCGGTGATGGCATTGACGAGCGTGGCCCACGCGGAGGAGAAGAAGGTTACGATCGGCGTGTCGATCCCGGCGGCCGACCATGGCTGGACCGCCGGCGTCGTATTCCACGCGGAGCGCGTAGCCAAGCAGCTCATGGAGCAGCACCCTGGCCTAAATGTCATCGTGAAGACCTCGCCGGATCCGGCGAGCCAAGCCAATGCCGTACAGGATCTCGAAACCCAGGGCATCGACGCTCTGGTGATCCTGCCGACCGATCCCGATCCGCTGGTCAACGCCATCAAGGAGGTCAAGGGTAACGGCAAGTTCGTGGCACTCGTCGACCGCGCGCCCTCGGTCAACGACAACAGCGTGCGCGACCTCTATGTCGCCGGCAACAATCCTGCTCTCGGCCAGGTCGCCGGCGAATACATCAAGGCTACGACGCCCGAGGCCAAGGTCGTCGTCATTCGCGGCCTGCCGATCCCGATCGACCAGCAGCGCCAGGACGGCTTCGACCAGGGCATCGCCGGCTCGAAGGTGGAAATCCTCGACCGCCAATACGGCAACTGGAACCGCGACGACGCCTTCAAGGTGATGCAGGACTATCTGACCAAGTATCCGCAGATCGACGTCGTCTGGTGCCAGGACGACGACATGGCCGTCGGCGTGCTGCAGGCGATCGAGCAGGCGAAGCGCACGGACATCCAATATGTGGTCGCCGGCGCCGGTTCGAAGGAAATGATCAAGAAGGTCATGGACGGCGACAAGATGATCCCGGTCGACGTGCTCTACCCGCCGGCGATGGTCGGCACCGCGCTCGAAATGACCGTCGCCAACTTCTACGGCCAGGTTCCGGTTCGCGGCACCTACACGATCGACGCGACACTCGTCACCAAGGACAATGCGAAGGACTTCTATTTCCCCGATTCGCCGTTCTGATCGCATCGATCGGCGATAGTTTAAGCTCGGCCTGCCCGCGGATTTCCCCGGGCAGGTTTCGTTTTTTTGAGAGCGCCAGGCTTAAGGGAAACCGATCGAATTACAACCCCAGGCGAAGGCATTGTTGACCCCCTCTGCCCTGCCGGGCATCTCCGCCACAAGGCCGA
This sequence comes from Ensifer aridi, assembly GCF_002078505.1. Classification (GTDB taxonomy): domain Bacteria; phylum Pseudomonadota; class Alphaproteobacteria; order Rhizobiales; family Rhizobiaceae; genus Sinorhizobium; species Sinorhizobium aridi. Next base: position 76,230 of record NZ_LUAV01000034.1, on the reverse strand, counting down.
GATTGGCAAACCGCGGGCTCCTCCCTTCGTCTTTCTGACAGCGTTAGGTCGCGCACGGCGCCCCACTTGCTTTGCCCTTCTGCGGCGCTGACGAACTGGCGAAAGCGCCGATGCTGGCCGATCTCCCTCCTTGTGGGGGAGATGCCCGGCAGGGCAGAGGGGGTGCTAACGAGCGCCATCCGCCGATGCAATCTCTCGGCTACAGACCCTCCCCCTCACCCCGACGGGAACGCCAACACGACCTTCAGTCCCCGCCCGCCCTCGCCCTCTTCAAGGCGCATCGTTCCGCCGTAAAGCGCGGCGATCTCCTCGACGATCGGCAGGCCGAGTCCGGTGCCGGGGGCTTCGTCACCGCCACGGCGGAAACGCTTGAGCACCGCCTCGCGCAACTCCGGCCGGATGCCCGGACCATTATCCTCGACCTCCAGCGCGACGGTCTCTTCGCTTCCTTCGACGCGAACCGTGACCTCCGCGCCACGGCCCGCGTAAAGGAGGGCGTTGCCGATCAGGTTCTTCAGGAGCTCGCCGACAAGCAGCGGCTCGGCGCGGATCCAATGCTCCCCCTCCCCGGCGAAGCCGAGATCGATACCGGCCTCGCCCGCGGCCGGCACGTGGTCGGCGGTGATCGAGCGAGCAAGCCCTACGAGCTCGATGCGCTCCGAGCCCCGCGCCTCCTCCCTCGCCGCCGCATCGATCCTCGCCATCAGCAAGAGCTGCGCGAGAATGCGCTCGGCATTGGCGACCGCTTCATCCGCTTTCCTTGCGGCCGCCCGCGTTTCCTCGATCGTCATCGCTCGCTGTGCCAATGCAAGCTGCGTGCGGATGATCGCCAGCGGTGTTCTGAGCTGATGGCTGGCATTGCCGGTGAAGTGGCGAAGGGCATCGAGCGCCGATTGCAGGCGCACCATGAAGGAATTCACGGTATCGACGAGCCCCTGGACCTCGTTCGGCACGCGCTCCCGGATCGGATGCAAATCGTTCGGGCTGCGCTGGGCGATCGCATCGCCGAGGCGATAGAGCGGCCTCAGCGAGAAGGTGACGGCCACCCAGACAATCACCGCCGCGCCGGCGATCATCAGCCCGAGGCGCATGGCCGAGCGGAGGAGAATGGTCTGGGCCAGTTGTCGCCGCGCGATCGTCGTCTCGGCGACGGTGACGACGAAAGGAACGGAGTTAACACCGGTCGACGCGGAACGCCTGAGAGCCGCCACGCGGATCGGCTCACCGCGGAAGACCGCGTCGGCGAAGCTCGTCGGCTGGCCGGCGTTCTCGGGAAGCGAAGGCAGCGTCTGATAGCCGGTGATGAACTCACCCGGCGGACCGTCCACGCGATAGAAAACGCGGTCCTGCGCGGCCGACGTCAGCATCTCGAGCGCCACATAGGGGATATCGACCTGGAGCGAGCCGTCCTCGGCAACGACCACCCTCTCGGCGATGGCCAGCGCCGAACCGGCAAGCACCCGGTCCGAGACGGCATTCGCCGTCTTCACGGCCTCGCGATAGGTATCAACCAAGGCAATGACGCCGATGACGGCGGTCGAGATCAGCAGCCAGGCGAGCAATCGGCGTCGCAGCGAATAGACCGCGGACTTCATTCGGAACCGGCCGTCTTGTCGAGGTAGTAACCGATGCCCCGGGCGGTGCGCACAGTCAGGCCATAGGGAGCTAGGCGCTTGCGCAGCCGGCTCACATATTGCTCGATCGCGTTGGCGCTCAGATCATCGTCGAGCCCCGTGAGCGATTGCACGATCGCATCCTTGGCGACCACCTTGCCAGCACGCATGAACAGAAGCTCGAGCAGGCCGAGCTCGCGGGCGGGAATTTCGATCGGCACGCCACCTGCGGAAAAGCTGCGCGCCGTAAGATCCAGCGAGACATTGCCATAGCTGACGACAGAGGCGCGCAATCCCGCCTGGCGCCGAAGCAGGACCCGCACGCGGGCCTCGAACTCGCCGATGTCGAACGGCTTGATCAGGTAGTCGTCGGCTCCGAGGTCGAGCCCTTTGACCCGCTCCTCCGGTGTACCGCGCGCCGTCAGGATGAGGACGGCTGCCCGATTCTGCCGGGCACGCATGGCACGCAGCACCTCAAGCCCGTCCATTTCCGGCAGGTTGAGATCAAGGATCACCAGATCGAAGCTTTCGGCCGCCGCCACCGCATGGGCGGAGGCGCCGTCGCTGACGACATCGACGGCATAGCCGCTGCCGCGCAGGAGCGTCGAAAGGCCCTCTGCTAGGGCCCGGTTATCTTCAACAAGCAAAATTCGCAAACTATCGCTTCTCCCCGAGATCACTTTATCGGTCACGAGCTTGCTTGTGAACGGCGCTCTGCTCAGGCATTGTGGATTTATGCGGTTCTTGATTTCTCTAGCTTTTTCAGTTCTGTCCTCCGCGATTGCGCATGCGGCCCCGGTGTTTTTTCCGGCCGGTTCCGGCGATGCCGACGCACCGATCCTGACGGTCTATTCCTCGCTCGACGAACCGCTTGCTCGGCCGATGATCGTCGGCTTCCAGAAAGCCAATCCGGATGTGGCGGTGCGCTATGAGGACATGCTGACCGGCGAGATCTACGACCGGATCGTCAAGGAGACGGACGCCGGCCAGAAGACCGCGGATTTCGCCTTTTCGTCGGCCATGGACCTGCAGGTCAAGCTCAGCAATGACGGCTATGCGCAGCGTAGCGACCTGCCGATGAGCGGGCGCTGGCCGGCTTGGGCGAACTGGCGCAACACGGCCTATGCGCTGACTTTCGAACCCGCCGTCTTCGTCTACCACAAGCCGAGCTTCAAGGATGAGCGGCCACCGGCGACGCGCGCCGAATTCGTCGATTATCTCAAGCGGAAGGGAAGCGCCGTCTTCGGCCGCATCGGTACCTATGATATCGAACGCTCCGGCGTCGGCTTCCTCTTCATGTCGCGCGACCAGGAGCAGTTCGGCGACATCTGGACCGTCATCCGCGCAATGGGCGCGGCCGGCGTGAAACTCTATTCGACCAGTCAGGCGATCCTGGAGCGGGTTTCCGACGGACGTTTCGTCCTCGGCTACAATATCCTGGGCTCCTATGCCGCCGACTGGGCCTCGCGGCATCCGGACGTCGGCATCGTTCTGCCGAGGGACTATACCGTGGTCATGTCGAGAATCGGCCTCGTGCCGCAGGCGGCGGCCGCTCCCGAGCTCGGCCGCCGCTATCTCGAATTCTTCATGTCCAAGGAAGGTCAGACGATCATGGCGCGGGAACTGCAGATCCCGGCCGTGAGCCCGGACGTCGCCGGTGAGAATACGGCCAATACGATGCAGGAGATGCTCGGCGCGCAGCTGAAGCCGGTGCCGGTCAGCCCCGGACTGATGGTCTATCTCGACCAGGTCAAGCGCGCGCGGCTGATTGCCCGCTGGAACGAGATGCTGCGGCTGCAGTGAAAATTTCCGCAGCCAAACAAGTCATTTACGCGAAGCGGACTTGATGTCAGGTTAATGTCAGCTTTCTATGGTGGCTTAAGGTCACTGGCGAGCCCGTGGAGGCGGATCGCCGGCAGTGTATCGGGAGGACATCACCAATCCGGTCGGAGGTCGCCGCTTCAGTCGACCACCCGCTTCTCCCGTTCGCGACGATAATCAACGTGCGCGCAACGAAGCGCGCCTCACGGAGGACCGACCTTGAAACATTTCTTCCTCGCATCCATTCTCGCCGGCGCTCTGGCATTGCCGGCCTATGCCGCCGACTACACGATCATCGCGCCGGCAAATCCGGGCGGCGGCTGGGACCAGACCGCCCGTTCGCTGCAGACCGTCATGCAGCAGGAAGGCATTTCGGGCAACGTGCAGGTACAGAACGTTCCGGGCGCCGGCGGCACGATCGGCCTCGCCCAGTTCGCCAGCCAGCAGAAGGGCAACCCGAATGCTCTGCTCGTGGGCGGCTACGTGATGGTGGGCGCCATCCTCACCAACAATTCGCCGGTAACGCTCAAGGACGTCGAGCCGATCGCACGGCTGACGGGCGAATATGAGGCGATCGTCGTTCCGGCCGCTTCCGAGATCAAGACCATGGCCGACCTCGTCGCGGCGCTGAAGAAGGATCCGGGCTCGGTCTCCTGGGCCGGCGGCTCGGCAGGCGGCACCGACCACATCGCGGTCGGCCTCATCGCCAAGGCTGCAGGCGTCGATCCGACGAAAATCAACTACATCGCCTATTCCGGCGGCGGCGAAGCGCTCGCCGCGATCCTCGGCAGCCAGGTGACGGCCGGCATCTCCGGCTATGGTGAGTTCGAATCCCAGGTCAAGGCCGGCACGCTTCGCTTGCTTGCCGTTTCGAGCGCCGAGCGCATCCCGGGCATCGACGCACCGACGCTGAAGGAATCGGGCGTCGACGTGGTCGTCGAAAACTGGCGCATGGTTGCGGCCGCTCCTGGCCTTACCGACGAGCAGAAAGCCGCCGTCTCCGCCGACATCGAAAAGCTCGCCAAATCCGCCGGCTGGCAGGAAGTGCTGAAGACCAAGGGTTGGCAGGATACCTATCTCGCCGGCGACGCCTTCAAGGAACAGCTCACCAAAGACATTGCTGCGACGGAAACCGTCCTCAAGGATATCGGACTGGTCAAATGAACAAGGGCAACAACCCTTCTGCCGAAACGCGCCGCCCCGACCGGGCGGCGCTGATCATCGCCGTCGTCTTGGCCGCGATCGCGGGTCTGATCTTCTGGGACGTTTCACGCCTGTCGGGGCTTGCAGGCTATTCGCAGGTTGGGCCGACCACGGTTCCCTATGCGATCGCCTTCTGTCTTGTCGGGCTCGCGATCTGGACGGCCGCAGAAGCCTTGAGGGGCGACTTCGGCCACGAACGCGAGAAGCAGGAATTCGGCCCGGTCGTCTGGATCGTCGGCGGGCTCGCCGCACAGATGCTGCTGCTCAACACGCTCGGCTTTTCGATCGCAACCGGCATCCTTTTCGCCATGACGGCATGTGGGTTCGGAAAGCGTAGGCTATGGTTTACGATCCCGATCGGCATCGCGTTCAGCTACCTCGTCTGGCTGATTTTCGCCAAGCTCCTGCAATTGTCGCTGCCCGCAGGGCCGCTTGAACGCCTGTTCTTCTGAGAGGGCCGACGACCATGGGTACTTTCGATTTCCTGCTGCAGGGGCTGTTGGTCGCTGCCCAGCCGATGAACCTGCTCTACGCTCTGATCGGCGTGACGCTCGGCACCGCCGTCGGCGTGCTCCCTGGCATCGGCCCGGCATTGACGGTCGCGCTCCTCCTGCCCGTTACCTACAAGCTCGACCCGGGCGGTTCGCTGATCATGTTCGCCGGCATCTATTATGGCGGCATGTATGGCGGCTCGACGACGTCGATCCTGCTCAACACACCGGGTGAAAGCTCGTCGATCGTCACCGCGCTCGAGGGCAACAAGATGGCCCGCGCCGGCCGCGGCGGCCCGGCTCTCGCAACGGCGGCGATCGGCTCCTTCGTGGCGGGCCTTATTGCAACGCTCGCGCTCGCCTTCATCGCCCCCTACATCGTGAAGCTCGCACTCGTCTTCGGGCCGCGCGAATATTTCGCCCTGATGGTGCTCGCCTTCGTCACGGTCTCCTCCGCCTTCGGCGATTCGACGCTACGCGGCCTCACCTCGCTCTTCGTCGGTCTGACGCTCGCCTGCATCGGCATCGACCAGTTGACGGGCCAGACGCGCCTCTCCTTCGGGGTGCCCGACCTTCTCGACGGCATCGAAGTGACGACGCTTGCGGTCGCGATGTTCGCGATCGGCGAGACGCTGTTCATCGCAGCCCAAGGAGACCGCGGCCCCGACAAGGTCGAGGCGGTTCGCGGCTCGGTCTGGATGAGCGCAATGGACTGGGCGCGTTCGTGGAAGCCCTGGCTGCGCGGCACCTTCATCGGCTTCCCGATCGGCGCCATGCCGGCCGGCGGCGCCGAGATCGGCACCTTCCTCTCCTATGCGGCGGAGAAGCGCCTGACCAAGCATCCGGAAGAATTCGGCAATGGCGCGATTGAAGGCGTGGCCGGTCCCGAAGCCGCCAACAACGCATCCGCCGCCGGTACGCTCGTGCCGCTCCTGACGCTCGGTCTGCCGACGACGGCAACAGCGGCGATCATGCTCGCCGGCTTTCAGCAATACGGCCTGCAGCCGGGTCCGCTGCTTTTCGCCACCAATCCTCAGCTCGTCTGGGGCCTGATTGCCAGCTTGCTCATCGCCAACTTCATGCTGCTTGTCCTGAACCTGCCCCTGATCGGTCTCTGGGTGAGGCTTCTGACGATCCCGAAGCCCTGGCTCTATGCCGGCATTCTGTTGTTCGCGACGCTCGGCACCATCGGCGCCAACCCGTCGGTCTTCGAGCTTGGCATGCTGCTCGCCTTCGGCCTGCTCGGCTATGTCATGCGGGTCTTCGGCTATCCGATCGCGCCGGTCGTCGTCGGCCTGATCCTCGGGCCGCTTGCCGAGCAGCAATTGCGCCGGGCGCTTTCGATCAGCCAGGGCGATATAACCGTGCTCTTCACCTCGCCGATCGCCGCGGTGCTCTTAGTGATTGCGGCGCTGGCCCTGATCGTGCCGCTCATCCTCAGAGCACGCGGCCGCGGCGAAGTCCTTGCCCAGCTCGCAGCCAGCGAAGACTGACCCCTCCGCCTCCCAAGGCGTTTCGAGGAGCGAGACGAGGAGGGGCAGCCTCGTTCCGCTCCGATCCAGGCCCGGCCGGGTGACCCCCGCCGGGCCTGCTTTCGTTGCATGGCTGGGCTGAGGTTTTGTGCATTGCAAAAGAACCTCGCCGGGCCCATCTTTTTCTCATCGAAAGAGAAAAACGAAAGCGAGCAAAGAGATGACTAGCAAGAACCGCATGGGCTTCATCGGCCGCGCCTTCGCAGTCCTGGGTGCCGCCACTGCCGCGGCCGCCGCCGTCGAAGGTCACCGCCGCCCGACTGCACGCGATCTCCGCACCCTCGGCATCGATCCGGCCAACTTCCCGGACACCCGCCGCGGCTGAGACGCCGGCGTGTAACTACGGCTTCAGCTTGTACGAGCGCGGCGGCAGAACCGCCGCGGCATAGAGCGCCGCTCAGTGTGGCGCGAGAAAACGGCGCTCGCAGTGATGCGCCTCAACTCCGCATTCACCTCAGCGCGAAACTTGACCGACAGCACTAGCGTGCCATCCTGACCGGATGATCAATGCAGTGCTCCTTGATCTTGCCGGGGTCATCTATGACGGCGAGAGCGCCGTGCCGGGCGCAACCGAGGCTGTCGCTCGCTTGCACGCAGCCGGCCTGCCGATCCGCTTCGTCAGCAACACCACGCGCTCAACGAAGCGAGCCGTTGTCGATCGCCTTACGAGGCTCGGCCTTGCAGTCGCGAGCGACGAGCTATTCACCCCAGCAGAGGCAGCGTGTCGCTGGCTTCGCCAGCATGCGCGATCGCCACACCTTCTCGTTCATCCCGATCTCGTTTCCGAGTTTCGGGACCTGCCGGACGCCGCGAGCACGGCCGTCGTTGTCGGCGATGCGGGCGAGGCCTTCGAGTATCGCGCGCTCAATGCGGCGTTTCGGGAGCTTGTCGACGGCGCGGAGTTGCTGGCGCTGGCGCCGAACCGCACCTTCAAGGACACCGACGAGAAATTGAGCCTCGACGCCGGCGCTTTCATCGCCGCGCTGGAATTCGCGGCCCAGAAACAAGCCGTTGTCCTCGGCAAGCCGGCACCCGACTTTTTCCGCTCTGCGCTGGCCCCCATCGACTGCCCGGGCGCGGATGCCGTGATGGTCGGGGACGACGCGGAAACGGATGTCGCCGGCGCGCTCAAAGCCGGCGTTGGTCACGCACTGCTGGTGCGCACGGGCAAATATCGGGCGGGTGACGAGAGCCGTTTCGAGCCCGCGCCGACAGCGACGGTGGCTGACGTCTCGGCCGCAGTCGATTGGATCCTTCGGAACCGCAGCGAAGGGTGATCGCGCGCGGAACCGGAATTCGAAAAAAGCATGGCGCCGACCCTGCGGTCGGCGCCATGAAGTCTTGGGAGTATTACGCTACCTTCGAAACCGTCGTCGGAACGCTGGAAATCGTCTTCAGGACGCGGGAAGCGATCTGGTAGGGGTCGCCCTGGGAGTTCGGACGGCGATCTTCGAGATAGCCGCGGTATCCGTTGTTGACGAAGCTGTGTGGAACGCGGATCGATGCGCCGCGGTCGGCAACGCCGTAGCTGAACTTGTTCCACGGTGCTGTCTCGTGCTTGCCGGTCAGGCGCAGGTGGTTGTCCGGACCGTAGACGGCGATATGCTCGTGCAGGTTCTTCTCGAAGGCGGCCATCAGCGCTTCGAAATAATCCTTGCCGCCGACTTCGCGCATATAGGCGGTCGAGAAGTTGCAGTGCATGCCGGAGCCGTTCCAGTCGGTATCACCGAGCGGCTTGCAGTGCCACTCGATGTCGATGCCGTACTTTTCCGTCAGGCGCTGCAGCAGGTAACGCGCCATCCAGACTTCGTCGGCGGCCTTCTTGGAGCCCTTGCCGAAGACCTGGAATTCCCACTGGCCCTTGGCGACTTCGGCGTTGATGCCTTCATGGTTGATGCCGGCAGCCAGGCAGATGTCGAGGTGTTCTTCGACGATCTGACGTGCGACGTCGCCGACGTTGCTGTAACCGACGCCGGTGTAGTACGGGCCCTGCGGTGCCGGATAGCCCTGCTCCGGGAAGCCCAGCGGACGGCCGTTCTTGTAGAAGAAGTATTCCTGCTCGAAACCGAACCAGGCGCCTTCGTCGTCCAGGATCGTCGCGCGGCTGTTCGACGGATGCGGCGTCTTGCCGTCCGGCATCATGACCTCGCACATGACCAGCACGCCGTTGGTGCGGACCGGATCCGGGTAGACGGCAACCGGCTTCAGCACGCAATCGGAGCTGCGGCCTTCGGCCTGCATCGTCGAGCTGCCGTCGAAGCCCCAGAGCGGGAGCTGCTCGAGCGTCGGAAACGCGTCGAATTCCTTGATCTGCGTCTTGCCGCGGAGATTGGGTACCGGCGTGTAGCCATCGAGCCAGATGTACTCGAGCTTATACTTTGTCATCAGCAAATCTCTCTAACGTGGTGCTGCGAGGTTTGAGCAAATCCTGAAGCGGCCTCCGCACGATATGCGTTCAACCGCCAGGGATCGATTCCCCTTAAGCATCAAGCGTGCCAACTCGACCGCGTAAGGGATACTTTTTTGGGTGACGCAGCCGCCGCGGATTGAATCCGCGCCACTCAGCGCCGCGAAGGCGACCGGAAGCCGGCGCTCTCTTTCCCGCCGAGGCCTCAAGCGTCGCGTCGCCGATCGAAGTTGAATCAGGACAAAAACATGCAGCAATTCAACGCGCTACCGCAGCCTTTGTGGTATCAGGATGCACGACGCCGTCGGCATCCCCCTTTTTCGGCGCCCTCGCTCAGGGGAGCGGCGCAACTGACGGAAAAATCAGTGCTCCAAAATGCGCCAGAGAGGCGCTGCTGCCTAAAAAATCGCACCCGCGGCTATCTCTCCGAGAAATGCATCGGAGAATGCTCGCGATTCCGGCACCCAATTGAACGATTTTTCGGCAATTGGCGCAAATGATGTGCAATTCGCGTCTCCATGCACTATGTTTCCTCCAGGACTCACGGGAGACCAGAGCATGGCCACGAGTTTTCACGGCAAGTCTGCGACGATCCTGAAGTTTCCGACGCGGATCCCACGGAAGGCCGAGGAGCGTCGCTCCGAAGTCCAGCGGAAGGGAGACATCGCCTCCTCGGATGTGTGCGCGGCTGCCGTCGACGGCTGCTGGTATCACGAAGAAGCGGTTCGCGAAGAGGCCAAGACCACGCACTGAGCCTCCGGCTCGTTCCCAGGCGTGCGGGGATCAGAACGCTGCTTTCGTCACCGCCGTCCTCCAAGCTCGTCGATATGGTTAAGCATGTCGGCGGGATCTTCGAAAATGCGATACGCTCCCGCGTGCCGCAGTTCCTCGTGCCCGTAACCGCCGCTTAACAGCCCAACGCCCAAAGCGCGGCAGCGCACCGCTGCCAGCATGTCCCAGATGCTGTCGCCGACAACCACCGCCGTTTCGATGGGCGCGCCGAGCTGCTCGGCGGCGGCGAGAAAGAGGTCCGGGTCGGGCTTGGCATATTTGACGAGGTCCCGCGTGACGACCGGGATGACTGCCGGATCGACGTCAAGCGCAGCGAGGTTCACGGCCGCCGTTTCCATGCGCCCGCTCGTCGCGATCGCGTAGGATATCTTCGCGTCCGTAAGCCAGCTTAGCAGCTCGCGTGCGCCGGGCAGTGGCCGAATGCTGTCCGCCTGCCGCTTATAGGCTTCGGCATGGCGTCGGCGCAGGCGCGCTACCCGCTCCTCGCTGATCTCCATGTTCGTTTCGCGCAGGAGCTGATTGGTGAAGAGGCCGCCGCTCATCCCGATCTTGCGGTGAATGCGCCAAACCGAGAGATCAATGCCCTCACCGTCGAGCGCTTCCTTCCAGGCAAGCACATGCTGATAGACGCTGTCGACGAGGGTGCCGTCGAGATCGAACAGGAAGACCGGTTCAATGCGCATGCTATTTCTCCTGCTTGATGATGCCGTCACCCGGAATATGGTGCAGGCTTCACACGGGAACAGGCGCTACTGCATGTTTCCTTAAATCGTTAGCCGATTTAAGGACAAAAACATCCAGCACCTCAAAACTGCTACAGCGACCTTCGCGCGTCTGACGCGCGGCGCAGTAGTTCTACTTTCTCTTCGTGAACTCTATTTGCGCGTCGGATCAGACGCGCGGTGCCGTAGAAAATGGAGATTGCCGCCGAGATCGGAAACGACGAGCTGCCGTCCGTCCCAAACGAGAACCGACACCGGCCGCGTGAGCCCATCGAGGATCACCTCGCGATCACCCTCACCGAATCGCAGCAGTCGGCCGCTGCCTTTTGCGAATCCGTGGCTCTGGTCGTAGGTTCCATGCTCGAGGACGAGCATCGCCCCGTTGTGGTCGAAGGCGACGGCCACCGGCGCGTTGAGCCCCTCCGCCTCGAGCCTCGGCGTAGACGGGCCACCAGCCACAGGGAGCGAAACGACCTTGCCGGCGCCTGGCAGGAAGGGAAAGCCGCCGAAGAGCGTGATGTAGAGCCGCCCGTTGCTGAGCGCGACGCCGGTCGGCACCGCGTCGACGGCATGGGTTTCGCCCTTTGCGAACTCCGTCGGCGACAAGCCTTGCAGCGTCTCTCCTCTTTGTTCCAGCCGTCGGAAGGTGACGATCGTATTCCTGCGGCCATCCAGTCGCAGGTGTTCGACGCTGTTGCGCGCGGCGTCGACAACGTAAAGCTCGTCAGCCGCCGCGACGAAATCGAACGGGTTCCAGAAATCATTGCTGATGACGCTCGTCTTGCCGGCATTGTCGAGCGCGACGAGCGCATGGTCGAGCGGTCCCTCGCGCCTATCGACCGGCGTCCACCCTTGAGCAACCACCAGCCGGTGCCCGAGGCGGGCGACGCGGTAGGGTCCGGTCGGGTCGCCGATCACGTCGAGGCCATGCGGAAAGACCGGACCGAAGGCGGCAAGCCCGCCGTCCGGGCCGCGGCGATAAAGCCGGCCGCTCGCAAGATCGCTCACCAGCAGCGCGTCGTCGTCGCGCGCCAGGCCGGCGAAGCTGGCTCCCGGCACATGGATGGTCTCGAGCCCGTAGTCCGGCGAAGCGGAGGGCTCTGCGGCCATCACCGCCGCAGGAAGCATAAGCATCGAGGCGGCTATCAGGGTTCGGAGCGCACGCATCGGAAGCCGCCATTTGCCGAGAAGCGGAAGTCGGGATCATAGGCGAGCCGGTAGGTCGTCGTCAGATGGCTCGGGTCGCTGTTCCACGACCCGCCGCGCAGCACGCGGAATGTTCCGGTGGCCGATTGCGCCTCTTCTCCGCTCCTCTCGTAAGGGGCGTAGACATCCTTTGTCCACTCCCAGACATTGCCGACAAGGTTGAACACGCCCTCCCCGCTCGCGCCGCTTGCGAAAGCATCTGCCGGCGCGGTCATCGGATAACCGTCGCGCGCGTCTGCCGAACAGCAGACCTCGGCACCGGCATTGACTCGGGTCTCGTCCGGGGCGGCAGAGCCCCAGGGAAATGCTTTCCCCGCCGCTCCCCGCGCCGCCCGTTCGTATTGCTCTTCCGACGGCAGCGAGAGGCCATAATGCCGGCAGTAAGCGTCCGCGTCCGCCCAACTGACGCCCACAACCGGACGGTCGTCCAGTCCCAGCACCGGGTGGCCGGCATAAAAGGCGGGCCGATGGCCGGTCGCTTCGACGAAGCGTGCATATTGCCGGTTGGTGATCTCGGTGCGGTTGATCTGAAAAGACTGCCCCTCCACCACCCGACGCGGCCGCTCGTTCTCGGGGCCGTCATCGCGGCCAAAGACGAAGGGGCCTGCGGGTATCTCGATCAGCGGGTTACCGTGAATCGGACCTGCGTCGGCGGCGAGCGCTCCGGCTGTCATGAAAAGAGCGATCGCCGCTGTCACTGTCTTAGGGCGATCGCCCATCGGACTACGCCGTGCTCGGCCGTCTCTCCCCGCACCCGCCTTACCATCGCCACCCGCGTCCGGCATCTCAGCTATTGGACTGGATATCGACACGTCGCTCCGTCTCCGCATCGAATAGGAACATGCGATCCCTGGCGATCCTAACGGCGACCCTCTGATCGATCTGACCGGAAAAGTTCTTGTCGGCCCGCACCGCCAAGAGCTGGCCCCCGAGCTGCAGGCTTACGAGCGTGTTCTCGCCGGTAAGCTCCACCGAATAGATCGGCGCCACCAGATTGGTGTCGGGATCTTCGGCGCTTGCCACATGTATATCTTCGGGGCGTACCCCGAGCACGGCGCGCGGGATATTGAAGCGGCCCGCGCCGCCGACTCGAAGGCCCGCGCTCGCGAACACGCCGTCCTTCACCTCGCCGGGGATGAGATTCATGGACGGGGAGCCAATGAACCCCGCGACGAAGAGCGTGCGAGGATCATTGTAGATTTCTCGCGGCGTTCCGAGTTGCTCGATCACGCCCTTGTTCATCACCGCGACCCGGTGGGCGAGCGTCATCGCCTCGATCTGGTCATGTGTCACATAGATCGTCGTCACCTGCAATTCGTGCTGCAAGTGCTTCAGTTCCGCCCGCATCTGGGTGCGCAGCTTCGCGTCGAGATTGGACAGCGGCTCGTCCATTAGGAAGACGCGCGGCGTGCGCACGATGGCGCGGGCGAGCGCGACCCGCTGCCGCTGGCCGCCCGAAAGCTCCTTCGGCAGGCGCTTGAGCATGGTTTCGAGCTCGACCCGCCGTGCCACCTCGGCCACGCGCCGCGTGTATTCCTCCGGTGGCACTTTGCGGATCTTCAAGGGATAGCCGATATTGTCCTCGACGGTTAGATGCGGATAGAGCGCGTAGGATTGGAAGACCATCGCGACGTCGCGATATTTCGGCAGCACATCGTTGACGCGATCGGCGTCGATATAAATATCGCCGGACGTCGCCTCTTCGAGACCGGCGACCATCCGCATCGTTGTCGTCTTGCCGCAACCCGAAGGCCCGAGCAGCACGAGGAACTCCTTGTCGCGGATCTCGATGTTGAAATTGGCGACGGCGACGAATTCGCCGAACTTCTTGGTCACATTGTCGAACCTAACGGACGCCATCGGCCTCAACCCCTCTCCCTTCAACCCTTGACGGCGCCGAGGGAGAGCCCCCGGACGAGATGCTTCTGGACGATGAAGGCGAAGATGACGATTGGTACGCAGGCCATGAAGCCGGCTGCGCTGATCTCGCCCCAATAGGTCGCGTACTGGGTCACGCGCCCGGCAATACCGATCGGCAGCGTCTGCGACTGCTCGGTGAGCGTGACGATGAGAGACAGCAGGAATTCGTTCCACGAGATGATCAGGCAGAAGATGGCGGTTGCTGCAAGCCCAGGTCGCGCAAGCGGCAGCGCCACGTGCAGGAACGCCCCCCAACGCGTGTCGCCGTCGACGATCGCCGCCTCTTCGAGCTCGACCGGAAGATCCTGGAAATAGCTCTTCATCATCCAGGTCGCGAAGGGCAGGTTGAAGGCGGTATAGGCGATGATCAGAGCCGACTTCGTGTTGAGCATGTCGAAATAGTTGAAGAACAGGTAGAGCGGAATGATGCTGACGATCGGCGGCATCATCCGCGTCGAAAGGATCCAGAACGAAATCTGCTTTCGCCACTGCCACGGATAGCGGAACCGCGCGAGCGCGTAGCCCGCCATGGTGCCGAAGGTCACCGAAATGGCGGTGGTCCCGATCGCGACCAGGAAGCTGTTCAACGCATAGCGCAGGAACGGTCGCTGGACGAAGGCTTCGTCGTAGTGCTTCAGAGTCGGGTTTCGCGGCAGCCACTCCGGCGGCACGGCGAAGATGTCGATATCGAACTTGAAGGAGTTCGCCGCGATCCAATAGACCGGAAACAGGGTCAGGATCAGCGCAACAAGGATCGTGAGATAGGCCGCGAAGCGGAGAAGCATCTCCCGGCTGCGGTTGCGTGTTCTTATCGTCGCCATCGCCTCACTCCGCAAGCCGCATGCGTTTCATGAACCAGGTGCTCAAGACGATCGTCACAAACAGAACGAAGAGCGATATCGCCGCCGCATAACCGGGATCGGCGAAGCGATAGGCGACCTGGTAGATATAGAGGCTCAGGACCTTGGTCCGGTCCGCCGGCCCGCCCCCTGTCAGGATAAAGACAAGGTCGAACAGGCGCAGCGCATCCATCACGCGCAGGAGGAGGGCAATGGCGATGACCGGCTTCAGGAAGGGAATCGTCAGGTCCCAGAACTGCCGCCAGGATGAGGCGCCGTCGAGCGCGGCCGCCTCATAGGGCTCGACGGGCAGGCTGGCGAGTCCCGCGAGCATCAGGAGAAAGATGAACGGCGTCCACTGCCAGACATCGGCAACGATGATCGAGAACATCGCAAGGTTCACGTCGCCGGCCCAGGCCTGTATGGGCAGGCCGAGGCGGAACATGATCTCGTTGAGAACGCCGAATTGCGGCTCGTAGATGAGCTTCCAGGTGATGGCGACGGCGATCGGCGGCAGCATCATCGGGATCATCAGCACGGTCTTCAGGAAAGTAAGCCGGCGGATGAACTTGTCGAGCAAGAGCGCGAGGCCGAGGCCGAGCAGGAATTCAATCGACACCGCCACGACCGTAAAGACGACGGTGTTGCGCAGGGCGACCTGGAATTGGCCGTCGGTGAGCAGCCGGGCGAAGTTGTCGACGCCGACGAAGGTCCAGGGCAGGTCGGGGTTGGGACTGACCCTGTGGACCGCCGCATAGAACATGTAGATGCTCGGGAAGATCGTCAGCGCCAGGAGAATCACCACCGTCGGGGCGAGCATGAGATAGCGCAGGTGACGCTCGGACCATTGCTCCATACCGCGCCCAAGTCGGAGCGACGCAGCTGTGCCTTTTTCGGACTTCAACATAGGTCCCTCCCGGACCTGTCCGTACGCACTGGGGCGGGAAGAGGCAGGGCCCGTGCGGCGTTCCTCGACCCCGCGCCTTAGCACCGACCGCAAGGCGGGAACGGAAGCCCCGCCTTGCGGTCGGCCGTTTATTTGATGCCGGTAATCTCTTCGACCGCGGCTTGCGAGTTCTTCAGCGCCTCCTCCGGCTTGATCGTTCCGGCGACGGCCTTTGAGAGCTCGATCCCGAAGGCGTTCTCGATTTCCGGCCACTTCGGGTGGCGCGGCCGGGGCGTCGAAGCCTCGATCGCCTGCATCAACACCGGATAGTGGCGAAACTTCTCCTGTTTGGTGAGTTCCGGATCGGTGAAGACCGACGCTCGGACGGGCGGATTGCCGCGCTCGGCGGAGATCCTGATCTGCTGGGGCGAGGTCGCCCACATCATGAAGTCGAAGGCCTCCTGCTTGTTCTTGGACGCCGCCATGATGCCCATGGTCCAATGGCCTATCTCCGAGCTGCCCGGCTTGGTACCCGCCGGAATCGGGCTATAGGAAATCTTGCCGACCATCTTCGATTGGCTCGGATCCTCGAAGGTCGCGACCCAGTTCGGCCAGTTGATCGACGAGGCAGCGGTGCCGGCGGCCATGGCCGTTCCGACTTCGTTGGCGTTGTAGCTCTCCACACCCTTCGGAGAGACGTCGCGCAAGGCCATGAACATCTTCATGGCTTCGGCGCCCTCCGGCGTGTCGATGGTGACCTTCGTCCGGTCCTCATTGAACATATTGGCGCCATAGGACCAGAAGATCGGCATGAAGTCGGCCACCACCGGGTTGCCCTGACCGCCGCGGAAGACATAGCCGAAATAACGGCCCCCTCCCTGCTCGGTCAGCATTTTCGCAGCCTTCAGGACGTCATCCCAGGTCTTCGGCGCCTCGACGCCCGCCTCCTTGAACTTGGCGGCGTCATAGAAAAACATCTGCGCGTTGCCGACATATGGCAGGCAGACATAAGGCCCCTCATTATAGGGATTGCGGCAGATCGCCAGCGACTTCGACAGGAAGTCGTTGTCCGGTCCCTCGACGCCCGCATTCTTGAAGTAGGACGTCAAATCCTCGAGATGGCCGTTTTCGGCGAAAAACGGAATCCACGGGTCGTCCATCAGGATGATGTCGAAAACGCCCGATTTCGTTGCCCCTGCATTGGCGCCCTGTTCGAAGACATTGGCATAAGGCGCCTGCACCGTCTCCACCTTCGTGCCCTTCAACTTCGCGTAGTCGGCAGCCGCGGCCCTAAGGCCGTCACCCTCACTCCCCGAAGGCACGAGGATCGTGATGTCTGCCCAGGCAGACGCACTCATTGCGAGCGCTGATGCCGCGACCGCCAGGGCGAGACACAGTTTGCGCACCATAATACACCTCCCAATCCGAGCTTGCGTGCAGGGCACCTCATGGAGGCCCCAGCCGATGCGGCCTGGCGGAGACGCTGATGCAACGTCAATGAGTACCGGCCTCGGAGCGAGACCGGAACGTCATCGGGCTCCACAAGCCGACGTTGCTCCAGCGCTAATTTATCACATCAGGATTTATTTAGAGAGGGCTGCATTAGTAGTTACTTCGGGTAGGCCCTGAGTCCTATCCCGTCACATGGCGGATGGTCTTCGAGAGCCGCGCAAGAAAGGCCGGCCTTGAAGAGGCGACAAGCTTCCATGACAACACGGCCGTTGCCATGCGCAGCGGAAGGAGTCCAACGGATAGGAACCAGGCCGCCAGCATAGCGCGACGGCGCAAGGAGACGTTCATTGCCAAGCTTGCGACGGCACCGGCAGCACCGAGCGCTACCCTGGAATCGTCAGCGACTGGATGGCGCCGGCTATCGACGCACAAGGAGGCCAGCCGTTCCTCCAGATGCGTCGGATCGCGCAGATTGGCGTCGTGCGAGACCTCCAGCCCAACGTTCTTCGCCTGAGCCGCCAGCGCTTGCAGGCGGTGAAAGTCGTGCTCGACACGCCAGCGCGCTCGCTGTCCAAGCTTCTCGGCGAAAATCGAATGATTGTTTCCATGGATGCGATAGGCACCGAGACAGGAGTCGATCGACCTCACTTGTCCGTAAAGCGGTGCCAAGGTGACGAGATAACCATCGGCACCCTGCCGGAATTCTGTCTCCGGGATCGGCATGATCGCGTCTAGCGCCGAACGCGCAAAGGCCAAACCGCTGGTCACCGTCGTCTGATAGCGGGCGCGGCGCAACAATTGCGGAGTAACGTCGCCGGACTCGAAAGGCACCTCGGGCGGAGGGAACACGTCGTTGACGTGCTCGCATTCGTCGACGATGTGCAGCCTGAACTGCATCTGAGCCGTATCGTCCTCCCAACGGGCCACTATCTCGGAGACTGCGTTCGGGTAAAGGTAATCGTCGGCGTCGAGGAAGAGCACGATCGCTCCCCGGCTCGCCGCAAATCCCGTGTTGAAGGCTGCGCCATGGCCGCCATTCGCCTCGCGCATATGGGCTTTGATCCTCCCTCCATAGGAGGCGATCACATCAGCCGAATCGTCAATCGACGCGTCGTCTACGACGATGACCTCGACGTCACTGTGGCTTTGGTCCAGTGCGCTCTCGATCGCCCGCGGGAGGAAACGCGCATAGTTGTAGTTCGCAATGATGATTGAGACTGGAAGACGGTCTTGGATGGAATGCATCGCATTGAACCTCGCAATTCTGCTTTGGTCGCGGCGAACCTTCTCATCAGGTCCTGGGAGATTTTGCCCGCTCCGAAAACCGCAAATGCGGCGAAAGAGCCTCCAAGGCTGAGCGGGCGGCGAAGATCGTGCTCGATCTATGTACGAGAACGTCTTCAGCCATTATGGCATTTGCATGACCCCGTCCGTCCGGTCCACTTCGGCCCCAGCGTCGGCGGCGGCGATTGACTCGATCTCGACGACTGGCCTATCAACTCTTGGCTGTTTCGAGAAAACGCGGGGGAGGAGCAAGATGCCTATCAGCCAACCGATCGCCGGGCGGGCGACCTCCCGCGAAAGGCGGACCTCATGACACGGCTCTCAAGACAGACGCTCGGCCAGCTACCCAAGGACGTTGGCAGGCCGAACTACGACCCCGCACGGGTGACCGTCGGCATCGTCCATCTCGGTATCGGCGCGTTTCATCGGGCACACCAGGCCGCCTTCACCGATGCGGTGCTCGCACAGGATCCCTCCTGGGGCATTTGCGGCGTTTCGCTCAGGAGCCCCGAAACCCGGGACGCCCTCGCCCCACAGGACGGGCTCTACACGCTCAAGGTCCAGGACGGCGACGGCGAAGAACTGCAGGTGATCGGCAGCGTCGTCGAATTGCTCTGCGCGCCGGAGGACCCGGAAGCCGTCCTTCGCCGCATGGCCGACCCCGCCACCCGCATCGTGTCGCTGACGATCACCGAAAAAGGCTATTGTCACAATCCTGCAACCGGCACGCTCGACGAAAATCACCCCGACATCGTTCACGACCTCGAAAACCCCGGCCAACCCCGCTCGGCAATCGGCTTCATCGTCGAGGCGCTGGCCCGCCGAAAAAGCGCCGGGACAGCACCGTTCACGCTGCTCACCTGCGACAATCTCCCGTCCAACGGCCACGTGCTGAAACGTGTCGTCACGCGCTTCGCGGAGCTTCGCGATCCAGCCCTGGCCGCTTTTGTCCGCAACGTCGCCTCGCCCTCCACCATGGTGGACCGGATCGTCCCGGCAACGACGGACAGCGACCGGAGTGCGATCGCGGCGGCGCTCGGGGTCGAGGATGCATGGCCCGTGATGACCGAGCCCTTCCGGCAATGGGTGATCGAAGATGACTTCCCGCTCGGCCGGCCCGCCTGGGAGAATGCCGGGGCGCTCTTTGCCGACGACGTCGCCGTCTTCGAGATGATGAAGCTCCGCCTCCTGAACGGCAGCCATTCGACGCTCGCCTATCTCGGCTATCTCGCTGGCGCCGAAACGGTCGCCGACGCCATGGCGCTCCCGGGCATGGAAGCGCTGATCGGAGGGCTGATGCGCGAAGAGGTGAGCCCGACGCTTCCGCCGCTGCCGGGTTTCGACCTTGCGGCCTACCGTGCCGAGCTCCTCCAGCGCTTTCGCAATCCGGCGCTGCGCCACCGCACATGGCAGATCGCCATGGACGGTTCGCAGAAGCTGCCGCAGCGGCTTCTTGGTACGATCCGCGACCGGCTGAAAGCGGGCGCTGGCTACGACCGCCTGGCGCTCGGCGTTGCCGCCTGGATGCGCTATGCGCGCGGAGTGGACGAGGCGGGCCGGCCGATCGACGTACGGGATCCCCATGCCGCCCGCATCGCCGAGCTTACGCAGGGGATGGGCGCTCCGGAAGGAATCGTCGCGGCCTTTCTGACGATGACGGACGTCTTCGGCACGGATCTTTCAGAAAGTGCTCCGTTCCGGCTCACACTCATCAACGCTCTGACGAGGCTCTTCGAAAAGGGGTCAGCAGCGACTCTTCGCGACTACGTGTGACGGGCGAATCTCTCCAAGGAAGACGCCCCGAGATGAACCCGTCATGAGCTTCGCGCGACCGGCAGCACGGTCTTGCGTTCAACCTCGTTCGCCACCGAATAGATCAGAAACTCGGTCGCCCTTCCGATACGTTCGCCATCCAGCAGCCGGACCATATCGTCGACGCCGAGAACCGGGCTACCGTCGATGGCGAGCACGAAGTCGCCTTCGCGGAGACCGGCTTGATCGGCCGGGCCGCCAGCCTCCACCCGGCGCAGCCTGACCGAGGTTTCCGCGCTGACGCCGGCGCGTAGCGCCGCGCGCCGCGGCAAGGCGATCGTGTCGACGGCGACCCCGACGAAGGCCCGGCGCACGCGGCCAAACCGCAGGATTTCCGAGATCACGAAATTGGCGGTGTTCGCAGCGACGGCGAAGGCAATGCCCTGCGCGCCCTGGATCACAGCCGTGTTGACGCCGACGACCTCACCTGCCGAGGACACGAGGGGACCGCCGGAATTGCCGGGGTTGAGCGCCGCATCGGTCTGGATCACGTCGTCGAGCAGGCGTCCGGTTGCCGCCCGGACGGACCGACCGAGCGCCGAGACGACACCGGCCGTCACCGTCCACTCGAAGCCGAGAGGGTTGCCGATGGCAATCGCGATCTGCCCTCGCCTCAGATTCTTCGAATCGCCGAGCGGCGCCGAGGCGCTGAGGCTCGCATCGGCCCTGATCAGCGCCAGGTCCGTGTCCGGGTCGCGCCCGAGAATCCGCCCCTCGCCGACATAGCCGTCCGGCATCTTGAGGCGAATGCCGCGCGCGCCTTCGACGACGTGGTTGTTAGTGACGATCAGCCCGTCCGGCGAAATCGCGAAGCCGGACCCCTGGCCGCCGCGCCCGCCGATCCGTTCGATCCGGCTCACCGCCGGTCCCACACGATCGACGACATCCGTCACCGTCTGGGAATAGGCGTCGAGGAGGTCGGCATCGGATGCTGCGTGAATGTTCTTGTCAATGTAGCCCATGACCTATCCCTCCGAACTTGTGTGCATGGAAGGTGCAGCAGCGTGCGAAGGTGACGGTCACCGGCGTGCGCAGGCACTTTCATGATGGCCAGCCGGGTAGCTTAAGACCGGACCGGCATCACCGTCTTCCAGGAAGGAGATATGAACGCGCTGCCTGGCGTTCAAGCCACGCTCACGCCCGACTCTGCCTTGCCTCGTCGGCGGTCAGCGCCGTCTCGCGGGTGCCGGAAACGATGATCTCCAGCACCTCGTGTTCATCGGTGTTCCTGATGTAGCGGTCGCCGACATATTCGCCGCGTTTGAGCACCATCACACGATCACCCACGGCGAAGATGTCGACCAGCCGGTGCGAGATGATGATCTGGGCGACCCCCTGGCGCTTGAGTTCGAGCATGGTTTCGAGCAGCCGCTCCGTCGCCATGGCGGAAAGATTGGCGGTCGGCTCATCGAGGATCACGACACGCGGCTCGAAGGAAATGGCGCGGGCGATCGCAACGGATTGCTGGCGCCCGCCCGACAGGCTCTCGACCTTCTGATAGACGGAGTTCACGTCCACCTTCAGGCGCTTCAGCACGCGATCGGCCTCCTGATACATCGCCCGCCGATCGACGAAGGGACCTTTGAGCGGCCAGCGGCCGAGGAAGATGTTCTGGCCGACATCCATGTTCCCGCAGAGCGCGAAATCCTGGTAGATCATCTCGATGCCGGCGTCGCGGCTCTCATGCGGGCTCTTGAACTGCACCGGCGTGCCCGCGACGAGGATCTCGCCGGCATCACGCTGGTAGGCACCCGTCAAGATTTTCATCAGCGTCGATTTGCCAGCCGAATTGTCGCCGACAAGGCCGAGGATCTCGCCTGGATAAAGGATGAGATCGACGTTGCGCAGCGCCTGCACGGCGCCGAAAGCCTTCTCGATGCCTCGCATTTCGACGATCGGTTCGGATGTCGCCTCAGCCATACGTGCCTGCTCCCGTTGGTGCGCGTTTTGCGATCCGCGCTCTAAGCCTGCCGAGTATGTTTGCCTGGCGCACCCAGATGTCGATCAGCACCGCGACGATGAGGATGACGCCGATGAAGACGTTGATCCAGTGCTGCGGCATGCTGAAGCCCTGCACGTTCAACTGCAACAGCGCCCGCACAAGCGTGATGACGGCGGCGCCCGCAAGCGAACCGATCATGCTGCCGTGGCCGCCGAAGATAGAGCCGCCGCCGATGATCACCGAGGCGATCGCATCGAGTTCGCGGAACTGGCCGGCGACCGGGTTGAAGCTGCGGAAATAGGCGATGTTGATGATGCCGGCCATTGTCGCACAGAGCGCCGCCAGCATGAGCGATAGGAAGCGCACGCGGTTGGTGTCGATGCCGGCGTAGGCCGCGGCGCGCAAGTTTCCGCCAGTAGCGCAGACCTTGAGCCCGAAGGGCGTATAGGCGAGCACGATGCCGGCAACGACGGCGACGAGGAACATCCAAAGCGTTTGGACGCTGACGACCTCGGCGATCGCGCGGAGAAGTCCGGGCGACAGCGACATGCCGAAATAGAGGAGAACATCGTTCACCTTGCGGCCGATGAGATTGTACGTCTCGCTCCAGCCGGTCAGTTGCCGGCCGGCAACGAGCCAGGCGGCGAGACCGCGGGCGATGTAGAACATGCCGAGCGTAGCGATGAAGGAGGGCAGCTTGAAACCGATCGCGAGCGTGGCGTTGACAAGCCCGGCGATCATCCCCGCCGTAAGGCCCATCGCGATCGCCGTCATGGGATCGGCGCCCAGCACCTTCAGGAAATAGGCCGCCGTGCTACCGGCAAGCGCAAGCACGGCCCCGACCGACAGATCGATGTCGCCGGCTGCGATCACATAGGTCAGGCCGACCGCGATCAGCGCCAGCTCGGTATAGTTGAGCAGAATGGCGAAGGTGTTCGAGAGCGTCCACCAGTAGTCCGGACGAAGCGCAAGCCCCGTAAGCCAGAGCACGGCGGTCAGAATAATGGCAAGCGCATCGCGACGGGCGAGGAATGTGCCGAGCCCCTTGGCCGAAAACTCCATGTCGGCCGCCATCGCCCCCTTGGTCTGGACAGCTTCTAACGCCACTCCGCCCGTTTCGAGCGCCGCCGGCGGCGGGCGTCGACGCAGCCAAGCCCAGAAACGGCCGGCCCATTGCCGACGTATGAGGTAAGGTTCGATGAGGACGGCGAGTACGAGAAGGAGGCCGAGGAAAACCAGGACAGCGCCGGCGGGCAGGGTGTATCTGGCGCTGACCTCGATGACCTCACCTTCGATGACGACGCTGCGCGTGATTGGCCAACCTTCGCGCAGCACCTTGTCGATCAGCACGACCAGTGCGGCGCCGAGGCACGAGCCGATGACCTTCCCGCGGCCGCCAACGATTGACGCGCCGCCGATGATGACGGACGCGATGACGGTGAGCTCCCAGCTCACGCCGTAGAGGGGCGTCACGCCCTTATCCTGCGCCGCTGCCATCAGCGCGGCGAGGGTGGCCGAAAGAGACGAGATCAGATAGGCGCGCACGCGCACCCAGTTCGTCGGGATGCCGGCATAAACCGCCGCCTGCTCGTTACCCCCTGTCGCAAAGGTCTCGTAACCCCAGCGGGTCTTGGCGAGCACATAGGCGCCAATGATCGCGACGACGAAAAAGATCGCGATCTGGTTGTTGAAACCGAAGATATTTGTCTCGCCGAAGTGAAAGAAGAGCGGGTAATCCCTGGCCTTGCCGGAATAATAGATCGCCTGGCCGTGCGTCAGCGCCAGCACGAATCCGCGACCGATGAAGAGCATCGTCAGCGTCGCAATGAAAGCCGGCACTTTGAGGAGCGTGACGAGCACGCCGTTGAGGAGGCCGATCGCAGCCCCGAGAAGCAGGCAAAGGACGACGGTCGTGGCGATGCCGAGGTCAAGGAAGCTGGAGGCGAAGAGTCTCGCGAAGACGACCGCGATCAGCCCGTAGGTGGAACCGACCGAAAGATCGAGGTCCTTGTTGGCGATGACGAAGGTCATGCCGACCGCAATGATGCCGACCCTTGAGGTATCCCGCAGCAGCGCGTGAAGGGCCTCGGTCGACCCGAAGAAAGTCGGATTGACGACAGCTCCACCGAGGTAGATCAGCACGAGGAACAGGAGGAGCCCGATCTCCCAGCCGCCTGCCAGTTGCGGCGGCGGGCGTCCGAGCGAAGTCGTCTTGGCCGTGACCATGGTGTCTTCCGCTTGCTGCCCAATACCGGAGCGGTGAGCGCTGCCTTCGCTGTCCCCGCTCCGGAGTTTCGGGTCCGTTCAATTCTCGAAGCGCTTGCCGACCTTTCCGACCGTCTCCTTGGTCACCAGCTGAGCGCGCGTGTCGAGATTGGCGGCCGAGATGCCGCGGTCGATCTGCAGGTAAAGCTGCATCACCGGCCAGAAGCCCTGCAGGAAAGGCTGCTGTCCCAGGGAACCGGTGAGATTGCCGGCGGCAATGCCTTCCTGCTGCGCCGGCCCGAGATCGAAGCCGTAAGCGCAGAACTTGTTCGTCCAGCCCATCTGCTCCACCGCTTTGACGAGCGGCGGCGTGAAGACGTTGTTGGCCGTG
This sequence comes from Ensifer aridi, assembly GCF_002078505.1. Classification (GTDB taxonomy): domain Bacteria; phylum Pseudomonadota; class Alphaproteobacteria; order Rhizobiales; family Rhizobiaceae; genus Sinorhizobium; species Sinorhizobium aridi. The sequence goes on along the minus strand of NZ_LUAV01000034.1, from coordinate 51,712 downwards.
AAAGCGCCGACCACGTCGCCGCGCGATTCGAAAAGCGAAACGAGCGCGTTGACCGGATCGTTGGGGTTGGTGTCGATGCCGACATTTTCCGGACCTGCATCGACCTTGAAGGCATCGAGCTTGCCGGCGTCCTTCAGCGTCTTGACTATGGCATTGAAGGCGGCGGTGACGCGATTGTTCACCTCGATGTTGCCCATGGCGGTCGACGAGGGCAGGACGATCGTGCCGCTGGTCTTGCCACTGTCGAGCACGCATTTGGCAAGCGCCTCGCCACCGATCGCGGCGGCCGAAGCATCCTGGCCGGTGTGGCTGATGCCGTTGCGGTTGAGGAGCGTGCCGTCATAGGAGTTCGTCGTGGCGATCGGAATGCCGGCCGCCTCCGCCGCCTTGACGATGTCGTTGTAGGCGCCGACCTGTGGCGTCGTCATGATGATGCCGTCGATGGTCGGATCTCGGACGATCTGGTTCAGAATTTCGATCTCGCGGGCCGGATCGTCCACCGGCGATTCCGAACCGAGCAGCAGGATCGTGGCGCCGATCATGTTTCCGGCCACCTTCGCCCCGACATAGACCGGATCGAAGAAGCCGTTGCCGGCCGTGTGCGTCACGATTGCAAAGGTCAGGTGACCGTCAGCCGAATGGAAATTCTTGGTTTCCGGAGCTTCCTTGGCCGCCTCGTCGAAGCTATAGCCCCCGACGGCTTTCTCGACGCTGCCCGATTGCGCCAGTGCAGATGAAACGCCGAGTGATAACGCCGCGGCCGAAACCGCGCAGAGCAGAATTCGCCTCATTGCTTTCCTCCCTCGGATCACCGTGACTCCGGCTGGAAAATCCGGAACCTCACGTGATCGCTTCCCATTGGATAGAGTGGGATCGGGGTGGAAACCGCGGACACATCGCCCCCTCCCGCTCTATTATTTAGCGGGCGAAAGGCGTTCGAGCGCTTTTGTCGAGAGGGCGCCGAACGCTTCCTCCCATGCGCTATTCTCTGCGCAGATCCGGCGCAAGTAAATGGCGAAAAGTGTTACAAATGAGGATGGCGCTCCTTCTCCGGCGAAGGACCCCTGCCGCGAGCGCTATCCATTTTGCGCAAGCTTTTTTGAAGCGCGTTCTTCTGACAGTTGTTCGACAGGTTCGGACGCACAACATCCCGCCCCCGCGGGCGCTTTCGGCTCGTGCTCATTCGAAAGGGAATATGAATGGAAAGACGTAATTTCCTCAGGAGTTTGGCTCTTCTTGCCGCGTGCCCGCTTTGCGTCAAGACGGCATTCGCCGCCGAAGGCGTGCACTGGAGCTACGAAGGCGAAGAGGGTCCCGAGCACTGGGGTTCCTTGGGCGAGGAGAACGGTGCCTGCTCGGCCGGCTCGCAGCAATCCCCCATCGACATCACTGGCGCCATCAAGGCCGATATCCCGGACCTCGCGACGGACTGGAAGAGCGGCGGCACGATCCTCAACAACGGCCACACAATCCAGGTAAAGGCTGCCCCCGGCGGCACGCTCAAGCGCGGCGACAAGACCTACGATCTGGTGCAATACCACTTCCACGCCCCGAGCGAACATCTGGTCGAGGGCAAGAGCTTCCCGATGGAGGTGCATTTCGTCCATAAGCACGCCGAAACGGGTGCGCTCGGCGTGCTCGGCGTCTTTCTGGCGCCCGGCGCGGCCAACGCGACCTTCGCGAGCCTTGCGGCGAAATTCCCGCAGAAGGCCGGCGAGGAAGCCGCGCTCGACTCCATCGATGCGAAAGGCCTCCTGCCCTCCTCGCTCAAATATTGGGCCTATGAAGGATCGCTCACCACCCCGCCCTGCAGCGAGATAGTGGACTGGATGGTGGCGATGGAACCGATCGAGGTCGATCCCGCCGACATCAAGAAGTTCACTGCGCTCTATTCGATGAATGCGCGTCCGGCGCTTTCCGCCAATCGGCGTTACGTTTTGAGCTCCAGCTGATCATTGGAGCAATCAGGCACCTCGGCGGCGCATCGCCGCCGGGGTGCTCCCTAGGCGCGCTTGCGAACGGCGCTTCGCCAACTCTTAGTCTCGAAGATCGGGATGGAGTGGTATTGCTGGTGACACCGCTTTTCGAGAGGCAGGCCGCATGACAGAACAACTCTTGCCTCTCCTCTCCCATTTCTGTTGAATGAACTTCGAGTTTGACAGTCTTGCTGAAGGGAAGTTGTTTTCTGCAAAAGCAACACACAACATTATCACTGTGTCCAGGCACGGTTTCTTGCCAGTCTCTCGAGGGATTTCCAGCGTCGTTCTGAGAATGTGAACCATGACGCCGTCCGCTGCAGAAGTCCAGTGCGAGAAACCGGCCCCATCCCGCGGTTCGATGATTGAAGCAGCGAGGACAACGATGTTCGACCTCAACGGAAAGACCGCGCTGGTGACCGGCGGCGGGCGCGGACTGGGCCTCGAAATGGCCAAGGCCCTGGCACGGGCCGGAGCCTGGACGGTGATCAACGGTCGCAACCGGCAAAGCCTCGAAGACGCACAGAAGCGACTCGCCCGCGAGGGCGTTGCGGTCGGGATCGCGGCGGGCGATATCACGCGGGACGTCGAGAGCATCATTGCCGACGCCACCGAGAAGACGGGCCAGCTCGACATCCTCATCCACGCGGTCGGCGAACGAGACCGCCGCGGCACCGAAGCGATGGGCCCGGATGCATTCGCGGCACTGCTGAATACCGATTTGACCGCCGCCTATGCTATCGCGAGAGCTGCGCTCTCCTATCTGCGGCGCTCGACGGCTGGGCGCCTGATCTTCGTAACGTCGATCGCGGCCTTCGCGGCGCGGGCGGGCGACCCCGCCTATACGGCGGCCAAAGGCGGGCTCTCGGCGCTGACGCGCTCGCTCGCCGTCGAGCTCGGCGCCGACAATCTGACGGTCAACGCGATCGCGCCCGGCTGGTTTGCGACCGAGACCAATGCGCATCTCGCAGCCGACCCGGCGCTTAAGGCCTTCGTCGACATCCGCATTCCGCTGAAGCGCTGGGGCCGGCCTGAGGAGATCGCCCCGGCCGCAGTTTTCCTCGCCTCGCCGGCGGCAAGCTTCGTCAACGGCATCACGCTCACCGTCGACGGCGGGATGACCGTGCAGATGTGAAGCCGGGCGCCGGCCCCAATCCGGAACCTTGCTCCGACCCTCCGCGCTTTTGAGAGAATGAATAAGCAAGTCGCGCCAGCCGGAGCTGACGCGACTGCGCGTGTTAGTTTGTCGCCAGGGTGACGGGTGTCCCCCTGCGGAGCAGGCCTGGACACCCGCGGATCACTCGGTGCAATAGCTTAGTCGTCGTCGCTACGGTCGTTGGCGCTGCCGCCGTTGTCGTCATGGTCGCCGCCGCCGTTGTCATCGTCGTCGTGGTCGCCGCCGCCGTTGTCATCGTCGTCATGGTCGCCGCCGCCATTGTCGTCGTCGTCATCGCCGCCGCCGTTATCGTCGTCGTCGTCACCGCCGCCGCCGTTGTCATCATCGTCGTCGCCGCCGCCGTTGTTGTCGTCGTCGTCACCGCCGCCGTTGTCGTCATCGTCGTCGCCGCCGCCGTTGTCGTCGTCGTCATCATCATCGCCGCCGCCGGGATTGCCGCCGGGGTTGCCGCCGGGATTGCCGCCGGGATTACCGCCGGGGTTGCCGCCCGTGTCATCGTCGTCGTTGCCGTCGCGGTCGTCGCCCCGTTCGTCGCTTAACACCGACTGGATCAGCGCGGTGGTCAGCGGTGGGCATTGCGCGATTTCTGCCGCCGAGAGGATGTCGGCCCGGTTCAGCGCCACGCAGCAGCGTTCATAGTTACCCTCTGTAAGGGGGCTGCACTGCGCAGCCGTCAGCACCGGCCGCTCGACCTCTTGGGCTTTCGCGGGGGCCGCCGACGCAAGCAAAGCGGCTGACATCAATGTCAGGCTGGAAGTCGTGAGAAGTGCCTCTAGAGTGCGCATTTTTGTTCTCCCTAAATTAGTACACTCTCAAATGCACAATCTCGCGCAATGTTCCCGGCATTAAGTTGCGTGGCGCAAAGAGACGGAGCGATCGCGTCCTCTGAATGCGCTGATTGCTTGGCTTGATGAGGTAACTTGAAGGACCAAAGACCGGATTATCGGCGGTAGCCGGTCACTGGAGCGGGACGAGGAAAGTCTATTCGGTTTTCCGCCCGCATCCCAACAACTCTTTAGAATCAATCACGTTCATGATCTCGGTGACCTGAATTCGTGATCAGGTGCGTGTTGCCGCCGCTTGGCTTGGCCAGTCGCTGCTCTGAGTGACAGTTACCTGCTCGAAGGAAGCGCGACCAACCTGGCTCTGCCTCGCCACAGCGAAGGAGCGCAATCGCCTTCCATCGATCCCGCAGGCGCTATCCTGCCTTCGCCTCTTCGTTGCCGCGCAGCATGCGGATCAGAGCGGAAAAGTCCTCGCCGCCATGGCCGAGCTTCTCGAACAGGCTGTAGAGCTGCGCCGCCTGCGCGCCCATTGGCGTCGCTGCGCCGCTCGCGCTGGCGGCCTGCTGCGACAGCTTCAGGTCTTTCAGCATCAGGCTCGCGGTGAAGCCGGGCTTGTAGTCGTTATTGGCGGGCGAAGTCGGCACCGGGCCGGGTACCGGGCAATAGCTCGTAAGAGACCAGCACTGGCCCGACGAAGTCGAGGCGACGTCGAAAAGCGCCTGATGCGAAAGACCGAGCCGTTCGGCGAGGACAAAGGCCTCGCATACGGCGGCCATGGAGACGCCGAGGATCATGTTGTTGCAAATTTTCGCGGCTTGCCCCGCACCGGCATCGCCGCAATGGACGATCTTCTTGCCCATGGCTTCGAGAATGTGCTTGCCGCGAGAAAAGGCCCCGTCGCTGCCGCCGACCATGAAGGTGAGCGTGCCCGCCGCCGCTCCCGCAGTGCCGCCGGAAACCGGCGCATCGAGCGAGGGGCAGCCCGCCTTGTCGGCGAATCCATGGACCTTGCGCGCGCTTTCGACATCGATAGTCGAGCTATCGATTAAAAGCGTTCCCGGGTCGACGAAGCCGAGCAGCTCATCCCAGACATAGAGAACATGCGAACTTGCCGGCAGCATGGTGACGACGCATTCGGTCTCGCGCACGACTTGAGCGATCGAGCCGGCTATCGAAACGCCCGTCTTCGCGGCAGCATTGCGCGAGGCTTCCGACAGGTCGAAGCCGGTAACCGCATGGCCCGCCTTCACCAGATTGGCGGCCATCGGTCCGCCCATATTGCCAAGCCCGATAAAGGCGATCTTCGTCATATGCCTCTCCTCCTCACCTCAAATCATGTCACAAACGCCCGTCAGCCGCATTACGCCTGGCCCTGCCCCCCCGGGCAAAAAGCGGCGCGCCGTCGTTCCTGCCGAACCGCGCGAGCTTCTCTGGCGTCACTTCCGACAGGCCGACCGACCATTTGGGATTGCGGTCCTTGTCGATCACGGCGGCGCGCACGCCCTCGTAGAAATCCGGGTTGGAGAGCATGCCAAGCGTCGCCGCATATTCCCGCTCGAGGCACTCATCGAGCGTCCGGCTCGCGCGCCCGGCTCTCAGCAACGAGAGCGTCAGTTTGAGGCTGATCGCGGAGCGGCTCCTCAAGAGCTCAAGCGTCTCGAGGGCGAAGTCCGAACCATCCTTCTCCAGCGCGCCGAGAATCTCCTCGACCGTGTCGAAGACGAAGCAGCGATCGATGAGCGCAACATGGTCAAGGAGCGGCGAAGCCGGCGCTTCGCTAGAGACGGCACGGATGGTCTCCGAGATATCCTCCGCTGTGGCCGAGGCGGAGAGCGAGCCAAGGGCCGCAATGAGTTCGCCCAACCTATGCGAGGGAACGAAACTGTCGGCGAGCCGAGCATGGATGGCCGCCGCAGCGCCGATATCGCGTCCGGTCAATCCGAGATAGGTACCGAATTCGCCGGGCGCATGCGGCAGGAGCCAGGTGGCGCCGATATCGGTGAAGTAACCGATCCCCGTCTCCGGCATGGCGAGCCGCGTCCTCTCCGTGACGATCCGGTGGCTGCCATGGGAGGAAACGCCGACCCCGCCGCCCATGACGATGCCGTCCATGATCGCAATATAGGGCTTGGCATAGCCGGAAATACGGCTGTTGACGATGAACTCCTCGCGCCAGAATTGCGCTCCCTCCTCGGGACGTTCGCGGCCGCTCTCATATATCATGCGGATATCGCCGCCGGCGCAGAGCCCACGCTCGCCCTCGCCGGTAATGAGCACTGCCGCGATCGTCGGGTCACGCTCGAATTCGGTGAGCGCCGCGGCAATTGCCCGGATCATCGCCAGGTTGAGACTGTTCAGCGCGCGCGGCCGGTTGAGCCGCAGCCTGCCGATCGCGCCTTGCTGCTCGACAATGATCTCGGGAAGCGTGGGCTGCATCTCCATCGAAAATCCTTCCTATTTCCGTCCCGTGATGGCGCGCGACACGATCAGCCGCATGATCTCGTTGGTGCCTTCGAGTATCTGGTGCACCCTCAGGTCCCTGACAATCTTTTCGATGCCGTAGTCCGCGAGATAGCCATAGCCGCCATGCAATTGCAGCGCGTCGTTGGCGACGGCGAAGCAGCGGTCGGTGACGAACCGTTTGGCCATCGCACAGAGCTTGGTCGCTTCCGGGTCTCCCGCATCGAGCGCGGCGGCCGCCCGCCAGAGGAAGGTGCGGGCGATTTCGAGGTCCGTCGCCATGTCGGCGAGACGGAACTGCAGCGCCTGGAATTCGCCGATAGCACGCCCAAAGGCACGCCGCTCCTGGACATAAGCGAGCGCCTTATCGAACGCGGCCTGCGCGCCGCCGAGCGAGGCTGCGGCGATATTGAGCCGGCCACCATCGAGTCCGGCCATGGCGATCTTGAAGCCTTCGCCCTCCGCTCCCAGCCGGTTCTCCGCCGGCACGCGGACATTGTCGAGCATCACTGCACGGGTCGGCTGGGCGTGCCAGCCCATCTTCTTCTCGTTGGCGCCGAAAGTGAGGCCCGGCACATCCTTCTCGACGACGAAGGCGGAAATGCCCTTTGACCCCTCCTCGCCGGTGCGCGCCATGACGATGTAGAGACCGGATTCGCCGGCGCCGGAAATGAACTGCTTCTGACCGGTCAGGAGATAGCCGTCACCATCCCTCACTGCCTTGGTCTTGAGCGCTCCCGCGTCCGAGCCGGAACCAGGCTCCGTCAGGCAGTAGCTCGCGAGCGTCTCCATCGTTAAGAGCGGCGGAAGAAGCTGCTGGCGCTGCTCCTCCGTGCCATGGCGATCGATCATGCCGGCGCACATATTGTGGATCGAAACAAAGGAAGCGATCGAGGGGCAGCCGGTTGCAAGCGCCTCGATGATCATCGCGGCATCGAGACGGGCCAAGCCCGTGCCGCCGATGTCGTCGCGGACGTAGATGCCGGCCATTCCGAGCGCCGCGGCGGCCCGCAAAGTCTCCACCGGAAAATGCTTCTGCTGATCCCAATCGATCGCGTGGGGCGCGAGCTCATCCCGCGCAAAATCGAACGCCATCGCGCGGATGGCTTGCTGCTCCTCCGACAGGCGAAAATCCATATGCTGTCCTCCCTGACCCGCATATTGATGCTGTGGCGCTGTAGTTACATCAAACATCGCACAGGCACAGACGCAAATTCTCACAGTATCTGTTCAAAAACGAACAGATCGAGAGAACGAGGCGGCTCACCTCTCGCTCAAACGATACGGCAGAGCGCCCCGCATGTCATGATCGACAATCAGCTTACGCTTGAGTGGCGGCACGGCGCGGCTTGCACATTTGGTGCGCTCGCAGATGCGACAGGAGATGCCGATCGGATCGAAGGCGGCGCGGTTGCCGAGGTCCATGTCATCAGCATAGACGAAGGCATCGGCATAGGAGATCTCGCAGCCAAGCGCGAGCGCGTAGCGTGGATGGGCGGCGCGGTAGCCGCCACCACCCTTGGTGATCTGGGTGGCGAGACAGAGGTAGCGCACCCCGTCCGGCGTTTCCGCGAGCTGGCGGATAATCCGGCCCGGCGTTTCGAACGCCTGATGCACGTTCCAGAGCGGGCAAGCGGCGCCGAAACGGGCGAATTGCAGCTTGGCGGCGCTGTGGCGCTTGGTGATGTTGCCCGCCCGGTCGATGCGCGCGAAGAAGATCGGTATGCCCTTCTGCCCCGGCCGCTGCAGCGTCGAAAGCCGGTGGCAGACCTGCTCCAGCGACGCGCCGAAACGGCCGGCAAGCAGCTCGATATCGTGGCGCAATTCGCGCGCGGCTTTCAGGAACGGTTGATAGGGCAGGATCAGCGCGCCGGCGAAATAGTTCTGCAGGCCGATGCGGCAGATCTCGTAGGCCTCTTCCGTGCGGAAACCGGCGCTTCCGGCCACCCGGTCGATCTCCTCGCGGGCGTGAAGCTGAGCGATCTGCAGCGCCAGCTGGAAGTCGCGCGTGGCCGCGGGTGCATAAGGGTTGATGGTCAGGATGCGGGCGCGCGGATCGAAGCGGCGGATCGCCTCGTCGCCGGCCGCTCCGCGCACGACGCGCACGCCATGCCGCTCCTCGAGATAGCTCGCAAGTGCCGCGTGGTTGTCGCCATCGCCAAGGCCCAGCTCGCCTGCAAGCGCTTCGGCCACGGTGTCGATCTCGTGGATATAGTTGTCGACGAAATGGAAGAAGTCGCGCACTTCCTCGTAAGGGGTCGTCTCGACGAAGGACGCGCCGCGGCCGATCGTGTCGTCGATGCTCGCGAGCTGTTCGCTGTTACGCCGATAGGCCTGATGGCAGGCAATCAGCGCATGCGCCAGCCCCGGCGCGTTCTGGGTGACGAGCTTCAGCTCCTGCAGGCTCGGCGAATAGGTCTCGAACAAGGGGTCGCTCAAGGCCTCCGAGAGCGCCGACAGCAACCGGTCGCTTTCACCGGACGAGAGCTCGGCAATGTCGATCTGAAACTTCTCAGCGAGCGCCAGCAGCACTGCCGCGGAGACCGGCCGCTGGTTGTTCTCGATCTGGTTCAGGTAGCTCGTCGAGATGCCAATCCGCTCGGCGAACTGCCCCTGCGTCATCCGCTTCGCTTCCCGGAGGTCTCTGACTTTGCGGCCGATATAGAGCTTGCCGATCGCCATGTTCGCAACTTCGCAATTTGCGTTTCACATTTTTATATGTTCCACATTTGCACATCATCGGCTGTTTTGCCATCCAGCCTTCGGCGCTATTGCGAAGGCCGAGAAGCCTCTGCACAATCAAATAAAACGGGAGGAGACCGATGCGCGCGATACTGGAACAGGTTGAGGCCCGCCGCGCCGAGGCGCGGGCCGGCGGCGGCGAGCGCCGCATCGCCGCACAGCACGGCAAGGGCAAGCTGACGGCCCGCGAGCGCATCGACGTGCTGCTCGACGAAGGCTCCTTCGAAGAATACGACATGTATGTGACGCACCGCTGCGTCGACTTCGGCATGGAGAACCAGAAGATCGCTGGCGACGGCGTCGTCACCGGCTGGGGCACGATCAACGGCCGGCAGGTCTATGTCTTTTCACAGGACTTTACAGTGCTCGGCGGCTCGCTCTCCGAGACGCATGCCCAGAAAATCTGCAAGATCATGGACATGGCGGCGCGAAACGGCGCGCCGGTGATCGGCCTCAACGATTCGGGCGGCGCCCGCATTCAAGAGGGCGTCGCATCGCTTGCCGGTTATGCCGAGGTCTTCCGCCGCAATGCCGAGGTCTCGGGCGTCATTCCGCAGATCTCTGTCATCATGGGACCCTGCGCCGGCGGTGCCGTCTATTCGCCGGCGATGACCGATTTCATCTTCATGGTGCGCGATTCGTCCTACATGTTCGTGACCGGCCCCGATGTCGTGAAGACGGTGACGAACGAGATCGTCACGGCGGAAGAGCTCGGCGGCGCCCGCACGCACACGACGAAATCCTCCGTCGCCGACGGCGCCTACGAGAACGACATCGAAGCGCTTGAGCACGTGCGGCTGCTCTTCGATTTCCTGCCCTTGAACAACCGCGAGAAGCCGCCGGTCCGGCCCTTCCACGACGATCCCGCGCGCATCGAAATGCGGCTCGACAGCCTAATCCCGGACAGTGCTGCCAAGCCCTACGACATGAAGGAATTGATCCTCGCTATTGCCGACGAGGGCGACTTCTTCGAGCTGCAGGCGAGCTTCGCCCGCAACATCATCGTCGGCTTCATCCGCATCGAGGGCCGGTCGGTCGGCGTCGTAGCCAACCAGCCGATGGTGCTCGCCGGCTGCCTCGACATCGATTCCTCGCGCAAGGCCGCGCGCTTCGTGCGCTTCTGCGACGCCTTCTCGATCCCGATCCTGACGCTCGTCGACGTTCCGGGTTTCCTTCCGGGCACCGCCCAGGAATATGGCGGCGTCATTAAACATGGCGCCAAGCTGCTCTTCGCCTATAGCCAGGCGACCGTGCCGATGGTGACGCTGATCACGCGAAAAGCTTATGGCGGTGCCTATGACGTCATGGCCTCGAAGCACATCGGTGCCGACGTCAACTATGCCTGGCCGACGGCCGAGATTGCCGTAATGGGCGCCAAGGGCGCGACCGAAATCCTTTACCGCTCCGAACTCGACGACCCCGACAAAATCGCCGCGCGGACAAAGGAATACGAGGAGCGCTTCGCCAACCCCTTCGTCGCCGCCGAGCGCGGCTTCATCGACGAGGTGATCATGCCGCACTCATCACGCCGCCGTATCGCCCGCGCCTTCGCTTCACTGCGCAACAAGCAGGTCGAGACCCGCTGGCGCAAACACGACACGATCCCGCTCTGACGGAGCGCGCCATGAGGCCGGAGCCGGAAACAGTAATGACGCCTGAAGCCGCCCGCCGCGATCATGGGCAGATGCTGCGCTACATGGCCCTCAACTGCCTCTACGGCGTGCTCGTCGGTGTGGCTACCGCTGGGGCTCTGATCTGGCTCGACATCGGCTCGGTCGGCACACTGATCACACGCTCCACCGATCCCCTGCTGGCTACAGCCATGGTGCTTGTCCCTTTCGCGCTTATTTTTGGCGGCGCGGCGGCAGCCTCATCGATTGCCTTGCTGCCCTACCGGCGGAAATTCAGGCGCTGACGCGACGGAAAGGACTCAAAGAGAAACGCATGTTCAAGAAAATCCTCATCGCCAATCGTGGCGAAATCGCCTGCCGCGTGATCCGCACCGCTAAGAAGCTTGGAATTCCGACCGTCGCCGTCTATTCCGATGCCGACCGCGACGCCATGCATGTGCGCATGGCGGACGAGGCCGTCCATATCGGCCCCTCGCCCTCCAGCCAGTCCTATATCGTCATCGACAAGATCCTCGACGCGGTGCGCAATACCGGCGCCGATGCCGTCCATCCCGGCTATGGCTTCCTTTCCGAAAACGCCGCCTTCGCCAAGGCGCTCGAGAAGGAGGGCGTCACCTTCATCGGCCCGCCGGTCAAGGCGATCGAGGCAATGGGCGACAAGATCACCTCGAAGAAGCTGGCAGCGAAAGCCGGCGTCTCGACCGTTCCCGGCCATATGGGACTGATCGAGGACGCCGACGAGGCGGTGCGGATTGCCTCCTCAATCGGCTTCCCCGTGATGATCAAGGCGTCGGCCGGCGGCGGTGGCAAGGGCATGCGGATTGCCTGGAACGAGCGCGAGGCGCGCGAGGGCTTTCAGTCGTCGAAGAACGAGGCGAAGAGCTCGTTTGGCGACGACCGCATCTTCATCGAAAAATTCGTCACCGAGCCGCGCCATATCGAGATCCAGGTGCTCGGCGACAAGCATGGCAACACCGTCTACCTCGGCGAGCGCGAATGCTCGATCCAGCGGCGGAACCAGAAGGTCATCGAGGAGGCGCCCTCGCCCTTCCTCGACGAGAAGACGCGCCGCGCCATGGGCGAGCAGGCGGTGGCACTTGCCAAGGCGGTCGGTTACCATTCGGCCGGCACGGTCGAATTCATCGTCGACGCGAAACGCAATTTCTATTTCCTCGAAATGAACACCCGCCTGCAGGTAGAGCACCCGGTGACGGAGCTCGTCACCGGCCTCGATCTCGTCGAGCAGATGATCCGCGTCGCGGCCAGCGAGAAGCTCTCTTTCGGCCAGAAGGACGTGAAGCTCGACGGCTGGGCGATCGAAAGCCGGCTCTACGCCGAAGACCCGTACCGCAATTTCCTGCCGTCGATCGGCCGGCTGACGCGCTACCGGCCGCCGGAGGAAGGGCGTCGACAGGATAGCACCGTCATCCGCAACGACACCGGCGTCTTCGAAGGCGGCGAGATCTCGATGTACTACGATCCGATGATCGCCAAACTCTGCACCTGGGGGCCGGACCGGACGACGGCGGTCGAGGCGATGGCGGATGCGCTCGACGCTTTCGAGGTCGAGGGCATCGGACACAACCTCCCCTTCCTTTCCGCCGTCATGCAGCAGGAGCGTTTCCGCGAGGGGCGGCTGACTACCGCCTATATCGCGGAGGAATTTGCCGACGGCTTCCGCGGCGTGGAACCGGATGAGGCATCGGCGAGAAAGCTCGCCGCAGTGGCGGTGACGATCAACCAGACGCTGCAGGAACGCGCCAGCCAGATTTCCGGCACGATCGGCAACCATCGCCGCATTGTCGGCCACCAATGGGTGGCGCGCCTCGGCGAACGCGCATTCGAGCTGACGGTCGAAGCCTCGGCCGATGGCACCTACATCCGTTTCGCGGGCGGCGGCACCATTTCGGCCGCTACCGATTGGGTGCCGGGCCGCACGCTCGCCACCTTCAACATCGACAATCATCAAATGGCCGTGAAGGTCGATCTCGTCGGAACCGGCATCCGGCTGCGCTGGCGCGGGATCGACGTCTTGGCGCGGGTGAGGAGCCCGCGCGTTGCCGAGCTTGCCCGGCTGATGCCGAAGAAATCGCCGCCGGACACCTCGAAGATGCTGCTCTGCCCGATGCCGGGCGTCGTGACCTCGATCGCGGTCAAGGCGGGCGACACCGTCGAGGCAGGACAGGCGATCGCCGTCGTCGAGGCAATGAAGATGGAAAACATCCTGAGGGCGGAGAGGCGCGCGACGGTGAAACGCGTGGCAATCGATGCCGGGGCAAGCCTGGCCGTGGACGAGCTGATCATGGAGTTCGAGTGATGCGCAAGCCAGGCCCGTCATCTTTGCGGCTTGCCCCTCACCCTAGCCCTCTCCCCGCGAGCAGGGAGAGGGGACTTGGGCGGCACGGCATGTCCCTTCTCCCCGCGCGCGGGGAGAAGGTGGCGGCAGCCGGATGAGGGGCTCAAGCTGCCGCGACTGGAATCTATTCGGAGTGGACCGATGACCGACAAAACCACCAAAGACTGGGAAGCCCTCGTCGAAAAGGAGCTGAAAGCCTCCCCCGAAAGCCTCGTCTGGCACACGCCGGAAGGCATCGACGTCAGGCCACTCTACACGCAGGACGACCTTGCCGGCATTGGCCATCTCGGCTCGCTACCCGGCTTCGAGCCCTTCGTGCGCGGCCCACGCGCAACCATGTATGCCGGGCGGCCCTGGACCATCCGGCAATATGCCGGCTTTTCGACGGCGGAAGCGTCCAACGCCTTCTACCGCCGAAACCTTGCCGCCGGACAGCAGGGTGTCTCCGTCGCCTTCGACCTCGCCACCCATCGCGGCTATGACAGCGACCATCCGCGCGTCGAGGGCGACGTCGGCAAGACGGGAGTGGCGATCGATTCGGTCGAGGACATGAAGATCCTCTTCGACGGCATCCCGCTCGAAAAAATCTCCGTCTCGATGACCATGAACGGTGCGGTGATCCCGATCCTCGCCTCTTTCATCGTCGCCGGCGAGGAACAGGGGGTCTCGCGCGAAAAACTCTCCGGGACCATTCAGAACGACATCCTGAAGGAGTTCATGGTCCGCAATACCTATATCTACCCGCCGGAGCCCTCGATGCGCATCGTCGCCGACATCATCGAATATACGGCGAAGGAGATGCCGAAGTTCAATTCGATCTCGATCTCCGGCTATCACATGCAGGAGGCCGGTGCGACGCTGGTACAGGAGCTTGCCTTCACCCTTGCCGACGGGCGCGAATATGTGCGCGCCGCGCTCGCCAAAGGCTTGAACGTCGACGATTTCGCCGGGCGGCTCTCCTTCTTCTTCGCGATCGGCATGAACTTCTTCATGGAAGCGGCGAAGCTGCGCGCCGCGCGGCTCCTCTGGACGCGGATCATGAAGGAGTTCAAACCCGAGAAGGCGTCCTCGCTGATGCTCCGGACCCATTGCCAGACCTCGGGTGTCTCGCTTGCCGAGCAGGATCCCTACAACAACATCATCCGCACCGCCTTCGAGGCGATGTCGGCGGTGCTCGGCGGCACGCAGTCGCTTCACACCAATTCCTTCGACGAGGCGATCGCGCTGCCGACGGATTTCTCCGCCCGCATCGCCCGCAATACGCAACTGATCCTGCAGCATGAGACCGGGGTGACGAAGGTCGTCGATCCGCTCGCCGGCTCCTATTACGTCGAAAGCCTGACGAACGAACTTGCCGAAAAGGCCTGGGCGCTGATCGAGGAAGTGGAAGCGCTCGGCGGCATGACCAAGGCGGTCAATGCCGGCCTGCCGAAGCGGCTGATCGAGGAGGCGGCGACGCGCCGCCAGGCGGCGGTAGACCGTGGCGAGGAGGTCATCGTCGGCGTCAACAAGTACCGGCTCGAAGATGAGCAGCCGATCGACATTCTCCAGATCGACAATGCCGCAGTCCGAACGGCACAGATCAAGCGCATCGAGGAGACCAAACGTCGCCGCGACTCGCAGAAGGCCAAGGAGACACTGAGGGCACTCACAGAAGTGGCAAAAAGCGGCAAGGGGAATCTGCTCGCTGCGGCGATCGAGGCGGCGCGGGCGCGTGCGACCGTCGGCGAAATCTCCGATGCGATGCGTGAGGCCTTCGGCGACTACACCGCCGTCCCGGAAGTCGTCACCGACATTTACGGCAAGGCCTATGAAGGCGACCCGGAGATTGGAGTGCTTTCCGGTCGACTGCACGACGTAGCTAAGCGGCTCGGCCAGAAGCCAAAGGTCATGGTGGCGAAGCTCGGCCAGGACGGCCACGACCGCGGCGCCAAGGTGATCGCCTCGGCTTTCAGCGATATCGGCTTCGACGTCGTCGCCGGGCCTCTGTTCCAGACGCCGGAAGAGGCGGCCGACCTGGCGCTCGCCGAAGAGGTGACCGTCGTCGGCGTCTCTTCGCTCGCCGCCGGCCACAAGACGCTGATGCCGCAACTGGCGCAAGCGCTGAAGAAGCGCGGCGGCGAGGACATCATCGTCGTCTGCGGCGGCGTCATTCCGCGGCAAGATTATCAGTATCTGATGGATAACGGCGTCTCCGCTGTCTTCGGTCCCGGCACCCATGTGCTCGATGCCGCCCGCGCGGTGCTCGACCTCATCGAAGGCAAGCGGCGGAACGTCTGAACCCCGCATTGATGCTTGCCTTCTCTCCAGTACAGGAGAGAATCGATCGAGCGGCATACGCGCGAACGGACCGACAGCAAGGCCGCGCGCGGCGGCGACGGATCCTGCTTGGGGGATCAAATCCGGGAGGACGGCAATGCGGAAGCTTCAGTCGCAAGGGGTCCATCACATCACCTTGGTGGGCGCGGACCGCCAGACATCGATCGACTTCTGGGAAGGCATCCTCGGCATGCCCTTCGTCTTCGAGCAGCCGAATCTCGACAGGGCGTCGGAAAGCCATCTCTATTTCGATCCGGGCGACGGCCGCCTCATCACCGTCTTCACCGACGAGAACCGCAAACCCGACCCGAAACGCACGCCGACGGATATCGGCTGCGTGCATCACATCGCCTTCGCCGTCTCGCGCGCCACGTTCCAACAGGCGGTCGAGCGTTTGACCGAGCGGGAGATCAAGCATGGCGGCGTCAAGGATCGCGGCTTCATGGATTCGATCTATTTCGAAGACCCGCTCGGCTTGTTGATCGAGCTCGCCTCCTATCGCTTCGAACCGCCGGCCGGCCACAGTCATGCCGAGGTGCTGATGGAGGCACACAAGATCCGCGTCGCCCGCGGCGACTACGCAATCGCCGAAGTGCATCTCGCCGATGCGATCGAAACGCTGATCGAGCGCTCGCGACCGACGCTGTCGGCCGATCGGTCGCCGAAGGACCCATATGGATCGCCATGAGTCCAGTTCGTTCGGTTTCATGGCGATTGCAACGGAAGAAGGGAGAGCAGAAATGGCCCCGATAAAACTCAACGTGATCAAGCCGAGCGTCAACAATATGACCGTTCGCGTGTTCTTGCGGGCGGCAAATCTCGATTTCATCGAGCACGATGTCTACGGCCAGACACGCTCGGCCGAATATCTGGCGCGTTGCCCCTCGCATCTGACGCCGATGATCGAAATGAGCGATCTGCCCAGGGGCGCGCTGTGGGAGAGCTGCGCGATCATGCAGTATCTCTGCAACAAGCACGGGATCGATGACTTCTATCCGAAGGATCCCGAAAAACGCGCGATGATCGACAGCGCCATGTTCTACTTGATCGGGACTTTCTATCCGCACCTGGCGCGCGCCACCTACCCCATCCTTAGGTTCCCGCAATATCCAGGCGAAGTCGGCTACAGCGAGGCCGACCACGACGCCAAGGAGCAGGCGCGCAAGGCGGCCGCAGACGCGCTCGCCGAACCGCTCGAGGTATTCCACACGTTCTATATGTCCGGAAAACCGTTCATCGGCGGCGACAAGCCGTCGATCGCCGACATCAGACTTGCCGCCACCCTCGAGTTTCTCGAGGCGATCGACTATCCGCTGCCCGCCTGGGCGACCACCTATATCGAGACGATGGAGAGATCCCTGGGCACCGCCTATTCCGAACCCGCCGCCGACGTGCGCGGCTATGTCGACTATGTAAAGGCTCAGAGGCAGGAGGAGCTGACGGGCACCGCGTGAGCAAGGCGGGTTACGAAGCTAGCAGAATGAGGCCGGTCGCGCCGAGCGCCAGCGTCCAGAGGCGATCGAAATTGATCCATGTGGAGCGCAACACGGCAAGACCGAGCCAAGCGTAGATGACGAGCGCAATCGCCGAGATCACGGCGAGCATCGCGGCGGTATGGACGGCCACTGCGGCAAGCGATACCGAAAGGGAGCTGGTCATTCCGGCGACAGCGCTCTGATCGGCGAGGCAGAGGCTCAGGACCGCCGGCACGAGCATCAGCCCCGCCCCGTGGCTCGTCGCCATCAGAAAGGACCAGAGCGCGAGTCCCGCCATCCCGGTTCGCATGCCGACAATCACGCGATGGCGGTGTCCGCAAAGCCCGTAGTAGCCGGCAAGCGCCAGAATGAACACGGCAGCCGCGAGTTGCAGGCTACGCAAATCCATGACCGTTCCGAACACAACGACCGCGGCCAAGACAAGCGTAATGGAAGCCGCGTGGCCGGCGGCGATCGGCACGAGGGACAGCCAGACGACCCGCGCGCTTTGCCCGTGAAGCCCGAGCGCCACCGCGAAGAGCCAGCCCATCGCCGGGTTGGCACCATGGAACGCGCCGAGGCCGGCGAGCGAGAGCCAGGGCCAGATGCTGGTCATCCGTTTCCTTGCGTCCGCACGGACCCGCTCCCTTAAGGATAGCAATAGGAATCGGACGAGCAGTCGCCGCCTTCGAGCCGCACCTGATGCGGGCGGTGACCCTTCGGCCAATCGACGAAAAAGTTCTCGTCGAAGGCAATTCCGCCATCGTCGCCGACGTCGAGCTTCACCATCCAGCCGTCGATACCCTCCGGATAAAATTGCGGGTCGATCGCGCCGTAAAGCGAATTGGTGAAATAGACCCGTTTGCCGTCGCGGCTGATTTCCACCATCTGCGGCCCGCCATTGAGCGCGCCGTTCGCTGCCTTCGGATGGCTCGCACGCGAGACGATCCCGCCGATCCGCACGCGACCCGCCTCCCTTGGCGCCAAGGGATCGGAGACGTCGTACTGGATCATGTCGCCGGTCCCCCAGCAGGAGACGTAGAGAAAGCGATCGTCCATCGAGAGATCGATATCGGTCACCAGCGGGGGAACGGCCTTGAAGCCCTTGAGCACCGGCGGCAGGAGGTCCGGGTCGGCGGGCTCCGCCGGGATCTCGACTACCTTCTTGACCGCCCACCTGTCGCCTTCGCGATGCCAGGTCCAGATCGATGCCGAGAGATCCTTGAGGCTGATGACGCAGCCGACGAAACCATAGGCCTTGGTGGGATCATGGGCCGGGCGCAATTCGAAGACGAGCTGATGCTCCTCGCCGAAATCGATCTCCTGTACGTGCTTGCGCCTGGTGAGATCCCAGAAGTGCAGCCTGCGGCCATAATTGGAACCGAGGAGCACTTCCGGGACGAGGCCGTTTTCGAACGTATCCGGCGTACCCCATTCGCTGGTGATCATCGTGTCGTGACCGAGATGCCACCAGAAATCATAGGCGAGCTTCTGCGGGCCGCGGTCCATCTCCCATTGGCCGAGCACGTCGAAGCTGTCGTGGTCCAGCAGGAAGATGCCGCCGGGCGCCTTGCCGTCACGATCAGCAAGGGCGTTGACGTAAATCCCCTCGGGCCCGCAATGAGTCGTGTGCAGCCGCGAATAGTTCGCCTTTTCGGCAACCTCCTCGGGTTCAATGACACGGACGATCTGCGGTTTCCTCGGGTCGGGCTTCGTGTCGATGATGTGCAGCCGCGACGATCTGAGCCCCGGCACCATGAGATAGCGGCGCTCGACATGCGGATGCGGCGCATTCGGACACAGGCATGACGAGCAGGCGTTCCAGCCGAAGTGATGCAGCTCATCGCCGACATTCGGCATGTCCACCTGCCCGACGATTTGCGAATAGGTCGACGATGCGGGATCGACATCGACGACGGCGATCGCGTCGGGCTTCGTCCGGTCCGGGTCGAAGGCGGCGACATAGGCAAGCGTCTCTTTCGGTGCCTTTGCAGCCATGCGCGGAGATGGATAGAAGGACGGATCGGGTCGCCACGTCGCCATTTCTATACCCCCTTCGGGAGACAATGCGTGGATCCTGATGCAGGATTTAACAGATGCGGCAAAAAGTCGTCGGAAATGGGGCGTTTTTGCCTTATTCCAAAGGTCGCAAAGCGAGGACCAGGTGACGGGATTCGAGTTCGATGCAGAGCTGTGGCTCTATCCGGGAAAGGGCGGCTGGCACTTTGTCACCCTGCCCCAGGATATCGCCCGGTAAATCAGGGTCACGGCCGAACCGAAAACGCGCGGCTGGGGGAGCGAGCCGGTCATCGCACGCACCGGCAAGACCCAATGGACAACCTCGATCTTCCCGGACAGGGCCTCGGGCTCGTTTCTCCTCCCGGTAAAGGCGGAGGTTCGGCGACTGGAGAAACTTGCAGCCGGTGAAACCATCCGCATTCATCTGATCCTGGGCGGTTAATGCTGAGTGGTGAAATTTGAAGCGCTTTTCGCCTCGTGGCGAAAGTTGGTATCGGAGCCGAAGCACCGGTTTCGACTCGTTGCGGAAGTTCGTCTGATCCGGCCAAACTCTCACTTTCGGCCCGAAGCGGTCATTCCCTACCGGCCGCGCCAGCGAACTGCTAATAAGGACTCTGAAGATTAGACACAACGGGTTGATCGCATGTCCGTACTTTGCCGTGAGTTGTTTCTGCCGACACGTCTGGGACTAGTGCGCTTCCATGCGAGGGTGACGGCGTATGGTCTGACCGATAGCGATCTGACGCTGCGGCTAGTGTCCTTCGACCCTAAACTTCCTCCTGGAATGAGTGTCCTCAACTGCACAGCAACCCTTCTGACGCTTGAAAGCGAAGGAGCGGTGCAATCGATCTGCCTCGAAGCACGGATCGACACCTCGAACGAGGCCAGTCCCTGCACCGGGGAATATCTCGATGCTCAAGAGTGGAGCGATGGCGACAATCTTGTCGTTATAGGCACAGAAGACGGCGCGGCATTGGATAAGCGGTACCCTGGGTACGGGTTCGATAGGATCGCGGTAGTAGAGTTCACGAGAACATCCATAACCCTGCGGCTGCATCCCGAGCGGGAGCTAAAAAGCCCATCCTTCCACTTCATCGTTGCAGAGAACCCAGACCCGGAACCTGAGAGCGCATCCGCATGGTTTGCAGTTGATCAACCGCACGACGTCCTGCTGGAATTGTGAACCTGAACGTCAGCTTCGTCGGCTTCAGCGACATGGCGGCAGTCGGCCCAAACCGGTCATTGGCCGTCGCAAAAATCCGCCGCGAAACTCCAACTTTTGCGACAGAGTTTTGCGGCGAGAATCCTCGAACGCTTTCAGGAAAGACCGGAGTGTCGCAAACGTAGGATATATGCGGCACCCGACGGCTGGGAGGCAGGGTCAGGCTCGAAACCGCTGGCGGTATTCTCCCGGTGACAGTCCAACGACCCGAAAGAAGATTTTGCGAAACGAGCCCGGATCGGAATAGCCGACCTCCCAGGCGATCCGTTCGACCGGAGAATGGCCGAACTGCAATAGCTCTTGAGCCTTGGCGACCCGAAGGCGTTGAGCGTAGTCGGTCGCGGTCATGCCCGTGGCTTTCTGGAAGCGACGTAGGAAGGTGCGTTCTTCTAGTCCTGCCTGTTCGGCCAGGATGGCAAGCCGAGCCTCTTTGCCGCTATTCGCCTGAAGAAAATGCTGCGCCTTGACGATGGCTGCGTCCCCATGGGTCAGCCGTGGGAAGAACCCGCTATAATAGCGTTGCTCGCGCCCCGGCGGATCAATCAGCAGCATGCGTGCGGTCTGAGCCATCGCCACAGGACCGAGAAAACGCTCCACCAGCTTCAATCCGAGATCGGTCCACGCCATCAGCCCGCCCACCGAGATGATATCGCCGCCGTCGATAATCAGCCGATCGGTATCGAGCGCCACATCAGGGAAGCGGTTGCGGAAGGCATCGGCAGCGCCCCAGTGAGTCGTGACCGCCCGGCCGGCGAGAAGCCCGGTTTCCGCCAACAGGAAGGCCCCGGCGCAGACGGAGGCCAGTACCGAACCCTCGCCATGGCGTGCGCGCAGCCAGCGCGCAAGTGGCGTGGCGGCATCGGCCGATATTGGCGGCTCCAGCGAAGGCGGCAGGATGAGCACGTCGCAAGGCCCTGAGTCTTCCCCGCTTGCATCGGGATCGCTGTCGACAACAACGGGCTCCGATTCACCCTCGACTCGCAGATGCCGCACCAGTAGGCGCGGCGAAGCATGTTCGGCGCCATCAGCCATCCGGCCGGCGACCTTGAACAGGTCGGTGAGGCCCATGGCGGCAGAAAGCTGCACACCCGGATAAAGTACGATGCCGAGTCTGACGTCCGCCATGTGGCGATATTGCCTCTGATTCTGTCGATTACGCCAATGGCGAGACCATCGCGCGAAACGATACTGGATGCAAGCAACCCGAAACCACGAAAGGAAAGTTCATGTCCAACCGTGCCGTTCTCGTCGTCGACCTACAGAACGAATATTGGCCATCAGGCAATTTCTCGCTGCATGGGATCGAGGCCGCCGCCGCCAATGCCGCCCGCGTCATGGATGACGCCCGCGCGAAAGGTGATCTGGTCGTCAACATCCGTCATGAAATCCCTGGCGGTCCGATCTTCGTTCCCGGCAGCGCAGGGGCCGAGATCAACGACGCCGTGCGCCCTGCGACCGGCGAGCCGGTCATCACCAAGAATTTCCCGAACTCCTTCCGCGATACCGGGTTGAGCGATCTGCTCAAGGAAAAGGGCGTTGAGGAAGTCGTGGTCGTCGGCGCGATGAGCCATATGTGCGTCGATGCGACGGTGCGTGCGGCCAATGATCTGGGCTACAAAACCACGACCATCCACGATGCCTGCGCCACGCGTGATCTGGACTTCGACGGAATCACCACCCCGGCGGCGCAGGTGCACGCGGCGCTGATGGCGTCGCTGGCCTCCGCCTATGGCGAGGTAATCTCCACCGACGCGTTCCTCGCTCGCTGACACCCTGCTCGGGAGAAGAAAACTCATGACCACACGCAGGGAACTGTTCGCCCTTTCGGGCGCAGCGCTTGTCGCCAGCGCCTTTCCGGCAAGCGCGCAGGATACAGCCGCGCCCCAGGGCAGCGTAAGAATCACCCAGATACGCAACGCAACGCTCCATGTCGTTTATGGCGGCGTTCGCTTCCTTATCGATCCGATGCTTTCGGACCGTCACGCCTGGCCGGGCTTTGAAGGCTCGGTGAACAGCGAGGAGCGCAATCCCCTCGTGCATCTTCCGATGACGAAGGAAGAAATCATCGACGCGGACGCGGTGATCGTCACGCATCTGCACGAAGACCATTGGGATGAGGAAGCGCGCAAGGTCCTGCCGAAGACGCTGCCCGTTTTTGCGCAGAACGACGCGGATGCCCAAACCATCCGGGGACAGGGTTTCTCCGACGTGCGCGTGCTGTCGGCTACGTCCAGTTTCAAGGGTGTACAGCTCATCAAGACGGACGGACGCCACGGGACCGAGGCCCACTACGCCAAGATCGGCAAAATTCTCGGCCAGGTGTGCGGCGTAGTGTTCAAGCAAGCCGGCGCAAAGACCGTCTACCTCGCCGGCGACACGATCTGGCAAGAGGATGTTGCGGCCGCATTGGATGCTTACCGACCGGACGTGGCGATTCTGAACACCGGCTATGCGCTGGTCGTCGGAATCGAGGGCGGCATCATCATGGGAACGCAGGATGTGCTTTCGGTACATCGGGCCGCCCCTGAAGCCCTCCTGATCGGCAGCCATATGGAAGCGGTGAACCACTGCACCGTTAGCCGGGCTGACCTTCGAGCTTTCGCCCGTGCCAACGGTTTCGCCGACAAGCTACGCACTCCTGGCGATGGGGAAACCCTTATCGTCTGAGGTAGCGCCTATTGTCCTTGGACCGCCACGGAGACCGCGATCGCGCAAGGATCCTCGCCCGCTTTGGCGGCCGCCTTCCGGCAGGCCGCCACTTCGGCCCTGTTCGTCACTACGAGAGGGTTCGTGATGTTATTCATGGATCCGCAACGGTCTTGCGATGCCGGCAATGTCTGCTGTTGGCGCGTGGCCGTCATTCGCGCTGGTCGCAGCGGGCTACTGCTCAACACCCTCTGCAGCCAGTCAAGCGCGCTCCGCTCCCTCGTGCCTCCTCCACCGTGCGTTTAGCGGTATCCCACGCGCTTGCACTGCAGCCTTCCTCCCCTCGAGGTGAGAGTTTCCTTCACTGCGCGAATGGCATTGACGAAGGCGCCTTTGGCCATAGTTTGTTTGCTAAAGCCGTGGGCGGGGTGCAACGCGGGTTTTGGGTCCAACTCCCGTCGGCACCAACGCGATTGTCTCCATCGCCTTCCCAGGTGCTCTGGGGAAGGCAAGACGTACTCCCTGCGGAAGAGGCGAGATGACCAAAGTCGCGCTCTGGAGAACCCTCTACACCCCAGGCCATGATGCCGCTCGGCTGTTTCAGGCAGAGTCGGGGTGGCGGCTCGAAGGGACAGCCGTTTATTTAAGGGACGGAGAGCCGTCCTGTGTTCGCTACGCCCTCGAGCTCGGGCCTGACTGGTCCACGCGGAGTGGATCAATCGAAGGTTTCATTGGAGCCAGAGCCGTTACCAGCCGAATTCAACGCGATGCACAGGGCTGGACTCTCAACGGGGCTAGGCAAAGCCGTGTTGAGGACCTCGTAGACCTCGACTTCGGATTCACGCCGGCGACGAACCACCCGCAGTTGCGCCGCATGGCGCTGCGGAGGGGACAATCTGAGCGTATTACCGTCGCATGGATGGATGCGGATTCCGAGAAGCTGGAGCCGTTGCCGCAGGTCTACCGCCGCGTTTCTGAGCATGCCTACGACTATGAATCGCCACAAGGTCCCTACCGTGCGACGCTTCAGATCGCCCCGACCGGCTTTGTCAGCCTCTATCCGGAGCTTTGGGAGATGGAACTGAATGCTGTTTAGGCCCGCTCCTCACCGGCAACTGTCGCCTCCGGAGCAAGTATGATCAAAAAGGGCGGAGACGCCATCGGCCAACACTCGGTGGCTGACGACGACCCGGCGTGCTCACCGGCACCTGTAGACACGCAGGATCTAAAATCAGATGATTAGCTGCACGATATGCGCGAACGGCGTCATTGCCCATTTGCCGCCAGCATCTTTTGCCGTTCTATAGATGATGAAATCACTGCCCACTGTGAACGTTCCATGCATGGTGATCTCGTTACCAGTTGAGAGTACGGCTCGGAGCTCGGTTGCATGACGCTCCTCGATCTGCTGACTGATCAACTCGGAGAGGGTTAGATGAAGCCTTTCAGGTTTTGAGTCGTTCATTGTTCTGCCCGCCCGACGCCCAGGGTTTCGGCAATCGCCGATATAGTGGAGCCTTGCCCCACACGAAAGGAATGGACCGCCCCAGCGACCGACAAAGCCGGCGTTGCGTTCTGAGCTCGCGCCCGCCGCATCGACGCCTCGAGCGAAATTGGTCACTCCATGTTACAGGCGCCGTTGCGACGCTGATAGGGGCGATTGCACTCCCAGGCGTTACCGGAAGAGTCCAGATGCGCGTTCTCAGGAAGCTTGATTTCTGAACATGTCGCTCCCTTCACTTCAAAGCCGCGATCGCATTTCCACTTCTCACCATAGGATGTATCCACGAGGAACCCGTTTTTCGGGACCTTGACGGCGACGCAGGCTTCGTCCTTCTGTTCAAAACCACGATCGCATCTCCATTCGTTCCCGCTTGTCGTCAGATAAGCATGGTCGGGAACAGTCAACTTAACGCATTCGCGTCCGACAACCATGTACCCTCGTTCACATTCCCATCCCTCGTTGTAGGTCGAATCCGTCAGGTACGCATGATCCGGCACCTTGATCGGGTCGCATCCGATATCGCTTTTGCGATATCCGCGCATGCACCGCCAGCGATCACCGAAGAATGGATCAACATACGCGCCCGCCGGCACCTCAACACTGATGCATCGGTTGCCCTTCTCAACGAAACCGTGGTGACATTCCCAACCCTTACCGTAGGGCTCATTCGTCAAGAATGCGTCCGCGGGAGGCGCCACCCCGAGGCAGGATTCGCCCTGTCTCCGAAATCCCAGATCGCAATCCCAACCTGACCCATAGGGGCTTTCTTTCGCATTGGCAGGCACTGGCGGTTTCGCCTGGCCGAATGCGCTCGGGCTGAACAATAGCGCCGCCCATAGCATGGTCACGGCTAGAGCCAAGAGCAAACGCTGAGGCCGAATTGGCCCGCTTTCGGGACATACGAAGATCATTTGAAGAAGGATAGTGTGTGAGGAGCGGTATGACATCGCGTCCTCCTCTTGTCGGGGCTAGGGCTCGCGTATGTCCCTCAGGCGGCAGCGCCCTTGCAAGTTGCGGCCGACACGGCACCATGAACTTCATCGTACTACTTAGCAAGAACACTCTGGACCTCTCGGCAAATGGCTCCAAGTTGTACAGGTTTGCACCTCCAGCGTAGACGAGCTTCCCGGCTCGGCTGGTTGCCGCCATCGCACAATTTAATTGAGGCTCCGGGAGCCGTGAATAGGCAGAGAGGAGCGTTTTGCTTTGCGGTTTCTCGAAGCATGCCTGTTTCGCTTCCACGATGCTGGTGGAGCAAGCCATCTGCTAAGCCGCCTCACAGATGAAACCCCGAGGCTATTGCTATTTGGTGGACAAAAGTGCAGCGTTCAGCCTTCAGTAGCAGATGTCACGGGCGCTACTGCTTAAGGGCTAGCTGCCCTGGCCCCAAGAAGGAGGACTCCCATGTCTTCCACCGTAGACAACATCTCACCTGCCAATCTGGAAATGATTCGGTCAGTCCTAGAGGATGCCGGCTACGACGCTTGTCTCCTTCTCGAGGACCAGCGATTGTTCAACACGGCCTCATTGCTTGTGACTAAGCTGTTCCTAGCGGGTGTGGACTCCCGATCGGGACTAGCGGCAAAACTGGAATTTCAACTGGGGAAAGCCGGCAAGCACAGACAACTCGGCACTTCATCGCTGTCGCGCTACGCAATTCAAGGACTTCCACTTGAGCTACAGTCCCAAGGCCGCGAAAACGCGGGCTAGGGGCGCCATCCGTTGCGGAAGCCAACCGCGGCGACCAGCGTCAGGAATCTTCATGTCTAAGTCTCGATCCTCAGCTTCATCCGGTCAGCGGCGAAGCGCGTGCGCGAATATTCAACCGGCCGACCGTCGAGATCGGCATTGACCGATTGCGCCTCCATGACGATTGCGCCGGGCGAAAGCTTGAGGAGGGCGAGTTCCTCCGCATCGGCGTGCCGGGCGACGATCTCCGTCCAGGCGCGAACGTAATCGTCGAGCCCTTGCGCGGCAAAAGCTTTGGTCACGGAACCGAGACGCGCATAATGCTCCGCCATCTTCGGAAAGCGCTCGGACGGAAAATAACTCAAGGATGCCGAAAGCGGCCGGCCGTCGCCGCTGCTGACGGTGCGCAACTCGACGAGCGGGGAGCCTGGCGCAAGGCCGAGCGCCGCGGCGACTTCGCCGCTCGCCGGCACCTGACGGTGCCCCAGCAGCTTGGTTCCGATTTCTTTCACCTGCCGGGCAAGTCCTTGTGAGAAACGAGTACGGCGGGAAATCGGGTAGCTCACCCGCTCCTTCCGCTCGATCATCGTGCCACGCCCCTGCACCGCGCGCACCAACCCTTCCTCGGCGAGGGCAGCGAGCGCGCTGCGCACCGTGTGGCGGTTCACGCCGAATTCGGCCGCCAAAGCCGTCTCCGGCGGCACCATGCCGGTGGCGTCATAGTCTCCATTGCTGATCGCCAGCCGTATGCGATCGGCGATCTGCCGCCAGAGCGCCACGCCGGTCTGTCGCTCGATCGCCCTCCTCGCCGCCATTTTCCCCATCGATGTCACAAGCCTGTCATTTGCCAACGCTAAGGAAAGACATAAGATGTATGCTTGTCTAGATCAATAGACAATTAGAGGTGAATGATGGACGCAACCCCAGAACAAGCGCCCCCGGCGCCCGCCGCCGAACGCAGAGAGGGCATGCGGCTTCTCGCCCGCGCCACCCTCGCCGAGCTTTCTGCCGCCTGGGAGGCGATCGCCGGCAAGCCGGAGGTCGCGCCGGTACGCGGCCCGGAAACCGGACTTGTCATGGTGCGCGGCCGCATCGGCGGTGGCGGCGACCCCTTCAATCTCGGCGAGGCTACGGTGTCGCGCGCTACGGTTCGGCTCTCGACCGGTGAAATCGGCCACGGGCAGTTGCTCGGCACCGACAAAGAGCGCGCGCGCCTTGCGGCGGTCTTAGACGCGCTTTTCCAGAACGATGCCCACCGTCCGGCGGTCGAAGCGCTGCACCGGCGGGTAGCAGGACGCCTCGAGGCGGAAGATCGGCGCAAAGCCGAGGAGACCGCCGCAACGCGCGTGGATTTCTTCACCATGGTCCGGGGAGAGGATTGATGGCCGTCCAATCGCAGATCTATGCCGGCGCCTTCGCCGATCCGGTTTTCGAGGCGCAATCCGTCTTCCGCACTCTGATGGACTGCTTTGCCCGTCCGGGCACCATCGGCCGCCTCGCCAGCGCAGCCTCTCCGCCCTCCCCTCTCGGCAGAGCGAGCGGCGCCGTCGCATTGACCCTCTGCGACCATGACACGCCCGTCTGGCTTTCGCCGGCGCTTTCCAAATCCGCCGTGCCGCAATGGATCGCCTTCCATACCGGCGCCGGCATGGCGGAAGCAAAGGACGAGGCCCGCTTCGGCTTCGTCGAGACGGGCGGTACTGTGCCGGGTTTCGACCAGTTCGCCCTCGGCACGCAGGAATATCCGGACCGTTCGACCACGCTGGTGATCGAAGTCGAAGCGCTCAAGGGCGGTCAGCCGCTTGTCGCCCGAGGACCGGGGATTAAGAACGAGATCGTCGTCGCTCCCAAGGGCTTGCCCGATGTGTTTCTCGACTTCTGGACGGCCAACCGGGCGATCTTCCCGCGCGGCGTCGATCTCATACTGACGGCGCGGGATGCGGTGCTCTGCCTGCCGCGCACGACAAGACTGGCGATCGAGGAGTGAGCGCATGTATGTAGCCGTAAAGGGCGGGGAAGCCGCCATCGCCAATGCCCACCGCCTGCTTGCCGATCGCCGCCGCGGCGAGCGGTCGCTTCCGTCGATCACCATCGAGCAGGTCGTCGAGCAACTCGGCCTCGCCGTCGATCGGGTGATGGCCGAGGCCTCTCTCTACGACCGCGCGCTTGCGGCCCTTGCCGTGCGCCAGGCGCGCGGCGACATGATCGAGGCGATCTTCATCCTGCGCGCCTACCGCACCACGCTGCCGCGCTTCGGCTATGCCGAGCCGATCGACACGGCGAACATGAAGATCGAGCGGCGCGTTTCGGCGACCTACAAGGATCTGCCAGGCGGCCAACTGCTCGGCCCCACTTTCGACTATACGCACCGGCTGCTCGACCCGTCGCTCCTCGGCGACGAGCCGGTCGAGGAGGTGGCTTTGAAGGAGCCCAGCGAACCCGTCATGCGCGTTTCCGACATCCTGGACGGCGAGGGCCTGATCGAGGGCGACGGCGAGATGCCGGAGGGCCATGTGGCGGGCGACCTCACGCGCGAGCCGATGGAGTTCCCCATGGCGCGCGACCTCCGCCTGCAGGCGCTTGCCCGCGGCGACGAAGGTTTCCTGCTGGCGCTCGCCTATTCCACCCAGCGCGGCTATGGCCGCACCCATCCCTTCGTCGGCGAAATCCGGATCGGCGAGGTCGAGGTCGAACTGGAGTTGCCGGAGCTCGGCTTTGCCGTTTCGCTTGGGGTCATTCGCGTCACCGAGTGCCAGATGGTCAGCCAGTTCAAGGGGTCCGCAAAACAGCCGCCGCAGTTCACTCGCGGCTACGGCCTCGTCTTCGGCCAGAGCGAGCGCAAGGCCATGTCCATGTCGCTCGTCGATCGGGCGCTCAGGACCGACGAGTTCAGCGAGGACATCGTCGCCCCCGCCCAGGACCAGGAATTCGTCATCTCGCATGCCGATAATGTCCAGGCGACCGGCTTCGTCGAACACCTGAAGCTGCCCCACTACGTCGACTTCCAGGCCGAGCTCGACCTGGTACGCCGGATGCGCCGCGAGTATGAGACCGCGCACGGCGGCGAGGACGGCATGAAGGAGGCCGCCGAATGAACGACCTTGCCGCCTACAACTTCGCCTATCTCGACGAGCAGACGAAGCGGATGATCCGTCGCGCGATCCTGAAGGCGATCGCCATTCCCGGCTACCAGGTGCCGTTTGCCTCGCGCGAAATGCCGATGCCCTATGGCTGGGGCACTGGCGGCGTACAGGTCACCGCCTCGATCCTCGGCCCAGACGACGTGCTCAAGGTCATCGACCAGGGCGCCGACGACACGACCAATGCGGTCTCGATCCGCGCCTTCTTCCAGAAGGTCGCCAATGTCGCCGTCACTACGAAGACGAAGGAAGCGACGATCATCCAGACGCGCCACCGCATTCCCGAGGAGCCGCTCAGGGAGGGCCAGACGCTCGTCTATCAGGTGCCAATCCCGGAGCCCTTGCGTTTCCTCGAGCCGCGCGAGACCGAGACGCGCAAGATGCATGCGCTCGAGGAATACGGTCTCATGCACGTGAAGCTATACGAGGACATCGCCCGCAACGGCCATATCGCCACGACCTATGCCTATCCGGTAAAGGTTGAAGACCGCTATGTCATGGACCCGTCGCCGACCCCGAAATTCGACAATCCGAAAATGCACATGTCGGAGGCGCTGCAGCTCTTCGGCGCCGGCCGCGAGAAGCGCATCTACGCCGTGCCGCCTTACACGCAAGTCGTCAGTCTCGATTTCGAGGATCACCCCTTCGAGGTCCAGAAGTTCGACAAGCCCTGCGCGCTCTGCGGCGCCGAGAACGTCTATCTCGACGAGGTGGTGCTCGACGACAAGGGCGGACGCATGTTCGTCTGCTCCGACACCGACCATTGCGAAGACCGGCGGGCGCATGGCCATGCCGGCGCCTTGCTCGCCCGCCCCACACAGGAAAGTCAGGAGGCCGCCGAATGAGCGCCATCCCGCTTCTGAAAGTCAATGACGTCTCAAAGTTCTACGGAAGCCGCATCGGCTGCCGCAATGTCTCCTTCGAACTCTATCCGGGCGAAGTGCTTGCCGTCGTCGGCGAATCCGGCTCCGGCAAGACCACGCTGCTCTCCTGCCTCTCGACGCGGCTGATGCCCACCTCCGGCATCGTCGAATACCACATGCGCGACGGGCAGTATCGAGATCTCGCGCGCATGAGCGAGGCCGAGCGCCGCTTCCTGATGCGGACCGACTGGGGCTTCGTCCACCAGAACCCGGCCGACGGGCTCCGGATGACGGTTTCGGCCGGGGCCAATGTCGGCGAGCGGCTGATGGCGGTGGGCGATCGGCACTACGGCAATATCCGCGCGAGCGCAAGCGACTGGCTGAGGCGCGTCGAAATCGAAGAGGACCGGATCGACGACCAGCCGCGCGCCTTCTCCGGTGGCATGCGACAGCGCCTGCAGATCGCCCGCAACCTCGTGACCTCACCCCGCCTCGTCTTCATGGACGAGCCGACCGGCGGCCTCGACGTCTCGGTGCAGGCGCGCCTGCTCGATCTCCTGCGCGGGCTCGTCCATGACCTTGGCCTTGCGGCGATCATCGTCACCCACGACCTCGCCGTGGCGCGCCTTCTGTCTCATCGCATGATGGTAATGAAGGACGGCGCGGTCATCGAGCAGGGGCTTACCGATCGCGTGCTCGACGACCCGCGCGAGCCTTATACGCAGCTTCTCGTTTCCTCCATTCTGCAGGTGTGACGCATGATCCCGAAAAGTGGAGTTCGGTTTTCGGACAAGATCATGCGCAAACGAAAGTAAGACCCATGGCTACACCCCTTGTCGTTTCAGAAGTCGCCAAGAGCTTCACCATGCACCTTCGCGACGGCGTGCGCCTGCCGGTCGTCGCCAACGTCTCGTTCTCGGTGAAGGCCGGCGAATGCGTCGTGCTCGGCGGTCCCTCCGGCGTCGGCAAGAGCTCGATCCTCAAGATGCTCTACGGCAATTACGGCGTCGACGAGGGCCAGATCCTGATGGAGCATGACGGCCGGCTCGTGAATCTCGCCGATGCCGAGCCGCGCATCGTGCTCGAAGTGCGCCGCACCACCCTCGGCTATGTCAGCCAATTCCTGCGCGTCGTGCCGCGCGTCTCCGCCCTCGACATCGTCGCCGAACCCTTGCAGGCCCGCGGCGTGACGGCCGCAGAAGCGCGCGACCGCGCGGCGGAACTGCTCGCGAGACTTAACCTGCCGAAGGAGCTCTGGGCCTTGCCGCCGGCGACCTTCTCCGGCGGCGAGCAGCAGCGCGTCAATATCGCCCGCGGCTTCATCACCGACCACAAGATCCTGCTTCTCGACGAGCCGACCGCCTCGCTCGACGCCAAGAACCGCACCGTGGTGGTCGAGATGATCGCGGAGAAGAAGGAGACCGGCACGGCGCTGATCGGCATTTTCCACGACGAGGAGGTGCGCGAGGCGGTCGCCGACCGCATCATTGACGTCTCCGAGTTCTCGCCGAGGAAGCATGCCGCATGAGCCAGAAGCTCGGTCTGGAACCCTTCATCCATCCAACAGCGAGCGTCGTGAAGTCGACACTTGGCCGCTACACAGAAGTCCAGGAGCGCTCGCGCCTCGACGAGGTTGAGTTCGGCGACTATTCCTACATCATGCAGGACGGCTCGATCTGGTGCGCGACAATCGGCAAATTCGTCAACATCGCCGCGGCCGTGCGCATCAACGCCACCAACCACCCGACCTGGCGGGCGACGCTCCATCACTTCACCTATCGCGCACCCATGTACTGGGAAGATGCGGAGCCCGACCACGATCTCTTCGCCTGGCGCCGGCAAAACCGCGTGACGATCGGCCATGACGTCTGGATCGGCCACGGCGCGACGATCCTGCCGGGCGTGAAGGTCGGCAACGGTGCAGTGATCGGCGCCGGCGCCGTCGTCTCGAAGGACGTGGCGCCCTATACCATCGTCGGCGGCGTGCCCGCCAGGCTCATCCGCTTGCGCTTCACGGCGGCGATCGGCGAAGCCATGGATCGGCTCGCCTGGTGGGACTGGGAGCATGCCAAGCTGCGCCGCGCACTCGACGATTTCCGGGAGCTGACGGCGGAGGAGTTTCTGGTGCGGTACGGCTAGCTTCCGGTTCAGGAAGGCCCCTCATCCGGCCTGCCGACCACCTTCCCCCCGCAGGCGGGGCGAAGGGGACCCGCGGCGCCGCCTTAGTCCCCTCTCCCCCGCGGGGAGAGGGCTAGTCCTCGGATTAAACCAAGGGGAGGGGCGAAGGCGCGCAAAGGAATGTCCAAGTCGGCGCAACATGGCCCTTTCCAGCGCTCAGGTTGGGAGCGACCAAGAGCCGAGCGCCCATTAAACGTCGGCGGTCTCCTTCAAAAACTCAACCGCAACCCTCGCCGTCAGCGCCAGCGAGATCGCCCCCGCGTCCGGATGGCCGATGCTCTTTTCCGCAAGCGGCCGCGCGCGACCGAGTTTCGGCGTCAGACTGGACGTTGCGTTGGCCGCCTGCTGCGCCGCCTTGGCCGCCGCATTCCATGCTTCGGCAAACGACTTGCCTGCGGCGGTTTCCCGCTCCAACGTCTCGACGAAAGGCACAAGCGCGTCGACCATCGTCTTATCGCCCACTCGGGCGCGGCCGAGGCGAGTGACGCCTTCGAGCGCCAGGCGCGCACCTTTGACGATCGCCGCATCGCTCACCTTTTCCTCGTCGCTGAAGGCGTTGCTCCAGGAGCGGAGCGCCAGGCCCCAGATCGCGCCCGAGGTGCCGCCGGCGCGGTCCGCCCAGGCATCGCCCGCGGCAGCGAGTACGCTCGCCGCGCCCGCACCCGCGACAACCGCGGCCTTTGCCGCATCGAGCGCGGCAGCCGAGCCGCGGCGCATGCCCTGCCCATGATCGCCATCGCCGGCAACGGCGTCGATGCGGCCGAGTTCTTCCTCCGCCTCCTTCAGCGCATCGGCGATCTTCCCGATGAGCTGGGCGATGCATTTGCCGCTCTCCTTCGAAGCTTCCGAGGCCGGTCCGAAGGATTGCGGACCTTCGGCATCGACGATTTCGTCTGTCGCGGGTTCGGCAGGGATGATCGTGCCCTTGCGCATAACCGGCGCATCCGAAGGCGCCCGCCAGAGCTCTTCCAGCTCTTCATCGAGCCAGAGAAGTGTGAGCGAGCAGCCCTGCATGTCGAGGCTGGTGACGAATTCGCCGCATTCCGGATCGACAATTTCGAGCCCCGCCCCGGCCAATTCCTTGGCCACCGCCGTCCAGAGCACGAACAGTTCTTCGTACTTGGTGGAGCCCAGACCGTTCAGCACGGCTGCAACCTTCTTCGTACCCGCCGGGCGCTCGGCCAGGAGCTTGCCGGTGAGAAGCTTCGCAAGGTCGCTCGCAGTCGCGATTCTTTCCTCGCTGACGCCGGGTTCGCCATGGATGCCGAGGCCGAGCGCCATCTGGCCCTTCGGCACGGTGAAGAGCGGACCGGCCGCCCCCGGCAAAGTGCAGCCGCCGAAGGCGACGCCGAACGATGCGGTGCGGTCGTTGGCAAGGCGGGCGAGCCGCTCCACCTCATCGAGCGACTTGCCCGCCTCGGCGGCGGCGCCGGCGATCTTGAAGACGACGAGATCACCGGCGATGCCGCGGCGCTTGGCCGGCGTCTCGGCTGGGGCGCTCGCCACGTCGTCGGTGACTGGCAGCACACGCACATCTATGCCTTCGGCACGAAGCCGCTCGGCCGCGAGCCCGAAGTTGAGGACGTCGCCGGCATAATTGCCGAAGCCGAGCAGCACGCCGCCCCCCTGCTCCGCATGGCGGCAGACACGGGCGACTGCGGCCGTCGAGGGAGAGGCGAAGACGTCTCCGGCAACGGCTGCATCTGCGAGCCCCGGCCCGACATAGCCGGCGAAGGCAGGATAATGCCCGGAACCGCCGCCGATGACGACAGCGACCTTGCCCTTCGGCACCTTGGTCGAGCGCACCACGCCGCCCTTCACGAGGCGGACGTTGCGGGAATAGATCGCTGCGAAGCCGGCGAGCGCGGTGGTGGCGAAGTCTTCCGGAGCGTCAAAGATCGTGGTCATCGCTTCAATGTCCCTCTTCAATGTCCTTCTTGGCGAGGCAGGATGCGCCTCAGATAATCGCGGTTGGCAGCGCTGACGGAAAGACCGTCGCCGCCGTAATGCTCGCAGAGGAACGGGCTTTCGAAGCCGTATGCTAGAGCCATGCGGATCGCCGCCCGATAGTTGATGACGCCGAATTCGAGCGGGGCCGGATGGGTGACGATCACTCCCGATGCCGCATCCTCCGTGCGATTGTAGTTCTTGACGTGCCAGTATTTGGCAAAAGGCGCAACCTTCGCCATCATTTCCTGCCAATGTTCGACCGGCCGATGCAGCCGGATGAGGTTGCCGAGATCGGCATTGATGCCGACATTGGCGAGACCCACCTCCTCGACGAAACGGACCGAACCCTCCGCCGTGCCGAGATAAGTGTCCTCGTACATTTCGAGGGCGACCTCGATGCCGAGCTCTTCCGCATGGCGGCCGAGCTCGCGAACCCGCGAGACCGCCGTCTGCCAGGTTCCCTCATCGTCCGGGTTCTTCAGCCCCTCGACGGTCCAGAACCACAGTACTTGTCTCTGCGCCTCCGTCAGCGGCCCGAAGAAGCCGAAGGATACCGAAGTTGCGCCCACGGCCGCGGCAGTCTCGATCAGGCGGTGACCATAGGCGAGATATTCCTCGCCGTGTTCCGGATCGATGAGACTGCGCCGGGAGGTGGAGATCGCCGGGATCGTCAGGCCGAGCGAGCGGGTCAGGCCTACGAATTCCTCCAGACGAGCCCGCGACAGATCGGCAAGCCGTATCCAGCTATCGGTCGGGTCGAGCTCGGTAAAGCCTACGTCCACGACGTCGGCGAGCGTCGCCGCCCACTCCTCCACGGACTGATCCTGCACCGACCGGCCGTCCGGCAAAACATTCGGGTACTGGATCATCGCGGCGGCGATCGGCCAATTATCACGGTTCCATTTGCATAGAGCGCCGTGGCGGACTCCTCGGGATTGGAGAAATTGGTTCAGGGGGATCTGCGGCGACCTAATTAGACCGCCGCATTGCCGTCGCCGTGCGGAGCGGCGGCGTCATGCTTGCGCCCGCGCAAGCTGCCGACAATCCAGAAGACGAGCGGGGAGAGAAGGAGCGCCAGACCCAGCGCCATCAGGGTGGAGACCAGGCCGTTCGACCAGAAGATATTGAGGCTGCCGCCGGACATCAGCATCGACTGGCGGAAGGCGTCCTCCGCCTTATCGCCGAGCACCATTGCGAGAACCAGCGGCGCCAACGGATAGTCGAGCTTCTTGAAGACATAGCCGATGAGACCGAAGCCGATCACCAGGAAGATGTCCGAGACGGAGTTGGCCACCTGGTAGGCGCCCGAGAAGATCACCGCGACGATGATCGGCCCGATGATCGAGAAGGGCACGCGCAGGATCGAGGCATAGAGCGGTACCGTCGCAATCACCAGGAAGACGGCGACGACATTGCCGAGATACATTGACGCGATGAGGCCCCAGACGAAATCCGGCCGATCGGTGAAGAGCATCGGGCCGGGGGTCAAGCCCCATATCATCAAGCCGCCCATCATCACCGCGGCGGTCGCCGAACCCGGCACACCGAGGGCGAGCATGGGCAAGAGCGCCGAGGTGCCGGCGGAATGGTCGGCCGTTTCCGGCGCGACGACGCCGCGCGGATCGCCCTTGCCGAATTTCGATTTGTCACGAGCCGAGCGGCGAGCAACGCCATAGCTCATGAACGAAGCCGCGGTCGGGCCGGCGGGCGTGATACCCATCCAGATGCCGATGATCGTCGAACGGGCGATCGTCAGCCAGTAACGCGGGATCTCGATCAGCGTGCGGGCGATCTCTGCAAGCTTGACGCGCGCCTTGATGCCCTCGAAGCGCAGGCCTTCTTCGGTCGTGAGCAGGAGCTCGCCGATGCCGAAGAGGCCCATGACCGCAATCAGGAAGCTCACGCCTTTGATCAGTTCGGGAATGTCGAAGGTCAGCCGGAGGTTACCGGAGATCGTATCCATGCCGATCGAAGCGAGCGCAAAGCCCAGCATCATCGAAACGAGCGTCTTGAAGGGCGACTGCGCGCCCATGGAGATGAAGCTCGCGAAGGCGAGGAAATAGACGGCGAAATATTCGGGCGAGGAGAATTTGAGGGCGAAATTCGCGACCCACCCCGAAAGCAGCGTGATCATGACGACGCCGGCAAGCGCCCCGAGGCCAGCGGAAACGAAGGCGAGCGTCAGCGCCCGGCTCGCCTGACCGGCCTTGGCCATCGGATAACCGTCGAAGGTGGTTGCGACAGACGAGGGTTCGCCGGGAATGTTGAAAAGGATCGACGTCGTCGAGCCGCCGAAGAGCGCACCCCAGTACATGCAGGACAAGAGGATGATCGCCGAGATCGGATCCATCGAGAAGGTGAGCGGAAGAAGCAGCGACACGCCATTCGGCGCGCCGAGCCCCGGCAGGACGCCGACGAGGATGCCGAGCGTCACGCCGACCATCATCAAGAGGAAATGGTTCCAGCTGAGGATGTGGCCGAAGCCATCGATCAGGAGATCGATATTTTCCATGTCATTCCTCCCGCAAGCGGCGCATCCGCCCGCGTCAGTAGATCCTGAACCAGGCTTCGACCGGTCCCTTCAGCAGCGGAACCTGGAAGCCGATCTCGAAAACGATGAAGAAGAAGAGCGAGACGCCCAAGCCCGCGGGTAGCGCGATCCACCATTTGTAGCGCCCCTGGAGGAGCATGGTCGCGGCGATATAGAGCGCCGTTCCGACATAGAGCCCGAGCCAGGCAGAGACGGCAGCGAAGGCTACGAGCGGCAACAGGAAGGAGGCGACCACCTTGGCGCGCCCACTATCCAGGAACACCTCCCCCGTGCCACGGTGTTTGACGAACGCTTGCCCGATATTGACGAGGCTGCCGAAGACTATGAGAAGGCCGATATAGAAGGGGAAATAGCCCGCATCCGGCCCCATGTCCGTCCAGCCGGCGCCGATGTCGAGGGAGCCGTAACAGACGGCGACGCCGAAGGCGCCGGTCAGCGCGGCAACGCCAAGCTCGACTACAAAGCGGGAGACCCCATTCGCACTGTTCTCACTCATGATCGTGACCTTTCGGGAGCGGAAGATCGGCACTTGAAGCAGAGGAAGGAGACGTGGAGCGCGTTCCGTTCGCATCCCTCGCTCGCGCTTCAAGCGCCCGCTTGTCGCCGGCTCAGTTGGCGAGCCAGCCTTCGCGCTTCAGCACTTCGCTGACCGCAGCGCCGTCCATCTCGATCGCCGCCTTGAAATCATCGCCGCTGAGATAGGCAGGAGACTGCGAGGTATCCGCCAGATACTTCGCCCATTCCGGCGTCTCGGAGACCTTGCGCAGGACGTCTGCATAGAACTGGACGACATCCGGTTCGACGCCGGCCGGCAGCCAGACGGTGCGCGGCATGGAATAGTTGTCGATCGGGATGCCCGCTTCCTTGCAGGTCGGGATGTCGCTCCAGCCCTTGTCGCCGACGACCTTCGCCTCGCTCGTAAGCTTCACGCTCTTGAAGACGCAGAGCGGCTTGACCATGCCGGCCTGCCATTGACCGGCATTCTCGCTCGGATTGTTGACGTTGGCGTCGATATGCTCGCCGGCGAGCTGAACGGCCGCCTCGCCGCCGCTCTTGAACGGGATGTAATTGATCTTGGCGCCGGTGGCGTCGTTGACCATCGAGGTCAGGATCTGGTCGACGTCCTTCGATTGACTGCCGCCGATCTTCAAACCTCCCTCCTTCGCCTTGGCGACGAAATCGGCAGCGGTCGCGTAGTCCGCCTTGCCGTTGACCCAGAGCACGAATTCGTCGGAAGCAAGCGCTGCGATCGGCGTCAGGTCCTCGGCCTTATAGGGGACCTTGGCGCGAACCGGCAGCAGATAGGCATTGTTGGTGCCGAAGGCGAGCTTGTGGGCGTCGCCCTTATAGCCCGCCGTGTAGACGAAGCCCTCGGCGCCGCCGGCACTGCCCTTGTTGGTGACGACGACGGGCGCCTTCATCAGCTCATACTTGGCGATGATCGCCTGGATCGTGCGGGCGAAAATGTCGGTGCCGCCGCCCGGACCGGCGGTGACGACGAATTCGACCGGACGGTTCGGCTCGAAGGCTGCGGCCGGTGCGGCAAGGCCGAAAGCGGCCACCATGATGCAGGCGATTGAGACGGATTTCTTCATATCTGGTCCTCCCGTTGAGCTGGATCCGGCGCAAGACCTCCCCCGACGCCGGTATTCTTGGAAAGCGTGCGAATTCAGGCAGCGGCTGAAAGCGCCCTCTTTTTCTTCGCCATGCGGGCCGCGAGCAGGATCGCCTCGCGGCTGGCGCCGACGTCGGCGATACCCTTGCCGGCGATGTCGTAAGCCGTGCCGTGCGCGGGCGTGCAGAGCGGGAACGGCAGGCCGCCCATCATCGTCACCCCCTTGTCGAAGCCCATGAGCTTCATCGCGATCTGGCCCTGGTCGTGATACATGGTGAGCACCGCGTTGAAGCCTTCCCTCAGCGCCCGCACGAACACCGTGTCGGCCGGGAACGGCCCTTCGACGTTGAAGCCGAGTGCCTTGGCCTGTTCGACGGCCGGCTCGATGATGTCGATCTCCTCCGTGCCGAAGCTGCCGCCGTCGCCGGCATGCGGATTGAGCCCCGCAACCGCGATCCTGGCTTCCTCATGGCCGGCTTCCTTGAGGCAGGCTCGCGTTAGTTCGAGCTCGGCGAGGAGCGATTCAACGGAGAGGCTCGAAGCCACATCCTTCAACGGGATGTGCGAGGTCACCCGCGCGTTCCACACCTTCTCGAGCACATTGAACTCGCGAACCTTGCCGGTGAAGGAGAGCACGTCGGCGACGAAGCGGATCTCGTCGTCATAGCCCGGATAGGCAAAGCGCATCGCCTTCTTGTTGAAGGGGGTGAAGCAGACGGCATCCGCCTTGCCGGCATGGGCGAGCTTGAGTGCCGTGCGGAAGTTGCGGGTCGCGAAGGCTCCGCCAGCAAGCGTCGCCTCGCCGCGCACCACATCGGCCGGGTCGAGATGGCCGAGATCGACGAAGACATGGCGCGACGTCCCGGCCTTGTCGAGCGCTTCGAGGGATGCGCGCTCCAGATCGAGCATTACGCCGGCAACCTTCGCGCCCTCGTCGAGAATGCGGCGGTCGCCGATGGCGATGATGTGCGCGGCCTCCCGAATATCGGCGAGCGAGAGCAGCCGCGCCGTCAGCTCAGGGCTGATCCCCGCGGGATCGCCGATGGCGAGCGCTATGACAGGACGCTGTTCCTTCGTTCCGGCCGCACCATTGGTCATATTGAGATGTCCTCCGCTTCATGCTGCCTCCGTCATACGTTATTCAAAATTCTGCATCAAGTCTTTTGTATTCTGTATGCAGCATTTTCTGTTGACGCAGTCGTAGCCTGCCTCCATGCTTGAATGAGATAGCGCTGATTCAATCGCGCGGAGTAAGAGAAAGAGGGCCGCGTGGCGGTCACGAGCGCAGAACGAGAAAAATGAACGAAATCACATCATTGGAACGGCGGGAGGGCGGCCCGGGACCGATCCGGCGCACGGCGTTGCACGACACGCTGGTGAGCCACCTGCGCGACATGATCATCGAAGGCGACCTGCCGCCCGGAACCCGCCTGCATGAAGGACAGCTCGGCGAGCAGCTCGGCGTGTCGCGCACGCCGCTGCGCGAGGCAATCAAATATCTGGCAAGCGAAGGTCTGGTGGAACTCGTGCCAAGCCGCGGCGCCGTCGTGAAGCGCTTCAGCGCCAAGGACGTCAGGGACATGCTGACCGTGCTGCAGTCACTCGAAGAGCTCGCCGGCCGGCTCGCCTGCGAAGCTGCGAGCGATGCCGGAATTGCGGAAGTGCGGGCGCTGCACGATGAGATGGTGCGCCGCTACAAGGCGGGCGACCGGCTGCAATATTACAAGCTCAACCAGCAGATCCACACGGCGATCGCCCAGCTTTCCGGCAACGCCGCACTCGCCGACATGCATGCCATGCTGCAGACGCGGCTCAAGCGCATCCGCTTCATCGGCCATGAGGGCCCGGAAAAATGGGCCGCGGCCGTCGCCGAGCACGAGGAGATGATCGCGGCGCTCGAAGCGCGGGACAAGGAGAGGCTATCGGAAGTGCTGGGGCGGCATTTGATGAATGCCTGGGAACGGGTGCGCGACGCGGTGTAGGATCGCAGTCGGTATACTTCTCCAGCAAAGGAACTGAGAGCCCCGCGTGGCGGGGCTCGCTTGATCTGTCAGAACTGCGAGTAAGCTTTTGCGACGGTCTTGGCACTCCCCGCGCTCGTCTGCTTCTGCAAAGCAAGAAGTGCATCGCGTAGTGCGGGATTTTCCGCGAGGGTCTTGGACAGTAATTGCTGAGCCAACCCGCCAACCAGCGGATTGTTTGACAGATTGTTCAGCGCCGTCTTGGAAACCAGATTGCTGGACAAACTCTTCGTCGACAGAGCGACTAGATCCGGCTTAACTGCAATTCGCGCTATCGATCCGGTTATTTTTCCGATGTTTTTGATTCCAAACATAATTCTTCCTCGTAAACAGTCTACTCCTGCCGTCGGATGATCAACCGCGATGCAACCACGGCATGCACAACCATTACAAGAGAAGATGTTTCTAATTTCGCTTTATCGGAATTAGAATTTTATGCGAGTTGCTATGTCGCCGGCGCTGCCGCCAAGAGCATCACGTAAGAAAGTACCGTCACCAAAAGGCCGCGGAATGCAAGGATGACGAATCGGTATTTGCTGCAGGCGATCGACGAGAGCACGTCGGCATTATCTATGTACTGGCGAAACAGATAGGACGAATCATCCCGGCCTGCCGCCTCGAGGAATTCGTCACGATGGGCGCGCCACGCGCCCCAGAAGAGCGTTGTGGACGTAGCACCTTTCCTCGGCAGAACCACGAGGATTGCGCAGAGCAGTGAGAATATTGAGGCCATCGCCATGATGGCCGAAAGTATCATTGGCAGCATGCTTCCTTCCATATAGCGCTGCCAAGTAAATACCCCCCGCCCCTCTTCAGACGAGACCAGGAAGGCAAACATGAAGGTGAAGATGTAGGCTGCCTTCTGGTCGGACATCTTTATCTGATCAGAAAAGACCTCATTGATCTTCTGGACATGGTCGAAATAAGCGCTCGACGCGACTTCCCGCGCGCGTTCTTCACTTGAAGTTTCGAGCTTGTACAAGCTTCCCGCTGAATCCATGCGCCGCCCCTCCTGCTTGTCTCCTCTTATTACACTGGAGCGGCAACGATATATGCCCAAAACTGGGCGCTTGACTTTTTACCCGTGAAAATCCACTGGATTCGGGCGTAACGAGGGGCAAATAGCGCGAATGTGGCGAAGTAATACGGGGGCATTGCTGATTGCAATGGCGGTTCTTGCGCCGTGGCCGGCGCTTGGCGAGCCAGTGCCGCGACATCAGCCGGCAGCAGGGTCCGTCATCGCCCGCAAGTCTGGCGAGGAGGTGCGATTCGTCGACGTCTCCAACTGGCGCTTTGTTGACCTTGCCCAGGATCTGCTTCCAGGCGACGTCCTGCGCACCAACGCCACCGGTGCGCTCGCCGTTCTCTTCCGAGACCACACGCAGATCCGGCTTGGGCGCAACACGGCGCTTCGCGTGAAGCAGATCGGCGGAGGCGACACGAACCTCGAACTGCAATCGGGCACGATCTGGGCCCGCGCCGCGCGCGGCGGCGAGGGCCTGGTCATCGACACGCCGGCCGCCGCCGCCGCCATCCGCGGCACCGACTGGACGATGACTGTCGGCGGCGACGGCAAGACCTCGCTCACCGTCCTTGAAGGCGTCGTCGAGCTCAAAAACGCCTATGGCAGCGTCACGGTGAGGCAGGGCGAGGGTGCGGTGGCCGCAATCGGCAGCGCGCCCACCAAGATCATCATTGTCACGCCGAAGGACCGGGAGCAGATGCTCTTCCACCTGCCGCTGCGTGACGCCTTCAATTTGATGCCGCCGACTCCGCTCAAGGCCCGCGACATGCGCCGTGAGCGCGCGCGGATTGAGGCACAACCGGAAGCCTCGCGCTCTGCGGAAGACTGGCTGACGCTTGCGGAAATCTATCTTCCGCTCGAGGGACGGCAGAGGGCGCAAGGGGCGCTTGAACGGGCCCGGCGGTTGGGCCTTAATCGATCACAAGACGCGCGCGCATACCTCATTGAAGCGCTTATCGCCGGTTCCGAGAATCGCTACAGCGATGCCGCGCGGCTCTTCGCCGAGGCAGTGCCGCGGCTCGACGCCAAGCGCCGCTCGGTCGCCGCCTATGGCGGCTATTTTGCCCGTGCGCTGGCCGATCCGAACCTTGTCGAAGACCCCCCATCTCAGACAACCGGAGCATATGGAGCCTTTGCCGAGGCTTGGACGGCAGGCTTCCGCACCGACATCCGTGCGGCGATTGAAACAATCAAGAAAGCCGAGCGGCAATATCCTGACGACCCGTTCCTTCCGGCCATCCGCGCACAGGCTGCCATGCTGCTCGATGACCGGGATGAGACGCGCAGCGGCATCGAAAGGGCGCTGGCGATCGACCCCGATGATGCAACGGCACTCGAGTCTCGGGCCAAGTATCGTTTGCTCATCGAAAATGATCAGGAAGGTGCGCTAGCCGACCTTGAGCGTGCCGTAAGCATCGCGCCGGGCGACGCATCCCTCTGGAACTGGATCGCCTTGGTACAAAGCAACCGTGGTAATGATCGTGGCGCCGAGAGGGCCCTCAGGAAAGCAATCGAGCTCGATCCCGCAGACCCACTCTACCACGCCAACCTAGCCTACCAGTATATGGACGAATTGCGGTTCGCCGAAGCGAAACGCGAGATTGACGCCGCGCTCGCCGCCGATCCCGCTTTCGATCTCATCCTCCTGGCGCGCGGCCGTTATCACCTGCAGAACGGCGAAGTAGACAAAGCGGTGGAAGACCTGCTCGCCGCCTCGACGGCCAATCCGGCCTATTCCAATGCGCAACTCCTGCTCGCTGCCGCGCTCTATGAAAAAGGTGATCGCATCCCGGCGGCTCAGGCAATCGACAATGCCGACAGGCTCGACCCGAACGATCCGGTCATAGCAACCGCGAGAACCGCTGTTGCGATCGATGCCTATGACGCCGATGCGGCAATCCGCAACGCCCAGGAAGCGATGCGCCGCACCCGTGCCAAGGGCGGCGACACGGCGGCGCTCGGCGCCAACCAGGAGCAAGGCTCGACGCTCAACGACGCCTTCCGCCTGCAGGGCCTGGACGCCTGGGGGCAATATTACGGCGATGCCGTGTTCGACCCCTTCACCGGAGCGAGCTATGTCGACCAGGCGGTGCGCGGCAGCGTCAACCCCTTCTTCAACAGTTACGATTTCGCCACGAACACTATCACGAACGCGATCAATCCCGGCAGTTTCTCCGCTCTTATCCAAGGGCTTCTGATCGAACCGCACATGCTCGCGAGCCGCGAGCGAACCGTCAATTTGCTGCACGCGCCTTTCTTTGAAACGGAGCTCGGCGGCGGGTTCATCGCCAACGAAGATCACACCGGGTGGGTGGGAGAAGCGGCGGTTCGTGGATTTACGGTGTCTCCGTTCCCGATCAGCGTCTACGGCACGTTCCAATGGGAAGAGCCGAGGGACACGGTGGAATCGGGAGGCTTGCGCCTGGAACGCGAGCTGCGGATTGTCGGCGGCAACGGGTACATCACGGCCAGCCCGACGCCCGACGACCATGTCGTAGCCTTCGCGAACTACGCGGACGCCGACGAGC
Source organism: Ensifer aridi (assembly GCF_002078505.1). Lineage (GTDB taxonomy): Bacteria > Pseudomonadota > Alphaproteobacteria > Rhizobiales > Rhizobiaceae > Sinorhizobium > Sinorhizobium aridi. Next base: position 7,841 of record NZ_LUAV01000034.1, on the reverse strand, counting down.
TTCAGCAACTTCTGCCTGTCCCCGGGGACGTCGACGTCGGGGACGAATCTTCCGCAATAATTTCCGGCCTCGCCTGGAGCCATACATTTGGCTACCGGAATGTCGGCAACGCCGCTCTGTTTTTCAAAGAGCGCCGGAGCGGTGATAGCCTGAGAGCGCTGGATGCCACAGGCATCGGAACGATTACGGATCTGGAGACAAAAGAACGAACCTACATTGCCGCCTTGAGCCACATGTATGGGGATGGAGACCTGACATGGCGTTATGGCGTGGAAGGCGGAAAGGTCCGATCGGACAGCAGGACAGAAGCCAGTGTGTTCATTCCGGCACCTCTACCACTCCCGCCTGTATTCGACTCGTCAACGCAGGCTGTGGCAAAGGCCTATGTCGACGGCCTGTACGAGATTACCCCTGACCTCAAGATCGAAGGCGCGCTGTTCGCCCGCTATATCGAGGACGTCAGAGACAACGATATCCGCCTCGAACCGAAGCTCGGTGTCGCGTGGGCGCCGGTCGAGGGTCATTGGCTGCGTGCCGCCGTCCAGCGCGAAGGCTACAATTTCGGTGCGGCCACCCTCGCCCCGGTCGGCATAGTTGGGCTGCAGCCCAATCAGTTCCTGATCGGCACGGATGGCTATGCAGACACACTGGCGCTACGCTGGGACGCCGAATGGAACGACTGGTTCTTCACCGCCGTGGACTATCAGCATCAGGAAATCCGCAACGGAGCGATTGCGCTTCCGCTTACCAGTCCCTTCGTGGCGGCGAGAACGGAGTTCGACTTCGACAAGGGCAGGGTCGACCGGGTGGCATTCACCGGTAATATGGCACTCGGTCATGGGTTTGGTCTGTCGGCGACCATGGCACACACAGAGAGCGACAACCTCTCGACAGGCGCCGGCGGCGATCTCCCGTTCTTGCCTGAATATTCCGGCCAGGTGGCGTTGACCTGGGTCAGCACCGCAAATGTCAAAACGACGGTTGCCGCAAACTATGTGGGCGATCGCTCGGAAGGCTCTATAGAGCACGACGACTTCTGGACGCTCGACGCCGCGCTGCAATGGGAGCCATTCGACAAGCGGATGGAGGTCGAACTCGCTGGCTTCAACCTGCTTGACGAGGAGTTCGAGGTCCGAAGCGGCCTTCCCGGCTGGGGGCCCACCGTCAAGGGCACGGTCAAAGTGCGGTTCTGATGAACGGCCCGCATCCGCCGCTCTCCCGTCAGAGCCTTGCCGCGGTAGTCCGTCGAATCCGCTCTTTTCCGCGGCGAGTGAAGCTTGCGGCCCTGACGGCCGTCGTCGCCGTTTTCGTTTCGCTTGTATCGCTGACCGGCTCCTGGTCGCTCGCCGACCTGCGCGCCTATGACTATCTCTCGATCGTGGGCCGCCCGGAGCTCCCGGAGGACGGCCCCATCATCGTCGCCATCGACGAACCGTCGATGGCCGAAATCGGCAGCCAGTGGCCATGGCCGCGCGCGCTCCACGCACGCCTCATTGAAGCGCTCAGAACGGCTGGTGCGCGGGCGATCGGCTTCGACGTCATCTTCGCCGAGCCGGCGGGCGACCCGATGAACGACGCGGCACTCGCCGCAGCAAGCGGGCCGGATATCGTCTTGGCTGGCGACCAGACGGTGATCGAGACGCCGCAGGCGCAACAATTCGTCCGCACGGAGCCGTTGCCCGCCTTCACCGCCAAGGGCGCGGCGGTCGGCATCGCGTCTGTCGATCTAAGCGAAGACGGCACCTTGCGGCAGGTCCCCTCCCTTGCCGACGGTTTTGCCGTGACGCTCGCGAGAATCGCCGGTGCGAACCCTGCCACACCGCCGCGCAATTCCTTGCTGCAGACCTTCGGCCCGGCGCGCACCTATCCGACGGTCTCCTACTACCAGGCGCTCGATCCCGAGAACTTCCTGCCGGACGGCACCTTCCGCGACCGTGTCGTGATCGTGGGCTTGAGCCTGCAGAACGCTCCCTCGATCGACGCAGGCGGAGTGGATGCGTTCGCCACCTCCGACACCGTCTATTCGCGCGGCCTCGTCGCCGGTGCCGAGATCCAAGCGACCATTTACGACAATGTCGTGCACGGGCTATTCATCAGGAGAGCAGGGCCCGCCGCCGTCATACCGGCCATAATCCTCGCTGCCTTCGCGGCGGCTTTTGCCGTTCTCAGATCCACGAGCTGGAGGACGCTCGGCTACGGCGCCCTCGCCCTCGCCCTCATCCTTCTTGCCAGCTATGGCCTGATGCGCCTCGGCCTTCTCTTCGTCTCGCCGCTCGGCCCGGCGCTTGCTTTCTTGGGCGTCGCGGTCGGACAGGCGGGCCTCGACTATGCCGAGGAGCGACGGCAACGCCGCGAGATCACGCGTGCCTTCTCGCAATATCTCTCCCCGGCACTGGTCGAGCGGCTGGCGCAGGACCCCTCGCAGCTGAAGCTCGGCGGCGAGCGGCGAACGCTGACGATCCTCTTCTGCGATATTCGCGGCTTCACGACGATCGCGGAAGACATGAAGGACGACCCTGAGGGCCTGACGACGCTGGTCAACCGGCTGCTGACGCCGCTGTCGGAGGCGGTTTTGAACGAGGGCGGCACGATCGATAAATATATTGGCGACTGCCTGATGGCCTTCTGGAACGCGCCCCTCGACGATCCCGACCATGCCATTCACGCCGTCGGGGCGGCGCGCGCCATGCTGACGGAGCTCGTCCGCCTCAACCAGGAACTGGCAGCGGAAGCCAAGGCGGCAGGCCGCCCGCCGAAGTCGTTGCGTATCGGCATCGGCATCAACACCGGCGAATGCATCGTCGGCAACATGGGCTCGGCCCGCCGCTTCGACTATTCGGCGCTCGGCGATGCGGTCAACCTCGCCTCCCGGTTGGAGGGTGCATCGAAGGACTACGGCGTCCCGCTGCTTCTCGGCGAACGGACGGCAGCGCTTGCCGCCGCAAAATTTCCGATCGCCGAGCTCGACCGGATCACCGTCAAGGGCCGGAGCACGGTCTCGCCCGTCTTCACCGTTGCCGAGGGGGCCTCGGAGGCCGCGCTCGCCCGGCACCGCGCCTATATCGAGGCGAAATATCATGGCGCCATCACTGTCGACGACGGCCTCTTCGATGAGCTTAAAAAGGAACTGGCAACACTCGAGCACTACTACGAACGCGACCGCGAACGGCTGACGGCTGACTGAGGGATCGAGACAAGAAGTGAGGCGTCTTTCATCTGGCCTGCATCCGGCGTCGGCGCCCCTCTATCGCGATCAGTCGCGGGAGGCTTTCTTCTGCAGCAGTCTCGCCTTGTGGTGCGGGCAGTATTTCCCATTTGTCTTGGCTGCGCAGAAAAGGTAAGGGCCGCCGCTGTTGATGGGCCAGATGCACTCGCCCGGCAGGAGATCCTCCAAGCGCTTGGCGAACGGCAGCCGCTTGGCGTCGTACTGCGTTGCCGGGGTGAACTCTCTTTCCAACTCGTTCATGGGCGACGACTTGCGCGCTGCTCCTACTCAGTACCGTTCTGCCCGGCCGCGAATATTCTGTCGCTGCCATCGCGGTCTCAGCCGGGAAGCAGCGTCATGATCATTATTGCCGACACCACAGCGAGTGCCGCGATGAGGGCAATAAGTTCGATCATCAAGTAGCGTTGCATATCGCGACGCACGGTGACGTCCTCCAAGTCATTGCGAGGATGAAAGAAAACGTTTCATCGCTGCAAATGTTCATCCCGGGCGGTTCGCATTGCAAAGCGGGCCGAGTCGACCCACTCGATTCCGCACTGCGGGACGCACCGTTTCGCCCTCGGCGCCGGCATGGACCGGCTCCTTACCTGAGGGCAGATCGGCCGCTTCCCACACGGAACAAAGCGCGGCCAATGGTGTTGGGCCGGATCGAGAATGTCAAACCAAACCCGCCATGCACCTGCCCACCGCAACCTACCGGCTACAGTTCCGAAACGGGATGGACTTCGAAAGAGCGATCGAATTGATCCCGCATCTCATCGAGCTCGGCATATCCCATCTCTACGCCTCTCCGATCTTCACGGCGGTGCGTGGCTCGACGCATGGCTACGATGTCACCGACTGCAACGAAATCGACCCGGTCCTGGGGGGGCGGGAGGGCTACCAGAGTCTGGTGCGCGCGCTGAAGGCCCGGGGCCTCGGGATCATCCTCGACATCGTTCCGAACCATATGGCGGCCCACCTCGAGAACGACTGGTGGCACAGCGTCGTCGAGTGGGGCCGCTCCAGCGAATTTGCTCATCATTTCGACATCGACTGGCGAGAACCCCTCACCCTGCCCTTCCTCGGCCGGCCGTTCGAGGAAGAGGTCGCCGCCGGCAATGTGTTCCTCGCATTCGACCGCAACCGCAATTGCCTCGCGCTCAACTGCTGCCACGCGTTCTATCCGCTCGCTCCGGCTTCCTATTCGGCAATTCTCAAAGAACCTCATCCCGCTCTCGAGCGGATTGCCGCCATTGCCGGCGCGGTCGACTCCAAGGGCGCCGAACGTCTCCACTCCGAGATCGCCGCGGCCATCGCGACACCCTCGGTCTTGTCCGAGCTCGACGACTATCTGCGGCGGCTCTCCGCCGACAGGCAGCACCTCTGCAGGCTGCACGAGATGCAGCCCTGGCGGCTCAAGGACTCGAGGACCGCGCGGGACCATCTCAGCTACCGACGGTTCTTCGAGATCACCGGCCTCGTCGGCATGCGCGTCGAAGACCCCGCCGTCTTCGCCGATACCCACCGGCTTCTGCTCGACCTCGTCAAGGAGGGCCTGGTCGACGGATTGCGGATCGACCACATCGATGGTCTTGCAGATCCTGAAGCCTATCTCCGCCGTCTGCGGCACGAGACCGGCAACCGGACCTATATCGTCGCCGAGAAGATAGTGCAGCCGAATGAAGCGCTGCCGGATTGGCCTGTCGACGGAACCACAGGCTACGAGTTCATTTCGGCCCTGGCGGAGCTGCTGACCGAGGAGGCACCCTCGTCCGGGCTTTGGAACGAGGCGCAGCGATGCGCCGCGGAAAAAGCGGTCGCCGAATGCAAATTGCTGGTGCTCGGCCATAACCTCAACGCGGAAGTGGGGCGGCTCGCCGAACTTGCCTCTCGCCTCGGGAGGAAAGAGGATCGCCACCGCATGGCCGAGGCCATTCGCCATCTCATCGCGGCGCTGCCTGTCTATCGAACCTATGTGAGCGACCGTGGTGCAGGCCCGCACGATAGTCGTATCCTCGAAGAGATCGCAGCGAAAGCATCGGCTGCCGCGCCTGCTGTCAGCACCGAGATAGCGCTCGTGACCGCCGCGCTGAATTCGAAGCCCGGTTTGGCGGACCGGCAACTGCAGTCCGAGTTCCGCACACGTTTCCAGCAATTGAGCGGCGTCGCCATGGCCAAAGGGGTCGAGGATACATTCTTCTATCGAAGAGGCGACTATCTCGCGGCAAACGAAGTCGGTGCAGATCCGTGCTGGCGACCGGGCGGCATCGACCGCTTCCATGAGATGATGCGGCATCGTGCGGAAGAAATGCCGAACGGCCTGTCAGCGACGTCAACGCATGATACCAAGCGCGGCGAGGATGCTCGCGCCCGGCTCTACGTCATCAGCGAGGCACCGGACATCTGGGCGGCCGCGGTCGCACGCTGGCACGAGATGAACGCGGAGCGAATCCGCCGGCTCCCGGGCGGCGATGCGCCGGAGACGTCCGTCGAACAATTCCTCTACCAGAGCCTCCTCGGCACCTGGCCCGTCGAGCCGCTTCGTAGCGAGGAGGAACTGTCTTCCCTGCGTGAGCGCATGGTGGGTTTTGCCGTGAAGGCACTCCGGGAGGCAAAACTGAGGACGAGCTGGAATGATCCGGACGAGCGATATGAAGCGGCGGTCACGGTGTTTCTCGGCGATCTCCTCGTTGGGCGGAACAACGTATTTCTCGACGACTTCGAGCGGGCGGTCCGTCCCTTCGTCCGGGCGGGCCTCGTCAACAGCCTGTCGCAAACGCTGGTGAAGCTGACCGCGCCCGGCATTCCGGACATCTATCAGGGCAGCGAGCGTCTCGATCTTTCCTTGGTCGACCCCGACAACCGGCGCGGATTTTCCCCAGGCTCCGTGCCTCTCCAATTGCCGAAAGCGCCGTTGACCGGCGACTTCGAGGTCTGCAAGCAGGCGCTGATCGGGATATGCCTGACCTATCGAAGGGAACGGGGCGCGGACCTTTTTGCGAGGGGCGAGTATCGGCCCTGGTCCGTGGAAGGCCCCGGCTCCCGCCACGCAGCCGCTTTCATGCGCCGCAGCAAGGACGCGTGTTCGGTCACGGTGGCTCCGCGGCTCGTGTTTGGGCAGACGGATGGCGACAGACTCTCCGTCCGACCCGAACTTTGGCGGAATACATTTCTGGTATGGCCCGAGAACTGCGATCTCAAGCCGCTGCGAAATCTCGTGACGGACGAAATCATCGAGTCTCGCCCCCTCGTCGCCGTTGCGGACATCCTTCGCGACTTCCCCGTCGCCTTTCTCGTCGAGGCGTGACCTCGGGTCCTCCGCCGACGTCAAACCAGCCCGAGCCGCCGGACGTTGCCGGCAAGCTCGCCCGCAAGCCTCAATGCCGCTGCCGTCGCGCCGACCATCTGCGGCAGGATCAGCCATTCCAGCGTCCAGGCGGAGCCCGAGCGTTCCTGCTCATGAACGAGCGCCTGGTGGATTGCGGAAATCTGCGTGGCGTTGAACCGAGCGAGCGTGACGAGCACCTCCGCCGCCACGGGATTTTGCTTGTGCGGCATAGCCGAGGAGGAGCCGCCGCCGGCAAGAACGATCTCCTCGCCCACCTGCGCCATCAAAGCCACGTCCTGGCCGAATTTGCCGAGACTCCCGGTGATCAATGACAGCAGATGGGCGAAATCGGCTATGGCGGAGCGTTGGCTGTGCCATTGCGGCCAATCGATAAGCGCCAGTTCCTCCGCCAACGTTTCGCGCACGGCGTCCGCCTTGTCGCCGAGCTTGTCCAGCGTACCGGCCGCCCCGCCGAACTGCACCGCGAAAAGATCGGCGTCCATGGCGTCGAGCCGGTCCTGGTGGTCGAGCAAGGGCTCGATCCAGCTACGCAGACGATCGCCAACGGTGATCGGGATTGCCGCCTGCATGCGCGTATGTCCGGTAAGCGGCCGCTCGCCCCATTGCCGGTCGCAGTCCTCGAGCGCCGCGACCAGCGCCCCAAGGCGACCGGAGAACAGCTCGGCGATCGCCTTCAGCCGCAGCATGAGGCTGGTGTCAACGACATCCTGGCTGGTAGCACCGAAATGCACATACTCCGCCGCTTCCTCGCCGGCGGCGGCGCGCAATTGCCGGACGAGCTCCGGCACGACGACACCGTCGGCCGCGGTGGCGCGGCGCAAGGCCGCGACATCAGGGGAAAAGGCACGGCAAGCCGCAGTGATACGGTCGGCCGCCGCGTCCGGAATGACGCCATGACGCGCTTCGGCGCGCGCAAGCGCGGCTTCGAAAGCGAGCATGGTGCGGATATCGGCGGCGACGGAGAACTCCGCCGCCACCGCCTCGTCGCCGAGAAGGCCGGAAAGATAGGGGTGATCAAAGGCCGAATAGGTCATGCCGCATCTCCAGCGTCTCGCTTCCCTAGGATCGGGAAACTCTCACAAGCACGCGGCAACGCGGGGATCGGCTGCCGAACGAACAGATGTCCAGGAAGACCGTTTTCTTCTCGCCCTGGAGATGAATGTCGAAAACATAATTAGGCGGCTCGCCGCCCGGGACAAGCACCTCGACGCGGTGACATGCGCGCGGTCGACGTGATTGTCGCCGAGAACGGCACGGCGCGCCGCCATGCCCTGGCGGTAGCGG
>NZ_LUAV01000033.1:5488-155152 GCF_002078505.1 Ensifer aridi | reverse complement strand
CGTTTTCACACAGCCTGGACCCAAAGCGGTCGCCCGCGGTGAACGCCGCGGGCGTCCCAAAGTGCGCCTCTTGGAGACGTTCCCAGCAGCCCGCGAAGTCCGGACGATCTCACCTCTGCGCTAGGTCTTTAAGGCAAGCCAATCGGATTGCCAAATTTGCGGCCGTGGCGTTGACCTCGTGTTGGAAGTGACTAACTGAAACCTCCTCCGTCCGCGCCCAAAGCAACAAAACAAAACAAAGACCCGCCGAAAGATCGACGGATTTGTCAACGGACTGGGGCAGAGCCCTTCTCTTTCATGTTTTGTCGTATCAGGCAGCGTCTGCAGTGTCGGCCGACAGCTCTTCGACAAAGTTGATCAGGTCCTTGATGGTGATCAACGGCATCCCGTGCGTCTCGGCGAAGACAATAAGCTCCGGAAGCCTTGCCATCGTTCCATCGTCATTGGCGACTTCGCAGATCACCCCCGAGGCGGCCTTGCCGGCAAGACGCGCAAGCTCAATTGCAGCCTCCGTGTGCCCTGGACGGCCGAGCACACCGTTTGGATGGGCCCTGAGGGGAAAAATGTGGCCCGGTCGGGCGAATTCCGCCGGTTGGGCGGCGGGATCCATTAGCGCCTTGACCGTCGCTGCGCGGTCGGCGGCGGAAATGCCAGTGGTCGTTCCGGGCAGGTAGTCGACGGAAACGGTGAAGGCTGTCTTGTGCAGCTCGGTGTTCTGCGGAACCATCAGCGGGATCTCGAGCGCGTCGAGTCGCCTGCCCTCCATTGCCACGCAGATGAGTCCGCGGGCATGTTTCATCATGAACGCGATCGTCTGTGGCGTCACGGCCTCAGAGGCGACGATAATATCGCCCTCGTTCTCACGATCCTCGTCGTCCACGGCAACTATCATGCCGCCGCGCGCCAGGACCGCTATTGCGTCTTCAATTTTTGAGATTGCCATTTCATGCCTTTCAAGGGTTGCCGCTATCGGCGTTTCAATCCCTTGGGCGAACAGGCCTACAGCCGCCATGTCAGGGGCGGTTTTGCAGACATGTTCTCTTCCATCCGGACTATACCGTCGGCCCCGGCATCGCACCGGGTCTGCTGACCTTCCACCTTGGAGTGGAAGCGCTCGCGGGCTCCAGGAAATTCCTGATACCGCCGGTGGGGAATCTCACCCCGCCCTGAGAACGTTATTCAGATAATCAGGGGCCCACTCCAATTTCAAGAAGGAATCCGTCATGAATCTGTCCGAATGCGCAAAGGCATTCTAAAAGTTGCTTGAACGCCATTGCATTGCTCGGCTGGTAATTGTGAACCCTGCGTGCTCCACCGGTCCGAAGCTTTTGCCGCCCTGCCGCAGTCATCGTTGACGCTGCTGGCATTGTCACATTGCCGACGAGACACAGCCTGTCCTTCCTCCGCTTGAATGCCTGCCGTAATAAAGCTCGCGCGATCACTTGCGGAGTGCGTGACGCGCCAACTCCCGGTTCCGCCTGTGATCGCAACTATTCTATCGAGCGAGACCGTGGGCGAAGCTGTTAAAGCCTCGCTCCGGCCATGTTGTGCCGCCCAGTGGCTTACACAATCGACTGACCGGTGGCGGCCCAGTCCTTTGTGAACTGCTCAAGCCCCTTGTCTGTCAGCACATGGTTGGCAAGACCCTTGATGACATTCGCAGGTATCGTCGCGACATCTGCACCCGCCAAGGCGGCGTCCTTGACGTGGTTGGCCGATCGGATCGACGCAGCGAGTATCTGGGTCTCAAAATCGTAGTTGTCGTAAATCTGACGGATGTCGCGGATCAGTTCGATGCCGTCGATGTTGATGTCATCAAGGCGACCAATGAACGGGGAGATGTAAGTAGCTCCGGCCTTGGCGGCCAGAAGCGCCCGGTTTGCCGAGAAGCAGAGGGTTACGTTCGTGCGGACGCCGCTCTGGGAGAAGTGCCTGCACGCCTTTAGACCATCGAGGGTCAGCGGAAGCTTGATCACGACGTTTGTGGCGATTTTGGCAAGCACCTCGCCTTCCCTGATCATGCCTTCAAACTGCGTCGAAGCGACCTCCGCCGAAACGGGTCCGGCGACGATCGAGCAAATTTCGGCAATGACCTCTTTGAAGTCCCGGCCAGACTTGGCGATCAGAGATGGATTGGTCGTCACGCCATCCAGGAGACCTTAGTCGTTCAGCTCCTTGATCTCGGCAACGACGGCGGTGTCTACGAAAAACTGCATTAGATATTCTCCTTGCTGGCCATAACGGCCTTTGCCCTCGCCACGATGGCATCTTTGGTAATTCCGAACTCGGCGTAGAGCCTTTCCGCGGGAGCAGAGGCTCCAAATCCAGACATGCCGATGACGTCATCTTCGGAGGCGACGTAGCGCGTCCATCCGAACTTCCCTGCCGCCTCGACGCCCAGGCGCGGCGCGCTACCGAGAACCTCAGCCTGGTATGCTCGCGGCATCTGGTCGAAGAGTTGCCAGGATGGCATCGACACGACAGCGACCGAATAGCCTTGGCGATGCAGCTCCTCGGAAGCCTCAACCGCAAGCGCGACCTCAGTGCCGGTGGCGATGATTGTGACGTCGCGACCTTTCCCAAAGTGCCGAATGACGTAAGCACCCCTTGCGCTGAGGTTTTCGTTCGCGGCATCAAGTCTGAGCTGCGGCACGTCCTGACGCGAGAGGGCGAGCAACGTAGGGACGTGGCGATTGCGGACCGCAATCTCCCAGGCCTCCAGCGTTTCCACCGTATCGGCCGGGCGCATAACATTGAGGCCGGGGATAGCTCGCAAGGATGCCAGGTGTTCGACCGGCTGGTGAGTTGGACCATCTTCCCCAAGACCTATGGAATCGTGGGTCATGACGTAGATGACGCCGAGCTTCATCAGCGCAGAGAGACGGATCGCATTGCGGGCGTAATCGGAGAACATCAAAAATGTGCCGCCGTACGGAATAAGTCCGCCATGAACGCAAAGGCCGTTCATTGCCGCGGCCATCGCGAACTCGCGGACACCGTAGCCAATGTACCGACCAGCCGCCTCGCGAGTGTATTGTGTATCAACTGCCTTCACGCGGGTGAGGTTCGAACCGGTCAAGTCGGCCGAGCCGCCGATCATTTCAGGGACGCTTCCGGCTAGCGCCTCCAACGCCATTTGGCTGGCCTTGCGAGTGGCAGCCTTCTTGGGTTCGGCGAAGAGATCGGCTCGCGCCTTTTCAATCGCGCTGTCGAAGTCCTGCGGCAGCCTTCCTTCCACTCTCCGGGTGAACTCCGATTTGAGGTCGTGCGGTTTTGAGTGAAGCAGCTCTTCCCATGCCTGGCGTTCTTCGCGTCCGCGTTGGCCGACAGCTCTCCACTGGTTAGCGAGGCTCTCCGGAATTTCGAACGGGGACTCGCGCCAACCAATCACTTCCTTCGTCGTCGCAGCTTCGGCGCTTCCGAGTGGGGAACCGTGGACAGCGTAAGTTCCTGCCTTGTTGGGAGATCCGAACCCGATCACAGTCTTTGCCGCAATCAGAGACGGCTTACTCGTCTCCGCCTTCGCCTTCTGCAGCGCGGCATCAAGAGCGTGTGAGTCATGTCCATCACAGGACTGTACATGCCAACCACATGCCGCGAACCGGGCAGGAATATCTTCGGAGAAGCTAATCGAGGTAGGTCCATCAATCGTGATCTGGTTATCGTCGTAGATGACAATCAGCTTACCGAGACCGAGATGCCCAGCGAGCGAAATCGCCTCCTGACCAATCCCCTCTTGAAGGCAGCCGTCGCCTACGAAGACATAGGTGCGGTGGTTAACCAGATCGTTGCCAAACTCAGCCGCCAAGCGCTTCTCGGCAAGCGCCATGCCGACAGCCGTCGCGATCCCTTGTCCCAGTGGCCCGGTTGTCGTTTCGACGCCCTTGGCATGACCATATTCTGGATGCCCCGCCGTGATTGATCCCCATTGACGGAAGTTGCGAATTTCCTCGATGGTCATGTCCTCATAGCCGGTGAGATGCAGCAGGCTGTAGAGCAACATCGATGCGTGGCCATTGGACAGGACGAAACGGTCTCTGTTCGGCCAATCCGGAGCGCTGGCGTCAAATCTCAGATGTTTCCTGAACAGTACCGTTGCGGCATCGGCCATTCCCATGGGAGCACCTGGGTGACCTGACTTTGCCGCTTCGACAGCATCGATAGCCAAAGCGCGTATGCAGTTGGCGAGCGCGAAATTCTCGGGATCGATTTTCGCCTTCTCGGCGACCAATGAGACAGACATACGTTCTCCGTTTGCAAACCAGACGGCTGCATCGATTTGCGGCTAGGAAGGATTTTTGCCCGGTTTGACGGGCATCCGGTTGAATCGTTAAGCGTTCAGCGCTTCCGCAATTGCGGAGAAATCAGAGGCTTTGAGCGAAGCCCCGCCGACGAGTGCGCCATCAACGTACTCAATCGCAAAGATTGACTGGGCATTTGATGGCTTTACCGAACCGCCGTACAGCACCGAAACGGAGCCACCATCGTCCCCAAACCGCTTCTTAAGCGCGGCATGGATCGAAAGATGGACTTCAGCAATCTGGGCTACAGTAGGCACGCGTCCCGTCCCAATTGCCCACACCGGCTCATAGGCAACGACGGTGTTGGCCGATGTCGCCGTGTCCGGGACCGAACCGGCCAGCTGCCGCTCGATGACGGCAAGCGTTTGGTTCGCATCCCTTTCGTCTGGAGTTTCGCCAACGCAAATGATCGCCACCAAGCCGCTTTGGATTGCCGTCGCGGCTTTTGCGGATACCAGTGCGTCGGTCTCTCCGTGTTCGGTCCTGCGTTCCGAGTGCCCCAGGATTACGAATTTCGCACCAGCATCCAGAAGCATATCTGCTGAGACCTCTCCGGTGAAAGCTCCGGATTTTTGTGCGTGGCAATCTTGCCCGCCAATCAGGAGCTTCGACCCCTTGGATGCGGCGCATGCTCGCTCTATGAGCGTGAATGGGGGGATGACGACCAGGTCGCAATCGAGTCGGTCCGCCGTGGTCGTCATCGCCATGACCTCTTCTAGGGAGGAAGAGAGGCCATTCATTTTCCAGTTTCCTGCGACTAGCTTCCTACGCATAACGATCACCAGCAGCAGAACCCGCCGTCGACGAGAAGGTCGACACCGGTCACGAAACTTGCAGCATCCGACAGGAGGAAGACGGCCGGGCCGACCATTTCATCGACCGTCGCCATGCGCTGCATCGGCGTCTGCTCCTCGAACAGCTTGGTCTGGTGCACCATCTCGGGTCGAGTGTTCATCGGCGTGGCCGTATAGCCGGGACTGATCGTGTTGACACGGATGCCGCGCCCGACCCATTCCATCGCCATCGACTTCGTCATGTGGATCACGCCGGCCTTTGAGGCATTGTAATGGCATTGGCTGAGGCCGCGGTTGACAATCACGCCCGACATCGAGGCGATGTTGACGATCGAGCCGCGACCGTTCTTCAGCATGGCGCGTGCCTCGGCTTGGCAGGAGAGGAAAACGCCCTTCAGATTGATGTCCATCATCGTCTGGAATTGGCTTTCCTCCATCTCCTCCGCCGGGTTCGCATTGGCAATACCGGCCGCATTGACGGCGAGGGTCAGCGAGCCAAGTTCCGCCCCAGTGCGGGCGACTGCTTCGTTGAGCGCCGCGCTGCTGGTCACGTCCGCGGCGATCTGGATGCTGCGGCGCCCTACCTTCGCGATAAAGTCTGCGGTGGTTGCGAGGCCATCGTCGGTACGGCGGTCGAGCAGCGCAACGTCCGCGCCGCATTGCGCCAGGCCCATGGCGATGCGTTGGCCGATGCCGCTGCCGGCACCGGTCACCATGGCGACATTTCCGGAAAGATCGAACAATTTCGGCGCGTTGAGAGTGATTTCAGACATAAACATTCTTCCCTGTTCAGATCGTCGCCAGCTCCATGACCGAGACGTCGTTTGCGTCCTCGCGGTTCAGGATACCCGACTGCTTACCCTTGGCCATGACCATGATGCGGCTGGACACACCGAGTACCTCCTCGAGATCCGAACTGACCACGATCACCGCGACACCCTGCCGGGCGAGGTCCATTATGAGATCATAGATCGATGAGCGGGCACCCACATCGATGCCGCGTGTCGGTTCGTCCAGCACCACGACCTGCGGCTTGCGGGCCAGCCACTTGGCAAGCACCACCTTCTGCTGGTTGCCGCCGGAAAGCTCGCTCGCATTCTGGCCGCCGCGGCCCTTGACGCCGAATTTCCTGATATAGTCCTCGGCGAACTGTTGGATGCGGCGCGAGGAGAGCCAGCCGCTAGCGGCGATCTCGCCGAGATTGGCGTAGCCGATATTCTCCGCAATCGAATGATCGAGCACGACTCCCTGAAGCTTGCGGTCCTCCGGCACGAGAACGATGCCGTTGCGGATCGCCTCGATGGGGGAGCGAGGCGTAATGGCCTTGCCGCGCAGGAGCACTTCGCCGCCGGAAATGGGGTCGGCGCCGGTGATGGCGCGCACCAATTCGGTGCGACCGGCGCCCATGAGGCCGGCGATGCCGAAGACTTCGCCCTTGCGTACGAAAAAGTTGATGTCGCGGAAAGCGTTGGAGGGTGAGGAAAGGCTCCGCACCTCCAGCGTCACCTCATCGGTGGGTGTCGGAAGTGCGGGGAACATGCGCTCCAGGGAGCGGCCGACCATCGCCTCGACGATGGTCCGGATCGGCACGTCGCCGCTGTCGAACTCCTGCACCTTGGCGCCGTCACGCATGACGACGATGCGGTCGGCGATCTGGCGGATTTCCTCGAGGCGGTGTGAAATGTAGATGATGCCGACCCCTTCCGTCCTCAGCCGTTCGATCTGCTGGAAGAGAAGCTGAGTCTCCTCGCCACCCAGCGCGGCGGTCGGTTCGTCGAGGATGAGGAGGCGAGCATTGAGCGTCAGCGCCTTGGCGATTTCGATGAGCTGCTGCTTGCCGGTCGAAAGCCCTTCGACTAGGCGATCGGGCGAGATGTCGAGACCGAGCCGATGAAGACCGCGGCGTGCCCGATCTTCCATCGCCTTGCGGTCGATCCGGCCCGCCTTCATAGGGTAGCGGCCGACGAACACGTTCTCCGCAATTGAGAGCTTCGGAAGCAGCTTCAGTTCCTGATGGATCATGCCCACCCCCTCATCCATCGCGGCGCGGGGATCGGTGGGAGTGTAACTTTTGCCGAGCCAGGTCATGTCTCCGGCCGAGGGCTGGACGGTGCCGGAAATGATGTTCGACAGGGTCGATTTTCCGGCACCGTTTTCACCGAGCAGCGCCACGACTTCTCCCGGATAGATGTCGAGATCGACACCGTGGAGAACCTTGATCGGGCCGTAGGACTTCTGGATTCCACGGAGCGACAGGATGGGAGAGCGGGTCGTCATGGCGCTGCTGCCTTTCGGGTCTGAATCCGGGTTACGGGTGGCTCTTGACGAATTCCGGCGCGTTCTCGCAGGTTGTCAGAACGGCGTTCGGCGTCTGGCGCTCCTCGACCTTCTGGCCGGCGGCGACGGCAAGCGCGGATTCGACGGCGAGGACACCCATCTTCTGCGTGCTCTGGGTCGCGGTGGCGATGAACGGACCCTTGCACTTGGCGAGATATTCGAGGGCCGAGACGTCGCCGTCATAGCCGCCGATGATCACCTTGTCCGAGAGGTTGGCGACATCGACCGCCTTCGCAGCGCCCATGGCGAGGCCGTCGGCCTGGCCGAAGATGATGGTGATGTCCGGATTGGCCTGCAACATGTTCTGCGCGATCGAGAAGCCCTCGTCCGCCGACCACATGTTGCTCCACTGCTGGGCTACAAGCTCGACGCCTTTGTTCTCGTCGATTGCACGCTTGCAGCCGGTGAAGCGGTCGACTTCCGGCGTGGTACCCTTCTGGCCGTGGATGATCGCCATCTTGCCCGAGCCACCGGCCTTCTCGATGATGTGCTTGCAGACGGCGTAAGCGGATTCGACGCTCTCGCCAGCGATGAAGGTATCACCCGGCGCGCCTTCCGGAACGCGGTCGACGTTGATCACCGGAATGCCAGCCTCGCGGGCAAGGCGGGTCGGCACAGCAGCGGCGGCGGCCCCGGCCGGGATATAGATGAACGCATCGATGTCCTGGGTCATCAGGTCCTGCACCTGACTGACCTGGGTGTTCGTGTCGTTCTTCGCGTCGACGACGACCACGTCAATGCCCTTCTCCTTGGCGTGTTTTTCGACGCCGAGCTTGATCTGGTTGAAGAAGTCAGCCTGGAGGTTCGGAACGGCAAGGCCGATCTTTTTTACCTCCGCAGCGACCGCGGGAGACGTAAGCACCGCAGCCGCGGCTGCTGCCATCAGGAGTTTGGACAACTTCATAGTTTTCTCCTCCGAGTTGTTTGGTGGCTTCCTGTCCTGGCAGAAGGGACCACCTACCCTTTTTGTCGGCCCGCACCATTGCTGACCGTTTTCGATGCCCAGCCGCGTCCGCGCAGGCGGGGCGAATAATCGTTACTTGCGTTTGCGGTAAGTCTCGGCGGTCACGGCGAGCACGATGACGCCGCCGATAATGACCTGCTGCATAAACGGGGAGACGCTGAGCAGGTTGAGGCCATTGCGCAGCACGCCGATGATCAGCACGCCGATGATGGTACCGCCGATGCCGCCAGTGCCGCCGGAGAGAGAGGTGCCACCGATGACAACCGCCGCGATGGCGTCGAGTTCATAGGACACGCCCGAGGACGGCTGCACGGAGTCGAGGCGCGCCGCGAGCACCATGCCAGAAAGACCGGCGAGCAAGCTCGACACGACATAGACGAGCACGGTTGCACGGTTCACGTTGATGCCTGCGAGTCGAGCAACTTCTGCATTGCCGCCGATCGCATAGAGCGAGCGCCCGCCATGACGGTAGCGGAGATAGAGCAATCCGACGATAAAGATCACCAGCATCACGGCGACAGTCAGAGTCAGGAAGCCTCCAAAACGAACGATCGCCATTGTATTAAACCAGGCGGGAAAGCCGATGAGCTGCTGTCCGTCGGTGATCATGTTTGCAAGGCCGCGCGCAATCGACATCATGGCGAGCGTCGCGATAAAGGCGGGCACGTTGAAGCGCGTTATGAGCAGCCCCGCGACAAGGCCATTAAGCGAGGCGACCAGCAGTGCGAGTGGGATGGCCAACCACATCGGCACGCCGGCCATAATGTTCAGATAACCGAGGACCATCATCGCCAACGCCATGACGGAGCCGACCGCAAGATCGATCCCGCCGATCAGGATGACCAGCGTCATGCCTACGGCCATGACGCCAAGCACGGTGATCTGATCGAGCACATTGAGGAAATTCCGGACCGACAGGAACTTGTCACTTGCGAAGGTCAGGAAGACGCACAGGACGATGAGACCAATTAAGGGCCCGGTTGCACCCCGCAACGAGGGCAGCATTCTTCGGCCGACCACATCGTGTGTTTTCGCTAGCGCCGCCATTAATCCTCCTTCTCCAGCTATCTGCAGGCTCCCACCGTAGCCGGAATAAATATTCAGTGTTGTCTGCAAATTCATACATTAGCGTTGATCGACGTGTCAATCGATATTCGCTCGGCTGGGGGAAACGGCTGCAGGCATTGGTTTAGCGCTTGACAACGCCGCTCAATCTGCAAACATATTTGATAACGCATAAATATTCATTGTGAGGTAACATGCAGCCGAACGATCTCGACCGCATCGCTCGACAGATACGCCTTCGCGATCTGCAAGCGGTTTTCGAAGCCGGCGCCGGCCATATCGGCGGGGAAATGTCCGCCATCGACATTCTGACGGCGCTCTATTTTCGCGTGCTGCGCATCTGGCCTGACCAGCCGAAGCATCCGGAGCGTGACCGTTTCGTGCTGTCCAAGGGCCATGTGGCGCTGGCGCTCTATGTGACGCTCGCCAAGCGTGGCTTCATACCGGAAGAAGAAATCGGCACATTCCTGAAGCCACATTCGCGTCTCAACGGGCATCCGAACTGCAACAAGGTGCCGGGCGTCGAGACCAACACAGGGCCGCTCGGGCACGGCCTGCCGGTTGCAGTCGGCATGGCGAAGGCCGCCAAGCTGACCGGCGCGAATTATCGCACCTACGTCATGACCGGCGACGGCGAGATGCAGGAGGGATCGAACTGGGAGGCGATCGCATCGGCCGCGCAGTTCGGCCTCGACAACCTGACCCTGATCATCGACCACAACCGCTTCCAGCAGGGCGCGGCGCTGAAGGACACCAACAACCTTGCTCCCTTCCCCGCCAAGCTCGAAGCCTTCGGCTGGGACGTCACCGAGATCAACGGCAACGCCATGGACGAGATCGTGCCCGCGTTGGAGCACCGCGGCGGACGCCCGCACTGCATCGTCGCCCATACCAACAAGGGCCACGGTATTTCCTTCATGCAGGACAAGGTCGACTGGCACCACAAGGTGCCCAATGCCGAACAATACGAAATAGCCGTGGTTGAGCTTTCGGAGGCCCTGTAATGAAGGACGTGATAAACTCTCCCAAGCTGCACGATTGCCGAGACGCTTTCGTTGCCGTGCTGGAGCGCCTCGGCGCGGACAACCCCAAGGTCGTGGCCGTGTGCAACGACTCCGTCGGCTCGTCCAAGCTCGGCGGCTTCAAGTCCAAATGGCCAGAGCGGCTGGTCAACGTCGGCATCGCCGAACAGAACATGGTGGGCGTCGGCGCGGGCCTTGCCAATGGCGGGCTGCTGCCCTTCGTCTGCGGCGCCGCCTGCTTCCTGACCGGCCGGTCCCTGGAGCAGATCAAGGCCGACATCGCCTATTCAAATGCAAACGTGAAGCTCATCGGCATTTCCTCCGGCATGGCCTATGGCGAACTCGGTCCGACGCACCATTCCATCGAGGATTTCGCCTGGACCCGCGTGCTGCCGAATCTGCCGGTAATTGCGCCCTGTGATTCGATCGAAACGGCCGCGGCGGTGGAATGGGCGGCGCACTACGAGGGTCCGGTCTTCCTGCGCCTGTCGCGCGTCGGCGTCCCGGATCTCCTTCCGCCGGACCACAAATTCGAGGTAGGCAAGGCCAACCTGCTACGCGACGGCGACGAAATCACCCTTGTCGCCAACGGCACACTGACCCACCGCATGCTCAAGGCGGCCGATATCTTGGCTGAACAGGGAATCGGGGCTCGCGTCCTCAACATGGCGACAGTCCGGCCGATTGATGTCGATGCCGTGGTGGCTGCCGCGCGTGAGACCGGCGCGATCCTGACGGCGGAAGAACATTCCACCTTTGGCGGCCTCGGTTCGGCAATTGCAGAATTCGTGGTGGCCGAAGCCCCTGTGCCGATGAAGATCCTCGGGGTACCGGGCATCTTTGCCCCCACCGGCTCGGCCGAGTTCCTGCTCGACGAATTCGGCATGTCGCCTGCCGCCATCGCCGAGGCGGCCGTCGCATTGATTGCGCGCAAGTCTTCCCGCACATGATTGTGCGGGTTTAGATTTCGTGCCGGGCGCGGCCAACCTCCCTGTCGCCGCGCCCCAATTTCTGCTTGCCGGAGCCACCATGACAACCGCCATTCTCGCCATCGACCAGGGCACCACGAATTCCAAGGCCGTGCTCGTTTCCACCAGCGGGGAAATCCTGTCACGCGGCTCCTCTCCGGTTGGCATCGAACATCCCCAGCCCGGTTGGGTCGAACAGAGTCCGCTGCGAATTTGGGAATCGGTGCAGGAAGCGATCGCCGCCTGCCTGCAAGCCGGCCCTGTTGTGGACGTCCTCGGCATTGCAATCTCCAATCAGCGCGAGTCCGTCACGGTGTGGGATGCCGCCACGGGAGAACCGCTCGGCCCGGTGGTGAGCTGGCAGTGCCGCCGCAGCGCGTCGACCTGCGCCGAACTGATCGCGGCGGGTCATGGCGCGCGCGTTCAGGCGCTTACGGGACTTCCCATCGATCCGATGTTCCCAGGCCCGAAGATGAAGTGGTTGCTCGACCGCGTGCCCGCCGGTCACAGGGTCCGGCTCGGAACGATCGACGCTTGGCTGATCCATTGCTTCACGGACGGCGCGGTCCATGCATGCGATGCCGCCAACGCCGCCCGCAGCCAGCTCTACGACCTCAACGGACAGGCCTGGAGCGACGAACTGTGCGGCCTTTTCGGTGTGCCGAAATCCGCCCTGCCGGAGGTACGCGACAGCGCCGCCCGTTTCGGATCGACGAGGAATGTGCCGGGCCTCCGGGACGGTATTCCGATCGCCTCAGCCATCGGCGACAGCCATGCCGCCCTCTTCGGCCACGGCGCGTTCAATCCCGGCGACGGCAAGGTGACCTTTGGCACCGGCTCGTCGATCATGACGACCCTGCCCCGCTTCATCGCCCCAGAGCAGGGTATTACCACGACGATCGCTTGGTCGATCGCCGGAAAACCAACCTATGCCTTCGAGGGCAACATCCTCGTCTCGGCCGCCGCCCTGCCCTGGATGGCCGAGATGTTGGGCCTTCCGGATATACAAGCCCTCACCGATCTCGCCGCAACCGCTGAGCCCGGCGGGCCGGGCTTCGTGCCGGCCTTCGTCGGCCTCGGTGCGCCCTACTGGCATGCTGATGCACGAGCACTGTTTTCCGGCATCACCTTCAACACTACCCGCGCCCAGATGGCCCGAGCGGTAACGGATTCCATGGCCTTCCAGGTCCATGACGTCTTCAAGGCGATGTCTGATCAATCGCCGACGCCGCTCGGCCGCCTCTATGTCGATGGCGGGCCAAGTCAGAACACTTTCCTCATGCAATGCGTGGCCGACACGCTGAACCACGTCATCATCCAATGCGACGCGCCCGAGGCCTCCGCCCTTGGTGCAGCGTATCTCGCTGGCCTTTCGCTGGGTATCTGGTCCGGTCTTGCCGCGATCGCGGCCGTGCCCCGCGCCGGCAATCCCATCGTGCCGCGTGCTTGCGATGCTACAGAACGCCTTCTGGTTTGGCAGGACGCGATCTACCGCTCGACCGTTCCCGGTCCTTCATCTATGAGTGAATAAAAATTCACCGATGGAGGCCCCATGGGACGGCTCAACGAGTTGCGACTGATCGCCCGCGTTGCCCAGATGTACCATATCGAAGGCAAGCTGCAGGCGGAGATCGGCGAGGTCTTGCACATGTCACAGGCGACCGTTTCGCGCATGCTGAAGCGGGCGGAGCAGGAAGATATCGTGCGCACGACAGTCATCCCGCCGCCGGGGACATTTACCGAGCTAGAATCGGCACTGCGCGAGCGCTATGCCCTAACGGAGGCCATTGTCATCGACTGTTCCGAGGACCGCGATGGGGCAATCATGGCCCGCATCGGCGAAGCCGCAGCCCACTTCCTCGAAGTCACCCTGCAGCAGGACGAAATTGTCGGCGTCTCGAGCTGGAGCCAGACCATTCTGCGCATGGTGGATAATATCCACCCGCTCAAGAACGCCAAGGCCAAGTACATCGTCCAGATCCTCGGCGGCATGGGCGACGCCTCGGTGCAGACCCATGCCACACAGCTCATGGCGCGACTGGGACGGCTCACCGGTGGTGAGCCGCGGCTCCTCCTCGTTCAGGGTATCACCTCCTCGCGCGAGGCAAAGCTCGTCATGCTGGCCGACCCTGTCGTGCGCGAGACGATGGACCTCTTCGGCCGTCTCAGCCTTGCCATCGTTGGCATCGGCGCGGTCGAGCCGTCGGAACTCCTCGCCCGCTCCGGCAACGTCTTCTCCCGCCAGGAAATGGCGATGCTGCACGAGGCCGGCGCGGTCGGCGAGATTTCCTACCGGTTCTATGACAAGGACGGGAAACCGGTCGAAACGCCGCTCAACGAGCGCGTCATCGGCATTTCGCTGGAGGACCTGCGCAAGACTGACCGGGTTATCGCACTGGCGGGCGGAGAATCGAAAACCCAGGCCATCGCCGGCGCTCTGAAGCTGGGCATCATCGATGTGCTTGTCACCGACAAGTTCACTGCAGCTCGGCTTACGGCCTGATTTCAGCCTAGCCTGCTGCGCAATATGGAGGTAACACCATGAGACGTTTCGCAGGCCAGACGGTTTTTGTCACCGGGGGAAACAAGGGCATCGGGCGCGGCATTGCCAAGCGATTTGCCGACGAAGGCGCAAAGGTGGCTATCGCGGCAATCGAAAAGGACACACCGGCAGCTGCCGAAGCGCTGGCAAAGGAAACCGGTGCCGAGGTGCTGGGCGTTGTGCTGGATGTGACGGACGCAAAGGCCGTGCAGGAGGCGTATGGCGAGGCTGAGACGAGACTCGGCGCCATTTCCGTCTCTGTGCAGAATGCCGGCGTCATCACCATCGCCAAGGTCGCGGACCTCACCGAGCGCGAATGGGACCTCAACCTCGACGTTAACACCAAGGGAGTCTTCCTCTGCTGCCAGGAGGCGATCCGTCGCTTCCGCGCCAGCGGCACGAAGGGCCGCCTGATCAATACCGCCTCCGGCCAGGCGCGCCAGGGCTTCATTTACACGCCACACTACGCCGCCTCGAAATTCGGTGTTGTCGGGCTGACACAGAGCCTTGCCAAAGAACTCGCTCGCGAGGGCATAACAGTGAATGCAATCTGCCCCGGCATCATCCACACGGAAATGTGGGACTATAACGACCGGGTCTGGGGGAAGATGCTCGGTGAGTACGGCCCTGGCGAACTCATGGCCGAATGGGTCGAAGGCATCCCCATGGGTCGCGCCGGCACCCCCGCCGAAGTCGGTGCACTCGTCGCGTTTCTCGCGTCTGAGGATGCAAGCTACATCACCGGCCAGACCATCAATGTCGATGGCGGCTTGATCATGTCGTAAGGCAACCAGTCCGAGTGAACAGAAGCGTGCGCCGACGGTGTGCGCACGCAATGGACCTGGCATTCTTCTCGGGCCAAATCGGCTTGAGAAGGCTGCCATCGCTGTAGCTTCGCGAAAAATCCCAGAAGGAGCGGTTTAGTCCCCACGTTGGAGCCAACGAACGGCTTAGATCAGCATCCTGCCTCCGCGCGCCACGTTGTACTGCATTGGGCCGCCTACGGACCGAAGGATACCGCCGATCAACCGCATTCTTCCGCAAAGCGGCCATCCGTCTCATCGCAGTGAACTTCCGGTCACCACCCACTACAGCCCTTAGGATCTGACCGCCAAATGGCGGAAATTTGCGCAACTATGTCATACACCACTCGGGATCGCATTTGTCGCGCAGCTGTTCAGCGGCATCCCGCTCTTTGAGATCATAGACGCGCGCCGTTACAATGGCGTGGGCCTGGTTGAGGATCTCGATGGCGATCCGGGATCGAACGATCGTCTTATGAGGTTTCCCATCCGGCTATTCGTTTCTCCTCCCACTTTTCTCAAAACTCTCAGCGGATGAGCCCGCGGGCGCGATCAACGACGCGCCGCTGGCGCTCCGAAATGATCTCCTGAGTGCTCTGCATGCGATCCGCCTGCTGCAAGACCTGCAGCCGATCCCGCATCGCCTCGAGGGCGCGGCGCTGGGCCGGCGACACGCGATTGATGACGTCCTTTTCGCCCCGCAGGATGGCGTCTCTACCGAAACGGTCGTCGAGCGCCCGGCTGACCGCGGCGAACTCCTGACGGATGCGGGGATCGAGCGAGCCGGCGGCCACGTCGAGCTTGCCGTCCTTCTTCTTGATTTCCGCCGCCAGCCGGTTGAGCGCGTCCTCGGCCGCTTGCGACAGACCGGGAATGGCGACCGCCATCCGCCGTCGCTCTTCCGCGATGGCCTGGGTTTCGGCATCGAGAGCACTGGCATATGACGCGCCGAGAGAACGGATACGACTTGCCAGTTCCGGCACTGCCTGCAATGCCTCTTTTCGCTCGCGTCCTGTGGCAATCAACTTGTCCATGATGCTGCGCTCGGAACCGCGCAGCGCACCATAGGCGGCGGGATCGTTACTGACCGCCGCCGCGATCCGCTCCGCCGCAAACCCCTTGACGATCAGATCCTCGATCTTGCCGATCGCGTCTGCTGGATCTCGCCAGACGCGTGTTGCCGTCTCAACAAGGGCTGCGCGGTGGTGGCCATAGTGAGGAGCGGCGAGCGCTCGCTCCTTCGCTTCATCGGCGGCCGTCGCCTTGAACTCCGTGACAGCGGCAAACATCGGAAGCACGGCCATCGTTTCCTTCCCCAACTCGACACTGGCGCCGGCAACGATCCTCGACCGGTCCTGTCTTTCGGCAAGATGCTGTTCCTCGGCAAAGCGCCTGATGACGGCGAAGAGGCGGGAGAGCTTTTCGCGGCGCTCGGGGGGAAGATCCTCCGGCATGCGCTCGACCATATTGCGCTCGGCGACTACATCCGCCTTCGCGGTGAAGGCGCTCCAGCCGAAGCGTGCGGTCAGCGCCTCGTCGACGGCCTTGACCTCTTGGACCAGCAAGCGGTCCTCGATGGCATAGGCGAAGGCCGTCTTGTAGGCGTCGGGCCCGCCGCGGTCGCGGACCGCCTCGATTCCGACCAGGCGCGCCATCGCCGTTTTCGAGAGCGCGGGGACCGACAACGACATATGCGCGCGCCGCTGCTGCTCGCGGATACCGAAGCGCTCCGCCTGCCTGCGGAACTCGGTCGCGTGAGCGCGCGCCAGAGGCAGCAATGCGGACAACGCAGCCGTGGCCGCGGTGCGCTCGTCGCGCGCGGCGCGGCCATCGACCATGAGATCGGATCCACGCAGGCGGCCGAGGCGGCCCGGCGCAAGACCAAGATCCTCGGCAAGCTTTCGCGGCTCGATCGCGGCGTCCGACGCCAATGCATTCAGCGCCGACAGCGCGCCATCCGGGTCGCGATAGATTTTCGCCAGCACCGGCCGCAGGATCGCCTCGCGCTGCTTCCACCGTTCCGAGGAGAGCTGCGCAAGACGTGCATCCTCCTCGACGCTGCGGGAGAATTTCGTGGTGGGCGGGATCAGATATTTCCCACCCGACGGGGTTCCGGCCGAGAGAGACGCGGTCCGTTCCTCTTTGTACGAGACCCGCCGTTCGCCCTCGATCGCAAATCCGAGCGCAACGCTCGCCCGCTCCCAAAGCTTCGCCACCAGCTCCCGCTTCTCCGCAATCCACGCCAGCGGCCGGGAAACACCCTCCTCCATCCCGGCCGCGACCTCGGCGAGCGTGTCGATACCGCGCCGCCGCGCGAAATCGCGGGCGTGCGCCCGATAGCCTTCCTCGCTCGCGAAATCGAGCGTCGTCGTCTTGGCGCCGGATCGCCCAAGGCGCCCGACGAGCCCACTGAACAGTTCCGGCCGGTGGCTTTCCCGCTCGATCCGTTCCTGGCGGGCGTCTGCGGTTTCGACAATTTTGGCCGTCCAGACGTTTCGATCGACCTCTCTTTCCTCGACGCGCTTCTGCCCGGTTTTCTCATCGACCACAGGAACCTGGACTTTAACCCGCTCCACTCCGTCTTTGCGCAGGGTCACCGTGTCGCCTTCGGAGACGCCACCCTCCTCGAGCGCCTTCGGCAGGCTCACGCCCCAAAGCCGATTGACGGTTCCGTCGTCCGTCTTCACGTCGGCATAGGGGCTCTCGTCCGCATCCTCATCATTGGGCCGGAACTTGGCTTGTCCAACCTCCACAAGTTCGCCGGTGACGCCGGCGGTATGATCGACATGCGGCTTGCGTCGCCATTCCGGCTTCGCTTCAAAATCTTCCTTCGCCGCATAGAGATCGGCGCGATCACGATGGCGGGTCATCGCCACATAGGTCAGATGCTGATCCATCATGCCGGTGGCGAGCACGAAGGTTCGGTCGACGGTCGACCCTTGGGACTTATGAATGGTCGCGGCATAGCCATGATCGATATTGCGATAGCTGTCCTCGCTGAGGACGACGTCGCGGCCATTGTCGAGGCGCACCGTCAACAGCGCTTCACCGCGTTTGTCGCCGGTGGAAACGACCGTGCCCAGCATGCCGTTCTTCACGTATTGCGGTCCAAGCCGCCTTGCCCGCGGCTCAAGCAAGCGGGCGTTTTCGAGGAAGATGATCCGGTCGCCGGCGGCGAACTCGCGAAGCCCACGCGCCGTCTGGAATTCGCGCGCCCCTCTCAGCGCGCCCTCCTCCGTCATCACGTTGCGCAGGGACTCGTTGAGCTTCCGAACATCATCGTTGGTGTGAGCAAGAACGAGCAGCTCGTCGCCGCGAAGCCGGCCTGGATGTCCGCCCGCGGCGGATTTCCGAAGCAAGTCACGACGGGCATCGGTCCAATCGGCAACGATGCGGCGGATGATCTCGGCACGGGTTTCGGTCTCGACGATACGGCCATGCTGGGCGTAGGCGTCGAGGCCCTCTTCGACCTTTCCGCGGGCGAGGAGACGGGAGGCATCGCGCGCCCATTCATCACGCTGGCGGCGCACACCGGCAAGTTCGGCAAACCCGATCCGTTCGGTGATTGCCCTGAACGCCGCGCCCGCCTGGATCGGTTGAAGCTGCATCGCGTCACCGACGAGCACGACCTTCGCCTCCACCTCCTCGGCGATCTTCAGGACGCGCGCCATCTGCTGCGACGAGATCATGCCGGCCTCATCGATCACTAGCACATCGCCGCGATTGAGCCGTTCACGCCCACCGGCCCACGCCAGTTCCCATGAAGCCAGCGTGCGCGACCTGATGCCAGAACTGTGCTCCAGCCCTTCCGCGGCCTTGCCGGCAAGTGCTGCGCCGATCACCCGGCGGCCGTCGCCTTCCCACGCGACGTGGGCCGCCGAAAGCAGCGTCGACTTGCCGGCGCCGGCAAGACCGACGACGGCCGCGATGGCATTGTCGCGCGTGACATGATGAACGGCATCGACCTGCTCGGGATCGAGCCGGAAGGGTTTTTGCGGATCCTGCGTCTCGACCTTTTCGACCGCGGCCGCGATAGCCTGATCTGTCACGGCGAAGCCCCGGCGCTTCGACAGAGCGCGCGCCGACTGCGCCATGTCATATTCGATGCGCAGGATCTCCCGCGTGGTGAAAATCGCCGGCTCCGTCGCCTTGCCGGTCTCGGCGTCGACCTCCTGCGGCTTCAGCAGCACCAGATCGTCCGAGGCCATCAGGCGCGCGCGGATATTGGCGAAATCGGCGGGATCGTCGACGTAGCGATGCAGCGCCTTGGCGATATCCCTCTCGTCGAAGGTGGAGCGTTCGTTGCCGAGCTGCTTCAGCAGAAGCTCTGGATCGGCAAGCAGCCGGTCGGTCATTTCCTGCCGGCGCGCCAGGTCGGCTGGCGCGAAGTACATCTCAACACCCTTGCGCGCGAGCGTCGCCTTCTCCGGTCCAAGGTGTTTCTGCGCGATACCGTCGAGACCCTGTTCGGCATAGGAGCGGCCGTCGATGCGGATCTCATGCCCGGCAAGCGCCAGATGTCGGTTGGCGGTTTCCGCCCAGGCGATCTTCCATGCCTTCATGGTTCCCTTGTCGCCGGCCCAGAGCTTGTAGACGATCTTGCCGTTCGGCCTGTCCGGCGTGACGACACGCAACGGCTCGCCGTCTTCGCCAAGCACCGGAACCTTCTTCGGCCCGAACCCCTCCTCCGTCAGGGGCCTCAGTGTGGTCATCAGATGGATGTGCGGATTGCCGTCCTTGTCGTGAAACACCCAGTCCGCGACCATGCCTTTGGACGTCAAATTGTCCCGGACGAACTCGCGAACGAGCGCAACATTCTCCGCCCGCGTCAGCTCTTCCGGCAAAGCGATGATCAGCTCGCGGGCAAGCTGCGCGTCCGCCCGCGTCTCGTGAGCCTCAACGGCATTCCAGAGCGCCTCGCTCGCCTTGGCGACCGATTGCCCATCGATCGCTGCCTGCAGCCAGGCCGGAACTTCGTCCGGCAGCGCCAGCTCCTCATGCACCAGGTCGGAGGCGCCGCCGCGGTAGCTGAACGAGGTTCCGGCCTGCTCGTCCATCATCCTGGCGCGATGGCGATAGGCGGCGGCCGAGACGATGCTGCGTCCCGCTCCCCTGCTGATCACCTGCGCTCTGACGAACATGATCGCCACGACCGTCTCCAGACCTCTCCGAACGCGTCGCGCCAGCGACGTATATTGCGCCCTCAAACCCATCGGACCGAAGGGCCGATGCCGCTTCTCCGGAAGACGACCATCTGCTGGAATTCGGGCCATGACGTTTTTGGGATGACACAACTTAGCCTATTTAACTATAGCATTCTAGATAGTATATTGGTGCCGAATGAACATCTCGACACGGAAAGGCGACAGAATGGCCGCAAGAACATCGATCTCAGACCTTGACGCGCAGATCGAAAAGCTCCGCGAACGCAGAAGATTTTTGATAGTTAAATCCGCTGAGCGCTTTGCGCGCGCGGCCACGAAGTCCGGCCTGGCGGAAATGGAGATCGCCGATGAAGAGGTCGAGCGGATCTTCGAGGAGATCGCCGCGCGATTTCGCAAAGGTGAGCAGAAAGGGACTCTTGGCGCATCTCCTCAAACGCGTCGACCAACAGATATCGAGACTGGAACGACGGCGGAGGCTTCACATGACAGCTGAACGAAAACGCGAAGCGCGGGAGAAATTCCTGCTCGGCGGCATCGTCGTCAGAGCGGGGCTCACGAGAGCCGACCGGGCATTTTTGCTCGGTGGTCTCATCGAACTGTCCCACATCGCTCCGGGCTCTGCCGAGCATCGGCGGCTGCGCGATATTGGCGAGGCAGCATTCAAGGCGTCCTCGCTGAATGGCGGATCGGCTCGCATGGCGGAGACACCGGAATGACACTGAAGGCCAAACCGCATACGAGCCTGTTGCTCGTTCTCGTGCCCGTCGCCGTCACCGCCTTTGCGGTCTATATCGTCGGGTGGCGTTGGGCCGGGATCGCCGCCGGCATGTCGGGGAAGACGGCATACTGGTTCTGGCGGTCCTCACCGGTTCCGGTGCTTTTGTTCGGGCCGCTGGCGGGGCTCCTGTCGGTCTGGGCCTTGCCGTTGCACCGGCGAAGACCAGTTGCGGTGGCAAGCCTCGCGTGCTTTTTGGCTGTGGTCAGCTTCTATGCCGTGCGCGAATTTGGTCGCCTTGCTCCATATGTCGAAAGCGGAGCGGTCACCTGGGACCGCGCGCTTTCCTATCTCGACATGATCGCCGTCGTCAGCGCGGCCGCCGGCCTCATGGCGGTGGCGGTCTCAGCCCACATCGCCGTCGTCGTGCCGGAACCGGTAAAGCGCGCCAAGCGCGGAACCTTCGGAGACGCCGACTGGTTGTCGATGGCGGCCGCAGCTAGGCTGTTCCCGGATGATGGCGAGATCGTCATCGGCGAGCGCTACCGAGTCGACAAGGAAGTCGCCCGGGAACTGCCCTTCGATCCGAATGACTGCAGCACCTGGGGACAGGGCGGCAAAGCCCCTTTGCTCACCTACAAGCAGGACTTCGATTCCACTCATATGCTCTTCTTTGCCGGGTCGGGTGGATATAAGACGACCAGCAACGTCGTGCCGACGGCGCTGCGCTACACCGGGCCCCTGATCTGCCTAGATCCTTCGACCGAGGTCGCACCGATGGTGGTCGTGCACAGGACCCGCGTCCTTGGGCGCGAGGTGATGGTGCTCGATCCGGCGAACCCAATCATGGGCTTCAATGTGCTCGACGGGATCAAGATGTCGAACCAGAAGGAGGAGGATATTGTTGGCATCGCACATATGCTGCTGTCGGAAAGCGTGCGTCTCGAGTCCTCGAGCGGCACCTACTTTCAAAACCAGGCGCATAATCTGCTGACCGGCCTCCTGGCGCATGTGATGCTCTCGCCGGACTACGCCGGCCGGCGAACCTTGCGCAGTCTCAGGCAAATCGTTTCCGAGCCGGAACCGTCGGTGCTCGCGATGCTGCGCGATATTCGGGAGAATTCGCAATCGGCCTTCATCCGCGAAACGCTCGGCGTCTTCACCAACATGACGGAGCAAACGTTCAGCGGCGTCTATTCGACCGCCTCGAAGGATACGCAGTGGCTCTCGCTCGACAGTTACGCCGCGCTCGTCTGCGGCAATGCCTTCAAACCCAGCGACATCGTGACGGGCAAGAAGGACGTGTTCCTCAACATTCCGGCGTCGATCCTTCGCTCCTATCCGGGGATCGGCCGAGTCATCATCGGCTCGCTGATCAATGTCATGGTCCACGCCGATGGCGGCTTCAACCGCCGGGCGCTTTTCATGCTCGATGAGGTAGATCTTCTCGGCTACATGCGGGTACTGGAAGAAGCCCGCGACCGCGGGCGCAAATACGGCATCAGCATGATGCTCATGTACCAGTCGGTGGGGCAACTGGAGCGGCATTTCGGGAAAGACGGCGCGACGTCATGGATTGATGGCTGCGCCTTCGCGAGCTACGCCGCGATCAAGTCGCTCGAGACGGCGCGCAATGTCTCGGCACAATGCGGCGAAATGACCGTCGAGGTTCAGGGCCGCTCTCGCAACATTGGTTGGGACAACAAGAACGGCGTCGCGCGCAAGTCGGAGAGCGTCAACTACCAGCGTCGGCCGCTAATCATGCCACACGAGATCACCCAATCGATGCGCAAGGATGAACAGATCATCATTGTACAGGGGCATAGTCCGATCCGTTGCGGGCGAGCGATCTACTTCCGGCGGAGGGACATGGATCGGGATGCTAAGCCGAACCGCTTCGTCAAGGCTTGAAGAAACAGGTCGACGCAGCAACTGTTCTTGAGGCGCGGCCTCTCGTGGCCGGTCAAGAGGAGATCCTCCGCACTTGGCGGAGTTATCAGCCGACGGAAGAGGGAGTAGCAGGGGACGAGGGCAACGAGGTCGAGAGCCATGAGGATGAAGACCAGAAGCCGCCTCAAAAGGGCGGCTCGCCATCGATCGTGTCCTCTTGCTTGGTCTCTGCCGCGATCGGTTCTGCTTGCGCAATCTGAAGCTCGGCCTCGATCTGGCTGCGCTCGGTCGGATCGGCGTTGCGCAGCTCGGCGCGCAGTTCCTCGATGTGGACCTCGAGTGTGATCGTCATCGTCGTCGTCTCCTTGATGATGTGAAAGATGACGCCCTGGAGTCGTGAGGATCGGGACGGGTCAAGGATCGCGGTACGCGACCGCCAGCGGCGGCGAGTGGGGGAGCCGATTTTCTGGCGACGCCCTTTCAGGGCGGCGGCTGAAAATTGGGGGAACCGCTCGTCCTTGAGGCGGCACGAGACCTCATGGCAGACTTAGCGATCTGAGCAGATAGGCTTTCGTCTCGTATGGCACGGGCAAGGGCGGGAGCGGACTCGATGCCCGCCCCGCTCCGACAACAACACACGATGACTTCAAAGCAGGGCGGCGATGCCGGCCCCGATTGCTCAGGGCCGGTCGTTCGGCGATTAATTCGGGTTGTTCCAGAGGATGACCTTGCGGTTCGGTTCACCACCCGGAGCGGGAGCGAGGTTACCGAAGATCACTCCGATCTCCGGAGCCTCTAACTTTACGGAGAGGTATTCTTCGCCGGTCTGGCGGGCGATGCGGTTCCAGGCCGCGCCGATCTCGAAACCGGTCTTACGGTGGATGACGCGGTAGTCGGGCGCCTCGTCGCTCGCCTTGCTGGCGTTCGGGACGATGGCGATGGGGGCATTGACCCTGATGGTGGCGAAGACGCCTTCGAGGGTGCCGTCGGTCTTCTGGGTGAGGGTTGCGATCGTGGTGGCCATGGTAATGTCTCCTTCGGTTGCTCGGGACCATTCCCGATGGCGCGCGAAGAGACGGCCGACCTGCTGCGGTCATCTCGGCGAAAATTCAGCAAAATTCTATTTTCCGCTGAAAACCCGGCGCGCTTTCACCCCGCTCGCGGGAGGGAAAGCATCAGGCGCCCGCACGGAAAAACCAGAATCGAATTTTGCGGAATTTTCGCCGAGACGTACCCCTTCAGGGGTTGACCGCAAGAGCAGGCGGTCGGCTAAAACGCGACATAGAAACGGGAATAGTCTCGAGCAACCGAAGCCGGCGACAAACCATTCTGGCCATCCGGTCCAGCATGCAAAAGACCGCCAGCACCTGCTAATGCGGATACACGCCCGGCACAATGTCCTCGTCGCCGATCCCTGCCAAGTGGCGCCAGCGAGCGCGCTGCGCCGCTGCCACACCTCTCGGGTGACGTTGGGGCGACTGCGGTGAGCGCATCGCCAGCGGACCAAGCCGTAATCTCTCGCGAAGCTGGTCGGCACCGACATCGACCAGGCGATCTTCGACGATCTTGCCCGCCCTCCGGTGTCGGGGCGACCACAGTCTCCTTGGCCGACACCCGGCTGTCTCGATCAGTCGATCCAGAGCAATCGGGGCCGGCGCCGGTTCATTCCGTTCGATTGACACGCCGGCCCGACTTCCGCGACGCGCCGGCAAATGCAGCCGCAATCTTCATCATGAAGGCCTTGCTGAAACGGCCGAGGGCTTTTGCATCCGGCTCAATGTACCAGGAGTGTTCGGCGATATCGTAATTGTATTCGTCGACGACGATCCAACACCGTTTACGGTCGGTGAGGCCCGCACGCCGGCATTCGATGTCGGAGACTTCGAGAGCTATGCGGTCGGCCTGCGGCGTGATCGCGAGCAGTGCGAGATGCGTCAGTCCATCATTTGCGCCGCGGACAGCGACGACGACACAGGTCGGTCGGGACTTCCGGTCTTCTGTCTCGCCGCGCTCGTGCTGCCATGCCCAGAGATAGGGATAGGTGATGACTTGACCGGGAAGAAACTCACGGCTCATCGTCATACCCCTCGCCGCGCGCCAGCCGATCGATCTCTGCGGCGAAGAATTCCTTGTGTTCCTCCGGCATCTCTGACGCGCGGTAGGCGCGCCGCGGATCGCCGCCGGCGCGCATCCGCTCGTAGTGTTCATAGCTCATCAGCACGAAACGGGGTTTCCTGTGCTTTGTGAGAACGACGGGCTCGCGGCTGGCGGCATCGGTGACGTCGCCGACCTGTTTGTTGAGATCGCCTGTTGTGAACTGCCGCATGATCATACTCCTTCGTCGATCTCCAGAATATCCATATTTTCCAGATTTAGAAAACGGCGCTTCACGCACCGTCTCCCGAGAGCTGCCAGACCGGGATGCCGAGCCGGCGCGCCTTGTCGGCGAGATTGCCGGTGATGCCGGAACCGGGAAAGATAAGAACGCCCGCCGGCATGACCGAGAGCATGTCGTCGTTGCGCCGGAAGGGCGCGGCCTTGGCGTGCTTCGTCCAGTTCGGCTTGAAGGCGATCTGCGTCACCTTGCGCGCCGCGGCCCAGCAGGCGGCGATGCGTTCGGCACCTTTGGGCGAACCGCCGTGCAGCAGCACCATGTCCGGATATTTGGCACGGACCTGATCGAGCTTCGCCCAGATCAGCTCGTGATTGTTGTACTCGATGCCGCCACCGAAGGCGATCTTCGTGCCGGCCGGGATCAGCACCTCGATCTCAGTGCGGCGGCGGGCGGACAGGAAATCGCGGCTGTCGATCATCGCCGCGGTCATGTTGGCATGGTTGACCTTGGAGCCGGTGCGCGGCCGCCATGCCGATCCGGTCTCAGCCTCGAAGAGGTCGGCCGCATAATCGCGCATGAACTCGAACGCGTTGCGGCGCTCCAGAAGCGTGATGCCCTCGGCGATCAGGCGTTCCAGTTCGACGCTCTTCACTTCCGAGCCATCCTGTTCGCTCTGTCCGGTGCGCTGCGCGTCCTCGTTGCGCTGAAGCTCCCGCTGGATGCGCTCGCCGGCGCGATGGAAAAGATTGACGGTCGACCAGAGCAGGTCTTCGAGATCGGGTTCGAGACGCGTGTCGCCGAGCATCTCGAACAGGGCGTCGAAGATCGCGGTCAGCGCCGACTGTACGACCGGCTCTTCGGGCAGAGGCCTTGAGTCCGGCTCGTCCTGGAAGGGGCGATGGCCGTAGATCTGCATCTCGTAGATGAAGCGGTCGGTCGGGGAAGAGGCGTGGTGGGGCTCGAACGCGTCGTCGAGCGGCAAGGTCAGGTTCATGATGGTCTCCGTCGGTTGCGGCCGCGCCTCTCGCGGCCTGACGGCGATCCCTGTCCATGCGGCGGCGGGCCGGAACCGCGGCGTGCTCGACGCCACGGCCCAGCGAAGCGCCGGGCGGGACAAGAGGGTTTCTTGGCCCGCGAGGAATGACGGGCCGCTGCGCGGGCCGGCAGGGGAAGAAACCCGACTGACCCGCTGAAGGCCCGACCGCCGTATGGTAAGGGTTCGCCTCTCGGCAGGCCCGCGAGCGCGCGCTCCGGTCGGCGATCGGCACGGACCGGCCTCCCTGCGACGCCGCGCCGTTGCCTCGCCTTCCCCTCATCGCCGCATCACGCGAGAAGAAATGCCAGCGCGTCTTCAGGCACGAGCTGCGCCCGCAAGTTCGTCGTGAGCCGGTCCGCACCGAGCCGGCGCAGATCCTCGTTGAAGTCACCGAGTTCCGGGGCGAGCACGAGCGGCAGGATCCCGAGCGCCTGTGCGCGGCGGCTCAATCCCTCGATGCCGCGGCGGCCGGCGGCATCGGCATCGGCGGCGATATAGAGGCGCACACAGCCGGCCGGAAGCCGGAAGGCGGCCAGGTGATTGGACGTCAGAGCCGAAACCGTCGGCATGCCAGGCATTACGTGCGCGAGCGACAGCATGCTTTCGAGTCCCTCGCCTGCGGCCATGACCGGCACAGGGCCGTGGACAGGAAAGCGGAAGCGCACCGCATTGCCGAGGAGGCAGCCAAGAGCGCGACGAGGGTCGTCGACCTTTGCCTTCCCATCGCCGTCCGGATCGAGCCAGGTGCGGTGCACACCGGTGATGAAGCCGAAGGCATCGGTTACAACCGCGATCAGCGCTGGATAGTTGGTCGTCCCACCGCTGACGAGATCCCGATAGTAGCAAAACGGATGGAACCGCAGCGCGGGATGCGCGGATGCCCGCAGGATGCCGCGCTGGCGCAGATAGCTGTCGGCAAGCGTGCCGGCGAGCGGTTGCGTCAGGCGAAACAGCCGCCTCGCGCGCTCCGAAGCCGGTCTCTCGACTGGCGGATCATGCTGGGCGTCGCACCTGCGCGACGACGCCGGGTTGGCCAGATCCGGCCCGGGAAGGCTGAGAAAGCGACGGGCCTCGTCGGCGATATCGCGGAAGTCGACAAGGCCGCAAGTCTCGCGCAGGAGGTCGAGCAGATCACCGTATTGCCCGGTCGCGGCATCCGTCCACTTGCCGGCGCGTGGGCCGGCAAGGTGTACATAGAGCGAGCGGCCCTTATTGTTGCCAACATCGCCAACGATCCAGTAATTGCCTGCCCGCCGGCCGGCGGAGAGGTAGTGGCGGCAGACCGCCTCGGCACAGCGCGCGAGAAGATCCGCCAGTTCTGAGGCGGACAACAACATGAGCGGCGGCCCCTCAGGTCCGGCTCATGACATCAATGAGGCGATTGCGCTCGATCAGCTGCGACAGGACCGCTGGTCCTTCGTTCGACCTCGGCACGAAGAGGCGCTGTTCCCAACTGAACATCTCGGAGTAGAGACCGATAGACTTCTGCCAGTCGCGCACGCGATCGATGAGGCCGATGAGCTCAATGCGCCGAGTGACCTTCGTCGACATCGCGAATACTGCCCGCGGCGCATTCGCCCGGGCGGCGATCGCCGTGCCGAACTTGCGCAAAAGGAGGACCTGGGCCGTGTCTGTGACCTCAAAGGCATCTTTCCACGTCCGGATGCCCTCTGCATCGCTGTCGCCAAAGGTATCCCTGGTAAACGGCCGAAGCTCGGCTGCGCCAATGGATTGGCCTCGTTGGAGGAGCGGAAGAAGCGCATGACCGAGCTTAAGGATTGGGGCCGGCAGTCTGGCGCGGCCGGCAGAAACGGGCGGCGTGGCGCACACGGAAGGGATGACGTTCATGGGAACCCCGTCGAGAGCGAGAAGTGACCGGCCTCGCCGGGCGCTCTCCAACCCCCGCCAGGCCGACCCTTCCCCGGCCCCTCTCTCCCTCCTGCGCGACGCCGTGCCGCGCCCGAACCCGGATGCCGGATGACGGGCCAGACTCGCCGCTGCGGCCTCGCCTGTTCGTCGAGGTCACGGTGGGCTGACTGCACCACCACCGCCTTGCTTCTGGCGCCTCAGAATTCGCCCGGGCACGAATATACTGCATCATTTGCGATAGTAAGACGCAGTAGGTTCGTGCTACACCAAACTTGGAACAGGGAAAGGAGGAACAAGGTGCGACGGCTCTTGATCGGCGACAGGTCATTCGATGAGGATTCTGTCGATCTCCAAACGTTCCTTCCCCGCGCCTACGAGCAAAAGCTCCGGCCGCATTGCCAGTGCAGGGAGCCGTGGGTTCCGATGTATATCGCGCGGATGGACGGACAGTATCTCGTCAAACGCATGCCACTTTCCGGGCGCGATCACGACCCGGCCTGCCCATCCTATGAGCCTCCCTACGAATTGTCCGGCCTCGGGCCTTTGATTGGTAATGCGATACAGATCGATGCCAATGGCAGGACGGCCTTGAACCTCGATTTCTCTATGACGAAGAGAGGCCCGCGCGCGGCGCCGTCTGCACCGACCGAGCCGTCCGAGCCCGCCATTCGCAACGAGACGAAGAAGCTCTCGTTGCGCGCCATGCTGCATTACCTGTGGGAGATGGGGGAGTTGACCGTATGGCGCTCCTCCTGGACCGGCAAGCGTGGCTGGGGTCGGGTACGCACGAGCCTGATGAATGCAGCGTCGCAAATGACGGCACGGGGCGAAGAGCTCAGCGATGTGTTGTTCGTGCCGGAGGTTTTCCATCAGGAGGACAAGGAAGGAATTGCCGCGCGCCGGGCCGCCGCACTTTCCGGCGCGCAAGCATCGCGGACGGGGCCGCGCAAGCTGATGATCACTGTTGCGGAAGTCAAGGAGTTCACGGCGGCCCGCGAAGGACACCGCATCACGCTCCGGCATCTACCCTTTCCCTTCATGATCGGGGAAGGGGCATGGAAGCGGCTCATCGCCAGATACGAATCGGAACTTGAGCTTTGGCGCTCGAACGAAGAGTTCCACCTCATCATTATCGCGACATTCGGGATTTCGGCATCCGGAGTCGCTGCCGTCGACGAAGTCGCGATGATGGTGGTGAACGAGAACTGGATCCCGTTCGAAAGCGTTCAGGAGCGGCTGCTTCTGGAGAGATTGGCAGCGCTGCGACGCAAAAGCGTCAAAGGGTTGCGCTTCAATCTCTCGCGCGATCAACCGCTCGTGTCGGTCACGCTGCCGGAGCAGCGGCCCTCCCCGGTCGCAATGTTCATCGTCCCGGCTGCAGCAAGCGAGGACTATGAGCGCGCCTTGGCTGAAATGATTGAGGCGAGGCCCGAGATGACCCCATGGGTCTGGCGCGTATCTGAGGGCGAAATGCCGAAATTGCCTTCGTGATCGGTCGGCGGCCGTAACGCATGGACCTTTAGCTCACTGACCGCACAATCGCTCGGTTGTTTGGGGCATGTCCGGTTTGGAGAGTTGGAGCAATGCTCACCTTTTTCTGAAGGGATCTCCCACGAGGCCGATTTATTCGCGCCCACCTGTCGCAGCGGCGGGAGGCGGTTGTCCAGATGTCCATGTTCGCGTGGCCGTGCAGCAGCGCGGTAGCTCGCCAGCCTCAAAGAACACACCATGACCGTTCGTGGTCACCTCATTAGCAGTGAGCAGAAAATTGCTGCCTAATGGCAGTGCACAGACCCAGAGCTCCTCTCCATATGGCAGCACTGTCCCGGTGGCGAACTCTTACCACAGCCGCCCCGTGCACAAAGGTGTTGGTCGTCATCGTAGCAAGTAATGCGCAGGCAATAATTGCTCTTACAAGAATCATGATAGCCCTCCCTCGATCTGAACCAGAAGCAAGCATGACGTTCCGCAAGAAGCGATGGTAGTCCGGCGGATATCACGGATACCCCCAAGTTGGTGGGCGGTGGCTGACGATCGTCAAAGTTGAAGGCGCAGATCAGGCGGCACACGTTTCCGCAGGCAGGGCAACTGATACGTCGCGTGGCACATAACCACGAAAGACCGGGGTCGATTCCCAGGCCTGCAACCAAGTTCTGGCAACGAGAGCTGGTGACGTGCGTCACTCTTCCCAAAGCATTTCCATGATCTCGTCAGGCGATTCCTGAACCTGGAGCGTCATGCAACTGCCGTTGTTAGCCGCGAAGGTAACGAGGGTAGTGCGCCGTTGCCCTTCCACCCGCTGGAAGTGCGTTGCATTGTCCATGTTGACGAAGATCGGGCCATTGTTATCGTGCAGTTTGAGCCACATAGTTTATGTCCCTTCAAGGGGAAGCGATCCAACGAAGTATAGCAGGTTGTAGCCAAATCTCGGCGTAGAGCAGCCCGGTAGCTCGCCAGACTCTTAAGCTGGAGGTCGCAGGCTCGAATCCCGTCGCCGCAACCACTTTCACACGGTGAAAACGGGTTGCGGCCTCAAGTTGGCGATCTTGGGTCGCCAGACTGTCACATGATCGCGGCTGAGGTAGGATCAGCCGCCGCAGTATCGCTTCTTTGATACGTCACTCTTGCCGACGCGGATAGTTCTCGCCACGACTGCCGGGTTCTGCTTCGGCAAGTTGCGCCCGCTCAGTCGCTCTACGTCCGCCACAGTCTTCTGCCACTCTGCCCCGTTCAGCGCGCGCTTTTGCGCAACGAACCATTCGGACGATCTGCCACGAATAGCTTGGCGGAATGCTGCGTCAACCGCCGCTTTGTCTTTTGTGGGTGCGAGAACTCGAGCCCTTACGGGCTTTCCGTCAGACGTGCATCCGTAGACATAGAACCCATTGAAACCAGCGCCGATTGCGCCGCTCGCTTGCGTCGTGCTGATTGTAAGCGTGGCAGCAGTCAGCATTGCAGCCAGAATAACTCTCACGTGTAACCCCCTTTGAAAACCCCTGCGAGAAGTGTTGCCGAAGTGCACGCTGAAGACAAGTCATCCCAAATTCGGTACAGCAGCCGAAGCCATGCCGGCGTAGTGCAGCTCGTTAGCTCGCCAGCCTCAAGAACGCACAGTGACGCGTATATCACTGTGGTGGCCGCGAGGAAGCGGATTGATCATCGGAAGACTTCGTGGTCGCAGGATCAAGAAGCCTGTTCGAGCAGCTTCTTCGCCCTGCCTTCCAGTTCGAGGCGCGTGTCCTGATGGGCCTTCGTTCGGGCGTGCGCTGTCATCCCCTGCACGAAATCGAAGATCGATTCCGGCGGCCGGTCCTCCTCTCGCAAGACGGTGTCGATGATCCTGGCGGTTTCGCCCTTCGAGAAGCCGCGCTTGCGCAAGAAACTCTCGCGGTCCTCGTTGGTTCGGGCGACGATGCGCTCGCGCGCGGCCTTGATGCCGGCAACAAACCGTGCCGGGGACGAGTTGGCAAAGTTGGTCAGCGCCGGTGCCACCTCATGGGCGAACCGCTGGCAGGCGAACTTCGAATGGCGAATGACGATCTCCTCGAAATTCTCAACGCCCCAAAGATTGCGATTGCAGCATACGGCGCGCAGGTAGAAGGAGGCGATGCCGAGTGTCTTCGAGCCCACTTCGCTGTTCCAGCAATAGAAGCCGCGGAAATAGAGATCCGGTTCGCCGTTCGGCAGCCGGCCGGCTTCGATCGGGTGCGTGTCATCGACGAGGAACAGGAAGACGTCGCGGTCGCTGGCATAGAGCGTGGTCGTCTCCTTGCTGATATCGATGAAGGGATTGTGGGTCATCGTCGACCAGTCGAGAACGCCCGGCACCTTCCACATCGTGTCGCCGGTGCCATTGCCCGCGATATTCATGACGGCCGACACCAGTTCATGGTCCCAGACCCTCCCATATTCCGGGCCGGTAATCGCCCTGAGT
Source organism: Ensifer aridi (assembly GCF_002078505.1). Taxonomy (GTDB): domain Bacteria; phylum Pseudomonadota; class Alphaproteobacteria; order Rhizobiales; family Rhizobiaceae; genus Sinorhizobium; species Sinorhizobium aridi. The sequence goes on along the minus strand of NZ_LUAV01000033.1, from coordinate 123,412 downwards.
TCGAGCCGCCCATCATCGGCTTCCAGGGTCTTGACCAGTTCGGCGCGGTGATTGAGGAGGCCGTGCTGAAGGTTGATGCCGGCGAGCGGAGCGGGGAGCTGGCGCATGTAGCTTGCGGGCGCGCCGACCAAGCTGCAAAGCTGCCCATAGCTCCAGTGCGTCGGCGTGATGGAACGCTTTTGGCCGGGAACGATCAGTTCGAGCCGCTCGGCATTGGAGTGGCTGGCCTCGACGCGTATGGCGGAGCTTTCGACCGTGCGGGCGTGGGCGCGGTTGGCCCGCGATTTCACCGCATCGTAAAGCTCGCCGAGGGAGAGATAGCGCTCGTCGTCCGGGCGCGAGAACCATTCCGACGACACGCGACCGACGCGCTGTCCCCGCGAGACGTCGACTCTGAAGCCGGCCATTGCCGCCGGAACGCTGGAAATCATGGTATTCATGTGCGGTCTCCTGAAACGAAACGCCCGGCGCGAGAGCCGGGCTGATGGGGATAAGGCTGCCGGGGGTGAACGGCGACGATGTGGTCAGGTGGGCAGAGGCATGAGCCTGGGCCGCCGTGTCATGAGGCGTTGGATCACCTCTGGTGTGCATCCGCGATCCGGTAAAGTTCGGTATCCTGTGGTGGATACTCCCTGAAGCCGCGAGACACCTCGTTTCGATATGAACAGGGGCGCCTCTTCGGCATCCACGCCTTGGTCAGTCATGGCGAGAGTTCAACCGAGGCCTCGTCTGGGCGATATCAAAATCGATGACCGCGGCGGCCGCGGGGCCAGCATCGTCGACCGGGGCATCGTGGGCAATGAGCCGTAGTGGTTCAGGGAGCCATCCGCTGCCTTCCAGCAGTCGTGCGGCTTCACGCGCCATGTCCTGCTTCTTCAGGTGCTCGATCAGTTGCGCCGACTGCTCACCTTTCGCCTCGCGCACCGCCTGCAGGATATGCGCCTTCGTCACTCGGCCGAGATAGCTGTCGACCGTCGGCTCCCAGCCGGCCTCTGCCATGTCGAAGCCGATCGAGCGAGCGAGCCGGTCGGCATGGGCAATCGCTGCCGTGCGCGGGTTCCATGGCTGGACAACCGCGTTGATGGACAGCGACACGCAATGCGCGAAAAGCGCTTGGCGGCTGACGTCATCGAGCGCCATCAGGAAATCCCAGAGCTCGGTCGGGTTTTTCGGAAGATCCTGGCCCCAGGCCTCGTGCCGCTGCTCGATCTCTTTCGCCCAGACCGTGTCGCCGAGCCCCGTCGTCTGGCCGAACTTCGCGCTTTGCAGCGTCACCTCCAGGCACGAATCCGATCCGTAAAGATAGAAGGTCTTCAGGACGAATATATGCAGAGCCGCGATGAAGGCCATGACCAGATCGTTCGCCAGCGCGTTCCTGAGCGCCACCGTTCGCATTGCCGTCAGATCCTCAACGAGACGGTCGGAGAGCGGCCGGAGCTTGCCGTCGTCGTCCTCTTCCTCGGCCTGATCGTTGTGAGCGGGCCCGCCGATGACCGAGACGCCGCCGAGAGACGGCGATCCAGACACGTCATAACCGGTTTCACCATCGGCACGCGCCGCATCGCAACCATCGGTGTCGATCTGTGCCTCGTCTTCCGGCCGGACAAAACCTCGCTCGATCTTGAGTTCGCCACCAGCACCGAGCGAGACGAAGGCGCCGCCGCGCGCGACTTCTTCCGGATCGAAGACATAGGGCCGATCGTTCAGCCGGTCGAGTTCGTTTCCGAGTTCTTCCAGCCGCTGCTCGGCCTCTGCGCTATATTCGGTCGCACCGGCATATTCGGCGTCTAGCTTTTCGTAATCCGCCTTGACCCGATCAAAGTGAGCGAGTTCGCCTTCGGTGAATTCGGCTCGTTCCCCGTAAAACCGGCGAAGACCGGAGGTATGTCCGTATGGGAAATCGAAGGCAGCCTCGACCCATTTCCAGCCTTCTGCGGCCTTGAGGGCGGCGGCGTCGGCCGCGAGCTTCTCGACTACGAGTTGTTCGAGCAGCACCGGATCCTGCAGCCAACCGCCATTGTCCTCATCGAAAAGGTCACGCATCACCATACCGCCGGCCGCCTCATAGGCCTCGACGCCGACATAGACAGCGCGACGGTCCGTCGCGCGGATCGCGATGTCGGTGAGCAGCCTGCGGATATAGTAAGGCTCGCTTGAATGCTGCCGCGAAATCGTGTCCCAGACCTGCTCCTGCCGGACATGGTCATTGGTGATCGAGAATGCCATGACTTGTTCGAGCTTCATTTCGTCATTGGCGTAGAGTTCAAGCAGACGCGGCGAGACGGCAGCCAGCCGAAGGCGCTGCCTAACGGTCGCAATCGAGATGAAGAATCGGGCGGCGATCTCCTCCTCGCTGACGCCCTGCTCGCGCAGGGTCATTATCGCGCGAAACTGGTCCAGCGGATGCAGATCGAGGCGCCGAACGTTTTCCGCAAGCGAGTCCTCGACCTCGGGCGTGTCCGCCTTGCTGACGATGCAAGGTACTCCTACGGTGTTCGACAACCGCTTCTGCTTGACCAGCAGTTCCAGCGCACGGTAGCGGCGGCCACCGGCGGGGATGCGATAGGTGCCGGTCTCTTTCCCATCGGCATCGACTTCTGCCCGCACATTAAGGCTGGTCAGCAGCCCGCGGCGGGCTATGTCCTCGGCGAGGTCCTGGATCGATACACCTGCCTTGGTCTTGCGGACGTTCTGCTGGCTGAGAACGAGTTTGTTGAAGGGAATATCGCGCCCGGCGTTGAGCGTGATTTTCTGGACGGCCTTTGCCATGTCGTTTCTCCGTAGCGGGCCGGCCGGAACCTCTCTCCGACCACCTCAACCCGCCATAGAATCCCCTTCCCCCCTCTGCCTTCGCACGCCCGACGCGCCATACCCGCCGAATTTCAGCATTTGCAGCTGACCTCACAATCGGCCATGAAGATAAGATGGACGTCGCGCCTGGGCGACCTGAGCAGGCCCATACAATGAGCGAAATTGGAGTCGGCGTCGGCCTGTGGCTCTGGATCGGGTCAAGCAGCATGTTGGGCGGCCAAGCCTTGGTGGCGATAGTTCGCCACATCCGCGGAAGCGTCAGCGGAAAACTTCGTTCACCAATGATGGACGCCAAGAAAGATCGAGGCGCGCTCACGCGGTTGATCGAGAGGAGCCGCTCGCGGTGGCAACATCGCAATAGCTCGATCGATGCGCCGCGATCCTCATACCTTTCCGCCTCATGCGAGCAAGGCCGATCCCGACGCTCACCATGCGCACCGCGTCTTCAGCCGCCCGCGTCAGGAGCTTCTCAGCATTTTCGATCGCTTCGTCGAGCGAACAAGGCCGCTTGAGGATGCTGGCGAAGGCATCGATGCCGTGCTCGAAATTGAGCCTCACGCCCTTGCCGATCGTGCCGGCAAGGGCAATGACCGGCAGGCCGCGAAGCTTGGCCCGGCGCGCGACCTCCGCAGGCACCTTGCCATAGGGCGTCTGACCATCGAGGCTTCCCTCGGCGGTGATCACCAGGTCCGCGCGATTGATCAGGCGATCGAGGTCGAGATATCGCATGACGATCTCGTAGCGGGGGTGGAGATGGCCTGAGAGCAGCCCGAGTACGGCGGCGCCGAGCCCGCCGGAAGCACCGGCGCCTGGCGCGGTACCGACCTTCATGCCGGTCGCTCGTCCGATCGCGGCGGCATAGACTTCCATTGCTGCGGCGAGTTCCTCGACCTGATCCGGCGTCGCTCCCTTCTGGGGACCGAACACGCGGGCGACACCTTTCGGTCCGAGCAGAATGTTGTGCCAATTGACCGCCGCGTCAATCCGCACCCGGGCCAGACGCGGATCGATGCCGCTTAAGTCGATGGCGGCGAGACGCCTGAGTGCGGCGCCGCCTCGGGGCAGCGGCTGACCCCTGTCGTCCAGGAACCGCACACCGAGCGCCTCGGCCATGCCGGCGCCGCCGTCATTGATGCCGCTGTCGCCGCAGCCAAGCAAGATACGTTCGGCGCCTGCATCGAGGGCGGCGCGGATAAGCTCGCCCACGCCGACACTCGTCGTCAGGCAGGGGTTGCGGCGATCGCGCGGGACGAGACGCAGACCTGCTGCTGCGGCCATTTCGATGACCGCCGTGCGGATTTCCTGCCCACCCATGAACCCGAAGAAGGAGTCGACCGGCTCACCGACCGGGCCGGTCACCGTAAGCCGGTGTAACGTACCGCCGGTCAGGTCCACGAGCGCCGCGGTGAACCCTTCGCCGCCATCGACCATCGGCGCCTTGAGGATCGAAGCGTTCGGCATTGCCCGCAGGATTCCGGCTGCGATGCATGTCGTTGCCGCGTCAGCGGTCAGGCTTTCCTTGAAACCGGAGGGGGCGATCAGAATGGTCATGGACATGTTGGTTCCTTTCAAGGCTGGTCAGCGGGTGAGGTCATCCGGCGGTTGCGAGGGGCAGGCCGACGAGCGGCCAGACGAACAGGGAGAAGGCGACAAGCAGGGCAACGAAGAGCGGCAGCAGGAAAGCGGCGAGCCGGAGAAGGTCTGCTTGCGTGAAAGTCTGCACTTCGCCCGAGCCGAACAGAACGACCGGCTTTGCCGAAACCATCAGCGTCTGGCAAAAGCCGCTGCCGACCGTCGTCACGAAGATCAGGGCGGATGGATCGGCGCCGAATCCGGCCAGCGGCAAGGCGACCGCAGGAAGGAGGACGCTTGCGCGCGCCGTGCGGGAGGTAATGACGACATGGGCAAGGCTCGAAACCAGGGCCGCAATGACGACGACCATCCATGGGGCCGGCGACAATGTCCCGTTGATCGCGCTCAGCGTCTGATCGACGAGGTAGCGCGCGGCCCCTGAGGTCAGCAGCGCTTCGCCAATCAGCAGCGTGGCGGCCAGGAACAGGATGAGGTTCCACTCGACGCCCTTGAGCGCTTCCTTGAGCGAGATCCCCGAGACGGGCCTCGAGGCCGCCAGCAGGGCGGCGACCAGCGCGATGATCGCAATGTTCTGTCGATGCAGCCCGCTCGTCACCCACAGGAGTACCGCAGCGCCGACGATCGTCAGCACGGCGATCTCGCTGCCTCCATCGGCCCGCGGGCTGACCGGCAGTGCGCCGACGGCGGCCCTGCAGTCCTCGGCGGATAGAAACAGAAGCTGGATCAAGCCGCAGGCAAGCAGGCTGGTTATGAGGCCGAACGGCGCACCGAGAAGCGCCCATTGAGCGAAGCCGATGTCGATCCCTCCGAGGCGCTTCATGAGATCCGCGGCAATCAGGTGTGCACCGGCTCCGGTCAGCGATGCGCAGGCCGAAAGCAGGATGACGGAGGGAAACAGCAGGGCGAGCCCCCTGGTCACGGAGGGCCTGTCGATCGCGCCCGAAAGCCCGACGAACAGCGGCATCAGGATCGCCGCGCGCGCCGACGTGGAGGGAATCACGAACGCGCTCGAGGCGATCACAAGCGTAGCGCCCCAGAAGACCCGCGAAACCGTTCCGCAGCGGGACAGTGCGATGCCCGCCAGGCGCTCGGCCGTACCGTTGCTGCGCAGGACCGCGGCGATGATGAACGCCGCAATCAGGAGCCAGACGATTTCGCTGCCAAGCGTCGCAAAGAGCGCATTCTCATCGACGGCTCCGAAAACAACAAGGGCGAGCGCGCCGGCAAGCGCCACCGGCATGTCGGGCAGTCTCAGCACGACCCAGGCGATCAATGCGCCGACGAAAACCGAAAGTGACAGGCGCCCTTCCAGCGACAGGCCATCCATGCCGGAGAGGATTGCCAGCACGCAGGTCACAAGAAGCGGTAATCCGGCTAGCGAGCGAGTCGAAACGGATGACCCAAGCGACCAACGAGCTTTTTCGTTGACGTTCGCGGTGATCGGCACGACCTGTGCCGTCGAGGGAACGCTGTGCATCATCGGTTTTGCCCCTCCATCATTGGTTGAGATGGAGGGCAAACGGGCAACCCTGCGCCCTATTCCAGCCCGTGTGACACTTTTTTGACAGTCCTTCGTAGCGGGAGCCTCAGGACAGCAACTGCGCTGCGTTGGACGCGGCAGGACATTCCATGGTCCGGTGTACTCGTATCCGACTGGTCAGGCGCGTGCTCGCGGGCATGGACGCGACGTCCCGCACGGCGTCCCCCTTCCTGGCGAGGGCCGCCCATCATCGCATCGTCACCTTGCATGCGCATCTGGGAGTCGCGGCGGCGACACTATCACTGGAAATAAGAGTAGGATCCAACGGAGGAGACGAAGTGCGATCCCGTGAGCGGTGAAGCGCATCGGCTCCGAGCAACAAGCTGATGCGGGCTTCGCCCTCTGCGCGGAATCTGTGAGCTGTCGATGACGCCAGGACCGGAAAATTACAAGGAGCTTCTTCTGTTTCTAGCGACCGCCGGCGTCATTGTGCCTCTGTTCGGCCGGTTGAAATTGAGCCCCGTCTTTGGATTTCTGGCGGCAGGCATAATACTTGGCCCCTTCGGTCTCGGAGCTCTCGCGAGAGAGCTACCGTGGCTCTCTGCAATATCCATAACGGATGTTGGACAGATCACTTATCTGGCGGAATTCGGCGTCGCATTCCTTCTCTTCATGATCGCGCTCGAGCTGTCGTGGAACCGCCTTCTGCTCATGCGCAGACTCGTCTTCGGGCTAGGAGGATTGCAGCTTCTCGCATCGACAGCGGTTCTCGCGACCGTCGCGGACTTGCTGGGTCAGAGCCCGGCTTCAGCGGTGGTGCTCGGCAGCGCACTTGCTCTGTCGTCGACGGCTATCATTCTACCGTCACTGGTGGAGCGCAAACTGCTGAACACCACGGTCGGCCGCGCAAGCTTCGCCGTACTGCTCTTCCAGGACCTTGCTGTGGCGCCGCTCCTGTTCATGGTGACGATGTTGGGTGCACGTGGAGGGACAGAGCTCGGCGCCGGCTTGTTATATGCGCTCGCTCCTGCCGCACTTGCGCTAATCGTATTGGCCGGGCTGGGCCGTTTGATTCTTCGTCCCTTGTTTAGGCTGGTCACGGCGACAAAGAGCACCGAGTTGTTCGTCGCTGCATGCCTTTTGGTCGTGATCGGCTCCGGCCTTGTCACAGCGCTCAGCGGTCAATCGATGGCTCTCGGCGCCTTCATTGCGGGCCTGCTGCTGGCTGAAACCGAGTATCGCCGGCAGATCGAGGTCACGATCCAGCCCTTCCAGGGACTTCTGCTTGGCCTTTTCTTCGTCTCGGTTGGAGCCCGTCTGGATCTTTCGGAGATCACTGCCAACCCGATCGCCACAGCGGGTGCCGCGATCGGCTTCTTTCTCATCAAGGCGGTTGTCCTGTTCCCGATCGCGCGCCTGATGGGCTTGCCGAACCGGAGTGCCGGCGAGCTGGCAGTTGTTTTGGGCCCCGGCGGCGAGTTCGCATTGATCCTGATCGGCGCGGCTGTGGCGGGTAACGTCGTCCCTGGTGATGCCGCCGCCACTGCCACGGTCGCGGCCACTCTGACGATGGTTGGAATTCCGCTGCTGATCCGCATACTCGTCCGCGGTGCCGCATATGCGCGTATGGATGAAGCTGCTTTTGCAGGATTGACGCCCCAGCACGACGACGGTCTCGAGCGCGTGATCGTCGTGGGATACGGGCGTGTCGGACAACTGGTCGCCGAAATGCTCACACGACACGAGGTGAGGTTCCTGGCGATCGACGCCGATCCCGCGCTAGTCGCCAAACAACGAACTGGCGATCATACGATCTTTTATGGCGATGCCACCCGGATCGAATTGCTTCGACGTTGCGGAATCCAGAACGCCCGCGCACTCGTCGTGACCCTGGGCAACGCCGACGCGGTTGAGTCCATCGTGCGCTCTGCGCGATCGGAGCGGCCGGATCTGACCATTGTCGCCCGCGCGCGGGATGCGATGCACGCAACGGAATTGTACGAGCTGAACGTGACTGATGCAGTGCCGGAGACCATCGAAGCCAGCCTCCAGCTTTCGCAAGCAGTACTCGTTGACATCGGCATTCCGATGGGTCTGGTGATCGCGTCAATTCACGAGAAACGGGACGAGTTTCGCAAGCTGCTGCAGCCCGTGGACCGAACCGGCAGAGAACGGCAAGCCATCCGGGCCCCGCAGGCGGAAACTCACCCGACCCGAATGCCGCGCTCAGGCTCCGATGGGCCCGAGCCCGTTGATCGGGGTTAAAAACATGAGCTGCTCGAAATCGTACGCGCTAAGGCCAAACATGCTGTCGTGCGGATCGGAACTGGAACAAAGGCGCCCGAACGACTTGTTCCATGCCGACCCAATCCGCATTCAGGTTCCCCGCCTGTTATGAGTGCCCGGGCGCGTCCCCCGCGCGGGCACTGCCATGCCTTCCTACATGATCAAGCATGAAGAATGGGGCCTGGTTCGATCGCGGCAGATTGGAGCCCTCTCCAAGCTCAGGTATTGACCTGACCAAGGCGTAGGCATCCGCTGAAAGCCGCGGCGCCGCACGGCCCGCGGTACCCCTCCCGCGGCATCTAGCCGCCTGCGGATCGACCAACGGCAAAGGGTATCGGAAGCGGACCATCCCTCACTTGGCCGCCCTCACGACATTTTTAATGTAGTCCCGCATAGTCGTCGGGCCCCGTTCGGGATCCTCCGGTTTCTCGGCCTCGCCATCCACAACCGTTCTCGTCATACAGGCATAGGACTGTGCTGCCGCCTCCGAGAAGCCAAACTGTATGAAGGTCTCCTCCCACGCTTCGCGGGGGATCGCCGCGACTTCAACTGTCATTTCGAGCGCTTCGGAGAAGGCGTCGGCCACGTCGCGCGGCGTGTAGTGCTCCGGTCCTTCGACGTATCGCAGGTCCGTGTCGCTCGCAGGCTCCAGCAGGCGGCGCGCGGCGGCCTCGCCCAAGTCCTCAGGCGCGACCATTGGAAGGGCCATGTCGGCCGGAAAGAAGCTTGGCAGCTTGCCACTACCGCGAACCACATCGAGCATTCCGCCCCAGTTGCTCATGTAGTACGCTCCGCGATTAATCGCGGTGGGGATAGATTGCGCATTCAGCCTCCGTTCAAATTCGTGCAGCACGGTAAGGTCACCGCACCGCTTGCCAGGACGTGCACCATAGGTCGATACTGCGACCACCTTCTCCAGACCAGAACCGTCGAGGGCTTCTACGATTGCCGCGACATTTGCGCGTTCTTCGGCGTCGGTGTCGCCGGCGGGGGCCGCCGGTGGATTCAGCAGGAACGCGCACGTGCCAGCGCGGAACACCTCTCGCAGTCCAGCGACGTCACGAATGTCGGCGACAGCAATGCAGGCACCTGCCGCCTTCAGGTCTGAGCCGTGATCGGCATCGCGCGTGATGATCGTGACCGGTTCACCGCGCTTAAGCAGGGCGTTCGCTGTTGCCGAGCCGACCTGGCCTGTCCCCCCGAGGATGATATGCATCTGTCTCTCCTTCGGTCCGAATGAGGAAGCGCAGAGAGTATAGCGAGGAAATGCGTCAGAACCCGTTAGTGTGCCGAGCCGACTGTGGCGAATTGGGCTTTTCGAGCAGACGGGCCGGCAGGTTCATTTCGGCGTGAGGCCTGCCGCCGGAGGCCATCGACCAGCCGCTAATGATGGGTGTCAGCGAACGCTCTGGGCTGGCGGCCGCCCGCCTCGGCTCCACAATATAAAGCTGTGACTTCGTCGGCACTCACTGGTCTGCTGAATAGATATCCCTGAAGTTCGTCGCAGCCTGACAGCCGCACTACGGTTGCCTGCCGTTCCGTCTCGATGCCCTCGGCCGTCACCGGGATTTGCAGCGCATTGGCAAGAGCGACGGTTGCCTGCAGCACCGCGCCGGCATTCTGATCTACTTCCAGCGCTGCCACCAGAGAGCGATCCACTTTCATACGGTCGAACCCGAAGCGCCTGAGCGATCCGATGCTCGCGTATCCGGAGCCAAAATCGTCCAACGCGACTTTAACCCCGATTTTCTTCAAGCCGTCAATCGCGCGGCGCGCCTGTTCCGGATTGGAAATCAGAACACTTTCCGTCACCTCGACGATCAAACGCCGAGGATCAAAATCCGCAGCTTTGGTCGCCTCCTCCACCTGCTCGACGAAGCGCGGGTTCTTAAGCTGCAGCGGCGAAATATTGACCCCTAGACTGAGCGACGGCCATGCCGCGGCGGCGTTCAGCGAAGTCCTCAGAACCTGCATGCCCAGCAAATCGATCATGCCCGCGCGCTCTGCGAGCGGGATGAATATATCAGGGGGGATCGCAACTCCATCCTCCTTTCGCCAGCGTGCCAGAGCTTCCACGCCGGTGACCGCGCCCGAGCGGGCATCGATCAGCGGCTGGAACATAACCGATATACCGCCCGTCAACAGCGTGGCGCGCAGCTCGTTTTCCAGCTCAGCCTGTTGCAAAGCGTCAACGTCGAAGCTGTCGTCGAATTCAATGGTGATGCCGCGGCCGAGGTCCTTGGCCCGGTAGAGGGCGATGTCGGCGCGCCGCATGAGTTCGCTGGTCTGCACGACGCCGTGCTCGGATACCGCGACGCCAATACTGCAACCGATCTCGATTGACCGTCCGTCAATCTCGAACAGGCTCGCGAGGGCATCTTGAAGCCGCCCACCGAAGCTCGGGACAAGCTCTGCATCGGGTTCGTCGACCGTCACTACGGCGAATTCGTCGCCGCCCAGGCGAGCAGCAAACGCGTCATTCGGCAAGGCGTCGCGCAGGCGGTGGGCAACGGCGACAATGAGGGCGTCTCCGACCGCGTGCCCCCAGGCATCATTAACCGCCTTGAAGCCGTCCAGATCGATGAAATGAAGCTTCACCTGCTTACCGCTGTGTCGTGCCCGCTCGGAGGCGGCAGCCACGTTCTCGAGCAGTCCGCCGCGGTTCAACAGGCCCGTCAGAGGATCATGCAGTGCACGATGGCGCGATGCGTGTTCGCTGTTTCGCAGATTGCGAATGGTTATGCCACCGGCGACCCCAATGGAGCAAAGGAACAGGATCAGGATGACGCCTGCCGCTTGCAGATCGCCATCGACCCGCTCGTAGCTTTTTGTTCCCGGCGCCATCGATGGCCAGGTGAAGAAGGCGACATCCTTGGACGACACACCTTTCAGCGCGACCTCCAAGCGTTCCGCAGCAGGCTTCGAGTCGAGATCTAGTCCGGCGATCGCAAAACTGTCGGACACCTCGGCCACAACGGCCGTGGTAATCAGCTTTGCAAAGACGAGCACGTAGAAATCTTGGGAGTCCAGCGACTCGTCACTTTCGAACGGCTGGATGGCGGCCGCCCCGATGAGCTCAGTTCCCGCGGCGGAGCGCGCGAAATGTACAGGAACTTCGTCGGACATCCTCACGCGTCTCGCCGCGTCGATCAGCGCTTGGAAGTCTTCAAAGAATTCGTTCGGCGTGACGTCCATCGGAACGCCCTTGCGGTACGCGACAACCGGAAGATTTCGGCTGTCGACAACGATGGCCGTGTCGTAAAGAGGGTAGTCGGCAGAGGTCGACGCCCAGTTTTCAATAATCCAGTCGACGCGCGTGTCGGCGTTCACCTCGGCATAGGCATCGTCCCAGTACGCGTTGTCGCGCAAGGTCGCCGCCATTTGCTTGCGAAGTGCCTGCACCGCGCCCGACGTTGCTTGCAGGGCTCTCTGGTCATCGATGTCATCTGCGGTCGTCGTGAGGGTAGTGATCGAGCCCGCAACCAATCCGGCGAGCGCGGCTGCGACCAAGATGAAAACGGCGGCGATGAGCAGAACCAATAACTGGGTGCGGCGGCTTTCTGAACCTGTATTTCTATGCATGGATGACACCTGCGCGGATGGCTGTATTAAATTCCTCGGCCACTCGAACCGAGGACGCAGGAGGCATCATGCCCGCGGCGCGCTGCCATAGGAGGGTATATGCAGCTAGCCTAATGGGTCCTTAATATCCTGCGACTTTGTGCAGGCGTCGCAGTCCAGCTTGCGGGCGCGATAGCAAGATCTGTAACGCAACCATGCGGAGAAAGTCACAAGAAATGCAGCAGAACCGCATAGGACGCGTCCCCCTGCTGCAGTCGCCCAAAATCCCACTTGGGCGCAGGCTCCGGATATTACGCGGGTCACCACACCTCGACATAGCCTGGGTCGAAATAAATCTCCGTCACGCGGAACCGCCCTTCGATGCGCTTGCATTGGACAATTATGTCGACCGCGACCTTCAGGAGCTTACGAATATCATCGCGGTCGAGGTTCCTGCCACCCTCTGATTCCTTCACGAGCAACGTTAGTTGCTCGAACGCCAGCGCTGCGGAATCGGAGTGCACCGTCGTGATCGATCCTGGATGCCCCGAATTGACGTTGCGAATGTAATAGAATGCCGTCTCATCACGCAGTTCCTGAAGCAGGACTCGATCCGGTCGCATGCGCAGGCAGGACTCGAGGAGCTCCTTCGCGCCGATGTTGGCAAGCCCCTGTCCTCCTTTAGAATAGAACAACCGCACATGGTTCGGCTGCGGGATAATGAGTTCCGCCGTATCCTCGATAGAGATGATCCGCTCATGGATCGGAATATAGCGCATGAGCGCCTTGGAGAGTGTCGTCTTACCCGACCCCGTCGCTCCCGAAATTATGATGTTCTTTCGCGCCACCACCGCCTCGCGCAGGAACTCAGCATGAGCGCCATTCCGGTGCAGATCGATAAGTCTACGGTCCGCGGCGCTGATCCCGTCGCTGGCGGGCGTCACGTTAGCAAACAGCCCGTCCTCCTCCAGGTCCTCGAGGCTCAGTGTCACTGACGAGGGTTTCCGAATTGTGATGCTGACCGTGCCCTTGCTTGTCGCAGGTGGAACGACGATCTGGATCCTTTCGTCGCCGGGCAGGGTCGCCGACAGGATCGGTCGCGTTTCATCGATGGACTGCTGGGAGAAACTGGCCACGGCCCGGGCAAGGCGCATCAGTTTTTCGAAGCTAAGCTCCGGCAGATCATGGGTCCGCCACCCACCGGGGCCTTCCGTTAGCACCTGCCCAGGCCGGTTCACGATCACCTCGTAGAGGGACTTGTCGTTCAAGAACGGGGAAAACGGGGCGAGCAGTTCGCGGACGACCGCTGCGTCAGGACCCTCGGTCGTCATGCCTTTACCCTACTTAGTCACCAATGGCGACTGTGGACGGAAGTCTCCCAACATGGCGCGATCGAGAATGCGGCTCTTCGGCTCGGTCATGTGAAGCGTGTAGACACCGGAAAAGTCGAGATCGCGGGCCACGAAAATCGAGACGAGTTCGCCCTGATGCTTCAGGAGCGTCGGCGGGATGTTGATTGACTGTTCTACAGCGATTGCTGCTGCCTGGTGGCCAGCGCTCGTCGTGCCCTGCGCGTCGACGTCGCTGTCTTGCAGGCGGCTGTTGGCATAGCTCGTGGCGTCACCGACGATGGAGAGGAGAAGCGCGCTTCCGAAACGCTCCCACCAGTGCGTATCGACATAGCCGTCGACGCCGGCGCGTCCGAGCGCATCGGTCGCGGGTGACGCCAGCGTGACGATGACCCCCTTGGGCGTTTTCGCGCGATTCCACAGGACGAAAAGCCGCTTTTGACCGCGCTGCAAACCGCCGCGGTATTCGCCAACGACCTGTGTGCCTTTTTCCATCAGCACAACACGGCCATTGTCGGAAAGAACGTCCCGGTTGATCACGCAGCTTGTGAAGCCCGGTTGATCCGACGCCATCGCCGTTTCCAACACGCAGGGTATCGAGGTGCCCATCGCGACAATGTAGTTCCGATTACCGAGTGTGCCGGCGCGCGAGCCCTCGAGCCGGGTCGGCCGAAGGAAACCGTTGAATCGTTGTTCGTCATTGCTGGCACTGTTCTGGCCCATCATGTTGCCATCAAGCGGCAGGAAATTGCTATCCGCCGAGGTAGCAGGATCTTCGTCACGGCGAGATGTCGTGTTCTTCTGCCCACCGCTATAGGCCATGACGGGTGCGCGGCGGGCGGAATCGAGCAGCGGATCTTCTTCCGGCACCTCCGCGCTGACGGCCGGTGTCGGCAGCTTGATCCCTGGCTCTGCCCGAACCGGTTCGACCTTTTCCTTGGCTGGTTCGAAGTTCGTTGTCTGCCGAATGACCACCCGCTCCGGGCTCGTGATGTCCGCCGGCGTTTTCTCGCCGCTCATGGACCAGAGCGCGAAGGCGACAAAGGCAACTACGGCCAGCGCCACCGCGCCCCGCTTCAGGAAGGGATTGCTGTCAATCCGCCTGGCCGTGAGGGTCTCGGCGCGCTCGCCGGGTATGCGGCTTTCGTCTTCTTGAGACATGGCCGCCTCCTATTGCACCCCGCCACCGTCGGTCCGCACGACGCGCTCGACCGACGGTGAAGTCGTGTTGGTGTCAGGGTTGATGCCGCCCCGGTCATAGGCCTCATTGAAGATGCAGAGCACATCCCCTCCCCTTCGCAGGATGAACTTTCGGCTGATCGCGTGTACGAGGACCAGGTTGCCGTCGACGGATTTCGGCACCAGGCTCTCACTGCCGTCCGAGTTCTCTATGTAGATGGCAGGCATCTCCTGATTGCCGACGAAGGCAAAGGTCGTGACCTTGCCATTGTCGTAGACCGATTGCGGCTCCAGCGCCTCGGCGCCTTGTGCGGAGTAACGCCAGTTCCGAGGCCCATAGGCTTCGTGAATCGCCAGCACATTGTCGGCTTCCTTCGCCTGCGCTGCGATCGCACGCGCTGCGGCCGCCTGGCGCCGACGCTCGGCCTCGTCGGCCGGATAGCGATACTTGACGTAGAAATAGGTGTTCTGGCCAGCTTCCACCGTTCCGTCACGCACCGTCAGCTCCATCTGGTAGCTGCGTGTGGACCCGTCGCGCCGGGTGGTCACCACGGAGATGTTGGTGACCGGCTGGTTCTCGCGCGGCTTCAGGAAGAGGATGTTGCCGGCCGGCGCGACTTCCCAGGCGACGCTGTTGCCGAGCGCGACGTGTGCGATCTCCTCGTCGGCCGCGAACTCGACCTGCACCGACGACCGCAGAGAGCCGATAATCCGGGTGATGTTGTACGGCTGGTAGTCGACGAAGCGCACGCGACTGTCCTGCGAGGCCCCACGCGGGATTTCGAGGGCGAGCGCCGTGGATGGCGAGCCGGCGAGAAGCAGAGCGAAGATGGCTGCCATCCGCATCAGTTGATTGCCTCCGGATCGGCCCGGTATTCGCTAACGGCAAAACCAAGAGGGTTCACCAGCCGGTCGCTCGACGACATCGGCGTATTTACGTAAGCGAAGGTGAGCGTTGCGACCCAATGGGTCGTCCGAACCTCGTCCCCACGGGTTATCGTGCGCATGTAGCGCACGGACACGACATTCGGGTTAATCAGCGAGATCGAGGCGATGCTGATGCGGGCGGTGGCACTGCGCGCGAAAGTATTCTGCGGCGATTCCGGATTGCTGCCGCCATAATAGGCGGCGAACCGAGCTTGCTCTGCTTGAGTGGACAAGAGCGCAACGGTGCGGAAATTTTCTTCCGCCTCGCTCCAGACATAGCCTTCGCGAGCGCGCACATATTTTGCGGCGAAGTATTTGGTGACGGCCTCATCATAGGTTCCCGCCGTCGATGTCAGCGCCGAGACGACGTCAACAATGCCGGTCGAATTGTCTACCCGCACGACAAACGGCTCGACCGTTTTGAGCGGCGTGAGGCCGGCGACCGCGAAAATGGATGCGCCGGCAAGGACGCCTGCCACGATGGCGATCGACCAGGCAATGCGCACCGAGCGTTCGACCTGGGTCATCCGGTCCTGATCGAAGCGTCGCGCCTTTTCGAAGTAAGTCTTCAGTTCGTCGCTCGAGACCATCGCCCTACGCCTCGCAAGGACGATAGGATGCGCCGACGTCGAAATGGGCGAAGGCCAGTGGCTCCCTCCCGGCGTCGACATAGGCCGTGGCCACCCGCGACGAGGTTGCCGGGCGCGCATCGGAGTGCTCGTGTTTGAGTTCGCTGTTGTCCTCCCACTGCCACATGGCGCGATTGAGAGGCCGGCGGGAATAGCCGTCACATTTCGGGAGCGAATAGGTCATTGACGCGCAACCGCTTAAGATCGCTGCGATGCACAGCGGCAGGATTGGTCTGATCATTCCAGAATGGCCTTTTTCTTGTTCGTACGAACGCCGTCATGAACTGGCGCCTTTCGATCTGAATGTCCGCCCGGCCGCGCGAACCCCGCGCCCAGCTGCCCGGAAGCCGCGTGATGCAGCCCAGGCAAGCGTACTCTCATGGGCGTCTCGGGCCGCACCGTAGCCGTAGGTCAACGATGCGCCGCCGGAAGCCAGAGCAGAGGCAATGTTGGGAAGCTGGTAGAAGACGTAGAGCGCGGCAAGGCAGATGGCGCAAAGCGCGATCGGCCGCATCAGCACATCCTTATAGGCATCGATCGCTGAAAACGTCGTGTCGATTGAGGTGATCAGCAGCGAACCGATGGCGACGACGAGCACCTGGAGGATCACAAAATTCGCAAGCTGCCCGATCCAGGCCTCGGTGAAGCGACGCGTCGACTGGAACATGGCGAGCGCCACGAAAATCGGGCCGATGGCGAGCACGATGGCAAGCGCCAGCCTAGCATAAAGCGAGACGATGTAGCCGATGGCAGCGACAATGAAGCTCGCGCCGATCACGAGCATGCCGCTGGTGCCGCTGACGATGTCGATAGGCCAGGAGGCATCCGCCCAGATCTCTTTGGCGCACTGTTGCCCCTTATCAAGGAGGCTGTCGAAGGTCGAGGCGCTCGGCGCCGCGCCGGTGTTCAGCGCCTGCGAGATCTCGCGCGGGAACACATCGAAGAAGACGTTGGTGACATAGGTCTGATATTCGCTGGCGTTCTTCACCAGCATCACAATGACGGCGAGCTTGATTGCACGGAAGGCGAAATCGAGGATCGGCTCCTGGACGGAACCGCGGAGAACGAGATAGCCGTAGAGCACTACATAAAGGGTGACCGCCGCCGTCAGCGGGCCGGTGACCCAGCTCGCGACGTTCGAGGTTCCCGAGGCAATGAAGTTCTCGAGCGGTGCTTTGAACTGCCCGTCGACAAAGGCGAAGACTTGATACACGGTTTTGCCTCGAGCGCTTCTTACAATCGTTCAAGACGGGTCCTGAAATCTGCGGCCGCAGCGTTTTGGCAATTCGAAGTGTTGCCTAACTCACCCGGATTGCGGCGGCATTTGTCGATCACGTCGGCAAGCAGCGCTTTGTCGGCCAGCAGTTCATCGACGGTATAGACGCGCTCGGCTTCCTGCGAGCAAGCGGCCAGAACGACGGGAAAAACAGAAAGAAACCGCAGCCTCATTGCAGTGCGGCTCCCATGGCGTCCATGCGCCGTCGCCAGTCCTCGGCCTTGCGTTGCTCGTCGACCTGGGCCTGCGCTTGCTGCACCATGCGAAGACCCTCCATGCGCAGCAGATCCGTCTGGAGGAAAGCTGTTTCCGCCTGAAGCCTGGCCTGAAGGTCGGCGATGTCCTTGGCGTCGCTTGCCGTGGAAATCTTTTCGCGCAATTGGTCAATGCCATCTATGCGCTTGGTCGCCGCATCGTAGATCTGCTGTCCAAGACTCATCTGCCCGGCATTCTTGTTTTGGGCGCGGGAAAGCTCCTGCGCATAGAAATCGTTGGCATTGGTCCGATAGGTCGAATTGCCCTCCAGGAACTTCGAGGCGGAGTCGCCGAAGACGCCACTGCCGTCACCCTTGAATAACCCCTCGATCGCATTGAACTCTGCTGGCAGCGCCTTGCGGATGGCAGGATCGTTCAGGATGCTTGCGACATCCGCCATATCGGTGAGCTTGTTGAGCGAGCCGTAGAGCTGCTGCGCCTGTTCGATCTGCTGATTGAGCGCGTCGAGCTGTGACTTGAGCTCAGCGATGGCCTCGATGTGCTTGGCGATCGCTGTCTGGTCGATCACCGGGATTCCCTGCCCTGCTGCAGTGCCGGTGGAAAGCATGAGCGCCGCCGCAAGCGCCGCTCCCTGAAGTCGATAGGAAGCCATTAGAGCGCACTCCTTCTTCTTTGCTGGAAAACGGGGAGCCAGTCCTTGGCAGCGTCGCCGACCTCCGCGCGGATCGCATCTGCGAGTTCGACATTCGCCGTCCTGCCGGAGAGGATGGCGAGTTCATCATCGAAACCGCTGAGATTCAGCTCGGCGACGACGCTGTTGTGCCCCTGCTTCAATATGAACTTCCGACTCTCGACGGAAAGCTCGCGCGCTATCAGCTCGTATTCGCGCTCCGTGAGCTTGAAGCCGTCGACATAGTCGCCGCGGTCGCCGCGGGAATTCGGCAGGAAGATCTGTGTCGGGCATTGCTCGATGATGGTGTGGGCGATCGGCGAGACGATCGCATCGCGCGGGCTCTGCGTGGCAAACAGCATCAGGCCATTCTGCTTGCGGATCGTCTTGAGCTTGTTCTGCGCGAGATCGCGAAAGCCTTCGTCCTGGAGCGCTTTCCAGAACTCGTCGATGACGATGATGATGCGCCTGCCGTCGATCAGCTGTTCGACTCTATGGAACAGATAGGCCATGAGCGGCGTGCAAATTTCCTCGTTGTCGAGGAAGTCCGTCATATCATAGCCGACGAACGTGCCGCCGACGCCGAATTCACCAAAGCCGATGTCCTCGATGAGGTTGTCGAAGACCCAGCCGAGCGGCCCTCCGCTCTCCCACCGCCGCAGCCGCGCGGCAATGCCTTCCGGATCGGTGTTATTGAGGAAAGTCCTGAGCGCGCCGATGGTTCGGCGCTCCACCGGAAGATCGGCGAGACCATCAATGGCGGACGCGATATCGCGGAGTTCGGTCACAGTCAGTTCCCGAGACGACGAGCCGACGAGCTTGCCGATCCAGCGCGTCAGGAAAACCTTGTTCTCCGGCGTGAGTTTGAGGGCCTTCAAGGGGGCGCAGCCGGTCGGGATGCCGTTCTTGAGGGGCAGATAGGTGCCGCCGGCGGCGCGCACGTAGAGATCCGCGCCCCTGTCCTTGTCGAAGAACACCACGTGCGCCTCATGCTTTTCGAGCTGTGACAGCATGAAGTTGAGCAGTACCGTCTTGCCGGCGCCCGACGGTCCGCAGACGAAGGTGTTGCCGAGATCGCCATGATGGAAATTGAAGTAGTAGGGCGAGCCGGACGCGGTTTTGAGCAGAGCGACAGCGGGGCCCCATTCATTGCCGTCTTTCTGGCCGCTGGGATAGGAATGGAAGGGCGACAAGGCTGCGAAATTCCGCGACGTGATCGCGCCGGAGCGGGCGCGATAGCGGAAGTTGCCGGGCAACTGTGCCCACCACGCAGCCTCAAGCCCGAGATCCTCGCGCGCGACGACGGCGCCGCCGCTCGTCAGGCTGGCGCGTGCCTTGGCGAGACTGTCGGTCAGTTCCTTCACGGATGGGGCAAATACGCAAAGCGAGAGGTGATGCTCGCCGACTACGAACCGGTTGGACTCCAGATCATCCATGGCCTCGTCGAGCTCCTCGATCTGCGAGGCCGCCTTGTCGCCGCTGCTGACCATCTGGTTCTGCTTGCGGCCCACAATGACGCGTGCGTCGGCTTTCGAGAGGAAAGAGAAGGATTGCGACAGGATGAACTCGAATGGACTCGTGAGCACGTTGTCGAGCATGCCCGTCCTGGTACGGGCCGGATATTCCTTGAAGCTCAGCATGCCGGCGTAGCGGCTCGTCGCCTCGTGCCGGATCTCGATCGTCTCCCGGCCGACAATGACGCGATCCGAATAGATCGCCGAGGCGATGCGCCCCTCTGTCAGCGGGATCGGCTCCCGCCGGCCGCCGACGAGTTGATGCAGCACTTCGCTCGGCTCCGAGAACAGGAGGCCATCGTGCTCGTAGAGCGACAGTACGCGCGGCTCGAAGCGTTTCAAAGCGGCGGTGACGTCGATGACCTTATCCCGAAGTTGCTTGAGGGACTCCTCGTCCAGCTCGGCACCCGCCTGACGCGCCCGTCGCAACCGCGACAAGAGCCTCGCCGCCTTTTCAGCCGGATCGCGGGCCGGGGACCAAAGAAGCGCCAGATAAAGGTCGTTCCGAAACAGGTCCTCGCCCACCATGCGCTCGCGGTACTTGTCATTGAGCGCGGCCGCAAACGCGGTCGTGAAGGTTCCCTCGGGATAGTCGCTGTCCCTGCGGCGGATGAGATGAGTCCACAGGGCGAGCCGCTCGTCGGCGATGTTCCGGTAGAGCGTGTTGAGGTCGCGATGGAGAGCGTTCAGATCGAGAACGTCGGCGGTCTCGAAGGAGACGCCCTCAAGCGCGATCATCACCATCAGTGCGCGGGAATCGAGCGCAATTGTCGACTCGTCGACATGGCGGACATAGGGGATGAAGGTCTCCGGATTGAGCTCGCGGGAGCTCAGGGTTGCACGCTCAAGCAAATCCAAGGTCCCTTTCGTCAAAGCGTCGCGTGAGCCTCAGCGGCGAAAGCGTCGCCCCACACCAATAGAAGGTGTTGCGTGACCGACCGCGTGTTTCCACCCAGGCAAGCAGGATGCGGAACATGTTATGGTCGTGCTTCA
Source organism: Ensifer aridi (assembly GCF_002078505.1). Lineage (GTDB taxonomy): Bacteria > Pseudomonadota > Alphaproteobacteria > Rhizobiales > Rhizobiaceae > Sinorhizobium > Sinorhizobium aridi. The sequence continues at coordinate 102,928 of NZ_LUAV01000033.1, read as the reverse complement.
CGAGCGCGCGAAAGACGAGATGGAAAACGACTCCGACAGCCAAGTAGGCGATCGATCCGGCGACGATGTAGAGGATCGTCGTGAGCATGATGTTTAGCCCCATCGCTTCCATCGTCACGCCGGCGATCATCGCCGGCCGGGTGCAGGCAATGAACAGCGTGTCTTCCTCGACCGTTGGCCGTGCGGTCGGCATGCGTTCAGCTCCCGACAATGGTGTTCACAAGTTCGGTGGCGCCGAAGATGCCGCCGATGCCGATGATCCAGAACCCTGCTCGGCGGAGGTCCATGTACCCGAACATCCAGGCGATGCAGATCACGATAACGGCGATGACGGCCAACAACTTGGCGATGTTGCCGGTCAGCATGTCGACAATGTTCTGCAGCACGGTTTCGATGCCGGCGGCCTGTGCGAAAGCCGGTTCGACCAGGATGGCCACAGTGGCGGCGGCCATGAGCGTTGACGCTGCGATCGGACGAATTCTGATGGTGGAAATCATTCGCTATGCTCCACTTGATTGTTCTGAAACACGAGGACGGAAGAGCGCCTTCGGGAACTGAAGACGTCCCAGGAAGGAACGAGGGCCGGCGGGTTCCTGATCAGATCTTCATTGGTGCCGGCGACAAGATCTCCAGCGGCAGTGTCAACCGGTAAGGTCCCCTCCCGGTGGTCGCTGATCGTCAGCTGCGCCATTACAGGAGCGAGCTTCTTCATCTCGCGGCGAACCTGCTCGTCGTAGTTGACGATCGCGCCGACGAATGGGTCCCCTCGCCCGTAATATGATTGCAGCATCGTCTGCTCGGCTTTTTGGGTATCGGCGCCCGCCTTGATCGCATTCTGGTAGTAGCCATCGAGCAGGGTGGCGGTGGCTCGGAGATTAAGGCACGGATCGAGGGCGTCGGAGATCGAGAGCTTCAGCCTCGACAGTTCTTCTATCGCTAGCCCGCCGAGGCCGAGCTGAATGTCCTGCCGTTCTGCGGCGAGTGTCGACGCGACCTCGATTGCCTCAGCCTTCGTTGCCGGCTGCTTGGCGAGCGGGGCTCCGCTGTTGATGCGAATGTTGTGGGGGGAGAAGCGGCTTTCGAGGCTCACCACACCGGCAAGCATCTCGGCCGCAACAAGGGGTGCGCAGGTCTGCGCGAGATCTACGAAGTCAACGGGCATGCTAGTACCACACCCGTTGGCGTCCGACCCCGTCGATCGTGACGTCAACATAGTGGGGCTGCGGCCGGACATTCGGCCGCGTCGTCACATAGCGTTGGCAAACGACGCGGCCTCCGCTTCGCCGCCATTGCGGCGAGGTGCTGCCTCCACGATTTTCGGAATAGCATTCATCGTTTGAGACAGTCTGCGGTGTCGTCGAAATGCAGCTCGCTTCGAGCCCGCGATCGCCATAGCGTTTCGTCAGGCGATAGCCGCTGTTACAGGAATACGGCTCGTATCCCGGCCGCGAGGCCTGGAAGCCGGCGCCACTGCAGCTCGGGAAAGAACGGCCTTTTGCAAGCTCGCGCCAGAGCTTTTGGATCGGAGGTCGGCACTCGGCATATTGTGTGGGGCCACCCGCACTGGAAAGGCATAGGATAACCTGGCATCCCCACTCGCCAGCCCGCGCATCACTTCCTGAAATAAGGTAGAATGAAGGGGTGACGCCAAACGCAGCCAATGCGACCCCGATCAGAAGGTTTTTCATGGAATGAGCCTCCGCAGACGCGACGCCAATTCAGTTCCTATTTCCACTCGAGCCGCGAACTCGATATACCGACTTATACAATGCAGTTAAACAAATGACAAGAGCACTCAATCTCCAGTGGCACAGCCTCGCCTTCTCCGGCTTCATCTTTCACGAGATCGTCGACAATCCCCTGGAAGGTGAAACGCCTCAGTCGCGCCTTAAGCAGATCGGCATGATGAGCGTGCTGTACATCATGCATCAGGGACATCAGCAGCTAACGCTTTCAAATATAGTCGAAATCACCGGCCTGACGCGCACGGGAGTGAAGGAAACGATAGATCCTTTGGTGAAACGCGGGCTGTTGACGGAAAAGTTCGTGAAGAACTCGATGGGGCGTGGCAAGGCCCGGCAGTTCGAAATCGCACCGCAGATACTCGAGAAGATCCAAAGCTTTCAGCGCGACCACATGCGCGAATCCTAGGCAATAAATCGCAGCAAACAAGGTACTTTGCGCTGAGTCGGCGGGTCGCGACGTGGGTTTGTGCAGGTGAACCGCGAATAAGCCGAGAGCCCGGCGCTCTTGAAGAGAGCTCGGTCGGCCCGCGAAGAAAGTTCAACCTTTCGCGGCGGCGGGAAATCGATTAGGGTGTCGCTCGGTCGACATGAACAGAGCTTGTGCTTCCGGGCGACGCGATCCGATCTTCGCTGCGAGACCGTCCGGCCACAGTACTCTCAGCCGGACTCTCAAAGGAGAGCCGACATGTCGAAGCTATCGAACCAGATTTCGGATCCCTCGAGCGAGGTGGATGCCGAGAACGACGTCGCTGTGGCGACGGCTGTGCAGCGTGCCATGGAGTTTTACGGGTGCGACGCTGTTACCGCTGCCGCGCATCGCGGGATTGAGGCCTGGGTTCTTAAGCGCGAAGGCGAATTCACTTTCTGGCTGCATATCTTTCATTCGCTGAAAGCCCATGGGGATCACAGCGACGAGATCTCCCAGCCGGGATGAGAGCCGCATCCGGCTCAAGCCGCGATAGAGATAATCGCCGCAGGTCTTGTGCGCGGTGCTGCGAAGCTTGGCGCGTGTCTAGTGCGAAGATCCGACGCGAGTTGCCCTCGTCCAATCTGCCATTGCTGCAGCGGGGGCATGCCGAGCGGTGACAGTGCGTATCGAACTCTGGTGATTGATTTCGGGGCGTCGGATTACGTCATTTGGGCTAATCGCCCTAGGCGCCGGTCCGGCGTTCAGCTGGCGTCAGCCGCTTCGTACAAGGAGGAGGCGGTTAGAGGCCCGGCGATAACTGCGACTGGCCTTGCCTAGGCTGGCGGTAAAGAATGCCGGCCCGGAAACGGCGACTGGGAAGATGGGTGAGTCCGATAAGAAAAGCGTCGGCAACACAGAACGGGCGTCGGACCTCTTAGAAATTGCGGCACAGCTCGTCGCGCTAGCCGAGGAAATCAGCGGCGCTGGCGGAAAGGCCCCTCGAGCAGGCGTCCGCGTCGTCCGAGATGAATGATAAGACCGAAGCGAACTCCGAATAGCGGCGTCGTCCTCGCGTTGCCACCCTCACACCTGGCTACGGCCCGTGACCTCCATTCCGATCACCGGTCTTTACCTGAACGGAAAGGCCCCTTCTCTCGTATTGAAAGAAGGGGCCCGGCGTGTCTGAGCGTTCGAATTCACAGACACCGCTACCTATACGTGGATCGGCTATCGGGCAAGAGGTGGTGCCGCGGCGGCATATCGCGGCCGTGTTTGATGGCTGCCCCGCCCGTGCCACATGCTCCAGGTCGTCATCTTCGAGCAACGCTTGGGGGCCACCGGATCGATCCAAGCGTGTCGGCGAAGTCACCCATAAAACCGCAACCGGCCCGCACATTGACCGTCGAGCAGGTGGGCTAGTTGGCTATAGTCATCTTCGGGCCGTAGACATCACAGCGACTATCGTCACCTAATTGCATCGTTATCGCTGCAATAGTCGGCCCAGCCAATGGCCGCGCGTCTCAACGTTTCCTCCTCCCACTTCGCCGGCCAAATTTGTAGCAATCCGCTCAGTGCGCCCGCGACGCGTCCGACACAAGGCCGCCGTGTGTGTGGTGGGTTGCTTATCCGAAAGGAGCGGGTCCGGTCTATAAGGCCAAATGGCCCAGTTCGGCGCCGCTCCTATCTGCCGTTAAGCATTGGCTCCGCCGTCGATCGTCAGCGATGCCCCCGTGATGAACCTCCCCTGCGGCCCGGCAAGCCACGCGACGAAACCGGCAATGTCTTCGGGCTCACCGAAACTGCCGGTGGCGATACGCTCGCGTTGAGCTTCTGCATGGTCGCCATCGGCCGGGTTCATATCGGTGTTGGTCGAGCCCGGATGAACGACGTTGACGGTGATCCCCCGCGGCCCAAGGTCACGAGCGAGGCCCTTTGTCAGACCTATTAACGCTGCCTTGCTGGCGGCATAGAGGCTGATCCCCGGCCACGGAACCACTTCGGCCAGATTGCTGCCGATCGTGATTATGCTGCCGCCATCGCTGAGGTGCCTGGCCGCCGAACGAACGGCCACGAAAGGCGCACGGAAATTGACTGCCATGACCTCGTCGAAATCTGCGACCGTCGTCTCTTCCAGCGGAGCCGAGTGCCAGACACCCGCGCTGTTGACCACTATGTCCAGCCTGCCGAGGCTTTCGACTGTCTTGCCAACGGCCTCGTTGATGGCTTCGGCATCGCGATTGTCTGCATGGATGGCGAGCGCGCGTCCGCCCGCCTGCTCGATCTCCTCAACAACCGCCTTCGCCTGATCGGCATTTTTCACGTAAGTAAGCGCCACCGCCGCCCCCTCGAGGGCAAGCTTCTTGGCGATCGCCGCGCCAATGCCCCTGCTGCCGCCAGTGATGAAGGCGGCTTTTCCGGTCAGTGTGCCTGGTGTCATACGAAACTCCATTTTTGTAGTGAATGCTACATATTTTCTGCCCGCGCTTGCCAGCCCTTGTCAAGAGATATATTTATTGATCATTACAGAAAGGCAGTCCGATGCCCGAGAAAGGCCGTCCCCGAAGTTTCGATCGTGCCGATGCGCTCATGCGCGCCATGCAGGTATTCTGGGAAAAGGGATATGAGGGTGCCTCGCTGGCCGCTCTGACTGCCGCCATGGGGATTAACGCGCCGAGCCTTTATGCCGCTTTCGGTTGCAAGGAATCCCTCTACCTGGAGGCGATGGAGCTCTACTCCCAAACGGTCGGCACGGAGATTTGGGCAGCGCTGGAGACAGCCCCGAAGGCGCGGGAGGCGATCAGCCGCTTTCTCGACGCGACAGCCCGGGCCTACTCTCAGGCGGATACCCCGCATGGCTGCCTCATCGCGCTCGGAGGACTTCATCAGGCAGCGGTTCCCCAAGCGGTTTGCGACGCAGTGTCCCGTCACCGTGGGGAAAATATCGCAAAACTGCGCGACCGCTTGGAGGCTGCGATTGCGGCAGGCGAGTTGCCGGCCAATGTCAATACCGAGGCTGTCGCGACCTTTTATGCGACTGTCCAACATGGAATGTCGATCCTCGCGCGGGATGACGGCAGCTATGAATCGCTGAAACACGTCGCCGACGGCGCCATGGCGGCCTGGGACGTTCTGACGCGAGACGGAAAGCATTAAAGCGACTTCGAAGAAGTCGCCGAGCGAGCCAGGAGCGGGAGGCGGAAAGCCTTCGCAGTTCTCTCCCGCTTGAATATTCTGGAAAGTTCCGCCGCGGCTGCCTCGGCCTGAAAACATGTACTCGATCGCAAAATCGAGGTGCCGATCCGGGGCGTTTCCCGGCGAGTTCGTCTCCATCACCGGGCCTCGGGGCTCCACAAGCCCTCCCTCCTTTACCTGCTCGGACTGCTTAACCGGCCGACCAGCGGCACGCTCAGGATTGCCGGCCGCGATGCAAAGCGCATGAACGAACAAGAGCGCGCCGCCACCCGTCGTTCGAGGCTCGGCTTCGTCCCGACGCGAAGGCTCGGCCGGTTGACGAGAGCAGAGATGCGCCAACGGCATCGAGACGCGCGGATGACCGACGAATATTGTGCCTGGAGCGTGGCACGCGCTTTCCCGCCTTCTGCTCGGCTGTGATTTTTCGCGCCCGCGTACCGGAATCGCGGAATCAGACCTTCCCTTTGGCTGCCTTAGACCAGTAGGTTCATACTGTAGTTTCCTTCGGATCTACATTTTCCCCCGCATCCGACGAAGGCAACTGGATGCGCAACTTGCCCCGCCCGTGCGGGGTTTTTTTCTGTCCGCTTCGCGAGCTCACGCACATGGCCACTCGTCCGCACTGCCTAGCCGACCCGGCGAGTTGGGTCAGTCGTTGCTATGGTGCGTGTCGTTCCGGATGCACCACCGAACCAGGCAGCGACAGCGCCTATCACGAGTGAGAGGAATCCCAAAAGTGCTCCGCTGGAAACTGCAGTAGCGGCCGCGTCTGCGGCTTCGGTCGCCTGCTGCTTGGCGCGGTCCACCGTGGCTCTGTACGTTTCTTCATACTGCTGAACCTGTGTGCGTGCTTGGTCCACTGGAATATTTTGCGCCCTCGCGAGGGCGTCAGCAGCGCGATTTCTGGCTTCCTCTGCGCTGGCTTCGTCGGCGGTCACCAGTGCACGTACGGCAGCGACAGCAGCATCGCGAAGAGCGGCCGGATCGTTGCCGCCGGTCGCGCTTCTGACCTGCCGTTCGATATCGGCTATCGGATCGACGGCCGAGGCGACTGCGGGTGCCGCGGCAGTAGTTACTGTAGCGGCAGTCCTGCCGACGCCCCCGAGGATGCTACTCAGGCCACTGAAGGCGCCACCGACCAGCGCGCCCACCGAGGTCGTTAGCAGGTAAAGAACGACCAACGTCGTCACGGCCCAACTGGTCAGCCCGTGGTAGCTTCCAGTCGTTCTGCTTGGGCGGCCGGAAACTCTGCTCGCAACATATCCGCCGACGAAGGCCGCGATTATTCCCGAGACAACGAACCAGATACCTCCGGCGATCGAGAACGTACTCGGGTCTGGGTTGTCGGTCGCTGCCGGATCAACCACTGCGGCTCCTATGCCGACTCCCAAAAGGTTCAGCAAGAACTGTACCGCAAGCGCAAGTGCCACGCCGGCAAACACCGCTCCCCAAGAGATCTTGTTGACGGCGGCGTTCGCCGCAAGATCGGAGATGTCGGGATGAACGCCAACAGGTTCGCTCATCGTTTTATTCCTCCCGTATGCTCACACGGCTGCATCCCAACCAAGGGCCGGCGAAACTGTTCCAGGACAACCCACCATAGCGTGGAAGCCCTCAAAGGCTGGTCCAGCGAATGCCGGGTATAAGTCTCATCGCCTGCGAGGACGCAATGGCGATCTCAAACAACATCGCGTCATCCTCCTGCTCGCTGTTCCCTTTAGACGGCGCATGCCGCAGCGTCTCCGTCCGATAGCGTACACGGGCTCGCGCTCCTCCTGGATCGGGCGTATGATGCTTCATCATCGGCTCATTTCACGGGCACCGATGGCTGGAAGATCATCGCGCTTTCGCCCCAAATGGTGGAGACTGCGCCATGCACTCCGACATAAACTTCCGCGCCAATCCAATCAGTCCTTACGATCTCGACGTGATCGATTCGGTCTTTCAGGCTGAGTTACGCAAACGAAAGCTCTCCCGCTGCAGCGAAGAAGCAGAACGGCTCGCTGCGAGGCTGATCAGTCTCTATCAGGCAGGACTGCGGGACGCTCATGAGCTCATGGCCTCAGTGGCAGATGCTAAGACTACCGGCATCTCTAACAGCACTGCGGCTCACCAGGAAAAGTGAGGTTCACCCTGCTGAGAGGTCGAATATCTGCACCCCGTCTGCCCGCTCCCTGATGCCCTTGAGCGACGGACGCCGCAGCTTCCCGCCGTCGGTCCAGGTGCGATACTCGACGTCCGCGACCAGAACCGGCTCGGTGAAGATCGCGTTTTTCCGCCTGACGCTCACCCCCGGCGACTTTGTCACGATCCCTTCGAGCAGCTCGCCGTTTGACCGCCTCCTGACGACTCCAGCCCGTCCCGCAGTCGCCGACGTAGACCAGTTCGTTACCCTTCCTTGCCGCCAGCAGCGCCGAGCCGATCGCGCCAGGCACGACTGAAGGCTCGTAGCCGACGATCAAAAAGCTGTCGCGGCGGGTGCACGTTATCTTTTGCCACGAATCGCCCCTGCCGCTGCGGTAGGGCTTCTCACGATGCTTGGCGATGATGCCTTCGAGGCCATGCGCGCAAGCTATGCGGAGGAACTCCTCCCCGTTCGCCTCAACTTCCTCCGATAGGCGGATTGCGCCTTCGCAGCCGGCGACGAGCGGCTTCAGCAAGCGACGGCGATGGCGCAGCGGCAGCCCACGCAAGTCTCGGCCGTCGAGATAAAGGAGATCGAAGACGTAGAAGATGACGGCGCTCGCTTCATACGGTGAGGGCAGCCGCCCCAGGGCGCGCTGCAGCATGCCGAAATCGGATCTGCCCTTCTCGTCGAGCACGACGGCCTCGCCGTCGAGGATGGCCGTCTCCACGGCGAGCAGCCGGGCGCCGTCTGCTATCGTGGGAAAGCGTTCGGTCCAGTCGTAGCCGCCGCGCGTAATAACCCGCACCCGTCCCGGCTCGACATGGACCGCAAGCCGATAGCCGTCCAGCTTCACCTCGAAGACCCAATCCGATCCCTTTGGCGGCTCGTCGACGAGCAGCGCAAGGCACGGCTCAATGCGCGCCGGCATCGGATCAGGAGACGCGGCGCTCGGAGGTTTATTTGAGGGTGCTTTGACCATGCGCTTATAACGCACAGGGACCAAAAGCGCCGCATTGATACTCACGGCAATGAAGCCACGCCGATCCACCAACTTGAGGCAGGAAATCGTTGAGGGCGCGGCTCGCGCGAATTATCGGGTGCGATGCGCTTTTCGCAAAGCCCACCTTCAATGCAGTGCGTCAAGCCTTGATGAAGCGCGGCGTCCCTTTTTTTGCTCCTCCGCCTGGATTAAACCTGCCCTTGAGAGTACCTCCCTCACCCAGTTCCCCCGGAAGGCAAGCCAAGCCACGGATACTGACTGCAACCAAATCCCCTGGATTGATCTGAACCCCGCCAACATGACCGGCACCCGACGGACGTCGTGTAACCCTTGCTGCGCAGGGGCGACGTGCCCCGGCAATGCAGAGGGAGAGAAACCGTCGTCAACGCTTCCGCATCGAGCCTTGCGCCATGCAGGGCAACACCTTTTAATGCGTATATCTGCGCCCGTGGTGAATGCCCCGCACCCTAGGGCGCGGTGTCAGTGTTGTCTTCGTCGCGACTTTCTCGAACCAATCGGCAGACTCGGCCGCTTGCCGCGCCAGTTGGCCCCATCCGGCGGATGGGCGGAACCTTTTGCGGATTTACCACGTTGTCGCGGCACCCTTGGTCGACGAGCGTAGCCGCTCGGCCGGGAGAGATGTTCGAATACGCGAGGTGGAAGTTGTTGTGACAATCCGGTCGAAGTGGTCAGTTGTTGGCGTACTCGCCGCGATTTCCCTCGCTTCCACTGATCTCGTTCTAATCCTGCAAGCATATTTTGGATATCGGCCGGCGCTGGTGCTCCTGGGGCCGCTTGCCGCGGCCACCGGGGCTACAGTTTATACGGTCTGGTTGAGCAATCGTGTCTGAACCTGAAACCGAGTCCCACGAGCAACAAAGGCAAGGCCCAGCCCGCGGCGCAGTCCAGCGGTTCCTGCGCACGCTCGGCCCCGGCTTCATCACGGGGGCATCAGACGACGATCCATCGGGAATAGGGACATACAGCCAGGCCGGGGCTCAACTCGGGTTCGGCATTGGCTGGACAATGCTGCTCACCTATCCGCTGATGTCGGCAATACAGGAGATCTGCGCAAGGATCGGGCGCACCACCGGTCACGGTATCGCCGGCAATCTGCGCCGGCACTACCCCGCTTGGCTGCTCTACTCGGTCGTGACGCTGCTGTTCACGGCCAACACGATCAACATCGGGGCTAATCTCAGCGCGATGGCCGACGCCTTGAAGCTGTTGGTCGGCGGGCCGATCACATTCTACGTGATTGCGTTCGGAAGTATATGCGCGATCGCCAGCATATTCATCGAGTACGACCGTTACGTCTCGGTCCTGAAGTGGATGACGTTGAGCCTCTTTGCCTATGTCGCGGCCGTGTTTGCGATCGAAATGCCCTGGGCCGAGGCTGCGGCCGGCGTGTTCATACCAACCGTTCATTGGAACGCGGAGTTTTTCACGACCGTCGTTGCGATCTTGGGCACGACGATTTCACCCTACTTGTTCTTCTGGCAAGCTTCGCAGGAAGTCGAAGACGACCGAGTCGATGACGACAGGCAGCCGCTGGTTGAAGCCCCCAAGCAGGCTCCTGCAGCGCTCCGGCGCATCCGCGCCGACACTCTGATCGGAATGGCCTTCTCGAACGTCATCGCGCTGGCAATCATCGCGACCACGGCGGCAACGCTCAACAAATCAGGCATCACCGATATCGGATCCTCGGCGCAGGCAGCGGAAGCCTTGCGGCCGATCGCTGGCGATTTCGCATTTTTCCTCTTTGCTATGGGGATTATTGGCACCGGTCTCCTGGCCGTTCCGGTGCTCGCAGGCGCCGCGGCCTACGGGATCGGCGAGGCCCGCAAATGGCCCGTCGGGCTATCCAGAAAGCCGAAACACGCCAAGGCATTCTATTCGACATTGGGCCTGGCGTGCATCCTAGGCATGGGCATTCTCTTCACGCCCGTCAACCCAATCCAAGCGCTCTATTGGAGCGCCGTGATAAACGGCGTCGTGGCCGTGCCGGTAATGACTGTGATGATGTTGATGACCGCAAAAGAGAGCGTCATGGGAAAGTTCCCAATCGTCGGCTGGCTGCGCTGGCTCGGATGGGCGGCCACGGCAGCAATGGCGGCGTCCGTCCTTGGCATGATCGTCGCCTCGTTCGGATAAGTGGGCTCCTAGAGCGCGCCAGACATGTAGAGCCACGATCAGGAGATCGAGTGCAAGTACGATGTGCAGGGCCCTACGTGGAGATAGTCTCCTTTTCTCTCCGCTTCTCATGTCAAGACCCCATGCGAGAGGGCCCGCTTTGTTCATGTGCAGGAGCTTCTGCACCCAACCGCGCGGCCTCGGGTCCGTAAGAGGACGATCCCAGGCCGTCCAATCCCATTGCCGGTACCGCTTCGATCCAACCAATCTTCTTGTCTCGTGCTCGCGGTTGGCGAGACGGCGGCCGAAGACAAGGCTGGTAAAAGCTCAAGCTCTGTTCCTCCCAGCACGCTCTCGGAAACACACCGAACCTTTTGCAGAGTTCCCGGTTCTGCGGGCCGAACAATACCGGCCACGGTCGAAAGCTGAACAGATATGGCGGGGACCGAATGACCCGAGGAGCGGGCACGATCCTCCTACTTGACAGGTCGTCATGCCGTTCGGTTAGCAGGCTTTCGATCTCTCGCCTGCAGTCGCTGCCCATGGCAGCCGCCCCAACTGTTCCGGCGTCCCGTCAAACCCGCCGTGCCGAGGCCGGCACACTGTAGGTCAGGCAACCGGCTGCAGGAACGCCTCCGACCATGATCGCGCCGCTTCGATAGAGCTGGTAAGCCAACAGAGGAGACTCAAATCTGACGACCCACAAGGTTCCGCTGGCATCTGTCGAGACGACAGAGCCGTTGGCAACGGCGATCGCTTGCATGATTTCGCTCGCCGAGGTGTCTCCGCCGAACAGAACCGCTTGGGGCGCCCCTCGCGCTGCCGGAAGCAAGCTCGCCGCGGCCCCGCCGATGGCGACTGCCGGCAGGCCGAATAACAGAACGGCTGGACGCGACCCTGCTCCTGGTGGCGGTCTTTTGAGGAGTTGCCAGCCAAGTAACAGCGGCCCAATGCCGAACACGGCCAGCCAAAGCAGGTCCCAGAAGAGCGGATTTGGGCTGTCCATCTTGATGCGGTGAAGGTCAAGGAGCCAATGCGAAAGGAGGGCATCGACCAGGTGCCAAGCGCCGAAGCCCATGAAAGTCGAGGCTATGGCGTTTGCGGTGGGGAGTGGAGAAATATCCGAATTGCGGCGCGGCCTCCACAGGAGCCCCAGACCGCAGAGCAGCAGGACATACATGGCGAGGTGAAATAATCCATCAGCCATGACCTGGAACCGAAGGTCATCCGCACGATTCTCTATGCCGGAGAGCAGGTGATGCCATTGCAAGATCTGGTGCAGGAAAATCCCGTCGAAAAAGCCGCCAATTGCCAGGCCGAGGGCAAAGCAGCCGATCAACCGTGATCCCTCCGCATGGGACAAAATTCATCCCTCCATGAATCCGGCCAACCGGCTTTGGGGTGGTAGGGGTTCAAGACGCTGCTTGAACCTCTCAGTCACGTGAGAGCACTAACGTAGCCAAGGTGCGAACGTTCCGAACCCCTTCCGATTTCCACCCGGCGGTTCAGAGATTTTTCCTCCTGTCACGTCCAAGGACGGGTCACTTTCACAGGTATGTGAAATATTGCGCTGACCATCGATCGAAAGCGGAACCTTACCGAAGCCGGCCGGTTCGGAGCGCTGCGCGTTGTGCGCGCTCATAAGAAGGACAAGGCAGATGACATACCACTATCTTTTGGCCGCGGCCATTTCGCTTGCAATGGCATCCGGCGCTATCGCTCAAAGCAGTTCCGGTTCAACATCCGGTGGTACATCCGGCTCCGCATCCGGCACGACGTCCACTGCTCCTTCCGGGAGCAGTTCCGGTACGCCAGGAATGATGCAGATGAACGAAGCGGAAACGAGCACCACGTCGAAATGGCCAGAGCCGGTACGCAATGCCCTTTTCTCCGATGCATCGGGATCAACCCTGCGCAGCCAGGATGAAATCAAGGCGAACTGGTCGAAGCTGACGGCCGAGCAGCAGAACCAGATCAAGCAGGATTGCAACACGATGCAGACCGCATCCGCAGCGGGAGCGGCATCAGGCGACGCAAGCGGTTCGGCGGCTGGAACCACGCCCAAGGTTTCGGGTGAGACCACTGCAAGCACCGATACTGGATCGGCGTCATCCGGTTCGACGGCGGGCACCTCCGCTACCGGCGGCGCCATGACTATCGCGCAGCTCTGCACCATGGTCAACTCGATGTAGAGCCGACCAGCCGTATCGCGGGGGAAGCCGGCGCTCTCGCGATACTGGCTAGCCGCAGGGGCCAAATTCGTCTCAAGCCAGACTCTATAGCTCACTTGTGCTGGTGAGGCTCGTCTGTGTGTCTCCCACCGTATTGTTCGTCGAGTTCTTTGATCAGGGCAGCGCCCTTTTTGCGATTCGCGAGCTTAAGAAGCTCGTCCAACTGCGCTTCTATTCGATCGGAACCCTCCTTTGCTTGGGGAGATCCGACGAAAAGAAGAAACGCCAGGCCACCAACCTGCCAGAGTAATTGCAGGAACTCCGACTGCCAATTTTCGAGCGTGTCGCGCGACATCTCAATGATGTAGCCGCCGGAGTCTGCCGGCTGCCCAAGAGCGCTCTGCTCGTCGACATACGAGAACCAGCCGAATATCCAATGGCCGACGATGGACAACATGAAAAACGCGAATGTGATCCAGACATAGCTAGAGGCTCGCCAGATGGATTGTGATTTTGGTTCGATCATGGAAGGGCGCCTTTGTGCTTTGCACGTCCAACCCTGCGCACGTCGGACGTGGATGCAAACCGATGGAACTTGCCTGGCAAATCCAACGATGCCGCCGCGCCAAGCGGCCTGGCAACTTCGCGCAAGGCATTCCTTTATTGCCCAGCCAGCTTCTGGACATGTTCAAGGTGACGCTGAACGATTGGAGATGCCTTTGTCGCGTGCGCTTTCAGTGGCTCACTGTCGCCGTTTTGAGCGTAGCTTTGCATGAGCTTCAGTGCCTCCTGGTGGGCGGCGACCTGGGCTTCGATGTACGCCTTGTCGAAAGCCTCCCCTTGCGCGTTCTGGAGCTTGCCCAATTGCGTGGCGTGCTTATCGATCATCTGCGTCGGAACAGTGACTTTTGCTTCGCCGGCGGCAGCCTTCAGTTCCTGACTTGCCTTGGTATGATCGGCGACCATCATTTCAGCGAATTGCTGAATACTTGCCGCTTTGCTGTTCTTGGCTGCGAGTTGACCGGATTGCACCTCGAACATGTCGGAACTCGCAGCCATGGTTACGAACTCCTCCGACGACATCTGTTGCGCGTAGACGTGTGATGCGCCGGCTATCAGTGCAGCGGCGATGGCGATGTTGATCACTCGCATCGTTACCTCCGGGCGGGTTGCTTGCGAAGAATGCTCCCAACCTCGAGGAGGGTCTGATGTTCCCCACATCCGACATCCTCCTTTAAATTCACTGGAGCTGCGCCTGCGCCAACAGGTGCTTTCCGAGATCCGCTTTCCGCAGAGAACGTGTATCCGCCGGCCAGCCGCTTTTCCGCTCGACTGCACAGAAGATGCATCAATGGCGCCGACGCACAGTAGCGCTCTTGGTCAAAGCCGGCGTGTGACCGCGAGGAGCCTCCGCGAAAGACATGGACGCCTCGATGCAGGCGTCGATGAAAGACAGCTTTGCCACCTCGGCTGTCTGAAGCCTCGATAACGCCGCGCGGCAATCTTGGACTGCGCGGTGGAAACGCCTTCCATGGTTCGGCCACTCGTGTTCGAGGAAGTCGAGCGCGTCATACGGGCCGCAGAAGCGTCGTTGCATGCCGTTTTGGAGTTTTACCGAGAGGGGTATGCGCCATGGGATCTCCTTCATAGGCACCTCCCAAATGTCCTGCTACCCAACCGGCGGACAAGCGTGTCGTTCCGTCTCCCGGGTCGCATTTCGCATGGTCTGAAAATGTAACCTGCGTGTCTAAGCGAAAGTGGCGCTTATCGCCCAAAATACTTCCGCGACTGGATGACATAGAAGAGCCGCAAACGTTTCCCGAACTGCAACGCTGCCGCTGTTTCGTTCGACCTTGTGTCAGGAGGCGAATACATAGTATGCGGCTCGGCCTCCTCCACGCGGCTTTCGTGCACGGAAATTTGCGGCGTGAAGCCCCAAAAACCGGATTGTCGAGGCGGCCTGGCGTGATCGCTTCGCAGGGGCCCGAACCACAGCAGAACCAGTGCCGCCTCCAGCGGCAGGGCCATGACAACTATGAGCACAACGCCTTCCATGCGGCTCTTCGAGGAGCCCAACGGCTCCGTTAGTGTTTGGCGGTCATCCCTTGCTGATCGCGTTCGAGAAACTTCCGGGTGATAGTGGCAGCGTGTTCGTCGAGCCATTGCGCCATAGCCAGCTCCTGCTGCAGGATCGCTTCGCAAACGCGTTTGGTCTCCTGGTCGCCGGCATACTCTGCGGCGGCGATGAGGATCTTGTAGCTGGCGATTTCCATCTGCTCGAAGGTGTAGCTGGCGAGCGAGCCCTTGACGACCTCGTCACTGACGAACAACCCGCTTAAGCCCTGGCCGAAGGCTACAAATTTGCCGGTGATGTCCTTGATGTTGGACGAACCGCCGGTGCGCTCGAGGCAACGGTCGAGCATCGCAACCTGGTCGCGGGTTTCTTGAAGGTGCTTGTCGATCTGGGCTTTCAGTTCAGGATAGTTCTCCAGCCTTGCCGACTGGCTGGTGAGCATTGTGATTGCCTGCTCTTCCATGGCGTGTGCATCCCTGAGCCAGGCATGCAGATGGTCGGCCGGTGTGCCCATTGTCCCTTCCTTTCGTCTCGTTCTTATCTTCAACGTAGAACCTGAGGCTTCCGGAAAGGTTCCGTAGTATATGATGAGGTCGGCTCCGCAGCAGAAGCGGGACGTGAGCCGTTGCACGCCGTCCGATGCACAGGAACTTCCGAATGAACTGATTGTTAGAATGGCGAATCGAGCGCCGACTCCATATCCTCGAGAGTTATGATGCGCATTATCTTTGGAGCAGTCGCCGGCCTTTGCGCCACAATGGCGATGACAATGGCGATGCGCCGGCTATACCCCCTGCTGCCCCCCGGCGAGCGCTATCCGCTTCCGCCTGCGGAAATCCTGGCAAGCGTGTGCGGTTCGACGAACGACAGAGCACATACGAGCCGGACAGTTTTGGCCCACTTTCTCTACGGGAGTCTTTCCGGCGCGATCTACCCACTCGTCCGAAACAAGCTGGGGGGGGCAGGTTACGGCTTCGCGATTTGGGCCGCGAGTTACCTGGGATGGATCCCGGCCGCGGGTATTCTTACTCCCGCAACAAAGCATCGCGTGCCGCGCAATCTGCTGATGCTCGCCGCACACGTCGTGTGGGGCACAGCGCTCGCGGCTGGTTTTCGCGAACTGGAGTTCTCTCGCAACGACATATTCACCCGAGGTCCGGCGCGTGACGTCCTCGCGCGACAATCCCCTGACCGGGAAATGGGCATCCGACGAGGCTAAGCTGCGCTAACGCGGCAAAGTCTCTCGGCGGGACGATCACTCAAGGCCCAAGTTGCTTCGACCAGCCGGAACATCTTCCTCTTTGCCGGGTTTCACCGATCAGCGGGAGACCGAGGAGGCTACCATGATGACTCTCGAGGAATTAGAAGAGCGTATCCGTCGGCGCGCCCATGAGATCTGGGAGCGCGAAGGCCGGACTTATGGAAATCACGAGGGCCACTGGCACAGGGCCACCAAGGAAATTGAAGACGAAGAGCAGGCCGAACTGCCAACAGGCAACCGCCGGAAAGCAGGGTCGCCGCACTAGGTTGGGGCGCCAGTTCGGCCTTGTCATCGCGCTCAGCGATCGGTCCAAGGCGTCTTGCAAGCCTGCTGCTGGCTGGAACGTATCTGCTCGCACTCGCGCGGACAACTCGGGCAATCGGCTGAAGCGCGGTCCGATATCCCGACTCACGGTTGCTGGCCAACCACACGCAGTGCAGATGCGGCTATTCGGAGCTGATGAATGGATACCGGTCATCAGATCAAGTTGAGCGGTCCGCGGTGGGCACTCAATCGCTTGTCTCGCCTATCGTGTCAGCCGCGTAGGCGTCGCGCTCACCCATTTTCTTCGGGGGGCCGGTTGTGGTGTCCCGCGCCGTCTGGCGCTCCAATTCCGCATTGAGTTCCGCGCCAACGATGATGATCATCGTCGATACCCAAATCCAAAGCATGAAGCCGATCAATGTCCCCATCGCGCCGTACGTAGCGTTATAGTTCGCAAAATTGTCGATGTAGAACGAGAACAAGAGGGACGCCGGCAGCCAGCAAAGTGTACTCAGCGCCGCACCCCAGGTGAGCCACCTAAGCTTCGGCGGATCTCGGTCGGGTCCATACCGGTACAGCAGAGTCATGCCCGCGCCAATCAACAGAAGCAGCACTGGCCAGCGCAGGAGCTTGGCCAGGATTTCCACCCAGCGGTCGAGTGACAGAAAGGCAAGGGCGGCCGGGAGCACCCCGATGGCCGCGATCAGCACGGCCGTGACCAGGAGGCCGCCGACGGTAAAGCCAAGGCTCAGCATTGTCAGCCGGACGAAACCACGCCTTTCGTCTTCGTCATAGGCGATGTTCATCGCCTCGATCAGAGCCGCTATCCCTTGACGAGCACTCCAGAGAGTCACGACCAAGCCGCCAATGAAGCCGATGCTGAGGCTGGCGCTCTTTTGCGAGGTGATCGCCCGCAACTGGTCCGTCACCAGCTGCAGCGATTCCGACGGTATCACGACAGCAAGGGAGTTTATCTGCTCGGCAATCGCGCCCGGATCGGAAATCAGGCCGTAGATCGATACAAGCGAGGTCAGCGCCGGAAAGAGGGCGAGCAGCACGTAGAACGTGACGCCGGCTGCGACGAGCGTCACCCGATCTTCGCTCACCTGGGAAACTACTCGCCAGAAAACGTCTCGCAGTCCGCGCGTCGGAATGTCATTCGGGTTGGCGGCATTCCTGCCCCTCCCCGCTTCCCCTCGAGCAGCGGTCTCTGCCTCTCTATTATTGCTATTGTGAGGATCCATATTAGCACCTGCGAGCGCAAGCGTCCGGGAAGCGGGCGCGGGTTGTCGGCTGTCGCGAGCACGTGTGACGAGTGTAAGAAGTCGACGTTGGCGTCGTATTCCAGTGGTCGTGGGGCCTGTCAGGTCTAAGTTTGAAGCGACCCACGATTAACGAGCCAGCTGCGGCCTTGTTCCGGCTGAACCATGTGTGCCTTGGCGTCTGCGGCACACGTCCGACACGCCAGCCGGCGTGGGTTGACTTGTGCCAAATCGAGCGCGGTCGCAGCTCGCTCGATGAGCGCGGCCACTTCGATATCCACCTGGAGCTTGCCGATCCGCTCGTCCCAAGGGCGGTCGCCGGAACGGACGCCGCCCCGCCAGAGCGCCAGATCTGCGGCGAGGCGCTGGCGTTTCTCACCCAGGATGGTTGAAGCATGCAGGATCGTCCCCAGTGACTGCGAAAGGGGCAGCGCATCTTCACGCAAAGCAAGCGCCGCATCCGCGGGCACATGGGCCTCGTCGAGTCGGTAGCGCGCCAAAACTCGGAATGGATCTGGCAAGCAGGCCCGAACGCACCAATGCTTCGACCTGGAAGGCTGCGGGAGCATCGGTACCGTGTGCGATTATCTCGCCAGCCGCTGTAAGCACCTCTTCGTCGGAGGCTATGCGAAGCGGCGCCGGTCGTTCAGATGTGTAATGGATCCAATCTTAGATGCATCCTTCACTGATGATCGCCAGCCGGACAGCCGTTGGCGCCTGTAAGGAAACCAGCCGGATCTGTCGAGAGGCGGACAACTCGCCCGGGGTTCATCTCGTTCTCAAAGCTGGGCTTTGAACGGCATAACCGGCAGGGCAGCTTCAGCGCTGCCGGCGATCGATCTCAAATCTGCCAATCGGCGTCGAGCGAATAGGCCTTGATATAATCGATCCTCATCTCCGATCCGTCGACGAGGCCGTCGCTCGGCGTGCCAGCGATGCCTCCGACCGCGAGATTGGCGAGCATATACATCGGCTCGTGCATGTCCGATGGCGTATCCGCGCGCGCGATCGCGGCGTCGTCGAAGTACCAGACGATCTCGTCTTCCGTCCAAAGCACGCCGTATTTATGAAAGCCGTTCGTATCGGCGACCTTAACGGAATTTATGATACTGGTCTGCGAGCCGGTTTCGTTGGAATGCACCGAGGCGATGACGGTATTCGTGTCCTGCCCGCGCATTTCCACGACGTCGAGCTCCGGCGGCCAGGAGCCGTCGGCGGGGAGCAGCCAGAAGGCAGGCCAGACACCCTGATCGTTGGGCATGTCGGCCCGCATTTCGAAATAGCCGTAGGTCTGGGCGAAGGACGAGTGCGTCGTCAGCATCCCTGAGGTGTAGTCGTAGCCGTTGATCTCAGCCTGGATAGCTTCCGACGCCGGCGCGGCGGTGATGGTCAGCACGCCGTCCTTGACCGAAAACGGATTGGCCGAAGCGGTCGGCTGATAGCTCGGATTGATATACCATTGCAGCTCACCGTTTTCGGCTAGTGTTGCCCCCTTCTGAGGCGCCCACCAGAATTTCGCATCCCAGACACCGCTCGTGCCACTGCGCAGCTGAAGGGTGTTGAAATCGTCCGAGAAAGTCTGGGTGAAAGCGGAACGATCGAGGGTCAATCGGAATTGGCTCGCCTGCAACTGGTCGGCGGTCGTGTTGGCGAAGACCAGACTTTCACCGTCGGCGAGATGAAGCCGGAGATTGACCCCTTCCTGGGCCGAGTTCGCAAGGACCTGCTGGAACGAAGTGAACCCATAGCCGTCGAGGCGAACAATGTCGTCGAAGTTGAAATCGGTGATCAAATCGCTGCCGTTGCCGCGCGCAAACACGAAGGTATCGGCCCCGCCTGCCCCGATCAGGACGTCGTTGCCCGCGCGGCCGTCGATGGTCTGGCTGCCGGAGCCGCCCTTGATGATATTGTCCGCGCTATTGCCGAAAGCATATCGGCCATTTCCCGTAACCGTCAGATTCTCGAAATTCGCCGGCAGCGTGTAGCTCATCCAGGTATTTATCGTGTCCACGCCCTCGCTCGGCGCCTCGTAGGCGCGGTTGATCGACGAATAAAGATAATAGATGTCGTCGCCCTTTCCGCCGATCATCGTCACGTTGACGGAACTGTCGCCATACATGGAATCGTTGCCGGGAGTGCCGTAGAGGGTCGGCCCGGAGCCGGTTGCGGAAAACCAAGCTGTCGAAGTTCCGCTGTAATAAAGCGGCTGCCCCACGGCATTCAATACGCTTCTGCTCATCGAAATGTCTCCAGTGATTGGTCGATTGGCTCCGCAAGCCCCAGCGCCGGCGTAACGGCAGCATGCTTGATCCCGGAAATGTTGCCGAGCGCGAAGCTCGCCACCGGAGGCGTATGCAACGTTTCCGGGTCAAGGTTCAGGGCCTATGCAACCGTGCACGGCGGCAAAAGTTCCCTCTGTCTCAGGTGAGTTGCCCGCAAGGATCTAAGGGAAGTCGCCCCCGTGCTGCAAAAGTGCGATCGTGGGGCTGTTGAACCGATCGAAGGCCCGGCGGGGTTGGGCTGTGGGGCTGCCGGGCCTTCGCTCCGGGGCGACGAATCGCCCGCCTCCTTATACTTGCCGCGCAGGCACACCGTAACCCAAGCATTTTACTGGATTGCTGCCGCCAGCAAGCGCGACACCTCTCCATGGCCTCTGCGCTTGCGCAATGCTGCCCTGTAACCCAGGGTACTACTCAACGATGGCGGATGGTTTATCTTCTGAACGGTCAACGCGCAGGATCTCCTCCCACTGCGCAAGACGTCGATCGGTTCCACTCCTCCTCCCAAGAACCGATCAAGTTCAAGGACCCCGACGCCTCCTCCCGGCTCGGGGTCTTTTTGCATCGTGCGGCCGGTACAGTTTGGGAGCCTTCAAAAAAACGCCGGCACCAAACTCAGCAATCGCATCGTTCACTGCGATCGCCAACGCATGATTTTCCGCGAGGCTGATGAGGGTCGCAGCGGTTTCGTGCCGCGTCCATCCGACGGTCTCCGCCGTGGCTGCAACGGCCTGAAACATACCCTCGATCGCTTCCTCGCAATCGAGATGTCGATCCGGGTGCGTGGTCGGGCGGAAGGCGATCCCGATGAGCGACAAAGCCAGCGCCGCGGCCAGGCCGCGCCAGGTACGGCGCTCTATGTCCACTATCGCGAGCACCCGGGCTGCAGGGAGTGGGGCGCCTTCGCTTTCGCCGTCGGAAAGGCGCGCCGAACTGGTTTTGCCTCGAGCATCGGCCGGGTTGGGGGTAGCGCCACGAGGCACGAGTGGCTCATGCCGAAGGGCGGCAGGCCAAAGCGACAGCCGCCCTCCGGGCATCGCGCGAGTTAACGGTTTACATCGCTCTTGCCGGACTTTCCGGGAACTCCGTCACCGCCGCCATTACCGAAACCGTTATTCGGGTGCTTGCCACCGCCACCGCCGTCGCCGTCGCCGTCACCATCGCCGTCGCCGTCGCCGTCGCCATCGCCGTCGCCGTCGCCGTCACCATCGCCGTCGCCGTCGCCGTCGCCGCCGCTGTCACCATCGTCGCCGCCGCCGTCGCCGTCACCGGCGTCGTAACTCGCTTGCGCAACGTCGATAACAAAGGGCACGGAGTACGCCGCCAAAAGCGCAATTGCTGTTGACAGAGTCAGAATGCGTGTGAGCTTAGCCACTGCTACCTCCCTTAGATCCGAAACTTGTACAACGCAACGGCACTTGAGCGCGAATGAGACTATCTAATCGCGTTGTTTTCAGTTTGAGTTGTCGACCTTCAGTTTTTTGCGCTCACGGTTAGTTTAGTACGGCGAATTAACTCAAAAAAGTGACACCTTAGAATTAACTAAGCCGAGCGGATTAACGATTGTACGGTTTTTCTTTTAGCACGATCGGGTTATAGAGAATGAAATATACTCCTTTACATGGGACCAAGGTATACTAATACATAAGACTTTAGTCCGATCGAGCGCGCCATAGGTCTTAATACCTTTGCGCAACGTTGCTCCCCATCCATAGTGCGGCGGGTGAGCGCCTACGGCCATGAATACCCCACCCCTGCGGCCGCTGGACGTGCGAGGGTCCCAAAGTGGCATTGCCGCCTTCTGCACCGCTCTGGGTCGGAAACCTCACGCTGGGTACTTAGGCTGGCCTGCTCGCCAGCGGCATCCGACCCCTTGGCCCGGCGAAGTTTGGACGTTTGGTGCCGGCCCCGATAGGACCTAAGTCCAATGAGCCCGCGCATTGGTCCAACCATGGTGGAAGCTACCACCCCTCGGCGCTATTCACGCTCTTAAGCAGCCACACGGGCTGGGTTCAGCCAAACGGCTGCGCGATTTTGAGGAGGCGCTAATCGTGACTATTTCCAAGATCATCGGACGAGGTCTCGTCGCATTGGCTCTTGCGGGGGCGCCGCTGACCGGCATGGCGACCGGCGTTCCGGAGGCGGCGTTCGCCAAGGGCGGAAACGGTGGTGGCAACGGTGGCGGCAATGGCGGCGGCAACGGTGGAAATCATGGCAAGGGCGGCGGAGGCAGCCACGCCAACGGCACAGGCCAGGGCAAAGCTCAATCCAGGTCAGGAAAATCGAACGCTTCCCAACGCGGCACGCGGAGCTTCCTTGACCGGCTCTTCCAGCACGGCAAAAAGTCCGACAAGGCGACGCACGGCAAGAGCTCCGGCAAGGGGACCGCGAAGTCGGTGAAGGTGAAAACGGCGGCCGTCCCGACGCCGAAGCCGAAGGCCGAGGAAGCCGGGGCCGCGAAGCTGAGCTCGCTCCGCAGGAACTTTCATGCCTACATGAACTCGAACGACCCGCGCATGGCGGCGATCTCGGCCTATGTCATGGCCTACGCCACGTTCGAGGCGGAAAACCGTCCCGACGCAATCCCGACCGATCCGGCCCTCAGCGATGAGGCGCTGCGCGAAGCGATCGCAGGCTTCACGAATGGCGGCGAAGTGACGGACGAGACGCTGGAGGACGTCAAGGAAACCTTGGGTGTCGGCCCGTCCGTTGGCAAGATCGACCAGATCCGCGACTATCTCGACGCGAGGGCAGCGGGCACGATCACGACCGATGAGGATATTGCCGACTAAATCGCGGTCCCGTGGCTTGATCACGATGGTCTTGGTCGAAGTGAGGAGTGGTCATCGGGATTCCTTCTAAGCGCGATCGCATCAAACAACACAGAGCTGCAGATGGATTGGCCAGATCCGCTGCAGCTCCGATCGCGATGTGTTCTTCAGCTAGCTGGGGCTCACTCGCCCTGTTCTATCCAAGGGAACCGCTTCGAAGTCGCGTACACTGTCGAGATAGAGTCGGCGCAAACGATATCGAGGCGCAGCCCCAACAGAGCGCTGGCTTGATCTTCTCGGAACCATTCCACGGGTCGTGCGTTGGGGTCACCGCTCTTATCCGAGCCGATGTTCTCCTTATGACGGATCGGCTCCACACCCTCCCCGATTTTCGGAGTCGACCGGATGGCAGCGCTCTCCTCCGTAGGCGCTGCAATTCCTTTTAGCCGCTCCTCTCCACCCTCGCCCCAAACCAGCGCACCTCGGACCCGCGTGGGCCATCGGCTGCTCGTGGGCGAGCCACGACGCCAGCGCATCGCCGATTAAAGCCATGCCGCGCAGCGATCGGGGAACCAACTTCCGCGCATGAGATAGGGCGACGCAGAGAGTTCCTCAACGCACTTCAAAGCAGGCAAGCGAGGACCGCGGGATCATCGCTGGCAGCTTCGCTGGGGCGAAGGCGAAAACGACTGGAACCGGGGCGTCAACATCAAGCGCGTCCGCGATGGAAAGATCGTCGGGGGGGCGGGGTACGTGAAGGGTTAACGCCGGATCGCAGAGGCGCGGGAATATGCGAAGGCCTGAATCGACCGTAAGCGTTGCTCGACGACCTCCGGACTGCCGATGCTTGCCGACTGCTGCCGCTCGCAGGCAGGCCCAAAGCGATCGGTTGGTGGTGACGTTGAAAATCGATTTCAGAATAGAAGCAGCACCTTGGCCAACTAATTCCGCTCTCCAGCCTGTCGCGACGTAACGATTCCGGACCGCGCTTGCGTGGGCTGCAACCACCGAAGCCCTACCTAGGAACGAATCCCAGCGCCGCGGATTGAGTACCTGTTCAGAAAAATGGAGGCATGTCTTGAACCTCCGCGTCAAAAGTCGAAGCCAGACGCTAGGCCGCTCCGGGCGAGGGTCAGCTCCCCAGGCGCTTCGGCTGGCCAAACTCGGCGCAGAGAAAGCGGCCTTTCCGAACTTCATCGAACCCTGTCATCCAACGCTGAAGAAAAGACCCCCGGACGGGGCGGACTGGCTGCATGAGATCAAGTTCGATGGCTATCGCGCGCAACTCCATCTGCACGGCGGCAAGGCCATCGTCTACTCACGAACCGGTCTCGACTGGACCAAGGAGTTCAATCCAATCGCGCTGGCGGCGGAGGCGCTCACCGACCACCATCTGGTGATGGACGGCGAGGTCACCGTCTTCGGCAAGACCGGGCTTCCCGATTTTCAAGCACTTCGACGAGAACTTGCGAAACCCTCATCGCCGCACCTGACGTTCCAGGCGTTCGACCTGCTCTATTTGGACGGATACGACCTCAGACGCGTGCCCCTGGTCGAGCGCAAGCGTGTGCTGCGCGAGCTCATAGGCGACCGCCCCGGCGCCATCGTCTATGTCGACCATCTCGATATCCATGAAGGAGACGAGGTCTACGAGCACGCCTGCAGGATGGGCCTGGAAGGGGTCGTCTCCAAGCGCAAGGACTCGCCCTACCGGTCGGGCCGGCAGGAGATCTGGACAAAGACGAAGTGCACGAAGCGCGCGGCGTTTCCGATCATCGCCTTCGTCGAAAAGCTCGGCGCGCATCCACGCAGGATCGCCTCGCTCTATCTTGGGCGTTGGGAGGGCGCCCGCCTCGTCTATGCCGGCAAGGCTCAAACAGGCTACACGCTTGCGGCGGCGCGCGCCGTGCGGGAGCGGCTCGATCCGCTGATCATCGGCAAGAGCCCCCTCTCCCATCCGATCAACAAGCCGAAGGCGACCTGGGTCGAACCGCAGGTCTGCGCTGAGGTCGACTACGGCGGCGTGACCGATGACGGCCTGCTGCGCGAGCCGGTCTTCAAGGGCCTGCAGAGAGTCTCCACGGATACTCCGAAAAAGGCAGCGAGCGTCACCCCGAGCTCCGGCCGGATTCCCCGCGAAAACATACTCCAGTTGCTGCCGGACGCGGTTGTGCCTTCGAAAGAGGAGCTTGCGGCCTATTGGACGCGCGTGGCCGACCGCGCCCTCCATTTCCTCGGCGGCCGTCCGCTAAAGCTCGTGCGGCACGTCCATGGCACCACGTTCTACCACAAGGGGTCGCTGCCACCGATCCCGCCGGAGGTTCATCAATTGCGCATCGAGAAACGCGAGGGCGGCGAAGGCGTGCGGCTGTGGGTCGACGACCTCGCCGGATTGTTGGGCCTTGTCGAAATCGGCGCGGTGGAACTGCATCCCTGGGCGGCGACGGTCGATGATATCGAACACGCCGACACGCTGATATTCGACCTGGATCCCGGCGAAGGCATCGAGTGGGAGTTCGTCGTCGACGCTGCTTTTCGGCTGCGAGACCTGCTCGCGAGCGAGGGCTTCAAGGCCTGGCCGAAGCTTACCGGCGGCAAGGGCCTTCATCTGATGGCACCGCTGACGCAGAAGATGACCCACAATGCGGTGCATGCCTACGCCAAACGGCTGGCGCAGCAGTTCGCCAGCAGCGATCCCGACCGCTATGTCACGTCCGCCCAGCTTTCGCACCGGCCGGGCAAGCTTTTCCTCGATTACCTCAGGAATGGCCGCGGCACCACCGCAGTCGGCACCTATTCGCCAAGAGCTCGTCCGGGCTTTCCCGTCGCGGCACCTGTGACCTGGAAAGACATCGAGCGTGAGATAAAACCGGATGCATTCACAATAAGCCGTCCGCCAAAGCGACGTCGCGGAATGTGAGCTTCAACCCGAAAATCCCTGGAAAGATTTGTTTTTGAGCCGGAACAAATAAGAAAGCCATTCGGTTGACTCGCGAGCCCGCATGTTGCGGTCAGGAGCGAGACAATGGCAGTCGCGGCACGCGCCCAATGGAAGGGCTACATTCGGTTCGGCGAGGTGACCGCACCAGTGGCGCTTTACACCGCCACGTCGACCTCCGAACGAATCTCCTTCCACACCGTCAACCGAAAGACCGGAAACCGAGTCCGCCGCGAATTCGTCGATGGCGTTACCGGCAAGCCGGTGGAGAAGGAAGACCAGGTCAAGGGCTACGAAATCGATACCGACAGATACGTCGTGCTTGAGCCGGAGGAAGTTGCCGCCGCGGTGCCGGAGAGCGACAAGACCCTGCATGTCCAGGCGTTCATTTCCTGCGATGACATCGACAAGGTCTATTTCGACCGGCCCTATTACCTGACGCCCGACAAGATGGGCACGGAGGCCTATGCGTTGCTGCGCGACGGCATGCGCAAGAAGGAGGTCGCCGCCATCGCCCAGACGGTCCTTTTCCGGCGAATGCGCACCGTCTTGCTCCGCACGCACGACAAAGGGCTGATCGCCACCACCCTCAACTTCGATTATGAGGTCAGGAGCGCCAAGGGGGCTTTCAAGGAAATCCCCGACATCAAGATCAAGGGCGAGATGCTCGACCTCGCCAAGCATATCATCGGCATGAAGAAGGGAACCTTCTCGGCCGAGGAATTCGACGACCGCTACGAAGCCGCGCTCGCTGAATTGATCAAGGCCAAGCTTGAAGGCAAGACCCTGCCGAAGCGCGCGCCTCCGAAGGTGTCGAAACCCAACGAGCTGCTTGAGGCCTTGCGCCAGAGCGCCGGCTTCAAGCCAGCAGCGGAGTCGAAGAGGCGTGAAGGCAAGGCCGCGGCCAAGGGCAGAGCAAAAGCAACCCGCTCGACGGCAGCAAAGGGGAAGACAAAGACGGCCGCCAAGAGCGCGCCCGCCGAGCGGCGTCGGGCAAGCTAAGGGAGGTGAACGATGGCGCCCCCACGTCCATACTGGAAAGGCTACCTCAAGCTCTCGCTCGTCACCTGCCCCGTATCAATGATGCCGGCGACCAGCGAATCGGAAAAGGTCCGCTTCCATACCCTGAACCGCAAGACGAACAATCGGGTCGTCTCCAGATATGTCGACGCGGAAACTAGCAAGGAAGTCAGGGAAGAAGACGAAGCGAAGGGCTATGAGCGCGGCGAAAACGACTTCCTGGTGATCGAGGATGAGGAACTGGAGAGCGTCGCCCTCGAAAGTGCGAGGACCATCGACATTGAAATGTTCGTGCCGCGTAACACGATCGAGTGGGTCTGGCTCGAGAAGCCGCACTACCTGACGCCGTCCGATGAAGTCGGGCACGAGGCGTTCAGCGTCATTCGGGACGCAATGGAGGCCGAAAAGGTCGTCGGCATATCGAGGCTCGTCATCGGCCGCCGAGAGCGCGCCGTTATGCTGGAACCATGCGGAAAGGGGATCGTCGTTTGGACGCTGCGGTATGGCGACGAGGTCAGGAAGCCGGAGCACTACTTCGACGAAATCGGCGATGGCGACAACGATCCCAAACTGATGAGCCTCGTGACGACACTGATCGAGGAGCGCAGCAAACCGTGGAATCCGAACATGGTGCGCGACCCGGTGCAGGAAAAGCTCAAGGAGATCATTGAGAGCAAGCGGAAGTCGGCGAAGAAGGGCGCCAAGCCGATAGGCAAAGGTGACGAGCCGGCCTACACCGGCAATGTCATCGACCTCATGTCGGCTCTCAAGGAGAGTCTCGAGAAAAAGCAGTCGGGCCGCAAGAAATCGTAGAGGCTGGTGCGCCTCCCCGCCCCGGCTCTACCCTAGGATTTCCTAGGACCAATGCAGCCCAAATGCGCATTGACTCCCGCCAGAATGAGAACATAATAGGAACATTCCGTCGGCGCTCGCGCCGCCATCTGACAATTTCCTAAACAGCCACAACCTCGTGTCTGCGGGGGAGGAAAAGCTATGCCTGCCGTAGAGGATCGATCCGACGTCGAGAAGTACGACGACTGGTTGGGTGATGTCGCCGCAGCACTGGCTTGGCATGGCGGCGATGCCGAAGCGACGATCCGCACTCTCCTTGCCGACTGCAAGTACCTCCGCGAACAACTCGCGCTCGCCGAAATAGCGATGAGTCTGGGTTTCACCCGTGGCTGGAAACCGGCACACGACAGAGAGACGGCAAGGAGCTCATGATGAGCGACGAAGGTGGCGCCGATCGGCGCAACGACACCGCACTGTACGAGCACTATTGCGAACATCCCGGCTGTGAGAAATGGGGCGGCTTCGGCTTTGCCGTCGGCAAGTCCGAGCCGACCTGGTTCTGCTTCGAGCACCGCCCGGAATGGAAGCCACGACATGCCTAGATCGGGATCCTGGTGGCTCTCTGAATTCGCCGGTGAGAAGATCCGGATTGAATGCGAATGCGGCGTCAGCAGAATTTACGA
Source organism: Ensifer aridi (assembly GCF_002078505.1). Taxonomy (GTDB): domain Bacteria; phylum Pseudomonadota; class Alphaproteobacteria; order Rhizobiales; family Rhizobiaceae; genus Sinorhizobium; species Sinorhizobium aridi. The sequence goes on along the minus strand of NZ_LUAV01000033.1, from coordinate 74,806 downwards.
TGCAAAGGCGATGCTGGAGCGGATCGGTGAGCGAAGCATGCCAGGGTTGCTCACGGAACTTGCCTTGGCGAACGGCTGTAAGAGAACGACGAACAAGTTCTATGACCGCTGCAAGTTGAGTTACGGAAACACCATGCTCGCGAAGGAGGGATTGCCCTCTCGAGCCAGCCGGCCGACGGTGCGACGGCGCCGGCCGGCTCTCCAGAAGAAATCACCTTCGCAAATCTGCCGGAATGGTACGAGCTCTTTTGCGAGTGCCGCGCCTGCGGCCGCGAAAGCAGATTGGATCGGCGCGCCTTAATGAAGAAATTCGGGGTGAAGCAACCAATCCTGCCTCTGGCCCGGAAGTTGCGCTGCTCGAAGTGCAGGAACAAGGATGGCAACGTAATCAAGGTCGGAAAGGTTACACGCTGATCTGCGAGTTTACGCCGCGGGCAGCCACTATCCCCTTGCCGCCTGGAGAGGAAAGCCGATGTGCGGACGCATCTACATCAAGACCACGCTTGCGGATCTGCTGCGCAACTTCTCTTTCGCGCAGCGCGAGCGCGCCGAGGGGCTGGCGAACCAGTTCCCGCGCTATAACGGCGCGCCGTCGCTCTACTATCCGATAATCATCCGCGACGTGGTCCGTGATCCGGATGTCTTCGGCCCCACCTTCGTCAGTGCCCGATGGGGCTTGATCCCAGGCTGGATCAAGGAGCAGAAGCTCGGCCGACCGCCTCCGGTCAACGCCCGATGCGAGGGCATCGCCAGCAACGGCATGTTCAAGAAAGCCTACGCCAACAGGCGTTGCCTGGTGCCGATCGACGGCTTTTTCGAGTGGAAGGACATTTTCGGCACAGGCAAGGACAAGCAACCCTACGCAATCGCCATGAAGTCCGGCGAGCCGTTCGCGCTCGCCGGCGTCTGGGAAAGCTGGCGAAATCCGGAAACCGGCGAGGACATCCGCACCTTCTGCGTCATCACCTGTCCGCCGAACGAGATGATGGCGACGATCCATGACCGCATGCCGGTCATCCTGCACCGGGCGGACTATGAGCGCTGGCTTTCGCCCGAGCCGGACCCATACACTCTGATGAAGCCGTTCCCAGCCGAGCTGATGACCATGTGGCCAATCGACCGCAAGGTCGGCTCGCCGAAGAACGACACCGCTGACATCCTCGATCCGACCGGACCTGTTGCATGAGCATCGCCAAACGGACGGTCGCGCGGAACCAAAAACGCGCGGCGCAAGTTAACTTGATGCCGAGCAATTCGGCATTCAGGTCCCCCAACCTGTCAGGAGTGCCCGCTTCAGCCCCCCACTGTGCGGGCACTCGCATTTTCGAGGCTCTCTGTGGCTCTGTCTCGGCGAGACATGACTCGCCATCTGCCGGTTGGTCAGCTCGCCTCCATGGACTCACTGTTGCTGGCATGGTCTACAGCACCACGCCTCGACCGTGCCCTTGAAGCCGCCCGGAGATGGGGCTTTCAGTACAAGTCCTATCTCGTGTGGCGCAAGACGACGCGGAGCGGCAAAGTTCGCATGGGCCCTGGGTAGCGCGTCCGCACCACCGGTGAAATCGTCATCGTGGCAACGCTGGGGAACCCGAAGCAGGCGTTCGCTCCACCGACCATCTTCGACGGAATCGCGCGCGAGCACAGCCGCAAGCCTGACGAATTCTACGACCTCTGCGACCGCGTCATGCCGCACGCGCGGCGCGCCGATGTGTTCGCTCGAGAGCAGCGGCCAGGCGGGCACGCCTTCGGCAACGAGGTCACCAAGTTCAATCCCGAGGTGGCGGCATGATTTCAAGCCAACATCTCGATCTTCGCCTCGTTGATCGCCGCAATAAACGCGGCCCTCGCATCCTCGCCCTTACATGTGCCGACCAAGGCGTCCGCGCACGCATTGATTGCAGCACCGTAAGCACGTCCATGATCCACCGGCCAACTGTCGCTGAGCAAGCGCGCAGCGTAGCCGGGGTGCCAGACGATCTGTACGCCGTCGAGATCAGGCAGATCAATGATGACGCACTCGTCCCACGCGGTACCCATTACAAAATTCCTTCGGGTGAATCCGCGGGAACGCGGGAGTGGCGCGATTGTTCCAAGCGCGAGGTGAGGGGTGCCGGCATGATTACGTCCCACCTTCCATACTCGACACCAGGCCTGGGACAGAGAGGCTGCGAAAACAGCCTCCCCACCTCGAATGATGACTTACGCAGAGACGCGTCCGCTGCCGGAGCTGTTGTTGATCATCCAGGGAAGAACTGCAGGTGCTTTGACAAGGATGCCCTTCTTCTTTCCGAAGGATCGGATCGCATCCCGCGCTACCTGAATGGGCTTATGGCCGTCATGCGCCATGTAGCAAGTCTTCAGGGTGGCGTCGTGCACTATGTCTCGATCGCGCTCCGGCCACTCCTCAAGAAAGTCGATAGCATCGTACAGATTCGTGATCTCTCTGATCAGGTCCTTTTTCTCCTTCAGGTAGAGGGGTCGAGTAAACATCATCGAATTCATTTCAGCCTCACTGAATACGGTGGTGCTCAACAAGGAAGGCGCTGTGGGCCAGCGCCGGTTGTTGATTTGTTGCCTTTGATTTGCGGATTCAAGGGGTTGCGCGCTCGATCTTTGCCGCTCCTCACCGGGGGGCATCATGATCAAGCTCCACCTGCCGTATCCTCCGAGCGGCTGGGACCTCTATAACGGCTGGGGCAAAACCCGTCGTCTGTCGTCCACGTACCAGAAATGGCGGAACGACGCCGGCTATTTCATCAAGGCGCCCCATGCGCCAATCGATAAGCCGTTCGCTCTGCACGTCGCGCCTGCGTCGCCAGAACATGCGCCAGGACCTCGACAACCGTAGCAAGGCGATCCTCGACTGCCTTCAGCACTACGGCGTCATCAAGAACGACAATCTGTATGAGCGCTTGACCATGTGCTGAGACAGCGACCTGCCGGCCGAGTGCGTCGTCATCATCCAGGAATGCGAAGCGGGGTTGGCGGCATGACCTCAGCGCAGCTTCTTGATTTTAGCCTCGTTGACTGCAGCGACGAAGGCATCGCGAGCCTGCTCCCGCGGAAAGGTGCCCATCATTGCGTCGGTGCAGACATTAAGAGCCTTTGTGTAAGCCGACACCGTTTTCGACGGGTCATTGTTCACTGAGCAATCGTGCGGCGTGCGCTGGCGTCCATACGATTTCGACGCCGTTCGCACCGGGCAATTGGATGATTACGCAATCTTCCCAGAGGTCCGGCATGGGTCCTTCTCTGCTTTCGATATGGCCCTAACCGCATATGCCTGCGTTGGTTCCTGCTGCGCTGTACCCCGGTCGAAAGGGCCGATTGCGATATGAGTGTGATCGCCACCGCCCTGAAGCACATGCTTGCCGCCGGCACGGACCCCGACGCCATTGTCGCCGCCGTCGCGGGGATGGAGCGCGAAATAGCGCCGGCCGTCGACCTTGCTGCGGAGAAGCGGCGCGAGTGGGATCGTGAACGGAAGCGGAAGCTCCCGAATAATTGGCATGAATAAGGTTCATGGTCATAGACCGTGATGGATGTTCGTGCGCCTACTGCGGCAATATCGCGGACCCAGTCCACATTGACCACATCATTCCGCTCTCCAGGGGCGGTACGAACCACCTGTCGAATCTGACCGTTTCCTGCAGTTCGTGCAACCTCGAGAAGGCAGCGCTGACGCCCGACGAATGGAGGGCAAAAGCATGTCTGTGATCTCTGTGGCGGTTAAGCCATCAACCTGGCTTTCATCCCCCTGCCGGCGGGAATGGCGGCCATGGCGAACGCCGAATGCCGCATCATCCGCGAGGACCGGATTCGCAAGCAGGAAACACTGCGGGCGATCGAAGACAGCGTCAGCAGGACGCTGCCAAGCGCTGACGGCCTCATGGACCTTCGGGTTGAGCAGCGCGAGCGCGCCAACGAATTGGCGGCCCAAGGGTTCTTCCTCGTCGCCCAGGGCGTCGACCATCTGGTCTCGCCCGATCTAGGGAACTGCCGCCTCGGTCTGTCCATCTCTGGGCGATTGATGAGGCGTGGTCGCCGATCGCCGTCCGCGTCAACCGAAGAAGGATCCACACCAGGCTGAACGTCCAGCCCGAGCCCATCTCGCCTGAGCGCGCCGACGAGCTCGCCCGCATGCTGGCGCTTCCCGATGCCAGCGAAGTTACCGCCGAGCAGATGGCCTATCGGCGCAAGGTGCAGTCCGAGATTGAAGCAGCCGAGCCGGCCCAAGAGGAGCGCGCGGCGTGATCCACTACCACGGCACACCGCTGACCCCGCGTACCGAGCTGATGAAAATGGCCGGCAAGAACTTCTGCGTCTCGTTCGCCGACGCGAGGGACGCCGACTGGTGCCTCATGCACGGTCAGTCGGTCATGTGGAACAACGGCAGATACACTGCCTTTACACAGGGCAAATCGGTTGACGATATCAAGCTCTATGCGTGGCTAGAGGCTCGCCTTGGCCACCCACATTGGGCGGTCGTTCCGGACGTTATCGACGGCCCGCTCGAGCGGCAGCGCGAGCTGGTGGCGCAGTGGCCATTCCCGAAACACTTAGGCGCACCGGTGTGGCACATGGCCTTCCGATCGACTACCTGCTTGAACTGATCGACGAATGGCCGCGCGTGTGCTTCGGGAGCTCTGGCGTTCACTGGCAGGTCGGGTCCCCTGCTTGGGAGCGCCGCGCCGACGAGGTCTTCAACGAACTCGCCAAACGTGGCCCGCTTCCGTGGATCCACATGTTGCGCGGACTCGCTCTCTCCGGCGACCGATGGCCGTTTGCCTCGGCCGACGGTGTCAATGTCGCCCGCAACTTCAAGGACGGCAACACATGCCCCGAGCGCATGGCCCGGCGCATTGATGTGATTCAATGCCCGATCAGATGGGCTGTACGCCCAGAACAGAGGAACATGTTCGATGCAGCTTAAGACGATCCTGCTCATTGCCGCATTCGCAGCCACCATTCCGGCCGCAAACTGGATGATCGGCAATGTCGGAGAATGCATCCCGCAGGGACCTTGTCTCATCCCGGTTGGCTTTGGCCTCGACGCGCCGTCAGGCGTTCTCCTGGTCGGTCTCGCCCTCGTGCTGCGTGACTGGGTGCACGAGGCGGGAGGCGCCAAAGCCGCATTGGCCGCAATCGGCATCGGTGGGCTCGTGTCTTGGCTCTTCGCTCCGCCAGCCCTGGTGCTCGCCTCGGTCCTTGCGTTCGTCATCGCCGAGCTGGCAGACCTCGCCGTGTATGCTCCTCTGAGGGCTAAGCGGCTTTGGTTGGCAGTCCTCTTAAGCGGCATTGTTGGAGCCGCAGTCGATAGCGCTGTTTTCCTCTGGGTGGCTTTCGGATCGCTCGACTTCATCGCTGGGCAGATCGTCGGCAAGCTTTGGATGACACTCATCGCCGCTGTCGTGCTCGCAATCGGTCGGATGAGGTCCGCGGCATGACCATCCAGCACCGAACCGTCGACATAGAGGCAGGATCGAAGCTCTGGAGGGATGACCTCTCCGCTTCGCAGGTCGCAAAGCGCTTCGGCGTCCCGCAACGTCATCGTCGGGATCGCATTTCGAAATCGCGCGTTTTTCCCGGAGAAACAGCAGTTTAGGAGAAGCCAGCCTAAAAAGGACACACCGGCTCCGAGGAAGGACGAAGCGCGTAGGCCGTTCCATCCGCACGAGAGAGAACCCGTCACCCCGTCGGATTATGATGTGAAGCGGCTACCCTTTGCCAAGCGCCTGGAGAATCTGCTCCCCGGCGAATGCAAGTGGCCGGTCAACAACGGCAGCCCATACCTTTTCTGCGCAGCTGAGGCCACCGGGAAATACTGCCAGCACCATCAATCCAGCGCATTAGCAAGCCACCGCATTACGAAGAGGGGACGAGTATGAAGAGATCACGTTGGTATGCGATCAGGGTTGCGCCGGCTATCAGCGCATGGCGGCTGCCGACGATCGCCTGCCGGAAAGCCGACGGATGGAGTCGATCATCGAGCGGAATTGCCGCAAGGATGGCTTCGACATCTTCATGCCTTCGTTTTACCGAGAGCTGAGGCACCACCGGACCAACCCGATCATCCAGAAGCGTTTCCCGTTCCTCGTGGGCTATGCCTTCGTGAACCTGCCGAGGCTGAACTTCGAGGAGCTGCGCCGTATCGAGGCGTCGTGTGCTTTCTGCGCGGCGGCGCCGGCTATGGGCCGCTCGAGTTTCCCGATGGCATAATCGAGGACCTGTACTTCGCCGAGCACGAGCGCCGGCAGGCCTTCCTCTATGAGCAGCACTGCCGGAAGGAAAACGAGCGCCACGAGCAGATCCACCACCTCCGCGGCCAGCTCCGGAAGATCCTGCCGAAGGGCCGGAAGGTGCGAGTCTCAATGGTCGATCAGGCCGAGAGGGCTATAGATTCGCTAAGTCCGCAAATCAAAGAGCGTGTGCAGAAAATCATCAGTGAATTGAACGCGCTCACCGCTGACGCGGAGGTTGAAAATCTGCGCAAAGCTGTATAGGTTTCCTGCAGTGATTTGCGGTTGTTCAGTTGCGGACCTCAAGTGGGGAACACTCGCCGGACCGCTGCCGCCAAGCTGCGGCAGGCGCCATTGGCGCCACCGTCGCCGCGATACTCTCGCCGCCGTGGAGGGAAGGACAACGTGCGGACGCATCTACATCAAGAGCACACTTGCGGGTCTGCTGCGCAACTTCTCCTTCGCGCAGTTACCCGATCATCCTCCTCGAGCCACATAGCCATCAATCCGCGCTCTTGGACCACTTCCACTTGCGCTTGAGATGATCCCTTATGTTCATTCGGCTCGGCCCGGCTTCGCGTACTGCCTCAACTGCCCTCTGCCGAGTGACGTTCTCCGTCCTCATGATGTAAGCGACCTCATACTCCTCGCTGAGAACGAAATCGCGCTTCGGATCGTCTACCATTTGCTTTTCCATCTTCGTTTCCATGTTCATTGATGAACTAGGACCATTTGTGATGGCGGCAAGGTTGGCTTGGCTGTATGTCAGTTACCGTACCGAGCGAGCTCTCGCGCGTCATATGAGTCGCTATCGCGTCGCAAAGGCGTACACTTTGGTGATCATCGGCTCATGACACGGGCGCCGGTGGCCGAAAGATCAGACGCTTTCGCCCTGAATCGGAGGCTCCATGTTGCACGAGCATTCGGATGCGATCTTACCTGCTGGCATCAACTTGCTGGACGAGGTTTTCACCGAAATTCTGGCTGAGAAAGGGCTCCCCCGCGATTGCGAAGCCGCTGAAGTGTTAGCCCGGAGACTATTTTCGATATTTCAGTCTGGCATGCGCGATAGGGACATGCTCCGCACGACCGGGGCCGGGAATATTTCTTCCGCAGGTACGCCATCACCGTCTCGCGGCTCGGTCCCGCGTCGCAGATCGCCTCGAGCGCCTTCTGCCGGGTGACCTTCGCCGTGCTCACGAGATAAGCGAGTTCGTGCTCCTGTTCGGAACCGAGGGGGCGGTTCGCAATCTCTCTTCTTCGGATCGTCGCCCATTATTCCCCCATGATCCAAACATGGAGGGGTAGGAGCCGCTAGGAACGCGACAAGGGGCGGAACCTCGGGCCGGATGAGGTGTTGACCTGTCCAGGACACTGCGGCGTACCTGCCGCCGGAAAGCGGCATTATGGATTACGAGCTGCTGCAGCGGCTGATCAGGCGCCTTGACGGCCGGCAGGCGAAGGATGCACTCGGCGAGGATTGGCAGGGGTGGTGGCCGGAAGATAATGACGAGGGGGCGATAGCCCCGCGCCCAAACCGGAGCTGGAGCCGGCGTGAACTCGGCGCCGCGACTATCCCCCTGACAACAACAGAGCTGCAGGTGGATTGGCCAGGTCCGCTGCAGCTCCGATCGCGACGTATACATCCTGCTCGGGCTTTCGCCCTGTTCCATCCAAGGGAACCGCTTCGAACGTCGCCTATGACTTTAGAGATAGTGAGAGCGCAAGCGAGTTCAAGGGCTATTGGCTCGTCTAAACCCGATGTGCTCCGTCCGAGCTAGTTCCGATTGGCTAGAGGCCAACGTCCTCCGCCTGATGTAAAATCAGCATTCCCTTAAATGAGAGGGAGGCGGGTCTATGTCCAGGGGAACAGTGTGGGCCTTAACGGCGCTCGCCACGTCGCTGGGAGCGTTCTACCTTGCGGAGGACAGCGCAGTCCAAATTCCGGGTCACAAGTTCAAGACCGCAAAAAATTGCGAGCGCAAGGCGCCAGTCGGGAAATTCGATCGCAAGTGCGATATACCGGTTGTCGGCTGGCGTGGTGCCGAAGGCCTTTGGTTGCCGAGTGTTTCTCAAGGTGCCCCCGGCGGGTTCGGTTTTTAGATAAGATCGAAGGGTCAACGCCGCAATTGAGCGCCGTTGCGCCGGCTGGCTTCGACCCGTTGCAATATCTCGCGCGTCACCCGCATGTCGGCAGCTAGGCTGTTGAGCGTGAGCCAGCCTGATTGGGAACCATTCAATGAGCAGGACGTTAAACGCCGTCGCTTATCCGAAGCGACGGCTGAAAGCAGGCCGGCTCGTCAATCCCCTCACCACTCGCCGAGCCGACCAATTTGGCAGCGCCCCTGTCTCCTCCGGGGGGGCGCTGCCGTCCCACCCGCTCCGAGCGACCCTTGACCACCCTCGCCGCGAAGCGAAGCGGCCGGCCGAACGAATCCGAGATTTTCTCTCGGCTTTGACCACGGCAGGACCGATACAGGACCGCTCGGGCCGAGAAAATAATTCAGCCAGCGATTGGTGAGGTGAGTGTTGCAACCACGTTCTTGGCTTATGCTCCAACCGGCAGGCGCGTACCTTCATATGCCGCCCCTAATGGCGTCCCATTAGGGTAACGCTCCGTCGATTGCAAAGGGATAAGGTCTACGCTCCAAGCGATCAGAATCTGGAGGCTCCCGTATGTTGTTGAACGGCCATCCCTCGAATTCGCAAAGCTGGCATTTCGCAGGGTTTGTAGAAACTCGTCCGCGTTCGAGGCGGTAAGCACCTCGTCCAGCTCTTCAATGGGGCAGAAGACGACGCTGCGCGTTATCGGGAACACCTCGCCGGTTCGCCGGTTTGGCCGCATCCGGACGCGTCCGGAGCCGAATTCCCACGCAGAAGCCAGCAAGCGGAAGCGCCGATGTACGATTGCGTCATTCTGGGCGGAGGCCCCGCCGGGCTCGTCGCGGGCATCTACCTCGCGCGGCTCAATCGACGGGTGATCATAACCGACGGCGGACAAAGCCGCGCTTCCCTCATACCGCGATCATTCAATCATCCGGCATTCCCGGACGGCATTCCGGGACGAGACCTGCTCACTAGAATGCATGCGCAAATCCAAAAGCTAGGCGTCGAGCACATCGCTGGCTGTGCGGATCGGGTCGAGCAGCTGGGCGCTGGCTTCCAATGCATTGTCGCGGAACGAACGCTCGACAGCCGCGCCATGATCTGCGCGACCGGTCTCGTGGACATCCTCCCGCCGTGGCGGGATGCAACGGAGCTGGTGCGAAAAGGTAATCTGCGGATTTGCCCCATCTGCGATGGGTACGAGATCAACGGCGCTGCTGTCGTCGTCATCGGTCACACCCGCCGGGCATTGAAGGAAGCAGAATTCCTCCTGTCGTTTACGGATGATGTGACGCTAGCGACTTTGGGTGTCGAGTTGCAGGGGTTCAGCGCCGCCGAGGTTCGCCAACCCTTGCGCCTCGCCACGTCCCCACTGCTTTCTCACAAGCCGATGGCCGGCGATCGCCTTTCGCTGAAACTGACTGAGGGTAGGCGGCTGGAGTCCGTGGCAGTTTATTCCGCGCTCGGTTGCAGGCCACGCTCCAACATTGCCGCCGGCGTCGGAGTAAGACTTGACGACGAAGGGCGGATCCCCACCGATCCTCATCAGCGCACCAATGTCGAGCGGTTCTACGCGGCCGGAGATGTCGTAACCGGCCTTAATCAACTCGGCGTAGCCATGGCGCAAGGAGAGATTGCCGCCGTTGCTGTTCATAATGACCTGCTGGCGGACGCCGCTCCATGAGGGCCTGGTCTGGGGAGAACCGACGGGAGCGCCGGCGGCAGTTTCGGCCGAAAACGTACGGCAAAGCAATCGGTGATTGCTTGCAGCCGATAAAGCGATTCCCGCGGTTCAGGAAGCGGTTCGCGAGAATAGCCGACGTCTTCGGACCTCGGGTCCGGGGCCCGCGCCGGGAAAGAAAGCACTGGAGCTCGCTTGAGCTTCTCGGAACTATTCGAGACGCGAGACGTTAGACGCCGTCGCCTATCCTAGGCGACGCTCAACGCGAAGTCGGCTCGTCATCCCCTCCCCACTCGCCGAGCCGACCAACTCGGCAGCGCCCCTGTCACCTCCGGGGGGCGCTGCCACCCAGGCAGATCAATCCTCGATCACCGCTGAAGCCGTTCTCCGTCGCGCTGGCGGGTCTCGACCGTTTGCAATATCGCCGCATGTCGGCGACACGGGCGTTGAGCTCGATGTGGCCGAACCGTTGCCGGCGCCATTGCATCCAGCCGCTCCACCTCCATCCTTGTTACTGTGGCCGCGGTGTTAAATGTGCAAACTCGGTTGTAAACGTCGAAAGCTGTTGCAACTCCGATACAGCCAATCATACGATTCGGTGCTAATTGACCCTGCAAATTTTAGTGGGGGCAAAAACGTGAAAACAATTGTATTTCTGGCGCTTACCGCGGCTATTACTGCTTCTTCTGCGGCCAGCGCGGCCGACGTGGTGGATCAAGCGCCTACCGCACCCGTGGCGGAAGTAGCGGCACCTGCGTTCAGTTGGTCGGGCCCCTATTTCGGTGTGCACGGTGGTTATGGCTGGGCTGACGCAGAAGTCGGCGGCGTCATCGATCTTAGCGGATTTGATGGCGGCCGGTTTGGCGGCTTCGTCGGCTATAACTGGGATCTCAGCAACGGCCTTGTTGTCGGCGTTGAAGGAGATGTGAATTACGATTGGAACGATCGTTCGGTCGGCGACGCTGACGAAATTGGAACCGATTGGTCCGGCTCCGTCCGCGGCCGAGTCGGTTATGCTCTTGACCGGACGCTGATCTACGCAGCGGGCGGATGGACGGCAGCCAATGCCTACGTCAATGACCCGGTGTTTGGCGACGATGAAACGACGCACGGTTGGACAATTGGCGCCGGCGTTGATTGGGCGGTGGTGGACAACATGTTCGTTCGCGCCGAATATCGTTACAACGATTTTGGTGGCGTTTCGCTGTCTGACGTGGATGTTGATTTCGATCAGCATGTCATCAACGTTGGCGTGGGTGTGAAGTTCTAAGAACTTCTACGCCATTGCGTAGATTTCTTATGCCTCGCCTCCGGCGGGGCATTTTTTTGGCAAGCTTGACGGAAGCGTCTGAGACGATGTGCCGCCCTCTGCTGATCCGTTTCGATGATTCATGCCGCAGCTTCCCGCCATTACTCCACGGGATGCAGTAGCGGCTTCGAGGGCGCTCCTTTGCGCTATAAATGGACGCCGGCGAAATTCCGTAGCCCGTGCAGGCTGCCTTTGCGTCAGCAGCGGTTGAGGAAAGCGATGTAGTTATTCCCTCTCCGCTCGTAATACTTGATGGTGTAACCGACCTGGTTGTTGCCCCAACGCACTTCGCAACGAGGACCCCATCGGGTGTCGCGGCAGCCGTAGACGGTAAAGCACTGCCCCGCCACGGTTTGCGTGACCACCGGGCTGCTCATGTCTTCCTGGCTACGAACATTGAGGGGTCCGATGGAGCGAACCAGCAGTCGATCGCGTGGCGGCGGGATATCGGCGGGGTCTGCGCATCGGTCGGTGTCCTCACGCAGATAGCAGTCGGCCTGCGCGCCGCCGTCCCGATCGGTGTGGCGACGGTCGTCGCCCCACCTTCCTCCGAAGCGTTGGCCGCTTGTCGGCTTCATCGTGATGATGCTGCCGTCAGCAAGGCGTCCGACAAGCTCACGCCGGGACGGCTCGAAGTTGCCTACCGTGCGGCCAACCGGGTCAAGAAGCGCGACGCCGTTGCCACTCGGAGCCCAGCCGCCGAGGAAGCCTAAGGGTCCCATGCACATCATGCTGCGGGCCATGAGCTTTCCCGCGAAGGCCGTTCCGAGCAATTCAATCCTGCAGTTGCCGGCGAGACTGCCAGTTTCCACTTCCCAGGAGCCGATGAATGCCGATGGATGGTTCTGTGGAAAAGCCGGGGCCGCCAGAAGAAGCGACGCGAGAACTGCAAGGCCGTAACGAATGCTCATTTCATATCCCCCAGATGAGCAGTGCACAAACGCTGCCGTTGTGCCCGATTCGCAACTTACCGGATAGTACTACGACCAAATGCAAGGCAATGTTTTGCAGCCAGTCCTTCGTGTTTTGGCCGCTCTGGGTAAGGGGGATCACTTTATGGGCGAGAAAGAAGGCGCCGGAGCAAATTCGGGGACACTGAATTCTCTACAATCTTCAAGCGGCGCAAGGTTCCCCAACCTCACGAGAGTGCCCGCTCCTGCGCCCCGGCGAGCGCTCGCATGTTGATCAGCCGCGCCGCGCAGCAACAACGCCAACCCGCGCTTGACGACATCCGCAAGGGGTCATGCCGAGCGCGGCCGCCCCAATGGCGTTCACACGCAGTCCGGGCCCCTCGGCGGCACGTCGACGAGCACCGCAAGGCGCTACCCGCGCGGGCATAGGGTCTGGCCGCTCAGGCGTTGGCTTGTTGAATATGCTCTGACCATTCGCCCTAACGCAGAATTCATGGAAACGTCGCATGGCGAAGGGGCATGATCACACTGGAACCAAACTGCAGCTCGGGAGTTCTTTTGGCGGGGAATAATCCCGGTCTTCTGAAGAGGTAACCACGTGAAAAAGTTGATTATTTTGGCCTCAGCGCTCGGCGCTGTGGCGACGGCCGCGCTCGCGCAAACCACACCATCCCCGAAGGGCGATACGCCAGCCGTCGCAACACCCGATACACAGAACCCGTCGGCACCCGTGGAGGGTGCGAACAGCTTTACTGAAGCTCAAGCGAAGGCGCGGATTGAAGAAGCCGGATACACCGACGTCAAATCGCTGAAGCTCGACGACAAGGGCGTATGGCAGGCGGCTGCAATAAAGGACGGCAAGTCAGTGTCGGTTGCCCTCGACTACCAGGGTAACGTGACGGCCCAGTAGCCGCAAGAACTGCCGCGAATCTAAAGGGAGAATGAAAGTGAGAACTGTAACTGGGTTATTTGACGACTACGATGATGCCCGTGCTGCCGTTACGGATCTGGAAGTGGCAGGCGTACCTTCGGATGATATCAGCATCGTTGCCAACAACACCGGCGACCGCTATTCGACCGAGAGTTCGGACGCAGCCGAAGGCGCCGGCACCGGAGCTGGCCTCGGGGCCGTCGGAGGCGGGGTCGTCGGTCTTCTTACAGGACTTGGTCTGATGGCAATCCCCGGTGTTGGACCAGTTGTGGCCGCAGGATGGCTCGCGTCCACTGCCGCCGGAGCGGCAGCTGGTGCTGTCGCCGGCGGCGCGGCCGGAGGCTTGATTGGCGCGCTTACGGACTCGGGAGTGGATGAGGAGGATGCCCATGTCTATGCCGAGGGCGTACGTCGCGGTGGCGCCTTGGTGACAGCGAGGGTCGATGACAGCCTTGCGCTTAAAGCCGAGGCAATACTGCAGCAACGAGACCGGATTGATCCTGGCGCTCGTAGGAGCATCTATGCGGAAGAAGGATGGACACGGTTCGATGAAAACGCCGACCCGTACACGTTAGAGCAGGTTCAGCGCGAGCGCGAACGCTATCGTAGTATGATGCCATAACGGCGGTCCAGCGTTATCGCGACAGCAAATATAAAGCCCCTATCCGCTCTGTGGATGGGGGCTCTTCCTGCAGCATCATCGCAGCTGTCGGACGCCGATAGCCGACCCCCGATCACAAGATCGCATTCATCGATAAGATTTTCCTTAAGCGGCCCCCCTCCGCCGGTCACCATCAGATGGCGGCATGAACACGACGGCGACCGATCTGGATCCGCACCGCGGACAGCGAAGCCGGCTGGCGATCATCGACAGCGGGAAGTCTCGGCCACGCGTCGCCACCAGCGTCAGCATGTCGAGATCATAGGTCCACGTGCATCGACGGACGGACTTCATCCCATCGCGATTACCGAAAGCACATCGCGCTTTGAGTTGCCAACCCAGGCTGAAAGCTTCGCCAATTGTCTCGACCATGGCGACGAGATAATATGGGAACAAATAGAGAACAATCCACCCATGCTCGAACTCCCCAGAATTGGAGAGCAACTGGTTCTGTCTCGAGCATCGGCCGAGTTGGCTGGCGAAAGGAGAACCTCTGTGACCGAACAAACGCCAGATCAGACAGAAGCTACCTTGTCGGATGCTTCTTCGTTCACGGTGTGGATCGGCCCACAACGCACGACCTCCGCACAGTTGCCCGCCGCCATGCGCGCAGAGATGGCCGCAGAGCGTGGAAATGAGGTTTCGCGCCTACGTTGCCGAGGTCTCCGTCATGCCGGAGGACGTACCGAAGGGCCGCTTCCACTTTGCCATTTATGGCGGTGTCGGCAAGACGTGCTGCATGTACACGGACCGAACCGTAATCAGCGATCTTCACCCACACTTTGTGGATCTCGCGATTGGTCCGCTTTGGCTGGCCACCGACAGCGCGGATGAAGCCGCTCTGCGGTTCTATGAAATCCTGAAGGACGCTGGCCGGTTACCTTGACGGCGGCGGCCCCACTCCTCAAGACCGCGAGACGGGTGAGACCGATCCGGTCGAGGGCATATCGGACCTTAGTCCGGCTCCTCAATGGCAAAGGTCTTATGCAGGCCGCCGAGTGAAACCTTTCACACATATTCGGAGTTGTCACGCCCGAGCGGCACCTTATCTGCCGCTCGAGTGAGTGACGCCTCAGAGCTGCATAAGTTTGTCCCTTCTCGCAGCCCTGAGGCGTATCACCCCCCGAAGCAGTACCGCCAAATCGCGCTTGACGACATCCGCAATGGTCACGCCCAGGGCTGCCCCAATGCCGATCACGGCGAGCGCCCCCATCCCCATCAACTTCCATTTCCTCACGTCGTCGGTGATCGGCTTCATTTCGGTGATGTCTTCCTGAACGGCCGCCGTCGAAGCCTCGAGCGTCCCTACCCTGCCGACAAGCTCATCCATCCGGCGATGCATTCAGGCGCGGCTTGCATCGGATTTGTCTTCTGATCTCCGGAAATCTTCCCGAAGGTTCTCTACCTCCGCAAGCAGCGTCCCGAGCTGCTGGTGAACACTGGAATTGATCATCCCCGCCCTTCCCCGCGGTTCGCGCATTCCGCCCTCGTCCAGAGCCTCGCCGCGCATATGCCGACGACGGTCCGGTCAATCGTCCGCTGATCTGCCGGCGTCGCCCCGCGCGCGCCAATCAGATCAGTTCCCGCCGCGCGGACCGTCGACACTTGCCGGCGCCGAATTCCCACCTGCCGTCAGGGAAAAGTCAAAGCGAGAGCGGACATCGTCCGCAGTGCGGCCAGCTTCAGATGGCGATCGAAGCGGTGTGGGGAACGGCAAGACGTTGCCGGATTGAAGCCATTCGACTTGCTCATAGACGGATGCCGGTTCAGCACCGGTATCGGCAAAGATCGCGCGGTCAGGCATGGGCCCGATCTCGCCGTGCGCTGCCATCAATGCGAGGGTCGTAGATTGCACACCAGCGCCCATCGAAAGGTAGAGGTCCCCACGACCATCCACCGCGGCGGATGCGGGCTGCTTTCTTTGGCTCCTGGGCGAGTAGGTTGAAGACTTCGGTCACGCCGCGCCCCCCATAAGGAGTGACGAGGATCGAATACACAACCTCTTGAACCCGCGATGCCGAGGAAACAAATCAACACCGGGCGCTGGCCCGCAGCGCCTTCCTTGTTGGACATATCAGTGAGGGTGAAATGAACTCGAAGATGTTTGCTCGACCGGTTTACCTGAAGGAGAAAAAGGACCTGATCAGAGAGATTACGAGCATTTACGATGCCATCGACTTTCTTGAAGAGTGGCCGGAGCGCGACCGCGACATCGTGCACGACGGCACCTTGAAGACTTGCTACATGGCGCATGACGGCCATAAGCCCATTCAGGTTGCGCGGGATGCGATCCGAGCCTTCGGGAAGAAGAAGGGCATCCTTGTCAAAGCACCCGCAGTTCTTCCGTGGATGATCAAGACAAGCTCCGGCAGCGGACTCGTGTCTGCGTAAATCATTCGACGAGGAGAGGCTGCTATCGCGGCCTCTCTGGCATACTTTCTTCAGCACGTGACTCATGCTGGTCCTCGGAAAACCTGTCGAGCTGATCGCCGAATGAGTGCTAGCGAGGACGACGCTCTCGAGCGAAGACGTCAGCCCGGCGCGCGTGCGGCATCACCTTGTCGCAGAGGTCGTAGAATTCATCTGGTTTGCGGCTGTGCTCGCGTGCGATGCCGTCGAAGATGGTCGGCGGGACATGAGATTGCTTCGGGTTTCCAAGCGTGCCGACAAATACGATCTCGCCCGTAGTGCGCACACGGTAGCCGGCGCCCATGCGGACTTTGCCGGCCGCGGTCGTCTTCCGCCACGTCATGAAGCGCTTGTATTCGAACCCCCATGCCTTCAAGCACTCGACCGCAAACGGGAGATGCGGCGCGGCGGCCCATGAATAGATCAGGCAATCCATGCTGGCGAGTTGGCCGACTGGAATCGCGCGGATCTGCTCGGCGTTCATCACGTCATACTGCGCCGACGCCGATTTCTTTGCCCCAGCATCGCTGTAGAGATCGAACGGCCACGGAATGTCGATGACGATCATCTCGTAATGAAGGGGCGGGAGAGGATCGAAAAACCAGCCGGTCATTCCGCCGCCCTCAGCTTGCACGCAGCGGTAGCTGCGCTGGAACGATAAAGAGCGAACTCGGTTAGGCACCCAAAAAGAACAGGAATATCAACATGACCGAGACTTGGGATGAATGTGTGATCGTCGAGCTTCCCGATCTCGATGGCGTCCAGATCGTGTGGTCGCCCGCTTACGCGGCTCGCCTTCTGAGTGAAAACTGGCCGAAGACTGACGGAAGCAAATACACCGCGGCATTGAACGCCTGTACGGATGCGATGCTCGGATCTGCGCCTGCCGCGCCGGCACGCGACGCTTTCATTGCTGCGGTCGAAGAGGCGAGGCTCAAGACCTTCCGCTGAGGTCATGCCGCCAACCGCGCGTAATGTTCGCGCGTTTCTGGTAACAGAACCTCGGAGCGACCAAGATCGTGAAAACGCGTACAATGGGGGATGAGGAACTTGATAAGGCAATCAACCTGCTTTCCTCCGTAGATTTCGACACTTCCGAAAGTCAGGTCGGCAGCGGCCAGCCGCACATGTTGAACGATGTGCGAAACGATCTGTCGATTTTGGGCAAGGCCCGTACAGACTTGATCAACTCCACCGCACGTTTGAAGGGCGGCGTGACAGGATCGTCCATGCCATTAACAATGCTGACGCCTACTTCACCAATTGCGTCATCGCAGCTCGGAGCTGTGGTATTCGACTGGTTCGCTAAGTTTGCCCACAGCCGGATAATCGTTTGGGCCAGCCTTCCGAGCTTGTCGTTGAACAAAGTCTTTTCGAGGTGTCTGATCTGAGAACGCAAATGCTCATTGGTCCTCGTCCTTCAGTTCCGGCGCGAGATACTCGGCCCAGTCCAGCCTACCCGAGGAGGACGAGCGCGATGCGGGCGAGCCGGTCGAACCGATCAGCCAAACCGTTCTTGCCGCCGTTGACCTTCTTCGTGATGGTCTCGGCGTAGCCCTCGTCGGCCCAGCGGTTGAGCCCGCGGGTGTCCCAGTAGAACAAGGGCACCATTCCCATTGACCGCGTCCGCATCCCTGGCGAGTCGGGCAATCGAGACCGGCCGTGCGGCACCAGTCGCGGAACTGGCGATAGTTGTCCTTGCCGGTGAGTTGCATGCCGGTGCGGCTGCGATAGAGATAGCCGTCGCCGTCCTTCTGCGGTGTGTTGCCGAGATCGGTGCGAGTGTCATAACGCTGCTGCGCCGGCGTCGGGTCCCAGAGCTCGCGATCGTACCGGAAGTCTCCGCTTTCGTGCATGAGCGGGGCGAAGTACTGCGCCAGCCGATGCGGACGATCCATGCCGAATCGGTCGCCGTATTTTTTCGAGCGCCACGAGCACGGACGCGAGGTTGCGTCGTTCACCTGCCTTTCGCGGCAAAGTGAACCTGCTGAGCGGTTATTGCGCTCATTGGTCTCTCCTGATGAGTTGAGAATTGGTCTAGCCCGATTGGGTGAATAGAGATCGCAGACGCAGTGTGCTAACCACGCGCACAGCCGTCTCGGACGAGGACGAGGCGGTTAGAGGCCCGGCGCGCGGCCTCCAGCGACGGGTCTCGCCCGAAGCTTGTCTGAGCATGCGAAATTTCGCATCCGCCTCTACGCTTCGATTAGCCATCAATCCCCGAACATGAGTTCGAGGGCGACGGGAGGGTTTCCCGAGCCAAGATGGTCTCCTGATTGTCGGGGTTTTCCGTCACTGCCCGACGGCAGCAAAAAACCGCCGAAGCGGGGGTTAGGGTCACTCTTCTGTTGGATCGCTTCGCTTAGTCAGCATCTGAATCAAAGCAAGCTCGCTTCGAACTCCCTGCTGATACAAGTGAAAGAGCATCCTGCCCAATTCGGTGCCCCCGTCGCTGTCGGGCACCAGATCATTTGCTCCGCATGCATAGGAATGCACCCTTCGAAGCATTGCTATTTCTTCGTCGCCAATCCCAAGGTCCGACAAGCGAAGAGCCATCTTTGATCCTGCACTTTAAGAAACGCTGCGATGATTTTTTTATATTGGGAGGGGGAACTTTCGTTTCCAGTATGGGCGGCGCGCGGCTTTCGCCAAGACATGCCCTCATGTGGTGAGTCGCGTCTATGAGCTACCCGGCACTTTGCACCAGCGCTGGGGTCGTGACCGCTTCGATCAATTTCAGACAGAGCTGCTATGCATTCAAACGGGTCAGGGGGCGCGTCGCTGCGGACCTTTGAACACGGATGTACTGGCACTGGTTTGATGTCCGATAATGAGGAGGGCCGGCGCCGTTTCGCTCCGGCCTTATCGTTGCGAGATCAGATCTTAGCTTTCGACGCGATAACCACGTAAATTGCATCTCCAACGGTAACAAGAGCGTCAGCCGCATTATCTGGGATATCGATACCGAACTCGTCTTCAATCAGCATCACGATTTGAGCGACTTCGAGAGAGTCGGCGCCGAGGTCTTCCACAATGGACGCATTGTCCACAACGTGGGAAGCTTCTACGCCCAACTGCACAGTGATGATTTCCTTTACACGGTCAGCGACGTCGGCTCTGGGTTTTTCCATCGGTGGCCTCTACTAGAGCGAGAGCACATTTGTCTACCAGCCGTCACTGCTCAAACGCTCGTGACGGCACGAGCAGCATCGTCGGCGCTTTCCTTTACTCCGAGCCTGCGGCTTCTGGAACACTCTATGGCCGCCGTCTAGGGGAACACTCGCCGGGCCTCAGGGCGAAGCTTACCACTCCCCGCCTTGACTGAATATTGCCGAAAATGTTCCTCGACCTTTTACGGGATCTGTTATTGAGCGTCCGTTCCGGCGGCGGGCATGTACGGGTTTTTCAGAATTAGACCGAAGGTTACGTAGCGCTTGTTTGCCACCTTCCCGGCCGTATCGAAGGCAGCCGGAGTCCTGCTTGGTAGCGGCGTAGTGTCAGGTCGAAACTCCACGCACTAAACTTTCCCGTCGAGCAGAGCAGCTTGGTAGCTCGCCAGCTTGACAAGCAATGGCGACGGCAGCCGATTCCTCGAAAGCGAGCGCGGGAGAAGGTCCCAACCGCCTTGCGGGAGCCAATGCTCCCCAAAGCAACGTGGCTCTAGCCTCCCGACGACATCGGCGGCCCAAAGCCTGCACCGGTGGCCGGGTCGCGGCCCCTCCAGATGCGGATGCGACTAGTCAGGAAAACGATACTTGAAGTACTCGATTTCAGGGCCGAAAAGGCGCTCGATGCGTTCACGGTCACCCGGCTTGTAGTAACTGCCGATATCAACTTTCGCTGGGTTCGCCTTCGCCCTCATCAGGAAGCGCTCATCGAAAGAAAGACCGAGTCTGTCGCATACGCTCCGTAGATCATCTGCAAGGCGCTCTTGCCTCCCCACGAAATCGACAACGACCGCGTCGGCCTTCGTGTATAACTGCCAGGACTCCCAGTTGATGCGCTCTCGCTTGGCTGCACCTTCCTCGATCAGGCAGAGCATTTGCGAGAAGCTTGGTCGCGTGTCCGCTTTCCTGTAGTGCCAATTGTAAAGAGAAACGGCGCGCTCATACGGGTTCCGCACGAAGCAGAATTTGAAATAATGCTTCCAGGCGGAAGGATCGTAGGCCTCTATCTCTGTTGCGCCTGAATGATCCGTAAGCTTGCCAGCTATGCGCCTGCGGAGGGCGTCCCCGGCCAACGAATTCAGATTACCGTTGCGGACGAGCGTTCGCGCGATCTGGAGTGGAGAATGATAGCGGAGGACGGCAGTCAATGCTCGGCGATTGTATTTCGCCCCATTCGCCAATGCTTCCTTCCAAGACCCGAGTTGCAGGTCACGCGGGCCCAAATTGCGCGCCAGATAGGCCGAAATCGTGCTCCCTGCGGTTTTCGGCACGTGGATAAAAATGAATCTATGGCGGTGGGATATGATCATTGGATGCCTTCCTCCAAAGCCCGAAGACTTAGTCCTTGATCATTAGGGAACGATCGCTGCAATCACAGGGCTGATGATGACCTTCATTGTCCTGCTGCATAACTGGGCAACGGCATAACGGCCGAAGTGCTTATTCGGGCGATGGCGGAGATTCTTCCTTTCTTGCATGATCGAGACGAATGTTGCAGGCTTTGCCACTGAACTTCCAGGGACCAATTCTTCAGCAGTGGACACTTCAAATAGAAGTCGCCGGCGGCGCAAAGGGTCGACGGAGAGCTAAGCCGCGCCGTTCTCGGTCACTTCCAAAGCGCTGCCCTGAAGATTGTGCAGGCGAGCGTAAAGACCGTCCGGACGCCGCGCAAGCTCCTCATGCGTGCCCTCCTCGACGACGGTGCCGTCCTTCATGACGACGATCTTGTCCGCGTTGATAACGGTCGAGAGCCTGTGGGCGATGACGATGACGGTGCGGCCGCTCATCGCCTGTTCGAGCGCCTTCTGCACGGCCGCCTCCGACTCGGTGTCGAGCGCCGAAGTGGCCTCGTCCAGAAGCAGAATGGGCGCATCACGCACGAGCGCACGAGCGATCGACAGGCGCTGGCGCTGGCCGCCCGAAAGCGTGATGCCCTGTTCGCCGACGGGCGTGTCGTATCCCTGCGGCTGCGCCAGAATGAAATCATGCGCGTAGGCGAGCCGCGCCGCTTCCTCGACTTCTGCGTCGCTCGCGTCCGCCCGGCCATAACGGATGTTGTCCCGGATCGAACCCTCGAAAAGATAGGGCTGCTGCGAAACATAGGCGAGGCCGTTGCGCAGCGACTGCTTGGTGACGCCGGCGATATTCTGCCCGTCGATGAGGATCTCGCCCGCGTGCGGATCATAAAAGCGTGGTATGAGGCTGATGATCGTCGACTTGCCGGCGCCGGACGGACCAACGAGCGCCGTCGTCTTGCCGCCTTCCGCCCGGAAGCTGACCCCTTTGAGGATTTCCTCGCCGTTTCCATAGGCGAAGCGCACGTCGCGCAGCTCAACCGTCGCCTCGCCGAGCTTGATTTCGGTCGCGTCGGGCCGGTCACGCTGATGCGGTACCGTGTCGAGAATCTCGTAGAGCATCCGGGCGTTGACGGCGGCGCGCTCGAGCGACACCTGCAGGCGCGCTAGGCGCCGGGCCGGGTCGTAGGCCATGAGGAGCGCGGTGACGAAGGCGAAGAAGGCGCCCGGCGGGATATTGCTATAGATCGTGCGGAAAGCCGCGTAGGCGAGCACGCTCGAGATCGCGAAGCCAGCGAAGGTCTCGGTCATCGGCGCCGTGCGCTCGCTGAGGCGGGCGATGCGGTTGGCGCGGTTTTCGGCGCGCTCGATGATCGCCTCGACCTTGCGGCGCAACTCCTCTTCCATCGTAAAGGCCTTGACGATGGTGATGCCCTGGATGGTCTCCTGCATCGCACCCAGGACGCGGCTGTTGACCTCGACCGCCTCGCGCGTCGCCAGGCGCAGACGCTTGGAGATGTAGCGCAGGCCGAGGAGCAGCGGGGGAGCCACGGAGAAGACGATCAGCGACAGGAGCCAGTCCTTGCTGAACATGACGCCGACCAGGCCGACCAGCGTCAGGAAGTCGCGGGCGATCGACGTGACCGTCATATTGAGGACGTCACGGATGCCGCCGACGTTCTGGTTTATTTTGGCGAGGAGGCGCGCGGAGCGTTGCTCATGGAAATAGCCGACGCTAAGCGCCATCAGGTGTGAGTACAGTCGGCGCTTGTAGGTCGCTACGATGTTGTTGCCGATTTTTGAGAAAGCGACAGCCTGTCCGTAAGTCGCTAAACCTCTGAGGACGAAGGCGCCAAAAAGGGAGAGGCAGACAAGAAGAACGATATCGCCGCGCCTATTGGCGAACACCTCATTGATCACGGTTTCCATGATCCAGGCGGTGAAGCCCGTCGTTGCCGCCACCGTGACGAGGCATGCGATGGCGAAGGCATAGCCCCGGATGTGGTCGCGGCCGTTTTCGGCGATAACGCGCCTGAGGATTCCGGTAATCGTTTCGGAATCGACTGCGCTCTTCTTTCGATCGTTCACCTTCAAAAAAGCCGGTCCTGTGCACAGTTAGGTGCGCCGTACACAGGCGCCACCCGTCCGGTTCTATAGAGCGCGGCCATGGTTTTGGCGAGTCCTAGCGCCAGCCAAATCGCTCTACTCGGGTGGAGCCGTCGCTCAGTTGCAACATCAAAGGCTCCTCACATGACAAAGCCGGCATTCATTACTGCAGGCTTGCGATATCCTCGAACATGGCTTTCGCGTCACGGCGAGCCTTTGCAATATACGCGGCAACAGCAAGATTGTCCGCTTCCTTCCAGATATCTATCATATGGAATGCCCGTTTCGCGTCGTCAGTTAGAAAGTGGGCAATACCCGCGTCGTGCAGCAAGCCTTTCATTTTAGACGTATTTGACGACATGGCGGCGAAGGGCGTCTCCGCAAGCATCGACATGCATACGGCGTGGAAACGTCCAGCCACTACGCCTCTCGAACTCGCGATCCGCGAAAGGATCTGTGCGGACGAAAGAGGCTCGTTTAATTGGCGGATCATTCTCATGCGTCTAAGCATGTGTCGCTTGAAGAGCGACTTTCGCAATGCTCGAAACGCTGTGATCTTTCGTTGTGGGGGAGGAGGCGCCCCGGGCACCGGTCCCGTCCTCATGAACACAAATTCTGGTGATTGGGCATTTTGCATAAAGGGATTGTTGGGTTCGGATGTATCGAGGTGAAGAAACGTCACGTCCTCCCGTGTTAGTGCCTCTTCCAAGGCGCGTCGTCCCACATCCCGGTTTGCATTGTCGGTCACGGCTATTGTGGATAGCGTAGGGGTCCCACGGAACGCATCCATGACATCGCTCGACAAGGTGAGGTCCGGCACGACTTCTGCGTCCAGTCCAGCCTGTCGCGCTGCATAGGCGCTGACGGACTCCCTCACGTAGATCCTGTCAAAAGCCCGACATGCCGTTGCTATCTCGGCATCATTTCGTTCATAGACGCTGTTTATGAGGACGCACGGGACGCCCGCGCTTCGGCAGAACGGTCCGACTTCAGCGAGAGCCTTAGCCTGCTTCGTCGCGTCATGGAGAGTGCCTTCGCCGTTGACAATCACAATATCCGCGGTTCGCATCGTCGCGATGAGATTTTGATGCTCTCGCCAGTCCGCATGCACCGACGCGGATGAAACGATCCTGATGCCCGCCGATGCCGCCAAGCGGGCTATCTGGCTGACAACAACTCGACATCCCAGGTGGGCTTTTGTGGATGTATCATTGATGAGAACTGCAGTCTTCAAGCGCCTTGTCCTCGGCAGCCGAGCCTTGCCGGTAAGTGGGATGACGATCGTCTGCAAGAACAATCGGCAACGCTGTTGATGAAATTTCCGCTCTTAGCGCGCAATTACAGCACTTAGGGACCCGACGGCAAGACGAGGCACGTCCCTGATCACAGATGAATGTGACGACCGACCGCGAAGAAGAAGGGTCAGGCGCTAATCGCGGGCGAGTGCAATCGCATGCACCCATTTGGAACTGGCCGACAGCGCCAGAGCTATAGAGTGCTTTCGCGCAGCGGGGAAAACCCAACCGAGACGTTCGCCAATTCCACCGGATCCAGAGAGAGTAGGGTGCACCCCCGCGGTCGGTGCTTCAGTGCGCGACATACCCGCCACTGTTTGAGGGCCAGTACGGGCCACTTCTAGACGTGTCCCAGTCCCTGGGCTACGCAACTCGCAGGAGCGATACGCGCTAGCGGCGAACTCGGCAGGGCCGACCTGAAGCGGTGAGGCTGCCCTTCCTTGTCCAACCGTTGTCCCGGTCAGGATTGCTTGCGCCTCGGCAGCATCCTTGCTTTTTGCAATTTCAACTCGCAGCGTCGGGTGCAAGGAGGGAGAAGACTTTAGGAAGTCTCGGACGAGGACAGCAGCACGCCGCTCCGAAACAGGTACGTGAGACCAATTCGACTGACGTACCGCCTCAAGAACGCGGTTCAGAGCTCGAATCACTCGCTCGCATCATGTTCAGCACGGGTTGGAACAACGCGGCGAGGCTTTTTGCGCCTTCAGAGGACAGGTGATCTTCATCCTTGTACAGCACCGTACCCTCTCGCATAACATGGCACCGGAACGCGTCGCATATCCCTCTCATGGGATCGACGATCAAAGATCCACTTGACTTCGCCACCTCTTCCAAGACGCTGCGCGCTAATGCCTGACGCTTGTTTATGTACTCAAGAGACGGGGCTATATCGAGAGTGCCTCCGGAAACCACGGCCCGTGCCAGAGCTTCAGGCACCTCATGACCCATTTCCGGGACGTCCATCACCAAGATTGCTTTTGTCCCCTGCCGAGTGAACCCAGCCAATGTGGCATTTAAGCTCGTTCTTACGGGCGCGGACCAGTCGGCGAAGGAGGGTTCGACGCGTGGGTCGAAAATGTGCCCCTGGCGCGGCAGTTCAGCCCTGTGAACGTACTTCGGCCAATAGCCAACCATGAATACGTAGGGGAATCTCCTCTGCTCGATCAGGGACATCACTGCAGAATTGTGCTCAACGCAACGTTCAACCGCCCAACGAGCACCGAAATCCGCGTTCGGCAAGGGCGGGCACGATCCGCGCCCAACAAATAAGCCCGATAGGCCCATCTGGCGGGCAGCAGCGTCGATCGCGGGGGCAATGGCCGCAGCGTGAGAATCCCCCCAAATCAGGAATTGAGGCTCGTTTCCAGTCTCAACTCCAACCGTGCAAAGTTCGCCTCTTCTAATTTGAACGGGAGTCAAGCCGTCCCCGTTGGAATCAGTGAAACAACGAGCGGTGGAGAATGGGCTGGTGTCGTAGGTCGCTTCGTATAGTTTGCGAGCCTCTTCGGGCAGCCTTTGAGGGATGCCCTGCAAACCATTGACGAAGACTCCGAAAGCAACCGCCGAGGAAATTGCCACTCCACTCAGGCTGGCCATGGCAACGCCGGAGGGCGCTAACCTCCCGTAGCGGGCAGGCTGTTCAATGAACCTCCACGAAAGGTAGGCCACGGCGAACGAGATTGCGACAATGGCGAGTGCACTCCCCGTCGTGAGTTCATCGCCCAACGTGTAGCGCGAAAACACGATAATGGGCCAATGCCAAAGATAGAGGGAATACGAGATGCGGCCAATAAACACCGAAACGGGGTTGTTGAGGAATCGGGCAATCCAGCCGTCTCGGCAATGGGCGTGGATCACAAGGGCCGTGCCAAGACAGGGAACTGCTGCACTCAACCCCGGAAAAGGAGTGCTCGGAGAATAGAGAAGGACAGCAAAGAAGACTGCTCCAAGTCCAAGCGCTGTTAGCACTTGCGACGTTCGGGCTGTATAGGTCGCTCGCGGCCACAGTGCCACCAACACTCCGAGCAGCAACTCCCAAACCCGGAAATGCAGTAGGTAGAATGCTTTTTCCGGTTTGTAATATACTTGGAAAGTACTCGCGGCGAAGGACAGAAGTGCGACAGCTAAGGCGATTCTGAACATGCGCTTACCTGCGACCGTATAGCAGATGAAAAGCGCGACGGGAAAAATAAGGTAAAATTGCTCCTCGATAGATAGTGACCAAGTATGAAGTAACGGTTTCAACTCGGCTGCAATGTCAAAATAGCCAGTCTCACGACGAAACAGAACATTTGATACGAACAATGCAGCGGCTATCAAACTGTTTGCGAAGTAGGTGAATTCTTGTGGCATGAACAAGAACCATGCCGCAACGCTCGAAGCCGCCATCATCGAAAACAGCGCCGGGAAGATGCGTCGCATCCGCCGTACGTAGAACTGCCAAAAACTGAAGCTTCCACGCTCGAGATCGCTTAGAATGATCCTCGCCATGAAAAATCCAGAGAGGACGAAGAATACGTCGACACCGACGAACCCGCCACCGAATGAGCTAAAGCCCGCATGAAAGAGGAGCACCGGGAGGATCGCGACGGCCCTTAAGCCGTCCAAGTCGGGCCGATATTCAAGATGTTGGTGAGTTACCGCCAATCTGTCCCCTTACCAGCAGTGACCGTCAAGCGCCATTCCAGAACCGGAAATCAGAGCAAGATGGCTAAATTGTGCAATTTCGTGTTGTGATGTGGCAGCCGCGCTAAGTCACACGCCCGCCGCGAGGACGCGCCGTCGACGTCGTGCGAGACATGTCGTGGGCAGCCGTCGATCATTTCACCGGCTTGAGTGCGATCAATGGATTTTGACGCGACAATCGAACCGGGTATGCCGCAGAGCTTCAGCGTGCCCGTCAGTTCGAGAACTTGCGTGCGTTCGATCAGCTTGCCCTCCTGATTTCGCCCGTACCGGAATCGCCCCTGGTAGGCCTCGCCCGGCGCGTAGTAAAGCGGCGCATAGACTTCGGCCGTCACCGGCCGCGGTTCTTCGAGCACGCCGAGCGGCGTTGTATCTGCGAGCTCCCGGACCTCTTTGTAATCCGAATCAGCGTCAGCCGCTCGCGCGACGGCTTGCCCTCTTCGACATTCAGAAACCGATGCAGGTGGTCCCGCCAGGTCCGCGGACAGGAAGCACATTACGAGCTAGCGCCACTGTCGGTAGTGCGACGACGGCAGTGGCCGACCTCCGATTGGCGATGGTGTCGTCCCCTGCACATCCAGCGCCCACTTTAATATTGAGTGGACCTCTGCATGCATCCTGGCTCTGATCGCGGCGCGCTCAACTTCTGTGGAGGCGAAGGGAGGCGTTATGCGCTCGAGCGCAGCCAGAACGTCTCCCGTCAGATCGGCAGCAGGGTTGTCCCCGACTATTCGGCTCACCAGACTTTGAACCAGAAACTCGAGGGCTGCGACCCGCAGCCGTTCATCGTCGATATGCAAGCTTCACCCCGGTGATTGCATTTGCCATTGCAGATACCCCTAGCTAACAGTGATGACGACGATTTGCAATTTGACCTCGCACGGAAGCGCGACGCGACAGTCGCGAATTAATGCTGTCATTGGATCACGATCGCGGTTCCGACGTCAAAGTGGCGTTGCCCACTTGTGAGTTGCCTAGCCGAATGATGCTCAGCACGGGATCGAAGAGCGACGAGAGGCTTTCCGCGCCCTTTGCCGACAGATGATCTCCATCCTCATAAAGAACAGTACCATCCCGGATCACATGACACCGAAAGGCGTCGCAGATTGCACTCATGGGATCCACGATTAAGGCACCTGTCGATCTCGCAGACTCCTCCAAAACCCGTCGCGCCAAAGCCTGCCGCTTGTTCGTGTAGTCAAGCGGAGGCGCTATCTCGAGGGACCTTCCAGCTGCCGCTGCCCTTGCGAGGGCTTCAGGAACGTCGTACCCGACTTCCGGCACATCCATCACCAGAACCGCCTTTGTTCCCTGTGCGGCGAACTTGGTCAGCGTGCTAGTGAGACTCGCCTTGACCGGGGCTGACCAATCTGCCGTGGAGGGTTCGAGACGGGGGTCGAAGAAAACGCCCTCACCTGGAAGCTCAGCCCGGTGGACGTATTTTGGCCAGTAGCCAACCAGGAAAACGAAAGGAAACTTTCTCTGCTCGATGAGCGACATCACAGCGGAGTTGTACTCAACGCACCGCTGAACCGCCGCAGGAGGGCCGAAGTCCGCATTTGGCAAGGGTGGGCACGATGCGCGGCCGACGAACATGCCCGAGAGCCCGGCTCCACGTGCCGCCGCGTCGATTGCCGGAGCAATGGCCGCCGCGTGAGAGTCTCCCCACACGAGGAACTGGGGCTCGTTTGAACTCTGCAGACCGATCCTGCAAAGCTCCCCTCTCCTTATCTGCGCCGGCGTCAAACCCTCTGCGTCAGAATCGGCAAAACACATGGGCGAGAAGTACGGGCTGTCATCGTGGGTCGCCTGGTAGAGTCGGAGAGCGTGTTCGGGCAGCCGCTGAGGAATGCCTTGAAAGCTCTTGACGACAACTCCGAAGGCGACCGCCGAAGCAATTGCAGCGGTGCTCAGCCCCGCTATCGCGGCGCCCGAGGGCGACAACCTACCGTAGCGCGCTGGCTGCTCAACCAACTTCCACGAGAAATAGGCCACCGCGAAGGACAACGCGATTACGATCAATGCCCACCCGGTCGTGAGTTCGTGGCCAAGGATATTTCGCGAGAACACAATAACTGGCCAATGCCAGAGATAGAGGGAATAGGAGATACGCCCAATGAAGACCGCTACGCGATTGTTCAGAATCCCAGCGACCAGGCCGTCCCGGCAATGAGCATGGATTACAAGCGCCGTGCCAAGGCAGGGAACCGCGGCATAGAAGCCTGGGAAAGGCGTATCAGCAGAATAGAAGAAAACGGCTAGGAAAACTGCCAGGAGGCCGAGCGTCGTTAGCGCCCCTGATGTGCGGGCCGGATAGTTTACTTGTGGAGCGATAGCGACGAGAACTCCGACCAGCAGCTCCCAAACGCGAAAATGCAACAAGTAGAACGCTTTTTCCGTATTATGGAATACCGCCCAACTGCTTGCCGCGAAAGAGAGGAGCGCGACCCCTACGGCAATCCCGAACAGGCGTCGTCGTGCAAACTTGAAGCAAAGGAAAAGCGCAACTGGAAACACGAGGTAAAACTGCTCTTCGACAGATAGCGACCAAGTGTGGAGCAGAGGCTTCATCTCAGCGGCAATGTCGAAATAGCCGCTTTCGCGCCGGAAAAGCACGTTTGAAGTAAATAATGCGGCGGCTATCACGCTATCGGCAAAGTATCGAAACTCCTGGGGCATGAACAGGAACCACGCAGCCACAGCGGAAGCCGCGATCATCGCGAATAACGCCGGAAAAATGCGTCTCATCCGCCGAAGGTAGAACTGCCAAAAACTGAAGGAACTACGTTCGAGGTCGCCGAGTATAATCCTCGCCATAAAAAAACCGGAGAGGACGAAAAATACGTCAACCCCGACGAATCCGCCCCGGAATGCACCAAACTCTGCGTGAAACAGGAGCACCGGCAGGATCGCCACTGCTCTCAAGCCATCCAAGTCGGGCCGATAGTCGATGTGTTGGTGAGTTGCCGCCAACCTACTCCCCATTGCCAGAACCGATCGCCGAATCCGGCACGGTGCCTTCGCTAGCTTAGAATTGGTATCGCGCGCTCGCTTCCTTCGGGAACGGCTCTGGAGGAGCTGGCCGACGCGAGCCGATCCTCATTCATCCTGAACTACAAGAGGACCTTGGCGATGCATTGGAATATCCCTTACGCCACGCCGGCGCGCAGGAGATCGTGGATGTGCAAAATCCCGTTCGGCCGGCCCAGGTCGTCAACGAGAAACAACACCGTGATCTTCTGCGACTGCATCATCTCCATTGCTGCGCTGGCTAGCATGCCCCCCCTGATCACTCTCGGGCAATGCGACATCACAGCATCCACCGTTAGAAGAAGGAGATCGTCAGACATGTGCCGCCGGAGGTCTCCGTCCGTGATGACCCCGATGAGACTACCCTCATCATCAATCACGCCGACGACTCCAAACCCCTTCGAGGACATCTGGATGACCGCCTCACTCATGGGACTGCCGATTGGCAACAATGGAACGGCCTCGCCCAGGTGAGCTAGCTCGTGGGCAAACAGCAACTGCGATCCGAGCTTGCCGCCTGGATGGAAAATTTTAAAGTCCTGAGCCGAAAAACCGCGCCGCTCAAGAAGCGCTATTGCGAGGCAATCGCCGACGGACAGTTGCAGCATCGCGGATGTGGTCGGGGCAAGCCCGTGAGGGCAGGCTTCCTGTACTTTCGGCAGAACGATGGGAATGGTCGAATTGCGCGCGATCACACTGTCGCCATTCGACGTAATGGAAACGACGGGAACATTGAAGCGCTTGGCATAAGTCAACATGTTGCCAAGTTCGGCAGTTTCACCAGACCACGAAAGCAGAATAAGCAAATCCTGTGCCGTGATCATGCCGAGGTCGCCATGACTTGCTTCCGTCGGATGTACGAAATAGGCCGATGTGCCAGTCGAAGCCAGCGTCGCTGCAATCTTGCGTCCGATGTGCCCGCTCTTGCCAACGCCGGCAACGACGACGCGACCGCGCCTTGAGGCCACAAGTTCGACCGCGTCGATGAAACGTCCGGACAGCGCCGGGTCCTGCGAGAGACAGGCTGCCAGTGCATTGATACCGTCAGCAGCAGTGGCAATCGTTCGAGTGATCGACGCCAGAACTGCGTCACGTACCATCATATCCATTCTTAACTGCCTGAGATCTTTGTTGACCGTTTCCTGAGAGGCGCGCCTTACCCTCATCGGTCGTCGAAATCAAATCAACATGGCCAAATTGAGTGAAAGGCCGCGTTTCTCAACTGTTTCGGCGCAACGCCGCAGCCATTTGCTGGAGCAGACGGCCTTGCGGCTATGCCCGGCCGGAGTAACTTGTCGCCGGCTGGACACCTGTGCGGGGCCATGCGAAACCTAAAGCAACATCTTCTAAGTGGACCTCGTGCGCTAACAAGCGGGTCTGACCAAATGGAGATTTCGCGATGGCTATCGAACCCGACGGGCTTGAACTACTCCGGCAAAACCACCGCCGATGGCTCTCCCGACTGGGCATTCTCGACAAGCCGTGGCTTATTCTTGGCTCCGCTCCATCCCCAACAATTCCGCCTGAGTTGATCGGATATTGCGCGCGCGTCGACGTCAACAATTCGGGCAAGACCGCCAATGCCTTGGGTCTGCCGCCGGCAGATCTCACCTTTCGGAAGAAGAAGAAGTCGTGGGAGGAGCATCCGTACGTGAGGACGAGAGGTCTTCTCTGGCTTCACACGAGGCCTCTGTGGTTCATGCGGCTGATGCTATTGTTGAGGCCACATGTACAGTACAAGAGCCTGATGCGCGCCACCAAGGGCGAACGCGAGGCGATCGTCGATGCGGTGAGTGGCGGCCTTCCGGCTGATGTGGGAGACGTGGGGAAAGTGACCAACGGAGTTGCAGCTCTCTGCTACGGCCTTTTTCTTGGTGTACCGTCGATCACACTAGCCGGTTTCTCGTTGTCGAAAATGGGCCATTCTTATGATGACAAAGGTAAAATCCGGCGGCAAATCGCCGAAGATACCGTTGTTTTGACGCGGCTTCGAAGTCGCGGCAATGTCTTCACCACCGAGGCCGAGCTCTCGGAGCACATCCGGCTTCCCCTCGTTCGCAGCGGGGAAGACGTCGAGAGGCATCTGTCCAAGACAAATTGCCTCTCTCGCCACTAATGCTGTTGCGCCCAGGCGTAGCCGAACTTGTATTTGTCGGCCGCTGTTCCCAGGTTGTATGGGATAGTCACGATGGTCGATTCCGGCGCGGATCCGCCGGCGCCGTTGCTAGCCAGCACGTTCAATAGACGGTGAGGAATCTTATCCCTCCCCTCACCCTCCGCCGACCAGACGAACAAGACCGATCCGCTCGGAAGCTTGGCGTTAACGCCCGGCGGAAAGCCGGGCAAGATGATAGGCGTATTCGGAAACTGTATTCTGAGATTTCCGGCCAAGACGCGGTCGTCCGCCACGATCGCGGCCGGAGGAGCCTCCCTTCCCGAATTCACAGCGCGAGCAAAGCCGCTATAGGGAATGTGCACGAAGGAGTAATCACCGATCATGGGGCCGACGATAACACGTGCCCAAAGCATCAGGATGACACCGACGGAAAGCACACCTGCTATCGAAAGTAGCGCAGGTAGTCGCCGGGTGGGATCAAGGCCGGCGGCGTCCACCTTACACGCTAGATAAAGGGGAAAAAGCGCTGTGAAGAGCGCCAACCACTTCGCTCGCATGTGTGTCGCGCCCATTGCCAGCACAATGAGCGCAATAATCACAAAGCTGGCCACAAGCATGCGCCCCAGGATACGCGTCCATTCGTTTCGGGCGCTCAGGATCTTGCCGAGATCAGCATAGAAGACCAATGCGAACACAAAAATTGTTAGCGCGAACCCCTTGATGGTCGCGACAGCGAGAGAAAGGAGCCCTTCCAGAGAGTGAGGCAACAGTGCGCTGTCGGCTCCTTCTTTCATTTCTGCGACAGTGACACCGGTGGCATCGCCGAGATTGTTGATGACCCAGTACGCGTGCGGCGCTACAACCGCCACGCAAGCCGCGAGCGTAGCGAGCATACGCCAGTCAAACAGACGCTCACGGAACCTACGCTCAGGAAGAATGGCGAGGACTGCCGCCACGGGGACGATAACGAAGTTGTATTTCGAAATGGTTCCAAGCCCTACCGCCAAACCAACGAGCAAATAGCCAATCAGCCGAGGCGGTTCTTTAAGCACGCTAAAGAACCCGTAGAGGAAGAGTGAAACGGTAAACAAGGCGGCGACAGTGTGCGATAGATCGCGCTGCGACAAAAGGAACACCGGTGGCAGCGTCAAAACACATAGCATGGCGACAGCCGCAAAAGCCTGGCTCTGTGTCAGAATTCTTGCAGTAAAGCCGTAGAACAGCAGAAAGAGAAACAGGAGAACGTTTTTTACTATCGCCAACGCCGTGACAGAAATACCGAAGAGAGCTACGACTGCGTACTGAAGCCAATTATAGAGAGGTGGTTGAGTTCCATATCCCAGCATCAGGTATTGGGACAGAAAAGCTTGTTCGGATTCGTCAATCTCAATAGAAGCCGGTCGCAGGAGTTTTAAAATTATGCTCAGCAGACAATAACCGGCTACCAGAAAGTAGACGACCTCCGGTCTCCGGGCCAAGTGACTCCGCATATTCTTCTCCATGGTCAGTTGCGCGCATCGCGAAAGCACCGCGGCGAGACAGCTACTAAGGGAAGTGCCAGCCATTTGCCAGACGTCGTCGTGGGGGTTACCAACAGCTTAATTCGATTACGGAAGAGGAACGGCACAGTGCGGCAGAGAGAGGATTTCGGGGGAGCGCCTTCTGTTATGCACTGTCCCAGGCTTCACGCCGCCGCCTTTTTTGGTTAAATCGGCTGGGGGTTGGGAGCGCAAACCAAAGTTGCAGGTCCCACAGATCGAGCCGTTTGACCGCTTTGGACGAAATCCGGCCATGCCTGGGAAGATCTGAGGCCAAACCTAGAATCGGGAGTGTCATGACGCAAACTGCTAATATTTACATCGGCTTCGACAGCAAGGAGGTCGTCGCCTATCATGTTCTTTGCCAGAGTATTTTGGAAAAGAGCTCCATTCCGGTCTCGTTCACGCCGATATCCCTAAACAATGTCGAGAAGATTTTCACCCGCGAGCGCAATCCCCTTCAATCAACGGAATTTTCATTCTCACGCTTCCTCGTGCCTTATCTGAGTAACTACGAGGGGTGGTCGCTTTTTGCCGATTGCGACATGCTGATGCGAACCGACATCGCAAAGTTGTGGGAGCTGCGAGACGACCGTTACGCCGCGATGTGCGTAAAACACGACTACGTTCCGAAGGTTGAAACCAAGTTCTTAGGACAGGTCCAAACAAAATACGAAAAGAAGAATTGGTCGAGCGTAATCCTGTTCAACAACGCTAAGTGCCGCAAGCTGGACTTGGAGTACGTCAACAGTGCTACCGGCCTTGAGTTGCATCAGTTCAAATGGCTTGAGTCCGACGACCTTATCGGCGAGCTGCCGGCAAGCTGGAATTGGCTTGTCAACGAATATGAATATTCTCCGGATGCCAACCTTGTCCACTTCACGGATGGGGGACCCTATTTCGAAGAATATAAGAATGACGACTACGCGGAGGAATGGTTCGCTGCACGCGATCGCGTGCTCCACGTAACGCAGCGCTCCGCTTAAAAATACCAGGTCATTTCATCGAGGCCGTGGCGATACAAATTGCTTCTTCGGCCCCGATGGACCTGATAAATGGAATCTTCTCGTCTCAGGGGCGGGACTTCATTCTGATTTGGCAAAGCTGTCATCGTAGCCGAAGCCGGCCTCGATAAGAGCGGAGACAGGCGAGTGGTTTGCGATCTTTATTCCCCTTTCGGCGGCTAGTTTCTTAGCCATTACCAGATGGGCGATGATCCGCCCCTGAGCCCTGCGTATGCCTGAATAGGCTTTGTCGCTTCTTTCGTAGAACCTGGGATCGTCGGCGTTGCTTATGTCGATGCCCAAGAGCCCGATCTCGCGAGGCTTCCACGAAACCGCAAACTGCACCGCTGAAACGGCCACGGAGCCCGCCTGGAAGACGCCGACAGACGGATCTGTGCAAAAGCCGGTGGCACCATCCTCGCTCAGCCTCACAGAGGCAAGCTTTCGCAGTTCCGCAACGTCTCTGCGAGCCATGCCATAGGGCTTCCGCATGTCATCAACCAATACAATTGTTCTGTTTTTCAGCCATGACCTGTCCAGTTCGCAGATCGCCCTTATGACGCTCACTGAAAAAAGGCACGGGCATCCGACCGGAGTCCGCCTGACGAGCTCGAAGTGTTTCCAGACGAATCGCTCGTCTTCGATTGCAACGGCCAACGGCTTTGATATGGCAGCATCGACCAGATGCAAGGCGCCGTTCAAAAGAACGCACGAAGACTCGCCGGCGCGGGTAATGTCATTGTGGTTGATCGAGGGACCTGATCCGACAATAAACACCCTCGATAATTCTGCGGTGAAGGCGCGCGAGTTGTCCGTGAGCCTCCCAACCAACTCACCGCGATACCGGATCGCGCCGTCTTGAACTGCAGTCGCACGCTCCAATTTCAAGCCGGGAAACCAATCCTGTACATGCGCCTTGGAGCGACCCAATACAAGACGCACTGCGATCTTGATGAGGGAACGGGAAAACGGACGGTTTGAGCCCATTAGTTTATCTCAATTCGAGGAGTCCGATAGAAGCGCGTAATCCTACTATGGAAATCTGCAGATTGATCCGGTCCATAATGGAATTCCGAGTTCTTCAGAAACCGTCGGGTCCGCCGTGAAGATCGGACGACCTTCACCAATCAACTTAGAAATGATGACTTTGTCCATATGAACGTGAAGGCGTGCCAAACCCGTTGCATTGTAGGCATGGCCGGACGAGTTCGGGTTTATCCCGGTGATGATGACAGCGGACGCGCCGTGGTAGAGGGCAAAGAGAACTGCGTTCATTCCATTTGAACATTTAGAGTCTGCATCCATTTCAAGCGACTGCAGGCCCGCGACACGGTCGAGCAGCGCCATCCGCTCATAACGATCGACAATGTGCAGTTGATCGTACTTGTAATCGAACGCCCGCAAACCTTTCACCAGGCGCTCGCGGTCGTCCTTTCGCCAAAGCAACACATAGAGGGTCCCCGTGCGTTGGCCCCTCAGCACACGTCTGACTTCAACTGCATTCGGCGTAGTTCCTTCGACCTGATTGAACATCATCATTGTGATATCGGGCGCGTCGATGCCCCACTTGCTGATGACGGACTGCGAGCCGTTTACGCTGATAACAGTGAAGCTGTCGTCCAGCCCGGCCGGCATGTGGGAGATAGGAGCCGATCCGACGACAACGACGGGACCATCAAACCGATACGGCGCGGCCGGCGGGCGCGGACGCGTCAAGCGGTATTTTACGTTACGGTATATGCGCTTGCGCGTATCTTTGATCCACGACCCCATGCGACCTCAACATAACGCCGCTAAACGGCAGATATTCTCTTCTAAAGCTTTGTTTTCTTAAGGAACTTTGGTTTCAGACGACGCAGAAACTCGTCGATAGAGCGCAGGACATTCGTCAGCGAGATCAACTTATCCACCTGAGCATCAGTCTGACTCAATCGAGATCCCAAGACTTCAGCGATTGTCGAGGAGATCTCGGCTGCCGGCAACTCGGGGAATCGTGACGTAAGAGACGCATAGCTGTTTTTCGCAACACCACCATGCATCGACAGTTTACCAACCCTTGCAAAGAGGCGCAGAAAGACCTGTTCGAATGTCCAGTCGTGTACGGCCACTACCCGCCATTTTTCGCTCCGCTTTGCCGAGAACCCCGCCAGGACGACCTTACCAGGCAGCTGCTGGTCCACTAGCCAGAGAGCCATTGCAAAGCCGCTCGTCGGGAGTTTGTCGCTAGGGTAGAACTCGGCGCAGAAGCCCGTCAAATCCAAGTGCCCGGTCGGCACACCCAAATATTCTGAGCTGCTGTTCAGTCTTTCATTCTCTGCCAGGCGGATGTTCATGATCCCAAGGAAACTGTCCGCTGCGAATAGCTCGACAACGTCAGCAACCTCTTTTCGATAAACGATGTTGGCGCCATTCGGTTGAGCACGTGAGATCAACAATGAACGGCCCGAAAACCGTTCCCCCAGAACCTTGTAAGCCCTATTGAAAAACACAAAAAGCGCCGTCGGCGGGTATTCGGCCTGAAGTTCCTTAATGTTTATCTGGTCGCTGTTGGCCACAAGGATGATATGTGAGAAGGCGGAGAACAGAGCACGCCATTGTTCCGTCTTCTGCAAATTCGCCGTCGCTCCGGAAGCGGGAAAATCCATGTCCAGTCAATCCTACGTTAGCGTGCTATCGAGCCGTCCTCTCAAGGTTGTCCTCCTCTTAGGGTTTCGGCTGGCTGCCTCTATAAGCGTGATTTCCCCTAAAACAAAGCAAGCACGCTTGAAAAGTTGGGAAATGCATGGTCAAGGATTGGACAAAGTCCGCATCTTTTACCGTAGGCGGTTGCATGGTGAAGGACAGACCCCTTACTGCTCATCAATCAAGGCGCGAGGATGTTCGGATTCAAGGCTAAACGGCATCTTACACGAGAACTCGCGATCACACCTCCTGCGCCCGAGAGCGGTCGACATGGAATAGCGATTGTCGCCTGCGTAAAAAACGAAGGCAACTACATCGAGGAGTGGATACGCTTTCATAAAGCTGTGGGTGTTCGGCATTTTCACCTCTACGACGACGGCTCCACCGATCAGACGCTCGATATTGTCCAGCGCGTGTTGAGACCCGAAGAACTGACTCTCGTCCCTTGGAAAATGCGCATGCGCGATGAGGAAATCGGAGAGCCTTTGAACGGCCAGACGATTGCCTTCGCACACGCGGTCATGAACTTTGGCGGTAAGTACGACCGCATGGCGTTCATAGACGTCGATGAGTTCCTGCTGCCCAAAAAGGGCAGTACCTTGCAGGAAGCCCTGGAAGGTGCGCGAGGGTTCCCGAACATTTCATTGCCTTGGCACATGTTTGGACATAGCGGCCACATCTTGCAACCGGTGGGACCTGTCTGCCTCAATTACACAATGCGTGTGGCCGATCCGATGCGCCAGCATCTCGACGCGAGCAATTTCAAGTGCATTGTCGATCCGGTCGAGGTCACGAAGGTCAGCGTGCATCATTTTCAGACGCGTTCCTATGGTGACAGGACTTCAAACGATAATGGAAAGATCTTTCCGAAGAAAGAAAGGAAATCGCGCGAGTTTTACTCGACAGACTTCATACAGCTTAACCACTACTACTCTAAGTCCGTTCAAGAAACGAAAGAAAAGATCAACAGAGGAAACTCTTTCACCAGATCTTCTGAAAAATACACGAACAAGGTCGAAGCCACGATCAAGTACATCGAAGAGAACGTCATCGAAGACCGAAGTATGCTGAACTTTGTAGAGAAAAACGCGATCGAACTCAGTGCCCAATTCGTGCACTGATGCACAAGGAAACAAGTGCCAGCCCGAAAGTGCAGATCGGAGTAAAAGACTTGCAAGAGCACAATCAGCAAGGGATGAAACCGCCGGACATGAATTGCGTGTGGGCGGTTGCGGAAAGCAAGGCGGGAACACTTACCCAGTGTCTCGGCGTCGGAAAGCAGCTCCACCCGACCCCCGTGGTCAAGTTGATCAGCCGGTCCCGCGGACTAAAGAAGTTCTTTGAACCACCTCTTTTTCGGAAGAAGGAAGAGCGTCCTGAACTGGTGATCTCCTGCGGCTTTCGCGCCGAACCCGCGGCACTGGAAATCAAAGCAGCCTATGGTGGGAAGCCGCTGACTGTGCATCTTCAACGGCCACGCGTTGAAGGCTATGACTTGGTTTTCGTCTCCCGCCACGATTGGATTGACGAACTCAGCAACCGGCCGAACTATCACCAGATGATCGGTGTGCCACACCAGATCACCGGGTGCCGCCTTGCCCCACTTAGAGAGGCCGCCCGCCGACGCTATTCACCAGACGAGCGACCCGTCGCGGCCGTTTTCGTCGGCGGCTCGAACGGTGCATACATCTACGACGAAAACACCCACGAGAATATAAGACGCGCGATTAAGCAGCTAGCGAACGACGGCTGGCGGATCGTCGCGTCGGTGTCGCGTAGATCGGAAGACCACACTCAGCGTGCCCTCTTCGAACTCACCAACGAGAGCATCGCCATATGGGATCGCCGGAGCGAAAATCCCTACCTTGATTACATGGCTGCTGCTGACGCCTTCGTTATCGCCAAGGATTCGATCACTATGCCTTGCGAGGCGCTGGCGACGGGTAAGCCCGTCTATAGTCTTAACCTCACACCGGTCCCTGGTCCTAGACTAGACAAGTTCGAGCGCTACCACCGGGATCTATCCGAGACCCTTCAACTAACGCGGCCTTTCGAAGGAAAGATCGAACCCTACGACTACAAGCCACTCAACGAGACGCACCGCATCGCCTCGATAATCCGATCCAAGTTGAACAGTCCCTAGCGCGGCCTTACGCTTATTCGCGCCAGTGCTCTGCCACCCAAGGCGTCGGACGAATATAGTGCCTAAGATATTGAAGGGCGCCTTTATTCTTTCTCTGCTGCGCATCGAAAACGCCAAGTATGTGCTCAAACGGCGTCTTGCGGGGACCCTTGGTTCCATATCGGCCATCGATCGCGTGCTGTGGGTGCAGACCGCGCGGGAAAATCACGACACGTGCCTCGCGTGGAAGCCTTGGGGCAAGTAGATAGTTGAGCGGAAACGGCCAACGGCAGTCCTGGCGAAAATGGAGAACCCAACTCCGCGGGAAAAATTTTATGCCGCCGGGCGCATTGCGGCTTACGAAGCGCTGTTCGTATCGGTACTGGTCAGCCACGCCTTGTGGGTCTGATCGGAACTTTTCCTGCAGCGGCACGAGCTTACCCACTGGGAAGCGGAAAAGCGAGGTCTGGCCGAGGCGTTCGAAGGGCGTCGTTTGATTCCGCGCCATCACCACGTCATCTGCGTTACCGATCTCGAAGAAAACGTCCAGTGACGACACGATCACGAGATCCAGATCGAGAAAAAGCACTGGGCCCTTCAATTTTCCCAGGGTCGGACCCCAGAGCCGCGCTTTTGGCCAAATGCCTCTGGTATTGGTCGGCATATGCTCAACATCGAGCGGGGGCAAGTCCTCGCAGAGTATTCCGGGGTTAAGGCCCGCACGTTCGTCTGTGAAGCAGGTGAAGGTGAAAGGCGGCGTGATGTTGCGAGCAACCATCGCGTAGAGCCTATTGATGAACGGGGCACCATACTTTGTACCCCAATTGATGCAGATAACCTGCTTTATGCCGTCGGATGCTGCCAAAACGCTCGAAGTCATTTGTCCCATTCCTAGCCTGCCGCGCTCGTGCCGCAACCGCAGTCTGCGACTGTCGGGTGCCCCCGGTGAAATCGGCCAACTTGCAACTTAATCGAACTCACGGTGGGTACGAACGGGCAACGTATGTCTAGTTACTTGTCAGCCGCGGCTTCGCCAAGCCTTCTGCGCCGTTAAATTGGTATTCGGCGGGGGAAAAAACGCCGCCGCCATGAGCGCAGACGCCTTTTGGCATCTCTTGGACAGTCGTGGCCTTTCGATGGCGCCGGCGCACCCGCGGCGCCAATCCACACATTCTTACCGACGATAATCGGCCCCTTTGAGCTGATGTTGCTCCTTGTGCTTGCAAACAAGCGCCGACCGATCGGGAACGACACCCGGCCCGAAATCTGATCCGCCATCTGCATGAAGATTACCTCTTCGGCCACCGAGCAAAAGGACCCGATCTGAACGTCGCAAGAAAAGCTCATACGGTTGAAGGTCTCATGTCGCCCACCGTCGGTGTGACGGCGATCGCTTATTCCTCCATGATAAGCCGAAACCGCTTCCCCCAGGCGCCACCTTCAAAGCCCCGACGCAGCGGGCTCGTACACTTCGCGTGGCCACGCGCGCCCGCACTTTTTCGGAGGCCGCCTTTTAAATGCTCGTCATCGGCCATTATTGCTCGGCGGGCACGGTGTTGTCTTTCGAATGAGGGCGGTGATATCTTGTTCTGACAGTTCCCGGCGCACCCAACCCGCGTCAGTCAACTTCGGAGAAGTGCAGCCTCCAATTGCTGCGCAACGCGCGTCACAGCATTGGAAAGCCGGGTGCTGCCACTGGAAACTGTGAGGAGACGAGATGTCACGAGCACTCCTCATCCTTTCGGGGCTATTGGCCGCCGCGGTCCCCAGCGGTTTACGAGCAGCTTCGCCGTATGTCGGCCCCTGTTCTGACATTGTCGATCAGGTCATGTCGCAAACGAACGATCGACTGCTATCGATTCAGACAGATGAGGATCGGTGCGTTTTGACGCTGCTGGTCCGAGAACCCGGAAAACGTCCACAGAAAAAGCTTATCAGTGTAGACATCAATACCGGTTCAGCTCCGGCGAACGCCGAACCGCGGCGTTAGGTACGTGTCGTCCATGACGGAAGGGTCAATTCGGATCCACATGTACAGCTTCTTGCCACTGAGGGCGGATAGGCTCGTAGGCGTGCCCTTAGATCGGCGACCGGCTGCTTACACCCTTTGCAATACGCAGTTCCGCCGCCGGCCCAGCGCTTTTGAAATTGCTTGCCTCAGCTCTGGATCAGTTTGGCTAGCTCCATCGAAGACGAAGTGTAGCGCGGTGCGCGCGAAGGTTTCAAACTCGAGCGGTCCAGTCCAGAGTCTCCTCGCCTCTTATACGATTTATACGATCCGGGGGTCCGGGCGCTTATCGCATCCTTTCTTGGAGCGCTTCAGTCGCTGAGAGTTCGGTCGGCCGAGAGAACGCAATTATGTGTTGGAGCACGGCTGTTGACCTCGACTGCGTCGCGTCGACAGGCGCGCAGGCGCTTGGAGAAGTAACGGGCCCGAGGAGCAGCGGCGGCATCAAGGACGATCAACGACAGATTCTCGCCGCGCATGGGTCGTGCCGGCCAGGGCAAGGAAGTCGCGCGCGCTCGCGGCCACGTCAGTTGAGTACGTGCGACTGAGCGGTCGTGCCTGATGCTGGCGGAGAGACGAGCAAATGAATTGCACTGCTCAGCGCCTTATTCCCAAGGCATCCCTTTTGACCGCACCGGAGGCTGTGGGTCTTCGGTCTCCGGACACCGACGGGTATGAAGCTTCCACACAATCGGAGCATGCGTTATGGTTGCGCCGTTCTGATCGGAGAGGTTGATGCGCTTTATCATCGTAATTGGGATGGTCGCAACCGCAAATCTGGTTAGCTGCTCGTCCACTTGGGGATGGGCTCGAATGAATACCTATCACTTTCAAGCGCATACAGTCGAACTCGAAGGAGAGAAGTTCAAAGTTTACCGTCACAAGACTGACAACTCTCTCATGGTCTCGCCGACACTGGGTGCTACTCAGGCCGCCCCGAAGTTCGTCGATCCCCTCACGCTGGATCAGAAGCTGCGCAGCACAGCTCAACGGTACCTAGCGAATACCGGGCGAGGCAGTTGCAGGATCATCAAAGGCGGCGCTATCCAAGGGGCAGTATATGAATTCTGGTTTGACTGCCCGGGTTAGAGACTTTCCAACGGCACCTCGTCAGTGGCTGACGGCAGCCCCTTCGTGCAAGGAGCGTGTCGCGCCCGGTGTTCCCTTGGCCGAACACCATTTCCTCGAGGCGCGATGGAACCTCACGCGCGAAAAATGAGGAACGACAATTTCGATTAGCCTTTGTAGGATCCCCTTCGTTGCAGAATCGGGCGTACGGATAGTGGTGATCCCTATATCGGGCGACCCATCCGTCGACCAACATGAACATGGCTCTCCAGCTGGCCCCGTTCCGTAGGAGCAAACCTGATCAGGCGTGGTACATTGCCGGGGCCCTGGGCTTGTCAGCGTTCCAACTGCGGGCGACTTTGCCTTTACAACGCTAGGTCCCAGCGCCGGGGGCGCAGTCGTCCCGTTGCAAGACGACAGGAACAGCGAAAATGAGAGTAACAACAAAGGCGTGGAGCTGAGCTTCTTCATGCTTATAGCCGTATTCGGCAGCTTTCAAGCCCCAGCTTGAAAACTGCCTGCGTCATCCATCGGAAATTGCGCGACGGCCGCGCCTTTGTCGTCGGCTGCTGCTTGGCATGTTTCGAGATGGTCGGCATTGAGCCCATCAGTGCCTTCTCCAGGCTTCGGTTTTCAACTTTCCGCGGCTTGCGTCCTTGCCTTTCATGCAAACTCAGGCAAAACCTCCAGCCGTGAGCTTTTGAAGCCCGGAGGCCCTATGACCGAAAAAGAACTCGAGCACGAAGCACGACTGGCCGCAATCGAACACGTGCTCGGACATACGCTCGCCAGGTTGCACTTACTTTTGGGAACACCAGAGGAGCAGTTGGATGCAATCGAGAAGCAGATGGAAGGCGCCTCGATTGCGGCAAGCTTTCCAACCGCCGATCCCGCCCTGGCCGTTAAGTTCGCAAAGCAAGTCCAAGAAGATGTCCAACGACTTAGCGCGGCTGCGCGCGATATAGTGGCGATGCGGAGATCGAAGCTGCTATCTTGAGGGGCGGATCCACTGCTTACGAGAGCATGATCGAGCCCACTGTGGGAAGAACTTCACGCCATCACGCAGCCCTTTGGTGGTGTGAATCGCGTCTTGGTGACCGTTACCATTGCATGTAATGTGAGGCTTTAACCAGACTTCTTTCGAATGGTGAGAGCTCGAAATGTTCGCCTATGCTGAGGAGACTGGAAATTCCGGTCGCAATATATTCGACGAGAACGAATATTTCAGGCTGGGTGCCATTTTGACCGTAAATGACATCGCCCCCGCGGTGGACGCCGTCTTCACTCCGCTCCTGGCTGAGAAAGGCATAGATAGATTTGATCCCCGCCATTGGTCGGAAGAAGAACTTGCGAAGCTGGGCCACGAGGCGCTCGACGCAATCGAGTGCGTGGGACCGTGGGCGTTTAGCCTCACGGAAATTCACAAGCCGTATATGGCGACCACGAAGCTGGTCGATGTCATTTTCGATGCGGAAGGAAATGAAAGAGTTCTCGACTTTTGGTACTTCGAAGAACTTTACCGCCACATCCTATGCCTCACAATCGATCGAGCGATGTCGCTGCCTGCGGCAAAGCAGTTTTGGGAATCTTACCCGTTGGATGACGTGGACGGGATCATCAAGTCCCTTGATCTTGTCGCGGAAGAGCTCAGGGCTACTGGGTCAGCGCGTGCTGTTCACAAAGTTATTTTCGAGGCCTTCGAGTTCGCCCGATTGAATCCAGATAAGTTCACCCGCACCCATACAATGAAACGGAAAGGGCACGACGAAAGCACTCCAAACGCCCTCGCATTCGCTCAGCTGTTCCAGACTGTCCATGATTTCGCCGCCAAAGTGGCCGGCCACCCAGATCGATCGATGCACGACAAGCGGAAGGAATTTCGGACAGCGCATGGGCGAGCAGATGCGAATTTC
This sequence comes from Ensifer aridi, assembly GCF_002078505.1. Lineage (GTDB taxonomy): Bacteria > Pseudomonadota > Alphaproteobacteria > Rhizobiales > Rhizobiaceae > Sinorhizobium > Sinorhizobium aridi. Next base: position 30,530 of record NZ_LUAV01000033.1, on the reverse strand, counting down.
AGGAAAACATTCCAGCAAGAAGCAGCCCGCACCAATTTTCCCGAGGTGTATGATCTCGCCAAGCTCAAGATGCAGTCGTCAAAAGCTAATTCTGGGGTACAGGCGGCCGGCCTTCTGTTGTGGGCTACCCAACGAACACCCGAATCCAACGTGTTGGAAGTCCTTCGCGACCGGATAACCGCTCAGACTGTGGACTATTACATCTCAAGGAGAATGTCAGAGAACATCGTGCATATGCAGCTCTTGAAGCAAAAGCTGGAACGAGCGGGCATAGACGGACCTCTGCAGTGACCGCTAGATTACCCGTGTCGGGACATATGTTCAGTTGGTGAGTGCCCCTAGGCCAACGGCAACCCTCGTCGGCCGCCGCGGGCATATGGGTCCCAGAGCTGGCCAAAGCTCCCTCTGGGGCTCATCGCCTGATTTGTACGTTGGGTGGCCAGCCCGTCTAGCTGGCCGGCCGAAATGGATCACCCGATGCGCGATCGAGACCCTGGTTCTCGACCTGCCCGAAGACCGTCTCTGGCTCTCACGCATATAGGTCGCACGAACAGCATCCGGCTGTGGCAGAGCCGGGCATGGGCGACCTTCACCGTCGTGACACCGTTGATCAAGACGATCTCTTGGCTCCAGTCGAACTGGTAGGTCTCGCCGGCGCGTAGTAGAGCGGCACATAGGCCTCCGCCGTCACAGCACCGCGGTAGCTCTGCCTTGATCTTTCCATTATTAGCTTTCGATAATACTCCGTGCCCGCCGGATCGCAGGAGAGCTACCAATGGAAGAGTTCGAGACTGTGCTCGTCAGAAATGTCCGCCATTCGGATTTGGAGAGGCTTTGCAAGTCCGTGAAGACGTATGCCGGGTGCTACGTTCTCAAGGCCGCAAGCGGCCAAGCGGGAACATCTGGCCTCGATGCCCATTGCTGGTTCCCGTCACGCGATGACAGCATCCTGTTCCAGCTCCAATGGGCCGCGCCTGACGCCAACAAAGAGTAAGCCGCCCCTGAAGTGTGAAGGGACCGGACTGATGCCCCTAGCCGGCGCCGTTGGCGGTGACAGCATCGCCCGCTGTCGCCTCAGTCAGCTGACTGACCGACGAGGTGTCGCCCGGTCGTGATGACGGAGCCGTCGATGTAGCGTGCGTCATAGCCCATTTGAACGGGTGTGGCAGGATAGGACTTCACGGCCGCTCGCAGGCCAGGGAGGAACCGGAGGCGTCTCGCGCTTTCGCGGCGCGGAGCGGGTCGTACTTGGCGAGTGAAGCTCCGCGGTCGGCTGCAGACGTGCACAGATTGCGATGCCATCCGCGCCCTTTCCTTACAGAGCTCAACGATACACCTTTCCTGCCGGAACGCTTTTTTTGCAAAGGACCTTCGGCATGTCGGCAATAAGCAGCATCTTGGTCACAGTCCTTTTCCTCCTTCTTGTCCTCTCTCGTGCAGAAACTTCCGATTGACTTCAGGATGAAGCAGATGGCTCAGATCGTCGTTTTGGTCGTCGCAATCGTGTGGTTGCTCAGATCTTTGGGCGTATTCTGATGCACCCAGGCGGTGCAATCTGCCGCTATACGACCATAGCGCCACGCCAGCACGGCACGAAGAAGGGCCAAAGAGTCTCCTATCGTGGTGACGACCGGCGTTGCCGATGCAAGCAGATCATCAATTCAGTTCACGTTGAGGTTAAACAGACGAAGGCAAACTATGAAATCTTATCGCGTTTCACGTTTTTCGTATCAGGAGGCCGGGCGGCAGGCCGCGGGGGTTGTCAGTTTCGGGGAATGCCGCCCTGCAGGAAGCATTGACGATGGCGATCGGGATTTCATCCAACGGCATGCGCCGTCGCTCCAGGTGGTGGCACCGGCGCGAGGCGATGAGGACCTTCGGCGTTGTCCTCAGGCGACGCGACGGACTGCCATTCGAAACACTGGTAAGCGAAGCGTGGGCTCCAGATGCTGGTCGCGCGAGCCACACCGTACGAGCCTTGCTGACGCTCGACGCAGCAAATTCTCTGCCGCGACCGAGAGCTGGTGCGTTATGCCAAGGGAAACGCGACATGACGTTTAATGACCATTCCGGGAACAGGGCTGTTGGCGGCAACCGCTTCACCACCGCGATAAATGATTCCGGTGAGTTCGCAATTCGAGCAGCGTGGGTGCCGATCTTGGGCGAACACCCAGGCGCTATGTGCGAGGCCGCGACCACCTTGTTAACGCGCGTAGAGAAATGGTCGGCGCTTAAGGCCTGGGGGTGGTCTGCGGTTCGCCAAACCGAGCGGCCGTCGCCGTTGCCCGCGAGAGGGCCGTTATCCCGCACCGCTTGTGGGTGATTAACGAGTGGTTCCGATGGTCTCGACGGCATCGATCGAGAATGCATAGTGCGCCTCCATCAGTCCGTCACCTCACGGCAGCCCTGTCCCCTTGCTGGGGCGCGAAGGATGCCGTCAATGAGTTCGCCGCATTGAGCGGCATTGTTCTGAACTATTCCCATGAAATCGAGGACTTTGGCGCGGCGATCGTTGCACCGGTGTCAATTACCGTGACGCGCAAGCTAATAGACCCTCAGCCAGAATATCGACGTCGCCGTGTACCAGCGACGCCATGCCACCTCACAAGCAATCAAGCGGCGAGAGCGGGCTGGAAGAAAGCAGTTGACCGAGCCCCCGCCGACTTGCTAGCCGCCTTCGACCTTAAGGAATGGTCGGCGCCTGGCCTCTCGAGCCAATGGCAATGGCAGAATGTGGGTTGAGGCCAAGGAATTTTTCATCAGGAACGATAGTGATCATTAACCATTCAAAGAAGTTCGTTTTCATCCATGTTCCCAAAACCGGGGGAACTAGTGTCCAGACCGCATTGCTCTCTGTCCCCGACAGCAGAATTCCCGGTCAGACAAAGCACTGGACCGCAAACGATCTGTTACGCAGCCGCAGGTGGTGGCATCGACCACTTGATGGCTACGTTTTTTTCGCCTTCGTGCGGAACCCCTGGGACCGGTTTCTCTCACTGCATCGCTACCTGAGGACAAAGCCCAAGTATCAAAGCCGCGTTCCAGCACAGTTCGCCTCCTTTGTGGCTCTGCTTGCGAACAGGGAACCGTGGCTTATGGGCCTGCATTCGATCCATTCACAATCGGACTTTGTGGTCGGGACGGAATGCAAGATCGGACGGTATGAAAGCTTGGGCGAGGACTTCGCAGCCATAAGTGCAAGCTTCGGCTTGAAGCTTGATCTTCCGCGCCTCAACGTCAGCGCCACGAGCAAAGTGGATTACCGGCAATTTTACTCCGATGTTGACGCAGAGGTTATTGGTAGCGAATACGAAGCCGACCTAAAGCGGTTTGGCTATGCGTTTGATCCAGGCGCAGCGGCTTCGACCCAGAGGGCGTCAGTCTGCGCGGCGTTATAGCCGGACATCGCACCGATAGTGTCCGTCCCGCCGGGGGACTCGGTGCGTTGCCCATCTTCCCTACTCAGCGGTGTGTATTCCCCTTATTCATGGCCAGAAAATTGGTGGTTCTCAATTTGGCCCACGGTGGTGCAGTTTTCCGTGGGCCATTAAACGAAATAGCCGGAAGGTTGGGGTCAAAACAGCGCTTACGTTCCATACCCTTAAGGCCGCCCCGTTCGCCTTCATCGAACTTCACGGCGCGACGCCGTTTCGTCATTGCATGGCGCCTCCATGGCTGAGGCTAGCGGTTCGGGCCACCCGACAAATTGAGATACTTGAATCATTGTCGAACGAATTGGGAGCGCCCAAGCATAGAGCGGGCTCGAAAGCTGTGGCCAATCCGGTTGGATGGGCAACATCCGTCCCCATCGGCGGCGGCATCCTCCACTCGGAACTTACCTTCACTGCGGCCGTTACTGACGGTCACTGCAAAGGGAGACGGAATGGCAGACAACAAGAAAGCCATCGGTCGAGATTGGCAGCGCGTTGCCGCTGGGCAGCCCTAGGGGCTGGCAACTCGTGGAAGAAGGCAAATGAGCTGCCGTGAAGCGGAAGAGCGCCTAAGCGTTTCTTCGGATTGATTGCGGGCCCCGAATCAATCGAGTGTTTTGTGGTTATGAGTCATATGGCTCGCCAGTGGCCGAGCCTGCGGAACTCTTGCCGCTCCCAGGGAGGACACACATGGGAAACTTCAGGGCCGATGTTCCTGGCCGCGTAAAGGAAATCATCATTGAGCAGTTGGGCGTAGAAGCTTCCCTGGTCGTGGACGATGCGTCCATTGTCGACGACCTCGGCGCCGACTCTCTCGAAGTCGCCCAAATCGTGATGTTGATTGAAGACGAGTTCGGGATCGATGTCCCAGATCAAGCGGTTGACGGGCTTGTTACGGTTGGAGACGCAATTTACTTCGTCATCGCGTCGAAAGCTAAGAGCTAATCCGCAAACGGCCCCCAATATTTGGACGCTTTTCTTCTACTCACCGAGTAATGAACTTTCGGTTTACACAGAGGGTTACTTGAGTGGCGGCCTCCGCGTCGGGCAAATCGTCGATGAACTTGTCCGCGATCCGTTGTGGGCAAGCGGCGATTGCTCAGCTTAATTGAGGAAGCGCATGATCGATCCTTGGCGGCCCTATACCAAGGACGACAAGATCCTTGTGAATCTCATTGACCGGCAGGAGCGCCCTCGCAGACGATCTGTGCAGCATCTGCGTTCGGCGAGCGATTTCTGATCAAAGCGAAGGCGAATCCGATATTCGCCGTTACTGTGAGCCCGATGACCCTTACGGCTCTTCGACCCCAAACCGAACGTTTTCAAGTATTTTTACCCGGTTAGCGCGTCGCGAACAGATCACCTCTATCGACGTGGCGCAGCGACTTCTCGCCTCGCGCGATAGCGCCCTCGCCTTCAGCGTCTCCCTAAGCATCCAAGCATCCGCGTGACGCAGTCTTTGAAGCTACGTCGCTAATTCCGCAATTAGCGCGCAGCCAGCGGTGACCTTACACGGGGTAAGATCCTGACGGGCATCGAGACACAGGAGCCCCTCTGCGATGGTTGGCAACAATGTCCCTGGCGATGGCGGCGGCTTTGATCGGTCAAGCGTGCTGGTACGAGTCTGATCCTCTCGGAACCAACCGCGCACGGGACAAGACGCCATCGTTTCCGAAGGGCGCAGGTCTAGTCCACTGGATCTACTGGACAATCCGTATCTGTGGCGTTAAGCCCGCCTTCAACAGCGATGTCTCGTACAGCCGGAGATCGCCTGCCGCTAACAGATTGGACCAACTGAATCGCGCTGCTGAGATCAGCAAATCAGCGAGACGGATTCCCTCCAATCTTACTGCGCACGTTATGATAATCGTAGGTAGTGGCTCTTATGGTCGCCGTCACAACCCATTTTCTTGAGTCAGAGGCAATGGCCTCGCGCTTCGCAGTTGGGAATTTCGCATGAGCGGCACCGGTAAATCCACCAAGTTTGTTACGACGACCGGCAACGGCCTTATCGATGGCGTGCTGTCGGGTCTGGCCTGGAACGGCTCCCTCACCTATGCCTTTCCGACGTCGAGCAGCAGCTACAGCTACGGCGGCGAGAAATACTATGGGTTCAACTCCATTTCGACGGCGCAGAGGAACACCGCGCTTTTCGGCATGGAGCAGTCCTACGGTTCTACCGCCAATGACGGCTTTTCCGTCGAGGGTTTCACCAACGCCAGCTTCGCCGCGGGAGCTGCCGGCACCGCAACCATCCGTTTTGCGCAGTCGAACGTTCCGGAAACCGCCTATGCTTATATGCCCGGCGGCTATGCCCAGGCCGGCGATATCTGGTTCGGGACCGCCTATGCCGGCACGGTGAACGACTACCGCAAGCCCGTGGCCGGCAATTACGCCTGGCACACGATGCTGCACGAGCTTGGCCATGCGCTCGGATTGAAGCACGGCCATGAGGCAGAGGGTGCCTTTAACGCCCTGCCCAGCCAATACGACTCGATCGAATATTCGATCATGACCTATAGAGGCTATGTCGGCGGCAACGGCTACTACTATGAACAATACGGTGCGCCGCAGACCTTCATGATGGCCGACATCGCAGCGCTCCAGGAAATGTACGGGGCCGACTTCACGACCAACAGCGGCAACACGGTCTACAAATGGACGCCCGGCAGCGGCGGGACGCTCGTCAATGGCAAGATGGCAATCTCTCCCGGCGCGAACCGCGTTTTCGCTACCGTCTGGGATGGCGGGGGCAACGATACGTACGACCTTTCGGCTTACAAGACCGGCCTAACGGTCGACCTTAGACCGGGCATGGCCTCGACCTTCAGCGCCGACCAGCTTGCCTGGCTCGGCGGCGGTTCCAATAACGGCTTTGCGGCCGGCAACATCTTCAATGCGCTCCTGTATCACGGCGACACCCGCTCGCTGATTGAAAACGTCAGGGGAGGATCGGGCGACGACTTGATCAACGGTAATCAAGCCGCCAATACGCTACTCGGCTATATCGGCCACGACTCGATCTATGGAGACAGCGGCACCGACAGGCTCGAGGGCGGGGGCGGCAACGACAGCCTCTTCGGCCAGTCAGACGCCGACGTGCTTTACGGCGGGGCAGGCGCGGATGTGATGGCTGGCGGAACTGGAACTGACACTTTCTTGTTCAGGGCACTTGCAGACAGCACCGCTGCCGGCCGGGACACGATTAGCGACTTCTCCTCCGAAGAAACGGACAGGATCGATCTTTCTGCAATCGATGCCCAGTCGGGTCGGGGCAATCAGGCTTTTCTCTTCGTCGAAACAGCCGCCTTTAGCGGCAGGAAGGGAGAATTGCGCTATGACCAAGATGCCTCCGGTACCTATATCTACGGCGACGTCAACGGTGACAAGAACGCGGATTTCACCATTTTTCTTGACGACGCGATCACACTGCAAAAAGGCTATTTCGTCCTGTAAATAGCCAACGGACGGACGCCCGATGGCTGCCGTGCTGATGGCTCGCTTGAGGCGGCTGGTCTGCGAGTGCGACGTGAAAAATCCGGCCGATGTTACTCGGGCCGTCGCCGCGCCTGGTTTCGTAACGGATCGTCATTCGGCAAAAGCCGATGGCTTGCGCGCCCGCCGTTCGCTCATCCGATGGTGGCTCACCAGATGCCCGACAGCTCTCCGCTTCGCTGCGGGCGTCACCACTTCTTTCCCAAAAGGTCTTTCAAAGCAGCATTGTCGAGCATCGCGTCCGCCAGGGGCCGCTTCAGCTTCGTGTTCTCGTCCTCCAGCGTCTTCAGCCGCTTGGCTTCGGACACGTCCATGCCTTCCACTTGTAGATGCTGGCATTGCTGACGCCGTGCTTGCGGCAAAGCTCCGAGACCGGCGTGCCCGCCTCGTGCTCCTTCAGAATGCCGATGATCTGTTCGTCCGTGAAACGGTTGCGCTTCATTCCCTGGTCCTCTCAATGGGCCAGAGCTTACTTCAAAATGGATTATTTCAGGGGGCAAGGTCAGCAGGTTTCTCAGTCATATTCCGCGCCGCCATGCACCGGGCGGTCAAGGTATCATCGCTGGAGTCGCGGCTGCGCAATCTTTACCTGAACCGGCGCGTCCAGGCGAAGGCCCCGTTCCTTTCGCCGAACGTCTGGATCCGGGGTAACAAGCCGCTCTCCGAGGAGCTGCTCTACGACGGCAGGCCGGTCTATGGCGGGCTCGACCTGTCGGCCCGCACCGACCTGTCGGCGCTGGTCATGGCGGTCGACGACGACAACGGCAACGTCCACCTGTTCCCGCGCATCTGGACTCCCGGCGATACCCTGGACGAGCGCGGATTGCGCGACCGCGCGCCCTACCGTGTGTGGGCCGACCGGGGCTTCCTGATCCCGGTGCCGGGACAAGTGCTCGACTACGATTTCCTCGCCGCCGACGTCGGCGAGCTATCGTCGAAGATCCTGTTCGGCAAGATGAACTATGATCGGTGGCGCATCGATATCCTGAAGCAGAGCTTCGCGCGCATGGGCGTGCTGGTGCCGCTATCGCCGTTCGGCCAAGGCTACAAGTCGATGAGCCCGGCAATAGAGATTTTCGAAGAGCTGGCCGTCCGAGGGAAGATCTCGCATGGCGGGCACCCGGTGCTTAGATGGTGCATTTCCAACGCGGTGATCGACAGCGACGCCGCCGGCAACCGGAAGCTGATCAAGGCCAAGTCGTTTGGCCGGATCGACGCGGCGGTCATGGCGGTCGCTGCCTGCCGCCTGCAGACCGAGAGCGAGCCGGATCTCGACGCGCTGGTGGCGTGATTAGATTCTGCGCGAGCCAATTGTTCCCACTGACGTGCGTTTTGCCGCATCGTGGCAAACACGTGTCCCTGAAGACGGTTCGGAGGTGACAAACAGATCAGTCCGGAGGGTGTCCGCCCGATTACGGCGCGATCATCAACTTCGAAGTGCTGCCACTTACGAATCCTCGCGACGACTAAACACGAGAACTTCATTCGGCAGCAATTCTATTCGCTGCGGCACGTCAACTCGCACGCACTCCACGTTCACTTCGTGCGCGTGGAAATGCGACATAATTTCGGTTTCCACCATGCTCATGGTTTCCCTATCGATAACCGAAATGCGACCATCGATTATGACTCGAAGTTGAATGTGCCTATTATCCCAGCGGCAGGTGACTGCTCTCACTCGGGCATCGATCGCGCCAAGTAATGCCGTCTGAGTTGCCAATAAGATGCGAATTCGGAGTTCAACCTTATCCATGCTTAGGCCATAGATGGTACAACATGGACGCCTTTCGAACCGTAATGAATAATTCCGTTTTTCCGCGGGATGTGTGTAAGCGGCAACGAGACCCCGTCTGGCGTAGGGGGTTGGCGGTCGGATATCGATAGCGCACGTTGTGAGCCGATGTGAGCTTCTATGTCTGCACCTAGTTCTGGAACTAGAACCTTCCACATGATCGAAGCGGTCGCCGAGCGCCTCGAGGGTGCACCACGGCAGCTTCGCCGACGCTGGTCGGATGAGTTCAAAGCGCAGGTGGTGGCCGAGGCGCTGGAGCCGGGCGCGAGCGTATCGGCGATCGCCCATCGGATCGGCATTCGTCCGTCGCAGCTCTTCGCCTGGCGTCGTGACGCTCTGGACCATGCCTCCTCGCAGCGTTCGGCTGGCGAAATCGCCTCGGCGCGCCCGGCTGCCCCGGTGATCGAGGTTGTCATTGGTGATGTCGTCGTGCGCGCCGGCGCAGATGTCGACGAGGCGCACTTGCAGCGGGTGATCCGGGCGGTGCGTTCGGCATGATCCCGTCCGGCGTGAAGGTGTTCCTCGCCAGTCATCCGATCGACTTCCGCAAAGGCCCGGACAGCTTGCTGTCGCTGGTGCGGGATGCCGGCAATGATCCGTTCAACGGCGCGCTTTACGTCTTCCGGGCCAAACGGGCGGATAGAGTGAAGATCGTCTGGTGGGACGGCTCCGGGGTCTGCCTTTATGCCAAGCGGCTGGAAAAGTCGCAGTTCTGCTGGCCGCGGATCGGCCACAATCGAATCCAGCTCAACCATGCTCAGCTTCTGGCGCTCATCGACGGCATGGATTGGAAACGGGTTCGCGCCGTGCCGGTCAAGCCGCCGGAAATTGTTGGGTAAAAGCCCTGCGGCGAAGTGAATCAGTGGCCTGAAAGGGCAGGAAAACCGGCGCAAAATGTGCTCTGGTCGAACCGATGACGCCGCCCGATCTCAACCTTCCAGACGACGTTGAAGCGCTGAAAGCCATGGTGCTTGCCATGGCCGAGAAGGCGGCGCGCGCCGATGTCCTGGAGAGGGAGGTCGCAGATCTCAAGGCACGCAACGCCGATGCCGATGAGCGCATTGAGCGGCTGACGCAAATCCTGAAGGCATTCGATCGCGCCCGCTTCGGCCGGCGATCGGAAAAGCTCGGCTCCCCAAGCACCGACGACGAGCAGCAGGCCTTTGTCTTCGAGGAAATCGAGACTGGCATCGCCGCGATCAGAGCACAGGTCAACAGGGGCCGCGAGCGCCCAGAAGGCAAACGTCCGCCGCGACCACGCAAGGGCTTCGCACCCCACCTGGAGCGGGTCGAAGTCGTCATCGAGCCGGAGGATCGGCCGGAGCATGCCGGCAAGCAGAAGGTGCTGATCGGCGAGGACGTGTCGGAGCGGCTGGATGTGGTGCCGGCGAAGTTCCGCGTCATCGTCACCCGCCGCCCGAAGTATGCCTTCAAAAACGAGGACGGGGTCATCCAGGCGGCGGCGCCGGCACACATCATCGAGAGCGGCATTCCGACGGAAGCGCTTCTGGCGCAGATTGCCGTCTCCAAGTATGCCGATGGCCTGCCGCTCTACCGACAGGAGGCGATCTACGCCCGCGACAAGGTCGAGCTCGACCGCAAGCTGATGGCGCAGTGGATGGGCAAGCTCGGGTTCGAGCTGGAGATCCTCGCCGACTACCTCTTCGATGAGATCAAGAAGGGCGAGCGGATCTTCGCCGACGAGACCACATTGCCGACGCTCGCGCCCGGCTCCGGATCGACGAAGACAGCTTGGCTTTGGGCGTATGCCAGGGATGACCGACCATTTGGCGGCAGCGGTCCGCCGATGATAGCCTATCGCTTCGAAGATAGCCGAGCCGGCGAATGCGTCGCCCGGCATCTGAACGGCTATCGCGGCATCCTGCAAGTCGACGGCTATGCCGCCTACAACAAGCTGGTCCGCTCCGATCGCGGCAATGACGGCGTCACATTGGCTGGCTGCTGGTCACACAGTCGGCGCAAGTTCTATGAGCTGCATGTCGCGGAAAGCTCGAAGGTCGCAACGGAGACGGTCGAGCGAATGGCGAAGCTCTGGCAGATCGAAGAGACCGTGCGCGGCCAAAGCCCTGGCGCGCGTGTCGCGGTGCGTCAGCAAACCTCCGCCGCGATCGTCACCGAGCTCTTCGCCCTCTGGCAGAAGACCCTGCCGCGGATCTCCGGCAAATCGAAGCTCGCCGAGGCGATCCGTTACGCCATCTCGCGTCGCGCCATCTTCGAATGCTTCCTGACCGACGGTCGCATCGAGCTCGACTCCAACATCGTCGAGCGAGCAATCAGGCCCCAGGCCATCACGAGAAAGAACTCACTCTTCGCCGGCAGCGACGGCGGCGGAAGGAGCTGGGCGACCATCGCGACGCTTCTGCAGACGGCAAAAATGAACAGCGTCGATCCGCTTGCCTGGCTCACGCAAACGCTCGAGCGCATTGCCAATGGCTGGCCGAGCAGCGAAATCGACGCACTCATGCCGTGGAACTACGCCGGCTGAACGGCCTCAGCTTGCCGCTTACGGATGTGTTGCCTCGCAGGAACGTCCCGAAGCAGACTTGGATAGTGCTCACCGTCGTCCGGATTCGGCAGGTCATGATGGTGACTACTCAGCGAGGTCATCAAATATTTAGCCAGCTGTTCGATCGTCGGCTCCGGCGAATAGTTTCCAAGACGCTGGAAGGTAATGCTGCAGCTTGCGACTGCCCCGGCCAACGCGGCCAGCACTACGACTCGAGAGGTTCTCACAATAACAAAGCAGGCGAATTGGTGCCAGCGGTCTTAAAATTGCACGGGGGAGCCCGATCATTTCGTAAACGCCTGAGAGACGATTTTCATGGTCTTTCCGTCAAACCTAGAAATAAATCCTTCCCAATGTTGGGCACAAAGCTCGGACCCCTCTACCCATATGTTCATCACGGTACTTGTATTAGGCTCCCGCATTGCCTCTTGATGCTTTACCGTCAAGCCTGAGTTCTTAATCGATTCAATGGACCACCCTGACAGCTGATCATGCTGGTCACGCATTACTATATTCAAGAGACCCAGGGCTGAAAGCCTGTCAGCGGACTTGCCAAGGTACAGTTCGATAGTTCCCGACTCTAACCCGATCGTTTGCTCACAGTCTTTCCGGTCAATCCGCGATTCGATTTCATTACAACGGTGTAACATTAGCCCATCCATCGTTAACTCGATCTAATAACTGGAACTGTGTCCCTCCCCCTGGGCGGCCGAAATTCTCGTTAACTTCCCCTGTCCTGATCCGAGTTCCGGCAGGTGGCGTAATCGAGGTAATGCCAGTCGGCACTTCAGGCAGAGCAAACTTATCGGCGATCTGTTGCGGTGTTAACCCTTCGATATCAGATTGCCTCATAACCCATTGTCCAGCGGGCCTATTTCCTGAAACCACACGCACGAAGGTCTGATTCCCATCGGCTACAAACTCCGTCACCCCAGTCCCTGGGGTGTAGGGCGGAGAGTAGCCCTCGGGAAAGGTCGCGTTGGCATCGTCTGCGGAGCGACGAGTGCCTTTGGCGATAAGATCGTCCAAGCCCTTTGTGGCTCCAGGGGTCTGCCTCTGGACCGTCCTCAGCACATCGTCGGTCAGCTGCCCCATTTCCGAGGCGTAGGCGAGCTTGGCCTAGGCGGCGGCAAAGAGGCCGTCGCTGATGTCGGAGAGGATGCTGCCGATGAGCTTGCAATTATCGCCCGGATTGCGCTCGCAATAGGCGGCGCCCTTGAGGTTGATGTCCGCCTCGACGCTGGCGAGATCCGGCGAGAAGAATCCGGCACTCAACTGCCGCGCGGCGGTGCGGTTGGCCGCGTCGAGCGAATACCTCGCAAGTTCCACTAGATCCTCGCCGAGATAGAGTTTCGCTTCCTCTATGGCCTGAAAGTGCTTCTCGACGCATGCGACGGTCTGGCAGGCGAACAGATCGAACTCCTGTTGGTTGTCGATCGCGAGATATTTTTTCTCGACCTGTTTGATGCAGGCGGCATCGCCGCTGCAGGCGGCCATCTCTTTGATCTGGTCGCGCAGCTGCTGATGGGTCAGGTAGTTGTACTGGAACTCACCTCGCCGAGCGTGTTTATGGTGAGCTCGTGCACGAAACTCGCTCGGGAGCCGATGTCATCAACGCCGCCGATGTTTCCAGCGCACCAACCAAGACCTCCCGCTCAGCCCGAATCACATCCGAAATGGCATGGCTATTACTTTTCTAATTTAGGTAGCATCTATATGCTGACTCGAGGTCGAGCGGTGCCTCCCCGGGGGACATCCGAGCGGCTATTCCAATTGAAGCTGATTTGAGTGGCTGGGGGATGTCGAGTGCGAGCCAGCTAGGCCCTACTGGATATCACCGGCTCCCCGTGAGAGTTGCTCGGGTTGAGGTTCCTGCCGCATGCGCTCACCGCATTTCCGACCGCGTCTGGCCGTTCTTTGACGGATTTCATCTAATACGGAGAAGTCTGATGCGTCTCGTATTCCTTCATGGCATCAACCAGCAAGGAAAGAGCGCGGAGATTATCCGCCGCGAGTGGAGAGGTTTCCTCGGGAATCCGGGCGACCTCGCCAGCATCGAAATCGTGGCACCCTTCTACGGAGACGTTCTGGCGGGTGCGACGGAGCCGGCCACCCCGGAACAGGCGGTGGCCATGGGAATCCCAGGCGACGACGAGGAGCGGGAATTCGTGACGTCGGCGCTCCATCAGGCGGCACTTGAAAGAGGTCTCACACGCGAGCTGATCGAGCGCGAACAGGCGATCACCCCGGGTCCACTCGAAGATCGCCGCTTCCTTGCAATACTCCGCCTGCTCGAGAAATTGTCTCCGTTCAAGGGAGGCCTATTCCTCCTGCTGGTCAGGCAGGCCTATGCGTATCTGAGACGTGACCATGTGACGTCGCGTGTGGACGGGATCGTCCGGCCGTGTCTTACCGACGGCTGTGTGGTGATCGGGCATTCATTGGGGTCGGTCATTGGATTTAAACTCCTCCGCGAACTCAAGGTGAAGGTGCCGCTGTTCACCACACTTGGTTCACCGCTGCCCCTCGAAGCCGTCAAATCGGCGCTCAGGCGGCCGCGTGCTGTGCCGGCCGGAGTCACTCGTTGGTACAACGGGCTCGATGTGGATGACCTCGTGACTTTGGGAAAGCCTTTGACCCAAGAGACTTTCGCTGGCGGGATCTTCAATAACTCGAGTATCGAAAACGGGGAGGATGCGCACGCGATCGAGGGCTATCTAGGTGACGCTGACGTCCGGAGGGAGATTTTTTCAGCCGTGAGAACCTGACCGATCTCCTGCGTGCGGTGCCAATGAGCCGAGGTGCCGCGCTATGAGGCCGGCGGGTGGCCGACCCGAAGGGTTCTCGAGCCGTCGTAGGTCAGGGCTTCGGCCTCAACTCTTCCAGAGCTCCAAAGGCGTTTGTGGTAGGGCTCGAAAGGGTGGTAAGCGGAAATTTGACCCAACGCCTCAAATGGCCGTTTTGCAGAAATGCTGACGCGCAACTACTAGGCTCGGCGAGCGGGCACCTCGAGGCTGAGGATTAATCTACCCGCCGCACCTGCTTGGCAAAAACACCCCATTCCGAGCCTCGCCCTTCAACGGAGATCCGCGCACCAGGTACAAGGGTCTGCCGGAATTCCTCCAGAAAACCACAGAGCCGGTCCGCGAGGAATGGCAGCCCGTCAAGTTCAATGATGTTCCGGCATTTTGCTTGAGCTATTTCTCACCTCGGCGACAACGAAGGTAATCTCGACCTCATGGCCAGCCAACACCGCAGCGATCATTGGCACGCCCGATATCACGGGATAATGCGTTGTGCGATCGTAGGCACAGAACGAGAAGATCGTTCATCGACGATTTCACGTCGGGCGGCTCTGATCAGCGACGGTGTCCGATCCGCGCAGCCGTCATGGGATGACTAGGGCAGGCGATTGAGGATAGCCGTGCCAGAGCATGCACAGATCGGTTGAGGACGCGAGCCTCAATGAGGGGACAAGGGGCTCTCATCGATGTGGGCTGTGGCATATACCCGCCGTGCGATGATCGCGAGAAGGAAGAGCGTCACCGTCGCAATAACGCAGCATACGGCAAAGCCCAGCGAGAAGCCGCTTTTCGCTGTGTCCAGCCAGACAGCCGAAGCCGAACCCGGCATTGTCTGAGCTGTTTCGACCGCTCCGGCAAGAGTTGCAGAAACAGCCTCGGCTTGTACGGGATTGAGGCTGCTAAGGTCGGCGCGGTTCATCGCCATTCGATAGATCAGGGTCGCCAAACTGCCCAGCACCGCGATGCCCAATGCGCCCCCAAATTCTGCGCTCGTCTCCGATATCGCCGAAGCCGAGCCTGCGCGTTCGGGCGGTGCAGTCCCCACGATCAAGCCGGTCGTGGTGAGAACAACAGGGACGAAGCCGAAGCCGATGATCATGCTGGAGCCAAGGATTCCGAAAAGGCTTTCGGCGTAAGCGGCGACAGCCATGGCGGCGGCTCCCGCTGCATTGATCAAAAGTCCGCCGAGCACGGTTCTAACCGGTCCGAAGCGATTGGTGAACCGATAGGCCTGGAAGGACATCCCTGCGAAGACGAAGGCCGATGGCACAGACCAAAGCGCAGCTTCCAGTGGCGACAGACCGAGCACAAGCTGCAGGAAGAGGTTCTGAAACAGAAAGACGCCAAAGACGAAGAAGACACCGGCGAGGTTTACCATCAGCGATGCCGTGAAGGCCGGCACCCGGAAGAGCGCGAGGTCGACCAACGGGTCGGTAAGGCGCCGCTGGCGTCGAACAAACATAACGCCGATCAGAAGCCCCAAACCGATTGGTACGAGTTGGGCAAGCTGAAAGCCGTCGGCAGCCATATGTTTGACGCCGTAGATGATCGGCAGAACTGTCGCAAGCGAAAGCACCACACTCGGCAGGTCTAGTCGGCCAGCATCGTTATTCCTGTATTCCGGCAACAGAAACGGGGCGACGGCCAGAAGCAAGAGCATCACCGGTACGTTGATCAGAAACACCGAGCCCCAGTGGAAGTACTGTAGCAGAATTCCGCCGATGAGCGGGCCGACGAGGCCACCCAACGCAAAGGCCGTGCCCCAGATGCCAATCGCCCTGTTTCGCTCCGCCTCGTTTTTGAAAAGATTGACGATGAGCGACAGCGTGGATGGCGCGATCGTCGCACCGGCAATGCCGAGCAGAGCCCTTGCCAGAATGAGTTGCCCCGCGGTGTTTGAGAAAGCGGCGAAGGCAGATGCGACGCCGAACGCAAACGCGCCCATCAGCAATACCCGCCGGCGGCCGATCCGATCTCCCAGCGTCCCCATGGTCACGAGAAAGCCGGCGACCATGAAGCCATAGATGTCGTTGATCCACAGCAGCTGCGATGCGGACGGATCGAGGTCCGCGACGATCGCGGGCACAGCGAGGAACAGCACCGACAGGTCCATCGAGTAGACCAGGCATGCGATCGACAGGACGCACAGGCCAACCCACTCGCGGCGGCCTGCCTGTTCAGGCGTGTGAATAGTCTCGGCCATGGTCGTCCTCCCGGAAGCCGGCGGAGATTTCCCTAAATTGCATTCATTGACAAGTGCAATTTCGAGGAGACCACCCGCGTTCGATCCTAAGAACCAATTAGGCGGGCAGCGCAGCCCCAACGCCGTGGCGCACGACGCGCGCTCTGCGCGGACTGTGAGTCCGGGATCAACTATTACCCGATTCACAGTTTGCAAGCGCAAGCAAACAGACAGGTCGAGTACAAGGCAATGATCTCGTCTTTGAGAACCGTTTTAGGACATCACCGATTCGTCAGGCTGGTTTCGCCGGGGCCCCTCGGAGCGGTTTAGAATAGACGACCTGCGCGGCACAGGAAGGTGTGCGATCGACCCGTTGCCGTCAAGTCAGTCCCCCTCCTGCAAATTGGCCGGATTCCACACGACCTCCCACAGATGACCATCGAGATCGGTGAAGTAGCCCGCATATCCCCCGTAGAATCTCTCTTGGGCCAGCTTCACGATGGCCGCGCCCGCTTCGCGTGCCTGTTCCATGACTTCATCCATCTCGCTTCGTTACGAAACGTTGTGGCCGATCGAGAACGAGGTGCTGCTCGCGGGCGCTTTCGTCAGACCGCTATCGTGACCCAAATCGGACCAAGTATCGTTAGTGAGATTTTGGAGTCGCTGAAGGCGGGAAGCTGGCTCGAGACATGGGCATCTGCAACGGCGCTCGTCCGGAAACACGCATTGCAACAGCTGCAATCAATGATTAAATTGCAATCAATGATGAACGGAGGCTCCTATGGCTAGCATGACGATCCGCAATCTCGACGATAGCCTCAAGCAGCGGCTCAGGCTGCGCGCCGCCGCGCACGGTCGGTCAATGGAAGACGAGGCCCGCGACATCCTGCGCGTGGCGCTGTCGACCAGTGAACGGCAACCGGGCAATCTCGCCGCCGCCATTCGCGCCCGCATCGCGCCAACCGGCGGCATCACGCTCGAAACGCCCCCACGCGAGGCGATCCGCGAAGCGCCGGACTTCTCCGCGTGATCATCCTCGACACCAACGTGCTGTCGGAATTGCTGACGCCGTCGCCGTCCGTTGCTGTCGAGGCGTGGCTCGCCGAGCAGCCGCCGACGTCGGTGTTCACCACGACCGTCACCGAAGCCGAGATCCTTTACGAACTGCGGCTTCTACCGGATGGACGCCGCCGACGCGACCTCGAGGGGGCGATCGTCCCGATCTTTCGCGAGGATCTTGCCGGGCGCATTTTGCCATTCGACAGCGAGGCTGCAGAGGCCTATGCCACGCTGGCCGTGGAGCGGCGCAAGGCCGGCCGCCCTATCAGCCAGTTCGACGCACAGATTGCCGCGATCGCCCGTTCCCGCGGGGCGGCGTTGGCAACGCGCAATGTCGCGGACTTCGAAGGCACCGGCATTGCCATCATCAATCCCTGGAACCACCAGCTCCCGTGATTTCGAGACGCCGATCGAAGGGAGCACCGTTACCGGTAGGCTCAGTCGGGAGAAACCGGACTCAACAGTTCGACGTTGAAATGATCGAGGCCCGGCTCCATGTCGGATTTCTCGATCGCAGCGATTTCATCGTCGCTCAATGTCACGATTGCTTCTGCGCAACGGTCGCGCTTAGACTGCCAGCGACGGTCGTTCCACGTGATTGCAATACTCCCTTTCGCGGAATACACGGGATATCCGTAGTTTTCTCAAATCCGCCGGAAAACGTCGGAGTCAATCTTGGGCAATCGTAAGTCACCGGGTGCCAACAGCCAAGCCGTCCTCCGCCGCGCCGAGGAACTCGACGCGCTTGACGCCATCCTTCCATTCGACCGGCGCGATCAGCTGGCCGCCCTTCTCACAGACGACGATGTCGAAACCTTGAAACATCTCGCCGTCGAAGGCATGGGAGAAAATACGCTCCGGGCGCTCGCCTCGGATCTCGCATATCTCGAGGCCTGGTGCCGGCTGGCGACGAGAGCCTCCCTCCCTTGGCCGGCGCCGGAATCGCTGCTCCTGAAACTTGTCGCCCATCACCTCTGGGATCCGCTCAAGCGCAAGGAGGACCCGACCCACGGCATGCCGGCGGAGGTCGAGGCCGATTGCGGGCCGAACGCCTGCTCCGGGCCGACGGCCCGCACGCACCAGGCACGGTGCGGCGGCGACTGACCACCTGGTCGATCCTCACCCGATGGCGCGGCCTGAGCGGCGCTTTCGGCGCGCCCTCGCTGAAGAGCGCGCTGAGGTCGCGGTCAAGGCGAGTAACCGGCCGCGCCAGCGCAAGAGCAGGAAGGCAGTCACGGGCGACGTACTTGCATCGCTCCTGGAAACAAGCACCACCGAACGGCTTATGGACATGCGTGATCGGCCTGCTCTTGACTGCGTTTGCCTCCGGCGGCCGTCGCCGCTCGGAAGTGGCGGCATTGGTGTCGAGGATATGGTCGATGAGGAACCGGTGCGCGCGCCGGCCCAGCCGGCAAGAACTCCCCTTCCCTGCCTCACTATTCACCTCGGCCGCACCAA
Organism: Ensifer aridi; assembly: GCF_002078505.1. Classification (GTDB taxonomy): domain Bacteria; phylum Pseudomonadota; class Alphaproteobacteria; order Rhizobiales; family Rhizobiaceae; genus Sinorhizobium; species Sinorhizobium aridi. The sequence continues at coordinate 11,782 of NZ_LUAV01000033.1, read as the reverse complement.
GACGACCATCAGCGACGACAACGAGCATGTGCTGCTGATCGGTTTGCCAGTGAGCGCGCTGAAACATTGGCTGGCGGAACTGCGATCAAGGATGGGCCGATATTTCGGCGCATCGATCAGTGGGGCAATGTCGATTGTCGGGCGGTGACACCGCAATCAGTCAACCTGATCCTGAAGTGCCGTTGCAGGCAAGTCGGCTTCGATGCGGCGCTGTTTTCGGCGCATGGGTTGAGATCCGGCTATCTGACCGAGGCGGCAAACCGCGACATTCCGCTGCCCGAGGCGATGCAGAAATCATTGCACAAGTCGGTGGCGCAGGTGGCAAGCTGTTACAACAATGCGGAACGAAAGAACGGTCGCACAGCGCGGCTGATCGTCTGAGCGTCACTAGGCGCCGAAGAGTGCATCGGCTCGCCTCTCAAACGACTGCCACTCTTCCGGTTGCGCTTCCGCCTCCGACGTATCCTTCCGGTCAGCGGCCAATGCTGCTCTGCCCCTGCTTCAGCACGCTGCATCAGCGACGCCATCTCTCCCTTCAAGTGATGCGAGCGCTGCAGGTCGACGGCGTGCTCGGGGTTCTGGCGGGGATCGTAGAATACGGCGATCGCGTCGCCGGCTGCCTGTCGTGCCGCCTCCAATTTTTCTTTCAAGCTCTCCAGCTCGGCTTTGGCCGCAAAATACTGTCTCATCACCGCGATAAGCTCGCGGGTCACTGGCGCTGACTGACACGATCCCTCCTCCCTTGGAATTCCTCATTGCCGGAATTGATCGATAAGAATGGCAATATCGGGATAGAGTTCCTGCGAAGATGACAATAGCCCGGCGTCGAAGGCGATGCGCCGGGCTGCAATAGTGACCGACAGCTTAGGAGGAGTGCTGTCCGTCGTATCGAAGCGGCGCGGGACTTTGCGGACGCCGCAACATGTCGATAAATTGCGATTCCACCGACATGTGTCCGCAACATATCATCACCCTCGACATATCCGGAGTTCAATGCGGCCGGAACCGGAAGCTGCAGCATGCCGGTTCGACCGGACGGACCCAATTACGATCGGCCAGACTGCCCAAACAGGACGTCGAAGCAAGGCTCATCCCTAGAATATCGCCGCGCGCGATCAATTCAATTCCCTTGCTTGAAGCGCGAGCGAGTTCGGAAATCGAGAACATCGTTACAACGACCGACCGGCTGCTCCGTTTTGCCCCCCACTTCCTCGACGTGGGTTATCAGGATTAAGCCCGAAAGGCGAATGGTGACCGGCACTGCACCGTGGTTTGATATTCCGAGCCGCCAACATCCCTCATTTCCAAGGCGGTCAGAGGTCTGCCGCTTCCGCAGGAGATGGCGGACCTCGTCCCACGCCGGGAAGACTGCGCTACACGACGACTACCCACTTATGAGGGCCTGCAACATGAGCGACCGCGATAAGAAAGGCGTAGGCCATGGAGAGCTGGCCTCATACCTCCTTGAAGTTGCGGCGCAACTCGCAGCCCTCGCCAAGGAAATCAGGGCTCTTGCGGGAAGGCGCCTTGAAGAGTGCGGACGCGGGCCGATGGCCTAACACCGCCGCGAGAGTTATCATTAGAAGACTCGTAACTTCACATTGCGGCTTGGCTCTGCGCGGAGGTCAAATGCATCGCACCGACCGAGAGAAGAAGATTTACGACCACGATCTGCTTGTGATCTCAGCGTCCACAATATCAGGGTTGCTCATTGTCGGCGCAGCGCTCTTGCTGCTCATTATATGAGCAGCAAAGCGGCAAAATGCGCTCGCTCGCATCCAGCGCGATGGCCTACCCAGTCATCACCATCGCCGTTGCGGCAGTGGCAGAGCGACTTTTTTCTCGGCGAATGACCTTGGTGGCCGACCCTGGACGATCAAGGGCAACATTGATCTCTCAGGAGAGCGCATCTATCCCCTGCCGGGCAGACCTATTAAACGGCGACATGGATCTCGCCATGGCGCGGAGAACGGCGGTTCTGCTCGGAGGCAGAAGCAGACGCCGCCGGCTGGCGCCGATCGAAGGTCTAGCCGCCGGAGAGTCTTTCACGGCCACTTGAAAGCCATCACGACACGAAAGTGGTGAATCTGTCTCGACTTTTGGGAGCATACCGAGAACGGCTAGAAGGCGGTAGTAGCCGATCCTGTCTCCCATGTTAACATACATTTGGAGGCGCTCTAATGTAAGCTTGTCGAGTGCCATCAATATCTCCAGGTATAAGCGTGTTTATTTCCACTCTTTGAGTCTACGGAACACGGAGGTTTGTATTTCCTTCCAGAATGAAAGGTTTTCCAAGCTATATGTAACGGTTACCAGCATCGCTTCATAAATGAAGAAATGGTTGCAGTGTGGTCGAGGGACCGTCCCTTCACCACTGCAGATGATGGATATGGTTGGCTCGCCTATTGGCTTATCTTTAAGAACATATTTCCAGTGCCAGTTTCCATGGTCTAGGTGCCGCTTGCCGCTGCGCATAAAGGTCGAATCTCTGCCCAGACGACTCCAATTCCAGCTTCGACGTCGCGAGCAGTTGGGCAGAGGTGACCCTCGATAATTTCCATTCTCCAGAATCGAGTTGATCCTGCAGCAGGATCTGGATTCGGTCGTCGTTTATGATTTTCCGAAATTCGGCATCATTCTTTCGGCTTCTGCCTTCAATACCAGGCAGCAAGGCCATTAGGTTCAGAGATTGGACCGAGTACACGCGGCCCTCGCGAAAACGATACGGCAAGTCGATGTAAGAAATAGGAATTTTCAGGTCGATGTCGGCGTGGGGAAATCTGAACGATCTTAATGCCTGTTCAAGGGAATACGTCCACGGATAGGGTAGCGGTAGATCTTGTGCTCGAGCTTGAGCTGCGGAGAGCACCGTTACGGAGGCGAAAACGCAAAACTTGGTGTTCCACCGTGACATTCGCCGTTCCTAGGCCATCTGATCGTCTGCTGAAGTATACGACAGCAATCATAAGCAGCAGACAATGTAAATACGCAACTTATAAGGGTGAAGACTGCTCCTCGGAACAAGGCTCGGTTTCTGTTCGCGGCATCAAGGCGCCGAACAGGCGCGAGCGACTTGCCAGTCTCCTGCCGGAGCCGATTTGCGGGTGAATTCATCGGCGACGGCGGCAATGCGGCACGGAATGGAGCCGAGGCGAGCGGTTCGCTCTTATCGAGCGCAGCGCGCCGATTTCTTCGGCTTGGTGATAGAGGTCCAAGAACAAGCTGATCAACTTGAGAGTGAGTAATAAGCTGATTGCACGACAAATCTCAGTCCTTCTCGCCGCGAGATTTTCTAATACGACGGCCGGGGTTTATGGCAATAATGGCGGCCCACACCATTACTACGAGGTAGAAAGGCGGGAAATTCAGTTTCTTGCTTACAATTGCTACGATGATCGTTGCTACACCAAGATAAAACACAACGGACATCCTGCTGGCTAACAGCAGGTAGAAGAATATTCGAAAATATTCTGAAATGAATTTCATTGTCTTAGCTCTTGAGGCATTTGCTCTAGTTGTATCGTCATATCCTGGCTTGACCGCACGAAACCTCGGCACTCACCATTCTTGATGGCCCGGTGCGGTTAAGCGGAAGTCGTGGGTCTCTGCAGGAGCCATTCTAGCGCTGCCCTTCTCGCTCGAACTTAATGATAAACGTGAGCATGTCGTATGATAACAAGGCTGTTAAGACGACGTACAGAGTATGCATTGCAGTACTATTTTCCGGATCAGCGCTGTGCAAGGGATACAATACCGACAAGATAGAAAGAATTATCCAAAAGGCGAAGAATTTTCGTAATCCGATAAGGCTGCTTCTGCTAAAAGGCAGTGAAAGTAGCGTCGTCCTAGATCGAGGATTTCGCGCCAGGAAAAACGTAACAATAAGATGCAACGAATGTATTGCAAGTATGACTACTCTATTTGACTGGAAACCTATGGACTGAATTATTTTGCACATTAATAGCAAGGCGAACCAGGCGGAGATTGCATATTTCGCACACCGAATTCCTTCCAGGTCCCTCGTCCATCGATCAACAATCAGATCACCGATCGGCCTTCGTCGTTGTAGCAGCAGGTGTCGGCTTCACCATGACCCACAGCCGCAGAAAGTTGATCCGCCAGTTGTCCTGTTTGTGCCCCCACGATTGTGCGCTCAACAGGCCCGTCATCGCTCCGATCTTCGAAACAGAGCGTTAAAGGAAGCGACTCTCGTGGTTTATGTTATGCCTCGAGTCGCAACCAATGCTGGTGTAAACGCAAGTGTCAAGTGACGGATCTAGTATCGGAAAATACCTTCAGCAGGATCAACAATGTTGGGTTAACGGCGTCCACTAAGCCGTGCCGAATCAGTGAATTACCGTCCAAATCCAGACCATTGGTCCGCTGTGATACAGAGTGCTGACCAAGCCAAGGCTGAATTGTGTAATTGCGTCGCATGATTGTCGGACTTGGCGGGTGTGTTTCTATCGCCGGTGATCGACGAATTGGTCGCAAACGCTCCGAGTCAAAAAAAATCGGAAGGTCGGAAGCTCGCATTATGAAGCCGAGCCGAATTCATCGAAGCCGGACGATGCAACGTCGAGGCACTAATAGCAACCGTTTGACATCCGCCCCGTGACGTTGTCGATGAGTGCGATTACAACTCCCGCGGACATTGACCTGCCGGCAAAACGTATGGACGACCAGCGAGTATCCGCTGGCTCATCAATTGGAGGAGCCGTTGAAGAAGCTCTTTTTTGCGACAGTGCTTGTGGCCCTGTCATTGACTGGCGCACGCGCTGCGCCAGTCAATCCCAAATACAACGACTCCCCGGTCCAATGTGGAGCCACGTACTTCTTGATTTGGAAGGGATATGAGCAGAAGAACCAGCAAGCGATGGCTGAAGTCTACCGTCGAAAATTCGAAAGTCTCGCCGCAAAAGCGGCGCAGAACCTCGAGACGAGAGGGCTAAGCAAACAAGTCTGTGAAGTCGAACGCTCAGACAAGGGCCTCTTCTTTCCTCGTTGTGAGAAGGGGCCCTTTGCTTCCGTGAACGCCCAACTGCGCATGAGTTGGCGGGAGGTCACGGCGCGAGAACCAGGCACTTCACTGGGCTGGATACTGGAGACGCAGGTTATTTCGCTGGTTTGACGGGCCTGGTACTCTACGGTTGGAGCAAGAGCCCTGCGTGGAGCATAGGAGCCAAAGCATTGTGCGTCACTGTCGTTCGGCCGGCGTCTTACGGCTCAGGAAACTTACTATCACACAGTTCTTTGAAGTCTACGAACGCTTTTGTCTCCGTGTCGGCTAAGACTGCGAGCTTATCGATGTGGTCCTGCATGTATGCGTCGGCGTGGTTTCCTCGTCTTCGCGCTGATTGGCTGTAGCGCTTCAGAGAGCGCTGCCCCGCCTAAAGTGCGCCGCCAGTACCGGATCTTCATCGAGGTGCTGCTGCCACGCCCAGTGTTCGATTTGTCCGGAGCGATAGCATTCGACCAATAATTGCTGCTCTGGCGATAGCGGGGGCACCGGTTGGGCAGAAGCGTTTGTCCTTACGGGTTCTATCAGTCCGATCTCCGCCAGTAAGCTTGTGACCGTCCCCTTGAGTTCAGAAATGTGCAAGGCCATTTGGAACACTCCTTCCGCAAGAGAACAATCAAGAGGTAAGGACGGTTCCCATCGCCGGCGGCCCACTGCGCCGTTTTAATTGCTACAGACGCCATTCCTGGCGCGGGCCCCATCAAGTCGGGCGCGCGGCAGGGCGATTGAAAGCGTGTCCGATCGCAATATCCCGCGCATGCGGAGCGTCGCGTTGCTTGCACCCGGGCCACGATCATGCGTCGATGCCCACCAGGTGCCGCTGGGCCAGCGATGTCCGTCGCCGTCGAGACCAGGACGGGTCCTGGAGGGCATTTTCTTCGGCACCCCGAAGGTTGCCTCGGTGGCGATGAACCGAGGGGAGACGGGTGCCACGCATCAAAGGCGGAAGAGTCTAGACCTCGAGCGCCCCAGGTGCTGTAACCACTCGACGCAGAGCGAATTCCGGGACGGACACCCGGCGACGGCTGCCAGCTGAAGGCGCGCTTGAGGCGGCTGGCCTGTAAGTGCGACGTGAAAAGATCAGGCCGATGTTACTCGTGGGATACCAGGGCGCACCACGGTCGGCTCCGGCTGGGTGGTGACCTCGTGCAGCCATTCGCGCCAGATGGCGACGAGCAGCGCCATGAGGACGGGGCCGACGAAGAGGCCGAGAAAGCCCATGGTCTTGACGCCGCCGACGAGGCCGAAAAAGGTCGGCAGGAAGGGCAGCTTGA
>NZ_LUAV01000033.1:0-5096 GCF_002078505.1 Ensifer aridi | reverse complement strand
AGGCGGAGGCGCCGATCACCAGCACGCCGCGATAGATGTTACCGATATTCGAGCCGCTGACGAGCTGCACGAGCTCGCCGAGGGCGCCGGGATGGCCGACATATTTGACCCATTGCTCGCCAAGCCAGGAACCGGCGACGGGGATCGTCGTCAGCCAGGCGGGGACTGGCGCGCCGTTCTCGTTGGTCGCGACCGCCCAGACGAGCCAGTCACGCACCTCGTCCACCGCATAGACCGCAGCGAGCGAGATCGGCACGACGATGAAGGCGACCACCGAGACGAGGGCAATGGTTGCGGCAAGGGTGCGATTGCCGTTCACAGCCTGGAGCAGCCGGCGATAGACGGGCCAGCTCGCAAAGCCGATGACGACGGCCGCGAGCACCGGCACCACGAAACCGTGGAAGAAATATACGCCGGCGAGCAGCACCAGGACGAGCAGCCAGCGGGCGGCCGAGATCGGCACGACGAGGGCAGAGCGCGAGTGGGCCGCCTGCCCGAAGAGCCGCGGCTCCACGGGAGCGTTTTCTCGTTCACGATTGCCCAATTGCACCTGTAGCCCTCCGAAAGAAGCCGTCACTTGGGGATGTGTGCCCCGCCAATACAACAGAAAACAACCGACCGGAACCAGCGAGTGCACCACGCAGGGCAAGTGGCAACAATGCGGTTCCGCGCTCTGCAACTCACCCCCTGATCGCCTCGGCAGTTCCCACGAAGCAATTCTGCACGTCTTCAGCGGTTCTTTCGCCAAAAGGCCACAGACCACACACGAACGCCCCCTCCTCCATCCTGGAGCGAGTGAAGTAAGAACCGCGAGGGAGTGCGGTGGCTGCCTCAGCGGCACGAGGAGGACGAAACGACGATCGGTGAAGACGTCAAGGGACCTGGAGGGTTCTTGTTAGAAAAAGGCGGAAATGGGTCTGATCTTCCCGAAACACACCTAAAAACGACCGAGATTTCCGCCGCTGCATGCCTCCGATATCAAGTGGCACACCACACTAGGGCTTAAAACCCAATGAAAACAGACAGTAGACGACGAGTCATGTTTGCCCTATCGATTGGATATGAGATCGAGCCTAGAACATCTGCCGGAGAAGAAGCAGCGTGAGCTTGCCCGCGTCGTCGAGATTATCCACGAGGAGTTTGCCGATGCCCTTGAGGGAAGCTCCGCGGGCTTCAAAAAGCGCGGGCGGATCCAAAAAATCATCCTGTTCGGCTCCTATGCCCGCGGCACCTGGGTGGACGAGCCACACACGATGAAGGGCTACCGTTCTGACTATGACATTCTCGTCATCGTCAACACGAAGAAGCTCGCCGCAGCGGAATATTGGGACAAAGCGACCGATCGCTTGTTATGGGACAAGGATGTGAGGACGCCGGTCGGGCTGATTGTCCATGGCGCCCGCGAGGTGAACAATTTCCTGGCCGATGGGCAGTATTTTTTTGTCGACATTCTGCGCGAGGGCATCGTGCTGTACGAGCTCGACGACCGACCGCTGGCTGAGCCGAAGCGGCTTAGCCCAATGGAGCGCTATCAAGCGGCAGCTAAACACTATTCCACGATGCTGCCGGCGTCGGAGCGCCTGCTGGAGACAGCGCGCTTCCACCTCAAAAAAATGCAGGAAGATCCGGAATGGGGAAAGGATGCAGCATTCACATTGCACCAAGCCATCGAGCGATTATACTCGGCGCTGCTCCTCACCCTCACTAACTACAGCCCGCCTTCCCATAACCTGAAGTTTCTTCGCGGTCTTGCGGAGGATCAAGACCGCCGGCTCGTTGAGGCTTGGCCGAGGGCTCAGCACCGCTTCGCGGCCTGGTACAACATCCTCAATGAGGCCTATGTGAAGGCCCGCTACTCCAAGCACTTCGAGATCACCGAGGAAGCGCTCTCCTGGCTTCTGGAGCGGTCCGAAGATCTTCGCCGTCTCGTTGAGGCGACCTGCAAGGAACGGGTGGCCGAGTTGGCGCAGCTGAGCGGCGCCAACTAACGTTCTTCGTTCATAGCTTGGACCTCCCGCGCGATGCCGGCGGCAGAACCGCCACCGAGCGTGGCAAGGCGGGATTGGTCGTGTTGTCTCCTTTGTGTAGGAGAAGCCCCGCCGGGTCTCAATTCGGTGCGATTCTGTCTGCTAATCAGGCGCCTTTAGCGCCGCCTTTCACCGTCTCGCCTAAGGGCTGATAGAGCGACAGCTCCCAATCATCTGGATATCCCCGGCGATAGACTTCCAGCAGCCTCTTAGCCTCTTCCTCCCCCTCTTCGTCGGCGAATTCCAGTCCAGAGAGAGGCAGCCGTGTCTCTCCCGTCTTCGGATTGCGCGCAAAGATTATGATCCTGCAAGTGCTCATTGAGTAATCCTCATCCTGGCCGTAAGTAGCAAACGGATGCAGTAGCATCACTCTTCACTTCGGCTCAAGCCGAGCCTAGGCCATACAGTGGGAGACGTAAAAAAACTATTGGAAATCAATTGCACCCCATGTATCGATTTTCGCACTTCAACCTGGGAGGGGATATTGTTCGAACGAGGTTTTGAGGCGCTGTCAGCAGGCGCAACGCATCTGCACCGGAAGAGCATTATCGTCGCTTCCGAAAAGGAAGCTCTTGTTACCATCAAAAACGCTCTTGATTTGCTCGAACGTAATGTGGTTACGCCGGCGGTAGACGAAGTTCGAAAGCACTGTTCTTACCTTGCAGAAAAAGCCGGCCTTTCTCTTTCTGACCTTCTGGAGGCCGATACACTCGAGGTGCATCCGCAGATTTTTGCCGACACGTTGCACAACATCTCAGTAGAGCTGAACTCAGTGGAGTTGCACAGCATCGACGAACAAAAGGACATTGTAGAACGGACCATCGAAGCGTCAGGCGCCGAGCTGGAGGGCTGGTGCACACCAGAAAAAGCCCACACCATGGCCGAGCATATTCGCCGAGAAAAGCCAGGGATTTGTGTGGAAATTGGAGTTTATGGCGGACGATCATTATTCCCCTGCGCCGCAGCTCTCAAGGAGAATGGGCACGGCAAGATCTATGGAATTGAGAGTTGGAGCGCAGAGACTGCCGTCGAAAACGCGACGAGTGCAGTGAACGACGCATGGTGGGCCAGCGTCGATTTCCCGCGGATCAAAAAAGGAGTTTACACCTTCGCCGCCCGCCACGACCTGACCAGCCAAGTTTGTATCATAGAGGCGTCATCCACTAAAGTAAGCCACCTCTTCGACACTATCGATTTTCTTCACATCGACGGGAGCCACTCGATCATCAATGCAGCAACGGACGTAATCCAATATGCGACAAAGGTGTGTAGCGGCGGGATTATCGTCATGGACGACATCGAATGGCCGTCAACAGCCCCTGCCTACCAGATCCTCCTTTCGTTCTGTGATCTGTTGCAGGTCTTAAAAAATGACCAGGGTATTCCCAGCGTGGCTTTCCTCCGCAAGAGGTAAGGCCGGAGGCGCGGATTCTTTGCCGCGCGCCATTCTTATCACAGCGGAAATGTGTGAAGCTGTGAAAGCATTGCCTCCCGGTGAAGCTATTATAGGCATCGAGATCGATTTCACCGGTAGGATAGCGCGCGAACTAACCGATATACGTTCCTCAACCGCGACCGAAAAGAGGATAGAGTCAGCCGGTATAGCCGTGCCGACGTTTACCCCTCGTAATCATTCGGTGAAGACCGCGTAGCCGTTGTTGTCAGTTGTCAGTCGATCAGCAGTAACTTCTTTATCTCTGGCGCACAGGAGAATGCATTCTCCGCAAGAAGTACACTAAAGCCATCGCGACGAGCGTTCCAAATCCTACGAGCGGCCAAAGAACGGCAAATGCGATCTCGTCGCCGCTGTTTTCGTAAGGCATGCCTTCGAGAACCTCACAGGCGCTGGAGTTATGGACCAAAATTTCGAATGAGAGCTTGGCTGCGAACGCAGCTTGCCAAAGCATAAGGAGGAAAGCGGGGACGCAGACAATTGCCGTCCCCCTAGGATATCTGGTCTGCGACAGCGCAATCACGGCAAGAAGAAAGAGAGGAATAGATATCAGCACGCCCCAAAGGCGATCTGCGTCGCCTTGTGTACACGTTCCTACAACACGTGCGAGGATAGTGTTCAGCAGTCCGAGATAAAACGCCAGAGCTGATATAATAGCCCAAATCATATACTCTGCCTTGTAGCGGTAGCGAGGCGATTTCAATAGTTGCCCGGCCTGCTGAAAAGAAGCAACGCTGCCACCATCTCGGCATCATTGTCTTTGCGGCGGCTCGCCATTCACCTCAACACGCTGAACATATTTATGATTGGGCAACGGTGAAGGCACGCGTCTCGCAAATGCCTCACGAGCCATTTGAACCGCGATGCGGTAGGTTTTTGGGATCAAATGACGACTCGCTCACAAACACATTCGTGAGTTTTCCGGTCGGGCCTGTCTCTAAATCAACGACTACGGTTTTCGAGCAACCGGAGACAGCAAGCATTAAGGCAATGAGTATATATTTTGTCTTCATGGTGCCCCTTCTTTGGGAAGGGGCCATAGCCGAGTCGCAGGGTCTTCGCAGCCTGTTGTTGGCTCCAAACGAACATGACCACGCTACCGCGTAGGTGGCGGTCATGGTGTGTTCTTCAGGCTGGCGAGCTACCAAGCTGCTTCAGCGGGTGGAAGGGCAACGGCGCACTACCCTCGTTACCTTCGCGGCTAAACAACGGGAGTTGCATGACGCTCCAGGTTCCGGAATCGCCTGACGAGATCATGGAAATGCTTTGGGAAGAGTGACGCACATCACCAGCTCTCGTTGCCCAGAACTTGGTTGCAGGCCCCGGGAATCGAAACCTTTGCCGTCCTCATGATGCAGGCGACCTCGTGCTCCTGTTCGGAAACCAGCCCGCGCGGTCGCGGCCTTTCTTCTTCGGATCGTCTGCCATGCTTTCCTCCATGATCAAACATCAAGGATAGGAGCCGATCACTTGCGACGAGGGCCGGAACCTCAGGCCGCGTGAGGTCTTGACCAGATCAAGGGAGGCAGAACATGGCCCACAAAGAAAAGATGAGACTACTGCGAGTGCGCCCCTCCTACACCGACCGTAACCGCCCGGTTGTTACCGCGGAGATT
>NZ_LUAV01000032.1 GCF_002078505.1 Ensifer aridi | reverse complement strand
CGATGCCATCTGGATCATCTCGAACGGCGTCGTCGCCACCGACATCGAGGACGGGCTACTGGCGACGCTGCCGATCGACACCAGCGAAACCAAGGGGCCGGTCGGCCTCACCATCCGCACCGACACGATACCGTCGCTGCCGCTCTCGATCCTGATGCAGACGATCCGCGAGGCGGCTGGAGTGGCCATGGTCAAGTCTTGAGCCAATCGTTCAAGCGGCAGACCAAAAGCCGGAATGCTACTGCACCAGCGGCCGCAGTGCCGCCTGCGTCTCTTCAAGCAACGCTAGATAGCGCTCCGCCAATTCGGCCGCCGCGACGTGGGCGGCAGGCGCCCCGATTAATCGCCGCAACCACCTGGCCGCGCGCGTTCATCAGCGGCACCGCGATCGAGCAAAGCCCGAGCTCGAGTTCCTGATCGATGATCGCATAGCCTTGCGCGCGACCCCGGCGGAGTTCCGTCATCAGGAAGCGCCTTGTCCACTCGACCGAAAACCATCGCGGGCTAACGCGTAATCCGAAAACCCGCCGGCGCGTGAATCGAGGCAGCCTCTTCGCTCGCCACGTTGGAGACGGAGGCCCCTAGCGGGCCCTTCCAGAGGCGGTTCAGCATGGTGCTGACGGCGCTATCCGCTCCGGCGATCAAGGCGGTCACGGAGCCGTCGCTTTCATTGCGCACCCAGCCGTCGAGGCCGAGCCGTTCGGCCTCGTCGCGTGTCCAGGCGCGGAAGCACACGCCCTGCACTCTTCCGGTGATCCGGACCAAAACCGCTCTACGATCCTCCGCCATCGCCGTCTCCAATATCCGCTTCCTCGAATCTGGCGCAAACGACCATGAAAGCAAGCGCGCGCTGCAAGATCACCGCCCTCTGTGCGGCGGCCCAATCCTCGTCGCAATTACGCGTTATTTGTCCACCCAATAAATTTTTTGGTTTTTGGGCTTGCAATTGCTGCGTTGCAGCATTATTGTATGACTTATCGATAGAGCACTCCTCCTCCCAGCTCTATCGTGGGATCGGCAACCCTCCTCCTCCCAGTTGCCGATCAGGATCGAAAGCCCGGCGTACCTCCTCCCACGCCGGGCTTTCTCTTTTTCGATCGCCCCCTCCCCGCCAGATATCTGCAATCGACGGCCAAGCTACCGCGGCCCGGCGCGACGCGATAAGATTTCGGCAGGTGTCGGCAGCCGGCATGGGAACGTTTCGAGAAATGAGGCATCCAATCCGCGAAAGGAGGCGATCATGCCCATCGCAGAAACCCGTGATTTCCTCGAGCATCAGCCCTTATCGGAGCATCTCGAAAGCTTCCGCGCGATCATGCAGGCGCACAACCGCAAGCTCTATCGCATCGCCCGGAGCATCGTCGGCAACAACAGCGACGCGGAAGACGTGCTGCAGGAGGCCTATGTCCGCGCCTTCACGCGCCTTGAGGATTTTCGCGGCGACTCCACGCTCTCGACCTGGCTCGCCCGCATCGTCATCAACGAATCCCTCGGCCGCCTGCGCAAAAGGCGACGGCAGATGAAGCTCTCCGAGGCTGTGCGGCAGTCGCATCAGGCGGAGATCATCACATTCCCGCTGAATTCAGGCAGCAGCGATCCGGAAAAGACGATGGCACAGCGACAAATCCTCGATCTCGTCGAGAAGGCGACGGACCAGCTTCCGGAAACCTACCGCACCGTGTTCGTGCTGCGGGTCATCGAGGGGCTCAACAACGAGGAAACCGCAACTCTGCTTGGCCTGCGCGCCGAAACCGTCCGCACCAGATTGCACCGGGCGCGGCACCTCCTCAAAGAGCAATTGGAACGGCAGATCGGCCCCGTCCTGCTCGACGCCTTCCCCTTCGCGGGCAAACGGTGCCAGCGCCTCACCGAAGCGGTGCTCGCCCGGCTCGCGCGACGGACAGGAGGATAGTCGGGAACGTTTCTCGCCACGAAGCATCAAAAGTGCGTCCATCCACGCTTTGATCTTCGAAGGAAAGGAACATCTCATGACGATCCGACTGAAAACCGCTGCCACGGTCATCGCCCTGCTATTCGCAGCCGGCGGGGCGCCCGCCGCCGACAAACCGACCGATCAGCAGATTGCACACATCGCCTATACTGCAGGCGTGATCGACATCGAGGCGGCTAAGCAGGCCATCGCCACGTCCAAGAATCCGACCATCGTCGAATTCGCCGAGAGCATGGTGCGCGACCATGAGGCGGTGAACAAGCAGGCGCTCGATCTCGTCAAGAAGCTCAACGTCACGCCGGAAGACAACGACACCAGCAAGACCCTGTCGAAGGAGGCCGAGGCAAAGCGGCAGGAACTGGGCAAGCTTACCGGCGCCGAGTTCGACAAGGCCTATATCGACCACGAGATCGCCTACCATAAGCAGGTCAACAGCGCGGTCGAAACGCAGCTCATCCCGGCGGCCCAGAACGCCGAGCTCAAGAGCCTGCTGGAGACCGGGCTGAAACTGTTCCAAGGCCATCAGCAGCATGCCGAGCGTGTCGCAGCCGAACTGAAGTGAGCCCGCAATGCGTTCTATGGTTTTCTTCGCTTCGTTGCTTGGAGCGGCCGCCATTGCCGTTGCCGCTCAGGCAGAAACCATCCAGGTGATGGTCGATCGTCTCGTCTACACGCCAGCGGAAGTCGACGCCAAAGTCGGCGATGAGATCCAGTGGATCAACAAGGACGGGCTCGTCCACACCGCGACCGTGAAAGGGGGCTGGGAGGTGAACCTCCCGGCGAAGAAGTCAGGTCGCCTTCTTCTGCAGGAGCCGGGCAGCTTCGATTATATCTGCCGCTACCATCCCAATATGAAGGGGCGCATCACCGTGCGGCCGTGATCCAGTAGCAGCCGGCGGACTTCCTCCCGCCGGCCGCTATCCCTTCCTCAATGCAAACCAAGGAACTGCTTTAGCTCCGGCGTCTGCGGATTGGCGAAGACCTCTTCCGGCCTCCCGATCTCGTGGACGCGGCCCTGATGCATGAAGACGACGCGGGAGCAGACGTCGCGGGCAAACTTCATCTCATGCGTCACCATCAAGAGCGTCATGCCCTCGGCGGCAAGCTCGCGCACGACGGCGAGCACCTCCGCCACCAGTTCTGGGTCGAGCGCCGAGGTGATCTCGTCGCAGAGAAGCGCGATCGGCTGCATTGCGAGCGCGCGGGCAATCGCGACGCGCTGCTGCTGGCCGCCGGAGAGCTCGTCCGGATAGGCGTCGAATTTCTGGCTGAGGCCGACGCGCTCCAGCATCTTGCGCGCCATCGCCTCCGCTTGCGGCTTCGGCGTCTTCTTGACGACCATTTGCGACAGCATCACGTTGCCGCCGACGGTCAGGTGCGGAAAGAGGTTGAACTGCTGGAAGATCATCCCGACCTTCAGCCTCAGTGCCTTCAGATGCACTTCGTCGTTCATGAGCTGGGCGCCCGCGACCGAGATCGATCCCTGGCTGATCGTTTCGAGGCCGTTGATGCAGCGCAAGAGCGTCGATTTCCCCGAACCGCTCTTGCCGATGATGGCGATCACCTCGCCCGGCTCGACGTCGAGATTGATGCCCTTCAAGACCTCGTTCGTCCCGTAGCTCTTGCGGACGTCAGTGATTTCGATGAGCGACATTGAGTTTCCTTTCGAGGATCTGGCTGCTCTTCGAGAGCGGCCAGCAGAGCGCGAAGTAGATAAGCGCCACGAGACCGTAGACGGTGAAGGGCTGGAAGGTGGCGTTGGTGACGACCGTGCCGGCCTTCGAAAGTTCGACGAAGCCGATGATCGAAGTCAGCGCCGTGCCCTTGATCACCTGTACCGAGAAGCCGACTGTCGGCGGCACGGCGATCCGCATCGCCTGCGGCAGGATGACGTAGCGCATCTGCTGCAGCCGGCCTATGCCGAGGCTGGCGGAGGCCTCCCATTGCCCCTTGGCGATCGCCTCGACGCAGCCGCGCCAGATCTCGCCGAGGAAGGCGGCGGTCCAGAAGATGAGCGCCAGCCCCGCCGCAAGCCAGGCCGGAACGTCGATGCCGAAGAGGCCGAGGCCGAAGAACGCGATGAAGAGCTGCATCAAGAGCGGCGTGCCCTGGAAGAGCTCGATATAGTATTTCGCAAGTCCCCGCAGCCATTTGCGCCTGCTGATGCGGAGGAAGAGCAAGGCCAAGCCGACCATGCCGCCGCCGGCGAAGGAGACGAGCGAAAGCACGATCGTCCAGCGGGTGGCGAGCAAGAGGTTGCGCAGGATATCCCAGATCGTGAACTCGATCATCGCGCTGCTCTCCTAGGAAAGATCAATCCCCCGACCATCGACAGCGTCTGCCTGAGCAGGATTGCCAATACGAGATAGACGGCGGTCGACACGATATAGGCCTCGAAGGCGCGAAAGGTGCGCGACTGGATGAAATTGGCGGCGAAGGTCAGGTCCTCGGCGGCGATCTGCGAGACGACGGCTGAACCGAGCATGACGATGACCACCTGCGAGGACAGGGCCGGCCAGATGCGCTCGAGCGACGGCACCAGTACCACATGGCGGAAGGTCTCGAACGGGCTCATGGCCAGGCTCGCGCCCGCCTCGAACTGACCCCTCGGGGTTGCCTGGATGCCGGCGCGGATGATCTCTGAGCTATAGGCGCCGAGATTGACGACCATGGCGAGATTGGCCGCCTGCAGTTCGCTGAGCTGCAGACCCAGCGACGGCAGGCCGAAGAAGATGAAGAAGAGCTGGATCAGGAACGGCGTGTTGCGGATGAGCTCGACATAGGCCGCCACAATCCGCCTCGCCCAGGCTGGCCCGAGCGCCCTGACCCAGGCGCAGACGATGCCGAGCGAGATGCCGGCGACACCGCCTATCGCGATCAGCTCGAGGGTGATGGCGATCCCCTTGAGGATCTGCGGATAGTATTCGAAGAGCCAGCCGAACTCGAATTGGTAATTCAATGGCGCACTCCTGTTGGCAAAATACCGGCGGCGCCACCCCGCGATACGAGGTGGCCCGATCCCCGGGTGATCAGAGTTCTGCAGGCAGGTCCGTGCCGAGCCATTTCTGGGCAATGGCGTTCAGGCTGCCATCGGCCTTGGCGGCTGCGATGATGTCATTGACCTTTTCGAGCAGCGCCGGCTGCTCCTTGGAAAGGCCGATGTAGCAGGGCGAGTTCTTGATGAGGAATTTCAGTTCCGGACGCTTCGGCGGGCTCTTGGCGAGGATCGCAGCGGCGACGACGTTGCCGGTCGCGACCGCCTCGACCTGCCCCGAAAGGAAGGCCGAGATCGTGCCGTTATTGTCCTCGTAGCGCTTGATGACGGTGTCGGCCGGCGCGACCTTCGTCAGTTCCAGATCCTCGACGGCGCCGCGCGTGACCCCGATGGTCTTGCCGGCAAGCTCTTCCGGCTTAGTTGCCGTAAACTCAGCAGGTGCGAAGACGCCGTTGTAGAACGGTGCGTAGGCGGTCGAGAAATCGATGACCTTTTCCCGGTCCGGGTTCTTGCCGAGGCTCGAGATGACGAGGTCGACCTTGTTCGTCTGCAGATAGGGAATGCGGTTGGCGCTGGTGACCGGCACGAGCTCCACCTTGACGCCGAGCTTCTCGGCAATGAGGTTTGCCATGTCGATATCATAGCCGACTGGCGCCATGTCCGGGCCGACGCTGCCGAAAGGCGGGAAGTCCTGCGGTACGGCGACGCGCAGCGTGCCGCGGGCGGTGATGTCGCTGAGCGCATCGGCTTGCGCCACGGAGCCGAAACCGATCGCGGCGGCCATTGCCGCCATGGCAACGAAAAGTCTTCTCGAAAGCATTGGGGTCATTCTCCTCTGTTGGTTTCATGGTTTGGTTTGCGGGATGCATTCGAAGACGGTACCGCCGTCTGCGGCGGCAGCGAAAGCGAGTGCCGGAGGTCGGCGAGCGGATCGGGTCGTCTCGTCAGATCGAGCCCGGTTTCCACCTCGTCCAGATGCTCGATCGCGAGCTCCGCCGCCTTCAGGAAGTCGCCTTCCTCCATTGCCGCGACGATGCGGCAATGGCCGAGATGCGACTGCATGGCGTGGAACTCGGACTGGTAGATGAGCGAGATCAGGATCGTGCGCGCTGTCAGGTCGCGCAGGATCTCGACCAGGATGGCATTGCCGGAGAGCTCGGCGATGCGGATGTGGAAGTCGCCCATCAGGCAGGTGAGCCGCTGGCGGTCGCCCGCCGCGATCGCCGTCTTTTCCTCGGCAAGATGCGCATGAAGCTTATCGCGGCCTGCCTCCGTCAGGCGGCTCATGCTGCGCATCAGCCCAGCCTCGATCACACGACGGGCGGCATAGACGTTGATCGCCTCCTCGGCCGACGGCTCCACCACGAACCAGCCGCGCCTGGGGCTCACCTTGACGATGCCGCGCTGTTCGAGCCGCATCATCGCCTCGCGCACCCGGGTGCGCGAGACGTTGAAGAGGCTCGCGACCTCGTTCTCGCTCAGCCGCGTGCCGGGGCGGATGCGTGCGGAGAGGATGCCGGAGACGACGGCCTCGTCGATGCTGGTCTGAACGTTTTTTGGTGGCGACAAATCTTGCATACAAGATGCGTAAGCAAGCCTTGTGCCAACATCGCCACCCGATGTTTATCAATAGCTTGCGTGTCTGCCGCCGGTGTCAATGGCGATCAAATGGCCATGCGCTTATTTTTTCATCAGGATTGGAGGCTTGGCCGTAATGCTCCAGATTGTTGCTGCAAAAACAAGCAGTGGGCGGTGCTTTACTCCCCTCTACCCTGCCGGCCATCTCCCCCACCAGGAGGGAGAACACAGGCGGCAGCCCCGGTACCCATCAGAGGCGTTGCATTGTCGAGCTTACGTTGGAATGATTAGCGCGCCGCGAGTCGATCTCACTCTTGTGGGGGAGATCGCCGGCAGGTCAGAGGGGGTGGCGGTTGCGGCATCCGCCGCAACGGCCGTCACTCAATCTATATCATCACCGTCGGACTTCGCCGCCTGATCGCGATTACCGTAGACGATCTCGCGCTTGCCGACGTGGTTGGCCGGGCCGACGAGGCCTTCCTTCTCCATCCGCTCGACGAGCGAGGCGGCGCGGTTGTAGCCGATGCCGAGGCGGCGCTGGATATAGGAGGTCGAACACTTCTTATCGCGCAGAACCACCTTGACCGCCTGCTCGTAGAGCTCGTTCCCGTCCTCCGCGGCGATCGCGCTCTTGTCGAAGACGGCACCCTGATCTTCCTCCGCCTCTTCTTCCTCTTCGTCCGCCGTGACTGTTTCGAGATATTCCGGCCGCCCTTGAGTCTTCAGATGCGCGACGACGTGTTCCACCTCCAGATCGGAGACGAAGGGACCATGAACGCGGGCGATGCGGCCGCCGCCGGCCATGTGCAGCATGTCGCCCTGACCGAGAAGCTGCTCGGCGCCCTGTTCGCCGAGAATGGTGCGGCTGTCGATCTTCGAAGTCACCTGGAAGGAGATGCGCGTCGGAAAGTTCGCCTTGATCGTGCCGGTGATGACGTCGACCGACGGACGCTGCGTCGCCATGATCAGGTGGATGCCGGCGGCGCGCGCCATCTGCGCGAGCCGTTGGATGGCACCTTCGATCTCCTTGCCGGCGACCATCATCAGGTCGGCCATCTCATCGACGATGACGACGATATAGGGCATCGGCGAGAGGTCCATTTCCTGCTGCTCGAAGAGCGGCTCGCCGGTTCCCTTCTCGAAGCCGGTCTGCACCGTTGCCAGGATCGGCTCGCTCTTCTCGCGCGCGGCAGCGGCCCGCTGGTTGTAACCGTCGATATTGCGGACGCCGAGCCGCGACATCTTGCGATAGCGGTCCTCCATCTCGCGCACCGCCCATTTGAGCGCCATTACCGCCTTTTTCGGATCGGTGACCACCGGCGTCAGGAGATGCGGGATGCCGTCATAGACGGAGAGTTCGAGCATCTTCGGATCGACCATGATCAGGCGGCACTCCTCCGGCTTCAGCCGGTAGAGAAGCGACAGGATCATCGTGTTGATGGCCACCGACTTGCCCGAGCCGGTGGTGCCGGCGACGAGCAGATGCGGCATCTTCGCAAGCTCGGCGATCACCGGCTCCCCGCCGATGGTCTTGCCAAGGCAGAGCGCCAGCTTGCAGCCGGTCTTCAGGAAATCGTCGGATTCGATCAGCTCGCGAAAATAGACGGTTTCGCGGGTCGCGTTCGGCAGCTCGATGCCGATGACGTTGCGGCCGGGGACGACCGCGACGCGGGCAGAAAGCGCCGACATCGACCGGGCGATGTCGTCGGCAAGACCGATGACGCGGGAGGATTTGACGCCGGGGGCCGGCTCGAATTCGTAGAGCGTCACGACCGGGCCGGGGCGGACATGGATGATCTCGCCCTTGATGCCGAAATCTTCAAGCACGCTTTCGAGAAGCCCGGCATTCTGCTCGAGCTGCTCCTGCGTCATGAAGAAGCCCTGGCCCTGTGGCGGCTCCTGCAAGAGCTCCTTGGCAGGGAACTCGTAGGTGTCGGCCGGCTGCCGCTTCTCGGTCGTTCCGATGGGCGGGAGAGCCGAGGCGGAGCGTTGGACGATGGCGGGCATGGTGATCGCTGCCTTCGTCACCGGCGCTTCGGGAGCCCGCTCATTTGCGGGCGCGACAACGGGCTGAACAGGCTCGACCGCCATCGCAGCCGACGCCTCCATAGGCGCAACGGCGTCTGCGACTACGGGGCCGGCAGCAGGCTCTTGCGACCGCGCGGCAGCAGGCGCGACGGCGGCCGGCGCGGCGCGGCGGCATTCGACCACTCGGAACAGCGATGTGATCGCCGTCGGCGGCAACGCGGGGATTTCGATCGGCTTCTGAGCGACGGGTTTCGGCGGGGACGCGACCGGCGCCGGGGCTTTCACGGAAGCCGTAGCGGGCATGCCGTTCTCGGACGCCGCGGGCGGGGCAGCAGGCGCTGGAGGAGTGGCCGCGTCGAGCGGCATGAATTCGAAGAAGGCGTAGTCGGAAAGGTAAGAGAGACGGGCGTCTGCACCGATATCGGAAACGGCATCGGCGGTGGTGGCCAAGACCTCCGGCAGCAGCTGCGCGACCGCCTCGCCGTCCACGATGGGCGCCGGGGGCGGCCCGATGACCGGCTCGTCCTTCAATACGATCGGCGCGGATGCAACGGCGGGCTCGGAATTGGGATCGCGGCTTTGTGCAGCACTCCAGCTCGGGAGCTGCTGCATCAAGAGCCGCAGGAGCTCGGAGGGGCTGTAGGACGGGACTTCCTGCTCGACAACAGGCGCCGCTTCGGTCGGAGCCGCTTCGGCTACGATCGGCTCGACCGTCTCCTCGGCGGGAGCTTCCATCTCCTCGCGCTCCGCCTCGTTCTCGTCGACAGAAGGCGCACGGCGCTTCATGAACTCTCGTTCGGGCGTGCGGGTGAAGCGGACATTGGGCGACAGGAAGAAGTGGCTCTCCCAGCTCGGTCCGTCGCCTTGGCCAGTGATCTCGGCAAGGGTCGGAAGCGGATCGCGCGTGGACGCAACGACTTGCGCCGGCGCATAGGCCGAGCCGTGGCCGTAAAGGCGGGCGGCGCGTCCCACATAGCCCACATCATCGGCCTGTGGGACGGCGGCTCGCCGCGGCGCTTCCGGCGCCTCGAACAGGTGGTCGTGAGCGGCAGCATTCCTCGCCTGAGCATGCGCGGCGGCCGGCGTAACCGGATGCGGATCCTCGAAGTCATCCGCTTGGTTTGCCTCATGCAAAACTGCCGTCGAGAAATTTGTCCGGGGAATACGCATGGCCTTGAAACTCGAAATTCATCATCGAAGGGGGCTGTCTCTAGCGAATAGGAAATGAAGGTTAACAACTCCCTTCCGGGCGCCTCGCCGGATGGTGGTCGGGGACTGCCGGAGAGCCCTTCCGAGGGACATTCCGGCCCGGACATTCAAGGCTTTCGGGGCTCCCGCTCGCGCATTTCGGCGCCGTTCAAATTCTGTTTCAGACGACGAAAAATGTCGCGAATCCCCCCGCTCGCCGGGACTGCGCGCCCGCCTCTCTCGATCGTGCAGCGTCGCGCCTCTTTAGGAAGAGAATGCTAATTTAGATAGGCGATTGCATTGGTGTGCGATAAAGTTGGTCTGGGCCGTTGGATCTCGCACTCTCGAAGAAGCGATACCTTTGTTGGTAAGTCAATGGAACAGAGACTAGCCGCAGTCTTGGCGGCCGATATGGCAGGCTATAGTCGGTTGATGGAGGCCGACGAAGCAGGCACCATCGCCCGCCTCAGAACGCATCGAATAGAATTGATCGATCCCGCCATCGCAAAAAACAAGGGCCGGATCATCAAGACTACGGGCGACGGCATGCTTGTTGAGTTCCAGAGCGTGACCGACGCGGTGAAGTGCGCTGTGGAAATTCAGCAGCGTATGAAGCGGCGCAATGCGGATGTGCCTCAGGATCGGCGGATCGAATTCAGGATCGGCATCAATCTCGGCGACATCATCTTTGACGACGACGACATCTTTGGCGACGGCGTGAATATCGCCGCTCGCATAGAGCAATTGGCCGACGTGGGCGGTATCTGCGTCACGGCTGCCGTGGCGACGCAAATTGCCGACCGTCTCGAAGTCTTCATCGAGGACTTGGGCGAAAAGACGCTGAAGAACATCAGCCGTCCTGTGCATCTTTTTCGCGTCGGGATCGAGGGCTCCGTCCTGCCGCCTTCAACAGAAGAGACGGACGCGAAGCGGTCCGTCTCCAAACCATCGATCGTGGTGCTGCCGTTCAACAACATGAGCGGCGATCCCGACCAGGAGTTTTTCGCGGATGGTCTGACCGAAGACATCATCACCGAGCTGTCCCGTCGTCACGAGCTCTTCGTCATCTCCCGCAACTCCAGTTTCGTCTACAAGAACCGGCCCGTGAACGTACGTGAAGTGGCCGAGAAGCTCGGCGCTCAGTACCTGGTTGAGGGCAGCGTCCGAAAGAGCGGCGACCGAGTCCGCGTGACGGTCCAGCTCATCGACGCGGTCAACGATGCTCATGTCTGGGCCGACAAATTCGACCGGCGATTGGACGATATTTTCGCCATCCAGGACGAAGTGACGGCGGCGATAGCGGCCACTCTCCCGGGGCGCGTCGAAGCGGCCCAGCGAGATCATCTCGGCCGAACGAAACCGGCAAATATGGCCGCATACGAGTGCGCCCTTGCAGCCAAGGTGCTGCACCACCGCAGCACCGTTGCGGATAATGAGCAGGCCCAGTTCCTGATAGGCAGGGCGGTCGCGCTCGACCCCGCCTATGCGCATGCCCATGCCTGGCGGGCCTGCATCCTCGGGCAAGCGTGGGTCCACGGCTGGTGTGCGGACAAGGACGCCGTCTGGGCCGAAATCCTTGCCGAGTTGGAGCGAGCGCTGGCGCTCGACGACAACGATGCCGACGTGCATCGCATCCTCGCCGCGGTGCACGTGAACAACAATGCGCTAACGACGGCACGTTATCACCAGGAGCGTGCCCTTGCCCTGAACCCGAATTACGACTTGGTCGTGGTTCAGCAGGGCGAGCTTCTGACGTGGCTTGGGCGGCCGGAAGAGGGGATCGAGTGGATTCGTAAGGCGATGCGGCTCAATCCCCATCACCCCGAACGATTCTGGAGCCATCTCGGAAAGGCGCATTTCGCCGCACGGCAATACGGTGAGGCGATCGAGGCATTCATGCACCTGACGGCCATGGACCACGTCCAGCACGCATTTGTCGCCGCCTGCTACGGCTGGCTTGGTGACGTCATTGCTGCTTCTGCACATATGAACAAGGTGAGAGCGCTCGCCCCTGAATTCGGCATCGAATCCTTCCTCGCCACGCTGCACTACGCTCAGGAATCCGACGTCCAGCACCTCCGCGAGGGGCTCGTCAAAGCGGGAGCAGGTGAGGGCTCGCCGGCAGCGTCCGACGTCGCAGCGCAGTAGCGCGCTGCGGGCCTGTTCGATCAGTGGCTCCGTCCGGCCGACGACGCCGAACTGGGCCGACGCGGCGCCCCGCATAGCGTAGGCCGACGACGTCTCCGTGACCGGCGCCCCGGACGCGGATCATCGAAATCCGCCGGGTTTGCGTCAAACAGTCGAGAAATTTGTCCGGGGGAGTACGGATGGCCTTAAAGCGAGCGGTGGCGCGGCAAACGTCACGCGGCCGCCGGCGAACAGGCACTTGATGACGGTCAGGACTCAGATCAGAGGCAGGGGGACAGTTGTCCCGGCCGCGCATTGCTCACATCGGCGTGCGGATGTCCGTCCCGAACGACTAAGTCGTGAAACGTTCCTCGAAGTTCTTCGGATCCACCGTAATGAACTGCGATTGGACCGGAAGGAACCGTAATCGTGTAGATCATAGATATAGAGCAACGTCGAAACACCGTTCACAATCTCATCACGAAGCTTATGGCAATTCGACACAGCATCCGGTGTGAGCTCACGCTTGTTAACGCTCCACGGGCCTTCCTTCCAACGAGAGCATGCCGACCAATCGACGAGGATGACCTCCTGGGTTCCAAAATTGTTGAAGCCGTCATTGGTCCAATGGTTGATGAGCCGTGCTTGCTTGACGGCGTTCAGGTTGCGGATGAGCGTGTGAATGGGTTTACACCCCAGATCTTCTGCAAATGCAGGCGTGGCGAGGGACCATAGCCCGATTGAAAGACCAAGACAAAGCCGCATGGTCTTTTCGTCCACTTGGGTTGGTGAGAACTTCGTGCCCTTGCAGCGGTTGACGTGACGTGGCGCTGCTGAAGTCTTCGGATGCGTTCGTAGCGAACGATGTATTCGTTGGCGGTGCCTTCGTCGTAGATCTTGGCGAGCGTCGCCTCGAGATCGGGCGAATAGAGTGCGCTCCACACGTCCACCTGCTCGTCACCCTTCTTGGTCGTCTGCCGAACCTTCCAGACCTTGTACTTGCAATTCTCCAGCTTGAAGGTTTCCTGTCCCGTTACGTCAAGCTCGAATGACCATTGCGTATTGGCCGGCTCGTCAGGATTTAGAGGGACGAACGAGATTGCCGTGCACCCTTCTTGAGGGGAAAAAGATTCTTAAGATCGGACAAGGCATAGAGCGCCTGTTGCGAACCTGCGCCCATGCGCGACAAATCGATAAGCCCTCGATACGAAAACACCGTTTGTCCGGCGGGTGAACCATATCTGTTTGTGATCTTGACGATCGGTCCATAGTGCTTGCGGAACTCGCTTTGTGTATCGACCTGCAGCAGCATGAAACCCTTTTCGGCAGTGGCTGCAGTCGGGCACTCGGCTGCTTGGGCCGCTCCTGCCAGCAGCGTAGCGACTAGAGTGAAGGTGAGGCGCCTTGGGCGCATGGATTTCCCTTGGTAAAATCGTTCTCGCTTGCACTCGTACTCGGCTCCTGTCCCCGCTCTGCGGTGCTAGATCCAAGTTGAGGGATACTCTCCTGTTTTCGGCCTCACAAGCAATGATTGTGACGTAATCCACAATTGTAAGAGGGTGCTGGCCGCAGCCCCGGCGCTGCAGCCGCTCCACGCCCGCGGATCCCGCCGGTTCCACCAGCCTCGCGTTTCCCATGTGCCGCAGGTTACTTACTCTCGCCTTAGTCAGCCTCTAAGGGTCCCTTGTGCGTCGCAACATAACACGAAGGCAGTCACCCTTGGCTGCTAACAAGGAGTGATTGCTGATGGCTGAGCACACTTCCCGCGGAAGCCGGATCGATTGTTTGGACGGGCTTCGTGGTCTGGCATCCCTCTGGGTGATGATCGGTCATGGCCTGTTGCTGACGGGCTGGCGGCTGCCGGTGTTGTCGGAACCTGATCTCGGTGTCGATCTCTTCATCATGCTTTCCGGCTTCCTGATGGTGTTCCACTATCGGCTGCGCGCCGCCAAGGAACCTTGGGAACTGACCTCGACCTGGCGCAATTTCTGGGTCCGGCGATTTCTCAGGATCGCGCCGCTCTACTATCTTCTTCTGGCCGTCGCCTTCATGCTCGGCCCATGGCTGTTCGAATCGCGAATGGTGATCGACGCCTTCCTCGATAGAACGCCGCAATCGCCCGCACGCTACCTCGACAACGGACTGACGAACGGGCTGATGCATTTGAGCTTTCTTTTCGGCCTCTCGCCCGACTATGCCTACCGAACTCCCCTGCCGGACTGGAGCATAGGCCTCGAAATGCAGTTCTATGCGGCCTTTCCCTTCGTCATGCTTCTGTTCAAGAGAAGCGGCCGGCTTAAGGGTGCGCTCATAACGGCCGTTATCGCCAGCGCGGTCGTCGCGACGACCGCGCTGTTGGGGATACGCTTTCCGATGCCGGCCTTCCTGCCGCTGAAGATGCACATTTTCCTTTGCGGAATGCTGTTGGCGCTCGGCCTTGAGGAGGAGAGATCGAAGGCTTTCCTCTATGGCGCAGCCGCCCTGGCGCTCGTTCTTCTGCCGATCGGCGGCGACATGACGGCGATGAAGACGCTGATGCGGGTGATGCTTGTCGCCGTCTTCTTCGTCCTGCTCCATCACCGCTTCTTCGGCGACGCACTGGGTGGCGGACTGAGCGCTCTATCCTCTGCGCTCGGCAATCGATTCTTTCATTGGCTGGGGGAACTATCATTCGGAGCGTATCTCTGGCATCTCATCTTCCTGCAACCGCTTGCCGCCTATTTCATCAGCGCTTTCGGTGACATGATGACCCCGCCTGCACGCTTCGCCGTGGTCACCGCAATTCTCGTACCCTTGGTCTACATGGCTGCCTGCGCGACCTTTTTCGCAGTCGAAAAGCCTGGGCAGAGGCTTGCCAAGCGTCTGATCGACAGGAGAAAAGCGCAGCCGGTCGAGGCGTGACTTCGTCGCGCGGCCAGCTCAGAGATTCTCCGGCGTGATCGTCAGGAAGCGCACCGGCTCGGGGCTTACCTCGAGTTCAATGAGACCAAGGGCCTTAAGCGTCAGGTCGACCGACCGGCGCGCCTGGATCTCCGGCGCCTGATCGAGCACGATCGACATCACGCCCTCTCGGAGAGCATTGCGAGACTGCTGCGAAAGTTCGTGACCGACCCAGAAGACCCCGCGCTGCGCCTGGTCCTTCAGGACGGAGGCAACCGAACGGTTGTCGCCGCCTGCGGTGTAAAGGCCAATGATCGCAGGGTCATCGCGGAGCGCGTCGCGCAGGAGCTCCATCGAGTTGATGTCGTCGTCATAGTCGAACATCACTTGGCTGAAGAGGTGATCGCCATCGTGCCCGGCGAGGTAGTCCGAGAAGCCGCGAATGCGCTCTTTGTGGTTCTCATATGCGCCGCTGTGGCAGAGCGCGACAAAAGTTCCCGGCCGGCCCTTGAGCATGCGCGACATGTAGTAGGCGGCAGTCCGGCCGGCGGCATAATTGTCGATGCCGATATAGGGAAGTTCCGGGGCGGGACGCGTCATGATCTGCACGACCGGCGTGCCGTGGCTTGCGACTTTTCTCAGGCTCGTCACCACATCCGGGTGGTCCGGCGCCACGACGATCAATGCGGAGCGCCGGACCGCCGGATTGGCGATGTAATGGGCGAACTCGACCGGATCGTTCTCGCGCGCGAAGGTGCGGTGAACGACGGTGCTCTTGTCTAGCAGGGCGGCGATCCGCTCGAAGGCGTGGTTCATGCGTGAGTAGAAGCTCGTTTCGGGCCGAACCAGGATGACCTCGACCCTGATCAGCCCCCGATACGCTTCCGGCATCCTGTGCCGGTAGTCGAGCTTCGTGACCGCCAGAAAGACCTTCTCGACTGTTTCCGGGCGCACGCCGCCGCGGCCGTTGACGACGCGCTCGACGGTTGCCGTGCCGACGCCGGCTTCCCTCGCGACATCCTTCAAGGTCACCTTGCTCACGCGAACAATCCTTCTTCAGCCTTCAGTTCAGCAACTGCGCGATGAGCGGTCAATGATCAAATTTGATCAAGGAAGATTTAGAGCCCGTTTGAGATCGGCGCTACCCTCAAAGAGAGTTCGGGAGGACTGCGAAAGTCCGAACCGATCCGGAAGAGAAGAAGCATCCGGCGCTCTTAAGTCGAGGCGCAGCGGATTGACGGAGGAGCAACCATGAAGATCGCACTCGACCCCTATATGCATCGCCATCTCAACCTCCGCGATCTGTGCCGGAAGGCGGCGGAGCTCGGCTACGAATACATCGAGCTGTCGCCGCGCGATGATTTTTTCCCCTGGTGGGTGCGCCCGCGCGCGCACAAGGAGCGGATTGCCGAGTTCAAGTCGGCGCTGAAGGATCACGGCGTTCAGCTTGCCTCGATCCTGCCGATGTATCGCTGGGCGAGCCCGCATGAGGACGAGCGCCAGGCGGCCGTCCGCTACTGGAAGGAAGCAATTCATGTAGCCGTCGAGATGGGCTGCGACACCATGAACTCCGAATTCGGCCGCGGCCCCTCGCCCGACCGCAGCCACCGCTCGAACTGCTGCGGCGGCATGCATACGCATGAGCACAGCGAGGCGGCCTGGTGGCGCTCGATGGAAGAGCTCGTGCCGGTCTTTGAGAAGGAGGGCGTGACGCTCAACATGGAGCCGCACCCGGAGGACTGGTGCGAGACGCTGCATCCGGCGATCGACATGCTGAAGACGATTGGCTCGAAGAACGTCAAGTTTCTCTATTGCGCGCCCCATACCTTCTATTTCGGCGACGACATGGCGAAGATGATCCGCGATGCGGGGTCGCTGATCGCCCACGTCCACGTCGCCGACACCTATAACCACAAGGCGTCCTCCGGGCTGCGCTATATCATCAACCCGCCGGGCGCCAAGGTGACGATCCATCAGCACATGGACATGTACCAGGGCGAGATCAACTGGGACGTCTTCTTCTCCTCGCTTGCCGGAATCGGTTTTGACGGCATCGTCACGGCCTGCGTCTTCGGCTGGGAGGATCGCGCCGACGAGTCCGGCCGCTTCATGCGCTCGGAAATCCAGAAATACGTGGACAAATACTGGCCGGCAAAACGCGTGTAAGCGGCGCCTTACGCAATTAGGACAACACCCGTGACAATCACAATTACGACGGCCCCATGCTGCTGGGGCGTGGATGACATCAAGAACCCGAATCTGCCCGCCTGGGAGCGGGTCTTCGACGAGGCAGCCGCCGCCGGCTATGGCGGCCTCGAACTCGGCCCCCATGGCTACGTGCCCCTCGATTCCGAACGCGTCGCCAAGGCGCTGCAGGAGCGCAAGCTCTTCATCGTCGCCGGCACGATCTTCGACGACCTCGTCTCGCCGGAGAATCGCGCCAATCTGCTTCGCCAGACGGACGAAATCTGCGCCGTTACGACCAAACTGCCGCAGCCCGAACAAGTGTCGGGACAGCGCTACAGGACGCCGTACCTGACGGTGATGGACTGGGGCCATGACGAGCGCGATTACGCCGCCGGCCATTCCGACCGGGCACCGCGGCTCTCAGATGAAGAGTGGGATGGCATGGTCGCCAACATCAAGGCGATCGCCGAACTTGCGATGAGCAAATACGGCGTACGCGCTGTCATCCACCCGCATGCCGGCGGCTATATCGAGTTCGCCGACGAGATCGAGCGGATCGCGAACGACGTGCCGGCGGAAGTCGCTGGCTTCTGCCTCGACACGGGCCACACCTACTACGCCGGCATGGACCCGGTCGACACACTCCGGAAATATGCCGACCGGCTCGACTACGTGCACTTCAAGGACATCGACGAAAAAGTCTTCCGCCGCGTGCTCCGCGAGAGGACCCGCTTCTTCGAAGCCTGCGCTCAAGGCGTGATGTGCCCGATCGGCCGCGGCGTCATCGATTACCCGGCGGTTAAGCGAGCACTCGAGGAAATCGGCTATCACGGCTTCATCACGGTGGAGCAGGAGCGCGATCCTCTAAGCGTCGCCGGCAGCCTCGCGGACGTGAAAGAAAGCCGCGACTATCTGCGCTCGGTCGGCTTTTAAATCGCGGAACTTAGGAAACACCACAATGTCAGAGAAGAAGAGAAAACCGATCCGCTGGGGCATGGTCGGCGGCGGACGCGGCAGCCAGATCGGCTACATTCACCGCTCGGCGGCGCTCCGCGACGACACCTTTGCACTCGTCGCCGGCGCCTTCGATCTCGACCCGGAACGCGGCCGCTCCTTCGGCGTCGATCTGGGGCTCGACGGGGGGCGCAGCTATCCGGATTACCAGACGATGTTGGCCGAGGAAGGGAAGCGACCGGACGGCATCGAGGCGGTTTCCATCGCTACGCCGAACAACACCCATTTTTCGATCTGCAAGGCCGCGCTGGAATACGGCCTCCACGTCATCTGCGAAAAGCCGCTCTGCTTCACGGTCACGGAGGCCAAAGAATTGAAGGCGCTTGCCGAGGCGCGCGGACTCATCGTCGGTGTCACCTATGGCTATGCGGGTCACCAGATGATCGAGCAGGCGCGCGCCATGGTGAAGAACCGCGATCTCGGCGAGATCCGTATCGTCAATCTGCAGTTCGCCCACGGCTTCCACAGTGCCCCGGTCGAGGAGCAGAATCCGTCCACGCGCTGGCGTGTCGACCCGAAATTCGCCGGCCCAAGTTACGTGCTCGGCGACGTCGGCACGCACCCCCTCTATATTTCCGAAGTCATCCTGCCGCATTTGAAGATCAAGCGGCTGATGTGCGTGCGCCAGAGCTTCGTCAAGAGCCGCGCGCCGCTCGAGGACAATGCGATAACCCTGATGGAATACGATAATGGCGCCGTCGCCAATGTCTGGTCGAGCGCCGTCAATGCCGGCTCGATGCACGGCCAGAAGGTCCGCATCGTCGGCTCGAAAGCGAGCATCGAATGGTGGGACGAGCGGCCGAACCAGCTCTCCTACGAGATCCAGGGCGAACCGGTCCGCATCCTAGAGCGCGGCATGGACTATCTCTACCCGGAAGCCCGCCTCGACGACCGCATCGGCGGCGGCCACCCGGAGGGCCTGTTCGAGGCCTGGGCCAATCTCTACCGCCGCTTCGCTCTCGCGATCAACGACAACCGCGGGCTCGCGCCGGACGGCATCGAGAACCTCTGCTTTCCAGGCATCGATGCGGGCCTCGAAGGTGTCCGATGGGTTGAGAATTGTGTTCGATCGGCGGACCAGGGCGGGATTTGGGTCGATTACGAGTGAAAGTGTCGGGCGGTTTCAGCCCGTATTTCCCCCTCATCCGGCCTGCCGGCCACCTTACCCCGCAAGCGGGGCGAAGGGGGCTCGCGGCGGCCTATCACACCGCAAGAGAGCGGCAGCCAATAGCAGCAAACGGCGACCTGATCCCCTCGCCCCGCGTGCCGGGAGAGGGCTAGGGTGAGGGGCAAATTACACGCTCCAACAGCTATGACTTTTGGTTCTCCACGAAGGTCGCGTGCCATTTCGCCAGCATCGCTATCGCTTCCTTGAGGAAGGCCGGGTGGGTACCCGGCAGGAACTCGATCCTGGGCGCTTTACCGTCGAGCCTCAGCCGTGCGAACACCCGCCCCGCCTCGTCTTTCAGTTCCTCCGGCTTCTCCGGCTCCGGCTTATCGTTCTGCGACAAGCGGTTGAAGACGAGCTGAAAGCGCTGGTCGGTCTCGGCGGCGCGGAAGCGAGACGAGGCAATCTCATCCTCCGCTTGCGCCCGCGCCTCCTCCCCCTCAAGCAGCGTGCCGATCGCCATCCAGCGCTCGCGGCCGGCCTTCGGCGCCGGACCGATGGCGCGAGCTACATGGTGCGGGACGCTCTCGGCCACCTGCAGCAGGCGCGACAATTCGCTCTTCTGCACGGCGAGCGCATCGCCGATCACCTTGCGGTCGAAGCCGCGGGCGACGAGTGCGGAAGCGAAAAGCGCCCGTTCGATGAACGAAAGATTGCGCCGCTCGGCGTTTTCCTTGCCCTGGGCGAGTACCAGTTCGTCGTCCGTCAGCGGCCGGACGATCGCCTGTACCTGCAACTCGAGCCGGCGCACCGCTTTCAGGCGGCGATGGCCGTAGGCGGTCTGGTAATGGCTCTGCTTCTCCGGATGCGGACGGACGAGGATCGGCGATTGCTGGCCGTTTTCGCGAATGCTCTCGACGAGCGCCAGGAAGTCCGGATCGTCGACCTCCGCGTCGGTCAGCCGGTCCTCGACGAAAGAAGCCTCGACAAGGGCGGGATCGAGCGCGACGATGCGTTCGCCCTGGGTCAGCGCCTTTCGGAGCGCGCGCGCCTCCTCGGCCTCCCGCGTGATGCTGCCCAGCGAAAGCCCCATGGCCTTGACTGCGCCGGATGCGGCCCGGTGCGCGTTCGGCGTGGGCTGGTTGTTGACAGGTGTCAACGCGTCGGGCTGGTCCGCCGGGGCCTGCGTGGGCGATGCAGGCGCGCCTCCCATGAAAAGCGCGCGCAATTCGTTCTTCCGGTTGTTGCCCGCCATGTCTTAGCGCCCCCAGGCCGCGTGAATGAGAGCCTCAATCTCGCCGTTGACGGCGTTGAGCGACTCGATCGCCCGGTCATAGGTGGCGCGGGTGAAGTTCTCGCGGCCAACCTCGTAGAGCGTCTGCTTAGTCAGGCCCGCATCCGAAATTGCCGTCGACTTCACCATGGCCGAGGTCAGCACCCGGTCGCCGAAAAGGGAGCGCATGAAGCCGACGATCTGCGCCTGCGGCCCATCATTGGGTTCGAAGCGGGTGACGAGATAGCGGAGGAAATCGAAATTGAGATCGCCGCCCGCCTCGCGCACGACGCTCAGGAGGTCCGAGGTCATGTAGAGGAACTGGTTCATCGAGGCGACATCGAGCATCTGCGGATGCACGGTGACAATGACCGAGGTCGAGGCGCAGAGCGCCGAGAGCGTCAGATAGCCGAGCTGCGGCGGGCAATCGATGACGACAACGTCGTACTCGTCGGCAACACTTGCGAGCGTCGCCTGCACCCGGGCGAAGAAGAGCGGCCCCGCATCGGAGCCGCTCTGGCGGGCGCTCAAAGCCTGCGGCGTCGTATGCTCGAACTCCTGCAGTTCGAGATTGCCGGGCACCAGATCGAGCCCGTCGAAATAGGTCTTACGGATGATCTCTTTCAGCGGCCGCGCCTCGGCGTCGTAGCGGATCGCGCCGTAGAGCGTGTCGTTGCCGGTCAGGTCCAGCTCCGGCTGGTAGCCGAACAGCGCCGAAAGCGAGGCCTGCGGGTCGAGATCAACCGCCAGCACCCGATGACCGGTCAAAGCAAGATATTGCGCGAGGTGGACGGACGACGTCGTCTTGCCGGAGCCACCCTTAAAATTGGTGACCGAGATCACCTGCAGGTGCTCGCCCCTCGCCGGATCGCGCCACTTCAGATAGCCGCGCGCCTTGATCCCATTGGCTTTGGCGAGCGCCTGTTCGGCAAGATGGCGGCGCAACGCGTTGATGTCGGAGAGCGAATAGGAGCGCCGCCCGCCGATGCCGGTGTCGGGCTGCGGCCCCTCGCCCGCGAGCGACAATTGCCTGAGATAACCGTCGGAGACGCCGATCAGCTTGGCGGCCTCGCCGGAGGTGAAGCTGCGGAGCGTTTTCATTGCCGTTGGCGCAAACAGGCGGTCGCGCATCGCCTTCAACTGTTCGGAAAGCGCCCGCGCGTCCGCCGCGATCGCCTCGTCGGCGGGCCTGCGATATGCTGCGCCGCTTGCGCTTGCCGTCTCGGCCACCGATCCCGTCATATCCATTATCAAAATCCCCTCGTGCGTTTCGCCTTCGACGGCCTTGGACAAAGGTCACCCCTCGCCGTTGGCGCACATGCGCTCGCCGCAGCCCTTAACAGAACAATCCCTGAATTACGTCGAAATACGCGAGATGCGGTCTAATCCGTTAGAGGAATGATTCATCCTCTGATTCGCGTCAACCCATTTCTCGGATGTCCGTTTCGCGCCTCGGCGATGTTCCGGAAGAATGAAGCTTTCATGGAGGAACTGAAAAACAACTGAGAAAGGCTGTTACCAAACTGACATCAGAGCCCCCTAAAGAAGGCGCCCAAGCGGCGCTGAGCGGGACCATATGCTTCTCGCGCGGTGCCTCAAACCATCCCCGGAGGCCACGCTCCCATGAAGATCGTCCAGATCAGTGACACCCATCTCAGCCCTTCCAAGACGCACTTCAACGACAATTGGGAGCCCGTTGCCCGCTGGATCGAAACTGTGGGCGCCGACCTCGTCGTCCATACCGGCGACCTCACGATCGACGGCGCCGATCAGGAGGACGACATCGCCTTTTCGGTCGAGCTCATCCGAAGACTGCCGGTGCCGGTGCTGATCGTGCCGGGCAATCACGATGTCGGCCACCTGCCCGGCTCGGACCAGCCGGTCGACGCGGAGCGGCTTGCCCGCTGGCGTAAGCTTGTCGGACCTGACTACTGGGTCTCCGACCACGGCAAATGGCGGCTGATCGGCCTCAATAGCCTCCTTCTCGGTCTCGACGATGCGGAAGAAGAGAAGCAGTTTCAATGGCTGGAGCAGGTGCTTGCCGAATGCTCCGGCCGTCGTGTCGCTCTCTTTGCCCATAAGCCGCTCTTTGTCGATGATCCCGGGGAAGGCGATACCGGCTACTGGAGCGTGCGGCCGCGTCAGCGCCGGCGGCTCTACGAGTTAATGGCCAGAAGCGATGTCGCGCTTCATGCCAGCGGCCATCTGCACTGGGCCTGGCGAGGTCATCATGCGGGCACTGACCTCCTCTGGGCACCGCCGACCTCCTTCATCATCGATACGCTGGAGCGGGAAATGCCCGGCGAGCGCCTCGTCGGCGGGGTGCTTCACCATCTCGGCGACGAACACATCGAAAGCGAGATCGTCGCAGTGCCGGGACTAAAGCCGTACGTCATCGATCACGTGATCCACGAGGTCTACCCGCACCACGCCAGGAAGCTCGCGGAGGCGGCACAATGAGCATTCTCGCGCTCCGCAACATCGCCAAATGCTTTGGCGGCAACGCGATCCTCAAGGGCGTCAGCCTCGAGGCGGAAGAGGGCGAGTTCATCGCGCTCGTCGGACCCTCCGGCTGCGGCAAGAGCACTCTGCTCCGCATCATGGCGGGGCTCGACCATGCGGATGGCGGCGAGATCGTCATCAGCGGGCGCGAGGTCTCGTCGGTCGCCGCTGCGGACCGCAACGTCGCTATGGTGTTCCAGTCCTATGCCCTTTATCCGCATCTAACCGCCGGCCAGAATGTCGCCGTGCCGCTCGCCATGCGGCGCCTGACGGCCGTGCAGCGCTTCCCGTTCATCGGCAACCTTCTCCCGGGCCAACGCCAGATTCGTGCCGACATCCAGCGACAGGTCAAGGAGATGGCCGCCGCCCTCAAGATCGACCATCTGCTCGACCGAAAGCCCGGCCAGATGTCGGGCGGGCAGCGCCAGCGCGTGGCGCTCGCCCGCGCCATGGTCCGCCACCCGAGCGTCTTCTTGATGGACGAGCCGCTCTCCAACCTCGATGCGAATCTCCGCGTCCACGCCCGCGGCGAGATCGTCGAGCTTCATCGCCGCGCCGGCGTGCCAACGCTTTACGTCACCCACGACCAATCCGAAGCGCTGTCGATGGCCGATCGCGTCGCGGTGATGATCGGCGGCACGCTCCTGCAGCTCGCGCCGCCGCAGGAAATTTATGACGATCCCGCCCATATCGACGTTGCGCGGTTTCTCGGCCAGCCACGCATCAACGTGGTGGAAACCCGGATGGATGCGTCCGGCGTGGTCCGCTTCGGCGCGCTCACGCTTGCGGTCGAGAACTCCGCCCCGCGCGATGCGGCCGTGATGCTTGGCGTGCGCCCCGAATTTGTCCGTCTGAACGGAAACCCAAATGGCACTCTCAAGGCGCGTGTCGAACGTACCGAGTTTCTCGGCTCGGAAGTGATCGTCCATACGAGGCTCGATGCCATCGGCGAAGCGATCGTCGCCAAGGTCACGCCGGTTGAAGCCTCGGTGCTGTCTGACGGCATGCCGGTGTCGGTCGAAATCGAACCGGATCGGGCGATGCTCTTCGCGATGACGGGCGAACGGCTGCAGGCGAGGACGGTCGCAGTCGCCCCGACGCTGGAGAAAGCCCATGGCTAGCATCGCGATGGACATGCCGATCGTGGCCGCCGACCGGCGCGAGGCGCGGATCGCCTGGCTACTCGCCGCTCCGGCGATTACTCTCCTCTTCCTCTTCATCCTGCTGCCGACTCTCGCCGTCATCGTCCTCGGCTTCACCGATTTCGAGCTCGGCTATGGCGGTTTTCGCTTCGTCGGCTTCGAGAATTACGCGGAGCTCATCGGCGACCGCACCTTCCGCCGCTCGCTCTGGAACACGGCCGTCTACACAGCGATCGTCACGCCGGTCTCGATGGTGCTGGCGCTCGCGATCGCGCTGCTGATCGAGGCGGAAACGCGCGCAAAGGCCTTCTTCCGCACCGTCTATTTCCTTCCGGTCGCCTCACTGCTCGTCGCCATGGCGACAGTCTGGCAATTCCTCTTTCATCCGACCATCGGGCCGATCAACACCTTCCTTGCGGAGTTCGGCATAGCCGGCCCGAACTGGCTCGGCGCCTCCGGCACCGTTCTCTACGGCCTTTCGATCATCGGCATCTGGCAGTCGGTCGGCTTCAACATGGTGCTGTTCCTCGCCGGCCTCACCGCTATCCCCCGCGAGCTCTACGCCGCCGCGGAAGTGGACGGCGCCAGGTCCTGGCTCGACCGCTTCCGGCTCGTCACCTGGCCGATGCTCGGGCCGACGACGCTCTTCGTCACGACGATCAGCATCATCAACTCCGTCAAGGTGTTCGAGACGGTGAAGACGCTCACCGAGGGCGGGCCGAATAAGGCGTCCGAGGTGCTGCTCTTCACCATCTACCAGGAGGGCTTCGTCTATCTCCGGGTCGGCTATGCCTCGGCGATGACCGTCTTCTTCCTCGCGATCCTCGTCGTCCTGATGTTCCTGCAGTACCGCGTCCTCGACCGGAAGGTACATTACGCATGAGCGCGCACAGCCTTTCTCTCGGCCGTATCCTGCGGTTCGCCATCCTGACCCTAGGCGCGCTCATCTTCCTCGCGCCCTATATCTTCATGATCTCGACCGCCGGGAAGGCGCAGAGCGAGATCTTTTCCTCCTCGCTCACGCTCATCCCCGAGCAATGGTCCTACGTCGAGAACTTCACCAAGGCGCTGTCGCGCGTCTCGATGCTGACCCTGCTTTTGAACGGCGTGATCGTCTGCGCGATGATTTTCGTCGTCCAGGTCGTCGTTGCCATCCCCTGCGCCTATGCCATGGCGAAGCTCAAATTCCGCGCCGCGCGCCTCATGATGGTGCTGGTGATGCTGGGATTGCTCGTGCCGATCCATGCGACGGCCCTGCCACTCTATGTCGCCTTCGATCGGCTCGCCGTGCTCAACAGTTACACGGCCCTCGTCGCGCCCTTCTCGATCTCGGTTTTCGCGATCTTCCTGTTCCTGCAGTTCTTCCGTGCGCTCCCCGACGATCTGATCCAGGCCGCGCGCCTCGACGGCATGTCCGAAATCGGAATCGTCGCGCGCGTCGTGGTGCCGAATGCCTGGCCGGCGATCACCGCCTTCGCGATCTTCTCGGTGGTGGCGCATTGGAACGACCTGTTCTGGCCGCTGGTCGTCGTCAGCAACCAGGACTATGCCACCCCGCCGCTCGGTCTCCTCTTCTTCCGCGCGGCCGAAGCCGGCGACGACTACGGCGCGCTGATGGCCGCCACGCTGATCATCACCCTTCCCCTCGTCGCCGCGTTTCTCATCGCGCAGAAGCGCTTCGTCGAGGGCATCACCATGACCGGTCTCAAGGGCTGACCGGTTAAAACCAGGAGAGCGTCATGAAACATTTCAGGCAATTTCTCGCCGCCGCTGCGGTGTCGATCACCTTCGCCGTTCCGGCTCAGGCCGAAACGGTTCTGACGGTGCACTACCCGATGCCCGGCTTCTTCAAGGACGTGATGGACACGATCTCGAAGAAGTTCATGGAGGAAAATCCGGGGATCAAGATCACCTTCGCCAATCCTTCCGCGACCTACGAGGAAGGCATCCAGACGATCATGCGCCAGGCCGGCACCGCCGAGATGCCCGACGTCACCTTCATCGGCTTGAACCGCCTGCGCATGGTCAACGAGCGCGACATTCCAGTCGACCTCGGCCCCTTTATCGCAAAAGACGGCAACATGACCGAGCAGGGCTTCTCGGAAAACATCCTGAAGCTCGCCCAGATCGGCGGCAAGCAGGTGGGCCTTGCCTTCGCGACCTCCAACCCGATCATGTATTACAATGCCGATCTCGTCCGCAAAGCCGGCGGCGACCCGGACAATCCGCCAAAGACGTGGGATGAGGTGATCGCGCTCGGCGGCAAGATCAAAGCGCTCGGCGACGGCGTCGAAGGTATCGACTTCCGCTGGCAGGGTGACGATTGGATGTTCTCGGCCCTCCTCTTCGGCGCGGGTGGCCACATGCTCAACGAAGACGAGACGAAGGTCGCCTTCAACGGTCCGGAGGGCCTGAA
Source organism: Ensifer aridi (assembly GCF_002078505.1). Classification (GTDB taxonomy): domain Bacteria; phylum Pseudomonadota; class Alphaproteobacteria; order Rhizobiales; family Rhizobiaceae; genus Sinorhizobium; species Sinorhizobium aridi. The sequence continues at coordinate 340,973 of NZ_LUAV01000032.1, read as the reverse complement.
GGCGATCGAAGTGCTCGACCGCATGGTGAAGGAAGGCGGCCTGCCGGTCTTGACGAAGCAGGCCGGCGAGCAGGCTTTCGTGGCGGGCAAGATCGGCTTCGCCTTCCAGACGACCGGGGCACTCCGCAACACGATCAAAAATGTCGGCGGCAAGTTCGACCTGCGCACGGCGGCGATCCCGCTGATCGACCCGGTGAACGGCAAGCTGCCGACAGGCGGCAACGCCGTCGTGATCCTGACGCGCGACGCGGAAAAGCAGGAAGCGGCCTGGAAGTTCGCCAAGTTCGCCGCCGGCCCCTATGGCGCTTCGGTCGTCGTTCCCGGCACGGGCTACGTGCCGAACAACGAGCTTGCGGCCAAGTCGCCGGAATACCTCGCCAACTTCTACAAGGAAAACCCGCTCTTCCGCGCCGGCCTCGAGCAGATGCCGCGCATGATCCCCTGGTACGCCTTCCCGGGCACCAACGGCGTCAAGGTCACCCAGACGATTGTCGAGAACCTGTCCCGCGTCGTCGAGCAGTCGGCAACGCCTGAGGAAGCGCTCAACGACGCGGCCGCGGAAGTGGAAAGTCTGTTGCCGCGGAGCTGAGCTGCACACCATCGCCTTCGCGAGAATCCGTCTTGAGCGCGCCTGCTGCATGTTGCCTTAAAGCCCAGCCGATTTAAGGAACATGCGGTAGGCTCTAAATTGAGCCCTTGCAGGCGCGAACCTTCGACTACTTCTGTCGTGGTTGCGAAAGCCCTCCTCCTGCCGAAACCAGCTTTCCAGCGCGCTTGGCCGTAACCGCCTCCACCAATGTCCGTGCCGCGTTGCGGACCTCTTCCTGCACCGCCTCGTCGGCATCCAATTCTTCGTGGCTGAGCGCGTAAGGTTTCCAATAGCCGATATAACGATCCAGCTCAGCCAATGGGCCGGCGGGTTCGAGATGCATGTAGCAAAGCCAGTCCGACAGGCTGCGCCGAACGTTTTCGACGCCCTCCACATCACCATGCACCACTACGGAAAAGATCCGCCCGGCGAGATGTCGGGGATAGCTCCAGCCTTCAAGCTCAAGCGCCTTGGCGAGCGTCGCATCCTTGCCCTTGGTCGAGGTGGGGTCAGGGTTGCCGCCGTCGGCGCAAACCAGCCGGTCCATCATCAATTTTATCGGCGAAGACACGTGATACCAATTGACCGGCGTGACGATCATAATGCCATGCGCCTCAACCCACATCGGATAGATCTCGTTCATCCAGTCATGGACCTGTCCAAGCGAATAGTTCGGATAGCAGGAGCATGGCCAATGACAGAGAGCCGGCGATGTGGAAAAGCAGGCCTTGCAAGGATGAATCATCCGCCCATATTCGGCGGCGAGGCGATGCAATTCGAGAACGGTCGTCTTCACCCCGGCGGTGTGGTCCATAGTTTCCTGCGCGATCCTCATCAGTCGGTAGGATTTCGACATTTCGCCGGGACAAGTGTGTTCGCTGCGGGAGGACCCACTTATCAAAAGGATGCGCGCTGGACCGTCGGTCTCCAAGTGACGCTCTTGCGCAGCATGAACGGCATCGCGCGCCGCAAGCCAATCGACGGATAACTCGTAGTCCGGATCCTTAAAGGCAGGTCCAGCCTTGCGGGTGTGAGGTGCCTTTCGCTGATGCTTATAAGCGTCCCACGCCGCCGATGCGATCCTGTCCAATTCCGATCGCAGATTATCAAAGGCCGGGTCCTGAAACCGGCTGAGGAAGCGGCGGCGAAACTCGGTCTCCGCCAGCCTGGGGCTTGGCGTTCCCTTTCGCGGCCCGAGCACTGCCGGCGAAGATCTCGTCCCCGTGCCTTTAGCCATCTTCCAATTCCTGTATACCAAGCTTGTCACGTGTAATCGGGCACGCCCGCGATTGTTCCGGGCGCCCGCGCATGCCTAGATCGCCGCTAACGCTTGTTTGGGTGTGCTTCAACGCGCGCTGGCTATGAGCATGTTGCGGCGATTGGACCTAAATAGGCCCGCCCCACCCGTCAGGCCCTGCGAGTAACAGGCCAATGTTGATCCGCACTTGTTTCGAGGACCACGCGTGATCTCAGTTGGCTGCGAAGCAGTAGATGAGACCGTCTCCACCGGTGCTCCGCAATGCCTCCTGTGAGCAGCCACCTCGGGTCGAATGCGAAGAGTTCCATGATTTTGCCGCATCCGAGTCGTCCAAGCCGGTGCGGTCGCTGTGGCCAACGATAGCTGCGCCTTCCGCGCCGCCCATGGTCCAGTTGCCGCAGGTTTCCGGCGCTGCTGTCCCATCAGGCTTCGAGCCGGTGAGAATGTCATGGCGGTTCGGACTGTCACCGCGGCCGGGGATGACTTCGCCTTTTTCGTTGAGCGCCGTCTGCTTCGTCAGATTGTTGCGATCGCTGTGAAGTGAGGTGACGTCGTCGGCGATCTTTTCGCCTTTGGCGTTGTACCAGGGACCTGTCCCTATGCGATCCTTGGCATTCTCGGTGTCGGTGGAGAGATAGGCTCTCCAGGTCTTACCGGTCGAGCCGCTGGCCGTTGCCAGCGCGCTGCAATGGGCATCGGCGCCTGCAAGTCCTCCGAGATCTCCACCCTTCCCCGGGTTTGTGCTGGTGACGAAGAAGCTCATTGAAGTGTCTTGAGCATGAGATGAGATCACCGAACAGGCCAGTGCGGCCATGACTAATACCAGCCGGCGTTTCATGGCTAACCTCCCTGAAAGTTCCTGGTTAAAGCCTAATGCGCGGAACGACGTCGGTAAAATCGAGATCTCGTGAGGGCACGAGAGGCGCCTGGACAGCTTCAATCGGCCCGCTCTTATTTTGGCGTAGTTTTCTGGTCGAGGCGACGGGCTGACTTGTCGGCCCCGACTGCCGCTAATGCCGGCACGCACTTCATGCCGCCATCCTCACGGTCCCGCCCGAATAAAGCCGGTGGTCGAGGCAGAGGTGCCGGCACTGCAGGGCATTTTCGGCGATATCGAGCAGCATGGCCGCCGCGGCCACGCCCATATCGCCGTCCGGCATCGCCATCGTCGTCAGAGAAGGGCTCATCAGCCGGCCGATGGCGATCCCGTCAAAGCCTGCAACGGAAACGTCGTTCGGGACGGAAAGCCCCTCCCGCCGCAGCGCACCGACGACGCCGAGCGCGAGCAGGTCGTTGGACGCGACGACCGCGGTGGGCTGGAACCCTTCCATCACTCCGGAGAGATCCAGTTGCTCGTAACCATCGACGAAGGGGATCTCCATTGCGGGAAGCGGCGCATCCCCGGCCTCGTCCATTGCCGCACAATAGCCTTCGTAACGCAGACGCGCGCGGTCGGAGGAGGCGAAATGCCCGGAAACGAACAGAATGCGGCGATGCCCGTGGGTGAGGATGTGGCGGGTGATCTCGCGGCCAGCGCGATGATTGTCGACCGTCACCGCCGCAGGAAAGCGCGGAACCGGGCGGTTGTTGAGCAGGATCGTCGGCGGCAGGGCTGCCGAAAGCGCCTCGCTTGTCTCGGCATTGCAGAGCGTCAGGATCAGCCCTGTCGGCCGCTGTTCGAGAAGCGCGGCGACCGCCCGCGCTTCTGAGGCCGGATCGTAGTTCGACTGGGCGATCAGGACACCATGTCCGGCAGCCTGCATGCGATGCTGGATGCCGCCGAGAGAAGCAGCGAAGACCGGATTGGTCACGCTTGGGACCAATACACCAACGACCGGGCGATTGCGCGCGTTCGCTCCTGCAGAAAACGGAGGCCTGTAGCCGAGTTCGGCTGCGGCGCGGCGCACCCGCCGCACCATCTCGTCGCTGACCGGCCCCTCGCCTTTCAAGGCGCGCGAAACCGTCGCCAGCGAGCAGCCGGCGTGAAAGGCTATCTGTTGCAGTGTCACCATCCCCTCCGCCTATCGCGCTTTCATGACAGCGGGGTGAATGGTCCCGAAGTGTAGGTCACCGGTTCGGCGGCGCACGGCCGTAAAGCAAGAGCATGACGATGATGACGACACCGTAGACGATCTGCCGGCCGGCCTCCGGCATCTGCATGACCGATAGGATGGATTGCAGGAGGGTGATCAGGATGACGCCAGCGACCGTGCCGAAATAGGAGCCCCGTCCGCCGAGGATGGAGGTGCCGCCGAGCACGACCGCTGCGATCGACGGCAGCAGATAAGGGTCGCCCATTGCCTGCGCCGCCTTCGAGGCATAGCCGGCCAGAAGCACGCCGCCGAAGGCGCTCAAGGCGCCGGAGATGACGAAAGCGGTCATGATGACACGGCGCGTGCCGACCCCGGAGAGAAAGGCGGCGCGTTCACTGTTGCCGATGCCGTAAACGGCCCGCCCGAAGGCGGTGCGGGTGAGCAGGAACACCATCGCGACGCTCACCCCACCCCAGACGAGAATCGCATTCGGGAGGCCCGGAACAACCGCACCGGTCGCGAGCCACCGTACGGCAGGCGGGGCCGAATCCTGCGGCGAGAAGCCGCCGGTGTAAACGACCATCAGTCCCTGCGCCACGACATTCGACGCGAGCGTCACGATCATCGAAGGGATGCGCAGGAAAGCCACTCCGATGCCGTTCAACAGCCCGAAGGCCACCCCGCAAAGCACGCCGGCAGGAATGGCGGCAACGGAGCCGGTGTCGCCGAAACCGGCGACGGCACAGGCCATCATCGCACCGGCCGTCATCACCCAAGGGACGGAAAGATCGATGTGGCCGAGAAGGATGGCGACCATCATCCCCGCGGCGACGACACCGAGGAAGGAGGCGACCTTGAGCTGCTGCAGCAGATAATCGGGCGAGAGGAAATTGCTGGAATAGAGACTGCCGAGGAAGAGCAGCAGCAGAATGCAGCCGAAGGCGGTGACGACGGCGGGGTCCGCGCGGCGGAGAAAGCCGGGCAGGCGCGCCCTGATCGACATGCGGCGCTCGGACGTCTCGCTCATTGGAACCAATCCAGACGGTTTCGGACACGCAACAGGGCGAGCGAGCCTATGCTGACGGCGATCATCAGCACGATGCCCTGGAGCAGGGGCTGCCAGAGCGGTTCGACGTCGAAGGCGAACAGCATGTCGCCGGTGGTGCGGGCGGCAAAGGCGCCGAAGATCGCCCCGACGGCACTGCCGCGCCCGCCATAAAGCGACACGCCGCCGAGCACGACTGCGGCTATCGACCAGAGCGTATAGGCGCTGCCGCTGGCATAGGCGGCCTCGCCGGTATAGGTGAAGAAGGTGAGGAACAGACCTCCCATGCCGGCGAGCAAGCCGCCGAGGAGATAGGCCGCGAACTTGCCGCGCCGGATCGGCATGCCGGACATGAAGGCCGCCGGCTCGGAAGAGCCCGCCGCGTAAGCCGCCCGGCCCACGACCGAGCGCCGGAAGGGCAACCAGACGATCAGCACGACCGCCGTCAGCGCGACAAGGCTCGACGGGATGACGCCGAAGAGCCGTCCGGTCAGAGCGTCGGCGAGTTCCTCGTTGACGGAGCCGCCGGGAAACGGCCTCAGCAACAGCGCCAGGCCGAAATAGACGGCTCCGGTGGCGATGGTCGCGACGATCGGCTGCAGACGGCCGTAGATCACCAGGAGCCCGTTGACCGCACCGCAGAGCATGCCGGCCGCCAGCACGGCGACGACGCCGAGGGCGCTCGGTACCGCTGCCCCGACGACAATCCAGGATGCTATGCAATTGGTGAGAACGAAGATCATGCCGACCGACAGGTCGATGCCGGCGGTGATCACCACCAGCGCCTGCGCCATCGCCACAAAGGCGAGCAGCACGCCCTTGTTGGCGGCCGTATGGACGACGTTCGCTGTGAAGCCGGCCGGGTGGTTGGCGACATAAACGACGAACATCACCAGAAAAATCGCAAGCCCCATCAATGTGCCGCGCTGTTCGTTCAGCCAGAAGCGCCATTCGCTCATACCGCCGTCCCCTCCTGCCCTGCCTGAACGTTGAGGGCGCTTGCGATCAGCGCCCGTTCGGTGATCTCGCCGCCCTCGAGTTCACGGACGACGCGCCCGTCATAGAGGACCAGCACTCGGTCGCAGCAGCCGATCAGTTCGTCGTAGTCGGTCGAATAGAAAAGGATCGCCGCGCCGGACTCGGCCAGACGCCGCAGCAACTGGTAGAGCTCCTGCTTCGTACCGACGTCGATGCCGCGGGTCGGGTCGTTGAGCAGGATAATCCGAGGCGTTCGCATCAGCCATTTGGCGATGACGACCTTCTGCTGATTGCCGCCGGAGAGCGCGCCGACGGGCACGTCGAGGCCGGCGGTCTTGATCTCCAGGAGACGCACCATGTCGTCGATCAGACGCTCCTCCTTGTCCCGATCGATGACGCCGCCGCGCGAAACCCGGTCGAGGGCGGCAAAGGAAAGGTTCTCGCGCACCGTCATCGGCAGCATCAATCCTTCCGTGTTGCGGTCCTCCGGGATGAGCGCCATCGACAGCGGCGATTTGCGCGCCGTGGCCGGGCTGCTGATCGTCACCGGCGCCCCGTCGATCAGCACGGAGCCCGTGGTCCCGCGAAGCACGCCGAAGAGAGCGAGGAGAAGCAGCCGCTGGCCTTGGCCCTCGAGGCCGCCAAGGCCGACGACCTCACCCTCACCGACCGTAAGCGAAATGTCGCGCAGGCGATCGGTCCAGCCGAGATTGCGGCATTCGAGCACGGGCGCCTTTGCGGGCTCTGCCATCCGGATGGCTTTCGGCGGAAAGACGTGGCTGTATTCGCGCCCGATCATCATTTCGACGATCTCACCGTTGCTGCGCGTCCCTGCCTCGAAGGTCGCGACATTGCGGCCGTTGCGAAACACCGTGCAGGTGTCGGCAAGTTCGGCGATCTCATGCATGCGATGCGAGATGTAAAGCAGGGCAAGACCTTCCTCCCGCAGGCGCTTGAGCACCGCGAAGACCTTCGCGACGTCGCCGGCCGTCAATGCCGAGGTCGCCTCGTCGAGGATGAGCGCGCGCGGCTTTACGGTGAGCGCCTTGGCGATCTCCACCATTTGCCGGCGCGAGAGCGGCAGATCCTTCACCGCGGCGCGAGGGTGGATGTCCTCGGCACCCGCGCGCGCCAGGGCCTCCTCCGCAATTGCGCGCTGAGCGCGTCGGTCGATCATGCCGAAACGGCGAGGCGGGTTGGAAATGACGATGTTGTCGGCGACGCTCAGGTCCGGGATCAGCGAAAGTTCCTGGAACACGCAGGCGATCCCTGCCGCCGCCGCTTCGGCCGGCGAGCGGAAGTTCACTTCGCGACCGTCGAAGAGCATACGGCCTTCGTCCGCCGCCACCACGCCAGCCATGATCTTGATGAGCGTCGACTTGCCGGCGCCGTTCTCGCCGAGAATCGCGTGAATCCCGCCGGGCGCGACCTCCAACTGCGCATTCTCCAGAGCGCGGACACCGCCATAGCGCTTCGATACGCCTTCCATGCGGATGAGCGGCGGCGGTGTCTCTGCTGCGGTCATGGGGTGCCTCGGAGCGTGGGTTGCCGGCGCATGCCGCGCACATGCGGCATGCGCCTCAGTTGTTCAACGGGAACCTACTGGTTCTCCTTGCTCTGACCCATGATCTCCTGGGCGGTAAAGTTGATGTCGCAGGTCGGGAAGGCATTGCCGACGAAGAAATTGTCGGACTGGTCCGGATAATAATCCTGGCCCTCCTTGAAGTTCGGATCCTCGACGATCGCCAGCGGCAGCTTGATCGACTGCGGCACCACCTCACCCTCGAGGGCCGCAATCGCCGTCTTGATGGCGACGGCAACCTGGGCGGGGCCGGTGCCGGCGGACGAGCACTTCAGCCCGTCGGCCGAGTGCTTGGCGCAGAACTTGCGGAAACCGTTCTCGGTCTCGCCGCCGAAGGGCACGAAAGGATGGCCGGCATCGATCATCGCCTGCACGACGCCGGTGTCGCCGCCCTGCGCGGTGATGCCGTCGAATTTCTTGTGCACGGCAATCGCATCGGCCGTTGCCTTCTGCGCCGTCGGATCGTCCCATTTACCGAGCACCTCGACGACGTCCCACTTCTTGCCCGTCGCGGCGAATGTCTCCTGGATGCCGTTATGCCGGTCGGTGTCGACGGAGGTGCCGGGGACGCCGCGGACCTCGAGGATCTTGCCGCCTTCCGGCAGATGCTTGGCGAGCCACTTGGCCCAAAGCACGCCGAGGCCCTTCTGGTCGACATTGACGTTGATGGCGTCCTCGGTATCTAGGATGTTGTCGAAGGCGACGAGAACGACGCCGGCTTCCTTCGCCCGCTTGATGACCGGGCCGAAAGCGGTCGGGTTCTGAGCATTGACGATGATCGCGTCATAGCCGGAGTCGATGAAGTTGTTGATCGCCGAGATCTGGGCCGGGACGTCCTCGCCCGTCGAGACGACCTTGAATTCCTTGAGCTTGGCCGCAACGTCCGGCTGTGCGGCATAGGCCTTGGCCGTCTGGATCATCTGGATGCGCCAGGTGTTGGCGATATAGCCGTTGGCGAGGGCGATCCGATAGGGCCCTTCCTTCTTCGGGAATTTGAAGAATTTCGTTTCGGACGACCAGGGTGCGAAGCAATCCGGATCGGCCGAAGGCCCGCTGACGATTTCAGGTTCTGCGGCGGCGGTGGTGGATAGAAGCGCGACTGCAGCGGCCGTGAGAATGCCGCTGAGGAATTTTCCGGTCATCGAATTCCCTCCCGTTATCTTGCTGGGACAGGGCATCGAAAGAGGATCCAGACATCGATTACTCGCCGCAGACACGTCTGCGGCCCGAAGCACCGGAGATTCACTCGTACACGAGGAACGCCCCGGAGCTTTCCGAAGCATCCTCTCGGTCTCCGAGTTCTGAAACCCAGATTTGCTTCAGTCGCCGATCCGGCACGACATATCGATACGCGAGTCCAATGACGCCAGACAGGCTCCTCCCGGGGCGTCGAGCGAAATGGTAGCGCTACCAATATCTTATGTAAAGCTGCCGAAGCCCGGGACCAGAAGACCCACACTGTCCGGCGAATGCAAAACAGCGCAGCCTCGGCAGCGCTGTTTTGCGGGCTCGCGGCTCAGCTTTGTTGTCCGGGGTGCATGGTCTGGCTGAAACGATCGGCAAAAGCCTCGATAGAACCGCGGCCGAAGCGTCTGACACGGCGCCTGACGAGAATGGACATGACGCGCGCTGCGGTGGAAAAGGTCATCTCGTCGAGCGGGCCCTCGCCGTTCCAGGGCTTGGTCAGCCGGTCGGTGACAATGCCGAGCATATTGGCGGGCATGATGTCGGTGCAGGGTTTCATCCACTCGAAGACATCGCTGATCGGAAGCACCTTGCCTTCGAAGGAAACGATCGGCTCGGGCATCCCTTCCTCCCAGTCGTCATAGGCTTCGAGCGCATCTCTGAAGAGAGTCTGGAGGGTGATCGAGGCATGCCCCTCATAAAGGGCGGGCAGCAAATTCGTCATTAGGGTCTCCTCCGATTGGTTAGGCCGGAAACGCGAAATGGCCAATTCTGTCAGCGATGACGGATTGTGATGCGCGTTCATAAAACGTGCAGCGGCAGTATGGTTCAAAGCTGGGCCGGGGGCAAATACAATCGATTAAAGCAGTGGATTTTTTATCGTGCTCCAACAGCAAGGCATGCTCACCGGAAGGTGCAAGCCGCTGAATTGCTAGAATAATCTACCTGTGGAAAACCCGGCTACACCGTCAGATGCCGTCGCGCATCCGGCGTGTCGAGTGTCTCGGGCGCTCCCTCGTGCACGAAGGCGCCGCGGTCCATGATATAGACTTGATCGGCATGCTCGCGGCAGAAATCGAGATATTGCTCGACGAGCAGGATCGCCATGCCGGTCGAGTCCCTCAAATATTTGATCGCGCGGCCGATATCCTTGATGATCGACGGCTGGATGCCTTCCGTCGGCTCGTCGAGAACGAGGATTTTCGGGCGGGTGACAAGCGCGCGCGCGATCGCGAGCTGCTGCTGCTGGCCGCCGGAAAGGTCGCCGCCGCGTCGGCCGAGCATGGTTTTCAGCACCGGAAACAGGCTGAAGATATCCTCAGGGATCGAACGGTCGGCCCGCTTTAACGGCGCGTAGCCGGTCTCGAGATTCTCCTTAACCGTCAGCAGCGGAAAGATTTCGCGGCCCTGCGGCACATAGCCGACGCCCTGTTTGGCGCGGCGGAACGGCGCCAGCCCGTCAAGCGAAACGCCGTTGAAGGAGATCGCGCCCGAACTCACCGGATGCTGGCCGGTGATTGCCCGAAGCAGGCTCGACTTGCCGACACCGTTGCGACCGAGCACGCAGGTGATCTTGCCCATTTCGGCCTTGAAAGAGACGTTGCGGAGCGCCTGGGCGGCGCCGTAATGCAGGCTGACGTTTTCGACGCTCAACATCGTTTAATCCTCCCGCTCAGCGGCCGAGATAGTTTTCGATCACCTTCGGATCGTTGCTGACGAAGTCGATGGACCCTTCCGCCAGCACGGATCCCTCTGCAAGGCAGGTGACCTTGACGCCCAGATCACGGACGAAGCCCATGTCGTGTTCGACGACGACGACTGAGCGGGTTTTGGCGATTTCCCTGAGCAGGATCGCGGTTTCCGCCGTCTCCGCGTCGGTCATGCCGGCGACCGGCTCGTCGACGAGCAGGAGTTCCGGCTCCTGTGCGAGCAGCATGCCGATCTCTAGCCATTGCTTCTGGCCGTGCGAGAGATTGGCGGCGAGATCATCGCGGCGCGCCGTCAACCGCACGGTTGCGAGAATCTCCTCGATGCGGTCCTTGTCCTCTCCAGTCAGGCGATAGAACAGCGTCGCGAAGACGCCGCGGCTGCGATTGAGCGCCAGCTCCAGATTGTCCCAGACCGTGTGGTTCTCGAACACGGTGGGCTTCTGGAACTTGCGGCCGATGCCGAGCTGGGCGATCTCCGCCTCGTCCTTCTTCGTGAGGTCGATATCGCCCTTGAAGAAGACCTCGCCCTCGTCGGGCCGTGTCTTTCCGGTGATGATGTCCATCATCGTCGTCTTGCCGGCGCCGTTCGGGCCGATGATCGCGCGCAGTTCCCCTGGCTCGACGATAAAGGACAGCGAATTCAGTGCCTTGAAGCCGTCGAAGGAGACGGAGACGCCGTCGAGATAGAGCAGGCTTTTCGGTTTCTTCTCGGTCATGACGCTCACTCCGCGGCCAAGGATTCGGCGGCCGGGAGGCTCGCCTCTTTGCCATTCTCGTTTTCCTTGCGGGCGGACGCGCGGAAGGCACGGCGTTTTGCAAGATAGTGCCGCGCGGTGCCGACCACGCCCTTCGGCAGGAACAGCGTGACCAGAACAAACAGCCCGCCGAGCGCGAAGAGCCAGAATTCCGGAAAGGCGGCGGTGAAGATGCTTTTTCCGCCATTGACGAGGATGGCGCCGATGATCGGGCCGATCAGCGTGCCACGGCCGCCGACCGCGGTCCAGATAACGACCTCGATCGAATTGCCGGGCTCGAACTCGCCCGGATTGATGATGCCGACCTGCGGCACATAGAGCGCGCCGGCAATACCGGCCATCATCGCCGAGACGGTAAAGGCGAAGAGTTTCATGTGCTCGACGCGGTAGCCGAGGAACCGTGTGCGGCTTTCCGCATCGCGCAGCGCCACCAGCACCTTGCCGAATTTCGAGCGGACGATGCCGGAGGTGATGACGAGAGAGGCGGCAAGCGCCAACGCCGAGGCGGCAAAGAGCGCGGCACGCGTGCCGTCCGCCTGGATGTTGAAGCCGAGGATGTCCTTGAAGTCGGTCAGCCCGTTATTACCGCCGAAGCCCATGTCGTTGCGGAAGAAGGCGAGCAGCAGGGCATAGGTCATCGCCTGGGTGATGATCGAGAGATAGACGCCGTTGACCCGCGAGCGGAAGGCGAACCAGCCGAAGACGAAGGCGAGGAGCCCCGGGACGACGACGACCATCAGGGCCGCGAACCAGAACATGTCGAAGCCGTACCAGAACCACGGCAGCTCCTTCCAGTTGAGGAAGACCATGAAGTCCGGCAGCAGCGGGTTGCCGTAGGAGCCGCGCGCGCCGATCTGGCGCATCAGATACATGCCGATGGCATAGCCGCCGAGCGCGAAGAAGGCGGCGTGACCGAGCGAGAGAATGCCGCAGAAGCCCCAGACGAGATCGAGCGCCAGCGCCAGAAGCGCATAGGTCAGGTACTTGCCGAAGAGCGAGACGAGATAGGTCGGCACATGCAGCGGATGGTCCGGCGCCGTCAGGAGGTTGAGTGCCGGAACGAGGGCGGCAAGCGCAAGCAGGACCGCCACAGCGATGACGATGGTGCGGTCCAGCGATTTGACGAGAAACGAGGTGATCATGCTTCCACGGCCCGGCCCTTGAGTGCGAACAGCCCGCGCGGCCGCTTCTGGATGAAGAGGATGATCAGCACGAGCACGAGAATCTTGCCGAGCACAGCACCGGCATAGGGCTCCAGGAACTTGTTGAGGATGCCGAGCGAGAAGGCGCCGACGAGCGTGCCCCAGAGGTTGCCGACGCCACCGAAGACCACGACCATGAAGCTGTCGATGATGTAGCCCTGGCCGAGATTGGGCGAGACGTTGTCAATCTGCGAGAGCGCGACGCCAGCCATGCCGGCAATGCCGGAGCCGAGCGCGAAGGTCAGCGCATCGACCCATGGCGTGCGGATGCCCATGGAGGACGCCATGCGGCGGTTCTGCGTCACCGCCCGCATCTGCAGGCCCATCGGCGTCTTCTTCAAAAGAAAGAGCAGCCCGGCGAAGACGGCGAGCGCGAAGACGATGATCCAGAGGCGGTTCCAGGTGATCGTCAGGCCGCCGAGTTCGAAGGCGCCGGACATCCAGGACGGGTTGCCGACCTCGCGGTTGGTCGGCCCGAAGATCGAGCGCACCGACTGCTGCAGGATCAGCGATATGCCCCAAGTGGCAAGCAGCGTCTCGAGCGGCCGGCCGTAAAGGAAACGGATCACGCCGCGCTCCATCGCCAGCCCGACGGTGCCGGTGACGATGAAGGCAAGCGGCAGGGCGATTGCAAGCGACCAGTCGAAGAGCGCCGGGAAGGATGTGCGCAACACCTCCTGAACGAGGAAGGTCGTGTAGGCGCCGAGCATCACCATCTCCCCATGCGCCATGTTGATGATGCCCATGACGCCGAAGGTGATGGCAAGGCCGATCGCCGCCAATAGCAGCACCGAGCCGAGCGACAGGCCGTACCAGACGTTCTGGCCGGCCGCCCATAGCGCTTGCGTCTGCTCGATGCTGGCGAGCGCCGCCTCGATATCCGGCTTGAGGGTCTCGTCGGCCGAACCAAGGGCGGATGAAAGAATCGAAAGCGCTTCGCGGCCGCCGTTCTCCTTGAGGAGCCGTACTGCCTCTTTCTTCTCCTCGGTCGGCCGATCGGAGATGATGAGGGTTGTGGCGCGCGCCTGTTCGAGCATAGCGCGGACCTCGCCGTCCTTCTCGGCGGCAAGCGCATTCTCGATAGCGCCGAGCGCGTCGGCATTGGGCGACTGCAGGACGGATTGCACGGCCTTGAGACGCGCATTGCGGTCCGGGCTCAGGAGCGTCAGGCTGCCGAGGGCCGTGCGCACCGCGCGGCGCACGCTGTTGTTGACCTTGACCTTCGAGAGGGACGCCTTCGGCGCTTCGCCGGCGCTTTCGCCGGAAACCGGATCGGTAAGCGTCAGGTTCGAGCCGCTCTCCTTCGTCAGAAACACCTGGCCATCGGCTTTGCGGGCGTAGAGGTTGCCTTCGCCGAGCGCTTCGAGGACGGGCACGACCTTGGGATCACCGGTCTTCGCCAATGCCGCGATGTGCTCGTCGACCTCGGACAGCTTCGCTTCGCCGAGCGCGTTGACCAGGTCGCGCAATCCGTCCTCCGCTCGGAGCCCGGTTGGGACTGCGGCAAGGAGGAGCAAGGCAACCAGCACGGATTGGATGATGCGGTACATTGGCTTCTCGATTCAGGGAGGTGAGACGCGGGCGGGAAACCGCAAACTGTCCGCATCTCTGACGCAAGTCCCTCCGTCCGAATGGACGCTTTCGGACGGAGGGTATTCCGGGCTATCGGTTCGTCATGAAAAGTGCCGCTCAGGGGGCAGCCATACCGCGGCTACCTCCTGGAACATGTCTTCGTCATGAAATCAGGAGCCCTTGCCGCCGCATTTGCCGGTGGCGACGTTGAAGTTGCCGCAGGACATCGGCGCGCGCCAGTCGGAGATCAGATCCTTCGAGTCCGGCAGGTAGTCGGACCATTCGTCGCCGACGACGAGGCCGGGCGTCTCCCAGACCGTTTCGAACTGGCCGTCCGACTGGATTTCACCGATCAGCACCGGCTTGGTGATGTGGTGGTTCGGCATCATCGTCGAATAGCCGCCGGAGAGGTTCGGCACCGAGATGCCGATCATCGCGTCGAGCACGGCGTCGGTGTCGGTAGTGCCGGCCTTCTCGACCGCCTTCAGCCACATGTTGAAGCCGATATAGTGGGCTTCCATCGGGTCGTTGGTGACCCGCTTGTCGTTCTTGGTGTAGGCTTTCCAGGTCTCGATGAACTCGGCATTGGTCGGATTGTCGACCGACTGGAAATAGTTCCAGGCGGCGAGATGGCCGACGAGCGGCCCGGTGTCGAGGCCGGCAAGCTCTTCCTCGCCCACCGAGAAGGCGACCACCGGAATATCCTCGGCCTTGATGCCCTGGTTGGCGAGTTCCTTGTAGAAGGGTACGTTGGCGTCGCCGTTGATCGTGGAGACCACGGCCGTCTTCTTGCCGGCCGAGCCGAACTTCTTGATGTCCGAGACGATTGTCTGCCAGTCGGAATGGCCGAAGGGCGTGTAGTTGATCATGATGTCTTCGGGCTTGACACCCTTGGCGATCAAATAAGCCTCGAGGATCTTGTTGGTCGTGCGCGGATAAACGTAGTCGGTGCCGGCGAGCACCCAGCGCTCGACCTCTTCGTTCTCCATCAAATAGTCGACGGCGGGGATCGCCTGCTGGTTCGGCGCGGCACCGGTATAGAAGACGTTGCGCTGACTTTCTTCACCTTCGTATTGGACTGGATAGAAAAGGATCGAATTCAGTTCCTCGAAGACCGGCAGCACGGATTTGCGCGACACCGAGGTCCAGCAGCCGAAGACCGCCGAAACCTTGTCGACCGAGATGAGCTCACGCGCCTTTTCGGCAAAGAGCGGCCAGTCCGAAGCCGGGTCTACGACGACCGCTTCGAGCTTCTTGCCGAGCAGACCGCCCTTCTTATTCTGCTCCTCGATCAGCATCAGCATGGCATCTTTCAGCGTCGTTTCGGAGATCGCCATGGTTCCCGAAAGCGAATGAAGGATGCCGACCTTGATCGTGTCTTCGGCGGCGAAGGCGCCGTTGAACGCGGTCGTCGAAAGGACGGCAGCGAGGAATGCGCCGGTGACGCGTGCCCTGATAGTCATCTGATTTGAACCCCTCTAGTTCTGGTCGCCGCAACGGAGTGTTCGTTCTCCTTGCCGTTGCTGGAGGGATATTCAGCGAGCGGCGTTGCACTGCACATACGTCATTCTACGTAGGTGGAGGGGGGAAGAAGGAAGCTCCAGCTAAAGCTGCCGGGATTGCCGGCAGCAAAGATCAAGCAGTTAGCGCGTCCGCACGTAGAAAGCACCTTCAGTCCCGGCGGCCATGCCAGGGGTCCGGCCCCGGATCGCGCCCGGCTGCCACCTCGGCCAGACGCTCGAGGTAATGAGCCCAGCCTTCCGCATGGCCCGCGCATTGCTGGGTATTGGGCAGGCCGGAGTGGGTGAGGCGCAGCAGTGTTCCGCCCGGCTCCTCGATCAGGTCGATCTCGACCAGGCTCGACGCCGGCGGCACTTCCTCGCTATCGTCCCAGCCGAAGCTGTAGGCCAGCCGGTGTACCGGCACGACTTCGCGGAAGGAGCCGCGTGCAAAGCGAGCCCCGGTGACGTTGACGAGATAGAGGCCGCCGGGCTCGGGCTCGACCTCGGCCTCCGTTCCCATCCAGCGCAGAATCTTCTCAGGGTCGGTCAGCAGAGCGAATACGGCGGCGGGCGGTGCCGGGACATGTGTTTCGCGACGAACGACGAGGGCCTCTTGCATCGGTCTCCCCCTGCTTGTCATGGCCTCAGTCGATGATAGCCCGGTCGGCAGGCCTGCGCCACCCGCGTTGCGCTGCATGTCCGATCGAGATCCGGAAAGATCGCAGCAACTCTTTGGATTACTGCAAGAATTCGTCCTAAAAATTCGGTTGCGATCCAGGATTGCACGGCGCAGATGACAGGCGAGGGTTCGTGCCGGTATGATCGCTGCATGGATCTGCCCGCACCCCTCGCATGGCTGCTGGACGAGGCCGGTGTCTCGCACGACGGCGCCGACCGATTCCTGGCCAACCTTGGCGATCGTCTCCTGGCCGACGGCCTTCCGCTTGCAGGCGGTGCCCTGACGCTCGCAGTGCCGCATCCGATAATCGCCCGCCGCACCTGGCTATGGCGGGCCGAAGGCGGGGCGGTAATCGAGGCGCTGGATTTCGCCGGCGGCCCGCCGAGCAAGGCCGGCTACGACTGGCTCGCCGGGCTCGGCCCGGTACTGGGGGAGACGGCCGGTGTGGCGCCGAAGCGACCTGTGTTGAGCTGGGCCGGCACGCGACCGTTCGACCCTGCCGAGACCGGCCGGTTGTGCGAGGTCGCACGCTTCGCGGCGGCGCCCTTGGCGGCGCTTGCCGAACGGGCGGCACTTGCAGCACTGCTCGAGGCCTATCTCGGCCGGCGTAGTGCCGCCCGCGTGCAGGCCGGCGCGCTTCGCCGGGGCACCGGAGAGACGATCCGCGCCGCGCTGCTCTATGCCGATCTGCGCAACTTCACCGGGCTCTCCGAGGTGACCGAGCCCGCGGCGATGATCGCTGCCCTCGACGCCTGGTTCGACCGCGTCGCCGGAGCGATACATGCCTTCGGCGGCGAGGTGCTGAAGTTCATCGGCGATGGCTTGCTCGCGATCTTCCCGGTTACCGATGCGCCGGCCGTGGCCTGCGAAGCGGCGCTCCGCTCCGTCACAGCCGCCCGCGCCGGCATGGCCCATCTCGATGCCGCGCGTGAGGCCGAGGGGCTTCCGCCGCTGCCCTTCGGCACGGCGCTGCATCTCGGCGATGTGCTGTGGGGAAATATCGGCGCCGTCGACCGGCTGGACTTCACCGCTATCGGCCCCGCGGTCAACCTCGTCAGCCGGCTGGAAGGGCTGTGTCGGCCGCTCGGTCGATCGGTGCTGATCTCGGGCGCGGTCGCGGCCGAGACCACGATGCCGCTGGTGCCACTCGGCGAACACGCGCTGCGCGGGATCGCGGCGCCCTGCGCCGTGTTCACCATGCCGGATGCGTAGCGAGCGCGCCCCGCGGACTCTCGCGTCTCCCACATCTCGTCCAGCAGTCGGAAACGCCATCAAGTTCAACGCGGAGCGATCTGCTCATAGGTGCACTGGCGCGGATCCTTGTCCGGCCGCCAGCGCATCAGCTTCGTGCCGTGGCGAAAGCGGCGGTTGCTGACGTGGTCGAATCGCACTTCGACGACGAGCTCCGGCCGCACCGGCTCCCATTCGCCGCTGCGTTCGCTGCTCCAGCGGCTCGGGCCGCCGGGCGCCTTGCCGGTGAAGCCCGGCGGTTCTATGAGCGCCTCGAGCCTCCGCGTCAGTGCCGGCCGCTCCTTGTCCGAAATCGTCGCGGTGAAGCCCACATGGTTCAGCGTTCCATCGATATCGTAAAGGCCGAGCAGCAGCGAACCGACCTCCGAGCTGTCGCTTTCGTAGCGGAAGCCGCCGACGACGCAATCGGCCGTCTTCAGCCGTTTGACCTTCACCATCGCCCGCTCGCCGCACTCGTAAGGGCCGTCGCGCCGCTTGGCGACGACGCCGTCGGTGGCGTCCGCTTCCCAGGTGGTGAGCCACCGTTCAGCCTCATGCCGGTCCAGCGTGAAGGGCGAAAGCTCCAGCTTTTGCGCAATGGCGTTCGCTGCGGCGAAGGCTTCGAGCGCTGCTCTTCGGTCGACGAGAGGCCTGTCGGTGAGGACCGCTCCGTCGGTTGCGACCAGCATGTCGAAGAGGATGAGCTTAGCCGGCGTCTTTTGCGAGAGCTTTTGAACGCGGCTTGCCGCCGGATGCAGGCGCATCTGCAGGGCGTCGAAGGAAAGGCCGCCGTCCACTTCGATCACCAATTCGCCGTCGACGACGAATTGTGCGGCGTCGAGCTGCCTGAGCAGCGCGACGACCTCCGGGAAAAAGCGCCCGAGCGGCTTGCCGGACTTCGCCCGGAGATCGACCTCGTGGCCGGATTTGAAGGCAAGGCAGCGAAAGCCGTCCCATTTTGGCTCGTACTGCCATGCACCGTCACCTGGCAGCTCCTGGGCGGAGCGCGCCTCCATCGGCGCCGTGCTCACGGGCAGTGCGAAAGCGCCGGCAGATGCGCCGCCCTCGGACGAACTCGCCCCTCGGGCACGTAGCGGCCCGCCCCCCTTCGGCGGCTTTCGCTGTGCGGACGACGCCATTGTCCACTCCGTACCGTCCAGCCTATCTTAATTTGACCGACGGTTCCCTCGCCCAGACGCGGAGCTTGCCGAGCTCCTTGAGGAAGGCGGCGGCACCTCCCGCGTCGGTGAACTCGATCGTTCCCTCGTCGAGAGAGTCAGCGATGCCCGCCCTCTCCAGGAGAGGAACTGCGGCGGCGACGTAGCCGATATATTTGCAATGGGCGAAGGCGTCGGCGACGAAATCGCGGGCGGTCGCAACGTCGATCAGATCCGTAACTGCCTCTGCCGACGGCAGAAGAACGACCGCGTCGTAGAGCACCGAGGGCCCGCCATCGAGCATCTGGTGGGCTTCGATCCACTTCCCGTCCGAGGCGGTAAACCCGCCGACCTTCGGGGCGATGATTTCGAAGGCGGCCTTTTCCTGCGTGACTGCGGCGGTGATGGCATCGAGAAGTGCGGCATCCGCGCCGTCGGTCGCCAGTATTCCGAGCTTGCGACCTTCGAAACGCTTCGGGCCGCGTTCGATGATGCTGAGCGCCGGCGATGGATCGAGGTCCTGGCGTGTAGGCACGGCGGCTTCGGCCGGCTTCGGCATGGTCTGAAGCCCAAGCGCATGCCCGACCTTCTTTCCGAGCGTCTCGTCGATATTGAGGAGATGCGCGACCATCCGCTCGCGGATCACCGGCGTCTGCACCTTGCTCAATTCGAAAGTCAGGGCGTCCGCTATATGCCGCTGCTCGGGCGGCGTCTGGCTGATGAAGAATAGCCGCGCCTGGCTGTAGTGGTCGGCGAAGCTCTCCGCGCGGATGCGAACCTTCGGTCCCTGCTCCTGCGAAGCGAAATGGCGGAAGCCCTTCGTCGGCGACTCGCGCGGACCCTCGCCCCAGGAATTCGGTTGATAGTTCACCCGCCCGACGGGGTTGCGCATAGCCATGTGGCCGTCCTGCTGGAAGTGCTGGAACGGACACTTGGGCGCGTTGATTGGCAGATGGGTGAAGTTCGGACTGCCGAGCCGCTTCAACTGCGTGTCGAGATAGGAGAAGTTGCGCCCCTGCAGCAGCGGGTCGTCGCTGAAGTCGATGCCCGGCGGCACGTTCTGGGTCATGAAGGCGACCTGTTCGGTGTCGGCGAAGAAATTGTCCGGCATACGATCGAGAACCAACCGCCCGACCGGCTTCGTCGGCAGGACCTCCTCCGGTATGATCTTGGTGGGATCGAGAATGTCGAAATCGAACTTGTCGGCAAAGTCCTGATCGAAGAGCTGTACATGCAGGTCCCATTCCGGGAAATTGCCGGACTGGATCGCTTGCCACAGGTCGCGGCGGTGGAAATCCGGATCCGCACCGTTGATCTTCACAGCCTCGTTCCAGGCGACGGATTGGAGGCCGAGCTTCGGCTTCCAGTGGAACTTGACGAAAGTGGACTCGTCCTTGGCGTTGACGAACCGGAAGCTGTGAACGCCGAAACCTTCCATGAAGCGGAAGGAGCGCGGGATTGCCCGGTCGGACATGACCCACATGATCATGTGCATGCTTTCCGGCGTCAGGCTGATGAAATCCCAGAAATTGTCGTGGGCCGATTGCGCTTGAGGAAACTCGCGATCCGGTTCGGGCTTCACCGAGTGAATGACATCTGGGAACTTGATCGCGTCCTGAATGAAGAAGACGGGAATGTTGTTGCCGACAAGGTCCCAATTGCCTTCCTTGGTATAGATCTTGACCGCGAAACCGCGGACGTCGCGGGCAAGGTCGAAGGAGCCCTTGCTGCCGGCGACGGTCGAGAAACGCACGAAGGCAGGCGTCCGTTCGCCGGGGCGCTGAAACACGTCCGCCCGCGTATAGGCAGCAAGCGATTCATAGGTCTCGAAAAAACCGTGCGCGCCATAGCCGCGCGCATGCACCACGCGCTCCGGGATGCGCTCGTGGTCGAAATGGAAGATTTTTTCGCGGAAATGGAAATCCTCGATGAGGGTCGGACCGCGCTCGCCGGCCCGCAAGCTGTTCTGGTCGTCGGCGACAGGTCCACCCTGCGCCGTCGTCAAGACCGGCGTATCGCCTTCGGCAATCTGATGCAGTTCCCCACCGTTACCACGGGTGGCCTTCTGGTCATGAACGGTGGCCGGCTTAGAGTTGTTTGGCGCAGAGTTTTTCTTGGCCATGACAGGACTCCTTGGTCGAAAGCGGAATTGGCAGGAAACCTTGGCCGCCGAGGTTGGTTCCGCCAGCAGACCGAAAATCTAACGGGTCCCCTCGCCCCTCCCGACAAGATACGACAAATGGATCACAGAGGACGATTGGAATGGAGCCAATGGGTATAGGTGCGCTCCGCCTGATCGGCGGCGATGGCGCGGCGCCCGGCGTCACTTACGCTGAGGCTGTCAGGCGCTTGCTGATCCTTGCGCTCGGCGGTTAAGAATGATCCTGAGCCGGGCTTCGTTCTGCCGGGAGTCATTGGCCCCGGCGCTCTCCGGTCCCTCCGGTGCAGATCGCCGCCAGTCGAACTCCTCCCCGAGCGCGTCTCTCGCCTGCGGACCATCCAGCCGATAGAGAAGAGCGATGATTATCTCCCTGTCGCTGATGCCGCAGTCGGGCTCCAGATATTCATCGAGATCCCTCCGACAGTCCTCGATTAGCCTTCGCATCTTCTCGGCGTTCATGGCTGTCCTCAATTGAGAGGTCCTGAGTTGCGGCGCCCGACAGGGCGCATGCGCTGTCGCCCTGGAATCCGTCGCATGTCCAGGGCGGCTGACGACGGTGCCGTTTTCCCGCGGGCGCTCACTCAGGACGATATGTGCCAGGAAGGGAATTCGGCAACGGTCATAGGACCTGTGGACAGTGCCACTCGGACTAAGGTCCTATAGATTGCGGTTGATGACGGCTCAGTTCGCCGTTTTCCCGCAATGCAGCAATTTCGCTGGCCTGCTGCCTGTGTTACGAAATGATGACTGGCGCATTCGGCCGGCACTGCGAGACATCACGAGGCACCATGGCGGCACGCCAGCGCATCATTCCCGTTCGGCGAGAGTATAACCGCTGGGTCGCCAACCAGACGCTCGAAGACTATGCGCTGCGGTTCACCGCCAAGGGCGCGCGACGCTTTTCCTCCGAGCGCATCTCGCAGACGGCGATCGGCGCGATCTCCTTCCTGGCGCTCGAAGCCATCGGCGGCGCCATCACCATGTCCTACGGCACCACCAATGCGATCGTCGCGATCCTGGTCGCGAGCGTGATGATCCTTGTGGTCGGCCTGCCGATCAGCCGCTATGCGATCCGCCACGGCGTCGACATCGATCTTCTGACGCGCGGCGCGGGCTTCGGCTATATCGGCTCGACGATCACCTCACTCATCTACGCGAGCTTCACCTTCATCCTCTTCGCGATCGAGGCCTCGATCATGTCCGGCGCGCTGGAGCTCGCGCTCGGCATACCGCTTTGGATCGGTTACATCATAAGCGCCGTCGTGGTGATCCCGCTCGTCACCCACGGCGTCAAGCTGATCAGCAGGTTCCAGCTCGTCACCCAGCCCTTCTGGATCGTACTCAACATCCTGCCCTTCGCCTTCATCGCGCTTGCGGACTGGGAGAAGGTGGGATTATGGCTCGCCTATGCCGGCGTCCACCATACGTCCGGCCCGACCGGCACGATCGCGCCCTTCGACCTCGTCGAATTCGGCGCCGCGTCTGCGGTGATCTTCGCGCTGATGGCGCAAATCGGCGAGCAGGTCGACTTCCTGCGCTTCCTGCCGCCTGACGGGCAGCGCAAGCTGCATCACCGCGTCGCCGTCTTTCTCGCCGGCTCCGGCTGGGTGATCGTCGGCGCCCCGAAGCTGCTTGCCGGCTCGTTTCTCGTCGTGCTGGCGCTGAGTGCCGGCGTGCCCTCGACCCGGGCCGCCGATCCGGCGCAGATGTATTACACCGCCTTCGGCTACATATTCCCATCTGAGACAGCGGCGCTCCTGCTGATGGTCGCCTTCGTCGTCGTCTCGCAGTTGAAGATCAACGTGATGAACGCCTATGCCGGGTCGCTCGCCTGGTCGAACTTCTTCTCGCGATTGACCCACAGCCATCCGGGCCGCGTCATCTGGCTGGTCTTCAACGTGGCGATCGCGCTCCTGCTGATGGAGCTCGGCATCTATCGGCTGCTCGAAGAAACGCTTGGTATCTTCTCGATCATCGCCATGGCCTGGCTCTGCGCGATCTCGGCCGATCTCTTCGTCAACAAGCCGCTAGGCTTGTCACCCCCCGGCATCGAGTTCAAGCGCGCCCATCTCTACGACATCAATCCCGTCGGTCTCGGCACCATGGGCGTGTCGGCGTTCCTTGCGCTTGCCGCACATTTCGGCGCCATGGGCGCGATCGCCGCCTCGCTCGCGCCCTATATCGCGCTCGTCACGGCCTTTGTCGTCTCGCCGCTGATTGCCTGGTGGACGGAGGGGAAATTCTATCTCGCCCGCAAGCCGCGCAAGAGCTGGTTCCGTGAAAGCGAGATCACCTGCTCGATTTGCGAGCACCCGTTCGAGCCAGAGGACATGGCCTGGTGCCCGGCCTATGCAGCGCCGATTTGTTCGCTCTGCTGCTCGCTCGACAGCCGCTGCCACGACATGTGCAAGCCGAAGGCGCGACTGAACGCGCAGCTTGCGACAGTCGCAAAAACGCTGCTGCCGGAAACGATCGTCGCGAAACTCGCGACGAGGCTCGGGCGCTATGCGATCTCGGCGATCGTCTCGATCACCGGCATCGGCATCATCCTGGCGATGATCGCCCACCAGACGACAGCCGGCTCGCCCGAAACCGCGGCGGTCGTGGAGCGTACGGTCGCGATCGTCTTCTTCGTCTTCGCCATCGTCGCCGGCGTCGTCTCCTGGTTCTACGTGCTCGCCCATGACAGCCGGGTGGTCGCGGAGGAGGAATCCTCGCGCCAGAACACGCTGCTGCTCAAGGAAATCGCCGCCCACAAGAAGACAGACGCGGCGCTGCAGAACGCCAAGGAGGCGGCGGAAGCGGCAAACCGCGCGAAGAGCCGTTACGTCGTCGGTTTGAGCCATGAGCTGCGCACACCGCTCAATGCCGTGCTCGGCTACGCGCAAATCCTCGAGCGCGACGAGACGATCCCGCCATCGCGCCAGGGTGCGATCAAGGTGATCAAGCGCAGCGCCGATCACCTCTCGGGGCTGATCGACGGCCTGCTCGACATTTCCAAGATCGAGGCTGGCAAGCTGCAGGTCTATTCGAACGAGATCAATATCCACGACTTCCTCGACCAGATCGTCGACATGTTCCGTCCGCAGGCGCAGGCGAAGGGGCTTGCCTTCGAGCACAATCGCGCCGCATCGCTGCCGCAATATGTACGAACCGACGAGAAACGGCTGCGGCAGATTCTCGTGAACCTGCTTTCCAACGCGCTGAAGTTCACCGAGCGGGGACGCATCCGCTTCGAAGTCGCCTATCGCAGCCAGGTCGCGAGTTTCACCATCGAGGACAGCGGCCGCGGCATCAGCGAGAAGGACCTGCCGAAGATCTTCGAACCCTTCCAGCGCGGCGAAGCGGAATATCGCATGCCGGGGCTTGGTCTCGGCTTGACGATCACCCGGCTGCTCACCCAGACGCTCGGCGGCGAAATCTCCGTTGCCAGCGAGAAGGACAAGGGCACCAGCTTCAAGGTGCGGCTGATGCTTTCGGCGGTCGACCGCCCGGCCGCGCTCAAGGATCCGATACGCAAGATCCGCTCCTACAAGGGACCGCGCCGGACAATCGTCGTCGTCGACGACAACGCGGATCACCGAGATCTCATGCGCGAGGTGCTCCTGCCGCTGGACTTCACCGTTCTCTCGGCAGCAAGCGGTGCGGATTGCCTGGCGCTCATCGACGGTACGAGGCCCGACCTCTTCCTGATCGACATATCCATGCCGGGCATGAGCGGCTGGGAGCTGGTGACGCGGCTCCGGGAGGCCGGTCAGGCGGCGCCGGCGATCATGCTTTCCGCCAACATCGGCGATGGCTCGGCGGCGGGCGCCACCGGTCACAACGATGCGCTTGCCAAGCCCTTCGGCGTGCGCCAGCTCACCGACAAGCTGGCAATCCATCTCGGCCTCGAATGGATCCATGAAGGCGACGTCCAAGAGACGCCTCCTGCTGACGGAAACAGAGCGCTGACGAGCCCTGGCGACCATCATGTGAAGGAATTGATCCAGCTCGGTGAAATCGGCTACGTGAGAGGCATCGAGGCGAAACTAACGGAGATTGCCCTGAATCCGGAAAACCAGGCCTTTGCCGAAGCGGTCAGCGCCTATGTTCAGGCCTTCGACTTCTCCGGCTTTGACGCTTTCCTGAAGCGGATGCTCTCGGAGGAGACGAACGCCCGTGCCTGAGACCGCCTCCCCGCGTGACATCGTGCTCCTCGTCGACGATTCCCCGGAGGCGCTCGGGTTCCTGACCGAAGCGCTGGAACAATCCGGCTTTTCCGTGCTGATCGCCACCTCCGGCAATGCGGCACTCAACATTGCCGACCGCATCACGCCGGACATCATCCTGCTCGATGCGGTAATGCCCGGCATGGACGGTTTCGAGACCTGCATGCGGCTGAAGGCGAATGCCTCGCTCGCCCAGGTGCCGGTCGTCTTCATGACCGGGCTCACGGAAACGGAGCACGTGGTACGCGCGCTCGAAGCCGGGGGCGTCGACTATCTGACGAAGCCGATCAATATCGACGAATTGCGCGCCCGCATCCGCGTCCATCTCTCCAATGCGCGCTCCGCCCAGAGCGCCCGCGTCGCACTCGACGCCGCCGGCCGGCATCTGCTCGCCGTCCGCGCCGATGGTACCGTGCGCTGGTCGACGCCACAGGCGACAAGGCTTGTCAATGCGGCGACCGGCAGCGACGACGGCCTGGCAGTGGTGACTGGGCGGATTGCCGAATGGATGCGGGAGCGTGAGAAGCACGGCAGCGAAAAGCACGGCAGCTTCACCCTGCAGCGCGCGGCCCAGACCGGCCTGCAGATTTCCTATCTCGGCGCGATCGGCGCCAACGAGTACCTGTTCCGCCTGACCGCCGAGAACGGCTTGAGCGACGACGAGATGCTGCGCCAGCATTTCCACCTGACCCAGCGCGAGTCGGAGGTCCTTCTGTGGATCGCCAAGGGCAAATCCAATCGCGACATCGGCGAGATCCTGGGCTTGAGCGCCCGCACCGTCACCAAACACCTCGAACAGATCTACGTGAAGCTCGGCGTCGAAAACCGCGCCTCCGCCGCGGTCAAGGCGACCCAGGTGCTGCACGGAATCTAGGCCGTGCACTCTTGGCATCGCGGACGTCATACCCCCCTCTGGCCTGCCGGCCATCTCCCCCACAAGGGGGGAGATCGACCCGTGGCATGCTCATCGCCCCAATCAAAGCCTGGCAATGTAGAGAGATTCCTAATGGGCACCCGGCGTGCCACATGCGATCTCCCCCTCGTGGGCCCTCGTGGGGGAGATGGCCGGCAGGTCAGAGGGGGTGTCGCCATCCACCCACACTGCAACAGTCCATAGCAACAAAAAAGCGCGGCCTGGAAAACCAGACCGCGCCAATTCGCACTCAACGTGCGTTGCCCTGGGAGGCATCTTATTCAGCGGGTTGCACCGCCGCCGGAATGGTTTCGACCGGCGTCGCTTCACCGCCGAGCGCTGCGGAAAGCTGCGCTTGGTCAAGCTCTCCTTCCCACTTCGCCACCACGACGGTCGCGACCGCGTTGCCGATGAAGTTGGTGATCGCCCGGCATTCCGACATGAAGCGGTCGATGCCGAGGATCAGCGCCATGCCGGCGACCGGCACGGAGGGCACGACGGAGAGCGTTGCGGCGAGCGTGATGAAGCCCGCGCCGGTGATGCCGGCAGCCCCCTTCGAGCTCAGCATCGCGACCAGCAGCAGCAGGATCTGATCGCCGTAGGTAAGCGGCGTATCGGTCGCCTGGGCGATGAAGAGCGCCGCAAGCGTCATGTAGATGTTGGTGCCGTCGAGATTGAAGGAATAGCCGGTCGGAATGACGAGGCCGACGACCGAGCGCTTGCAGCCCGCCTTCTCCATCTTGTTCATGAGGCCCGGCAGTGCGGCTTCGGAGGACGAGGTGCCGAGCACCAGGAGCAGCTCTTCCTTGATGTAGCGGATGAGCGCGACGATCGAGAAGCCGTTGTAGCGCGCCACCGCACCGAGCACGACAAGGACGAAGAGGAACGACGTCAGATAGAAGGTGCCGATCAGCATGGCGAGGTTGGCGATCGAGGCGATGCCGTATTTGCCGATGGTGAAGGCCATGGCGCCGAAGGCGCCGATCGGGGCCGCCTTCATCAGGATCGCCACGAGCCGGAAGATCGGCAGCGTAAGCGCCTGCAGGAAGTCGACGACCGGCTCAGCCTTCTTGCCGACCATCGCAAGCGAAATGCCGAAGAGCACCGAAATGAACAGCACCTGCAGGATGTCGCCCTCGGCGAAGGCGCCGACAAGCGTCGTCGGAATGACGTTCATCAGGAAGCCGGTGATCGACTGCTCATGCGCCTTCTCGGTATAGGTCGCAACAACCTTCGCGTCGAGCGAGGCCGGGTCGATATGCATGCCGGCGCCCGGCTCGGCGACATTCGCGACCACGAGGCCGACGACGAGCGCGAGAGTGGAGAAGGTCAGGAAATAGATCATCGCCTTGCCGGCGACGCGGCCGACCTTGGCGAGATCGGTCATGCCGGCTATGCCGGTCGCAACCGTCAGGAAGATCACCGGCGCGATGATCATCTTTACGAGCTTGATGAAGGCGTCGCCGAGCGGTTTCAGCTCGGTACCGATGTTCGGATAGAAATGCCCGAGCAGGATGCCCGCGGCGATCGCGGCCAGCACCTGGACATAGAGGTGACGATAAAAGGGTGTCTTGCCGCGGACCTCCGCGGAATGTTCAATGATCATGATGATATCCTCCACGAGGGGCGCCCAGTCCGGCGATATGCCGGGCCTCCCGGGCACTTTCCGAAGATCGGCAGCAGCCGCTGCCTTGTGGAGCTACTCAGCAACGAGCGTGCCAGTTTGCCGAGACATCATCAAAGTGTTGAATTCATTGACTCTTGCGCAAGTACATCGCAGGGCCAATGATTAACTTGTGCGGGAATCCGCACAGATCGTCTGGCGTGCTGAGCGAAAACATGCACAATACGGGCATGATCAAACAGCCTCCAGATGCGGACGACCCAGGCGCGTTGCGCCGCCGGGCGCGGCGATCGTGGTTTCTGTTCGCGGTGGTCGCGCTCGCGCTTCTCGCCGCCGGCGTTTTCTCCGCCGGCCGATACGGCCGATCGCAAGCACTCGACAGCCTCGCCGAGCAGAGCCGGATCGACGCCAGCCTGAAGGCTTCACTGCTGCGAGCCGTCGTCGAACGGCAGCGCGCGCTGCCGCTTGTGCTTGCCGACGACGCGGCCATTCGGGAAGCGCTTACCAGCCTGGAGGACCAGGCGCTCGACCGGATCAACCGCAAGCTCGAGAGCCTCGCGGCGAGCGCCGAAGCGGCGGTCGTCTACCTGATCGGCCGCGACGGTGTGGCCGTCGCAGCCAGCAATTGGCAGGAGCCGACGAGTTTCGTCGGCAACGACTATGCCTTCCGCGACTATTTCCGGCTGGCGATGCGCGACGGCAAGGCCGAACATTTCGCCATGGGAACGGTGAGCAAGCATCCGGGCCTTTACATCTCCCGACGCGTCGACGGGCCGCAAGGCCCGCTCGGCGTGATCGTGGCCAAGCTCGAATTCGATGCGCTGGAGTCCGACTGGCGTTTGTCGGACAAGCCGACCTATGTCACCGACCGGCGCGGCATCGTGCTGATCACCAGCCTGCCGTCCTGGCGTTTCATGACGACGAAGGCGATCCCCGAGGAACGGCTCGAAGGCATTCGAGAGAGTCTTCAGTTCGGCGACGCACCCTTGCTACCGCTGCCCTTCCAAAAGATCGACGCCCGGCCGGACGGCTCCTCGACACTCGATGCCCTGCTGCCGGGAAGCCGCGCAGAGACATTCCTGCGCGTAGAGACACTGGTGCCGTCGACGAACTGGCGGCTCGAACAATTATCGCCGCTGAAGTCCACGCTTGCGGCAGGAGCGAGAGAAGCGCAGGTCCTCATGCTCGCCGTGCTGGTTCCCCTGATTGCGTTCGCCGCATTCCTGCTGCGCCGGCGTCAGGTTGTCGCCCTGCGATCGGCAGAGGAGCGGCTGGCGCGCAACGAGCTCGAAGCGAAGGTCGAGGAGCGGACGGCCGACTTGCGGATGGCGCGCGACCGGCTCGAAACCGAGATCGCCGATCATCGCCAGACGACGGAGAAGCTGCAGGCCGTGCAGCAGGATCTCGTCCAGGCTAACCGCTTGGCGATCCTCGGCCAGGTGGCAGCCGGCGTCGCCCACGAAATCAATCAGCCGGTCGCCACCATTCGTGCCTATGCGGACAATGCCCGCACCTTCCTCGACCGCGGCCAGAGCGCGACCGCCGCCGAGAACATGACGAGCATCGCGGAACTGACCGAGCGCGTCGGCGCCATCACCGACGAGCTGCGCCGCTTTGCCCGCAAGGGCCATTTCGCCGCCGAACCGACGGCGATGAAGGACGTTGTCGAGGGCGCGCTCATGCTTTTGCGCAGCCGTTTCGCCGGGCGAATGGACGCGATCCGCATCGAGTTGCCGCCCGACGGCTTGAAGGCGCTCGGCAACCGCATCCGGCTGGAACAAGTGTTGATCAACCTCTTGCAGAACGCGCTGGAGGCGATCGATGACCGTGACGGCGGCGAGATACGGGTGCGCTGCGATGAGACGGCGAGAGGCATCGCGCTCACGGTTACCGACAACGGCCCCGGCATTCCGGCCGATATCCTTGACGAGCTGTTCACTCCCTTCAACACCTCCAAGGAAGAAGGGCTCGGCCTCGGTCTCGCGATCTCCAAGGAGATCGTCTCAGACTATGGCGGCACGATCGACGTCGACAGCGGCCCGTCCGGCACGACATTCACCGTCCATTTGCAGAAGGCTGACGCGCAATGAGCGGCACCCCCTCCGTGTTCCTGGTCGACGACGATCACGACCTGCGCAAGGCGATGCGGCAGACATTGGAGCTCGCGGGTTTCGCGGTCTCGCCCTTCGCCAGCGCGACGGAGGTGCTGGCCGCACTGACTTCCGACTTTGGCGGCGTCGTCGTCAGCGATATCCGCATGCCCGGCATGGACGGGCTTGCCCTCTTCCGCAAGATCGCGGAGCTCGACCCGGATCTTCCGGTGATCCTGATGACCGGCCATGGCGACATACCGATGGCAGTTCAAGCCATGCAGGATGGCGTCTACGACTTCATCGCCAAACCCTTCGCCGCCGACCGGCTCGTCCAGAGTGCGCGGCGCGCCGAGGAGAAGCGGCGCCTCATCATGGAGAACCGCGCGCTCAAGCGCGCCGCGGAGGCCGCCTCCGACAGCCTGCCGCTGATCGGCCAGACCCCGGCGATGGAGCGGCTGCGCCAGACGCTGAAACATATCGCCGATACCGACGTCGACGTGCTGGTCGCGGGTGAAACCGGCAGCGGCAAGGAGGTCGTGGCCACGCTCCTGCATCAATGGAGCCGGCGCCGGAACGGCAATTTCGTCGCCCTCAATTGCGGCGCGCTGCCCGAAACGGTCATCGAGAGCGAGCTCTTCGGCCACGAGCCGGGTGCCTTCACCGGCGCCGTCAAGAAGCGCATCGGCCGGATCGAGCACGCGAGCGGCGGCACGCTCTTCCTCGACGAGATCGAGGCGATGCCGCCGGCGACCCAGGTCAAGATGCTGCGCGTGCTCGAAGCGCGCGAGATCACGCCGCTCGGCACCAACACCGTCCGCCCCGTCGACATCCGCGTCGTCGCTGCGGCAAAGATCGATCTCGGCGATCCGGCTCAGCGCGGAGACTTCCGCGAGGACCTCTACTACCGGCTGAACGTCGTCACGCTACAGATCCCGCCCCTGCGCGAACGGCGCGAGGACATCCCGCTGCTCTTCTCGCACTTCCTGAAGCGCGCATCGGAGCGGTTCGGGCGCGACGTGCCGGAAATTTCAGCGGCCGTCCGCGATCACCTGATGTCGCATCCCTGGCCCGGCAACGTGCGCGAGCTTTCACACTTTGCCGAGCGGGTCGCGCTCGGGGTCGAGGGCAATCCGGGCAAGGCTCCCGTGGCACCGGCGACAGCGAGCACCGGCACGCTGCCGGAACGGCTGGAGCGCTACGAGGCCGACATCCTCAAGGAGGCCCTGACAACGCATCGCGGCGACGTCAAGGAAACGCTCCAGGCACTCGGCATTCCCCGCAAGACCTTCTACGATAAGCTGGCACGTCACGGCATCAATCGCGCGGATTATGTCGGGCGGGGCCGGGAGGAGGGGTGACGAGAAAGCGCGTCGCCTTCGGATGAATTCACGCGACGCGCTTCATACGCTTTTTCACACATGCGTGTCCAAAACCAGCCGCAGCGTTTGGACGAGGCGCATCATTCCGCCGTGGCTTCGAGATCAACCCGGTCAAGGAGCAGAACCGGGTTTTGCGATGCTGCCACGAATTCGAATGCGCCGACGCCAGTCGAGGCTTTGGACTTGGCGGTCAGCGTGAATGTTCCGGGCTTGGCAATGAAGCGCGAAACCGCGTCCACCACGTTCTGCAGCCGCGGCTCGTCGGCCGCAAATTGCTGCAGCAGCGCCGTCGCCGTCATCGTGAGCATGCCGCGCACCTCGTTCTCGGTCATGCCGTTTTGCTCGGCGTAGGCCTTTATCCCCTTGGCGATAATCCCATGGTCCTCGATCTTCAGCCTCGCTTCCCGAGCGGTGAGGCCGAACAGCGCCACCTGGGCCTTAGCCGGGTCGCCGGAGAAGAATGCGTCGCTGAAGCCTCCCATCAGGCCGGAAAGGGAAATGCTGCCAATATCTCTTCCGCTCATGGAGATATCGTTGATCACAAGATTCTGGTTCGACTCGTCCCAGGCGGCTTCGAGGCTCGAGGAAAGGACCACCTCGTTGAAACCCAGCTGGCGAAGCTGCGCGAAGGGCTCGTCCTGCATGTTCTCCGGGATCGGGAAAGTCAGATCCTGATATCTGACGCGGACATCGGTCGGAATGCCGTTGCGCGGTTTCGTAAGCGCCACCTCATAGTCCTTAAGCGCAAAGCGGATGCGTTCCGGCGCGGAAGCTGAAGGCTCCGCCGTCGGCTCATTCGCCGCATCCGCCGATCCGTCGCTCGGGTTCGATGAAGCGTCACCTGCCGGTACGTCGGCTTCTCCCGCAGCGCTTTGTTCGTCATCGCTGCCTTCAACATCCGTCGCGTCGGCATCCCTGTTGGAATTGGGCAGATCGGCATCGAGACCCGCTAACCGGATCGTTCCGAATTCCGGCAGCAGCGTCGTGAAGGGGAAAAGCTCCTGCTGCTGTTCGTCCAGCGCGGCAAATTTCCTCAGGCCTTCCAAAGTCGAGTCCCAGGAAAAGCCCGAGATGCTCGCGTCGGCGAGTTTGAAGTAGTTCGCGCCCTCTCCGATCGACAGGCCATGCAGCGCGCCATCGAGCTTTCGGCCATCTACCTGAAGCGCGAGGCGATCTATGGCGAGCTTTATCCTCTCGCCGTCCTTTCCGCTCTTCGCGGGAGCGTCGATCTTCATGCCGAGCACCTCGAAATCGGCCTTGGCCGTCATATCGACGATCGACAGGATTCGCTTGAAGTAGGCCTGGAGTTCTGCCGGAGGGAGAGCGCCGGGCGTCGACACCGATTGCAGCTCTTCCAATATCTCGAGCAGCGGCTCGGCGGGCATCCGCATGCTGATGCCATTGCTGCGCATCTCGTCATAGCCGAAACTCGCCTCGCCATCGGCGAAGGCAATGTCCTTGACGGAGATAGGCCCATAGACAGGCTTTGCCTCCTTGTCGTCAGGCCCGGCCTTCTCGGTATATAGCCGCGCCAGGTAGGCAGCATCGATATCCTGCGCCGTCATGGTTCCGATTGAGCCGGCCAGGCGCTTCTTACCGCCATTGCCGTCCGGAACGTCCACCCCGAATTCGATCGTGGCGCCGCTCGCCGAAGAGCGCGCGATACGCCCATTGGCGATGTCTTCCGAAGCCACGTTCTTGTAGACCAGCTTCTGTTCGGTACCGGCCACCGCTTGCGTGACCGTGACCTCCGCTGCCGAAAAACGCTTTGCGGCAAAGAGCTCTATCCGCTTCGACAGCGAGAGATCGTTGCGGCCGCTGAATATCTCCGTGAGCGTACTGTGGTCGAGGTTGGCCCCTTCGATGGCTGCGTGCGGCACGGCCACTTCACCCAACGCCGTCTTGACGTCGAGGCCGCTCAGCTCGAGGCTGCCGTCCAGGAAGAGGATCTTGGGCCGCCCGTCAACCGCCGCGATGCTGATATCGAAGCCATCCTTAAGCGGCAGCGTGACTTCACGCAGGTGAATGCGCCCGAGGAAATCCGCTTCGACAGCGCCCACTTTGCCGCCGCGATCGGCAATCAGCTTGCCAACGCTCTTTTCCACCACGATCTCGTAGCCGGTCATGCCGGCCGCAGCGATTGCGACCACCGCCACCGCCGCCCAAAGCGCCCTGCGCCGGCCCTTGCCGGTTCCCCTCTCTGCCTGCTCCACGATGCTCGCCCTTTCACCACACGTGCCCACCTCGAGAACCGATGCAGTAGACATCCGCGATTTCCTTTGCAAGTTTCGCGAGAGCTCCGTGCACCGATATCTGGTAATGGCTGCAACGCGGACCGAGCGCGGCGCGCCGGTCTCCGGCAGGGCGATATTCCTTCGGAAGGGGCCGCACACTCAGGCAGTGACGTGCAGCCCCGGTTCACCTTCCTCGACCGCACCGATGATGCGCGCTGCCGGATAGCCTGCCGCCACGATCTCCCGTAGCAACTCTTCCGCGCGCTCCGCACTGCAAGCGATAAGAAGGCCACCGGAGGTCTGAGGATCGGTAAGGATATGGCGCCGCCATGGCGGGACATCTTCCGCCAGGAACACACTCTCGCCATAGCTCGCCCAGTTGCGATGGGAAGCGCCGGTGACGCAACCCTGTTCCGCGAGTTCGGCGCAGCTGTTGAAAAGCGCGATCTCGCCGGCCTTGAGCGTCAGCCTCTTGTTCGAGCCCTTGGCCATCTCGAGCGCATGGCCGAGAATGCCGAAGCCGGTGACGTCGGTGACGGCATGCACGTCGGCATTCCTGCCGAGTTCGGCGCCGATGCGGTTGAGGAGCGTCGTCGACGCGATCAGTTCGGCATAGGCGTCCGACGGCAATGCGCCCTTCTTGAAGGCCGCTGAATAGATTCCAACGCCCAGCGCCTTGGTCAGGATCAGGGCGTCACCGGCCCGGGCGCCGCTGTTGCGCCGAATGCTGGAGAGCGGGCATGTGCCGACGACCGCCAAGCCATAGATCGGCTCGGGTGAATCGATGGAATGACCTCCGGCAACCGGTATCCCGGCCTCCGCGCAGATCGCGCTGCCGCCCCTCAATATCTCCCGCACCATGCCGGTCGGCATCTTGTCGATCGGCATGCCGACAATGGCGAGCGCCAAGATCGGCTTTCCGCCCATGGCATAAACATCGGAGATGGCGTTGGTGGCGGCGATCCGGCCGAAATCGAAGGGATCGTCGACCATCGGCATGAAGAAGTCTGTAGTCGCGATCACGCAGGTTTCTTCATCGAGCTGCCAGACGGCGGCATCGTCGCCCGTTTCCGTGCCGACGAGAAGCCGCGCAAAGGGGCGGCTCATGGGCTGGTCCGCGAGCAGTTGCTGCAGCACCGATGGCGCCAGCTTGCAGCCGCACCCGCCCCCGTGGGCGAGCGCCGTCAGGCGGAGAGTCGAATTATCCATGATTGCCTCCCATTGCTCGGCAAGTGCTGAGGGACGCGAAGGGCGGTCCTTCCGAGCCCACCGCATCAGAAACGTCGGAGGTTGCAAGAATGAGATAGGCACAGTTCGAAATGGCCACTGCGCCCGGCGGCGCAAAATCGGTTGGATGCGCGGTGCCCCGAAACTCGGGAGCGGCGTTCAAGCTCATGAAAGGCATTATCGTTGCTCGCGACGCGAGCGTCAATTTGGGCGGTGGCTGCCCCCTGATATGTTTCGAATAATACAGACAAAGCGAGCTTCAAATAAAATGCGTTGCCAGCTCAGGTTTAGTCGGAGCAGGCCTTAAGTTCGCTGTTCTTATTAAATTGACAACGCAGCAAGGACAGCTAAGATTTTAGTTTCAAACGCCGAGTTTACGTCTGAGCTTCTGAAAGACGTTACAATTTTTCCGGCACGTCCTCTTCGGCCAAGCCGGAATCTAGGGGAGGTGTCATGCTATGAACATGGAACTCTCGCGGCGCCAATTCTTGGGCGCGGCCGGTGCTGGTGTAGCGGCCACGACGCTTGGTGCCCTGGGCTTTGGTGACATCGAGGCGGCGCATGCGGAAGCAATCCGCGCCTTCAAGCTCGTGAGCACCACCGAAACCCGCAACACCTGTCCCTATTGCTCCGTCGCCTGCGGAGTCATCCTGTATTCGAAGGGCGACCGGAAGAAGGGCGAGCAGGCGGAGATCATCCATATCGAGGGTGATACCGACCATCCGACCAATCGCGGCACGCTCTGTCCGAAGGGCTCGGCGCTGCTCGACTTCGTCAAGTCCGAGACACGCCTCAAATATCCGATGATCCGCAAGCCCGGCTCGGACAAGTTCGAGCGGGTCAGCTGGGACGAGGCCCTCGATCGGATCGTCCGGCTGATGAAGGACGACCGCGACGCCAATTTCGTCGAGAAGAACAAGGATGGGGTCACGGTGAACCGGTGGACGACGACCGGTTTCCTCGCGGCCTCGGCGACGACGAACGAAACGGCATGGGAGACCTACAAGGTCGTCCGCAGCACGGGGATGCTGGTCTTCGACAATCAAGCGCGTGTCTGACACGGCCCCACGGTGGCCAGTTTGGCTCCAACTTTCGGCCGCGGCGCAATGACCAACTCCTGGACGGACATCAAGAATACCGACCTCGTGATCATCATGGGCGGTAATGCCGCCGAAGCGCACCCCTGCGGCTTCAAATGGGTGACTGAGGCAAAGGCCAACCGCGGCGCGAAGCTGATCGTCGTCGATCCGCGCTTCACCCGCTCCGCCTCGGTAGCCGACCTCTACGCGCCGATCCGCCAGGGCACCGACATCGCCTTCCTGCTCGGCGTCATCAATCACTGCATCCAAAACGACAAGGTGCAGTGGGACTATGTCAAGGCCTTCACCAACGCCGCCTACATCGTCAAGGATGGCTTCGCATTCAAGGACGGGCTGTTTACGGGCTATGACGAGGCCAAGCGCGACTACGACAAATCGACATGGGACTATGTCATCGGCCTCGACGGCTATGCGGTCGTGGACGACACTTTGACCAATCCGCGCTGCGTCTGGAACCTCCTGAAGGACCATGTCTCGGTTTACACGCCCGACATGGTCGAGCGAATCTGCGGCACGCCGAAGGACAAGTTCCTGAAGGTCGCCGAAATGATCGCGGAATGCTCATCGCCGACCAAGGTGATGACCTCGATGTATGCGCTTGGCTGGACGCAGCATTCGAAGGGCTCGCAGAACATCCGCGCCATGGCGATGCTGCAGCTGATCCTCGGCAATATCGGCATGCGCGGCGGCGGC
Organism: Ensifer aridi; assembly: GCF_002078505.1. Lineage (GTDB taxonomy): Bacteria > Pseudomonadota > Alphaproteobacteria > Rhizobiales > Rhizobiaceae > Sinorhizobium > Sinorhizobium aridi. Next base: position 304,862 of record NZ_LUAV01000032.1, on the reverse strand, counting down.
ATGAATGCGCTGCGCGGCCATTCCAACATCCAAGGCCTCACCGATGTCGGGCTGATGTCGAACCTGCTCCCCGGTTATCTGACGCTGCCGATCGAGAAGGAGGTCGATCTCGAAACCTATATGTCGACGCGCGGCTTCAAGCCGCTCAGACCCAACCAGATGAGCTATTGGCAAAACTACCGGAAGTTCTTCGTCAGCTTCCAGAAAGCGATGTGGGGCCCGGCGGCGACGCCGGAAAACGACTTCGCCTATGATTGGCTGCCGAAGCTCGACTTGCCCGGCTACGACGTCCTGCGCGCCTTCGAGCTCATGAATCAGGGCAAGATGACCGGCTATATGTGCCAGGGCTTCAATCCGCTGCTGGCCGCACCCAACCGGAAGAAGCTCACGGACGCGCTGTCGAAGCTCAAATATCTCGTCACCATGGATCCGCTCGACACCGAGACGGCGCGATTCTGGGAGAACCATGGCGAGTACAACGAGGTCGACACCGCGCAGATCCAGACGGAGGTCATCCAGCTACCCTCCACCTGTTTCGCCGAAGACGAAGGTTCGCTCACCAATTCCAGCCGCTGGCTGCAGTGGCATTGGCCGGGCGGCACGCCTCCGGGTGAAGCGAAGACCGACAACTGGATCATGGCGCAGATCCATGTGCGGCTGAAGGAGCTCTATCGCAGGGAGGGCGGAAAGTTCCCCGACCCGATCGTCAACCTCGACTGGGCCTATGCGGATGCGAACGAGCCGACCGCCGAAGAGCTTGCCAAGGAGATCAACGGCAAGGCGCTTGCGACCGTCTACGATACCGCCGATCCGACAAAGGTCTTGGCGGAGGCCGGCAAGCTCGTGCCCGGCTTCGCGGCGCTGCGCGACGACGGCTCTACATCGAGCGGTTGCTGGATCTATGCCGGCTGCTTCAACGAGAACGGCAACAACATGGCCCGGCGCGACACGTCGGACCCGGACGAGACCGGCGCCTATTCGAAATGGGCGTTCTCCTGGCCGGCCAACCGCCGCATCCTCTACAACAGAGCCTCGGCGGACCTCAACGGCAAGGCCTGGGACCCGAGCCGAAAATTGATCGAGTGGGACGGCGCCAAGTGGGCGGGCTACGACGTGCCCGATATTGCGCCGACGGCAAAGCCCAGGGATGTCGGGCCGTTCATCATGAATCCCGAAGGCGTCTCGCGCCTCTTCTCCAGGGCAATGATGCGTGACGGGCCGTTCCCGGCGCATTACGAGCCGTTCGAGTCCCCTGTCGGCAACCTCGTCGCCCCGAATGTGCGCGGCAATCCCGCGGCGCGGGTCTTTGCCGATGACTTCAAGCAGTTCGCCGAACCTGCCTCGGCGGAGTTCCCCTATGCGGCGACGTCCTACCGCCTGACGGAGCACTTCCATTACTGGACCAAGCACGTCCGGGTGAACGCTGTGCTGCAGCCGGAATTCTTCGTGGAGATATCCGAGGAACTCGCCGCAGAGAAAGGCATCACCGGCGGCGGCTGGGTCCGCGTATGGTCCAAGCGCGGATCGATCAGGGCCAAGGCCATGGTCACCAAACGGATCAAGCCGCTGATCTGCGACGGCAAACCCGTCCATGTCGTGGGCATTCCGTTGCACTGGGGCTTCACCGGCGCGGCCAGGAAGGGCTTCGGTCCGAACTCGCTGACGCCCTTCGTCGGCGACGCCAATATCGAGACGCCGGAATACAAGGCGTTCCTGGTCAATATCGAGCCCATTGCCGGGCCGGTGGCTTGAGGAGGCTTGAACCATGTTCCCGCCCGTCCCAAATCCGACCACCGGACCCCAGAGCCCGAAATTCGGCGAAAAGGATCTGATGCGGCGCTCGGCGTCGACCGTGAGGCCGCCGGCCGAGCGGCAGACCGAGGTGGCCAAGCTCATCGATGTCTCGAAATGCATCGGTTGCAAGGCCTGTCAATCGGCCTGCATCGAATGGAACGACACTCATCCCGAAATCGAGGAGAACACCGGCGTCTTTGAAAATCCGCACGATCTGACGTCGGAGATGTTCACGCTGATGCGCTTTACCGAATGGGAGAATCCGGAGACGGACAATCTCGAGTGGCTGATCCGCAAGGATGGCTGCATGCATTGCGAGGATCCGGGCTGTCTCAAGGCGTGCCCCGCGCCCGGCGCCATCGTGCAGTATTCGAACGGTATCGTCGATTTCGTGCACGAGAACTGCATCGGCTGCGGCTATTGCATCAAGGGGTGCCCGTTCAATATTCCCCGGATTTCTCCGGTCGATCATACCGCCTACAAATGCACGCTCTGCTCCGACCGCATTGCAGTCGGCCAGGGCCCGGCCTGCGCGAAAGCATGCCCGACGCAAGCCATCGTCTTCGGCACCAAGGAGGAGATGAAGAAACACGCGGAAGGGCGGATCACCGACCTGAAATCGCGCGGTTTTGCCAATGCCGGGCTTTACGACCCGCCGGGCGTCGGCGGCACGCACGTCATGTACGTGCTGCACCACGCCGACAAGCCGGAGATTTACGCCGGTCTGCCCAACAACCCGACGATCAGCCCGATCGTCGAGGCTTGGAAGGGCGTCACGAAATATGCCGGGCTCGCCGTCATGGGCGTCGCGGCCGTCACCGGCTTCCTGCATTACATGGTCAACGGCCCCAACCGCGTTTCCGAAGAGGACGAGGAGGCCGCTGAGAGGCTCACTGGAGATCGTTCGTCATGAGTACCGACACGGACACGGATTATGACGTGGCGAAGGGCGACAGCGTTCACCCCGGCAAACCCGTCATGGTCGATCGTTATACCGGCGGCGCGCGGATCAATCACTGGATCACCGCCACGAGTCTCGTGCTGCTCGCGTTGTCCGGTCTGTCCCTGTTCCACCCCCGGCTTTTCTTCCTGTCGGCGCTGTTCGGCGGCGGTCAGGCGGTGCGCGCCATTCACCCCTGGATCGGCGTCATCCTGTTTTTCAGCTTTCTCGGCCTATTCCTGCGCTTCTGGAAGCTCAATCTCTGGAAGCGTGAGGATGGCACCTGGCTCGCGCGTGTGCGCGACGTCCTGACCGCCCATGACGAACGCCTGCCCGAGGTCGGCAAGTACAATGCCGGGCAGAAGCTCGTCTTCTGGTCCATGTCGATCCTGATCATCGTGCTGATAACCTCGGGCCTGGTCATTTGGGACCAGTATTTCGCGGCATACACCACGATCGAGCAGAAGCGATGGGCCCTTCTCGTGCACTCGATCGCCGCCATCCTCGCGATCAGCGTCTGGATCACCCATGTCTATGCAGCGATCTGGGTAAAGGGTACGATACGGGGAATGGTACGCGGTTCGGTGACCGGCGGCTGGGCGTGGCGCTATCACCGCAAGTGGCTGCGCGAGCTGGTCGCCAAACCGCCTGCGGGAGTGCCGACGGAAGACAAGAAGAGGACCGCAGCAGAGTAGTTGTTTCTGGGTTCGCATCACGTGACCCGTCGGGTTCGTGAGGGAGTGTGATGAAAAGCAAAGACGCCGCAGCGCCCGATCCGACCGCCATTGGAGAGATCTCGTCACCGCCCTTTGCGCGCCTTCCCGACCCCGCTTCCCTCTTCGCCGCAAGGGCCGCGCGCCTCAGTCAATTGGCGGACGCGAGCGGCTTGGCACCCTATCTTAACTTCCTTTCAGGTCTGGCGACCGCGCAACACCTTATCCAGGCCGACCTTCCGCCTCCCGAGGGCCCCGACACCCAGACGCTGATGCGCGCCCGCGAGTTCGAAATGCCGCCGCTCCACCGCAATGGTATCGGCGACGGCGAAGCGATCCATGCCGTATTCGACCGGCTGTTCGCGGCCGCTGACGCAATCAACAAGCCGGCCGCAGCCGCCGAAGCGCTCCGCCGGGTCACCGCCGCCGATCGCGAAGCGCGGCTCGCCATGGCCGAAACCGTCCTCTCTGGCGCATTGCCCGCAGACGCAATCGCCGAGCATATTTTCGTCTGGGCCGCACTTCAGGTGCACTTCGCACGGCTGGCGTCGGTGCTTGACGCCGCCAAGCTGAGGCCCGTCGCCGACGGCATTTGCCCCGCCTGCGGCGGCATGCCGGCATCGTCCATGGTCGTCGGCTGGCCGGGTTCGCACGGCGCGCGGTTCTGCTGCTGCTCGCTTTGCTCGACGCTCTGGCACTATGTCCGCATCAAATGCGTGCTTTGCGGCTCCACCAAAGGGATCGCCTATATCGAGATCGAGGATCACGGCGGCACCGTCAAGGCCGAGACCTGCGACGAATGCCATGGCTGGACGAAGATTTTCTACCAGAACAAGGCGCCGGCGACCGAGCCGATTGCCGACGACGTCGCGAGTATCAGCCTCGACCTGCTGATGCGCGAAGGCTCCTATCGCCGTGGCGGTTTTGCGCCGCTTCTGGCCGGCTTCTAGATTGGATCGAAAGAGGCGCACCCCAGGAGAGCTGGAATGGACGCCAATATCAGGTTGCGTGACATCCCGTCGGTGGACGAGCTGCTGCGATCGGCCGCTGCCGTCGAGGCGATCGAATGTTTCGGGCGACCGGCTGTTGCCGAGGCCCTGCGGCGCGTGCTGACTACGATCCGGAATGCGGTGCGCGACGGCGCAGAAGTCCCCTCCTTGGAGGCGATCGCAATAGCCGCCATCGCGGCACTCGAGGCAAATGACCGATCGTCACTCCGCCCCCTGTTCAATCTGACGGGAACCGTGCTCCACACCAATCTCGGTCGCGCCTTGCTGGCGGAAGCGGCGATCGATGCCGCGACGGAGGCGATGCGCGAGGCGGTGGCGCTCGAATTCGACCTCGAGAGCGGCAAACGCGGCGAAAGGGACGACCACCTGCGGGCGCTCATCGTGGAGCTGACCGGCGCTGAGGATGCAACCGTCGTCAACAACAATGCTGCAGCCGTCATGCTGACATTGAACAGTCTGTCGGCCGGCAGGCAAGCGATCGTCTCGCGTGGCGAGCTCATTGAAATCGGCGGAGCATTCCGCATGCCGGATATCATGCTGCGCTCCGGCGTCCGCCTCGTCGAGGTCGGTACCACGAACCGCACCCATGCCCGGGATTACCGGGATGCTATCGGCCCCGATACCGGCCTTATCTTGAAGGTCCATACCTCCAACTATCGCATCGAAGGCTTCACCAAGGAGGTCGGGGCACGCGAGCTCGCGGCAATCGCCCATGAACACGGGCTGCCGCTCGTCAACGATCTCGGTTCGGGTACGCTTACCGATCTCGACCGCTTCGGGCTCGCGCATGAGCCGACCGTCGCCGAAGCGATCGCCGACGGCGCCGATATCGTCACCTTTTCCGGCGACAAGCTGCTTGGCGGACCTCAGGCCGGCTTTATCGTCGGCCGTGGCGACCTTCTCGACAGGATCAACAGGAATCCGATGAAGCGTGCGCTGCGCGTCGACAAGATCCGCCTTGCGGCGCTCGCGGCAACGCTCAGGCTCTATCGCGACCCGGACCGCCTGAGCGAACGCCTGCCGACGATGCGTCTGCTCGCCCGTCCGCAGGCCGACATCCGTCGGCAGGCCGAGCAGCTGGCTTCCGTGGTGGAGCGGGCGGTGGACGGCGCATTCGACGTTTCGGTGATCGACTGCGGCAGCCAGATCGGCTCAGGCGCCTTGCCGCTCGCCACCGTGCCGAGCGCCGGACTGGCGCTCGCGCCACCTTCCGGCAGCGGTCGCATGCTTGCCGAATTGGCGGCGGCGCTCAGAAGCCTGCCGATGCCAGTCATCGGCCGCATCGAACACGGATCGCTTGTGCTCGATTTGCGTTGCCTCGAGGATGAGGAAGGCTTCATCGCCAATCTCGCGCGTCTCGGTCCATCGGCTGGAGGATCCTCGTCGTGAGCCTTCTCAGCCGCTTGCTGCAAAGACCGGGCGAGGGCGATGCATCCCCTGAGGCGGCCATGGCAAAGGCGCTCGCAGCCGCCCGCGACGGCGACTACGAAACCGCTCTTTCCGTATGGGAGCCCCTCGCCCGGGCGGGAAATGCAAGGGCCCAGAACAATATCGGCGCTTGCTTTGCGGGAGGGTTGGGCGTCGCCCGAGATACCGATCTTGCCTACCATTGGCTGGGCCTTTCCGCCGAGGCCGGCGATCCCGTCGGTCAGCGCAACCTCGCCTCGCTTCTCCTCAGGGGAGAGGGAATAGCGCCGGACTATCCAAGGGCGGCCGCGCTTTATCACCAGGCCGCAGAACAGAACGACGCCGAAGCTCAGGACATGCTGAGCTGGATGCTCCTGGAGGGCGATCTCATCGAACCCGATTTCGCGGAAGCGCGCCGCTGGGCGCTCGCCGCCGCGAAGAACGGCTCCGCCTCGTCGATGACGCGGCTCGGGATGCTCTACCACAATGCTATCGGGGTCACGCGCGATCCGGTCGAGGCGGCCTACTGGTGGGGCCGCGGCGCGCGAGCCGGCGACGCTGACGGACAGGCGATGCTCGGTGCGGCCTATCATCTCGGAAGTGGCGTCGCGCGCGATCCGGTCGAAGCCTTCGCCTGGCTGATAAGGGCGCGTCGAGGCGGCAGCGCGCTGGCCGCGCCATTCTTCGACGTCGTGCGCGCGACACTCGATGCCGAGCAGTTGCAGGAGGCCGAGCGCCGCGCCGCGCTTCCGCTCACCGAAACATCGGTGCCGCTTCAGCGCGCAAAGGAGGAGGATCGCAGGTGATCGTCGGGACCGCCGGCCATATCGATCACGGCAAGACGTCGCTCGTGCGGGCGCTGACCGGCGTCGACACCGATCGCCTGAAGGAGGAGAAGGATCGCGGCATATCGATCGATCTCGGCTTTGCCTATATGCCGGTCGAGGGCCTGGAGACGATCGGTTTCGTCGACGTCCCCGGCCACGAGAAGTTCATCCACACCATGCTGGCGGGCGCCAGCGGCATCGATTTCGTTCTGCTCGTTGTCGCGGCCGATGACGGCGTCATGCCGCAGACGCGAGAGCATCTGGCGATCGTCGATCTACTCGGCACCGAACAAGGGGTCGTCGCCATCACCAAAGCCGATCTCGTGACGGACGGCCGCCTTGCGGAAGTCGAAAAGGCGATGCGGGACGCGCTTTCGGGCACGGCACTTGCCGAGGCAATCATGATCCCGGTTTCGACCGTGTCGGGCAGCGGCGTGGCGCTGCTGCGCGACGAAATCGTCGCCGCCGCGCACAATCTCAAGCGGCGGCAGACAAGCGGGCGATTCCGGCTTGCCGTCGATCGCTCATTCACCATTCAGGGCGCGGGCACAGTGGTCACCGGAACCGTTCTTTCGGGACAAGTGTCGGTAGAGGACCGGCTCACCATCAGCCCTTCGGGCCTTGAGGCGCGCGTGCGATCGATCCATGCGCAGAACAGGCCGAGTGAGATTGGCCGCGCGGGTGATCGCTGCGCACTCAACCTCGTCGGTCCGGGGATCACGAAAACGGCAATCGGCCGCGGCGACGTGGTCTGCGACCATAGCCTGCATGCGCCGACCAGCCGAATTGACGCGACGTTGCGTGTGCTCGGTTCGGAGCCCAAACCGATCGGCCATTGGTTTCCGGTCAGGCTCCATCATGCGTCGGCGGAGGTCGGAGCCCGCATCGTCCTCTTGGCGGACGAGCCGGTCACGCCAGGAGCGCGCACGCTCGTCCAGCTCGTGCTGGAACGGCCGATCGCGGCGGCAGCCGGAGACCGCTATGTCGTTCGCGACACGTCTGCCCGGCGCACGATCGGCGGCGGCAGCTTTCTGGACCTGCGCGCCCCCGCGCGCAAGCGCCGCACTCAAGAGCGGATGGCCCAACTCGCCGCACTGTCGTCGAGCGAGCCGAGACAGACGATCGAGGCACTGCTTGCCGTTCCCCCCTATCTGGTCGACATCGGCGCCTTTGCGCGCGACTGGGCAATGGCCGCGGGCGAAGCCGAGGCACTGTCAGAGTCCTTGAATGTCGTGCAACTTAAATCCGATGCCGCAACGCTCGCCATGTCCATGGAGAGCTGGCAGAGGCTGCGGCGTGACATTCTCGCACGGCTTCGATCTTTCCATGCGGACAATCCGGACCTGCTTGGCATGGGCGTCGAACGATTGCGCGCGCAGCTCGAATTTCGCCTACCGGCGCCCGCATTCCGCGCAGCTTTGCATGCGCTCGTCCGAGAGGGAGAGACTGTGCTCGATGGAGCGTGGGTCCGGCTCGCCGAGCATCGGGTCACCATGACCCCGGCCGACGAGCGGCTCTGGAAAGACATCGAGCCCCTGCTCGGGGGGAGCGAACGGTTTCGCCCGCCACGCGTGCGCGATATTGCCGGACTGCTGGCGGTTCCGGAAGGCGAGGTGCGCCGGCTCCTGAAACTCAGCAGCCGCATGGGCAGGGTGCATGAGGTGGCGCACGATCATTTCTTTCTGCGCGACGTGGTCGCGGAGATGGTGGCTGTCATGGACGAGATCAGCGCCGCTGCCGAACAAGGCTGGTTTACCGCCATGCAGTTTCGCGATCGCCTCGAAAACGGCCGCAAGGTCGCCATCCAGATCCTCGACTTCTTCGATCGTCACAGCGTCACGCTCAGACGCGGGGACCTGCGCCGCCTCAACCGGAACCGTCTGGATTTCTTCGGCAATTTGTCGAATGCTGTCACTGCGGCGGCGCGCGTCTTATCGGACGCGCAAAGGTCGCTGTAGCACTTTCAATTGTTGCGTGATTTTGTCCTCAGGAATCATGCAGTAGCTGGATCGAGTTTCAGGAGGAGATGCGTCCCCGGTGGGGCGTCCGGACTTCAAATCCGGGAGGGGCCGAGAGACGGTCTTTGGTGGGTTCGACTCCCACTCTCTTCCGCCATCAGCACGCAGCCCTGATTACTCCATGTTTCCTAAATCGTGACCGATTAAGGATAAAAAAACCTGCAGCAACTCAAAGTGCTACAGCGATCTTTGCGGGTCTGTTAAGACGCGCGTCGCTGTAGCACGAAGCAATTTTGCGCCGGCGGAACATGCAACCGCTTGCCTTCCCTCGGACCTCCCATAGTTGAAGGATTGATGAAGCAAGCTCAACGGGGGCACGAAACATGTCCATACTCATCAGTATCCTGATTACCTTTCTCGTCGTCATTCTTGTGCTCTATCTCGTCAATCGCCTTCCCATCGACGGACGCACCAAACAGATCGTGCAGGCAATCGTGATCATCATTGGTATCCTGGCGTTGCTGAGATACCTGGCGGTGTTCTGAATTCGGACAGCATAATCATGAAGAAGATCGGCTTCCTTTCGTTCGGGCATTGGACCCCTTCGCCCCAATCGCAGACGCGGTCGGCCTCCGACGCTCTCCTGCAGTCCATCGACCTGGCCGTTGCTGCCGAGGAGTTGGGAGCCGATGGTGCGTATTTCCGCGTGCATCACTTCGCCCGGCAGCTCGGCTCACCGTTTCCGCTGCTTTCGGCCATTGGCGCGAAAACCAGCCGCATCGAGATCGGCACCGCGGTTATCGACATGCGATACGAGAACCCGTTGTACATGGCCGAGGACGCAGGCGCGGCCGACATCATCGCCGGCGGGCGGCTGCAACTGGGCATAAGCCGCGGCTCTCCCGAGCAGGTGATCGACGGCTGGCGCCACTTCGGTTATGCGCCGGCCGAGGGCGAGAGCGACGCGGACATGGCCAGGCGCCACGCGGAGGTTCTGCTGGACGTGCTACGCGGAGAAGGGTTTGCTCAACCCAACCCACGGCCGATGTTTCCCAATCCTCCAGGGCTGCTGCGCATCGAGCCGCACTCCGAAGGCCTGCGCGATCGGATCTGGTGGGGCGCCAGCTCGAACGCCACGGCGGCCTGGGCGGCCAAGCTCGGGATGAACCTGCAGAGCTCGACGCTCAAGGATGATGAGAGCGGGCTTCCGTTCCATGTCCAGCAGGCCGAGCAGATCCGGGTGTTCCGGGAGGCCTGGAAGGCAGCCGGTCACGGGCGCGAGCCGCGCGTGTCGGTCAGCCGGAGCATCTTCGCATTGGTGGACGACCGGGACCGCGCCTACTTCGGACGCGGAAACCAGAGCGAAGACAAAATCGGCTTCATCGACGAGAAGACGCGGGCGATTTTCGGCCGCAGCTACGCCGCCGAACCGGACGTGCTCGTGGAGCAATTGGTGAAGGACGAGGCCATAGCTGAGGCCGACACGCTGCTCCTGACCGTCCCCAACCAGCTCGGCGTGGCCTATAACGCGCACGTCATCGAGGCGATCCTGACCCACGTCGCCCCCGCGCTCGGCTGGCGCTGACGCAAGCTCCGCGCTCAGACGCTCAACGCGCACCCCAGGTATCGGTCAGCCGATAACCCTCCGGCCAGGGATCGGAAGGGTCGAGCATGTGCTGATGAATGCCCGTGATCCAGCCGCGGCCCGAGATTTCCGGCAGGATCCCCGGCCGGTCTCCGACCCGAATAGTGCCGACGATGCGGCCGGAGAAGGTCGAGCCGATCAGTGAAACCGCCGTCAGCCGGTCCTCCGGTCTCATTTCACCGCGGGCATGCAGAACGGCCATGCGGGCCGAGAGCGCCGTGCCGGTCGGCGAGCGGTCGACCTTGCCCGGCTGGATCGCGACGGCCGCGCCGGCGCGCAGACCCTCCGCCGTGCGCTCCACGGGACCTGCGAAAAGGCAGAAGGAGAAATGCCGCCACTCGGGGTTTTCCGGGTGGTGGAAACCGAGCTGTGCATTGGCCGCATTGGTGATCCGGACACCGAGGCTGGCAATATCATGCGCCTCGTCCGGCTTCAGGCCGAAGCCCATTGCCGCCGCATCCACGATAACGAAACTGTCACCGCCATAGGCAGTGTCGACGGTGAGCGTGCCAAGCCCCTCGACCTCGAGCTTCGCATCCAGCCGCTCGGCAAAGCTCGGCAGGTTCTGGACGAAGATGCGTTCGGCCTTGCCGTTGCGGCATTCCGCCCGCACGCGGACGAGACCGCCCGGGGCTTCTAGCGTGATTTCCGTCACCGGCTCCGTCATCGGCAGAATGCCGCTGTCGAGCAGCACCGTGGAGACGCAGATCGAGTTCGAACCCGACATGGGCGGCGTATCTTCCGGCTCCATGATGATGAAGGCGGCATCGGCCTCCGGGTGCTTCGGCGGCACCAGGAGGTTGACATGGCGGAAGACGCCGCCGCGCGGCTCGTTCAGCACGAAGTTGCGCAGCGTCTGGTCGCGGGCGATCCAGCGGCTCTGTTCCCAGATGGTGTCACCCGGCGGAGGCGCGACGCCGCCGACGATCACATCGCCCACCTCGCCCTCGGCGTGAGCGGAGATCACATGAATAGTTTTCGTGCTGCGCATCGGGTACTCCTCTCAGGAAAGCCAGTCCGGCAGCCGTGCCGGCGCGCGGCCCCTCAGGGCGGCCGTGACGCAATCGGCAAGGCTGCCGAAGCGCACGGCCCGGCCGGATAGACCCGGGCCGTAATGGGCGTATTTGCCGGAATTGGTCATTACGGCGCGGGTCCGTGTCGGGAAAACCGGTTCAGAGATCGAGCACCAGCAGAGGTCCGGCAACACCTGCACGCCGCTGGCTTCGAGCCGCGCGAGCGTGCCCTCGCGTCGTGCCTCCTCGATGACCTCACGCCCGGCCGTGACGATCACTGCGACATCCGGGTGCCGCTCGCGGCCGCCGAACGCCTCTGCCAGTTTCCGACATTCGGCAAGGGAAGCGTGGGGACTGCCGATGGCAACGAGTTCCACCTCCTCCGGCCCCTCGTTCAGGAGCGACCAGGCCGCGGCCATGTCGGCGCGAGTGATCGCCGCGTGGTCGGCCTCGTCCGCCGCTGTGCCGTCGGCCTCGGGCGTCACACCCGCCACATGCAGCATCGGCGCGGCGGAGGTCGTGCCGAAGGCAGCGCAGAGCGCCTTGAGGTCGTCGCGCGAGGGCCTAGCCGCGGCAAGCCCCTTGAGGAGCGGTATGCGGTCCGGCGCCGCACCGCCGGCGAGATAGCCAATCAACGGCCAGAAGGCATCGTCCACGCGCTCGGGCAGTTCCACCTCGATGATGCGCAGGGCCTTACGATGTTCGTCGAGATAGACACCGGAAAGCGGCGCGCGCCCGGTGAGCGCAATGCAGAGATCGAGGAAATCCGGGTGCTTCGCCGTGCGCGCACCGAGCACACTGTTGGCGAAGATAACGGCATTGGACTCCGCCCAGGCGATCGCCTCGCCTGCCTGAGGCGCGCTGTCGAGCAGATAGGGCGAGCAGGTGAAGGTCGGGCGGCACCCCATGCGGACATAGGCATCGGCGAGCCGCGCTGCCGGGTCGCCGAACGAAGGCGGCACGCCCTGGACCTGCCAATTGGCGTAATCAACGGAAATGGCGTTCATCGTCGTCGGCACCGCGACCTTCGCCCCCAGCTCGGCCATCCTCTCGGCAAAGGTCAGGTTCGCCGGGCTGGCGTAGATACAGCCGTCGATATGGCCCTGGGTGACGTCCACGAGGCTCCGCGCCCCCTGCTGCGCCGCCATGGCTGAGATGATGCGCATCGCCTGCTGCGCCGCGACGCCCTTTTCTCCATCCAGCATGGCGCGGTCAGTGTCGGTAAGATCGAGTGTGGCGGTCGCCGGCGGGACGACCGGGATCGCCAGGCCCTCGGCTTCTATTGCGCTGCTGCTGATGCGCGCCCTCTTGACGCGCGCCAGCTCGGAAAACATCTCCGGCGCGAGGCGCAGGACCGGCAGCGGTTTGCCGAACATCTCGGACGCGACCAGCGCGCCCAGCGTGAGCACGTCCTCGGGCTCCGAGAACACGAGTGCGGCCGGAGCGCGTCCCGAAACCACGAGATCGAGGAGCACCCCGGAGCCGGTGCAGGAGCCGCGGCTCGACGGCATCATGAGAATGGAGCAGGTGAGGCAGACGCCATTGAGCGGGTGGTGCACGTCGATGACGCGACCGGTCGCGGGATCGACCCCGCCCCAGAAGCTCAGCGCCTCCCCCGTGACGATGACGGGGCCTTCGGCCGAGCCCGAGAGGATGCTGCGAGCGGGTGGCGGCTGCTTCATTTTACGACGAAGCCGCAGGGAGCGGGATCGGCACCATTCCCGTCGTGGCGAAGAAAGGACGCGTTGCCAAGGTCGAACCTCCATCAGAATCGTTGCGGCGAGAAGGGAGCGATGTCGATCGCGGGCGTCTGGCCGGTCAGGAGATCGGCGACGATGCGCGCCGTGCCCGCCGATTGGGTGAGCCCGAGATGGCCGTGACCGAAAGCGTAGATCACCCGCGACGTGGCGCGGGCGCGGCCGATGGCGGGCAGACTGTCGGGGAGCGATGGGCGGAAACCCATCCACTGCACCCCGCCTTCCGGCTTCAGCCCGGGCAGGAAGGCCTGCGCTTTCTTGAGCATCGCCTCTGAGCGGCGAAAATTTGGCGGCAGCTCGAGTCCCCCAAGCTCCACCGCGCCGCCGACGCGAATCCCGCTCGAAAGACGAGTGATGACGAAGCCGTGGCCGCCGAAGGTGACCTGCGTGCGCAGATCGAAGGCATCGGAGGGAAGCGTGGTGTTGTAGCCGCGCTCGGTTTCGAGCGGAATGCTCTCGCCGATCGACCGGGCGATCCGGTGCGAGAAGGCTCCCGCCGAAAGCACCACCTGCGCCGCGCGCCGCACTCTGCCATCTGTCGCCATCACCTCGACGACGCCCTCGGCGGGTTTGAGCGCAAGCACCTCCGCACGCTCGATCACACCGCCCTTGAGGCGGAAGTGGTCCGCAAGCGCCAGCGTGTAAAGCTTCGGATCGGCAATGGAGTACCAGCCGGGAGTGAAGGTGCCATGGGTGAAGCGGACCGAAAGCCCCGGCTGGATTTCGGCCATCTCGGCAGCATCGAGGTGATGGAACTCGATCCTGTGCTCCTCCCGCGCCTTCCAGCCGGCGAGCGAGGCTTTGAACTCCCCCTCGCCCTCATAGACCTGGAGGTTGCCCTCCTTGCGCAGCATGGGCATCGTGCCGGTCTGATCCAGGAAAGGCTCCAGTTCTGCCTTCGACAGATCCATCAGCGCCGTTTGCGCCGCGGTCGAATGCGCAACGCGCTTCGGCGAGCAAGCGCGCCAGAAGCGGAACATCCAGGGCGCGATCTTGAGCGCATAGGCGGGCGGTACCGTCAGCGGCCCCAGCGGATCGACGAGCCATTTCGGCGCCTTCTTGAGGATGCCCGGCGAGGCGAGCGGAAGGATATCGGTGAAGGCGAAGGCCCCGGCATTGCCCGCCGACGCCCCCGCGGCGGGCCCCTCGCGGTCCAGCACCGTGACCGAAAGCCCTCGCGCCTGGGCAGCGATCGCCGCGGAAAGCCCTACCACCCCCGCGCCGATCACGATGACATCGGACCCGGCCATCACCGTACGCTCGCCAGGAACTTCTGCGTCTCGGCGTGCTGCGGCGCGCCGAAAATCTGGTCCGGCGCGCCGATTTCGGCCATGACCCCCTGATGGAAGAAGGCCACACGGTCGGACACGTCACGGGCAAAAGCCATCTCATGGGTAACGCAGATCATCGTCATACCCTCTTCTGCCAGCATCTTCAGCGTATCGAGCACCTCGCCAACCAGCATCGGATCGAGCGCCGAGGTCACCTCGTCGAACAGCATGTATTCGGGCGACATGGCAAGCGCTCGTGCAATCGCCATGCGCTGCTGCTGGCCGCCCGACATGCGGGCCGGATAGACCTTGAGCTTCTCGCCGAGACCGACATGCGTCAATTGCTTCACCGCAATCTGCTCTGCCTTGTCCTTCGTCAGGCCCAGAACCTTGCGCGGAGCAAGCATGACGTTCTCGAGCACCGTCAGGTGCGGAAAGGCGTTCCACTGCTGAAAGACGATGCCCACCTTTCGGCGCAGCCTGTTGAGATCGGTGCCCTTGGCATGGACATCGGTCCCATCGATGACGATCCGGCCGGAGTCGATCGGCTCCAGGCCGTTGATGCAGGTAAGCAGCGTCGATTTTCCCGAGCCGGAGCCCCCGATGATGGTGACCACCTCGCCCTTCTCGACGGTGAGGTCGATTCCTTTCAGTACCTCCAGCGGGCCGAAGGATTTGCGGACGTTTTCGATCTCAATCATTGGGGGACCACCGTTTTTCGAGATACCCGCCGAGCCGGGCGATGGGGAAGCTGAGGATGAAGTAGATGGCGCCGCAGATCAGCAGGATGAATAATGGCTCCTGCAGACGGGTCACGAGCACCTGCGAGGCGCGCAGGAGTTCGATGAGGCCGAGCCAGAGCACCAGCGCGGAGTCTTTCATGACGCCGAGCGTCAGTCCGATCCAGGATGGAAGCGAAACGCGCGTGGCGAGTGGTGCCACGATATGGCGCATGTCCTGCCACCAGGTCATCCCGAGCGAACGGGCCGCGCGGCGCGTGGTCACCGGCACCGAAGAGATGCCGCCGCGGACGATCTCCGCGCAAAACGCCGCCGTATAGAGCGACAGCACCACGCAGGAGGTGGCAAACGGGCCCCATCCGAGCTTCGCGATGGACTGGAAGGCATTGCCGAGCACGAGCTGGATCAGGAGCGGCACCGAGCGGAACACGTCGAGTGCAAAGGTCAGTGGAGCGGACCAATAGGGTCCGATCTGGACGCGGATCACGCCGAAGAGAATGCCGAGCACGGTGCCGGCCGCGACCGAGACGGCGGTGACCGCGAGCGTCATCGCCGCGCCCTGCGCCAGGAAGGCGAGATCGTTCAAGGTGAGGGTCGTATCAAACATCTCTCACCTCCTCAGTAGCGGAACATGCGCCAGGCAAGGGCGCGGGCAGCCAGCGTGACGGCCTTGGCGATCACGTAATAGATCACCGCGGCCAGCGCGAAGAATTCAAAGGTGCGGAAGGAGCGGGCATTCAGCTCCTGCGTAACCCCGGCAAGGTCGGCATTCATGCCGACGGTGACGCCGAGCGACGTCATCAGGATCGCCCAAACCATCTGGTTGCTGGCAGGCAGAAAGGCGACGCGCAGCATCTGCGGCAGGACGACCAGCCGGAAGGCCTGCAACGAGGTCATGCCGAGAGAGCGGCCGGCACGGGTCTGGGTGTCCGGAATGGCTTTCAACGCACCGCGGAAGTTCTCGGCGAGATAGCCGGCATTATTGAAGGCGATCCCGACTAGAAGAGCGGCATAGGGGCTCAGATGAAGCCCGAAATTGCCGAGCCCGAAATGGGCCATGTAGATCTGGAACAGCGCCGGCGTGTTTCGCGCGATCTCGACCCAGGCCGAGGCGAAACTGCCGAGGAGGCGGTTTCCGGAGAGGCGGAACAGCGTCAAGCCGATCGCACAGGCGAGACCGATCGCCATCGAGACGAGCGCGATCTCGAGCGTCACCAGCGCGCCGTCGAGCATCTGCGGCAATGCCTTCAGCGCCTGGTTCCAGTGGAAGGTGTAGTTGAACATTGCCGTCTCACCTATCGGAAGTGAGCGACGGCGCGAGACGATCGTCCCGCACCGCCCAAAGGAGGTCAGATCAGCGATAGACGCCGTTCACCGACAGGACCGGTGCCTCGCCGCCGACCCACTTCTCGTAGAGTTCGGCATAGCGGCCGGTGCGGACCTGCTGATTGATGAACAGGTTGAGGTAGTTGATGAGGCCGTATTCCTCGCGATTGGTGAAGAGAGCCACGTAATCGATGTCGAAGGGCGCCTTGCCGACCACCGAGATCCCGGGGAACTTGCCGGTCTTCACATTGGCCTGCGCCACGGTCGAGGTGGAGACGGTGGCATCGATCTGTCCCTGGCTCAGCGCAAGGAACACGTCCGCCTGAGTCTGATAGGGACGGAACTCTCCCGGACCCCAGGCCTTGACCTGGTTTTCCAGCGCGATCGCCTCGTAGGTGCCGGCGGTGGCTCCCACGACCTTACCCTTCATGTCCTCGAAGGACTTGATGCCCGACTTATCATTGGCGGTCACCGCCATCTCGAAGGCGAAGTAAGGCACCGTCATGCCGACGGTCTTGGCGCGTTCCAGCGTGTCGGAGGTGGAGGCGACGCCCACATCGACGCGGCCGGACATCAGCGCCGGAATGCGCTCGGGGAAAGGAGTCTCGACGATTTCGGCCGTTACGCCGAGCGCTTTGGCGAGATCGTTGCAGTAGTCCACGTCGAAGCCGATCGGAGTGTTGCTCTCGTCGCGCGAGCCCATTGGCGGGAAGTCGAGCACCACTGCGCAGCGCAGCGTGCCCGAGGAGATGATGTCATCGAGCTTGTCGGCGTGAGCGGGGCTCGTCAGAGCGGTGGCGGCGATGAGGCCGAAGGCGAGGACCGAAGTCTTCATTTTCTCTCTCCCTGAGTTGGTCTGTCGGTTTGACGGCGCGCGCACTATTCCGCGTCAGAGGGCACAAATCAATTCAAAAATACAAAGAGTATACAAAACGTATATAGGACAGCGACTTTTCGCAATCAAAAGAGGCTTTCCCTTGTGGAAAAGCCCCTTTTGTTACCCAGGCGACGGCAAGGCTCAGCCGAGGAAATCCTCCGGCAGCAGCTCCTCCGGCATGTTCTGGTAGGCCACCGGACGCAGGAAACGTCTGATCGACATGGTGCCGACGCTGGTTGCGCCGAAATTGGTCGAGGCCGGATAGGGGCCGCCATGCACCATCGAGTCGACGACTTCTACCCCCGTAGGGAAGCCGTTGACGAGCACGCGGCCGGCCTTGCGCTCCAGCACCGGGCGAAGACGCCGTGCGGCTTCTAGATCGGCTGCGTCCATGTGGATCGTCGCGGTCAGCTGGCCTTGGAACCCGCGCGCGAGCTCTTCCATCTCGCTGACGGAACCCACGCGGACGACGAGGCCGAGCGGACCGAAGACCTCTTCGCCGAGCGCATGATCGGCCAGGAACTCTTCGCCCGTCGTCTCGAAGAGGTTGGGCGAGGCGGCGCGATCGGAGGACTCGGTCGCAAGCAGCGGCTTGACCGTATTGCGACTGGCAAACCGCGCCTGCCCGTCGCGATAGGCCTTGGCGATGCCGTCCGTCAGCATGGTCTGCGGCGCCACCTTGCCGAGCGCTTCGACTGCGGCAGCGGTGAAGCGGTCGGCATCGGCACCTGCGATCACCACGGCAATGCCGGGATTGGTGCAGAACTGTCCGGCGCCCATGGTGAGCGAACCGGCCCAACCCTGCCCCAGCGCTTCGGCGCGCGCCTTCAGCGCACCGGGCAGCAGGAACATCGGGTTCACCGAACCGAGTTCGCCGAAGAACGGGATCGGCTCCGGCCGCGCGGCGCAGAGATCGAAGAGCGCACGCCCGCCGGCGAGCGAGCCGGTGAAGCCCACGGCCTTGATCCGCGGATGCTGGACCAGTGCATGGCCGACCTCGCGGCTGCCGCCCTGGATCAGCGAGAAGACACCAGGATGGACGCCCGCCTTGCGAATGGCGGCCTCGATCGCCTCTGCCACGATCTCGCCGGTGCCGGGATGGGCCGAATGGCCCTTCACCACAACCGGGCAACCTGCTGCCAGCGCCGCGGCCGTGTCGCCGCCCGCGGTCGAGAAGGCGAGCGGGAAATTCGAGGCGCCGAAGACGGCGACGGGGCCGATCGGCCGCTGGACCAGCTGGATCTCCGGACGGGGTGCCGGCTGGCGGTCCGGCAGCGCCGCGTCGAAGCGGCGATCGAGATAATCGCCCTTCTCGATGTGGTCGGCAAAGAGCCGCAGTTGCCCGGTCGTGCGCCCTCGCTCGCCGTTTAGCCGCGCCTCCGGCAGGCCCGTTTCCTGGCTGCCGATCTGGGTGATCGCCTCGGCCCGCGCCTCGATCTCGTCGGCGATGGTGCGGAGGAACGCCGCACGGGACGCGCGCGACGAATAGCCATAGCTCCAGAAGGCAACCTCGGCAGCCTCGCAGGCTCGATTCACCAGTTCCACGGTGCCGGCGGCGAAGTGGTGCACCGGCCCATGCGCGGGGGCGGAAGCGAAGGTGACTGCGCCGTCGAGCCACTCGCCCGCGACGAGGTGTTTTCCTTTGGGAGTGAAGACCATCTGACGTTCCTTTCCTTAGAACCGGCTGTGCGCTCGGTGAGGTCGGCTGAAGCGAATTGCCGCTTGTCGAGTATTTGTATACTCTACGTATGCAGAACATCAACCGCCTGCCTCCCCAGTCGGGCCAGCCACGAGAGACGACGATGAGCGAGACCACGATCCTGACAACGACCGCGCTTCAGGAGCGCGTCGAGGCGATCTTCCGCAAGGCCGGGCTCAATGTGATCCAGGCAGGCGCGCTCGCCCGGGTGATCGTCGCGGGCGAGCGCGATGCCTGCAAATCGCACGGCGTTTACCGCATCGAGGGCGCGCTGCGCACCGTGAAGGCAGGCAAGGTGAAGCCGGATGCGGTGCCGGAGCTCGCGCTTGAGGAAGGCTCGGCGATCGTGAAGGTGAACGCCGCGGACGGCTTTGCCAACGCCGCCTTCGAGCTTGCTCTGCCGAAGCTCACGGAGCGCGCCCGCTCATCCGGCCTCGCCGCGCTCGTCATCAACGACTGCACGCATTTTTCCGCTCTCTGGCCAGAGGTGGAGGCGCTCACGGCTGAAGGTCTTGCCGCGCTGGTCATGTGCCCGAGTTATGCGACGGTCGCGCCGACCGGCGGCAACAAGCCTCTGCTCGGCACCAATCCCTTCGCCTTCGGCTGGCCGCGCCCTGGCAAGCCGCCCTATGTCTTCGACTTTGCGACCTCCGTCGCCGCGCGCGGCGAAATCGAGCTCCACCGCCGGGCGGGCAAGCCGTTGCCGGAAGGCTGGGCGATCGATGCTGAAGGCAATCCGACGACAGATCCCGAGGCCGCGCTCGCCGGCGCGATGCTGCCCTTCGGCGGACACAAGGGCTCGGCGATCGGCACGATGATCGAGCTGCTGGCGGGCATCATGATCGGCGACCTCACCAGCCCCGAGGTGCTCGCCTATCTCGGCACCACGACGCTCGCGCCCTTCCACGGCGAGCTCATCATCGCCTTCTCGCCCGAGGCCTTCGCCGCCGGCCGCCCCGGCAATCCCTTTGCCCGGGCGGAGGTCTTGTTCGAAGCTATCGTCGGCCAGGGCGCCCGCCTGCCCTCGCAGCGCCGCTACGTCGCCCGCGCCAAGTCGGAGGCGGAGGGCATCACCTTGACCGCCGCGGAAATCGAGCAGCTCGACCGCCTGCTTGCGCTCGGGCTCGACGCCGTGGCTTAAGCGGCTGCGAGAAAACCGGTTCAGCGCGGCGCGAGTGCCGCAGAGAAGGCCGCCGCCAACATCAGCACTGCCGCAGCGAGCGGAAGAATGAAAAAGCCAGTGCTGGCATAAGCCGCCCCGAAACCGATCGTGCCGGCGAAGAGGGAAAAGTAGGTGACGCCGCTGTTGAGGCCCATGATCGCGCCACGTCTGGCCGGATCGAGTGCGGTCAGACGCAGGATGAGCACGTTCAGCCCGAAATGGTTGGCAAGGCCCCAGAGAAAGACGACCGCCAGCATGGCGGCATAGGACCCGCTCGCTGCCGCCATCGAAACATAGATACCGGCGACGGCGAGGAAAATGAGCGGCAATAGCCTGCCCGAGTCGAAGCGATCGATCAGCCGGTCGAGAAAGACCGCGCCGCCGAAGCCGAAGCCATAGGAGACCGCAACGAGGCCGTTGGCGCTGACCGGCAGGCCAAGAACGGCATGAAGATGGTCGCCGATATAGGCATAAACGCCATAGAAGGCAGCCATGAAGGCAGCGCAGGCGGCCAGAAGCGGCGCGACGCCACGAACGCCGAGCGCCGCAAGCGGCGACGTCGCTTTGCCGCCAGAATCCTCCCGCACTGCCGCAAGGCGGACGGCGGCGCAGGCGATCAGCGTCGCGGCGGCAACGACGACATAGACCGTCCGCCAGCCGGCGAAATCGGCGATAGCTGCCGAGAGGGGAACACCGGCCACCATGCTTAGAGTCCAGCCGGTCAGCACCAGGCCGACCGTCTCGCTCTCGCGCCCGGCAGGCGCGATGACCGAGGCCAGCGTATAGATGGCGGGAAGGGCGATGCCTGCGGCCATGCCGACGAGGAGCTGGGCGACGACCAAAAACGGGAGCGCCGGCGCGACCGCGCTGCCGCCAAGCCCGGCGGCGAGGAGCAACAGTGCCGTCGCGAGCATCCGGCGCGGGCCGTGACGGTCGATGAGCCGGCCGAGGAAAGCGGCGCTTGCAGCCGTGCCAAGCCCGAACGCGGCCGAAGCCGTCATCACGGCAGGAACATCGGCGCCGAGGCTCCGTGCCACGTCCGGCGCGATCGGCCCAAGCGCCAGCGAGTTGGAGCCGATGACGCCGACGCAGGTAGTAAGCACGAAGGCAAAGGCCGGGATGCGTGCCCTCTTGGCAGATACGGTCGGAATGGATTGATCTATGTTCGTCATTTCTGCATAATTGCAGAATTACATTCGGCAACAAGAGGAAATATCGGAATGGATCAAAATACAGATGACGTTCGGCGGAAGCGCCCGTCCGACCGTGACCTAGACGCGATGGACCGAAAGCTATTAGGCGTCTTGGTAGAGGATGCAACCACGAGCTATGCCGAACTCGGCGAACGGGTCGGGCTTTCGCCGCCGGCCGCGCACGAGCGCGTGAAGCGCCTCAGGCGCTCCGGCGCGATCCGTCGCGTAGCGGCGCTGGTCGATCCCGATATCCTCGGGAAAACGCTCCTCGCCTTCGTTCACGTCGACACCACCGGCTGGGGCAAGACGCCGGCTCTGCTTGCGGTCGAGGAGTACCCGGAAGTGGAGGAGATCCACTCGGTCGCGGGCGACACCTGCATGCTACTCAAGGTCCGCACTGAAAGCACCCATGCACTCGAAGGGCTGTTGGCGCGCCTTTATGATACGCCCGGCGTCAAGGCGACGCGCAGCTACGTCGTATTGTCGACCTACCTGGAACGACCGGTGCAGCCGGGCACGACGAGCGAATGGCCGACCCTGGTGAAGGGTCATGAATGAAGCCACAAAAGCGGCTCCCTGGACCCGACATCAGATTTCGAGACTGGGGCCTATTAAGCAGAAGGCCCTCCGGCGGGAGGGCCTTCTACTTCGACGTGATTAGGCCTTATACTTCTCAACGGCGCCGGGGAGCTTGCTCCACTCAGCATACCAGGTGTTGAAGAGCTTGAACTGCGCCTCGACATAGCCGCGCTGGCTTTCGGTGAGCGCATCGGTTTCGTTGAAATGGAGCGTGTATTCCTTGTCTCCCTTCAGCACCATCATGTGCTTGAAGTAGAGAACGAGGTCCGGACCCTCGTCGAAGGAGGAGAGGACGGCAAGGGCCTGTTCCAGCTCCTGGGCGCGCTGGCGCGCATCGACATCGCCGCGGGCGGCAGCCTGCGACAGATTGCAGAGGTGGATCACCTCCTTCGGCAGCACATTGCCGATGCCGGTGATTGCGCCGGTCGCGCCGCAGTTGACGAAGCCGTGGAAGACGGCGGTGTCGACGCCGATCATTAGCGACACGCCGTCGTCACGGCTCGTAATGTTCTCGGCCGCGTAGCGCATGTCGGCCGGGCCGCCGAATTCCTTGAAGCCTACGAGGTTCGGATGCTCGGCGCGCAGCGCGAAAAACAGATCGGCGCGGGTGGCGAAGCCATAGTAGGGGCTGTTGTAGATCACTGCCGGAAGATCCGGCGCGGCCGACAGGATCGCCTTGAAATGCGCCTTCTGCGCAATGAGGGAAGGTCCGCGCGACAAGACCCGCGGAATCACCATGAGGCCCTGAGCGCCGACTTTGTGGGCATGCGCCGCATGGGCGACGGCTGAAGCGCTGTTGATAGCGCCAGTGCCGACGATGACCGGCACGCCGGCCTTCACCAGGCGCTCCACTCCTTCCATGCGCTGCGCGTC
Source organism: Ensifer aridi (assembly GCF_002078505.1). Lineage (GTDB taxonomy): Bacteria > Pseudomonadota > Alphaproteobacteria > Rhizobiales > Rhizobiaceae > Sinorhizobium > Sinorhizobium aridi. Next base: position 282,078 of record NZ_LUAV01000032.1, on the reverse strand, counting down.
GGTCAGGAGCGGCCAGTCGCCCATGGAGCCGCAATAAACGACTGCCGACATACCGTCGGCGATCAGCTCCTTGCCTTTGCGGACAAGAGCATCGAAGTCGGGGCTGCGGTCTTCCTTGCAAGGGGTCATCAGCGCGGGGATCACGCCGGAGAAAATCTTGGCCTTCATGTCAAACTCCTGTTGGCCTGTGGGTCGGACAGAGACGCCGCGCCATCGCCGAGTCTCTGATCTCGACCTATAATACTCGTTGTATTTTATTTGTCGACAATAATCGACAGCAAATCACAGGGCGATATCCAGCCGCCTGTCGCGGGAGAAAAGCATCTGAATCTGATGCACGATCTGCTCGGCATGCACCCTTGCCAGGCGATCCGCTTCTTCGGCATCGCGAGCCGCAATGGCGGCAATCATATCCTCGTGCTCATCGACGAAGCGCTGCGGCAACCGGTCGTCATAGGACTGGTAATAGAGCCGGAGAATCCGCCGACCCTCGTCGAGAAGCCGCTTGAACAGGCCCGTGAAATAGGAATTGCGGCCCGCTTCGGCGATCGCCAGGTGCAGCGCCGCATTGGTGGCGATCATCGCCAGCGCATCCTGCGCCTGGACCGCGGCGGCGAACTCGGCCTGACGGGCCCGGATCACCTGCAGATCCTCAGTGCGGTGATGTTGAGCCGCGAGCCGCGTGGTGACTCGATACATGAGCACCAGTGCGTCGAAATAAGTGTTCATGTTGATGAAATCGATATTCGACACCATGGTCGATCGGTTCGGCAGCGTGTCGATCAGCCCCTCGCCCGCAAGCCGCACCAGCGCCTCGCGGATCGGCGTGCGCGACATCTTGAAACGTTCGGCTAGTTGCGCCTCGTCGATCGGGCTGCCGGGAGGCAGGACCAGATCGAGGATCTCGTCGCGCAGAAGGTCGTAGACCATCTTCACGCCGGAGCCTCGCTTGCGTTCTGGAATGGAACTGTTGTCGGTATCGGTCATCTGGCAATCCTCTTGTCGACAAGAGAAATACTTCCCCCCGCTAATCGGATCAACAGTTTCCCGAAACCCGTCGCGTCAGAGCGCGGAAAAGCCGACGCAAGTCATCGCCTGCCCTCTTTTGTGCGCAACTCCCGAAATGTAATTGAATATCTCAGCCGATCCACCGGCGGAATGGAATGTTCCCATTCGGTTCTGGCAGGACCGGAGAGGAGATATGCCGAGCCAGGCTGAAGCACGATCGAGGCGCGCTCCCATTTTGCGGCGACCTTTCGGCGCAGCCGGAACGTACAAGAGGAAAGAAGCGAGACTCCGATGACGGCGCCGAAAACCGCTTTATCCCTGTGCCAACCGATCGGCGCGCCCTTTTCATATTCGGTGACCAGCGCCTGTTCGAGCCTCTCCGTCGGCAAGCCGGCGAAATCGGCCGCAAGCTCGCGCAGAGGCAGGAGCATCGGCGGAATGGCGTCCCCCTTGCGAAGCGACTCGGTGCTGAAGTCATACTTCCAGCCGAAGGAGATCACCCGTCTCTTGCCTTGGAAGCCGTGGAAATCGAAGGCCTTGAAGGGAAGCTGCGGTATCGCCTCAAGAAGTGCCTCTTGAAGCTTAAGCGGTACGATATCCGGCGCGTAGCGAAAACCCTGAGGCAGATTACCCGCCGGTTTTCCGAACAGATCTTCCTGCATGAGCACCTCGCCAACGCTGTCGGCCTCTTGGGCGTCGACCCGACCTCGTCCGAAACGGCAACGGGTGGCCACAGGTTCCTGATGATCGCGTTCACGCGCCTTGCCAAAGCTGCGCATTCACACCCGCGCGGCGCCGAAGGCGCTCGGCGGCGAAATCGACGAAGGCGCGCACCCGGGCCGAAACCATGCGACCTTCCGCGTGCACGATGTGGATCGGCACCGGCTCACGCTCGTAGTCTGCAAGCACGATCTTCAGCCGCCCGGCCTCGATGTCCGGTGCTACCTGATAGGATTGGAAACGGGAAAGGCCCCAGCCGGCAACCGCGGCGGCGATGGCCGCGTCATTGGTATTGCAGATGAGACGGGCGCTGATCGGGACGCGAATACTGCTGTCGCGCCCGAAGAGCCATTCCGAATGGCCGTAGAGACCTTCACGTCCGATCATGCGGTGATGGACGAGATCCTCGGGAGCCTCAGGCTCGCCGAAACGGGCGAAATAATCCGGCGAACCGCAGAGCACCTGCCTTATCGAGCCGACACGGCGGGCAATGAGACCGGACGCGGGGAGCGCCGCGATACGTATCGCCACGTCGAGGCCTTCCTCGACCAGGTTCGTCACACGATCGAGGAAGACGGTCTTCACCTGCATCTCCGGGTAGTGGTGAAGAAAGTCGAGAACGACCGGAAGCACATGGATGCGCCCGAAGAGCGCAGGCGCCGTGACCGTGAGCAAGCCCGCGGGCTTGGTGAAGCTGCCCGCCGCGTTGTCCTCCGCCTCCGCGATCTCCGCGAGAATGCGCCGGCAATCGGCCACGTAGCCTTCGCCCGCCGCCGTCATTTTCAGCGAACGGGTGGTGCGAACGAGGAGCCGCGTGCCGATCATCTCCTCCAGCTTTGCGATCGCCCGCGTGACCGATGGAGGGCTCATATGCAGCACCTTGGCGGCAGATGCAAACCCGCCGCTTTCCACCACCTGCACGAAGATCCGCATCGCCTGCCAGCGATCCATCGAGCCCTCCGATGGAAGCATTATTGCGTCATGTGAAATGGTCTAGTGTATCCAGAGAGGCTTATCAAGCGCTGAAGCAATAATCATTCTTGCGGCTGTTCCAATCTTCTGCAGGAGGCAAGAATGAAGCTCTACTATCATCCCCTGTCCGGCCATGCGCATCGCGCCCGGCTCTTTCTCTCGCTGCTCGCGATCGAGCATGAGCTCGTACTCGTCGATCTTGCCAAGAGAGAGCACAAGCAAGCGACGTTCCTCAAGCTTAACCCCTTCGGCCAGGTTCCCGTGCTCGATGACGCCGGCACGATCATCTGCGATTCCAACGCCATTCTCGTCTATCTCGCGAAGAAGACGGGCCGCACGGACTGGCTGCCGGAAGACGCCGAAGGCGCGGCGGCTGTTCAGCGCTGGCTGTCGGTTGCCGCGGGCCAGATTGCCCATGGCCCGGCGCAGGCGCGCCTCATCAACGTGTTCAAGGCGCCCTACCGGCCGGAAGAGGTCATTCCGCGTTCCCATGCGATCCTGGAGCTGATCGAGGCGGCGCTGGAAAACCGAAGCTGGATCGCCGCCGACCGGCCCACGATCGCCGACGTCGCGCTTTATAGCTACGTCGCGCGTGCCCCCGAAGGCGACGTCGATCTTCAGCGTTATCCGAATATTCGCGGCTGGCTCGAGCGCATCGAGGCGCTGCCGGGCTTTGTCGATTTCCAGAAGACCGCGGTCGGTTTGGCAGCCTGAGGAGGCATTGTCATGGACGCTCCCGCTCCTTCGCCCTGGCATCAGGGCGAGATTGCCCTGCAAAGGCTGCTCGGTGTCGATGTTCGCATGGACGAGGTCGGGCGCCGAGTCCTGCGCGATCACCTGATCGATCAGCATCGGGAGTTCTATCCCCTTCTGCCGATGGTGGTGCTGGGGGCGGTGGACCGGGAGGGCGATGTCTGGGCGACGCTAAGGGCGGGACGTCCCGGCTTCCTCCATGCGCCGGATGCTCTGAGGCTCACCGTCGAGCTAGCGCGGGAACCGTCAGATCCTGCCGAGGCGGGTATGGAGGATGGCGCCTCCCTCGCCCTCCTCGGCATCGATCTCGGCACGCGTCGCCGCAATCGGCTGAACGGCACGCTCAGCCGCCATGCGCGCGGTTTCGATCTCGAAGTGCACCAGAGCTTCGGCAACTGTCCGAAATATATCCAGCTCCGGCAGGTCCGTGTCGTGCGCGATCCGTCGGAGCCGCCGGCGATGCCTCCGATCGTGAGCAGGGGACTCGACGACGCCCAGCGCGCGCTCATCGAACAGGCGGACACGTTCTTCGTCGCCACCTATGCCGACCTCCCCGGTGGGCGACAGGTGGACGTCTCCCACCGCGGTGGCCGCGCGGGATTCGTGCATGTCGGCGAAGACGGCTGGCTGACGATCCCGGATTTCCTTGGCAACCGCTTCTTCAACACGCTCGGCAATATCGCACTCAATCCACGCGCCGGGCTTGTCTTCCCAGACTTCTCGACGGGTGGCCTTCTGCAAATGACCGGAGAGGTCGAACTCCTGTCCGATCGACCGGAAGGCAAGCACCTCGAAGGCGCCGAACGCTACTGGCGCTTCCGCCCGCACCGGATCGTCTGGCGCTCCGACGCGCTGCCGATCCGCTACGATTTCACCGAGTGGTCACCCTTTGCACTCGCGACCGGCACTTGGCGGTAAGTCACTAGAAAGAGCGTCGGCGAAGGGCCCGCATCGCTCGCGCCCTTCGCCGGCAGAACACGACATCACTTAAGGGAACTGCCTGGAGCCGGCGGCGTTCTTCCGTGGGGAAGCAGATGGCTTTTTGGGACTGGAACCGCTGAGACGGCGGCCGCCGCCAGCCAGACACGGTCGTTACGATGAACAAGCTGACGAAGTTCAACATCTGGTACTGGGTCGCGGCCTTTTTCGTCCTGATGCTGTTCCAATATATCTTTACGACCGCAACCCAGGTCGCGCAAATACCTTACAGCCAGTTCGAAACCTACCTCGCCGAAGGCAAGATCGCGGAGGTCGCGGTCTCCGACCGCTTCATCCAGGGCACCTTCAAGAGCCCGCAGGACGGCAAGCCGATGTTCATCACCACCCGCGTCGAGCCGGACCTTGCCCGGCAATTGCAGGAGCGCGGCGTCGTCGTCACGGGGCAGATCGAGAACACCTTACTGCGCGACCTCCTCTCCTGGGTGCTTCCGGCGATCATCTTCATTGGCCTCTGGATGTTCATGCTGCGGCGCATGGCGGGCGGGATGGGCGGCGGCCTGATGCAGATCGGCAAGTCGAAGGCGAGAATCTATGTCCAGATCGATACCGGCGTGACGTTCAAGGATGTGGCCGGGGTTGACGAGGCCAAGGACGAACTGAAGGAGATCGTCGACTTCCTGAAGGAGCCGAAAAGCTATGGCCGGCTCGGCGGCCGCATGCCGAAGGGCGTGCTGCTCGTGGGGCCGCCCGGCACCGGCAAGACCCTGCTTGCGAGAGCCGTCGCCGGTGAAGCCGGAGTGCCGTTCTTCTCCATCTCCGGTTCGGAGTTCGTCGAGATGTTCGTCGGCGTCGGCGCCGCGCGCGTGCGCGATCTCTTCGAACAGGCTCGGGCGAAAGCACCCGCGATCATCTTCATCGATGAACTCGACGCGCTCGGTCGCGCCCGCGGCATCGGTCCGATGGCGGGCGGACACGACGAGAAGGAGCAGACGCTCAACCAGTTGCTGGTCGAGCTCGACGGGTTCGACCCCTCGACCGGGCTTGTGCTCATTGCCGCCACCAACCGGCCGGAGATCCTCGATCCGGCGCTGTTGCGCGCCGGACGCTTCGATCGCCAGGTCCTTGTCGACCGCCCCGACAAGCAGGGACGCGTCCAGATCCTGAACGTGCATCTTAGAAGGGCCAAGCTCGCGCACGATGTGCAGCCGGAGCAGATCGCAGCGCTCACCCCCGGCTTCACCGGAGCGGATCTCGCCAATCTCGTCAATGAGGCGGCGCTGCTTGCGACGAGGCGCAGGGCCGATGCCGTGACCATGGACGACTTCAACAACGCCATCGAGCGCATCATTGCGGGATTGGAGAAGCGCAACCGGCTGCTCAATCCGCGGGAGCGCGAGATCGTCGCCTATCACGAAATGGGCCATGCGCTCGTGGCGATGGCGCTGCCGGGGGCCGACGCGGTGCACAAGGTCTCGATTATCCCGCGCGGCATCGGCTCGCTCGGTTATACGATCCAACGGCCGACGGAGGACCGGTTCCTGATGACGAAGGAGGAACTGGAGAGCAAAATGGCCGTGCTGCTCGGCGGGCGCGCCGCCGAATGGATCGTCTTCGGCCATCTTTCGACGGGAGCCGCCGACGACCTCGTCAAGGTCACCGACATCGCGCGTGCGATCGTCGCGCGTTACGGAATGACCGAGAAGCTCGGCCATGTCGCACTCGAGCGGGATCGCCGATCGATGCTGACGCCCGATCCGCTCTACTATGGGCCGAGCGAGCGCGACTATTCCGAAGACACCGCCGCGATCCTCGATGAGGAAGTGCGCCGGATCGTCGACGACGCGTTCGAGCGTACCGTCGCCCTGCTCAAGGACCGCCGGCCCATCCTCGAGCAATCGGCGAAGCTTCTTCTGGAGCGGGAGACGATCACCGAAGCCGAGTTGCGCGCCATAGTCGAAGACCGCGAGCGCGACACCCCCAAGACCGCCGCGCGTCGGACCTGAGCGGCCGCGCCCTATCCACTCCTCCACTGACGAAAGCCGTCCCCCTTTTCACTAAAGGAGCCTCTATGCGTTTGCGCCCGGGTATTGAACGTCACTATGCTTTAATTATCTGAATCTGGCGCGCATCGCGCGCATGCTTTGTTCAAGCTTCATCCGTGGAGGTTGTCATGGCAAATGCGCTGATGGAAAACAAGAAACCGCAAGACTGGATGAACCTCATCCTCGCCGTCGCTCTTTTCGTCTCGCCTTGGCTTCTGGGCTTTGCGACGGAGTCCGTGCCCGCCTGGAGCGCGTGGATTGGCGCCGTTGTCCTGGGTGCCTTGGCACTCGCGACGCTGACCGTGTTCTCGGAGTGGGAGGAATGGGCGAACATGGTGTTCGGGATGTGGCTTGTCGTTGCGCCTTGGCTGCTTGATTTCGCCACCAATGTCAACGCCCGATGGACACATGTCGTCCTGGGTCTGCTGGTTGCAGCGATATCCGCTTGGGCCTTGTGGGACGAACGACAAAATCCTCATGTCCAGGCCTGACGGGACCGATGCCCGCCGCACTGACGGCGGGCAAAGGACAAGCGAGAGCTAGGAGCGTTTCGTCCGCTATCGTACGCAAATGTGAGGCGGCTGGATCAATCGGCACGGCCGCCCTATCCTCGCAACCCCGCACTTACGTGGCTTGCACATCAAGGCTTGGCTCCTCCTCTTGCAATCGCCTGGAGGGGCCTTCTTTTTTTGCGAGAGCGAGACCTCACGCTCAGAAGAGCCCAGTCATCAGCCGCCGGTATTCCTGCTCGGGCTTGCCGTAAGCATCCCGAGCGAATTCCTCGAGAGCCTCCCTGTTGCGGATGGTGATGTGCCCCCTTACCGAGCGGATGAACCCGTTTCCTTCGAGAACATGCAGCGATGTCGTGACACTTGGGCGGCGAACGGCGAGCATCAGGGAAATGAACTCGTGCGTCAGAGGAATGTGGTTGCCTTCTACCCGGTCGTGGCACATCAGCAACCAACGGGCGAGTCTCTCGTCCACCCCGTGCACCGCATTCGAAACCGCGGTGTAGGTGAGCTGAATCGAGAAGGCCTCGATGCATCGGATCATCACCCTTCCAAAACTCCTGTTCTCATCCATCCACTTCCGGAATGCACCGAATGCCATCCGGTAAGCGTCTCCGTCGATCTGCATGATAACGTCGTAGACGCTGAGCTCGACACCCATTGCAGCGGACGTCGGGACGTAACCTTCATTCCCGAAGATGCCAGCCTCGGCTTTGTTGCCCTCGGGTGTGGAGGCGACAAGGGAGCCTATGCCGGACGTGAGGTAGTAGACATGCTCTATCGCTTCATCGGCTTTGGCCAGGAGCAATCCCCTTGGCAGCTCGACATATTCGAGGTCAGGCGCGATCTGCCGATAGTCGGCCTCAGGGAGGATCGCCAGCAACTGATTGCGCACGGAGCTCGGAAAAGAAACGGCCACAGGCTTCCTCCTGCGAAATGAGCAAGAGGACCCCTCGACCCTCTCTCCGACCGCTCCGGCATGTGCGGCCAGCCAGTCACAATAGCACAAGCAACAATTCAGGTCGTTCTAATATGAGTGATCCGAACCCGCTTGCGACGAAGGAGATTGTCGTGCTCGGAAGATCACCGCTGTCGCGGACATGCTTCGTACGGTATCAGACCCACAGTCCCTTCGCCGCTGTAATGACTCGCCATCTCCATCAAGCAGCGTAGATTTCTCTCCGTGGAGCTGGACCTGGCGCTGTCCGGCAAGGAAGGAACCTCATGAGCCCCGTCAAAGACTTCAAATGGGATCCAATCGGTCCCGACGAACTGGAGATGATCCAACGGGTCTTCCAGAGCGAGTTGCGAATACGCGCCTTGTCGTCGAAGTGTGAAGAAGCTGAAGCGCTGGCCGCAAAGTTGATTAGCGCCTACCAGTCTGGAACGCGCGACGCCGCAGGCTTAGCCGCAGTGGCGAAACGGCTTTGACGCACACTCAAGCTCGGCGCCACGAGCGAGCCCCGGGGCGTATTTCCCATGTCTCGATGGTTTCGATTAATCGCGCTATAGACCCCCGCCGGAAAACTGCGCCCGAGCATACCGGCGTGTTCCCGTCGGCTAGCCGCGATCAAGCGTGTCCGACGGCGCTTCGCACTCGATCTCTGGTAAACGGCAAATCGTAGAGCCGTTTGCCGATAGCGTTTCGGATCCCATTGGCGACAGCCGCGGCCGCAGGGCCTTGGGCCGCCTCGCCGGTGCCGAGGAAAGGTTCACCGGGGCGCTCGATGATATGCACTTCGACACTGTCGGGAACACTCGCGAAACGAAGGATCGGATAGCTCGACCAATCGGTGCTGGTGATCCTCGTCCTGTCGAAGGCCACCGCCTCGTAAAGCGTCCAGCTTATCGATTGCAGGATGCCGCCTTCCGTCTGGTTGCGGATTCCGTCCGGGTTGACGATCTCGCCGCTGTCGATGGCCGAGACGGCGCGCACCACGCGCACACGTCCGGTTTCCCGCTCGACTTCCACTTCCATCGCCACCGCCAGATAGGCGGCGAGATTCTTGTAGCGGGCAAAACCGAAGCCACGCCCGCGATTCTTCGGCATTTGCGGGCCGTTCCAGCCGAAGCGCTCGGCAGCCAGTTCGATGACGGCACGCGCGCGCGGATCCTCCATGTGGTGCAGCCGGAACTCGACCGGATCGACCGCCGCCATCAACGCCAATTCATCGATCGTGCTCTCGATGGCGAAGACATTCGCATAGGCGCCCAGCGCCCTCAAGGCCGAGACGCGGAGCGGCATGTCGGGCAGGAAATGCCAGAGCACACGCTTGTTCGCGATGGCGTAGAGCGGATTGGCGTTCCGGTCACCGTTGCCCGACGGGGTGATGTTGAGCTCGGGCGGCTTCGGCTGGAAAGGCTGCGACTTGTGGCGTGCGGCGAGAAGCGCGCCGGCACCGCCGGGGCGGGTCGAGTGGGTATTGCTCCAGACGTCGTAGGCCCAGCTCGCTATCCTGCCCGCACGGTCGAGCGACGCATTGACCTTCATGAGCATCGCCGGGCCATAGGGCTCCCAGCTATGCTCTTGCTCCCGCATCCATTGGACGCGAATGGGTCTGCCCGGAACCTTGGTCGCAATGAGGGCGGCATCCGCCGCCGCATCGTCGGCGCCGTTGTGTCCGTAGCATCCCGATCCCTCCATGTGGATGACATGGACCTTCTCTTCCGGCATCGCCAGCATCTCGGCGATCGCGGCGCGGTCGGGATAAACGCCCTGCGTGTGGGACCAGACGTCCAAGCTTCCATCGGCTTTCATCTGAGCGACCGCGCAGGAGGGCCCGATCGAGCCGTGGATCTGATAGGGCCGCATAAAGGTCGCCTCGAATTGATTGTCCCCGGACGAGAGCACGCCGGCTTCCGCTACGGTCCCGACCTCGCGTTCCAGCCTTTGCAGCTCCGCCGGCAGATCGGTCTGGTCCGGAAGCGACTCCCTTTCCTGCCATCTTGCCGTCGCCGCCAGAGTGCGCATGGCGTTCACCGTCTGAAATTCCTTCTCCGCAACGACGGCGAGGAAATTGCCGTCGCGCACGACCGAGACGACACCCGGCATCGCCTCGGCAGCACTCGCATCGACTTCGCTGAGCTCCGCCGCCGGGCTCGGCGGCAGCACGACACGCGCATGCAGCATGCCGTCGAGGCGCAGATCGTGCACATAAGCCTGACCGCCCGTCACCTTCGCCGGTATGTCGACGCGAGGCAGGGACTTGCCCATGACCCGCAACGCACCAGGATCTTTCAGCGTCGATTGCGGCTGAGCTTCCACGTGCAGCATCAATTCCGAGACGAGCTCGCCATAGGTCAGGCTTCTCCCGTCCTTTGCCAGCACGGTCCTGTTTTCGCTCTTGAGCTCCGCGGGAGCCACGGCGAAGCGCTTCGCCGCTTCCGAAAGCAGCAGCGCGCGAACCTGCGCGGCGGCGTTCCTGATGGCAGTGCCACTGTTCTGCATGGATTGGCTGCCGGCGGTGAAGCCTTCGTTCGGCGTACGGCCGGTATCGGCCGTGACGAGCACGATATCCTCGGGCTTCACGTCCAGCTCTTCGGCAGCGACTTGCAGAAGTGCCGTGCGGATGCCCTGGCCGAGCTCCGCCTTGCCGGTGAAGACGGTTATCGAATTGTCGGCATCGATCCGGATCCAGGAATCGAGGAAACGTTCATCGTCCAGGCTTCCCGGCAAGGTCACGGGTGGCGTCAAAGGTGTCGCCGGCGGCAGGTCCTGAGCAAATGCGCGGGCGAGTGAGAAGCTGACGACGAGCGCCCCGGTACCGGCGATCACACCACGACGGGTGACCTCTTCTTGAAGAATGCTCATCAGCCTGTCCTCCCTTCATCGGGACCGGGCAAAGAGGCGGCCCGCATCAGCTCTCCAGCTCGGCGGATGGCCGCCAGGATCCGCATATGGGTTCCGCATCGACAGAGATTGGTCGTCAGCGCTTCCCGGATCTCTTCCTCGCTCGGCTGCGCCTTTCTGCGCAACAGGGCATGGGCGCTCATCATCATGCCTGGAATGCAGTAGCCGCATTGCGCCGCCTGCAGCTCGATAAACGCCTGCTGTAACGGGCCGGGCTCGTCGATGGTGCCCAGACCCTCGACCGTGGTGACCTCGCGCCCTTCAAGGAGCATGATCGGCACCATGCAGGAAAGCACGGCTTCGCCATCGACCACGACTGTGCAGGAGCCGCACTGCCCGAGGCCGCACCCGTATTTGGCGCCGTTCAAGCCCAGGTCATCGCGCAAGACGTAGAGCAGAGGTGTCGCCGGATCCGCGTCGATCGCATGCGAGCTGCCGTTGACCGTCAGCGATATGGTCATCACTCCTCCTCGGCGCCGACATTGTGCGGCGCCCTCTCTATGCCGTCCGACGGCCGGATTGTTACCTTGTACGCGCCGGAACGGGTGTTCGCGACCTGCTCGACGAGCCCGCTCCAGGCCGGCTCATCGGAAAAACTTTCGCGCATGTAAGCGAGCAGGTCGGCCAACTGCTGGTCGCTGAGGATATGCCGGAACGCAGGCATCACCGCGCTCGCCTCGCCGTCGGCAGGCGGCAGCCCGAACAGCACGACATTCACGATGTTCTGCGGGTTCGGCGCATTGACGGCAGTGCTGAGCTCGAAGTTAAGGCCTCCGAATGGCTGCCGCCGCGCGCCCTGGTGGCAATTTGCACAGGCGGCCAGATAGAGCGTCTCTCCGGCCTGGCCGCCGGAGGCAAGCGCAACGGAACTCTGGCTGTCGGCTGTCTGCTCCAGCCGATCCGCTTCGAACTGCTCGCGCAATTCTGCTGCTCTTTGCGCCCGCTCGGGCGTCGGATCTCCCATGACCGAAACGACGTAGGTGGCGATCGCCGCGATGTCGCTGTCCGGAAGGAGCGAAAGATTGCCGGTTACCTCGGCCATCGGTCCGCGGGAAACGCCGTGGAACTCGTGCCAGCCGTTGCGAAGATAGAAGGCGAGGCTCTGCTCATCCCACGGTATCGGAGCCTTGGAATCCGGATTGATCGCATAGGCTTGCCAGCCTTCGGCCTCGCCGCCGCCGAAGTGCCGATCCCGGTCTTCGGCACCGAACGCATTGCGCGGCGTATGACACGCGCCGCAATGGCCGAGACCCTCGACGAGATAGCGCCCGCGGTTCCATTCCTCGCTCCGAGCCGCTTCCGGCTCCACCTCGCCCTGGCGAAGGAAAAGCAGTTTCCACCCTGCGAGGAGAGGACGAAATTCTAACGGGAATGGCAGCTCGTTTTCCGTAGCCTCCGCCTTGACGGCTGCGCGGGTCATCAGGAATGCGTAAAGTGCGCGATTGTCCTGCGCGGTGACGCGGGTGAAGTGATCATAGGGAAAGGCCGGATAGAGGTGGTTTCCCGCCCGGTCCACCCCTTCGCGCATTGCCCGCTCGAATGCAGCCTCGTTCCAGCCGCCAATGCCGGTGTCCCGATCGGGGGTAATGTTGGTGGAGTATATGGTGCCGAAGGGCGTCGGCACTGCGAGGCCTCCGGAAAACGCGGGTTTGCCGGGCACGGTATGGCAGGCTATGCAATTGCCGACCGCCGCCAACTGCGCGCCCCTCGCGACAAGCTCAGGAGCGAAACTCGCTTCTCCAGCCGTAGCATCTTCGGGAATTTCTGATCTCCAGGCGAAGACCAAGAAAGCGCCCGCGGCCAGAAAAATGGCCGCCACGAAAACGATCGCCGCCTTCAAGGCCCACATCGCAGATCTCCGCCCGTCACGCAAAACGCCGCAATTGCCGATCTGTTCCAAGCTGGGAGCGACGTCGCATTATGCGCACGGTCCGAAAGTTGGGCCTCCGTCCGGCAAGGCTGATCCGGCGATCGCGTCCGTTCTCGTGCCTTGGCAAGAACCACCACGCGATCTACTCTAGGATGCGCTGAGCTCAGGGAGGCTTCGATGACGTCAAGCTTCAACGTCCACAATGCGGCAGGCTATGAGCAGCTGATGGGCCGCTGGAGTCAAAGGTTAGCAACCCCGTTCATCGACTTCGCCGGGCTTGCCGATGGCGAGAAGATCCTCGACGTCGGCTGCGGTACCGGCAGCCTGACCTTCGCGCTCGCCAAGGCCGCCGATCTCAGCGAGGTCGCCGCGATCGACTATTCGCCCGTCTTTGTCGAGGAGGCGACCCGGCGCAACACCGATCCGCGCATTAACATCCGCCAGGCGGATGCCTGCGCCTTGCCCTTCGCGGACGGCGCGTTCGACCGCGCCTTGGCGCTGCTGGTGCTGCACTTCGTGCCGGAGGCGGGCAAGGCCGTGGCCGAAATGCGCCGCGTCGTGCGGCCGGGCGGCGTGGTCGCCGCGGCCGTGTGGGATCATCTCGGCGGCATGCCCGGCATGCGCATGATGGTCGACACGGTGGCGGCACTCAGCGAAGGAGGGCGGCAACTGCGCGCCCGCTATTGTTTTCAACCGATGATGCGACCGGGCGAAATGAAGCGGACTTTTGTCGAAGAGGGTCTCGCGGACGTCACGGAGACGCAGTTGATGATCCGCATGGACTACCGGAACTTCGACGACTACTGGGCGCCGATTGCCGCCGGCGAAGGGCCGCTCGGCAAATATGTGGCGACGCTCGATGCCGCCGGGCGCGCCCGCGTCGACGCTGCCATGCGCGACGCGTACGAGGCCGGCCAGCCCGACGGCCCGAGATCCTTTGCGAATGTCGCCTGGGCTTGCCGGGGGATCGTTCCCTGACCCGATGGCGGGCGCCGGAGAAGCCGCTCAATTCTTCATCGCAGCCGGCCGCATGCGTCGAGCGCAAATGCCGCCGAGCCGGTCCACAGGACACCCGTGAGCGACAGGACGCTCAGCAGCCGCGAGACGGCTCTCAAGAAGGTCTGGTTCTCGCCTCTTTCGGATCGATACCGCGTGAGCCTCCCGGGAGCCCATATGGCGACGAGGAGGACCATCGCCGCGACAAGCGTCGCCAGGGCAACAAATGCCGGAATGACCGTTGCCGCCGACGGGAACGCGCCGATGGCGCATGTCACCGACTGAAACGCATAGACGAGCGTCAGATGTCCCGCCCAAAGAATCGGTCCGGTCAGCAGGAACAGAATGGCGCTGGCGACCGGCGGTTCCCTGACAGGCTGTGGGGCGGGTTCCTTCATGATGCACCTATCCGATCAGCCGCGGAAAACCATGGATCAGCCCAAGCCCCAGCAAAGACTGGGCGACGGTGTAGTGATAAAGCAGCATGTAGTTGTCGAAGGTCACGCGGCGTACCGCATCGAGCTTGCCGGCCACATGCCGTGCTATGGTGAACGGCCCCATGACCACCAGAGCGAGGACGAGCTGTCCGAAAAGGACGACGCCGAGGTAGACCATCGCGCCATAGGCATTGTCACCGGGGCGCAGGCCCGTCGTCAGATGCCCCTCGACCTCGAGCGCAAGCGAAGCAACCAGGCAGGCGAGCGACAGAAGGAGCACAGCCGCGACCAAAACGCGCGAGGCGGCGACCTTCTCCAGCTTTTGGCTGACGAGCCATACGATCCCCGATCCCGCGAGCAGCAGAGCGCCCGCAGAAAGCGGCCATCGACTAGATGGCGGCGACGGAGACCCGGCCGGTGCCCAGACCTCCGGCGACACGACCCAGAGGAACAGGTAGGAGAAGATGTAGGCAATATAGAGGGACCCTGCCACGAACATCAGAACGACCATGGCCCACCAGGAATGCGATGTCGGTCCACTCATATAGGTTGGCAGGCGTACGCCTTTGGCGACCTGGATCACGCCCTTTGAGGGCCCGGGGTCCAGGCCCCAGGCCCAGACGAGACAGAACACGACGGCAATCACCCCGCAAATCGTCGCGATCGTGACTAGCTTCACGGTCAGCAGCAGGAAACAGGCGGCCGTGAAGATTGCGGCGAGGAAGGGCGGCCAGCCCGGTCCCGGCATCTGGATGACATATTGCGGGCGGGCATGGATCGGCGAGGTGACGATGGTCTCTCGCCCGCCGGTCGGAGCATTGGGCAGGTAATGATGCCCCTCCTGCACCTCCTGGGGCAGGCTCGGCCTGTCCCAGAGGGGCTCACGACTGGTGACATAGGGAATGCTGCGGGTGGAGTAGACGTCGTTCGGGAGCCATTCCAGCGTCCCCGCCCCCCACGGATTTTCGACGCCGCCTTTCCCGATGCGGAAGTTCGCGGCCAGGTCGATCAGGAAAAGCAGGACTCCCGCCCCCAGCACGAAGCTCCCTGCGGTGGAAACGGCGTTCAACAGATCCCAGCCTAATTCACCCGGATAAGTCCAGACGCGCCGCGGCATGCCCCTGAGCCCCGTCAGGTGCATCGGCAGGAAGGCGAGGTTGAAGCCGATGAACATCAGCCAGAAGACCCACCGGCCGAGCCTCTCGGAGAGGGGCCTCCGGCTGAAGAGCGGCGCCCAGTAGTAGAAGGTGGCGAACAGCGGGAACACGAACCCGCCGATCAGCACATAGTGGAAATGCGCGACGACGAAATAGGTGTCGTGCACCTGATAGTCGAACGGCACCATCGCCACCATGACGCCGGTGAGCCCGCCGAGCGTGAAGATGAACAGAAAGCCGAGAACAAACAGCGACGCCGTCGTCATGCGGAGCCCCTCTCGGCCGGCTGCGATCGTCGCGATCCAGGCGAAGACCTGAATCCCCGAGGGAATGGCGACCGTCATGCTGGCCGCCGAAAAGAAGGCAAGGCTCAGCGCCGGAATGCCGGTCGTGAACATGTGATGCACCCACAGCCCGAAGCTGAAAAATCCGATGCCGATCAGCGCCACGACAATCAGCCGATAGCCGACCAGAGGCGTGCGCGCCATGGTCGGCACGATCATCGAGACGAGCCCCGCGGCCGGAAGGAAGATGATATAGACCTCCGGATGCCCGAAGAACCAGAAGAGGTGCTGCCAGAGCAGCGGATCGCCGCCGAGCGCGGCGGTGAAGAAGGGCCAGCCGAACGCCCGCTCCATCTCGAGCATCATCGTCGCGAGGATCACCGCGGGAAAGGCGAACATGATCATGCTGGCGAAGATCAGCATCGTCCAGGCGAAGATCGGCATCTTGGAAAGCGACATGCCCGGCGGCCGGGTTCTGAGCGCGCCGACGACGATCTCGATCGCACCGGCAATGGCCGATATCTCGATGAAGCCGATACCGAGCAACCAGAAATCGGCGTTGTCGCCCGGGGAATATTCCGTGAGCGTCAGCGGCGGATACATGAACCAGCCGCCTTTCGGCGCAAGATCGTAGAAAATGGTCGAGAAGAAGACCAGGCCACCGACCACATAGGCCCAGATCGCAAAGGCGCTGAGACGCGGAAAGGGCAGGTCGCGAGCGGCGAGCATCTGCGGCAGCAACATGACGCCGAGCGCCTCCATCGCCGGCACCGCGAACAGGAACATCATCGTCGTTCCGTGAACGGTGAACATCTGATTGTAGAGGTCTTGGCCGATGAGGCGATTGTCGCCGACCGCCAATTGCGTGCGCATGATAAGCGCCAGCACGCCCGCCATCAGGAAGAAGAGGAACGCCACGCCGAGATAGAGGAGGCCGATGATCGTGTTGTTCACGGCCGTGACCAACCGCCAGCCGCGCGGCGTCGCCCATATGCGCTCGAGCTCGCGGACCTCTCCCTCAGGCCGGGGATCGGGGTTGGGAAGCTCCATCATCCGCCTCCGCCGCTCGTGTCACGCAGGAAATAGAGGGCCACCAGGCCGGCCAGATAGATGATGAGGACCGCGAAAGAATCGTAGCCCATCCTCAAAACCGTGCGGTCCCGCCGCTCGACCAAGCCGATGAAGAAGATCGCCGTCACGGTGATTGCGATCAGCGCGGCGAAAGCCTCGAAGCGACCTGCGCCGTTCATGACCGCATCGGCGCCGCCGGTGATATCGATAACGAAAAGGAAGGAGAGATCGATGAGGTTCGTGCCGAAAATGTCGGACATCGCCATGGTGTAGAGGCCCGCCCGCGTGGCGGCGAAGACTGTGCTCACTTCGGGAAGCGACGTTGCGATCGCCACGAGCACCGCGCCGACGAAGCTCTGGCCGAGGCCGCTCACTTCGGCGATCGCGTCGCCCGTGCGCGACAGCAGGTAGCCTGCGACCACGATGACGCCGCCGCAGACGACCGCGGCCGAAGCCGCCGTGCTCAGGGATTGCGTCTTGCTCTCCTTGGCCTCCTGCCGCGCTCGCTCCTCCTCGTTTTCCCGCGTCACCTCCTCGTCATTGGCGATCCAGGGCCTGCCGTGCTGCGCCCGCGACAGGACCCATAGCGCGAGGCCGGTCACCGTGGCGAGCAGCCACATCCAAAGGCCGGTGGACAGAACCGCAACATCGCCGACCACGATCGAGGCGGTGACGATCGACAGGAGCAGGATCTTGAAACCGCCCTGCAGCATCACGACCGGATCGGGAATGACGGACGTCAGAGCCTTCCGGCCGATCAGGGCGTCGGCGAGTGCAAGGATCGCCACCTGCATGGCGATGCCGCCGAGGATGCTGTTGACGGCGAGGCTGGCGTCGCCGCTGAGCGAGGAAGTCACCGCCACCGCCAGTTCCGGCAAAGACGTGATGCCGCCCAGAAGCGCGACGCCGATGAATGCCTGCCCGACGCCTGTCTTCTCGCTGATGACATTGGCATGACCCGTGATACGGACGCCCGCCATCCAGACCGAGACAGCCGCTCCGGCGAAAATCGGCAGGTTCAGCCACAGGCCAAGGCCGGTGAAATCAAGCATCGGCTGTCACCTCAGTTGGTCCAGATAGGAAGAGAGCTGCGCCAGCTCGGCTTCCGTGAAGATGTCGTATGGCGGCATGAGGTTTTCCGGCTTCACGTGCTCACCGTCGCGGATCCAGCGGGCAAAGGCCGAGACGTCGTTCTCCAGTGTTGCGGCGGCCAGTGAATGCCGGCTGCCGACATGCGTCAGGTCCGGGCCTATCGTGCCCCGCGCCTCGGTTCCGCGCACGCTGTGGCATGCGATGCAGCCCGACGACAGGAACAACGTCTGCCCCGCGGTCTCGTCCGCGCCGGTCGGAATCTGTGCGTCGCCTGCCTCCTGCTCGAGCCAGGCGGCGAATTGGTCTTCGGGCATTGCGATCACATAGAAGGACATGAAGGCATGCGCCCCGCCGCAATACTCGGCGCATTGGCCACGGCTGATTCCCGCCTTCGTCGCTTGAAGCGTCAGGCTGTTGGTTCGGCCCGGGATCATGTCGAGCTTGCCGGCGAGGCGCGGGACCCAGAAGCTGTGGATCACATCGGCCGAGGTCAGTTCGACTCCTACCGGCCGCCCAACGGGCAGGCGGATCTCGTTGGCGCTTTCTACCCGTCGACCGCTCTCGTCGACATAGGTCACGCGCCACCACCAGCGTTCGCCCACGACCTCGACCCGCAATCGCCCGTCCGCCCGTCCCGCCGGCGAGCCGGGTCCCATCAGGTAGAAGCCGTAGCTGAGGAGAATGCTGAGGACCAGGATCGGAAGAACCAGACCGCCTCCGATCACCAGCCTTTCGCCGGAAATGCGGGCGCGCCAGCGCTCGCTGCCGAAAAGCGCACCGGCCGTGATGAGGCAGACCGCAACGAGAACCGCGACCGACGACAGGATCAACAGCCAGCTTAAGACGTTGATGCGCTCGGCCTCCGCGCCGGATGGATCGAAGGCCGACTGGACGCCGGCGCAATCTTGGAGCGTGAGAAGGGCGAGCGGGGCGAACGGCCTGGCGCACCTCATCGGCTCACCTCCGCCATCGGTTCCGGAGGCGCAGCACCCGGAGGCAGGGACGCCAGATAGGCGGCGACGTCCTCGATCTGCTCGGCGCTCAGAGCCCCGGCGACTACCGCCATGATTCTTCCGTAAGCCGTGCCGACGCGACCTCCTCGCTGCCAGAGCCGCAATTGCTCGGCGATATAGGCGGCATGCTGGCCAGCGAGCGTCGGAAAATAGGATGACTGCCGCCCGGAATGACAAGTCAGGCAGGCCGGCACCCCATGTCGCGGAATACCGCGTATGGCGATGGCTTCTCCGCGCCGAAGCCGCTCCGGGTCGGGCGCGACGGTCGTTTTGGGCGCAACCGGCCGAAGCGCCGAATAGTACGCCGCGAGCTCCCGCATCCGGCCGTCATCCAAGAGGTCGGCGACCGGCTCCATGGCGCCGCTCGCGCGGGTTCGCTCGGCATATTCCCGCAGACTGCGAAGCAGATAGGCTTCAGGTAGTCCCGCAAGTCGGGGGATGCGATTGCCATTGGTGCCTGTGCCCTCGCTTTCATGACAGCGGCCACAACGGGTGAAGGTGCGGCCGTTCGCCAGCCCTTCGTGCTTGTCGCCGCCGCCCCGGGCGAGGCCCGCAAAGTCCGGGTAACCGCTTACCGCGCCCGGAAGGGTGGCGAGGAATGCCGTGACCGCCCAAACCTCGTCGTCGCGCCCGGTATTCGGCCATGCCGGCATCCCGGTATATTTGAGGCCATGCATGACGATCCAGAAGATTTCCTCCGGAGGGCGCCGCTTGCCGACCTCGGTCAAATTCGGCGGCGGGGGCAGCATGCCGCTCACGATCGGGTTCATTTCCTCGCCCGGCCGGCCGTGACAGGGCACGCAGCCGCCTTCGTAATGGGCGGCGCCGAGGCGGATCATCCCATCATCGTCGATCGGCGGAACCTCGATCGGAAAGCTCCGCATGTCGATCGAACGCTCGCGGACCATGGCGAGGAGCCAGGTCGTGATCCGAAAATGGCCGCTGGAGGCAGCGACATTGTAGATGCCGGACGACACGAAAATGGTGCCGGCGAGTACGAGCCCCGCGGCACCCATGCCGAGCACCGCCGCAACCGTCGTCCAGTGCAGCTTCTTCAACTCCACGCTTCTTCACCCGGGTTGACGTCCGGCTGGGGCTTGCCGGTTTCCATCGCAAAGAGCCATCGCGCGCCGATGGCGATAGCGGCCAGGACGTAAGTTGCCGGGCAGGCGGCCAGCATGATGAGCCCCGCGAGCTGCTGGTCAGCCAAGATTGCGTTCAAAACCGGAGCGCCGTCGCTCGGATGGGCGTGGGCGATGTTCGGATAAAGCGCTCTCGGCGCGAAGACGAAAAGCACGGCCAGCAAGCAATAAAGCTTGCTGGTGATGAGGAGAGCAACGATCGGCTGCCAGCAGCGCTCCCGACGGAAGCGGAAGACCGTCCACCAGAACAGGACAGCAGTGAGAAACAGGCTGCCATACATCAGCAAATGGACCGAAGGGAATTCGAGCGCCCGGTTAAGGAGGGGCGGTGCATGCCAGGTCCAGAGGGCGAGGAGCTGCGCAAGGGTCGCAAGCCACAGCATGGATGCAGCGACCTCCTGCCCCTCCTGCCGAATTCGCGATGTTCCGAGTGCCGTCAGCGGCGCGACGAGGTTCATCAGCAGGATGTGCACGCCCATGTGCATCGCCAACGGCCCCATCGTTCCTCCCTACCCTCTGAGCGGCGGAGCTGCTCCGTTATGATCCCATGGTCGCGGCCGCGAGCGGTTCCGGCCGGCGCAACGATCTATACGGTGCTCGGCATCAACCTGCTGCGTCGAACCTGAAACTGATTGGACGCCCCATGGTTCCAGTCCGCCACCTCCTCTGGGTTGCGGGGCCCCTCGTCTCGCCGGAGAATTCGGTGAAGGAACAAATGCGCGAGCCCGAGGTTTCAAGCCGCGACCGAATAGGAGGCACCGATGAGCCTGAACTCTCCGTCGACTGCCGCGACCGTCACCAGCCCGATCCATTCGTTGTTCGCGCCGTTCCCAGTCGTCTGCTTCACGCTCGCCCTTCTGACCGACATCGCCTTTTGGCAGACCGGATATGGCATGTGGCAGAACTTCTCTGCCTGGCTGCTCTTCGCCGGAATGGTTTTCGGCGTCGTAGCGGCCCTGGCCGGCGTGGCGGAATTCCTGTTTCGATCGAAGCGTCGCGCGCCGGCGGCGATTTGGCTCCACACGGTCGGCTATGTGGTCGTCCTTGGCCTCGCCTTCGTCAACAATCTCGTCCATGCCGCCGACGGCTGGAGGGCAGTCGTCCCCTACGGGCTGATCCTCTCCGCGGCGACGGTGCTTCTCATCATCCTCATCGCTTTGCTTGACCGCGCGATGCTCCATCGAACGCATGTCGGAGGGGGATACTTATGAGCAGCTCCGCCTTGTTTCGTGCAGCCGCCCTCGCCGGAAGCTGCCTCCTTCTCCTGGCGCTTGCCGCCTGCAGCGACGACGGCACCGATTTCGACATCTCCCAGCAGATCGGCCCCGATCCGGTCTTGCCGGAGCCCATCTCGGAGCTTTTGCCCGACATGAAAGTCGCCGAGGTCGTCGGCTGGAGGGACGGCGAGACGCCAACCGTGCCCGAAGACCTCACCGTTACCGCCTATGCGACGGACCTCGCCAATCCACGCACGGTCCATACGCTGCCGAACGGCGACGTGCTCGTCGTCCAGTCGCGCGAGCCTCCGGGCAAGCCGATCTCGCGGCCCAAGGACTTGATCCGCGGCTGGATCATGTCGATGGCCCGTAGCGGCGGCGACGAACCGGAGAAGGAGAGCAATCTCATTACGCTGTTGCGCGACACCAATCGTGACGGGCAGGTCGACGAACGCCGTGATCTTCTGACCGGTCTCAACTCGCCCTTCGGAGTCGCGTGGTACGGCGGAACGCTCTACGTGGCGGCCGCCGACGCGATCCTTGCCTATCCTTATCCGCTCGGGCAAACGGAGATCACGGCGCAACCGACCGTGCTGACGCCGCTTCCCGGCGGTCCGATCAACCATCATTGGACCAAGGACCTCGCGCTCAGCCCCGACGGGCGATATCTCTACGCCTCGGTCGGCTCCAACTCCAATGTCGCAGAACATGGACTCGAAGCCGAAAAGGGCCGCGCGGCCATATGGCAGGTGGACCGGGAAACGGGCGCTGCCCGCGTCTTTGCATCGGGCCTGCGCAATCCGAACGGTCTGATCTTCCATCCCGAGAGCGGCGCCCTCTGGACCGTCGTCAACGAGCGGGACGAACTTGGGCCAAACCTCGTGCCGGACTACATGACCTCGGTGCAGGAAGGCGGTTTCTACGGCTGGCCGTGGAGCTACTTTGGCGATCATGTGGACGAACGGGTCCACCCGCCCCGCCCGGACATGGTGGAGAAGGCGATCGCCCCCGACTACGCGCTTTCGAGCCATGTCGCCGCACTCGGCCTCGTCTTCTCGAACGGCTCCGCCCTGCCGGCGCCCTATGCCAACGGCGCCTTTATCGGCGAGCACGGCAGTTGGAACCGCGATGAATTCAATGGCTACAAGGTTGTCTATGTGCCGTTCGAGAACGGCAGGCCAGCCGGAAAGGCTCAAGACGTGGTGACCGGCTTCATCGAGGGTGACCAGGCGCGTGGCCGACCGGTCGGCGTTGCGATCGACGGCACCGGCGCACTCCTCATTGCCGACGACGCCGGCAACACCGTATGGCGCGTCGCGGCCGCCGATGGTTCGGTGACGCCAGGCCCGATCGGCACGGACGGACAGAGAAGTCCGGCGATCACCAGCGATGCCGGCCAAGCGCCACGTCCGGCCGGAGCCGTGGCCGGTGAGCCGGCCCCCTCCCCCGCCGGCGGCTCGCAGCCTCCGAGGCCATCGCAGATGGAGATCGCACCGGTAGTCGGACCCGGTGACGCGCCGCAGTGAGGGGAGCGCGCGAGCGGCCCGGCCGGAGTCGTCGAGCCTCCGTACGAACTGGAACATTCCTCCGATCCGAAACGTTGAACCATGCTTCATGGAGGTACGCCTTGGATCAACCGCCGGTTCGCGACGATGGACTGCAACTTGAGGAGCATCGAGAGTTCCAGGAGTCGTTCTGGAGGGTGGAACGGATCGCCTGGATCGGCTTCGGCTGTATTCTCCTTCTGGCAGTTCTCGGCCTGACCGGCTCCAGTGGTTACTTCGCCCGACAGGCGCTCGCCTTTGAAGGCGGCCTCGTCGAGATTCCTCGATTCAGCCGCTGGCAAGCATCGGACACGCTGCACGTGTCGCTGGCGGCAGGCGATGGAGACAAACGTCTTGCTTTGACCTCCGCGTTCTTCCAGACCTTCCAAGTGGAAGACATCGAGCCGCCGCCACTCTTTACCGAAGGAGAGGGCGACGGGACCGTTTACCACTTCAAGTCCCCTACGCCGCAACCCCTCGCTCTGACCGTTCACGTGCGCTCCCAACGGCCCGGCAGCGTTGTCTACAAGGTCAGCGTCAACGGGGAGCCAATGCGATCAGTGCGAACGATCGTCTGGCCCTAGCCGAGTTGAGGAAAGGACATGCGCGCTGCCTTCCGGCCCGAAATCATCATGACTGAGGGAGGAATTCGATGGAATCCGTAGCTCGCGGCATCGCCGTCTACTTCGTCCTGCTGATCGTTCTGCGCCTCTCCGGAAGGCGGACGGTCGGGCAGATGACGCCTTTCGATTTCGTGCTGTTGCTGATCATCGCCGAAACGACCCAGCAAGCGCTGCTCGGCGACGATTTTTCGATCGTCAACGCCACACTGCTCATCCTCACCTTGTTCAGCGTCGATATCGTGCTTTCCTACTTCAAACAACGGTCGCCCAAGGTCGCACTGCTCCTCGACGGCACACCGACCGTTCTCATTGCGGACGGCGAAATCGATGATCAGGCGCTAAGAAGAGCGAGGGTGAGCATAGACGACATATTGGTCGCCGCGAGAGAGCAACAGGGTCTCGCCCGCCTTGAAGAGATCAAGTTTGCGGTTCTCGAGGCTGATGGCGGAATAAGCATCATACCACGACGAGACACAGCCTGAGGAAACGACAGCGCCTCGTGGAGGCTTGCTTCGGGTGACAATGCAACGAGAACAGCGCGTCCGCTTCATCAGTAGTCGACGGCGTCCCGCACGATGGGGCAGGTCATGCAATGGCCACCGCCGCGGCCACGCCCCAGTTCCGCACCGGATATGGTGATCACTTCGATGCCCTGCTTTCGCAACAGCGTGTTTGCATAGGTGTTGCGATCATAGGCGAAGACGACGCCGGGCGAAGCGCAGACGAGATTCGCACCGCTGTCCCATTGCGTTCTCTCGCGCATGTAGTCGGTACCTCCCGTCTCGACCACGCGCATCTCTTTGAGGCCGAGCGCATCTCGAACGGTTTCAACGAAGCTGCCTTCGTCCTTGTGTAGGTCCACCGTTCCCGGCTTTGATCCGGGGCGGTAGGAGAAGGCTGAAATGGCGTTGACGATATCGGGATAGATCAACACGCAGTCCCGGTCGGCAAAGGTGAAGATCGTATCGAGATGCATGGCGGCGCGCAGCTTCGGCATGGCCGCGACGATGACCCGTTCGGCGGCACCCTGCGCGAAGAGCCGGGCGGCGAGCTGGCTGATCGCCTGCCGGGACGTTCGCTCGCTCATGCCGATCAGAACGACGCCCTTGCCGATCGGCATGACGTCTCCGCCCTCCAGCGTGGCAAGGCCCCAGTCCTGGGTGGGGTCCCCCCACCAGACCTTGACCTTTCCCGCGAAGTCCGGGTGAAAGCGATAGATCGCGCTGGCGAGCAATGTCTCTTCGTGTCGCGCCGGCCAGTAGAGCGGGTTCAGCGTGACGCCACCGTAAATCCAGCAGGTGGTGTCGCGCGTATAGAGCGTGTTTGGCAGGGGCGGTAGCAGATATTCCGCGACTCCAGCCGCCTCCCTTATCAGCCTGAGCGTCTCTCCGCCGATGGCGTCGGGGAACTCGAGCGTGGAAAGGCCGCCAATGAGCGTCTCGGCAAGCTCCCGGTCGGGCAGCCCTTCGAGATAGCTTCGGATCTCCGCGACGAGTTCGAGACCGACCTGGTTGGGAACGACCTGCTGATCGAGAATCCATGCCCTCGCTTCCGGAATGGCCACGGTCTGGGCAAGCAGGTTGTGCATCTCGAGGACCTCGATGCCGCGATCACGCATCTTGTTCATGAAATCGAAGTGATCGCGCTTCGCGTTGTCCACCCACAGGACATCGTCGAAGAGAAGAGCGTCGCAATTGCTTGGTGTCAGACGCTGATGGGCGCGGCCGGGCGCGCACACCATCACCTTTCGCAACTGACCGACTTCAGAATGAACACCGAGTTCTTGTGAGGACGACATGGTGTACCCCCTTTTCACGGTTCAGATGACAATGCTGCCGGATGCCAATCCGTATATGCCGAAGATGCAACCGGCGACCGCGGCGACAAAAATCACGAGCTCCACGGGTGTGAAGAGTTTTTCCCCGCGCTCGCGGCGGGCCCAGATGTAGAGGATTGTCCCCGGCGCATAGAGAATCGCCGAGAGGAGGACGAACTTCAGCCCTCCGGCGATGATCATGAAGAGCGTGTAGGCGGTCGCAATCCCGGCCATCACCAGATCGCGCCGCCTTTCTTTCGGCCGCACCTCGTAGCTCTCGCCCCGCCTCGCGATCAGCACGGCGAAAGCTGCGACGAGGAGATACGGGATAAGCGACATCGAGCTGGTCAGATTGATCATCAACGCGAAGGCGTCCTGCGACCAGTAGGTGGAAATAACGAAGAGCTGGACGATGATATTGGTGAGCCAAAGCGCGGCGACCGGAACGCGGTTGGCGTTCTCCTGGGCGAATACGCGCGGCATGTCGTCCGTCTTCGCCGCGGTGAAGAGCACTTCCGCGCAGATGAGTTGCCAGGCGAGATAGGCGCCAAGCACCGATATGAGCAGGCCGAGGCTGACGAAGACCGATCCCCACGGTCCGACGACCGCCTCGAGCACGGAAGCCATGGAAGGCTGTCGCATACCGGCAATCTCAGCGCGCGGCAGGCCCGCGAAGGGGAGCAGCGTCACGAGCACCATCAGTCCTGTGACGCCAGTGAAACCCAGGATGGTCGCCCTGCCGACGTCTGAGCGCCTTTCGGCATAGCGGGAGTAGACGCTCGCTCCCTCGATCCCGAGAAAGACGAAGACCGTAACCAGCATGGTTGCCCGCACCTGTTCGACGAGGCTCGTCTCCGGCATCCCTGTGCCGCCCCAGAAGTTCTCCTGGAACTGTGACAGCTCGAAGGTGAAGATCAGGATGAGGATGAAGACGATAATCGGAACGATCTTCGCAATCGTGACGATGGTGTTGACCCCCGCGGCCTGCTGGATGCCCCTGAGGATCATGAAATGGAAGAGCCAGATGCCCACGGATGCGACGGCAATCGCCACCACCGTATTGCCGTCGCCGAAAACCGGAAAGAAGGCTCCGAGCGTCGATTTGATGAGCACCCAGTAGGAGACATTGCCGATGCAACTGCCGATCCAATAACCAAAGGCGGAAAGAAAGCCGGGGTAGTTGCCGAAGCCCGCCTTGGCATAGGCATAGACGCCTGCGTCGAGATCGGGCTTGCGTTCGGCGAGCGCCTGGAAGACGCGGGCGAGCGCATACATCCCCCCGCCGGCGACACACCACGCGATAATGGCCCCGAAGGGGCCTGTGGCGGCACCAAAGGTCCGGGGAAGCGAAAATATGCCCGCTCCGACCATGGAGCCGACCACTAGCGCGGAGAGCGAAACGAGCGAAAGTTTCTGAGCAGTGCTGGTCATGCGGCCTCCGACTGGGAACGGTTGCCTCGGCGATCGAAAAGCACTTACTGATTAGCCCACCTTGAGTAGTGGCGCGGAAACCTTGCACCCTTTGTATTAAAACTTCAAGCTGTAAGCTTGTAGGGGCTGTGACAACCCCGGCCCCCGGTCCTGCGCGCCTCTACCGAATCCCTCGCAATCGCAGTCGCGGACGGAATAGAAGTCGCGCCGGCCCGTTTCTCCCGTGCCATTCAAGAGGAGAACCGGGATGTTTCATTTTCTGCAGAAAGAACCGCGGGCGATCCGCTTTCTCTGCCAGCCGGAGGATAGCGGCGTCATCGCGCCGCCGGTCCCGGCGAAGGCGGTCCTGCCGGACTGGTTCCGCAAGCTGCCCGCTGTCGATCAAGCGCACCTGTCTACCACCAACAACGGCCTGACGGTCAAACGCTGCATGCCCTTTCTCGACGCAATGACGACCGGCTGGATCCTGCCGATCGCCGCAACCGTGAGGCTGGAAATCAAGGACAACGGCCGCAGTGTCGAGGCGGGCTGGGAGTTCGACAGGGTCATGGTCAGCAACCACGGCGCCCACCAGGTGGCTGGAAATCCGAGGGAGCCCGCCCCGCCCTGCAAGTTTCATAACTATTGGTCGATCCGCACGCCGCCAGGCTGGAGCTGCCTGTTTCTGCCGCCGCTCAACCGTCCGGGGCAGCCGTTTGAATGCGTTGCAGGCATCGTCGATACCGATACCTATGCCGCGCATATCCATTTTCCATTTTTCGCGACGGCGCCGGATGGCCTCTATAGCGTCGAGAAGGGCACGCCGCTCGTGCAGGTCATACCGTTCCGCCGCGATGCTGCGGCCGTCACCGCGGAGATTCGCGCCGAGACGCGCATGGAAGCCACGGAACGCGAGGCGGTCCATCGCAACACGATTGCCGGCCAGGGCTGGTACCGCAAGGTGGCACGCGCTTCTCGCTGAAGCTCCGCAAGGCGCAAAAAGAGCGGGGGCCGGATCGACGTCCGGCCCCCGCTTCATTTCGCTAGATCATTTCATTATATCATTGAAACGGCCTCAGCGTGTGCGCCACAGGCTGCCGGCACGATAGCTCCGGTCGGAGCCGTTCGAGCTCGAGTTGGATGAACTGTTCGAGGACGAGTTCGAGCTCGAGTTCGAAGAGCTGTTGGAAGATGAGTTCGAGCTCGAATTCGAGGAACTGTTCGAAGACGAATTGGAACTGGAATTACTCGACGAGTTGGAGCTCGAGTTAGACGAACTGTTCCCGGCCACGATGATCTCGCCATCGCTGCGCCCGGTCGTCCGGACCGATTGTTTGGACAATCTCTCCCCATCAGCTAACGAGGGGTGTTCCCTTGCCTCGGCGGCGGAGCCTACGAATGCCGCGAGACCCGCTGCAAGGGCTGTAGTCATCCACTTCTTCGTCATGCCAATTACTCCTCTTCAAAACCGGACCTGTTCTTCGGTCCGGTGGAGTAACGGACGATGCGCGACTCTATTCCATCATGAGGATTGCGTCAGCGTCATTGCCTGACTTCGCGGAGATCGGCCAGGGCCTTCGCCTCTTCCCCGGCCTCGAGCGGCGGCCCGGCGTCGATCGCCGTCAGGTAAGCGTCGAGCGTTTCGGTCGAGGACGCTGGGGCATAGCCGCCGCTGCCGCCGGGCGCAGCGACAGCGAAGGTCACGCGCCATTCGGATCCGGCACGGCAGGCAACCGAAACGACGGTCGAGCGGTCGGCCGAGTCCAGTTCGAATTCACGGCAGAGCGCCTGCGCACTGTCCCGAAAAGTCGCGATCGCCCGAAAGCGCTGGTTGGAAGCCAGCAATTGTCTTTCCTCGCCGGAGGCAACGGTCGCTAGCGCCTCGGCAAGCGCAGGGCTGCTGACGGCCGCGAGCGGCAAGGCGCCCCCGGACGGCGGCTCTCCGCGTCCGCCCAACCAATACCCGCCGAGGCCGGCGAAGACGGCCGCAAGCGAGGCGGCGGCAACGAGCCAGCGGCTTGCCCGTCGATCGTTCGCGGCGCGCCGCGGGAAGGCCAGAACGCTGGCGCTGGGCGCACTCTGGGCAGACGTCTTCTCGGCGACCATTCTTCCGACGGCCGCCTCGAGCTCCGCCGGCAGCGGTTCATCGAGAAGCGACTGCATGGCCGCCTTCGCGGCCTGACGCGTTTCAATGAAGAGCCCCACGCGCGAGACCAGCTCGTCGTCCGTCTCCATTGCCCGCTCGATCTCGGCGGAGGTCTCGGCATCGAGCTCGCCGTCGGCGAAGCGCATCAGTATGTCGTCGGAGAAATCCGCTCTGGTCATTCATTCACGCCCTTCATCACCTGAGAACGTCCCGTCGCCCCCGTTATTCCCGTGGCCTCGGCCAGGCTCTTGCGCGCCCGCGCCAGCCGGCTCATGACCGTTCCGATAGGCACGTCGAGCACATCGGCCGCCTCGCGATAGGACAGCTCCTCGACGCAAACGAGAAGCAGCACCTCACGCTGCTCGTCCGGCAAATGGTCGATCGCGTCGGCCACGGTCTTGAGGGTCAACCGCGCTTCGGCTTCGCGGTCGCCGGATGCGCCGGCGATGTCGTGACGTTCGGAAATGTCGTCCTGCACGCCCGCGGTCTTCTGCCTGCGCACCTGGTCGATCCAGAGGTTGCGGAGAATGCGGAACATCCATGCATCGAAGCGCGTGCCCGGCTCGAAGCGCTCGGCACTGGCGAGCGCCCGTTCGCAAGCCGCCTGCACGAGATCGTCGGCGATGTCGCGCGTGCGGCACAGCGAGATGGCGAAGCGGCGAAGATTGGGCAGGAACGCTATCAGGCGTTCGCCGACCTCTTTTACCGCATCGCTCATGCCCCAAAACTCCGCAATTTGAGCTAGAAATGAATAAGTGGACGACTCGACCGTTTCCGTCCAGTCTACAGGCACTCGCCAGTGCGTCCAAGGAATGCTCCGCGGTCCCTGGCACGGCCAAGCCGATCGAGGTTCTCAGATGGCGACCACGCTCAGACTTGCCCTGATTGGACCCCTTGCTGCAATCGCGCTCGTGGCGGGCGACATCCTTGTCCCCCGAAACACGATCTCGCCTGAACTGCTGGGCGCGAGCGAAGCTTTCGCCGACGATGACGACGATGATGGCGGCGGCTCCTCCTCCGGGCGCTCCGGCTCCTACGGCGCCGGAGCGGGATGGCGCGGCGGCAGGAGCCTGTTCCCGTTCCGGGCGCTGCTGCCGCGTCGAAGCACTCCGCGGCGCTCACAGGCCGTCGCGCCCGCGCCGATCCGGGCACGCGACGAGATCGTTGGACTGGGCCTCGGCCCGGCACAGATCGAGCAACTCACGGCGTCGGGCTTCGAAGTCCTCGAACGCGCCACGATGGCGACCTTCAATTCCGAAGTCGTCAAGCTCCGCATCCCCGCGGGAGTGACACTCGACGCTGCGAGGGAGCAGGCAAGAACTGTCGCACCTGAGGCAACCATCGACTTCAATCATTATTTCCGGCCGGAACAACGCGCTGAGACGCCCTGCCCCGGGACCGACTGCCTGGCCCGCAGCGTGATCGGCTGGCCCGCCGCGCAAGACTGGGCGGGCGCCTGCACCGGCGGCACGACGATCGGTCTCGTCGATACGGCGATCAACCCCGAACACGATGCCTTCGAAGGCAGCAGCATCGAGATCATCCGCCTCAGCGATAGAAAATTGCCCGAATCCGGCAAGCAGCACGGCACTGCCGTCGCGGCCCTGCTCGTGGGCTCCGCGACTAGCCGCACGCCGGGCCTGATCCCCGGCGGCAAACTGATCGCCGTCGACACGTTTCACCGCGCCGGCCGGCAAGACGACCGCTCCGGTGCCTTTGATCTCGTGCGCGCGCTCGACCTCCTCTCCAACCGTCAGGTACAGGTCATCAATCTCAGTCTTGCCGGCCCGCCCAATCTGCTCCTCGAAGAGACCGTCAAGAAGCTCGGCGGAGGCGGCATCATCATGGTTGCAGCCGCCGGCAATGACGGACCCAAGGCCGAGCCGGTCTATCCGGCGGCCTATGAAGAGGTGATCGCCGTCACCGCGACCGACAAGCGCAAGCGGCCCTACCGACGCGCCGGGCGCGGCGAGCACATCGATTTCGCGGCGCCGGGCGTCGCGGTCTGGACCGCGGCCTCGATCAGCGGCGCGCGTCCGAAGACGGGCACATCGTTCGCCGCGCCTTTCGTGACCGCGGCAGTGGCGCTGATGAAAGCGTCGGAACCGGCGCTCGCGCCCGAGCAGATCCGCAATGCGCTGACCGGAAATGCGGAAGACCTCGGCGATCCAGGCAAGGACCCGATATTCGGCTGGGGCCTCTTGAACGCGCGATCGATCTGCAAGACCGAACCGTGAAGCGCAGGGACCGCCCGAACTTCACGCGGCATTGCAAGCGGCGCGTCACCGCTGTACCGTGAAACATCGACTAAGCACACGAAGTGCCTAGATCATAAGAAGTTAGAGCGGGATGCGGGCGGAAAACGCGCACACTCTTCCTCATCCCGCTCTAATGGTTTCAAACCGTTGCATAAGCAGCGTGGATCATGGAACTTATCGTCGCCCTCGGCCTCATCGTCTTCAAGGTCGCGTTGCTGATCGCGATCTTGCTGCTGCTGCCGTTGCCGCTAACCTGGCTGGAACGCAAGATCGCCGGGCACATGCAGCAGCGGATGGGGCCGATGCGTGTGGGCTGGCACGGGCTGCTGCAGCCGGTGGCGGATGGCATCAAGCTCTTGACCAAAGAGGACCACATCCCGGCCGACGCCGATCGCTTCCTGTTCAAACTGGCGCCTATTCTGGCGCTCGCGCCGCCCTTTGTGGTGTTCGTCGCGATCCCCTTCGGCGAGTCCGTTTCGGTCCTCGGGAACGAGATCACGCTCTACGTCTCCGATATGAATGTGGCGCTCCTTTTCGTCTTCGCGGTGATCGGGATCGAGGTTTATGGCGTCATCTTTGGCGGCTGGGCCGCCAACAGCAAATACTCTCTGCTCGGCAGCCTTAGGACCTGCGCGCAGATGATCAGCTACGAGATCCCGATGGGTTTCGCGGTCATCGGCGTGGTCATATTGGCGCAATCCATGAGCCTGCTCGACATCGTGCGGGCGCAGGCCGATGTCTGGAACATTGTCTACCAGCCCGTCGGCTTCTTCGTGTTCTTCGTCGCCGGGCTGGCCGAGGCCCAGCGCATTCCCTTCGATCTGGCGGAAGCGGAAGGCGATTTGGGGGCCGGGTTCCATACCGAATACAGCGGCATCCGCTTCGCGTTCTTCATGGTCAGCGAATATGTCATCATGGTGCTGGTGTCGGTCCTCACGGTGATCCTTTTCTTCGGCGGCTGGAACGGCGTGCTGATCCCCCTGCCGCCGGTCCTCTGGTTCCTGCTCAAGGTCGCCTTCTTCGTCTATTTGTTCATGTGGTTCCGCTTCACTTTCCCCCGCTACCGCTACGATCAGCTGATGGCAATCGGATGGAAAGTCTTGCTTCCTCTGTCGCTGGCGAACATAATCATAACCGGAATTGCTTTCTCCTAGTGCATGTCGCCCAAAAGTGTGGAGAACGACGTGCGTGGAAAGCGGGGCGGCGATGTCGCGCGCATTTGATAGAATCGGAACATGGATCGGTTGGGCGTTCTTCGCCGATCTGGCGAGTGGCTTGACTCTGACCTTCGGTTACATGTTCTCCAGACCCGTGACCATGGAGTATCCGGACAAGGAGAAATGGCTGCCCTATTCGCGCTACCGCGGGCATCACTTCCTGAAGCGCGACGCAGAGGGCGAGATCAAGTGCGTGGCCTGCGAACTCTGCGCGCGGATTTGTCCCTGCGACTGTATCGAGGTCGTCCCCTACGAGGACGAGAAGGGCAACCGTCGCCCAGCCAAATTCGAGATCGACACGGCCCGATGCCTGTTCTGCGGCCTATGCGAGGACGCCTGCCCGGCGGATGCCATTGCGCTTGGCCAGCAGTACGAGTTCTCGAGTTTTTCCTCCCGCGATCTGGTGATCGGGCGGGACGACCTGCTTGGTAAGCCGGGCAAGGCGACAACCGGCGGCGGCGTGGTGGCCGCGCGCCTCAACACGAAGAAAGACGTGCTGGTCGAGACGAACGAGCCGCAGGGCTATAACTGGTGGCGCAATATTCGGCGAACGTGAACGCGCGCCAGCTGTCAAACCGAGCGCTCGGGATAGGAGGCTTAGATGTTTGTCGGCGAAATCGTGAAGAACAAAGGTGTCGGAGTCATCGCGGTCAGTCCCGATCTGACAATGGTGGAAGTCCTGCGGCTGTTTCGTGAGAACAATATCGGCTTCGTGGTCGTCAGTGGTTCGCCAGGCATGTATCTGGGCACTCTGTCGGAGCGGGACTGCTGCAATGCGGTGGCGGAATATGGGGCCGAGGCGGCGGCGATGCGAGCTTCCGATATCATGAACCGCGGTGTGCCCACCTGTTCGACCGAGGATCTGCTGCCAGTGGCGATGGCGATCATGACGGAGCGGCGCACGCGCCATGTGCTTGTCAAGGATGGCGATTCCGTTATCGGCGTGGTCAGCATCGGCGACGTCGTCAAGCACAGGCTCGAGGAGGCACAACGCACGGAGCAGGATTTGCACGATTACATTTGCGGGACCCATTATCACTAAGCCGAACGAGATCACGCCGGCGGCATGCCTTGGCCGAGGCCATCAGCTCTCGCCGCGGAACCGTTGAACGGGCCGACTTCGTCGGTCGCTCTGGCTTTGTGAACCTCCACCGGACATGGATATTCACCCCGCCGCATCAGGCTGTTGAGGCGGAGCGCTTTGTAGTTTTCGGGAACGAAAACGAGGCCCTTGGGAAAGCGCCTGTTGACCTTGAGCTTCGCCGTCAGCTCGCCCTGAGCGGATCGCACGACGACGTGCTCGCTGTCTGAAACACCAAGCCTGGCGGCATCCTGCATGCTCATCTCGACATAAGGGTCTTCTGCGACGGTATTCAGTATCTCCGAGTGTTCGGACAGATACCCGTTGTGGAAAAGACAGTTGCCTGTGACCAACAGGAGCGCATTTGTTGCACTGGCAACAGGCGGAGCAGCGAAGAACTCGCCGGCCGGTGGCGAAAGGGCCGCCGTGGTGAATGCGCCGTCGGGACCAAGCTCTTCCTGCTTCAATCCTTGGTAAGCGGGAATCAGCCGGGCAATCTCGTCGAAAATCTCGCCTTGAGTGGATGGCTGCTGCGCCTCGCCGCAGAGCGCTGCGACGAAGTCGAAGATCGCCAGATTGCCCCGCGCCTCGAAGACGGGCTCGCGGAATTTGCGGACCTTCTGGGCCCGGCCCTCGTTGTTGGTGAAGATGCCGGTTTCCTCGCCGTAACCGGCCGCAGGCAACACAACATCGGCCAAGCCCGCCGTGTCCGTGAGGAACGCGTCCTGCACGATCAGGAGATCGGCAGCCTTCAGCGCCCGCTCGACAAATTCCCGGTCGGGATAGGACAGAAGCGGATCAGTTCCGACGACATAGAGCGCGCCCATCCGCCCGTTGACGCAAAGTTGCAGCATGGCGTCGAGATCAGCGCCGGGTTCTGAGGGGATTTCGGCGCCCCAGGCCTGTGCGAAAGCTGCGCGGGTCTGAGCATCGACGACCGGACGCGGGCCCGGCAGAGCTCCCGCCATTACACCCATGTCCCAGGCGCCCATCTGGTTGGCACGGTCGAAGAGGAACTGCAGCGCCGGGGCCTTGCCGAGCACGTATAGAATTTGCAGCAGGTTGCTGAGCTGCTGCAACGTCGCGCGCGCCAGCGGCGATCTGAGGACGTCGACGCTGACGAGCAAGGTGACGCTTCGGCCCTCCATCAGCGCGGCGGCCAGAGCGTTCGATTGGTCGCTGTCGGTCGCTGCTGGCAGCCGCCCGATATCCGCAAAAAGGTCGCCGGGCAAAACCGGGCCAGCCGCCGACACGAGCCCGGCAGCCACCGCCGCAAGGCTCGCCGCTTCTCCGCCCGGCGGCACGCGAACGACCGCCCGGGCATCGGAGTCCAGACGGGACGGCCGCGCCGAGAGCATAAGCAAGCCTGTCTGCTGCCGCCGCGCTGCGTCACGCAGCAGATACTCGGTGACTGGATTTTCCTCGGTTACATTGCCCCCAATGACCAGCACGCAATCTCTGCCGATCACTTCCTGGAGGGGTGCGCGGGTGTGGAAGCTGGCCAAGAGCGGGCCTAGCGCGTCGACAGGCGTGGACCAGCGCGACGAGCAGTCGATGTTGTTGGTGCGGAGTACCGTGCGCATCAACTTCTGGAACTGATAAAGCACCTCGTTAGGCAGCCGCGGCGAGATGAGCCCGCCCGCGACCTTGCCCTTCACTGCCGACAGGCGCCGGCTGAGATAGTCGCCCGCCTCCTCCCAGGAAACCGGCGTGAGCGCGCCGTCGCGGCGGATCATCGGCCGTTTGATGCGATCCCGGCTCTCGATGAAGTCTAGGCCGAAGCGGCCCCGCACGCAGAGCGTCTCTCGGTTGACTCCATGCTCCCAGTCCGAGCGGACCCGCATGAACTCGCCCTTGCGCGCTCCAACGGTGAGTTGACAGCCGGTACCGCAATGCGGGCAGATCGTGTCGGTTTCGTTGAGGTCCCAGGGGCGTGCCTTGTAGCGATAGGGGAAACTCATCAGCGCCCCGACCGGACAGACCTCGATGCAGTTGCCGCACTGGTCGCAGCTTGCCAGGCTACCCTCGAAACCGGTGACGGCGGTATCCATGCCCTTCTCGACCGTACCCAAGGCAACCGCGCCGACGACCTCCTCGCACATCCGCACACAGCGTTGACACTGGATGCAGCGGTTGACGTTCATGATGACGACCGGGCTCAGGCGAATATCCTTCGAGTGGAAAACACGCTTGGCGTCGCGGAACCCGCTTTCGCGCGGACCATATGCCATCACCATGTCCTGAAGCTCGCACTCGCCGCCCTTGTCGCAGATCGGGCAATCGAGCGGGTGGTTGGCAAGCAGCATGTCGAGCATGGACGAACGCGTTTCCTCGATCAGCGGCGTATTCGTCCTGACCACCATGCCCTCCGCAACAGCCGTGGCGCAGGCGGGCTGCAGCCTCCGCAGCCCCTCGATCTCCACCAGGCACATGCGACAGGAGGCAAGTGGCGGCAGCCGCTTCCAATAGCAGAAGGTCGGGATCTCGATGCCCAGGCGCTCGGCGGCGGCGAGCACCGTGGAGCCAGCCTCGACTTCCAGCTTATGTTCGTCGATCGTGACGCTAACCATACTTCCTCCCAGCCCGTCTCGAATGCAGGTTTTCAGTGAAACGGGCACCTCCGCTCCTCGATATGGGCGACGAATTCGTCGCGGAAATGCTTGAGTGCGGCCCGCAAGCCCATCGCGGCGCCGTCACCCAGGGCGCAAAAGGTGTTCCCGAAAATGCCCTTGCAGAGCATGTCCAATTGCTCCAGATCGCCGGGTGCGCCCTCGCCGGCCTCGACCCGGCGCAGCACCTTCACGGCCCAGTTCAGTCCTTCCCGGCATGGCGTGCACTTGCCGCAGGATTCATGGTGGAAGAACTCGATGATCCGGGTGGCGACCTTGACCATGCAGGTCGAGTCGTCGATCACGATCACGCCCGCCGAACCGAGCATCGAGCCGGCTGCGGCGAGCGAGTCGAAATCCATCCCGATCTCAAGCCCGGGCTCCGGGATGACCGGTGCCGAGACGCCGCCCGGGATCACCGCCTTGACCTTTCGTCCCGGCAGCGGACCGCCGGCGTGATCCTCGACCAATTCACGCAGCGGTATGCCCATCGGCAATTCGTAGAGGCCGGGTTTGCGTACCTGCCCGCTCACGCAGTAGAGCTTCGGACCGGGGCTTTTGTCGGGCCCGATGCCGCGGAACCAGGCCGGACCCCGCATGACGATATGCGGCACGCAGGCAAGCGTCTCGACATTGTTGATCACCGTGGGGCTGGCGTAGAGCCCGGCCACGGCCGGGAACGGCGGCTTCAATCGCGGCTGCGCCCGCTTGCCCTCGAGCGACTCGAGCATCGCGGTTTCCTCGCCGCAGATATAGGCGCCGGCGCCGCAGTGAATATGCACGGCGAAATTGAAATCAGAGCCGAGAACGCCTGTTCCGAGATAGCCCTTTTCGTGCGCCTCGGCGATCGCCTGCTCCAGGCGGCGGATTGCCGTCACATATTCTCCGCGGACGTAAACATAGGCGACTTCGGCCCCGATCGCGTAGCCGCTCACCGCCAGCGCCTCAATGAGCTGGTGCGGGTCACGCTCCATGATGATCCTGTCCTTGAAGGTGCCCGGCTCACCCTCATCGGCGTTGCAGCACAGATATTTCGGCCTGTCGGTCCGCTTCGGTACGAAACTCCATTTCATGCCGGTAGGAAATCCGGCGCCGCCACGGCCGCGCAGGTTGGACTGCTTGACGAGCTCGACGACCTCGTCGGGCGTGCATTCGCCGAGCACCTTCCTGAGCGCCTGATAGCCGCCGCCGGCTTCGTAACTCGACAGCAGATGACCGTCCGGCAAGTCGACATTCTTGAGGAGTACCGGCTCGAACATGGCGCTACTCTCCAGGCTGTGGTGCGGAAGCGTGCTCGACCCTCGCAAACCGCCCCGCCGCAGCGCGGAGACTGTCCAGGAGCGCGTCTAGCCGCACGACATCGAGGTTGCCGTGGTAATCGTCGCCCACCTGCATCACCGGAGCCATTTCGCAGGCCCCGAGGCACTCGACAGTCGAAAGGGTGAACAGCCCGTCCGGGGTGGTCTCGCCCTTCTTTATCCCGAGCCTCGCTTCCAGATGCGTCAGCAGGTCCTCGGATCCGCACAGCATGCAGGAGACATTGTCGCAGAGCTGCAGGTGGAACATGCCTATGGGCTCGGTATGGAACAGCGTGTAGAAGGTCGCGAGCTCATAGACCCAGATCCGCTCGACGCCGAGAATATCGGCAACCTCCTCCAGCACCGGACCCGGCAGATGGCCGTGCTCCCTCTGCGCGATCAGCAGCGCGGGCATGAGCGCCGAACGCCGGTCGGGATACCGTGCCGCCGCCGCCTCGATCTCTTCGCGCATGGTCATCGCGTCCGAACCTCCTCTTATTTATCCACCTCGGCCATCACGGGATCGAGGCTGCCGAGCACAGCGATCATGTCGGCCAGGTACCGTGCATTGCTCACCCCGAACAGCGCCTGGAGGTTCACGAACGAGGGTGCCCGCACTTTCATGCGGAACGGTTTCGGCGATCCGTCGCTAATGATGTAGAACCCCAATTCACCCTTCGGCGCCTCGATCGCCGAATAGACCTCGCCCGCGGGCACATCGAAGCCGTAGGCCGACAGGTCGAAATGCTGGATCAGCGCCTCCATCGAACAATGCACTTTGTCCTTGTCCACGGGGAACGCGATCGTCGGCATGTCGATCTGGAACGGTCCTTCCGGCATCTGCTCCATGCATTGTTCGATGATGCGGATGCTTTCGCGCATCTCGTCGACCCGACACTGCCAGCGGGCGAAACAATCGCCCTCTTGGCGGGTGATGACGTTGAACTCGAGCCGGTCGTAAATTTCGTAGGGTTCGTCGCGCCGTATGTCCCAGTCGACACCGGAAGCACGCAGGTTGGGACCGCTCAATCCGAGATCGATGGCGTCCGCGGGGGAGATCACGCCGATTCCTTGTGTGCGATTCAGGAACACCCGGTTGTTATCGAGTAGGCGCTCGTAGTCGCGGATCCGGTTGGGGAAGACCTCGCAGAACTCCCTAATCTTGGGGAAGAATTCGTCCGGCAGGTCCTCGCGCACCCCGCCAACCCTGCAGTAGGACGTGTGCATGCGCGCGCCGGTGATCATTTCCAACAGGTCCATGATCATCTCGCGCTCGCGCATGACGTAAAGCAGCGCGGTCATGGCGCCGAGATCCATTGGCAGCGCGCCGGTGATCAGGAGATGACCGGAAATCCGTGCGAGTTCCGCCATCATCACACGGATATATTGCGCCCGGATCGGCGCCTCTATGCCGAGGAGCTTCTCCACCGCCAGAGCGAAGGCCAGGTTGTTTGACGGCGGACAGAGATAGTCGAGCCGGTCCGTGAGCGGGAAGATCTGAGTATAGGTGAAGCTCTCCGCGAGTTTCTCGGTGCCGCGGTGGAGATAGCCGATATGCGGGTCCACGCGCTCGACATATTCGCCGTCGAGCTCGAGGACGAGCCGAAGAACCCCATGGGTGCTGGGATGTTGCGGGCCGAGGTTGAGAAGCACTTCCTTGGTATTGAGCGCTTCGCCTTCCGGCCTCGTGAGCTCGGTGACTTCGGTCATCTCGACTCTCCAGCGTCAACGGCCTCCTTTAAGGAATCTCCCTCGTGGCGAGGTCGGGCTGCGT
Organism: Ensifer aridi; assembly: GCF_002078505.1. Taxonomy (GTDB): domain Bacteria; phylum Pseudomonadota; class Alphaproteobacteria; order Rhizobiales; family Rhizobiaceae; genus Sinorhizobium; species Sinorhizobium aridi. Next base: position 243,230 of record NZ_LUAV01000032.1, on the reverse strand, counting down.
CGGCGGCGGACCTTCGGCACCGAAGGGATTGAGCTTGTCCTTGTAGCCCCTCAAGGGGAAGTCCTTGCGCTGGGGAAAGCCCTCGAAGCCTTCCCACATGTAGATGCGGCGCAGATCCGGGTGACCTTCGAAGCGGATGCCGTACATGTCCCAGGCCTCGCGCTCATGCCAGTTGGCCGTGCGCCAAACGCCCGTGACCGAGGGCACCTCGGGGGGATCGCCAAGCCGACACTTGATGCGTAGCCGCCATTTGTTGGGCAGCGAATAGAGATGGTACACCGCCTCGAAACGCGGCATTTCGGGATAATGATCGACACCGCAGATATCCGAGAGAAAATTGAACTCAAGCGCCGGATGTTCTTTCAGGAAGCGGCAGAATTCGACGATCCTCTCCGGCGGAACAGCAAAGGCGCGAATGCCGTGCGCGGCGCCGAGGTCCTCGACCGCTTCGCCGAAGCGCTCGATGATCCGGACTGGATCGAAAAGCCGCTCCACGGTCATGACGCTGCAATCCGATCGAGAGGCGTTCCGGCGAGCGCGCGGGACCTCTTGATCTTCTCCTGAAGCAGCAGAAAGCCGTGCATCAGCGCCTCGGGCCGCGGCGGACAGCCGGGCACATGCACGTCGACGGGCACGAAGGTCTCCGATCCCTGAACCACGGCATAGGTGTTGTAGACACCGCCCGAAATAGCGCAGGTGCCCATTGCGATCACCCAGCGCGGTTCCGGCATCTGGTCATAGAGCCGCCGCACCACGGGCGCGAATTTCCTGGTCACTGTACCGGCGATGATCATCACGTCGGACTGCCGCGGCGAAGGGCGGAACACCACGCCGAACCGGTCGAGGTCATAGCGCGCGCAGCCGGCCGAGATCATCTCGATGGCGCAGCAGGCAATGCCGAAGGTCTCCGGCCACAAGGCCGACCTCCGGCTCCAACTGATGACGCTATCGGCGGTGGTGAACAAAACGCTGTCGCGGATCGCGTCGTTTACTCCTCCCATTCCAACGCTCCCTTCAGCCAGGCGTAGGCGAAACCCACGAGCAGCAGCACCATGAAGACGAACATTTCGATATAGCCGATGAGCCCGATCTCTTTCAGCACGACGGCCCAGGGAAAGAGGAACATCGCCTCGACATCGAAGACAACCAAAAGGATCGCGAGAATGAAGAACGGCACCCGGAAGCGCCCGCCGGCGGCCTCGCCCGCAGGGTCCATGCCGCATTCATAGGGCATGTTCTTCGCGCGATAAGGGTTGGACGGGCGCAGAAGCGAGGAGACGAAAAGCGTCGCCACTGCCACCAAGACTATCCCGGCGACCATGATAAGAACCGGCAGGAACTCCATTGCCATCATGTCGTAACGCCCCGGCACGCAACAAGGGCTTTGCTCAGGTCGCCACCAAACCAGTTCGGGGCCGAAGAAGCCGTCGCCCCGAGAAGCGACTTGGGCAATCCTTTTCTGAACTCAGACTCTATTCCGTTGAACGGATCATTGCAAATCCAATCAATTAGAGCCTTTCATAACGCCGTTGCCATAGGGGAGCGCCGCGATCAGAAGTCTTCCCATTCACTGGCGGCGATCGCGGCGTTGCCGTGAAAGGCCGCAGCCGCTTTCGTTGTCCGGGCCGCGGCCGCGACGGGCGTTGAACCAGCGCTTGCGGCGGCGGCATGCATTTTGCCCGATACCGTGCCCTTTCCTATGTTGAACTGACCGAGCAATCTAAACAGTGCTTCGGCCTCCCTCGCGAGGCTGTGAGCAGCGGCTGTTGATTCTTCGACCATGGCTGCATTCTGCTGCGTGCCCTGATCCATGGTGTTGATCGCCTCGTTAATTTCCTTGATCCCCGTCGCCTGCTCTCGAGCGGCCTCCACGATCGCCTCGACATTCCCGTTGACCTGCTGGACCTGCGACACGATGGTGTCGAGCGCACTGCCAGTCTGGCCAACCAGAGTCACGCCATCCTTTACGTGAGCGTTTGAATCGGTGATCAGATCCTTGATCTCCTTCGCAGCCTTGGCCGAGCGCTGCGCGAGTTCCCGCACTTCCTGCGCGACGACGGCAAAGCCCTTTCCGGCCTCGCCTGCGCGTGCTGCCTCGACTCCCGCGTTCAGTGCCAGAAGGTTGGTCTGGAAGGCGATCTCGTCGATGACGCCGATAATCTTGGATATCTCCAAGGACGAATTCTCGATTTTGCCCATAGCCTCGATGGCGCTGCGCACAACCGCACCGGAGTGCTCGGCATTCTCGCGCGTCTTGCGGACAAGTTGCCCTGCCTCTTCCGCACGGTGGCTGGAGTCGGCCAGCGTTGTGGTGATCTCTTCAAGGGCGGCGGCTGTTTCTTCCACCGAGGCGGCTTGCTGCTCGGTTCGTTTCGACAGATCGTCAGACGCCGACCGTATCTGTTGCGCACCGGCGGCGATGGCGCCGGCATTCTCGGCCACCGCCTGCATGGCTTCACGCAGCTTTTCGCTTGCGCCGTTGAAGTCGGTGCGAAGCTTTTCCAGCGTGGGAATGAACGGAGGGTTCAGCTTCTGCGTCAGATCACCATCCGATAGTTTATTCAGCGCATCTGCCAGGCGATCTACGTTGTTCACCCGAGCGGTGACGTCGGTCGCGAACTTGACGACCTTGAAGACCTTGCCGCTCATATCGAAGATCGGATTGTAGGAAGCTTGGATGTAGACCCGTTTCCCGCCCTTGCCGATGCGCAGGAATTCGTCAGTCACGAACTCGCCGCCAGAGAGACGCTGCCAGAAGCGTCGGTAATCGTCGCTCGCCGTATAGGCAGTCTCACAAAACATCGAATGGTGGCGGCCTTGGATTTCCGACAGCTGATAGCCAAGGGTCGAGAGGAAGTTCTGGTTCGCCGTCAGGATGTCACCGTTTGGCGTGAATTCGATGACCGCCTGGGCGCGGGAAAGTGCATCGAGTTTCCCGGCATCCTCAGCGCTCTTCAGCTTTTGCTCTGTGATGTCGGTTGCGAACTTGACAACCTTGAAGGGCTTTCCTCGCCTGAATACCGGATTGTAAGACGCTTCAATCCATATCTCCCTGCCGCCTTTGCCGATGCGCTTGTACTGGCGTCGGTCGAACTCACCCCGACCGAGCAGTGCCCAGAACTCATGATACTCGCGCGAGGACGCTTCGGCTGGGTCGACGAACATGCGGTGGTGCTGGCCCACGATCTCCGATGTGTCGTAGCCGAGAGCGCGACAAAAATTGGCGTTGGCCGTCAGGATCCTGCCAGAAAGATCGAATTCGATAATCGCCTGTGATCTGCTCATCGCGGACAGGATCGCCCTGGCGTCGAGACCAAGGCCGAATACAATTCCCTTCATCTGTTCCCCCCTGACGCATGAGGCCGAGAGTGCCTGCCACTCGCCATCCGCGCTCACTTGAATGATTAAAGTAAGAATGTTCTAAATTGCTTAAGTATGCATTAACCGCGTCGGTCTCTGGCTTGGTCCCGCCGCACATGATTGCGCCCAGGGCTTTGCACCGGACTGAGCGCTTCAGCCACCAAACACCGAACTGTGAGCAAGCCTCAGAAACCACGCCGGAAACAGGCCGATGCCGATAGTGCCGGCGGCGGTGAAGGCGAGTGTGGCGCGGACCGAGGGCGTCAGCGCCGGCTCGAACACCCGCTGCGGCTCGCGCATATAGATCACCATGACGACGCGGATGTAGAAATAGGCGGCGACGGCGCTCAAGAGCACGGCGATCACCGCCAACGCGACGAAGCCCCGCTCGACCAGCGCGCTGAGCACATAGAACTTGGCGAAGAATCCGGCTGTCGGCGGAATGCCGGCCAGCGAGAACAGATAGAGCAGCATGAGAAGCGCGAGCACCGGATGCGGCTTGGCGAAACCGGCGTAGTCATCGATAACCTCGCCCGAGGAATTGCCGTTCCGCATCATGATGACGGCGCCGAAAATGCCGAGATTCATGAAAGCGTAGATCAGCAGGTAGAACATCACGCTGGCGATCCCGTCCTCGCCGCCGGCCACCACGCCCAGAATGGCAAACCCCGCGTGCGCAATGCTGGAATAGGCGAGGAGCCGCTTGAAATTGTCCTGCACCAGCGCGACGAAACTGCCGAGCGCCATCGTCACCACCGCAATGACCGCGACGACGATCCAGGCGTCCGAGGCGGCGACCAGCGGGTTCAGGAACACCCTGAGGATCACCGCGAACCCCGCCGCCTTGGGCCCCACCGACATGAAGGCGGTGACCGTCGTCGGCGCGCCTTCATAGACGTCCGGCACCCACATATGGAACGGCACCGCGCCGATCTTGAAGACGAGCCCCGCGACGATGAAGACCACCGCCAGCAGCAGCCCCGGATCGAGCCGATCGCCGGTCACCGCCTGAGCCATCGCGTTGAGTTGCGTCGTGCCGGTGAGGCCATAGACCAGCGAAACGCCGTAAAGGAAGATCCCGGTCGAGACGGCGCCGAGGATCACATATTTCAGCGCCGCTTCATTCGATCGCCGCTCCTTGCGCAGGAAGCCGGTCAGCACATAGGTGCAGAGCACCATCAGTTCGAGGCCCACATAGATCGACAGGAGATCGGTCGCCGAGGCCATGATCATCATGCCCGAAAGCGTAAAGAGCAGCAGCACATAGTATTCGCTGCTCCCGATCCCTTCGATGTCGGCATACTTCCGCGAAAGGAGGAATGTCAGGATGGTGGCGAGGTAAAACACGAACTTGAAGAAGACCGCGAAACGGTCGGCGACGAACATGCCCGTATAGGCCGGCCGCACCTCACCTGCGAGCAGGAGCGTCGCCAAGGCGGCACTCAGGACGACCGCGATGGAAGCCCAGACAAGAAGATGTTCCTGTCCCTTGCGCACGAACTCTCCGAGGATCAGCAGGATGCAGGCTCCGGTGATCACCAGGATCTCGGGCAGGCTCGCGAGGACCGACTGGAGGAGTGCGGCGGCGGTCATTGGCTGCCCTCCTTGCCATGTACCTGCACCAGCAGATGCTTCACCGAGGCGTCGATGATCTCGAGAAAGGGTTTCGGATAGAGCCCCACCCAAAGCACGAAGAGGGCAAGCGGCAGGATCGCAACCATCTCGCGGGCATTCACGTCGCGTATCTTGTACCGGGCGCCGACCGTGGCCGGACCAAGCGCGACTCTCCTGTACATGCCGAGCAGATAGGCTGCGCTCAGCAATGCGCCCAATACGGCGGCAGCGCCAAGGGCGAGGTTCGCCGCAAACCCGCCCGAGAGCACCAGCAACTCGCCCACGAAGGAATTCGTCCCCGGCAGCGCCATCGACGACAAGGTGAACAGCGCGAGAAACGATGTATAAACCGGCGCCACCTTCATCAGCCCGCCATAGTCCGCAATGCTGCGGCTATGCGTCCGCTCGTAGATGAGGCCGACGAAGAGGAACAGTGCGCCCGTCGTGACGCCATGGTTGAACATTTGCAGGATGCTGCCCTGAAGCCCGCGCAGGTTCAGCGCGAAGATCCCCAGCGTCACGAAACCCATGTGGCTGATGCTGGAATAGGCGACCAGCTTCTTCAGGTCGTCCTGCGCCAGCGCGAGCAAGCCTCCATAGACGATCGCCAGCGCCGAAAGCATGAGCATCAGCGTCGAAAAATAGACCGACGCCTCCGGCAGCATCGGCAGCGAAAACCGCAGGAATCCGTAGGCGCCCATCTTCAAAAGGACGCCGGCGAGGATGATGCTGCCCGCCGTCGGCGCCTGCACGTGGGCGTCCGGCAGCCAGGTATGGACCGGGACCATCGGCACCTTGACGGCGAAGGCGATCAGGAAGGCGAAGAACAGCCAGGACTGTACCGGGAAAGGCAGATCCTGCGCTGTCAGGGCAAGAATGTCGAAGGTCTCGCCACCCTGGAAATAGAGCACGATGACGCCGATCAGGAACAGGAGGCTGCCCGCCAGCGTGTAGAGGAAGAACTTGAACGCCGCATAGACCCGCCCGTCGCCGCCCCAGACGCCGATGATCAGGTACATCGGGATCAGCATCGCCTCCCAGAAGACGTAGAACAGGAAGAGGTCGAGCGCGCAGAAGACTCCCAGCATCAGTGCCTGCATGACCAGGAGACTGATCATGAACTCCTTAACTTTGCTCTCGATCGCGGTCCATGAGGCGAGCACCGATGTCGAGCCCAACAGCGCCGTCAGGAACACGAAGAGTGCGCTTATCCCGTCGACGCCGAGCGCATAGGTGATGCCGAGCGCCGGCACCCATGGACGCCTCTCGGTGAATTGCATTTCGTGAGTGGTGGTGTCGAAGCCGACCAGCATGACGATTGAGAGAGCGAGATCGAGGCCGGTAATGCCGAGCGCCGTCCACCGCACCGCATCTTCGCTGCGGAGAAACATCAGAACCACCGCCCCGGCGGCGGGCAGGAGAACGATGAGGCTCAGCAGCGGGACCGACATCCTTGTTCCTCACCGCCACACCACGGCGAAAACGACGATTGCCGCGGTCAGACCGGCGATCATCGCTAGCGCGTAATGAGTGACCACACCGGTCTGCAACCGCCGCAGCACCCCGCCGCCGTCGAGGATCGAACGGGCAATCCCGTTCACGATACCATCGACACCCCCGAGATCGAGCCTTAGCCCCGCCCGTGCCGACCCGTGCAGGAAGGGCAGCACAGCAGTATCGGAGACGCCGCTCACCGCCTTCTCGTAGCGCGCAAGCGGTCTTTCGGCGAGCCACATGAAGTACCGCGCACCTTTGCGATAGAACCAGTCGGTGTCGATGCTGATCGTGTTTTCGGGATCGAGCGCTCTCAAGAAAATGACAAAGCCCAATGCGGTGAACATCAGGATTCCGAGGCTTTCGGTGATGTGGGCACCCGTATAGGGCTCGAACGCGACCGGATAAGGCAGAAGCGCATAGAGCGGCCCGGGGAACACCCCGATCGCGATGCAGAGCGCCGCCGCCATGCCCATCGCTACCAGCATGTTGCCGGGCGGCTCGCGCGCCGCGAGCCCCCGGTCGGTGCCATAGAACATGTAATAGGGCAGCTTGAGCCCAGTGTGTAGGAAGGTCCCCGACGAGGCCATGGTCAGCGCCAGCATCACCAATGCCCGATGATCCTGGCCGGCGGCCGCGACCACCATCGACTTGCTGACAAAGCCCGAGAAGAACGGAAATGCGGATATCGCGAAGGCGCCGATCATATAGAGCGCCACGGTGATCGGCATGGACTTGTAGAGTCCGCCGAGCTCGGTGAGCTTGCGCCGGCCGGTGACATAGATCACCGCCCCGGCGCCCATGAACAGAAGCGCCTTGTAAAGGATATGAGCGAAGGCATGACTGGTCGATCCGTTCACCGCCAGCTCGGTGCCGATGCCGACGCCCGCCACCATGTAGCCGACCTGGCTGACGATGTGATAGGCAAGCAGCCGCCGACAGTCGTTTTCCAACACCGCGTAGAGGACGCCGTAGAGCGCCATCACGGTGCCGAGCCACACCAGAAGCTCGACACCCGGAAACGCCCGCGCCAGCACATAGACGGCGGTCTTGGTGGTGAAAGCGCTCATGAACACCGCACCGGTGACGGTCGCCTCCGGATAGGCATCGGTCAACCATGCATTGAGCGGCGGCACCGCCGCGTTGAGCAGGAACCCGGCGAGGATCAGATAGGTGCCCGCACCCATTCCCCCCTCGATGGGGCCGAAAAGCAGCGAGCCGGTAGCGGTTCCATGGAGAAGGATACCGCCGAGCAGGGCTAGGCCGCCGGTGATGTGGACCATCAGATAGCGGAAGGCCGCGCGGATCGCCTGCCCTCCGCCTTGGGCAAAGACCAGATAGGCAGAGGCGAACGCCATGCCTTCCCAGAACAGGTAGAGCGTCAGGTAGTCGCCGGCGAACACCACACCGAGCGCGCTGCCGACATAGACGAAGGCCGCCACGTGTTGGCCGGCTTCCCTCAGGTGCAGCGCATAGACCGTGCCGATCAGCGCCATCATGGTGAAGACGGTGGCGAAGACGATGCTCAGCTTGTCGACCTTCGCAATCTGGAGGTTCTGGCCGATGAACTCCATCGAGCCGTAGCTGCCCGGCTGCATCGTGAGTACCGCGAGGATCGCCAGCGACGGGACGACCACCAGATAAGCCTTGCGGATCGTGCCTGAAAGAAAGGGGATCGGCAGCGCGCCGAGAATGAAGATCAGGGCCGGATGGACGAAGTCAGTCATAATAGTCCTCGCGCCGCATCAACCCGCCCTGATGGCCGAGGAACTTGGAAACGAAGATGAGCAGCACGCAGGAACCGAAGCCGTAGACGGCCGACCAGCCCGGCAGGCGCTCCCACAGATATTCGACGTGCTCGCGCGGGACCGCGAAGTCGGCGGCGACGATCAGAATGAGCACCAGGTAGAACAGCCGGTGGCGCTGCCTCGCATATTCCTCGTCACCAAAGAAGTCGACGACATGCTTGATCATCTGACCACTCCATCCGCGAGCGTGAGAAAATAGCCGGGGAAGATGCCCATCAGCACCGACAGGATGGCGGTCGCCACCAGCGGGATCGTGACCATCGGGATTTCGTGGACCGCCGCCCGGCTCTCCTCAGGCTCCGCCTCGAAAAAGGCGGCATAGCTGACCGGCAGGAAATAGGCGGCGTTCAGGATGGAACTCGTAAGCAGCACGGCGAGGAACGCCACCTGCCCCGCCTCCACCGAGCCCTGCGCCAGATACCACTTGCTAACGAAGCCCGCGGTCGGCGGGATCCCGATCATGCTGAGCGAAGCGACGAAAAATGCGCCCATCGTCCAGGGCAGTCTGCGGCCAATGCCTGCCATGTCGCTGATGTTGCGCTTTCCCGACGCGCAATAGATCGAGCCGGCGCAAAAAAAGAGCGTGATCTTCGAGAATGCATGCGCCGCAATGTGGATGATCCCGCCGATCATCGCGACCGGCGACAACAGAACCGCACCGAGCACGATGTAGGAGAGCTGGCTGACGGTCGAATAGGCGAGCCTTGCCTTGAGGTCGTCCCGCGTGAGCGCGTAGATCGACGCCATAAGGATCGTGAAGGAGACCAGATAGGCCGTGGCTATGCCGAGACCAAGCTTCCCGACCAGTCCGACGCCGAAGACATCGAACACGACTCTCAGAACGCAGAACACCCCCATCTTGACGACGGCCACTGCATGTAAGAGCGCGCTTACCGGTGTCGGCGCCACCATCGCGGCAGGGAGCCACGCGTGCATCGGCATCACCGCGGCCTTGGCGAAGCCGAAGAGATAGCAGAAGTAGACGACCGTCAGCAGCGCCGCCGAGGCATCGACGTCTGCAAGCAGCCCCCCGGCCACGAAATCGAGCGACCCGGCGATCTGGTAGGTCAGTGCGAGCGCAGCGAGAAGCGCGCTCTTCGAGGCGCCCATCAAATAGACGAGATATTTGCGGCTGCCGCTCCAACCCTCCTCGTCCTCGTGGTGGTAGACGAGCGGATAGGTAACGAGGCTGAGCACCTCGTAGAATATGACCAGCGTGAACAGATTGGCGGCGAAGGCGCCCCCGACGGCGGCCGCGAGGCTCGTGGCGAAGCAGGCGAAGAACCGTGTCTGCGCGTGCTCGTGCAAGTGCCGCATGTAGCCGATGGAATAGACCGCGGCCACGATCCATAGAAGCGACGAGACGGTGGCGAACACCATGCCGAGCGCATCGGCCCTGAAGGCGAAATCGACGCCCGGCAGGATCTCGAACAGGCGCAAATCGACGGTCCCGCCCGAAAGCACAGTGGGCGCCATCGAGGCGACAATCGCGAACATGACGATCGCCGCCACCGGCGAGACGAGATCGCGGAGCTTCTCGCGGTTGTGTAGGAGGAGAATTGTCAGTGCCGCCAGACCCGCGACGGCGATGGCAAGCAGCGGCCGGATTGATGTCACCGGGTCCAAGCCGCTATCCTTTCATCATGGTCACGTCGTCGACCTTGAGGGTGGATTTGTTCCTCACGAGGGCGACTAGGATGCCGAGGGCGACGGCAACCTCCGCCGCAGTGATTGCAATGACGAAGATCGCGATAATCTGCCCGCGGAAATCGTCATAGTGACGCCCGAAGGCGATGAAGTTGATGTTGACCGAGTTGAGCAGCAGCTCCAGCGACATCAGCACGACCAAAATATTGCGCCTAAGCAGCACGCCTGCCGCTCCGATCACGAAGAGGACCACGCCGAGCAGGATGTACGACCAGAGCGGGACCATCACCCGGACTCCTTCCGTGCCAGCACGATGGCGCCGACGAGGGCTGCCAGCAGGATGACGGATGCGACTTCAAATGGCAGGAGATAGTCGGCGAAAAGCGTCGTGCTGAGCGCCCTGATCTGATCGCCGCCGCTGACGGCAACGGGTTGCGTCGCCGAGAAGCGGTCGCTCCAGAACACCAGAACGAACATCTCGACCCCGAGCACGACCAGCAGCACCAGAGCCGGCAGGTTGCCACCTGGCAGGAACCGCTGCAAAACCGCTTCGCGCACGTCGATCATCATGATCACGAACAGGAACAGGACCATGATCGCGCCGACATAGACGAAGATCTGGATGACCGCGAGCAACGGCGCGTCGAGCAGGACGAAGATTGCGGATATCTGCAGGAAACACGCCATCAACGCCAATGCGCTGTGAACCGGATTGCGCGCCACGACAACCGTCACGGCGGTGATCACGGACACCGTAGCGAACAGAAGAAAGAACCCCTGATCCATCGACGCCGACCCCTCCCACGCGAACTGTCACTCGGCGCGAGGCGGCCGGATACGAGCTAGTTCCGCACTTCGGGTGCAGTTATAAATTGTGCCCTAGTATCGGATTTTTCACAAGATTATTGTCGGAGGGGGAGCAAAGCCAGGCCGGTGTGAACACGGCGGAAGCAGTCCGCGAAGCGGGTTCTATCGGTTGTGCCCGGTGGACTTACGCAACATGCAGGAAATGTGTACTTGTACATCTGATCTATTGGAGATTGTACACCTGAGCGCCGCCGCCTGATTGGGAAGTCATATGCCTGATCGCCACTACGAAGATCCCTCACTCGCCGAGATTTACGACCTCACCAGTGGTTGGTCGATCGACCGCGACTTTTATCTCGCCCTCGCCGGCGGCTCTCCTAAGCGGATTCTCGATCTCGGCTGCGGGACCGGGCTCCTGTGCGATGCCTACGCCGCACTCGGTCACGACGTCACCGGCGTGGACCCGGCAAAGGCCATGCTCGATGTCGCCAAGCGCAAGCCGCATGGTTCCGAGGTTGAATGGATCGAGGCCAGCGCTCAAGAATTCCGATCGGAGAAGGAGTTCGACCTGATCATCATGACGGGCAACGCCTTTCAGGTCTTTCTGACCGACGCCGACATCCTGGCGACGTTCGCGACCATGCGGGCGCACCTCGCCGAGGATGGATTGATCGCCTTCGAGAGCCGAAACCCGGCCATTGACTGGCCGGCGAGATGGAACCGGGATTTCGAGCTCAGAACAGGTGACACGATCATTCATCAGTCCCGCCGGGTGTTGAAGAAGGAGGGCGATCGTATTGCGTTCGAGACGTATTACCTGTTCCCCGACAAGAAGCTCGTTTCCTACAGTGAGCTCCGCTTCCTGACACGATCGGAGGTCGAGGACCGCCTGCTGCGAAGCGGCCTGGAGGTGGAGGCAGTTTACGGCGATTGGGAGTCGCGGCCATTTGATGGGGCGACATCCGACGACATGATCTTTCTCGTCAGATCGGTCTAGCCGCGATCGACTCCCCGGTCTCCGTCTGGCTGCCGGCGCCAGCGTCAGCCGGCAGCCCTATGGTTCAGAATATCTCCGCGACGGATTGTCCGAGCGCCATCGCCCCGGCATAGCGCGCCTGTGCGGCCGGTTGAAGCGGATGGTAGCGGGCGCCCTGAATGTCGCGAAAGCGCCGCTCGAGCCCGGCGGAGCGATAGAAGGCCGCGCCGCCGGCGAGTTCCATCGCCAGCTCCGTCGCCTCTATCGCGTGGCGAGCGACCAGTGCCCGGCCGATCATCACCTCGTTGACGCTATCGGCCGACGGTTCGTTCCGTTGAGCGGTCATGATCATCCAGCGATGGGCAAGCTGCGCCGCCCGCAGGCTCGTGTCCATGCGGCCGGCAAGATGCAGCAAATGCTCCGCCGCGGGTCGCTTGCGGGCCATCTCAATCGCGATGTCACGGGCGCTTTCCGCAATCCCCAGATAGACCGCGTAAATCAAAGGAAAGGCGATCGTCGCGATGATCTGAAACACCGGATGCCACTCGCCGGCCGTCCTCGAAAACGCAACGCTGCCGTCGGCGACGAACAGCTTGTCGATGACCACGTCGTTCGAGCCTGTGCCGCGCATGCCCAGCGTGCGCCAGGTGTTCTCTATCCTTACCTCCGGCGCGGTCATCGGCACGCCGAAATGGATGACCTTACGTTGGCCGTCCTCATCTTCGTAAATCGCCCCGGTCATCAGGATGTTGCCGGCCTCCGCTCCCGAGGTAAATGCCTTTCGCGCGGTGATGCGGTAGCCGCCATCGACCTTTTCGGCGCGGCCGGAGCCGCCGATCCAGTCCGATCCGCCGCTGGAAAGAAGGAGGATGCGTTCCTGCGCCACCCTTTTGAGGAGCGGTTCGACCGCGGCGACACCCTGATGCCGCCACCGCCAAGCCGGAATGGCGACCTGATGGGTGTGCATGGCGAAGGCGAGCGCCGTCGATCCGCAGGCGTGCGCGAGCGTCCTGAGCATGGCCGCCAGCTCTTCGATATCCGCGCCGCCCCCGCCGAGTTCGCCGGGAACTCCCGCCTCTACGAGGCCGGATTCCTTCAGCAGCGCATAGTTTTCGCGCACGAAGTCGTCCTTCTCGTCTGCCGATGATGCGTTTCCTGCAAGGGTCGGGACCAGCCGGCTGGCGATCTTGACGGAGCGTAAGCTGCCGTGATCGTCCTCCACGACGGGTGCGGCATTTGTCGACGCGTGCATGTTCACTCCTCCATTTGCACCTGACGATCGCCAGTGTGCATGATGTCGGATGCGCCCACTAGTTCAGGAAATGTACCGGCGCCAAGAAGCGTATGATATCGCCGCGCCGTGCAATTGGCGGCCCGGTCGATCTGGAATATAGTGCCGTACGATTAGGGGAAAATGGGAACGCGGACATGCAGGACCGCGGCGGTTATGGGCAGTTTTGCCCCGTATCCATGGCTTCCGAGATACTCTGCTCACGATGGACCACACTGATCGTGAGGGAATTGCTGTGCGGCTCGACGCACTTCAACGAACTTCGCCGCGGGCTTCCAAAGATCTCGCCGGCCCTTCTTTCCAAGCGGCTGAAGGAACTCCAGCAGGCCGGCGTCATTGCCGTCGAACGGTTGAACAACGGCGCTACCCGATATCGCCTTTCGGAAGCGGGCGAAGAGCTCAGGCCGGTGATCATCGGGCTGGGCAACTGGGCGCAGCGCTGGATCGAATCGCGGCTCTCGCTCAAGAATCTCGATCCCTCGCTGCTGATGTGGGACATCCGCCGCAATGTCCAGACCGATCATCTGCCCCGGCGGCGCTCAGCGATTCAGTTTCTGTATCCAGAGTTGCCTGCCGGCCGGCGGGCGTGGTGGTTGGTGGTCGAAGACGGCACCGTGGACGTCTGCAATTTCGATCCGGGTTATGAAATCGATCTCGTCGTCACGACTTCACTGCGCACCATGACGGCGATCTGGATGGGCCTCACGACCGTCAAGGACGAGGTCGCGGCCGGCACCTTGGATGTGGAGGGCGATCGCAAGATAGCGGAACCGATGCAGGATTGGCTCGGCCTCAGCATCTTCGCCAAGGTCCCCCGCCGCGTTCAATGACGACTTGCGCTGGGGCGCCCCACATCCCACGTCTCTCCAAGATTTTCGCTACCGCCTACTCGCTCGAGCATGAACCCGGCGCGCATTTGTATCGAAGTGTATCCGACCGGGCAGCGGTTACGTTCAAATACAGATCCGGATGACTTACGACATACGAAGGCTACATCGGCGGGACATCGCTTGCCGAAGGCCGCTAATTGTTTTTGATAATCGATTTACAATTCAGAGCGAGGAGATCGCGAAATGGAGCACATCGACCACATCTTGATCGTCGATGACGACCGCGAAATCCGAGAGCTCGTTTCGGCTTATCTGAAAAAGAATGGTCTGCGCGTCACCGCTGTGGCCGACGGCCGGCAGATGCGCGCGTTTCTCGAGGCCAACGCCGTCGACCTTATCATCCTCGACATCATGATGCCGGGCGACGACGGTCTTGTGTTGAGCCGCGAGCTGCGCGCGGGCAGGCACAAGGCCACGCCGATCGTCATGCTGACCGCCCGCACGGACGAGATGGACCGCATCATCGGTCTCGAAATGGGTGCCGACGACTATCTCGCCAAGCCGTTTTCGGCACGCGAGCTGCTTGCCCGCATCAAGGCCGTTCTCCGCCGCACGCGGATGCTGCCGCCAAACTTGCAGATCTCGGAGGCCGGTCAGTTGCTGCGTTTCGGCAGATGGAAACTCGACACGACGGCACGGCATCTCATCAATGCCGACGGCACGGTGATTGCGCTCAGCGGCGCAGAATACCGCCTTCTGCGCGTCTTCATCGACCACCCCCAACGCGTGCTCAACCGGGATCAGCTCCTCAACCTGACGCAAGGACGCGATGCCGAGCTCTTCGACCGCTCCATCGATCTCCTCGTCAGTCGGGTCCGTCAGCGCCTCGGCGACGATGCCCGCGAGCCCACCTATATCAAGACTGTCCGCAGCGAAGGCTATGTTTTTTCGATGCCGGTGGAAATCGTGGAGCCGCGCTGATGGCAACGGCCGCACCGATCAAAGGAATTCATTGGCCGCGCACACTCAGGGCGCGGCTATTCATTATTCTTCTTGCCGGCCTGGCGATGGCGCACGCCATGTCGTTTGCAGTGCTGTTTTCCGAGCGCTACCTGGCGGCCAGATCGGTGATGTTCAATACGCTCGAAACCGACGTCGCGACATCGATCGCCATCCTCGACCGGCTCCCCGCGGCCGAACGGGCAGCCTGGCTCCATCGACTTGCTCGCGGCTCTTACCGGTTCGTTCTGGGGCCGGGCCTCCCCGGCAATCCTGAACTTGAGCCGGCCGACGCCGAGGTCGCCTCCAAGATCCAGGCAGCAATAGGCGCAAAATACCCGATCAAGGTTGAATCGATCCCGGGAGCAGCCCGCCATCTTCAGGCGCATCTTCGCTTGAGCGACGGCGAACCACTGACTATTGACGTCACGCCACGGGGTGTCATGCCGGTGGCCGACTGGCTGCCTTACGTGCTCGTTGCGCAGCTGTTCCTGTTGGTATTGTGCAGTTGGTTCGCCATGCGCCAGGCCATCCGTCCTCTTGCCAACTTGGCGAGAGCCGCCGACACGCTTGACCCGAACAGCAACACGCCGCGTCTCAGCGAGACCGGGCCGACGGAAGTGGCCTATGCGGCAACGGCGTTCAATGCGATGCGGGATCGCATCGCACAATACCTCGAAGAGCGCGTACAGATCCTCGCCGCGATTTCACATGATCTGCAAACGCCGATCACACGCATGAAGCTCCGCGCAGAAATGGCCGAAGATTCCATCGATAGGGACAAGCTGGTTCAGGACCTCGGCGAGGTCGAACGTCTCGTCAAGGAAGGGGTCGCCTACGCACGTAGCGCCCACGGCAATCACGAACAAGCCTCACGCATCGACCTCGCCTCGTTCATCGAGAGTCTTGCCTATGACTACCAGGATACCGGCAAGGCCGTTACGATCGAAGAATTGGGAGACGGCGCAATTGTGACCCGGCCGCACGCGTTGAGGCGGATTCTCACCAATCTGATCGACAATGCGCTGAAATTTGCCGGCAGTGCGGAAATCGAAGTTCAGCGCCAGGAAAGCGCCGTGTTCATAAGAGTGCTCGATCGCGGTCCGGGCATCCCGAACAGCCAGTTGCAGGCGGTCCTGCAACCCTTCTTCCGCCTGGAGCAGTCGCGCAACCGCGACACGGGCGGGACGGGTCTCGGCCTCGCGATCGCCCAACAGCTCGCGACCGCGATCGGCGCCACGCTCACCTTGCGCAACCGCGTTGGCGGCGGCCTTGTGGCGGAAATCGCGCTGCGCCAATAGTGCATGTCGCCCAAAAGTGTGCAGCCGTTTTGGGACAACGACATGCACAAAAACAAGGACCCTAAAGGGCGTCGCATGAATTCGATTGAACGCGACGCGCTTTAGTGCCCCCAAACATAGCAGGGCAGCCCCGGCTGCCCTGCTATGGCATGCATTTATGCGGTGGCCGCTCACGCCGCCTGGGGCTCGCCGGTCTGCTCGCGGATCATGTACTCGGCGTACCAGGTGGGCCAGTCCTCATCGCGATGACCCAACTGCTTTTCGTATTCGCCATGGGCGGCTTCGGCACGACGAAACGCGCTAGCGAGATCAGCCGCCGACGCGAACGTCGTGGCGCTCGCGTCGATCCGCCCGGGCAATCGCGTGGTGACCTCCTGGAAAAGCCATCCGTTGCCATCCGGATCGCTGAACGATGCGTAGGAACGGTAGCTGCGACGCTCGGGATCAGCACCGCCAACCCGGAGCCGACCAAACAAATAGGGCTCGTCGTCGCCGGCCTGTACGTCGCCCGCATGGAACACTTCGCTGATGTCCACGCCGCGGCCACGCAAGTCCTTGCGGGCGGCCTCTATATCGGAAACGATGAGGTACAGCCCCTGCGCGGAGCCCGGTTCCGCGTCGGTCACATTCTTTCCGAAGATAACCGAGGCGCCGGAACCGGGCGGAGTGAACTGGATCACGCGGTAGCCGTCATCTCCGGCAAAATCGGCATCGAGCCGCCAGCCGAGGCTTGCGTAGAATTCCTTGGCGCGGTCGACATCCGACACCGGGACGACGATAACCTCGAGCTTCATGTCGATCGGCCGCGCTTTTTCGCTGTTGATTGCAGTGGTCATGCTTTTCTCCCTGAGTTTGGAGGCGCAATGCGCCGGTGCAAATTGGCGTGCCGTGATCTGAACGCTGCCTTGGGAGCGAAAATCGCCGGCTGTCCGCCCCGACCGAAATTCGTCCGGGCGAGGCATCTTCTTCAGTGTCAGACGACGTTGATCGCGACCTCGATATTGCCGCGCGTCGCCTTGGAATAAGGGCAGGTCTGATGCGCCCTCTCGACGAGCGCCTGTGCCGTGTCGCGGTCGATGCCTGGCATACTCACATTGAGCCGTGCCTGCAGCGAATAGGCGCCGGCGCCGTGGCGAAGATCCACTTCGGCATCCACCGCCAGATCGGTCGGAAGTGTTATCTTCCGCTCGCTGGCCGCCAGTCCGATCGCCCCGATGAAGCAGGCCGACCAGCCGGCTGCGAAGAGCTGCTCCGGGTTTGTCCCGGGCTTCGAACTTCCGGGTGAGGAAAGCTTGATGTCCAGGCGCCCGTCAGAACTGCGGGATGCGCCTTCACGGCCACCGGTGGTGTGCGTCTTGCCGGTGTAGAGTACCTTCTCGATCTCGGTCATGGTGTCCTTCCTTCGACAGAGTTGATGACGCCGAGGCCCAATTGGCTTGTCCGACTGTCGAGGCATACATGCCGCTCCGCACGTGTATGGAATGTTTCGTGACCGGGCGAAAAAGTAAGCGAATGCCGGCAGAACGCGGAACGGACACACTGCGATACGAAAGCGCTGTCAGAAGCGACGCGTGAAAGCGCAGAGCAAAGCGCATGTGGCGCGAAAGGGCGTCGCGCTTTGAACACGAGATGCATGAAAACAAAATCGAAAGCGCGCCGCGCATTTGATGAACGCTGACGCGCTTTAGAAGTCTACTGCGATCCTGGTGCGCCTGAAAGGAGGCGACCGTGCTGCGTGGCAAAAGTGATCAGAAACGATCGACGTCAATCACCGCCTGGGCAAAGGCCTGCGGCGCTTCCTGGGGCAGGTTGTGGCCGATGCCGCCCGTGATCAGCCGATGCTCGTATTTGCCCGAGAACTTTTTGGCATAGGCTGCTGGCTCCGGATGCGGGGCTCCATTGGCGTCGCCCTCCAGCGTGATCGTCGGCACGGCGATGAGCGGGAACATGGCGAGCCGCTCTTCCAGCTCGTCGTATTTTCGCTCGCCGTCAGCGAGGCTGATCCGCCAGCGGTAGTTGTGGATCGTGACATCGACGTGATCCGGGTTCTCGAAGGCTGCGGCGCTGCGATCGAACGTGGCGTCGTCGAAATTCCATTTCGGCGATGCGAGCTGCCAGATGAGTCTCGCGAATTCATTGCGGTTCTGTTCGTAACCCGCGCGCCCGCGTTCCGTGGCGAAATAGAACTGGTACCACCAGGCAAGTTCGGCCTTCGGCGGCAAGGGCTTCTTGTTGGCGTCACGGCTGCCGATCAGATAGCCGCTCACGGAGGCCATGGCCTTGCAGCGCTCCGGCCAGAGCGCTGCAATGATGTTGGCGGTCCGCGCGCCCCAGTCGCATCCGGCGATGACCGCCTTCTCGATCCCGAGCGCGTCCATCAAGGCGATGATGTCGGCGGCAATCGCCGACTGCTGGCCATTGCGCGGCGCGTCGGGCGAAAGGAAGCGCGTCGTGCCATAGCCGCGCAGATAGGGAACGATAACGCGATAGCCCGCCGCCGCGAGCAGCGGCGCCACATCGACGTAGGTGTGGATGTCGTAAGGCCAGCCGTGCAGCAGGACGACCACAGGCGCATCGCCCGCACCCAGCTCGGCGTAACCGACGTTCAGGACACCCGCGTCGACCTGCCTGATGGAGGCGAAAGATGTGTTCGTCCCCGGCGTGATCGCCGGAATGCGGACCTCGTTGGCCGATTGGGCGCGGGCTGCGCCCATCGTACCGAGTTGCGCGACAGCGACCGTCAACGCCGCCATTCCCATGAACCGCCGCCGCGGCAGATTGATTTTCCCAGTCATCGATCGTCTCCGGACTATGTGAAACACAATCCTGGAATGCGATGTTCATGTATCACCACTGTGAAACCACTCGCCGGGAATTGCAACCGCGTGTAGAAACGCCGGCGCTGGATACAATTAGTTACAATTCCCCAGCGCTAGCCTTCAACCTTCATGGCGCGGACGCGCTCTCACGCGCATTTCGCCGGATCGTTTGCGGGGGCTGTCCGAGTGTGCGAAGAAAGGCCCGGCGCATGCGATCGGGATCGGCAAAACCGGTTTCCTCCGCGATCACGTCCATGGAATGGCGCCCCTGCTCCATCATCAGCCGCGCCGCCTCCACGCGGAGGTTCTCCACTGCCTTGGCGGGCGACTGTCCCGTTTCAGCCCGAAACGCCCGGCTGAACTGGCGCGCGCTCAAGCCCGCCGCATCCGCCAGCTCTTCCACCGACAACACGCCGCGAAGGTTTGCCTTGGCATAGTCGATCGATCTCTGTATCCGGTCCGACTTCGGCTCGAGCTCGAGCAACGCGGAAAACTGCGATTGGCCGCCGGCACGCCGGTGATAGACGACGAGCTTGCGGGCGACCGCGCGAGCAACGTTCTGGCCGTGGTCCTTCTCGATCATCGCGAGCGCAAGGTCGATGCTCGCCGTCATCCCAGCCGACGTCCACACGCTGCCGTCGACAATGAAGATGCGGTCTTCCTCCACCTTCACGGCCGGGAATCGCTCCTGCAATTGACGCGCAAAGGCCCAATGCGTCGTCGCCCGGCGCCCGTCGAGCAGGCCCGATTGCGCGAGGACGAAGGCACCGGTACATGCCGCTGCCACCCGCCGCGAGGTTCCAAGCGCGTGGCGCGCGAATTCGATCAATCCCGCCGTCATCGGCTCGATCGTCGCGCCGGCCCCGAACATCACGGTGTCGTAGCAGGTGTCGTCAAACGCTTTCGTGATCACGCCGAAACCGGCGGACGACTTGACCTCGCCGCCAAACTCCGAAAGGAGCTCTACCTCGTAAGCCGGCTCTCCGAGCGCCAAATTGGCCATCTCGAAGGCGGTAACTGCGGCGAAGCCCATCAGTTGGAATTTTGGAAATACGACAAAGCCGATCATATGCATGGGGAAAATCCCTGTCCGGAATTGCTGGGTATAGGATATTTGCGCCATGACATAAATCCCGATGATGCTCAGGCGGGACGCGCCCGAGGGCGCGTGCCGCCTGACTGCTCTTCGAGAGCAGCATTACTGTGCGACCCGATATCTCGCGGCGGGTGCGCTCAGGGAGAGGTGCGGGATGAGCTTCTGTCGCGCCGCTTCGTAAGCCTGCCAATCGGCTGCGTCCGGGAGCGAGGGAATGGTGATCTGTTCACCGAAATCGAAGCCGGCGAGTGCGGCGTCCACCATGTCCTCGGCGGGCATGACGATCTCACTCGGCACATGCTCCAGGGGCGTACCGGCAGTGCCCCAGAAGTCGGTCGCCGTCGCACCCGGGAGAACGGCTTGGATGCGGATGTTCCTGTCGGCGAGCTCCTTCTGCAGCGACAGGGTGAAGGCGAGCACGAAGGCCTTGCTGCCGCCGTAGACCCCGTTCAGCACTTCCGGCGCGATACCGACGATCGAAGCGATGTTGATGATCGCGCCGCTCCCGCGCGAAACGAAGCCGGGGACCGCTGCGTAGGTAAGCCGCGTCAGCGCGTTGACGTTCAGCGTGATCATCTCTTCCATCTTGTCGACGTCGGATGCGAGCAGCGGAGCGGTCGCGCCGACACCGGCATTGTTGACCAGCATGGTGATGCTGGCGTCAGTCTGAAGCACCTTCTCGATGCGGCGGAGATCGGCTTTGTCGCCGAGATCCGCCGCAACGACTTCGATGGCGCGGCCGGTATCGTCGGTAAGGCGCTTGGCCAGTTCATTGAGGCGGGCCTGGTTGCGGGCGACGAGGATCAGATCATATCCCCTGCGCGCCAGGCGATCGGCATAGATCGCACCAATGCCGGAGGAAGCGCCGGTAATCAGCGCGGTACCTTTCGAGTGTTGGGTCATGAGAGGCTCCATTCCGTTGGATTTGGAGCCTCCATACTAGAGTGAAACCGCTATGTCTCAAATGTCGCATATCCGTCATTTTAGGACATTCCGGTCATTCAGGGCAGCGGGGCTGGTGTGTCCAACGCCGGCGCAACCTGAGCGGAGTACGCATCAGCCGGAGCCATCGGCTCGGCGAAGAGTGCCGCAATTGCGGGTGGCTCCCGTGGATCCCTGTCACAGGCGCAGGGCGCAGCGGCGAGCGCGACCATTGCAACGAACGTCATGAAGATGCGCATCGAACTCTCCTTTTTTCTGCCGGCAATCCGGCTGCGATCCCGGACCGTGTCAGACGGCGTATTGTTCGCGCGCCCGCTCATCCGAATGTGAAAACAAAGGCTTCGACGCCTGGATCAAGGAAGCGTATCTC
Organism: Ensifer aridi; assembly: GCF_002078505.1. Lineage (GTDB taxonomy): Bacteria > Pseudomonadota > Alphaproteobacteria > Rhizobiales > Rhizobiaceae > Sinorhizobium > Sinorhizobium aridi. The sequence continues at coordinate 221,876 of NZ_LUAV01000032.1, read as the reverse complement.
GAACGTCCGCTCCCGCACCTCTCCTGACTGGCGCACAAACTGATAGAGGCGCGTCTCAGTCACCGTTCCGTTGCCGCCGGCGTCGATGTCCGAACCGTGATCCGGACCCGGAGCGACTCCGTCAACCGTAACTTGGAAGCGCACCTTGCCGCCTTTTGCTCCCGGTCCAAGAACCAGGTGCAGGTCGCGCGCGCTGAACCGGTAGGTGACTGCTCCGCCAGCCTGATTGAGCGTTGCCTGCTCGGCTCCGATTGTCCAGTTGCCGGCGAGACCCCATTGGTTGAGCCGCGGCCTTCCGACGGTATAGTCGCGCGCTTCATCGGCGGCGACACCCTCGGGCGACGCGAAGTTTCCGGCACGCATGTAGCCGACATAATCCTCGCCGGACTGGAGATTGGCGAAATCAGGAGCGGCTTCGGCGCCCTTCGCGTTGGGCTTAACAACACCGCCGTCACCCCTGCGGCTGCCTGCCCCTTCCGCCAGCAGTTCCTGAATGACGCGCTCGGATGTCTCGTAATCACCCTCACCGAAGTGATGGTGCCTGATCCGTCCTTCTACATCGATGAGATAATGGGCCGGCCAGTAACTGTTGCCGAAAGCGCGCCAGATCGCGAAGTCGTTGTCGATCGCGACCGGATAGCCGATTTCAAAATCCTGTACCGCCCGCTTCACGTTGTCGATCCGCTTCTCGAAAGCGAATTCGGGCGCATGGACGCCGATCACGACCAGGCCCTGATCCCGGTACTTTTCCGCCCAGGCGCGAACATAGGGGATCGTTCGGATGCAATTGATACAGGAGTAGGTCCAGAAATCGACGAGCACGACCTTGCCGCGTAGCTGCTCCACCGACAGCGGCGCGGAATTGAGCCACTCCACGGCGCCGTCGAGCGGCGGGAAGGTGCCCTCCACCGGCAGGCTGCTCTTGTACGCTCGCGGCGCATCATTGGCGGCGGGCGTCACGCGGTAAATCGTCGCGGCGCCGGCCGTTCCGGCGGAATTGCGGCTTAGGCGGTCCAGAAGCGACTGCTCGATGGTCGTTGTGCCCGCAAAGGACAGTCTCGCGAGAAACCCTGTGTCGAGGCCGAGCGCAATCGCAGCGACGCCCGCAAGGACGGCGACACCGAGGCCCTGCCGCAGACGCTCGCCAACCCCGAGCGATCGCTTCATCGCCGCGAACGCCCTTCCCCCGGCGAGTACCGCAATCGCCAGCGAGGTTGCCGCGCCCGCGGCGTAGGCCGTGAGCAGGAGCGTCGTTCCGACATTGGCACCGTGGAGCGCGGCGCCGGTCAGGACCAGCCCCAGAATCGGACCCGCGCAGGGTGCCCAAAGAAGCCCGGTCGCAGCGCCGAGAAGCAGAGATGCTCCGACACTCGCCTTCTGCCCGGCCGCCCTTTGCGAGAGCCGGATGCCAAGCGCGACTGCCGGACGGGTGACCATGGCCGCGACCCGAGTCGAAAGCAGAGCAACGCCGAAGACGGCGAGCAGTGCGATCGCCGCATGGCGGCCGAACTCATTCGCCCGCACGGCCCAGTCTCCGCCCAAGGCGGCGAGCGTTGCGACGGCCGCGAATGTCACGACCATGCCGAGAAGCATCGGAAGGACGCTTGTCGTGAATGGCTGGCCGGCCCGAGAAAAGACGAAAGGCAGGACAGGAAGGATGCAGGGGCTGACAATGGTCAGGGCACCCGCGATGTAGGCAATAGTGAAAAGGATCATCGTCGTCCCTCTGCAGTGGACCAACGCGTTTTGCTCCGTTGGTCGCGCTTGATGTGCGCGGCATGGGACCAGAGAGAGGTATCTCCCTTGTGTCCTCTCCCAAAGGGATCTGTATCAAAGTGCAGGAGGCCCGCGGGGCCTCCCGGCGTTGTCGTGGAGTTGCGCGACGAACCGGCGGCGCCGGAGAGAGCTACTGCAGAAGCTTGAGTAGTTCCCTCGCGGCAGAAGTGGACGAGGACGGGTTCTGGCCCGTGATCAGCCGGCCGTCGACGACGCTGAAATCGGCCAGTCATGGCCCGGCCGTCCTGCGCGAAGTAACCTATCGGGGAAAGCCCATCGCCAAGGGAAAGCGTGTCCCGGCTTCACCAATTCCGAGGAGGACGCGGTGCAATTGACCGACGTCGTGCCGTTCCTCGTCGAGGACGAGTTGAAGCGTCTCGGCGGCCGCTATGAAAAGGCTGGCGACTTGGCCGAGGTAATGCCTCCCCCGGCTCGGTGGATCTGTTTACAGGCGCATGCTATTTCGTAATTGCCTTGGGCCGAAATCTCCCGGGTTCCTCTTTATCCCGAGGAGAGGGTAAGTGAACCTTTCCATGCGCCTCGTTCTTCTCGGTCTCGCCTGGACGATGGTCGGTCTCGGAATCGCCGGCATTTTTCTGCCGCTGCTGCCGACGACACCCTTTCTGCTTCTCGCCGCATGGCTGTTTTCCCGCTGCTCGCCGCGCCTCGAACGATGGCTGATCGACCACCCGCTATTCGGACGTCCGCTGCGGGACTGGCGCCAGCATGGTGCGATATCCCGGCGCGCCAAGCGATGGGCGATATCACTCATGGGTCTTGGTTTCGCGCTCTTTTGGCTCCGGCTGGCGCCGTCGGCGTCAATGGCAACCGCGGTGGCGGCGATCATGCTCGCCACCGGCGCCTTCATCGTCTCTCGGCCTGAACCGCCCAAATAGGGCGACCTTGCGAAGGCCGAACGAGCATCAAGACAGCCCCGCCAGGGTGCCGGCGTCAGGCGTTATCGGAGCAGCACAAGCCGGCGGCTTGCGATGGACCCAAGGGTTTGCCTTTTCAAGCTGTCCAGCCAATCGAAACAGGGTCGCCTCGCCAGCAAAACGCCCGACGAAATGCATTCCGATCGGCAGGCCGCCCGCCGACCAGAACAGCGGCACCGACATGGCGGGTTGACCGGTCACGTTGAAGACGGGAGTCCAAGGGATGAAGCCGAACGTCTCCGCGGCGAGGCGTCTGGCGATGCCCAGCTTTTTCAAAAGCCACCCGGCCCTCACGCGTCCGATCACGCGGATGAGCCGCTTTTCGCTTGCGGTCGGCTGAAACGCTCCTATCGGGGGAGGGACACGGGAGAGCACCGGCGTCATCAGCACGTCATAGCTCGCAAAGAATGCCGATACGCCTCTGGCCGCGAGCTTCAGATTGCGCAGCGCGGCCGCGAGTTCGCCTGCCGATGATGCCTGTCCGAGCAGCCCCATGCCGAATGTCGAAGCGTCGAAATCTTCGACGCGGATCGGGACCCCCGCAGTCCTGGCCGCTTCCTCGATATCGACCCGCATTTCCGCAGCCAGCACCGTCAGGAATGACAGCGAGAACGCCTCGGCCTCGATCGGCGGTGCTGCCTCGACCAGTTCGTGCCCAAGTTCCTCTAATAGCCTTGCAGCATCGGAAAAGGCCGAAAGGACCTCGACTTCGACTTTTCCGCCGAGCATAGGGGCCGCCGATACCGCTATTCGCAGTTTCTCCGGCGGCCGTCCGACCGCTTCGAGAAAGGACCCTGAAAAGGACGGCAGATAATGGGGCGCGCCGACATCCGCGCCCTGGGTGAGGTCCAGCAAAGCGGCAGAATCGCGGACGGAGCGGGTAAGAACATGCTCTACGGCGAAGCCCGCCCAGGGCTCTCCGGTAAACGGTCCGGCGGGGGTGCGGCCGCGTGTCGGCTTCATGCCGAAGAGCCCGCAAGCGGAGGCAGGAATGCGGATGGAGCCGCCGCCATCGCCCGCCGAGGCAATCGGCACCATGCGCGCTGCGACCGCCGCGGCCGAACCGCCGCTGGAACCGCCGGGCGTCCGGGCGATATCCCAAGGGTTTCGCGTCGGTCCGAAGCTTTCGGGTTCGGTATAGGGCGTCAGCCCGAACTCGGGAGTGTTGGTCTTCCCCAGGATGATCAGTCCGGCCTTTTTCCACCGCCTGACGAGCTCGGAATCCCCCGCCGCTGGCCGCTTCGCCAAAAGACGATTGCCGCTCGAGGTCGGAACGCCGGCCACCGTAGCGAGCAAGTCTTTCAAGAGAAAGGGAACGCCTGCAAATGGAGCGCGGACATCGGCTTCAAGCGCCGCCTGTCTCGCGTCATCGAACATGGTCAAGATGACCGCATTCAGCGCCGGGTTCCGCTCCACGATTCTCGAAATGGCCGTTTCGACGAGCTCCAGCGGTGACGCCAAACGCGCCCGTACCAGCTCTGCCAGCCCCAGACCGTCAAGATCGTCGTACTCAGTGATCAACGGCAACCCTCCGAGCCCAGGAGACAGTCTTCTCCGGAGCGAGGGGCAATAATGCAATCAACGGGACGATCGCGCTATGGTCTTTCTCCGCGCGAGGGAACAACTGCGTAGGCGCCTTGTCGAACCCATCTTTTATTCCACCGCCTTGCCGACCGTGTCAGCCACGTGGGCACCCCGCTCACCCATCGGCAATGGTTTTCCGGTCGTGGAATCGACGGCCGTCTGGTGTTCGAGTTCGGCGTTGAGAAGCGCACCTATGATGAGGATCATCACCGAGATCCACACCCACATCATGAGACCGACGACCGCACCGAGCGCGCCGTAGGTGGCGTTATAGTTGGCAAAATGCTCGAGGTAGAAGGAGAACAGCCACGAAGCTGCGATCCACAGCAATGCGCTGAAGACGGCGCCCCAGTTCAGCCACCGCAGTTTCGCGCGCTCCCGGCTCGGTCCAAACCGATAGATGAGCACGGTGCCAATGACCGCAAGGAACAGAATGGCCGGCCACCTCGCCACCCTGGTCACGATCTCGACCCAACGATCCAGCCACAGATAGGCAAGCACAGCCGGAACAACGCCGACCGCCACGATCAGCGCCACCGAAAACAGCAGCGCTGCGAAAGTGAAGGCAAGGCACAGCAACGTTCTCGACACGATACCCCTCTTCTCCCTTTCTCCGTAAGCAACGTTCATCGCGTCGAAGAGCGCGGCAATGCCGTTGGCCGCGCTCCACAGCGAGACCAGCAAACTCACGAAGAAGCCGATACTGAGCGCGGAAGCCTTCTGAGTTGTCAGCGCAGTCAATTGATCCATGATCAGCTTGTAGGATTCGGGCGGCAGCAGCGCGCCCACGGTCCCCATATGCGTCCCGATCTCGGAGGGGTCCGCGACAATTCCGTAGACGGAGACCAGCGCAGCCAGCGCGGGAAACAGCGCCAGGAGAAGATAAAAGCTCACTCCTGCCGCAATGAGCGGCACCCGCTCCTCGGAGATTTCGGCGATTATTCGCCAGAAAACATCCCGCATGCCCTTCGCCGGTATCTCCCCCGGCGTGGTGGCATCTCGCCCTCTTTCCGGCTCTGCGGCCTTCAGCCTTTCCGCAGGATCGGCCTCGTTCGCGCTCATGTTCTGCGTCCGGGGACGTCTCTGTCCCTTGAGCAAGCGCCCGCCTTCAGCGCGGGCGCATAACCAACGCCGCGAAATTCCACTTGTTCCGGCACCGCTCGATAAGTGCTGCGCAAACAGCTCGGCCAACCGGACGGCTAGAGCGGGATACGCTCCATCCCTTCGCGCCGCCGCTCCATCCCTTCCTGCATTTGTGCTACGTCAGGTGATGCCACGTGACTGCAAAATGCTCTAGCCGGCGGTCTCGCCTGCCGGCGTTTTGCCCCCCTTCTCGTTGCGCCTGCTTCTGCGCGCGGGAGTACGGCGGCCGATCTTCGGATGCCCGAGTTTCAATGGCCGGGGAGCCTCGTCCGAGAGGGCCTCCCGAACCGCCTCGACCATCGCAGACACTAGGAAATCCGCCTGCAGCTCGTCCGCGAGGCGAGCGCCCGCCTCGGTTTCCGGCTGACGGCTTTCCTGCCAAAGCGCGATACCGATCCGCGCCTGAGGAGCGACACGCTTGAGCCGACGCACGATGAACTTGGCGTGTCGCATGGAGTCTCTATCGAGAAAGGCTACGACTATTGCATTGCGTCCTTCGACCGCCAGACTTCTGATGTTGCCCGGCTTGAGTGCCTCGTGACCGGCGAACGCGACCTCCGCGCCCTGGATCCAGATGATCTGGGACAGCATGGTTGCGGTCACATCGTCGAGCTCGGATCGCCCACCAATGCAAAGGACGGATCTCCCCTCTCCAAGCGGCAGATCATATCCATCGGCCTCGTCTTGATCCGCGGCTTCGGCGGCCGGATCCTCGTCTTCCCCTTCCTCCTCGCCGGCGATTTCCTCGAGATTGGCGACGAGCGTGCCCGCGCTCTCCGCAAGCTGGACCGCCTGGGTATCGGTCAGAGCGCCCCTTGCGCGGTCCCTTTCTGCAAGGAGCAGGGCGGGGACGGCAACCGTGTCATAGAACTCGACGAGGTATTTCTCCTCGAGCATCTCCTCCGCAATGTCCGTCGCCTCTTCCGGATCACCGGCGAGCAGACGCTGGTAAAGGCGCTCCTTCGGGTCAAGAACCGGCTCATTGCCCAACAGGATCTCCAGGAACTCGAACTGCGGCACATGACGGCCGAGAACGACGAGGCAAACGGTGAGCGGCGTCGACATCACCAAACCGGCCGGTCCCCATAGCCAGGTCCAGAAAATCGCCGAGACGATGATCGCAAGCGGCGACAGGCCGGTGCGCGAGCCGTAGAGCAAAGGCTCGACGACATTGTTGCTGAGAAGCTCGAGGACTATGAACAAGGCCCCCGTCCAAACCAGAAGGCTCCAACCCGGAGCCACCGCAAAGGCGAGGAACAGCGGCAGAGCGGCTGCGATGACCGGACCGATATAGGGGACGAAGCGGAGTACGATGGCGAGCATCCCCCAAAGGGTCGCATAGGGTATTCCGAGCAGCCAGAGGCCGATCGCAAGCGGAACACCGTAGGTGACATTCACCACGAGCTGCATGAGCAGATATCGGCCGACGCGAACGCCCGCATCCTGCAGGGCTTCGGTGGTGCGGTGCATGTCACCGTAACCAACCAGCCGGATGAAGCGGTCGCGCAACTCCTCCCTTTCGAAAAGCATGAAGATGACAACTACGATGACGAGACCTGTCGTCGCCAAAGGACCGAGCAGCGGATTGACGATGTTCTTCAAGGTTTCGATCGGTCGCTCGGGAGAAAATATCTCGACGAGAACGGGTCGCCGCTCCGGTTCCGGTTCCGGTGAGACGCGCGCTTCGGGCTCGGGGCGGCTGATTTCCGCACTGATCCTCTCCATGACGCGGCTGATGCGCTCGAGCACCTGGTTTTCCGAACCCGCCTCCTTCAAGGTCCTGACCTTCTCGACGATGTTGTACTGGTAGGTCGGCAGGTTTTGCGCCACCTCGCTGATCTGCATGGCGACAATGACGCTGAAGGCGGAGAGGAACAGAAAGGCCATCGTTACGGTGCCGATGACGGCAACCGAGCGGGGACAGCCCGCCCTGCGCAGTCTCGAAACCACCGGCGCGAGCGCGAAAGTGAGCAGAATGGCAAGAGCGAGCGGCAGGAAGACTTCGTGGGCCAAATAGAGAACAGCGACCGTGAGGGCCGTTGCTGCGAGCGTCGGAAGCCTCGAAGGCTGCGCTCTCGCCGCCGGCGCGAGCGAGATTTGCGGCAACCCGCTGGTGGATTCGGCCCGATTGTCGTTAGCTTTCCGCGCAAACCTCAGCATCGTAGCCCCACGCCGCAAACGTCTCGGTCCTGGCTCGCGACGTTGCCCGTCAAGCCTCCTCCGCCAGCAGTGATCGGCGTGAGCCGATTTCGGAAGAGTCCTGATAAGCAAGTAGGGCAGCGCTTGAAGGAGCCTAGCGCGGGATGAGGAAAAGTGTGTGCGGTTTTCCGCCGGCATCCCGCGCCAACTAGAGTCGATCACGATCCTGATGTCAGGTCGATCCGACCCGACATCATCGTGATCTAGAGACTGCAGCGCGAGCGCGTGACCACGCGTTGCGTAGGAGCCCGGAGAATGCACATTGCACCCTCCCCCGCGATGCTTGTCGAGCCTCGAAGCAGAAGCGCTAAGCCGCGAACGTATGGGCCACGATCGATTCCGGCTTCATCTCGATCGAGAAGCCCGGCATCGACGGCGGCATATAGGCGGCGTTCTCGATGCGGCACGGGTCGAGGAAGTGTTCGTGCAGATGGTCGACATATTCAATGACCCTGCCCTCCTTGGTGCCCGAAACGGCGAGATAGTCGATCATCGACAGGTGCTGGACATATTCGCATAGCCCGACGCCGCCGGCATGCGGCCAGACCGGCAGTCGGTATTTCGCGGCCATGAGGAGGACGGCAAGCACCTCGTTCAGTCCGCCCATGCGGCAACTGTCGATCTGCACGATATCGATCGCTCCGCCGGCGATCATCTGCTTGAAGATGATGCGGTTCTGGCACATCTCACCGGTCGCCACCTTGACGGGGGCAATCGCCTCGCGGATCGCCCTGTGGCCCGCCACGTCGTCGGGACTCGTCGGCTCCTCGATGAAGAAGGGCTCGTAGACGGAGAGTTCCTTCACCCAGTCGATTGCCTGGCCCACTTCCCAGACCTGGTTGGCGTCGATCATCAGGAAGCGATCGTCGCCGATCACCTCGCGCGCGATCCTCAGACGCCGCTTGTCATCCTCGAGGTCGCGGCCGACCTTCATCTTGATGTGCTTGAAACCCTCATCCACCGCTTCCTTGCAGAGGCGGCGGAGCTTCGCGTCGTCATAGCCGAGCCAGCCGGCCGAGGTCGTGTAGCAGGCATAGCCCTCCTTCTCGAGGATGGCTATGCGCTCCGCCTTGCCAGCCTCGGCGCGTTTCAAGATGGCGAGCGCCTCCTCGGGCGTGATGGCATCGGTCAGGTAGCGGAAATCGACGATCGACAGGATCTCCTCCGGGCTCATCTCCGCGACGAGCCGCCAGACCGGCTTGCCGGCTTCCTTGGCGAGCAGATCCCATACGGCGTTGACGACTGCACCGGTGGCAAGATGCATGGCGCCCTTGTCCGGGCCGATCCAGCGCAACTGACTGTCGCCAGTGACATGCCGCCAGAAGCGGCCCGGATTTTCCCTCACCCAATCGAGATCCAGACCCACGACCAGATGCTTCATCGCCTCGATCGCCGCGCAGCAGATGTCGTTGCCGCGACCGATCGTGAAGGTCAGCCCGTGTCCATCGAGGCCCGCCTTGTCGGTGCCGAGGACGACATAGGCAGCCGAATAATCGGGATCGGGATTCATGGCGTCCGAACCGTCGAGGCTCGCCGATGTGGGAAAGCGCAGGTCGATGGAACGCAAGCTGGTGATCTTGGTCATGGGTCTTGGTTCTTCTTCACTATTGTTCAGGCGTCGGCGCGGAAGGTCTGCTTCTGTGTGCCCAGCGTCTCGATGCCGAGCTCGACGATGTCGCCGGGCTTCAGATAGCGCGGCGGTTTCATGCCGAGCCCCACACCGGGCGGCGTTCCGGTCGAGATTATGTCACCGGGGTGGAGCGACATGAACTGGCTGAGATAGGAAACGAGATAGGCAACGCCGAAGACCATCGTCTTCGACGAGCCGTTCTGCATCGTCTCGCCGTTCACCTTCAGCCACATGCCCAGGTTCTGCGGGTCCGAAATTTCATCCTTGGTGACGAGCCAGGGACCGATCGGGCCGAACGTGTCGCAGGACTTGCCCTTGGTCCATTGGCCTGAGCGCTCGGTCTGGAAGGCGCGCTCGGAGACATCGTGCGCGACACAATATCCGGCGACATAGTCGAGCGCTTCCGCTTCGGTGACGTATTTCGCCGTCTTGCCGATCACGACGCCGAGTTCCACTTCCCAATCCGTCTTCTCCGAGCCGCGCGGAATGAGCACGTCGTCATTGGGTCCGCAGATGGCGGAGGTCGCCTTCATGAAGATCACCGGCTCCGGCGGCACAGCCAGGCCGGACTCGGCCGCATGGTCGGAATAGTTGAGGCCGATGCAGATGAACTTGCCCGTCCCGGCGACACAGGCGCCGATACGCGTGTCTGCCGGCACGACCGGCAGGCCGGCAATGTCGATATCCGCTATCCTGGCGAGACCGTCGGGAGAAATCGCCGCGCCGCCTATATCGGCGACGTGGGCGGAGAGGTCCCGGATCTTGCCGTCCTTGTCGAGGACGGCCGGCTTTTCCTGGCCAAGCGGGCCGACGCGCATCAGCTTCATGAATCAAATCCTTCCAGTGTTTTAGATGGTCCAGCCGCCGTCGATGGCATAGGCCTGGCCGGTCGTATAGCTGGCGGTGGCGAGGTGCAAGGCGAGTTCTGCAATCTCCTCGGGTGTGCCGAGCCGCCCCATCGGCTGGCGGGCGATGAAGGCCGCACGGGCCGTCTCGTAGTCGCCTTGCGCCTTCATGCGCTCCTGCAGCGAGGGGCTCTCGACCGTGCCGGGGCAAATGGCGTTGCAGCGTATGCCCTTGCCGACATAATCGGCGGCAACGGATTTGGTGAGGCCGATCACGGCCGCCTTGGTAACCCCATAGGCGCAGCGGTTCGGCACGCCTTTGATGCTCGAGGCGACCGACGCCATGTTGATGATGGCGCCGCCTCCCCGTTCGATCATTCCCGGCAACACCGCCCGTATCGTGCGGATCATCGCGCGCACATTGAGATCGAAGGCGAAGTCGAGATCCTTGTCGGACATTTCGAGGACGGAGCCGGCATGGACGAAACCGGCGCAGTTGAAGAGCACGTCGAAAGGCCCGGTCTCGGCGACCGTGGCGGCGACCGCGTCGTCCTTCAAGACATCGAGGACACGGGTCTTGATGCCCGCTTCGCCGTCCAGGGTCTTCAGCGTATCGGGATTGATATCGGTCGCGAGCACTTCGGCGCCGGCGCGGGCGAAGGCGAGTGCGCTTGCCCGGCCGATGCCCTGGCCGGCGGCAGTGACCAGCACCCGCTTGCTGTCTAGAGGCAGAGACATGGAACTCCTTTCCTAATCAATACTCAGGCAGCCTTCGGCCTGCGCTCGACGATATGGATGTGATCGGCGGCAAGCACGACCTCACCTTTCTGATTGATGACCTCGGTGCGCTCGACGACACGACCGACGCCCTCACGCTTTGGGTCGTTTTCCTTCGAATGAATGGTGACGCGTGTGCGGATCGTATCGCCGATGAAGACGGGTCTTATGAACCGCAACCTATCATAGCCATAGGAAAAGGCAGCCGGGTTGATGACGCTGGCGGTAAGACCGACCCCGATAGAAAACACCATCGTGCCGTGGGCGATTCGCTCTCCGAAGGGCGTCGTCTTAGCGAACTCGGCATCCATGTGATGCGGGAAGAAATCGCCCGTGTGGCCGGCATGGACGATGAAATCGGTCTCCGTGATGGTGCGGCCGGTCGTCACGCGCTCTTCGCCCACCACATAGTCCTCGAAATATCTGATCTGCTCCATCGGCGAATCCTTTGCCCCGTCACGGCATTTTTGCAAGCGGCGTCGCCGGGGCGGCGCTCGATTGGTACAGCGCTTCCACCAGCGCCATGGTCATCCACGCATCCTCCACGGAGGAGACGAGCTCGCTGTCCTCGCCCGCCACGTAGCGCTGCAGGTTTGCCATCCGCCCGACGAAGGCGTCCGGGAACCATGTGCCTTCTAGCGGGACGCTCACCCAATCGCTGCCGCCCTTCGGATAAATCTCGAGGATGTCCGGTTCTCCATGCGGGTAGTCGAGATTGACGCCGAGCTGCACATAGGCGGCACCTTCCGTGCCTGAGACCCGGAACTCGCAGGCCTGGTGGCGGCGGCTGAACTTATGGTCGTGATTGATCGAGATCGCGCAGCGCACGCGATCGCCATAATCGAGAATGGCGGTAGTGCGGGTCTGCGCCATCTTATGGTTCGGATGGCCGATCGATCTGGCGTGAACACCCTTCGGATCGCCGAGCACCTGCCGGATCAGATCGAGATAGTGGATCGAATGCATCGTGATCTCGATGCGCGGCAGGCCTTCGAGGAAGGACCAGAGCTGCCAGGGCGTATCGAGTGCGAGATGAACTTCGAAATCGACCACTTCGCCGAGCATGCCCCTGGCGATCGCATCCTTCAGCGCCAGCATCATTGGCGCGAAGCGGAGCTGGAAATTCACGGCGGCTTTGAGTTTCTTTTTCCGGCAGAGCTCCAGGATTTCCGTCGCGGCGGCGAGATCGCTTCCCATCGGCTTCTGGATGAGCACCGCAGCACCGTCGGGAAGAGCGGCAAGCACCCGGGCATGAGCGACGGGCGGCGTCGCGAGATCGAAGATCGCATCCTTGACGGATGCCGCCTCCTCTATTGTCGCATAGGCCGTGACGCCCCATTTTTCCGCAAGCGCCCTCGCCTTTTCCTGATCCGGATCATAGAGCCCGGCGATCGGGAAGCCGCCCTTCCTGTAGGCCGGATAATGCGCGTCGCCTACGATGGACCCGGCACCGAAGGTCACGATCGGCCGGGGGCTCGCCGGCAAGGGCCAGGATTGCGCCAATGTCCCGGGGTCGAATGCTTCAGGCATGGAAGAACACCTCTTCCATCGTCGCCCACCACTCGCCCTTCTTGCGTGTGTCGAGCGGCGCCTGACAGGGCATGCAGACGGACCACCATTCCTGCGTCTTCGGATCGGCAGCCATCTTCGCCATGTCGGCGGCATAGTCGTTGCCGTGATATTCGAAGAACGAGAAGAGCAGGTTTTCCGGCTCCTTCAGGAAGATCGAGTAGTTCCTGATATTGCAGGCGGAAATCATCGAGAGCACCTCCGGCCAGACCGCCGCGTGCAGGCGCTTGTATTCCGCGATCTTCTCCGGCCTCACGCCGATCACCATGCCGATGCGTTGCATGTTCGCCTCCCCTATCGAATGTCCCGGCTGAACTCGGCGAGAACGCGGCTCGTGATCGCGTCCCAGTCCCACTCGATGCCGAGGCCGGGCGTCATCGGCGCCAATGCCATGCCGTCCTCGACGGCAAGGCGCGACGTCGTAATGTCGTCGAGCTGCGGGATATATTCGACATATTTGCCGTTCGGCACGGCGCAGGTCAGGCTGACATGCAGTTCCATCAGGAAATGCGGGCAGACCGGCATGTCGAATGCCTCAGCGGCGTGAGCGACCTTGAGCCAGGGGGTGATGCCGCCGATGCGGCCGACATCGACCTGCACGATCGAGCAGGCCCCTTTTTGCATATACTCCCGGAAATGCCGGATCGAATAGAGCGACTCGCCAATGGCGACGGGCGTCGCCGTCGAGCGGTTGAGCCGCACGTGTCCGTCGATGTCGTCGGCGGGCAGCGGCTCCTCGATCCAGGCGAGGTCGAGCTCTTTCAACCGCTCGGCGCGGCGGATCGCCTCGTCTACCGTAAAGCCCTGATTGGCATCCGTCATGATCTCATAGCCATCGCCGACAGCCTTGCGCACGGCCGAGAGCCGGGCAAGGTCCTCCGAGCCGTGGCGCTTGCCGATCTTGACCTTGGAGCCGGAGAAGCCCTTCGACTGCGCTTCGAGCGCGTCCTCGACGAGGGCCTCTACCGATATGTGCAGCCAACCGCCCTCGGTGGTGTAGAGCGGGCAGCGGTCCTTGGCCCCGCCGGCGAGCTTCCAGAGCGGCAGGCTCTGCTTTCTCGCGCGCAGATCCCAGAGCGCGGTGTCGATGGCGGCAAGGGCGATCGAGGTGATCGCGCCGATCGTCGTCGCATGCGTGGCGAACTCGAGTTCATGCCAGATCGCTTCGATCTGGTCAGCATCGCGGCCGATCAGGCGCGGCGCCAGGTGATCGGCGAGGAGCCGCATCACCGACGATCCGCCGGTGCCGATCGTGTAGCTGTAGCCGGTGCCGCTCGCGCCGTCGCTGTCGGTGATCGTCACGAGCGGCGTTTCCTGGCTGACGAAGCTCTGGATCGCGTCGGTCCGAAGCACCTTCGGGCGAAGGTCGATCATCCTCAGTTCAATGCGTTCTATCCTCGCCATGTCAGCCCCGCAACGTCCTGCCTGTCTCGCGGTCGAAGAGATGCGCCTGCGAGAGGTCGAAACAGAAGGGTAGCGTTTCGCCGGCACGTAACCGGCGCGGATTGAGCATGCGCCCGACCCACTCGGCGCCGCCGTGTTCGGAAAAGACCAGCGTCTCGTTGCCGAGCGGCTCGGTGATCGAGACGCGGAGGTCCGCCTTGTGCACGTCGGCTTCCTGACCCGAATGGATGCCGTGGCCGGCCGGGTAGAGATCATCTGGCCTGAGGCCGAAGGTCACTTTGCGGCCGGCAGTCACGCGATCGGCGAAGCGCCGCGGCAAAGGCAAGCTGTCGCCGTTGACGAAGACCACCCGCCCGTCAGCGATCTCGGCGTCCTTGAGGTTCATCGGCGGTGAACCGATGAAGCCGGCCACGAACTTCGAGGCAGGGCGCTGGAAGACTTCCTCGGGCGTTCCAACCTGCTCGATATGGCCGTCGCGCATGATCACGATCCGGTCGGCGAGCGTCATCGCCTCCACCTGGTCGTGGGTGACGTAGATCACCGTCGACTGCACCTTGGCATGCAGCTTCTTGATTTCGGTGCGCAACTGGGTGCGCAGCTTCGCATCGAGATTGGAGAGCGGCTCGTCGAACAGGAAGACGTCCGGATTGCGCACGATGGCGCGCCCCATGGCAACGCGCTGGCGCTGACCGCCGGAAAGCTGCGAAGGACGGCGGTCGAGAAGATGAGTGAGGTCGAGCGTGCGCGCCGCCTCCTCGACACGCGGGGCGATCTCCTCGGACTTCATCCCGGCGATCTTCAGCGAGAAGCCCATGTTCTCGCGCACCGTCATATGCGGGTAGAGCGCATAGGACTGGAACACCATCGAGATGTTGCGCGCGCGCGGCGGCAGGTCGTTGACGATGCGGCCGCCGATCTTGAGATTGCCGCCGGAGATCGGTTCGAGGCCGGCGATCATTCTGAGCGTCGTCGACTTGCCGCAGCCGGAGGGCCCGACGAGCGCGATGAATTCGCGATCGGCAACCTCTAGGTCAATGCCATGGACGATTTCGAGCGCGCCGTAGCGCTTCACCAGTTTCTGGAGGGACACGGTTGCCATGGGCTATCCTTTGACTGCGCCGGAGGTGAGGCCGGAGACCAGATGCTTCTGCACGATGAAGGTCAGGACCAGAGCCGGAATGATCATCACCACGGCGAGTGCGCACATGCCGCGCCAGTCGATGGTGAACTCGGCGGTGTAGTCGAGAAGGCCGACCGGCAGGGTCTTGGAGTTGATGGAACGGGTGAGCTGCGAGGCGAGCGCGAACTCGTTCCACGACGTGAGGAAGGCGAAGATGCCGGCGGACGCGATGCCGGGACCGGCAAGCGGAAACTCGACCTGCCAGAAGGCCTGCCAGCGCGTACAGCCGTCGATCTGCGCAGCTTCGGCCAGGTCCTTCGGGACCTGCCGGAAGAAGCCGTCAATCAGCCAGATTGTGAAGGGAACGTTGAGCGCCACATAGGCGAGGATCAGGCCGAAGTGGGTGTCGATGATCCCGAGCTTCGAATAGACGAAGAACAGCGGCAACGACAGCGCAATGCCGGGCACCGTCCGGGTCAGCATCAGCCCGAGGAAGATCGACGACTTTGCCCTAAAGCGGAAGCGCGCGAAGGCGTAGCCGCCGGCCATGCCGATTGCGAGCGAAATCACCGTCGAGGTGATGGAGACGATCAGCGAATTGCTGAAGTAGTCGATAACGGGGATGCCGCCCTGCCCGACGCCGGAGAACATCGCGACATAGGCGTCGAGCGACAGGTCCTGGGGGATCCAGACCGGCGGCTTCGCCATGATCTCGACCGTCGGACGGAAAGAGGCGAGCACGATCCAGAGTCCCGGCAGGCAGATGATCGCCATGGCGATGAAGAGGCCGAGCTTGTGTGCGAGCGACAGGAGGTTGCCCGCAAGACGGGCCTTGGCGTTCTCGTTCATCTCACCACTCCGCGCCGATCTGCGTCCGAGCCGCCGCAAGCTTGCGGAAGAAATAGACGGTAAAGAGGATGGACAGGAAGATGGCGAAATAGGCCATGGCGTTGGCAAGCCCCATGCGGGCGTCGGCATAGGCCGTGCGCGAGATCAGCGTCCAGAGCAGCTCGGTCCGCTTGGCGGGTCCGCCATCGGTCATGATCTTGACGATGTCATAGGCGCGGGCGACGTCGAGCGAGCGGATCGTCATGGCGATATAGGCGAAGGGCATGACGAAGGGCCAGGTCACGTAGCGAAAGGTCTGCCAAGGCGTGCAGCCATCGACGCGCGCCGCCTCGATCGGCTCCTTCGGCATGGCGAGCAGCCCTGCAAGGATCAGGATCGCGAAGATCGAGGTGGACGACCATACCTCAGCGACGACAATCGCCCAGAAGGCGAGCGTTCCGTCGATCAGCCACGGGATCGCCTGATCCGTCAGCCCCAGCGACTGCAGGGCGTTGTTGATGAGGCCGATATTGTCGTTGAACATGAACTTGAACTGGAAGCCGACGAGGATCGGCGAGAACATCATCGGAAACATCATGATCGTGCGCAGCAGGCGCTGACCGGCAGTCGCCTTTTCGACCAGCATGGCGAGCCCGAGCCCGAGCAGCATCTCGGCATTGAGCGCGACGGTCAGAAGCAGCACGGTGCGGCCGAAGGCGGTCCAGAATTCGACGTCGGTCAGAATGCGCCCGTAATTGCGGAAACCGACGAAATTGAAAAGCGAGGCCGGCTGCGTCAGCCGGAACGGCGTGAAGCTCGAATAGAACGACAGGAGCAGTGGCACGACGACGACCGCCGCCAGCACGACGATCGCCGGCAGCAGAAGCAGAAACGGCGTCGATGGCCTCAACCGCTTCAAAGCGCCCATGAATCCGCTTCTCCGGTATTCCATGCCAGCAGTCGCCCCGGCCAGATCAGATGGCATCTTGGTTCTCATCGGTCAGAGGGTACGGGAAGGCGCCGGGGTCATCCGGCGCCTCGCCAATGATCAAAGCTCGCCAGCATCCTCGAGGATCTGGGTCGCCTTGGCGGCAGCGTCGTCGAGCGCCTGCTTCGAGGTCTTGTCGCCGAGGATCGCCGCCTGCAATTCAGGATAGACGGCGTTCGAAATCTCGATCCATGACGGGGTCTGCGGAACCGGGAAGGCGTGCTGCGCGGCCTGCTGGAAGGCGGATAGCACTTCCTTTTTGTAGGCGTCGTTCTGGGCCTCATTGATTGCCCATTCCCAGACCGCGGTCCGGGTCGGCAGCGGCCCGGCGGACGCTTCCAGCTTCTGGCTGTCCTCGTTCGTCAGGAACCAGATGAGCGAGGCCGCGGCCTCCTTGTTGGCGCAGCTCTCGGTGACCGAGAAGCCGTGATGACCCGACCAGCCGGTGTGCTTGCCGGAGGAGCCCGCCGGCTGCACCTTCACGCCGACATTGCCGGCGATCTTCGACGACTTGGGGTCGTTGAAGAAGCTCGCCCAGCCGGGCCAGTCGAGATTGACCGCGATGGTGCCGGAGGCAAAGCCCTGGCCGAGGTCGTCCCAGAGATAATTCGTGGTGCCGGCCGGAACGGCTTTGGCTTTATAGAGGTTGACGAACCAGTCGAGCGCGCGCACGCCGGCTTCCGAGTTGAAGGCGGGCTTGCCGTCCGCGTCGAGATATTCGCCGCCCTCCGCGACCAGCATCTCATAGAAGCGGCCGTTGATCGCCTCTTCCTTGCCGGCAAATTGCGTTCCGTAGAAGTCCGGCGGGTTGGAGAAGAACGCGGCCTGGTCTGCGACCTGCTGCCAGGTGTCCGGCGGCGCAAGCTCGTAACCATATTTTTCCTTGAACGCCTGCTTCTTGGCTTCGTCGGCGTAGAGGCTTTTCTGATAGTAAAGTGCCGAGACGTCGAACTGGGCGCGAGGCAGCATCACCAGCTTGCCGCCGAGCGTCGAGGCCTCGATGTTCGTCGGCACGAAGCCTTCGATCTCCTCCTTCGGGATCAGCGCCGAGAGGTCCGTATAAACATCCGGATATTGCGGGGCGAAGGACGAGTGGTTCGAGCCTACGCACCAGGTGATGTTGCCCGTGGCAATGTCCGACTTGATCTCCTTGTCGAGCTCAAAGTGGTTCTTCTTGGAAAGAACGTTCACCTTAGCGCCGGTCGCCCTTTCCCATTCGGCGATGCGCGCGTAGAGCGCCTCATACTGCTGCCCACCGATCAGCTTGGCGTCGACGGTGACGCCTTCGAACTTGCCCGGCAATTCCGCCGCAGCGGCATGGCCCGCCCATGCGCATAAAATCGCGCCGGCTGCGACACCGGCCAGTAATCTCGACATCTTCTCCTCCCGTTGGCTCTCGCCAGCCCTCACCAATAAGAGCTTCATTCATATACAAACCGATAATACCCTGGCCGTCAAGCTCGAACCCTTGTCTGGCGTTCTGCTTGCGTATATGAAGATGGTTATTCATTGGGGAGAGAGCCCTTGACGGACGAGGAAAATGACCGCTACCGCGCGCCGGCGCTCGACAAGGGCCTCGACATCCTAGAACTCCTCGCAGGGGTCGACGGGGGGCTAACTCAGGCGGAAATTGCCAAGCGCCTCGAACGCAGTCCGAACGAATTCTATCGGATGCTCGACCGGCTGGTGAAACGCGGTTACGTGACGAAAATCGACGGCGACCGCTTTTCCCTGACGCTGAAGCTCTTCGGGCTCGCCCAGTTGCACGCGCCGGTGAGGCGCCTCGTCTCCTTCGCCGTACCGCTGATGCGCGAACTCGCCGAGATCTCCCGGCAGGCCAACCAGCTCGTGGTGTTCGACCGCGGCAACCCGGTGGTCATCGCCCAACAGGAAGCGCCCGGCTACTGGGGAATTTCCATCCGGGTTGGTTCGCGCATCGGCCTTTTCGACACCGGTTCGGGCCATGTGCTGCTGGCCTTCCGTTCGCCGGAGGAGCGCGAGCGGATGATCGCCGAGAATCTCGGCAGCTCTGGCGACGACGGGAGGGTGACGCCTGAATTCCTGGCGCGCCTCGACCTCATCCGCTCGCGCGGCTACGAGATGATGCCCAGCGCCCAGACCGCAGGGGTCATCAATCTTTCCGCGCCGGTTCTCGGGGCGGACGGAAAGGCGATCGCCGCCCTGACGGTGCCCTACATCACCCTCATCAATACGCCGGCTCCGGATATTTCCTCGACCATCCAGCTCATTGTCGACACGACGCGAACATTGTCCGAGATGGCTGGGGCGGGCTTCAAGAGCGAGACGTGACGGCGTCTGATTCGTATTTGAATAGTCCATTTTCATGTGCCAGTGTCCAGCCATCGTGGAGGAGAACCCGATATGATCATCGACACCCACCTGCATCTCATCTACCGGCAGCGGCTTTCTTATCCGTGGCTCGCCGACGTGCCCCCGCTGAACGCGGATTTCACATACGAAACCTATGCGCGGGAAGCTCGCCGGCTCGGCATCTCGGCGGCGTTGCACATGGAAGTCGATGTGGCCGAGGCCGACATCGAAGCCGAAACCGTGATGGTCGAGGAATTGGGGAAGGCGCCGGGAAGCTTGCTGGTCGGCGCCATCGCCGCCTGCCGGCCGGAATCGCCCGACTTTCCCGCCTATCTGGACCGCGTCAGGGCCAATCCTTTCGTGCTCGGCTTCCGCCGCGTTCTGCATGTGGAGCCGGACGAGCTTTCCGAAGGACCGCTCTTCCGTGAGAACATCCGCCGCCTCGGCGGCACCGGACTGAACTTCGATCTCTGCGTGCTGCCGCACCAGATCGAAAAGGCGATCGCGCTTGCCGATCTCGCCCCCGACGTCTCCTTCGTGCTCGACCACTGCGGCGTGCCGGACGTCAAAAGCGGCGGCTACGACGCTTGGAAAGGCCCTGTGGCCGAAATAGCGCGCCGGCCGAACGTGACCGTGAAGCTCTCCGGGCTCCCGGCCTACGGCGCGGAAAACTGGACGCTCGAGGATATGAAACCCTATTTCGCTCACGTCGTCGAAAGTTTCGGCTTCTCCCGCATGGTCTGGGGCAGCGACTGGCCGGTTTGCACGCTCGGCGGCGGGCTCTCGACCTGGGTCGGAGCCACACAGGCGCTGCTCTCTGGCGTCAGCCCCGACGACACGACGCGGGTACTTGCCGGCAATGCCCGCCGCCTCTGGAAGCTTGCCTGAGCGAAGCGATTTCCTTGGCCAAGCGGGCCTTCTCAGTCGGCGAAGCTCGCAACGAACTTTTCGTTCAGCGTCTCGATGGCGGCTGCAACCGGGACGGTCCTCGTCACGACGTCATTGATGATGTACGACGCCGCCTCCTGGAAGCGCATATACCCGTTGTGCCGCGGCCTTAGCCAAGCGCCTTCGAGCGTTCGCCGCGTATTGCGGTAGAAATCGAGGGTCGCGGCGTTCGCGCCATCGTCCTCCCAGCCGGCCGCGTGTCCCGGCTGCCCACCCGAGCGCCAATAGCTGTCCGACTGCACGGCATTACTCGCCACAAAATAAGCGAAATCGCAGGCCGCTTCTCGTTGCGCCGAGAAGGCTGAGACGGCAATGCCCGTCCCGCCGAGCGCCGATCCGACCGGCTGATCGTGACCGATCGTGGGCATATCCGCAAATGCGACGCGGTTCTTGCCGAAGCCTTCGAGCGAATAGCTGACATAACCATAGATCAGCGGCGACAGGCTGATCGGCGACCCCTCATCGGCCATACGGTCGAGGACGGTGATGGGGTCCATAGCAAGACAGGCAGGGTCGACGAGCGCCGCGAGTTCGCGGATCGCCTCGAGTGCTTGGCGCCCCACCTCCGGATCGGCAAAGGGGCGATCCCGCTCGACCGAACAGGGCCGCCCGAGATTGCCGCAAAGGGTGAAGAAGCTCATCAGCGAGTGCGGCGGGCGCAACGGAATGAGCACCTCGCCGCTTCTGGCGATCTCCAGCACGTCGCTCCATCTCGTCGGCGGGCCGTCGAGCCTGTCGGGACGCCAGGCGAGCACCTGCGTCGCCGCATCGATCGGAAGCGCCCATTGGCGCCCCTGCCAATTGTAGCTTCGGAAGGATGCGCCGACGCTTGCCGAGGCAAGTGCGGCGAGTTCGGCTTCCCGGGCGGGCAGGTCGAGCGGCGCCAGGCAGTTCTCCGCGGTAATCTGACCGACATGCGGATGATCGATGACGATGAGGTCGTAGCCGCGCGCAAGCTCCTCGACCGGGAAGCTTTCGAAATCCTGCAGCGAACGCCGGTCCCAGTCGACGGCGACGCCGGTCCTTTCCCGCCAGATCGCCGAACAGGCGACCATCGGGTCGTAGCCGCGCGGATGGCTCCAGGTCATGCCCTTCAGCCGGATCGTGCTCATCGGTCGAACTCCGCGCGGATACGCACCGTATGCTCGCCGACGACCGGCGCCGCGCGCTCAGTCTTCGGACGCAGGCCGTCGATGCGGACGGGGCAGCGCGTCGTGCCGATCGAGACGTCGTCCTCCCGCGTAACGGTCTGCAGCATGTCGAGGATGTGGAAGCCCTCGCTCGACAAGAGTTCGGGCCAGTCCAGGACCTTCGAGCACCAGACATCCGCCGCCTCCAGTATCGCGAGCCAGTGGTCGACGCCTTCGGTGGTGATCCGGTCGGCAATGATGCGCTTTATCTCGTCCCGGTGCGCGAACCAGGCCTTGCCGTCGTCGCGATAGGGGGCGAGCGCCTCGATCCCGAGGAGATCCTGGAGCCTACCGATCGGCGTCATCGCAATTGCCAGATAGCCGTCCTTGGCCGGATAGACGCCGTAAGGCGCGGAAAGATAGGCATGGGCACTGCGGAAGCCCGAGCGTTGCGGCTTGCGGCGGCCGTCATTCAGATGCGTCGTCAGCACCTCGAATTGCAGGTCGACCAGGCTTTCCAGCAGACTCGTCTGAATATGGGCGCCTTTGCCCGAAATCCCACGGCGCACGAGAGCGGCGAGAATGCCTTGGCAGGCATTGGCGCCGGCCAGCATGTCGGCCACCGCCAGGCCGAAGGGCACAGGCCCCTGCTCCTCATCGCCGTTCAACCACATGACGCCGGAGCGCGCCTGAGCGAGCAGATCCTGCCCCGGTCGCATCACCCAAGGACCTTCTTCGCCGTAACCGCTGATCGAGGCATAGACGATCGAAGGATTGATCGCCTTGACGGACTCGTAATCGAGCCCCAGCCGCTCGATGACCCCCGGGCGGAAGTTCTGGATCAAAACATCGGCCCCGGCGAGGAGCTTGCGCAGGAACGCGAGGTCGTCGGCGTTCTTCAGGTCGACGGCGAGGCTTTCCTTGCCCCGGTTGATCGCATGGAAGAGCGTCGAATCGCCCCCCACCTCCGTGTCGCTGAGATAGAGCCGGCGCGAGAGATCGCCGCCATCCGGCCGCTCGATCTTGATCACCCGCGCACCAAGGTCGAGCAGTCGCAGCGAGCAATAAGGTCCGGAGAGAAACTGGCTCATGTCGACCACCGTCAGTCCGGCGAGCAGCGATCCTGCTTTTTCTTGCATCCATATCCTCCCACCGCCTCCGTCTCGGACGGCGCTTACATTCGTATTTGAATTACTCTTTCATATACGAGTTCACCTGACAAGGTGATTTGACGCGCTCAGAAGGCCGTTTGCGTGCCACAGCGATAAATCGGAACAGACGAGCTTGCCCGTGGTTAAGGAGGCATTCCCAAGAGATGAAAGAGAGTTCGAAATGAGTAAGACCGACAGCGAGGAAGTCGAAGCCAAAGCTCGGAAGCAGGCGGAGAGGACAAGCGGCGGCGGTCATCTGGGCGGCACCTATTACGGCCAGGAGCCGGACGCAAAGACGGCCACCACCGTGAAAAAGAAGAAGGGCGACAAGACGCAGCCGAATGACGTGCGAAACTAGAGCGGGTCGCCCAGGCGTGCACGTAGACCTAATGCATGTCGCCAAAGTGTGCAGCGGTTATGGGACAACGACACGCACGAAAACAAGGACCTAAAGCGCGCCGCTTCGTGAGCACTCACAGTAAGCGTCACTAATCTAAGTGGGTTCGGCGGACGCTTTTTTCGCCCTCATCCCCGTGCTTGTCACAGGGATGCAGCAGCGCCGCATCTGCGGCGCGGAAGAGTCTCTCCAGCCCAAAGACTTGGGCTGGATTTCTGTGACAAGCACAGGGATGAGGATCGGAGGAAACCCTTGCCTTACCGCAATCGACGAGGCGCAGCGGCTGCTGTCGTGTACTGCGGTAAGCGCTTTCAACTTCCTTCAAGGGCGTCGCGGCTCGCCGCTTGCGGCAGCACTCAGAATTGCGTCGATCAAACGGTGGACCTTCAGCGCCTCGCGGCCGTTGACCCGCGGCTCGCGGCCGTCCTCGACCGAGCCAAGGAAATCGGTAAGCACGGCGCGGTGATGGTGGTGCGGGAACGCCATGGGATCGGCGCCGGCGCCGCCGGCCGCCTCGTCTTCGATCGACAATTCCGTTCCGTCGTGGAAGGAGGCCACAAGGCTTCGCCCGCCGAGGCGCACCATGCCGCGAGTGCCGATGATGTCGATCTCATCCGGATGACCGGGATAGGCACAGGTGGTCGCGCTCACAGTGCCGATCGCTCCGCTTGGAAAGCGGATGGCCGCCATCGCCAGATCTTCGGTCTCCATGCGGTGCACCTTGCTGGTCGCCGCATAGGCTCTAACCTCCTCCGGAAGGCCGGCAAGCGAAACCATGAGATCAAGGGTGTGAATGGCCTGGGTGAGAAGCACGCCGCCGCCATCGCGCGCCCGCGTGCCGCGTCCCGGCTGATCGTAATAGCTTTGCGGCCGCCAATTGTGGAGGCGGGCCGAGGCACTGACGATCTCGCCGAGGCGCCCTTCGCTGATCAGCCCGGCAAGTGCCTCGCTGACCGGACGAAAGCGATGCTGAAGCACGATGCCGAGCTTCACGCCGGCACGCTCCGCCGCCTCGACCAGCGCCCTGGCCCGCACCTCAGCGATCTCCAGCGGTTTTTCGAGGAGCACATGCTTGCCCGCTTCGGCTGCCCGCCGTGTGAGATCGAGATGCGTGTTGGGCGGCGTCAGTATCATGACGGCGGTGATCGACGGATCATCGAAGATCGTTTCGGCGGAGTCACAGACCGGGAAACCGTAAGCCTCCGAAAACGCCTTCCGCCTCGCTGGCGTCGGGCTGTAGGCGGCAGCGACTTCGACCCTGTCCTTGAGATCAAGCAGGCTTTTGGCATGCGGCGCCGATGCCATGCCGAGCCCGATCACGCCGATACGCAGCTTCGCCATCTCGCTCCTCCTCAGCCGCAGGTCCTGAAGGTGCACATGCCTTCTCCCCGCCTGCCATCTCCCATGTCCTGCCTACACTGAACGTCTGCTCCGAGCAATAAATTCATCATACAACTTCATCAATTTTGTATGTTGACATTATATTTTACAGGTTCTAGCCATAAGGAACCTGTTGGAGGAGCGGGCTAGAATGGCGGGGCTGATCGATCCAGATCTTCTGTTTCCGGGGGAAAAGAGCGCGCGCAGTCTTGCTCGCAGCCTCTATGCCGAGGTGAAAAGCCTGCCGATCGTGAGCCCGCATGGGCATACCGATCCCCGCTGGTATGCGCTTGACGAGCCGTTCCCGGATCCCGCGCAACTGCTGATCGTGCCGGATCACTATGTGTTCCGCATGTTGTTCAGCCAGGGTGTGAGGTTGGAAGACCTCGGTGTTCCGACACTCGATGGCTCGCCGGTCGAGAAAGATGGCCGCGCGATCTGGCGGCGTTTCTCAGAGAACTATCATCTGTTCCGCGGGACACCGACACGGCTCTGGTTCGATTACACGCTTTCCAATCTCTTCGGCATCGATGAGCTCCCATCGGCCGCCAATTCCGACCGGCTCTACGACCGCATCGCTGAAAATCTCGCACGCTCCGATTTTCGCCCTCGCGCGCTTTATGACCGCTTCGACATAGAGGTGATCTCCACCACCGACGGCGCGCTGGATGATTTGGCCTGGCACGCAAAAATCCGCGAAAGCGGCTGGACGGGGCGGGTCGTTCCTGCCTACCGGCCGGACGCGGTCGTCGACCCGGATTTCGAGGGTTTTTCAGCCAATCTCGACAAGCTCGGTGAGATCACCGGCGCCGATACGGGGACGTGGAAAGGCTACCTCGATGCGCATCGCGCCCGGCGCGCCTATTTCAAGGAGTTCGGCGCGACCTCCACGGATCACGGCCATGCCACGGCGGATACGGCCAACCTTTCGGAAGCAGAGGCCGCGGCCCTCTTCGACAAGGTGCGCTCCTGCAAGGCGGATGCGGACGAGCGGCGGCTGTTCCGCGCTCAGATGCTGACCGAAATGGCGAAGATGAGCCTCGATGACGGGCTCGTCATGCAGATTCATCCGGGCTCCTTCCGCAATCATTCGCCTGCCATCATGGCGAAGTTCGGCCGCGACAAGGGCTTCGACATTCCGACGCGCACGGATTACGTGACGGCGCTGAAGCCGTTGCTCGATGCCGTCGGGGTCGAGCCCGACCTGACCGTCATTCTCTTCACCCTGGACGAAACGAGCTATGCGCGCGAGCTCGCGCCGCTCGCCGGCGTCTATCCGGCATTGAGACTCGGCCCCGCCTGGTGGTTCCACGACAGTCCGGAAGGCATGCGCCGCTTCCGCGAGATGACCACCGAGACGGCCGGTTTCTACAACACCGTCGGCTTCAACGACGACACCAGGGCGTTCCCGTCGATCCCCGCGCGCCACGACATCGCCCGCCGGGTCGACTGTGCATTTCTCGCGCGACTCGTCGCGGAACACCGCCTCAAGGATGAAGAGGCGTACGAGCTCGCTCGAGACCTTGCCTATGGCCTCGCGAAGAAGGCCTACCGGCTCTGATCCATCAATCGTGCGAAACGGGAGGAAAGCATGAAAATTCTAGCCAAACTGGCGGCAGGTCTACTGGTCGCCGCTTCATTCATGGCCGGCGCGGCCAATGCCCAGACGGTGCTGCGCTCGTCCGACACGCATCCGGACGGCTATCCGACCGTCGAGGCGGTCAAGTATTTCGGTGAGCTGGTCAAGGAGCGTACCGGCGGCCGCTATGCCGTCGAGGTCTACCATTCCGCGCAGCTCGGTGAGGAGAAGGACACCATCGAGCAGGTGCGCTCCGGCGTCATCGAGCTGAACCGCGTTTCCATGGCACCGTTCAACGGCACGGTGAAGGAATCGATCGTTCCGGCGCTGCCCTATCTCTTCCGTTCGGAAGACCACATGCACAAGGTGATGGACGGCGCGATCGGCGACCAGATCAAGAAGGCCTTCGAAGGAGCCGGGCTGGTCGTACTTGCCTACTACGACGCCGGCTCGCGTTCCTTCTACAACAAGCAGAAGCCGATCACTTCGGTCGCCGACATGAAGGGCCTCAAGTTCCGCGTCATCCAGTCCGACATCTTCGTCGACATGGTGGCCGCACTCGGGGCCAATGCCACGCCGATGCCTTACGGCGAAGTCTATTCGGCGATCGAGACGGGCGTCATCGACGGCGCGGAGAACAACTTCCCGAGCTACGATACCGCCAAGCATTTCGAGGTGGCCAAGAACTACTCGCTCGACGAGCACACCATTCTTCCGGAAGTGTTCGTGATGAACAAGGCCGCCTTCGACAAGCTCACCCCGGAAGACCAGGAGCTCTTCAGGCAGGCAGCCAAGGACAGCGTCGCCAAGCAGCGCGAGCTCTGGACGGCCAAGGTCAACGAGTCGCGCGCGAAGGTCGAGGCAGCCGGCGCGAAGATCACCACGCCCGAAAAGCAGGGTTTCATCGACGCGATGAAGCCGGTCTATGAAAAGCACGTCACGGACCCGGTCCTCAAAAAGATGGTCGAGGACGTGCGCGCGGTTCAGTAACCAATCCGACGGGCAGGCCAAGCCTGCCCGTCCCTTCGAGGAAATGACAATCGTGCCTATCAGTCTCGTGAAAACAGGCCGCGCATTGTCCCGGCTGAGCACGCTCTCGCTCTGGCTCGCGGGCGCCGGCCTCGTCGCAATGACGGCCATCGTCGCATGGCAGGTATTCTGCCGCTACGTGCTGAACGATTCGCCGAGTTGGACCGAGCCCGGTGCCGTCATGCTGATGAGCTGGTTCATCTTCCTGGGCGCTGCGGTCGGGGTGCGCGAGAACTATCATCTCGGCTTCGACGTGCTGCTCTACGTGGTGCCGAAAGGAGGCAAGAAGTGGCTGCGCATGATCTCCGATATCGTCGCACTCGCCTTCGGCATCGGCATGATCTGGTACGGGATCGAGCTTGTCCGCCTCACCTGGAACACCACCCTACCCTCGCTGCAAATCTCCGGTGGCTGGAGCTACGTGCCGCTGGTCGCAGGTGGTGTTCTCATCAGCCTGTTCGCGTTGGAGCGCATCGTTCTGCGCCTTGCCGGCGAACCCATCGACGATCTGCTCGACGAAATGCCGCCGGCTGAAGTTGCCGCCGAACTCGACACTGCGAATGTAAAGGCGTGATCAGATGGATATGATGATCCTCTTCGGCGTATTCACACTGCTGATGCTGATCGGCACGCCGATCGCCTTCTGCCTCGGCGTCGCATCTTTCGCGACCGTGCTCTATCTGGGCCTGCCGCCGCTCGTCATCTTTCAGCGGCTGAATTCCGGCATGAGCGTGTTTTCGCTACTCGCCATCCCCTTCTTCATCTATGCCGGCGACCTGATGGTGCGCGGCGGCATCGCCCAGAAGATCGTCGCCTTCGCCGCCTCATTGGTCGGCCATGTCCGCGGGGGGTTAGGGCAGGTCAATATCGTCACCGCGACGCTCTTCGGCGGCATTTCCGGCTCCGCAGTCGCGGAGGCCGCCGCGGTCGGCGGGCTCATGATCCCGCAGATGAAGGAGCGCGGCTACGGCGCCGATTATGCCGTCAACGTCACCTCCATGGCGGCCTTAATCGCGCTGATGTTGCCGCCCTCGCACAACATGATCATCTATTCGATCTCGGCAGGGGGAAAGATCTCGATCGCGGATCTCTTCACCGCCGGCATCGTCCCCGGCCTCCTCTATGCGGCGGCGCTGATGATGACCGCCTATTTTGTCGCGCGCAGCCGCGGCTATCCCACCGAGTCCTTCCCCGGCTTCGCCAGGGTCGGCCGCTTCCTGCTGATCTCGACCCCCGGCCTGCTGCTCATCGGCATCATCTTCGGCGGCGTTCGGTCAGGCGTGTTCACTGCGACCGAGAGCTCCTGTATCGCGGTTCTCTACGCGCTTGCGGTGACGGTCTTCGTCTACCGGCAGATGAGCTGGCAGGATTTCGTCCACGCGACCTTCGGCGCTGTGCGCACGACGGCGATGGTCCTGCTCATCATCGGCATGGCTGCCGCGTTCTCCTGGCTGATGGCGTTTTTGAAGGTGCCCGCGGCGCTGATCGACTGGATGAACACGATCTCCGAGAACCCGATCATCGTGCTCCTCCTGATCAACGTCCTGATGCTGTTCCTCGGCACTTTCATGGACATGGGTCCGACCATCATCATCTGCACCCCGATCTTCCTGCCGGTGGCGATGGCCTATGGAGTCGACCCGGTACACTTCGGGGTCATCATGATCCTGAACTTCGGCATCGGCCTCAACACACCTCCCGTCGGCGCCGTGCAATTCGTGGCCTGCGCGGTCGGCAAGATCTCGGTCTGGGAGGCGATGCGCAGCATCTGGCCCTTCTATCTGGCGGGGTTGATCGTCCTCGGGCTCGTCACCTATGTTCCGGCCCTTTCGCTCTGGCTGCCGGCCGTATTCAAAGGGTGATGGCGTCATGGAATTCCTGCCCGAATTCAAGATCGAGCGCAAACCAAAGCTTTCCGAACGCGTCGCAAGTGCGATCAGGCAGCAGGTTCTGAAGGGCGAAATTCCGCCCGGCGAGAAGCTGCCGACGGAGAGCCGGATGAGCGAGTTCTTCGGCGTCAGCCGCACCGTCGTCCGCGAGGCGATAGCCACTCTTGCCGCCGACGGCCTCGTCGAGGCGCGGCAGGGCGCAGGCGTCTTCGTCAAGGATCACCCGACGCTTGCCTTCGGCTCGATCAGCCTCGATGTCGGCAACAAGATTTCCCATGCGCTGAACGTGATCGAGGTGCGCATGGGGCTCGAGATAGAGAGTGCGGGCCTTGCGGCACTCCGGCGCAACGCCGCCCAGGAGGCGCAGATCCAGGAAGCCTTCTTCGAATTCGACCGGCTGCTCGAGCGCGGCGAGGCGACCGGCAAGAGCGATTTCGCCTTCCACCGGGCGATCGCGGCCGCGACCAACAATCCCTATTACGTGGAGGTGCTCGACGCGCTCGGCACGCGGGCCATCCCATGCGACATCGCCTCGCCCTGGGGTACGGACAGCGTGCTCTCGCGTGAATATCAGGAAAGCCTGCAGCGCGAGCATCTGGCAATCCTGAAGGCGATTTCCGCCAGCGACCCGGAAGCTGCCCGTGCCGCCATGCGCGCCCACCTGACCGCCAGCCAGGAACGCTATCGCGCCCGGCTGAGCGGGCAGCAGGCCGAGTGGGGCACCGACAGGCGCAGGGTCTGATCTTCTTTTCTTCAATCCGAGGGCAGCCGATGACCGCAAGCCATATCGACTACACGATCCGCCACGCCATCGACCCGGCATCAGCCGCGCGCATGGATACCGATGCGCTGCGCGCGAACTTTCACATTTCGGGGCTGTTCCGGCCGGGCCGCATCGCCCTCACCTATAGCCATTACGATCGCATGATCGTCGGCGGCGCGATGCCGACCGACGCCCCTCTGCTGCTCGAGGCCATTCGTCCGACCGGCACGCCTCGCTTCCTCGACCGGCGCGAACTCATCGCCGTCAATGTCGGTGGCGCAGGCCGCGTCGAGATCAGCGGCGAGAGCTTCCGGCTCGAGCCGCGCGACATGGTCTATGCGGGGATGGGAACGGAGATCGCCTTCTCATCTGAAGACCCGGCGGTCCCTGCCAAATTCTACCTGCTGAGTGCGCCCGCCCACCAGGCGCTGCCGATCCGCCAAATTCGCATCGGCGATGCCAAGCGCATCGACCTCGGCAGTGCAGCGACCTCGAACGAGCGCTCGATCTTCCAGTTCATCCACCCGGAAGGCGTGAAAACCTGCCAACTCGTCGTCGGGATGACGCAGCTTGCCCCGGGCTCGGTCTGGAACACCATGCCCTGCCACGTGCATGACCGGCGCATGGAAGCCTATCTCTATTTCGACCTTGCCGACGGCGCACGCGTTCTGCATCTGATGGGTGAGCCGACCGAAACGCGTCACATCGTGATGTCGAAAGAAGAGGCCGTGCTTTCGCCGCCGTGGTCCATCCATTCCGGTTGCGGAACCTCGAGCTACGCCTTCATCTGGGCCATGGCCGGCGACAATGTCGACTATACCGATGTGGAGATGGTGCCGATGGAGGCGCTTCGATGAGCGTGCCGTCGGCCTTCAGCCTAGCCGGCCGCCGCATCGCCGTCACCGGTGCCAATACGGGAATCGGGCAGGGTATCGCCATCGCGATCGCCCGCGCCGGCGGCATGGTGATCGGCGTCGGCCGCTCCGCCATGGACGAGACCGAAGAGAAGATTGCCGAGGCTGGCGGAAGCTTCATTTGGGCCCGTGCCGATCTTTCCGATCGCGAAGCGGCGCGCGCTCTGATCGAGGAATTGTGGAGCGAGCACGGTCCACTGGACGGCCTCGTCAACAACGCCGGGATCATTCGCCGCGCCGATGCGGTGGAATTCAGCGAGTCCGACTGGGACGACGTAATCGACATCAACCTCAAATCCCTGTTCTTCCTCAGTCAGGGCTTTGGCCGCCGTGTGATTGCCGAGGAAAGACGGGGCAAGATCGTCAACATCGCCTCGCTGCTTTCCTTCCAGGGTGGTATACGCGTTGCCTCCTATACGGCGTCCAAACACGGCGCTCTGGGTATCACCCGGCTTCTCGCCTGCGAATGGGCCGCCAAGGGCATTAACGTGAATGCTGTGGCGCCCGGCTATATCATCACCAACAACACCGAGGCGCTCCGCGCCGACGAGAAGCGCAGCGCCGCTATTCTGGAGCGGATTCCGGCCGGCCGCTGGGGCACGCCGGATGACATCGGCGACGCGGCGGTGTTCCTGCTCGCCCCGGCTTCGGACTACATGCATGGAGCCGTCATTCCGGTCGACGGTGGCTGGCTCGCGAGATGAGGAGACGATGATGGATGCGAAGCTTTTCGCCCGTGGCAACGAAGGTGAATGGACCGATCTCGGACAGGGCAACCGGCGGCGGGTGATCCTGCACACAGACGAGCTGATGATGGTCGAATTCGCGTTCGAAAAAGGCGGCATCGGCGCGCCGCACTCCCATCCGCACGTTCAGGCGAGTTACGTCGCGGAGGGCAAGTTCGAAGTCACCGTCGACGGTCATAGCGAAATTCTCTCGGCCGGCGACAGTTTCATCGCGCCCTCGAACGTGGTCCATGGCGTCAAGGCGCTAGAGGCAGGCCGCCTGATCGACAGCTTCACTCCGCACCGCGCCGATTTCTTGAAATAGACGCCGAAGTGCGACGTACCTTTTGCGATTAATGAACAGAGCGTCTCTCCGCTGATCCGCCGTCAGTACCGCGGGAATCCCTCGTGCGCCGAACTTCCAAATGCGTTGGGCGTGCGCTGTATTCGGCTGCTGTTTTCATGCAGCGCTCCATGAAGTCGTGCCAGGACGGGCCGTACACTTGCCTCTGCGGTACGGCCGCGGATGAGATGCTTGGCCGCATGGGGGCGCCTTCCTTTAGCCTAGCTACGTCCGAGCATCCTAATGCGGATCAGAATTTTCCTCCTGAGTACATGCAGCGGCCTTATCGGGAGGATCGTCATGTGGACGAACGGAGCGGCTTAAATCACCGCAACGACCCTGCCGGACGAGTCGAGGTGGCACCTGATTCGCGCCTGACGGATCTCGACGCCGCCTTGCCCCGCATACTCTATACGCACGGCGAGCGGGGCCGTAAGCGCGCCTCGGCGATTCCGGTGCAGAGGACCGGCGCTTGCCGCGCGCACACGCACGGCGCCAAAAGGTGACGCAGCCGACGCTATTGCTTGGCGGCAGACTCGAACTACGGCGCGTGCGGTATCCGAAATTGCTGCAGTTGGCGCCGGAAGACGTGAGGGATAGTCCCGACTATCGTATTTGGCGCGCGTAGCTGACGGCCAAAGGTTGCGCGGCAGGGCGACGGTTGGTCGTGCGCCCTTTGCGGGAGCAATGCCGGCGATCGTGCTGACACCACCACCTACCAGTGATCCGGTGCCCGCGGCCGAACCTCTTAAAGCACCGCCGGGACCAGTACTCGCTCCCGCTCCTTTTGCTCCGCCGACTCCGCCGCCGCGCGCGGAACTCTCTGCCGAGGCGCCATTCTTGCCGGAGCCCACACGTGCACCGCCCCCCACACCACCGACTTTGCCCCCGGCGCCAAGGCTTGACCCCCCCTTCCTGCCGACCGAGGCTCCAGCTTTTCCTTTGCCTACTCCGCCGCCTCGCGCGGAAATCCCTGCCGAGGCGCCATTCTTGCCAGTCCCCACACTGGCACTGACCCCAATACCGCCGGCTTTGGCACCGACGCTGAGGCCCAGAGCCGACGTCGGCCCGATCGCTATTGCGATCAACAACGTGGTGGCAGCTAGGTACTTGCGCATTCGTCCCTCATCTCTGGACAAAGCAAACCTCGAAAAAATGCCTTTCCACCCTCCTTACCAACGGCCAGGCGCCCGCGACCACCTGGGCAGGAGCGCGTAGGGCAGCACAATCGTCACCGATCGAACGGCTGGCGT
The DNA here is from genome assembly GCF_002078505.1 of Ensifer aridi. Taxonomy (GTDB): domain Bacteria; phylum Pseudomonadota; class Alphaproteobacteria; order Rhizobiales; family Rhizobiaceae; genus Sinorhizobium; species Sinorhizobium aridi. Next base: position 189,246 of record NZ_LUAV01000032.1, on the reverse strand, counting down.
TGGCTTGCGGGCCTTCACCCTGCCAATCTCCCGCGACCCCGAATAACCGACCGATCGAGCACCTGTCCGTACAGCGGCCTTTGAACGTTCCCTTGCGCGGTTATCGGCGCGCGCCTTTGGTACATCCGCGGTATCCTCCATGCGGCGCTCAGTTCGGGCCTTGAGGTTTTGCTTTTTCTTGCGCGCCGCCGCTGGGTCGCGGCCATTCGCCCGGTCGCTCTCGTCCTCCAACGCCGTGCGCCGCGCCGCTAAGACCCGGGTCAATTCCTCTTTTGCGAGGTCGCGTTCCCGCCGAGCGGTGTCGAGGTCGCGCGCGAGCGACCTTCCCTTCTCGAGCTCCAATGCGAGTGCTGCGCCAGCCCTCATTGCCGCAGCCTCTGCGACCTTTCGAGCTTGCACCGCGGCAGCCAACTCTGCCGCGGCCAGCTTGGCCCGAGCCTCGGCGGCAGCGGTCGATTGGCGGGCTTCGGCGAGGTCGCGTTTGTAGGCCCCAAGCTTGCGCCGCTCCTCATCAAACGCCCGTTTCGCATCGGCCAGGGACAGCTCCGCAGCGTGTCGCGCTCGCAGCGCAGCGGCCTTTGATCTCATCGCTCCAGCCGCTTTGGCCCTCAAATCTTCCATCTCGCGCAGAACTACTGTTAGGTCGCGGGCAAATCCTTCGGCTCTTTGACGCTGCTCTTGCAGGGCTCGTTCACGTTCTGCCGTCGTCTCGGCAATTCTTCGCGCCTGCGCGCCTGCGTCATCGGCAGCGCGCCGCATCGCATCGAGGTCCCTTCTGGCCGCCGCCAGGTCCCGGCGGAGAATTTCCTCACGCTCACTACCGGCCATTTGCGCACTGTTCTTGATTCCGTCGAGATCCTTGCGCGCCGCGAGGAGTTTTTGCTCCAGGGCGGCGCTCTTGGCGCGTTCGCGCGCGGCTATCTCATTAGCCTCATTGACCGCGGCTTCTGCAGCCTCCCTCGCTTGCACCGCCGCATTCGCTGCCTGCTCGAATTGAACGCTCATGGCCTTGAGATCGGCCCACGCAGCACTGAGTTCCTGCGTTAAGGTGGCGCTCAGTTGACGCTCCGCCGCGACACCCTGTTTGTAGCGGAGCGCATCGTTTTGAGCGGCCTGACGCGCCGCACGCCCTTCTTGGCGAGCCGCTTCGAGCTCCATCCGGGCGGCCGCCAGGTCACGAAGCAAAGCTTCCACCCTGGACCGCTCGCGTTCCAGGGCTTGCGATAGCTCAGTCGCCGAGGGCTCTACCACGCGCGGTTGTTCCCCTGGCGGGTGCCCCTCGACATGTTTGGGCAATGACTGCTCTTCTGGTGGCCGCGTCGCTTGCTGGACAGCCTGGACAGGACTTTCCTGACTGCCGCTTCTGGCTTGCAGGCGGTCGGCTATCAGCTTCGCCGGTTCCCCCGCACGTAGACCCGCGGCTGGCAGGTGCCTGAGGTCGGGAATTTCGAGCGTCCCATCTGTCCCAATCATAAAAACGTCGTGAAGCGGCGCCGCCTCGGCTACGCCGCCAAACGAGGCGCGCCATCCAGAGATGCGTATCTCCGCGTCTTGCGGGGCAAGTCTGTCGTCCGTTGCCGACTGACTTATTGCGGGAGATCCAAGCAGCATAACGAGGCAGAATGGAATGAAGCCGAGGGTCGCACTAACGGACCTCTGGCGAGTGAGATACCCCGGAACTGCCGTGGTTCGGCCGTCCCCACAGCGCAAAGCAGGGCTGTTGCACGTCGGCCCGGACTTATGATCCCTGACGGATCCTCCGGCCAGCCGCGACTGCACGAAAGTTATGCGCGCACAGCGCTGATGATCCTCAAGCATACCGTTCAGTGTAGCACGGGGAGTTCGTATCGGTGCGCTTCACAAAGGGTTAGGGGTATCCGCCAATTTGATTAATTCATCCTCATTACCTGACCTGAGCCGACATATTCGATAGCCCGCAAAGAATGAGCGCATCGGAACCAGAGCGTGCCCGCAATAGACGCCGAAGTGCGGCGGAAGCGACGATATCGTTCAAGCCGAACGCGGCGCTCCGCCCCCTATCAAACCCTAAGTAGCGTCTTGATTGCCCTGCACTCGTTCATTGCGCGATACCCTTCGGCGACGTCGGTCAGCGGCACCTGGAGATCGAAGACCTTGCCGGGATTGATCTCCCGGTTCAGCACCAGTTCCATCAGATAGGCCATATAACGTCGTACCGGAGCGGGACCGCCCAACAGGTTTTTCCGGGCGAAGAACAGGTACTGACCGTCCAGTTGCACGCCGTGCGGCACCCCAACGAAGCCGATGTGACCGCCGGGTTGGGCCCAGTTGATCGCCTGCATCATCGATTCCTGCGTTCCGACGCATTCAAGCACCGACTCTGCGCCGACGCCGCCTGTCAGTTCCTTGATCCGGGCAACGCCCTCATCGCCCCGTTCCGAGATGATGTGCGTGGCGCCGAACTCGAGCGCGAGGTCCTGGCGGCTCTTGTGGCGGCTCATCGCAATGATCTTCTCGGCCCCCATCTGCTTGGCCGACAGAACGCCCATGAGGCCGACGGCGCCATCACCGACGACGACGGCGGTCGAACCAGGCTGGACGCGTGCTGCGTCGGCGGCATACCACCCGGTGCCGAGCACATCCGATACCGCCAGAAGACTGGGAATGAGATCGTCCGAAGGCATCTCCGGGGTCGCAACGAGCGTGCCGTCGGCCAGCGGCACGCGCGCATAAGGCGCCTGCGCTGTCGACATGAACTCGCGTTGTTCACAGGAGGATTGGAAGCCGAAGCGGCAGTGCGGGCACGTATTGTCGGAAATGCAGAAGGATCCCACCACGAATTGGCCCGGGTTCACGGTCTTGACCTCGTCGCCGACCTCGACGACCACACCGCAATATTCATGACCCATATGCGCCGGCCCATCCATCGGCTGGAGCCCGCGATAGGGCCAGAGGTCGGAGCCGCAAATGCAGGAAGCCGACAATTTGATGATGGCGTCGGTGGGTTTCAGGATCTTCGGCTCCGCCACTTTTCAATGGGATGTCAGGTGAGGTGCTCGATGCGAAGCGGAAACTTACCGCGTGTGAGCAAGGGTTCGACGACGCCATCCAGGCGGCCAAGCCGTATGAGACCGCTCGAGTAACGATAGCCGGCGTAAAAGAACGCCAGATTGCCCCACGGCGAATAGTAGCAGAGGTCGCCCGGAGCTTCGTTGGGGAACGGCCCGCTGCCTTCCTCGGTGAGCTTTCGCGGCAGATAGGCGATCTTCTCGTTATTCGCATAGTCGTCGATCGTCAGATCGAGCGGAAGCATGGACGCGAAGTCGCGAGCTGATGGGTTGTCGTACAGCGTGGCGGTGAAGTCGTGACTGGCAAAGGCGATTCGTATCTTCATCTTCGTATCCTTCTGAGCCCATGCCAGACGCGGCATGCCGGCCAGAGTGACGGCTGCCCCGACGAGGGCTCGGCGTGTGAACACTGGCGATCGCTGCGTCATTTTGCATGCTCCCAATCGACCCAGGCTGCCGCGCCGGCCACGGCGGATCCAAGCAACAGCACGGCGGCGAAGGCGAACGAACTCCACCATCCTGCCCAATCGAACAGCAGGCCACCGCCGGCTGCACCGATTGTGATGGCAAACTGAATGACGGCAACCTGGAGGCCGCCGCCGGCCTCCGCATCGTCGCGCAGAACCCGGCTCAGCCAGGTTCCCCAACCGACCGGCGCCGCAGTTCCGAAAAAGCCCCACGCGATCAACAAGCCAGCGATCGGAAGCTTGCTAGAACCGAATGCAATCAGCAGAAGGGCGATCGCGGCCATCACGAGCGGAATGAAAATCACGGCCGGGTAGAGGTGCGTCGAAAGCACCCGGCTGATGCTCCAGGTCCCCGCGACACCGGCCAGTCCCATCAGCAAAAGAACCACGGACAGCGCGGTGACGGAATAGCCCGAGACGGACTCGAGGAACGGCCGAAGATAGGTGAACAGAGCAAACTGTCCCATGAACAGCAACAGGATCGCTGTCATGCCAAGAGCGACCTGTCGGCGTCCCAGAAGGCGAAAAACGTTGCCTCTTGCCCTGCGCCGGCGCGGCGGAAGGGACGGTATGTTCAACCATTGCCAGATGAGCGCAAGCAGCGCCAAAGGCACGACCAGAAAAAACGCGCCCCGCCACCCAACGTAATCACCCAGAAAGCTGCCAAGCGGTGCCGAGATCGTGGCAGCGATGGCGTTGCCGGCATTCAGCATAGCAAGCCCCTTCGGCACGTCTCTTTCCGGCAGAAGGCGCATGACGACGGCGGTGGACATCGACCAGAAGCCACCGATCGCGACGCCGAGCAAGGCGCGGCCGGTCATAAGTGCCGCATGATTTGGCGCGAAGGTGACGATCAGACCGGAGACGATCAGCAGGAGCGAGAACGAAGACAGGAGGATCTTGCGATCGATGTTCCGCGTGAGCCCGGCTATGGAGAGACTGGTCAACACCGCGAACAGACCCGAAATCGAGATCGCCTGTCCGGCCTGCCCCTCGCTCATGCCAAGGTCGCCGGCGATCGGCGTCAAGAGACTGACCGGCATGAACTCCGAAGCAATCAGGACCGCTACGCAAAGCGCCATGGACGCGATCGCGCCCCAAGCAGCAACGGATTTGGTCAAAGTCTCATCGAATGTCGCCTGCACCATATGTCTATCTTCCTTGAAGGCGAGGCCGGGAGTTTGCCTCGCGCTTCCATGTATCAGACATGCATTGAGCGGATTAGCCGCCATAATCCGCAAGGATTTATCGATATGGCGCATAAGTTCAGGGGTGAGAGCAGCATCTGAACATATTGATCCGTGATCCGCATGTGCCGGCGCCGACAGGGAACGACCACCGCCACCAAGCAGGTCAGTCCGACAGACCTACTGCGTTCCGAGAAACTCGATGATCGTCCGCCGTTCTTCAACATTGTTGTAACGCTGCGTCATCCGCGTGCCACGGACCATGGCAGTAGGATTGCTTAGGAAGGTCTCCAGCTGTTCGGGTGTCCAGGTGATCCCGGAGTCCCGAAGCGCAGCAGAGTACCTAAATCCCTCGACGGTGCCGGCTGCGCGACCGACCACGCCCTGCAGATTGGGGCCAACGCCGTTTCGTGGCGTTGCGATCTGATGGCAGGCACCGCAACGTTGCTGAAACAGCCTCTGACCCGGCGCGGCGTCCGCCTCCTGAGAGAAGGCAGGCGCCGCAACGGCTATGGAAAGAAGAGAGCCCAGAAGCGCTATAACCACGTATTTCAACCGTCGACTCCCTTGAGATCGAGTTTGGAGAGCGGCAGGCTCCGGGCGCGCTTACCTGCGAGAACGGAGACGGCATTTGCGACGGCCGGCGGTACGCCCGGCAAGCCGGGTTCGCCGATGCCGCCCATCGGGGCACCGCTTTCCACGATCCGCACGTGGACCCGCGGCATGCGATCCGGCGTGAGGATCGGATAGCCGTCGTAGTTGCGGGCCTGCGGCACGCCGTCGACATAGACGACCTCCTCGAGGAGAGCGGAGGAAAGGCCAAGGGCAACGGCCGAATTCACCTGCGCCTCGATGATCGCGGGATTGACGATGCTTCCCGGATCGATCGCCACCCAGACGTCGTGCACGATGATCTCGCCCTGCCGCTGGGACACTTCGGCAATCGTCGCGACCTCGCTGCCAAAGGGTGAGGCCATGGCCACGCCACGGGCGCGGCGCGTGCCGTCCTCAGCCGTGAAGGGTCCACGCTTCCAGCCTCCGGAGAGTTCCGCGACGGCTTCCAGCAGCGTTCTGTGCCGCGGGCTCTCGGCCAGAAGGCGATGCCGCAGTTCATAAGGATCCTGCTGACCCGCATCGGCCATCTCGTCGAAGAAGGTCTCGTAGAAGAAGTCGTTCATCGAGTGGCCGACGGAGCGCCAGAAGCCGATGATTGCCGGATCGTCCACGTGAATATGGGCGACACGCCGATTGGGGATGGCATAGACTTTGCCGGCAATGCCCTCGACGGCAGAACTGTCGACCTTGTCCGGCTGGCGACCGAACCAGCGGCCCGTCGGCCCTTCTCCGGCCGCGACGGCGGCGAGTGCTATCGGCATACCGTTGCCGTCCAATCCGGCGCGGAAGCGCACCGCAGCCATGGGCCTCAATGCGTCGCGCAGGAACTCCTCCTCGCGGCTCCAGATCAGTTTGATCGGGCGGCCAACAGCCTTGGCGAGCTGGATGGCCTGAGGGAAAGGATTGGCCGTCTGATAGAGGAAATGCCGCCCGAAGAAGCCGCCGAGCATCGGCGAATGGATGATGACCTTCTCAGGCGCGATCCCCGCCAGCTTCGCCGCCTCGGCCTGGAACATCTCGGGTGCCTGGTTGGGAATCCAGAGCTCGAGCGACCCGTCTTCCTTCCAACGTGCCAGCGCCGATGGCGGCTCGAGCTGTCCATGAACCAGATAGGGCGCGTCATAGGCAGCCTCCACCACCCGCGCGGCGCTTGTTAGCGCGCTCTGAACATCTCCCTCCGTTTCATAGGCGACGCCGTTGCCGGTCGCCGCCTTCAACTTCGCCATGTGCGCCTCGGTGGAGAAGTCGGCCGGCATCGCATGCGCTGTTCCGACGGCATCGGTCCAGGTCACCTGCAAGGCTTCGACCGCCATGCGGGCACGCCACCAGCTGTTGGCGACCACGGCAACGGCGCCCTGCAGCCTGTGAATGGAGTGGACGCCGGGCATTCCGCGCACGTCGGCTTCGTTCTGCAACGCACCCGGCTCGCCACCGAGACGAGGGCTGTGCTGCACGGCCGCATAGAGCATGCCATCAACCTTCAGGTCGATCGCGTATTGAGCCTTACCCGTCGACTTGTCGCGCACATCGAGTCGTTCGACCGGCTTGCCGATCCAGCGGAAGTCGGCGCGATCACGCAGTGCGACCTCGGTCGCGACGGGCAGCCCGGCGGCCGCATCCGCGATCTCACCGTATGGGATGGTCCGGCCCGAAGCGGCGTGCACCACGCGGCCGGGCTCGGTCGACAGCTCAGACACGGGCACGCCAAGCTGTGCCGCGGCGGCCTGCAACAACATCTGACGCGCCGATGCCCCGAGCCGGCGCATTGTCTCATAGCTCATGCGGACCGACATGCTGCCACCGGTAAATCGTCCGCCGCCGGTGAGGAGATAATCGGGACCGGGAGGTGCGCCCTCGACGACAAAATTGGCCGGATCGACGTCCAGTTCTTCCCCGACGATCTGGGCCATGGCCGTGAAGATGCCCTGCCCTCCCTCTATGAAAGCACTGCGGAAGAGGACAGTGCTGTCGGGGCGGATTTCCAGAAAAGCCGCAACACGCGTGCCGGGCGTGATGGTTGCGGCGGCTGCCTGCGCCCTGGCTCTCCCGGCCGGCAGAGTGACGCCGAGCACGAGCGCGCCGAGCGAGGCGCCGAGAAAGCCGCGCCGCGACAGCTTGAACGGCTTGCCCAATTCACTGGACATAATTTCGGAGGCAATGGGAGTCATCTCGTTCATGGCGCCGCTCTTCAATCAAGCCTGAGCAGCCTGCCGGACGGCAGCCGCGATCGCGTTGTAGGTCCCACAGCGACAGAGATTGACCATCGCTCCTGCGATGTCCTCATCGGTCGGTTGAGGGCTCTGCTTCAGGAGTGCCGTTGCCGCCATTACCTGGCCCGACTGGCAGTAGCCGCATTGCGCAACGTGATTGGCGACCCATGCCTCGACGACCTTCTGGCCAACGGAGTCTTCTGTGATGGCTTCGATGGTCATGATCTCGGAACCCGCAACGCTCTCTACCGGCGTGACACAGGAGCGCGTCGCCTGTCCGTCGACGAGCACGGTGCAGGCGCCACACTGCGCCAGTCCGCAACCGTACTTGGTGCCGGTCATCCCGAGTTCGTCACGAAGAACCCAGAGCAACGGCGTATCCGGCTCGATGTCGACCTGGTGCTTCGTCCCATTGATGGTGAGTTCCATGGCGGTGTCCCAAATCCAGTTTACGCGAAAACGGGTCTCGAAACAGGGAGCGGACTGTTTCAGCGGGGGACGCTAGCAAAAGCGATTCCTATGGATTAGTGGCCTCGTTTCTCTTAGATTTATCGATGAGAGCCATAAATCGAATAGCGAGTTCCGGCGATGGCGAAGGAAGACTTCAATGACCTGCTATGGTTCTTGGCCGTGGCAGAGGAACGGAGTTTCACGAAGGCGGCTGCCAAGCTCGGCGTAACCCAATCGACGCTCAGTCACACGATCAAGCGCCTGGAAACGCGCATGGGCCTCAGGCTGTTGGCCCGGACCACCCGCAGCGTCGCATTGACGGAAGCTGGCGAGCGCTTGCTTCAATCGCTAGCGCCTCGGGTATCCGCCATACGCGATGATCTCGCGGCGCTGACCGCGCTTCGTGACAAGCCGTCCGGCACGGTCAGGATCACGCTGTCTGATCACGCTCTAGAGCGCATAGTCTGGCCCAAACTGGAGCCGGTCCTCTCGCAATATCCCGACGTCAAGCTTGAACTTAGCGCGGACAATGGTTTGCGGAATATCGTGGAAGATGGGTTCGACGCCGGCGTCCGCCTTGGCGAGAGCATCGAAAAGGACATGATCGCGGTCCGGATCGGGCCGGACTGGCGCCTTCTGGCAGTCGCCTCGCCGCAATATTTGGCAAATCGCCCGTTACCGCGGCATCCGCAGGAATTGATCCAGCACAACTGCATCAACCAGCGCCAGACGACAGGGGGAGGGCTTTATGTCTGGGAGTTCGAGAAGGACGGACAAGAGCTGCGCGTCAGGGTCGACGGACAATTAACCTTCAACAGCTCCTACTCCATAGTCGACGCGGCCGTGAAAGGTCACGGCATAGGTTATGTGCCGGACGACCTTGTCAAGGAACACATCACGGCGGGGCGCTTGGTCCCCCTGCTCGAGGCCTGGTCGCCTCCTTTCGCCGGTTACTTCATCTATTATCCAAGCCGACATCAGAACTCCCCGGCATTCAAGGTCGTGGTCGATGCGCTGCGGTACCACGCCGCCTGATTTCCGGAAAAAGCGAATTTGCCGCCCGTCCCAAGGCGACATCCTGCAAAATCGGCCGTTCTGCCTGCCGCCAGCTTTCCGAAGCGAAAACAGAGTAGCATCGGCATTTATTGAACAGGGCGATAAGGCTTATCGGTCGGCGCCTACTAATCGCCCCTACTCAGCGCCCTAGCTGAACCGAACGCACAGGTGGAACGTTTCGCCGCTTCGAGGATTCGGCGTTTGCGGCTTGTTGGACAGCCGCGCCGCCCTTGACCTTCCATCATCAAGACATGGAGCTGGATATGCAAAGTCCTGGCGCACTCGAAATCTCGCGGCGCGACCTACTGGTCGCCTCCGCCGCTACCGTCACGGTGGCGAGCGCATCCTCGCTCGGTCACGCCCAGACGAATCCCCCCGCCGCATCTCAGAGCACGACAGTCGGCTTCACGGTAAACGGTGAGCGCCGCGAGCTCCGGCTCGACAACCGAACGACGCTTCTCGACGCGCTTCGGGAGCACCTGCATCTGACAGGCACCAAGAAAGGATGCGATCACGGGCAATGTGGAGCGTGCACGGTTCTCATCGACGGACGCCGGGTCAATGCCTGTCTGACGCTCGCCGTCATGCATGAAGGCGACACTATCACCACGATCGAGGGAGTGGGGCAGCCCGGTAACCTCCACCCAATGCAGGCCGCTTTTGTCAATCACGACGGTTTCCAATGCGGCTACTGCACGCCCGGCCAGATCTGTTCCTCCATCGCAATGCTCGAGGAGATCGCGGCCAATATTCCGAGCCATGTGACGAGCGACCTGACGGCGCCCGCCGAGATCACCGCCGCCGAGATCCGGGAACGCATGAGCGGCAACATCTGTCGGTGCGGCGCCTATTCGAACATCGTCGAAGCCATCACCGAAGTTGCGGGGAGGAAGGCATGAGAGCTTTCAGCTACGAGCGCGCATCTACGACCGAAGCGGCTGCAAAGGCCGCTGCCACCAAGGAAGGCGCGAAATTCATCGCCGGCGGCACCAATCTCCTGGATCTGATGAAGCTGGAGATCGAGACGCCGACCCATCTGATCGATGTCAACGAGCTCGGATTGGACCAAATCGAACCGACGCCGGAAGGCGGCCTCAGGATCGGCGCCCTCGTCCGCAATACGGATCTTGCTGCCGACGAAAGGATTCGCCGCGACTATCAACTTCTATCACGGGCCCTGCTTGCGGGAGCGTCTGGTCAGTTGCGCAACAGGGCTACGACCGCAGGCAACCTGCTGCAGCGCACGCGCTGTCCGTATTTCTACGACACCAACCAGCCCTGCAACAAAAGGCAGCCCGGCAGCGGCTGCGCAGCGCTTGCCGGCTTCAGCCGCCAGCTTGCGGTGGTCGGCGTCAGCGATGCATGCATCGCTAACCACCCGAGCGACATGGCGGTGGCGATGCGCGCGCTCGACGCCGTCGTAGAGACCGTTCAGCCGGACGGCACGCCACGCAGCGTTCCTATTGCCGATCTCCATCGCCTTCCAGGCGACACGCCGCATATCGAGCACGTCCTTGAACGGGGCGAGCTGATCACCGCAGTCGTCCTTCCTAAGCCGGTTGGCGGCAAGCAGATTTACCGCAAGGTCCGTGACCGCGCCTCCTACGCCTTCGCGCTGGTCTCCGTCGGGGCCGTCATTCAGCCGGATGGCACCGGTCGCGTGGCGGTCGGCGGCATCGCACCCAAACCCTGGCGCGACGAAGCTGCCGATGGAGAGCTTCCGAACGGAGCGAAAGCGGTCACCGCCAAGCTTCTCACAGACGCCCGTCCAACGGAGCAGAACGCCTTCAAGCTCACGCTCGTCGAGCGCACGCTGAGTGCGGTTCTCGCCGAGGCAAGGGGGTAAGACAATGAAGTTCGACACACCAGCAACGACGAACCCGATCGACCAGCTCAAGGTCGTCGGCCAGCCCATCCACCGCATCGACGGCCCACTCAAGACCACCGGCAGAGCGATTTATGCCTACGAGTGGCATGATCCGAACACCCGCTATGCCTATGGCCATGTCGTCGGCTCGGCGATCGCCAAGGGGCGGATCAGGTCCATGGACGTCACCGCCGCAAGAAGCGCTCCCGGCGTGATCGCCGTCGTCACTTCCGACGGCATAGGGGAACTGAAGAAGGGCGAGTTCAACACCGCCAAGCTCTTCGGCGGTACGGAGATCCAGCACTACCACCAGGCCATTGCCGTCGTGGTCGCTGAAACCTTCGAGGAGGCCCGCGCCGCCGCTCAACTCGTCAAGGTCGACTATGCCGAAGAGAAGGGTGTCTTCGATCTGGCGGCGGCAAGGGATACCGCCGTCAAACCTGAGGAGGACGAACCGGATTCCGCAGTGGGCGACTTCGATGGGGCCTTTTCCGCAGCAGTCGTCAAGCTCGACCAGACCTACACCACTCCCGACCAATCGCATGCGATGATGGAGCCGCATGCCTCAATCGCCGCATGGAACGGCGACGAACTGACGGTCTGGACGTCGAGCCAGATGATCGACTGGTGGCGAACCGATCTCGCGACGACGCTCGGGATCGACAAGGAGAAGGTCCACATCATGTCGCCCTTCATCGGCGGCGGGTTTGGTGTGAAGCTCTTTCTTCGCTCCGACGCGGTGCTGGCGGCGCTTGCGGCGCGCGAAGCCAAGCGTCCGGTGAAGGTCGCCTTGCCCCGCCCGTTCCTGATGAACAACACCACGCACCGCCCGGCGACGATCCAGAGAATTCGGATCGGCGCGGGGCGCGACGGCAAGATCACCGCGATTGCGCATGAAAGCTGGTCCGGCGATCTTCCGGGCGGTGGCCCCGAAGTTGCCGTTCAGCAGACACGCCTGCTTTATGCCGGTGAAAACCGGATGACCGCGATGCGCCTTGCGACGCTCGACCTTCCGGAAGGCAATGCCATGCGGGCTCCGGGCGAGGCGCCGGGCATGATGGCGCTGGAGATCGCGATGGACGAGATGGCCGAGAAGCTCGGTCTCGATCCGGTCGAGTTTCGCATCATCAACGACACGCAGGTCGATCCCGAGAAGCCGGAGCGGCCATTCTCGCACCGCGATCTCGTCGGCTGCCTGCGTACGGGCGCGGAGCGCTTCGGCTGGCAGGAGCGAAACAAACAGCCGGGCGGCCGCCGCGATGGAAATTGGCTCGTCGGGCTGGGTGTCGCATCGGCATTCCGCAACAATCTTCTGGTTCCCTCCGGAGCCCGAGTCCGCCTCGACCGTGAGGGTGTCGTCAGCGTCGAGACCGACATGACCGACATCGGCACGGGCAGTTACACGATCATCGCCCAGACCGCAGCGGAGATGCTTGGCGTGCCGGTCGACAAGGTTGCGGTCAGCCTGGGCGACTCGCGCTTCCCGGTTTCATCCGGCTCGGGCGGGCAGTTCGGAGGAAACTGCTCCACGGCGGGCGTTTACGCAGCCTGCGTCAAGCTGCGCGAGGCCGCGGCGCAAAAGCTCGGTTTCAACAACGCCGACGATCTCATCTTCGCAGATGGCGAGGTGAGGTCCGGAGACCGCCGCATGCCCCTTACGGAAGCTGCCGGCGATGAAGGGCTCGTGGCCGAGGACAGCATCGAGTTCGGCAAGCTCGCCGAGACACATCAGCAGTCCACCTTCGGCGCCCATTTCGTCGAGGTCGGCGTAGACGTGGCGACCGGCGAGACGCGAATCCGGCGGATGCTCGCCGTCTGTGCTGCAGGCCGCATTCTCAATCCGATCACCGCACGCAGTCAGGTGATCGGAGCGATGACGATGGGCGTTGGCGGTGCTCTTTCGGAGGAGCTCGTCGTAGACAAGGAACGCGGCTTCTTCGTCAACCATGACCTCGCCGCCTACGAGGTGCCGGTGCATGCCGACATCCCGCACCAGGAGGTCATCTTCCTCGACGAGACCGATCCGACGTCGTCGCCGATGAAAGCCAAGGGCATTGCCGAGCTCGGGCTCTGCGGCGTCGCGGCGGCCGTCGCGAATGCGATCTACAATGCAACCGGCGTGCGGGTACGGGATTATCCGATCACGCTCGACAAGCTGATCAAGGACCTTCCGGAACTCAGCTAGATTATGATGGTTCTGGTCGGATCGCCGCCATGCGTCCGCGCCTGGCGGCCCCGGCCGTCGACTGCCCGCGGCTTCAAGCCTGTCGCAGCCCCGAGAGAAACTCGTCGCACCAGCGATAGACGTCGTGCTCGCGAAGCCGGGTCATCATTGCGTTCCAGCGTTCCACCCGCGCATCCAGCGGCATGACGAGGGCCCTTTCGATGGCATTGGCCACGGCCTCAGGATCATAGGGATTGACGAGGATCGCTCCGTCCAATTCCCTGGCCGCGCCGGCAAAGCGTGAGAGGATGAGAACGCCGGGATCCTGCGGATGTTGCGCGGCTACATATTCCTTCGCCACGAGGTTCATGCCGTCGCGGAGCGGCGTCACCAGCCCGACGCGCGCCATGCGGTAGAGGCCGGCCAGTTCCCTGCGCTCGAGGGACTGGTTGATGTAATGCACGGGCATCCAGTCGATGGTTCCGAGTTCGCCGTTGACGCGGCCGGTCAGTTCGGCGATGTCCTTCTGCATCGCCATATATTCCGGAACTTCCGTGCGGGATTTCGGGGTGATCTGCAGCAGAAGCGTCTTACCGACGCGATGAGCGTTGGCGTGCAGGAACCGGCGGAAAGCCTCGACGCGTTGGTCGATGCCCTTGGAATAATCGAGGCGATCGACACCGATCGCGACGTCATAGCCTTCGATCCTCCTGTAGGTCATCCGCAGTGCCTTGTCGCTCGCGGATTGTTCGGCCAAAGTCTCGAATTCGGCAGTGTCGATGCTGATCGGAAAGACGCCGCAGCGGAAGACCCGCCCGTAGGCACGGCAGTAACCGCCTTCGAGCAGGTCGCCGCAGCCTTCGCGGCGCAGGCACTCGGCAAAATTGCTCAGGTCGTAATCGGTATGGAAGCCGACGAGGTCATAGGACGAAAGCCCGCGCAGCAAGGTATCGTAGATCGGCACGGTGAAGAGGATGTCCGCAGGCGGCCACGGGATGTGCAGGAAAAAGCCGATGCGATTGCGGCAGCCGCGCTTGCGCAGTTCTTCCGCCAACGGAATCAGGTGGTAGTCGTGCACCCAGATGACGTCGTCCTCCTGAAGAAGCGGCATCAGGAGGTCCGCGAAGAGGCGGTTGACGCGATAATAGCCGGACATCTCATGCCTGGCATATTCGGCCAGATCGACACGGCAATGGAAAATCGGCCAGAGGACCCTGTTGGCAAAGCCGTTGTAGTATTCGTCGAGATCCTTCTGGGCGAGATCGGTGAGCGCATAGGTGATGCCGCCGGCCTCCCGCACGCTCAGCCTCGGGGGCTCATCTTCCTTTTCTTCAGGCTTGACCTCTCCCGACCAGCCGATCCACAGGCCGTCTTGCCGCTTGAGCGCGGCGTTCAACGCAATGGCCATTCCACCCGGCGGAGGGGAGCCGTCCTTGTCGGGCAGCGGAACCCGGTTCGAGACCACGATCAGTCTAGCCATGGCCGTTCCCTGGCGGCCGGCACGCGACCGAGGCGAGAAGCCGACGCAACTCCGTCGGCGAGCCGAGCCGCGCCCTCGCGGCCGTCGGAGCGGCATCGTCCCCGATACGGATCGCCACGCCGCCGGCCGCGGTCGCCACCGCAAACATTCCTTCATCCGTCAGATCGTCGCCGATGGCGATCGGGCGCCGTCCACGGAAGGGTGCGATGGACATGAATTCCTCAAGGGCCCTGCCCTTGCCGGACTGCACAGGCTTCAGCTCGACGACCATCTTGCCCTGCTGCAGGATCCAGCCGCCGCCGGTGCTCACGGCCGCCTCTTCCATCAAGGCGTCGACCTCGGCCTTGCGATAAGGGGCGAGGCGATAGTGCAGGGCGATGGCCGCGCCCTTGTCCTCGAAAACCACGCCTTCAAGGCTCTCCGCGCGGGCATGCAGCTCTTCTTTCACGGCAAGGAAATCGGCAGAAACCGTCGCTTCGATAAATCGGCCGTCGGGCAACCGCATTTCGGCGCCATGAAGGCCGGCGACGGGAAAAAGATGCGGCTGCAGCAAGGCGTCGACGCGGGCGATGCTGCGGCCGGTGACCAGTGCTACGGCTCCGTCGAGTTTGGCGGCAAGCTCCGCCAGCTGGTTCGGGAGCTCGGGCGGGACGACGATCGCCTCCGGCGTCGGAGCAATGTCGAGAAGCGTGCCGTCGATGTCGAGATAGAGGGCCGAGCGGCCGGGTTCCCGCTCGATCATGGAGAGGATTTCCACGGCCGCCGCCATGGGCCCGGGGGCTGACGGCCGGTCCGGGCGTGCCGCTTCGCTCTCATCTTCCGTGCTCATCGCAAGCGATATAGGGCGCGTTCTTCGCAACGGCAACCGTCCCGGCATCGATTGCGCCGGTCGGCGGATTGCTCTTGAAGCGGTCGAAGCAAGGACTAGATCATAACTGTTGCGCCCCGGCCGCACTTTCCGCGGCGCAGGGGCATCGCACCCGGACGCGTGGCAGGTTCCTCTCCTTTTTGGCTCCGGTCCGGGGCCGGCGGCTTTTTGAAGCGCCGGGGATGTGCGGCCGGCGTGTCGTTGATCGTCTGAACTTCGCTTGATCAAAGGAGTTTGTTCATGAAGATCGCGCAAATTGCACCGCTATTCGAAAGTGTGCCACCGAAGCTCTATGGAGGAACCGAGCGGGTCGTCTACAGCCTTACGGAAGAGCTCGTTCGGCAGGGCCATGATGTTACGCTCTTTGCGAGCGGCGACTCGATCACATCGGCAAAGCTCGTTCGTTGCTCGAACATGGCCTTCCGGTTGAACCCTGCGGTTCAGGATCCGATCCCCTACCACATGGTGATGCTCGAAGACGTCCGCAGGCAGGCGGCTAATTTCGACATCCTGCACTTCCATATCGATCTTTTGCACTTCCCGCTCGTTCGAAGCTTGGCCAGCAAGTCCGTGACGACGCTGCACGGGCGGCTCGATCTGCCCGATCTCAAGCCTTTCTACGCCTCCTTTCCGGATGTTCCCCTGGTTTCCATTTCGGACGACCAGCGAAAGCCGATGCCGCCCGTCAATTGGGTCGGCACGGTATATCACGGGCTGGCGCCGGATGCCCTTCCGTTCACCAGGCACCCGAAAGGCGATTACCTCGCCTTCCTCGGTCGCATCTCGCCGGAAAAGCGGCCCGACGTCGCGATCGAAATTGCTGCTCGCGTCGACATGCCGTTAAGGATTGCCGCCAAGATCGACAGGGTCGACGAGGAATATTGGAGCCGTGCGATCGAACCGCTTGTCAAACGGCATTCGAACGTCGAGTTCATCGGAGAGATCAGCGAGCATCAGAAGGCCGAATTCCTCGGAAATGCGCGCGCACTCCTCTTTCCCATCGACTGGCCGGAGCCCTTTGGACTGGTGATGATCGAGGCCATGGCCTGCGGCACGCCGGTGATCGCTTTCCGCTGCGGCTCCGTGACCGAAGTTCTCGACCACGGCATTTCCGGCTTCATCGTCGACAGCACTGAGGAGGCGGTGAACGCGGTCCGCGATCTCGATAAGCTCGATCGACGAACGGTCCGGGCGACCTTCGAGGAGCGCTTCACCGCACGGCGCATGGCGAACGACTATCTCGATATCTATCGTAGCCTCGTCGGCGGCCGTCAAAAGGTCATGCCGATCACTGCAACGAACGGAAGCGGAACCCTCACCGCCTTCACCAGGATCGCCTGAAGAGGATGCGACGGAGACGGAAGCTATGAACGCCAAGCTTGCCAAGGCTTCGCAAGGGCCGGCCGAAGCCGCCCCCGACGAAGCGAATACGGGAAACCTCGTGCCTGCAACGGCCTCGCGCTACGAGCGAAGCTCCAGGTCATTGAAACACGGCGACACCTTCGCCGTGTTCGACCATAACGGCGATGCGCTCGCCTCTCCGGGCAATCCCGAAGGAATCTTCCACCGCGACACCCGCCATCTCTCGCACTTCGCGCTGACATTGAACGGTGCTCGGCCGTTGCTGCTGAGCTCCACCCTGCGAGACGACAACGCCACGCTCGACTGCGATCTCACCAATCCGGCTCTGGTGCTCGATCCCGGCGGCGAGAAGCTGAAGCACGACCTCATTCACGTGCGGCGCACCCGTTTCCTGTGGCAGGACGCCTGCTATGAGCGTCTCATGCTGCGAAACTATGATGAAGTGCAGAGGACGCTGAAGGTCGAGATAGCGTTCGCCGCCGACTTCGCCGACCTCTTCGAAGTGCGCGGCACCCCCCGGCAGCGCCGCGGCACGCATCATACTCCACTTGTCGGCAACGACCGGGTCCTGCTGGTCTATGACGGGCTCGACGGCCGAACCCGCAGCACGGCCCTGCGCCTCGACCCGGAGCCGCAGACGCTCTCTGGCCAGAAGGCGAGCTTCATCGTCACGCTCGCGCCCCACCAGGCGCAATCGATTTTCATCGAGATCGTCTGCGATGGCCGCCAGGAGAGTCGGAACCCGCCGTCCTTCACCTTCTTTCTGGCGCTTCGCGACGCCAGAAGAGCGCTGCGCTACACGTCCTCGCGGGCCGCCGCGATCGTCACCTCCAACGCCGTGTTCAACGAGGCGGTGAGACGCAGCGTCACTGATCTCCATGTGCTGCTCACCGAGACGCCGGAAGGCCCCTACCCTTACGCCGGCATCCCCTGGTTCAGCACCGCTTTCGGCCGCGACGCGCTCATCACCGCGCTCGAGACCCTGTGGCTCGACCCGGAAATAGCGAAAGGCGTGCTCAGACATCTCGCAGCCAACCAGGCGACCGACTTCGATCCCGCCGCCGATGCGGAGCCCGGCAAGATCCTGCATGAGATACGCTATGGCGAAATGGCGGAACTCGGCGAAGTGCCTTTCCGGCGCTATTACGGCAGCGTCGATTCGACCCCCCTCTTCATCATTCTTGCCGGCGCCTATCTCGATCGCACTGGCGATCTGCAGACGGTGCGAAACCTCTGGCCACACCTGCTTGCGGCGCTCGACTGGATCGACCGCTTCGGTGACCGCGACGGGGACGGCTTCGTCGAGTATGGAAGCCGGACCGCGAAGGGCCTCGTGAACCAGGGCTGGAAGGACAGCCACGACTCGGTCTTTCACGCGGACGGTAGACTGGCCCACGGACCGATCGCGCTTGCCGAGGTACAGGCCTATGTCTACGGCGCCTGGCAGGCGGCCGCCCGTCTCTCGCGCAAGCTCGGCCATGTCGAGGACTCGCTGAGGTTCGAGCAACGAGCCGACAATCTGCGCATCCACTTCGACAAGGTCTTCTTCGACGAGGAGCTCGCGACCTACGTGCTGGCGCTCGACGGCGAGAAGAAGCCCTGCCGCGTCCACTCCTCCAATGCAGGCCATGCGCTATTCACCGGCATCGCCTTCCCCGAACGCGCCGGAAAGATCGTCTCGACGCTGATGGCGCAATCATCCTTCTGCGGCTGGGGCGTGCGCACGATTGCCGCTTCGGAGGCGCGCTACAACCCGATGAGCTACCACAACGGCTCCGTCTGGCCGCACGACAATGCACTGATCGCAGCAGGCTTCGTGCGCTATGGCTTCCGCGCCGAGGCGGCCAGCATCTTCGAGGGCCTGTTCTCGGCGTCGACCTATATCGACTTGAGACGTTTGCCGGAGCTCTTCTGCGGTTTCGCGCGGCAGCGCGCCCGCGGTCCGACCTTCTATCCGGTTTCCTGCGTGCCGCAGGCCTGGGCGGCGGCCGCGCCGCTCTATCTGCTGCAGTCGATGATCGGCCTCGGCTTCGATCCGGACAAGGGGCACGTGACCCTCAACGAGCCGACGCTCCCGCCCTTCCTCGACGAGGTCGTACTGAAACGGCTGCGGATCGGACCGGGACTGGCCGACATAGCGCTCCGGCGTTCAAGGTCTCAAGTGGTCGTCGACGTCCTGGAACGCAAGGGAGGGGTGAAGGTGCTGACGACGAACTGACGGTCGCAGCACCGGCCTGGGACTCGTGTCCCCCACGCGCACCAGGCGAGATAGGTCAAGTTGTACGCTTTTTCTGCACGGCCATTTAAACCGTCTCGGCTACCGTGCTGCGCATCAGGTCCCGGAACCCAAGGAGTTCTAGCCGTGAAAGCGCAAACAAAGATTTTGACAGGGCTGTTCGGCGGCCGCAACGGCGCCGGGCAATACATTCTCGCTCTGTTCCTTGCGGCGATGGTGTCGGGATGTTCGTCGACGACTGTCGAGCGCGTCGAGACCTCTTCCGTGACCAGGCAGGTCGGCTATGCGGCACCGAGCAAGACGCTTGCGCCGAACAAGCCGGCCGCGACCCAAAGGGCGGTCAAGCTCGTGCGCGAGAGCTATCTCGGCCGCGCCCCCTATATCTGCACGCCGAGCGGATTTGGAAAGACGTCTCGCTGCTTCCTTCGATAGGGGGCGGAGTTGCGCCGCCGCGCCGGGGGCTCATCTGCGGAACCTGATTGTGCTCCGGCATCGGCACTGCGCAACTCCTTCGGCGAGCTTCACTCGCCGATTCGGGCCTGGATCGTCTCCAGCCGATCACTCACATAGTTGCCGCGGCGCAGCTTCGTGAATTCGTCGCCTGACCTTGGTCGTGCGTGCTTGAAGACGTACCACTCTCCATCGGGCTCGCGTTTCTGGTAGATGACGCCGCCCCGCTTACGGTGACTGAAGCAGGTGGTTGCGGGGGCGGAGCCGCTCTTGGCGTGCCAGTCTGCCGTGAAGCAGAGCTTTCCCGGTTCGGTTATGAACCAGCGGCCGACACCGTAGGACGGGGCGCCCTTCTCCCTGGACCAGGCGGTGAACCGGCGCTGCCGTACCGAGAAATAGCCGGCACCCTGTTTCCATATCCAGGACCTTTGACCGTAAAGGTTGTACAGTTCCGTATGCGTGAGCGGCGCGGTGATCTTGCCGTCCCCTCGCCGCGCCGCCGCCTCAGCGATGGAGGTGGCTCCGCCGATGCCGGCGGCAACGGCGACAACCAGCGATATTGGGCGAAGTATCGATTTCATCTCATGCCTCCTGTCGGGCTGCTGTTTGCTAGTTGATGGTTTCGCGGACGACCCGCCAGTCGGGCCGGCCGAAGCCGCGCGGCCAGGGATAGATCTCGTGGTCGTTGAAGTAGACGACTGCTGTCAGCTCCGGGAACTCGGCATGGCGCTCAGCAACGCTCGTCGCCCAGCTTTGCACATAGGAGGCATCCCCCTCGTAGCCGAGTTCTGCGACCATGATCGGCTTGCCGTAGTTCTTCACCCGGCCGTAGCCGGGCGCCAGTCGTTCCGAGAACGTCTGGTCGCGGCCGGTCGTGGCTCGATCGTAGGGCTGGTAGCCGAAAACCGAGAGCCCGATGATATCGACGACGTCATCGCCCGGATAAAAGGCCTCCAGCCCCTCGTTGCCCTTGGGGGACCACATGAATTTCGCGGTCTTCAGATGCGTCCGGCAGACGTTCACCATACGCCGGAAGGCCGCTTTGAAATCCGCGCCCCGCCAATGCGACCAGGAGAACTGGTTGTCCGTCTCGTCCATTTCCTGGCCCCAGCGGATGATGACCGGGCTTTTCAGCGCAGCGGCGGCGGAACAGACCTGAGCCATGTTCTCGTCGCGCTCGCCGCTGAGGATGGTCCTCAACAGTTCCTGCTCGCTCAGTCGCCATTCCGGCGACCAGGACCACGGCTCGATCGTGACCAGGAGGGTGCGTCCGCGCTCCCGCGCGTAGTCGTCGGCGAGCGTCAGCGTCGACAGATCGACATCCTCCCAAGGCAGGAAGAGATGCTCTATCTTGGAACTCCCTGGCTGGCCGAAATCGCCATGCGGATCGTAAGCCCCGAAATCGATCGACGCTTCCGTCAGCACTGGCCGCTTGTCCGACGGCGTCGCCATCGTCGGCGACTTCAGCTCCGGAATGCCGCGCGGGATAGTGGCCGCGAGCACGGTGCCCGAGAGCAGCAGGCCGGCGAACGAGAGGGCAATCGCCTTTGATTTCCTGTTCATTGCACACCTCCAAGCTCGTTCGCCTCTGCTTGCGGGCGAACGCTACGCGTTGCTGATTTCGTTTGCTTTTTGACGAGTTCCCGGATGGCCGGGAGTCTCGCACCGACCAGGTCCTCGTCGACCAGTCGCTTGAACTCGTCGTCGATGGCCGGCTTTGCATGTCTGAAGACGTACCAGCCGCCGGCGGGCTCTCTCTTCTGATAGACAGTGCGGCCAACTATCCGATGGCTGAAGCAGGTCTTGTCCTCTGCGGCGGCGCCTTGACTGTGCCAAACCGCCTTCAGGCAAAGTTGACCACGGTCATTGACGCTCCAGCGGCCTTCCGCCCAGGTCGCTCCCGTTTCCGACTGCGCCCAGGCCTTGAAGAGGCGGCCTTCGTCCTGCATGCGGCCGGCGCCGTTTTCCCAGTTCCAGGTTTTGTCCCGGAAGATCGAATAGACTTCCGCGGCGGTCATGACGCGTGCCTTCTTGGGAAGGACCTCGGCCGACGCCGAAGATTGGCAAAGGAGAACGAGAGCCGGAGCGACGCAAAGGGCAAGGCGCTTGATGAGCAGCAACCTGCCGCTGCGTCCCCTTTTATGATCGAGTGAAGCTTTTCCAGTCATGGTCCTCTCCTCAAAGTGCAGTGCCGTCGGACTGGACTGAAATCCAGCGCGGCCGAAAAACAATCTTGCGCAAGGCGGTGCCGCCCTGACCGGCGCCCGCCACGGCATAGCGCTCCTCGAAGAGGCGGAGATGCCCGGTTCCGAAGGCGAGCGCCTCGAGCCCATCCTTGCCATGCTCGGCAGTTGCGATGCCGGGCAGCGCGACGAGCGCCAGCAGCCCGGCGCCCATCGCCGGACGATAGAAGCGGGAGGCAATGGCGACCGCGTTCTCTCGCGAGTGCCGGGCGACGATGACCAGCAGAAGGAGGCAGTAGATCGCCGCATTCAGGATCGCGAACAGGTAGAAGCCCTTGGCCTTGCCGGCATCCTCGACGAGAAGAACCGGCAGCACTGCCGCAACGGCGAGAAAGACGTAGGGTGCGATCACCCGGAGGGGCAGCGGATCGACCTCCGAGGCTCCCTTCGGAGTGACGCGGAAATCGACGAAGGACCCGGTCAGCCAGTCACGCAGGGCCGCGACCGTGCCGGCAAGCGCCCAGGGCCACCGCGCAAAGAGGAAGAGCATGCATTCCCAGCTCAAGACCTTCGCATCGTAAGGCCGGAAGCAACCGCTTGCCCGCCAGCGATAGGCCAAGAGGACGAGAACGGTCGAAAGCGGTGCGAAATGCGCCAGAAAATCGGGATAGGTCACCGCCACGAAGGAGTCGCGAAGTGCAAGCGCAACGATCGGCATTGTGAACATCGACCCCATGAAGAACGCGAAGAGCGGATACCAAAGCTGCGAGAAGATGAACTGGAACTTCAGCCTGAGCGGCAAGCGGCCGACCAGACGCGGCGACCATTCGAGGAGCAGCATGACGAGGCTGCGCGACCACTGGAACTCCTGGGTCACGAGATCGCCGAAGGTGCGCGGTCCGTCGCCATGCGCGATCGCGTCTAGCGCATGCACGCCACGCCAGCCGCCCGCATTCATCATCAATGTGGTCGAATGATCCTCGGCTAGTTCCGGGCCGAGCCCGCCGATATGCTTGAGCGCTGCCGTGCGCACCGCGTAGTGCGAGCCGATGCAGAGCGGCGCGAGCCCGCCATTGTAGCCCGCCTGCAGAGCGCCGTGCATGCTCGCCTCCGCGTAGAGCCGGCCGCGCGCGGACCAGCTCTCGGACGCGTTCCGGTCGCAGATGCTTGGCGCCGAGACATAGCCCACCCGCGGGTCGGCGAAGGGGCGCAGCATCTGGAAAAGATAGCCGGGCTCGGGCACATGGTCGGCATCGAGCTGGGCGACGAAATCGTAGCGATCGTAGCCGTAACGATCGTAGAAGAAGGCGAGATTGCCTTCCTTGCAGCGCGTGCGTCTCGGCCAGGAGGTCCTGTGGTAGTCCGCCCGCCCTTTGCGGGTCGAGACGAGAACGCCGTGCCTGCGGCACCAGTCGAGCGTTGCCTCGGAAGGATCCTCGTCGGCAAGCCAGGTGTCGTGCGGCACATCCTGGGCAAGCATCGCCTTCAGCGTCTCGGACACGACCGAAAACGGCTCCGACGGCGCTTTGGTCACGACCATGGCGACGCGGCTGCCGGCCGGCAGGCGCAGCGGACCGTTCGGCTTCGCCGCCCGGTAGAAGACAATAATGAAATAGGCGGGAAGAAGGGTGACCCAGGCGAGGACTGCCGTCACGGCAAGGCTCCCCAAGGTACTGACATGGTGGCGCGGCTCGAGCCACCAGCCCCAGAAATGAATGAGGCTGGTGGCCCAGAGCCCGGCCCCCGCCAGATATTCCGCCCGCCGATATCCGGTAAGCACCGGCACGAGCAGCGGCTCGCCGGTTTTCGGGGTTTCTTTCCGTCGGCTTTCGGTAAGGCGGATCACGACCGTGCCTCCAGTCCGAAGAATGGCGCGGCGGTGCGGACGATCGTCCTGAGATCGGAGTGTTGCGGCAGGAAGCCGAGGGTTTGATAGGCGAGGCTGGCATCCGCATAGAGGACCGGCGGGTCGCCGGCTCGGCGCGGGCGGAACACGACCGGGACGTCGTGGCCCGTTACTTCGCCGACCATGCGAAGGACTTCCCTGATCGAGAAACCGCGGCCGGTGCCGAGATTCACCGCCAGGTTCTGGCCGCCCCTGACGAGATGTTCGTAGGCGAGCACATGAGCGCGCGCGAGGTCGGTTACGTGGATGTAATCGCGTATGCAGGTCCCATCGGGCGTGTCGTAGTCCGCGCCGAAGACCTCCAGATGCGGGATCTTGCCGGCGGCGGCCATGAGCGCCCGCGGAATGAGGTGGGTCTCCGGGTCGTGCCACTCGCCGAGGTCGCCTTCGGGGTCGGCGCCGCAGGCATTGAAGTAGCGCAGCGACACATAGTTGAGGTCGAAGGCCGCGGCGAAATCGGCGAGCACGTGCTCCGCGATCAGTTTCGTCCTGCCGTAGGGATTGATCGGTGCCTGCGGCGTGGCCTCGTCGATCGGCAGCACCTCGGGTACGCCGTAGGTGGCGCAGCTCGACGAGAAGATCACCTTGTTGAGGCCCACCTGCCGGCACGCATCGAGGAGCGAAAGCGTCCCGCGGACGTTGTTGCGGTAGTATTTGGCCGGATCGGCCACCGACTCGCCAACATATGCCGACGCGGCGAAATGGATGACAGCGTCCGGCAAGTAGTGTTCGAGCACGTCCGCGACGCGGACCGCATCGAGTATGTCCCCCTGGACGAAGGGTCCCCAGCGTACCGAGCTGCGATTTCCGGTCGTCAGGTTGTCGTAGACGACGGGTTCAAGACCCTCCAGGCGGAGAAGCTTGGCGGTGTGGCTGCCGATATAGCCGGCGCCGCCCGTCACGAGGATGCGTCGCGCGGCCATCAGACGGACTCCGGGACTTTCCGGTCGGACCGGGACAGAAGCTCGTCGAAGTAGCGGATGGTCTGTCCGAGGCCTTCCGAAAGTTCGACTTTCGGGCGCCAGCCGAGCTCCTGTGTTGCGAGCGAGATGTCCGGGCGGCGTTGGCGGGGATCGTCGACCGGGAGCGGCCGGCGGACGATCTTCGAGCGCGAGCCGGTCAACTCGACCACCCGTTCGGCAAGTTCGCCGATCGTGAACTCTCCGGGATTGCCGAGATTGATCGGGCCGGTGAGCGACGGCGCCGACGCCATCATGCGGATAAAACCGTCAATCAGGTCATCGACGAAGCAGAAGGAGCGCGTCTGCGAGCCGTCGCCATAAATGGTGATGTCCTCGCCCTTGAGCGCCTGCACGATGAAGTTCGAAACGACGCGGCCATCGTCCGGGCGCATCCGGGGACCATAGGTATTGAAGATGCGAACGATTTTGATCTCGAGGCCATGCAGCCTGTGGAAATCGAAGAACAGGGTTTCGGCGCTGCGTTTGCCCTCGTCGTAGCAGG
Source organism: Ensifer aridi (assembly GCF_002078505.1). Lineage (GTDB taxonomy): Bacteria > Pseudomonadota > Alphaproteobacteria > Rhizobiales > Rhizobiaceae > Sinorhizobium > Sinorhizobium aridi. The sequence goes on along the minus strand of NZ_LUAV01000032.1, from coordinate 164,234 downwards.
AGCGCGGACCGAAGGGATTGACGTTGCCCCAATAGCTTTCGACCTGGGGATGGATGTGCGGGTCGCCATAGATTTCCGAGGTCGAGGCCTGGAAGATGCGGGCCCGCCGCCGCGCAGCGAGGTCGAGCAGGTTGAGCGACCCGACGACACAGGTCTTCATCGTCTGGATAGGATTCGCTTGATAGTGCGGCGGCGATGCCGGACAGGCGAGATTGTAGATCTCGTCGACGTCGAGGGCGATCGGCTCCACGATGTCGTGCGCGATGACGCTGAATGTGCCAAAACGCTTCAGTTGAGCGATATTGCGTCTCAGCCCGGTTGAGAAGTTGTCGAGGCAGATCACCTCGTGGCCGGCGCCAAGAAGATGCTCGCAGAGATGTGATCCCAGGAAACCTGCGCCGCCCGCAACGAGGATTCGCTTCCGCATTTCCCGGTGCCGCGGCGAATCACTCTCTTTGCCCAAATTTGAGAAAGTGTTTTTGAAGTTATTTCGGAAATAGTTCACGGAAAAACCCTCGCACTCTTTGCACTTTATTTGAGAAATGCTCCCCATCGGGCGCAATAATTAGGTAATCGAAATGGTGACCTTCAAAATTACCTTAAATCTCAGCCGACAATGTTGTGAACCGACCGTCGTTATTTGATACAATCATCGGAGGTGCTTGTCGTTATCACGCAATCCCGATAGTTATCCCGCCGTGCATTTCTACTCAAAACGGGGTATAAGCGGGAACTCCTGGGTGTGATCGATCGATTCCTTTCCACCCAGAGGCGAGTATTGCGGGCGGGGCCCCGCCTGCGCGGGACGATGATCGTCTGCGCTTCACCCTTACGGCGATCCAATGGACTGGAGGAGTTGCATGAACAAAGACTCCGGATCGGAAGATAACTCTGCCGAAGGGGCCACATGGCCGGCCCACCTGGAACGGCGCCGTTGGCCCCGTGAGCCGGCGGTCCGGAGGCAATCCCGACCGCGCGCCTCACCAACGCTCGTGCCCACGCGTTTTTCGACGCATGAGCTGCCGAAGGCGGAGCAGTTTCCCTCTTGGCACGCCCACATGGCACCGCTTGTGGATGTGCAACTCCCCGAAGGGATATCGCCGGACGACGGTTTCCCCGCCGAGCAGGTCGGCTGGCACCTCGGCGAGTTGCTCGTCGTTCAGCAACGCGCGCCTGGATTCAGCTACACGCGCTCTCGATCCATGCTGCGCTCCAGCCCGATCGACCATTGGAACGTCGGACTCGTTCGCAGCGGCCGGGCGTGGACGGAGGTCGACCGCCGCGTCGCGGAGATCGGGCCGGGAGAGGTCTTTTTCCGATCGCTCGGCTATCCCTATCGCGGGCGCACGACGGAGGCTGAAACCATCCTTCTTTTCATGCCGTATGAACTGCTGGCGGACGATGCGAGCATGCTCGAGGCAGCCAACAATTCCGTCTTATCCGGCAGCCTGGCCGATCTGCTCGTCAATTATATCAACGGCATGGAAGCCAACCTCGACAACATCACCGTCGAGGAGGTGCCGCGCATCGTCCGCACGATTCGCGACATGGTCGTCGCCTGCGCGGTCGCGGTGAGGCCGGAGACGGGAGGGCCCCAGGCGAAAATGGGGGTGATGGAGCGGGCGCACCGATACATTCATCTCAACCTGCACTCGCCCGAGCTGACACCCGAGGCGATCTGCCGCGAGCTCGGTATTTCACGCACGCGCCTCTATCAATTGTTCGAGCCGAGTGGCGGCGTGCTCAACTACATCCGCAGACGTCGTCTCCTGCAGGCCTATGCGGACCTGAGCGACCCGACGAACAATCGACCCATCGCTGAAATCGCCGAAGCCGCCGGTTTCGACGTCGCCGCCAATTTCACCCGCGCGTTCAGCCACGAATTCGGGGCGAGTCCGCGCGAGATTCGCAAGGCTGCGGCCGCAGAACGGCCGGTGGCACCGGTACCCCCTTCCGAGCGGCACGGTGGAGCCACGATCGGCGATTGGCTCAAAGCCGTCCGGAGTTAAAGCGAGATCGGCCGCGGCGCGCACCAGCGACATGGTCGGCACGGGGCAGCTCCCGTCAGGTCAGTCTAAGATCGACGCCGGGATGCAGTTTCTTCAGGTTCGGCAGTGACTTCGACTGCCAGGGAAACTCCGAGCTGCCCCTGACTGTGAACTGGATGTTCGGCCGCTTGCGCGCTTCGATCGTAAGCTTCGCGAGAAGATTGATCCCGGACGAATTGAGAAACTGCAAGCCCGTGAGGTCTATGGTCATTCGATCCGGTTCGGTCTCGAGAACGTTCATCACCAGAGACAAGATCGGGGCGTAGGCCTCGGTGCTGGGCAGGCGCATGGTCCCGTCGAAATAGATGTCTTTGCCTTCCGACCAAACGCGATATTCGTCTTCCTTGACTTCCATTTTGTCGCCCATCAATTCGAGGGATCAGGGACTGCAATCGAGGCATAGGTCTCCAGCGGAATCTCCTGTTCACCGGATCCGAAAACCCAGGCGAAGTGAGCGCCATAATCGCTCATGAGGGTCAGGAGGCCAAGCCCCGAGCCCGAACCCGCGCCCGTGGCATTCGCTTCGATCCGCTTTATTAGCAGATCGCCCGGGTCTCCGGCGGTTATTTCTGAAAGCAGATGCTGAAATTGCTCGGCCGTGTCCCTGTCGACGTAATTGGACACTTTTGTCCGAAAGCTGCTGGTCGAGATCGATGCCTCCACGACGATTTCGCCGGAGGTGCGAAACTTAACCGCGTTCTCTATGAGCTCATTGGTCAGGTATCCGACATTGTGGCGGACGTCCTTGTAGAGGTTGCGGGAGGATCTGTAGCGCAGGGCGACCAACTCGGCGACGAAGTCCGACGTCATCGCGCAATGTTTCCAGCCGAGATCGAGCGGCCCCTCAAAGAGACGAAGTCTCGTAACGTTTTCGCCCGTTCCGATCGCGAGGTCTTCCAATCCGTATAAGGTCGTCATCCGCTTACCTGTGTCTCATAACTACCAGCGTGATATCGTCGTGGATCTTCTGCGTGCCGATATGTGCCATCAGATCCTCTATGATGCCGGCTTTGACATCCTCGGCACTGCGCCCGTAACGGCGACCTGCGCTCTCGCAGAGCCTTTCGATTCCGAAGAGTTCGCCGTTTCGGTTTTCCGCCTCCGTCACCCCGTCAGTATGGAGAATGATCATGTCGCCGTGACCGAAGGAGATGTCGCGCGTCGCAACGAAGGACGAGATGTCCGGTTCCAGTCCGATGGGCAGACCAAGGTCGAGCGTGTCGATCCGCTCGACCTTTCCGGGGTCGCGGACCACAATCAGTTCCTCGTGCTGGCCGGAGAGCGTCATATGCACTCCGTCATAGTCCAGGAAGGCGAGCGACAGATGCTTGTTGGTACTGGTCCTGACGAGGTTCTTGTAGATGGCTCGGTTCATACGATTGAGGAATTGCGAGGGATCCATCTCGCCCGCTTCCTGTAGCGCGCGGGCGACGGACTGGACCATCAGCATCAGCACGCCGCTTTCGAGGCCATGACCGGTTACGTCGCCGATCCCGATCTTCAGCCGCTTGCCGCTACTCAGCACGTCGTAATAGTCGCCGCCGACCTCGTCGGCCGGCCGCATATAGGCGGCGATCTCCAGATCGGGAATTGCATCGAGTTCGGTGGTTCGCGGCAAGACCATCATCTGGATGCGACGGGCAACGTCCAGCTCGGCGCCAAGGCGCAGATTTTCGCTGCGCAACTGCTCGTTCAAGCCGGATATCTGCAGGTTCGCCTCTTCGAGTTCCTTCGTCCGATCCTCGACCAATTGTTCCAGATTCTCGGTATGGAAACTGATCTGCTCCGCCATGCGGTTGAAGGCCGCCCCCGCCTCGCCGACCTCGTCGCGCGTCGGGATGTCCACCCGAACGGAGTAGTCCTTGGCCTGAATACGCTTGGCCGCACCGGCAAGCGCGCTGATGCCGCCCGTTATCCGCTTGGATATGGCGAAGACGGCGGCGATGACGAAGCACAGGGACACGAGCAGCGCCAGGACCTGGTAGATGACGATCCTGTTCGTCGCCTGCGAAATTCCGGCCTGGGCCGCGAACAGCGAAGCGTAGATTTCCCGCTCGGGGACGATGATGCCGAGCATCATCGATTCGCGACGCACCGGCCCCGACGCCCAGAGGTTAGTCGGCTGCAATTGTTTCATCACGACCAGATACGGCACCCTCTCGCCGTTCTCGTCGAGTAGGATATGTCTTAGCAGGCCGTCCTCGCCCAGCGGCAACTGCGCGATTTCCGGCTGGACGCTTCTGCGCAGCGAACGGTCGACACCGGTCACGCCCTCGCTGCCGGCAGCGCTCGATGAGCGAAGACCGATGACCTTTTCCCCGACCGGGTTGATCGCGACGACATTGCCGTCCGACATCGTCAGAAAACCGAAGCCGCTGTCGGCGACTTTGACGTTCTCGACGATCTCTGCCAACTGATCGAGCGTGATATCCGCTCCGGCCGCACCGGCCACCCGGCTGCGATCGCGCGACCACAGCGGCTGGAAGAAGCTGACGATGAGCTTCCCGGTGATCGCGTCCGTATAGGGCGCAGTCTGGGTGATATCGTTGGCCACCGGGCGCGACTGCGGATCGCGCGCCCATTGCTCCCAGGATTCGTAAAGTCCGGGAAAGAAAAATGACCAGAACTCCGCCGTATTGTGGCCCGGGTAGAGCCTGTCGAACGTTTGGGCCTGATCGGTGTAGGGCGCGGTCCGGAAGATCGGCCGTTCCTTCGGGCCTATATAGTACATTTGCAGCTTCGACTGGCCGTTTGCGAGGAGGCTCGGGGCGACCAGGTCGAGGACCGCGCTGTTTTCGATCTCCGTTTGCACCTCGGGAAGCGGCACATGGTTCGCGTCGAGCAGATATCCCCAGACGCTGACGACCGATAGCGGGCCGGGCAAATTCTGCGCCCATCCCCCATTCTTGTCGTAGGTAACGGTGACCGTTCCCGGCGCGCCGCGCGCCATCGCCTCGCCGATCTCGGACTTCCTCACCGGCCGGTCGATCTGAGCCTGGAGAACGCCCGCCAGCGTGCCGACGTCGGAGTGTACCTGGTTGAGAAGCAGGTTGACGCGGGCGGCCGTGGTTTCGGCATAGGAGCGGATGAAGTCCTGGCTGGCCTCCTCGAGGCCGCGGCCGACTTCCGCCGCGGCGTCGCGGGAAAGCCTCTGCACGTTCCAGAGCGCAAGGCCGCCGGTGACGAGCAGGTCGAAGAGCACCGCACCGCCGACGACGAGGACGAATTTGGCGCGGAAGGAGCGCAGGCCCAAACGCGAGGTTTTATCCCCGAGCGCGCTCATGAGGGTTTTCGTCCCGAGGCTGCCCAGATGGGCCAGCCGGCGTAGCCTTTGGGATGGAGCGCCGCGAAGATGTGGTCCCGGAAGCCCTGACGGAACCGCTCGATGAATTCGCGAGAATCGCCGCGCTTCACGGCCATTTCGCCGGCATAGACGTTCTCCCAGGCGGTTATGATGTCGGCGAAGTCCTGCGGGTCTCCGTCGAGATTGGTGACCATGAAAGACTCGACCCGGATATCGTCGAAACCGGCATCGGCGAGGTAGCGTCGACTTTTCGGTCCGAGCTCGACATCCATCTCGAAATGGCTGAACAGCTTCGCGACCTCGTTATAGGTCCACTGAATGCTCTTGGATCGCGGCTCGCCAAGACAGTGCGAGTTCTTCTCGTTGGTTATGTATACCCGCCCGCCGGGTTTGCAGATCCGGTAGAGCTCCTTCAGCAGCACGTCCGGCTGATTGAATATCTGCAGCGAATGGCGGCAGGTCACGAAATCGAACTGGTTGTCCTCGAGCAGCATCTCCGACGCGTCGCCGTAGGTGTACTCGATGTCGGTGATGCCGAAACCGGATGCCACGTCGCGCGCATAGGCAAGGCTCGCCTTCGAATGGTCGAGGGCGACGATGCGTGCCGGCTGGAACTCCTTGCGCACAAGCATGGCGAAATCGCCGATGCCGCAGCAGATGTCGGCCATCGAGATTCCCGGACGCATGCCATGGCGAGGAAGGATCGTGCGCTCGTGGCGCCAGGTCATCTTGGTTTGCGTGCGCAGTATCGGGATGAAGCTCGTGTCCTCCACGAAGCTCTGGCCGGGGTAGAACTTGGAGTCATAGACCTCGACCGTCACCTGGGGCTCGATCTTGTTCAGGTGGCCGAACATGCGTTCGGTCCAGCCCACGACGCTCGACGTTACGACGACGAAGCGCAGATCCGACCGCCTCCGGCATGCATCGAGAAGGACGCGCGCAAAGGCGTGGAAGGCCGTGTTGTTCATCTGAACCAGACGCTTCACATTGATGTAGAACGTGCCCCGCACACCGTCGATCGCCTCCCTGAGCATCGAAATGCTTGCGGCGATCTCGTCGGCCGAACGCGGCCGGACCACGCCGGCAAGAGAAAACTCCTGGCTGTTCGGATCGAATTCCGCCTTGAACGGGTTTGAAAGGGCTGCCGTGCTCAACTCACTATTCCTTCAAGTGGCAGGTCGACGACGAGGGTTATCGACGGCGGATCGCTCTCGTCCAGGTGAATCTCGGCATCGAAATTGATCGCCAGATCCAGAAGAACGGCCTCCCGGCTCGGTGCGAAATCGGTTGAAATCGCATCGAGATAGCGTGCATAGGCGTTTCCCCTGCGGGTTTTCGATACCGCTTCACGATAGAACTGCCGCTGGCCGGGCGGGCACGGGAAAGTGAGCCTCACCCGCTCGGTCGAGCCCTGACGAAAGACGGCGCAGCCGATCTGGCCGTCGGCCGAAGCGCCGCGAAAGGACACCTCCAGGAGTTCGTTGAGCGCGGACGAGAAGAAATTCGAATGCCGGACGGGATCCGCCCGGTTGTGACTGATCATCCGTGCCATGAAGGTCGACAACTGGTCGCAATGCTGCCAGTCCGAAAGAAAGGTTCCCATTTCCATCTCGAATTGGAGCAAGGGTTCGAAGGGCGCTTCCGCTCGCTCTTGTTCGGCTACGGCCATGTCTCTCCTCCTTCGCATGCGAAACTCGACATGATGTTAATGGGCAAATGGAACGGCCGCCGTCCTGCCGAGAAATTCGCCGATCGCCTCTGCCGGCATCGGAAAACCGAGATGAAATCCCTGCAAGCGGTCGCATCCCTCCTTCTGCAGCCACTCTGCCTGAGCCTTGGTCTCCACCCCTTCGGCCGTGACATGCATGCCGAGGCCATGAGCCAGTCCGATGATGGAGCGCACGATCGTCTGGCTTTTCTCGTCCCTCTCGAGGTCCTTGATGAAGTACTGGTCGATTTTGATCGTATCGAACGGGAAATTCTTCAGGTAGCTCAGAGAGGAATAGTAGGTCCCGAAGTCGTCAAGAGAGATCTGGACGCCGAGAAGGTTGAGGGTATTGAGGGTGTCGAGATTGTTGATCGTTCGCTCCAGCAGCACCGACTCGGTGATCTCGAGTTCGAGCCGATCGGCGCGAATTCCGACGAGATCAAGCGTCTGGGCCACGCGATCGGTGAGCCCTTCGTGCAGGAATTCCGCCGGAGAGAGGTTGACGGCGAGCGTGAAGTGGAGCGGCCAGGTCATGGCTGTCCGGCAGGCCCGCTCCAGCAGCCATTGGCCGATTTCGCTCATGAGACCATCCGCTTCGGCCATGGGAATGAAAACGTTCGGCGGAATGTCGCCCACCAGAGGATGACGCCACCGCAGAAGCGCTTCGAAGCCGACGATCGACGAAGACGAGGTCTTTGCGAGCGGTTGGTACTCGATGAAGAACTGCCCGTCCCGAAGCGCGGTGCGCAGGCTTCGACGCAACATTTCCCGCTGTTCGAGCACGATCAGCATCGAGCGCGTGAATGTCCTTGCCCGGCGGCGGCCATCCTTCTTTGCCGCGTAGAGCGCGATGTCCGCGGCCTTCATCAGTTGCTCGACCTCGTTCCCGTCCGCTGGCGCGACGGCTATGCCGACGCTCGCACCGACAAAAACGGTAATGCCGTCGACCGCGAACGGGGCTTTGAAAGCGTTGACGAGCGCGTCGGCCAGACGCTCGGCCTCGCGCGGCTGATCCGATCGCCACTGGATGACCGCGAACTCGTCACCCGCCAGCCGATAGGCGACCTCCCGATCCCCGAGCACGCTCCTGATCCTTTCCGCCGCCATCTTGAGTACGACATCGCCGGCGCCGTGGCCGAGCGTGTCGTTAACGGGCTTGAAATCATCGAGGTCGATTTGCATGAGGGCCAGCCGCGCGCCGCCCGGCACGGGCAGTGCGCTGCGCAATTGATCGCTGAATTGGCGCCGGTTCGGCAGCCCGGTCAAGACGTCGTGGGTCGCCTGGTGAAGGAGAAGGGCGCGGTCGCTTTCGCTCTGGCTCGACGTCTCCCGGCAGGTGGAACTCCGGTCCGACTCGCTGACGCCTATGCCGCGGGCGCTGCGAAAGATGATGAGAGTGCGACGATTTCCGGTCGCAATATCGGCGATCTCGACGGTGCGCGGCAGTCCGCTTGCGGCGACGAATTCGACGGCGGACTTCGGCCCCGGTGCCAACAGCTCCGGATAGATGTGCCAGAGGGTCGCCTCGACGAGCGAATCGACAGAATATGTTCTCCTGTGCGTTGCCGAGCAGTCGACGAGGTGGAAGCTCTCGTCGTACAGGGAGACGAGCTCGTCGGTATCGGCGAGAAAATCACTCTCGGCGGAAGATAAAGCAGACATCGTAGCGTCCGCATCCGGCATCCTGGTCCTCCATACGCTTCCGGTGTGCCTCGTCCGAGGGTCTCGGTCCTATCCAGCCTCCGTTCTATTCAGCCAGCGGCCCGTGGCTTTGACCCAGGTCAATATCGTCTCGACGCAATTGTCCATTCACAAATTATCGCGGAAGGTGTCGCGGTCAATGCCGCTCGCGCAGCGACATATGGATTTCCACTCTGCCGGTTGCGGGGCATCGGCTGCGGCGCAGGGCATGGTCGCACACGGCTTTTCGCGGGATTGGTCGCCGAAACAGTCAGTTTTGAGGGTTGTTCACCGGCAACTCCCGATGGAGAGTTGAATCGATAGCGGGAGCAAGCAGACCAGCTCTCGCTCAAGTGGCAGGATCGCGCGGGAACGGTTGGTCAACAGCAAGAGACATCGTCCGAACTTGCGCTGCGACTGCCCAAGGCACGTGCAGGGACCGGCGGCATGATCCTGAACCATCGCATTACGCGCCTCACAGTCGGGATTCTACTCCTGCTGCTTGCTGCCGTCGTTCTGCTGCCTGGATTGACCGGCTTTACCAGCCTCGATGGGACAGTCAACGCGCGCTTCGCCGTCATAAACGCGCCGATCGACGGTGAAATTGCCACAGCGCCACCACGGATCGGAACACCGGTGCGCAAGGGCGAGACACTTGCCAGCATTCGCAATCCGCGTGTCAATCGGGCGATATTTGCATCCCTGCGCGCGGAATACAGATCGGCCGTCGATCGCGTCGCAGCACTGGAACGGGAGCGCGACGAGCTGGTCAAACTGCGCGGCGAGCTTGCCGAACGCCTTGACATCTTCAAAAGCGCGACAATCGCCAATCTGGAAAGGGAGCTTGAGATACTCAGGAAGCGTGTCGAAGTTTCGCGCGCGCAGGATATCGTCGCAAAGGTGGACCTCGACCGGCGGCAGGAACTGGAATCGAAGGGCATCTTCACGCGCAAGATGGTGGAAGCGGCGGAGGCTGCCGGCGCGGCTACCGGCGGCGAGGTTGAGATCAGCAATTTGACGGTCGAATTGTTGCAGCAACGGCTCGATGCGCTGCGCCGCGGCATATTCGTCGGCGGCGACGGACAGAACGACGTCCCCTATTCCCGTCAGCGCCAGGATGAGGTGATACTGCGCATCAACGATCTCAACACGCGCATTGCCGAAAACAAGACACGGGCAATTCAGGTCAGCCAGCAGATAGTCGAGGAGGAGAGGCGCGTTAACAGGTTGGGGATGGCTGTCGTCCCATCGCCGTTCGACGGTGTCGTCTGGAGCAGGAACATCGTGAGCGGCTCCAATGTCGTGTTGAACAACGAGATGATGCGCGTCCTCGATTGCCGTGAACTGTTCGTCGACATCCTCGTTCCGGAGGTCGATTACGACGAGATCTACCCCGGTCGCGAAGCGGAGGTCCGGCTCTTCGGGCGCGTAGATGTCTTCAAGGGTCAGGTGCAAGCGGTCAAGGGCTCCTCCGCCGTCGTCGAGAAAGATGCGCTCGCCGCCAACGAGCCGGAAACCGACGAGCGCAATGCCCGCATTCGCATCCTGCTGGCGCCGTCCGCCCTCAACAGCGACTTCGCCAATTTCTGTCAGGTGGGACGGACGGCGCAGGTGCGCATTTCCAAGGACAACCTCCGGCTCACACAGTGGATCAAAGGCCTGTGGTTCAACCTCTTCTAGCGCTGGTGCCGACCTTGCTGGTCGTTGCCTTCTTTCTTCTCGGCCCTTTCAACTGGTCGCGCCATCAAACCTGGGCACGGGCAACCACCTGCGCTTTCGTCGCCGCCGTCGCCTTGCGCTACACGGTCTGGCGCTTCACCGAGACCGTCCTGCCCTATCCCAATGACGGCGCCAATTTCTATTGGGTGTGGGTCGTGTTCGTCGTCGAGATCCTCGCCTTCACGGAGGTCGTGCTGTTCCTCATCCTGATGAGCCGCTATGTCGACCGCAGCGCCGAGGCGGACCGCCTCGGGCAGGCTTTCTTCGCGCGAAGGGAAAGCGAGCTGCCGACCGTCGACGTTTTCATCCCCACCTACAACGAGCCTCTTGACGTTCTCGAGAGAACAATCGTCGGGGCGCTGGCACTCGACTATCCCAAGGACAAGCTCAAGGTCTATGTGCTCGACGATGGCCGGCGCGGCTGGCTCAAGACTTTCTGCGAGGGACGAGGCGCAATCCACGTGACTCGGACCGACAACGCGCATGCCAAGGCCGGCAACATGAACAATGGATTGCGCGTAAGCTCCGGCGACTTCATCGCCGTCTTCGATGCCGACTTCGTGCCCTACAGCAGCTTTCTCCGGCGCACATTGCCCTTCTTCTCGGACGAGACCATCGGCATCGTGCAGACGCCGCAGCATTTCTTCAACGTTGATCCGGTGCAGTCCAATCTCGGTCTCGAGAACATATGGCCCGACGAGCAGCGCCTCTTCTTCGACGAGATTGCGCCAAGCCGCGACGGCTGGAACGTGAGCTTCTGCTGCGGCTCCTGCTCAATCGCCCGCCGCAAGGCGGTCGACGCAATCGGCGGTTTCCCGACCGAGTCGATCACCGAAGACCTGTTGACCACGCTTTCGATGCTCAACAGGGGCTACAAGACCCGCTATCTCAACGAACGGCTATCGATGGGTCTGGCCGCCGAGAACCTCACCGGCTATTTCGTTCAGCGCGAGCGCTGGTGCCAGGGCGGCATCCAGACCCTCTACCTGCACAATGGCCCCTTGCGCGGGCCGGGGCTCTCGCTCTTCCAGCGGATCATGTTCCTGCCGATGTCGTGGCTGGTTCAATATCTGGTCCGCTTCATCATCCTCCTCGTTCCGGTCGCCTATCTCTGGTTCGGCGCTCTGCCGCTCTACTTTACCGATGTCGCCGACTACGTCTCGAACCAGGTGCCGGTCCTGGCGGCCTATTTCCTGCTGATGCTGTGGATCACGCCGACGCGCTACCTGCCGGTGGTCTCCAGCGCCGTCGGCACCTTTTCGACCTTCCGCATGCTGCCGACCGTTCTTTCGAGCTTGGTGCGGCCCTTCGGCAAGCCCTTCAAGGTGACGCCGAAGGGCAGCGGCAACGAGGAGAGCGCGTTCGACGCTTATACTTTCACCTGGATTGCCGGATTCATTATCGTCACCGCACTCGGCCTCCTGATCAACATCGTCCCGGAAACGGCGCAGACAAACGGATCGTTTTCGACGATCGCGGTGCTTTGGTCGGGGATCAACATAGTCGTGCTCGTCATCGCTTCGCTTATTTGTTTCGAGAAACCGCGGCGGTTGCTCCAGGCCTTCAGGCTCGACGAGGCGGTGGACGTCGACGGCACCGGCGGGCGCCTGGTGAGCCTTTCCTTGGACAAGGCGGTGGTTGCGGTTCCGACCAAGGCAAGGTTCAAATCGACCCGTGTCATGCTGAAACTCGAAGGGTTCGCGCCGCTCGAAGCGGAACTGAAGCAGGTGACCCAGAGGCGCGGGGACGTTACCCGGTCGGGCGACGAGCGGCGATATCACCTTCACCTGCATTTCGATCTGCGCGGGTTCGAGCGGGACAAGATGATCATCAAGCTCTACACCGGACGTTATTCCCGGGACATTCCCGATATCGACAAGGTCGCCGTGTCCGTGAACCTGTTGCTGCGTGCTTTCGGGCGCACACGCACTGCATCCTAATCGGGGGCCGCGGAGCGCCTCTTTCAGACAGCGCGCGGAATGGCAGAAGGGGGCAGCCCGCGTCGGCCAGTGTGATTCATCAGACGGCGTTTCCCGCAGCCCCGGGGCGACACCGCTTCACGAAGAAATGCACCGTGTATCGGCGACTTCCGCGTAATACCGCCACACTTGTTACTCCCACCGATCCCATTCCGGTGCGAAACTAGCTCACGAGCAAAATGAGCAATGAGCGGCGAAAATTCGCCCAAACGAGGAGGTTTGAGCCATGCCTACATCAGCCGAAAGCGGACGGAAGGGCGGACAGCTTGCCATGCATACACCACCTATCGTATCGCCACAGGAGTGGGAGGCCGCCCGAAACGAGCTGCTCGTGAAGGAAAAGGCCCTGACCCGCGCCCGTGACGCGTTGGCCGCCGAGCGCCGGCGAATGCCGTGGATGGCCGTGGAGAAGGCCTATGCATTCGAGGGGCCTCAGGGCAAAGTGAGCCTCATCGACCTGTTCGAAGGTCGGCGTCAGCTGATCGTCTACCGCGCCTTCTTCGAGCCGGGCGTGTTCGGCTGGCCCGACCACGCCTGCCGGGGCTGCTCCATGGTGGCCGACCAGGTCGCCCATGTCGCGCATCTGAACGCCCGCGACACCACCCTCGTCTTCGTCTCGCGTGCACCTCAGGCGGACATCGCGCGGCTGAAGGCGCGGATGGGCTGGGACATGCCGTGGTTCACCCTGACGGACAGCTTCGACGCCGACTTTGGCGTGGACGAGTGGCACGGCACCAACGTGTTCTACCGCGACGGCGACCGCGTGTTCCGGACCTATTTCATCAACAACCGCGGCGACGAGCAGATGGGGAGCACCTGGAACTATCTGGACATCACGCCGCTCGGCCGGCAGGAGGTCTGGGAGGACTCTCCCGAGGGCTACCCTCAGACCCCTACCTACAAGTGGTGGAACTGGCACGACAGCTACGTCGCAGACGCACCGCCCGACGAAAAGTGGGTCGAGGTGTCGGACGCCGGAGAGGCGGCGTTCCGGAATCAGGACCCGAGCACGAAACCATGAGGCACCCCTCTTCGGCAAATCCAACGGGCGGCGAGAGTCGGTTCTAAGATGTTCGAAATCCGACCAGCGCGAGAGGAAGATCGCTCAGCCATTTTGCAGCTTTGGCATCGCGGTTGGCATGATGCCCATGCGTATCTCGTGCCGGCGGAGATTTTGCCATTCCGAACGCCCGAATATTTCGCACTGTGGTTGAATCAAGCAGCAGAGCATTTTTATGTCGCAGTGCACGGTGCGGTGCTTGGGTTCGTATCCACCAAAGGCGAAGAGGTCGTGAAGCTTTACGTGGACACCGAAGCGCGCGGAACGGGCGTTGCCGGAGGGCTGCTCGCTCATGCCGAGCAGCTTCTGTCCGGAGAGGGAGTAACGGAGGCAAAGCTGCATTGTACCGCCGGGAATATCCGTGCCCAAAGGTTCTATGAACGAGAAGGATGGACATTGTCCCGCACATTCGAGGATGCGCTTTGGTTGCCCATCGGAATCCCCGGCAGGTTTACGGTTGAAACCCATTGCTACCACAAGTTCTTGACGCCGCCGCGAAACGAAATCGGGAACGCGGTGGCGTCGTTTGAGGCGAGCCGAAGGCCGCTCACAGCGCTCCGGTCTGTTCGAGGGTCTGGTAGCCGGCCAAAAGCGTGATCAGGGATCCGACGAGCCGCAGGAGCATTTTCTCCCGTAGGGTCTTGACCATCCAGCCAGCCAGCGGCGCTGCTATCACGCCCCCAATGATCAGCCCGCCAACGGAGGTCAGATAATCGCGGAATTCGCCGGCTTCCACCCAGTGACCGGTCACGATCGTGGCGAGGAAGCTCAGCGACACTGAAAGGGCAATCAGGAACTCGCTCGCATTGACGGTGCCGATTACCAAACGCGGCTGGCCGCCCGCGCCGAGCAGACCGGTGGTTGCGACGGGCCCCCAGCCGCCTCCGCCTGCCGCATCCAGGAATCCGGCGGTTGCGCCGAGCGGCGCTACTATCCTTAGTTTCACCGGATTGGTGGGAATACGATAGAACGACCGATATAAGAGCCAGCTCCCGATGACGGCGAGATAGGCTGTCACGAATGGCTTGACCTGGTCTCCGTCAAACGAGGTGACGACGAAGGCGCCGAGCATGCTCCCGCAGACACCGAAGGGGATCAGCCGCCGGAACAGTTTCCAATCGATGTTGCGATGATAAAGATGAGCCGACCCGGAAGCGGCCGTGGTGAACAGTTCCGCAGCATGAGCGGATGCCGATGCTTGCGCCGGTGGCACGCCGAAGGCGAGGAGCACCGTCGAAGAGATCACGCCGTAGGCCATCCCAAGAGCACCGTCGACCGCCTGGGCCAGAAACCCGACTGCCGCGAACAGTAGAAATTCTTCCATGAGAGGCTCCGCCTATGAGTCGTTTGGCCTAGCGCATAACGAAGCCTCACATGTGCAATGGCACACGGAGGCTTTTTCGCTCGACCAAGTTGCGGTCGTGATGCTCTTGGCACGCAAGAAAACGGAGCATGCGTCGGGCTTGTTCCGCGAGTGCGGCTCGATAGGAGCGTGCTCTCTCCAGAATGCACGTTAATCGTATGATCTATCCCGGTGGTCTTGGGCTTCATTGAACGCTAGCCGCTCCAAGTGCGCGGCCGCTGCATCCGCGAATACATCGGCTTACAAAAGCCCGGCCCAGCCGACACATCGCCAATACATGCCTGCGCTGAAATGACCGCGGCTTCGAGACAAAAGCTCGACCAAAGTCATGAAAGGATGACCCTATGAAAAACACTCGGATCATGGCCGCAGCGTTGCTGATCGTCGGCAGCGGATTGACGCTGGCCGCAGCGCAGGCTCAGCAACCTGGACTCCGGCGCACCGATTTGTTGCAGCACGATCTCAGCGTGCCTGCGCGCGAGGTTGACCAGGTGCGCGTCGACTTCGACCCGGGCGCCGTCTCCATCAAGCACTCCCATCCGGGCGAAGAGGTCGCCTATGTCCTCGAAGGCTCGCTGGAGTATCAGCTCGAAGGGAGATCGCCGGTCACGCTTCATGCCGGCGAGACGCTGTTCATTCCGGCCGGAGTGGCCCATGTGGCAAAGAATGTCGGCAGCGGCAGCGCATCGGAGCTCGCGACGTATATCGTCGAAAAAGGAGTGCCGCTCGTCGTTCCGGTCGAGTGAACCTTTCTCGCGTCGGTCCTGATCGGCTCACACCGCATGCCAATAGGCCGCGACTGATTGCTCGTCTTTCGCAAGCCCTCGATCGCGAAGGATCGCACGAACTTTTTTCGCCGCCTTTGCTTCGCAGGCTACCCACGCAAATCGCTTCCGCGAAGCATCCGGAATGTTTGCGGTGGCGATCGCCTGCACGAGGTCACCCCGACAGTCGCCACCGCTCGCGTTCCGGTACAGCCATTTGACCTCGACTGCCGCCGGGCTCGCGAAGGGCATAACGTCCGCCGAAGTCGCAACCTCGATGATCACCGTTGCAGCCGTGGTTTCGTCGAACGATTCCAGAATGCGGGAAATCGCCGGCAGAGCAGTCTCGTCTCCGGCAAGAAGATACCACTGAGCCTCGGCGAGGCCGCCGCCGCTCGGCCCTGCTGCCCCGATCACGTCACCGTGCTTCGCGTCCCTTGCCCAACAGCAACCGGGGCCTTCCGCATCGTGCATGAGGAAATCGATGGCGATTGTGTTGCTTGCCCGATCGGCGAAACGGACTGTGTAAGCGCGCCAGATCGGCCTGATATCGGATCGTGGCGCCCCCTGCCGGCTCTGCTGCCACGCATGTTGTTCGGCGATCTCCCGGAGATTGAAGAGGATCCGCAAATGCATGTCGTCCGAAGTGTCGAAGCGGCTCGCATCCGCCACCCGAAACCTGACGCGCCTCAGCCGTGGCGTGATATCTGTAACGCTGTCGACCGTGAGGACGGAGAAGCTGGGCGGCAGATGGCGTTGAAGACCGCTCTCGGTCCACTCGACCCGAATTGTTCGAGCGTCAGGCCCATCCGTGACAGCGTCCTCGAGCCACACCTTGACGAAATAGAGGGCCTCGAGGTCGGCGGCGGAAACATCCACTTCAATGCCGCTTTCCGTCAGACTCAATGTTCCCGACACTGCCGCGAGATCGACGAACAAGCTGCCGCCCGAGAGGCTGGTATCGACATCGTGCTCGATCAAGTGTTCGTGCAGGTGCTCGAAGAGGTGCTCAGGCTTCTCCGCTATGATTTTCGCCTGCAGACCGTAAGGGAACCCCCTCATGATTCCCTCCCGTCTTGAGCGGCGGTCGGGTGCCATAGCCGGTTCGAAAAGAAGTGCTGTCTGGAGATCGACATGATTGCCGCCCGTTTCGCCGGGAGGTTGACGCTTCTTATGTGAGCGAATCCCGAGCGCTGCAAATTACGGAGCTGGCGGTGATGGGCCGCGCTCGGTTCCTGTACGATCCGCTCGGTTCGCGGGTCGTCGAGGAACATCAGATGCAGAAGAGAAGGCAGCCAAGCCGTGAACCACGGCTTCCCGCGAAAGGACTCCTCTCCGACGATGACGTGACAGCCGCGATCGTAGTCGCCGGCACTGCAGAAAGGGCCGATCACATCTTCCTTTGCCCAGTAGATCTCGAAATACGAGAAGGGCCGTTCGTCGAAGCGGCCGATGAGAGGAATGATATGGGGATCGGCGAACATGCGCTCCAGATACTGTCGGTGGTCGGTTTCGCTTCCTGCCTCGTTCCAGAATTCGTCCACCCTCGGATCGTTCATCCAGCGATGAACGTCGGGCAGGTCGGCGAGGGTTGCGACGTGGAACGACAGCGTGCCGGAGAGCCATGGTATGAACCTGGCATAGACGCATCCGACCGGCTTCGACGGCCGCAGAGGATGCTCGGCCTTTCCGTCGAAAACGTCGCGCCGTGGGAAGGCGAGTGACGGCGAGCCTGTCCAGGTCTCAGGCATCTGCCAGAACATCTCGGCAAACACAGACCGCGGCGCAACGGCGCTCTCGACCACAAGGCCGCGCTCATGCAATCCCGGCAGCAGGGGCTGCCAGCCTTCCCCCTCAAGTGAGACCGAGACCATTTCCGTTTTCGTCGCGAACAGATATTCGAAAACGGCCCAGGCAAGCCGCAAGCCATCGGCGGCGCCCAGGTCCTCAACGGTCAACGCCCCGTCCCTGAGCTCGAAGATCGCGCGGTCGTTGCTGGCCGCCGAGACCGACATGGTGGACCCCGCCTCCGACACCTCCACCGGGCCGCACGCCTGGAGCTGAAGGGATCGGAACCCGCCGCCGCAAATGTGAGCCTCGCGGCTCTCGCCCGGCGGCGAATTGCGCTCTCCTTGATGGGCCTGGTCCATCAGAAGACTTTCGTCAGCGAGACTGCGAATGTACGTCCGCGGCCCTTGTAGTCGAATATGGATTCGTCGGCCAAAGCGCCATAAAGGGCCTTGGCGCGCGAGCCCCAGACCGTGGTGTAGTCGGTGTCGAAGACGTTATGGATGCCGAAATTCAAAGTGGTATCCGTGTTCTCGAAAGTGTAGCCGCCGGTCAAATCGAAGAGCGTGTAGTCATCGATCGTGAAGCCATCGGCATCGGTGAGCTCGAAGACGTGCTGGCCGGCGAATTTCAGGCTGAGGGCGTCGTTGGTCCAGCCGACATAGCCGCCAAGCTTCGAGACGCTCGCGCTGCCGACGGAGTCCTGTTCCCAGCCGTCGTCGCCTTTGACCTCCGTTCTCACCCAATGGCCCAGCATTCCCACGTCGAAGCCGTGGTCGAGCTTTACGCCCGCCTTTCCTTCAATGCCGTAGACGCGTCTCTCTTGATCGACGACCTCAACCGCGAGCGTCGAGCGATTGAGATTAATGGAGCGGTCGGAGAACGAGTAGTAAGCCGCGGTTTCGAGATTGTAGGTGCCGTCGTCAAGACGATAGCCGATTTCGAACGAGTTGGTCTTGATCGCTTCCAGCGCTGAATCGCCGACATTCACACTGTCGACGAGCGTGTAGCGTCCGCCCGATAGCGAATAGACGCCAATCCCGTAGTACCTGGCGGGATCCGGCAGTTCGAAGCCCTGGCTGAAGTTGGCGTAAACCTGCTGCGAATTGGTCAACTCGTAGGTCGCGCCGGCGCTGAACAGGGCGGCATCATACTCGACTTCGCCGCCCGGTATGGCATCGGCGGATGTCGCTCGTCCCTGAAGAATCGCGATCTGCTGCGCCGCACCGATGAAATCGGACACCTCGGTCTTGACAAATTGGTAGCGCACGCCGCCGTTCAGCGTCAGCCTGTCGGTCGCCTCGTAGCTGGCCTCCGCAAACCCGGCAACGGTCGTAACATCGATATCCGGATAGAGGCCGGTGATGCCGATCGTGTTGAAATCCAGACCCCCGCTGCTTGCGGCCGTCCTAAGGTCGAAGATGTTCTGACGCGACTTGAACGAATCCCGATCGGCATCGATGCCATAGGTGATCTTCAACTGGTCGGTGGGTTCAGCGATCAGGGCGGCCCTGATGCTGTAGTAGTCGGTGTCTTGCGAACTACCGAAGAAATAAAGGCCGGTATCGCTCGTAACATTAGGGAAGGGATGGAAACGGATTTTCTCGTTTCTGTAAGCGCCTTGCAGCAACAGTTGTTGCCCGAAAACGTCGTCGTCGGTGTAGGTGAGGTTGAACATCGAACGGCGGGTTTGCGGGTTGAAATCGGACTCGTATCCCTCACGCGTTTCGAACAAGCTCGGATTGCCGAGCAGCGCTCCAAGGCCAGGCCCGTAATAAAGCCCGTAGTCCGACTCCTGTTTGCTGTCGAAATATTGCCCGGAGAATTCGAGCCGGCGGCCTTCGTCGATCTGGTAACCGATCGACCCCATCACGTCGATGCGCTCGTTGAACGCCGTGGAGGTCTGCGTGATGTCGGGGATCAGGATCGTGCCGCTGCCGTCGTAAAAGGCGCCGGTTTTGTTGCCTGCGATCGAGAAGCGGGCATCCCAATTGTCGCTGTTGTAGGTGACGGCGCCGGCCGCATTGCGGTCGAAATCCTGGCTGCCGGCAAAGCCGCTGCCCATGCCGCCGGTCACTTCCGCATGAAGCCCCTGCTCCGCGTCCTTACCCTTCTTCGTGATGATGTTGATGATGCCGCCGGTGGCGTTTCCGCCGTAGATCGCGGTCGCCCCGGACAGCACCTCTACCCGTTCGATATTGAAGGGATCGATCGCGTCGAACTGGCGGCTCAGCGAGCGTGCCGAATTCATCGAGACGCCGTCGATGAGGATCAGCGGTGGCCGGCCGCGCAGATTCTGCCCGAAGGAAGTGCGCGCCCCCTCGCTCGCGGGATCGAAGCTTGGGACCTTGTCGCCGAGGATCTGCTGCAGCGTCTTGCCGGAGCGGGCCTCCGCCTGGATCTCATCCGAATCGACGACATAGATGGTGCGAGCGATTTCCGATATCTGCTGGGGCGATCGGCCGCCCGTTACGACGATCTCTTCCAGGTTTGTCGCAGCCTCGGCCTGATCGGTTCCCTCCTGAGCAAGCGCACTCGTGCCAACCGCCAATGCCACGGCGAAGACGCAAAGGCCAACGCCGCCATTCTCATTCATACCCATAACGCCCCCTGCGTACAGAAAATTGCCGCCGCAGACAGCGGGCAATCCGTAAATACAAGACTATTTAAGTCATGTTTTATGGGTTAAGGGTGTTCGCCGCTTGGATAATGGCGAACCTCATTTGGACGGATGCGAACGTCAACAGGAAAGGCTGGCCACGACATGGAGATAATCCGACCGCTGAAATTCGGCACGCTTTCTCTGCCGGATCACGAAAGCAGACTCGTTTGCAGGAGCATTCTCCTGGACATGCTCGGAGAGGCGACGATCGCCACGGACGAGGGCGATCTGGCCGGTTTGACCGGATTGTTCTGGCGATATGTGTCTCTTTCGCTGGCGACGGTCTACTTTCCAAAGACGCCGCTTCGTCTGGCGGCAAATGGCGTAAGTGATGCCGGCATCGTGATCATGCGCGCGATGGACGGTCCGCTTGTCGTGCATCATCGCCGCAAGGTGGTGAAGACGCCTCGCGGAGACGTGATCTTTCTTCCCGCCGACGCGTCGTTCGAAATCACCCTGCCGGAAGGCGGTCGTTTCGATTGCGCGCACCTTCCCGCCTATGCAGTTGCCGCGGTGCGCAGTGCTTTGAAGCCGGTGATGATGCAACCGCTCGCAGCGGATTGCCTGCCGCTGCAACTCCTGACGAATTATGCCGGCTATCTTCTGAGACAGGAATACCAGAGCGAGGAGCATGCGGGCATGATGGTCGCTCATTTCTACGATCTTCTGCCGGTGCTTGCCGAGCATGTCGGGAATATGGGGCCGCGAGACGCGCCGCAGAACCGCATGGCCTCGATAAAGAGGTTGATCGAGCAGAATCTCGCGAACGGCTCTTTCTCGATCACCGACGTGGCGCAGGCCGAGGGCATCACACCCAGGGCAATCCAGAAGTTCTTCAGTCGGGAGGGAGCAACTTTCTCTCGCTATCTGCTCGGCCGGCGGCTTGCGCTTGCGAAGGACCTCATCCTGGCGGAAGGCAACTCCACCTCGATCAGCCAGATCGCCTACAATGTCGGCTTCAACGATCTTTCGTACTTCAACCGCACTTTCAGAAGCCGCTATGGCGTGCGCCCCTCCGACCTGCGCCGGCTCGCCGCCATGGCAGCCTGACAATTCCAATGCGAAGGGCCGCCCATCGGGGCAGCCCTTCCTGTTCTTCAGAGCTTGAGCGCAGCTAGGCCGCGTTGCTGCGCTTCTCGAAGGCGACCAACGGATTGTCCACCATACCCTGGAAGTCCGGGACCGGGCGTTCGTCGTCATCGGCATAGCCATGCGTGAACAAGCGAACCCGGTTCAGGCAAAGGCGCGGATATTCGTCGCCGAAGAGATCGAAGATCGCGAAACGCGATTCCATCTCCGGGAAGCGCCTTTGATACTTAAGCACCGTGTCGCGCACCAAGGCCCAAAAGGCGGCTTCGGAGAGGCCGGAGCGCTGGTCGAGCAGGACCGACATGTAGCGGAAGACGCAAATGAAAAGTGTCGTTTGGATGAAGTGGATCAGGAAGTCGGCGGGCAGGCACAGGAGGACGGCCCGAACCTTCTCCGGCACGGTGGCGGTTTCGGGAAATTCCTGATCGCAGACGACGACGTCGTCGATGAAGTCGCGTAGCGCCAGACGTTCCGGGCGGCCATTCTTCAGAATGAGCGTCGCATTCTGGCCGTGCGCCGAGAAAGCAAGGCCGTGCTTCGCAAGCAGATGAAAAACCGGCGGGATGACGACATCGAAGAAGCGCGCCATCCAATCCGATACGGTAATGCCTGTTTTCTCGGCCAGTGCCTGGATGACCGGCTTGCCGTCCGTGCCGGCATGCAGGAGAGCAGCAAGCGGCATGCCGGTCTCGCCGGGCTTCAGATGTGCGGCCAGGCTGTCGCGCCACAGGCAGCCGAGCATCTCGTTGAACTGATAGGGCGCGCCCTCGATCTGCGAGAACTGCGGGTGGACATAGTGCATGCCCGCGCGTTCGCCGAGCAGGACGAGGCCGCACTCCTCCGACAGGAAACGATCCCTGACCAGCAACTCATCGAGCCACGTCGTCAGCGGCGCCGCCGTCAGCGCGCGCTTTCCGGGTATGCCTCGGTAGACTGCCGTATTCAGGATGGTCATGCACAGTTTCAACGTCGATTTCTCCGGATGAGAGATGTTCGACAAAGTCCGCACGGATTGCTGCGGCAGATAGAGATCGTCTCCCTTGCCGAGCAGCACTATATGCCCGGAGGCGATGTCGGCGGCGAAATGCGGCACGATCATGTGATCCCACTGCCAGGGATGGACCGGCATCATGTAGTGCGTTTCGGTGGAGCCCCCATGCGCGGAGAGCTCGGCGCAGAACGCATCGTAGCGCGACACGCCGACAGCCTCGCGGACAAGCCCCTCGTTCGTGAGCGTAGGTTCCGCGACGAAAGAGGCGCGATCCTTGTCGACAGCGAGCCAAAGCACCTCCGTCGGCGTCTGGTTTTCCGGCGTAAAGGCAAGATAGTCGGAATAGCCGAGACCGATGCGGCCTTTGCTGACGGTGACCCAGGGATGGCCCGTGGTCTCGCCTTCCATGCGAACATCGTCGAGTTCAGCAAGCTCCGCACCGGTCTTCGACGCCCGGGCGGCGATATGCGCATCGGCGACGAGCGTATTGCCGAGCTCTTTGATGAAATGCGCGACCGTCATCGGCTTGACGCCGATCTTCTGCAGCACCTCCGCGCAGAAGGCAAGCGGGTCATGGATGAGGACGTCGCTGCCGCTCTCCCTCCTGACGATGCTCGCAGGATCGACCGAGAGGTTGTCGAAGACATAGCGCTTGGCTCTGAAGCGATACTGAACCTCGCCGATATCGAAGCGGTAGTGTCCCGGTTTTTCCTCTTCGACGCCGAAGACGCGCTCGTAGGCGAACTCCTCAATGACCTTGGCCAGAAGACGTCCGGAGACCTGTTGCCAGAGTTCCTTGGAAAAGGCACCGGGAAGAAGGGGATCATGACGCATGGGCATAGAAATCTCCTGAAATCGAGGACGGGCCGGTCTGGTGGAAAGGCAGGCCGAAGTTCTGGAAGGACGCCGGCGCGCTCACGCGGTAGTGCTCGCGGCCGAGAAGCCGGTTGACGATGACGGCGTTGCGGAAGGCGCCGAGGCCGAGATCGGGCGCGCCGACGCCGTGATGGAAGGTTTCGGCGTTCTGCACGAAGACATTGCCGGTGCCGCCATCGCTGCGACGCGCGCGGAAGTCCTCGCCGACGATCAGGTCGCCCCGATCGCAGGTTTCGAGAACGGCGCCCTTGAGCCTGTCCAGCCATTCCGGCCAGGCGTGCCGGTAGCCGGTCGCGGCAACGATCGCGTCCGTCTCGACGGTCGCCTTCTCGTCGAGATGGTTGTGGGCGATGCGGATGCGCAATGCTCCTGCCGATCCTGCGCTCTCCAGCGCCTCGACTTCGCAATTGGAAAAGAGCGAGAGGCCGGGATCTCGTCCCCCGACCGAGCGCTCGTACATGAGATCGAAGATCTCCCCGATGGTCGAAAAGCTGATGCCCTTGTAGAGCAGGCCCTGGTTCGCGACGATCTCGCGGCGCCTGCCCGGTGCGATCTGATGGAAATGGCGCATGTAGTCAGGCGTGAAATATTCGAGTCCGAGCTTGGAGTATTCCATCGGGAAGAAGCCTGCCGAGCGGGTAATCCATTGGATCGAGGCGCCGGCCGCGACCATATCGGGCGTGAGGTCGTTATAAAGCGCAAGAACGCACTCGGCGGCGCTTTGCCCGGAGCCGATGACGGTGACGCGGCGACATTTCGCAAGCTCGATCCGCCGCTTGCCGAAATGGCTGGAATGGAACAACGGGGCTGTCGTCTTGATCCGGGCCCATTGCGGCAGGAAAGGAGCCGTGCCGACGCCGATCGCGATGTTGCGGCTTCGATAGCGCTGCTTGCCGCCCGAGGCGGTGCGGCTTTCGACGACGAAGCTATCGGACGCCGCATCGTGCGTGACGTCGATGACGTCCTCGCCGAAGCGGCAGGAGGCAAGCTCATGCGAAGCCCAACGGCAGTAGTGATCGTATTCCTGCCGCGGAATCATGAAGTTCTCGTAGAAATAGAACTTGTAGAGACGATCGTGCACGGCAAGATAATTGAGAAAGCTCAAGCGGTGCGTCGGGTCCGCCATGGTGACGAGGTCGGCCATGAAGGGGACCTGCAGCGTCGTGCCGGGAAGGATGAGCCCCTCGTGCCAGCGAAACGCGGGCTTGCGCTCGAGGAAGACGCTCGAGAGGTTTTCGTGGGAGGAAAGAAGAGCAGCAAGGCCGAGATTGAACGGCCCGATGCCGATTCCCGCCAGATCGAAATCCGTCATGATTATAATCCGAATTGTTGGATGAAGCGTTCCCGGTGGCAAAACATCAGTTTGGCCCGCTTGTCGGGAAGATCGATTTCGCCCTGCTCCTCGAAGGCGCAGACCGGCGCATAGCGCAGCAAACGCCGGGCCGCGACGCTCGGTTCGCCGACGACTTTGCGGGTCTCGGGATCGTCGAGAAAGAGAAAGCGGGTGAAGGCGCGGATGACCGCGGGCGCGATGCCGCGGCCGAAGAAGGCGGGTTCGCCGACCAGCATGTGCCAGCCCCGGTCCTTCTCCTCGGCCGGATAATACCGGCCGAGAATATCGTCCTTCGCCCAATAGGCCTCCCAATAGCTCATCGGGGTCCCGTCGATAAAGCCGATATAAGGGTCCTGATGCGGATCGGCGAGATTGGCGTCGATGTAGGCGGCGATGTCTGCGATCGGCTTCGCCATCTTCCACTGGGGCACGACATGCGCCTGATTCATCCACCGCCACAGGAGCTCCAGATCGCGCTCCTTCTCCAGCAGCCGGAAGCTGATCGTCCGCCCGATGTCGGGATCGTAGCGCGAATAGGCGAAGGCCGTGTCCGGCTTGGTGATCTCAAGCATCGGCCAGAGCCTTTTCGGTCTCAAGCAAGGGGTTGGCGATTTCGAGATAGACCGATTGCGTTTCGAGCGGGCCGACAAGCTCGTCCATTCTGGCAACGCGCGTCTTGAGGTTCGCCTTGCATTGCAGGGTCGGCGCCAGCATCTTTCGCACGAGGCGGGAATTCGCGCCCTCCAGCGCCTCCAACCGCAGCAATTCGCTGCGCAGCATGGAAAGCAGCACCGTCTCGTCGACAAGTCCCTCCCGCCCGAGCGCTCCGATCATGCCGAGGACCGAGTTGATGAAGGCGTAATAGAGCAGGCGCTCATCCACCGCCTCCTCGCCGAAGACGGACTCGCTCGGCTCGCCGAGACCAGGCAGCGCCTCGACAAGCGCCTTGTGCGCGCGCTCATGGTGGAAGAAGCCCTGATTGTCGCGATAGAACACGCCGATCGGATAACCGTCCTCGATCTCGACCACGATGTTCTGCTGGTGAGCCTCCATGGCGATGCCGTGGCGCAGATAGAGCCCGAAGACCGGCCGCACGAAGACGGCCAAAAACCGCTCGAACCAGGCTCGCGCAACGGCATCGAGAGGACGGCCCTCCAGCCGCGCCCGATTGCGGATCAAGGCCCCGAGCCGGCTGCCGCGGCCCGGCAGGTGCTCGCATAGGGCAGCGAGCAGCGACACGTTGCGATCGGCATCCACGCCGGTGAAGGGATTCTCCCGCATCGATACGGAGAGGCCGTCGATCACGGTGCCGTCGAGCTTGACGCCCATATAGGCCGGATCAGGCACGAGTGTCAGTCCCGGATAGCTGCGCGAGAAATCCTGCCAGAGCCGATGGCGGCGGAAGCGGTACATGTCGTCGCCGCGAAGCAGCTCGCGGGCGAGATTGACACGGACGGAATTGGTGATGCCGACACCCAGCGAAAGCTTCAGCATGAAGGGCGCGTCCGGACGGTAGAGGGTGCGCACGGAGGATGTCGGGAACCACGGCTTGCCGGCTTCGCCGCAGTCGATCAGGCGGCCGTCCGCCGCAAGCGCCGCCACCGCGGGATCCTTCAGCATCTCATCCGCCTGCCAGGGATGCACCGGCAGCAAGGCGAAATCTCGCGCGGGCAAACGCGCTCTGATGCCATCGAGGTCGTGCCCCATTGCCGTCTTGAGCCACTCTTCGGCCGAAGGCGAGCCCTCGGAATGGCCGGTATGGAAAAGGCGGCGTTCGACGGCGAACCAGCGCAACGGAAATGCGGCTGCGAACTCCGGCGAATAGCGACGTGATTCCGACTCCGTCATTCCTTCCCGGCTCTTCGGGCAGGGGTGAATACCGTGGCCGGCAATTAGCCCCTGTTCCGCCGCGATGAAGGAGACCTCCTCCTCGGCGAGACCGGCGAGATCGGCCTGGCGCGCCGCAAGCGCCGCTTCGATGAAGAGCCGGCTCGAATGCGTGCGGTTCAGCAGGTCGGCCCGTCCGTCCCTTGCCGCGGCGGAAGGTTCGAGCCGTTCTATCACGGTCGTTATCGCTTCTGCCGCGCCGATCGTCGCCGAACCGTTTTCGTCCGTCAGCCTCACCGGCTCACCGAACAGGTGATGGCCCGTCGGCGAACGATAAAGGACGGGCAGATCGAGGCTGCCGCCGCCGTCCGGGAACGTCACCGTGAAGTGCGACCGTCCCGATTCGTCCGACCAACGAACGCAATCGGCATATTCGCGCGCCACGCAATTGAGAAGAGAGCGCAAGGTAAGCGTTGCAGCATCATGTGCGTGCATGGTGAGCCTCCAGTTCACGGGCCGTTTCACCGATCGCATCGAGGACACGGTGGACGACGTCGGGGGTTGAACGCGGATTGAGCAGCGTGAGCTTGAAGTGAACGCGACCGTCGAGAACGGTTGTTGCAAGCGCCGCAATGCCGGCATGGAAAAGTGCGGCTCGGGTCTTCAGCGTGATCGCATCGGAGAGTTCCGGTCCGCCCGCCGAGACGTAACGGAAAAGCACGGTCGATAGTGACGGCCGCCGGGCGAGACGCAGATAGTCGCGCGCCTCCACCGCCTCAGCCGCGGCACGGGTGTTTTCCAGTGTCTGGCAGATCAATGCGTCGAGGCCGTCGCGACCGATCGCGCGCATGGTCATCAGGACTTTCAGTGCATCGGCTCTGCGCGTGGTCTGCACCGAGCGCTCGACGAGATTGGGCGCATCGGCGAAGACGGCATCCTCCGGATTGAGGTAGTCGGCCTTGCTCGCAAGCGGGGCGAAATGCGCCCGATCGCGAATGAGAAGCGCACCGCAACTGATCGGCTGAAACAGCATCTTGTGAAAATCGAGGGCGATCGAGTGGGCGCGCTCCAGTCCTTGAAGACGGTCGCGGTGGCGGGAAAAGAGAAGCCCGCCGCCATAAGCGGCGTCCACATGCATCCAGAGATCTCGAGCGGCAGCAACGTCGGCGATTTCGACCAGCGGATCGATGGCGCCGAGGTCCGTCGTTCCCGCCGTCGCAACCACGGCAATCGGCACGCGGCCTTCGCCGACGACCCGCTGCAGTCCGGCTTCCAGCGCCGGCATCGACATCCGGCCCGCTTCGTCCGATGCGATGGAAATCACTGCATCATCCGCAAAGCCCAGCACGGCGGCACTCTTGCGGATGCTGAAATGCGAGTGTTCCGATGTGAGAATAACGCCGGACTTCCGTGCGTCGGCGCCGTAGCGCTCGGCGGCCAGATACAACGCCGTCATGTTCGACTGGCTACCGCCGCTCGTGAAATTGCCGCTTGCCGAGGCGGGCAGCCCCGCAAGTTCCGTAAGCAATGTGAGCACCCGCTCTTCGACGAGCGTGGCGAACGGCGATTGATCCCATGAATCGAGCGACTGGTTGGTGGCCGAGATCAGCACTTCGGCGGCCAATGCGGGCACGGCAACGGGGCAATGAAGATGCGCCATTGCCGCCGGATGACCGACCGTCAGCGCATGCTCAAGCGCGGGGCGCCCTATATCGGCGAGCGCAGCGGCGATCCCTGTTCCGACCTTCGGAAGCGGATCGAGATCGTCAAGAAGCGCGCGCAGTCCCGCAACGCCCGTTCCGGAGTAAAGGCTGCTTGCGGCCGCCGTTCCGTGGGCGACCATGTCGACGGCCTGCAGCATCGCGTCTTTGAAGGCACGACGCGATGGCGCGTCGGTGCCGAGTATCTGATCGGCGTGATCCGCCTCAGCGGCCGGCGCGAGCTTTAATGCGGCGACATTCATGTTCATGCGGCCTTGCGTCCGAGGCGCTCGAACGCGGAGGCAAGGACGCCCGAGACCTGATCGATCTCCTCGTCCGAGATGATGAGCGGCGGTAGAAGGCGCAGCACGCTGCCGTAGCGGCCGCCGGTTTCCAGAATGACCCCGGCGCGGAACATCTCGTTCTGGATCATCCGGGCGATCTCCGGCCCATGCGGCGGATGGCCGAGCGCATCCGGCCGCCCGGCCGGATCGACGACTTCGACGCCGAGCATTAACCCTTCGCCGCGTACTTCGCCGATATAGGGCGTCTGAGCCGCGATGCGTTCGAGATTGGCGCGCAGCCTCCGCCCGGCAATCGCGGCGCGCTCGACAAGCCCATCCCGCTCGATGATCTCCAGCGTCTTGGAGCCGGCCGCCATGGCCAACTGGTTGCCGCGGAAGGTGCCCGCATGGGCGCCCGGCTTCCAGAGGTCGAGACCCTCGCGGTAGATCACGACGGCCAGCGGCAGGCCGCCGCCGATCGCCTTCGACAGGACGACGATATCAGGGATAATGCCGGCCTTCTGAAAGGCGTAGAAGCTGCCCGTGCGGCCGATGCCGCTCTGGACTTCGTCAAGGATCAGGGGAATGCCGAGATCGCGGGTCACGCCGCGAACCGCGCGCAGCCATTCCGCCGGAGCCGGAATGACGCCGCCTTCGCCCTGCACCGCCTCGAGAATGACGGCGGCCGGGAGATTGATGCCGCCCTCGGGATCACGCAGCGCCCGCTCGAAATATTCGGCGGCAAGGCTCGCGGTTTCCTCCCCACCGCGGCCGAACGGGCACCGATAGGCATAGGGGTAGGGAAAGAAATGCGCACCCGGCACGAGTGGGCCGACCTGTGCCTTCGGTCCGAGCGAGCCCATGAGGGAAAGCGAGCCCTGCGACATGCCGTGATAGGCGCCCCGGAACGAGATTATATCGGTGCGGCCGGTCGCGGTCTTTGCAAGCTTGATGGCGGCCTCGACGGCATCAGTGCCGCTCGGGGAGCAGAACTGGATCCTGGCCTCCTCGCGCAGCCCGGAGGGAAGCGTGTCGAAGATATCCGCGATAAACTGGTCTTTTACCGGCGTCGTCAGATCCAAAGTGTGGAGCGGCAGTCCGGAGCTGAGCACCTCCTGCAGCGTCTCGATCACCTCCGGGTGATTATGGCCGAGCGCCAGCGTTCCGGCGCCCGCGAGGCAATCGAGATAGGTTCTGCCGTCGACATCGGTGACCGTGCAGCCGAAGGCCGATTTCAGCGCAACGGGAAAGCGCCGCGGATAGCTGCGGGCGTTCGACTCTCGTCTCGCCTGCCGATCGAGATAGAAGCCATTGGTGGCGCGTGCGGAAGCATCCATGAGATCAACTCCGTTCATGATTTTCCGATGAGATCTGGCGGCGGGCTCAGGCGCCCGACAGAGCGGGCGTCGGCCGCGCCTTGATCCTTTCCAGCATCCAAGCGGAGACTCCGATGCCGAGCACCGAAATGACCGTCGCCGAGGAAAAGAGCGTTGCGTAGCCGAACTGGTCGGCAAGGTAGCCTGCGATCGAAGTGCCGATCAGGTACACGACGAGTTCGGCGCAGCTCAGGATCGTGAAGTCCGTGCCCGGCTGATCGTCCGAGGAGGACGCCATGAAGAAGGAATAGATCGCGACCAGTTCCATGTAGCGGATCAGGGTCTGGGCGGCGGAGGCCGACATGGCAACCGCGACTCCGGGCCAGATGCCGAATGCATTGAGGGCGAAGGCGAGGAAGCAGAGGCTGCGAAGCCCGCCAAGTAGAATGAGCGTCGCAGTCAATCCCGCCTTGCGGATAATCAGCGCGGCGATGACTGCGCCGAGAAGTCCCGCTGTCGCGGCCGCAGCTCCGGACAGATAGCCGATCCAGGCGGTCGGCACCTTGCTGTCGACGAGATAGGCGCCTTCCATGCCGCGCACGAGACCTTCGCTCGCCCGGTATGTGAGGGCGAAGGCAAGGATCATCCAAGCGTTCGGCCGCCGGAAGAAGCCGATAAGGCTTGCGCGCTTGCGGCTTGCTTGCTTTGGCGGGGTCCCATCCGGGCTCTGCTCAACCCTGTCCTGCATCCAGATTGCCGCCACGAGCGGCAGCAGGGACAGGCCCGCGACCAGCAGGATCGTCGGCTGCCAGCCGATCTTATGAAAGAGGACCAGCGTCAGTGTGCCGCCGACGATGACGCCGAGAGCGACCGACCCCGCCTGCACCGCATTGCCGACCGGCCGCGTCCTTCCGGTCAGGTGCCGCACCGCATAGCCGTCGGTCGCGATGTCCTGCACCGAGGAAAGAAGCGTAATGCAGATGCCGATCGCGAAGAGTGCGCCGGCCTGGTCAGGTTCGAACAGGGCCATCGAGGCGATGCCGGCACTGACGAGGAGCTGCGTCGGCACCACCCAGCCGCGCCGGTGGCCGAGATTTGGCCAAAGCGCCCACCGATCGACCAGTGGCGCTATCGCGAACTTCAGCACCAGCGGCAGCATGAGCAGCGAGAACAGGCCGATCGCGGTGCGCGATGCGCCGCTCTCGCGCATCAGTGGCGGCAGCGCGACGAGCAGGAGATAAGTCGGGATCCCCTGGGCGAGATAGAGCCCGCCCAATACCGCGTAAAGCCTCCCGGCACCTTGCAAGGTCGTTCGTTCCCCGATCGCTGGAGCAGTTTGCATAATGGTCATTGCAGATACGTCCCTTGCGCGCACGGCGCCGAGCATTGGAGCTGGCTCCCGTCCGGCGAATTCCAACCGCCGTTAAAACAGGAGTATTTTTCTCATCTTTAAAGCTGCGGGCCGCGAAAGGCTTGGATGGGAACGAACCTGATTAAGACAATTGCGAACGGGCGTTGCTAGTCAGGAACGAGCCGGTGCTGAAAAAACAGCGGAACTTTACCGTCGATGCCCGGTTGCACTCTGTCGAGCACCCGATTTTTGGAGGAATGCGACATGGCTACAAACATTAAAGACGGAAAGACCGCCAAGAGCTCGAAGGGCACTCATGGCGGAAATCGCGCAGGCGATCAGGGGAAAAAGGACGACGTCAAGAAAAGCAGCCAGGCGGCCGGCAAGGATCCGCATCGGGGCAGCAAATAACACGCGTCTACTGCATGTTTCTTTAAATCGTATCCGATATAAGGATAAAAACATGCCGCACTTCAAAATGTTACAGCGACCTTAGCGCGTCTGATAAGACGCGCGGCGCTGTAAACGGCGTTTACGAGGATGGGCGAAGCCTACGCGTTTGCCGCCGACGTTCGAGTGAACGGGCGCTCCGACGGGCAATTCTGAGCTCGGCGAGGGTCGGCTGCCACCAGCCGCGGAAATGCTCGCTGAGGGCTGCCTCCCGACGGGCAGGCCAGGTGGCGATAAGCTCCGCCAGCGTCGGCGAGCGCCAAGTCCCCCAGACATAGTCGCGGTCGGCCCGGGACGTGTGAGGATAATATTCGATCATCGAGGACGGCTCGACGAGCTCTCCGGATATGTCGGTGAAGACGACAATGCCGTACTGATTCGTTGCGACAGGCCGATCAAGTGGCGGTAACTCCTCCGCAGGTAAGGGGTAGCGGCGACGCCGGCGCTCGGTTGCGCGCAGCCGGGCGGCCTTTTGCTCCTCGGAATTCTTCTTCGCTTGGCGACGCCGCTTCCTTTCCTCGGGTTCACTCCGTCGTGCAGCCTCCTCGATCTTGTGCCAACGGCGCCGAAGCTCCTCGTAGGACCGGAACGGCACCCGCCAGACGCGCAAATCGTCGTCCCAGTGAGCCCACGGAACTGCGCGCAGTTGATCAAGCACAGTTTTCGAATAAGGCGTTCGCACGCGCAGATCGTCGCCGACCTCGAGATAGGGACTCGTAATCGGATCAAACGCATAGGCATCGCGCCCCTTGAGGTCGCCATACACATCGTGAGACTCGGCTTCGCGCGCCAGCCAGCGGTTTACTCGTCGCGCAGCGGTCTTGCCCGGGACGAACCAGCTCCTTCGCTCGTCGTCCCACCTCGCGCGCGGAAAGGCCTCGCGAAAGCGCTCGACCGTCATTCGGTCATAGGGAAATGCCGCGAAGACGCCCGGCCTTTCCTCGTCTTCGCGCGCGGGTTTCTGAGTGAAGTCCTCCACGACGTGAGCCTATCGACGAAACTGGTCGGCTCACAAACGTTCGTCCCGATGTCATGGTTCAATGAGATGGACTGCAAGGGTCTGCTTTATGCGGCAAGGCGCCGCGCAGACGGAGCGCCAGATCGGGCCGGTCGGATGTCAGGTGGCCGATACCTCGATCGAGCCAGTAACGGATTTCCGCTTCTTCATTGAGGGTCCAGACGCACAGGCGCTCCAGCGGCACTGTGCTGCGGATCAGCTCCCACTCGGCCGCCATCAGCTCGTGATGGACCGCGACGATCTCGACGAGCTCGTCGACGGCAGCGAGAAAAGCGGCGAGACCTCCCTGCCGCCTCGCCCAATCGGCGTTTACGGAAACGAGGCGCGCGACGTGCGGCGCATGGCGGCGGCAATCCGCCAGCACGGATGTATCGAAAGAGGTGAGATGGGCGCGATTATCGACGCCGAAGTGCCGAAGCTCCTCCGCGACGCGCAGGGCGATGTCCGGATAAGGCGTACAGGTTTCATCGACCTTGATCTCGACATGCAGGTGCGGACCGCCCTCGGGTGCGAGAACGGCCAGCACATCCGCCAAGGTCGGAATCACCTCGTCTGTATCTCGCAGTCTCGTCGTCGCCCGCGCCTCAGGCGCCAGCCGACGCACCGGTCCGGTCGCTCGCGCAGTCCTGTCGAGCATGGCGTCGTGGATGACGAGTAGCTCGCCAGAATCGGTGAGATGCACGTCGAACTCGATCGCATCGACCCCGAGCTGCACCGCATGGCGAAAGCCCATCAGCGAGTTTTCCGGCCAAAGATTGCGGGCGCCGCGATGGCCGATGATCTTTGTCATGCCAATATTCCTCATCGCAAGGTGGGATCGAGCTTGTCGCGGAGCCAGTCTCCGACAAGGGAGATGGAAAGGGTCGTGAGCATGATGACGGCGGCCGGGGCGAGCATGATCCAGGGGGCGCGGGTCAAATATTCGCGCCCGAAGCCGACCATATTGCCGAGGCTCGTTTCCGGCGGCTGCACGCCGAGACCGAGGAAGGAGAGCCCGCTTTCCATCAGGATGATTTCCGGGAAAGTCAGCGTCATCGATACGATCAGGGTCGATGCGACATTGGGGAGGATATGACGAAGATAGACCCGCGCCGGCGTCGCGCCGAGCTGCACCACCGCGGCCGCATAGCCCTGTGCTCCGGCCGAGATCGCCAATCCGCGGGCGATGCGCGCATAGCGCTCCCATCCATAAAAACCCATCAGGCAGACGAGCAGCATCATGGAGGAACCGAAGAAAGCCAGCACCGCGAGCGACATGATGAGAAACGGCAGAGCCGCCTGGAAATCCGCAAGCACGAGCACGAGGTGCTCGACCATCCCGCGGAAGCGCGCCGCGGCGAAGCCGAGCGTCGTGCCGAAGACGGCAGACAAAATCGTCGCGCCGAAGGCGATGATCAGCGACACGCGGATCGACTGGATCAGCCTCGACAAGACGTCCCGGCCAAGTTCGTCGGTGCCGAGCCAATGCTTGAATGCGCCCGGTGAAGAAAGCCGGCTCGTCAGATCCATGGCGGTGATGTCGTAGGGCCGCAGGTAGCCGGCAAAAAGGGCAATCGCGACCATGGCCGCCAACCAGAAGACGCCGAACGCCACCGAGATCGGCATCTTTCGGCGGAGCGATGCGGTGAAGCCTCGGAGTCCCCCCGGCGACGCCCTCTCGGTCACATCAACAGACGCCATCCCGTATCTCCTCAATGAGCGGCATGCGAACGCAGGCGAGGATCGAGCCAGCCGTAGAGCAGGTCGACGACAAGGTTCGACACCACCATCGCCGCAGCGATGACCAGCAGAATGCACTGCACGACGGCGAGGTCGCGATTGCTCACCGAAACCACCAGCAAGCGCCCGATGCCCGGCCAGGAAAAGATCGATTCCACGACGACGGCGCCGGCGATCAGCGAGCCGACCATGAAGCCGACAATCGTCACGATCGGGACCGCGGCAGTGGGGAGCGCATGACTCCAGATCACGTCACGCCATTTCAATCCCTTGGCCGAAGCGGTCCGGATATAGGGTTGGCCCATCACCTCGATCATAGCACTGCGCGAGAAGCGTGCGAGAATGCCGATGCCGCCGATGCTCATCGTGATCGTCGGCAGGATGCCGTGCACCCATGTATTCTGGCCGCCGGACGGCAGTACGCCGAGAAGAACCGAAAAGACCAGCACGAGCACCAGCCCCATGACGAAGGACGGGATGGTGAAACCCATGATCGCCAGCATGATGACGCCGCGGTCGGCGAAGCTCTGGCGGTGAAGCGCGGCATAGACGCCGGCGGGAATACCGATCAGAAGCTTGAGGATCAGCGCCGGCACGGTCAGTTGCAGCGTCGCCGGCACCCGCTCCAGGACTAGATGAAGCGCCGAGGCCTTGTCACGCATGGAGACGCCGAAATCGCCGGTGAAGATCGACTTGATATAGGCGAGGTATTGTACCCACAGCGGCTGATCCAGGCCCCAGGTCCTGCGGAAGGCATCGAGCGCGTCCTGCGGAACGTCCGGACCGAGCATGACCTGCGCCGGGTCGCCGGACATGCGCAGCACGACGAAGGCGAAGGTCACGACGGCCAGAATCGTGATCACGGCCCGAAGCAGCCGCACGAGAACGAAGCGGATCATGCCCGTCTCCTCAATGTCTCGATCGACGCCGCCTCGCCCGCCACGATGTGGCAGGCTGCCGTTCGTCCGCTGCCGATCTGGCGAAGCGCCGGCACGCTCGTGCGGCAGATGTCGCGTGCAAGCGGACAGCGGGGATGGAAGGCGCAGCCCGAGGGCCGTTCGGCCGGATTGGGCGGCTCCCCCTGCAGGATCATCCGGCCTTCGAGCGGCTTGCCGGGGACCGGCACGCTCGAGACCAGCGCCTTGGTATAGGGATGCTGAGGAGACTGGAAGATCACGTCGGACGAGGCCTCCTCGACGATCCGGCCGAGATACATCACGGCGACGCGATCGGCTATGTTGCGCACGACCTTCAGGTCATGGCTGATGAAGACCATGGCGATGCCGTTCTGTTCCTGCAGGTCGCGCAGCACATTGACGACCTGCGCCTGGATCGAGACGTCGAGGGCGGAGACGGGCTCGTCGCAGACAAGCAGCTTCGGCCGCGAAGCGAGAGCGCGGGCGATGACCGCCCGCTGCCGCTGGCCGCCGGAAAGCTCGTGCGGGAAACGCCCGGCCTGATCGGGGCGAAGGCCAACGGCCGCCATCAGCTCCGCGACGCGGGCAGCGCGGTGCTCCTTCGGGATCATCCGGTGGATCTCCAGCGGCTCGCCGATCTGTGCTGTGATCGTCAGGCGCCGGTCGAGCGCCGCCAGCGGGTCCTGGTAGACGAGCTGCATTTTCGCACGGAGCGCCCGCCATTCCGCCGTCCCGGATTTCGGCATCGGGCGACCCGAAAAACGCACCTCACCGGCCTGCGCCGGATCGATGCCTAAGAGCATCCGCCCCAATGTCGACTTGCCGGACCCGGATTCGCCGACGATCCCGAGCGTCTCGCCCTGCACGACCGCGAGCGAAACGCCGTCGACGGCGCGAACCGGGCTCGTGCGGCCGAAGAGACCGCGCCGGGTTTCGTAGATACGGAGGAGATCGTTCGCTTCGATCAGCGGATTCACTGCATCACCCCTTGGGGAATTCTTCTCCTGGAGGCGGCCAAGGGCACGGGACGGGTGCATGCGAGCCGGCGGCCGTCATCCAGCGGCGTGAGAGGCGGACGCTCGCGCCCGCAGGCATCGACAGCACGCGGACAGCGAGGGGAAAAGGAACAGCCCTCCGGCAGGTGTTTCGGGTTCGGCACCGTTCCGGAAATGGGAAGGAGCCGTTGACGCGGCGCGTCGATCCGCGGAATGGCATCGAACAGCCCGCGCGTATAGGGATGCCGCGGCTCCGAGAAGAGTTGCGCCACGGTCGCCTCCTCGACGATACGGCCGGCATACATGACGCAGACGCGCTCGCAAACCTGCGACACCGCCCCGAGGTCATGGCTGATGAAGACGAGCGCCATGCCGGTCTCGGCCCGAAGCGTGTTCAGAAGATCGAGGATCTGCGCCTGGATGGTCGCATCCAGCGCCGTCGTCGGTTCGTCCGCGATCAAGAGGTCCGGCTGCCCGGCAAGCGCCATCGCGATCATCAGGCGTTGACACTGCCCGCCGGAGAACTCGTGCGGATAGAGATCGAAGCGCCGCGGCGGATCCGGGATGCCGACCATGTCCATGAGCCGCAAGGCCTCGGCTCGGGCGGCCCCACCGCGAAGGCCGCGGTGGAGGCGAAGCGCCTCGACGATCTGCCGGCCGACGCTGAGAACCGGGTTGAGCGAGCTCGACGGGTCCTGGAAAATCATTGCGATCCGCCCGCCCCGGATCTCTTCCAAGGCGGAACGCCGGGCGCCGCACAGTTCGCGGCCATCGACGCGAACGGAGCCCGTGACCGCCGCCTTGCCCGGCAGCAGTCCGAGCGCCGCGAGCCAGGTCACTGACTTGCCGCAGCCGGACTCGCCGACAAGGCCGAGCGCCTCTCCTCTGGCGACATCGAGATCGATGCCATGCAGAACTTCCACGCCGTCGAACGTGACCTTCAGATCCCGCAATTCCACCAGATTGGGATTGGCTGAGCCCATTTCTCCTCCCCGCTTGGCTCCGGCCGCGGCGGCAGCCGGGGCTGCCTCAGCCGGCCCAGTTGGAGGCCCTGAAATCCATTGCGAAGGCGGGCGCCGCCTTCCACTTCAACGAGGACTTCACACCGGTGAATACCGCGTTCTGGTGCAGCACCTGATAGACCGGGTCTTCGCGCTCACAGATCTCGAGCATGCGGGCGAAAGCCTTCTTGCGCTTGGCGTGATCGGTGCTGGTTTCGAGAATCTGGGCCATCTGGTTGGCCTCGGCATTCGTCCAGTCCTTCTTCTGCTGGACCTCGCCGTTCGGTCCGAAGCCCGCGACGATCGAGGAGACGGGGTCGCCGAACGCGGCGCCGGCCGACCAGTCGCGCACGCCCTTGACGCCCGACGGATCATGGATCTGTCCCCAGTTCTCCTTCATCTCGATCTCGACGTTGAGCCCCACCTGCCGCCACATCTCGGCCATGATCTGACCGTTGGCGGTCTGGTTCGTGTAGTAGTTGTTGAGGAGACGGAAGGGGATCGCATCGCCCTTGTAGTTGGCCTGCTTCAAAAGATCCTTGGCGAGCTGCGGGTTATATTCCGGAACGGCCCAGCCTTCGATGAACATGTCGCCGTAGAAGGGGAATTGAAGACCGGCCGGAACGGTCGTCTGGCCCGCCCAGAGCGCCTCGACGATCGCCTGCCGGTCGATCGAATGGGTCATGGCGCGACGGACCAGCGGATCCTGAAGGATCGGGTTCTGGACATTGAAGACCGAGATGCGGTGATTGTGGATGGTGGAACCCTGTACCTCGTAACCGGCCGCGCCCTGAACGGTAGCGATCTGATCCGGCGGCAGGTCGCAGGCGAAGTCGTACTCGCCGGAAAGCAGGCCATTCACGCGTGAGGAGACTTCGGGAACCTCGACGAAGCGGATTTCTTCGAGCGGCGGACGGCCGCCCCAATAGTCGTCGAAGGCGACGAGGGTCAAGGAGACATCCGGCTTGTGTTCGCCGACCATGTAGGGACCCGTGGTGGTCGGCCTGCGCGCCCAATCGATATAGGTCTTGGCCTCGTCCCAGGCGCGGCGATTGGCGATCTGGCTGCCGAAGGCGTAAAGGCGGCCCTCAATGGTGACATCCGGCGTCGCGTTGTGGAAGCGGACGGTATATTTGTCGACGGCCTCGACACCGGCGAGCGCCGGCCACAGACGGCGGCCGGTGCCCGGGACGATTGCCGGCAGCTCCTTGGCATTCGCCGGCTTGTGCTCGTCTTCGAAGATCGTCTTGCCGCCTGCCGGCTGCGTATTGCCGAAGACGCGCTGCGCCGAGAAGCTGAACACGACGTCGTCTGCGGTCAATTCGTCGCCATTGTGGAACTTCACGCCCTGACGCAGCTTCAGCTCGAGCGTCTTGTCGTCGATACGCTTCCATTCCGTGGCAAGGCCCGGGACCGGGCCCTGATCGCCCATCCAGTCGCGCAGGATCAGGCCTTCCCAGAGATTCGGAAAGAACACGCGCTCGCCGACATTCGACGTTTCGTTCCAGACGTCCAGCGTATTGTTGATGGTGATCTTCTGCACCGCAATCGTGACGGAGGGGCGCTTGCCCTGGCCCAAAGCAAAGCGCGGCAGGACCATGCTGCCTGCAGTCGCGCCAATGAGACCAAGCGCGCCGCGCCGACTAATCGAAAGCATAGAAACCTCCTTTAATGATAGAGTGACCATCCCGCGGCAGAGACGTTCAAGGTCCCTTGTAGGCGCGGCGATGCGTCGTTTTCCTGATGTTTCGGTGAAGCTTCGGTGACAGGGACAGAGGCAATGGAGGGCTTGGCTGCGCGCAGCTCCTTCGGCAGACGATCCTGCGCGGTAGCCTGACGGCGTCAGCACAGCATCGCAATCGGAAATCCGGGAAACTGCCGTCATGGGATAGAGCCCAACATGATGTCGTTGACAGCCAATTAGTTTACATATGTTACATACTTGTGACGTTTGTAACAATGGGGAACCGAACTTGTGGGGCAGCAGGAGTTAATGATCAGAGCCGCCTGGCTCTATCACGTGGAGGGGCTGACACAGGCCGAGATCGGCGAACGCATGCATCTCACGCGTCGCCGCGTGAACGAGCTTCTCGCAGCGGCGCTCGAAGAGGGGATCGTCCGCATCAGCTTCAGTTCGCCGCTCGCTGAAAATGTCGAACTCGAATCGCGGTTGCGCGACCATTTCGAATTGGAAGACGCTGTGGTCGTGCCGACCCCGGCTGACCCGCGCCAACTGCATTCCGTGATCGGCCGCGGCGCCGCCGCCTATCTGGACCGCCTGATCCAATCGCGAAGACCGGCGTCGATCGGCGTCGGCTGGGGCGCGACGCTGCGCGAGACGATGCAGCACATGACGCCCGCCAACGAGCCGGAGATTGACGTGCGCTCCATGATGGGCGGCCTGACGCACGGCTCGGAAATCAATACCTTCGAGATCGTCCGCGGCTTCGCCGAGGTTCTGAAGGCGCAGTGCCATTACTTCGCGGCGCCGATCTATGCCGAAAGCCCGGAATCGCGGGAAGCCATCATCGCCCAATCGGTGTTCCGGACGATTTTCCGCCAGACCTGCGACGTCGACATTTCCTACCTCAGCGCCGGCGACGTTTCGCAGCAATCGCTGCAGGTGCGCTACGGCCTGCCCGAAGGGACGAATGTCGCCGACCTCATTGCCGTCGGCGCAGTCGGCGACCTCTTGGGCCGCTATCTCGACGCTGAAGGCAAGCCGGTCGATCATCCGCTGAACAGGCAGGTGCTTTCGCCGGAACTGGACGACTATCACCGGATTCCTTGCCGCATCGTTGCCTCTGGCGGCCCCCACAAGCGCGACATTCTGCTGGCGCTGGCTCGAGCGAGACTGGCGACGATCATCATCACCGACGCAGAGAGCGCGAAAGCCATGCTGCTGCACGCCTTAGCGTAGCACTCAAGAGAATGGACGCGGAACGCACCAGTGCCGGGACCGGACGCCGGCGCCGATGCCGATGCCGACGGATGGCGCGGTTCCGCATGCAGGCACTTTTCAACTTGTGAGGAGCCGGATTATGTTCCAGCTTTGTTCCCGTCACTCGGGTGATTCGTCGCGTCTTGAGAATTTTCGGGCGCGGCGGAAAGCGGAAGCGAAGTGGATCCATGAGCGCGGCCTATCTGGAAAAACTCAACGAACGCCAGAGAGAAGCGGTCGAACACGGTATCGGTCTTGCAGACGGCGAGATCGGCGGACCTCTTCTCATCATCGCCGGCGCCGGCTCCGGCAAGACCAATACACTTGCCCATCGCGTGGCGCATCTGATCGTCAATGGCGCAGATCCGCGCCGGATCCTGCTCATGACCTTTTCCAGACGCGCCGCATCCGAGATGGCGCGCCGCGTGCAGCGGATCTGCCGGCAGGTTCTCGGTGACAACGCCGCTATCATGACGGATGCACTCGCCTGGGCTGGAACGTTTCACGGGATCGGCGCACGACTGCTTCGCATCTATGCGGAGCAGATCGGCTTGAATATCGACTTCACCATTCACGATCGCGAAGATTCCGCGGACCTGATGAATCTCGTCCGCCATGAACTGGGATTCTCGAAATCGGAAAGCCGCTTCCCGACGAAGAGCACGTGTCTCGCCATCTATTCGCGCGTCGTCAACTCGGAGAGCTCGATCACCGAGGTCCTGAAGTCCTCCTACCCTTGGGTGGCCGGGTGGGAAGAGCAGCTCAAGCAACTCTTCGCCGGATATGTCGAAGCCAAGCAGGCGCAAAACGTCCTCGATTACGACGACCTGCTGCTCTACTGGGCGCAGATGGTCTCCGATCCGGAGCTCGCCGACGACGTCGGCAGGCGCTTCGACCACATCCTTGTCGACGAGTATCAGGACACGAACCGCCTCCAGGCCTCGATCCTCATGTCCTTGAAACCTGGCGGTCGCGGCCTCACGGTCGTCGGCGACGACGCGCAGTCGATCTATTCCTTCAGGGCCGCGACGGTGCGCAACATCCTCGACTTCCCGAAGGAGTTCTCCCCGCGGCCGGCGGACGTCATCACGCTCGACCGCAATTACCGCTCGACGCAGCCGATCCTCGCGGCAGCCAACGGCGTCATCGACCTCGCCCGCGAGCGGTTCACCAAGAACCTCTGGACGGATCGGCAATCGGAACAGCGACCGCTTCTCGTCACCGTCAAAGACGAGACGGATCAGGCGAGCTATATCGTCGAACAGGTTCTGGCGAACCGCGAGGTCGGCATTCGGCTGAAGCAACAGGCCGTGCTGTTCCGCTCGTCCAACCATAGCGGCACATTGGAAGTCGAACTGACCCGACGAAACATCCCTTTCGTAAAATTCGGCGGCCTGAAGTTCCTGGACAGCGCTCATGTCAAAGACGTGCTGGCTGTTCTCCGCTTCGCCCAGAACCCGCGTGATCGCGTTGCCGGCTTCCGTCTTTTACAGATGCTTCCAGGGATCGGCCCGCAGACGGCCGGAAAGATCCTCGACACGATCGCCGACGATGCAGAGCCTCTCCTGTCGCTCGCCGAGATCCCCCCTCCCCCGAAGACCGGCGAAGACTGGACCAGATTCGTTACGCTCCTGTCAGGCTTGAGAAAGGCTGGGGCGGGCTGGCCAGGAGAGATCGCCCTTGCCCGCGCCTGGTACGAACCGCATCTCGACCGCATCCACGAGGATGCCGATACCCGCAAGGCCGATCTCCTCCAACTCGAGCAGATCGCCGGCGGCTATCAGAGCCGCGAGCGCTTCCTTACGGAGCTCACGCTTGACCCGCCGGACGCCACCAGCGATCAGGCCGGCGTGCCGCTACTGGACGAGGACTATCTCATCCTTTCCACAATCCATTCGGCCAAGGGCCAGGAGTGGCGCTCCGTTTTCATGCTCAACGTCGTCGACGGCTGTATTCCCTCCGATCTCGGGGCCGGCAGCAGCGCCGAGCTCGAAGAGGAACGGCGGCTGCTCTATGTCGGCATGACGCGGGCTCGCGACAGCCTTACGCTTCTGACGCCGCAGAGATTCTTCACAGGTGGGCAAAACGCGCTGGGAGACAGACACGTCTATGCGTCACGCACGCGGTTCATCCCGGCGACACTGCTTCAGTTCTTCGAAACGGCGACTTGGCCGAAGGTGCGAGCGACTGCCGGCGAGCGCAGCGCCCGGCAGGTCCGGGTCGATGTCGGAGCACGAATGCGATCCATGTGGAAGTGACGTCATCTCACTGTGGCGTCTGGCCGGCAATCAGGTTCCGGTGAAGTGTCATCCCGCCATGCCGCCGTTTCTCGCCCGCCGCGCTCGAAGCTCGCCTGGCGTGGCCGACGGCGCTTCAGTGGACATCAGCCATTTCGGCTTCGGCACGGCCTTGAGCAGGCTCTGCGTGTATTCGTGTTGCGGCGCGCCGAACAATGTCGGGGTCGGGCCCTCTTCGACGATCTGTCCTTGTTTCATCACCAGGATCCGATCGGCGAAATGGCGCACGATCGGCAGGTCATGTGTGATGAAGATATAGGAGAGGCCGAGTCTCGTGCGAAGGTCGGCCAGAAGATCGATCACCTGCGCCTGGATCGAGACATCGAGCGCGGAGACCGCCTCGTCGCAGACGATCAGTTCCGGCTCGCTCGCCAGCGCCCGGGCAATCGCGATGCGCTGCCGCTGGCCCCCGGAAAACTGGTGCGGGTAGCGCTCGGCGTGCTCCGGCTTGAGGCCGACCAGGTCCAGAAGCTCCGCGACCCGATCGCGCCATCGGCTCCTGGGCAGGAGATCGCGGTGGATGGCCCAGGGCTCTGAGATGATCGCCTGGACGTTCATGCGCGGGTTCATGGAGCCGTAAGGATCCTGGAACACCATCTGGACCTTTCGCCGAAACGCCACGAGGCCCTTCCCACTCATCTCGAAGATGTTTTCGCCTGCATAGATCGCCTTGCCGGAGCTCGGATCGTTCAGCCTGAGCAGAACGCGTGCGATGCTCGACTTGCCGGAGCCGGACTCCCCAACGATGCCGAGCGTCTCGCCTTTCCTCACTTCGAAAGTGACGTCGTCCACTGCCTTGAACGTGCGTTTACCGGCAAAGGCTCCGGATGCCAGCACATATTCCTTCGTCAGATGCTCGACCTTGAGAAGCGTCTCGCCTGTGGCGTCCGCCGATCGTCTGTGCGACGTTTCCGCCGCGTCACCATGGGGGAGTGCGGCGATCATGCGGCGCGTATAGGCGTGCTGTGGGTTGCTGAACACCTCTCGGGCGAGACCGGATTCCACAACCTTGCCCGCATTCATGACGATGATCCGGTCCGCCATGGATGCGGCAACCTCGAGATCGTGAGTAATCATGACGAGCGCCATGCCGGTCTCGCGCTGGAGGTCGCGCAAGAGATCGAGAATTTGTGCCTGGACGCTGACGTCGAGCGCCGTCGTCGGCTCGTCGGCAATCAGGATATCGGGCTTCAGCGCGATCGCCATCGCGATCATCACGCGCTGGCGCTGCCCCCCGGAGAACTGGTGCGGATAGAAATCCACCCGGCTCTCCGGCTCGGGAATGCCGACGCGCCGGAGCAGTTCGATTGTGTTGGCGCGCGCTTGCCTGCCACGTGCCGCGTCATGGCTCTCGAACACCTCGGCGATCTGCCGTCCGACGGTATAGACCGGATTGAGATAGGCGAGCGGATCCTGAAAGATCATCGCGATCCGCCGGCCGTTGATGTCGCGGCGGGCCTCCTGATTGAGGCGAGAGAGTTCGGTGCCGTCCAAGAGGCAGGAGCCGGAGACGATATCGCCCGGCGGGCAGTCGATGAGATCCATTACGGTGCTCGTGCTGACGCTCTTGCCCGAGCCGCTTTCGCCGAGGATCACGAGTGTTTCGCCGCGGTCGACGTGGAAGGAGACGTTGTCGACGGCGCGAACCGGTTTGTCGTTCGACAGGAAATCGACCGTGAGCCCTTCGATCTTCAGAATAGGCCCCTCGCCCTTCGGAATGGGATTGTGTGCGTTCTTCATCGGGCGGCCTTTCGCAAAGTCTGCAGACGCCAGCGTTGTT
Organism: Ensifer aridi; assembly: GCF_002078505.1. Classification (GTDB taxonomy): domain Bacteria; phylum Pseudomonadota; class Alphaproteobacteria; order Rhizobiales; family Rhizobiaceae; genus Sinorhizobium; species Sinorhizobium aridi. The sequence goes on along the minus strand of NZ_LUAV01000032.1, from coordinate 120,274 downwards.
GCGGATCGGCGACGGTTCGCGCCCAGTTCGAGAGGATGTTGAGGGACAGCGTCGTCAGCATGATGGCAAGGCCGGGCCAGAAGGCGATCCACCAGGCGGTTGCGAGATAGCCGCGCCCGTTCGCCACCATCGCGCCCCAGGTGAAGTCCGGCGGCTGGATGCCAAGGCCGAGGAAACTCAGAGCCGATTCCGACAGGATGACGGTCGCGAAGTCGATGGCCGAGATCGTGACTAGGGTCGGCAGGACAAGCGGCGCAATGTGCCTCAGGAGGATCCGGGCGGGTCCGGCACCCATCGAGCGGGCGGCGCTGACGAACATGCGCTCACGCAGCTCCAGCACTTCGGCGCGCGCGGTCCTGAGATAGATCGGCATGCGCGTGATGGCGAGCACGACCACGAGATTGGTGATGCTAGGGCCGAGCGTGTAAAGGACGATCAGCGCCAGAAGCAGCGACGGAAAGCTCATCACCACGTCTGCGAGGCGGAGGATCAGATGGCTGTACCAGCGCTCGGAATAGCCTGCGACGAGACCGAGCGTGCCGCCGATGAGCATGGATGTGAAAACGGCCGCCGCAGCGATGCCGAGCGTGTTCTGCGCGCCGACGATCAGCCTCGCCAGCACCGGTCGGCCGAGCGTATCGGCACCAAGAAAGTAGATCCAGCCGTGCTCGAAAGCGAAAGGAGCGAGATTGCGCTGGCGCAAGCCCAGCCGCGAGGCGCCGTCGCCTACTAGCCAAGGGCCAAGGAGGGCGGCGAGCACAAGGATCGCCAGGAAGATGGCTGCCGCGAGCGCCAGCCTGTCTCGTTTCAGGTAGGTGAGCAGGACTCGCGGCTTGCTCGCACCTGCAGACCCACGGCTGTCGGGGGTGATGATCGTCATGGCTCAATACCGGATGCGCGGATCGAGGAACGCATAGAGCAAGTCGATCGCGATGTTCAGGATGAAGATGGCCGTCGCCGTGACCAGGATCGTCGATTGGACGACGGCAAAATCGCGCTGGATGATCGAGTCGATCATCAGCTTGCCGATCCCCGGCCAGCCGAAGATCGACTCGACCACGACGGCGCCGTTGACGAGGCTCGTCGCGAGATCGCCGGCAACGGTGACAACGGGCAGGAGCGAGTTGCGGAGCGCGTGTCCGAAGATGATCTTCGTTCGCCGCACGCCCTTGGCGCGGGCCGTCTTGATATAGGGCGAGGCGAGCGCCGACAGCATGGCTCCGCGCACGACCTGGACCAAGAGCCCGAAGGGGCGAAGCGTCAGCACCAGGATCGGCATGATCCAGTGCGCCCAGCTTCCAGTGCCGGAAGTCGGCAGAAGCTCGAGGCCAACCGCAAAGACGAGGATGCCGACGATGGCGACCCAGAAATCCGGAGCGCTCGCGCCGGCGAGAGACGCGACGCTAGCGACGCGGTCGAAGAGGCTGCCCGGGCGCGCTGCCGCAAGCGAACCGACGAGTATCGCCAGCGCGGACGACAACGTGATCGCGACGAATGCAAGCTTCAGCGTCTCAGGAAAAGCCTGAAGCGCGACCTCCATGGCCGAGCGGTTCTGGCGCAGCGACTGGCCGAAATCGAGCTGCAGCAGGTCCTTGAGATATTCGATGAACTGCCACGGAATCGGCTGGTCGAGTCCGTTCAATCTTGCGAATGCCGCCCGCGCCTCGGCCGTCGCGTCGAGCGGCAGGTACAAGGCGGACGGGTCGCCGGTAAGCCGCGTCAGAAAGAAGACCAGCGTCAATAGGCCGAGGACCGACACGATGCTGTGGGACGCACGGCGCCCTATATAGCTGAACATTTCCGATGCCCTTCGAAGGTATCGCGCAGAAGCATTTCAGATGGACCGCAGGGTGGCACCGGCCACCCTGCGGGTCCCGTCGATCAATCCTTGAGACGGATATTGGCCAAGGGGATTTCACTGTTGGTCGTGATATCCGGTTTCCAATCGAGTCTGGCGCCGACGCGCGTATAGCCGATCATGTGGAACATCGGGATGTCCGCGACCACCTCCTTGCGCGCCTTGTCGAAGATCGCCTTGAAGCTCTTCGTACGATCTTCGCCGGTAGCTGCGAGCGCCGCGTCGATCTCCTTGTCGAGGGCTGGGTCGGCGAGCGTCGAATAATTGCCGCTCGAACGATAGAAGATTGGGATGGTGAAGGCCGCGTCGCCCTTGTTGTTGTCGTGCATCATCTGCAGGAGGTTGGCGCCGCGCTCCTCCGGGAAGGGCTTCTGCAGGTATCTGAGCCAGTCGGCGACGTCGAGCATGGTGAGCTTGACGTTGAGACCCACGGCCTGCCACATCGTCATCATGGCTTCCATCGCTTCCGCGCCGTTCGGATAGATGCCGTTGCGGCCTATGAGCTTGATCTCGGTATCGACGGCAACGCCGTCTGCCGCCGCCTCCTCGAGCAACTTCTTCGCCTCTTCGGGATCGTAAGGCCAGGCTTCGAGCTTTTCGTCGTGGCCGTTGATGCCCGGAACGACCATCTGCGACGCACGCTTGACGTCATCGCCGAAGAGCTGGGCGAGACCTTCCCAATCGATCGCAAGATTGAGCGCCTTGCGCACCCGCAGATCGTCAAGCGGCGGCTGGGCCGTGTCGATGCGGATAGCGGTCGTTTCCGAGTTCAGATAGGCGAAGTCCGTTTCCGGATTGCTCGCATCCTGAATGGCGATCGACGGCGTCAGGTCCGCTTCGCCGGTCTCGACCATGGCGGCGCGGATCGAGGATTCCGGCCGCCAGACATAGGTCGCCTTGGTGAACTCCGGCTTCTGACCCCAATAGCCGTCGAAGGCATCGAGCACGACGGTCTCAGGCGAAAAGGTCGAAAGCTTGAAGGGGCCGGTCCCGACCGGATCGTTGACGGCCTTGTCCTCCGGCGTCTTCGGCGAAACGACCATGACCACGCTCAACAGCGTCGGGAGAATGGGTTGGGGCTTATCCGACTTGATCTCGACGGTGAGATCGTTGACGGCGGTGACCGTCAGCTTCGCATCGCCGAATTTCGCAATGTTGCTGCAGGTGAGCTTGCCGCCGGTCATCCGGTTGATCGAGAAGACGACCGCTTCCGCATTGAAGTCCGAGCCGTCCTGGAATTTCACGCCGTCGCGGAGCTTGAGCCGCCAGGTTACCGGATCGACCTGGGTCCATTCGGTGGCGAGCTTCGGCTGCGGTTGCCCGGTCTTCGGGTCGATCACCGTCAGCGGCTCGACCACATTCTGGCTGAGTATCTGCCCGACATTGGTGATGATGGTGCCGCAGGGCTCAAGATTTGCCGGCTGCTCCGGCAAAACGATGCGGATTTCCTCTGCCCCCTGCGCCATTGCCGACGAGGCGGCGGCCGTCATCAGGACGGCGGACGCCATTGCAAGAACACTTGATCTCTTCATGTTTTCCTCCCTTGGTGTTTTGAATTTCGGCCTCTCCGGCGGGCATCCTCGTCCCATTCGCCCGCCGGCCTGCCGAGATCTCTCAATCAGGCTGCAGCCTTCTCGATCAGCTCTCGCAGCGTTTCCCTCTCCTGCGGCTTCAGATCCGTCAGCGGCGGACGCACCGGACCCGGCGTCCGCCCGATGAGATCGACACCGGCCTTGATGATCGAAACCGGATAGCCCTGCTCGCGATCGCGCAGCACCGCGAAGGGGAAGAAGAAGCGGTGAAGGATCTCGTCCATGGTCGCCCGGTCGCTCGCGCGCATCGCCTTGTAAAAGCGCTGCGCCAGTTTCGGCACGAAATTGAAGACCGCAGAGGAATAGGTCGTAACGCCGACACCGTTGAAGCCCTCCGCGAAGAGCTCATGCGTCGGCATGCCGCCGATATAGGTGAGCCGGTCGCCGAGCTTCGCCGTCACGTGGCGGACGAGATCAACCTTGCCGGTGCCGTCCTTGAAGCCGATGAGGTTCGGGCAGGCATCGGCGAGACGGGCTACGGTCTCGGCATTGGCGACCGAATTGGCGCGATTGTAGATGATGACCCCAAGACCGGTGGATTCGCATACAGCCTTGACATGCCGGTAGATGCCCTCCTGCGGCGCCTCCATGAGATAGTGCGGCAAAAGCAGAAGACCGTCGGCGCCGACGGCCTCGGCGTGGCGGGCGGTCTCCTTGGCGAGTTCAGTGCCATAGCCGCAACCGGCAATGATCGGCACGTCGCCGGAAGCTTCCTTGGCCGCGCGGGTGACCTTGCCGACTTCCTCCGGCGAGAGGGAGAAAAATTCGCCCGTACCTCCGGCCGCAAAGAGTGCCGCCGCTCCGAAACCGGAGAGCCACGCGACGTGCTCGCGATAGCTCTTGAGATTGAGGCTGAAGTCGTCGTTGAAGTGTGTGACCGGAAACGACAGCAGGCCCGAGCCGATGCGCGACTTGATTTCATCTGGCGACAAAGGAATTCCTCCCACGAATTGATATGATGTCGTGGGAAATTCATATGATGACTTTCGCGACGAGTCAATCGCCCTTCTCGCGATTGCCGGTCGAGCGCCGGATCATCAATGAACGATAGCGCTTGATTCCGGTGACGAGGTGACGGCGCATCGCATCGCGCGCCTTCTCCGGATCGCGGGCGAGGATCGCTTCGGCGATCTCGCGATGCTCCTCGAGGATCGGCTGGTCGCGGTTGGGCAGCGGATCGACGCCGCCCATCACCGTCTTGAACTTCACCCGCGGGATCATCCGGCGGCCGACATGCTCCAGAAAGGCCTTGAATCGCGCATTGTTCGTGGCGGTGGCGATTGCCATGTGGAACTGGAAGTCCGCGTCGTCCGTGGGCTTGCCCTCCGCGACGAGATCGGCAAATCTCTCGACCTGCGCCTGGATCTCGGCCTCTTGCGCGGGAGAACTCCGGGCGGCGGCGAGACCTGCGGCTTCGACTTCTATGCCGATGCGAAGCTCGAGTTCCTCGATGATATCGGAAATCTTGTCCGTCTCGTCGGTGAACAGCTTCAGCCCCTCATCGGCGGGTCTCGGGCCGATCACGAAGACGCCGGCCCCTTGCCGCGATTCCACCAGCCCGTCGGCGCGCAGCGCGGCGATCGCCTCCCGGATCACGGTACGGCTGAACCCGAAACGATCGATGAGCGCGGGTTCCGTCGGAAGCTTGTCACCCGGCGCATAGAAACCGGCCTCGATCTGGCCGCGCAGCGCATCCGCGACCTGTGACGCAAGTGACCTGCGGGGTATTCGCTGTTCGGCTTGCTGCATGATTCCTCCAGACTTTGCATCGCAGATCATCCATAGCCGGAGCCGGCGCCAAAAGCCAGATCATCCTATGAAATCCTGCGAATCAGCCGGGAGTCATCTTACGACTTCGAGTCGAAGCAGGTCGCGGCGACTACAACAACGCGGACCGCAAAACAGGCGCGAGCTCACGGCGCGAGCTCCTACGCTGCGTATTCCAGCTCGGCTCCCGAAAGGCTGGTGACGACGATGGGGGTGCCGTTCGGAACCCGGTTGTAGAGATCGATCACATCCTGGTTGATCATGCGCACGCAGCCGGACGACACCGACTTGCCGATCGTCCACCATTCAGGCGATCCGTGAATGCGATAGAGCGTGTCCTCGCCGTTCTGGAATATATAAAGGGCGCGCGCCCCGAGTGGGTTCATCAATCCGGGCTCCATGCCGCCATTGGCGATGCTGTAGGGCTGGAGCTCCGGCTGACGCGCGACCATCTCGTCAGGGGGCGTCCAGCGTGGCCATTGCCGCTTGTACTGGATGACGCCCCTGCCGGCCCACTCGAAGCCTGCCCGGCCGAGGCCGACGCCGTAGCGCATGGCCTGGCCGTTCTCGTAGGTCAGATAGAGGAAATGGTTTGCGGTATCGACGACCAGCGCTCCCGGACGCTCACCGGTCGGGTTTGCGACCATCTGCCGGTAGAAGCGGGGTTCGATCTTCTCGTAAGGTACCGCCGGCAGCGGGAAGAGCTCGTTCGGCTGCGGCCCGTACATGCTGGCATAGATGGACGTGTTTACGGGCAGCGGTGCGGCGGCGACCCTCGGCGCGGGCGTCGACGTGCAGCCCGCCAGCGTCGTCACAGCTGCGCCCGCCCCAAGCAGGAACGCACGGCGGCTCATCAGTTCATTGTGCAATTGGAGTCCTCGCGTTCCATTTCGTCGATCCGGAAAACGGATCAGCCAAGGCTGCATCCGGGCGGCTGACGGGATATTTCGTCCGCGAGATGCTCGCAGCCATCTTCTCGGGACCGTTCTTCTTCAAGAGCTCGCGGAAGCTTGGATGCATGCCGCCATCGACATAGGCACTCACCGGAACCGCTTTGTCGTCTTTGAGCGCGGCATCGACCTTCTGCCTTTCCGCGTCGAGCTTCGCGACGAACTGCGGCGCGGGCTGCGTCACTACGGCCGGACATGCGGTAAGGGGATCACGCGGCTCGCCACCCTCGAACTCGGCGTTGAAGACATAGCGACGTCCGCAGGCCGACACCTTGGGCTGCCGTTTGGTCAGCTCGAACCAGTCGTATCCCTCCTTCAGGGTCCGCCAGAACGGCATGTTTTCATCACCCTTGTGCAGTGCCATGTTTTCCGCCGTCATCCGGAACGGATAGGCCTGGACCTGGAAATGCTTTTGCCCGCCCTCGAGCGCCTTCTGGACGATGGCGTAGATCTCGCCTACGCCCTGGTCGGTCATGGCATAGCAGCCGGCGGACGAGCAGGCCCCGTGCACCATCAGCGCCTCCCCCGTATATCCCAAAGCCGATTCGAGCCGGTTCGGATAGCCGAGGTTGAAGGAGACATAGTACTGCGAGTTGGGATTGAGCATTCCCGCGGTGACGTGGTAGAAGCCCTCCGGTGCCTGGCGGTCGCCATCCTTCCTCTTCGGCCCGAGCTTGCCCGACCATCGGCACATCGGATAGGTCTTGAACAGCGCATAGGTGCCGGTCCTGTCGACCTTCCAGATTTCGAGCTCGCTTTCCTGTTTGAAGATGCGGACGAGAACCGGGCTTTCCGGCCGCATCCCCTTCTTCGACATCTCCGCCACCATCTTCCGCGAGAGTTGCGGCGGTGCCTTGGATAGGTCCTCCAGGCCCATGCCGATGCATCCGGACAGCGCTGCACCGATCGCCGCCACCGCGAAGGCGCGACGCAGGATGCGGCGGGACCCGGCTAGGGCTGGATGGTCGAATTTGAAAATCGAACGCATGCTCGAGGCTCGCCCGGTTGGATTAAGGTCGAAGGCTGCAAACAGAAAACGAACACGCACGTTTCCCGCGAAGGTGTTAAGCGTCCGTTAATCATACGTACACGATCGTTTGAAGAGGTGCGGAGGTAACGATTAGTTTATGAGCCGAGTCGGTGCCATCGCCCGCGCCCTGCTCCCGGCCAAGACAGACGCATTCGTATCGCTGCGGTTTACATTTGCCGTCGGCGCTCTAGATTTTTGCTGACATGGATGCCGGCATGCCCGGCATATCGCCCGGCGCAATGGGTCTGTGAGACCCGCGGCCGCAATTTTCCTCAAGCACAAGTCGAGAGCGAGACATGACCGAAGTAAAGAACGGCGACGTCGTTCGCATTCACTACACTGCCAAGCTGGCGGACGGCTCCGCGGTCGATTCTTCTCAAGGCGGCGAGCCGCTCGAATTCCAGGTCGGCGCGGGCGAGATCATTCCCGGTCTCGATCGCCAAATCAGCGGCATGGCCGTCGGAGAATTGAACACGGTCGCCATCGCCGCCGAGGACGCCTATGGCCTTCACGACGATTCAAAAGTGCAGATAGTGCCGCGCTCGGCGGTCCCCGAAGGGGTCGCGGTCGGGACCAGACTCCAGGGAACCGCCGGTGATGGCCGGCAGGTGGCCGTCACCGTCACGGGCGTCGCTGACGAGCAAGTGACGGTGGACGGCAATCACCCGCTTGCCGGCCAGGACCTGGTCTTCGATGTCATGGTCGTCGAAGTCCTCGGCAAATCGGCGGACGGCCAGCAGCGCTGACCCATGCGATTTTCAGAGTTCAGACGCTACGCACCCGCTGAATGCCAAGCGCGCGTCGCTGATCAGAACGCCTCATAAGCCGCGATTATTGCCGCGATTTGGTTTGAATCCATCGCCTCGACCTGCGGTGTGGTGATGGCCTGCAACTGATCGCGCCTGAGGCTGAGAATATCTGTCCTGGAAAGGCCGGAGATTGCGGCCGGCCTGATGGCCGCAATGTCGCCCGTCGAGAATACTATCAGATCCTCGGTTCCGAGCGCCTCGACCTGCGCCGCACTGAGGCTTGCGACCTGTGACGGGGTCAGGGCCTCCGTTTGGGCAGTGGTCAAGGCACCGATCTGTGTGGTGGTGAGGCCCGCAACCGCCTTCGGATCGAGAGCGGCAATCTGATCGGCGGAAAGTGCGGCGATCTTGTCGGTACCCAAAGCTGCGACCTGCAGTGCGTTGAGGGCGCCGATCTGTGCCGGGCTGAAGGCGCCCAGCTGGTCTGAACTCAAGGCACGCAGCTGATAGTAGCCGAGGTTTGCGACCTGCGCCGGCTTCAAGGCCGCCGTCTGTTCAAGATCGAGCGCGGCGATATTTTCGGGAGACAATCCCGTTATGGCTGTCGCGCTGATCGCGCCGATATCCGCTGTCGAGAAGGTTGCGAGGTCTTCCGCGGCGAGCGCCGCGACCTGTGCGGAGGTAAGCGCTCCGATCTGCGCCATGGAGAAAGCATCGATCTGGCTGGGCGCGAGGGCGGCGATCTGTCCGGGAGTGAGGCCCGTGACCGCCCGCGTGTCGACGGCGGCAACCTGTTCGGTCGATAGCGCAGCGATGCTGCCGGTCGTCAGCGCGGCTACCTGGGTAGCGCTCAAGGAGCGGATCTGTGCTGCCGTGAAGGCGCCCACCTGCGACGGACTAAGCGCCTCGATCTGGCTTGCCTTCAATGCGGCGGTCTGGCCGGACGTCATCGCGGACACCTGCTCTAAGGTGAGCGCCGAAACGTTCTCGGCGGAGAGTCCCGAAATCGCGGGCGTGCTGATTGCCGCGAAATCGGCCGGAGAGAGAGTTGCCAGGTGTTGGGTGGTAAGCGCCGCGATCTGCCCCGAGGTGAGTGCTCCGATCTGAGCGGTGGAGAAGGCGTCGAGCTGAACGGTGGTGAGCGCTGCAATCTGGGCAACGGTCAGACTCGCGACCGCCTTCGCATCGAGAGCGGCAATCTGGTCGGTGGAGAGTGCAGCAATTTTTTCATTGCTGAGGCTCGCAACCTGCGTCGCGGTCAAGGCCCCGATCTGCGTTGCCGTCAAGCTATTCATCTGTGAAGGGGTGAGGGCAGCGATTTGAGCGGGCTTCAAGCCCGTGATTTGAGCCGGCGTCAGGGCGGAGACCTGCTCGATCGTGAGTGCGGCAACATTTTCGTTGGAGAGCCCCGAAATTGCGGCCGCACTGATCGCGGCGATGTCAGCCGCCGAGAACGTCGCCAGATGTGCGGTGGTAAGCGCCGCGATCTGGGTCGAGGTGAGCGCACCGATTTGCGCGCTGGAGAGGGTGTCAACCTGACCGGGGTTCAAGGCTGCGACCTGGCCGGCGGTCAAGCCGGGGATCGTCTTCGTGTTGAGGGCGGCGATCTGAGCGGTGGAGAGTGTCGCAATACTTTCAGGCGTCAGAGCGGCAACTTGGAGAGCAGTCAAGGCGCCGATCTGCGTGGTCGTCAGCGCCGCGACCTGAGCGGGCGTCAAGGCCGCGATCTGGCTGGCTTTCAGTCCGGCGATTTGGGCCGGCTTCAGGGCAGAGACCTGCTCCAAGCTAAGTGCAGCAATGATTTCGGCGGAGAGTCCGGAAATTGCAGTTCCGGTGAGCGCTGCGATCTCATCGATCGAGAAGCTAGCCAGGTCTTCGGCGCTAAGCGCCGCGACTTGTGCCGAACCGAGGCCGGCCACCTGAGAGGCGGTCAAGGCCTCCAACTGGACAGCCGTGAGGGCCGCGATCTGAGCGGCAGTAAGACCCGCGACCGCCTTCGTGTTCAAAGCGGCGATCTGTTCGCTGGAGAGTGCCGCAACGCTGTCGGTCGTCAGAGCGGCTACCTGTGCAGTGCTCAAAGCCCGGATCTGCGTCGCCGTCAAGGCGTCGACCTGCGCGGGCGTCAGCGCCCCGACCTGACTGGCTTTCAGTGCCGCGATCTGCCCCGACGTAAGGGCGGAGACCTGGTCTGGTGTGAGTGCCGCAATATTTTCGTTCGACAATCCCGGTATCGCCTTCGCCCCGATCGCCGCGATCTCGTCAGCCGAAAAAGCCGTGAGCTGCTCGGAGGTAAGCGCCGCCACCTGCGCCAGGCCCAGAGCCCCGATTTGCGCGGCGGAGAAGGCGTCTACTTGGCCGGGGGTCAAAGCTGCGACCTGGGTTGGGGTCAGGCCGGCGACGGCCTTCGCGCTCAGGGCGGCGATCTGGTCGGTCGAAAATGCCGCAATCTGGTCGGTCGTCAGAGCGGCAACCTGAGCCGCGCTCAACGCGCCGACCTGCGCCGTCGTCAAGGCCCCGATCTGAAACGGGGCAAGAGCACCGATCTGGTTCGGCTTCAGGCCTGCTATTTGAGCCGGCGTCAGGGCCGCGATCTGCTCCGGGGCGAGGGTGGCAAGCGTTTCCGGGCCCAGCCCCGAAATTGCCGTGGCGCTGATCGCCGCGATCTCGGCCGCTGAAAAGGTCTCTAAGGCTGCGGCGCTTAGCGCCGCGACCTGCTTCGAGCCGAGATTCGCAATCTGACCGGAGGTCAAAGCCTCGGTCTGAGTGGTGGTCAAGGCCGCAATCTGCGCTGGCGTCAGACCGGCGACCGCCCTGGTGTTGAGGGCAGCAATCTGGTCGGTCGAGAGTGTGGCAATCCTATCGGTCGGCAGAGCAGCAAGCTGCGTCGCGCTCAAGGCGCGGATCTGCGCCGCCGACAAGACGTCGATCTGCGTCGGGGTCAAAGCTGCGATCTGGTTGCTCTTCAGCGCTGCGATCTGAACTGCCGTCAAGGCGGAAACCTGCTCCAACGTCAGTGCGGCGACACTCGCGCTTGACAGTCCGGAAATTGCGGTCGCGCTGATCGCCGCAATATCATCGGACGAGAAGGCTGCCAGATTTTCGGAACTGAGCGCCGCGACCTGCGCCGCGCTCAGGCGTGCGACCTGAGAGGTGGTCAAGGCCTCCGCCTGGGCCGTGCTGAAGCCTGCGATCTGTGTTGGTGTCAGACCCACGATCGCCTTCGTGTTCACGGCGGCAATCTGCTCCGCCGAGAGAGCCGCAATACTGCCGGTCGTCAGGGCACCGATCTGGATCGAGCTCAGGGTGCGGATCTGCGCGGTCGTCAACGCACCTGCTTGCGTCGGAGTCAGAGCCCCGATCTGGTTAGCCTTGAGCGCGGCGATCTGGAGCGGCGTCAAGGCGGAAATCTGCTCCGGCGTGAGAGCCGCTACGCTAGCGGCGGACAGTCCCGGTATCGCTTTCGTGTTGACCGCCGCGATATCCGCAGCCGAGAAGGTCGCGAGGTCTTCGCTGCTGAGCGCCGCGACCTGCGTCGCGGTCAGGGCTCCAATTTGTGCGGGGGAGAAGGCGTCTATTTGGCTAGGCGTCAGGGCAGCGATCTGGGTGGCGGTCAGGCCCGGAACCGCTTTCGTGTTCAGGGCGTCCACTTGTTCGGTGGAGAGTGCGGCGATACTGGCGGTCGTCAGAGCAGCAAACTGGATCGCGCTCAAGGCGCGGATCTGCGCTGCATTCAAGACGCCGACCTGCGAAGGGGTCAAAGCGGCGATCTGGTCGGGCTTCAAAGCCGCAATCTGGGCCGGTGTCAGAGCGCCGATCTGCTCCAGGGTGAGTCCAGCAATTTTTTCCGGGGACAGCCCCCGTATGGCCGCCGGGTTGATCGCTGCGATATCCGCCGTTGAAAACGTCGCGAGGTCTTCGGTGCTAAGCGCCGCAATTTGCGAGGCGCTGAGGCTTCCAACCTGAGAGGACGTCAGAGCGTCCGCCTGGGCTGTCGTCAGGGCCGTAATCTGTGCCGTGCTGAGTGCGGCAACCTGAGGCGTGGCCAGGGTTGCGATTCTGTCTGTCGTCAGGGCGGCGAGTTGGTCCAAAGTCAGGCCGATGATGGCCTTCGGCAATATCGCGTTTACCTGCGTGCTCGTGAGCCTAGCGACGCCGTCGGCCTTCAGGGCGGCAATCTGAGAAGAGGAGAGCGCACTGACCTGTGCGGGAGTCAACCCCGCGACGTCGTCCGCGCTCCAGGCAGCGATCGCTGTGCTCGGAAGAGACCTGATCTGATTGGGGCTCAGGGAAGAAACGGTCATTACTGCAAGCCTTTCGCAGCGCGTTGTTCTGCCACCAGCCGCAGGAGGCGGTGCAACTGTGCTTGCGACAGCTTCAACGCCATTGAGCATGCTGCTGGCATGTCGCTCCGGCCGGATGCTGGAACCAGCGTCGACCATTGGAGCTCCATCGACGGAATTGAAGCTTTAAAGGTCATGGCTTGCCCGAGACTGAGTTTTAGTACGCTGCAGCTACTACCGGAGGCTGCGCCCGCACGGCCCTAATTTCTTGGCGGCTCGCTCGACCGAGCCGGCGTCGGAGCCGCTCATGTGGCTGGGCCCGGAGGACTTCCCGCCGCGTGCGCTCGCAGAAGCGATCGAGACATCGGGCTTGCACATCCCGCTCGTGGACGCGCCTATCGCGCGCCCATTCGCAGGGCGCCGTCCAGGCGAATGATCTCGCCGTTCAGCATGTCGTTCTCGCAGATGTGCTTGACCAGCGCAGCATATTCCGCCGGACGGCCGAGGCGCGGCGGGAAGGGCACGCTCTTGCCGAGCGAATCCTGCACCTCCTGCGGCATGCCGGCCATCATCGGCGTTTCGAAGATGCCGGGCGCGATCGACACGACGCGAATGCCGTGGCGGGCGAGCTCGCGTGCGATCGGCAGCGTCATTGCGACGACGCCGCCTTTCGATGCCGCATAGGCCGCCTGGCCGATCTGTCCGTCGAAGGCAGCGATCGAGGCGGTGTTGACGATCACGCCGCGCCCGCCCTCGGCATTCGCCTCTTGCCTCGCGATCGCCGCGGCTGCGAGCCGGATCATGTTGAAGGTGCCGATCAAATTGATGGCGATCGCCTTCGAGAAGCTTTCGAGACGGTGCGGCCCGTCGCGGCCGAGCACCTTCTCGCCGGGCGCGATGCCGGCGCAGTTCACGAGCCCGTCGAGCCGGCCGAAACTCCCGATCGCCGCGTCGACGGCCGTGGCACCTTCCGCTTCGCTCGTGACATCCGTCCTGACGAAGCGGACACGCGCTCCAAGCTCCCCCGCCATCCCCGAGCCCGCCTCCGCATTGATGTCGGCGATGACGACATTGGCCCCTTCGACGACGAACATCCGGGCGACGGCCGCCCCTAGTCCGGAGCCGCCGCCGGTCACCAGAAATACTTTGTCGCGGATCAGCATGGCCGCGCTCCACTCTCTTCAGTCATCTCATCCTCCCGCCGTTGAATTTTCACTCCGTCCCTGTGAGCGCCAGTTGCCAAGTCTGGCCCACCAGATGCTTGCCGAAGCTCAGGTGCCTCTCCTCGGCGACAAGCCGGAATCCCGCGCGCTCATAGATAGCCCGCGCCGAAGCGAGGACATCGTTCGTCCAAAGCACCACGCGCCGATATCCTGAGGCGCGCGCCTGTTCGATGCAGGCGTCGACAAGCCGCTTACCGATGCCAAGGCCGCGCGCGGCGCGCTCGACATGGAGCAGACGCAACCTTGCGGTCTCGTCATTCTCATGAACGAGGAAGACTGCGCCGACCGGCGCTCCATCAAGCTCGGCAATCCAGCAGAAGTCGCGGCCCTCACGAAAATTGCGAATGAAGGCAGCGCCGATCTCCGCCGCCAGGGCCTCATAGGTGATGTCCCAGCCATATTCCTCGGCATAAAGCATGGCCTGGCGCTGAACGACCCAGCCGATATCGCCGATACGGTGGGAACGCAGCAATATCGCCGGTCCCTCTGCGGGAGATCCACGCAGCAATTCCATCGTCTTGCCGAGCGCTCCTTCGAGTTCGCGGAGCTTCTCGTCGGAAAGATTGCGGACCAGCCGCGCTATGTCCCTTTCGGCTGCTGCCTGGAGTTCTGCGAGCGCCGCCCTGCCCTTATTCGTCAGCGACAATATGCGGCGCCGACGATCGGCACCGTCGGCATGCGCCTTGGTCAGCCCGTCGGCGGCAAACTTGCGCAGGATGCGCGCGAGATAGGCCGGGTCGAGACGCAGTTCCGCGGCGATTTCCGATGCTGCCGGGCCGTCCCTATGACCGAGCTCGAACAGAACGCGCGCCTCAGTCAGCGTAAAGGCGCTTTCCGTCAGCGTCTCGTCGAGGAGGCCGATCGTGCGCGTATAGAAGCGGTTGAAACGCCTGATTTCGCCGATAAGCGCGCTCCGATCGACCTGCATCTCCGACGTCCTCCCAGTCGGGCAATCTTCGCTCCATTAGTGGACTGAGTCAACTAATTATGGCCTCACGCGCGCCACGACCGGAACGTAGTTCTCCAGCTCCGGCGCCGGAAAATGGAGCGTCGCGCCAATCTCGGACGAACGGTAAAGCCCCATCAGGATCTCGACCACGGCAAGGCCATCCTCGAAGGTCTCGAGCGGCTTTATTCCCTTGCGGAAGCATTCGACCATGTGACGGTTTTCGTCCGTATAGCCATAAACGCCGGCCTCGTCCTCGAGCACCGGCATCAGCCCCTGCTCGGCATTCTGCTTTTCGACGAGATCCTCGCCTTCGGACCCTTCCACCGCGCGCGACAGGAAGATCTTCAGTCCCGTGCCGAGCGAATTGTATTCCAGCGCATATTCCGGCCCGAGAAGCTCGAGCTGGATGCGTAAGCCGGCTCCGACATAGGCCCAGGAGGTCGTCGCCTCGATTATCAGTTCGTGGCCGTCCTGATCCTCGAGCGTCACCGTCGCCCGGGCGAAATCCTCCGCCGGGCGCTTGCGATAGTCGACCTCGCTTCCGAAACGTTTGCGCAGTTGATCGGCATAGCCGGGCCGAGTCCATTTCAGGTTGGCGACGGTGCCGTTCACCGACTTCACCTTCAGGGAATTGCGCGGCGCGCCGGGGGCGGTCAGGAGATGGCGAGCCACCTCGACGCTGTGGCACATCATGTCGGAAAGTACCCCGCCGCCCTGCTTATCGCCCTGCCAGAACCAAGGCTCGTGCGGGCCGGAATGCTCCTCCGCTGCACGCGCGAGATAGGGCCTGCCGGTAGCAGCAGCGGCGCGGCGCCAAATGATTTCCTTGCCGCGCGCCACCGGCGTCGAGAAGACCTGGTTTTCCAGATAGCCGTGGTTGAGGCCCGCGTCCTCAGCGAGACGCAGCATTTCGCGCGCTTCCGCGACGGTGCGCGCGAGCGGCTTTTCGCAGGCAACGGCGAAGACCTTGCTCCGCCCCGCCTTGATCTCCTCGTGCAGGGTGCGCATCACCTCGAGCCGCGTGTAGTTCGGCGAGAGAATCCAGACGGCATCGACATCGCCCGCGGAGACGAGCGATTCGAGGCTCTCATGCGCGCGGCAACTGCCGAGATCGAGCGCCTCGACTTCACTGACGAAGCGCGCACGGTTTTCTGCCTTGCGGCTGTAGACGCCGGTCACCTCGACGTTGCGCACGCCAACCAGCGATTTCAAATGAAAATGCGCGATGAAGCCGGTTCCGACGAAGCCGACGCGCAAGGTCCGTTTCGGTAGCATAGGCATTTGCTCTCCTCCCTGGGCACCGGCCTCCCCTGCCGGATTGCCTTCACAGTTTCAGGATCGAGGCCGCGCCGTGCTGCCCCGAATGTTCAGAACGGTCGGCAGCACGAGCGGCTCGGCCCAACGGACGCTGCCGCCGGACAGGATCGTCAGAAGCAGCGTCATAGCCGTGCGGCCGATCTCGGCCCGCGGCTGGCTGACGGTCGTCAGCGCCGGATAGAAGGCCTTGCTCAGATAAAGATCGTCGAATCCGACGACCGATACGTCGCCCGGCACATCGCGCCCCATCCGCCTCAACTCATGAACAGCGCCGTAGGCCATTTCGTCATTGGCGACGAAGAGCGCCGTCGGCGGTTCGGCGAGCGCAAAGAGTGAGCGGCAGCATTGCTCACCGCTTTCGAGCAGGAAGTCGCCGCGGACCTCGTAGCCCGCAGGCACCGCGAGACCGGCCTCGCGCATCGCCAGACGGTAGCCTTCCCGGCGGCGGACGCTCATCGGCTCGGGAACCGGGCCCGAGATATGGGCGACCCGCCGATGACCGAGCGCGATCAAATGCTCGACTGCCCCGCGGGCGGCCGCGACATTGTCCACCTGCACATGCGGCAGGCCGGAGCCCTCGATCATTTCCAGGGCCACCACCACCGGCAAATGGCTCCAGCCGCCCGCAGGCGGCAGCTTGCCCGTCATGAGGATCATGCCGTCGGCATGGCCGTCGCGCAGCATATTGAAATACTCGGTCTCCCGGGCCGGGTCGTTTTCGGTATTGCCCATCAGCACCGAATAGCCGGCTTCCCGCGCCGTCGCCTCGACGCCCTTCAGTATGTCAAGGTAAAAAGGGTTGCCGACGTCGCGCACCACCAGCAGCACCGACATGGATTTGCGGGTGCGCAGATTCCGGGCGCTGACATTCGGCCGGTAGTTGAGCTCGCGCGCCAGATCGAGGACGCGCTGACGCGTTTCCGCCGTCACCAGCGCCGAATCGGCAAGCGCACGCGAGACGGTCGCGGCCGAAACCCCCGCCCTCTCGGCGATATCCTTGATCTTCGGCCGGTCCCTCATGCGCGCATCGCCCGGCCACGGCCGTAGAACATCATGAGGAGGAGGAGTGTCGCCCCGAAAACCATCTGGCGTCCGGACTCGTCGATGTTGATCGTCGTCAGGATGCTCTGCAGGATGACGAGCAGCACGGCGCCGGCCATTGTCCCGGTATAGCCCCCTTTGCCGCCGGCAAGCGACGTACCGCCGAAGACGACCGCGATGATCGAGGGCAGCATGTATTGTTCGCCAACATTAGCGAAGGACGTGCCGGAATAGCCGAGCAAGCACAGCCCGGCGATCGCGGCGAACATGCCCGACAGCATGAAGAGCGCGATGCGGATGAGCCGGACCGGAACGCCCGCCATATAGGCGGCATGCTCGTTCGAGCCGATCGCATAGATGCGGTGGCCGAAGACGGTGCGGTTGAGCATCAGCGCCATGAGGACGCCGATCGCAATCCAGAGCCAGATGATGCCGGGAATGCCGAAGGCGAGCGGCTGAGTCACGAAACGCGACAAAGCCGGCGCCGCCTGTCCGGAAGGGATGCCCATCCGGATGACGACCAGAAGCCCCTGCAATACGCCGAGCATGCCGAGCGTCATGACGAGCGGCGGGATGCGTAAGAGCGTGACGCCAAGGCCGTTCAGCAGGCCGAAGAACCCCCCAGCCGCAAGGCAGGCAGCGATAGCCGGCAAAATACCGCTGTCCGCGCCGTTCATGACGTTGCCGGCGATGATCGCCGAGAGCGAGACGACGCCGCCGACCGAAAGATCGATGCCCTCGCGCCCGCCGAGGATAACGACGTTCTGGCCGGCCGCGATGATGCCGAGCAGCGACGCGACGATCAGGAGGCGCAGGATCTGTCCGCCGCTCGCGAAGCCGGGCGACAGCATCTGGCCGAGATAGAGGAGGAGCACGATCAGAACGAGCGCGGCGATGATCGGCTGGCGAATAAAGGAAAGAAACCGGCTCACCACTTGGCTCATGGACGAGCCCTCCTGCCGGCGAGCACGCCGGCCATCAGGACGACGAGGATGGCGAGGCCCTGCACAAAGTTCTGCCACTCGGAAGGCGTGCCCATGAAGAAGACGACGGAGTTGATGAGCCCGATCGTCAATGCGCCGAGGAGCGACCCGACGACGGTTCCCCAGCCGCCGGAAAGCGCACTGCCCCCGAGCACGACGGCGGCGACGCTGTAGAGCGTCATCTTTCCGCCGACCAGCGGGTCGCCGCTCGCCGTGTCGCCGGTGATGCAGAAGGCGGCGAGCGCGGAGAAGAGGCCACAGAGCACATAGCCCTTGATCCTGACCGGTATCACCGGCAGCCCGCTCTGGTAGGCCGCCTGCTGGTCGTCGCCGACCGCGAGCAGTTGCGTGACGAGGCGCGTGCGGCTCATGACCGTGATAAGTACGATCAGGGCGGCTAGGACATAGAAGACGAAGGGCACGCCGAAGAGCCTGCCGCCGTAGGTACGCCAGAATATCGCCGGTGCCGGCGTGCCGGCAACGGGCAGGATGTAGAGCGCGAGGCCGGTGAAGAAAATGCTCGTCGCGAAGGTAGCGACGATCGCCTGCAGCCTGAGCGCCGCGACGACAAGACCGTTGACCAATCCACAGGCAAGCCCCAGGAGCAGGCCGATTGCGAGCGCCAGCAGGACCGCGCCGGCACCGCCGCCCCATCGCTCCATCAGGACGATGATCGCGACGTTGACGAGCGAAAGGATGGCGCCGGCCGAAAGGTCGATGTCGCCGGCATAGACCACATAAGTCTGCGCGATCGAAAGCAGGATCAGCGCCATGTAGGTGCTGAGGAGCCCCGTCAGCGCGCGGTAGCTGAGGCTCGCAGGCGAGAAAAAGCCGTTGAGCGCCAGCAGTGCGGCGACGATGACGAGCGCCGGCAGGAAGGGGTAGCGCTCCAGAAGCTTGCGGATGCGCCCCTCGCGCCGGGGCCTCGGGATGGTTGCGGTCTCTGCCATCACGCGGCCTCGTAAGCGGCTTGGTAGAGATTGTAGCGGGTGCGATCCGCGCCCGTGAGTTCGCGCGTAACCGACCCGCCGTTGAAGACGAGGATGCGGTTGGCGTTGCCGAGCAGTTCGGCGTCCTCCGACGAATAGAGGACGATGCCGAGGCCTTGCGCGGCCAATTGCCGGATGAGTGTGAATAGATCGGCCTTAGCCGACAGGTCGATGCCCTTGGTCGGATCGTCGAGAAGCAGCACGTCCGGCCGATCGATCAGCCAGCGGGCAATGATCACCTTCTGCTGATTGCCGCCGGAAAGCGAACTGATCGGGTGGAAGAGGCTCGCGAACTTGGTGTGCATGCTTTCAAGCGCCGGCGTCACCTTGTCGCGCAGCTTGCGCGGCCGGGCGATCATCAGCCGATGGCGCAGATAGTGGATCGGCGTGACGTTTTCGATGATCGGCCGGCCGCTGATCACCCCGTCGCGGCCGCGATCGCCGGAGACATAGGCGCAGCCGCGGCGGATCGCATCGCGCGGGCTCGAAGCGTCGAAGCGGCTCTCGCCGATCAGCACTTCGCCCGCGGTGATGGAGCCGGCGCCGAAGATCGCCCGGAGCAGCGCCGATTGGCCCTGCCCGTGCAGTCCGCCGAAGCCGAGGATTTCGCCGCGGGCAACCTCGAAGCTCACATTGCGGAAGCCTCGACCTGAAAGACCGCGCACCGTGAGGGCCGCGCCGTCCTTGCCGTCGACGGCCGCGGGCGCTGAGGATTGCGAAGCCGGCATGTCGCCCGCTCCGCCGACCATAAGCCGGATGACCGTCGCCGCGTCGGTTTCGGCCAAATTGAGCGTCGCGATCGTCTCGCCGTCGCGGATGATCGTGACGCGATCGCCGATCGCCTTGATCTCGTCCATCCGGTGCGAAATGAAGATGATGCCGCGGCCACGGCTTTTGAGGTCGCGCAGGATCTCGAAAAAGCGGTCCACCTGCGCCCGGTCGAGCGCCGAGGTCGGCTCATCGAAAATGAGGAGCGGTGCCTCGCTCGCAAGCGCCTTCATGATTTCGACGAGCTGTCGCTGGTCGGGCCGCAAATTGCCGACGAGTGCGTCGGCGGAAAATCCTTCGCCGGCTACGTTTTCGAACAGAAGGATGTAGCGCGCCGCGCGTTCTTTGAGCGCCGTCCTGTCGACGAAGACCCCCGATTTGACCGGCAGTGCCGCCAGCGAGATATTCTCCTCGACTGTTCGATGGGCGGCGAGGCTGAGCTCCTGATAGAAGATGCCGATTCCTTGCGCTCGCGCCGAGCGCGGCCCGGTGATCGTCACCGGCGTATCGTCGATGAGGATCTTGCCGGCATCCGGCCGCACGGCTCCGGCGATGATCTTACAGAGCGTGCTCTTGCCCGAGCCGTTCGAGCCCATGAGCACATGGACCTCGCCGGACATGACCTCGAGATCGCCGCGGCGTAACGCCAGAGTCGCGCCGTAAGCCTTGCTTACGCCGTTGAGCTTCAGTTTCGACATGGAACTTCTTCCGTCACATTTCGGCGGGATGCACTGACCGGCCGGGCCCGTGCATCGACTCCTATAGGTTAGAGCGGAATCTGGGCGGAAAACCGCGCACCGCTCTCACTTGAAGAGGGCTTCCGCCTCTTCGATCGAAAGCGAGCTCGTATAGGAATAATAGCCGGGCTTGCCCTCGAGCTGCTTTGCCGCCTCCTCGACATTCTTGCTATCGATGAACGGAATCGGCAGATAGAGTGCATTGCCGTACTGTCCGGCCTTGGCCGGCTCCTTCAGCTCCTTGCCCTGCAGCATCAGGACCGCGACGTTGAGCGCGCTCGCCATGACGCCCGGCGGATTGACGGTCGCGCCGGAATTCAGCTTCTCCTTGATCCAGAGGTCGATGAAGTCCTTGCGGATCTCGCCGGTCGCCGCGATCTGGTCCTTCTTGCCGGCATCCATGATCGATTTCCAGGCGCCGGCCGCCATGCCGTCCTGCACGACGACGCCGTTTATATCGGGATAGGTGGCGAGAACGTTCTGCATCGCCTGCTGTCCCTGGGCCTGATCCCAATTGGCGTTGACCTCGTTGACGACCTGGATATCCGGGTGCTCCTTGAAGACCCCTCTGTAGCCGGCGACGCGCATCTCGTTTGCCGGGTGGCCGGCGACACCATTGATCGCGACGACCTTGCCCTTGCCGCCCAGCGTTTCGGCGAGCCATTTCGCCCCCGCCGCACCCCAGGCGGTCTGGTCGATGCCGACATAGATCGCGTCCGGCGACGAAACCTCCGCATCGGTCGCGATCACCAGGATGCCGGCCTCCTTCGCCTGCGCGAAGATCGGGTCGAAGGCCGTCGGGCTGTTCGGATTGACGATGATGGCGTTGACGCCTTCAGCGATGAAATTGCGGATATGGGCGATCTGCCCGGGCACGTCGACATTGGCACTCTGGACGGAGACTTCGACGTCGACGCCCTTCTCCTTCCATTTCGCCGCCGCAGCCTTCGCCTCGTCGATCATCTGGGTACGCCACTCGCTGCCGACCCACCCGTTCGAAAGACCGATCTTGAAGGTCTCCGCATAAGCCGATGCCGAGATGGCGATGGACGCGACTGTGCCAAGTGCAAAAGCAATGAATTTCTTCATAAGATCCTCCCAAAATCTTGTGGGTCTCATGAAGCCAGAAAATGTAATCGATTTCAATTCCCACTTTCCGGCGGGGATGTAGTGGCCACGAGCGGACCCTTAGCCCACGACGACAGGCCAAAGCGTTAGTTCCCGGTGGCGGAAGACGGTGCTTGCATTTTGAAAGCGCATCCAAACCCAAGCAGGCTCAGGAGAATGCTGCCGCGCAGAGCTTCATCCAACCGAGAAGGACTGGGCGCGACGATGAGCACGATGGACTCCTCGATTGAGCCCAGAACGCGCTTTGTCAGCCGGTCGATGCGGCGGTGAAGACCGCCAACTGAGCGGCGAAAGCACGCTCGTATGCGGGCCGCGCTTCGCCGCGGGCGACATAGGCGGAGAGGTTCGGATATTCCTCCAGCATACCGGATCCCTGCAACCTGCGCAGCACCGTCACCATCAGCAGGTCACCGGCGCTGAACGCACCATCGAGCCAGTCGGCATCGCCAAGGCGATTGGAAAGGCCGCCCAGCCGTTTCCGGATGCTGTCCTCGAGGAAACGCAGGCGCTGCTCGTACCAGGGCTCGTCGCGCTCGAGGATCTTGGCGAGGGCGCGGTCGAAGATCGGCGGCTCCACCGTGTCGAGCGCGGCAAACATCCATGCGATCGCGCGCGCCCGGGCATTCGCATCGTTTGGCAGCAGACCCGCATGGCGCTCGGCGATATGGAGCACGATCGCCCCCGACTCGAAGAGGGCGAGATCGCCCTCTTCATAGGTCGGAATCTGCCCGAAAGGATGAAGCGCGAGATGCGCGGGTTCCTTCATCGCCTTGAACGAAAGAAGACGAACCTCGTAACGCTGCCCCACTTCTTCGAGCGCCCAGCGAACGCGCATGTCACGCGCCAGACCCCTGCCCCGATCCGGCGACCGTTCAAAGGCGGTAATCGTAATGGTCATTGCCGTTCTCCATAGCTTAGTCTGTCTTGAAGACGACTGGCTAAACGAGATTCCGACACCCCGTGCTCGGACAAATCCTCGCGGTCAATGACATGTACGAAGCGGGCGCACGGCCGAGGTGACGACCATCCAAGGCGCGCGCTCCCGTCA
The DNA here is from genome assembly GCF_002078505.1 of Ensifer aridi. Lineage (GTDB taxonomy): Bacteria > Pseudomonadota > Alphaproteobacteria > Rhizobiales > Rhizobiaceae > Sinorhizobium > Sinorhizobium aridi. The sequence goes on along the minus strand of NZ_LUAV01000032.1, from coordinate 97,865 downwards.
CTGATTTGCTTCCCGTTCCCACCGACTCATTTCCGCCTGATATTGCCGCTCTCGCTCCGGCCAAGTGCTCTTGATGAAGGTGAGCACGGCCCGGATCTCTTCGTCGCTCATCACATTCCCGAAGCCCGGCATATCGCTTTGATACCCGCCGCCAACAACTCCTGCCGGTCCCTCCCTGGTAATTCGGAAGAGCACGCCGTCCGGATGATGCCAGGTGTGGCCGGATGCATCGTGCGGCGGGGCCGGCAGGCGCCCCGAAGGCAGCGGACTTTTCCAATCCGGATGACCTTCGAGGTTCGCGCCGTGGCAGCTGGCACAGCGGTCGGCATAGAGCGTCTTCCCGACTGCGATTGTGGCGGCCGAGTCATCGCCAATCGATGTCGATGCTGCGAGCCAAAGCCACGCCACCGCCAGCCCCACTACCGCCGCAGCAATCCCGAGCCCTGAGAAGAGAATTGCGGTCCTGCTCATTTGCTGCCCCGAAAGAGCGGCCTCCTGCAGAGCGCCATAGCCCGAAGGACAAGGACGATCACGAGCAGCCACATCCAGTCCGACGGCGCAGGGCCTGCCACGGGCTGAAGTGCCCTCCTTGCCGATGTCATTCCTCTGCGTAGACCGAGGGTGCCTTGCCATCCTTGGGGACGGTGTAGATCACGAATTTCTCCGTCTTCGTGCCGGACATGCCGGGCGACCCCATCGGCATTCCCGGCAGGGTGATGCCGGCGATCGGCGGCCTCTCTGTGAGGAGCTTGCGGACGACGTTCACAGGCACGTGGCCATCGATCACGTAGCCGTCGATAAATGTGGTGTGGCAGCCCTGCATTCCCTCCGGCACCCCCGCCTCACGGCTGATTTCGGCGAGGTCGTTGGTGGGCTTCACCTCGACGTTGAAGCCGTTGTCACGGAGATAGGCGGCATAGCCCTCACAGCAGCCACATTGCGGGTTCTTGTAGAGCGTCGCCTGAAGCGGCTCGGCAACAGCCGGTCCGGCGAGGGCAATGAAAGCGGTTAGGCTGACGAAGCGGATTGTGCGGTTCATTTCGATTCTCCTTGAGTAACTCGATCTGTTCAGTCGACGCGCAGCACGGTCATCAGGCCAGCCATCTGGTGGTCCATGACATGGCAGTGCAGCATCCAGTCGCCGGGATTGTCGGCGACGAAAGCGGCTTCGACGACCTCCTTCGGAGCCACCAGCACCGTATCCTGCCACTGGCGATGCGGGACGGGTTTGCCGTTGCGGCTCAGCACCCTGAGGCTGTGACCGTGGAAATGCATCGGGTGCCACCAGGCCGTTTCGTTTCGTAGCTTGAGGACGACGCTGCGGCCACGCTGGAACGTCAGGGCCGGCTCCATGCCGGCATGGCCGTCGCCCGTCATCGACATGCCGTTGATGGCCCAAGCGGCACCGCCGCCCATGCCCATCATACCGTGCATCATTCCTGCGCCCTGCATGACACCACCGCGCATCATCATAGCGCTCATCATGCCGCCCTGGAGCGTCAGGCCGTGGCGATCGGCCGTGGCAAGGTCGGGCTCCGGCAAGGGGTTGCGCGGCAGGTCAAGCGAAGCGTCGAGCGGATGGGTGCGGAGCGGCGGCCGCTCCTCATAGGCGAGCTCGGTCAGTCGGTAGGCGAGGCCGTCGTAGAAATCGTCGATGACGGCGTAACGCTTTCCAGGCTCGCCCTGCATGTCGAGCACGACGTCGATGCGCATGGCGGGACCGAGCAGGAGGCGACCGCCGGCCGGCTCGTGCGGATCGCAGGGCTGGCCGTCGATCGCCACCGTAACGGGACTGTGCCCCTCGAAACGCAGGGCCATGATCCGGGCGAGCGACGCGTTGACGAGGCGCAGGCGGACGCGCTCGCCGGTCCGGAAGTACTCAGCTTCTGAGGCGCGGCCGTTCAGCGTGACGGTGTTGCCGACACGGCCGGACATCGCCGCTTCCATCCGGTTGCCGAAGCGGGGCGCGATGCCGCCTTCCTCGGTCAGCCGCCAGTCGGCCAGAAACCAGAGAAGGTCGCGATCGACGGCCATCGGTTCACGTTCCTCCACGATCAGCGCTCCCGCGAGACCGCGGCCAAGCTGCTCCAGGCTGTTTGCGTGCGGGTGGTACCAGAACGTCCCCGCATCTTGCGGGGTGAATTCATAGACGAAGCTCTCGCCCGGCCTGATCGGCGGCTGCGTCAGGCCGGGCACGCCGTCCATCGCATTGGGAAGTCTGATGCCGTGCCAGTGGACCGTCGTCTCCTGGTCCAGCCGGTTCTCGACGAGGAGACGGGTGGGCTCGCCCTGGCGGAGGCGCACCAAAGTGCCGGGCACGGTGCCATTATAGGTCCATACATCGGTCTCCGGCCGATCCGGACCGGCAAGCCGTGCGCGGGCGGGCGCGGCGGCGATCCGGTAATGATCCGGCGACACGGACCACGCGGGCAGCGGCGGCAGCGCAGCCGCGAACAGAAGGCCCGCGCCGGCTTGGAGCACGCCCCGGCGTGCGACAAGGTATTGGGATTCTCTCTTCACATTCGATCCTTCCGATCATCGTGGATGAAGCAACGCGCGGGCTCGCACGCGTTCGCTTGCCGGCGGTCGCTGGATCGCGACCGCCGGACATCAGCCGATGTCGGAGGTTCGTGGCGGATAGGGCTCGGGCGGCAACGCTATGCCGATAAGGAGCGAAGCGCGGACGGCGACTGTAGCCGGCGTCTCCCTGGGCGGTATGAACGCGATCGCCGGCAGCGGCGCAACTACGGGTGCGGCGCAGACATTGCCGCAGGCCATGGCCTTCATGCCGCCGTCGCCTGGCTGGTCAGGGCAATCCTGGCAGTCGCCATGATCCAACGTTGCCATTTCGGACATCATCGCCATCTTGGCCGCCATGCCGCTCGCCTGGGCAACCGAAAGGCCCATCCCCGCAGCGACGAAGGTCGCGAGGAGAAAGATGACGAGATCTCTGATCAACGAGTTCTTCATAGGACGAGATAGAATCGCGCCGAATCTTTGCGAATACAAGCCACGATGTGGCTCACCGGAAGTGAGCGCCGTCAACAGTGCGTTATTCAACGCGCGTGAACGCTTCAGCGGAAGAACAGATACCTGATAAGCGCCGCAATCACCAGCACGATCACGATCGCCCCGATGATGCCCGCAAGACCCATGCCCCACATCATGCCGCTGCCCATCATATCGTTGATCATGGCCATCTCACTTCATTCGGCCGCCTCCCTTCCGCGGCCGCTGCCATGGTGCAAAAAAATCTCTACAGACCTCTTGACCTTGCCATTGTTGGAAGCCCCACCATAGTGCAGTCAAATGAAAACGGGAGACTTCCATTGCATCATCTCAACGTATCCGACATGACCTGCGGGCACTGCGTGAGCACGGTCGAGAAGGCCGTGAAATTAGTCGATCCGAACGCCAAAGTGGCCGTCGATCTTGAGGCGCAAACCGCGTCGATCGACTCTCAGATCGGCTCGGACGCATTCATCGCCGCGATCGAAGCGGCTGGCTATAAGGCTTCGTTCAAGAAATCCTGTTGCAGCCACATCGCCTGACACCGCACCACGATGACGAGCAGACGCCGTTTTGATGGCGATGGCGATGCCTGAGCGCATCCGGCATCCGGCTCTCGTCGGACGCCGGAACGGTCTCGATAATCGCCTCGTGCCGTGTGGTCGCGAGTGTTGCGCGGCTCATCCGATGCGAACGACCGTTTCGGAGATGAATTCAAACGGAGGAATGGCGAGGTTCTCCGGTGCAGGTCCTTTGCGGACGCGACCGGCTGTATCGTAATGCGATCCGTGGCAAGGGCAGAACCAGCCGCCGAAGTCGCCCGCCTGTCCGAGCGGCACACAGCCCAGGTGCGTGCAGACTCCGATCATGACGATCCAGTTCTCCTTCCCTTCCCCCGCAGAGCGTGCAAGATCGGTTGCGGCTTGGTCGGCGGCAAGATTGGCGTTCCGCGCCAGCGGATCCTTGAGATCGTCGAGCGCTGTCGCCTTTGCCGCCTCGATCTCCTGCTGGGTGCGGTTGCGAACGAAGACCGGCCGGCCCCGCCACTTGACGGTCAGCGACATACCTTCGACGAGCGAGGATAGGTCAACCTCGATCGAGGCCATCGCAAGCGTCGACGCGTCAGGTCGCATCTGGTCGATGAATGGCCAGGAGGCGGCCCCGACACCCACGACCCCGGCCATGGCTGTCACCAGGTAGAGAAAATCGCGTTTGGTTGGCTCGCTCGTCTCGTCCATCGCCACAGGATAGTGCCTTCCTACGCCGTTTTGCCCGCTACAAAGACCTTGCCGTGCCAGTGCATGAGCGTGGCGACGTGTACGCCTTGAAGGGAAGCTTTGCTGCGCGGCCATTATACGTCGAGGCGCAGGGCGATGGAATGAGAGTGACTGCAGTCGGAGTTTCGGCGTGCAGCCGACTTCAAGCAGCAAACCTTCTGCCCGCAACCGAAGGCAAGCTGTTGCGGTAAACCCGCCCGGTTCCTCTTCAGACCGCCGGCACCCGCCGATCAGGAGAAACCTGAAGCTCGTCGGAGACGAATTCCCACAGAGTTCCGATCGCTCCGGAGGAGAGCTCCTTGCCCTCACCGACGAAGAGGCCGAATTCCACGAGCGGAGCGGGCGGCATTCCGTCAGCCGTGCCGAGGACTTTCATCGTGTCGTGCCGGATACTGACGTCGAGCAGCACGGCAACGCCGAGACCGGCTTCGATGGCGGACTGAATCGACGAAAGGCTGGCGCTGGTCAACACTGTGCGCCAGGGTCTCGCGATCTCGTTGAGGGCACCGGTCATCTTGCGGTCCCAGGTGCAGATCCCGTCGAAGGTGATCAGCGGCAACGGCTCCTGATCCGGTACGACGAAGCCGCGCGCGGCCACCCACTTCAAAGGCATGCGCCAGGTCAAGACCGGCACGGCGCTGATCTCCGCCGGGTCGCCGATGGCGACATCGATGAGCCCGAGTGAAAGCTTCTGCGAAAGCGCCACGCTTTCGGCGACGGTCAGGTCGAGCGCTACATCCGGACAGGCGGCGGCGAAACGCTGCAGCGCTTTCGGCAGCGAACCGACGGCGATGTCCTCGGTCATGCCGAAGCGGACGGGGCCGTGGGGGCCGCTATCGGACAGCGCCCGCCTGGCGCTCGCGCTCAGCCCCAATATCTTCTGGGCATAGGGAAGAAGGACATGGCCGGCCTCGGTCAGATCCATGCCGCGCGGTCCGCGCTTCAACAGCTTCACCCCGAGATCATCCTCCAGGCGACGCAATTGCATGCTGACGGCCGCCTGGGTCCTTGCCAGGCGGCCGGCGGCGGCGCTGACGCTGCCGCATTCCGCCGTCGCGACCAGGGCGCGCAGCAATCCGATCTCCAGATCGCGCATAAGTATCCCTTATATCTGCATCAGAATTATCAGCATTCCTTAATGCTACCGCTTTGCTATTCCTGATCAAGAGGAAAGGGAAGGTTTCGAACATGACGGACATGGAGACGCCAACAGGCGGAGCGTGGGCTGCGCCGACCAACAGCGCAGACGATCGCCGACGCGTTTATCTCGCGATCGTCTTTTGCCTCCTTTCCATGTCGAGCGTCCAATTTGGCGCCGCGCTTTCGACGCCGGTGATGCAGGAACTGGGACCGTTCGGCACCACCTGGCTTCGGCTCTGCTTCGCAGCGGTTGCGCTCATGCTTTTCGTCCGCCCGCCCCTCCTCAGCTATGGCAAGCAGCAGTGGTTCGCCGCTGCGGCGCTCGGCACCGCCATGGCGACGATGACGCTCTGCTTCTTCGCCGCGATCGAGCGCATCCCGCTCGGCCTTGCAGTCGCCATCGATTTTCTCGGCCCCCTGACTGTCGCGACCATTTTCGGCGGCGGCGGATGGCGCCTCCTCTGCCCCGCTGTCGCTGCCGCGGGTGTTCTCTGCCTTTCCTGGGACGGCAGCGCCTGGGTGGGGGATACGCTCGGCGTGCTCTTCGCGCTCGGCGCGGCGGCCGGCTGGGGCAGCTATATCGTTCTGATGAAACAAGCCGGGCAACAGTTCACCGGGCTCGAAGGGCTCTCCGTCTCGCTCCTCTTTGCCGCCCTAGTGGCGACGCCTTTCGGCCTGCACAAAGCGGCGCTGGGCCTATCGCCTGAGCTCGCCCTTATGACCGGGCTTCTCGCTCTCCTCGTGCCGCTGCTACCCTATGCCCTGGAATTTGTCGCGCTCCGTTGGATGAAGGCGTCCGCTTTCGGCATCCTGATGAGCCTCGAGCCGGCCATCGGCGCCGGCGCCGGCTTCATCGTCTTGGGGCAGGCGCTGACGCCAAGCCAGATGCTCGGCGTGGCGCTGGTGATCACCGCAAGCGCGGCCGGTACGATGTCGAGCCAAACCTGACGTATTGAACCTGAAGGAAGAGCCGTCTGTGGCCGATGCCCTCGCAAGCGTTTCGATCCTTGCCGTCTTGCCGATGCCACAGTAGGGGGCGGACAATTGTGAGCGGGAGGTCGCGAGGTGCGCGGGAGCCGACAGCAAGTCAACCCTTTTCTTCCTCGCCTTTGGCATGCGGCTTTTGCACGACGCAGAAAAGATTGCTGTCCGGATCCTGTAAGACCACGTAATCAGCGTGTGCGGATAGCGCCACGGATATTGTTTCGCCCCGATCGTCAGCAAACGACGAACCTCCTCCCGCTGCCGGTCGGTATAAAGGTCCAAGTGCAGCCAACTTCTCCTCCAGTCGCGGCGATCGCGAGCTTGAAACGAAATATTGGGGCCACGGCCTTCGGGATCACAAAGGACAATCCATCCACCGCTCGCAGGCGCTCGCGGAACATAATGCAAGGCCTCCTGCCAGAACGCGACCATGCGCTCAAACTCGTAGCAATGGATGACGATTGAGCCAATTCTGATCATATCGGCGATTCCGCTATATCGGTCTTATTCGGGACCCCATTGTCCCGGCGGCTGATGCCAGCAGCGCTATTTCACCCCTTCTGTCGTGAAACTTCTAAAACTTGTTACATCACAGATCTTAGTCGCAAAATACGTCGGTGCGCGACAGGAGGACAAAGGATGACTGAAGCCGGCTCGAATGCCCGATTAACCGGCGGATGCCGTTGCGGCGCCGTTCGTTATGAGGTGGACCGGCCCGTTCAGGCCGCGATCTGTCACTGCGAGGATTGTCGTCGTTCGTCGGGTGCGCCGATGGTCGGCTGGATGGGTGTGGCGGCCACCAGCTTCCGCGTTACGAAAGGCGAAGCCCGTGCCTGGTCATCCAACGGCCAAGCGCACCGACATTTCTGCGCGACATGCGGAACGGGTCTCTACTATCTAAACGAAGCTCTCATTTCCGGGATCGTCGATGTGCAAATTGCCACGCTCGACGATCCGACGGCGGTTAGTCCCGACATCCAAGTTCAGGTTGCCGAGCGCCTGCCCTGGGCTGCGCATATCCATCAGCTACCGGTATTCGATCGCTATCCCGATTGAGGCGAACCTGCGTAAGCTGGACCATCGCGTCGGCTCCGGCCGCAGCGCGAACGGCCGCGTTCAAGTAGTCACTGGAACCTCTGGAAACCGACGCGCTTGTGCAAACGATTTGTCTCGACGCGACGCAGTTCCACCCATTCCGGAACTCGAATTCGACTGCACTATGGCGGAGGTAGACCCCATTGCCGACCTTCATAGACGCTACGCCACTCACTCTCGCCAGTAAACAGAAATGTAGTTACTTTGCTTTCAGTTTACAAGTATATTTAGATAGATTTACAAGATAAAAAACGGACTTTATTATTGATGGAGATGGCCTATATTTTCGTTTCCATCTTGGAGGCGCGTTTCATGGCGAAGATTATTGGCACTGGTGCGGACGATACCCTGAACGGTACGGACGAGGGCGACCGTATCTGGAGTCTTGGCGGCAATGATGTCGTGGATGGCGGCGCGGGCGACGATTTTGTCGATGGCGGCGCGGGCGACGATGTGCTGACGAGTTCGAACGGTTTCGACGAGCTCACCGGCGGCGACGGCAATGATCGGTTGATGTTCAACGGCGTCGGCGGCGCTGCACGGGGCGGAACGGGCGTCGACACGCTTGTCGGCGATTATACCGGAACGTCCGATCCGTTTCTGTACAATGGGAGGGGTGGTCACGCAGCCTTCGGCGATCTGTCCGTAGAAGGGAACCATCTTTATTTCATCGATATTGAGCGGCTCAATCTGGCGACCGGTGGTGGCGACGACAGGATCATTGCCACCGGGTTCAGCCTGATCAACGTGCGCACCGGTGCCGGTGATGACCGCGTCGAAGGCGGCAACGGCGATGATCAGATTTTTGCCGGCGACGGCAGGGATGTGCTGTTTGGCGGCGGCGGCGACGATTTCATTCGCGGCGGCCTGGGCGACGACGACATCAACGGCGGCAACGACAGCGACGAGCTTCTGGGCGAGGATGGCAACGACAGCCTTGCGGGCGGACGCGGCAACGACCGCCTCGATGGGGGCGACGGCGATGACCACTTGAACGGCGGCGACGACAATGATCAGCTGGCCGGAGGCGCGGGAGAGGATACGCTTATCGGCGGTGCAGGGGACGATTACCTGCGCAATTACCGGAGCGACGGAGACATACTGCTCGGTGGGGACGGCAACGATACTTTGTCGGCGGGCGCGGAAGACATCGCCTACAGTGGACCGTGGGTTCAGCTCTATGGTGGCGCCGGTGACGACAGCTTTCACCTCTATTCGGAAGGCTCCATTGGCACACTTGACGGCGGCGAGGGGTTCGACCGAGCGGACATCGACTTCGATGATGTATCCGCCGGCTTCGTCTTCGATGCGTCACACTATGGGTCGATCGAGGAGTTCGATATCAGTGTCAGGTCGGCCCTTCGAGGGGTCCAACTTTATGGCGGAGATGGCAACGATACTCTCATCAGTTATGACACCTACAGGGAAGGTCCGAGCGGCAACGATGTTCTGAACGGGCGCGGCGGCAATGACGTTATCTTTGGCGGCAGCGGAGCCGACAGTATGCTCGGGGGAGATGGCAACGACACGCTTAGGGGCGAATCTGGTTCTGACAGGCTTCTTGGCGGTGCCGGTTCCGACCTGCTGACAGGCGGAGCAGGAGCAGCAGACACCTTCATTTGGGATCAAGCCTCCGTCCGCAGCGGCGGCAACATCGATCGCGTCACGGATTTCGACACGGAAGGTGGCGACGTGCTCCTCTTTCGCGGGCTCGACGATACCGGAATTCACGATTTCGAAAGCTTCCTCGCGGCGTCCCGTGACACTCCCGAAGGCGTTTATGTGAGCTTCGACGGCGACTCCAACGGCATATTGATCCAGAATGCCGTGCTCGCCAATCTTTCAGGAGACGACGTTGCGTTCGCATGACCCACACGGGCGCCCGCCGGCTTTGGGTATCGCTTGACCGTTCCACTCGTTCGACCACGGTTTCATCGGCAAAGCCGCCCCAGGAGTTCGGCGTGCCGGAGCTCACTCCGGCAGTCCCGCCAGTCGCAGGCCATCGGCGAACCGCGCGAGATCTTCCGGTCGATAGATCGGAAGCCAAGCCTCGAGGTTGGAGATGCGCAGGGATGGATCGAGCATGCGCAGTCGCTGCATCGCCTGCCTCGCTTCGTCGATGCGTCCGGCAAGCGCATGGCTTGCCGCCAGCAGGGCGACCGCGACCAGCAGGCTCGGCAGATTCCCCAGCGCCTTTTCCGCCCAGTCCGACGCAGTACCGAGGCGCCCGGCGAAGAAATGTGCCAGCGCCATCCCGACCTGCATCCGGAACATTTCCGGATCCACTGGGCTCAGGCGAACGGCATGCGCCAGGTGCTCGATGGCGGCGTCCGCCTCGCCGCGGAGAGCGCGCAGGGCGCCGCCGAGGAACCAGGCGGTGGCGAGGTTCGGGTTGAGCAGCACGGCCCTGTCGATGAGCGCGATGCCGCCGTCGAGGTCGCCGGCGAGATGGGCGAACGCATGCCCACCTCTCGTCAAGGCGACCGCATCGTCCCGGCCGAGTTCCACCGCCAACCGAGCCAGCCGCACGCCCTCGGAGATTTCGTCGGCCCGGTCGGTCATCCAGCCGTTCAGCTTCCGCCAGAAATAGCACCAGGCCGCCATGCCGTAGGCCGATGCAAATTCCGGATCAAGTTCGGTGGCTCTATAGAATAACGGCAGCGCAGCCCCGATGGCTTCTCTGGTTCCGTTGTGCAGCTTCGCCATGCCGCGCAGGTAGTAGTCGTAAGCGTCCAGGCTCTCCGTCGGCTTGCGCCTGGCGCGCTCGATCTCCGCCCGTTCGAGCTGTGGCGAGATCGCGCCGACGACGCTTTCGGCCATCCGGTCCTGCAGTTCGAAGATGTCGTCGAGCGTGCCCTCGAAGCGCTCGGCCCAGAGATGTGCTCCGGACGTCGCGTCGATGAGCTGCCCGGTCAATCGCACCTTGTTCCCGGATTTGCGCAGGCTGCCTTCGAGCACATAGCGCACGCCAAGCTCGCGGCCGACTTCCTTCACATCCACCGCCCTGCCCTTGTAGGTGAAGCTCGAATTGCGCGCGATGACGAACAGCCAGCGGATGCGCGACAGGGCCGTGATGATATCCTCGACCACGCCGTCGGCGAAATACTCCTGCTCCGGATCGCCGCTGAGATTCTGGAACGGCAGGACGGTAATGGAGGGTTTGTCCGGAAGGACGAGCGCGGATGCTGGCATTTCCTTCGGCCCGACGAGGACGTGGTCGCCGACGCCCGGCCCGTCGGCCCGTTGCGCTTGCCCGATCTCGCCAAAGCTGATCTCGCCGACGAAGCGGAAGCCCTTGCGGGCAACCGTCCGGACCAGGCGCTGCTCCTCGCCGCTGTCGCAGATTGCCTTGCGAACCGCGTTGATGTGGCTGGTAATGGTCGATTCCGACACGATCCTGCCGCCCCATACCGCCTGTAGCAGCTCGTCCTTGCTGACGACGCGGTCGCTGTTCCTGACGAGATGCAGCAAAAGGTCGAAGACCTGCGGCCCGACGGCCACGACTTGACCGCTGAGCGTCAGTTCCCGGCGCTCGGGATCGAGCACGTAGTCTCCAAACGTGAATTGCAAGATCGGCATCCCCTGGCCGAGCGCCGTCGGCTACGTGTCCGAGGCAACCGGCGAATGGTATCTGACATTCATAACACGGCAGTGGGTAACTGGCTGCATCGTCCGCGGCAAGGGATGCCGGTCGAAACAACTGTTCCTTTGGACGAAAAACCAAGCTTCCCTGAAGGGCAATTCAAGCCCGTCACAGGGACTTCCCTCAAGCGCGCAGGCACTCTCCATCCACATCGACGGCAATGGTTGCGGTCGAGAGAAGTGGAGAGAACCCATGAAGATCGTCGTCATCGGAGGCACCGGCCTCATTGGATCGAAGCTTGTGAAGAACCTCCGCGAGCGCGGCCATGACGTGCTCGCAGCCGCCCCCAACACGGGCGTGAACACCATCACCCGCGAAGGACTGGCTGAAGCGATGGATGGAGCCCAGATCGTTGTCGACGTGGCGAACGCGCCGGTTTGGGAAGACAAGGCCGTCCTCGAGTTCTTCGAGACGTCGGGCCGTAACCTGCTCGCTGCGGAAGCGGCCGCCGGCGTCCGCCATCATGTTGCCCTCTCGATCGTCGGTAGCGAACGGCTTCCCGACAACGGCTATTTCCGGGCGAAGGTTGCGCAGGAAAACCTCATCAAGGCGTCCGGCATTCCCTACACGATCCTGCGTGCCACGCAGTTCTTCGAGTTTGTCGGCGGCATCGCGCAGGCGGGGACGGTCGACGACGAGATTCGCGTGTCGCCGGCGCTGTTCCAGCCGATCGCCTCGGACGACGTGGCGGCGGCGCTCGCCGATGTCGCGGTCGCGCCGCCAGTCAACGGCACCGTCGAAGTCGCCGGCCCTGAGGCGATCCCGCTCGACGAAGTGGTCAGGCGCTACCTGCGCGCAACGCAGGACACGCGCAAGGTCGTGCCGGATGTCCACGCACGCTACTTCGGCTCCGTTCTCGACGATCAATCGCTGACCCCGGGCGTCAACGCACGCATCGGCGCGATCCGCTTCGAGGATTGGGTCGGTCAGCAAGCGCGCTAAGCCCAAGGGCCAGATCAGAAAGCATCGGGCCGGCACCGGGCCTCGCCTTCACGACAAATACTCTCGAAGGAGACTTACAATGTTCACACGATTTCTCACGGCCGCTGCCTTCGCAGCCCTCTCGATAACCGCAGCTTCGGCCGGCGACCGGCCCGCGGGCAAGGTGACGGTCGTATTCGACCACCCCCTTCCGAACGTCCCCGGCAAGAGCATGAAGGGCGTGCTGGTGGAATACGGGCCCGGCGGAGGATCGCCCGCGCACACGCACCCCAAGTCCGCCTTCATCTATGCGACGGTGCTCGAGGGAGCGATCCGCAGCAGCGTCAACGGTTCGCCGGAAAAGGTCTATCAGGTCGGCGAAAACTTCTACGAAGATCCAGGCTCCCATCATGAGGTAAGCGCAAATGCCAGCGACACGGAGCCTGCGCGGCTGCTGGCGGTGTTTGTCCTCGACACCGACGAAAAGGAACTGACGACGCCCATCGGGCAATGAACGAACGCACTTCGATCGGCAGCCCTGGCGAGGCCAGGGCTGCTTCCCGGCTAGCGGCATTCAAGAGGATCGAGAAAATGGACTCGCTCGAGGACAAGGTCGCCTTCGTCACCGGCGGAAATTCCGCCATCGGTGTCGCCGTGGCGCAACCGAAAAAGAGAAAGATGATCGGCTTGGCTCTGTGCGTCGGCGCCGTGGCGGCCGTCGCTGGCGGATGGGCCTGGGCTCGTCCGAGCGGCGTCGCGTCGACCGACAACGCCTATATCCGCGGCGACGTGACCTCGCTCGCTCCAAAGGTTGCGGGCTATGTAACGGCCGTGGAGGTTGAGGACAACCAGACCGTCCGTGCGGGTGACGTCCTGTTCCGGATCGACGACAGGGACTACCGAGCACGGCTTCAGCAAGCCGTGGCCAATGTCGAGGCTGCCCAGGCGCGCCTCATCAATGTCCATGCGGAGACCGAGCTTCAGCATGCCCTCATTCGGCAGGCCGACGCCCAGAGACGTTCGGCCGTGGCCGAGCTCGATCTGGCCACCAAGGACCACGAGCGCCGCCGCGAACTTATCCGCAGCAACACCATCAGCCAGGCCCATGTCGATGAAAGCGAGGCGGCGCGATCGAGAGCCGAGGCGAGCGTGTCGGCCGCCTCCGCAACGGTCGAGGCTCAGCAGCAACGCCTCGCTGTCCTTGCCGCCCAGCGCGAAGCGGCCGTCGCTGCCGTGGCCCAGGCGGAAGCCGCGCGAGATCTCGCTGAGATCGATCTCGACAGCACCGTGGTACGTGCACCTGTCGGCGGCGTCATCGGCAACCGCCAGGTCCGCATCGGCCGGTTTGTGACACCGGGCGTCTCCCTGCTCGATATCGTTCCGGTCAAGGATGTCTGGCTTGTCGCGAATTTCAAGGAAACCCAACTCGAACATATCAAGCCCGGCCAGCGCGTTCGTGTCACCATCGACGGCTACCCGAGCGGTGCCCTGGAAGGCGTGGTCGACAGCTTTGCGCCCGGCAGCGGGTCTGCCTTCAGCTTGCTCCCCGCAGACAATGCAACAGGGAACTTCGTTCGCGTCGTCCAGCGCGTCCCGGTCAAGATCCGCTTTGCCAGCAATCCGTTGACGGGCCGCCTCGTGCCCGGCCTGTCCGCGCGCGTCGAGGTTGACCTGGCGAGCGGCTCATGACTACGGCCATCGCCACCACTGCGAGCCGCGACAGATCGACGACCGGCGTCCTTCTTGTCACGGGTATCGTGCTTGCCACGCTGACGGAGGCGATCGCCAGCACCGTGCTGTCGCTCGGACGCGGCGACATCATCGGCGACACATACGCAACTCCCGATGAGTTCGCCTGGCTCGATGTCGGATACACCGCTCTCAAGCTCATCGGATTCATGGCCGCCCCTTGGCTGATGAACCGTCTCAATCCGCTGAGCCTGATCATTGGCTCAACGCTTGCCATGGGCATGGCGTGCGGCATTGCCGCCATCACGGCTCGGCTGGACCTGCTGGTCGCGCTTCGAATTATTCAGGGCTTCTCCGGTGGCACCCTGCTGGTCGGCGGCCAGGCGCTCATTTTCCACGCCTATCCGCGATCCCGCCAACCGCTGCTGCAAGCCCTGTTCGCGATGGGGTCCGTTGTCGCTCCCGCGACGATCGCGCCAGCCCTTCAGGGGTGGTTGCTCGATAGCCAGTCCTCGACATGGATCTTCTTCAGCGTCGTTCCGGTGGCGCTCACGGCTGTTGGACTGCTGCTGATCGCCGACGCGCCGATGCCCCTTAAGACCGCGCCCCGTCGGTTCGATTGGATCGGCTTCTCGCTGATCTCCATCACGCTTTTCTGCTTCACCTACGTCTTTAGCCAAGGCAGCCGATGGGACTGGTTCGAAGAACCGCACATCCTGTGGCTGACGGTGATCGGCGCGGCCACTCTCATAGCATTTCTCGGTCAGCAGGTGTCGGCGAAAGGCCAGGGCCTCATCGACTTCACCCTGTTCAAGTCGGAGGATTTCTCTTTCGCCTTCGTCGTCAGTTTCGTCGCCGGCGCCGCCTTGTTCGGCAGCGCCTTCCTGATTCCCTCCTTTGCCGTGTCCGTCCTTGCCTTCACACCGACCGATGCCGGCCTGCTCCTGTTGCCGAGCGGCGCGCTGTTCATCGGCTCGCTATCGATTGCCGCCTTTCTCATGCAGGTGCGCCACGTTCCTCCGGTCGCCACGGTTCCGTTTGGCATCCTGATGATCATGGTTGCGATGTGGATGCTCTCCGGCTCGACCAGCGAGAGCGGCGCCGACGACATGATGGCGGCGATCCTGCTGCGCGGCTTCGGCCTGGGCTTCCTGTTTCTATCGATCACTTTGATCGCTTTCGGCAAGCTCAACAGCCGAAATCTCGCGTCCGGAATCGGCCTCTTCAATACGGGTCGCCAGCTTGGTGGTCTTATCGGGGTCGCCGCACTCCAGACGCTGATCGACCATAACGTTGCCGCCAATGTCGCGGTCCTCGGCGCTAACATCACTGCAGGAGGGACCGCGGTCATCGAGCGGCTGACGACGACGACAGCCATGCTGACGGCGAAAGGGATGGACGCAGCGGCCGCGAGCCGCGCAGCAACCAGCCTTCTCGGCCGGGCCGTGACAGGTCAGTCCACCGTGATTGCCTTCGACACGGCATTCAACGCCGTCGCCCTGCTCTTTGTGATCGCCGCCCCGGTGCTGGTCGCCATCAAGATCGCACTCTCCCGGCACGCGAAAGCACGCGCCGCGCGGTTGCTCAAGACGAGCGAACCGCAGCAGGCGTTCCCAACGTCATTGCCGGTGTGTCGCCATCGGCTTGCAGGCGTAGATAGTCGCGTAAGGTAGTCGGAAGCTTAGAGCCGCCCAATCTACCCTTTGCGGTTGTCCTGCCAAGAACCGAGCCCCGGAATGTCCGGGGCACCAGCCGAGTTCGGACAGTGGCGCGGCTCAGAGCCGCGCCTCGAGGATCAGGTTGAACGGCGTCTCCAGCGCCCGGCGGAAATGGGTGAAGCCCGCCTTGCGGAACACATCCGCCAAGCGTGCTTCGCCGGCCTGGGCACCGAGCACCATGCGGCCGCCGTCGGAGATCGCGTGTGCGCAGCAGATCGTCGTCGAGGCCGCATAATAGATCCGGGCGACCGGCGAGACGTTGTCTTCGACATGGTCATGGGCAAAAGGCTCGACGAGCATCACGGTGCCGCCGGGCGCAATCGCTTTCGCCGCATGTGCCGCCGCGGCGACCGGATCGCCCATGTCGTGCAGGCAGTCGAAAAAGCAGATCAGGTCGTAGCCCGCGCCGGGGTAGTCGTCCGCGCGCGCGGTGGTAAAGGCCGTCCGTTGCGCAACTCCCGCCTCGGCTGCGATCTTCCGCGCCTCCGTCACCGACTCCTGGTGCGTATCGAAGCCGAGGAACTCGGAGGCGGGAAAGGCCTCGGCCATGAGGACGGTCGAGTGGCCATGACCGCAACCGACATCCGCCACGAGCGCGCCGGCCCGGAGCTTCTCCACCACCCCATCGAGGGCCGGCAGCCACTCAGGAACCAGGCTCGCCCTGTAGGCATTGCGATAGAAGGCTGCGACGCCGCAGAAAAGCCGCCTGTCATGATCGCCCCAGGCAATGCCCTTGCCGGTCCGGAAAGCCTCCATTGCCTTCTCCTCGTCCGACCACATGGAAGCCGGAACCGCCCAGGCATTGGGGATGAAATAGGGGCTGTCCTCATCGGCAAGGACAAGCGCCTGTTCCGGCGTCAGCTCATAGGTATCGCTGATCGCATGATAGGCGACGTAGCCGCCCGCAACCTGCGAGCCGAGCCATTCGCGCACATAGCGTTCGGCGCAGCCGGCGCGGCTTGCGAGTTCCCGGGAAGTAAGCGGGCCGGCTTCCACCATCGCCTTGTAAAGACCGAGCCTGTGGCCGAGGCTCACCATCACGCCGCCGTAGCCGGCCGAGAGGTCACCGATCGCGCGCGTGACGATCTGGTCGAGTTTCGCCGCATCGGCTGTCCTGCTTTGGGTATGTGCCATGTTCGTCTCTCCTGCTCAAGATTATGGATGCGGAGGATCGCAGCACTGATGGGCAAAGGGCAGAGCCGAACTGTCCAGAATCGGGCCGCTTGCGCCACTGGACCTATCAAAAGGATCATTCATCTGCCGAGGCGGATTTGGCACCGCTCCTTGTCGAAGCGTCGTTCTTGCTGCACGTTCCAAAGTGCTATAGCGACCTTTGTGCGTCTGATAAGATCTACGGCGCTGTCGGCAGCCGGGGATTTGAAATGCCACGTCAGACAACCCAGACCGGCTCGGAGCCGTTCCATGTGAGCCTCGTCGCGATTCCCGAGGCGGCGGTTTCGACGCTGACCGGAATTTTCGACGTAATGAACGCCTTCGCCATCGTGCCGCAACCGGGCAACGCGGCGAACGAGCCGCCGTTTCGGGTCGAGATCGTGGGATTGCAGCAGGGTCCGCTGGAGCTCGCGAGCCGGATGCCCGTTACGGTCCAGCGCAGCATCGCCTCTCTCGAAGCGACCGACATCATCATCGTTCCCTCGGTGCTCATCGGGCCGGAAGGCTGGCGGAAGGGCCGCTATCCCGAGCTCGTCGAGTGGCTCCACGCCATGCACCGCCGGGGCGCCCTCCTATGCTCCGCCTGTTCGGGACTCTTTCTGCTTGCGGAAACCGGGCTGTTTGACGGGGTGAATACGACGGTCCATTTCGGTTATGCACGCCTCTTCAAAGAGAGCTTTCCGGACGTGCCGATCGAGCCGGAGCGCGTTCTCGTCGTCGCCGGCAACCGCGAGGAGCTGATCACGTCCGGCGCTTCGATGACCTGGCACGACCTGGTTCTCTATCTCATCGCCCGCCATGCGGGCGCCACCGCGGCGCAGGCCGTGGCGCGCTTCTTCGCTCTCCAGTGGCACCAGGACGGCCTCGCCCCCTACATCGTCTTCGAGGGACGCAACGACCATGGCGATCTCGCCGTCCGCGCAGCGCAGGACTGGGTCGCCACGCATTTCTCGGTCGCCAATCCGCTTGAAGAGATGATCCGCAACGCCGGCCTCAGCGAACGCACCTTCAAGCGCCGTTTCACCGGCGCGACCGGAATGAGCCCGATCGCCTATGTGCAGCGCCTGCGGATTGAGGAGGCGAAACGCCGGCTCGAGCGCACCGAGGCCTCGGTCGATGAAATCAGTTGGCAAGTCGGTTACGAGGAGCCAGCGTTCTTCCGCCGCCTTTTCAAGCGCGTCACCGGGCTTACGCCCGGCAGCTATCGCCGGCGCTTCAGGATCCCTGACTACGCGCAACCGCGCCGCTGAAATCCACAGGGCCTCCCCTGCAAGCGACTTGGCGGCGACTCACTCCACCAGGCCCGCCTTGCGCAGGCCGTCGGTGAACTTCTCGGCATCCGAAGGATCGCGGAATGGCAAGCGGCCGATATGCTCTGCATGCGAGTATTTCGGATTGATCTCCTTGAGCTCGCGCCAAAGCTCGCGGGCACCCTCAAGTCTGCCCAGATGGCCCAACGCCGACGCGAGAAAAGCGCGCGACAGATCGGTGCTCGGATTGACAGCGATCCTGTCGCTGAAGAGCGCCGCCGCCTTCTCGTAGTCGCCGGCCACGAAATAGGCTGTGCCGAGAAAATGCAGATACTGCTGCTGCTGTGCGGGATCGAGGCGCATGGCTCGCTCTATATAAGCAATCGCCTTTTCCGGCTGCCCCGAGTAGATGTGCACGATGCCGCGGGCGTTGAGGGCGGGAGCGAAGTTGGGGTTGAGCGTCAGTGCGTGGTCCGCTTCCTCGGCGCACCGCTGATAATCCTTCCTGAACATGGCGACGAGGGAAGCGACGTAGTGAGCGTAAGGGTCCTGCTCGTCCCTGTCGATCGCCTCGCTTACGAAGCGCGCCGCTTGGTCGAGGGAGGTCTCGGGCGCCTCGCTCCAGTGGTTCTGATAATCGAGCACATAGGCCATGCCCAGGCCGGCAAAGGGGGAGGCATAGTTCGGATCGAGCTCGATCGCCCGTAGAAAGCACCCCGTTGCCTGATCGAACATCTCGCGATCTTTCTTGACGCCGCGGAGCAATTCCCGCCCCTTCAGGAACAGATCATGGGCGTCGGTGTCCTTCGTGCCGGCCTCGGCGATGCGCGATTTTTCCGCTTCACTCAGCGTGACCTTTAAGGCCGTCACGATCTGCTGCGTGATATCGTCTTGGACCTCGAAGATATCGGTGAGCTCGCGGTCGTAACGCTCAGCCCAGATATGGCCGCCGCTCGATCCGTCGATCAGCTGAGCGGTGACGCGAACCCGGTTGCCCGCCTTGCGAATGCTACCCTCTAGCGCGAACTTGACGCCGAGCTCACGGCAGACGTGAGGGACGCTAAACGCCTTGTCCTTGTAGACGAACGCCGAATTGCGCGCGATGACGAACAAAGCGGAGACCTTGCTGAGATCGGTAATGATATCCTCGGTTATCCCGTCGCTGAAATACTCCTGATCGGCATCGCGGCTCATATTGTTGAAGGGGAGGACAACGATCGATCGCCTGTCCGGCACGGCCCTTTCCGTCCGCACGACCTTGGGACCGGTCGCGGCGGCTTCGCGCAGCCAGCGCCAAACACGAACCGGCCGATCGATGTTCTTGACCTGCTGCTTTCCGAGGTCCTCGAACTGAAGCCCGAGGCGATCACGCACCTGGTCGTGGACGGCCGCGGAAACGTAGACTCCGCCCGGCTCGGCCATCGCCTCGAGACGGGCTGCGACATTGACCCCGTCGCCATAAATGTCCTCGCCGTCGATGGCCACATCACCCAGATTGATGCCGATGCGGAACTCGATGCCCTGCCCTTCTGGCAGGGCAACATTGCGATCAGCGATCGCCTGCTGGATTTCGGTGGCAGCCCGTACAGCCTCCACGACGCTCGGGAACTCCGCCAGCAACCCATCACCCATGAGCTTGACGATACGCCCGTGATGTTCCGCGATTTTCGGACCAATGAGGTCAGTGCGCAGCGACTTGAGGGCCGCGAGCGTCCCCTCCTCGTCAGTCCGGATCAGACGCGAGTAGCCAACGACATCGGAGGCCATAATGGCGGCGAGGCGGCGTTCCAAGAACCAAGCCCTCCCACCTGCAAATGTAGAGGATCGCAGGCCGGGAATCCACGCAAGTCTTGGTCCATTATTGCCGGACTTGCGTTATCGGCATAGGCCGCCGAAGCGGGGTCGGGACCAAAAGTTCGCGCGGTTTTCGCCCTTATCCCCGGCTCAACTAATAAAAGAGGTGCCAAGGCGTCAGGAAGGCGCGGGCCCACTCCTGTTGTTTCCGATGCTGCTCCTCATCGTCGCGCGCTTCACAGATATCCCGTGGGGCCGGGCGCGACGCGATCGCTTGCTTGCGAGTTGCGGTCGTCCGGGCAGGCGGGGCGAAGTAGCCGAGTGTCATTCCGCCGAGATAGAACATGCTGCACCCTTCCCTTCCGGTCTGATGTCAACATGATCCTGCCACAATCCGCCGAGCTGTCAATAGTCTACAAAATTAGTGGTCTAACCGCATCGCTCCCCTGCATCGTGATTAACGGCATTCCACGGGCGCTGTGATCCCGGTCCGGCGGGAGAGTGAATACGCATCGGCGACGCCTCGCCGCCACATGGGCCCGCTTGCGGGCAGGCAGTTGTCCGCGGACAACCACTCAGAAGAAGTTGTCCGCGGACAACTCATGAACAGCGAAATTCATAAAACTGCGACGGCGGAGCGCGAGCAAGGCGCCTTTTGTTAAGCGTTTGTAAATTGGCAACGAATCGGCGCATAGTATATCTGCGCAGATAGGCCTTTATTGCCGAATTTTGCGCAGTTTTTCGGAGATCGGGATGTTGCAGCAGAGAATCCAGAGTCTTGAGGAGCAGGAGCATTTGCCTTCGCTGCTGGCTGCCGACGCTCAGGAACTCGCTCATCAACTGCAGGAACATCAAAAGAAGATCTTCTCCCCGACGGCACAGAAAACCATGCGGCTGTTCAGCCCGGCGGAGGCGGCCGCCTTCATCGGAATCGGTGAAGGCTACCTGCGCCAGATCGCGTCAGAAGGCCATGGGCCGCAGCCCCTGTCAAACGGCAGGCGCATGTATTCGGTCGACGACATCGACCGCATCCGCCGCGTGCTCGACGAGGGAGTCAAGACAGGGAAATACATTCCGCACCGTCGGCCGGGCGAAAAGCTGCAGGTCATCTCGGTCATGAATTTCAAGGGCGGGTCGGGCAAGACGACGACCGCGGCCCATCTTTCGCAATATCTCTCGCTGCGCGGCTATCGGGTGCTAGCGATCGACCTCGATCCCCAAGCCTCGCTCTCCGCCCTCTTCGGCCACCAGCCGGAACTCGACGTCGGTGAAGCCGAAACGCTCTACGGCGCCATACGCTATGAGAACCCGCGCCCGGTCGCCGATGTAGTCCGCTCAACCTATACCACCAATCTGCATCTCATCCCCGGCAATCTCGAACTCATGGAGTTCGAGCACGAGACGCCGAAGGCGATGATCGGCGGCTCCGCGGAGACCTTGTTCTTCGCGCGGATCGGCGAAGCGCTCTCCGAAATCGAAAGCTTCTACGACATCGTCGTGATCGATTGCCCGCCGCAGCTCGGTTTTCTGACGATGTCGGCGCTCTGCGCCGCGACGTCGGTGCTCATCACCGTTCATCCGCAGATGCTCGACGTCATGTCGATGTCGCAGTTCCTGTCGATGACGAGCGAACTCATGGCGGTGGTGGAAAAGGCCGGAGGGAGGACGAGTTACGATTGGATGCGCTACCTGGTGACGCGCTTCGAACCCAACGACGGGCCACAAAGCCAGATGACCGGCTTCATGCGGGCGATCTTCGGCAACCGCATGCTGCAGAACGCGATGGTCAAATCGACGGCGATCTCGGACGCGGGCGTGACGAAGCAGACGCTCTACGAGGTGGAGCGCTCGCAATTCATCCGCGGCACCTATGACCGGGCGATGGATTCGCTCTCACTCGTCAATGCGGAGATCGAGGAGATGGTCCGCAAGGTCTGGGGGAGGAAGTAATCCATGGCGCGAAAGAACCTGATCGGCATTTCCGACAGCCCTGCCCCTCCGGTGGACGGAGAGCGGCCGGCCGTCTCGCGCCCGATCGCCGGTCTCGCGCCAAATCATCGGCCGAGCGGCCTCGTCGGCGGCATCACCAAATCGCTCACCAACATCACCCAGAAGGTGGAACGCGCCGAAGAACTGGAACGGCGGCTGGCGCAAGGCCATGCGATCGTCGAGCTCGACCCGTCGCTGATCGATGCATCCTTCATAACCGACCGGCTGGGCGTCGCAGCCGAGACCCAGGCCGCCCTGGTCGAACAGATCCGGGACCACGGACAACAGGTCCCGATCCTTGTGCGGCCGCATCCGACGGAGAAGGATCGCTACCAGGTGGCCTATGGTCACCGACGGCTCGCCGCGGTCCGCGAGATCGGCGGCAAGGTCAAGGCGGTCATTCGCGAGTTGAGCGACGAGCAGCTCGTCATTTCGCAGGGCCAAGAGAACAACGCCCGCACCGATCTTTCCTTCATCGAGCGCGCGCTGTTCGCCGCACGCCTGGAGGAGCGCGGCTTTTCCCGCGATACGATCATGTCGGCGCTCGGCGTCGACAAGGCGGCGCTCTCGAAGATGATCACCCTGGTGAACCGCCTGCCGGTGGAAATCATCGAAGCCGTCGGTGCCGCACCCGGCTTCGGCCGCAGGCGCTGGATGGAACTTGCCGATCTCCTCGATCGCGAGGGGCACCGGTCGAAGGCGCTTAGCCTTGTGGCCGAGCCCGCGTATTCAGCGATCGAAAGCGATCAGCGCTTTGAAAAGCTCTTCGCCTTCCTCAGCATCACCAAGGAGCGGGCAAAGGCGGAGACTTGGCTTGCGCCCGATAGGAGCCGCGCCGTGCGCATTCGCGAAACGGATTCGGAGACGACGCTTGCCTTCAGCAAGAAGGCGGCGCCGGGCTTTGCAGATTTCGTGAGGCAGAGATTGGAAGCTCTGTACCTCGAATACCAACAGGAAACAGGAGATTAAACAGAGCAAAAGAAAAAGGCTTCCGAACGACTAGCGCTGCGGAAACCCTTCTCTCGTGTAGCGACTTGAGATTCCCATTTCCGCGAATCAGTGTCAAGCGTTTTTGACGTCGTTTCGGCGAACGGTTTTCTTTTGCCTTGGTAAAGGTGAAGAAAAATGGAGCGTGGAAATGTGACGACGCCCTTTGGGCGGCGGGCGATGACGCTTGGCATGCTCGCAAGTCAGATTGCTGCCAGCGATATTCCGCCGGAGCGATCGATCGACAAATGGAAAATGTTCCGTTCCGTCTGTGAAGCGAAAACGGTGATCGGCGTGTCCGATCGTTCGCTTGCAGTCTTGAACGCGCTTTTGAGCTTCTATCCCGCAGCCGAACTCTCCCGGGAGACCGGCCTCGTGGTCTTTCCCTCGAATGCGCAGCTTTCGCTTCGCGCCCACGGCATGGCGGGAACGACGCTGCGCCGCCACCTCGCCTGCCTCGTCGAAGCCGGCCTGATCCTTCGCCGCGACAGTCCCAACGGCAAGCGCTATGCCCGCAGAGCTCGCAATGGCGCTGTCGGCGAAGCCTTCGGATTCGACCTCTCTCCGCTCGTCTCCCGGGCCGAGGAATTCAAGACCGCCGCGGCAGAGCTCGCGGCGGAGAAACAGCATCTCCGGTTAATGCGCGAGAGGCTGAGCCTCCATCGGCGGGACGTCGCCAAGCTGCTCGAGCTTATCTGCGAAACCGCACCGGAAGGCGACTGGCAGGCACATCACTCCCGCTTCGAGGAACTCGCCGCGCCCCTGCCCCGCAACGCATCCGCGGCGGATTTCGAAGCCCTTTGCGAAATGCTGGCGCAGCTTCGCGACGATGTCGCCAATCAATTGGAAAAATTGCTTAATTTACGAAAAACGGACACCAATGATCGCCAGAATGGATGCCACAAACAGAATTCACATCCAGACTCTCGATCTGAATCTGAACCTCGCTTGGGAAAGGGACGGGAGGCCTTTTCGCCAGAGCGGCAAATGCTGACTGCGGACCTGGCTATGCCGCAGGCGAGGCCCACCGCAGCGTTGACCACCAACGAGCCGGAACGGCCGGTGAGCCTCGCCGTCCCGCCTTTGAGGGTGGCGGGGCTTGGTCGTGAGATCCCCCTGCCCGTCGTCCTCAACGCCTGCCCGCAGATCGCCGACTATGGCCCTCGCGGCCGGATCGAAAGCTGGAAAGATCTCCTCACCGCCGCAATCGTCGTCAGGACCATGCTGAATGTAAGTGCCGACGCCTATGACGAGGCGTGTCACGTTCTCGGCTACGAAAATGCCGCCACCGTCATCGCTTGCATTCTTGAAAGAGCCGATCGGATAAGCTCTCCGGGCGGCTACCTGCGCGATCTCACCCAAAGGGCGAGGCGACAGGCGTTCTCGATTGCACCGATGGTGAGCGCGTTGACCCGCGCTAGGAGGACAGTCTTGCCAATGGCGAGCTGACGCTGATTTCGATCTTTCGTGGGTGATCTGGAACGTTGGCCGGGGAGGGCGGGCGGCAGCACTGTCTCACCGTGGGAGCCGTGGAAACATGCCGGCTGATATTGGCGTGCCATTGCTTTACGGCCCGAAATGCCGGAGACTAGCTTGTGTGTGGATTCGCTTAGACGTCGATCCGTTACCTGTTCTTAACAGTTTTACGTCTATCGTAAGTCATTGGCAAAAAAGCCTTTCCACCTGCCTCACGGAAGCTAAACAGCCGATAATTTCCGCTAGACGGACGGCCACAATTTTGCGCCAGACGGCGGCGATCGCATCCTTTTCGTCACGGCTCGTGCTGCTCTTTCAACCGTCTTTGCGGAAGGCACGGCTGGAGACCGAAATCGAGTTCTGACAGGGGTCTTTGGCGTTAGCGGACAGATAGCCGTCAGCTTTGTGGATAGGGCCGAATTCGAGACCTTCCTCTGCGCATCGGCGGCAGAAAGCCTCGACGTCCTCCACGTCGAATACGAGCTTGATGCTTGATTGACCGGGCCGCTGCCCTTTTATAGCGGGATGCAGCATCAGGTTTGCACCGCCGCCCGTCGCCACAAGCTCCACGATTCTGTCCCCGGGCAGCCTTTTCGCTTTAAAGCCGAAGTGCTTCTCGTAGAACTGTGCCGTCTCGTCGACATCCTGGGCGTAGAGAACCAACCTGTTGAGCGGCACGTGCGGGCCTTTCATCCAGTGTGATCGGTTACACATACTCCGGGCACCAAGTCGGTGTCGAGCGTCGCCGGTTTCCGTGAAGCCGGACGCGAGGGGGATGGACATTCGGCGGGGAGCCTCCGCTAGAGGCGGGGCTCCCCATGACCGCTCCAAACGAGCCGTCGCTGCGGGATGGCCGAGTTGACAGCTGTCAACAGCGCTGGACGGTCACTCCCGCCAATGCTCCGCTACCCAAGGGCTTGGGAGTATGTAGTGGCGCAAATAACGGAAGGCGTTCTTTTCCCTGCGGTCTGGCGAAAACAGGCCGCGAAGATGGCCGAGCGGTGTCGCCGGCCGGCCTTTATAGCCGAACTGCCCGTCGATCGCATGCTGCGGCAGCAGGCCGCGTGGAAAGATGATCACACGGGCATCCGCCGGCAGCCGGGGCGCCAGGAAATAGTTCAAAGGAAAAGGCCAGCGGCAATCCTGGCGGAAGTGCAGAACGAAGCGCCGGGGGAAGAATTTCGGGCCGCCCGGCGCATTGCGGGTCACGAAGCGCTGCTCGAATTCGTATTCATCCGCCACCTTCTGCGGACGGGCGCGGAACTTCTCCTGCAATGGAACCAGCTTGCCGACCGGAAAGCGGAAGAGCGACGTCTGCCCGAGACGCTCGAAAGGAGTGGTCTGGTTGCGCGCCATGACCACGTCATCGGCGTTACCAATCTCGAAGAAAGGGTCGAGCGATCCGACGATCACCAGGTCTAGGTCGAGAAAGAGCACCGGCCCCTTGAGGCTGCCGAGCCTAGGTCCCCAGAGTCGCGCCTTGGGCCAGATGCCCTTGGCATTGACCGGCATCTTCTCGACGTCGAGCGGGGGCAGGTCCTCGCACAGAATTTCCGGACGCAAGCCATCGCGGTTGTCGTAAAGCAGGTGAAGGTGAAAGGCGGCGTGATGTTGCGCGCGACCATGGCGTAAAGCCGATTGATGAAGGGCGCGCCGTATTTCGTTCCCCAATTGATGCAGATCACCTGCTTGACGCCGCCGCTTGCGGCGAGAACGTTTGATGCCATTTGCGCATGCCTTTTTCGTTCCGCACCCGCTCGACGACCCGTTCCGCAAGCACGGACGTTCGCCGTCAGGGATATACGGTTTTTAGCGTTTGCTGACGCGGGGAGAATTGCAGGCAGTTCAATCGAATTTTCGACCCTTAAAAATAGGAATTCTCCCGCAGTTGCAAGCGGTGGGCGACAAGTTCATGACGATGCCGCGGGTGCCAGTGACTTTCGCGAAGAGAACCGGACCTTCGTCGAGGACGGCGTCGTGTCGTTGTTGACAGCTGTCAACTCCAGAGAATGGCTAGATCACCGTTTCCGTCGGCTCCAAGCTAGGGAGGATGGTATTGTGTTGACAGCTGTCAACAGGCACGTCTCACGACACCGCACGAGCCGCGACGCGCTTGCGGAAATGCCGCTCCACCCGACAAGAGCGCCACAGGATGTTGCGACTGTTGGTATGGCAGCATTGCCGGCCGCAATAGGAGTGGAAAAGCTCCGAAGAGCTGTGACGGAAGAAAATCGCGTGTTACCTTCCGTTTCGCCGACAATGCTTCGTTTACAGAATGAGATACGAGACGCCCGATCCGCTTCATCCGACCCTGTTGCCGGCCCTGATCGCCGCCGAGGATGCACTCGCACGCCTCGATGAACGGACCGCACGGCATGCGGTGGCGGAAGGCTTCCGCGAACGCGGGCAGTTCTTCGATGCCGCCGCGGCACTCTGGGTCGCCGGCGAACTCGTCCATGTCGAGGACCTTGTTCTACACGATTCGCACATGGACGCGCGCGCGCCGTCACATGAATTGACGATCGCCCATGCGGTGTTGCGGACACGGCGCCGCCTGGAGCTGGCGGAAGCCGGCTGGGCCTTGTCCGCCGCCGGGCTCGGTGTCCTTAGGGGCGAGCAGGGGAGTGCGGCCGCAAGCGACGCGCTTGCCGAAATCTCTGCTCCCGGAGCGGATACGGACGAGGCGGAATCGCGGGAGGCGGAGGATGCCGACGAAAACCCGCTCGCCAGCGAGTTTGCCGAACTCGATGCGGCGATCGCGCGGTCCGAGCGCCTCTTGGACATCCACGTCTCTGCCGTCGCCTCGGTGACGCAAACCGCGAAGCCGGAGCCGGAGGGGCAACTCGGGCTGCTCTTCGACGAGGAGTGGGATGAAGCGGCGAGACTCGATGCCTGGCGCGCCGTCCTGCCGCTCGCCGATCAGCTGCCGGCTCCACTCGGCGCGGCGATCCTCTTCGATGCCTGGGAGCGCATCGAACCGCTGCGCCGTCAGCATTGGCTCGGTTCGCTCCTTGTCGGCGTTTATCTGCGCTTTCGCGGCAAGGTCGTTTCACATGTGCTTGCGTTCAACATGGGGCTCAAGACGATCCGTCACGAGCGCCGCCGCTCGAAGGACCGGCTGACGCGGCTCGACGCCTTTCTCGAGGCCATGTCAATGACTGCGGATGTCGGCATGAAAGAGCTCGACCGGCTGTCGCTCGCCAAGACGCAGATGGAGATGCGGATCAGGGACCGCCGGTCCAACAGCAACCTGCCGGGACTGATCGACCTCGTGCTCTCACGTCCAATCGTCTCGACCGCGTTGATTTCCCGGCAGCTCGGCGTGACGCCGCGCGGCGCCCTCAATCTCGTGCGCGAACTCGGCCTGCGCGAGATGACGGGCAGGGGCCGCTATCGCGGCTGGGGCGTGCTCTGAGCTCGCCGAACCCTCAGATCCGGCGCAGATTGATCTCACTTGTCACGACGCGCTTACCCGAATTCGGGTCCTCGTCGATCGTGCTTAGCCGCATACCGTTCTCGCCGAGCTTCTGCACGATCAGGTTAGCGCTGCGGTCGCCGTTGACTTCCCTCGCCCAGCGGACGTTGAAATTGATCGCGTTGCCGCGTCGGCTGCCCGACAGAGCGGACCTGCCGCCTCTCGGGCCGACATAGACGCCGGTGTAGTTCGCGCCATTTGACCTTAAGTCCGCGCTGATCGAGCGCGATACGACAAGCAGGCCGCGGCAGGTTCCTCTCATCGAAAGAGCCGCGCCATTCGCCTGCGAATCGAAGTTGCAGGACACGTTGATCGGTGCCCTGTTGATGCGCACCAGCACCGTGCCGCCGCCGGTCCACCTGCCTTCGAGCGAACCGAGAAAGGCCGTCTCGTCGGCGATGCCAGAGCCGGTGGTGAAGGATAGCGCGCCCAAGGTCAGCAGGAGCCGGATTGTCTTTCGCTGCAACATCTTCGTCGACCTCCCCTTTCGGACGAAACGCTGGAGCGGAATGAACGGCGCAGTGCGCGGAAGGTTCCGGCCCTTCGCTCTTCTTGTTGCGGATCGGCTCGGCTGGAGTACCGCGGCATTCGCGGTTCGGCCTGAAGTCATGCGAACTTTTTTGCGCCGGCGACGCAGGCGACGATCGCAAGCGTGGCGGCAAGCATGGTCCAGCTCACCGTCTCATCGAGCAGCGTTGCCGCCAGTGCCAGTCCGAAGAAGGGCTGCAGCAATTGCAGTTGCCCGACGGCAACGATGCCGCCCTGGGCGAGACCTCGATACCAGAAGACGAAACCGATCAGCATGCTGAAGACGGAGACATAGCCAAGGCCGAACCAGGACGCGGCGTTCAAGCGCGCGAAGCTTGCCGGCATGGTGAGGAGCGCCAGCGCTGTCATGATCGGCAGGGAGAGAACGAGCGCCCAGGAGATGACTTGCCAGCCGCCGAGCTTGCGCGACAGTTGCGCACCCTCGGCATAGCCGAGCCCACAAGCGATGATGGCGGCGAGCATCAGGAGATCGCCTTTCGGCGAGGCGGAAAAACCCTGTCCGAGTGCGAAGCCGATCACGATGGCGCTGCCAAGGCTGGAAAAGAGCCAGAAGGCAGGACGCGGACGCTCGCCACCGCGAAGCACGCCGAAAATCGCGGTTGCAAGCGGCAGCAAACCGACGAAGACGATCGAATGGGCGGAGGTGACATGTTTGAGCGCGAGCGCCGTCAGCAGTGGAAAGCCGACGACGACGCCGAGCGAGACGACGCCGAGCGACAGGAGGTCGTCGCGGCCGGGCCGCTTTTCGCGAAAGGCAAGGAGCAGGCAGAGGGCGATGAGGCCGGCGATCGTCGCGCGGGCGACGGTCAGGAACACCGGATCGAAATCCATGACCGCCACCCGTGTCGCGGGCAACGAGCCGCTGAAGATCATCACGCCCACCAGCCCGTTCATCCAGCCGCTTGCCGTCCTATTCATCCCGATGCTCCTTAAATTCTCCGTCTCGGCCTTTTCTGGTATCGGGCCGCTGGCTCTTCCAGAGACAGTGGAGTACGGTTGCGAAGAACTGTAATGGTAGAAGAGCAGGTACGGATGCGACCGAAGGCGATCGACGGGGAGGGCGAAACGCTGATCGCACGAATCATGGCGACGGTCAGGCACCGGATCGCTGGCCGCAGCTTGACCCCAGGCGCGAAGCTGCCTTCCATCCGTTCCTTCGCCGTGACCATGAAGGTCTCCAAGTCGACTGTGGTAGAGGCCTATGAAAGGCTGGCGGCGGAAGGCTTGATCCGGTCGCGGCCGGGCTCCGGCTTCTTCGTCGCCGCGCCGCTCGCGCCATTGTCGCTTGCCGACATCGGTCCGCGCCTGGACCGGGCCGTCGATCCCTTGTGGATTTCGCGCCAGGCGCTCGAGCCGGGGGAGGGGGTGCTCAGACCCGGCTGCGGCTGGCTGCCGCCATCATGGATGCCGGAGGAGGGGTTGCGGCGGACCCTGCGCGGCCTTGCACGCGGCGCCTCCTCGACGCTTGTCGATTACGGTCCGCCGCTCGGCCTCCTGCCGCTGCGCCAGCTCCTCGCGCGCCGCTTGGCGCAGCACGGCATCGAGGCCCCGCCGGACCAGATCATGCTCACCGAATCCGGCACGCAGGCGATCGATCTCCTTTGCCGTTTCCTCCTGAAGCCGGGCGACGCGGTTATCGTCGACGATCCGTGCTACTTCAATTTCCATGCGCTCCTCCGGGCGCATCAAGCGAAGATCGTAGCCGTGCCCTACACGCCGTCGGGACCGGACATCGACCGTTTCGCCGCGGCTCTCGAAGAGCATCGGCCGCGCCTCTACATCACCAATTCCGCTCTCCACAATCCCACCGGGGCGATGCTCTCGCCGCTCG
This sequence comes from Ensifer aridi, assembly GCF_002078505.1. Classification (GTDB taxonomy): domain Bacteria; phylum Pseudomonadota; class Alphaproteobacteria; order Rhizobiales; family Rhizobiaceae; genus Sinorhizobium; species Sinorhizobium aridi. The sequence continues at coordinate 67,865 of NZ_LUAV01000032.1, read as the reverse complement.
TCGCGCATCGCCTGCTCAAGCTCGCGGAGCAGTGGCGCCTCACGATCGTCGAGGACGACATCTTCGCCGATTTCGAAGAGACGCCGGCGCCGCGGCTCGCCGCATTCGACGGCCTCGAGCGCGTCGTCCACATAGGCAGTTTCTCCAAATCGCTCTCGGCGGCCGTGCGCTGCGGCTTCATCACGGCGCCGCGTGACTGGATCGAAGCGCTGACCGACCTCAAGATCGCCACGAGCTTCGGCGGTGCGGGTTTTTCCGCCGAGCTCGTGCTGACGCTCTTGAAGGACGGCAGCTACCGCAAGCACATGGAAACGGTCCGCCAGGATATGGCGCGGGCGATGGCCGCTACGGTCGCGAGGCTCGGCGAAATCGGAATTATCCCCTGGATCGAGCCGCGCGCGGGCATGTTCCTCTGGTGCCGGCTGCCGGACGGCATCGACGCAGCGGATCTCGCCAGAAAAGCCCTCGACAAGGGCATCGTGCTCGCGCCGGGCAACGTGTTCAGCCACGCGCAGACTGCGGGCAGTTTCCTGCGCTTCAATGTCGCCCAGTCGCAGGATGAGCGCCTGTTCGGAGAGCTTGCCGCACTCATGGCCGCCGCGCGACGTTGATCCCGAATCGACTAGACGCGCGGTGCCGTGGGTTGGCCGGGCTGCGCAGCCGGTCGAAGAGAGCGCGGCTCGGATTGGGCCGGCGTCTTCATGATGATTTCGCGCGGATCGGGCATCGAAATTCCTGCCGTCTTGAACGCATCCCAGAGCGCCATGAGGACCTGGCCGCGAATGTTCGTCAATCCGTTGCTCGGATCGGAAATCCAGAACCTTAGCCTGAAGTCGAGCGAAGTTCCGCCGAAGCCGGTCATCCAGCAGACCGGTTCGGCATAGCGGCTGGCAACCCGAGGAATGGTTTTGGCAGTCTCGATCGCGACGCGGGCAACCGCATGCGGGTCGCTGTCGTGGGAGGTTCCGAAGTTCACGTCGATGCGGACGTAGTCGCTGGAAAACGACCAGTTCACGACCTGCTTGGAAATGAAGTCCTCGTTCGGGATCAGGTATTCCTTGCCGTCTCTCGTGATGACGGAGACGAAGCGCGAGCGCAGGTCGCGGATCGATCCGAAGGTCTCGCCGAGCGTGATCGTGTCGCCCGGTTTGATGGATTTGTCGAGAAGGATGATGATTCCGGAAATGAAGTTGGACACCACCTTCTGCAGGCCGAAGCCGATGCCGACACCCACCGCGCCGGAAAAGACGGTGAGTGCCGTCAGATCGATGCCCGTGGCGGACAAGGCGACCGTGCCGGCAAAGACAATGAGCCCGATCTTCACCAGCTTGCTGATGAGGACCTTCAAGGACGGCGTGAGATCGGCGGATTTCTGGATCCAGTTCGACGACATGTTGCCGATGAGCACGGCGAGCCAGATCAGCGCCCCCGAAAGTACTATTGCCTTCAGTACGAGCAGCATCGAAAGCCGAACAGCACCGAGGTTCACGGCAACGCTGTCGAGTGCCGTCAGAGCAACGCGGTCCAGCCCAAGTGCGTAGAGCGCAAAATAGAGCCAGCCGACCACGGCAACGACACGGGCCAGCACCTGGTTTCTGATGATGCGCGTGAGGACCACGATGACGAACCAGGCAGCCACGAGGGTGAGGGCTGTGGCGACCAGCCAACGGTAGGACGGCCATCCGAACCGGAGCAGGACGACATCGACGATCCACAACCAGGCAATCAGGAAGAGCCACCGCAGCCGCCGCATGAAGGCGATGATGACGCGCAGTAGGTCCGGATTTCCCTTGATGGTGCGCGCGCGAGCCTCCAGTGTCGGCTCGATGCGCCGTGCAAGGAAACCGGAAGCAAAATAGCCGGCGACGATCAGCGCAAACTGGTAGAGTGTCCACTCGTTGAGAAGGAAAGTGTGAAGCCACGATCGGGCAGTATTGACGGCTTCGACGAAATCCATCGTCTTTCTCGTCGCAATTTTCCTGCCGCATGGGTCGCGATCAGCCCAGATCAGCGAGGGAACATGCGGCTATTCAAAGCGCGCATCCCCCGGCAGCCGAAGGATGCCGAGGCGTTGTGATAACCAGCAGGCTGGCGTTTTGTTCAATCGGAGAGCCAAGCTGTGCACCGGAGAGGGCTCGAGGGTGTCGCCACCGTTCGACCCCGACGGCAATGCCGCCTGGAAACACCAGATCCGAAAGCTCCCCTCATTCCCGCGCTGGCTCGAAGGTGCGGGTGCAGGAAGGGTCAACATTGATTGCATCCGAAATGCTGGAGGCGAAGGGACAACGCCTCCAGCAAAGACGGTGCCCGCTAATCAAGCACGGCCACAGCCTCCACCTCGAACAGCATACTGTCGAGCGCCAGTTTGGGCACGGGGATCAATGTCTGTGCCGGCAGCGCCTCGCCGAACGTTTCCTGGACGTTCTTGGTCAGCACACCCAGCTTGGACTGGTCATGATCGACCACGAAGACCGTGAGCTTGATGACCTGATTGGGTTTCGCTCCGATCCCCTCAAGTGCGGTGCGCAGGTTAGCATATGCCTGTTCCACCTGGACTGCGAAATCGGGCGACAGCGTCCCGGTGCTGTCCATTCCGCTTTGCCCGGAGATATAGGCAATCCGACTTCCGCCGGGAGCGATCACGGCGTGGCTGTAGCCATTAGGGGCGGGATCGTAGAGGCCTTGCGGATTGACGATGGTCAGCTTGAGATCATTCTCATTCGCTGTCGTCGCAGCGGGAACTCCGATGGTCATGGTGATTAGCCCTCCGATAAGCAGATGCTTGATTGCGCGTGACATGATTTTCTCTTGGCTCTGCGGACTGCGAGCAACGTACCCTCGCGGCCGGCATGATTGAACGAACGACTCGTACACGGTACGAGCCATTTGCATCGTACGGCGTACGAGTCAATGGTTTAGGATCGACATCCGTCGCATCGCCGGCCAAGATAGACGCTCTGACCAGCGAGGAAGACGGATGGCAGCAAAACGCAGCGGCGCACGGAGCAAACGATCTCAAGGGATGAGTGTGCGCCTCCAGTCCGTGCAGGAGTCGCGCGGTGAACCGCCTCTCTCTCGGGAACGTATCGTCGCGACGGCGGTAGAACTGCTGGACACCCGAGGGGTCGATGGATTGACGATGCGTCGGCTGGCCGATCGCCTCGGCTCGGGCGTGATGAGCCTATATTGGCACGTCGACAACAAAGAGGATGTCTTTGATCTGGCGCTCGACTCGGTGCTCGAATATCGCGGACCGCCGCAAACAGTCGAGTCTCAAGACTGGCGCGGAGAAGTCGTTCATATGCTCGAGGACTGGCGCGCCAGCATGCTGCGCCATCCTTGGTCGGCATCGCTGTTGCCGCGCCGGGCGCTCGGCCCGAACATCCTCGGTCGCCTGGAACTGCTGAGCAAGACTTTGTCCAAAGCCGGTGTAGCGGACGCAGATCTGAACGTCGCGATATGGTCGCTCTGGAATTATGTGATGGGCGCCACCGTCACTCGGGCGAGCTTCGACCTCTCGGACGACGACAGGGCCGCCGCGCAGCAGCGCCTTACACATCTCAGCGAACGCTATCCGACAATCGAACGCTCTCGTCTGCTGTTGGATGACGATTGGAGTGGCGCCTTCCGGAGAGGCCTCGACTTCCTGCTCGACGGGCTCGCCCCGAAACAATGAACATTCGTCATTTTCTGGACATGGATCGCAGCGACTTTGCCGTGCTCGATATCGAGTGCGGTGGTCTGGACCTCGCCGTCGGCTCCCAGCGTGATGAAGCTGTCCGCCGTCGACGAAACCCACGCGACGAAGCCTCCGAGCCAGTCGTCAACCGCACTTCTGTGCAACGTCGGCTCAAGCTATTCTGAAGAATCCCGGGGTGGAGATTTTGTAGCATGGCAAAGCTCGTCTTTGGAATGAACCAGTCTCTGGACGGTTACGTCGACCACCAGGAATTTGCGCCTGGCCCCGCCCTTTTTCGTCACTGGATAGAGCACGTGCGCGGCCTCTCCGGCAGTGTGTACGGTCGCCGCATGTACGAGGTAATGCGTTACTGGGACGAAGAGCGTCCCGAGTGGAGTGCGGAGGAGCTCGAATTCGCGGCGGCGTGGCGGAGCCAACCGAAGTGGGTCGTGTCGCGCTCGTTGAAGTCGGTTGGCCTTAACGCTACCCTTGTCGAGGACGACCTCGAGGCGGTGATACGTGGGCTGAAGGCTCGGCTCGTTGGGGAGATTGGAGTTTCCGGACCGGACCTAGCGCGAAGCCTAACCGACCTTGGTCTTATTGATGAGTATCGGCTCTACCTCCACCCCGTCGTGCTTGGTCGCGGCAAGCCATTCTTCGCCGGCGCCCGGCCACCGCTTCGCCTTGTGGCCAGCGATCTAATTGGCGAGGACGTGATCAGGTTGACGTACGTTCCTGCTTAATCGCGCGACTCGCCCCGACGGACTGGGCCGACGCGTCAGGTTCGCTTTGGCTCGATAATTGCGGACGAGAGTGTTCGGCTCGACTGGGTCGGCTCCGGCGGAATAGGCCGGCTGTCCTGGCAAGAGATCCTGCTGAGGCGGGTAGCCGCATTGTCGGAGAAAGCGAGGGGCCCATTCCTTGAGAGGACTCGGCCCGAGGGGGCTTATAGGGGCTGCTGCGTTACTGGCGGAGTGTGATGAGAACCATCGGGGAGCGCAGACACGTGAGCCGACCGCCTGGGTCTTACCGAGAAACGGAACCGCAAAGGGGGCCCAAATGCGCCTGGATATCGACCGAATCGAAGCGGCGGCTGCGACCATCAACCAGATCTTCCTCAACACGCCGCAGTACGTTTGTGAAAGTCTGAGCCGGGCGCTGGGCTGCCGGATCGTTCTTAAGGTGGAAACCCTCAATCCCGTGCGCTGCTTCAAGGGGCGCGGCACCGAGGTGGTCCTGGCGCGGCTGCAGTCCCGAGGCGACACAACATCGGTCGTCTGTGCCAGCGCAGGCAATCTGGGTCAGGCGCTCGCCTACGGTGGCCGATTGAGAAACTTCGATGTCACGGTTACTGCGTCCGCGGCGGCCAATGCTCTCAAGGTGGAGAAGATGCGGGCGCTGGGGGCGAAGGTGGTGCTCGTCGACGGGGAAATCGAAGCCGCACTTCAGGCGGCCCTGGAGCACGCCGAGAGGACCGGCGCCTTCCTAGTGTAGGACAGCAAGAATCTCGATACCTGCGAAGGTGCCGCAACGATAGGGCTCGAGCTCGCGGAGCTGCCCTATCAGCTGGATGCAGTCCTCGTCTCCCTGGGTGCCGGGGCGATGGCGACGGGCATCGGTTATGCCCTAAAGTGCCGGCGGCCCGACGTCGACGTCGTCTCCGTCCAGCCCCGGAACGCACCGGCCATGACGCTCTCCTACCGGGCCGGTCGAGTCGTGGATCCCGGCGCCCCGAACACGATCGCCGACGGCGTGGCCGGGCGCTATGTGATCCCCGAGGTTCTTGATGACTTGCTGGACGTCGCCGATGACGCTCTGCTGGTCAGCGAAGAGAGCATCAAGGAAGCCATGCGCCTTCTCTACCTGCACTCGGGATTGGTCGTGGAGCCGGCCGCGGCGCTTGGTGTCGCAGCCCTTCTCGAGGGTCCGGGGCGATATGCCGGCAAGACGGTGGCAACGGTCCTCTGCGGCAGCAATGTCGCGCCCAAGGACTTCGAAACGTGGATCAAAAAGTCCTGAACGCCAGGCCCCGGCCAGGCCAAGCCCCTGCTGAGCAGGAGTCCGCTGCGGGGACGGTTCGATCCTCCAAATGGCTCCTGCCCGCCGGATTTGACATCTGCGATTGTCCGGTTTGGCCGGGTCCGGGCCTGGATGCGATGAGCTCCCGAACGGCGGCTCTGGGTGGGAGCAGTCGTTTGCTGCGGAGTCCATGAGTGGCCGCAAGAGCGGGCGAAGCTGCCGTTAATTTGGTGACGCCCCAAATTGGAGGCGTTTATGCTGTTGCAGCAGACGCCGAGATCCGTCAGCCGCGTGCTCAGGGACTATCGGGAAGAAATTGTCGCGCTCCCCCTTGGTGTTTTGCTAGGATTGGCTTAGCCGTTGCTGCGATAATGGCGTCCGTCGGTTTGGAATTCACGGCGCGGGAGGTCAAACCTTAAAGAGGCGAGGCCCTGTGGCGCCAGCGGTATCGAGCGAGTTCTTAAGCAATCCTGGAAGCTGCTGACATCAATTCCTCAGGATTGGGTGCCTTGAACGTTTGGAGCCCGCTCTCCAGGACTTCGGTGAAACTCCAGCGTACGACGCCGTCCCTGTCGATCAGGAACTCACCGGCAAGCTGCTCCTGGTTGGAAGTCATCATCTAAGTCCTACCTTGGCCTTGCGCTGTATCATTACCATGTTAATCAAATGAGATGATAGTGCGAGCGGATCGGCGAGATGCAACAAAACACACCTGGTGATCACAAACGGCAGTTAGAGCCAAAAACCTCATCCCAAGGGTCTATTCAAACACAGCGGGCGCGCCGCTCTCTGGCGATTGCACTGTTGCGCGCTCGTGAGGCGGTGATGAGTCATTTCCGGCCAATTCTGGCCGCGCATGATGTGACCGAACAGCAATGGCGGGTCATTCGCGTTCTCTATGAAGCTGGAAAACTCGACGCAACGGAAGTGGCGGACAAAGCGTCCATTCTGGCGCCGAGCCTAACGCGGATGATCCGCTCGCTCGAGGAGCGCGGCTTTATCAGCAAGCACAAGGATGATGCCGATGGCCGACGGGTGTTGTTGCAGATCACGTCTACGGGGCGGGAGATCGTCGAGGACGTCATGCCTGAGAGCCTGAAGGTCTATGCCGATATTGATGCCCGCTTTGGCGCGGCACGTGTGGAGCGGCTTCTCGACATGCTGGAAGAGCTGGCTTCGCTGAAGATGGAAAACGGATCACTCGGCGAGGAGTGAGCACCTCGCTAGCGTTCCTTAATTTGTTAAGTATTTATTGGACGTGCCACGCCATCTGTTGCAGTCTTCGGCAGTGCCGACACTGTTGGGAGGCAGAGTTGGACCTGTTGCAGAACCGCAGCCTCGTAGATCGGACCTGGGCACCCACACCTTACGATCAGTGGGTGGCTGACCTTCACAGCATCTGTGGAAGTTTCCGCCCTGTGGGTGCCGCCTTCCTTGCCATCAGACCATTCGACCTTGCCCTTGGCGAAGGCAAGCTCAAGCGTGCGGCCATCGTCAAAGTCGATCTTGTGGGACGAGCCGGCGAGGGCCTCGGTTGCGGGCAAGCGGTTCGTGTCGATGCCGTAGGCGAATTCGTCGTAAGTTTTCCAACCCTTTGGAATTTGGTTCATCGGTACCTGCTCCTCTTAAATCAATCTGCAAAGGCGAGGGTCGGCAAGTCGACGGTGCCGGCGCCGCCATCGACGGTCAGGATCGCGCCGTTGATCATCGATGCTTCCGCCGAAGCCAGGAAGCAGACGCATTGGCGACATCCTCGGCGGTCGCCGGGCGGCCGAGCGGCACGTCCTTGGTGACGAGCGCATAGGCTTCTTCGACGTTCTTCAGCTTGAACTTGTCGACGATGACTTCCATCTGCTCGTCGGCCATCGCCGTCGTCACCCAGCCGGGGCAGACGGAATTGGTGCGTACACCCTTGCGGCCATAGTCGCGCGCCAGCGATTTCGCGAGCCCGATGCAGCCGTGCTTCATCGTGACGTAGCCCGCCGCGTCCGGCCCGGCAAAGAGCCCGGCGATTGAGGCGAGAACCACGATATTACCCTTGCTCTTGATGAGATGCGGCAGGGATTCGCGGGCGCTGACGAAGGCGGTATTGAGATTGAGCCGGACGGCGAGGTCCCAGGTCTCGTCCGACATGCTGATCGTCGGCCCGACACCGTGGCCGCCGGCATTGGCGATCAGGACGTCGAGGCTGCCGAAGGTCTCGACGACCGTTTCGACGGCGGCTCTCATCGCGGCACTGTCGGCCGCATCCGCCGCGATGACGGCGGCGCCGATCTCTTCCGCGACGCCGCGAAGGGGTTCGGGACGGCGCCCTACGAGCGTGACATTGCCGCCCTCCTGCCGGATGCGACGAGCCACCGCCGCGCCGATGCCCGTGCCGCCGCCGGTGATCAAGACAGTCTTGTTCTTGAAACGCATATTCCCTCCTCCTGGCTTTCCGGGGCATCATGATAGGTGCGTGGGGAGACGTCGCGACCGAGCGTGCAGTCCGTTTTGACTGAGCGTGCACAACGCATCACCAGCGCCGAAAATTTGCGTGAAGCACAAGGTCACGCGGCGCCAGGGAGATCGGCGTCAGCGATCAATAGACCTTTGCGTCTGCCGGCGGCTTGGCGGCGTCCGCCTTCTTGAAGTCGTCGAGGAGCCTGGTCGTCGCATTGGCGAGCAGAGTGACGTCGTTGCCGATCGCGACGAAAGTCGCGCCAAGTTCGAGATAGCGCTTGGCAAGGGAGAGATCGCCGATCAGGATGCCGGCCGCCTTGCCGTGAGACTGGATCCTGACGATCGCCTTTTCGACCTCGGCCTGCACCTGAGGTGCGCCAGGCTTACCAAGATAGCCCATGTCGGCCGCGAGATCGGCGGGTCCGATGAAGACGCCGTCGACACCGTCGGTCGAGGCGATGGCGTCGAGCGCTGCAAGTCCGGTTCGGCTTTCCACCTGCAGAAGCAGGCAGATCTCGTCGTTGGCCGTCGCCAGATAGTCGGGGACGCGATTGAAGGCAGAAGCGCGGGCAAGCGCCGCGCCGACGCCTCGCACGCCATGCGGCGGATACCGCACCGCCCTGACCATCGCTTCCGCCATGTGCCTGCTTTCGACCATGGGAATGAGCAGGGTCTGCGCCCCGATATCGAGCATCTGCTTGATGATCCAGGTCTCGCCGATCGGTGGGCGAATTACCGCATGGCTTGCCGTGCCCTTCATCGCCTGCAGTTGCGAGACGAGAAGCGGCACATCGTTCGGCGCGTGCTCGGCGTCAAGCAGCAGCCAGTCGTAGCCGGCGCCGGCGCAGATCTCCACCGTGTATGGATTGGCAAGCGCCTGCCAGAGGCCGATCTGCGCGCGGCCCTCCTTCAGTGCCTGCTTGAAGCGGTTTTTCGGGGCGGGCATCGGTGCCTCCTCAGGCAAAATGAAGGCCTATGGAGCCGTAGGGCCCGAAGTCCCCGACGATCGTATCGCCATGGCGCGCCTCGATCGGCCGGATGAAGGAACCGGCAAGGACGATCTGCCCCGCCTCAATGCCGTCGCCATATTGTGCAAGGCGATTGGCGAGCCATGCGACACCGCGGGCGGGCTGATTGAGAACGCCGGCGCCGAGTCCGGTTTCCTCGACCTCGGCATTGCGAGAGACGATTGCGCCCATCCAGCGCATATCGATCTGATCCGGCCGTACCGCGCGTCCACCCGTGACGATGCCGGCATTGGCGGCGTTGTCGGAGATCGTGTCAAAGACATTGCGGGCCTTCTTTGTTTCCGGATCGACGCGGACGATGCGTGTGTCTAGGATCTCGAGCGCCGGGGTGACGCAGTCGGTGGCATTCAGCACATCGAAGACGGTGACGCCGGGGCCTTTCAGCGGCGCCTTCATGACGAAGGCGACCTCCGCCTCGATTCGTGGCTGGATGAAGCGGTCGGCCGGAACGGTGGCGCCGTCCTCGAAGACCATGTCGTCGAAGAGCACGCCGGAATCCGGGATGTTGATGTTCAGCGCATATTGCATCGCCTTGGAGGTGAGGCCGATCTTCCAACCGATGACGTTCCGGCCGCTATCGATCTTCCGTTTCACCCAGGCTCCTTGGATCGCATAGGCGTCGTCCATATCCATGTCCGGATGTTTGAGCGACAGCAGCCCGGTCTGGAGGCGCGTGCGCTCGGCCTCGTCGAGGCTTTCGACGGCGGCTTCGATTTCGTCTCTGCTCAGCATGTCAAGCCTCGTCGGCAATGGTGTTGCGCAAGATGCCGATGCCCTCGGCTTCGACCTCGACGACGTCGCCGGGCTTGAGCCAGATCGGCGGATCGAAGCGGGCGCCGGCGCCGGTCGGCGTTCCGGTGACGATCACGTCGCCCGGAACGAGCGTGGTGAAGGTCGAGACGTAGTTGATGATCCTGCGGAAGGAGAAGATCATCCGGCTGGTGCGATCGCTCTGGCGCACCTCGCCATTGACCCGGGTCTCGAGTTTGATGTCCGCGATTTGGTCCTCACTCGCGTAAGGGATAAGCCAAGGGCCGATCGAGCCGGTTTGGTCGAAGTTCTTCCCTTGGGTGACGTTGAATTTCGCGTGGCGCACCCAGTCGCGGATCGTGCCCTCATTGCAGAGCGTCAGTGCCGCGATGTGGTTCAACGCCTCTGCTTCACGGATCCGTCGCCCACCCTTGCCAATGACGATCACGATCTCGCCCTCATAGTCGAGCTGCGGGCTCTCGGACGGGCGGATCAGCGGCCGGTCGTGACCGGTGAAGGAGCGCGGGAAGCGGATGAAGAGCGAAGGGTTGGAGGGGGCTGCCTGGCCGTCCTTGTATTCCTCGTTTCTATCGGGAAAGTTGACGCCGACGCAGATCAGTTTTTCCGGCGTCGGGATCGGGATTTCGAAGCGGACCTCTTCGACCGGAAAGTCGGGTTGCAGCGATGCCGCTTCCTCGGCCAGAGAGAGAAGTGCGCCATCTTCGATGACCTGGCGCAAGGTCGGCCACCGAGAGGCGTGACGGGCGGAAAGATCGACAACGCGATCTTCCGCCAGGACCCCATAGCCGGGTCTCCCGTCGCGAGTGAAGCTGATGAATTTCGGGCGGGGCATGCGCTCTCCTTGATCAGGCGATGCGGTCGAGGCTCTTTGCGATTTCGGTGATGACCTCGAAGGCGGTGTCGGCGTCATTCTCGGTCATATCGAACTGCCCGGCCTGGAAACGGATCGCGATCCGCCCGTCGACACGGGTCTGGGTGAGATAGATCCGTCCGTCGTCGTTGATAGCATTGACGAGGGCGAGATTATGGGCGTCGAGGTCGCCTGAGCCGAGGTGCCGGAAGGAGAACAGGGACAGGACCGGATTGGTTACAACCTCGAACCCGTCGTGCCGGCGAAGCCGCTCTGCGAGTTTCTCCGCCCAAGCGACATGGTCGCGGATCATCCCCTTCAGCCCCTCCAGTCCGTGGAAGCGCAGCAGGAACCAGAGCTTAAGCGCGCGAAAGCGCCGGCCGAGCGGCACGGTCCATTCGGAATAGTTGATGATGCCGTCGCGGCCATGGGTCTTCAGGTATTCCGGCTTGATCGCCAGCGTGCGCACCAGATCGTCCGGGGCGCGGATGAAATGCGCCGAGCAATCGAACTGGGCGCCGAGCCACTTGTGCGGGTTGAAGACCACGGAGTCGGCCGCCTCGACGCCGGCCCAGAGAGAACGGAACTCCTCGCAGATCATCGCAGCGCCCGCCCAGGCCGCATCGACATGCACATAAAGCCCGTGGGCATGGGCAACCTTGACGACCGCGCCGATATCGTCGCAGGCGCCGGTGCTAGTCCCGCCGGTGCAGGTGATGACGCCGGCAGGCACGTAGCCGGCCGCCTTGTCGCGGAGGATCGCCGCTTCCAGGGCGGCGCAATCCATCGACCGTTTTTCGCCCCCGACCGGAATGCGCACGAGATTGTCCTCGCCGATGCCGGAGACCCAGATGGCCCGGTCGATCGAGGTATGCACCTGATCGGAGGAATAGATGCGCAGGCGCGGATTGGCGCCGAGACCCGCCTTGTTTCCATTCCATGCGAGCGCTCGCTCGCGCATGACGAGGACGGCGGAAAGCGTCGCGGAGGAGGCGGAGTCCTGGATGACGCCGGCGAAACCCTCCGGCAGCCCGATCGCCTGGCGCAGCCAGTCGAGCACCCTGGTCTCGAGTTCGGTCGCCGCCGGTGAGGTCTGCCAGAGCATGCATTGGGCGGCCATCGCCGTCACCAGATATTCGGCGACGACGGAGACGGGGGCGGCATTCGCTGGGAAATAGGCGAAGAAGCGCGGATGCTGCCAGTGCGTCATCCCCGGCAGGATGATCCGCTCGAAATCGGCAAAGATCGCCTCCATGCTCTCGCCCTTCTCGGGCGGGGCAGCCGGTATTTGCGCCGCGATCCCGCCCGGGGCCGTCTGCGCACGCACCGGGCGGTCGCGCAGCGAAGCCCGGTAGGCGGCGCCCCATTCCGCGGCCTTCTTTGACCATTCGGCGAAGGTGGTGTCATCCATGTCTCTGTCTCCTCCGGGATGTTTAGTCGCCCGGGCTGGTTTTCCCCGGGCGAGTGTTTCCGCCCGGAAGCCTGTCGTGTCGAGTGAGCCCGTCAGGGCGCGATGATCGGCTGCGCCTTGAGGTCGGCGTCTCGCGGCTCGGCGCCGGCGAAGAGGCTGCCATGCTCGAACCAGGATTTCGGCGCCGGTGCGCCCCAGAGCGTCTGGCGCTGCGGGTCCTTCAGGTCCCATTTGATCGGCTCGAGGTCCGGATCGACCGTCTGGTAGTCCGAGCAGTAGATCTCTATGCGGTGGCCGTCGGGGTCGAGAATATACAGGAAGAAGGCATTGGAAATGCCATGGCGGCCGGGGCCGCGCTCGATGTTTGCAACCCATCCCGTGGTCGCCATCAGGTCGAGCAGGTCGATGATGTTGAGCGGAGTCGGCACCCAAAAGGCAGTATGATGTAGGCGCGGCCCGCGGCCGTTGGTGAAGGCGATGTCGTGGACACCGCCCTTACGGTGCGTCCACGCGGCCCACAGACGACCGGTTTCCTCGTCCTCGGTATATTCGGTCACTCGAAAACCGAGCTCGTTATAGAAGGCGACGCTCTCGTCGACATTCGGCGAGAAGCAGTTGAAATGATCGATGCGGAGCGGCTTTACGCCCCTGTAGAGCGCGTATTGCTGGTGGATCGGCGGCAGCCGATCCATCTTCGAATAGAATTCAAGCGGAATGCCAAGGGGATCGCGGGTGCGAAAGCTGCGTGCCTGATAGGGACGTTCGACCCATTCGACCGGCAGGTCCTTGCCTTTGAAGAAATGTGCCGCCCTGTCGAGGTCATCCTCGCTGAACACCTTGAAGCCGAGGTCGCGGGCCTCCGCATTGCCGGATTTGTTCAAGACGATGCAATGATGCCCGCGCTCCTCCATGGCGCGCAGATAGATCGTGTTCGAAGACTCGTCGGTCACCTGCAGGCCGAGCGTGTCGACATAGAAGGCGCGCGATTTGGCAAGGTCGGTCACCCCAAACTCGACATGGGAGAGCCGCACGATGTTGAAGGGCGGGTAGAGATTGGGCTTGGGTATCGGCATCGGGTCCTCCTCCGGCCCGCTCGCCAACGGCGGCGGGTATGTCTGTGATGATTGTTGCTCGTCAACCGCCCAGCTTCTGGATGGCGTGCGGCCTGGTCGCGAAGGCGATGTTCTTCGTCTCCATGTAGAAGTCGAAAGACCAGTCTCCCCCGTCGCGGCCGATGCCGGAATTCTTGACGCCGCCGAAAGGCGTCGGCAGGTGGCGGATGTTCTCCGAGTTCACCCAGATCATCCCGGCTTCCAGGTGATCGGTGAAGCGGAAGGCGCGGGAGACGTCCGAAGTCCAGAGGTAGCCGGTCAGGCCGTACTGGACGTCGTTGGCGAGCGCCAGCGCCTCGTCCTCGCCCTTGAAGGGGATGGCCGTCAGCACCGGCCCGAAAATCTCCTCCTGGGCAATGCGCATGCGATTGTTGGCGCCGGTAAACAATGTCGGCGAGACATAACAGCCGCCGCCGGGACCATCGAATTTGGCCCCACCGGCGGCGATCTTGGCGCCTTCCGACTGACCGATTGCGATATATTCGAGCACCTTCTTCTCGTGCACTGGATGGATGAGCGGACCTATCACCGTTTCCGGATCGAGCGGATGGCCAACCTTGATGCGGGTTGCCTTCTCCGCGACGAGCGCCGTGAATCTGTCGTAGATGCTCTCCTCCACCAGCAGCCGCGAGGACGAGGTGCAGCGCTCGCCGTTGAGCGAATAGATCATGAAGACGGCGGCGTCCGCCGCGCGCTCGATATCGGCATCGGCAAAGACGATCACCGGGTTCTTGCCGCCGAGCTCGAAATGCACGCGCTTCAGCGTATCGGCACCCTGGCGCATGATCATCGAGCCGGTGCGGCTTTCGCCGACAAAGCCGATCGCCTTGATCAGTGGATGTTCGGTAAGAGCCTTGCCGGCATCCTCGCCGAAACCGGTGACGAGGTTCCAGACCCCCCTAGGCAGCCCGGCCTCCTCGGCAATCTCGACGAGCAGGCGTGCGGTTAATGGCGAGAATTCCGCCGGCTTGTGGACGATGGTGCAGCCGGCGGCGAGCGCCGGGGCGATCTTCCAGGTCGACAGCATGAACGGCGTGTTCCAGGGCGTGATCACGCCAACCGGACCGATCGGCACGCGGGTGGTCAGATTGACCTGGCCGTCGGCGCGCAGTGACTTGCCGTCGCGCGCTTCCGGTGCGCGGTCGGCAAAGAAACGGAAATTCTCGGCGCCGCGCAGGGCCGCCTTGGCCATGAACTTCAGCGACTGCCCGGTATCCATGCATTCGACGAAGGCGATTTCTTCGGCGCGCGCGACGATGGCATCGGCGACCTTATGCAGGAGCTTCTTGCGCATCTCGCCCGGCATGGCGGCCCAATCCGCGAAAGCGGCCTTTGCGGCCTTTGCGGCCCGGTCTATGTCCTCGGCCTTGCCGTGTGCTACTTCCGCAAGCGGCTTCAGATCGACCGGCGAGATCGTCTCGAAGGTCGCGCCGTCCGCAGCCGCGACATCCTCGCCAGCGATGCGGTGCAGGACGCCGCGTTTCCTGAACCGTGCGAGATAGTCCTCCGCTTTGGCGATGTTTTCCTGCAATTTCGACATGGTCTGATCCTTGGTTTTTATCGCATCCCCGCCTCGGGGTCGGCTATTGACCGCGAAGGCGCGGGTGGATGGCGTTCTTCTTCCAACTGAGGTCCGGGTCGATCTCGCGGATTTCCAGCGAGAGCGCGAAATGGGGCGCAGCGAGCAGGGGCGCGAGCACCTCGGCTGCGGTACATAAGATCGCTTCACCTGCCCGTTTCTTTTCCTCGGCGGAGCGCCCCTTGCCGATCCGGAAGTTGAGGTCGACGAAAGCGTTTTCCGGCAATTGGTCGGCAATGGCGAAATGATCGGCGCGCAGCGCCCGGACGCGAACGGCCCCGACCTCGAAGAGATCCGTTTCGAGCACCGTCTTCAAGAGCCGGTCGCAGAGCGCGCCGATATCGGCGCGGCCCTCCAGGTTGGCCGAATATTCCACCGTGAGGTGCGGCATAAGTCCTCCTCTTTTTATTTAACATGTTAAATATGTGACCACATGTCAAGAGGTTTTCATTGCCCCGGAAGCAATGATTTCGCTGGCCGTCAGCCGCCGAAGCTCCCGGTCTGGGTGGGCACGTGCACGTAGTTCCGGTCGAAATAGAGCAGCGCGTGTCCGTCCTTGCGCGAACGGATGTCGACAACCTCGCCGATGAAGATGTTGTGCGTGCCGACGAGCCGCGCCTCGACCAGTCGGCAGTCAAAGGAGACGATTGCGTCGGCGAGCGCCTGGTTGCCGGAGCTGAGATTGATCCATTCGGCGGCCGCGTAGCGCGCCTCCATGTCCGATTGGTGGCCGGCGAAATAGCCGGCGAGGTCCTTGTGCTCCTGGGTCAGCACGTTGACGCAGAAACGGCGGTTCTCGACGAACAGGCCAGACTGCGCCGAGCGGCTGTTCATGCAGACGAGAAGTGTCGGCGGCTCGTCGGTGACGGAGCACATGGCAGTGGCGGTGAACCCGCCGCGCCCGGCGGGTCCGTTGGTGGTGATCACGTTGACGGGGGCGCAGACCCTCGCCATCGCGTTGCGGAATTCGGTCTTGGAGACGGCGGTTTCCATGGTGCCCACTTCATTCGGCAGCGTCGCGAACAGATGATTCCTCGTCGAGTGGCGGCAGCCAGGTGTCGCCGGTCCAGCCGTTCTCGTCATAGTCGGCCATGCACCGGTCGACGAGCGCCTCCATCTCCTTCAGCCGTCCGCCGCGCTCGGCGCCCTTCAGCACCTGCAGGCGAACCTCTTCCGGAGCGCCGGCATAGTTCAACTCATAGAGGGCATGGCGGCCGCCGAATTCGGTGCCGGTCGCATCCCAGAGCAGCTTCATGATCTTGATGCGCTCGACGTGCCCCATGTCGTTGGAGCCGCGGACATATTGCGCGAGATAGCGGTTGATGTCCGGGTTGGTGAAATCCCTAGCCGAGGAGGGCAGATAGATGAGGCCGGACGCGACCGTGCGGCGGACGATGTCGATGACCTTGGGATAGGCCTCCGACATGAAGGTGCGGTAGCAGAGCGCGGCTTCGAGGTTCGGTAGCACGGCGCCGTTCGCCCAGGGGATCGGATTGTGGGCCATGGCGTTCGAGAACGACCAGAACTGGTGGCGAATGGCGATCACTTCGCCTAGCATCGCTTGGTTGCCGCGGAAGGCGTCGCCCCCGGTTGCGCGCAGCGCCTTGGCGAGCAGGCCGGCGAGGAAGTCCATCTTCACCGCAAGTCGTGTGCAGCCCTGGAAGCAATAGCCGTGCATGAAGCCCGAGGCCGGGTGGAAGGAGAGGATCTTCGCCGCATCGCGCAACACCAGCACGTCCTCCCAGGGCACGAAGACGTTGTCGAGCACCAGGATCGCGTCGTTCTCGTCGAAGCGGGAGGAGAGGGGATAGTCGAACGGATGGCCCTCGGAATTGGCGGTCTGTTCGTAGGAGACGCGGCAGAACATCTTGATGCCCGGCGCGTTCATCGGGACGATGAACATCACTGAAAGCGAGGGATCCTCCGTCACCGTCGCCGAGCTCTGCGCGAGGAAATTGTAGTGGGTCAGAGCCGAGGAGGTCGCGACCACCTTGGCACCGGAGACATAGATGCCGGCGTCGGTCTCCTTGGTAATATGGACGAAGACATCCTTCACCGCATCCGCCGGCTTGTGACGGTCAATCGGCGGGTTGACGATCGCGTGGTTCATGAACAGAACAGACTCCTGCGCGCGTTTGTGCCAGGAAATCGCGTTCTCCTTGAACGGGCCGTACCAGTCGGCATTCGCACCGAGCGTGTTCATGAGGGCCGCCTTGTAGTCGGCGGTACGACCCATCCAGCCATAGGACATGCGCGCCCAGTCTGCGATCGCGCCTTGCTGCGCGACGAGCTCGGCCGGCGACTTCGCGACGCGAAAATATTTGTGCGTGTAGCCGCCCGAGCCGGTATCGGTCGGCGAGGTCAGGCGATCTTTCGTCTTTGCGTCGTGCAGCGCGTCATACATCCGCGCGATCGACCGGGCGGAATTGCGCATCGACGGATGCGCCGTGACGTCGGCGATCCGCTCGCCATTGATATAGACCTCACGCCCGTCGCGCAGGCTCGCCAGATATTCGGCGCCGGTGAAAGGCCTGGTCTTGTCGCTGCGATGATCTTCGGCATGCATGTCGTGTTCCTCCCTGGAAAGAATGACAAAAGCTAAGTCGGAACGGCGTTCGCGGCCATGGACAAAGCGGTCAATACGCTGGTACTTTTTCCGGCATGATCATGCGACGCGACGTTCCGGCCTTCTTTGTTTATGGCGAACCTAGTCGCGCGCTCGACGTCGGCTTTATCCACGTCGAGACCGTAATGGAGCGCAGAAGCGTGCATTTCGGTCATGTTGCGCCGCATAAGCACCCGCTGATGGGGCAGATCACCTATTGGTACCAAGGTGGCGGCACCTACCGTATTGAAGACGAGACTTGGAATTTTTTGGCTCCCGCCATCAGTTTCGTGCCAAGCAATGTCGTGCATGGCTTCGATGTCAGCGAGCAATCGGATGCAATCGTCACCTCGATATCGGACGATCTCCTGCGGGCCATGGCCTCGCAGGTGGAGCTTGGTCTCGATGCGCCTATTCTGCTCACGGGGGAGAGCGTCGATCTCACCTGGAAGAGGATAGGCTCTCTGCTCGAAATGATCGCAGATGAGTACCGCGTCGGTGGAAGTGCCAGCGAGAAGGTCCTGATCGGATTGATATCCGCGGTCCTGTCGCTGATGGCGCGTCTTGGCGGGGCCGGCGGCCTTGACGCCACGTCCCCGAGCGTTTCGCTCGGAATGGCGCTCCGCCGCGCCATTGACCAGCACTATAAGGAGGACTGGCCTGTCGGGCGCTACGTCGATGTGCTTGCGACGACGCCGCACCTGCTCGACAAGGCGGCCCGCGAAGTCTTCGGGCAAACCGTCAAGGAATTGCTGCTCGATCGGCGGCTTCTCGAGGCGAAACGGTTGTTGAAGTTCACCATCCGCTCGGTCGAGGATATCGGCCGCGAGATCGGTTTCGACGACCCGGCGTATTTCTCCCGCTTCTTCCGCAAACGGACCGGCGAGACGCCGGTCGCCTGGCGCCGCCGCCATCTGCAGCCAGAGGCGGCGACGCCAGGCACTATGCAGTAGCTAATCCAATCGTACCCAGCGGCCTTCCAGCGTCAGGAAGGTACGGTCTGGAAGGGTGATGGCGGCATGAACCGCGTCGTTTTCGAAATCCTCGACATGGGTGACGGTGGTGCCGTCAGCCTCTCTCCACGTGACCATGAAAACGCCGGGGCGGATCGGAATGGCGCGATATGTCTCCGTCGTGGCGGCGGCATCGAAATCCGACGCGGAGTCTTCGGCCCAGCGCAGGGTCTTGCCGTCGCTGGCGAAGGCGACGCGATAAATTCGCTCGCCATAATCGGCTCTGTAGACGCGTCCAATTGCGGGGAATGGGATGTCGATCATACTATATCTCCTTTGCTTAATGTTTTGGGGTCGCTGCCGCGCTTCCGTGTGCGCCCAGAGCGGGGCACGCGTGATCCGATCTTGGCCCCTCTGGGCGGACAGCATCTACTTCCGCGTCGCTTCGGATTACGGGAACGAAAGGTCAAGGCCCGCGGAACGCCCGCGAGGGGTAAGAACGGTGATCGGTGCCGGCTTGTTCGGCGGATGTCGCTCGACCGGCATCACCTCAACCCTAGGGCGGCTGAAGAAGCGGTCCGGCAAGCTCCAGCGCCTCCTTCACATATCGCGCCAATCGTTGCTCGGCATAGAGCGTGTCCGGACGGTTGCCGACCCAGCCAATGTAGGTGAGGCTTCTGAGCAGCAGGAAGAGCGGCAGGGTTTCGAGCGCTGCATCCGGCAGTGGCCGCCGGCCGCGGTACCCGGCGATGAGGGACCTCTGGATCAGGCCGAAATGCGCTTCGCGGCGGTTTCTGAGGAGCGCCGTTGCGATGTCGAACATGCGCCAGCCGTAACCGGCATCGTCGAAATCGATGAGTTCGACGTGATCAGCTCCGACGAGTACGTTCTCGCGCACCAGATCCGCATGGATGAGGCCGTAGTCGAGGCCGAGGCGGTCGGCCGCGCTCAAG
The DNA here is from genome assembly GCF_002078505.1 of Ensifer aridi. Classification (GTDB taxonomy): domain Bacteria; phylum Pseudomonadota; class Alphaproteobacteria; order Rhizobiales; family Rhizobiaceae; genus Sinorhizobium; species Sinorhizobium aridi. Next base: position 48,463 of record NZ_LUAV01000032.1, on the reverse strand, counting down.
TGCTCTGCGAGGAGCGGCCGCAGAGCCGCGAGCTGCCTTGCGGCCTCCGGCACCAGTCCCGGGCAATCCCAGAACCGACCCCAGAAGGGATTTTCCCCCAGCAAGCCGTCGAAATCCCATGCCGGACGGACGAAGGATGCCGGCGGCGTCCACCGGTCGGAGATGTTGTGCAGTTCGGCCATTGCCTGGCCGAGTTGTCCGAAGATCTCCGTGAGCCGTGCGGGCGGCTGGTGGAGCGGCGTGCCGGAGCGGCCGAGCTCTTCGCCGTACATCCAACTGACGATGTCGGCATGCTGGCTCGCAAAAGCCGGCGTGGCCGGCAAGGTTACGAGATTGCGGCCGTCAAGCGTCGGGATCGGTGCCGGCACATGGAGCCCACCGGCCTTTAGCGTCGCCATCCATTGTAGTTCGGACGTGAGAGCGCGGTCGTCGTGATAGCCGGGGCGATGCAGCCGAAGGGCCGCGTGCCCACCGTCGTCCAAGCGGATCCGGAATACTGCGTTTTCGCGGAATTTCAGCAGCTCCGGCGTCTGACCGGCCAGGCCCCAGTGGAAGAGCGCCTGCTGCGCTCGCCCGACAAGCGCCGCCATCGGCAGTTTTGTTCTATCCTGATCCATCGCGACGCTCACAGGCTGGACAAGACCTCGTCGAAGGTCGACAGCATCAGGTCGGCATTCTCCTTCGAAAACGGCATTGGCGGGCGGATCTTGGTGCTGCACTCGTGCACGCCGATCTTGCCCATCAGCACGCCGCGTTCGCGCATCGCGTTGATGATCCTCGTCGCGAGTTCCGGAGCTGGCTTTTTCGTCGCCCGGTCGAGAACGAATTCGGTTCCCATGAAAAGACCGCTGCCGCGCACGTCGCCGATGATAGAATGTTTTTCCGCGAGCGCCTTGAATGCGGCCCGCGTATATTCGCCGACATGCGAGGCGTTTTCGACGAGCTTCTCTTCCTCGATCACGTCGAGCACGGCCATTGCCGCGGCGCAGGAGACCGGATTGCCGCCGAAGGTGTTGAAATAACGGAAAGCCTTGCGGAAGGCATTCAGCGTGTCGGCGTTCGCGATGACGCCGCCAATAGGATGGCCGTTGCCCATCGGCTTGCCGAGCGTGACGATATCGGGGACGATGCCGGCGCGCTGGTGGCCCCACATGTGCGTGCCAATGCGGCCGAAGCCCGGCTGCACTTCGTCGGCGATGACCAGGCCGCCGGCCTTGCGCACGGCGGCGACGGTCTTTTCCAAAAAGCCGGATAGCAGGTCGGGAAAGCCCTCATTGGCGAAGAACGGATCGATGATCAGGGCTGAAAAGCCGTGGGGGGCCTCCTGAAGCGAAGCAATCGCCTGTTCGACTTCCGCGGCGAACGCGGCTGCAAAGACCTCGCCGCCGGCGCCGCCCAGCGGCCGATAGCTGTCCGGTGCCGGCACATGGCGGACGTGGCCGCCATAGCCGCCGACCGGCGGCATGCGGGTGGAGAGCTGTGATACGGCCGCCGTGTTGCCGTGATAGGTGTGGTTCGTGGCGATCACGCCGGTCCTCCCGGTCACGGCCTGGGCCATGCGCAGCGCGACGTCGTTCGCCTCGCTGCCGGTGCAGGTGAGGATCGCCGTGTTGAGCTTGCCGTCGAAGGTTGCCGTCAGGCGCTCGACATAGTCGAGAATGCCTTCGTGCAGGTAGCGGGTGTGGGTGTTAAGAGTCGATGCCTGGCGCGCGATCGCCTCGACCACGCGCGGGTGGCAGTGGCCGACATGCGGCACATTATTGTAGCAGTCGAGATAGCGCCGGCCGTCGGCATCCCAGAGCCAGACGCCTTCGCCGCGCACGATATGGACCGGCTCCTCGTAGAAGAGCGACATGTTCCGGCCGAGCAGGCGTTCGCGGCGGGCGAGCAAAGCAGTCTTGTCGGACATCTCATCGCCCTCCAGCCGCGGCCAGCCCTGCATCGACCGCATCGACGATACGGCCGACATCTTGAGCGGTGATCACGAGCGGCGGAGACAGGATGACGTTCGGCCCCGAGGTGCGGACGAGGACACCGGCATCGTAAGCAACATCCTGAACCTTCTGCAGGACTTCCTTGCCCGCGGGGGTCTTTTTCTCGCGATTGCTCACAAGTTCGAGCGCGCACATCAGCCCCTTGCCGCGAACATCGCCGACAAGCTCGTGGTTGTTCTCAAGGTTATCGAGGCCGCGCAACAGCTCCTCTCCGCGTGCGGCGGCATTGGCGGCAACATTCAGCCGCTTGGTTTCCTTGAGCATCGCGAGAGCCGCGGCGGCGCCGACGGGATGGCCGGAATAGGTGTAGCCATGGCCGATCGTGCCGACGGCGTTCCTGTTGCTTTCGAACACCTCGGCGACCTTCTCGCTGATCATCACCGCGCCGAATGGAAAATAACCGTTGGTGATCGCTTTGGCGGTGGACATGAGATCGGGCTTCACGCCCCAGAGGCGCGACCCGGTCCAGGCGCCGGTGCGTCCGAAGGCGGTGATGACTTCGTCGGCGATCAGCAGGATGCCGTGCCGGTCGCAGATCTCGCGCATCAGCGGCAGGAAGGTTGCGTGCGGAACGATGACGCCGCCCGCGCCAAGCACCGGTTCGACGATCAAGGCCGCGATCGTGTCTGCGCCCTGGAAAGCAATCTCCTCTTCGAACAGGCGCCCAATCGCCGCCGCGATCTCCGCCCCGTCGCTTGTGCCGAAGGGGTTGCGGTAGGTCCAGGGCGCCGGCAGGTGGAAGACTCCCGGCAGCAGCGGCTCGTAGTTGCGGCGAAAATTCTGGTTGCCGTTCACCGATGCGCCGCCGAAATGGGTCCCGTGATAGCCCTTTTTCAGGGCGATAAACTTGGTGCGCTCTGGCTGGCCGTTGATTTTGTGATATTGCCGCGCCAGGCGCAGGCAGGTCTCGACCGAGTCCGAGCCGCCGGACGTGTAGAAAGAGCGGGTGAGGCTGTCCTCCTTGAACCACTCGGCAAGCTCGTAGGAGAGCTCGATCAGAGGCGAGTTGGTGGTCCCCCGGAACGTCGAATAATAAGGCAGCTCGTCCAACTGGTCGCGGATCGCCTTTTTTACCGGCTCGCAGGAATAGCCGAGATTGACGTTCCAAAGGCCCCCGACCGCGTCCAGCACCTTCTTGCCGTGGATATCGACGATCTCGACACCTTCGGCCGCATTGACGATGCGGGGCGGATGGGCCTGCATCTCGGCCGGATGCGCCATCGGGTGCCACAGGTAGCGGGCGTTGTTCTCGATCAGGAAGTTGGTCTCACGCATCGGTATTTCCTCTTGTTCAGAGCCCAAGCATGCCAAGCGCGCGGGCATAACCCTCGGCGGGGCGAGTAACGTCGAAATGCACGTAAGGCAGGCGCACGGCATCGGCGCCTTCGATGTTCTTCTTCTGGTCTTCGACGAAGACGCAGGCTTCGCGAGGGAGGCCGAGCTCGGAAAGAACGAGCTCGTAGGCGCGCGGATCGGGCTTCAGTATTTTCGTATAGGTGGCGTCGACGATGACGTCGAAGAGCTCGATCAACGGAAAGCGCTTGCGGAATTCGACGCCGTAGAAGAGGTCGAGTTCGTTCGACAGGATGGCAAGCTTCGATCCGGCGGCCTTCACTTTCACGATCGCGTCGCGGGCTTCCGGACGGAGCGCCAGCTCCGGTTCGGCGCCGCGGGCGCGGCGCACGAAGGTCTGCATCTCGGTCCATTCCTCGCCGAGCATCCGGCCAACCTCGCGTGTGCGGGCGAGCCAATAGTCGCGCTCAGTGATCTCGCGATTCTGCATCGCCACCCAGAGCGGGTCGGTTGCGGGGTCGAAGGGACCGCGCCATGTGAGTGAACCGGGGGGGAGCCCCAATGCACGCTCGGAGATGTCGTGGGTCTCGAAGAGGGTGCGGGTCACAACACCACCGAAGTCGAGAATAAGCGCGCGTTCGCCTGTCATGGCCTTCCTTCCGGGACGACGCCTTCGGCCACCCAATTGTCGAAAATTTCGAGGGCTTTCTCCGAGAAAGCCAGGGAGTTGATGTGCGCATCGACCTCTTGCAGGGTGACGGTCGATGGCAACGCCCTACGAATTTCGTCCAGGAAGGCATCGAGCCCCGCGGGGTCGTGGAGCGGCTCGTCGGGCTTGTCCCATTCCTGCAGGCCGCCGAGCGGCAACAGGAAGGCGATCTTCGCCTCGGTGGTCGCGAGCTTCCGCCCGATAAGCCGGGCAATTTCGCGTCGCCCCTCCGGCGAACTGGTGACTGATCCGAGCAGGCGGTTATGGGCGTGGTAGGGGCGGTCCGCGAAGATCGCCGGCAGGTCCTGCCAAGCCTGGAAGTCGACCATGTCGACGGCACCGGGGGCGACGATCTGCGGAATGCCGGCGCGTCCGGCGTTCTCTAACCGGTCCGCCCCGGAGGTCACGACGGTACCGTAATGGTGATTGCTGACTTCCTGCATGCAGAGGTCGAAAACTGCGGCAAAGCCGTCCTGCCCGGCGATCGCTTCGAATGCGCGCCCGCCCATGCCTGTCGAGTGAAAGACGGCGACGTCATAGCCGCGCTTCTCGAGCTCCGGTTTGACATACTTCATGTATTTGAGGCAGGAGGAGCCGAGGGACGTCATGCCAATCAGCGGCCGCCCGCTCTTCGGCTTGGTACAATGCTTGGCAGCCCCGACCACCGCGCCGCAGGCCTGCGACAGGACGGACCGGCAGATGCCGTTCAGACCAAAAAGGCCGCCCGCCCACAGGATCATCATCAGGTCGGGTGCGATGCGCTCCGGCGGAATGAGGTGGGAGTAGGCGATCGTCGAGACGACGAATTTCGGTACGCCGAGTGGCAAGGCCGCGGCAACGTCGAGGGCCAGATCCGTTCCCATGGTGCCACCCAGCATAATGACGCCGTCTATCTGGCCCGTATCGTAGAGGTCGCGGGTGAGGGTGGCTGCGCCCTTGGCCATCAAGGCCATGGCGCTGTTCTCGTCTCCACTGGCGATGATCGCCTCGATCGAAGTGCCGGCCGCTTTGGCGATGTCATATTTAGAGTAGTCGGGTGCATAGGGCGGATCGTCCAGAATGCTGACGTCGATCATCACCGGCAGGCCGCCCGCTTCATCGATGACCGATGCCATGAACTGCAGTTCGTCGCTTTTGGTGTCACCGGTCCCGATGACGACTATCCTTGGCAAAGGCGCCGAAGGGCTCATCAGCCTGTCCTCCTGATTTGCGCAGTGGTTCCCGCGGGCCTTTCTGACCCGTAGTATTTTTCTGAAATTGCGTTGGCCGCGGCGACTACTTGCGCACCGAATTCCATGAGTCCCGCCTGGTCGGCCCTGACCATCGGCGCTGCGATCGCGACGCAGCCGATCGGATGGCCGCCAGGTGCGCGGATCGGCGCAGCCGTGCTCACGACGCCGGCCTCGATGCCCTGGTGGTTTATGGAAAAGCCGCGCGCCACCGTTTCATCAAGAAGGCCGCGCAGCACTGCGGGATCGACGATCGTGTATTCGGTGACCCTTTCGAGCGGCTTCGAGAGGGCGGCGTCGATTTCGTCTGGAGGGCAAAAGGCAAGATAGGCGAGACCTGAGGCGGTTGCATGAAAGGGCAGCAGTGTGCCGACCTCTACGTTGACGCGGTGCGCGCGCGGGGAATCCTCGACATGGATTGTGGACAGACGGCTGCCGGAAAACTCAGAAAGATGCACCGTTTCCGTCGACGCTTCCGCGAGCGCCTTGATGAATGGAACGGCGACGCGCAGGAACGGGTACCGCGCCTCGCGGATCCGCGCCAGCCGGACAGGCGCCGATCCAATGCGGTATCTGCGGGTTTCCGGATCCTGCTCGACGAAGCCGTGCTTCTCCAGCTCTACCAGAAAGCGGCGTGCCGTCGCTTTGTCGAGTCCGCACAGACGGGCGATGTCGGTCAGTCCGGCTTCCTTGTCGAGTCGAGATACCGTGTCCAGCAATGACAGCGCTTTGCCTATCGTGCTCATCGTTCCTCCTCTTGAGCCCCTTTCTTCGCTGCTACGTCGGGCTTGCGCCCGCTTCGCATCGTTTCCCAGCGGCGCCAAGATACTTAACATGAGAATTAAGTTGACAGACGCGGGGTTTGTTTGCAAGTCTATATTTGAAGCATGGGTTCAAATATTGAACCATATGCGCTGAAGGGTGCGCGATCAATAACAAGCAAGAAGCGCCGCTTCAGTCCGAATAGGTGGAGGTCGCATGCGGGCGTTCCGCAGCGATGGTCGGATACGTTCAACAAGGGGAACGAACGCTTATGGATACTCACAACTCACCCGGCGCAGGTCAGAACCAGCTGCGCAAGAACAGTCTCGGCGTCGGCGCCGTGACATTCCTTGTGGTCTCCGCGGCCGCGCCGCTGACGGCAGTGGCGGGCGGCGTACCGCTTTCCATGCTGCTCGGCAATGGTGCAGGCATTCCGCTGACCTTTCTGCTGGTTACGGCGCTGCTACTGCTCTTTTCGGTCGGCTACGTCGCCATGGCCCGCCACATCCGCAACGCAGGCGCATTCTACGCCTATACCGCACAAGGCCTCGGCGGCCTCATGGGAGGGGCGGCAGCACTCGTAGCAATCCTCGCCTACAATGCGATGCAGATTGGGGTTTTCGGCCTGTTCGGCGCAGCGACATCTGGCTTCTTCGCAGAACAAGTCGGTCTCGTTCTTCCCTGGTGGGTCTGGACCTATATCGGTATTGCCGCTGTCGCCGTGTTCGGTTATCGCCGCGTCGACCTCTCGGCCAAGGTGCTGACCGTGCTGGTGGTCCTTGAATATTTGGTCGTCCTGGTCATCGATGCGGCGATCCTCTTCACCGGCGGCGACAGCGGCCTTTCCGCCGCCCCGTTCACGCCGACCGCCTTCTGGGGCGGCACGCCGGCGATCGGCATCCTCTTCTGCTTTGCTGCCTTCATCGGCTTCGAGGCAACGACCATCTACAGTGAGGAGGCCCGCGAACCGCAGAAGACGGTTCCGCGTGCCACCTATATCTCGGTGCTCACTATCGGTCTTTTCTACATGCTGACCTCCTGGCTGATGGTGAATGGCGCCGGCGTCGACAAGCTCGTCCCGGAACTGCAAGGCCTTGCCGATCCGACGACCTTCCTCTTCGGCCTCGCCGAGCGCTATGTCGGCCACTGGATCACCGTCGTGATGAGCATCCTCTTCATCACCAGCCTGTTCGCCGGTGTGCTTGCCTTTCACAATGGCGTCGCGCGCTACATCTATGTGGCCGGCCGCGAAGGCCTGCTGCCGAAATCCGTGGGCGTCACGCATCAGGAATTCCAGAGCCCGCATGTCGGCTCGGTGATCCAGACGGTCATCGCCGTACTCGTCGTGGCGATCTTTGCCTTCACCGGGCAAGACCCGGTCCTGGCGCTCTTTTCCTGGCTTACCAATGTCGGCACGTTGGCAATCATCCTGCTCATGGCGTTCACCGCCTTCGCCATCGTCGCCTTCTTCGGCCGCAACCCGGGCCTCGAAAGCAATATCCTGGTGACCAAGATCCTTCCCGTCGCGACCGGCGTGATCCTCCTGGGGCTGGTTTACTATATCGCCGTGAACTTCGGTGCGATCGCCGGCGCCAATGGTTTTCTCGCCGTGCTGCTGCCGGGCCTCGTGCTGGTTGCTGCACTCATCGGCTTCGTCGCTGCGGCGCGCTTGAAGTCTGCCGATGTGGTGGGCTTTGCACGGCTGGGTGCCGGGCAGGAAGCCTGACAGTAATCGGATCATGATGGCGGGCATCTCGCCCGCCATACTTTCTCAAGAGACGCCGGACCATGCAGGACAAGATCGACCAACTCCGAACATTGCCTGTCGCGCCCCAATCACTTTTCATCGGCGGCGCATGGCGAGAACCGATCGGCGGCGCTGTCATTGACGTCATCTCTCCGATCGACGGCAGCCGGCTCACGACCATCGCCGATGCCGGCGCCGAGGATGTGGACCTCGCCGTTCAAGTGGCGCGCGCCGCCTTCGAAAAGGGTACCTGGTCGAAGGCAGCACCCGCGGAGCGCAAGAAGGTACTCCTTAGGATTGCCGAACTTATCGAGAAGAACGCTTTGGAAATCGCAGTCCTCGGCGTCCGCGACAATGGCACCGAGATCTCCATGGCGCTGAAGGCCGAGCCGGGAAGCGCCGCAGCCACTTTCCGCTACTATGCCGAGGCGATCGACAAGGTCTATGGCGAGGTTGCGCCGACCGCAGAGAACGTGCTCGGCCTCGTGCATCGCGAGCCGGTCGGCGTCGTCGCGGCGATCGTGCCCTGGAACTTCCCGATGATGATCGGTGCCTGGAAGATCGCGCCGGCACTTGCGGCGGGCAACTCCGTCGTGCTTAAGCCGGCGGAAGGTGCATCGCTGTCGCTGTTGCGGCTGGCAGCTCTTTGCGCCGAGGCGGGGCTGCCGGAGGGGGTGCTCAACGTCGTAACGGGCAGGGGAGCGACGACCGGAGAAGCAATTGGCTTGCACATGGACATAGACGTGCTGGCTTTCACCGGCTCCGGCGGCGTCGGGCGTCGCCTACTGGAATACTCGGCTCGCTCGAACCTCAAGCGCATTTATCTCGAACTCGGCGGTAAGTCGCCCAATATCGTCTTCGCCGATGCGCCCGATATCGACCAAGCCGCCAAGGTTTCCGCCTATGGCATCTTCCGCAATTCCGGCCAGGTCTGCATCGCCGGCTCGCGGCTGCTCGTGGAAAAAGCGATTTACGGAGAGTTCTCCGAAACGGTAGCGAGGATCGCCGCCAACATCAAAGTCGGTGATCCACTCGAGCTCTCAACTGAAGCCGGCGCGATCGCAAGCGAAGTCCAGCTCAAAAAGGATCTGGCCTTCGTCGAGCAGGCGGTCGCCGAGGGCGCTTCGCTGCGCACGGGCGGCAAGCGGATTCTCGAGGAGACCGGCGGCTATTACATGCAGCCGACCGTGTTCGACGTCAGCCCGGACATGACCCTCGCGAAGGAAGAGGTCTTTGGACCCATCCTGTCTATCATTCCCTTCGAGACCGAAGCGTCGGCGCTGCAGATTGCCAACGCGACCAACTACGGCCTCGCCTCTGCGGTCTGGACGTCGAACCTTTCTCGCGCGCATCGCATGGTCAAGGGCATCCGCGCCGGCGTTGTTCACGTCAATTCCTATGGTGGATCAGACAACACTGTACCCCTCGGTGGTGTGAAGCAGTCCGGAAACGGCCACGACAAGTCGCTTCACGCGCTCGATAAATGTGTCGACTTGAAGACCGCTTGGATTCAACTCTAAGGGCCGATGTTGTTCCGGCCGAATTGGGGTCAGGCGATCCTGACCCGGCTCGGTGTGCCAACACGAGTGTGCGAGTCAACATGGTGTTGAACACTTTTCACTCGCGAATTAACAAGCGACCACCTCCGCGTACAGCCGATTTTCTTGCGCAGAACGGACTTTCGAGATTGTCGCGGGATGGTCTCCTAAGGGGTCGAAGGGAGCCGTTCTTCACGAGCCCGCGCACTGCTTGTTCTGGTCTAAAAAGATCGCATAACGTATCAATTGCAACGCTATGGAGAGGACAGCCATGTGCTGCCGCACGTCGGGCTATCGGGCTGCTTTTGCAGGCTCGGGCGGCTCGGCCTTTTGAGGTGGCTCTGTGAAGAACTCCGAGACATCGACGGACAAGGCCGGAGCTGCGCACATGGCAAAATAGACGAACAGGCACAGCATTAGCTGCTCATTAGGGAACGGGGGGGCACTGAGGTTCAGCAAATCCGCCGCAGTTGAGCTGCGGCGGCGTTCTGAGGCGCTGGACCGTTACGTCGAACAGCCTGGCTTGGCGGGGAGGGTGACCGCCTCGCGTCTAGTCTTCAGGTAGACCGGGCGATATTCCAGTCTAGCCGACGAACATCCTTTTGCAGTTGCGCATAGGATCGATTCGGTATCATGCCACCGTGCAGGTCCGCCACCCGGACCGCCCGGGCGCGAATGTCCGCTTCCTCGCGCCGCATCCTGTTGAAGGCCACCGCATTGAGTTCGCCCTCCGAACGCTTGACGTCCATGCGGTGATTGGCGGCGCGAAGCTCACCGAGAATGTTGCTGAGCCGTGGTGTGCGCACCGCGATGGAAGCTGTGGTTTGGTCTACCGGTGCCGCGAGGGGCATAGAGTCGTCCTCGTTGGATATTCCCGGATAGTAGGCGCCGTTGCCGCCGGATGAGGACATGCCACGATCCTCGTGTCCATGGTGTTCGGCGGCAAAAGCGCTGCCTGCGGCCAACGACAGGGTGAGGGCCGCGATTGCGGATGTCTTGATGAGCGAGAGCATCTTTGCGTCTCCTAAACTTGGGAAGCATTGATCTTCCAGTCGGGGCTGTCTCATATTGTCGCGTCGCGATCTCTTCGATCGCCGGCAGTATTCAGCCTCACCAAAGGCATATCTCCAGCAACGCTTCCAGTCACGTTAATAATAATTAAAGTTTCTACGACTTTCGTTCGTCAAATTTTCGCCGCCTTCATCGAGGATGTCCGGAATATAATGAAAAGATACTGCGTTTTTGGGCGCCGCTCAGCGGTATTTCAGTTGCACCTCGCTTACGGCGGCAATGTTTATGAATATATCGTGATGTTTTGAACAATCACGGCACTCAGGGAGCCAGAAGATATCTCCTGTTCGCACGGTAAAAGACCGCGATCTCGGTCGTGTTTCCTCATGCATGCCTCAAGCTTCGATGGTTCGATTAATGTCGCGGTCAGCAGAGATCGGGTCTTCCTCTTTTGTGTGGGGATCGAGGACATGGACTGCCAGCATCCTGGCCCTCAGGGGTTCAACGCGGGCCTCGCGGCAGTCTCCGCCTCCATCTCGGCGATGTCCTGGAACCGTTCAGCCGTCGCCAGTGATATAGGGAGTGGGGCAGGGGACTTCATGGTCGACCTCCAAAAGGACCTCGACATGGCCGCCCAATTTGAAGCGCACCGACGTAAGCAGGCGCTCCGCGAAAGTGTGCTCCTCGCGTGAGCGGAACCGCGCGTAGAGGGGCGGCCGACAGCATCTCGGCCGGGGGACAGCTTTCTCTATTGCCGCCATCACTGCCCAGCGTCCCACTCCGGAATCGGCGACCGCGCCGGAAAACTCGGATTCTGCCTCGCCCTCGGAGAGCGCCATGGCGCAGTGGTCGAGCAGCCAGGATGAGATGGGCGGACAGTCAAAGCGCATTCGGACATGCAGCCATCGGAATCGAAGACATGTGTTCAGAGCAAGTGCTCGATGCGGATCGGCAGCTCTCGCAGCCGTTTGCCTGTTGCGTGAAAGATCGCATTGGCGATTGCCGCCGACGCGCCCACCATCGCCACTTCTCCAAGCCCCTTCACCCCGACGCTGTTCGCCAGCAGATCGGGCTCATTAATGAAGTCGACTTCAATCTCACCGATGTCGGCGTTTACCGGCACCACATAGTCGGCGAGGTCATTGTTGAGGAAGCCGCCGTAGCGCGGGTCGACTTCAGTCGCCTCGCGCAGCGAGGCGCCGAATGCCCAGATGACGCCGCCCCGAACCTGGCTCGCGGCGGTGCGCGGGCTGACCACGCGCCCGCAATCGGCGACGCTCACCACGCGCGGCATTCGAATGCGGCGGGTGGTCGGCTCGACCCGGACCTCGATAAAATGGGCGATATAGCTCATCGAGGTAAATTCAGGGAAGGTCGGGCCGGCGATCGCATATTGTCCTCTGCGCAACCGTTCGAGTGCTGCGGCCTCCTGACCCGGTCCGAGCTGCGAAACGTCCACGGTCAGATAAGGGCGGCGGATTGCGGCGAGCTGCTGATGGATGTTGCCGGACACCTGTCTGCCGCCGAGCAGTTCAGACAGCGCCGCACGCATCCGCTCGACGGCGAGTGCCGCGGTCGGCACCACGCTGAAGGTTCCCCAGGAGCCGGCGGTGATCTGCTGGGGTGCGGCAGTCGTGTCGCCGAGGACGATGTCGAGCCTGGTCGGATCGATCTCCAGTCCGTCCAGTAGCACCGCCGCAATCGCGGTCTTGATGCCCTGTCCGAATTCATGGTGCGTGGTAACGAAGCGGGTCGTTCCATCAGCGCTGATCCGAAGGCTCGCGACGGTCGCCGTAACCAAGGCTGGGTAGGTGCCGCTCGCCACACCCCATCCGACCAGCGAACCGTCGGACGCTCGCATCGATCCCGGCTCAGGTGTCCGTCGCTCCCAGCCAAAGCGTTGGGCGCCCCGGCTCAGGCATTCATTCAGGTAACGGGACGATAGTGCTCGGCCGTTCTGAGGGTCGACGCGCGTATCGTTGGCGATGCGGAACTCGACCGGGTCTGCACCGATGCGGTAGGCCAATTCGTCCACCGCGCATTCAAAGGCGAAGCATGCCGGATGTTCGTGCGGCGCGCGCATATGTCCTGGCGGCTGCGTGTCGATCCTATAATCCACAGCGCCACCATAGTAATTCTGAATACCGTACAATCGGCTCGGTCCGGCATGGTAGTTGGACGGAAAGGTCCCACCGCGCGACTGCTGCTGATCCGAGACATAGTGCGCGGCGATCATTCGCCCGTCGGCGTCGGCCCCAAGCCGGATGCGGTGGGTGCTGTTCGGACGAAACTTGGCGAGGTGGAAGATCTGTCCACGCGGAGTAACCAGCTTGACCGGTCGCCCTGTCAGCATCGCTGCACGTGCGACGATCGCGGTCTGCTGCTGGACCCATCCCTTCTGTCCGAATGCTCCGCCTACGGTGGGGCTCTTCACGTCCACGATGCCAGGATCGATCCGCAGGATCCGCGCGACGACCTCCTTGAGCCCACTGGCGAACTGGGTCCCTTCGTAGATGGTCAATCGGCCTTCGGCCCATACAGCGGTCGTCGAGATCAGCTCGATCGGATTGTGATGCTGGGTTGGCGATTCATATTCGACGTCGACGGTCGCATTAGCCCGCGCCAGTGCGGCCTCAGCATCGCCAAAGACCGTTGGCCTCGCCTCCTCCCGAACCGCGAGGGCGCTGCGCTTTGTCGCCGCAAAGGTCTGCTCTTCGTAAGTCGGGACCACGTGCTCAGCTCCCTCCATCGCGGCTTCCAGCGTTTCGGCAACGACAAGCGCGACCGGCTGGCCGCGGAAGGCGATCTCTCTATGAAGAGTGGGCGGTGCGTCGGCGTTGGGGAAGCGGACTGGCTCGGGCGGCGGCGGGAAGTCGTCGGGCGTGAGCACGCGAACCACGCCCGGCACACGCATAGCGTCCTCGACCGGAAGCGTGGCGAGGTGTCCCTTCGCCACACGGGATGGGACCAGTATTGCATGCAGCATTCCCGGCAGCGGAACGTCGGCGGCATAGGCCGTCGCGCCCCTGACCTTGTCGAAGGCGTCGATCCTCGCCCTGTCCGCGAACGGCGTGGCGCTCATGAGTTCCTCCCTAAAGCAGATGCTCGACGCGGATCGGCAGCTCGCGTACCCGCTTCCCAGTTGCATGAAAGACGGCATTGGCGACGGCAGCCGAAATGCCGACCATCGAAACCTGACCGAGCCCTTTGACGCCGACCGCGTTCGCCAGGGGATCGGGCTGGTCGACCAGGCCGATCTCGATCTCGCCGATGTCGGCGTTCACGGGCACGACGTAATCTGCCAGGTCTACGTTGAGATATCCGCCGTAGCGCGGGTCGATCTCGGTCGCTTCGCGTAAAGCGTGGCTCAGGCCCCAGATCACGCCGCCATACACCTGGCTCTCGGCGGTGCGCGGGCTCACGACGCGCCCGCAATCGGCAATGCTCACCACGCGCGGGACGCGGATCCGCCTGGTGCCCGGCTCGATACGCACCTCCACGAAGTGCGCGCTATAGCTGAAGGTCGAGAAGCCTGGATAGACGGATTCCGCGACGGCGAAGCCGCCTTGGCGCAAGGCCTCGAGTGCGGACTGATCCTGCCCCGGCCCGAGCGTGGACACCTCGATCTGCAGAAACGGGCGGCGGATCGCGGCGAGCTTTCGGTGGAGGTTGCCGGAAACCTGGCGGCCTCCCAGCAGTTCCGCGAACGCGGATCGCATGCGCTCGGCCGCCTGCATTGCCGCCGGGACCACGCTGTTGGTGCCCCAGGAGCCGGCGGTCATGTGCTGCGGTGCAACCCGGGTGTCGCCGATCGCGACCTCCAACCCGTCTGGATCGATATCGAGACCTTCGAGCAGCACGGCGGCGATGGCGGTGTGCATGCCCTGACCCATTTCGTGACCGGAGATGGCGAAGCGCGTGCGGCCCCGCGCGTCGATCCGCAACGTCGCAATGGCCGGTGTCGTCGCCGACTGGTAGATGCCGCACGCCATGCCCCATCCGATCTGACTCCCATCGGGCGCCGTAATAGAGCCGGGCTCGGGCGAACGGCGCGACCACCCGAAGCGCCGCGCTCCTTCCCTCAGGCATTCGTTCAGGAATCGTGAGGATAGGGGCTGGCCATTCTGCGGATCGACGCGCGTATCGTTCGCCAGGCGGAGCTCGACCGGATCGCGGCCCGATTTGTAGGCGAGCTCGTCAAGGGCGCTCTCGAAGGCGAAGCAGGCAGGCTGGGGATGCGTCCCGCGCATGTAGCCAGGGTCTTGGCGATCAAGCCGGATATCGGCACCGGTCCCGAGATAGTTCTGAACGCCGTACATCCGGATCACGTCCCGGTGGTATTCAGATACGGCGAAATAACCGCCGGGCGATTGCTCCTGCTCGACATGATGCTGCACGGCCACGATCTTGCCGGCCGCGTCCGCGCCGATCTGGATACGGTGCCGCGTACGAGTCCTATAGGTAGCGGTATGGAAGATCTGACCGCGTGGCTGTACCAGCTTCACCGGCCGTCCGCTCAAGATCGCGGCACGCGCGACGAGCGCCGTCTGACGTTGCACGGCCTTCTGCCCGAAGCTGCCGCCGATGGTCGCGCCTCTCACGTGCACCCGGGCGGGATCGATCCGCAGCGCGCCTGCCACCGCGCCTTTGACGAGAGAGCTGGCCTGGGTGGATTCATGGATCAACAGCTGGCCGTCCTCCCAAACCGCAACAGTGGCGATCAATTCGAGAGGGTTGTGATGCTGCGTGGGGGAGTCGTAGATCGCCTCGACCGTGGAGGCGGCGAATGAGAGCGCCGTCGGAACGTCGCCGAACGCGACGTCTTCCGCCGGTTGGCGCTGTGCGCCGGCGCTCTCCATCACGCATGCGAACGGCTCAGACGCGAAGGTGGGACGGATCGTCTCGGCCCCTTCGATAGCAGCTTCCAGGGTTTCAGCGATGACCAGGGCGAGTGGCTGACCGCGGTAAGCGATCGTCGTTTCCAGCGTAGGGGGCGGAGGCGGCGGACCATCTTCGGTGAACGGTGGCGGTGCAGGAAAATCGTCGGGTGTAAGCACTCGTACGACGCCCGGTACGCGCAGCGCCGCTTCGACGGGAAGCGCTGTCATCGTGCCTTTGGCGATTGCGGATGGCACCGTCATCGCATAGAGCAATCGGGGAAGAGTCAGGTCGGCGGCAGAGCGGGCCTCTCCCCGCACCTTGGCGAGAGCATCGACGCGAGCGCGATCGGAAAACGGGCCGACGCTCATGTGCGGCTCCTGTCGGCGGCAATGCGAAGCGCATCGGCGATGGTGCGAGCGCCGAGCTCGACCTTGAAGCCGTTATGCCGTCCCGGCCGCGCATCGCGGAAGGCCGCCCGGCCAGCGGCGAGCGCGAGTTCCGGGGTCAGCCGCTGGCCTGCCAGCACCTCTTCGGCCTCGGGCGCCCGCCAGGGGCGCGTTGCCACGCCGCCTAACGCGATCCGGGCCCGCTCCACGCGATCATCGTTCATTTCCAGCGCCACCGCAGCCGAGGTAAGCGCGAAGGCATAGGATTCGCGGTCCCGGATCTTGTGATAGGTCGAGCGGCGGCCGGCCAGGGTCTTCGGCACGACGATCGCGGTGATCATCTCGCCAGGATCGAGGGTGAACTCAACGTGCGGCGTCGTATCCGGAAGACGGTAGAGATCCGCGACCGGCATCGAACGCGTTCCGTTCGGTCCGAGCACCTCGATGGAGGCATCCATCGCGACCAGTGCGACCGGCCAGTCGCCGGGCGAGACGGCTGTGCAGGTGTCGCTGGTTCCGAGCACGGCCTGGCCACGGTCGAGGCCGCCGATTGCGGCGCAGCCGCTGCCCGGTTCGCGCTTATTGCAGGGGTAGATGCCACCTGCACCGTTGCGAAAGTACATGCAGCGCGTACGTTGGAGGAGATTGCCGCCGACCGTGGCCATGTTGCGCAGCTGTTGCGAGGCCGCTTTCCATAGGGATTCCGCCAACACCGGATAGTCGCGCGCAACAACGGGATCGGTCGCGACCGCGCTCATCGCCGCGTTCGCCTCGAAGCGCAGCCTGTCGCCATCCGTCTCGATCCGGTTGAAGCCTTCGATCGCGGACACATCGATCAGATGGCGTGGTCGTTCGATGTTGAGCTTCATCAGGTCGTAGAGCGTCGTTCCGCCGGCAATAAAGCGCGCGCCTTCACCGGCTTGAGCGAATGCGCCGACTGCCTCCTGAGGCGTTGCCGGACGAATGTAGCTGAAAGGCTGCATCTCATCCCCTCCGCATCTTGGCAGCGGCATCCTCGATCGCGGCGACGATGCCGACATAGGCGCCGCAGCGGCAGATGTTGCCGCTCATATATTCGCGAATGCGCTCCTTCGAGGTGGCATTGCCCTCGCCCACGCACGCAACCGCCGCCATGATCTGCCCGGGAGTGCAGTAGCCGCATTGGAGCGCATCATGATCGATAAACGCCTGCTGCATCGGGTGCAGCGTATCGCCGTCGGAGAGGCCCTCGATCGTGAGCACTTCGCGGCCTTCCACTTTGGCGGCCAGCGTCAGGCAGGAGGCAATGCGGCGTCCATCGACATGCACCGTGCACGCGCCGCACTGCCCATGGTCGCAACCCTTCTTCGCTCCTGTCAGCGCAAGGCGCTCGCGGAGCAGGTCGAGAAGCGAGGTCCGGGCATCGATCTCGAGTTCCACGGGCTGCCCATTAATCGTTGTCCGAACCGAGACCGCGTGAGAGGGCGCAACCGGTAAGAGCGTCGGCTGTACGGCCGCCGCGTCAGCGGCCGTCGAGGCGCCAGGCGACATCGACGTCGCAACCATGACAGCTCCACCCTTCAGCGTGTCACGACGGGAAATGACAAACGGCGGGCGCTGGCTCGTGCTGCCGTCCGCCTCGTTTTCTACTGAGATGTCTCTCCCGGTCATGGGCACTCTCCTCTCCACCAGTTGAGATGCTGAAGCCAGGCGACGCGAGCTGCTTTCGTCAGCGGCATGCTGATCCCGGCGTGCCCGTGCCGCAAAGCGCCGCGATGTGTCGGCATTGCCGACGACACCGACGCGATGCTCAGATGCGGGCTGCAAGCGTCCTTTCAATGAGCACCGTTATACCGGATCGCCCGAGCACGAGCTTGCTATGGACTGCCCGAAACTTGCCTTATCCTGCCGCGTAGGGGATATTCGTCTTATCTGCATTAGATCGGGAGGCAGCGTGTTGGACCCGTTGAAACAAGCCGTTCAGGCTTACGCCAGCCGCAATGCCAATTGCGATGGTGTGGCTATGACGCCAGTTCCCGGTCTCATGATGAAGTGCGTCACGTCACCCGGCCGAAATCTGCATGCAGTCTCTCGTCCGATGATTTGTCTTGTCCTGCAGGGCGCGAAGCGAATGCTTGTCGGCAGGGAGGAGCAGGTCTTCTCCGCCGGCCAATCGCTCATCTTGGGCGCAGACCTGCCGACGGTGTCGTGCGTTCTTCGAGCGAATTCGCGCGAACCTTACCTCGCGATCGCTATCGAGCTGGAAATGTCGATCTTGCGCCAGCTTGCGGCTCAGTTGAGCCACGAGCGCCCTCAGGCTCAGCCTCGGGCGCGTACGCTATTTACCGAGGATTCAGAGGTCGCGGCCCTCGACTGCGCATCGCGGCTGACGCGGCTGATCGACAGACCCGAAGCCATACCGCTCCTCCGGCCGGGGATTGTTCAGGAACTGCATTACTGGCTGCTGTCGGGGCAGCATGGTGCCGCCTTGCAGTCGATTGCAGATCCGACCAGCTACGCGAGCCGTCTCGGTGCGGCACTCGCAATTCTTAGAGCCGAGTACCGATCGCGCATACCGGTTGAGCGCCTTGCCGCGGCAGCAGGGATGAGCCTGACCGCCTTTCATCGACACTTTAAGCATATGACCTCGGTGACGCCCGGACAGTACCAAAAGCGCCTTCGCCTCATTGAGGCGCGGCGGCTGATGCTGGAAGAAGGCTACTCTGCGAGCAGCTCCGCGTTTGACGTCGGGTATGAAAGTGTCTCCCAATTTACCCGCGAATACCGCCGCCTGTTCCAGGAACCGCCAAAACGAGATGCCCTTCGAATGCGGTCGAAATCCAGGGAACCCAATGAGCAGGTTGAAGCGAACCGCCATGCTCGCCTAGCCTAACGTGGACCCGCCGATGTGCGCGCTATAGCCCGAATTGCTGCACGACGTTGCGAGAGGTCTTCCGGTACCGTGCCCTATCGTTCTCAATCGCCCGGCGCTGCTATGATGGAGGTGAACGCCCCTTTCTTACCGCGTTGCTTCCAGAGATAGTCAGCATCCTCGCGTCATCTCCGAAAAAGTACCGTCACGCTGTTCTGGGAGGTTCGTGACGATCACCTGGTCAGCCCCGAGTCTGTCTGTATTGCAGCGTCAACCAGTCGAGAAACACACGCAGCCGCGGCGAGAGCTGGCGCGTGTGTGAATAGAGAACATGGACGGGGATCTTCGGTGGCGGAGCATCGGCGAGTACCTCGACCAATGAGCCGTTTGCGACTTCAGATGCAATCCGGTAGCGCGGCACTTGGATGATGCCGAGACCGGCGCAGGCCGAGGCTACGTTGGTCTCGGCGCCGGTAACGGTGATGACGGTCGGCAGGAGCATCTCGCGGACACGGCCATCGATCAGGAATGCCAAGGGAGCGACAGAGGGCATATCCGGCGCGAGCAGGCCGACCATCCGGTGGCCGTTCTCCAGATCCTCCGGCGTTTCCGGCGTTCCGAATATCGCCAAGTAGCTTGGGCTCGCGAACGTCCCGCGCTCGAGTTCCGCAAGTTTGCGCTGGATCAGGCTTGAATCCGATAGCGCTCCCACCCGCACGATGCAGTCGTAACCCTCGCGCACAATGTCCATCGGCTGATGCGTCTCGCTGATGTGGAGCCGGATGTCGGGAAATTGCTCCAGAAAATCCGCGAGGCCGGGCAGCAGGAAATAGCGCGCCTGGGTGCCATGCAGATCGACGCGCAGCAACCCCGAGGGTTTTGCCCCGCTGAAGCCCGCTTCGGCGTCCTCGAGATCGCCGATCAGGCGAACGCAGTGCTGGTAATAGGCCTCGCCGTCCAGCGTCGGACGCACCACGCGCGTCGTGCGCTCCAGTAGCCGCACGCCAAGCCGCCGTTCCAGGAGCTTAACCGCATCCGTCACTGTGGAGCGCGGCACGCCCAAGTCTTCCGCTGCCAGCGAGAAGCTGCGCCTCTCGGCTACGCGAGTGAAGATGCGCATGGCATCGAACCGATCCATTGTTCGCGATCTCCGGATGATGATGGCGGACAATGAATGATTATCTGGGGGATGCAAAGGTCCATCTTGTTCGCATCGAAACGCGCTGCGGCGCATCATCTGAAGGAGAACGAAAATGGCAAATGACGAAAACAAGGTCGCAATCGTCACCGGCGGCTCGCGCGGCATCGGCGCGGCGATCGCCGGTCGCCTTGCGGGAGACGGCTTCACTGTCGTCGTCAACTATGCCGGCAGCGCCAAGGCTGCGGAAGAATTGGTCGACAGCATCGAGCATGCCGGCGGCCGGGCGCTCGCAGCCCAGGCCGATGTCAGCGACGCAGCCGCCGTCGCCCGCATGTTCGATAGGACGGAAGCTGCGCTCGGCGGGGTCGATGTACTGGTCAACAATGCCGGCATCATGAAGGTCGCAACGATCGCCGATGGCGACGAAGCCTTCGTCGACAACCAGATCGCCATCAACCTCAAGGGCAGCATCAACACGATGCGCGAGGCCGCCAAGCGGCTGCGCGCCGGCGGTCGCATCATCAATCTCTCCTCCAGCGTCGTCGGTCTCTATCAGCCGACCTATGGCGTCTACGCGGCCACCAAGGCTGGTATCGAGGCGATGACGCATGTGCTTTCCAGGGAACTGCGCGGCCGCAACATAACGGTCAACGCCGTGGCGCCGGGCCCCACCGCGACAGCCCTCTTCCTCGACGGCAAGCCCCAGGCTGTCATCGACAACCTCAGCAAGCTGGCTCCGCTGGAGCGCCTCGGCCAGCCCGAAGACATCGCCAACACGGTGGCCTTCCTTGCCGGACCGGACGGCGCCTGGATCAACGGTCAGGTGCTGCGCGCCAATGGCGGGATCATCTGATCCCTCCTTCCACTCCACAGACCACGACAACCGCAACCTGAAAAACGCAATGAAAGGATGCGTCTCATGAGCAAGAAAATCGCCCTCGTCACCGGCTCGTCCAGCGGCTTCGGCCGGCTGATCTCCGAAGCGCTCGCCCGCGCCGGCCATGTCGTCTACGCCTCGATGCGCGATGTCGCAGGCCGCAATGCCAAAAACGCCGCCGAGATGGCTGAATTGTCTGGCCAGGAAGACATCGACCTCCGCCCGATTGAGCTGGACGTCCAGTCGGAACCCTCCGTCAATTCGGCTGTCGAAAAGATCATTGCCGAGGCCGGGCGGATCGACGTCGTCGTCCATAATGCGGGCCACATGATGTTCGGACCGGCGGAAGCCTTCACGCCCGATCAGTTCGCCCAGCAGTACGACGTCAACGTGCTCGGCACGCAGCGGGTGAACCGCGCCGTCCTGCCGCATATGCGCAGGCGTTACGAGGGACTGCTGGTCTGGGTGTCGAGTTCGAGTTCGGCCGGCGGCACGCCGCCATATCTCTCGCCCTACTTCGCTGCCAAGGCGGCAATGGATTCGCTGGCCGTACAATATGCCCGCGAACTTGCCCGCTGGGGCATAGAGACGACGATCGTCGTTCCCGGCGCCTTCACCAAGGGCACCAACCACTTCGCCCATTCGGGCAGCCCGGCCGATCAGGCCCGGCTCGCCGAATATGAAGCCGACGGGCCCTATGTAGGCTTCGGCGAAACGGTTCGGAATGCCTTTGCAGCCATCGTCCCCGATGATGCTGATCCCGCTCCGGTCGCCGACATGATCGTCGATGTGGTCAATGCGCCCTTTGGCGAACGCCCGTTCCGCATCCATTACGACCCGACGGAAGACGGCGCGAATATCGGCTTCAGCGTTCTCGATCGCTTGCGTGCCGAGATGTTACACCGTGTCGGTCTCGGCGATCTCCTCAAGCCGGCAAGGAAGGCGTGATCGGTTCATGGCTCGCGGGGGGTATCCAAGCTGCCCGCGAGCTCAAGCATTCGCGAGCGAAGCGTTTCGCCAGATCGATGAAGGCTCGCAGCTCTGCCGGCACGCGGCGGCCGCTGTAGTAGAGGCGCAGGCGCTCATGGGGCGGGTCCAGTCGTCTGCAAACAGGACCGCCCTATTTGCCGGTCACGCCGGCGACCGGGGCAACGGTTGTAGAGCGCCGGCCGCTCGTGGAAAGGGTCCGATCGTCAGCGAAGATCGTTCTCCGCTTTATGCAAGAAGCCTTGGCGACTCGGAGGAGCGGAAACGTTCGCTTCCGCTCGATGTACGGTAACTGCCAACACCGTCAGCTTGTGCTGCGCGTCGTCCCGTGCGGTCCAGCCCATCGTCTGACCGGCGGACAAGCCGAGAAGGGCAGTTCCGATGGGGGTCAGGATGGATATCTTTCCTTCGGAGATATCGGCGTCTTTCGGGAACACAAGCGTCACAGTTCGCCGATCTCCGGTGTCGGTTTCATACTCCACCGTCGATCCCATTCGGACGACATTCCCAGGCACGGCAGCGTCGGAAACCACGCGTGCGCGTTCGAGCTCAAGCAAGAGACCATCGGAAATCTCGGGAAGGCGATCAGCCGCGGCGAGCGCAAGCTTGTTCAATCGCTGGTGATCCGTCTCGCCAATCACGATCGACGGCTTTCGTGGTGTCTGGGTGTGCTTCTTCATTCTTTGCGTCCTCCTCTGGTTCACCTTACCGCCACCCTTCGAGCGCCGTTGGTCCGCGTTGGGATCGCGTCGATCGACCGGCCTCGCTTTCGAGGATCGCCATCACCTCCTCGGGTGACTGGGCCAGCCGGAGACCCTCCCGGATCAGCGGCGCCCGCACGAGCCGAAACAGTTGCGAAAGCGCGGGCAGGGAGGTGCGAGCCTCGGAGCGCGGCCAAAGCAGGGTAAAGACGAGATCGACGGGATCGAGGTCGGTGCTTTTGAAATCTATCGGAGGAGCTAGTCGCGTAAACGACGCCACGGGCGACGAGATCGAGCGTAGCAACGCGTGCGGGACGGCG
This sequence comes from Ensifer aridi, assembly GCF_002078505.1. Taxonomy (GTDB): domain Bacteria; phylum Pseudomonadota; class Alphaproteobacteria; order Rhizobiales; family Rhizobiaceae; genus Sinorhizobium; species Sinorhizobium aridi. The sequence continues at coordinate 26,036 of NZ_LUAV01000032.1, read as the reverse complement.
ATGCCACGACCAATGGCGGTCGAGCCGAGTCTCTCGCGCCGCCAAATGCCGCGAAGAACCTCCCGATCATCAAGCCCGGTTCTCCGCGCAATTTTTACAGCGATCTTGGACAGCGCCGAGTGCTTTCCCTTGGTCGCAAGGTCAAGTGTAATATCTTCCTGCGACAGGTTTCTGAAGATCATCATGGTCGCCTCTTAGCCGAATACGCGCGAGTGCGAGCGAAGTGCGTTAGGCACTCCGTCTGCAGTGGTCTCGCATTGAGTGAAAAACTGGCTGACCCGGACGCGAACCCAGTATCGCGTCCGGGCTAGAGGCCTGCTTTGAGGCGTTTCGGCTCTCGCTTTGGCACCAGAATATTCATAATAACTGCAACATGGGGGCGGAATTCTTGAAATCAAGCCTGCAGCTACGAAACTTGCACGGTACCTGGATGTGCGAGTCCCGCGCTCAAGTGTCTCGCGAACCACCACGGCAGTGAGACATGCCGGTGGTATCAAGCATCGACCGCCACCGATATTGGAAACTCACCCGCGGTGGTTTGGGTCGCTGAAGGCGCGCACCATCGTTTCGATTGAGCTTTGGCTTGCGATCAGGCTGGACAAAAGAATCCGCGCCTGGGCGGGGCGAAGCGCATGGGAATGAACCGCCCCGGCCTCGGCTAGGTCGTGCCCGCCGCCTCCGCCGCCATAGCCAGGTGTCAGGAGCCCCATCGGAACGCGGCTGGAGACGACGACGGAAACACCACGCTTCGTGCAGTGCCTGACGGCGTCGACGATGCCGGGATTGGCGTTGCCGGAGCCGAGCGCCGCGAGCACGATCCCATGGGCGCCCGCATCGACACTCGCCTTGATGTGCGTGGCATCGCAGCCGGGATAGATTGCGACGATATCAACGCGAATACTGTCGACCGGTGCCTGCAGGCGCGGACTTTCGACACGCGGCAACGAGCGGGCCGAGCGGAAAGCGTCTGCCTCGTCGCTGCTCTGCTTGTAGAGCCCCCACGCGGGCAGGGCCCGGCCGCCGAAGGCTATGAGCACGCCGCGTTCCGCATTGGCGGGGTCTGCGGCGAGCCGGACGGCGGCGGCGAGGTTTGCGGGGCCGTCCGCATCGGGATGATCCGCTGTGAATTGCGCGCCGGTGAATATTACCGGTTTTAGCGTCGCGTGCTGCAGTTGGACGAGCAGAGCGGTCTCTTCCATCGCGTCCGTGCCATGCAGGACCACGATGCCTCGGACATCGGCATCGTCGAGTTCCGCCTTTACGGCATCGCTGATGCGCTGCATGTCCGACAATGTCAGGCTGGCTGAGTCCTTCGACATCAGCTCGACCGGGCGCAGATGCGCATCGGCCTGCGGGAGGAGCTCCAGGAGATCCTCACCGGTAAGCGTGGGGACGCTTGCGCCGTTCGCGCTGCGCTTGCTTGCAATGGTGCCGCCGGTGGCGATGACCGCCACCAACGGCTTCGTCTGGCCCTTGTTCACCGGTTCACTCACCCGAAATGCCGGTCGCAAGGGTGCGTTCAGCAGCGAGATGATTGATGCGATGGCGCAGGAGATACCAGCCGATGGCAAGCGCCGGCGCGATGAGCGCGAGCGACGCAATCGTCCAGGTCCCGACGGGATAATCGAAAGCCATCAGCACCAGCACGCCGAAGAGGAAGAGGAGTGTCAGGAACCCGGTATAGGGCGCGCCGAACATTCGGAAATCCGGACGGGCAAGCTCGCCCCGGCGCGAGAGGTGCCAGAGCTTAAGCTGGCAAAGCACGATGACGCCCCAGGCGCAGATGATGCCGAGCGCCGAAAGGTTAAGCGCGATCTCGAAGGCAGCGGCTGGGACAATTGCGTTCAATGCCACGCCGATCACCGTCACGACGGCGGTTACCGCGATGCCGCCATAGGGGACGCCCGCCTTGTTCATCTTCGCCAGCGCGGCAGGCGCCGAGCCGGAAACGGCCATCGAGTGCAGGATGCGACCGGTGGAATAGAGACCCGCATTGAGCGAGGAAAGCACGGCCGTCAGCACCACCAGGTTCATGATGACGTCGGCACCTTCGACGCCGATCGTTCCGAAGAAGGTAACGAAGGGGCTCTCGCCAGCTTTGTAGGCCGTATAGGGCAAAAGCATGGAAAGCAGCAGGACCGAGCCGACATAGAAGACGATCAAGCGGAAAACGACCGCGCGGATCGCAGCGGGCATGACCTTGCGCGGGTCTTCGGTCTCGCCGGCGGTCGTGCCGATCAGCTCGATCGAGGCATAGGCGAAAACGACGCCTTGGATGATCACGAAGGCTGGCAATATCCCGTTGGGGAAAAGCCCTCCATTGTCGGTGATGATGCTGAAGCCGGCGGAATGACCGTCAATCGGCGTGCCCGAGACGACGAAATAGATGCCCACCACCAGGAAGGTCGCGAGAGCCAACACCTTGATCAGGCTGAACCAGAATTCCAGTTCACCAAAGACCTTGACCGACAAGAGGTTCATCGCCAGCACGATCAGCAGCGCGACGAGGGCGAACATCCACTGATCGATGCCGGCGAGCCACGGCACATAGTGCTTAAAGAAATTCATGTAGAGGGCGACGGCCGTCACGTCCGCCACGGAGGTCATCGCCCAGTTCAGCCAGTACATCCAGCCGGTGACGAAGGCCATCTTCTCCCCATAGAACTCGCGGGCATAGGAGACGAAGGAGCCCGAGCTCGGTCGGTGCATGATGAGTTCGCCGAGCGCGCGCAGGACCAGGAACGCAAAGAAGCCGCAAAGGGCATAGACCAGGATGAGCGCAGGACCGGCGTGGGCGAGACGTCCGCCTGCTCCGAGGAAAAGACCCGTTCCGATCGCCCCTCCGATGGCGATCATCTGGATCTGCCGCGGCTTCAGCGCCTTGTGGTATCCGCTATCCTCTTCGATGAACACCTCGCGGTCCGCGGTGGCTTTGATGGCTTCCGTTGACATGGCTCCTCCCTGTGAGCGCGCTTTCATTTGCGATCCCGACTGCAGCGGCAAAAGGGATCATTCTGTAAAGCTGTTTAACAGATTCATGTTTTCAGTCTTGCCGCATATTGTGCATCGGCTGGTCAGCGATCCTCCGCGCTCCTTCTTGCGACATTTGCGAAAACCTGTCAAACAGCTTTACAGATTAAGCCGCAATCAGTCCAGGAGGAAAATGTGGTCGAGATGCGCGTCGAATATGATCTGCTGGGAGCCAAGGAAGTACCGGCGGAGGTTTATTGGGGTGTTCACACCGCGCGGGCGGTCGAAAATTTTCCAGTCACCGGCACGCCGATCGGGCGCTTTTCGCACCTCGTCCGCGGTCTTGCTTTCGTGAAGGAGGCGGCGGCGCTTGCCAATCATGAGCTTGGTTTTCTAGATGACACGCGCCTCGAAGCCATCGTCCGGGCCTGCCGCGAAATCCGCAGCGGCGCTTTTCACGACCAGTTCGTCGTTGACGTCATTCAGGGCGGGGCGGGCACCTCGACCAACATGAACGCGAACGAGGTGATCGCCAATCGTGCGCTGGAACTGCTCGGCCATCGCAAGGGCGACTACGCTCGCCTGCACCCCAACGATCACGTGAATCTGAGCCAATCGACCAATGATGCCTATCCGACGGCCGTCAATGTCGCGGTGATCGAGGCGATCGACGGCCTTTCCGCCTCGATGGAAGTCCTGCAGGCCTCATTCGAGCGGAAGGCGCGCGAGTTCAACGGCATGCTTAAGGTGGGGCGCACGCAGCTTCAGGACGCTGTACCGATGACGCTCGGCCAGGAATTCCGCACCTTTGCCGTTATGCTCGGCGAGGACAAGGCGCGTCTTCTGGAGTCCACCAAGCTCCTGCACGAGATCAATCTTGGAGCGACCGCCATCGGCACCGGCCTGAACGCGCCCGCCGGATACGCCGCCCGCGCCTGCGCGTATCTCTCGCGCTTGACGGGGCGTCCCCTAGTCACGGCGAGCGACCTGATCGAGGCGACGCAGGATCCCGGCGCGTTCGTCCACCTCTCCGGCGTGCTGAAGCGCGTCGCCGTCAAGCTGTCGAAGATGTGCAACGACCTGCGCCTGCTTTCCTCCGGCCCAAGGGCGGGGATCGGAGAGATCAATTTGCCCGCCGTGCAGGCCGGCTCGAGCATCATGCCCGGCAAGGTCAATCCGGTCATACCGGAAATGGTCAATCAGGTCGCCTTCGCCGTGATCGGCAACGACATGACCATCACCATGGCGGCCGAGGCGGGTCAACTGCAACTCAATGCCTTTGAGCCGATCATTGTTCGTTCGCTCTCCGAGAGCATCAGCCATCTGAACGCCGCTTGCCGCATACTGGCCGAGCGCTGCGTCGACGGCATCAGTGCAAACCCGGAGATCATGGCGCGCCGCGTTGAAGAATCCATTGGCCTCGCCACCGCGCTCAATCCGCTCATCGGTTATTATGCGGCCACCAGGGTGGCGCAGGACGCGCTCGCAACCGGCCGCACGGTCCCGCAAGTAGTGCTCGAACAGGGCCACCTGACGGCGGTGCAGCTGGAGCAGGCGCTCAAGCCCGAGCACTTGGCAAACCTGCCGCCTGAAAGTCTGGCCGCTGAGGCATAGTGCGAGAGCGCCGCTTAGAAGACAGGTAGATGGGGCGGCCTTCATGGGCCGCTCTATCACCGCGGTTACGCCTGATCGCTTCCAATAATCGTGGTGACGACCTGCTTAACCTCGCCCAGATGAGCTTCCATGGCCTTGCGCGCCTTCTCTTCCGAGCCCTCCCGGATCGCGTCGACGATCTGGCGATGCTCCATGTTGGACGCCACGCGCCGCCCTGCCATGAGGTTGACCAGCTCGGACTGCTGCATCAGCGCGTCCCGCGCATCAGCGACGATTTTCGCGAACACGGCATTTCCCGAAGCTTCGGCGATTGCACTATGAAACCCGGAGTCTAAAAGCACCCATTCGTGAGGGTCCGTCTGCCTGTCCATCTCGTCACAGAGGGCGAGCAGAGCCGCCAACTGTTGCTCGCTGCGTCGCAAGGCGGCCCATCCGGCGGCCGGCCCCTCGATGAAGGGGCGTGCCTCTATGAGATCGCGGGCGGAATAGCCGCCGTAGCTGAGGTCGGGGTTTGGCGAGGCGGTCAGGACATAGGTGCCGCTGCCGGTGCGCGTCTGGGTGAGGCCAAGTGTCTGGAGCGATCGCAGCGCTTCGCGGACAATGGGTCGGCTTACCCCATATCTGCCGGCCAGCTGGGCTTCCGAGGGCAATCGGGTGCCGACGGTCAGTCGCCCCGACGTGATGGCCGAGCGGATGTCGTCGAAGATCACTTCCGCCGCGTTTTTCCGACTGATCGGACTTGTATCTGATAGCCAATCAGTCAAAGCGCTCATGCCTCCAAGCTTCCATTAGTGCCCCGATTTGTCAAACAGTTCGGCAGCTTAACACAGGTCTCGTGGATGGCGCCTAAATTCGTTGCGGATCGCGTCGTAACCGCCATGGCCGCCTGGCGCCGGTCCGAACAAGGCGAGGGCATCCGCGTGCACGCCGCGGCGGCCCCTCACACGATCATTATGCCGCTGCAGCAAGCAAACATCGTGAACTCCCGCAGCTTGGCCGGCACGTGGCGGCGGCCGGAATAGTATAGGCACAGGTCCTAATGGGGCGGGGTCTCAGGCATCCGAACCTGGATAAGTTCGCGGTTACCAAGATAAAGGGCCACGGCCTGCTGTGAAGGATAGGCAAGCCCTGCGCCCTTGAGCGCCGCATCCAGCATCTTTCATCGGGAACCAGGCGGCCCGGAAGGATCAGAGGCCGCTCGGCCGATGCGTTGCCTCGCTATATTGCTCACGCCGGGAGAGCCACACCGGAAATCTCCGCGCAGATGGCAAGCAACCGATTCTGAAGGTCCGGATCGCGAGCCTGCGGGTTCGCTGCCCTGTGCTTCATGTGATAGAAATATTCCCCCGTGACATTGGCTTTCGGATCGTCGCCGGCCGCAAGCCAGGCTTGTGTCAGATGCGCCTGCGCCATGTCGTCGGGTGCGCCCGGACCGCCCATCTTGGTCGGCACCCAGCCCGGCTCCAGCGAATTCGAGAATACGTCCGGCCAGCGGCGCGCGATGGCGAAGGCGAGCATGGCATCATGCAGCTTGCTCTCCGCATAGGCCTCCGATCCATTCCACCGGCGCTTCTTCCAGAGCATATCGTCGAGATTGGCGTCGGCATCGTGATGCATGCCGGAAGACAGATAGACGAGCCGTTTGGGACGGTCGATCAGGGCGGTCAGGATGTAGGCAGACAGGGTGTTGATGGCAAAGACATGCGGCAGGCCATCAGAGGTGAGGCGATGGGCTTCGTGGTATCCGACGGCGGCATTGTGGATCACCGCGTCGAACCTCCCGAGTTTGTTGACCTCGGCGGCAACGTCCGTAGCGCCAGCGATAGTTTCGAGGTCGCCGATTACGACGGCCTCGGCCTTCGGCAGAGCGCGGTGGGCATCTCTGGCGCGAGCGGCGTTTCGGGCATGAAGCACGATCTGGTGGCCTTGCTCCGTCAAAAGTTCAGCCGCCATGAGGCCGAGCCCGGTGGACGATCCGGAAATGAAGATGCGGGACATGGGAAATCTCCTTTGTCTGGTCGGCGAGTTCCTCTCGCCAGCATTGTGTAACGATGGTCAGGGTTGTGAAGAGCGGGCAGTCAGGACGAGTGCGGCACCCATGAGAGCGCAGGCTGCGCCGAACAGATAGACGGCTGCGTAGCCGAACTGTCCGGCGATGACACCAGCGACCGGGCCAGAAATGCCATAGGCAATGTCGAGGAAAGCGACGAAGGCACCCATAGCGCTGCCGCGGTTAGCGGGAGGCACCCGCTTCAACGCTTCGACACCAAGAGCGGGAAAGACCAGCGCGCAGCCAAGCCCGGTCACTAGTGCGCCGGCGAGCGCCATCAATTCATTGGGCGCCATCCAGATCACGGCCTGACCGAGTGCCTCGATCACCAACGAACAGAGGGCGACGCGATAGCCGCTCATTCTGTCGGGCAGCGTGCCGAAGACAACGCGCATGAAGATGAAGCCGACGCCGAAGGCGGTCATGACCAGGCCGGCATTGTCCCGGCCGCCTGGAGACACGCCTCGGCGTGCGGCTGCTCGATCGGACGACGCGCTCGGTGACGCTGACCGATGAAGGGCGGCGCTTCTACGAAGAGGTGAAGCCGCACCTGAACGCCATCGAGGATGCCGCCGTGGTCGTAGCCGGCGCGGCGTCAGCGGTGCGCGGCCGACTGAAGGTGAATGTCGATCCGTTCTTTTTGACGCTGGTTCTGGCTGGCCGGCTCGGGGCATTCTGCGAACGCTATCCGGATCTGTCGATCGAGTTCGTCACCAGGGAGCATGTCGGCGATCTCGTCGCGGAAGGCATCGATCTTGCAGTCCGTTTCGGTCAGCCACGCTTTGCCAGCCTGATCGCGCGGAAGCTTATCGAAGCGCCGATCCTGACCGTTGCGTCGCCCCGCTATCTGGAGCGGCACGGCCGTCCGGCGCATCCCCGTGATCTGACCGGCCATCGATGCCTGCAGTTTCTCGATCCCTATACCCGCCGCCCATTCGAGTGGGGGTTCATCCGGGGCGAAGAGGCCATCGATGTTCCGACGACAGGACCGCTGACCTTCACCGACCCGAAGGCGATGCTGGATGAATGTTTGGCGGGAACAGGCGTCGCTCAGGTCATCGGCTGGGGCGTCGGTCAGGCGCTGGCAAGAGGCTCGCTGATCGACCTGTTCCCGGACTGGCATGGTGAGCGCTTTCCGCTGTTTGCGTTCCATCCGTCGCGCAAGCATCCGCCGGCAAAGGTGAGGGCCTTCATAGACTTCTGTGCTGAGATCGCATCAGGGCTGGGGCCTTCGGCATCGAGGATGTCGACCTCGAAAGAAATAGCCTGAATTCATCCAAAATTAGCGATCGGCCGTTGCGGGGCTGAGCACCACGACGTCCGTGATGGACCACCTCCGAGCCGTGCTTCCAATGCATTGCTGCGTTGCGGCATGATGCCTATGAGGCGACCGGAACTGGTGTATGATGGGCGTCATCGAAGCAATGCACCTCCTCCCGCAGAGCTTCGGTGTTTCGGGCGGCCCGCACCTCCTCCCAGGGACGTCCGTAGGAACAGCGGCATTCCTCCTCCCAGCTGCTGTTCGGTTCTTTTCGGAAAGCCTGCCGCACCTCCTCCCGCGGCAGGCTTTTTCTTTTCGGCTCAGGGCGGGAGGGCAGCCACGCCGTGCGCAGACTCAAGGATCGAGAAGGATCCGCCGACTTGAGTGACAGCCGAACCAACCCGTGCCATAGGGGTGCGCGCAACCAACCAGGCCTTCCCTCACATGATCCGCATCGATAATATCAGCAAGTCCAACAGTCACCGCATACTCTACATCGAAGCCTCAGCAGCGTTGAACCGCGGCGAGAGGATTGGTCTTGTCGGCCCGAATGGGGCGGGGAAGACGACGCTCTTTCGCATGATTACCGGCGAGGAACTGCCCGACGAGGGGCAGGTTTCGGTCGAGAAGGGCGTGACGATCGGCTATTTCGATCAGGATGTCGGCGAGATGGCCGGACGGTCGGCCGTCGCCGAGGTGATGGAAGGGGCAGGGCCGGTAAGCGCCGTGGCGGCGGAGCTGCGTGAGCTCGAGGCGGCGATGTCGGACCCGGATCGCATGGATGAAATGGACGCGATCATCGAGCGCTACGGCGAGGTGCAGGCGCGCTACGAGGAGCTTGACGGCTATGCACTGGAGGGACGTGCCCGCGAGGTTCTGGCGGGGCTGAGCTTCAGTGAGGAGATGATGGACGGCGATGTCGCCAAGCTGTCGGGCGGCTGGAAGATGCGCGTGGCGCTCGCCCGCATCCTGCTGATGCGTCCAGATGTCATGCTGCTCGACGAGCCGAGCAACCATCTCGATCTCGAAAGCCTGATCTGGCTGGAAGATTTCCTGAAAGGCTATGACGGCGCGCTCTTAATGACGTCCCATGACCGCGAGTTCATGAACAGGATCGTCACCAGGATCATCGAGATCGATGGCGGCGCGCTGACGACCTACTCCGGCGACTATGGCTTCTATGAAGAGCAGCGGGCGCTGAACGAGAGGCAGCAGCAGGCCCAGTTCGAGCGCCAGCAGGCGATGCTCGCCAAGGAGATCAAGTTCATTGAGCGCTTCAAGGCCCGCGCCTCTCACGCCTCGCAGGTGCAGAGTCGGGTGAAGAAGCTTGAAAAGATCGACCGCGTCGAGCCGCCGCGCCGCCGCCAGACGGTCGCCTTCGAATTTCTGCCGGCGCCGCGCTCCGGCGAAGACGTCGTCAGCCTCAAGAATGTCCACAAGGCCTATGGCAGCCGGACGATCTATGACGGCCTCGACTTCATGGTGCGCCGGCGCGAACGCTGGTGCATCATGGGCATCAACGGCGCCGGCAAGTCGACACTGCTCAAGCTGGTCACCGGCACTACCACGCCGGACAAGGGCAACGTGTCACTCGGCGCCAGCGTCAAACTCGGCTATTTCGCCCAGCATTCCATGGACCTGCTCGACGGCGACAGCACGATACTGCAATGGCTGGAGGAACGCTTTCCCAAGGCCGGGCAGGCGCCGCTCCGGGCGCTGGCCGGCTGTTTCGGCTTTTCCGGCGATGACGTCGAGAAGCGATGCCGGGTGCTCTCCGGCGGCGAGAAGGCGCGGCTGGTGATGGCCGCGATGCTGTTCGACCCGCCGAACTTCCTCGTCCTAGACGAGCCGACCAACCACCTCGACCTCGATACGAAGGAAATGCTGATCAACGCGCTCTCGGCTTACGAGGGCACTATGCTGTTCGTTTCGCACGATCGCCGTTTCCTGTCGGCACTTTCCAACCGCGTGCTGGAACTAACACCGGGCGGTATCCATCAATATGGCGGTGGCTATGCCGAATACGTGGAGCGCACCGGGCAGGAGGCGCCGGGGCTGCGTTGGTAACGGGCTGCGCTTCCGCGATCGGCGTCGCGAGAGTTACGGCTTCCATTGTCAGCATTTGCAGCTTGGCAGATGGGGTTTTCGCCGTCCTCTCGTAGCGGCGTCGCAATGTGCCAAGGTGATGTGGTGTAGGCGACCTTCGGCTTGACTCGCAACGCACCCTTCCTTCTTCCGGAACGAGCGCGCGCCGTTGCAGCCGAGCGCGCCCCCCGAACTTGCGGGCGAAGCAGCGATAGTCGCCGAAATAGCCGACGTTCCTGCTCAGCCAGGATTGCGGCCACGAAACTGAGGCAGATAGCGGAAAAGCTGTAGCCGACGCTGGGGGTCAGCCGCCAGCCGTCACGGATAGGGTGTGAGGAAGCTCGCCGGTAGTGGCCGCCTCTGCTCGTCGATGATCGTTACCGGGCGGGCCTCGAACACCACTTCGCCCGGCTTGTAGCGGAAGGTTCCGTTGGGACCGATGAGCGAACCCATCGACAGTTTGCGGGCGAGCGACCAGTCGCCGTTGGCGGCGGCGAAATCGGCGAGCATGACGACTTCCTCGTCGTTTCCACGCATAAAGTCGAGAAGCGTCGTCGGCTCGCCTAAGGTCTCTCTTCGACCGACCCAGTCGACGCACCGCCGGTAGAGCTTGGGATCGAAGCATTTCGAGCGGAAAGAATCCGTGCCCCGGATCGAATTGGCGCCGTTGTCGTCCTGATCCGTATCGCGCATTGATCTCGAGGTACAGAGCCCCGGCTCGAAATCACGCAGATGGCTCGAGACGTTGCTGCGTAGTTGCGATCGCCTTGCGCCGCCCGTCCCGTACGAGGCGTAGAGTTCCGTGAGGCGCTGCATTTCATCGACCTTCATGCTGCCATAGGCGGTGTGAATCCCTCTGAACCTCGCTCGCTGGTCCGCCCAACACGACCTCTCCGTCGTCATTCTCGCTTCCACCGTCAGCACTTCGAAGTTGATGATCGCGCCGGTAATCGGGTGGGTACCCTCAACTCGCCTCCGGCGCGCGAGGCCATATTTTCCGCCAGCCCCCGGCCCGGCGTCGCCCGAAACTCGCTGGGCTGACTTGGCAACGGGTGGACGAGGCCTTGTCTCTGCGGCACAGCTACAGCATGCACCAGACCGCAGTGATGGTCACCAGCTTTAAGGAGGGATGCATTAGCCATGCCTCGACCCTCATCGCGTTCTGCGGGCGCGCGGCACGGTTCCCGCGATTGCCAATGCCTTGAGCTATGACGCTATCGGCGTCTATATCGAGCCGGGCAATGCGCCTATGCCGAGCGGCTGGTGCTCAGAAGCACCCAGAGGTAAATTACCTCCTACCGTAGCCGGGGCCGCAATTTCAGAGCGTCTCGGCTGGGTCGAGAGCAAGCCATCCGGGCGACAGCCGCGATCCGGGCACTGAACCTCAGCCGAACCGTACCGCCGTCGTATTGGCACCGCAGACGAGCACCGCAATACGCTCGCCCGGCGCAGGCACATATCTTCCGCCGAGCAATGCAGCCAACGCCGCCGCCCCGCCCGGTTCCACGGCAATCCGCGCCGCTTCCCACAACGACGCCTGCGTCAGCTTTATTTCGTCATCGGTGACGAGGAGCGAGTGCTCGACAAAGGCCTGCGCGATAGGAAACATCAGTCCGCCGACTTGTCTCGGAGCGAGCGAGTCGGCCGCGATCCCTTCGGCGGGCGCATCGACTGGGTGCCCCGCATCGAGCGCCATATGAAGCGTCGGCGAGCCTTCGGGCTCGACGGCGACAATTCTTTTACGACCGGCAAACCAGCCGGCGATGCCGCCGATCAAACCACCGCCGCCAACTGCAACCAGCACGGTATCGATATTGGGTAGGTCTTGCTCCATTTCGAGCCCGAGCGTGCCCTGACCGATCAGTGTCTCGACCTGATCATAGGCATGAATTGTCAGCGCGCCGGTCTCGGTGGAGAACGCCTCGCTTGCCGCCAGCGCATCAGCATAGCGGTCTCCCGCAATCATCAGCTTTGCTCCGTAACTGCGGATACGCTCTGCCTTGGCCGGCGAGGTGACGGTCGGCACGAAAATCGTGGCAGGAATTCCCCGGCGCCTTGCGGCATAGGCGACCGCGGCACCGTGATTGCCACCCGAAGCGGCCACCACACCGGCCTCCGGCACAGCTCTGCCAAGAAGATTGGCGAAGGCACCGCGCACCTTGAACGATCCGGTATATTGCAAGCATTCGAGCTTAAGCGCGACTGGCAGAGGTGCGCGGCCAAAGTCGATCATGTCAACGTGAAGGACGGGTGTATGCCGGATATGAGGGCGGATCAGCGCTTCCGTCTCGCGAATGCGCTCAGCGGTGATCGGCGTGTCTACCTTCATAAGTCGCTCCTACCGCGTATTGACATTAATTAGGTACTTGGCAAACTGACGAAATGCAAGAGATCGATATCATCAAGGCGATTGCAAACGAGAGACGGCTCCAGATTCTCGAGTGGCTCAAGAACCCGCAGGCTCATTTTCCACCTCAGACCGACGGCGATCTTGTCGAGGATGGCGTCTGCGCGGTTCTGATCGCTGAGAAACTCGGTCTTTCCCCGCCCACTCTCAGCGAACATATGCGCGTATTGTCGCAGGCCGGGCTGGTGCGCCCAAAACGGATTAAGCAATGGATACTCTACAAGCGGGATGAAGAACGGATCAGCGCCCTGAAGAAGCTGCTGCAAGAACGGCTGTAACCGCTGCAAGGCACCCTGATCCGTCCCGCACTGCCGCCGCGGTGGAATGTCCGCAACGGGTCCGCAAACTGAAGTTCGGCAGCCGCTCAGCTCACGTCTGGTTCGCGTACTTTTGAGACGTTCGTTCAACCGAAACTTCCGACCCTTTGCTGTCGTTTAATTGCTATTCCTGGACGCCCGACGGGGATCGCTGTAAACATTCCGCCCGCTTGATCTTATAGGAGACGCAGCATGGACCGATTCACGGGAGGCTGCCTATGCGGTAACATCCGAATTGTGGCGTCGGGACTCCCATACCGGGTCGGCCTTTGCCACTGTCTCGACTGCCGCAAGCATCACGGGGCCCTTTTTCACGCTTCCGCGATATTCCCTCAGGATGCGGTGACGATCGATGGCGAAACACGCGACTACGCCGGGCGGTTTTTCTGTCCCCGCTGCGGCTCGCCTGTTTTCGCACGCGCCGCAGACGAAATCGAAGTGAACCTGGGATCCCTGGATGCCCCTGATCAACTGAGGCCAACCTACGAACTCTGGACCATCCGTCGCGAGTCCTGGCTGCCGCCGTTTCCGCTCTCGAGACGATATGACCGTGATCGTGACGGCACGAGTCGCTTTGAGGAGTAGGTCGCACCAACACGCGAAGGCGAACGTCCGGTTCCCCCTTCCGTGCCTGTCGTTGCGAACCAGCGATGGGCTCAAGCGGCTTGTTCACCTGAATGTCCGCTGGCCGGCCCAAAATTGATTCGGGAATGACCGCAAAGGGCTCAAACTTGCCGTTCATCGTGCCGGACGGGTGCCTGACTCGGTCAGAGTGTGGCCTGTGATGATAATCATGGCTCCGGTCTCCTGCCGCGGCGCTCGCGCCCCAATCGCTATGCTCCCTTCACGTATCCTTGCTTTTCGACCGTCCGGCGTTATCCCTTCACGTAACCCAGTCCCTCGACGATCTTTCCGTCCCGGACGCGCATGATGTTGATGCCTCGGGTCCGGTCCTTTTCGCCTCCGCCCCAGCGAAGCTGCCAGCGGATGATCCCGCGGTCCTCGCTTGCCCAGATCTCCTCTGCTTTGAAGACGAGGTTGGCGGACGACGCCACGCCCTTCCAGAAATCGAGGCAAGCCTCACGCCCGTCGTAGCGCGCTCCATCCTGGCCCGGCGCCGTATTTTCGAGGACACAGCCCTCGCCGATGAGATCATCGAGGTCGTCGGGGCGATGCTTTTCGTATGCGTTATGAAAGCGTTCCACGATTCCGCGGGTAATGCTGCTGTCGCTGGTCATTGTCTCACCTCATTGAATGATGAAGCCGCTGTCGATCCCAAGCGCGTGGCCGATGATGAACTGGGCTCCGGTTGAACAGAAAAAAACGACGATGCTTGCGACTCTCGCTTGCCTTGTCGTCCTTGCCGGGGATTACTCCGGCAAGGGCGCCGACTGGCCGGGCGCCTTGGCATAGGACAGGGCCTCAACGATCCGCCCGTCACGGACACGGATCAGGGTGGCGCCGCGGACCGAACCACCGTCGCCGAAATGGAAGCGCCAGGGGATGTAGGCGCGGTCGCCCATGGCAAAAGTGTCTTCGACCTCGAGGCGGTTGACGCGGTCGGCCGCCAAGGCCTGCCAGAGCGCCAGATTCACGTCGTAACCTTCGTAGCGCGTGCCGTTCGGCGCCGGCTGGATCGACTCCATCACGCGATCCGGCGCGACCAAGTCTTTGAGGATGGCGGGATCGTGTTCGTGGAACGCCTGGTTGAACCGGCGGATGACCTCGGCTGTCTCCTCGGCTCCATCGCACTCATGCACAGAAAGGTCTGTCTGCTATTGTGATATACAGACCTGTCTGCTAGGGTCAAGCCATGAAGCAAAAAAAATCTGAAAGTCCGCCTGAAGCCGGTCCTGCGCGCCGCCGGTTGCTCGACACCGCGACACGGCTTTTCTACGAATCGGGCATCCATGCTGTCGGGATCGACCGGATCATCGCGGAGGCCGGCGTCGCCAAGGCGACCTTCTACAATCACTTCCCGTCGAAGGATCACCTCGTCGTCGCCTATCTCGAAGAGATGGACCGGCTGGGGCGCGCAGCAGTCGCGGCGCTCCCCAAGCAGGCTCCTCGGAAAATGATCTCGGCCATAATGGAGCGCATCAGCGAAGCCGTGGTCGCGGGAGGTTGGCGGGGGTGCCCGTTCCTGAACGCGGCGGCCGAATACCCCGATCCGGCCAGCCCTGTGCGGCATGCGATCAACGCGCGCCGCGTCTGGTATCACGACAGCCTCCAGAGCCTTCTTGCAGAGGACGGCGATCCAACGCCTTCCGTCACCGCTTCCCTCCTCGTCGCGCTTTCGGACGGCCTGCTCGAAAGTGCCTATCTGGATGATGCCGAAAGCGTCCCCGCCCTTGTCGGCGAGGCGGTGGCCAGACTGCTGGACCGCCGATGAGCGCCGCTCGCCGCCCAAGTAGCACCGGTCTGCGCCAGTTCCTGGATCTCCGGCAGCAGCACGATTGGATGGAGGGCAAGACGATCCTGCGCGACGCCGACGAGCGCGCGGAGTCCCTGGAACTGCGTTTCAAATATGTCCCGCGTTTTGAGAAGCTGCTGCGCCGCCCGCAGGCGCCTGAGGTCCTGGAGGTTCTCCGGCGCTACGGCCGCGACTGCATCCCGATCCCACGCCGGACCGAGCGGCACTACTGGTCGGTCTCCTGTCTGCCATCAACTCCAGGCAAGGCGCTGGTTCGCGTCAATGCGAGCTGGATGGAGCTTTTCTCGCTCTATGCGGACGGCGAGGGCATCCGCGCGCTTTTCTTGGTGCATCTTTCCGATTTCACCACCGACCATTCACTCGATCAGAACCAAGTGGACGAGGCTTTTCTTGAGCGCTGTGTCGTGACGCCGGCGGACGTCGGCTATTTCTTCCCCCGAGGCGAGGACATTTTCGGCATCAAGGTCCGCGGCTTCTCCTCGATCTGCAAGTTTCTAGCGGCGCGGCGAGCGCTGAGGGCCGTTCGGGCGTTCAACCTGACGCACATGAACCGGGGCCGGAACGCGTATCAGGCAAGCCACTGCTACAGCGTGGCGGATCACATGCTGGATGATGAGGAACGCTGAGGGGCAAACGGGCAGAGCACGCGGCTTCATTGCCTCTCTCGGATACCGCCCCTGGCCCGGACGTCAGGAATCAAACGACGCTAGGAAAAAGCGTCGTGTCGTCTCATCGGCGGGGAAGAAGCTCTCCAGCGTCAACTCGGCGAGCGTGGTGTCGCTGGCGGTGCCGAATACGGTGGTTGCGGGACAGCAGCGACAGGACAGGACCGTCCGGCACACGGAGCATCAGTGGCCACTGCCACACGTACGACCGGTGGTGGTGCGGTCTTGCTGCGCCGCGTCGGAAGCGCCTGGAGTTCATTATGGAGCCGCGCCAGCTCGGAACTGCCAGTCGCGGTGAAATCGCCCCGGGGCCTTCCCAACAGATGGTGGCGCCACTCGGATAGATTTTCGATGCGCGATGCGGCGTTAATCGGCGCATTCGTCAGCCGAGCCGGCAAGCCCTTCAGCGTCGCGATCTCTTCAGGACTTCCGGCTTGGCGCAGAGCGGAAAAACCGGCCATGCGCGTGATCAGACGCTTTCCGTCATCCAATCATGTCTGAAATCTGCCGAAGTTGCGAATGGAGCCGTTCTGGACATGGTCCCTCAGCTTCCAAGACTGTGGTAGAATGACCGTCGGAAATACTCGCGACCAGCGGTTCAGGGGAGCGCATGGTATGCGCGCGGGTCTGGTGTTTGCCATCAACGGCTGCCATTGCCGTGCGTCACTTCTCGACGACATTCGAGCAACGATATTTGCGCTGCTGGCGGCCATCGCTCTGCCTTGTCAGTGCGAGACTGAAGGGCGGCGCCTCGCCACGGTCGTCTGCTTGTAGAACGTGCACCGCATTCACCCTCGGGCGACCACCAACGAAGCATAAATAGGAGGACCAATCATGAAGCCGCAATCCATCAGCGCGCGCCGTATCGGCGTGCTTATGTTCGCGCTGTGTGCTTTCGGACTGATGACGTCACCCTCGGTGTCCGCGGAGCGCAAATTCGTCATCGAGCCGGTGGTCGAGAAGAAGGTGAAGGAACTGCCCTCCGGACCGTTATACTGGCGGCTGGAAAATTTCCCGACGCTGACGCAAGCCCAGGGCGCTGCGGGCCCGACGTCACTGGCGGCGGAGGTCGCGGGCAAGGTGTGGCTTTTCACGCTTGGATCGAAGGATGGCTCTACGCCTGGCGGAACCACGGTTGTCGAGATCGGGCCCGTCCCGCCGATCAGCGCAAGCGAGTATTTGCTGCGCGTCAACCGCGTCGGTGCGGCCCCCGGCCTCAAGTCACCGATCCATACACATCCGGGATCGGAGGCCTTCTATGTACTGGCCGGCAAGCTCGGCCAGAGAACGCCCCACGGAGTGAGCTATGCCGAAGCCGGCACGACAATGATCGGACACGGTGCCGACACGCCGATGGAGGTCTTCAGCGCCGGCACAGCCGCTCTCGATCAGCTAGCAATCTTCGTGGTGGACGCCAATCGGCCCTTTGCGTCGCCAGCCAGCCTCGACTGAACGACGTGGTGATAGCCGAAGGCAAGTACTTTTTCCCGGCTGTAGCCGTCGAGCGGCGACATTGAGAGGCCCTAGTCGGGCCACACGCAAGGTCACAAAGCTGTCGCGGGCCCGATCAAACAGCATCGGTCGCTGGCCAAACTTCGACACCTGCCGCGCTGGGAGATCAGACCGCAGGGTATGCGGGCGACGGGATTGCGTGAAGCCGACCAATGCAGCAGAACGGGTCGATGGCTTCGCGCCGGGATGCGTGGATGATGAACCAAAGGACGGCGCCACGAGGTGGCGCATTGTGGGTTCGACCATGTCGACGACTACACGGGGGCTTGTTCAGCCCAGCATTTGTTTGCCTCGGATCACTCACGCCTTGCAGTTGCGGACCCGGATCGGAGTCGTCCTTCTGCCACACTGTCTCGCGCTCGTGCGATTACTCGTTCTGACCAGAGGAGGGGTTCGCCACGGGTGTAGTCCTCAAGCAATTCGGCATGGCGCCCCGCCGCTTCCCAATCGCCTCCCTTGAGGCAGGCTTCGATCGCCGATTTCCTGAACTCCAGTTGATTAAGGACAGGTGCCCCTTTCGCAAGTAGTTCCTCTGCCTCCGCGAGCGACGAAGCCCGCACTTCAGGGTCGTCCGTGATCAACGCCAGCTCGCCCAAAATGCGTGGCCCGGCGAATGCCATTCCTGTCTCGCGTGCAATTGCGAGCGCCTCGTTCACTTGCTGGAGCGCGCCATCCATGTCGCCCGTGAGTCGCAGCAGGCTGGCGCGATTATATAGACCGACCGCCAGGAGACGCCTTGCACCAAGAGATTTCACCAGGGACAAGCCTGCGCCCAGGTGATCGAACGCTTTGCTGTATTGTTGCAGCTCGCGGTGACACAGGACGGCGGCGTTATGTGCGAGACTCTCGCCGCGCTTGTGGCCAATCTTCCCCGCCTCATCTATAGCGAGCAAGGCTGTATCCAGAGCCGCGGAGGTGTCACCTGAGTAGTATTGCGCTGTCGCCGCCATGGGACGGTTAGCCGCAACAATTCCGAAGAACCCGTGCTCCTGGGCCAGCCGCACACAGCGGTCAAAAAGCTTGTAGGCAGATTCCATTCTGGCGCTGACGAACTGGACGTCGGCCAGTCCGCCAAGCGCCATCGCCTCGAGCTCGACCGAACCCGCCTTCTTCGCCAGCTCCAGCGCCCGCTCGTGCTCGCGGCTGCAGCCTTCGGCATTGCCGCTCGGAAAATAAAGATTGCCGCGCAGGAAGTGTATGCGAGCCAGCTCCGCTACGAGGCCGAGCCGTGAAGCGGTGTCCTCGGCCTGTTCCAGGTCTGCGAAGGCTCCGTCCATGTCGTCGATCGTGCGTCTCGCCCCTGCACGGTCGATCTGGACGCGGCACCGATCGCGATCGTCGGTCGCTGACGCCAGTGCGAGGTCGTAGGCTGCCACTGCTTCCCGGATCCGGCCCAGACGTTCAAGGATTTCGGCCCTGGAGTGGGCCAGCTCATAACGCTGGCCTCGGGCAACGACGATCTCGAGACCGCGGTCTGCGAGCGGAAGCGCGGTTTCGTACCGATAGCTCCCGACCAGCATCTGAGCTGCTGACAGGTAAGCTGCCGCTGCCCTCAGATCCTCCGCGCGGTCGAGATGTTCCGCGCGCGAAACCGGATCGTCATTGACCGCAAACCACTCGGCGGCCGCGAGATGCAAGTCGTGTCGCCGACTCCGCAGCAGCGTCTCGTACGCTGCATCCCGAAGCAGCGCATGGCTGAACAGCACAGCCTCGCCATGCGCTCTTAGGAGGCGCTGCTCGAACAGCTTGTTTGGCGTGTAACGAGAATCCCCCAAGAGATGCCGCAAAGCCCGAAGCTCGAACCTCTGGCCCAGAACGGAAGCAGACTGGAGAGCCGTCTTGTCATCGCCGTCGAGCCGGTCGAGCCGAGCCTGCATGAGGCTCTGCACCGAGCCCGGAACTTCCACGGTTCCGACCCTCTGCTGCGTCTCGGCGAGAAGCTGTTCGAGGAACAACGGATTTCCTGCGGCCCGCTCGACGCAGCGTTCAACGAAGCTGCCGTTCGTCGCGAGCAGTCCGCTCGCGAGCGCACGTGCATCTTCGAGCTGCAGGGGTCCGAGATCGAGCGTGACCAGCGGCGCTTCGGCAACTTGTTCGCGCCACTTGGAACCAAGACGGTCGCCCTCACCGCGTGAGGTCATGGCAAGTATGGTCTTGCAGTGGGCGGACGCGGCCGCGATTGCCGCGAGGTGGGCGAGCGTCATCTCGTCGGCCCAGTGAAGATCCTCGATGACGATGAGGATAGGCCGATCACGGCTTATTCGCTGTACCAGGCCGGTGGCGGCCGTAATCCTGCCCGCCCGCCTCGTTTGGTTGTCCATGGCATCCACGAGAACTCGCAGCTCGGACGGCTGCGGCAGATCGAGGAGATCGTTCAGGAAGATCGTCTCGTCTTCGGCAACGAGTCCTTTGGCCTGCGCCGTTTCAAGGGCGCGGCATCTCGCCGAAGGCTCGTCGGCTAAGCTGATACCGAGAAGGCTGTGCACCAGAGCGCCGATCGCGTCACGCCCCTTGCCACCACCAAAGTCGAGAACGAGGGCGGAGTAGCAATCAAACCCGTCGGCGCGTGCGAGACGCTGGAACTCCTCCACGAGACGGGTCTTGCCGATGCCCGCTTCGCCGCGAATGTAAAGAGCCTGACCTCGGCCAGAGGCCCGGCATGCAGCCGCGGCTGCCTTGAAAATCTGAAGCTCCTCCTCGCGGCCGACGAGGCGGGCCGTTCCAGTGGGGACATCCGTCCTGCGTCGGAGTACCTGCCACGCCCGCACAGGTTCTGCAAAGCCCTTTATGGTCAGCCAGCCAGCGTCCACGCAGTCTATCTTGCCGCGCGTTGCCCTCATGACCGCATCGGAAATAAGAATGTCACCAGGCGGTGCCGCGGCCGCAAGACGGGAAGCCAGGTTCACGGACTCGCCGGTCACGGTGTATTCGTGGTGGGCGACGCTGCCAGTCGTGCTTGCGATGACCTGGCCACCTGCGACTCCCGAATGAACCTGAAGCCTGCGGCCGTGACTCTCCGCAAGTTCTGAAACAGCATCGCGCACCTCCAGGGCAGCATGGACTGCGCGGAGCGCGTCGTTTCCGTGGGCTACCGGCGCGCCGAAAACCCCCATGACGCAATCACCGATGTGCTTGTTCAGGTATCCGCCATGCGCAACGATGATGGGGTCGACACGCTCGAAGAAAGCGCCGACGAGATCATGCAGCTCTTCGGCATCGAGTTCGCGACTGAGGGCCGTAAATCCAGCTATGTCCGCAAAGAGGACCGTCACCTGCCGGCGCTCGCCAGCCAGCCTGTGCGATGCCTGAGACGGCTGCCCATCGCCGGGAGCTTTTAGTCTCCTGATCGCGTCAAGAAGCTTCTTGCGGTGCCCGAGCGCAGAGACCCCCAAGTTCCGTAAGTCCTCGTCAGTAAGATCGCGCAGGATGTCACCGTCTATGGCGTTCTCCTGAAACGACCCGATGTACTGCTCGAGCCCTAGTGATCGCAGCCAACTGACAACGTCCACCTGCCTGTCCTTTCAGGTTGAGGCGACAGTTGAATTCTTCCTAACGTCTGAAAGTGAGCCAGTTCGCGCTCTCAACACGCCTTCACGACTTGCGGCTCGCGAAGCTCCGTAAATTAGGATTTTAGCATAGTCAGGGGACGCCGAACAAAGGATGGTTGCGGAGACCCGCTTAGTGGCGAAGTTCAAACGTTCCCATTGCCCATCACCGGCGACCGTAATAGGTCGAGAATTCGCCTTCATCAGTGTCGTGGGTGGATGGTGAGCAGTCGCCCGCTCTGGCTAGCACGAATGGCCGCCGTTGAGCTGCTGAGGCCAAACACAAGGCCAAGTTGATCTTCCAGCGCGCGAACCTGCTGAGCGACCCACGCTCTACACTGCGAGACTGTAGGCGGCGCGCTTAAGCGCGTCGCAGAGCTTCGAGACAATGTCGTCGATCTGGTTTTCTCTGTGACGAGCGGCGAGGACAGTGCGATGATGTCGCCTCGAGCCGGCGTGGCGCGACCTGCCCGGATGGGCAGTTCGCGCCAAACTAGCCGTTAGGCCAGTTGGACGGCATGGTGAAACAGGCGAGATTCCTCAGATGGATTGAGGAGAAAGACCATGCCGAAAGCCAGCCTTGCCGACTTCTCTCGAGAGATCGCCGGCCTTGTCGCCGCCGCCGCTCCGGGGATCGCCGCCGTCCATGCCAGCCGCCATAGTTCTTCGAGCGCCGTCCATTGGCGTGAAGGATTGTTCGTTGCCGCGAGCGAGGCGATCGAGACCGAGGAAGGTATCACTCTGACTTTGCCGTCCGGCAACTCCGCGGGGGCCGAACTCGTCGGGCGCGATCCAACGACGGGGGTCGCGGTGCTGAAATCGGATGCGCCTGATCGCGCACCGGCTCTGAAACCTGCCGGACGGACAGAGGCAGGGAATCTTGTCGTCGCTGTCGGCCGGGGGGAAGCTTCTACGCTGGCCGGCTTCGGGATTGTCAGCGAGGCCGGACCCGCTTGGCGCAGCATGCGTGGCGGCCTGATCGACCGGCGCATCCGCCTTTCCGCGAGCATCGACCCGCGCGCCGAGGGCGGTGCGGCGATCGATGCCGAGGGTGGCTTCATCGGACTCGTCCTGTTCGCCCCCCGCCGGCGCGCCCTTGTCATTCCGGCCGAAACGGTCGACCGGGTTGCGGCAACGCTCGCCGAAAAGGGCCATATGCCGCGCGGATATCTCGGAGCAGGGTTGCACCCGGTGCGTCAGGAGAAGGCGCGGGGCGCAATGGTGATGAGCCTCGAGGCGGGCGGTCCGGCGGAGAAGGCCGGGCTGGTGCTCGGCGACATCATCACATCGTGGAATGGCGAGACGGTGGAGGGCGTGCGGGACCTGATCCGCCGGATCGGTCCCGATAGTGTCGGCAAAACGGTGGCACTCGGAATATTGCGCGGTGGTGAGGCGCGAAGCCTCGACGTCGTCGTCGGCGCACGGCCGCGCTCCTGAGCGACAGTGAGGATGGATGGCTGAGCGCCCGCTGACAGTGATGATAGCCCTGTCCGATCCGGAGCAAACGGAGGAATTGGAACATGCTCTGGGGGAGCGCGGTCAGGTGGCCATAGCGACGTCTTTCGATCTCGAGCAGCCGGAGAATTTCGATGTGGTCGTGACCGATGGCGAACCCCTCGATGCAGCGACGCCGCATATCGTGCTTGGTGCAGCAGCCTCGGGTGGCAACATCCATGCTGTCCTGCCGCACTCCGCGGATGCTGCGCTCATCGCTGCCGCGACGACGGTCGTCGCGGCCGGATATCGCCTGTCAGCCGTTGATGCTGGAGAGGCAAGCGAGACCGCTGGTACGGAAGAGGCAGTGCTGCCGAGCGACGTGCCTCACAACCTGTCACTCAGCCCCCGCGAATTGGAGACGCTTGCGCTGCTTGCTGACGGGGCCTCGAACAAGGTGATCGCCCGCCAGCTCAAAATCTCGGTGCATACCGCGAAATTCCACGTCGCTGCAGTGCTCGCCAAGCTTCATGCGCAGAACCGCGCCGACGCTGTGGCCATAGCGCTGAGGCGAGGGCTGCTTTACCTATAACGCTCGGCTAACAAGTGTGAAAACCGCGACGGTGGCACCAGGTGCCTTCGGGTCAGGGGGGGTCGCGCCGCGCAACGGCCCGGCAGCACGATCAACTCCCCACGACGGCTGGTGCGTCCCACACCGAAACTCAAACAGACGCGCCTTATCAGCAGTGAAGCTCACGGTCGTGAGCTGGCCGCGCTTGACGGTGAAGCTAAGATCGTAGCCGGCGATCGTGCTCCGCGCCGTTGACACCAAGGATCTCGAGCATGACCTCATCGCCCTGGTTCACGATGATCTGATTGGGCTCCCAGCGGTAGGTCGATACCTCCCACCGGCCCTCGGCATTGGGAGCTTCGAGTTCGTAGCCCTTACCTTCCGGTAGGGCGGCGCTCGGGAACGGCTCCTTGTCGACGATCGTCCCGCCCTTGGCCTCAACCGCGCCATGGTGATAGTGCGTTTCATGCTGGCCGCCTCCGCCGAACCGGCCAAGCCTGCTGTGGTCAGCGCCGCAGCCAAAGCAAGCCGGACGCCGCTCCGCCGGCCGCGATGCTATGCCTGAACATTTGAAATCTCCCTTAGTAAGATTTGCACCCTCCACGAGCGCTGTGCCATCGCTTCGGCGTCGGGCTGAGCGTCGTACAAGGGAGACACGCGAACGCTCCCGATTATTCACTGTGCATGCCTGGATTCGAGCATAGCGGCGATGCGGGCCGCGGCGTCCAGCTTAGAATATGTTGCGACGACTGGCTCGCGCTTTGACTTTTGGCCCGTAAGAACTTCGAAGGGTCAGTGCGCTGTTCGTCTTCACTCGCGAGCGGGGCCCTGTCCCGAGTAAGTGCTCGGAAAACGCGAAAGAGGGCCTGCTCTGATCCCGCCCAGGCAAATCCTCTTTGCAAGGCCACTAGACGTCATAATAGAGGAGAAACTCGTAGGGATGCGGGCGCATGCGTATCTCCGTGATCTCGTGCGAGCGCTTGTACTCCACATAGGTCTCGACGACGTCTGTCGTGAACACGTCTCCCGCAAGCAGGAACTTGCAGTCCGCCTCAAGCGCATCAAGAGCCTCGCCGAGCGACGCCGGTGTCGAAGGGATTGCGGCGCGTTCAATCGGCGGCAGATCGTAGAGGTTCTTGTCAATCGGATCTCCCGGATCGATGCGGCTTCGAATGCCGTCGAGGCCGGCCATGAGCATGGCGGCGAAGGCCAGATACGGATTGCAGGAAGGATCCGGGCAGCGGAACTCCACCCGCTTGCTTCTGGGGTTGAGCGAGTACATCGGGATCCGGCACGCCGCAGAGCGGTTGCGGCGTGAATAGCCGAGATTGACCGGCGCCTCGAAACCAGGGACGAGCCGCCGGTAGGAATTGACGGTGGGAGCGCAGATGCCGAGCAGTGCTGGCGCGTGTTTGAGGAGCCCGCCTATGTAGTAGCGCATCACTTCGCTTGAGCCGGCATAGCCATCGCCTGCGAAGATCGGGCGATCTTCCTGCCAGATGCTCTGGTGGACGTGCATGCCCGAGCCGTTGTCGCCAAACAGGGGCTTCGGCATGAAGGTTGCGGTCATGCCGCGGCTGCGCGCGACATTCTTCACGACGTATTTGTAGATCATCACGCTGTCGGCCATGCGCGTCAGCGTCGCAAAACGCATATCGATCTCGCCCTGGCCACCGGTCGCGACCTCGTGGTGGTGGGCCTCGACCTCAATGCCAATTCGTTCGAGAAGCGTCACCATTCTGGTGCGCGCGTCCTGAAGGGCGTCGGCAGGCGGGACAGGAAAGTAACCCTCTTTCGGGCGCAGCTTGTGCCCGAGACCGGCTCCGTCCCTCGCCCTCCAGTTCGCCTCGATGGAGTCGATCTCGTAATAGCCGTAGTTGGTGCCCTGATCGTAATGGACCTCGTTGAAGACGAAGTGCTCGAGTTCCGGGCCGAAATAGGCCGTATCGCCGATACCGGAAGTCTTGAGATAGGCTTCGGCCTTTTGTGCGATAAAGCGCGGGTCCCGGCTATAGGGCTGGGCGCTGACTGGGTCGAGAATATTGCAGATCAGGACCAGCGTCGGCTCCTCCGTGAAAGGTTCCAGGAACGTGGTGGTCGGATCTGGCACGACGAGCATGTCGCTTTCCTGTATTTCCTGGAAGCCCCGGATGGACGAGCCGTCGAAGCCGATGCCATCGGTGAAGCTGTCCGCACTGATGGCGCCTGGCGGCACGGAGAAATGCTGCCACAGGCCGGGAAGATCTACGAACCGAAGATCGATCATCGCGATCTCGCCGTCCTTTATCGTCCGCAGAACGTCATCCGGGCTGGCGTAGCTAACGTAAGACATCGCCGCCTCCTACCTCATATTGGTCCGTCGAAGCGAGGCCGGAGCTCGACTGCGCCGCCGGCCCTTCTTCCGACTGCGTATCACTCGATCATCTCCCCGAGCGCGCGGGCCCCGATTGCGAGCGCTGAAATTCCCATGAAGCGCCTCCCGCGTGAGCCGCGCAAACTGTGCCTGGCTCATATGGACCAGGGTGGCGTGATCGCCGCCCTCGAAATAAACCTCCGGTTGTTCGCAGACACCATCCTCGATAATGATGTCCAGCCCGTAGCATTCGCCGATCGGGGGAACAGCGCCGTGTGTGCAATCCGGGATCAACTGATCGAGCTCATGATCCGTGGCGAGCGTCAGCTCCTCGCCGAGTGCCGCTTTAAGTTTCCTGAGCTGCACATGGCGGGAAGCAGGCAGAATGGCCAGAAGATGGCCGTCGCGTCTGCGCAGCACGACGCCTTTGGCTAAGCAGCGGGCTGCGACGTGGCAGCCGCGCGCGGTAGACATCGATGATCTGGTCGGCCAATGCTCGACCAGATCGTACTCGACGCCCTTGCGATCGAGATATGCCTGGAGTGTCAAGGCAATGCTCACAATCCCACCCTCCCTAGGGCGAGACCTTCCATCGTGAGGCCCCGTGCTTGCGTCTCACGATATTCAACCAGCTAATATAACACGTCGCGGCTCTCGCGTTCCAACTGTTCAATTTGCGGCGAAGCTTTGTGGCGCAATACCCTGTTGGCGTCCACGCATGGTTGGGGCGTTGCCTCTGAGATATGACAGCAATCGGACGCGGATCGGTCGTTAGTCAGAAAATAGCTGAACGACCGCAACGGGTCCTGGCTGTGTAA
>NZ_LUAV01000031.1 GCF_002078505.1 Ensifer aridi | reverse complement strand
TTACACAGCCAGGACCCGTTGCAGTCATTGGTGCCTGGCAGGACGAATGGCTCGAATGAGCCCATTGCGGTCATGCAATTGGCCGATGATGATCAAGTAAATCACAAACCGGGCATCAATACATACCGGGTATCAATGTCGCCGTTCCAAGCCTCTGCAATCGCTTGCAGCCGCACGCTCTTGAAGTTCGTGTCGAAGCCCGCCTCTGGCGCCGCTGCCAACAGCTCACCTGCTCCAGCGATGAGATCGGCAACAGCAACGCTTCCAATACCGCTTCCCATCAGTTCCAGGCCCGAGCTGCGGAGCATATCTCCACGCAATGCGATTTCGTCGCCGGCCATCGTCCCGAGTTGGACGTAACGCAGACGAGGCTCGCCGATCCTTGATCCCCGGTTCTGTGTCGCCGCCCTGAGCACGCGGGCAGCGGCATCACCCCAAACGAAGTCGAGGACGACATCGATGCCTTCATCGAACTGACCACGCAGAGCCGCATCCGCTTCATTGCCCAGAGCGATGCTCACATCGGCGTCGAGGCGATCCAGCTTCTCCTTGTTTCGGCCGACCGCAACGATCTTGCTCGCGCCGAAGTGCCTGGCAGTCTGAATGGCCATGCTCCCGGAAGCCCCCGTCGCTCCGACGATGAGGACCTTCTCATCCTTCTGAAGCTTTGCTCTTCGCGTGAACGCAACCCACGAGGCAAGCGCGCCCGTGACGATCGCCGCGGCACGATCACTGGCAAGGGCAGCCGGGACGGGCACCGTCATGCGGGTCGCTGCGAGGGACTTCTCGGCCATGGAGCCGAACGGCGCCTTCGGAAAGAGAAAATAAACTCTTTGCCCATTGGCATCGATGCCCACTCCGTCGACACCAGGAACAAATCCTGCGGTGGCACCGCTTGCGTAATGCCGTCCTGAAGCCAGCCCCTTGACGATAGGACTTAGAGCCGCCGCCTCCACCTTCACCACGGTATCGCCTTCCCCGGCTTCCGGCTCTCGGAAGTCCTGGAAGGACGGAGGTGCGTCAAACGAATTCACAACTGCAGCCTTCATGTCACCAACTCCAATTCTGCGATTGGACGTTAGATAGACAGCTGCGCCTGCACGATCTATCCTTGAGAGTACGATATTTGTTCGTGATCGTTCAAAGTGACTGATGGACCCGCTTTCTGAGTTGCTCGCTCATCTTCAGCCTCAGAGCTACATTACTGCCGGATTTGACGCGGGCGGATCTTGGGCGCTTGTGCTGGATGACCTCGCCGGGCGCATCAAATGCTATGCGGTGATGAAGGGAGAGTGCTGGCTTTCGATCGAGAAGATAGCGAATCCGGTCCGGCTCAAGGCCGGCGACTGCTTCGTCCTCCCGACAGGGTGCCGGGCCCTGATTGCCAGCGACTTGGAAGCAGAGCCGAAGCTGGCAAGCGAAACGCTTGATCCGAACCGCAGCGGCGAGGTGGTGACCTACAATGGCGGCGGCGACGTCTTCCTTGTCGGCAGTCGGTTTGAGGTAGAGGGCCGACATGCGGAGGTGATGCTGCAGACCCTACCCCCTCTCATACGTGTCGAAGCGTCGAATGACAGGGCGAAGCTGCGACTTTACATAGACCTCATGATGGATGAGCTTCGCGGAGGCAGGCCCGGCGCTTCTCAGATGGCGCAGAACCTCTCCCACATGATGCTTGCACAGACGCTGCGCCTCTACATCGAGGACTTGCCGGAAGGTGAGGTTGGCTGGCTCGCCGCACTGGCTGATCCCAAACTTGGAGCGTGCCTAAAGGCGATGCACTCCGCCCCCGCCCATTCCTGGACGGTGGAAGAACTCGCCCGGATTGCGGGAATGTCCCGGACCAGCTTCGCGCAGCAGTTCCGACAACGCGTCGGCGAGACGCCCATTTCTTATCTGACACGTTGGCGGATGATGTCAGCAGCCGCGAAGCTCGTGCGGGGTCAGGATACGATCACCCAAATTTCGATGTCGCTCGGATACTCGTCTGATCAGGCTTTCAACACGGCATTCAAACGTGTTACGGGGCAATCGCCCCGTCTATATGCCCGCCGTCAAAAGCAGGGTGCCGAAGCTTAGACATCGTGCGATGACTGCCCCAAAGCGGACGCCACCCGGCTATCGGTCGTCGTGATCGTTGTTTGCGCGATCGGCGCACCGCTGGTTCTCGGCGTTTCCGCAGTTCTATCGGACCAGCAGGATAACGAGTGGTCCTCCCACCAGTGATCCGAGGACTGATGGCGGATAAGCGGTACCTGCGCAGTATGGGTCTGAGACAGTTCATCACGCTGTTTTCGCGACCGGATGTTCTCAGGGTCAGCCTCTTAGAATTTTAGCAGGATGATGGGTCGGCCCTTCCATTCCCGTAATGCTGCCGCAATGTTTTGCGGCAGACAAAGGACGGGCCAGAGAGCGAAGGGTCGATGAGACTGTTGTTGATTGAAGATGAGAGGGAGCTGGCGACCGCGCTGTCGGTGGCGCTGAGCAAACTCGGCATCGTCACCGACCACACGATGCATCTCGCAGACGCCTTCGAGCTGACGCGCCAGAATGCCTATGACGCGATCCTTCTGGACCGACGTTTGCCTGACGGTGAAGGATTGACGTTCATTCCGACGTTGAGGCGGGCCGGGAACGACACCCCCATTATCGTGCTGACGGCGCGCAATGAGCCATTGGAGCGGGTCGAGGGCCTGGATATCGGCGCTGACGATTATCTGGGCAAGCCTTTCCTCGTCGAAGAGCTGATGGCGCGCGTTCGCGCGGTGCTTCGACGGCCGTCCAACCTGACTGAACAGCGGATTGTTGCGGGTCGTATGGTGATCGATCCGCTGCATCTCAATGTTGCTATCGATGCCGCTCCCCTCGATCTTCCCAGACGAGAGCTTCTTGTCCTTGTGGCGCTTGCCAAGCGGAAAGGCAAAACGGTGCTTCGATCGACGCTTGAGACGGCGGTTTACAACTACGAGGATGAGATCCAATCCAATGCCCTCGATGCGCATATCTCCAGGCTGCGCAAACGACTGCTGGACGCCGCCGCCGGCGTCGCCATCCACAACATCCGAGGTGTCGGATATCTTCTGAAGGAAGAATGATGCCCGAGGCGAACAAGCCGACCCCGTCGCTTTGGTGGAAGCTGAGCTGGCAGCTCAGTCTCGTCATTGTCGCTGTGGTTGCCGCGGTGATCATCGGGCTTAGCGTCTACGGAGTGATGATCCTCTCTCCGAACGTCGCCGTGGAGGACAAAATCAGCGCCGCGGTGGCGAAGGCAGTGGAACGCGATGCGCAAGGAAAGTTTCAACTCCGCGATACGCCGGAACTGCAATCGCTTAAAGCGCTGAACAAGGGGCTTTGGTATGTCGCGGCCACGACAGACGGCGCCTCGGTATCCTATGGCACCGTACCTGCGCCCTATGCCGAGCTTGCGCATCTGGCGTACCTGTTCCACGACGCGGACATACGGGGATCGACCGGCACGAATGAGATTGCAACGATCGAACGCGTCGAGACTGCGGTGGGTGAAGTCCGAATTCTGTTCGGTGGCTTCGCTGACAAAGGCTGGCCCGTTCTCGCTCTTCTGGCCGGCACCTACCCGATCTATATCCCTTTGATCGCCCTTGCCTTGCCTGCGATCTTCCTTACCGTTCCCCGAATTGTGCGGCGCGCTCTTGCAAGGTTGAGCGAGGTCGCTCGCGAAGCATCGGAAATCGAACCGCGCCGCCACGGGGCGCGCCTTTCGGCGGACGGCATTCCCAAAGAAGTGGCTCCGCTGGTGATTGCTTTCAACGGAACGCTTGAGCGGCTTGAGAACGAGTTTAAGAAACGCCAGCGCTTCCTGATCGATGCGGCGCATGAGCTCAGAACACCGATCGCCATCATGCAGACCCGGATCGACGGAATGCCTGAAGGGCAGGACCGCCGGCGACTGCTGGACGACGTGGCGCGGCTCGCGGAAACGGCCGAGCAGCTGCTCGATTTCGAGCGGAACGATCAGGTGACCGACCTGCATGAGACGCTTGATCTCGTCGATGTCGCACGCATGGTCGTTGCCAACTTCGCACCGCTAGCGATCGCGGCGGGTTACGAGATTTCCTTTCAAAGCCGGGTGGAAAGTCTCGAACGCAGGGGCTGCCCTTCCGCTTTGCCAAGAGCGATCGGCAATTTGGTTCGCAATGCGATCGATCACGGCGGCAATACCGGGATGATTTCGGTTTCGGTCTCGGCGGACGGCGCAGTGTCGGTGACCGATGAAGGGCCGGGTATTCCTCCCGAGCATCAAGAGCTTGTTTTCGAACCCTTCTATCGTGTCACGCCGCGAAGCACTGGCGCGGGTCTTGGTTTGAGCCTGGCGAAGCAGGTTGCCGCAAACCATCGCGGCCAGATCACGCTCGTCAGCGGACCGGGCGGAACGCAGGTGAAGCTAAAGGTCTAAGGCTGATTTCCCGGAACGCACGATCTGCGCATTCTCCAATGCCATGTGTAATGCTGCTGCAATCCTTCCTTCGCAACGTCCGGCAAATTCATCCGCAACGGAGGGTCGTGCGGCGTGCGCAATAATCCGACATCCAAATCAATCCACCTGCTTAGGGCCGCCGTGTTCCCTTTGAGATTTGCCTGCCTGGCTCTTCCTTTGGCAGCAATAACGGCCTGCGCCTCAGTCCCGCTCAAAGAAGGCGGCACGCTGACCTCCTACGGCAATCTTGGCGCGGTAAATGGAAAGCTCGCCAAATCTCGCACTTATGTGGACGGCCAAGGTTTGGCCGCGGTGAAGACGGTAAGCATCGTGCCGACGAGCTTCGCGTTCAGCGCCGCATCGCGCATTAAATCAGACACGGATCGGGCATTGGTTTCGAACGCACTGGACCGGGCGCTCTGTGTCGCACTCAGTGACAAGTACCAAATGGTCTCAGCCGGCCAACCGGCGGATCTGACGATCCGATCAGTCTTTACCGAAGTGGTGCCGACAAACAAGGCGATGGCGGGTGTGTCGACCGCGGTAACGCTGGGCAGCGGCGCTGTGCTTCCTGTCAGCGTGCCACGGCTCCCCATTGGCCTCGGGGGATTGGCCGTCGAGGCGGAGGCTCTCGACAGGAGCGGCGTGCAACGTGCGGCCATGGTGTGGGCGCGGGGCGCCAACTCCATCCAGAACAGCCCGCGCGTTTCCGAGGTCGGGGACGCGTACAGCCTGGCTTCCAAGTTCGGGAGCGATTTTTCTCGAGTACTGATCGCCCGTAAGGAGCCAAAGGGATTAGACTTATCGCTGCCTTCGGGGCAGAGGATGAAGTCTTGGCTGGGAGGCAAACCGAAATATGCGGCATGCGACGCGTTCGGCCGAGCGCCCGGCCTCGCCGGCGTTGTGGCAAGTAAGGTCGGTGCACCGCCGGAATGGACTGATAGGCAGCTAAAGTCGATCGCGACGCATTGAATTGCCCTTGCGCACGCCGCAGAGTCTCTCCGGAGCCAATGCAAAAAGCCTGACTGCAGGAACGGCGACGAGCGGACCCTCCCAGCCGTTCCGCCAGTAGCGGTGGCCGGCACCAGCCGTGCTCCGTTCACCCGCGCCATTCGAAGCGTACGTTACCGGCTTGAATTCAGCGGCGTGGCCCGGTGTCGCGAAGCCGCCGACAAGGCAAAGGAAGACTGGGTGGGCGTTTCCGTTCGGCACACGACATCACTTGACTGCTCATCGGCTGAACGGCGGCTTTGCGCGCATTGCCCTCACTCAGCGCTTGGCTCTTCAGCTTCGCTCTCCATCTGTGGACGTATATGGACCCCGCCCGATTTTAACAGTCGGCTGGATCAGGATCATTGGTCACAACTGCTGACGTATATCCGGCTTCGTGATGCGGCTGGACAACGTCTTCGCCGCGAGCCTCGATGGGTTTTCGCCCGCTTCCACCTCAAAGCCCCGGTGACATTGGCTACCGCCATGCCGGTCCACAGATCAGGTTCGGGAAGCGACGGGGTGACCGTTTTTCGATCTCCTGCCATTTGCTCAATTGCCGGGGTGAGACCTCCTTTGCTTATTCGCCGCTTGGGCTCAGGCCGCCTTCACCGACAGCGCGGGCTCGTAAGCGGTGTCGTCCGAGAGCATGGCCCACACGATCCGCGCATTTTGTTGGCAAGCGCAACGGCCGCGACGTTGGGATGCCGCCGTTGCCGCATCTTGCCGAGCCAGAGGCTTCGTGGGTCCTGCTTGCCGCTAGCCCGGCTTAAAGCGGCGCGAGCGCCATGAATCATCAGTGTGCGCAGATAGCGATCGCCGCGGTTGCTGATGCCGAACAAACGGGCTCGCCCTCCACTGGATCGCTTCTTCGGCACCAGGCCAAGCCAGGCCGCGAACTGGCGGCCGTTCTTAAATGGTTGCAACACCGCCATTCTGGCACAGCGATGCCGTCGGGGGTGTCCACGCCATCACCCGCCTGTGCCGCTGACGGCGACACCTCGAAGGACCGGATTGGGCTCGAAGCAGTCTTTGCCCCATTGCATATCAGACGGCCGCACAGGGTCGTTTCTCCGCATTCACCGCGGTCGCAGAAGAGTGGAAGACCGTTGTTCGTCCTGTAACGAGCAGGTTGCGTCAAGACGTTGCGACTGTCGCGAAAGTGCCTACTCTACGGCGTCGTTCGGTTGGGGCAAAGCGTCACGACTGGCAGCGGGGGCGGACGCCCGAGCCTCGGGCGCAGGCAAGTACATCAAACTACAAATCTGTCGCATCGAAAACCGCAGCCACCCAGTCGAGGAAAACCCGCACACGTGGCGATAGCTGACGGTTCTGCGGATAATAGGCAGCGAGCGGCAGTGGCGGCGGCGGCTGGGCCGGCAGGATTTCTACAAGGGCGCCTCGCGCCAGATCCTCCCGGAAGCGATAGCGGGGCGCCTGAATCAGCCCGTAGCCCATCCGTGCGAGATGATGCGCTGTCTCCGCCTCGTTGGCGGTCACTCGGCAGGGAAGTGTCACCTCCCTTATTCCCTCGGCGGTCTGGAACTCCATCGGCATCACACGGCCCGTGCGTGACGACACGAAGCCAATCATCTGGTGTCGGTCGAGATCATCGACCGAAGAGGGCATCCCGTGACGCTCAAGATATTGCGGGCTGGCGCAGGTCTGCTCCGGAATATCGGGGAGCCTGCGCATGATCAGGCCGCTGTCATCCGGTTCGCCCGCCCGGATGACGCAATCCACCCCCTCGCGCACCAGATCGACCAGCCTGTCGCCCTGGCCGATCTGCAACCTGATCTGTGGATACGCTTCCAGGAAGTCCGGCAGGCGCGGCAGTAGGAAAGCCCGCGTCAGTACGCCGTGCGCATCGATGCGGAGCACCCCCGAGGGTTCACCGCCCCGCAAGGCGCCCTCCGCTTCGTCGATATCGGCGAGGATCGACAGGCACCGCCGGTAATAGGCTTCGCCATCCGGCGTGGGCGCCACATGCCGGGTGGTGCGTTCCAGCAGCCGGCTGCCGAGTTGGCGCTCGAGCCGCCTGATCGCTTCGGTGGCCGTCGAACGCGGAATGCCAAGATCGGCCGCCGCGGCCGTGAAGCTGCGACGGTCGATGACCCGCACGAAAAGACGCATTGCATCGAGGCGATCCATATTTGTTCGGTATAGCCGAATTTTGTTGCCCGAAAAAGGGCGATTATCCCGCTCCCAAGTTTCGATACTTCCTTGCCTAGCAACGGAGGTCAAAAAATGAGGCTGAAAGACAAAACCGCAATCGTGACCGGCGCCGGCAAGGGCATCGGCGCGGCAATCGCGCGACGGCTTGCCCATGAGGGTTGTGCTGTTGCGGTGAACTATGCCCGCGATGAGGCTGCTGCCCGTCAGGTCGTGCAGGACATCGAGCAGGCGGGCGGCAAGGCGGTTGCGGTGCAGGCTGACGTCGGCGATCCGGCCGGCATGCCCGCCCTGTTCGATGCGGCTGAAGCCGCGTTCGGCCCGGTCGATCTACTGGTCAACAATGCAGGCATGATGCGGCTCTCACCTGTAGCCGACGCGACGGACGCGGACATCGAAGACCACTGCACCATCAATCTCGGCGGCACGTTCCGCGGCATGCGCGAAGGCGCCAAGCGGCTGCGCGATGGCGGGCGGATCATCAGCGTGTCCTCAAGCGTGGTGGGCTTCTACCAGCCCGGTTACGGATTGTATGCCGCGACGAAAGCGGGGATCGAGGCGGTGACGCACGTGCTTGCCAAGGAGTTGGGCCCACGCGGGATCACCGTGAATGCAATCGCGCCCGGCCCGGTCGAGACCGATTTCTTCATGCGCGGCAAGTCTGAGGAACTGGTCGCCAGCATCACGCGGATGATCCCGCTCGGCCGCCTGGGCCGTCCCGATGACATCGCTAACGCCGTCGCTTTCCTGGCTGGGCCGGAAAGCGGCTGGATCAATGGTCAAACCATCCGCGCCAATGGCGGCGCGGTCTAATCGCAACCCTCAAATCCAAGGAACACACCATGCCTTTCGCGAACTACAAACTGCCCCAGGCCTCGCTTTCGACGGCGCAGAAGGAAGACCTGATCCACAAGACGACCGAACTCATGGTCGGCTATTTCGGCGAGGTCGTGCGTCCGACCACGATGGTCCTGATCGAGGAAGTGCCCGATGGCGGATACGGCCGTGCGGACGAAGTCTTCGTCATGCCGGAGGAATACCGGGCAAAGGACTGACGCCGTATCGATAGAGAGCTGCTGAACACAGGAAGACATGTGTGATGGAGACTGAAAAGACAGCATACACAGACAGACGCGATTTGCTGAAGCTGACGGTCTTGGCTGGACTGGCGGGAATGGTTCCGATCCGCGCTAGCGCACAAGGGCAGGACATCTTGCAACCGCCCGCGCGGCCCCTGCCAACCGTGGATACACGTTTTCCGGCGGAGATGGCGCCAGGTGTCTTTCTTGTGCCCGACAAGCGCATCCCGCTCGTTCCGAATATCGGGATCATCGTCGGCACGGAAAGCGTGCTGGTGATTGATTGCGGTCTTGGTCTCGAGAGCGCCGAGAACGTCCTGCGCCTGGCGCGAGAACTCGCACCGGGTCGCCGGATCATCCTGACGGTCACCCACGCCCATCCGGAACACGGCTTCGGTGCCCAAGTGTTTGGGAACGACGCACGCATCTACTACAACAGCGCGCAACGGGACTATTTGCAGCGCTCAGGTCAGACCTTGTTGGACGGCTTCAGAGCGGCCATTCTGCCGGAAGGGCAGAAGCATCTGCTGGACGGGATCAAACTGACGCCACCGCATGAGACATATGACACCGCGGAGACCGTGATCGATCTGGGTGGTCGTGAAGTCCGGTTTCGGACTTGGGGCACCGCCCATTCTCCGGGGGATCAGATCCTCTTCCTGCCCCAGGAGCGCATCCTGTTCGCGGGAGACCTTCTCGAAGAGCGTATGTTTCCAATCGTGCCGTTCTTCCCGCCTATGATCGGTGCCGGCGACATTGACGTTGCAAAGTGGGAAACCGCTCTCAACGATTTGATGCGGTTGCAGCCGCGCCTCATTGTACCGGGGCACGGAAATCTCGGCGGCGCCGAGCTTCCTGAGGCCGTGCTTGGCTATTTCCAAACGGTGCGTGGAATGCCCGCCGAGGCCGGTCCGCAGACGGCCAAGCTTCCGTCGCTCCTTCGCGCGCGTTATGCAACATGGGAGAATCCGGAGTTCATTTCGCCAGCACTCCGATACTTTCAGCAGAGAGCCTAATCAGCAACTGCTGTAACAAGGGAATGGCGTCTCGCCGATGCAGATAGCTCTGGCCTCCTCGCCCCGCTCGCCCAGCATCTTGTCGATGCCGGGCACCTCGAGCCCCGTACAGCTGCGCGAGAGCCTGGCCGCGGCCGACCTTTCACTGCCGCAGGATATGGTATCGCGGATCGGTGAAGCGATTCAGCGGGAGGTGGGTTAGGCGAAGGACCTATACGGGCTCACCTGCGGAATGAATGACCGCTATCAGGCGGCGATACCCAGCATTCGAACTTCCGAAATGAAGGCGCATTGCGGACACGCCTAAAGTGTATCCCGCCTGCTAGTATGCTTAGGTTTGCTTCGGCGCCCGCGCCTCAATCGCCCCAGCACAACGCATGTCGAAGCGTTTGGCGAGTTCCGCCAGGCTGACCTCCCCGAGACGGCTGATCAACAATGCCTCAGCCTCACGCATGGCGCCTTCGACCGCCTCGTTGACGATCTTCTCGACGGCGCAGTCGGGGTTGGGATGCTCGCTACCGATGGCGAAGATGCGCGGACCTCCCACTGCCCGATGAACATCGAGCAGCGACACTTTCGTGAGGTCCATGGCGATCGACCAACCGCCGCCATGCCCTTTCTCCGATCGCACATAACCCGCTTTACGCAGGCCCGCCATCGTACGGCGTACGACCACCGGGTTGGTCCCAAGCATGCGCGCGACCACCTCGGACGTCATAGGTCCATCGTGGCGTGCCATGTGGAGCAACACATGGAGCATGCGGGAAAGGCGGCTGTCGTTGCGCACGGTTTCATCCTTGCACGGTGGAGTGGATTGGCAGCGTCGGCAACTCACGTTACATTAAATGTTACATGATTCGAAGAGGCGTGACATGCGTGAATTTGAGAACCCCGATCATTGGGATACTGCTGCTCTGCACTACGAGAAGACCGCGCACCCCTTCACTGCGCGCTATGCCGAAGCGGCGTTGGCACGCGTGCCGCTGACCTCGGAGGCTCGAGTCCTGGATGTCGCGGCCGGCACCGGCGCATTGGCACTGGCTGCGGCGCGCACGGGCGCTCAGGTGCTCGCGACCGACTTCTCGCCCGGCATGGTCACCCGCATCGCGGCTGCCCGACTGCCCAATGTGGAGGCGCGCGTCATGGATGGGCAGAACCTCGACCTTCCTGACGCGGGTTTCGACGCAGTCTTCTCGATATTCGGCGTGATTATGTTCCCCGACTGGCGCAAGGGCCTCGCCGAGATGGCGCGAGTGACTCGTCCGGGTGGATATGGTGTGGTCGCAACCTGGCAGAGTCGTGGCGCGGCGACGTTTCTGCTGCTAGGTCAGATCCGCCAGACGCTGTTTCCTGACCTTCAGAGCATGGCGATGCCGGAAGCCGTCCAGGCGCTAACCGATCCGAAGGATTTCGCGCGGGAACTGATCGATGCAGGCTATCGGGATCCGCAGATCGATCAAGTCATGTATGAATATGAACTTGAGGTCGCGACACTCAACGAGCCCGACACATTGTTTGGCATGTCTCCGGATTGGACTAGCCTTTCCGACCAGGAGAAAGCGGCAGTCGTCGCCGAGGTCCGCAGAATTGCTGCCGATCGAGCGGTTCTGCCGATACCATCTACCGCACTGATCGGTGTCGCGCGCCGCTGAAATCGTGCGGCGGCGGCTGAACGGATGACTGCTTTCAAGATGGTGGCAAGTCGTCCTGAATAACGTACTTGAGGGCGCGTTCTGGGCGTGGCTGCACTAACGTAGCGGATGGACAGCTGACCTGATCGCTCAGCTTGTGACCTGAGCACTCTGAGGTAGGGTGTCTTCTTACCCGATTGGAAGCCATGATAAACCTATGGGCATCAAGAACTATCTGATCGAAGGCGGTTCCGGCACTGGAAAAACGTCTGTCGCTACAGAACTGGAGCGGCGGGGCTACCATGTGATCCATGGTGATCGGGTCTTAGCTTATGTCGGTGACCCCGAGACAGGCCAGGCACTCGCAGGCCCTCCCAAAGGCGCAGACCGCATCGCTTGGGGCTACGCGCACTGGATCTGGCCCGCCGACAAGGTCCGGACCATTGCTGCCGACACCACCCATCCTGCCACATTCTTCTGTGGCGGCTCGCGCAATTTCCAAAAATTCCTGCACCTATTCGACAAGATATTCGTGCTCGACATCGACGCTGAGACGTTGAACCGAAGATTAGATGGACGGCCGAATGAGCCTGGCTTCGAACCGGCTGAGCGGGCACTGGTACTCCACTACCATCATACTCGGGAACATCTTCCTGCCGGCATCACCATCGACACGGCGAATACCGTCGCACGTGTTGTCGACGATATCCTCGCTAACCTCACTTGAACCCTTGCAGCAATTGTGATCGGAAAGGGACACCCCGATTATTGCGGGAAAACCGAAGCCGCTTGAACCGGCCACTGGGCGTTGTCACTATCGTAGCCGACCGGCAGCTTTGAGACAGACAACCCGGGTGGTCCAACGACCGTCTTGGGGGCGCAAACCTGCCGTCCCCGCGCAACGAATTGACAGTCCCCTTCGGGCTCAGAGCTGTCATCCACCTTCAACTATCTTGAGACGAAGCGGACAGTGATAATTTGACACTTCAAAGCCAGCATTCGGCGATCATCGGATCGTCCGTGGGGAAGCGCGGAATCCGGTAAAGGCCCCGCTTCCGCATTTCGGCCCGGATCGGCTCGATGCGATCCACGACCCGCACCCCTGGTGAGGTTTCAGTTCCGCCCTCGCCGCCGTGAAGCACGGTCTGACAGCGGCATGTGTATCTGCCCGGAAAGTCCGAGGCATACGACGTAGAGGCCAGTGGTCGTTCCCGGCCTCATTTGCGTTCCTCCCATCAGGGATCCTTCTGCCGCCGTTGTCTCTCCGGTGCCGATAAATGCGACGCGGTTTCCCCGCCCAGGCGGGCCTCGTCGATTCGGCGACCAAGGGCGCAAGGAGAAAGTTGGTGGTGCGAATCAACCGGCAGACATGGGGGCACGAAAAAGCCCCGGCGGGCACTGCCGAGGCTTCCTTTTCGCCCTACCAAGCCGCTGTTTCGGAGGGGGCCGGTTGCAGCGAGGGCGATGGTGCCGGGCAGCAATTTCCCGGCGACATCGCGATGATGCCACCGGGCCGGCGCATCTCAAAGTAGCAAAAAGTAGCTAGATCGTTGCATCTTCGAGGTGTGGTTAACTGGCAGAAACGCAAGAAAGCGTTCTCCGACAAGAATTGGTGACACATGTGTCAGTGTCACCGGCTGATACCTGCCGCTTGCCTCGCACCCGGCGATTTTCGCTTTAACACGATTTCGCTGCTATAATCGCGCCTTATGAAGCCGCAAGAATTCGCCGCCACTATCGCGGGACTGGAAAGCCAAGGCATGACACCGAGCGAGATCGCCCGCGAGGCGGGCCTCTCGCGCATGACGGTGTGGCGGATCGCCAAAGGCGAGACCTCCCGCCCCTCCTATGAGACGGTCACCCGCCTCAAGTCGGTGGTCGCACGCCGGACTGCTGCAATGCGCAGACCTGCGCTAGTCTTCTATAAGGAACGGTTCTGGAATGTAGGCGTGTGTCTAACCGGGAGTGAACCACACAAATTGAGGATGCCCTCTTTAAATGCCACATCCGGCTGAAAACAGCTGCATTCTCACATTTACGTGTCAAGCGACACCAGGAGCAGCTTACTGCGCAGCACGATGAGTCTTACGACCGATTTCATCTCAGAGCTGATTAGGGCGGCAATGAGTCGGACCGGCTGACACACTATGAGATAAGCCGGCTCCTTGACCGCGCGATAGACACGATCCGCGACATGCGCGAGCGCACCGTTGAGCCCATCGTGCACGAGACGTCCTGATTGATCTCCGGATGTCGTCGGAGCGGGCTCGCGACCCTTCGGCGGAGGAGGTCAGGGATGCCCTGGTGGAGGCGGCCGACGTCATCAGGGCACTGAAAATCGTCTTGGAACGGACCCCGTAACATACCTCGCTCACGATGGCAGCGATGCCCGGGACATGAACTCTGCCGCACTCGACCGGCGACTACCTCTGGAACGAAATTGACCGACCCCTTGAACGTTTCAGGCCGATCCGCGCTAACCGCTTCAATCCAACTTCAAATTCCCTTAGCGGGTATTATTGCAGAAATGCCCACGGATCCCCGCTGCGCGCGTTGCCGACCAATCTGAAGCATCGCGATGCTTGCGATCACGAGCAAAACCGCGCCGATCTCAAGAATGCCTACCGGCTCACCTGCAATCCAGCTGATCGACAGTGCAACGATCGGCGTGACGTATGTCGCTCCGGAAGCAGCGACAGCACCAAGCTCTTGAAGCAGATAGTAGTAAAGTAGGAACGCAGTGCCCGTGCCGAGAACACCCAGCCCAACCACGACACCCGCTGTCGCGTGCCAATCCTGAAGAATGTTCTGGATTCCGGTCGTGTCGGTCAGCAACAGCAGGACGACGAGGGCGAGGCCGGTCTGCCACGTCGCTAAGGCGAGCGGCGGGAGGTTATAGGGCGCCAGGAACCGGCGAACGTAGACGTACGAGACTCCAAGGATTGAAGTTGCAGACAACATCCAAAGGACGCCGCAAATGTCAATCGTTCGCCCTAAGACCTCCCACGGGCGGGCGATCAGGGCAATGCCACAGAAGCCAAGCAGCACCCCACCTGCCATCATGCCATTTAACTTCTCTGATCGAAGGAAAAGGAGCGTCGCGATAGTGGTAAACATCGCGATTGACCCACCCAGGATGCCGGCGGCACCCGACGGCAAGAGGGCCGTGCCCTTTACAATCGCGTAGTAGTAGTAGGCCGTCGCTACGACCGCCATAACTGCAAAGTGCCCGACACAGTGGAATTGAGAGCGAGTAAGCACTCTTTTCTGCAACGCAAAGGCTAACAGGGGGAGAAACCCAAATAGGATTCGTAAAAGTGTAATTTGTGACGCCGTAATATATTGAGTAGCCATTTTCATGTATAAGAAATTCGACCCCCAAAATAAGCCGAGAAGGACAAATGCTATATAGGTCAATCTCATTGCTTTGTTCCTTGTGAGCGAGTGCCGCGCGGCGATCAAACAGAATTTTATAGAAGCGGGCGTCTATGGCAGAACGACAGAAGCCCGATAGGCTATTTCCTGCAATCGATACAGCGGAATAGGGTGCCCCTTTATACCCCTACAAATTGCATCGTTCTGATCGTCACGGCAGGCATTAATGCGACGGCGGCTTTGACAATATTCTCGTACGATGCGCCAAGGGGAACGGCGCATCGCCCCCTCTCACGCCGCCGCTGACGGAATCACCCGGACAATTGCCGGTAAAGCATCTCTCGCATCACGGAGGACTGTTCTCGATTCGCGAGTCCCGTTCCTCAGCAATAAGTTTTTGGGCCACGTTGGCTCTTCCGGCGGCAGGAGCCGCAGCGGCACGCCGGCGGCGATCACCTTTGCCGGGTCGGCAGCGGCGACGGCGGCATCAAAAAGCGAGGTCCTAAACCGGCGGCGCTCGTCGGGGGGTTCAACGGGTGTTACTCCTCCGCCG
Organism: Ensifer aridi; assembly: GCF_002078505.1. Lineage (GTDB taxonomy): Bacteria > Pseudomonadota > Alphaproteobacteria > Rhizobiales > Rhizobiaceae > Sinorhizobium > Sinorhizobium aridi. The sequence goes on along the minus strand of NZ_LUAV01000031.1, from coordinate 50,968 downwards.
GCCCGTAGAGACCGAGCTGCTCTAACAGCGCCCGCTGCCGGTCGACACTTTCCACGAGAAGGCCGGTATAGCGATCGATCATCCGGCCGCGGTGGTTCGGATCAGAAACGCCAGAGAGCGCGCCCAGGATCGCCGCGACCTTTTCCGACGTTTGCCGCAGTTCCCCCAGGAGCTCCGCCTTGCCGCCGACCTCGGTGATCACCCCCTTCGTCACTCGGCCGATGCCAGCGGGCGTGCGGCTGCCGGCTGACACGTAGCCCTCTGGAAGGTCGCCCTTGAGATTGGTGACCGACTTGAAGCGGATGACGTCGAAGACCTGATCGACCGCCTGCTTCGCACCGGTCACCCGCGAGGGATGGTCGGTGTCAGCGGCCGCATGCGGCAGCAGCTCCAGCTTGCCCTTGTGGCGCTCTTCGAGCGGCAGATAGGGAAGCATCGGTCCGCTGAGCCTGCCGGTCGCCGCGTCCTTGAAGAGGTCGGCGTCGATCGCCGCATGCGCGATCTTGCCGGAGGACAGCGCCTCATCGAGGGCGGTGACATCGACCACCTCGCCGCGGTCGTAGTTGACCAGCACCGCGCCGTCATTCATCGCGCCGAGCACCTTCGCATCGACGGTTCCGGCGTTGGAATAGACGCCGGTCGCCGCGTCCAGGCGGCCAAGGCCGATATGGACGGAGAGCACGTCCGCATCGGTCGCCGCTGCGACCGGACTTGCGGCATATTCGAACCCTTCCGCGTCGATCCAGCGCTTGTGATGCTCGCGCGCGTAGATCGCCACCTTCATGCCGAAGGCCTTGGCGAGCTTGGCCACTTCGCGGCCGATGTTGCCGTAGCCGAGAATGGCAATCTTCCGGCCCTCGAGCTTGGCAGTCGGAAAATCCTTGAGCTGGCGGCCGGTATCGAAGTCGCCCCCGGCGACCATCCGGTGCAGCCTGTCGACCGGCAGGTCTGGAACGACCTTCAGGATCGCCTTCATTGCCATCTGGGCGGTCGCGCGGCTGTTGATGCCCGGCGTGTTCATGAGCGGCGCCTCGCCGCCCTCGCCGTTACCGCCGCCCCAGGAGGCCGAGCCCATATTGCCGGTGCCTGCACCGATGCGCACGCCACCGAGCGGGAATATGGAGGCCTTCGGAATGAATGACGCCGCCGCGATCAGCGCATCGTACTGCCCCTTATCGGTCTGCGGTAGGATCTCCGCCTCCGTGCTGAGGTTCGGCTGGTAGAAGAAGTGGATGCGCCCCTTCTCGAGCGCGGACCGGTCGCCGAGCGGCCCGACATGGAAGACGCCGCCCTTGTCCTCGATGTAAGCCTTGATCTCGCTGTGATCCGGCTGGCCGTCAGCGCCGAAGCGCAGGCCGACCAGATCGGCGATCAGCACTGTATAGGCGCGCTCGGGATCGTCCTTGCGGACGGGCCCGTCGGCCTTCGCCGGAGCCTCGAAAGTGACGCCCTGCTTCGCCAACTCCTCTTCGAGAACGACGATCTTGGCACGCAGATAGGCGTATTGCAGATTTTCCAGCAGCGCGACGACATCTTCCGGCTCGCGGATGCCGCCGACCCAGGCGCGGTAGTCGCCGGGCGTGCCCGGGAAGGCATTGACGTAGCGGGCCGCATCGAGGCCGGGCTCGTATTCGCCGTTCGGATGAGTAATTCCCTCATACCCGAGCAGTTGCTTCGAACGGGCGATGATGCGGGCGTGGATGTCTGGATCGGTAATGCCTGGGTCCTCGACCTTGAGCAGCGTCACTGCCGCGCCGCGCCGTTCGGCATCGGTGACCGTCAGCGACAATAGCGGATGCGATGCGACCCACTCGTCGATCACCTTGCGATTTTTGGCAGAGCGGCGGTTGAGATCGACGACCGACCCGACCCGGGCCTCCGACTGCAAGAGGCCGAAGGTGGTCTCGGCAAAGGCAAGCGCGCTGTAAGTGTTGATGACGCCGCCAAGCATGCGGTCTTCGGCGGCATCGTAGAACGGCCCGGCATCAACAGAGCGCTTGGCCGAAAACGGCTGCCTCGGATCGATCGGCGGAGCGATCTTCAACTGGCGCGGAATTGCCCAGGCGGGATCCTGCTGGTTCTTCTCGATCAATGCCAGGGCATGCGGCGTGAAGGAGGCGACAAAATAGCCCGAAATCCCGCCGATCGCCTTCTGGAACGGCATGAAAAGGCAGCACTTCGCCATCACGGCTTCGACCAGTTCGGGCTCCCACGGCATGGCGCCGAGCATCGAGGTAGCATCGAACACCGCATGGCGGTTTGCCGGGTCGCCGTCCAGCCAGCTCAAGAGTTCGCTGATCTCGCGACTGGTATAGGTATTGGCGCCAGTCGTCTCGTGACCGACACCGACGAAGATAGAGACGCCGAGGCCGGAGAGCTCCGCGGCCGTGGGGATCACGCCTTCGGAAACGGCGAAATGGATTCGGCTCTCGCAGCCCTTTTCGGCAAAGCGCTGCATCTCGATCAGCTGTGTGGCCCAGGACTGGCGGAAGAACCCGGCGGCCTTGGACGGATCGCTCTCCGGCTGCGGGGTGTCGACATATATGCGTTGCGAAGTGTCGTTCGCGTTCATCAGATGCTGGACGCAGACGGTGAAGCCGCTGTGGCCACCGCCGAGCCCGACGGCCATACGGTTTGTCTTCGGAAAGCCGAAATAGCGATGGATCGCCCGCATCATGTCGGTCAGGATCTTGTCTGCCGGATAGCCGCGGTGCATGCTCCGCGAAATCTCGGCAGTGGTGAAGCCGCCGATGTCGTTGCCCCTGTCGTCGAATTTGCGATAGGTATTCTCGATCCAGGCGTCGAAGGCGATGCGCCGCAGGCGGCTGTCCACTTCGTCGGTGGTCGCATCGGTGATCGGGCCGACGCCGAAAAACGGATTGGACGGCAACTTCGGCGCACCATTCCTCGTCAGTTCGAGTGCCTTCAGTCGCTGTTCCTGCATCTGCGCGATGTTCGTCATGATCTGCCTATCTGTTGTCGAGGCGTGAGGATGCGCGATATTGGATCGGACACGTCAGAAAGATGACCTCATATGCGCCGAGCAGCACGCGGAATGCGTCATGGATGCGCCTGGAATGAGGATTGCTATCGCGCCGGCGCTGGCAAAGCGCCGATGCCCGTACGAGGAATAAACTACCTGCGGAAGGGAACGTCGCTGGCCCCGTTTCGGCGGCTGCGGTAAAACGGCCCGTCATGCGCCGGCGCAAGAATCAGACGCAATATCGACGTTTAACCGGGTGATTTGCCATTTGCTGATCGGCGTATGGATGCGCGGAAATACTGTGGTGTACTGGAGAACCGCCTCCGGAACATCCGACTGAGGTGCGAGGCATCACAAAAGCCGCTTTCCACTGCGATCATCGCAATCGACTTGCCGGTGTTTTCCAGCATGTGCCGCGCGAGCGAGAGCCGCATTGCGATGAACGCGGAGAGAGGCGAGATTCCAAGTGCCTGCCTGAAATGCCGTTCGAGAGATCGTTTGCCGACGTTCAGATGTCTTGCCATCTCGGCAACGGAGAGTGGCGCGTCCAGATTTTGCTGCATCAGCGCCAAGGATGTCGACGACCGAACGGCGCTCCAGGTCGACGATCATCGTGCCGTAGCGCCACGATCGCCGCCAGCTCCAATCATCTATGCCAACAACCCGGATCGTGGCGTCGCGATGAGCGAGCGCGGCATCCCGCTTCAGTTGCCGCAGGATCGTGTCGTCGCTGACCGGCATGCCGAGCCGTCGCATCAAGCGCTCGCCGGGACGGCCGCCGGCGCTATGGCCGAGCAGACCGACAATCTCGGAGACCCGCCTTGTCCGGCGCGCATAAGGGGAGGCAATCGTCGGCAGCCGGTCGGTGAACGTTTGTCATTCACATTTCTGATGCGCGCACCGCCAGCGGCTCAACCGAAGCTTCACCGTTACGGTTTTGCCCTGGACCGGCAGATCTTGGAGGCTTCGGTCGGACCAGCCATGCCAATTTCGGGTCCGCCGTCCGCAATCAGGGCAAATGCCAAAAGCTGGCCCGGCAGCGGAAACAACCCAACCATCATCATCTGTGAGCGCAACACCCAGAACTATTGCCCCTGAGCCGGGCGACCATTTCATTTTCGTTCGCATACCCGCCTATGGCGGCATCATGTCTAACGGCGCGTGAACCACACAAAGTGAGGAAGAACCAATTTAAGTGCCAAGCGACAGCAGCACGACGATCACGGTGAGATGCGCATTGCCTCGTCGAAACAGTGCGTCTACACGGGCGCTCTCGCGACCCGCCTTCAACCGCCTGCCAGTCTCGGCAGCAAATAGATTTCCGCGCCCGTCGGCAGTTCCTTCGACCAGGTGTCCCGATAGATCGTTCCGTCAATTGCGACTGCGATCCCTCGTGTCATGAGCGGCTCGAGCCGAGGGAACCGTTCGCTCAACCTCTCGAACAGTTCCCTGATATTCTTTGCCTCGATCTCGATCTTGCTGTTGCCCTCAGCTGCCGCGGCGAGAGAGCCCCAGAGCGTCACCTCGACCATCGCACCTCCTTACGCTTCGAGCGCTGCCAGGATCCGCGGCGGCGACATGGGAATATGCAGCATTCGCACGCCGACCGCATTGGACACGGCATTGGCCACCGCTGCAAGCGGAGGGACGATGGACGTTTCCCCGACGCCGCGAACCCCATAGGGATGATTGGGGTTGGGTATCTCCAAGATCTGCGTGTCTATCATAGGCAGATCCGAACACACCGGGATACGGTAGTCGAGGAAGCCCGCATTTTGCAGCCGGCCGTCTTTGCCGTAGATATATTCTTCGTTGAGTGCCCAGCCGATGCCCTGCGCGGCGCCACCCTGGTACTGTCCTTCGACATAGGTCGGATGCACGGCTTTGCCGGCATCCTGCACCACGGTGTAGCGCAGCACCTTGGTGGCCCCGGTTTCCGGGTCGACCTCGATATCGCAGATATGGGTGGCAAAGGATACGCCGGCGCCGTCGGCGACGATCTCGCTGTGCCCCGCAATCGGGCCGCCCGTGGTGCCCGATGCCGCGGCAATCTCCTTCAGAGACAGTTTCGGAAGGTTTCCGTGCGTCTCGCCCTTGGCGACGGCATGGCCCTTTTCCCAGGTCACGTCCTCGACCGGAATGTCCCACATCTGTGCCGCACGCTCTCGGAGAATCTTGATAGCGTTGCGGGCAGCAGAAATGGTGGCCATCGACGACGAGAACGTTCCTCGGCTGCCATCGGTCATGTCATTGTAGCCGAGAGTGGACGTGTCGGCGATCACCGTTCTGACCTGCGAATAGTCGATCCCGAGCTCCTCTGCGGCCACCAGCGACAGCGATGCGCGCGAACCGCCCACATCCACCGTGCCAACCGCGAGCGATACTGTGCCATCTATACCGATGTTGAGATCGGTACACGTCTGGCCCCCGAAGTTGAACCAGAACCCACATGCCATGCCGCGCCCCTGGTTCTTGCCAAGGGGTGCCTTCATGTGAGGATGGTTCTTCACGGCCTCCAGTGTCGGCCCGATGCCGATCGGGCCGTAGACTGGACCGTAGGATGCCTTGGTCCCTTCCTGTGCCGCGTTCCGGATCCGGAAATCGACCGGATCCATGCCGACCTTCTTGGCAAGTTCGTCGATGGCGCTTTCCACTGCAAACGCCGCCATCGGCGCCGAAGGCGCGCGATATGCCGCGGTCTTCGGCCGGTTCACCAGCACCTCATAGCCGACCGTCCTGACATTCTCGAGCTTGTAGCAGGCGAATGCGGTCATGGCGCCAACCTCAGCCCATGCTCCGGCATAGGGGCCGCAGGAATAGCGCAGCGTCGCATCGGCGGCGATGATCGTTCCGTCCTTCAATGCGCCGATCTTCACGTCGATCGACGTGGCGCTTGTCGGGCCGGAGGCGCGAAACACCTCGTCACGCGTCATCACCAGCTTGACCGGCCTCCCGGCCTTGCGCGACAGTGCAAGCGCGACAGGCTCGGCCCAGACATGGGTCTTGCCGCCGAAGCCGCCGCCGATTTCCGACGACGTCACGCGCAGCTTGGAAGCATCCATGCCGAGCAGTTCTGCGCAGTGCTGGCGATAGACAAAGTGGCCCTGGGTGCAAACCCACAGGTCCGCTGTGCCGTCCGAACAGACATTGGCGACGCAGGCGTGAGGTTCGATGTAGCCCTGATGAGTCTGTTCGGTCTTGAATGTCCGTTCGACCACGAAATCGGCCCTTGCCATACCGGCGTCGACGTCGCCATGCCCGAACTGGCTCCGCATCGAGACATTCGAAGGGCGATCCGGCTTGGGATCAACGCCCGTTGTGAAGATCGTGTCGTTGATGAGCGGAGCATCCGGCGCGAACGCCTGGTCAACATCGGTAACGTGCGGCAGGAGTTCATACTCGACCTCGATGAGCTTGAGCGCCTGCTTGGCGGTTCGCGCATCGATTGCTGCCACGGCGGCCACGGCGTGACCGTCGTAGAGCGCCTTCTTGCGCGCCATGCAGTTGTCGAGAATGTCATACATCGCCGCATCACCATTGGTGAGGTCGGGCAGGTCCGCCGCCGTCAAAACCGCCTTAACGCCAGGAAGTTGCGCGGCCTTTGACGTGTCGATCTTGCGAATGATGGCATGAGCGTGCGGGCTGCGCAAAATCCGTCCGACCAACTGGCCGGGCATGTTGAAGTCCGCGCCGTAGCGCGCGCGGCCCGTCACCTTGTCGACTCCATCCGGCCGGATGGGTCGGGTGCCCACGGAGGAGAAGCTGCGTTTCGAGTGGCTGGGATCAAAATTCATGGTCAAGCTCCTCTCATCACGCCTGCTGCGTCCTGAACGGCGCGCACGATCTTGTCGTAGCCGGTGCAACGACAGAGATTTCCGGCAAGGCCGAAGCGTATTTCCTCTTCGGTCGGATCCGGATTCTTCGCCAGCAGATCCTTTGCGGCAATGAGGAAGCCGGGTGTGCAGATGCCACATTGCAAGGCGGCATGCTCGAGGAACTTTTGTTGCAGCGGATGAAGCTGGTCACCCTGTGCCATGCCCTCGACGGTCTCGATGCGCCGGCCTTCCGCCTCTGCCCCAAGCACGAGACAGGAGCAGACCAGGCGATCGTCGAGAATGATGCTGCAGGCGCCGCAGTCGCCCGTGCCGCAGCCTTCCTTCGCTCCCATGAGCCCCAGGCGATCACGCAATACGTCAAGCAGCGTCTCGTCGGCGTGACAGAGAAACTCGGCGTTGTCGCCATTGATGTTCGTTGAAACTGCTATGCCTACCATCATTTCTGTCCTGCACGCTGATAGGCGGCCAGTGCGACCCGCTTGGCCAGCACTCCCGCGACTTTCCTTCGGAATTCCACAGTGCCCCGCTTGTCGTCTATGGAACGACAGGCGCCTGAACAGGCCGCGGCCAGGCGGTCAAGCGTCTTGTCGTCGACGCGGGAACCAGTGAGGATTTCGGCCGCTTCCTCGACCAGAAGCACCGTCGGCGCCACCGCGCCAAGCGCGACGCGCGCCGACTGGACGACACCCTGGTCATCAAGAGTGAGATTCACCGCGGCACTGACGACCGCAATATCCATCTCGGTACGTGGCGTGAACCGTTGATAGGCGTCGCCCGAACGCGGCTGGCGCTTGTCGAGCAGAATGGCCTCGATGATCTCGCCGGGCGCAAGCGACGTCTTGCCCGGCCCGACCGGCACCATTTCGACAGCGATCGTGCGGGAGCCGGCCGGCCCCCTGATCAGAGCCTTTGCACCGGCCGCCACCAGCGCGGGCACGCTGTCGGCCGCAGGCGATGCGTTGCAGAGATTTCCGACGATGGTGCAGCGCCCCTGCACTTGCTTGGAACCGATGAGATTGGCGCCTTCCACCACGCCGGGCCACGCCCGCCGGAGCGCTGCATTCTCGCCGAGGACCGCGCAAGGCACCGCAGCGCCGATGACGAAACCATCCTCGCTTTCAGTTATGTGTCTCAGGGCGTCTATAGCTTTGATGTCGATGATGAGTTCGGGTTCGATGAAGCCCCCCTTCATTCTCACCAGCAGATCGCTTCCACCGGCCAGAATGGCGGCCTTGCCTGACGCTTCAACCAGTAGGCCGATGGCGTCCTCCAATGAACTCGGACGAATGTAGCGCAAAAGAACCCTCCTCTTTAAGCATTGGGCGAGACGCGAAGCGCGCAGATCCAGGTGTGATTATGTTGAGCTCCAGCATGATTTTCCTCGTCACGCTATGAGATGCGCTGTTAGGTGGCAAGCCGAGTTCTCCTTTCCAGTCCGATGAACCGGCTCCCGACGCATAGTTCAGCGGTCCACTCCAGGCTTAGTTTTCTAAACCTGCGCAATGCTAGCTTGCCTGATATCGTATGGCACTGCGCTGGGTAGCGACGGCCAGCACCGACACACGCACTTCGGAAAACGCAATCAAGCTGGAACTCTGGATAAACCTGATCGACACGTGGGGCTACAACATAGACTTCAGTCGAGAAGAAACGGATAGCCGATTACCGCAGTTGCCAGACCCGAAGCTCATCGAACGTCATAAATCGTTGTTCCCGCCAACGATACGCAGCGTTTAGTGCTGTCGTTTGATGCCATTGCCCATGCCCCCCATAGGCTCTGTCAGTATCGGGGCAGTTGAAAGGATTCGAAGCGCAAACCCTGCCATTAGGCGGGCGCGTGATCCTGGCGCAAGCGGTTCACTTCCATAGCGTTTTCCGACGACGCGCACTGCAATGCAACGTGAAGCGAAGTCCGTCCCGCAAACGGGACAGCCCGTCCCGCCGAAAGTTTGCCCGCCTCTGGCCTCTGCCTTTCATTATGTAAGCTTCGCAACGTTTGGCGTTTCACGTTCGCACTGCGAACCGGACCGCAGCCTTAGACGGCGAGCTTTTACAGCGCGTTGGTGTCCCTTGATTTCCAGAGGCACCATGGCCGTCTCCACGAACGACAGGCCGTCTGGCGGTCTGCCGACCTCGAACGACACTATCAACTCCGACGGCTGCGCGCCCGCGCAAAGCGCGGCGGCGATGTTGACGGTGTCTCCGAGGATCGTGGCATCCTTCCGCTCGCCAGCTCCGATTTCGGCCTCGACGAGATAGCCGTCGTGTATGCCAATGCCGACTTGTCGAGGGAAGTCACACTGGCGCAGCCGGGTCAGCATCTCGTTCGCCGCTCGCCAGGCATTCTCCCTTCGATCGTTGCCCTCGAACCATGCCACGAGACCGTCGCCCAGGAGGCGATCGACATCGCCGCCATGAGCGATGACAGCCTGGAAGCCGATATTTGCCACCGCGGAGACCAGCGCTGCAGCTTCGTACGGCGACGCCGCTTCGGCAAAGCTCGAAAAGTCGCGAATGTCGAGGAACAGCACCGACGCGTTGATTTGCCGCGGACTGCTCGACCAGGCCTCGGCTCGCCGGCTAACATTCTTCGAAACGAATCGCGCCAGCGAGGAATGGGCCTCGTTCAACGCTGCGGTTCGGTGGTCGATCTCGGATTGCGCCTTCGAGACAAACAGGATGGCCATGCCGACCGAAATGGCAAAGACGGAGCCTACCCCTCCGAGCCAGAGCAACGTGTAGGTGGAAAGCGCGCGTTCCCAATTTGCAGATGCCTCCGCAGTGACGACGATCAGCGGCGGTTCTTTCGCACTGGCTTGGATCTTGGTTGCCGCCAGCCAATACATCGACGGTCCGTCCTGCTCGCGGAACAGAGAGAAGCCATCCTTTACGCTCTTCAATTCGCCAAGGCTCAAATTTCGACAGCCGCGATATGCCGTTCCCGCGATAATGGAACCGGACGGATCGAGAATGACGGCGCATAGCCAGTTCATTTCCTCGGCTTCCCTTGACAGGGCCGAAGACGCCACCGCCACCTCGCCCTTGGTCGCGCCCAGTTGGCGTCCCTGCCATGCCGCCGGATCGGCACGCTCTGCGGTTGCGACCAAAGCAGTATGCCAGGCTGCGGCCTGGGATTCATAAGCATATTCGGCGCTGCTTGAGAGCGCCTGCGCGAATGCAAACAACAAGCCGATCAGGGCGGCAGCAAGTGACGGTAGCACGAGCAAGACGAAGCGACGCCGCAACTGGTATGCCGAGCGCTCGTATTTTTGCTTCGTCTCCTGCTGGTAAGCGGCGGTTTCCGTCGTGCCGCCACTGACGATCAGACCGGCGCCTTGCGGGCGCCGGTCCAGGTTCTGCTGGGATTGTTTATAGCTTTCGCGCAGCAGGCTCACGACGCCTTCGCATCCGAAAGCTCGAGCCGCATCTTGCGCTCGCGACGCGAGCCGATGAAAACGACCCCCGCAAGAAGAGCGGAGGCGACAAGCGACGTCGCAAGCGTTCCGAGCTCGAGACCGCCATGGGTGTGTTCTTTGACCAGGAAGTCGCCGAAGGTTGCACCGAACGGACGGGTGAAGATGAAGGCCGCCCAGAAGAGGAGGACGGTGTTGATCTTGGTGAAGTAGTGGAGCACCAGGATCACGGCAATTAGGGCCGCGCATACCAGGGCGCCCTGTATGAAATTCAGGCCAATCGGGTCGATCAAAGCATCGCCGAACGCGGTACCGAGGCTGTTGGAGAAGACCACTGCGATCCAGAAGAACAGCTCGCTGTCCTTGGCGAGGATGGGCTCGACGCTCAACGTCCGCTTGCGCCAGTACCAAAGCGTCAGGGTGATAGTCAGACCGGCGACCAGGATCGTCGAGCCCAGCACGTAGCCGAGCCCGAACGTACGGTCCATCATATCCGAGATTTCAGTACCTGTAGTGGTGGTGGCGACGATCGCGGCCCAGAACAGGGCCGGGTGGAAGGCATTGGACCGGATCTGCGTGAGCAGGACGCCGACAAGCAGCGCGACCGTTCCGAAGAATCCAACAACATAGCCGAGGCCCAGGGTGTGGGCGATAAAGTCCCCGGCAGTTTCGCCTAGTGTGGTCGCGATGATTTTTGCGATCCAGAAGGATCCAGTGATCGCTGCGACCTTGTTTGGGATGTCTGGTTGAACCATTTTCGTCTCTCGTCCGCTTGAGTGCTTGCGGACACCTGTCCGCGACGACCCAAGTTGCACGGCACTTTCACCCAGGCCTGGCCGTCAACATACGGATATGTAAAACTTGGCTGTTATTGGCGCGCAGGCGCTACTTTCTCCGCGTGCGGCTGGGCGATGCCTCTACGCATGCAGGTGAACCAGCCGCCGTCCTGGCGCAATGCGAGCGCGCGGGGGCCACGCCGACGCTTCAATGCTGATGCTTCCGACCCACTTTTCGGCCCCGGGCCACCAGGCGGGAGCGGCGCGGGGACGCGCGCCCGGCCGATTTCGACGGCTTGCCAACTGGAGAGCGACAGGCCGCTACGCCAACCGTCCGAGACAGGGCCGGGCATTCCCAAGCGATCGGATGAACCTTCTGCGCCGCAGTTGTAGAGAGGCTCCCATACAGTGCTCTTGCCGACAGGATGCCGTTCGTAAGAACGTCTTTTGAGCATTGAATTGCGGCTGACCCGAACCGCCTTACGAATTTGTAAAAATTCGATCAGGTCTGGGACACAATGTTGCGCGATTTATACACCGAAGAGAGTTTACGGTGGCAGGATAACGGTGGAGTCGGACGGCAATGCGCATTCTCGTCATCGAGGACGACCAAAAGACATCGGAATATATTTTGAGGGGCCTGTGCGAAGCGGGTCATGTCTGCGATGTCATCGAGGACGGTCGTGACGCCCTCTTTCAGGCCAGCCGTGAGCCGTACGACGTCATGATCGTCGATAGAATGCTACCGGGTCTGGACGGACTTTCCCTGGTCAAGGCGGTCCGAGCGGCGAAGGTGAAGACCCCGGTGTTGTTCCTGACAGCGGTCGGTGGGGTCGACGACCGGGTGGAAGGACTTGAGGCGGGCGGAGATGATTACCTGACAAAGCCCTTCGCCTTTTCGGAGCTGCTCGCCCGTGTCAACGCGCTTTGCCGGCGCCCTCCGGTCCAGGATCAGAAAACGCTTCTTCGATTTGCCGATCTGGAAATGGACGTCGTCAAGCGACAGGTCAGCCGCCGGGGGCAGACGATCGATCTGCAGCCGCGGGAATTCACATTGCTCGAGGTGCTGATGCGGGCAGAAGGCAGGGTGCTGACGCGGACGATGCTTCTGGAACGCGTGTGGGATTTCCACTTCGACCCAAAGACTAGCGTCGTCGAAACACATATCAGCCGTCTAAGAGCGAAGATCGACAAGCCGTTCGACGCTCCGCTGCTCCATACGGTGCGCAATATCGGATATCGCCTTGATGCGCGCCGCTAGATTGTTACGGAGCACGCCCTTCCGTCTGGCGCTCACGTTCGGCTTCCTCTTCGTACTGGCATTCCTCGTCACCGGCACCATCGTTTATGCAATGCTCAAGCGGGAATTGTCGGAGGCGCTCGACGCCTCCGTGCGCGAGACCTATTCGGTGGTAGCCTCCACCTACTCATCCGGCGATCTGGAGGATCTGTCAGCGGCCATCAACACTTACGCCAGGCTTAGTCGGTCCGAGGATCAGGTGTATTTGTTGCTTGACGACAAGGGCGAGCGACTGGCCGGCAATATTGGAATCGTGTCTGTTGATGATGGCCTGTCGAGCGTTAGCGCCTCTCACCTGGGTCTAAAGGGCGACAAGCAGTTTCGAATAATGGCCGGCGACGTCGGCAAGTATCGGCTCGTTTTCGGCCATAGTTTCACGGAAACCGACGAACTCGAGGAAACCGCATTAGCGAGCTTCGCTTGGGGTGCCTTTCTGATCGTCGCGCTCGCCTTCGGCGGCGGGGCTTTTCTCGCCAACCGCGCCCAGCATCGGCTGGAGGGTATTGCGCGCACGATGAGCGAGGTGTCGAACGGCAATCTTTCTCCACGAATTCCGCTGAGCGGGAACGGCGACGACATCGACGTCCTCTCCAAGCACATGAACGAGGCGCTCGATCGGCTGTCGGCGCTAGTCGAGGGCATGCGCCAGGTCAGCGCTGATATTGCCCATGATCTTAAGACGCCACTGAACCGTCTGCGGATGACGATTGAGCAGGCGATGCAGCAAAGCGAGCGCGGCGAAGATGTTCAGGATCGTCTCGTCGAAGCGCGTGAAGAGAGCGATCGGATCAAGACTACATTCGAGGCCTTACTGCGCATATCGCAGATCGAGGCTGGCGCGCGAAAGACGCGATTCCGACCCGTCGACCTGATGGACATCATGCAGTCTGTGTCAGAGGTCTATCGCAGCGTCGCCGAAGATAACGATCAGGAGCTGGAGTTCATATCCGAAGTGAAGCTCCCCTGTATGATCGTCGGCGACCGTGAGTTGCTCACCCAACTTTTCGTCAATCTGGTCGAAAATGCGATCACCCACTGCCCCCCAAAAACACAGATCACGATGAAGCTCGCGGTGGATGGTCGCAGCTTCCGCGCCACCGTTGCGGATGACGGGCCGGGCATTCCGGCGGGGGAACGCGAGCTCGTGTTCCGGCGCCTTTATCGGCTCGACAAAAGCCGAACGACGCCCGGTAGTGGCCTTGGCCTTAGTCTCGTGAAGGCAATTGCCGATCTGCATTCCGCCAGCATAGTGCTCGAGGACCGAAAGCCAGGGCTCGATGCAATCCTCCGTTTTCCTGCGCAACAACTGGAATGAACATGAAGAACTTTTCAAATTTGCTGGCAGGTGCCGCCGGCGCGGCCGCCCTGCTTTTCGGCGGCTTTCTAGGCGTTCTGCAACTTACGGGCAATTTCCACGAGGTGCTGCCGAGGGAGCTTTACCGATCGGCACAGCCGTCGGCTGCCGACATCGCGACCTATGCACGGCAATACGCGATCAAGACGATTGTGAATCTGCGCGGCAAGAGCAAGGAAGGCTGGTACCGGCAGGAAGTCGACGCTGCCAATCGAGCCGGCATTGCTCATATCGATTTCCGGCTGTCGGCCTCCAAGAAGGTTTCATCAGATGAGGTGCGACAACTGGTTGCTTTGCTGCAGGATGCCCCAAAACCGATCCTCATTCACTGCCAGGCGGGAGCCGACAGAACAGGACTAGCCTCCATGATCTATCTTCAACAGATCGCGGGCGTCGACGAAGAGACTGCGGAAAGGCAGTTGTCTGTCCGCTACGGCCACATTGGCATTCCCTACATTTCCGCGGCCTTTGCCATGGATGAGAGCTGGGAGGATTTCGAAAGGATCATCTTTGGATAATGTCTCTCTTATCGGGCCGCTCAACGCGGCGAAGGTCTCGTCTCGATAGTCGACAACAGATTTGAAGCTGGCAATCCTGGTCGGCAGAAGCTGGCCGTAGGAACTGAGTGTCACCGCGCGATCATCTTGCGCGTCAGCCCGTGTGATTCCGGAACGGGCAGATCGGCAGGCGAGCTCCCTCGCAGGCGCGAATTGCGGTTGCGTCACCGCCTTGCGCCGAGGCGCGGCGCCAAGGATGGGCGAATAGGCCAGCATTGGTCTCCGTCTTCGGCCTTCCTCCGGAACGGTCGTTCCTATTATCGCACCGATGGGACTCACTTAAGAACGGATCAAGGTATTCCACCGTCAGACTGACCATGACATCGGCCAAGCGATCGGAGACGAAGTGCTCGCCTACCTCCTGGTCATGCAGCCACACCGGGGTTCGACGTTCGGCAAGCACGAACAAAGCCTCGCCGAACTATTTCGCGTACGCTCCCATGAATACATTTCGCCGCTAGCAGAGCCGAGTGTCCGCTACGGTTGGACCTGCTCCCGCAAACCTCAATTTACCCCCCGCCGCGAAACGCGCTCGCAATATCCTCGATGACGATGTCCTTCATTGGCTTGTGAAGCGATGCCTGCATGGTTGATCCAGATCCCTGCATGACGAGAACGACGGTCTCCTTTGGGGGGCAGCCCGGCAGATGACAGGCAAGTTCGTTGACGCAGACGATGGCGTCGTCGTCCAGCTTGAGGACCTCGCGCGTCCATTGTTTGATCACACGCACGCTATTGACGACGCCAGGCGTGCCACGTGCGAGAGGGTTGACGAACGGACTGCTCATGCCGACCTCCGCTGCTTCCTGGACGAACGCGGTGCCAACACGTCAAAAAGGTCGCGGATCGGCTTTGCGGGCATGTCCTGCCCGATCAGAACGACGCGGGTGCGACGATCGTCGTTTGGCCACCCTTCCAGACGCTGGGAGGGATAGAGCCGGTGTTGCACCGCGTGCGCAATCATCGGGCGATCCGGAGCGTCGGAAAGTGCGAATATGCCCTTCAGTCGCAGCAGGCCGGATTCGATATTGCTCGTCACGATCTGAAGGAAGATTTCAACCGCATGCCGCTCGAGCGGAAGATCATGAGTGAGACTGAACGCCTGGATCCCGTCACCATGGCGGTTGGGATCATGCTTATGGTCGGGGTGGGATGCGAGGGCCTCGATCGCAAGCCAGCCGCCCACGTCTTCGCCCTTGCCGTTAAGAGAATAGGCACGGTTGCCGAACAAAGCCGCTAGCTCAAAACCCGGGCCATGGCGGTCATGATACTGGGCGGCCGGGTTAAACGCGCCGAGCTCCCCGGCCCAATCGCGACCATCGCCAATGACATCGGTTTTCGTCAGAATGACGTGATCGGCGAAGGCAAGCTGCTTCCAACCTTCGAGGAAACTATCAAGAGTTGCGCGGCCGTTCATGACGTCGAAAGCAGTGATGACCTCAGCGAGGTAGAAGTGAGCCGCGACGACATGGTCCCTCAGTCCCACGGCAGGTACGCCTCCGGGAATGAGGCTGTTGATGATCGGGGCGGGATCGGCGAGTCCGGTGGTCTCGACGATGACGCGCGAAACCGGCGGAATTTCGCCTCGGAGCCGTGCCTCGTGCAGTTCGTGCAAGGATATGCAGATGTCGCTCGTCGCCGTGCAGCAGATACAGCCGCTCGTGGTGCGGAAATAGCTTTCAGAACCGCTGCGCACCAGGTGGTGATCGATCGGGATCGTGCCGAACTCGTTGATGATAACCGCGGCGCCTGCCATCCGGGGATCTGCAAGAATCTCGTTCAGCAATGTCGTCTTGCCCGAACCGAGAAAGCCGGTGAGCAGTGTCACGGGCACCGGGTCGTAGATCCGCCTCATGCACTTCTCCGATCTCTCGGGCACCGCATTGCGCCGCTTGAACAGTCCGGCAATCATGTCGCGATCGCGTCCCACATTGGTTCACACGGGTGTTCAACGGGCTTGCCCGACCGGCGCCGGGCAGGCCCTCGGGTTAGCTTCCGAGAATGGCAGCCTTGATGGTGTTCACGTTGTAGCGGAACATGTCGATGTAGGTGGATGCCGGACCCTCTTGGCTGGAGAGCGCGTCGGAATAGAGCGTCCCGCCGACCTTCAGACCGGTTTCGCTCGCGATCTGGTCGACGAGGCGGGGATTGGTGATGCTCTCGACAAAGATTGCCGAGGCCTTGTCCTCCTTCACCTGATCGACGAGCCGGGCGACGTCGGCGGCGGATGCTTCCGCTTCCGTCGAGACGCCCTCAGGTGCGATGAACTTAAGACCGTAGTCGTGCTCGAAATAGCCGAACGCATCATGCGAGGTGATGATGGTGCGCTTGTCCTGCGGAATGGCGTCGATTGCGGCGTTCACCTCCGTCTCCAACTCGCCGAGCTTGGCGCGATAGGCTTCCGAGTTGGCCGTGTATGTCGCGCAACCAGCCTTGTCGGCTTGGCAGAAGGCGTCGGCGATGTTCTTCACGTAGATTCTGGCATTGTGGATCGACTGCCAAGCGTGCGGATCGAACTCGCCATGATGGTGATGACCTTCATGGCCATGGTCGTCGCTGGTGTTGACATGTTCTTCGGCCTTCGCATGCTCCTCGCCTTCGTGATGAGCATGCTCTTCCTCCGCAGTCTTCAGTGGTTCGATGCCCTTGCTCACCTCGACGACGGGAGCCTTGGTGCCACTCGTCTCGACCAGGCGCGACATGAAGCCTTCGAACTGAAGACCGTTGACCAGAATGACATCGGCGCGCTCCAGGGCGGCCGCATCGGCCGGGCGCGGTTCGTAGACGTGGGCGTCGCCGTCAACCGGTACCAGCGTCGAGATTTCAACCCGATCGCCGCCCACGTTCTTCGCGAAATCGGCGATGATGGAGAAGCTGGCGACGACCTTTAGATTGGCAGCAGACGCGCTGGACGCGAGGCCGCCAAGGGTCAGAAGGCTGGCATAGGTTGCGAGGCGTAGTGTCGTGAACATGGAAGTCTCCTTCTGTTGATCAGGCAGATCTATGGCGGCGCGACGGCAGCGCGCTCGCCAGCACGCCTCTTCGGCCGAAGATAGTAGACAGGATGTATGCGCCCCCGGCGGCCATGATGATGGCCGGTCCGGACGGCATCGATGCGTGATAGGAAAGGAGGAGGCCGCCGAGCGACGAAACCACGGCGATGACGATGGCGATCAGGCACAAGGTGCGGACATCGTTTGACCAGAAGCGGGCTGCCACCGCCGGCAGCATCATCAGACCGACGGACAGCAGCGTGCCCAGCGCCTGAAATCCGCCGACGAGATTAAGCACCACCAACACCAGGAACAGCAAGTGGACTGGCCCGCCGAACCGGCTGACCGATCGCAAGAAGAGAGGATCGAGGCATTCGGCCACGAGCGCGCGCCAGCAAAGCCCGAAGGCGAGGAAGGTGACTGCGGCGATGCTTACGATCAAGCCGATCGCCTCGTCATTCAGGGCGAGTACGGAGCCGAACAGCACATGCATCAGATCGACGCTCGACCCACGCCATGAAACCAGAAGAACACCCGCGGCCAGTGAGATCAGGTAGAAGGCGGCCATCGAGGCATCCTCCTTCTGGACCGTGAAGCGCGACACCAGCCCGGAGCCGAGTGCAACAACCAGGCCAACCACCAGCCCACCTATCGTCATTGGCAGGATGTCGAGCCCGAAGAGGAGAAAGCCGAGTGCGGCCCCTGGCAGGATGGCGTGCGACATTGCATCACCGGTGAGGCTCATGCGTCGAAGCATCAGAAACACGCCAACGGGCGCGCAACTGACGGAAAGAACCACAGAACCAAGCAGCGCCCGCTGCATGAAGCCGTATTGCAGGAAGGGGCCGAGCAAACTGTCATACATTGGCGGCAACCCTTTGCTTACGACCAGCGTCCGGCTCGTGAGTGGGACTGAAACCCGGCCGCTCGTCCTC
The DNA here is from genome assembly GCF_002078505.1 of Ensifer aridi. GTDB lineage: Bacteria > Pseudomonadota > Alphaproteobacteria > Rhizobiales > Rhizobiaceae > Sinorhizobium > Sinorhizobium aridi. The sequence goes on along the minus strand of NZ_LUAV01000031.1, from coordinate 32,821 downwards.
GCACCAACCGGCGTTCTCGTCCCATGCTTCCTGGAAGTTCCGTGCACGCGACAGGTTCTCCGAGGTCAGGACATCCGATGTCGGCCCCCAGGCCACCAGCTTGCGGGCAATCAGCAGCGTGCGCGGAAAATGCTCGCGCACAAGCGCATGATCGTGGAGTACGCAAAGCACCGTGCGCCGCTGCGCGGCCCACTTCTTGATCAGACGAATCAGATCTTGGATCGTCCGCCCGTCGACTGCATTAAAGGGCTCGTCCAGCAGGATCAGATCGGCATCCTGGAGCATCGTCCGCGCAAATAGAGCGCGCTGCATTTGCCCCCCGGACAGACTGTCGAGAGGGCGCTTCTCAAAGCCGGTCAGTCCGACGACATCGAGGCACCCCGCAAGTTTCGCCCTGTCCTTGCCGGTAATGCGGCCTAGGAATCCCCGGTCCTGCCAGAAGCCAAGGGATACTAGGTCGACAACGCGCGCTGGAAAGGTCCGGTCCAATTCCGATTGCTGCGGAAGATAGGCCAGCCGCCCGAAGTGCTGCTCGCAGGTGCCGCTGATCGGCTTCAGGATGCCGGCGATCCCCTTCATCAGGGTCGACTTGCCTGATCCATTGGCGCCGACGATCGCAGTCAGAACACCGCGCTCGGCAGTGCCCCTCAGGTGGTGAACAGCAGCATGGCCTTGGTAGCCGAGCGTCAGATTTTTGAATTCTAGGCAAATGTCGGTCATCGCGTCCTCTGGGATTGACAGCGACTGCATATGTAATGTTATTACGTTCGTCAAATGAAATGTTACGTAATAACGTATCTCAAGACACGTGAACTAAGCCCGACGGGAAACCCGGTCGGCGGTGTCAGAGCCCGTTAATTGAGGAGATCAACTATGCCGAAGCAGAGCGAGCCAACCCCTGTCACAGTGCTCACGGGCTATCTTGGCGCGGGCAAAACCACGCTTCTGAACCGCATCCTGTCGGAGCCGCACGGAAAGAAGTTCGCCGTCATCGTCAACGAGTTCGGCGAGGTCGGCATCGACAACGATCTCATCGTCGATGCGGACGAAGAAGTCTTTGAAATGAACAATGGCTGCATTTGCTGCACGGTGCGCGGCGACCTTATCCGCATCATCGAAACGCTGATGCGTCGCCGCGACCGCTTCGACGGCATACTCATTGAGACCACCGGCCTCGCAGACCCCGCGCCCGTGGCGCAGACCTTCTTCGTCGATGAGGACGTTCGGTCAAAGACACGCCTCGATTCGATCATCACCGTTGTCGATGCCAGGCACCTGCTCGGCGAGATCGACCGGGCGCACGAGGCCCAGGAACAACTGGCATTCGCCGACACCATCATCCTCAACAAGATCGATCTCGTAGCGGAGGCGGCGATAACCTCCGTCGAAGAGCGGATTCGGCGCATCAATCCGACAGCCAGCATTCTGCGCTCCGAACGCTGCAATCTCGATATTGCCAGCTTGTTGGATCGCAAGGCCTTCGATCTCGATCGCATTCTCGAAGTGGAGCCCGACTTCCTCGATGAGGAACATGAGCATGATCACGACGATCATGTGACGAGCTTCTCACTCGTCGAGCGGGAGCCGATGGATCCGACCAAGTTCTTCAATTGGCTCCAGACCACAGTCCAGCGCTTCGGCACTGACATGCTGCGAATGAAGGGGATCGTCTCGTTTGCCGGAGACGACGACAGGTACGTCGTCCAGGGCGTGCACATGCTGATGGAAGGCGATCATCAACGTCCATGGAAAACCGGTGAAGAGCGGATAACTCGCCTCGTCTTCATCGGACGCAACCTTCCGAAGGACATCATCAGCCACGGCTTTTGCAATTGCCGCGCGACGCGAGAAGCCGCCGAGTAGCTTCGCGCAAGCCCTCCAATCACAACAGTTTCAGTAAAGGAAGAAACCCAATGAGATTGTCTCTCACTCGAAGCCGCCTACTGACGGCAGTGGCCGCGACCCTCGTGTTTGCGGCCCAGGGCGCGCTCGCCGAAGACCACGAAACGCAAGAGGTTTGGCGGATCTTCGTCGCCGATCACACGCACCCAGTCGTTCGAGCCATCGACTTTTCTGAGGGCAAGGAACTCGGCCGCTACGACGTGAAAGGCTATGCGGCGCTCACGGCGAGCGCATCCGGACAGACGGTGTTCGCGACGCAGTCGGATCATGACGTCGTGCATGTCATCAAGACTGGAATTGTGTTTTCCGATCATGGTGAGCATCGCGACCTCGGTGTGTCGGATGTTGCGCTTATCCCGGTAACCTTCGAGGGCAAGCGCCCGGTCCATGTCGTTCCGCACGACGACCACGCAATCCTGTTTTATGACCGTGATGGCAAAGCCGACATTGTCGATGAAGCGGCGTTGCTCGAGGGCAAGGCCGAGGTCCGCACGGTCGATGCAACCAAGCCCCATCACGGTGTTGCAGTCACCTTAGGACGCTACGTGCTGGTATCTGTGCCCAATACTGAGGTTGAGACTAAGCCGGATGAGTTGCCCCCGCGCGTCGGTCTGCGTGTCATCGATGAAAACGGCCACCAGGTCGGCGACATAGCCAAATGCACCGACCTTCATGGTGAGGCGACCTCCGCGCGCCTCGTCGCCTTTGGCTGCAAAGAGGGTATCCTCATTGCGCGCCCTGGCGGTATCGATGGGCCGAAGCTGGAAATGCTTCCCTATCCCGCGGATTTCCCGAAGGGCCATACGGGAACCCTGTTGGGCGGCAAGGCGATGCAGTTCTTCCTCGGTAACTACGGCGAGGACAAGGTCGTGCTCATCGACCCGGACAGCAAGCAACCCTACCGGCTGGTTGAGCTTCCGACCCGCAGGGTCGATTTCCGCCTTGACCCTGCGACGCCACGCAATGCCTACATCCTGACGGAGGACGGCGATCTTCACGTGCTGGACGTGGTCAAGGGCGAGATCGTTCGCAAGGGCAAGGTGACCGAGCCCTATAGCAAGGATGGCCATTGGCGCGACCCCCGTCCACGTCTGGCCGTGGCCGATGGCCAGATCGCCATCACCGACCCGCGGCACTCGCTTGTCCGGGTCATCGATGCCGAAACCCTTAAAGAGACACGCACCATCGCAGTCGAAGGCCAGCCGTTCTCGATCGTCGCTATCGGTGGTTCGGGCGCATCGCACTGAAGCGATGATGCCGTGGTCCGGAACTGGGCGTCAGTTCCGGACCACTTGGACAACCTGTTCGGGAGAGAAGAATGCCGCAGACCACCCATGCTGACGCGCTGAAGCTGACGAAGAACCAGAGCCTCGTGCTCGCGGTGTTGCAATCGTCCGCGCAACCGCTCAGCGCCTACAGTATCCTCGACCGTCTGCGTGAACACGGCCTAAAGGCGCCGCTCCAGGTCTATCGAGCGCTCGACAGGCTGCTGAAAACCGGCCGAGTCCACCGTCTGGAAAGCATGAACGCTTTTGTCGTCTGCTGTCACTCGCTACGCGGGCAAATCCATCCGCGGATCACCGCCTTCGAGATCTGCGAGGCCTGCGGAAAGGTCAACGAATTCCACGACACAAAAATCGAAGACGCGTTGACCAGACATGCGCGAAGCAGCGGCTTTAAGATCAGGACCACGACGATTGAAGTCCACGGCCTCTGTGCCGATTGCCATTGATCCAGTCGGAACACCCCGATCGATGTTAAACAGGAATCTTGAATTGACGAACAAACTTCCCGTCACCGTTCTCTCCGGCTTCCTTGGCGCCGGCAAGACCACGCTCCTCAACCACATCCTTGCCAATCGACAGGGTATGCGCGTCGCGCTCATCGTCAACGACATGAGTGAGGTCAATATCGACGCCGCGCTCGTGCGCGACGGCGGCGCCAATCTTTCGCGCACGCAAGAGCAGCTCGTCGAGATGACCAACGGCTGCATCTGTTGCACGCTGCGCGACGACCTGCTGAAGGAAGTCCGCGCGCTAGCCGAACAGGGCCGGTTCGATTACCTGTTGATTGAATCGACCGGCATCGCCGAACCGCTCCCGGTGGCCGCAACCTTCGATTTCCGCGACGAGAGCGGGCAAAGCCTGTCGGACGTGGCAAGGCTCGACACGATGGTGACGGTTGTCGACGCCGCAAACCTGCTGAAAGACTACAGCTCGGCGGATTTCCTGTCCGACGGCGGCGAGACGGCCGGCGACGGCGACACCCGCACCATCGTCGATCTCCTGGTCGAGCAGATCGAGTTCGCCGACGTCATGATCCTCAACAAGATCGGCACGGCCACGCCGGAAGAACGCGACGCGGCGCGCAAAATCATCGTTGGCCTGAATCCCGACGCCAAGCTGATCGAAGCCGACTTCGGCAAGGTCGACCTCAAGGAGGTTCTGGGTACCGGCCGCTTCAACTTCGCCAAAGCCGAGACGCATCCCCTCTGGTTCAAGGAACTGCACGGATTCAAGGACCACATCCCTGAAACGGAAGAATACGGCATTCGCTCCTTCGTCTATCGGGCGAGGAAGCCTTTCGATCCCATGCGGTTCCAGGCCTTCATCGACAAGTCGTGGCCGGGCGTCGTGCGCGCCAAGGGGTTCTTCTGGCTGGCGACGCGGCCACACCACGTCGGTGAAATCAGCCAGGCGGGCGCTCTCGTGAGGACGGGCAAGATGGGTCTGTGGTGGTCCTCCGTGCCGCGGGAGCAATGGCCGCAGGATGCCGGCTTCGTGAAAATGCTGAGGCCCTATCTCGATCCGATCTGGGGCGACCGTCGGCAGGAGATCGTCTTCATCGGCGCCGACCCGATGGATGAGTGGAGGATCCGGGCGGAGCTCGATGCTTGCCTCATCGATAGCCGGGTGTTTGCGCCCGAGCTCTGGCGCAATCTGCCGGACCCATTCGCAAGCTGGGCGCCGAAAGCTGCTTAGCATCCATGGAGCCAGGAATCGGCGCATCCTCTTCCGACGAACGCATCCTTGCGGCCCGAGCCAACAAAGTCTCGATGCCGGAGAGTTGTCGCCGCCCGCATCGCCCGCGTGGACCCGTCTTGAGTTGACCGTGATGCCGCTCGTCGCGTTTGAATAGCTCGGAAAGTCTCGGCGTGTCGGTTTCGCGGCGGCGCCGAGGCCGTTCATACTGATCTCTATCCTTTTCCGTCGACCTGCCAGTTCAAGCGCGCCTCGTCCGGCTGCAAGGCTTTTCCTTCATCTCCCACTGTAGTATAGAGGGTTATATTACCGGGACTGAACCATGGGCCACACCATCCGACAAAAAGAAAAACTCATTGCGCGTGTTCGGCGCCTGAAGGGGCAGCTCGATGGCGTCGAAAAGGCTCTGGCAGCGGAAGTACCCTGCGGTGAGGTGTTACGGCAGCTCGCATCCATACGAGGTGCGATGAGTGGGTTGACGGCGGAACTGATGGAGGATCACCTGCGGGGCCATGTCCTTAACGTCGAGACCGAGGCGGACCGCCGGGACGGGGCCGAGGAGATGATCGAGGTCATCCGCACCTATTTGAAGTGAGTTTGGCAGGGAAATCCCATGGCTTCATCCACCTCGGGTCTGTACCACGACCATGTGTTCCTCGGCGCTGACCATCGGCGTAACGAGAGGAAGGTCTGGCTCGTCATTGTGCTGACCGCCACCATGATGGTGATCGAAATCTCCGCCGGCACGGTGTACGGCTCGTTAGCGCTCGTTGCCGACGGATGGCACATGTCCACGCATGCCGGTGCCATGCTCATCACCGCCCTTGCCTATTCGTATGCCCGCCGGTATGCCGGCGATCCTCGCTTCACGTTCGGAACGGGCAAACTTGGCGATCTCGCAGGCTTCTCAAGCGCTGTCGTTCTGGCTCTCGTCGCTCTCCTTATTGGCTGGGAAAGCCTGCTGCGTTTCGCAAATCCGATCTCGATCCAATTCGAACAGGCAATTGCGGTGGCGGCTGTCGGCCTGGTCGTAAATCTTGTAAGTGCCTGGTTGCTGAAGGACGACCGGACGTACGACCATCATGGCCATCACCATGCCCACGATGACGCACACGAACACAGTCAACAGGATGGCCATGCCCGGGACAACAACCTCCGCGCAGCCTATCTGCATGTTCTCGCCGACGCTCTGACCTCGATCCTGGCGATCGTCGCGCTGCTCGTCGGAAGGAGCTATGGCTGGCTGTGGGCCGACCCGTTGATGGGCATTTTAGGCGCTCTGGTGATAGCGCGCTGGTCGTGGGGTCTCTTGCACGACGCCGGCAGCGTCCTGCTGGACCGGGTGCCAGAAGCCGAACTCATCCAACGAGAGATCCGCGAGGTGATCGAGATCGAGGGCGATAGGATTACAGATCTCCACGTCTGGCAGGTCGGGCCTGGACATTACGCGGCGATCCTATCGCTCATCTCAGTCCGGCCGAAAGAACCGGACCATTACAAGGCCCGCCTTGCACATGTTCACGAGCTTGCTCATCTGACGGTGGAAGTGAACTGCAGCACGTGAGCGCCGAGCTGTGCAATATGCAGCCAGATATAACTCTTGAACTGAGCAATATACGGCCCGCTTCACAAGTGTAGCCGACGATGTCGCCCACTACGATCGCAGCCAGTCTGCATTCCATCACGAGCCTCGACGGTCTTCAGGAGCATCTATAAGGCACCGTCCTCGCTGGCCCAATCAAAACCGTGTGTGCGGAATGTCGGCCGTCTTTGAACGACTGGTTGCCGGCTTTGCCGCGACGGGCCTGATCTGGTCATCTTGTCCCGTTCAAGCGCGCGTCGGTCTGCGCATAACGACCCTCCCCGCTCCGCCTGGGGCGGCGGACTGCTAGCTCTAGCCGAGGATCGTCGGCTTGAGCACCGTCTCGCACCACTCCCGGAAGCTGGTCGGCGTCGAATTCGCGGGCGTCCGCGACTCGGCATCGTCGAGACCGGAATCCTTGGCCGCAAACATCTCTGCATAGCCCAGGGCGAAAGCCGGCGACATGCCGCGTGCGGCAAGCCCGTCCTTGAAGGCTTCGAGGGAGACCTGCTGGAACCGCACCGGCCACCTCAGCACTTCGGTGAGGATCGCGGCCATGTCGTTACAGGACAGGTCCTCCGGACCCAGCAACGGCACGTCGGCGCGCCCGCGCCACGACCGGTCGAGCAGCAGCTTCGCGGCGGCGGCGGCGATGTCGCGCGTGGCACAGGTAGGATGCCTGCGGTTGCCATCGAGGGGCAGGCTGAACAATCCCTCGTCGCGGATCAATGCCGCCTGGCGGAGGAGATTGTCCATGAACGAAGGGTTTGCCAGCGCGCGGTAGGAGGCGCCCGTGTCGGCTATCATATCGTCCATCGCCAGCGATGCCGTGACGAGCCCGGCACGACCGGCAAGCGCAGTACCGCGGCCAAGCGCCGAGACGCCAACCACATGCCGAACGTCGCAGCGCTCAACAGCCTCGCAGGCCGGAGCGCTGAAATCGAGGTAGGCGGCCTCGAGGCTCTCCGCGGCCGGGTCGGGAGGAACGAGCCAGAACAGGGCGTCGGCGCCCGCGAATGCTCTCAGCACGACTTCGCGATTCCCGTGCGAACCCTGCACGACGTCGACTTGCTCTCGAATGCGTGCCGGAAGGCGTGAAGGCTCGCGCGCGATCATGCGGACCGGTTCGCCGCTGCCGACGATGATCTCGACGAGCTGGCGCCCGATTTGGCTGGTGGGAGCGGTAATGACGATCATCGTCGCTTCTTTCGCTTGATAGGTGGATTCCGCCACGCGGCGGCTTGGCTGATGAGGGATAGTCCAGCGAGAGAATACGATCTATGCTGCGCAGTACGCGATTTTTGCTGGATCGTCCCAGATGCCAATGGACCCGCTCTCTGACATCCTGTCGCTGCTGAAGCCGCGCAGCTATGTGTCGGCGGGCTTCGATGCAGGCGGAGACTGGGCGATCCGCTTCACCGACCAGCAGGGCCGCATCAAATGCTACGCGGTCGTTTCGGGCGCGTGTTGGCTCACCGTCGACGATGTATCCGCCCGTTCGCCTGCGGGCGGGTGATTGCTTCGTGCTACCGAGCGGCCGGCCTTTTCGTCTCGCCAGCGATGCCGCGCTGGAGCCTGTCGATTCAAGCGCGGTCTTCCCGCCGGCTCGGCCCGGCGGTGTTGTCACCTACAATGGCGGGGGCGATTTCTTCCTTGTCGGCAGCCGCTTCGCCGTCAGCGGCCCGCATACGGCCGGGCTGCTGCGCACGCTGCCGCCAATCGTGCATATCCATAAGGAACCGGACCAGACGGCGCTGCGATGGTCGGTGGAGCAGATGATGCATGAGCTTCACGCGCAGCAGCCGGGCGGCGCGCTGATCGCGCAGCATCTTGCCCATATGATGCTGATCCATGCGCTCCGGGCCTATCTTGCGGAAGGGGCGCCGGCCGGCGTCGGCTGGTTCCATGCGCTAACAGACAGGCAGATGAGTGCGGCGATCGAGGCGATGCATGAAGAACCGGCGCACCGCTGGACCGTGCAGGCGCTGGCCGAGCGCGCCTGCATGTCGCGATCGAGCTTTGCCGCCAGGTTCAGGGAGGCGGTGGGGCAAACACCGATGGAGTATCTGACGCGCTGGCGGATGTTGCTGGCGGCGGATCGGCTGGAGAACAGCGCCGATTCCATTTCCGTGATCGCTCTCTCGCTCGGCTATGAATCCGAAAGCGCTTTCAGCACGGCCTTCAAGCGGGTGATGGGCTGCTCGCCGCGCCAGCACGCGCGCGGCAGAGGCCTCCACGGCTCCAATAGGCAGGTCGCGCCAGCCGACGAGGTGCCAAACAGCCATACGGCAGCGGAGGCGACGCTCACGCTGGCCGGAACGTAAAAGCCGGACCGCCCGGCACACAGCATTTTCAGCCGTTCCTCTTGCTATGGCGCTTTCAAGCTATGAACCGGGCAAACCATTCCAGCATCTGCGCCGGCTCGCGCTGAAAATAGGTATAGCCGTCCCATCGCCGCGTCGTACCCTCGATCCAGTGCAGCTCTTTATCTGCTACGGGCATATTGTTGTACATCGCCTGAATGTCGTCGGGCGTGGTGTAGAGGTCGTCGCGGACCTGATAGAGGAAGGTCGGGATCGTCATGCTCCGAGCCCAAGGGACCGGGGAGAACTGGTCGATCGTGAAGCTGGTCTGTAGCCGGATGCGTTCGTTCAGATCCTCGATGTAGTGGGCGGGAATCTCGAAGCGCTCGAGCGCCCTCCGAAGCGCGGCGCCGCTCGACAGAGGCTGCGGCGCGACCATGCAGCGTACCCCGTCGAAGGCTTGGGGCCGCCGCGTCATCGCGAACATCGTGGCGTTGCAGCCGACGCAGCGACTGAAGAGGCCGATCGTCATGTCGCGTGTGTCTGCGCGGCGGCGGACGTAGTTCAGCGACCCGATTACGTCGCGCGACTCGTAGCGACCGGCCGAGAAGACCCCGCCGTTCGCAGCGCCGCTCTGCCCGAAATTGCGCAGGTCGTAGGCCAACACATTGTAGCCCGCATCGTGCAGGATTTTGTAGTCCGGCACGAAATTGACTTCGAAATCATTGCCGGCGGACGCCCCGAAGGACTTCCACGGCTCCAGATGCGAAGGAAGGCCGGCGCGGTTGAACCAGCGCGGGTGATTGGCGATGATGATCTTGTCGGAGCCGGGCCGGGGGATGAACCAGCCTTCAAGCGGAATGCCATCCTCGGACGGGAAGAAGATCTCTTCATAATCCAGCCCCTCTTCGTCGGGCCAATGCAGGATCGGCGCGCGAGGCCAAGTGCGGAAACCCTCCGCTAGCTTTTGCAGCGTCTGTTCGATCTGGTCGGGTGTCATGCCTTTGCTCCTACTGGTCTACGAGCGCTGGAGGCGTCGCTCGCCGTCGATTGGGGCCGCGCGTCATTAAAAAACGGCGCGCCGTCCCATTCCGCCATCTCGTGTCTGTATCCGACGCGGGCATTTCGATAAGCGCTTGGGAGCGCGCCAACCATTCTCGGCGGTACGGCATATCTTTGCGATCGTCCGAAATGCCGGCGCTCGCTTTCGGAGGTCCATCGTGGCGCGGATCGGGTCCTCAAGGTACCCACGACAGGCGGCACCGACCATGGGTCAAAGTCCAGTTTTCTGTTGCGACTGTCCAGAATGGCCGCCCGAGGTCTCCCCGCCGCTGCCGCAGGTTCGGCCGGTACAAAAGGCGGGCGCGGCGGTCGCCCGCCGCCTTGGTCCATTCGCAGGTTCACCTTCAGGCGGGCACCATTCCATCGAGTTCGGCCATCGCTCCTGCCGGGAGATCGACTTCGGCGGCGGCGAGGTTCTCCCTCAGATGCACGCGCGAGGAGGTGCCGGGGATCAGCAGGATGTTTGGCGCGCGCTTCAGCAGCCAGGCGAGCGCCACCTGCATCGGCGTCGCGCCGAGCCGGGCCGCCACATCCGACAGCGTCGAGGATTGCAGGGGCGAAAAGCCACCGAGCGGGAAGAAGGGCACATAGGCGGTGCCTTCCACGGCGAGCCGGTCGATCATGGAGTCGTCGCGGCGGTTGGCCAGGTTGTACATGTTCTGCACGCAGACGATCTCCGTGATCCTGCGACCTTCCTCGACTTGGCTTGACGTCACGTTGGAAAGGCCGATATGCCTGATCAGCCCCTGATGCTTGAGATCGGCCAGCACGGTGAGCGGCTCCTCGATCGAACCCTCGGCCGGGCCGTGCACGCTGAACATGGCGCGGAGGTTCACCACCTCGATCACGTCGAGCCCGAGATTGCGCAGGTTGTCATGCACGGCCTGCGTCAGTTCATCCTTCGTAAACGCAGGATTCCACGAGGCGTCCGGGCCGCGCTTCGCGCCGACCTTGGTGACGATCACGAGGTCGTCACGGTAGGGATGGAGCGCTTCCCGGATGATCTCATTGGTGACGTGCGGGCCATAGAAGTCGCTGGTGTCGATATGGTTGACGCCGCTTTCGACTGCTTCACGCAGCACGGCGACCGCTTCGGCACGATCATGAGGCGGGCCGAACGCGCCCTTGCCGGCAAGCTGCATCGCGCCATAGCCGAGGCGCTTCACCAAGCGGTCGCCGAGCTTGAAGGTTCCTGATTTCTTAACACTGGACATGCGCTGATCTCCGTTTTGAGCCACGAAGACGGAGTTAAGCCTGTTCCATTGGCAGGACAATCAGCTAGTATCCGGACGGGCTGTACGGCACCCCGAACAATTGGAAAGGCGGAGGATATGGAGCGTGACAGGCCCGACATGGCGGATGTGGGCGCCTTCATGAAAGTGGCGCGGGCCGCAGGGTTCCGGGAGGCGGCTCGGGCGAGCGACATCAGCGCGTCGGCGCTGAGCGACGCCGTGCGGCGCCTCGAGGCGGAACTCGGCGTCAGGCTTCTCAACCGCACCACGCGTAGCGTAGTCCCCACCGAGGCTGGCCGGGGGCTGATGGAGCGGCTCGGGCCGGCATTCGGCGAGATCAACGCCGCGCTCGATTTCGCCCGCGGCTTTCGCGACCGCCCGGCGGGCGTGCTGAAACTGAACGTGCCGGTGAGCGCCGCGCGGCTTGTGCTGCCGGATATCGTCCCCGCCTTCCTCGCTGCCTATCCCGATACCCGACTGGAGATCATGACTGACGAAAGCTTCGTCGATGTGATCGCCGCGGGCTGCGACGCCGGCATCCGCTACGACGAGCGGTTGCAGCAGGACATGATCGCGGTGCCGCTCGGACCTCGCATCCAGCGCTATGCGAGCGGCGCCTCGCCGGCCTATCTCGCCGCGCATGGCCGGCCGCAACATCCGCGCGACCTGCTGTCTCACAGCTGCATTCGGAGCCGTTTCGCCGGCCGGCCGATCAGTCCCTGGGAGTTCGAGCGCGACGGCGAGGTGGTCACGATCGACCCGCCCACGTCCCTCGTGGTGCAGGCGGGCGGCGGCTCGGATCTCGGGATCGCAGCGGCCATTGCCGGAACTGGCATCGTCTCGATCTTCGAAGACTGGCTGCGTTCGCACTTCGAAAGCGGAGCGCTGGAACCCGTGCTGGAGCCGTGGTGGCTGAGCTTTTCCGGGCCCTTCCTCTACTACCCCGGGCGCCGGCTGGTGCCGGCGCCCCTGCGCGCCTTCGTCGACTTCATCAGGGGCATGCCGCCGGGTGGACCCGGTTGAGCAATGAAAGCCCCGTGTCGGTATCTTGGAGGCTGAATCAAGCGGTTACGGACGATAACCGCTCAGGGGCATCAGCGCCTGTCCGCCAGTTCGTTGCCGATCCTCAAGGAATGCGGGCAATCACCTTGATCTCGAAGTCGAAGCCCGCGAGCCAATTGACGCCCACCGCAGTGTGTCCTGTTCGGCCGGTTGGTGTGAAAGGTGGTGACGTTGACGACATTGTCCAGGCTGCAGCCGGCGGCGGCCAGAACCGCGCGCATATTGGCAATGGCCCGCCGGACCTGATCCTCGAAAAGGGGCTCTGGCGAGCCGTCTTCACGGCTGCCGACCTGACCGATACGAAGAGAAGATCTCCGGAGCGAATGGCTCCTGAATAACGGTGGACATCATACCAGGCGTGGCGGTTGGTCGGACTGCACGCCGCTTGCTCACCCTTTATGGTAACCCTGGAGCAAGATGAACTGTAATTAGAATTGCGATGGACAGCGGAGGCGGCTGTGGCAAGTTTGTGAGTGCGAGAGCTACCTCCTCGTGCTTGTCTAAGGAACCCCCCGCTTCGGCGGGTTTCTACTACGCTCAGCGATTCAGGTTAAATACGTTGGAGTGCGCTGCCCAGCGCCGCGAAAATCGTTCACGCCATTAAATGGCGAAATGTACGTGCGGACAACTTTTCGGACGCAGCGCTAACGACATGTCGAAAGCGCTCAAATATAAATTTCACATTACCTATCCCTAAAGCGGTACTTAGAAACTACTGCGGCGGGCTAAGCCAAAAACCAAGTGTCGTTCGGCCGGCGATTCAGCGCGTCGGTCAGGTGAGGAGCCGCGCATCTATTGAGAAGTTCCCTTGATTTAGATCCTCCATGTCGCGCTACGCGTGGGTGGACGAGAGCGATTGAATTTCTTGAAACTGAACGCGGCGTGTCGATCAAAACGCCGGCAAATGCGGCAAAGGGGTAAGCAAAATGACTTTTTTCACAACAAACTTCATGTCGGACGGGTACAGCGCCAGTCTCAGCCAATCCGCACAAGGGCAGCTCTCATCCAGCTACACCAATGCGCTGACGGAAGCGCTGAAGGACGCGGCGGCCGCTGACTACATCGGCTTCCTGGCCAATCAGGCTGGCCTCTCGATCGATGACGCATTGGCCGTGAAGGCTTCAGTGATCGCCGGTGATTTTACGCTTACGGGCTTGTTCGGAGCGGCACAAAGCAAGACTGGCGCTGTCGACGGCAGCAGCATTACGGACCCCGCGCCGAAGATGCTGGTCAATGGCGTTGAAATTGACTTGGCAGCCACCCTCACCGGTCTCGACACCGAAACTTGGTCGACTGTCCAGACGAACGGCAAGAAACTCGATACGATCTATCATACCCGAGAATTCTACACGGATACGCAGGAGCCGGCCGACTACGACGCCAGTTGGGCCAACACGAACCAACCCCCCAGTGCCGAGCCGATCTTGAAGGAGTTGACCGAGGACGTCGTCGCGTCTCCTATTGATCTTCTCGCGACCGCATCTGACGCGGATGGCGGAACGGTTTCGGTTGTCGCTGACAGCTTGAGTTTTTCCGTTGCTGGCGGACCTGCGTCCACGACTCCTCCTGGTTACGTCAGCATAGTGGACGGCATAGTGACGGTCGATACTTCGCACTCCGACCTGCAGCCGGGCGGAGCCGTCGATCTTAAGGTCGGGGAGACGCTGAGCTTGGTCGTGAATTACATGATTGAGGATGGCCAGGGCGGCTCGACGACCAATTCGCTGACCGTTCAGATAGCTGGCACGGCGGACATCTATACCGCCACCGACTCATTCAGCTTCCAGAAGATCGGCGGCGGTGAGGATGAACGGTCGTTTTCGGGATTCTTCACGGTCGATTCAGAGGGTTTCGATGGCATTGTCACGGTGAGCGGAGAAGCCGACCTGAACGCGAAAAACGAGAGCCTTGAAGGTTTGATTGACACGCATTCGTTCGACTTCGCGGGCGCCGCCCCGAACAGCTCCACAACCGAAAGCTTAACTCCGTATTCCGATGCGGTGATACTCAGCGGTGCCGATTTCACCGACGGAACGATCGCGTTTAACGGTGAGTTCAGTCAGCAAGTCGCGAACGGTTCCTCGATTAGCATTCAACTCCAATACGATTACTGGGCCTAGAGTGCCGCAAACAGCATGGCCCGGCGACGAGCCGGGTCATTGCGCCACTACCGCCCAGCGCTTGGATGCTTGTGGATTGGATCGACCCAATAGACTTCCTCCGGCTTTTCCACCGGATCGACATCGGTGATATTGACCACCACCGCCTCGTTGTCGGACCGCACCAGCACGCATTCGAGCACGTTGTCGGGATCGGCATTGATTTCCTGGTGCGGCACAAAGGGTGGTACGTAGATGAAGTCGCCTGGGCCGGCTTCCGCGACATACTCAAGCCTGTCGCCCCAACGCATGCGCGCCTTGCCGCGAACGACAAAGATTACGCTTTCGAGCAGACCATGGTGATGCACGCCGGTCTTGGCATTAGGCTCGATCGACACGGTGCCGGCCCAGATCTTCTGGGCGCCGACACGCGCATGATTGATGGCCGCCTGCCGATACATGCCGGGAGTCTGGGCCGTATTGTCATCGAGTTGGTCCCCCTTGATGACGCGAACGCCGTTATGTTTCCACCGGTCCTCTGCGTGATGGTGGTCATGACCGTGGTGATGAGGGTGATCCGACATGCTGGCCTCCGTTTTTCGGCATCGGGACCGCACGAGGTCCTAGATCGGCTCGCTAGAATTTAGCAGCCTACTGGTGCCGTGCAAAATCGCTTCCAGACGATACATTATGCGATCTTATCGGCCCAAAAAGGTGAACATCACAGCAACCCGCCGTGCCGGGCTCGTGCGAGCACGATTCCGTCCGCCCCTAAGGCGACGTCCACGCTTAAGTCTGTTAACGGCAGCATTGCGCCTTCTTATCGGTCATAGAGGCAGTCCTCACCGCTGCCCGAAAGGAGCCGTTTGAATCGCTTGATGCATCGCCATTTGTGCGGCAAATAACGTCTACCGATTTCGCGTCGGATAAGCGACTCAATAAACGGAGTTGCATCTGCCGGACGGCGGACATTGCCTTCCGAATGGAGCCCTGGTGGGCTTCTTGTTCAGTTGGGAGCAGGGCTTCTGACGGAGGGTACGTGCCATCGGCCTTCCCCGCTGCCTGCCCATGCGGCCAGAACGCACGGGTACGTCCGGGCGTCAGCTAGGCCGAGACATTGGACTTCCACAAAGGAAAAGGGTCAGTTGCCCATCGCCAATGATGACGCCGAAGGCGGCCATGGCACAGATGCCTTACTTGCATGCCGGACGCCTGGCATATAAATTGGCCCAATGCTTGATCGTTCATCCCAATCTCCGACACATATTCCTACGGACGCACTAAGCGAAGTTCTACAGGACTTTCGCCTGAGTGGGGTCAACTACGGCCGTTGTGAGCTACGCCATCCATGGAGCATCGCCTTTCCGCAGCAACAGCTGCTTCGCTTTCATTTCGTCAGTGAGGGGCCATGCTGGGTCCATAGCGAAGCCCAGGGATGGCAGGAGTTACAAGACGGCGATCTGGTGTTGTTGCCACAAGGTGTCGAACACCGACTGGCCAGCAAGCCTGATGTTGTCGGGGACTCGCTTAAGAGCTGTCACGTCACCAAGTTGGGGGGCAATGTCTGCGAAGTGGTGCATGAAGGAACAGGAGCGACTAGCACCCTGTTCTGCGGTTCCATGGCTTTGGGTGCGAATGCCCTCAACCCTTTGATCGCTCTGATGCCACCGATCATCAAGGGCTGTGATGTTGCGGGCAATGATCCGATCGTCGGCCCCCTCCTCGCCGCCATGACGGCAGAGGCGTCGCAGCCCCAGATAGGCAGCGCCACGGTCTTGTCACGCATGGCGGACGTACTCGTCGCGCGGCTTATTCGCTGCTGGGTCAATTGCAGCGGAGCCTCGACCAGCGGCTGGCTCGCCGCGATCCGTGATCCTCATATCGGTCGTGCGCTCGCAGCCATGCACCGAGATCCCGGCCATGACTGGACGCTTGAGACCCTTGCTGGCGTGGCAGGTCAATCGCGCTCGATCTTCGCGGAACGCTTCAGCGCCATTTTGGGGGAAGGCGCGGCACGCTATCTCGCCCGTCTGCGCATGCAGCTTGCACGAGAGTTACTCGGTCAAAACATGTCGGTTGCCGAGGTCGCTTCTCAACTGGGCTATGAATCTGAAGCTTCTTTCGCTCGCGCCTTCAAGCGCATCACCAGCGTTTCACCTGGCGTTGTGCGCCGCACCATTTCCGGACGAACGGACATAGAATTCGGACTTTAGGGAACATATCATCCTGAAATACTCGGCTATGAAGACCTCCAAACCTTGGAGGTACTTCAATGACGGACACAACATCACAGCTTGACGGCCCCGCGATTGGCCTCGATTCTGCCGTTCCGAGTGCATGGAGCCCCACTACCTGGCTTGCCGTTATTTCAATGGCGGCCACAAGCTTTGCGCTGGTGTCAGCTGAATTCCTGCCGGCAGGCCTGTTGACGCCAATGGCGCGTGACCTTGGCATCAGCGAGGGAACCGCCGGTCAGGTTGTCACCGCCACCGCGTCTGTTGGCGCGGTGACGGCCTTGTTGAGCAATGTTCTCATCGGCAAACTGAACCGGAAGACTGTCCTGGTTGGCCTAAGTGCCTTGGCTGTCGGCTCCAATCTTCTGGCCGCGCTCGCGACCGATTTTTGGCTATTGTTGTTGGGCCGAGCCGGGCTGGGCGTGGCGCTGAGTGGTTTCTGGGCGCTTTCAGTTGCCGTCGTGGCGAGATTGGTTGGCACCAATGCGACAGGTCGGGGCATGGCTATAGTCACCCTAGGCGTCTCTCTTGCCACCATCGCTGCACCATCGATGGGTGCTTTGATCAGCGATTGGCTCGGCTGGCGTGCCGCCACAGGCATGACGGCAGGGCTCGCAGCGGTTGCGATGCTGCTACAGATACTCAGTTTGCCGACACTACCCGCAAGCACAAGCAACAGTCTTTCTGACGTCTTCCGGCTGACGAAACGGCGCACTGTTCAACTCGGAATGCTTGCCATCCTCTTGCTGATGACCGGACATTTTGCCGGCTCGGTCTACGTGCGACCCTTCCTCGAACAAGTGACGCTCCTTGGCACGGGGTCGATTGCCTTGGCGCTCCTCGGGTTTGGCATCGCCGCTGTGATCGGCAATGTCGCCGGCGGCCGACTGGCAGACGCCAATATCCGCATGGCACTCGCGGTCACCGGCGTATTGATGGCGTTTGCGGCGCTTGCTCTCGTACTCTGGGGTGCACATAGCGGCATCGCGTTTGCCCTGGTTACACTTTGGGGTCTAGCTTTTGGAATGGCTCCGGTGGTATTGCCTACTAACTTGTCCCGGGGCGCAGGGGATGCCTTGGAGGCTGCTGGCAGCTTGATGGTCGTTTCGTTCCAGGTCGCCATCAGCATGGGTGCGGTGTTCGGCGGCTACATCGTCGATCACCATGGCGCTTCCGGGCCGTTGATCATTACCGCCGTCTTGGCGGCATCGACCATCGTCCTGGCGTTGCTGCAGCCCCGCAGCTGACTCTTAAGGCCCCAGCGAAGCTGAGCAGAAGAGGCGAGATCTCAGTTGGACCAGAAGGCCGGGTGAGGCTAAATCCGGGACGTGGCGATGCTTTCTCGTTGCGGCGAGGAGCATCGACCGATCGCCCATGACCGCAATCACAACAATCTGGATTGAGCGGCGCTGCAGATCGGCACTCACGAATGGCGCGGCAGGTTTGCGCCTCCATGTCGGACGTCAGCACCACCCGCTCGAGTTCCTGAAAGCTGCCAGTCCGCTAAACTATTGGCCACGTACTGAATGGGTTGACTCCCGCCTTGGTACGGGAGCGCCGACAGCGGACATTGAACCGCCGGCTAGCTGTCTGCGCTTCTCGCCGTATCGCCGGCGGCGGGAGCCTGACGAATCTTGTTTAGTATGCGCAGAAAGCTTGTTTCGGCGGTGACTTCATTGGGAAGCCGTCCTGTCGCGTTGCAGATATCGATCGGGCAATGGCACCCTGTTCTTCCATACTGTCATCTTACGCGCGCGACAATGCCAAGGTGATGGTAGCGGTGAGTCCATTCGGGCGTCGGTCAAGGAGTTCCAGCTTGCCGCCGTGGGCTTGAATGATCTCCGTCACGATAGACAGACCAAGGCCTAAGCCCGAGTCCGTATTCCCGCGTGCGGCGTCCATTTTGAAGAAGGGTTCGAGAACGCGGCTTCGATATTCTTCGGGAATGCCTGGGCCGTTGTCCATGACATCGATGATTGCATGGCGGCCGTCTGTCCGAAGTTCGACATCGAGCTTCGTTGCAAATTTTACGCCGTTTTCACAAAGATTGGTGACAGCGCGCGTAAGCGCGAGAGGCTTGAAGTTCGCCACCATCCGTGCCGGGCCGCTATAGCTTACCTTGTACCCCATATCGGCGAATTCGTCGCATACGGTCTGTAGTATGGAGGCGAGATCTGCACGCTGAAACGCTTCTTGCTGGTGATTGTCGCGCAAATAGCCGAGGCTTTCCTTCAGCAGGCGGTCGATGCGCTCGATATCGGTCAGCAGAGCCTCGCGCACCTCCTGCTCCTTCACGCGCTCGGCGCGAAGCCGTAGACGCGTCAGGGGGGTGCGCAGATCGTGGCTGATGCCACGCAGCATCCGCGTACGTGCCTCAACCATAGTGGAAATGCGGTTCTGCATGGTGTTAAGCGCGCGGGCGAGCGTGACGATCTCGACGCTACCGCGCTCTTCGAAGGGTGCCGACCCGACCGAGATATCAGCCTTCATGGCCGACGACGCGATGCGGCGCAGTGGTCTGGTGATCGCCCAGACGGCGAAGACGGAAAACAAAATGATCAGCGTCACCGTCGCCACAAGGTAATTCGACCCGAACCTCAGCGCGTCATTGCGGAGAAAGCTGTCTGGCTGCAGTTCCGTCACGACCAGCGTGTGTGCGTCTACCTTTGCAGCGAGGACGCGCTTGCCGTCGACGAAGGTTCTCCACCCTCCGAAGGGAACAGGCCAGTCCTCAGGAGGAAGCAGACGATCGATGGCAACCTGAACGAGTGGCTCGTCCGGCGATGAAGTCGTGACATCATCGAAATAGGAGAGCGGACGCAGGGAAAGTGCCTGCCCGCCCCGGTTGGCCGCCGCCAGCACGACCTTCCTTTCCTCCGCAGTTGCCTCCGCGAGAACCGAGGCGATGGCGGAAATGCGGGCTGACATGGCTTCCAGGTCAGGAGCGTTGTACTCGTTCCGCACCCAGCGCTCCAGCGTCGAGCCGATGACAAAGGCGATGATCAGGCACGCGAAGATGACGGCGGTTATCTGGCCATGGATCGTCGAGGTCCATCGGGGCAATCGAAGTCGCACAAATTCTCCTCGGAGTCCTGCCCCTGCTTCCCGCGAACAGCCGGCCCATGTTTCCGAACGCACCGGAAGGATAGCCATTTCCCCGCCCGTCCGACATTAAGTTTTGTGTCGACAAGCGACGGCTGGTCGACTGGATGGCCATGTCGCATCGGCAACAAACCGTAACATAAAGACACGCGCCCCCGAATTCATCCATGACATGAGCAAAGTGTTGCATACGCAGCCCGCCCTGGCGGCGCCGTGTCAAACCACTGGAGCACCCATGTCATTTCATCAACGGACCGATTGGCGACTTCTATCCGGCGCCTTCTGCGTCACCTTCATGCTTATCGGCACGATCCATGGCGCACTAGGCGCCGATGCGAGCCTGTCGAACGCGGCCCCTGAACCGCCCTTCGACCAGGAGCGGTTCAGCGTCGAGAAACCTGAGCGGAACTGGAGCCTGATCGTCGGCGCCGGCGGCATCTACGAGCCGGAATATGAAGGCGGCGACGAGTTCGAAGTGCAGGCCGTTCCCTTCATCGTGTTCACCTATGGCGAATGGCTGGAGATCGACCCGCGAGGCGTGACGATCACACCGTTCCGGCAAGACGGCTTCGCCCTGTCTGCAACGGTAGGCTACGAGGGCGGCCGCGATGAGGACGATGCAGATCGGCTCAACGGTCTGGGCGACATCGACTTTGCGGCGACGGTGGGCGCCAAGCTGTCCTACGACTGGAACGGGCTCGAACTCTATGCGGCAGTCGACCAGACGATCGATGGCAGCGAAAGCCTGATCGGAACCTTCGGCGCGGAATACCAGGCGCCCGTCACCGAGCGGCTGATCCTTGGCGCCAGTATCGAGGCGGTCGTGGCCAACGACAAGCATATGGAGGCCTATTTCGGCGTCAACGCGGCCCAATCGGCACGCTCCGGCCTTCCCCAATACGAGGCGAAGGCTGGCCTGAAACGCGTTAACGTCGCGGCCTCCGCCACTTATCTGCTGGACGAGAACTGGCTCATCCGCGGTGAAGCCGGTGTCGGCGTCCTGACCGGCGACGCGGCCGACAGCCCGATCGCCGAGGAGGAACTGCAGCCGTCCGCCTCGCTGTTCGTCGGTTACAAGTTCTGAAAACCATGCTGCAGAAAAGCAAAAAGCCGGGCGAGCGCCCGGCTTTTTTGTTGCGCGGAACTCCTCAAGCCTGCTCAACGCTGGCAGTGAACATGTAGCCGCCGAGCCTGACCGTCTGCAGCAGGACAGGGTTCTTCGGATCCGCCTCGATCTTCTGTCGCAGCCGGCTGATATGGACGTCGACGCTGCGTTCGATCGGACCGGCGAGACCGGTATGGGTGAGCGAGAGCAACTCCTCGCGTGTGATGACCCGGCCGGGATTCCGGCAGAAGGCGAGAAGAAGGTCGAATTCCGTGGTCGTCACCGCTACGCGGGCGCTGCTCGGATCGTGCAACTGCCGGCGCAGCGGATCGATCTGCCAGCCCTCGAAGCGCAGCTTGCGCTGGGCGGCGGTGTTGACCAGGCCGTAGGAGGCCCGCCGCAGCAGGCTACGGATACGGGCCACGACCTCCCTCGGGCTGAAGGGCTTCGTGACATAATCGTCGGCACCGACTTCCAGTCCGACGATGCGGTCGATCTCCTCGCCGAGCGCGGTCAGAAGGATAATCGGTGTGGTCTTTTCCGAGCGGATGCGGCGGCATATGCTCAGGCCGTCTTCGCCCGGCAGCATGACATCGAGGATGATGAGGTCGAAATCGTTGCTGCGCAAAAGGGCATTCATCACGTGACCGTCTTCGGCGACGGTCGGGCTCATGCCGTTCTCCTGCACGGTCAACGCAAGCAGCCTGCCGATCTCCGGATCGTCCTCGACGATGAGAATTTTCGCGTTGGCGCTTGTCGCTTGCACTGCCGTTCTTCCCTGCCTGAAAGGGGCAACACTACCGTTGCCGCAGGACGCACGTGTTTCGCTTTATTAAGTTTTGTTGCGAAGCTTGGGAAGGCGTCGCGGGTCGTTTCAGACCGGCAAGGTCCACAGGACGGGGAGGATGCCGGCCGACTGGCCGAGCCTGATGAACTCTATCGCGGCCCAGGCCGCGAGGAAGACGACACCGTCCCGCAGGCTCCTGACCGCACTCGACGAACGAAGCGGCAGGCCGTCGCATTCCCGCCACAGCGAGATGTCCGGCCAGAGGCGCGGCACGGAGCGCGCATAGTCGTTGAAATCCTTGCCGCAGCGGCTGCGCAGGTACGTCTCTTCGCCGCGCATCGCCATGTCGAAGGCCAGATAGGCCGTCAGCAGGAAGGCCGCCATCGACAGAATGCTGCCGCTCTGCGCGCCGACGCCGGCAATGCCGATCAGACTGAAGAAGTACAGCGGGTTACGAGTGACCGAATAGGGACCCTCGGTGACCAGTTCGGCGTTCTTTCGCCCGCCGATATATAAGAGCGACCAGGCGCGGCCTGCTATCGCGACGAAAATTGCCAGTGTGCCCAATACGTCGAAGACGACTCCGGCCAAGGGAGCGACGGGCGGCGCAGCGGTGACGGAAAGCAGTCCGAAGGCAAGGCCGCCAAGCGCTCGAAGCGCGTTGATGCGGTAGAGCTGGAAGAAGGGGACTTGCGCGTGGTTCATGAATGTCCAAGCCTTTGAGGGAAAACGTCTTCATGTTTTCTCAAAGCCGGGGCGGCGCCGGCATGACGATATATTGTGATCTGTTGCGAACTGCAGAGAGATGTGACGGGGCCGACCGATGGTCGAGCGGCCCCGCGTGCGCGCCCCTTCAGAGATTCGGCGCGCTGGTGCCGGGGCTTTTGTCATCCGCTTCAGCCGACTGGAGGAAAGGCTGGAGGAGACGACGCAGGCAATCGCCGACGCCCGACAGGATGAGATGCAGCGAAGGGATGACGACCAGCGACAGGACGGTGGAGACGAGCAGCCCTCCGATGACGGCGACCGCCATCGGCGCGCGAAATTCTCCGCCATCGCCCACGCCGAAGGCGGAGGGCAGCATGCCACCAGTCATTGCGAGGGTTGTCATTACAATCGGGCGCACCCGTTCCAGGCAGGCCTCCACCATGGCGTCTCGACGCGAAAGCCCGTGCGCCTCCCGCTCGATGGCGAAATCGACCAGCATGATGGCGTTCTTCGTCACGATGCCCATCAGCATCAGGATGCCGATCACGACGGGCAGCGAGATCGCGTAACCGGTCAAGAGAAGTGCAGCCGCGACACCACCGATCGACAATGGCAGCGAGGCGAGAATGGTCCAGGGGAACAGCACGCTCTTGAACAAGAGGATCAGGACGATGAGGACGAGCATGATCCCAGCACCCATGGCGACCGCAAAGCTCGCAAACACTTCACCCTCCGTGTCGGAATCGCCCGTTGCCCGGATGCGCACGCCGTCGGCAAGGTTCCTGACGCTTTCAAGTTGCCACAGCCGGTCGAGCCCCTGGCCGGAGGTGAGGCCCGCCGCCATGTTCGCGCCGATCTCTATACGGCGCTGGCGGTCGTAACGGTCGATCGCCGCAACCGTCTCGTCGAAGCCGATCTCGGCAACCGCCGAGAGCGGTACCTGCTTTCCGTCGATGGCAGATACGTTCAGCGTCTCGAAGATCGGCAGTCGTCCGCGTGCTTCACGATCGAGCACGACCCGGATCGGGATCTGTCGCGATCCCTCAACGAATTTAGCGAGTCGTGAATCCACCTCGCCGATGGTCGAGACGCGCATCGTACTGGCCACCGACGCGGCCGAGACACCAAGCGTCGCCGCCTTGTCGGAGAGAAGCATCATCCTCAGTTCCGGCCGCATGGCGGTGTTGTCGCTCGCGGGACTGACGAAGCTATCGTCCTCCGCCATGTCCCTCAGGATCCGGTCGGCCGCTGCCTGGACGGCCTGGCCGTCGCTGCCGAGAACCGAAAACGTCAGGTCGCGCCCGCCTCGGTCGTTGAGAAAGCGCAGGCGGACGTCCGGGATGCCCGCAAGCGCCGCTGCCAATTCTGCCTCGATTGCGACGGACGAGAGCCCGCGCTCACTCTTGTGGGTGAGGTCGAGCGAGACGGTGGCATAGCGCACGTCCTGTTGGCCGCCCATGCTCGTTCCGGCCCTCGCCAGTACGCCCTCCACCTCGTCGCGCTTGCCGATCTCGGCGGCGATAACGTCTGTGGCCCTGCGGGTCTCGGCGAGAGTGGCGCCGGGTGGCAGTTCGACCGTCAGCATCAGCCGGCCGGTGTCTTCGTCTGGCAGAAAACTGGTCGGCACCGAAATCAGCATGGTCGTCGCGGCCGCAAACAGGGCGACCGCGGAGCCGACTGTCAGCCACTTCCAGCGCAGGCTCCCCAGCAACAGACGCTCGTACGTCGTTGTGAACCGGCCCCTTTGGCCGTCTGTCGGCGGCGCACCAGTCATCACATACGCGGCCATGATCGGCGTGATTAGCCGCGCCACCAGAAGTGAGAAGAAGACGGCAATGGCGACCGTCAGGCCGAATTCGCGGAAATAGAGGCCGACCACGCCGGTCATCAGGCCAACTGGCGCGAAGACGGCGATGATTGTCGCAGAGATCGCAATCACCGCCAGGCCGATCTCGCCGGACGCCTCGAGCGCGGCGCGGTAGGGGGATTTTCCCATGTTGCGATGGCGGACGACGTTCTCGATCTCGACGATCGCATCGTCGACGAGGATGCCAGTCACCAGCGTGATCGCCAGCAGGCTGAGGATGTTGAGCGAGAAGCCGAGAAGATCGATGGCGAAGAAGGTGGGGATGATGGAAAGCGGCAAGGCCACCGCTGCGATGAGGGTTGCGCGCCAGTCGCGCAGGAAGAGAAAGACGACGACAACGGATAGTGCCGCGCCCTCCAGCAAGGTGCTCATCGCGGAGCGGTAGTTTCCCTCGGTGTACGAGACATTGTCGTCAACGAGACGGAAGCGAAGATCAGGATGGTCGGCGGCCAGTTTCTCGACGGCCCCCGACACCGCCTCTGCTACCGCGACATCGCTTGCCCCCTGCGATCGATAGACGGCGAAGCCGACGATATCAGACCCATCCAAGGTTGCGAAATCACGCGGTTCGGCGACGATGTCGCGGACGCTTGCGATATCCCCGAGCCGCACGGAGTTTTCCCCGGACAGAGACAGGCGCTGCTCGGCTAGCTCGGTCACCGTACGTGCTGCGGCCGCCGTGGTCAGGACCTGCTCGCGGCCTGCCATCTCACTTCGCCCCCCGGACCGGTCGAGCTGAGCCTGCCTGATCGCCTCGTTTACTGCACTGACGGAGAGCGAGAGCGCCTGCATGCGGTCGGCGTCGAGTTCGACACGGATTTCGCGATCGGCCCCGCCGATCCGCTGAACGCGACCGACGCCCGCCAGGCCCTGCAGATCTCTGGTCGCCACGTCGTCTACGAACCAGGAGAGTTCCGCCACGGTCATGTCCTGGCTCGACACCGCATACGTGACGATGGACTGCGTCTCCTCCTCGATCCGTTCGATCAGCGGCTCGTCGATCGTGCCGGGCAGATCGCCCCTGATCCTCGTGACCGCATCGCGCACATCGGCCATCGCGCGGTCGGGCGAGATCACGCCGAGTTCAAATTCCACCGTCGTAACCGACCGGCCCTCGCCGATCGTCGACGACAGTTCCTTGATCGATGGCAGCGAGGCGATCGCGTCCTCGACCCGGCGCGTAACTTCTGTTTCGAGTTCGACCGGCGTCGCGCCGGACTGCTCGATCGTGACCTTCACGGCCGGGGTGATGATCGTCGGGAAATAGGTGATCGGCAGCCTCGCGAAACCGTAGAGGCCGACCACCGTCAGCACGACGAAAAGGAGGATGGACGGGAGCGGATTGCGGATCGCCCAGGCCGAGATATTGCCGTTCATCACTGGATCGCTCCGGTTGTTTCGGACGTGGGAAGGGCGGCTGCGAGATTGCTTGCGGAGGGCTGGACCGAGGTGGCGATAACCGGGCGGACCTTCTCGTCGGCCTTCAGGAAGCTTCCGGATTTCAAGACCACCATCTCTCCGTCGCTGACGCCGTCGACAATCTCGACTAGCCCGTCCTGACGCGCGCCGACGGTTACCGGGCGGACATCGACGACACCCTCCTTGACGACGAGAACGCTGCTTGCACCGCTCGCGGTCTTCACCGCGCTGCCAGGAAGGAGAATGTTGCGGCGCGCCGAGGCGTAGATGCTGCCGCGGGCGAAGGCGCCCGGCTTCAGCCCTGCGGTCTCGTCGAGTTCAATGCGCACTTCGCCGCTGCGGGTCGTCGGATCCAGTTCCGCCGCGTTCAGCCGCAGCGTGCCGCTGAGCGGACGGTCATGCCCCGAAAGCGAGATTTCCGCCCGCATGCCCTCTTCAAGCTGCATGAAGCTCGTCTCAGTGACTTGAGCGACGAATTCGATTGCCGCGTTCTTGGCGATGACAAAGAGCGGACTGGCGGAGCTCGAAGGCATCGCGCCAATGCGCGCGCTTCTCTTTAAAACCAACCCGGCATCCGGCGCCTTCACCGTGCTGCGTTCGATCGTGAGCTCTATCTCGCGGCGCTCGCGGACGATCAGTTCCGCGTCGGCTTCGGCAAGCTGAAGCGACTGCCGCGCGAGACCCAGTTCCGCCAGTGCGCGGGCATGGGTGTTTTGGTGTTGGTCGAGAACTTGCTGCGACACGGCTCCCTTCGGCTGCAGCGCACGGCTGCGTTCCAAATTTTTGCGGGTTTCCGCCTCGGTCACCGCGGCTACCTCAAGCTTGCTCGCTTCCACCTCGACGGCGGCGCGGGCGCGCAGGAGGCTTACTTCGTTCTTGCCGAGCAGCATCACCGCTTCGGTCGTGTCGAGAACCGCAAGCGGCTGGCCCTTTTCAACCCTCTGGCCAATCTCGACCAGGATATGCTCGATCGCCCGTGCTTGAACGAAGGGGTGAACCTCGATTTCCTCCCGCGCGATCAGCGAGCCGACGACGGGCACCCTTTCGATAATGTCATCCTGACGGGCAACGACGACGGTGACGGGCATCTGCTCGTCGGACTGTGCGGCCGGGACGAAAGCAAGCCAGAGAGACAGCGCGCCGATGACCGGACGCAGGCTGGAAAAGAGTGATCGGGATATCCCACCCATGAATACGACCTTCAGTTTGATCCACCGGCATGTGCGCCTTCGGATGATCCTGATCAGATGATAGCGATCCGGGGGTTGGCAGGTATGTCATCGCGTTAAGAAACGTTACGGCTGTTAGGCGGCTCAAGTGCATTGATAGCATCGGTGGGCTGGCGACGAGCCACCTTGGCAGGATTGCACCAATCACTGTGACTGGTATCAGTGAGGAGTGTAGAAGGCGCTCGGCGACAGGAGGTGGTAGGCAACGCAGCCGGACTGATCGTCCTGGCTGCTGCCTCATCTGGTATGGTCAGGTGCAAATCCGCCGGCTCAAACAGGGCTTACTGCTCGGGAAAGCGCTTGGAGCTTTTGCTTTACCCTCTTTTTGGCGACTCTCGCCGCAGGCTGCCTGACTAATCTTGGCTGTGGCGCTCGAGGAGGAAAACTAACGTTCAGAGCTGACTAAGCTAGCTATAGTCAGACCATGTCCGGTAGCACGGTCGTGCTCGAGGAGGGTGATTTCGTCTTTCTTCCTGCCACCCCTTCTTTCACGATGTCTAGCCTGGAGCCTGCAACCGCCCACCCAGACGTTGGCGCCCAGCACTCAGGGTCCGCTTTTCGCATTGCGTGTTCTTGTAGCAGAGCGACCGCCTGCGGCCCCAAACACGTCATCCGGCAATCGGCTTGGCGACGACCGCTTAGTCCGCATCGCGGCCATTCGCCATGGCCGCAGCGGCGCGACCCTCCCCGCCCTACTGAGACGATCGGACCCGGGAACATGGCTGCCAGTCCGGAATCTAAACTCCTATCCATCGCCTTGAAGAGAATCGAACTGCCGACCCCATTGAAATCGGTTCACGTCTGGGTCCTGCCGTGTCCACCACCAAGAGCGATTGGAGTTTAATTTAAGAACGAAAGTGGCACGCCAGCCGAGGTTATGGCCGGCTGGCGTTTACCGATTAAGAGAAATGGTGACGCTCCTGCAAGCCGTACACCGGGGTCGAAATACCTTCGGCGCGGGCCTTCAATTGCAGCGAAAGATACTGCGAATAGTGCCGCGACTGGTGCAGGTTTCCGCCGTGGAACCAGAGCGCCTCCTGCTGCGTCGGCTTCCACATGTTGCGCTGCTCGCCCTCCCAGGGACCGGGGTCCTTCGGCGTGTCGGAACCGAGCCCCCAGACCTTGCCGACCTTGTCGGCGACCTCCTTGGAGATGAGGTCGGCGGCCCAGCCGTTCATGGAACCATATCCGGTGGCATAGACAACGAGATCGGCGGGAAGCTCTGTGCCGTCCTTCAAGACCACCGCGTCCTCGGTCAGATGACTGACGTCGGAGCCCGATTTCAGCTTGATGCTGCCGTCGATGACGAGATCGCAGGCGCCGACATCGATGTAATAGCCGGAACCGCGGCGCAGATATTTCATGAACAGGCCGGAACCGTCGGCGCCCCAGTCGAGCATGAAGCCGGCCTTTTCCAGATCCGCGTAGAACTTAGCGTCGCGCTCGCGCATCTTCTCGTAGAGCGGGATCTGAAACTCGTGCATGATCCGGTAGGGCAGCGAGGCGAAGATCAGGTCGGCTTTGCGCGTCGTCATGCCGGCGGCGACCGCCCGCTCGGAATAGAGGTCGCCGAGGCCGATCTCCATCAGCGTGTCGGAGCGGACGATGTGCGTCGACGATCGCTGCACCATCGTCACGTCCGCACCGCCTTCCCAAAGCGCTGCGCAGATGTCGTGCGCGGAATTGTTGGAACCGATGACCACCACCTTCTTGTCGCGATAGGCGTCGGGACCGGGATGCTGCGAGGAATGCTGCTGCTCGCCGCGGAAAATATTTTGGCCCCTCAGTTTCGGGACGTTCGGCTTGCCCGACATGCCGGTCGCCAGAACAAGTTGTTTCGGCCGCAGGACCAGCTCCTCGCCGTTACGCTCGACGACGACTTTCCATGCCTTCTTCGCCTCGTCGTGTTGCGCCGACTTGCAGGTGGTCGAGGTCCAATAGTTGAGCTCCATCACCTTGGTGTACATCTCCAGCCAGTCGCCGATCTTGTCCTTCGGCGCAAACACCGGCCAGGTTTCCGGGAAGGGGATATAGGGCAGGTGGTCGTACCACACCGGGTCGTGCAGGCAGAGCGACTTGTAACGCTTGCGCCAGCTGTCGCCCGGTCGCTCGTTCTTCTCGATGATGATCGTCGGTACGTTCAGTTGCCGGAGGCGGGCACCGAGCGCGATGCCGCCCTGGCCGCCGCCGATGATGACGACATAGGGCTGGGTTTCGTAGCCGAGTTCCGCCGCCTCGCTTTCGCGCTTCTCCTTCCACGTCTTGCGGTCGGGATCGTGGCCGTGCTCGGCGCCGAGCGGCCGCCTGAAGCCCTTCGGCTCTTCATGCCCTTTGAGCTCCGTCATCGTCGTCAGGAGCGTCCATATCAAACCGTTCTTCAGACGAATATGGCCGTAACCGCGCGCCACCTCGGTTTCGAATTCGAACCAGCCTTCGGTCAACCCGTCGCTGGCACTTGCCGGTTCCTTCTCGTCCTGGCGGAAGCGCGCCGGCTTGATGGCTGCCAGCTG
This sequence comes from Ensifer aridi, assembly GCF_002078505.1. GTDB lineage: Bacteria > Pseudomonadota > Alphaproteobacteria > Rhizobiales > Rhizobiaceae > Sinorhizobium > Sinorhizobium aridi. Next base: position 3,637 of record NZ_LUAV01000031.1, on the reverse strand, counting down.
GCTCGATAACATGTCGCGGATCTGGTCCTGTCCTTCCAACGTCCTGATGTTCCAGGTGAAGGCGACGAGGTCGCGCCAGTAACAATCGGCCTGGAACAGGTTAACGGCTGCGTCGATGTCGCCGCGTTCAAGGGCTTTGCCGAGCTTGGCAAGCGCGGTGTCGATACGGATGCCGGGACTTTCTTCAAGCATAGTCTCCTCCTTTTTGCTTGGATTGGCACGGGCGGCTCCTCATCCGCTCGCGGCGATGCATGCTCACTTCATGAGATCGATCAGGATCTTCAGGTGCTTGCCGCTCGGATCGAGAAGCGCGTCGAAACCCTCCGGCACGGCCCGGTCGAGGGTGATACGCCCGGTGACGACCCGCTTCGCCGGCAAGAGGCCCGAGGCGATCAAGCGGATGACCCGCGGCCAGTAGTGCGTCGGATAGGCCCAGGAGCCGCGCAGATCGATGTCCTTGAAGGTGACCTGGAACCAGTCGAGCGGGTTTTCATGCGGATGCAGCCCCGTCTGAACGACGACACCCTGCTTGCGCACCGCATCGACGCAGGCCTTGAGCGCGTGCTCGTTACCGACGCACTCGATGGCGACGTCGCAGCCAACCTTACCCTCCGTCAGGGCACGTACCATCGCGCCCGGGCTGCCTCGCTGCGGATTTATCGCTGTCAGACCCGGCATGATCGATGCCGCGAACTCGAGCCGGGCATCATTAATGTCAGAAACGAAGAGCTGTGCGGCACCGGCTGCGCGTGCGGCAAGCAGCGTCAGAACGCCAATCGGACCGGCGCCGGTGACGAGCACGCTGCTGCTGGCCGTGACGCCGCCGCGATCGCAGGCGTAGACCGCAACCGCGCTTGGCTCGACAAGTGCCGCCTCCTCGTCCGTCATCCCGTCCGGGATCTTCTCGACATTGTACTCGTTGAGGAGCGCGTATTCGGCCATGCCGCCGGAGAGCCAGCTCAAGCCCGCAAGCGCCAGATCGGTACTCAAGTGAAACAGACCCCGATCGGCGAAATAGTCGCCGGCGCGCGGCATGATCAGCGGCTGCACCGAAACGCGGTCGCCGGCGCGAACTGAGGTCACGCCCTCGCCGACGGCCTCGACCACGCCGCCGAACTCGTGGCCGAGGACCTGAGGCCCGTGGGCGCCGGTAAAAGGATGCGGCTCCTTCGGAATGAAGATCGGGCCGTAAGCATATTCGTGCAGGTCTGTGCCGCAGATGCCGACAAATCGGTTTCGGATCAGTACCTGGCCGGCGGCCGGCTCGCCGGGTGCCGGGATGTCTTCGATCCGTAGGTCCTTCGCCGCATGGAATCTGAGCGCTCGCATGTTTCCTCCCGATCGCTGCTATGCTTTAGCAGCAACCTGCAATGGCCGTGCCAGAGTCGGAACGCCGGGAAAATGCAGTGTTTTCAAAAGTAGGGAGGGGCTGGCGTGTCGCGCCAGGTGATGCGACTGCCACAGCTGTTGCGGTCGATCTGTTGCAGGGCGAAGACGCTCAGTGTTTCTGCTTGAGGCGATAGCGCTTGATCTGCCGATGCACCGTCGAACGATCGAGGCCTAGCCTTCGCGCGGCCTCGGAGATGTTCCAGCCGCAGGCCGACAGCATCAGGCCCAGGGCCGCACCGGGTTCGCCCATACCGGCAGCCCCGGCCTTCGCGACGAGGTGGTCCGGCAAATCGCCAATCTCCACGACGCCGTTTTCGGCGAGCGCGGCGCCGACGGCGATGGCGTTATCGAGTTCGCGGATGTTGCCGGGCCAATCGTGCGACTTGAGCGCGACGAGCGCCGCAGGAGAGAGCGTCAATTCGCGCTCGCCATAGGAATGCCGCGCCAGGATCTGAGCCACGATCCACTCGAAGTCCGGCCTGTCTCTGAGCGCCGGAAGCGACAGCGTCGCGGCGTTAAGACGATAATAAAGATCCTCGCGGAAAGCCCCTTGGGCGACGAGCGTCTGCAAGGGCCGGTGCGAGGCCGAGACGACGCGGATCTGCACCGGACGCGGCACGCTTGCCCCGACCGGCAGCACTTCGGCCTCGGCAAGCACGCGCAAGAGCCGGCTTTGCAGGACTAGCGGCATGTCGCCGATCTCGTCGAGGAAGAGCGTGCCGCCGTCGGCCTGTTCGATCAGGCCTTTGCGGCCCTTGGCGGAGGCGCCGGTAAAGGCGCCCGGCAGGTAACCGAAGAGCTCGCTCTCGATCAATTGCTCGGGGATTGCCGCGCAATTGATCGCGACGAATTGGCCCTTGAGGCCGCTGCCCTCGTGGATGGCGCGTGCCAGATGTTCCTTGCCGGTCCCGGTCTCGCCCTGGATGAGGATCGGCAGGCCCGTGCGCGCAAGCTTCGTCGCCTTGACCTGAAGCGACACGATCTCGGGCGCATCGCCGCCGAGCCGGCGCAAGGGCGGCGGAATCTGCTCGCGCGAGACGGCCGGAGCGCGGGTGCGGGAATGCGGCTCGATCGCATGGGCGAAGAGTGCATTGCCGTCGCGGGCGAAGACGAGCCGCTCCTGCGTCGGACGCCGACGCGTAAGATCGGGGAGGTCGTCGATCTCCATGTCGAAGAAGCGCGATACCGGCTCGCCGATAAGCTGGCGCGGATCGCGCCAGTCGAGCCCGGTCGAGCGCGCCAGGATCTTCGCCCCGCCGTGGGTCATGCCGGCGATGCGCCCGAGGCCGTCAATTGAGATCGCCGCCTCCGGGTCGACGTCGAGGAATTCCGGCGAGCGGGAGAAGCGCAGCACCCATTGATGCGGCGCCTGGGCCATGAGGTTGGCAAGCTCGATGCGCCTTGCGGTCGCGGTGACGAGATGCAGTGCGAGGTTCTGGCTCGCCTTCTGGATCGGCGAACTCAAGAGCGAAATGTCGAGGACGGCGGAAAGCTCGCCGCGCGCGTCGTAGATCGGCGCCGCCGTGCAAGAGAGCGGCGTATGGGTGTTGTCGAAGTGGTCGGTCTGATGGATCGTCAACGCCTCCCCCGTCTCGAGGCAGGCGCCGACGGCACAGGTTCCGGCGCGCCATTCCGACCATTCCGAGCCGAGATAGAGGCCGGCCTTGCGCAGGTTGTTGTCGAAGAGCGGATCGCCGAGGAACTCGACCGTCACGCCCTGCCGGTCGGAAAGCAGCAGCACGTAGTTTTGCCCCGCTACCTGCCGGAACAGGTGCTCGAGCCCGGAGCGGGCTATGTTGATGAGATCCTCCGATTGCTGGCGGTGCTCCTTGAGCCGCGGTTCCGGCACGATATAGGCTTCACAGGTCTGTGCCGGGTCGAGCCGGTGATGCTCGAGACAGCGCAGCCAGGACTTCACGACCATATCGTCGCGGCTAACAGGAAGGCCGCGGCCGACGCGCTCGATCTCACGGATGTGGTCGGAATGTGAAAACATGCCCGCCTCCCAACGGATGCCCTCTCCTCGCCGAGTGTGAGCATCGCCAGGGCGAATGTAAAGGAAGCGAAGAGCAGCAGGCGCCTTAGGGCTTCACCAATGCGGTTTCACAGGCCTGCCTCGCCTGCGCAGCGAAGGAGTTCCCGTTGATACATTATGCGATCCTCTTAGCCCAGAACGTGAACATCCTCGCAACAAGCCGCGCACAGGGCTCGTGAGGAACGGCTCCCTTCGACCCAGGCTGTGTGAAAA
>NZ_LUAV01000030.1 GCF_002078505.1 Ensifer aridi | reverse complement strand
AAATCCTGCCCCCGCAACCACTTGCAAATTCGCCCACTCGGGATATTTGCTCTCAAGCTCCTCCGCATAAGCGCCGAGGAGCTTTTGTTTTTGCGCCTCCGTCTCAAGCTCTCCGGCGCGCAGCTTTTCCAGATAGTCGTGGCGTTGCAGCGCCTCGAACCGCTTCTCCATGGTCGCCGCTTCCATGGCGGCAAGGATCGAGGCGATCCGGCCGTGGACGTCCAGGGATGCCGGCTGGTGGCCCGGGCGTCCTGCCGATGACGACCTTCTGGATGAACTGGCGCACGATATTGATGAAGGGCTGCTTCGTCTCGGTATCGGCGTGCTCGCGCATGTGATAGCAGGCGGAGTTGAGGATCAGCTCGACGGCTTCCGACTGACCTCCGCCTTCGATCTGCTGATCCGCTCCCGAAATCCTCTTTGGCCGGTGCTTGCAGCAACTCCGCTTCAAGATCGGTGCGACGTTCCTCGAGTTTGTCGAGCATATCGTCGACGGCCGCTAGACGCGGCCGGCCTTCCGCATGGCGAATGGCTGATCTGCCGGATGATCTGGCGCTGTTCCTGTTCGACAACCTTCAACTCCACGGAAATGCGTTGGCGCTCGTCGGCTTCGTTCCTGATCGAGGCCGCGAAGTTCTGGCGGGCCGTCCGGCAACCTCATCGAACACACCATCCCAAAAAATGCGGCGGGCAGGCAGGACAGCACCCGATCCTCGCGGTTCCTGCGCAGAATGGTCTTCTGGTTGGAGCAGCAGGCGCGGCCGAGGCCGTCGACCGGCAGTTTGCTCTTGTGGTTCGAACAGCCGTAGCGCTCCTGGCCATGATGGCGTAGGGGCCGCCGCATTCGGCGCACTCCAGCAATACGACTCAGCAGCTAGCTCGGCCGGTGAGCGCCGTTGAGACGATTGGTTGTCGTGTAGGAGAAGACTTCACCGACTTCCTGCTGCCGCTCCCTGACGCGGGCCCAGAGTGCGTCGTCGACGATCCGCAAGGCGTGATGATCATCGTTGACGACCCACTCACTTTCCTTGTTGCCGCGGGCGACGCGGCGCTCGGTCTCGGGGTTCTTACGATATTGTCTCCGGTTTCAGACGACACAGCCGATGTAGGTGGTGTTGTTGAGAATGCCGGTACCGCGACTGACGTGTCCGCGGATCGCGGCGTCGCACCATTTAGCCCCGCGTGGTCCGGGCGCCCTGCGCGTTGAGCTTCTTTGCGATGTCGCGCGGCGAGACCCCATCGGCATACTGCCGGAAAATCCAGCGGATCACCGGCGAGCGTGAGGTCACCAGCGGTAATAGCCGTAGATCGGCCGCGCCCGGCCTTTGCACTTGATTTCTTCCTTGTATTCGTCGTCGTCCCACTTGCGCTCGATCTTGCAGCGGCCGCGACGATACTCTTCCTTGTAAGCTCTGCGCTCGTATCGCGGCTCGTCGTAATAGCCGCGCCAGCGCCAGCGACCATGACCGCTTTCGTCTTTCCACGGATCGGCCATTGCGGCTCCCGCACAGGCGGCAAACGCGACGCTTGCGGCCGCAAACACGGTTGCGATCTTCATAATCAGTCTCCTTGTTTCATGCGGCGTCAACGCTCGTGTACCGACATAGTTTCTAAGACCCATCCGTGATCTTTGATCTATAGGACCTAAGTCCGATCCGGGTGGGCAAAGGTCTTACGCCCATTGCGTGGGTGCCTGACTGGTCCAGATACTGTGACGATAAAGGCCGACGGAATCACGGCTATCGATCAACTCGAAAAGGATGCACCGGGTTTTTCGCTATGGCATCGATCATTGGATGGAAAGATCGAGCCTCCGATCTCGGTTGGCGCTTGATAACGAGCCCCCTCACGATCGGCGTTTACATCGGAGTTGCAATCTGGATTGCGTTTCTGGCGAGCGCCAAGACCGGTATCCCTGCGCACATCCTCATGGCCACCGAGTTTTTGCTGGTGATTTTCGTCGACCCGCCCGAGCGACTGGCGAAGCTCAGAGAGCTGCGGCGCGGATCGGCCCTGCGGCAGCGCCAACGCCGATCTGGCGCATAGTGGTTCGCGGGGGGCCAGCCGGTAGCCGCCGCTACCGCAATGACCCCTTCGAGAGGTCCCAGAGCAGCGCCCAAAACGTCCCTTCTGGGCAGCTCTGGGACTTCAGCGCTCTTGTCTCGCGGGCCTTGTGAAAGGATGTCGTGATGTATCGTGGAAACGAAAATCGGTCCCCTGAGCGAAGTGCCTCCACCGGCCTTCCCATATGCACTATACTCCTCTCGATGGCGGCGATTGCCGCCTATCTGCTCGTCGCAGGCTCGTTCTTGGAGGAGAGCGGCTCAGACGTCGCGGTGTACGTCCCCGGCCAGCCGAAGCAGCTCCAACTGGCGACTGAGGAAAAACAGCACCCTTGACAATGGCCTGGCGAGGCAGCGGGCGGCGCCTTGCCGAGGGCGGTGCTACGGATTGAAAGAATGTTGTTGGTCCGAAAAGGCAGGGCTCGCTTGGCGCTGGCCCTACCTCATCATCGCGAGCGATTGCGCCACGCCAAGAGCCGCGAGCTTGATGACCTTTTCGAGCGGTACGCTGTAGCGGCTGAGACGCTTGAGGAACTCCGGAGGGAGACCCCTCGGCGCGAGAAGCTGGTGGCCGAATACGAAGATTTGTGCGTGCATATCCAAGCCGCTGTCCTAGAACTTCTGGAAAGGCCGATCACGCGGACCTGATCATCCGGCGAGCCGCTGCGGAATGCGCCATCACGCGGGCGATCAACCAAAGCCCAGCGTCTTTTCAGGCTGACCTGATCGGGGTTTACTCGCTTGGCCTTGCGGCCGACGGAAACGGTTCCGGGTCCGCGCAGCCCCGGCTGCCGATGCGTCAGCATCTTGCCGTCCCTGGGGGCCCCATTAGTCCGGGCAATCCGGTTCGCCAGGTTCGCAGACACGTCGCTGCGGCCTGCGGCGGTCATTGTCACCACCCCTGCGGTCACGATTGTCGTCGCCGCGGCGGATGACGCGATCGCCATCATCGCTCCGACGCTCAAAGTTCCGCCGGTTGCGATCGCCGCCGCCGGGCAGATCACGGTCAAAGTCCGGCCGCCTGTCGACATTAGGCCTGCGGTTGGGCGCGCGATCGAAATCCGGAAGGCGATCCGAGCGATCGTCAAGGTCCCGGGGTCTTTCAGGCGGACGGCTAAAATCGGGCCTACGCTCCAATCTCCGCTCGAATTCCGGGGGCGGAACTGGGCTCGGCTCGAACTCGGGCCTGCGGCTGGGCGGCCGGTACGGTTCCGTACGGCGATCGCGGCCGCGATAGAAATCCGGTCCGCGGCGCCAGCGATCGCGGTCGCGATAAAAGTCACGGTCGCGGTAGTGACGATCCCAATAGCTGCTGAAGCTGAAGACAACGACGGGAATACCGAGCGGGCGATAATATCGAGGACCGAGATAAACGCGGCGCTGTTGATAGAGCGCCTGGATATATCCGCCATGCACCCAGCCACGGCCGCCGTAGAACTCCACGTCGCACCATGGCACGTCGGCAAGACAGCCGTAGATCTCGATGGATTCGCCGGCCGGAATTACGGTGACCGCCGGATATGCTGTGCTTGGGCCGGCGCGCATATTGACGTTCGCCGTCGCGAAGCCTTCCGCCGCCCGAGCGATCGCCGGAGCAAGCAAGAGCATACCGATCGCGGCAATTTTCAGAAGGGTGCGTTTCACGTTTTCGACTCCCTGGGGAGCAGGCGTCGTGCAACATCCGGTATTTTTGATCGTACTCCCGCTCCCGGGCATGTTGGAGTGCCTGCCAGCTTTTATCAGGCGGCCACCATCTCTCGTCCGTCAGTGGTTTATAGCGCGTTTTGCATGAACGCAGCTTGAACGGAAGAATTAGGCTATAGGCCCTGAAAGTGCCGGAGCAGCATTTGTTCAGAGCTCAACCTCGCCGAAGCCGTCGGGGACAAAACGAAGCTGTTCAGACCACATTCCATCACATGTCTGCCTCGCGAAGATCCCCCACGATCTAATACTGCATCCCTATATAGTCCTATAGATTCCGGGCGGACAGTCCAAATGTTATAAAACGTTCTCTGTCCTGTGCTGGGGAGTGTTCGGTGTCCGCGATAGCTAGCGTTCAGATTCCTGGGAATTACAACGGAAAGGCGCTACCATTGCTCTCTCTCGACCAGAGCTTGGAACTGGATGTAGCCTCTGCCAATAGTTTTTACTCCAAGCATCTAAATAAATACATGCTGCAGATCTTCGATATTCTTGGACTTAAGGATATGGATATTAGGGGAGCTGAGGGTGTTGAGATCTGGCTAAACGACGGACGAACCCTTTTCGATTTCTCCGCCGGACTTGGAGTGGTGGGGCTTGGACACAACCACCCACGGATTATAGAAGCCGAGCGCAAGTGTCACGAGCGTAAGATCATCGACTGCATCAAGCTCGCTCCGCATAAGCTGCAAGGCGTACTCGCCTACAACCTATCGCTTTTCTTGCCGCCGCCGCTGACCGTCTCATTTTTTGCTGTCTCGGGCGCGGAGGCGAACGAGGCGGCAATGAAACTCAGCGAGCGTGTGCAGACACCAAAAGGCAAGAACAAGTTCCTGTGCATGCAGGGCGCGTTTCATGGTAAGACGCACGGTCCGCTATCGCTGACGACGGCCACCGATGTGCAATCGGGTTTCCTGCTGGGAGTCCCGAAAGAGAACGTCATCTACGTCCGCTATGGTGACATCGATGCCTTGCGGCAAGCTATCGCTGCGGAGACTGACAGCAGCGGCCACAACCCGATCATCGCCGCGATCGTTGAGACGATCAACGGCACCACGTGCGAAGTGCCGCCGGCGGGATACCTGAGCCAATTCGCCGAGCTCTGCAGGAAGAACGAAATCCTTTCCATCTTCGATGAAGTGAAGGTCGGAATGGGCCGAAGCGGCCGCTTCTGCGCCTTCCAATATGAAGATGCCGTTCCGGATATCGTCACGCTCGCGAAGACTCTGGGCGGCGGCAAACGAGAAGTCGCGGCCATGGTGACCTCGCAGACGTTGTTCGATCGGGCCTACGGCAACAAACAGGATTGCAACCTGCATAGCTCAAGCTTCAGCGGACTTGGCGAAAGCTGCGCCGTCGCGATCGAGACGCTCAACATTTTGCAGGACGAGGGCTTGATCGACAATGCCGAACGCGTCGGTCACTACCTCTCTACGCGGCTCCACGAGTTGAAAGCGAAGTACCCGCGCCAGATCATCGACGTCCGCGGCCGCGGTCTATTCCAGGCCATTCGGCTGAATTTCCACCAGGACCTCGTATCCAAGCTCATTGATATTTCCAAGAATCCTTTGTTTCAGACCTATCAAACCGTGCTCATCGGTGCGGTGACCCGGCAATTGTTCGAGCGCCATAATGTCCTCGTGCATTTTCAACCCGGTGCGCGGGACCTCCTGCACTTCATGCCGCCCTTCGTCTCGCAGCCGCATCATATCGATAAGCTCATAGTGGCGCTCGACGACATTTTGTCGAGCGGCATTGCGGACGCGACGCTGCACTTTGTAACAGAAAACGTGAAGCGGGTATTTCGCAACATTGCTTAATAGATGTCCTGGTATTGTTGTTCAACAGGGACGAGAATGTATTATAATTATGTTTCTGACCCTAAAAATAAGTCGGTTGTTTTGCCCGTAAGGCAGTGGAACTGGATTTTTCCGGCCCCATTTATGCTGATCTCCTTGGCTTTTTTCTTGATCAATACCCATAAAGGAATTGGCATATACCCAGACACAACGCGATACATGGGGATCAATGAGCAGCCTTACGACGCACCGCTCTATGCGTGGCTCGTTCAGCTTCCTGCAGCGTTCGGCTTCGATATGGCGAGTGCGGCCAAGGTCCTAGGTCTGTTCTTCGTCTGCGCAAATGTGCTGTTGATCTGCCGGCTGCTCGTTGGCGCGGCAGGCAAGCCGCACCATGCGGCCATCGGGACTGCCCTCATCGTCCTCGCGCCACAGTTCGTCACCCAGCATTCCCTTGCGATGTCGGAACCGCTGTTTCTGCTTTCGCTCTTGGTCGTGTTGCTGACCGCCTTGCGCTACTTGGAAAGCGGAAACCGGCTATGGCTGGTTGCGAGTGCAGTGGCATTGGGGCTCGCTACGCTCACCCGGTTCACCGCGCCGCCGATGGGAGCCGCGCTTGCGACATGTTTTCTTCTGAATGCACGACGCAGCTTGGCGCGCCGAATCGCGGATGCCGTGCTGTATGGCTCAGTGAGCGGAGGGATCTTCTTTGCCTGGGTTGCGATCAGCTACGTTTCCAAAGGTCATTCCATTGGTCGGGAACTGGCGTTCCACGGCAATATGGGTGCCGAGAAATGGCTGAGCAGCCTGGGAGCTTTGACGGCCTGGCTGCTGCCGGACGAAATACCTTTCGCGGCTCGTGTGCTGCTCTTGTGTGCCGTTGCCATTGCTGCAGGCACCCTGATCTATGTTCAGGCAGCTCGAATGCTCAGTGACCCCCTTGGAGCGAATGTAGCCCGTCGCTTCCTGCGTTTGATGCTTGGCCTGTTCTTCCTCTTCTATATGGCTTTCATGGTCCTTGCGACCTCGATCGAAGCGAATCTGAGCCTGAACGGTAGATACGCTTTCCCTCCCTATGTCATGACAGTGATGGCAGTAACGATCGCTCTGACCGAATTTCGTCATTCCACCGGTCTTCTGAAAGCCTTCCATCACGGCCTGCTAGCGCTTGCGATCATCGTTCTAAGCAGCCACGTTGCGCGCACAACCGTGAGATCCTTAGACGCCTATCGCTCCGGAATTGGTTTCGCGAGCCTGGAATGGACCAATTCTCCGACAATGCGCGCGGTGGGCGAGCTTCCGGCAACTGCCCTGATCTATAGCAATGGGCCGGATGCAATCGCCTATGTGCTGAAGCGTCCGGCTGTGTTCATTCCAGGGCGGTTTGAGCTGCGAACCGGCATCGAGAACCCGTCGGACCCCTTTGAGCGGCAGTTGTCCAGGTTGAAGGATGCGTCCGAGAAACAGCGAACATATATCGTGATGTTCGACAAGGTGACCTGGCGGTTTTACCGCGTGACCGAATCCGAATTAAAGCAACGGCTTTCGCTGATCAACGTTGCAACGGAGCCGGATGGCCGCATCTACGAAGTGCAGCCCGCCGCTGGGAGGGACTAACGTCGTGTCGTACCCTCCTGACGCGCAGAAGCATAAGAACATGAGCAACGAAGCCTTGCCGCTTGTAACCGTCGCAATACCACAAAGGGGCTCGTTCAGCCGCTACCTTGCGCTCGCCAGATTCGATCACGCTACCAAGCATATTTTCATCGTGCCCGGCCTCATCCTGGCCTACGCCCTTCGCGCACCGCCGCTGCACAACACCGCGCTGTCCATCATTGTGGGCTTCGCGAGCGCAATCACCATCGCTTCGGCGAATTACGTACTCAACGAGTGGCTTGACCGGGAATACGATGCGCACCACCCCTCGAAGCAGGCCCGTGCCGCCGTGCAGTGCTCGCTTTCCCCGTTCGTCGTTTACCTCGAGTATGTGGCTTTTGCCGTCATCGGCCTGTTGCTCGCGTGGCCGCTCGGCACGTTCTTTTTTTTAGCGTCCTTCGTGTTCCTGGTTTCCGGATTGATCTACAACGTGCCGCCTGTACGATCGAAGGACTTGCCTTACATTGACGTGATTTCAGAAGCGATGAACAATCCGATCCGCCTGACGCTCGGCTGGACGATCATCGATCCTTCCACAATGCCTCCGAGCAGCCTTATCATCGCTTACTGGACTGCCGGCGCATTCCTCATGGGCGCGAAGAGGCTCTCCGAATACCGAGATATCTCTGGTACGGTGGGTCCAGAGTTGCTTCACCGCTATCGTCGATCATTCCGCTATTACACTGCCGAGAGTCTGACGGTCTCCTGCTTTCTCTACGCGATGGTATCGGCCTTTTTTATCGCTGCGTTCCTTGTCAAATACCGGCTAGAGTACATCGTTGCCATGCCGTTCATCGCCGTCTTGTTCTCCTCCTATCTCTGGCTCGCGCTATTGAAGAACTCAATCGCACAACGGCCGGAAAGGATGTTTCGGTCCAAGCGGCTGATTGCCTCGCTTGCCCTCGCAGTTGGTGCTTTGCTGTTCACGTCCTTCGTCGACATACCGTTTCTCTACGATATCTCGAAGGTGGACTTTATTCCGGTTGATTGAACGAAATGAAACCCGGACGTCGATCGATTTGGGATGGCCGCGATCTAGTGGTCTTTGATCTTGATGGCACGCTGTACAACCAATCGCGGCTCAGAGCGCTCATGGTTCTCAGTCTGTGTTTCGACGCTATGCGTACCCGCAGTTTTAGGAACATGAGGGTGATACAGAACTTTCGGCGGTGCCGGGAAGTCCTGGCGAGATCGTCGCCCACCCACTTCGTCGAGCGTCAGTTCTCTGACACGGCGGTTCTCAGCCAATGCTCAGAGGAGGAAGTCAAGCAAATCGTGAGCGAATGGATTGATCAGCGCCCGCTCCCTCACCTTGCTGCCTGCCGCTACCCAGGCGTTGGGGCGCTCTTCGATGGGCTGCGACACTCCGGCAGGTTGGTTGCCGTCCTTTCCGACTATCCTGCCCGAGAGAAACTCGCCGCCCTTGGCTTGGAAGCCGACATCGTCGTCAGTGCGGCCGACGCTGACATACAAAGCCTGAAGCCTGACCCAGCTGGGCTTATGAAGATACTCCGCACAGCCGGCACTCGGCCGGATCGCGCTCTAATGGTGGGTGATCGTTTCGATCGCGACTGGGCGGTCGCCGAGTGCGTGGGCATGGAAGCCATCATCCGCTCCGACATTGTGGACCCGCGCTGTACGACGTTCCGATCCTACCACGACCCCTTGTTCGCGCCGGTTCTTCGGTCCTCGCAGCCACCAGAACAACGCCATGAAGTCTAAAAGCCCCCAACTCCATGAAAAATGCGTTCGCGCCCTCGCGGACACTCTGGTCAGGATGGAAAGGCCGGAGAAAGACGGACGAGAGAACATGGTGTCGGTTGTCGGCTTCCTGTTCGCAACGCAGGCGAGAATGCCGGACCACCTGCGCTTTGCATTCCGGATCCTCACGCTGGTCTTCGACGCGTGGCCCTATGCCACCACGGGAAAACCGTTTCATCGTCTCGATCTCCCGCGCCGCATCGACCAGGTCGAGCGTTGGAAGCGGTCGCGGCTCGCCTTTCGGCAGGGGCTTATCGCCTTCTACCGCTCCTTCGTGATCTTCGGCCTTTATTCCGAGCTTTCCAAACAGGATGCTGACCGTGGCATGCGCGCGAAACAGGACTGAGCCTGTCATTCGGGAGATGGTAGCGGAGGTCGCGGTCATCGGCTCCGGCCCCGGAGGGGCGGTGACGGCGATGCTTTGCGCCGAAGCCGGCAAGTCCGTGCTGTTGGTGGAAGAAGGACAGAATCTTCCGCTCCACTGGCCGGAACACTTTTCCCGTGACGAAATCCTTCACAAATACCGCAATGCCGGAGTGAATGTCGCCCTGGGCTCGACACAGATCGCATATGTCGAAGGCTGCTGTGTCGGAGGCGGCAGTGAAGTCAACCGCGGCCTTTATTACCGTACGCCCTCCTACGTCCTGGACGCGTGGCGTAAGGACTTCGACGTACGTTATCTCTCGTCCGACGAGTTGATGCCCCATTTCACGGAGTGCGAGGCGATCGCGCGCGTCGAATACCTGCCCTGTGAAGCGTCGGCGATCTCCAAGCGCCTGTATGAGGGTGCGATGAACCTTGGCTGGCATGCCATCGAGGCTCCGCGCCTCTACAGCTACGGCGGTCGGGGCGGCAGCAAGCAGTCCATGTCGGAGACATTCGTCCCCCGCTTTCTCAAGGCGGGCGGGAGGTTAATTGCCGACACCGCCGTACGCCGTCTTTCTCGGCAGGAAGGCAAATGGCGTCTGGACGCCATCCATACGCCGACACATGGCCCTTCCCAGACGGTCGAGATCTCCGCCGACAAGGTCTTTGTCGCATGCGGGGCGGTTCAAACGCCCGCACTTCTGCGACGCAGCGGCCTAAGAAAGAACATAGGCAATTCCCTGCGCTTTCACCCGATGCTGAAGGTGGTTGCAGAGTTCGATTACGAGGTGAATGATCCTGGCGATTTCGATCCCGTCCACCAGATCAAAGAATTCGAACCGCATTTCGGTATGGGATGCTCGATCAGCAAACAGCCGATGCTGGCCCTGACCATGGCGGGCCGTCCCGATTGTCTTGCGTACGTCGAGCATCGTTGGCGCCGCATGGGTATTTATTACGTACAGACGACTGGAGGCTGCGCGACGATCCGCAATCTGCCGTTTTTTCGGGATCCCCTAGTGCGAGTCCGGCATAGCGAATGGGACTTGCACCACTACGCCGAGGGACTCAAACGATTGTCCGAAGCACTGCTCGCGGCCGGTGCAATCGCCATCTACCCGGCCGCGCCGGAATACCCCGTGCTCCGTTCGATGGCGGATCTTCGAAAACTTCCAGAGAACCTGCCCAACGGGTCTGGCAATCTGACATCGGTCCACGTCTTTTCGTCATGTCCTATGGGCGAGAACGAGGTACTTTGCGCGACCGACTCATTCGGCCGCGTGCGAGAGGCCGATGGTCTCTATATCGCCGATGCGTCGCTGCTTTGCGGGCCAACCATCGTGAACCCACAAGGAACGGTAATGGCGGTCGCGCACCGCAATGCAACTCACGCAATTGAAAACCGCTTCGCCTGAAGCAGCAGCGCGGGCTTCGTCGCTCGGGAGGAGAGATGCGGCATCTGATTACGGGTGGGTCAGGCTTTATCGGCAACGTTCTTGCGCGACGCTTGCGCGAGCGCGGGGACGTCGTGTGTCTCATCGACATCTGGTCCGACCCGGCCCACCCGACCGATATCGAATTCGTCCATTGCAGTATCCTCGACCGAGACGGTGTCGCCGCCGCCATGCGCGGTATCGACGTCGTCCATCACTGCGCCGCGCTTGTCGCCCAAACGGGTGCCGGTCGTCGCCATTGGGACGTGAATGTAGAAGGGACCCGGATCGTCGCGGAGGAAGCCCAGAAAGCCGGCGTGAAGGCAATTGTGCATCTGAGCACGACAGCGGTCTACGGTATCCCTCCAGCGGGAGCGATCGACGCGTCTACGCCGTTGCGACCGGCCGAGGATTACGGTCGGTCGAAGCTCGCGGGCGAACTGCTGATGAAGGACATCTGCGGGCGCACCGGCATTCCTCTCACGACCATACGTCCGCGTGTGACGCTGGCAGCCGGTCGCCTCGGCATATTTCAGGTGCTGTTTGAATGGATACGCGAAGGCCGGAATGTCTACGTAATCGGAAGCGGCGACAATCGCGTTCAATTCATTCACGCCCACGATCTTATAGATTTCTACATGCTTGCGCTGGAGGCCGGCCTGCCGGGCACCTACAACGTCGGAACAGATCGCTTTCAAACCCTGGGTGAGGATCTCGAGGCTCTGATCGCCTATGCCAACACCGTGTCGAAGGTGCGCCGGCTCCCCGCGTGGCTCGCAGTAAATGCCCTCCGGGCACTCTATCATACGCGCCTCTCACCGCTCGTTCCCTGGCATTATTTAACCTATCACCGGGATTGTTATTTCGATGTCAAACCGCTGCTCGCAATGGGCTGGCGACCGCGGTATTCCAACACGGAAATGCTGATAGAAAGCTATGACTGGTACTGCGCAAATCGCATCGACGCGCGCATCGCCGCTCCGCACCGCTCGCCCTTACGACAGGGGGCGCTGAAGCTTGTGAAACGGCTCTCCTGAGGAGAGGTTCAGCAATTCCGTTTTCGATCCGCAATCGCTTGTCAAAGTGCCAGCTCAGGTCGGCAGTTGAGCTTTCTCAAGCCTGCCGACAAGGAGCCAGCAGATGCCAAAAATCGCTATTGGCGCCCAGAGGATGAAATGGGCAACCAGCAGCACCGCCACCGCTGTCGGCGCGTCGACACCGACGAGGGCGAAAGCCTGGACTCCGAAGAATTCGAAAGCTCCAAAGTGACCGGGAAGACTTGGGATCAGGGTGCCGAGCGTGCTGAAGACGAATGCCAAGAATGGCTTCAAGAAATCATGGGCCGCTCGGTCCAGGCTCAGCCACGCACCGATGAGGACGAGACTTTCGAGAACCCACAGGGCGAGCGAGATCGCCGTCAACACGATTATCTTGTACCAGGATCCGACTTGCAGCACGGCTGCCGATGTGGCCTTCAGCCCCGAGAGAGCCATCACGACCACGGAAAGTTCGACGCCGTGCAATAGCTTCTCAAATACCCTGGCAAGAAAGGCCGGCGCCAACAACATCCCGAACCCTCCGGCAAGAGCGACGACGAGAGCGAGCTCGAAATGCCACGCCGTTGCGGACGCTGCCGAGAGGTCGAGCAGTGCCATGGCGAGCGCTCTCAGGACCACGATCGTCACCAGATCGAGAACCCGCTCGACGATCATCGCGCCGACCACGGTCCCTGCGGAGATCCGGAACTGGCGGCTGAACCACACCACGCGAAAGCCGTCGCCAAGCCGTAGCGGCAGCACGTCGTTCACCCCGAAACTGGCGATAAACGGTGCCACGGTCGGGCCTAGTGGTAAGTCGCGGCTGCTCGTTTGCTTCAGGATCATCCAAAAGCGTAACGCGCGCAGCAGGAAATCCGTAACGAAGGCAAGAAATGCAAAGAGCAATGGGGCCAGCGCAGCGTTCTGCAGCAGCGCCCAGACTTCCGGCAGATGGACGTCCCGTACAACGAGCACGATAAATGCCGCCCCGGCGGCCACGCCGAGGCCGATGCGGAACGTGGCGCCGAAGCGGCTTTGCGAAGGTTGGCACCCTTCACCCATCGCGCGCGGCCATATATTGAACATGGAGCGCCGCGAGCGCCGTCCTGTTGGTGATCTCCAGCTTGCGATAGATGTTATGGAGATGAATTCCGATCGTTCCTTCGGATGCACCCAGCTTCTGGGCGATCGTTCGGTTGGACAACCCCCCGCATATTAGGGCGGCTATCTCCCGCTCACGGGCGGTCAGAAGCTCGATTTTGTTCAAGGCTGCGACAGGCGGTGCCTCGCTCGCCTTCGCGACAAGCTCGGCAGGCAGCCATTTCTCGCCACTCGCGACATGGCGCAGGCAGTCGAGCAGCGCCTCCGGCGCATACTCCTTCAATAAAATCCCCCACGCCCCTCTCGATATAGCATCGGCAATCTGCGCGCCACTTATCGTCGCGGTGAGGAGGATTACCTTTAGGCGAAGCCGTTGGTCCTTCGAGGCCCGCAATACGTCGAGGCCGCTCATCTGTGGCATCGCCACGTCGAGTACCGCTATGTCGGGCTTTAGGTCGTGAATGAGGGCAAGCGCGTCCTCTCCGTTGGCGGCGACGCCCACTACGTTGATGTCCGGCGTAGCCAGCAGGCTCTGCTGGAGGCCGCCAAGGAGCAAAGGGTGGTCATCGGCGAGGATCACGGAATACATCAAATCGCCCCCAGCATCCGCGGCAAAACGATGTGGACGCCGAAGCCCGGCGCGGTTTGGTAAACCGTGAGATTTCCTCCGAGCTTGTTCACGCGTGCCGAAAGCGATGAAGGCCTAGGGGAATTCGTCTTGCTCGGCGCTCCCGTTCCGTTGTCAATGAATTCGAGCCCCAGGCAGTCGTCGGTCTGGCTGATCGAGACGCGGAGCCGCGTCGCGTGCCCGTGGCGCACCGCGTTCGACGCCGCTTCCGAGATAAGGTTTTTGATTTCGTCTGCCATCCATTTGGGCGCGGTTAATCCCGGTGGGCTGACCGAAACCTCGATCTGACAGTTCCATTGGCCTGTAAGCAGTCCAGCGAAACAGGACAGTATCTGCTCAAGCGAACTGGTTGCCGGGATTTCAGCGGCGCGATTTTCTTCGACGAACTGGCGGATGCGTTGCTGCTGTTCCAAGATCAGCTTTCCAACTTCCGCAAGCTGGAGCTTGGAGTCGCTTTCTGCAGCCTCACCAAAGAGCTTGAGCTTCAGCCGTGCGGCGGTAAGGTTCTGCAGGACGCTGTCGTGCAGGTCGCAAGCCATCCGCATGCGCTCCTCCGAACGCGCCGCTTCGGTCATTTGTTGTGTCAGCGCGAGGCGCTCCAATTCCGAACCCAATCGTGTAGCGATGATCTCCGTTAAGGCACTGCCTTCGTCCGGCCGGCGCGGAGAATTGATGACGAAAACGCGTCCGCGATAGCGAACGCTGGAAAAATACGCCGCCGAAATACGCTGAACGCTCTCGCGTGCCGCCTCTGCGAATTCTGGTAGGTCCGCGATCAGATGGAAAAAATCCATCTCGTTCCTTGACGGCACGCCCGCACCGTCTTCACGGCGTGCCTGCTGAAGATCGTGGCGACGCCAGAAATCTGCGTCCTGAAGTTCGACAAGCTTCAGACGGTCGTCCGCCCAATAGGCGATGCAGCCCGCGTCATCTTCCTGGTCGCGCCAGAGAACGAACAAGCGGGAGCCGCCGAGGACGCGGGATGCATGCCTGAACAATAGAGCGAGCCAAGAGACGACATCATTGGCAACTGCGTCAAAGGGCCATTCAGCAAGTTCAGCCAAGCGCTGGCGGCTACGGTCGCGGTAAGCGCCGAAATAGCCAAGGATCACAGCGGCGAAGACAAAATAGGTTGACCGCATGATGAACACGTTGAGCTCGGACTCGCCATCACTGAAGTCGGGCAGGGCGACAATCAACTGAACCACGAGCAGAGTGAGCGCACCGAGTGCCGCTCCTTTAAGGCCCCAACGCATCGTCATCGCGAGAAGAACGAACGGCAGCACCGCAAAAAAGGGGCTGGTGAGTTCATCGGTGAGAAGCGTCAGCCAGGCAAGGCTCACGGCATCGATGACATGAACAAGGAAGTGGACCGGGCTGTCCAGCGGCTTGCGCAGCGGATAGATAACCAGCAGCACCGAAAAAAGAATGTAGAGACTCAGTATCGCGCGGGATTCATAAAGAAGCGACACAGGGTGAGTAGGATCGAGATAAATGGCGAGGATCGCAAAGGCAGCCGTAACTAGGCGCCCGATGCTGATGAGACGCTCCGGTTCCGCGCCCAGCAGCCAATCTCCTGCTGATCGGGCAAACCTCTTAAGTATGTTGTTTGGCTGGGTGCGCGCAATTGCTGCTTCCCGGCCGCAATCCAGGCTCGCCATGCGCAACTCCGTTCGGAAGCACCCGAGCTGTTGAAAAGTCATTTTAGTAACGCGCGAATTCTCTCCGGCGAAAGGCGAGTTGTCAACGGTTGAGACTCACTGCCAGTGCGAAGGTGCCATGACGACCATGGCCCACTCGGATCGAGGCTTAGAGCTGACCGGAAGGGAAGGGTGCTCGGGAAGCTGTCGTCGGCCCCTACCGATAGCGGCTAGAAAGGCTTCGGCGAACCTATGGGAATGCTAACCTTGCCTGTAGCTGCAAGTGACGTACCGCCAAGAAGGCTCGTTCGTATATATAGTCCTCTATATTCCCAAGATGCCCAGCTAGTGCGATTATCTGCCAGCGGTTATTTCGGTGTCGCCATAGGTGCGTCGAGGAAGGAAAATCGCCGCGAGTGTCTGAGTGAATGCCTCGACTACGAGGTTTTACTCGGCAAAGCAAGGCAAGAGAACTCCCGATATCTAGTTAAAGCTGTTCTTTACTTAAATTGTACGCAGATCCCGGTCATGCAGAATTTTGGCACAGGCGCGGTAACTCCGCCATGGGTAGTCAACCTTGATCATGCTCTTTTAAAGAGCAATATTGATCATGAGCGCGCAATAGCTGTTATTGGACAAGAGATATTCTCTTTCCCTTCGCGCATTAAAAGCATCATTGCAAGCGGCGAGTTTAAGATTGAAAAGAGGCCCATGGATGCGTCAGCACTTGCCTACAATCAGGACGTATTAGACGCGTTAAAGAGAGAATATCGAAATGGGCGGAAACTGTTCTTGTGTTCGGCGCTTCCATACTCGGTGGTCAAAGCTGTTTGTGACTACCATGGCATATTCTCGGGCTTTTTCGTCTTGGATGCTGCTAGCCAAAACGAACGGGACGGCGTCCGCAGGAGCATAGCCCAAGAGTTTGGCTCAATCATCGACGATTTCGAACTCATTTCCTTGCCAGCGGACATCGGCGCATTGACGGCTGCGGGGCACGGTTCTGGGCAAAGCGGCGCGCTAGTCTGGACGAACGTCCTATCGATCATTTCCGCAATCCGAGTACGCCAGTGGTCGAAGAACGTGCTGGTTTTTGTGCCGGTAATGGTGTCGCCAGTCTCAACTACCGAGAACTGGTATCAGTCGATACTTGCATTTTTGGCGTTTTCGCTCGTCGCCTCAATCAGCTATGTGTGTAACGACCTTCTCGACCTACAAGCTGACAGAGCCCACCCGACGAAGAGGTTACGACCATTTGCTAGCGGCGCGCTACCCGTCGCAACCGCGCTTTTCCTGGTACCGATCCTGCTGGTCGCCGCTTGCGTTGCCGCGTTCCCGCTCGCCCTCACCTTTCAAATGACGCTCGTACTCTATTTCATGTTGACTTGCCTTTATTCGATTTATCTGAAACGCATGCTGATGATCGATGTCGTCGTCCTCGGCTGCCTCTACGCAATCCGAGTTGCAGCCGGAGGGGAAGCGACGGGAATCAGGCCGTCCGAGTGGCTGATCGCATTCTCGGTGTTCTTCTTCCTTGCCCTAGCCCTTATCAAGCGGCAGGCTGAGCTCGCTACAATGCTGAAGCTTAGGCGAACAAAGGCTGGAAACCGCTCCTACAGAACCGAGGATTTCCCTGTAATAGCCGCTCTCGCGTCTTCGGCGGCGTTTAATGCGGTCACGATCTACGCTGTATTCGTTTGGTTTGAAGTGCAAAATGAACTCTACAGCACCCCGGAGGCACTTTGGTTCGCGATTCCCATGCTGGTATACTGGCTCGGCCGCATGGTTTTGTTGGCACATCGCGGCAGTATGCTTGAGGATCCGATCGTGTTTGGCGCCACCGACGCCAAGAGCCTCATTTGCGGAGCAGTCGTTTTTGGGATCGTTCAATGGGCTCATTGACGACCGCACCAATGGCCGAGGATCTGATCGGGTCGGGCGGTCTGCGAAGGTTCGGTGTTGCAACCTGGGTCTCGGCCGGCCTGCTGGCCGCTCTCGTCTTTGGTTTCTTTCTGGTCAGAATTGGCGTCAGCTCGGAAGCAATCCAGAGAGACAATTGTATCTTTGGCGCTGATGTGGCTAGCTACTTTGAGAGACTATCGAGCGGTCACTGGGGTGCATTTCGCTTCCGTAAGCACGCGCTGGCCGTCGTGTCCATAACGACTGTTGGGTGGCCACTCACCCAGATGGGCGTTCCAGCTGCGACTGCGGCCATTACTGCTCTTGCGGCTTTTGTCGCGATGGGAGCGTTGGCGTTTTTTCTCTTCCTGCGCCTACTTGGGTTAGAATGCATCGCTGCGTTTTTCATCGTACTTGCGACAATTTCCTCCTTTGGTTCGTTGACGATTTTCAGTGTCGTTGAGACCTACGGCTTCACATTCAGCGCAATGGCTGCGGCCATGCTGGCGCTCATCCTCATTGCGCCACATTCGAAAAAGCACCCGGTGCTTTGCGCCATATCCGCTGGTATAGCCGGGGCAATTCCCGGCACGGCCAATTTGCCGGCATTGAGCTGCGTGCTTCTATACCCTGGTTTGGCGAAACCTTCTGGACCCTACAAGCCAAAGCAGAGATTCGTCCTGGTGTTCGCGTTGCCGCTCGCCATTGCGACGGCTCTCTCCCTTCTGCCCATGATCTATACGGATCTCGCAGCAGCCTTCGCATGGCAACGGGAGTATCTCGATCAATTGGCGAGCGTTGCCAATTTCGTATCGCCCGCGGTGCTCCGCGACTACCTATTGAGCTTTTGGGTGTTCGCTTTCGTATCCCCCTTCGACATGGTCCAACACCGATATGGGTGGCAAGCGGCTATCGCCCTTGGCAGTTCGGCATTGAGAGTCGCCGGCTATCTCATGACCGCGTTGGCACTCTGTTTCGGCATACTAAGTGCATTGAGCGATTCTCGCTTCCGTTCGCTGACACTGGCGGTTTTGATCGCAGTTGGTTGCTTGTTCGTGTTCTACCTCTACTTCAATCCTGCCGAAGCAATGCTCTACAGCAGCCAGTGGATACTGCTTCTTTTCGCAGCCGCTGCTCCCGGCTACGCTGGACGCCGGTACTCGGGCCCACTATTCGCAGCCAGCTTCGTCAGTTTGGCACTGATTAATTATTCTCCGCTCATGGATCCTCGTTCAAGCGATCCGTTAGTTTATTGCGGACCCTAGCGGATTTACAGCGCCAGCCTTCATTATCGGTGGAGCCCGTCATCGCCGGCTCCCGACCGACGGCCCGCACGACACCGTCACGCCTGCACCCACGACACCGGCGCCGGCGCAATAATTGCAAGAAGCTGCCACTGCGAGCCGGCCAGCTCGATTCCCCATGGGAGGCCGGAGTCACCGCTGTGCCGCCGATGATGCCTTCCGTACTGCAACCGAGATCCGATCCTGAACCTCCTCGGTCAGGTAGGCATGCATTGGCAGACTGACAACCTCGGTAGCAAGGCGGTCGGAGACGGATAGACCTGTGGGGGCAGTTGGGAAGTGGCTATACGCAGGTTGGCGGTGCAGGGGCCTTGGATAGTAGACGGCTGTTGTAATGCCCGCCGTCGTCAGGTACCTCTGGAACAGCTCGCGATCGCACCTTGGCAGGCGCAGGGTATACTGCGCCCAAACCGAGGTCGCCCCGGCCAATATGTAGGGGACCGTGACGACATCGCCCAATCGCTCATGGTAGCGGCTCGCTATCCGACGACGGGCTGTGATCTCAACCGGAAATATTTTCAGCTTCTCTAGAAGAACGGCCGCCTGCAGCGTATCGAGACGGCTGTTCATGCCGATCTGGACATTGTCAAACTTATCCTTGCCCTGGCCATGAACGCGGAGCGAGAGGATGCTGTCAGCCAACTCGGCATTGCTTGTGAATACCGCCCCTCCGTCCCCGTAGCAGCCCAGGGGTTTATTCGGGAAGAAGCTTGTTGTGGTCGCAAGCCCAATTGTACCGATCTGTCGCCCCTTGTAGCTGGCGCCGAATGCTTGCGCTGCGTCGCAGATCAACCAGAGGCCTTCGCGAGCTGCAACTGCTTCGATATCGTCATAGTCTGCAGGCTGCCCAAAAAGATCGACCGCCACAATCCCGACCGGCTTAAGCCCGCTCTCCTTAACCATGGTTATCGAGCAACGAAGACTCCGGATATCGAGGTTGAAGCTGTCTTCGCAGATGTCGACGAACACCGGTGTCGCGCCAAGTCCGGCTACGGCCTCGGCGGTGGCCGCAAACGTGAAAGCCGGGCAGAAGACCGCATCGCCGGCTTTCACCTTCTTGGCCATCAATACGAGGGTCAACGCATCAGTTCCGTTGCCGCAGGAAATCGCGTGCTTGGCACCGCAAAATGCGGCGAGCTCTTGCTCGAGTTGCGCAACCTCCGGACCCATGACGTACATGCCGTGGTCAAGAACGTTGCGGATCGCCTGGTCGATGGCGTGTCCAAGATAGCGGCGCTGCGCGCCGAGATCGTTAAAGGGAATCCCGTCTGGCATACTGCCTTCTCGCCTTCGGAGCCGGGTGGACAGCCTTCGTGCGTACAGGACTGGCCGGGCAGCCATGGATAGGGCTCATCCGCATGCTGGCCTCGGCCAAGACTCGTGTCACCCGCAGGCCTTCGTCACCATTCGTGATGGGATCACGCCCGTGCGCGATGCAATCGACAAAATGCTGACACTCGAGCTTAAGCGGTTCATCTTGCTCTATGGCTACCGTGATTGGTTCGGCTCTGATCGTTGTCGTTGTGCGCCCTGCCACATTCACGATGTGCGGATACAGCAGCAGCTTGCGTTCCCACGGCGCTCCATCGTCGAGCACCATCATGGCCTCCGACCCGATAACTGTGAGCCGGTGTTCCTTGACGGGATGCAACCAGGACAAGTTGATTTGCGCCTGTTCCCCGGCGGGGAAGACGAGGTGAACGGTGACGGCGTCCGCTATCGTTTTACGCAGGTGGTAGCCACCGATGCAGTAAACCTCGCTTGGTTCTGCCCTCACGAGAGTCAAAATCATCGACAGATCATGCGGCCCCAGACACCAGAGCACATCCTCCTCGGAGCGGATCGCCCCTAGATTCATGCGGTTGGCGTGAAGTCGCAGGATACGACCTACCGCACCGCTCGCTACGAGACTCTGGAGCCGAGAAAAGGCCGGATGGTACTGCAGGATATGACCGACCATAAGTCGACGGTCCATACGACGTGCCAGATCGGTCAACTCCTCGGCATGCTTGAGCTCAAGCGCGAACGGCTTTTCGACGAAGAGGTGCTTTCCAGCCAGTAGGGCGCGCTTGGCAAGGTCGTAATGGGTAGACGGTTGGGTAGAGATCGCCACTGCCTGGATCGAAGGCTCGGCTAACACCTGCTCAAACGAAAGCGCTCGGCCGCCATACTGGTGAAGAAGGGTTTCGACTGTCGCCGATTGGCGATCGACGACGGCGCCGAGGCAACCCAATTGAGCAAAACAGCGGACGAGGTTCTTCCCCCAGGCTCCGCAGCCGATCACCGCAAGCTGCAAGCCTCCTGACACATCTCGGAGATGAGTTAAGCCCGGATATGCTTTCAAAGTGTCCAAGCTTGGTTCCGTCGTGTTTTATATGAGCTTCCTTGATCTGGTGCAGGGGCGCACGTTGGTTGCCCCAGATGTACATTCAATATCGATCCTGCTTGCAAGCGTCTGATCGCGATTTCGAGGCGTGCGAAGCTCATACTGATAATATGTAGTTTTGTTTACCATGCTTAAGTCGTCGCCTTCAACGGCCGTTCCCGATCCTTGCTCGCGATTATCGGCGCTCCGATTGCTTCAAAGTAGCACGATCTCCGCAGGGGCAGTAACCGCCAGGTTGAGACCTGTGGCCGCCTCGATGCTTTCTAGATGTGAGCCAATTGGGCGTGCGGGGTCGCCTGCAGGTTTTCGATTCTGGTTCGGAAGAAGACGGTCGCAAGCGGCACGGCGGCCGCTCGGCCGCCGCCGTGACCGGAATTTTGTCAAACAAGGCATGCTCGGGCCAGACCCGTCTCCGACGGGCGCTATCGGGGAGGTCGGCTTAGGGTCCAGGCTGTGTGAAAACG
>NZ_LUAV01000029.1 GCF_002078505.1 Ensifer aridi | reverse complement strand
CACTTTAACTTTGCGGCTACAATAACATATCGCATAAGATACCTTATGGAACTGGACGGTCGTTTGAGACGTGTTGCTTTTTCGTCGGTCAAGCACTCCGGTTTTCCTGAGGATCAGACTGTTGTGATGGGTCGTGACCGTTCAGAAAGCAACAAACAGCCTGCTTTTTGGAGGCGCAACGGGCTGTTTGGCGATGACATCACCAAGTACCTGTTTTGCAGAGCAATTTTTCACTCACTCACGCAGCTTCACTGCCGAAACCGCGCTCTTTGCCTCAGGCTCACAACAATGATCTTGAAGGGATTGGAACTGCAGACCTGCCTCTTGCATCACTGAAAATTCCGGCTCTTGATCTTCAGATTATCGATATGAAGATCCGGCACGAACATGTCCCTCGATCGAACCCCTGGAGGCGCTTTTTCGCGGGAATCCGGACTTCCAGGGGAGCCGTGAGCGAACTCATCGCCGCGGCCGGTCGACGGCCGGAATGCTCCGTCGCGCTCTGCTAGGCTCGACAGGTCGGTCGAGAGATCGAAGAGTTGCTGGGCGACGAGGTGCACCACCTCCCCTTCGCGCTGGATCTTTCCGTTGATCGCCATCATGCTGGCGCCGAGCACGACCCGGCGCGACCGCTCGAAGAGCTTTGGCCAGACGACGACATTGGCCACACCGGTCTCGTCCTCGATGGTGATGAACATGACGCCCTTCGCCGAACCCGGGCGTTGCCGTACCAGCACCAGGCCGGCGGCCATCAGCCATTGGCTGTCGCGCGCAGTCATCGCCTCGGCACAGGTGACGATCCGACGTTTGGCGAGATCGCCCCGCAGGAAACTCAAGGGATGCTGCCGCAGCGTGAGGCTGGTATGGCTGTAATCCTCGACGACGTTGTGGCCCTCGGTCATTTGCCTGAGCTCGACTTGCGGCTCTTGCTGCTCGGCGATGGCGCGCGCCTCCCGCTCCGCCGCGGCAGTGAAGAGAGGCAGCGGCTCGTTGCGCAGTGCCTTGATTGCCCAAAGTGCGTCACGTCGCTCAAGTCGGAGAGACGGCAGGTAGGCGTCGGCTTCGGCAAGTTCGACCAGCGAGGCGACCGGTACACCCGATCGCCGCCACGTGTCGTCCACCGATACGAAGGGCTCGTCGGCGCGGGCAGCGACGATGCGTGCCGCTTCGGCTGTCGCCAGGCCGCGCACCAGACGCATGCCGAGCCGCACTGCGTGCCGGTCTGCGCCTTCGATCGGCTCCAGCGTGCAGTCCCAGCGCGAATGGTTGACGCAGACCGGACGGACCTCAACGCCGTGCTTCCTCGCGTCGGCGACGATCTGCGCCGGGGCATAAAAGCCCATGGGTTGCGAGTTCAAAAGCGCCGCACAGAAGACGTCCGGGAAATGACATTTCACGTAATTGGAGGCATAGGCGATCAGCGCGAAGGACGCTGCATGACTTTCGGGGAACCCATAGGACCCGAAGCCTTCCAGTTGGGAGAATGTCTTCTCGGCGAACTCCGGCGAGTAGCCGTTCCGGATCATGCCGGAGACGAGCTTGTCCTTGAACTTCGAGACGCCCCCGGTGAACTTGAAGGTCGCCATGGATTTCCGGAGCTGGTCGGCTTCGCCGCCGGTGAACCCCGCACAGACCATCGCCACCTTCATGGCCGATTCCTGAAACAGTGGCACGCCCAGCGTCTTGTGCAGGACCGCTTCCAGTTCGGGTGTCGGGTACTCGACCTTCTCCTTGCCCTCGCGCCGGCGCAGATAGGGATGCACCATGTCGCCCTGGATCGGCCCGGGGCGGACGATCGCCACCTGGATGACGAGATCATAGAAGGTCCGCGGCTTCATGCGGGGCAACATGGACATCTGTGCGCGGGATTCGATCTGGAAGGTGCCGAGCGTGTCAGCCTTGCGGATCATCGCGTAGGTCGCCGGGTCCTCCTGGGGGATGGTCGAAAGCTCGAGATCCTCATGCTTGTGCTCCTTGATCATCGCGAAAGCCTTGGCCATGCAGGTCAGCATGCCGAGCGCCAGCACGTCGACCTTCATGAATCTCAGCGCCTCGATGTCATCCTTGTCCCATTCGATGACCTGCCGGTCGGCCATCGTCGCCGGCTCGATCGGCACCAGGTCATCGAGCCTGTCGTGCGTCAGAACGAAACCTCCTGGATGCTGACCGAGATGGCGCGGCGCTCCCATCAGCTGCTGGGCAAGCCGCAGGGTCAAAGCGAGACGCCGATCGTCCGGATTGAGGCCGAGGTCGCGCACCTGCTGCTCGCCGACCGCTTCCGACCAGGACCAGAAGCGCTCGCCCGTATCATCCTCGACAACGAAGTAGTCGCGGACCGCCACCCAGGCGCCGTTATCTTGAAGTTCTCCGGGTTTCGGATCGCAGGTGCATTTCTCTCGAGACGCGTTTTCTGCGTGCCCATTGGTTATCCAGCCGAGTATGGAAATTATTGTCGCAAAAATGATAGCTCTCATATGTCGCCCCAGTTGCCCGCATCACTTCTGCCGGAGCCCCAGCCTACCCTGAGACCGACTTGTCATCATCCCGCTCCGACATGAAATCCAACTCCCACTCCCGTTTGATGAGCTCATCTGTAGAGGTAGGCGCAGAGGGATCTCTCGGAAGGAACTCGTCCGCATTCCTTCTCCACTCGGAGCGATAGAAAAACCAAGGGGCGATCAAAAGGGCGAGGCCGGCGAGGTATGGCCAGTGCGACTCCGTTGGACCAATCCCAAAATAGCTGGCGTATAGCACCGCAGCGCCAAGAGCGGTCGCTAACATGGCTCGCGAGGCCGCTCCTGATTGCTTGAGGTCATACAGTTCGATTTGGACGGCGCTGATATAGGACTGGACCTCGTTCGGGAGGTCTATATAACGCGCAGAGGGATGCTGCTCTTGCATTCGAAACGCGTCAAGCTGGCGCTTTTCGGCTTCTGTCAAATTCCCCTTGTAGCCAGGTGCGCGATACCAAGGCACTTGCTCCAACGGCTGTTTGCTTCTCCACCACATTCAATGCCCCTGCCTTCAGTGCGCTTTTTTATTGTCCGACCAATGCCCCGGGGATGGGCCTGGCTCCAGGTACCGGCCGAGGGAGCGAAGATATGCGACAATTTCCAGCAGGAGGAAATCCCGGTCGCCGAACACTTCACCAATGCGATCGAGTTCGTCGGCCGCGGCGTCCATTTCCTCGAGGTCGCCGAGAACGTAGCAGTCGTGGCCGATGGCGCAGATGTCACAGCCGGCCTCGATCACCGCGTCCACAAAGGCGGGGATCTCGCTCTCCAACATAAGCCGCCCAGATTCACGTTTCGCCATGTCCATTCATCCTCTTCAAACGCTCGCCGGCCCGGGGAGCAATGGCGCGGCGGACGCCGCGCCATTGCCGCCGTTGCCGCTCTTTCGTAGCCGATTGAGCAAGCTGAAAACGTCCTGCAAGGTTTCGTCGTCGAAGGCTCGCAGCTTGTCGATGCAGGCCAGGAGCAGATCCACTTTGGTTTGGTTTTCGCCCCACAGATGGAGAGCTGCCGGCGCTAGAAGCTCTTCCGGACTTGCCCCGAGCACCTCGCAGAGATGGATCAGGCGGCCTACCGTCAGGCGGGAAACGCTTGTTTCGTAGCGGGCGTAAACCGCTTCGCTGAGACCAAGCAGGGGCGCCAGTTTCGACCGGGAGAGATTTCGCCTCTCGCGGGCTTCCCGGATACTAACGGAGATTCTTTCTTCCAGCGCGGCGCTGAGTGTAATTCGACCGTCCGGGGTGGTAGCCGATACACTGGTTTGTCAACGTCCGGATCATTGACTTGTTGCAATCCGAGATCCGAAATCCATTGCTCCAGCGACGGTCCTGCCATTCATCCTACCGGGGGTTGTTGATGGTGCAGACCACTTTAATGGAAGTGGTTGTGTTCTAGGAACCCTCAAAACGTCTTGGGTGGTATCAATTTGGCGCATCGCTGACGCGACCCCGCTCTATGCCTTCGGCACGAAGACCGCAAAAAAGCGTTCTTCGCCCAATAGGGTAACGATCGGTTGCGCAAGAGCCGCCTCGCGGCCTTCACGTCATGACTGCATCAAATTGCTATGAAAGCCGTTTACAGCTTGCAGTGAAATCAGCATATTGCCAACCGGCAACGACAATCGAGAGTTGGTCGTGGCAAGTCGCTAGCCCTTCTTGTCATGCACCACGGGGCCGTCCTGTTCTACAAGCCAGGGCGGCCCTTCTCGTATCTGAAATGGCGGCCGCCAGACGGCCGACTTTGCCTTCCTGAAAGAGGGAAAGAGGGCGCTGCCCTCTCTCCCTCACAAGGGAAAAAACGGTCTCCCCGTCCTTCCTCCCCTCGCCTCCGGCTCGCTCCGTGCAGGATCGACGAATCCGCATGCGCGGATTTTGCGTCGCCCCTTCGGCTTTGGCCTCGGGCGGGCGAACCCCCTCCGTTTTGTTCCCTTGCCTCCCTCTCTCCCGCTGCTCCGCGCGAGCTCGGGGAGCAGGAGCGGGGCTCCTGCCCCTCGGGCAGACGCTAGACCGCTTCGCGGAAAGGAAAGGGCTAGAAAATGGTAAGAGCAAACACCGCTTATGTGCTGGACCCGGAAACCACGATCTTTAAGCCGGTAGAGCTTCAGGTCGACCTGGGCATCCGGCCGCTTTACGCGATTATCGGCTGCCGCCTGCTGGAGGTCGTGCGGTTCGACGAGCGGCACACGCTTTTCGTCGACGAAGAAGGTCTGCAGGACGGGTTGACTGCCTTCACGATCTTTGAAGGCTTCCCGCAGCCGATCGCAGGCAAGATCATGCTTGTCGGAGGCGATGGCAGCACGCCTTACACGTCCCCCCTCATCAGCCTTGAGGATGCAGCCAAGCATTTCAAATGCTGCCGCCCGGTCCTGGACCCGGTTTTCGCAAAGGCAGACGAGATTTCATCGGGCGGCATCATCATTGCCGGTGCGCTTGCAGGGTTGCAATGCCGCATCGAGCGCCGCGCCCCTACCCTTGTCGAGGGAGAGGCATGATGAAAATCGCGGCCCTCGAAAACAACATCCTCGCCATCGTCGCAGGAACCTTCGCCGCAACCATTGCGGCGGAGGACATCGAGCCGCAGTTTCATGCGCTCACCCACTTTCCCGACCGGCGCGCAAGGTCAGAGCTTGCCGACCTGGCCGAGCGGCTGAATCAGTTTGGCGCCCATGTCGTGGAGCTTTGGAACAAGGCTTGCGAGCCGATCCCGGAGGCTGAAATCGAAGCCTTCGCGCGGCGGCATGTCGATTTGACGCGCCGCTATTGGGCGGCGGAAGGCCGTTGCATGAACTGGTTTATTACCGGCCCTGCCCGCTTTCCCGTGTCCCGCAACGAAAAGCGCATGAGGATTTCGGACGCCCGCCGCGCCGATCTGAAGGCGCACGAGGCAATGGCTCGCAAATCCGCGAAGCGGAAGGCCTTCCCGCACGGCACGGACGATGAGCCGATCCGATCCGGCGATCCGGTGGCGATGCAGCGCATCGTTACCCGCATCGAGGAGCTGGCGCTTTCCATCGACCGAATGAAAGCCGCCAACGCGATCATCCGGCGCATGGAGAAGGACCTTTCCAGCGAAGAGGACATGATTGCCGCCGTTGTGGCCCATACCGGCCTTTCCGCTGACGCCGCAGCCAGAGGCATCAAGTTAGCCCCGTGGCAGTCCCGGCGCGGCTTCACCACGACCAACCGACGCGCCGAACTCCGCCGCCTGCAGCAACGCCTTGCGGCGCTTGCAAGGATGAAGCAACGCGGCACTCGAAGCCAGGAGGTCGAGACGAGCGCCGGCGCCGTCGAGATCAAGGAGAACGCCGACATTGCGCGGATCCAGTTGATCTTTCCCGGCAAGCCAGACGACCCGACGCGGCGCGTGCTCAAGGCGAACGGCTTCCGCTGGTCGCCATCACAAGGCGCTTGGCAACGGCACTTGAACGAGTCCGGACGCTACGCCGCCCAGCGCGTGTTGAAGACGATCAGCGGCGCCAACGCCGCGTGATCACTCGCTCAAATCCCGAGAAAAGGACAGTTCCGATGGTCGACACGATCTATTCCGCAATGGAGTTTTACGGCAAGGGCGACCCTTATTTCGGCGGCACTGCCGCCGATTGGGCGCTGTATAAGACCGAGGACGGCGGGCACGCCTTCATCAGCGCCGCCGACGCGCAGCGCCGGAAATTGGTCATGGCCTATTTTCCGACCGAAGCCGAGGCAGAGAAGGCCGGAGCCGCAGCGAGCACCCGGAAGGGCTCGACTTCTGCCGTTCCCATCAAACCCCGACTCGAAGTCCCGACCGCACAGATTTCGTGGATTGTTGGCAACAAGCATGTCGGCGAGGAGGACGGCGAGCTCGCCGAGGACTTCGCCGACAGGGCGAAAAGGGCGGGTGCGGCCGATCCGGATTTGATCGCGCAAATCGTCGCTTACGCCCTTGCTTGCCATCGCGCCAATCAGGCGTTTGGTCGCGCATTTCCGGCTTTAGAAAACGTGTAGGCGCTATTAAGACTGCAACCAAAGATTGGCCGCGCTATTCGACGGCGCGGCCGACAGTAAAAGCTACAGGAGCGGAAATTGAGCCGATACACTGTGCAGATCACGAACGGGATGACAACGGACGAGGAAGGAACGATCGGCTACGATCCGCCGTTGCGGACCTTCTTCCTACAGGCGTATCCAGACCCGGAAACCGACGAATGCGCCCTTTGGCTGGGCGCATTTCTTGAGGAATACCCAACCCTGGAGTCCATCATCGAGGCCGCCCGGGCGCGAGGCTACGAGGTCCGTGGCCTGACGAGGGAAATGATGCTGGCGATGCTCAAGGAAGCGGGACCGTCGCACCCGCCGAGTCTTGGTGAACGACTCGGCATAGTGCGGTAAAAGGTAGAGATCAGTTTCGAGGGCGGAAGCAGCAGCGCCGAGCCAGCGGCGCGTTCGGGGAGGATGGGCCACCCCGACCGAGGAGCGACGGCCTC
Organism: Ensifer aridi; assembly: GCF_002078505.1. Taxonomy (GTDB): domain Bacteria; phylum Pseudomonadota; class Alphaproteobacteria; order Rhizobiales; family Rhizobiaceae; genus Sinorhizobium; species Sinorhizobium aridi. Next base: position 22,884 of record NZ_LUAV01000029.1, on the reverse strand, counting down.
GCCCTCGAACCGGAGGTGCTGCATGTGGTTCCTACCACTTAGCATCACCCTAGACGTGAAAAGGACCCGGACCACCTGGCAAGTGCGGATCCGAGTCCAATTCTGGCTCTAGGAAACGGGGGCGGGCCGCAAGGCTCGTCCCCACTCCGGAAATCAATATAGGCGATTTTCTCCCCAACTTCAAAGCGCTCCGGCCGTCCCAAGCCCGCATCGAGCGGGCCAGGGACGGAACGAGGGGCGCCCTTGACACCCCTCCCCTGGTGCTCCCCTCCCCATCCACGGCGGCCGCCCCGCAAGCGGGCCGGCTCACTTCGGCTTGTTGTCGTTGTCGGCCGTTGAAGCTCTGGGCCTGACCCGCTGCAGCGGGACTGCGACCGAGAATCCGGCCGGGCGGCCGGATGGCGATTTGCCGATTGACGGCGAAGGCAGCGGCTGGGGCTACGAAGGCCGCGCTTCCCGGCCTCTCCTTAGTGGCTATGCGCAATCTAATGCTGTGCACAATACGTCGGGTCCGGCCTTGGCGTGCAACCCTCAAGGGTTCTCCTCTCCGCTTCGCTTCGTTGCGACCGCTACGCGTGCACTCGGCGGTGCCTGCCGTATTCGAGCTTCGCGATTACGCACAACCACTAAGGAGGATCACCCTCATGAAAGCGCTCGTAACCTTCTGCCAAAAGACCGGCCGCCGCCTTCGCCTCTACATCAATCGGCAAGTCGCCAAACTGTCCCACACGGGCCAGTTAAAGATCTCGGTCGCGATCTCGCTTCCGCTCATCGCCAAGGTCGAGGTCAGCTACCAGTGCGATTACGCCAAAGCCGACAACGGCAACAGGCCGAAGTGAGAAGGCCGCGCCCTGCATCGCAGGGCGCGGCTCTTTGCCGTGGGAGGCGTGCGTTTGGCGAATAGGGCTTCCTCGCCTTGTATTCTCTGCTACTCTGCATTTTAGCAGTAAGGGCTGGTCTGGCGCCGCAAAGTTGCAACTAGAGCCAGGAAAGACGGATGGAACCTGAGATCAACCATGTCAGTAATGCATTCATCGCTGTCTATCTCGCCTCAATGCTGCTCACGCTTTGGAAGGCGATCAAACAGCATTTCCCGTTCTATTGGGTCTTCGTCTTTGCCCTGCTCGCCCTCGGGGCCGCTACCGTCATGAGCCCGGCCTATCTCCCAATACCGGTTCAGTATTGGGATCGCGTCGTCTCTGCAGGAAATTACATGCTGCTTGGTGTGTCCTCGGGGTATTCGGTGGATGTATCGTAGACAGCTTGCGCGCGGACGTCCAGAAGGCAATGAAGCTCCTCGAGTAGGGGGAAATTGGTCCCTCTGCTTGCTGGCGCGTTCCCGGCGGGAGTTCGGCCGGCGCGGAACGCTCCTTACCCGTAGCGGCGCGGGCGAACGGGCGGGTTTGCCTTTTCGCAATTGCAGTTCAAGACCGGAATACTAGATGGAACACGTCGATACTTGGAGCGAATACGCCATCGTCTATTCTAATTATGCGGCATTTCTGGCTGCATTGCTGCTAGCGGTTTGGAAAGCCGTCAAACGGCGCTTCTCGCCCTACTGGACGATCGCCCTATCGCTATTGGTCCTAGGACCGGCCGTCTTGCTCAGTCCGTGGTATTCGGACATTCCCGTTCGACATTGGGACGCCGTGGCCAACGCAGGACAATGGATGCTGCTCGCCGGCATGCTCGCGGTTATTGGTGGATGTGTCGCAGACGCCCTTCGCGCACGAAGCAGGAGCTGAGGATGACAACACTTTCCGAGTTGCCGGCGCTGGCGAGCAACGCGGTTCAGCAGGCTCAGGAGGACATGGCGCTGATTGCCCGGGGCGAGGAAATCGACCTTCCGTGGCGCCGGCTTCGCGTTCTCCTCGATTACGGCCTGGTCGAGATCAGCACGCCTGTCCTCCTGGGTGGACCGCTTGCAGGAAGTCGAACATCCATCTCGTGGACAGACGAGGGTGTGCGGTTCATGGGACAGGCCAGCCAAGGCAAGGACCACCAACGAAAATGAGGTATAACCGCGTGAAAAGCATCTTTGCAGGCAATTTCGATCAGGAGAGCGCCATCGAAGCCGCCGTAGAGCTCTACGGTGTCGACGCCACAACGGCCGTGGCTCATTGCGCGCTTGAGGCCTACGTCGATCGTCGAGAGGCAGACCACGAATTCTGGTTTCGCATTTTCGCTCAGCTCAGGGGCATTCCGCTGTCCGACAGCAAGCACTAAGAAGTTATCGGAACCGTTTGCCGGGATTGTCAGTCCGGGTTTCGCGCTTCGGGAGTCGCTATGCTAGGCCGTAGACTCATAAGCGCGTAACCACAGCCGTATCGAGGCTAGCTGGACCATGGCAAGGAAGTTGGCAGCGAGTTTGTCGTAGCGGGTCGCGACGCGCCGGAAGTGCTTCAGCTTGGAGGAAAAGCGTTCGATCAGGTTGCGCTCACGGTAGAGCCGCTTGCTAAAGCACGGCTTCCAGCGGCGGTTGCTTTTTGGCGGGATGTTAGGCGTGGCACCTTGCTCCTCAATGAGGGAGCGCATGCGGTCTGCATCGTAAGCCTTGTCCGCCAGCACGATAGTGTGCGGCCCGAGGTTGTCGAGCAGACTGTTGGCGATCAGCCCGTCGTGGGCCTGCCCAGCCGTCAGGCCGAGCCGGATCGGGAGTCCTTGCGTCGACGACGGCATGGATCTTAGTCGTGAGCCCGCCGCGAGAGCGACCGAGACAGTGATCTCGACCCCCTTTTTTGCCGTCGCGGCCTGGTGGTGGGCGCGAACGGAGGTACTGTCGATCATCTGGATGTCGCCGTCATGCGCGGCGGTGATCGCGTCCATCATCCGGTCCCACACGCCCGCCTTTCGCCATCGCACAAAGCGGTTGTAGCAGGTGGTGCCTGGCCCATAGCGCTCGGGCAGGTCACGCCATGGGGCACCGGAGCGCAGGACCCAGAAAATGCCATTTAGGCGTCACGACACGAAAATGGTGAATCTGTCCGACTTTTGCGAACGTAACGAGAACAGTGCGTAGGCGTCCAAAATCGGCCACGAAGAGAGAGCTCCGACCTCACTCTTCCCGCATCGCCCGGGCAATCTGATCGGCCAGCGGCTTGACGAGGTATGAGAGCGCCGTGCGCTCGCCGGTCTGAATGAAGGCCTCGACAGGCATGCCGGCATGGAGCACCACGCTGCCGAGCTCCCGGAGCTCCGCCGCGGAAATCCGAACGCGCGCCGTGTACCACGTCTCACCAGTCTGCGGGTTGGTGCTCAGGTTGGCGGCGATCGTCTGGACCTCGCCGATGATTTCCGGCGTCGTGCGCTGGTTGAAGGCGGAGAAGCGCAAGGTGGCCTGCTGGCCGAGATGCAGCTGATCGATGTCGGCCGGCTGGATCTTCGCCTCGACGACGAGACTGTCGTTGACCGGCACGATCTGCATCACGGTTTCACCGCCGGCGATGACGCCGCCGACGGTGTGCACCGCGAGCTCGTGCACGATGCCATGCTGCGGCGACAGGATGTCGATGCGCTTCAACTGGTCCTCGGCGGCAACGCGCTGCTCGGTGAGTTCGGCGAGCTTGTTGTCGACATCGCGCAGTTCCGTCAGCACCTCGGAGCGACGGTCCTGGTCAAGCTGCAGGATCTGCAGTTCGGTCTCGGTCGTCTGGGTGGCGGCGCGGGCAATCTCGGCCGTCAATTGCCCCCGCTCACCCGACAATTGCGCCTGCATGCGCTTGAGTTCGGCCAGCCGCGAGAACGGCATCAGCCCCTGCGCGTGCAGGCTGGCAATGCCCTCGAGCTCCTCATCGATCAACCGCAGTTCGTCATCCTTGGCAGCACGGCGGGCCGTCAGCCCGTCAGCCTCCTGCGCCAATTGGTGGATGCGTTGCTCTAGCTGCGCCTTCTGGCCGTCGATCGTGCGTTTCCGCGCCTGAAACAGCGCCCTTTCCGCGGCAACGTAGGCGGCGACCTCGGGGTTGCCGAGTCTGGCTTGCAACTCGTCGGAGGGCGCTGGTTCCGCCGCCTCGTCGCGCTCGGCGGTGAGCCGCATGGCGCGCGCCTGCAACTGGTCAATCTGCTTGGTGATCACCGCCAGGTTGGCGCGGGTGACGGTATCGTCGAGCCGGATCAGCAATTCGCCGGCCTTCACCCGTTGCCCATCGCGCACCCGGATGTCGCCAACGATGCCGCCGTCGCGGTGCTGGATGCGCTTGACGTTGCCCTCGACGACGACCGTACCGGCGCCGACAACGGCGCCGGAGAGATTACTGGTCGCCGCCCAGCCGCCGACGCCGAAGACGAGCGCCGCGATCGAGACGCCGGCGATCAGCATGTAGCGGGAAATGGCTCGTGCCGCGCGGCTTTCTGCTTTCGGGCTCATGCGGTCTCCGAAACGGCGCGCACCGTGGTCTTGCGCAGCACCTCGTCACGCGGCCCGAAGGCGACCGCCCTGCCCTCGGCCATGACGAGGACCTGATCGACGGCAGAAAGGGCATTCGGCCGGTGGGCGATGACGACAACGATCGCCCCGGCCTTGCGGGCCGCCAGGATGGCATTGGTCAGCGCCGCCTCGCCCTCCGCGTCGAGGCTCGCATTCGGCTCGTCGAGCACGAGCAGGAACGGCTTGCCGTAGAGGGCGCGGGCGAGGCCGATGCGCTGGCGCTGGCCGGCCGACAGGATGGCGCCGGCAGCGCCAATGCGCGTGTCATAACCTTCCGGCATCGACAGCACCAGTTGATGCACGCCGGCCTGCTCGGCCGCTTCGATGATCGCGGCCGGGTCGGCGTCTCTCGCGAAGCGGCTGATGTTCTCGGCAATCGTGCCGTCGAACAGCTCGACGCCCTGCGGCAGGTAGCCGATCGAGGGGCCAAGCGCTTCCGGCTCCCATTGGCTGAGTTCGGCCCCGTCGAGCCGGATCGTGCCGCGGGCGGGCGGCCAGACGCCGACCAAGGCGCGTGCCAGGCTAGACTTGCCGGAACCGCTCGGGCCGATGATGCCGACGCCCTGTCCCGCCGCAAGTTTGAACGAGACTTCGCGGACGATGGCGGCATTGCCGCCGGGCGCTGCGACGACGAGCCCAGCAACGTCCAATGCTTGCCGTGGCGCTGGCAGAGGCATCGGCTGACGGCTGTCAGAGAATTTGTCGAGCACGCTTTCGAGGCGACGGCGCGCCTGTCGCGCGTTGACGAAGCCACGCCATTGCGCGACCGCCTGCTCGATCGGGGCGAGCGCCCGCGAGGTCAGGATCGACGAGGCGATCATAGCCCCTGGAGACGCCAGCTGATAAATCACCAGCCAGGCGCCGAGTGCGAGCACCGCCGACTGCAGCGCCAGCCGGAAGATCTTCGAGCCCGCGGCAAAACCGCTGCTGGCGTCGCTTGTGCGCCGCTGTTCATCGACATAGCCGGCATTCACATCGTGCCAGCGCGCGGCATAGGCGCCGCCCATGCCCATCGCGTGGAGTGCCTCGGCGTTGCGTCGGCCAGCTTCGATGAATTCGGCGCGGCTTCCCCCGATTTGGGCGAGCCGCTGCATCGGCTGCCGCAGCGTCACCTCGCTGAGGAGCGTCAAGGCGATCAGGATTACCGCGCCAGCAACGGCAAGCCAGCCGAGATAGACATGGAACAGGAAGAGGATCGCGAGATAGATCGGCAGCCACGGCATGTCGCAGATCGCGACCGGGCCTTGCCCGCTCATGAACTGGCGCACCTGATCGAGATCGCGCAGCGGCTGCGAGATCGCTTCCTTCTTCGACATCCTCAGCGGCAGCTTCAGAACTGTATCGAAAGTCGGGCCGCCCAGTTCCTCCTCCAGCCTCTGGCCGATTTGGGTGAGGATGCGCGAGCGGATGACTTCCAGCAGTCCGAGGAACAGGTACAGGCTGATCGCCAGGATCGACAGCGCCACCAGCGTCGGCACGCTGCGGCTGGCGAGCACCCGATCATAGACCTGCATCATGAACAGCGGCCCGGTCAGCATCAGAAGATTGGTGACGGCGCTGAGCGCCGCCACTCCGAGAAATGCCCTCCGGGTCTCGCGAAGAGCGGCGGCGACCAGAGGCCGCCGCCCGTTCGTCATCAAGGATGTCACGCTTCAGCCCTTAAGCAAGGAAGCGGACGTCGTCGGCGTGCAGGTTCGCCAAAGTGACGTTCTTCAGCGTGACCGTGTTGGCCGCGTCGAAGGCGATCACTGTGTCCGACCCCACCTGCGATGCCGCCGCGAGCACGGACTCGAAGTCCGCGAAGAGCGTGCTGTCGAACTCGAGCACGTCGTCCGTTCCGGCGCCGGCCTTGAAGTCGGTAATCGTATCCATCCCGAAATTCGGTTTGAAGACGATGACGTCATTACCTGCACCAGTGATGATGGTGTCGTTCCCCAAGTCAGCCAATATCGTGTCATTTCCTGAGGTGCCGATAATCGTATCGTTGCCATTCGTTCCGCCGACGAAGTCGACATTGGCATTCATTGCGGCACGATTCCACGTGGTGCCGTCGGCAAAGACGACCTTGTCGACGCCCTGGCCGTAATAGTCGTTCAGCGTGTTCTTGAGGAGAACCGAACCGGCATCGCCGGCGCCTGGAGTGCTTTCGGCGATGACGATAGTGACGTCATTGCCGTTGCGCACCAGGGTGACAACGTCCCGGTTGATGTCGGTCAACAGCAGCCGGTCGTTGGAGCCCTGGTTGGTGCCCTCGGTGATCGTGTCATTGCCATCGCCGTGGGCATAGACATAGGTGTCGTCGCCAGCCGCGCCGTTGATGGTGTCGCTGCCATGGCCGCCGGTGAGCGTATCGGCGACATTGAAGCCGTTGATGGTGTCGTTGCCGGCTGTGGACGCCTGCTGCAACAGCATCGTGCGGATTTGCGCTCTGGTCCAGGTGGTGCCGTCGGCAAAGACGACCTTCTCGACGCCCTGGCCGTAGTAGTCGTCGAGCGTGTCCTTGAGGAGGACCGAACCGCCGTCGCCGGCGCCTGGAGTGCTCTCGGCGATGACCAGGGTGACGTGGTTGCCGTTGCGCACCAGCGAGACCTCGGCCGGATTGATGTCGGTCAACAGCAACCGGTCGTCGGAGCCGGCGTTGGTCGCCTCGATGATGGTGTCGTGACCGTCGCCGCGCGAGTAGCGGAACGCGTCGCTGCCGGAGAACCCGTTGAAGGTCTCGTCGGCGGCCGTGCTGGTGAGCAGCATGTCGCGCAGCTGCGCCCTGGTCCAGGTGGTGCCGTCGGCAAAGACGACCTTCTCAACGCCTTGGCCGTAGTAGTCGTCCAGCGTGTTCTTGAGGAGAATCGAGCCGGCATCGCCGGCGCCCGGAGTGCTTTCGGCGATGACCAGGGTGACATCGCTGCCGTTGCGCACCAGGGTGACGTCGGCGGGATTGATGTCGGTGAGCACCAGCTGGTCGTTGGAGCCCTGGTTGGTCGCCTCGACGATGGTGTCGTTGCCGTCGCCGCGGGCATAGACATAGGTGTCGCTGCCTGCGCCGCCGTTCAAGGCGTCGTTGCCATGGCCGCCCATCACCACGGAGTTGGCGGATGTGCCCACCAAAGCATCCGCTTCTGACGTTCCGCCGATGAGTTTTCCGGTGTCGAGATAAGCTTCAATGAACGCCAGAAGGCCGACGTTGTCTGATTCGGCAGCTACCAGCTTCGGTAAAATGTAGGCCTTGAATTTGGCATTGTCATTGCTGAAGTACTCGTATTTGAAACCCAGGAAACCGCTTACGACTTTTGAATAGTAATCAAGTTTGCGGTTGTCGCTCACAGGCGCGATGGCGATGGCCAATTCAACAGCCCGATCGATGCTGCCTTCGAGACTGTCGCTGTCGTGGTTATAGTCAATCGGAGCTAAAGATATGAAGGGGCTTGCGATTACTTGCATCGGATCCACCCCGAGATCGAAAGCGGATACGTGCGCCTGCGACAGGAAGCGCGTGAATAGAACATCGACGACTGTGTCGTAATTTGCGTTGATAACGTCCGCGAAGCGCGCCGTGATAGTACGGTCAGAACCTACTGCTAGCTCTGATGCAAAGTACTTCTCCATGAACGCTACTATCTTAGCATCGATGTGTTCGCCTCGATCATCAACCGGAACATTCGTCACGCCGGCCCAGGTCTGCAGAAGACTCTCGAATTTCGCACGAAGCTGACCGGCCGGTAGCTTCAATGTGTCTAGAACGAGGGACTGGACAGCGACTCGCAAATCGTCATTAAGCGTCATCGAATACGCCAGGTCTGGAAGGAGACCGTAGCCCTTCAGGTTCGGGAGCAGTCTGGCGCTATCTGATACCTGAAAACCTTCAGGAACAATCCAACGAGAAACCGTCGGATTCGTCTCGAAAAGCACAGCCTCGGCTTGTCCGGTACTGCCGTCGCTCCGCGTAAACCTACCTTCAAACGCGATCATGTTGCCGGCAGTAACCCGCGTGGTCGGCGCTGCTTCTACACCAATCGACGCGACGTGGTACTCCGAAAGCGCGAACATCTCGCCCTCCTCGGAGGTTCCGTTACCGTTCAGGTCGCGCCAAAGTTTCAGGTTGCTGAATTGATTATCATTCGCATCCACGTTTCCGTCGTTATTCGTGTCAAACGCGCGCAACGCGGAGAAGCCGTCCTCGGTTGGGCTGCCGAACAACTCCGTAATACCATCGACTCGGCCATTGCCGTTGTCGTCATGGATCAAAAAAGCGTCGTCCGAGCTCAGCCAGCCCGTTTTTTCGGCAAATCCATCGCGCTCATAGTCAAAGTGGGCTGCAGAGGACGCAAGTGAGATGAGCTCAACGCCATCGCCGTCGAGATCGAGCACAAGCGGATCCCTCGGTGGCGCGGGCGGTGCAGGTGGCCACCCATTGGCAGGCGCCGTACCTCCAGGACCCGCACCACCCGGGTCAGTGCCCCCAGGCCCCGCACCACCTGGGTCAGTGCCTCCAGGACTCGTGCCACCTGGGCCAGTGCCTCCAGGACCCGTGCCACCTGGGCCAGTGCCTCCAGGACCCGTGCCACCCGGGTCGGTACCGCCCGGGTCCGGAGGAAACTCGCCAGCTCCAATCTTATCTTGAAGATCGTCGAAAATGGGATCCTCAAAACCGTCGTCCATGCGCCATTTAAGCCCCTCGCTATTCACTGAGCCGTCGGGATTTACGGTCCCTCCATATCGAATATCCTGTTGCTTTATCGCCGCGTCGTATTGTTCGTATATGTGTTGCCGTACTGCACCCTCGTTGAAAGGTGTATTAGGATATTCCTTTTTCAGTTCGGCAATAATGTCGTCCGCCTTTTGGCTCTTCTCCAGGTCCCGGAACCCTTGCTTCATTATTTCTTCGCTAGACTCGGGCACGAAATCGTTCTTATAGCCGCTCTGCTCCAGTCCGAAATTTAACATTTTATCAAGTATTTTGCCCAAGCTTGAAGGCGCATGGAATTCGGTCAAGTGGTCATCTCCTCAGAAAAGAGCAATTGGACGATAGCAATCGTTTGACATATGCCCCATAAAGTTGTCAATGAGCGCGTTACAACTCCCGCGGACATTGACCTGCCGGCAAAACGTACACTTAATTGGACGACCAGCAGATCTCGGCTCATCGAGTGGAGGAGCAGTTGAATAAGCTCTTTTTTGCGACAGTGGTTGTCGCCCTGTTATTGACCGGCGCACGCGCTGCGCCAATCAACCCCACATACAACGACTCCCCGGTCCAATGTGGAGCCACGTACTTTTTGATTTGGAAGGGATATGAGCAGAAGAAGGAGCAAGCGATGGCTGAAGTCTACCGTCGAAAATTCGAGAGTCTCGCCGCAAAAGCGGCGCAGAATCTCGAGACGAGAGGACTAAGCAAACATGAAGCCGACGCATACATGCAAGACCACATCGATAAGCTCGCGGTCTTAGCCGACAAGGAGACAAAAGCGTTCGTAGACTTCAAAAGGCTGTGTGATAGCAAGTTTCCTGAGCCGTAAGACGCCGGCCGAAGCGACGTTGGCGTACAACGACTCTTGCCGATGCGTCATGCAGGGTTCTTGCGCCAAACCGTTGAGGCAGTAATCGATCTCCGGCGTCATCGCCGGCTCTATCTTTTCCCCGGCGACGCAGCGCCAGAAAACCTCGAACCTCTTGTCGGCGAGCCCATCAATGTCGAGCGAATCAAAGCAAACTGGAACGATATCCTGCGTCTCGTAACGACAATCCGTTCCGGCCAGGTCCGACCCTCGACTCTGTTGGCGAAGCTCTCCGCTTTTCCGCGACAAAACGGACTGGCGTTAGCATTGCGCTACATCGGTCGCACCGACCGTTCGATCTTCCTGCCGCAATGGTGGCGGAACCCCGACATGCGCCGGAACGCCACCATCGGGATCAACAAGAGCGAGACCCAGAACACCCTGGCGCATGCGCTCTTCCTCAACCGTCTGGGCGAGTTGCGGGACCGGACTTTCGAGAGCCATTTCTATCGGGCATCCGGGCTGAACCTGCTGATCAATGCGATCGTCTGTTGGAAGACGCTCTACCTGGAACAGGCATTCGCCGATCTCAACCGTGACGGAATCGCCACCCCGCCGGTGTAATCAAACACATTGCTCCCCTCGGATGGCAGCACATCAGCCTCACCGGCGATTACATCTGGACCCCGACCGAAGGCCTCGAACTCCGACCCCTGCGGCGAGAAACGTCCATCCTCGCCGCATGATCACTTTATGTGCTCCAATGTCGGACAGATTCACCACTTTCATGTCGTGACGCCATTTAGCACGCGCCGATCATCGACGCGTGGGACGCCCCTCGGCTTGTTGGGCAGCAGCGGCTCGATCACACGCCACTCGAACTCCGTCAGGTCATATCGGCTCATGCCGATCCCTGAATCAGCTACCGCGCAGCAATGCAATATCGCTGGTGCTGGAGGGCGGGAGAAACCCCTCTGCTCCTCTCAGAGCCCCAGCTGATCCCCTCGCCAAGTCTTACCTCCCGGCTTGGCTGAGAGCACCGCTCTCTAACCCGCCGATATCGCTCCCGCAAGTTTATGGGTTCACGACCTAAATTCTAATGAGGGAGATTGAGTCGATGGTGGGCGAGCAAAGTGTGATGCAGGAGGAGCTGTTCTATGGCTTCAGTCTGGAACGGCACGTGCCGGCGGCCCCTCTCCTCAGAGCCCATCGACCGCTTCGTTGACCTTTCGGGTATCCGCCAGCAAACGATCGGGTTCGTGGCCTCACCTAGATATCGTTTATTGCTTTTGGCAGATAACAGTGTCTGGCATCCCACCAAGCCTGTAAATTTCCCTGCTGCCGTCTTCACAGCGGCCGGTTTCCGCCCAGACACGCGATGCGCTTATTGCCGAGGCCCTGGCTGATTCGATTTCTTCGCGCAGCGCGTCGTTTGAGGCCCGAAGAGCGTCAATCTCACGAACGAGTGCGTCCACTCGATCGCCCATGAGGGCGCGTACGGCTGCGAGTTCTGCTGCGAGGCATTCAGCGTATTTGTGACTGGCCTAGAGTGTATCGGAAGCACGGATGCACTCTGCAGCGGGGGTCACGCTCGGCGATAGCCCGATGAATATAGTCAGACTTCCCTCCCCGCTTCGTATAGCCCCCGCCGAGGCGGAACAGGAGCTTGGAGCCGAGAGCATCGCGGAAGACGAGCAGTTCCCCCAAGCGGCTGAGTGACATCAGTCGCGGGCCGGTCACGTTCTCCCGCGTGATCGGCCCTTCTCGCTTCACAACCGCCGATGACCGTGGGCCAGGATCGACCTGGCCCACGGTCATGTTGAGGGGAGGCCCGATTCCCCCTCCCCTCAAACTCCCCTTCCCGCCAGGGTGTTCTTGCGCTTTAGGAACTGTTTTGCATCAAAATGCTTCAGCATTGGGGCTCAAAGGCGGCGTTTCAAAATCGGCAAAAATCCAGCAATGCATTAAAAAACAAGGGCATTCGCGGTCAAACACGCGCCTTACAGGCTTTTGCGTGTAGCACGTTGTTGCACCCTTTTGGTTTATGAGGTTATTTTTCAAATGGCGGAATCAGTCGTGATTCCGGCGCTCACGCATTCTGATCAAATTTCACGGAGATGACAGGCCCGACCAGAAAAGAAAAACCGCTCCCGAACAAGTCCGGAAGCGGGGTCTATGAGTCAATAAATTAGCCGAATCCTTTCTCGCAGACCCTCCCTTCCCTGTCAATTGCAAAAGCACCTTTTCGGTGAACGGCGAAGCTTTGCCTGGTCCCTAAACGGAGACGAGGAATGGGGAATACCCAAATGCATCAGCGGCCGACCGGCCGCAGGATGACGCCGCAGCGTGCGCAATATCGGCGGCTGGCAAATACGGCAGAGATCGGCACGGTGACGCGTGCCCAATTGGCCGTGCTTGCTCAAAGCCTGACATGCACAGGGCTAATCAACGGGACCGAAAGCCACCTGTTAGTCGCGTTAATCAATACGGTTCCCGCTGAATCATTCGACAGGTCCGGCCGTCCGATCGTATTCAAGTCGAACCAGCAACTGGCCTTCGAAATTGGCCGGTCGGTCGGTCGCGTCAGCCGCATGCTATCCAGCCTCTTCGACGCTGGCCTGATCACGATGCAGGACAGTGGCAACTACAAGCGCTATCCCATGCGCAATGGCGACGGCGAGATCACGGACGGTTGCGGAATCGACCTTCGCATCCTGATCGTGCGATATGCCGAGCTTGACGAGCTCGTGAGACAGGTTCGGGCTCAGAAGAAAGCCGCCGACGCGGCGCTACGGCGCTACCGCGGGGCGCTTCGCAATGCTCGCTATGCCCTCTCGGCCGCCGCGCGTCTCTCGGAGGATTTTTTGAGCCGTATCGGCGCCCGGATAGATCGGGTGAGCAACATTGTCGGAATCGCCGTCAAGGCATCGAGTCGCGTGCTGCGCCGGGCAACGGATCTTCTGGAGTGGTTGATAGAGCGGATGATGCAGCTCCCGCGCCGATCGGCAGAAGCGCAAGAAACGCAAAATATGACATGCCCGTATGTCGAAAACGGCATGCACAAACAGATTACAACCTCTCATCCCTTTGACGAGAGTAATCAGGAACGGCGTTCGGCTAACGCCGAACAACTCAATTCGCCTAAGGCTGGCTCCGCCAGCAAATGGGCTTTTGAAGAAAGCCTGCGGCGAGGCCGGAGCGAAATCAACCAGCCGCGGCGCTTGCCGCAGGCAATGGTGGCATTGCAAGACGTGCTTAGGGCGGTGCCAGCGCTGAAGACCTACGGGTTTGCCCCCAGCAGTTGGGCCGACCTAGCGCGGGCCGTGCCGCTGATGTGCCGGTTTGCCGGGATCTCCGAGGATGCCCGCGCCCGCGCGGTCGAGCAGATGGGCGAGCAGCAAGCCGCCGTCGCCGTCGCCGTGACACTTGAGAAATACGACCGGCAGGAAGTCAGCTCGCCGGGAGGATATTTGCGGGCTATGACGGACCGCGCCGCCGCGGGCGAATTGCATCTCGCCCGCTCTGTCTTCGGGCTCGCTGCCCGAAATTCCATGGAGATCAGACATTGAGACGTAACGCTTTGCTGGTGCTTTTCGCCGCCCTCGTCATTGTTCACGGTTCGGCGGAGGCAGCCGACTATTCCGGCCGCGCCCGCGTGATCGATGGCGACACCATCAGCATCCGGAATCAGCGCATCAGGATAGCGGCGATCGATGCTTGCGAGCGCGACCAGACCGGATTGAAAGACGGGAAGTTATGGCGCTGTGGCGTCGCAGCCCGCAGCTATCTTGGGAAATGATCGACGGTCAGCACGTTCGCTGCGACATCATCGATCAGGATCAGTATCGCCGCCAGGTGGGCCAGTGCTTCATTGGGGACGTCGATATCGGCCTTGCGATGGTGAAGGCAGGACTGGCGGAGGCAATGCTAAGGTATCTGCCGGCGACCCACTCGATCAGCGAGGTCGAGTACGGCCAGGCCGAGAGTCGCGCCCGAGATGGCGGCTTTGGCATGTGGTCCGCGGAGATCGAAAGCCCGCACGAATACCGCCGTTCCAAATCTTCCCGGATACCGTGACCGCGAGATAGCCAACATGGCGCAATGGCGCCGACGGCGTATGAACCATATTGCTTCAATGTCGTGGTCCGAATCGCCACAAAACCTGTTGATCAGGCCGCTGCATTGGACAATATTGCTGCAAATTGTGCGGTTGGTACGTCGCTGACAAACGGGGAAACGTTGCCAAAACGGTTCAAGCCACACTCCTCCAGGGCGGTTGCTTTTGACGCTCGTTCGCACGTCGACGCGGTTTGCGCAAAGCGGACGCCACAAAAATTTCCGCGCCTTCGGCTTCCTCGCGAAGCAAATTTTTGCGTCCCCTCGCCTCCTCCGCTCACGCTCCGGCCTACGGTGCGCACCGCTTTCCGCCGTGCCTTTGGAACGATCATCGCAACCACCAAAGAGGAGTGAAAGACATGAACATCACCAACTACATCCAGTTCGACGGCGACAACCTCGACACCGCCAAGGGCGCCGGCCTCATCTCCACTATCGACCGCGACATGGACATCAAGGTTGTGCCGTTCGCGTCCGACAACGAAAAAGCCCCGACGCACCGCGTCTACGCCAAGTCACCGCGCGGCCATGACATCGAGGTCGGCGGCATCTGGAAGAAAGACAACCAGGACGGCAAGCCGTACTACACCCTCTCGATCCGCAAGCTTCGCTACAACGCCAATCTCGGCCGGTTCCCCGGCCAGGACGATGCCTCCCTGCAGGCGATCATCGAATGGGAACCCCGCGATTAATTCGCTCGCAGCGCCCGGCTCGTAGCCGGGCGCTCACCTTCGAAAGGCCGGAAAATCCCGCAAATTGCTGGATTTTCAGCATTTTTCCTGCTAGGGTGGTCCGTAACTGGAGATTTGCCGATGAACGTTCATTCCCGCCGTCCGGATCGTTCCCCGGAAGCTATCGAGAAGCGGCGCAAGGCCGCCGAGCAGGCGCGCGCTGCCAATATCCGGCAGGGCTACGTTCACGATCCTGCCCTCGAGGAGGCGACCGCGCGGTATGTCGCCGGCGACATCACCCGCGAGGAATACCGGGAGCTCATGATCGCGCCGCCTGTCAGATAACCTCCCGATCAACCTTCAAGAGCAGAAGGCCGCCTGCTTAGAGCTGGCGGTTTTTTGTTGAGCTTCGCCATGGCTGATGAGCGCCCCAAGGGTTCCTACACCTACCCCAACACGTCGGACGATCCGGACCGGACAAACGTTCTGAAAAACAGATGGGGAATTGAAACCCATTCCGAGTTGCGCGTGAAAGAGTATCGCGCGACCGCCGTGCGGATGCAGGAAATTGCTGAAGGAGACGGCCCGCAAGGCAATTTCGACAAAGCTCACCTGAAGGCGATTCACGGCTACATTTTTCAGGATGTGTACGAATGGGCCGGTCATACGCGCAACGAAAGTCCCGTCGTTGAGGGTCAGCGCGTAGAGCCGATCGGCGGCCTCTCCAAGGGCGGCACGTCCTTCCTGCCCGGCTCGCGCATAGAAATGGGTCTGGACGAGGCGCTGAAGCCGATCCGAGATCCGCAGGCCCTTCGCAATGCAACGCCGGAGGAATTTGCTGAGCGCGCCGGGAAGGTCCTCTCAGAGTTGAACTATGTGCATCCATTCAGAGAGGGCAACGGGCGAGCTCAAGAGGCGTTTATTTCCGAGCTGGGCCGCCACTACGGGCACGAGATCGACTTCTCTGTAATCACCAAGCCGCGCATGATCGAGGCGTCGATCGAGACCACGAACGACTCCTCCAGTCCCGCAATGAAGCATGCGATTGAGGACGCGATGAACGCGGGCCGTCGGGAGGCCATTCGATCCGCATTCGAAGACTTGCGGGAGGTCGGCGAAGAGCCTCTGCACCATCATGTCCGCACCGCCCGCGCCGGCGAGGAGATCACAGGAACCGTTCTCGGCCACGACAATCGCGTTGCCAGCCTTGTGACCGACCAATGGATTGTCGTCGCCGATCGCACGGATTTGCCGGAGAGGTTACCGGACGACGAGGAAATTACCTTCACTGCCCGGTCGGACTTTTCCCGAGTGAGGCGCGAGCAGTCGGCCCAGGTGGCGCAATCGCAGCCGGCGCCAGCGCGGCAGCCACAGCAGGACCATAACCCGGAGTTGAAGGCGATCGAGGCGCAAATGGCGGCACAGCGCAGTCGGGAGCGTGATGACGACGATCGCGAGCGGTAACCTGCCCACCGGCTCTTTAAGCTGCAAGAGCTATGCGTGAGCAGGAGGCGCCGATGTTCTGCGCCCTCTCCTTCCGTTGGGTGATTTGACGGACAAGCTACGATAGCCCCTCCCCCACGCAACCGCTGGCGCGGTCCTCCACTCTGTTGCGGCCCTTCGGGTGCATGGGCTCGCTTCTGCTATCTCCGTTTTTTGCCGTCAACCAACGGAAGGAGACGGCAATGCAGAGCATCAAGGACACCTACCAGCGCATCACCGATACCATCGTCGAGCAGCTTGAAGCCGGCACAAAGCCGTGGATCCGGCCCTGGCGCGGAAACAGCCGCGGCTCCCTCGTTCCGCGCCGCGCAACAGGCGAAGCCTATCGCGGGATCAACGTCCTGATGCTGTGGCTCGCAAGCGAGCTCGCCGGCTACGAGGAAAACACCTGGATGACCTACCGCCAAGCTCAGGATCTCGGCGGCCAGGTCCGAAAGGGCGAGAAAGGTTCCCTCGTCGTCAAGTACGGCACCTTCATCCCCAAGGAGCGCGAGGATGACGACGAACGCGCAATTCCCTATCTCAAGGGCTACACGGTCTTCAACGTCGAGCGGATCGAGAACCTTCCAGACCGGTTCTATCGACCGGCCGCGGATCTGCCGGCGACGCCAGTTCCGCATCTTGAGACCGTCGAAACCTTCGTCCGCAACACCGGCGCGGCGATCACCTACGGCGGAACAACCGCCTGCTATCGTCCCGCCCCCGACGACATCCTCATGCCCGATCGGGCACGCTTCGTCGACGAGGTTCACCTCTACTCGACCTTGCTTCACGAAATGTCGCACTGGTCAGGCGCAAAGCATCGCCTCGACCGTGACTTGAGCGGCCGGTTCGGCAGTGAAAGCTACGCCATCGAGGAGCTGGTTGCCGAGCTCTCCGCTTCATTCCTCTGCGCCGATCTTGGAGTGGCCCACGATCCTCGCGACAATACCGCGACCTACCTGGAAAGCTGGCTCAAGGCGTTGAAGAACGACAATCGGGCCATCATCACCGCGGCCGCCAAAGCCCAGGCTGCCGCGGATTTCTTGCACGAGCAGCAGAGAGTCCCTTCGTTATAAAGGGCGGGCGCTGAGGGCAGTATGTTCGCGGCGTGTCAAATCGGAGAGATTGCGGCCGGCCGTTTGTGGTTCTGCGCATTGTTCCAAGTTGGCAGTTGGCCATGGCCAACTTTTGCTGTGACTCGCGACAAAGCGGGTCTCATTGCCGATATTTCCGAATCATGGCATCTTTCGATACGCTTTTTGCGGGAAAGACGCACAAAAAGCGCATCGGAAGGAAATCCCTCACGTGAATATACAAAACGTCTCGACGACAGATGTCCGCATCGAGCGCCACGCAAAACAGCTTTCGAGGCAACTCAAGCTGCTGCGTGAACGCTTGTTTCCGCCGCTTTCGCAGAAGACGCTCAGGACGTTCACCTCTGGGGAAGCCGCACAGATGGTGGGCGTCTCCGATGGTTATCTTCGTCAGCTTTCGATCGATGGCAAGGGGCCAACGCCGGAGGTCTCCTCGAACGGCAGGCGATCCTATACCCTTGCCCAGATAAACGAGCTGCGCCACCACATGGCTTCGATCAAGCCCAAGGACGCACTCACCTATCTGCCTCGCAGGCGATCGGGCGAGAAGCTTCAGACGATCGCAGTTACCAACTTCAAGGGCGGTTCGGCAAAGACCACCACTACATTGTACCTTGCCCAATACCTTGCGCTGGCAGGCTATCGCGTTCTCGCGGTCGATCTCGATCCCCAAGCATCATTGACGTCAATGCTTGGCGTGCAGCCGGAGTTTGATGTCGATGACGGCGACACGCTGTATGGCGCGATTCGGTACGATGAGAAGCGCCGGCCGCTGAAGGAGATCATCAGGAAGACCTATTTCGACGGGCTCGACCTCGTGCCTGGAAATCTCGAGCTCATGGAGTTCGAGCATGACACGCCGCGTGCGCTGAACGACCGGTCCAGAAGCGGAGAAGTGTTCTTCAAGCGCGTCGGAGCGGCGATTGCGGAGGTCGAGCAGGACTACGATCTGGTCGTTATCGACTGCCCTCCGCAGCTCGGTTACCTCACGCTTGGTGCGGTCTGTGCCGCCACTTCTCTGCTCATCACAATTCATCCTCAAATGGTCGACGTAGCTTCGATGTCCCAATTCCTGCTCATGACATCAGACCTGCTTTCCGTCGTCAGAAAGGCAGGCGGCGACCTTCAGCATGATTTCATAAAGTACATCGTCACCCGGCACGAACCGTTCGACGGGCCGCAGTCTCAGATCGTGGCGCTTCTGCGTAGCCTGTTCGGCAATGATGTGCTCACGGCTACCGTCCTTAAGTCAACGTCAATAGCGGACGCAGGGCTAACGAAACAGACGCTATACGAGATCGAGAAAGGCCAGGTGCGCAAGTCGACTTACGACCGGGCTCTGGAATCCGTGAATGCGGCCAACGGCGAAGTTCTTGCCGAGGTCCACAGAACATGGGGCCGTGTATGAGCAGAAGGAACACTCTAAAGGGTATTTTCGGCGACGCCGTCGAAGAGTTGGCCATGGCCAACTTTGAGGAGGAGAAGGAAGCGCAACGCGGGCCGGCTGGCCCAGTCCGCTCAATGGCTTTGACGCTGGGCAAAATGGAGGAAGAGGCGAGGGCGATGCAGGAAGCCTTGATCGCCGGACTTCGCGTGCAGGACCTCGACCCAGAACTTATTGACGATTCCTTTGTGAGAGACCGGATCGGGGAAGTCGCGCTTACGGAAAATGATCCGTTTGTGCAGTCGATCGCGGAGAGTGGCCAGGAAGTTCCCATTCTAGTTCGCCCGCATCCGGAGCGGGATGGCCGTTATCAGGTAGCCTACGGTCACCGCAGACTTAGGGCGGCGCGTATTCTTAGAATTCCGGTGAAAGCCGTCGTCAAGCAGATCGCCGACGAGGAACTGGTTGTCGCGCAAGGCGTGGAAAACACCGCCCGCAGCAACCTAACTTACATCGAGAAAGCGACTTTCGCGCATACTCTCGAAGAGCGTGGCTTTAAGCGCGCTGTCATCATGAAGGCGCTCACTACCGACAAAACCGAACTTTCGAAGATGATTTCGGTCGCCTCGTCCATTCCTGCGCCTGTCATCGCACAGATCGGCAATACTCCCGCATACGGGCGGAGAAAATGGATAGCGTTCGCTGAAGCCTACTCCGAGAAGAAATTATCGAAGCTCGAGGCCTTGTTTGCGTCTGAAGCGTTCTGCGGAGCGGACAGCGACAGACGCTTTGATCTGGCGCTGGCCCAGTTGCTCGGAAAAGCGGCCAAGCCGACCGCGAAAACATGGAAACCACGAGAGGGAAAAGCGCTGACGTGCAGCATCAAGGCTGACGGCAAGACGTACACGTTGGCGCTCAAAGCCGACGAAGCGCCCGCCTTCGGGGAGTTCCTCACGAATAAGCTCGATGAGCTTTACGCAGAATTCAAACGTACAGGAGACTGAGCCGCAAAAGAAAAAGGCCCCCAAACGTTGCCGTCGTGGAAGCCCTTCTCTGTGTTGTAGCAAACCGAGAATCGCATTTCCCCGAATCCCAGTCAAGAGTCCTTTGGCACCGTTTTTTGGTGAGCGAATTTCTTTTGCCTTTTGAAAGGTGAAGGAAATGCAGGTTGGAAATGTGACGACGCCCTTCGGGCGGCGGCCGGTTTCGCTTGCCCAAATCAAAGGGCAAATGCGGACGGCCGAAATCAAACCCGGCAAGACCGCCGACAAATGGAAGGTGTTCCGGGACGCCTGCGAGGCGAGGGCGGTGCTCGGCATTCAGGACCGCGCCCTTGCGGTGCTCGATGCTCTGCTGACGTTTTACCCGGACAACGAGCTTTGCGAGGACCGCGGTCTCGTCGTATTTCCGTCGAATGATCAGCTCTCGGTACGCGCGCACGGTATTGCAGGCACGACCTTGCGCCGGCATCTCGCCGCGCTCGTCGACGCCGGGCTCATCCAGCGCAAAGACAGCGCCAACGGCAAGCGCTACGCCCGTAAGGATGAGAGCGGGGCGATCGAGGAGGCGTTCGGCTTCAGCCTGGCGCCGCTGCTGGCACGCGCCGAGGAACTAGCGCACGCCGCACAGCAGGTTGCCGCAGAGCGCAAGCGCTTCCGCATCACCAAGGAAGCCTTATCGATCTGCCGGCGCGACGTCCGCAAGCTGATCAGCGCCGCGATGGAGGAGGGGGCTGCCGGCGACTGGGGACACATCGAGGAGATATTCCTCGGCCTGACCGGGCGCATCCCCCGCACGCCGACGATTGTTGATCTACAGCGAATCCTCGAGGAAATGGAGATGCTCCGCGAGGAAATCATCAACCGGCTGGAAATTCACGAAGATTCCCCAAATATGAGCAGCAATGCTGTTCAAAACGAACGCCACATACAGAATTCAAATACCGAATCCAGCAATGAACTTGAACCTAGCTCTCGAAAAGAGCAGGGCGCGAAATCGAGCCCAATCATCCGGCCGACGAGGGCGTCGATTAAGACCTTTCCGCTGGCTATGGTGCTGCAGGCCTGCCCCGGGATCCGCGACTATGGTCCGAAAGGTGGTGTCGAAAGTTGGCGGGACCTGATGTCGGCTGCGGTTGTGGTGCGGTCGATGCTTGGGGTTAGCCCGTCGGCCTATCAGGATGCCTGCGAGGTCATGGGGCCCGAAAACGCGGCGATTGCCGTCGCCTGCATTCTCGAAAGGGCCGGTCATATTAACTCGGCCGGCGGCTATCTAAGGGATTTGACTGGAAAGGCGCGGCGAGGGGAGTTCTCGCTGGGTCCGATGCTCATGGCGTTGATGCGAGCCGGATCGCATCTCAGACAGGCTGGATAACGATCTTGAACAGATTGCGTACTTGGGTCCTCACGTGCGGCTTCCAGATAGGCGCGACGAGCATGCGATCGAAATTCGCATGCATTGATTGCAAACTTATTGCTATGGAAACCATCGGTGGAGTGAGAATTCCCAGTTCAGAAGTCTTAAAGGTGTCGGCTGGATGAGATGCATCATCCGCTGAACCAGGAGGAATTCGATGGCTGATATTCTTGCACCTGATGAGGTTCGACTGAAAAACATCTCTGCTGTCAGGAGACTTAGGTCTCGCGGTG
This sequence comes from Ensifer aridi, assembly GCF_002078505.1. GTDB lineage: Bacteria > Pseudomonadota > Alphaproteobacteria > Rhizobiales > Rhizobiaceae > Sinorhizobium > Sinorhizobium aridi. The sequence continues at coordinate 1,568 of NZ_LUAV01000029.1, read as the reverse complement.
GACCCTTCCTGTTTATTGGTGCCACGGCAGACGTCTCCGAGCAATTTCAAGAAATTGTTGCAATCGATAACATCGATTATCTCACCCAGGCCGTTCAGTTAACGGCTCTGTTCAATGGTGCCATTAACAACGAGACCGGAAGGTTCGAGTCTAATACAGCACGCCAGCTGATAGCAGATTTCAATGCGAGTTTGCCTGAAAGCGACCGAGCATACAAAATTGGCATTTTCAAAAGCTACCAAACAACACTCACTCAGACGCACAGCGTCGTCTCCGGCATGATCGACAAAATCGTTGAGGCGCTGAAACAGGTCCTCGGCGTGGCTTTGGGCACGAGCACGGTTGCTCAGCTGACTGCCGCAGTCACTGACGCGTTCACGGATCTGAAGTCGCAGGAGGGCGACGCATGGATTTTTTGGGAGAAAAAGACCGCGGAAAAGACCACATATTCCTACGCTATTCTCTTCGCGATCCAAGACAGCAGCACTGGCATGATGATGTTCGCGATGCCGATGTCTTTGCTGATCGAGGTGAACGTCAGCTATGAGAAGGTGCTGTGGATTACAATTGATGACACAGAAACCTATTCCGTTACGCTCGACACAATGAAGGTCGGACAAATCCTGTTTCCACCGAGTCCCGGTTCGAGTGTACTCCGGCAAGCTCTCGCCCCGCCGCCCCGCAAAGCGGAGCTCGGAAAGGAATTGGAGTTTTCAGATATCACTGACATCCAGGTCACGAACTGGTCGAAGACAAAGACCTTTGCAACGGCAAAGCACGGGTCATATGTCAAGGAGTTCCATCTTGAGCAGGTGATGGCGTTTCAACCCGAAGTTCTTCATCCCCTCCAGGATGAAGACAAATGCCTTGTGTCATTCACACGAAGCGGTGAGCGTAAGAGTGTGGGAGTCATTCTGAACGGCACGTTGCCGGACGGAACCCTATGGTTCGTGTCGCAATAGTGTAGCTTGCTTCACTGACTACAATCGGTCCGAGTCGAGTTCGGCTCGGATCGCCTGAGCCATGTTGACCAAAGCGTCGACGACGGAGTGGGGCAGGCCTGACACTGCTCGTTGCAACTTTTCATATCTCTCGAGCTGATCGAGATGTCGGTGAGAATCAATTGTTCCCCGCCCGAGAAGAAGCCAATCGAGGGAGACATCCAAGACTTCGCACACGCGTATCGCGTTCTGCATCGACAATCCATTTCCTCTTAGCCATCTGCTCACCAAACTGTCGTCGACCCCCAGCTGGGCCGCAAACGCCATCTGCTTTTTGATGCCCCGGGCGTTAAGCGCTATTTCGAGACGGTCTCCAGCGCCCGACATGGGTGGCGGATCCTTTGCATCTGTTGCGTGCGAGTAATCCTAGCAATGATAACCTACGGCTGTAGTTAATGCCTCGAAAGAGGAAATATGCTGCTATGGGAATAAGCTTCGCCCTAGCCTTAGTGAAACGTTCGGTCCAGGGAGTCGCACGGAACATCATGAGACATGCGATGGTGGCGGTTCGGTCGAGTGGTCGCGTGAACCTCGTCCTGAGTTCGTCAGGTGATCAGCCGCGCCGCT
>NZ_LUAV01000028.1 GCF_002078505.1 Ensifer aridi | reverse complement strand
TCAGGTGATCAGCCGCGCCGCTCGTCCATTCTTTCGTTCCGCGTTGTTGTAATAGCTTGCCGCCTGCGCCACCGACTTGTGCAATGATTGCTGCATCGCCTCCGGAAGCGGAATGCCGCGGTTGGCGGCCTCGGTCAGATATCCGGATCTCAAGCCATGCGCCGAAAACAGCGCCGGATCGAGACCGGCCTGCCTGCAGCGCGCTTTCAGAATCAGGTTGACCGATTGTGGCGTCAGCGCCCGCCGGTCGACATTGCCCCACTGATCGATGCGCCGGAACACTGGCCCTTCCTTGATCGCAGCTTCCGCCAGCCAATGCTTCAAGGCGCTCACTGGCCGGCCGATCAGCAGTACATGCGCGCTGTCATCACTGGTGCTCGTCTTGGTGCGGCCGAGGTGAAGACTGAGACAGGGGAGGGGAGGGGAGGTCTCGTTGGCCGCATCGGCGCGCACCGGCTCCTCGTCGACGAGATCCTCGACCCGCAATGCCGCCACTTCCGACCGCCGACGGCCGCCGGAGGCAAAGGCGGTCAAAAACAGCGCACGATCGCGCAGGTCGACCAGCCGATCGCTGGCGCAGGTTTCGAGCAGTTTTGCGAGCACGTCGCCGGTGACGGCCTTGCGGCTTTTGCGTTGGCGTGGTCGGGCGCTGGCGCGCACCGCAAGCCGCAGCGCGGACTTCAGCGACGGCCCGCCAAAGGCGCCGGTCAGGCCGCGCCAGCGCGTCAGAATCGACCAACTGGTCAGCCGCCGTCGCACCGTGCCTGGTGCGTGCGGGCCGGCAGTCCTGAGCAGCCGTTCGGCCCGCAAACCGGCCTCAACGTCGGCCGGCATGCCGTGGGTCGGATCCTCGGCGCGCTTCACCGGATCCCAGAGGTGATGGGCCACGAATTTCAGCAGCAGACTTTCCGGAGCCGGCCAGGGGAGGCGGGTACTGGTGGCGAGCTGGCACCAGGCCTCGAGGTAACCGAGGTCCGAGGCAAGCGCCCTGAGCGTGTTTTCGCCCATGCCTTGGCTGGCGAGATGTTTTAGAGTCTCGACGTCGTCGTCGGTCAGCAGCGCGGCGAGCTGATCGCGTCGGTCGAACGGCAGGATGGCGTCGAGCGCGTCAAGTTCCTCGGCGCGGCGGTGCATGGCCTCGGTAGCAGAAATGCCTGGACCACGATCGGTCATCATCGACCCCTCGCTAGGTGGTCGCCGGCGATCATCGCGGCAGGCCGTGCTCGTCATAGAGATCGTCGTGAGCGGAGCTGGTTCCAACCAAGACTGTGCACCGGCACTCCGCCGCGAGATCCCACACCCGTTCCATGTCTATTTCGCGAGCGCGGGGGCGGGACGGGGGCTCGGCGTTACGTTCATCCCCGCCGATAGAATTGCGCATGTCTGGATCAGTGCTCATGCTCAAGTGGACCTACGATCTGCAAACCTTCCGCGCGTGCTGCGGCGGCCATCTTCCGGTCGGCTGTCGCCAGCGGCATCTCCTGCGCCTTCGCAAGCGCAACGTAGCTGGCGTCATACGCGGTCAGCATGTGACGAGCCGCAAGGTCGAGCACCAGGCCGTCGCTGCCTGATCCGCCATCTTCCAGAGACAACCCGCGCAGTTGCGTCATCAAAAGAAGCGCTTCGCCCGGCCGGAGTCGTCCCCGCCGCTCGGCGACCAGGAACAGATTGCGCGTCTCGAACCAGAACAAGGCCGGTACCACGCCAATGGTCGCGCGCAGATCAGCCATCAACCGGTCGGCGGCATCATGCTGTTCATCGGGAAGAAACCAGGCGGCAGCGATCGAGGCGTCGAGAATGAAGGCCATCAGTACCGCCGGCCTTCGTCGCGCCATTCACGGATTTCTTCCTGTGTCGTGGGTTGGCGGCCGGCACGCTGGGATTTGATCTCAGCGATGAGCGCATCGATGTCATTTTCGCGGCGGATGCGCGACAGCCGGGCAACGGGTTTGTTGCCGCGGGAAATGATCACCTCTTCGCCGGCTTCGACCCGGGCCAGCAGCTCAGACAGATGCGTCTTGGCCTCTGCGACCTTGACTGTGACGGTCATCGTGGTTCTCCGTGGATTTAAGTCTCTCGTCGAGCGGCGATGGAATT
>NZ_LUAV01000027.1 GCF_002078505.1 Ensifer aridi | reverse complement strand
CTCGTCGAGCGGCGATGGAATTCTCATGCTTTTGGCGATTTTGCGCGATGATAGCGCCGAAACGGCAAGTTGGTCAACCTCTGACCATATCACTATCGATACATGGTTCCTATCGATAGTGAAGCCGGGCGAAAAAGAGCGTCCGGGTGACGGAAATGTAGTTGGTTTTCGCTTCCGTTTATATTATTTTGCTTTGTTAATTCATATGGTTAATCATGGGTGAATTCGCACGCCGGTGCCCCTGCGACAGCATCCGTCAAGACCTCGGCGAGCAGCGGCGCCGAGGGTGGAGACAACGGGGGCGAAAGAAGGGAGGGGAAGACGCATCCGAGCAAAATTCCGATCCCTTCGACGCCGAGCTAGCCGCCATCGATGCGCTGCTCGCCCGGTCGGACGCCGTCATTCGAGAGGCAAGGCGGACCGGCCCCGCCAAAAGTCCTCGGCCCGAATACGGCTTCAAATTTGCTGGGTGATCCTGCGGAGCGAGACGCATACTTACGCCTCTTGCCGAGACTATCGTTCCGGCCAGTGGTAAGGCACGAGCGCGCTATCTCCCCGCCATTCCCTTACGATAGCGTCCTCAAACCAGCCGTCCGTGAGATGAGCGTGATCGAGAACGATCACCTGGAAGTCCGGCTTGATCTCCTGACACGCGTGGACCATCAGCTTGAACAGGGCCTTCACAGCTGCCCGATCAGCGTCCTTTTCGATCTGCTCAAGCCCACCTTCGGAAACGTCCGGCGGATAGTAGGCCTGAGTCGGTTGGTCGAAAATGAGGAAAGCCGGCACGGGCCGATCTCTTTCCCGGAGCCACCAGTGGATCGCAAGATGGCTAAGAACGTGATAGCCCACCCAGTTCTCGCCACTTCCCATGCGGTTCAATGGGATCGGGCCATCAACAGTATTGGCGACCACCGTGAGTTTCTTGACGTCCAATCGCAGCGAGCTGCCGCTATGTTCGAGGTCAAGCTGGCCGGAATAGTCCGTCATCTTCTGGCTGATGAAGCTCAGTATCGTCTGCAGTCGTGATTCAATATCGTCGCTGTTGATGCGGGAGCGAACCGCAGCAATCAGGCCTTTGACCTGCTCGATTTCCGCTGCAAGCTCTAGATTGTCTCGATCCGGCGCCATCGATTCAAGAAATTCCGAGAGCCGCCCCAGGAAGCGGCCGCGCGAGACGATCAGGTCTTGACGGGCTTTAGCGGCCTCATCATCGAGAACAGCGCGCTGTAGCTCTCTCTGAACTAGCTTCAGATTGTCGGTGGCTTCGCCAATCTTGCTTTCGAGATCCGCGATATGCCCTTGGATATGGGGGTTGTCGCGGTAGAGGCCATCAAGCTGGGTGCTGACCCGCCTCAACGATTCCCGGACCTGCGTAACGCGTGGAATGGGGGACTCCAGATGTGAATCGCAGAAGGGGCATTGTTCCGGCGTTTCAATGTCGGTCTTGAAAAGCTCGATGCTCTTCAGGCGGGATCGTTGTTCGCTGACCTCGCGGGAATAGTCGGTCTGATCGGAGAAGAAAGCACGTGCGGCTCGAACGTCCTGATTTAGGTCTCCCAGACGCTCCTGCAGCGTGCTCTGCTCGCCGCGGAGGCGCGCGATGGTTTCGCCGAAATCGGATGTGAGGTCAGGTTGATCGATAGCGCTTTCCCCGATCCTTGCGAGGAAGGCGAAAGCACTATCGTCCACGGCCTGATAGTCCTGGCGTATAAGCCCGACCTTCTTTCCCTCGTTCAGGATTCGCGTCAACCGCGACCGGCTGGCATCGACCGACTGAACATGCTTGGTCTGTTGAGCTTCCAGAAGCCTCAGCTTCTTTTGAAGTTCGTCCAATTCAGCGAAAAGCCGGAAATGATCTTCATCCACGGCCCCAAGAAAGTAGGGAAGGGTATCCTTCATCGCTTGAGGCAGGAACTGCTCGTTCATCCGGTGGAAGAGCTGGTCCTGGCTGGCGATGGTATTCTGTTTCTGGAAGCAGAGGAAAAGCGCGTGCCCGATATCTGCTTCCAATGGCGGACGAGTGCCTGAGGTCGGTCGGTGCTCGTTCTCCTGGATCCCCGCGAATCGCGTCACGAACTCCTTGAGGCTTTCCTCTGTGGTGTTTTTCGTGATCTCGTCGAGGGAGGGATAGGTGAGATTTCGACCGCGGCAGAAGAACACCTTGGAGCCCGTGCCGGCACCTGGACCTGGATTGTCACGGGCGATGAACACTTCGTCCTCGCCCTTGGCGATATGCAGACCGAACCATGATACCTTTTTGCGGATCGTTCCCTCAGCGACATTGTAGCTGCCGCGACCAAGGCAGTAGTCGACAATGTCGATGATAGCCGATTTGCCGGTCTTGGATTTGCCGGTAATGATGTTCAGACCAGTCTCACGAAATGGCACGATCTGTTGTTCGCCTGCGTGGCTGTAGACGACGATTGCCTTGATTATGAAACTCATGGGCGGACTCCCAACGCCGCTGCGACTGACGTTTCAGATCCGGATTTTGCAAGCCATCTACCCATGAACTTCGATCTATCTACGATTTCTTTGGTTTCTGCGGTTGTGTCGTCCAAGAAAGACTTTGGAAAGGTTGCGCGGCGCTCTCCGGGTCGAAGGTTTCCCTCATCCCCGACGGCGATCGTCTTCGTAGCGAGCCCGAACAGCACCGCCTCCTTCAAATAGGGCGTCAGGTTCTGCGCTCTCGAAGCAAATCCGATGAGGAGATCCTCGTTATCTTGCACCCAGGCATAGAGTGACGTGACCGTCGAATAAGGCAGCCGCTCGCGGCTGCTTCGATGCAAGACAGACGATAGCGCGATAATCAGCAAGAAGAGCGACGCTCCATCGCGGCCGTCTTTGGTAAAATCGCGCAGAAACTCGTGCGAAATCGCGCAGAGAAACGAGGGGCCAAAGAGATTTGCTTCCTCAGGAGGGCGCCGGGTCCAGGTATCAAGTCGCGGCATCGTCAGCACCGACTGAAAGATGATCCACATAATTCGGATGCCACCCAACCTTCACCCGGTCTGCCAACCCATGGAATGACCCCGCCGTGATCCACGTCTCGATCACGTTGCGAAATTCGATCTGCTGCTGGCTTGCCCAGTGAAAGACCTTTCGCCCCATCGCGTTCTTCGAAGCATCATCGGCCGTGTGGGCTTCGCCACACTCTTCCTCGAATTTGCGCTCCCAGGAATCCTGGAGTTTTGCCTCATATCGTGCAACGTCGCCATCAAGGAGCAGGTTCTCTCTCGCCCATTTTGATCGCTGCGTGTTTGACCGATAGAAGTCCTGAATTCCGCGTTTTATCGCCGTCTCCGACAGGTGGATCAGGCGCATCTGCTTGACGTAGGTCTCGTCTTCATCCTCGATCGAGTAGGGCCGCTCACCGAACTCGCTGGGATCGCTGACAGGCAGACCGACAGGACCGTACAGTGCTGCGAACTCCTGTGCTTTGATTGCAATGTGCTGGACCGGAATATCGCTTGTATCGATCCCGACGAGGCGCTTCGCGACTGCTCCGAGCCACCAGCCTTCAAGAGCTTGCGCAACCCTATCGGCGGAACCTGCCGAAAGGATGCGGAGCTCGCCCTCAACTTCGTTGAAAACATTGTGCAGATCTGGCGCGCCATCCACCACGGTAATTGAAGCAAGCAATACGTCGGCTTCCTCGTCGGTCAGCGCCAGGAACTCGTTACGACCAGCTTCCGATGTCCTGTTAGTCGATGCGCGCGCAGCCGCGGCCAGCCGCTCTCTTGCTGTCTTTCGTTCCGCAGGCCCGCAGCCAGCGCGCAACATGACGAGGGCTCCGTCATCAGGTGCAGTCGCGGTCGTGATCAGAAACCGTCGCGTGTCGGCATTCGAGAAAGAGCCGGCCCGCAGGTGCGAAATCCAGATGCGAAGCGTTTTCCAAACATCGACACTGCTATCATTGACGTCCTTTGGCCCGATATGATGCTTGGCTTGGACAATGCAATGCGGGAGATCTTCGTCATGGAAAGCTATATCGTCGAACTTCTCGATCGAGATATGGCAATTTGGCTTTACCTTCATTTCGCGGATTGCAAGAAGTAAAGCCAATCTGCATTGATAAAGATAGCCGGCCAGTGACCCGGATGCATTATATTGAATGGCCACTTGCAAGCGTTGCTTCTCCCAGAGTTTGAGCCCGCAGGGTAAGGTTATTTCCGGAAGAATTGCCAGACAAAAAATCGAATTTCCACGCTGTTCAACTAAAACGTCGGCCGATCCACGAACGATCTCAGGCGTCTTAATCAGTTCTTCAGAGCATTACCCGTGCGCTACCGCGGCTTCCCATTGATATGACTCTCTGGGCAAGCAAGTGGGTCGCAACCGGACTACGATGCCTTGGCTTACCTATCCGATGAGCCGCCACACTGAGCATAGGCGTCCAGCGGACGGTCCGCTTACGGCTGACAGACAATTGACCCGGACGCGCCCACCTCTGTGCATGCAGAAAAGAAAGACTGTAGGAGCCAATACAGTTGGACAAATGTGTGGGTTGGTCGTTGCCCATCCTGGATGGCGGCAAACGCATCCTCAACTGCTTTCTTGCTAAGCGACGACGTTACAATTACCGCCCGCCGCCGCACATCGGGTGCAGTTCTTGCACGTACGATTGCTGCGTTAAGATCGCCCGCGTTGTTCCGAATGATTCTCGCGATCTGCGTCGGCTGTTTTTTGGCGTTGTATGTAGCACCCCAACCCTGGACTTTGGCCTCCATCCGCTCAGCTGGAAACATCATATTGCCAAGGTTTTTAATCGCCTGACTCACTCCACGTGAAATGATCCAGCACTAAGGCTCAATGCATCATGTTTGGCGTGGTAGAAACACACCTGGAGAAAACCGGCCTCCTCCTTGATACCAATGAAGTCAGCCCACTCATCGCCCAGATCGTCGCAAATCAGGATGTCATCCGCTGCGCCGATGTGCTCGACGATGGCCCCGAAGGTAGAAGTCACGTCGAACGCCGCCTGGCCAGCTACGAATGCACCCTTCTCGTCCGTAACGGCCTGAAGAGACGCTTCCGGATGTAAGTAAGGGAGGAAAGACGCCCCTCCATCCAGCATCGTTTCATCCCGAAACACCTGACCGTCGATGTAGGAAAGCCCAACGTCATCGAACAGGACAATGAAACAGTCCTCTTCATCGAGATATGAATACAGCGGTCGGCGCTCCGGATCCTCTCCCAGCGCCAGATCGAGGGTCTCCACCTCCACTGTGGCGGCCATGCCGAGGGTCAGCGATCTTAGCGCAATGCGGTTCTTGTTCAGACTAATCGTAGCGAGCTCGTCGTTGCTGTCAGGCAGCTTCGCAGCGCGCAGCTTCCCGTTCCCTTCGATAGCGAGTGCCTTGTCGAGCTGGCCGAGGAGCTCGTTGAACTCATCAGTGGAGAGTTCCGCGACTTCATCACCGACACGCACCAGCCGGATGGTGGCTTCGTCGCCGGCAACCGCGGCAGCAAGTCGCGCAGTGTCCACCGCGATTGCGGTGGGCTGCGACGCGGCAAGGGCATCGGCAAGCGACATGGGCCGCGCAAATGTCCTAATGAATGGCGAGACACCGACAGGGTCGACCCGCAGGGCGTCGATCATGGTCGCGGCGAACTCGATCAACTCACCGTAGCTCACCTTGTCCGATCGAACACCAATACGACCTGTGCTCGGGGTTGCCGTGCTATTTATGCCATCAACCGACACCGTGTATGTCTGCGGGGCATATCTACGGCTGCCTGTCGGGCCCACCACGTTCGCCAGATTCGGGGCCTCCAAGGTCTTATTCCGCATAACATGCGGCGACACGGACATATTGCGCATTCGCATTTTCTGGAACACGGCGTTCTCACGTGCGATCGCGCCTTCCATCCGGCTTACCGCGACTGGCGCAAAGTGCCGAGACTTGAATGCTGCCGGCAGACCGAGGCGCGACGAAAACAGCGCCGCGTGTCGTTGATATTCAACGAGCATCAAATAACCGAAAAGCCTCTCTTTTACCCCTGAGGCCGGATGGAGAAATGCGGGCGGCGTTTCGTACTCGAAGCAAACTGCCGACCACCGCGCATCACCCTGGATCTCGCGGATGTACCTGAAAACATTGTTCGCGGTTGTGCCGTGCGACTTGCGAAGAGCCGTAAACAGATCCTCAACAGCCTTATCGGTCAGATTCTTGCGGATAGTGAAAAATGCCGCCGACTTCGGAACTGCCAGGTTGTCAATCATGCCCCCTCCCGTCATGAACAGCGTCGCCGATGAAATCGCATTATATCGAGCTGAATGCCTACCGCTCGCAACCCTCGATGTAGTTAATGTCACGACACGAGCGTGTTATTCAGCGATTGATTGCAGCAACGACGTTACAATCAAGTATCCTGCGCCAAACTTGTGAGCAGCCTGCGCATGGTCGTAGCGTCATGGACTACGCGGCGGTGCAGCGGTTCGCCAATCCCGATCTTGCCGACGATCTACACGCGCGTCTCAGTCGGGTGGGACTTGATGTACGACTTGCCTATCGGGACGAGCAACGAGCGCCAGGAGCGGTAATTGCTGATCGAATACTCTCACGTCGCGTTCGGGGCCGACTGCCGACCGTCCGCTGCTAGGAGGTGCAACACGAAAACCGGACATATGGCCCCCCGATGCCAAGGTCTGAAATTGGCGCCAAAGACGACCTTTAGCTCCGCTGCTCTCGACGGCGGTAGCGGGTGGAAAGCGGGAGTTCGACGCTCCCGGCTGAGGTCCGGTTCGCCGCGGTTCCAGTCGTCCCCAATACCCCTGTCGAAATTCAGAACCATCGCGCCAGTCGGAAGTTAAATCAAAGTCGTTTTCAGCGGTCAATCAGGTGCTCAATTTGCCACCTACGCAGCTTTCAACGACTGCTTGAGCGTCCTGAAGATCGAGCGTTCCATGGCCGGTCGAGAAACAGCCGAGAAGGGGCTCGAGCAGCTTGCAAGGCTGGGCTCCATGACCCTGTGCTCGCCAAAGCCGCGCCAGACTCACCGCCGAGCGCAGTTCCCACATCTTGGCCTCCTGCACGCGAGCGACATTCAGCGCACGGCGGAAGCACGCCTCGATTTCGGCGGGATCGCATTCTGAACTCGAGTATATTAATTCGCCCTTGAGCCGATGCAGCTCCGCCTCGCACCAGCGGTTGCCGGTGCGCGCGACGATGGTGAGCGCCTCGTCGATCAAGGTGCTGCCCTCGGCAAAACGATCGTCCTTTCCATGCGCCTCCGCGAGCAGGCCCATCGCCCAAGGCGCCGTGACGGCAGGCCGGCGCTTTCGCGTCGCGCATGGGCAAGGAAATTCTCGTCGACCGGACGTACGCCAGAACACCATTGCCGAATGAATGCGCTTTCTGATCAATCGGATCGCCGAGCATCTGGATGTTGTCCCACAACCACCCCCGACGTTGGCGCAGCGCGGCGGAGGTCGACATAAGAACGATTTTCCGGACGACGTGGGGCCACCGCTCAGCGATCGCTTGTGCAAGCCGCCCATCGAGCGAATGGCCGGCCTACGATGGCCTCTCGGGCCTGGCATTCAGCCTCCAGAGCCTGCTTGTGATCCGCTGAGCGGCGCGCTTTGAGATCGTATCGCGCCTGATCTGAACGGGACTGCTGGCACGCTTACCATCGAGGACGTGATACCGGCCCCGGCCAACGTCCGTGGTCGACGGAGGCTCCGAAGCCGTCTACATGAGGGACGGTCATTTCCCTGCGTTCTCCACATCATGCACCGCTTGAGGAGAACCCTTATATTCTTTGGAAGTTTGGGTCTGATTCTGAACACGGGAAGTGATCGGAGAAAAGCGACGTTGTAATCGGTTGCCATCACCTGCCGGATATGTGGCGCCACGTCCCTATGGGCTTCTTCATGCCGCCGTTCCTAAAGAAGAAAAACACCACGACTGAGAGAATGTTCCTTCAAAAGGCTTCGTGGGGGACAGGAGGCACAAAAAAGGCCGGGCAGACCCGACCTTCCTGCAGCCATTGCCAATACGTCCGTGGTCCGCGATAGGGTCAGGCGCCGGTCGTGACGAGAACGTGACGCGCAGGACCGTTCATGGACGTCCGAGTGGTCTTCCGCCGTTTTCACCCGGCCCGGATCATTTCATGAAGAACATCAGCCTGTCTGACTCCCGATTGGAAGAGCACTATGAGCCTTCTGGCAAGCTCATCCGCCTCTTCGCTGTCATTGTCGATGTGTCTGTCATCGAGTTCCTCAATGAGGATGCCTTGAAGCAAGTTAAGGTCAGCGAGGAAAGCGGAGGAGAGTGAAAGTCATTCAGGGGATACATGACGCAGCCTCCATTAGGCTAACGCCAGCGGCGCCGTGTCACCAGCCGCTGATTAGGCAACGATACTTGAAAAATTGTAGCGCTTCCAGAGGTGCGTCCCGCATCGAAGAAAGCTTTCGCCGATCCGACATGCGGTTATAAAGCAAAGCCCGCCAAAACGCGGGCTTTGTCACCAAGGTAATTGGACGAAGTAGAATTCTCGATCTCGTAATCAGGGCACCTGAAAAAAGGATCTTCCACCACTTATCGGATCCGGTCCAGTAAAATCTAAGGGGTATGGAAACATGCGGTGACGCCAGCGCTGGTCTGGAGAAGAGCCATCCGACTTCGAGGAACTTCGACGCGGAAACCGAGTCTTCCTCGTGCAATCCTCTTCTTCGCCTTCGACTCGCTACCTTGACGGGCACGACCTGTGTCGTGAGCCGGCCTGAGGGTCGTACACTGCTCAAGTCATTTTGCCGCCGCGAAAGTGCGATCAGGCTGTTGCAACTGACTTGCAGGGCACGCTATATCGGACAGGTTATTAAGGCAAGTACGCTGGGGACCAGATCGCCCTGGCCCATCGCTATTGCTTTGCATCCATGCTGACGAAGTCAATTCGGTTCATGCCTGACGCTAAGGCGCGGGCCATGCTCTCACTCAGGCCGCCTGTCGCCGGCACTGCGCGTGCCGGCAGGCCCGCCCGTTTCGCTATCAAGGACCGACCAGCTACTGTTTTCGTTCTGCTGGATTGTGTAACGCCGCATTCCGATCACTTTAGCCCGCCGCTTTCCGGCTTGCCTTTCGCCCGTCTCCGTTCGTCCAGCAGATTAAGCAAGTCAGTTAGATCATCGGCATCGAAATAGTCCAGGCCGGTCTGCGGTATGCCTTGCCATCGAGCAGGCCAGCCGGTGAAGCGATCAATCACGCTCCACAAGCCGTTGCTGTCATCATGCAATTCGTATCGCTGGGTCATGCTGGCATTTTAGCGCGCCCCTAGACACCGCGCTATCGCCCACTAGTATTTGTGTGGCGGTTCGTTTACGCGAATGCGATAACGCGAGCTTGCGGGCATGCCTCGGCCCGCTTCGCGGACGGGCTTGATCGCCTGGTGGCGCGTGAGCTGTGGCAACAGTTGTTCCGACGTACCCGGCAATGTCGACGCCGAGTATGTCGGTGCGGCGAAAAGGCGTGTTGATATTCTTCACCCGCGCGGTGTGCCCTGCGAGGGCAGCCGTGCTGGTGTTGTTCGACGGGTGCACGATCACGGCTAGCTTAGGGTATTGAGAATACGCAGCGCTCGCGCTGCATTTTTCGGGTTGAGCCCTTCCATCTTCCATGAGCCGATCCCTGCAGTCTCTCCGGTGAAGAGGTGATAGATCGTATACATTCCGTCGCCATCGAAACGGCGGCCATACTCATCGCGCTGTCCGGATCGGTTCGGCGCGCGCCCTTCGGATTCCCATGTGCTGAGGGCGAGCGCGTGTTCTTCGTGTTTGCTTTTCATCTGCAGCTCTCCTCCCCGCAGTCGCCTGCGCGACGACTGAACGCTGATTAGTTATCCGACGTTCAGCCCGTCAATCGGCTCCAGATTATCTTCGTTGCTCACGCGCTCTTGGCCGAGTTCATCATTGCGCATGCGATACTGAGGCGAATTGTCTCTCAGAGGGAGTTTGGCGGTGATTTGATAGGTTTCCACTGCACGAGGTGAAATATTTGCGCGATCTTTAAGTCGCACTGACAGACCGATCGGGAATAGATGATGGCGCATTGGCTGTTGCCTTATGGTGAAAGTGACGGGAAGATCGCGGCGTCGTTGCGATCCACTGCCGTCAGGCGTTCAAGCTCCTCAGGATCAATCGCTATCAGCCGCATTCGGTATTTGTTCTCGGCCGTGGCTGGTAGCTTGATAAAGGTCGCCACACGGCGATAGGCGAGCCAGGAGATGCCTTCGATCAATTCCTCGTCCTCATCGACCTCGTAGTCGCCAGCCGGGACCATTTCACCGAGGTCTGGCATCCAGAACGGTTGGTCGAAATGGACCGTTCGATGCGTCGTCCGGGCGAACATGCTGCCCTCCTGTTCCGTGGCTTCGTCGTCGTGAGATTAAACCAGTCCGTTTGGCGCCACTTGAGCGCGCACCGCTACGCTCTGTACTGCCGCATTGGAGCAAGGCCGCAATCGGCGGCCCGCACCTTGGATATACGGAGCGGTGAGCTTGTTTTCGTGCCTCTGATGAAGCAAAAAAGGCAAGTAAGAAGCTCTATCCATTGATTGTGGCATTACCGTGTTTTTTTGAGGTGAAAGCAGTTTTCACAAAAAATAAAATTCGAATTATTTAAATATAGTTGTGCCGGACGCGGCGCTATTTTCCATATGGGCGCCGAAATTTTCTACGAACGCCGGCTGAAACGCATTTGCGAATGAGGATCTAAATTAGTTGTTTACTTTAACTATTTTATGGCGCACCGTAAAAATTCGGATTGCCATCGGCTCCTGGTCCGAGCACGGGCCTGCAACGATCCCGATAATCAACCTGATTAAAGGGAATGAAATCATGACATTCGATCAAATCCTCGAGCGGACAAAGCCCTACGCTATCGGTCTGGTCGTCGGACTTTTCGCGGCGCCGATCATCGGCTTCAATACTGGATGGATTACCACCACCACTGCCAGCACCCAAGCCGTCGAGGAGGCCAGAGTGGCTGCCCTTGCGGGCATCTGTTCAAGTGCGGCAGGGCGAATGGCATCTGCCAGCAGCACCGACCTCGCAACACTGAAGGGCTACGACAATCGTGCGAAGCGCGACGAACTCGTAGCAACTATTATGACCAATATCCAAGTTCCAGCGGACATCCTCGGCAGGGTCAGCACGAGTTGCAGTCGCTCATTATCTTGAAGCGCAGCGGACGCGGCGCTTTGGTATTCCGACAAACGAAACTTAGGAAATGACAGTGAAAAATCTCGTTCCCGCCCGCTTCTATACCTATGATTTCACGCGCCTGTTCGTATCGCTTGCCTTTACCCTGGCGATTGCAGTGATTGTTTATTCCGTCCTGTTCGGACGCATCCTGTAATCGTCTGATCATACGCGCATCCGCACTACGAAGCTTCAAAAGTCTGGACGGACTTTGGGGGTGCCGCGCCGTTGAGTGAACCTGGTAAGTTATCCGACATTTATCTCTTCAGGCGAGTAATATGGACTTGGCATTGGGAAGAGTTGGTCGGGACTTTATCCATGACACAAGCCCAGGCTTTCGCCTTCGCCATTCTGACCGGTCTGATGGTCGCTTTCATTTGGGGGCGGCTCCGCTATGACCTCGTTGCGGTTCTCGCGTTGCTTGCCGCAGTTTTCACCGGCATCGTGCCGCACAAGGCAGCGTTCTCCGGCTTCGGGGATGACATTGTCATCATTGTAGCCAGCGCGCTCGTCGTAAGCGCCGCCATCGAGCGCAGTGGTGTCATAGAGGCGTTTCTCCATCGCGTGGCGCCGAGCGTGACCTCTGTACAGGGCCAGGTTGTTATTCTCGTGACGACCGTCTCGGTTCTGTCCGTCTTCATTAAGAACATTGGCGCGCTGGCGATGATGATCCCAGTCGCGTTCCAGATGGCGCGCCGGTCGAAAGCTTCCCCTTCGTCTTTTCTCATGCCGATGGCGTTTGGCTCTTTGCTTGGCGGGCTTACCACCTTGATTGGGACATCACCGAATGTCGTCGTGTCCCGAATGCGCGAGGAGCTGACGGGCCGCCCCTTCAACATGTTCGATTTCACCCCTGTCGGCATAGGTCTCGCTGCGGCGGGAGTCGTCTTTCTGGCGTTTGGCTATCGGCTGCTCCCCGGGGAGCGTGAGGCGGTCCCGTCAATGGAGAGGGCGCTGAACATCAAGGATTACATGACCGAGGCTCGCATCACTGCCTCTTCCGCCGTCGTCGGCAAGTCGATCAGTCACCTGTCAGCCTTGTTGGACGACGAGGTCCTGGTCACAGGCCTTATTCGCAATCAGGTCGAACGGATGATTCCACTGCCGGATATTGTCCTTCGTCAGGACGATATCGTTCTTTTAGAAGGAGACCCTCAGGCGCTGGAGCGAGCCATCAGGCGCACGCGTCTGGAACTGGAGGGGCACGACCGTCCGACGGAAGCGAAGGGAGTAGATGAGGAGATTGCCGGAATCGAGGTGGTGATCGGCCCGAAATCGGCCTTAATTGGGCAAACCGCCAAGCGCTTGGCGCTGCATGATCGCTTCAACATCAATCTGCTCGCAGTAAGCCGAAGCAGCCAGCGCTTCACCGAGCGGTTGCGCGACATCGCACTAAGACCAGGCGACGTTCTCGTTTTGAAGGGCGATCTCGTACTTCTCCCCACAAAACTGGTGGAACTCGGTCTTCTTCCCTTGGCCGAGCGTGAAATTCGCTTGGGAAATCCGCGAAAGGGCCTGGTTCCGGTGCTGGTGCTGGCTGGTGCCATGGTTCTAACGGCTCTTGGTCTGTTGCCCGTCGCAACGGCTTTCTTTACGGCTGCGGTCCTGACGGTACTGCTCGGGTCACTTTCGCTCCGGGAAGCTTACGAAGCCATCGACTGGCCGATCCTGATCATGCTTGGCGCTCTCATTCCAGTCAGCGAGTCAATCCGGACTACCGGTGGTGCCGACCTAATCGCCGGCGGCCTCGCTCAACTTACTAGCACTTTGTCCCTCTACGGCGCACTTGCAATGATGATGGTGGTCGCAATGGCCGCAACGCCGTTTTTGAACAATGCAGCCACCGTTCTCGTCGTTGCCCCGATCGCCGTTACCCTTGCTGGGCGCCTTGGCTACAATCCGGACGCCTTTCTGATGGCAGTCGCAGTGGGTGCGGCCTGCGATTTTCTCACGCCTGTCGGACACCAGTGCAACACCTTGGTGCTGGGTCCGGGCGGTTATCGCTTCGGCGACTATTGGAGGTTGGGGCTGCCGCTCTCGTTCATTGTGCTCGTGCTGGGCGTGCCTTTGATCCTGTGGTTTTGGCCGCCAGTTTAGGGCGAAGCACCGCTGCACCGCGCCTGTTGCGCGATTGAAGGCTGGCCGGTGCCGATCCAGACTAGCGATGTGGATCGGCATTTTACTGCGCCCCTGCTGGTCCTGATCATGACGCCGTGCGACCGGTCGGAACGCAGGGTGGGGAGGCTCTACGCTATGGCGGCCGACGGAGCGATCTGGACTATCGTCTGCCAGGAGACGTCAGCCAGGTCAACGCTAGAAGACCGAGGGTTGCCGAGATGACGGAAGCGCCGAGAACGCCCAGTTTGACGGAGTTCAGAAGCTGGGGCTCGAAAGCAAGTTCGGCAATGAACAGAGCCATGGTGAAGCCGATCCCGGTCAGCAGGCTACCGGCTGCCAAGAGGCTCCAGGGTAGCTCGTCTGGACGAGTCGCGAGGCGCAGTTTCACGGCGAGGAGACTGAAGAGCACAATTCCAACGGGCTTGCCCACCACGAAGGCGGCGAAAATTGCGATCGTGAGGGGAATGTCGAAGTTTGCGTCTCCTATCGGAACGCCCGCGTTAGAGAGGGCAAAAAACGGCATGATCACGAAGGCGACCCAGGGATGGAGAGCCATCTCGAGACGCTCGATCGGCGACAGTGCTTCGCGGGTCGCGACGCCTGCCCGATGAAGGTCGCTGCGTGCCGCCGTGTCGCGGCTCGAATGATCGCTGGGCGGATGGGCGCTCACGCGGTCGAGTATCGCATGGAGGCGGGCGTCGCTCACCCAACTCCGCGCGGGCGTCATCAATCCAAGAATCACTCCGGTGAGCGTCGCGTGAACGCCCGATGCGTCGAATGCCAGCCAGATGCCGACACCTATTGCGAAATAGACCGGAATGCTGCGGATGCCCAGACGCGCAATACCTGCTACGACGGCAAGTCCGAGGCCGGCGGTTCCAAGTGCGGCCCAATTCAAGGCTTCGCCATAGCCGATCGCCACGACCAGAATGGCGCCGACATCGTCGAAGATCGCAAGAGAGAGCAGGAAGAGCCGCAAGCTCCCTGGTATGCGCGAACCGAGCACGGCAAGGCACCCGATGACGAAGGCCGTATCGGTGGACATCACGGTGGTCCAGCCGCTCGCACCCGGCCCGCCGCCGACACGCAGCGAGAACAGACCGGCCGGCACCGCCATGCCGCCGAAAGCAGCGGCGACGGGGAGAGCGGCCATACGCGGATTGCGTAACTCCCCCAGCACCAGCTCGCGCTTTAGCTCAAGGGCGATGACGAAGAAAAAGAGCGTCATCAGACCGTCGTTTATCCAGTGCTTCAGCGAACGGGAGATCTCAATGTCGCCAACTCTGATGCCCGCAGGCATCTCCCACAAGGCGCGAAACGACGTCGACCACGCGGTGTTCGCGAGGCTGAGCGCCAAGATCGTGCTGAGCAAGAGGACAATGCCCGCCGTAGCCTCGATGCGGAGGAATCGCATGAACGGCTTGGTAAGCCGATCTGCCGGTTCGTGGGGAAGCCGTGAGAGGCTGTCGTTCATGCCGGGAATTGCTCCTGCGCTTCGATCGTGGCTGGCCCATGTTCCATGCCGCTATTGCAAGGCCGACACCTCATAAGTCCACACCCGGAACGACTTCAGGATGTGCGGCCCGAACGAGTTGATGAGGGGGACATCGGCCGCATCACGGCCGCGCGCAACCACGATCCTGCCGACGCGCGGCGTATTGTTGCGCGGATCGAACGTGTGCCATCCATCGTCCAGGAACACCTCGATCCAGGCACTGAAATCCATCGGGTCGACGACCGGGACGCCGATGTCGCCGAGATGACCGTTGATATAGCGTGCGGGAATGTTGAGGCAGCGGCAAAGCGTGACCGCAAGGTGTGCGAAGTCGCGGCAGACACCAACGCGCTCATGAAAGACTTCGAAGGCCGTCCGCGTCGACCGGGCCTGCATGTAGTCGAAGCGGATATGCTCGTGGACGAAATCGCAGATCGCTTGCACACGACCCCAACCTGGCGTGACAGCGCCGAACATATCCCACGCGCTCTGGCTGAGACGGTCGGTCTCGCAATAGCGGCTGCCCATGAGGTAGGCGAGGCAATCGTCCGGCAACTCCGGCACTGGGAGTTCCTGGGCGGCTGGCAGCACTTTGTCCGGTTTGCCGTCGTCCTCGATCGTGGCATCGCCCCATATCGTCAGGTCACCCGCCGGTGCGACAAGCCGCCGGCAGCGGTTGCCGAAGAGATCGCGATAGGTCGACGTCGGCACATCAGGGGCGGTGAATGTTGTTTCAGGAACCCGGATATCGGCCGCGCGATCCTCGTGGACCGACAGCAGGCATACCAACGCGGTCGGTTGCTGGAAGTTCAGCGTGATCTCATAGCCGTAGCGGATCAGCATCTGGGTTCATCCTAGCGGAAATCGGCGGCGGTCAGTGTGTAGGAATCGCGGCGGCCACTGGAATAGGCCTTGCGTGCGACATCGTAGATGGACAGGCGCAACGCATCAAAAGCAGAAAGAAGCTTCGATTCCGAAATTTCCGACCTGCCCAGTTCGGCATCCGCCTTCACGAGCGCCTCGGCCTCGACGAAGAACCGCACCTCGAGCATACCGTCATGGCCGATGAAACGGACGGCGTTTCGCTTTTCATCGAGGCTGCGGCTCGCATTCGGAAATAACAGCGTCATCCTCAGCGAGCCACTGTTTCGCGCGACACGGGCCCCGGTGGTGCCGATAAGCTGATCCGCTTTATCCGGCGCTCTATATTGCGAAGGTTGCCGCCGACACGCGCCGGTGCGCCTGTGAAGTGATAGACCGCCCAGGAGCGATCCGTATCGATGCGGCGGCCGCATTGATCATCCATTTTGTCGGGCGCTGGCGTCCCACCTTCATTTTCCCAGATGCTGATCGCAAGTGCATGTCGCAGGGCTTCAATTTCATTGCAGTGGGCGTTCATGGTGGTGGCCTTTCATAAGATCGATGGTATCGAGCCTGCTTGAATGGATCGTGCTCCCATCACCGTCGGTGGTGGTCACGGCGTCCGGGCGCTGCGGCATGTCGAGTGTCCTCAAAAGCTCCAGCGCAATCTCTATCGCCTCGTCGAGATCGGCAGCTTCTGCGGTTTCGCGCCCGACGATCGCATGCGCGTCGTCCGCATCCCGAATACGGTAGAACGCGATCACGATCTTCATCGCCATCCTCTCCGTTGGACAGAAGGGTCGCAACTGTCAGTTCTTGCCCTTGTCCTGCGACGGACTGCCGTTCGCAGCGGGCTTGATCTGTTTGCCAAATGTCTTTTCGATGAGAGTAGGGCCTTCGTCGGCAGACGATATGCGCACCGGCTCGAGTCTGTCCTGCGTCGTCACCCGTTCATGATGTTCGTCGTCATTTCGAATGCGATATTGCGGCGAACCGCCGCTCGGCGGGAGCGTACCGGTGATGTGATAGACCGGCACAGCCGATCTCCGATACCCGTCCTTCACCCGAACGGCTTGACCGACGTTAAAAAGATGTGTTGCTGCGTCGCGGTGGATCGGACGGCCATTGCGTTGCAGAATGTTTGTAGCGGTCATGATTGTTTGTAGTCCTTTTGGAGTGCGGCTTCGAGATCAGCCGGATGATCGACATCATGTATGCGATGCGGGCACGCCCCGCAGGCATATGCATGAATGCGCATAGACGCTGCCAGGCACACGGGAGGCGTCTGCTTGGTGCGGCTGGTCCTGGCGGCGCTCTGCGGGAACAGAGGCGGTCCCGAAGCCGACACGACCGTGGTCGGTGCTCGAATGTCGGTGCTAGAGTCGAACGAAACGACACTACGGGTCCGGTCGGCGTAAGCGTTCGTATTAAGTTTCGTGGTGAATGGCGGGTCCTTGGACGCCGCGAAGTCATGTTGGCTAGTCCAGCCAAATTAACGAGTTTCTTATATGTGGGCCTCAAATCGGATTTAAACAAGGTGCTCGGCTTCGTTGTTTTCGGCTGATATAAGGGGAGGTCTCAATTGAATAAATTCACCCCGTGAATTCGCGGTTTTGACTGCGAGAAGGCCTCCCGTTCGCCGCCGAACTGATCCAACCTATGTCTGAAGGTCGGCAAGATCACAGATGGCGGCCAGTTCGCGAGCAACCAGGAACATCGAGACGCAGGCAGCGTTTAGATTCAGAGCCTTGATGGACTGGGAGGTGATGATGAGAAAGCACTCCCGCGAGATATCGCCTGAGGTGCGCGCGGCCATAAGCGCGTTTCTGAGCGTGTGTCAGAAGGAAGCCCGGCCGCTTGCGACTTCTGAGGCCCTCGGCGCACTGCGGCGTGTTTTTCCTGATCTGGATATTTCAGATCCAGACCTGATGGATGCCATCATCAGCGAAGCATTCGTGGCGGGTTTCGACGTAGACAGCCCGGATCCTGCTTCCGTGGCGCGCATGAGGGATTCGCTGGAAGAATGGGATAATGAAGGCGGCGCAGTCGGCAAACCGCCGCGCAGCGAAACTCGCGGCGGGAGTGGCAATGACTCGGAGGGCACAAGGCGGCGGGCAAAAGCGACCAAGGACCGGAATGAGTTGCTTTAACACGCCTGGGAGCGGCTCAGCAGGCTAACAATCGGCCCTTCCCCGAATTTTATTCAGGTGTTTTACGCAAGTGGATGCTGTGCTGTTGCCCCTGCCTATACGGATCCAAACGTTCCATTCCGATTTCAGGTGCCGGCCGGACTGCGGCCCAGAGGAGGAGGAGCAGCCCAGAGCATTTCAGAATACGTCCAGATAGCTGAGCAACGAAACTACGCCGACGACTACAGCCACGATCTGAGCCATCTGCTTCATTGTTGAGTCAATCGGAAGTTTTTGCACGAGGTACAGCACCAGGAGGGCAAGGCCTGTGATCAGGATGCTTATGATGATGCTGCTTATTATGGTCATACCCAGGCCCTTTGAGCGGAGTGCCTTTCGGCAGTGACGGGTAAATGCGTCTGAGTTCTACAACGGGAGGCATGTCACGCCGAAATGCATCCTACCGCTCGGCGATTGAACTCGCGGCCATTGGCCCACTTCCATCGGGCGAACGGGCGTATTTGAGCTTGACGAACTGTTTGCGGTCCCCGGCAATCAGCATGTAGAGCCTCGAAGTCCAGGTTCCTTCCGGTTCTTCGGATAGTTTCTCCGCATTGGTACTGTCTGAAAATTCGTTGAGAAATGGCTCAATAGGCACCTTCCTGAAGGCGACGGTGCAGGTCTCGACGGGCCTTCCGTCCCGTCGAGCCTTGGTGACGCCGATTACAACCGGTTCCGGAAGGGCCCGATCAGTGGCTATCCATCCACTTGAGGAATCAAGGTGCTCGAGAGGCGCGAGACGCTCGAAGTCGCCTTCTGGCAAAGGTTTCCATCCCTCTGCCGCGGCGGCGGATGCGATCGCGTCGAAGCTTGAACTTTGTGCAAGGCACGTCCGCTGGAATACTTCGACTGCCTCTGAAACGTCACCGGCAGGGAGCGCGATCGAACTCGGAGAAACAGCGGCCAGAAACGCTATGAGGTACCGCCAGCGCATCATAAGCTCCATTCGGTGTGGATCGAACTGCTGAGCTAACAGGTTTGTTCCAACGGATGCTGTGGCTGACCTGAAGAATAGATGAATCCGCTCCCCCGACAATCACGAGAAGCATTCGCCGAGCTTCAGGGCACATAAATTGGTCGCCAATAGGCAACAGAATACGAGGCCATGAAAGCTCCCGCGATTTTCGCGCATAGTTCTCCTATCGCTCTCGCCGACCGTGAAGCGGAGAGTCTTGTAAGCGAACTCGGCGCCTGCTAATCAGCGGACGCATTTAATTTTTTGATCTTCAGGAACATAACGCCTCAGGGCCGGTTACGCGATTGCGAACCAGGAAAGGCCTTACCGCGTGCCAAGCGATCAAATCTCCGTCCTGGTTGTCGATGACGAGTTTCTCCTCCGATACGATCTTGCGATGTTTCTGCGCGAGCAAGACTTTGAAGTTTATGAGGCTTCAACCGCGGATGAAGCCATCGACTTGCTCACCGGGCACCCAGGCATCCGTGCGGTGTTGACCGATGTTTGTATGCCTGGATCGATGAACGGACTGGAACTGGCGGCGCGTGTTCATGACCGCTGGCCACCGATCAAGATTTTCGTCGTTTCGGGTCGCCGTAAGGTGACGCCGGAGGAACTGCCCGAAGGAAGTCGGTTCATCATGAAACCTCTCCTCCTTGCCCGCGTTGCGGCCCAGATCCGGACAGCCGTTCAGCCGAGGTGAAGGACTCCATCACACAACAAAAAAGCCGGGCTCACCCGATCTTGCTGCAGCCATTGCCAGCCTTCCCTAACGTCCAGCCGATTCCAGCACATGGCCATCGGTCGCATGTCGGGAAACTTTCACGAGCAGCGCTGTCCACTTTGCGGCCAGCACCGGTAATTCCAAGGGCCGTGAATGAATGACCTCAAAGGGTCGAAGCGCGTCGATCCGCAGCTTAGGAGGTAAGGTCTGGAAATGGTGCAAACCTGCAGCTCGGCGGCATGTATGCATGTCCGCTTCTGGGATTAGCACCGTGCTCTGCTCAGTGTCCGACTTGAGGGCGCTTTGGAGACGGCCTCCGGGCCCTGCGGGTGATGAAGCCTAC
>NZ_LUAV01000026.1 GCF_002078505.1 Ensifer aridi | reverse complement strand
TTTTCACACAGCCTGGGTCGAATTCGTCCATACCAAGGGGCCAATCCGAACGTCTTGAAAGTCCGCACAGCGGCCACCATGACTCCGCCCTTGAGACTCTGCGTTGGGGCGAAGAGAGCCGGCCTTCACGAGCCTGTGCACGGCTTGTCGCGAGGATGTTCGCGTTCTGTGCTACGAGATCGCATAATGTATCAACGGGAACGACGGAGATTGCCGGCGGCGCGAGTTCTTAAATCCCTGACCCGTCGAGCTCTTGGTCATCATCGCCTTCGGAGGGTGAGGGCATAGAGGTGCGATTGAGATTGGCCGACGGCATCGGCATCCAGCACTTCAATTCGGGCTGATGCGGCCGGGCGAGGGATCAGCGGCGCGCCAGCCTTCTGCGCCAAACTGATCGCCATTCGACCAGTACGCGAGGTCAACTTCTGCCGCCCCCTGTTCTGACGGGCGGATCGTGACCAGGATCCGACTGCCGTTTTTCGGCGCGCTTTCCATGTGGCGCCAGCGGTCTGGCTCGGCTATCACTTTTCTTCCTGCCTTGCTGCAGAAGTGTTGCCTCGCCATCGAAAACGGTCAACTTCAACCTTGCGCAACCCACTGTCATCGGTTGAATGGGTCGCGTCCCCACAGGTGGTGTAGTTGGGTGGTAGCGAAGCCGCTTGCGAGCGCGCCCTCGACCGCGCCGTAGCCAGCGAGCGGCGGTGCCGGACGCTCAGTGTGTCTTTTCAACAGATTTTCCGGGCATTTTGGCTTGTGGGTCCGGTTCCACCAACCTCATTGCGTTGCCAGAGTCTCCCTCGGTTTCTATCCTGACGCATGATCCGCACCCACTGGTGCGCCAGCCCGAGGACACTAAAGGCCGATGGCATCTCAGCTGGATATGTTTGCCTCGCCGCCTGAGCCAGGCGATGACGTCGCCGTGGAGCTGCGGCGACCCTTGAAGCTGCGGCGGCGGACGCCACTCGATGACGAGAACATGGCCCGGCTTTTGGAGGAGAGCGGCAGCTATCGCGTGCTGCGCAAGCTTGTCGGCCGCCAGATCGTCGATATACCGCGGCCGGGATTTCCTCGCATCGGAGTGATCGTCGACACCGAGACGACCGGCCTCGACCACAGCAAGGACGAGATCATCGAAATCGGCGCAGTTGCGTTCACCTTTGACGACGAGGGCCATATCGGCGATGTCACCGGCGTTTACGGCGGCTTGCAGCAGCCAACCGCCCCAATCCCCTTTGAAATCACCCGCCTCACAGGAATAACCGACGAGATGGTTGCCGGGCAGATGATCGATGTCGGGTCGCTTCGAGCGTTGCTCGACCCGGCCGACCTGGTGATCGCCCACAATGCCGGCTTCGATCGGCCATTCTGCGAGGCGTTCTCAAGCATGTTTTCCGGCAAGGCATGGGCCTGTTCCGTCAAAGAAGTCGATTGGGCGACGCGCGGCTTCGAGGGCACGAAGCTCGGCTATCTGATTGGTCAAAGCGGCTACTTCCACGATGGCCACCGTGCCGTCGACGACTGTTTTGCTCTGCTCGAGGTGCTCGCCGGCGCCGACGGGGTGACGGAGCCAAGCGCTTTTGCGGAACTTCTCAAGACAAGTCAGCGCTCGCGCGTGCGCATCTTCGCCGAGCACAGTCCCTTCGACATGAAAGAACATCTGAAGGCTCGCGGATACCGGTGGTCGGATGGCAGCGACGGCCGTCCGAAATCATGGTGGATCGAAATCGACGAGGAGCACCTCACTGGGGAGCTCGCTTTCCTGAGGTCCGAGATCTACCGATGGGAAGAAGCCGACCCACCGGTTAAAAGGCTAACGGCGTTTGATCCGTACAAGGCTTGATGGGGATGCCCTTGGCACATCGGCCATGGAAAGTAGGTTGCGCAGGCTCGATACCGCGATGGTATTGCCCTCTAGAAAATTTGTGAGGAAGCAACAGCTGCAGCAGGATCGCAGTTTGGCTTGCTCGAGGTGGGAACACTATGAAAACGTGGAAATTTCTTGCCCAATTGATGTCCCGGCGACCATCGGCGGAAGCGCGAGAGAGTTCGATCGGGAATGATACCGATTCCAAGGCTCTCGAGAGAGAAGTCGACCATACGTCCGCACTTCCGCCCAGTTCGACAGTAGCTGCCAGCCCACCTGCTCACGATGAGGACGTCTCGGTTGATCAAGGGTCGGTCGTATTGGATAAGGCGAAAGGCGATGGCGATGTCGCACAGGCGTTAAAACCGCCGATCGATGCTGAAGAGGCTCAAACAACTGCGCGCCATCAAGCCGACCATTCGGGTGCCGAAGCGCATTCGTTGGTTCCGAAAAGCCTGGCAAACGCAACGTCGCAGAGCAAACCGCGGGTTAAGCGTCGAGAACGTAAGAAGAAAGCCGACGCCCACGTGGCTGCGCAGAGCGCTGTCGGCCCAAAGCATCATCAAAGCTTGCAGCCCTCGTCATCACGTGACCTGTTCTTCCATGAAGTGGCAACACTCGACGAAGAAATCAAAATGCTGAGGAGCCAACTCGCCCAGAAGCTTCATCTGCAAAACGTCCAGCTGAAGAAGCTGCTTGAGCGGTTCGACGTTTCGTGAGTTCGGCGGCGCTCCCTAAAAGCGCGCACTTGCGTCATCTTTGCTTGGCGGCGATGCCCTCACCGCCAGTCAATTGAATGCGCGCGAGCGCGTGTTGAGCAGGCGGCCATCAATCGATTCAGTGAGTATTGCCGATGCGCGCTGCGCCTCAGGACAGCCCAGCGACAATACTCAAGCCCAGGTCGTCGCGAATCCCTGCTTGATAAGCGTTGATCAGCTTTGCGGCGAGCGCTTCAGCTTCTTCAGACTTGCGTGACAAAGCTCGCCGTTGCAGCTCGTCTTGGAAGGCCTTTCCGATCATGTCCAACTCGTCAGGCCCGATTGGATCGAAACTCAAGGTTTGAGCTGAATTCATCATTCCCCCTCCCTCCGCCACACGATGCGACGGAAGACCCTTTATGCCCCTGTATTCAGTCTGATTTGAAAGGCTGCAGCTTCGCTGGAGATCTACCGAAGTTGAGCCTTCCTTACGGCCGGACCATCCGCAGCGGTCCACTGCAGTGTCGCAATGGCGGAGCCGAATAGCAGTGCAGGTATAGCCAGAGCTCCCATGAACCTCAACATTTGGAGCCGACGTGTGCGCTTTCCATCCCAATCGTAAGCCATTGCTACGCCCTATCGGAAACAGTACGCCAAGATAGAACCAGAGAACCACTTTCCGGTCGAGTCTATTTTCAAGTATTACTTTTAAACGAAATCGCCGCCGGATCTATATTGCGCGGCGTCGATAGAAAAATCAGAAGTAGAGATGGCAGGCAATTGAAGCATGACGATCACCTTGGCCGTGACATACGAGCGTGATCTCTAGCAGGTGGTGCCCTGCGGCATCATACTGCGATACCGTTCGCCCCCGCCGCCGAACCTGCGCCTACTTGTATGGGTCGCCTCGGTCGTCAAATTGGGGATAGTGGTCAGCGCCGTTTATTTCAGGTGAGAGCCCCGGTGCCATTAACCGCCGATGGCAAGCCTCCAGGCACAAGCCAAACATCAACTATCCGTAAAGCAGGACTGTGATGGTTGTGTTGACTCTGTGGAACACTCAGCCGAAAACAGGCAATAACTAAAGGAGGGAATTGCTGATGGCTGACGAGAGTAATGCGGCACAAGTTGCTGCGGCTGTAGCGACGGACGCAGAAGTGAGAACACCAGCGGGTAAGAAGCGGAGGTCTCCACGGCCTCAAAAGGCGGCTTTCGAACCAGCTCAATCAAAGACGCCGGCCGCTAAACGCAGGGCGTATACCGAGCAAGAGAAGAGCGAAAAGCTCAAGCTGATCGCGACGCAAGTCAGCGATGGTAGCACCCTAAAGGACGCTATCAAGAGCGCCGGCATATCAGAGCAAACCTACTATCAGTGGAAAGGTGCTGCGAAGCCTGTCGAGCAAAAGGGCACTAAGGGCACCAAGCCCCTGCCGGCCGGCGATGAGTTGGCAGATCTTGTCCAGCTCGAGGAGGAAAATCAGAGGCTCCGCAAACTGCTGGCGGAGAAGCTGCGAGCGGAAAATGCCGAACTGCGCAAGAGGCTCGGTCTGGACTAACCGGGACCGGGAATGCGCCGAGCAACGCCTCTTCGCGCGCTCCCAATTTAGCATTGTCGCGGCAACCGAAGCCCTTCTGTTCCTGGCATTTGCCGGGTGAAAGGCGCGTCAGCTGCGGGTTGGCGAGCGGTTGAAGCGCGAGAGGAAGGGCTGTATTGGTGCGCTCGCAAGAATGCAGCGGCGCCGATCGGCGTCGCATCTTTACGGTTGCTTGGGATCGAAAGTAGATGAAGACGCCACAACGGAGATTCGTTGTTGAATTCAAGTCGGGGCGACGACAGCCAAAAGCCCAGACGAACTCAATCTGGGGAGACACAGATCTCAAGGCTTTGGCCAGGGAAGTGGAAGATACGGCGCCGCATCTGTTCAATTCCAATGAAGCACCGGAAAACTCTGACCCGGGTGAAACCAGGCCGGCTGATCCGATCAATGCAGAGGCTGCCAATGAAGGCGCCGACGCTGTCGACGTCGCAGTAGCACCGATACCATTCGCCAACGGTACAGAGGTCGAAATCTCGAAGCCCCATGGGGCAGATCGTCCGGCCGAAGCGGTCGTGCAAGTACAGGAGAGCCAACCGGCATCGCAGCCTAGAACGACATCAACCGGCACTCCTCGAAAGCGCCCCAAGCGCGCGCCCGCCCAGACAATCGCACACAACTCGAAGGTTGGCCACGAGGATCGGAAGGCGCAGACCGGGACTGTCGACAATCCGATCTCCCTCGACGAGCTAGCCGCGCTGGACGCAGACAACAAGCGCCTGAAGAGGCTGCTGGCTGAACAGCTTCGCGCACAGAACCTTTGGCTCAAGAAGATGCTCGAACGCTTTGATGCCGAATAGCGAGGTCGCACCATCAAGGAAACCGCTGAGGCGCGAGTTCCGCGGATAACCGCCGCGCGCGGCTACGCTACCTCGATGCCAACTGCCGGGTTTTCGCGGCTTTGCACCAAGCAAATGGACGGTCGCCCTTTTGACCTCGTCATCATCTATCCGCATATCGTTCAGGATCTGCCCGTCTTAGGAAAGGTCGAGTCGGAATCCTTCTCCGAATAGAAATGGGTCTGCCAGTTAGGGCGAGGTGGTCGCGTCGACCTCGAAAACGTCTGAGCGAGCTACTCTACCGGCTTCAAGCCTGACCTCTTCAACACTACCGGTCGACAGCAGCGCCTGATCGAACTCTCGTGCGATTGCTGTTGGCGCATTTGTGAGCTCCATTCCCCTCACGGCGGCTCGCTTGTGCAAGCTAAGTCTCAGCCTACTTGTTCGGCCGCCAACGTTCCGGCCGGAAGCGGTTTGATCAGGGACTTCGTAGAAACGGTTGGATCGAGCCAATCAGCCCACGCATTGCGCTCCAGGATGACAATCTGGCGGTCGTGGTACGGCGCAATGTCCGGTCCCGGTTCCATCGTCAGCATTGTGAAAGCTTGCCCGACCTCGGGCGTGTCGCGCCAGATCCCGGCAATGCAGAAGATCGGCTCGCCCTTCTTGGTGAACAGCCATTTGTCTTTGTGCTTCTTCTTCGGATCTGTGGGTTCTGTGAACTCGTAAAATCCGTCAGCAATGATCAGGCATCGGTTGGAGTTGAACTCCCGTCCCTCTGACCGGAAATTATACACGGGACGCTTATTCGGCCCGGGCCAGCTCCAGCGCCGCTGCACGAGCTCGGCCTCATCGCGGATCCCGTCGATCGTTCTGACGATTGGGCCGATATCGGTGATATTGATGTCCTCACGGACTTCGAGGTTCGGCGCGCCTTCGCCGAAGCGGATCTTGATCTTGAGGTCGGCGAAGTCCTCGATGATTGAGGCGACATCCACCATCAGCCGATAATCATTGCACATGCGTCCTCCGTCTCAGGTCTGGTTGCCTCTCAAGTTTGTTCCTGGTATGTTCTATCTATGACGAGTGCGACCGTTTTCCAATCCCACGCCCCGTTCGATGAGCGCCGCGTGATCATAAGGCGCCATCACGGCGATGTGGAGATGGTGGAGCTGCCGTGGGGCTGCGCCCCCGCGACGGCGATGCGCGCGCCGTGACCGTCGTCCGGTCGGAAGGACGGAGATTTCCGACCCATCGCTGCCTGGTACCCGCTTCCGAGTTCCGCCATAGGAGCTTCAGCTTCGCGCTCGCCAATGGTGACTGGTTCTACTTCGCCGGGATTTGGCGGCCGGCGATCGAGGACTGGCCGGAGGCTTACGCCATCCTGACAATCGAGGCGAATGCCGATCTCGCGCCGTTTCACGACCGACAGATGGCGGTGCTGACACGAGATCAACGCCTGGCGTGGCTCGACGGAGTTGTGCCTGAGGACGAAATCCTGCGCCCGCTGCCGGCAGGGACCTTCCGGGTCAAGCGCCACTCGATCGATCCAGCCCAGCCGACGCTGGCGGTTTAAAGCGCCAGCCGCAATTGCGGCGCCACTTCAGAGGTTTGCCGTTCCAGTGATGACAGCGTGACGCCGAGCAGGCGGATTCCCTTGCGCGGCGGAAAGATCGGCGCGAGAAGCAGGTCGACCACCTCCTCGAGATCGGTAATCGCCGGCAGAGGCGCCGCAACCGTCTTGCTTCGCGTGATCTGGCTGAAGTCGGCATACTTGACCTTGAGCGTGACGGTCTTGGCGCCGATCTCATTGGCCTCGCAGTAACCCCAGACTTTCTCGATCAGTGGCTGAAGACCTTTGCGTGCCGGCTCAAAGGAGTGAATGTCCTCGGAGAACGTGTCTTCGGCGCCGACGGATCTCCGCACCCGGTCCGGCTTGACCTGGCGATTATCGATGCCGCGGGCGATCCCATAGAAATATGGCCCCGACTTCCCGAAATGTTCGACCAGAAACTCGAGTGTCTTGTCCTTGAGGTCTGCGCCCGTCTCGATGCCGAGCCTATGCATCTTTTCGGCGGTTGCGGGGCCTACGCCATGGAATTTCTTGACGGGGAGGGCCTCGACGAAGGCCGGCCCGTTCTTCGGCGTAATGACAGCCTGACCGTTGGGCTTGTTCAGGTCGGATGCCATCTTCGCCAGGAACTTGTTGTAGGAAATCCCGGCCGACGCATTGAGGCCGGTGACCTGCTTGATCTTCGCTCGGATCTCCGCGGCAATCTCGGTGGCGATCTCCATGCCCTTCAGGTTTTCGGTGACGTCGAGGTAGGCCTCGTCGAGCGAGAGTGGCTCGATCATCGGCGTGTATTCGGCGAAGATCGCGCGGATCTGCAACGATACGGCTTTGTAGACGTCAAAGCGCGGCCTGACGAAAATGAGGTCGGGGCATTTGCGCTTCGCGGTCACCGAAGGCATCGCCGAATGAACGCCGAACTTGCGTGCCTCGTAGCTGGCGGCCGCCACGACGCCGCGGGCGGCAGGATAGCCGACGGCAACCGGCAGGCCCCTGAGTTCCGGATTGTCGCGCTGCTCGACCGACGCATAAAAGGCATCCATATCCACATGCACGATCTTGCGCGGCCGCTCGCTCCCTTCGTCGTTTGTCATGGCCTAGCTTTCGTCACGACCATCTGTATCGCCTAGACATGGGAAGTGCGCGCCGCATTTGTCACCCTCCGGCGTTTGCATTGCTCGCAGCCCATCGCCATGCGGCGGCGGATCGCCGCGAAGCTTACACCGGCACCAAATGCTTTCACCAACAGCTTGTGCTCAAGCGCAGCGGCGATGACATGGGCCACAGATGAATTCAATTGCCGGCGCCCGGTGATCCCTCAGTTTCGGACCCAGATCGTTCACAGCCTGCCGTCGGCGCATGCGAAAAAATTCCCATTCCTGCCATGAATTGAATCCGTTGACGGAATTCTTCGATGTGCACTCTCGCTCAACTTCCGCGCGCCACATGCGCATTGACTCATGTTCGCTTGGAGAACAAATACAGAGCATATTTTACCTTCTCAAGCCGAAAACGGGTTGCCGTAAAGGAGATCATGACCGCAGCCGTCGCCATTTCGAACCGCCGTCCTCGACGAGCTGCGCGAGAAAATTGCCAGCCTGGAAGGGGCGGGCTCACGCCAACGAAGCGTCTTGCCGTTCGGGGTGCAGGAGATCGATGCGCAGCTGCCGGGAGGTGGGCTCGCCTATGGCGCGCTGCACGAAGTGGCAGGCGGCGGAAACGGCGCGGTCGACGGCGCGGCCGCGGCACTCTTCATCGGCGGTATCGCTGCCCGAACCACCGGCAAGGTGGTCTGGTGCCTGACGCGTTTCGATTTGTTCTTTCCGGCGCTCGCCCAGGTCGGGCTTCATCCCGACCGCGTCATCTTCGTCGAGTGCGACAAGGAAGAGACGGTGCTCGCAAGCTTCGAGGCGGCGCTGCGATATGGCGGTCTTGGCGCGGTGGTCGCCGAACTGGTGCGCCTGCCGATGACGGCATCCCGCCGTCTGCAGCTTGCTGCGGAGAAGTCGGGGAGCTTGGGCCTGGTGATCCGCCGCTGGCGCGCCAGACGGAAGCCTCCGACTTCGGCATGCCGACGGCCGCGGCAACCCGTTGGCGGATCTCGGTGCTGCCGTCCGAGCCGCTCCCCGTGCCGGGCGTCGGCAGGGTGCGCTGGCTGGCGGAACTGATGCGGGTCAGAGCAGGGGAGGGAGGCGAGTTCATCATCGGAGCATGTGATGGCCAGGGTCGTATCTGTCTTTCTTCCGACACTGCCAACCGACCGGATCAGGCGCGCCGATCCTTCGCTGGCGGTTGAAACGCCGCTGGTGGTCATCGCCAGGAGCGGATCGAAGCGATGGATCGCCGCGGCCGATTTGGCAGCGACAAAACTCGGCCTTCGTGTCGGCATGCCGGCGGCCAAGGCGCAGGCGCTGGTCCAGGGTCTGGTGATGGTCGATGCCGATCCGGCGTCGGATCTCGCGGCACTGGAACGGCTGACGCTCTGGGCCTTGTCGCAATATTCTCCCGTCGTTGCCATGGATCCTCCCGACGGCATCGTCATGGATACCGAAGGCGCCGATCATCTCCAGGGTGGCGAGGAGGTGATGGTGTCGGGTCTCGTCAATCGCTTTCGAGGCCGAGGTCTCGCAGCACGAGCGGCGATTGCCGACACATGGGGTGCTGCACATGCACTCGCCCGAAGCACCAGTCGCGAGACGGTTATCGTCCCCCGCTGCGAGTTGGCCACGGCCGTGAACCGGCTGCCGCTGTCGTCGCTGCGGCTGCCTGTGGAAATCATAGCAAGCCGTCGCACCCTCGGTTTCGCCACCGTCGGTGACCTCGCCGCCACGCCGCGGGCGCCGCTGACGCTCCGCTTCGGGCCGGAGGTCGGTCGGCGTCTCGACCAGATGTAGGCCGCGTCGCTGAGCCGATCGATCCGATCCGGCCGGCCGATCTCGTCGAAGTGCACAGGTCTTTTGCCGAACCAATCGGGGCACCGGAGACCATCGAGAAATACGTCACCCGCCTCGTGCGGCAGCTCGAGAAACGCGGGCTTGGCGTAGGCGGAGAGCCAGGTCCGCCTTGACGCCGAAGGCGTGGTGGATGATATGTTCGGCCGGATCTCCCTATCGACACGCACAAGATCAAAAGCCGGAGTTTTCCGTGATATTGGGACAGACCACCGGGATGCGCTTCGAATCTACTTAACCCTTGACCTCTTTATGGGGACAGGGTCTGCGGTTCGAATACCCTCAACAGCAAGATCGTGTAATGGTGGGGTCGGCGGTTCGGATCCCTTCAGGACGAGGGATTTCAGTCGGCTTCCGCTATAGCGCCTTCGTCTCGAACGGGTGGATGGACTAAGCCGCTCGCGCGGCAATGGCGCTTCTGGAATGTATCAACAGGAACCGCGCAGGCAGGCGCTGTCTACTGCCAGGCTATCATGGCAGGGGCACGACCTCACTCCTTCTGATTGGCGCATCCCTGCGTTGTTTGAACAACTGCCCCCTTTACGGAAATCGCCAGAGGCAGCCGCTCAAACAATTGCAATCTGACTGCACATCGCCTATATTGCAGTCATTGAAAGCGAATACGAGGGTTTGACTATGGCCATCCTGACAGTACGGAATGTGCCCGATGAGGTGCATCGCGCTTTGCGCGTGCGGGCGGCGATGCACGGCCGCAGCACCGAGGCGGAAGTCCGCGACATTCTGGAAAGTGTGGTAAGGCCGGAGCAGCGGGTTCGCATGGGGGATGCCTTGGCTGGGGTCGGCCGGCGGCTGGGACTGACCAATGATGATTTCGCAGTGTTTGAGGAGGTCCGTGACAAGTCGCCGGCAGAGCCAATGAGGTTTGAATGATCGTCTTGGATACGAATGTCGTCTCCGAGGCGATGAAACCAGCCCCCCATCCGACCGTGCACTCCTGGCTGAACGAGCAGGTCGCTGAGACCCTGTATCTGTCCAGTGTGACGTTGGCCGAACTGCTGTTTGGCATCGGTGCTTTGCCGGATGGCCGGCGCAAGAAAGCTCTGACAGAAACGGTTGACGGCGTGCTCGAACTGTTTGGCGATCGCGTGTTGCCGTTCGACATCGGAGCTGCTCGGCATTTTGCCGACTTAGCCGTGAAGGCCCGAGCGGCCGGCAAGGGGTTCCCGACGCCCGACGGATATATTGCCGCCATTGCCGCCTCCAAAGGATTTATCATAGCGACGCGTGATATAAGCCCCTTTGAAGCGGCAGGACTTACCGTCGTGAATCCTTGGAATCACCAAGGAATCTAAGCCTCCATTCACTGGTCTCTGGTTCGTACAGGCTCAAGGCGAGTGATGCACAGTCCACTTCCCGGAAGCGGCGGTCGCATCGGCTGGTCATCGATCATCTAGAACGGGTGGAAAGCTCTCGTTGGCGCACGCCAGCGCGTGCTCGCTCATGGCGGGCGCTCCTTTTTCTGGTGCTGGCGTCGAGCGAACTGTTATGGCCCGAAGCCAAATATGGCAATACCTGCACGGCAGAGCGCGCACCTCGTTGCGCCAAATTCCAGTCTTTCGCCCAATCTGCTCATTCGAGTAACAGCAGAAACTGGTCGGCATGGCGGTAGCTCTCGAAGAACGGAGTGAGCTCGTTCCTCCTGCCCCGCCGGGTGCGAGTCATCACGCGAAAGGCCCGTAGCGATGACAACCGAGTTCCGCACCATGAGAGGGAAAGCTGAGCAAAGCGGTGAAGCCCAAAAATGTACGGAAACTGTATGTCTGTCTCAGCGTTGAGCGGGATACAACGTTGGGGGCGTGCAAAGGTGGAAGTGGTCACCATACCGTTGGTGGCGAAGAGGCCTTTTTGCTTATGGTTTTTGACGAGGGGCTGACGGAGGCGGGGTTCAATGTCCTGGCAGAAACAAGCGGCAAGGAGGCGATAAATCGCCTGAAAGCTGCCGACCCCCCAGTTCTCGGGATAATTACCGACGTTCGCCTCCATGAGCCGCCGAGCGGCTGGGAGATCGCACGCATTGCCAGGGAGATCGATCCCGAGATGCCGGTCGTCTACATCAGTGGCGATAGCGCTCCCGATTGGGCGTCAAAGGGTGTTTCTAACAGGGGCGATCGGTCCTCATCTCAGCGTCCAAGCCACGAAGACCTACAAAGGTGCCCCAGGTCAGGAAGCGCTGCCGCCAGACCGGCGTCATGTTCTTGAGCTTGTTGGCGTTTACGATGCCGTATTTCGAGAACCGCGAGGACCGCGCAGATGAAGAAGAGAGGCAGCATTCCGCTGACCGTGCCGGTCGACTGCCAACCGACCCAAGCGCCGAGCACGAGGCCGATGGCCGTGAAGAGGACGGCCCAGTTGAAATAACCGATCGCGGTCGTTTGCAAACGAGAGTGCGTCACGGGCGAGTTTCC
Source organism: Ensifer aridi (assembly GCF_002078505.1). Classification (GTDB taxonomy): domain Bacteria; phylum Pseudomonadota; class Alphaproteobacteria; order Rhizobiales; family Rhizobiaceae; genus Sinorhizobium; species Sinorhizobium aridi. The sequence continues at coordinate 20,817 of NZ_LUAV01000026.1, read as the reverse complement.
CTCCGAGCGAGTTGGACTCGTCAGCGAACGGAGATTCTCTGCAACGAAGAACACGCACGGTCAAACAGGCACGTGCGTCTGGCATCAGCTGAGTATTCATGGCAGCTATTCCGGCGGCTTGGTTGCTGGCGGTACCGACATCACGAGAGCGCCGAAAGACTCTCGCCAGAGGGGCCCGGCACCAATGTTCATCCGCAATCCGATGTCCGAGAGCAGGGCGCCTTGTTAATTAGAGACGCCCGCTCGGCGTCAAGACGCCGTTCACAGATGCAGCGCGGCTACGACATCACGGTTCCAAGAACGGCTCTGTCGGTTTGATTTCCGCTGGCAACAAGGTGCGATGCAAGGTGTCATTCACGGTTCTGGTGAGATCGGGGCGTCGAGTTGGAAGTTGGTGACCTCGTGCTCGATGAGGGGGAATGCGTCGTCGAAGCCGCGCGAAGCGATCGAGAAGCCTGCCAGATCGCCGGCGACCACGTGCTGTGAGATCGCCTCGGCCTCCCCCGCGACAGGCCGGTTTTTTCGCCGCGAGTTGGTCGAGGCCGGCGAAGCTCTTCATCCGTTTCATCTGATCACTTCCCCAGAGAGCGCGGTGCGAAGTGATCGCGCTTCACACACCCGGTCGGGCAAAATCGCCGGTCTTCTCGTCCATCACCCAGAGCTCGCCGGTCAAGATGTCGAACCAGGCGCCATGGAGCTGCAGCTTCCCCTTCGTCTCGAGGATCTGCACGCAAGGGAACGCGCGCAGATTGGCAATCGAGTTGCGGATCGACACGCGCTCGAGCGCGCGCTGGCGCTCCGCCTGGGTCATGAGTTCGTTGCTCTGGACTTGCTCGGCGGCGGGCTTCAGCAGGTTCATCCAGCGGCCGATGAAATCGCCGGGGGAGAGGGGTTCGGCGTCCGGATCGAGCGCGGCCTTGATGCCGCCGCAGCGTCCGTGGCCCAGGACGACGATGTCGCTGACGCGCAAGGACTGCACCGCGAATTCGAGGGCCGCCGAGGTCGAATGATAGTGCCCGTCCGGCTCGTAGGGCGGCATGAGATTGGCGACGTTGCGGACGACGAAGAGTTCGCCCGGGCCGGCATCGAAGATCGTTTCGGGTGCGGCACGCGAATCGCAACAGGCAATGACCATTGTCTTCGGTTTCTGTCCGCTCTCGGCAAGGGTCTTGTAGCGTTGCTGCTGTTCGACAAAGCGACCGCTCATGAAGTTGCGGTAGCCGGTCAGAAGATGTTCCGGAAAGGCCTGTACGCCCATGGGTAATCCCGCACCACGCTCATCCATGCTGCATCGCTCCTATCATTCATTCCTTAAGTCCTGCTCGACTTGAGAATAAAACATCAGCGATTCAAAGTACCAAAGCGACCTTCTCGCGTCTGGACGCGTGCGGCGCCGTAGGACCGTAAACCGTCGGAGTGTTACAGCGATCTTGCTTCCTCCGAAAGGGCGAAGGGCGTTTGTGAGCCATATCTTTTACGTCCGCCGCTGTTTGTCGCGCGCGTGGCTCGCATGCATGAAGCGGCGCATGCGGCGGCAGAGATAGGAGGTGGTGAAAGCGATGCCGGTATACCCAGTGCCTCCAAGGCCTCGCCGATGGAGAGGCCACCTTCACCCGGGCCAATTCCAGCATCTCCATGAGCCGCGCGGAGGCGACCCCGCGCGGCGGTTTTATTTTCAGTACCGACCGGTCATTTCACCCGATCCAATTCACCCCGACGAGCCGTTACGCGTCCTCGTCGGCTCCGCTCAGAACGCTCACCAGGGCCGCGCATTGCGGGTCTCTACTATCGAGGAGCTCCGCCGGCGCGGTGCGGCCGATCGCTACGTTGACGACCGTGGCCGCCGCCCAGCCGTAGTCGCCGGCGGCGCGCTCGATCAGTTGCGGCCCCTGGGAGGTCAGGCAGGCCTGGGATTGCCGAACGATCTCCACGGGAAGCCTCGCACGCTCGACTTGCTCCTGAACCTGGGCTTGCAGCGGATCGACGACGAGAAGGGCAAAAATCCAGCCGATGAAATCCGAGATCATATCTGTTTCCTTCTAGTTAACGACGTCTCTGCGAGCAGAGCCCATCATGCAAGCTGCTGCTGATCCCGCGTCCTCATGAGGCTCCAGACCACGCCGGCAGCGATGATCGCGAAGGTGACGCCGAGCGAGAGCGCGGCCGGGAACTTCTCAAGGCCCATCAGATCGGCGACGAAAATTTTCGAACCGATAAAGATCAGGACAATGGCGAGCGCCGGTTTCAGGTACCGGAAGCGATGGATCATTGCCGCGAGCGCGAAATAGAGGGCGCGAAGGCCAAGAATGGCGAAGATGTTTGAGGTGTAGACGATGAACGGATCGGTGGTGATCGCGAAAATGGCGGGGACCGAATCCACGGCGAAGATGACGTCGGCCACCTCGACCATCACCAGCGCCATGAAGAGCGGCGTGATGAACCAGCTCATCTTGCCGGTTCTGGGGTGTGCCTTCTTCACGAAAAACCGCTCGCCGTGATGCTCGTCGGTGACGTTGAAGCGGCTGCGCATGAAGCGGACGAGCACGTTTTTCGAAACGTCGGGCTCAGCCTCCTTGACGATCAGCATCTTGATGCCGGTGACGATCAGGAACGCGGCGAAGATATAAAGAACCCAGGCGAATTCCGCGACCAGCGTCGCGCCGACGCCGATCATAATGGCGCGCAATACGATCACGCCGAGAATGCCCCAGAAGAGTACCCGGTGCTGATAGATGCGCGGCACGGCGAAGAAGGAGAAGATCAGAGCGATGACGAAGACGTTGTCGAGCGCCAGCGTCTTTTCCACGACGAAGCCGGTCAGATAGGCAAGACCGGCCCCGGAGCCGACATACCACCACACCCAGCCACCGAAGGCGAGGCCGAGCGCGACATAGAGAGCGGAAAGCTTGACGCTCTCGCGGACGCCGATTTCCTTGTTCTGTTTATGGAGAATACCGAGGTCGAACGACAGGATGGCGATGACGAGGACGAAAAAGCTCACCCACATCCAGAGCGGCGTTCCCAACCACTCGACGAACAAAAAAGAGAAGTCCATCAACTATCCCCTATCGGCACTGCTTGTCGGAAAAAGGTCCGACATCGCAAGAGTGCCGAGGCTCTCGCCAGAGGGGCCCGGACCAACGGGTTGCCGCATAGATTGTAACTTTGTCCCCGGGCGTCAAGGGGGGCCCGGACCTATTTGGCCGGTCTTATTAGGTCCGCTGACACATCGGGCGACTCACGATAAACAGAATGGACCATGCGGCGTGTCCCAATCAGGAAGATCGCTGCTTCCAAATGCGCAGTTGTCTCCATTTGCTCAGCACGCGGTAGGTCGACGGTATCACAAACGTGGAAGGGGGTGTCGCCTCGTTCCGGTCCGACCAGGTGCCGCCAGGTGTTCGGCCTGCGCGGTGGAATCGGTCCGTGCTGGAATCCTGGGATCGAGATCCGATGCACGCGGCCGCACGAAGATCTCGGGCATGCGCAGAGGCGAATCGGATGACAACGTCTCTTCAGAAACTGCGTCCGGCATTCATTACTGTCAGATGCTTGCTACAGTAGGCCGTCGCTTTGTCGTTGTGGCGCACGACGCCGTCGGGCACCCACGAAATGATCTCGTCGTTCCGGTGCTCACGCATCGCGGTGGGCCGTACGGGATCGATTCCACGGTCATGGCAAGCAGACCATGACCGTGATCGGTTCGGTGTCAGCCATCCGGGCATATTGACGCGAACGACAATCCTCCCATGCCGCGCACAATAAACGTTGCGTTGCTCACGAGATGACCCGCCTCTGGGGACATGAGAGAGAGCCTGTCGCGAATTAGGTCAACGATGGCCAAGTGTCATGCCCCATCGCGTGAATCCGGGGGGCTGTTCAGACACCACGGGGGCGAATGCCCGCGTGGTGTCTGGATGCTCAAAGCTCGGAGTCGCCGAAGTCGCCGCTGTCACCGCCATCGTTCTCTTGGTCACGAGGCTCTGACGTTTCGACGGCGTTGGCCTCGGACCCGCCCAACATGCCGGCGATCGCATTGCCCAACAGCACGCCACCGGCAACACCCATGGCCGTCTGCGCAGCACCGGCAAGAAAGCCACTGCCGCGCGCACCCTGGCCGAGAGCGCCGGACTGCCTGTTCCATGGCCCGGCTTCGCCGTCACGTGGCGCGGCCTGGCGCTGGACGTCGTCGAGCTTGCCGAAGAGGTCCTCGATTGCTTGGCGGTCGTTGTAATCCATACCGTTCTCCTTTGATGCCGTACTATTCCCGCTCGCCCGTGAAATTCAGCAAGAGCTGAAAGATGTTGACGAAGTTGAGGTAGAGCGACAGCGCTCCGAAGACGGCGAGCTTCTGCTGCGACGCCTGATCGAAATGGTCCGCATACTGTTCTTTGATGTTTTGCGTGTCCCAGGCCGTCAGGCCGACGAACACGACGATGCCGATGACCGAGATCGCAAACTGCAAGGCGCTCGAGCCGAGGAAAATGTTGACGATCGAGGCGATGATGACGCCGATAAGGCCCATCATCAGGAACGAGCCGAACTTCGAGAGATCGCGCTTTGTCACGTATCCGTAGAGGCTGGTAGCGCCAAACATTGTTGCCGCGATGAAGAAGGTTCGAGCAATGCTTGTTCCGGTAAAGACGAGGAAGACCGAGGCGAGCGAGAGGCCCATGACGGCGCAGAAGGCCCAGAAGGCCATTTGTGCAGCGCCGGCCGACATGGTCTGAATGCGGAAGGAGAAGAAGAACACGAAGGCGAGCGGCGCCAACATCACCACCCACTTGAGCGGGGTAGAGAAGATTGGCACGTAGAGGGCCGGCGTCGTTCCGACTATAAAGGCGATCAGGCCGGTGACGACGAGACCGCTTCCCATGTAGTTGTAAACGCGCAGCATGTGCTGCCGCAGCGCCTCGTCAAAGAGTCCGGCGCTCCGGGCCGTGCCGAATCCATATCGTTGTTGAACGGGTTGCATGTCTACCTCCTCGGGTTGGGCTAGGGGTTAATGAAGGCTGCGCGCGAGGCGCCGTGCGGTGGCGGTCAATTCGTCGGCGGATGCTGTGTCCGCGACAAGCGCATAGGCGACATCGCCGATTTGCCAGTAAACCGCCTGGACATCGTTCGCGTGTGTTGGCAGTGGCTGCTGCACAGTGAAGAAGCCAGGCCTGAGCGCGAAGAGTGACAGGCGCTCGCCAGCTCGCGGTTCGACTGCCAATTCCACGCTTGGCCCGTAGGCAGACGGGAAAATCTGCGTATCCACCACCTTCCACGCGTGCGGGAGAGGCGGCAGGACAATGGCCGTTGCCGATCTGATGTCATCGGGGTCGTAGTCGCTCACCTCCGGTTGGGAGGCCATTTTCTCGCGTAACAGCGATGTCTTGTGAGCCCGAATGGCCTCTTCCAGGAAAGCCGGGGGCTGGACCGATGCCACGACTTCCTTGGCGCCGAACGGGCCGAAGTACGCGTGTCCTGCCCATCCAGCGGCGACGAAAACCAGGATCGCGGCGACACGTTGGAGTGCACCGTAAACGCGTCGCCATGCCAAGGATCGTTGCAGCCTCCCTGCGGCTTCTCGCGTCTTTGGATCTGACGGGCAGCGGCGATCCGCCAGTGCAAGACGCAACTCGTCCCTGATGCGGAGATCCGCCATCACCTGAGCGGCAGCTTGCGGATGCTGCGAAAGATAGGCTTCGACTTCGATACGCCGCGTCACATCCAGTTGATCGTCGACATAGGCGTGGAGATCGGACTCCAGTACGGGATCATTGGTCATTGCCAGTACCTCCGATAAGCTTGAGGTGGCGCGACATACCCTTTGGCTCCCCGTCCTCTAACGATCGCAACCTGGTACGGGCGCGCGAGATGCGCGACATCAGCGTTCCGATGGGAATGCCAAGCGCCTCGGCAGCTTCCTGATATGAAAGTTCCTCTATAACCACGAGATGAAGCGCTTCGCGCTGTTCGTCGGGCAGTTGGAAGAACGCTTCGCGGATTTGCTTCACCCGAACCGACTGGTCCTGAACTGCGGGCAGCCATTGCTCCGCCACTTCCGCGGCCGCCATGTGCCGGCGCTGATCCGAACCACGAACACGGAGCCGATCGATGTGCGTGTTGTGCATGATCGACAACAGCCATGCGCGGATGTTTCCATCTGTTCTGAAAGAAGCCTGCCGTTCATAGGCTTTCACCAGCGCATCATGAACAAGATCCTCAGCGTCATCCGGATCACGCGTCAAGGAGCGTGCATAACGTCTGAGAGTTGCGAGTTGGCCGACGATATTGAAGCGGTGTGGCTTGGGCATCATGCAGCAGTATACGAGAGCTAGGGCGGGCTTATTCCCCTACGGCTTACTTTTTTCTACGGGTGTCATTCCGACTGCATGACCGCTACGCGCTCAATCGGTCCCGCCCCGGGTCGGGCGCCAGGGATCCTTTATTCCGGCAAGCCGGCCTTGCGCAGTGACAGCCGCCCGACATCCATCGCGACAAACTCGCGTATCGTCCAGCCCGCAGACGGCCATCGCCGGAAGGTGTGACTTCGATGCGCGGCAATCGTCAGGTATCCGCATAGCCATCTGGTCAGCCATTCTCGGCGGTCAGGATCTCAGCACCCCTCACGTGTTGTTGATTGGCGTCGTGCAGCAGCAGGTTGCACTGCACCCATTTTGCTGTTCTTTTCGCAGCTGCGAACAGATCGCTTCTGCAACCCGCCGGACGAGAGGCATCCTCCCAGTCCGCCGTCCGGCCAGAAAGAGGATCCGAACATGGGTGATCTCCTGAAAGGTATCTCCAGTTTTCGCGGCGCGGTGTTTCCAGGCCATTCCGAACTCTACCGCAAGCTGGCGCGGGAAGGTCAGCAGCCACAAGCCTTGATGATATCCTGCGCCGACAGCCGGGTGCTGCCGGAAACCATCACGCAAGCTGGACCTGGCGAGCTCTTCGTCTGCCGTAATGCCGGCAATATCGTTCCGCCCTTCTCGACCCTCAATGGCGGCGTCTCGTCCGCGATCGAATATGCCATCCTGGCGCTCGGCGTCAGCGACATCGTCGTCTGCGGCCACTCGGATTGCGGCGCGATGAAGGGCCTGTGCCATCCCGAAATGCTGGGGCCGATGCCCAATGTCGCGGCCTGGCTGCGCCACAGTCACGCCGCCTATTCGATCGTCTGTCAAGCCTATCCGAAGGATCTTTCCGAAAGTGACCGGGTGCGCGCCGTGGCGATGGAAAACGTTATCGTTCAGCTCGACCACCTGAAAACGCATCCTTCCGTGGCCGCAAAACTCGCAACGAGCGAGATCACGCTTCATGGCTGGTTTTTCGATATTGAGACCGGCGAAGTCCAGGTCTACGACGGGGCGACCTCGACCTTCAGGGTGCCAGAGGAGGGAGAGCCGCTGCCGTTCGCGGTCACCGGCCGCGATCGCCCGCATGTCATGCCGCAATTTGCAGCGCCCCTTGCCGCGGAGTAGCGCCATGACAGCAAACACCTCAGCCTTTTCGCGCGACCTCGCCTCGTCTCTGGTCGTCTTCCTCGTCGCCATTCCGCTGTGCCTCGGTATCGCAATCGCCTCCGGCGTACCGGCTTCCATGGGCCTGATCTCGGGAATCGTTGGCGGCATCGCCGTCGGCCTCCTGTCGGGCTCGCCGCTGCAGGTCTCCGGGCCCGCCGCCGGACTGGCCGTCATCGTGTTCGGCTTTGTCGAAGACTATGGCGTTGCCATGCTCGCTCCGGTCTTGATCGCCGTCGGTTTCCTGCAGGTCGCCGCGGGCTTTCTGCGGGTAGGCTCCTGGTTCCGGGCGATTTCGCCCGCCGTCGTTCACGGCATGCTCGCCGGCATCGGCATCCTGATCATTCTCGGGCAGATCCACGTGCTGATGGATGCCAAGCCGGCGGCCGGCGGTCTCGAGAACGTCGCGGCGATCGACGAGAGCCTCGGCCGTCTTTGGGGGAGTGGCTTGACCAGTGCAGCCACTGCGCTGAAGGTCGGCCTCATTGCTCTTCTTGCAATGGTGTGCTGGGAGAAATGCCGCCCGAAGTCCCTTGCGCTGATACCGGGGGCGCTGGTCGGTGTCGCAGCGGCGACGATACTCGCCTCCGTGCTGCAACTGCCGATCGCACGGGTAGAGGTGCCTGCCTCGCTCGTCGAGAGTATCACGCTGCCGACGATGGAAAACTTCACCCGGATGCTTGAGCCCGGCATCATTCTCATGGCTGTGATGATTGCCGTCATCGCAAGTGCCGAAACGCTTCTCTCGGCTGCCGCCGTCGATCGGATGCACGACGGAGTGCGTACGAAATTCAACAAGGAACTGTTCGCTCAGGGGGTCGGCAACGGGCTCTGCGGCTTGCTTGGCGGATTGCCCATCACCGGCGTCATCGTCCGTTCTTCGGCGAACATCCAGGCTGGGGCGCGCACGCGGGCCTCCGCCGTCCTGCACGGCCTGTGGATATTGGGCCTGGTGGCGCTGGCGCCGGCCCTGTTGACCTTGGTCCCGCTGTCGGCTCTCGCCGCGGTCTTGCTCGTCACGGGATGGCGGTTGATCAGCCTGCGGCATGTCCGCCACCTTTTTGAGCATCACGGATTGGTCCCGGTCGGCATCTGGGCCGTCACTGTCGCAATGGTCGTTCTGCAGGACCTGCTGGTCGGTGTTGCGCTGGGCCTGGCGCTATCGATCATTGAAATCGTCCCCTATATTCGCCGAAAACTCGCGATCAGGCACGCCGAGATAGACGAGGAAATCCATGTCCAACTCGGCGGCGCGGTCACCTGCAGGGACGTCCCCATACTGCTCAACACGCTCGAGCGACTGCCGGAGGGCCGCAAGGTTATGCTTGTCGGCGAGGACCTCCATTACATGGATCACACCAGCGCAGAAACCATTAGCGAATGGCTGCGGCGCGAGGCGAAATCCGGCCGAGCCATCGAAGTTCATCCGCCGCGGGCGGCACGCCATCCCCGCCTGAAACCACTGTTTCAGCGTTTTTCGGCCGAGGTGGCCTGATCGAGTTAGGGAGGGCGAACGACTTGCCCTCCCTCTCTCAGGAAAGGCCACAGTTATGCCGGATTCATTCACGGCAGCGGCGCTCACCTTCAGCTTCATCTGGACCGAGCGCCGTCGCACATTGTCGCGAACGGCCGCCCGGGTGTGGGCTTTCCTTACTCCACGCACACTCCGAGCCAAACTGGTAAATCACTTGCATTAGGTCAACATTGCCTACGGACGCGGCGCGGTGCAGGCAGTGTCCGCGCGAAATTGCTGAGTGGCTTCCCTTGTCGCCGGTGCGGCTCCAGCGACGTCACGGCTTGGTGGGCATACCAGAGCAGCCATGATGGGCGGCCCCGCAGGTTCGATTCCTTTCAAGGCATGTAACTCGCGCAGCGCAAAGCCGAACCAATTGGGAATTGTCTGGCTGGCGCCCCCAGCCTGTCTCATTGCTAAATTGTGGGCGGCTTCCATGCCGACAGGTTTCTCCAGTTGGGAGGAAAGCCCATTGCAGTTTCTTCAGCGAGTGGGCAAGAATCCATCAGCTCTATGAGTGACTGCCGCCACTGTGTCCCAGGCGCGACGATCCCCATCATATAGCCGACGACCGCCAGTGTGTTGTAAGCTTCCTGGCGGACGCGGAGTTCATCGCCAGCCTCAACGATGCCGGGGAGTTCGGCACAATCATCGTTACAGTAAACTGCTTGTTCCAAAGACGACCATGGTGGGCGCAGATATTGCGGACATATGTGAGGTGGTGCGCAACGGAGACCAGAACTTTCTCGTCGAGCCCATAGGGTTTAGCTATCGCCTGGCGCTCGGCGCGAAGCTTTGGGTTTCCCAACCACTTTGAAAGTTGTCCGAGCGACATGACTTCAGCAGTCATCCAGATCGGTGGGTGTTCGGGATCGTCGTGTTTTGTCCGATAGTGAACGATGAAAGTATCTTTAGAGCGCTCGATTTCCTCGATCAGGCTGGCAAAGGCCTTGGCATAGTAGTCGGCACGATCATAATGCCGAGGGTCAAGGTAGCCGTGAGGCCCGTATTTCATGGCAAGGTGTGCCCAGTTTCCCGCAGCGAGACTTCGATGCGTTCGATCGCATCCATGACGTGCAGTCGAAGCCGCCTATCAAAGGCATACAGCGCCAGCACGTCATCGAAGGACGTGCCATCTTTGAACTTGTGCTCTCCATCAGCTGGCACCGCTTCCTCAAAAGGAAGCCAGTAGGCGCGCAGGCGATAGTAGCTTATGTGTTGAAGGCAATGGGCGGCGTGTGCCGACTGGCTCTATCCTTGCGGCGAACACCGGCGATCTCGAGGAAGGTGTTGCGGTGTTCATCAAGCGCCCGGCCAATTTCACGGCCAGTGGTAGTACCTCGCGTCCCCACGGCCGCTTAAACCGGTTTGTCGCTACTCGCAAAGGTGGGCCCCCGTGAAGGACGGGGATTTTCTGCTAGCTCACGTTGAGCCCAGTCGGCAACGGCGTCGATAAACGCACGCACGGCTGAAGGCAAGAAGGCGCGCTCTGGATAAACCAAAGCGATCTGTAGCTCGGTACCAACAAAATCGGACAGAACGTGCACAAGTGCGCCGGCTTCTAAGTGCTGCGCGACCAAGCTGCGGGGGAGCAGGGCTATGCCGAGGCCGCGCAGGGCTGCGTCACAAAGAAGGTCAATATCGTTGGCGAAGAAGACGCCGTCGACATGCAATTTCCCTCCGCCGATGGTTGGCCAATAGGTCTCAGGCAGCTCCCCTCGAGCGTATCCAAGAAGGCAGCGGTGGTTACGCAGATCGCGCTGTACCAGCGGCTCGCCATGATCGCTGATGTAGTTGGGCGAAGCCACCGCTATCATCGGATCGCGAAAAAGCGTCCGGGCGACCAAACCCGGTTGGATCTGACTGCTGGCCCGAAGGGCAAGGTCAAAACCGCCGCTGAGGATGTCTACGACCTGGCTAGAAGTTTGAACATGCAGCCGTAGTTCGCTGTGGCACGCGACGAAGTCACACAGCATGGCGTTGAAGCTCGCGCTCATCATTGGCGGCACGGAGACGCGCAGGTCACCTCTGAGAGTGTCATCGCTTTTTCGAACGCTTCGCTCGGCAAGCTGCACCGCCTCCAGCGCGATGCGGGCCTGCCGGTAGAACACCTCCCCCGCATCGGTGAGGACAAGACTGCGCGTTGTGCGACGCAGAAGCCGTGTTCCAAGCCGTTCCTCCAGACGCGCGAGGCGACGGCTGATGGTCGCGCGAGGTACACGCAGTTCGGCGGCAGCGCGCGAAAGGGACTTTGTGTCGACCGTCTTTGTAAAGGCTACGAGTTCCGAGGTCTCCACGGGTTCGTTCATCTGGATCATATCCTGGCAAATGATACCACTTCTTGCGTCATTGTTGCAGATTTCAATCCATAACAAAATGGCTCTCACGGTCACGAACACCGCAGAATGCGCGTGTGCACCTGAACAAAAAGGGTAAGAGATGGCATCGAACGAACAGAAGATTATCGCCGTGTTTGGCGCAACAGGGCATCAGGGTGGCGGCGTCGTTCGCGCTTTAGAAGAAAAGGGCCAGTTCAGGGTTCGTGCCCTGACGCGCTCACCCGACCAATATCAAGGTCCTGCCGATGAGGTAATCGCCGCAGACCTCGAGAGACCAGAGACACTGACAGCGGCGCTACAAGGCGCGCACGGCGTTTTCCTGGTGACCAACTACTGGCAGGAGGGCACCGACGAACTAAAGCAGGCAAGCGCAGCGATCGATGCTGCGAAGGCTGCCGGCGTGGATCACCTGATCTGGTCCACCCTTCCCAACGTCGAGGCCATCAGCGGCGGCACGATAAATCTTCCCCAGTTTACGGGAAAGGCCAAGATCGATCCGCTGGTCAAAGCTGCCGGATTCTCCAATCATACCTTTGTGGTTCCCCCTGCCTATTACCAAAACTTCTCGGGCCCGTTCGGCCCGCAAAAGCAGCTCGATGGCGGCTATGGTTGGGTTCTACCGATCGACCCCACTGTTCGCTGTTTCCACATGGGCGACATCAACGAACTCGGCGACATCGTTGCCGGCGCATTCGCCAGTCCAGAGGAAACCGGCAATGGCCAATATTTGCCACTGGTCGGAGATTTTCTGAGTTTTGATGAGCTTGTCGCCACCCTGAACAAGCAGGGCTACAACCTCTCGTTCACTAGGGTGCCGCTCGAGGTTTATTCGGGATTCTTCCCCGGCGCTGCCGCCTTGGCCGAGACACTGTCCTACTACGAGAACTACACCTACTTGGGACCGCGTTCTTTCGACAATGAGATTGCTCTGGCCAATAAAGTGGCAGGCAAGAGGCCGACGACCTTTGCGGCTTGGGCGAGGGACAATTTCCAGCTCCGATAAGCTCTGCAGGTCTGATTGCGGGAGCGAATGCAAATCCGACTATGTGCAAGGCGAGATCCCCAGGGATCCCGTCTTTGCTCGCAGGACAAACTTCGGACGCTCGAACGGGAGTACCCTCCGGCAGCAATCATCCCAGCAAGCTGTTTGGGAGAGAGTTGCCGATGGGTATCAGCCGACCGATAGATACCGTTGTTGCATGATAGGGAAATGGCCGCTTTAGGGACAATTTTGGTCCAGTCCGAACGAGCACAAAGGGGTCGAAACAAGTCATCGGCCTAGTGTCCGCTACGTCCGCATAGCGGCCACCACGACTCCGCCCTTGAGACTCTGCGTTGGATCGAAGAGAGCCGGTCTTCACGAGCCTGTGCATGGCTTGTCGCGAGGATGTTCGCGTTCTGTGCTAGAAGACGCATAATGTATCGAATGGAATGCGCTCTTGCTGAACGCGGAAGTGCGCGCAGACTTCCCCCATTCTGCCGGCCATCTTGCAAAGGATCCACGGGATGGCCGGTATTGTTGCAGAGATCGACGGTTCAGATCTCTTGTCCATCTTCGACAAAAGACTCGAGCGCTGCGCGCTCGCCAATTGAGCCCACCGCCCAAGCCGGAAAGTGCAACTGGCCATCATAGCAACAAGGCTTCTAATGGTGTGAGCGGTCGACCGTGGGTACAGTGAATTTCACAACCTTTCCGCCTAGCACTTCGTGTTCTGGCGTGGCGATTTCGATGAGCGCTTTGTGTTCGCCTGGCGGCAGTCCAGTCAGGACGATCGCGCCAGTGCCGCCTGCATCGGCCCACCGCCACGGCAAGTCATCGATGCTCACATGGAGGTGCCCAGCTCGCGGCGAGACATCGGTCGCGCTAGCGCCGAAGATGGGCAGGATGCGGAAGTTCTCGGCTCGATAGGGAATGATGGCCACGCCTCTGGTAATCAGCGGTCCCGGAAGGGGCTGATCCACGAAGAGTTTGGGTGCAGGCTCGTTCTTGATCGGCAGGAACTGTGTGGCTGCATGTTGCGGCGTTTGAGCGTGGATGTGCGTGCCCGCGGCGAGCACGAAACCTGCCGTTGCGAGGGCTCTTGCGATCATGGTCATGACAAAAATCCCCATGGTAGTCGCGCCGGGCATGACCGACTTACCTCGGGACGCCGGCGCGGTGTTGGGTTGGAGGGCCTTGATCGGACAACGATCAAACGACGTTGAGCTCGACTGCGATGTTGCCGCGGGTGGCCTTGGAATACGGGCAGAGCTGGTGAGCGAGCTCGACCAAAGACTTGGCGAGGTCCACCTCGATGCCCGGCAGCTTCGCAATCAGCCGTGCCTGCAGCACATAGCCATCGTCATGCAAGACCAGGTCGATCTCGGCATTTGTCGCAGCCTCGGCGGGCACGCAGAGCTGGCGCTCGGCAGCCGCCCTTCCGATTGCGCCGAGGAAACAGGCGGACCAGCCCGCCGCGAAGAGCTGTTCGGGATTGGTGCCCAGGCCCGAAGAGCCCGGCGGCGACAGTTTGATATCGAGACGCCCGTCGGAACTGCGAGACGCGCCGTCGCGGCCGCCCGTGGTGTTGGTGTTGCCAGTGTAGATGACTTTCGACATTGAGATGTACCTTGTTGACTTTCAGCCGGCGAGATAGCGGGCTGCTGGCTTGTTGGTAGACAGATTTCCGGCCATGGCCTGGCGGGCGGCTTCGTAGACGTCCCACTGCGTGACATCGTGCAGGCTGGGCATGGTGACGAATTCCTTCCGGGAAAGCCCCAGGAGCGCCGCATCGACCAGGGCATCGGCCGGCATGACGATTTCCTCGGGAAAGTGGTCGACGGGCAGACCGGCGGCGTCCCAGAAGTCGGTGGCAGTAGCTCCTGGAAGGACGACCTGAACGTGGACATTGCTACCCTCGAGCTCCTGCCGGAGGCTTTGGCTGAAGGCGAGGACGAACGCCTTGCTGCCGCCATAGACGCCGTTCAGCCTTTCGGGCGTGATCGCCGCGATCGATGCGATATTGACGATCGTTCCCCGCCCGCGTTCTACGAAGCCGGGGACCAATGTCGGCAGTGATGGTCTCGATGGTGCGGCCTGTCTGCTCCCGGATCGAACGCGCGATCCGCTCCAACCGCTCGGCGTTTCGTGCGACGAGCACCAGGTCATAGCCCTGCCGGGCAAGGCGATCGGCATAGAGGGCGCCGATACCGCTCGAGGCCCCGGTAATGACGACCGTTCCCAATGTCTCAGGCATGGCATTCCCTTTCGGGTTTGATGGACGCCGCCCCGACCCAATGCGATTGTGGGCTGCGATGACGGGAATATGAGCTTGGGAAAAGTTGCCGGGTAGCGGGCGAAAACGAGAGTGAGCCTCTCGTTTTCGATCAGCCAGGCTGCAGGTGGCGAGTAGCGGGATCGCTGTTGAGGATGCCGAAAAGCAGTGTGTCGCGGGCGTTTTCGTATCGCGTCCAGTCCCCATCTCGGCGAGCGAAAGGATGGTGATTTGGCTCGGGACGATCGAACCCGACCATCGCGGCGTCGAGGAACTCCCGCGGCGACATCATGCCAGGCAGAGGTTCGGGCGGACAATCCCGTGGCCCTATCGGTCGGTGTGGCAGCAGCGATGACGAGTTGGACATAGACGTTGCCACGACGAAGGCTCTGGTGGCCACAGGCACCTGCGGAAAACTCGGGAGCCAGACCAGCCGCCGATGCAACATTCACGACCGTGCCCGCACGGCGCTGAGCTAGCCTTCGGGCTGCAGCGGCCGCCACTCGTGTGCAGGCCATAATGTTGTATCAAGCAGCCGATCGAGACTCGACATGCGTCCATCAGCGAGCAGCCCGTCCGTCGGCAGCTCCAGATTGGTGATAAGGAGATCGAGCTCAGCGAGCTCGGCCTCGACATCTTTTCAGATCACCTTCCCGTTTCAGATCGGCGACGCGCACCCCGATCACAGCACCGTTTCGCTTCGAGGGAAGCGCGCGAGTCCGCCGGGGCGTTCGGCACGCTATGAGAGCAGCACGAGATCATACCCGCGGCGTACCAGGCGATCGGCCTAGACCAGTCCAATCGCACAGGACGCATCAGTGGTGAGAGCGTTGGGGCGCGGTCGCGACATGACGCGTGTCCTTTCGCGATCGATCTAACGGGTTCCTCGCCCTTGAGAACTCACCGGATTCAAGAGGCTGCCTCTCAGGTTTGCCCGCTACCGCTGGTGCCGGCGTCGCGCGACCTTCGAAGACACAATCCGGGATCGTAACCGCTGAGGCGATCCCCATTTCACCTCGAACCGGGGAGACCAACATGGACACGCATTTCAAACGCAAGATCGCCTTCGCCTTGTCGATGGGTATCGTAACGACAGGGTTGATCTCTTTCACATTGCTCGCGCTCAATCTGGGCTTCTCGAGGGGGTTCTTCCTGACATGGCTCCGCTCGTGGAGCATCGCCTATCTCATCGTCATCCCCGCCATCCTGCTGGTCGGCCCGCGCCTCCAGGCGCAGATCGACCGGGTTGTCCGTTGAAGCGACCAAGCTGGAGCTACTGACATGACAATGGCCACCTTTCGACGGCTGTTTGCCGCCGCAGCAATGTTTTTCTCTTTCGCGATCGTGACACATGCCGAGGTCAGCGAGCATCAACCGAGGGCGAATATCAGCTTCATTCAGATCGACAACGACATCACACTGAGAAGGTCGGTCGTCCATAGTCTCGACCCGAAGGGGACCGTCCTCTTCCTGCATGGCTTCCCGGAAACGATGTATGCCTGGGAGGAAGTATCCCTGGCTCTCGCCGACGAGGTCCACGCTTTCGATTGGCCCGGTTTCGGGTTCTCGTCGCGGCCGACGACCGACCGCTTTTCTTATGCGCCGATGGATTATGCACGTGTCCTTGACGGCTACATCGAGAAGGCTCACATCGACCGGTCCAAGCTTACGATCTATGCCACGGACATCGGAGCCCTGCCGGCGCTGCTGCTGAGCTTGGAGAAGCCCGACATTGCACGAATCGTTATCGTCGGCGACTTCGCGCCCTTCGAGCGGCCGCGTTACATGTATGAGAGCCTGCAGAAGCTCAAGGATAGGCGGTCAGCGGCTCAGGCAAGGGAACAGCTCCACAAGAACCGCGCGGACATTCTCGAGAACGCCTTCAGGAGAGGCCCGGCAAAGGAGGTGCAGTTCGAGCTCTCCGTCCGGTTCAGGAGCGACATGGCGCGTGGCTGGTCCTATGGCGCGCTGACGACAGCCGACGCCTTTGCGAGCTATTACACGCATTTCACCAGGGACCAGCAGTATTTCGAAGCCAATCTGGACAAGCTAAGGACCCCTGTAAAGGTGGTATGGGGGAGAAGGATCTCTATATCAGGAAGGAAATGGGGGTAGAACTCGCCGAACGGCTCGGGGCCGAAGTTTCAGTTCTCCCTGACACTGGCCATTACCCGCATCTCCAGAAGTTGGAGAGGACGGTCGAGGAGGTGCGCGCTTCATTCCGGTGACGGCGCATCGCAATAATTGCTGCAAGCCGCGCGAAGCCGGGGGATCGTCCAATCGATGAAGGCACGCACTTTGAGAGCGAGTAGCCCCTGACGCGAGTAGACAATGTGGATCGGCTTGGGCCTACCGCCGTAGTCCCTCAAGATTTGCACGAGCGTGCCCGAGGACACTTCCTCCGGAACCTGGTAGTCGAAGAGGCGGGCGATCCCGGCTCCATTTCGCGCGGCTGCGACGCAACTGGCCGCCGTGTTGACCTCGATCCGGCTGCGTGGCATCGCCTCGACAGACTTCCCGTCGACCTCGAAACTCCAGAAGAATGACCGGTTGTGGAACATGATTCCGTCATGAGTGGTGAGCTCGGTGGGATGTTGGGGAACGCCATGCCGTTCCAGATAGGCCGGGCTTGCGCAGGTCAACAGGCGGAACTCGCCGGCCTTGACGGCGTAAAGCGAACTGTCGGCCAACTCGCCAAGTCGGATGGCGACGTCGACCTGCTCGTTGGCGAGATGAACAGAACGGTCGAGGGACAGGAGGTTCAAAGTCACCTCCGGATGCTCGTTCATGAAGTCGAGTGCGATCGGCAGAACGTACCGGTGGCCAAACTCGATAGGCATCGTGATGGTGAGCAGTCCCCGTGGCGTTTGATATTCGCCTGAGGCCCGGCGCTCGACCTCCTCCAGATCGGCGATGATCTTGCGTGCCGCATCGACATAGTCGCGACCGGCGTCGGTAAGCTGCAGGTTGCGGCTTGTTCGGATGATGAGGTTCGCGCCGAGATATCGCTCCAGATCGGCGACCTTGCGGCTGACGCTCGGCAACGGTGCATTCAGCTTCCGGCTGCCTGCCGACAAGCTCCCGGCGTCAACCACCGCAAGCAGAACCCGCATTGCATCAAGCCGATCCATAACGTCCCTACGATTGGAAGCCTCGATGTTGAGGATATGAGAAATCAGTTCTGCTGAATAGGCGCAGCCGTCTGGTGAATCGTATCCGGATCAGTGGTCCTATGGGCGCGTATCGAGAGGATGGTTCTCTTTTTCGCTGAGTACCGCCACAGGCTCGCGACCGGTAATTTTTCTCATTCGATCAAGGGTCTCGCTTGATTGCTAACCAAAGCCGTCAGCGTCACCGCAATCAAATTTCCCGTGACGCAACCTGAAAGGGATGCCCCCATGAACAGGGTCTTTTATGTTGGCGTGTCAGCCGCTCTCTTTGCGGCCTTTGCCTTTTCGCTCAACTTCGTTGTGCCCTTCATCATCGGTGACTATTCCACCTTTGATTTTGCGCTGGTCCGGCACGTCGTTTCTTCGCTCGTCGGGCTTTACATCATGGTTTCCGAGAAGGGCGTCATGCGCCACCTCACGCTTCGAAACTGCCTGCAAGCCATCTGGCTCGCCTTCGTCGGATATGTCGGCTACTTCCTGACGGTGACGGGAGCGGCCATCTTTGCCGGCCCAGTCATCGCTCCCGCCTTTCTGGGTCTCGTCCCGATCGTATTGATGGTGATCGGTAATCAGCGTCAGGGATCAATACCATGGCGATTCCTTATGATGCCTTTGGCGCTGGTGCTGGTCGGCCTCGTTCTTGTCAATGGCACCGCATTCACGGCCGACGGATTGAACTCCGTCCAATCGGTGTGGATTGGCGTGCCGCTATCGCTCGCTGCCGTGGGACTTTGGATCTGGTTCGCCCTTGCCAATCAGGCTGCACTCGCCTCCCGACCAGAAATGCCCTCCGGCGTGTGGTCAGCGCTGATACTGGTCGGAGGCGGCGTCTTGATGCTGGCGTTTTATCCCGTCGGTGCCGCGATGGACCTCTTCCGGCTTCCAACGTTGGGATTCGGCTGGAGTGCCGCCGGCAGCCTATATGCTTGGGGTGTGTCGCTCGCGCTGCTGGCAACCGTAGGCGGGGTCTGGGCCTGGAACATTGCCTCACGGAGCCTGCCGGTTGCCTTGGCCGCGCAATTGATTGTCTCGGAAACTGCCTTCGGTGTCATCGGAGGATTGGTCGTACATGCCCGCTGGCCAACCCCGATCGAAGTGGCTGGGGTGGTTGTGCTGATCGCCGGCGTTGTTCTATCAGTGCGGATTTTCTACGATCGCCAATTCGCGCCGGAACGACATTGCTTGGCGCACGAGTGACCTGCTGCGCGCAGGATCAATGACAGGCACTGGCATCGGAGATGAAGTCGCCCGAATCGCCGCGAAGCTGCCACCAGGAGCGACAAATGCAAGGTCGACAGTTCGACCCATTCAGGCGAGGGGTAGGAGTCGACATCCCGGACAGGGCAGCATCTTGCCGGCTTCCGATCGTCTCAGTCGGGTCGTGAGCGGAAGCGGTGGGCAACTAGCTGAGTGACAGCAATGCGCGCCAGAAGCCGACTCTTCGAAAGAGCGGAACGGAAGAAATTCCAAACAGGAGCCGCTTTTTTGCTTCATCGTCGTCGAGACGCGCAAGACATGCTCGGCCCAAGAGATCATCGAAGTTGGTGCTATCGTCCTGTCACTTGGGCACCTTACTTCACAACCGTTCTTATCTTCGCCACTGCCTCGAGCGTGCGATGGACCGGGCACTTGCCGGCGATTTCGACGATCTTCTCGCGGAGCTCCTCCGAGACCTCGCCTTCGATGGAAATGACGCGTTCGAAACGGTCGATTCTGCCGCTGCCGCCACGTTCCGTCTCGGTGCACTCCTCGCAATCCTTGGCATGGATCTTGGTATGCGAGACGTCGACGCCGATGCGTCCGAGCTTTAGCTGCTTGTGGCCGGCATAGAGGCGCAGCGTCATCGAGGTGCAGGCGCCAAGTGCGATGGCCAGGAAGTCGTAGGGCGATGGTCCGGAATCGAGTCCGCCTACGCTTTCGGGTTCATCGGCAAACAGCCGATGCCCGCCAGCCTGAACCGAATTTTGAAACTTGCCTTCACCCGTTTCCTTCACGCGGACATGTTCGATCGGACCCGCGCCTTGCGGCGTGTCGGCGGCAAGATAGCGTGTCAGCCATTCCGAAATGATCCGTCCGGCAAAGGCCGCGTCCTCAGGGTCGGTGAGCAGGTGGTCGGCCTTGTCCAGCGAGATGAAGCTTTTCGGATGCCTCGCCGCGACGAAGATTTCGGTGGCGTTCTCGATCCCGACCGTATGGTCCAGCGGCGCGTGAAGGACGAGGAGCGGCTTTTTCAGCTTCCCAACAGCATCCTTGATGCGATGCGCACGCGTGTCCTCGACAAATTGCTTTCTGATAAGGAACGTGCGCCCGGCGAGATCGACGTCGGCCTCACCGTTCTTCTCAATCTCCTCGAGGCTCGCTCCGAAGTTCTTCAACACGTGGCCGACATCAGCCGGCGCGCCGATGGTGGTTACGGCGCGCACTTCCGGAATGTCCCCGGCAACGGCGAGGACCGCTGCGCCGCCAAGCGAGTGGCCGATCAGCAACGCTGGTGCCTGATAATGGTGGCGTAAATAGTCGGCGGCTGAAAGAAGGTCGGCAACGTTGGAGGAGAAATTCGTCGAAGCGAATTCGCCTTCGCTCGATCCCAGCCCCGTGAAATCAAAACGCAGGACAGCGATGCCTTCACGCGCAAGCTCCGCGGAAATCCGGCGCGCCGCCGCCAGATCCTTGGAACAGGTGAAGCAATGGGCAAAAAGCGCGTAGGCGCGCAATGGCCCATTTGGCAGATCAAGCCGGGCGCTAAGCGTCGCGCCGGAATGACCGGGAAATTGGAGCCGTAGCGTATTGAATGCCATGGTGACGACCCTCCGCTGCAGATAATTATTCTACATCTGCAACGGCTGCTGCCTAGGCGGAAGTCGTCAAGCTCAAGTTGCTGGTCAGCGAAGCTCGCGCAGCGCAGCCTGGCAGGGGTGTCGAAACTGCCCGAGTGCTTTTCCGAGGAGCCCCGCGTATCCGCAAGGCTCCTCGGAGTCGCTCGAAGATCACGAAAATCTCAGGCCGTTTACTCGGCCGCCTTCCGCCGGGGCA
>NZ_LUAV01000025.1 GCF_002078505.1 Ensifer aridi | reverse complement strand
CGGCCGCCTTCCGCCGGGGCAGCACCCAATTGGGGCGCGGGAAGTGACAGGTATAGCCGTTGGGGTAGCGCTCCAGGTAATCCTGGTGCTCTGGCTCGGCCTCCCAGAAGTCTCCGACCGGTTCGACTTCGGTCACCACCTTGCCAGGCCACAGCCCGGAAGCATCGACGTCTGCGATAGTGTCCTCGGCTATTCTCCTCTGCTCATCGTCGACGTAGTAGATTGCCGACCGGTAGGAGCTGCCGATGTCGTTGCCCTGCCGGTTTCTCGTGGTCGGATCGTGGATCTGGAAGAAGAACTCCAGAATCCGCCTGTAGCTGATGGTCTCGGGATCGAAGATGATCTCGATGCCCTCGGCGTGGGTACCATGATTGCGGTAGGTGGCATTCGGGACGTCGCCGCCGGTGTAGCCCACGCGCGTCGAAACGACCCCGGGGAGCTTGCGGATCAAGTCCTGCATCCCCCAGAAGCAGCCACCAGCCAAAACAGCTCTCTCGGTCATTCAGATATCCTCCACCTGGTTGATATACGCGCCGTAGCCCTCGGCCTCCATTTCCTCGCGCGGAATGAAGCGCAGTGCAGCGGAATTGATGCAGTAACGCAGCCCGCCGCGATCTCGAGGGCCGTCGGGAAACACATGGCCGAGGTGGCTGTCGCCATGGGCGGAGCGCACCTCGGTGCGGGTCATGCCATAGGAGTCATCCCGCAGTTCTTTCACATTTGCCGGTACGATCGGCTTGGTGAAGCTCGGCCAGCCGCAGCCGGAATCGAATTTGTCGGCCGAGGCGAACAGCGGTTCGCCGGAAACGATGTCGACATAGATTCCCGGCCTTTTGTTGTCATTATACTCCCCTGTGAAGGGGCGTTCCGTGCCGTTCTGCTGGGTCACCCGATACTGCTCGGGCGTAAGCTTCCTGACCGCTTCGTCCGTCTTTGCGTAGGTCATTGCCCTATCTCCGCTCGTGGATGTGTTGCCTGAATATGGCGAGGGG
>NZ_LUAV01000024.1:26941-81550 GCF_002078505.1 Ensifer aridi | reverse complement strand
TTGCCTGAATATGGCGAGGGGTGATGAGGATTCCCAATATCGGCTGTGCATAGATTCCATAGCCGCGCTACGGTCGCACCCGCTCACGACCAGTCGCGCCGAGCCGCCAGCTGCGCGATCTTGCGGATCTCGAGTGGTGTGCCGGAACCGGAGACCGTCACGAATACCAGTTCGCGCTCCAGGGAAATCCCTTCCACCGGACGGGTAACGATGCCCTGCACGACGATGGACCGCTCGGGCATGATGCAGATCGCACGGCCCTCGGCGACGACCTGCTGGACCCAGTCCTCGCGGTCGGCACTGAAGCGCGGCTGCATGACCGCGTCATGGTCCATCAGGTGCTCAGTGATTTCGGTGTGAAACTCGCAGGCCAGCCGGTCGACATAGGGATAGGCGGCGATCGCCTCGGTGCTGACGACATCCTTGCCCGCCAGCGGATGGCTCTCCGCGCAGGCGAGGAGGAACCGCTCGCGAAAGAGCGGCACGACGTTGAGCTTGGGGTTGGGGCGCGGCGCCCGCGGCAGGATACAGGCGTGATACTTGCCCGAAAGCACTTCGTTCGCGCCTTCGCCGGCCAATAGCTGATGCATGTTGATCTTCACGGAGGGAAGCTCGCAAAGCGCGTCGTCAAAGAATGCGGCAAATGCGGCAGGGCCGATGGTCGGCGCAACGGCTATATCGAGAATACGGCGCCGGCCGAGCACCGTGCTTTCGGAATGCTCGCGCACGTTTCTGAGCGCGAGCTCGATGCGCATGAACTCGGCCTGGACGTCGCGGCCGAGCGCCGTCAGGCGGCTGTTCTTGCCGTCGCGATAGATCAGCGGACTGCCCAAGTCTTCCTCGAGGCGCTGGATTGCCCGCGTGAGACTGGGCTGCGAGACACCACTTCGACGCGCGGCTTCGGTGAAGTTCAATGTTTCAGCCAGATTGAGAAAGTACCTGACCTGATTGATGTCCATTGATCGGTCTCGCTTGGGCTTGATTAAACGGCCATGATCTCGGCGAGGGGAGACAGCTGCCGGAACCGGTTGTCACTCTGGCGCCGTTCGAATGCAAGGGCAGCCGGAAGCGTAGAGAAAGCGCGGACCTCCGCAGATGATGCGGGCGGGTCCGCGCTTCCCCAAGGGCCCCTCGTTTCGCCGGTGATCCCCTGCACTTATGCTTCAACCATCTTCGTTTCACGCGGCTCGATCGCCCAGGCGACCCGATCGCGTGAATGCTCGGCCAGGAATTTCTCGGCTTCCAGGGCCGCCATACATCCCATGCCGGCGGCACTGATCGCCTGGCGGAATACCGGGTCGATGACATCGCCGGCGGCCAGCACCCCGGGGACGGTTGTTTTCGTCGACCAGGAGCCGACCTTGAGGTAGCCGTCTGCATCCATGTCGAGCTGGCCGCGAAACAACGCGGTTGCCGGATCGTGTCCGATCGCGACGAAAAGGCCGTGCGTGGACAGCTCCTGCACCTCGCCCGTCTTCATGTTGCGGATCCGGACGCCGGTTACCGACTTCCTCGGCTCGTGCTCGCCGATAACCTCGTCGATGACGTGGTTCCAGACGACTTCGACATTCGGCTTCGCCAGGAGACGGTCCTGCAGGATCGACTCCGCGCGGAAACGATCGCGGCGATGAACGACCGTGACCTTGGAGGCAAGGTTCGACAGGTAGAGCGCTTCCTGCACGGCTGTGTTACCGCCGCCGACAACGACCACTTCCTTGTTTCGATAGAAGAAGCCGTCACAGGTCGCGCAAGCCGAGACGCCGAAACCATTGAATGTCTTCTCTGAGGGCAGGCCAAGCCAGCGGGCCTGAGCTCCAGTCGCGATGATCAGTGCATCGGCGATATACGTGTCGCCGGAGTCGCCTTTGAGACGGAACGGGCGTTCGGAGAGATCGACCGAGGTGATGATATCGTACACCACCTCGGTGCCGACATTCTCCGCCTGCTGCCGCATCTGCTCCATGAGCCACGGGCCTTGAACGGGTTCGGCAAAGCCGGGGTAGTTCTCGACATCCGTCGTGATGGTGAGCTGGCCGCCCGCCTGCAGCCCGGTCACAAGGAGCGGTTTCAGGTTGGCGCGGGCAGCGTAGATGGCGGCGGTATAACCGGCCGGCCCGGCCCCGATGATCAGGACCCTGGCATGATGCGTGTTCATGAGGTGATCTCCTTCTGCGTCACGGTCTGGGACCAGCAGTGACGCAGCCTCGGGGTTCATTGGTCGTATTGCCGGCGCGCGACAATGTCGATGTCGTTGCGGGTAATGCCGACATCCTCGAGCAAGTAGTCGTTCAATTGCGTGAACGCGCGAAGGGTCCGGCGATAGCGCTGGTGGGCGCGGATCTTAGACAGAACATAGGTCAAATACATGGGACGTTCCTTTCATTGAACCGACCGGCACGGCCGATCTGGGAATGGTGGTTTCTTTCACTGCAATTTCGGGATGCGGGCGGAGGCGGGCCCCGCTCTTGTTTTCGTCAGGCCTTGTTTGAGCGGAGCGCCGCGAGCGAGTCGACGGCAATCCAGAGGGAGAGGGCGAGCAGGCCGATGTCCTTGAGCAGGAACTGACCGGCAGCGACCGAAATCGCCGGAAAGCCGAGCTCCGGCACGGTGACTCCCGGGGTCGTCACCATGAAGCTGAGCGTGGTCGCGAACAGCCCGGCCGAGAGCAAACCGCCGACGAGCGAGTAAACCGGGTTGACGAGCCGTGCCGCGATCAGGGCACCGATGCTGAGTTCGAGGAAGCCGAGAAGGCTTGAGAAGTCCCTTACGCTGAAGAGGGAGTAGCTCCAGCTCAACAGCGGACTGTTGCCGACCAGGCCGGTCAGCCCTTCCGCTTCATAAGCGGTGAACTTCATACCGCCGAACCAGCCATAGATCACGACCAGCGAAAGATAGAGGCCAGCCGCGGTGACGGTCCGGCCGTGGTGCTCGGCCAGATCGAGGGAAACGGCGCGAGCCTGTGCGCGCGGATGGGCCGCGACGCTGCGGATGGGAACATGAGGCATTGTCTTCTCCTTGGGTTGTCCGCGGTGGGCGATCCGCCCGGCTGACGCGGAGTAACGATACCGAGCTGTATCGAATGAGAGAAGAAGTATACCGATCTGTATCGTTTGGCAAGAGCGAGCTTTTGAAAGGATCCCGGCCTTGTTCCCCAGGGAACTCCCTTTCCCCGGGCTGCCGTGGGCCGAAAGGGCTGCTCGTTGCAAGGAAAGCCCTTGTATTTGTTTTCCGTGACCGGTAAGAAACGATACAGACCTGTTACGCATTGCGAGGACGAAAATGCGCCGTTCGGAAATCCGGGACCACCTGCTCGACACAGCCCTCCGGCTTTTCAACCAGTATGGCTATCACGCGACGGGCATCGACCTGATCATCGCCGAGGCGGGGGTGGCCAAGACGACGCTGTACCGGCACTTCGAAACCAAGGAAGACCTGATCCTGGCCGCGCTCGAACGGCGCGACGAGGAGGACCGCAATGCCATGCGTGCCTTTGTCGAGCAGCGTACGGGCGACCCCGTCGAACGCCTTCTGGCGACGTTCGATTTCCTAGAAACCACGGTCCGCGACAAGCAGTTCCGCGGCTGCATGTTCATGAGCGCGGCGGCAGAGCACAAGGACACGGTCGATCCCGTGTTTCGCGCTTCCTTGATGCACAAGCGCTTGGCGCTCGCCTATTTCGAGGAACTCGCCCATGCGGCGCGGTTTGCCGAGCCGAAGCGGATCGCGGCCGAGATCAACCTGCTGCACGAGGGGGCGGTCGCCGTTGCGCAAATCACCCGCATCGCCGAGCCCACCCGGGAAGCCAAACGCATGGCGCGGCAATTGCTCGCGGCGGAAGAACGGTTGACGCCGCCGACCCGGGGAGGGGATGGAGGAGAGCGAACCGCGCGGTGAAACTTGATCCCCGATAGCCCGCCGCGGCATCGCCGATGGTGCACGGCTCAAGCGGATCTCTTCCTGGGTGACCGGTTTGGCCCGGGCCTGCATCGTACTTCGGGTCTTCCGTGAAGGTTCGCCGGCCTCACGGCCCTCTAAGAGCGATTTCGATTATTCGCTGTGACTGATCTCGAATATAGCCGTAGGGAACAACACAGTTATCGCGGCAGCGTCTTCTCAGAACAGCGCGTAATCCGACAGCTCGATTGTGACGGCGTTGAAATCGTGGTCGAGAGTGCCATCCGGCTTGACTATGAACACGCTGCGGCGCGTTGGATACTTCAGCCCGTCAACGTCGACGTAATCAGAGATGAAGTGTGCGGCCGGCGTGTCCGCCCACACTTCAACCGTATAATCGTGACGGCGCAGCAGCCCATCCGAGCCGAAGTAGAAGCGCTGTTCCTGCGTGTGGCTGTGTACGCTCTCGGGGAACCGCACGGCGACGCCACGAAGCGTCCCACCTTCGTTCTCGACCGGCCGAATATCGCGAGCTTCATAGCCGGATTCGCCGAAAACGAACGGTGTCGCATGGTACGTCCACATGGCGTAGCCGTTGAAGTAGGCGAGGTTCAGCGGGTCCCATTGTCCGTTGAAGCTGCGATCGAACGCTTCACGTCCGTTGTCTCGCTCGGCGATAATCGAGCCATCTCCAGCAGTGATCTCCACATGCTCGGGAGTCCAGGTCATCGCCCAGCCGGGTTCTCCAAACGGAGTGACTCGGGTCCACTGGCGGAGAAACTCGCTTGTTGCGCGCCGCGGCACAGAGATCAAAGGAGCGCCTTTCAGCTCCCATAGCTTTCCACCGGTCCGTATGGTCGAGGCAATACCCTTGAACTTGCGCCAGCGGTCGTGCCCGCCATGCGCTTCCAGAGCTTCTTGCAGAAGCGGGTGCAACGTGCCACTCATCGATCCTCTCCCTAACTTTAGCCCTACGTCATAATACCATCCAACGGTGGGGTGGTCTTCTGTCGAGCCTCAGGACCAAGCTTTTGCGATCGAACCGAGTTTGAGAATAAGTGCGGCGAGGGTCGCAACGAACAGCCCGTAGGCGAGCGCTGCCTGCCATGCTCCCGCGGGAAGACCAATCAGCAGCAGCGTGTCGTTCCCACCGGGAATGAGCAGCGCACCCAATCCCATGAGCATGCCCGCGAGCGTTCTCTTGAGCATGGTCTTTACTGTTGGCCATTTCAGCATGAATCCATGCTTCCTAAGTCTCGCGGACACGAGGCTGCCGCCGAACATGCTGAACGAAACTACGGCGCCCGCGACGGGTATCGAAGCGATCGGTCCAAACGATGCGGTGACAGAGAACCCAGGCCCAAGAACCGCCAGGATCGAAGAGGTGATGCCGACCGCACCCATCGAGAGCGACAGCCGTCGGAAACTAGACTTGGATCTGTGTGACACGCCAAGCCTGAGAGACACGACCGCCAGTAGTAGAAGCGCGGGAATGGCCGCCCCAAGCGATGGAGCAGCATCTATCGCCGGTCGATCCGCAAGTAGATCGAGCAGAGATTCAATGTAGACGACCGCATAGATGCCGAGAAACGTGAACGCGAATTCGATTTCGCCGTTCCCGAGATGCCCAACAGACCCGAACACGCAAGCGCCGTCCACATAGGAGCCGATTCCAAGCAAAATGGCTGCGGGAACCAAGTAGCCGAGTGACGACCAGCCCTCTGGCATCATCGGTGCCGTTTCGAGGATGGCGTAGACGAGGGCCGCCCAGGCGGCACATTCGACCAGAGCGATGAAACGCGCTGGCCTCCTCTCCAATACCAACTCCCTCGTGGCGATGACGGTGCAGATCGAGCCGCGGTTCATCGCGAAACCGAGAACAAATCCCAGCGCCGCTATGAAGCCATACTCGCCCAGATCTCCAAGCCGGCGGCGGCGACGGGGACAATGCCTGATATGCTCGTGAGAAACTCGCTCATTCAGCAAACGGCCTCGCGTGCTGCTCCAGCGTATCCTGACTTTGATTTCCTATGGCCTGGGCCCTCGAGGGCCAACGCGGCCGGCCCGGATAGTCTGGTTCCGGCCCGTATTACTTTCGGAAAGAGCGTAGAGCAGGATTTCCGTATGGAGTTCCGACGGGTCGGGCTCGGGATCATTCGTGGCAAACTCGGACGCCTCGTCGACGGTCTCGCGCACCTTGCTGTCCATGGCCTTTAGCTCGTCTTCCGACAGCTTCCAATCCTCCAGAAGGCGCCGGCGCACGAGGTCGATGGCATCCTGCTCCTCGCGAACGCGGGTCACCCTCGTCTTTCGAGCGGTACTTTTGCCGGATCGGACATGGAGTGGCCGCGGTAGCGGTAGGCGTGCATCTCGAGGATGTACAGGCCCTGGCCGGTGCGGGCATGCTCGATGGCGCTTTGCCCGACCGCGGAGCGGACATCCATGCCGTCGACCGGCTCGCCGGGAATGGCTTCGACAGAGCGCCGCGGCGTCCAGTGAGTTTGGCCATGACGCCGTTCGGGTGCATGCCGGAGGCTAGCATGTGGCCGTGGTCGCGGTAGCCGATGATCACCTGGCAGCCTTCCTTCGTCGCCATCTGCATGCCGACGACGACGGTTTCCTGGCCCATGTAGCGGTGGCAGAAGCCGCGGATGAGGCCCATGCCGTAGAGTTGGCCGGCCTTCTCCTCGAAACGACGGATCAGCAGCACCTCGCGATAAGCATGCAACTCTTCATCATTGCCGAATTTCGGTGCCATGGTTCTTTCCGAACGTCCGTGCCTGGCTGCCTTCGATGATAGTTCATTTTTTGGAAGCGGCAGCAGCCCGCGCTTTCGACGAAACAGCCAGAAAGCGCGGACCGACTTCATCCGTTTGCTCCTGGGCGGCAATCAAGCAGCCTTCCACAGAAGCGGCCGCGGCGCGAAGCCGCGTTCAGCCTTCGCCCGGCCATTGGAAGCGCCGGTCAGGCGGGTGTGGTAGTAGACCGCTTCTTCGCCGGCCGTCTTTAGCGCGTCCTTCGCGTTCACGCGCTTAGGCTCTGGAGCATCGACCCACCGGGCGAAGGCCGGCAGCCATTCGGCGACGGGGAGGGGATCGTCGTCGACGACATTGTAGGTACCCGGCTCGGCCGTCACCGACGCCACCGTCGCGGCGACAGCGTCGTCGATGTGCACGAAGGACCACACGCCATTGCCGTCTCCGATGATTGTCGACTCGCCCTTGCGTGCCTGATCCGCAATGGCGCCGTCCGGCCGGTACCAGGTGCCGGGACCGTAGAAGAAGCCGTAACGGAGCACGACGCCATAGAGCGGCGAGGAGAGCACCCGGTCCTCATAGGCGCCGATCGTCCGCGTGCTCTCGCCGATCTCGCCGGGAGCGTCGTATCTCAGCCTCGCGGTCTCGTCCGCAAGCCCTCCTGCCGGCGCCTCCAGGTAGAAGCCGCGAGACTGCATGATGTAGCGGCGGACTCCCAGCTTTTCTGCCGCGGCGAGGAGATTGGCGCCTCCCTCGCGGTGAAGGCGCGTATCGTTGGGCATCGCGTTGATGATGTCGGCAGGGTTGGCCGGAAGCCAGGTGAGCTGATCGATAACCACGTCCGGCGCTGCCGCCTCGATCGCGCGATGGACCGCCTCACCGTCGAAGGCATCGGCGAAAGACACCTCGGCCCCGAGCTCGCGCAGACGATCCGGCCGCTGACCCGGGCGGGTCATGCCGGTCACCTGATGGCCAAGCGTCGCGAGCGCCCGCACAAGCGGCAGGCCGACGGCGCCAGTGGCGCCTGCGATAAAGATCTTCATAGCCAACTCCTTGGTTGGGCGCTTTGCCCGTCCTAGTTTTCGAGCGCAGCCTGTGGCGTCTTGCGGAAACTGATCGCCAGGCGATTGTAGGTGTTCATCAGGCCGATCGCGATCGTCAGATCGACCAGTTCGCGCTCGTCGAACACGGCACGCACGGCTTCGTAAGCTTCGTCCGGCACGTTGGTCTCGGCCACGCGCGTCACGGTTTCGGCCCAGGCGAGGGCCGCCCGCTCACGCTCGTCGAAGAGATTCCCGGCTTCCGCCCATGCCTGCACCAGCGCGATCTTCTCGATCTTCTGCCCTTTTTTCAAAAGGTCGCGGGTGTGCATGTCGAGGCAGTAGGCGCAGTTGTTGATCTGCGAGATCCGAAGGTAGACCAGATCGACCAGCTCCGAGGGGAGGCTGCTCTGCATGATGTAGCCGTAGATTCCGCCAAGCGCTTTGACGCCGGCTGGCGCGATCTGGTTGTAGTCGAGACGTTTGCTCACTTGATTTATTCCTTAAAGTCGTTTTGCCGACGAAGGTCGGTTCACTCGATGTTGGTGGTCAGTTCCTTCTCTTCGCTGTCGGCGACGAAGACCGCAAGCAGCTTTGCCGGCTTGGTCTTGCTCGCATTGCGACTGATGAGGTGGTTGGCCGCCGGCGGCTCGTACCAGCTCTCGCCGGCGCGGTAGATCTGCGTCGGGCCGTCATTCACCTTCGACTCGATTTCTCCGGAGAGGACGTAGGCGAAGATGAAGGACGAGTCCGCGTGCCTGTGAGGGGCCGAGGCTCCGCCCGGCGGGTAGTCGACGATGAGCGCGGTCAGCGTTTTGCCCGGAATGTTGGGTATCGCCCGCTCGAAATGGGGCGTGACAGCGTCGCCGGGGTAATGCGCCGCGGCAGGCATCGCGGTGGCGATTGCGAGGGCGGCGCAAGTCGCGCCAATCAAAGATCGTATAGTCATGTGACGGTTCTCCTTTGCGTGTCGTCATGATGGCGTTTCTTCCTTGCCCCCTAGAAATGACGGCTTTCTGGTTCTAAAAAAAGCACCAAGAACCAGCAAAAATCGTGTACCAAGAAAGCATGGACCAGCCGCTGAAACTGCAACTCGACCGGTCCGCTAAGACGCCGCTGGCCGAGCAGATCCGCAAGGGCATCAGCACCGCGATCGAAAGCGGGGTGCTGACGCCCGGCGCGCGTCTGCCGTCCTGGCTCGATCTCGCGGCGCAGCTCGGCGTTGCACGAGGCACGGTGCGCACCGCCTATGACAAGCTCTCCGCCGCCCAGCTCATCGTCGCCTCGCGCGCGGCTGGAACCCGCGTCGCGGATCGGCCTGCCGCCGCCGCCCGGTTCGAGCAGCCGCCCGATCCCGGCTCGTTCCTGGAGCAATATCTGGAGATGACGGTGGGCCCGGCGATCTTCCAGATGGGCGTGCCTGCGCAGCAAACCTTTCCCGCAACGCTCTTTGCCAGAATCCGTTCGCAGGCTGTGCGGGCGGAATCGAGTGCTCCGGCGA
Organism: Ensifer aridi; assembly: GCF_002078505.1. Lineage (GTDB taxonomy): Bacteria > Pseudomonadota > Alphaproteobacteria > Rhizobiales > Rhizobiaceae > Sinorhizobium > Sinorhizobium aridi. The sequence continues at coordinate 72,359 of NZ_LUAV01000024.1, read as the reverse complement.
TCTATCCCGACCCGCGCGGCGAATTGGAGCTGCGGCGGGAGATCGCCGGCTATCTTGCCGTCGGGCGAGGCATCGAGTGTTCCCCATCCGAGGTCATCATCACCGGCGGATTCGCCAGCGGACTTGGACTGGCACTGCGCGTGCTCGCCCTTGAGGGGCGGAAAGCCTGGATGGAGGATCCCGGCTTCCCGTTTACCCGGCGCGGCCTGGAGCTCGCGCGATTGTCGCTCGCGCCGATTCCCATCGACGCCGATGGAATCGATGTCGGCCATGGCTTCCACCATGCCCCGGATGCAGCGCTGGTCGTCGTGACACCGGGGCAGCAGGCGCCGCTCGGGCCCACGCTGTCACTGGCGCGACGACTGCGCCTTCTCGACTGGGCGGCCCGGACGCAAGCCTGGGTCATCGAGGACGACTATTTGAGTGAATTGCAGCTCGATGGCCGCGCGGCACCGGCGCTCGCCTCGCTCGATCGCGCCGGGCGCGTCATTCATATCGGCTCCTTCAGCAAGACCATCAGCCCGGCGCTCCGGCTCGGCTTTCTCATCGCGCCGCCTGCGCTGGCATCGCGTTTTGCGGAGGTCGCGGCCTGTCTTGCGCCGCCTCCGGGGCCGGCGGTGCAGCTCGCAACCGCCGAGTTCATGCGCGAAGGCCACTATATGCGGCATTTGAGGCGCACGAAGCGCGTCTACTCCGCCCAACGCGACGCCTTGCTGAAATGCCTTCCGCCGAGTGCCGGGGAGGCGGCTATCGCCGGTCTGGCCGTGCTGCTGCGCCTGCCAGACGGCGCGCCGGACATTGCCATCGCACGGGAGACGCTGGCATTCGGGATGGCCCCGGCACCGCTCTCCGTCTGGTATGCGTCGCCGAATTCCGCAAAGTCCGGCTTGCTTTTAGGGCTCGCAACAGCGCCGCAAAGGCAACTCGCGAGATCCTGCGACCGCCTGCTTGGGATCATAAGACGCTTCACGTGAGGGCTGGGGAGCAGCTTGGAACGGGCCGACGCTGCGTCAAGGACGGAAGTGATGACCATAGGTTGTAGCCATTCCGATCGCGCGCCTCTTCAGGTCGCGCAGGCGAAATCTCGAATCTTCGCGCCGGAGTGCTTTCGTGGTGGCACGTTCGCCCCCAGCCTCTTTTGTTGGTGCGATGAGATGATGAACGAGCTGATCAGCCTCAGGACCGAGGGGTGCAGGCTCTTCAGGCCGATTATGAGCCCTTGCTTCGCTGCCACAATTCAGCCGCCGTGGTGCTGAGCGGTCCTGTGTCGCAGTCTGCACAACCACGGCTGCGACGCGGCGCCACCGCAAAATCAGAGACGGTCCGTTGACCGTTAGCCAGCTGCTACTCCTTGCTCGCTCGTCAATAGCTCCTCAACGGCCTGGTGTCCGCGACATGATCTTTGGCAAAAATGATACCGCAACCCATCTTGCCTGCTTCTGGCCTCTCTAAAGCTCACTTCTTTTTTCGAGATCGGCGTCAATCGAACCGATCTTATCGCCCGGACCGGACTGCTTTGATGGGTAGCCGGAGTTCGGACGCCCCTCGGCTGAGATCTGCTCCCCGCCGGGTTGCAGTCGTTGCGTGCCTCGCATACTGCGACGTCGCACAACAAATGTCGGAGTTAGAATCATCGCTCCATCGGGAGTTACGACAAAGTCGTTGCAGCGGAGCAAGTGTTCAGGTGCTCTATATATTACCTCCGCAGCTCTCAAGGACCGCTTGAGCATCCTGAAGATCGAGCGTCCCGTGGCTGTTAGAGAGACAGCCGAGGAGCGGCATGAGCAGCTCGCAGGCCTGCGCTCTAAGACCCTGTGCTCGCCAAAGCCGGGCCAAGCTCACCGCCGAGCGCAGTTCCCACGTCTTCGCATCCTGCATGCGGGCGATGTCGAGCGCACGGCGGAAGCACGCCTCGATTTCGGCAAGATCGCACTCTGAGCTCGATGATATGAGTTCGCCCTTGAGCCGATACAGTTCCGCCTCGCACCAGCGGTTGCCAGTGCGCGCGACGATGGTAAGCGCCTCGTCAACCAAGGTCCTACCCTCGGCAAAACGATCAGCCTTTCCTTGCGCCTCCGCGAGTAAGCCCATCGCCCAAGGCGCCGTCATTCCTGACCCGATCGCCTGCATCCCAGCCAACCCGTCTCGCAACCGCTCGATGCCTTCAGCAACCAGGCCCCGCTCCGCCAGCACCCACCCCTGCAGGAAGACTCCCTGGGTGTGCCAGAATGGAAATTCGTGTTCGGCCGCGAACGCCAACGCCACCTCCGCCGCCTCTTCCGCCTTGGCGATGTCGCGTCGATGCACGTGCAAAATCGCCGCCCATGTCAGTACATAGGCACGGCTGAACAAATGCCCGAGACTCGCGGTCATGGCGAGCGCCTCGTCCATCAGCTCCAGCGCCCGGTCATCGTGGCCGAGATACCACAGCGCCATGCCGCCACGGCACAGGCAGATCGGTCCTCCATCCTGTCCATAGAGCGCTAGATGGGCCCGGTGCTGGGCGATGTCGTACTGACTGATCCCATGCGCGAAGTGCTTCCATGCCGAGGCGAATTCGCCGCGCCAGGAGCAGGTAATGCCCAAGGCATAGGACGCTTCCACCACGAGCACAGGATCTGAGATCTGCTGCGCCAACCGTAGAAGCCGTTCGCCAAGGTCCCGCGCCGCGGAAAGCTCGGACCGCACAGCATGATGAATGGTGAGACCGAGGAGCACCGGGAACAGCCTGGGCGTTTCCTGGATCCGCTCCGCCAGGTTGAGAGCACGGTTGTAGACGCGCTCGACCTCCGGGTGGCCATAGCCCTTCGCGGCGGTAAGCACTCGTCCCATGGTGATCAACAACGTCAGCTCAAGCTCGAGGCGCTCCGGATTCTCGGGTATCTGGGCGACCAGGTCGAGTGCCTTGGCCAAATGGCCAACGGCCTCGGCATTCGCCGCCCGCTCGTTTGCGTGCTCGGCGGCCCGGTGCCAGAACACGACGGCTTGCGGCAGCTCTCCTGCCTCCGTCAGATGATGGGCCAGGAGTTCGGGCTGAGCGGACACGACATGTGGGGCGAGTTCTTCGAAGACTTGGGCAATACTGCGATGGAGTTCCCGGCGGCGGCTCTTGAGGAGGGATTGATATGCGGTATCTCTGACGAGCGCGTGCTTGAAGCTGTAGATCGCGTTAGGGGGACTTCCGCGCCGAAAAACCAGCTCAGTGGCAACCAGTTGATCAAGCCTCCTCTGCAGCTCATGCTCATCGAGCACTGCTAATGCCGCAATCAGCTCATAGGAGAACTCGCGCCCAATGCAGGCGCCGATCTGGGCCACCACCTTGGCTCTGCCGAGGCGGTCGAGGCGGGCCATCAGCGAGTCGTATAGCGTTACCGGGATCGCCAGCGGCGGCATATGTGCAGCCAGTCCAAACGGATCGCCTGCCACTCCCAGGAGACCAGATTCGAGCATGGTTTTGGTCAACTCCTCAAGGTACAGCGGCACGCCATCGGTGTTGGCCAGAATGTAATCGAGCACTCCGGCAGGTAGTGCCTTTCCGCCGGTCAGCCGTTCGACCAGCAATTGAGCGTGCACCCGGTCGAGACGATTCAGGACCACCTTCGTCACGTGCCGGTAACTACGCCAAGGCGGGACGAACTCGGGCCTGTGGGTAATGACCAGCAGCACCGGGAGCTGCCGGATGCGGTTCACGAACAAGCCGAATAGCTCAAGACTACTCGCGTCCAGCCAGTGAGCGTCCTCAAGCACCAGGAGCACCGGCTGCTTCGCTGCCAGTCTGGCAAGCTGGGCGATGAGCACGTCGAAGGTCCGGTTCTTACGCTGTTGGGGCGCAAGATCCAGTATTGGACAGCGGCCGGTGCCGGGAATTCCGAGAAGCTCGGCCAACAATGGGAGCGCTTCGCTCACCTCACCCATCTGGTCCGCTATCAGCGCCTGGAGCTTGGCGAGCTTCACGACCGATGAATCCTCGCGTTCAAATCCCGCTTCCTGTTCAAGCTGGGCAATCACCGGACGAAGCGCGCTGTTCACGTGGTATGGCGAGGCGAAATAGCGGCGCAATCTGTGTGGTTCTCTAAAGAGACGCTCGCGAAGGGCCAGGGCGAGACGCGACTTGCCGATTCCGGCCTCACCCTCGAGCAGGACGACCTGACCGTCGCTGGCCTTGGCCCGGGTCCAGCGATCGACCAACAATGCGAGTTCCGGGTCACGGCCGACCAACGGCAGCACGGCCGCGTGACCGGCCTCGAAGCGGTCGTCGCTACCCACTTCGCCGAGCACCCGAAACGCTTCAGCCGCGCCGGAAAAACCTTTGATCGACCGCAGTCCGATGCTTTCAAGCTTGAACTGGCCCCGCAGCAGTGCGCGCGTCGCTTCGGCAATGACCACTGTGCCGGATCCGGCCAATGCCTGTAAGCGGGCCGCCAGGTTCGGCGTTTCACCTACGACGCTGCATTCCTCGGCCTCGCCTGTGCCGACGATGTCCCCCACCACGACCAGGCCAGTGGCGATTCCAATCCGAACAGCCAGGTGTTCGCCTGCCGCATCCAGCCGGTCGACGGCCTCAACTACCGCGAGGCCGGCCCTCACGGCCCGCTCGGCATCTTCCTCGTGAGCCTGCGGATAGCCGAAGTATACGAGGACGCCGTCGCCCATATACTTGGCAACAAAACCGTCGTACCGGCCGACGATCTCGGTGGCGCAAGCACGGTACGCAGCGATCGACTGCCGTAGGTCTTCTGGATCGAGGCGGGCGGAGAGTGCTGTCGATCCAACGAGATCGCAGAACATGACCGTAAGCTGCCGCCGTTCCGCCTCGCTGTGGATTCGTGACACGGAGGGACGTAGTGCCGCCGTGGGCGGCGGCGACTGCTGAGCCAGGGTCGCGGCCGCCCTGAGAAAACGCTTGCGGTCACCAAGGGAAAGTCCGAGCTCCTTGAGGTCGGCATCGGTGAGATCGTCGACGACATCGAGATCGATGCCGTTCTTCAAGAAGGTTTGGCGATACTGCTCAAGCCTGATGCTGGCGAGCCAGTCTCCGATGTCGGGCATGACCTAGCATCCTCTGACATGGTCGAATTCGGCTTGCTCTGAGGCGCTTTCCCACGAGTCGAGGATATTAAGCTTACACCTGTGGCCCGGATCAGTCCTCGTCAAATCAGTCCTACGAGCAGCAAACGCTCGACCATCAACGCCTTTCCTGAAGGCTCGTCCGGGTTCACGATTAGCCCGCCTGCAGCCGAATTCCCGGAGCGGGAGTAAAAGCATCGGAAATGCTGTGCCCAGTCTGATCTGCGTCGATTGCCAGTTTATTTTAAGAACGCGGCCGTTTCAGTTACCTTGGGCACTTTAGTGGCTACAATCGGTCTTGGCGTGCTCGACCGGCTGGCGCCGAAATGCTTGAAGGCGTTGGTTTTGGAAATCTTCTCAAGCCCGCAAATGCAGGCATAGCATCTACCGGCCGCCTGACGAGCAATTTGACCATTTTGCCCGCGGAAGTATGTCGTCGGCATCCTTCCGCATTGCCTCGATCGGGCGCGAGGATGACAACCAAAACTGCGAGTCCATCTTGTCAGCAAGATCGCTCGTAGCTTAACGCCGTATAAACGTTGAACACAATGCCGCGCCGGAAGCGCCGGCTACCCGCTCGTTCGCTTAGTCGATGTCGCCTGCTCTCTTTGCCAGGTGGTTGGCGAGCCGGGCTGCCTCTTCAGCAACTCCAGGTATGGTGCCCGACTTTCGCGTCGATGCGAAATCAAGCCCGGTGAAATAAAGGCCGGGGATGATCCCGATCCCGTCTCTGTGGACCGGTTGGCCGACTGCGTCGAGCGCACCGTTTAGACGCACCCATCGGAAATTACCTTTGAAGCCGGTGCACCAAATCACCGAACGAATGCCGATCGTCGCCCAGTCGATTGAGCGGATCGGTGGATCAGGTAGTCTTGCGGCAATCGTCTCGGCAGGGTCTTCCTCTGGTGGAGGGGCCTCAAGGCCTGCCCTCGCGATGTACCGATCAAGAAAGCGCTTGACCTCGGCTGAGCTGTCGTCGGCAAAGCGAATGTGCTCCACCACCTCCTCGCCGAACTGAAGAGTGCCATTTTCGACGCCTATAAAGCGCCCGAGCAATACGACGCCCTGAGCACTCAGCGATTGCAGACTGATTGTGTGAGTGGCACCAAGCAAGGCCCGAGGCGGCAATTTCCCTGAGGGTAGAACGAGGGTTTCGCGCTTCACGTCCAGAAAACCCGAGAGGGTCATCCAATTGAAAATGTCGCCGCCGCGGTATCGGCGCACCAGGCGGCCGGCGCGGCTGGTCGCCAAAAAGACCGAGCGCCCGGCGAGCACCAGATCCTCGGCAATCTGTCCGCCCGATTGGCCGCTGCCGACCACCAGAATCGCACCATCGTCGAGTTCGGCCGCATTGCGGTATGTAGAGGAATCCAGTTGGCGAATCGCCGGCGGCAATTCAGCCGACCAAGACGGCCGCGCCGGACAATTGAGATTACCAGTGGCGATCACAACATTGCGCGCCCTGAGTGTACCGTGGAGCGTCGCCACGAGATAGAGCCCGTTGTCTCTCGTCAGCTCCCGGACGGGGGTCTGGGTTCTCACCGGCAAGCGGTGCCGCTTGGCGTAGCTCTCGAGATAGGCGACGAACTCATGCTGCGTACTCGCACCCCAAGGATCCGGCCCGTCAAAGGAATCGCCGGGAAGCACAGAGCGTATTTTTGGTGAATTCAGCCGAAACGAGTCCCACCGCTGCGTGCGCCATGTCTCGCCGATCCGATCTCGTTCAAGTACCAGATGATTGTAGGCCTGCTGTGTTAGGAAGTAGCTCACGCCGAGCCCGGCTGAGCCGGCGCCTATCACAATGGCATCAAGGATCCCGCTCATACCCCCCCCGGTCGTGAATGACCAATCCGTCGCTGGACCTCCGACTATCACAGCGTGATTACTGCGCTCGTGTCACCATTCAGCAGTCGCTTCAGGTGAAAGCTGGCAAGCCGGTCCTCCGGGTCACGGCCAACCAGGGCGGCAAATGAAGCAACTGCATGGTAATCGCCAGCCTCCAGCTCTTCGAAAGCCTTTAAGTACGCCTGTGCTTCTCCGCTGGCGCATTTTTCAGCATTAAGCGGCTCGAAAGCGCGGATGGGCTCGCTCCGGCCCCTAAGCAGGAGTTCACCGACTGGGCGGCCGCAGAAGTCCTGCGCCTTGGCAGCGATAGCGCCGCTCACGCAAACTCGAGAGCCCAACGTCTTGTTGGCTGCTTGCAAGCGAGCGGCAATATTGATGGTATCGCCATAGGCGCTGTAGTCGAAAAATCTTCCTCCGCCGAAATTGCCGACGACAGCGCTTCCGGCATGCGCGCCAATCCGGGTGTGGCCGATCTCTATTCCCTTTTCTCTCCAGTACTCGCGGAAGGAGCACGCGAAGGCGTCGAGTTCGAGCGAGCAGGCGACTGCGCGCCTAGCATGGTCCGGTTGATCGGTCGGAGCTCCGAAAAGAACATGGAGTGCGTCGCCGATTATCTTTGCCACGGTTCCCTCATGGGAGAACACGATGTCGGTCATGCCCACAATGTAGTCATTGAGGAGCGGTCCGAGCACGTTTGGTTCGATCGCCTCCACCAGCGTGGTGAAGCCGGTCAAGTCGGTAAAGAGTGAAGCTACCTGCCGTCGCGCGCCGCCGAGTTCGAGGGCATCGGCACTGCTTGCCAGACGATCGGCGAGGTTGGGTGAGAAGTAACGCGAAAGAGACGCACGCGCCTGCTCGGCCGCCGCTTGCCGGCGCTGCACCTCGCGCATGGTCTCCACGTGTTGGATCGTCTTGGCGATTGTCGCTTCCAGATCTGGAAAATCGATCGGCTTTGTCACGAAGTCATAGGCCCCGCGGTTCATCGCGGTCCGGATGTTTGCCATGTCACTGTAGGCGGACACAATGATCGTGGAGAGGCTCTCGCCCCTCTCCCGAAGCTTCGATAACAGTGACAGGCCGTCCATGCGCGGCATGTTAATATCGCTCAGCACCACGTCCACGTCTTCGTGGTCAGCAAGTACTGTCAACGCCTCAACGCCGTCGCGGGCAAAATGAAAACGCAACGCGCCGTCGCGGATCTTTCGCCGGAACTTCTGGACGAGAAGGATCTCCAAATCCGGCTCATCGTCCACAACGAGAATGCTGATGCTCATGTAAGACGCCCAATGCGCGTGTCGATTTCTTCTCTGAGTGCCGCGAAGTCGATTGGCTTAGTCAGCAGTGCTTCGGCGCCACCTCTTAGGGCTTCCTGTCTCGTCTGCGGATCGCCATACGCGGTTATCATGATCACCGGCACATCCGGCCGTATGCTGCGGGCCTTTGGCAGCAACTCAAGTCCGCTCATGCCCGGCATGTTGATATCCGACAGGATGAGAATGAGTGTGACGTCCCTCGCATCGGCGATCCGCTCGAGGGCAGTTGGCGCTGATTGCGCGAACTCCATTAGAAACCGTCCGCTGCGCAAATCGCGGCGGAACTGTTGTCGGAAAAGTTGCTCAATGTCCGGTTCGTCGTCGACTACCAAGATTAGGAGGCTCATCATCCGCCCTCCGGGGTTGCGATGCCGACGGCATTCCGCGGCAGCTGAATACGAAACTCTGTGTAGCGACCGAGTTCCGTTTCAACCTCTATCGAACCGCCGTGCTGTTTGACGATGATATCGTGGCTGAGGGACAGTCCGAGTCCGGTCCCCTCGCCAGCAGGCTTGGTTGTGAAGAAGGGATTGAACATCTTCTCCCTCACATCGGCCGGGATTCCAGGGCCGTTGTCGCGGATTATGATCTCTACACTGTCGCCAAGATTCCTGGTGATCGCGGCCAGAGTCGGCTCGTAGCCGTCACCGGTCTCGCAGGCCGCGCGGTGGCTCGTTGCGTAAAAACCGTTCGAGATGAGGTTGAGAAGAACGCGGGTGATCTCTTGGGGGTAAAGGTCAACTTCTCCGGCGTCCGGAGCGAAGGATTTTTGCAGGGTTATATTGAATCCCTGCTTTTCGGCACGGGCACCATGATAGGCAAGATTGAGGCTCTCTTCGACGAGAGCGTTGATATCGGCTGGCCGGTGCTCACCCGTTCCCTGCCGCGAATGCAGGAGCATGTTCTTGACGATCGAGTCGGCACGAATTCCGTGCTGAACAATCTTCTTGAGATTGCCTCTGAGCATTGCAGCGAGCTCGTCAATCTCTTTGCGCACCGCGCCTTCCGTCACTGTTCTGTCGAGCGCGTGATGCAGGTCCTCGATCAATTCAACCGAGATCGCCGAGAAGTTGTTGACGAAGTTCAGCGGGTTTTTGATTTCGTGGGCAATGCCAGCGGTCAGTTGACCGAGTGAAGCAAGTTTCTCCGTCTGGATCAATCTGTCCTGGGCAGTTCTCAGTTCCTTGAGTGAGCGTGACAGCTCCTCGGTTCGGTCTTGCAACTCCTGAAAGAGGCGAACGTTTTCAATTGCGATGACCGCCTGGTCGGCGAAGGTTGACGCCAACTCGATCTGCTTATCGGTGAATGGCCGCACAGTGGAGCGGGTCAGTGCGAGTACGCCGATCGGGGTGCCTTCACGCAGGAGCGGCACCCCGAGCACGGTTCGAAACCCGCCAAGCCTTTGCCCTTCGAGCAGCTCGTATTCCGGATCATCGAGAACGTCGGCGACCTGAACCGGCCGGACCTCAAGTAGCGTCCGCCCAACTATGGTGCCGCGCCCGGGCTCCAGCGGCAAAGCCCGAAGATATTGGCCGAATTCTTGTGAAAAGCCGTAGCTGGCGACAGGATAATGAGCGTCACCCATCGGCCGGGTCATCGTCGCCATGTCCGCGTCGCAGAGGCGGGCAGCCGACGATACTAGGGTGTCCAAAACCCCTTGCAGGTCGAATGCGGAACGGCTGATAAGCTTCAGTACGTCAGCCGTCGCGGTCTGCTGTTCCAGCGCCTCGGCCAGTTCGGCGGTCCGCGCGTTCACTTCTTCGAATAGCCGCACGTTCTCGATGGCTATGACCGCTTGGTCGGCAAAGGTCTGAAGCAGGTCAATCTGCTTTTCGGTGAATGGCTTTACTTCTGTCCGACGGATGACGAGTCCGCCTATTGCTTCCTGCTGCCGCAGCAGGGGTGCCGCCAAAATAGTGCGATGACCCATCCTGACGGCCATGCTGTGGCCGTCAGGATATTCGTCGGCCTCTGCGGTCAGGTCGGGCACATGAAACGGCTTTCGGTCCAGGACTGCCCGCCCCGTGACCCAGTTTCGTGACACCGGCCAACCAGTGAAATCGATCGGTATCGGCCCGTGATGTGCCCTCAGATAGAGTGTCTCTCCATCCTTCAGGAAAATAGCCGCATCATAAGCCTCGCAAAGCCGCACGGCCGATTCGACAAGCGTATCGAGAACGGCCTGGAGATCGAAGGCTGACCGACTGATGACCTTGAGGACATCCGCTGTTGCCGTCTGCTGCTGTAGCGATTCCTTCAGCTCGAGATTCCGTTTCTCCAAATCGGTGAATAGCCGAACATTCTCGATCGCTATGGCGGCCTGTTCTGCGAAGGTCTTGAGGAGTTCGACTTGGCGATCTGGGAATACTCCTGGTTGCGTCCGCGCCACAACAATGCTTCCGATCGGATTTCCTTCGCGCATGATCGGGACCGCCACCAGACTGCGGTAGTTCGCCCCTTGGGCGCTCAGGGTCTTGTGGGCTCGATATTCGGAATCCACGACGCGATCGGATATCTGCTCTACAGATCGGCTAAGGATTGAACGTCCGGCCGCACTGCCTCGATCAGGTGGGGCCGGAAACATTGCACGCACGGCTTCGACGCCTTCCGACTCCAGCCTGTGATATGCCACAAAGTGCAGCAGTTCGCCATCATAGCGGAATACGTGACAGAACTGTGCGCCGCAAAGTCGGGCGGCGCTAAGGGCGATCGCGTCGAACACCGGCTGCACGTCGGTGGGCGAAGTCGAGATGACGCGCAGGATTTCGCTCGTTGAAGTCTGCTGCTCGAGCGCCTCTGTGAGCTCTCGATTGCGCCCCTTCGCCTCGTCGAACAGCCGGACGTTCTCGATGGCGATCACCGCCTGATCGGCGAATGTTCGCAGGAGCTCGACCTGCCGCTCGGGAAAGGATCCGACGACGCTTCGAGTGACGGCGATCGATCCGATCGGGTGTCCGTTCCGCAAGAGCGGCACGCCAATGGCACTGCGGTAAGCCACGATTTTGGCGAGAGGGAGCATCTTATAATCAGGGTCGGCAAAAACATCGGGGATCTGCTCGACGACGCCGCTGATAAAGGCTCGGCCCGTGACATTGCCTCTATTTGGTTGCTGCGGAAACTTGGCTCGAACCGCTTCGATTCCCTCGCGCGAAATGCCGTGATAAGCGACCGGATGTAAAAGCTCTCCGTCGAACCGAAATACGAAGCAGAATTCTGCCGCGCATAGACTTGCTGCGCTCTCCGCTATAGCGTCGAACACCGGCTGCACGTCGTCCGGCGAGGTTGAGATCACACGCAGGATCTTGCTCGTCGCGGCCTGCCTTTCGTTCGCTTCGGCGAGCTCGCGCTTCAGTAGATTTACTTGACGTCTGAAGCTAAGGCCCGAGACCTCCATGTCCGCCCCCTCGGCTCTCCAGCAACGAGCTCAGCGAGGAACCCCCAACGGTCCACCGATCGGCATTCCAGCAATCAGCAATCAACTTCCGCAGAACAAAGAGCATACCCTATCTGACCAGCGGTGACGAGAATTAGCTCATGCTTGTGTTTAAGCTTAGCCTAGGTGTTTGAACGCGGCATTTGTTTTCCAGGAATGGGAGGATGCACAATAGGGGCAGGTTCTTCACGTTCTCGCAGTTCAGTTCAGTCCCTTAAATTTGTGCTCTCGAGTTGGAGACGTTGTTGTTTCTCGGTGCCGTAGTAGTTCATTTCCCCGTCGCATTTTGTCCTGATCGGGCCTGGAGTGACTCACGACTTTCCTCCCACCGCAGACTGGGACGCGAACGCTAACTATCCTATAATTGCACAGATGCTGTTTTGCACCGGAAGCATCCCATGCAGCGGAAGCTCGCAGCAGTTCTGGCCGCTGACGTTGTTGGCTACAGCCGTCTCATGGAGGTCGACGAGGCGGATACGGTAGTGCGGCTCGGAACCACCCGCGAGAACATGATCGACCCGAAAATTGCCGCCCACAATGGCCGGGTGGTCAAGCTGATGGGCGATGGCGAACTGATCGAGTTTCCCAGTGTGGTTGACGCCGTACGGTGCGCCGTCGAAATCCAGCAAGCGATGGCCGAGTGCAACGAGGAGCTACCGGCTGAGAAGCGGCTCGAGTTTCGGATCGGCGTCAACCTTGGTGACGTCATCGTCGAGGGACAGGATATCTACGGCGACGGCGTGAACGTCGCGGCAAGGCTCGAAGAACTGGCCGATCCGGGAGGCGTCCTGATTTCGGGAACGGCGTACGATCAAGTCGAGAGGAAACTGGACTACGGCTTCGATTTTCTGGGTGAGCGCCAAGTCAAGAACATCGAAAAGCCGGTCCGCCTCTATCGGATTCGCCTGGGCGATCATCCCCGAACCACGGCCGCCTGGACGCGGGGCAAATCCTATCGTTCACGGGTCTGGCTGTCGGCCGCCGCAGCAGCTCTGGTGCTGGCAGTCGGAAGCGCGGTCTTCGGGATCTACTCCCGAGCACCGTCGGTTGAGCTGGCCTCGAGGGCACGGATGGAATTTCCTTTGCCAGACAGGCCATCGATTGCGGTCATGCCATTCACCGACATGTCCGGCGATGATGCGCAGCAGCATTTTGCCGAGGGTATGACGGACAGCTTGATCACCGACCTATCGAAGAGTGCCGGTCTCTTCGTCGTCGCCCGGAACTCGACATTCGCATATCAGGGCAGGCAAGTGACGGTCCGCCAGGTCGCCGAAGAGCTGGGTGTGCGATACGTTCTCGAGGGCAGCGTTCAACGGGCGAGAGATCAGCTCCGCGTCAATGCGCAACTGGTTGACGCATTCTCGGGAGGGCATGTGTGGGCCGACCGCTTCGACGGCAATGTTGCCGATATTTTCGGCGTTCAGGACACATTCGTAACCAAGATTGTCGAGGCGCTGAAAGTCAATCTGACGGGAGCAGAGAGGATGGAGATCGCCCGCGGCAGGACGGACAGCCTCCGGGCGAAAGAGGCATTCGACGAGGGGTGGAGCCTTTATCTTCGTTTCAATGCCAAGGACAACGCGGCGGCCGTCGCGCCGCTAAGGAGAGCAATTCAACTCGATCCCGAGTATGGACGCGCACATGCGGCGCTCGCTTTGGTCTACTCCAGAGTCGAAGACTACGCCTGGCACGAGGAGATCGTCTTCAGAGTCGATGAATGGGGTTGGAACCAGCAATTTGGAGCATCTCCGTGGATGGTCGTGCGCCAAGGTCAGCTGCACCTGGAAAACGCCATGAAATACCCTACGGCTCTCGGATATACGGCCCAAGCGCTCGCCCATCTGCGTTTCGGCCGGGCAGAAGATGCACGCCGCGAAGCCGGCCGGGCGATTGAACTCGCTCCTAACGATCCTGAAGCGCAAATCGCCATGGCTTGGGCGCTGACGACTTCAGGAAAGCCGAGAGACGCTCTGGATTTCGTTCGGAAAGCGCTTCGCCTCAATCCGAACTTCCCAAGCCATTACGTTCTTGCACATGGGGTTGCGCTTTTTGCCGCAAGCGATCTGGAGCAGGCGGCGGATGTCTTCGACCAGGGAGCCAAGAAGAACCCGAACGCAACCGCTCTGATGCCGCCGTTCGCATCCGTGCTTGTTGGCCTCGGTCGCCGGGATGAGGCAAGGCGCAGTCTGCTGACTTGGCGGCCGGGTACAAATCAGGCGGCTCTCGAAGACCTGGCCCGCGATTACAAATTCCCCATTCGATGGGCACCTGAATACAGAGCGGTGCGGGAGCGTTTGCTCGACGGTATCCGTGCAGCCGCCCTGCCACTGGATGTGACAGTTTCGAGCCTCACAGCCGAACTGAAGCGGGACGATCCCGCTAGTAGGCGGATTGCCGCGAAGCGTCTGGGTTGGCTCGGACCGTCGGCAGCGGAAGCCGTCTCCGCGCTGGTCATGCTCCTCGCAGACAGCAGTGTCCGCGAGGAGGCCGTGCAATCGTTGAGGAAGATTGGACCTGGGGCCAAGGCTGCGGTTCCCGCGTTGGTAGAAATGGAGAACGATAATTTCATCGGCGGCCACGCCAAGGAAGCGTTGAAGGAAATAAGGGGCTACTGATGGCACTCCCCTGGCAGAGCTCACAAAACCTTGCTCGCTTTACCCTCGAAGTTCCGGCCTGAGCCATCACCGGAAATTCCAGTTGGCTTCGACGAGCGCATGCTTCGGGTCGATTTTTGATGTTCGACACCGTCGCAGTTGGGGCACAACGGAAGCTCGAACGCAGAACGTTTAGGGCCGTTCCCGGCGCCCCATTGCAAGCAGAGTTGCGCCTGAGTCCGCGTCACCCTTATCGCATCGACATCAGATTCGTGATCAAGCCGGCCTTAATGATGAGCTTGGGTCGAGGGGCCTCTGAATAGCCGATATCGTCCAACTGATCGGATGTCAGGTCTTCCATCGCCCTGCGCATTGCAATGGTCCGCCGCCATGCCGTGAAGGCAGCCACGATTGTTGCTAACCTTTTCAGTGCTGCGAGCAGCCGCCGGTCCGATGCTCGATTTTCCGTGCGGGTTTCCGTGTAAGACATTCTTGCTCTCCCGTTGCAGGCTACGGTCGGAGCTTGTCACACGGGCGATTTGCGGCTGTTCAGCCAGGCGTGAACCACTGCGGAAAGCTCGACAGCAGGGCGTTAAATCGGCGTTATATCTGCCCGCGAAAATGCTATTCTTTGGCGCAATCGAAATATGAGGGCGGGATGTGCACATCCGATTGCTGGGGGGTCTTGAAGTAACTTCCGGGGAGGGCCAGTCCGTCCGTTTCGCGACGCGCAAGGCCACACTTCTCTTCGCCGCTCTGGTCCTGGCAGGTCGGCGCGGCCACCATCGCGAGCTGCTTTCCGAAGGATTTTGGCCGGGACGCGGCGATGCGCAGGCACGCAACAGCCTGCGCCAAGCCCTTGCCGACATCAGGCGGTGGTTTCCAGCAGTCGACAATGCCGTCGTTTCGGTCGAGGGAGATCAGGATACAGTCGCGCTGGTGGCCGGTCCGGACGAAGCGGATATCTGGCTGTTCGAGCGAAAGCTCGCTGAAGGTGGGACGGCGGACTTGGCCTTCGCCGCTGAGCTCTACCGCGGTGATCTCCTTGCGGGCGTAGCCATTCCCGACGGACTGGATGAATGGTTCGGACCGTATCAAAGCAGATATCGGCAGAAAGCCCTGCAGTTGGTGGAACGATTGAGCCTTGCACTGTCCGATTCTGGATCCGAGGCCGAAGCGGCTTGCGAGCGGCTTGCGGAAACGCTACTCGCCTCGGACCCGACCGCCGAGCCGGCTCATCGGGCGTTGATGCGAATCCACGCTGTCAGAGGTCACGAAAACGCCGCCTTGCGCCAGTTCGAGTTCTGCCGCGCGCTGCTCAAGAAGCATCTCGACTTGGAACCAGAGGCACAGACGAACTCCCTGGCGGCGTCAATGCAATTGCGGGAAGGGGTCAGCTACCGCCAGACGGCGTCGACGCACAATATCGCGCCGCAATCGCAGCCCATCCACGCGCCGGCGAGACCGCATGACCAGCCGTCGGTGGCGGTGATGCCCTTCGACAATCTTGGTGCGGCGGACGACGAGTATTTTGCGGACGGCGTTGTAGAGGAGATCACTGCCGCGCTCTCGCGCGTTCGCGACTTCTTTGTGATCGCCCGCCAGTCTGCCTTCACCTACAAGCGACGCTTCGTCGACGTGCGTGAGGTTGGCAGGGAACTCGGTGTCAGCTATGTGGTCGAGGGCACCGTTCGGAGGGGTGGCGACCGGCTGCGCATTTCCGTGCAACTGATCGATACCGAGACGCGGACACAATTGTGGTCCGAGCGCTACGAGGGCGCGGTCGAGGACATTTTTGAGTTCCAGGACAGGATTGCGGCGCAGGTGGCCGGCGCCATACATCCAGCCATCCGAGGTGCGGAAATCGAGTTGGCCAAGCGCAAGCCGCCGACCATCCTGAGGGCCTACGACTTCGTCATGCGAGCCTACCCGCACCTTTGGGGCCGCCGCAAGGATGCTAACGACCATGCGCTCGAACTACTGCGCAAAGCGATTGCCATCGATCCGACCTATGGCCGCGCGCACGCACTCGAGGCCTGGTGTCACGCTGTAAATGCCTCATATCTATGGACTAAGCAACCAGAACTTGAGTTGGAAAGGGCGCTCGAGGCGGTTGAGGCTGCGGGTTCGATCAGCAATGATCCGACGGCATTGACTGCCGCCGGTGCGGCATTGAGCATTTGCGGCGACCAGGAGCGCGCTAGGATTTTCATCGAGCAGGCGCTGGCCCTTGATCCAAACAATGCATGGGCATGGACGCGCTTAGGTTGGATTGCGATCTACAGGGACGACGCCGTTCAGGCGACGGAATGGTTCCGGCGGGCGATGATGCTTAGTCCGATCGATCCTCTCGCATTCAACATGAGAATAGGATTGGCCGCCTCTATGGCCGTGGCCGGTTCTCTTTCCCAGGCTATTGCTATCGCCCGTGAACTCGTTGCCAGCCATCCGGACGTCATAATGTTGTATCGTTTCCTTGCCACCTGGTCTGCTATGAACGGGGATATTGAGACCGCCCGCTGGGCCGCTCGGAAGCTGTTGGCGGCCCAGCCGGACTTCACGATCGAGAAGTTTCGCTCGCTGCCCATGTTTCGCCACATGGCGCGATGGGCAGACAAGGTGGCCGAAGCCTTGAGGCTGGCGGGAGTGCCCGAACACTGATCAAATGCAACATCGGAAGACCGTTCTTGGGCGGGAAGGCGCCCTTCGGGCAGAGGGCGCCGACGTCAGAGATGGGTCGAAGGGAGCCGTTCGTCACGAGCCCTGTGCACGGCGTGTTGCGAGGATGTTCACGTTCTGGGCAAAAAAACCGCATAATGTATCATCGGGAACAGCCTTGTTTGCGGGCGCCGGCATGCCGGATGATGATCTACCCACGACGAATGCGACAAAACCTTCCGGTTCGCCTCGCCGATTTCGGTCGATTTGCGGGTCCGTCAATTCTGGCGAATGTGGCGCGTGATCGCGTCTCTTAGGGCTGCCGCATCGCCGGCGGCGATGGCGTCGATCATCTCGTGGTGCTCGCGTGAGGATTGTTCGATGCGTGCTCGCGTCTTCCATTGCGCTACCGGGGCCGAGGAGGTGCGCTGGCGGATCTCGGTGACGAGATTGACGAGTTCCTCGTTTCCGCAGAGTGAAAGCAGCCGGTGGTGAAAGGCGAGGTTGGCCTCATAGAGTTGGATCGGCGTTCCCTCGAGGATCATGCGGTCGAAGCGGGAGGCGAGACTGCGCAGTGCCTGGATGTCCAAAGAGGACGCGTTCGCTACGACCTTGTCCGCCACGCCGGTCTCCAGCAGGACGCGTATCTCGCTGATTTCCGTAGCCTGGCGGCCATCCGGTTCGAAGACGTGGTAACCGCGATTTGGCACGTGCTCGACAAGCCGCCGCTGGGCAAGGCGATCGAGCGCGCGGCGCACTTCCGGTCGGGTGCACTGATAGCGCCGTTCGAGATCGATCTGCTTCAGCCATGATCCGGGTGCGAGCACGCCGGTCTGGATATCATTCAGTATAAGGTCCGTGACGTCGACCGCCGTGGCGTCGTTCTCTCCCCGCGGTTTCAGCTTGTTCATGTGCCCTCCTTCGGCTCTTCGACCATTCTGCCACTCCATGCGGCCGCTCTCCAAGGTGCGGACGTCGTGAAGCCGTGGAAAATGGTCGAGAGAGGTGTGCTCACGCTGTCTTCCACACGCTCGTCACGAAACGCACCGATGTCACTTGCGCATCTCGAAATGTTACCATAAATTGGCGCCAATTTTGGCTAACATTGTTGCGGATGCCAGTAAACGATGAAAAATTCTGATGCCGTGTGGGACCTCGTCGAACGGAAGCGGGAGTTGTTCTTTTCCTTAAGCGACCGCGTATGGGATACGCCTGAAACCAATTACGAGGAATACCGCTCGTCGGCCGAGCACGCCGCCATGCTGGGTTCGGAAGGCTTCCGTGTCTCAAAGGGGATTGCGGGGATGCCGACGGCGCTGATGGGGGAAGCGGGAGAGGCCGGTCCGGTCATCGCCATTCTCGGCGAGTTTGACGCACTGCCGGGCCTCAGCCAACAGTCAGGCATCGCTGTGGAGCGGCCGCTGGTTGCGGGCGGCAACGGCCATGGCTGCGGGCACAATCTGCTTGGTGCAGGTTCGATGATGGCGGCGACCGCCGTCAAGGATTATCTCGAAGCCAACGGCATTAAGGGACGGATCCGCTATTACGGCTGTCCGGCGGAAGAGGGCGGTTCGTCCAAGGGCTTCATGGTACGCGCCGGCGTCTTTGACGATGTGGACATTGCCATTTCCTGGCATCCGGCGCCCTTTGCCGGCGTCAACAATCCGATCTCGCTCGCCTGCAACGAGATCAACTTCCACTTCGGCGGCCGCGCTTCGCATGCCTCCGCTTCACCGCATCTCGGCCGCAGCGCGCTCGATGCGGTGGAGCTGATGAATGTCGGCGTGAACTACCTGCGCGAGCACATTCCTTCGACCGCCCGCATGCACTATGCCGTGACCGACACTGGCGGCAATGCGCCGAACGTCGTGCAGGCCCGCGCGACGGTGCGCTATCTGATCCGGGCGCGCAGCCTGCCGGAACTGCTCGATCTGCTCGCGCGCGTCAAGAATGTAGCCGAAGGCGCGGCGCTGATGACGGGAACGACCGTGCGCAGCGAAATCGTCAGCGGCGACGCCAATCTCATCGGCAACACGCCTTTGGAAGCGCTGATGCATTCGCATCTCGAGCGGTTGGGACCGCCCGTCTTTGACGACACCGACCGAGAAACCGCCGCGAAATTCCAGGAGACCTTCAGCGCCGACGACATCGCCGCCTCCTTCGAACGCTTCGGACTAAAGCTGCGTAAAGGTGTGGCGCTGTGCGACACGATCTTCCTGCCGGAGAGCGGCAATGGCACGCTTGTCGGCTCGACCGACGTCGGCACGGTGAGCTGGGTCGTGCCGACCGTCCAGATGCGCGGCGCCACCTACGCGATCGGAACGCCCGGGCACTCGTGGCAGCTCGTGGCCCAGGGCAAGCTGCCGGCCGCCCACAAGGGCATGGAGCACGCGGCAAAGGTCATGGCGAGCACCGCGCTCGAGCTGATCCTTAGGCCGGAGCTCATCGCCGCCGCCAAGGCCGATCATGCGGCGCGGCTCGATGGCACGGCCTTCGTCAATCCGATCCCGGCCGATGTCGACCCGCCGCTACCGGAGAGGCGCGATGGATAGCTTCCCGCTTCAACCGGATTGCGACCGCCTGGCCTGCCATATCGAGGAATTCGGCAGGCGCATCAAGCTTTCGGGAACGCCCGAGGAACTGGAGAGCTTCCGTTATCTCGAGCGCGAGATGGCGTCCTACGGCTACCGCACGGAGCTTCTCGCCCACGACGCCTATATCAGCCTTCCGGGACGTGCGCGCGTCGAGGCAAACGGCGAAAGCCTGCCCTGCATCACGCATTCGATGTCGGCCTCAACGTCCGGCGAGGGCATCAGCGCGTCCGTCGTCTATGTCGGCGAGGGAGGCGAGACGGCGTTCGCAAAAGCCGACGTCAAGGGCAGCATCGTGCTTGTCGACGGGATCGCAACAGAAGAAGTTGCCGCGCTAGCCAGCGCATACGGCGCCTTCGGCCAACTTCATGTCAGCCCGAACGAACATCTCTACGAGATGTGTGTTTCGCCTGTCTGGGGCAGCCCCTCGCATTACACGCGATCGATGCTTCCGACCACCGTCGTCTGTTCGATCACCCGCGACGACGGCGCGAGGCTGCGGGCCCAATGCCTGGCGGGAGCGGATGTGCGGGTCTCGCTGTGGGCTCAGGTGGACACCGGCTGGCGAAAGACGCCGATCCTCGTCGCCGAATTGCCGGCGGAAGAGGAAACGGATGACGAGGCGCCCTTCGTGCTGCTTTCGGGTCATCACGATACCTGGCACTTCGGCGTGATGGACAATGGTGGCGCCAATGCGACCATGCTTGAGGCGGCACGGCTGCTGGCCGAGCGGCGCAGTCTGTGGAAACGGGGCGTACGGCTCTGCTTCTGGTCTGGCCACTCGCATGGCCGCTATTCGGGATCGGCCTGGTACGCGGACGAATATTGGGACGAGCTCGAGCGGCGCTGCGTCGCCCATGTCAACGTCGATTCGACGGGTGGCGCTGGGGCGAGCGTGCTTACTAATTCGGCCGTAATAGACGAGCTGAAATCCGTCGCCGCTGAGGCGGTCGAAGCCGTCAGCGGTCAACCGCATGCCGGCCGCCGTCACGGCCGGGCCGCAGATCAGTCCTTTTGGGGTATCGGCATACCGTCGATGTTCGGTAGCCTCAGCCACCAGCCACCCGGCCCGGTCAAGATGCTGACCGCACTCGGCTGGTGGTGGCATACGCCACACGACACGGCGGAACACATCGACCTCGACAATCTGCGGCGCGACACATCGATCGTGCTTCGCGTGCTGTGGCGTCTGCTGACCGCTCCCGTGCTGCCGCTCAACTACGCCGCCTTCGCAACCTCGATGAGGGAAGAACTCCTCGGCATTCAGGGCCGGCTCGGCGACCGGATGGACATAGCGAACCTTATCGCCCGCCTTGATGCGCTCGAAGCGGCGGCGCAGGCGGTGAACGCGGTGGCAAACCGCGTCGAGTGTGATGTGGCGCGAGCGATCAACCGCGCTCTGATGCGCGCCTCGCGTCTGCTCGTGCCGCTCAACTATACGAGCGGAAATCGATTCAGCCACGACAGCGCCCTGCCGCACCCGGCCTGGCCAGCGCTCGAAGGCCTGCGCGAACTCGCGAAGGTGCCGCAAGGCTCACCCGATCTGCCGTTCTACGCGGTGCACGCCAGACAGAGCCGGAACCTTGTCGCCCATGCATTGCGCGAAGCGCAACGAGCGCTGGCAGCCGCCGCTGAGGCGCGGTGAGGGCGCACCCGATCATCAGCAAACCGGCCACAAAAAGAAGGCCGGCAACAACGAAGGGAACAGAAAATGAAGCGAAGCAGATTTGTTGCAGCCGTGCTTATGGCCGCTCTTTCGTTCAGCGCGTCGGCCGTTGTCGCAAAGGACTGGACCCACGTCCGGGTTGGCATCGAAGGCGCTTTCCCGCCGTGGAACGCGCTTGACTCCAAGGGTGAGCTTACGGGTTTCGATGTCGATCTCATCGAGGATCTCTGCACGCGCGCCAAGGTGGAGTGCGAGCTCATGACCGGCGAGTGGACGAGCCTCATCCCCAGCCTCAATGCCGGCAAGTTCGACCTGATCATGACGCTCGGGATCAATGAAAAGCGCAAGCAGGTCGTCGATTTCACTGTCCCCTATGCGAGCGGCGTCGCGACCTTCCTGATCGCCAAGGACGGGCCGGTGCCGGAGCTGCCGATGACCGGTAAAAGACTCAATCTCAACGACAAGGGAAAGGCCGATCCGGTCATGAAGACGATCGGCGAGAGCCTCTCCGGCAAAACGGTCGGCGTGGTGCAGGCCACGAGTCAGGAGCAGCTCATCAAGGCTTATTTCGGCGATGCCGTCACGGTGCGCACCTACAAGAGCTCCGGCGAGCGCGACCTCGATCTGAAGGCCGGCCGGATCGACGCCGGCTTCGATAGCGGCGTCTACGGAACGTCGATTCTCGCCAAACCCGGCAATGAGGATCTCGCCATGACCGGGCCGCTCGTCAAGGGAGCGATGCTGGCGACCGAGGTCGCCATGGGCATGCGCAAGGGCGAGACGGAGTTGAAGGAGAAGTTCGATGCCGCCATCAAGTCGGCCGCGGCCGATGGGGTTATTCGATCGCTTTCCGAGAAATGGAGCAAGCTCGACCTGACCCCGTCCTTCTAACAGAGACGAGGCGGGCGGGCGCTCCTTAAGAGCCCGCCCCCCGCACAGCGGATAGCCAGTCATGAACAGCCACGTAATCGCCGAGCGCTCTGGAAGAGGAACATCCTCCTCATGAACAGCCCCGCCTTCTTCGACATCATCAGTTTCGGGCCTGACGGCTGGGGCCATGCGCTCGCCGCCGGCGCGTGGATGACGGTCCTCATTGCGCTCGCAGGCTTTGCGATCGGCAGCCTCATCGGCATCTTCGGTGCCTGGGCGAAGATATCCGGCGGTCCGGTCCCGCGCGTGATCGCCGAGGCCTATACGACCATCCTGCGCGGCATACCCGACCTGCTTGTCATCTACCTCTTCTATTTCGGGGGTAGCGCGGTCGTGACGGCGGTCGGTCAATTCTTCGGGGCCGAGGGCTTCGTCAGCTTTCCGGGCTTCGTCGCCGGCGCGCTTGCCGTCGGCGTGACCTCGGGCGCGCAGCAGACCGAAGTCTTCCGCGGCGCGTTTCGCGCGGTTCATCCGGGCGAGCTCGAGGCGGCGACGGCCTGCGGCATGGGGCGGGTGCTCAAATTCCGCCGTATCACCGCGCCGCTGACGCTGCGCCACGCGCTACCGGGGCTCGGCAATGTCTGGCAGGTGGTACTGAAGGAATCCGCACTCGTTTCGGTCACCGGCGTGGTCGAGTTGTTGCGCCAGGCGCAGATCGGCGCCGGATCGACCAGCCTGCCGTTCGATTTCTATTTCATCGCCGCGATGATCTATCTCGCGATCTCCACCGTTTCGGGCGCCTTCCTCAATGCCTCGGAACGCTGGTTTTCGCGCGGCGTCAGGAGGGGTTGATGGATATCGCCTTTGCCTCCGAAACCCTGATGAGCCTGCTTTCAGCACTGCCGCTGACGCTCGAGCTCGCCGTGACGGCAATCGCGTTCGGCTCGGTTCTGGCTCTCGCTCTAGCGCTTGCGCGTCTGTCAGGCATGCTCGTGCTGGACTGGTTGGCACGCAGCTATGTGTTCGTCTTTCGCGGAACCCCGCTGCTCGTCCAGATCTTCCTGATCTATTATGGCCTCAGCCAGTTCGCCGCCGTGCGTCACAGCATCTTTTGGCCGGTGCTGCGCGAGCCCTATTGGTGCGCGGCGCTGGCGCTGATGCTGAACACGGCGGCCTATGCCAGCGAAATCATCCGCGGCGGCCTGCTGTCGGTGCCGCACGGCCAGGTCGAGGCGGCGCGCGCCTGCGGCATGCCCCGCTTCATGATCTTCCGCCGCATCGTCATGCCGCTCGCCATCCGACAGGCGCTGCCCGGCTACGGCAACGAGATGATGTCGATGGTCAAGGCGACATCGCTCGCCTCGATTATCACGCTGATGGAGATCACCGGCGTCGCGGCCCGGATCATTTCGGAGAGCTACCGGGTGATCGAGGTTTTCGTCGTCGCCGGAGCGATCTACCTCGCCATCAATTTCCTTTTGACCCGGCTCATCGCCTTCGTCGAGTACCGGCTGACTCCGCATCAGCGCCAGCCGCTGGCGATCCACGCGAACTGAAGGGAGAAGCACATTGAACATTCCCGCCAAGGTCACGTCACCCGTCGCCATCGGTCTCCGGGATCTCCATAAGAGCTTCGGGCCGGTCGAGGTGCTGAAAGGCATATCGCTCGACGCCCGTGAGGGCGAGGTGATCTCCATTCTCGGCTCCTCCGGCTCCGGAAAATCGACACTGCTGCGCTGTATCAACATGCTCGAAGTGCCGGATTCTGGCACGATCGCCGTCGCCGGCGAGACGATCCGCCTCAAGATGGCAAGTGGCGGCAAGAGCCGACCGGCGGATCAGAGGCAGGTCGACCGCATCCGCTCCGAGCTCGGCATGGTGTTCCAAAGCTTCAATCTCTGGTCTCACAAGACTGTGCTGGAAAACGTCATCGAGGCGCCCATCCACGTCCTGAGGCGGCCGCGGAGCGAGGCGATTGAGGAGGCGGAGGCGCTGCTGGCCAAGGTTGGCATCGCCGACAAGCGCAATCACTATCCTGCCCACCTTTCCGGCGGCCAGCAGCAGCGCGCTGCCATCGCCCGAGCGCTCGCGATGCGGCCGAAGGCGATGCTCTTCGACGAGCCAACCTCGGCACTCGACCCGGAACTCGTCGGCGAGGTCCTGCGCGTCATGCGCGGGCTTGCCGAGGAGGGCAGGACGATGCTGGTCGTCACCCACGAGATGGGATTTGCGCGCGACGTCTCGAGTCGCGTCGCCTTCCTTCACAAGGGCGCGATCGAGGAGGAAGGCGCTCCGCACGAGGTCTTCGCCAATTCCAAATCGCAACGTTTCCGGCAGTTCATCAGCAGTTGAGGCGTCCTCGTCAACGCTGAACGCGCCGTGAAAGCCAACTAACCACCACAGCAAAGGGGAAATAGCATAATGAAGAAATCAACCGCGACCACGGCGGCAGTTGCCGTCGCCGTCGGCCTCCTGGCAGTGACCGCACAGGCGGAAGAGAAGAAGCGGTCGAAGATCACGATCGCCACCGAAGGCGCTTTTCCGCCCTATAACCTGACGAAGCCGGACGGAACGCTGGACGGCTACGAGATCGAGCTCAGCAAATATCTCTGCGAGCACATGAAGGTCGAATGCACCATTGTCCCGCAGGCCTTCGACGGCATGATCCCGGCGCTGAACGCCGGCAAGTTCGACGCCATCATGGCCGGCATGTCGGCGACGGAGAAGCGCAAGGAAGTCATCGACTTCTCGATGTCCTACGGCAGCACCGGCCAAGCTTTCGCGACGCTGAAGGGCAGCGATCTCGAAGCGCTGCCGATGAAGGGCGAGCTCTTCTCACTGGCGTCCAACGAGGCGGGTGCACGCAAGGCGGCCGAGGAATTAAAGCCCCTCATCGAAGGCAAAACGATCGGGGTCCAGAGGGCTTCGATCGCGGCGCGCTTCATCGATGAATATCTGAAAGATGCGGTTGAGGTGCGCGAGTACAAGACGACCGAGCAGCATGACCTCGACCTCATCGCCGGTCGCGTCGATCTTGTCATGGCCTCGATGGGCTATCTGAAGACGGCCGTCGAAAAGCCCGCGAACAGCGACATGGTGATCGTCGGCCCGCGCTTCCAGGCGGCTTCCTCGGCGCCGGCAGCTCCGTGGGCCTGCGCAAGAGCGACACCGAGCTCAAGGCCATATTCGACGAAGCGATAGCCGCCGCAAAGGCAGATGGCACGATCAAGCGCCTTTCGGAAAAGTGGTTCGGCTTCGATCTGACGCCGCAATAAGGCTTGCGCATATCAGTCGCAAGGGGAGAGCCGCCAAAGTCTGCGCACCGACCGAACCGCCTAATGGCCATAAAATTCAATTTTACAACGTGCGCGTCGTTATGCGATGAAACGTCACGCCCAAGCCGGATGCCCTTGTTCGCGACGCCGACCTCACCGGATCGCAAAGACGAACTGACCGGCTGTGCTGAATTCCTTCGGCCCAGAAGCACCTCCAAATTGCTCGGAGTAGAGGGCCGGAGGTTCGAATCCGTTCAAGAGCATCATTCCAATGCCAGCGGGCGAAAGTCCTGGCCGGTCGCAGGGTGCGTGGGCGGCTGCCTCCGCAGCCCATGCCGTGTAATCGCGTCGGCGGCGATGTGGGTGTCCCGTACCGGCGGATCGATGTAGTTATGGAACGATTCCTCGCTTAAACCTGCAGGCATATGGAAACTTCGCTTTATCTGCCCGTCAAAGGCTTTCTCGAAAAGGCAGGTTACGTCGTCAAGGGCGAAGTCGGCGGCTGCGATCTCGTCGGCTTGAGCGATGACGATCCGCCCGTAGTCGTGATCTGCGAGTTAAAATTGAGCTTCAATCTCGAGCTCTTACTGCAGGCCGTCGATCGCGCGGCTGTCGCAGACGAGGTCTGGATCGCGGCGCGAGTCTCGGCCAAGGGCAAAGGTCGCGAGGCCGACAAACGCTACCGCGATCTCTGCCGCAGGCTCGGGATCGGCATGCTCGGCATTTCCCATGCCGGCGACGTCAGCGTTATCGTCGGCTCCGTATCGCCGATGCCGCGAACCAATCCGAAACGGCGTTCGAGACTGATGCGTGAACACCAGAGGCGGCGCGGCGATCCGGCAGTAGGCGGGAGCACCCGCGCGCCCGTCATGACCGCGTACCGCCAGCAGGCGCTCGGCTGTGCGGTAGCGCTGGCGTCAGGACCGCTGCAAGTGCGTGAAATCAGATCCAGCATACCGAATGCCGGAAAGATCTTGCTTTCGAATGTCTATGGCTGGTTTGAGCGGCTTGACAGAGGCGTCTACGGCTTGACAGACGCTGGGCGGGAAGCACTGCAGCGATGGCCGCAGCAGGACATGCAGGCAACAATAGTCGTCCCGGCCTGATTTTTGTTCCACAATAGAGCCTTTACGCAGCCGCTCACGGCGACGCTTCTATGTTCGGTTTTGCAGCATTCGTGCCGAGATTTGAATTGAGAGCTGCCGAAGCAAAGTACAACTGGCCGGCGACACGTCATTCACAGGTGACTGTCACGCTGAATGACCCCGCTCGTCCCGCGAGGTCCGGCGCGTCTAACTTTTGCGCACTCGACCCGGGCGCAGACGAGATCCCGTACGCGAGCAGGAAAGCAGAAAGGTTTGTTCCGCGCAGGGCGAAATTAACGTTCTGGGGGATGTCACCGGTCACAGCAAGTGCAGCCAGTGCGTTGAGCTTCGATGTTACTACGCCAATGACATTGCCATAGCTATCAAGTAGCGGGCCGCCACTGTTACCGGGTTGGACGGGAGCAGATATCTGGATGAATGGGGTATCATTGCCAAGGCCGCCGCCCTCTGGGTCGACGGTTTGCGTAACGCTGGAGTTGCGATTTGAGCCGCTGCATTAAATTGCCAGGTCCCGGTTCGAACTTTTCGTCGGCCTCATCACGGCTCTGTTCGAGACATCAAAACCGGTCGGCGCGAAAGCTGTCCAGCAAAGGGTGCGAATTGCCGGAGACGATCTCGCGGGCAAGCAACTCGCCCACGATCAACCCGAGCGTGGCTCCGCTATGACTGAAGGCTACGTGAAGACCGGCTATCTGTGAGATGGCGCCAAGCACCGGCTCGCCATCACCGGGGATTGGCTTTGGTCCGACGCCATAACCTTCGAGTTCGAGCCGTGGATTGCCTTCGAGAACTGCACTCGCTTCCTGAAGGAGCCCCTGAACGGTTTGCCCATGGACGGCATAGGTGCCGTCTTCATAGGCAATCACCTCTTCTTCCGACCATGCGGAATCCAAAACCAGCGCGCCGTCGGGGGTCGGCCGCACCGCCACACGCGGGGTGTTGAGCACCGCGCGAAGAGGAGTGCTGACCGGTTTCGTCTTGACCAGCAGCGAGATCGGGGTCGCATCGGGGATATGAACGTCGAGTTCACCAAGAACTGCGGGCGTCGCCGGCCCGACGGCCAGCAGAACGGCATCGGCTGCGATCGCACCGCCGTCGGTGGTGGTGACCCCGACCGCGCGCCCTCCCTCAATCCTTATCTGGGCGCGCCCGGCGCGCTGGATGAGCTTGCCGCCGCGCGCGCGGAACTCGGTAAGCAGGAGATCGATAAGGGAGGGCAGGTCGACCCAGCCTTCGCCCGGGTTGAAGATCGCGCCCTGCGTAGGGATCGTGGCGGGATCAACGCCCGATGTCACGGCCGCGACCTCATGCGGTGCCAGCAACAGGGCGTCATATCCGATACTGTGCTCGAGCTGCCAGACGGAGGCGATCTCGTTTGCCGCGTCGTCCGCATCCCAAGTCAGGCCGCCATCGAATCGAAGCCAAGCAGCGCAGTCCGGCCGCGTGGCCGCTAGCGTGCGATAACGATCGATGCCGGCGAGTCGGAGGCGATGGTAGGTGGTATCCGCGCGCCGGGCGGAGTTCAACCAAGACAGCGAGCGGCCGGAGGCGCCATTTGCGGGAGCGCCGTCATTGACGACCGTGACCTCGACGCCGAGCCGCGCGAGTTGAAGGGCCGACGAAACGCCGAAAATTCCGGCGCCGACAACGACGACGTGGCGGGGTTTTGCAAATGCTGTCATGGCGATATCTCTGTTGCTATGGGAAGAGAGCAGGGGCGCGTTTCGCGGCGGCGATCAGTAGTCCGTGAGTTTCTTCATGTAGCGGCGGCCTTCCAGCATCGGCCGGTCACGCAATTCGGCGAGCCGATAGGCGAAGCGCCAAAGCGCATCGAAGAAAATCAAAGGGACCAGCAAGGGCTTGAAGCGATCGCTCATGCCGGTGAGTTCGAGTTCTTCCGCGTCGAGCAGCAGGATATTCTCGCGATTGCCGTGTCTGAAGAGAAAGTCGCAAGCCCGCTCCGCGAGACGCCTGGTCTCGTCGAGGCCCAGCATGACGACAAAGGCGGCATCCTGATCCACCACTTCAAATGGCCCGTGGAAAAACTCGTTCGCGTGGATTGCTTGCGAATCGTACCATTGCATCTCCATCAGCACGCAGATCGCGTAGGAGTAGGCCGCCCCGTAGCTCGCGCCGCTGGCCAGAGTGTAGATCGTCTTGCGTTCGGCAAAGCGCGGGGCAAAGGCATGAAAGCGGTCGGCATAGGTGTCGTGGGCACCTTCAATGGCTCGCTGAAGACTGCCGAGACTGGCTAGCAGATCGATGGTGAGCTCAGCTCTCTCGCGGGCATCTGTCAGGCCTGCGAGCAGCATATAGAGCACGCCGTAATTGCTATAGGCGGAGTCGATCGGTTTGCCGGTCGCATAGGCCGATTGATAGGAGACCGTGTGATCCACCGCGAGAGCGAGCGGCGACGTCGGATCAAGAGTCATGCCGATTGTCGTTGCGCCACGCGCTTTCGCATGCTGGGCGGCACGCACTGTCTCTTGTGTCGTTCCCGTCTGTGAGCAAAGGATGACCAACGCATCGGATCCGAGGCGGCGCGGATCGCGGCAGACAAACTCATCGGCGTTATAGATGTCGCAAGCGAACGTGCTGCTGAGGCGGTCGGCGAAATATTTGCCGGCCATCATGACCGACAGAGAACCACCGCAGGCAACGAGGAACAGGTGGGAGAAGGTCCGGTCCGCGATAGCGGTTAGGACATCCCTGATATCGGCGGGCAGGGCAGCGGTCATAGTCTTCCTCATCTGTGGCGCCTGGGCACACGGTCGGGCGCAATTGACAGGGCATGGGCTCATGTGCGAACGTTCTCACATCAATAGACAGAAAGTTCTGCCATGGTCAAGATTGTTGCAATGGGCGACAACGTCGTCGACTGCTACCTCGCCCGCAATGAGATGTATCCCGGCGGCAACTGCCTCAACGTCGCGGTACATGCCAGTCGGTTCGGCGCACCGTCAGCCTATATCGGGGCGATCGGTCGGGATAAGGCCGGCGAACTGATCCTTGCCGCACTGCTATCGGAGCGTGTTGAAGTCTCGCGTCTGCGGCATATCGAGGGGCCGACAGCCTATTGCCTGATAGGCCACCGCAAGGCCGACCGGGTATTTCTGGAATTCGATCTCGGCGTGTCGATGTTCACGCCCTCAAAGCAAGATCTCGGTTACCTGGCGAATTTCGATGCCGTCCATATCGGCCAATCCAGCGGGCTCGATGCGTGGGTTGCCGCCGCCTCGCGCAATTCACTAATTTCCTATGATTTTTCGACGCGGAGGGAGCCGGAGTACCTCAGTGAGATCGGACGCCATTGCTTTCTTTCGTCGATCTCGGGTGCCGGCCTTCCGGAGATGGAACTGAACACACTCACGACCCGCCTGCTCGCGGCAGGCTCTCGATGGGTTCTTGTCACGCGCGGCCGCGCGGGCGCAGCGCTCTACGGCGCGAGTTGCGCTTATGCTCACCCGGCGCGCCTCGTTGAAGCTGTCGATACTCTTGGTGCAGGCGATACGTTCATTGCCCGGACCTTAGTCGGCCTGCTCAACGGCCAAGCGCCTCAAGACGTGCTTGGCCATGCCGCCGATGCGGCAGCCGACACGTGCCGCTATCACGGAGCGATAGGCTATCCGGCGCCCATCGATATCGGCCCGCTGACATCGACAATCATGCGTCGGGCCCAAAAAGCACATGGCGAGAACCTTGCCCATACGCCTGTGGCTGGAAGCAATTGACCGTAGAACCAGACGGTGCTAATAGGTGAGAACGTTCTCACTCCTCGCACGCGCAATAGCTCGGAGAAGGAGCATGCGAGCCGGTGAGGTGAAACGTTGAGCTGGAGGATGGAGCCGACATTGCGGCCCGAATAAAAGGGGAGTGAGATGCAGAAGAATTTGGAAAGACGTAAGTTCGTCAAATGCAGCCTGGCCCTAATAGTTGCGGCCGCAGCAGTGCTGCTTGGCGCTCGGGGAAACGCGACGTTCGCCCTTGCGGATGACAATCCGTACAACCTCATCGATCCGAAGGTGATCAGCGTCGGCACCATGGGCGATGCGCGGCCCTACGTCTTCACGGATGCCAACGGAAACTTCACCGGTTTTGACGCCGAGCTTTTCCGCGACGTGGCAGGCCGGCTTGGCTTCCAGGCTGAACAGGTGGTCTTTACCGGCCAGGATTTCGCGGCGCTGCTGCCGTCGGTCGCGAGCGGCCGCTTCGACGTTGCTGTCGCAGCCATCGGTACGACCGAGGCCCGCAAGAAGACGGTGGACTTTAGCGACGGGTATCTTGCCGGATATCTGTCGATCATCTCGGCCGATCCTGCCCTCAGCAGCAACGAGAGCACCGCCGGCAAACGCATCGGCGTCATCCAGGGCACCTTGCAGGAAATCTACGCTGAGAAGAACCTCAAGGGCGACATCGTCAAGTTTCCGGACAACAATTCCGCGGTGGCCGCGCTGAACAACGGAACGATCGACGGTCATTTCACCGATTATGAATCGGCCAAGCAGTATGTGGAGCGCTATTCCAACCTGAAGATCACCATGAATGTGCCCTCTTTCGATGCGCCCGCCGGATTTGTCGTCAAGAAGGGTAATGACGCGTTCCGCGAGGCATTGAACAAGGCGCTTCGTGCGGCAATGGAGGACGGCACCTGGAAGCGCCTGCATGAGAAGTGGTTCCCGGGCACGCCCATGCCGGCCGAATATTTGCCGAAGAGCTAAATTTCCGCGCGTCCATCAGTTGATTTGTCCCGGCCGGGTCCGTGATCAACGGTGCCCGGCCTCCCTTTAGGTGGAATGGAATATGGGCTGGCTCGAAACATTCTCGCGCAGCTTCCTCGATTTCGAGGCGATGGCTGAAGTCCTGCCGAACATGATCATGGTCGGCCTGAAGAATACCCTGGTCCTAGCAATCGCCTCGACGTTTTTCGGCACGCTGATCGGCATCGTGCTCGCCGTCATGGGCATATCCGAGAACCGACCATTGAAATGGATCGCACGGGTCTATACGGACATGTTCCGCGGCCTTCCCGCCATCGTTACGATCCTGATCATCGGCCAGGGATTTGCGCGTCTTGGTCGCGATCTCTTCGGTCCGTCCCCCTATCCGCTCGGCATCCTGGCGCTCAGCCTGATCGCGGGTGCCTATATCGGAGAAATCTTCCGCTCAGGCATCCAGAGTGTCGAACGCGGCCAGCTCGACGCGACCCGCACGCTCGGCATGACCTATGGCCAAGGCATGCGGCTGGTGGTCATCCCGCAAGGCATCCGCCGCGTATTGCCGGCGCTGGTCAATCAATTCATTGGCAACGTCAAGGACTCGAGCCTCGTCTATTTCCTTGGCCTGTTGGCGTCGGAGCGGGAACTCTTCCGCGTCGGCCAGGATCACGCCGTGCTGACCGGAAACCTGTCGCCGCTTCTGCTGGCTGGTGTGTTCTACCTTCTGATCACCGTGCCTTTGACCCATCTCGTCAACTTTATCGACGAGCGCATGCGTATCGGCAAGCGCATCGCCGTGGTTCAGAGCGGACTCGCGGAAGTCGCCGAGCTCGCAGAGGCGGCAGAGCAGGATGTCGCGAAATCGTCGTCGTCAACAACGCAAAAGCGCTTCAAAGGCGGCAGCATCGAAGTTCAGAACGTCAACATGGCTTACGGCGCGCTTCAGGTGCTCCACGGTGTCAACTTGAAGGTGGAACCGGGCACCGTGACTTGCCTTATCGGTCCCTCCGGCTCCGGTAAGTCGACCTTGCTTCGCTGCCTCAACCGCCTTGTTGAATGCCGGTCAGGCGACATCCTGCTCGACGGAGAGAGCATCTACCGGCAGACGCCGGATCAATTGCGGCGGCGCGTTGGCATGGTGTTCCAGCAGTTCAACCTGTTCCCAGATCGAAGCGCGCTCGCCAACATCACCCTGGCTCTGCGGAAGGTCAAAGGCATGTCATCCGAGCAAGCCGAAGCCCTCGCTGAGGCGAGATTGCAGGAAGTTGGATTGCTCGAGCGCAAGGATCATCGACCCGCCAATCTATCCGGCGGTCAGCAGCAGCGGGTCGCGATCGCCCGCGCGCTCGCGCTGGAGCCCGAGGTCATGCTGTTCGACGAGGTGACCAGCGCTCTCGATCCCGAGCTCGTCAAAGGCGTGCTCAACCTGATGGCCGATCTCGGCCGCCGCGGCATGACCATGGTGGTGGTGACCCATGAAATGAACTTCGCCCGCAAAGTTGCGAACCAAGTTGTCTTTATGGACGAGGGCCGAATCGTCGAAGCCGGCACTCCGGAAGAAATTTTTGACAATGCACGCAGCCCTCGGCTCAAGCGCTTCCTCTCCCAGGTGTTGTGAGCGCAATGGCATGGACGGCGTCAGCGTCGCAGCGTTTCGGGCTTGCGGGCCGGGTACGAGTAACGTTAGTGCTCACAACGCGAAACCGCATTGGGGACGAGGCTTGTTGAGTGGCGCAGAGATCGTCGAAGAGCGCAACAATCATCGAGGTGGCACGTCAGGCAGGCGTTAGCCCGGCCACCGCGGGCCGCGTGCTCGGGGATTACGGTTACAGCAGCCCCGAGGTGCAGGAGAAGGTACGTGCCGCGGCGGCAGCCCTCGGCTATCGTCCCAACCGGCTGGCGAAGGGCCTGATCACCGGCAAGACGCAGACCATAGGCGTCGTCGTGGGAGACATCGAAAGCCCTTTTTACGCCAGCGTTCTGCGGGGTATCGCAGACGTGGCGCGCGGCAGCGGCTTCGGTGTCATCGTGACCAACAGCGACGAGAGCGCCGAACGTGAGCGCGAGGCGGTGCAGCTCTTGCTGGAAAAGCAGGTCGACGGATTGATCGTCTCCTCCACCTGTGTCGGGGACCCCGACCATCTTCAGGCGGCGATCTCCTCCAACTGCCCCGTCGTTCAGTTCGACCGCGTCGCAACGGACCTGGAAACCGATACGGTCGTGATCGACAACGTCGCCATAACGCGGGCCGGCGTGACGAAGCTCATCCAAGCTGGCCACCGCCGGATTGGCATCCTGGCAGAACTGGCTCCTGGCAAGGACAAGGATCTCGCCGCTTTCGTGGCCGAGGCCGATCCTTCCGATCCCGACCTCTATAAGCACTATCCGAGCTGGCAACGGCTTTTGGGTTATGTCGAAGCCTATCGTCAGGCGGGGATCGAGCCGGATATCGAGCTGATCCGCCGCGTGCCGACTTATGCAAGCGCGGCGGCGCGCAAGGAGGCTCTCGATCTTTTGACGATGCGTGACGCGCCAACCGCGCTTTTCACTGCGGACGGTCTCATGTCGACCGGCGCCCTGCAGGCGATTTCCGCTCTCAAGCTCGCAATTCCGACAGATGTTTCGCTGATCTGCTTCGACGATCTCGACTGGATGCAATTCGTCGCTCACGGCATTACCGCCATCAGCCAGCCGACGCATCTGATTGGAACATCAGCTGCAGAGTTGCTGCTCCAGCGGATCGGGGGCGAGGACTCCGCATCCCAGCACCGGGTTCTGGCGGCCCATCTTGTGGAGCGTGGTTCGATCGCTGTCTACCCGGAAGAGGTGAGCGGATAATGCAACCGCATCCCGCCGGTCGTGGCCTGCCGGCACCTAACCGGAGCCGCCCCTGTCGGTGGACGCAAGCTTTGCCCTTTTGCTGAAACTCGGGCGACGCGGGACCGGCCGTCATCTGCGCCCAATTTCGCTGGAGCTGCGGCGACCAAATCCCGGAACGGACAGGCACGCCATTTTCTTCGATTGCCCGATTCATTTCGGGACAGAGCGTGATCGCATAGTGCTGAATGCACCGGATCTCGACCTGCCATTCCCCGGACACAACCCCGAACTGATCCAGATGCTGACCCCCGCGCTGGCAGACGCCGTGCGCGAGATCGAGGCGCAGGTCACAATCGGTGAGCAGGTAAAGGGGACCTTGAAGCGCACAATGGCCAGTGGTCGCCATGACGTCGCTGCCGTGGCGCGCGATCTCGGCCTGAGCCAGCGCACCTTGCAGCGGCGGATTGCGGCGGAAGGCCAGACTTTCCGTGCTCTCCTAACCGAAGCCAGACAGGAACTCGGCCGCCAGCTTCTCTCCGATCTCACGATTGACGTGGAAGAGGTAGCCTACCTGCTTGGATACCAGGACGCCAACTCGTTCTATCGCGCTTTCCGCGAGTGGGAAAACATGACGCCCGGCCACTGGCGTCGGGTCAAGTCTCTGTCAGAGTGACTGCCCTTAGGCAGCGGTGAAGCAGAGACCAATGACCGGGTTGGGGCGCATAGCGGCCACCATGACTCCGCCCCTGAGACTCTGCGTTGGGTCGAAGAGAGCCGTTCTTCACGAGGCTGTGCACGGGTTGTCGCGAGAATGTTCGCGTTCTCTGCTACAAGATCGCATTCGGCAGCCGTGGTTCCACCACGTGAGGAAGATCAGTCGTCTGTGAGGGCTGACAATCGAGATCGCCGATCGTGCGGCGTCGCCAGCCGGCCGTCGGTCGGCCGCGTGGTACTTTGGCACTTTCAATGGCAGACAAACAGGGGTATATAGCTAGACAGTCTAGCCAATATGGAGTGAAGCTATGGAATGGCAACTGCAGGACGCCAAGAACCAGTTCTCGAAGGTGGTGCAGAAGGCGCGCAGTGAAGGTCCGCAGATTGTCACGCTGCGCGGTGAGCGCACCGCCGTCGTGCTGTCGGCTCATGACTACGACGCTCTGCGCGCCGGCCGGCCGACGCTGGTCGATGATCTGCTTGGCGGTCCCGCTTGGGACGATCAGCTCGCTGATGCGGTAAATGTACGCGCCAAGACGCCAAGCCGTGATGTGGCCTTCTGATGTATCTAGTTGACACCAACATCGTCTCAGAGGCGCGACGCGGCACGCCGCAGGCAGTGTCCTGGCTGCGCTCTGTCGATCCGCTCAGCATCCACCTGAGTGCGCTCACCCTCGGCGAAATCATGCGCGGCATTGCCCTGAAACAGAGGTCGGATCCGAGGACTGCCGCGCACCTCACCGAATGGTTGCGCAAGCTGCGCCACGACCATGGCGACCGCATTTTCCCGGTAACCGACCAAATCGCGGTCGAATGGGGCCGCATCGCGGCGATCCGCCCCCGCGGCGATATCGACGGGTTGATCGCTGCGACCGCTATCGTCCACGATCTCATCCTTGTCACACGCAACGTCAAGGATTTCGAAGACACAGACGTCTCCGTGATCAACCCTTGGGAGACGTCGGCGTAAGCCGTTCGGGGTCGAACATCCGCTTTATGCCGGCATTCACAGTGTCCATCGACGGAAGTTCTGGCTTCCTGTTTGGACCTCTGAAGTTGCATAATGTATCAACCGGAACAGCAAAGACCGGAATGAAACGTGGACTTCGAAGATGAAGCAGCTGCGTACCGCACATTGGCCAGAGCTTCGAATCATTCTTGCCACTCATTGAATATCGTCGCCGCGAAGAGCCTTTATGGCCGCTTCTGGCGCGGCGGTCAGCTCTGACACTCGGCGACGGATCCAGTGCTGACGTCGTGAGCCCTGCAGTTCAATCTCGCGAGTGAAGCCGTCCTGCCAGCGCGGCGGGTTCAGCATGAGTGCAGGAAACTTCGGCCGAGCCCCGGCTTAACCACGCGGACGATCTCCCGAATACCTTCCGCGCCCGGATTCGGCCGGTCGGCGCACGGCGACGCTCGTAGAGAGGGTGTCGTTCACGACTGGCCCAAGACGTTGTAATAGCGATTAAGAATGCTTCTCTTGGGCCTCGTTCGCTAACCGCCGCACAAATTCGCCCGCGGGCAAGTTGTTTCCTGCAGATGCGCCCTGACCCGCCCACATCGGAAAGAAGTCCGAGCGTACCTCGCCGTCGGCGCTGCGTCCGAGCGGCATCGTCAGCGATGCCTGAAGCGGAAAGTCGAGCACCAACGCATCACTGGCCGCCATGTCGGAGGAAAAACGGTTGCGAAGAACACGCGCGGGCCGACCGGTGTACATGCGAGTAACGTGCGTACTCAGGTCCGTGGCAGCTCGCAATGCTTCCCGGTAGGGCGGCGGCACATTACTTTCGGGGCAGCCGAGAAAAGCCGTGCCCATCTGAACGCCGCTCGCCCCAAGCTTGAAAGCCGCCTCAATCCCGCGGCCGTCGAAGATGCCGCCAGCAGCGACAACGGGAACGCGCACCGCATCGACGACCCGTGGAACAAGCACCATTGCACCAACGGTGCCTGCGCCGGCATCGTCGGTAAAAGTTCCTCGGTGCCCGCCAGCCTCCGCTCCTTGTGCAATAATTGCATCGACGCCTGCCGCCTCGAGCCAGCGTGCCTCGGCCACCGTGGTCGCCGAGCTCAAAATGAGGCAGCCCGCCTGCCTCAGGGCGTTCAGCGCATCGGCGCCAGGCAATCCGAAGTGAAAACTCACAACCCGGGGCCGCAGCTCGAGCACCAAGGCCAGCCTGCTAGAATCAAAGATGGGGAAAGGCTCGGTTGGTTCGGGCGCCGTACCCAGCCCGAGTTCATCATAATAGCGCTGAACTCTTTGCCGTGCCTCGGCGGCGGTCTTATTGTCCATGGAAGGGCGGGGATGTGCGAAGAAATTCAAATTGAAGGGGCGGTCGGTAGCAGTCCGAACCGCCGCGACTTGTTCGCGCACCAGCTCGGACGGAAGGAGTCCGCAGCCGAGCGACCCCAAGGCGCCGGCATTGCACACCGCCGAGACCAACTCGGGCGTCGTGATACCGCTCATTGGAGCCTGTATGATCGGGTGCTCGATCCCCAGAAGGTCCTGAAGATTTCGACGCGGCCACATGCGAGCCTCCAATCGACGACGTTAATCAGGTCGACCAGAACGATATTGTACAGCGCGTCCGACTCGGCGGCCACATACAACGAGGTCGAAGTCGCCTGCTGAAGTGCGATCGGCGCTGCGAAAATGAGCCGTGTCGATGCTGATGACAAACTCTCTGCCGCGATCGCCAGTGGCTTCGTCCAAGCGACACCGGTCAGCCCGCGCGCGAACGGGCTCGCGCAGCGTTGCTGCCGGCGCGCCGGTGCGCTCACTGGCGTGTGATCAGCTAGGGCGTTGCCAAAGTGGAGGTGTTGAAACCACTTGAAGGTGGCGTCCATGACTGAGGTTAGCACTCAGCCGCACGGGGCCGGTGCCTCGGGTGTCGCTGTTTTCAGCCACGGCGGCTGCGGCAGAAGCCGACGAGCGGACGGCGGCGATAAGCATCAGCAGAAGGTGTACTCTCTTGTCTTCGCCGCCACGCTGTGGCTTCTATCACTGGTGCGCAGCAAAGGGGGAAATGATGCCCGATCTGACCTTGTGGGGATTGTTCGTCGTCGCGTCGTTGGTATTGCTGTTGACGCCCGGCCCGGCCGTACTCTTCATCGTCGCGCGTTCGGTTCAGCAGGGACGGACAGCGGGCCTCGTCTCAGTGGTCGGCATCCATCTCGGAACCATCGTCCACATCGCCGCGGCGGCAGTCGGGCTCTCAGCCCTGATTGTCTCGTCGGCGCTCGCCTTCGCGATCGTTAAGTATCTCGGCGCCGCCTATCTGATCTGGATGGGCATCCGCACCCTCATGGCCAAGGACGTTAGTCCCGACCTGCCCGTGCTGCCCGCAGAGCCGCTGCACCGCGCCTTCCGAGATGGTTTTGTGGTGAACGTCTTCAATCCTAAAACGGCGATCTTCTTCCTTGCCTTCCTGCCGCAGTTCGTCGATCCGATGCGAGGCGCGGTGCATTGGCAGATCCTAATTCTCGGCCTCACCTTTATGGTGCTCGGCATGATGAGCGATGCGGTATTTGCGCTTGTGGCTGGGGCCGTGGGCGATTTCCTTCGCCGCAGTCGGCGCTTCCAGCGCCTGCTGCGCTGGTTTTCTGGTACCTCATTCATTGGTCTTGGGGCCACAGCTGCCCTGACGACTAATAAGTAACCGCCTTGGTCCAGCCGATTGCGATCGCGGCCCTAGCCTGATCTTCTCCGGCATGTCGGGTGCGGCGCTGGCGGACATGGGCGGTCTCGGCCGAATCCAATTCGGGCGTCCATCCTGACCGGACCCTCAATCGATCGACGATGGGTCGTGCAAAGTTTGAGTTGACCGTTTTCGATGGCGAGGCGAGACTTGCAACCTGCAGCAAGACAGGAGGAAAATGATGGCCGAGCCAGACCCCTGGCGCCACATGGCAAGCGCGCCGAAAGACGGCAGTCGGATCCTCGTTACGATCCGCCCGTCCGAACAGGGGGCGGCGGAAGTTGACCTGGCGTACTGGTCGAATGGCGATCAGTTCGGTGCAGAAGGTTGGCGCGCCGCTGATTCCTCGCCCGGCCGCATCATCGAATACGCCGAACCCGAATTGAAGTGCTGGATGCCGATGCCCTCGGCCAATCTCAATCGCACCTCGATGCCCACACCCTGGGAAGGCGAAGACGAGCGAGAGCTCGACGGATCAGGGATTTAAGAACTCGCGCCGCCATGTTGCGAAGATGATACGCAGCGAGTGGCGAAATCCAGTCGAGCTATCCTCCTTGCGATGGAGATATCTTTATCTTCGGAAGTGCCATGCGATAGCTCGGTCTTTCGGAGCACCGCTCGCAATCCTATTCATGATGACTGCGTTGGCTGGCTCCTCGTATACAAGTTTCATCAATGCAAATTCGCAAACCGATGCGCAGGCCGTTCGTCGCCTCAAACACCACCGGGCGAACTGCTCGGGACCTCTAGCCTGAGCATTAGTAGGCGACCGGCGGTAGAATACTCGCGGGCGCGAGCATGGAAATCACGATGGCCTTCGGAAGCAGGATGGCGTTGAGGCACAACGTCAACAGATCCAACAATGCCACCCATGTCATCCAGGCGCGGACGATCTTTGCCGTTCGCGACCATGAACGCTGCTGGAATAGGCGCTCAAGCTCACCTTTGAGGCGGATATTACGCGTGCGGCTCGCCAGGAGGCGCTCGACTTCGGCCATTATAGCGGGGTCTAGCGGCCGCCACATCTGCGCGTGCTCACTCGCCCGATTGGCGGAAATTGGTTTCTCCGGAGCGTCCATCCTTAAGCATCTAGCGGAGCGTGCGTTGCAAGCAAGTGCAGTTCAAGCTGCGATTGCATAACGCTGCGTCGAGTTGGCCCGTTTGATCCTGCACGGACGTGCCATCGTGGCTACCGATCGGTCGACAGGGCTCCCGATTGGCGGGGCCACTAAACCCACAGTAGCAGCGTCTCCAGGTATTTGCTTAATTACGCGATTACCACGGGTCAAGATTGGCGCGAAGGTGATCGGCTGTAACGCGCCGGGCCGGGCGTACTTGCGGATTCGCTATAGCGCCGCGCGCCTTATCAGCCGCGTAAAGATCCTGTAGCTTTTTTCGAGTTGCATGTTGTCGTTAAATCGAGGTCGATTGAAGGAGACATGCAGTAGCAGACACGGGGTCGGATCCGCCGTGTAGAGGAAATGAGTCCTTGGGTTTGAGAAACTCTCCTTGAGCTATCCATGTCTCAGCGGTTTCACGATTTTCGGCCGACCTACCTAAACCGCCGTGACCGAGCTAAACCGGGCGAGGGACGGCCGCCCGCGCTACTCGATGAGCGACACCGTTCGACCTACCCGGATCTCGTCGGTCGGTGAGGCGCAGGTTTCCATTGTTGAATTGCCCGTGAACGTGACCTGGTCCGCTACGATCTGTGTGCACCCCCCGGAAACAGTAGAGTTGCCGGTAAAATCGACACGGCCACTGGGCATGTACAGATTTCCCTCGAGCGTCGATTCGGAATTGCCGGTTATCTGATGGACCACACCCGTATGATGGCGGCTGCCGAAAAAGAGCAGGCCGGCGAAGGGTCCGCTGGTCGGGGCGGACAAATCGATATCGCCGTTTCCGAGCAGGTTCGCCGCAGCCCCGTTGGTTAAGAACAAGGTGACCCCGTCGCCGGCGAGCTTTGCCCCTGCAGTTACCGTGAAGTCGCCGCCGTCTATGATGTAGAGCCCCGGCTTCAGTGTGATCGTACCCTTGATCTCCAGTCCGCCGCAGAGCCTGATGGCTTCGGTCCCGTCTGCAAGCCGGTCGAAGGTGTAGGAGGCATTCGAGATATAGGCGAGCGTTCGACAGGGAAGCTGCTGGATGTGCAGCTTGTCGGGCTCAGCGACGGACGCAAAAGGATCGGCCGTCGGCGGCACCCGTTCGGCGGGTTCGCTGCAGCCCGTAAGAGTCAGGCCCGTCGTGGTCACGGCCTCGCCGACGGTGTAGACGCAGTCGGTCGACATCATTGCGCTGCCGTTTTTCATCAGGAACGCGTCGGCGGCACTCGAATTGGAGACCACGCTGCAACCCGATAAGTGGACTTCCGTCGAGCCGGTGACCGTTACCGCGCCCGACGCCGAATTCGACAGCGCAAGCACGCAGGCCTTCGAGCCGCCTTTGATCTCGGCGACCGCGCGTGCCTTCATCGTGACCGGCCCGTCGGCAAAGACGGATGAAAACAAGCGCGGGTGCGTCTCGGTCAGTTCGACCGTCACCTTGCTCGATCCGGCCGCAAGGCCCTGCTGCGTGCTGACCGTCAAGCCACCGGGCGTATAGCCCGATGCGTTGGCGATTCGGAGCGCAGTGGTCTCGAGTGCAGCACGTTGATCGCCGGCGCGAAAGCGCACCGCTGCGGCATGCGCCGACACGTCCGCCGCATGCTGGAGCTTGCGCTTTTCCAGATACCAGTATCCCGTCTCCGCTCCGAGCCCCATCGCGCCGACGAGGACGGGAAACACGATCGCAGCGATGACGGCGACCGCGCCGCCTTCGTCCCTCAGAAACCGTCGTGGCAGTCGGCGCCGGAGCGATGTGCCATCTGCAGTGATCACGTCGATTCTCTTGCTCATTTGCATGTCCGGAAGCCTTCAGTTTCGGCTCGGACGGTATATCTCGCAGGCACGGGATTTACGATTCGACCGATCGGCCTAGTCCGGGCTGCAAACCTCGGGTTCGGCTGCTTAGTCCATCAGGTCGAATGGTCATCGCGCGGTTCAGGGGGCACATTTCGCGGGAACTTCAATCGACCGTTGGTACCGCGAAAGGCATCAAAGATGATCTCGACCTCCGCCGCTTGGCTCGCATTCTTCCTCTTCGCCGGAATGATCACCTATGCCGGCATCAAGGACGTGGCGACGATGACCATATCGAACCGTTTGGTCGTCGCTTTGTTGGCCTCCTTCGCGGTCCTAGCGCCCGCCGCCGGTACGGATATCGCTACGATCTCCTCAAGCATCTTCGTCGCCTCTGGCGTATTGGCGTGCACCTTCGTGCTCTTCTCCTTGGGCTGGATCGGCGGCGGTGACGCAAAACTTCTGCCCGTGGCGGTGCTCTGGGTCGGCCCCGAGCTCTCGCTCCAGTTCGTTCTCTATGCATCGGTGATCGGCGCGGCCCTGACGCTTGCGCTTCTCCAGTTCCGGAAAATGCCTTTGCCGGTCATCCTGGAGAAGAACGCCTGGTCCAGGCGTCTACATGCCCCTGAGACCGGCATTCCCTACGGAGCTGCGATGGCGCCGGCGGCGCTCCTGCTGCTGCCGGAAAGCCATTGGTTCTCCGCCCTTCTCTGAAGGCGGGATCGATATCCCCGCTTCCAACCGATAGGTCTAACCAATGATCCGCATCGCCATTCTCCTGCTCGCGCTGGCATCCGGCGGCGCTGCTTCCTGGCTGGCGCTTGGCGCCGCCGAGCAGCCGACGGTCGAGGCTGCAAAAGTTCAAGAGGCTCCTTCGCAGGAGGTACTTGTCGCCTCCGCCGAGCTCAAACGCGGGGCGACGCTTGAAGAGGCCCATCTGCGCTGGCAGGCATGGGAGGGCGAGATCCCCCCCGTGTTCATCAGCCGCAGTTCGCGGCCGGACGCGATCGCGGCACTGAAGGGTTCGCTCGCCTTGAGCGACTTCGTCGCGGGAGAGCCTATCCGGGAAGACAAGGTCGCGCAGCGTGGTGCTGGCTTCCTTTCCAGCATGCTCCCGTCTGGCAAGCGGGCAATTGCGGTCCGGGTCAC
This sequence comes from Ensifer aridi, assembly GCF_002078505.1. Lineage (GTDB taxonomy): Bacteria > Pseudomonadota > Alphaproteobacteria > Rhizobiales > Rhizobiaceae > Sinorhizobium > Sinorhizobium aridi. The sequence continues at coordinate 29,945 of NZ_LUAV01000024.1, read as the reverse complement.
GGCAGAAAGCACGGCCGGGGGCTTCATCCTGCCCAACGACCATGTCGACGTCATCCATACCGCCGCCCGCTCGGGCTCATCGGGGAAGGAAGGTGAGGTGGTCAGCCGCGCGATCCTCTCCAACATACGTGTGCTCGCGGTCGATCAGACGGTCTCGGAAGGGGCAGACGGTACCTCGGTCATCGGCAAGACCGCGACGCTCGAAGCGGACCCCCAACAGATCGCAACCATCGCGGCAGCCGAAGCTTCCGGCACGGTCTCGCTCGCGCTCCGGCCGGTGGCCGACAATGACGAACCATCCGTCGTGGAAACGGAAGGACACCGGCGAGGCATGGTGCGCGTCATCAGTGGCGGACACTCGTCGACGGTCGAAGTTCCCTCCCGCTTCAGCGGCAGTTGAACGATTTCAAGGAAGTTCGGACAGATGAACCAGCTCGGCAACCAGACCCAAAAAACATCGCAGCCGGTGGATGCTCCGCCGCTGCTGCCCATTCCGCAGGTGGAGATCGCGGTCTTCTGCCGGTCGGACGAGGTGAGCGACGCGGTCCGGACGGCGGCGATCGACCGGCGGATGGCGCGCGCCACCGTGACGATCAAGGCGGGCGGCATAAAGGAAGCGACAGCGCTTTACGGCGGCGTCACCTCGCCGAACCTCGTGGTCGTGGAGAACAATGACGACGAAGTTCGGCTGATGGCGGCGCTGGAAGCGCTGGCGGTGGAGTGCGTCACGGGTACCAAGGTCATAGTCATCGGCTGCTCCAACGATGTCGGCCTCTACAAGAAGCTCCTGGATGCCGGCGTGAGCGATTATCTCGTGACGCCGCTCGAGCCGATGGACTTCGTTGCCGCGGTGCATCGCTGCTTTCGCGACTCGGCTGAGGAAAAGCTAGGCCGCATCGTCGCCTTTGTCGGCGCCAAGGGCGGAACCGGATCTTCGACGCTTGCACATAACGTGGCCTATGCCATGTCCAAGCGGGTGGATGCCGATGTGCTCCTCGCAGATCTCGACCTTCAGTCCGGTACGCTCAGCCTCAACTTCGACATCGAGGCTGCGAACGGAATGGTGGATGTACTCGATCGTCCGGACCGCCTGGACGACGTGCTTTTGCGGCGTCTGGCGGTGCCCTATACGGACCGCCTGCACCTGCTGCCGGCGACCACGAACCTCGACAAGTTCTTCAGCCTGCGGGAAGACGACGTCGATCATCTGCTCGACGTTGCTCGTTCCAGCTCCTGGCATATCGTCGTCGATCTGCCGCATATCTGGACGCAGTGGACGCAGAAGATCCTCCTCGAAGCGGACGAAATCGTCGTCACCGCGACGCCTGACCTCGCCAGCATGCGCAACGCCAAGAACTTGATCGACTTCCTGAAAAAGGCGCGGCCGAACGATCCGTTGCCAAGGCTCGTGCTCAACAAGGTGGGCACGCCCAAACTCCCGGAAATCAAGCCGGCGGACTTCGCCGCTGCCGTCGGGCTGCAGGAGAACCTCTCCATTCCTTTCGATCCGCAACTTTTCGGCGCAGCGGCGAATAACGGTCGGCTTGTCATCGAGCAGGCGCCCGATTCCGAAGCGGGCCGCGCGATCGTTGCGCTGGGGTGGCGAGTTGGCGGGACAAGAGAGAGATGGACCCGGCAAAAAGGTCTGAAGGCATTGCTGCATAAGCTATTCAAGCGCGGTAAGCCGAAGGCGCCGTCCGCCTTGCGCAAGAAAGCAAGCGAACTCAAGACGTCCGAGGCCGGCGCCTCGGCGGTCGAATTTGCGCTGATTGCACCGGTCCTCGCTCTCGCTCTCGTGGCGACGGCCGATCTCGGCCTTGCGATTTACGAGCGGATGACGATCGACCATGCTCTCCGTGCCGGCGCGCAAGCCGCGATGGCGGATCCCGGCGCGCCACACGTCCAAAAGGTGATGCAGTCGACGCTCGCGAAAAGCGCGGTGCTGGCCAATGCCACCGTGGCGGCAGTCAAGCGCTATTGCGCCTGCCCGGAAAATGCCGACGTCAATCCTGATGCGGCGCCGCAGTGCGGAACGAGCCCTTGCGCGAATGCGGCTCAGCAATACGTGTACTATCATTTGGCGGCGGCAAAAAGCTATCGGCCCATGTCGCTGCCGGAGGTGCTGCCAGCCTTCGATCTCAACTCCTCGATGCAGGTCCAGGTCCGATGACGCTCCACCGATTTAGCCTCATGTGGCGCAGCCAGTCGGGCGCGACGGCCGTGGAATTCGCCCTGGTATGCTTCCCGCTGCTGCTGCTCGTTTTCGGGATCATCGAGTTCGGCCATGTTCTCTATGTGCGGAACGACCTGGCGCAAGCGGCCGACATCGCGGCTCGGACGGTCTTGATCGGGCAGGTCCCACGCGACGCGTCAGACAGCCAGGCGCAGGCCACGCTGGTGACTACGATACGCGAGAGTTTTCAGGGCGGCGATCCGGCGCTTTTGCAAATTGCCGTCAGCAGGGAAACGGTTGACGGGATCGACTTTCGAGTGCTGTCGATTGAGTACCCGTTCAGGCTTCTCCTTCCCGGGCTTTCTGAGAGCCCCTTGAGTCTTGAGCTTTCGCGCCGCATCCCGATCGGATGATCTTAAGTGCAGTCACTGACCGGCGCCACTGCCGGCGGCTTCGGGCGGCGGAGGGCCCGCTTCGCCGGTTCGAACGAGTTCGCAGCGTCCGGAACAACTGTACATTGCGCGCCGGTCGCCCTCGTCGACGGTGACCAAGCGACCGCCTGCAGCGGCCACGTCAAGGGTGACGTTGGCCAGTTCCGCGCCGTCGGCGCCCAGGACGATCAGGTTCGTCAACCCCGGCGACCTCCCGGTCAGAACGATGGTCTTGTCGTCGCTGAGCGTCGCCTGCGCGATGGCGGGGTTGCCGATGATCAGCGTGCCGGCGGGCCGGGCAAGCACCAGCGTGCGGACGAAATCGACGACGATCTTCACGACGCCCTCGGGTTGATGGGTCATCCCCAAGTCGGCCTGCGCGGGCCGATTTTCCGCCGCG
>NZ_LUAV01000024.1:0-26905 GCF_002078505.1 Ensifer aridi | reverse complement strand
CCGCCGCGAGAACAAGCCATCTGGTGCCAGCGCGCATTGGAACGCTCCGTTTTCGCTCCGGTCTTCGTCAACGGATGGAGGCATCATCCGTTCTGATACAACGGCCAAAGCATGGAAATAGTGCGGTCCATACGATCGGACTAGGCCAACAGGCCGAGCTCAACCGAAAGAGGTATCAGCCATCAGGCTGAATGGATCGAAAGGGTTAATAAAGTCTATATGAGAGCCACACAGCAAGCGGGAAACGAGGGCAGAACCCGGCCCGGCCTGTGAAGCCGAACCCAAGCCTCGGCGCAACCTCAACCCACTTGAAGGACCCGAACCATGAAAAATCTCCTTGTCCGCTTCGTCCGCAACGAATCTGGCGCCACCGCCATCGAATACAGCCTGATCGCCGGTTTGATCGCTGTTGGCATCATCGCGGCCACGAGCGCTGTCGGTACCGACATTTCCGGCCTGTTCGGCAGAATCTCTGCGAAGCTAAAGTTGGCCGTCTAATCCGCTAAGATTGCGGAGGAACCTCCTCCGCAATCTTGTCCGCCGCCCGGAAAGTAGCTTGACACACGTGGCCAAGGTGAAGTCGATGTTCGGCAAGAAATTCGTACCGGAAGAAAAGCCACTTGAAACTGCTGCCGAGCGGGATGCTGCAAAGGAGCCGCAAACAAGCGCGGTGGTGAGCGCGCCTGAGAAGATCGTCGAGTTGGCAACGGCCGCAAAGCCGGAAAAAGCCGAACAATACTATGCTTTGAAGAAGGAAATCTTCAGCGCGCTCATCGCCACGATCGACGTCGCCGCACTCTCCAGCATGGACGGCGAGCAGGCGCGCAAGGAAATCGGCGCGATCATCAACGACATCGTCGCCGCCAAGAAGGCCGGGATTTCCATGGCCGAGCAGAACGAACTGCTCAACGACATCTGCAACGACATCCTTGGCTACGGTCCGCTTGAACCCTTGCTGGCACGCGACGACATCGCCGACATCATGGTGAATGGCGCAAACCACGTCTTCATCGAGGTCGGGGGCAAGGTGCAGGAAACCGGCATCCGCTTCCGCGACAACGAACAGCTCCTCAACATCTGCCAGCGCATTGTCAGCCAGGTCGGCCGGCGTGTCGATGAATCGAGCCCGATCTGCGACGCACGTCTCGCAGACGGCTCCCGCGTCAACGTCATTGCGCCCCCGCTCGCCATCGACGGGCCCTCGCTGACGATCCGCAAGTTCAAGAAAGAGAAGCTGAAGCTCGATCAACTCGTGCGCTTCGGCTCGATCTCGCCGGAAGGCGCCGAGATCCTGAAGATCATCGGCCGCGTCCGCTGCAACGTGCTCATATCCGGCGGCACCGGCTCCGGCAAGACGACGCTATTGAACTGCCTCACCGGTTACATCGATCCGCGCGAACGCATCATCACCTGCGAAGACGCGGCCGAACTGCAACTGCAGCAGCCGCACGTCGTGCGGCTCGAGACGCGCCCGCCGAACATCGAAGGCCAGGGCGAAATCACCATGCGCGCACTCGTCAAGAACTGCCTGCGCATGCGGCCGGAAAGGATCATCGTCGGCGAGGTTCGCGGCCCGGAGGCCTTCGACCTCCTGCAGGCGATGAACACCGGTCACGACGGTTCGATGGGCACGCTCCACGCCAACTCGCCGCGCGAGGCGATCTCGCGCATCGAGGCGATGATCACCATGGGCGGGCATTCGCTGCCGGGCAAGGCAATTCGCGAAATGCTCGTTTCCTCGGTCGACGTGATCGTGCAGGCCGCACGCCTTCGTGACGGCTCGCGCCGGATCACCCACATCACCGAAGTGCTCGGCATGGAGGGCGATGTGGTCACGACCCAGGACCTCTTTGTCTACGACATTCTCGGCGAGGACGAAAAAGGCAACCTCATCGGACGACATCGCTCGACCGGCATCGGCCGGCCGGCATTCTGGGACCGCGCACGCTACTACGGCGAAGAGGCCCGGCTTGCCGCGGCCCTGGACGCCGCAGAGATGAAGGCGGCGGCGTAACGATCGAATACAGGTCTACTAGAGATGCTTACCTCTTCGCTGCTCCCGATGTTTGTTTTTCTCCTCGCCTCGACCAGCGTCGGCGGCGTGATGCTGGCTGCGTTCTATCCGCGCGTCGCCAAGGCAAGCGCCTACCGGCAAAGGTTCGAGCGCATCGCGGCGCCGGCGATTGGCAAGCAGAACGAGGCGGCGAACGAGGACGGCCGCGATCGTCGCCGTTCGGTGGAAAAGACGCTACGCGAGATCGAGGAAAAGAAACAGGCAAATGCCCGCAAGAGCGGGAAACCGTCTTTGGCCACCAGGCTCCGCCAGGCGGGTCTCCCCTGGTCGCAAAAGACTTACCTGCTCGTTTGCGCCGCTGCGGCACTCGCCACCTGGTGCGTGATGGTCTCTCTGGGGCTCGGCTCGCTGGTCGCCCTCGGCTTCGCCATCGCGGGCGGTTTGCTCCTGCCGCACCTCTATGTGAACACGAAGCGCAAGATGCGATTTGCTCGCTTCACGGCAGAGTTTCCGAATGCGGTCGACGTCATCGTTCGAGGCTTGAAGGCCGGCCTGCCGCTGACGGACTGCCTGCGGGTGATCGCGGCGGAAGCGCAGGAGCCGGTCAAAAGCGAGTTCGTGACCATCGCGCAGGACCAGACGCTCGGCCTCCCAGTCGATGAGGCCGTGCAGCGCATGTGCGAACGTATACCGCTGCCCGAAGCCAATTTCTTCGCCATCGTCATCGCCATCCAGAGCCGCACCGGCGGCAGCCTCTCGGAGGCGCTCGGCAATCTTTCCAAGGTTCTGCGCGATCGCAAGAAGATGAAAGGCAAGATCAAGGCCATGAGCGCGGAGGCAAAATCGTCAGCGGGAATTATCGGCGCCTTGCCGTTCTTGGTCGCCGGCGCCGTTTATCTGACCAGCCCGGACTACATGACGCTGCTGTTCACGACACTGATCGGGAAGCTCGTGCTTGCCGGCTGTGCGTTGTGGATGGGTATCGGCATGCTTGTCATGCGTAAAATGATCAACTTCGACTTCTGAGAGACGAGATGAGCTTTGGCGCCTATATCCCTGATCTGGAACAGCTATCCGCTTTGATGGCGGGCCTGTCCGCCTTTTCTGCGGTCGTCGTCGTTTCTTGGCCCTATGTCTTTCGCGACACGCTTGCCGAGCGTATGAAGAAGGTGGAGAGCGAACGCGAGCGCATCCGCCAGCGCGAGCGCGCCCGGCTCGATGCCGGGAAGAGCAAGGTCTCACTGCGCGTCGAGCCGAAGCGCCTCTATCAGGCGATCGTCGACCGCTTCAATCTTGCCAAGCAGGCGGAGGATGGCGAAATCATCCGCAAACTGAGCATGGCCGGCTATCGCGGCCATGCTCCGGTGACGACCTTTCTCGCTGTCCGGCTGATGGCGCCAATTGTGCTCTTCGTGGCCAGCCTGCTCTATATCCTGCTCATAATTCAGCCGGAAGCGCCGCTGCTCCTTATCGTGGCCATGGCCGCCGCCATCGGCTCCCTCGGCTACTTCGCGCCGGCGATTTACATCAGGAACAGGATCACGAAGCGGCAGCAGGCGATCCGCCGATCGTGGCCGGAGGCGCTCGACCTCCTGCTGATCAGCGTGGAAGCCGGCATGGGTATCGAGAGCGCCTTCCGGAAAGTGGGCGAAGAGATTGGCGCACAATCGCCCGAGATCGCAGAGGAAATGCTCCTGACAACGGCGGAGCTTTCCTACCTGCAGGACCGGCGACAGGCGTTTGAGAATCTGGGGCAGAGAACCGGCGTGGAGGGCGTGCGTGCCGTGGTCACCAGCCTTATCCAGGCGGAAAAATACGGTACGCCTCTCGGTCAAGCGCTTCGGGTCATGGCGCAGGAGAATCGCGACATGCGCATGAGTGAGGCTGAAAAGAGAGCGGCATCCCTCCCACCGAAGCTCACAGTGCCGATGATCCTGTTCTTCCTTCCCGTGCTCTTCGCGGTCATCGTCACGCCGGCGGCCATTCAGATGATGAGCTTTTAAAGTTGGGTTGGGGCGAGGGCGGCGCTGCGCGTCAAGCCGACGCGCAGCGCCGTAACTCTGTTCAGGCTCCGCATGTTCCGCTCGCAAGCGCGGTGATCTTTCCGGCTATATCGTCCAATGGCAGGACGAAATCGACGAGACCCGCCGAGATCGCCGATTTTGGCATTCCGAAGACGACTGAACTTTTCTCATCCTGCGCGATCACCTTGCCGCCCGCCACGTGCAGCGCTCGAAGGCCCTCGGTGCCGTCATCGCCCATCCCCGTCAGGATGACCGCGAGGGACTCGTCCTTGAACGCGCGGGCAATCGAACCGAAGAGATACGATCCGGACGGCCTGAAGCCCTGAATGGGGTCGTCGTCCACGACCCGCAGGCGCGACTTGCCCGAGACGCCGAGTTGATGGCCGTCGGGGGCGAGATAAACCGTGCCGGGCCTCAGCCGTTCGCCGTTCGTGCCGACCTTTACCTTGAGCGCAACCGTCGCGTCGAGGGATGCGGCAACGCCGTCGATGAAGCCGTCCGACATGTGCTGCACGATGAGGATGGGTGCCGGAAAATCGGCGGAAAGGCCCTTCAATATCGAGCGGATCGCGGCCGGCCCCCCGGTTGAGGCGGCGATCCCAACGATAGCGATCTGGGTGTGTGCCGCAGCGTCTCGTGCCCCTTTGACCTGGCGATCGCCGTGCGTCTTCTTGGGCCACTGGCGAACGACCTTGACCTGCGCCATGGCCTTGATCGTCGACAGGAACTTTTCGATGGCCGCTTGTTCGAGAGACGTGCCGGATGCGACCGGCGCCGGAATGACCGCGAGTGCGCCCGCGTCGAGCGCGCGCGCGGACATGGCCCCCAATCGTGAACCGTCCTGATAGGCCACCATGACGACAGGCGTCGGCACAGTGATCATGATCTCCCTGACGGTTTCGGCGGTGTGGTCGTCGCGGAGCTCGACTGCGACGATGTCCGGCAAGAGTTTACCGGTCATCCTCACCGCGTCCTTGCCGCTCCTTGCTACGCCCACGAGCTCCACGGCGGCACCCCCAGCCGCCCTTTTGACAAGCTCTTCAAGGTCCAGTGTCGATGTCGCAAGCAGAATACGTGTCATCCTCGTCCTCACACGACCCGGCGCATCGTCTCCAGGAAGTGCTGCGCGTCGAACTGGTCTTTCCTCAGATAGGCATTTGCGCCGGCACGCAGCCCCCGCACCTTGTCCTCAAGGGTATCCCGGCCGGTGACGAGGACGACGGGCGTGTCGGTGAAACGCTCCGATTGACGAATGGCCTCGGTGAGTTCGAAACCGTTCATGGACGGCATGTCGACATCCGCCACCACCATATCGGCGCCGCGGTCAAGAAGTTGCTCCAAGGCCTCCTTGCCGTTGCTTGCCGTCGCGACATCATATCCCGCGCCCTCGAGGATGAGCTTCACCAAGGTTCGTACGTATTTTGAGTCGTCGACGACGAGCACCTTGCGGCGTGCGGCCGGAAGTGGCCGCGGCACGCGTGCGCCGGCCGGTGATCGCATTTCGGCGGCAGCCTCGGCAAGTGCTGCCACGTTCAGGAGGAGGGCGATGCGCCCATCGGGTAGCGCCATGCCGGCGCTGTAACGACGAACTTTCGCGAGCCGCGCGCCGAGCGGGCGTGCGACAAGTTCCTGCTCACCGGCAATAGCATCGACGAGCACCGCGAGCGGCCCACCCGGAGCGTCGACCACGACGGCTGTCATGGCCTGCCCGGCATCGCCGCGTCCGGGCCGCACCCCGAGCCAATTGGCAAGATCAACGAAGGGTATCGAACCGCTCAGGGTGTTGACGACGCAGCTGTTCCCCGACATGGCGAAGTCTTGGGCGTGAATGCGTATCACGCGCTGGACCGAGGCCGTGTCGATCGTGAACACATGCTCCCCTGCGATGACTTCCAGTGCACGGACCGTCGCCAGTGTCAGGGGGAGCGTGAGGGTGAAGGCGGCGCCTCCCGTCGTTACTTGGGAAACCTCCGCCGTGCCACGCAGCGTTTCGATATTGCGTTTGACGATGTCGAGGCCTATTCCGCGCCCGGACAGGTTGGTGACCGTGTCCGACGTCGATACGCCCGGCTCGAAGACACGCCGAAGGAGCTCCGCCTCGTCTTTCACCTCTTTCAGATGTTCGCCCGCTGCCTTGCTGAGCAGGGCCAGGTCCAGGCCGCGGCCGTCATCCGCAACACGCACCTGCATCCGGTCTCCGGAGATGGCCGCTGTAATGCGGACGCTGCCCTTCTCCGGTTTTCCCGCCTTTCGGCGTTCTTCCGGCGACTGGATGCCGTGCGCGACTGCATTGCGCACGAGGTGCCGCAAGGAATCCTGCAGACTCGAAAGGATGGAACGATCGATCTCGATGTCTCCGCCTTTGATTTCCAGTTCGGCCAACTTCCCCGACGCCGCAGCCATGTCCCGCACGACGCGGTCGAGGCCCTTGCAGGCCTCCGCAAAGGGTTGCGTGCGGGCTTGCCGTACCTCGTGGTCCAGTGCTGTCGCCGCACTGTGCATCAGTCTCATGTGCTGGCGCAGCGATGTCGCAAGCTGGCGCAATCCGCTCTCGATGCTTGTCACCTGTTCGGCAAACTCGGGGCTTACCCCCCGCAGTTTCCTTGCCTGCTCCCGTAACAAGGACGCCTCCTCGGCATGGCGCCGTATGAGCGCGTCAAAGGACAGCAATTCGCCGCTTCTGTAGAGGAGGGTATCCAGTCGGTCGGCCGAGACGCGCATGGAGCCATCGGTATCGCCGGTGCGAACGGGCACCTGCGCCGTCTGAGGGGGACGCCGCTTCGGCTTGCCGCCGCGGTGGTCCGCCCCTTGTCCCATAGCGGCCTTCAGCGCGTCGACCACTCTCTCGCCATGCGCGGGCGAAGGCGTCTCACCAGTCTCCAAAAGGCGGGCCGCATCCCTGATTGCGTCTGCGGCCGACAGAAGCAGGTCGAGCTTGGGCTTCTCGAGCCCGAGCTGCTCGTTCACCGTGACGGACAGTATCTCTTCCATCCAATGACAGATCGCTTCCACTCCCCGCACCTGAAGCAGACCGGCGGCGCCTTTTAGGCTATGCACCGTCCGTAGGAGCTGCTCCTGCAGACGGAGTTTCTCCTCCGCCTCGCTGGCGTCCTCGATGGCTAGCAACGCCTGCTCGATGTCGGATGCGCGTTCTCCCACTTCCTGGGTGAACATCTGCAGCAGTTCACGGTCGAATTCTTCGGGTTTCGTCATGTCAGTTGCCATGGTCAGCAAGCATTTCCTTCAGCCTCGAACCCAGCTCGTTGAGATCTTTCGCGGCCTCCTCCGCTTGCCGGATCGCCGAGAGATTTTGGCTGCTTGCCTGCTCAATGTAGTGCATCGCGTCGTGAATCTGCTTCATGCCCGCTCGCTGCTGGCCCGCCGAAGCGGCGATCTGGGCGACCGAGCGTGCGGAATCGGCCACGATCGCCTCGAGCTGGCGGATCGTTTCGCCGGCTTCGTTTACCGTCTCCAAGGCGCGGCTGACACTCTTCGTGCCATCCTCGGCGCCGATGACCGCTGCGTTCGTCGCCTTCTGGATCTCCATCAGAATCCGACGAACCCGGGTGGTCGCGGACTTCGACTGGTCAGCAAGTGTCCTGATCTCACTGGCGACGACGCTGAAGCCCCTGCCGTGCTCGCCTGCACGCGAGGCTTCGATGGCGGCATTTAGCGCCAACAGGTTCGTCTGGTCTGCGATCTCGGCGACGACCGAGACGATCTCGCCGATTTCCAGGCTGTTCTCCGCCAATGAAAGAATATCTCCGGCAATCGCCTCCGTGCGCGAGCTCACCGCGTTCATCACATGCACGGTATCGTCCAGCGCCCGGCGGCCCTCATTGCTGATTTTGACGGCCTGGTCGTAGGAGGCGGCAACCTGTTGCGCGCGCTGCGCTGCCTGCTCCGACGTCTGCAGCACCTCATCGACGCTCGTCACGGTCTGGGCGACGGCCGACGATTGCTCACGCATGCCTTCGACCTGTTGCGTGGTTCCGGCGAGGATCTCGGCGGCAGACGACGAAAGGTGTTGCGCCGTTTCCGAGATCGTGGCGAGCAGCTCTTCAAGCCTCTCCCTGCTGCTCCGTTCGCTCTCGATCATCCCCGCAAGCCTTGCGGTCATCGCATTGAAGGAGGCGCCGAGAACTGCGAGTTCGTCATTCCCCTCCGCGGAAGCTCTCTGCTCCAGGTCACCGGAGCTGACCTTTTCCGCCAGGCCGGCGAGCGCGCGGGTACGTCGGACGAGCCGACGCGCGACTCGCAGCACGTGGAGAAGCATCAGGACGGCGAGGGCGGAAAAACCAAGTTGCAGCAACTGAGAGCGCTGGAGACGGGCCACTCCTGCCTGCTCGATCTGGTTGATCAATTCGTCCACTCGCGCCGCAAGGGCCCTGATCTTCGGGTCGAGCTCATCCAGTGCGGCGTGATCTATCGGCGCATCTGCAATGGCTCTTTCCAGAGCCGGCCTTACCTGTTCACGCCATTGTCGTCGGGCTTGCTCGAGCTGCGCGAGGCCGGCAGGATGGGTCGTCGCCGCCAATCCAAGTCTTTCGTCGCCATTTGCGAGGCCTGCAAGCAGCCGCTCGTTGCGATCAATCAGGCGTCGCAGTTCATCGGCAGCAGCGGCCCGAGCCGGCCCCTCCGCCCTTTCCAGGCGCCCGGCTACGTAGATCATCTGATAAGCGAGACGTTCCTTGCCGAGAAAGGACGTCGCAGCAAGATCGGCCCGCACCCGTTCCAGGGCTACAAAGCTGGACCCGATGAGCAGCGCGGACGCCGCCACGAACAGCAGCATGGCCAATCCCAACGCGCCATAGAGACTATTCGCTAATCGGGGACTCATGGATATCGGTCCTTTCCATCTCGTCGCTGGCGATGATCTGCTCGTCGTCAAGAAAGAATTGGGGATCGTTCAAAAGTAGGTGGCCGTCCAGAACGACGGTGCCGGTTTCCGTCGTCGCGCAATGCCAAGCTTTGTCACCCTGGCCGGGCTCCGCCGCGCCGATTTCCTCCAGCGGCAGCGCCAGTATTTCGGGGGCGGTTTCAGACAGGATCAAGAATTCGGGTTGCGCTTGCCCGCATACGATCGCCCAGTCGCTGGCGGCGCCGGCCCCTTGAGGGAGGTCGAGCAGTCCGCATAGGTCGAAGACGGGCAGCAACTGCCCGCGCAAATCATAGACGCCGCAGGCGTGCGAGGGCATTCCGGGCAGCGGGCTGACGCGTGCCTTCGAAACGATTTCGCAGACATAGCGGATTTCCAGGGCAAACCGGCGATCCGAGAGCATGAAGGTCACGAGACCGACGGACTGCTCTTCGCTCTCTCCGGCGAAGGCGTCCCACGCCGATCGCGGTGGTTGCTCGTCGTGTGCGTCCGTATCTCGTTGCGCCGCTTCCAAGAGCGCTTCCGTCTGCTCTATCGCTGCTGCCATCCGTCTTCTGACGGCGATCCAATCGACGGGTCGAGCGGCGGGCCGGGAAGGTGTTGTCATAGGTGTTCGCTCCCCGGGCGTCGCCGGATCTTGCCGATCTCCCGCCGTGCCCGCTTGGCGAGATCTTCAGCCGTTACCCCGGACATCAGGGCGACGCGTTCTCGCGGCGGACGAGAGAGGCAGAACTGGAGCGCGTTCGAGAGGCTACGTAGAGCCGCTTGAGGGTCGCTGTCCTTGATACAGATACCGATAAAGAACTGCGCGGCGGCCAGAGTGCCGTCCAAATAGACCACCCTTCGCAGCGCCGCCGCAGCCGCGTCGGTCTCTCCGTGGGCCATGTAAGAGAGCCCCTGGAGGAAATGCAGTTCCGCTGAGAGCGGATGGCTTTCAACCGCTTGCGCCGCAAGGCGCGCGGCTTCACACGTCTCGCCCCTGGCGAAATGCGAGCGGATTTGCCTGGCAATGGCCTTGACGGCATTGTCGCCGAGCGTGTTTCGCCTATCGGCGAGGCACGCGCGAGTGGCCGATACGTGCGCGACGGGTTTCCGGGTTGGGCCTTGAACGGAGCCAATACGTGAGGTGGAGCACTTAGGAGTGCGCGGATGGGCCGTCATGCGCCGATAGACGACGCCTGTGGCCGTGATCGAAGTTTCGAACGGAGCGTATTTCCACAGGGGCGGATCGGTTGGCGCCGTCAACAGCCAGCCGCCATCAGTAAGGCACGCGAGGAGCTGGCGCGCAATCCGGCGCAGCGCGCTCGCGTCGAGATAAACGAGTACGTTGCGGCAAAGGATAAGATCGAAGTCACCCAATCCCCTCTCCGGCGCCGGAAGCTCGTCTGCGCCAAGGTTCAAGTGAGCGAAGTCGACCTGCCGGCGCAGTCGTTCGTTCAGTCGAAACCGCCCCTCACGCGAGGTGAAATACCGTTCCCTCAGTTCGCTATCGGTATTTCTCAGGGACCATTCGCCGTACTCGGCGGTCTTGGCCGTGGCGAGCGCCCTTCTGGAGACGTCGGCTGCAGTTATCCGAACGTCGTCCAGGAGACCTTCCTCGTCACAGAGAATGGCAAGGGAGTAGGGCTCCTCGCCCGTTGCACAGCCGATGCTCCAGATCCGGACAGGAAAGCCCTCGGACTGCCGTCCGAGTTCGGGGAGGATCGTTTGCCTTATGAGCCGGAATTGATCGGCGCCTCGAAAGAAATGGGTTTCTCCGACCGTGATCGCTGCTACCACATCGTCGGTCAAATCATCGTCCAGCCCCAGCCGGTCCAGGAACGACCGGCTGTCGCCGATGCCGCGCCGCGCCATGAGCCGGTCGATCGCCGAAGCAACGGCGCCCTTCCGGGATGCCGAAAAGCTGAGACCAACCCTGCAGGCGGCCTGTTCAGCGAGCTTTGAGGACGGGGCGTGCCCTGTCACCGGACACCCCCTTGCTCATTTGCCGTGCAGGCGCGACGCGGGGGTCGGGATATGCTGGCTGTCGAAGCAGGCTGGCGCATTTGGTTCCACATTCATCTTTGCTGCTGTCGTCACTACGTCCTGGCAGGCATTTACGCTATTCGTCCGGATGGCCAGGAGGCGGCCTATCCTACCGGACTATGTCGGCCTAGCTTTCGGCTCTGGGTAACAGGCGTGCCCCTGCGGCGGCCGCCTCTTGGCGGTTCCGCACCCGTAAACTGCGGAAGAGCGCTGCCATATGGATTTTTACGGTACCCTCGCCGAGTTTCAGCTTGCGGGCGATTTCCTTGTTCGAGAAACCCTGTACGAGCAGCAGGAGCACCTCGCGCTGTCTCGGGGTGAGGAATTCGATTGTGCGATGGCTCCGTTCGTCCTGATTTGCCCGGGGGACCTGGGGAACCTCTGCTTCCTCGGAAGCGGTAGCGCGGCCGGCTATGGAGGGGGGTACGTAAACCGCGCCGTTGAGGATCGCGCCGATTGCTCCGGCAAGATCGCTCGCGCCGAGGCCCTTCGGCACATAGCCGTTTATGCCTGCCGTGAGGGCAGACAGGATGTCCGAGCGGCGCGATGAGGCCGAGACGACGACGACCTTGAGATCCGGATGGATCTCGCGCACAGCGGCAAGGCTGGCCGCACTTTGCATACCCGGCATCGCCAAATCGAACAACGCCAGCGATATGTCCTCACGCTCGCTCAGTCTTTCAATCGCCTCATCGAGCGAGCCTGTTTCGATGACCTCCGTGAAGTTCAACTTGCTCCTCAGGATAAAGCCAAGTGCGATCCGGAAGAATTCGTCATCATCGGCAATAAGTGCGACGCGTGAGGTATTCATTACGCTTTCCTCGCCGGTTGTCTGGCGCCTGCGGGCCAGCAAGTCGGCCCGCAGGCCCGTTTGCAACTAACGATCGTCTCAGCGAATGCGTTCCCGTCATTGCATATCAATGCGCGGTAGTATCAAGATTGTGCCACACACGCGTGGAGACGTGTAGGGCTAAAGCTGCAGCTATGGCCGACGGCGATACGCGAAAACGGGCGCAGACGCAGGGTGCGCGACGACCCCATCAGAGCGGGCCGTCAATCAACTTCGACACCTCCGATGCCGGCACGGGACGCGAGAAAATGTAGCCCTGAACCTCATGAAAGCCCTCCGCATTCACGATCTCCAATTGGTCCCCTGTCTCTACGCCCTCGATGGTCGTCGTCATGCCCAGGCTATGTCCGAGACCCGCGACGGCTCTGACGATCGCGAGCGACTCTTTGCCGTGTGGCAGGTCGCGGACGAAGGCTTGGTC
Organism: Ensifer aridi; assembly: GCF_002078505.1. Classification (GTDB taxonomy): domain Bacteria; phylum Pseudomonadota; class Alphaproteobacteria; order Rhizobiales; family Rhizobiaceae; genus Sinorhizobium; species Sinorhizobium aridi. Next base: position 14,692 of record NZ_LUAV01000024.1, on the reverse strand, counting down.
GACTTTGATTTTGTCGAACGGGAAACTTCTGAGATAACCGAGCGATGAATAGCCCGTTCCGAAGTCGTCCATCGCTATTTTCACACCGAGGCTACGCAATTCCTGGAGCAGTTGGAGATTGTGTTCGCTCTCGTCCAGCAAGACCGACTCCGTGATCTCCAATTGCAAACGTCCGGGGCCGAGGCGAGAGGCCGAGAGCGCGTCGGCCACCTGCTTTATGAGATTTCGATGCTTGAACTGCACCGGTGAGAGATTGACGGCAATGCTGACATGTTCCGGCCAGCATGCGGCCTGGCGACAGGCCTGGCTAAGGATCCACTCGCCGATCGGCACGATCAGTCCGGTTTCCTCGGCAATGGGGATGAACTCGGACGGCGAGATCATGCCTCTTTCGGGATTGCGCCACCGCAAAAGCGCCTCGCAGCCCGTCACGCGGCGCGATCTCAAGCTTATCAGCGGCTGATAATGCAGCTCGAACTCGTTTCTTTCCAACGCGCCTCTGAGCGCAACCTTCATCTGCTGGTGCGCCTGCAACTGCGCATGCATGGCCACATCGAAGCGCCTGTACGTGCCGCGCCCGCTTGACTTCGCGTTGTAGAGGGCAATGTCGGCGGCCTTGATCAATTCATCCGCGGAAGTCCCATCGCCCGGCGCAAACGCAATGCCAACGCTCGCCCCCACAGTGGCGCTGACGCCCTCTATGGTGAACGGCTCGCAGAGTGTGTCGATAATCCGCTGGGCGAGTTGGAAGGCCTCATCCTGGCTGCTGGCCAGAGGGTGTATGATGGCAAATTCGTCACCCCCAAGGCGCGCGACGATGTCCGTGGCTCTGACAGAATGGACGAGTCGCGCAGACACCTGGCGCAGCAACGCGTCGCCAGCGGGATGGCCAAGCGTATCATTAATGGCTTTGAAACCATCGAGGTCCACGCACAGCACAGCCATGCCCGCGCCGGCACTCTCGGCGCCGAGGGCCCGATCGAAGCATTCGCGGAAGAACATCCGGTTTGCAAGCCCGGTCAGCATATCGTGCCTTGCCAAGTGGGCCATCTGTTTCTGAGCGAGCAGCTTATCCTCCTCTGCCCGGCGGCGCTCCGTTATGTCTCGGCAGAAAACAGAAATGCCGTCTTGCGCGGGAGAAGCATTCGCCTCAATCCATCGATCCAGGGATGACAGGTGGTCCTCGAAGAAGGAACGGACACGGCGGTTCATGACCTCCTGACAATGCTTGGCAAAGCTCCCTTTCTTTTCCTTGGGGAACAGCTTCCAGAAGACTTTTCCGAGCGACTCGTCTCCGATCTGCAGAAGCCTCTTGGCGTTCTCGTTCAAATAACGGACACGCCACCGGGGATCGAGGAGCATGACGCTGTCCATGGTGCTCTCGAGAACCGAGGAAAGCTGGTCGGCCGCAGCTTCGGCCGTCCTCTGTGCGCGGCTGATTTCCTCGCGGGCGCGTTCCGCATCGGTGATGTCGCGCCAGATCGAGAGCATTCTGACCGGCGTTCCTTCGCGGCCCATGATCGGAGCGGCGATCACGTCCATGCATTTTTCCCCATTCCGGGAATCGAGCACGGTGATCTCGAAGCGAGCGGTTTCCCCGCCTCTGACCTTGTCCCAGCCCGCCTGAACCTTTGGCGCGTCGGAGGCCTTGCCGATGACGTCCCATGTCGTCTTTGTAAGAGGGGCCCCTTCCGCGAGGCCGAACAGCCGACGACCGGCCTTGTTCATGAGCAATGGCCGGCCTTCCAGATCAAGCACGCGGACGCAATCGGGACTGCTGTCGAAAATGCTTCTGATGAAAGCCTGCGATTCCTGTTGGGCGATCTCGGCGGCTCGGCGTTCGGTGATGTCGAGAACGGATCCTACATAGCCGAGGAACGTTCCATCGTCGGAAAAGCGGGGCTGACCGACATCTATCACCCACGCCCAGCTTCCATCGGCCCGCCGCAACCGGTATTCGGTACGGACCGGCTCCTTTCCCGCAGCGGCGTGGAAGAATGCTTGCTGTACTTTCTCCTGGTCGTCCGGGTGGATCACATCCACCCAGCCGAAACCGAGCGCCTCGGCTTCCGTTTGCCCCGTCGTCTCCAACCATAAACGGCTGAAGAAGCTCGTATCGCCGCTGGGGTCGGCCACCCAGATCATCACCGGGGCGTCATCGGCGATCGCCCGAAAGCGCGCCTCGCTTTCGCGCAGTGCATCGGTGACGCGCCGCCTTTCGTCGACATCCTCCAGGACACCGTACCAGCGCACGATTTCTCCAGCGCTGCCACGTTTGGCGACTGAGCGGGCTCGGAACCAGCGATAGTGACCAGTTGCGGTCAAAAGCCTGTATTCGAGGTTGAGCGGTTCGCCACTCGAAAGCGAGCGCCGCCATTGCGCGTCGACGCTGCCGGCGTCCTGCGGATGCACGGCTTTCGCCCATCCTCGTCCGAGCGTCTCTTCTTCGCTCAACCCCGTTAACTCGGCCCATCGTGGGCCAACCTCAAGGACGGCTCCCTCCGGATCTGCGATCCAGGGGACTTGCGGGTGAAGTTCGACCAGGGAGCGATAGTGCTCTTCGCTGGCCCGAAGAGTTTCTTCCGTTCTGCGCAGTTCCGTGACGTCCACGATCACCGCGACCAGGAACTTCTCCTCCGGCCGCCCAGCCGGGATGTGCACGCAGCGCTTCTTGGTCAGGAGCGTCCGTACGGCACCATCTGGTGTCGTGATTTGCTCTTTGAGCTGGCGGTCCTCGCCGGTCGAAAGCACGGTTCTGTCAAGCGCAACGATCCTGTCGGCTTCCTCACGTGGCAAAAAATCGTGGTCGGTGCGTCCGAGGAGCTCATCGCGAGTTCTGCCCATAAGGGCGCATGCTTCGCTGTTTACGAAAACAAATCGCGACGCCTCGTCTTTGACGATCACCGGTTCGGCAATGCCGTCGACAAGATATTCAAAGAAGTCATGGGACTTGCTGGGCGAACGTTCGGTAAGCGGAGCATTCATGTCACCACTCTTCTCAGCTGGGTGGCAACAGCCCCATATCGCTGCAGTGGAGCCCCCGCCAAGTTATGCAACCTTGATTAACTGTTCTCGACTGCAAGTGGTTCCCGCATAAGGGACGGTTATGATTAACAATTTATGAACCACCGGTCCCGGCGATTGGCTCGACCCGTGTCCCACACCTGGTCGCCCTTGTTCTCCAAGCTTCTCGCGCCACTTTCGAACGACGGGAGGCCGCGTGAAAGGTCGATTTTGGGCGCCGGAACGACTGGGTATAAAGCGAGGTGAAGCAAATCACTTCGCGAAAAACAGTTACAGATTGCGAACGAAAGCCGGAAGCACCCTTGCCGGTAGAGCCGAAATGGGCGACCGTTGGCGTCTGGAACAGGACGAAGCGTGGTGGAGCATCGAGTCGGGGCGATCCGGCGAAGTGGGGGTGCGGCTTTGCCCGTGGGCGCTGGCGCTGAACGAGGAGCGGAGGCTGAAGCGGGAATGGTAAGGAGAATGAGCAAGGGGGTGGTGCGAGCCAGAACCCTCGCGGCAGTCACGGCGGCAGTAGTCGCCAGCGGTTTGTGGAGCCCCGGTCTCATCGGCCTGGCGAACGCCCAGGAAGAATTCGTGAGCCTCGCGGGAAGCGTACAGCAGGTGACGCTGGCGCCGAACGACACCATGACGATCAGGACAGGCAAGCCCTTTGGCGACCTTGTGATCGGCAGCGCCGAGTTGATCGATGTCGTGCCCCTCTCCGACAGGTCGCTCTTCATTCGCGGCAAGAAGACGGGCTCCACCAACATTTCCGTCTATGACGACAGCAGGGCGCTGATCGGCGTAATCGATATCCGCGTCGCCAGCGATTTCAGCGAGGTGGCCGCCGCGATCCGGTCCGCCGCTCCCTCGGCACGCGTTCGGGTCTTCAACTCCAACGATCGCATCCGGCTGACGGGCGTGGTGCGCGATGCCGTCGAGTTGCAGCGCGTGCTCGAAATCGCCCAGTCCTATTCCGATCAGCCGGTCTTGAACCAGTTGCGTGTCAATGACTCCCAACAGGTCATGCTCGAAGTCCGCGTCATCGAGGCCTCGCGCCAGACCGGCCGCGACCTCGGCATCGGCTGGTCCGGCCAGGGCAGGAACGGCATCGGCAAGGCAACGACGAGCCAGGGCATTACGGTCAACGACGACGGCCAGCTCGTTCGCACGCTCGAAGACGCCGCGGGGGCGGCGACCGGCATGCAACCCTTCGGGCAACTGATCGCCAAGGTGCTGGAGATTGCCGGCGGCCAGATCGACGTCGTCATCAATGCGCTGGAGCAGAAGGGACTGGTGCGCCGGCTGGCGCAGCCGAACCTGATCGCCATGAGCGGCGAGACTGCGAGCTTCCACGCCGGCGGCGAGGTGCCGATCCAAACGACCGTCGCCAATGGCGCGACGGTCGCGACTCAGACCGACTACCGCCCGTTCGGCGTACGGCTCACCTTCACGCCGGTGGTACTCGACGGCGGGCTCATCAGTCTCAAGATCGAGCCGGAAGTCTCCGAGCTCGATACGTCGATCAACGTGAACGGCAATCCCGGCTTCATCTCGCGCGCGGCCAAGACGACGGTGGCGCTGCGCGACGGCCAGAGCTTCGCCATGGCCGGCCTTTTGCAATCGGTCAATGCGAAGGACATCCAGCAATTGCCGGGACTCGGAAAGATTCCTGTTATCGGCGCGCTGTTCCGCTCGACGAGCTTCCTGAAGCGGGAGTCCGATCTCGTCATCATCGTCACCCCGCACATCGTGCGGCCGGCCGCACCCGGCGAGGACCTCTACACACCGCTCGACCAGACGCGCTCGTCGAACGACTGGGAGCTTTTTGCGCTCGGCCTGCTGGAGCTCGACAAGGACATGCTGCGCCGCTTCAAGAATGGCGAAGGCGTGAAGGGACCATATGGCCATCGTCTCGATCTCGACGTGGGAGGAGTGCATGCCCTTTCCAAGAAGTAGTCGCGCCCTTCTCTTGCTGGCCTCAGCACTCCTTTCCGGCTGCGCCGACTACATGAATCATCGCGACACGATTACTTTCGGAGCCGGCAACGCGATGGAGGCGAACAAGGGCATCCACATTCAGGATCCGTTCCCGAGGGCAGCGCAGAACACCCGCATCCCCGGCGATGGCAAAGTGACTTACCGGGCGATCCGCACCTATCAGCGCGAAGGGCAGGGGGCCGCACCGGCGCCGTCTGCTGTCATTCTGCCGACGGCCACGCCTCCGACAGGAACCAATGGCCTATCCGGTAATGGCACGGAAAACTGACGTGATTGCGGACCCCGTGGCGGACACGTTGGCTGGGGCTGCCAACCGGAGCCTATTGCCGATCGAGGGAAGTGCGTGCTGGCGTCTCCTTGGTGCGGTCGGCAAGCGTGGAAGCACCAACGCGATGAAGGCACGCGCGAGCAGGGGTAGGTCAGCGATGAGCCGCATCGCCCTGATCGCGGTCATCTGGCTCGCGCCTGTCGCGAATGCGGCGGCGAGCGAGCGCGTACCGCGCAGTCTCGGCGCGAAGACGGGCACCGTCGTTGAGGTTGCCCAGGATTACCCGCCCGGCACAATCGTCATTCTCAGCGAGATGCGGACGCTCGACCTCGTGCTGTCCCGCAGTCGCGCGATCCGTTACAGGATCGGCGTCGGTCGCGACGGATTCCGCTGGCGCGGCGTCGTCAGGGTCGGCCGCAAGGCGGAGTGGCCGGAGTGGCGGCCGCCCGCCGAGATGAGGGCGCGTGCGCCGGAGCTTCCGGAGCTTGTTCCGGCCGGCCCCTTCAATCCGATGGGCGCGCGCGGGATCTATCTTTACCGGGGAAGCGCCGACACGCTCTACCGCATCCACGGCACGAACGAGCAGTCGACGGTCGGCGGCTTTGCTTCCTCCGGCTGTTTCCGGATGAGCAATGCCGATGTCATCGATCTTTATGAGCGAGTGAAAATCGGAGCCACGGTGGTGGTGAAGTAGTGCACTCTTGGAAGGAGGAAGGCTGATGACCGGTTCGGTGAATCTGGAAATCGCACGCAACGATGCGATAGGCAATCGAGCGGCAAAGGCGCGGACGCGAAACGGGCCGTTCATTGCTTTGGCCTTGATTTTCCTCCCACTGAACGCCGGCACGCTCCTCTACACGGCCAAAAACGCAGCGGATGTCCGCGAGAGTCGAGAGGTGCTGGCCGGCGTGAGACGATCGATCGATGGCCTGAGGCTGCAGATCGACAGGCAAGGCCGCAACATCGGCCAGATCGCCACGGTCGACGATGCGGCCGCCCTTCGCCGGCAGGTCGAGAAATTGGAGAAAGACCTATCCGCTCTTCACGAGCGGATGCGTTCCGGCTTCCTCGCTTCCGGCGGCTCCGTCACCTTGAGCGCACCCGGCAAGGAAGTGATGCAGCGCTTTGAGCCGTCGCTGGAGGCGCCCTCCGGAGCGGAACTTTCGTCACCGGCTGACGGCCAGCCGGCAATCGAGTCCGAGAGCCCCTCGGTCGCCGATCTGCCGCGGTATGAGCGATCGATTTCACCGGAGGGTAAGTTGATCCTGCGCAAAGTGCAGTAGCAGCGCAGCTGCTCTACATGGTCAGGTCTCTGCAGCACTGCCCGTCCCGGGAGTGCGAAGTTGAGCGCTGCGGCTGAGAAATCCGAAGCTGGCGGGCGCCCGCTGCCTGGCCTGCGGATGCAGCAGCGACCGCGCCCGTGTCATCGCTGCGCGAACTTGACGCTGTTCTTCATCAGTTCGAGGTTTCTTGCAGTCGTCTCGTTGGTCGGGTCGAGCTCGTATGCCTTCAGGAAGTAGCGCCGAGCGGTCGGCAAGTCGCCGCGCAGGAGATGGGAATAGCCGATGTTGTTGAAGTATACCGGACTGTCGCCGATCATCTTCGCCAGTTGCTGATAGGCCCGATCGGAGGTGTCGAACCGCCCGATCATGTCGGCGGAGGCGGCGAAGCCGAGCCAGGCGGCAGGATCCTGCGGAAAGACGGCTACGGCGCGTTTGTAGATTGCATAGGATTTTCCGTAGTTCTTTTCCTTGAACTGCAGTTTGCCAACCGTGATCAGCTCATCGTTTTTGTAGAAGGCGACGGCCGAATCATCCTCCAGAGTCTTGGCGCTGTCGCCGAACGCCGCGACGTCGTCGAACGCCGCCGATTGGCATCCGGTCAGGATGAGTGCGGCTAACAGCAGTGGCGAAGGTCGAAGTTGAGAGCGAATTCGATGTGCTAGCATTCCTTCCCCCAAAACATGAGGCCATCCTACCCATGCCTCTACCGGTGCTCACGGACAATTTCGCGCCAAAGCAGCCAGCAAACGCATAATTCGCGCAGCGAGTCGCTTTAGAGACACATACCTTCGATGGCCGCTACCGCATAGGACGACCGCATCGCTCCTTGCATTCGGAAAACCGCGATAAAACGTCAATCACGGTTCCTGCGTGCATGACCAGTTGCGTTCCCTACGGCAGAATTGCCGCGATCGCGTCGGCCAGACGGTCGACATTTCATCTGGCAAGTTTCGCCTATCAGTCCGATGCGTGAGATGCGCCCGGGCGAGCGGTCCGAGTCCTCCGCCGATCTCGATCCCGATTTCGTCAAGCAGGCGTCTGGGCGCGAGCGCATCCTCCACGCGCTCCGGGATCCACATCGTATTCAGGCTGCGGCAGCCGGTGCTCCTTGTCGACCACGAAGGCGACGCCGAGCCCGTGCAATCGTTCGACCAGCCGGTCATGGGCGCCGCGGTGGCGCGCCCATGAGGTCTCCAAGCCTTCCTCAAGCAGGCGGGAAAGGCTCTCGTGCAGGCCGTGTAGCGCATTGACTGGCCAGTATGGTGGTAGGAGCGGGCGCCCTCCCAAGGGTCGAAAGCCAGCCGCTTGGGGGACCGCCTCCGAGCCGTGCTTCCAATACATTGCTGCGTTGCAGCATGACGCCTATCGGGCGACTACGGCCAAGCACTCGCGGGGACTATTGTTTGCCTGGACCGCCCACACGGATTCCCCGATGTCCCGTGGATTCTTGTTGTTGACCTTGAATTGCAGCCATGCGCTTTCGGTGGGTTCTTCCAGCAGTCGCCTCCGGTGGGGCATGAGGACCGTGGTTTGGGAGGTGCCGGATTGCCGGAAGGTAACCGTCGCGAAGGACTGGTAAGATAGAGGCCATGCCAGGGGTGGATCGGCGATCCTCTCCCGGAAATCCGTTTGGTCCCGGCGGTGGTGGAGTCCGACAAATGCAGTTGCCCCCTGCACCCCTTAGTCCTCCGTTACCTCCGAACCCGCGCCATCTTCATTAATCGTCTTCGACTCTTTCCGCCTGGGTCGCTGGTATCGGTTTGACAGGCGCGCCGGGAAAGATTTTCTGCAAGTTCCCGGCATTCACCTGATCGCCTTCCGAAACACCGGATGACAGCCCGACGAGGCTCCCAGTGCTCGGGCCGAGGGAGGATTCGCGTGTCGCCTCAAATGCGCCGGCACCAGACCCTGCGCCGAGCAGAGCTCAGCCTTGCTCCAAGAGTTGCTGCGCTAACTCTTCCCATTCCTCATCAATCGTTAAGATTGACGGTGCGACGCCGCAGCGGCGATACCAATATTCTGCGTTCGATTGATCGCCTTCCTTGCGATGGAGGTAGGCATGCACACGCATGTCCGCCGTCTCGTCGTGCTCCTGCACGCACTCGTGCGCCTTTTTCCAATTGCCCTTCGCATCCCACCACAGCGCCTGCAGGGCGGAGCTTGAGCCGACGGGTGGCTGCGGTTTCGCAACCGAATCTCTGAATGTGTGCAAATCCATTTTCGGCACCGTGGTGAAATCAAGGACGCCGATGATATCCGCGCCCGCGGCCGAGCGGTAGCGTGCATCGGGCGATATCCGGAGTGACCACAATGGATGGGAGAGCTGCAGTTCGGCCACTTCGTTGAGACACTAGCCGTTTGTATACAGTGCCCAGCGTTCAGCTCGCTCCCTCGAGTGTCTGCAATTTTAGCTTTCTAGCTAAATTGCTCCGGTGCCAAAGGTTGGCAGGGGTGTGAAGCCTTTCGCCACCCGAGGCCTCCGTAGGGGCCGCGTCCGCGGATCGTACTTGACGAGCAGGCGACGGTTCGAGCGCCCAACGTCGGCACTGAGGGTAGGCGACCTAAGCTCATCCCCGAGAAAGTGTCAAAACAGCCCGAAAAAGCGGATGTATGCTTCGACAGATGAGCCGTTCTGCGAAGAACCGGACGTTCGACGAAGTCTGCATTCGCATCACCTCACCGTGGGCCTTTCCAAGCGGCCGTGGAGAGTTACATATGTGACATTGTCGTGATCTTGGCCGCCATGGTGATCGCTCTCCGCAATCTTTGTAAATCCTATGAGACTGCCGAAGGGCGGCTTGACGTGCTGAGAGGGATCGATCTCGATCTCGGCGCAGGAGACAGCGTTGCCCTGACAGGGGAGTCTGGTAGCGGTAAGAGCACCCTCCTGCATCTCGTAGCCGGTCTAGACCGCCCGGACGCAGGCGAGATCATGATCGGAGGTCGAGACATCTCCAAGCTGGATGACAGCGGTCGCGCCGCCTACAGGCGAACCGAAGTTGGCCTCGTGTTTCAGCAGTTCAACCTTATCCCCTCACTGGACGTGGCTGCGAACATAGCCTTCCATGCTAAGCTCGCCGGACGCCATGATCCCACGTGGGAAAATGAACTCGCGGAGCGCCTCGGGGTCGGGACATTGCTGACCAGATATCCAGAGCAGCTTTCCACTGGCCAGCAGCAGCGGGTGGCGATCGGACGGACTCTTGCCGCACGTCCCGGCTTGGTACTGGCAGACGAACCCACAGGAAATCTGGACGAGGCTAACGGAGACGCCGTCCTGGATCTGATGCTCTCGCTGGCGAAGGGAACGGGATCGACGCTGCTCATGGTGACGCATTCGCAAAAGCTCGCGGACAGGCTCGACCGGCAGGTGCATTTGCGGTCGGGGAAGATCGCATGACGATTTGGACCGTAGCCGCGGCCCTCCTGTCCCACTGGCAACGACGGCCGCTGCAGCTCGGCGCTGTCGTGTTGGGCCTGGCGCTGGCGACTGCCCTGTGGTCCGGCGTGCAGGCCGTCAACGCAGAAGCCCGCGCGAGCTATGCCCGCGCAGCGGCCGCATTGGATCAGAACGAGTTGGCGCACTTGGTTTCTCCACACGGCCGCTCGATCCCGCAGGCCGTCTTCGTGCGGCTCAGACGAGCGGGTTGGAACGTGTCGCCGGTCCTCGAGGGGGAATATCGGTTCGGCACCGCCCGGCTGAGGGTGATCGGCGTCGAGCCGCTGACTATGCCCGCGGAGACGCAGGCCGTCGATCGGAGGAATGCCGGGGAGTTACTTTCCTTCATCTCGCCTCCGGGCACGCTGATTGTCTCTCCCGAAACCGCGGAGAAAATACGAAGGCAGACTGATCTTGCATTGCGTGTTTCGGACCGGATGCCGGACGGGGCCGCCTTCGTCGATATCGGCTTAGCCGAGCGGCTATTGAGACGAGAGGGCGAACTTACTCGGATTGTGATCGCCGAGAACCAACGTCCTGGTCTGGAGCCGCTCGGAACGCTTGCCCCGGCGCTCTTGGTTCGCGAGCCGAGTGCGCAAAGCGACCTGGAGCATCTTACCGAGAGCTTCCATCTCAATCTTACGGCCTTCGGTTTTCTCGCCTTCGCGGTGGGGCTGTTCATCGTGTACTCGACGATCGGCCTCGCCTTCGAGCAACGGCGGCCGACCTTCAGAACGCTTCGGTGCCTTGGAGTTTCGTTGAGCGCGCTTGCGGTTTCGCTGCTCGCCGAGCTTTTCCTTTTCGCCCTTGTCGCCGGAGCGGCCGGAGTCATCATCGGATATCTGATCGCGTCGCTGCTACTGCCCGGGGTCGCCGCAACCCTCGAAGGCCTTTACGGAGCCAGTGTCACCGGCACCCTTTCCCTACGTCCGGAGTGGTGGCTCTCTGGTTTTGCCATCGCGGTGGCCGGAACACTGATTTCCTCGATACAAAGCCTTTTGCGCTTGATGCGGATGCCTGTGCTCGCGGCCGCCCAGCCTCAGACCTGGGGGCGATCGTCGCAGACGGGGCGGCGATTTCAGGTGCTGGCCGCAGCGGCTTTGCTAGGCCTCTCGGGAGCACTTATTCTGTGGGCTGATGGACTTCGGGCGGGCTTTGGCGTCCTTGGCTGTCTTCTACTCGGGGCGTCGCTGCTTCTCCCGGCCATGCTCTCCGGATTCCTCACCTTTATGCAGCGGCTGTCTTCGGGTGCGCTCGTCACGTGGTTTTGGGCCGATGCGCGGCAGCAGCTCCCCGGACTTTCCCTCGCCCTCATGGCATTGCTTCTTGCGCTGGCGGCAAACGTAGGCGTCGGAACGATGGTGTCGAGCTTCCGCCTCACTTTCATCGGCTGGCTCGACCAACGCCTCGCCGCGGAGCTTTACGTCGCCGCCCGGAACGAACCCGAGGCAGATCGGCTCCGAGCATGGCTTGCAACAAAGGTGGAATCGGTGCTGCCAATCGTGAGCGTGGACGCCGAGATCCGGGGGCAACCGATGCAGATCTTCGGTGTCGTTGACGATCCGACCTACCGGGAACACTGGCCCCTGATCGTCGTTATGCCGGACGTCTGGGATCGCGTGGCGTCCGGTGAAGGGGTGTTGGTCAATGAACAGTTCTGGAGGCGGGAGCGGCTCCGCATCGGCGATCAGCTGGATTTGGCCAGCGACTGGAAGGCGACAGTTGTCGGCGTCTATTCGGATTACGGAAACCCAAAGGGCCAGGTCATCGCCGGAATAAACGCTCTGACCTCTCGCCACCCGCAAGTCTCGCGCCTGCGCTATGGTCTGCGGGTCCAGCCCGATCAGATTGCGGATCTGCGGTCGAGCCTCTCGGACGAATTCGGACTACCACCGGATAACATCGTCGATCAAGCGGCACTGAAGGAACAGTCACGGCGGATCTTCGATCGCACGTTTTTGGTTACTGGCGCGCTGAACATCTTCACGCTTGGGGTTGCGGCATTGGCTGTGTTCTCAAGCCTTCTCATGCTTTCGGAAATGCGCCTCCCGCAGCTTGCGCCAGTTTGGGCGATGGGGGTCACGAGGCGCGATCTCGCTCTTCTTGAGATACTAAGGACCCTGGTGCTCTGGCTGGCGACATTTGCTGCCGCTTTGCCCCTCGGCCTGGTGCTGGCGTGGGTGCTTCTTGCGGTGGTGAACGTCGAAGCCTTCGGCTGGCGTCTGCCGATGCATATCTTTCCTTACGAGTGGGTCAGGCTCGGTCTCGTCGCGCTTGCCGCTGCGGTCGTATCCGTATTCATCCCGCTTCGCCGGCTGGCGGGACTCGCGCCGTCGGAACTTCTCAAGGTATTCGCCAATGAGCGTTAGATCGATCGCGATCGCTTTTGCGGTGATGATCATAACCAGTTTGTCCGGAAACCAAGCGCCCTCCCAGGGTTTTGCTGGCCTCGGCTCGGCGGCTGAAGGGTTTTCGGTGCCGCAGCCCGGCCGGCCGTTCCATTTCCCCGTCGACCACGGCGCGCATCCGGATTTCCGAATAGAGTGGTGGTATCTCACTGCAAATCTTGAAGCTCCGGACGGAACTCAATACGGAGCGCAGTGGACCCTTTTCCGGTCAGCGCTTGCTCCGGGGGAGAACAAAGGGTGGTCGAGCCCACAGCTCTGGATGGGGCACGCCGCCGTCACGACTTCGGAAGACCACTTCGTGGCAGAACGCATTTCACGCGGGGGAGTAGGGCAGGCTGGGGTCGTGGCGGAGCCCTTCTCGGCTTGGATCGACGACTGGCAGATGCAGGGAAATGCCGTTCCGGGAGCGGACCAACTGGCTAACCTCACCCTGACTGCGACAGCAGAGGAATTCGGCTACGAACTCCGCCTATCGGCCACGGGCCCGCTGGTCCCGCAGGGCGATAACGGTTATTCGGTGAAATCAGCGAAGGGGCAGGCCAGCTACTACTATTCGCAACCATTCTATGCGGTGACAGGCTCGCTTTCGCTGCCGACGAGGAACGTAGAGGTGACCGGGAAGGCTTGGCTTGACCGCGAGTGGTCGTCACAGCCGCTCGCGGAAGACCAGACGGGTTGGGAGTGGTTCTCGCTCCACCTCGATACAGGGGAGAAGCTGATGGGCTTCCGTCTCAGAGATGAGGGGGAGGGATTTACCTCTGCCACCTGGATCACCGCCGATGGGCGACCGAACCCCTTGCCCGCGGGAGCTCTCAGGATCGTTCCCGTGCGAACCGCCAAAGTCGCAGGGCGTCAAATTCCGGTTTCCTGGAACGTCCAGATTCCCAGTCGCGGCTTTGACGTCACAACCCGGCCTCTGAACGACCAAGCATGGATGTCAACGTCCATACCGTATTGGGAAGGCCCGATCGCCTTCGAGGGCAGTGTCAGTGGGAGGGGCTACCTGGAGATGACCGGCTACTAGCGCGAAGCTCTGAGTCCCCGGAAACGGTAACGATTTATGATGGAGGCCGCCAGCGCATCGGTGCGCTTGTGACGCATCGGATGGGGGCGGCGCTCGCGACCGGTCCGAGGTCGGTGCGAGGATCCGAAGGGGGACCGACAACGAGCGCAGCCGCTTCCGTCACGGCGATCGACTTGCTTCGTCCATTCGCTCGGCGGGCACCAGCATGCGGGTTGGCGCAGTACAGGTTTGGCCGGAATTGCCGAAGCACCTCCGTACGCCGGCGGCGACCGCGGCTGAGAAGTCGGCGCTACGCAGGATGATGTTCGGCGACTTGCCGCCGAGCTCCTGATGCACCCGCTTGACGGTCGGTGCCGCCGCCTGCGCCACGGCGATGCCGGCGTGGGTCGAGCCGGTGAAGGACACCATGTCGACGTCCGGGTGGCTGGCCAGTGCCTTACCAACTGTGGGACCGTCGCCCTGAACGAGGTTGAAGACGCCCTTCGGCACGCCGGCCTCATCCATGATCTCGGCGAAGATCACGGCGTTGAAGGGAGCGATCTCCGAAGGCTTCAGCACCATCGTGCAGCCGGTGGCGAGCGCCGGAGCGACTTTGCAGGCGATCTGGTTCATCGGCCAGTTCCACGGCGTGATCATCGCGACAACGCCGACCGGTTCATGCACGATGCGGGTCGAGCCCTGCATATATTGGAAGGCGAAGCTCTCGAAGGCCTTGATCGTCTGCTCGAAATGAGCAGCGCCGAGGGGGGCCTGCTCGGCCCCGGGCCATGGCGAGCGGCGCGCCCATTTCCCGCGAGATGACGTCGCCGAGCTCGTCATTGCGCCGCTTCAGGATCGTTACAATGCGCTTCAGCAGTTCGACGCGCTCTTCCTTGGACGTCTGCGAGAAGGAGGCAAAGGCCCGCCGTGCCGCCGCGACCGCCTTTTCCGCGTCGGCGGCACTGCCGAGTGCGATCGTGCCCATCGGCTGCTTCGTCGAGGGATCGATTACCTCAAGTGTTTTCGACACGGAGGGCGCGACCCACTTACCGTCAATGTAGAACTTGTGGGCATGTTTCATTGGTGGCTCCCATATATGGCTTGGCCCATCGTCCCCGCCGAATCCGCGATTCGCTCCGTCTCATGGCGGTCGAATGTTTGCATTTGCGCAGAGGAAACGAGGATCGCAGACGTTCAACTGCCATCGGGGTGGTGAACTGACCGAAGCTGGAAATGATTACCCCGCCACATTGTAAATCTTGGCAAGGTCGCTTAAGTCCCAGT
>NZ_LUAV01000023.1 GCF_002078505.1 Ensifer aridi | reverse complement strand
CATTTCAACCTGGCCGCCACAGTTATAACATTGCGTCTTACGATGGGTGACGACTCGGGGGTATTCGACGCAATGTTCGACACGGACACGGCCGACGACAGTATCGACAGCAGTGTGGTCTCAGCACATTATTGTGGTACAGCCGCAAAGGAGATCGGCCGAATGAGCTCCGATGGCGAATATCCAGTAGAATTGCCGGGTTACCGAACCGCTTCGGGTTCAGATAACGGTATTTGTTCGAGATATCGAACCTCCCAATGGAGGCCCGGCAGTCCCTCAGCCCCAACCCCGCCGCCGGGCCTCCGTGTCCTAAAACGCACCTCGTGGCCGCGGCTCGCGCCGTTCGTGCGACCTACCCCTCGGAGCGGGTCGTGGCGTCACGATCGCGCTCATATCGTTTCTTGAGTGGAAACGGCGGCAACCAGGACTCGCGGCGGATGGTCCAGAGTTCGTAGGTTGGCATCAGTTGGTCAGGGGCATCTAGGGATCCCAGGTTCACTTCGATTTCGTCTGCGGCGCGCGCGAAAACAGGCGAGCCGCAGCGGGGACAGAAAAACCGCCCGGCGTAGTCGCGTGTTTCACCTTCGACTGTCACCGCATCCTGAGGGAAGATCGCGGAAGCGTGAAATAGGGCGCCATGATGTTTGCGGCAGTCGAGACAGTGACACAGGCCGACCCGGTATGGCACTCCCGACGCCACAATTCGGACCCTACCGCACAGGCAACCTCCCGTGAAACGGTCCATCCTGCCTCTCCTCCAAACCATGGCCCACGACGAAACCTCTGGCGGTTTACATCTAAAAGTTGGGCACGACAATTCGCCAACGATCTCTAGCCATTACAGGGGCCGGAGCGAAGTGCCTCGGCAGAAGGGTGAGACCAGCTGAGGAAATGGGGGCGCCTCTTCGCTGCTCCCGTTTCTTTTAGCCCCGTGCCCACGCGCCGCGACTTCAGTCTCCGGTGCTTTCGACGTCGGCGGGGAGGTCTGCGAACCCAAGGGCGTCGACCGCCTCCAGAATCTGTTGTCGAATCCACCGGTGCGGTGGTTCGTCGTCGTGGCGAGCGTGCCAGTACATCCTTATTTCCGGAACGGGAATCGAGAGAGGCGGCTCATAGATGATGATGGGCAGTGTCTTTGCAGCCACCTCGGCAAACTGGCGAGGTACCGCGGCAAGATAATTTCCACTGGCGACCGCCAAGGCGATGGCCTGGAAGTGCGGTAACGCCAGACTTACGCGGCGCGCGCGCCCGATTCTGCTCAAGGCTTCATCAGTGAAGCCCGACATTGATCCGTCAATGGAGCGAATGGCGTGGGGTAGTTCGCAGAAAAGCTCCATCGGCAAAGCCCCGCCGTCATCGATCCCAACGCGCCCGATCGCCGCGTTGTCCCTGGCTGCAATGACCGCGAAGGGCGAATGGAAAAGGAGCGCGCTCGACACCCAATCGGGAATCTCCAGGGGGCGCTCGAGTGCCGCGTCGATTTCATCGTCCTGCAGCAGCCTCGATACGTCGCCGCGGGCGCTGTCCAGGAACCTGAGTGATACGCCAGGCGCGACGCTTGCGATGCGCGCCGCCAGTGACGGCATCAGGAGCATCGAGAAGAAATCCGCCCCCATGAGCGTGAAGGTTCGTTCGAGCTCGGCGGGCTCGAAACTCTTGGTCGCATGGAAGACGCGCTCTATCTCGCTCAGCGCCCGGCGCACCGGTTCCGCCAGGCTCTCCGCGCGTGGGGTGGGCAACATTTCATTACCGCGGCGCACGAACAACTGATCGTTCAGGGCATGCCGCAAGCGGTTGAGCGCCGCACTGACTGCGGGCTGGCTCAAGCCGATCTGTTCGCCGGCGCGCGTTACGCTTCTCTCCCGCAAGAGGGCATCGAGCACTCGGATGAGATTGAGATCGAGCGCGTTCAAATTCATGGCGTCAATACGCTCCATACGATCATTCGATTTCCGTTGCCGATGATGCTTCGCTAGATCGCCATTGACGACGCCGCATCGGCATCGTCGATGAAGGGAGCAAGCATCATGACAATGACTATCAGCACTATCGAAGGCGCGGAACTCTTCTGGTTCAACAATACGCTTGTCGCGATCCACGTTTCGTCGGTCGCGGGGGAGGACGGCATCTGCATTGTCGAACATCGGATGCCTTATGGCGATTCCCCGCCGCTCCATGTACATCGCCGCGAAGACGAAGTGTTTCACATCCTGGAAGGAAGGATGCGGTTCAACATAGATGGTCACGAGCGCATTGCCGTTGCCGGCGAGACGGCGGTCGCGCCGAAAGGCCTTCCTCATACTTTCCGGGTCGAATCGCGCGAAGGGGCGCGGTGCCTGACCGTCACCCGTGGTTCGGATTTCGAAACACTCCTGCGTCAGATGGGTCGGCCGGCCAAGCGGCCGGAATTGCCGCCGCAAGCGGCGCCGACACCGGAAATCATCGCCGCTTTGACGCAGTGCTGCGCGAAGAACGGCATCGACATCGTCGGTGCGCCGCTGGCCTGAATGGCTCTGAACCGAGTCCTCCGCGCCGTCGGCGAGATCCGATTGAGTTATTCCCTTGAGCGCGCGCTGCAAGCGGATGCGACTGCCGACATGAACGTCGATGATATGCGGTGTTTTGTTGACCATGGCACGGCATTAGCGCGGCGCTCTTTTGGGTCATCACCGGAGACTACTTCACGTGAGTCAGCTTTGGCTCGGCGACGTCCATTCGGGAGGTGGGCCGCTGGGGAATGTCCATTCGCGGCCGGTCTTCTTCCTCAAATGTTCGAGTTGCTGATTCAACCGCTCGACCATTAAGTCGTCGAGAAAGACGACCAAACGCTCCCATTCGCGTGCGCCGCCGGCGTAGCAGCCCATATTAAAGCCTAGGTCGCCTCGGCGCGCACCCGCGACCGATCACCGGAAGAGATCCGCGACACCCTCATCGATGCCGCCGATGTGATCAGGACGTTGAAGATTGTGCTTGATGGGAAGGACTAAAGGGCGTTTACCCTGCCGATGCTTTTTCGAAGAGGCGTACCGGAATCGCGGAATCAGACCTTCCTCTCTGACCAACCCGCAGATAACGTCTCTGCGTAGCTGCATGTCTCGGCTACGTCCCGCATTCCACTGAAGGCAACTGGATATGCGGACTTGCCCCGCCGTCGTGCGGGGCTTTTTATTGGCTGATCTGCACTAACCGGCCCCGTCGGCACCGACGTCTATGTACCGGCCAATCGAGCGCAGGTAGGCGACGATCTCCGATTTTAGGAAATCCCGATCGCCGTATTTGTTGCCGATGCGGTCCAACTCGTCGGCTGCCGCTTCCATTTCGTCGATTTCGCCGAGCACATATCTATCATGCCCGATGGCGCAGATATTGCAGCCGGTCTTCAGAACGTCGTCGACGAACGTTGGGATATCACTTGCCTTCATCAGTTTTTGCTTGATGCTTTCCGCCATGGAGTCTGCTCCTGGTCACCGCCGTTTCGGCCGGTTGTCAGAGTAAGCAAAGGCGCTTCAGCTGGTAAACTCGCAAAGTGCGAGTCCGATCCACCTATCAACCGCGTCAGCACCAATATGCTCACGCCGCCCCTAGGCGCAGCAAACAAGCGCCCACACATACCAGAACACGCGAGACTGGATGGCGGCGGCGCGCGTTTCTGCTTCGGTGGCGATGTACTTGGCGATGACCTCGCTAGCGACCTTCTGCCGGTCGGTTTCGTTGTCGATGGACTTATCCAGCGAGGTTAGGATGCGATTGAGCGGGCCGTTTCTAACCCATTTTAGTTAAGAGAGTGAGCATTGCGCCTCGGTAGAGGTTGTGCTGCTATCGGCACTCAACCTGAGTGCCGCTATGTTCGATAATGAAGAGATCGACATCCCCTGCCCTGAATGCGGCCACGAGATCAGCAAGACGGTCGATTGGGTAAAAACAAACGATGAACTCTCGTGCAAAAGATGCGGGAGCGTTATCGAACTGGAGAACGAAAGACATTTGCTCATTATCGAGCACGTGACCCAGAGCATCACGAAACTCAGACGATCGCTCGCCAAGTCTCGAAAGGACGCTCGAGGCACGCGGAGGCCGCGGTGAGCTTGATCCGCCGCACTAGACCTTCGCCTCCTTCCCGTGCCAGTGCTAAACTGCCTCAGCTTAAACAAAGATAGGCCGATGCCTGAGAACCGCTACGACCCGGCAAACGGCACGTGGACGGTGTTCGACATCTTCACGGGTCGCGTGTGAATGACGTGGAGCAGGTCGGTTTGAGATGGAGCAGGCCGACGATCTGGTCGACCTGCTGAACCTGCTTTACATCAAGCGGCGACGTGGGCCGGTGCATTGAAGGTAGCTGGAGTCCTGGCCGCTCTTCGGCTTTGCACCGCGTCGATCCGGCCTCAGTTCATGTGCGATCGCAGAGTCCTGCATCACACCACGTCAGCGCGCCGCTAGAAATTCAAGTAGATGTTGACCCCAGGCCGCCGGTGATAGCGGTAATGGTCACGGTAGCCGTAGCTCTGGCTGTAGTCGTAGCGCGGGTAGCACCTGCCGTAGTAGCGACAGGAGCGCCAAGCGTGCCGCCTGTTCCAGTGGCTGTCTCTCCAATTGCGCCGGTGGCTGGCCTGCTCAACCGCGCCTGTCTGAACTCGTTCGAGCTTCGGCGCGAAGATCGGCGCGGCGCTTAACGGTGAGGCGAAAGACGCAACCAGGATTACGGCTGTGAGGGCCGGTAAGAACATACTCATGAAGGTCTCCTCCTCGGTGCTGATGAGCTTGCACAGTGGAGGCTGAACTGCCGATGAATGGCTCTCACAGAAAAGGCTCCTCGCTCGCGATTTGGCGTTCGGCTGCGCTCTGTAGATCGCGCATGAAGTGGCTAGTGGCCGCAGCTACGGCGATCGCAGTCCTGCTTCTGTTTTTGCTAATTTCGGGCATTGCCGACATCTCGTGCCAAGCAGGCAGCTGGGATCCAGGCAGATACACCTGCAAAACATACAGGAGTGGCGTCATAACAGTGAGATGCGTTCGCCCACCTCACCTTTGCATGCTATAAAGCCGGATGACCGAATCCGACCAGCAATACGAGTTCTCAGAACTCTCCGGCGAGTTCGTCGACGATGACGTAACCGTCATTTTGCGCATCTACCGTCCTGCTGACACCAACCTCGACTGGATGCTTGAGGTGCTCGACGAGGAAGGGAACACGACCGTCTGGGACGACACCTTCGACACCGATCGAGATGCGTTCGAAGAATTTCTCGCCACCGTACAGCGCGATGGGATCCGCAGCTTTCTCGATGAGCCGGTGCACAAGCTGCACTGACGCTTAACCGCGCAATCTCGCGCCAATAGCTTCCAATTCGCGGCCTCACCATCCGCAAGCACCACCACAAGAGGAGACACCGCCAAATGCGGTCGGCATTCGTGCCGGCGGCAAACGTGTTCCCTCTTATCTAGAGGTGCTTGTGGCGCCCACGGTTCCCTTAGACAAAATATACTCGAGCAACGAAGGAGCGGAACGTTTGCGCGTGGCTCGGCGGACGACGATCAAGCTCGGACGAGATCTCGGATCCTGCTCGAAGATTGGCGACGAATACCTGCTTAGCGAAGCGATTTGGCAGGCTCAACGAGCGATGCCGACCAGTTCCCAAGGACGCGCGGTGACCGTCAAAGGGTTCATGTCCGATGTGCGGCTTCAGCGATCTCTAGCATCGCTGACCCAGAAAAAACGAGGCCGGCCATGCACGCCGATGATTTTCTGGATGGCCTCCACACGCCGGAAGAAATCGCGCGAAGCATCTCGGCATCCAGCCGCGTTCAGATCTCTGCGCGAACGGTACGGGACACCGCCGCCGACATAATCGACGGCAGTGTGGTCTCAGCACATTATTGTGCAATCGGCATAAAAGGAGAGTCAGGAAACCGATGTGCTTGCCCGGCCGCGAGGGGCTTCCAAAAGGGAATTCATCTCATTGGCGGTCAAAGTGCTCCCGGTCGCGATCAGGTAAGCTGCCAGATAGGTCAGCTTCAGCCTCGCTTCCCGATCACCTCGCGGAGCGTAATTGATGATCGCCAGTCGGCCGGCTTCTTCTTTTCGCCCGACGTCTAGCAGAGCGTTTGCATAGGCAATGCTCGTAACCTCTGCGGTCGCTATGCCCTCATTGGACGCATGAACGGCATCCGCGGTCGCCCGCAGCGCAGCGATATGCTGATCCATCAAGTCGCAAAGGGAAACCGCAGTTTCCGCCCCACCCTCCTCTTTTTGTCCCGCCTTACGCTCCGGCGCTGACGCAATCAAAGCCGTGCTCGGGCGTGGAGAAATGGACCCGATACCACGGGCCGAACGCGAACTGGATGACGACAACAATAGCATGGTGGAATGCCTCACCGATCAAGTTGCATTGCGGGCGTTAAGACCATTGATTGGGGCTGAAGGCACGATAGGATACGAAACGATACGAAATTTGAGCCTGTAAGCCATTGGAAAAGAACGGAAAGATTTTTGTCGCACCGCCCAAGGACGGGAGCGATTTCAAGGAACTGTTCAAGCAGTTGGCCGCTGCGGGAGCAGGCCGGCCATTAGGCAGTGACGGGTTTCCGCAAGGCCCATGGACGCCGGAGCTTCTGGCAGAGGCGATTTCACAGATCGACTCCAACCGGATCGGGGTCGATTTGCGGACGGTGCAGCTCTGGTTTCAAGAGAACGAGAAGGGGATTAGCCCGTCCAACATTCGTTGGCTGGCGCGGATCCTTGGGTGCGACGATCCGGAAGCGACCAGCGAATGGCAGATGGAGCTCAGCGCGGCGCAATCACGGCTAACCGCCAAGAGGCGAGATTCGAAGAAGGCGGGTAGCAGCACGGCGCTGCGGGTTCCAGATATGCCGCCGCCTGTGACGGTCGATGATCAGACGCAGCCTGCGGGCGATCTGCCACAAGGCATTGATGCCACCCGGCGAAGACAGGGTTTCAGCTTGGCGAGAGTATCGGAGGCGCTTTTTAGCCATGGATCTCCCTTGAATCTACCGGCGTCGATATTCGCGGGTGCCTCCGCCCTTGGGTTTTTGTCGTATATCGTGGGGATTCACAGCGCCACCTATAGCCGGGCGGATGGTGTCGTTAAGCAGGTCGGTTTTCTATGGGCGCCGAACTGGACGTTCCTCTTCATGGTGCTCTTGCCGCTATTTTTCGCGTTCGTGATAGAGCTGCTGGTCTTCTGGAAACATGACGCGCGCTTCAGGCTGGTAGCGCCGGGCAACCCGTCGGAAAGCGACGATGCCTGGACGCGCAACGTCCAAGCCTATTCGTACACATACTGGGCGGTTTTCTTGATCTGCGTGTTGTTCGCCGGTCTTTTTCAGTGGATCGGCGTGTGCTTGATCCCGTTGATCAACGGCGGTGGCAACTATGCGGTAGATTGGGGCAAGTTAGCCATTGTGCACCCTGAAGTCATATCAGTGCCGATGACCATTGTGTTCACAGGTCTCGCATATCTCTACATGTGCCTCTGCTTTTATCTTTTTTTCGCGGGCCTCATTCTGCTTCATACGATCGTCCATGATCTTTGGAGAATTGAAGAGGCGTCAACGATGCGACCGGTGGAACATCGGCGCGAGGGCGGTGAAATCGGCCTTAGGGTGATGCGGGGAATTTTCCGGTGTACTGTCCTGGGTGTTCTGGTCGCCATATGCATGAAGGTCCAAAGCTCTTACCTGAGCTCGAACGGAAGAGATATCGTGACCTGGATAGCCCACGATATGTCTTCGGCCCTGTATGAGCGCCACGACGGCGGCAATAGCTTCAGCTATAGAATGCCAACGCACTACAGCAGCCTTCTAGTCGCCATTTCGACCTGTGTCGTTTTTCTGTACGGTTCCATCCGCTTGGGTGTCGGAAGGCGGTTTCGCGTGCCTCTATGGAGGATGTCTGCAGTCGTAGGGTTGCTGTTTGCCAGCTACTTGTTGATTGATGCCTTTGAGGGCTTTTCGATCCTCCTCGGCGTTGGAGTGCTGCTCGCGACATACGGCCTCTTTGATCCAGAGTTTGGGCGATGGCGAGCAAGCGAGTTAGGAAGCAACCAGAGTGTATCATAATTGGCTTGATCGTTGGGACGAGCGGCGGGCGCGGCGCGGTGAGGAAGCGAAGAAAGTAACGGATTTCATCCTCGACGCCGGGCGGGCCTTCCCGGGCGAGAAGAGGATAGAAACTATCGACGAGTTTTGTGTCCTTGCGGACCAGGCCCTGTCTGATTCAAGCTTTTACGATGAGCCGAGCGGGAGCGGTCAGGGCTTTGAAATGCACGATGGGTGGCTCAGATTTCCATCGGACATTTCTACTGACGTCGAAGAGAACAACGTCGTTTGGGCAAAAATCACCGAGAGCGGCTCGCTCGATCAGGCATTGGTGATTTTTCATCACTGGAATGCCAACGCCCGAAATCGTCAGATTGCCAAGTTTTTCTCGCAGCGTGGGATCTCGGTTGTCGAGATTGCTATGCCTTATCACTTCGAGCGCAGCCGTCCCGGCTCGCTGTATGCCGATTATATGCTTAGTTCGAATCTCGGGCGCACGATCCAGTCTGTAAGGCAGGCCGTATGGGATGGGCGAAAGCTCATCCGCTGGCTGAAGAGCGAAGGCTACCGAGAGGTCTCGGTTCTCGGCATGAGCCTTGGCTCCTGGGTTGCGGGATTGATTGCTGCCCATGATCCGGCCGTATCGAAGGCCTCGTTATTTTTGACGGCGGGTAGTCTCGCAGACATGGTTTGGACGGGGCGCGCGACCCGATCGATACGTGATGGCCTTGAGCCTGTAATTGAGCTCACCGATCTCCGAAGGGCTTGGGGTCCGCTCAACTTGGAGAATTACGCGCATAATCTGGCACGGTCCGATCTCGAACTTCACGTCGTGTTGGCTACGAGGGACAAGGTGGTGTTGCCCGATCTATCGAGACGCCTCATTCAGAAGCTGAAGGACGCCGGAGTCAGGCCGAATGTTTTGGAACTGAACTGCGGTCACTATTCGCTCGCCATGCCGCCTTACATTTTACTGGCGGGTTTGAGCTTGAAGCGGTTTCTATCGGGTGCGGACAAGTCGGCCCGGCGAATATGAAGTTGGCGTCGTGAAAGGACCGTCGCGCTGGCAGGGTTGCACTCTTCGGCTTACTTCAACGTGGCGGCCGGCAGGGACGAGAATGTCAAGAAGAGCTGTGCCTGAAAATAATCGTTGCACGTGTGCCCTTACCTGGACTGGAGGTCACTTGGAGATCGGCCTTTGAGTTTTCGCGCAACGACTGTGCGATCAACTCGCCCAGCTTACCGTGTTGGGGCCAAGTCTCCCCGTCCGGAAGTCCTATTCCGTCGTCCGCGACGATCACGCAGTATCCAGCTTCGTCAAAGGTGCTGTGTAGAGTGATAAGCCCTCCTTCTCGCCCAATGAACGCGTGCTTGAGAGAGTTTGTGAGCAGTTCGTTGACGACCAGTCCGGCTGGCATAGCGACGTTAATTGAAGCGGGATAGGGATCAATTTTCATGTCGAGGCTGACCCCATCGCAAGCGTTCGATGCCATAACGGCGGATGCAATCTGACCGATATAGATGCCGAGGTCGACTTCCTGGCTGCTCTCCCCCTTTTGCAAGGCTTGATAGAGGGTGGTCAGTGCGTCAATCCGGCCGGCCAACCTTTCGAACGCCCTCGTGTCTGGTGCTGGGCTGCTGCGTGCTTCAAGGCGGATGAGTGCCGTTATCATCTGAAGATTGTTCTTCACGCGATGTTGCAGCTCTCGAAGCAACAGATCTTGCTCTTTGATGCGATTTTCGAGCTCCTCGCGTTCGGCCTGCTTGTGTTCCGTCACATCGACAAGGGCGACGAGTCGGAAACGCGGCGTTCCCTCGTCGTCTTCAACCACACTGGAATAAACGTCGATGATGATCGTCGTGTCCCCCGCATTTCTCTTGAAGGTTCCGACACGATCGGTCTGAACGACAACAGCCTGACCGAGCGACGAGATCTCCTGCGCGATGACGGGCTCTGCTTCAAGCACGCCCCACTCTCGGTTCTCAACCTCCGCCGCGGTCAAACCTGAGAGGCGCTCGAATTCAGGGTTGGCGTAGATTATCCGCTCGCCCCGGGTACCAATTTTAGATACGAGGAGAGCGATCGGCACTTGGTCGAGAAATCGTTTGAATTGTTTGTTTTCAAGGGCCTCCGCCAGGTCGGCGTTGGCGAGAAGTCGGTCGACCTGTTCAGGCAAATTTTCGGAAGTCATTCCAGGTCCCCCGGTTAGGAATCGAAGTGTAACAGAAATATTGGCATGCGCTGGAATTATGACGCGATCGGGCAACGGGCGGGAATTCGCGTGCGGTCACGAACTTCGCTCGGGAGCGGCGTAAATGCCTTATCATCCTATTTCGCGGCCGCCCCCCTCGCCCGTTTAGCGGCCCAAGTTCGAACGGGCAGAGCGAAGCTCAATCGCTTTTCTCGCCAATCGTGTCGGCCACATAAGCATCGCGCTTACCCATCTTCTCGGGGCGCCCCGTGGTGGAATCGCGCGCCGTCTGGTGCTCGAGTTCGGCGTTGATCTCGGCACCTACGATAATGATGATCGTGGATACCCAGATCCAAAGCATGAAGCCGATTAAAGCCCCCATGGCACCATAGGTGGCGTTGTAATTCGCGAAGTTGTCGATGTAGAACGAGAACAACAGGGACGCCGGCAACCAGGAGAGCGTGCTGAACGCCGCGCCCCAGGTCAGCCACCTCAGCTTCGGGGGGTCCCGGTCGGGTCCATACCGGTAAAGCAGGGTTATCCCCGCGAAAATCAGCAGCAGCAGCAAGGGCCAGCGCGCGAGCTTAGCGAGGCTCTCCAGCGTGTGGCCGATCGGCAGAAAGGCAAGAATGGCCGGTAGTACCGCGATCGCTGCGATCAGCACAGCCGTGACGAGCAGGCCGCCAAAGGTAAAGCAAACGCTCAGTAGTGTCAGCCGGACGAAGCCGCGCTTTTCCTCCTCGTCGTATGCAATGTTCATCGCTTCGATTAGTGAGGCTATCCCGTTACGCGCACTCCAGAGCGCCACGAACAAGCCGGCTAGAAAACCGATACTGAGGCTCGATGCCCTTTGTGACGTGATCGCCTGCAACTGATCCGTGACCAACTGGAGCGCTTGCGCCGGCATGACCGCGGCAATGGAGTTGATCTGCTCGGCAATGGCGGCCGGATCCGAAATCAGGCCATAAATCGAGACGAGCGAGGTCAAGGCTGGAAACAGAGCGAGGAGCACATAGAAGGTCACCCCGGCCGCGACGAGCGTTACGCGATCTTCACTCACCTGCGCAACCACACGCCAGAAAACGTCGCGCATTCCGCGCGCGGGTATGTCGCCAGGAGTGGCTGCGTCCCTGCCCCTCTCCTTCTCGCTTTGGACGGCTGTCTCTTCCTTGCCTTCTTCTTCGCTCCCGTCAGTTTGCATTTTAGGCCTCGAATAGCATTGCCGAGAAGCAGGCGGCGCGAATGCCTCGCGCTATGCATGTGGCTAGCACCAGAAGGCGGAGCGACATTCGACTGTTGACGACCTCGGCAGGATGATTGTTCACGTAGCCGTCTCAAACAGAGCACTCGACGCCTTGTTCCCCTCGAACGGCTTCAGCTGAGCTGGTCTCGTACTTAAAGCGCCCAGACACCACCACACGGGCATTCGCCCGCGCGGTGTGATCGGCAGGCGATGGCATCAGGCAGGGATTCGCCGGAGAGCAGCCCATGTCGCGAGCCAGCTCGCCTACCTCGCCCCTCGCCAAAGGTACGCGCCCTTACGCCCCAGCCGTGACGGACGCCTGAGCGATGAAGCGCTGCTCCTTTCGATTGACGCGACGTTCCGGCGGGCAGCTAATGATCGATCTCATCATCCTCGCTGGAGGGAGGAGGACGCTGTGCTGCTCAAAGGCGGTCGTACATTTATCGTGCGCAACATGGTGGGTTTCATCGTACGCATCAACATGCCCGGATGGCTGAAACCGAAACCTACGGATCACGGTCATGGTCCGCTTGCCATGGTCGTGGAATCGATCCTTGATCCCGGACGGCTCATTGCCATGCACGAGCACCAGAACGACGAGATCATTTCGTGGGTGCCCGACGGCGTCATGCGCCACGAGGACAAGACCACCGGTCAACTGGTAATGGACAGCAACCATCTGATGGTGATGAATGCCGGACGCAGTTTCTGGCATTCTGAAGCAACGTCGTCATCCGATCCGCCTCTGCGCATGCTTCAGATCTTCGTGCGGCCGCGTGCAGCCGATCTCGATCCCACGATTCAGCACGGGCCGATTCCACCGCGGAGGCGGAACAGTTGGCGACACCTTGTCGGACCGGAAGGAGGCGACGCCCCCTTCCACGTTCGCAATACCGTCGACCTGTTTGACGTCCGGCTGGAGCCAGGTGCGCACGTACGATTCCCGCATATGCGGGGCCGCAATCTCTACTTCTATGTTTTCAGCGGCTCGCTGGTTGCCGCGGGCCAGACGTTCGCCGAGGGCGAACAGGGTCTGCTGCTCTCCGACGGCGCTCTGTTGCTGGAGTCGGTGGCCGAGAGCTTGGTCGTCGCATTTTTGATCGATCCTAACGCATCCATCACCCGGAAGGGGACGGTGGGCGACCACCGAAGAATCCCACCGGCCATCCTCATCCGCGCGCTGAGGACATGGCGACAACTGCGCAATTGGAGGCGATCTTCCTGACTTGGCCAGACTTGGCCATTGTATGGGAGACTCTGACGGACCAGCTGGATGTGGACGAGGGATAGCTGGGGAAGCACAGCCGGAGCCCTGCGCATCCATCGCTCGAACCTACCGAACTGCCTATAGCGAAGCATCGTTGAGGGTGGCCGTTCATGGCTCATCCCTATCAAGCGAGCAGGCCTGCAGATCGTCCTCATCGAAAACCACCTCAGCGACTGCATACGGAGGACCGATAAACCAGCCTGCCGCATTTGCCTGCTCATACGTGAGCGTTTCGTGCGTGGTTCTGCGACCGTCGACGGTTGTCGTTTTAACCTGATCGATGCGGATGGCGACAACTGTTCGTGTACCGACCTCGGTACACCGCCACCTGCTCTTCCCGCACCAGAAGTCGAGGCCGATGTGAAACTCGGAGTGCTCCATGTTGATCTCGCAAATAGCATTGGCCGGTCGCGACTCCGTCCTCACTTGCGCGTCAGATGAGGACAGGCAGTCGCGTCAAACCGCTGCTTGCCATCCTTGTCTCCGCGCCACGGATCCCAAAACGACTTGCTCGATTGTGGCTCCTCAAACCTGAGGTCGAGCGCGCGCAGAGCCGCGCGCTCGCGGCGGTGCTCCTCCAGCTTGAAACGCTTGTCGCTCTCGGCGGTCGTCACGCCGGTGATCGGACTCCTACGTCTGGATCGTGCCATGGCGCACCCTCTCACTTTGCCCCGTTTTATATCCCATCATCGTTTGGTTGATAAAGGCTGGTTTATTTGTGACCTCGATTTGGCGGGTGCCGCTTTTCATCTCAGCTGTGATTGCCCCCCCCTTCCCAATTCACCCTCGAGTATAGCCATTGTTTTGGCGCAACGCCCAAGCGCCCCTCGACATCAGGCAGCCGATACGTCGGCTACGGCCTTGACAAGGACGCGGCGGCCCAAACCCAGCCTCTGGGCAATTCCGTCGGCAAACAGCTGACCGGCACAGTGCAGAACTTGCCTTGCCTTTCTATCGACGTATTCCGCCGCAGTCGACATCGCCAGCCGGCACATACAGCGACACGGTTGTTGTGATGGTCTCGTATCGATCCACGTCCCCGACTCTTCGATGGAACAGTTGCCTTGCGTCGGCGTTTCCCGCCATCACGCGGGGACAGGTCGAGACACTTCTGTGGAACTGGTCACAATCTTGCTCGTCGAAGACGAGGGGCTGCTTTTGGTCGAGTTTGAAAAGGCTCTGACCGAGTCAGGTTTCCAGGTCCTTGCCTTCTCCAACGGAGCTGAGGCGATCGCATCTCTCAGGTGCGAAGAAATTACTGTCGGGGGCGTGATCACTGATGTCCGGCTCCTGGATCGGGCTCCCGACGGGTGGGAGGTGGCCCGCATTGCTCGCGAGATCGACCCTGAAATGCCCGTCGTCTACATCAGCGGCGACGGCGCCGCCGATTGGCCGTCCAAGGGCGTTCCGAACAGCATCATGCTCCCAAAGCCGTTCGCCATGCCGCAAATGATCACCGCGATCTCGCAGCTTTTGAACGAACGTTCAGTGAACTCCCCAACCAGCACGTGAACCAGCTCCTCTATTGGGTCGCCATTGATGATTGCTGAAGGAAAGCTTCAATCTCCTCGGCGGGCATGGCTTCGCCAAACAAATGTCCCTGTAGGCGGTCGCACCCTCGCCTGCGAAGCCAGTCCGCCTGAGCTGCGGTTTCGACGCCCTCCGCTGTGACCCGCATTCCCAGTCCGTGCGCAAGCGCGATGACTGCGCGAACGATGGACTGGCTTTTGTCGTCGGTTTCGACGTCCTTGATGAAGTATCGGTCGATCTTGATCGTGTCGAAAGGGAAGTTCTTCAGATATGCCAAGGACGAATATTGCGTCCCGAAGTCATCGAGCGAGATGCGGACCCCCAGCACCTCCAACGTGTGCAGCGTGTCGAGGTTGTTGACCGTGCGCTCGAGCAATACCGACTCTGTGATTTCCAGCTCAAGGCGTTCTGGGGACAGACCCGCGGAATCGAGGATATGGGCGACACGGTCGGTGAGCCCTTTGCGCAGGAATTCGGCCGGCGACAGGTTGACCGCTACTGTGAAATGCTCCGGCCAAGTCATCGCTTGTCGGCAGGCCTGCTCCAGCACCCATTCCCCGATCTCTCCCATCAGCCCGTCCGCTTCCGCCATCGGAATGAACAGGCCTGGCGGGACGATCCCCGCATAAGGGTGCTGCCACCGCAGCAGCGCCTCGAAGCCAATGATCGCATCGGCTTCTATCACCGGTTGGTATTCGAGGAAGAATTGCCGTTCCTGCAGGGCGACGCGCAGACTGCGCCTTAGCATCTCCCGCTGTTCCAACATGATGAGCATCGAGCGATTGAAACTTCTCGCTCGCCCGCGTCCGTCGTTCTTGGCAGCATAGAGCGCGATATCCGCAGCCTTCATCAATTGTTCGCCACCGTTGCCGTCCTCCGGCGCGATCGCGATCCCGACGCTCGCTCCGACGAACACATCGATCCCCTCGACGGTGAAGGGCTCTTTGAAGGCATTCACGATCAATTCCGCCAAGCGTTCGGCCTCCATCGGCCACCCGCCACGCTGGATGACGGCGAATTCATCTCCGGCGAGCCGATAAGCGACGTCTCCCTCACCCAGGACCGCCTGAAGTCGCTCAGCGGTCCCTTGGAGCACGAGATCACCCGCACCATGCCCGAGTGTGTCGTTGACAGGTTTAAAGTCGTCGAGATCGATTTGCATGAGTGCGAGGCTTTCCCCGCCCTCCACTGGAAGACGGGCGTCCAAGTCGTCGCTGAATTGCCGACGATTGGGTAATCCGGTCAACACATCGTGCATCGCCTGGTGGCGAAGGAGATCGCGTTCGTTTCTCTCGGAATTTGACGACAATGGCGGGCCTGCGGCCTCTTCCATCTCGAAGATCCCGAGAACCGCAGGTTCCGCGCGAAAGATGAACAGCTTCCGAGACGAGGCAATGTCGATGCTGCGGGGGAACCCTGTGGAAAGCACCGACTCCACTATGAGCTTATGGGAGCTCGAGAGCTCTGGATAGACACTCCATACCGTCGCCTGCGACGAAGCAGCGATCTGATATTTTTGCCCGAGCGCTGCGGAACAGCCGATAAGTCTGGTATTCTCGTAGAACGAGATTAACTCGTCGGCTTCCCTCAAAGGCGAACCAAACGCCGCGTCGAAATCAGTCATTCCCGAGCTTTCTTGGGTCCAGAGATTAACGCGTAGATTGCCCGCCAATTGTTCGACCACCGGCTCCTCCGCTCTGCAGAAGCGGCTTTTGCATTGATGCGCCTCTACGTTGGATCCAGCCCGGTCTCTCTCAGAGATATCGCAATAGCTGTGGTGGTCAACTGCGGTACGACCAGAGTAATATAGATTTCTGAAATCCTGTTTCGTCACCGGCACGGTCTTAAAGTAGGCGTAGGGCACACGGTGCATAGCGCGAGCTTTAAGCACGGAAGAATTAGCCGCCGATTGATTTGGCGCAAAAGCCGGGCGAGGAATATAAGCTATTGGTGATTTGTTAGTGACTGTGTCAGGCCAGACTATCGAAATGACAGAAGCGAGCACCGGCACAGAGGACGCGAGCAGCGTCTAGGACAAAGCATTCAGCCTTGGACATCCAACACTTGCTATTCTTGAACAGGAGGAGCGCCAGTATGGCTGAAGCACGGAATAGCTTCGGCGGCTTCTCGTTCAACCGCCCCGGGAATCCTGGTTGGAATTAAACCGACGTTCAACTCTTAGCAATACATACGCAAGTGAGAACATCAGTTCGATCTAAAGTTGGTGAGGATGAGCGAGTTCCAAAACAAAGCCGTTCGACTCATGGCGGAGGGCACCGGAGAGGCTTCAGCAAGTGATCTCGAGGCGCGCCAGAGGAACCTCTTGGCTGCGGCACTAGAGTTGTACTGTGCCCTCGGGGGATCGTTTGAGCTACTTGAGGCTTGCATAATGCAAGATGAGGCAGACCCTCGACGGGTTGACCTGATCATAGGCGATCTGATGAACGAATTGGCGGTCATCAGTCACATGCATGACATGGACATGATGCAAGCCGCTTACAACACGCTCGACCTGCGACTCCGAGAAATCGCAGCTACGCTGGCATAGTGGACGCGGTACCTCATGAGAAATCGCCCGCGCTTGCTGGCGCCCCGCCCTCGGTCCGCTGGTGCTGTCGCGCACTGCATGCGGCAGGAATGAAGAGCATCTGTTCGGTCAGCTGGATGCAAGCTTCCCACAAGCAACGCTAAATATTCTAAAATCATGATGGAGGGGATTTTTTGACATATGTCTTTGAAGTCATCGATGATCGCGGGCAGTGTCGCGTGTACATCGCCTCGCACATGCGTCGCAAGGCAGATAAACTGATCGTGCGGCATCGAGATGCGGAAGTTGGCATCGAAATTTTTCGGATTTGCGACTGGTGCGCAGTTGACGAAGACGAAGCGCCACAATTCAACGGCAGGCGAACTGGTTCGTTCCATGATTGTTGAGGGGCCGCTTTCCAGCCTTCGGCAGCACCGTTAGATTTCGGGCTGATGCTTGCTATTGCCCCCGGTCAGCATCCTTCTAAAGGCGTGAACTCGCCAGTGTCTCCCAACATGCGCCGCTCTTCTTTATGCTGCCTAGGCCATTGACAGCGTCAACGGCTGCCATACATCCCGGGAAAGGTTGCATGCGCGACGAGTTGTTTCGCGTAATGCGACAGCCGAATGGCACGCAAAGCGGGCTGCGGCTTCGACATCCTTTCCGCTTTGCAGAGTTCGCGAAATCGAGCGCCTCACAGCTATGCGCCGAGCGAGGGACGCTGCTGCGAATGGAGGAATCACGTGGCAGCAACCGAAAAGGAGAGCGCGAAGACAGCTTTCGAGCCGTTACTTCAGTTCGAGATGGAAATGGGAACCTTTCTGTCGGACTGGCAGCATTGCGACCAGTTGTCGACCTTCATGGCACGGATGATCAGTCACAATCGCGCCGACCCCGTGCGACATTCGAATTTTCTTTCCTCAGCCCTGAACGAGCTTCTCGAAATGTCGTTTCGAAGCGGTATTCCCGACGGGCGGCTCGGTTGCACCGTATACCGCGACGGTCCCACCGAGCGGGTGAAACTCAGCTTTCCGTGTCCGTCAACGCAGCGACAGTTCTATCGCGAAGCCGTATCCCGGACCAACAACGGCAGCGCCTATGCCCGCTATCTCGATGCCATTTGGACGGAGCTTGCGCCAAGCCGTGAGGTGATCCTGCTGGATCTGGCGATCAACTTCGATGCGGAGATTCGCCTGGAGGAACGACCTTCCCCTTCGATCACGCTTGTTGTGGACTTGCCTCTTGAAGGAATCGTCAATTGAGCACGGTAACCCTTTCCGAACGCTATCGGGCGGAATTCGACCCGAACAGCCAGGAATTCTCGCTGGCTGGTGTCATCCGTCCTCATTCTGTGGACGAGATCGCCGCGACAGTGACGCAACTGAAGCAGGCGATCGATGCGGCGCGCGGCGTTCTCTACATCAACGTGAAGCGTCTCGCGCAGATGAACAATACGGCGTTCCATGCCTTCGCGCGTGCGTTTCTCGACGCATGTCGCACGCGGTCCGATATCCGGTTGGTCGTCGTGACCTCAAGCGTCGTCGGCTGGACAGAGCGGATGTTCCGCCATCTCAGCAACATCGAGCCGCAGATCACCGTCGAGGTCTATGATTCCAAATTCTACCCCGGCCAGACCTTCGTCGAAGACACCAGTTTCATCCCGATCCTACGCACGCAGACCAAGATGACCTGGCGTCACGAACGCACCATCCTGCCGCGGCATGGCATGCGAGCGGGAATTCATATGGCTGATATTTGCTGTGGCATCGGAGACTTCGCCGTGCTGGTGCGCAAGGAGTTTCAGCCGGCCCGCATCGTCGCCCTCGATCACTCGAAGGCAAGCCTTGCCTATGCCCGCGACGTAGCGACGAATTTCGGCATCACCGATATAGAATATACGTTTGGCGACGCCTCCGAGATGCTGCTCGAGGACAATCAGTTCGATCTCGTAACCTGCCGCCATTCCCTACAGATCTTCAACCAGCCCGACGTGCTGCTGAAGGAACTTTACCGCATCTGCAAGCCGGGCGGGCGCGTCTACATCACGAACGAGAAGAATTCGCACTGTCTTGGCGAACCGCGAGCGCAAAGCATCCAGTGGACCTATAACGAGGTCGCCAAGCTGTTTGCCCATTTTGAGATGGACGTAGAACTCGGGCCGAAGAGCCGCCGCTATCTGGCCGACGCGGGCTTCGAAGACATCCGCGTCGAATCCTTCATGGTGACCAATCTCGACGGCGATCCGCAGGACTTCGCCGACATCATCACCGCTTGGGAGAATGTCTATGCGGGGGAGATGGCCGTGAAGCGGGGTGATCCTCCTGAATTCATCGAGCGCTTCCGCCAGGGCTTCCGCGACCACATCTTCGCAGCCCTTCACCCCAAGGGCTACGCCGGCTGGCCGATCTGGGCAGCATCCGGGCGCAAGCCGCTATGAAGCCGCTCGACCCAGCAACCAGCCGCCTCGGTGCGCGCTCGTTCCGCGCCAAGTTCATCCTTGTGGTCGGCGGCGCCGTGCTTTTCGACCTGCTCGTGACCGGTGGGCTGGCACTCTGGAACGTGCAGAGGCTCTCCCGAGATGCGACCGCACAAGTCGGTGAAGGCCTCGAGAGGGCCAACGAGGACTATATCCGCTCTTACGCGGAAACGACGGCCGCGCGCGTCAACCTGCTTTTGGATCAGGTTCATTCGGACGTCGGCGCTCTGGCGAGTGTTCTGCAGGCACAGATCGACAATCCGAAGAGAGAATCTCAGATCGGCGACGCCATGGCTCGCGGCGCACCGGGAGCAGTGACGGTAACCTACAACGAGAAGGGCGGTTGGGCTCAGAACCTGCCCGGTCCTTTGTCGGTCGTCAGTGTGTGGGGATATCTGCTCGACCCGAACCACGTTCCGTTGCCCGACGTGCAGAGAGATATCGAGAACAGCGCAGTTGTCGACCTCATTGCTCCGGCCCTGCTGGCAAACGGCCTGCCCAAGTTGCAGATGTACTATATCGGGCCGAAGGAGCGGCCGATCTTCCGGACAGCTCCGTATACGGATCAGGCCCAGACTTTCGACCGGCTGTACCCCGGGCATAACGAGACGCAATTCTGGCCATTCTTCTTCCCGGGCCTCTACGAGTCCTGGGAGCAATGGGTGAGGGATCCAGCGTCGCGACCGGTGGAAAACGACATCACACAGACCGCCCCCTACACGGACGCGATCACCGGCAAGCTGATCGTCAGCTTCTTCCAGCCTCTATGGTCGCGCGAGCGTGACCGTGTCGCGGGTGCCGCCGGCGCTGATATCACCCTCGATCAGCTGGCCGAGATCGTCGAGAATGTACACGTGGCTGAGAGCGGCTTCGGTTTCCTGACCATGTCGGACGGTAATGTGGTCGCCATCAACCCGATCGGCGAAAAGGTTATGGGCCTTCAGTCCTCGAGCGAGGCCAATGGCCAGGGGGTAACCGGTCTCAATCGCTCACTGCGCAACAGCGCGCAGGCCGCCATCGCCAAGTTGCCGCTGGACCAGGACGGCCTGCTGCAGCATGTCCTGCTCGACGAAAACGGCGAGAAGGTGCCCTATCTTTTCGTCCTGAAGCAATTGCAGCCGACCAATCTATGGGTCTCCGGCCCTGTTCGTCATGAATCCATGCTCCTTGGCATTGTCGTGCCAGAGCGTGAAATCTATGCCTCCCTCTTCACTGCGCAGGCCGGCATCACAGAGGCGACGAACCGCATCCTCATCTACCAGGCGCTGGCACTGCTCATTTCACTCCTATTCGTCACCTCCGCCGTGTTCGCGATATCCGGTCGCATCACGAGCGGTATCAGCGCGCTTGCCGACGCCGCCAAGCGAATTCAGCTTAAGGACTATTCCGTCCGGGTTGATATCCCGACGCGCGATGAGGTTGGTGAGGCCGGCAACGCCTTTAACCGCATGGCCGAGCAGATCAGTTATCACACCGAAAACCTAGAGCAGCTCGTCAAAGAGCGGACGAAGGAGGTTGAAGAGGCAAACCTGCAAATATCGGCCTTGAACGCGCAACTGCGCAGCGAGAATGTGCGCCTCGGCGCCGAACTGGACGTCGCCCGTCGCATCCAGACCATGGTCCTGCCGAAGGCGGGTGAACTGGAGGAAATTTCCGAAATCGAGATCGCCGGCTTTATGAGACCCGCAGACGAGGTCGGCGGCGACTACTATGACGTGCTGAGAGACGGCACGCGGCTGAAGATCGGCATCGGGGACGTGACCGGGCACGGCCTTGAAAGCGGTGTGCTAATGCTGATGGTCCAATCCGTAGCTCGCGCATTGCAGGAGGCGGGCGAAATGGACCCCCCGCAGTTCCTCAACAGGCTCAACCGAGCAATTTACAAGAACATCGTCAGGACTAATACCGACAAACACCTGTCGCTCGCATTCATCGACTACGAGAAAGGCCGTCTCACTCTGTCGGGTCAACATGAGGAAGTGATAATCGTCCGCGACTCCGGAAAGGTGGAGCGGGTCGATACGATCGATCTTGGTCTGCCGATCGGTCTTGAGCCGGATATCTCGGCCTTCGTGGCAACACGGGAGATCTCCTTCGGGTGCGGCGATGTGGTGATCCTTCACACCGACGGCGTCACCGAGGCGGAGAATAGTGACCGCGAACTATTCGGCATTGAGAGGCTCTGCGAAAGTGCCCGCAGCCGCCATGGCCGCAGCGCCGTAGAAGTCCGGAACGGCATTATCGAGGACCTGATGGCCCACATTGGCAGCCAGAAGATCCATGACGATATCACGTTGGTAGTGATGAGGCACAGGTAAGCGATGACCACTTTGTATGGACTGGAAGACCTCGCGATCGGTACGGGCGAAAACGTGGCGAAACTCCGCCTCTTCGATGGTCCACTTGACCTCGGCTGGAAGCACTGCGCGATGACCTCGGATTTCGTCGCCGAATTCGTTGCGCTGCGCTATCGCGCTTCACGCAACCTCTATAAGGAGGTCCGGCACAACGTCGGTTATCTCACCAACGAACTCGTCGAGAATGCCGTGAAGTTCCGTGCTTCCGGTGAAATCGTCGTGGAGGCCTCCGTCGCCGATAACACTTTCCGAACAAAGGTTTCCAACTTTGTTGACAAGGAAACCGCCGAGCGGTTCCAGCATCTGCTTTCCGAGATCACCACCGGAGATCCGGGCGAGCTCCTCATCTCCCGGATCGAAGCGAATGCGACGGGCGCAGCCGCCGGCTCCGGGCTTGGTCTTCTGACCCTCATGAGCGATTATGGAGCGCATTTCGCTTGGGTCTTTGGAACCGGCGAACAGGAAGGGATTCCGCTGGAGACCTATGCGTCTATCGCAGTTCCCGATCTCTCAGCTTGATGGGCAGATGGACATGGAAATTAAGGACGAAGAATATCGCGTCTGGTCGGAAGGCAAGGACATCTACTTTGACGGGACGATGCGTCTGCCCGGCACCGAAGCCTATGCGCCGATTTTCTCTCTGGTGATGAACGTTCTCGAGGCAGAGCCCGATCGCATGACCGTGGACCTCACCGGATTGCAGTTGTTGAATTCGTCAGGGATAAACCTGCTCGCAAAGCTGACGATCGAGGCGCGCAAATTGCCGCACGTTCACATGACGATCCGCGGGACCTCGGAGTTTCCATGGCAGTCGAAGTCCCTCCCAAATCTGAGAAAACTGCATCCGGGCATTGATCTGAGGCTCAGCTGAAGCTCAACTGCTGGGCGTGGTTCCCGCCGCGATCACTAGGCAGTGCGCGTGCGTCCGAAAGCACGCAGCAACAGGTTCACCGAGACGGCGACCTTGTCGATGTCGGGGATGTCCTGGGAATAGCGGCCTGTATAGAGCTTGACGATCATCTTGTCGCGCTCGGATCCCCGTAGATCGAAATACAGATGAAGGTAGTATCGCCTTCGGTCGCCGGAGCGGGTGACGTCGCCGCGCCGTTGCGTCACCAGCTTGAGATCGGACTGAAGCGGCTTGAAGCCGTCAATGGTGAGCCTCACCCGGTCGGACTGGAACCGCGTTTCTGCGGGAACCGCGACCACGGCTTTCTCGAGCGACAGGCTGACCACATGGCCTTTGCTGCCGTCGACTTCCACGACCTCGTCGACCTTGAAGGCCTGAAAGAGGCGGCGCGGTTTTTCGAAGCAGATCAGCGAGGCGATCAGGAGCACGATGATGTTGATCCCCGACCAAAGCGCCGCGATCGGTGAAAACGCGCCGCGGATCTGCGCCGTTTCCGGAACGATGTTGATCAACAGGCCGAGCGCGGTGACGACGATGAAGCCAGCGATCCAGGTAAACGTGTAGGCGTCGAAGGCGTTCGCCTCGTTGCCGCTGCCCTTAGGCGTCACCTTGAAGGGCTTGCCGAACGGCCGCACGAGACTGGAGATCACCGTCGGCAACATGCGGAACGCCGCGAAGGTGCCGACGGCGCTGGAGACCACCGGCAGGTAGCGGGTTGGCGTGATCCAGAGCATCAGCAGAAAATAGGCGGCCAGCAACGGCACCTGATGGGAGACGTAATCGCCGGCGTCCGTGAAATAGAGCGGCAGTGCCCCGAACCACAGGTAGACAATCGGTACGAGAAGCACCACGAAGCGGACGAGATATTGCACCAGCCAGGACATCGGGAGGAACATGATCCGCTGGAAGAGCGAGAGCCCCGGTCCGCGCAAGGGCCCGTTATGCAGGTAGAGCGTCTGGATGCCGCCCTGGCACCAGCGCTCGCGCTGAACGAAATAGCCGGTGAGGTTCTCGGCGGCCAGACCCATCGATAGCCGTTCGTTGAGATAGCGGGTCTTGTAGCCCCTGTTGAGCATCGAAAGCGTGGTCAACAGGTCTTCGGTGATCGACTCGGTCGGGAAACCGCCGATTGCGTCGACCGCCTTGCGGCGGGCGATCGAACAGGAGCCGCAGCAGAAGCTCACGTCCCAGGAGTCGCGGCTCGGTGCAATCTCGTCGAAGAACAGCCGCTGCTCGTCCGGCCATATTTTCTCGAGGCCGAGATTGGATTGCACCGGATCGACGTTGAAGAAATGCTGTGGCGTCTGCACTATGCCGATCGTTTCGTCAGAGAAGAACGGCAGCGTACGCCTGAGGAAGTTGCGATAGGGCACGAAGTCGGCGTCGAAGATGGCGATGAAATCCCCGGAGCTGACGCGCAAGCCATTGTTCATGTTGCCAGCTTTCGCATGGGCGTTGTCCGGCCGCGTCACATGGATCGCGCCCCGCCCCTCGCAGAAGGTCTTCAGCCATTCGCGCCGGCCGTCGTCGAGAACATAGATCGTCAGCTTGTCCTTCGGGTAGTCGAGCGCCAACGCCCCGACGATCGTTCTTTCCAGCACGTCAAGCGGTTCGTTGTAAGTCGGAATGAAAATGTCGACCGTCGGTAAGTCGCCTTCCCTTTGGGCGAAGAAAGCCTGCCCGAGGCGGTCGGCCTCGGCGCTACGGTCCACGTAGCGGCTCATCAAAATGAGGAACAGCACCACCTCCGAGAAAGCCAGGACCTCAACGATGAACACGAACCAGACCCAGTAGAAATTGGCGCCGTCATTGGGATAGGGAAGAACCGTTTCGGTGAGGCGCCAGATCACGTAGCGCAAGGCCACCACGCCGACAAAGGCGCAGGTAATCGCCCGCGCCCACGTCCGACGGCGCGACCAGTTTGACGGCCCGAGAAGAAAGAAGGCAATGACTAAAAGGGTCGGTGCCAGTGCTAGAAGAGGCTGAACCACAGGCTTTTTACCCACTGCGTGAGTCGAACAGCGTGCTTGGAAATGCGGACCTGCGCCGTCCGTCCCACCTGACAGAAATTGGCAAAGTCCGTATTTAGGGCCGAGGACGCAAGCTGGACGCGAATGCGCGCGTTACGCTCGTCGGTTTCAGGTTCGTTGGCGGCAAGCGAATCCTTTTCGACGACGGCGGAACTGCCCTTGACCGATTGTACGCGACCTTGAAAGACTTCGCCGCGTCCGAAGAGCCGCACCTCCGCCTCGCGCCCAGCATAGATCTCGTCGTAATTCACCTCGGGAACGAGGATATCGACGAACAGTTCGCGGCAGTCGAGAACGCGCATCATCTCGTTGTTCAAAACGACGTTGGAGCCGCTGACGATGCTCCTGCTCCAGACAACGCCGTCGAACGGCGAGAGAATTGTTGCCGATTCGAGGCTGCTCACACGCTTCTCCTCCTCGATCATTTGCTGCTCGGTCTGGCTCGCTCGCGTCTTGTTCTCAGCGATCCGCGTGTTGAGGTCGTTGATGCGAACGATCACCTCGTCCTGGCGCTGGCGCGAATAGGGAACGTCGTTTTGGCCGTCGCCAACGATGAATATGCCCTGTCGCAGGGCGTCCAAACGTTGCCGCAACAATTCGACCGATAGATTGCTGATCTCCACCTCGCCGCCCGTTGCGGCGCCAGCGGCTTCTGCTG
Source organism: Ensifer aridi (assembly GCF_002078505.1). Classification (GTDB taxonomy): domain Bacteria; phylum Pseudomonadota; class Alphaproteobacteria; order Rhizobiales; family Rhizobiaceae; genus Sinorhizobium; species Sinorhizobium aridi. The sequence goes on along the minus strand of NZ_LUAV01000023.1, from coordinate 85,908 downwards.
CCTCAACCATCTTGCGGGTGAAGATGCCTTTCGACTCGAGCTCCTGCCGGCGGTCGAGATCGACCTTCGCCACCACATCCTGAGCACGCGACACCTCGAGCCGCTTTAGGAGGATTTGAAGCTCCTGCTCCAGAGTGGCAATGGTTGCGCTTGTGAAGACGTCGAGTCTGCGATCAAGCTGATCCCGCAACCGTGCCAATTCGTCGCGCTCCCGCTCCAGTGCCGCGACGCGTTCGACGGCGGTCCGATGCTCTGCACGGAGTGACGCAAGGATTGCCCGGTTGACACGTGCATTGCGAATGATCGCGAGCGTCTCGCCCTCGGTCACCGGTGTCCCGATCCGCGGCGGCGGCCCGGCGATCTCGCCGTCGATCGGCGCGTTTATCGCCGCAAAGCGCGCATTGACCGTTCCATCCAGGCTGGTGAATCCCGTCAATCCGGGCAGTAGCAGTATTCCTACAAGCACGAGGAGCAGAATGCCGACCGTGACGCGCGTAATTCTATGGTTCAGGATCCTCATCTCAAGCGTCCGTACTCAACCCTAGGCGCACGGATCCACGCTGAGTTCGCGGTGCGCGGCTCGCGACCATCTAACCCGCCGCACGTCAGAATTCACCTGTGTTTTCAGTTGAACAACCCTCAAATCTGCGTGCTTTGGTGGTGAAAGCGAAAATAATCTCGCAGAACTCGCGATGACGCCGCGGAAGAAAAAGGAATTTGCGTATGAAGTTACTCTTTCGTGCATTACTAAGGGCCGGCACAGGGCATGGCGTCAGCCGGAATCAGCTTGATATTACCGTTTTTCGCAACGCCCGTTTCGTTGAATCCGCGGAGCGGAAGTTGGCTGTAGATCTCGCCGATCATGTCCGCGAATGCCCTGTCCGGGTGGTGGCGACACCCGCGAAGCAGCGGGACTCTTGTTTAGCGGGAAACCAGCGCTCCGCCCGCATTTCCGATTGTCCGGGACCCGTGCCCGCCCGCTCCCCACCGTTGAAAGAGCGGCATATAGCGGCGCTATGGACGACTTCTGAGGCGGTGCGCGAATGGGACTGAACGCCGCGCGGCTGGCGATGTAACCAACGTGGTCTACGCAAATGCCCTGCTCGAGGTGACGAAAGGGGAAGAGGCCGCCAGGCTAAGAATCGTGAACCACCGACCGTGCAACGATCAGCAAGGATGGCAAAAGTTGACCTACTTGGCCGCGTATCTGTTCGCAACGAGAGGCTCGCTCAGGCCGGAAGAAATGGATGCCGTCTTGAGCACGACCGAGCCTGTGGAATAGGCCTGTGGCCTTGGCCTGGCAATGTGCTGGGTCGAGCGTGAAGGCAGCCGCCCTTGTTGGGCGGCTTCTTTCCTAGTTGATCGTGGCGATCCACTCGCCGGATGCTGACTTAGCGAAGCCGACGATTCGATCAACAGGCCGCGCTTCGGGCCCCATCTTGACTGAGGTCATGCAAGCGACACCTGGCCCTGCCCCGGCCTTGTCACATTGGCCGAGTGCCAGAGAGATTTCCGGCAGATTATTCCGATCCCAAACGAGAGGAGACGCCGCATGTGCTTTGCGGTAGGCGGCCAATGCTTCGGCTTCTGTCGGCGCTTCAACGGTCGGAATAGGGCAAAGAGATGGATCAGCGGAGATAGCCGCAACCAGTTCGGCTTTCGAGATGGCCTGAGCTTCAACTTTCGGCTCGGAGGTTGCAATGTAGGTGCCGCCGGCGCCAGCCGCTATACCGAGGGTGGCTGCGATCGCGATTATGGCGTTCTGGTGCATAGATTCTTCCTCTTAGGCAAGGCTAGGTGCGTGGATTGAACCAGAAGCGCTCTTTGACGCCCTTGTCGTTGGGAATGTCGAAGAACCAGGGATTTGTGCGCCGCGGACGGGGGGAAGTTACCTGCACCTTGCAGCCGTTGTAGCGATTGTCGCGATTCCCGAAATGGTCGCTGTTGCCGCTGATGGACCTTACGGTCACGCCGTTACGCTGGTTGGCGTCCTCGTCACCATAGAGGCGGTTGTACTCGCCGCGGTTCTCGCATCTGTCCACGACCCGGACGCATTGGTCCTCCTCGTTGCGGCGGCGCAAGCCGTTGTCGTTCCCATCATTGCTGGAGGTGGGGCGCGCCCCTGCAGGGCAGTCCTCGAACTCTTGCCGGCCTGGCTCGCCGGCCTTCGCCTCGTGGCAAATGGGCCAATCAAATCCGGGCTTCGACATTGCGGCGATCAGCTTCTTCATAGGTGGAACGCAATAGGGAACGCCCTGCCAGGACGGAGATTGAGAAGCAGCACAAAGGAGAACCTGGCAGCCCCAGGAAGCATCTTCTGCCTTTGCGCCCGTGGGCGCGAAGGCAAGCGCAGCAAGACTGGCTACGGCATAAAGCAGGTGTTTCATGTCAGTTGGCCCTCATGATGGTTGCGGCTGGAGCTTCCCGGTCGACGAATAGCTTGTCGAGCGGTGCGGCGTGGTGCACTCGACCGCCCGCTGCGTAGAGGACGGCGGCGACGAGCGCGAAGGCTGAGAACCAGAGGATCCCGATCCGAAAAAGCATCGGCTGGTTGGGAATGTCCCGGCAAAGCGGTGGAAATGCGAATAGGCCGACGAGAAAGCTGTCCAGCGCCAGATGACGTCGATCGAGAAAGAGGATCGAAAGGATCAGGAGCACCAGGGCAAACGGACCGTGCACCCACCAGATTCGTTCCGAAACGACGATGAGCGCAAAAGATAAGGGAATGGCGAGCATTAAGCTCGCCAGCGGATCGGTTGCGAATGAGCTCGCAATATGTGCGAAGTCGGGCAACTATCGGTCTGTCCTCTTCGGCTTTTTCCGCGCGTCGATGAAGGGAGGCGATATTTCGCTTTCCCGTTCGACAAGCAGGTTGAAATCAGCGATTGGCTGGCGGTCTAGCGTCTTGTCGACGGCCTTGCGACGCCACTCGTTCATGTCGAGAACGTAAGTGGCCCACATGCCATAGCGGGCCGCCATCGCATGCTGTTGATAGGCTAGGTATTGGCTGTTGTATGAATAGGGCGACGCGACACGCGCCCATCCGACACGAAGCATCTCGACCGCAATATCGCGGCCGGCTGACGTGCAGCGGGCTTGGGGGATACCGTCATTGCCATGGGCTAAGACGGTACATTCGACCGGTTTGCTGCCTATGGTCCTCTTGAGCCAAGCCTTTGCAAGTGGGCCGCACGGAACGGGTGAAGGCGCCTTTTGCCGCTCGCGACCCACCCGCTTGGGATCAATCGCCCACTGTGGAAGCTCGCACGCGTCGATCTCGACGAGGCGAACGCGCTGCGCATATTGCGGATACCACAGAGTGCGGCCGTCCATGACGGCGACTCGGCCCTTGTAAACCGGATTTTGGTAGATCGTAGCTTCGCTCAATCTCTGTGGTGGCCGAGCCGCTGCGGCCGGAGTCTTGATGAGATCCGCGGCTGTCGCTGCATGCGGGATCGTAGCGAGCGCGGCGGCTGCAAGTAGGTATCGCTTCATTGATCTGCCTTCTTGGTTCGCGCATTCACCTCGCGGCTCAAGAGAATGGCCGGATGCTGGACGTCTTCGAACTGCCAGAGGCCGGCACGCTTATCGCGCGCAAGTTTCTCAGCCACGGCATAGGGGACGTGATAGGGCATGCCCTCACCGTTGAGGCCCGCGAAAGCGTATCCGCTCGTGATCAGGACGTTTGCCAGATCAAGCCGCTCCTTCCCAACTGTGGCGTAGCAGACGACGTAAGCGATACCGGCTTTCTTCACCACCGGGGCGCAAACGGGTTTGGTGTCTTTGATATAGGCCGCCAGCACGGCAAGGGACGCCTCGCCGCAGTCGCGTTTCTGCCCGTGCTTGTCCGTATAGGAAGTGCCGCGCAAACAGGACTGGACGCCGTAGAGGCGGAATCTTTCACCATTGGAAACCCACATGTCGCCCGTTTCCAGGGTGACGCCAGGAAGAAGATCGAAATAGCCTGCCGGTGCTGCGGATACGGATGTCGGCAAGAGAGCCAACAGAAGGGACAGAGCCTTTCTCATTGACCCTTCACCCTCGGATCGGCCCACATTCCGAATGAGCCCTTCTGGCCGATCTCCTCAGCTTTGGAGAGATCCGGACGAACGGGAGTCCCATCTGGCTTTTTTGCGAGGCGGAGCGCGCCGAGCGACAAAAGCTGCTCCTCAAACATATCGACGGAGTCGAGGCTACCGGGGAAATTATAGTAGCCGTAGCAGGTGGCGTTCTGGACGGGCGAACCTTGCTCGCTCACGAAGGCACGGCAAAACACGACCTTCGGGTTTTGTAACAGGATCTGGAGCTGTTGCTGCGCATAATCGGTGCAGCTCCCGGCGAAGTCTTCACTGCGATTGACCATTTCGCCCTTGCATGGCTCCAGGCCAAAAAGGTGCAGTGTTGTCTTGTCATCCACGCGAAAGTCGGTCGGTGAAACGGCCTTAAATCCGGCCGTTGTTGCATAGCCCTTCCGATCGGCGACCTTCCCGCTTCCGTCGTAATATTCGAGCACGAGAACCGTCTTGCCCGGCGCTGCGAGCGATCTGATGTAATCCTTGTTGATGTCCGAGACGGACAAAGCAGGCGTTGCGATTGCGCAACTTGCGAGTGCGGCAATGATGTTCCGTTTCATTTTCTAGCCCTTACCCATATTGCTTCATCTCGTTCCCCTGCAATAGGGGGTTTAAGTCTGCTTCGAAAAGTTGTATCGCTGAACCAAATCGATGCGACACCTTCACCAGCTTAGTTGGTTTTCGTTTCGATCACAACACCGCAAGTTAGGCGCGGGACGATGGAAAAAAGGGCTAGATTTTCAGGCGTTTTGGGCTGGGCCGCTTTGGCGGGTAGCGCCCTTTTGTGCACGAGCTGGGTTCCGATTTCTTACGCCCAAGATGGGCGTAAATCCGCAAATGTCATAACAAATAAAAGCACTTGGCCGATTGACAGGAAGGCGGAGCTTGCAACGAACTTCGATGAGCGCTGGCGCGGCTCAGAGAAGGAGTTCGTGCTAGGCGCTGATGGCGTAGTAAAGCAGCAAGATGCGGTTCAGAACAAAGCTGACAACAGCCCCCATGATTTTGGGGGTTTGCATCATATTGATGCAGGTTTGAGCAATTTCGCTCCCTCCAACAACGTGCCGAACAGGGTTGATGAACCGCAGGTTCCCACGGGCTCGATACAGCAAATTGGTGCAGTTCGGCAGATCAATGACAACACCAAAGACGTGTATGAGTGCGGTCCGTCTCCGCTCAGCCCAGAAGAGGTTAAGTCTCTGGTTGTGCAGACGGCGCGCAAATATCGCGTCGATGAAGTCTTCGCGGCGGCCATCGCCTGGGCCGAGAGCGGCTTTGACCAAAGCCGCAACTCCCCAAAGGGCGCGCGCGGACCGATGCAGCTCATGCCTGCTACGGCTGCGCGGTTCGGAGTTACGGACATCTGTGATCCCACTCAGAATATCGAGGGCGGGATGAAGTACCTGCGCTTTCTGCTTGATGAGTTTCAGAACCCGCTCCTGGTCGCGGCTGCTTACAACAGCGGCGAACAGCGGATCTACCAACACGGCGGGATCCCGCCTTTCCAGGAAACAGTCGGATACGTCGCGAAGGTGTTGAACTACCAACTCGGGCTGCCAATGCCGTCGGCAAAGGGCAAGGCGAGGCCGGCCGCCGCTCCGCAGGCGGTCTCGGATGCGAGTGACAGCCGCGACGCCGGTGTCATCGCCGTGAAGAAGACCGGCAAGTTTGTCGGCGGTGTCATGCACTTTTGAAGGAGAGAAACATGCAATTTGAAATGCAAACGAGGAAGTCTCAGGCGGTGAAGCTCGCAGCCACGCTCGGCATTGTGGCCGCATTCCAAGTCGCGGGCGCTGATGTTGCTCTCGCGCAGAGTGCAGGCGGCGCCTTCGGGCCGCTGCAGACGGCGGTACAGATGATCGTCGATTTCATCACCGGCCCGTTCGGTCGCCTGCTCGCGATCATTGCCGTTATCGGCCTTGGATTTCTGGCATTCGCCGGACGCCTATCGTGGTTCACGGCCGGCGCGGTCGTGATGGGCATCGGTCTGGTGTTTGGCGCACCGGCGATCGTCGACGAGATGATCTCGGCGGTCGGTCAGTGACCGATGAGTGAGTTTCAGGACGAAAAACCGGCTCTGACGCCGTTGGTGATCGGGTTAACCCGGTCCCCAACCCTTTGGGGCGTGCCCTACATGGCGGTGGTGCTGATCGTTGGCGTCACCATCATCGGCTGGCTTGCAACGAACGACCTCCTGGCGTTGCTCATCGCGCCGGTTGCTTACCTTGTCCTGTTCTCGCTCTGCACCTGGGACAACAGGATCCTCGATGTGATGCAGGTGACGTCCCGCAAGACGCCCAGCACGCCCAACAAGCGCTTTTGGGGCACCAACTCTTACGGACCGTGACCATGCTGAAAGTCGTCAAAGAAGAGCTTGGATTCGGCCCGGTCGCCAGCAATGAGCGGCCCATGTCGACTCATATTCCGTATCTCCGACATGTCTCCGATACAGTGATCGGGCTGGAAAACGGATCGCTTCTAAGCGTCATCAAACTCAATGGACTGTTCTTCCAGACGGAGGACCAGGCTGAGCTCAACATGCGGTCGGTCGTCCAGAACACGATGATCCGTGCCTTGGGGTCGAGCCGATATTCTCTTTGGTCGACCGTGATCCGGAGAGAGGTCGAAACGCAGATCGGTGGCGCGTTCGACGAACCATTCTGCGACCTGTTGAACAAGCGCTACATGGGGCAACTGCGCCACAAGCGCATGTTTACGAACGAAATATACTTGACGGTCGTGCGGTCTGGGATGCGGGGCGCCCTCGGCATTGGCGACTCGTTAAAGAGGCTCTTTGACAAGGCAAACAGGGACGCTCGGGTCCAGCAAACGCGCGAAGATGTTACGGAGCTCGAGGAGCTGATCGGCAACATCGCCCGCGATCTGCACAAGTATGGAGCCCGGGCGCTCGGAATTACCTATCGTCGCAGGAATGACGACCAGGCCAAGATTGAAGGGCGTGATGAGAAGGGGAAAGGCGAGCCCTACTCCGAACCCTGCGAGTTCTTCAACGCGATCCTGAGCTGCGGTGTGCCGCGCAAGATGCGCCTACCGCGCATGGGCATTCGCAATTATGTCGGAACGTCGCGACTGCATTTCAGCACGCGGACGATGCAGGCTCAAGCGGCTGTCGATGAAGACACCCGCTTTGGAGCGCTGCTGTCCATCAAGGAGTATCCGCCTTTCACCGGGCCGGGCATGCTGGACGGCCTGCTGCAGGTAAACCACGAATTCATTCTGACGCAGTCCTTCACCATCGCCGACAAGCCGATCGCCCAAGAACGAATTAGTCGGTTGCAGAGGCAGATCAGAGCCTCGGACGAGGCCGGCAGCTCAGTCGAACAGGATATCGACTATGCGCTCAATAGCCTGATGAACCAAGAGGCCGTCTTCGGCTTCCACCATCTTTCGCTCCTATGCCTCTCCCGCGATCTCCCGGGCCTTAGCCGCACCGTTTCCGAACTCGGTGCTTGCCTCACCGACATGAATCTCACCTGGCTTCGCGAGGATCTGAACCTCGAAGCGGGATTTTGGGCGCAACTGCCGGGCAATCACAGCTACATTGCTCGCAAAGCGATGTTGTCGAGCGCGAATTTTTCCGGCCTGTCCTCCATGCACAATTTCGCGACGGGCCAGGCCGATCGCACTCATTGGGGACTGCCGATCACGATCCTCGAAACCACGTCGCAGACGCCATACTGGTTCAACTTCCATCGCCGCGACATCGGGCACTTCCTCGTCACGGGACCAACCGGCTCCGGTAAAACGGTCGCTTTGACCTTCCTGCTCGCACAGGCGATGCGCGTTTCACCGACGCCGAAAGGCGTGTTCTTCGACAAGGATCGCGGCGCGGAAATCTTCGTAAGGGCGATTGGCGGTTCATATGAGGTGCTGTCACCGGGAACGCCGACCGGCTTTAACCCGCTGCAGCTCGAAAATACCGGCCCAAACCGCGAATTTCTCCTTCGCCTCCTGAAGGCAATGCTGCGCTCCGGTGATCGCAGTGACTTCACTCAGGAAGACGAGGATACGCTTGAGCGGGCGATCGTCCGCCTGATGCAGGAACCTGCGGCGGAACGGAACCTAGCGAACCTGGCCGCCCTGCTTGTGGGTCGGTCGCGGGCGGATGCCAATGACCTTCACTCTCGCCTTCGTCCTTGGATCGAAGGTGAAAAGGCGTGGCTCTTCAACGCTCAGCACGACGTCCTCTCTTTCTCGGGTCGCAGCGTCTTTGGGTTCGACATGACGAACATCCTCGGCAACGAGGAGCTCCGCACGCCGGCGCTGATGTACCTCTATCATCGCCTCGACGAGCTGCTCGACGGAAACCCCGTCATGTTCTTCATGGACGAGGGCTGGCAGCTTCTTATGGACGAGACCTTTTCGGCGTTCATCGTCGACAAGATGAAAACCATCCGCAAGCTCAACGGCATTGTTGGCTTCGGCACCCAGTCCGCGGCGGATATCGCCAAGGCAAAAGCCTCGCATACGCTGATCGAGCAGTCGGCGACGAACATTCACTTTCCGAACCCGCGGGCCGACGAAGAGAGCTACATCAAGCGCTTTGGCCTGACGGTGAAAGAATTCAACTTCATCAAGAACACTCCGCCCGAAAAGCGAACTTTCCTGATCAAGCACGGCAATGACTCGGTCATCGCTCGGCTGGATCTTTCCGCCATGCCCGATCTCGTGAAGGTGCTTTCCGGCCGCAAGGAGACCGTCGAGGAGTGCGCGGCACTTCGGGAACAATATGGCGACGAGCCTGAAAATTGGCTGGCTGAATTCTGCGGATGGGAGAAGGCAGAATGAGGATGAGTCCTGCTTTGTGGGTGATTTCTGCGCTGTGGCTTGGTGCCTCCGGAACGGCGCACTCTCAGGTGCCGGTGCTTGACGGCAAGGTGCTCGAGACCGACACCAAACGCGACCAGACGACGACGGAAATCGAAAAGACGGATAGCGACCGTTATACGGTCAGCAAGAGCGTGACCTGCTCGATGTATCGTCCAGGTCGCAGCGGTGACGCCGCTTCCGCTGCAACGGCCAACCCGGAAATCACCGGCCTTGTAAAGCGAGTGGCCCAGGAAGAAGGCGTCGACGAAAGCCTCTTCATGGCGCTCGTCTATCAGGAAAGCCGGTTCAATCCGTGTGCGAAATCGCCGGTCGGCGCCATTGGGCTTTCTCAGCTCATGCCGGGTACGGCAAAGGATCTGGGGGTCAATCCTTATGACATGGAAGACAATCTTCGTGGCGGCGCGCGCTATCTGAAACAACAGCTCCGGCGCTTCAACGGCAACACCAATCTCGCGCTGGCCGCCTATAACGCGGGTCCTGGTAACGTCCAGAAGTGGGGCGGAATCCCACCTTTCAAGGAAACGCAGGGGTATGTGGCGAATATCACCCAAAAGTGGCTTCCTGCTTTTGGCGGCTCCGACGTCGCGAATATTCCTGCGAACTATGGCGGCGGTTCTACAGCCTTCACCGGCATGCGGGATTCCACCATCAACTCAATGGCGACATCCCAAGCGATTGGGGAAAGCAGCGGAAACGTTGCCTCTTGGCTGCAGCAGTTGGGCGCAATGTCCAGCGGGACGATCCAAGACAGTTGGGATCACAATTCCGGCGCGCGTAATGCCAATCTCGAAATGATGAACCAGGTCATCCGCCTCGGCACGACGATGGCGGACCTTATGAATTCTCGTAGTGCGGTCGATGTCGGCAATCTTTCCGGCGCATCGCGCACGAGCGACTTCAAGAATGATGACGACGACGCGGATCGCGAAACGACCGGTGTTTGCGATCCTCGCGAGGGGCTTGAATGGAGCCCGACAGAAAAGGCTTGCGTCCAGAAGCGGGAGCGCGAAGCCAAGGTAGATCTGATGTTGACCGCTCAATGAGGAGAACTGCCATGAAACGTTTGATTTTAACGGCGTGCTCGGTGGCCCTTGCGTCCGCAGCTTCCGCGCAAGTCCCGGTCATCGACGCTGCAAATCTTGAGATTGCGCAGAGAACGTCGAAAACCACCGATGACATCCTCGGCACCAACAAGGAAGTCCTGAAAACGGTCCAGGACACTCTTGAGGCGGTGACCGGCGATCGCGGTAGCGACGCCAACCAGATGCAAAACCTTGCGGTCGGCAATGGCTTCAGCGTCTCCCAAATGCCGTCCTTCGACAGCCTGATGTCGGGCGGCGTTCCCAACTTCGGCGGCATGGGCGGCGATGTTGCCAAGGTGGCAACGAACTTCATCAATGGCCTGCAATTGGTGAAGAACCTGTCGGGCCAGGCAGGCAGCTCATTTTCGGGCGACAAGTCTTACGAAGAGATGGTGAACACCGTTCTCGGTGTCGCAGCGCTCGTTACCGGGTCGCAGCAGGCAGTCCAAACGCGCCGCACCTCATTCGAGCAGGCGGGTGCAAACATCGGCCAGGCCAAGGACATCAAGGGCTCGATCGATCAGAACACACAGCTTCAGGTGCAAGCTGGCCTGACGATCAACGAGCTGATCGGCGTCATGAACGGCGCCGTGTCTTCGCTCCAGGCCGATAACCAGCGGCGCCTGACGGACATTTCCAACTCGAAGAAGGCGCTCTCCTACAGTGACCAGTAAAATCACCATGACGGCAAAGGTTCTGTCTTCAGTCCTGATCGCGGCCGGCCTGGCCGGCTGCGGTACCGCGGCGAAGGAGAAGACCGCCCCCTGCAAGAGACCTGCCAACCTGACGTCTTACGCGCCGGATCCTCGCCAGGAATGCGGACCGATGATGAGCGTCAATGGTGATGCAGCGGCCGCCCTGGCGGCAATCGAGGCAATCGCGGCTGAATAAGGACAATTTGCAACGATGCACGATTTCTTGGGCGATCTGCTCGACAGAATTGAACAGACAGGCGCGGATTTCTCTGAGGAAGCTTATGGGATTGTCGGCGATGAGATCGTGCCGCTGCTCACCATCATGTTCATCGCATATGTGGGCTACTACGGCCTCCAGCTTTTCATGGGAACGGCCCGCGTCAGCGTCAGCGAGATCATTGGTCGCGTCGCCCGGATGTTGATCATTCTGGCGCTGGTCAGAGAGTGGGACTACTTCAACAATCTTTTCTATTCCTGGCTGAATAACACGCCAGAGGACGTCGGCCGGGCGATCCTTACCGCCACCGGGACAGGCATCACAGAGCCGACAAACGGCCTTTCGATGATCTGGAAAACGGCCAATGAGGCTGCTTCTGCCTTCGCAGAACAGTCTGGTTATTTTGCGGTGCTGCCGTCCATGATCGGTTTTTTGATCATGTTTGCAGTGGCCGTCTTCATTGCAGTGGCTCTGGCGATCCTGCTCCTTGCCAAGGTGATGATGTGGGTGCTGATCGGGACCGCACCGATCTTCATTGGCTGCATGCTCTTCGAACCGACGAGGGGCATGGGCGTCGCCTGGTTCCAGCAGGTGCTGATGTATGCGCTAATCCCACTATTCGTCTACGTCGTGGCTGCATTCCTGATCTCAGCCATGGACCCGGAACTGACAAAGGTCACGAGCGCTGCAAACCAACGGGAACTTCAGCTTAGCGACATTTCCGCTTTCCTGCTCCTGTGCGCCGCAGGCGCATTTGTCCTCTTCAACATTCAGGTTCTCGCGCAGGGCATTACCGGTGGCGTGGCCGTCGGCATTGGCAATGCAGCGCGCGCGGTTGGCCGATGGACAGGCGTATCGGCACCAATATCCGCCCTGTCAGGCGGACAACGTCTGGCGGGGTCAATTGGCAACGCCGGAATGCAAGCCAGGGCACGCACGCAGGAAGGCGTGAGAACCAACATTCGCAACGCCGCTGCTGAGGCGATGCAGAACCGCATTAGCAGCAACAGCATGCCTCGCTGAGGCGCGAAATCAAGGGCTAGAACGAATGGCAGAAACGAATGACGCAGCTCTTCGGAGCTACTTTCAGGACGGTGATCGCTGGGAACAGGAGATCGTCAAAAAAGCCAAGCGATCGCGCTCGCTCGCATGGTTCGTCACAATGATTTTCGGCGCGATTACCCTGCTGTCGCTAACGGCATTGGTGATGCTCGTTCCGCTGAAGAGCTTTGAGCCGTACATCGTCGAGGTTGATAAGAACACCGGCTATATGGAGGTGAAGACCGGCCTAACCAGGTCTTCCAAACTGACCGATCAACAGGCGGTCACTCAAGCGAACGTCGTGCGCTATATCCGATCTCGCGAAGGCTACGACCCCTTCGCGATTGAGCAGAATTTCGGCATCGCCGCCCTGCTCTCTACTGACGATGCGGCCCGCGAGCTGCAGGAGCTTTACAGTGCGGCAAATCCCAACAATCCCGCAAAGGTCCTCGGCAAGAACAAGAAGGTAACCGTCGACATCAAGTCCGTCACCTTCTCCAATGCGAGCACGGCCTTGGTCCGGTTTTCGACAACCGAAAAATCGGACACGGATTCGATCGTCCGTCACTACATTTCGGTCGTTCGCTATCGCTATACGGACACGCCGGCGACCAATGAATGGCGCTTCGAGAACCCCTTGGGCTTCCAGGTCTACAACTACCGTCGCGATCAAGAAACGGTTACGCCTGGAGGTGAAGAATGATCAAACTCCTCCTGCTTTCCGCGGCCTGCGCAGCCGCGATGATGACTCACGCCCATGCTGCGCAGGCACCTCGCCCGGGCAGCCTCGATTCGCGCGTGACCAGCGTCGTCTATCAGTCCAATAACGTGGTGAAGGTCTCTGCCACCTACGGCATCTCCACAATGATCATCTTTGACGAGGACGAAACGTTCGAAACGATCTCGCTTGGCGACACCGACAGTTGGCAGGTTGCCCCTTCCGAGAAGGGCAACATTCTGTTCGTGAAGCCGATCGCAAAGAACGTCGCCACCAACATGAATGTTGTGACCAGCAAGAGGATCTATTTCCTCGAGCTCAACGACCATGCTCCGTCCGATGGCAAGCAGGTGTTCGGGATCCGTTTCGTCTATCCCGAGAAGGATCTAAATGGCGCGCTCCGCAAGGAGGCTGAGTACCGGGCGGCCTACCCGAACATGTCGAATGTCGATAAGGCTAACGTCAACATAGACTATTCGTTTTCCGGTGATCCGGCGTTGAAGCCTTTGGTGATCTTCGACGACGGGAAAAAGACCTTCTTCAAGTTCGGCAGCCGGGTGCCGGCGATTTTTGCCGTCCAGGCCGACTTTTCCGAGACGCTGCGCAATTTCCGAAAGGAGGGCGAATACATCGTCGTCGATGGTGTCGCGACGCAATACACGCTGCGCGAGGGCAATCAGTGGACCTGCATCTTTAACCTTCGCAAGCCCGACTTCGGCGCTCCGGATCCTGCCATTTTCGGTCCAGCTCCTGACACCAAGGCGATGAAACGTAGGAGGAGCGGCAACTAATGAAGCGCAGCCCTGAACTTGAGGCCATGACGGCGGCCGATGAAACTGTCGTCAGCAACAGGAACACTGGACGGAATCAAACCATCGGCATGGCTGCCCTACTTCTGGGGGGCGCTGTCGCTGCCTATTTCGTGCTTGCCACGGCAGGAGAAAAGCCGCGTGACGTCGCGGATAGCGACGAAGAGTTTCAGACCACGACCTTCCGGCCGCCGTCATACGTGCGTGAGCAAGAAGAGCCGAAGCCGGAAATAGAGCCTGCAGTCATAAATCTGCCGCCGCCCCCTGAGCCGGTTCAAGAAACACCAGTTGATACAACCGAGTTCAAGGTTCCTCCCCCGCCGGAGGTGGTTGAATACACGCCCGAGGCGGCGCCTGTCGAAGAGTTTCCCGAACGCTATAGGTCGGGCTTGATCTCGCTTGATCAGAAAGGCAATGGCAACGGCAACGGCGGATTTCCAGGCGAGGACGATTCCGGGCTGAGTGTCGCTGGCGAGGACCGCTACAGCAAGTACCTGGCTGCGGCCTCGAGTCTCGCCGATCGGAGCGCAAAGGCGCGGCAAATCGAACGCATCGACGCCATGATACCGGAAGGAACGTTGATCCCCGGCATCCTCGAGACCGCAATCAACAGCGATCTCCCCGGCCAGATTCGTGCGATCACGTCGCAGGACGTCTATTCCTTTGACGGGCGGCGCGTCCTCATTCCGACTGGAACGCGCGTCATTGGCGAATACCAGTCCGAGATCACCCGCGGGCAAAAACGGATTTTTGTTATCTGGACCCGGCTCATTCGCGACGATGGCGTGTCGGTGCGCCTCAACTCCATCGGCACGGATAGCTTGGGGCGCTCGGGCTTGACCGGACATGTCGACAACAAATGGCGCGAGCGGTTCGGCTCCGCAATCATGCTTTCCGTCGTCGGCGCCGGTGCCAGCTTCCTGACCGGCTACGGAAGCGACGAGGCGTTCGGCGACAACAACAGCGAGGCACAACGTGGCGAGGAGCTCGCCCGCGAAACCATCGCCGAGACGTTCTCGGATATGGCGAACCAGGCCTTGAGCGAAAACCTGCGTATTCCTCCCACCATTAGCGTCAGCCAGGGCGAGCGGATCTTTGTCTACGTACGCCAGGACCTCGATTTCAGTGCCATGTATGACGACCCGGTCACCGAAGCGATGAAGGAGATTCAACGTGAACGTCGCCGCAGGTAAGGCCACTACGATCAAGCGCGACCCCCATTATTTCCTCAACCGCGCTCTCGAACCGATCAGGGAATTTATCGACGATCCGAGGGTGGTGGAAATCGCCGTCAACAAACCGGGCCATGTCTATGTGGAGCGGTTTGGCGCCGATTACATGGAGCATCATCTAATCGACGCCCTGACGGGTGATGAAATCCAGAACATCGGCGAGCGTGTTGCGGCTGCTACGAACCAGTTCATCAGCCGCTCGAGGCCGATCCTCAGCGCCGCGCTTCCGACCGGCGAGCGTATCCAGATCGTCTTGCCGCCGGCGGCACCCGAAGGTGGTTCGATCTCGATCCGCAAGCAGGTGGTCAATAACTTCACGCTCGAGGAGTATCGCGACAACGGTTCGCTCGATAAGGTCTCTGTGGCCGTCGGCGGCCTCAGCGACATTGATCGCGAGCTGATAGGGCATCTGCGCGCCAATCGGATCTACGATTTCATCCATACCGCCATCACCAAGCGGGTCTCTATCCTTATCAGTGGCGGCACTTCCTCCGGCAAAACGACCTTCCTTAATGCCTGCCTGAAGAGCGTCGATCCGCATGAGCGGATCATCACGCTCGAGGACACGCGAGAGCTCTTCCCACCGCAAGCAAATGCCGTTCATCTGATCGCGTCGAAGGGCGACCAGGGTACAGCGGACGTGACCATTCAAAGCCTGCTCGAGTCATCCCTACGCATGCGGCCGGATCGCCTGTTCGTCGGTGAAATTCGGGGCGCAGAGGCTTTTTCCTTCCTCCGGGCAATCAACACCGGCCATCCCGGCAGCATGTCGACGGTTCACGCCGATACGCCGATGGGTGCTTATGAACAGCTCGCCATGATGATGCAGCAAGCCGGTATGTCGGCGGGTTTTTCGAAGCAGGATCTGATGTCCTATATCCAGATGGTCATCCCGATCGTCATCCAGCTCCGCCGTGAAGGCGGCAAGCGCGGGGTCTCTGAGATCTTCTTCGCCCGGGATGAGTCATGACGAAGCAGCTCCAGGCTTTCTACCTGCTCTTTTGCGTCGGGATAGCGTTCGTTGTCTGGATGCTCGGGTACGGCCTGGGGCTTCAGCTCTTCTACAAGGACGGTCGGATCCTCGAAACGACGATCACGAGCAATCCTTTCGCTCCGATTCAACAGTTCTGGCATTACAAAACGAGCCCGGCCCTGCAGAAGGTCGCGCTTGGTTCGATGCTGCCGGCGCTGCTGGTTGCCGGCCTCATTGCATATATCGGACTGAAGCCGACGAGCAGCCCGTTGGGGGATGCCGCGTTTCAGGACATGGCATCGCTACGGCGCGGGAAGTGGTTCCGCAAACAGGGACACATTTTCGGCCGGGTCGGGCGGAACATACTCCGCACCAGGGACGATCGGCATCATCTGATCATTGGCCCGACACGCTCCGGTAAAGGCGCGGGCTATGTGATCCCCAATGCGCTGATGCACGAAGGCTCGATGATCGTCACCGACCTTAAGGGCGAAGTGTTCAAGGCGACGGCGGGTTACCGCCGGCAGAACGGCAGCCAGGTCTTCCTATTCGCGCCCGGCTCCGAAAAGACCAGCCGCTATAACCCGCTGGACTTTATCCGGCCGGAGCGCGGCAATCGCACGACCGACATTCAAAACATCGCCAGCATTCTTGTGCCCGAGAACACGGAATCAGAAAATTCCGTCTGGCAAGCGACCGCGCAACAGGTCCTTGCCGGCGCGATCAGCTACATCACGGAAAGCCCCTTCTACAAAGACCGGCGCAACCTCGCCGAGGTCAATTCCTTTTTTAACAGCGGCGTCGATCTCCAGGCGCTCATGAAATACATCAAGGGAAAAGAGCCCTATCTTTCGAAGTTCACCGTCGAGAGCTTCAACTCCTACATCGCCCTGTCGGAACGCGCCGCCGCGTCTGCTCTCTTGGACATTCAAAAGGCAATGCGGCCTTTCAAGAACGAGAGGATTGTTGCCGCGACCAATGTCACGGACATGGATCTTCGCGCAATGAAGCGCCGGCCGATCTCGATCTACCTGGCGCCGAACATCACCGACATCACCCTGCTGCGCCCTCTCCTCACCCTGTTCGTGCAGCAGGTAATGGATATCCTCACGCTCGAGCACGATCCAAATTCCCTCCCCGTCTACTTCCTGCTTGACGAGTTCCGGCAGTTGAAGCGGATGGACGAGATCATGACCAAGCTGCCCTATGTGGCTGGCTATAAGATCAAGCTCGCCTTCATCATCCAGGATCTGAAGAACCTCGACGAGATTTACGGCGAAACCTCCCGGCATTCGTTGCTCGGCAATTGTGGCTACCAACTTGTCCTCGGCGCCAACGACCAGGCCACAGCCGAGTACGCGTCCCGCGCGCTCGGAAAACGCACGATCCGCTACCAGTCGGAATCCCGCACGATCGAACTTATGGGCCTGCCCCGCCGCACGAAGGTAGAGCAGATTCGCGAGCGCGATCTGATGATGCCGCAGGAAGTCCGGCAAATGCCGGAGAACAAGATGATCCTGCTCATCGAAGGACAACGGCCGATCTTTGGTGAAAAGCTTCGCTTCTTCCAAACGCAGCCCTTCAAATCAGCCGAGGCGTTTTCCCAGGCCAACATTCCGCAAGTGCCGGAAGTCGATTATCTGTCACCGAAGCCCGTGCCGGCGACAACTCCGGAATATGCCAAGGGGGGAGATGCTCCAGTCGAAATTCCCTCGCCGGCGCCGGCGAAAGAGGAGAAGCCTTTGACGGCCGCCGCGGCGCAGGCGACTCCGGTCAAGGCAGAACCTGCGGCAGACGCGAAAGCTGCAGCACCTGCAAAACGCACCGTCAATAAAAAGGCGCTGCGCCCGAAGCCCAAGGCGACTGCTACAAAAACGGGTAGTGCGGAAGCATCTGCAAGCCTCGATGCAATGGAAGCCCGGATAAAGGCCATCGAGGAGGGCCTCAAACCAAAGGCCGCGCAGCTCAAGGAAGTGGTCGAGACGAAAGCTGAGAAGCTTGGCGCCAAGTCCCCGACCAAGCGCGGCAACATCATGGACATCTTCAGCGCAACCGTGCCTGATCCCGTCGAAGTTGGCGTTGCGGCCGAATAGCTTGCGGAGACCGCTGCCGACCCAACAGCGACAGTAGGAACCGGAATTATCGACCCAAGGCGGTCATTCGCAGCGCAGGCCTGGAATTTCCGGTGTTGCCCGAATAGTGGGCATTTCTTATTCCTCTCATCAGGTCAGAATCGAATACGGCCGTGGAGCCGTCGGAATACCGAACTTCCCCGAACGGCCCTTCAACCACAGTCCAATGTGAATGCCGGATGGGGCGGCGTAGCAGTGGCGCAGATTCCCTTAATCCATTATGCGACTTGGCGATGCAGCGCCGGAGGGAGTTCAGGAAGCCTGCGTGCGCCTGCCTGCGTCCTCTCACCGACGGTAGAGGCCCCGCTCTCCGCCGGCTCGCCGCGGCACCCTTCTTCGGTTTCGTCCGAGTTCGCGTATCCGGTTCAAAGCAACTTCTTCGCCACCGTGGCTATCGGCCTTCTGTTGCAATCCGCCTTCCAAGTGTTTGGATAACGCTGCTGCAGTTTCGGTCGTCGTTGCGGTCGGCCCGGTCTAGACACTGACAAAGAGGGTAATCCGCCGACGACCGCCGGCGGATCGTAGTTTTGCGAGTTAGAGTGACGATTTCACCTTCTCCGCGACTTCGGAAGAAAGCCACTTTGTCCAAATCTCGGGGTTGTTCTCCAGGAAGTATCTTGCAGCATCCTCGCCCGTCGCCTGGTTATCGGTCATCCAGGCGAGAAGGCTGTTCAGCGTTGCGTTGTCCCAGCGCCGCGCCTTGAGGTAATCCATCGCCGCACCGGCACGTTCGGCAAAGTTGCGGGTGACGAGCGTCTCCACCTTGTCGATGGGCCAATCATTTACTTTGGGGTCTTCGCAATCAACCACAATGTTGCAACGCTTCCATTCCGCGGCATCGTGTGGTGCGTCAAAATCGAGCTTGACCATTGGATATTTGCCGAGCAACGAAGTGGGTGACCAGTAATAGCCGAACCAGCCGATCTTGCGTTCGTAGTTCTTGGCGATGGAACCGTCCAAACCCGCCGCCGAACCAGGATCGACCAGCACGAAGCCTTTCGCGTCGCCCTCGTAAGCCTTGTAAAGCTGGCTGGTTGTAGTCGATGCGCCCCAGCCCGACGGACCATTGACGACTGCGCCTTTCGAACTGTCCTCCGGGGCCGGGAAAAGTTCCGGATGCTTCAGTGCGTCTGCGACCGTCTTGATCTCCGGATGGGCGTCGGCAATGTACTTTGGAATGTACCATCCCTGAATTCCGCCATCGCTCAGGGCGTTGCCAGCCGATATCAGCTTTCCTTCGGCAACGCCTCTCGAGACAATCTCAGGCAAAGCATTGAGCCACGCCTCCGGCGCAATGTCGGGCACTCCCTTTTCGACCATCGACGTCATGATCGAAACAGTGTCACCAATGGTTATTTCGGCCGAACACCCATATCCGTTTTCGAGGATGATCTTGTCTATATTCGCCAGGACATCGATCGACTGCCAATTCATGTTGGCGATAACGACGTCGCCACATTCCTCTGCGAAAGCAGCCGGTGTCAGGCTGGCAAAGCCAACGGCAAAACAGGTGGATGCGAGCACTCTTCCAAACATTTCTGATTCCCCTTGAACTGCGGCCTCTCCTCGGTTTGACCTCACAGCGTGACCGCAATCGCTGTGGGCGTTAGTAGGGGCTCCGGCGAGCCTCCACCTTCCCCGGGAGACTGCTCAAATGCCAGGCGCC
This sequence comes from Ensifer aridi, assembly GCF_002078505.1. Taxonomy (GTDB): domain Bacteria; phylum Pseudomonadota; class Alphaproteobacteria; order Rhizobiales; family Rhizobiaceae; genus Sinorhizobium; species Sinorhizobium aridi. The sequence continues at coordinate 66,419 of NZ_LUAV01000023.1, read as the reverse complement.
TATGCGCATTCATCAAAATCGTCGGATCGGTCTGAGGTTTCGAACTCCGACCGTGCCGCTTCTGGAGCTAGGTCTGCATGCTGACGAACACAGATTTCAGCTGGGTATAGTGGTCGATCGCGGCACGCCCGTTTTCGCGGCCGATGCCTGATCGCTTAATCCCGCCGAACGCCATGCCGGCGGGCGTCAAGTTGTACGCGTTGATCCACACGGTTCCGGCTTCGAGCTCAGCCGCCAGCCTATGGGCACGAACGAGGTCTCTCGTGAATATGCCCGCCGCCAACCCGAAGTCCGTTGCATTGGCTCTTGAGACGACATCTTCCTCGTCATCGAAGTCCAGGACGGCCATGACCGGACCGAAGACTTCTTCCCGAGCAAGCGTCATCCAATCCGTAACATTCGTGAAGACTACGGGCTCGTGCCAGGCATCCCCTGGTGGAAGCTTGCGCGGAGGCGTCACTTGATATGCTCCCTCAACCTCGGCGCCGGCGACGTAGGCGGCAACCCGGTTGCGATGGTCAGCGCTGACAAGCGGTCCGATGTCGGTCTCCTCGTCCATCGGATTACCAATCTTCAAGGCCGCGACTCGCTCCAGCAAGCGCGCAAGGAACGCTTCCCTAATTCCGCGCTGCAGGAAGACTCGCGTTCCGTTGGAACAGATCTGGCCGGCCGAGTAAAAGTTCCCGAGAATTGCGCCGCTAACGGCTGCCTCAACATCTGCATCGTCGAAGACGATCAGCGCAGACTTTCCACCAAGCTCCATCGTTACTGGCCGGATGTCGGCCATGGCGGCCGAGGCGACCCGTGCGCCCGTCTTGACCGAGCCTGTGAGGGAGACTTTGGCGATCGCCGGATGGGTGGCGAGCTCGGCTCCAACATCACCGGCACCTTGTACGACGTTGAAAACACCAGGAGGCAGCCCCGCTTCAGTCAGAATTTCCGCGAGCCTGAGCGCTGACAATGGGGTTATTTCCGACGGTTTGAATATCAAGGCATTCCCGCAGGCAAGCGCGGGGGCTGCTTTCCAGGCCGCAATCTGGATGGGGTAGTTCCAGGCCCCGATTCCGAGACACACCCCGAGCGGCTCACGCCGGGTGTAGACCCAATTTTCGCCGAACTGGATGCTGTCTCCCGCAAGTGTCGCCGCGATTGCGCCAAAGTACTCGAGGCAATCGGCACCGCTGGCAGCGTCCGCTACCAGGGTTTCAGAAATTGGCTTGCCCGTGTCGAGCGTTTCGAGAACCGACAGTTCCCTGTTTCGCGCCCGCATGATGTCGGCGGCGCGCCTCAGGACGCGACCCCGCTCCGCCGGCTCTTTCCGAGCCCATTCTTTCTGCGCCCGTTTCGCCGAGCCAATTGCCTTCTCGATCATGGTGGAAGTAGCGCCGTGCAACCTGGCAATGATCTCACCATTTACCGGATTGACGGAGAGGATCTCAGGACCGGTTTTATCCTCCATGAAGGTGCCATCGATGAAATGTGAAGCGGCCGGCTGACAGAGCGGCGTCGCCATTTCGCGAGTTTGATAACTTTGCATAGGCGACGCCTTTTATCGCTAAACGTGAACGAAGATGTCTTCGCTTTCGACGGAAACCGGGAATGTGCGGGCTTTGACACGGGGATCGACCAGGAACTCGCCCGTCCGGATATCGAATTCCCATCCGTGCCAAGCGCAACGGACCAACTCACCTGCCCGCTCATAAACGAACTCCGCCTTGTCCGTCTGCTTCGTGGTCCCGCAAACGGGTCCTTGGCAAAGCGCTGCTCCCTTGTGGGGGCACACGTTCAGAAGCGCGTGATATCCGTCCCCAACCCTGAAGATACCAAGCGATAAATTGCCGAGTTTGATGATCTTGGCTGCATCGGCAGGAACCTCCGAGGCCTTGCATGCAAACTGTTTTGAAGCCATTGTCCGTCCCCTTACTCTGCTGCGATCGCGGCCGGACGGGGAATGCGCCGGTAAACGTCGAGCGCGTTCAGGCCGAGTACCTTCTCGCGCCAGGCAGGGGGGATGTGCAGCTTCGTGACGTCGTCATAATCCCAATGCGGATAGTCCGACGCGAACAGCAGTGTGTTTTCCCCGTCCATCGCCTCAAGGGTTGCCCAAAGGTGCTGAACATTTTCCGGCTGCTCGAGAGGTTGGGTCGACATGCGAATGTTCGTTTTGAAATACTCCGACGGCAACCGCTTCAACCAGGGTGTCTCCTTGCGCAGTGCCTTGTAGTTGGCGTCCAGTCTCCATAGCACCGAGGGCACCCATGCCACCCCGCACTCGATGATCACCACCTTGAGGCTCGGCCATTTCTCAAAAACGCCTTGGGCGATCAGCGAAGCCATATGCGTCATGGCGGACTGCGGGAGGATCGCATGGGTTTCCCAGAAGAACGTCGACGGTCCCGCTCCGATAGGCGTCGAGTTCACACCCCCCTGGCCACCGAGATGCATGGCGAACGGCAGCCCCATTTCGGCGCAGGCCTCGTAAATGGGATGGTAGAATGGGTCACCGTAGGGCCGCTGCGCACCATGGCTTACCAGAACCTGGACAATTCGCGGATGTGAGCCGATCCGTCGGATTTCCTCAGCTGCCAGCTTTGGGTCCTGCGGGGCAACAATGATCGACCCCCAGAACCGGCTGTCCTTCGGTAGCCAGTAGTCGATCATGTAGTCGTTGTAAGCCCTACAGAGCGCATTGGCATAATGGGCGTTTGCCAAGGTAGACGCTTCGATCGGCTCGTCGCCGGTCAGAATCGCCACATCGATATTGTATTTATCGAGGTGTTTTTCCTTCATGATCGCGTAATTGTCGTCTTCCTCGACCGGGTTGACGTCATGTCGTGAAAAACCCTCTGGGTGAAACCAGGGGCGGTGGCCGTGCGGAAATGCGCCGCGTGGGCCGGTCTTTTCGCCGCGAACGAACATGTCCTTGAAGAAGCCGTCCATGTACGGCTCCAGGACGGTCGCGCTGCACCAGTAGTTATGACAATCGCAATCGACGATGAACAAGATATTTTCCCTCCCCAAGTGGGTCGAAACTCGATGCGCGTGAATGACGCAGCAACATAGGACAGCAATTCGCCCATTCGATAAATGGCGTAAATCCGGCGTTATTAATCGCAGATTGCGATTGAACCGCGGGGCGGAGTCCTGGATCGGCGGGCGCGGGTCATTTGGTCATTTGGGGAGGAGCGCCGCTTCAGCGCAGTCGCATGGTCACGACAATGCGAAACGCTTATGCCGGTGAGACAGGTGGTTACGCTTTGTGCTGCAATCACACCCATGGTGATCGCATTTAACGATTGAAAAGGGGATTTTGCTCGCTCAATCCACTTTGCGGAACTTGATATAGCTGTGGCACAGAGTCAGAGGTGCCTTGATGCTTATGGAAGCAAGCTTTCCCTTCTCCCTTTCCGCAGCCAACCAGCAACCATGCTACCGCGGAGGTCCGGCAACATTGGTATGCAAAGCCGTGATCGACGAGACGCATGATAGCAAGACGTTCGTGTTTGAAGACAGCCAGAGCAGGAGCTTCGATTTCAAACCCGGGCAATATATCAGCTTCAAATTCGAGATCGAAGGTAAGCTCTGCCCCCGCGCCTATTCCATCTGTTCAACGCCTACCCGTCCTCACAACGTCCAGATTACCGTCAAGCGCGTGCCTGGCGGGCTGGTGTCTAACTGGCTGAACGACCACATGCGCCCCCGTATGTCCGTCGAAATTGCCGACATAGCCGGCCGCTTCAACTATTTTGACATTCCCTCCCGGAAGCCGCTTTTCCTCTCCGGCGGCTCAGGCGTGACACCGGTAATGTCGATGCTCCAATACATCACCGACGTCGTCGATCAGGTCGACGTCGAGTTCGTCCATTTCGCACGGACCCCGAAAGACATTATTTTTCGAGATCAGCTCGAATTCATCGCCAGGCGTTTTTCCAACATCAAGGTTCATATGGTGGTCAGCGAAACCGGCGAAGAAACTTGCTTCCGTGGGAGGATGGGAACGATAAGTGCGTCTTTGATGCAGTCGCTTGTTCCTGACCTTTCGCAACGCGAAATTTTCATGTGCGGACCGGAGGGCTTTATGAAAGCAGCCCGGGCCATGGCGGCAGAGGTGTCAATCGGGGCACTACACGAGGAAAGCTTCGGCGAGAGGATTCCGATCGAAGAACCGGACAAGTTAGGTGGCGAGGTGTACTTCTCACTCTCTGGCAAACACGGAACCTGCGCGCCAGGGGAAACAATCTTGGAAGCAGCACTGAACGCTGGCATCTGGATTGAGAGTTCCTGTCACCAGGGCGTTTGTGGAAGCTGCAAGGTGAAATTGACGCAGGGAAAAGTGGACATGCAGGATCTTGGCGGTTTGCCGGCGTGCGAGAGGTCGGAAGGATACGTCCTGGCCTGCTGCAGCCGCCCAATGGGCTCCGTATCCATCGACGCATGAGAACGGACGCCTGCGGGATCGATTGAAGATCCGAGGCCGGTCTCAGGCATCCTTCACCTTCGAAATCTTGAAATGGCGATCTGCAACGCTTTTCAGCGCAAGGATTGCACGGCGCACCAACGGATCGTGTTTGCGACGCCTCTGCGTCGCCACATAGACCGGCTGATGGATGTCGGGAGCATCCTCAACGACCGTGGCCGAAACACCGGAGCTTGCGAGATAATCGAGGGCATGCTCCGGAAGATAGGTCGTACCGCCGAAACGTTTCATGATGCCAATGGCCAATTCCTCATAGCCCACCGTTAAAGCCGGATGGGCGAGGTGAGGCAGAAGCTCGGCGTGTGCACGCTCGATATAGGCGGTGTAGGATGCGCGGATATATCGGTCGGCGGTGACATCGGCCACGTTCGCGAATTCGGTGGATACCATCACCAGCCGCTGGGCACCAATCTCCTCGATGCTGAGGTCAGGAAGGAATTTCGGAGCGAAGACGACTCCGATATCGGTCGCGCCATTGGCCAGATCCGCGATGATCTGCATCGAATAATCCGCCTCCAGATGCAGCGCGACATGCTTGTTGATCGCGTGCAGTTCGCCGATCCAGTCCAGAAAGAGGGTGCGCATCAAGCTGAACTGACCGGAGACCCTTAACGAGCCTTCGTAGCGCTCCAGCCCTCCGATGTCCCGGCGTGCGTGCGCCCAGCCAGCCTTCAGCGCCCGCGCATGCTGCTCAAACCGAAGACCGGACGGTGTCGGTATCGCACCCGCCCGCCCACGCTGGAAAAGCTTCGCCCCGACAGCCTGTTCGAGCGCCTTGACGCGACCGCTGATGGTGGACTGCGTCGTTTCCAACCGCTCCGCGGTTCGATTGAAATTGCCGGTCTCGAGCAGGTCAAGGAACGTGTCGATGAGATCCAGGTTCATCTTTGATCGCAAATCACGATTGATATCGTACTTCTAGGCGCGTTTATCATATCGAAAAAATATTGTCATCTCGGAGTACGCCGGCATTCGGCCCGTGCGTATTGGGGAGAGTAATGGTCATTATCAGTTGCGAGTTTCGCGGTTCCATGCTGCCACTCTTGCTATGCGCCGACTTCGTCTGCATCCGGGCTGCGTCTTGAAGATGCTCGATCAAACGGAACCGATCGCCCCCTCCAGCCAAGGCCAGTCCCCGAGGAAGATTGCGGCGACGTATTTTCCCGGCTTTGCTGTGGCGGTACTGATCGCGATCTCTGCGCAATTTCTATCCGAGCACTACGGGGTGCCGGCGACCCTGATGGCACTTTTGCTCGGGACCTCTCTCAGCGTGTTGTCCGAGAGCGGCACGAGGACTGCGCCAGGCATCCATCTGACGAGTCGCGCCGTACTTCGTTTCGGCGTCGCATTGCTGGGCGCACGAGTATCGCTGGAAGTGCTGAGTGAACTTGGGCTCAGCATGCTCTGCCTGGTGATTGCCGCACTTGTCTCCACCATATCGTTCGCCATGCTGGCGGGTAGAATTGGCGGGATAGATTGGCGGTCGTCGCTTTTGGTGGGAGGTGCCGTTGCGATCTGTGGAGCCTCGGCAGCTGTGGCTTTGAACGCCGTTCTCCCCGAGCGAAAAAACGCAGATAGAGATCTCACCCTCGCGATTGTGGTCATAACCGTCTTGTCGACCTCGGCAATGATCCTCTATCCGATGCTGGCAGCCCAGTTACACTTTAGTGCTCTGGAAGCGGGGGTATTCATCGGCGGTACGATTCACGATGTCGCCCAGGTCGTGGGCGCCGGTTTTGCAATTTCGGATGAAACCGGCGAGATCGCGACGATCGTCAAGATTGTTCGCGTGACCTTGCTTGGGCCGACGATAATCGCCACATCGATCCTGGTCACCGCATTGGGAGCAAGCGCCGGTCGGAAGCCACCAGGACCAAGCCGGCTTGTACCGGGGTTCGTACTCGGCTTCGTCTTGCTCGCGGCTCTCAAATCGCTCGGGCTTCTGCCGGAGGAAGCCGCCAACGTTGCTGCTGGTCTTTCACGCTGGGCACTTCTAACAGCATTAGCAGCCGTCGGCCTGAAGACGTCGGTAAGGGAGTTTGCAGCCGTCAAAGGATCGGTCATCGCTCTCGCGCTGCTCGCAACGGGGTTTCTCGCGGCCTTCATTATCGTCGGCCTCCTCTGGCACAGAGGCTAGAGCGTGTTGACGGACGAAAACATAGGAAACCTTCCACGTTCAGTCGGAGCCTAGTTCTTCACCGCAGCACCACAGCCTGGAACCCTGAGAGAAGTGCAAGCGGTAGGGCGAGCTCGTCCGGTGCGCTTGGCACGGCTGGGAGTTTGAAATCAAGTCGGGCAAATGCCTCGTTGACGAAAAGCTCCGCGCCCGAACCTTCCCCGTCCCTATGGAGGGTGACAACATCTTTATTGAACTTGGCCGGTGATCGCCACAATCACCTATTCCTATGAGGACAATGATGGAAACCGTGAAGTTTACGCAAATGAAGGATGGTGATCGCGAAGATTACGCCTTCCTTATGGAACACGAGACCGAATACGCCGCAGGAACCGCCGACCGATTGCTCGGCACCATGGTCGAGCTCGACAAATCGCTGTCGGGCTACAAGGTCACCCGACTTGGTCATTCGCTCCAGGCTGCTACCAAGGCTTGGGAAGCCGGCGCCGATATCGATTGGGTGGTTTCGGCGCTTCTGCATGACATAGGCGATATCTTTGCGCCCTACAATCATGATGAATACGCCGCGGCGATCCTTCGACCCTTCGTGCGGGAGCAATGCGCATGGGTTGTCGAAAAGCACGGAGACTTCCAGCTTCTCTACTACGGAGAGCACGTAGGCGCGAACCCGAACAAGCGCGAGGCATACCGGGACAGCCCGTATTTTGACGATTGTGCCGAGTTTTGCGAGAAGTGGGATCAGTCAAGTTTCGATCCCGACTACGTCACCAAGCCGTTGGAATTCTTCGCCCCGATGGTGCGCGAGGTGTTTGCCCGCAAAAGTTATGATCCGGCTGTAATCAGAAAGGGCGAGCGCTTGCCCCTTTCGGACATTGCGACTGCGGCCCGCCGATCGATTCAGTAGCTGATACACGCCCCCAGGCAGGCAGTGGTCATTGTCTGCCTGGGGAGCAAATCGCGGTGCTTGGGAAACACGTTACACGTGCAGCACGCCTAATCTTATGACTGTGCTAACTGGGTTACTCGATGAAGTTTGGCAAGAGCGCGTCAGGCGCCGCGCCGCTGAGGACCATCATCCCGATGCCGCTGGCGACCATGACGAGAAGGACGACATAGAAGGCGCCAGCTTGCGATCCGCTCCTGCCAGCGGGCGACCCCTGAACGAGAAACGGCTTCCGATCGAATCGCCACCAGACAAGGCGAAGAGCCGTCAGAAGCAAAACGACGATGCCACCGGTTTGTGGAAACGCAGGATCCCCGCTAGGCCGCCGCGTTCATGGCATTGACGGCCCGAAAGCCGGAGCCGAGAAGCCCCACGATGAGTATGGCGCTCAGCCAACGAATGGAGACCGCTATTGCGCCGTAACGATCAGGCCTGCTCTTCAACATCTCCGTTTCCTTCTAGTTAGCTGCGCAGCGTCTTGATGACGGTGTGCGTCGTCTCTATGTCCTCGACCTTGAGACCTTCCGAAAGCCTGTTTACCCACGGCGCCTGCAGGCGCATGGCAGTCTCGAACGTCTGCTTTCCCTTGCCGTTAGGACGACGAGTTTGCGCCCGCCGGTGATGCGGGTTGGTCTCGAATGTGACGAGCCCTTCCTTCTCCAGATCATTGACGATGCGCTGGACGTTTTGGCGGTTTGCTCCCATGTCGCGCGCGAGCCATGCGACTGGCTGCGGCCGTTGCGCTGCGGCGATCGTGCCAAGGACTGCCAGCGGGCGCGCGTTAGGCCAAGGTCCGCGCTTGTCGTCCGGGTTGAGCATTCGGTTGTTGAGCCTGAGCAGGTCCAAAGCGAAAAGCAACTCCGCCCATGGACTTGCCACAGGCGGAATGGGAGCCGTTTCGCCTCTTTCAGAGAGAAGCCTTCACCTTATCCGCGACTTCGGGAGAAAGCCATTTTGTCCAGATTTCGGGCTTGTTATTCAGGAAGTACCTCGCGGCCTCTTCGCCGGTCGCTTGATTCTCGGTCATCCAAGCCAGTACTTCGTTCACCGTGGCGTTATCCCACCGCCGCGATTTCAGGTAGTCCATCGCCACACCGGCGCGCTCAGCAAACTCGCCAGTAACGAGTGTCTCCACCTTGTCGCTGGGCCAGGCGTTTACCTTTGGATCTTCGCAATCCGCCACAGTGATGCAACGCTTCCATTCCGCTGCATCGTGAGGCGTATCAGAGTCAAGCTTGACCATTAAATACTTGCCGAGGACCGACGAGGGTGACCAATAGTAGCCCAGCCAGCCAATCTGGCGTTCGTAGTTCTTGGCGATGGAACCGTCCAGACCTGCGGCCGAACCCGGATCGACAAGCACGAAGCCTTTCGCGTCCCCTTCGTAAGCCTTGTAAAGCTGACTGGTTGCAGTAGAGGCTCCCCAGCCCGCCGGACCATTGAAGACAGCACCCTTCGAATTGTCCTCCGGAGCAGGGAAAAGTTCCGGGTGTTTTAGCGCGTCGGAAACCTTCTTGATGTCCGGATGGGCATCGGCAATGTACTTCGGGATGTACCATCCCTGCATTCCCCCATCACTCAATGCATTTCCAGCGGATACCAGCTTTCCTTCGGCGACCCCTCTCGAGACAATGTCGGGCAGAGCATTGAGCCATGCCTCAGGTGCTATGTCGGGCTCTCCCTTTTCAACCATCGACGTCATGATCGAAACTGTGTCGCCCATGGTAATCTCTGCCGAGCACCCATATCCATTTTCGAGAATGATTTTATCTATGTTAGCTAGGACATCAATCGATTGCCAATCCATGTTGGCGATAACGACATCCCCGCATTCCGCGGCAAACGCAGCCGGCGCGAGGCTGGCAAGACCAACTGCAAAACAGGTGGTCGCGAGCACCTTTCTAAACATGGTAATTCCTCTTGAACTGCGGTCTCTCCTCAATTCGGCCTTGCAGCGTGACCGCAGTCGCTGTGGCCGTTAGCATGAGTTGCGATGAACGCTCCTTTTTCAGCCAAGTACGCATGCCCGGCCGGCGCCAGGCTAAAGTGCTGATCCACACAGTTGCGGCTTCGAGCTGAACGGCTATCAGGATCATTCTTCAGGCTTAATCCTCTGCCGCGTGGAGGGGGGCCTGCTATCGAAGAGAGATCGCCCAGCACGAGACTGGCGATAGTTGGAATGCTCTTCATGCAATTCCCTTGAACTATTTAATTTCTATATTCCTGCCGTCATTTTAGGACCCTGTGAAGCAGGGTTTTCTCGATACCTCCCATAAGCATTTTCTATGGATGCTTAGCGCCTACGTCACTGCGAAAATGGCCACCGAAAGAACAATCAACAAACGGCTACTTTGGCACTAGCGCCGATGCGTTCCACGGTCGCCGAATGAACCTCAAAAGATGCGGGCAATTTTTGCCACGGCCGCCATTCAGCATGCCGATGATTTCGGTGCGCTGATCAGATATCCGGGTTAGCCTGTCTTGATATCAGAATTTCTTCAGTTGAAAGCGGCAACGGCGCGCTCTGCGGAGTGCGGCTTCGTAAGTGGCTGGAGTCTATCCGGACCGGGCGTTCGCGGCCAGCCAAGCGCTGAGGTGGCCCGTATTCGTGTCCGCCCGCGAAGGTGGAAGCAGCCAATAGCCCCTTTCGGGAGCCCCAACCGTCGGTCCCGCCTCGACAAGCATACCCGATGAAAGCAGTGAATCGACGAGAGCACTCCAGCCGATCGCGATGCCCTGCCCTGCCACCGCAGCCTGCACTACAAGGGAGTAGGTATTGAACCGCAAATCGACGTGACCTGCATGTGCATCGCGTACGGTGTTGAAATGCGAAAGATAGCTTTTCCATTCGAACCACGGTGAACCAGACGATGCATCAAGGTGGATCAGGGTCGATTTTGCGAGTGCTGAAGGTTCGCCGAAAGGTCCATTGTCTTTAAGAAAGGTTGGAGCGCATACCGGTGTCACGACTTCGGGCAAGAGCAACACGGCATCAGAGCCGATATTGCTCTTCGCGCCGAAAACGACAGCGACATCGTTGTCCCTCATCGCACTGCGCTCAAATCGTTGCGTGGCAACGATTTGAATATCGAGCTGCGGATGGAGCATCCGAAACGCGTGCATCCGCGGAATGAGCCAGAGCGCGGAAAAAGCATAGTCTGTCTGCAATCGTATCGTCGCGCGCTCCTTTTCGGCGCGAAAACCACGAACCAGACCGTCGATCTCCGCGACGGCCCTTGATGCAACCTCGAAAACCGCCTGGCCTTCGCGAGTGAGTTCGACCCCGCGGTGTACGCGTAACAGCAGGGCCACGCCCATTTGCTCCTCTATTCGGCGGATCTGATAGCTGATGGCAGGCTGCGTCAACCCGAGCGCGGCGGCGGCTGACGAAAGGCTGCGTCGCCTGCCCACCTCAGCAAACAGGCGCATCCAGCCAAGCTCCACCGGCCGATCTCCCATAAAAAATCCCTTTGTCTGATATTAAGAAAATCCGTCTTCACACGGGGAACAGTGCGGATCATGAATAAAGAAATCTAATAACACAAGAGGGATCGCGATGAAGAAAAGTTCTGTCGTTTTCCGCCTGCTCGGAGTCCTCATTTGCGCCGGCGTTTGCGTCACGGGCGCGCGGGCTGCAGATGAGGAGGCCTGCCAGGTCATCCGAATGTCGGACCCGGGCTGGACCGACATCACCGCAACCAACGCCGTCGCCAGCGTTCTGCTCGCGGCCTTGGGCTATGAGACCGACATCAAGACTTTGTCTGTGCCGATCGGCTACGAGTCGATGAAGAACAAGGAGATCGATGTCTTCCTTGGCAACTGGATGCCCGCACAGACGGCCTTCATCAACGATCTCAAGAAAGCCGACGCGGTGGAGATCGTCAACCGCAATCTCGAGGGGGCGAAATTCACCCTGGCGGTACCTGCCTACGTCGCCGAGAAGGGCATCAAGGATTTCTCGGACCTCCAGAAGCACGCAGAAGAGTTCAAGCAGACGATCTACGGCATCGAGCCAGGTGCACCGGCCAATGCCAGCATTCAGAAGATGATCGAAGCCAACGACTTCGGTCTTGGAAAGTGGGGATTGGTGGAGTCGAGCGAGCAGGCAATGCTTTCCCAGGTCGAACGGGCCGCCAAGAACAAAGAGCCAATCGTTTTCCTCGCTTGGGCGCCGCATCCGATGAACAACCGATTTGACATTGAATATCTCTCCGGTGGCGACGCGTATTTTGGACCAAACTACGGCGGCGCCGAGGTCTACACGCTTGCGCGCACTGGTTGGACAAAAATGTGCCCCAACGCCGCCGGCTTCTTCCAAAACCTGTCCTTCGACATCGCGATGGAAAACGCGCTGATGGGAAAAATCCTCGAAGGCGAAGATCCGAAAGAAGCGGCAGCAGCCTGGCTCAAGGAGAACCCGCAGCCTCTCGATGCCTGGCTGGCGGGGGTCACGACCTTCGATGGTGCTCGCGGACTGGACGCCGTCAAGGCGTCTCTGGGGCTCTAGACGGCAAGGAGCTTAATCGTGTCACGACCCAACATTCTCATCCTGATGGTCGATCAGTTCAATGGAACATTGTTTCCAGACGGGCCGGCCGATTTCCTGCATGCGCCTCATCTCAAGGCGCTGGCCGAGCGCTCGGTTCGATTCGCCAATACCTACACCGCCAGTCCGCTTTGCGCACCGGCGCGTGCATCCTTCATGTCGGGGCAGCTTCCGAGCCGGACGCGGGTTTACGACAACGCCGCCGAATTTGCCTCCGACATCCCGACCTTCGCGCATCACCTGCGCTCTGCGGGATATCAGACCTGTCTCTCGGGGAAGATGCACTTCGTCGGGCCGGATCAACTGCATGGGTTTGAAGAGCGGCTGACGACGGATATCTATCCGGCGGATTTTGGTTGGACGCCCGACTATCGCAAGCCCGGCGAACGCATCGACTGGTGGTACCACAATCTCGGTTCGGTCACGGGGGCTGGAACCGCCGAGATCACCAACCAGATGGAGTATGACGACGAGGTCGCCTATCACGGCACCCGGAAACTCTATGACCTTGCTCGCAGCAATGATGAGAGGCCGTGGTGCCTGACGGTCAGCTTCACCCACCCGCACGATCCCTACGTCGCCCGCAAGCGTTTCTGGGATCTCTACGAAGATTGCCCCGCTCTCGAGCCCAGGGTCGAAGCCATTCCTTTCGACGAGCAGGATCCGCATTCGCAGCGGCTTCTGGTCGCCTGCGACCACGAGTCCTTCGAGATTTCGCCTGACGATGTGCGGCGGGCACGCCGCGGCTACTTCGCCAACATCTCCTATGTTGATGAGAAGATCGGCGAGATCGTTGACGTGCTCGAGCGAACCGGCATGCGTGACAATACGGTGGTGCTGTTCGTATCCGACCACGGCGATATGCTCGGAGAGCGCGGACTGTGGTTCAAGATGAGCTTCTTCGAGGGATCAGCGCGCGTGCCGCTGATGATATCAGCGCCCGGCTGGAAGCCCGGGCGAATAGAAACGCCGGTCTCGACGCTCGACGTCACGCCCACCATAGCCGCCATCGCCGGACTCGACATCGCCTCCGTGCAGCCGTGGACGGACGGCGAGGACCTCGGGCCGCTCGTCCGTGCTGAAGGTGGTCGCGGGCCGGTGCCAATGGAATATGCGGCCGAAGGCTCGGAAGCCCCGCTTGTCGGCCTCAGGGCGGGTGCACACAAGCTCATGCTCTGCGACAAGGACCCGCCGCTTCTCTTCAATCTCGACGCCGATCCCGACGAATTGCAGAACCTCGCAGAGAATCCGCAATACCAGGACAATCTCGCTCGTCTGACCGCCGAGTGCGAGAAACGCTGGAACCTGGCGGCGTTCGACGCCGCCATCCGGGAGAGCCAGGCACGCCGGTGGGTGGTCTATACGGCTTTGCGCAACGGCGCCTACTATCCTTGGGACTATCAGCCGCTGCAGAAGGCGTCGGAACAATACATGCGGAACCATATGGACTTGAACGTGCTCGAGGAAAAGCAGCGGTATCCGCGAGAGTGAACCTCAAAGCCGTCTAGCAGCCATTACTCCACTTGTTGAGATCCTCCCGTGTCCATCTATCTGCCGATTGCGGAGCTATCGGTGAACATCCTCATCATCCTCGGCATGGGGGCCGCCGTCGGTTTTCTGTCGGGCATGTTCGGCGTCGGCGGCGGCTTCCTGATCACGCCGCTCCTGATCTTCTACAACATTCCGCCGGTGGTGGCGGTAGCGACCGGCGCCAATCAGGTGGTGGCCTCGTCGATCTCAGGCGCCATCACCCATTTCCGCCGCGGCACGATCGACATCAAGCTCGGGACGGTCCTGCTCTGCGGCGGCCTCGTCGGAGCGACCTTGGGCGTCTGGCTGTTTTCGATCCTGCGCCGGATGGGCCAGCTCGACCTGGTGATTTCGCTGCTTTACGTCGTGCTGCTCGGTTCGGTCGGCGGCCTGATGCTCTGGGAGAGCATCGGCGCCATGCGCAAGACCGCGAAAAACAAGCCCACGCAGTTGCGCCGGCCCGGCCAGCACAATTGGATCCACGGGCTGCCGCTGAAGATGCGCTTCAAGAAGTCGAAGATCTATCTGAGCGTCATCCCGGTCGCCACGCTCGGCTTCTGCATCGGCATCCTGACGTCGGTCATGGGCGTCGGCGGCGGCTTCATCATGGTGCCGGCGATGATCTATCTGCTGCGCATCCCGACCAGCGTCGTCGTCGGGACCTCGCTCTTCCAGATCGTCTTCGTCTCCGCCTATACGGTCATCGTCCAGGCCTCGACCAACTATACTGTCGATATCGTGCTCGCCTTCGTCCTGATGATCGCCGGCGTCATCGGCGCCCAATACGGCGTGCGCGTCGGCCAGCGGCTGCGGGGCGAACAATTGCGGGCGCTGCTGGCGCTGCTAGTCCTTGCCGTCGGCATCCGCCTGTCGATCGAGCTCATCATTCCGCCGAAGGACATCTACTCGGTCGTTTCGGGAGGAGATGGTTCCAGATGATCCGCCTCGCTCTTCTCGCTCTTCTCGCATTCGGTGGCGCTGCACAGGCTGGTGCACAGCCGCAGCCCCAAAACGGTGACTTTACCGAGAAGCTGGAGATAGGCACTTCGACGGACGAAATCGCCATTACCTCCGATTTCCGCGGCGCCGACCTGACGATCTTCGGCGCCATCGACGGCTCTGACTCCAACCTTCTGGCCCAGGGCAAATACAATGTCGTCGTCACGCTCGAGGGACCGAAAGATAATGCGACGGTGCGCAAGAACGAGCGAGTCTTCGGCATCTGGGTCAAGACGTTGTCGATGACTTTCGAGCTGGTGCCGGAATCCTATTCGCTGGCGAGCACGCGCGACATTGGGACGATCGCGCCGCCGAGGGTCATCGCCAACACCGGCATCGGGGTCGATCACTTGCGCCTGGAGCCGCTCGGCTTGATCGGCGACGGCGGCAACCTCGTCGAATTCCGCAATGCCTTTCGACGCGTCCGCGAAGACAGCGGCGTTTACCAGCGCGATCCGGGCGGTGTGCAGTTCATCAGCTCGAGCCTTTTCAAGGCGTCATTGCGCTTGCCGGCCAATGTCCCAAACGGCGTGCATTTTGTGCACGCATATCTCTTCCGCGACGGAATGTTTGTTGTCGCGAAAGCCTTGCCGCTCAGGGTCGTCAAGACCGGCCTCGAACAGGCGATCACCCGCGCGGCGCACGACCAGCCGATTATTTACGGCCTCTTCGCCGTCGCACTGGCGATCATGACCGGTTGGGGCGCAAGCGTGGTCTTCCGCAAGGATTGAGATCCCTTGCGGGTCTGGGGGATACTCATCTTTCGTGAGAGCCATTCGATTTGGATTTCGGCTGGGATTTGCACTTTGATGGTCGGTTGACACTCGTGCGCCCCAAGCCTGGTGACCGTTCGCACATCTGACGTGACAATCATTATGCGATCGCGTGCCGTTCAGACGAAGTCGCTCGGATTGGGAAGTGCCTTCGTTTGTATTCGCATCGTTCTCTGGAACCTCGTCGACCTGAAACGCATCAAGTGGGAAAACCCGGTGCGCACGCCTGGTCGTCACACGGACTGGGGGTTGGAACACTTACCTACAACGATATGAGCGGGCTGGGCCGCAAAAAGACCAAGAAAGACAATGTGAGTGGCTGTGAACTGCTTAGAGCCGCCCCGAACGGCCCAATCTCCTCTCCGGGATGATCGCTATTTGGCGCGAACCAGACCTCGACCGCGGGGCGTCCGAACTTCGGCTGTCCACCGAGGCTGTGTGGAAACGCCTGGTGCTGTGTGGTCTGGTGAAGCACAGACGCTCTGAAGGATTAGGCCCTCATCGCCTTCATCAACATCGGTACTCCGAGGATGGCGATCGCCCGTTTGAGGTTGTAGGCGAGGACATGGAGGCTCATCTCGGTTCCGACGTTGGGGAGCCGCCGGGTGAGGAAGTGGCCTCGGCCCATCCAGTCCTTGATGGTCCCGAAGACATGCTCGACCGTTTGCCGCCGCACCCGCATGGCACCGGGCATGCGGTCGAGCCTGGCCTGCATGGCGTCGATCACCTGCTCATGCTCCCAGCGCCGGATGCGCCGAAGCTTCTCGGGCGTGCAGCGGGGCTTGAGTTCGCAGGTCGAGCAGGCGGTCAAATGGCGATAGAAGATGACGTCGCCTTCGCGATCCGATCGGTGCCCGCCTCTGGTCAGTTCCTGTCCGGCCGGACAAACATACAGATCCCGGTCGGCGTCGAAGACGAAGTCTTGCTTGCCGAAGAAGCCACGTTTCAGGCCGCTTGAGGTGAGCGACTTCGGCACGATGGCCTTTATGCCCGCCGCGTCGCAGGCGAGCACTTCTTCGCCCGAGAAGTAGCCGCGATCGGCCAGCACGGTCAGCTCATCCGCGCCGGTCGCCTCCTTCGCTTGCTGGCCCATGCTGGCAAGTTGACTGCGGTCATGACCGACATTGGTGACCTCATGCGCCATGACCAGATGATGCTTCGTGTCCACCGCCGCCTGGACGTTGTAGCCGACGAGGCCGGTACCCTTGCCGTTGGTGGCCATGGCGCGGGCATCGGGATCGGTCAGCGAGACCTGTCGGTCGGGTGCTGCCGCGACGGCGTGCTCCATCGCTTTCAGATCGCGCATCTGCTGGCGCAGGCGTGCGAGGCGCTCCAGTCGTCGGCTCGACTGCACCTGGTTGAGGTAGCCATAGAGGTAGAGCTTCAGCATCGTCGCGGGGCGATAGCCCGGCCGCCCTGTCGCCGCTGGCGCCGCAAAGCCCAATCCGCTCAAGTCCAGTTCGTCAATGAAGACATCGACGACGCGGACCGGGTTGTCTTCGGCGACATAGTCATCGAGGCATTCCGGCAAGAACGACAGTTCTCGGCGGTCCTTACCCTCGATGAAACCCGCCATGCCGAATCTCCCGCTCAACTCGAGGTAGGCTATCATGCGCGGGAGTTTTCACACAGCCTCCACCCAAAGCCGCCAGGTCTGCACTAGGAATGGTCGATTGGCGCCGATCTCGAAATAGAGCTGAGCCCTTAAAAAGGCCAGAAGCCGGCAACATAGGCCGAGGTGTCATTTAGCCAGACCATCGTGTCACGATACCAGGCCATGACCGATTCAAAGACTTCCTGGACGAAGGCTAGAAACATGCTGGCGACGAAGATGAAGGCAATCACCTTCCCCAGCCCATCCTCTTTGGTGGAGTCGGTCTGGATGACGTATTGTTGACGGTTATCGTTGAGCATTGCCTCTTAACGGTCCCGGTCGTCGCGGTCGCGTTCCCTCTGTTGCATCTGTTCCCGCTCCAGCTCCTCGAGACGAGGAATATGCTGTTGGGCGGGGTCTGTCCGCGTCGTTTCTCCGCTGCGCTGAGCGACTTCCTTATCCCTATTTAGACGATCTTGTAGGCGATTTGTAGCATCGACGGTGGACGCGAACTCGTGAGCTTCGCGCGTGTCGTTGTCGATCGGCAGCCGATCCGGCTCATCGCGAGCTTCGCGTCCCTGCTCGGCAATCACATCGACGTTCGCCGGCGCCTTCCCCTTTTCTTCGTCGAGGTCGGGCTCTGCTTCCGCAAACTCTTTCGCCAGCTCGTCCATATAGGCGTCGAAATCCCTTTGGGACGGCGGCGCTGCAACCTTAAAGTCCGTGGCGACCGTGACGCCATGAGCTCTCAGTTGCTCCAACTGCGGAGCAACACTATCGACGTGGCTTTCGTGCTCTTGCCGATCCCTCTCGATCGATGGAACGTAATCGACGCCACTCTCCCGAGCGGATGCGGCTTCCTCTTCATCATAGCCGTAGTCGGTTTCCGTCCGCGAGAGATCGAGAACATCCCCCGGTCCAAGCTTGTCGAGTTGCCCGTTCATATCCGCGAGGAATTGCCGTTCGGCAGATATCTCGTTTCGGGTCGCATAGCTGTCCTCTGCAATGTCGCTCAAACGCTCGTTCAGGCGGTCAATGCGCTCGGCTATGACCATCTGCACTGCCTCTATGACGTCTGCGCGCCCGTCATCCTGTCGATCAACTTCGGCTTGTTTTTCCCCGCGATCGATGGCTTGTCGCAAATCCTGGTCCTGCTCGGCAACGTCTCTCAGGTAGCTGTTTCCTTCGGCAGCCAACTGCGCGGCCAGCTCCAGAGCTTGATTGAGCCCGGCCTGCATTCCTTCCTTGCGGTCGGCCGAAAACTCGCCGGCCTTGATCCGATCAAGTCCCTCTCGATAGTGCTCGATTTCGATCATGGCCTCGTTGCCGGCCTCAACAACAGCCTCGCCGTGCTTGGCGACCGCAGCGTCCCACTCGTCGTTGGTCGAATCACGCGGCTCGCTGCGAAGCGCTTCGCCACCTTGCTCCGCCAATGCCTCTTTGCGCTGCTCGTAAAGGTCCACCAGCTCACGCTTCTGATTGACGAAATCTCGGGCGAGGCCGGCTATCTCGTCAAAGTCCGCCCGATCGTCTGCCGAGACCGACCGCTCCAACTTGAACAAGGCCGTCTCGACCTTCTTCTCGTAGGTCTCAAACTCTGCTCGTGACATGTCGCGCAATTCCTGACCCTCCAAAACCATCTCCTGCAGTGTAGCCAAATTGATGCGGAAGTTCGATCCAAAATCCGCGCGTATGACAGTGCCGCTCGTTCCCGTCTGTGCTGTCGAAATGCTTGATTCTAAGTACTTGCGATGCTGCATGGCATAGGCCACGGTCTGACGATCACCACCCGACAGGGCGACCTTCTGCCACGATTCCTGCACCTTTATGATGTACTGTCGGCTCCGGTCGCTCTGCGCGACCGTGCGTCGGCCGCTACGCTTGGCGTCGTATCGCGCCTGCGCAGCCTCGCTCGTCCCGACATGCTCTGTGCGGCCTTCTCGGCTCACCGGCCGGACCTGGGTGCGCGTGAATGCCGGCGGGCTGGCAAACTCGCGCCGGTCGGTCATTTCCATCTCAATGCCGTGCTCCCGCGCCTTCTCTGCCATGACGGATCGCCATTCGCGAAACACGGCAGGCGTCGTCTCGATGCGATCACCGGAATCCGATTTCATCGCCACGATCGCATGGGCATGCACATGCGGACGCTTACCCCCCTCCTCTGCGGCTTTCGGATCGCTGGTCGGATCGTGCATGGCGAAGACATACCGGTGCCCAGCGAACTGATGCGCCAGGAAGTCGCGAACCGCCCCTTCGAACGCGGCAACGTCGGTTCCGGCCCGAGCCGACATGATAACGTGCATCACGTCGCGGCTCTTGCGGCTGTGGAGCTCGCCGCGCCATTCCTTCTGCACCAGGTCGCCCGCGACCTTCTCATTCGCTATCGACTGGCCGCGATCGTCGCGAACGTCGTCATGCCGATCGACCAGCCCGCGCAAGCGGCTGGCGCCGAACTCGACGCCATTTCCGTAGCCATGAAAGGAGAACTTCGCCGCAGCCTCGCCCGCGGCCGCGCTGGCATCGTATCGGCCCTGGATGATGTCGGCCGCCTTCAAGTCGCCCGTTAGCCGCTCCCCCTGCCCGCTTCGCAATACGACAAGCCCCTGAACGGTCACGGAGCCGCCGTCATTTTTCGCGATGGCATAGGCATAGCGCCGGTCGCCAAAGCCGCTCGTCAGGGTGCTCCTCACCTGCTCGTGCAATGCCTCTTCTGAGGCAAAGTCGGGCGCCGCGATTTCGAGGGAAAAATTCCCAATGTCGCGGCTTTCTGCGCGGTTCTGAAAAAGGTGGTCCCAATCGCCACGGATGCGCGCCAATTCCTCCCGCCCCTCGAGGATCCTGCCGCTTTCGTTCTCCACTTTCAGCTCGCCGCCACGGGACACATAGTTCAGCATCGCACCGACCCGAGCACCGCCGCCATATGACGCCATTTTAACGACTGCCGGCTGGCTCCCCTTTGCGACGGCCGCTAACCGCGCCTCCATCGGGCGGGCGACCGTTGTCGCCGACGTCGCCTGCGCTCGAGGAGCCCCCCTCCCCTTCGATGTGGATCCACGACCGCCGCCCGAGCCTCCGCCGCCGCCTGCAGCGCCGAGTTGAGCCAATTCCTTCACGCGCTTTCGCATCTCTTCCTCTGCCGAAGCGCCTCGCCCGCCAGATGACATTTCGTGCAGCAGCGCTGCGCGCCGCTGCTCCCATTCGCTGGTGAATGCGCCGAAGAAGATTTCCAAAGGCTACTTCTCCCCTCGACGCTGATAACCAGCTCGCCGCGTCAGAGCACGCAGCTCGCTCATCACCGCCGCTTGAATCCGCTGCACGTTCTCAAGGTTGATGTCCAATTCGCTTGGGTGGACACCACGGCCGCTGTTGAGCGCCCTCGCGACTTGATTCAGGTTGATCCCGATCATCCGCATGTCTTCGAGCAGAGCCGCCATGACCAGGCGGTCATCGCCGGTCAACATCGGCCGAACCCCCGCCCCCTCCAGAAGCAGCGACCGGAAAAAGCTGGATACCGTCATGTCGGCATCCTCGGCGGCCTTCTCGATCGCCGCATGTTCGTCACCCGTGACGCGCACATGCAAAGTGCGATCCTTCTTCGTCGGCTCGAGAAGAGCGTTGAATTTCCCCTCATCCATTTGGCCGTTGGCCCCCTACTGGCGCTTGCGTCAGATGATCGAGGGCTCGTCCCTCGATTGCAGGAAAAGGGCGTAGCACATTTTTCCGTATCCTGCCTCTCTAAATTGTAAGGGGAAATTCAACGAAACAACTTCGAGCTGCGCTCGTCCTTTTGTCCTTCCGGACCGGGCCTTTGCCCGGTCGTTTAACGAGGGAACGCTCACCAGGGTTCACCTCCGAAATCCGGTTTGGCCTTTGTCTGCTCCTCGTACTCAGCCGCAAGGGACGCTCCGGTCTCCGGTCTTCGCCCTTACGGCTTCCGTGCGAGCGTCAAAGCCGGCCTTACGCGGCTCCGGGGTTCACTGATCGGGCGGAGCGTGGGTTGACGCCGCACCGCCGTCGAGTGAAGCAGCCAGCAGTCACAAGCCAATGTCGTGTCGATATATCACACGAGTTAGCAGCACGATCTTTCCACATTATGTGTTTATGGGGCGACTGCGAAATGGTTTCACATTGTGCGGATAATTGTTCACATCCTGTAGCTGTGGTTTAGTTCGCTCGATTGACTACACGGCACGGTAGTGCAATGATTCCACGTCGTACGGGCAATCGTTCGCATAGTGTGCAAACGAGACGCGGAAACTCCGTCCACGTCCACGACGAACTGCCGGAAAGACTTTGGACCAGCAAAGGGAGTTGCAACGCTTGCCACTATTCATTTCTGCCGTGAGCGGCAAAGGTGGGGCTGGGAAGACAACAGCAACAATCTTGATCGCCGGGGAGTATGCGCTTCAGGGGAAGCGTGTGCTTCTCATCGATGCGGACGGACGCCAAAATCTGCAGGAATGGTGGAAGCGCTGCGAGGCAAAGGACAACCTGCCTGCCAACATCGAGCTCATAACCGCCGCGCGCCAGACCACCGTTCAGCAGCTCCTGGAGAACGAGGCGAACAAGTTCGACGTCGTTTTGATCGACTCGCCGGGCCAGGACACCGTCCTAAGGGACACCATCATCGCCGGCTCCGATATTGTGCTGACACCGATCCAACCGAACCAGGACGAGATCAAGGCGGCAGGACAGGCCGCGGCCGACACGGCCGACATTTCCGACAAGGTAGGGCGGTTAATCCCCCACGCCAACTTCGTCACCAGGATCACCATGCCGGCGAAGCTGCTGGAAGCTTACCGCCTGATCAGGCCGTTCGTTCAGAACCTGCAGGAAGGCGGCTACGACTCCTATCTGCTCAAAACGGAGCTAATGGAGCGAAATTGCTATCGCGAAATTCGAAACGGCTATGGCACCGTGCAAATGCTCGAGCTCACAGAGTCGGTGAAAAAAGCGAGAGCGGAAGTGATGAGCCTGGTTCGGGACATCGAAGCGATTTTGGCGGGCGAGAATGAGGTAGCAGCAAATGGCTAAGGGTCAAACGACCGTTTCTGACTTTGCAGTCGCGCCGCGTCGCAGCCGCCCACTTGAGCAAGCTGCGTCACCGGCGGACTCAGCATCGAATCCGGCTGAGCCGTCGACAGAAACGAAGAATGCAGATCAGCCTCGAGAGCCCGCACCGCTCGGCACTGAGGCTGATCAGCCCGCCAATCGTCTGATCGCCCCGACACAAGAAGCTCGGCGCGAACGGGCCACCACGAGAGCATTGCAGCGAGAGGATTCGAGAGTTCGCTTGCGCGACCTGAAGAGGGCGCGCGATCGGGAATCCAAGCACTACGTCAACTGCCCGCTCGATTACGACACGAAGGTGCGGCTGCAAAAGGCCGCCATTGAGAACGACGTGAAGATGACGGTCATCATGAAGGCCGCGATCGACCAGTTCCTCAAGGATAACGGCTACTGATCGATGTTAGGCCGCGGCTTCCTTCTTGGCGCAGCCGTCGGCTGCGTCCTCGGCGTGTATATTGCTCCCCATCTCGGCCGCCCGACAGCCGGTATGGGGAACTTTTCAGAAAGCAATTTGCCTCAATTGAATATTCTGAGAGCCGTACCCGAAAAGGCTACGTGGCCGACAGACGATCAGGCCAAGGCCCGGCTCTTCGGACTATCCAAATGGGATCTAAGTAAGCATGGCAACGGCTCAAAAGTGATCGTCAACCGCTGCATTCGAATTGCAGACACGGAGATCGCTTGCGAGCTTTCCGCGCCGCTCAGGTGGATCACCGGCGAAACTCAAATTGAGGCGCTCTTTCAAGGCAAAGACGGCGACTGGAAGATGATAGCCGCGAAGAATCGTTAAAGGGCTTTTCACGGCTGCTTCGCCATTCTAAGCGCGAAGTTTATTGCCCGAATGCTCGGGCGCGTCCTGAAGCATTTTGATCCATCGCCTCAATGAGCTCGCAACCGCGATTTCCCCCAAAAAGTTAGGGAAAATTGCTGTGATTCTCCGGAGAATGCACTCCAAAATACTTCAATGTGGTGCATAGTGGTCGCTGAGGGGCAGTATCTACAAAAAAAGGTAAGGTCGAGTGACGGATGCAGTCAGCTTAATGAGCGCGCGAGGTTTGGTTGAAGTAGCCGATCCGGAATTTGACAGGCCAGTCTTCCGCCAGTCGGGTTTCGACGGCACCCTTACTGCAAAGGAGATGGATGAAAAGATCTCCGCCTGGCTCAAGAAAACGCGCGAGGCCAAAGGCATCTCCCGCGCCGATTTGGCGCATTTGCTGGGACTCTCGGTATCTGTTTACAGCAGGTACGAGCGGGGCTCAGAAGCTCGGATGTCGGTCCCGCGGCTGATTCATCTCTGTGAGATCATGGGCTTTATGCCCCTCGATATGATCTTTGACACAGCGCCGCACTTGTGGGGCAAGTCGCCGGAGGAAGCAGAAGATCGCCGAACATTGATGAAGCTTATCGATCGATTGCCGCCCGACACCATGCGCGATCTGATCCGGCTTCTGAACCGCATGATGCCAGCCGAACAAGCGGCGGAAGCTGTTGCCACCAGCATGAGCGAAGGCAGCTAAGCGGCCGTCCTGCAAGATGGTCGGCGCCGGCCAAAAGAAAAACGGCAGCCGCCCCACTCCCGTTTACCACAGGCTCCGGCCTTCTCTTCGGCGCTACGTGAAAGCGCGTTCAGGCCTCCGCCTGCTTCGCTCCGCCCAAGGGGGCGGAGTGGAAAAACGGGGGTGGGGCGGGACTCTTCTGTTCAGGGCTGCCTTTGCAGGCGCCCGCTTGACCAGAACGCGCTATGCACAACGGGCACAGCTAAACAACGGGCACAGCCAAAGTGTCGATCCGAAATTCGCGCTTTGTTGCAATGCTTGCCAGTGCCGCCGACGCTCGAGCGTCGCATCAAATTCTCGAATCGGTCAGCGATGATCGATTCATAAATGTCATTGGACCGCGAATCCTCGACCGGCCAAGCTCGCAGGCATGACCCAGCACTGGTTCCGCCTGCATGTTCAGCGAATTGACGCGACCAAGAACATGGCGCGCTATTACACAATCTCGATCGAGCCGGATCTCTTCGGCGGCGCTTCGCTCGTCCGCCATTGGGGCCGGATCGGCACTCGTGGCAAAGAGCGCGTTGATCTGTTTAAGGATGAGCGTCAGGCGATCGGACACTTCCTTGTCTTGGCTCGCCAGAAGCGAGCGCGCGGTTACAAGCCCCAGCCGCGCTCTTGATCTCTGAAGTTCGCTGTTTACCCGCCGCGCCACGAAAGGATGACGATAAACTTGAGAGAACCGAACAGTCATCAGGACAGAAACTCGAGAGCCTTCTGTGGCTCCAGTCCGCAAGGGCGTCGGAAATGAAGAACAAAGGACGTCAAAAAACTGTCGATAAGCATTGCCTTTCTCTCACACCGCCTTCCTTCCGACCGAAATACCTGCCCATTACGTGGCCGGATTACAGTTGGTACATGCTGCGGAGAAGAACATTGACGGAATCGCGCGCACAGATAAATGAACGGAGACTTGAGCTCACCAGCCGCATTGTGTCCGCCTATTTGAGCCGCAATATCATCCCCGCCGGCGAGCTCCCCCATCTTATCCAGCAAACCTACGACTCGCTGGATGGGAGTTCTCGATCATCCAGAACCCAGCCTAACATCGAGGAGCAACGCCCCGCCGTCCCGATCAAGAAATCCGTGACGGACGACTTCATCATCTGCCTGGAGGATGGCAAGAAATTCAAATCGCTGAGGCGCCACCTCATGGCGAGCTACGGTCTGACGCCGGAGCAGTATCGCGAAAAGTGGAAGCTCCCAGCCGACTACCCGATGACAGCTCCGAACTATGCCCGACAGCGCTCGGAACTCGCACGCGCGACGGGGCTTGGAAAGAAACCGGCATCGCTGCCCGCTGAAGCCCCCACTCCCGTTCGCAAGAAGATCGGCCTGAAGTTCGGCTGACGACGGTGCCGGAGCTTGGCGGGCCGCGAATGAGCACGTCGCCGAAGGAGGGAAACCAATGATCGATTGGCAAGACCTGACCGACGAAGACGCTGTCGACGTAGCGGTGGCCGAGCACGGCAAAGACGCCGCCACATCGGTCGCCTACTGCGCTCTTGAGGCGTACCGCGGCGTGGACACGCCAGAGTACCGCTTCTGGTTCGGGCTTTTCCTGAAGCTGGCGAAGCGCAAGCACGTGGGTTGGGCTTGAGACCTGCGCGCCCGGCTATTAGTTGGGCGAGGGCAAGCCATGGGCTGCGCCCGAATGCTCGCACCATGGAAATTGCCACCAAACCAGGAGCAGCTTACTGCGCAGCACGATGAGTCTTACGACCGATTTCATCGCAGAGCTGATTAGGGCGGCAAATGAGTCGGACCGGCTGATACACTATGAGGTAAGCCGGCTGTTTGACCGCGCGATAGACACGATCCGCGACATGCGCGAGCAAACTGGCGCCGTAGAGGCCCATCGTGCACGAGACGTCCTGATCGGTCTTCGGATATCGTCGGAGCGGGCGCGCGACCTTTCGGCGGAAGAGGTCAGGGAGGCCCTGGTAGACGCGGCCGACGTCATCAGGGCACTAAAAATCTGCTTGGAACGGATCAGGTGACCTTACCCCGGGCCGCTCGGCCTGGCGAAGCAGAAACGATCAACCAGTCGGTGCCATCAGGCCATCGGCCGTTCTACAGGGTGGTGCGCTTGACCTCGCGACTGGAACGCCGCTCGGTTACTGACTAGTTCCGGTCAGCCCCACCTTCGCCCTCGGTGTCCGTACTTAAAAACCGATCAGCCTCTTTTGTAGCCGCCCGCGATCGCAGTAGGCCCTCCGCGCCGGCTGCTTCGGCAGGCGTTACCATGCCGCAGGGCTTGCCGTCGAGGTCGACTCGAACCGCGCCAACACGCATCGCGGCAAGTATTTATCTATCTTCGTGTAGGCCCGCAGGGCCCTCTTTAATTCCTCGTCCGAGAGCTCAGATTCACGGTCACGCAATTCGTTATGGATACCAAATTTCAGCGGCCTCGGAGCCTGGGGGTTGAAAGCCGCCGGCCACTTTGTCGACAAATGTCGAAAAAGTGCTGAAATCGATCTGGCCTTGTTTCCGCCTTGCATCAATTCACCCGAGATTTGTCGCTTCCGCCAGCCTGCCAGATAAAGCGAAACGGGTGAGTGTCTACATCCTGTGGCGAAAAGACGACGGCGGTCTTCGACGCGGTTCCCGTTGATACATTATGCGTTTTCGCAGCACACATCGGGAACCATCTACTGTGCGCTGTCGCGGAGGCTTTCACTGCCGGGCTAATCTCTCGAGCCATTACCGTTGGCGTGCGATGCATGGCTCAAAAGTGTCCATGGCGAATGTGTCTATAAGGGAGCGGAACCTGTACTCGGTCGGTCGCGAGTCGGTTTTGCGCGGAAGCGATGCGTGGTGCGCTAGCTGAGCCGAAGCCTACGGCTTCGGAAACGATCTGGATGCCGAGAAGCGTTCGCGTAGAAGAGCTTAGCTGAGGGCTAATTTGATCATCTCGTCTTCGTGGGTTTGGCTGCCGATATCGCCGTTGTTTCGCAATGCCGCGCGTAATAAAAACAGCGATACGCGGCGCCCAATTGGGCCAACCGAGATGTATGGCAGAAAGCAAGAACTTGAATGGCTCAGAAACACGGCGAGCGTGGTCAAGCTCAAGACACCGTCCCCGGACGCATCAAGAGGCGGAACGCGCGCCGCGAGGAGTTTCTGGATGCGGCTACCGAGGTTTTCTTAAGTTCGGGATTTTCCGGCGCGAGTGTGGACTCGATAATTGCGAAGGTGGGTGGCTCGAAACGTACCATCTACAGCTATTTCGGCAACAAGGAGCAGCTTTTTACGGCTGTGGTCAAGGAGATCACCAACCGAGCGATGGGGCGATTCACCATCGACGATATCGCCGACGTCAATCTCGAGACGGCGCTTTGCAATGCGGGACGCCGTTACCTTGAGGTCGTCATGTCACCCCAAGCCTTGCAGCTTTACCGCATAGTCGTAGGCGAAGGCACCCGCTTCCCAGACATAGCGGCGGTGTTTTTCGAGAACGGTCCGGGTAAGGCCAGCGCGGCTCTCGCGCACATACTTCAAGAGGGGGCTGACGCCTGGGGTATACCCAAGCATTCCGCAACGAAACTAGCGGAGCACTTCATCGGTATGATCCGCGATGACCTCCACCTCAAGGTCGTTCTCGGGCTTCGCAATCCGCCGACTGCTGCGGAAGCTCGCTCTTCGGTGCGCGCTGCCGTAGATGTATTCCTCTACGGCATCAAGAAGGTTCGGCCGCAGATTTAGGTGAATGGAAGCGAGAGCTCGGCACGTAGAGCATGACAGGCTCGGGAAATCCCCGAAGCTTATGTCGCCCGATCGGTGCGCTGGAACCAGGGTCGAGAAGACGCGCGAAGCGCTCGGATAGGATCAGCCGTTGACCGGTCGCACTGCAGACCCCCTGTATCCGGCTGACCAGGTTGACGTCAGGGCCGATCAGCGTGAAATCGAGGCGTTGGCTGGCGCCGATGTTGCCATAGGCAGCCTGACCGTAGTGGAGAGCGATACCGGCGTGGAGTCGAGCTCCACCAAGCGAGCTGCAGCGCAGCCGCTCGAGTGCCTCGCATGCGCTTGCAAGAGCAGCACCGCAAGAGGTCGCGGCATCCGTCAGGTCGAAGAACGCAAGCACTGCGTCACCCATGAATTTGATCACCTCGCCGCCCGACTGTGTGATCGCAGGCACGACTTCATCGAAATAGGCGTTGAGGAGCTCCAGGACCCGCTCGGCCGAAGACCGGTTGGAGAGCTCTGTGAAGCCTCGTAAATCGCACAACATGAGCGCGGCTTCGAGCTTCTCGACCTGGCCACGCCGAACACGCCCCGCCAGCACACGGCGTGCCGGGCTCGCGCCGATGTAGGTGTCGAGAAGGGTAAGTTCGATCCTCCTCAGCGTGCGAAGCTCACAGGCGTTCCGGAGGGCTGGCACAATGCGATCGATGGCCGCCCTGTGTGAACGCACGAAGCCGTGTGATCGCTTCGTTGCGAAGCAGGCGGCGCTTACCGTGCCGTCGGTGTTGCGGAGAGGCACGACATAGAACTCCACAAGTCCGCGGTCGCGGAAGAGATCGCTGTCCACCCAGCGAGGCCGGTTCGAAGCGCGGACACGCACGCTCAGGGATTCACCTGTCACCATCGCATCTCTGATCGGATTTCCTGCAAAACCACCAGCACGATCGAAGCCGTGCTCTCGTTCTTGAACCTCGACGGGTTCCGAGGGTGACCAAGCAACACTGCGACCGAGGATCTCCGGGTGCAATGTTCTCAGATGCAGCGTGAGGCGGTCGAGCGGCAGCCCGAGCCACCGTAGACGCTGCCCCACTCCCTCCGCCAGGCCAGCATCGTCCGCTCGGTGACACTCCTCGCCAGCGAGCCAGTCAATGAGCTCAAAAATGGCTCGCTCGCCCAATGGTATACTCCTCTGTCAAACGGGTTGTTCCTGCGAGTGCTCTGAATGCCGGCTCATCAGGCGGCCGAGGATGAGTTTCGTCGCGATGAGAACGGGCGCCGCGGCAACGAACAATAGCGCAATCGCCAAGAAGCATTCATTAAAGGAGAGCGTCGCCACCTGCTGAGCGAAAGATTTCTGGATGACCGCAGTCGCCGCGCTCACCGCTTCTTCCGGGGAATAGCCGCGGGAGACAAGCAAATTGGTCACAGCGTCCTGCCGCTCGATAAGCGTAAGGTCACCGGGCGCCAAATGGTGGGACAAGACCATACGGTTATGCGCGTTTTGATGATCAAGAGTGGTCGAAAGCCAAGCGATCCCGATTTGCCCGCCCATCTGGCGGCCAACGTTGAACAGCGCCACGCCTTGGGCGACCGTCTCCGGCCCCAGGTCCCGCAGCGTGACTAGCGTCAGCGAGACGAAAAGCAGGCCCAGTCCCAGTCCACGCAGCATTATGGGCGGAATCAGATCTGGCAGACCACTCTCTGATGTCGACCCCGACAATAGCCACATCGCGGCCATGAAGCAGAGAATGCCGAGCGGGATCGGCTTGGCCGGGTCGAGACCCTTTGCATCGATCAGCCCACCTGCCGCAAGTAGTCCGATGCAGACAAGCGCCCCACTCGGCAAAAGCACAAGACCGGCATAGGCGGGCGTGAATTCGAGCACGCCGATGGCGAAGGCCGGAATGATGAAAGCGCTCCCGAAGAGAGCACAGCCGGCGACGAAACTGACAACGAAGCCGAAGGCGAAGTGCTCGTCCCGAAAGACGCCGAAATCGACCAAGGCACCTCGGCCCTGCAGCCTGAATTCCCATGCCATGAAGCAGAGTGCCGCCGCCAATCCGACGGCAAAATACGCCACGACTTCCGGCTCATCGAACCAGTTATGTCGGCTGCCCTCTTGCGTGACGAAGACGAAGCAGGTCGTGAAGACGGCGAGTGCCGCACCCCCCGCCCAATCGAAGCGACCGGGGGGGTGCCCTCGACCACCGATATCTCTCGTGAGAAAGGCCGAAAACAGGCCCATCAAGCCGAGGGGCACATTGGCGACGAAAATCCATGACCAAGAGTGCGCATCGGCGATCCAACCCTGTAGCGCCGGAGTGAGGGTGGTTGGCGCCATGATCGTCGCGAAGGCGAATATGGCCTGGGCTATCCCCTGACGGGATCGTGGGAAAATCGCAAAAAGTAGCGATTGGCCGACGACGAGCAAAACCGCACCGGCTGCGCCCTGAATGGCGCGCCAGCATACGAGCAAGTCGACGCTGTCCGTGGTCGAACATCCAAGGGAAGTGGCGATGAGCGTCGCAACTGCGCCCCCTAGCATGTGCGAAGACGATGCACGCGGCATCATCCAGGCGGCCACCGGCAGCGCGGCCAGCTTAGCGGCCACGTAGGCCATGTTGACCCAGGCAATCTCATCCTGCGTCGCATGGGTGCCTCCCATGAGGTGGCCGCGGGTGACGACGAGCACGGTGCTGTTGACGGCATCCATGGTCGCCGCAATCGACAGGAAAGCAAGGATCAGCCACGGTGTAAGGGCAGTTCTTGGCGAGCGAACGTCTGGTCGCACAGCCGAAAACGCAGCGAACTCGGTCATGGTTCGCTCCTGGCGGTGCGAAACCTGGCAGGTTCACCGATGAGCCTACTGCCGCTGGAGGACGGCAACTCAGGACTGGACGCAACATTAATGGCCACGTCCACTGACAACCCCGGGACGAGACGACCGTAGAGCGCGTGGCCAGGCTGGAGGCGAATCTTGACGGGCACTCGCTGAACGACCTTGATGAAATTCCCGGTCGCATTGTCCGGTGGCAAAAGGCTGAAAGCCGCGCCACTTGCTGGCGCCAAGCTGTCAACGCGTCCTTCGATCGGTGTAGATGAGTAGCCGTCGACGCGGATTTCCGCTCGTTGGCCAGGCGCTATGCGAGCAAGCTGTGTCTCTTTGAAGTTGGCCACGATCCAGACACCGTCCAGCGGCACCACAGACAGGAGAAGGCTGCCCGGCTTCACATACTCGCCCTCACGGGCTCGCCGATTGCCGACAACTCCGGAGACCGGTGCCCTTACGACCGTTTCTGACAGGGCATTTTGCGCGAGCCGCAGGTTCGCGCGCGCTTCCTGAAGACGGGCCATGATCTGAGGAGATTCCGAGTCGAGCACCCGCAGCTGCTCGCGAGCAGCCGCCGCAGCCGCCTCGACGCGAACGAGCGTAGCGCGAGCACTCTGGGCTTTTGCCACGGCGGTGTCGTGGTTTCGCTGTGCCGTCCATCCTTGGTCAACCAAGCGTGTGGCGCGCGCCAGTTCCCGGCGCGAAAGCTCGAGATCCGCGCGGGCAACGTCGATCATTGCTTCCGCTTCGCGGATATTGGCTTGCTGGAGGCTCTTGCGGCGTGAAAGATTCTGTGCGGCCGCTTCGGCTTGCGCGACGGCCGCAGCGGCGCGGTCACGTTGGGCCAGATAGTCATCGTCGTCTATTCGCAACAGAATTGTGCCGGCCTCGACGATCTGGTTATCGTCGACCAGAACCTCTGTTACGTGGCCGGCGATTTTGGGACTGATTGCGGTGATATCTGCACGGACATAGGCGTTGTCCGTCCGTTCGCGCCTACGGGGGTTTTCCCACCACGTGCCTCCGAAATATACCCCGGTCCCGACCACCAGAAATGCAGCCGCGGCCGCTGCTGCGCCTTTCCTCATTCGTTTCATGCAAATTGCCCCAAGATGAATTTGCGTTGCGTTCGCTAATACGGTACGGTACCGTACCATAGAGTGACCAACGCCTGAACGCAATATGTTCGCGCCGGCTCAGTGCATCAGCTTCAAAGAGAGGCAACGTGTTGCACCAACAGGGAGGTGACGAGGAACTGTGGGTCAATGAGAGAAAGAGACATCCTCATTTCCGGCTCGGGAGTTGCCGGGCTTGTCCTCGCTTGGTGGCTTGAGCGTTACGGCTTCAGGCCGACCATTATCGAGAGGTCCGCTGAATTGCGAACCGGTGGCCATGCGGTCGACCTCTGGGGCTCGGCGGTCGACATCCTGGAATGGATGGGACTGCTCGCCCAGCTCGAGCGCCAGCGCACCCGAAACGATCGGGGCGTAATGATCGCGCCCGGCTTGCGACCGAGGGAGATCGATCTTGCTCGGATCTCTCGCGAGTTCGCCTCAAGGCAGATTGAGATTATGCGTGGTGAACTCGTGTCGGTTCTCGAGCAAAGCATAAGCGCGCGCGTCGATTTCATTTTTGACAACTCGATAAGCAGCATTGATGGACATGCGGACGGACTGACGGTCACCTTCGAAAGGGGTGGCTCACGCGATTTTGCGCTCGTAGTCGGAGCCGACGGCCAACACTCGAACGTTAGGCGTATCGCCTTCGGTGAGGAGGCGCGGTTTAGTCACTACCTCGGTGGTTACATCGGTGGGTGCACGATTCCAGCCTATCGCGAGCTTCAGGGGCGCGTATATCGCTATGTGGTGCCAAACAAGACCGTCGTCCTCTACCCAGTTCGTCAGTGCAACGAAATCGCGGTCGCATTTCTCTTTCGATCGCCCAAGCCGTTGAACCTTCACCACGACGATCTCGGCGGGCAAATGCGGGTCTTGCAAGAGACCTTTTCGGGAGAATCATGGGACGTGCCACACCTGTTGGATCGGCTGGACCGTGGAAAGGGGTTTTATTTCGAAGCACTCAGCCAAATCACCATGCCGAATTGGTTCCGGGGACGCATCGCGCTCGTCGGGGACGCGGGTTACGGCCCCGCGCCGGCAGTGGGCGGCGGCACGAGCTTGGCGGTGCTTGGAGCGTACATACTTGCGGGAGAGTTGGCCGAGGCCATGGGAGACCATCGGCGCGGTCTGCTAAACTACCAGAACGCGCTTGGCGAATTGGTCACCCAGAGCCGCTCCATCGGCCCAGCAGTTTTGCAGAATCTTCTTCCGAGTTCGTGGGCGAGGATCTGGATTGGAATGCTGTCTCTGCCGCTCATCTTGAACTTGCCTTCCGCGATGCGGCGCCGAATACCTCTGCTTCCCCGGCGCGTTAGGAGGGCCATACAGGCGGTCTCCCAAACCCCAGTCAAACGGTATCGCACCATGGACCCTCACAACGGCAAGTCTACCTTCTTTGAATGACAGCGCGGCGGCAGGGCCAGCGCGACCGTTCGCGAAATCCGGAGGACCTGCTCCCGTGAAACTGGCAGACGACGACGCCCCTGCAAGATCAGGCTGCCTAACTCCCACCGATGATTATCACAGCATGCCCGAGCAACAGCATCAGGAGGAATAGGAGTTGGCAAGCACTTCCCTTCGAATCGCGCTGGCGCAGATGATGAACGACATAAATATCGATGAGATTTGCGCATCTGCCGCGGATAAAGGCGCCGCCGTAATCCTATTTCCGGAGATGTTTTCAAATGGGTACAGTCGCTTTGATTCCGAGAGTGCTGTGTCCCGGCAGGCTTGGATCGACGCGGCAGTACCACTTGACGGTCCTTACCTGGATAGATTTCGACAGGCTGCACGCAACAATGGTCTCGCGGTCGTGGCGACGTTCCTGGAGCGCGGAGAGGCCAAACCATTCAACGCGGCCGTACTGATCGACGCCAGCGGCGAGATCGTCCTCCACCAGCGCAAGCGACATATTTGCTTCTTCGACGTCCCGGAAGAGGCTTGTGCCCCAGGCGAAGGCTCAAGAGTAGCAAAGCTGAAGACGAAAGTGGGCGACGTCGCGATCGGCATAATGATTTGCATGGATCGGGAGTTTCCCGATGTAGCATCGGACCTCGTTCGGGACGGCGCGGAGATTATCCTCGTTCCGAACAGTTGCCCGCTCATGGATGATCCAACCGTAGGGGACGTGCGCGTGGCGGGGGTGCGCGCACTGGCCTTCCAGTCCGCCGCGGGAATAGCTGTGGCCAATTATCCGGTACCGAAAGACGATGGGCGTTCTTTCGCCGTCGATCCATTGGGCAAGGTTCTTGTCATGGGCGGCAAGCAGCAAGAGCTAGTCACAGTGGACTTCGATATCAATGAGATCAGGGCCGTTCAAAAGCGAGAGTGGTTTCGACGAGTCCGGTGAACCTGATGCGGCGACGTCGTCCTAAAAGCCGGTTTCCACTTTGAGCGGTCTGCCCGCCGTCCGCGTAATATCCGCCTCAAAGGTGAGCTTGAACGCCTATTTCAGCAGCGTTCGTGGTCGCGAACGGCAAAGATCGTCCGCGCCTGGATGACAGGGTGGCATTGTTGGATTTGTTGACGCTGTGCCTCAATGCGATCCTGCTTCCGAAGACCAGCGTAATTTCCCTGCTCGCGCCCGCGAGTATTCTACCGACGGTCGCCCTTGCCACCGCCTTTGTCTGGCGCAGACCGCGCGCGAATTGCTTCCAAAGGCTAACTTTGACCGCAGGTTTGTTCCTCATCCTAGTGTCCGTCGCGGTGTTGACCCTGCCGGGGTATTTCCGGCGGACGAAGCTCTGGGACGTGCTGGTCATGCATGACAAGCGGCTTGTGGCGGCGATCGAGCTTAAGAGTCAAGTGGGGCCATCCTTCGGGAACAACTTCAACAACCGCACAGAAGAAGCAATCGGAACGGCACATGATCTGTGGACGGCTTATCGCGAAGGCGCTTTCGGCAAACATCCCCGACCGTTCATCGGATGGATGATGATGGTGGAGGATGCGCCGGAGTCCCGTCGGCCGGTGACAGATCGTTCGCCGCATTTCCCCTTGTTCAAGGAGTTCCAGGGAGCGTCCTATCTGAAAACGCTACGACGTTCTCTGCCAGCGGCTCGTTCAGGAGCAGCTGTACGGATCCGCAGCCGTCGCCTACTGCGCTCTTGAGGCGTTCTGCCGTGTAGACTCGCCAGAGTACCGCTTCTGGATTGCACTTTTCCTGAAGCTGGCGAAGCGCGAGCACGTAGGTTGGCTTGAGGCCTGAGCGCCCAGCTACTAGTTGGGCGAGTTCTGGCGAGGGCTGTGCCCGAATGCTCGCACTATCGAAGGCCACCAATCCACGAGCAGCTTGCTGCACAGCACGATGTTTCATCCAAGAGCTGATTAGGGCGGCAAATGAGTCCGACCAGCTGATACACTATGAGATAAGCCGGCTCTCTGACCGCGCGATAGACACGATCCGCCACATGCGCGAGCAAACTGGCGCCGTAAAGGCATGCGTCGCAGGAATACGATGACAAGGCTCGCGTGCCCAACTCCCCCTGTCTCAACCGGACCTTAGTCTGATATCAGCTGTGTGATTAGGCGGCCAAAGGTCTGACGCGCCACAACGGTTTCCGCGCTATAGAAACAGCCCGTTGGGCGGCAACGCTCCGCGTCCGCATCTCCGTTTCTCGACAAGCTGAAGCAAAGAGCGGACCTGCTAGCGCCTCAAATTGTCTGGTTCGATCCACTTTTTTCAGGGAGAACTGATTGTTCGGCCGTCTGCTGGAGAAAAGAAAGCCAGACCCGATTGATGCTGAGGTCGGCCGAAGAGTTCGAGCGCGACGGCTGTTTGTTTGTATGACACAGACCGGGCTCGCAAAGGCGGTCGGCGTTACATATCAACAGATACAAAGATACGAGAATGGCCGCAGCAAGGTCGGCGCAGGTCGGCTCCAGGCTATTGCGGACGCACTCGACGTTCGATTGTCATACTTCTTCAGTGAAGCCCCCGCACAGGATAAAGGGCAGGCCCCAGATTGCGAGCCCGATCGCGCCTTGGTGGAGTTTCTCACCAGTCCTATGGGCATCACTCTCAACCGGTCTTTTCACCGGATCGCCGATGAGAGGGTGAGGCGCGCGTTCCTTAGCATGGTTGAACAAATCGGGGATCGCGATCAGGAGCAGCGTGTACCTAAACAGAGATGACCAATGAGGCGGAGCTGCAAAATTTCTTGCCTCCTCAAAATTCAACTCTCAGCCGTGATGCTCCCGGAATTCCACAACCGGCGGAAGCTTGTGCGGTTCCGAAAGCGTTAAGGCTGGCCCGATAGGATGCGACCGGGAGGAGCTTCAATGAAATTTCTGGCCGGCAAAGTCGTGGTTCTTTTCAGATCGGTGCTGCCTTTGATGATCGCTATGGCCCTGATGGGTGGCATATACGTGGTCATCCATTGGTCAGCAGAGCAATCCGACGCCGTGGCGACCGCCCGCCAACAGCAGCTTGTTGAACTTGTCATTTCCAAGATGCAAGGAAGCATCGCCCACGATCAGGAGAGTGCGACGGTCTGGGACGATGCCGTGCGGATGGTATCGCAGAGGTGGGATCGCGAGTGGGTGGACTCCAATCTGGGCAGCTGGATGCACAGCTATTTCGGACATGACGGCGCATTCGTCATCAGTCCGGATCGCCAGCCGCTTTATGCATTCCTTGTCGGCGAGCCGAATGAAAGCAACGCCTTCAACAAAATTGCGCCGGCAGCACTGCCGTTGATCGACGCGCTGCAAAAGAGGCTCTCGGCGCAAGATGAGACCGGCACAAGCGACCAGATACTCTCGATCGGGGAGAGTGACCTCGTTCGCATTGATGGCCGTCCGGCGATTGTGAGCGTAAAGCCGATTGTATCCGACACCGGGAAAATCGAGCAGCAGCCTGGCCGCGAATTCTTGCACGTAGCGGTCCGGTTCCTCGACGGCGATTTCCTGACTCGAACTGGCGAGGAATATCTCTTCGACGATTTGCGGTTCTCTGCTGCGGCCGATCTTGGCAAGGTGCGCTCGTATGCGCCAATCGTTTCGCGCTCGGGGGAGACGATAGGATACTTTTCGTGGCTCCCGTTCCGCCCCGGCGCCGATGTCCTCAAAGCCATCAAGCCGGCCCTCGTGGTCTCCGCCTTGTGCCTCCTCGCCCTCACGAGCGTGCTGACGCTTGTGGTGCGCAAGCGCTCGATGCGCCTCAGGGAAAGTCAGGCACAGCTGAAACACATGGCCTTACACGATCCTTTGACTGGGCTCGCCAACCGCGTCTCCTTCAATCAGCTTCTGGCGCGGATTGTCCGGATGTCTGCAACGGATCAAACCAATGCTCTTCTTTACCTCGATCTCGATCGCTTCAAGCAGGTCAACGATACGCTTGGCCACCCGATCGGCGATCGGTTGTTGGTCGACGTGGCGCGGCGCCTGATGGAAACCGCCGCGACGGCCGACATCATCGCCAGGCTCGGTGGTGACGAGTTTACGATTGCGCTGAAGCATACGCAGCAGGAGGAGGTAGAGAAACTCTGCGATTCTTTGATCGCTGCGATCCGCAAGCCTTTCGAGATAGACGGACAGATTGTTCTGATCGGCCTATCGATTGGCGTGGCAGTCGCGAGCGGGAATGACGCTGATCCGGTCGACATCACGCGAAAAGCCGACATCGCGCTTTATCACGCCAAATCGGCCGGACGGAACCGCTATGCGATCTTTGGCCCGCACATGGACGAGTTGATCAGGACGAGGCGGGAACTGGAACACGATCTGCGAGCCGCGCTCGACGCCGATGATCAGCTAGAGGTCTTCTACCAGCCGGTTTATGCGGCGACGTCCCACGAGATCAGTTCGCTCGAGGCGCTCATTCGCTGGCGCCACCCGAGCAAAGGCACCATAGCTCCGGATGTCTTCGTTCCGCTTGCCGAGGCATCCGGGCTGGTCGATCGGTTGGGCGCCCTGGTGTTGAAGGATGCCTGTTCGACCGCGCGCGAGTTTCCTCACATTGGCATTGCTGTGAACGTCTCTGCGGTCGAGCTTGGCCAGCACCATTACGCCGCCCAGGTGCTCTCCCTCTTGGGCCAGTTCGGCATCGAGCCTTCAAGATTGGAGCTTGAGATCACCGAAACGGCTCTCCTCGACGAAGCCGGCGTCTGCGAAAAGAACATCGCGGCGCTGCGGGAGTTCGGAGTGCGCTTCGCCCTCGACGATTTTGGCACGGGCTTTTCTTCGTTGGGCAGATTGCAGCGCCTGGAGGTGGACCGGATCAAGATCGATCGCTCCTTCGTAGGTGCATGCGACGAGAACGGTGGTGGCGTGGCGATCGTGCAATCCATCATCGGTGTCGCACAGGCGAAGGGGCTGCGCACGACTGCCGAAGGCGTGGAGACACAGCAGCAAAGCGAAATCCTGCGCGATCTTGGCTGTGACGAACTCCAAGGGTTCCTCCTATCGAAGCCGATGTCAAAGGCCTCGCTTCGCCAACTCCTGGGTAACCAGAGGCTGCGAAAATACTCGCAATGAATTCCCGCGTGCCGCCATGGCAGTCCCAACCCTGCCAGCCGATGCTACTCGAGCCTTTTTGAGCATGGAAACGCGCCTTAGATAACCACGGTCGAGTGACAGGGGACCCCCCGCCAAGGAAAGCGCATATATCCGGATAGGCAATGATGGGGCGTGGTGGCGGGGTCCCCGCCGATGATATTACGCGCTGGAGCCTACGCGGGAGTTGTGAGGTGAAGTAGTCGGTCTACGCGTGCCGACAGGTCCGACCTCATCCTCAGCAATTCGCCTGTTCCTTTGGCGAGCGCGAACAGGACGGCTGGCGCAGCGAGTTCGGCCCGGATCGGCTCGATGCGATCGGCGACCAGCACCCCTGGTGAGGTTTCAGTTCCGCCCTCGCCGCCATAAAGACGGTCTGCAGCGGCATGTGTATCTGCCCGGAAAGTCGAGGCATACGATGTAGAGGCCAGTGGTCGTTCCCGGCCTCATTTGCGTTCCTCCCATCAGGGATCCTTCTGCCGCCGTTGTCTCTCCGGTGCCGATAAATGCGACGCGGTTTCCCCGCCCAGGCGGGCCTCGTCGATTCGGCGACCAAGGGCGCAAGGAGAAAGTTGGTGGTGCGAATCAACCGGCAGACAGGGGGCACGAAAAAGCCCCGGCGGGCACTGCCGAGGCTTTCTTTTCGCCCTACCAAGCCGCTGTTTCGGCGGGGGCCGGTTGCAGCGAGGGCGATGGTGCCGGGCAGCAATTTCCCGGCGACATTGCAATGATGCCACCGGGCCGGCGCATCTCAAAGTAGCAAAAAATAGCTAGACCGTTGCATCTTCGAGGTGTGGTTAACTGGCAGAAACGCAAGAAAGCGTTCTCCGACAAGAGCGGGCTCGGGTGCGGACCGGCAGCGGGAAAGCTTGTGTCGAGGGCAACCTAGGCCGCGCCGGCTCGTCGATCAGTGGTCGTAGCACCCACGTTTTCACTCACCTGCAGCAGCGTGCGTCTCAGCCACAGATGACCGGGGTCGCTGTCGTTCCGCCGATGCCAGAGCATGGTTTCTTCGTAGCCGGAATACTCGAAAGGCACTGGGAAAGATCGCACGCCGGGCCAGCCGGCCAGACCGATCAGATTGGCTGACAAGGTGCAGATCATGTCGGTGCTCGCGATAATCGCTGGTACGGCCAATGCGTAGGGCAGGCTCATCACAACGCTTCGCTTCAGGTTGCGGTCATCCAGCATCCGATCGATATAGCCCTTGAGATCGCCCACATGGGTGACGACGATGTGGGGATATTTCAGGTAAAGATCTAGCGTCAGCTCATCGCGAATTTCTGGGTGCGAGGCCGACACGACCGAAACCCAGTCAACGTGAAAGAGATTTAACCGCTTTATGCTGGTCGGCGCATCCGGCAAAATGGTAATTGCAAGATCGACCGAGCCCTTCTCGAGCTGATCTACCACTTCCTGGCGATGAAGACTTCGCAGGATGATGGAGGTTTTTGGCGCATTGCTCCGCAAAGTAGCCATCAGCTCAGGTATTAGACTAGCCGCAACGTGATCCGTCGTCGCGATCCTGAAAACCCGTTCCGAGCGCGCCGGCGAAAATTGCCCAAGGCCGCCCAACGCGTCTTCAATCTGGCGCAGCGCCGCGCGGATCGGATCAGCAAGGTCTAATGCCCTCTCCGTCGGTCGCATGCCATCGGCACTGCGGACAAACAGATCATCGGCAAAAAGATGTCGCAGATGCGCCAGCCGCTTGCTCATGGCGGGCTGGCTGAGGCCGATACGCGCCGCCGCGGCGCTCACGCTCCCTTCGCCGAGCAATGCGTCGAACGCGACGAGTAAGTTCAGGTCAACTGAGGCGAGGTTCATTGAGGGCTTCCAAAAAGCGGGAGAACAATATTACCGCCGGCAATGTCAGAATGTCCAATATCGATTGGACGACTGAAGCCTGCAATGGGAGGAATGATCGTCGTGATCAACTGGAGGTAGATTGATGCAAACCCACTTGCGCATCGCCGGGCTGGCGATGGTACTGACGACGAGCCTCGCACTTGCCCAGACTTCCCCAACCAAAGCCGAGACGGTCCTTGTTCTCTCGGATACCGATATGGTGCCAACCGTCTACGAGACCGGTGAACTGGGTCCTCATAATGCCGAGCACCGGGATACGCTGTCCATCATCACGTCACCACCGAACGAGGCGCCGTTCGTGACGGCTATAGAGATATCGAACTCAAACTATGGCCCGCCTGGGGCGCTCGATCTTTCTCCGGATGGCCTCTATGCATTCGTCGCAGAGACCTTCCGCCAGCGTCCGGAGGGCGCAACTCGCCTCGAAGAACTGCCGCAGGGCGACACGATCCGTTCGGTCAGCCTTGATGGCGCTCGCTCGGCGATCGTGGACAGCGTACGCATTGGCACTCAGCCACAAGCGATTCAGGTCAGCCCATCCGGTGATCTGATCGCCGCCATAACCGTCGATCCCGGCCGCGAACTTGCTTTCGTTCCGCTGAAAGACGGCCGCTTCGGCCCGGTTGCCAGCTTCAGCCCCCAACTCGAACCGTCCACCGGGTTCATTTCCCTGAAATCGACCTGGGTACAGTGGCATCCTAGCGGCCGGTACATAGCGGTCAACCTAGTGGATCGAAACCAAGTCGCCTTCTATGAGGTAGTGCGCGGTCAAGACGGCACCGTCTCGGAGGTCCAACCCTGGGGCAATCGCGTCCACACTAACAAGTTTCCTTTCGTTGGTCGCTTTTCACCCGATGGTCGCTACTACGTGACGTCGGACGTTCAATGGGGCGTCGATACCGACGGCTTTTACGGTGTGCGGGAGGGGATCTTGACGACCGTTAGGCTTGCCAATGTCGGCGCGCGCGGCGACACGGCTCGGCATACGGTACCGCATATCACTCTCGGGGGCTGGGGAGCTGAGACGGTTGCCTTCAGCCCTGACGGCCGTTTCCTGGTGACATCCAACCTGCGCGGAACCGGAAAGCCGAAAGGCTCGCGCGACTGGACCGAACAGGCTTCGCTCAGTCTTTACGAGTTGGACAGCGAAACCGGACGGCTGACACTTCATGGCGAATGGCCCATCTCAGGGGTTCTGCCCCAAGGTCTCGCCTTCGATCGCGGCGGGCGCCGTGTCTTTGTCGGCGTCAATCGGTACAGAAACGAAAGCACTTCACCGGGCGGGGCCGTCGAAGTCTGGCGCATCACGGAGGAAGGCCGCCCTGCCCTTGTTGCGACCCAGGACCGCTTCAGACTCCCACCCGGTGTCCATACCATTGTTGGACGGTAACACCTGCAACGGTGCCATCGTGTCTTGCAGGACCTCGCCGGAGTCCTGCGTCTCACGAGATGCAGGCGGCCCTTGGGGCCGCTCCACCCAAAGCCCCCATCGACAAACACCGAGCGAGACGCCGCTGGTAATGAGACCGGGCGGCGGGCCGTCGAGGCCGGGAACGGCCTCAAACGATGGGTTCAGCAAGTCTTTCCTTTCGCCTTGAAGGGCGATGGCCCGCATGAAAGCGAAACAAGCACGCAAGGTGGATGATGTCGCAGGAGATTGTATAGCAGGAGCGGTGGCAATCAGTGTTTTCCAGGATGGAAAGATCCCGATGACCGACGGGATGCTGCGGCGGGCCAGTCGGCGGCCGGTGCCTTCTTCCTGCAGGGCTGTCCGCTTCGCCAATGCCGGAACGCCTGGCGGACTGATCGGCATACCGGACGGCGAGCAGATCGTCCGCAGGGCGGCACAGCTATCGATCGACCTTGCAGTAGTTCTCTCGTGCGACGGCGCGGACGACATCGATGAACGCCCTCGTCACAGGCCGTAGCCGGTCGCTTCGGTAAACGATCGAGGTATCTATCGAGAGGTTCGATCCCGAAATGGCCCGGTAGACGA
This sequence comes from Ensifer aridi, assembly GCF_002078505.1. Taxonomy (GTDB): domain Bacteria; phylum Pseudomonadota; class Alphaproteobacteria; order Rhizobiales; family Rhizobiaceae; genus Sinorhizobium; species Sinorhizobium aridi. Next base: position 24,802 of record NZ_LUAV01000023.1, on the reverse strand, counting down.
CCCCGTCGCGCTTCAGGTTCTCGAGGCATTTGGGGAGAAGCGAAACGCCAAGGCCGACCGAAACGAGGCCGATGATCGTCTGCTTCGGTGTTGCCTCCCGGACGATTCTCGGACTGAAGCCCGAGCTTTGGCAAAGCCCGATTATCTGGTCGTAAAGAGTAGCATTGATGCTGCGCGGGAACTGGATCAGTGCTTCATTTGCCAGCTCCGCCAGCGGGATCTCAGCATGAGATGCCAGTCTATGCTGCTGTGGCACCGCAATCATCAGAGGCTCGACAAGGACCGTTTCGATCGCCAGATGCTTGCCGCTGACCGGTGGGTGAATGAAACCTACATCCAGCCGGCCCTCGCTCACGCCGCGAACTTGATCCGGAATGCGGAGATCGGAGAGTTCAAGCGTTACATCCGGGTATGATCGGGTGAATCGTTCGACGATTGCGGGAATCACGCTATAGATCGCCGCATCGATGAAGCCGACGGACAGATGTCCCGTCTCGCCGCGCTCCGTCTTCCGCACGAGTTCGGTGGCGGCTTCCGTCTGCTGCAACAGGCTGCGTGCTTCCTCCAAAAGAACCGAGCCTGCCGCTGTCAGCTCGACCTTGCGTTTCGTCCTCTCAAGCAGTGCTATGCCGAGTTCACGCTCCAACCGCTGTATCTGCTTGGTGAGTGGAGGCTGGGAGATGTTGAGCCTCTTTGCGGCACGGCCAAAATGCAGTTCCTCTGCGACAGCCACGAAGGATTGAAGCAGTCTGTGCTCCATCAGAGTTTCCGTTCCGGTATCACAGGCGGATGAAACGATATTGGACGGAATATATCTGCTCCAGCATCATGCGCAAAGGATGCTTCGCAGGGAGATAACATGAGCGATCAGAGATTCTCGCGGCGGCAGATGCTGCAGGCACCTCTCATCGGTGCAACCGTTGTCGCGGCCTCACAATCCGGCTTCGCTTGCGAAGCCGTCGCCCAGCCCCAGCCGTCAAACTCGCCTGCCCCTGCCGGGGCCTATGCGCACAACGTCGAGGCGGTCGGCTACACCGACATGGAACACCGTCCGGCTTTCAAGATGGCTATCCGCGAGGTGAGAGGCCGGTGGTACCTCTATACGGGCCATTTCTGGGACTCCGGCTGGAGCGTCGTTGACGTGACCGATCCTGCCAAACCGCGGGTGGCCAAGTTCATCTCGTACCCGACACCGAACACGTGGACGCTGCAGGTCGATCTGTCGGGCGACACGATGGTGACGGCTTTGGAAAAGCCGTTCGCGAATTTCGGCGGCGATCCAGACGCTCCCTTTGATGAAGGCCTTCTCGTCTGGGACATCGCCGATCCGCTGAACCCGCAACTGCTGTCGCACTTTAAGACCGGCGCAAACGGCACCCACCGCAATCTCTATCCGGGGGGACGCTATGTTCACGTTGCCGCGTCCATGCCGGGCTATCGCGGTAACATCTACCTCATTCTAGACATTTCGGATCGCGCCAATCCGCGTGAAGCGGGACGCTGGTGGGTGCCGGGGCAGCACGAGGCAGGAGGTGAGAGCTTCTCCGATGCGCTGCTGACAAGTATCTCACGTTCAAGAGAGCGAGCGGAACCGATGCGGTTTCAGGCGCAATGCATATGCGGCGCATTCTGCTCCGGGGCCGGCGAGGACGTCTCACTGCACGGGCCCGCTTACGTCGTGGGAAACCACGTCTATCTGCCATATGGGGCGGCCGGCATGATCGTGCTCGATATAAGCGATGTATCGCGGCCACGGAAGATCGGCGGGCTAAGCTTCAGCCCACCGTTTCATTCCCGCTTCGGCGTGCACGGCGTCCTGCCGATTCCGGAGCAGGGCATCGCTTTCGCAAATTCGGAGAATGTGACCTATGGGCAGGGCGCTGCCCATCACGCCTCGATCATCGACATATCGGACCCCAGCGAGCCTTTCCTGCTGTCGTTGCTCCCGGAGCCTGTGCCTCCGGCCGAGGCTCCTTACGCTGATTTCACGACGCGAGGCGGATGGCGCGGCCCGCACAACATCAACCATCATCAGCATCATCCGGATGTCGAAAAGCAAGGAGACCTCTTCTACATAGCCCATTTCAATGCGGGGCTGCGGATCTATGACGTCTCCAACAGACGCCTCCCGCGGGAAGTGGGCTATTTCATTCCGCCCGAGCCGGTGCGCCGTTACGGTCCGATGCCGGAGGACAAGCTGATCCTTCAGACGGAGGATGTCGTCGTTGACCGGCGAGGCTTCATCTACATTAGCGACAAGAACCAGGGCATCTGGGTCCTGCGCTACACCGGCGAGCGGCCGCAGGCGCGCCGCGCATGAGCGTCGGATTCATTTTGCAGTACGGCTGTTACTGCCGGAGCGGATCGCGAGGAAGCCGTCCGCGACAGGCTCGCTCGCCGTCCTCCTGTGGCCTCTTCGAGGCGATTCGAACCAGACGGCCACGTCCTCAATTTAATGCGGCCTCCCGACGGTAAGATCTCCGGCACATATCATGTCCTGTCACGACCAAGCATTGTGCCCTGGCTGTCTGCTTCTGCTCGACAGGGATCTGACCGTCTCGAGAAACGCGCCCGGCGCCCGGCGGACGCCGCGCGGCTTCCATACAATTGCGAGATCCCAGGTGAGGTCGTCCGGCATTCCCTCCAGCGGCACCATAGCCACACCGTCCACCTGCATGGAGCGCGCCCCTTCCGGTACGAAGGCCACTCCCATGTCGGCCGCGACAAGGCTCAGGATCGTATGCATCTGGCGGGCCTCCTGGCGCACGCGCGGCACGAAGCCGGCCTGTCGGCAGGCGCTCATTAACTGACTGTGGAGCGATGGTCCTTGCACATGCGGAAAGAGTACGAAGGACTCGTGCGAGAGTTCAGCCAAGCCGACCGGTATCCCCGTCGCCAAGCGGCTCGTACGCGGCACTGCGAGGCAAAAGCGGTCGCGATCGATCACTTCGACCTCTAGCCCTGATTCCGTCTTCAGGGGCGGCGTAACAAACCCCACGTCGACCGTGCCCTCCAGCAATCCCTGGAGTTGTGCGTCGGTTGATCGTTCATCCAAGCGGACCTCGACCATCGGAAAGCGTTCGCGATGGGCGCGGAGCGCGGCGGGAAGAACGCGGTAGAGCGCCGCGCTCGTAAAGGTCACCGTGATTTCGGCCAGATCTTCCGATGCGGCCCGTCGCGCCATTCGTATGCTGTCGTCGGCCTGCTGTAGCGTGCGGCGCGCCTCATTCAGGAATACATGGCCTGCAGGGGTCAGTTCAACCCGCCGTTGCGTCCGGACGAAGAGCGGAAAACCGAGTGCGGTTTCAAGACGTTTGATCGACTGCGAGAGTGGCGGCTGGGCCATGTGAAGACGGCTGGCGGCCCTGCCGAAGTGAAGCTCCTCGGCAACGGCCACGAAGTGGCGCATGTGATGCAGGTCGACCATCATATCAATATCGTCTCAATAAACTGTCGATTGATATTGGAAGAAACCGCACAGAGGTGCCAAGTCAAGAGCCTGACGCAGCAGAAAGGAGGTTCTAATGCGCTCGCAGCCAATAACCCCGCGTCTGAGCAGGGCGGTCCTCATCGGGGCTATTCTTCTTGGCGGTACCGCTCATGCAGCGATCATGCGCCAAGACTTTACCGTGACCAGCGATCCGGGCGTTGAACTGGCGGTCCGTGAGGTAAGCGATGACAAGCTTCAGCCAGGCAGACTGCCGGTTGTGCTGGTCCACGGCGCGCGCGTGTCCGGCGTTGCTTCCTTTGATCTTCCTGTGGAGGGAGGCTCTCTCGCAGCCGACTTGGTTCGCGCCGGGCATCACGTCTTCATCATTGATGTGCGCGGCTACGGTGGCTCAAGCCGGGGCGGGCAAGACGGAAGCCAAGATGGCCAACCGCTCGTACGCTCCGACGAAGTGGTTCGCGACATTGCCGCCGTAGTCGACGCCATACAGGCGAGGACAGGGCGGTCGCAAGTTGCAATCCTGGGCTGGGCCACCGGCGGTCATTGGGCGGGCATGTATTCCAGCCAGAACCCGGACGAGGTGAGCCATCTGGTGATCTACAACAGCCTCTACGGTGCGCACTCCGGTCACAAGGCCCTTGGGCCAGGCTCGGACATGGCCGATCCGAATAAGCCCGACGAGTTCGATGTCGAGCGGCTCGGGGCCTACCGCCTGAACACGGCAGCCTCTCTCCTGCCATCGTGGGACCGTTCGATTCCGGGCGAGGACAAGGCCGCCTGGCGCGATCCGAGGGTGGCTGAAGCCTATCAAGCCGCGGCGCTTGCCTCTGATCCGACCTCAGCCAGCCGCAACCCGCCCTCGTTCAGAGCCCCGTCCGGCGCGATGGCCGACTCATTTGATCTCGCTTCGGGGCGCAAGCTGTGGGATGCCGGTCCGATTACCGCGCATGTGCTGGTGATCCGCTCAGAGAATGACTTCTGGAGCCGACCGGAGGACGTCACGAAGCTGGCTCAGGATTTAAGACGGGCTGCAAGCGTGCGCACAGTCACAATCCCCAGGGCAACGCATTACGTTCATCTCGACAGGCCGGATCGCGGGCGCAGCAGGCTCATCGCCGAGGTGACCCGGACGCTCGCGCAGCCCGCCAACGTGAAACCGTTTGACTGAGAACGCACTTCGTTCAAGCGCGTCGGTCTGCGCATAACGAACCTCCCGCCCCGCCTGGGGCGGCGGACTGCTCGCTCTAGCCGAGGATCGTCGGCTTGAGCACCGTCTCACACCACTCCCGGAAGCTGGTCGGTGTCGAATTCGCGGGCGTCCGCGACTCGGCATCGTCGAGACCGGAATCCTTGGCCGCAAACATCTCTGCATAGCCCAGGGCGAAACCCGGCGACATGCCGCGTGCGGCAAGCCCTCCTTGAAGGCCTCGAGCGAGACCTGCTGGAACCGCACCGGCCACCTGAGCACTTCGGTGAGGATCGCGGCCATGTCGTTACAGGACAGGTCCTCCGGGCCCAGCAACGGCACGTCGGCGCGCCCGCTGACCGGTCGAGCAGCAGCTTCGCGGCGGCGGCGGCGATGTCGCGCGTGGCACAGGTAGGATGCCTGCGGTTGCCATCGAGGGGCAGGCTGAATAATCCCTCGTCGCGGATCAATGCCGCCTGGCGGAGGAGATTGTCCATGAACGAAGGGTTTGCCAGAGCGCGGTAGGAGGCGCCCGTGTCGGCCACCATCGGCAATGCTCCGGCAAAGCAGGAACGTGCCCAGATGGTGAACGGTGAAGCTCGCTTCGAAAGACCCGGAGGTCCGGTTCTTAGGAGCGAGGACATCGAAAAGAACACCAAGTAGCGAACGCCATGCGTCGAATGGGGAATCCGTGTCGCTGGCGGTGAAAGACAAGCTGGCGAGCACATCCTGCCCGAGGTTCGGATGCGCGGAACCTTTCTTCCCTTCATCCACTTTGCCTCCTTCAGTTGCAATGAAGGAGAGCTCTGCGACTATTGCTACATGTTATTTATGGGGGTAAAAACACGTTTCCGCTGTAACCTTAATAGTTCTCTACCCTCCATAGTGGTACTTTCCCATATCGGGTTCGCGGAGAATTTTTCTCTACACCACCTGTGGGGACGCGAAGCAGTCGACCGTTAGGCAAGGGATTGTGCAGGGTGGAGTTGACCGTTTTCGTTGGCGAGACGACACTTCTGCAGCAAGGCGAAAGCCTCCGCGGAGTAGGCCTCTGGTGCCAGACCTTCGCTTATCTCTCTTTCAACTATGGTTTTGGCGGCGGACTGATTCTCGAAGGCAAACCGTTTCATGGTTTTCACGGCAATGCCGGCGAGTTAAGCGGCATCTACAATCCGGACGAGAGCGTCCATCGCCCGGCGCTGCAATATCTCCTTCGCACGTTGCAGGATAACGGCGTCGAGGTCCGCTCGGTGGACGCGCTTTACCGCCGATTCGACCCCGCTTGGCCGGGTGTCGAGGACTGGCTCACTGAGACGATGCCGCAAGTTGATCGGCTAATCGCCACCCTGATAGCCGTCATCGATCCGCAGGCGATCGTCTTTGGCGGACAATTGCCGCGCTCCCTCGGCCGAATGATGATCGACCGCGTGCACATGCCGTCGAAGCGCGCGCATCGCTACGGCGTCGGGCCGAAGGAGGCGCGACTTGTTCTCAGCGAAACGGAGGGCGACGCCTCCGCCATCGGCGCTGCTCTCCTGCCGCTCAAGGTTCGGTATTTTGTCTGAGCTGACCAGGATTAGGCGTCGATCCGTTCCGCGATCGGGACACCCGCGCCCTTTATGAAGGTTCTGCGACGGCCGTCCAAACGCATAGCGACGCGGTTCGATTTGAGGGCACGGCGGATTACTGGGGGGAGGCGGGCATGGACGGCGGTATGCGCGGGCTCCATCTACAGTGGTACTCGCGTAACCACGCTGCTGAATTCTCATCGTAACACTAACCGAGCGCTGCACGCGTTACGAACGTAACATCGGGTATCGCAAGAACGCGCTACGGTAGCATGTTGGCGGCGGTGCGAGAGCTCTGCGGGAGCCCGGCGGAGGGGCGTCTGCAAGGGCCATGGTTTGTGCGATATCCAGATACCGATCTCGGCGGCTGTCATCAGCTCTTGAACACGCGTCGATAGAGTACCCGAGAAGAACCTTCGATTAGGATGGAGAACGGGCATGGATATCTATCAGCAGATCTGGGATGCCGACCAAAGCGGCAATGGTGTGAAACCCATCCTGGCGGGAGCGGATGAAGCGCCGGAAACCGGTTACGTCCGCGTCGTCAATACCGACGGCCCAGCAACGCCCTCCGGCGAACTCAAAGTGCTTTCCGAAGTCAAAATTCCCGAGCATAAGAGAACTACGTACGACCTCGTTCGCGCGCTTTTTGACAACTACGCGCTCGACGAGCGGGAGGCTGAGGTGGAGACTCCGGAGGAGCGGGCCGAAGTGCACGAGCTTCTCGAAGCCATCATCGACACCGCACCCATGCAGGTGGCGCGGGCCTATATCTCGGAGGAATCCGGCACACCCGTCTCGCGCGACCGCTGGTACGCGACGCTCACCGAACAATGGTTCCGTCGCTTTTCACAGAGCGGCGACCGCGATCTCTCCGGCTTCGAACACGTCTTCGTCGGCGAGCAGGAAGGCCCGAAAGTGCAGGGCTATCACTTCTGGTACAAGTACCACCTCGACGACGGCCTCGCGTCGCACATCGACCGCAATCGCTTCCCCGGTTTCAAGGATGACCGCATTCTTTATCTGCGCGGCCATTACAAGGACGGCCAAGAGCAGTTCCCGGAATCCGTAACGGTTTCCTATCGCTGGGACGCACCCGATTACGACGCCGGCAGGACCCGCCCTTTGACCAAGCCGATCGGCGGCTTTTTCGTCGGCTGCAGCGTCGAGGGCCTGATGGCCATGGGGGCAGTGCGTGCACATCGCGGTGCCCGCGCGCCAAAGGAAGCGGTAATCAACGGCGCGCGCTATGACATGAAGCTGTTCCTCGATCAAAGCCAGCGTTTCGTCCGTACCTTCTACCCGGTCTATCTCGGCCCAGCCGGCAACCAGCCGACAGGCAGTGCAACGCCTCACGGCGGCGGTGGCCAGGCGCCAGGCGTCGTCAGCGGATCGGTCAAGATCGTCGCCGCGCTGGTCAACCCGATGGGTCATGATGATGGCGAGGAAACCGTGACTCTCGTCAACACCGGGATCGATACGGTCTCGCTCGACGGTTGGTTTCTCGTCGACAAAATGCGCAATCGCTTCGGCATCAAGGATGTCACGCTCGCGCCCGGCATGGCGACAACCGTCTTGCTACCGCGCCATTCCGTTCAACTGTCCAACAAGGGCGGCGAAATACGCCTCGTCGACCGCGCTGGATCAACGACCCATCTCGTCACCTACAGCAAGGCGCAGGCCGACCGCCAGGGCGAGACGATCATTTTCTGACGTAGACGGTCGGCGCCCTCGGCACGGGCGCCTACGAAATCGGATTTGGAGGCGTCTGCCGAGACGCTCGCAGAGGATAACGCGCGATTGCGCGATCAAAAGAGGGCAATGCAATGAGAGTCATGGCAACAAATGGCATGATGCGTGCACGCGCAATTGCAGGAACCTATGTCGTCGTGCTTGCCTGGGACTTCCAGCCCGGGCAGGAGGATAAGTGCGACGGGCTAATGGGCTTCGCCGTCGAGCGGACGGAGTTCAAAGGCGAGGAGATCGTTGAACGATACTGGATGCGGAGTATCAAGCGGTTCCGCGACAAGGATCGGGGACTGGCGCCGGGTACACCCGTCAGCACCGCCGATCACCCGATCCAATCCTTCCAATGGGCGGATTACACGGCGCATGCGGATCGTCGCTATCGGTATCGGATCGTCCCGGTCTATGGCCCGGTGAAGAACCTCGCCCTTGACGAGGACTCGGCTGTACTTCTCGATGTTTCGACTGAGGTCGAGTTCCTCTTGAAACCCGATGCGCCTAATGACGCAGCAAGGCACGACGTCTACTTCAATCGCGGCGTCATCGGCTCGCAGGCCTTTGCCCGCCGCTTCGAGAATGCCGACCCGAAGAATGCGAGCCCTAAGTCCGAGGAGATGGTCTGGCTCTCGCGCGGGCTATATGAAGCACTCATCGCTTTCATCGGCCTTGCGCAGGACGAACGGTTCGCGCTGCGCGCGGCCTTGTACGAATTTCACTATCAACCGGTCGCCAATGCCTTTGCCAAGGCGGTCGAGGCTGGCGTGGACGTCAAGATCGTCTACGATGGCGAGAGCTCCTACAAGGACGGAAACGAAGCGACGATTGCCAGAGCTGGTCTCGACCAGATGGGAGCGGTCAAGGCGCGCACGGTGAGCGAAGGCATCCGCCACAACAAGTTTATCGTGCTACTCCAGGACGGGCAGCCGGTCGCGGTTTGGACCGGCTCGACCAACATCTCCGAGGGGGGCATCTTCGGCCATTCCAATGTCGGCCATATCGTCTGGGACACGACCGTCGCCGAAGCCTACCTCGACTATTGGAAGCGCCTTGCGGAAAATCTGACGCCGACGAAACTGCGGCCTCTGAACCGTGCCGCCTCCCCCCTGCCCGCGGGACTGCCGCCGTCAGACAGCATCACGCCCGTCTTCAGCGCGCGGGACGAAAAGGACAGCAGCGCCACGCTGCAGTGGTATGCCGATCGCATGGCGGAAGCCGAAGAGATCGTCTGCTTTACCGTCGCCTTCAACATCGACAAGGTTTTTCAGAAGGTGCTGAACCGGCACAATGATGTCTTGCGCTATGTCGTCAAGGACGACGATCTCGGTGACGGCGAAATCATAACCCGCGATCGGGATGTGCTGTTTGCGGCCGGCGGATATCTTGGCAGCGGTGCGCTGGTGAATTTCCTGAAGGAGCGCGACAACACGCTCAATACCAACGATTACATCCATGACAAATTCATGCTGGTCGATCCGCTGAGCGACAACCCATTGGTGATCACCGGCTCAGCCAACTTCAGCCAGCCGTCGCAGCGGATCAACGATGAGAACATGCTTGTCATCCGGGGCGACACACGCGTTGCCGACATCTACTTCGGCGAATTCATGCGGATCTTCGACCACCATTATGCCCGTTATCTCGTGAAGAAGCTGACGGAGATCGGCCGCCATGACCCCGAGGCAGGATACTTGAGAGAGAAATCATCGGATTGGGTGCCGGCGCACTTCAATCCGCAGAGCTACAAGTCCAAGCGCAGACGTTATTTCCTGGGAAACTAACGAGCCACTGCGGACCCTCGATCAAACTGTATCCTTGCCAAAAGCCGGGGCATGCAGCTCGAGCAGCAACGAGCACCCTCGCCAGGGCGGCAGCCCTGGCCGTTCAGCGAGGTCGCACAACACGTCTCTCGCCAGCCCCCGGCACTTTGATGCAGCCGACGATGAGACAAACCACTTACTTATTTTGATCTTCGCCGCGCGAAGTTGATGCTTTCGCCGCCGCACGACGGGCAGCAGGCTCAGCCGATCGGGCAGGCTCAGCGCCTCCATTGGCGGACGACATCTCGGCGCGCGCCTCGGCCACGAGATCGCCGTAGCCTTCGCCGAGTTCCGCCACAGCGATGCGGCCCTGATCGTAGGCAACAACACCGGCCTTCAGGACGGCCTTGAACAACGGCCTGGCAATAGGAACAAGGATCGGCCTCAACACGACGGCTCCGATGCCGATGGCAACGGCGGTCGCAACATTACCCTTAAAGGCGTCTTCGAGTATCGCCATGTTAGGTCTCCCTATCTGCCCCTCAAACGCGTCTGTGGTGATTAATGATGATTTGAGCCCTGATTGGCTCGGCTGTCGCAACGCCCACGTGTGTTGAGGTGCTTGTCACAGAAGTATCACAATCGACTCATTTAGAATCAACTTAAAAATGACTCCATGGGGAGGAAAGCGGATTTGGAGGCAGGCTCACTCTGCCCATCAGATGGCGCTGCCGCGGCCACTGCGTTGCCTCAATTGCGGCACGCCTAATTATGGGATCGATGCGAAGCTGGATCCGGCGCGCTGTTCCAGGTGATACATTATGCGATCTTCTGTAACGGGCGTTGCGTCAATCCCTTGTGAGCTTAATCCCCTTGCCGAGTGCTTGCTTCTGTCCGCAGTCGGAGCTTTGCCGCTGCTCTATGGGGTCTGCTGAGGACCGGTTGGCCAATCTTTTAGAGGCGCAGTCACCGCGTGCTGCTGATCGCATAGCGGCCTAACCCATCCATCGTCCCGGCGAAGGGACCTTGCTGCGGAGGGCTGATGGCTGTGCCCGTCCGAAAGCCTGTCTTGTCGTCTCCTCCGATCAAGCCGCCAGGGCTGGCGCTCGCTTATGAGCAATGAAGTTGGTTCTGTCCCTGAGCAGGCAATGCAACACCACCGCCAGCTTGCAGGCCAGCGCGACGCGCGCCTTTCTGGGACCGGCACGTCTGGCGACCGCCAACGCCCAGCGCTTCAGATCGGAACCTTTGACCGGTCGCGTCAGGATGACATTGGCCGCCTCGTAGAGCGCGGTTCGCACGCTGCCATCGCCGATCTTCGAGATGCGACCGCTATGATCGGTCTCGCCCGATTGATATTTCTTCGGCGTCAATCCGAAGTGCGGCCCCACCGCGCGGGACGAGCGGAATCGCTCCGGCGCATCGACGGCCGCGACAAACGTCAGCGCCACCAGGACGCCAACGCCTGGCGTCGTCATCAGCCGAAGTGCGTTGTCGTCCTGGCGGGCGATGCCACGCAGCTGGCGCTCAAGACCTGCAAATTCATGCACAAGCGCGTCGCGCACCTTCAGCAGCGAAGCGGCGATCGCTTGCAAGGTCGAATGGCCTGCAATCAGCTCGCGGATGCGCCCCGCGTAAGTGCGCCGCGTCGTCGGCCCGACCTTGAGGCCGAAACCGCGCAGGATGCCGCGGATGCTCATCTCGATGTCGTGAAGCTTGCCTTGAATGAGCTTGCGGGCGGTCAGCAGCGCCCGCACCTCCTGGGCGGCAAGAGATTTGCAGTGGACCGGTCTGAACCAGCCAAGCCGCATCAACTGCGCAATGCCGCGGGCGTCCTTCTTGTCGGTCTTGACCGGCATCGTCTTGAAGGCTGAACGCACGTGGCGCGTCTCGATCAGCTCGACGGAGAGACCTGCTTTCACCATCCCGGCATGGAGCCACTGCGACAAGGGGCCACGCCGTGCGCGCCGAACCAGGCGATCAGCGCATCGGGTTCGCTGAGGATCTTTGCTTTCCGCACAATGCGGCCATCCGCATCCACCACGCACACACTTGAGTATTCCAGTGATACGTCGATGCCGGCATACTGCTTCATGGTCGTCTCTCCGTGCTGCTATGGAGCAGGCCACTCCTGACTCCGCGACACCATCATTGTGAGGGACGACCACCGGCCCTTCAAACCGGGCGGGCCGGGTTCCGCCCGTTACACCATCTTCTTGGCCCAGAAGGTGAACATCACAGCAACAAGCCGTGCCGAACTCGTGGGAGCACGGTTCTGTCCGCCCCGATCCAGTCATTCCCGCCGTGCTTCGCGGACGACAGCTGTGCGCCCACAGCAGTCATCCAGGCTTGTTCGCCCGACGGCGCAATTTGGCCTCAAACCGGTTCTCTGTCCTGATAATCCGAAACTGCCGCTAAGGGTGGTGGTAAGCGGACGCAGCAGCGTCAGTTCGGGGCGGACTCGCATGCTACAAAAGCGGTCACTGATGCGAAGTCGCTTGCCATCAAGCATCTCTAATCGGATCGCGCGAAATGCAGCGGAACCCCACATGGCACGTCGAAGTGTCGACGGGCTGCGCCATCCGGGCCGCCGGACGATAGCGCCGGCAATAATTGGGGGCGCAAAGATGCGAGCCGCCTTTCATGACCTTGCGCGGGATTCTAAGGTGCGGCTGAAGCGGATCGAGGCTGTCGGCTTGGTCCGCGCCCTTCGGGTTGGAGATCGTGCAGCACGGGCTGTCGATCCTGCCATGTTCCTGATACCAGTCGGAGGTCCACTCCCAGACATTGCCGGCCATGTCGTAAAGGCCGTAGCCATTCGCCGGAAAAGCGGCGACGGGCGAGGTTCTTTCGTAGCCGTCGTCGCGGAGGTTCTGCCACGGGAACTCGCCCTGCCAGGTGTTGGCCATCTGCCTGCCGCCGGGTGTCAGCTCATCACCCCAGACATAGTCTGCCGCTTCGAGCCCGCCGCGCGCCGCAAACTCCCATTCGGCCTCGGTAGGCAGTTCCTTTTTCGCCCAGGCGGCATAGGCTTCCGCATCCTCGTAGGCCACATGAACGACGGGATGATCCTGTAGGCGCTTGATCGAGCTTGCTGGTCCATAAGGACGCCGCCAGTTCGCGCCTCGAACGTAGACCCACCAGTTGTAGTGATTGCGGAGATCGACGCGCGCCTTGGCCTTGCTGAACACCACCGAGGACGGCGCCAGCATATCCGGCTTCGCACCCGGATAATCTGCGGGATCGACGGGACGCTCAGCCACGGTGACATAGCCAGTCGCCCCGACGAATGCCGCAAAATCGCGATTGGTGACCGGACAGACGTCGATCCAGAAGGCCGTCACCGCCACCTTGTGCGCCGGCGCTTCTTCCGGATAGTGCCTGTCCGATCCCATGAGGAATGTGCCGCCGGGAATCCACATCATCGCTCGATCGCGGGAGGGTCTCGATGAAGCTTCTGCGCGGCTTAGTTCCGCAGGCTTTGTCATGACCTTTCGTTTCCTCGTCCAGGTTCGCGCCACGCCCCGAGATCACGGTTCGAACGCGAACACCTTTGTCCAGTCGGTCTTCATGTCGACAACCGTCCAGTTCATGATCCCGGCTTCGTCTAGGCCCTTGTCCAACCGCCCGATCGACGAGGCCTTGTCATAAGCCCATTCCCGGTCCGCGTCCGTGTGATGGACGTAAAGGCAGAAGCGCGGACCGGGAGGCCTGCACGTCCATTGCAGCATCTGAAGATCGCCGTCGGAATTACCGAACGCCGCTATCGGTCTACGGCCGATGTGCTGGTGGATGCCGACGGGTTTGCCAGCCTTGTCGTCGATGAAGTTGACTTCGGCCAGTCGCATCAGCAAGGGCGTTCCGTCGCGCATTTCGAACTTGGTCTTGCCGCTGCTGCCGATCACCTGTTCAGGCGGAATGCCATAGACTTCTTCACTGAAGACGCGCATGAAATCGATCCCGCCACCAGAGACAATGTAAGTCTTGAAACCGTTGGCTCGCAGATAGCCCAAAACCTCCAGCATCGGCTGGTAAACCATCTTCGTGTAGAGCTGCCCAGTTTTCGGATGCTTGGCGCTGGAAGTCCAGGCGCCGACGATCTGGTCGAACTCCTCTGTGGTCATCCCAGAATGCGTGGCCATGACGATCTGCATGATCGCAGGTTCACCACCTGAGAGCGCCGCTTTCACATCACCCTTCAGCAGCGAGGCAAACGGCTCCTGCGAGGCCCATTCCGGATGTTGCGGGGCGAGCACCTTCACCCGGTCGAGCGCGAACAGGAGCTGAAAGTACATCGGTTGCTCGGCCCACAGGGTGCCATCATTGTCGAAGACTGCAATGCGCTCCGGCACGGGTACGAAGTCGGCTGAGTCTTGGGCGGTCACGCGCTCGACGAACGAGACGATCGACTGCTTGGCCTTGCCTTCATTCCAGGAGGGAAGCACATCTGCGCCCTGGGCAGATGAAGCGAATACCAGCAGAATGATGGACAACAGGTAGCTCTTTGCAACCCGAATGAAATAGGTCATGACCCGATCTCCTTACAGTTGTCATCAGCCGGCATGCCATGGGGCGACGTCACTCCTTCGCGATATTTGCCGACCCGTCGTGATGTAGGCCGTCGCGATAGTCAAACAGCAGGTCCCAGAGCCGGCCTTCGCCGAGTGCAACGGCAAATTCCCTCGAAGCCAGATAGGGGATGAGTATCAGAAGCATGACCACGCTCGTGGCGAGCAGCTCCGGCAGCTTGCCGCCTCCGATTTCCGCGAGTGTGACGGCGATCGTTCTGCCGTTGCTGAGCCCGACGATCGCTTCCTCGACGATGGAAAGGACGACGAGCAAAAGAAGGTAGAGCACGGACTTGTAGGCGATGACGGAAACGAGCCGCAGCCGTCCATATCGTTCACCCAATTTGACGGCATGCCCGAGAAGGATGAATTTCCCCAGGATCAGCGCCTTGATAGCCGGGACGCCGAATGCAGAGAAATGCACCCCCTGGCTGCCAAGTATCGCCATCTTGTAAAGGACGAGCGCGCCGAAGCAGACGTACAGATACGCGGACAGAAGGGCATATTCCTTCAGCTCGCGTTTTGCCCGCTGGGCTATCGTCGCAGTCGGGCGGATTTTCTCTAGCGTCATTGAGCCTGCCTCTTTTCGCCTGAAGGTCGCGCCCGCTATTTGCCTGACGCGACCCTGGATACAGTTCAGAAACCGGTCAGTGTTTCCCGCCCTCCTGCAGCTTGGCCAACACCTCGTTCAGCGCGAAGCTGCCAGGCTTTTGCCGCGGCGGGTAATCGACGTAGGTCTGCAGGTGCCGGGCCACGAAGGCCTGCGCAGGCACGAGCGCAAAGGCATGCTCCACGCGCCATCTGGCGTAGTCGCCGGCGACATGCTGGGCCATCTCGAAAGGATCAGCGCGCAAGTCTATCAGC
Source organism: Ensifer aridi (assembly GCF_002078505.1). Taxonomy (GTDB): domain Bacteria; phylum Pseudomonadota; class Alphaproteobacteria; order Rhizobiales; family Rhizobiaceae; genus Sinorhizobium; species Sinorhizobium aridi. Next base: position 9,665 of record NZ_LUAV01000023.1, on the reverse strand, counting down.
TTGGGGAAGCGCAGCGTCATCAACGGGTCCTGCCACACATCGAGACCTTCGGCCCGCTGCTCCATAAACACGATCTTCCAGCGGTCATAGCGCAGCCCGGCGAGATTGCCGTCGTCCGTCCAATAGAAGTATTCCTTACGCGAACTTGGCCCGATGCCGGCGAGGAGCTCCCGCTGATTGTACCCGTCGAGATGGACCTTGAACGTTTTCCCTGCCGCCTCATAGCCAGCCAGAAGCTTCTCCTTGACATCCGGCTCACCTGCGGCCGCCACCAAAGTCGGTACCCAGTCCTCATGAGAGACGATGTCGTTGATTTCCGTACCGGGCTTGATGACCCCCGGCCAGCGCATGACCCCAGGAACTCGGTAGCCGCCTTCCCAGTTGGTGTTCTTCTCGCCATGAAACGGCGTGGAGCCACCGTCCGGCCACGAAAAGAGCTCCGCGCCATTGTCGGTCGTCCACAGTACGATGGTGTTGTCGGCGATGCCCAAATCGTCCAGTTGCTTCAGAAGCTGACCGACCATGCCGTCGAACTCCGTCATCCCGTCGGCCACCAGGCCGAGCCCGGTCTTGCCTTGCGACTCCGGCTTCAAATGCGTGTAGATATGCATGCGGGTCGCGTTGAACCAGCAGAAGAAGGGCTTTCCGGCCTTCTGGTTCTTATCGATGAAATTCATCGCGGCGCCCAGGAATTCCGCATCCACGGTCTCCATGCGCCTTTTGTCGAGAGGTCCGGTGTCCTCTATTCTCTGTTTGCCTACCCTGCCGAAGCGCGGGTCCTCAGTCGGGTCATCCGTTTCGGTCGCCACGCATCTAAGCACGCCACGCGGCCCGAACTTGGCGCGGAATTGCGGGTCCTTCGGGTAATCGGGGTTTTCCGGCTCTTCCTCCGCATTGAGGTGATAGAGATTGCCGAAGAACTCATCGAATCCATGAACCGTCGGCAGGAACTCATTGCGATCGCCCAGATGGTTCTTGCCAAACTGGCCAGTCGCGTAGCCTTGCGGCTTGAGCAGTTCGGCGAGCGTCGGATCCTTGTCCGAGAGGCCTTCCTTGGCGCCCGGGAGGCCGACCTTGAGCAAGCCGGTGCGGAAGCAGCTTTGCCCGGTAATGAACGCGGCGCGTCCCGCGGTGCACGACTGTTGCGCATACAGATCGGTGAAGATCGCGCCTTCGTCGGCAATGCGGTCGATGTTAGGCGTTTGGTATCCCATCTGGCCGCGGTTGTAGGCGCTGGTATTCCACCAGCCGATGTCGTCGCCGAAGATGACCAGGATATTCGGCTTCGGGCCTGGTGCTTGCGCTTTCGCACCCCCGCTGGTTATCGGTCCCAGCGCCGTTAAGGCAAGCAGGGATCCGCCCGCCAGAAGAACGTCACGCCGGTTTGGATGGCGGCGCGGATTTGCTTGCTTGTCGCTCATCTTTCTTCTCCCTGACTGGTTTGAACGAATGCGCGGACATGCCGAGGGCCCTCCGGCGTCCCTGGCCGCTTCCGCCGGAACGCACCGTCCGTCATTTAATGCGGATTTGCCGGCACTCTCCTTTGGGTGGCGCGCCGGCCTTTTTTCCACTGGCAATTTTATGGAGTATCGCTCGCGGCGCTATTGTACTTTGGGGAAGACTGCGATCCGACGTTCAATCGGTTGCATTTCCCGCGAGTGCGTCCTTGACTGCACCAACCAACGAGGCGGCGGGAAACGGCTTGTGCAGATAGGCGATGCAACCGACCTTACGTGCCTCCAGTTCGAGCGCGTCATCATCGATTGCCGTGATGAAAATGACCGCGAGCCTAGGATGAGCGGTTTTCAGGCGCCGCCGCAACTCGATGCCCGACATGCCGGCAAGATGGATGTCGAGCACGATGCAGCCAAGCTCCGCCGGCGTAGCGTGGCTGAGAAAGGCTTCGGCCGACGAGTATCCCTCGGTCGTCAAGCCACAGGCGTTCAGCAACCGCTCGACACTTGTTCGCATGCTCGGATTGTCTTCCACGACAGCAACCGTGCGTGGTCGGGTTTCCAACGTGATGCCTTTCCAGAGCCGGTTGGCCGCGGAATACGGCCACGAAATCCATTAGGAGGCAAAATCGCGGTGTCGCCTATTGTCCTTAGGGGAAGAGGAAAGTGCCTGGAAGAGCGGCACGTCAGTCATGCGGTTTTTTCAAGCAAGCCCAGTCGTTCCGCCATCGAAACGGCCTCCGCCAGAGAGCGCGCCCCGAGCTTTTCCATGACGTTGTGACGATGTGCCTTGACGGTCCGCTCGGATGTGCTGAGCTCATAGGCGATCTGCTTGTTGCGCTTGCCACGAACGATCAGGCGGAAGACCTGTGATTCCCGTGGTGTGAGCCTAGCAACAAGAGTATGGAGCGCTTGGACGCGATCTTGCTCCAGCCGTCTCGTCTCACAAAGCTGTAGCGCCCGCTTAACGGCTTCAAGCACCGCCGTGCTCGAGGCCGGCTTTTCAAGAAAGTCATAGGCGCCGGCCTTCATCGCCTGCACGGTGATCGATATGTTGCCACGGCCGGTCAGGAACACGATCGGCAGGAAAGGCGCCATGTCGGCAAGACGAGCCTGCAGTTCCAAGCCGGACAGGCCGGGCATCTGCAAGTCGAGCAGAATGCAGCCATGCCCACTCGGGAGGCGTGCCAATAACTCTTCACCTGATTCGTAGGCCGCGACCCGATAGCCTGAGGCCTCAAGCAACCGCCCCACGGCTGTCCGGAACGACTGGTCGTCATCGACGATGTGAACGGTCGGGCCCACCAGGTTCATCCACGTTGCGCGAGCGGCAGGACGAAGCGGAACACGGCACCCCCTTCCGGGCGGTTGTCGGCCCAGATCTTGCCGCCGTAGATTTCTATTATCACACGGGCGATCGAAAGACCAAGCCCGGTGCCGGCCGGCTTGGTGGTGTAGAAGGCATCGAAGATGCTGCTGAGCTTGTCGTTCGGAATCCCGCAGCCGGTGTCGGAGATCGACACTTCAACCTTTCCATTTGTCCCGGCCAGCGTGGTTTGAAACACCAAATTCCTCTCGGCGCCCGACGCATGGAGCATGGCGTCCATGGCGTTCGTCGCGAGGTTGAGGATGACCTGCTGGACATGGACTCGATCGGCGCGAACCGGCAATCCCTGTGGTGGCCCCATCGAACTCACGACGACGTTTCGCCGCTCCGCTTCCGGTCTGAGTATGTGAATGGCGCTCTGGATCACATCCTTCAGATCGAATTCCTGCCAGTCGATCTCGCTTCGCTTCTTCAGCAATCCTCTCATTTGAGCAATGATGTCGCCGGCTCGCTGGTCGTCGTCGCGGATATCCGCCAGAATCTGCCTGATCAGCTTCAAGTCGGGTTCTTTGCTTTCAAGCATCACGGCTGCGGTTTCGGCGTTGATGCGGATGGCACCGAGCGGCTGGTTGAGCTCATGGGCGATCGAGGCCGACAATGCACCGGCAGTGGCCGATTGGTTTAGATGGATAACCTCGAGAAGACGGCGCCGCGCCTGAAACTCCGCGGCTGCCCGTCGACGGCGTTCGAAGGCCAACGAAACAATGACCAGGCTTTGGGCTGCGACAAAGACGGAAATCGCTATGATCTCCTTCCAATATTCCTCCCACAATGATCTTTCGTTGAAGGACACGACAGTGCCCGGAGGAAGATCGGCTTCCGAAAGGCCCCAACGCCGCAACTGCCGTGCATCGGCCATATAACTTTGCGGCACAGTCACATCGGTGATCGCCTTGCCGGCAAGGGCATCGATGGCCAGACTGGCGACGGCAGCCCCCGTGGATTCGAACGTCGCCGCATTGCCGCCAACGACCCCATGTCCCAGATATGTCGAATATGGACCATAGACCGGGGCGTTGGCCGCGCTTGCGATCTTCTGCAGCGAATTGCGCGGGACGAAGTTCCGGCCGCTGCGATCACTAAGCACGGTCAAGACGATGACGATCGTGTCTGGCGGTAGAGCTGCCACATGCTCGGCAAACTCGTCGATCGACAATCCGGTGAGATAGGTCGTCTCAACATTCCGCGGCAGACCGGTCAGGTCCTCCTGCGCTGCGGCAATCCAGGCCTTGTCGAATTCCGCCGATCCCGCAATCACCACAAGTCGTCGGGCATTCGGCTGAAGTCCGATCGCCATCTCCGCGGTTTTTCTGATTTCGAACTCCGTCAAGGCGCCGACGACGTCGTCGGGCAGACGCAGTTCCTCCGCGGTCGCACTGCCGAAACCGCCAAAGACGATCTTCGCATCCGGTGCGATCGCATTCCGGTTTCTTACGATGAAGCGGGTGGATTCCTCGCCCAGAGCGATGATCAGGTCCGGACGGCGATCGATGTACTTCTCGGCGAGATAGCGCGCCATTCGTTCGACGTGGCGCATCTCGGGGAATCGGGAAAGGTCGAGGAACTCCGAAAAGAGTTCGATCTTGCCCGCGGTCGCCTCAAGCAGCCGCGTTCTTGTGGCCTCGCCGACGATATTCGTAGCAGGAATTCGCTCGTCATAGGGGTAGAGGATCAGGACACGCGGGACCGGGCCCGCGACTTCCGCGGAACCAATGTCGGTCGGGGCGAAAATCGCGATCAATAGAATGCAAATGAGGGCGGACGCGTTCCTGCACGATGGACTCGCGCGAATCTTGCCGGGGCGTGCCTGGAACCAAGCAATCATGCGACACCAGGAGGCTGAAAAGTGTTATCGGGGACCGCTTCAAAAATGGCGCTAGTGAAAATTACGGCGTCGCGTTGCCCCAAAGGACAATATTGTAGACGCCAGCTTACCACTAAAGTTCGCTTATGGTGAGTGTCGGTTGCATTGATCCGATGTGTTCGGCACCTCAGGCAATGCATTGTCAGCACATGCACGACACCTGAGACGCAGGGATAGCGAAAGGACGTGCAGTGAGCATTCCGCACAGGGTCAATAAAAATCGTCTGACCTCCCTATTCCTGCGTTGTCGGTGGCTCGTTGTTTGTTCCGCGCTCGTTCTGTTCCCCGGATGCGGCGGGCATCCTAGGGGCGTGCTGACGCCTGTGGCGGACACCTTGCCCAGTTCCAGCCGCGTGAATATGTTGATTGCGACGACCCGGAGTCGCTCCACCACTTAGGGGGAGATGTTTACCGGCGAACGAGCGCTTGCGCCGGCCTTTGCCGACATCACGGTTTCGATCCCACCAGCGAGCGCTCGCAAGGTCGGTGACGTCGCCTGGCCGAAGAGTCTGCCGTCAAATCCGGCGACAGACTTCGCAACCTTGAAGGCGGACGAGATCAGCCTGGAGGATGCAAAGACCTGGTTCAACGACAGGGTCAGCAAGAGCCCCGACCGGAGCGCGTTCGTGTTCATCCATGGCTTCAACAACCGGTTCGAGGATTCCGTCTATCGCTTTGCGCAGATCGTCCACGATTCGGATGTCGGTAGCGCGCCCATTCTCGTGACCTGGCCGTCGCGGGGGAGCCTGCTCGCCTACGGATACGACCGCGAAAGCACCAACTACACGCGGAACGCTCTGGAGAAGCTGTTCCAGTACCTGGCGAACGATTCAGAAGTAAGGGAGGTCTCAATCCTCGCGCATTCCATGGGCAACTGGCTGGCCCTCGAAGGGTTGCGCCAGATGGCGATACGGAACGGCGGCCTGCCACCGAAATTTAAGAACGTAATGCTTGCGGCTCCGGACGTTGATGTGGACGTGTTCCGCTCGCAGATTGCCGACATGGGCAAGCAGCACCCCCGGTTCACATTGTTCGTATCCCGCGATGATCGGGCGCTCGCCTTCTCGCGCAGGGTGTGGGGAGACATCGCCCGACTTGGATCGATTGATCCCGAGCAGGCTCCTTACAAGGAGGAGCTCGCAGCCAACAACATCGCCGTGATCGACCTCACAAAGGTGGAGGCCGGCGACGGTCTCCACCACAGCAAGTTTGCGGAATCGCCGGAGATAGTCAGGCTGATCGGCGCACGTATCTCCGAAGGCCAGACGCTGACCGACAGCAGGATGGGTCTCGGGGACCACCTGGTTGCCGGAACGACCGGAGTAGCGGCGGCGGCCGGGAATGCGGCGGGTCTTATGCTCGCCGCGCCGGTCGCCATGGTGGATCAGAATACCCGAGACAAGATGCCATCACTTGAACAGCATGACAGGTCAGACGAGCGCCCAGCAATCGACGAGGGCATCGAAATGCGGCTCGAAAACCGCGGCAGGCAGACAGGTTTGCGCCATGGCACAATGATGGCGCAAGTGGGCGGCCAGTGAAGGAGAAGTCGATGGTGTTGAAGAAAAGTCTGAAGCTTGGGTTCTCACTGGTCTTGGCGGCGTTGGGCTCCACCTGGGCACGGGCGGCCGACGTATCACCTCTGCTGGCCCAAGACCCACAGCCTGCCGAGGTGCAGGATGGCTGGACTTTCTCGATCGCTCCGTACTTCTGGATGGCCGGACTGTCGGGCGAAACCTCCCAGTTCGGGCTGCCCACTGTGGACATCGATGCCGATTTCGGCGACATCCTCGACCATCTCGATTTCGCATTCATGGCTGCCGGCGAGGCGCGATATGACCGTTTCAGCATCATAGGCGATGTCATCTACACAAAGCTGTCTGCCAATGGCGAGACCCCTCTTGGGATACTCGCGAATGACGTTGATGTGAAGCAGAAGGCCAGCGCCGAGGCGGCGCTGGCCCAGGCTCAGGTCGAACTCGACAAGACAGTCGTGCGCGCAGGCACGGGCGGCATGCTTCAGCAGTTCGCGCTTCGGCCCGGTGACGTCGTCAATCCCATGATCCGCTGCGCCGGCATACTGGTGCCTGATGATCGCCGGATTGGGCTGATCGCCGGCTTCGGCCAGATCGAGGCCCAGGTGATGAAGCCGGGGATGATCGCTGAGGCGACCTGCGTCGGCAAGCCCTTCACGATCATCCCGATGGTAGTAACCGAGGTCCAGGAGGTCATCGCCACCGGGCAGATCCGCCCGACCGATCAGCTCGCCGACGTGCAACAGATGGCGCGGCCCGGAACGCTGACCACTTTCCTGGAACCGCTCTTCGACGGCCAGTTCACCGGCATACCGCCGGGAAGCAGTTGCATCGCAAACGCCTATACCAGCAATCACGACGAACTGCACTCGCCGGACATCAGCACGCCACGCTGGCTGTTCCTGCACATGGTGGACACCGTCGGGTTGGTGCACGCGATGATCCTCCGGCTGCAAGCGCTGCTCCTGCCGGTGCAGACGCTTGTACTGACAGGGCATTGAACTGGAGGGGCGCGCGGCCCCTTCTTGCTGATCTCGAAGCCTACGGGCCGGCGGGCGCAACGACGTCTCCGCCTGCCTGGGTATCGCGGACGTCGGTGCAAAGGATAGGGCGAACCGGATGAGCGCAGGTTTCAGGAATGGGTGCAGAGGTCTCGCCGCGATCGTGCTGTTTCTGCAGCTCGTTTTCGGACTTGCCGCTACGGTGGCAGCGCAAGAGCCGGCGACTGCTACTGCGCCGCCCGCCAAGGTCCAGCAACTGATCGAACTGCTGGACGATCCGGAGGTCCGGCAATGGCTGACCGCCAGGCAGGCCGCCGTCACGCCGCCGGCGGGTCTCGCATCGCAATGGGTCGCCGAGATCAGAAGGCACCTTGACGGCATGCGGAACGCCGCGCCGCGGATGGTTCCGGAGTGGGTGGCGGCCCGAGAGCGCACCGCGGCCGAGATGCACCAAGGGACGATGCCGATCCTCCGCGGTTTCGCGTTCGTGCTCCTTGTCGGTTACGGCGCCGAGTTCCTGCTGCGCTACACATTGCGGCGCAGTGCAGGCCGAAGCTCGGCCCAGTTCGGGCTTGGTCTCGGGGCGCTCCTCCGGATCGCCCCGCTGGTCGTCTTCGCGATCGCAGCGATCGCCGCCTTCGTGCTAGCCGGCTGGCCACGCCAGTTCGAAGCAGCGGTTGCCCCGCTGCTCATTGCCTGGATCGCCGCCCGCCTGCTGATCGCGATCGCTGCGGCCGTGTTCAAGCCCGCATACGAGGACGGCGGGGCAGCGGAGACGCGGCATAGGGTATCTCTTACGCCGGATGCAGCGCGTTTCTTGTACAGACGATTCGTGCTGTTTGCCTGTTCCACTGCTTTCCTGTGGGCCGTCATCGACATGATGCGCGCACTCGCGGTTCCGGTCGACGTCCGTGATCTAACGGCGGCCGTCCTCGGCCTCCTTGTGCTGGGCCTTGCAATCGATACGGTGTTGCGCCGACCCGTCGTGGAAATGACAGCCGGGCGGCGGATATTGCGCAACGCGTTCCTCATCGGCTTCCTCGTCATGCTGTGGGTCGTCTGGGTTGCCGGCATGAAGGTGCTGTTCTGGCTCGGGGTCTATCTCCTCGGCCTGCCGCCGCTGCTGCGTTTCGTCAGTGCCGCGACGCGGACGATGCTGGACGCAGAGGCGGCAGACAACCTTCAGGTAATGCGGAATGTGCTGATCGACCGCGGAGCGCGGTTCGCCATCATCGCGCTCGCGGCCGCCTGGCTCGCCGTCATTTTCCGCTTCAACGGCAGCGCGATGATGCAGGACGACGTATTCAACCGCGTCTTCCGCGGTCTCCTTGCCGGAGTGGTCATTCTGCTGGCGGCAGATCTGATCTGGCAACTGGCGAAAGGGTTTATCGATCTTCATCTGAGGCGGGCGAGCGTCGACGGCTCCGGCTCGGCGCAACTCGCCCGCAGCATGCGACTGCGCACGCTGCTGCCGATCCTGCGCAACTTTCTCGCAGCCTTCATCGCGGTCGTCGCCGGCATGATGGTGCTTTCGGGGCTCGGCGTCCATGTTGGCCCGCTGATCGCCGGTGCCGGCGTCTTCGGCGTCGCCATCGGCTTCGGCTCTCAGACCCTCGTCAAGGACATCCTTAGCGGCGTGTTCTACATGATGGATGACGCCTTCCGGGTCGGTGAATACATCCAGAGCGGCAGCTACAAGGGAACGGTCGAATCCTTCAGCATCCGCTCGGTCAAGCTTCGGCATCACCGTGGTCCGGTGTTCACCGTTCCTTTCGGCTCGCTGGGCGCCGTCCAGAACATGAGCCGCGACTGGGTTATCGACAAGTTCATGATCAACGTCTCCTACGATGCCGACGTCGCCAAGGTGAAGAAGGTCGTCAAAGGCATAGGCGCCGCGCTCCTCGATGACCCCGAACTCGGGCCGCTGATCATAGAAACGGTGAAGATGAAGGGCGTCGAGCAGTTCGGCGATTACGGCATCACCTTGAGCTTCGCCGTGACGACGAAACCCGGTCACCAGACCCAGATCAGGCGGCGGGCCCAGGCCATGATCAAGGACGCCTTCGCGGCCAACGGCATCCACTTTGCCTCGCCGACCGTTCAGGTCGCCGGCGATGAAGCGCAAGCGACAGCGGCCGCCGCCGCGACCCGCGATGCAATCGCCAAAAAGAACGCTGCCGCGGCACAAAAGGGCGAGGCAGCAGCCGAGTAGCTCGCGATGGTCCACCGGGGCTGCTTTGCGTCCGAGACACGACCTTCCCCGTACTATCGGCAAAGGTCCGGAAATGGCACCTTCGTCACGTTCAGATCGCCGGCGGCAAGGTGAACTTTCCACCCTGAGGAGACCTTGCTCTCCTCAAGGTAAAATGACCGCTTCGCGCCCATATGTGTCGTAGGCCGTGCTTTCCCGAAAACAGACGTCAA
>NZ_LUAV01000022.1:263483-345201 GCF_002078505.1 Ensifer aridi | reverse complement strand
GTGACAACCGGTCGGTTACGCCGATCCGCAGTCCGGGCCCGCTTCGCCGCTTTCCGCTACTGTACCAAGCACGACATCCTGCGAGGAGATATCCAGCATCCGACCAAGCCAGTGCAGCATGGCCGCTTCTTTTACTCGCGCTCCAGTGAGTGCTCCGTTTGCTACTTGCCTCCCTATGTTCTTCCCGGCGCTCCGATAAGAGATCGATCCTGGTTACAGCGAATGGGGGAGTGTCTTCGGAGATCCCGGGCTGGACGCGACGACCTGAATCGCCCGCGTCCCCACTCAATGGTGATCACCATCTGATTGGCAGCAGAGGGATCTGGGAAGCGCCGTCCGAAACGATTGAAATCGCAAACCAGTGAGGGGGCTGTGTTCTTCAATTTGCCAAAGGGGTCAATTCTAGGATTCGTTTGATATCAGCAATTCGCTGCAGCCGCCAACTCCGGATCGTTGAAGGCTATCGGGCGGACAGATATTTGAAACTCGCAAGGGAAACACGGCGCAACTCCGCAATAACAGATCTGCGCGCTGGCCAAAAGCCGCCAGGTCGAGGGGTTCAATAGAGATTGTTCCTACTCGCTAAGGGTCGGAAAATGGTGTGATCGACCAGTTAATTACGTCGACGGCACGCTGAAGTATCGCCTCGGTCTCAGCAAAGCTGGGCGAAGCCGCGATGATATATCCTATGCGGTCTCGGTAGTCGCCTTTCCTGACGATCGGTGTCTTGGGGTCAACTAAGAATTTGACCTCTGCGACACCTGATATCGCGGCCGCCCGATGCTTGCCATCGATCCAATCGAGAGTGCCATCCCGATCAGGCATTAGGGACTGCGCAACCGCGGTGGACGAATGCGTTTTGCGCAACTTCCATTCGTCGCCGATGACAAGCTTGATGTGCTCGGCGATGAGTTCGATACCGTAAGCCAGCTGAATCAGTTGAGGCTCAGGCGCGCCAGCAAGACGCGGATTGACTTCGATGACGACTGGGCCACGCTTCGTCCACCGGATTTCAATGTTCGCTGGCCCCCAGCCAAGGCCGAGAGCTTGCAAACAGCTCAGTGAAACTTCGGCGACGCGCTCATGCTGGTCATCGGTCAGCTGGGCCGGGAAGATCAACCGCCGGAAGACAAACTGCGGTGGGGGGCCGTACTCAGCGACGCCAAAGCCAATAACCTCATTTCCCATCATTGCAGCGAGATAGTGTGGACCTTGTGCGAATTCTTCGACCAGAATCCTCGGCGAAGACCGCCATACGTGCTTCCCGCCCAACAGATAGGCCGTATGTTCGGCTAACTCGTCGGCGCTGCGGCACAACCGGACTCCGATGCTGCCGCTGCCTTCGGCTGGCTTAAGAATTACCGGCAGGCCGATCTCCGCAGCGGAACTTTGTACGTCTGTCGCATTCAATGCCAAGCGATAAGCAGGTATTGGAACGCCGGCCTCGGCAAGCAGCTGACGCTGAGCGAATTTGTCGCGACATCGTTCAATCGATTCGGGGTTCGGTCCCGGTAGGTCGAAGTCGCGGCAGAGCTTTCCAACTGTCGCATAGACCGACTCGTCGTCACCCGCAAAGCCAGTAATGCCGGCAATGCCATACTTCGAACGTAGCCGCGAACATTCTTGGATCAGCGCATCGAGATCGTCTGTATCGACCCGGATTGCCTCAACTCTTTCCGCCGCCAGATAGTCATATTGGGCTGGATCCGCCGACATTGTAATTGGGTGAAGACCTAAACGCCTGGCCGCGTGGACGAACAGCGGACCACTGCCCCTATGACCTTCAACCATGATGAGCGCTCTTCTTGCCATTGGCTATTAACCCCGACGTTTCTTGCTGTGTTGCGGTTTAGCGCAGATCGGAATGAGCTTCTTCAGCCGAACTGACCTCAGACTTGAGTGAGGCGCCCCGTGAGGTTGCTGAGAGTCGTACCAGCATAAGCGATTTTCGTTCGCCGTAGCCCGGGGACGCTTGGGGCTGGCGGCATCTCAGCCCCGTACTGCTTAGACACTGGCGTGCACAGACTTATGCAGCGTATCCAGACCGCTTTGCAGCGTCTGCTCGTCGATTGTCAAAGGAGGCAGAAGCTTGATGACTTGATCTTCCGCTCCGCATCGCTCTACCACGAGCCCATTGTCAAAAGCCTTGCGGACAATTCTCTCGGCCAATTCACCTGTGCCGCAGTCGAACCCCAGCATCATGCCCCTTCCGCGTACGGAGAAACTACGAGCTCGGTTAGTCTCCGCAATCTGCTGAAGGCGCTCCCTGATGATGCGTCCTGTTTCCTTAACACCTGCAGACAGCGCATTATTAGTCCAATATTTCCGCAAAGCAGCGGTCCCCGTCACGAGCGCGAGATTGTTGCCCCTGAACGTCCCACTGTGTTCGCCCGGTCGCCAAACGTCTAGTTCGGGTTTGAGCAGCAAAAGGGACAACGGCAGCCCACAGCCACTTAGAGACTTCGACAAGACAACAATGTCTGGCGATAAACCGGCGAACTCGAAACTGAAGAAATTGCCCGTTCGTCCGCAACCTGCCTGAATGTCGTCAACGATCAGGAGGATGCCATTGGTTCTGCAAATCCGCTCGATCGACTGCAGCCACTCTTTTCGCGCAGCGTTGATGCCCCCTTCAGCTTGAACGGTTTCCAGAATGATTGCTGCCGGCAGATCGACACCACTGCTTGCATCAGCAAGCACCTTGCCCAGATACTCCGAAGTATCCTTATCGGCTCCCCAATACCCGTCATAGGGCATGAACATCACGCCGGCCGGAGGAAGGCCCGCTGCATCTCGGTAGTAGCGATTACCCGTTACAGCAAGCGCGCCTAAGCTCATCCCATGAAAGCCGTTGGTGAATGAAATTATACTGTGCCGTCCAGTGGCCTTGCGTGCGAGTTTCAACGCAGCTTCCACGGCATTGGCGCCGGTGGGACCGGTAAACTGAAATTTGTATGTCCGGCCTCGTGGACGCGATATTACTGCGTCAAAACACTCCATAAACTCTCTTTTGGCTGGCGTTGCCATGTCCAACCCGTGTATTATTCCATGCGACCTCAGGTATTGAGTTGCTTCGTCGAGAAAATACGGATCGTTGTGACCGTAGTTAAGAGCGCCTGAGCCAGAAAGAAAATCGATAAACTCGTAACCGTTCTCGTCGTGCAGAATGGCTCCTGCGGCTTTCTCGAACACGACAGGGAAAGATCGCGAATAAAACCGCACGTTCGATTCGAGGCTCTCGAAGGCATATAGTGAATTGGGCTTACTTTCGTTTGACATGATTTCCTCAACCAGACGGTAACCTCACAAAATGCGCCATACTCTTGAAAGGGAATTCTGCGCTGGCTCTGCGGTTTTACACGGCAACGTCGGCCCACGCGCCTACCCAGGCTGGTAGTATCGTCCCTGGCCGTTCTTCAATGTTCGCCTATTCTCAGTGGCGATAGAAACAACTTAAATTTGCCTCTCATCGCCTGCAGAGAACTCCACATTCTCTGGCAGGCAACCGATTCCAGAGCGACCTGAGCAGCATGCGTCGCGCAATCTATCGAGAGGCGCGGTCGCCGTTCGGCGCGTCGGTCACGATAACAAGCTGGCATTTCATCCAAGCCCGCGAACCCGAACGGTTATCCGTCTGGTTGGCTCGCGCCTGGCGCAAAGGCAGCTATCGGAGGAAGGAACGCCGATCGGCGTTGCTGTATGCCGCAGTTCGCCATCTACGATTTGGCTATCTGATTCTTACCTGAGCGCGGCGTCAAAAATATCGCACGATATCGGATGTTCGGATCAACTGAACCTCGTCCGAGATTGCGCGAACCTGTCCAGGCGAACAGACGGAAGTGGCTGAGGCAGGACTTTGCCTGGGACGCCGCTTCTTACAATTCGATGATTCCGAGGCTTATTGCTTTAATCGCTGCAACGGTTCTGCTCGACGTATCTAACTTCCGCATTACGTTCTTAATGTGGAAGTTAACAGTATTTTCGGAAATCCGCATAATAACCCCTATGTCCCACGACGATTTCCCTCTTGCCACCCACAATACACACTCTTTCTCTCTTAAAGAAAGCGCAGGAATTTCTTGGACGACGTTCAAATTCGCGGCCTTCGCGACTCTCAGATGGAAATGGGTCGCGGCAAGCTGTAAGTAGGTGATTGTTCTATTTTGGAATTCACGCTCGCAATGCCGAGCAAAGCTCATGATCGCGAAGCTGCCTCTAGGGCCACGCAATGGAACAGTAATGCCGGACCTCAAGCCAAACGTTGCAGCCTCGTCAAACATGCGCCGCTCGTATTCAGTGGTGCTTGCGTCTCTGTACACGTCGCTCCATCGAATTGGGCCAGCTCCCATTCGACTCTCCTTGATGATGGGGGCTATCCTCTCATAGCCCATTTCGAGACATCGCTCCTGCCAACCATCAGGATAATTTAGAATCTCCTCCGACTCGCATCTCACTGGATTCAAACCCTTGTGGTCGGTTGTAAGAGGACCATACGCCATCCAGGTGCAGCCAAATTTAGACGCAAAAGCCGACAAAAGGTCGAACAGTTTTTTGGATTGAGCGACACCATCTGTCAGGTCGAGAAACCGGCCGAGCTCGACCGCAAATTCGTCCCCATCAGCGTTCGAGAAATGGATCGATGTTCCCGAGGATATCTGATGGGATTCTCCGGTGGCCGGTCCGAGGACTTGAGAGAAACCGCAGTCATCGGCGGGCCGTCCACAGTCTCTCTTGAGTGACAAATTGCTCGCCATGTAGGCACCGCTGCACGACGCGGCAGCCGATGGGGCAGTCTGCGCCGTTGACGGCCGGTATTGCAGGGCTCTCAATGCAGGTCGACGGAGATCTGACATCATGCTCTCCTCCTTCGTCCGCTGAGTGATGCATATCGTCGGCAACTCCTGCCCCCGTAGCTAATGAGGGTTCAAGAGTCGTGCCAACTTTGCAGAAAGGGCGTCAACGAGATCTTATTTGTTTGTCAGTTACTTACACGATGCAGCCAGCACCCGGCCAGATGTCGCGACGTCGTGGGTTCGACAAACACGACAGTAGTGTCCGTTGCGCGGTTGCCCTGTGCGGCTATGCCGTTACGCATCCGCCAATTCCGTGTGCGAGGAAGCCGTTCGGCAATCCAAATCAGGAGCCGCAGCCTGTTTTGCCTCGACTGCGAACTAGCGAGTGCTGTTGGGTCGGCCATCTGCGCGCCGTTGAATGGCAAGCTGCAGAGCGGGCGCCCTGCCCGTCGTTGCGGCTAATCGCGCCTGGTGCAGATCATCAGTACCTAGATCGGGTTGCGGCTGGCATTTGATAAAAGGTTAGTGAGGCCTTCGCTTCGGCCAAGCTTGCTCGGCTCGCTGGGCGCCGAACTGGCGGTGAATTGGCCGGATACAGATGACGTCGACGACGGTCGGCGGCTCACCTGCGCGACCCCGAATTGCTGCTGGCCAGCCATCCATCACGCTGCTGCAATGGCTAAAAGATCCATCAATTCGACCTGCTGCGCCAGTTGATGAGAAGCCGGGGCGAGGTGTTCAGTCGCGACGAACGAATCGGCGCGGCCCCGCCTGACAACATTCACGTCGACACGCGCATCGTCAACGTCATGTCGGCCGGCTCAGAATGAGCCCCAAGAAGGTCTCGCCCACGGTAATCCGAATCATACGCTCGGTCGAATATATCTTCGAAGCGAAGGCCCTGACGTGCACCAGCACGGAAGTATTCCACAAAATTGTGGAATGATGGACGCTCAGTCACTCACTCACTCTACGGCTTCTGAAATATAAAGTGGGAGCCGCGAACGTCGGAATAACGGGCTCAAAAAACGCCATCTTCACAAGAAAGCGCCTCGGCAGGCTTTTCTACTGGTTTTCAGTACCCGGTGCGTTCAGCCGTAAGTGGCTGATCGGAACTGGACCTGAACGCGAAATTCGCCGCCGCGAGGTCAACGGCATCGTTCACCATGCTCACACGTTGAGGTTCGGCACACATGATCTGGATCGGATGTCCATGAATACCCAATGCGGCTTCAAAGAACTCGAGATCGTCATGCGTGCGATGCCGGCGGTTCCGAGCAATGGCCCGAACGAACGCAGGGTCAAACTTATAAACGCCCACTAGATAAGAATCTGCAGAGGAGTGAACCTGGCTTGGAGGGCGGTCGGGTAGGATTGCTGTAAGGCGGAGTGCATCGTCCGCTAGTACGCGCAGGGATCGTCTGGCCTGTGTTTTGCTGACTACGGCAATATTGCGGTCTTGCGACCGCAACAGCCGGTCGATCACATCGAAGTCTATGACCAAATTCTCCGTGAACACCAGCACGGCGCCATCAACGTGGGCGATCTCATTTGTCGTTGCTGCGTCCACGAGACGTCCGGCATTCGGCCTGGGCAGAGCGCGTAAGCAGAGCTCCATCCCATCCAGCCCGCCACCGAGTTCGCCGGCTATTTCGCCTAAAGTTTCTCGGGCCAGCACCATCGTCCTCTGCACCCCAGCGTGTGCCATTTGAGATAATAAGCGTCGGAGAACCGACGTGCCACCAACCACACCTAGGGCTGCTGAAAAGCGCCTTTTACAGGTCGAGATCATCTGTCGTGGGTCGGTAATAACAATCCCCAAGCTCTGAACTTCGCGCATTTCGTCGATCCTCGGACTGAGAACTTCCTCAAATCTATCTGAGGTTCGAGCGTTCTATCTACTACCAGGCAAGATAGTTGATTGGTGCGACTTCGAAGTCGGACTGTAGGTGAAGTGCGCAAAAGAGTTGAGGGTATTGATGGATCAATGTTCGTAAGCGGCAAGGGAACCCCGTCTGGCGGAAGGGGGTGACGGCCGGATATCGTAGCGCGAGTTGTGAGCCGATGTGAGCTTCTATATGTCTGCGCCTCGTTCTAAAACTATTACCTTTCACATGATCGAGGCGGTTGCCGAGGGCCTCGAAGGGGCGCCACGGCAAGTTCCCCGGCGTTGGTCAGATGCGTTCAAGGCGCAGGTTGTCGCAGAGGCGCCGGAGCCCGGTGCAAGCGTGTCGGCGATCGCGCATCGGGTTGGCATTCACCCGTCGCAGCTCTTCGCCTGGCGCCCTGACGCTTGGGACGGGCCGACCTGCGCCATCGCGGCATTCGAGCTGCGAAACACCGGTGCGGTGTGCGGCGGACGCGGTGGTCGAGGTCGTCATTGGCGACATTGTCGTGCGCGCCGCCCAGACGTCGACGAGGCGCACTTGCAGCCGGTGATCCGGGCGGTGCGTTCTGCATGATCCCTTCCGGCGTGAAGGTGTTCCTGCCAGTCATCCGGTCGATTCCCGCAGGGGCTCAGCTTGCTGTCGCTGGTGCGGGACGCCAGCAATGATCCGTTCTTATGTGCCGAGAGAGATTAGGTGGCGCGGAGCCGTCCCGGCGTCAGCCGGGGCGTGCCGTGTCTGGAATTCTGCGCCACATGATATTTCGTTCCTCTGAGGTAGGCGCGGGATCCCCCTGCGCCGCTATGCCGGTGCGCTCGGTGACGAGATGCATCGTCTCGCGGAGCATTTCTTCATGCTTGGTTACAAGCGAGCGTCAGCCAAGATTTATCTGAGCCGGATTACGCGCTTTAGCCAGTTTGCCGGGACGCACTGCGGTCCGATCCCGATCCATGTCGTCGATAGCTATTTGGGCACGTTTAGTACGGATCCTCCGCGCATTGGGCCGTGCTGGCGCTGGGGCACGCACGGCGAGTGGCTCCGGAGCGGTTCATTCCGTTTCAAGTGAGAAGGATGATCCGGATGCTCCGCTTCTGGCCTCCTTTTCGGAGTATCTGCATAGGGTACGGGGCCTGGAGCCTAATACTCGCGAAGGCGTTCTTCTGGGCGGCCGCCGCTTTCTGGATTGGTTCGCCGTCACCATCCCGGCCAAAACCTCGAGGCGTTGGCGGCTGAGAACGTCCTTTCTCTGTCGAGCATCGGCTGTCGCTATCGGTGACCTCCGGTACCCGTTCGGCAGCAACTTCTCACATCCGGATATTTCTTCGGTTTTTGCATTGGGCCGGCCACCACAGTCGGGATCTTGCTCGCGTCGTCCCAAGAACACCCCACTGGCGTTTGGCGCATTTGCCGCCGCGCGTTCGATGGGAGGAGGTACGACACGCAATCGATACAATCGGCGCAACGATGCCGGTCGACATCCGCGACCGAGCCGTCCGGCTGCTGCTCGCCACCACGGGCATTCGCAACGGCGAACTGCGCGCCATTCATCTTCAGGACATCGACTGGCAAACCGGCGAGGTTTTTGTCCGACGTACCAAGGGCAAGGTTGATCGGGTGGTGCCACTCCTTGAGGAGACCTGCGCCGCACTCGCCGATTACATCCTGCGCGCTCGACCGAAGGTGGATAGTCCGGACCTGTCGTTCACTCCGCCGGTGCGACCGTTCAACTCTGCGTCGGCTGTTTCAAGAATCGTGCGGGAGCGGTTGAGGCATACTGGGATTGAACTCGGGCGGCGCGCAGGTGCACATCTCCTGCGCCACAGTTTAGCTACCCGACTCGTCGGACAGCGAAGGCCGATCAACGAGGTGGCCGATCTTCTCGGACATCGCGGCATAAACACAACAGCGTTGTACGTGAAGGTCGCTGTTCGCAGCTTGCTCGGCGGCAGCGACGCCCACGCGCAGCTCAAATGTATCGGCGGGCGCCGTCTTCTATTTCCAGAAGCGTCGTTCATCGCTGCCATCTTTGCCGAGTTTGGCCACGGCGCCATCCCAAGGAAGAAGACGCGGCATCGCGTCGGCGTGAAACCGACCGAACTGCGAATTCCTCCTCCGACCGGGCTGCGCCTTCAAGTCGCGGCGAGCAGTTCTAACGCCGTGGTCCTTTCCGCCGACTGAATCGCGTCGACCTTTTGGGACCGTCGCACTTACTTGCAGCAACCCTGCGGGCCAGCTGAAAAATTGCTGATATCCTGCGGCCTCCACCCTGTGAACGGTGAAATCTGACTTAGGCGCGGTCGTATAGTCGCTCCATCGGGAGAGGCTGGCGTCAAGGTCCTTGGCCCCGTTAGCAAGTTAATAGAGGACAAGCCGTGACCATCAATATCAAAGACATCAGCGAAAAGGGGCCGCAACACAGTCCTGGGCTCAAAGCTACCAAGCTGAAACGGACGCTCGACATGAATGACGCAATTTTCGACTACGGATACACTAATAAGTTCTTCGCATGGAATACTAACCAGGTATACGCTTCTTAAGCCGTTCTCCGTGCCTGAAGACGCCTAGGCGAACAACACTAAAACTTAGCACCAACCGCAGAAAGAAGGAGCCTCAGATGGCAGGCAAACCTGACAATCCGGGACACGAGCCCGGCAATCCCGATCATCCTGGTCATCCGAACCATCCCGGTCACCCCGGTCGTCCGCCTGGTCCGCCGGATCACCCTGGTCCAAGCGTTCCGCCGAAAGTACCTCCGAAGCACGTTGGTTGAACATGAAGCCATACACCGACTTCGAGCCGCCTCCCGCTCTTGCTGTCACACTGGGAGGGCGCAGGAGGCTGGCGGAACTTCAAAAGCTTCATTCTGTTGCTGGAGAGAGCCTCCTCGTAGATGAAGAGGCGGCTGCTGCTGGAATCCTTCGAATCGAGTTTTCATGGCCATTGAGCGACGGAAGAGCCATTGGGCTGCGAGCAGTTTATCCAGATAGCTTTCCACGCCTGCGCCCCCATGTTTTTCTGACCTGCGATCCCTCCCAATACCCTGAGCGGCACTGTGGACCCGAAGGAGGCCTTTGTCTGCTGGGGCGCGATACCCGCTATTGGCAGGCCAACATGTCATTGGCAGAAATCCTCGACGAAAACCTCGCGCATGTCCTGGACGGCACGGGAGCGGAGGATCCTCAGGGAGAGCCGATCGAGTATTGGTGGAACAACCGCGGCCACGCTAGCGGGAGCTTCGTCCTCGTTGACTCCGAATGGAAGCTCTCGGGCTATGACGAAGGGACTGTCGATGTCCTCGTCACCGCAAGCAGAACAGAAATCGGCCGGACCATCAGGGCTGCGATCTTAAAAGTCAATGCCGGTGACGGTAGCCTTTTGGCGGAACGTGCTGCGCCTCCTCCTGCCGCCATTTTTTCGAATGCCATTTGCGACAGATTCCCTTGGCGGCGCGACGACCAACTTTCTCTACCAACAGGTTCTGCTGAACAGACGGTCGGCAAAGTCGCGTACGGGAAAACATATGTGACATGCGACGGCGCAGATATCCGGCTCTCATTCACGGTCAGCAAGACCGAACTTCAACACAACGAGCATGGAGATGCTTGGGTGTGCGGAATGGCGGTACAGGAGCACATTTCACGTCCAAGTCGACGAGGACCGCGACGTAGAGACACGGTCGCGTCCATCGTGCCTGTTTTTCGGGACGGCGAGATAGACATCGGCTATCGAGTTCCATCGGTCGCGAGTTTGAGAGGCAAACGCATTGCAGTTGTCGGGCTCGGCGCGCTGGGATCACCCGCTGCCGTCGAACTAGCTAGAAACGGCTGCACCTCGCTCCATTTTGATGGACGACGATGTCGTCGAGCCGGGCAACGCGATCCGTTGGGAACTTGGAGCCAGCAGTTGGGGAACGAAGAAGCAGGACGCCTTGAAGCGGTTCATCGAACGGGAATATCCATGGACCTCCGTTCTGGCCGTCCCGCACCGCATTGGATTACCAACCGGAGACACAGATCGGCTGAACGAGTTATTGGACAGCGTCGATCTCGTTGTGGACGCCAGTGCCGCGCCGGGCGTGACCTACCTTCTCGGCGACATCTGCCGGGAGCGTGGCCTTTCGCTCATCTCCGTTTTCGCCTCACCCAACCTGCACGGCGGGGCGGTCGTATTCCATCATCCGGAATCCGGTTGTCCGGTGTGCATGGCGCACGCCAACGAGACCCCGGAAGGAAAGTCGGGGCACATCCCCTATCCGAACGGCATGAATGACGAATCAACGCTCGTTCAGCCACCCGGTTGCTCCGAGCTCACCTTCACCGGAGCTTCATTCGACCTGAAGGAACTGTCCTTGGAGACCGTCCGGATGGCCGTCGATGTCCTGTCCAGCCCGGATGACTGGACGGTATCCGAAGTCCGCACCGTGAATCTGCATAACGTAAAACGTCGTATGCCGCCGAGTTGGCGGATCGATCCACTGGAACGACACTCGGACTGCGGATGCCGAAGCTGATCTGGATACCGGAGTCCGTCGTTGAAGCGATGCTGAAAGACGCGAGCCGTTGGCACGACCTCGAAACAGGCGGGACCTTTATGGGATACTGGTCGGACGAGAATGTCGCGGTAATCACGAAGATGATTGACGGCGGATCGGAAGCGATCCGCACACGCAGCAGCTTTTCCCCGGACCGCGAATGGGAGCAGTCCGAGATCGACCGTCATTATCGCGCGTCAGGCCTTGTCGACACCTACATAGGCGACTGGCACACGCATCCGAACGCCCAGAGCGGCGAACCAAGCTGGACCGACCGTCGCTGCCTCAAAACGATCATCCGCTCTCCAGAAGCGCGTGCGCCCAGACCAGTCATGATCCTCCTATGTGGCGGACCCGAGAACTGGCTGCCCCACGCCTGGGTCGGACAATTAAAACGTCGGGCGTTCCTTTTCGAAGGGGTGGAAACCACCGCGGCCACGATCTCCACCTACAAGACTTAGCTGAACTCGACCGTGTCGGCGAGTGTCATCGGCCGCCCATTGCGCAAATAGGGTGGAGCGTCCTTGATGCCACGCAGTGTCGCAGTGTGAAGGTTTTGATCGGACCATCTGGTGAAATCACGAGATCGTTGGCCGTCTGGCCGATCTTATAGAAGCGCTCGAGCTTCAGGTCGTGCATGTTGTTGTCCATGAAGGCGGTCTGCGGGACGTGGCAAACGGCGCAGCGGCCCTTGCCCATGAACACCAGTTCGCACTCTAACTCCTGCTCGCTCGCCCGGCTTGGATCGAGGCGTGCAGACGCGTCCAGCTTAGCCGCGGGCGGGAAGTCGATAATGTTCTGCATCTGCGCCATCATCGAGACCTGGCTCAGCCGCCGGCAAACTGGATCGTCGCGCACGACCGACAGCAGCTTGCCACTCAATCTCGTGAACTCCTCGCGCAGCTTTCGCCGTGTCGCCACTCAATTATGCCTTAGTGCCCCATTTGATCTTTCGTTCCAAGACGTCGCTTATCACGTGGAGCTTTCATGTATCCGATTCCCTTTCGTCGGCTCCAAGCAAAAAACACCTGCTTGTCCGCAGAGCGTTGACACTAGTTCAGCTGCCGCGCACAAACGCGGCAAAAATGGAGGGCATCCGAATCAAGACACAGCCCCGGTGCGCCCACGCAGAGTGACGTGGACACGCGGATGGTCGGTGTTTCAGTGATCGACAGCGATCCAGTCGAGCTTGGCGCCGGGATCCCTATTCAGCTTTTTAGATGAGCTCGCGGGTGACGCGTTCCAGCTTCCGGCGAATGGCGTCCTACAGCAAGCTCCCTCCGGCGTCGTGGACGCCGGCTCACGAAACGTCGAAACGCTCAAGCATCTTTTTGAGCTGAACGTTCTGCTCATAAAGTTTTTGAGCCAGCAGTTGGCGCAGCTTTTTGATCTCCTCGTCGAGGATTGCCACTTCGTTGAAGAAAGGATCCCGGGAAGAAGAGGGTTGTACGCTTTGCGCTTCATTTGTGGCGACAGCGCTTCGCGCAACCACCTGAGTGCGGGCTCTCTTCGGAGGTTCTCGGCGTGTGGTTTGCGGTTTTCCTTGGAGCTTTTCGCTTTTCTCGCTTTTCGGCGCCGATGCCTTCCCCTCGGTACCCGAATGATTGGTTTCATTGGGCGCAGGGGTTTCAGCCTCTTGAATGTCAATCGGCTGGCTGATTTCCTGCGTGAGATTGGGATGGCTTGTCGGCTTATCCGACAACATCACTTGATTAATCTGGCCGTCTGCATCCTGATCAGGTGTGCTGGAAGCTTCTGTTGGATTATCGGACGGAAGTGCCGACTTGTTTTCCGCTTCGCTTTCGAGACCCTCGGGATCAGCATCATGCGCGATCGAATTCTCTTGCACTTTCGCCGGCCGTCGCCCCGACGACAATTGAACCAGAAATTTCCACGGTGATTTCATAGTGTTCCTACCTCGAAAAACGTGGACTGCGATCCCGCTGCAGCCCTGTACCTTCAAACGCCGTTCGGCCATGCACCATGACGGGCGGCCAGCGAATATCTCCCCTACTCAACATGGACTGAGGGTCATTGTCTCTACAAGAGCCTTTTCGACCCGAAGGGCTTGGTGACGTAGTCGCGGGCGCCGGCTTTGACTCGGGGCACCTGGTCAGCCTCATCAAGGTCCTCACCCCTGGTGATCTGATCGGAAGATTTACCCTGGCGGCAAAATCCCTAACGAGCCGAAGACCATCTTCTCGGCCAAGGCTCAAATCATTGCTAGATCGATCGCTTCGAAAGCCATTTTTGCCGACAGCCTGCTGGGCGTTTTCCACCGCTGGAAGCCCTCGCCTGCGCCCTGGATGCGATCGAGCAGTCTGGCAAGCCTTTGCGAACTGCCGTTGCTCATCCTTCAGCACACGGTTTGGCGCATGTTGAATGGCAGTCCACTGGCAACCGGAAAGGAACCGCAGTTCGCTTGTGGCCCCGATCTTCATTCGCTGCCTTCTTCCTCGCTCGATCGCGCTTCAAGCTCTCTCAAAATCGAGTGCTGAACCTTGCCCAACGCTGTTCGCGGCAGTTCTCTCGTGAAAATGAACTCCCGCGGGACCTTGAAGCGGGCGACCTGCGACTGCACATGCGCTGCCAGTGCTTCCGCTTCGATCCGTGCCCCTGCCCCTGCCCGCCTGACAACATAGGCGACCGGCACCTCCCCCCAGCGCGAATGTGGCCGACCGACAACGGCGCATTCCTGGACATCGGGGTGCTCCCCGAGCACACGCTCGACTTCGGCCGGATAGATATTTTCTCCGCCCGAAATGATGAGGTTCTTTTTGCGATCGCGGACCCAAAAATGGCCGTCGGCATCGCAGTGCCCGATGTCGCCAGTCCGATACCACCCGTCACGCAGTGCCTCGCGGGTCGCTTGTTGATCGCCCCAATATTCACAGAAGACATTCGGGCCACGCACTGCGATTTCGCCTGGGGCACCCGCCGGCAGCTCGTTGCCGGCGTCATCGATGATCATTACGTCGCAGCATAGCCCCGTTAGGCCAGTAGACTCGCGGCGCGAGAGATCACCTCCAAACCTCGTGTAGATGGCGATGGGGCAAGTTTCTGTGGAGCCATAGACCTGCAGGACCGGTACCCCTCGCGCGGTAACGCGTTCGATCAGGGCCTGAGACACGATTGTCGAGCCGGTTGAAACAGCCTTCAAGGAAGACAAGTCGGCGGTCAACCATGCGGCGTGGTCGGTCAATGCCTGGATGGCCGTCGGTACCAATGCCGTCAGCGTTGGCCGATCACGCTCAAATGCAGCAAGTGTCGCGTCTGCCGCAAATCGGGAATGGATAGTGACCGTCGCACCGTGGTGCAAAGCCGGAGTGGTCTGAATGTTAAGCCCGCCCACGTGAAAGAACGGCAATACCGACAACACATGATCTTCCGACGTCAGAGCATGCATGTGCTGACTCATCACCCCGTTCCAGAGCAATGCTTCTTGTCGGAGGACCGCGCCTTTCGGCCGCCCGGTAGTGCCGGAAGTGTAGATGATCAGAAGCGGGCAGCTCAAGTCAGCATGTGAGTTGCGGCTATCGCCGCTGCCTTGGTCTAACAGTTTACTCCATGTGCTCCCGCCAGGCGGCGTGAAATCCAGACCGACGACTGAGGTGTCAGGCAGTGTGTGTGACAGACGCGGCAGAAGCCCGTCAAACGCCTGCTCGACAACCAATACCTTTGCTTCGGCATTGGACAAAATGAAGATCTGCTCAGCCGCCGCGAGGCGCCAATTCAAAGGCAGCATAATTGCGCCAAGTCGCGCACACGCATAGAGAAGAATTAGATACTCGGGCCGGTTCAGGCTGAGGATGGCGACGCGGTCGCCTTTAGTGACTCCGAGCTCTTTGTTCAGGGCGCGCGCGGCTTGCTCGATGCGTCGGCGCAACGCGGCATAGCTCAAGGTCTCGCTCTCGAAATGAATTGCAGGCTTGTTTGGAGCAAACGCCGCATTGCGGTCAATCAGTGTGCAGAGATCCATTGTCACCTATCCTTCTGTCTGGAGCCACATGCGACTTTTCCGACGAGGTTAAGGCCACACAACCCTTGCGAGCGATTGAGGCACGGGTGGTTCTTCGGCTCGGCGAGGTTGTCTTCAACTCCCCCAAAGCAAGGTGTTGGTACGCTCAATTGACATGCCAGATTCGAACACAAGACGTTTGTGGCCAGCCAGGCAATCGGGAGAGAAACAAAAGGAGGCTTAAGCATGCAAACGCCCTTTTTGTTCGGACCCACTTTAAGCATTCATGTTGTCCCCGAGGTCTTTTGCCGTCGCCTTCGTCCCCTGCCCCAGTTGAACTTGAAGGGTGGCAATCTCCCTTAATGCTGCGCTAAGTTCGAGGCGCGTAGGCCCACCCAGGCAAAGGCGAATGCCGCTTTGATCATTTCCGTCTGACAGAGAGACCGCGGGATCGGTGACCATTATCCCGCGTTCGCGGGCTGCGCTGGCGAGTGCGACTGCCGCAGAGTGGCGCATCGACAGAAACATGTGGAACCCGCTGCCGATCCACGCATCGCTTATCGAGGAGAAGATTGAAGCTGCTACCTTGTTGCGAACAGCCGCTTCCGCGCTTGTGGTTCTCGAGATATGTGATGCCACCCCATCCGCTATCCATTTGTGTACGATAAGCCTGGATATTGGAGAGTCAGTTGCACCTTGGGCGCGGAGCACGCGCACTAAGTTGTCCAGCTGATGAGATGGAGCAATCAGAACACCAAGGCGCAGCCCCGGTGTGAACAGCGTCGCGAAGCTGTTTATGTAGTAGGTTCGTTCAGGCGCTAGATCGAGAAAGCAAATGCGATCATGCGCAGCGAAGGATGCGTACACGTCGTCTTCGATTATCAATATGTCTCGGCGCTGGCAAATGACGGCAATGTCCTTGATCCGTGACCGCGACATCGTCCTGCCGGTTGGATTCTGCGCGGTTGGGTTAGTGAACAGCACGAGGCGCTTCTTCCTCGAAGCGACCTCGCATGCGATCCGCTCGAGGGCTTCTGGGAGAAGGCCTTCTGGATCAGTGTCAATTCCGACCAGCTCAATGCCGAGCAAATGTGAAATCCTCACGAGCCCGGGAAACGGCAACTCGTCAGTTGCTAAGCAAATGTCCGGAGCGACCAGTGCGGTCAGCACCGTCGAAAGAGCATGTTGACCGCCATTGCAAAAGATCATGCGTTCGGCGTCGGCCGAGGCGCAATAGTGCTGAAGCCATCCCGCAACCGCCATACGTTGATCGAGGGTTCCCTTTGGGAAGGTGCACGCTCCGTAGGTGTCAGCGTCAATGGTTGTGGCAAGCGAGGCCAACGTCCCGCTCAGCAGTTTCTCCGAGATGACGTTCGGAGGCACATTTAAGCTCAGATCGACCATTTTTCTGGTGGTCAGGATTTTGTTCGTCACGAACATTCCGCGTCCGTGGAAGGATGAGGCAAGGCCTTGGCGCGCCAAGAGCCCGTAGGCCTTTGTCACGGTGCCTAGCCCCACTCCCAGTCGGTAGCTCAGGTCCCTCTGCGCCGGCAGGCGGGATCCGGGAGCGATTTTGCCATTGACCAGATCCTCCGCGATTGCGGCTGCCAGGCGCTGGTACACGGGCTCATCGCCGGATGCGATCCAAGGCTCCCAAGGTGATTTCATCAGCATGCAGATACCCAAAAAAGTGTCACGCGACACAATAAGTGTGGCCTTACAGCCTCTTCCGGTATAGCTTCCGCAGTTCGTTTACAAGTATAGGAGAGTATCATTGAGCTTATACACCGAGGAATCAGACAGTCGTTTGTTGCCAATGGCAGAAAGCGACTCAATTTCAGCCAACACTACTAAGACATCGGTGTAATGCGCAACCTATTTTCGGCTACTAGTCCAAGCACGACTTTCTTCACGACGCGGATGCCGGAATTCGCTGAGGTTATACTAAATAGCTCGATGTCCCGAAGTGGCGATGGTGGAGTGAAATCAGGGGTGGGATCTGTATTCGACTCATTCGATATGTCTCGGGTGCCAGCCCGATGGAGAGAAGGGTCATGCCAACAGGCGCAAGTGAAATACGCATGCGAAATGGCGCCCATGGAACAGGCGCGCTCCGTCTCTGCCGTCCACCCGCCCACCAGAGAGGGCATTACACGAACCGCAAGTGTCGCGCCCAAGTGGGCTCGCTGCTTACGCTATCGAGGGATTGCCGCTGCTCAGCGATGGGCCGGCCGACTTCGGTATGCTGCGGATGACGCTACCCCTGCCATCAAAGCATCGACCACAGAGAGGTTGTGACAACGCGGGATGAATTTCGAACCCGATCCATGGGAGATTTGCAGGCCATTATACGGAGATTGAGAGCACTACGATGGCCCGGAAATCTAGTCTCAGCCCTAAGCTAGACAAATAGGCGAATGCGAAAATTACCCTTTGATACCGTTCTGATCGCCAATAGAGGCGAGGTTGCCGTACGCATCATCAAGACCCTGCGCGAGCTTGAACTGCGCTCCGCAATTGTCTACCACGATCTCGATGCGGGAGCGCCGGCCGTCTCAATGGCCGACATAGCGATTGCCGTAAGCAGTCGCACGCCAGTCGCGGCCTATCTTGATACCGCACAAATCATCGCTGCCGCCCGCGAGGCGAACGTCGGGGCGGTTCACCCAGGCTATGGATTCCTATCAGAGAATGCGGAGTTCGCGAGGGCGGTGGTCGAGTCTGGGTTCGCGTTCGTCGGGCCTACTCCTGAGATCATCCAATTGATGGGCGACAAGATCCGGGCCCGCAACTTCGTTCAGCAGAACGGATTTCCGGTCGTGCCTTCAGCGATCGAAGAAGATGATCCGGCCTCGTTCATCCAGAGGGCGCGATCCATTGGAGGGCCTTTGCTGGTAAAAGCATCGGCCGGCGGCGGCGGCAAGGGCATGCGGGTCGTCCGCGACCTCGACACCTTGGAAGACGCCATTGCGCAGGCACGCAGTGAGGCGCAGCGCTACTTCGAGGATGGCCGGCTCTACATAGAACGATATATCGAAAAGCCACGGCATATCGAAGTGCAGGTGCTCGGCGACTCCTTCGGAAACGTCGTTCATCTGTTCGAGCGGGAGTGCTCGGTCCAGCGCAGATTTCAGAAGGTCATAGAGGAGGCGCCCGCGTCGACGCTTTCCCCGGGGTTGCGCGAGAGAATCTGCGAAACTGCCGTGGGCATCGCTCGCGCCGCTGACTATCGAAATGCCGGCACTGTGGAATTCATCGTTCACGGAGGAGAGTTCTATTTCCTCGAGATGAATACGCGCCTGCAGGTGGAGCATCCCGTCACCGAAATGATCACTGGTATCGATATTGTTGCCGAACAGCTCTATGTCGCCGGCGGCCACGAGCTTAGATTTTCGCAGCCAGGTATCGTGTCGACAGGCCACGCAATCGAAGCGAGAGTGTATGCCGAGGCTCCTGAACGCGGCTTTGCCCCCACGACGGGGAAAATACTGGTGCTCGACTATCCCGGCGGTCCAGGCTTACGGATCGACAGCGGCATCTCGCAAGGTCAGCAAATAACGACAGCCTTTGATTCCCTGTTGGCAAAGGTGATCGTACATTCGAGCACGCGTAATGAGGCTGCGCTAACGGCCGAACGCGCGATGCGGGAGCTGGTGCTCCTCGGCTGCGAAACAAACGCGAGCTTTCTCGCGCGCGTCCTTGCCGACGAACAATTTCTAAGCGGGCAGTTTCATACTGGATATCTCGACGAAAATCAGCAGCTGACCGCTGGCGACTCTCAGTCCGACTTGTCGACCTTCCTGGCAGCCGCCGCTCTCCTGACGCGACCAGTCCGCGATTCGGCAGATGCCGTACCCGAGCTTCACGCCTCTCTCGGCGGCTGGAGAAACGCGTGAACCACGTTTTCGAGCTTGAAGGTGTAGATTATCAGTTGTGGCTTTCACGCTGGCAGCAGGGATATCGCCTCCATTTGGGCGACGAAGTACTTGCATCACTCGATTTCTCCCATCAGGGCGACGGCTGCGGCCTTCTTACCATAGCGGGCGCAAGCGAGCGGGTCAGGTTCGCCATCGATGGTGACGCAATTCATCTGCATATTCGCGGCAGAACGCGCATTCTGCGCTACCGAGATCCATTGTCAGCCCACGCTCTCGTGAACAAGGATGCAGGTCTTCTCGTGGCGCGCGCGCCTATGCCAGGCGTCGTCGTTAAAACGTCGGTTTCGCCTGGCGACGCGATCTCCGCAGGCACGGCGCTGATGGTGATCGAGAGCATGAAGCTGGAAAGCGTCATACGCTCCCCACAGGATGGGGTGGTCGACCGAATTCACTTCAACGAAGGCGAGAGCTTTGAGCATGGCGCGGCACTAGTTACGATCACAGAGGAAGGGCATTGAGATGCAGCGCCTCGCTTCTCTCATCGACGTGAACTCGCAAGAATTTCGCCTCAACGAACTCCACAACAGAAGACTTGCGGCCGAATTAAAGGAGCGCCAGCGTGCGGTCCGTTTAGAGCGTCCCGAGCGCGATCGCGAGCGCCTGCGGCGACAAAACAAGCTCTTTGTTCGTGAACGGGTCGAGGCTCTGCTCGATCCAGAAACTCCTTTCCTCGAACTTTC
This sequence comes from Ensifer aridi, assembly GCF_002078505.1. Taxonomy (GTDB): domain Bacteria; phylum Pseudomonadota; class Alphaproteobacteria; order Rhizobiales; family Rhizobiaceae; genus Sinorhizobium; species Sinorhizobium aridi. Next base: position 325,415 of record NZ_LUAV01000022.1, on the reverse strand, counting down.
GACACTGGCTGCGAACGAGGCTTACGACGGAGAGGTGCCAAGCGCAGCACAGGTCGTCGGCATCGGCATCGTCGCGGGACGCGAGGTGATCGTTCACGCTGATGACTCGAGCGTGAAGGGTGGTGCATGGTATCCGTTGTCGGTCAAGAAGATCGTCCGATCCTTGGATATAGCAATCGAAAATCGTTTGCCCGTCGTTCATCTTTGCGACTGCGGCGGTGGATTTCTGCCTCTGCAGGCAGACTTCTTCGCGGATCGCCACCACGCGGGCAGAATCTTCCGAAACCAATCCATTCTCTCGAAGATGGGCGTGCCTCAGGTCGCTCTTGTGATGGGACAGTGCATCGCAGGAGGGGCCTACGTTCCTGCGCTTAGCGAGTACAACGTGATCGTCCAGGGAAGCGGAGCGATATTTCTGGGCGGTCCATCGGTCGTTCAAGTTGCGACTGGCCAGCACGTGTCTGTCGACGAGCTCGGCGGTGCTGACATGCAAACCAGCGTATCGGGAACGGCCGACTATCTCGCGGACTCAGAGATGCACGCGATCGCGATTGCCCGCGACATAGTTGCCCGTTTCAAACGTCCCGAGAAAGCCTCGATCGATCGAGTCGCTCCGGAGCCGCCCGCCTATGATGCGTCGGAACTATACGGCATAATTCCAAGAGACCCTCGAATGCACTTCGATATGCGGGAGATACTCGCGCGCCTGGTCGATGGCAGCAGGTTCCATGAATACCAGCCACGCTACGGCCGATCTCTGGTGTGCGGATTCGCGCGCCTTCATGGATACCAAATCGGTGTTCTGGCGAACAATGGCGTGCTGTTCGACGACAGTGCGCTGAAGGGCGCTCATTTCATCCAGTTATGCGATATGAACCGGACGCCCCTGCTATTCCTGCAGAACATCACGGGGTTCATGGTCGGCAGCGAATACGAGCGGCGTGGCATTACCAAAAACGGCGCCAAGCTACTCATGGCCGTGTCTGGAGCAGCCGTGCCTAAATTCACGGTCATTTGCAACCATTCTCATGGTGCAGGGACCTTCGCTATGGCCGGGCGCGCTTTCGATCCGCGTTTTCTGTTCACATGGCCGCAGGCTCAGATTTCAGCCTTGGGTGCCGATCAAGCGGCGCGAGTGCTGACAGATGTCAAGGCAAAGCAACTCGCGTTCGATGATAGGCGCGTATCGGCGCAGGATTACGAAGCCACCAAACAGTCGGTTTTGGAAGAATATAGGAAGCGATCTAGCGCTTACTACGCAACGTCTGAAATCTGGGACGACGGGATTCTTGATCCTGTCGACACCAGAACCGCGCTCGCAATCGCCGTGAGTGCTTCGCTCAATGCTCCCATCGAGACACCACATTATGGCGTCTTTAGAATGTAGTGTTTACAAACCGGTGAGCACAACATTTCCGGGGATCCTAACACGCCTCGTTCCCGCGCCCTTGGTTATTTCAGCATCCGCTCTGGCTATTCGAACGCCTTTTGCCGGCGCCTGTACGTCCCCTTTGCCGCGATCGCTTCCGTGGCGCACACCGAAGACCAGATCAAGGCGAATGCCGCGGCCGGACGAGCGTATTTCAACCGGCGCAGCATCTTCACCTGAGGGAGCTTTTGGCAAGCGTATCTCTATGGAGAACAGCGAGTAAATCTGGAACCCAGGCGAGTTCCTCCTTCGACACAAGTGGCCAGCAACGGGCTGCTCTCGGACAAGCTCTTACACACCCCTCCGGCGGCGTTTTTATTGCCTATAGGGCAGACACTTCCTCCCAAACGATGAGGTCACACATGGTTCGGGAAACCCTTCCCGTCGCCCTCGAACTCATATTCGGGGTCCACTTCTAAGCCGACAGACGCTCTTCCGCGTAGTTGTAGTCGTCGTTCACCAGCTCGATCTCGTGCTTGGCAGCACGAGCCAAGAACCCCGAGCGCGTTAAGCCATGAGCTTCCGCGAACGCATCGATCTCCTTGAGAACATCTTCGGGAAGCGTAACGTTGACGCGAACAGCCTTCTTGGCTTCGGTCTTCACCGCCACGAGAATTGCCACACCGTCCCTGTTCTCAGGGTCGGCCATAACTGCTTCAAGGGTAGACGGCTCCGGAATCGCTTCACCGTCCTCGACGAGACCTTCGATATGCAAGGACAAGGCCTCTTCAGCCATGGCCCGAGCGTTATCGAGGTCTGTGCCAGCAGTTACGACGCCAGGAAAATCGGGGAAGGAAACACCGTAATCGCTCTCGGCATCCTTGTGGATCAATCCGATATAGTTGCGCATGGTCGTTACCTCAGTCTTAGGCCGGATTGCTTTTCAATGCTCCTAAGGGTGCCTGTTGGCAAATCCCTCTTCGGATGAGGAACGGTGACCCGGCCTGGCTTCTCTGGATGCTTAAATTGAACATGGCTGCCCTTTCTGGCAACCTCGCACCAACCATCCTCCTGCAATGCTGCAATTATGTCGCCGCTCCTCATCACAGCATAGATACACACTAGTGTGTATTAATCAATAACTTGTTGACGGAAATGTTCCTTTCCGGTTTCGCGCCGATTCGGTTTTCGGAAATGACGTTCGCGCGATTCGGTGCGTTACGGGCGGGCAGACCTTGACCTGCCCCGACTTGCCGCCCATGCGACGGTCCACCTCGAATCCTGCCGGTGATCAGGAGCCTGATAGCGTCCGTAAGATCGGTGGAGAACGCGTGAAACTCGTCATCTCGAAAGAAGCCGTGGACAAATCGACGCCTCGGCGACGATCCTGCGTAAGCGCGAATTCCCCGCACCTTTTTCTCTTGAGTATGCTTTGGCATGAGGTGTCCACCAAAATAGGTGGACACCAAGTCGTGGAAGAAGATGATCAAAAACTGCGTGTGAGGCTTGTGGGTCGTGACGGACGACGTCGATATGACCCAGCTTCGAGAGACCGCCTTGTTGCAGCCTGCCTTGAGCCAGGCGTCTCGGTATCGCGCCTTGCGCTTGAACATGGGGTCAACGCCAATCTCCTTCGGAAATGGATAAAGAAGGCCAAGGAGGGCCGTCCTCTGCCGCCGTCTTCAACATCGGCGTTTGTTCCGATTCGGGTCACCACGGATCGCAGCCTGCCAATGCAGAGCAGCGCGTTGGATAGGCCTTCCACGCGTGGTGAAGAGCGGCTGGCAAAATCCGAAAGGAGCGGTCCACTTTCCTTTCCAGCCAAGGTGAGCGCGTCACTGCCGAACGGTGTGACGCTGACACTGGAATGCGGTGATGTGGACGCGTTGGCAGCAATAATCGGAGCGTTGGGTCGTGTTCAGACTGGGCGCTGACCTTCAGGTCTACCTGCATCGCGATCCAATCGACTTTCGGGCTGGCATCAACAGCCTTGCTGTTCTGGTCCAGGAGACAATGGCACTCGATCCATTTGCTCCAGCGGTTTTTGCGTTCTGCAATCGCCGTCGCGACCGGATGAAGCTCTTGTTCTTCGATCGGTCGGGCTTTGTGCTGGTCCTGAAGCGGTTGACCGAGGACAAGTTCCGATGCCCCGCCGCCAAGAGGTGGTCGTCACGCTTACGACCGAGCAGCTGCACTGGATTCTCGACGGCATCGATATCGATGCGATGGTTCGCCATCCGATGCGGCAATATCAGGTTGCTGGCTGAAGGCGGCGAATTCTGCGGTTGACGCGGCGGTACGGTTCAGATTCAAGAATCCGATGAATCGAACGGGCGAACCGAGCATTGCAGAGCTGATGGCGCAGTTGGCGGCAAATGCTGCCGAAATCGCCGCGCTGAAAGCCGAGAAGGAAGCGCTCTCGCAGCGCGTCGTCAAACTCGAGGAAGAGCAGGCGCTTGCACGACGGCATCGTTTTGGACCGCGCAGCGAAAAGCACATTGATCGCATCTTCAATGAAGCCGAACAGGCCGCTGATGAGGATGATGCCGACAGCGAAGAAAGCGATGCCGTCGATCTTCCGGACACTGGGTTACCGTCAGCCGAAAGCGCGACGGGCAAGAAGCGCGGCCGCAGACCACTGCCGGAAAACCTGCCGCGCGAGCGCATCGAATAAGACCTTCCCGACGATCAGAAGGCCTGCCCTTGCTGTCATGGCCAGATGCACCGCATGGGCGAGACCGTTATCGAGCAGCTTCATATCGAGGTGAAGGCAAAGGTCTGACAGAATGTGCGGTTTAAATATGCTTGCCGCCATTGCGACCGCACCGGGATCAATACGCCGATTGTGACCGCGCCGATGCCCGCACAGCCTTTGCCAGGCAGCATCGCCACGGCCTCGACGCTGGCCTTTGCGCTTGTTCACAAATACGTCGACGGCACACCACTCTACCGTCTGGCTCAGACATTCGAACGCGCAGGGGTTCCTGTCAGCCGTGGCGCTCTGGGTCACTGGGTAATCGGATCGAGCGAGAAGCATCTGCATCGCATTTATGACGCATTGAAACTGCGGCTCAGGTCACAGCCCCTCATCCATGGCGACGAAACGACGGTTCAGGTGCTGAAGGAAAACGACAGGGAGGCCACCAGCACATCGTATATGTGGGCCTATCGGAGTGCCGAGGACAGTCACGAGCCGATCGTGCTGCCCGATTATCAGCCGGGCCGCGGCCAGATATACCCGCAGGCCTTCCTCGGCGATTACCGTGGCATAGTGATGAGCGATCGCTACACCGCCTGGCGAACGCTGGAGGGCGCAACCCATCTGGGATGCATGGCCCATTCAAGGCGGCGCTTCGTAGAGGCCTTCAAGGCCAGAAAGAAAGGTGGCGGACCGCCGGAGCAGGCTGCCCGATTCTTCGACCAGCTCTATCGGGTTGAAAGGCAGGCGCGGACCGAAAAACCAGATAACGGTGAAACGCAGGCCGACTGCATTCGCCGCTTTCGCCAGCAACACAACGTCCCCATCCTGAACGCCCTCAAGGAATGGCTCGACGAAATCGCACCGAAGGTCTTGCCTACAGCAAGCTCGGAGATGCCGTATCCTACACTCTGAACCAGTGGGATTATCTGACGCGCTACACCGAAGATGGCAGCATGCCGATCGACAATAATCCTCTGGAGCGTGACATCAGAATCTTTGCCACTGGCCGGAAAAGTTGGCTGTTCAGCGATACCGTCGACGGAGCCAAGGCCAGCGCCGTCATTTACAGCCTGATGTTGACCTGCCGCGCCTGTGGCGTCGAGCCGTTAGCCTGGTTGCGCCATGCCCTTACAGAGTGCCCCAGCGCACCAACGACGCCGATATCGGCGATCTTCTGCCCTTCAACTTCCCTAAAACCACAGCCGCCTGACCGACTCGATGCCTTCGGCTGAAGCGATCGGTCATCCAAGAGACGTCAACGTGCGTGAAAAGAGCGCTTACGATCCTGCAGCGTTGGAGGCATTACGATCTCGGCTAATTCCGGCGCTAGGCGGCGCTGACCGACGAGTCTTGCGCGAGGCTCGTCCGCCGGGCGAGCAAGGACTTGACGGAATTCCGCCATATCAGGTGATGGGCGAAAAGACTTTCGCTCGAAGCAGCCCCTCCTATGGCGCGATCCATGCGCATGGTGGTGAACTTGCGCGCGCTTAAGGCATCTCTCACCAGGACTTGTTCAGGAGCTGCATTCTTCAATATGTAGGACTATCTCACAAACTGCCCGCGCTAAACGAGAGGCCTGCCATCTTCTTCTTGCCTATTTCTTGAATAGCATGCGGTATAGCTCGCTGTTCTAAATCGAGGTGATTCATCAGTGCGGATTTCACGAGGCTCGTTTCCCTGCCAAGCATCGCCATCGCGTCTGTTAGGGTTGCGAGACTTGTTCTGAGGGTAGCGGCATATTCAGACGCGGCCATTTCCATCCGTAAAGGGTGGGAGCAAAAACAGAATTTCTCAACGATCAGACAAGCCTCGCAATTCGATGCTCTTTGACCAATTTCCATGAATGCTGCCTCTGTTCGAATTGCAAGTTCGGCAGCAGACAGTTCATCACAGGGGACAGTGCGATAAACGCGGTCAGCGCTTGTATGGGATAGTGCAAGTGTGAGAGCATTGCGCCCTACGGCATAAGAGTCTAACAGCGCCCACTCGACCAGAGGCAACGTGAAATAGCCCTTCTTGGAAAGGGATAGGACCTTCCCTTCCGCAGCAAGTCGGATAAGTGCTTCACGCAAGGGAGTTCGACCTATATTGAGTTTGGACGCGAGTTCCTTTTCTCTTAAATGTTGGCCTGGCAGGAGTGTACAGCTCCTGAGCAATTGAAGCACCGCGTCGTAAGCTGCTTCAGTTTTTCCGCGCGTTGGGGGGTCGACAGAAAGCTTCTGTATTTCGGTTCCACGACACTCGGCCAACTTTTCGCATAGCCACATCCGATGCTCTCCCGTTCTCAACGTCCTCTAAAACGAGGCCGTCTGCACATGTAAGACACTTCATGGCAGGCTTCTCATAACCAGGTGGGAACAGTCAGATCGCAAGCGGTGAGCGAAAGGAGAGTGTGACCCTCGATCCACCACCATGTGCATCGCTTCCAACGGTGCCGCGTTTCTATTTAAGGCGCACAATTGGGACCAAGCAAGCACCACTTCGATCCGGCGGGGCGGTTGATGTAACCTAACGCGAAGGCCACTCGATCTTTACAAGCTCGCGATCCACACGCCAAAGCTATCAAACACTGGTCAGGTCCTTTTCCGGATAGAGGACTGGGAAACCGGCATCTCGATCACCTTGTTCCGCATGACCGTAAGATCGTTGGCCTCCTTCACGGTGCTCGCGATATCAACAGGAGTCTTCAGCGTGGATACAGCGGTTGTGATCATGCCTATGTCGACGACCATTCAGTGCTTCCTTTCGAAGATTGCATCAGCAGGATTTGATAAACGAGCTTGAGTCGCAAGCTCCGGGGACAACGAGGGTGTGAGAGTTGGAAAGGTGTGGAGAACCTGGGGAAAAACGGTGGCCAGATCTTTGCCGGCTAGCCAAACAAAGCGCCAATTTCGCCCTTCCAGGGATGTGCCGATCGCCGCAATAGCCACCAGCAAGCCGAGGATTGCGATGGCCGCATTTATGTAGGTCATTCGGGCTTCCCTTCGCTCCCGCTGCTCGGCGCGAATTTCCTTCCTCAGGGTGGCCAGACCCTCCACTGTAAGGGCCCAAGAACCAGTCCAAGGCGATTTCTCCCATACGACACCATCTTCCACTTTCGGAGGGACTGGTATGAGGTAGCGGGAGGCTTGCCGAAGCAGCTGTCGAGTCCTGATCTGGTCAATCTCTTCCTGAAGGATCGAATACTCAAACCATGCGCCGTGGCTATGAACAACATACACAGATTGTCCCTCGCGGCTTAGCTTTGCCCACTTCTCCTCATGGTGACGGCGGGACTGCTCAATTTGCGGTTCCACGCGCCAGATTCGGATTTGCTCCCTCAGCCTTCTCAACACGATCTAAAGCGGCTCCTTCAGTTCCCACGCGGGAAAGCGTAGGCGAGCGCATCGTGAGCGTGCAAGACGGGGAGAAACGAAAAACCCCAAATCGCGAGCCGCTTTCTCCAGCATCGTGAGAATATCCAGCAAGGCGGAGGGGAAAAGCCATGCTGCGATATGTCGTCTACACCCGCGTGTCGACCGAGGGCCAGGGCAAGTCCGGGCTCGGTCTCGAGCCTCAGGAGCGGGATATCGGTATCTTCCTCGATCGCTTCAGCGCCGTCCCTTATGAGATCATCGGACGCTTCCAGGATCTCGGCAGCGGCGTCAACAACGGCCGGCCCGGCAACGAAGCGCTGATCATGAAGGCGAAGCTTCCTCGAGGCGAATTCAAACCATGGCTTCAAACGCAATGCGAGGTGGTCGAGACCACGGCGGACGTCTACATGCGTGTTGCCAGGCTCTATGGCGACAATGATGCGATGCTCGACAACGTTCAGGCGACCGGCCTGTTGGTCCTGTCCAAGACCAAGACGCCGGCCGTCGTCCGCGATGCTGTCGAGGCGATCGTCGCGAAAGGTGGCTATGTCACACGGGAGAAGATCGAGGATCTCATTGCAGAACACCACCAGCCGCGGAAGGCTGCTGCATGACGATCACGCTGGATAGGGATTCGCGGCCCCAGGGCAGTAGCGATTAATGATCTTCTGCATCTCCGCGTGCGCCAGCTTCTTCTGTGCGGCGTTCGGTGGCTTGGCGACTTGGCCACCGATCTGGGATGAATAAGGAAAGTCTTTGCTGACCAGAATGTATGTTACGTCGGGCTCTGGCGGGAATTGTGCCTTTTGATAGGCCGCGACTGCATCCAAGAACTTGACATAGAATACCGGGGGGGTGCCGACGATCTCGCCGAATTGTGTATAGGTCAGACGCAATGTGCGTCGCTCTGCGGCGCTCACTAGCTCGTCTCGCAACCGTTTCGCTACTCCGGTCAGTTTTTTCGTCATTGTCGGCGTCCCGATCGCTCGGCGACCAGGAGGCGTTCTGCGTACATCTGCTTGCCAAGGCTGTTCCGCACTTCCTCCTTCTGCTGCCGGATCATGCCAGGAATGAGGAACGCGTCGACGAGCATCCAAATGACGGCCGGCACCAGGAAGACCGTTCCGACACCCAAGGGCGAGAGCAAGACACCCACGACCATAAGCGCCAATATCGCCAGCCCTGACCCGATCCGGCCGATATAGAGTCGGTGAGCTCCCAGGCCGCCGAAGAAGAGCCAAAGCAGATAGGCCACCCCCATGGATTTTGCTTCGTTGGTGACGCGTTGCTCAATGAGGATTTGCTCTGCGGTGGAAAGATCCATGGATTGCCCCCCCTACTCACAACCAAGTCTTGAAGCGTCGCACGGCGCCGGTTGCAGTCAAGGATTAGGGCACCGCCCAAACGGAGTATTTGATTTCATTGCGAGTTCAGACATTGTGGGAAGAGTGTTGAGGAGGGGCGGGTCTTCCATGGCTTTCCTGGGTGATGTTCTCGACCAAGCGACGGTTCTCAGTCTGCTAGCCGGCATCCTGGTTGGGGTGCCGGTCTTCTTTACCGTGTCAGGCCTCATTCGCCGTGGTCGACCACCGGCTATGCCGCAGGGATCACGACCGCGCAGGAAGAGCAGTCGCATTCCCCGCATCGCGATTCCCGCAGCAATTGCTCTCTTTGGCGTTTCTGAATACGTGCCGCTGATCCCCGGTTGCGACATCAAGGGCAACATCAGCCAAAACACTGGAGAGCGGATCTACCACGTCGCAGGACAGGAATATTACAGCCAGACGCGCGTCAGTTACTTCGACGGGGAGCGATGGTTCTGCTCCGAGGAGGCAGCTCGCGAAGCCGGATGGCGCAAGGCATACAACTAGGCTCGCAGCGCGATCCAACAAAAAAGGCCGGGGCAAGCCCGACCTTCTCGTTGTCCCCCCATACGGATGCCAGCACATCCGTGGTCAACGGCACTGGTTGGGGGACCATGTGCCCAAGTACGCGCTGATCGAATTTAATCAAACCGGAAACGCTGAGGTCGAGTCAATACGACCCGCGGCTTTAGCCTTTTGTTTTCCGTTCGTTGATACCCTCGGGCGCATTTGGAGGGGCAATGAAAAGCAAAATCGCTGCATCAGCGTTTCTGATGACGCTCGCAATTTCCTCGCTGGCTAGCTCGGGCGCATGGGCCTATTGCTCAGAGCCGCGCGCTCCATCCTGTGCCGATGGTTATGGAAGCTTCCAAGACGAATGGGAGTTTAACAGCTGCAAGAGCGACATGGAGACATACAAGTCGGAAATCGAAGACTTCATCAGTTGCAAGCAGCGAGAAGTCGATGAAGCCAATGAGGCCGCTCGGAAAGCTGCGGAAGAGGCCGAGGATGTTGCCAGACGAGCGCGCAACGCGGTTGAACAGGCCACATCCGACTACAACGATGCGGTAAGAGATTTCAACACGAGAGCCAGTAACTACACTGACCACCCATGAGCGTCCCCACAGCGGGAAAACGCTTCGGCAGGTCTTTCCCGGTGTCTTTTGCCGGCACGATGCCGGGACGGTGGATATCGGCCTCCTACACGGATGCAAGCCTTTCCATTCATCATCCGTCAACATCACGACCAGGCGCTTATCGCGCTTCAAGTGTGCCGGCACGGGCGGCCTACCCAGCGCGTGGTCATTCGCCTGAGCATCGGTCACGGCGGAGGAACCTTGGCTGCGCAGGTTGCCCTGGTCCACCTGCGAAAGTGGGTTCCAGCCTGCATATAGGCGCCTTTGTCCGATATATTTGTTGAAATATTCTTGGATATACCAAGACATTCCGCGTGTCGTATATAATAACTTTCTTGATATTCGTTAATATGGCCCGAAAAATATTATGACCCTGAGTTTTTGCTATTGCTATACTCTACAAACACATTCATTCTGAGTTTTCATCAGGAGGAATGCAGTGAACCAGACCGTTTACATTCCCAAACCGGTAGGTCCTCTTGAGGATCCGACGACAACGCTTCTCGAGTTGATGCTGTCGAGTGACCTCACGTTTCTCATGGAGGCGCATGACGGAATTTCGTCGGCGATCGCCGCACAGGCGGGCTTCAAAGGCCTTTGGGCTTCCGGCCTTTCGATCTCGTCGGCGCTCGGTTATCGCGATGCGAACGAGGCGAGCTGGACCGACCTGGTTGGCGTTGTGGAACGGATGGCCGATGCAAGCGGGCTACCAATCCTTGTCGACGGCGATACCGGCTTCGGCAATTTCAACAATGCGCGCCTGCTGGCGACGAAACTCCTGCAGCGCGGCGCCGCCGGCGTCTGCCTGGAAGACAAGACGTTTCCAAAGATGAACTCCTTCGTCGGCAGCCGCCATCCGCTCGCCGATGTGAGCGAGTTCTCCGGGCGACTGAAGGCGGTGAAAGATGCGACCGGGAACGATCTCGTTCTAGTCGCCCGGATTGAGGCGCTGATCGCCGGCTATGGCCTCGACGAGGCGCTGCTGCGCGCGGACGCCTACGCGGACGCTGGCGCGGATGCGGTTCTGATCCATTCGGGCAAGAGCGATGCTCACGAAATCCTGGCCTTCGCGCAGCAATGGAACCAGCTGCCGATCGTAATCGTGCCGACGAAGTATTACCGTACGCCGGTCGATACTTACCGGAAGGCAGCCATCTCGACGGTGATCTGGGCCAATCATGCGATGCGCGCTGCGGTCGCCAGTATGCGTGCAGTCTGCGGTCGCATAGTCGCCGAGGAGAGCATTGCCGGGATTGAGCCTGAGGTCGCCACGCTCGACGAGGTGTTAGATCTCCTGCGTTATGACGAATTGGCATCGGCCGAGGATCGCTATCTGCCAAAGCCTGGGTGACGGCGCTGGCGGACGCCTGTCCGCCCGAGAAACGGTACCGCCAATAAAAATGGATGTAAGGAGGCGCGCATGCTCGCGCAAAGGATGACTCTACTCTCGGGATCGGGCACGGCAGCGGCTCGCGACGCGGCCAAAGTTGCCGCAGCAACCGGAAGGCAGATTGTCGATCTTGCCGCCGGCGAGGTGATCATCGCGCCGCCGAGAACGGTACGAGAAGGCGCCATCGCGGCGATCGAGGCCGGCACCAACCGATACACCGACTCGATTGGTGTCTCGCCGTTGCGGGAGGCCATTGCCGAAAAGCTGACGAAGAATACGCGCGTTGCATGGACTGCCGAGAATATCGCCGTTACCAACGGAGCGAAGCAGGCTCTACTCGATGCGGCTTTTGCGATTCTCGATCCCGGCGACGAAGTCATCATCTTCCGCCCATGCTGGCCGACATTTCCGTCGCAGGTGCTGCTTGCTGGCGCCAAGCCGGTATTCGTTGATGTGAAGGCGCCCGACTACATTCCGTCGATCGAAAGCATTCGTGCTGCCGTCACCTCGCGAACGAAGGCAATTATTCTCAATTCGCCGAACAATCCGACGGGCGCAGTTTATGACCGGGCCACCTTGCAAGCGATGGGCGACCTGGCCATTGGCTACAAACTATGGATCATTTCGGACGAATGCTATTCGAACTTCGTTTTCAGCGGTAAAGGGCCCGAATCGATTGTCACAAGTCATCCCGGCATCCGGACGCGGACAGTTCTGGTCAACGCCTTCTCGAAAGAACTCGCGGTCACAGGATGGCGTCTCGGGTACTTCGCTGCGCCTCCGGAAATCGTTTCTGCAGCACGGAAGCTCCAAAGCCATACGACGTCAAATGCCAATGTGATCGCTCAGCACGCGATCTTGCATCACCTTTCCGTTTCGGACGGGACATTCGAGCGAGAGATGCATGAACGGCTGGCGAAGGCGCGCCAGGACGGCCTCAAGATGCTGTCGGGGCTTGTCGACGTTGCTGCGCCGCAGGCCGATGGATCATTCTTCTTCTATCTCGATCTGAGCGGATTGCTCGCGAAACTACCCGCCGGCAGCTCTGTCCGCACCGGGAGCGACATTTCACGACTTCTGCTTGAAGAGGCCGGCGTGGCCTCGGTTGCGGGATCAACGTTTGGCGACCCGGATGGTCTACGTCTTTCGTTTGGCGCCCCGCCCGAGCGGTTGATCCCTGCGCTCGAGAAGGTGGTCGACACGCTCAATTCACTGAAGAATCGTCAGTCCGCCGCCTGATTCCAGTCGCCCAAAGCGGAGAACAAAATGACAAAGATAAAGCAGGCGGTGATCTTGGCGGCGGGTCTTGGCTCCCGTCTACGCCCCTATACGGACCTTGTGCCGAAGCCGCTCGTCGAGGTACTTGGAATGCCGATCCTTCACAACACGTTGAACCAACTCTCCGACCACGGAGTGCTTAAGGCGACGATCGTTGTCGGCTATAGGCAGGAGGCGATCCGAGAGGCTTGCGGCCATCGGTTTAAAGATGTTGACATTGCGTATGTCACCAATCCCGTCTTTGATCGCACGGGCAGCGCTTACTCGTTGTGGATGGCGCGCGAAACACTACTTGCCGGCGACACAGTGTTCATTGAGGGCGATGTCTTTTTTGAGGGTGAGGTACTGAAACGTACGCTCCACACTCGTTCGTCGGCTGACCAGAATCTTGCGGCCGTCGCATCGTTTACCGCAGACATGAGCGGCTCAGCGGTGAACCTCGACGCCAATGGCCTAGTGACTGCGTTCGTCATGAACCAGACGCCTCAAGCCGCGCAGGCGAGCAACCTCTTTAAATGCATCAATGTCACGGCATTTTCACCCGCGACCTCGCGCACCTCGTTGGTGACGGCGTTGCGACGAGCCATCCAGGCCGGCGCCATGAAGGCCTATGTCGAAGAGATCCTAGCAAGCTTGATCGATCGCGGGGGACTTGCTCTCTCGGCGGTCGACTGCTCGGAAACCCGCTGGTTCGAGATCGACAGCGAAGCCGACCTGCGGATTGCCGAAAGACTTTTCGCAGGCGGTCTCGCCAACCGTTGTAAGGCCCATGTCCGCACAGAACTCCTTGAGGGATTGAGGTGATGCTTTCTCACCTGCGCCGCACGATCGTCCCCCGCCACCACAACATCTTCAGGGGTTGTGTCATCGAGCCGTACACAGAGGAACTGCTATCCAGCCTCAATCAGCAGAAGGCCGCAGATTGCGGCGCCAGGTGTGACGATCTCAAATGGAAAAAACGCGAATGATCTGCGCATTGTCGAGGGGGATATTTCGTCAGCGATCTCGCATGCTGACGACCTGGTCTTTGGAGAACCGAGATGCTTCGTTACCTCATCGATCCCGCCAACGCAGTCACTTCCTTCGGCATTCTCTCATCTGGCGTCGCCATATATTTAGCACTCCAAGGAGATATCGAGGCCGCCACGGCGATCGGTCTTTGGGCGATGCTCGCAGATCAGCTTGATGGGATTCTGGCAAGAAAAACGCCTGGGCGTTCCCCTGATGTCGCCGCTATCGGCAAGAGCCTTGATGGATTCTCCGATATTATCTATGGCGCCGTTCTGCCAAGCGTAGTGATCCTCGCGTTGTTGAAGGGTAATCTCGCTTCATTACTGATCGTTCCGCTCATGCTCCTCGCCGGGTCGATTAGGCTCAGCTACTTTAACAGCTTTGGTCTTTCAGATGGCAGCTTTACCGGCGTTCCCCTGTCATACGACCTGCCGATCCTTGCCCTATTCTTTCTCGTCCGCGCATGGCTGCCCGAAAATGTGTTCTCGCCGCTCGTGGTCACGGCCTTCGTTCTGCTCGCAGGTCTTCATGTGTCGTCCCTGCGGATCCCAGCTCCAGGTCGCGCGATGTACCTCGGCCTAGTGATCTACAGCACGCTAGCTTCTAGCACCTTGCTCGCAAGGGCGTTCCTTTCGTAGTCTTTCGACAACGAGAACACTATGGCTCTCCAAAGTACGCCGTATCCTCCGTCGCCTCCAGGTCCTCACTCAGTTCGTGACGAAACCCTTCGGCAGTGTTAGAACTCGGTGCTGAACCCAAGGTCTTTCAGCCATCTCGACGTCGATGGTTTCGCCGTCGAGCCAAATCCCGCGGTGCAGGCAGTGACCCACGAATTGGCACCCAACGAGAGCCGGTTCGATTGGGTCACCGCAAAGGACCCCGGTTTTGCAGACGCCTGCGCAAACGGGGTCCTCCTCGGCAACGCTTACCAGTTTGTCGCCCCACCGCGGATGTTTCGTGAGGCGTATCGGATCTTGGAACAGGACGGTTGGTAACCATCATCTCGAACGCGCGTGACTTCGCGGCGATACTGGTGCAGCATGATATCGAAAAGATGGTCAAGCGCGAGGTTGGAACCCTGAAAAGACCCGGTTCCTCCGTCGAGCGATGGATACCGCCCGGGACCGGAATCATTGCCGCCACAAGCGTTGGGGGATGACGAGGAACGCGTCATGAATCGGACCGAACTGCCGTCCAACTTCTTGAGCGATAGACAACGTCGCGAACACCATAAGACGATGCAGCGGACTCGATGGCCTTTAGGACTTGATGCCATCGTTGAGCGCTCACCTGACTTGGTATGTCATGGACTGCGCGCCACACGCGCATGTATCGTGTCAAATCCATCCGCTCCCTATGAGCGGCCTCCATGTAAACAACGTCTGTGAAGTGACCGGTAGATACTATAATTCGGTCTAGTTCGCTCATCAGCTGCTCCACCCGCACATAGGCTCGCGTTAGATTCGGAACCATCCCATAAATAAGATCCTCAATCGCCCGCTCTATAGGATCGTGCCGGAGATCTCTGAGATCCCAGATGACGGTGAGTCTGCCGCCCGGGCGCAGCATACGATGGTATCGGGGGAGAGCTATACTTGGCGTTGCCCAGTCGAATGAGCCCGAATTGACAACCCAGTCGACCGAGTGGTCGGGCAGCATTGGATCGTCTGCGGTTCCAGGCTTCCACTGAATGCGTGCGTCGTGTCTAAGTTGACGTTCGCCTTCGCTACGCATGGCCGCATTGGGCTCAATGGCGAACCCGGAGAGACCGCGCCGTAGCAGCATTCTAGTGAGATTGCCGGTACCGGCGCCGATGTCTGCAAATCGGAAACTCTCCCGCTGGCAATCAACATAGGAAAGGAGACACTCTACCATTCTCGAAGAGTACTCTGGACGTTCGCTGTAGTATTGCGCTACATCTGAAAAGTCACCGAACGTCATGGCCGTCGGGCGTTCCAATTTATCTTGTTTCATCTCTGTTTCCTCTCATGCTGCGCTCATCTGACACTTGGAGTCAAAACTGAGCTGGACCGAGGCCTGCCACGACCATCAAGAAATAAGCGAGCCCAGATTTCGGTCACGAGGACCTGCCAAAGGCGCATGGCCTCTCCGCGTGAGTACGGAACACGCCGCCGTTTTCTCCGAAGACGCTTCACATCGCTCGGGCTAAATAGGTCTCGCCGAGCAACGTCGTTTGGCTTCAGATAGAAATCGCATAGCGCATCGAGCCTATCGCTGAATTCGAGATTCACCGGCATGGCTTGAATGTTCTTTTTTTTATCCAGAAGTGTAGAGGGCAAGAAATGTCGCGCACACTCGCGTAGCAGGGATTTTGATCGACCGTCTTCAAAATTCAATTCTACGGGAAATTGAAACGCGGTTTGCACCAACAGGGGATCGAAATACGGCATTTCAACGGAAAGCCCATATGCTCCAAATATCAAACGTTGCCCCGCCATCCGGCCGTCATAGTCGTCGAGGACGGCGCGAAGATGAGTGGCGAGGTTTATGGGGCGGGGACGTTGCCGAGAAAACGGAGGTGGCCGCAATGCCGAGTTGTCGAATTGAAGAACTCTTACGGGAGGAGGGATTCTTCCTGCTCGCTGGTTTTGTTCATCAATCGGATTTTTGCATCCACCTCCTTCAAATGCGTAGGCCCATTGCGCCCGGTATACCTCTAGAAGCGCCGGATTGTTTTGAGCCTCATATATTTGCCTATGAAGCGGCATGCCGGCGAATATAGCATCTGCTCCGTTTCCGAGAATAATTCTGTCAACGACCGTTCCAGCGTACTTTGCCATCAGATCAAGGCATACGTATTCGTCATTCCCGATCGGGTCTTCCATGTGGTAGATAGCCATGGGGAGCCTATCAAATACAGCCGTCGGTGACACGTATACCTTGTGATGGTAGGCGCCTAGACATGTTGCTGTGTCCGCGGCGCCCAAGATTTCCGGGTCGTCAGCGCCATATCCCACAGTGAAAGTGTGAAGATGGGCAGTGGGATGTGAAGAGCGGATCGCTCCGACCAGAGTTGCTGAGTCGATTCCACCGCTTAGGGCGATACCAAAGCTGCGACCATTTTTAGGTATTTGTTCAACAGCTCTCCCGAAAAATTGCTTCAACTCCGATAACGTCCCACCAAAAGAGTTGTCTTCGGATGACGGTGCGAAAAGCGAGTCGCGCTTTTCGGACGAGTTGCCATGGATATCTAGAAAGGTGATGCCGCCGCAAAGAGCGGGCTTTATATCTTGTAAAAAACATGAGCGTGGCGAAATAAAACCACATTGCTGGAGTTCCGCAACCGCAGTTCTGTTTGGTTGAGCTGGAACATCTGGCAGAGCCAGTAACGCCTTGTACTCGGAAGCAAACGCGTGTCTGTGTTGCCCAGAAGCTATAAAAAGCGGTTCAATTCCGAAGCGGTCACGAATTATGGCTAAGCTCCGGTCAGAACTGTTCCAGAGTACCGCCGCATATGAGCCACCAAGGTTGCGCAACGGGAATGAATTATCTAACGTATACATTAGTATACTCGGAATGGAGAGGTCCTTTAATTCAATCGCATCTTGATCATGGCACGAGACATACGGACGACCCGAATAAATAATGGAATCTGTTGCTGAGATCCAATCATTCAAATGCCTTGAATCTGAAAATGTTCCTCCGAGCACGAGAGACGAGTTGATCCGCCGATATGCCATGCGGCCCCTGTGCTGTAGGTGTTCGCCCATCGCAGCAATGTCTTGATCAGAAGCATGGCCGAGTATTCCGAAAATTGACGTGGCCGCACCGTGGGCAGTACGGAAAAGACCTTGTGGGGGAGAGTTGGGGTCATATCCCATCATGAGCTGCCTCGCTCGACAAGGGCAGACGAAGCGAGCATGTCAAACATCCTGATCGCCACAAACAATGTCATGTTCGGTGAAGCAACACGTGCAAAACCTAGCGCGATAAACGCGATGTCGACCATCTGTCGGAATGATGCAGGAGTAACTACCGGGAAAAAGATTAACAGCGCAGCAAGTAAGCGTATGTCGTACAACAATGGAGCCAGATCGCTAGTGGAAATCAGATCGCCGAGCGACCTCGTCGTATCTTCAATTGAGCCAACGCTCTTAGATATAAATGCATCTTTATTCATCAGCATTCATCCTATCTAAGGTGAGATTGAACGCCTTTCAAATGAAAATCAATCGCAGTGAGCAATATATCCTTAGATATATCAAGAAATGCGCGTCTCTCCGCGGCGAACTCTCGATCTTGCAGGGGCTATCACAGAACGCAGCGCGGAACATATTTTCCGGTATTTGGAGCTTGTAGCGTTGCTAAGGCACGGCTGCAGCGCAAAACCGCAATGAGCACTCAGTCGACGTGAGCGATCTGCAGAAAGCGAGTGGTACGGGCGGGGCGGAGTTCCGGGATGGTGAGTCGTGTTTCCGATCAAGCGTGTGTGCGAAGCTGTAGTTCGGAGGTGACCCGTGACCGAAAGGCGGCCGAGCGCAACTTAATGTGGAGGTGATTACCACATTTTCATTGAGCTCGCCATGCAGGAGGAGTGCGCCAACATCGTCCCTGTCTCAACGGCTAGGTCACGTCATCGACCGCGGGCTGCCCAAATCACTTTTGTAGAGAGATCAGTTCCAAACATCAAAGTGCACCACACTCATGAGAGTTGATCGCGGTTTTTGTCACCTGCGGTGACCGTTTCGGTCATCCATCTAAGGATTGCACACGACACGCATGTGTGACACGCCGGGCTATGACCCTTCCGCCGCACCGCTCATTATGTAAGTCGCTCGTCCAAAGTGAACCCGCCGCAGAACCTGGCGAAATCCCGCGAGCTTGGCCTCGAAAGCATCCTGCCGCACCTCAGGTTTCGGCCGTGATGCCTCTCGAAGCACCTCGTGTAGTACGCGCCCCGTCATTGTGTTCGGCTCAGCGATGCCCAGAAGATGCAAAATGGTCGGTGCGAAGTCGCAGATCCCGGAGGGGATTGTTGAGATAGAATCTAATGCGGGGAACGCCGAGCCGGCGACTATGCCGAGGGCGGCAAGTTCTTTTGGATGTAGTCCACCATGAACGCCCAGGCCCGTGCGGCGATCATTATCGTAGAATGTTCCGCCAATGAGGCCAAAAGGATCGATGCCGTCGTCTACTCGGAAGGAGAAAGACACGTCCGGTGCGCGCGGGTGGTCGGCAAAGACCAGATGCCTGCCAAGGCTACCCGGCGCGATGCCTTCGATTTGGTTCTTCGCGCGTGTGAAGACCGGGCCGCACCACGGCTGTGCAGTGATTGTCGCCACGAGCCGGGAAATCTGCTCGTCGCTTGGTTCCGCGAGATAGAGTGCCCCGACCTGCCCAGGCACGACCACGACATCGACATTCGGCGCAGGGGCAGTATTGGCTTGGAACCCGGTTTCACGCAGGCTGTCGATCACCGACACGCGTGTGCGGCCGGTGATGTGTCCGTGATCAGACATTGCGATGATCTGGACGCCTTCCGCACGACCTTCTGATTCCCACCAGTCCAGCACGCGTCCAAATTGGCGGTCACAGTGAGCGATGATGCCACGTGTCGCCGCGGCTCCCGTGCCATGAAAATGCGAGGTAATGTCGGGTTCTCCATAGGAAAGAACCGTGATGTCCGGCCGGTATCTCGGCCAGATCAGCTCGAGAAAGGACGTGGTGATCCAGTCCTGCCCGGCCCTGTCAGGCTCGACATAAGGCGGTTCCGGCGGCAGCGGGCCGACAAGCGCTTCAGCTTCCGCAAGCAACGCATCAGGTGTGCAGGCTTCCCGGAAATGGCCTGAGAGCCGGACATGCCCGAAATCCTCTGCTTTGTGGTGGAAAAAGCGTGTCGTGCCCGGCGTGTTGGTGGCCAAAACGGCCATGCTGCGCCCCGCGGCGGCTAATATTTCGCCTAGCGTTGGCACAGACATCAGCCGCCCACTGCTTTGAAGGTCGAGTCTGCGCAGGAGCACTGCGTCCGATGTGTCGATACAGCGCGGCGGGGAAACCGAGCGGTCGACATATTTGTTGCCGACCATGCCATGTCGGCTCGTTGTGGAGCCAGTCACAAGACTGGGAAACGCTGACCGGGTCTCGCTCGGATAGATCGTGCGATGCTCCGACAGCGTCACGCCGAGGGACTGTAAGCGGCAGAGGTTCGGCGTCAGATCCGGCGAAACGAGATCGCGCCGAAGGCCGTCGAAGCTGACAATGACAAATTGCATGATAATTCCTTTTCAGGTGGCCGACGCAGGATGCGCGCAAAAGGTCGTCAGTCGCAGATCGCTATCTTACGCGACAGTCTCCAACAGGCCTCAACCGACTGCGCGCCAACAATGAACTGATCTTCGAGCATGAACGCGCCGAGGCCGCGAACGTACCAGGGCAGCTCATAGGCCAGGACCATGCCGGCTTCGATTTCCGTCGCTTCGTCTGCAGCGATGAAGGGCCATTCCTCAACGAAGACGGACGCACCGAGGCCGTGGCCGAAATGGCCGCGGCAATACATGTCAAAGCCGCGAGCATGCATCGCCTCCATCGCCGTTGCATGAACCTCCCGCAATGGCACTCCCGGACGGAGGCGTTCCAAGCCGATCTCGAAAGCGTGGTGCAAATCGTCGTAGATCGCCTGCTGATCAGGGCTTGGAGGGCCAAGCACGGCCGTGCGTGCGCAATCGGAGGTGTAACCTTCAACGACGCAGCCAAGGTCGAGACGGATGATGTCTCCGCGCTCCGCTGCACGACCTTTGCCGGTCGCACCGGGCCCAATCGTGATGGCGCCATTTGCCAAAACCGCACCCTTGTATCCGAGTTCAGCCGCGCGTTGCTGAGAGGCGGTGCGGAAAATCGCGAAGAGGTCGTCGGCAGTGCAATCGGGCCGAATATGGTCGATGGCAGCCGCTGTGCCGGCCTCGGCAGCTTGAGCGGCGAGTTTTAGCCGCTCGATTTCCTCGGCAGTCTTGATCATCCGCAAACGACTAACAAGTCGCGACGCGTCGGACCATCTCACGTCGGGGCAGGCCTCAGTGAAGCAGGCCTGGTCCGCAACTGGCAAAAATGCGTGCTCGGTTCCGAGCCGAGCCGTGGAGAGCCCACGGCGACCCAAAGCTTCGGCGAGCAGCGCAAATGTTTGTCGCCGATCAAAGTTTGCCGGTCTCGGACATACTTGTTCCGGCGGGCGTGCTGCCGAAAGGCGCTCGGTGAGCCGCCCGTATGGGATCTTGCTGATGTCGATCAGATCGACCCAGACAGGAAAGGTAACGATGTCATCAATTCCGGAAACGGCTCGAAACTCTTCTGCGTAGAAATCGCCGACAATCGCTGTGAGCGGTTCCCTCTCATCCGCAGGCACGATCACAAAAACAGCGCCAGCCCGTCGCCAGCCGGCGGCGCTGCCCGGACGTGCCCCTGTGCCGTAAACGATTGATTCGGGTTGGATCAGCACGATTCCGTCCAGGCCTTCCTGGTCCATAAGGCCTTGTGCGCGCTGACGATTGAGTGGGCGGAGAAAAGCCATTGGAAGCCTGCTTTAGATATGGTCTTGATGGGCACCGCTAGCTGTCATCTGCTGCAACTGAGCCTGGAAGCGCATCGGCGGATAGGCCTCGAAGTCTGCTGATGCTCTGCCATGCAGGATTTCCTCCGCGGCCGCGCGGCCGATCAGCGGGCTCAACGAAACCCCCGAATGCATGACCGCAAGGTGATATCCGTCAACGCCCGGCAGTGTGCCGAAGACGGGCTTTCCATCGGCAGGATAGGGCCTGACCGTAGTCCTCACATCCGCGATCTTGACATTCTGCAACCTTGGAAGGACCGCTTCCACCAGCCGATCGGCGGATTTCGCGTGCAAGAGGAGACGGCCGGCACCCTCCGGCTTGATGTGGATCTTCGGCGCATTGATGACCCTGCTGACATTGTTGCGATATAGATCGGTGGCCACGGTCATTCCCGGTTTCCATTCGAGCGGAACGGAATAGCCGAGACGAAGACCAATGGTGTTGGAGGCACGGCCGGCGCAATTGACGACATGGTCCGCTTTCAATTCGCGCCCGGCGCGAGAGCGAACACCTGCAATCCGCCCGGACCGTTCCAGGAGGTCGGTAACACCGGCCTCGTCGGTCGGGTAAAAGACGGCTACACAGCCCTCCAGGCTCGATCGGGAAACGTCCGGCTCGAGAGCGAGGACATCGTCGGCACTTAGCATTTCGATGGGGTGTCCACGGGACCGCAGGCGATCAAGCCGAACTGCGCGCTCCCTCGGTTCCTCTGTCCCCGTCGGCCACCATTCGACGGCGCCCATCAGCCTCAGCCAGTTCGCCCAGCCGATCTCATCGCCAAGCTCGCGATGCGCTCTGTTTCTACGCATCACGAGACGGTAGTAATTCTGCGGGTTTTTGTTATGGCAGTTCAGCCAGGCAATGCTCGTCAGTGTGGCACCTCCCCTCAAGCCCTCTGGATCGACGACCGTCACGGTCGCGCCCTCCTGGCCAGGTGATATGCGACGGAGCATCCAGTGGCCCTCGCACCGATAACAATTGTTCTCATTCGTGAAACCTCGAAATCTGTCGGATCGTCTTGCCCTACGGGCGGCCATGTTCGCCGAGTGGCGTCACTGCAATCCCTTTTCCAGCCGGTCGCGCAGCCAGTCACCCAACAGGCTGATCGAAAGCGTCGTCATGACGATGAGTCCGGCAGGCGCAAACATGATCCAGGGGGCTCGTGTCATGTACTCCCGCCCATAGCCGACCATGTTGCCAAGACTCGTCATCGGGGGCTGGACGCCCAGTCCAAGAAACGACAAGCTGCTTTCCATGAGGATGATCTCCGGAAAGGTGAGCGTCATGGATACGATGAGGGTCGAGGAGATGTTCGGCAGGATATGCCGCAGATACACGAGTGACGGGCTCGCTCCCAACTGGCGGACGGCGCCGGCGTATCCTTGCGCGCTGGCGGCGATCGCAAGACCGCGTGCGATACGGGCATAGCGTTCCCAGCCGTAAAGCCCCATTAGTCCGATGAACAGCGGCAAGGCATTGCCGAAAAATGCAAGCACTGAGAGGGACAGAATGAGGAAAGGCATGGCGGCTTGGAAGTCCGCGAGCATCAGGATGGACTGCTCGACGCGTCCGCGAAAGTGAGCCGCAGCGAAGCCCATCGCCGTGCCGAAACAGGCCGAGATCACGGTAGCCCCCAGAGCGACCAGAACCGAGATCCGGACGGAGAAGATCAAACGCGATAGCACATCCCGCCCCAGTTCGTCGGTTCCGAGCAAATGTTTCGGGTGGAAGGGCGAAGCCAGCCGGTTCGGCAGGTCGAGAGCGGTGTATTGGTAAGGGGCGATGTGGTTGGCGAGCACAGCGACGAGCACCACAACCCCGGTCCAGAGCAAGCTTAGGATGACCGAGACGGGTAACCGGCGCTGTTTCGTTATCTTTGGCTTGGTAAGCGCCGTTTCGCTGACTTTTTCCATCATGTCCATCTCAGTGGTCTCCACCCGTGTTGCCATTGGCAAGGCGTGGATCGAGGACGCCGTAGAGGAAGTCGACGATGAGGTTGGAAAACACCATCGCCGCGGCGACGAGCAACAAGATGCTCTGCACGACAGCCAGATCACGCGCGGCTACCGATACGACCAGCAGATTGCCGACTCCTGGCCAGGAGAACACGCTCTCGACCACAACCGAACCTGCGATCAGATTGCCGACCATGAAGCCGACAATGGTAACGGTCGGAATAGCGGCATTCGGCAGGGCATGACCGCGTACCACCGAGGCCCAGGGTATTCCCTTGGCGCTGGCAGCCCGGATGTATGGCTGCCCGAGAACTTCCAGCATTGCGCTTCGAACGAAGCGGGCAAGAACAGCGGCCCCGCCGACGCCGAGCGTGATGATTGGCAGGATGAGATGCTGCAGACCGCCCGTACCGCCGGTCGGCAGCCACGCGACCCAGATGGCGAGGAGTTGGACCAGAACAAGGCCGAGCACGAAGCTTGGAACCGTGTAGCCAGCGACTGCCGTAACCATGACGGCCCGATCGATGACGCTGTCGCGGTACAAGGCGGCATAGACACCCGCGGGAATGCCGATCGCCAACTTCATCAGAAAGGCAGGCAGCGTCAGCATGAGCGTTGCCGGGATACGTTCCAGAACAAGGTCGAGCGCAGGCACGCCGCCACGCATCGACCGGCCGAGCTCGCCCTCAAAGATAGCTGCGAAGTAGTGGAAATATTGCATCCAGAGGGGCTGATCGAGACCCCACTCGCGGCGAAAGGCTGTCATGGCCTCGGGCGAGGCGTCGTCACCCATGATGCTGCGGGCCGGATCTCCAGAGAGCCTCAGCACGATGAAGGCAAAGGTAACCACCAGCGCCACCGTCAGAACGGCGCGCAGGACGCGGATTGCAAAGAACCGGAACATCAGACTCCAACCTCCTCGATCGGCGGGTGGCCATCAACGGCATGGCAGGCGACGGACCGTCCGTCCGGCAGCGTTGTGAATGCGGGGGAGACATTTGCGCATTCCGACCGTGCGATGGGACAGCGCGGATGGAACGCGCAGCCGGCCGGCCGGGCTGCGGGGTTGGGTGGCTCGCCTGTGAGAATGATGCGCTCGCGCGTGCGCCGGCCAGCAACAGGAACCGCCGAGATCAGCGCCCTAGTGTAGGGATGGACAGAGTTGGAGAGCAAAAGACGCGTCTCGCCATACTCGACGATTCGGCCGAGATACATCACCGCCATGCGCTGACTGACCTGGCGCACCACTTTCAGATCGTGACTGATGAACAGGAGACTGAGCTGCAAGTCCCTTTGGAGGTCCATGAGCAGGTTCACGACCTGGGCCTGGATCGAAACGTCGAGGGCCGAAACCGGCTCGTCGCAGACCAGCAGCGACGGTTTCATGATCAGCGCACGAGCAAGAACAGCGCGTTGCCGCTGCCCACCCGAGAGCTGCGATGGCAGGCTTGCCGCGTGACCGGCATTCAGGCCAACCGCGTCAAGCATGGCCAGCGCCTTGTCGTTCCGCTCGGATGCAGGGCCGACGTCATGAATATCGAGCGGTTCACGGGTTTGGTCGAGGATTGGCAGTCGGCGGTCGAGCGCGGCGAGCGGATCCTGGTAGATCATCTGCATTTGCGCGCGCATTCGGCGCCATGCCGGGGTGTCGGCGGGCGGTAGTTCAGACCCACGAAAGAGCACATGTCCGCTGTTCGGCCGTTCGAGGCCGAGCGCGATCCGTCCCGTGGTCGATTTGCCCGAACCCGATTCGCCGACCAGCGCCAGCGTCTGCCCCTCCTGGAGGGAAAGAGAGACGTCATCGACAGCGCGGACAGGGACTCTCTTTCCGAACAGACCCTGCCGCGTCGAATAGCTGCGGGAAATACCGCTGAGTTCAAGAATGTTTGCAGTCATGCCAGCACGCTTGTATTGAGTTTCAAGGAGAGCCGCGCGGGCTGGACGGTTGCTGCGATGCAGGCTGAGAAGCGGCCGTTCTCGGGTTGCGCTAGCGGCGGAACCGCTTCCTCGCACACTGCCAAGCGTTTCGGGCAGCGTGGCGCGAACGCGCATCCCGGCGGCAAGTTCGTCGGGTCCGGCACCTGTCCTTCGATCGGAACCAGCCGGTGCAACGCACCTTCAAAAGGCGGCAAGGCAGCAAGCAGACCTTGCGTATAGGGATGCCGTGGGCTTGCGAAGATCGCGTCAGCAGGCGCCGTCTCGACGACACTGCCGGTATACATGACTATGATTCGGTCGCAGGTTTCGGAAACGACACCGAGATCGTGGCTGATGAGAACGAGAGCCATGCCCGTTTCGCGCCGGATGGTGGTCAGGAGGTCGAGGATCTGGGCCTGGATCGTGGCGTCGAGCGCGGTTGTCGGCTCGTCGGCAACCAGTACGTCCGGTTTTCCGGCGAGCGCCATGGCGATCATCACCCGCTGATTCTGGCCGCCCGACAGTTCATGCGGATAGGCATCGAACCGACGTGCGGCGTCCGGCAGGCCTACGAGGTCGAATAGGCGCTTTGCCTCGGCCCTTATGTTTGATCCCGACACGCCGTGATGGCGCGCCAGAACCTCGCCGATCTGACGACCGATGCGTAGGACGGGATTGAGCGCGCTCGACGGATCCTGGAAGATCATCGCGACGCGCCCACCCCTGATCCGGTCGAGGCGCGATGCGGCTGCGCCGAGCATCTCCTCCCCGTCCAACCGGACGCTACCCGACACCGTCGCCGAGCGGGGCAGGAGCCCGAGCGCAGCAAGCCAGGTCACCGACTTGCCGCTGCCGGACTCGCCGACGATCCCGAGCGCTTCGCCTCTTGCGAGCGTGAGGTCGATCCCCCGCAGAACCCTCACACCGTTGAAGTCGACGGTCATCCCTTCGATCACGAGCAATGGTTGCGGGGCAGGAGCCGCCGGGAAGACGTATCCTGTTGCGCAGCCGGCGAGATTTCCCATTGCCGCCCCTCCTCGCGTGCTCATCAGTTCTGCGTGTGGGCGGCGTTGAACGGACCGAAGTTGAGGTCGAGTGTCTGACCCGGGGCCCAGGCGACGTCCTTGCGTTTGCCATAGAACTGACCGGAGCCGTGCAGGATCACGCAAGGCGGATCGTCACGATCGACGATCTCGAGCATCCGGCGAATAATCGACCGGCGCGCTTGAGGATCGGCGCTTTCCTTAAGCTTCTCGCCAAGCCCGAAATATTCTTCGTTCTTCCAAATGCTTCCCTTCGGCAAGGTCCCCTTCGGCCCGAATTCGCGCCAGGCGTGGGCGAGCGGGTCCGGGAAGATGGCGGTTGACGAGCTGTCATAGATCGCATGAACCGGCTTCGTCTGGATCTGCGCGAAATTCTCCATCATCTGGATTTCAACATTGATACCGACGGCCCGCCACATCTCCACCATGATCTGGGCACCCGAGACCTGAGCGGGATAATAGTTGTTCAGAAGCTTGTAGGTGATGGTTTCGCCGTTGTAGCCACTCTCGGCGAGCAGCTTGCGCGCCAGGTCGGGATCGTACGCCAGGGCGGGGAAGTCCTCAATATAGGCCTCGCCGAAGCTCGGGAATTGAAAGCCGTTCGGAATCGGCAGCCTGTCCTGCCACAGCGCTTGTACGAGTGCCTTGCGATCGAGTCCGAGGCTCATGGCACGCCGGACGCCAACTTTTTCAAGGACCGGCCCGGTGGCGTCGATTGCGAGATAACGGATGTTCTGAACCGGTCCGCCGGTGACTTCCAGTTCCGGATGTTTCTCGATCTCTGCGAACATATCCGGTGCAATGTCAGTGATGAAGTCGACCTCTCCGGCCAGCAGTGCATTCATGCGCGAGGCCAGTTCCGGAATGACCCGGAAGTGAATGCCTGAAAATGGCGGCAAGCCACCCCAGTAGGAGTCGTGCGCGGCAAGCTTGACTTCGACGTCAAGCGTTTGACTGACGATGCGGTAGGGTCCCGTTCCGACCGGCGCAGCGGTCCAGGCATCCCAGGAGCCTGCCGCTTCAAATGCGCGCTTGCTGACGATCTCGGAACCCCAGGAGGCCAGCCGCTTCTCGAGAAGCGCATCATCGGCCTTCGCGTGAACGATGACGGTATGGCTGTCGACGATAACGACCTTGGCGATCGTGTCCATCGTCTGCATGGCGGTAACCTTGCCTGCCATGTCCGGCCCAAGCAGGTGTTCTGGGCTGAAGCTGAAGGCGACATCCTCCGCCGTAAACGGACCGCCGTCGTGGAACGTCACGCCCTTTCGCAGTAAGAGGCGAAGCGACTTGCCATCCACCCGCTCCCACCGTTCCGCCAAGCCCGGGCGCAGCCCCATCTCGGGCGTCTGGTCGAAGGCGATGAGAGTGTCGAACATTTGCGGCGCAATGCGCCGGGTCGCGGTGTGAGCGTAGAGAACAGGCTCGACGGCGGGTGGGAAGCCGGACATGCCGATCTTGAGGGTCTTTCGCTCAGCAGCCAGCGCCCGAGCGAACGGCGTCCCAGAGGCGGCCAGCAGACTTGCGACACCCGTTGCGATAAGCTGTCGTCTCGTGAGTGAGAAATTACTCATGGTCAGTTCCTGCCCCAATGTTTGCGGTTGTTAGAAATGAGGATGCCTCAACCTAGCCAAGGCGTACCGAATTCGAGCAAGGCGATCAGAACGGGACAGCACTCCGGTCCCACTTTGTCGCGCCGCTAAGGCTATTCGTTCGGGGGTGGATTATCGAGCGGACATGACAGTCGGGTGACGATCATCGAATAATTCGATTTCACATCATCAGTTCTGCGATGGGTTACTTTGGATAGGGAGGAGCCATGGCCGGTGCGAGCGTGGACCCGGAATTCTCATGATCGAGCGGCAGAATGGCCCTCGGCAGGCACTCCCCTCTGGATCCGCCGTACCGGTCGTTCGAATGGGAGTTGTACTGATCGAAAGGCCAATTAGGCGGCAACGCGCTCTGGAACTTTGTCAAGCATGATCTCTGGCGCACCATGCGTCACGTTTCCGATCGAGCATACGACGACCGATGATCTAAACGGAGCCTATGCGCTCCCGCGCGCTCCTGGACATTGCAAAGGGAGGGAAAGGCGAACCTGCCTTCTAAATAGTCTCGGCAGTCGCGAGTAATTTGCCCGCTTGATTTTCGCGCAGATGATAACCGGCGTAAACAGGTTCAAAGTCGAAGGGTGCCGGGTTCGGCCGGCTCAGCTTTTCTCGCTAGCTTGACCTTATCGGTCGCGTAGAAGCCAATTGTCAGGGCGCCGTTTGCGAAACGGTGCCCTTCAATTCCGTTTCGGCCGATGGTGCGATGACTTGCGTCGCATTGGCGGGCCGAAGCAGATCTGTGCACTGCTCCGCTGGGAGTGGCACGTCATCTGGTATAGGTAATCACCCTAGCACGTTGCGAATGGTGCGCATCCAGTTGCCTCCGAGGATTGCCGAAATCTGGTCGGTCGAATAACCGCGATCCAGAAGTGTGGCGGTGATGTTCGGCAGCCCCTTGATGGTCTCCACCCCTTGCGGGTATTTGAGGTTGAAGAAGTCGTGGTTTGTACCGAACACATCGGGCCTCAGCGTCCGCCAGCGAATGGACTCCGGCGGCTGAACTCTCGAATCGATATAGCCATCGCTGTAATCGAGACCGAGACCACAGATTTCCACGCCAAATGTCGAGACGAGATAATCGGCATGGTCGATGAGATCTGTGACGGTCGCCTGACTCTTGCGGACCGTGCTCGGCAGGCAGCAGAGCCCCACCATGCCGCCCTTTTCGACGACCGCCCGCAGTTCCGCGTCCTTGACGTTGCGATCGTTGGCGGTAACGCTGTAGGCATTGGCATGCGTGAATGTCGGGTTTTTAGCGAGTTCTATGGCCTGCCGTCGGGATTCGTGGCCGGTATGGGAGAGATCGAGAAACATTGGCAGATCGTTGACGGCGGCGACGAACTCCTTCCCGAGAAAGCTCAAACCTGCATCGTTGAACTCACCGCAACCGGCTGCGAGCCTGTTCGACTGAGAATAGGTCAGACCAATGAACCGCAGTCCAAGCCGGAACAAAAGAGACAACCGCCAGAGCTGATCGTCGATCATCGAGGCGCCTTGGGTACCGGGGATGACAGCCAGTTTCCCCTCAGTCTGTGCGCGCTCGACATCGGCGCTGTTGAGGGCGAGGTGAAGCAGCGGGCTTTTATCAATCTTCTCAAGATACTTCTCCCAGAGCTTCAGCGTGCCATCCCAATCGAGCTCGGCCGCAAAGGTGACGTTCGTGGCATTTACACCTGCCTCGAGGCAGGCTTGAGCATAGGATTCGTCAAGAACGTACTCGTTCGAGAGGCAATCGAACACGAAGCAGGCTTTGGTCAAGGCGTTGGCTTCGTCGTGACGCACGCTGGATTGTGGCCGGTTCGAAGTGAGAGCGTTATGCATCTAAACTTTGTCCTTTCGCGCACATCGCGCAGCAAGACCGCTGCGCCAGGTCGACAATCTGTTTCTCAATGCGATGATCGTAACCGTCCCTTGCTCTTCTAACTGGCAGCGGCAAGAGTCATCGCCTCGTGGATAAATCCAGTGCGACCATCGAGCTGTTCTGTGACCGCCACGTGACAGACATCGAATAATGCGATAGCAAGTGCACGCCTCTGGATGGTTCAATCCAATGCCCATGGAGATTTATGTGAGCGAGGAACAGGATCTTTCCCTCAATGCCGTTCGCGCCTTCGTGCAGGTTGCCCGCGACAGCAGCGTCACCCGAGCATCGAAGACGCTCGGCATCACCCAGAGTTCCGTCAGCCGTCATATTGCGGTGCTTGAAGAATTTCTTGGTGCCAAACTGATTGAGCGCCGCGGCCGGCAAAGCCAGTTGACGGACTTCGGCCGCCTGTTCGCCGACGCTGTTGCCGAGCCGCTCGATACGATCCTGTTCACCGCGAAGCGGATGCGCCGCAACGGCCGGAAGGACGGTAACCGCCTCGTGGTGCGGACGTCGCTCGCCACATTCGCCTACACTGTTCTCATCCCGAACCTGCGCGAATTCTCGAAAGAGATGGGTGGCGTGACAGTGGACGTCATCAGCACGCTTTCCGCTCCGACCTCCACTGACAGCTTCGACGTGCTTCTGACTCGTGATCTCACAATCACGGAGCCGGCGGATCGCTGGGACATCTATGACGAGCAGCTTGTCTGCGTCGGCGCCCCGGACTGTGTCGCCGGCCGCGGCCTCAAAGCCTTGCGGAATACACCCGTCATCGCTGTCACCTCCCGGCCGGACATTTTGCCGACCTGGCTGCGCGGCATGGACCTGAAAACCTCCGATATTACGTCCGGCGCACGCTACGATCACCATTACCTCGCCTTGCCGGCCGTCACGACAGGAAACAGCCTTTTGGTGACGCCGCATATCGTGGTGGCGGAACTGATCCGGCAGGGCCTGCTGGAGATGCTTCCCGGCTCACGCGCGCCAAGCGGCATGCAGTACCGCGCCTATGCGATTGATCGCGGCTCCAATCCGGATGTGGCGCGCGCCTTTTGCCGCTGGCTGACCCGGCTTTGCAAGAAAATGACCGAAGTGGAAGTGCCAGCCCAATAGCACCCGGCGTTCGTCCTATCGGAAAATGCGATCATTCGGCTCGGTTTACGCGATGGCTGAACTGGCCAGTGCAGTACTCCCTGAGTAGTTCTGGTTCAGATCCAGTGCTTCGAGGAGAGTTGACTTGCCACTCATCGCCAAGAGACTACAAGCCGTCCGTCCGTCCCAGACCAAGGCCATGACGGCCGCCGCCGCCGCACTAAAAGAAAAAGGCATCGATGTCATTGCGCTCAGCCAGGGAGAGCCGGATTTCGATACACCTGAGGCAGTCCAAAACGCAGGCATCGCCGCCATTCGCAATGGCAGGACGCGCTACACGCCGGTTGCAGGCGTGAAGCCGCTGCTCGAGGCGATCCGGGCCAAGCTCAAGCGCGACAACAATCTTGACTACGACAGCGACCAGATCACCGTCGGCTGCGGTGCCAAACAGGTCGTCTTCAACGGATTGTTTGCCAGCCTCGATCGCGGCGACGAGGTGATCATCCCGACGCCTTGCTGGGTCTCCTATCCAGACATGGTGCGGCTTGCCGGCGGCGAGCCGGTCCTCGTTGAGTGCCATGAGCATTTCGGCTTCAAGCTGAAGCCGGAGGATCTCGAGGCGGCGATTACGCCGCGCACCAAGTGGCTGATGCTGAACTCGCCCAATAACCCGACCGGCGCCGTCTATTCGGGGGCCGAGCTTGCCCCATTGGCCTCGGTCCTGCGCCGTCATGACCAGGTACATGTGCTTGCGGACGACATCTACGAGAAGCTCGTCTATGGCAAACGCTTCGCCACCATGGCCGAGGCGGCTCCCGATCTCCTCGACAGGACCTTGACCGTGAACGGCGTTTCCAAATCGAGCGCCATGACCGGCTGGCGCCTCGGCTATGGCGCCGGTCCGAAGGACCTGATCAAGGCGATGAACACAATCCAGGGACAGACCTCGTCCCATACCAGCTCGATTTCGCAATATGCGGCGATCGAGGCGATCGGCGGCAATCAGGACTACATCGGCGATTTCGTCTCCGACTTTGAGAAGCGCCGCGATCTAGTGGTCGAGAAGATCAA
This sequence comes from Ensifer aridi, assembly GCF_002078505.1. Lineage (GTDB taxonomy): Bacteria > Pseudomonadota > Alphaproteobacteria > Rhizobiales > Rhizobiaceae > Sinorhizobium > Sinorhizobium aridi. The sequence continues at coordinate 293,690 of NZ_LUAV01000022.1, read as the reverse complement.
CGAGGCAGAAGGGCTCAAATGCCGCACGCCGGATGGCGCCTTCTACGTCTTCGTCAACTGCGCCGGCGTGCTCGGCAAGATCACGCCGCAGGGCAAGGGAATCGAGACCGACATGGATTTCGCGCTCTACCTTCTGGAGCAGTTTGGCGTCGCCGTCGTCCCGGGCAGTGGCTTCATGGCCTCGCCGTACATTCGCATCTCCTACGCCGCCTCCGTCGAAGAGCTGCAGCACGCCTGCGGCCGCATCCTTGCCGCCTGTGAAGCCCTTTCCGAAAGTGAAATGAGCGATGAGCAAAGCAAAACAACTGCGTAAGCGCATGGCCGAATGCGGCCTCGTCCATATCATGGCTGCCCATAGCCCCCTCTCGGCAATTCTTGCCGAAGAGGCCGGCTTCGATGGGATCTGGGCCTCGGGCTTCGAACTCTCGGCGCTCTATGGTCTCGCCGACATGAGCCTGATCACCATGACCCAACATCTCGACATGCTGCGAGCGATCGCCGGTCAGTCGTCACTGCCGATTGTCGCCGACATCGACACCGGCTATGGCAACGCCTTGAACGTGATCCATGCTATCCGTGAATACGAGAAGGCAGGCACCGCAGCCGTCGTGATCGAGGATAAGACCTTCCCGAAAGTCACCAGCCTTGCCGCCGACGGCCGCCAAGAACTGCTGCGGATCGAAGAGTTTCAGGGAAAGATCGAAGCGGCAGTCTCCACCCGCAGCGATCCGGATTTCCTTATCATTGCCCGTACGGAAGCGCTTATTGCAGCCCTTGGCGAAGAAGAGGCGCTCAGGCGCGGCATGGCCTATGCTGCGGCCGGCGCCGACATGATTCTCATCCATTCGAAGAAGAAGGACCCGGCCGAGATCGAGAGCTTCTCACAGGCGTGGAAAGGACCTGTTCCGCTGGTCATCGTTCCCAACGCCTATCCGGAACTCGATGCTACGCGCATCCGCGCGCTCGGCAACATCAAGATGACCATCTACGGAAATTATAGTATTCGCGCAGCAACTACAGCAATGCAGGATACATTTCGGCGGATCATTGCCGATGGCGGCGTGCAGAACGTGCACAAGGACATCGTCCCGCTAGAAGAGATCTTCCGGCTTCAGAAGATGGAACAGGTCAAGGCCGACGAAAATCGGTTCCTGCGATAGGCGAGCTTATGAGACTGATGCGCGCCGCCAATTCCGACCGACCCGAATTTGGCTTCGCCGTTGTCGAAGACGGAGAAGTTTTATCGTTGAGTTTTGACCTTGATCAGATTGCGGCGTTTCGCTCCAAATTTGGAGACGAGGCATTTGTCGCGGTTGCAACGCGATACGTGGAGGAGACTGCCGAAGTGATGTCGGCACATGACGACCTTTGGCTTTGGCGGGATGCAGTCAAAAAGAACTCGTGCTCCTGTAGAGCAGCGATTTCGCTGAAATACGGATTTCGGAGGCTTGGGGACACCACGTCGAACGTCGTAAGGGGGGCCGGGAGCGGACGGTCCGCTATCGAAGCGAACCAAGAGATAGTTGCCATGCGGCAACCGACCCTCGTCCAGGGCGTCCATAACCCCACGCTCCAGGTTATCCAAGGATAAGCTTGCATCTCAGGGTTTAACAGCTTGCTTGATAATCGTTTCTGGGTTACCGACCAATGGTAGAGTAATGGGCTTTGGGGGAAGCGCATAAGTGATTTGCCGGATAATAGACCACTGTTCGTCGCGAGAGCGACGTTTGACTGCCGCACCACGTGCCGCAGGTGAATGGTTCAGCACTGTTAAGTTGCGCAAAGTTCCGGACTGTTGAATGCTCTGTATAGCCGATCAAATCCCGCCCGAGGAAATGAGCCCCCCAAAAAAAGACATTGTCACCTCCGCCGAGGAGATTGGCGACGCGCGTTTTTTGGCTGCAGATGTCCTTGAAGGACTTCAGCGCCTTGATCCGGCCAGCTGCGCCCTGGTCATCTCGTCACCGCCCTATAACATCGGCAAACCCTACGAACGAACGGATGAGCGGACTTACGACGAATATTTGGCGTGGCAGAGGCAGGTCATCGAGACCATGCTCCCCGCGCTGACGGAGAACGCTTCCGTATGCTGGCAGGTCGGCACCTACATAACCGGTGGAGAGCTGTTCCCTCTCGATGTGCCCTTTATTGAGATTTTCCGCAGTTTGGGGTTCCGTCTGCGTAATCGCATCATCTGGCGCTACAACTTCGGCTACAACGCCGACAAACGCTTCTCCGGTCGCTACGAGACCATTCTATGGTTCAGTAGAACTAACACCTACACGTTCAACCTCGATCCCGTCCGCATTCCCCAGCTGTACCCCGGCAAGCGCCACAGCGCGTCCAAGGGGAAGAAGGCCGGCAAGCCTAGTGGCAATCCCTTGGGCAAGAACCCATCAGACTACTGGGAATTCTCAGCTGCCGAGGACTTTCAGAACAATCCGGTCTGGGATGTCCCCAACGTCAAGGCGAATCATCCAGAGCACACTGAACATCCCTGTCAGTTCCCAGTGGAGCTCGCGGAACGCTGCGTGCTCGCGCTCAGCAAGGCGGGGGAGACGGTGCTGGATCCCTTTATAGGGACTGGGGCCACTGCGATCGCTGCAGTGAAACACGGTCGGCACGCCGTCGGCATCGACCGGTATTCACCCTATCTCACGATCGCGGAGGAGCGCATCGCCCAATACGCCAAGGGCGACCTAGCGCTTAGACCGCTGGGCAAACCTATTCGCCGTCCGCGATCCACGGAACGGGTGGCTCAGGTTCCCCTCGAATGGCGGCAAGACCAAACCGAATCCGAACCGGGTTCGGCTGGAGGCGAAGATGGCGAAGGCTAAGGTTGCGAAACCCAAGAAGAAGGTGCTGAGCCCTGAGGAGCGCGGCAAGCGCAACCTGCAGCGGCGGCACCGTCGCGGTATCCGGGAAGTCTTCTCCGCAGTGGGCTTCCAGCGCGTTGAAGGCGCGTCTGATAAGGAGTTCACCTACGATGGGGTGACTTCGGATTTTGACGACGTCTTCATCTTGGAGAACGTCGTCGTCTTCGCCGAGTACACAACGGCGAACGACGTTTCAGAACACGCCAAAAAGAAGTACCTGATGTACGATCGCATCCGGAAGGATGATGCGCAGTTCATCGGGTTCGCACGGGGCGCACCGCTCGGTATCGCGGGGGCCTTGGGCTCAAAGTACAGCGACAACCAAATTCGCGTTATCCTGCTCTATTGCTCCTTAAATACAGTTCAGACGGAGCTAAAGGCTCAGATAAACCATGCTCTGTTTATGGACTACAGCATCGTCCGCTACTTCAAGCTCCTGACGAAGACGGTGCGCCGGTCCGCCCAACACGAACTGCTGGCCTTCCTGGGCGTCGAATATAAGGTTTTCGCCGACAGGGCGCTCAATGCCAATGCCTCACCGCGAGACCCATTCAACGGCTCGGTCCTACCCGAGCATCATTCCAAGTTTCCGAAGGGCTACAAGGTCGTTTCCTTCTACATCCAACCATCGGCGCTGTTGTCGCGGGCTTATGTCCTTCGCAGGGACGGATGGAGGGATCGTAGCGGTCTGTATCAGCGGATGATCTTACGGACCAAGCTAGACTCCATCCGAAAATACCTTGTCGATCAGAAGCGAGTGTTCGTGAACAACATCATCGTTACTCTTCCGTCAGGCACGAAAATTCTCGATGCCAGCGAGAACACCATTAACACGACGACCATCCACACGACACAACCAGCGGTCATATCGATCCCTAGCGAATTCAACTCGGTCGGGATCATCGACGGCCAGCATCGCGTCTTTTCCTACTACGAAGGCGGAGCCAACGAGAACGTCATCGGCGCCCTGCGATCGCAACAGAACCTCTTGGTCACCGGCATCATCTATCCGGACAACGTCAGCGATCCGGAAAAGACCCGATTCGAGGCTGGGCTTTTCCTAGAAATCAACTCGACGCAATCAAATGCCAAGTCTGAACTCAAACAGGCGATCAACCAACTCATTCGCCCCTTCCTCGCCGATTCCATCGCCAGAGATGTTCTGGATAAGCTGAACGACGGCCAAGGTGTTCTCTCCGGCAAATTCTCGCAGAGTTTCTTCGACGCCGGCGGTCTGCGCACCACCTCGGTGGTTAGCTACGGGCTTCGCCCACTTGTCAGACCTAGCGCGCCTGGTCCGCTCTTCGCGCGATGGACAGATGCCGATAAGGACACCTTCGTCAGCTTGGAGAACGATGCGGCGCGCAAGCGTTACATCGACTACTGTGCGAGCCAAGTCGCACTGTTCTTCGCCGCCGCGAAATCTCGCCTGCCGGCTGACCGATGGACGACCGCCCGGACGATCCAAAATCGCCTCCTGACACCTACGGTCGTCAACGGCCTTATCGGAGCCATGAGGCAGGTTCTGGATGCTGGGGTGGAGATGACTTTTGAGAATCTGCGTGACCGCTTCGCAGGCTTGGAAAAGTTCCCGTTCGAGAAGTATCGTTCGAGCCAGTACACGGTGATGTCAACCGCGCTCTTCAAGACCTTCTTCGCGTCCGACCAAGAACCGAAGGCATGAATGGCACCGAACCCATATCGTCCTCAGTGTGGTCACCGATGTTGATTCATGAAAGCAAAAAGACCGACCCCAGCGAAATGGAGGAGTATTCCCAACCCCTTTTTCCTGCAGCCCTGAGCATTTACCAGTTACGGCGGACTGGGAATGGCCGCTTTTGTGCGCGTTTCCGCCGAAGATCGTGGTCCCGATAAACTGCTCTGGTGCTAACGTCGCCTCCGACTAAGCCGACTGTCCGCTTTTGGGGTCTTCCTAACGGTGGCGAACGGCGGGAATGAGGGCGCATTGCAGCCGGTCGGTTTCACGCATTGACGCCTACGCGAGCTATTGGAGCGGGACAATGATGCGTTCGAACGTCGCGACCTGTCGAGTCTCGAATTCGGCTAGCAATTCCGACAGTCGCAGATTGATTTTGTCCTCTCGGCCGAAGAAGACCGGCGCAGGTCGCGGCGAGTACGCGCGAACGCGACCGCTGGTCGTTTCTCGGACTTCCACCAGCGCGCGACGCCTCTTTTTGAAACGGCCCTACCGCGCGTGGGGCCGTGCGTTCCCCTTTCGAAAAACGATTGTCGTAGGGCTGCCGGTCGGGATGACTTGACCTGTCGGAACAAGATTGCCGGGGTCACATTGTCTGAATTCGACAATGGTGTCGCTGTCTTCGTTAGCGACATAGAGGTGCTTTTCATCTGGCTCGAAAGCGAAAAACCTGGGCGTGGTGCCTTGGCTCGGCAGCCAGTATGGACTTGCCGGCTTTCCATCACTGCCTAGGCGGAAAACTGCGATCGAGTCGTGGCCTCGGTTCGAGGCATACAGGTAGTCGCCACCTGATAATGCTATCTCCGATGCGCGGTTGTCGCCTGAATAGTCCCTGGGGAGGGACGATACGATATCGATCGGGTGTAAGCTGCCGTTGTCATCGTCGAACTCGTAAGTGGTGACGGTCGAATCCAGTTCGTTCAGAACATAGGCCAGCGCCCTCACGGGGTGAAAGGCGAGGTGCCGTGGACCGCTTGCCTCCCGGCAGCGGCATCGCGCCGCTTCCTCTAACATTCCGTTTCCAGGATCGAGCTTGAAGGACACGATCTGGTCGAAACCTTTCTCCGGCACAAGGATCCACTTTCCCGACGGGCTAAAGGGGACTTGATGTGGTCTGCCGTAGTTCTGTTCGTCGCGGTGAGGACCCAGCTTGCCGGCCAGTGCCGCAAGATGGCTCACAGGTCCGAGAATGCCGGTGGATGAGACTGGCAGGCTGACGATGCTGTCGGTGCGATAGTTCGCAATGATAAGCCATCCGTGCGTTGGATCGAGCGCAAGGTGAACCGGGTTCCGGCCGCGAGTACGTTGGCGGTCGATATTCCGCAGAAGACCGGTTTCAGGTCGATCGAGTAAGACGTCACGAGATCAAGATCGCCGTGGACGGAATAGAGAATGTCCAGCATCGGGTGCAGGGCGAGGAAAGACGGATTAGGTTCGGTTTCGAGGAGTTGCAGCAAGCTCCATTGCGAGCTCTGCCCGTCGATCCTGTAGACGCTGATGCCTCGGCCTCTTGCATTGCGTTCTTCGGTCGTGCGGCATCCGACATATGCGAACAAACTCACTTTTGCCTCCATTCGAGAGGTCTTCCGCCAGTAGGCCTTGCCGAGCCAACTGGCCGGACATTAAACCAGGGATACTGAGAGACCGTGACACTCGCGGACTTGATGACGTCCGCCGAGCGCTGCTTCTCTGCAGCGATCAGATCGCCGACGTCACCCCGCCGCGCTCATCCGGCTTTGGAACGTCCGCACCGAGACCATCCAAGGCCTTGCGAAACTCCGGGTCATACAGTGAGATAAGCGCGCACCGGGTCGGTGTGGATGAACTGGAAATCACCCGTCGTCTCGGCAAACTGTCGATCGTCTTCTGCGTCACGGTGATCAACTCGAAGACGCCGAGTTCCTTGCCGATCAGATCCTTAATATCGGAAAGTGAATTTCTTGCGACATGTACGTCCTGAAGAGGGACCCTCGGGCCGCTCGGGCAGGCTCTAGAAAGTGGGACGATTGACGTTGACCAACAGCTGTTCAATCGTGAGCTGGCCACGGATCGACGGGAATGCGGCCACGCCATGAGCCATCGAGGGCTTGTCGGCAAGTGGAAGAAAGGCGGTGCGTAGCTGCGATTGATCACGGCGGTAAGCACCTTCTCGATTTCATCGCATCCTCGGTCGCTCGGCTGTAACGCTCGGCCCGTCATCAGTTGCTGGAAACGTGTTGCCTGCCAAAACGCTAGCTCTCAAGAAATCACTTTGAACGGACGGGGATGCTGCGCGTTTGCGGCATCTTCCGGCACGAAGCTGGCCCGGCTCCACGAGATGCTAGCTGGACCAAGAACCTTGCCCCCATCTGACGGCGCATCGAAAAACCCCTCTCTCCTATTGCCTCAGCTTTTTCTAATGCATGCCGTGACATTGAAAAAATTGATTTCTTGGATGAGTCCCATTCGCAGTGCAGATGAACGAAGATACGCCTTAGGGGCCGTGATCTCATCTCTTCGTTGCGCGCGACGCGCTGATGCCGGACGGAATCTCACGGCTGCGGCACGCCAGCATCAATCTCAGTCAGACAGCCATCAGTGCGGCTATCGCCAGACTTTGCAACTCGCACCTATTTCCGACACGAGCTGTTATGATGCAGGGCCGCGAACTTCTGCCAACGCCGCGTGCTAAAGCACTCGCCTGCAGTCGCGAGGCGCTGCTGCCGGACACGCGTTGCATGATGCAACAACCGGTGAATGATGCGGCCGCCCATACTCCAGATCATCATTACAATTTCGCCGGAATATTCCATTTTCTCGGCAAATCGTTGGAGAGCATCGACGGTCCTTGTGACCCACGACTTCTGATGAGTAGATGCAACAATTATCTTCCGAAGGCGAAAGGCCGCACCGATGAGAAGTCGACCTCGATCGCCTGTAAGCAATCGAGTTCGGACGGTCCGCGGTTAGCCGGCGGCCATCAAGTTCCGCGCGATCTTTGCCATATCCGCCAAGGCCTCTGATGGCCCTTTTTTGAGAGTGACGGACGCAACGGCGTCGTCGTTGTCAGTACCGGATCAATACTCCCAAGTGGTGTCGTTTGAATGTTCCCAGGTTGAGCCGTAGCCGTTTCTCCGGGACGCGCCCCGGAGGACCGGCCGCGCGTCATCACCGATACTCTTTCCGATGGTCGGAGGGGGACTTGGATGATTCAGCGGTTCCCCGACTGTGACCTTTGACAGCCACAGTATGGTCCAGCGATGCCGGATGCGGAGGCCAACCACCTCATCACGTCACATCCGGGTTACGACCACCGGGGGCACCGTTCTTATTCTGCTTGTATCCAAACATTCCTTCGCGGGAGAAGCTTCGTTCAAGATATCGCTCATGCCGATATTCTAACAACCGCTTCGCCCGACAACGGCAGGCATCGGGCCTCTGGCCCGCGAGAACCGCGCAGCACGCTTCTCGGCGTGGAGGTCATGGGCAATCGATTCCCGCTGTCCCAGCCTTCGAGTCGTGACTAGGTGTTGATCAGTGAAGAATGGTTCAATCCGCCGTCGCCGAGGATGAATCAGGCTTGGTGCGGTGTATCTGATCACCCTCTATTGGGAGGGCCATCATAAATATACCAAGTGGCATCAGCAGGTACCACATTCCTTGCCGTGCCCGTGGCGAGCCCTATACTCAGCGCCTTCTCGACGTCGGCAACAAGGTGAGTGTCTTCACTATAGGTAATCTTGTCTATCCTTTCATCGGAAAGGTTCGTGCAACTACGGTATATTGTTTTCAACTCGGTGCGATACCTCACGGATATCTTTTGGTGATTAACTATGCGGTTCTCCGCTACTTCCCCTTCGATCCAGCTAGTTGGAGCATGCAGAAGAAATGACGTGTCGTCCAAGACAAGCCGTTTTTGACCAGCGCAGTAGAGCATAGTGGCCGCAGAAATAACCTCTGATAGATTTATCGTCGTCACGGGCACGACGGAGCTCCTGATGGCTTGATAGCCTACATTTCCGCTATCCACCTCCCCGCCCGGACTGCTGATATATAGATAAATGTCGTGCGCGAATTTGTATTTCAGATTAATTTCGTCGAGGGCGGATGCAAGGGCGGCGATCTTCTCTTGGTTCACTTCGCCCGTGTAAACGATTTTGACCGTGCTCACTGACGGCGGAGAGGAGGCGTCGTTCATCACCCGAAGTGTGGCAGCCTGAAGCGGCGTGCTGAAAGCCGACAGGGCAACGGCAGCGAGCAAGCATATTGACGTTCGTCTCATAGGGCATTCCTCTTGGTGTAGATTGGAGAATTGCATTCTTGGTATACAAGCTCCTTGAAACCGACTTTATACCACGAGTTTCTTTGCCGATTCCTGATGCTCTATTGCATCTCGGATTACACTCATGTTGTGTTTATACGCTTGAATTTTGTAATAGCCTTCATGTAGGCAATTAAAGTAAAGGCTCTTAAGGTATCGGGCACTTCTGAACCTTAAGAAATCGTGATATAGCTCGCTTGGATCTGCGGTGAGAATATATTTGATTTGGCGAGCGGTCATGTGATGACTTGGCTCCGCCACGATCTGATTCAGGTCCCTGATTGACTTAACCGCAGCAAAATTTATCTCGGACTCTATGTCGGGCCGATCGCCCGTGTACCGAGCAAAATATAGGAAGAATGTTTTATTCTTGAGCTGTTGCTCGTGCATGAGCTCGACTAACCTGTTTTCATGAGTGCCAGTGATCTTCACGTCGTCGACGAACAGAAGACAACGACCTTCGAAATGTTGCGCGTTGAAGTAGAACCTATCGCCGGCGATCAATGACTTACGATGTTCCTGTGACAGGAGTCCGTAGTCGTTCACGTAACTGATCTTTCGTGGGACAGTCGCATGTTCCACGTGGTTGCCTTTGGCATCAACAATGTGGCTGTTGAGGCGATTGAGCAAATGCATCGTCATTATAGTCGCTGCATTCGGAACAAAATTGTATGGCGACGAAATCATCAGGCAGCGACTGTCCAGTAGAGCGGGTGCGTTTTTTTGGAAGAACGCGTCCGCAATCTCGTAGCCCATCTCGCGGGCTGCTTCGTCACAACCGAATTTCAGACGTGAATATTGTTCCGGTCGAAAGGGTGCATCCTCGATCGACTGAAATTCATGGAGCGCAAACTCCTGAAATTGCTTCATACACAACCTCTCGAATGTCTTCAGGCCTTCCCAGCAGAGCACCATGCATTCCAGCGCTCTGCGCACCTTGCAGATCGCAGATCGCGTGGTCACCCACGTGCAGGATGTTATTGGCCGCAACGTCACACGACTTGATGATTTTCTTAAAGAAGGCTTTCTTCGGTTTTGCATATCCAAGCAAGTCAGAATAGATTCCGAACCGAAACACGCATCCAAACGAGCTCTCAAGAAAATCGTGCACCAATCGGCCGCTAATAAAGCTCGAGTTACTGCCAAGTGACAGCGCATATCCGTCTTCGACCAACGCCTGGATTAGTCTTACGGTAGTGTCCAATACAATTGGTTTGCAGCTCTCAAAAATGTTCTCGAACGCTTTTGCAATGAGGCTCGGATCTTTGTGAACATTGCAATGCATCATAAGCAGACGGATATTTTCGAACAGAGACGGAGCGTACCCAGTTTCGATCGCGTGTTGATTCACCCACCTCTTGACCTCGGCGTATGCATTCCTGACAGTTGCTTCTTCTGTATGAAAACAAGCCGCGAGAAACTTCGTCCTCGTCAGCGCATGGCTTGGGTTTGGCAGTACGAGAGTGTTCCAGACGTCAAAAGAAATGTGACTTATCAACTTGCCTTTCCGCCCGCCTTTAAAGCGCTCGGAGGGCAAGCATCTGCGGTTTGTCCGCAGCCGTCTCGGCGTCACGCGCATATGCGGCGCGGGTCCGAAACGGATCGGAGTACCCGCATCAACCACGGCGGTGTGCGTGCATCGGGAGAGATTGCCTTGCCGGTGCCGCTCTTCTCTGAAAGTGGGTTGTGGCGAACTAACATATTCCCTTTGCCTTTCATTAATTGTTCCTGACAGCGCTCGACACCTGAATGTCCGGGCGATATCCATCTGTTTATGGCTGAGAATGAGCAAACGTCGTGCCAACCGCGCTCGGGCGTCTCGGGAGTGGATTTTTGCTAGTTATGACAGAGGGTTCCCATGATGATTGGGATAGCGATGCCGCCGAACAAGCTGCGTCGATAACCGCACAATTCGACAGGTGGTGTCGAATTTCGGACATGCCCCAAATGGGATACGAGCTGCGGTGCGCATGAAACAAGCTCGTCGTCAGCCAAGGAAAATCATCTCCAGGTGCGCAGGATGCCAAGCAGCTGCCGGTCCAGCGTCACGCCGTAAAAGAACCGCAGCGCGCAAACCCTCTGGTTGAGCGCCGGCCAGGAGATGCCCTGCGACACCAGGTACTCCTGGAAGGCGCGCACATCCTCCAGCCCCAGCCGACCCGGCGAGCGGCCGGAATACCGGCCGAACTTTGTCACGGCATGCAGGTAGGATCATTGCGTGGCCGGCGACAGGTTGCGGAGCGTCATGTCGTCGGTCATCGGTCGGTCTCCTGGTCAGGGGTTGGTTCTCAACACCCCAACATCCCATCAGGAGACCGCGCCTCCAAACACTCACCTCTCCCGCGTCAGCGGGTTAGTTCAATCCTGAATCCGAAAAATCGCGACGCGCTTTAGAGGCGGTAGGTGAGCATTTTTATGCCGAAGCCGATTAGCAACATTCCAGCAATTCGGTCAATCCAAGCTCCGGACTTCTTGTAAGCTGCTTGCGCAGGCGGAGACGACATGAGCATGGCCACAGATCCGTACCACACCATTTCCAACATAAAGCCGCCCAACAACACGATGAGCTTTACGGACATATCTGCATCGACCGGAATTGTAGCGGCATACAACCCCAGGAAAAACGTGATGCCTTTTGGATTGGTTAATTCAACCAAAGTTCCCAGGCGGAAACCGGACCACAACGTGCCGGTGGGTGGAGGCGGGGTGTTATCTCCAGAAGAAGAGACAAGCCAACCGGAAAGGCCAAGATAGACGAGGTAAAGACCCCCAACGATCTGGATAGCGGTAGCAAACCAGTCCACACGTACAATCAGCACTGCGAGGCCAGTCATTGAAAGAACGGCATAGAACGTGGCGGCTAAAGACAGTCCAAGAGTTGCCCCCAAAGCTGATGGCAGAGCACCCGATATCGCTAGTCGCGAAACCAAGGCAAAGTTTGGACCTGGGCTTATGATCACGATGGCATAGAGACCCAATGTCGTCAGAATGGTCCAAATACTGTCTTGCATCGGCGCCTATCCGGTCGACCTTCGACCGACTCCTTGTTAAACATGGGATCTCTGCGGCTTTCCAGCGAGCGCAGAATTCTTGAGAATGGCTGACAGCTTTTCTAAAGCTGTCTTGAGATCGGAAAGCTCGGGACCTCCCACACACAGCCTGACGCCTCCGTCGTTGGCATCGGGATCGACCACCGTAGCCGCGGGCGGGGTCACATGTATGCCGATGGCGCGGCTTGCCGCAGCGAAATTGTCGGCTTCACGACGTGCCATCGGCAGCCAGATATGAAAGCCTTCATGGTCAGGAAAAACTGCCACGTCGCCAAGCTGGGATCTCGCCAGCTCTAATCTTCTTGAAGATTCAACCTTAATTGATTTGCGAAGGGTTTGGGCTATTCCGCTTGAAAGCCATTCGGCCATGACCGCACAGGAAAAAGGCGATACCATCGATGACGTTGCGGACAGCGCGACCTCGGCCTTATCGACATAATGATGTGGTGCAACCAGAGAACCAATACGCAAACCTGGACTGACTGTTTTGGATAGGCTGTTGACATAGAAGGTCCGCTCGGGTGCCAACATTGCGATTGGCGGAAAACCTGACGAACCGAGGGAATACACATCGTCCTCAATGATCAGGGCATCATGCTTTCGGCAGACATCCGCAATTTCATGCCGACGGCGTTCTCCCATGGTTGCCGTTGTCGGATTCTGCATTGTGGGCGTCACATAGACAACACCGCCGCTCGTCCGTCCCAAAGCCTCGTCGAGCGCTTCAGATTGCATACCTTCCCTATCTGTTTCCACGCCGACTAAGCGGTGAGAGGTATGACGCGTCAGCGAGATTACTCCGGGATAAGTTTGCGACTCTGTGATGATCGTTCCGCCCGGTTTACTCGCGACAGCGAGAGCGACCGACAACGCCTGTTGTGCTCCATTGCATAGAAGGAGTTGTTCCACCTTCATCTGCATACCGAGCCAGGCGAGCCATTGTGCCATCTGCCTGCGGTGCTCGAAGTACCCTCCGTCGGGCGGATACCGAGCAAACAGATCCGCATCGATGTCCCGTGAGATGTTCATAAGCGTCCTTGCGAGCATTTGCTGGCCTACTATTCGCGGCGGCGCGTTCACACTGAGGTCAATGACAGCTTCTCTTGATCCCGGAAGTGCGGCCACAAACGTGCCTCGTCCTTTTTCGCTCCGTACCAATCCGCGGCGCTCGAGGATGGCATAAGCCTTTGTCGCTGTTCCGATTCCGATGCCCAAGCGATAGGCAACCTCACGGTGGGGCGGCAGGCGATCGTTTGCCGCGAGCCTTCCTTCGAGAATATCGTCTGCCAAGGCTCTCACGAGCCGTTCACTTGGTGGGGCGTTCATAACAACGAGATACGGCTCCCATGGGGATTTGAGAAGCATATCAACTCCAAAAATAGCGTCACATGACACTTTTATCGTGGCGGGCGAAGTGTCTCATGCATTACTCATTGCGGCAACGAACTATTCCACAGTCGAGGAGATCGAAACTGAACTGCTGAACCTCGCTCCGAAAGACAGGAGATAAGGGATCTCCGATCGCATGTTGGTGGAACCACTGTCGAGTTCAACAGGAGTAATTCTATGCAGGAAACGTGTCTTTTCACTCCCGGGCCACTGAGCCTTTCCTCCGATGTGAAGGACGCCATGAGGGTAGATTTGGGGTCGAGAGATGAGACCTTTAAGCAAGTCACGCAACGGGTAAGAGACCGCCTACTACACATTTCCGGCACTGATAAGTCTCACTCTGCCGTTCTGATGCAGGGTAGTGGTACTTTCGCGCTGGAGGCGGCGCTGGCTACCTTTCTCGGAGCCACAGACAAAGCCCTTGTCTGTATCAACGGGCTTTATGGCGAACGCATCGCAAGAATTCTTGAAAAGAGCGGCAAGAATTTTGAGACACTTCTGTGTTCCGCTGCATTGCCGATAGATGTGGCTGCCGTGGAGCGTATCATTTGCCGCGATAAGCAGTTTACTCACCTCTGTTTCGTCCATTGCGAAACCACAACCGGACTCATCAACCCGGTAAAGAGCCTCTTGGAGATCGGTCGACGCAACGGTCTCGTCACGGTGGTGGATGCAATGAGTTCCTTCGGCGGGCTCCGAGTTGATGACGACATCGACATTCTGGTTTCCTCGGGAAACAAATGCATAGAAGCGCCCGCTGGTGTTGCTTTCGCAATCGTCTCCAACCGGCTACTCGCCTCTGGGAAATCCAGTGCGCGATCGTTTTGCTTCGACATGATGGATCAGTGGCAGCACTTTGAACAGCACCGCGAGTGGCGCACGACTCCCCCGACCCATATCGTGCAAGCTTTTGATAAAGCTCTCGAAAGGCTGATCGAGGAAGGCATCCCAGCGAGGAATGCGCGATATTCGAGAGTTCAGGAAAAACTCCTGAGGGGCATGACGGCGCTCGGGTTTAAAACCATCATCCCCCAGGAACATCAATCACCGATCTGCTTGGCTTTTTGCTCAATTGAACTGGTACCCGACGAGGCTGCATTCGGGGCCTACTATGGAGCACTCGCTCAGCAGGGCATCTACATCTACGCAAAGTTTCATGAGCCGACAACCACGTTCCGCATAGGATGCATCGGCCAGATTCAAGACCTTTGGATTGACAAATTACTGGCGGTAACGGCCGCACATTTTCGTATTTCGCCTTCGATATTGGCCGCTTAGGTCAACTGCAGGAGAACCGCAATGCTCAAGAAGAACGACGCGCAAGGACACTCGGTCCACCCGGCGACCGCATCACTGCATGCAGGTTTCAGAAGTGACCCTACGACCAAGGCTGTCTGCGTGCCAATCTATCAGAACACAGCATACGAGCTTGACGGCGATCTCGCGAAAATTGCTGACATCTACAACGTAAAAGAAGACGGATACACTTACACCCGCATTATCAATCCGACGACGAGGGCACTCGAGACCCGGTTTGCTGCCGTAGACAACGCTGCCGACTGCTTGGCTGTCGCATCCGGTCAGGCCGCTACATTTATTGCCCTTGCCAACCTTTGCAGTGGTCAGCCAGGCGATAATATCGTCGCAGCTCCCTTCCTCTACGGAAACACATGGAATCTGCTTCATAACACTTTTCGCAGGTTCGGCATCGAGACCCGAACCGCCGCGAACTCCGAACCGGCAGAGTTCGAAAAGCACGTTGACGACCGCACTATTTGTCTTTTCGGCGAATGTGTTTCCAATCCGATCCTTGATCCGTTGCCAGTGCGTAGCTTGGCAGAGATCGGCCGGAAAAGAGGAATTCCGGTCGTCGTGGATAACACCACCACGCCGTTGGTCTGCCGACCTTCGAATCTTGGCGCAGCCATGGCGACCTACTCGGCAACGAAGTATATTTGCGGGCATGGCACCACTCTCGGTGGTTTGATTTCGGACTACGGAAGTTTTCCTTTCCAGAAATATCCCGATAGGTTTCCCTTGTTTTCGGCTCCCGATGAGGCGCATGGCGGAATCCTTTGGCACCAGGCCGTGCAGGAGGTCAACGATCTGGGAAAGAGCGCGGCGCTATTGAAGGCGCGAATGACTTGGCTTCGTGATACTGGGCCATGCGCCAGCCCGTTCAACAGCTTCCAGCTCTTGCAAGGACTTGAGACATTGCACCTGCGCATGCGTCAGCATTGCGAGAATGCCGAAATTGTGGCCGACATGCTCAACAATCACCCAAAGGTTGTGCGCGTGATCCATCCGTCCCACTTTACGGGGAGGAAAAGGGAACTCGCGGACGATCTGTTCGACAAGCGTTATGGCTACGGCGCCATGCTCATGTTCGAAGTTAAAGATGCAGCGAGCGGGCGCGCGCTCATTGAGAACGTTGAGATGATCTATCACGTTTCGAATGTCGGCGACGCTCGCACTCTCATTACCCATCCCGTTTCGACAACCCATACGACGGTACCCCGGGAAAAAAGAATGGCCGCTGGCATCAATGACGGAACGATACGTCTTTGTGTTGGCCTTGAGCATGCGGATGACATCATCCGCGATCTGGAACGGGCCCTTTCGGCTGTGAACTGATTCCCAAACGAACTCCGGAGTGAATCATGACTGATCGAGATGTTTGGCCTCTGAAGGATGGTCGATACGAAAGCGTACGCTTTCCTTCTGACGTGAAAAAGTCACTGGCTGCATTGCGCACGAACAACTTCACCGGCGCACTCTATATTGCGAAGGACTATGCAGTCATCAGCGCTTTCGCCATTCTAGCGTCGCAGGTTTCCTGGTGGTTCTATCCACTGGCCCTATTGTTTATAGGGGCGCACCAACGTGGTTTAACCACCATCGCGCACGATGCGGCGCACAAGACCCTCGCAAGGAACGCTAAACTAAATTATTTCCTCGGCATCGTATTCGCGGCCTATCCGCTCTTCCAGCGGCATTGGGCCTACCGCGTCTCGCACGTTCATCTACACCATCCGCATTTGGGTGACCCGGAGAAAGATCCAGATCTGAAATTTTTTGTGGAGAATGGAATTTACGACGTGCGTCATCCCAACAAGTATCTGTGGGATATCGTTATTTTCCCGCTGATTGGGGGGGCGACGCTCGCTTACCTGAAATACATTTTTACCTACAGATTCAAGGTGGTAGCGACTGATGGCGATGAAGTCGACAAAACTGGCGTCCTTGTCGACCGGTGGGGTTTTGCAGCTTTTTGGCTGGCAGTAGTCAGCGGGTCAATCGCGTTCGGGTTTTTCGACGAACTAATATTGTTCTGGCTCATTCCCTATTTGACGACGTTTCAGATCATAGGATGGTTTACTGAGATCGCTGAGCATTCTCCCATGTGCGAAGTGGAAGATACGAACCTCTACCTAACAAGAAATAGGAAAGGCAATTTCATAGAGCGCATACTCTTCGGGGTAAATCTGGATGAGTATCACCTGGAACATCACCTCTCGCCGGGTATTCCTTTCTGGTTGCTCAAGAGGGCGCAAGAAATTCGGATGGCGGATCCCGAATACCAGAGGGTGGCAGCAACTTGGGGCGGTCTATTCTGCCGGGGGCCAGAGGGGCAGCCTAGCGTCATTTCGCAGCTGATCGCGCGTAATCGGCAGCTATATGAGACCGGGCGGCTGACAGACGGTGCCGTTGCTGGAATCGTATAGAGGAGGAAATGATGCCTCTAGTTGGAGTTGCCGCAAATCGTCTCATCGACGATGGGGTCCACAGAGAATGGGTTCGTCGGCGATATATTGATGCACTTGAAGCATACGCAAACGTTGAGATCGTCATATTACCGACTCGCTCCACTGACGACATCGAAGGAAGCCGGCGAGTTGTTGCTCGCTTGGACGGACTTGTCCTAACCGGAGACGAATCGAACGTCAGCCCAGAGTACTTTCTTCACGCTAACACGCCGCGTCCTTCGCCGACTGAAAGCACCTACTATCGAGCGGAAACTGACCCCTACAGGGACATGATGGCGAGTTTGGTTCTTTCGGCCGCTCTAGAGAGAGGATTACCAATCCTCGGCATTTGCAGGGGGTTGCAGGAACTGAACGTCTTCTTCGGAGGCTCGCTCTATGAAGACATTTCCCTAGAGACGAACATGCTTACTCATAAAGAGGATATCTCTCTACCGCGCGATCGACAATACGACCCCGTCCATGAGGTCACCGTTCAAGACGGAGGGAAGCTGGCGCGGATTCTTGGCGGCAATGTACCGATAATCGTGAACTCCCTTCATAGTCAGGGGATACGGATCTTAGCGCCTGGACTTCAGTGCGAAGCAGTTGCTGCCGATGGTTTGATAGAAGCTGCGAGCGTCTCTGGTACGGGAATCTTCCAGATGGGCGTCCAATGGCACCCGGAGTGGCATGCTGCCGATGACGTTGTCTCACGAAAGCTATTTGCAGCCTTTGGAAATGCATGTGCTGCTTTCGAAGGTAAGCGACAAGGAGACCCCGTCTAGCAGCATAGGGGTTGGGTAAGGTATGGCGGACGGACGATTGCACAGACTGTGAGCATCTATGTCTGCGCCTATAGCTAGCCCTAAAGCGCGTCGCGATTAAACGTATTCGTGCGATGCACTTTAGGTCCTTGTTTTATGCATGTCGTTGCCCCAAAACCGCTGCACACTTTTGGGCGACATGCGCTAAGCGGCGCGGGTTCGCTCCGGCGAGCAGCCAGGCGAGCAGCAGCCACAAAAGCTGCCTGAACCAGTTGAGGAGGAGCGAGAAGTTGTAGCCGGCGGCGGTCAGGACGGCGTTGATGGCATCACCGTTTTTGCCGGCGAGATAGTTGCGGCCCATGCGGTACTCGGCCTTGAGATGGCCGATGACCGGCTCGATCGCCGAGCGCCACCGCATCTCGTGCTTGATCGCCGGGGTGACGCGGCGCTTCTGGCCGCTGGTGAAGACCCGGAAGCGATGGCTCGCGGGGGTATTGTGGCCGCGCTAGCCGGCGTCAGCGAGGATGCGCTCGATGTCGTTGCCGATGGTTCCTCCATGTCGGGAATGACGGTCGCCAGCGTGTGGCCGTCATCGTGATTGCCGGGCAGGGCTTTCGCATGCAGCGCGAAATGGCCGCCCTTCGAGCGTTTGAGCGTGGTGGCGACCGAGACCTTGACGCCGAACTCGTAGGGCCTGTGCGCCTTGCCCTTGCCGATGCATTCGACCTCCGGGGCATGCAGGCTGTAGATCTTGCGGCCGCGCTGGTGTTGCCGCTGCTCCAGAACCGTCGAGGCCTGGTGGAGCGGCCAGAGGAACACGCTCAGCAGCGTCTCGTCATCGCCGATCTGCCGGCGAATATCGCGGACGGTGCGGCCGAGATAGGTCTTGAGCTTGCGCAGCGCGTTGCGCGCCCGCTTGAACTGCTTGGGGTGGGCATAACGCTGATGTTTGATCAGCGCCTGCTTGCCGACCCGCATATAGGATTGCCGCAGTTTCAGTCCGGTCTTCCTTGCCAGCTTCACCAGCCGCTCCCGCGCCCGATGGATCAGCTTCGCATCGGTCGGGAACATCACATTCTTCGGCTGCACGGTGGTGTTGGTCCTCGGACTTGATCCGGGGATCACCCGGCGCGTATCGGCGGGATGCATCGCCCGGTCTTGATCGCGATGGCCAGGCTTTCCTGCAGCAGCGCGGTCAGCCGCGCCTCGCCCATGCGGCCCCGCCAGCGCGTCATCGACGAGCGGTCGAACGGCAGGTCGTGGCGGAAAAATTCTTCGCCGCAGAGATATTGGAAATAGGGGTTTTCCACCCAGCGGGCGCACAGTTCCTCGTCCGAAAATCAAATTGCAAGAAAAGCGCACTCAATGAGCGCTTTTCTTGCAACACTGCACCGCGGAAAAGCGGAAATTATACAGCGCTATTAAAGACGTGTGGATAGTTCACTGCCCGGCTCACAGAGGCCGACGGCCGTGGCCGCCGCCTTCGGGGTCTGCATAGAGATCCTTACAATTATAAAGCGCTATCGACGGGAGGGGCTCGGCGTCTCCCTCTCCGGGCGTAATCGTCCATTTAGAAACGGTAGGTCACGCCCGCGCCGATCAACCACGGATCGATTTTTGCCTTGCCGCTCACGGGGCCGAGAAGGTCATGATCAGCCTTCCAGTCGGTTTCGAGGAAGATTTTCTTCACATCGAAGTTCACCCCCCAATGGTCGTCGACCATGTAGTCGAAACCGACCTGCAGCGCGGCCCCCACATGATTGTCGACGTGGAGGTTATGGAAACCGGGCTTTTCGCTCTGGTTGTAGAACAGCGAGTAGTTGATGCCCGCACCTACATAGGGCTTGAAGGCGCCGAAATCGGTGAAATGGTACTGCAGCGTAAGCGTCGGCGGCAGCAACCAGGCCTTCCCGACCGGCACGCCGACCGCGCCATCTTCGTTGATGTTGGCGTAGGTCGTGCCAAGGATGAGTTCAGCGGCGATGTTGTCGGTGAAGAAGTAACTGATGTCGAGTTCCGGGATCAGCGAGTCCGAATAGGAAAGATCCGAGCCGGTCACGCCGTTAATCGAGCCACTGTCCTCAGTGATGACGCCCAAAGCGCGCACGCGGATCTGCCAGGGGCTTAGCCCCGTCGTCACATCCTCTGCCACCGGGGCAACAGGCGGTGATGTCAGCTCCGCGGCGGCCGCCCCGCACGCAAAAAAAGCCGCACCCAGGGCCGCGATCCATCTCAGATGCCGTGCGTCATTCATGTTCATTTGACGTCTCCTTGAACCTGCAATCATTGAATCAGCAATAACCGTTGCAAGGGAGACCGGTAGGCCGCGCGTGGCGGCGGCATGTTGATCGAGATCAACCGTGATTAGGAAAAACCGGTATATCGGACGGAGAAGTCAATTTGTCACATGAAGGCCATTCGACTCGAAGCTGCGATTTGGCCACGTCGAAGTACAGATAGGCTGGGCGAGGCGGCCTCGATGACCGATGTTGTCGGCCCCACCGCCCTCGCCCGTCGACGCCGCAGCATACCGCCAGGAGGCGTTGCGCCGCCTGCATGTGACGGCCCGGCAATTCGCCCAGGAGACCAGTGTCTCGCCCGCCACGGTCAGCGGCGCCCTCAACGGACTTGCCTGAACAAACTCAGCCCGCTGGCGCCAGGTGAGCCGGCGCGCCGCTACGCACGCGACAAGCCCGGCGAGCTCATCCATATCGACATCAGCTAAGTCAACAAGTTTCACCGAACCGAGCACCGCATCACCGGCCATCGCGCCAGGCAACGCAACGGCCACGGCGTCGGTTGGGAATACGTGCATTTGGCGACGACCACTCACGCCTGACCTATTATTTCCCGACGAGGCGCGGTGCTCCTGTTTGCGGTTTCTCTTCAACGCCTTGCGTTTCTTCAAGGCCCAGGGCGTCAAGGTCCATCGCGTACCGACAACGGCGCCAGCTTCCGCTCCCCATCCTTACACGAGGGCGCTGCGGCGGCTCAGCATCAAGCACATCCGCACTAAGTCCTATACACCCAAGAACAATGGCAAGCCGAGCGCCTCGTCCAGATCACCCGTGCGAATGGGCCTATGCCAAGGCCTAGGAAACGTGGGGTCAGAGGGGGCCACGACCTATCGATCTGGCCCCCCCGCTACAATTAGCGTCGCCCGCATGGCAGCCCAAAATCCAAGCCACCCATCAGCCGACTCGGCCTAACCGAGGATAACCTGTTGAGGCTCCACTACTGGGCGGTCGTCGAAGCGAGTCTTGCTCGCATTCCTGTGCAGCAAGAGCCAGATTGCCCTTGAACTCACTCTTGTGCGTCCTGAAGCGATTGAGCATCTTGGAGAGATTAGACGATTCTTGAGCAAGCCCCGCCGACGCCGCATTCATCTCCTCGACCATCGCAGCGTTCTGCTGGGTCGCCTGATCCATCTGATTGACGGCGGAGTTGACCTCCCCAAGGCCGACGGCCTGCTGCTGAGCGGCAGATGCAATTGCGTCCATGTGCTGATTGATCGTCTGCACCAAGACAGCAATCGAATGCAGCCCTTGGTCGGTATCGCTGACGAGTTTGACGCCTTCGCTTACCGCGACTTCCGAATTGCCGATCAGCGCCTTGATCTCCTTGGCAGCATTGGCGGAGCGCTGCGCCAGCTCGCGTACCTCTTGGGCAACAACGGCAAAGCCCTTGCCGGCTTCCCCGGCGCGTGCTGCCTCGACGCCGGCATTAAGTGCCAGGAGATTGGTCTGGAAGGCGATCTCGTCGATCACTCCGATGATTTGGCTGATCTGCTGGGATGCCGTCTCGATGCGCCCCATTGCCGCGACTGCATTGCCAACGACCACCCTCGCCCCCTCAGCGTGATCCTTGGCATTCCGCACTAGGTTTTGTGCTTCGCCCGTTCGCTTAGAGGTTGCTTGGACATTCGACGTGATTTCCTCGAGTGCAGCCGCTGTTTCTTCCAGCGAAGCGGCTTGCTTTTCGGTACGGTTGGCAAGATTGCTGGAGGCACTGGAAATTTCACTTGATCCGCCTCTCACTGCACCAGCAGATTTTCCGACGGCCAGGAGAACTTGACGCAACTGAGCGACCGACGCGTTAAAGTCATGGCGCAATGCTTCGAACTGAGGCGCAAACTGTTCTTCAATTTCGCAGAGCATGTCGCCAGCAGCAAGCTCGCGCAGGGCCGAGCCAAGCGAGCCCGTCGCTCTGCTGAGACGGCCTTCCGCCTCAGCTTCCGCAAGCCGCTGCACCTCCACACGCTCACGTTCTGCTCTCTGGCGATTTTCTTCCGCCTCCGTCTCAAGCTGGGCGTTGCGAATAGCGGCCTGGCGAAACACTTCCACCGAATGCGCCATATCCCCAATCGCATCCCTGCGATCCACGAAGGGGATGGGGCTTTGTGTATCACCATCGGCCAGTTGCTGCATGCGACGTTCGACCGCGCGGATCATTTGTGAAACCTGGCGCAACACGAAAATGCAGATGCCGAAAACAACCAGCGACACCAGAACCGCTGTGATCGCGCCCCTGATGAATAGGCCGCGCAGTTCGGCGAGCGCCCCCTCAGCTTTCGCATTCAGCATGTTGCCCGACTTCTCGAGCAGGCCGGCCATGATGCGGTTTTGGTCGCCCGTCTGGGATGACCAGCGCTCAAGGGCAGCCCTGTCCTCTCCCTTCGGCTCATTTTGGTACATGGCAGCTCGAACGTCCGCCAGGGATTTGCCCCCTGCGCTGTCGGCAAAGCGATCGAACTCTTCGATCAACTCCGCGGGCAGGTGTTCGCGCAACACCGGCGTGGAGTGATCACGCAGTCCTTTGGCATATAGGAGAAAAGCATATTCAGGTGTCACCAGTCGACGACCGGCCAGAAATTTCTCGCCCAAGCGAATTTCGATTAGACCCGCATCGTTAACCTGCATCAGAGCATGGTAGCCATCGATAAAGCGCGCCAGGTCGAGATCGGCAATCGTTGACGCGGAACGGCGCACCAACTCCAGGCCCGCAGCGGATGCGGGTTGCAGAACCAGCAGCGCCTCATTGCTATCGGCGGTTCCGGCGTCCACGTTTCTGCGATAATCGGGCAAAAGCTTCAGTTTGTCCTGGATTATGCGGTAGGCTCCGTCGATCGCCTGATCCTTATTACCCTGCACCTTCCAGTCGCGATAGGCCTTGTCCAGAGCCGCGAAGGCGCGATCGACAGCGTCGCGCCGTTCCGCGAGATCGCTGGGCGTGGCAAAGGCTTCTGCTGGTAACACCTGCGCTATTTCTCCTCCCTCATGTGCAAGGCGTTGAACCACGAGCTGTTCTTCCAAGGTCCCGTAGCGAATGTAACCGTCCAAAACAGCCGATCCACTCAGCCACAGAAAGGCCGATAAAGGAGCCGCAGCAATCAAATAAAGCAGGCTTCGCAAAGACAACATGAAGCGCTCCTTCCAGCGCAAATTCTAAATAATTCGGTTAAATATAGTTTATAGGGAAAAATATTGATAATCTATTAATGTAGAAAAGTAACAAACTAGGGAAGATGGTGCTACTTTTATGTTATCCAGGAACTGATTCCTGTTCTTTTCTTTTCGAATCTGCAAGTTGTCGGCTGCCAACTCACGTTTCCGCCCTGCTAGACATGAACTATTCTATTATGCGGCGACAGGACACAGAACTTCGCTTGGTCCCGAAAAGGCGCTCGGATCTCGCCTGCCGGTTCTCAGACATCCGCGTTCGGCCCTTCGGATGAAGTGGGTGACGGTCTGCCTAATCCAGTAAGGGCCGACCTCCTCTTACTTCACTCTTCACCGTCGCGTCACAGGTAATCATCAGCATGCCCGCACCGCGGAAGCAGCACAGCCAATGCTTAATGCCGCGGCGCACGCCCGCGCCGCTCTGACCGGCGCCATGAAGCGCCCCGTTACCGAAGTGGTAATGCATCACGTCCTCGGCCACCAAAGCGCCAAGTTCCCCATATTGCTCCGGCATCATAAGACGATTGACCCCGGCATCAGATACATTCGCTCTTGTCGTTCAATTGAAATCAACTTTCTCTAACGGCGTTCGGAAGAATGCCGAAATTCTTTGTTTGGATGGCATCAATCCACGCCGTAGATGCATGCGTTTCAAGTCGGTTACCGTTGAATGACGTCAAGTTCCAGCGAACGGCGTCTGGGAGACGAAGGGCGCGGAAGATGTCGAAATGGTCCCAGGGTTCCCATGCCTGTCGTCACCATTGGTCTTGATCTCGCAAAGGCTGTTTTTCAAGCTCACCGCGTCGATGATGCCGGTCAAACCCGTTCTTCGCCGATGCCTTGGATGATGTGAGTAGCTTCCGCCTTGTAAGGTCCCGATGGAGGCATGCTCGAGTACCCATCATTGGGCTTGGGAATTGGCGAAGGTTGTGTCCCGGTCGCCGATCGCATCCAACATGATGATCGCCGGAACTTGCTCGCGAACTTCGGCGAAGCCTGTTCGCATGGCATCAACAACTCGCCGATATGGCCCCTCGCCCGCCATTGGGCAACCGACGTGGCAAAATGGCAGCGCACGTAACCGCCAGTAATCGAGCAAACTCTGTGCTGCCCGCTACGGAGGTCCACTCGGGAGGGGCGTCGGTCTGAGCTTACCGTCCCGCCAATCACCGAGCTCGTTTGCGAGCTCTAAAATCCAGGCTTTCGCGGATGAATGTCTATTCACCCTAGACCAGTGTGCTCCTTAGGCTGCGGGTGTTACGAACTGGGTATTAATTATGGCTTCGACCAGCGTTCTCCCGTTGGGAGTGAGGGTGACCACATCCCCGTCGGCGGTGACCAGCGCTTTATCGACCAGTGTCATGAGCGTGCGGCCGATAATCGGGTTGTCGAAAAAGCTTCTGCCTTCAAAACGTTGTCTGAACACGTTGTCATTCACCGGAATCAGTGTGGAAAGTGCCATTTTGAACGCGTTAACTTCGCGTTGGAGCGAGGACACTCCCCGGCTTTCCTCAATGGGCAGACGGTTTTGATCGAGAGCTTCCTTGTACCTTTTGTAGCCAGTGATGTTGATAGCTTCGGCCCGGGTGCATTTCGAGCTACCGCCGAGGCCAATTGCCACTTCCGGGTACTGCATATCAAGGTCGGTGATTAACCCTTTCCATTTTTCCGGACGTTGATTATTCCGGTGGAAATACATCGTCGGGTGCTCCATGTAATCCAGCAAGAGATACTGTTCGACCAACTCGCGCATCTGGTACTGCTTGCCCAGCCCCGGGAAGTTCATGTTGTTAACACTAGTAAGCCCCTTTTTCTGCCACAGGCTTTCTTGCTCCCCGGAAACGCCGGTACGCTTTGTCATAAACTCTTCCATGTGCAACTTGGTGCAGACTACGTGAGAAAGTTCCAGCTCAAGGGTTTTCTCCATATCATATTTCACGTCATCCACGCTTTGGCCTAACATGCCGTAGATGAGGTCAACGCTGACCCACTCGAACCCGATTTCGCGCGCGTTATACACGGTGTTCACACACTCTTCGGCAGAATGCATACGTCCGCAGGCGGTGATGATGCGGTCGTTGAAGGCCTGGGCCCCGAAACTGATTTTGGTAAAACCCAACTCTTTTAGCAGCCGCAGATAGTCTTTGGTCAGGGTTCCCGGCTCGCCTTCAAAGCGCATGGTGGCAGCAGAAAAGTTAAAATGGCTCCGGTAAAAATCCATCAGGCGCCGCAGCTCAGGTTCAGGAAGCAGTGATGGCGTGCCACCGAAGATGTTAAATTCGCCGACCACGGCCTGTGCAAGGCAGGGAACCACGTGAAGCCACATGGTGGCCTCTTTGATGTTGTAATCAACCAAATCCCGGAACACAGCCAGCGACGAAGTGGCCTGTGGGTTCAGAACAACCGTTGGGTATTGGCAGAAATGGCAACGGTAGCGGCAAGACGGGATATACGACCACAGATGGATCTGTTTCGCCTGTTTGATTTCGCGGTCCATGTCATCGAAAAAAGCATCGGGTGGATAACCGGAGATATCACCGGGGAAAACGTGGCAACCGAACGGATCTTTGAATACATACTCCAGAAATGCGCTGTTGTCCGGGCACGAGAGAAAATCGTATACGCGCGGCACCGGATAGTTCGTGTCGATATCGTTCAGTGAGCTCAGAGCTTCGCTGTTCATCAGAATACTCCGCCGTTTGCGAAGTAGTTATGAGCCTCACCGGACTCACGATCTTCACAGAAGTAGTAGACGAAGCGCTCGAAATCCTCCGGTTTGACCGCATCGAAGCACGCCGGTAACGGCGGCGGAAAACCGATATCTTCACCAACGGCGCGCCGCAGGGCACTGAAAATTTCGTTGCGGAACTCAAAGTAGAGCCGATATGCCGGGGTCTTGTAAGCATGGATCGCTTTGAAGTCGATAATGCGGGATTCGTGCTTAATTTCATGGATTCGCTGGTACAAACGGTCAGCCACCGGCTCGGTAAAGAATTCACGCACAGCGGGGTTTTCCAGCAAGATCTGCGGGTTGAGCAAGGCAGGCAGCACGATGTTTTTGGGGACGTAGTCCTTGATCGAGTAGAACCAGGCCTGCTGAGACTGCGCGGGAGTGGTGTCGCACAGCGTTGGCTTTTGCTCTTCCACATCCGGGCGCACGTCTTTCATGGTGATGATACCGTCCTGTCCGTAGGCGATACCGGTGATCACCTCCTCGAGGAGGGCATCCACGCGCCGGCTGTTGATTTCCACTCGGGAATCCCGGGCGTAAACCGGCTTGCCGCCCCAGGCGATTACGCGGATCCCAAAGTCCCAGTCATCGGAGAGGTGTTCTACAAAGCGGCCATTGTTCAGCTGGTAGAAAATTTCGATACCGCCCACTTTGTCATAGAACGTGCGCTCAACGGCAAAACCTTTGCCGTCCGGAAAGCCGCCAAACAACGAAAACGACATTTCGCGACAGCGCAGGGTTTTTTGAATTTCCTTGAAAAGGTTGGGACGATGGCGGAAGGATTCTTCGTTGTAATAGTAATTGCACGTGCCCAGATCACCATCTTCCTCCACCATTGTTTCAATCAACGCGTGCAACCAGTAAGGATCTACCGTGCAGTCCGCATCGGCAGAGACAATGTAATGTTTTCTTTGAACGCCCAGGCGGCTGTCACGGGCTTTTGAGCGCAACGACGCGAAATCCATGCCACGTTTTCTGGCGGACGAGACGCCCTGAGTGGTTTCTTTGACAATATGAATATCCATGAGTGGATTTTGGGCACTGAAGGCGCTAATTTTCTCAACGGAATCGTCCGTTGAATTATTATCCACAATGATCAACTCATAACTTTCATGCGTAAGCATACCGCAATGTGTTTTTTGGTTAGACAAGGAGAGCAGTACTTCATTGATACGATCGCCTTCGTTATAAACCGGCAGCACAACCGATACGAAGACATTGTCTCTCATCTCTCTTTTGGAATAATCGAAGTCCAGAATGTCAATTACATTATCTGAAAGTACCTGTTTGCCAATGTGGAAGTTCCTTTGGGCGACTTCGGTCATCAGTTGCCTATTCTTGAGAAACTGGTACACATCATTGATAAATGCTTCATCAGGCAAGCCATCCCGCTCCTCTGAGATCGCCATAACGGGCGCCTCAAATCCATACTGACCATAGACTTCCCAATAGTATTCGTAGCTGGTAGTGATGTAGCAACGCTTGAAGCTAATCGCTTCGCCAATGGGATTCCCGTAACTGTCGTAGTCCCAAGAGGTAAGAAACGAGACCAGATCGCAAGAGTAATATAAATCCGAAATGGTCCTTGTATTCTTATGTGTCTGGCTATATTCGTGCTGAAGTGGACCAATAAACTTTACAAACGATCCGATGTTTAAATTTTTGGCCAAGGCTTTCAGCTCCTGATAGAAAGCGTAATCTTCATGAGGATCGCCTGCCACGGCCAGGAAAACTTTACGGTCGATTCCATTCTGAAGAAAAAGCTGGTTGAGCCGCCGAACGAGATAAATATCTCTGTCGAGACGCTTTTGAGGAATAATTCGTGTTGTACGGGCAATCAGAATATCGTCGGCGCGGACGGACAGATTTTCTCTGATGTTGGTATAATTGCCCTGCTTGGTGAAATCATAGGTATTCTTCTTAACCTTGATTTCCACTTCGTGGCGGCACCACGCTTCAAGCTTCTTTTTTAAGTGATTATTGAGCGTGACGTATGTAATGTAGCTGGACTTGATAGGCTTGACAGCGTGAGGATACGGTGACGGCCCATATTTCATCACCGTTTTTTCACTATTCCACATTAAATCGTGATCGCGCCAGATAACGAAGTTGCCCAGGCCATGATGTTTCCCGTAGGCGTCAATCGCCAGATACAGCGCTTTGGTGTAAATTATATTTTCTGGTAGTGTTCCATTCTCAACGATCACATAACTGATATTCAGCTTCTCCCATAGCTGAACAATTCGGCGGGCTAGATCTCGAGATGACTCGCTAACTGCAAGCATGATTTCTTCCTGTTCTTTGGAAGAAACCGTCGTTTTTCGACTTATCAGAATATTGTGCGCGCGCTCGATAAAATCGATATTGTAGTAGGGAACGGAGTCAATATCATCTACACGAACCAATTCAAATACATCTTTATAAATCTCTTGCTCATGATTGTAAGGTTTGTTAAATTTCCCTTTATCTATTTTTATGTCATAACCAAGGTCAAGATAGGATTTAATACCATTTCTTGCTAGAAATTTAGCTACCTTTGATGCTTCAACAATAATTCCTGATACAGCAACAGCGTCAAATGATATAAACATAGCTCCAGGACGCATATTCATTCACATATCTCGTTTTCTTGTCCCACGCCGATTCCAACCGGAGGGCGGGTGCGCGTGCAGAGGTTACGCAGAGATCTCACGGTGACGCCTGCATGAGGCGGGCTGTTCATGGAGGTATCCTGCTCAATCAATGCCGTGCGGAGTTGTCCTGAGCGAAGCAAATGCTGTGCCGACCCAGAAAAGCCATTTAAAAACAATGGGACCGCTCTGATAACCGGTGCTTTATGTCCGACATAGTCAGAAAGCCGACAACGGGTGCATCGATGGCGAGCTTCGCAACCGAGCCCAAGCCACCCCTCGTGCGCGGCGCCTGACCCCGGGAAGTTACCGGCGGCATAGTCATGCCGCGGATGGTGCGTGACGTTTCCCGGCGTCAGTCATTCATCTCGAACAGGTGGCGATACTGCCGCGGCTGGCATCGCAAATATTGATCGGGTGCCCGCACCCGTTCTCCGAAATGGGCAGCCGCATGCCACGGCCAGCGCGGATCGTAAAGTATGGCACGAGCAATCGCGATCAGATCCGCGTCACCCATGGTCAGTATAGCCTCTGCCTGCTCGAAATCCGTGATTAGTCCGACCGTGATGACGGGAACCCGCACTGCTTGCTTTACCGCTCGCGCGAAAGGCACTTGATAACTCGGACCGAGGGCTATCTGCTGGTGATTGGATAAGCCTCCGGACGAAACGTGGATGGCGGAGCAACCCCGTGCTTCAAGTTCCTTGCAGAACTCGACCGTCTGATCGAAGTCCCAGCCGCCCTCAGCCCAATCGGTGGCTGAAACCCGTACAGTGACGGGCTTTTCTGGAGAAAATGCATCACGGACTGCTTCGAAAACCTCCAAAGGGAAGCGCATCCTGTTTTCAAGGCTTCCACCGTACTCATCAGTGCGTAGATTGGATAGCGGTGAAAGAAACTGATGCAGAAGATAGCCATGAGCAGCATGGATCTGTGTTGCATCCAAACCGATGGACGCGGCGCGTCGAGTGGCATCGGCGAAAGCGGCTCGGACCCTAACGAGTCCCGCACGGTCAAGGGCGTGCGGTGGATCGTAGGACTCTCGGAAAGGAACGGCACTCGGAGCTACGGTTTTCCATCCATTCGCCTGGTGAGGAGCGATTTGAAGGCGGCCTTTCCACGGCGCGTCTGTAGATGCTTTCCGCCCGGCATGCCCGAGTTGTATCGCAATCGGCGTGTCCGACCACCGCCGCAGGCTCGCAAGCACTCGCCCCATCGCAACTTGGCATGCGTCGGAATAGAGACCGAGATCGCGATAAGAGATACGACCTTCGGGCGATACGGCAGTGGCCTCGATTGTCACTGCCGCGACACCTGATAATGCCAGGTTCCCGAGGTGGATTAGGTGCCAATCGTTCATCTCTCCGTCTACCGCGGAAAACTGGCACATCGGTGCGGCTACGACCCGGTTCCTGAGTTCTAGTCTCTCATGTTCCCTGTCAAGGCTGCAGGCGAGCGGTATCGGCCACTTGGCGCGAGCGTGCGAAGCAGTCGGATTGGCTGAGGCTGCACAGGGCCGGGGTTGAGCTCAGAGACGACGGTTGA
>NZ_LUAV01000022.1:262695-263026 GCF_002078505.1 Ensifer aridi | reverse complement strand
ACCAGGCCGAGGAAGGCCATCAGCGGCGGCGGACTATCGAAGCGGCGTACATCCCCGATCTCGGCCGCGAAGATCACCGCGACCAAGAACGAGGCGCCGCGCATCGCCTGATAGGCCTCGACGAGCGGCGCCATGGACCAGGTTGGCACAATGGCGCGCAACTGTTCGTCCAGGCGGCGTAGCCGCTGAGCCGCGTCCTCGATCGCGTCGATCTTCTCCTGGAACACGATCTGCTGCGCCGTATGCTCGAAGCTCTGGCGGGCAAGCCAGCGCCGGTGCGCCAATGTCCAATGGCCGCCGCCTTCGTAAATCCGCCCATGGCGCAGGAGGA
>NZ_LUAV01000022.1:233508-262200 GCF_002078505.1 Ensifer aridi | reverse complement strand
GGGCGGGCCACCGATCTCCGCCACGGAACATGACGTCTAGGGATCCGATTTTGAACGGAGAGAACAGCCTAGTTCCACTCATTCTGCTTCTCCAACGTGTGGCTCTTCCCGTGACAATCGGGTCGCGTGCCCTGCGGTCGTTCACTCGGTGGAGCGTTCGGCTCGGCCACATCTGTGTTGCTGGCCAAGGGATCAACCTTAGAAGAGCGCCCGGTGTTATCGAACTCCATCTTGCCAATGACGTTCGCCTTCGTGTTGACGCCTTTGTCAATCAAAACGAGCCCTTGAGCCCGAAGGAGATCGACATCGACTCGAAGCTTGCACCGGCCTCATCCTCTTTCGGGGGGTAGCGTGTGCCCTCCGCGGTGTCGTCGATTTGCATGTCGCCGGGTTTGTGAAACACCCGCTCGAACGAACCGGACAGATAGAGCGAAGCACTTGGAGTCAACGCGTAGTTGACCGCAACGGTAGCGCCGATAGTCGGCGCCGGATCCATGTCGTTATGGTAACGCAGATCGCGCAACCAGTGATCGTCGATCTCCTTTATGCCGAAGCCCAAGCCGCCCTGAATGCCGCCGCTGATCGTAAGATCGCCCAGGACATGTTCGCCGCTCAGGCTGAGGAAGCCAACCGGAATTTCTTGTCGGAAGCTGATTCCTTTTACCCAGTCTGGCAATGCCCAGGGTTGATCGCGGAAGCCATTCTTGCTCGAATAGAGGCCCGATCCACCATAGGCCGTCCACTGGACGTCGGTGTAGCGGAAGCCGGCGCCGACCGCGAAACTGCTGGTCTCACTGCCGTAAATGATCCGGTCCAATTCGATCGCTCCGTCGACATAGTGATCGAGTTCGGTATTGGGATGGATAGAGCGCTGGCTCCAGCCATCGTGCCCACGGCTCAGCCAGTCGGAGTCAACCAGGTGACCGTTGCCGCCGGTGCCTAGGTTGACGCTGCCCTTCAAGCTCCAGTCGTCGTCGATCTGCGCGTCAAAACCGAGGGTGAAAAGGGTCACCCCCTTGCTTTCCCAGTTCAGCTGGCTGCACTTGTGGCCCTTGCTCTCCCAACCCAAGTCTGTGCACTGCTCGGCACCGCGATAGACAAATTCCTGGGCCTTGATGTTGGCAAGGCCAATTCCGCCGAAAACGATGAGATTGCCATCGTCTGAGGAAAACAGAACGTCGTCTGCGGCGGCGAATGACGGGGTGGCCATCAGAAAACAGGAAGTGATTACGGATCCGACAATGACGCACTTTGTAAGCTGACCGCATAGTTCGTCCAGTGCCTCCGTGTTGGGCCTGAGCTTCCTCGCCTCAGCCGATTGTGGGGCATCTGACTTGCGCTCTGCCCGCGCCACCGGTGTTGATGGACCGGCTTCGCGCTGCTGTCGGGCGGCAGCGCGCGCCAGACCGTTCGGCGACTGCACATATGTTTGGAGCATGTTGTTGTCCTTTGCTGGGAAGCGATCGAAATGTCAGGACCGGGCAGGAGCGCGGCGTCGAGACGCTCGACGATCCGCTGAGCCGGTGGAAACTTCCAGGCGAGCGGTGAAAACGCCGGCCTACCGCCCGCAACTCAACGATTTCGCACCGCCAGTCGGTGTCAGGGGGCGGGGCGACCGGACGGCTTGTTGCCAGCCGTCGGCCGCCGGAAGATTTTGGCACGCCGCACATCAGGCAGGGTTTACCGTTACAAACATAGCCATTCCCAAGTCCAAGCGGAGGCGGGCTTTGCTTGGCAGTGATCTCCGGGCGGTGGCTGGCATGGCTGCATGGAGGAACTCCTGCTGAGTCGTGAGATAGGGTTGTCGCCCATTGCCGAAGCAACTGCCGCGCCAACCAGAAAACCATTTCCAAACAACGGGATCACTCTTATAGCGCGGTGTCTCATGTCGGACATATTGTCAAAACGCCGACAAATGTGTGCAACTGCTGTCATGTCCCTGGCACCTTATCAGATCGTCCGATTTATCTGCCGGTAGCGATTTTTGCTCTCAGGAGCCTGAATGCGAAGCGGCGGCGCAGAATCCCATCCAGATTGTCGCGCTGATCTCATCCGGATTGCCGCCCTGGATCGGCGCGATACAACTGATAGATGCGGTTTACCCCGGACGGCTCTCCCTCCCGCCTGAGCAGCACGAATAGTCGCCCGTAGCCGAAGCGCCGTCGCTCGTTGGCGAGATCGCGCAGCTTCTCTCGCAGTTCGGGCTCCGACGGTCGGCGTGACCGATAGCGCACCATCTTCCGGTCAGCGGATATAATCTGGCAGGCCCGCCGCTCCGAGAGACCCATGACGGCCTTCAGATGCACGACGGCTTCACGCTTGGCGGCAGGCCCTACCATTGATGGGATGGTCCGCCCTCCGCCTCGCTCATCATGAGGCGGTGAATTCAATGGAGGAAGCAAATGGCTCATCGCAATCTGCCGCGGCCGGCGGCGGTCTATGGGATGTTGGGAACGGCGTGCGCCGATCATCATGGCTTGGCTGCAACCGCAGTTCACTCGCGAGAGGCCGGATACATTTACGCAACTGGAATCGTCATTACCGCGTCACGACCCCTTGCACGGACTCTCGATAACCGTCGGGCTTATCTCTTCCGGCTAATCATCCGTTGAGAGACACCGTTTCGCCGGAACCTGACGTCAGTCAACTTTACCCGACTTGAAAAGCATTTATCTACGCAGTGGATCATTGCCATCCAAACAAACCGTTTTGGCAATCTTCCGAACGCCGATAGAGAGAGAGAGAGTTGACTTCAACCGAAGGCAATAGGGCGAATGTCGTTTGCGAGCGCTGTTAGAGGTGGTCTGAAGCCGGGAACGACCTTCGGTCTATCGGCTTATGACGCTCCCGGCGAAACTGCTTTCCGCGACGAACGCCTGGCTTGCCTGCAAAAGTTCACAAAAAATCACGCCACGAGATCCGTAAGTCTGCAGCAAAGGATTTCATTTCCATGGCCTTTTCATTTTCCACATTAATTCGAATTATCACCTTGACTGTCATAACCGCCATCGTGAGCGTGCAGCCTTCGACAGCGGATGATCTGCCCGCCCCGCAGCAGTGGGCGAGAACCCCCTTGTCACGAGTAGAAGCCCTTGCGGTTCTTCAGACTCTGAACGCGAATCTCCTCAGCAATGCCAGTGCGACGCTGACGCTCGATCGCTGGTGTGCGGCGCATAAGCTTGCACCACCGGGCTCCAAGATCGTAGCAAAACGTGTACAGGGACACGACAAGCCAGCCAACGTTCATATTCGTGAATTGCTGCACGTCGGGACGAACGAGCCGATCGTCTATCGCCATGTCCGCCTAGCATGCGGTGATCGCATCCTGTCGGAAGCAGAGAACTGGTATGTGCCTGCAAGACTGACAGCCGAGATGAACGAGGCGCTGAATACGACTGATATCTCGTTTGGTCGAGCCGTTCGGTCCTTGAACTTCACCCGAACCAACTTAACGGCCAAACTGCTTTGGTCCCCTCTTCCCGAAGGCTGGGACATGTCAGCCGAATTACCACTGCCGAGCTTAGGGTCTTTGACCCCACCGCCATTCCTTCTCGAGCATCATGCAGTGCTGAAGTTGCAAGATGGCACGCCTTTTGCTGCGTTGGTCGAAAGCTATACGAACGATGTGCTGGATTTTCCGGCTCCCCAGCTATTGCCGCAATAAAACCTGGTGGATTGGCTGCCGACTCGCCGCCAGTCTGGATTCCGAGGTGAAAAGCCGGACGCCATTCGAAAAACACCGGACAGCTACTGTCATGTCCTTGGCACTTTATCCCAATGACCTCGTCGCAGAAGGCTTTCACGAGCTTTGCTCGGACGCAGAAATCAGGAATAGCCAGTCGCATCAGGCGCATGGAAACTGAGGCTTCCATGAAACCGATCGAGTTGTCTATTTCCGCAAACCACTGGCCTGATTTCGTCCCACCACGCTTAGAGTGTCATTTCGCCCTCAGCCGGACCCGACCCCTTTAAGGAGTTGTTGGCATGCGCGTAGAAAACGATAATCGCGATGTGATCGGTGTGTCGGTCGCTCCCACGCACCTTGATAATCTGTCTTCTGCGATTCTGCAGCAGGGGGGGATGGCGCGAGTGTCGCTGCCAGGCGATGTGGTGACCTGGGCGGCAGGCGGTCACCAGACGCTCAGGCGGATACTTTCCGACCAGCGTTTCAACAGGGACTGGCGACAGTGGCGGGCGCTGCAGGACGGCGAGATTCCCGAGGATCATCCGCTGATCGGGATGTGCAAAGTGGACAACATGGTCACGGCGCATGGCGCCGATCACCGGCGCTTGCGCAGCCTGCTGTCCAGGAGCTTCCCGCCCAGTCGTATCGCCTTGCTGGCGCCACGGATCGAACAATGGGTCGATCGACTCCTGGCCGAGATGGCGCAGCGCGGCGGCAGTGCCGATCTGATGTGCGAGTTCGCCGTTCCGCTGCCCACCAACGTGATCGCCGAACTGTTCGGTTTGCCGGACGAACAGCGCGAGGAGATCGTCGCGCTCACCTACAGCCTGGCCAACACCTCCGCCACAGCCGCAGAAGTGCGACAGACGCGGCAGCGCATCCCGGAGTTCTTCCGTCGCCTGATCGCGCTCAAGCGGGGCCAGCTCGGCGACGATCTGGCTTCGGCCCTGATCGTCGCGCGCGACAACGGCGAGCTCGTTTCCGACACCGAGCTCATCGACATGCTGTTCATGGTGCTCTCTGCGGGCTTCGTGACCACCACCGGCGTCATCGGCAATGGCGTGCTGGCATTGCTGACGCATCCGCAGCAACTGCACCTGGTGCGCAGCGGCCAAGTCGCGTGGTCACAGGCGATCGAGGAGATCCTGCGCTGGGGCAGCTCAGTGGCCAATCTGCCGTTCCGCTATGCCACCGAGGACGTGGAGATCGACGGATGCATGGTCCGCCGCGGCGACGCCGTCCTGATGGCGTTCCATGCGGCGAACCGGGACGAAAAGGCCTTCGGTCCCGGCGCCGACAGGTTCGATGTCACCCGGCGGCACAACCCGCACCTGTCGTTCGGCGAGGGGCCGCATTTGTGCATGGGCGCTGCGCTGGCGCGCCTGGAATTGCGCTGCGCTTTCCCCGCGCTGTTCAGGCGGCTGGAGGATCTGGCGCTGACCATCGCCGCGGAGGACGTCGTCTACATGCCGTCTTACGTCATTCGCTGCCCGCAGCGCCTGCCGGTCACCTTCCGCCCTTCCATCGCTTAGAGAGTGCGGCATTCACCCCGGATTCGGTGATGCTCGCTTCGCCGGGGTGGCTGGTCTCGCACGAGAGGGGCATGCCGGGTTACGCACGATCGTGGCGCCGGCCAAGAAGACTTTCACGAGCTTTGCTCGGGCGCAGAAATCAGGAATAGACGGTCGCATCAGGCGCATGGAAACTGGGGCTCCCATTGAAACCGATCGAGTTGTCTATTTCCGCAAACCACCGCCCTGATTTCGTCCCACCACGCTTAGAGTGTCATTTCGCCCTCAGCCGGAACCGGACCCCCACCTACTGTCGGGTTTGTCGCGTCCGCGACATGGTGATGTTCGGCCCGGGCGTGCCGCGCTCGGTTAAGACATTGAAGGATGTGCAGAGCAGTTTATCTGAGGCGCTCCCTGCGCAGTTGGTACGATTCTTGCTGCCCTAGTTCTACGGCGGCACACGCCGGCATGCCCTTCGATCGCTTAGAGAGTGGAGTGCCACCATGTCCGAACAACCCTTGCCGACGCTGCCGATGTGGCGCGTCGATCACATGGAGCCTTCGCCCGAGATGTTGGCTCTACGCGCCAACGGTCCGATCCACCGCGTGCGCTTCCCGTCCGGGCACGAAGGCTGGTGGGTGACAGGCTACGACGAGGCCAAGGCGGTGCTGTCCGACGCGGCGTTCCGACCCGCGGGAATGCCGCCGGCGGCATTCACCCCTGATTGTGTGATTCTCGGTTCGCCGGGGTGGCTGGTCTCGCACGAGGGGGACGAGCATGCCCGGTTACGTACGATCGTGGCGCCGGCCTTCAGCGACCGCAGGGTGAAGCTGCTCGCGCAGCAAGTCGAGGCGATTGCCGCGCAGTTGTTCGAGACGCTGGCGGCCCAGCCCCAGCCCGCCGACCTGCGGCGCCACCTCTTCTTTCCGCTTCCGGCCATGGTCATCAGCGCGCTGATGGGCGTGCTCTACGAGGATCACGCCTTTTTCGCCGGGCTCTCCGACGAGGTGATGACGCACCAGCATGAAAGCGGCCCGCGCAGCGCGTCGCACCTGGCCTGGGAAGAACTGCGCGCCTACATTCGCGGCAAGATGCGGGAAAAGCGCCAGGATCCGGGTGACAACCTGCTGACGGATCTGCTCGCGGCGGTCGACCAGGGCAAAGCGACGGAGGAAGAGGCGATCGGCCTGGCGGCAGGCATGCTGGTGGCGGGGCACGAGAGCACCGTCGCGCAGATCGAATTCGGCCTGCTGGCCATGTTCCGCCATCCGCAACAGCGCGAACGGCTGGTCGGCGATCCATCCCTGGTGGACAAGGCGGTGGAGGAAATCCTGCGCATGTACCCGCCGGGCGCGGGCTGGGACGGCATCATGCGTTATCCGAGGACCGACGTGACCATCGCGGGCGTGCATATTCCCGCGGAGAGCAAGGTGCTGGTCGGCCTGCCGGCGACGTCGTTCGATCCGCGCCATTTCAACGACCCGGAAATCTTCGACATCGGGCGCGAAGAAAAGCCGCACCTGGCGTTCTCCTACGGGCCGCACTACTGCATCGGCATGGCGCTGGCCAGACTGGAACTCAAGGTGGTGTTCGGTTCGATCTTCCAGCGCTTTCCCGCGCTGCGCCTGGCCGTGGCGCCCGAAGAACTGAAGTTGCGCAAGGAGATCATCACCGGCGGGTTCGAGGAGTTCCCGGTGCTCTGGTGATGCGGAACGCCGCCGGGAATCGCGATCTTCTCCGCAATTTGTCGGCGCGCCTGGCGCGCGCCGGTCAGATCAGCCAGGCAACAGGTAACCAAGATGGACGTCCAAAAAAACACGGCAGCATGCCGGGACGCCTTCGCCGAACTGGCGTCGCCAGCGTGCATCCACGACCCGTATCCGTTCATGCGATGGTTGCGCGAGCACGATCCGGTGCATCGCGCGGCGTCGGGCCTCTTTCTGTTGAGCCGCCACGCCGACATTTACTGGGTGCTCCAGGCCACGGGCGACGCGTTTCGGGGACCGGCGCCGGGCGAACTGGCGCGCTATTTCCCGCGTGCGGCGACCAGCCTGTCGCTCAATCTGCTGGCGTCCACGCTAGCGATGAAAGAACCACCGACGCATACGCGTCTGCGCCGGCTGATCTCGCGCGATTTCACCATGTGCCAGATCGACAACCTGCGGCCGAGCATCGCGCGCATCGTCGCAGCGCGCCTGGACGGCATGGCGCCCGCGCTGGAGCGCGGGGAGGCGGTGGACCTGCATCGGGAATTCGCGCTGGCCTTGCCCATGCTGGCCTTCGCCGAACTGTTCGGCATGCCCCAGGAAGACATGTTCGGGCTCGCCGCCGGCATCGGCGCCATTATGGAAGGCCTGAGCCCGCACGCCAGCGATCCCCAGCTCGCCGCGGCGGACGCGGCCAGCGCCAGGGTGCAGGCCTACTTCGGCGACCTCATACAGCGCAAGCGCACCGATCCCCGCCAGGACATCGTATCGATGCTGGTCGGCGCACACGACGACGATGCCGACACGCTGTCGGATGCGGAGTTGATCAGCATGCTGTGGGGCATGCTGCTGGGCGGCTTCGCCACCACTGCTGCGACCATCGACCATGCGGTCCTGGCGATGCTGGCGTATCCCGAACAGCGGCACTGGCTGCGGGGAGACGCCGTGGGGGTGAAGGCATTCGTCGAAGAAGTCCTGCGCTGCGACGCACCCGCCATGTTCAGCTCCATTCCGCGTATCGCCCAGCGCGACATCGAACTGGGCGGCGTGGTGATCCCGAAGAACGCGGACGTGCGCGTGCTGATCGCGGCCGGCAATCGCGACCCGGACGCCTTCGCCGATCCCGACCGCTTCGATCCCGCGCGGTTCTACGGCACCAGTCCTGGCATGTCGACCGACGGGAAGATCATGCTGAGCTTCGGCCACGGCATCCACTTCTGCCTCGGTGCGCAACTGGCCCGGGTGCAGCTGGCCGAGAGCCTGCCGCGGATCCAGGCGCGCTTCCCCACGCTGACATTGGCCGAGCAGCCGACCCGGGAGCCCTCCGCGTTCCTTAGGACGTTCCGCGCGCTGCCGGTGCGGCTGCATGCGCAAGGGGGGCTGAGATGCGCGTCGTGATCGACCAGGATCTGTGCGGAACAACCGGGCAGTGCGTGCTGACGCTGCCGGGCACCTTTCGTCAGCGCGAACCGGACGGCGTGGCCGAAGTGTGCGTGGCAACGGTCCCGCAGGCGCTGCACGCCCCCGTGCGGCTCGCGGCCAGCCAGTGCCCGGTCGCCGCCATTCGGATCATCGAAAGCGACGCTGGCGATGACGAGCGCGCCAGCGCCGACCGTGCGCGTTGTCCGGCGGAGGCCGAGCGGCATGCCGCGAAAGACGAACGTAATCCAGGAGGACACGATGGGGCGGTTTGAAGGCAAGGTGGCCGTGGTGACCGGCGCCGGCGCCGGCATCGGCAAGGCATGCGCCCTCGCCATCGCGCGCGAGGGCGGCAGAGTGGTGGTGGCCGACATTGATGGCTCGGCGGCCATCGCCTGCACGGAGCAGATCGCGGCCGAGGCGGGCCACGCGCTGGCCCTGGCCATGGACATCGCCGATGCGCAGGCGGTGGCAGCGCTGTTCGAGACGGCGGAGCGGCACTTCGGTGGGGTCGACCTGCTGGTGAACAACGCGAGCGCCATGCATCTGACCCCGCGCGACCGCACGATCCTCGACCTGGACCTGGCGGTCTGGGATCAGACCATGGCGACCAATCTGCGCGGCACGCTGCTCTGCTGCCGGCAGGCCATCCCACGGATGATCGCCCGCGGCGGTGGCGCGATCGTCAACATGTCGTCGTGCCAGGGGCTCAGCGGTGACACCGCACAGACGTCCTACGCCGCGTCGAAGGCGGCGATGAACATGCTGTCGGCCTCGCTCGCCACCCAGTACGGTCATGCGCAGATCCGCTGCAACGCGGTTGCGCCGGGTCTCATCATGACCGAGCGTCTCCTTGCCAAGCTGGACGAGTGCATGCAACGGCATCTGCGCCGGCACCAGCTCCTGCCGCGCGTTGGCCGCCCCGAGGACGTGGCCGCGCTGGTGGCGTTCCTGCTCTCCGACGATGCTGCGTTCATCACCGGCCAGGTCGTGTGCATCGACGGCGGCATGCTGGCGCATGTGCCGACGTACGCCGACGGTGGCAACAGCCCCGCCGCGCGGCCTGCCGGCGACACCGCCGAAGCGGAGCGCTGCTGATGGACATGCTGCTCAACCCGCTGGACCGTCGGCACCGACTGCGGCACGACATCCCGGTCGTGCCCGGCGCTTACCCCTTTGTCGGGCATCTTCCCGCCATCGTCTGCGACCTGCCGCGCCTGCTGCGGCGCGCGGAACGGATGCTGGGCAGCCATTTCTGGCTGGATTTCGGCCCTGCCGGCCACCAGATGACCTGCATGGATCCGGATGCGTTCGCACTGCTCCGGCACAAGGATATGTCCTCGGCGCTGATCGAAGAGATCGCGCCCGAATTGCTTGGCGGAACGTTGGTCGCCCAGGACGGCGGCGCGCACCGGCAGGCGCGGGATGCGATCAAGACGGCGTTTTTGCCCAAGGGGCTGACCCAGGCCGGCATCGGCGACCTGTTCGCGCCCGTCATCCGGGCGCGGGTGCAGGCGTGGCGCGACCGCGGCGACGTAACCATCCTGCGCGAGACCGGGGACCTGATGCTGAAGCTCATCTTCAGCCTCATGGGAATCCCCGCGCAGGACCTGCCGGGATGGCACCGGAAGTACCGGCAACTGCTGCAGTTGATCGTTGCGCCCCGGGTCGACCTGCCCGGACTGCCCTTGCGGCGCGGCCGCGCCGCCCGCGACTGGATCGACGCGCAGTTGCGCCAGTTCGTCCGCGACGCGCGCGCGCATGCCGCGCGCACCGGGTTGATCAACGACATGGTGAGCGCCTTCGATCGCAGCGATGATGCGCTCTCCGATGACGTCCTGGTCGCCAATATCCGCGTGCTGCTGCTTGCCGGTCACGACACCACCGCCTCGACGATGGCCTGGATGGTGATCGAGCTGGCGCGGCAGCCTGTGCTGTGGGACGCCCTGGTCGAGGAGGCGCAACGCGTGGGCGCGGTGCCGACCCGGCACGCGGACCTGGCGCAGTGTCCGGTCGCGGAGGCGCTGTTCCGCGAGACGCTGCGCATGCATCCGTCGGTCACGCTCCTGCCGCGTCGCGCGCTGCAGGAATTGCAACTTGGCCAACGGCGCATTCCCGCGGGCACCGATCTGTGCATCCCGCTGCTGCATTTCTCGACCTCGGCGCTGCTGCACGAGGCGCCTGATGAGTTCCGCCTGGAGCGGTGGCTGCAACGAACGGAGCCGATCCGGCCGGTGGACATGCTGCAGTTCGGTTCCGGCCCACACGTCTGCATCGGCTACCACCTGGTATGGCTGGAACTGGTGCAGTTCAGCATCGCCTTGGCGCTGACCATGCACAAGGCAGGGGTGCGGCCGCGGTTGCTGAGCGGCGTCGAAAAAGGCCGGCGGTATTACCCGACCGCACATCCGTCCATGACAGTCCGCATCGGATTCTCATGAGCAGGCGTCCGCATGCCCCGTGCGGCGAGGCAGCGGCACCGGCGGCGCGCGGCATTGCTGAACTCGGCGCGCGCGCTCGGTGCGACGCCGGCAACACCGCGGCGGCTCGCCGCTCGTCGTGGCCGTCTCCTGTCAGGAACAAGGACATGAACAACGTGCAGACCGGTTCCACGCTACACGACGACCGAACTGGCGTTTCCACCCTCGGCGGAATGGGCGCGCGGGCGCGCGGCGCATCCGGCAGGCTGCTGACGGAGATCTGGATGCAGGACGGCGCAACGCGGGTCGAACAGGCGCTGGCGCGCCTTCTCTGCGCCGAAGACGACGGTGAGACCGAGCTGATGGCGGCGATGCGCTACGCCACCTTGCATGGCGCGAAGCGCACCCGCGCCTTGCTCTGTCTGGCTGCCGGCACACTGGCCGACACGCCGGCGCACATGCTCGACGACGTCGGCGCCGCCATCGAGATGATGCACGCTTGTACCCTGGTCCACGACGACCTGCCCGCGATGGACGACGACGTGCTTCGCCGCGGCCGTCCGACCGTGCACGTCAAGTTCGGCGAAGCCACTGCGATCCTGGTCGGCGATGCGCTGCAGGCGCACGCCTTCCTGACCCTGGCGAGCCTGGATGCGCCGGGCGACAATCGTATCGCGCTCGTGCGGGAACTGGCGCAGGCGGTATCCGCCGAGGGTGCTGCAGGCGGGCAGGCCATGGATCTGTCGCTGGTCGGACAGCACGTCGAGCTGGACAGGATCGTGGCGATGCACCGGATGAAGAGCGGCGCGCTAGTGCGCGCGTCCGTTCGCATGGGCGCGCTATGCGCCGTCGCGGAGGATGCCGCGCACGCTGCGCTGTACTGTGCGCTCGACCGCTACGGCGCCTGTTTCGGCCTGGCGTTGCAGGTGGTCGACGACATTCTAGACGCGACAGCGGATACCGCGACGCTGGGCAAGACCTCCGGCAAGGACGCGGCGGCGCAGAAGCCGACCTGTGCGTCGATCATGGGGCTGCAGGCAGCGCGCCAGTTCGCGCTGGATCTGTTGCGCGACGCGGGGGAGGCTATCGCCCCGCTGGGGCCGCGTGCCGAACGGTTGGCGCAGATGCTGCAGCGGGCCAACGCGTATCTATTCAAGCACGCGCCATGCGCATGAGCGCGCCCGTCCGCATGGAGCCGTCCTGTGCCGCTGCGATCGGCTGGCGGCGGTGCATG
Source organism: Ensifer aridi (assembly GCF_002078505.1). Taxonomy (GTDB): domain Bacteria; phylum Pseudomonadota; class Alphaproteobacteria; order Rhizobiales; family Rhizobiaceae; genus Sinorhizobium; species Sinorhizobium aridi. Next base: position 250,225 of record NZ_LUAV01000022.1, on the reverse strand, counting down.
CTGCACTGTGTCCGAGTCGGCGGCGACGTGCGTCGGCGTCTGCCCGATCCTGGTTCTCGTCAACCGTCTGCAGAAGGAACATCCCGCGTGAACGCGCTGTCCGAACAGATCCTTTCCGAATTGCGCCACCTGCTGAGCGGGATGAGCGACGGCGGCAGCGTCGGTCCGTCCGTTTACGACACGGCGCGAGCTCTGCAGTTCCACGGCAACGTCACCGGTCGGCAGGACGCATACGCGTGGCTGATCGCGCAGCAACAGGCCGATGGCGGATGGGGAAGCGCGGACTTCCCGCTGTTCCGCCATGCGCCCACGTGGGCGGCGTTGCTGGCATTGCAGCGTGCCGACCCTCTTCCCGGCGCTGCCGACGCAGTCCAGGCTGCAACCCGGTTCCTCGAGCGCCAGCCCGATCCCTACGCGCATGCGGTGCCGGAAGACGCGCCGATCGGCGCGGAGCTGATCCTGCCGCAGTTGTGCGGCGAGGCCGCATCCTTGCCGGGCGGCGTGGCGTTTCCGCGCCACCCGGCGCTGTTGCCGTTGCGGCAAGCGTGCCTGGTCAAGCTGGGGGCGGTGGCGACGTTGCCGAGCGGCCATCCGTTGCTGCACTCCTGGGAAGCCTGGGGGACGTCGCCGACCACCGCGTGCCCGGATGACGACGGCAGCATCGGCATCAGTCCGGCGGCCACCGCCGCGTGGCGTGCGCACGCCGTGAGAAAGGGGAGCACGCCGCAGCTCGCGCGCGCCGACGCGTATCTGCAGGCGGCATCGCGGGCGACGCGCAGCGGCATCGAAGGTGTCGTTCCCAACGTCTGGCCGATCAATGTGTTCGAGCCATGCTGGTCGCTGTACACCCTGCATCTGGCCGGGCTGTTCGCGCATCCCGCGGTCGCCGAGGCGGTGCGCGTGATCGTCGCGCAGCTAGATTCCCGCCTGGGCGTGCGCGGTCTGGGCCCGGCCTTGCACTTCGCGGCCGATGGGGACGACACCGCCGTTGCGTTATGCGTCCTGCGCCTTGCAGGCCGCGAACCGGCGGTCGATGCGTTGCGCCATTTCGAAATCGGCGAGCTGTTCGTCACCTTCCCCGGCGAGCGCAATGCCTCGGTGTCGACCAACATCCATGCCCTGCATGCGTTGCGACTGTTGGGAAAGCCCGCCGCTGGCACCACCGCCTACGTCGAGGCCAATCGCAACCCGCACGGTCTATGGGACAACGAAAAATGGCACGTTTCGTGGCTGTATCCCACCGCACATGCGGTCGCTGCGCTGGCACAAGGCAAGCCCCAGTGGCGCGACGAGCGCGCGCTGGCGGCGCTGCTGCAGGCGCAGCGCGACGACGGCGGCTGGGGCGCCGGTCGCACGTCCACATTAGAGGAAACCTCCTATGCGCTGTTCGCGTTGCACGTGATGGACGGGAGCGAAGAGCCGACAGGGCGCCGGCGCATCGCGCAGGCGGTGGCGCGTGCGCTGGAGTGGATGCTCGCCCGCCATGCGGCGCATGCATTGCCGCAGATGCCGCTGTGGATCGGCAAGGAACTGTATTGCCCCACCCGGGTCGTGCGCGTGGCCGAACTCGCCGGGTTGTGGCTGGCGCTTCGTTGGGGGCGGCGCGTTCTGGCCGAGGGAGCAGGAGCGGCGCCATGATCCAGACCGAACGCGCGCTGCAGCAGGTGCTGGAGTGGGGTCATTCCCTGACCGGGTTCGCCGACGAGCATGCCGTGGAAGCGGTCAGGGGCGGCCAGTACATCCTGCAGCGCATCCACCCGAGCCTGCGCGACACCAGCGCCCGCACCGGCCGCGATCCGCAGGACGAAACGCTGATCGTGGCGTTCTATCGCGAACTGGCGCTGCTGTTCTGGCTCGACGATTGTAACGACCTTGGCCTGATCGCGCCGGAGCAACTCGCCGCGGTGGAGCAGGCGCTGGGGCGGGGCGTGCCATGCGCGCTCCCCGGATTCGAGGGCTGCGCTGTGCTGCGCGCTTCGCTGGCCGCGCTTGCCTACGATCGTCGCGACTATGCTCAGCTTCTCGAGGATACCCGGTGCTACTGCGCGGCGCTGCGCGCCGGACACGCGGAGGCGACAGGGGCGGAACGCTGGTCCTACGCCGAGTATCTGCACAACGGCATCGATTCGATCGCCTACGCGAACGTGTTCTGTTGCCTGTCGTTGCTGTGGGGGCTGGACATGGCGACCTTGCGCGCGCGTCCGGCGTTTCGCCAGGTCCTGCGGCTCATCTCCGCGATAGGGCGCCTGCAGAACGATCTGCATGGACGCGACAAGGACAGGTCGGCCGGCGAGGCCGACAACGCGGCGATCCTGCTGCTGCAACGCTATCCGGCTATGCCTGTGGTGGAGTTCCTCAACGACGAGCTGGCCGGCCATACGCGCATGCTGCACCGGGTGATGGAGGAAGAACGATTTCCCGCGCCGTGGGGACCCTTGATCGAGGCCATGGCCGCCATACGCGCGCAGTACTACCAGACCTCGACCAGCCGCTACCGAAGCGACGCTGCGGGGGGAGGCCAGCGTGCGCCGGCCTGAACGCGCGGAGGCGGCGGCGTGCGCACGCTGCCGTCGGTCCGATCCGACGCAACGGCGCCCGATGCGACGGATGGAGCGAGCATGAGCGACACCGCCCTGAGCCGGCGCAAGGACGACCATCTGGACATCGTGCCGGATCGGGGAACGGCGCCCGCCACGGTCGCCGCCGGCTGCGAGTACATCGGTTTCGAACACTGCGCATGCCCGAGTTGGACCTGACGCAGATCGACCTGTGCGCCTAGCTGCTGGGCAAGACGGTGCGCGCGCCGCTGCTGATCAGCTCCATGACCGGCCGCATGCCACGCGCCGAGGCCATCAACCGGCATCTGAGCGAGGCAGCGCAAGCCCTGGGATCGCCATGTGCGTCGGTCCGCAGCGCGTGAGCCTGCAATCCCGCAACTTCCAGGGCCTGACGCGCGCTGCGCCGAGGGTATCGCGGCTTCGGAGACGTCACCGTCATCTCGGACTAAGCCGAAGTCCTCAAGCGGCGGCCTCAAGCGATGCCGAAAGCGACAGCCCACATTATTCGGTTCACATCGCCATGAAGACTCAGCCATGCAGCAGATCGCACCTTGATCCGCTCCATCTCTAACCGTGACGAGGAACTGCTTACGATGGGTTGGGACTCAGAGCCTGCCGAATTCGAAGAATTTCAGGAGCCAACCTTGTATAAAGTTTACCGTTCGGGAATTTATTTGCCCAAGATATCATCCAGCCGCGTTAATTTTCCCGTTCGGGAAAATGGATCTCGACAGAGCGCCAAGTATGCTGCTGTTTTCCCGAGCGGGAAATAATAATGGCAAAACGGGTTAAAACTCCATCTGATATCGGCGCCCTGGTCCGAAGTGCACGCAAGGAGCAAAACTTGCGGCAGGACGAGCTTGCAGGCGTTGCTGGCGTCGGGCTCCGGTTCATTGTCGATCTCGAGGCGGGCAAGCCGACAGCTCAGATAGGAAAAGTGTTGCAGGTTCTGCAAACGCTCGGCTGTTCGATCGATATTCTGGCTCCTGGTGAACGCAGACAATGACGGCAAGGGTTCTCAACGGCTGGTGGGATGGTCGAATTGTCGGGCAATTCAGCCAGGATCGCCACGGCGATATCGGCTTCGCCTACGCTGAAGCCTGGCTTGATGATGAAAGAACACTTCCGCTTTCAGCCTCCCTCCCGAAGCGCCCGGAGCGCTTTTCCCGTCCTGAATGCAGGCCATTTTTTGGCGGCCTGCTGCACGAAGGAAGCCAGCGCCTGATTGCAGCGCAAGCATTGGGCGTCTCGCCTGCAAATGATTTCGCGCTACTCGATCGCTTGGGCGGCGATGTTGCCGGCGCTCCTAAAAGGCCTTGTTTCACTGCCAACCGAATTCCGCGATCAGATTAGCTATACATCCAATACTTCGGCAGCGCATCCCCGCCCGACATCTGCATCGTCCGTACTGCCGGCCCAAGCATTTGATGAATCAGCCGCTGTCTTCCACGTTGGGATCGGACACAAAATAGGCCGCGGCTTTCCGAACGCCAGATCGGGATGCCGCGGCTCGTCTTCGGTGCGCCGCTTCCGTCGCGGACCCGGGGCAACGGGAGGCACGACGAACGCACCGCGCCAGTGTTCGGATGGAATATGGTCCGTAACGGCGTATCTCCTCGTTACAGCTCTCGTACCCTGCGCTGACCGAGTCGAATCGCCGGCTCCGCACCGCATCGCCCAGACTGTCGGGTTTGTCGTGTGCGCGACATGCTGTTGTTTGCCGGGCGGGCCGCCGCATTCTCATTGAAGCCGTTAAATATCATGCCAGGACGGCTCTTGCTGTGTAGCTGGCATGCTTCTTGAAGCTCTCTCGACGCGCGGCGTCAGCAGCAGCTGCCGACGGGCGCACCGGCTGATCGTTTAAGCGCTAAAGCAGGAGCCAAAAATGAAAACCAAAAGATAGCTATGGGGTGACCGAACTGACTCCCGAAGACGCATCTAGAACTTCAGGAGGACTGCTGGGATCCCGTCCCAGCGGATCGCCCTGACGATCTTAGTCACCTGCGACTTCAATCCCGCCAAGGTGTGTGTAGTTGAAGTTTGCCGAATGAAAAACAATCGGCGGAGCGACATCTGGAACGCCTGCGCGACGGTCGCGTCGACAGCGGCAGACAAGTCGCACCACCTCGACATGCTGCACGACCTGAACCGCATCAACACCCATATCGTCTCCGCCGCACACACTCGAGGAGGCCGTTTGTTGATCGAAAGCAGGACGCGTGATGCCGGCTGATAGTACGAACCGTTCCGCTCCATCCGAGCTGATGAAGATAACTGGCCAGCGCTTGAAGGGTAACGTCATCGCCCAATACGCCGCGGTGTGCGTGAGGCCGAATCCGGGGGCAGAGAACGACATTCAAGTTCTGCTTATCACCAGCCGAGGCAGTCGCCGCTGGGTCATACCCAAAGGTTGCTGTATACCCAAGAAAAAGCCGCATGAGGTTGCCCGACAAGAAGCGTGGGAAGAAGCCGGGGTTCGGGGCCAGGTGAAAAAGAAACCTGTCGGGCACTACACCTATGTCAAGAAACTGAGGGGACCAGGAGCAGCGCCCGCCCTCGTCCAGGTTCACTTGCTATATGTCTCGGAGCTCGAACAAGACTATCCGGAGATGGGGCAACGCGAGCTTCAGTGGTTCTCGCCAGAGGAAGCAGCCTGCGCAGTCGACGAACCCGAACTCAAGACACTTCTTCGAGGGATTCGGAAGGTTTACAAAAAGCCATGAAGGTCGCGCTTGCATGATGTGCGTACCGTTGGAGAGGCTAAACATCTCCACATTTTGTTGACGATGTTCGTCGCACGCGCGGTCTCATGACGATCGACGAAATTCACCAGCTGACGACGCGAGGCAATGGTCCTCACAGTCTTCGGCCGCCAGTGCCCGACTTGGAACAGGAACCGTCATCTTCCTTGATCGGCGACAACAATATCGACAACCGCCGAGGCTCTAATCGCCGTTGGATGAAAGTTCAGGGGCGGGTCAGCATGATATTTAACGGCTTCAATGAGAATGCGGCGGCACGCTCCGCCGAACATCGCCGTGTTGCGGACTCGACAACCCGACAGTCTGGCGCGAGGTCGCGGAGAGAGCTGTAACGAGGAGATAGGGTAATTAGGCGTAACCGCTCCACGAAGTCTCTCGGCTCCCCCAACCATTTGGGACACGGATGGGTCTCATCCAAACAACTGATTTTACCAGTCTGCGAAAATGCCGCATAGCACATCCTCGCGGTGCGCCGCTGTGCCGTCGGAAGACCGTCTGAATGGGCCCAGAAAGGAAGTTTGCATCACGTGGCGATATGCAATTCATGATTCTGCGGGGATATCGTTTCGCCGACCGAATTTATCGCGCCGCGCTGGAGATTCATAACAATTGGACTCACCCTCGTGACGAAGACGACCGCGTTGATGAGAGTCACTCCGACTTCAGGTTGGAGCATTTGAACGATTTGCCGGAGCAAACAAATGCACGTTCTCGATGTTAATCAGATGATCCAGCTCTTCGTGAACGCGTTTGAGCTGGTTGTGATCTTCGCTACCTTTTGCGCCGCGCTGGAGCTAACCTTTCCGGCTTATCGATACAGTTTTGCCTCATACGCCCGCGGCGTGCGGAATTGGATTATTCGCCTCGGATTCGGTGCGTTTGTCTGGCACCTCTTCGCTGTGAGCTTGGCCTGGCTAGGGGTAAAGCCGCTCGTAACGATCAATTTCGGCACGTTGCTTCACTCTGACAACGCAATCATCAATACTGGATTGGCTGTCCTTTCAGGCGTTCTAGTCGCAATTGTCGGCGACTTCTTTTACTACTGGATGCACCGCGCACAGCATGCTGTTCCGCTCCTCTGGCGCATGCACGCTACTCACCACTCGATCCGCGAATTGACGGCATGGAATTGCCACCATCACATTTCCGAGCCACTCGTTTACGCAGCGTTGGTAGCACTACCGCTCAGGCTGTTCCACTTCGAATCTGGCGTAGTGCCCGTTGTTGCCATGACACTGATTACCTTTCAGGCCCATCTTTCACATTCCAGCACCCGCATCAATCTTGGGCCGCTTCGATACATCATTGGCGACAATAAGTTTCACCGCATCCACCACTCGTTGGAAGCGCATCACCGGCGCCGAAACTATGGGTTTTTTACAACCATCTGGGACACCGTTTTTCGAACGGCATACTGGCCAAGTAAGAATGAGTGGCCGGAAGTTGGCCTCCGAGACCAGCCCGAGCCGCTCACCGCGCGCGATTACGTTATGTTCCCATTTGATCGGCGTCGCTGGCAGAGACCTAAAGTTGAAAGTGGTGTAGAGGCTGGCGATTGAACGAGTGGAGGTTTACGCTTCGTCGAGGTTGGAAGACTATCAAGACAAGCAATCCATATGGAACAGCTCCCTCAGACGCCGGGCAAGCCTCTCACTTAAAATAGGGGATAGGCAGGACTGTGGTGGTGCAACACAAGCAGAAAAGTTCCGTCGGCGGCACACTGCATGCTCGCTTTGGAGCGGACCCTCTAACGCTGGCACAGCCCGACACCGTCAAGCTGATGATTCAGCGTGCGCCGAAACTCTCAGGCCTCGGCCGGTTCGTGCACGCCTGCCCGATTGCAGGTGCAGGTTATGGTCAGGTCCGACCCTAGCTGGTATGAAGCGCAGGATTGCAGGCTACGGCACTTCAAACGGGCGATCCGCATCGTTCAGGATGACCCTACGGTACTGGACCGGGCCAACAGGTCCTCAGACGGCTCACGGTCTGATTCACTCTGGCCCTGCTCGGAAACGATTTTCGCGAACTGATCGTGGCGCAAAGTGCTCGGCCGAACGCGGCGTGCTCTCAAGAACTTCGACGGGCCTCTCCCGTGCCAACCCTCCTGTCTGATGCGCTTCGGCAAGGACGTCCTTGCACAGACCCGGTCGTTGAAGAAAGGGGAACAGGTGGCGCGCCTGCGCCTATTAGCCACTCGCACCCACATGCAAAATAGTCGGCCCTCTAAGGTAGACCCCGGATCGAGCACCCGAGTTCGGCGCTATAGGTTGTCTGACCCGTAATTCCGAGCTCGTCGCATAGTTCTCCAACTTTTGCACCAGGCTTTCCATTGGCGAGACGCAGTTGGCAGGCGACAACTTGAACGGGGCTCCGCCGTTCCGGCCAAGCGCTCGCCCGCTGCCAGGCTTGCCTTAGTCCGCTCGATGATCGACGATAGCAGATCCTGTGATAGAGATATCAATCGTCAAGTGCGGAGCGCGAGACTGATTCAACATCCGCTTTAAAGAGGTGGATGAAGGAGCGCCGAGCGGCGACCCTCGATTGGGGAACCTAGAGAGTTTCGACGCCTTGGCACGCGGCCGTCCGGTTAGGGACAGTGACTTGACCATCCGGCCGAGTTTCGCATGAAGCAGGCGCCGCCAAGAGCGTCGGCCGCAACCGCTTAGACCGCGTATTTGCGAGGCGACGGAGATGCCCCTCTTCTTCGTTTGATATCGCCGCAGTCTCGCGCCTTCTGAAACTGCGCTCACAACAGCCGCGGAGCTATCGGCCGCAAGGTGAGGTCCTCGACAACCTAATCCGGCCCGAACGTGGACAAGGGCTCGGCCTTGAAGCTGACGCGTAAGCTGCCAGAAGAGCATTGTTGTGCTCCAGGCAATTCATTGTCCTGGATTGTACTATCTGTTTCTGGTCTGGCCGATATGCAGGCGTCCCTTGCACTCCCGTGCTGTCGGATTTGTGAAGTACACGACACGACGTTGGGCGAAGCGTGCTGCCGCACTCTGAAGCGCAAGCCATTGAACAGTATGGGGAACTGTTCTCTTGAGGCTTGCCCTAGCAGTTGGCATGTTTCTTGATTCTCTATTACTGCGGCCGGCAGGAACTGCCGAGCACTGGTTGATCGCTTGAGCGCCAGCAAAAGGAGACAACAATGAAGACCGATATGGCAGCCTATGGCGTAACCGAATTAACTCTTGAAGAAGCACCTGCAATTTCGGGAGGGCTACTCTGGGGAGTAGTTTGGGCGGCTTTTGCACTGCTTGCTTTTGCAGCTGCGACTATAGCGGAAGGGGCAGCACGCGATCAGACCCACGGTTAGGAGAAGTGCGCAAGCGAGCTATGCTTCATACTCAACACAGATCAGCAGTTCCCCTTTCTCCTGAAATCGCATGCTGCACCGCGGAGAGCATTCTCTCCCGAAGATCAGGACGATCTTTGGTCATCTACAGGATCATTGTGCTCTCTGTGATAGCGACATTGGTGTCGCTGCCATTCATCACGATAACGGTCTCTGTCCAAAGTGCCGGCACCATTCGCCCCACCATCGAGAAGACGCCCCTGATCGCGCCCGTCTCCGGACGCATCTCCCGGATCCTTGCCGTTGAGAACGATCGGGTTGCCCAGGGGCAGGAGATTCTCGCCCTCGACGATGAGGTGGTTGAGGAAAAGCTCAGGGCGGTTACAGCCGACATTCGCGCGAAGAGTGATATTGCCCGTGACCTCGAAACCCTCATCTCCTCCGGCACACATGCTAAGGACCCGATCCGCCTCCTGACCGAGTCCATCACCGCCGAGCGGGCGCATTTTCTCAACCTGCTGCGGGAAAACCAATATGCCCGCAGCAATGCCGCGGCGGAACTCGACCGCGCTAGGCGACTGGTCTCCGTTGCTGCAGCACCCGCAAAAGCGGTCGACGAAAAGGCTTTCGCCCTCCAGAACATTGAGGTCCAGGGCGAGATCCTCGTGCGGCGAAAGTCCGCCGAATGGAATCAGCAGCTCTTCGACACCAATTTACGCGTCAAGGAACTCACGGCCACTTTGCATCAGCTCGAGAATGAACGGGACCTGACCCGCATTCGAGCCCCGGTGTCGGGCGCTCTTGCGGAATTCTCCGGCCTCACCCCTGGCAGCTACGTGCAAGCGGGGCAAACGGTCGCTTCGATTTCGCCGGACGGTGAATTGGTGGCGGAAATCTACGTCTCCCCCAACGACATCGGCTTCGTGCGGCCGGGCCAGTCGGTGCGGCTGCAAGTGGATGCCTTCAATTACAATGAATGGGGTGTGATCGACGCGACAGTGCTCAATGTGGCGCAGGACTTTACCGTGAATGACGGGAAACCGGTCTTCAAAGTCGGCTGCGCGCTTTCCCGTAGCCATCTCGCACTCAAGAACGGCGTCATCGGTCAGTTGAAGAAAGGCATGAGCGTACGGGCTCGCTTCCTCGTGGCCGACCGCACTCTCCTGCAACTCCTCTACAATGACGTCGACGATTGGCTCAATCCGCTCCTGGCGGGCCGGTAATTCTCCATGTCAAAACAACCAGCGAGCTGCCATGTCCAGTAAGGCCATCAAGTTCAAACAACGGGACGTCACCGATTGCGGGGCCGCCAGCCTTGCTTCTGTCGCAGCTTTTTACGGCTACAAGCTGCCATTGTCGCGCATCCGCCAATACGCCTCGACCGACCGCTCCGGCACCAACGTGCTCGGCCTCACGGAAGCGGCCCAGAAGTTGGGCTTCATCGCCAAGGGGGTGAAGGGTGGCTTCGATAGCCTATACAAGATCCCGAAGCCGGCTATCGCGCACGTAATCGTCAAGGACGTCCTGCACCACTTTGTCGTGATCCAGGCGGTCGACGCCAAGTGGGTCATCGTTATGGACCCAGCCTATGGCGAAGTCCGCAGGCTGTCGCACGAGGAATTCAAGGCGCAATGGACTGGCGTCTTGGTACTCCTGGTTCCGGCAGACGCCTTCAAGCCCCGCGACGAGACCACCTCGCAGTTTGCGCATTTTGCCCGGCTGCTTACGCCGCACTGGGCGGTAATGGTACAGGCTTTCGTCGGGGCGCTGGTGACGACGGTCCTCGGTCTCTCGACTGCCATCTACGTCCAGAAAATCATCGATCATGTGATCACGGCGGGCAACCGCAACCTGCTCAACCTGATGAGCGTGGCGATGCTGCTTATTCTAGTGACACAGATCCTGATCGATTTCCTTCGAAACCGGCTCATTCTGCAAACGGGGCAGAAGATCGATGTCTACCTGATCCTCGGCTACTACAATCACATCCTAAGTCTGCCTCAGAAGTTCTTTGACGGCATGCGCATGGGCGAAATCGTCTCCCGCATGAACGACGCGGTGAAGATCAGGAGCTTCCTGAACGACGTCTCGATCAACATGTTCGTCAACGCGCTGATGACACTATTCTCGTTCGGGCTGATGTTCATCTACTCGTGGAAGATCGCCTTAGTCGTGGCGATCTCTATCCCATTATACCTCTTGCTCTATTGGACCATTGACCGGCTGAATAGGAAGCGCCAGCGCGCCGTTATGGAAAATGCCGCCGATCTGGAGGCGCAATTGGTGGAGTCACTCGGAGCTCTCTCCACGATCAAGACCTCCGGCATGGAGAGCTTCGCCAACTTGAAGATGGAAACCCGCTTCATCAAGACGCTACATTCCGTCTACAGCTCCGGCCTCGTCTCTATTTTCGGGGACAGCGCCTCCACTTTCCTCTCGAACCTATTTACAATCGCGCTGATGTGGTTCGGAACGACGCTTGCCCTCGATCAGACCGTCACACCTGGTGAGTTATTATCCTGCTATACCTTATTCGGCTACATCACCAAGCCTGTTGCCAGCCTGATCCAGGCCAACCGGATTGTTCAGGATGCTTTCATCGCGGCAGATCGCCTGTTCGAGATTTTCGACCTGGAGCCGGCAAGCGACGGAGGCATCGATGCAACCAAATCCGCTGTTGGCGATATCCGCTTGGAGAACGTTACGTTCCGCCATGGCGCGCAGCCGGAGCTTTTCCAAGACCTCAGCGTCAGCTTCCGCCGGGGCGAGATGACGGCCGTGGTGGGGGAAAGTGGGTCGGGAAAAAGCACCCTTGCGGCGCTGCTGCAAAATGTTTATCCGTTAGAGAGTGGTCGCATCCGGATTGGCCCCTATGCCCTTCAGGACCTCTCGACCGAGTCCCTGCGCAAGATCGTCGCCGCGGTACCCCAATCGGTAGACGTGTTTGCGGGCTCGGTAATCGAGAACATCGCGCTAGGCGAGTTCGAGCCGGACATCGAGAAGATCCTGCAAATCTGCCACCAAATAGGACTATTGCAGTCAATCGAGCGCTGGCCTCGCGGCTTCCAAACTTATTTGGGCGAGAACGGCGTCCGTCTCTCGGGCGGCGAGAAGCAGCGCCTTGCGTTGGCTCGGGCTCTGTACCGCGATCCGGAGATCTTGATCCTCGATGAGGCGACCTCCTCTCTTGACTCGCTCGCCGAGGCGTCTGTCCTGCGGGTGGTAGAGGAACTGCGTCGGGCAGACAAGACCATCGTCGTCATCGCTCATCGACTTAGTACCATTCGCATGGCCGATAAGATCGTGGTTTTGGATAAGGGGCGGGTGGTTGCGGAGGGAAGGCATGATGATTTAGTGACAGAAGAGGGTGCTTACACCCGCTTGTGGCGTGCACAAACCGGGTCCACCGCCCCTATCCCCATCTCGTGCGGTTCTTAGGATCCGTGGATCTCGCGGCGCGAGGCGGAGCGGAAAGTTGCATGCCGCTTGGGGACGGTCCGAATTAGCGTTGCTTTCCCGAACCGAGCGGATTGTCGGGAGCTACCAATCGCCTGCTGTGGCTTGAGTAGCCAGGGGACGCGTGCCCCTCCATTGGTCGTGATCGATGCCACGTCGGGAGTTCGCGCCGGACCTGTGCTTTTGCGAGCGCCGGGTACAGACATCGGCGAAGATCGCGGTGACTCGTTCTATACGCTCGCGGGCGGGCGCCTCAGTTCGTCAGTGGCGAAGAGCGCTGACAACGATGCTTATGTCGGCCACACCACAGCCGATTTTTCGGTTTTGATTGTTGCCTCCATTTCTGCCGATCAAACGACCAATTCGTCCTGCCCGCCGGCAGAACATCACCTTGTCGCGAACTCGACAAAACCGAGAGTGTGGTTAGTATGATGTACGCCGAGGGGAGCTGCATCGATTGAAGTGACTGACAGGAGTTTTCGGCAGCCATGAGCCAACTCTGTTGCACAGGGTGGTATCCTGCACTTCCAGTCCCGATGCATACCGAGGCAATGATCTCGCAAGAAACGCCGTCGCCTCCTTCAACAGCATTACGCCTCGGCTCCTGCCCGACACAGACGAAAAGAAAGTCATTCAAGGGCTCGAGGTCTCCGGGCTCTCTGCGCCCGATTCGAGTCTTCTGAACGAGCACCATGGATACCTCTTCCGATCTCATCGTCATGGGGCATACACGTCTTCGGGAAAGGAATTCCGCTGGTACAGCAGGCAAGACAAGCTAGGAAAGCGGCCTGGACCGGGCTGTCATTCGTCGCGGGACAAGTCCTTTGATGAAGATGATCTCCCTCCCAAAGACGTTGAACTATAAGTGGTGGTTGAATCTCCAGGGGACGCGCCGCGCCTCCCCCCCAAACGCCCGCCATGGCTACACCGTCCCAGAGACATGGGACCGCGTTAGGTACCCTGTGCTGACCCAAACTGTCGGGTTTCGTATTCGACGGTGAGTTTGCCGGGCGTGCCCGCATTTTGTTGAAGCCATTGAAGTTCATGCGGAACGGCGCACCCGGCGGAGCTGGCACGTTTTTTGGATCTTTCTCGTGCGCGGCGGCACGAGCTGCTAGCACCGACTGATGGTTTAAGCGTCGAAAGGAGACAAAAATGAAGACCAAAATAATAGGCTGGGGTGTGACCGAATTAACTCCCGAAGAGGCATCTACAACTTCAGGAGGAACCTGCTCCATAGTTGTTGGCGTCCCTCCGATCCCCCCAATAGTATTCTGCTCAGATACCCCGAATTTGTAGTCCCCAAAGAACATAGGGGGTGAAGCCCCCTATGTTAATACCAAATGCGAGGCGAACGGCAGGCTCGTTTGCAGCACACGTCCGATGTCGAGCCAGTAACGCGTCTGCCGAAAGCTCGGCCGAGCCGCGGAGCGTCGAGCGCTGCCGGATACCAACAGAAATCGGTCAGGCAAGTTTGGAAGTCGGTAATCATATCGCGAGCTGCAACGAGCAACGGACACCGCTTTCGATCGCGGCGATGGTGACGGTTTCGTGCGGAAAGCCTTGCGCATGCATGACGCGTAGCAAGTGACGTTGCTGACGGAAGCCTCAGACGTTGAACCAGGCGGACGTCAGCACGAGCACCCCGAATCGAAGTCCCGCAAAGAGCGGCGCAGGTCGAAGCGCGTGCGCGCATAATCGGGAATGCGGTATCCAATCCGCATATCAGAGCTTGATCACCGACGTCCTTTAGTTCCGCCTCCACCACTGCGCGATCCATTCACTACGTCATTCTACGGAGCAAGAGATCGGCGCGTCTGCAGCGTTAACAGCGGCATCAGAGCGGGAAGCTGAGGTCTTTTGCCCCTTTCGCTCTCCCGATGTATCTCATTGCCCCTGTTGTCGGGATTGTCGCGTCCGAGACACGGTGATGTTCCAGCCGCGTGCCGTTCCACTCTGGCTGCCGCCATTTTACAAAATAAGGAGGAGGCGCAGACCGTTTTCTACGGCCCTTCTTGCCCTTCTGCGAAGTTGGCACGAGTCTTGATTATCTCTCTTTGCGTGGCTGGACGGCCAGCCACCGTCACTGACTCATCGCCTCACTTACAAAGGAGACAAAAATGCAGACCGATGTCTCAGCCTATGGTGTAGCCGAGCTAACCCCTCACCAAGCATCTGCAACCTTCGGAGGTTGGTTGCCGGCGTTAGCTTGGGTATTTGGAATAGCGGGAGGAGTGGGAATACTAGGAATTACGGCTGCGTACATTGCGAGCGTGATATTGAAACAAAAGCACGGCTAAAGCTGAAGGATATAAGTTGCGGCAAGCTCGCTTGGATTAGCAGCTTAAAGGAAGCTGCTAATCCCCATAGGCCACGAGTAATCATGAACGCGCGAGCTCCGGCTCCGGGAGGGAAAGGTGGGGGTTAAGCGCAAGTGTCAAGTGACTTGAATCTCTCGTGCCCTGGCGGCACGAGCTGCCAGCACCGACTGATGGTTTGAACCCTGAAAGGAGACAATAATGAAGACTAAAATGGCGGCCTATGGTGCGATCGAACTGACTTCCCAAGAAGCATCTACAACTTCAGGAGGATTCAAGGGCGCATTTGTAGTATGGTCCGGTCCGTACCCCCTTCCGCTCCCCATTCCGTTGCCTATAACTTCTCGGGTACCCCTGATTTAGTAATTCCCAAAGACCATGTGTACACCCCCTATGGTCTTGCAATATCTGAATACGGAAAATGTGGCTATAGCCGATGTCGAAGCGCGAGGATCGCATGACGCCTTTGTAGCAGATATCTCGCTCGAGATACGAGCTTGGCTAGTCGATCGGCGCCGCGAAATGATCCGATCCACACACCTCGATTTCACGCTGGAATACCGGCCGCTCTCCACGAGTAACGGGCAAACGCATCCTGCTAGTCGGCCACTGAGATCGACAATTTGACACTCATGGGTCTTTCTTCCGGAATCTCTCCCCTGCTCTCGATCTCATCGGCAACGTCAATGTTTCCGTCGAACGGAGACCCTTGGGACGCGCCCTCCATGTCCCCCGAAATCCCTATTGTCCACCCGCAGTTATAACATTTTAGCAGATCTAGTATGACTGCTCCCACAGGTGCCGTCACCACGCTCCACATTGCCAGACGGTAAGATGCGCAGCTCGTTCAGTGCGACGTGGTGCAGTACCTCAATGGGAAACGAAATGATCCACACGCGCCGGAAGGCAGGTATCAGACCCAATTCGATGCGGCCGGTTCGTCCACGCGTGCTCGACTGCATGTGCAGATTAGGTCAGGACCGACGCGAGCCGCCATGAAGCGCGGGATTGCAGGGCACGGCACTTCAAACGGGCGATCCGCATAGTTCAGGATGACCCTTCGGTACTGGACCGGGCCCAAGAGGTCCTCAGGCGGACTCACGCAGGCCCTTGGCGGGCGCCGACGCTGCGCCCTGTCGACTGCGGGCGAACTGTTTGAAGCAAACCCATCGCTCTCAACCGATAGACATTCGGACAGTAATTCTCCCAGCTAACAGCTTTGCCGGCTGCCTCGTAGAGAAGATCACGTTCGCACCTCACCTTGTCTTGGCAATACTCACAAACGTGGGCCAGCACGCGAAAGTCGGCTGGCATCAAGGCTTTGACTCGGGTGGGATTGAGCTGGAGCGCCTCGATCCGCATGAGCAAAAGATGGGGTTCTCCCGGCTCACTCCCGGCCGGCCGTGGATCATCTCTTAGTCCGGTGGCTTGCGGTGCCGCCTTCGCCTGATCGCCGGGCGAAACAGCAGGTTTCAGTGCCCGATCAAGAGCTGCTGCGAACGCGGACCTCCAATTTTGGGGGTGTGTCATGGCGTTCCTCCTTTGCGCCAACTCTTCGAATCTCAGCTACACTCTCTGAGCCGCATTGATCTGGCGCAATTTCCTGCCACCTTTTCGTCGATCCACAAAACAAACAGAGTCGTTGATGGTTAAGAATGCTGAAGTGACTGTGGGTCCGGTCACGTTTCAACATAGGTAGTTCGATCCGTACCACTGCGTCGTCCGGCTGAAGTTTGCGACTTAGTCTGTTCGTGCTGTGCAAGAGGCGACAGGCGTTCACTGTAGAGTTCTCGATCCTGTCGGATATTGGACAGAGCGCTATCGAATTGATCGCGTTGTTATTAAGCAGTTTTCTCAATTGGCACGCCATATGCGTAGAAATCGGCAGAACTCGATTGCAGCACAGTGCCGGTGATCTCGAAGTGATAGCGATGGATTTCGTCGGGAAACAGCGACTTTGCTTGTTACGCCGACCTCGGGAGTTCGAGAAAATGCACGATGCGAGATCATCGGTGCTGCGCGTCATGCGACGCTGGGACACCGTGTCGGTGACGCGGAATGCTCGGCCGATCGGCGGAGCATCGAATGCCAAGGGATTACTACACAGAAAACCCATCACGGAAATTCAGGTAACGGAGCGGACATGAACAAGTATATTTGCGAATTCGTCGGAACCTTCGCACTCATTTTCTTCGGCTGCGGCACGATCCTCTTCATGCGTTCGGAGGTGGGGCCAGTGGGCGTCGCTCTCTCCTTCGGCTTATCCGTAGTGGCCATGGCCTATACGGTCGGGCCAATCTCAGGCGCGCATCTCAACCCGGCCGT
>NZ_LUAV01000022.1:161050-233270 GCF_002078505.1 Ensifer aridi | reverse complement strand
GCTTGCCGGGTTGGCGATCGGCCTTACCCTGGTCGCGATCCATCTTGCCGGCATCACGGTTTCCGGTTCTTCCGTGAACCCGGCCCGCTCGCTCGGTCCGGCGCTCTTCGCAGGAGAAGCCGCAGTCGATCAACTCTGGCTCTATATCCTCTCTCCCATGCTTGGCGGCGCTGCGGCGGGTCTCCTTCAGTTGAGCGGAGCCCTCGCCCCTGGATTGTCACACCGCCCACGCAAGCGCGGTGGCACCGCCCACCATGCCGCTGCTCAATCCAATTAGGGGCTTGTCCACAAACTTTTGTCGCTAAACCGGTTATTGATGTTTTCCGGGTGAAGCGGCACTCCATTTCCCCCGATCTAGAAACGGTTGATGTGGCCTTCCGCCTGGCCGTTGCTGCACGGCAGTTCGACGGCATTGCAGACGGCGTCAAGGTCGCGGAACAGGACACGTGCGAACGTTCGATTTGCGACCAAACCCGGCATCGTCAATCCAACCATCCGGCTTGCCCGGATCGCGGGTGCGAAAAGCTGGACGTAGGTTTCCAGTGTGCCCTGCATGGTCCGGTCCCACGTCCAATGTCGACCATTTGGCAACTGGCCGACCCCAGGTGCGGCGAGCGGTCTCGGAACAGGAGAGTTCTTCCTTGTGCAAGGCGTGAATGGTATCGGACACCGTCTGCCGGGACTGTCGATGAACGTGTCGTGCCCGGCGCTCGTGCATTTCGTCAGCCTCGCCGGCGTCTCTTTCTACCGAACCGGCTACCGGTCCGGCCGGATGACCTTTTCGAATATCGCGTAATCATCGCGGCGCCTGATCGCTGCGGGGCGGCTGCAGTCCTGCTCAACCTGTTATCCACGTGGCCACGAACCGAAGCCCATCGTCGCAGTCAGCTTCTCGGCTGGCGCATCATCTCTCCGATGTGCGGGCGGTGCGCTACGGCACACAGGCAGGACCTCCCCTCCCCCGTTCTATCATGGCGCTCATAGGAGAACGAGTCATCGACGAAGAAGCCGGGCGCGGAACCCGAACCTGGACGTCGCCGGTCTGTTTAAGCATGAGCGTCAAGCGATCGGGCGCCTCCTTTTCTTGGCACGCCAGACGCGAGCGTGCGGGCCGCCACCGCACCCCTTGAGCCTCTAAAGTAAATGCCTATCTCGCCGGCTAGGGCTGCGCAGACGAGATCCTGCAGCATACCTCATACCGATGGAGTCAGGGGATGCGAGGCGACCACGACGGAAAGCCGGAGCCGCTGTCGAGGCCCGAACCGTTTTCGCCATCGCAAACGAGAACAGAGGACCGCAAAAGCTGTCGATAATCAGCATCTTTCTCTCGTCCCGCCTTCCTTCCGACCGAAATACCTGCTCTTTACATGGATCGATTACAATTAGTGACATGCTTCGGAGAAGATCATTGACGGAATCGCGCCCAGATATAACGGAACGGAGACTTGAGCTCACCAGCCGCATCGTGTCCGCCTATTTGAGCCGCAATGTCATTTCCGCCGCCGAGCTCCCCCATCTTATTCAGCAAACCTATGACTCGCTGGATGGGGGTTATCGACCATCCAAAACCGAGCCCTCCGCCGAAGAGCAACGCCCCGCAGTCCCGATCAAGAAATCTGTGACAGACGATTTCATCATCTGCCTGGAGGATGGCAAGAAATTCAAATCTCTCAGGCGACACCTGATGGCAAAGTTCGGTCTGACGCCGGAGCAGTATCGCCAAAAGTGGAAGCTTCCAGCCGACTACCCGATGACAGCTCCGAACTATACCCGACAGCGCTCGGAACTCGCACGCGCCACGGGGCTGGGAAGGAAACCCGCATCGGTGCCCGCTGTTCGCAAGAAGAAGGGCCTGAAGTTCGGCTGATGAAGGTGTCCGAGCTTGGCGGATCGCAAAAGAGAGCATGTCGAAGAGGAAGGACAGCTAATGATCGAATGGCGAGACCTGACCGAAGAAGCTGCTATCGACGCAGCGGTGGCTGAGCACGGCAAAGACGCCACCACGTCGGTCGCCTACCGCGCTCTCGAAGCGTACCGCGGCGTGGACACGCCAGAGTACCGCTTCTGGTTTGGACTTTTCCTGAAGCTGGCGAAGCGCAAGCACGTGGGTTGGGCTTGAGGGCTCGACTGCCCAGTTGTTGGGCGAGTGCTCGGCCAGCCACGGGCTGATTGCCCGAATGCTCGCACTGACACACTATGTAGATAAGTCGGCTCTTTGACCGCGCGATAGACACTATCCGCGACTAGCGCGAACAAGCAGGCGCTGTAGAGGCTCATCGTGCACGAGACGTCCGATCTCCGGATATCGTCGGAATGCGCTCGCGACCTTTCGGCCGAAGAGGTCAGGGACTCCCTGGTGGGCGCGGCCGATGTCATCAGGACACTGAAAATCCTCTTGGAACGGTCCCGGCATCATTGGACGCGTGGCCATCTGTGAGAGCTGGAATAGATGGGCCGACCGCCATTCCACACGGCGGAGACAGTGACCTACTCAGCCAGTGCGCCAACAGGATTGCACACACGTCGCGTCATTCGCCCGACAGCATTCACCCACCAGCACTTTGGCCGGCGCGACCGCGGATAGCGCCAAAACAACCGCGTCGGACAGGCCCATGAGTCAAGGCTTGGGTGTGCGCCTGGGCGCGAGCGGATCATTTTCCACCTTGTTTCAATCGAGATCTCCATTTCGAAATTAACGATGCTTCCATCTGGATGTTGCACCATCTTCACGACTTCTAACATTTGGTGTGCAAGTGCGTGTGAATAGGGTAACAGTCGTAAGGGAGGAGCCGCCGTCATGTCGGGGAAAACGACTGCAGACGGACACGACGTAAACAACAGACGGTCTCTGCCGCCGTGGTCGAAGCGGCCCGAAGGCGAACTGCGCTCGACCCGCGAATTCCTGGACACGGTCATAGAAAGCCCACCGGTACCTTTTCGGACGGCCAATCCGATCGAGATGTATGGGCTCGCACATCGATCTCGACGCCGATGTAAGGATCGCCGACATGAAGCCGCCAAAGCTTGATGGCTGGAGGCCCTAACCTGCAGATGAACTTGGTATGATCGCGATGGTACAACCCACGATAATAACTCATGATAACCGCAGCGCCCCGCAACAAAGTGAATCATACTACGTACAGCTATTCGATTCTCACCCACAACCCATGTGGGTATACGATACCGAAACCTTCCGTTTCCTGATGGTAAACAACGCTGCCGTTGCCCGCTACGGGTACTCGCGGGAGGATTTCCTTAAGATGACCATCAGGGCCATTCTTCCACCCGAAGATGTGCCCGCCTTGTTAGAAAGTGTAACCAACGGGCGCCACGATCTCGAGCAGCCAAGCATCTGGCGGCATCGCCTCAAGGGCGGCCGGATCATCTTCGCAGAGATATCGTCCCATGCCTTCGACTTCGAAGGCCGAAGTGCGAGGCTGATTATGGCCTTGGATGTCACCGAGCGTCTGGCTGCTGAACAGAAGATGCGTGAAAGCGAGGAGTTGTTCCGCGCAGTCTCAAACGTAACTGCGGACGTGATTTGGGATTGGAACGTTGTTAACAATACTATCTGGTGGAGCGAAGGCCTCAAGGCAGTATTCGGCCACTCTCCCGAAGAAAGCCGTCGCAATCTTGAATTTTGGAAGACGCATACTCATCCGGACGATCTAGAGCGTGTATTACGTTCCACTCAAGCGGCGATGGATTCCATGGAACAAACATGGGAGGATCAATACAGGTTCTTTCGTGGCGATGGCTCGATTGCATACGTCGAGGATACTGCACACATCATCTACGACCGCCATGGAAAGCCGGTCCGATGCGTAGGTGGTATGAGTGATGTTTCAGCACGCAAGGCAGCGGAAGATAAGCTTGCGCAACAGGCGGCGCTTCTCGACATGGCTCGGGATGCGATTATCGTGCATGACATCGACCATAGAATTCTGTTCTGGAATAAGGGCGCAGAGCGGATCTACGGGTGGACGGCGGAAGAAGCAGTCGGGAAATCGCTTGGACAACTGCTTTACAGCGATGAATCCAATCCCCTCGCTTACGTCGCCGTTGTCGTGGCGACTGGGGAATGGAGCGGGGAGATCGTGCAACGGCGCAGGGACGGAAGCCGCATTACCGTAGAGGCTCGCTGCTCGTTGATGGGTGACAGTGCTGCTGGTCCGCAATCCATCCTCTCGATCAACTCGGACATAACGAGGCGCCTGGCGATTGAGGAGCAATTGAGGCAGGCTCAAAAGCTTGAGGCAGTGGGGCAACTGACGGGCGGCGTAGCGCATGACTTCAATAATCTTCTAACGGTCATCTTGGGCAACGCCGAGGTTCTCGCCGAACGGCTGAGCCAGGACAAGAGCCTTCGCCGCCTCGCGGAAATGACCTCAGCGGCCGCTCAACGAGGTGCTGACCTCGTGCATCGGCTGCTCGCCTTCGCGCGCCGGCAGGCTCTCGAGCCGCAAGTGGTCGATCTCAATTCGCTACTGAAGGATATGGACGGTCTGCTGCGGCGAGCACTTTCCGAAGACATAGAAATCAAATTCATCCAGTCAGCCGGCCTCTGGAATGCGTTTGTTGATGCGTCCGAGCTTGAGGCTGCGATCCTGAACCTTTGCCTTAATGCGCGCGACGCGATGCCGCGCGGCGGACGTTTGACGATTGAAACCGGAAATCTTTGTCTCGATCAACACTATGCGGATTGGAACTCGGACATTGCTCCCGGTCAATACGTGGTAGTAGCCATCTCCGACACAGGGACTGGGATGGAACCCCACATCCTCGCACGCGTCTTCGAGCCATTCTTTACAACCAAGGAGACTGGGAAGGGGAGCGGCCTCGGCCTCAGCATGGTCTTTGGTTTCGCCAAACAGTCGAACGGGCATGTCAAGATCTACTCGGAGCCCGGCCAAGGAACGACCGTCAAGGTTTACCTTCCGAGAGCCGTTCGGGGCGAGAAAGAGACGAGATCGAGTCCGGAGAAGGCCGCACTGCCCCAAGGCACGGAGAAGATTCTTCTAGTAGAGGACAATGAGCTGGTCCTGAACTATGTAGCGGCGCAGCTCGAAAATCTTGGTTACCAGGTCATTTCCGCTAGAAACGGTCAAGAGGCTCTGGACATTCTGCGAGACATCGCTGACATCGACCTTCTGTTCACCGACGTAATCATGCCAGGTGGTCTGAATGGAGGTCAGCTGGCGGAGGAAGCTCGCAGGCTTCGACCAAAAATACCTGTATTGTTTACTTCCGGATACACAGACAACGCCATAATTCATCAAGGTGGGCTCGATCCTGGGCTCCACTTTTTAAGCAAGCCTTACCGACCAAGGGAATTGGCTGCAAAGGTGCGCCTGATACTTGAAGGCAAGAGAGTGCAAGGTTGTTTGTGAACGCGGTTCGGACTTGTGCTCCCCAATATCACGGGGAGCAGGTTGCACAGATTAAGGATTTGCGTGGAGACTGCACTACGATTTTGTCTTGTAACGGGCTTCAATGGGGGATCGAACGTATGCCGCAAATTCCTCCAGAGGCAATGCGGGTGCAAAGAGATAACCTTGCGCGATGTCACACCCAATCTCGGCAAGAACGGCGGCATCCTCCTGAGTCTCGACGCCTTCAGCAACTGCGAGTGCGTCAAAGCCGTGGGCCAACTGGATGGTCGCAACGCAGATATTTCTCAAAGCGCGGTCGCCTGAACATCCAGCTACGACAGATCGATCCAACTTGAGTTCAGAGAAGGGTGTACGCCGCAGCCGTTCAAAGGTGGCGTAACCGCAACCGAAATCATCGATTGAAATATTGAAGCCATGCAAGACAGCGCGTGTTGCAAATGCTTGGCAGACCGAACTATCACCACCAAGGTCGCTTTCGGTGATCTCCAAGATCAGGTCAACGGGCCTAACCGCGCCATCACGAACCTTTTTGAGTTGCAAGATCAGTGCCGGCTGCATGCTTCGGGTGGAAACATTTATCGAGAAACGGAGCGGCACACCGTCCCCTAAATCGAGTGATGCGGCTTTTGCCGCGGCCTCCGCGGCCCTGACGGTGAGTTCATGAAGATCGTCGTCGTCAGCCGAGGGCAAGAACTGACCGGGAAAGAGCAGACCTGCGCTGGGGTGCCTAATTCGAGCCAGGCACTCTGCCCCCCTGAGGCATCCAGTCTTGAGCTCAACCTTCGGCTGAAACCAGAATTCGAGCCAATTCTTCCGAATCCCCTCGCGTAAGAGCCCCTCGGGACATGGTTTCAAAACGCGCGGGAAATTCGCCGATGGGCCACTGCTCGCTTCGTCTAGAACACGTCTCAAATCTTGCAGCCGGAATGGCTTTTTCAGTGGCGCCTTTGCATCCAGCCCGAGGCGAAGGGCAACATCCCTCGCGTGACGAAGCACGCTTTCAGGATGACCGCTGACGATGACGAGAGCCCCCATAAAGCGGATGTCCCGGAGCATATGGAAAACATCAACTCCATCGGCTTCACCGAGAGACATGTCGACAAACACAATATCGGGGCTTTCCTGCTTCACAGCATCGAGCACGTCGCTGGCTTTTGTAACCGCACGGGCCTCAACTCCGAGGTGCTGCAGTTGGAATTGCAGAAGCTCGCAGATCTCCTGGTCGTCATCAATAATTACCGCCTTCACCTTGATCCTCATTCTTTGGATTTCGGCGTGTTTGACGTAGCAGTCGTCCCCATTGACGTAAGTAAACGATATCCGACTCCACGCACCGTCTGCACATACTCCACACTGTTCGAATCCAACTCACCGATCTTTCTTCTCAATCTTGCGATGTACACATCTAGCGTCTTGTCGCGCGGATCATACTCCCGGAAGCAAGCATGCTTGGAAAGCTGCGATTTGCTGCAGGCCCGTCCGAGGTTTCTGTTGAGTTCTGACAGCAAACGGGTTTCGAGATCGGTAAGGGGCAGCGTTTTGCCGCGGCAGATTAGGGCCCTCCTGGTCAAGTCGCAGCAAACCCTTCCAATCGCCAACTCGACCGGAGGAACCTCGAAGCGCTTGCTCCCCGATTTTGCCACAACGCGGGTGAGGCGAGCCTGGAGTTCACGAACCGAAAACGGCTTCATTACATAATCGTCGGCGCCCGCATCCAACGCGGTTGCCCGACTCTCTGGGCTTCCTATGCCTGAAATCAAGATCAGAGGGATATCCGAGTGCCTCCTGACCGTGCGGAGTATCTCTAGCCCGTTCCCGTCCGGCAAATTTACGTCAACGATCGCACCGTCAAAGAAATTAATCTCCGCGCTGTGTATCGTCCGCAGGCACTGCTTGTAGCTTGAAAGCAAATGGATATTGTCTCCCGGCACTGGCCAGGAGTGGATGATCGTTTTTGCGACCAGATCATCGTCTTCAACCAATAGGATGTCCAACGCATCAGACTCCCGCGACCCAGCCGAAACTCACAACCCCCCACACTCTCCGAAATGCTCCCTCCCGCGAGGAAGCATCAGCCGCGTCCTCGGCGCGGCAATATCGGCTGAAGGTCACGACAAGCGGTACTAGTCGGCCTCAAGAACGCTCTTCAGATCATGAATAGTCGCGAGTGGAAACTGGACACGCGAAAGAACGTTAACAAAACGAGAAGGCTGCGATTTGATGAACTCCACCTCGATTTCATCCTTTGAGCGGTGAAATACAGTTGCTCCCATAAAGTATTCGTAGTTTCCGAGCACGACATAAAAGTGATCTGGAACTGCAGAATAGCTTGTCCTTATTCGGGCACCGCTTTCAGATATCTGCACAACGACCGCCTTAATCATTGTCAGATTCCGCAAGGCCCTCGCCGGATAGACTAGCCGTACTATGAAACGACAACTTCTCTTTAGTTGCACACGTGTTCTGACTTCGGCCGCCACGCGAGATAGATAGGTAGAGTGAAGGCGGCTCCGGGGAGCGGTAACGATCATGAGCGATAACCCGTTTTGGAGACAGTCGCTGATCTCAGACGCCGATTGCGAGCGAGAAGAGCTAGCCCGTTAGTGTCATCCGCGCGGTTAACTCGGGACTTCGAAACCGTTAAAAAGGGTAAAAGAGGTGCATTGGACATTGACGCTGAGAGGCGCGCTGGGTTCCGGCGCGACCATCCCGCCTTCGCGGGTGAGGGTGGAGACTATTCGACGCCATGCCCGAAGATCAGCCTTTTGCGCTTTGAACTCCTCGACACGCTTTGCAACTTCGGGATCGTTCGCAGGACCGACTTAGCGACATGTGCGACCGCCTTCGCCGTCAGGCTGGTCGAAGTACCAATACCGTCGCTGCTTCACCGTGACAGGAGTGAAGCGACCATCGGGGGGAAAGTGGGCGGACCATGCCGCGTCGAGCGAACGCTGTCCCAGCTCCGCGAGCATCGTCTGATACATGAGATCGATCGGCTTCAGCATGACTGCGTCGTTATACCTTTTTTGAAGAAAAGTATGACCAGCCCGGAAATTTTCGGAGGAAAGTAGGCCTCGGGATTCAGAACTGGCCCGCTTCTTGCTGCGAACATTCCTGACGGACCCCCGATGTCCATCCGGGCGGTGTGATGGGGATTGGATTGCTAGAGGAGCAACATGGCAGCTGCCGAAACCTTTTATGACGTCATTCGCCGCCAGGGGATTACCCGGCGCAGTTTCACCAAGTTCTGCAGCCTGACGGCCGCAAGCCTCGGCTTCGGGTCGGGAGCGGCGAGGGCTATGGCGATGGCGCTGGAGACCAAGGAACGCGTGCCCGTCATCTGGATGCACGGCCTCGAATGCACATGCTGTTCGGAGAGCTTCGTCCGCTCGGCCCATCCCTTGGTCAAGGACGTGGTCCTGTCGATGATCTCGCTCGACTATGATGATACGATCATGGCGGCCGCCGGCCATCAGGCCGAGGCTATCCTCGAAGAGACCAAGGAGAAGTACAAGGGCAAGTACATCCTCGCCGTCGAGGGCAATCCGCCGCTCAACGAGGACGGCATGTTCTGCATCGACGGCGGACGGCCATTCGTCGAAAAGCTCAAATGGATGGCCGCGGACGCGTTTGCCATCATCGCCTGGGGTGCCTGCGCCTCCTGGGGCTGCGTGCAGGCCGCCAAACCCAATCCGACCCAAGCAACGCCGATCGACAAGGTCATCCTCGACAAGCCGATCATCAAGGTTCCCGGCTGTCCGCCGATCGCTGAGGTGATGACCGGCGTCGTCACCTTCATCACCACCTTCGGAAAGCTGCCGGAACTCGACCGGCAGGGGCGGCCGAAGATGTTCTATTCGCAGCGCATTCACGACAAGTGCTACCGGCGCCCGCATTTCGACGCCGGCCAGTTCGTCGAGGAGTGGGACGACGAGGGTGCGCGAAAGGGATACTGCCTCTACAAGATGGGCTGCAAGGGTCCGACAACCTACAATGCCTGTTCCACTGTCCGCTGGAACGGTGGCGTCTCCTTCCCGATCCAGTCAGGCCACGGCTGCATTGGCTGTTCGGAAGACGGCTTCTGGGACAATGGCAGCTTCTATGACCGGCTGACCAACCTCCATCAGTTCGGGATCGAGGCGAATGCCGACAAGGTCGGTTTGACCGCGGCCGGTATTGTGGGCGGCGCGATCGCCGCGCATGCCGCCGTGACTGCCGTCAAGCGCGTCACCAGCAAGCGCGAAAAAGACCACGCGTAATCCTCAGGGGAGGAACACCAACGTGACAAGTCAAAGTCCGAACGGCGTTACGCTCGATAATTCCGGCAAGCGCATCGTCGTCGATCCGGTCACCCGCATCGAGGGTCATATGCGGATCGAGGTGAATGTCGACGAAAACAACATCATCCGCAACGCCGTGTCGACCGGCACGATGTGGCGGGGCATCGAAGTTATCCTCAAGAACCGCGATCCACGCGACGCTTGGGCCTTTACCGAACGCATCTGCGGTGTGTGCACCGGCACACATGCGCTGACGTCGGTGCGTGCCGTGGAAAATGCGCTCGGCATCACCATTCCGGACAATGCGAACTCTATTCGCAACCTGATGCAGTTGGCGCTCCAGGTGCATGATCACATCGTGCATTTCTATCATCTCCACGCACTCGACTGGGTGGATGTGGTCTCGGCGCTTTCGGCCGATCCCAAGGCGACCTCGGCGCTGGCGCAATCAGTCTCCGACTGGCCGCTTTCCTCGCCAGGCTATTTCAAGGACGTCCAGACCCGGCTCAGGAAGTTCGTCGAATCTGGCCAGCTCGGCCCCTTCAAGAACGGGTATTGGGGCAATGCTTCCTACAAGCTGCCCCCCGAGGCCAATCTGATGGCGGTGGCGCATTATCTGGAGGCGCTCGACTTCCAGAAGGAGATCGTCAAGATCCACACGATCTTCGGCGGCAAGAACCCGCATCCCAACTGGCTCGTCGGTGGCGTGCCCTCTGCGATAAATATCGACGGCACAGGCGCCGTCGGCGCGATCAATATGGAACGGCTGAACTTGGTGACCTTGATCATCGATCAGATCATCGAGTTCAATAACAAGGTCTATGTCCCCGATATCATGGCCATCGGCTCATTCTACAAGGATTGGCTCTATGGCGGTGGGCTATCGGGCAAAAACGTCCTGGCATATGGCGACGTGCCGGAACATGCCAACGACCATTCCGACGCCAGCCTAAAGCTGCCGCGTGGCGCGATCGTCAACGGCAATCTCGCGGAAGTCCATCCGGTCGACCATGCGGACCCCGAACAGATCCAGGAGTTCGTGACCCACTCCTGGTACAAATATCCCGACGAGACCAAGGGCCTCCATCCCTGGGACGGCGTCACCGAGCCTCACTACGAACTGGGCCCCAACGCCAAGGGCACCAAGACGAATATCGAGCAGCTTGACGAAGCTGCGAAATATTCATGGATCAAGGCGCCGCGCTGGCGCGGCCATGCCATGGAGGTCGGCCCCCTCGCCCGCTGGGTGATCGGTTATGCGCAGAACAAGGCGGAGTTCAAGGATCCGGTCGACAAGGTGCTCACGGACCTCGGCCTGCCGGTCTCGGCGCTCTTTTCGACGCTGGGCCGCACCGCAGCGCGCGCGCTGGAATCGAGCTGGGCTGGCCACCAGATGCGCTATTTCCAGAACAAGCTGATCGCCAACATCAGGGCCGGCGACTCTTCGACCGCCCACATCGACAAGTGGAAACCGGAAACTTGGCCCAAGGAGGTCAAGGGGGTCGGCTTTACCGAGGCGCCCCGCGGCGCGCTCGCGCACTGGATCAAGATCAAGGACGGCAGGATCGACAATTATCAGTGCGTCGTTCCTACAACATGGAACGGCAGCCCGCGCGACCCCGAAGGCAATATCGGCGCCTTCGAGGCATCGCTCATCGATACCCCGATGTCCGACCCGATCCAGCCCCTCGAAATTCTCCGAACCATCCATTCCTTCGATCCCTGCCTGGCGTGTTCGACGCATGTAATGAGCCCGGACGGTCAGGAAATGGCCAGGGTCCAGGTCCGGTGAGGCGGTTCGGTCATGACCATCCATGAATCTATCGCCGCCGAGGGTGAAAAGGCCGTCCAGCGTCAGAACGTCTATGTCTATGAAGCTCCAGTGCGCATCTGGCACTGGGTCAACGCCGTTTCGATCCTGACGCTCGCGCTCACCGGTTATTTCATCGGTTCGCCGCTGCCGTCCGTTCCCGGCGAGGCGAGTGCCAACTTCCTTATGGGCTACATGCGCTTCATGCACTTCGCGGCGGGGCAGGTCCTCGCCGTGTTCCTGATCCTCCGCGTCTACTGGGCCTTTGTCGGCAATGTTCACCTTGCCCCTCTTCTTCATGGTGACCACCGGCTTTGCGCTTTATAGCGAGGGCGCGGGCCGCGACAGCTTAGAATATGCACTGTTTGGCTGGGTGTTCTCGATCTGGCCGAACAGCCAGGACATCCACACCTTCCATCATCTCGGCATGTGGGTGATCCTCGTATTCGTAATGGTCCACATCTATGTGGCGGTTCGCGAGGACATTATGAGCCGACAGAGCATCATCTCTTCGATGATCTCAGGCGAGCGGCTGTTCAAGGACGGGGAGGACTAGATGGCGGCTCCCTACCCTCTGATATCCGCGCCCACACCTCGCATTCTCGTGCTCGGCATTGGCAACATCCTCTGGGCCGACGAGGGCTTTGGCGTTCGGGCGGTGGAGCATTTCCATAAGACCTATGAAGTCCCTGATAACGTCACCATTCTCGACGGCGGCACGCAGGGGCTCTACCTCGTCCAGTTTGTCAACGAGCACGATCGGCTGATCGTCTTCGACGCCATCGACTACGGGCTTGAGCCGGGCACGATGAAGGTGGTGGAAGACGACGAGGTGCCGAAATTCACGGGCGCCAAGAAGATGAGCCTGCACCAGACCGGCTTCCAGGAGGTGCTGAGCACTGCAGATCTCATGGGCCACTATCCCGAGCGGTTGGCGTTGATCGGCTGTCAGCCGCTCCATCTCGAAGACTGGGGCGGACCGCTAACAGAGCCCGTCAGGGCCGTCATACCTGCGGCGGTCAAGATGGCGGTCCGGATATTGCGTGACTGGGGCGTTCCGGTGACCGCACGGCCGGAGGACGCGGTGGTGCCGCGGCTCCTCGCAAACGATATCGACTACGACAATTACGAACGCCGTACCGAAGCGGCCGCGCTGAATTTCTGAGGAGACATCCATGACATACCACAGGATCGCGGCAACGCTTGCCGCCTTGGCGCTACCGGACGCATGCCCATGTCGGGCTGCATACGGATGGAGCGCTCGCTGGTCTTGGCCACCCGTTCAACGGCCGCGACCACATCCTGGCGATGGTCGCGGTCGGCTTCTGGGCGTCGACGCTGGGTGGTAAGGCCCGCCGCTGGATAGTTCCCTCCGCCTTCGTGGCGTTGATGGCTGTGGGCAGCGTGATGGGCGTCTACGGGCTTCCGCTTCCAATGGTGGAGACCGCAATCGCACTGACAGTCCCGGTGCTTGGGCTTCTGGTCGCCTTGGAAGTGAAAGTTCCGACACCCGTAGTGGCGACGGTGGTCGGTATCTGTGCGCTCTTCCATGGCCACGCCCATGACACGGGACTTCCGGCAATGGCGCGTGCGGGCGGTTATGTGGCCGGCTTCCTCACTGCAACGATCGCCCTGCACGCCGTGGGTATCGATCTGGCCTCCTTCAGGTTCGGTAAAGCCAGGCAGGGCGCGATGCGGATCGCCGGCTTGGCTGTCGCCCTTGCCGGTGCGGCTCTCCTTGCCGGCTGAACCATCTCCCAAGGCTGCGGCGGGTCGGTAGCCGCTCGGGGAGTCGAGTGCGCGGCGGCGCCCGATTTCATTTGATGTCGAGAATTGAGGAAAGCATCATGTGCATAGGCATTCCCATGCGGGTCGTTGCTGGAACCGAGTTCGCAGCCCAGTGCGAGCGCCGCGGCGCGATATCGACGATCTCGCTGATGCTGGTTGGCCCGCAGCCCGCAGGCACCTGGCTGCTGACCCATCTCGGCTCGGCCATCCGCGTGCTGGAAGCTGAAGAAGCGCGCGCGATCGACGATGCGCTTACGGGTCTGGCCGAGGCGGTCGACGGAAGGGAATTCGAGTCCCTCTTCGCCGATCTGGTCTCCCGCGAACCGGAACTGCCGTCGCATCTGCGCGACAGCTGAAAAGAATAGGACCACGTTGGAAATTGACCTTCCGTCCATTCTTCATCGGGACCGGGTCTGAGGCGAATATTCCCTTACAGATCACCGGAAACCAACTTTCCTCAGTCTGGCACGCCGTTTGCAGATCATATTCGGAACGATTTGCATGGTGATTTGTGGAGGTAAAATGACATGTGCTCTGGTCCGCGCATTAAGCGAGCGGTCGCGCCTGCCTCTCGTCGATGAGACGAACATCGACGCTTTCCTCGCTTCGACGGCGAGCGAGAATGCCTTGCTGTTCTTTACAGGTGACCCGGCAAAGCAGCCTGAGGCCATTGACGTCGCCGTGATTCTTCCTGAACTCCTGCTGTTCTTCTGCGGTCGTCTGCGCGGTGCGGTAGTCCGCCATACGGCCGAGGATAAGCTCAAGGCCCGCTTCAACGTTGTTGTGATGCCAAGCCTGGTTGTCACGCGCCGGGATAAGCCCGTGGGCGTCCTCGGCAAAATACGCGACTGGTCGGAATATGTCGAAAAGGTCGGCGCCTGGTTGGCGCCCGATGCGCCCGTCATGATGCCCCCGAGCGGACCAAAGATCGAGATCACGCGTGACGGTACTGTGATCGTCCGATGAAGACCGATTTCTGGATCCGCCCCGAGCGCGAAGACGCGGCGATGGCTGTCATGCCGATGGGCTGCCAGCCGCCGCTCCGTGCGCGCAAGCGCAATTTCCTTGCCACCAGCAGCACCGAGGAGATGATCCGCCGATGTCGGCGCACAGCGATGCTCCTGCCGGAGCTCGCCGAGGCCCTCGCTCTCCAGAGGGCCAACCAAAAGGGCCGTCTGTTCGACATCACGGATTATCCGCATGATGAAAAGGAACTGATCACCCACGCCCTCGGCGAGGGGGAAGCCGCGGGCGTCGCAGCGCTTTCGAACGGCATCACCGCACGGATGCAGGAAGCGGTTATGGCCGGCGTCTGGCGCATCCGCTTCATCGACGGCGACGGCCGGCCCATCGCCGACTATGTCGAGGTGGCAAGCATTCCCGCTGTCGTCAGGCAAGTCTGTTCGGCGCTGCCATCAACGATCAGCCATGGACCGGCGCCTGCTGGCGCGATGAACGTCATGCCCGTGCTGACCGAGATCAGAGACAGGATTGGCCGCTACCGGGATGGCGAGCCGGCACATGTCATCACTTTCTCCCTCTTTCCGATGAGCCCGGAAGACATGACGTTTTTGCAGGAGACGCTGGGCGCGGGGCCTGTGCAGCTCACCTCGCGCGGCTACGGCACCTGCCGCGCAGTGGCGACCGGCGCACGCAATGTCTGGTCGGTTCAGTTCTACAACGCCATGGACACGATCATTCTCGACACGCTCGAGATCTGCGACATCCCCTCCGTCGCGATCGCGGCCGAGGAGGACTTCCGGGACTCCGAGGCGCGGATGCGTGAAATCGAGGAGGCTTATTTCAGATGAGCGCCTTCGAGAATTTCGACAAACGCGAGGTCGTGTCGGACGACGACCGTATGGAATGCGGCATCTGCTGGCACGTCTACGATCCGGCTGAAGGCGATCCCGTCGGGCAGATCGAGCCCGGTACATCTTTTGCCGATCTTCCGCAGGATTGGCGCTGCCCTAATTGCGATGCGCTCCAAACGCAGTTCATCAGGCTACGTCATGAACGCTAACCTGGCCGATTCTGACCTTGCCTTGGCAATCGGGAAGCGGCTCGAGGCTCGCTACCGCCATATTCACGCTGCAATGGCCGACCTGCCGATCTGCAATCCCGTGCTCAGCGTCGCCGCCACCGGCTTTCGCGCCTTTGGCGGCCGCGCTTTCGGGATCGTTACGACGCCCTGGTCCATGAACCTCGTGGCGCTCGATTTTCCGGGCGCGCCGCCCTCCGCGCCCGCCGCGATGGGCACGACAGTGCGGATCGGCTTGCCCCGTGGGCGAAGTGGATTTCATCGCCGGCGAGCTCGACACCATTGGCCGTATCGATTCCTGGTCGCTGCTTTCCCCGGTCTCGAATTCGCCACCATGGAGGCGGCGCTGGAAACCGCCGAGGAGGCCATTCGAGCCTTCTTCGATCCGTCCGCGCCCGAACCGCCCCCGCCCCCGCGGCTCGTCTCAATCGCCGCGACCTGTTGCGCGGCAGATTCCGCAAGCATGAGGAGGCGATGACGGAATGAGCTATCTCCTCAGTGCAGGCACGATCCGGATCGACGTGACGGTGTCGCGTGGACTCGCCTGTTCGGTCGCCGTGAAGGCGAACCGGCCGGAGGGGCTCGCCCGCATGTTCGTTGGCCGCCGGGCGGAGGAGGCGCCCGCACTGGCGGGACAGGTCTTTTCGCTTTGCGGTTTCGCGCAATCGCTTGCATGCAGGATTGCTGTCCTCAATGCGACGGACACGCCGATGGGCGATGAGGAGCGTGTGGCCGCCGGCGCCGGCCTGCTGGCCGAGCGAATC
Organism: Ensifer aridi; assembly: GCF_002078505.1. Taxonomy (GTDB): domain Bacteria; phylum Pseudomonadota; class Alphaproteobacteria; order Rhizobiales; family Rhizobiaceae; genus Sinorhizobium; species Sinorhizobium aridi. The sequence continues at coordinate 217,194 of NZ_LUAV01000022.1, read as the reverse complement.
TTCGAGACCCTCCGCCCTCTGATCTTGCACTGGCCGACGCCGCTCCCGGAGAAAATGGCGCTCGGTGTGGGCCGGCAGTTGCGTGAAGCGCTCGCCGCCTCGCAGGCGATTGTATCGCAGGCGCGGAGCGGACAAATCGCCAAAGACAGCCTGGCGGCCGATGCGGCGCGGCTTTCCGCTGCCGCCCATGCCTTGGGGACTCCCCGCGATGGCGATGAACCGGTGGCGGGTTCGGTCCTCGCTGCGATGCTGCAGGACCTCGGCGATGCTGCTGACTTCGCGCAGCGGACCCCAGAACCACTGACTGCGGATGACGACGCCGAGGTCATCGCCCGTCTCTCAGATGAACCGGATTTCGCCCGCATGCCGCACCTTCCCGGCCGCGTCGTGGAAACGGGAGCCTTTGCCCGCCGCGGTGGCGCCACTTTGTCCTGCGAGCCGCATCTGGCGCGGCGCCTCATTGCACGCATCGGCGATATCCAGGATTGCCTGGCGCAACTCGCGCGCCTCGCGGCAACCGGCGAGCAAGACTGGTCATCGTTTGCCGCCGGCGGATCGACGCCGAGCGCGGGCGGCTACGGCGCGGTGGAATGCGCGCGCGGGCGGCTCTATCACCACGCCGAGGTCGGTAGTGACGGCCGGCTCGCCGCCTATCGCATCCTCGCGCCGACCGAGTGGAATTTTCACCCGGTGGGCCCTTTCGTCGAGAGGCTGCTGTCGTCGCAGATCGGGACTGGTGAGAGCGCAGCGCGATCCGTCTCCCTGCTTGCCTTGCTTTTCGACCCCTGCGTCGCCTTCGAAATCGGCATTCGCGAGGCCGCCCATGCATGAGCTGTCATTGATGGAGAGCGTGATCGACATCGTCTGCGAGACGGCCCGGCAGCATGGCGCAACTCGCGTCAAGTCGGTCCGCCTCGATGTCGGCGTGCTGAGCCACGCCGATCCCGACGCGCTGCTGTTCTGCTACCAAGCGGTGCGTCATGGCACGATTGCGCAAGCCGCCACGCTCGAAATCAAACGGGTTCCCGGCGAGGGCTGGTGCCTGGATTGCGCGAAGACGGTGGCACTCGCCGACCGCTTCGGTGGCTGTCCGGATTGCGGCCGGCATCGAGTTCAGATGACGGCGGGCGACGAATTGAAGATCAGGGACATGGAGGTGATCTGATGTGTACGGCATGCGGCTGCGGGACGTCGACCATCGAGGGCCACAAGCACGAGAGCGCTGACCACGCCCATGCGCATGGCCACCGCATCAAATCAACGATGATGGGCATGGACAAGAGCACCAACATGATCATGACCACGATCACCACCTCCTTGGCGATCACGACCATCACCACACCGAGAACGGCAGCGTCCACTATGGCCGCGGTATCGCCGGCGTCCATGTCCCGGGCATGAGCCAGGAGCGGATCATCCAGGTCGAGCGCGACATCCTGTCCAAGAACGACGCCTATGCCGCCGAGAACCGGCGCCATTTCGAGCGCAATGGCATCCTCGCGCTGAACTTCGTCTCCAGCCCCGGCTCGGGCAAGACAAGCCTGCTCGTGCGCACCATCTACGACCTCAAGGACCGTCTGGCCATCAGCGTCATCGAGGGTGACCAGCAGACCTCAAACGACGCCGCCCGCATCCGCGAGACCGGCGCCCGCGCGATTCAGATCAATACCGGGAAGGGCTGCCACCTCGATGCACACATGGTCGGCCACGCGGCGGAGGACCTCGCACCCGAATCGGGCTCGGCCCTTTTCATCGAAAATGTCGGCAACCTCGTCTGTCCCGCCGCCTTCGATCTCGGCGAGGCGCACAAGGTGGTGGTCCTGTCCGTCACCGAAGGCGAGGACAAGCCGCTGAAATACCCTGACATGTTCGCTGCCGCCGACCTGATGATCCTCAACAAGGCCGACCTGCTGCCGCATCTCGATTTCAATGTCGGGCTCTGCATCGCCAATGCGCTGCGGGTCAATCCAAGGCTGCAGACGCTGACCGTGTCTGCCCGCACAGGTGAGGGTATGGAGGCCTTCTATGCCTGGCTTGAAGCCTCCGCAGGCCACCGGGCCGCACGATCCAAGGAGGCCTGAGCCATGGCCGGCGCGCTTGCCCGATCGATCGTAAGCCCCATCCGGCGACTGAGGCTCCGCGTGCGCGGCGCCGTGCAGGGCGTCGGCTTCCGGCCGTTTGCCTACAGGTTGGCGCGGAACATGGGATTTTCAGGCTTCGTATTGAACGACAGCGCCGGCGTGCTGATCGAGATCGAGGGTCCGGACGCGGATCGCTTCCCCGACGTGGTCCGGAACGAGGCCCCGCCCCTCGCCCGCATCGACTCGATCGAGGTGCTTGAACTCGATCCCTCCGGCGGCGAAGGCTTCGAGATTCTCGAGAGCCTGAGTGGCCGGAGCGCGACCCGGATCGGCGCCGACGCCGCGACCTGCGCCGAGTGCCTGAAGGAACTGACCGACCCATCAAGCCGGTTCTTCGGCTACCCCTTCGTCAATTGCACCCATTGCGGCCCGCGCTTCACCATCACCCGCGCGTTGCCCTATGACCGGCGGCAGACCTCGATGGCTTCGTTTCCGATGTGCGCGGCCTGCGCCGCTGACTACACCGACCCCGAAAACCGGCGCTTCCATGCCGAGCCCGTCGCGTGCCCGGACTGCGGGCCGGGGCTTAGCCACCCGATAACTGAGGTCGCTGCGAAGATTGCAGAAGGCGGCATCGTCGCGCTCAAGGGGATTGGCGGTTTCCATCTGCATTGCGACGCTCGAAATGATGCGGCGATCGATCTCGTCCGGCTGCGCAAGACGCGTGACCACAAGCCATTCGCAGTCATGGTGCGCGATATCGACGCGGCGCGAGAGCTTGCGAGGCTGTCCGAGGCGGAAGAGGTGTTGCTGGGATCGGCCGCCAGCCCGACCGTCCTGGTGGAGCCCCACGCTTGCGAACTCTCCAATCTGATCGCGCCGGGACTCGCACGGATAGGGGTCATGCTGGCCTATGCCCCGCTGCACCACCTGCTGTTCGATGCGCTGGCGGAGCGCCGGCACCATCCTCCCGCGCTGGTCGCGACCAGCGCCAATCCCGGCGGAGAGCCGCTCGTCGCAGACAATGCGGATGCAGAACGCCGCCTCGCCGCGATTGCCGATCTGATCGTTACGCATGACCGCGACGTCGCCATCCGGGCGGACGACTCCGTCATGCAGGTGATCTGTGGCGCGCCGTCTTTCATCCGCCGCGCGCGCGGTTTTGTGCCTGAGCCGATCGATCTGGGCATTGACGGCCCGTCAGTGATCGCGACCGGCGCCGATCTCAAGAATACGATCTGCGTGACGCGCGGCCGCGAGGCGTTTCTATCCCAACATGTCGGCGGCCTGGACAACGCGCAGGCGATCCGCTTTCAACGAGAGGCGCTCAGTCACCTCTGTTCGATTCTCGATGTGAAGCCGGAATTCGCAGCATGCGACCTGCATCCAGACTTCCACTCGGTGCGCATCGCGCAGGGCCTGAGTTTGCCTGTCGTGCCGGTCCAGCATCATCTCGCCCATGTGGCGGCGGTAGCAGCGGAGCATCAGCTTTCCGGGCTGGTTCTCGGACTTGCGCTCGACGGGCACGGCTTTGGCACCGACGGCACCAGCTGGGGCGGCGAGATGCTGGCTCTCGACGGTCATCACTGGAACCGCACGGGTTCGCTCACGTCGCTGCCGCTGCAGGGCGGCGACCGTGCCGCGCGCGAGCCATGGCGCATGGGCGTCGCGGCTCTGAAGGCCGCTGGATGTATCGATCTCGCACCACGGCTCTGGCCGGGCCATAGCGGCGTTGCGCAGCTCACGGCGATGTTCGAGCGTGGCATGCGGCCGCTCTGGACTTCCAGCCTCGGACGGCTTTTCGATGCCGCGGCGGCGATAGCCGGCCTCCGCCTCGTCCAGAGTTACGAGGGACAGGCGGCGATGGAGTTCGAGGCGCTGGTCCGCAATCCTGTTGAGTTGGAGGCTGGTTTCGCGATCCGCGACGGCAGGCTCGATTTTCGCCCGCTGATCCTGCATCTCGCGCAACACGATCTTGGTGCTCCCGCCGCAGCCGACCTTTTCCACGGCACCCTGATCGCGGGCCTCGCGGACTGGGCGAAAGATGGAGCCCGCAGTCTCGGCGCGAGGCGGATCGCGCTTGGCGGTGGCTGCATGGTGAACCATGTCCTTGCGACGGGGCTGATCCAAGCGCTCCGTGAGCGCGGCCACGACCCCTATCTGCCGCGACTGGCGCCGGCCAATGACGGCGGCATCGCGCTCGGCCAGGCAGCCTTTGCGCGCCAGCTCATCATGAACGACCATGCATCGGTGCAGGAGAACCGGACATGTGCCTAGCGATTCCGGTCCAGGTCAAGGAGGTTCTGCCCGACGACATGGCGAAGGTCACGCTCGGCGGCGTCTCGAAGATCATCTCGACCGCGCTCGTCGACGATGTGAAAGTCGGCGGCTATGTCGTTCTCCATGTCGGTTACGCGCTGGCGAAAATCGATCCGGAAGAGGCGGAAAGGACACTCGCGCTGATCCGGGAAGCTACCATCGGAGATGCGGCATGAAGTATATCGACGAATACCGCGACGGAAGACTCGCCATGGATATCGCGCGGCAGATCGTTGCGACCGCCGACCTGGTGCGCTCCTATCACTTTATGGAGTTTTGCGGCGGCCACACGCATGCCATCTCCCGCTATGGCCTCGAGGACCTGTTGCCGCCGAATGTGCGGATGATTCATGGACCGGGCTGTCCCGTCTGCGTGCTGCCGATCGGCAGGATCGACGCGGCGATCGCGCTCGCCATGCGGCCGGAGGTCACGCTCTGCACTTATGGCGACCTGATGAGAGTGCCGGGCTCCGACGGATCGAACCTGCTCAAGGCGAAAGCGGCCGGCGCCGATATCCGCATGGTCTATTCAACGCTCGATGCGCTACGGATCGCGGAAGCTGAACCCAATCGCGAAGTGGTGTTCTTCGCCATAGGTTTCGAAACCACAACGCCGCCGACTGCACTTGCGCTCAAGGCGGCGATCGCCAAAGGACTCGGCAATTTCTCGATCTTCTGCAACCACGTGCTGACGCCGGCGGCGATCCAGAACATTCTCGAGAGCCCCGACGTCCGCAAGCTCGGCACCATCAAGATCGACGGCTTCATCGGTCCTGCCCATGTGTCGACCGTGATCGGCACCGAGCCTTACGAGTTCTTTGCCGAGGAGTTTCAGAAGCCGGTCGTGGTGGCTGGCTTCGAGCCGCTGGACGTCATCCAGGCGATCCTGATGCTCGTCCGGCAGGTCAATGACGGCAGACATGAGGTCGAGAACCAATATATCCGCGCCGTCACCGTGTTCGGCAACGAGAAGGCCCAGGCCGAGGTGGCCAACTTCTTCGAGCTGCGCGAGAGCTTCGAATGGCGAGGCCTCGGAGAAGTGCCCTATGGCGCACTCAGGCTCAGGCCGCAATATGCGACCTACGATGCCGAGAAACGGTTCTCCATGGTAACGCCGGCGGCCAAGGACAATCCCGCTTGCGAATGCGGCGCCATCCTGCGCGGTGCCAGGAATCCGGCCGACTGCAAGCTCTTTGGTACGGTCTGCACCCCGGACACACCGATGGGATCCTGTATGGTGTCGTCGGAGGGCGCCTGCGCCGCCCACTGGACCTATGGCCGCCTCCGGGAGAAGGCAAGACAGGCGGCCGCGGCGAGAGCCGTCGCATGAACAAGATGGGAGTGAAGGCTTACACGTGGAAGCTCGACATCGCCAACGGCCGGGTCGATCTCTCGCACGGCGCAGGCGGACGCGCCATGGGGCAACTGATCGAGGACATTTTCCACAAGGCCCTCGACAATGATTGGCTGCGGGCCGGGAACGACCAGTCAACCTTTGCGGTGCCTTCCGGGCGCATGGTTATGACCACGGATGGGTACGTCGTTTCGCCGCTGTTCTTCCCGGGTGGCAATATCGGCACGCTCGCGGTGCATGGCACGATCAACGACATCGCCATGGCGGGTGCGGTGCCGCTTTATCTTTCGGCGTGTTTCATCATCGAGGAAGGCTTTCCGCTTGCCGATCTTGAATGCATCGCCCAAAGCATGGGTGACGCCTCGCGCGAGACCGGTGTGCCGATCATCACCGGTGACACCAAGGTAGTGGAGCGCGGCAAGGCCGACGGCGTCTTCATCTCAACTGCCGGCGTTGGAAGGGTGCCGGACGGACTCGACCTGCGGGCGGACGCGGCCCAACCGGGTGATGCGGTGATCATATCCGGCTCAATCGGCGATCACGGCGTTGCTGTCATGTCGAAGCGCGAGAACCTCGAATTTGATACCGCGATCATCTCCGACAGCGCGGCCCTGCATAGGCTGGTAGCGGCGATGGTCGCGGTTGGCGGCAAGCACATCCGGGTAATGCGCGACCCGACGCGCGGCGGCATAGCCGCGACACTCAACGAGATCGCCAACCAATCAAAGATCGGCTTCCATATCGATGAGGAAGCGATCCCGCTGAAGCCGGAGGTTGCCGCAGCCTGCGAGTTCCTCGGGCTCGATCCACTCAACGTCGCCAACGAAGGCAAGCTGGTCGCGGTGGTTGCGCCCGATGGCGCCGACGTCGTGCTCGCGGCGATGCAGGCCCACCCGCTGGGAGCCGAGGCGATGCTCATCGGCCATGCTGTCGCGGACGAAAATTGCTTCGTGCAGATGGCGACGTCGTTCGGTGGCGGCCGCATCGTCGACTGGTTATCGGGCGAGCAACTACCCCGGATCTGCTGAGGCAGGCCGATGCGCATTCTGCTTCTCTGCCACAGCTTCAATTCGCTCTCCCAGCGCCTGCATGTCGACCTGAGGCAGGCGGGACACGACGTGTCCGTCGAACTCGACATCCATGACGACGTTACCCGCGAAGCGGTTGCGCTGTTCGGCCCCGACCTCATGATCGCACCCTTTCTCAAGCGGCCGATCCCTGCCGACGTCTGGCGCCAGACGCTCTGCCTGATCGTCCATCCCGGCATCCGTGGCGACCGTGGACCGAACTCGCTTGACTGGGCGATCCTCGATGGCGAAACGACCTGGGGCGTGACGCTGATTGAAGCGCGGGAGGAACTGGATGCCGGTCCGGTCTGGGCCTGGGCAGAGTTCCCGATGCGGGCTACCCGAAAATCGAGCATCTATCGGCACGAGGTGACCGAGGCTGCAACTGCTTGCGTGTTCAAGGCGATTGAGCGGATCGAGCGCAGGCAGGGGCCGGTCATGCCAGCGAACTGGGGCAGAGGCCGCGAGCGCCCCGCCTGCCGAAAGTCGAATCGGGCTCTAGATCCCGCGCGGCAGTCGCCGGAAGAAGCGCTCCGCATTATTCATGCATCGGACGGCGATCCCGGAGCATCACTGACAATCAGCGGGCAACCCTTCCTCGTGTTCGATGCAGAACTGGCGGCGGGAGTGTCGGGCCCCCCCGGCGCACTAGTCGCGCGATCGCGGCAGGAGGTGGCCGTCGCCTTCCGAGAAGGTGCCCTTTGGATCGGCCAACTCCGTCGGCCGCAACCGCGCAGCCTGAAGCTGCCGGCGCTTTACCTTCTTGGCGCGGATGCGGCGGCGCTACCCGCCATCAGCGGTCCCGAACCTTGCCGCTATCACGAGGAGGGCAGTGTCGGCTTCCTCGACTTCCGCTTCCACAACGGCGCAATGTCGTCCGAGGATTGCGATCTCCTGCGGCAGGCGATTGTGGCCGCGAAGGCGCGGGCGCTCCCGGTTCTCGTGCTGAGGGGTGACGCGGATTGCTGGTCGAACGGCATCCATCTCGGCATCATCGAGAGCACCGACAGCCCAGCCGATGAATCCTGGCGCAACATCAATGCGATGAACGACCTCGTGCGTGAGATCATTGAAAGCGACGACCGACTGGTGATCGCGGGGGTGCTCGGCAATGCGGGGGCCGGTGGCGTCTTCCTGTCACTCGCTGCCGATGAGGTCTGGATGCGGGAGGGCGCCATCCTCAACCCGCACTACAAGGACATGGGCAATCTCTACGGCTCGGAATACTGGACGTACCTCCTGCCGGCCCGCGTCGGCGAAGATCGCGGCCGCCGCGTCACGCGGGCAAGGCTGCCGATGGGGATCGACGAAGCGTTCGAACTCGGGCTCGCAACTCGGCGACTACGGGGGAATGTCGACGTCGCCGACCAGGAACTGCGCCGCGCCGCCGCCGAACTCGCAGCCTCCCCCGGGCTTGCCGGGCGTGTTGCAGAAAAGCCGGCCCGGCGCGCCCGCGACGAAGCTGCAAAGCCGCTTGCCTCCTATCGGGAGGAGGAATTGCGGCGGATGCGGCGCAATTTCTACGGCTTCGATCCGAGCTATCACGTGGCGCGCTACAATTTCATCCGGAAGACGCCCAAGTCCCGCACCCCGGTCACCATCGCTATCCATCGCGCCGGCGGCAACAAGGCGGAGCGCAGGAGGCCATGCGATGACTAATTCGCACGCTACCGTTCTCGTTGTTGACGACCAGGTGCGACATGCCGGCTTGGCAGCGATCCTGAAGGGCATTCGCCGGACCGGCGGCACAGCGGCCCGCCAGAAGGCGCCAGCCACCGTGGACGTTATCCACGCCCTGATCCCGCCCGTATCGACCCAGAGACGCTCCAGGGCAAGCGTGACAGGTCTCTGCTGCTACTCGGCTTCGCTGGCGCCTTCCGCTCAGAGCTCACCGCGCTCACGGTCGAGGACCTCCAACAAGGGCGTGGACGTGTTTCTCCCCAAGTCAGGCGAAAACCCAGTCGGTGGCCGTGCTGAATGGAAAGGCACTCAGGCCCGCTGACAAGGCTCAGGGAGTGGCTCTAGGCGGCGGGACATCGGGGCCGATCTTCCGCCGGATCAATCGTGGCGACCATCTGACGGCCGATGCTCTCACTTCGCAATCAGTCGCCTTGATCGTTAAGCGCTATGCGAATGCGGCAGGCTTAGATGTCGAGCGGCTATCCGGCCACTCCCTCCGCGCCGGCTTCGTCACGTCGGCGGCCGAGAACGGGCGAGCATTTCCCGCATCTGGAAGTGACGCGCCATCGAGATCCGCGGACAGTGGAGACATACGCCGAGCAGACCGCTTCAAGGATCATGCAGGAGACGGATTCCTGTGATTTGCTACCGCTGGTGTAACGGCAGATCATCTATTAGAGGTTCGCGGCGGGTTCTTCTCGCATGATCATACCGACGCACCAAGATTGTCACCAAGCTTCCGCAGGCGCTCGTAAACTGCAACCTTGGAGGAAAACGAACCCCCTCGCCACACATGGTCTTGTAGACGTAGGCGCATCTTCCGGCATAAGAGGAGTCCGCTAATGACACTCCATACTGATGCGCGAAGTCATTTCTGATATCGCGCAGTTTATCGATTATCCGCAGTTCATCTTCCGCGATCAGTCCAAGAAAATATGCGATCTTTGACCTTGCCGAGAAGGACCCAGCGGGACCATTGTGCCCAAAGAATTCACTAGAACGTTTGGTGTCTGGTACCAGAAATGCCTCAATGATCCTCCGCAGAAGCTCATCAATCATCGACGTCCATACGAGGACGCACCCGCGATCCGTCCCGTTCGCGTTCTCCGCATTTGCATCCTGAAGAAATTTTTCCACATCTGGCCAAGCATCAGGTTTTTGAATGTCGTCCGGATCAGGCAACGGGTCATTCACAGCGGGTATACACTCCGCCACAGGACCAAATTCACCGGCAGCACACTTCGCAAAGATCTCTCGTCCATGCGGCTCGACGTCGTTCGGATCGGCTACGAACGGTACCTCTTCATCGGGTATGTGGTCAAAGCGCACTAGGCAGTGAATCTGCTTTTTGGCTTCCGAAACCCAGCGCGGATCTCTCACGCTAGAATAGGTGATGTGCATTGCGACCTCCGCGTTGAATCGTCAACACACTGCCAATAGCGGTGCATGCGTGGCAAGTCCACGGATTTAGCGATAAGGGGTGATTATCGCTAGTCAATCGACGCTTGACCTCTGCGTGTGGGATAGATCACTGTACGCTCATTAGGCGTGGAGGATTTCATGACGCAAATGGCAAAGATGATTGTCGGCGCCCTGCTGATCGGCGGCGCGGTGTCAAGCTGCTCGACGTCCTCCGAAGACTTGGAGAAGAGCACTAGCGCGGTCCGCTCCCAGAAAAGCTACAACGAGAATTACCAAGCCGTCTATCGTCGACTGGCCGATACGGCTCGTCGATGCCAATCGACCGCTGGTTCTGCCGCCTTCACTGTCGACGCCGAGCTTTACAACGAACTGGGCTACGGAGAAATCGCCCTATCGATGGTGAGCATCTATCCCCGGAATTATTACTGGAGAGCCAAAATAGAGAAAACGGGGGGCGGAAGTCGCGTTTCTGTCGTGTCAGGGAATACACTCGTGCAGAGTCGTACGCTGGCTGATGTGATGCGATGGGCGGATGGGGACCCAAGGTGTCATGCGCAGCGCGCCTAAGCGCTACGCATATTCTCGCGACGTCTTCTCGGCTTCTCTGGCTAGGCGCATGTAGCGGCGAACCTGACCGTAGCTGAAACCTGACCTCTCATTTACCCACGAGAACCACTCTCCGTATGGCAGCCCCTCCTTCACGGCGATGAACTCCCGACCGATCGCTTCCTCGCGCTGCAACTCCCGCTTTGTCAGTTCACCCTCTGCGTTCTGAACACGCCGGATGAAATCATAACCAACATCCCTATCGGCTTTCTTGCCGCGGCTGTAGTGGACGAGCATCAGGTACATGGCGCCGGCGAGGGCATGGCGCATGTGGCTTTTGCCGGCGAGCTCTTGGACGTGCCAGAGGATAAAGCCCAGCGGGATCTTGTCCCAGGCATCAAACCACGAGGAAGCATCCTCCTCGATCCACTTGCTACAGGCCCGCACGAGGTCGCAGCCCCTGATTACCTTTCGTCTCGCTCAGCGTGGCCAGGACGAGGCGAAGATGGCGTCGCCGTGCTTTGGCAAGGATGCGGCCGAGCGTGACTGCAGCGCGCGTGTGCCCGGGCACCGGCATTTCGTTGGCGGGAATGACCTCGATCGAGAACTCGGCGCGGATCGCGCAGACCCGGGCATCTCGCGAATTGTCGTTGGCGGGGGACGGCCTTTCCGTCGGTTAGACCTGCTGGATCTTGGCTTGCTGCTTCAGACGAGTGTCAAAGCTGATCGGCATCCCCCTGCTCCTCCTTCGCGAACGGGAAGATCAGAAGCTCGAACTCATGCAGTTCAGCGTCAGTGAAAGGGGCGAGCCCGCTTTCGTTGAACCGGTCGACATAATGGTGCAGCTTTTCACGATCGGCGTCAGAAAGGGCGGCATAGGCCTTCGTGGCCCGCCAATCGAATACCGGGACAGCTTTGTTGATCGCAAGCGTTTGCCGGCTTCTGAAATTCCTGCCCCGCCGAGCTTCTGCTCCGCCAAGCCAAGCTCTTTCAGGCGATTGCTGCAAGGCCGCCGTTCCGGCTGATCCCCGTGTAGAGACCCGCATCCGGCGCGGGAAATTGGCAAGCCCGGCCCTACTTGATCTCGACGGTCTTCATCACCCACCGCGGGTAAACGATCTGATTCATCGTCGTTAGCATTGCATTGGTGTCGCCCATTAGAGAGCCGTTGTAGGGCGGCGCCACTCGGTCGCCATCTGGATATGAGCGTAGCTTGTCGACCAGATCCCGGATCAGTACGATTGGGTTCTGCCCTTTCCCTTCGACCCCCCAGACAAATTGGCAGCCGATCGTATGAAGATGGGCGTAGGACACTTCGAAGAGACCAGTGCCATTGTCCGCCAAGACAAGCTTTTTGTACTGAGGTTTCACGACTCGGCCGATCACGAACAGCGTTCGGATTGAGGCTGCGATGGTGAGATCGCCTGGGTATCGGACTACGTCGAGCCAGAGCTCATCTCCTTTGAGGGCAGCGGCGAACTCGATGCCATCGACCGCCGGAGCGGTGTCGAGAAACTGCTGGATATCAGCGACCTCGACCGAGTCGACTTCATGCTCCGGCAGCGTGCCAGGCCAAAATTCGGAACCGCATGATTGTGACTGCGCCGCGAAGGCTCTCACCGCAGTCGTCAGCAAGATCAGAACAACCCTCAGTGCGCTAGAAACCATCGCCCCCTCCAGTCCAGGTTGACGCAAAGTGAGTTGCTGGCAGTGACTGTGTCAATACACAGCACAACTTGACTCCGGCGGGCAATCTTTGCACGTATGCCATCACAGGGTGTGAGGGCAGAGAATGAGAGCTTTTATTTTGGGGGGCGGTGCTCGCGTTGACGGCAAGCGCGGCCGCGGCCGATCTCGCAAGCGAGTTTCGGGCGTGCAGCGCGGAGACGGATTCGTCGAAGCGCCTAACGTGCTTTGACGCTATCAAGATCGAGCCTTCAGGGACTGCAGCGCAAAGCGTGCCCAGGCCGCAATCGACCTCACCCATTACGATGACTACGGTGGTGCTAAGAACGCAGGCAAAGGACCTGCAAAACCACGTTTTCAGTCCGCGCATCGAAGCTCTTCCGACCTTCAAAAACGATGCCAAAAAGCCAGTAGTGGCCATCGAGCACACTTTGGTTATCGCAGATGCATTCGGCGAAAAGGTCATCGATGGAAGCTCGAAGCTCGACATCAAAATCCCGCCGGGAAAGACCGTGCAAAGCGAGACATTCTACTACTGGGAAGACAACCAGTTTCTCCCCGGCGAACCTTATGATCGGCTCTACGGTCCGATTGGTACCGGGATGGCAAAGGCGACCATTACCGTGACGAAAGCCATTTTCTCGGATGGGTCTGTCGAATCCTATAGATGAAGGCGCTGGCTATCTGCCATTTCATCTCTTGTCCTTGCGCGACGACGTGCCGGACCGCCTGCCGGTGCAGACGTTCGACCGCCAGCCCTTCCTCGCGCTCAACGGCGTGCAGACGGTATTCTTCACGCGTCAGGCCCTCCTCTCCCGCCGGCGAGGCTGTCAAGCTGGTGTCCCTCGAGGCAAACGGTTAGGGATCGTAGGGAGATCATGTCGGGGGGATTTAAGGGGCCATTTTTCAAGTTTCGCCTAGACAATCAGTCTTTTTCCGAGAACTCAAACCGTACTCGGAATAGCTGAGATTCTGCAGGTGCAAGATTGATATTATATCCCCGGTCTTCAAATGCAGTGAGCGTCCCCTCTAAGTCGCCATGACCCGTACAGGGTTCTAACGCGAGGAATTGTTGATCTGGAAGAGACCATATAATCCAGTGCCGTGCATCTGGTGCGTCCACGTGGACTGTTGCACCTTCCCCGATGAGCGACAGCCTCCGACTTCTGGCATTCAAAAAACAAAGGGCTTCGTCTTGAAAAAGACCGTCATGCAAATATAGGAGGCGCCCACGTAATGGAACTTTCCTCTGATCAGCTTTAATCAATCCTTGCGAAGATATGCATGGAACAAGCGGCGACTCCTCCTTCTCAAACTGCAATCTCCAGCCACTTTTGTCAGATGAGTTCCGCGGCCATCTAAATCCTGGATGCAGGCCAATAGAATACGGCAGTATCGACATTGCGGATGTATTTTTTACGCAGATATCTATGCTCAACATACAATCAGATATCTTGAATTTAACTTCGAAAAGAAACTCGTATGGGAACATCGTACTCGTAAATTTCGTATCAGACGACCGAAGCGTTACCTCGCTCTCCGAGCTAGAAACAACCTCAAAATCGAGCATTCCGATAAAGCCGTGAACAGGCATTGGATAACATTCGCCGTTTATTTCGACGGTCGAAGAGGCGCTCCAACCGCATGAAGGAAACATCAAGGGACAACTCTGATTCCAGGATGAGGGGTTGCCTGGCCACAAAAGATCGTTAGCGCCAACCCGCCAGCTAAGAAGCTGAGCTCCCTGAAGGCTGATGACTGCTCGCGCGGCGCCACAATGAATCGTGACAGCATTTTGCATGCGATACTCCCTGGAGGTGAAAGGTTTTTCGTCAGCCCGATCTTATCTTCGATACCGATTGAGGAAGTATAACCATGCCGCGCTCAACTCATCCCGCAGCTGCGGTCCAGGCCCCGAACCTTGGCCACTTAGCCGGGAAACGATATATATCATGCTGGGGCTTTATCGGTCAGCGACCATAGCGTTCTCGGCCTCTACCTGCTAGAGCCTACCGCTTGCAGTCGACCTCGTATGCCGACGCATTGAAGTAGTTGCGAAGGTCAGCGATCCGGGAAGAAGCCAGTTGGTGCCTATGCCGCTGTTTCGCTGCACGGCGGGCATGGCGATCTCGTGGACCGTAATCGTCGAACCGCGTCGGCAGTAGATTACCTTGAGATCGGACGGGAGTTCGCCTTGGAGCGCCAGTCCGAGCTGACCACTGGCGGCCAGCACGGAATCAAAGCCGAAGCTTCAACAGGGACACAACGTCGAGATCCGCCGGCGGCGCGCGGTTGAGGCCATTTCCGGCGGCTGCACCGCACCCGAGACTGGTTACCCACGGTATTGCCGATCAGCCCGAATTCAAACGCCCCAGTGATCGCGGGATAGACGAAAGCCGAGCGTTGCAGGATGCGACGCCTGGGTCTCTCCTGAGAAACGCACCCGAACCGATAACTCTATTAAAAATATCTGTTTTGTTAAGAGCGTTCTGGGTGTTAACATTTGGTGGTCGTTTCGAACATTGAGGAGACGTTCGCATGAACGTACCTGATGCCCAAAGACTCCTTCGCCTGTCGCAACGCGGTGCTGATCAACGGACATTTCAAGGTGCAGAAAATCACTGGGATGGCGATGGCGATAGTAATGTGAATCGTCAGGCACATTCGGAACAACTTGTTGGTTGGCAGTACATGCTTGCCTGTACGTCACTACCAGCAGGAGAAGTCATATCCGATCATGCCACCCAATCCACGTCCGTTTCCCCTCTTCTCACCCTGCCGTCTAACCCTATTCTACTCGGCGGCGAGAACCGGTCCGGCACGACACTGCTCAGCGTGCTGCTCGACTCTCATCCCGACCTCGTTGTCGGCCCGGAGATCGATTTCACCGAACCCGTCAACCTCGGTCCGCATATCCTGACTGTGTGCGACATGATAGACGTCCGCGACGCACGGCTCGTCGGCGCGACGAAGGATACCATCGATCCTGAGTGGTATGACGGCGCGCATTTCGTCGTGCAGTGCGAGCGTTTCGGACTCGGCCGTGACGACGTGCGGAGGCTGGTGCGCAGCCTCAAGGCCAAGCGCGGCACCGATTTATCCGCCCTGGAGGACCGTTGCCTGCTCATCGACTCCATTGGCGAATTTCGACGTGAACAGACGGGAGCCGCACGGTGGGGCCTCAAGCTTCAGCGAAAGATCCAAGATATCGGTACGTATGCGGCGATCTGGCCAAAAGCCGATTTCATCCACATCATCCGCGACGGCCGTGACGTGGCTGCCTCCCACCTAAAGACCGTCCCCGAGTGGGGCTACCGGACTGTTACGGAGGCTGCGCACGGCTGGATGGAGGTCGTTACCCGACCCCGTCAGGCTGAGCCTTATGGCCACTATCTGGAAGTGCGGTATGAGGATCTGGTCACCTGCCCTCGCGAGACCATCGAGCGGATGGTGGACTTCCTCGACCTACCATGGGACGAGGCGCTCATGCACCATGCGGAGCAGAAACACGCGCTCTTTGACAAGCCTTGGGGTCATCCCGCAGCGGGAGCCGCTGCCAAACCGCTATTTTCCGGGCGCAATGGACGGTACCTGCAGGATCTCACGGCCGCAGAGATCGAGGAGTTCGAACGGATCGCGGGGAAGGAACTGGCGCACCTGGGCTACTGCCGATCGGTGCCGGGCCCCGGGAACGCTCAGTGACACAGGAGGCGCACGAAATGCCCCGACGCTACCTGCCCCACAACTCTAACCTCCTCTCGCTGACCAAACGGCTCCCTCCTCCAAGATCACTGTTTTCGTTCCTCGCGGTTAAGGCGCGCGCCGTATTATGAAATTCACTGACCTGCCAGCACTCAGTCTGTTTCCGGGGCGTCTCACCGTGTGGCGATGCGCCCCGCGTATGCGCGAAGCGACCTGGGTAGCCGATCCACGGAGAGCTTCCCACGTCCAGGAAGCACACATCACGCACGCACTCGAGATGGCAGCCGGGGGTTCCCTGCTGCCATCCTGGCTGGGCTCCGTGTTCGGTCTGCCCGCCCAACTGAATGCGCATGCGTTCACCACGGCCTTGCGCCAGTGGACGGACCGCCATGAAATCTTGCGCAGCCATCTCACTTTCTCACCTGGCACCAAATCGGGCGGCCATCTGCAGCGGAGGACGCTGCCGCCCGGAGCCGTGAGTATTCACCCCAGTGCGGCGGGGGATTTCACCGACGGCCGGCAGCTGGCTCGATATCTCGAGGAATTGTTTAACGGCGAAATCAGTCCCCTCGGCTGGCCCGCATATATGTGCGTCACCATCGACCGCCCAGAGGCCACAACCGTCTGTCTGGCCGCCGATCACGTGCTGATGGACGGTTACTCCATTCTCGCAACCGCACATGAGATCCAGACCCTGTACGCTGCAGCACTCGCGGCACGCGGCGGCAAGCCTGCGCCACCTCTCCTTGCCCCCACTGCCAGTTACGTCGATTTCGCCGAAGCCGAACGGACCGAAGCCGATGCGCTGACCGTCGACCATGAGTCCATCGTCAGCTGGCGGCATTTCCTTGCCGAAGCGGACGGCCGGCTGCCGGAGTTTCCTGTGCCGGTTGGTGACGTGAGCGGCAACGCGGCTGCTCAGCCAAGTCGATACGTCCAGCTTCTCGACGCATCCGCTGCGCAAGCGTTCGCGCAACACTGCCGTGAGCCCGGAGGCAATATCTTATCCGGACTGCTCGCCTGTCTCGCGAAGGTCGGCTACGAAATCTCCGGTTCGGGAGAATTTCGAACGATGGTCCCCTTCCACAAACGGACCGGCCCGTGGCGTTCTTCCATTGGCTGGTACGTGGGTATGGGCCCGGTGGCCTTCCCGTTCAGCAAAGCCGATTCCTTTCCTGAGGCCGTATGTCGGGCGGTCTCCAGTGTGGATCAGGCGAAGGAGCTGGCTCGGGTACCCATCCCCCGAGTGGCCGATCTCCTCGGGCAACCGCTCCGCGACCCCTTCATGGTCTCGTACATGGACCTTCGTCGTACCCCCGGCGCCCGCAGCTGGAAAGCTTGGCAAGTCATCGCCCTCCGCAGCCGGAGCACCGATCCGGACGAGGTATGCCTCTGGGTCGTGCGGACTTATGACGGCCTCGTCGTCAACTACCGCCACCCCGCCACGGGTCTGGCAGCCGTCGCGGTCCCCGACTACGTCGCCCGCGCAAGGCACGTCCTGGCCTGCGTCGCGAATACGGGTTGCTGGCCCACCATCGTAGAGCCCGCCGGAGAATATTGCGCATGACGGACATTAGACATATTGCAGCGGCCTCTCGTGACTACACAGCTTTCGATGCAGTTATAGTGGGCTCCGGGCCATCTGGATCGATTGTCGCGCGAACGCTTGCGGAGAGGGGCTGCCACGTGGCCGTCCTCGAATATGGAGGCTTGGTTTCCCCCGGCGCCTTCCACGGGCCTCATCAATTGGCCTACAGCCGGGCACTCACCTCCAGTGGTTCCGCAGACGGTAACCCTTGGACAGCATGCTGCGTCGGCGGCGGAATGCAGTTCTATGATGGAATCACGTTCAGATACAGACAAGCAGATCTGTCGGCTTCTCAATATCTTACGACTGACATGGAGGTTGATTGGCCTATTACCATCCAGGATCTCGAGCCCCACTACTCTGAGATCGAGCATTTGCTGGAGATCAGTGGCACTAGTGGGTTCCCATCCTATCCAGCCAGCCTGCGTGGAGTGAAGTTATCCAATGCGATGCAGGAACTCGGCATAAAGCCAAAAAATATCCCACTGGCAATTCGGCCACCAGGAACGAGCAACGGATGCAACCAGTGTTCATCTTGCGATGAGCTGATGTGTCCAACGGATGCGAAAGCATCCGTGCTTACAAGAAACGTTTTGGATGACTCCGCCCTATCGGGAAAGATTTCAGTACTATACGGCTGTTTCGTCAACCGGATCGATACTCGCAGCGACGGTCGGGCTGACGCACTGGAATGCTATCTGCCGCTCTCATCGGAACTGATCCGGATTCCAGTCGAGAGGGTCATCGTTTGCGCAAGCGCGATTCAATCAGCGGCATTGATGCTTCGCTCGAAGAGCGGGCATGCACCGAAGGGGATAGGAAATGGATCTGATCTTGTTGGGCGGGGCCTCTCATTCAAGATCAGCGGCTACTCCACAGGCTACATGGAGTCCGATGATTGCGGCTCCGGTGTATTGGTTCCGCACTGGGGGCCGCATGCGACCGTATATACGGACGAGTTCTACGAGCATAGCGACGTGCCATGTGGATTTGGCGGCCTCATTTATGAGGCGAACTTCCTCTCGCCAAATGAGAACGCCGGTCGCGTGAGGCTGCACTACATAGCTGGGGAAGAGCCTTGGTCGCACAATCGCGTTGTACTTACCGAGGCCGTTGATCGGCACGGCATCCCCTACATCCGTTTCCATTATACAAACTCGGACAATGACCATGCGCGATTAGGCTTTCTCGCCGACCGCGCGGAAGACATACTGCGCCGTCTTGGCACATCCCGCATCGAGCGCGAACCATTATCCCATGCAAAAGGCAGTTCCCATCTGCATGGCACCATGCCTGCCGGACCTGACCCCAGGAAGTCGGTCGTCGACAACTGCGGCAGGATTCATGGGTCCGCCAACATCTATGTCATGGACGGCTCGGTTATGAATTTTCCGGGCAACAGCAATCCGACACACACAATCATGGCCAACGCGCGGCGAATGGCCCTGTCACTCGAGTAGAAGGATAATTTAGATGCTCGATGCCGGCGCTATCGGACATTTGGCTGAATGGGAGCGTGAAACCCGGTCCTCCATAATATTCCGTTCCGCCAACGGTGCGACGGCGGAGGATATCAACGGCAAGATCTATCTGGATATGACATCCTGCAGCGGGGCTTCGCCCCTGGGCAGCAATAACACGTTGTTCAAGAGCAGGCTTGCACAGGCCATGAAGCACGAGCCTGACATTCTGCCATCGCCGGTGAGTGAACAACGCCGGATACTTGCCGCGAAAATCATGGAAATGCTCCCAAGCAATCCTAGAGTATTCTTCTTGAGGACGGGATCTTGCGCGACCGAGGCGGCGGTTCGGATCGCCCGGCACCGAACCGGCCGGCCGGTTATCCTGACGGCTGGCTTTCACGGGTGGCACGATATCTTTCAACAAAGTCCCTGGTCGGACAACCCGCCAGCCAACAATCGACACGTCCAGGACTTCCAATATGACCTTGATATTCTGGAGCAGCAGCTTTCCGAGAACGAGGGGGAGGTGGCAGGCATTTTCTTTACGCCCGAGCCCACGGCCTTCTCTCCGGAACTTCTTCAGGAAATCTCCAGAATGGCAAGACTGCACGGCGTGTTGCTGATGGTTGACGAGGTGCTGTGCGGACTTCGTTACGCCAAGGGCGGCTACTGCCGAAAGCACGGTGTGGAAGCCGATCTCATCACATTGGCCAAAGGGATAGCACAAGGCGTCGGACTTTCCGTTGTTGCCGGCACCGCCGATGCCATGGCGGGAGCCGACAGGGCTTATCTCGGAAATACCTACCTACGCGAGAACCGGGCCTTCGTGGCCGGCAACCTGACGCAGGATATTTTTGACGAAGCAGAAATCGTCGCTCGCCTTGCCGAGATTGGCTCGGCGCTCAAGACACAGTTCCAAACCTCCTTCGAGCGCAGCGGAATACCTGCGCGAATTCTCGGAAGCGATACTATGTTTGATATCGTTCTGCCCTCGCAAAGGCACGGAAGAGCGTTCGCTCAGAGGTGTCTACAGCACGGTATCTATACGGGATACCCAGGAAAATACATGAGCAATGCGTCCATGGACGGCATTTTTTTCAGCGCTTTGCTGCCGGCACTGGAGAGAGTACTGGCTGACTACCGCAAGGACGAGGACATGGCTGCGCAGATCACTGACGCATCCATCGTCGAATACTTCGCGCAGGCGTTCCGCGCCACCGAGAAAGCATGCCTCTCCAACAAGCATCATTGGGCGTGATACAGGCAGAAAACCCGGCGTTTGGCGTACCGTTGCTGAGTGGTGGATTGACAGCGGCCCGGAATTCATCATTCGTCTCGATCTCGGACTTCTCGCCGCGGCGCCCCCGGCCGCGATCACTGCTTGTAGATCGCTCCACCGGACGTCGATTTCAGGTAGGAGGACTCCGTCGCGGACGGCGGCGCCGAAAGCGCCTGCAGCAGCGCCTGCCAACGCTGCCGGTGCGAGGGCACGTCCTCGCGCGTCCAGCCAAGAACCTGGGTCGTCACGAGGCTCATGCGGTAGGACATGCGTCCAACGACAGTCATTTGACCACAGAAGCAAACGCAGGAAGCAGAAGTGCGCAGAGCGGCTTCTCCTCGCATGTTAGGCGCGGCCTTTTTCGCGAGTATGAGCTCGCATCTGAGGCGCATGCGATCGTTCTCACTTTAGACTCGTGGATGCAGATGGCACCTAGCCTTCGTACCGAAGCGTTGACACGTGCCTCAACGCTTGCCGATACGGACGGCAATGTCACGCAGAAAGACCGGCATCCCGTCATTTTCTGCTCGATTCAATATCTCGCGGACATGCTTGTCGTATCTACTGAAGACGACTTACTGAACGCGTCTGCGCAATCGGCCACACCTGAACATAGTGGATGGGCACTCCGCGAGGTTCGTCGTGAAGGTCGCCAACCAGAGGAGAGGAAATCTGACGTTAGACTTCAGCCAGCTGTTGCCCTGGTGGATGAAGATCCGGGAACTTTGGAGTGCGAGAAACTAACGAAACCTATGAGTTCCCGGAACAATATCGAGCGCCTCACAAGTCGTGTTGCCCTCCGCATCCGTCACTAAACCTTGCCCCCCACTCAACCATCAGCTACCCAGACCGGGAGCACGGCATCTGCTCCGCTCCGAAACCCTATTGCCGCACGGCAGAACCGACAGTTGATGTCGATCAACGCGCGAATTGCACCCGGTGCATTTCAACGCGCATTACGCAAAGCGAGGACGCTCAGGCCGATGCATAAAATGCCCACGATTGCCTACACGCTTTGCCAATGACTCGCGGCGTACCCGTCTCGCGTCGAGTAGGACTGCAAGGAATTCACAATGCGACAGACACATGATGTCCCTGGCAGTGTGGGCCACGCCATGAGTCACCTATCCGCCAGGTTGGCGGTGTTGCTCACTTCGAACTATCCGGCTGAAGCCATCGTCAAGACCATGATGGTCGAGGCGTCCCCGCTTTTTCCGGGCCTGACGGAACAAGACCTGGTCACGTTGATCGATTGCCTCGTCGAACGATCTCTCGAGCACCATTTCCCGGGGCACACCGCAGGAGCCGCCTGCCGCTACGGCAGAAATCGTACTGTATCCACTGCACCGCCGGGGCACGCCCGCATTCGATCGCGATCACTGAGCCCGATATGAAGCGCCAATCACGATGCCTTTCATCCGGTCGAGGCATTCGCCCGCAGCAGCGCCATCAACATCGGCCCGAGCGAAAACTCTCCGCGCTCAGCCTTTCGCGTCAGATCACGCAAATCAGCTTGGTGTTCTCGTCCTCCAGCGTCTTCAGCCGCTTGGCTTCGGACACGTCCATGCCGCCGAATTTGGCCTTCCACTTGTAGATGCTGGCATCGCTGACGCCGTGCTTGCGGCAAGCTTCGAGACCGGCGTGCCCGCCTCGTGCTCCTTCAGAATGCCGATGATCTGTTCGTCCGTGAAACGGTTGCGCTTCATTCCCTGGCCCGCTCAATGGGCCAGAGCTTACTTCAAAATGGATTATTTCAGCGAGGCAAGGTCACCTTCACCGGTGGTTAGGGGAGAAGCTCACCACTCCCCGGCCTCGCTGAATATTGCCTAAATTCCTGGGTTGCTCGGGATTGCGGCCGGAATCGCCGCCTTGTCGTGAGGAGCCTTTTTCGCTCCGTTGTCTATCGCGAGAATGCTTACGACGAGAGAGATGAGCACGAGTATCAGTGCTAGAAATGCGATGCCTGCCTTATCCATCCCCCATCATGGTTCGGTGAATGAGAGCAAAGTGAGGCACCATCGGCGAAGAGCATCACCAATGGCTGCCATGAGGCGAATAGCGGCATCCGGCTTTCGCATGGAGCGCGAATTGCCCTGATCGGGGGTTTGCTTTGAGGAGATGAGATGCGCATCTACCTGATAGGCTATGATGGAAACCCTCACCTCATCCAAGATGAGGAAGCGAAGCGCGTCCTCAAGGCCGGGCTTTATCACAGCGCCCCCGCTGATGCTTCAAGTTCTATGCTTATCTCGGCTCGCCGGGATCAGGAGGCACAGTGACACTCAGGCAAGATCGAGAGCCGATCAGCACGTCGAATGCGGCCTCTTCCTGCTGGTGCTGCGCGATGGCGTGCTCAAACCGCTTCATGGCTTTTGAGAAGATCACTGTCGTCGGCCTTGGTCTGGATGGAGGCATGGTCGACTTCCCACTACTAGTTGGCCGGCTCGGGTAGTCAAGCTGATGCCGCCCGCGTGGGTGGAGCTCCACGTCAAGCGCGGCAAGAATGATACAGCGGCTTCCGAGGGACTTGCGGCGTCAGCGTGACCTTTGTTTCGTAGTGGACCTTCTCCAGGCCATGATCTGCCGGCATGGCTCGCCGGGCCTGCTCACCTGCGTCCGCGAAATGTCGATAAGACAAAGCTGTCGCCTATCCGACAAATTCTACCCCGGTCGAACCATCCGAACTTGAGACATACAAGGATGCCGGTGTACTCGCTTGAAAAAAGCCCAGGAAAATCCGGAGATTCACGGCGTGGAGCCGCACTTGCGGCCGACACGGCACGACGCTTGCTTCTCGTGACTTGCAAGCCTTTTGGCGCATTTCAACGAAGGAGATTGACTAATGGCCGACCACCAAACCTTGGGATATTTGCATACACCAGATACCCTAAAGATCTTGGCTGCGCAGCTTCGTGCAGAGGCTCTTCGAACAGAGACACGGGCGCTACCCGTGCAAGGGGCAGCCGAAATCGCCGTCCGCCGGCCGGACTGGCCGGGCTGCTGGAATACCAAGGCTATCTCCGTCAACTGCACTGAACATTGATCGTCCATCGACGTCATTGGCTGACGGAGCTCAAATCCGGATCGGCACTTTGTCAGCGCCGGCATCTTTTGGGGTGCAGAGCGGGGCAAGGTGGAGGGTTTGAGGAGTGCCGCTATCGCCTCGCGAGCGGCTTTTGGAGTGGCCCAGGCCCCTCCTCAGAGCGATGGAGCTGGCTGCGGTCGTGGCCAGCTGCCCTTCTTGTCCTCGAGTAGACGTACCTTGATCGGAAATCTGGATAAGCGACGATGGACGATACCAAGTTGTTCCCCCAGCTCAAGGAAACGGTTTGCCTAAAGCCGATGGCGGGGTACGCCTTGGCTCATGGTCACCACCCTTCCCAGATCCAAATGCTTGACCCTTCTCACGCGTTCTTTCTGTCGCTGTGCGACAAAGGTCTCCTTCCTCCCCAAATCGCCTTTATCTATGGCCAAACCTTCGGCCTTAAGGATGTTGATGCTCACTCACAAATTGATCAGTTGTTGAGCAAGTATCGGCATTTTCTTAATTTCGACACGACGCCAGTCCCAAGAGAGCGATTTAGTCCGCAAGAATTCCTCTACCGGGCTGATCCCTCCGCGCTTGACCTCGCAACTTTTGGCAAATGGCCCGTTCCTGCGGGGATCAGCATCACTCTTACGTTCAGTTGCAACTTCAGGTGCTCCTATTGCTATCAAGATAATCGCCAGAGGAGCGACCGGCGCTGGAGCTTGAGCAAGTGCCTTGAATTGCTGGATGAGGCGGCGGACTGGGGCGTGGTGTTTGCAGGGTTCACTGGAGGCGAACCAACCATCTTTGATGGCTGGCTTGAGTTGCTAGAGCGCACCCTCACACGGGGTATGATCCCGGTCTTCACCAGCAACGGAACGGTAATCGGGACTGATCCTGACATTGCCCTTCGGTTGAAAGATGCAGGCATGGAAGAAGTGACGATCAGTTTGGACGTCTGCTCTCCTGAACTGCATGATCAGGTGACCAGGACCAGCGGACATTTTCCCAAGGTAGTCGATGCGATTCGTTTTTTACGCGCGGCCGGAATCCGAGTGCTTATCAAGAGCGTGCTGACGCCGATGACTCAGCATGCGGTGGAGGAGACGATAGACTTCCTGGTTGACTTGGGAGTTGGAGGTATCGGCATTTCCTATATGGAGAGCGGAGCCATCAACTCCGCCGCCAATTGTGCTCCCAACGTTACTCCTGAAGAACTGTCACGTGTCCGAGATCGGATCGAACAAAAGCGTGAACAGTATTCACACCTCTGTAATATTGAACCGCCCGAGGATGCCAACAAATTGTGGACAGAGACGGACTGGTATCCCTGTGGCGGCATGATCTCCGGAATGTCGATATTTCCGAGCGGCGACGTATCCGTGTGTGACAAGATGCACGGGGTTAAGGCTTTTACTTTGGGCAATGTGTTCGATTCTGGGCTTAAAGAAATTTGGAACAGCGATGCGTTCGCACGACTTTGTGAGCGAGCGACAGATCCAGAAGTTGTTGATTCCGACTGCGCCATCTGCAGCAAGCTGCACCTTTGCCGGACGTCCTGTTTTGTCGATTCTTTCAACGTGACGGGCAGCTACTTCGGCAAAGATCCGTCTTGCGGCGGTCCGTTCTTGAACTAGCTAACTAGCGCAGGTCAGGGTTTCGTCAGTTGCAGGGGAAAGGTTCGATGCTGGAGCGCGCACAATTGTGCAAAACTGACGATCGGCATGCTGGTTCTGACGGGTTAGGTCTCGCCGGCGCAGCCCAAGGAGCTCCGCTCTGAAGCGTCGAAGCCGTTCAGGCTGCGGCGGCACCGTGTTCCAGATCGGCGCTTCCTCGTTCCATGGGAGACGGATTATGACAAGAGCCGACCGGCGGGCGAATGCGCCCAGCAGACCAGGCACCCACTGGTCCCGTGCTGAATCGGATAGGCGCTGGAAAAGATGGCTCGACGCTCAGTGCGGTCATGCAGGGTCTGCGCTCTGAAAATCGAGACTCAGGAACGTCCTCTCAAAAGCCGCCTTCCGCCAGCGATGCCCCACGCCGCACGTCACACGATCCCCCCGTTATCCGTCAGTTGAATAGTGACATGCAAAAACTCAATTTCCCTCGTGTCGATTAAAGAGAGTATCAATGTCAGTGTCGTCGCGTAGGCGCCAGATCTTTGTTCTCGTAACAGAAAGAGAGCCTTATGTATTCCAATCGGATAGATGGTACCGGATCGTTGGCCTACCCGCCGGGGTATGTCGACACACAGGATAATCAACTATTCAGGCAAGGTGTGAATGAAGCCAAGTCACCGACTGCCGCGCTTCTATCGACTAGCGCTCCGATTTGGAGCTCGAGCGCTCCATACGGAGACTTTTCACACGGTGGCTATTCTTGGAACAACGACATATATGGGGGTAACGCCGCTGGGCCTCAGACGATTTCGGTTCATGCAGACAACCAGTGGAGCGTGTGGTCGAACCACCCTAATACTGATGGCATCAAGAGCTACCCCCACCAGGCTTTCAATGTCGGGAAACCACTCAGTTCAATCAATACTCTGACGTCGAGCTTCAATCAGGATGTTCCTGCTGGCGGCGCGTGGAACACCGCCTACGACATCTGGGACAGCTCACAGCAGAATGAGATAATGCTCTGGACAAACTACACCGGAAATCCAGACGGCAGCGGCAACGTTAAGCCCATCTCACATCAGTATGGCCCTTCCGGGGCGGCGACTCCGATCCACAGCAATATCAATGTAGGCGGAGGGACTTGGAACGTCTTCGAAGGCTATAATGGTCACAAGGTCATCTCACTGCTGCTCACTTCCAAGACCAATAACGGGACGGTGGACATCAAGAGTATCCTTAATTGGCTCAAGTCGAAGGGCCACCTTGGCGACATAAACGTCGGCAGCGTTCAATACGGCGTCGAGATTACCTCGTCCCCAGGAGGGAAGAACTTCAACTTCAACAACTGCTCCGTGAGCTCGACGTGACACACGGCCGCAGAGCCAGTTCCTCATTATTCGGGAAGGTCGTCCAAAGTCGAGTTGGCTAGGCCCGACCCGGGAAAGGAAGCGCACACGACACTCTCTGTATAACGGGACGTGTTGGTGAAGAGGCCAATCAGGCGAGAGGGAGAAGAAATGGCGATTGATGCCGTGGGTAGTCATCCAAGTGTATTCTCACATGTCGTCGACGGAGGCAGTGCCGCGAGAGGAGCGGGCGAGCGAGGGACAAACCCCGCAAAGAAGGTCGATCCTAACAGCGACGAGCAGGTGTTGTCGGCGGCGATAGAGGCCTTCCTGCCCAGCATGGTGTCCAACACACTGATGCTGAACAATTCGCTATTCAACTTTACCAAGGAAGCCATCGACGAAGGCGACGAGGGCTGAAGGTTCCTCAACGGCCGACGCATTCGGCCCAGTAGCGACTGGAGGATTTGTCGATGAGCCAGGAAGGTTTCTCCGAGCGCGGGTTTTTGGCGGCCGTCCAGACCTTACCGACGGGGGCAACGCTTCGAACAGCCGACGTGGTTGCGCAGCGGATCAGCGGCGAACATACTTCTCTCGCGCCCGTTTCTGATGTCCAGAAGCTGACCTTTACCGGTTTGAGGAAGATATCGCCGCAGGCGGGCTTGGAGAACCTGCCCATCTCCCTGCCTCCCGCGAGCGAGAAAGCGCCAGCCCTTCTTGATCGACTTGTCTCTTTGTTCAAGCTGGAGAGCGATCATGGCCCCCAACCATCAGCGGTGCGATTCGCCAAGGCTTCCGAACAGGTTGAGCAGGCGGCGACGGGGGTTCATACCCTGACCCAGTCGATAGATCGACTTCAGGCATCGCAGCAATTCGCCACAGGCATGACGCTCCTGTCGTCGCTCACCCAATCCGTCATGTCGTCTTCCAAGCGACTGACCCAAGGGCAGTAAGGCGCCCCATCATGGCTGTCTTCCCGCATAGTCACGCGACGTCTTGGTCGCGCGCCGGCAAACTCTCGGCCGCCATCCTTCTTTGCGTTCTGCTTTCCTCCTGCAGCGAAGACGTGCTGACGGCGCTGGACCAGCGCGACGCCCGCGACGCGCAGGTTGTGCTGGAGCGGGCCGGAATCCACGCGGAGGTCCTGGCGGGCGAGGATTCGACCTTTTCCATTTCCGTAGACAGCCGCGATCGCACCAAGGCGATCGAACTCCTTGCGGAGGCAGGTCTGCCGCGCCAACCGCGCAGCACCGTCGCCGATCTCTTTCCGGGTGACGGCTTTCTGGTGACCCCCTTCGAGCAGAAGGCACGCATGGCCTACGCGGTCGAACAGCAGCTTGCCGATACCTTGTCGGCGCTCGATGGCGTCGCAGCGGCCCGCGTCCACGTGGTTCTGCCGGAAGACAATGGCCGCGGCCTGATCAGGGAGAAGGCCCGCGCTTCTACACTGCTGCAGTATCGACCGGGCGCAGACCTGGCGGATATCGAGCTGAAAAGCCGCTCCATAATGCTGAACAGCATTCGGGGACTGGCCTATGAAGACGTTTCCGTCATCACCAGCCCATGGTCGGAAGTCGGTCTGACAGCGTCGACAGCGGGCCCGGCGGTGACGTCCGCAACCACCGAGCCTGCTGCCACCGACAAGTTCGTCAGCCTCGGACCACTGCTTAGCTATCGCAGCCTCTCAATCGTAGCGGCCGTTATTCTCGCGGCCGCAGCGAGCCTGCTTCTGATCGCCCCGCGTCGGAAGGAAAGCCGATGAGATCGGCGATCCGGCAGGACGGAGCAAAGGCGCTCGAGGATGCGCACATTCGCCGGTCCGTTCTCGTTGCCGCAAAGGCGGAGGACATGGCCCGCGGAGCGGACGGGCTTGATGCGACGCTCTGCCGGCGAATGGCGGCTCTGCCCCGCATGCAGACGCGGCTCTTCGAGTGGATTGCGCAGGCGGTCGGCGATCCCGCCTCCTGCAGCGACAGCCTGCGACGATTTCTCCTCCTGCCTTCGGATGCGAGGAAGGAGGCGGCATTGCGCGCAGGCCTGACCTACCATTTGAACGCATTTGGAACGGCGTTTGCCCGCGAGATCGTCGAAGCACTTTCTGGCGTCTTCGGCAGTGAGGCAGTTCGTTTCGCGTTTGCCCATGCCGCGCTTTCCCCCGCCTCAGCGGCTCCGCTCGACCCGTCCCAGGACGAAAGCCGCCGGCTCGTCCTTGCCGATGGCGGTCGAATTCTCGCTCTATGGTTCAAGAGTGAGCGCCTGGCCGATGCCTGGCAGCCCGACTGGGGGGATCTCGATGCCGGGTCCGTGACGCTCATTCGGCCGGCCACCTGCGCCATCGGGGCTGCCGCGGCCGCCGCGACGATAGCAGAAAGGGACGGCGCCGATGGCAGAGCTTAGGCGCCGCAGCCGCGTCATCCCGGCTCGGGAGTTCGGTGTGGTAAGCGAAGCTGCGGCCTTGGCCGCGGCCGCACGGGAGGACGCGGCCATTGAAACCGCAAAGGCCTCGGAGGTACGCGAGGCGGCACGGGAGGACGGCTACCGCGCAGGCTATGCCGAAGGGCTGCGCAGGGCGACGGAGGGATTTGCCGCCGCAGCCGCCAAGGCGGAAAAGGCGCTCTATGATTTCGAAAGCCTGGTCACACCGGTCGTGCTCAGGGCCGTCGCCAGAATAGTTGGTAGTCTCGATGCAGACGAGCGGGTTCGTCGCCTTGTCACCCAGGCGATTGCGGAAACGGCCGAGACCCAGCGGGTGACGTTGCGCGTTGCCGCCGGCGAGGCGGCGGTGGTCCGCAAGGCGATCGAAGGGCTCGATCAGCGCATCGATGTGGTCGCTGACCAGTTCCTTTCGGCCGGCGAAATTGTGATGGAGACTGCTACGAGCCGGACGCATATCGGCGTTCGGGAACAGATCGCCGCGCTCATGGAGGCGGCCGACCGTGGTTGAAGCGCTGCTGCGGCTCGAAAGAGACATGGCTCGGGCGGAGACGCGTCGGCCTAGCGGCCGTGTCATCGGCGTTTCGGGGCTCATGGTGCGCGCGCATCTTCCGGCAGTGCGGATCGGCGAGCTTTGCGAACTGCGCGAACCGAGTCAGGGACGGCTGGGGTTCGCCGATGTCGTCGGCGTCGACGGCGAAACCGCTCTTCTTTCGCTGCATGGGGGTACCCGCGGCATATCAGTGCGCACGGAAGTCGTTCCGTCCGGCCGCGAGCCTTGCATTGCGGCGGGCGATTTCCTGATCGGCGCCATCATCGACGCCCACGGAAACATCCTTCGCAAGGCGGAGGTCCAGACGGGTGAGACGGCGCGCTTTTCGCAGCCGCTTCACGCGGCGCCGGCCGACATGCTGTCGCGGCGCCCGATCGACCGTCGTTTCCCGGTCGGCATTCCCGCGATCGATGGCCTGCTGACCTGCGGGGAAGGTCAGCGGATCGGCATCTTCGGCTCCCCCGGGGTCGGCAAGTCAACCTTGATCGGCGACATCATCAAAAACAGCGAGGCTGATCTCGTCGTCTGTGCGCTCGTCGGCGAGCGCGGACGCGAGGTCGGGGAATTCGTCGACCGCGTCATGCCGGCGGGCAAGCCGTCGAACACGGTGCTCGTCGTCGCCACATCCGACCGGCCCGCGCTCGAGCGTTACAAGGCCGTGCTGACGGCAACCACCGTCGCCGAGCATTTCCGCGATCAAGGCAAGCGTGTGCTCCTCATCGTCGACAGCGTCACGCGCATGGCACGGGCGCTGCGCGAGGTGGGTCTTGCCGCCGGCGAACCGCCGGTGCGCCGCGGCTTTCCCCCTTCCGTCTTTGCCGCGCTGCCCCAGGTTTTCGAACGGGCCGGCAACAGCGCAAGCGGAACGATGACGGCGTTCTACACGGTGCTGGTCGAGGGGGCGGAACAGGACGACCCGATCGCCGAGGAGACCCGCGCACTTCTCGACGGACATATCGTGCTGTCCGATCGTATCGCCCAGAGCGGGCATTTCCCCGCCATCGACGTGCTCGCGAGCCGGAGCCGCACGATGAATGCCGTCGTCGATGAGAGTCACAACAAGGCGGCAAACCATCTGCGGTCATTGCTCGCCCTCTACAAGGAGGTCGAGTTCCTTATCCGCGTCGGCGAATATCGGCAGGGGCAGGATCCGGCCGCCGACGAGGCCGTGCGCAAGCGCGACAGGATCAACAGCTTTCTGTACGGCGCCAAAGGCTGCAGTTCCTTCGATGAAACGGTCGCAGCGCTTCGCGAGCTCGCCCGATGACCGTCGCGACAATCCGTACAATCGAAGCCGTAACCAACATGCGCGCAGATGCCACCCGCATCGGTGCCCGAAAGCCGTGGCGAATCCCACTGGGAGACGGCACCGTGGCGGTTCGCCCTTTAGCGCCGGAGATCGCCATCGGCAGGGTCGGCGACCCGGTGGCGATCCGCCTCGGGATCGCCGGTCGCACCGCGGAACTGTGGGTGTCCGAGGGGACATTGAAACTGTTCGTGGAGCGGTTCGAGCCGCTGACCCGATGGGACCTGCTGTCGGCAGCAACGAAGGCCAACCTGCTCGAGTGCCTGATTGCCGATGCGCTCGGCGCCATCGAGAGTGGGGCCGGCGGACAGATCGCGCTCACCGAACTCGACGAGCCGATCACCGATCGCGCGGCACTGAATTTCGCCTTCGATGTGAGCTGGGACGGCCTCGCTTGCGCGATCTGCGGCAAATTCGATGCGCAGACGCTTGCCGGACTTATGCGCTGGGCGGCCCGCTTGCCCCGGCGCAGCCTTCGCGGCCTCACGACGAGCGTTGCATTCAGGCGCGGCTTTGCCGTTCTTACGGCCGGCGAAATCAGGAATCTCGCGCCAGGCGACGCGATCGTCATCGATCCGGCAATGTCAGAAACTGCCGTCGCGGTCACGGGGGAGCGTTATCTCGCCCGCTGCACCCGCACCGAACGCGGCTTCACGCTCGACGAACCTTTGCTGACCCGCTCCAGCAACCCGATGAGGCATCTGATGACGAACGAAGACGTGGACCAAGATCTGCAAGGGCCACCGTCGCCTTCGGCTATCTCCGATATCCCGATCAAGCTCGTCTTCGAAGCCGGGCGCGTCGAGTTGCCGCTCGGCGAGCTCGAAGCGCTCGGCGAGGGGCACGTCTTCACGCTCGACCGCACATTGCCGGAGGCGGTTGATATCGTCGCGCAAGGCCGCATCATCGGTCGCGGCGAGATCGTCGCGCTGGACGGCTTTGCCGCCGTCCGCATCACGGCGCTTCACGACTGATGGAAAGCAGTTTTCCCCTTGCCCAAAGTCTCGCCGCCATGGCGGCGATCTCGGCCTTGCCCGTCATCGCGGTCGTGGCGACCTCATTCACCAAGATTTCCGTCGTGCTGCTGATCGTGCGCAATGCCATCGGCATCCAGCAGACGCCGCCGAACCTCCTCGTCTTCGCCGTTGCGATCGTGCTTTCCGCGTTCGTGATGAACCCTGTGCTTCAGGAGTCGTGGCGGATACTCGCGGGGAGCGGCCAGGATTTCGGGACGATCGGCGGAATGGCGGCGGGCATTGCCGAGCTCTCGGCGCCGCTGAAAGCTTTCATGCTGAAATTCTCCGACGAGGAGGTTCGCGGTTTCTTCATCCAATCGTCGCAGCAGGTCTGGTCAGGCGCACAGGGAACACCCGCCAACCCGGACGACATCACAATTCTCAC
The DNA here is from genome assembly GCF_002078505.1 of Ensifer aridi. GTDB lineage: Bacteria > Pseudomonadota > Alphaproteobacteria > Rhizobiales > Rhizobiaceae > Sinorhizobium > Sinorhizobium aridi. The sequence goes on along the minus strand of NZ_LUAV01000022.1, from coordinate 185,321 downwards.
GCCGAGTTTCCTGGTGTCCGAATTGACCCGGGCCTTCCAGATCGGCTTCCTGATCTATCTGCCCTTTCTGATGATCGACTTCGCGGTTTCCGCGATCCTCGTTGCGCTCGGCATGCAAATGATGTCGCCGACTGTCGTGTCGACGCCGCTCAAGCTGCTGCTCTTCGTCGCCGTCGATGGCTGGCGGCGGCTTCTCGAAGGGCTTGTGCTTTCCTATGCGGGATGATCATGGTTGAGGAACAGATCGCCACCGAGATCAGTACGTCCATCGTCGCCACTTTCGCGCTGGCGGGACCGATCCTCGCCTTCGCCGCCGTTCTTGGCCTGGTGATCGCGATCTTCCAGGCGGCGACACAGATCCAGGAACAGACGATCGCACAGATCGTCAAGATCTTCTCGATCTCTTTCCTGCTGCTCGTTTTCGGACGGGCGCTGGCGACGCCGCTGATCGAGCATTCGATCCACATCCTCAACGATTTCCCGACCATGGTACGGTAACGCCGATGGCACTCGAGGCTGCGTCCCTCATCAACGAGCACACGGCGGTGCCGGCCGCTGCCCTGCTCGGCGCCGCTCGTGCCCTCGGTATCACGGTCATTTTTCCCTTGTTTTCGCTCTTCAGCATCGTCGGCATCCTGCGCTTCGGCCTCGCCATCGGGCTTTCCGCCCCATCGGTCTTCTATGCCTACTCGGTGCTCGTCGTGGGCAAGACCTCCTATCTCGACCTCGCGGCCCTGTCGTTGAAGGAGATGGTCTTCGGCGGTCTGCTTGGCATGGGCCTTGGCATCCCCTTCTGGGCGGCGCAGTCGGCGGGAGACATGACCGACGTCTATCGCGGCGCGAATGCCGCCAATCTCTTCGATCAGGTGAACGCGCTCGAGACGACACCGCTCGGTTCGCTGCTGATGTCGGTCGCGCTTGCGGTATTCGTCGCGGCGGGCGGTGTAATCGACCTCGTGGCGATCTTCTACAATTCCTTCGGGCTTTGGCCGCTTTTTGCCCTGAGTCCGGTGGCGACCGATGATTGGCTGATGGTTATCCTCGAAAGTTTCGCCCGGCTGTTTCGCGTCGGCGCGGTGCTTGCCGCTCCTTTCGTCATCGTCATGTGCGTGGTCGAGCTGTCGCTGGCCTTCGTCGGCCGCTCGGCGAAGCAGTTCCCGTTGAACGACAGCGGCGCCACATTCAAGAACCTTGCCGTCCTCGTCGTGCTCGTCGTCTACTCGTCTTTCGTCACCAGCTATTTCGGCACGCTATGGACGGAGTCCTTCGCCGAGATCAAGGCCTTCCTGGAAGTCGGCCATGGCGAAAAATGACGATACCGAGGAGAAGTCCCTCCCCCCGAGCCGGGTAAAGCTCGACAGGCTCCGGCGGGAGGGTCAGGTCCCTCGATCGCGCGAGTTGCCGGTGGCGCTTTCGGTGCTGGCGATCGCGACCTATCTCGCTTGGGGCCTCGGCAGCATCATCGGCGATTTCGTTCACCTCTTCGACGCCGTGCTGCAGATGGTCGGCAAGCCCGCTGAGGTCCCGGGGCTTGCGTCGGTGCTGACTAAGATGGGCGCAGCGCTCCTCGGCATCGTCTGGCCTCCGCTCCTCCTCGGATTGGCAGTCGTCCTTGCGGCATCGATCATCGATGCGCAGGGCTTTCCCGTATCGATGAAACACATGGGCTTCGATTTCGGCCGTCTCAATCCGATGGAAGGTCTGAAAAAGGTCGTTTCCCTCGACAGCCTCACGGAGTTCCTCAAGGGACTCGCGAAACTGGCTCTTCTTTCCGTCGCCGGCGCCGGCGCCCTTCTCTATTTCCTGAACGGCATTTTTTGGTCGCCGCTATGCGGCGAAGCCTGCGCCCTGAGCGTTGCGGTTCAACTTGTCGGGACGATCGCCGTCATCTCGTCCGCGATCATGATCGTCGCTGCGTTCTTCGACCTGCACATCTCACGCGCACTCTTCCGACGGCAGCACCGGATGACCAAGACCGAAGCCCGGCGCGAACACAAGGAGACCCAGGGCGACCCCCATGTGAAATCGGCACGCCGACAGATTGGCGTGGAGATACGAAATTCACCGCCGCGCAAGCAAAGCTAATGCATGTCGCCCAAAAGTGTGCAGCGGTTTTGGGAAAACGACATGCATAAAAACAGGAATCTAAAGCGCGATCCTTTATGCGCGCCGCGGTTCTTCGCACAGCCTGAACTTTAGCTATCCAGAGACGCCAGTGCATCCATCCGGGCCGCCTTGCGCCGCGCAAGCGCAAGCTCGGTCCTGCATTCCTTGAGCATCCGGGAGAGGCCGCCGCATTCCGCATTGAGCGCCTCGACGCGCGCCTGCGCCAAGGAGCGCTCTCGACCGATCAGTTCAACCTTCTCCGAGGCAAGAAGCAAAGCTCGTCCCGTGACGAGCTTGCCGGGCGACATTTTCCGGATCGGCGAAGCCTCGTCCTCCCGCCGGCTGATGTCATGCAGCAATCTTTCCGCGGAAGTCTTCTCCCGTTCGATCCGTTCCAGCCGCTCCTCGAGTTCCTTCAGCCGTCGCGCAAGCCTGGCCTCCCGGGCACTCCTCAGTCGAACGAGCTGGCCGATGGCGGCCGCATCGGCCGCCGGCATGGCCCTCGGCATCAGTTGGGCGCCGAGGTGCGTCGTACCGTCACGACTTCCGGCACGCCCCCTTTGAACACCTGGACCGTTTTTTCCATGGACCGGTTAAGCACGCCCTCGACGGCGGAGACGAAGATCGGGGGACCGCGGACAATCAGGACATCGCTTGTCGGATCGTATTGGATCGCCGTTTCGGGATAGATCGGAAACAGCGCCCGCACCGCGTTGCGCGCCACATCCCAGCTTCGCGTCCGTTGCTCCAGGACGACAGTGTTGATCTCGCTCTTGGGAGAAATGACCATCCGGCTTCCGTCGAAGGCGACGAACAGGTTCGCTGCTTCGCCAAGCGCCCGGAACGCCTCCACCCCGCTGCCGTCCACGGTCCAGTTTTCGACCGTCCCGTTCAAGGTCCCGACGGGCGTCACCGGGATGCCGGTCATGAACGCCAGGGTTTCGACGACCTGAGACACCGGCTGGGAAATGACCTTGAGGCGCACGTTGCGCACATCGGCGGTCGCAATTGATGCGAGTGCGAGCCAAACGGCTGTAGCGACAAGGTACATGCAGCCTCTCACGATGGTGCCTCCGCCTTGGTAATTCGTTTGGAAGCTCATAGCACTGTCTGGCTGGATCAGATAGAACTTTCTCGCGTATGGAACGTAGAACTAACGCTGAGAGTCGTACATTGAGATTGTCAACATGTTAAACTCCGTTCACTTTGCGTGAAAACCGATATCCATGAAACAAATACAACTCATTTAGGCCATAAATTAAAGATTGATCTGTTACCCGCAATCGCACGATATTCAAAAATAAAAATTGATTGTCACTTTGATTACGGTAATCTGAGTATCGTTCAACAAGGAGACAAGAAATGGCTAGTACCGGTCCTACATCTACCCTGGAAGGGGGAATCAGTTCTGCAATTTCCAGTTTCAAGGCTGCGCAGAACGAAGCAACGGCACAGAGCCTGCAGGTCGCGACCGAAATCACCAAAATCAATGGCGTCGCCAACGCCACCAAGAAGATCGGTCCGGCTTGATATACCGGGGCGAAGCCGATTTCGGCTTCGCCGCCCTCTTCCACATTGTGCTCTTCATTTCACAACGCCGTGCCAAGTTGAGGAGTGCGCCAGCAGCAGAAACGATTGGAGTGATCCATGCGTGCGGGACCTGCTTTGCCTTCAATCGCCGCCTCGTCGACTGGAAAGGGTTCGCCGACACAGCGAGCCGGTGCTCGGGCAACCGCCGGCGAGCCTTCGTTGCGGGTTACGCGTGGTGGCCGCACCTCCGTACTTGTGCCCGGCAAGGGCACACACTTGGTCGGCGGCGGTGCGGAATGCGACCTCGTCGTCGTGGGCCTGAACGCTGAGCCGGCGTTCCGTCTTGAGCTGTGGGGTGATGGCTGCCAGGCAGGCGCCGCCGTCGAGGCAATCGGCGCTGGCATCAAAGTCGGCACACGCGACCTGAGCCAGGGCGAACGCGCGATCCTCGCAAATGGCGCGGTCATTCACATTGCGGATGTCCAGTGCGTCATCGAGGGCCTCCCCCAGAACTCGACATTCGTTGCGCGTTCTTCGCGCCGGCGTATTGCCGCCGCCGGACTTTTGGCACTAGCGGGCCTGCTTCTCGTCGCCAGCCTCAGTTTCGAAGGCGCTCCCGCCCCTTCGGAATGGCCCGCCCGCCGAGCCTCGGCGGAGCCGCGCCCAACGGCCGCCTCCATCGCCGCCGAGCTTAGCGAGGCAACCCGGCTCGCAGGGCTTACCGTGCTGGCAAAGGTCACGCCGGACGGGACGAAAATTCTGGTCGGAGAAAATGCTTCGCCCCTCGATCTCGCAAGTCAAAGACGGCTTGCATCAATCCTGTCCTCTATTGGCGGGCGCAGCCCCGTTCCCTTGGTCGATCGGACCAGACTTGCCTCCGGACTCGAGGGCTTCGTCGCGGCGGCAGGCTATTCGCCGGTCAAGTTCATTGTCGGGCGAGATGGGCGTCGTTACCGGGAAGGCGACGCGATCTCGGGGGAATGGCGGATCGAGGAAATACGGCCGGGACAAATCGTAGTCGCTCATGGGGGCGAGAGGGATACCGTCGATTTCGAGCAGCCGGAGCCGCGCCTGAAACTGAACCTCGCCAATGTCGATTCGCTGGAAACCGGGCAATGACGGCCGGATCGTCGGTCCTTTCCGGCCTCTGGCGCAGAACGGATATATTATTCGCCGCCTTCTTCGCGCTGGTAGTCGCCATGATGGTGGTGCCGCTACCGACAGTACTCGTCGACGCGATGATTGCCTTCAATCTTGCCTTCGCCTTCATCGTCCTTGTCACGACGATCTACCTACGCAACATTCTCGACATCTCCACATTCCCCGCCGTGATTCTGATCGGCACGGTCTTCCGGCTATCGCTGACCATTTCGACGACCCGGCTGGTGCTGGCAGAAGGCGATGCCGGCGAAATCATCCACGCCTTCGGCTCCTTCGTGGTCGCGGGCAACGTTCTCGTCGGCCTCGTGGTGTTCCTGATTGTGGCGCTCGTGCAGTTCATCGTCGTCACCAAGGGTGCCGAGCGCATCGCCGAGGTCGGAGCCCGCTTCACCCTCGATGCCATGCCCGGCAAGCAGCTCGCCATCGACAGCGACCTGCGCAACGGCCATATCTCGGCCGAAGCGGCGCAGACACGCCGTGCCAGGCTCGAGCGCGAGAGCCAGTTCTTCGGTGCCATGGATGGTGCCATGCGCTTCGTCAAGGGCGACGCCATCGCCGGCCTCGCGATCGTTGCTGTCAACCTGCTCGGCGGTCTCGCCATCGGCATTTTCCAGCGGGGCTTGAGCTTCTCGGAATCCGCCCACCTCTATTCGCTGCTTTCGGTCGGCGACGGCTTGGTGTCGCAGATCCCGTCGATGTTGATGGCCGTCGCAGCCGGCACGGTCGTCACGCGGGTCAACGACGATAGCAGCAGCAGCCTCGGAACTGACATCAGTCGTCAGTTGGCGCGAGAGCCCCGTGCACTGGGTGTCGGAGCCGCCATGACCGCGCTGATGAGTTTCGTACCCGGCTTCCCGGATGCGGTTCTCTGGCCGATCTCCGGCATGCTCGCATTCATCGCGTTCACAATGTGGCGCCGGAGGCAGGCAGGGACGTCCGGCAGCGCGGCTCGGGGATCGGAAGAACATGCGCCCGTTTCCCTCGACAGGACAAAGTACGGCGACCCCATTATCGCAACGGTCTCGGCGGCGACCATGGCGCGCTTGGCGGCCGAAGGCTTGGGGACGCAGCTCGACGGCCGCATCGGCGTCTTGGCCAGGGCCGTGGGCGTGGCCATTACGGTACCGACATTCAATGCCGATCCCCGCATGGGCGATGACCTCATGCACATCCAGGTCGAGAACGTGCCGGCAGGCCTCGTAGAGTGTCCGCCGAGCCGACCGGCGGAGCAGATTGCCAACGATATTGCGCGTATCGTCCGCCGCCACATCGGATCGATCTTCAGCGTCGACGACGCGACGCAATGGCTTATGAGCCTCGAGCCGAGGCTGGGCAAGCTCGCAAGCGATGTGCGAGCGCAGGTACCCCCCATGCTGCTCGTCGCCGTCATACGCCGCCTGCTCGATTCCGGCGTCACCGTGTCTCAGCCACGCGGTCTTCTCGAGGCCCTGCTCACCTCCCATCATACGGAGGCGCCAGAGGATATGGCGGAGCGCGCGCGACAGGCGCTCGGCCGTCAGATCGCATTCGGCCTCCTGGACCAAAGAGGGTTACTCCCCGTCATCACGCTCGGCCCGGAATGGGAGCGCAGCGTGCGCGCCTTCAAAGAAAGCTCGGGAGAAGCGGAGGCCGAGGCCTGCGAGAACCTGCGCCGGTTGGTAGAGGACGCCAAGCAAAAGCTTTCCGCAGCGAATGCCGAGGATCGCGACCCCGTTGCTATCGTGGAGAGCGACGTCCGGCTTTTGTCGCAGGCGCTGCTGATCCGCCACGGTTGCCGTATGCCGGTGCTCTCCCCTGACGACATCAGTGAGGAAATCACCTGCGACGTGATCGCCGCGGTTGGAGCCTGACAATAATAAAGAGGGAACGGAAAATGGTCGAAGCCGTCAACAACCAGAACACTTCATCGCCGATCCGGAATGAGATGGACCGGCTAAACAATTCCAGCCTGCGGAAAGAGATCTACAAGGGCATTTTCGAGGGTTACAAGGATGACAAGCGCGACTTTCAAAGTATCGACGTTGCACTGAACCCCGACAAGTACACCGCAGAGCAGAAGTTGATTACGCTGCTCGATCTGCTTGAAGCACGCGAGGATTACGATCACTACGACGACCTGCCCAAGCGTTTCGGCGAAAAGCCGCTCAATCAGGATGAGATCTGGAAAGACCTGAACAACGCCATTGCCATTCTTGAGGCCGACCCGGAAGTGCAGTCCCTGCTTACAAAAAGGGTGTTCGAAGGCTTCAAGCACATCCTCACCACCGGCAACCGGGTGGCTCCTGACACGGAGACGGATGCGGCCAAGATCATCGACAACACCATCAAGCGTGATGAGGAAGTGAAGGACCTGCGCCTAACGCTGACCAGGAGTTTTGAGAGCGAAATCGTCAATGGCGGCATACTCAACGATGGCCTGAGGTCGGGCAAGGACATCCAGACCATCCTGCAGGAGTACAACAACGCCCTCGCCTTCTATATGTCGGTGCTGCCGGAAGCCACGGTGACCGCCAATTCGGATAAGATCGAGGCCGCCTACAAAGAGTTCTACAACAAGGAGGTATTGCCGCGCCTGCCCGAATTCGCCGATGCCCTGGATGGTCTCACCGCGAAGGGACTTGGATCGGTCACGCCGCAGATACAGGATAACCTCATCGCCAGCGAAGTCTTCGGCGAGGGATTGTTCGACTCCGATCTGATGAAGCAGATGGGCGATTTCGCCAATGGTAACGAGCGGACCGTCGGTGGACGGGCCATTCCAGAGGTCTCGAAGCTGGATACGCTGTTCCAGTCGGGCATTCATGACATCGCCTCCATGCGACGCCTGCTTACGGAAAAGCATCTGACGCGGGGTGACAAGCCCATTCCAAGCCTCGAGTCCGTCGCAGGCGAGACCATCGACCTTATCGCCAGCAACTATTCCGGGGCGGGCAAGGAGACATATAGAGCCGAACTCACCGCCCTCTTCCGCGAGCTCTGGGGTGATTTCGTGGAACTCGACGGCGGCGATGTGCGGGGCCTCGATGGAGCCATCGACCGCTACCTGCAACGCAACGGCATTTCCGGCGAGAAGGCCAATGCGCTCCGTGACGGCGCGAAGATGCTGTTCAACGGCGCGTCGCTTGCCTCGACCGCGGCGCGCAACAAGAACATGAGTGCGGTGGAACTCTCCGCGCTGATGGTCATGAGCACGAAGCTCGCCGGTGACCATATGGGCGAGACTGGCGTCACCTCCGGTCAGCGCGGCGATGCCTCGCGGCCGGCGACCGATTTCAAGCTGGCCTCCTGGGATGCTGTCGTCCGTAAGAACCACGACGTGACTGCTCTCAACAACGCCGGCGATATTCTCAGCGACTTCATCAAGCAAACCGATCCTCAAGCAATCGTCTTCGGTCCGGTACTTGAGCCGGGTGGGGTGACAAGCCTGTTTTCCGACGCCACCTCGATCATGGCGGACAACCTGTTCGGCGGGGGAAACGAAAAGGCGTTCGCGCGCCAGACCTTCTCCAGCGACGTGCTGAACATTGTGGAAGGCCTGTGGGAGAAATTCACCAAAGGCGAGATTTCGGCACAGGAGCTGCCCGGCCATTTGGGCCGGCTGACACTCCAGATGAATGCGCCGCAAGGCTCCGGGATAGGCGCCGGCGAATATCGCGAGGCGGTGGCGCAGGCGGTGACAGCGCTTCTGGACGCGGGCGCGCTGGTCTCGCGGGTGCAGCCGAAGACACTTGGTCAGGATCTCGTTTACCGCGACGCGAACGGGAAGTTCCATCGCAGTAGCGGCATCAATACCTACACGCCGCAGGAAATCAGCGCGTTGATCACCATTGCCACCGGCTTGGCCGGGCGCGGCATAGCCAGCGGCGGCGGAACGCATTCCCTGGTCCGCGGCGACCGCCCGAGCCTCAACTCCTCACAGATTGCCGAAAAGCTGTTCGGAACCAAGGAACACGGCTGGAGTATCTCGGTGCTTGGGCGTTACGGGATGAAGATCGTGGAGCAGATGGCGGGCAAGATAACCGACCTCGCCAAGGAACGTGCCCCCGATCTCGTTATCGGAGATCCCACGGCGTTTTCCAGCGCCAACACCGATCTCGAAGATCTCTTCGGCGATACCATCACCTCCATGGGCCGTTCCCTCTTCGGTGACAACGTCGACGCAGCGGGGCTCTTCAAAGGCAATGTGATGAGCATCATCTATTATGTTTGGTCGCTCAGCCGCCCCGGTGGCCAGACCCAGACAATAACGGACGCATTGCTCAAGAAGGTGGTGGACGAACGGGTGACGGAAGCCCCAAGCGGCACGTCACTGACAGAGTACAGGGAAACTATCGTCCGCTCGGTCAACGCCCTCATGTATGGCGCCCGCACGGTTTATGCCGGATTCAACTTGAAGCCGGGGGACAATGTCGGTCTCTCTGCCCTCATCCTCTATGCCGCCTCGACGGGCGTGAACATCCTGCAGGCGGTCGGCGATGGGCTCAAAGAGTCGGCGAAGGTCTCCAGCAGCAAATTGAGCGACTGGGCGAAGGCCGCGCGGCGAGACTCCGCGGGACTGCTCAAGGCCGGCGTTAACGTCGCCAATGCCCTTATTTTTTCCGCCTGGCTACCGCTTGAGGCACTTTGGCTGATCGCCGACGTCAAGAGGGGCGATCCAGTCAATATCAGCCTGATTTCGGTAGGCCTTGCTGCCGACAGCGTCATTGCCGGGGAAGCCATCACCAACATGGGAATTCAAATCGGCAACCTGATCAATCAGGTGAAGACTGGTGGAACGATCGGTCTGGGATCCGGCGGCACCCTTGCCCTTGCGCGCGGTTGGACGCTGGCCTTTGGCATGGCCAATCTGGTCTCCACCGCTGCCTGGATGGGTTATTCAATCTATCAGGGCATCAAGGACAACAACGCCTTCAAAAAACAGACGAAAGAGATGGAATCAAACCTGCGACGGCTCCTGGACGATCCGATCAAATTCGCCCGCGGTGTTGAGATCGGGCCGATCAAAATCGGGGATGTAGAGAAGCACGAGGCGACGCCCATCGATTGGGAGTCCGTCATCGCACGCCAGATAGGGCGCACGCCCGCCTAACAGAAAAGCTTCTGGAGAACGCCGCGAACGAGTTCGGCTCGTTGAGACCGGCCCGGATTGTTCGCGCCAGCAGATGCAGTCTGGCAAGAAAATCGCGTCGCCGGAATTATCGGAGATGGGCGACCTCATGTTCCCTCGGGGCACAAATTTTCGCCTCTGCTTTCTCGATTGAAAGCGCCGCCGGCGCGCCACCTCGCAAGCGCGGCGACGGCTTGAAATTGCAGGATCCACGGTCAGCAAGCACGCTACGACGCTTCCCTCCACAAAGCGCTGAGGACCGCGCACTACGCGATTGGCGATGTCGCAAGCGACGTTCTCGACTCGCCCGAATTGAGGAGAAAAGTGAGTTTGGCAGTGCACTCGGCTGCCGGTCGCGATTTCGGCACGGAAGGCGCGCCTCTTGAGGAGATCTACAGGCGAGCCGCCCGGCCTTGGGCTTGGAGCGTGCAGCCAGTATGCGGGCCGGCAGATCAGAGAACTCCTGCACATGGCCATGAACCGGTGGTCAGCCGAGGTGAGTATTGTTCTCGCTCCTCGTCGAGGGCCAACGCGTGTCGAGCGTCCGATCGCGGCCCGCTTTAGGTGGCATAGAAGCCGCACCGGTGTTCGCGCCATTACAGACCCAGTCCCAAACAAAAAGACCGAGGCTCAGTTGGCTGAGGCACCGCCATTTCCTTTCCCGGGCCATTCCGAGATCTTCCGCCCAGCCGTGTCCTCTGTCAGGCGCCGTTTCGCTACGTCATTCAACGATACCCGACTTGAAACACATCCCATCCACAGCACGGATCGTTGCCATTCAAAAAAAGCGTTTTGGCAATCTTCCGAACGGCGATAAAGAAAGTTGTCTTCAACTGAAAGATAGAGGGCGCATGTCTTGCGCGAGCGCTTTTAGCGGGCGCGTGCTTTCAAGAAGCTGGGGCACCGCGTCGTGGCGCCGAAGTTCGGCCGACCGGCGGAGTCTCCAAGCTGCGGATTACAACACTGTCCAAATGTCTATCCGTTGAGATCGATGGGTTTGCTTGAAACGGTCCACCGGCGTCGACGGGGCATAGCGGCGGCGGGCCGCCAAGGACCGGCAAATGGTTAGCTGCACGGTGCGCCGTCCACAGCCTCGCCTCCGCGGAACGAATTCGAGTTGGGAAGACTCACATGAAGTCTCTCCGGATCATTGTTCGCCGTTATGGTGGGTCATAGGTCTTAGAAGCCACAGAGGAAGCGGCGCCAGAGCCCGGGCGACCTTGCATCGCCATCTTTTGAACTTATATTGCACTGCAACAATAGCGTTGGCCTGCTTTTCCAAGGCTGCACGCTCCCTTCACGCGAGGAGCACGCGCTCCTTGTGCGCAATGACCGAAGGAGTCACCTCATGACGAATTCAATACACCACAGAGACGCTTCCGACACGCGCGTGGGTCACGTTGATATAGGTGACACTGTCCGGCGATTCCGCGAAGCGGTCGGATATAGCGTCGAGGACCTCGCATTAACCTGCGGTCTGACTGGCGCCGAAATTACAAGGATCGAACAAGGGGCTGATGTCGATCCGGGCAGGCTTAGGCGCATTGCCGCTGCACTTCAAATGCCAACCTCCATGTTCCTGCTGGACTAGCGGAAAGGCCAGGGACACCTTAGAGCCCGCATGCTACCCCTCAACCAACTGCACCACCACATGGAAGAACCTGATTAAGTGGCCAACAAACCACCGGATTCTTGCTTTAGCTATGCTCCCGACTTGCCTCCGATTGAACAGGCTGCCCAGGTCGAGCCCCGGGTGCCCCGGATCATAGGGCAGCCGCAGCCCCGGCTTGCCGCACGCGCGTGATGAGCGTGCCTTTCGCTGTTTCCAGAGCCTCGTCCATCTCGGCTTCGGGCACTCCCGCATAACGGCGCGCCTCGCCCGGCGCAGGCCATCGGCATTCGACGCAAAATGGTAACAAGAACAACCTCACTGTTGCACAATCCACGCCTTCACCGAGACCAGTTCCTGTTCGGTTGGCGCCCGCGGTAGGGAACTCCCGGCGTCGAGCATATCCGCAAAGATTTCAAGCCGGGAGCCGTCGATGTAGCGGCCGGAAAGCGATAACTGGAATACCAGCTGTTTGTCAGGATCGGTCCTGCCGAATGGAATGGCAGAACCGATCACGTGGCCTGAGGCGGTTCGAAAGCGGATTTCCGCGCCGAGCGGTAGCGGGCCGGTGACGATATTGAGCCCCACGGTTTCGTCCGGCCGCGGCGCTCGCGGCAGGTTGATCACAATTCTGCGTTGTTGATCGGCCATCTCCGCTTAAATCCCGCAGCAGGCGCGCTGCCGTTATCCCTTTGCCAGCATCGCAAAAACACCGCGAGCGTGTCTGCGATCAACGGGCATGACCCAAAACCGTCGGTCCGCTGCCTCGAGCGGCTCAGAACGACCCCACCTGAATGTCGGTCAGCTGTGCCTTAGCCGGCATGCTGCCTTCGAGACGTTTGCCCGCTTGCGCGACCACAACGGCGAAGTCGATCGGTTCGCCCGCTTTGAGCCTACCATCGTCGATCAGCCTGTCGAGCGCCTTGTCGATTGGTATGGTGAAACTGACTGTGTCGGTATGATGATGACGAACACCGAAGAACTCGAAGCTGCCGGCGAAATCTGGTCCGTCCGGGTTGAGATCAGGCGTCGTTCCCTCGGGGAAGATGAAAACGAGGAAATTCAGTCCGCCAACGTCCATCGGCGGCTTGATGCTGACCTTCGCGAATTGGCGCGACTGTTCCGAAGGCTTGGCGGCAACATCCACCAGTTCCTGCGAAACCGTAAGCTTGGCGGTCGCCGGTTCGTTTATGGCCACGGCCGCGGAGGCAGGCACGGCTGCTTCCAACGCCGGAATGGGGCTCGAGCGGCCGGCGATTGCAACCGGGATGACCTCTTCGCCGCTGCCAGCCTCATAATCATAGTCAAAGGCGCCGATTGCGAGATAATCAGCGGCCCTGGTCTTGTCGGTCACGGGGCTGCCGTCAGCGTTGACATAAAAGAGATAGGGTTCCGGATCGTACTGCCCCTGTTGGTCAGCGGTTGGCCCCACGGGCAGGCCCATCGCCTGCTGCTTGCGGGTCCAGACATCCCATAGCCGGTCGATGTTGCAATGATGCAGAAAGAAGATCGGGTCGATCGGCGACAGGTTCTGTGACATCAGCCCGTAGGGAGCGCTCTGGCCGCCGACGCTCATATGCACGCGGTTATGCGGCTGGCCTTCGAGAATAGAGAAGCCGACCGGTGCCACCTGGTGGCTGGACGATACCGGACTGTTGAAAGCGAGACCCGGAGCGCCCGCGTCATTGGCGAATGTTGTTGGCGCCAGCGATGCCTTGATGGTGTCGATGTCGACTGCAGTTTGGGTGGCGGGATTGAGTTTCGGATTCTGCGCCGTCAGGAAGCGGGCGTTCGTCTGATTGGCGAAGCTCGCCATCGCGTCGCTCCACAGCGCATCAAAATCCGGATAGCCGCGCAACGTCTGCTGCTGCAATTGGGCAGGGCTGAGACTGTCCCAATAAGCCTTGATCGGCGCCTGCATGATCTCCTGGAAGCGGTTGTGGTCGGGAATATAGGCGGAGCTGTTGACGGGATCGAGAATTGTGCCGAACAGCGGCGGCAGGACCTCGGGATTGGCCGTCCAGTCCCAGTATGGCAGGGCGAAATCCGGATTGCCGCTCAGTTCGCGGCAAGTCTCCTCGAAATAGCCGAGATAGCCGCGGTGCCAGCTGGTAAACCACCAGTCGCCATGGGGGCAGTCCATCAGGTGGATGAAGCCATTGCGGTACCAGTTCCGCGGGTCCGAAGGCGGAAGCTTCATCATCGCCGTGACGGCGTCCATGTAACTTTGTAGGTCCTTCTGCCCGTCGGCGCTCGTCATGTTCTTGCGCCTGTGCTTGGTCGCCGCGCGCAGAATGCTCGGCGCGAAAAGGGCTGTACCGGCGGCAGCGGTTGCGCCTTTGACGAAAGAGCGGCGTGAAACCGTCAGAAATCGCGTGCGTGTCATCGAGATTATCCCCTGATGAGGTGTTAGTCCGAATGTCTTGCAGCTACGGCAAGGGGTGGAGCATCACTGCCGCACGGCATACCAGGAGGCGACGTAGCCGGCCGCAGCAGTCCCGTGCGAATGCGGGACGTCGCGGACGATGCTGCCGACAAGGGCATCTCTCTGGTCGACGCCGTTCGGCCAGTTCGGCACGACGTAGCCGCGATAACTGTAGATCCAGGTCTCTCCGGCCACCTCGCCCTTTCCGGTAAATTTGAGTTCGACCGGGTCGCCCATCCGGGCCGCGCCGGTGAGTTCCAACGACCAGCCGGGGCCGCCGATGGCTCCGCCAATCCTGCCCGGCGCCACCTCGGTCAGCACCAGCGTTCCCTGGCCAAATTCCAGGGTACTGAAATCGGCCGACAGGTCGGGATTGTTGATCAGGCTCCGATAACTCCAAGTGCCGACGAAGCTCATATCTCCTCCCAAATGGCGATCAGCTAACCTAATGATGGCCGGAAACGGTGCCGCCATGGCCGTCCGGCAGGGTGATCCTGACGTTCTGCATCATTCCCTGGTCCTCATGATCGAGAATGTGGCAATGCAAAACGAACTCGCCGATGTAGCGCTGGTAGCGCGTCCGCACGGTGATCGTGTAACGCGTCGACGGGTCGGTGCTGGGATTCTTGATCCACAGCGTGTCCTTCCAGACATTCTTCAGTCCCGGATATTGCGGGTCGCCGTCGTCGTCGGAACCAAGCGCGCTGACATCATTACCGGCCGCATCGACAATCTTGATGATCTGGAACGGATTGACATGGATATGGAAAGGATGACTGACGAAATCCGACCTGAGCGTCCACTCATCCACTCCGCTCAGCGGCAGCGTCCGATCGATGCGGTTGGGATCATAGGGCTTGCCGTCAATCTCGAAGAAGGTGCCACCCGGCTGCTTTACATCGATATTGAACACCAGTTGCTGCTCGCCGGTGACCTCGCCTGGTTCGATGTCCGGATGCGGAACAAAGCTTGAAAGCCGCATATCGTTCTTGAGGTCGTCGATGACCTTGCCGGAAACATCCGGCGCCATCGTGCGCTCAGCCGCCGAAATCAGCCAATCCTGCAGATAGGTGCCAATTTCGCCATTGACCGCATTGCCTTCCACTGCGGTGACAATGCCGAGAAGGCGGCGGCTCGGAGCAAGCTGGTTGACGCTCGCCGCTGCCGGCGCGGCGGCGTCGACGAGGCAGTAGTCACCCGCTTGAGGCAGCACCACTAAGGCATCAACCCTGTAGCCCGGCTGCAGCACCGCCTGCTGCCGCATCTGCACCTGCGCCATTGTCAGGCCGTCCTGGGCCACCACGCCATACGGGATGGTATCCTTGCCGCAATTCTGGTCAATCCATCTATCGGTGTCCGCCGCGGTAAGCGTGCGCAACGCGGCCGTGCCGGTCTTCCGCCGGATCTCGAAATTGATGGTGTCGCGAACCCCGGCATGGATCATCCGCCAGCGCTCGACCGACCCAGCCACCGCCGGCGGCAACTGGCCCAGCACCTGACCGTTGATGCTGGTAAAGCGGCCCGAGGCCGGCCAAGTGCCAGGTCCGAACTGGTCGTAGCTTTCGATGCCCCCAACCTGGCCTGGCTGGCAATCATAGGTGATGCTGCCGTTGCTGTCGGTGCAGGCATATTGGATCTGCTGTAGCACCAGGACCCGCTCGGCGATATCGGAGCCATCCGGCTGCTTCAGCAGGCGGTCGATATCGCCCGTTTCGGTCGGGGTCGGCATGCGATCGCCACGGATGATCAGCGCTCCGGACATGCCGCTCGACACCTGCAAGGCGGTCGATCCGTGCAGGTGCGGGTGATACCAGAAGGTGCCCGCCGGATGGTCGGCGGGAATGTTATATTCATACTGGAACGCGACGCCAGGGCGGATCGAAACCAGCACATTGTCGCCGTTGCCCGACGGATTCACCCAGAGACCGTGAGAATGCAGGTTCGTACCGTTGAAGCAATGGGGGGTGTTGGCACTGCCCCCGCCGATGCCGCAGGTCGAATCCTGAGGGAGCATGTTGTTCAGTATTATCCGCACCGTCTCGCCCGGGCGCACATCGATTGTCGGCCCCACCAGCGGCGTGTCGGCGCCGGATGGGTCCGTTTGGCGGGCGTCCTGATAGCCGCGGAGCCTCACTCGGTCATAGCGCGCCGTGGCCGGATTGTAGATCTGACGGTCGAGGTAGGTGACGTTCATGTCGAGCAGCACCTCGCCCAGAAAAGTCGCCCGGTCCTGCGCGAAGGTTTCCAGCTTCGCCCGCCCTTTGGCGACCGGCTCCAATATGTAGGCCGGTGGGTTGCTCACGGCCCTAGTCTCTTGAGCGGCAGCCGATAGCACATGGGTGGTGGCCGAAAGAACGCCCGCCACACCGGAAAGCGCAATTTTGTGAGATGCAAACAAACAAACCTCCCAAGCCTCTGCCTATAGTGCAAGAGCGAGACGGGCCGCACTGTCCATGACGTCAGTGATACAAACAGACCCTTAGCTTGAAGTCTGAATATCACTTTGTCTCTGCATGTTTATAGAAGGAGTTGCCCCACCTATCTTCTCACTACGGAGAAAATTACCCTCACAACCATGAGACGGTTACAGGTGCATTACTTTTCAGCCTCGAAAACTATATAGCGCAAAGCGGTGTCTCGCACATCCCTGTAAAACTACTGGTTGCGCTGAATCCGGTCTACAATGTTTTCGGACGCAAAGTCCCCTAGCTCTCATGTTCCCTGTCAAGGCTGAAGGCGAGCGGCATCGGCCACTTGGCGCGAGCGTGCGAAGCAGTCAGATTGGCTGAGGCTGCATAGGGCCGAGGGTGGAGCTCAGAGGACTTCTGGCCATGGGCTACTTCGATTTGATCGGCTCAATGGCAGTGAACGGTATTGATCACGACGGCCGTCTTGAGTAGACAGGCTTACACCACCCAAAAGGCGGCCTAATACTAGACCCGCCGTTCTTCGGGTGAATCCGAAGTCTATAGCGTTTCCCAGACGCCCTGGCCGAGGCTCTGGACCGAGTTGACACGTCGAAGGTCGTTCTGGGCGAGCGCAGCCCACCTGCAATCAAGAAAGCGGCCGATCCGGTAGGAACCGGTCCAATGTTGAAAAGTGCCCTGCCGATCTCCACAGTCCTCTATTCCCGATCACATACAGGGTAGTCTTGGCGCGTGTTACTGCAACGTTGACAAGATTGGGCCGACCGCCGGCCCATGCCCGTGCGCCACTCTGTGACGACATCGGCGCGCCGAGTACAAAGAACACGATCCCGGCCTCCCTGCCTTGAACGGTGTGAACGGTTCCAACCCGCTTAGACGCCCAGTCCCACGGATCATCGACCCACCCGTCGAGAACCCTGCTCTCTACGATCCCGCTACGCAGGTTGTCCTGAACGATGACGAAGGGCGTCACCACGTACAGGTCGGGGGCGTAGCCGGCACTTCGAAGCTGCTGGAGCATTTTGATGAGGACCGCGCCTTCATCTGGCGACCATTTGTCAGTCGACGACCGGCTCACGACATTCACCCATGCGGATCGACCGAGGACTTCATTGTCTGGTGTCGGACGCTTCGCATGCACCATGAGATTGGCATAGGCGATCTCGTTCGAGATGTCGAACATCGGGCTGTTGCAACGGCGATGGACCAGCAACGGTGCGCCAACGTTACGATGACCGCTACCAATCGGGAATCGAGCACAATAGATGCTCGCCGCGTCCGCAAGCGTCTGCACCGAGGCTTCGGGCGCATTGAAACGCAGCGGATCGATGCCGAAGAACCCGCAAACCTTTTCTGTCAGACTGCTGGGAAGCGTAACCACGGGTTCGATCTGCAACGGGTCACCTACTACGATCGAACGCTTCGTTCTCATCATGGCTCCGACGACCGCCTGCGGGACGGCCTGGCCAGCTTCATCAACCAGGAGCCAACCCAACGTCTCCGGCTTCAGACGGGAGAACATTCGATGGACAGATGCGAAGGTCGTCGAGATGAGTGGCACCACGAGGAAGAAGGACGCCCACAGCTCCGGTATCATCGCATCCTTCTCGGGGCTTCCTAAGGTCCGCGTGCCAAAGCTTTCCATGAAGATCGCAAGGTTCTGCCTGAGGCGGTCAGCCGCGCAGTCGATGAAGGCTCGGTGCAGATGAATCGCGGCTTCAAAAACCTGGTCTCGGAGGACATTGGTATCCTTGTCGAACCAGACGTTCAGTAGCTGGACTTCCTCGTGCGGCCGCCCGAAGAATTCGAAATCCGGGACCTCCGCCCCCAGAGCCTCCCTCGCCTGCCTTGTTGTCTTCTGCAGCGCAATGCGTTCGTTATTCAGCTCGGTGGCCTTCGACGCGATCCTGCCAACCGTCTCTTTCATCCGGTGTAACTCGGCACCGACGGTATCGAGCTGGCTCTTGAGCGGCGAGAGGAGCTGTTGCTGCCGTCTGGCTGTTGTCGCCAGATCATCACTCCTCGCTGTCCAATCGCGGTACGGCGCGGTTCTGAAGATACGCGAAATCAAGCTTGGCCGCACATCTCCATGTCGGCACATTTGCTCTCCTGTGCTGGCCAGAGCTTGCTCATGTTTTCGGACGGCCTGCGTAACCGAAGCCAACTGTCCCTCGAGGTCGTTGGCGGTACCCTCCAACGTCTTCCGCTGTTCGATGACAGCCTGATACTCCACACCGATCTGAACGAGCCGCTTCAGCTGAATATGAAGCATCTGAATACGGCTCCGGCGTTCCTCGAAAGCCGCCTTGACCTTTTGGAAGCTCGATCTGGCAAAGCCCCAACGCGATGCGGCTTCCCTAGCGTTTTGCGGGGGCCGCTCACGTTCGACGATTTTCCGAAGACGGCGGATCGGAGGCCCGTTCTCCTGGGGGATCGTGACAATCTGCGGCTGTCCGCTGGTGTGATTGAGGTAGGTGGAAAAGCCGAGCTCCTCGTCCTTCCAGAAATCCTGCGAAAACTGGAAGCGATTGGATGAATTCCCCAGGACAGCTGCCACAAGGCCCCAAGTCGGTATCCCTAGAACTTTGTCGGAAATTGTTTGGAAATACCGAAGATCAGGCGCGTCCTCGGCCACCGCCTCCATCGAAGGCAATTCAGCACTGACATTCTCGACAGCCTTGTTGTTGGAAGAGGCAACAACCATCTCGAAACCCTTGAGACGGTTGTCCAGGCGGTGAAGCATTATGGTGGCACCGTTGCGCGAAAAGCTGACACGTGAGGGTTCGAAAGCCTCGGCCGGCTTATCAAATGTCGCCATGACACTTGCGCGCTCCACGACCCTGTCGGCGACGACGTCACGCAAGAGCGTGGTTTTCCCGGTGCCCGGCGGTCCATTGACGCCCAGAACGCCCGTTGGCATCTGGTCGTGCCCGGTAGCGTTGACGGCTGCCTGCTGAAGGATCGCCAACGGATGCCGTCCCTTCCCTGGCCACCGTCCAGATGGCGACAGCTTTGGCTGCAGAAGGTCCTGAAGTCCTGCGGTATCTTCGAACAGGTCCGTGCGCGTGAGAGGGGATTTGATGCCGAGGTAATGGGCAAGGGCATTCGGCACATTGTTTGCCGCGATAAGAGACCGAGCGCTCTCTAAGTCCTCGAGGTAGAAGGAATTTAGGAGATTTGGTTCTGGCGGATTCTTGTTGCCGATCCACTCGAAGCGCTCGAGAGCGAAGTAAGGTGCCTTCGTTTCCAAGCCGTCGAGATCAAGAGCCTGCAAAAGCCAGTTATAGACATCGCGGATATGCCGCTTGGTGAGGGGTTCTATCTCATTGTCTCGGTTTCGTCTGACGAGTCGTTCGCGAAACGCCGAGGTGAGTGACTTCTCATGTTTGGGCCAGTCCGCCAGTTTTCGGAGGTCGCCCCGGAGCGCAACGGGCACTCCCCAGGCGAAGCTTGATATCGACGCGCTATCGTCTTCCTCAAGGGGCTTCCCCTCCTTGTCGAGAATTACGCTGGCGATCGGACTGAACCCCTTCACCGTGGGCTTCTCCGGCCTAATGTCGGAATATACCTTCAGCAACGACTCCATCGCGGGTGCCATGGCGATCGTGCCAAAATAGAGTTCGAAATACAGGCGTTTCTTCGGCCGCGACGTCTGGCTGATCTCCCACGGGAGATCGCTTGCCTCGAACTTGGCGAGGGCCCTCCTTGTCGCCAGCGACAAGGTCGATTTCCTTCTTGAATCCGTTCGGGGACAGTACCTCCAATGCGGTCCAAGTGCTGAGGACATCAGTGGCCTTGTTCGTTACAGGCGGCGTCTGCATCGGCTTGAACGCAGGTACTGGTCCGACAGTAGGCGTCGCCTCTACGCGCATCGGAGATGCCGCAGCAAGCTGACGTTCTACAGGTGAGCTCTCGACCGGAGTTTCGGCTGACGTTCGAACCACGCGATCTTTGGCGATGCGCTGCTTGAGGGTCTCCGCCTTCTGCGTTGTCCGAAAGGCCAACTCCTTAACCAGAAGATCGACCGTCGCCTTATCTGTGGCACTGGTTTCGTAGATCGCCTCCAGTTCTACGACAGACTTGGAGAGGTACGGTCGCTTCGACATCAATTGAACCTGCTGCATTAATATGAGGACCTTGGCGGGTGCTTAGTCTTCAATCAGTGCCCCCAGAAATTCAACCGGCAGCGTGCGATGTCATAACTTTGACCACGAAATCAACAGCAAGCTTGCTATCGAACAATTCCCCTTCCGGGAACAATTGATCCGGGCTAACCTCCCGCGCTCGACATAATTCACGGCGCTGATGGCAACGAAGGTCACCATTGTCGACCTGTTCCCCGGCGATGAGGGCATGACTCTCGCCAAGGATGTGAGCGACGGATCGCCACGTCATATCACCGAGATTGCGGATCCGTCTGCTTCGGCTGCGGCAGGCGGTTGATCGCCAGGAACGGCGGCGGCCCCAACGTCCGAGCGCATCCCTTCGCTCACCGCCCCGAGGACAACGTCGTAGACTGCGTGTCGTCGGGGGAAACGGCCTTCCATATCCGCGCGAAGGAAATCATCGCCAGGCATTGCCGGGTGATCTACGGCCGGAGGGGAAAAGAAGCGCGATCGCGACCGTAACGGCATAGGAAAGGACCGCCGCGCTCGCGATGACGAAAATCGCCTTGTCTGGCAGATATGGCCCCGCAAGCCACAGAGCGGCCAGCGCGATGTGGGCCCCGAGAACGAAAGGATGTCGCCGACTTTCAACGGGGTGAGGCACACCGCTGCGCGACGCTCTAAGCGGCGGGGATCCAGGTTTCATCAGCTTCGGCCGATTCGGGTAGGAGGCGCCCTGACCCTTGCACTTGATGTATATTCCTAATACTATATTAGAATATTCTGCGCTGCATATACGCGAGGAAAAGTCATGCCTCTCTACATTCGCGACGACGATGTTGATGCGCTGGCAAAGAAGGTCCAGCAGGTCACTAAGACTCCTACGAAGACCGAGGCGGTCCGGCGCGCCCTGCAAAACGAACTAGCGCGAGCGGAACAAGCTGTACCACTAAAAGAGCGCGTCAAAAAGATTCAGGACAGTGTGCGAGCCAAGATGGGACCCAGCACGCCAGATTTCGACATGAAGAAGTTTACAGACGAGATGTGGGAAGTTTGATGTTCTTGGACGCGTCAGCAATCGTTGCCATCCTGGCTGGCGAAGAAGATGCTGGTTACCTCCTCGCCAAAATCGAAATGTCAGAAAAGCCTAAATTTTATTCGCCGCTCTCAATGTTCGAGGCCGTGATCAGCTTAGCCCGGATAATCTCGATCTCACAGTTTGGCGATCAGACCCCTACCCCGCCCGAGTTGATCGATCTGGTTCAAGAGGACGTAGGAAAGTTCATGGAAACGATCGGCGCCCGCGAAATGTCCATGAACGGCTCCTTGCATCGCAAGGCTATTGAAGCGGCTCGCAACTATGGCCGCTTTGTCGCCCATCCGGCACGGCTGAATTTTGGTGATTGCTTCTCCTATGCCTGCGCCAAGGAGTACCGCCTCCCCCTACTCTTCAATGGTAATGACTTCTCACAGACTGATATAGAAGCAGCTTAGGTCGTGCCCACGTTGGTTGGGACGGGGGACGACTCCCCTTTCCCAAGCCCTTCCTCCTGCCCCTAACGAAAACCCTCATGCTGCCGAATTGACATCCCGGCTCACTACCGAAAGTGGTGAGAGCGGATAACGCATGAAACCTGCGATACCTTCCGCACGTTCTGTGGCCTGCGGCAATGAACGAGTCGGGGTGATTATGTCAAAGAGAACTGTCGCCCTTCTGACACTCACGATATCAGCGGGGTGCCAAGCGGCCGCACCACGACAAGCCCCGGTTCGATCGTCCGCGTGGGCCGAAGAAAAGTGGTCGACAGGATGCCAAGATGACCGGCGGGATGCGTATGGCGAGCTTTATCGAGCGCAAAAAGTGCTGGCCGATGGTGAGCTACCACCAAACGACAGACTTCGGTCTACCCATCGGCGTCGCGACGATCTTTGAAATCGATCATCTTGGCCCTCGTCTCACGCAAAATTCTGGGTTCGACGCAGATATTTGCGACGGAAAACCCATACGCGTTGCAGTGGACGGACGACGCATCGACCAACTGCCAATGCAGCAACGGATCGAAGCTGTACTGGCCGGACAGCGACGCGTGCGGGAGGCAGACCGCGGGTGGCCCCATTGCAACGTGTACAACGAGACTAGGGCTGTTTCGGGTGGGAGACAGGCCTACGATGAAATGACGCGGCTATGGGCTGCCCGGAAGTGAGCCGTTATCCGTGCATAAGATCGGCCTACACGCTCAGGCCGGGCGGGCGCGTGGTTGCGCGCTGCTGGATGAAGAATCGAAAGGAGCCGTACACACCCGGTCTATTTGCCGCCTTCGATGCAAGGTTAATTTCTACCGGCAGTTGCGAGATTTCGAATGATCGATTGATACGCATGAATTGACACCCGTAACGGGAGTTGCTGCTCTACGTCCTCGACGTTCTCCGGCTGGCATGCAAGGACCCGGCCGCGGTTGAAGAGCAGCTTTCCGGACGCCCATTGGTTTGAGGTGTGGCTGCTCCTGCAATCGCAGAAAGGCCAGTGCCACGGCGGTCGCAAGTGTTCTGAAGCAGGATCCCACGCCTCCGCATAAGCGCGGGTTTGGCACGAAGGGAGACTATGTTCGACCCGCGCGAAAAGATCGGACTCTTCATCGATGGAGCGAATTTCTATGCGACCCCAACGGCTTGGTTTCGACATCGATTATTGGTTGGTGCCGGCCTTCCAGAAACGCGCCTATGGAGGGTAGGCCATGTCTTGCGTAAAGGTCGAGTGACCGCTTTCACCCCCCGAGACGATCGATCAACGATCGATGCGACCGCCGCCAGTCCGCCTTGAAGGGATGCGAACCGAGACCTCATGATTTATGGATGGCGGCATAAGGCTCAATTATGGACTATGCTACCGACGCGTCGTGATCCAGATTGCCGCGGGGACGAAAGTGTACCCGGCTTGCCGGCCGGTCGTGATGCGCCATGGGTTCGATGGTCTCTCGGCGGAGGTCGTCAACACGTTGAAGGAACGCGGCGACACTCGGAAGTGCCGGGCCGCAGCCCGGTGGCTGTGACCTTTCTCGACAATACAATGACACGACTAGCGGATGTGACTTGCCGGTGGTGTCCCTCGCGTCAAAGCGAGGGACACCACGAAAAACCCGATTCGGGAATCTGAAATCCTAAAAATCGCGACCCGCTTTAGATGGTAGAAGCCGCACCGGTGTTCGCCATTACAGACCAAGTCCCCAAACAAAAAGACCGAGGCTCAGTTGGCTGAGGCACCGCCAGTACCTTTCCAGGGCCATTCCGAGATCTTCCGCCCAGCCGCGTCCTCTGTCAGGCGCCGTTTCGCTGCGTCATTCAACCATGCCCGACTTGAAACACATCCCATCCACATCGCGGATCGTTGCCATTCAAACAAACCGTTTTGGCAATCTTCCGAACGGCGATAGAGAAAGTTGTCTTCAACTGAAAGATAGAGGGCGAATGTCTTTCGCGAGCTCCTTTAGAGGGCGCGTGCTTTCTACGAAGCTGGGGCACCGCGTCGTGACGCCGAAGTTCGGCCGACCAGCGGAGTCTCCAATGCTGCGGATTACAACAGGAAATCCGTCAGGCAAATTCAGTCAACGGAGCGGAACATGAGCAAATACGCTTGCGAATTCGTCGGAACCTTCGCACTCGTTTTCCTCGGCTGCGGCACGATTGTCTTTATGCATTCGGAGGTGGGCCCCCTAGGCATCGCTCTCGCCTTCGGCTTGTCGGTTGTGGCGATGGCCTATACGGTCGGCCCAATCTCCGGGGCGCATCTCAACCCGGCCGTCA
>NZ_LUAV01000022.1:0-160811 GCF_002078505.1 Ensifer aridi | reverse complement strand
GCTTGCCGGGTTGGCGATCGGCTTTACCCTGGTCGCGATCCATCTTGCCGGCATCGCGGTTTCCGGTTCTTGTGTGAACCCGGCCCGCTCTCTCGGTCCGGCGCTCTTCGTAGGAGAAGCCGCAGTCGATCAACTCTGGCTCTATATCCTCGCCCCCATGCTTGGCGGCGCTGCGGCGGGCCTCCTTCAGTTGAGTGGAGCCCTCGCCCGTGGATTGTCACACCGCCCACGCAAGCGCGGTGGCACCGCCCACCATGCCGCTGCTCAATCCAATTAGGGGCTTGTCCGCAAACTTTTGTCGCTAACCGGGCCTTCATTTCTTTCGGAAAAAGCGGCGATGCGATTTGTTGGAGTAGGGTTCATGCCCCCCAAATACGACTGCCGAAAAGATGAGGCGTCAGTCAAAGGATGATTGTAGCGGAAGTGTTCCAAAGCTAGCGCATCAAAGCCGAACTAAGGCGAGCCCTGTTTCAAGGCATCGACCTTTCTAGCCCGCCTGATCGTCAGCATGCTTGTGGTTGCGGGCAACGTGCCGCAGCAAACATCGGTGCGCGATGTGGCGCTCGCCGGATCACGTATTGGGAGGGAACGGGATCGCAGTCGGCGCCGCATTACGCCAACCCGCCTTTCGGCGCGTCAGCACTTTGCGAGCAGCAGTAAAGATTTGACAAGCTGCCCCCGATAGCCGCGTGCCAGGACATCGTGAATGAGATGCCGCCCGCAGCGATTGCCATCTCTCGAATACACGGTCAGAACCGCCTCGAGGTACAAAGTGTCAACGTGGCCCTGCATCGGCTCGGTGGTCGCTTCGAAGATCAATCAGCT
The DNA here is from genome assembly GCF_002078505.1 of Ensifer aridi. Classification (GTDB taxonomy): domain Bacteria; phylum Pseudomonadota; class Alphaproteobacteria; order Rhizobiales; family Rhizobiaceae; genus Sinorhizobium; species Sinorhizobium aridi. The sequence goes on along the minus strand of NZ_LUAV01000022.1, from coordinate 159,986 downwards.
GGGGACGCTGCGCCGGCCAAAACAGATGTGGCGAGCGTTTTCGGCGTGTGAGGCATGAACGGTGTCGAACACCATCTACCCGAACTGTTGATGAGCAGTATTGAATGATTGGAAACCACTGATCGGAGCGAGGAACAATGGTAACGATTCTTCGGGGTGATGGTGCGGAAATCTATGAGACGAAGGGCGGGATCACCGTCACCCGGCAGCGCCGGCCGACGCCGTATGCGGATGCGGTTTCGTCCTGTATCGACAAGCTCGATGAGCGCCGCGGCGCGGTCTTCTCGTCAAATTACGAATATCCCGGCCGCTACACCCGCTGGGATACCGCCATCGTCGATCCGCCGCTCGGTCTGTCCTGTTTCGGTCGCGATGTATGGATCGAGGCCTACAACGAGCGCGGCGAGGTCATTCTCGGTTTCATCGCGGAAAAGCTGAAGACGGTTTCCGAATTGGTGCTTGGCGCTTCCACGGCCCGCCGGCTCGACCTGACTGTGAAGACGCCGGATCGCGTCTTTGCCGAGGAAGAACGTTCGAAGACTCCGACGGTCTTTACCGTGCTGCGGGCAGTGACCGATCTCTTCTACTCGCAGCCCGATGCCAGCATCGGCTTCTACGGCGCCTTCGGCTACGATCTCGCCTTCCAGTTCGAGGCGATCGATCTGAAGCTCAAGCGTCCCGCCGATCAGCGCGACATGGTGCTTTATCTGCCCGATGAAATCCTTGTGGTCGACAACTACTCCGCCAAGGCCTGGGTCGATCGTTACGATTTCGCCAAGGGCGGCGTCTCCACCGAAGGCAAGTCGGGCGAGATCGCCGCCGAGCCCTTCCGCCAGACGGACGCCATTCCGCCGAAGAGCGATCATTGGCCCGGTGAATATGCCGAGCTCGTGGTCAGGGCGAAGGAAAGCTTCCGCAAGGGCGATCTCTTCGAAGTCGTTCCCGGCCAGAAGTTCATGGAGCGCTGCGAGAGCAAGCCGTCCGATATTTCCAAGCGCTTAAAGGCAACCAATCCGTCGCCCTATTCCTTCTTCATCAATCTCGGAAATCAGGAATATCTGGTCGGCGCCTCGCCGGAGATGTTCGTGCGCGTGTCTGGTCGGCGCATCGAGACGTGCCCGATCTCCGGCACGATCAAGCGCGGTGACGATCCGATCGCCGACAGCGAGCAGATCCTGAAGCTTCTGAACTCGAAGAAGGACGAATCCGAACTCACCATGTGCTCGGACGTCGACCGCAACGACAAGAGCCGCGTCTGCGTGCCGGGTTCGGTGAAGGTGATCGGCCGCCGGCAGATCGAAATGTATTCGCGGCTGATCCACACGGTCGATCACATCGAGGGACGGCTGCGTGACGACATGGACGCCTTCGACGGATTCCTGAGCCACGCTTGGGCAGTCACCGTCACCGGCGCGCCGAAGCTCTGGGCGATGCGCTTCATCGAGAACCATGAGAAGAGCCCGCGCGCGTGGTACGGCGGCGCGATCGGCATGGTCGGCTTCAACGGTGACATGAACACCGGACTGACGCTGCGCACCATCCGCATCAAGGACGGGATCGCCGAGGTGAGGGCGGGCGCGACCCTCCTCTATGATTCCAATCCCGAAGAAGAAGAAGCCGAAACCGAATTGAAGGCCTCTGCCATGCTTGCAGCCATTCGCGATGCCAAAGCCGCCAACAGCGCCAAGGCGGCGCGCGATGTCGCGCCCGTCGGCGCCGGGGTCAATATCCTGCTCGTCGATCACGAGGACAGCTTCGTCCATACGTTGGCGAACTATTTCCGTCAGACCGGCGCGACGGTCACTACTGTGCGGACGCCCGTGGCCGAAGAACTCTTCGATCGGGTGAAGCCGGACCTAGTCGTGCTTTCGCCCGGCCCCGGCAGCCCAAAGGATTTCGACTGCAAGGCGACGATCAAGAAGGCGCGGGCGCGCGAACTTCCGATCTTCGGCGTCTGCCTCGGTCTGCAGGCGCTTGCCGAAGCCTATGGCGGCGACTTGCGTCAACTCGCAATCCCGATGCACGGCAAGCCGTCGCGCATCCGCGTGCTTGAGCCCGGCATCGTCTTCTCCGGCCTCGGCAAGGACGTGACGGTCGGCCGCTACCATTCGATCTTCGCCGATCCCTCCAGTCTGCCGCGTGAGTTCATGATCACGGCGGAAAGCGAAGACGGAACGATCATGGGCATCGAGCACATGAAAGAGCCGGTGGCGGCCGTGCAGTTCCATCCGGAATCGATCATGACGCTCGGCGGCGACGCCGGCATGCGGATGATCGAGAACGTGGTGGCGCATTTGGCGCGGCGGGCGTAGACGAAGCCGAGTGACCCATGCACCAGAAAAAAGGGGCTTCCTCACTTTGTGTGGTGGTCGGCAGCACGATTTGGAGATTTTGGCCGCAAGACCGGGGTTCTCTCGATACTAAATAGCAGCCGTTGCCCGACTAGCTATCCCTCACAGAAGGGCTTCTCCTATTTCGACCTGACGCCGAGCAACGAATGCAAACTTGCTCGCGGTACAGCATCCTTGCCAACGAACACGCCTTTAAACCGAGCCACCGAAATCGCGGCAACCACCATTCCAGTCGATACATTATGCGATCTTCTGTAACGGGCGTTGCGTCAATCCCTTGTGAGCTTAATTCCTCGCCGGGTGCTTGCTTCTGTTGGGGTGGACGGCCCCCGAACGGCATCGAAATGTGCCAGAGTGAGTCGTTGTGAACTCAAGCAAAGGGAGCCGTCCGTGGACGAGATTTATTCGTATTGGCATGGATACGTCAAAACATGTCTTTCAATTGCATGGCGTTAACGCTGCTGAGCAACCGATCCTGCGCAAGAAGTTGCGCCGTAAGGAAATGGTGGGCTTTTTCACAGAATGCCCGCCGACTGTGGTTGCGATCGAAGCCTGTGGTGCTTCGCATCACTGGGCCCGATGCGGAGGCACTATGCGAGGCGATGAGCCGCCCGACCATGCGGTTCGTTCCGGTGAAATCGGCGGATCAGCAAGCCGTGCTAATGCTAGTCGGCATGCGCGAGCGCGTTGTTGCCGCACAAACGCAGCTTGCCAACACGATTCGCGGCTATGCGGCTGAGTTTGGGCTGACCGCCGGTAAAGCCATGTCTCATATCCCACTACTGCTTGAGCGGATCATGATTGACGAAACCATTCCAGCCCTGGCACGCGATCTATTCGCATCTGTCGCTGACGAATTTGTGCAGCTAGAAGAGCGCCGGAAGGAAGTGGAGGCAAAACTGATGGCATGGTATCGAAAGAACGAATACTGCCGTCGCCTTGCAAAAATCCCGGGTGTCGGGCCGATCGGCGCAGTACTACTGGTGATGAAAGCGCCGGCGCCGCAGTTGTTTGCGTCGGGAAGACAATTTGCCGCCTGGATGGGGCTGACGCCCCGGGACCATTCGACTGCGGGTAAGGTCAGGCTTGGTGTCATTACGAGGGCCGGAGATGAGGCATTGCGCAAAACACTGGTTGTGGGCGCGACGGCGGTGTTGCAGCACCTGCGAGCGGGACGCGGAAGGAACGCTTCACCATGGCTTGTCGGATTGCTCAAGCGCAAGTCACCTAAGCTCGTGGCTATCGCGCTGGCCAACAAGATCGCCCGGATTGCCTGGAAGATGCTGGTGACCGGCGCAACCTATCGCCAAAGCGCTGAGCCGCCAAAGTTGGCAAGCGCGGCTTAAGAGATCAGGCAACCACGGCAAGCTGGCAATCAAAGCTACGACGTTGATCTGATGCGTGAACTTGCAGGAAACGAGCAGATGGTGTGATCGATCGATCCGAGACGCGGGACACTCCGTTGCGGACAGTGGCTTTTGAAGTCGAGCTTCTGTTTGGAATCCATGTCGCGGAACCCATCTTGGCCAGCGTTCATATGCGAGCGCAGCAACAGGCCGGACATATGAACGCAAGCGATCCGATCAGAATCATCATAAGAGTTCTTGCAAGGAGGGGGCCGTCCACATATGTCCGCAGTTGGGAGCTTTGCCGCTGCTCTATGGGGTCTGCTGAGGACCGGTTGGCCAATCTTTTAGAGGCGCAGTCACCGCGTGCTGCTGATCGCATAGCGGCCTAACCCATCCATCGTCCCGGCGAAGGGACCTTGCTGCGGCGGGCTGATGGCTGTGCCCGTCCGAAAGCCCGTCTTGTCGTCTCCTCCGATCAAGCCGCCAGGGCTGGCGCTCGCTTATGCGGAATGAAGTTGGTTCTGTCCCTGAGCAGGCAATGCAACACCACCGCCAGCTTGCGGGCCAGCGCGACGCCCGCCTTTCTGGGACCGGCACGTCTTGCGACCGCCAACGCCCAGCCCTTCAGATCGGAACCTTTGACCGGTCGCGTCAGGATGACATTGGCCGCCTCGTAGAGCGCGGTGCGCACGCTCCCATCGCCGATCTTCGAGATGCGACCGCTATGATCGGTCTCGCCCGATTGATATTTCTTCGGCGTCAATCCGAAGTGCGGCCCCACCGCGCGTGAGGAGCGGAACCGCTCCGGCGCATCGACGGCCGCGACAAACGTCAGCGCCACCAGGACGCCAACGCCTGGCGTCGTCATCAGCCGCTGTGCGTTCTTATCCTGGCGGGCGATGGCGCGCAGCTGGCGCTCAAAACCTGCAAATTCCTGCACAAGCGCGTCGCGCACCTTCAGCAGCGAAGCGGCGATCGCTTGCAAGGTCGAATGGCCTGCAACCAGCTCGCGGATGCGCCCCACGTAAGTGCGCCGCGTCGTCGGCCCGACCTTGAGACCGAAACCGCGCAGGATGCCGCGGATGCTCATCTCGATGTCGTGAAGCTTACCCTGAATGAGCTTGCGGGCGGTCAGCAGCGCCCGCACCTCCTGGGCGGCAAGAGATTTGCAGGGGACCGGTCTGAACCAGCCAAGCCGCATCAACTGGGCAATGCCCCGTGCGTCCTTCTTGTCGGTCTTGACCGGCATCGTCTTAAAGGCTGCACGCACGTGACGCGTCTCGATCAGCTCGACGCAAAGACCTGCTTTCGCCATCCCGGCATGGAGCCACTGCGACAAGGGACCGGCCTCCAGACCAATTCGCTCCATCGCCACGCCGTGCGCGCCGAACCAGGCGATCAGCGCATCGGGTTCGCTGAGGATCTTTGCTTCCCGCACAATGCCGCCGTCCGCATCCACCACGCACACACTTGAGTATTCCAGGGATACGTCGATGCCGGCATACTGCTTCCTGGTCGTCTCTCCGTGCTGCTATGGAGCAGGCCACTCCTGACTCCGCGACACCATCATTGTGAGGGACGACCACCGGCCCTTCAAACCGGGCGGGCCGGGTTCCGCCCGTTACACCATCTTTTGAGTACAATACGAGAACATATCGTCACCGACGTCTATTTCATGACGCAACAACGGCCGATGATTATCGATCAGCGCTCGCATTCGGGGCTATCGCCGACCTAATACAGTCAATCAGCGTTCCGTCCGTCGGCTCAGTGACTTCCACCAATGAAGCTGCGCGCAATCGCCTCTTTGATCGAACGAATCCATATTCCTTCGTTGGCCGCGTAGGTCCCCTGCTTCCCGTTCAACTTTGGCATGAAGTCCGCTCCCGCGTGGTGGAGACCGATCACGTCCCAATCAGCTGAGAATACCGGACTACCGGAACTTCCCGGTTCGGTAGGAGCTCGGTAATGCAAGAGAACCCGGCCGGCGATTGTCGGCTTGCCGCTGGTCGGACCTTCGTGGTCCAGCAGTCGATTATCCTGAAGCGAGAAGCTGAGCTCGCCCCCAAGTGGATGGCCGATCACGTAAACCCGCTGATCCTCATCTGTCACCGGAAGCGAATCCGACACAGGACACGGCTCTATCCCGACTAGCGGTTCCACAAAGCGCAGCAGACTGGCGTCCAGGAGTTCAGGTGGCGAGTTCCATGCAATCTCACGCACCAGATGTCGCCGCGCGGTCCGGTCCCAGTCGGCCGTTGCCTCGAAGGCTACGGATGCCTTGTCGCTTCGAAGCGCTCCCCTCTGTTCTGGGGAATCGCTCACCACATGAGCATTGGTGAGCAGGAAGAGTTCGTCGCCGAGCGGTTCGTGGAGGTCGCGGCCGCGGACCAGAAATCCGGTCCCGACGCCTCGCCCATCAGGCTGACGGATCAGCGCAACCGAACGCGCCCGGTTCATCGCCGCTCGCATCCACCAGTACGTCTGAACTCCAGTATTTCCGAGAATCTTTTCGAAGGACACCATGTCCGCTTCGGCAGTGCGTTGGACCTGCTGTGGCGTGAGGCTGAGTGTGCCGGACCTGTTTCGGAGCAATGCCGCTCTGAGAACAGCTATCACAGCCCCCGCTTCGCCCTCATCCGCCCGAAGTCTCCACACCTCGGTGAACTGGCGCAGGGTCCCGGCGATCTTGAAAGCGTCAACGTCGGCCGCACTCAGATACTCCTGCAGCCATCGCTGCACCGCAGCCAGATCCCCGCGCGCGAGTGACAGTTCAGCGGCAGACGCATAGTCCCACGCCTCAAGTGTGCCTGCCGACCAGCGCTGCTCGACTTCACGACGCAATCCTTCAATAAGGCTGTCTTTCCGCGGGAAATCTGCAATCTCAACACCGTCGCGTTCAGCCCGTGCCAACAAGGCGACCAGATTCACCCCGTGCCAGATCTGCGTTGGGTCACGGTCAAATACCTGACGATAGGCAGCAATTGCAGCCTTCAACGCATCCTCTGCCATTCCCAATTTGGAGCCGCAGGCGTCAATGTAAATCTGTTTGTAAGCGCGACCGAGCAGCCCCTGAGCTTCGTCCCACTCGCTCCCCCCAAGCGTCACTCTCCTGACCAGGCCCTGAAGCACCGCGATCGCAGCAATGAGTTCGCCGCTCTCGATCAGGGCCTGGCAGTAGTGACGATCGACAACGTCCTCTCGACATCCGAGTCGCAATAGTTTGTCGGCAAGCCGCTTTAGCGCGCCCATGTGCCGGTGTTTTCGAAGTTCGTCCAGTACTTGGCGAGCGATCTGTGGTTCCGGAACCTTGTTCCCTTCCCTCAACCGTTCGATCCAAGCGTTACATGCCGATTCAACCTGATTTTCCTCGAGGCTCGCCGCCGCCACGAGAATTTTCGTTGCCTCTGCCGAGCACTTCATCGGCGTTCCCTATATTTTCAGCAGTCTTCGGAGCTCCGTCCTGAACAGTTGCCCCTCGAAATACTTTCTCAGGCTGTGGCGCCACAGACCGTTATTAGGCTCATGGAGGTCCCTGACCACATCAAGGCCTGCGCGGCGGAAATCGTTAGCAAGTTCCGGATCAAGTGCGGCGACAACATCGAGGCGATCGAAGATGTTTACCCAGTCGCCTTCAATCTTTTCGCTGGGGAACCCATGTGACCGCGTCCATTCTGGCGTGAGCTTGTCCTGAACCTCATCAATGCCGAGTGGACTGCCGAGTGTCACCAGGGCATCAATGGCAGGGCACTCTGGTACCCGCATTAGGCAGTCATAAGCGATCACGGTGCCCATGCTATGGCTGACGACCACGTGGGGCCGCCCCTTTTCGGCGCCAGCCGCGATCTTCTCAACGAATCGCCGCCGAATCTCGCCCTGAACCTGGTAGGTCTCACCCGGTCGGGGTGTCCAGGACACATTGAAAAGGTAATGATGCACGTCGCGCAGAAAAGCAGCAAGGAAGCGTTGCTTAAGCGCCCAAGGGAGAGGAAAGCGCTCCTCTAGAAGGGAGGCGGAACCAACCGAATTTTCTGGCTCGTCCAGTGCCGGATCTTCGAGAAGCAGCCGTCCGGCCAGCCGGGCTAGCCACACGGGGTCTTCCGCGCCATCCACTGTGATCGCGTCCCCAATGTGGCCGACGTCGCTCTTCAATGTCTCCAGCTCATTTGTACTTTCGTGAGCCGCGACATTCGGATCGGGCGCCGGATAGAGCACATCGGCCCAGTAAACCATAGAGCTGCTCACGCCCTTCGCGCCTAAATCGATCCGACTCTCCTGTGGACCACCCGCCAACGCGCGTCGCCAGACCCCCAGGAGCGCGGCCTCCTCGGGCTTCTGACCGATGCCATGGATCATCGTGACGTGTGCCATGCGTCCCCTCTCCTCGGCCCCTTCGCTAATCCCAGCGTTCCAACGGCGCGCCTTCCGGCAAATCAGGAATGCGAGCGATGTAGGGCATATCCCCGAAGTCTGGTTCCTGCGGAATGTGTTCGAAACCCGGTAATCCGATCTCACGGCGAAGATCGTTCAACCGGTTCATCCAACCCCTCAGGAACTTAGATTGGCCTGGCGCCTGCGCAAATCTCCGGTATAGACCTTCCCGTATTTGAGTGTAATGAATCAGCGTCGTACCGAGATCACAGACATCGCAGGCGCGCTTCGTCGTGGGTCCGAACTGCCCATCAATCCGCGTGCCAACAGCCTCTTGAATAATCCGAATTGCGCGGCCGGTTCCCATGTTCACCGCTGTATCGAACTGCGCCAAGTCAAGCCTACGCCTCAGCAGATCACACCCCGCGGGAGTCCAATAGTTGCCATCGTAGATGGCCCGGACCTCCTCATCGTCGATCTGCTTGACGTCGCGCGAAGGCTGGCCAATGCGGCTCCGCCAAGAATTATAGACCTTCTGCGTGATCCCCTTATTCGTGCGACCGCCTCGGTCGTCGGGATCGTCAACGAAGCCGCCCTCCCACTTCATAATAAAGCGCATCGAATCTGGCAGACTTTCCCTCGCCATACACACCCTCCTCCCCAGTCCATGCCGGAACGCGCCGACGGGAATCGATTGGCAGCTGGCCCCCGTTATTCTCCGCTACAGCCGCCTTCAAGTTTCTAGGCCAGCTTTTCCGACCAGACGCCATCCCCGCAGGCAAACGTTGGTCTTGCAAATGGCTGGGCATACTTGCAGAAGTCACCGACCTCCTAAAATTCACAATTCCAAATCTACGCCAGATTGTCTACCAAATGCCCCTCGGATCGAGACGAGGTTGGAATTCCGGATCAGGACACCCCTCCTCCGTCTCTTAGGTGCTATTCGTCCGCCTCCAAACCCGCCGGCGTGAATATGTCCGGCTTGTTCGAAATGCCTACACGGTCCACGAGATCGGCCGTCCCGCCCGGCCCATCGCCGCGCTGGCCGTCCCATAGAGCGATCAAATGAACTGCGCCATGCTCCTTGGCGCGCTCAAGGAGGCGAACGTTACAGATGCTGTATGCTTCGTCCGACCGAGGTAGGTTCATGGTTTCACGCTGCGCCTCGGATGTCGTGGTCCACAGATGCCAGAAGCGTCGCTCCCAATCGGTCCCGGGAATCCCCTTCACCGACGTCTCGACAAAAAGCTCTGGAGAGTATGGTAGCACGATAGTCGTCGGGATTCTAACGGCCCTGCATTGTTCGTGAAAAAGTATGTCCCCACCCCGGGCGCAGCTTGCAAACCCAATAACAGGGTCCTTCTCTATGGTTGCGTACGGTGCAATTGCTGTAGCAATGCGTGCTGCAGCCGCCGCCTCCAGCTCCGATGGAAAACGCGCCTTCGGCCGGCCCGGTTGGTCAATCATATGGCCGGTGAAAAGAATAGAAACCGCCATCGCCGCTCCGATCCGGGATCTGCACGAGACCAACCGAATATTCAAACGCCGCAGTGTGCACGAATGATAGCAAATTTTTGCTTGCGCAACTCCAGCAATTGCACGCGCTTGCAGGCACAGCGCTCTTCGCGGGTCCTACCGCACACCTGAAGGCAACGCCTTCGCAATTGGAGACAAGTACTTTCTTGACGGAGACCCGCCTACTCACCGCCCGGCTGTCCTCCTCTTCCGCCAACCAGGTCCATTCTCGGACCTTCGGATCGATTCCTGCCTCGGAGCCTCCGCCCCACCTACACACTGGAAGTGTTCAATCTCTAACCAGCGGACTGGAGTACCGATCCCCGCCGGGCGCTCCCACTAAATTAGCGGGTGTTGTTTTTGTGCATCCTTCGGCCACAATCTAGAGGAGTAGTCGAAGATTATGTTGTCTTCGATAAAAATGATGTGATCATCAATCCGGTGAGAGCTTGACCCGCCGTCGGATCATTACTTTCTTCCCGGAACCAGATTGCGGGACGTCAACGCGTCAAGGGGGACGTGATGCGAACAAAACTGGTAACAGCGACGACTTGCGCCTGCGCTCTGTATTCCAGCGGTGTCTATGCCCAAAGCGCTCCCACCCCTCTTAGACATAACTTCGAGACTTACAGCCAGGCACTGAGGATTCTTCTCGGACAGGGGGAAGACCCTTGCAAATTCGTAAACAATCCCGCCGCCGTTCCCAGTCTTATCGGACCCAATCTTGCGCGTCATTGCAGACCAGAGGAGACTAATTTGTCGGGCGGATCGGTTATTGGGGGCAGCTTATCCTCCCTCCAGTCCACTCGAACCGTGTCACAGTTTGATGTGAGTCGGCGGAGATCCGAAGAGTGCGATCCATCTGAAGACCCTGACTGTAAGAGTCCTGTAAGCGAAACCGTTTCGAATTACTTTTATCAGGGAAACGTATCCGGCAACGTTTTTTCCAGTATGTTCGATGGTGGGGATGGGGTGCTGAATGCGAACGCCCTTATCCCGTTCGATGGTTTCAGCGTTTTTGGTCAACTCGAATACGAAAACTACCAACAGGCGCCCACCGCCTACGAGCCTGCATGGGAGATCGACACCTTCAGCGCGGATATCGGCGCAACCTGGAACATCTCAGACGACAGCATAGTAGGTTTAAAGGGAACCTACTCGACCGGAAATGGTTCATATTCAGGGCCGGAAACCGTGTTGATTAGCGAGCAGGGTACGGGAAGATTCCTGTCTGCAAACTTTGAAGACGTGTGTGGCATCCCTAATGAAGGTAATGTCGACCTTGACGAATTCGGAGGATCTGCGTTCTACCAGACACAGATCCTAGAGAATGGCTTCCTTACCGCCGAAGTCGGCGTCAGCAGGGGCCGTCAAAAATACCGCAACAGCTTATGTACTATCGACGCAGCGATTGACGAGACGCAGCAGCCAGGTGAGCTAGCCCCCGCCAATGTCACTGCCGGCATCATCAGTGGCGATCCTGACTATGTTGGATTTTCCGCGGACATTCACACTGGATACGACTGGGAATTAAGCGGAGTCGCCGTCGGTCCACGGCTTTCCTTGAACACGTGGTGGAAGAGCATTGATGCCTACTCAGAGACGGAAGCGGCCGGCAGTCTTCAACACGTCCCGATCACCGGTGCCAGTCTACGCTACGACGAGCAGGATATTTCGTCTGTCCAGACACGCATCGGCTTTGCCGTTTCCAAGCCTTTTGTGTTCGACGCGCTAGCCGTCATTCCATTCTTGCAGTTTGACTACATTCATGAATTCGCGAACGATCAACGCACCATTAGCGCGACCTTCGTCGAGGATCGTCGTCCCAATCCCTTCGCCTTCACTTTCAAATCCAACCCGCCGGACCGTGACTTTTTTGAGATACGCAGCGGCATAGTCGCCGAAATCTTCAATGGAGGGGTAGCCTACATCGACGGACGAGCGATCCTGGGCCACGACCTGGTCGACAACTATGGCGTCAAAGGTGGATTACGGATAGCGTTCTAAGACAGGCCTAGGAAGATGCCCGTCAAGCTCTCATTTCCGCAAACTGGTAAGTTCACCCCGCTTGTAGATCAGGTATTCTTCATCCATTCGATACTGAAGTATATCTGGGAACTTTCCGCGTAAATTGCGTATTATCTCTATAGCCCTTTGAATTTCTGTTTGAGCGTCCGCTATGCTTCCCTGCTGCTGATGAAGGTTTGCAAGCGCGGCCCGGACTTTCGCGACCTCGCGCAACCATATTGGCTGCGCCTCATTGCTACTTGTTAGGTCCTCCAAAAGCAACAACGCCTCTCGCAGTGAACGTTCTGCCACTTGGTTCTCCCGTCTTTCCATCGCGACTTCGCCGAATTGGACCAGGACGACAGCCAAGTCGAGCTTGTAGAACGAGCGCCCCGGATCCGCTTTTAGGATAGCGCGCCGATCGGAGATTGCGTTGGCGTACCAGCGCGCAGAGTCAACCAATTTACTCGCATGGCCGCCGCGCTTATAGGCCGCCAAGGCTATTTGACCCTGCCTTTCTTCAAGGACGCTTCGATCTCTTAACCATTCCTGGTTCAGGGGATCATTGTTGAGGAGGCGCTCGGCGATCTGCAAAGCCTCCACAACATAAAAATCCGCCCGGCGCAAATTCTCCAGCGATGTCGTCGCATCTGCGCTGTCCGCCGAACGGAGAAGGACGCTCGCCAATCTCTCCAGCAAGAGAGAGCGGTCCCGTTGCCAGTCCAGCCGGGAGGCATCCGATTTCGTTAGCTTATCCGAAATAAGCAAAGCCTGCCCATAACGCTGCAGCGACGCAGCGACATTCATTTGCACCGACAGGATCATATCGCCGAGCCTCGTCAATGTGACCAGTTCAGTTCGCTGGTAATCCGTATTATGGGGTTCGGCGGAAACCAGGGCCTTTGCAGTCTCCGCAGCTTCCTGTTGCCGCGACAGCGCATCGGAACGTCGGTCCATCTCCACAAGTGTCGTGGCCAGCGCAGAAAGTGCAGCCATCAGATCTCCGCGATCCGACGGGGCATGCCTCTTTTGCATGAGCGACCTGGTTGTCTCCAGGCATTTTTCGTATGAAGCCGCGGAGGCGGCGAGCCGCCCCCATTGGTAATTGTATGCTCCCAGGCGGCAATGTCCCTGGGCCAATTCGCGAAGCCACGCCAGGTCACCTGTCTTGGCTAACCATGCCTGGGCCAAGGCAATCCTTGATTCCGCCGACGCGATTGCTTCAGTAAAGCGTCCTCCATAAGTTTTTTCCTGGCCTTCCGCATCGAGCAGCTTCAATCGCAACAATGCAATCGCAGCGGGATCCGGTGTTGAAGACAGGCCAATCCATTCCCAAGCCGTTGATGACCTTTGCTCCAACCGATTTAAGGCTGTCTTCGTCTCCTCGATGAGAGGCGCGACCTTCTGTTGCGATTGCTCATCGCCAACCAGATTGAACAGCTCGGCAAATTCCAGATTGAGCCGCGCGCGTTGAAACACGAGCTTCGGCGAAGTGCCATCGTCCGAGATGAGCTTGCCGAAATCTACCTCCGCAGATCTCAGCAGCTCCTGGATTACGTCCGACGGCACACCATATCGGTCTCTATATCGGACCGTGGCCCCTATCTGCCTAGCTGCACTTTCGACAGCGTTCTGAAGGCGTCGCTCGGCGGCCCTACTTTGCTCCACTGCAATCCATGCCCCTATACCCGCGACAACGGCAAGGACAAGCATCCCAGCGGCAACGGCTTGAGCTACGCGACGTTGACGTCGATCCACCTCAGCCTGTCTCTGCGTGAGTTCGGCAAGGGAAACACCAAGCAGCGTTGCGATAACCTTGAGCTTCGCCAAGTTAAAACCGTCACCGCCTCGTCCGTCCGCAGCCGGCTCCTGGATGTCGGCGGCCAAAGGCTCCGTCAACGAGTCATCGCCGCTGAGTAGGCCGACCAAGGCTTTTGGGAAAGCTCCTTGCGGCTCCCGAAGAGGATCGTTAACGGCAGGCAGACCGCCAACGATCACCGCTATGATGTTGTCCGATCGCCCAAGCTCCTTGAAGAAGGAAATCTCCTTGTCCACCCACTTAGAGTTGGCGGCTGCAGGACTGCATAGCACTATCAGATACTCGGAGTTCTCCAGTGCGTCCTTGATTGTTTGCCCAAGGTCTGCAGACGCCTTTAGATCAGATCGATCTCGGAAGATCGGAGAGACTCTTTCGTTCCGATGGATCCCGGACCTGCGGAGTGGCTTAGGTATCCTGTATGACTCCAATGACCTTTGAAGCTTCTCTGCTGCCGAGCGATCCTTGGAGGAGTAACTGATGAAGGCCCTGTATCTATATCCCTCGCCACCCTCCCCGACCGGGATTGCGTCTGCAGATTTCTTCCCCATCAAGGACAGCGCTGCACGCACGTTCAGGCCCCTCAGTGCTCGTGCCGCAAAATATAACCACCACTATACTAGCCTGCGCTCCACCTAGGCGAGAGAAATTTCACGCTTCTGGATCGTGGCGGTGATCGTCACAACGTGCCGGCGTCGAGCGGGTGGATTCAACAGAACCTACCCGGCCGTCACCGAAAGCGGATTTTGCATCCCTCGCCTTGAACGGATTCGAAGCGCGGACCCTGCCATTAGGCGGGCGCCTGATCCTGGCGCAAGCGGTCGACTTCCATAGCGTTTTCCGACGGCGCGCACTGCAAGGCAACGTGAAGCGAAGTCCGTCCCGCAAACGGGACAGCCCGTCCCGCCGAACGAAACAGAGGCTCCCAAACGGTCAGCCTGGATGTTTATGGATTGGATCAATCCAATAGACTTCCTCTGGCTTTTCCACCGGATCGACATCGGTGATGTTGACCACCACCGCCTCGTTGTCGGATCGCACCAGCACGCATTCGAGCACGTTCTCGGGATCGGCATTGATTTCTTGGTGCGGCACAAAGGGTGGTACCTAGATGAAGTCGCCTCGGCCGGCTTCCGCGACATATTCGAGCCTGTCGCCCCAACGCATGCGCGCCTTGCCGCGAACGACAAAGATTACGCTTTCGAGCGGACCATGGTGATGCACGCCGGTCTTGGCATTGGGCTCGATCGAGACGGTGCCGGCCCAGATCTTCTGGGCGCCGACACGCGCATGATTGATGGCCGCCTGCCGATACATGCCGGGAGTCTGGGCCGTATTGTCATCGAGTTGGTCCCCCTTGATGACGCGAACGCCGTTATGTTTCCACCGGTCCTCTGCGTGGTGGTGGTCATGACCGTGATGATGAGGGTGATCCGACATGCTGGCCGCCGTTTTTTGGCATCGGGACCGCACCAGGTCCTAGATCGGCTCGCTAGAATTTAGCAGCCTACTGGTGCCGTGCAAAATCGCTTCCAGACGAGATGTTATGCGATTTCGTAGCGCAAAGGTGCACGTCCGCCTACTTAGGCGACCGCCTGAGCTCCGGTGATCTCGACGAGCGAACCGCACATGAAAGCGGCCTCGTCGGATGCCAAGAAGGCAACCAGGGCCGCCACTTCCTCCGGCTTCCCGATCCGACCAAAGGGCACCAGCTTGTCGAGGTCGGCAATGGTCCGCCCCGACCGCCTCACCCCGGCCTCAAGCATCGGCGTGTGAATCTCGCCAGGACAGACGGCGTTGACGCGGATCTTGTTCGGCGCGTAATCGCGGGCAAGGTTCTGCGTGAAACTCGCTACCGCCGCCTTGGTCACGTTGTAGGCGATGTGGTTCGGAGCGGGGTAGAGGCCCCATTGGGAGGCCGTGTTGACGATCGCCCCACCTCCGGCCTCGATCATGTGCGGCAGCGCGGCCTGGCACAGGTGGAACATCGAATCGACATTGACGGCAAAGCTCAGCCGCCAGTCGTCGGGTGTCAGAGAAAGCAGGTTGCCGCGGCGGTTGATGCCGGCATTGTTGCAGAGCACATCAATGCGGCCTTCCGTCTCGATGACATTTTCGATGATCGCTCGGCAGCCTTCGGCGGTCGAGATGTCGCTGGCGAGCGCCCGCGCTCTTCCGCCCTCGGCCACGATCTGGGCGATGGTTGCGTCCGCGCCTTCGCTGTTCATATCCGTGACGATGACCTGGGCGCCTTCAGCGGCGAAGCGAGCGCTGATGGCGCCTCCGATGCCGCCGGCAGCGCCGGTGACGATGACAACCTTGTCCTTAAAACGCATGGGGAATTTACCTCAGGTAGCTGCCGCCGTTCACGTCCAGAACTGCGCCGTTGAGCGAGACTTGTGTGGGACGGAAGGCAAAGGCGGTGATCTCGCCGACTTCTTGCGGGTCGGCCATCCGGGCGATGGGGATGCCGGCCAGAGCCGCCGCCTCGCCGTGTTCGGCGATATAGGCTTCGGCCATTTCTGTGCGCACCCAGCCGGGTGCCAGTGCCACTGCAGTCACGCCTTCGTGCCCATGGCTCTGCGCTATGGATTTGGTGAGATTGATCAGGGCGGCTTTCGACGCACCATAGGCCATGGCGCTCGAGGTGTAGCCGCGCTGCCCAGCACGGCTCGCCATATTCACAATCCGGCCGCCGCCATTGTCGCGAAAATGCAGGATGGCGAGCTTCGACAGATCGACCGCCGACAGGAAATTGACCCGCATTTCGCGCGCCCAGACCTGCTGCCATTCCTCCATCGGCGCGTCCACTGCAACCTCTGAGCGGATGCCGGCATTGTTGACCAGACCTGTTAGCCGGCCGGCGGTTGCGATGGCCTGATCCCACAAGGCTTGCGGTCCGGCCGGATCCGACAGATCAGCCGATACGGCCCAGCCTCTGCCGTCCAGCGTTTTCACAAGCGCCTCTGCGGCCTCGCGATTACGGCCATAATGGACGACGACTTGTGCGCCGTCAGCCGCGAGAGCACGGCAGATCGCTTGCCCGATGGCGCCTGTCGCGCCGGTCACGAGGATTGATTGTCCTGATAGCTTCATAGCTCACCCACCTGCGGACCCCAGGTATCCGACATCGCAAAACCTTGCTGGAAGGGATCCTGCGGATCGAGCCGCAATTGCTGTCGGCCGAAGATGTAACCTTGGCCCGTGATGCGCGGCAAAACAGCGGGGCGGCCTCCTACCGTGGTCTCACCAAGAATCTCTGCTGTGAAAGTGCCGCCGATGATGCTGCGCGAAATGCACCTGTCGCCGGTTCTGGCCCGACCTCGCGCATGCAGGATCGCGAGGTTGGCTGAGGAGCCCGTGCCGCAGGGCGAACGGTCCACTCGGCCGGGCTTCAGCGTCGTGCAGGTGATGACCGATCCATTCGGCTGGTAGTCGCGAAACATCACATAAGCGATCTCGTTCAGACTGCAGATTTCTGGGTGCTCCACGCTGACGTGACCGGCGAGCAACGCCTTGATCTCGGTCCCCGCCTCGGCCAGCGCGCGCGCCGCTTCCGGCTCGATGCGCAACCCGACCTGATCGACATCGATCTGGGCATAGAAAACGCCGCCGAAGGCGACATCGCCGGTGATCTGCCCCCATTTCGGTGTATCGATTGCAACGTCGAGCTGTTGGACGAAGGCCGGCACATTGTCGAGGCTAACCGACAAGCAGCGTCCGTTTTCGCGGCGCGCCCGGGCGACAATCAGCCCGGCGGCCGTATCCAGCCGCACAATCGTCTCCGGCTCCGTCATGGCGACCCGACCAGTTTCCAGCAGCGCTGTCACCACGCAGATGCAGTTGGAACCCGACATCGGGTGGGCGCGATCGGGCTGCAGCACGACAAAGGCCACATCAGCATCCGACCGGGTCGGAGGCAGGAGCAGGTTCGTGGTGTGGACGACCTGCGCCCGCGGTTCTCGCGTCAGGAACAGACGCAGCGACGGGTCGACATTGTTCAGATGATTCATCTTGTCGAGGACGGTCGCGCCGGGGATTTCCGGCGCGCCACTGACAAGGACATTGCCGCTTTCGCCCTGACAATGGACGAGCAGGATATCGAGCGCCTTGTCGAAGATCATTTCAGATACCATCCCCAGGGCTCGTCGCTGACCAAACGCGTGATCTGCTTCGTCTCCAAATAGTTGTCGAGACCCCAGCGGCCGAGTTCCCGGCCGATCCCGGACTGCTTGTAGCCGCCCCACGGCGCTTCGGTGAAGGTCGGCTGCGAGCAGTTGATCCAGACAATCCCGGCGCGGAAGGCGGCTGCGACGCGCTCGCAGCGCTGATTGTCAGCCGACATGACGGCGGCGGCAAGGCCGAACCGGGAATCGTTAGCAAGGCGGATCGCTTCCTCCTCGGTCTCGAACGGACGGATGCAGACGACCGGGCCGAAGATCTCCTCCACCCAGGCATCGCTGTCGAGTGCCATGTCGGTGAGAATCGTCGGAGCGACCCAGAAACCCTTGTCGAAACCTTCATGCTTGCCGCCGCAGGCGACAGTCGCGCCCTGTTCGGCGGCGCGTTGGATGTGGCGAAGGACGTCCTCATACTGGCTCTTATTGACAAGCGGACCGAGCAGCGTGCCCGTGTCGAGGCCGTTGCCGATCTTGATCTTTTCCGCTTCCTCGACCAGCCGCTCCAAGAGCTGCGGATAGAGCGGAGCTTCCACAAGAACCCGAGAGGTGGCCGAGCAGACCTGGCCCTGGTTCCAGAAAATGCCGAACATGATCCATTCGACGGCCTTCTCGATATCGCTGTCGGCAAAGACGACGAAGGGCGACTTGCCGCCGAGTTCCAGGCTGATGCGCTTGATGTCCTTCGCGCCGGCGGCCATGATGCGCGAGCCGACCGGCCCTGAGCCGGTGAAGGCGACCTTATCCACCCTGGGATGCTCGATCAGCGCCTGGCCGACGACAGAACCTTTACCCGAAAGGATGTTCAGCACGCCTTTCGGCAGGCCAACCGCCTCGGCAATGACGCCGAGCTCCAGCGCCGTCAGCGAGGTGGTTTCGGCGGGTTTCAGGATCATGGTGCAGCCGGCGGCCAGCGCCGGCGCAACTTTCCACGACGCCATCAACAGCGGATAGTTCCAAGGGACGATGGCAACGGCGACGCCTAGAGGCTCGCGCACGGCCTTCGAGACGAAGCGCGCATCGGCAAGTTTCACCTCTTCGACCTCGCCATCCAGCTCCTCGGCAAGGTCGGCATAGAAGTCAAAGCAGCCGGCGGCGTCCGTCAGGTCCCATTCGGACTCGGGCAACGGCTTGCCGTTGTCGCGGGTTTCCAGGCGCGCCAGTTCGGGCAGACGGTCACGAATACCCTGCGCCATCGCGCGGAGATATTTTGCGCGCTCCTTGCCCGAAAGGCGCGGCCAGGGCCCGTGATCGAAGGCCTCGCGGGCTGCCTTCACGGCGGCCTCGGCTTCCGCAGCGCCGGCCGCCGCGATGTGGTGGAAAACCTCCTCGGTCGCCGGATCTATCACTGGAAGCATGGCCCCGTCGGCTGGAGCGACCCACTGGCCATCGATGAAAAGCTTGTTCTGCATGGTGTCCTCACATGTGACGCGTTAGGCCGCCATCGACCCGAAGGCTCTGGCCGGTGATGTAGCTGGAATCGTCGCTGAGCAGGAAAGCCGCAGCCTTGGCCTGTTCTTCGACCCGGCCGATTCTCTTGAGCGCTGTCAGATCTGCGAATTTGCCGACATCGAGACTGTCGGTGAAACCGGGGAGGAGGCAGTTCATGCGGATGTTCTTCGGACCGTAACGGTCCGAATAGAGCTTGGTAAAGGAGGAAACCCCTGCCCTGTAGACGCAGGAAGCGGGGAACCACAAGGACGGCTCGAAGGCCGCATAGGTCGTGATGTTGACGATCGAACCGCCGCCCTGAACCTCCATGACCGGTGTCACCAGCCGCGCCATCCTGATGACCGACTTGACGATCATGTCATTGGCGAGATCCCAGTTTTCGTCCGTGATCTCGAGAAGGTCGCCTTTTGGGGGATGGCCGGTGTGGTTCAGTAAAGCGTCGATCCTGCCGTAGGTGGAGATGGCGAGATCGACGATGCCCTTGAGATCAGCAGCGCTTTGCGCCACCCCACGGCGGGCGACACCGCCGAGTTCTGCGGCCAGCGTCTCACAATTTTCCGAAGGCGACATCAGAGCGAGCTTGTAGCCACGCGCATACATTTCGCGCGCCACGGCCGCGCCCATGCCTCTGCCGCCACCGGTGATCAGGCAAACCTTATCGGTCATGGAGAACTCCTTTCAAAACCGGTCGATGCGATAGGGACGCATGTCGACGGGCGGTGTCGCGCCGGTGATCAGATCACCCATCAGCCGCGCGGTGGTCGCCGCATAGGTGACGCCCAAGTGACCGTGACCGGTGGCGTAGAAGACCCCTGGTGTCTTTGCCGAAGCCGACATGACCGGAACGGTATCCGGGAAGGCCGGGCGATGGCCCATCCACTCGGAAAAATCCTCACAGCGCAGGTTGGGCAACGCAGTCTGCGCCCGCCGAACAGTAACCTTTGACCGCCGATAGTCGGGTGCGGCATCGAGACCCGCCATCTCGACCGTTCCGCCGACGCGGATGCCGCCCGCCGTCGGTGTGACCATGAAGGCCCGGGCCGGCCAGATAACCGAATGGCGCATGGAGATGCCGGGCGACATAATCTGCGTGTGATAGCCGCGCTCCGTCTCGAGCGGCATTGGCTCACCCAGCATTTTTGACAGAATGCCACTGTGTGCACCCGCACAGATCACAACCTCATCGGCAGCAATAGGATCACCGCCGACGATCCGGACGGCAGAGATGCGGTCGGAGCGGTCGAAGCCGGCCACCGCACCGCGCCGAAATTCGCCGCCGAGCTCGGCGAAGCGCTGCCCAAGGCTCTGCACAAGGCGGAACGGGTCGCGAAGGCTCCGGTTCTGCGGGAAGAGCACGGCGATACCGATGCTGTCGGAGAGTTCCGGCTCCAGTTCCCGTGCCTCGGAGCCCGTCAGCCGCCGGTGCGGGAAGTCGAAGCGCTCCAGTATTTCGATATGCTCGCGGTCGGCGCTGAACTCCGCCTCGTTGCTATAGAGCGAGAGGCAGCCCTCCTCCGTCAGCTCACCTTCCAGTCCCGTCTCGCGCAGCAGCGGCAGCAGGTCGTCATAGACGCGCTTGCAAAGAACCGCCCCCTCGGCTTCGAGTTGACGCAGCTTGCTTGGCCGAGACGCCGCAACGAAGCGTGCGAACCAGGGAAGTAGCTTCGGCATGTAACCGGGCCGGACCCGAACCGGTCCCTCCGGGTCGAGCATCCAGCCCGGAATCTGCTTGCAGATCGACGGACGCGATGCGGGCATGAATTCGGTCACGGCGATCGAGGCCATGTTGCCGTACGAGGCACCGCCCCCGACCTCGCCCTTGTCGAGCAGGACCACCCGCCGCCCGCGCTTTTTCAGCTCGTAGGCGATGGTAGTGCCGACAATGCCTGCCCCGACAACCACGGTGGTCATGCTGGGTTCTCTCCCGTCAAACTTCATAGGTGGCCGAGCGGCCTTCCGCCCGGTCATATCGGCCTACCAGTTCAGGATCGGCTCCATGGCGGCTCGGAACTCCGCCTTTTCCTCATCCGTCAGCGACCCAAGCGGCGCGCGGCATTCGCCGACCGGCAGACCCTGCAATCCGCAGCCATATTTGATCTTCTGGACGAACTTGCCGGATTCGAGGATATTCATCGCTCGGTAGAGGGTCTTCATCATCTCGCGGGCCTTGTTCAAATCCCCCGACTTGTAGGTGCGATCGAGATCGCAGCAGGCCTTGGCCATGCAGTTGGACGGGCCGCAGATCCAGCTTTCGGCGCCCCAGAACATGAAGTCGAGCGCGATGTCGTCCGACCCACTGACGAGCTGGATCTTACCCTCATAGCGGCTTGCGATGTCGATCGCGCGTTGAAGCACGCCGGAGCTTTCCTTGATGCCGATAACGCGCGGGTTGTCGGCAAAATGATCCATCAGTTCGAAGCTGATGTCCGAACCATCCTTTGCGGGATAGCTGTACAGCACGAGATTGACATCGACAGCGGAAAGCACGGTCTCGTAATGCTTGATGAGCTCTTCCTGGGTCGGGCGTGTGTAGAAGGGAGGCGCGAGCAGGACCGTGTCGTAGCCGATCTCCTTTGCCATGGCGGTCTGTTCGATGACTTCGCGCGTGGCAGGTGCGTTCGTGCCGGCGATCAAAATTTCACCCGGCTTGGCAAAGTCCTTGACGAACTGGAGCACTTCGCGACGCTCCTCCGCCGACTGGCTGAAATATTCCCCGGTCGAGCCATTCGGCACCCAGCCTGTAACCCCAGCTTCGCGCAGATGGACGATGAGCTTTTCGAATGCCTTGAAGTCGATCTTGCCCTTGGCATCGAAGGGGGTGACGAGTGCGGGCATGACGCCTGACAGTTTCATGAGGGTCTCCGTTCGGGGGTTCGGGTGACTGGCGCGTTCACACGGCCAGCCGCTTGAGAATGCGTTGCTCGACAACCGTGACGGCACGCGTCAGCGGAAAGGCGATCACGAAGTAGATAAGCGCGACGACGGTCAGCACCTCGACCGGCCGCGCCGTGTTGTTGGAAATGTTCTGGCCGACGAACATCAGGTCCGCCATGCCGACGGCCGAGACAAGCGCACTTTCCTTGAAGAGGCTGACGCAATTGGAGAGCAGCGTGGGCGCCGCGCGCAGCACCGCCTGTGGAAGAACGACGCTCGTCGTCCGGACCCAAGGAGAAAGCCCGAGCGCCACACACGCGTCCAGTTGCTCGCGGCCTACGGATTTCAGCGATGCGCGGAAGGTCTCGCTGCTAATCGCGCCCATGTAGAGGGTTAGGGCAATGATGCCCGACGCCATGTTGGAGAGTTCAACGCCGAGGATCAGCGGCAAGCAGAAAAAAATCCAGAACAACTGCACGAGCACGGGCGTGCCGCGGAAGAATTCTACGTAGACGCCGGAAACGCCCCGCAGGATGGCGCTTTTCGATGCGCGGGCAAGCGCCAGTAGGAACCCGAGAACGCAGCCGAGCACGATGCAGATCAGGGTCAGCTTGAGTGTGGTCCAGAGGCCGAGAAGGAGCGCCTCCTGGAATTTGAGCACGATCGCGAAGTTGAAGCTCATCATCGTTGGTCTCCTCAGCTCGCCATGGCTTCGCGGCGGCGTTCCAGATAGCCGACGACCTGCGAGACCGGGAACGATACGGCGAAATAGACGAGCGCGATGATCGTGAAGGTCTCGATCGGGCGGTAAGTCTGCGTGGCGAGCGTCTTGCCCTGGTACATGAGGTCCTGGACCGCAACGATGGCGACCAATGCGCTTTGCTGGAAGATACCGATCCCGTTGGTCAGCAGGACCGGGATCGAATTGCGGACCGCGGTCGGCAGGACGATGTACAGGATGCGCTGGAACGGGTTGAGACCGAGCGCTATACCGGCATCCAGCTGCTCTCGTGGAACCGCCTGGATCGAGGCGCGATAGGCCTCGGCATTGAAGGCCGCGAGATTGAGGCCAAGCGCCATGATGCCCATCGTGACCGAGCCGAGGAACACGTTGAACAGTATGGGCACGCAATAGAAGAACCAGACGATCTGTATGATCGCCGGCGTGCAGCGAAAGAATTCGATGAAGAGGGTGACCGGGAGCCGGATCACTGCCCAGCGGCTCATCACGAGCAATGCAAGCAGGAAGCCGAGCGTCAGCCCAATGGCATTGGCCGCGATCGTGAGCTGGATCGTCACGAGCAAACCATCCCACAGCGGTCCGAAATTGCGAAACACGGATGCGAAGTCGAAACTGTAGTTCATGACGTCGCTCCCTCAGTGCTTGATGTGGAAGACGCGCTCGATGAATTCGCGTGTGCGCTCCTCCTTGGGATCGCCGAGCACCTGTTCCGGCGGACCATCCTCGACGACCACGCCGCCGGCGCAGAAGATCACTCGGGAGGCGATGTTCTTCGCGAACCACATGTCGTGGGTCACGATGACCATCGGCATCTGCTGCTGGGCGAGCTGCAAGATCACCTGCTCGACTTCGGCGACGAGCTCGGGATCGAGCGCCGACGTCACCTCGTCGAAGAGCATCAGTTTTGGATCGAGCATCAGTGCGCGGGCAATCGCCACCCGCTGCTTTTGCCCACCGGAGAGCTGGGCAGGATAGGCGTTCGCCTTGGCCGCCAGTCCAAAGCGGGTGAGCAGCGCCATTGCCCGTTCGCGAGCTACCGCCTTGCTTTCGCCCCTCACCTTCGTCGGTGCTAGGATCAGGTTACCGATCACGTCGAGATGCGGAAACAGCGTGTAGTGCTGGAAGACCATGCCGATCGAGCGCCGGACCTTGGCATCGATGACGGTCTTGCCGGAGCCGTTTGCGGAGATGTAGGGCTTACCGCTGAAGAGGATCGATCCGCTGTCGATTTGCTCGAGCCCCATCAGCACCCTGAGAAGAGTCGACTTGCCACCGCCGGAGGGGCCGATGACGACGACACGGTCGCCAGCCTTCATCTCGATATCCAGGCCCTGCAGCACCTTTATGACGCCGCCATAGCTCTTGTGCAGTCCCTCGATTTTGACCAGCGCAGCGGTATCCGACATCGTCCCAACTCTCCTCCTTAAGACAGGGAACGGAGCCGCCTTTCGGCGGCCCCGGCATGGCTTAGTTGCTGGCCTTGAGAACCTGGTCGACGGCCTTGCGGATCAGTTCCTCGACGTGGCCGGTTGCAACCTTTTCTTCGAGGAAGATATTGACCACTTCAACGTCGGCGGCCGAAAGCTGATGCGGCAGGCCGAAGGCAACGCCCTGCTTGGCGAGCGCCGGCGTCGGATTCATCGCAACCGCCCAATCCGGGTTCGACTGGGTGAACAACTGGTTGGTGTCTGAGGCATCGACGAGAATGTCGGCACGACGGGAGACCACGGCGAGACGCGTTTCGTCATTGGTCGGCAGGCGCAGGATCGTCGCAGTCTTGACCGCGGCGGAGATCGCCTTGTCCTGGGCCGTGCCGGACATGACGGCGAGCGTTATGTCTGCCTTGTCGATATCGGCAACTGAGGTGGCGCCCGCCGGAATTTTCGGATTGTCCTTGTTGTAGGCGAGCGAGATCTGGTACTCCATCGCCGGGATCGAGAACTGCACGGCCATGGCGCGCGCCGGCGTGCGGTTCAGTGCCAGGGAGAGATCCCATTTGCCGGCCTGGAGGCCCGCGACGATGTTATCCCAGGTCGTATCGACGAACTCGGGCTTCACCTGCAGCACGTCAGCAAATTCCCGGCAGAGATCGGCGAAGAAGCCGGAATATTCGCCGCTGGCCGGATCGCGCATGACATAAGGCGGGGCAACGGCGGCGCCACAGCGCAGTGTGCCGGATTTCTGAACGCCCTGCCAATAGCCTTCTGCCGTCTGAGCCGAGGCAGTGGCGGTCGAAACACCCGCCGCCAGGGCGAGCGCGGCCGTCGCCCGCAGAGCGGACGTCATCATCTTCGAAAGCATGTGCATTCCCCATCTTAAGCGCCTTAAGCGCGGTTCCACCCGTCGGCTTCGGCCGTTCTTGCAGTCTTTTTGTCGGCTCCGTGTCGACTGGCAAAAATATGTCGTCTCGCTGTCGACAAAGTCAAGCGGAAATTTTACGATTGATGACGGCTTGATTTTTCTGGCCCAATGCCCGCCGCTGACGAAAAGGGACGTAAGTGTCTGAGGAACTTGAATCGAAACGGGTGCGCGGCACCGGTTGGAAAAATGTCTACGAGACGCTCCGGGGCGAGATCCTCGCGCTGACCCTGCCGCCGGGCCAGTTGCTCGACGAGACCACACTCGCGGAACGCTTCGACATGTCGCGCTCACCGGTGCGTGAGGCGCTGATCCGGCTGGCCGGCGAAGACCTCGTGGTGACTCTCTCGAACCGCAGCACGATCGTCGCGCCAATTGAGGTGGCGAGCTTCCCGAAATACGTCGAAGCCCTTGACGTCGCCCAGCGCATGAACACGCGACTTGCCGCGGCGCTGCGCACAGAGGCGGACCTGAAGATCATCGCCAAACGCCAGAAGGAATTCGAGGCGGCGGTGAAGACAAACGTGCATCTGAAGATGTCGGAGGCCAACAAGCAGTTCCACATGGCAATCGCCTATGCCGGCAAGAACCCCTATCTTGCCTCTTTCTATGAGCGGCTCCTGAACCAGGGCCAGCGCATGCTGCACCTGCATTTCGAGTACCTGGAGCGCACCGGCGACGGTTATCTCCTGACCGACGAGCATGACCTCATGCTCGAAGCGATTCGCGCGAAGGACGTCGAGCGCGCCGACGAGCTTGCCCATGCTCATACGCGGCAGTTTCAAGACAACTTCATCCGGTTCTTGCGCGAAAACTATACGACCGACGTTTCCCTTGGTTCTCGAGCTGCCGCGGAGTGACCATGCCTCTGCCTGAGAGAATCGGGTTCATCGGAACCGGGGCGATCACCGACGCCATGGTGCGCGGCCTGCTGATCAAACCTGCCGCCGTATCCCACGTTATGGTGTCACAGCGCAGCGCGCATATTTCGGCGAAGCTTGCGGCCGATTTTCCCCAGGTGCTCGTCTCCAGCGACAATCAGGCGATCGTCGAGGGCTGCGACACCGTCGTGCTGGCGATCCGCCCGCAGATCGCCGAAGAGGTCATCCGTCCGATAAAATTCCGCGATGGGCAGAAGGTGATCAGCGTCGTCGCCGCGACCAGCCGCGAAGCACTTTTCGATTGGATCGATGCGCACGTAAGCCTTTCCCAAGCAATCCCACTGCCCTTTGTGACGCGGCGTAAGGGTGTTACCGCCGTCTATCCACCGGACGCCGATACCGCGGCGATCTTCAACGTGCTCGGCAGTGCTGTCGAATGTGAGACGAAGACGGAATATGACCTCCTTGCCGCTGCAAGCGCCCTGATGGCGACATATTTCGGAATCATGCATCGCACGACGGAATGGCTCGTGGAAAACGGCTTGCCTGAGGAGAAGGGCCGCGCTTATCTTGCGCCCCTCTTCGCCGGTCTCTCCGAGACGGCCTTACTGGCTGACACGAAAGTCGATTTCATCGATCTCAGCCGCGAATTCGCCACGAAGGGCGGCCTGAACGAGCAGGTGTTTCGGGATTTCGACGGGAAGGGAGGCTCCGACGCCCTTAAACAGGCGCTGGCCCGAGTGTTGGAACGCATTTCAAGCTGAATTCATGATTTAGGTCTCGAAAAGATCCGAAACGCGGGCCCTGTCGTCTGCATTCATCATTACTGAAAATTCCGGCTCTTGATCTTCAGCGTATCGATATGAAGATCAGGCACGAACATGTCCCTCGCCCGAACGCCAGGAGGCGCCTTTTCGCGTGAGTCCGGACTGCCCGGCGAACCATGGGCGAACTCGTCGCCGCGGCCGGTCGGCGGATGAAACGATCGGTCATGCCCGGCAAGCCCAGACAGGTCGGCCGAGAGATCGAAGAGCTGCTGGGCGACGAGGTGAACCACCTCGCCTTCCCGCTGGATCCTGCCATTAATCGCCATCATGCTGGCGCCGAGCACCACACGCCTCGATCGCTCGAAAAGCTTTGGCCAGACGACGACATTGGCAATGCCGGTTTCATCCTCGATGGTGATGAACATCACGCCCTTGGCTGATCCCGGCCGCTGGCGCACCAGCACCAGGCCGGCCGCCATCAGCCATTGTCCGTCGCGCGCTGTCATCGCCTCGGCACAGGTGACGATCCGGCGCTTGGCAAGGTCGATCCGCAGGAACCGCAAAGGGTGCTCCCGGAGCGTCAGACCGGTATGGCTGTAATCCTCGACGACGTTATGGCCATCGGTCATCTGCCTGAGCTCGACTGCCGGCTCCCGCTGCTCGGCGATCGCCCGCGCCTCCCGTTCGACTGCTGCCATGAACAGAGGCAACGGCTCATCTCGTAGCGCCTTGATCGCCCAGAGCGCATCGCGTCGCTCGAGACGCAACGACGGCAGGAAGGCATCGGCTTCGGCGAGCTCGACCAGCGACGCGACCGGCACACCGGACCGCCGCCACATGTCGTCGACCGACGCGAAAGGTTCGTCGGCGCGCGCTGCGACGATGCGCGCCGCGTCAGCCGTCGCCAATCCGCGCACAAGCCGCATGCCGAGCCGAACGGCATGGCGGCCAGTGCCTTCGATCGACTCAAGCGTGCAGTCCCAGCGCGAGCGATTGATGCAGACGGGTCGGACCTCAACACCGTGTGCGCGGGCGTCCCTGACAATCTGGGCCGGCGCATAAAAGCCCATGGGCTGCGAGTTCAATAGCCCCGCGCAGAAGACATCCGGGAAATGGCATTTCACGTGGTTGGAGGCGTAAGCGATCAGCGCAAAGGATGCGGCATGGCTTTCCGGGAAGCCATAGGAGCCAAAACCTTCGAGTTGACTGAATGTCTTCTCGGCGAAATCCGGCGAGTAGCCGTTCCGGACCATGCCGGAGACGAGCTTGTCCTTGAACTTCGAAACACCACCTGTGAATTTGAAGGTCGCCATGGATTTGCGGAGCTGGTCGGCTTCGCCGCCGGTAAACCCCGCGCAGACCATCGCCACCTTCATGGCCGACTCCTGAAACAGCGGAACGCCCAATGTCTTGTGGAGGACCGCCTCCAGTTCGGGCGTCGGGTACTCCACCTTCTCCTTGCCCTCTCGCCGGCGGAGATAGGGATGCACCATGTCGCCCTGGATCGGCCCGGGGCGGACGATCGCCACCTGGATGACGAGATCGTAGAAGGTCTTGGGCTTCATGCGCGGTAGCATGGACATTTGCGCGCGGGATTCGATTTGGAAGGTGCCGAGCGTATCGGCCTTGCGGATCATCGCATAGGTGGCGGGATCCTCCTGCGGGATCGTGGCGAGGTCGAGGTCCTGATGCTTATGCTCACTGATCAGCGCGAAAGCTTTGGCCATGCAGGTCAGCATGCCGAGCGCCAGCACGTCGACCTTCATCATTTTGAGCGCCTCGACGTCATCCTTGTCCCATTCGATCACCTGCCGGTCGACCATCGCCGCCGGTTCGATCGGCACAAGATGATCCAACCGGTCATGGGTCAGGACAAATCCACCGGGATGCTGGCCGAGATGCCGCGGCGCTCCCATCAGCTGCTGGGCAAGCCGTAGGGTCAGTGCGAGACGCCGGTCCTCCGGATTGAGGCCGAGCTCGCGCACCTGTCGCTCTCCAACGGTCTCCGACCAGGACCAGACGCCGGAGGAGAGCGCCTTGATCAGGTCCTCGGGCAACCCCAGCGCCTTGCCGACATCGCGAATGGCGCCCTTGGCTCGATAGCGGGTGACCGTCGAGCAGAGTGCTGCCTTGTCACGGCCGTAGGTCCGATAAATCCACTGGATCACCTCCTCGCGCCTCTCGTGCTCGAAATCAACATCGATGTCGGGCGGCTCGTCGCGCTCCTGACTGACGAAGCGCTCGAACAGGAGGTCGTTGGTCTCGGGGTCGATCGAGGTGATACCGAGCACATAGCAGACGGCGGAATTGGCGGCCGATCCCCTGCCCTGGCAGAGAATGCCCTGCGACCGGGCATAACGGACGATCGAGAACACCGTCAAAAAATAGGGGGCGTATTTCATCGTCTCGATGAGAGCGAGCTCGTGCCGGATGGTCTTTTCGACATGCGCCGGCAGACCTTCGGGATAGCGGGTCTTCACGCCTTCCGAGGTGTAATGCTCCAGCGACTGCTGGGCGGTCATCCCCGGGATCAGAGCTTCCTCTGGGTACTGATAGACGAGCTCCTCAAGCGAGAACTTGCAGCGCTCGACGATCTCCATCGTCCGCGCCAGCGCCTCCGGGTAGCGGGGAAAGAGACGCGCCATTTCTTCTGGCGGCTTGAGAAAGCGATCGGCATGCCGCTCGCGCTCGAAGCCGACATCGTCGATGGTGGTGCCCGTGCGGATGCATGTGACGACATCCTGCAGCTGCCGCCGGCCGGGCTCATGAAAAAGCACGTCATTGGTGACCACAGCCTTCACCCGGTGCTTGACCGCCAGGTTCGACAATTTATGCAGCCGCAGTTGATCGTTCGGCCGGCGGCGCAGGCAGAGCGAGACATAGGCACGGTCGCCAAAAATCTCGGCCATCTTCCTGAACTGCACGGCGCAGGGTTCGTCCGGCATATCAGGCACCAGGATGCCGATCAGGCCCTCTGAATAAAGCGCCACGTCATCATGGTGCAGGACACAGTTGGCCTTCCCGCCCCGGCCCTTGCCGAGCGTCAGTAGCCGCGTCAACCGCGAATAGGCGGCCCGATCGGTGGGGTATACGAGGATCGACATGCCGTCCTGCAGATCGAGCCGGCAGCCGACGACGAGCCGGAGGCCGGTGGCGCGCGAGGCTTCCAGTGCCCGCACGATACCGGCCAGGCTGTTGCGGTCGACGACACCGAGCGCTTCGATCCCCATCAGCTTTGCGGTGGCGAACAATTCCTCGGCCGAGCTCGCGCCGCGGAGGAAAGAGAAATGGGTGGTGACCTGAAGCTCGGCGTAGCGCATCACGCAAACACCCCGTGCAGGAACCACTTGTGCGATCCGGTTTCCGCATCGACGCCATCGCCGGATCGAAAGATCCAGAAGCGCTCGCCAGTATCATCCTCGACGACGAAGTAGTCGCGGACGGCGATCCATTCTGAGCTGCGTTTCCACCACTCTCCAAAAATCCGTTCCGGACCGTCGGCGCGCTTCACGCGACGCCGCTTGCCGCGCCAGGTAAACGAGACCGGCGGATGATCGGGCAGAAGGGCGATCACCTCGATCGCTTCCGGACGCGCCAGGAGCCGGGATGGCCTCGGCCAATGGAGCGGCCAGGTGGCGCCGTCCTCATCGGCCGTCGGTGCGATCCGCTGGACGCTGCGCTCCGGGACGTCGCTTGCAACCGGCGCGACGCGGAAAATCCGCTGTCCGCCGCGATTGCCGAGTACATCGATCAGCGGCGTCACATCGGTAACCTGCTCTTCGATCAGCGATGACGCCGACTGTGTTTCGATGAGCGGCTCGGCGATAATGGCGGCAAGACTGAGCTTTTCGATGCCAAAGCCAGGTTCGATTCTCTCGATGCGATCGCGGAAGAGCTTTGTCAGCCAGGCGATGTCGCGGACCGGCTTCGCCGTGCCCGCCCGATGCGACTGAAGCGTGTTGTCGACGCGGTGGACGATGAGGTCGGCACGCCGCACGCCAAGCCCGCGCTTCTCGAGTTCCAGACAGAGCTGCCGCACCAGGCGGCTGACGTATTTCTCGATCGTTTCCGGTGCACCGATCGGCTCGGCAAAGGATTTTTGGACCTCAACAAGATCGGCCGGTCGAATCGGGTCGATCGGCTCAGCGACGCGGCCGAACATCTGGTCGAGACGCCGCCCGATCTCCGGCCCGAAACGCAGGGTCAGCGGCGCCCGCGGTGTCGCAGCCAGATCGCCAACGGTGGCAAAGCCGAGGGTTCGGAGGCTCTGAACAGTTTCCGCCGGCAGCCGCAGCGACGACAGCGGCAGCCGGTTCACTGCCGTGGCGGTCTCGCCGCGCCCGATGATGACAGTCTCGCGATCTGTGGAACGGGCCAGCGCATGTGCCGCACCCCAGGTATCGGCGATTGCCGCACGCGCAGCGAGACCTCGGCCGCGGAAGCGATTGACGAGACCGGAGAGCATCAGTTCCTCGCCGCCCTGGAGATGATCGGCGCCTTCCGTATCCATGATGATGCCATCCGGAGGATCCATCGCGACGACGGGAGAATATTGCGACAAGGCCCAGAGTGTCAGCCGCTCCAGCGTAGCGAGGTCGGCGACCGGATCGGCATTGATCATCGTGAGACCCTGGACCAGTGCCTGCGCCTTGGCCGCCGGCATGCCGACGCGAAGACCGAGTTTGAGAGCTGCCCGATCGGCCGCCACGATCCATCGCTTAGAGCCGCTCCTGGCGATCACCACCAGCGGCGTGTCAGGAGAGAGCGAAGGATCGGCCCGCCTGATCCGGTCGGTCGGCAGCGTTGGAAGAAAGACAGATACGACCCTGGCCATCGCATGCTCCGATAATAAATTCTCCTCCCTCCCCTGCTCTCACCCGCATCAGTTCCGTCAGCCATCGCGCCCGACCGAGGCCCGGCACCGGCAGCGGCTCGGACGGCAGCACCGATATCCGCCAGCGGGTTGCCGCGCCCGTCGGCATCCCGAAGTCGGAAGCTTCCGTCTGGCGGCGCCAGCGGCGGATCACCAGGCCCAATGTGCCCGACTTCTCCGCCGCAAGCTGCAGCCGGCGCGACGCCGTCATCGGCAGGCGCACCAGTTCGGCGACCACGGCGCCGAGTCCGCCATAGCGCAAGGCCTCCTCGAAGCTTGCGAGCACCGTCTCTTCCTTGTCGCACTCAACGAAGATGACGCGGTCGGGATGAAGCCCGACTTGGGCGAGCGCCGGAAAGAACAGATCAAAGCGCGTCAGGCACCAGACCACCTTGCCGGTCGTGCGCGCGGCAATACCGCCGATGAAGAGTGCCGCGGCCGCCCCGTCGACCGCGCCGTTTCCGCCGCCTGCCACTTCGTGCAGCGCGCCATAGGCGAGCCCACCTCCCGGCAGCTGCGCGTCAAGCTCCGGCACCCCAAACGGCAGAACACTGCGTTTGCGTGAGCCTGCCCCTTCCAGGCTGGCGATTTTCTCGCGCAACTCGTCGAGGACGGGATTCGAAATGGCGACGGCTGCGGTCATGATCTCCTTTACGGCAACCCGTTTTCGGCTTGAGAAGCAGGAATATGTTCTGTATTTGTTCTCAAAGCGAAAATGAGTCAATGCGCATGTGGCGCGTGGAAGTTGCGCGAGAGTGCCCATCGAAGAAATCCGTGAAGGGATTCAATTCGATGGCAGGAATGGGAATTTTTTCGCATGCACCGACGGCAGGCTGTGAACGATCTGGGTCCGAGACTGAGGGATCACCGGGCGCCGACAATTGAATTCATCTGTGGCCCATGTCATCGCCGCTGCGCTTGAGCACAAGCTGTTGGTGAAAGCATTTGGTGCCGGTGTAAGCTTCGCGGCGATCCGCCGCCGCATGGCGATGGGGCTGCGAGCACATGCAAACGCCGGACGGTGACAAATGCGGCGCACACTTCCCATGTTTGGCTGAGGGACCTGATGGAAGCTAGGCGATGACAAACGACGAAGGCAGCGAGCGGCCGGGTAAGATCGTTCACATCGACATGGATGGTGCGCCGTGAAGGCGCGAGAGAGGGTGAAATATGACTTAGACATCATCTCTCAAGCTTGCTGATTTTCGACCGACGGCTGAAATGCCGTCTTGACTGTAAGAGCAACAGCCGAAAGGGGGCCGAGAAGCTCGACCGGGCGTCGCCGGTTGGGTGTCATAAGCAGATCGGCCTTAAATGTACCGGGTGCGAGCCACCACTCGCAGGCCGGGCTACCGCAGTGTCTATGACGAGACAACGAAGTGAGCGCCGGAAGCCTCTGTATTTATCCATACCGCCTCCGCTGGTGTGATGGCACCGGAGGTAACACGATCCGAAGCGGCAGGGTTCAGTCCATCTCTGCTGCTGGGCACGAGTATCGTGTCCGGGACAGGAACGGCTCTCTCAGCCTGTTCCCAGTATCGCCAGGGGTAGAGCTCACCGTCTAACGGCACAAAGGTTGGAAATCGGAACACGGGAATTCGGATCGTCTGCCCGGCACGGAACCGGGCTAGCCTCGACGGCAGGAGACGGACGACACCGAGGGCGGAGCTTTCGTAGTAGTCGGAGTGCGGGAAAACCGCGCACAGGGCGAAGGAAAGCAGGAAGACGGTAGGTTTGCACGACGGAGAAGCAATCTGTGGACATGGATTATCAGGCCGATGAGGCTTGGGTACTCGGCGTTCAACGCAAACTTTACCAGCAGAGCAAGGCAAACCCCGACGAAGCGTGGCGCGATCTCTGGGGGTGGCTTACAGACGCCCGCATGATCCGTCATGCCTGGCGGCGCGTTTCGACCAACAAAGGTAGGCGCTCCGCCGGAGTCGACGGGATCACCGTGGACCGCGTCCGGCAAAGGATCGGTGAACAAGCGTTTCTTGATGGAATTCGGCGGGAATTGCGCTCTGGCGCATACCGACCGAGTCCATCACGGCGGAAGCTCATCCCCAAGCCGGGCAAACCGGGGCAATTCCGACCCTTGGGCATTCCCACGGTGAGGGATCGCGTCGTCCAAGGCGCGGTCAAAGCAGTTCTCGAGCCAATCTTCGAGGCCCAATTCTGGCCTGTCTCCTACGGGTTTCGGCCCGGAAAAAGCACGCATGGGGCCTTGGAGCATATCCGGCTATCTCTCCAACCGCGCAAGCGGGAAGCGGATAGCCGACGGCACCAAATGCCATACAACTGGATAATCGAGGGCGACATAAAGGGCTGTTTCGACAACATCAATCACCATCATCTCATGGACAGACTGCGCGCTCGCGTGGCCGACCGGCGGGTGACGGGGTTGGTGGGGCAGTTCCTCAAGGCCGGTGTCCTAGCGGAGGACCAATTCCTGCGCACGGACAACGGCACGCCACAGGGAGGGATCATCTCCCCGTTGCTGGCCAACATCGCGCTGAGCGCGATCGAGGAACGCTACGAGAGATGGACCTATCACCGTTCGAAACTCCGGAACCGCCGCCTCGGCGACGGGGCAGCGGCGGCACTTGGCGCACGAGGACGGGATCGCCGGCTAGGACGCTGTGTGTTCTTCCCTATCCGATATGCCGATGACTTTGTCGTGTTGGTTTCAGGCTCGAAGGAAGATGCCATCGCGGAGAAGTCCGCACTGGCGGATTACCTTCGGCGGATGACCGGTCTCGAACTGTCACCGGAAAAGACCAGGATCACGGCTGTGACGGAAGGGTTCGAGTTTCTCGGATTTCACGTCGCCATGCGCTGGGACAAACGATACGGATATTTCCCCCGTATCGAGATACCCAAAGCAAAATCTGCTGATCTGCGCCACAAGATAAAGGTCCTCACCAAGGTGGACAAGAACTTGGTGCCTCTTGGGCGGAAGCTCGATGAACTGAACTCTATCCTTCGAGGCTGGACTGGCTACTATCGCCACTGCGCCCGAGCCGGGAAAGTGTTTACGGCCATAGACTGGTTCGTGACACGCCGTATCTGGCGCTGGCTTCGCAAGAAGCGCCGAAAAGCTCGGGTACGCGACATAATGCGGTCCTTCGGGCCGAGCCGTCGCCGCCCGACAAGACGCGTCTGGCGAGAGGGTCTCCACGAGCAATATATTCTTGCTTGGACTCCTATCAGTCGGTTCTTGCTTGGCTGGATGAAAACGCCTGCATTTGCCATGTCTTCTGGAGAGCCGGATGCGTAACGAAAGGCGCACGTCCGGTTCGGCGAGAGGCGGTGAGAAACCGCCCGCCGCGAGGCGGGTTAGGCGCTCACCGCCTACTCTACCCTTTTATGCGTCGGTCGAGCAGCGCGACAATCCGGAACTCAGGGGCCTGCCGGTTGCCGTCGGCTATCCTGCCGCCCGCGGCGTGGTGGCTGCCGCCAACTACGAGGCACGCAAGTTCGGCGTTCACTCGGCGATGCCTTCGGTGACCGCCAAGCGCAAATGCCCCGACCTCATCTTCGTCAGACCGCGTTTTGACGTCTACAAGGCCGTCTCGCTGCAGATCCGCGCGATCTTCGCCGAATACACGCCTGACATCGAACCACTCTCGCTCGACGAAGCCTACCTCGACGTCACCGAAAACCTGAAGGGCATGGAGATCGCCACCGAGATTGCCGCGGAGATCCGAGCGAAGATCAAGCAGGTCACCGGCCTCAATGCGTCGGCCGGGATTTCCTACAACAAGTTCCTGGCAAAGATGGCATCCGACCTGAACAAGCCCAACGGTCAGGCTGTCATCACGCCGAAGAACGGGCCGGCCTTCGTCGAGGCCCTCCCCGTCAAGAAATTCCATGGCGTAGGCCCCGCAACCGCCGAAAAGATGCATCGGCTCGGCATCGAGACGGGCGCAGACCTCAAGGACAAGACACTCGAGTTTCTGGTGGAACATTTCGGGAAATCGGGGCCATATTTCTATGGGATCGCCCGCGGCGTCGACAATCGCCAGGTCAAGTCGGACCGGGTGCGCAAATCCGTCGGCGCGGAAGACACGTTTTCCGAGGACATACACTCCTTTGAGCCGGCACGGGAAGGGCTTCAGCCGCTGATCGAGAAGGTCTGGAGTTACTGCGAGGCCAATGAAATCGGCGCCAAGACGGTGACGCTCAAGGTCAAATATGCTGACTTCAGCCAGATCACGCGAAGCAAGACGGTTGCGGCGCCTCTGCCGGCGATTACCGATCTCGAGGAGGTGGTCGACCTGCTTCTCGCGCCGATCTTTCCGCCGCGCAAGGGAATCCGCCTGCTCGGCGTCACGCTGTCATCACTGGAACGGCGAACCTCTGAAGTGGCGCCGCAATTGCGGCTGGCGCTTTAAACCGCCAGCGTCGGCTGGGCTGGATCGATCGAGTGGCGCTTGACCCGGAAGGTCCCTGCCGGCAGCGGGCGCAGGATTTCATCTTCAGGCACAACTCCGTCGAGCCAGGCCATGCGTTGATCGCGTGTCAACACCGCCATCTGCCGATCGTGAAACGGCGCGAGATCGGCATTCGCCTCGATTGTCAGAATGGCGTAAGCCTCCGGCCAATCCCCGATCGCCGACCGCCAGACCCCCGCGAAATAGAACCAGTCGCCGTTCGCGAGCGAGAAGCTAAAGCTCCTATGGCGAAACTCGGAAGCGGGCACGAGACAACGATGGGTGGGAAACGTCGTTCCTTCCGATCGAACGACGTGGACGGCGCGCGCATCGCCGTCGCGTGGACGCAGCCCCCACGGCAGTTCCACCATCTCCACATCGCCGTGATGGCGCCTTATGATGATGCGGCGCTCATCAAGCGGGGCGTCGGACTGGAAAACGGTCGCACTCGTCATAGATAGAACATATCAGGAACATCATCGAGAGACAACCAGACTGAGACGGAGGACGCATGTGCAATGATTATCGGCTGATGGTGGATGTCGCCTCGATCGTCGAGGACTTCGCCGACCTGAAGATCAAGATCCGCTTCGGCGAGGGCGCGCCGAACCTGGAAGCGCGTGAGGACATCAAGATCACCGATATCGGTCCAATCGTCAGAACGATCGACGGCGTTCGCGATGAGGCCGAGCTGGTGCAGCGGCGCTGGAGCTGGCCGGGGCCGAACAAGCGGCCGGTCTATAATTTTCGGTCGGAAGGCCGGGAGTTCAGTTCCAATCGCTGCCTGATCATTGCCGATGGCTTCTACGAGTTCACCGATCCGAAGGATCCGAAAAAGAAGCGCAAGGACAAGTGGCTGTTCACCAAGAAGGACGAGCCGATCTTCTGCATTGCCGGAATCTGGCGCGACACGCCGGAGGTTGGCCAAGCTTTCACCATGCTGACAATGGAACCGGGTCCGGACATTGCGCCGTATCACGACCGGCAGATTGTCGTTCTGGAGCGGAACGCCTGGGCCGATTGGCTCGATCCGACCATCTCAGCGAAATCTCTGATCAAGCCCCTTCCAGCGGGGACGTTGACAGTGGAGCAGGTTGGCTAGAGCCTGTCGTGCTCAAACAAGTGCAAACCCCACTAATCCCACCCATAATTTGCCGATATCACTCCGTCGGTTGGGTAGCATCACACGCATCAAGATAAGCATCCGAAAAATCACTGCTGAGCTCGATCCACATTGGCAGGTGATCGCTCATCTTATAGGTCCGCCACATCTTGTACGATCCTTCGCTTCGCTCCGGCTGATACATGTCGCGTTGGTCTAGCCGGTAGACGTGGTCGTAAAAATCGAAGACGCCAGCGCCGCGGACATCGACTCGGACATAGCCGCGGTCGCGCTTGGGTTGCCAGAAAGCGATTTGATCATACGCCTTGTCCTGAGGCACATTGGATCCAGGAATCGCACGGATGGCTTCGGGAACTTCGAACCCATGGTCTTCCAGGGCTTTCATCGTCTCATGCTCGGCGCTGATGATGTTGAAGTCGCCAAGTACAGCCGTCAGCACGGGATTGTCTGGATCGCTTTCCATTTCCCGTTCAGCCCGCTCGCCGAGTGCCTCGGTTAGTCGTGCTATCTCGCGCCTGCGCTGAGCAAGTAGTTTCGCGTCTTCATTATTTCCGAAGAAGATGTGAACCGTGGCCAAATCGATCTTCATCCAGCCCGCTTGAAAGCTGACCATGAAGGGCGTCCGGGCAAACTGCTTGAAGCTTTCGTCGAGCGCCTCGCCAGGAAAGCGCAGACGGAACCTCTTTCCGTCGACCGTGCCCACGGGGACGTCTATATTGACCTTGCCCCTGGTGTCCGCCGGCCGGGTCACCTTCGTGCCCTTGGTCACGGCCAACGCACTGCCTTCCGGCAGCGCCAGCGACGAGCCAGCCGGCAGGGGAATCTCGACATCCTCCGCGAGGGTGATCGCACCACTATCCTTTGCCTCAGAGGTAGCGGCGTAGATACCGGAGAGGTCGACGCCATCTGGTAGTTTCAGTTTTATCCCATTTTCCAGTCTGATACGCTCACCAAAGCTGGCGAGCACTTTCTTTCCATCGGGGAGCGTCAACTCACCCGCGATATTGCGGAACCGCACGCGGTTGCGGTTGAACAGAAAAACCATACGCTCGCTATTGCCGGCACCGTGGTCAGTCACGTCGGTGGCGATGTAATCCCAATCAGGACCTAAGATCTGCCGCAGTTGGAGGAACTCTCGCATGTCATCGCGCACCTCTTGAATGGCGGCAATATCGAAGTTCGAGATGATCTCCGCCATGTAATAAAGCGGCTCATAGGAATCACGGCCACCATGTGTGGTATTTCCGAATTCCCGGATATTCCAAGTGCCAATACGGACCGTGGTCATCCGGTCGCTCTCTCTCGGGAAGTGTTCGGCGAGCGCTGTCCGAAGACGACGTAATCCCGCGATGGTGCGCTTACGGGTCACCTCTTCTGCGGACCCTGCGGCAAAGCTCTTGCGAAGTCGGCTATAGAACGGCATCTGTTTTCTTCCCCTCCCACTTCCAGCAAGGACGATCAGCCTCTGGATTAAGTTCACGAGTGAAACCCTAACCGCTTAAAGTTGCAAGAGACGTCCCACTGATTTGAGTCGGGTCCGCCGCCCCGACGGTCGAGGAGACGTCGAGGGCGACAAACGCCTGCCTCGCCCCGTCATCGAGTCCATTCCGCCTCATAGTCACGATCCTTGAATTCCTGCACGAGGAACTCGATAAACAGCCTCGTCTTCGCCGCCATGTTGGCTCTCGTAGGAAAGGCGATGTTCATTGTAAGGCGAGGCAGTTCCCATTCGTCCAGAACACGGATGAGCCTTCCTGCCGCGAGGTCGTCATGCACGATATACGTCGGTTACGGCACGTACGCTTCCGCGGCTTATCTCGCCCGGCATGGGACGCCCGCGTCTCCGCAGGAGCTGCGGTCGGAGCATACCTGTGTTGGACACTTCTCGGCCTCGACCGAGCGATTATCGCCCATGGTGTTCCAACTCGGTGATGAACGGATCGAGGTCAGCGAGTGCGCCTATTCGACCAACGACGGTGAAACTCAGCTCCTGATGATCCGAGAAGGTTTCGGTGTGGGTCAGTTCACGGCGCGTCTGCTCGAAGATTATCTGAGGTCGGGTGAACTGGTCGAAATTCTTCAGACGTGGTGGCGGCCGGCTCTTCCATTCAATATCGTTTTTCCACCGGGGAAACGCCGCTGCGCGAGGCTCTCGGTATTCGTGGAGTGGCTTACAGAGGGGTCGGGGCTTAGGCGCGTTGGGATGAAATCCGACCGTCCCAAGTACATCTCCTCACAGGGACCGTAGCGCGCCGCCGTCCACCGGAATCGAGACTCCTGTTACATACGAAGCCTGTTCGCTTGCGAGAAAAGCGATCACCGACCCGAATTCCTCAGGGCGGCCATATCGACGGGCTGGGATTTCAGCTTGATTACGCGCGGAGACCTCCTCAATGGAAATGCCTCGACGCTGCGCTTCACGAGCATCGAGAGATACGAGCCTGTCGGTCGCCATGCTACCGGGCATAACCACGTTCACCGTGACGCCTCTTTCGGCGACCTCTCCGGCGAGTGTCTTGGCCCAGCCCGCCACCTCAGCGCGAAGTGCGTTCGACGCTGTCAGTCCTGCGAGGGGCTCGCAGATGCTCGTCGAACTGACGATGATAATACGGCCCCAACCGCGTTCGAGCATTCCCGGCAAATAGTAGTCGGCGATGCGCGTAAGCCCGACGAACATCGTTTCGAATTGTCTGCGCCAGAAGTCAGGATCGACAGGCATGGCGGCGAAGGTGGAGGCCCGCCTCCATTGAGGACGAGGATATCCGGCGCGCCGAGACTATCGGCCACTTCGCGAACGAAGAGATCGATCTGATCAGGTCGCGAAAGGTCAAGGCCAAATCCCCGAGCCTCGGGCCCAAGGCCTTGAGCCTGACGCTCGGCGGCAGACGCGTCCCGTCCGGTGATGCCCACGACAGCACCTTCGTTCGCAAGCGCCTCTGCCGTGGCCCAGCCGAGACCTTTCGTACCGCCGAGGACCAGCGCCCGTTTTCCGTCGATACCCAAGTCCATGTTGGTCCCCCGGTTCAAACCCGCCGAAGCATTCACGACTTGAGGAGGTCGCGCAAGTCCGGCAACGGATAGCGATCTGCCTCGGCAACGCCGTCTGCCGATCTCAGAGCTTGATGAGTTGCTTCCCGAAGTTTTCTCCCTTCAGCATCCGGACGAAGGCGTGAGGGACGGATTCGATTCCAACCGCGACATCCTCGCGGGTTTGAAGCAGGCCCTGTTTGTACCAGGAAAGCAGATCAGCCAGTGCGGACGCATAATCGGCCGCGAAATCGTCTAGCAAGAATCCCTCGATCCGGGCGCGCGTGATCAACGTCTTGCGCAAGTGCCGAAGTCCGACGTCAGGCTGGTCGAAACGGTCGGCCAAGGCGATCGTCCCGACTATCGCCACCCTGCCGAAGACGTTGAGGTTCAGCATGGCGGCGTCGTGGATGGGGCCTGCAGTGTTGTCCAGGAAGACATCGATTCCATTCGGACAAGCAGCGGCCACGTCCGCCACCAAGTCTTTCGAAGTCCTGTGGTTGATTCCAGCACGGTACCCAAGCTCTTGGCACCATGCGAGCTTCTCGTCGGAGCCCGCAACAGCGACGGGATCGCAACCTTTAATCCGAGCTATCTGTCCGGCGATTTGCCCGACGGCACCCGAAGCCGCGGAGATAAGGACGGTCTCTCCCTGTTTGGCGGCTCCAGTCCTGAGAAGGGAGAAATACGCGGTGAGACCCGGCATTCCGAGATAACTCAACGAAGCCTGCACGGGCGCGTCCGAGTTCGTTATCCGTTTGGCCGACTGGCTCGGGATAACGCTGAACGGCTGCCATCCGAAGTAGTCGCTCATGACGACGTCGCCCGGCTTGAAGTCGGAAGACTCCGACCTGACGACCTCACCGACGCCACCTCCGTACATCAGATCACCGAGCTTGAAACCGCTGGCATAGTTTTTCGCGGGACTGATCCGGCCCCTCATGTAGGGATCAACTGAGAGCCAAAGTGTTTTCACCAGCAACTCTCCTGGGGCGGGCGTTGGGATTGGCCGATCTTCCAAGACCCAGTTCTCCACCGTCGGCATCGCCGAGGGATAGCTCCGCAGAGTCCAGCTAGGATTTGTTTCCATGTCTTTGCTCCGGATTTCCAACTGTCACAAACTGATGCATCAACTCGCCGCACGTGATAATAGGCGAAGGGTGAGAAACATTGTTTTGAATTCCGAAAGAATGGTGGATGGATTTCGTTGAGGCCATGCGGACAGCTGTCGCTGTCGCGCGACATGGAAGCTTCTCTTCGGCGAGCCGAGAATTGGGTTTGTCGGCTCCTTCGGTCAGCCGCATCATCGCGGATTTGGAGGCCGATCTGGGCGCTCGGCTTTTTAACCGGACAACGCGACAGTTGAGTTTGACCGATGCGGGGGCCGAATTCGTCGCGAAAAGCTCCGGCCTGGTCGAGGAGCTTGATCAAATGCGGAACGCCGTCCGAGAACGCCAAGAGACCCCGAAGGGCCATTTGCGCGTCTCCTGCGTGACCGCCTTCGGAAGCGAATGCATTGCCCCGCTGATGCCGGAGTTCAAGAGCCGCTTCCCGCATGTCGACGTCTCGATCGATTTCGGCAATCGTCTGGTCGACCTCATAGGCGAGCATTTCGATATCGCCATCCGGGTGGGCCCCTTGATCGATTCGTCGCTGATCGCACAAAAGATTTTCACGCAGAAGATCGTAATCGTCGCAACGAAAGAATTCTGCGAGAGGCATGGCACACCAGCATCGCTCGAGGCGCTGAAAGGCTGGCCAGCTATCACTCAAGTCAGCGGCGAATGGGGCCGGACACAACGCTTTCTCGTTGATGGCCAGGCGGTAGATTTCGAAGTGCCGCAACATCTCATTATGAACTCGGCGCGGGCCGTTAGGAACGCATGCCTCACCGGATGGGGCTACTCCCTATTACCGGATTTCGTCGTCGCCTCGGACATTGCAGAGGGACGCCTAGTCCGCTTGCTAGCAGACCATGAACCTGACGAGCAGCCGATATTCGCGTTCCATGCGCAAAGAAGGCACACACCACGAAAAATCAGGGTGTTCATCGACTATCTCAACGAGGTCTTAGTACAGGCAAGACTTCGCTCGTGAGTGCCGCGAGATGATTACCCAACTTACGAAATTTCGCGGCTGAACTCGTTATTGATCGAACGTCAGGAGTTGCTTTTCGCCCTGCGTGGATGTCCGCATTGGGCCCATTTGCGGAAGTCAGCGACCATTAGGTCGCCTACCAAATTGACCAGACAGCAATTTCGCAGATCATGCCATTGATGGGAGCAGAACCTGCGACCCCGCCATCCGACATCTGTTTTGCAGTTGAAGGGATATGAACCAGCTACCCCGCTGTTACAGAAGTCCTTCGCCTTAAATTTCTCAGTCTCCTCAATCATTTGAGACGCTCAGCTGCGTCCGTGGTCTATGGGTTTTCAAAGTTCGCCGCATCATCAAAGAACGCTTCTACTTTTGCCTTGGTCAAAGGCTTTCCTTCAAACCAGTGATGTTTGAAGCTTTTCATTAGTTGCTTACACCCTAGCTTGTCGTAGTGCTTGATCCCACGTGGGAACTCCATATTGAGGGTGGATCGGCGCACTTCGGTGCTGGAGCCATGATGCGGCCCTTGGTCTGATTCAATAAGGTCGAAATGCGCATATTTCCCCTCGTGCGAGATCCAGTGTTGGACGCAATGCGTGCCCGCCAGCGCTGACGGTAGTTTTATAGCCCGGGCCCGACGCGCCAGCTTCTGTGCCTGCGTCGCAAGCGCCCCTTTAAATGCACCTTCATCCAGCGCCCAAAAGAACCAGTCGGGATCCGCAACCAGAACCTGCGGCAGCGTTTTGCCTTTGTCTCTCCACTTACCAAAATTGACGTCTGTCCACATTTGAAATTCCTCCTAGCCATAAACATAATTTCGTTCAGTACTTAAGCGGTGCAAGCAGTTAATAGCGAAGGCTGGCGCGACGCGAGCCTCTCCTGAAATGCTCACCGCAGGCTGCGACTTCAAGCTGCAACGTCATAATGTCAGTTTTTTTATATCGTATGTTGACTTTGTCAGACTTTAAAGCGATATTGCAAACATTGGAGGCGACGATGACTGATGGCCCTTTCCGAAATT
This sequence comes from Ensifer aridi, assembly GCF_002078505.1. Lineage (GTDB taxonomy): Bacteria > Pseudomonadota > Alphaproteobacteria > Rhizobiales > Rhizobiaceae > Sinorhizobium > Sinorhizobium aridi. The sequence continues at coordinate 116,751 of NZ_LUAV01000022.1, read as the reverse complement.
CTGCATTGACCAAGAGATGGAAGCAGTACGGCCAGGACCTCGTCAGCGACGCAGTTTCCCAAGACGAACGTGTCAAGCAGGCCTGCCACAGCGTTCTTGGCGATATTAAGGTATTCGATCGGCTCTACGGTGAGCTCGACGCTCGCGCCTCGCGTGAACAGATGGATCTCGATTCCGTCGCGGCTACTGAAACGATATTTGACAACAACGAACGGTCGACGCTCGGCGACGCGTTGGAGCGAAGCCTTCTGTGCAACCTGAGGGAAGGGATGCCTGAACGGAAGTCACTCGATTTAGCTCTCAAGCAAGCCGTCGGTGAAATCCTCGCGAATGCCAAGAACCGCATAGACGAAGAATGTATCCGAGCGCGTGATGTCGGCGACATGAGCCGGTCGGACTTTTCGAAAGGCTTACAGCGAAACCGAGAAACCTTCGCTGCCATAGACGTCGGAAGCGTTTGTGCGGCGCTCGAGAACGGCAACAAAAACGCGTTCCGCCGGACCGCGCGCAAGGATGTGAATGATGGACCAGATGACTGAAACGGGCCCGGACGTCCATCAAGAAAAGCACCTTCTCGCACTTGAAAAAGGTCAGCGCGCCGGAGGTCCCACGTCGCAAAATCTGGTGTTCGCCGAAATTGGAAAACATATCAGGTTCGTCCCTGATATTCTCGATACCTTCGATGTGAAGGGCTTTGCCGCAAAGCACTACGACTTGATGGTGGTGGCGGCCGCAATCGAATTTGCCGATCGTCGTTGGAAGCGGCCAACGTCGTGGCTGCGTAAACTGCACATTACCGTCCCCGTCATCGACGACGATTCCTGGTCAAGGCCCGAAGTTCAATCGTCGCTCCGCAGCGCAATGAACTTTCTTACAGGCGACAGTTGGCAATTCACCTTTGTCAAAGCCACTGATAACTCGCCGATCGGATCGCGGCAGATGCCACTCGTCTTTGATCAGGCCAAGACCTTCGCAATTGCCTACAGCAACGGATTGGATTCACGCGCTGTCTCAGCGCTCAGCGGAGCGCCTGCCGAGGCGTTGTGTATTCGCGTTGCCGGCACCAAACAGCGCAGGATGGATGGTGACAGCTACTTCACGCAGATCCCTTTCAGGGTGAAGGGCTTTAAGGGCAAGGAGAGCAGCTTCCGATCACGCGGATTTCAGTTTGCGGCTATCGCGACGATCGCCTCGCACCTGTCGAATATAACCAGGATCGTGGTTCCCGAGAGTGGCCAAGGCGCGCTCGGGCCGGTGCTCGTGCCGCTTTACAATATCTATACCGACTACCGAAATTTCCCGACGTTCTTCAGAAAAATGGAGCGGTTCACGCGCGCCCTTCTCGGGACCAACATCAGGTTTGAACAACCACGGCTTTGGTCCACGAAAGGGGAGACCCTGACGGCGTTCCTCGGCTTGCCCGGTAAAAAGAAAGAGTACCTCGTTCACACTCGCTCCTGCTGGCAAACGCGCAGGATCGTCAATGCTGAGCGGCGCCGGCAATGCGGGCTCTGCGCGGCGTGCCTTCTGCGCCGGATGAGCCTTTACGCAGCGGAAGTCGTCGAGCCTGAAGACACCTATGTTATCGCGGATCTCGCTGTCGTTGAGATTGAGGCAGCCCTTTCGAAAATCGCAGCAGATGCCGATCGCGATATCATGATCGAGTATGGGAGTGTTGGAGCGCGCCATCTTCAACATCTCGCCGAGATGGCTGAGCTGCCCGACACAGCATTGCGCCCTTTTGCCTCGCAGATTGCGGCGGCGACTGGTGAGGCTTATGAGCAGACCCTTCGAAACTTGAGACTGATGTTGATGACGCATGCCAAAGAATGGCGGGCCTTTTTGTCCGCGCAAGGTGACGGAAGCTTCCTGAAAAGTTGGCTGGACGGAGGTCGCCATGACCGCTTTAAATGAGCTGAGTGCGCAGGAGATCGGCCGCCGACTCCGGATCGCCCGCGAGAATGCCGACGTTCGCCAAGACGACGCCGCGCAATTCATTGGCGTCTCCCGCCCGACCCTTGTCTCGATCGAAAAGGGTGCACGACGGGTACGGATCCAGGAGATCCAGACTTTGGCCCGCCACTATGGCGTATCGGTCAACGCGCTATTGCGTCGCGAGGCTGTTCATACGGATCTGGTGCCACGATTTCGAAAGCTTCGGGAGGCGGAGGACGAACATACGATAGAGGCCATCCGGCTCTTCAATGACCTTATCAAGGCCGACGTCGAACTGGAGAATATTCTCGGGATCCAACGCCGGCACAACTATCCGCCTGAGCGAGGCCTAAACGAAGGCGACGCAGCAATGTTGGGCGAGGCTCATGCGAGGGAGCTTCGAGATTGGCTGGGGCTAGGGTCGGGTCCTATCGCCGATATTTTTTCCGTCATTGAGCACGGGCTCGGAATTCGCCTCTACCAGCGGCGGCTGTCCTCGCGTTCACGGGTCGCAGGTCTCTTCACCTACGACGACAACGTCGGGGCATGCATTCTGCTTAATGCGAACCATCCGCTCCCTCGACGAGTTCAGACCGCCGCGCACGAAACCGGGCATTTCTACGGGACGCGGCGTATGCCGGAGGTTCTGGAGGAAGACGAGAAATTTCTCTCGCGGGACGAGCGTTATGCAAATTCTTTCGGCCGCGCCTTCATGACGCCGGCGGATAGTTTTGGCGAGAGCTTCCGCCAGCTCAAGGAGATCACTGGCAAAACGACGCGCCGGCTCATCATCCTCCTCGCTGACCAGTATGGCATCTCCCGCCAGGCCTGCGTTCTCCGCTTAGAAGAGCTGGGCCTTGTAAAAAAGGGAACCTGGTCCTGGTTCGAAAACAACGGCGGCATCACGGATGACCACGCCCGTGAAGTGCTTGGCAGCGCGACCGATCGGCGCGATGCCGGCAAGGCGGATGCAGATCGGCTGATCTCACATCGGATGAGCCTGATGGCCCACGCAGCATGGAAGCGCGAGCTGATGTCGGAGGGTCAGCTTTCGGAACTGCTGAAGATCAGCAGGCTTCAGCTGCGAGAGATCGTCGATCAGATCGAGCTTGAGGAAAAAGAGACGGATGACCTACTCAAGCATTCTGAGTGACAAGACCGCCGCGTTGGCCCTTGATACGAGCGTGTTGATCAACCTGCACGCATGCCGGCGTGGCGTCGAGGTGCTCGCTGCGATACCCAATCCGATTGTTGTCTCACACATCGTCGCCGGCGAGCTCGATCACGAGACGAGCCGCCGAAACGGCGAGGAGGCGTTTGTGCAAGCACTCTCGGCGGCTGGACACATCATGCTGGTCGATCTGTCGGAGGAGGAGTTCGAAATGTTCTTCGAGCTCACTTCAGCAGCGTCATCCCTTGATGACGGTGAGGCCGCGACGATCGCAATTTCCAGGGGGCGAGGCCTCATCCCGGTAATCGACGAGCGACGAGGCCGCACCCGCGCCAGGGAGATCATCGGGATCGAGGCGGCATGGTCGCTCGACTTGCTGTCTCACCCGAAGACGACGGCCACCTTGGGAGCTGATCTTTCGGTGGACGCGCTCTTTTTGGCGCTGCGTGACGGGCGCATGCGTATTCCCCCGGAGAGCACGTCCGAAGTCGTCAGCATCATTGGCGATGATCGTGCCAAGCAGTGCACCTGTTTACCGGGATACCGGCATCTATTCGGGAATGAAAGTAAGCAGCAACGAGAACGCTTGGATCTCATGTTTTCTAAGACGCACGACATGCAAAAGGCCACAGGAGATTGAAAATCCTAACGGTCAAGAACCTGCCGCGGCGGAAGTCTGGTCTTCAATGCGGGCCAATTCAGCGTCGACTGTTTCACGGATGAACTTCTTCAAATCATCTACTTTCCGGACTTTCCGATCGTCGTAATAGATCCGATGGATATTGAACGACGCGGCGCTTGCTACAACGGGAGAAATGGACGCGATGTCCAGGATCTGCCCGCCAACACTGACATTTATTTGCTGAGGATTGCCACCTACGACACCCATCGGCTTATAGATGGGACGATTGTAGGTGTCATAGTAGCAGCCGTCGCTCCAGATTGTGGTTTCCTCCTGGAGTCTTGCCGCAACAGCTTTGCATACTGCTTCGATCCGCTCGACGCGAGCTTTCGCGGTGAGCTCGACGATATCGGACCTTGAGGCGAGAACTTCGTCGGCAACTTTCCAGATATCGACCATCGGTAGGATTCTGCGATCAGAGAGCCGCGTGGCGATATCGCTGACGGAGGCGTCACTTGCCTCTCGGAATTGATGGAGCGATCCCCAAAACAGCGTGTCGTCCAGCAGGCGCGCGTGGTCGAGATTGCTTGGGTCGCGGAAAAATCGAACGAATGGGTGAGTATCCGAAAGGCCGGTAGCAGGCACATCATCTGCTGCAATAAGCTCGAAAACCCTGCTCAGAAGTAGGGCGAACATGAACTCGAGCCCGCGGGTCTTCTTGTGCAGATATATGGTGGGATAGAGCTGGAAGAGCGTCACCGTGAACTGCTCGAGCGAGATATACGCCTTGCTGTCGACATAGAGGAATCGCGCATCACCGTTTTCTCCCACCTTGAGATTTCGCAGCAGCCAATCCAGGTCAATGCCGCCGGAAGACACGCCGGCGAAATAGGCGTCGCGTTTAGCATAGTCGAGCCTGTCTGCATCCAGCTGACTGGAAACGACGGATGTGTATATGCAGTTTTTGTCCGCTTTCTTGATGATGTCGCGGACCATCCCGGGGAATTCCGTGCCGCCAAAATTGGTCAGTGCCTTGCCGATTGTGGAGTCGGTAATGATTTTTCGGCTGACCTTTTCATGGTCGACGGCGTCTTCGAGACTTTCTCGTTTTTCATCCTCGAGCTTATTGCGTGCAAGGAAGAATTCCATCGCTTTCTCGAAGGCGTGGCTGAACATCCCATGGCCCACGTCGTGCAGGAGCGCAGCAGCGAGGCATGCCTCGGCCTTTTGCGACCAATTCCCGCTTGATCCTTCGGGCTCGATAATCGTCAGCATTCGCTTTGCGATCTTGTAGACGCCGAGAGAATGGGCGAAGCGGGAATGGGCGGCGGAGGGGAAGACGTAGTCGGAGAAGCCGAGTTGCTTCACGCGGCGCAGACGCTGAAAAAATGGATCGGAAAGCAGGTTTTTGAGCTCGTTTTCACGTGCTCCGTTGAAATCGATGAACCCGTGGATCGGATCCTTGATGACCTTATTCAAAAGCTCCTGCATATTTCCCCACCATTGTGCTTCCAAAAATCCGTAGGTCGCGCGGGCGCGCTCCCTAGCCTATTCCGCCAAGTGCCTCCGGGCGCTAGCCAAAACCTGATCCAACACTTCATAACCATTGGTAGAAGTTAGGATGACAGGTTTCAGGGCGGCTTCCTCGGCGATCGCACGGATCTTGTTGCCGGCTGCAATCCGGAATTCCTCGTTCTTGTCGCGCCCCTCCCCAAGACTGATTCCTGGATCAAGCTCCGTCATGACAAGCACATCATAGTCTCCGGCGTGGGCGACGGCGATCGAGCGGAGTTCCTCGAGCTGCCGATCCGGCAACGATCGCCCTGAGATTTCGAGAGCCGCATAGAGATAACCAAGGGCGTCAAAAACCGGCCGGTCGACAAGAATGGCCTCGCTGTACAAGGCGGCTTCGGCCTCCTGCCTCATGCCCTCTGCCATGATCCAAAGGGTGCTTTCGAAATTATGGTCCGTTAGAATAGGGAAACCTCGGCCCCGAGCAGCTGTTGCCAGATCGCCCACCCGACCGATCCGAACCCCCTCCACAGAAAGAAGAGTATCTAATTGCTCGAGGAAGGTCGATTTTCCGGTTGAATGCGTGCCGGCGATGCCGACCTTAACTTTCCTAACGCTCACAGAAAACTCTCCTGCGCCTTGAAAAGGATATCGGCCTCACGAGTGAGAAAATCGCGCCCTTCTCGATCCAGCGGATCGAGCAGCAAAGCAAACAGAAGGGCCGTCAGTGCGACATCGAACCGGGCTGAGTGGTGCTTCAGCCCTGTTTGGCGCTCCGCCTCGGCGGTCAGGCCCAGCGCGGAACCGAGCTTCTCTAAACTATAGGAATCGAGGCCGGGGCGCAGCGCCCGAGCGAGCTTTAACGTATCGATTGCTGCTGACGGTTTCCATTCTGGAATTGACCTGCCAATGACGTCGAGCTCAACGCGCACGTTGTGGCCGATAATAACACTTCCGTCGGTCCACCTAACGATGTCTTCGGCGATATCGTCGATATTCGGAGCACCTTCGACATCTTCGTCCGTGAGACCGTGGATCCTAGTCACAGCAGCGCTGATGGGTTGCTCGGGCTTGACGAGCCAATGGAACGCGCGGCCACTCGGCCGCAGATCAACAAGCTCTAACAGAGCAATCTCGACAATTTCGGGAGGGGTCGCGCCGTTACCTTCCACATCGACCACCCAGGCCTTTTCCCAAATCATTCCCATCCAACCTCCGCTCGGCCGTGCCGATTGAGCCTATGGGGCTGCGCCCGGTCGTGGACCTGAAAGTTCAATGCATGTTGCATGAAATAGCGTTGGGCCTCGGAGCTGCCACTAACTTCGATGCGGCGATCAGAGATCTCGATATCGTCGACGCGCGCCAGCGATACGACCCGTCCGAGCTCTCTCACGGTTTCCAGGTCAGGCTTATAGTGATGTTCGCTGCAGATCTTGCGCTGGGCTTCCGGACAGATGTCGCAGATCTCGCTGATACCGAAATGGCCATTGAAGTCGGGAACACCATGGGCGAAAGCGACACCACACGAGGTTTTGCGGAAGATCGGCTTGTCCTCGAAATGGGCTAGAATCCGTCTTTCGGTGTCCCGCGGCAGAATCTTACGCCTTGCTACGGCCGCGTATAGGTCGGGGACTCCGGCATCGCGAAAATAGGCCCGAATTTCTTCCCGGTAGAATAGGCCCGTGAAGACTGTCGCGTCTGCCAAGTCCGAAAGCTGGCGGGCGGATTCGAAGTGTTCGACCGTATCGTTTAAACCGGAGATGATTGGACGCCAGTAGAATATCTTCTTCACGCGAGAGGCCGACTTGGCTAACACCTCCAGGCTCTCGGCCGCAATAGCCGAGGACACCGGTTCGACCCGTTCATCATCGATCCCTGACCACGTAACCAGGATCGTCAGCTGAAGGTTTTTGAGCGCTTCAAGACGATGCACATCGGATGGCTCAATTCGCCACCGCGTGATCACCAGCACGGGATTGCTCAATCCTCGCCTGTCGAGAGCTTCGAGCGTCCTAAACAGATGTTTCTTCACTCCGGGAAGAAACGGGTCGGTCGCTCGGTTGAAAATCTGGATGGGTGTCACGCCAACTCGGAACGCCCAATGGCCGACCAACTCCTGCACAGCGATTTCGTCATCAACAATGAGGTGGGGCCGTTTCATCGAAAAGTTTTCGAACAAGTGGCGCACGCAGTAGCCGCAGTCGAGTGGGCACCCAACAACATGGTTGAGGCTCAGTCCCGATTTTCGATAGTCTATATAATTGCGGAGGCTGGTCGGGAGATCGTCGGGTGCGCGACGAACGGACTTTGCACGCGTAAAATCAATTTCAGCCAAAAGCCCCTCCCCAACCACAACCTGACACTGAACGACGACAAAAGAAAATACAAGGCTGCCGAGTGCGGTTCTTAACCGCACTTGCAATCTATGCGATACTGCATAAACCGTAGTTCCAATTCGGCGCTGGGGGTCAACGCCGGCAATTGGAGGACAGACATGGGCGAGGCGAAAAGTCGGAGGCAATCCTACGAGATTGCAAGACAGCTTCTGCTAGATCGCCACGAAGGCCAACACCGTATCGTCGCGGAATCAGCGATCAATCTCTTCGATCGTTTCATCCTGCCGCACCACTTTACCGGGGCCTGCTATCAGATCACCATGACACTCGAGAAATATCTCTCGGAGGCGCATGGAATAGTCAGCAGGACCATTGTCGGGTACGTCAACGATGGTACCGACGACATCATGATCTCGCATGCCTGGCTGGAATTCGACGGCATGAAGGTCGATCTTGGCCTTTACGTTATGGACCGGCCCGACGTTACTCTTCCGGGCGCCGTTATTATCCTCGACGAGACGCTGCGGCCGGGTGCAGCAGAATATAGCTATCATCTCTCGCGACCGCCCGCTTCAATAGCCATTGTCAATCAGATGCTGAGGGATCCTTCCACCGCTCGCGTCGCCCGTCGGAAGGAAGCTGAGCACGAAGAAATGCTCGCTCGCAGCCGTGACCCGGATCTGCGTGATATCTATCTCGCGGGAGCACCGGCGCAATCGAGCTTTGCGTCGATGACATCAGTGCTTCGATGAGGCGGCTGCTCACAGATGCGTTTTCGCCCATAGGAGCGCGCTTAGTGCGGCGGCTTTCGCGCTATCACGCGTCGGATAACTCTTCCTACCAGTCTGATGTCTATCCGTTCCGCGACGCGCGACAGAGATTCCAAAACCTTCGGCGCGTTCAAAGACGGTAAGATTAAAGCCTTCTATATTGACGAAATGATTGCCGAGTTGCGAAACACGCCACTTCTTCCCCGCCCAGGATTTGCGCCGGCGGGCAATCAGACGCATTCCCGTCTCCCGCTGCTTTGGCCTGACATAGTCGTCTTCCATATGCTCCGCACATACGCAACCCACAGCAAGTGTCTCCGGATAGTCCGGATGCTCCATGTAATGAACATAGCGCACATCAACGCTTTCGCACATTTCGCATTCCTGCGACGGCGCTTCAAGATCATCAATACCTACGCAAGTCCACCCCTTGTGTGGAATTCCTGGCGAAGACCACTTGCCCCGACTGGTATGTGCAATGCGATCTGCCATTTCCTGGCTTTCACAAAACAGGCAGGCGCGGTTTCTTTGCTTCCGCAGACTGCCTTTGCTTGAAATTCCGATTCCCTAAGATAGTCAGCCAGAGGCGCGTCGTTCTTGATATCATCATTATTTATCTGGAGGCGACCGGTGGCAAGCGGCGCAACCAAGCCCGCTCCAGTCGCGATTGACCACCCTACCGTCCCCATCTTTTATTCCGAACTCGGAACGCCAGTCAGCGCTGTATACCCCACCCAGCATCCCAATGCGTTTTTGCGAGGCAGCAAAGATTCGATGGGAGGAGGTAGTCGGCGCGTCAATCAAGCAGTCGAGCGCCATGTCGCTGGCCATGGCGTTCACGAATGAAAGCTCCACAGGGCCGTAAGGCTGGAAATGCGCGCCGCACGCCGGCTCTTCCTTGTTTTGACCAAGACCGTCTGGCCAATCCACCACTTTGAAATCCGGGGTACCCGTACGGCCAAGATGGCATTGCAGGCATCCGCCGTTTTCGGCTATTGCCACTGCATGTCCTGCGCAAGCGTGCGCTTCAGTCCAGCAATGGAGGACTGGCTTTTTCCTGCCTCGCTTGAGATGCCAGTCGTTCAGAGAATGCTCCGCCGCCCAACTGCCCGTCGCCGAGATGATAAGATCGGCCTCGGCGAGCAATTCGGCATCAATCTGCAGGAGAGCGGTCATATCATCTGACCGGCTTTCGACAAGAAGATGGGGGTAATCCATCTGCAAGCGCTCAGCCAGGGCAACCGCCTTGTTCTTGCCGATCGCAGTCGCCCCCAAAGGATGGCGGCCGACATTCGGCCAGCTCAACTCGTCGAGATCGACAAGAACGAGATGACCGACGCCAGCTTGCGCCAGCGAGCAGGCGACGGGCGCTCCGACCGAACCACAACCGATGACCACGACAGTGGAGGAGAGAAGCCTCTCGGTTCGAGGGTCCTGCCCGCGTCCGTGTATCCAGGCCGAATCCGCGCGCTGCACTGACGATCTCACCACGGGCGTCCTCCCGAAAAATCGCTGACTGATTAATATTGGCGGTGCCTTGCCAGCGCGAAATCCCTTCGTCACTGGCTCAGCGACCGGTGATGGTCGACTATGTGCGAACTTCGGATTCAATGCCCGGACGGCAATAAGGCCGGCGCCGCCACGGCCTTCGGCGCCAAGGACCGTAACAATTTCTTCAGGTATTTGACGTGCGGCATCCTCGAGCGCGTTAACGGAATCGGGTCCTAGTTCTGCCGCCAGCGAATAGAGGTCGGCTGCCGTGTCCGGATACTGTGCAGGAAGCGGTGGAGTTTCCATCCATAGGAATGCGCCTTGCGCCGTGTTACCCGTTGCGCCTTCTCCAAACCTCCGCGCAACCCATGTCAGAAGCGCCTCCTCGTTTTCGCCGACGACGGTGATGCCCTCACCTTTCCAAACGCAGACGGGGCGCGATGGAGGTATCGGGCGGATCAGGCTGAACAGTCGGCTGCCATCGAAATGTGTCTTGTAGGCCCAGTAGGTCAGAAACTCTTCTTTGAAGTCCCGTTCAATGATATCGCCCTGCAACAGCTCCTCGATCAGACCGACCGACCGGATCAGCAGATTTTCGGCGACGGCCGTTGGATCATCGGGATCGACCTCCGACATATTCGGCAGCAAGCAAAGGATCCCGTCACCCTCAACATGCGGCCAGGTCAAGGCTTCGGGATGATCTACCAACGCAGTCCGAACGGGGATTCTGGGAAACGCTGCCGTCGCAACAACATCGATACGCCGTGTCTTGCCGTCGCTAAACCTAATGCTCACTCTCCAGGCGGCGACCCAACTCCGTTTGGGATAGGAGGTCGAAATCGTGTGACCGTCCAATCGCTCTGGCGCCTGACCGAGAAGGTCCCGCAGCCGCGCCTCGAGCTGAAGCGCGGCCTGTCGCCATTCAAGCGATGGATTAAAGTCATGCATGGCGTCCGCCACCTGCGCTGCTCACCGCAGCGGCGGCAGCGGCTGCCTGACCGAGAAGAGCCGCTGATCCGATGATCGCGGGCGCAAATGCATTGGCCCTTTTCTCTTCCTCCAGCCGTTCACTGAAAAAGGTAGTTGCAAAGACCTTGTCCCAGCATTTCAAGGCCTTTTCACGGGTGCAGTCAGTGTCGAACAGCGGTGCGAGCATATCGATTGCATCAGTCAGCTTGTCGCGGAAAAATCGGGCGCGCGCGTCATCATTTCCGTTGGTGATGTAGCTTTCCGGCGTTACCGGATGGGCGATCTCCAGGTTCCAATTGAGCCTGTTTCGGATCGACACCATCGTGTCGTAGAGCGACTTGTCTTCACGGGTGGAATATTGGTAGCGCTCAGTCAAGACGACGGTAATGCCGAAACCGCTCAAGATCGATGAACGCCAGCTGAACCGGCTACGCGCGAATTTCTTCAGGTCGCGATTGATGCGGCGCAGCTGACGGCCATCGGAAGAGTTCGAACGCTCGGCTTCATACCAGGCCGAAACATCGCGTGCGTCGGATCGCTTCCAGCCGCTGCTTGCCGCCAACTCATAGTGGTATACGTCTCCGAAGATCGTGGACGTCGTGACGCGACGATAGACGGGAAGATCGACGTGATAGCCCGCCTCGTAGAAGATTCGAACGCAGTTCGAACGAACCTCTGGTGCCCGCTTGAACTTTCCGTCGTCAACAGCATCACGCACCATCGAACGCGCTTGCAGAGACGTCATCTCGGCGCCACGCTCTCCGACTAGTTCCTCCTTGGCGAAATAAACGCCGTCATCGATGTCGTAATCATTGTCCGGGTCGCGGACCATCGTCTTCATCGCGTAACTGCCCTGCTTGACGAATTCCAGAGGGCCGGGCTTGTCCGCCTTCTGCAAGCCGTTGCGCAAACGCGTCCGGTTGGCGTCACGCCGATTGCGCATCTTGTCCTGCTCGGTCTGCGGCAGCGTCACATCCTGGTCGTGGTAGGCCCGGACATCTTTTGAACAGTCGAACATGCCTTATCCTTTCCGGCCATCATCAGTCGGCCACACAACACCCGATACCGGCATAGCCGGTAGATCATTCATCAGACTCAAGATCATCGCCCCATCGGGGTTGTTGCGATCATCGCAGGCACTTTTCGTCAAATCCGCATCCGTGTGAGCCTGGTGAACAAGCCTATCCATCGCCTCAGGACGGGTATCGTCCAGAGCGAGATAACGCATCATGCTCGCGGGGACTGCCTTGTTCGGGAACCTGACGCGCCGAATCGAGCGCCCACAGTCGCTCATCGCATTGGCGAGAAGGCGCGCCATATTGTCGAACGCAAATTCCTGAGCGGAAATGCTCAACGGGGCGACGTCGGCTCCGAGAGACCAGTCAAGCATCGACCGATGAGCCGATTCTTCGTCAAGATGGTCGCCCTCGGGACGCGGGCAGGTCCCGAGCGAGTAGATTTCTATCGGCTGATCGGGTCTGGCAATGGTCAGAGCATCGACGAGACCAACCATGATCGGGTTGTTGGCCCAGAGCCCGCCATCGGCGAAGACCTGCTTCGGCCCGCCGGCCGAATTGGGATCATCGATCGCAGCAAGCGACCGGTAGATTGGCGCGGCACTTGTCGCCATGCAGACGTCGACGAGAGGATAGAGGTCGTCCCGCACACCACTACGCGGCGTCTTCTTGAAAACCCATGCTCGGTGCGTGCTCATCAGAACCGCAGGGATGGAAAGGGAAATATTGCGCGCCTGGAAAACATCAAGCATCGTCCTGGTGCCGAGGACACTCGTCAGCGCCTCGCGAAGCGCCTGATCCCCCTGGCGCACATACCGGCTTCCGCGTGCCGCACGAAAGAGAGCGCTGCGCTTTCCAGTAATGCGATGTGGAAAGATTTTCGGCCCGTGATCGCGATAAAGGCTTACAACCTCTTGCATTGGACGTCCGACGGCAAGAGCACATCCGACGATCGCGCCAGTGCTGGTGCCGGTGATGAGATCGAAGCCGGCGCCGAGATCGAGCGCGTTTGTCCCGCGAATGCGCGCGAACTGATCGATAAGCCGCGCGAGAAACGCCGCGGTGTAGATCCCGCGCATTCCGCCGCCGTCAAGGCTCAGGACACGGAAGGGGCGCTCGCGCGACGGAACGACCGCCTTGTCTGGCGGCGCGGTAGCTACAACTGCATCTGGATTACCTGCCGCCATCGTTCTTCTCTTCACTTGTCGCGTTCGACATGAGATAATTGTCTAACCATATATGATTTGGTTTACAACTCGTCAAGTTTTACATGCCGGAGTAGACATGCCAGAAGAAAAGAACCCGTCGCAAATTTTTCAGGAACGGCTGAAAAGTGCCCGGATTCTAAGAGGTTACAATCAGGATGAACTCGCGAAAAAAGCGGGGATGCCAGCAAGCTCCATCGCTCATTTTGAGACAGGTACACGCAAACCGTCGTTCGACTCACTTCGCCGATTAGCAAACGCTCTCGAGATTACGACCGATTACCTGCTGGGGCGATCCGAAGAACCAGAACTTGCAAAGGATGGCGACCCGCTGTTCCGCGACATGAGCAAGCTGACAGGAAATGACCGTGAAATTGCGAAGGACTTTCTGCAGATGCTCGCGCGACGCGCGGCTGAGAAAAAGGGTTCGGGTGGATGAGCAAGGTATTCAGCCTTAAGATGGCACGGCAGGCTGCTGAGGCTCTGCTCAAGGAGGAGGAACTCCTATCGCTTCCGGTTGATCCCTTTGCAATTGCCGCGAGCCGCGACATCATGGTGGAGGGCAAACCGGAAAAGGTCGATGGCGTCTCAGGAATGCTGCTCCGACACGGAAACGACTTCGGCATCGTCTATGCGACCCATATCCGCAGCGAAGGGTTTCAACGATTCAGCGTGGCCCACGAGCTTGGCCATTATTTTCTTCCGGGTCACGTAGATCAAGTTATTCAGAACGGCGTTCACGTTTCTCGCGGCGGATTCGTCACGAATGATCCCTATGAGCTTGAGGCCGACCATTTCGCAGCTGGTTTGCTGATGCCGGAAAAGCCATTCCGCAAGGAAATCGACCGCCGCGAGCCCGGCTTGTCGGCAATCGAAGCCGTCGCCGATCTTTGTGTGGCCTCAAGGACGGCCGCGGCAATCCGATATGCAGAAGTCGGCGATGCTGCTACCGCCGTAATCATGAGCACCGCCGGTGTCATCGATTACTGCTTCATGTCCGAGGCCATGAAATCCCTCCCAAAGCTTGACTGGCTTCGTAAGGGTATCAAGTTGCCCTTGGGGACTGTAACTGCCACGCTCGCCGCTGATCCGAGGCGTGTCGCCGCCGGCGAGCGAGTCAAGGATGAAATCGATGTCCGAGAATGGCTAGGAGGCCCCACACGCGAGACGGTGAAGGAGGAGTCCCTTGGCCTTGGCACCTACGGAAAAGTGCTGACTGTTCTCACGTCTACCAAGATTGGGCAGGAATTGGAGCCTGACGAAGAGGACGAGCAGCAGGAGTTGATTGAAAGTTGGACGCCACGCTTCAAGCGCTAAGCATCACACATGCAATGGCGGCGCTCGATACAAAATGCACTCGGTCGGTATGCTAGTCGCTGATGACGACGTTTTCGAAGAACGGCCATCAAACTATCCCCCATGCCCGAAACCTACCCCTCCCCGTCATCTCGCGCAGACCGAGCTCCAAAACAATCCGCCGCGCCGCCTGCGGCGTCACCTCGAGGGTGTTCGCCACCATGCCGGCCGAGACCAACGGTTTTGCCATGACGAGCTCGACCAGTTTCGGCAGCTTCGACGACGTCCGGCGCCCTTCCAGTTTTCGGTCCATCATCGTTTTCGCGAGCGCCAGCCGGTCATGCTCCTTCATCCCGATCTCGGCCGCCGCGATCAGCCCTTGGGCAATGGCGAGCAGCCGGGTCTCATGATCGCGATGCCGACGACGATCGACGGGGATGGTTTTGAGACCGAGATTGAACGCAACGAGATGCGCTGTTGACGTGGCGCCGCCCTGGCGCAGGATCGAGGCCGCCAGCAGTCGGCCGAGCCAGGGCGCATGCTGTAGCACGGCCAACTCGTTCCAGGCATCTAGGGCAACGATCGCCTGCAGCACCGCCGGCAGGTCCTGTGCCTGCCGCAGCACGCCACGCCATTCCTCCAGCCGCTCGTCCTCGTCCCAGTCGAGATCATAGACCAACGGATCTCGTTCGCGAGCGCCGGCGAGGCTGGGCGCTCTCGCTTGTTCGATGGCGGCGTCGGAACGAGCGAGCACCGCATCGATGGCGGCGAACTCGGCGTCGAGCGGATTGGCATCTTCATTGCCGTTATTCTCCCCCTCCCCTGCTGCGGCCGCTTCGACCTCCGACCCGCCGCCGCTTCTCCCCCCGGCGCTGGCCGCACCATCTGATGCTGCCGGCCACGCCTGGCCCCGGAGGCTACGAAGGCCGTCGGCCGACAGCGCCCAGTCGGATGGCTGCGCCGCAATCCGCCGGCGGCTGCGCAAGACATCGCGGGCTATGGTCAGTTCGTGGGTGGGCGTGCGGACATCCTTTGTGGCGTCGTGAAGAACGAGGTCTTCGAGATGCACGAGCTCACCGTCTATCCACAGCGAAGCGCAGGCATCGGCGAAATGCATGCGTTCAATCCACCCTTCCCCGACCGGCGAGCGAGCGACCCGCTCGTCGAGACGCGCCAGCGCGATGCCCGCGTCCGATATGGGCCGCAACAGGCTCTGGAGTGGCAAGTTGGCAAGACTGTAACGCATTGAAATCATGGTAAATGATTTGCTAAACGAACTCTAGTGGATAGTTATGGTTCGTCACTGGATGATATTGTGGCGACAACGCCTCACTTCCGATAAGTAATGCTTATCGGAAGTGACGGATTTGAAACTGCAAATCGCCTACTGTCGGTCCTCCTGGATCGGTGGATTCCCCCGGAAATCCGGGCTTTTCAGTCCCTTCCCCACCCCTATTCAGCGACTCAATTTGCCGGGTCGAGTGGACTGGACCTCTCCCGAGCGCCCGGCCGCGGAGCGCCACCGGATCGTTTTTCAGATCCAAGGCTCGCCTGAAGCGACAGGGCGATGCTCGGCTTTCTTCGAGACGGCTGGTTTCCCGACGTTTTGGCCACAGAAGGCCACTGAAGCGGTTTCTCAATCTTCGACGGCCCGACTTCTTGCAAACCAGATTTCGCGCTGTACGGCCTTCCGTTTCGACCATAAACCACGCTTGCAAAGGAACAATTTCTCGCGCATTTCTTGTCTGTACAAATCACCTCGAAACAAGGCCGTTGAAAGCGCGATGGCGAAGCCACAAAGAGTTAACGTTCAACAGCCTCTAAAGCGGCTGATAGGCTATGCCCGCGTGTCGACGGACGTCCAGGTCCACGATGCCCAGATGGACGAGCTGCGGGCCGCCGGCTGCGATCGGATCTATCAGGAGCATGGCTCCGGGGCATCGCGCGCCAGGCCAGTCTTGACGCGGCTGCTCGGAGAGCTCACTGCGGGAGACGTCCTCGTCGTTGTCCGCCTCGATCGATTGGCCCGATCGGTGAGCCATCTCTTGACAGTGATCGAGGATCTCGAGCAACGCGGGGTTCATTTTCGATCGATCCGCGATCCGATCGATACCTCGACCCCGCAGGGCATGTTTTCCCTCCAGGTTCTCGGTGCGGTCGCGCAGCTCGAGAGAGCGCTGATCGCCGAACGCACCAAAGCCGGCATCAAGGCGGCGAAGGCGCGCGGCAAGCTCCCTGGAAACCCCGGCCTGCGAGAACGACGACCGGAGGCAATCAAAGCAGTCTCAAAAGCACGCGAGAAACTCTATCTCGACGAGCTCATTGCGTCCGCGCAGATGTGGCTGCCGATGGTGCGGCAACTCCGGCCTCAGCACAGTTGGGACAATGTCGTGCGGGTGCTCAATCGCCGCGGCCACGACTTGACCGTCGAGCGCCTTCGTCGCGCCGTTCATCGCTTGGTCCGCGAAAAGCTCGCGGAAAAAGAGCTTCTCGCCCGGTCCCCTCGCCGCGCTCCCAAGGACCATCTGATGAAGGTGGTGGCGGCGATCGCCATTGCCGATCCCGATCTGTCGCTTCGCGGCATTGCCGCTCAACTGGACCAGATGGGAGAACGCCCTGCGCGCGGCGGCAAGAAATGGCAGCCCTCCTCCGTCCGGGACCTGCTGGACGAAGCACACCGGTTTGGACTTATCCGCCGCTGAGGGCACGGTTTATCAGGCGACCGATCACGTGATTCTTCTTCCTGCCGCTGCTCGCCGGCATGGTCTTCCAAGCTTGGCTATTGAGGACCTGCAGCGCCAGGCGACGGTAATCGCCATCGGCCGCAGTTTTAGCTCAGCGGTTTCCTCCTGGGACGCGGCGGCGGGTTCTCCCGGCGCCTGCTCTCCCTCCCCTCTCCGGATCTTCCTGAAGGCCTCATGCACGAAGGGCGGGACGGTTCCGACATCACGACGCTCGACCAGACCTGCAAGCTCTGCCATGGCATCGATAGAGGCGGCCCGCCAGGGGAGAGGCAGCGTGGATAGCGGCGCAGATGCCCTTGGCCGCAATCGGCTGGACGACCTGCGTGACCAGGCGCTGCTCCTGACCGCACTTGCCTCCGGCGGTCGTCGCGCTCGGAAGTGGCGGGGCTTTCGGATCGAGGATCTCGTCGACGAGGAGCCGGTCAGCGCCGACGCGAACGACAAGAACTCCCCGCCCCTGCCCTGCATCACAATTCATCTCGGCCGCACCAAAACCACAACGAGTGACGACAGCGAGCACGTGCTTTTGATCGGCCGGCCGGTCACCGCCTTGAAGCGATGGCTGGCCGAAGCCGCGATCAGGGAGGGACCGGTGTTTCGACGCATCGACCAGTGGGGCAATGTCGACCGGCGGGCGATCACGCCGCAGTCGGTCAACCTGATCGTGAAACGGCGCTGTAAGCAGGGCGGGCTCGATCCACGCTGTTTTCGGCGCACGGCTTAAGATCTGGCTATCTGCAGAGGCGGCAAACCGCGGTATTCCGCTGCCCGAAGCGATGCAGCAAGCGCTGCACAAATCGTTGACCCAAGCGGCCAGCTATTACAACAACGCGGAACGAAAGAATGGACGAGCGGCCCGGCTGATCGTCTAAGCGTGACTATCCGCCGAAGAATGCCTCGGCTCGCCTCTCAAACGATTGCCATTCTTCCGGTTCCGCTTCCGCCTCCGATCTATCGTGCTGGTCAGCACCCGATGCTGCCCTGCCCCAAGCTTCAGCACGCCGCATCAGCGACGCCATCTCTCCCCTCAGGCGATGCGAGCGTTCGAGGTCGGCGGCGTGCTCGGCGTTCTGGCGGGGATCGTAGAACACGCCGATCGCCTCGTCGGCTGATTGTCGTACCGCCTCCAATTGTGTTCTCAAGCTCTCCAGCTCGGCTTTGGCCGCAAAATACTGTCTCATCACCGCGATAAGTTCGCGGTCACTGGCGCTGACTTCCACGATCCCTCCTCCATGGAATTCCTCTTTGCGGGAACTGAACGATAAGAATGGCAAAATCGGGATAGGTTCCTACGCTGGAGGAAAGAAGATGGGGCTTCCGCATCGCTGCCTCGCCTGAAGCGCTTGAGCAACTGCGCGGTGCCCCGAAGGCGGCGGTGCGTCACGGAGCGACAAGGTGACGAGAGGGCCGCGCCTAACAGTGAATCAGACCAGCGCAATGGTAATCCTCGGAGAAGCCATGCATGAACGCTCCCTCCCTTGCGACGGCGCCCATACAGCTTGAATGTCAGCGTTACTCGTCCCCGACTGCTCTCATTACCCTCGTAGCCGCCTCGCTCGCAGCCGCTAGGAAGAGCAGGAAGTCAGGCGGAGGCGGGTTCCTCTACCCCGAGGGCTGACCACAGAGAGCATCGCCCGTCGCTCAGTGAACTCGAAGCGAAACTCGACACGTGGGAAATGCGCATGGACATGAGGGGCGCCATGTGACCTACGCCGGGCGGTGAAGGTCCGAGTCTCCTGCAGCCGAAGGGCCGTGGGCACGATAACGCTGCCCCCCAGTCTCGACCGGTTGAACAGCGTTCAAAGTCCCACAATAGAGATTGCTTCGATGCCTTGAGGAACCGGCGGCGCCAAGGATACGCAGTTCACGCACCGGCCCGATTCGGGCCGTGATGATCGCTGACTGCATGCCCAATCGCACTGCGCGCTCAGGTTAGCACCGCACAAATGACTTGGTGGCAGCCATCCGGCCGCGTTTGAGCTTCATCAGTTTGTTCACGAAGCGTGGCGACACCCCGAAACGCTTGGCGTATTCCCATGACCTTCCTCGACAAACGCAATGACACAAGCGCAGTCCTTTCCGAGGTGATCTGCCCATTGTGCGTCCCTGCCAACGCGGGGAACCGCAGACGATCCAATCCGGGAATGCAGGATCCGGAGATCGTAGTGTGGCGTTCGGTCGTGGGAAACGACTAATCCAAGCATCTTGCTGAAAATGTAATGAAAAGATCAACAGACTGATTGCCGCGCTGCCACAAAGGAGGGCGCGCCCGAGATCAAAAACCCTGACAGCTGTCAGGGTTTTTCTCCTCAATAAGAGAAGGACATTTGCATCAAAAAGGGGAGAATGGGAACGTTCGCTCATGATCCACCAGTGAACAGGGTCCCTTTCGCAGTCGATGAGAAAGCAGTCAGCTTTGGTTTCGGCGAGCAAGAGACAGGCAAGAGCTTTCGGCAGGCCTGCCACACCTTCGTGTACGCCGAAACCTGCGCTGACTGGAGCGACCAAGGACGATCAGAGTACCACCACGGCCGAAAAGGCACTTCAGCCGGCGAGCGCGAGCGTCGACACTCATCAAGAAGGTGCTCTCGCAGCAGGAAACTGAGATGGTTGAGTGAATCGCGGCACTGTGGGCATCAGTATTCGCTTGAAGCTGCAAGAAGAAACCGCTGCCGTTTTCAAAGCACGCGTGGTGTCTAACCTCCCCATCAGACGCGCATTAGGCTTTACTGCCGCCCGACGTCATCCACCCACCTCAGTCGGCAAAGAGCGATTTACCATGAAGACCGCCCACGAAGAACTGATTAGGGACCGGCTATAAGCTCCGGGAGAGAGCAGGGCGGCCAGACGGTGGCAGTCCTGGGTGCTGGTTTCACGCAGCGAAGGACATTCAGCTAACAGGGATATATGGCGTCGAGGTGTTGCAGACTGCGGCGGTTCCTGGCGAACCCGATAAATCTCCCATCAGGGCAGAGAAGGCGCCGAAATGGGAAGCTGCTGAAGAGGAGCATCGTTTCCAAGACCGGCGCCAGCGCGTTAGGGTCGACCAGGAGGACAGCCGCCGCAGCATGCCCGGCAAGTGCGGGCCGTCGGCCTTGAGCAGCTTCTCCGCACACAATTCAGCCTCGACCTCCGCAGTCATGCCGTGGGTCGGATCCTCGCTGCGCACGACCGATCCGGGAAATGAAGGGCCATGAATTTCAAGAGCAGCGATCTTGGCGCCGGGCAGGAGGGGAGGGTCGGCAGGATGGGGCGAGTTCCTCGGCCGGTGATGCACCGCTTCGCTGCTCCGATCTGCCGTTCTATGGCTATTGATCATGCGCGCAGCCTCCAATATTCGTGCAAAAGTTCCGGAAGACCCTCGATGCTTGTTTGACGTCGACAGTGACCGTCGCTGCGGATTCAAAGACTTCCGAGCCTATCAGGACGCCGCTTTGTGCGAGACGGTGATCATCACAAAGAACGGCCGAACGCACCGTGCTCATCGCCTATGGACTATCTGCGCCTTTCGCGGCGTGATCGCCGCATCGAGGCGGCGCAAGAGTCGGTCGAACAGGCCCAAATGGAGCCCGTCTCATCATCTCAATGCCGAACGCTTTACGGACAAGAATGCTGCCGACTGGCGTCAAGTTCGGCCACTTCTTCATCATGCCGCCTCTCTGTCTGTAGGTGAGAAGCCGTCACCGTTGAATAGCAGCGGTTCACCGTGCGTCTTTTCCAACGCATAGAAGAAGCAGTCGCCATAATTCAGACCTGCCGGATGTCGCCCTTTGGCCGTAGCTGCGCCAGGCACGCCGCGCCACGAGGAACTGCTTCACGTCTACGCGACGATTTCGACGCCCTTATGGAGGCACAGATCAAGCTCTGCGGTCCTTGCTTCGCCGAGGCAGACCTCGATGACAATTGCGAGTTCCAGGAGTGTTGCGGCCCAGATGAAGCGCCGTGGAGCGTCGATGCCCTTTTGCTCGAAGGTTTCCGGTTCGGGCTCCTCGAAGACGAGGCAACGATGGCGAGGTGTCGATGACCATCAGTTGGGGATCCCGTTCTCGTCATACCCCAAGATCTCATCTGCAGAGCGGTTGTCCAGCACCGGCAGCTTCGCCCATCGTTGACGGCTGGCAGCGAGTTCTTCGATAAGGGGGGTGGCCATCGTAATGGTTTCGTCAGTCGTTTCGGCCAATGCCTTTGCCAAGCGTTTCCGTCTCTGGACATTTGATGCTGAGGGCCATTGGTTGGTTTCTTGGTTCCTATTTGTCTAGCTTCTACCTAGACTCCAGGCGCAAGCGGAGAATCAAGGTCTCGAACGCGGGGAGAACATGGGGGCACTTGGCGAAAAGCCATCACCTTCGCCGCAAAGTCGCACAATCAATACTTGGTCCTTATCGATAGTTGAAACTCGAACTCAAAAGCATACCCAGTGAAGAACTCTAACTTATAGATAGAGTTCCTTTAGCAAATCGTTTACCATGATTTCAATGGTTTACGATTTACGAAATTCAGCATGCCAGCCCTGATGGAGCCGGCTTTTCGCGCGGGTGTCGAATTGACCCGTCTCGACGAGCGTATCACCCGCTCGCCGGTCGGGCAGGGCTGGATCGAGCGTACCCACTTCGCCGACGCATGCGCCTCCCTTTGGATCGACGGCGAACTCGTCCATCTCGAAGACCTCGTCCTCCACGACGCTTTTCGAGACACCCGCACCCCAACCCACGAACTCACCATCGCCCGCGACGTGTTGCGCACCCGCCGGCGCATTGCCGGGCAGTCACCAGGTTGGGCTCTGTCCGCAGAGGGTATCCGAACCTTGCGACAAACGTCGGACATCAATTCGGTCGGCGCCGAGGCAGTGGAGCCTGCCGGCGTCGTTCGCCCGCCGGTCGTCGTCGACCCAGAAGGGGAGGGGGATTGATGACGATGACGCGGAGAACCTACCGGGTGTCGATTATGCTGTTATCGATGCGGTGCTGGCCCGGTCGAATGCGGTGATCGACAACGCAACACGGCCTGGCCGTGTCGGCGCCGCAGAAAAAGATCCGATGATCTACGATCTCGACTGGGACGAGGATGTCCGGCTCGACGAATGGCGCGGCGTGCTGCGACAGGCCGAAAATCTGCCTGCGGCGCTGCAGGCCATCGTCGCCCTTGATGCCTGGAACGAGCTTTCCGTCCTTCAGCACGCGCCCTGGCTCGGCCGGCTGTTTTGCGCCTCGATCCTGCGCCAAGCCGGCATCACGACCGGCACCCATCTCGCGGCCATCAATCTCGGCCTCAAAACCATTCCCGTCGATCGGCGCCGCCATCGCGATCGCGAAACCCGGCTGCTCGCCATCGCCAATAGTCTGATCGCGGCCGCCGAGATCGGCATGAAAGAACATAACCGGCTGACGCTGGCCGGGACTATGATGGACCGGAAGTTGGAAGGGCGCCGGGCATCGTCAAACTTGCCGGAGCTGGTCGAGCTCGTCATGGCAAAGCCGCTTGTGTCGGCCGGGATGGTGGGACAAACGCTCGACATGACGCCGCAGGCGGCGCGGCGGATTGTTTTGGAACTCGGCCTGCGTGAGATGACGGGGAGGGGGAGGTTTCGGGCGTGGGGGATCTTATAGGCCTGAACCGCTTTCACACCCGTTCAAAATTTGGTCGAGTGTTCCGCGCAACTAGTGGCGCCCTAACCTGCGGTAGGAAACCGCCCATAGTGTTGTTGCACGACGTCGGCCGCGTCGTGGATAGCGCAATGCACCGAGTGGTGGGGACCAGAAACCTAGCAGCGCATTTCGATCTGGCGAATGGCAGCAGTCGCCGATCGCGCGAAGTCTGGTTGATTGAGGAGAATTCGCAGCATTCCCAAATCGCTCCTGTCGCCCAGCTCCCCGACGAGGCTGGCTGCCCATGCTGTGGCGCGCTCATCTTTGCCGCCGCGACTGTCCAATGCTGGAGTGCCCAAAGGCAGGAACTGCCGTGCAATTTTCAGTAATTCCGCCTGAAAAAGTCGAGAAATTTCTACCGATCCATAGCTTCTTGACTCAGACATCGGCGAGCGCTGCTCAAGCCCCTCCAGAATGACGTCATGCAGACAACTAATAACGATCGGAGCAGGTATAAGCAGCAACGCTTCCCAGGCGGCAGCTGCAGCAGATAAGGCAGCCTCCGAACGAATTTCAGCATACCTTACGATCTCACGGAGGCGTACGAAACATCGTTGGCGATCGTCATCCGTGGGCGTTTCAGCCAATTCGACTCCATGTCTCGCCAGGAACCTCGTCGCTAGAACAAAAACCGCGATTTCGTCCTGCCAGTGCGGATTAATTTCTGGATAGCGCGCATAGGGGACGAACAGTGGCGCATCCGAAGGGTCATCTTCATCTGCCACTGCGGTCGCAAGCCATTTGAGCGACAGGGAGTGACGAACGCTATCAGCCTGAAAAGCGCGGGTTACCAACCGCTTCTTCTCGATATCCGAAAGGCCGTTGACCTCCTCGCAATATATGCCGTCGAAGGGGTGGTCGAACTGGGCAACGTAGATCGACAACGCCTGCTCAAAGGTATCTTCTTCGTCTTCGCCGTCCAGCGCGGCCCGAAGCTGGTCTCTTATCCCTTCTCGCGCCTCCTCCGCCTCCTCGTCAAGAGCGCCCAAAAGCTTCAGCGCCTCAATGATGCTGGTGCTTATAAATAAGTGAAAACCGTTCGGCTCGAGTTGCTTGAGCGCTTCGGTCAAGGTGGCGAGCGCCGCGTCTGAGGCCCGACGAACGAAACCGGCGGCGTGCAGGATGGCGAGCTGTACATGATATGGTTCGCGCCGGAACCTCGCCGTAATCACCTCAGCGAGTTGCTCACAGAAGGACGATTCATGTCCCACGTACAGGAAATGCCTATGTTCGACGACGAAATGCAGTTCGCCTGATGTCAAATCCATCAAATGTTTGGAGCGCATAACATCGCTTTGGCCAACATCCTCCCAAAACGATTGGGCAGCTCCAACCATCAGCCGGAAGCTCGATTTCCAACCGGAATACAGGCCGAGATACGCAAGTCCAAAGCTCACGCTTCGAAGCCCGGCATTGTACCGTCGGGCATCATCGTCCAGCCGTTTGCGCTCCGAGAGGAGCTGAGCATCCATAGCGCGGCATAGCTTCAGGTACTCCTCGACCATAACGCCGTATTTTGCAGCAATGCCCAAACCGCAGAACTGTGCGATCTCTTCTTTGCTGTAGTCCGGCAGTTGCTCCCACTCGACACTGACCTTGTCCTCGGGCACACGAAGCGCCAATCGCAGGTTTTCGATGTCGAAAAATATCTGGGATGCCGCTTGGGCTAATATTTTTCGGGATGCCGACCTTGCGACCGGGCCGGACTCGCCCATAGCGCATTTTGCTAAAATATCAGCGCTCGTCAGGGAGCCCAGGATTTCACGGGCAGTGGCCTCATCGTCGACCGCCGCCAAAACATCCGGTGCCAGGGCTTCGGCAAAGGCGGTATTCAGCGTTTGCGACACTGCGCCTGTTTCCGAACGGGCAAGCTGCCCGTAGGCCTGCGCGGCGCAGCCAAACAGGAACATCTCGTGAAAGAAAGAGATGCGGCCGGCGCGGCGTTCAAGCAGGCCGGATGAGAGCATTGTCTCGCACTGTTCATCGCCGAGACCATTCGCGATCATAATATCGTCGAATGCCGTCTCGGTCATCGAATAAGAGAACTGCC
Source organism: Ensifer aridi (assembly GCF_002078505.1). Classification (GTDB taxonomy): domain Bacteria; phylum Pseudomonadota; class Alphaproteobacteria; order Rhizobiales; family Rhizobiaceae; genus Sinorhizobium; species Sinorhizobium aridi. Next base: position 91,989 of record NZ_LUAV01000022.1, on the reverse strand, counting down.
CAAAGAGCTGAAGGGCAAAGGATCTCAGACCGGCATGGCAGGTTCTCGCTTTCTCTCCCAAGCGTTTGCGGATGATCTGATCAACAAGAGTGCTTCTTGTCGCATCAAGACCAAGCTCTCCTTGAAGTTCGGCCACCATTCTCGCCTCAAGGCCGCTTCGCACCCCTGTGAGAACCTTCTTCGCCTGAGCAGAGAGAGAGAATGCTGCTGCGGATGTCGCGATTCTATTTTTCAGGTCATCATCCGGTTCACTCACCGTGATGAGTGCCAGTCCTTCGAGAATGGTCGGTGTTTTGCCCTGGCTGGTGACGATCAACTGTGCTCCGTATCTCCTGGCAAGGATTTTCAATCCGCGAAGCGTCTTTTCAAAGACGGTACCGGGCAGCTCGTTTATGCCGTCAAGAAAGATGCACACACGCGCAGACGTCTGCCGGATTGCTTTCAGCAGCGAGCCCAAAGGAATATCGGCAACGAGCGCAATTTCGGTTTTCAAAGCGTCGGCAAGCGATACCGAAATATCTTTCGCCTGCACGAACAAAACTACCATACCATTCCGCGAAAGATGTACCGCCGCCGCTTTCGCCATCATAGTTTTTCCGCATCCCGAAGGGCCTGTGATGAATGCTCCGGCACTTCCCCCAACCAGTGCGGACGCAATGGCCTCTCGTTGTTGATCGCTGGGCGCGATCCAGCCATCTGCCTGCGGCTGATAGTCTCTGACGAGAGCTTCACGATACCGGCTCATCAATTCGGCAGGTGCTTTGTCAAATGCCTCGGTCAATGGCACTCGCCTGCGGTGCTGACGTTCGGCCCATTGCCTCCATTCCTCAAGAGACCAGGGATTGCCGTCCTCCCGAGAAATAGCCATGAGAAAGTCTTCCAAACCGCCAACTTGCACCTTGAAGTTTCCAGGCGTGAGGTTGGAGCCCTCTGGAATTTCGTCGCTGAAAACGACGTGCGCCTCTGGATGAAATCTTTCCGGCAAGCGCCCCATGGCATCGCGAAGGATGTTCTTCCGCTGGAGAGCCTGCTTGTAGCCGTTGGTGACGGTTGCCCAGCCGCCATCGGCTGTCGCGTACTCCCAAATCCCCTCGATATTGCCGCGCACAGGAAAGGCACTTGATTTGACCTCAGTGACGACAACGCGGGCAGCTGTGATGACAACGAAGTCGAACTGCCGGCCTGAAAGCTCAAAATTGGCGAACACCAGAAGTGGCTGTTTGTTCTCGTTGGAGAATTTACTCAAAGCTCTGAGAAGCTTTCCTTCTGAGCCGTGCGCGATCGGGTCGCCAATAAAAACGTCTAAATATTCATCGTAACTCATGCGACTTACTGTAACAAAGTTTTAGCTCACTCGCACCAACGCCAATCCGGACGGGCTTGCCGCGCGAATTGTGGAAAGCTCCCGCCCTGTCGCCACGGACGGAGCTGAGTCGTGGCTTTGGATTACCACCATTAAATTCAGCCGCAGAAGAATTTATCCGGCAAACATTGGGCGGACGTATTTGGCGCATTCACCGATCGCAGGCGGGCTTTTGGGGCGTCGGTTCGAATCGTCCAACCGTGCCTGGATGCCGAATGAGGGCTCGCCGCTTTTTTCGCCATCAAGCCCTTTGTAAGCTATGGCCTTCGGGAGTATCGGGAAGATTGCGATGGATCTGTCCAATGACTTTGGGCCTCCATTTCGGCCGCGAGTCAAGTTCTGAGATGTCCCAAACGCAATAGTCCAGCTCAAACCGCCTAATGTTGGACGACGGGCGTGGAGCGGCCCACGTTGCTCGCTGCCTGTCCTGATCTGTGATCGGCCGCGAACAGGCTTCTTGCGGGATGGAGTGTAAAATGTGACGTTACACTCCCACCTTAAAGGACCCACACGCATGAGCGACGCTTACCTGCAGGGGATCTTAGCCCGTGAGGCCGTTAATACCGGCCCCTCCTCGCCGGTGAGGAGTGTACAAGGGATTCTGGCGCCACTGCTTGGCGAGTGGGCCAACGGCAATCTGATTTCGATTAGCCCGAGCGGATCATTTTCCAAGGGAACCGCCAATCACAGCGGCACGGATATCGACCTGTTTATCTCGCTGTCGGAGAACACGCCTAATACGCTCCAGGAGATATACGACAAGCTCTTCGCCAAGCTCACAGGGGCGGGATACGCGCCGAAACGACAGAACGTTTCCATCAACATCAGGGTCGGCGGCTACGACGTGGACCTAGTCCCTGCCAAGCGGCAGAACGCCTTGTCGAACGATCACAGCCTTTATCGCCGCAAGGCCAGCACGTGGACCAAAACCAACGTCCAGACGCATATCACAACCGTCTGGGCGGGCGGCCGGCAGCAGGAGTCGCGCCTCATCAAGCTGTGGCGGGACCAGAAAGGGCTGGATTTTCCGTCGTTCTACGTTGAACTGGCCGTTATCGCGGCGCTGAGCAATACGAATTACCCGACCTTGAGCGATCGGATCGTCGCGTGCCTCACCTATCTGCGCGACACATTTCCGAATGCACGGTTTGTCGATCCGGCCAATACCAACAACGTAATTTCGGACGATCTGACGGCTGCGGAAAAACAGAGGATCAGCGCTGCCGCGGGGCAGGCGCTTAACGGTAGCTGGGAGCAGTTTGTCAGATGAGTGGGTGGTCGCTGCAGGAATTACTGGCCGGGCTGCATGACAAGGTGCAGGAGGACCTGAACCGGGCGCGCAAGTCGTTCGCCCATTCGGGCACGAAAGGCGACGCCAGCGAAGCCGTTTGGGTCGATTTGCTGAACACCTATCTGCCGAAGCGGTATCAGGTGGACACTGCCCATATCGTGGATAATCATGGCACGTTCAGTCAGCAGATCGACGTCGTCATTTACGACCGCCAATACACGCCGCTGATTTTCGAAATGCACGGCATCAAAATCATTCCGGCCGAAAGCGTCTATGCCGTATTCGAGGCTAAGCAGACGCTGAACGCGACTTATGTGGGCTATGCCCGCGACAAGGCGGCGAGCGTCCGCAAGCTCGACCGCACCAGCCTGGCGGTGACGTGGCTCGGCGGGAAGTCGGAGCCCAAAAAGCCGCACTGGATTCTCGGCGGCATCCTAACGTTCGAAAGCGAGTGGAGCCCGCCGATGGGCAAGACCATGACGGACCTGCTCGACAGCGCGCCGGATGAAAGTCTGCTCGACCTTGGGTGCGTGGCGGCGCACGGCTGGTTCGGCCGCAACGGCGACGGCGTTACGGCGGTGTCGCTCAACGGGAAGTCGGTCACCGGCTTTCTATTGGAACTGATTGCCCGGCTGCAGGAGATCGGAACCGTGCCGATGATCGACGTGCGGGCCTATGCACGCTGGCTGGCGGAAGACTAGGAGCGCCTGATGCTTAAATTCGACACCGCATGGCGGTTTTCCAGCCCCGGACCGGCGCCGGCGACCCTGTCGCGCGCATTCTACGATTTTATCGAGAAAATCGCCTCTCAGGGAAACACCTGGAGGATCGTTGAACGCTTTAAGGAAGCGTTCGGCGGTTCAGGGAGCAGCAGCAGCCTGAGCTGGGCGTGGTCCGATCTGGATAGCGCAATGCGCCTAGCGGAAGAGAACGCGCCGCTGTTCATCGAGGCGTTTTATACAGTCTGCATGGAGTGCGCCGATGACGGCCTGGGCGTGCCCGACGTGGCGATGATCAACCGTGTGCTTGCGGAACATGGCGCGGGCTATCGGGTCGAACCGCCCCATCTGGTCGCCACAAACCCGCAGGCCCCACCGATTCCCGTGCCGGACGCCGCACCGTCCCTCGACGCGCAGGCGCAGGCGCTAATTGAAGCATCGCTCGAGGAGTCGCACCAGCTCCTCGAGGAAGGGAAAAGCCGCCAGGCGGTTTCTGAAATCCTCTGGCTTCTGGAGTCGGTCGCGACCGTGTTCCGGGGCACCGGCACGAGCGATGGCACGGTTCAGGGGAAATATTTCAACAAGATCATTGGCGAAATGAGATCCGGCAATCGCGGAACGGCTCAGGAGCAGATCCTTGACTGGATGACGAAATTGCACGGCTATCTGTCCTCGCCAACCGGCGGCGGCGTACGTCACGGTATGGATCTCAAGGCCGGGGTCGCCATCCAGCAGAATGAGGCGCGGCTGTATTGCAATCTGATCCGGAGCTACATCACCTATCTCATCGAGGAACACGAGCGTCTTCAGAAGATGGGAACCACTGCAGCGTGAAGCAGCGCGGAGTTGCATCGTTTCGGATCGGTCGAATTAGGATCGGAACAGGGCGCATTTTCCGGTCCGATTGGTGTCCGGCATGTTACAACCGCTTTGCGGCACAAAAAATGATGCTTAAGTATGGAAATTAGCGATCCCACCCGTCGGGAACGGGGCTTCCCATGGTAGGGGCGAAATCCGACCAGTAAAGCAGCGTGGACCATATAGCTTTAGTGGTGGACGCAGCACAATTAACGCAGATAGGGGTAGCCTCTGCGTTTTCCATACCCCCAACAGCCCGCCTCATTGAAAGCTGGTATGCGCCTGCGTATCTTCTTTGCAACCGAAGGAGATCTAACCATGAGCGCAATCCCTGCCGATGCAGAAGTCATCAATTTTCCAAAGCCCGCAGCCAAGAAGCCGTCCTCTACGGAGCGCATCTGGGGCAAGGCTGTTTATAGTCACGGCTATGCGGGCATCCCCTCCATCTTGATCCGGGCACAGCGGCGCCTCGGCATCAACGCGATGCAGATGAACATCATCATCCAGCTCCTGGATTACTGGCACGAGCCGACGCGCAAGCCGTTTCCGGCCAAAAAGGAACTGGCGAAACGCATGGATGTCACGGAGAAAACCATCCAGAACAATATGCGCGCCCTGGAGAAGGCCGGCTATATCAAGCGCGAAATGCGCAAGACGGCTGCCGGAGACTGGAACAGCAATATCTACCACCTCGACGGCCTGGTGACGAAGATTCAGGCGCTTGAGCCGGAATTCGCGGCTGAAAAGAAGCAGCGGAAGGAAGCCAAGGCGGCTTTGCAAATTCCGAAGCACGTCAAGTGATTAGGGCAAAAAATTACCCCGGCCGCATGCCTAGGGCAGAGACGGTACCGGGGTGTACGATTACCAATATAGAAGGGGTGGGGAAAAAATGCAAGGGGAAGTAGGGAAGCCAGTTTCCTATGAAGCGCTGGAAATGGCGCTTTCCCTGGAGCGGTTTGGCCGTTACCTCGATTGGGCGAACGGCGACCGTAGCCGCGCTATTGAGCTATATACGCTCAATACGCTGATTTCGGAAAGCCTTTATACGCCGCTGCAGATGCTTGAAGTGGCGCTGCGCAACCGAATCCATGCAGTCATGACCGAAGCGGTCAGTGAAAGCTGGTTTCATGAGCCGGGGTTGCTGCTCGGTGAATGGCAGCCCGAACAGCTCGCCAAGGCGATTCAGGACATTGTGGAAGACAAAAAGGAACCGAACCCCGGCCGGATCGTCGCGGCCCTGACCTTCAGCTTCTGGACCGCGATGTTCGGCAAGGACTATGAAACGTTGTGGCAGACGACGCTGCACAAGATCGGCCGTAAGCCAGACGGAAAGGGGCTGCGAAGAAAGGATTTCTCCGGCCCGCTGGCGCAAATCCGCAGCCTGCGCAATCGCATTGCCCATCACGAGCCTGTCATCATGTGGAACCTGCCGAAGCGCTACGAAAGCATGGTGGAAATGACCGGCTGGCTATCCCCGGCCGCCGCGGCCTGGTGCCAGGCGCACTGCCGGTTCCTAAAGGTCTATCCGGCGGAACCGATCGTGCTGCATCAGCCGCCCAAGGAAGCGAAAGCCGGGGAATCCTGATCGGATGAGCAACCGCGACGAATTTTCCCAAAGCACAAAGAATAGGGTAGCGGCGCGCGCCGGGTGGCCGTGCTCCTTTGAAGGGTGCACGCAAGGGACCCACGGCCCGAGCGCTGAATCGCCCGAGGCGGTTTCCAACATCGGCGTGGCGGCACATATCTGCGCGGCCGCGCCAGGGCCGGGGGCGCGGCGCTATGACAAAACCATGAGCCGCGAGGAACGGTCGGGCATTGGCAACGCCATTTGGCTTTGCGCCAACCATGCCACGCTGATCGACCGCGACGAAGTGACTTATACCGCCGCCAGGCTCCGGGCGATGAAGGCGGCGCGCGAAAAGGCCAGTGAAGAGGAGCAGAGATCCGGGAAAGGCGCGAGCCTTTTCGCGATAGGCCCCGATATCGTCTGTACGGGCGACCTTGCGCAAGTCACGTCCGGGAGCTGGACCCTGCATCTAAAGCATTTTGTGGCGGGCGACCGGCATGAACTGGTCGGCTTGTTGGCGGATTTGCCAGCCGTGCGGCTGAAGACCGGTATATACTTCAAACGAGCTGGGCGATGGCCGGGTCCGCTCAGGAGCGCCAGCCCTCGCGATGGAGGGCGGGAACTGCATGGTGACGTGCCCGGTCGCCCCGCCCGTTCCGCGCATCGACGCGCAGAAGCTTGGGAGCGACTTCGCGTTGCACCCCGAAACAAAGGACCTTTATGTTGAGAACGGCAGCATCGCCCGGGTTTCCGGCGTCGATTACTTGCCCGCAAAAAATACGGGCGCTGCTATCGATGCAGCGCGGGGGAAACATCTTTGCAGAGACGGCGGGCGTGCGCTTCTATGAATATTTCGAGGCGTTCAGAGGCACGTTTTGGCTACCGCAGATGCTGATGCTCGATGTGATCCGTCAGGCGGCAATACCGGTCGGCGACGGCATCCTAACCGCGCCATGGACGACCCCGCTGCGGTGCGTCACCCGCGTCGCTGCGTCGAGCTGTTGTCGGGATCGCCCGAAAACAACCGGCTGCCCTTGCGCGTTGACCTCGACGTGCAGGGCGTTGGCCGGTGGCAGCGCGACCTGGAAATTTATATGCCGACCAGGGATCAAATGGAGGAAGGCGCGCGTCGTCTTGAAGAAAAAAGACCTACGATCGCAGAGTTTGGGCACTGTTCCACTTCATCAGAAACGCGCTAATCCCGATGTCACAAATCGATCGCCTGAACCCCTATCTGCAGGGCCCTGTCACGATCCGCGCTCCGGAAATGGCGCTCTTGGCCCGGGATTTTGAACCGCCTTTGGCGGAGGGGGAAGGCGAGTTGGAGATCGTGTCGGAGCGGGAATTCCGCTATCGGATGACAGGTCTGCCTCCCGATCTGAAGCATAGCCTGCACGCGCTCAATCGCGAGCGGAATGAGCCGTACGAACCACTCAACAGGTTCCGACTCGTGATGACTGGCGCGGACGGGATAGAATGGATGGGCGGCTGGACGACCCCTTATATAGATGCGGATGGCGATCAATGGGTGCTCAAAGGCACAGTTCAAAGTCTGAGCGCTGTCGTTCAGGGGCCTGCGACGGGGGAAGGCGGCGCCGAAGCCCGCTTTCTCATTCCCCGCGATCATAGCGCGTCGATCATTTTCCGTCGCTTTGTGCGAAGCGACGACGGGAAGGGCGGGTTACAGGCGACTCGCACGATCGAAGCTCTCGGCGTGCCGGTCAGGTTCGCGTTCGACAGCGAAACCAACGTGCTTTCGATCTCGGCTGGTAGCAGCACGGATCTGCCCGCGCACAACGCGGAGAACTGGTTCGGGGAACCGCTCCGGATTCTTTTCGGACAGTTGGTGTTCCCGCGTCTAGTCGAGCGTCGGTTTCCGGATGGGCGGTCGATGCTCTGGGTGCGACACTCGCCCGCTTGGACTGCGGATTCCACATGGACCGCGTTGTGGAACGGTGACGACCGTTTTACGAACGACGGCGATTTCTTTGCTCTTTACGCCGGCCTCCTGACGCTGATCGCGCGTGACGCAGGATGGGAAAGCCATACGATCACCACCTTCTACGAGGAGGTCATCCAATCCGCGCAGGGTTCCAGATGGGTGATGGCATTGACGCTGGCCAGCAGCATCGAGGGCCTGGCGCGTCGTCTGGTTCCTGAAGGGACGCTCAGAACCGACGCCGATCAGGCGGCCATCGATTCCCTAGTCGCTCATATCGAAGAGTGGCAAGGCGCATCGAGGCTACGAGATGCGGCCCTAAACGCGGTGAGAAGAGCGGATGCGGTTTCCGTTCAGCGGGCGCTTTATATACTGGCGGACCGGGGGGCGGGAACCCGCGCCCAAGTCAAGTCCTGGATAAAAATCCGCAACAGCGTGATGCACGGCAAGCTCGTTTCACCTTATTCCAGCAAAGAGGATGACCAGATTATCCTCGATCTAGCCGATCTGCTTAGGGCACTCACCCGTGAGGCAGCACGGTGCGCGTTGGCAGGCTAGGTGTCGAGCATATCCCACTCATCACCCATGACCCAACGTAAAGCCGAGAGCTTTCCGTTAATCATGCCCCATTCGAAATCGTCCCACGGGCCGAGATTTTCGATTCCTACCTCGTCCTCTGTTCTTTTCGCTGCCGTAAGCGCCCCTACCCATACCGTGTCGAGCGTTTGATCCTGTCGATATGGGGACCGGGAATATTCGGATTCAGGCACCACATGATGTGTATCGTCTTCGATTTTTGACTGGAGGTTCCAATGCCGATTGTACCAGACCTGGCGGAACAACAGGTGTTCGGCTTCCAGGATTTCCGACAGCCTGCGGAACTGGGGCGAGTAGTTGAATTCAGCGTCGTGATCGGCCAGCAGGTCCGGATCGATGTCTTTCAGCGTATCGAGCAGCGAAATCCAATAGCTTGATTTTGGCGCTGCGAATAAGGGCGCCAGGTCGGGGTGGGGGAGACGGCGGTCTCCGTTCGGCTCGCTGAAATCCTTGATGTTATGTGTAACGAAGGCGAAGCGCGCGTTCTTCAACGTCGGACCGCGCGACAATGTCCGCGTAGATCTCGACCAGGATAGCGTCTCCGACACTGTTTTTTGCCCGGTGGTAGGGGGCGAGGTTTGCGAGCGCCCTGTCCGTCACCCGTCCTTTAACCGCATCCGTCGTTGGAACGGGAGCTTGTGCGAGCAGCAACTTTTCAATGGAGTCCACGACGCTCAGAACGGAATCGCTGCCGGTGGCAATCTTTTGGTCGACTTCATTCAGTCCCTGCAGGGTAGGGGCTTTAATTTCGTCAGCACCGAACTGATTGACGGCTTCGCGGACCAGTCTGAAATGAGACTGCAGGCTACGCTGCGCTTCGGCTGTGACCCTCGATTTGTTGCGCAGAAATTCGTCAACGACAATTTGAGGAATGATAAGCTCTACTTCCCCCGCCGCGATCAGATCCTTCAGGGCGCTGATGAGGGGTTGCGAGCGGTAATCTTTGGAAAGGTCGAGCCATATGCAGGTATCAATCAACAGATGCAACATTCGTGGATGCCGGTTTTATGGTTAATCGGAAATCGTAGCTCTGCGTGACGTTACAGATTTTCGCAATGTGCGTCAGCCGTCGCGTCGACTCTAGCCTGTCCCTCCACCAGATGCGGCGTGCGCATCCGCGTGGAGATCGCCGTCGCCTCCATACCGGCCTTGCTCGCCATGAAAGGGCACGCGCTGATGCGCCGGCAGAAGCGCAAGGACGCCTACGACATTTACTACTGCATCCGCAATTAAGGTGGCGGCCCCGAAGCCCTCGCCGCCGCGTGCTTGCCATTGCTCGATTTTCCCGATATACGCGAGGGCTTTCTGGGCATCGCGGGGAAGTTTGCGCACGAGGACATGATCGGACCCGTGTGGGTTCGCCAGTTCGTCGAGGGAACAACCGCGATAGGCGAGCGTACGCCGGAGCAATAGCAGGTCTAAGCCTGGCTGCATGCAATGGGGCTCGCTGAATGACGGCGCTTGCTACGACACCTATTACAGTAAGAGGGAGTAAGTTTTGGGAATGAAGGTATTTTGGTCCTGGCAGAGTGATCGCGATCAGACGCTCCACCATTATTTTGTCCGTGATGCCCTGAAAGAGGCCTGCAAGCTGATTGCCAGCGATCCCGATTACGAGGAAGCAGAGCGGCCAGAAGTCGATCACGACATGAAAAACGTGCCCGGGACGGAGGACATCGCCTCCACCATCCTGGCCAAAATCGCCTCGGCAAACGTCTTTGTCGCTGACATGACGCCGGTCGGCGTCACTGACCCGGCCGCCCTGCAGCCGGGTGTTCCGGAGGAAAAACGCTCCGAGCCGAAATATCTCCAGAACCCGAATGTGATGTCGGAGCTCGGCTATGCCGAGCGCGCCGTCACGACGGGCCGTATCGTTCTGGTCGCCAACGCGGCGCACTATCCCGGTCCGGAGGCGCTGCCTTTCGACTGGCGCCATCGCAGCGGTGCCAAGACCTACAAGCTAGCCGACGGCGCGACCAAGGCGGAGATCACAGAGGAGAGGAAGCGGTTCGCTAAGGTCCTCAAGGACCAAATTCAGCCGATCCTCGCAGCGCAGGCGCCCGCGAAGGCCGCGCCTCCTGCAATCACTTGGCAGCCAGCCAGCGACGAGGATCCTGCCATCTGGAAAGGCGCTGAGGAAAATCTTGAGTTCCGCAACGCATCGCTGGGCGAGCCGCAGCGCCAGGTCAAACTGAACGCTGGCCGACGGATTTTCGCTCGCATCGCACCCGCGCAATGGACTCCCCCGCCGCGCAGCGACCTCGAGACACGAATCTCGAAAGTCGGCCTTCACATCCGCAGCCGCGATGGCGACTGGGGACTCAATCGAGACGGCGCCTTGTCGGTCTGGGGGCGTATCGAATCCGAGCGCAACGAGATGGACGTCTGGAACGCCACGCAATGGTTCCAGCGAACCGGCGAACTTTGGGCAGTCAACTGCAACAGCTTCAGCGAACATAAGGGCAAGACGTACTTCTCGTCCGCGATTCCGTTCGGGCAACTCGATGAATTCCTTCGCAACGGTATCGTGGCGATCCGCGAGATGGGCGGCAAAGGGGCTATCGGCATCAAGCTCGGAGCAACCGATCTCAGCCAGACTGTTCTCCCCGATCCCTACAGGGACGTACGGTACGAAGACGTCGCGAGCCACGCTGCAGCCGAGCAGGAGGCGGAAGACTGGACCCCAGCTGTACGCCGCGAGCTCCTCCTCCGGTTCTGGAACGAGCTGCGGGATGCCTACGGGCAGCCACCGATGAACATGGTGGAGTTCGAGCGCGCCGCTGAAATGCGGCCGCCGGAAAAGCCATAGCGCTCGCCGGCAATAGCCGCTTCAGAACGATCGCTCGGACCGACGCTTCCACGTCCGTAGTCCGGGCGACGCCACTTTCGTGAACCCGGTGTTCTCGCTCGCGAGACAGATTTTCGGCCTCGAACGAACACATCGCCGCGAGCCTGTGCTAGCGACCTCTGATCACCGGAACTGGAGACCAGTGCGGATCGACAGAGCCGTCTGATCTCGGCCGGGACCATCGCCGCGCGGGCCGTCTCACGCACGAGCGGTCACTATTGTCCATCAGGGACCGAGCGGTCTGCGCACCGGTTCAAGCTTCATGAGATATCGAATTGCAAGCGCCCCGCTCCATTCGCAATGTCGAGGCAGCTTTGGTCGTCGAGTTGCAAAATGCGCTCGATGATGGGCCTGAAGAGTCGATTCAGCGGGTGCTGACAGCGAATCCCTATCTTTTCCAATATGCTATGCCGAACACTGGCCATCACGGCGTCTGGGTTTTCCCAAAGCGGATGATCCGCACGCAGCAGGCCGACAAAACGCCGGGTCTGATACCCGACTATCTCGTTGCGGCCAGCAGCTCGCTCGGATTCACTTGGCACATTGTCGAAATAAAACGACGCGATACCCAGTTTGCAAGTCCAAATGGGAAGTCGCTCAGCGCCGCTGGACTAAAGGCGGTAGTTCAGAGCGCGACCTATTTGAGTCACTTTTATCAGTACATCGAGACGGTTCGGAATAACGTTGGCATCGCCGAGATCATCCAGCCCGAAAACGTGATCGTTCTGATCGGGGATTCATCGACTGAGACGCAGGAGCAAGTTGCCCGTCGAGCGGAATTCGAACAGCTTGCTCCCAGGGTTAAGATCGTCACCTATGACAGAATAGTTCGTGGGCTTCGGAGCGACACACGGTTTCGGACTGGCGCCGATAAGGCTGCCCCACGGGCCATCAGCGCTGGAACTTAATTCCAAAACACGAAAGCGTCTGACGGCGGCGGGAATGTTGATCGGACGGGATTTTCCATGGAAAATCAGTGTAGTGGCTCCGGATATATGACTCAGTCAGAGGTTCGTATCCTTAAAGGCGAGGGAGCGAGCCCGCGCACCCTCGGCAAACGAATCCTGATATCGATCGAGCGCCTGAAGTTTTCTTCTCTTTGCTCCTCAATACGCTCTCCACGTCAGCTCAACTCGGCGTATCGGTTGGTGCCGTTCATGCGACAGGCCATCGCAGCCTTCGCCAACAACCTGTCCGGAAGTTGTGGGTTGCGCGCGCATCTACTTCCCGGGGCGGCCTTACGCGGGTAGGTTCGCCTTCCCGCAAATATTCGGCGGCGACATCGAGACATGAGTAAAAACAGTCGTTCCAGACCGAAGTTAAAGCCAGACATCAAGGGTGTCTCCGTGGCAAACCTCGCGCAGGTCCCGCCACCGAACACCGCTGCCCGATATCTGCCGCTCAACGAAATGCTGGACGAGAATTTCGAGTTCATCTGTATCGATATCGCAGAGCGGGAACCCGAAGTTGCGCAGGCTGATCTGAAGCGATCCCGCGGCGTCGAGCAGTTCGGTGCCGATGTTGAAGGCTTCTCGACCGAGCATGTCCCCGTACTGGTCATTTCCGCAAAACGCTACCAGAAGGTAACGCCAACCACTTTGAAGAAATGGGGAACGGACTTCCTTGATGCCTATGAGGGCCATTGGAAAGGCAAAGGCGTCAAGCGTTTCGTCATCGCAGCGACGGTCGAGTTCAATGATGACGGCCTGAATGACGCCATCCGCGAAGAAAAGCTGCGGTTTGGGGCTTGGGGCATTGCTTACGAAGCCTGGGGCCTCAGGCAGCTTACCAACAAGCTGCGCGGGCTTCCGCGGGTCGTGGGAAACTACATGCATCCTGCCTGGGTTCCGATCGTCTGCGATCCTGGCACCCAGTCCGAAACGACCCTATCATCGCGGGACGATCGCGCTATCGCCAATGTGGTGACGCGCCACGCAGGCGCCGAATTGGCGGATGCGGTCGGAATGATCAAAGAGCGTTATGGCCGGGAGATTGGCCTTCAGTTGGAGGGAGCGCTGGCCAACCTGTCAGAGGGGAGGGCAAAAGCGTTGGAGGCCCTGGTTGCCCGTGTGCGCGAGGATCTCGTGACCTGGGACAGTCTTGGCGGTGAGACGAAGGCCAAGGTCCTGCGTTCGGCGGCTGCGCTAGCGCTACGAGACCAGGACATCATCCGCGCCAAGGCCCTCCATTCGGAGGCGGCTCTCTACCATGCCGCGCCCGACCGAAGTGCCGCCGCACTGCTCTTGGTCGCAGAAGGCGACACAGAAGGAGCCCTTGCGCTGCTTGTCGAGCCGAGAACGGCCGAAGAAAACAGCATTTATGCCGGCGTCCTGATCGAAGAGGGTAAAAGCCAAGAAGCCAGGGAGTTCCTTCTTCACCGCAAGGGCCTTGAAGGTGACCCGTCGGAGCGTGATCGCCTTCTGGCCTATGCCAGCAGTGTCGAACGGCAGGACGAGGCAGCGCTCGCCTACATCCGCAAGGCCGAGATTGCCGCCCCCAGGCGGTATGCCGTTCAATGGGCAGGCGCTCTCATCCGCTTCAATGCAGCCTTGTCTCCACAGCTTCGGTTTCAGGGTGGCTCTTACCCCAATCCGATTGGGCCGGCCTTTGTCAAAGAAGACGATGTTTCGCGCGAGCTTCTCGCAGAGGCCGCCCAGATGTTCGGTCGTCTGACCGAAGCCGTCGACGTGGAACGCCAGATCGAGGAACTCGAAATCTGGAATCTCGCGGCACTCCTGTGTCACAGTCGCCGGACTGTAGACGCTGAAAATGCTTTCGCCCGCATTATGTCGCGATCGGTCCCACACCCGGGTGCGATCGCCTGGGCCGTGCACTTCGGCCTGTCAGTCAAACCCGACCCGCTCTTAAACATATACAGGAATGAGCTTTCCGCTGGTCGCGGAACCTCCTCCCAGGTGGTTGTTTCCGCATACCTGATGCTCCATGCAGGAAATCGTCCGCGTGCGCTGAACTTCTTGAGAAGATGGCGGCCCGCATTCGATCTGCCAGGAGACCTGGAATTGATCGACCACTGGATCAGTCAGGTCAGCGAGATGCAAGCGGCCAAAGCGTCTGGCGACCACGACGGCTCAGGCTTCCAGGCAGCCATGACGGCTGTCTACAAGAAGCGCGACGCTACGAAGCTTGTCTCATTCATCGACGACGGTGACCTGGAATCCGATCAATTGCTGGCGGCCTTCGAAGCCTTGCTCGCGGGTCGGATGTGGGAAGAGGCCAACGCGCGCCGCGCTCTGTTGGCACCGTTCAAGACCGCGAGTTCCGTCGAAATGATGGCTGTCGCGGCATGCGAAGCGGGTGATTGGGGCGATTGTATCCAGATATTGGAAGAGAACGTCGAGCTGTTTGCCAATGGTTCGCTGCCCCGCAGGCTCAAATTGCTGGAGGCGGACGCGAGATCACTGATGGGACGGCCCGATCTCGCTTTGAAGGTCATCGAGAGCTTGCAGGCGGGAGAGGGGGATGGGTCAGGCATCGCGTTCCGGTCGGCTTGGCTGCGTCTTGGCCTTGGCGACGTGGCGGGAGCGGCCCGGCAGATCAAGGGAAGGGCAATTCCCAGCGATATTGGGGTCGAGAACATCCTTCACATCGCCGGCGAGTTTCGCCACGAGGATCCGGAGCTGGCGCGCTCGATACTCGAGAACGTATCATGGTCGAATCTTGAGAAACGGCTAATCAATCCGGCATTGGCGCTCGCGGCAGAACTTGGCCTGGCCGAAGCACAGCGCGCTTTGCTGCCGAAAGTCCAAGCCCTTCCACAGAACCGCGCCAAAAGATGGACGATCGAGACGATTGACGAATTATTGGCCTGGCTTGAAGAAAATCGGAAGAAGCAGGAAGGGGTTTTCGACAAGCTGCGGACCAGCTGGCTCAATCTGGAGATCCCGCTTCATCTGCTCTTCGACGGCAAGCCGCTCGAATGGGCCGGTTACTTCCACCGGCCTTTTCATCGGGAGGTGTGGGGAGGAAAGGCCGGTGCGTTCGATGCCCCGCTACTATTGCGCAGCGGCCACGTCCGTGCCCGACAAAATGGCGAAGCTCTTGCCGCGACCATCGCCGCCCGTGGCCTGATCGTTGACGCATCTGCGCTTTTGCTCGCATCCAAACTTGGATTGTTGAACGAGATCGACCAGATCGGCGCCCGGATCATGCTCGCGCGGGAGCTTCCGGAGGTTTTGAGATCGGCCGAGACGACGCTGACCCAGAACTTCAAACCTGTCTCAAGCGCTGCTCTTCACGTCCAAGATCTTGTCCGCGACGGCGAGATAGCCAAAGTGGACGCCACTCAGGCAACGTCATTGCCTCGCCTTGTTTTAGCTGGCGGCAAGTCGAGCGACACGGACGTAACCCTGCCGGAACTCTTGAACGAGCTTTACGAAAAAGGCCTCGACCGTGACCTCGGCGCGGCGGCATTGGCGCGGCTTGGCCTGAGCGAGGCCGAGGCAAGCAAAGGTTCACCGACCGAGCAAGCACTGTTGGTTTCAGCGCGCGATTTCATTCAGTTGTCCGACACGGGTTTGCTCAGGCCGCTTCAAACTTTCCTCCCGCTGCACATTACCGAAAGCGACGCTGACCGCATGCGGCAGGACATTGCAGAAGTACAGGATGGGGTGCGACAGGCCGAGGCGCTCACCCTCCTGCGCGAGCACGTCAGCGATCACTTGACTGCCGGGAAATGGAGCCTGCTGCCCCAACTGCCGCGTCCGAAGGGGGATCGTGAACTCGCAAAGTCCGGCCCTCTGCTGCGCAGTCTCGTCGGCATCCTGCACTATTGCGAGAGTGAGAATGCCGCGGCCGTCTGGATCGAGGATAGATATCTTTCCCGTTTTGGTGCGCTGGCTTCAAGCCCGGCGATGGACGTCACCGATATCATTGCTGTGTTGCGAGCGCGCGGACGGATCGACGGCAAGCGAGAGCAGGAGCTGATGCGGAGCTTGGAGAAAGCTCACTACGGCTTTCTGCTTCCAAGGACCGGCGAGTTCGTGGATTCACTTTTGTCCGCGCCGGTCGGCAAAGCGGGTATTGTCGAAACTTCGCGCCTTGGCGAGTTGCGCGAAGTGGTCGCGTGGCAGATCGAATATGGGCGCCATCTCAAGGACGTGCCCCTTGGGAGCAACGTTACTGCAGGGTCGGAACTGCTTTTTCTGTCGAAGCTGATGCGGCTGGCGGGAAAGGTCGTGGCCGTAATCTGGAGCAAGGACGTCGCTCTCAAAACGAAGGCTGCGGCCTGTACCTGGGCATGGCAGCACTTGCGCCTGGAACAGGTCGACTATCTTCCGATCGAAGATCGGGCGCCCGCTGCCCGCCAACATTTTGTCGATCTGCAATATGCAGGCCTGGCAACCGTGGTCTTTTCGATCGCCGGCCGGTCCTATCGCTCAATCGGTCGGGTGCGTGGACAATATCTCGACTGGGCATTCAAGACCGTACTCGACGATTATGCGGCTCGGCGTCCCGCCTTCGACAAGGTGCTCGTCGATTTGGTGGCGCAGTTTATCAACTTGCTGTTCGAGCCTGGTCTCGAAATGGACGAGGACGACTATCCGGTCCGGGTCGCCCTGGCCCGGGACTATGTTGGTTGCTTTCCGAAGCGGATCCAGACGCTTCTGCAGGAGCACGCGCTTCTTAGTGACAAGTTGGCGCTCCGGCGAACCGAAATCGTCACGATCGGCGACATGTCATTCTCGGCCAAATCGTTTTTCGCGGCGGTAAAGCTCGCCCATGAACAGGGGAGGGCAACCGCGCCGCTTCGCAAAACCCGGCGCCAGGCAAGGTTTGCGCCTCTCGACCCGGAAAAAGCCGGTGGGGCTTTCGGGGTCACGATTGTCGATCGGAAAACCACGACCAACATCGCAGATGACACCTTGGCCCTGTTGCTGGAGGACCCGGAAAAGCGTGTCGAGGCCCTAAAGCGTCACGCTGACTGGTTCGACAGCACGGGGAGTGATCTCGAAAGGTCTGCCCGCGAGGTTGCGGAACTGGCAACATTTGACGAGCGCCGAGCAGAGCTGAAACGCCGGCAAGAAAACACAGTCGTCTGGCGGTTGGATAAACTCGCCGCCGACATTCACGCAGGCACAGCAAGTCCGAATGATTTACTGGCTCCCTCAAACCCCGCGGCTCTCCGGCGCTTCCTGCGGATCGCCGACAGTGACAGCGGCTTCGCCAACCTGACCGACCTCGCGGTTGCAAGTTTTAGAGCACTTAGCCCGGAGGTCGGCGCATTGCGGGCATTACGGCGGATTTCGGCGCTTCCGGTGGAGCTTCCTGAAGACGTGAACGTGGCGCTTGCAGCCGAAGCCAAAACAATGTCACTTCAGGATGTGTTTGCCCGAACCGGTCCAACGCCGCTTGCCATCGTGGCGCTGTGGAAGGCGCTCTGCGAAAACGGGTTGGCGCTCCCCGGCTTCGTTCTGTCAGACGTTCTTCGAAATATCGAGGAGTTCTCCGAGCTCTTTGTCAGCGTTTTGCAGCTCACGTTTCGGGCAGTTGCGCAGGCGCCGGATTGGCACTCCCTCGATTGGGAGCGGACGGCTCTCTTGTGGTGCCATGCCAACAGCGTTGTCGATGTGATGCTGCACCAACATGTAGCCATTCCCGACACCATCAAGCTCCTGGACATGCAATTCAAGGCCCGGCTGGACGAGTCGTTCGAAAACGCGAAACTGCCCGGAATGCGGATGCGAAGCCCGTCCAATCTACGGGGTGAGTATTTTGCGGCAGCCGCCAGCTGGCGCGCATGGGCCGCGACGCCGGACATCGGTCTCGACGACGCCAGTCTTACGAAACTGAAAGCGATCGTATCCCGCCGTGTGGGCCGTCACGATGTGCCACTCTCCGAGCTCCTGACCGACAGATCATTCAAGGATGTGCCGGACACATGGCTTTCACGCGATATTGGTCATGAACTGCAATTGCTGTCTGTCGTCGAGATGCCGCCACCCTTTGAGCTGCGAGAGGCCGAACTTATCGCAGCGCGGATCATCCCGGAAATACAGTCTGCCACCTACGGTGAGGGCGAGGGCGTCTGGAACCTTCTCTGGTTCTGCGAAACCGCTGAGCTCTCCCGCGATACGCTCCTTGCGACCCGATCACTGCAGACCCGCGAAGGCCTTATCTCGCTCCTGAAGCTTGAGGGGCGGTATGTCGTTTCCGGCATGATTTTTCGGGCGCATGTCGCTGGACGGCTGCAAAACCAGAAGATCTTCCTCGATGATCTGAATGTCGCAGCCCACGAGGCCCGAAAGGTCCTCGATGCCCGGCAGCGAAAGGTCAATCTCACGGTCGAGGATACGCCTCAGGACCGGTTATTTACGTCGCTCGTAGAGGCCGTTTGGGTTTTCGCATCTCTCTATGCGAAAAGCTTTGATCACCTTGGCGAAGAGGTTAGATTGGGAATCGCTGTCATTGCGCGACAGTGGCCGGAGAGCAGACTCGCCTGCCTCGACATTCTGGATGTCTTCGCCAAGCAGCTTTCACCGGCTGGGGCCATGCCCATATGGGATCTGATAAACCAACTGCGCCGCGCCGAAACCGTCTGTACAAACCATGGCTTGACGTGAGGCACGACCGTCGATCGTTGTTTCACCTCACTACAAGCAAGTCTCTGTTCTACCAAAATAATTGCGGCGAAACTGACTGGTCGTGGGTTCGTATCCCTTCAACTGCGCCAGACGTCGAATTGACGGGGTCTCAGGTTCTACTCCCATCGAGAGCTTGCAGATAGGCCTATGGTCATTTGTTAGTCGAGTCCCAGAACCTTCGCCGGTGCGAAGGTTTGGAAGGTCTTCACACCGGAAATCATACCGGACTTGAAGACGGGTGTGCCGACGGCGCCTTTCATCCAGCACTCCCTCTTTTTCTTGATATAGGTGAATGCAACACACCGGTCATTGTCGATGCAGGCCAGTCGGCACTGAAGTGGCGTTGCGTTCGCGATTGACGCGCGGACGCCCAGGTCGCCTCCGGGCAGATCAACATCCTCGAATAGTGCTTTCTTCGGATCAATTATGCCCATGCTAAATGGCGTTGGATCCGGGTCAGCGCTCGCCAGGAATTTCCCGGAGATAGCGACCGAGTTTCCATCCGCGCGACCTTCGTTTGATTTCAGAAAGCAATTCGGTCCACGGACAATCTTGGGATTGGCATTGAAGGTGAACGCTTTACAAGAGCCATTCATCTCCAGGCAGCTCGCGGCACACTCGGCGACGTCCACCGTCCTCTTCGAGGCGAGGTCATCGCCAAACAGGTCAAGGCCAGTGTAGACGGCGATGCGCGTCGGCTTACGGGCAAACTCCTCAATTGCCGACAGGCTGTCGCTCTGGCCCGGAGCGACAGGCGAGGTGTTGGAAGCGGCAACTTGCTGGCTGCTTGGCTCAGGGATGGTGACCGCCGTTGAGTTTTCCTTCGAGGGTGGTGTGCCCTCGAGACTCGCGGTCGGGTTTGTGGGCATCGGCTCGTTCGATGTCGCGCCTTTGCGGTTGAGTTTATAGCGACCGATTTCCTCGTTTGAGAACACGTGCATCTGCGACGGTGGCGTTTTGAACATCGTTGTCATGACTTCTGCCGGCGTATCGAAGCGAGTGAGCATGTCGATGATATCGGAGATTGACAGCTGTGCGTTCACAAGGTCGTTCGATTCACTGGAGATCTGGTGGACTCCAAGCTCACCGTCCACCTGGCGTTCAACACCCGCCATAAAAATGAATGCGCAGGCCGAGTAGCAACCTTTCCCTTTCGGGATAAAGGTGGAAAGCCGCCTCGCATGCACATCATCGGCAATCAACAGCGCCATTTGGACAGCGCCACCGACGCTATCGAGCACCAGCAGCCTGGCTTTCTGCGACGCATGCAGCGCCCGTCTGAAATTCAGAGCGGAATAAAGGTCGATCTCGCCCGTGAGAGTGATGACGCTGGGGTCACTCTCCTCGAACGAGAAGGGGCCAAATTTCTTTGTGCCGGCCAATGCTGGATGATATCCAACCGAAATAGCCAAGCAAAAGGCCAACATCCGAACGAGGCCGAACTGCAAACTTGGCAAAATGGTACCCCACGCTCTGTTTATATTCAGACAACATTGATCAAGTTGAAGTTGCAACACAAAAAAGCCGCAACGGTTAACGGCACGGGGGCAGGAGTCGCGGTCGCTCAGTCCATCCCTGGTTGGACGATGGTGTGGATCTCGGCCACGCGCCCGAGTGACTGGTTCCCGGGCTTGCCGTCTTCTGGAAAGCGTTGAATGATACAACCCAAGGGCGGGGAAGTGTCATGCGACGATTTCTTGTTGGTGGGACCGTAGCTGTAGCATTGGTCTATTGGGTCGGCGCGATTAGCGGCGAGAGGCGGGCGGTAAATGAAACGCGGCTGCCCTCAATAAGAATTGAGGCACAAGAAAAGAAACCCGTGGCGGGTGGTGACACGCAAGTCTCTGCGACTACGCCTCAGCACGCCCAGTCTTCTGCACCGGGCGAAAGCGCCAACGCTGAGGAAGTGATCGCCACGGTTTTCGTGCGCGGTAAGCGCGTTGCGTTACGAGAAGGGCCGGGGAAAACGTTTCCGGTCCTCGATCGCTACGATGCGGCTCGGCCGGTCCGCTTACTTTCTATCGAGGGTGAATGGTCGCGTGTCCAAGACAATCTTACACGGCGGGAGGGGTGGATCGCATCGCATCTCCTAAGTTCCGACAAGCCACAGTCGGAGCCAAAGCGCGACACACCCGCATCTAAAGAGTCATCTCGTGAAGCGCCAATCGAAGCCCCGCGGATTTCCGATTCTGTGATCACTCAACGCATCATCGCTGAATCGATCTCCGGGTACAGTGGCTCGTGTCCGTGCCCGGAAAGTCGCGATCGCGCTGGACGGCGCTGCGGGCGCAGGAGCGCGTATTCGAAGCCCGGCGGCGCGGCGCCACTCTGCTATCCGGGCGATGTCTCCCGGGCGATGATCGATGCGTTTCGCTCCCGATTGTAACGCAAGGCGAAGCGCCACGGACCATAGAAAACGAAGCGATGGGATGAACATTCTATGCCGATTTCCGCGTTTCGAATGTTCGGTTTGCGGCTATCGTTTCGGCGGCGGCAAACTTCAGCGGCTCGCTTTTATCCCGGTTTTGTCAGATCTGAAGCTTTCCCTCTATCCGGACGCAATGAAAACAATCTGATAGAGGCCTCTATCGACGATGCGTCACGTCATTGCCGTGGACTCAAGGGGTCTTTACCTCCCTGGCATCGAACGCATCACTAAGCGGCGGCCTCCCATACTTGGTTCAGGATCTTGGCTGCAAGCGCGGCCTTGTCCTGGGGCAAGAAGCGGCCATAGTGGTTGGCGACCATTTCGGGGGTGTCCTGGATGGCGTAGCTCGCCTGCTCGTAGGAGCCCGTCTGTTTAAGGATGTGCGTTGCGAGCACGTCACGGACATTATCTGGCCCATGCGGCAGCAGCCCCTTGATCGCGCCGCGGCCGGTGTAAGGATTGTAGATGCCATAGCGTTGGATCGTCAGGCGCCACGCCTCGTAGAAGGTCGTCTGGTTATAGGCTGCGTCACTGCTGTTGGCCTTCACCGTCTTGACAAAAAGAGTGCCGGGGTCGTCGGCGCCGGCCAGCAGCACTTCGCGATGCCGCTCGATGTAGGCGTTGAGGTATTTGTAGAGATCTAAGAGGTCCGGCAGGACCAGCCGGAAAGGTTTCGAGCCGAAGAAGGATGAATTGGCGTTCTTGAAGGCATTCGCAGGGACTAGAACCTCCCAGCCGCAGTCGCGATCGCTCCAGCGAATTTCGCCACGCTTCATGTCCTCGAGCCGTCGCTCGGATGTCGGGAAATCCCCGCGCGGGCAGACAAGCGATTGCCGCAGGTTCTTCTGGCGAAGGCCGAGGTGCAGGCCGAGCCGCAACATCAGGAACGACCTGACAGCCTCGGCGGCGGCCCGCGGATAGCGATCTTCGTCCGGCATGCGCTTGAGGATCTCGTCCGTGATTTTCCGATATTCGGCGAGCGGGCTGTCCGCCTCGAGCACGCACATGATCGGCTCGAACGGATCCCGGTGAACGCGCATCACCCGCTGGATCTCCTTCGAACGATGCGACGCATGTTTGAAACACGTGTCGCAGGCCGCATGCCAATCCCGTTCGGCCGCCGCGATTTCCGCTGCGGAGATCAGTCCAGGGATCGGCTTCACATTTCGGACGAGCTCCGGATGTTGCCAAAGCCAGCCCGTTTCGGTGCGCACCAGGTTCAGGAGAACGTTCAGCATGTCCTCTTCCCATGTCGTGTAGAAGCCGCGCCGGCTTTCACGCCACTGCAGATTCCAATCCCAAACACCGGGAAAGACCAGGAGCCCGAAGGTCAGCTGGCTCAGCGGAACGCCATAGCCTTTGACCGGGCCCTCCGGAGATGCAGCCAAGGCACCGAACATCAAGTCCAGATGTTCGATCTTCTGCGCAGCCGTTTCCTCTCCCCAGACGCCGTTTCGCTGGAATCCGAGGGCCGTCAGCGTCGCCGTCTTGAATCGAATGAGGTTCGCCATTTCCATGGCGAGCCGGGGAGGGGCGTCGACCACACCGGAGAGAAGATCGGGATCCTCGATCACCGCGCGCTCGTCATCCTCCCAATCCAGTGCATCCGCAGACCCACGTAGTGAACGAGTTCCGCCGTAGGAAATCGCTGGGAAGCGGATAGCGTAGCGCTGCCTGGTCGCCATCGCCTGGAAGCGGCGGTAGTCAGTGGATCCTGAAATGATCACCCGACGAACCCATTCTAGGATTTCATCCCGCTTGGCGAACGGCAGGCTATTGAAGTCGTCCGGCAGATGCCAAGCGAGCCGGCGCCGCTCCGCAGCACCGATAACGCTTCCGACCTCGTGACCGGACGCCGATCGCGCCTGGTGCGGCAGCTTGGCCTTGAAGTAGCCATCGGGCAGACGGTACCGTCGCTCGATACGAGAGAGGATGTCGAGGCTTTCGATCGACCGCGGCACCTTGGTGCCTTTCGTCCAACTCAGGAGCGTCTTGCGATCGAAGGCATCCTCTTCGCGGACAACGGCGCGATGCAGATGCCAATAACTGTCGCCGTGCCGGCGCATGTGATAGATCAGCGCCTGCTGAAATCCGTCAGGCTCTTCGGTCCAGTCGAACAACGGCTTCGGGAATTCCTCGATGGGCCTTGGTTGAACGCCCGGTTTCGCTCGTGTCTGCTCTCGTTCGATGGGGGCCGTAGCTGCCGAGGAAACCCGCCCAGTGGCCATTATCTTGGCCGAACCACCAGCAGGGTTCCTGTTTCTTCTAGGCTGCTCGACTGCCGGGCGGTCATCTTCCGCCGGTCGCTCCTTGTCCAACCACCGGATGATGGCTTCAAGGCCAGAGCGAAGGTTTTTTTTCATCTCCGCCGTCAACTCATCTTCGATGCCGCAGGGTTCCGTGACCGCCTGCCAATTGATGCGCCCGTTCCGCATGGGCGGCGTCTTTCGGTAGCTGACCAAGCTGATGAGATAAGGCCTGATGTTCTGGAGAGCCCGCTTCGAGGCGACCGGAGCGATACGGACGTTGCAGAATTCAGAGATCTTGCGCTGAAAATGAAGGGACGAAGTAGACTGATTTCTCATGGCGATAAGCAGTTCACATGATCCTTGGCCGGTTGGTGCCGGGCGTGGCCTGCTAAGCCGTTCTGGTTAATGAAAGCTGAATCTTCAACAGGATGGATGCTGCGTGGTGCCGCGGATCTATAATGACTACAACTCTGTCGAGCAGGTGCGAGAATCTGCTATAGCCGCAATATGGGATTCGGGGTTTTCATTCATCGCTCAGATTCGGTCTACGACGACAGCCCGGCGGAACGATATCAGTTTCCGAGCCAGTATTTGGGCCGTGTCCGGTCCTGCATCGGAGATTGGATCATCTACTACGAGCCGCGGAAGGTTGCCGGGACGCGCGGCTATTTTGCCATTGCCAAGGTCGGTGAGGTCATCCCGGATCGCAAAGCGCCAGGCATGTACCTGGCGTTGATTGAGCCGGGGAGCTATCTCGATTTCCTCAACCCGGTTCCCTTCAGCAATGCCGAAGGAGTGATCGAACGCGGCGTGCTGAATGACGACGGCCGCATCTCCGGGCGCGCGCAGTCCGCCGTGAGGCCGATCTCTCCGGCTGATTTCAATCGCATTCTGTCGTTGGGTTTCGATGAACGGGAGCCGGAATTGCCACGGGTTGGCGAGCCGGAGATCGTCGATCCGGCGCCCGGACTTGGCGAACAACTGCAGGCACCCTTCGTTTTTGAGCAGGAGCGTGATCGCGTCACTCAGCTCACGTCTCGAATCGTTCGCAACCGTCTTTTCCGCCGCCTTGTACTCAAAGCCTATGATAAGCGATGCGCGATCACCGGACTGAAGCTGATTAATGGCGGCGGTCGTGCCGAAGTCGATGCAGCGCATATTCGCCCGGTGGAAGCCAACGGTCCTGATGTCCTGAGCAATGGTATCGCGCTTTCGGGGACTGCCCACTGGATGTTCGATCGGGGCCTGATCAGCCTTTCCGACGAGCTGGACATCCTTGTTTCGCGGCAGGTGAACGACCCGGAGAGCATCCAGTCGCTCATCAACAAAACGAGACGCGCCATCGTTCCGCAGCGACTATTCGAAAGGCCGCATCCGCACTTCCTGCGATGGCACCGGGATAACTGCTTTAAGCTTTGAGTGCGGCGGAAATCCTCAGCGGCCAGGATAGGGTCTGCGGTTCGATTCCCTTCAAGGCGAGGGATGCAGAGCCGGCGGTCCGAGAGCCCGGTCGATCGGACCCGCCGATCATCTAGAGTGGGTTGGACGCGGACCTTTAAAGCAGACCAATGAACGCGATTCCGCACCGGCTGCATTATGCCTATTTCTCTCCGCTAAGTTGTCTAATTTAGCAACTTGAGATACTCTTTCTCCCGTCGGCTCTACCGCTCGGGAAGCGCGAGCACAAATTGCCGACAGTGGGGGGCACTATGACTAACAGGCACACCAACCGCCGCGCCTTCATATCCGCAGCGATCTCGGTCCGGAACAAGATGCGCCGGCTTGCTCGCCGCCGAACACACAGGAACTTTAGCCAATTTCTAAGCGACGGCCCCTATGCAGGCGTGAGAATTCTCGCTGCACGGCAACGGCATCAAGATAACAGCGACGAGGCAACGCATCCAGATTTTGCAGCCAGTTTCTCTAAAGGGCTGAATCACCACTGGAGTACCGGCCTTCCCATCGCCGCGGAATACAGCGCCCTGATGTCAGCGCTCGATGGTCAAGCTGCAAACGCTCTCACGCGTCTTCCCGCCCCTGGCAGCCTTGCGGCAATCGACGGTCTACCCAACACACATAGGCGTGGCAGGTCTTTCGTTAATCCCCTGTCCGGACTCGCTACCGATGTCTATGGCCTCGACCCCTACGACATCAAAATGCCCCCTGCGCCCGACCTCAGCAGCGAAGTAGCCGCAAAAGAAATGGTCGAACTCTATTGGATGGCGCTCGTCCGGGACGTACCATTTGCCGATTGGGTAAATCGCCCGCCACCGGGTGCGGCCAACATTGCCGCTGCCATTTCAGAACTGCACGCGCTGAACAACACGGGCGCACCTTTTGCCGAGCACTACGTAGGCGGTATCCTGTCGAAGACTATCGACTTGTCCACGTTATTCCGTGGTGCCGCGCCAGGAAATGAAGTTGGCGGCTATGTCTCTCAGTTTCTAATCCACGACATTCCTTATGGAACGTTGCGGATCGAGCAGCGGCAGCGGCCGGTTCCCTTCCGAGATCACATGCTTACTTGGCGGAAATGGTTTGATGTTCAGCAGGGACGTGGCATTGACTTCGAGCCCTCACCGGCAAAGGAGAGGTTCGAGCCGAGAGTAACAGACCGCCAGGTCAGGGGCAGGCGCTATCGGCATATTCATTCACTCAGGGATCTGACCCACTATGTTAGATTCGACGCGCTGCACGAGGCGTACTTCAACGCAGCACTAATACTCGACGGCCTTCTTGCGCCGTTAGCGCCAAATAATCCATACGCCGATATGTCCCGCGAATTTACTCAAAGAGGTTTCGGTACATTGGGCGGCCCGCACATACTCGCCTTCCTGACGGAGGTTGCAACGCGTGCTCTCAAAGTAGTGTGGCACCAGAAATGGTTTGTGCACCGCCGGTTACGGCCGGAAGAGTTTGGCGGCCGAGTTCACGTGGCGAAGAAAACCGGTACCAATCGGCATGGCATACACGCAGATCTCCTCACCTCACAGGCGCTAGTAACCACCAAAACCGAGAAAAGGACATGGCTTCTTCCTCAGGCCTTCCATGAGGGATCCCCAATGCATCCCTCCTATGGCGCCGGTCATGCTACAGTGGCCGGAGCCTGCGTAACAATCCTCAAAGCTATGTTCGATCCGAGGTGCGAATTTGACCCATCGCACGTAATGAGAGTGAAACGCGATGGAAGCGGAATAGAAGCGGATCCAAGCAGTCCAAAGCTCACCGTCGGAGGCGAGCTCAACAAACTGGCAGCCAACATCGCTATCGCGCGCAACGCCGCGGGAGTCCATTATCGATCTGACTATACAAAGTCTCTCGCCCTAGGAGAGGCCGTTGCACTGGCAATGCTGCAGGAGCAGGCACTCACCTTTGCAGAGGACATAAGTGGGCCAGTCTTCATCTTCGAGAACTTCTCCGGCCAGGTGATTGCAATCGATGCCAATGGCAGTATCAGCCGGGGTGTGTATCCCCGCCCATGCCAGCGACGGGTGCCAGAGAGGGAGAGGAGCTTGTTCTCAAGCTAACATCCCGCGTATTCTGGTTAGAGCGACAGCGCGCCGGTCGCAGAACGAGAGGTAACCCCAAGGTCCTTAGCGGGTCGATTGTGTTCAGGTGGCACTTGATGGAGTAAGCTGGCATGGAGCGACTTGGTTGAAAGCGCAAGCGGCCGATCTGGTCGACGACATGCTACACAATCGGTCGAGAGCAGCCCTACCTCCACGTTCCCCAGGGCTGACGCCGCGGATGTTCTCGTTCCGTGCTCAGAAGATCGCATAATGTATCAACGGGAACTGACCCTCACGCATGGCGACAGTGAACGGCTCCGTAGGGTACCTGAACCACAGCGATCGCGATGCCATTGTCGCTTTCAGACGCGAACTGCCAAGTATGAGGTGTCGGAGTTTCGCATTGCTCTTTCCGGTCATCCGGTTCTTTTGTCACCTTGCCCATGAGCCCTGAGAAGCGCCATCAAGACAGGCCCAAGTGAAAATACACCGCGCTTCGTCTTAGACGTCAGATCTCGCAGATAGCCGCCTGCCGAGTTGATGTGTCCCGCCCGCTCGAGAATGCAAGCAATCGTCACGGCCGCATTTTCCGAGCCCATGGCCTCGCATGCTTCCTGATAAGCCGATGGGCTGACCCCTAGCATGGATCGCACAGTGACGGCAGCAGTCATCAGGTCTCGCCAGTTGCTTATGACGCCGTTCGGACCGTATGACGAAATCTCCGGACATGCCCTTAACACGGTTCCCAACGGAAACACCTTCAACGCCTCATTCGTACGGTCCTGTTTCCGGCTCGCCTTCGCACCCAGCTCGTTTCTAGAGCGAGGTTCAGATTCATGAATGGATTCGGTATGTGAATTCTGTTTGTGATGCTCATTGTGAGCATCATTGGTGCTATAATTTTCTGCATTTTGCTGAGACTTCAACGTGTTAAGGACTTCCTCCTGCAGCGTCGTCATTTCATGGAGAAGCCCCAACAGCTCGGAAGGGCTTGGAGTGCGCGGTATGCGGCCGACTAGCTCGACGTACTTGGAGTTAATCTTCTCCCAATCCCCGTCTGCGCCCTCTTCGATCGCCGCAGTGATGAGCTTACGGACGTCCCGGCGGCATATTGTCAAATTTTCCTTGGCTCTCCTGAAGGCCGCCCGAGCCGCCGCGACCCGCTGCGCCATTTGAGCAAGCTCTTCGGCACGGGTGAGCAGGGGGGAGAGATCGAAGCCAAACGCACTTTCGATCTCGCCTGACCTATGCCTTCGGGCGTATCGCTTTCCATTCGCACTGTCCTTACGCACGATGAGACCTGCCTCTACCAGAAGGGCTAGGTGTCTACGAAGCGTGGCGCCAGTAATGCCATGAGCGCGGAGTGTCAGCTGCGCATTGGATGGGAAGACTATGAGCTGCGCGTCTTGACGGAGTTCATTGTCAGGATAAAAACTCAACAGGGCGTCAAGGACCGCGAGGCTTCGGTCCTGAAGTCCCAGCAATTCTCTCGCCTCGGAAGCGTCTCGAAAGACCTTCCATTTGTCAGCCGACTTGCCGGGCTGAATGACGGTCGCGGCAACTTGTTGCCGAACCTGGGCAAGCGTCATCGGCCGCCGCCCGAAGGGCGTCGTCACACTTCCACTCTGCATTTTTTCCTTCACCTTCTAAGAGGCAAAAGAAAGCTGCTCACCAAAATCGGTGCCAAAGACTCTTGACGGGGATTCGGGGAAATGCGATTCTCTAGTTGTCACACACAGAGAGAGGCTTCCACGACGGCAACGTTTGGGGGGCCTTTTTCTTTTGCAGCGCTTCCTTTCCTGAACAAGATACAAACCCTGACAGCTGTCAGGGCTTTTCGTGGTTTCGTTGAAGGGCAAACTGCGCAGCAAGATTTGGCAGTTCCGCCTCAACAAACTTCAAGAACTCGATGCCGAGCGAGCCCTCGGCCGAGATTCGAACCTCTTTCGGGGACATCACCAACGCGGCAAGCTTTGTACCGCTACCATCCGAAATCGGAGTCGGCCCTATGCCCTTTTTGGTGGCTGGCTTGATCGCACTCAGGACGCGCTGGAACCGTTTGTCGGAAGTTTCAACGGGGTCCACCTTGGCCAACGTAGTGCGAATAGAATCGAGAGTGTCCGGATCTCCGGCAACAGCCTTGGCAAGGTCGAGCCATCGCGGCCGGCCAATCTTTGGTGCCCGTCCAATGGCCTCGATGATATCCGCCGGCACGACACGATAGACATTCCGCATACGAGCCAGTTCAGTGTCCTCGATCGAAAGCGCCGCGTAGATGTGGCGCGGCTTGATTCCCGCATCATCCATGCGCGACGCAAACAGCGCCCGTTCGATCCAGGTCAGGTCCTGGCGGCTTGCATTCTCAATCCCCTGCGCGAGAACAAGATCGAGGTCAGAAATTTCCACCTCGATGGCTCGAAGGGGCTTGCCGAGCTGCTTGGTAGCAAGCCAGCGCCGGTGACCGTACACGATTTGATAGCGACCGGGCGACGAGGGGTGTTTCCGGACCTGGACAGGAACCTTTTGGCCCTCGGTCTCAATGGAACGTTTGAATGCCTCGAAGCTTGCCTCGTCATCATCCGGCAGTCTGTCCGGGTACGGGGAGGGGTCGATGAGGGAAGGATCCAGCTCGCGAATCGCCCCCCCGCCCGACTCGACGAGAGCCTTCAACCGATCTCGCTCTGATCGAATGTCGTCGATCGCACGGTGGGCTGCGCCTATGACACCAGCCCCAACACGATTGCCCACGGATGGAACAGGGGGCGCTGGCTGCTGATCGCTGGCCAGCTTGTTCTCCAGCTCTGCAGACAGCAGTCCGAAGCTGGCGACAATCGACTTACGAGGAGATTTGCTCATGTCCGCCCCCAGCTATCGTTGATAAGGCGAACAATGGCCTCGTTTACGGCGTCCACGGCCTCGCGGGCGCGCTTTTGGGTGTCCCGTCCGATTTGCCCCATTTCGAGCTCGTAAACGGAGCGCTTCGCGAGGCCAGCGGCTTCAACGGCAGTGCTCTCGATGGCAGTGGGCAACAGGACATCTGTACCGAACATATGGCGGAGCATCGCAACAACTTGCGATTGCGGCGCGTCATTGGGGTCATGTCGTGTTACCAGGTATCGAATGAAGTCCTGGTCCAACTGAGCGCCGCTCTCATTCAGAACACTAATTAGATCGCCCATCATCAGCAGGAATTGGCTCATCGATGCAACGTCTAGCATTGCCGGATGCACCGTAATGATCATGCTGGTCGCAGCGTATATCGCGCTTAATGTCAGAAAGCCGAGCGACGGCGGTGTGTCCAGGATTACGACGTCGTAGTCTGCTTCGACTTCTGAAAGGGCGAGCTTCAATCGCTCGAAGAAGATCGCGCCGGAACTCGACTTGTTCGCCAAAACGCGAGGAGTTTCGTGTTCATACTCCATCACTTCCAGATTGCCTGGAATGAGGTCGATGCCTTCGAAGTATGTCTTGCGAATGATATCGCGGATTGGACGACGGTCGTTTTCGTCGTAGCGCAAAGCGGCGTAGATCGTTTCATTCGAGCCGACGTCAATCTCTGGCTGGGCGCCGAACATAGCCGACAAGGATGCTTGGGGGTCCAGATCGAGTGCGAGAACGCGATAGCCGTGGAGGGCTAGGTAGTGCGAGAGGTGCACGCAAGTCGTTGTCTTTGCGCTGCCCCCCTTGAAGTTGGCGATTGCAAGAACCTGAAGGTGCTCGCCGGGCCGACGGCGAGGAAGGAATCGCAGGGCCTCCGACGGCTTCTGCTTCGCGAACAATTCGCGCAGTTCGTTGATCTGGGCCAGCGTGTAGACGCGATGGTTATTCTCCAGTCTGCTGGGAACTGGTCCGCGTCCTTCGGTCGACATGAGCTTTAAGGTCGAATCGGGTATTGACGTCAGCTTCGACACTTCATTGGTCAAGAACGAACGTAGGGCCTTTTCCGATTTTGGCGGATACATGCGAGTTCTGAGCTGCTGCAATTGCCCGGACAGAAGCCCTGCGTGGCGCATGATCTTGCTGCCAGCATCTTCCCTCGAGCACACAACTGATTCCACTCGGTTTGCTATCGCCATCTTTTCCTCTTAGCGGCCTTCCGCCGGTTTACCGACCATTGCCCGCCAAAGATAGAACACGATTCTCCTAACCCGTCCAGAAGTTTAGGGTTAACAGATGGTTAAGGTCCGGAGAGAAATCCCAAGGGGACTCTTGAATTTTTGGTTTCCGTTCCGAGGCTTAGCCCGACGCTTCCACTAGCTTGATCCCAAACTGTTCCTGTGAACCCTGCAGTCGGGCAGGGACACGTCAACCGTCGTTCACTCAATCTACTGCCCGAATCACCCCCAGCACAACCCTGTTGAATTCTACAACTGCACAGCGATTCGGATCCGTGCTTACCTCCGCGGCGATTTTCAACGACGGAGAAATTCATGCAGGTTCTCGCGATCTCAAGGCCCCGGAATGTCGAAGAAGCCCGACTTCTCCAATGCCATCATCAGCTGCGCGCCCGCGTCTTTTCCGGCCGGTTGGGTTGGGAAGTCAATGCTGCAGGAGGCTATGAGTCGGATGCTTTCGACGATCTTCAACCGACCTACATTTTAGCCATCGCCAAGATGGGCCGGTTGGCCGGATGTGCCCGCCTTCTTCCAGCACTCGGCCCCACGATGGTGGCGAACGTCTTCCCCTCGCTCCTTTCTGCAGGTCACCTTACTGCGCATTCCTCCATGGTCGAGAGCTCGCGCTTTTGCGTGGACACCTCCCTTGCTGAGGGTAGGAGAGCTGGTTCCATTCACGAGGCGACGCTCACCATGTTTGCGGGGGTTATCGAATGGTCGCTGGCAAACCGTTTCACCGAAATAGTCACGGTGACTGATATTCGGTTTGAACGGATCCTCGCCCGCGTCGGTTGGCCGCTTCAGCGCCTTGGCGAGCCGAGACGGATCGGGACGACCATGGCTGTGGCCGGCACTCTGACGGCTAATGCGGGCACTTTTCGGAAGCTCCGCCCCGTCGACTACCGCTCTCAGATCATCGGCCGACTTGGCCAAGCAGCATGAGGAGAAGTCCGTGACACAGCTTCGCTCCCATGCTCGTCTCGTCCGCAAGCTTCAGAACGCCCTCGGCGACCAGCTTTGCGTCGCATTGGATGATGGCAACGTCGTCGATATCATGCTGAACCCCGATGGACAGCTGTTCATCGAACGGCTTGGGCATGGCGTTGCGCCGGCCGGAGAGATGTCGTCAGCTGCGGCGGAAATGGTGATCGGCACCGTTGCGCATGCGCTTCAGTCGACGGTCGACACGGAACAGCCGATCATCTCCGGAGAACTGCCGATCGGCGGCCACCGATTTGAAGGTCTCTTGCCGCCGGTGGTCGCCAAGCCCGCGTTCACGATTCGCCGTCGTACTTCGCGTCTTATCCCGCTGGACGACTATGTGTGCTCCGGCATGATGACAGAGAATCAGGCTGCGACCATCCGCAGCGCGATGGCTTCACGCCTGAACATTGTCATTTCCGGTGGAACTGGCTCTGGCAAGACGACCCTCGCAAACGCAGTGATCGGCGAGATCGTGAAGAGCGCGCCGGACGACCGGCTCGTCGTTCTGGAGGACACCGCCGAGATCCAGTGCGCAGCCGACAACGCAGTTCTTCTTCATACCAGCGATACCGTCGACATGGCGCGGCTCCTCAAAAGCGCGATGCGCCTGCGCCCCGACAGGATCGTCGTGGGCGAGGTCCGCGACGGAGCCGCGCTCACGTTGCTCAAGGCGTGGAACACCGGCCATCCGGGTGGCGTGGCAACTATTCACTCCAATACCGCCATGTCGGCACTGCGCAGGCTCGAGCAACTCACCGCGGAGGCCAGTCAGCAGCCCATGCACGAGGTGATTGGCGAAGCGGTCGATCTCGTTATCTCGATTGAAAGAACGCCGCGCGGACGGCGCGTTCGCGATGTCATCCAGGTCGAGCGGTACGTCAACGGCCAGTACGAAACCGGCCAGCTCACCGAAGAACAGGAGGCGCGCCATGTCGCGTAAGAATGCATTAGTCGCCATTGCGCTGCTTGCAGCTCCCTTGGTTTTTGCCTCTGTCGCACCGGCCCTCGCGAGTTCCGGCGGCGGCCTTCCCTGGGAAGGGCCGCTTCAGCAAATCCAGGAGTCGATCACCGGTCCCGTCGCTGGTGCCATCGCGCTGGCAGCGGTTGCCATCGCGGGCGGCATGCTGATCTTCGGGGGTGAGCTCAACGATTTCGCGCGGAGGCTCATGTATATCGTCCTCGTCACCGGCATCCTGCTTGGCGCCACCAACATCGTCGGCCTGTTCGGTGCGACCGGCGCCTCGATCGGACTGGCAGACGAGTCGATTACTCCAAGCGGGCAGAGCGGAGAAGGGGAGGGGACTCATGGCTGAGTCCTTGTCCGGCCTTCAGCGCAATCGCATCCACCGTGCACTCTCGCGTCCGAACCTGTTGATGGGTGCCGACCGGGAACTGGTCCTGCTCACGGGTATCGCCGCGGTCATCCTGATCTTCGTAGTATTGACCCTTTACTCGGCTCTTTTCGGCGCCGCCGTTTGGATCGTCATTGTCGGGTTGCTGCGAATGATGGCCAAGTCCGATCCGCTGATGCGAAACGTCTATATCCGGCACATCTCCTACAGATCCTATTATCGGGCGACGACCTCGCCCTGGCGCCGCCACTGAGGAGCGGATCATGGTTGCTCTCAAGCTTTTCCGCGCGACAGGTCCGTCGTTCGCCGATCTCGTGCCCTATGCCGGTCTGGTCGACAACGGCGTCCTTCTGTTGAAAGACGGAAGCCTGATGGCTGGTTGGTATTTTGCCGGGCCAGATTCCGAAAGCGCCACCGACCTCGAGCGCAACGAATTTTCGAGGCAGATCAACGCAATCCTGTCACGGCTCGGAAGCGGATGGATGATCCAGGTAGAGGCCGTGCGTATTCCGACGATCGACTATCCCCCGGAAGACCACTGCCATTTCCCTGATGCTGTCACGCGGGCGATCGACGCTGAGCGGCGGGCGCATTTCACGCGTGAGCGGGGACATTTCGAGAGCAAGCACGCACTGGTCCTCACCTACCGGCCGTTGGAGTCCAAAAGGACGGCTCTCAGCAAATACATCTATTCCGATGAGGAGAGCCGCAAGAAGACCTATGCCGACACGGTGCTTTTCATCTTCAAGAACGCCGTCCGTGAGATCGAGCAATATTTCGCGAGCACGCTTTCGATCCGGCGTATGCAAACGCGCGAGGTTGCCGAGAGGGGAGGGGAGCGCGTTGCCCGCTACGACGAATTGCTCCAATTCGTCCGCTTCTGCATTACCGGCGAGAACCACCCGATCCGACTTCCCGATGCTCCGATGTATCTCGACTGGATCGCGACCGCTGAACTCGAGCATGGCCTGACCCCGAAAGTCGAAAACCGGTTTCTCGGCGTTGTAGCGATCGACGGGCTGCCGGCGGAGAGCTGGCCGGGGATCCTCAACAGTCTCGACCTGATGCCGCTCACCTATCGCTGGTCGTCGCGCTTCGTCTTCCTTGACGCGGAAGAGGCGCGTCAAAAGTTGGAGCGGACCCGTAAGAAGTGGCAACAGAAAGTTCGTCCGTTCTTCGACCAGCTATTCCAGACGCAAAGCCGGTCGGTCGATCAGGACGCCATGATGATGGTGGCAGAGACCGAGGATGCGATCGCGCACGCGTCCTCGCAACTTGTTGCCTACGGCCACTACACGCCCGTCATCATTCTCTTCGACAGTGATCGGGAAGCCTTGCAGGAAAAAGCCGAGGCGATCCGACGGCTGATCCAAGCCGAAGGATTTGGTGCGCGCATCGAATCGCTCAACGCCACTGACGCCTACCTCGGCAGCTTGCCGGGCAACTGGTATTGCAACGTGCGTGATCCAATGATCAATACCAGCAATCTCGCCGACTTAGTCCCGCTCAATTCGGTCTGGTCGGGAAACCCGATCGCACCTTGCCCCTTCTATCCTCTGAATTCTCCGCCGCTGATGCAGGTCGCGAGCGGCTCGACGCCGTTCCGGCTGAATCTGCACGTCGATGACGTCGGCCACACGCTGATCTTCGGACCAACCGGCTCGGGCAAGTCGACACTTGTCGCACTGATCGCGGCACAGTTCAGACGCTATGACCGAGCCCAGATCTTCGCCTTCGACAAAGGCAGCTCGCTCCTGCCGCTGACGCTGGCTGCCGGGGGCGACCATTACGTGATCGGCGGCGACAATGCGGAGGAGGGGAAGGCATTGGCCTTTTGCCCCCTGTCTAACCTTGAAAGTGACGGCGATCGGGCCTGGGCCGCGGAATGGATCGAGATGCTGGTCGCGCTGCAGGGTGTCACCATCACGCCCGATCATCGCAACGCCATCTCGCGGCAAGTCGGTTTGATGGCGAGAGCACGTGGTCGATCGCTGTCGGATTTCGTGAGCGGCGTTCAGATGCGCGAGATCAAGGACGCGCTGCATCACTATACAGTTGACGGGCCGATGGGTCAGCTTCTCGACGCAGAGGAGGACGGGTTGGCGCTCGGCGCCTTCCAGACCTTCGAGATCGAGCACCTCATGAACATGGGCGAGCGCAATCTCGTGCCCGTGCTTACCTATCTGTTCCGATGGATTGAAAAGCGCCTCGACGGCTCGCCCAGTCTGATCGTGCTGGACGAGGCCTGGTTGATGCTCGGGCATCCGGTGTTCAGAAGTAAGATCCGCGAGTGGCTGAAGGTGCTCCGCAAGGCGAACTGCGCGGTCGTGCTGGCTACCCAGTCTATCTCGGATGCCGAGCGCTCCGGGATCATCGACGTGCTGAAGGAATCCTGCCCGACGAAGATCTGCCTACCGAACGGCGCCGCACGCGAGCCCGGGACGCGCGAGTTCTACGAACGGATCGGATTCAACGAGCGGCAGATCGAGATCGTTTCGAACGCGATTCCCAAGCGCGAATACTATGTCGTCACACCCGAAGGCCGGCGGCTCTTCGACATGGCGCTCGGTCCCGTGGCGCTCAGCTTCGTCGGCGCATCCGGCAAGGAAGACTTGAAGCGCATTCGCGCGCTCAGTTCCGAACACGGCCCCAATTGGCCAATCCAATGGCTTCAAATGAGAGGAGTTCACGATGCCGCATCGCTGCTCGACGTCGAATGAATTGCTTGCCGGTCTGGCAGCCGTCGCCCTGACGATCGTCGCAGTAACACCGGCAAATGCCGGCACTGCTACAGGTGCGGCGACCGAGTGGACACAGGTGCTCAACAATGGTGAGCTCGTAGCGCTGGTCGGGAAATCTGGCGAGCAGATCCAGAACCAGCTCACCCAGATCAGCCAGCTCGCGCAACAGATCGAGACGCAGCTGAACATCTATCAAAACGTGCTCCAGAACACCGCGACGCTCCCATCGCACATGTGGGGGCAGGTCGAGAGCGATCTCAATCAGCTCCGCAGCATCGTCGATCAGGGCCAGAGCATCGCTTTTTCCATGGGCAACGCTGATGATGTGCTGCAGCAGCGATTCCAGAGCTATGCCACCCTCAAGGCCAACCTGCCGAGCAATGAGACATTCTCCTCGATCTATCAAACCTGGTCGGACACCAACCGCGATACGATTGCCAGCACGCTGAACGCAGCAAGCCTCACGGCCGATCAGTTCGACAACGAGGAAACCACAATGTCCTCTTTACGGTCGATGTCAGAGACAGCCAACGGGCAGATGAAGGCATTGCAGGTCGGCCATCAGATCGCCACGCAGCAGGTCGCGCAAATGCAGAAGCTCCGCGGCCTCGTCTCACAGCAGATGACGATGATGGGTACCTGGCTTCAGACCGAGCAGACCGACAAGGACCTCGCTCAGGCACGGCGGGAGAAGTTCTTCGGTGCTACCGCGCCATCCACTTCCGGCGGTGAAAAAATGAAGGTGGAATGGTGAGAGCGAAACTGGTCCTCATCGCAATGGCGGCGACGATCGGCAGTGCCGGCGTCTGGTTCATCATCTCCGAGAAGCAAGCAGCACAAGAGCGCCGTGCGACGTTCTTCGGCTCGTCGAGAGAGTACCCCACGTTGGGCGGTCAGATGAAAGTCGAATGGTGAACCTATGAACGCGAACCAACTCCGGGCTCTTGCCGCCGCGATACTGTTTGCCGGTTTCGCCGCCTTGGCCGCGCAGCCCGCATTGGCCCAGGAGGGTTCGGTGCTGACGTCCCTTCAAAACCAGATCACGACTGCTGCGAAAGGGTGGGAAACCACCGTCATGGACGCCGCGAAGTCATTGTTCTGGATTCTTGCTACCATCGAGATCGGCATCGCAGCGGTCTGGCTTGCCCTTCAGGCTGCGGCCCTCGACAGCTGGTTTGCCGAGCTCGTCCGGCGCATCATGTTCGTCGGCTTCTTCGCCTTCGTGCTGGCGCAGGGGCCGACCTTCGCCAAGGCCGTGGTCGACAGTCTCTTCCAGATTGGCGCCGGAGGCGGCACCGCCTCGCCGGCGGACGTCTTCAACGCCGGGCTCGCTGTTGCAACCAAGATGTCCGAAAAAATTCAGTTCGGCCTTTTTGAGGATAATGCACTCGCTATCTCGGCCGCTTTCGCGATGGTGGTCGTGGTCATCTCGTTCTCTCTTGTCGCGGCAATCTTCGTCTCCGTCATGGTTGAGATGTATCTCGGCCTACTTACCGGAATGATCATGCTTGGCCTTGGAGGGTCGTCGTTCACCAAAGACTTCGCCGTCCGCTATCTGGTTTACGCCTTCTCAGTGGGCATGAAGCTCATGGCACTGGTCATGATTTCCCGCATTGGATCGGAAGTCCTCATCGGATTGGCGAATGAGCCCCAAGTCGGCGACCAGTTCCAGACCGCACTTGCGATTGCCGGGATCGCCGTGGTCGTCTTCATCATTGCGATCTACGTGCCGAATATCATTCAGGGCGTTGTCCAAGGTGCATCGGTGACCGGGGGCATGGAAACGATCCGTCACGGCGGGCAAGCGGCATCCTTCTCCGCTGGCGCAGGGTTCCTCGCGGCAGGCGTGGCAGGAGCCGGTTTTGCGGCAGGTCAGGCCGCCAGAGCGGCTGGCTCATCGTTCGCTGGTGCAGCTCTTCGAGGAATCGGCGCCGGGTTTGGATCGGGAGGCAAAGCTGCCGGTTCCGCGGCAAAAGAGAAGGCGATCGGCTCGCCCGGCGCTTATGCAGGTTCCATTCTAGGACTTGCCAACGCCAAGCTCGATGAGAGCCGCGGTGGTTACAGCGGGCACAAGCCTCGCCCCGAACGCAAAGACTAACAGCAACGAGAAAGTGATGGATCGATGGCAGCGAATCGCGTCCCCGAAAATCCCTATCTCGCCGCGCGGCAGGAATGGACGGAACGTTACGGATCCTATGTGCGAGCCGCCGCGGCGTGGCGTTTCGTCGGCATTCTGGGCCTGACCATGGCCGTGATCGGCTTCGGATATGCCATGTATCTCAGTACCCAGGTGAAGCTCGTGCCCTACATCGTCGAGGTGGACAAACTCGGAACGTCGGTGACAGCCGGCTTCCCTGAACAGATCGAATATGCGGATGTGCGCGTGGTACGTGCGACTCTCGGCAATTTCGTAACCAGCTTCCGTTCGATCACGCCCGATGCCGTCGTCCAGAAACAATATATCGACCGCACATATGCGCTTCTTCGAACGTCCGAGCCATCGACGGAGAAGATCAACGCGTGGTTTCGGGGCAATTCGCCTTTCGAGAAGGCCAAGACCGCAACGGTCGCCATCGAGGTAAACAACATCGTGGCGCTCTCGAACCAGACTTATCAGATCGACTGGACCGAGTACGAGCGGGATCGAAAGGGCAAGGAAATTGGCACACGCCGGTTTCGTGGGATCCTAACGGTCGCGCTGACCGCGCCGCAGGACGAGGCAACCATCCGCCTCAATCCGATCGGTCTCTACGTCCGGGATTTCGACTGGACGGCACAACTTTAAGGGCAGGGGATTCGGGCAATGCACAGAAATGGATTGATCGCAGCCGCCGGGTGCATGGCCGGACTCGTCTTTGCGGCGAGCGCTCACGCACAAAGCATGACCACAAACGAGGTGCGGGGCACTAAATTGTCAAGCAAATGGCGTGGAACGCCAGGCCTCGTCACCACGGGGCCGGATGGAAAGGTCATTTTCCTATACGGGGAAACGCAGCCGTCCGTCGTCTGCTCTCCGCTGCAGGTCTGCGATATCGAGCTGCAGGGCGGAGAAATCGTCCGCGACGTCCTGGTTGGCGACACCGTTCGT
This sequence comes from Ensifer aridi, assembly GCF_002078505.1. GTDB lineage: Bacteria > Pseudomonadota > Alphaproteobacteria > Rhizobiales > Rhizobiaceae > Sinorhizobium > Sinorhizobium aridi. The sequence continues at coordinate 52,740 of NZ_LUAV01000022.1, read as the reverse complement.
TGGAAGGTCGAACCGGCGACATCAGGCGCGACCGGTGGACAAGCGGTCCATCTGATTGTCAAGCCCTCGGAACCTGGTCTCGTCACTTCCATGGTGGTTACGACATCGCGTCGCACATACCACATTCAGCTCAAATCCCACCCGAGCCAATACATGGCACGCGTAGGGTTCGAATATCCCGAGGATGTTTCCACAAAGCTCGCCGACATCAACGCGCGCCTCGAAACAGGAGGTATTCCCGGAACCGCGCCGGATAAGCTCAACTTCTCCTACTCCGTGAGTGGAAACGCGCCGTGGAGACCGAAGCGGGTCTATTCGGACGGGGTGAAAACCTACATTCAGTTTTCGAGGTCCATTTCTGGCCAGGATGCCCCCGTGCTGTTCGTCGTCTCCGGCGGGCAGAATCGCATCGTCAACTATCGCATGAAGAACGACATGATGATCGTCGACTATGCGGTCGACAAGGCGATCCTCGTTTCCGGTGTAGGCTGGCGCCAGCAGCAGATCACCATCCGGCGGGGAGGTTGACCTATGCAGAAACTCTTCCTTTTACTTCTCGTTACTGGTCTTCTTTCCGGTTGCCAAAGCCACGACGTGGGCTTGACCGCCAAGGCTACCCCTATGCCGGCGACCGGGCCCGCTGCGAGCGCCATCGCGGGTGACATGGCAAGCCGGCTTGCCGAGCAAATCGGCCCCGCCGGCACGACAACCATCAAGATGAACAAGGACACGTCGGAGTTCGCGATGGCGCTCGAGGCGGCCCTGAAGGGCTGGGGCTACACGGTCATTACCGACGGGAAAGTCGGACGAGACGTCAAGCCGATCGAACTCGCCTACTCGATCGATGGCGTCGAGGGTCAGGTGCTCGCAAGACTTTCGACGCCGTCAATTGCTCTTGGCAGGGCCTATACGGCGACGTCCGATGGCGCCATACCAGCAAGCCCGCTTTCGATCATGCAACGGAGCTGACGGGAGGAGACACATGGTGCAGTCGCTGCAACTCGGCGCGTCAAGCCAGGCAGACGATCAGAAGGGCATGCGTCGCCTCAATCGCGTGCCGATCATTGTCGCCATCATCGTCATCGTTTTCTTCGTCGGTATCATCGTGATCGGCCTCTCATGGCGGGGTCTCGTCTTCAATCGAAGCAATGATATCGAAAGCGCGTCGGACCCGCCCGCGACCAGTTTCGGCGACCAACTCAAACGCGGTGTAACGGACGGCATTATCGGCGAGCCGGTCGAACGCGAGACCTTCCAGCCGACGCCTGTCACCGAGCAGAAGGTCGGGAAACAGGAGCCGGTTGTCGATCGCCGGCCGGCGGCGCGCGAAGAACGACGCCCCAGGTTGGAGTCCGAAGAGGAATGGAAGGCCCGACTGAAGCGCGAGCAGGACGAGCAGTATATTCGCGAGGCTCAGCGCCAGCGGATGGCGCGCCTACAGGCGCGCGCCACGGCACTCGAATCGCCCTTGAAGGTCGATATCTCCGATGTCGAGAAGGCGGGAAATGCTGCGGACGCCAGTCAGCAGAATACACCGGCGACAGCAAACAGCGCCTCGGACCTCTATGCCGCTGCGATGAATTCCGGGCTCATGGGGCAGAATGCCGGTCAAAACGGCCAGATGTCCAAGGAGGATTACTTCAATCAGGATATCAAGGATCTCGGTTATCTTCCGAACAAGATCATGCCTCAAATGTCGCCCTATGAGCTGAAGCGCGGCTCGGTCATTCCAGCCACGTTGATCACCGGCCTCAACTCCGACCTACCCGGGCGCATTTCTGCGCAGGTCAGCCAGAACGTCTACGACAGCGCGACCGGCTATCGGGTCCTCATCCCGCAAGGCGCCAAGCTGTTCGGCCGATATGACTCGAAGATTTCCTTCGGGCAGGATCGGGTATTGGTCGTCTGGACAGATCTCATTTTTCCAAACGGATCGACTCTGCAAATCGGTGGCATGGCGGGTACCGACGCCGAAGGCTATGGCGGCTTTGCTGACAGGGTCGACCGGCATCTCTGGCGGACTTTCGGATCGGCCGCGTTGACCGCGCTGATCGGGACAGGGATCGACATGTCGATGCCTCAGAGTTCGACGCGTAGCACGCAGGAGACAGCCTCAGACGCCGCCAGGCGGAATTTCGCGGAAGGTTTCGGCCAGGTGGTAGAACAGACGATCTCGAAGAATCTGAATGTGCAGCCGACCATCCGTATTCGGCCGGGCTACAAGTTCAATGTCCTCGTCGACCAGGACATCATCTTTCCGTCCGGCTATCGTGCAAATTAGCGGCGCAGTGCCAGAGATCTGGGTCCTCCCATCTGCCGCTGGTTGACGCGGGTGAGCATTGCAGCGGACGATCTCCGGTCCGCTAGTTGCGGCTTCCCTCGACAGATCGCGCGCGAAGCGCCATTCGGAAACATACCGTCATCGGATGTGCTTGTGGACCGTCGTTCGAGAGAGCCTGAGCAAACGTGCAGTTTCAGACGCATTGTTTCCGGTCTGCCGATAAGTGGTGCGGATTTCGGAGCATCGCCGCCTGCTGAGGGTATTGTCCAGACAGCTCATGCAGCAATCGATTACAGCATCCTCATCCGATTCATCGAATGAATCCTCATCGAGATAGTCCGTCTGCCGTCGAACGAGCGCCCGCTGGAGAGCCGCGTTCAGTTCGCGGATGTTGCCGGGCCAGGCGCGCTGCGCGAGGCGAGCAATAGCCGCGTCCGTGATTGCCGTCTGAGGCGCAAGCCTCTTCATCAAGTGCTGCACGACGAGCGGGAAATCGGATCGTTCGCTTAGGGCGGGCAGCTTTATCGTGATGGCGTTGAGCCGGTAGAGCAGATCGGCGCGAAACGCCCGGTCCTTCACCATGTCGTGCAGGTTCCGATTTGTGGCCGAAACGATCTGAACGTCGACTTTGTGGACCTTCTGTCCGCCCACGGCACGCACTTCCATCGAATCGAGAAAGCGAAGAAGCGCCGTTTGGGAGGCAAGCGGAATGTCTGCAACCTCATCAAGAAACAGTGTGCCGCCATCGGCGGCGCGCGCGAGCCCCGGCGCACCGTCGTCACGCGCATTCGTGTAGGCGCCGCGCTCGTGACCGAAAATCTCCCCGATAAACAGTGGCTCCGGTATCGCGCCGCAATTGAGGGCGACGAATTCACCCTTTCGCCGGCTTACCTTATGCAGATGGCGGGCCATCAACTCCTTGCCGGTACCGGTCTCCCCAAAAATATGGACCGGCATGCGAAGCGCTGCGGCTTCGGCCAGTTCGGCCATGGCGCGCTTGAGCAACCGATCCTCGCAGACGAAGTCCGGCTCGTCGGGATCGCAGATAAGAGTCGGTACGGAGGGGGCGGCCCGTGCCCTGGCGCGCATCGCCATGCCCTCACCGATTTGGCGGCAGACCATGAACACGCCGCTGCCGGCCCGGTCGCGAACGCGGATGATCCCGCCGCCCAGCAGCCCATCCATAGCCGCGCCGAAGCCGGCCTCGAACAGACGGTCGAAATGCACGCCGTGCGCTGCCGGCAGCCCGGCAAGAAGCGCCATGCCCGGTCGGTTCACCAACACTACGGTGCCGTCGCCCGAGACGGCGATAAGGCCTGCGGACAGGGTATCGAGATATTCCGCGCGCGGATGGAAGGCGAAGATGAAATTGCCGGCTTTCTCGCGAAAGATGAGCCCATTCTCGATCTGCGCGGCCGCCATACGCACGAGCGCGTGCGTATGCTGCTGACGTGCTTCGTTCGAGCAGGAGGCATCCAGCAGGCCAAGGACCTCGCCGTTGGTATCCAGGATCGGGGCGGCCATGCAGCTCAGGTGCCCATGGCAGTTGAAGTAGTGCTCGCGTCCATAGACGGCGACCGGCTGACGTTCCCGCGCGACGAGGCCGAGCGCGTTGGTCCCGCGCTCGCTTTCCCCCCACATGCTGCCGGGAATGATGGAACGTCCGACAGAGCTCTCGGCAAAATGCGCGTCACTGATCGTGTCGAGCACGACACCGTCGGCGTCCGCAAGCGCGATCATGAAATTCGAACCTGCGATCTGCGTGTGGAGGAGCTGCATTTCTGCAAGCGCCAAGGATCTCAGCACCGCATTCGCATCCCGTCTGTGGCGCACGTCGCCGAAGGGAATGACGACGTCGCGTGGAATACCCGAGGGATCGAGGCCGAGGTCTCGACACCGTTGCCAGCTTTCGGCAACGAGCGGTGTCACTGCGGCGGCTGGGATCCGGCCACCCTGTTCGAGAGCGGCGCGTGCCCGCTCGAGTCCGGAAACATGCTGCATGGCTTTCCTCCTCTCGTAACCGCGCTAAGGCTGCCGGCGAGTGCCCTGCGCTCTTAACCAGAAACTGAACAGGCGACGCGGGCGCTGTTCAGTGGGTGGACGCGTTGCGCGATGCGAAGGCCACGCAAATCCTTGAATCCCCGCGTCAAAGGCGAATGGCACGACGCTTGCTCATTCCCCCTTGCAGCCGGAGGGCTTTGCCCGGCAAGGAGGAGACAGTGATGAAGGCTCAAGTGCTCAACCGATACGACGACGACCTGAAAACGGACCAGTGGGTCTCGCTCGAGGAGGTCGCCGATCCCAAAATCAACAAATCGACGGACGTCATCGTGCGCATAGGTGGCGCAGGCGTCTGCCGCACGGACCTGCACATAATCGAGGGCGTCTGGCGACCGCACATGGACCCGGGCGGCGACCAGCTCCTTCCGCTCATCATGGGACATGAGAATGCCGGATGGGTCGAAGAGGTCGGCAAGGAAGTCGAGGGCATCAAGGTCGGTGATCCGGTCATCGTCCATCCGAAGATTTCCGGAGGAACCTGCCTTGCCTGCCGACGCGGATTTGACATGCACGGCCCGGGAAAATTTCCGGGTCTCGATTGCAATGGCGGCTACGCCGAATATCTCTGCACCTCGGAGCGCAACATCGTGCCGCTTCCGCGGACGCTGGCGCCGAAGGATGTCGCGCCGTATTCCGACGCCGGGCTGACCGCCTATCGCGCGGTGAAGAAGGCAACGCGCCATCTTCTGCCGGGAGAAAGTTGCGTCGTGATCGGCGCCGGTGGCCTCGGCCATATCGGCATCCAGTGCCTGAAGGCAATGTGTGCCGCCGATGTCATCGTCGTCGACAAATCGGATGACTCCCTTGCGCTCGCCGGCAAGATCGGGGCCGACAAACTCGTCAAGGCTGATGGGAACGAGGTCGAGGCCGTGCTCGCAATGACCGGTGGGCAGGGTGCCGAAGCCGTCATCGATTTTGTCGGCGAGAGAGGCACGACGACCAAAGGGCTCGCCATGACGCGGCCGATGGGCAGCTACTACGTCGTGGGCTACGGCGAGGACATTCGCGTCCCGACCGTCGACATGGTCATCACCGAGAAGAACATCGTTGGCAACCTGGTCGGCACGTGGGCCGAACTGGTTGAGTTGATGGCGCTCGCCGATCGGGGCCTCGTCGAATTGACAACGGTCGAATACCGTCTTGCCGACGCAAATCGGGCGCTCCAGGATCTGAACAACGGTCGCATCCATGGGCGGGCCGTTCTCATCCCTTGAGCCGCACTGTGCAGGCGGAAGAGCGCTCAGCCTTCCGCCTGCGCCTTTGACGTCCGGGCGGCGGTCGCCTTTTCGACCAAAGGTCGATCGGCCGCTATCGAATCCCGAAGGAAGTAGCATGTGCAAAACCCTTACTGCGAGCGGTCCGCAGCCTTTCCGGAAAATCAGCCGGCCGCTGAGGATTGCGGGTCATTCGACGAGCATCTGTCTGGAGTCCGCCTTCTGGCAGGTCCTTGATGCGATGGCGGTCGCCGAGGGCGTGACAACGCCGAAGCTCATTTCTGTCCTGCACGAGGAAGCCGCCCACATGTACGAGGACCTGCCGAATTTTGCCTCAGTGCTTAGAACCCTCTGTCTTCTGCATGAGAGCGGACGGTGAAGTGCGGCAAGCGGCGCCGGTTGGCTTCGCGCCGGCGCGCTCGACGTCAGACGAAGGCCAGCCTTGCTTAGGATGTCTTGTTCGCGGCTGTCCGGCCCTCCGCGATCCAGCGTGCCGCCAGCACCAGCGCGCCCATGCTGAACTCCTTGCCGTGCTTTGCGATCATTTCTTCCGAAAGGCTGGCGAGGCGTGCAAAAAACTCGTCCTTGCTCTTGTCCTCAGGGGTCAGTTCGGTCTGCATGGTTTCCTCCTCATGATTTGAAGATTTGCGGCGGGAAGGTGACAATTGCCGCAGTCCCGTCCGCCGTACCGATGGCGAGATGGCTTCCGTTGGCCGACCACTCGAGCGCGGTGACCGCTTCTCCGGCGTGGCGAACCACCAATTCGTCCGCGCCGCCAATGCGGGCGACGACGATCTGGCCACTGGCATAGCTGGCGGCGACCAGATTTCTCGTGGGATGGGCGGCCACGCGGTCGACGGCGACGAGCCCCGATCGGCCGGCAATCAGCGCGCCCGACCTGCTGTCGGCCAGCGGGGGCGCTTCCATCGTCCAGGCCGCGATGCGGAATGCTCCTGAGGCGATCAACGCATTGGACGGCCCGCTCCAGCAGCTTGACTCCACGGGCACGGGAAAATCCTGCAGGACCGCCGTCCGTTTCGTGGCGACTTCGACGAGTCCAATGCCCTGCCGCCCGAGAGGACAGGCCAGCCAGCGGCCGTCGCCGCTCCATCTTATCGCGATCGGTCGAGCGGGAAGGTGGATGCTCTGCGGATCCGTCGCCTCCGAGGTTTCCCAAAGGAGCAGCCCGTTTGCCGTGCCGGCCGCAATGTGAAGTCCGTCCGGCGACAGCGCAATCGCGGCGACCCCGCAATTCTCCGGTTCCAGCCGAACGGGTGGGCTGCGGTGGTGCGAAAGAAAAAGGTCCACGCCGTCGCTCATGGCGGTAATTCCGTTTGCCGCCCAGTGGTCAAGCGCCATGACGGGGCCGCTCACCCGTATTCCGGCGCTTTCGATCTCGCCGCTGGCGTCGACAAACAGGAGTTCGCCCGCGCCGCTCGCGACGATGAAACGATCCGCCGGTCCAGCGGCAAGAGGAAGTGTGCGATCGCCAAGCGTCGCCGTCTCGATCAACGGCGGCGGCGGCGCCTTGCGGGGCCGGATCGTCGCCTGGCCGAAATCGGCGCTGACGCGAATGCGTTTCTCGGGCGATTCCGCGTCGGCAAGCGGAGCGATCGCCAAACTGCCGTCAGCGCCGGCGAAGGCGACCGCCGTGCCGTCGGCGTTGAAACGCAAGTCCATGACCGTCGCTCGTCGTTGCCAGCTTCGCGCGAGCAGGTCGAATATTGTCAGGTTGCGGGCACTCTCCTGGTTCATTTCGCTCCTCCCTCAGCCGCCTGCGCTCTCCTCCAGCAGGCGGTCGATTTCCGCCATGGCCTCCTCGGCGTTGGCAATGTGTTCTTCGCAGGTCCTTAGTCGCGCTCTCATCGCCGACGCCTTCTCTTGCTCGCCATGCAAGTTCTGCACCAGTTGTGGCTCCGCGCCCTTGGCATCGGCTTCGAGCTCGAGGCGCAGCAGCTCCATTTCGGTGCCTGCCAGCGCTTGTGTCAGTTTCAGCTGTTCGGCGTTGAGACCCGCGAGCTCGGCCACGAGCGCCAGGCGCCGATGCAGCAAATTGGAAGATGATGGCTCTTGCTTGCTCACCCGAACCTCCTATCGTTAGTGCCGTGCGCCGAGAGGTGAGGCAAAAGGTGGACCAGATGTTCGAAACGGCAGGAAAGACATTCTTCGCGGCATTGAGAGATGCCGTTGCGAGGCGCCTGGGTCCGGACCATGCCTGTGTTAAGGTGATGGCGCGGGCGGCGGACGTCGGAGATGCCGATGCGACGGCGGCGGCGCAGGATGCGCTCAATGCGCTTGGCGGCGAGATGGCGGCGGCCCTGATGGCTGATGTGCACAAGGCGCTTCGCGAGGATCCGGCTGGCGTTCTCGGGGCCTGGCAGCCCTTCGGCAATAGACACTGAGGTGGCGGTCATGGCTTTGCGCCCGGCGCTGTCCCAGGCTTTTCCCAGGCAGAAAGCTGTTCCGGCAGGTCGGAAAGCTGGCTTTGGAACTGCCTTTCCGCGATCTCGATATGGCTCCTCAACTGATCCCAAAGATCCACGCGCAGGAGGTTCGCCTTGTCGCCAAGCAAGCGCTCGATTTCCTCCAGGCGGAACTGGTGAGACAGAGACACACCCGCAAAGACGAAGTCCCGCAGAAGAGTGGCATGGGTTTCGATGAATGACCCGATCATCGGGTGTGTTTCCGGCGTCAGGCCGCGGGCGGCCATCTCAGATTCCATGAACGCCTGGAAATAGCGTTGCAGCCGGTATTGGCTCTCGCCGAGGAAGCGTATCTGGAAGACCAGGTCGCGAGGCATCAGCCGCACCAGGTCACCGGTCACGCTGCTATCGTGGCCGGTGACCGGCCCAAGGCCCTGCCGGCCCTTGTTCTCTTTCGACATCACAGATCCTCCCATATTCGGCAAATTCAATCCGTAAAGAATTATGGGAGAGAAATTTAAGTTTTCAACTTTGAATCATTGTGAGTTAAAAGTATTCTTTCCAAATATCAGGAGTTGTGTAAAGCGTTACATATGTAAATTACATTTGTAACGCGATTATTTACACATTCTCTGGAACGTCTGGCGAAGATCCCCAAGATCAATGTTGCGACGCGGATTTTTCGACTTGGCACGGCCCTTGCTTCATCCTTTCGTATAAGAAGCCCACCGCCTCGACGCGGTGCCACAAGAACGAAGGAGTGGGGAAAGGGAGTTCAGACGCCAATCGTCGCGTGGCCAGCGCCCGCGATTTGGCGACATTCCACCCACGAGCACCTTTGCCGCGAACCACTACGGCGGAGCGGTTGCGCTGAGGAGGCGTGCCGCTGTGCCCGCTTGAACTCAAACCGCGGCGATGTGCCGCTTCCGCCCAGGCCAAGGGGTCTGCGGCGCAAATCGTGGAGGCTTTGCATCATGACGTCGTTGACGCTCAACAAGATAACCTCGCAGCGCGGAATATCCGTCGGTGAGGCGACGAAGAAGATATCCGATCTCGGCTGGAATCCGACCTATGTCCAGGAAGCGATGACCTTCCCGACGGATTACAAGATCACCAAGGCGCCTCGCGATCCGATGAAGCAGGTGCTCAGATCCTATTTCCCGATGCAGGAGGAAAAGGATAACCGCGTCTATGGCGCGCTCGACGCAGCGTTGCGTGGCGACATGTTCCGCAATGTCGAGCCGCGCTGGGTGGAGTGGATGAAGCTCTTCCTGGCGATCATTCCCTTCCCGGAAATTTCGGCCGCGCGCTCGATGGCAATGGTCGCCCGCCTTGCCCCCGGTGAGGATCTCAGAACCGGCTTCACCATGCAGATGGTCGACGAGTTTCGCCATTCCACCATCCAGATGAATCTGAAGAAGTGGTACATGGAGAACTACATCGATCCCGCCGGCTTCGACATCACCGAGGAAGCCTTCGGCAAGTGCTACGCCACGACGATCGGCCGCCAGTTCGGCGAGGGCTTCATCACCGGCGACACGATGACGGCCGCCTGTATGTATCTCACCGTCGTCGCCGAGACCGCATTCACCAACACGCTCTTCGTCGCGATGCCGTCGGAAGCGGCCCGCAACGGCGACTACGCCTTGCCGACCGTGTTCCTCTCCGTGCAATCCGACGAGAGCCGGCACATCGGCAACGGTCACTCGCTGCTGATGGCGGCACTGAAGGAACCGGACAACCATCTGCTCCTCGAGCGCGACATGCGCTACGCCTTCTGGCAGAACCACGCGATCGTCGACGCCGCCATCGGCACCTTCATCGAATACGGTACCACCAACCGCGACAAGTCGAAGGAATCCTATGCGGAGATGTGGCATCGCTGGATCTTCGAGGACTACTACCGCACCTACATGCTGCCGCTCGAGAAATACGGCATCAAGATCCACCACGACGACGTCCAGACTGCGTGGAAACGCATCACCGAGAAGTTCTACGTCCACAAGATCGCGCAGTTCTTCGCAGTCGGCTGGCCGGTCAATTTTTGGCGCATCGAAGCCCAGCGCGAGCAGGACTTCGAGTGGTTCGAGCATAAGTATCCGGGCTGGTATGCCCAGTTCGGCGACTTCTGGAAGTGGTACGACAAGCTCAGCCATCGCGGCGAGAAGGTCATCACCTTCAACGAGGATGTCGGCTACGTCTATCCGCATCGCTGCTGGTCGAGCCTGGTGCCATGCGTCGTGCGCGAAGACATCGTCACCGACGTGATCGACGGGCAACTCCACACCTTCGCACACGAGATCGATCGCTGGACGGCGGTGGAGGCCTTCTCCGACGAGTACCAGGGGCGTCCGACCCCGGCCATGGGCCGCTTCAGCGGCAAGCGCGAGTGGGAGACCCTCTATCACGGTTGGGATCTCGCCGATGCGATCAAGGATCTCAATTTCGTCCGCTCCGACGGCAAGACGCTCGTTCCGCAACCGCATCTGCGGTTCGACGACAAGGAGATGTGGACCCTCGACGACGTTCGTGGCCACACGCTGCAGTCGCCTTTGACCCTGCTGCGCGAAATGACCCCGGACGCCCGCGAGAAGCATCTCGCCGAATACCGCGCCGGCTTCCAGGTGCGGCCCTTCAATTGATGGCAGCGCGGGCCGGCTTCGGCCGGCCCGCACAAAGGCTGGGTGGCCTCAAATGTCACGCGCTCGCTACATCTTGCCCATCGCCGTTGCGCTCTGGGCAGCCATTGCCGCGACCGTCTTCATCGTCACCGGGGCAAATGCTCCGGCCGACGACTGGAAGAATGCGACCGCCGGCTACCGGGGCGCGCTCGGCCAGAAGCCGGAAATACGAGTGAAGGTATTCGCAATTGGGAGGCTAGTAACATGAGTGACGCTCACACAGTGCGTCTGGAGCCGGTCGGCGTCGAATTCGAGGTCGAGAGCGGCGAGACGGTTCTGAATGCGGCATTTCGCCAGGGCATAGCGCTGCCGCACGGCTGCAAGGAAGGACAGTGTTCTGCGTGCAAATGCGTGCTGCTGGAGGGCGAGGTCGACATGCTCAGATATTCGACTTTTGCACTTAACGACATGGAGAAGGACACCGGCCACATACTCCTGTGCCGCACGCTCGCCTACTCCGACATGGCAGTGGAACTGCTCAACTATGATGAGGAGGTCCTCTCAAAGTCGACCGCGGTCAAGACCTATCACGGACGGATCGCCCATATCGAGCGGCTGACACACGACATCCGCGGGATTGAGATCGAACTCGATTCGTCGATCAAGTTCTGGGCCGGTCAATATGTCGACATCACAGTCACAACGGAAAAAGGGGAGACGATTACGCGCTCGTTCTCCATGGCAAATACGCCGGACGAAGCCGAAAAGCTCTCCTTCATCATCAAGAAATACCCCGAAGGAAAATTCTCGGGAGAGCTCGATTCCGGAGGAATCCGGGTCGGAGCCGAAGTCACCATAGAAGGACCCTACGGTACCTGCTTCCGGCGTGAGGGGCGGGATGGACCACTCGTGCTCGTTGGCGCCGGTTCGGGGATGTCGCCGATCTGGTCGATCCTGAACGATCACCTGAAGAGCGGCGAAGAACGACCGGTCTATTTCTTCTACGGCGCCCGGACGCGCGAGGATCTCTTCCATCTCGATCGGATCGCCGATCTGACGGCGCGCCACCCCAGCGTGAATTTCATCCCCGTGCTGTCGCATGCCAACGGCGACGCCTCCTGGGAGGGCTCGCGGGGCTTCGTGCATGAAAGCGTCGATGCCACGCTGAAGGAATTGGGGGTGGACGGGCAGGGCGATGTCTATGCCTGCGGACCCCCGCCAATGATCGACGCGCTGCAACCTGTCCTGTTCATGAACGGGTTCGAAGCGGAGCGGATCTTCTTCGACAAGTTCACCACGTCGTCCAGCGCCACACCGGGCCATTGAGGAGTGCCCGGGCGGGACATTTTTAGCAACGGCAACAAGGGAGTGAGAAACCATGCCAGCGATTTCGAGTTCAGTCGGTTCAGGAGCGGCCGGCGCCGCCGTATTCGCGGATTCCGACAGCCGCAAGTACCGTTATTACGATCCACGCGGCCAGCGTGCCACCCACTATGAGGACGTCACAGTCGACGTCCAGCCCGATCCCGAACGGTATCTGATCCAGAACTGGATTATCAATTTCTCGAACGGCAAGGGCGCCTACGTGAAGGACAACACGGCCGCGCTCAGCTCGAACTGGCACGCCTTCCGTGCCCCCGACCAGGAATGGGAACGCACCCATTATCAGCGGCAGTCGAAGATCGAGACGATGGTGCAGAGCGTCATTGCCAACGGCCGGAAGTCCGGTGCGCCGAAGACCTATGACAAGGTTTGGGTGAAGATCCTGCAATCGCATCTCGGCGCCTGGAAGCACGCGGAATTCGGTCTCGGAACCTCGTTGATGCAGGCGCAACGCTATGGCTACACCCAGATGATCAACAATGCCACGTTGACCAATTCTTCCTACAAGCTGCGGCTTGCCCAGGACATCACACTTTATCTCGCCGAAATCGGCATGGACATCCCGGGATGGGACGACGCGCTCGGCAAAAAGGCCTGGCTCGAAGACCGGATCTGGCAGGGCACGCGCGAGGCGGTCGAGACGATCATGGGCTCGGCGGACTATCTCGAGCAGTATTTCGCGATCAACATCGTCTTCGAACCGCTGGTTGGCGAACTGTTCCGCTCCGGCTTCCTGATGCAGTCAGCGGCAGCCAACCACGATTTCATCACCCCGCCGGTGATCTCGGCGGCTGAGGCCGACTACGAACGCAATCTCGCGAACACCATCGACCTCATCTACCTGCTCGCTCAGGACGAGGTGCACGGCGCCCACAACCGACAGCTCTTCCTCAGCTGGCTTTCCAAGCATCGGGCGCTTGCCGACAAGGCCGCCCTCGGCCTGCAGCCGATCTGGTCGATGCCGCATTCCAAGCCGATCTCGTTCGACGACATCCGTGCACAATCCCAGGAGCGGATCGGGCAAATCCTCGGCGAACTCGATCTCAACAGCTGACATCAGGGAGAACGCACATGTCAACAGCAGCACGTGACGCTTCGAATTCCAATATCTTCAAATCGATGAAGGACATCACCTTCGAGCAGACGATCTCGCATCAGTGTGGGGTCACCATGAACGATTCCGTCGAGGCGCGTGCCATCGCCGAGTTCATGGGCCAGAAGCCGGGCGTCATCGTCACCTACCAGCCGGCGATGATCCGCATCGACGGCAACGGCAAGCTGATCTTCAAGATGGATGAAATCAGCGAGTTCCTCGGCCGCGAGATGACGGCGGAGATCTTCGAGGTGAACACGTCCACCCACTACGGGCGGATGGTCCGCATCGACGACAACACGGTAATCCTGTTCGGCGATATGGACGAGGTGTTCGAATACATCTGACCAGGACCGCGAGAAAACGGTGCGCCGCCGGCGCACCGTTACCATCACACATGAACTGAGGAGGAAGTCATGTACAAGACACCGGACGGCAAAGAGATTTTCGTGGTCGATGGGCACACCCACTTCTGGGACGGAAGCCCCGAAAACCAGCGCAATATTCATGGCAAGCAGTTCGTGGATTGCTTCTACGCCTACCACACGGCGCTGAGCCCCGCAGAACAGCTCTGGCCGAAGGAAAAATTCGAGAAATACACGGCCGACGACCTCTATCGCGACCTGTTCATCGAGGGTCCCGACGACGTCGCGATCGTGCAGTCCACCTATCTCAAGGACTTCTACAAGAACGGCTTCAACACCATCGAGCGAAACGCCGAGATGGCCAAGCTCTACCCCGACCGCTTCATCGTAAACGGTTCCTTCGATCCACGGGACGGGGAGAAGGCGCTTGAGTACATCCATTTCATGAAGGAGACGTACGACGTCAAGGGCGTGAAGATGTACACGGCCGAATGGAACGGCGCCTCCAGGGGATGGAAGCTCACCGACCCCCAAGCCTACAAGTGCTTCGAGCTGTGCGAGAAGCTCGGCATCAAAAACGTCCATGTCCACAAGGGCCCGACGATCATTCCGCTGAGCAAGGATGCCTTCGACGTCCACGACGTCGACTATGCGGCCACGGACTTCCAGAACCTCAACTGGATCATTGAACATTGCGGGCTGCCGCGGCTCGACGATTTCTGTTGGATTGCGGTGCAGGAGACGAATGTTTATGGCGGGCTCGCGGTTGCGATGCCGTTCATTCATTCGAGGCCGCGCTACTTCGCCGAGGTGATGGCGGAACTTTTATTTTGGCTTGGACCTGACAAGCTCCTCTTCGGCTCGGATTACGCCATCTGGAAGCCGCGCTGGCTGGTCGAGAAGTTCTGGGCCTTCGACCTGCCCGAGGATATTGCCCGCGAACGCGGCCTGGAACTGACGCCCGAGATCAAGGAAAAAATACTCGGCCTGAACGCCGCCCGGCTTTACGACATCGACGTTGCCGCGAGGAAGGCGGCGCTTGCCGCGTCGCCGTTCAGCGTGGCGGCGGAGTAGGGGCCATGAGTACGGCCCCCTCTTTCAACAACCGCCGGGCCGAGCTTTGGGCTCGCCTCGCACGAGTCAACGATCCGGAGCTGGACGAGCCTGTGACCGAAATGGGTTTCGTCGAGCGCGCCGATGTGATGCAGAACGGATCGGTGGAGGTGGATTTCCGGCTGCCCACCTACTGGTGCTCGCCGAGCTTCGCCTTTCTGATGCTCGACGGCATCCGCCAGGCGCTCGACGCGCTCTCCTGGGCTCCTGCCTACACGATCCGGCTTCACGACCACATGTTCGCCGAAGAGGTCAATCGCGGTATCGCGGCCGGCAAGCCGTTCAGCCAGATTTTCGACGAGCTGTCGAGTGACCAAGACATCGATGCACTGCGCGAGACTTTCCGTTTGAAGGCGTTCAAGCGGCGGCAGGAGGCGGTTCTGCTCGCCCTTCGGAAACAGGGACTGACCGACAGGGAAATCCTCGGCATGGACCTGTCTTCCTTCGATGTCGCGACGATTGGCGGCGACGAAGCGGAGGCCATGAAGTCGCGATACCGCGAGGCACTGATCGAACGTTGGCCCGGGCGAAAAGGTTGCGAACCGGCGTTCGTCACCTGGGACAATCGGGAGATCCCCCCGGATGCCTTCGGCGCTTATCTCGCCGAACTCAGGGCAGTGCGCATCAACATGGAATTCAACGGCGCACTCTGCCGTGGACTGAAGGCAACCCGCTACAAGGAAATGGACGTCGTCGACGGAGAACCGACCTTGGTGGATTTCATTCTCGACCGCGTCCCGCCGCGCAACTGTACCGGCAGGCACGTGCAGCGCTGATACGACAACCTCGCCAAGCGAGACAATGATGGAGGAGCCGCCCTCGGGGCGGAAGGAGGAACTATGCCCAAGCTTTTGATCCACAATTCTGAGGCCCGGCGCGCACTCGCCCGCGGCGTTTATCAGCTGGCTGCAGCCGTCGAGCCCACACTCGGGCCGAAAGGCATGAATGCCATGATCGACCGGCCGATCGGCACACCAATGGTCACACGCGACGGCGTCAGCATCGCGTCCGAAATCGAACTGCACGACCGCTTCGAAAACATGGGCGCGCAGATTGTCCGCGAGGTGTCCATGCAGACGAACGAGATCGCTGGCGACGGCACCACAACGGCAATCGTCCTTGCCAACGCTCTCGTCCAGAAAGGGATCGAGGCGAACGAGCGTGGTGCAAAGTCCGTCGATCTCTGCAAGGGGATCGATCTTGCGGTCTCCAGCGTCGTCGAGGCGCTGAGGGCCTCAGCCAAGCCGGCCATGAACGGGAGTCTCGCCGCCGTTGCCAATATCGCCGCGACGGACCCGAAGCTCGGCGCGCTTGTCGCCGAAGCCTATGAAAGGGTGGGTGTCGAGGGTGTCATTACCACCGATTTCAGCGTGACGACCGACACGACGCTCGATGTCGTCGAGGGTATGTCCTTCGACCGCGGCTATCTCTCCCATCACATGGTCACGGACCAGGAGAAGATGGAGGTCGTGCTTGACCGGCCGTTCATCCTGATGACGGATCTCAAGGTCCGCGAACCGCAGGCGCTCGACGCGGTCCGCGCGCTCGCAGAAAAGGCTGGCCGGCCGCTTCTCATAATTGCCGAGGAAGTGTCTCCGGATGTGGTCGTTACCCTGCTTGGACGGGACGGTCCCGGAAAATACCTCGTCGTGCACCCCCCGGAATACGGCCACTGGCGCAAGGCAATGCTCGAGGACCTTGCAATCCTTTGCGGGGGCCGGGTCATTGCCCGTGATCTCGGCGGAAGGCTGGAGGACGTCACCGACGACGATCTCGGAACCGCCGAGCGCGTACGCACCAGCGCCACCCACACCTCGGTGATCGGTGGCGGTGGCGACGCGTCGAAGGTCGCCGCACGGCGCGCGCAGGTGCAGCGGCAATATGAAGTGGCTCCGCCCAACATAGAGCAGGACAAATTGCGTGAGCGGCTGGCCAAATTGTCCGGCGGCACGGCGGTTCTCTATGCGGGCGGTGTTACTCCCGTCGAGCAGAAGCGGACGATACAACTTATCGAGGATTCGCTGCACGCGGTCAGGGCGGCCGTCGAGGATGGCGTCGTCGCAGGCGGCGGCACGGCACTCGCGCAGATCGCGCCGGTTCTGGATGCCGTCCTTGCAAAGGCCTCAGGTGATGTCGCCGAGGGCGTCCGGCTCGTGAAATCAGTGCTGTCGCGACCGCTCTGGCGGATTGTCGAAAATGCCGGCGGCGATCCTGAAGCCGTCGTGGCCAGGGTCTCCGGCGTCAACGGCGGCTTCGGCTACAATGCTGCGCTCGGAGAATATCAGAACATGTACGACGCCGGCATCATCGATCCCGTGCGGGTTACCTGCACGGCGCTGAAGAATGCAGCCTCGGTGGCCAAGCTCATTCTCACGACGGAAACGCTGGTCGGCGACCTTGCCGAGGATGAGGACCCGACAGCCGGACCGGCCCTCGGCGGCGGAGCGGAGAAACTCGGCCGTCCGTAGGCGCAATGGGCGCGTCCCGCTCAGGGGCGGCCCGGGATAAGAACTCATGTGCGCTTCGTCTGATGAGCGCGTTCTCGAAATCACGCTGGAGGGAAATATGGATACAAAGGTGAACACCATGGGCAAATGTCCGATCGTGCACGCACACGCGACGCTGGGGGGTATGTCGAACCGGGACTGGTGGCCGAACCAATTGAACCTCAAAATCCTCCACCAGAATTCCTCCCTGTCCAATCCGATAGGGCACGCATTCAACTACGCCGAAGCCTTCGAGAGACTCGACCTGCACGCCGTCAAGCAGGACCTCTATGCCCTGATGACGGACTCGCAAGACTGGTGGCCGGCCGATTTCGGTCATTACGGCCCGCTCTTCATCCGCATGGCATGGCATAGCGCCGGAAGCTACCGCACCGGCGATGGCCGCGGCGGCGCGTGCTCCGGCACCCAGCGATTTGCGCCCCTTAACAGCTGGCCGGATAACGCCAACCTCGACAAGGCGCGCCGGCTGCTCTGGCCGATCAAGCAGAAATACGGCAATCGAATCTCCTGGGCCGATCTGATGATCCTTGCCGGAAACTGCGCGCTAGAATCCATGGGCTTCAAGACCTTCGGCTTCGGCGGCGGCCGCGAGGATGTCTGGGAGCCGGAGGAGGATATCTATTGGGGAGCCGAGGACACCTGGCTCGGGGAAAGGCGCTATACGGGCGAACGGGGCCTCGAAAGTCCTCTCGCTGCCGTGCAGATGGGTCTGATCTACGTGAACCCGGAGGGACCGAACGGCAATCCCGATCCCGTCGCGGCCGCCCGGGACATCCGCGAGACCTTCGGCCGCATGGGCATGAACGACGAAGAGACCGTCGCCCTCATCGCCGGGGGACATTCCTTCGGCAAGACTCACGGGGCAGGCGATCCCTCGCTGGTCGGTCCGGAACCCGAGGGCGCCGGCATCGAAGAGCAGGGTTTTGGCTGGAAGAGCAGCTTTGGCAGCGGCAAGGCTGGTGATACCATTACCAGCGGCCTCGAAGTCACATGGACCACGACGCCGACGCAGTGGAGCAACGACTTCTTCTCGAACCTGTTCGGTTACGAGTGGGAGCTGACGAGAAGTCCGGCCGGCGCTCAGCAGTGGAAGCCGAAACATGGTGCAGGCGCCGGGACGGTGCCGGATGCCCACGACCCGTCGAAGCGACACGCGCCATCGATGCTGACCACCGATCTCGCTTTGCGGTTCGATCCTGCCTACGAGAAAATCTCGCGCCGCTTTCTCGAGAATTCGGACCAGTTCGCGGATGCCTTTGCCCGGGCGTGGTTCAAGCTGACGCACCGCGACATGGGTCCGCGCTCGCGCTATCTCGGCGCGGAAGTTCCGGCAGAGGAGCTCATCTGGCAGGATCCGGTTCCGGATGTCGATCATGAGTTGATCGGCGCGCAGGACATCGCCGCCCTCAAAGGCATGATCCTTGAATCGGGTCTGTCCATTTCTGAGCTGGTCTCGACCGCCTGGGCGTCGGCCTCCACCTTCCGCGGCTCCGACAAGCGCGGCGGCGCCAACGGCGCACGCATACGCCTCTCGCCGCAGAAGGAATGGCCGGTCAACCAGCCGGCCCAGCTAGCCGTGGTGCTCGAAACCCTCGAAGGCATCCAGAAGGCGTTCAATGACCGGCAATCGGGCGGCAAGAGAGTGTCGCTCGCCGACCTGATCGTGCTCGGCGGTTGCGCGGCCGTCGAGCGGGCAGCGCGGGACGCCGGCTATCACGTGGACGTTCCCTTCTCGCCCGGCCGTACGGACGCTTCCCAGGAGCAGACCGATGTCGACTCCTTTGCCGTTCTCGAGCCGATCGCGGACGGGTTCCGCAACTTCCAGAAGGCCGAATTCACCGTCTCGGCCGAGGAGCTGCTGATCGACAAGGCGCAACTCCTGACGCTGACCGCGCCCGAGATGACCGTCCTCGTCGGCGGCATGCGCGTCTTGAACACGAATGTCGGACAGTCCCAATACGGCGTCTTTACCAAGCGCCCGGAGACGCTCTCCACCGACTTCTTCGTGAACCTGCTCGACATGGGGACGGTCTGGAAGGCGGCCTCTGAGGCTGAAGAGGTTTTCGAGGGCTTCGACCGCGCGACCGGCGAGCGGAAGTGGACCGGCACGCGCGTTGACCTCGTCTTCGGTTCGAACTCCCAGCTTCGGGCGATTGCCGAAGTCTACGCACAAGCGGATTCGGGCGCGAAGTTCGTGGTAGACTTCATAGCGGCCTGGAATAAGGTAATGAACGCTGATCGGTTTGATTGGCGCTAAGGAGGGTTCTCCGCCTTATCACGCTTGCGCTTCCCGGCCACATGAGGTCTCGCGATTACGAATCGCAGCCTACGGGTCCGGACTCCTCCGGACCCGTTGTTTCGACGACGACGCTCTGATCACGCGTGGGTCTCTTCACTGAAGTTAAGTGAAGCTGCGACGGATGCCGTACTGCTCGAGCTTACGGTAGAGGGTCGGCCGCGAAATTCCCAGCCTCTGGGCAACCCGGCTCAGATTGCCATGCTCGGCCTCGAGAGCGTCTCGGAGGAACTTCTCATCCGCATTCGCGATACGACAGTGCATTTCACTTCCGGATTCGCCTCCTGGCGAGGCGGTCCAGGCCGCAGCACGCTCCGTGATCTCCCTCGGTAGATCGGCCAAGTCGACTTGTTGGCCTCCCGTCAGGACATGAAGCCTTTCGACCACGTTTTTCAACTCGCGCACGTTTCCTGGCCATGAGTAGTTGAGAAGGCTGTCGAACGCCTCGGCAGCGAAATCAAGCGGCGGGGCGCCGGTCCGCTCGGCAATGTTACGGTTGAAATGATCGAGCAGGAGGGCGATGTCGCCATCCCGTTCGCGCAACGGCGGCACGTTGATAACAACGGTGCTTATCCGGTAGTACAGATCACGCCGGAACCGCCCCGCTGCCACCTCTTGCTTCAGGTCGCGGTTCGTCGAGGCGATCAGACGTACATCGACTGGCCGGCCACGGTTGTCTCCGAGGCGATAGACGACACGCTCTTCCAGAACGCGCAGCAGGAAAGGTTGAATGTCCAGCGGCATCTCGCCGATCTCGTCGAGACAGAGAACCCCTCCGTTGGCCAATTCGAACGCCCCCGCCTTTCCCTCACGGCTTGCCCCCGTAAATGCACCGGCGACGTGGCCGAAAAGCTCGCTGCCGAACAACTCCCGCGTGATTGCCCCGCAGTTGAGGGCGATAAATGGCGAACTATCCGAGCGCCGGCTGACGAGATGAACCAGCCGGGCGAAAAGCTCTTTGCCGACGCCCGTTTCACCCTCGATCAGCAGTGAGGTGCCTTCGCTCGATTGGGCGACCCTGCAAGCCACATCGATAGCGGCATGCATCGCTTCGCTTTGACCGACGATCAGCTTGGCCACTTCGGGCGTCGGCCATCGTGGGCGCCGGGGGGAAGGAATGGCTACTTGGTTGGCTCCGGCCGGAAACACGAGAGCCGCGCCCTGAAAATCACCGTCCACGGTGAGGGGGCTCACGTGGCAAGAGCGCAGCCGGTCGGGAAGCGCAGCAGCGAGTTCGGCAATTGTGCGAGGCCCCGCTGCAGGCAGCAACCGCCGGCCGCGCCCTGTCGAAAGCGGCTCGGGAAATTCGGCCAGCCTGTTGGCGGGAACGTTGTTGCAATAGACGGCCCGTCCAAGATGGTCGATGATTATCAGACCGTCGGTGCGTCTGTAGCAAGGTGCTTCGGCGATGAAGGCTTCAAGCAGGCGGGTGCGTTGGGTGTTCTGGTGGTCGGCCAGGGCCTTCTCGATCTCCCGCGCAGCGGCCGCAACCAGCACGGTGTTGTGCGGCCGGAAGATGTCCGGGTGGCCGGACAGGTCAACCACGCCGATGATCCGTCCGTCGAACGGATCGCGGATCGGTGCGCCGGCGCAGGTCCACGACTTTATGCCGGCGCAGAAATGTTCCGCAGCATGCACGAAGACGGGTTCTCCGGCCCAAAGCGCGGTGCCGATTCCGTTGGTGCCGACAACGTCCTCGGTCCACTTGCCGCCAATGGCGAGATGGATATCCATTCCATCGTGAATTGTGCGCTTGTCACCGATCGCGTCAATCAACACACCATTTTCGTCGGCCAACACGAGCATTGCTCCGGTGCCGTCGAGAAGGTTTCCGACGACCGCAAAGGAGCGGCGAGCCGCAGTCAACAACTCGCTGCTATTGCGGGTCAGGCATTCGAGGTCATCCTTGCTGTTGCTGAGGGGGGCTTCGTGTTGCTGAGCGTCGATACCGCCAGATATGCAACGCCCCCAGGAATCATGGATGATCCCGCGTACCGGATGTTCGCGACGGGCCTTTCCGGCTTCTCCGGACAATAGGTTTTCCCAGGCGGACATCGTCGCATATTCGTCGTAATCACCCGCCAGCATTAGCGGTGCTCTGACCTTTCCTTCTGACGACATCCTGGTGCGCTTGGTCCTTTCTTCTGGGTCGGCTTATGTCTCTGCTTGAGATCCTCTATTTCGAGCGATGATGACGACTAAGGGGCCGGGCTGAGCTGCGCCATAGCTACGTGGTGATCCCAAGAGCCGAGCTGATTTCTTCTGCGAGTTTCTCTTCGGTGTATTTCGACTCAAGGGTCCTGCCGTCGAAATCCGAAAGCGCGTCGGTGAAGGTCTCGTCCAACGGGGAGATGAAGCCGTTCTCCTTCGTGGCGAGCACAAAGACCTCCACACCATTTTTCCGTCGGATTTCACCGAGATAGTGGATTTGGCGCCCGGTATTCCTGTCCACCACAACCACCCGGCCATTCAAGCTGATCCGGATGTAGGGCAACGCCTCCGCGGAGGACGCTGATCCTGAACCTACGTGATGGATAATCAGGCCTTCAGCCTTTTGTGTTGGCGGAATTGCCGTCTTGTTGGCTGAATAGGCGCCGCCGCTGATGTGATCGGCAATGCGCGTTATGACGGACCGGTTGCGCTCGATCAACTGCTTGATCTCAGCGTCCTCGCGTCGCGGGCCGTCGCGCCTCGAAATGATTTCGACCATCGAACCTCCTCCCAAGGATCTCGTTGGTCGGAGCGTCTGCCGAACACTCCTCAAGTCTGGCAGCTTAGCAAATTGCAAGGTTTATTGGTAGTAATGGGCTGCTACGCTCGGATGTTGGTGGATGACGGCTTGCCGACGGTTTCTGTGGGTTGCGGTCGGCGGGTGATTGCGCTCGCGAATGTTCGGCCTGACCATTGGGGGGAACGGAGATCGAGGATGCACGGGATCCACTTTGACGGCTTGAGTGAAGCCGAGCTGATCACGCGGCTGCAGCTTCTGCACCAGCAAAGACAAGCTGTGCCTCGTCGAGCTGCTGCGCACTGCGCTGGCCCGTCCTGCTAACCCCAAGTGGGTTGCAGGTCATTCTCCTCAGCCACGGCACCATGCTGGAAAACCTCTTCAACAAGCATACAGTCAGTGGATTCTGGTGGCATCAGCGTCTGGAGGGCGTGCCTCAGTTCAGGGTCAAGCCGCAGACCGGCGCGGTCAACAAGGTCAAGGATCAGACCATGGCCATGCTGTAGGCCGGCCCGCTTCGGCGTTCCCTGCCAAGCCCCCGGCGGTAATATTGGCGGAACCGACGAACAGCCTGCCCGAGCGCCGGCCGATCTGAAGCTCAACCTTTGGGTGAAACAACCCCTTCGCGACCGGAGGCGAAAACAGCTCGTAGTCACGGCCCAACTGCATCGGAAGTTCAGAGCCGTCGGACAGTAGAGAGACGCCATCCGTTCATCCGAGACGAGAAGGAGATTGCTGGCCCCGCTCGCTATCAGGTGGGGAAGCACGAGCTCTTCGAAGGCGCCGAACTCGATCGCGAAGGTCGTGGAGATCACAGTATGGAATGGGCGGGATCCTCGCCGCCCCATGCGCTCTAGGTATTTCACGCGTTAGCTCCGAGGATGGCACGAGCTCCGAGGATGGCACGACCCCGTGCAGTCGGTCCCTGATCGAAGATAACGGGGGCTCGCGACGGGTTTGTTGACCCGGGAATGACGGGATTCTTACAAAAAGGTCAAATCAGATGGGTCCACAGGCCAGCGGCCGTTGCGGTAATCCTAAAAAAATAATTCAGGCAATATATTACTATTTGGCATGCCCCTTGCTTGGCGCATGCAGATCTTAGCAGTGTGAGCATCCTCATTAGGGATGCAGAGCCACGAGGTGGTAGCCTTGAAGTCCAGAGATGTGCGTGCCCAAGCCTATTCGATGCCGCTGACAAGCCCTGCCTGCCCAAGGGGACCACATCGCTTCGTCGATCGCGAGTACCTTATCATTACCTACCGGACGGACCCCGACCGGTTGCGCGGCGTGGTCCCTCAGCCTCTCGAATTCCATGATCCCTTAGTACAGTTTGAGTTTATTCGAATGCCCGACTCTGCGGGTTTCGGGAGCTACATTGAATCTGGCCAGGTCATTCCCGTTCGGTTTAACGACGTGATAGGCGGCTATTCGCACGCAATGTATTTGGACGACGGACCGCCAATTCTTGGTGGCCGTGAGTTGTGGGGGTTCCCGAAGAAATACGCGCATCCTGCCGTCGAGGTCTATAGGGACACACTGGTGGGCACCCTCGACTACGGCCCGGTCCGGATCGCAACAGGCACCATGGGCTTTAAACATTGGGCACTCGACCACACCGAGGTGCTGGCCTCGCTGTGCAAGCCGACGTTCCTGCTGAAGATTATCCCGCATGTCGATGGCAGTCTGCGCGTCTGCGAACTCGTAAGCCTTAAGATGGAGGACGTGATATTGAAGGGCGCATGGGGCGGTCCCGCAAGCCTGGACTTACGGCCACACGCGCTCGCGCCCGTTGCCGATCTACCGGTTCTGGAGGTCGTTTCAGCTGCCCATTTCATTGCGGATCTGACGCTCGACCTCGGCACAGTTGTTCACGACTACCTGGCGGAACCGCACACCGCGTGAACCGCGATCAAAGTGTCGACACGCGAGAGCCGAGGCAATCCCATGTCCGACCAAGTGAAACTGAAAAAAAGCGTAGATCTGGCGCTTCAGGGTGGCGGGTCCCACGGTGCTTTGACCTGGGGAGTGCTGGATCGGCTGTTGAAAGATAATCGCATCCGCATCTGCAGTATCAGCGGGACGAGCGCCGGCGCAATGAATGCAGTCGTGCTTGCGGACGGCCTGGAGAAAGGTGGGGCGGAAGGTGGACGCGAGGCGTTGGCAGGATTCTGGAAGGCAGTCAGCGACGCTGCGCGTTGGTCTCCGCTGCAGCGCACCCTTTGGGATCGCATGTCGAACAATTACAGTCTCGACCACTCCGCGGCCTATATCTGGTTCGAACAGGTTACGCGGCTGTTCTCTCCCTATCAACTGAACCCGTTCGACATCAATCCTCTGCGCGACCTGATCGCCGGCACAAACGATTTCGACGCAGTCAATCGGTGCTCCAGCCTGAAGGTGTTCGTCACGGCTACCAACGTGCGCACGGGCCGGGCCAAGGTGTTCACGCAACCCGATCTCTCGATCGACACCGTCATGGCGTCCGCCTGCCTGCCGTTCATGTTCAAGGCGGTCGAGATCGACGGCGAAGCCTATTGGGATGGTGGCTATATCGGCAATCCCGCTCTCTATCCGCTTGTCGACGATCGCGCCACCCGAGACATCGTGATCGTCCAGATCAACCCGCTTATCCGCGAGGAATTGCCGACGACCGGCCGGGCAATCATCAACCGGCTGAACGAAGTGACCTTCAATGCAGCGCTCCTGAACGAGTTGCGTTCCATCCACCTCCTGCACGAGTTGATCGAGGCGGAAGGGCTGGAGTCCGAGCGATATCGGGACAGCTACGTTCATCTGATCCATGCCCACGAGGAGGTCCAGGACCTTAGCGCCTCAAGCAAATTTGCGCCCGAATGGAGCTATCTCCTCTATCTCAAGGAGCGCGGACGGACCTGGGCCGAAAGCTTTATCGACCAGCATTTCGATGACCTTGGCGTCCGCTCGACGCTCGATCTCGGTCAGCTGTTCAGTGACAGTTTCAGGTTGCCCCAGATCGACGACGCGCCATCCAACAGCCCCGCGACGGAGTGAACGATGATCGGAATCCTGATCATTTTCACGGCCCTTGGTGCACCCCTCTCGCTATCGAGGTGTTAGCCTTCTCATCCTAGCACGGGACCGGCCATCCTTTCCCCAGGGCGCGATTTGAGAGAGGTGTTGTCTAGGGCATAGACTCATGACCACCTGATCCAGATGCGTGTCGCAGCCAGCTTGATTGCAGCGAGAAAGTTGCGTGGGTCTTTGTCGTATCCGGCACGCGTCAGTGGTGACATGTTACCACCACAAAGCAGCGCCCAGGCCTTATTGTCCCGAGCGCACTAAACGGCGAAGCAAGGCTTCGAGGCCGTTGGCGACGAATTGACATCATCGGAGAAAAAATGATGGCCCCTGCGGCGGCAACAAAACGACCATGCGTACCGCTCCGCCGCCAGCTTGAGGAGATCGTTGGAGCTAGATTTGTTCTGTGCTCTCCTCAGCGACAGCGGCGCTTCACACGCGGCTACCGCTTCGGCGAAGGAGAGGCGGTCGCAGTTGTCCTGGCGGGGACGCTTGTGCAGTTCTGGAGAGTGCTCGAGACCTGCGTGAATGGCGGGAACGCCGTTATCGCTCAGGCGGCGAATACAGGGTTGACCGGAGGCTCAACCCCTCACGGTGTTGGGTATGACCGCGACGTGGTCGTCATCAACACAATGCGGATCAAGTCCCTTCGTCTCCTGGCAGAGGGTCGGCAGGTTGTCGCGTTTCCTGGAACGACCTTGGACGAACTCGAAAAGGCGCTGAAGCCGCTCGGACGCGAGCCGCATTCCGTTATTGGATCATCCTGCCTTGGCGCCTCCGTGATCGGCGGGATCTGCAATAACTCCGGCGGATCCCTCATCCAAAGAGGCCCGGCCTACACCGAACTCGCGCTGTACGCCCGAGTTGATGCGGACGGAAGGCTAAGTCTGGTCAATCACCTTGGTATTGACCTCGGAGATAACCCGGAGGAAATGCTTTCCCGCCTGGACCGAAAGGAGTACCGGCCCGACCAAGTCATGTGGGATGGCAGCAAGGCTGCATCAGATCGCGAATACGCCGATCACGTCCGCAACATTGATGCTCCCACGCCCGCTCGGTTCAATGCGGATCCAAGGCGGCTGTTCGAAGTCTCCGGGTCAGCGGGCAAGGTCATCGTCTTCGCGGTGCGGCTCGACACATTCGAAGCGGTCAGGGATGCACGGGTCTTCTACATCGGCACTAACGATCCCGACGAACTCACGCGTATCAGGCGCGCCATGCTTTCGTCCTTTTCCATACTACCTATCGCGGCGGAGTACATTCATCGTGATGCCTTCGACATCGCGGAGTGCTATGGCAAGGATACCTTTCTTCTCATCAAGACGTTGGGGACTGGACACCTGCCGAAGCTCTTTGCCGCGAAGAGCCGGTTCGACGCGTTCGCGGAACGGCTTTCATTCCTGCCGGCGAACTTGAGTGACCGGGTCATGCAAGCTTTCAGCCGTCTCTTTCCGTCTCACCTTCCCCCGCGGCTCAAGCAATTCCGCGACCGGTTCCAGCATCATCTGATGATCAAGACAGCAGGCTCAACGGTAAATGAATCGAGAAGCCTTCTAGCGTCCCTTTTCCCTTCCGAAGCCGGCGATTTCTTCGAATGCACCCCGCAAGAGGGACCGGCCGCGTTCCTCAATCGTTTCGCAACGGCCGGGGCAGCCGTGCGCTACCGCGCCATCCATGGAGCGACGACCGGGGGTATCGTCGCTCTCGACGTCGCGTTGCCAAGGAATGAGACCGATTGGATGGAAAGGCTTCCTGACGAGGTCGAGCAACTGATCCTGAAAAAGCTCTACTATGGACACTTCTTCTGCCACGTCTTCCATCAGGATTATATCGTCAAGAAGGGAGTCGACTGGCTGGAAACTGAACACAAGATCCTCGAACTGCTGGACCGGCGAAATGCGCGCTACCCGGCCGAGCACAACGTCGGCCATCTCTACAAAGCCGAGGATGCCGCGGTGGCCCACTATCGCGAACTCGACCCGTGCAACTGCTTCAACCCGGGTATTGGCCGGACCTCGAAACGGTTGCGCTGGTGCTGAACGGACGAAGCCATAGCAGGCAGGCTTTGCGGCAGGAATAGCGAAGCCTATTCGGCGGCGACCCGAAATGTCTGTGACTGCGCCTTGTCACCATTCATCAGGTAGATCAGACAGCTCGTGCGAAGCAGCGAACTGAAATTCGATATCGAGCCGTTGAGCTCCAACGCTTCGTCGTAGAGGGTCGACAGAAACCGGGCAGTCGAAAAGCCTTGTTTTTCGGCAATTTCGTCGATCAGCACCCAGAAGGCGGCTTCGAGCTGAATGCTCGTCGAATGGCCGCCAATGCGAACGGAACGGTTAATCGGGCGGTATCGCTCAGGGTTCTGACCCGCATAGATCTCGCACATGCTTCCCCCCTCTATTCCTGTGATTTCCAGTATGCCTCCCCGGCGTTTGATGTCAAACATCGGCCGTGGGCGAACTCACCCCGCTCTCGCCCTGACACCGCATTTTGGCGGTCTTTTTTGCCTGCGGTAATCCGCTGCTACCAATGCGTCTCGATCGCGAGCTAGCGTCTCCTCATATGGGGAGGCACGACGTTGGCAAAAGCAATCCATTCGATGATTCGCGTTCTCGACGAAGCGCGTTCGATTGATTTCTATGACAGGGCCTTCGGACTCAAGGTGGCCGATCGGCTGGATTTCGACACCTTCACGCTTATCTACATGAGCAATGATGAGAGCGAATTCGAGGTCGAACTTACCATCAACAAGGGCCGTACCGAGCCCTATACCCTTGGCGACGGCTACGGCCATCTCGCAGTTTCAGTGGATGATCTCGATAGCGTGCATGGGCGCGTCGCGGCTGCCGGCCTGAACCCCAATAAGATCGTCGAATTCAACCGCGAAGGCGCTCTCTTCGCCCGCTTCTTCTTCATCACCGATCCGGACGGCTACAAGATCGAGGTTTTGCAGCGTCATGGTCGATTCAAATAGTGGCGTGGCCCCTGGACGAGGGCGCCGCCTGAGATGCCTGCCTCGCAGGCGATTGCAAAAGGGAGGATGGCCAATGGCGACTATCTACGACAACCGGCGCGGCATCTCGCGCCGTGAATTGCTGAAACGCGGAACGGTCGGCGCGGCCCTGATCGTTTCTGGTCGCGCGGTCATCAGTCCCGAGAACGCTTGGGGCCTGGAGGCGACAGCGCTCAGTCCGGAAACTGTCGCGACCCTAATCCTGATCGCCCGCGACATCTATCCGCACGACCAGCTCGCCGACCGCTTCTATGCGATCGCGATCAAGGGACAGGACACCAGAGCCGCGAAGGATGCGTCGCACAAGGCCCTCATAGAGGACGGCGTCGCCGATCTCGACAAGCGCGCCGGCAGCGGCGGCTATCGCGGCCTGTCGTGGGAGCGCGATCGGGTCGCGATCCTGCGCGAGATCGAGACGACGCCCTTCTTCCAGGCGGTACGGGGCGACCTTGTGGTGAGCCTCTACGATCAAAAGGAGCTCTGGCCGATCTTCGGCTATGAAGGCGAATCCTACTCTGAGGGCGGCTACATCGACCGCGGCTTCAACGACATCGAGTGGCTTTGAGCAAATGCGCCCGCGCCGGAGGAGGCGGGGGGCAGGCGGAGGCTTGTGCGCCGCAGGGTACTTTTCGGGAGGATATCATGGCAGCTCCATATGATCTCAAGGACGACGGTGTGGTCGTCATTATTGGTTCCGGCGCCGGCGGCGGCACGCTCGGCAATGAACTTGCGCAAAGGGGCATCGACGTCCTCATTCTCGAGGCGGGTAGCCGCATCGAATTCGAGGACTTCATCAACGACGAATGGGAGAGTTTCGCCCAGCTTGCATGGCTCGATCATCGCACGACCGGCGGCGGCTGGCGCGTTTCAAAGGATTTCCCCAACTTGCCCGCCTGGATCGTCAAGGCAGTCGGCGGCACAACGACCCATTGGGCCGGTGCATCACTGCGCTTCCAGGAGCACGAGTTCAAGACCCTCACGCACTACGGAAGGATAGAGGGCGCCAACCTCAACGACTGGCCGCTGACGCTTGCCGAACTCGAGCCCTACTACACCAAGGCCGAGGACAAGATGGGTGTGACCCGTACCAACGACATCGAAGGCCTTCCGGGCAACAACAACTTCATGGTCTTCAAGGCCGGTGCCGACAAGCTCGGCTACAAGGAATGTCACACCGGCCGAATGGCCATCAACTCGGCCGATCGGGACGACCGGATGAGCTGTCAGCAGACCGGCTTCTGCTTCCAGGGATGCAAGTGGGGCGCCAAATGGTCGACGCTTTACACGGAGATCCCGAAGGGCGAGGCAACCGGCAAGCTAGAGGTTCGACCAAACGCGCATGTGGTCAAGATCGAGCACGACAAGACCGGCAAGGTGACGGGCGTCGTCTATGCCGACAAGGAGGGCAAACTGCATGAGCAGAAGGCCAGGATCGTCTGTCTTGCCGGAAACTCGATCGAAAGCCCGCGCCTGCTGCTCAATTCACACTCGGCTAAATTCCCCGACGGTCTGGCGAATTCCTCAGGTCAGGTTGGCAAGAACTACATGCGGCACACCACTGGCTCGGTCTACGCTGTCTTCGAAAAGCCCGTGCATATGTACCGCGGCACCACGATGGCAGGCATCATTCGAGACGAGGCGCGGCACGACCCGTCTCGTGGTTTCGCCGGGGGCTACGAGATGGAAACCCTGTCGCTGGGCCTACCCTTCCTGGCCGCCTTTCTCGATCCGGGAGCTTGGGGGAGATCCTTCACCTCCGCGCTCGACAACTATGCCAACATGGCGGGCATGTGGATCGTCGGCGAGGACATGCCGCAGGAGCAGAATGCGGTGAAGCTGCATCGCGAGCTCAAGGATCAGTACGGCATGCCGATCCCGGATGTCTGGTTCACCGACCATCCGAACGACGAGGCGATGCGCAACCATGCCTACAAGCAAGGGATGGCCCTCTACTCGGCCATTGGAGCGATCCGCACCTTCCCGACGCCGCCTTATCCTTCAACCCACAACCTCGGAACCAACCGCATGAGCGACAAGGCTTCTGACGGTGTGGTCAACAAATGGGGCCAGACGCACGACGTCAAGAATCTCTTCATATCCGACGGGAGCCAGTTCACCACGGGCGGAGCAGAAAACCCGACACTGACGATCGTTGCACTGGCTATCCGCCAGGCGGACCATATTGCCAAGGAAATGGCCGCCGGAACCATTTGACATGCAGCTTGCCGGGCGCTGCTGACTCTGCGGCCGGTCCTTCCGTGCGGCCAATCGCAGGCCGTGGTCGATGGCCCAACCGGCTTAAGGTCGTATCACATCGGGCTGAGCGCCATCGTTAATGAACGAACTCGCCGGGTCAAGAAGATAGGAGAAATGTAAGTGGACCCAAACCTTCGATCGCTAATCGATATGTTGGAAGCCGCGCAAGACGAGTACATGATCAAAAGTGCGCTCAGAAACTTCGCGCACTCCCACGGGTATGACCGGTTTGCTTATCTGCAAACAGAAGGCCTCGACATCAGGACATTCAATTCCTATCCCAAGTCCTGGCAAGGTATCTACCTCGGCGGCAAATATTCGCGCATCGATCCCGTGGTGACTGAAGCAAAGCGCAGACGCGAAATCTTCTTCTGGACCGCCGACGACTGGCCCACCCGCGGATCTTCTCCTCTTCGGCGGTTTCGCGACGAGGCGGTCGACCACGGCATTCGTTGCGGCGTCACCATTCCGGTCGAGGGAAGTTTCGGATCCACGATGATGCTGACCTTCGCATCGCGCGAAAGAGAGGTGGATATTTCTGGCCTGCTAAATGCCAAAAAGGCGGTTCAAGTGGTGATGGCCCTCCACTATCAGCTTAAGATCATTGCGGCAACGACCGCAGTCAGTCCCAAGCGAATGCTGTCGCCGCGCGAAATGACGTGCGTCATGTGGGCGATAAGGGGAAAGAACGCGCTGGAAACCGCGATGCTCATCGGGATTACTACCAGAACCGTGCAGCACCATTTAGATAATGCTCGTAAAAAGTTCAATGCAAAGACGGTCCCGCAACTCGTTGCCCTCGCCAAGGATCGTGGCCTGGTCTGACATCTAGTTCGAGTTCTCATCCTCCACAGGCACGACGGGAATGAAGCCGAGTGCATCCAGAATTTCCGAGAGTTCCTCCTGTTGAGCCTCGGAGATCTTTTGGCGCGCGATGTATTCGTCTTGGAGCGTCTGAAGCACGGAACCAGAGATCGACGGATCGTCGTTTGCGCGCGACCACTCTTCGTAGACGGCCTGATCGGCCGCGAGAAGTCGGCGGTGTTTGCGAACCGCAGAGACTGCCAGTGCTTCAAGCTCTGACTTGTTCATCGCACTGTAGCGCGCCTCTTTCCCCCTTCTTGCGTCGTTCACCTCGGATGAGCCAATATCGTTCATCCGCTTCTCCCTGATTTCACCGCCCAGAACCAAATTTCCGCATATCGCTCAAACCGCTCCATCCCCGCGTCGAGCCAAGGCCGTTGAATCAAAACTCGACATTTAAGCTGCTGCCGTGGATCGAAAGGCATTTCGATGCTAACGCGTTTTACATACTTTAGTTGATAAACTTAGAGTGTGTAAACGACGATCTTTTGGCGCATGGATATGCGCAAACTGGTCGGCTCGAATTTCGCCCGCCTGCGTCGGGAGAAAGGCCTGACACAGGAAGAGGTCGAGGCTCGTTCCGGCTTCAGCCAGCAATATCTGAGTGGCCTTGAGCGCGGGCGGCGCAACCCTACCGTGATTACTCTTTACCAGCTGGCTCAAGCCTTGGGTGTGAGCCACGTCGAGCTGGTGATCCCAACTGAAGAACGCCAGTTTGCACGCGAGGCGTAAAATCCTGACGACTGCAGGTTCAAATCGAGCAGGTGATAACTAGCTAGTGCTCGTCCATAAACAGCAAGCTTTATTGCGGAAATCGCTTTTTGTGCGGGCAAGGCCCGGCGGTTTTAGGGACACTTTAGAATCAAGCCACTGACTCTAAAGACAAACCCGCAGCCGCCGGAGCCGACAATGCGCCAAGAACGCACCGTCCAGGGCAGCATATTCGATCTTTTCGCCGAGCACGAGGGGCCGAGAGGATCGATCCGACGCCGTACCAGAGCTTCAGACGAAGCAGATCGTTATCAGTGATCGTGCGGCTTCGGTGACCGGCAAAGCGGGTCCGATGATCCGTTTATCGATGTTATTGTGGACCGACGTTGATGCCGACCTCACAAACGGCGGCCGCCTCGGTCGGCGTCGAGAAGGCGCGGCCTGAAAGCCCGATATTTGTACAAAAGCTTTGGCGGCTTTGCTGTTACAGTCATGTTTCCGCACGCCCTTTCCAACTACTCTTTCGGCACGCGACTTTTGCGAGTTCCGGGCTGAGGCATTCGTCAATCAGGAATTTCATCCCGCCTTCCTGCGGCGGGCGACACGGCGGTTGGCAATAATAGTAGAGCCCTCTGGCAGATCGCCCGATACGCGCGGCCGCCCGCGTAGCGGGTTTGCCTCAGCGTAGATCACGGCGAGGCGAACCTTCTCGGCATCAAGGTTTGGCCAGGTGTCGAGAATACGCTCGACTGGATGCCCGGCTGCCACAGATGCGGCGACATCGTAGACAGGAACACGAGTGCCTCTGATAACCGGCGTTCCGCCTAAAACCTCTGGCGAGATTGAAACGACCTCACGCGCTGCTGCCAGATCGTCCAGCCTTTCGCTGGTACCCTTGACGAAGGGCAAAAGATCGATGGTGAGGAATTCGTCGCGCACGGTCCAGTCCTGACGCAGCAGCGCAGCCCATGCGAGGGCGCGGGACCGCGTCAGTCGGGCGCCAGCGGTCTTGATGGCGAACAGGCGCTCTTCTGAAGTGAGGCGCCTGGCGCTCTCGAAATAGAAGGCGATGAAAGAGCACGCACCGGCGAGAACATACCGCCCGTTATCGAGCGACACGAACGCTTCCGGTAGAATGCGCTCGTCGATGACGCGGTTCACGTCGCGCAGGCTCACGCGCGAGACGACAGCGGCCTCGCTCGCCTTCAGCATTTCCGCAACTGCGGGCATGTGGGCCTGCCGATCAAATCTTCCGATCGATCGGAATATATATCGTCAACATCACGACTTCAAGATGGAGTGTGAGGCAAGGGCTAACTGCTTGCCAATGCGAAGTGTCGGGCACTAACACACAGGCTCATAATATCTTTTGGTGGCACCTCATTCTGATGACGCCCCGTATCTCCTCGTGCGTTCAAGGCCCAGAAAGGCCGCGAAGCGCGCCGGGCACGGTTCAGTCATCCCTCATCCCGTGACCGGACGGCGAACTGCCCAAACCGATCTTTGTACCGGGTCAAACAGCCAGTGAGCACCCCTTCCAAATGCCTCATTTGAGGCGCATTCTTCCTACCATCAGCGGCTATGGGCAAGGGCGCCGCTGGCGGGAAGATACTTTACGCTTTCGCCCCAACCATGGAGGCCGCGTCATGTATCCTTTTCGCGATTCCGACTGCGTCATCCGTCCGGATGATCTTAATTTCCTCCAACGTCTGTTCGAGAACGAACTCGCCAGGACGAAGCTGAAGTCCGATGCGCCGGAAGCTGAAGAACTCGCAAAGAGGCTGATCGCGCTGTACCAGGAAGGCGTCAGGAACCCGGCTGATCTGCTTGAAAGAGTCAAAGTCCGCTAGGGCAAAAAAGAGCCCGCTCGGACACAGCAGCGCGATAGGCGGGCCTGAATGGGTGACCACGGGCAAAGAATCATTGTAGTGTGGGGAACGAACAGGATGGGTTGGCGGTTCTGAGTACGACCTTTGAGGAGGTCCGAAAATGAAGGAAGTGCCTTGGCGTGGACCCCTGTGGGTAACGCTACAAAATGGCATGAGACGCCAGTTCTGCGGGCCCTATGACGCCCTTGATTTCCTGGAGAATGAGTGGCCGAGCCATGGACCGCTGCACGCACGTGCCGTCCTCGCCTGTCGCGCAGCGTTGCATCACGCGGAGTATGCGAGTTCGGCTAGGAACTGCTTCATGGCGGCATGCCTTGAGGCGTCATTTGCATGCAGCGAAGCTGGCAATCCGCGCTCTCGCGCTGAAGCGAAGATGGTGAGCCGGTATCGGTAACTGGTCTCCGTTAGAGCTGCTCCTCTAAGACATCAGTATATTTGCGCCCTTGTTTTAATACGGCCGTCTTGACAGATCGGTAGCCCGCTGTTGTCGGCGCCGGCAAGGAAGTTCATTTGGCGCCATGACTCGGATGTTGCGATTTCCGTGACACCAGGGCTCCCGCCGCCAGACCGAGCGCCAGTGCGGCGTAGGTCAGTCCGATCGATCTCTTCGAGAGAACGGTCTCCCAACCGGGTGTCAGCCGCTTCGGAACCAGGTGGTAGTCGGTGAGGTACGCAACGGCGGCCGTCAGCGCCGCCTTCCGCAGTACGACGGCCGGTTTCCTGGAGCGGCCGCCCGCCAGCCATGCTTCGAAGGGCAGAGCCCAGAAGATCGCCGACAGATGATGAGTGCAGTAGCCGAGCAACGTGTGCTTCGCGTCCGCAACCCTAACGTGGCCGGCATTCTCGCCATGAAGCCAATGGCTCGTGGCATTGGTTGGCTGGAAAATGCTCCGTCGCTCCAATCCGGCGAATAGGGCCAGCGCCGCCGTCGTCACCAGGCTTGCGATGGTGCCGCTGGTGACGGCCGACGTGAACGGGCTGCTCCGGCTTGGCAGCGACCGGCGTTTCAGGCCTGCCGCACTGATCCCCTGGTCCGAGGACACGGTGCTATCCGAAACAGGAACGCGTGCAATGGACGACAATTCGATTGCCTCCCGGTTTGTACACCAAATCGCTGCGACGCCGCGATGTTCCGCGCGAGCTTCGTCCTTCGGCGGGGCGTTCCGAAACGCGAAGCGCGACCGCTTGTGCTATGTTGCGCGCATGGATCCTTGCCCTCATTGAGGAGCACCTGGCAGCGGCGGAAAAGCCAAGGAAAGGGCCCGAGGTCCACAAATGCGCGTCACCGCAATGGCTGATCCCGCCTTGGATACAGCCGCTCTGGCTGAACGAGCTGAGGTCCGCAAGGGGTCGCTCTTTCCGGTTCCATCCGTCGCGAGAGGGTTGGACACTTTGGTCCGGAAATCATCGGCCGGAACGGCGTGATTGCGGACTTTCAAGACGTTCGAATTGGCGCCTGGTAGGGCCGAGTTCGGCCCGAAGCGGTCCTTCCAGGTGTCGCCATCAGAGGCACGGGTGGGTGGACAGCAGAAGTTCAAGCCGCAAAAAACCAGCTACCGCTGTCTCGATGAAAGCAGACTTCCACATTTAGGAAGAGCCGCACGTCCTTGCACGCCAGCTTTGTAACGGCGGCGACAGCAAACCGGCAGCCCCGCCAGCGTTACACAACATCTTCGCGCCGCTTCGCGAAGGGAATTCATGAAAAGATCGTCGCCGCTGGCAAGCGCCCCGATGCCTTGGTGCTGGTTACCATGGCATGGGCAAGCTCAGTTGACGGATATTCGATGCTGAATGTCATTCCGTTGAGATACAGCCAGATCGACGGGCGCTAATACTACTTCGAGGCAAAGCTGTGCCCGCCGAAGTCGAGCTGACATAGGGTGTCAGTGGGATATAGACCGGCCCAAGCCAGGTGGGATGTCCCGGACAGTCCGCCTCCCCGAAGCTCGCGATCGTCTCGGAATAAATCTGCAGCTTGCCGCTCGGCGCATCGTCCGGCTCTGCAACGAACCGCGGCGCATGGCTCGCCGGCATCGCCCTTTCGGACGGTGTCCGGCGCGGTGTCTTCAACCGGTGCTTGGTATGATCCCGCCGATCCGAACGAGGAGAAGCCGCTCTGCGTTCACGGCAATCCCAATGGTCCTGACCCGCGACATTGGCACTTCCGCGCTGGCGCAGGGCTGCACCGGGCAACTGAGCACGGTTCAGGTAGAGCGTTTCGATGGCAACTTGCCGGAAATCCGGGCGTTTGATCCGCCCCTATGATTGCTGGCGGGGGCGTAGCGCGCCGCGGAGCGTTCTTACGCCGGAACGTTTCGCCCCGCGGTCGTCGTTGTCGATCCCGCACCCTCGGTGACATGCCTGCGCATATAGGCTTGGGGACTGCTGCCCATCTCGGTGCGGAAGGCAAACACAAAAGCGGATGTCGAACCGTAGCCAAGCTCCATGGCGACTTGTGTCACACCCAGGCCGCCGCCCAGAAGCTCGATAGACCGAAAGAGCCGCAAACGCCGTCGCCATGAACGCAGGCTCATGCCCAGCTCCGTGTTGAAGCGGCGCGCCAATGTCCGAGGCGAGATGTTGAGCGCCTGCCCCCATTCCTCCGGACTCCGGTTATCTGTCGGGTCCAAATAGAGGGCCTCGCAAAGCGTCGTCAATGGCGCGCCTCGCGGCCACGGCAAAGCCGACGGCAGCGGCTGGACCCGCACAAGCTGATCGAGGATGAGGGTGGTCACCCGGCCTGCATAGCCATCCCAATCGTCCTGCCCCTCAAGTTCCGTTGCCTCGACGATCAAGGCCTGCAGCAATGGCGACATCATGAAGATCGTCGGCACTTTCGGCAGGTTCGCCCCGGCCTCATCCGCAATCCAGAGGCTGCGAAAAACCGCGCCGAGAAGCGAACCGACCCGATGCACGACGCCGGTCGGCAGCCACACGGCTTGATCCGGCGTGATCACGAAGGACTCCTTTTCCGTATAGACCGTCAGCACTCCAGAGATGGCATAGACCAGTTGGTGCCACGTATGTGAGTGCTCCGGGAAGTAATGTCGCGCCGGGATGGATTGCGCCCGCACCGTGAGCGGCTCAGGAGGGCGAAGTCCTGATGGGGTCGTGATTGGCTGCCAGTTCATCGTAACGCTCCAATTTGGCAGTTATTCTATATCGATTGTCGGTCCATTGAAATACAGCCAAATCGAATTCCGCTAACTTACCTTCACATCAAATGCCAATCGCCTCTCGACCGACGTGGGAACCCTCGCGCCGGACCCATGTCCTCATGCCTTGTGAAGCCGGATGTCAGAAATTACCGCAAGCAATGTCCTCGAACCTGCTGCCTCAGCCCATTATGACTCCGCGCGCGGCAACCTTGCGAGGCTGGCGATTGCGCAGGCGCTCGGCGGCGCGAATTCCGCTGTTGTCTATTCCACCGGAGCGATCGTCGGCAATACGCTCGCGCCCACCCCGGCACTCGCCACAATGCCGATATCGATGTTCGTCGTCGGAATGGCGCTCTCGACACTGCCCGCAGGCGCGATCGCGCAACGTTACGGTCGTCGTACGGCTTTTTTGGTCGGGACAAGCTGCGGTGTGCTCGTCGGTGTTCTGGCGGCGATCGCGGTGGTGGTCGGTTCCTTCTGGCTCTATTGCGCCGCGACGCTCTTTGGGGGCGTCTACGCCGCAGTGGTACTTTCCTTCCGCTTCGCGGCGGCCGACTGCGTTCCGGCTGAACGGCGCCCACGTGCATTGTCTCTCGTCATGGCCGGAGGTGTTCTGGCCGGCGTGATCGGGCCGCAGCTTGTCAATCACACCATGTATCTCTGGATGCCCTACATGTTCGCGGCGAGCTACCTTGCCCAGGCTGCAGTGGCGGCACTCTCGGCGCTGCTTTTGATCGGAGTTCGGCTTCCGACGCCGACTAAGGTGGAGGCCGCGGGCGGCCGCCCCCTTGGTGTTATCGCCCGGCAGCCACGCTTCATCACGGCTGTGATCTGCGGGGTCGTCTCCTACCTGCTCATGAACTTCCTAATGACCGCGGCACCCTTGGCAATGCAGCTCTGCGGTCTGAGCCAAGAGTCCTCCAACCTCGCCATTCAGTGGCACGTGGTTGCCATGTATGCCCCGAGCTTCTTCACCGGGCGCCTGATCACGCGCTTCGGTGCACCCCGCGTGGTCATGACGGGCCTGGTGTTGACGGGCATCTCCGCGGCCGTCGGGCTGACGGGGGTGGATGTGGCGCATTTCTGGATCACCCTCATCGTGCTCGGTGTCGGCTGGAATTTCGGTTTCCTTGGTGCGTCGGCCTTGGTGCTCGAATGCCATCGTCCCGAGGAGAAGGCGCGCGTCCAGTCGCTCAACGACTTCGCCGTGTTCGGAATGATGACCCTCGGCTCGTTTCTTTCCGGGGGGCTGCTGACGGCCTACGGCTGGAACACCATCCTCGCGCTGTCCTTCATTCCCCTCGTGCTGGCCCTTCTCGCGCTTGGCGGGACTTATGTGCGCGGGTCGCGATGACTGCGATCCCCGCAACCTCAGCAACCGGATGAAACCCAGCAGGAGTGGTCGCAATGAAGATAACCAAAGTCGAGACCCTGGAAATCGACCTCTCTGGGCAGAATGGTATCGCACTCTGGCGTCCCATCTTCGCGGGCATCCACACCGATGAGGGCATCACCGGACTAGGCGAGGCTGCATTGGCTTTTGGCACGGCATCCGAAGCGGCCGGTCCGATGAAACGCAAGCTTGCCGAGCGTTTTGTGCTGGGCAATGACCCGAACGACACCGAGACCCTATGGGAGCACATGCTGCGCCATTCTTTCTGGGCGCAAGGCGGAGGGCCGGTGATCTTTGGCGCGATGAGCGCGCTCGATGCAGCGCTCTGGGAGATCAAGGGCAAGGCCGCCGGGCCACACCTTCTCGCTGAAATCGTGCAATCGCGACCTGTTCGAGGAAGACCTTCAGCCGGTTGACGGCCGGTTGAAGGTGCCGACCGCGCCGGGCTTCGGGATGAAGCTGAGGAAGGATGCGGAAGCGCGCATGGAAATAGCCGCGGTCAGTCTATGCGGCACTCAAAAACAGGAGGAATGAACAGAACACAGAAACAGCTTCAAATTCACGTTCGGTAACAAAACCAATGGGGAACGAAAATGAAGAAATCTCTATTCCTGCTAACACTTAGCGCAGTCGCTCTACTGTCCGGCACGGCAATGGCGGGCACGCTCGACGAGGTAAAGGCACGCGGCAAGCTCAACTGCGGCGTCAGTTCCGGTACGGCGGGTTTTTCCGCTCCCGATGCCAAGGGCGTCTGGCAGGGCTTCGACGTCGCATTCTGCCGGGCAGTGGCCGCGGCCGTGCTCGGCGACCCGATGAAGGTCGAGTTTGTTCCGACCACAGGCCAGACCCGCTTTACCGCCTTGGCTTCCGGCGAGATCGACGTGCTGTCGCGCGCGACGACCTGGACCTTTTCGCGTGACACCGACCTGAAGCTCACCTTCGCAGGCACCAACTTCTACGACGGGCAAGCCTTCATGGTGAAGAAGGAACTCGGCGTGTCCTCCGCCAAGGACCTCAACGGCGCCACCGTCTGCATCCAGTCCGGCACCACGACCGAGCTCAACCTGGCCGAATATTTCCGCATCAACAAGATGAGCTACGAGCCGGTGCCGGTTGATTCAAGCGCCGAAGGAGAGCGTCAGTATCAGGCGGGAGCGTGCGACGTTTATACCAGCGACGGCTCCAATCTCGCCTCCGTCCGCGCCAGCTTCAAGAACCCGCCGGACCACGTCATCCTGCCCGAAATCATCTCCAAGGAGCCGCTCGGGCCGATCGTCCGTCAGGGGGACGAGCAGTGGGCGGACATCGTGCACTGGACGCAGAATGCGCTGTTTGCCGCCGAGGAACTGGGCGTGACCAAGGCCAATGTGGACCAGCTTGCAGATGCCTCGGACGATCCGGAAATCAACCGCCTTCTCGGTAAGGAAGGCGATCTCGGCAAAATGCTGGGACTTGATGCCGACTGGGCCAGGCGCGCCATCGCGGCCGGCGGAAACTATGGCGAGATCTTCGCCGCCAACCTCGGAGACGACACGCCGATCCGTCTCACGCGCGGGCTCAATGCGCTCTGGACCAAGGGCGGTCTGATGTACTCCCAGCCGTTCCGGTGAGAACCCCATGAGGCGCGCGGCTTAAGGCCGCGCGCCTTTCCTGACGAAACGCGATGACAGCGCTCATTCCGCCCGAATTTCGCGCGGGCGAAGACTGTTGCGACGGACTTGCAGGGATTTCGCCAATGGCACACGCAATCACTTTTTCCACCCGCGAGCCGCACCGTGCTTTTCGTCTGAGCATGCTGCTCAACGATAGCCGCTACCGCTCCTACACGATCCAGATCTTCGTTCTGATGTGCCTCATGCTGGGGATCGCCTGGCTGGTGGACAACACGGTCCGCAATCTCGCGCTTCTAGGCAAGGATTTCTCCTTCTCGTTTCTATGGAGCACCGCCGGCTACGACATCAACCAGCGGCTCATCAACTACGACACCCAGATGACGCACGGCCGCGCAGCGCTCGTCGGGCTTTTGAATACGGTGGTCCTCGCGGTCCTGTCCTGTGCTCTGGCCACGATCATCGGCGTCGCTGCGGGCGTGTTGCGACTGTCCGGTAACCCGATCGTTGCGCGGTTGATGACGGTCTAT
Source organism: Ensifer aridi (assembly GCF_002078505.1). Lineage (GTDB taxonomy): Bacteria > Pseudomonadota > Alphaproteobacteria > Rhizobiales > Rhizobiaceae > Sinorhizobium > Sinorhizobium aridi. Next base: position 12,171 of record NZ_LUAV01000022.1, on the reverse strand, counting down.
GTTGAGGTCTTCCGCAATATTCCGCTGCTGCTCTGGATCCTGGTCTTCGGTGCGATCATGAGTGAAGCCGTGCCCGCGCCGAATGCGTTCAAGGGCGAGAATGCCACGGCCAGCATGATCTTCGGCGCAGTGGCCATTACCAATCGCGGCGTCTTCGTACCCGAGCCGCTGTTTACCCGCGACCTCGGGACGCTCAATCTCGGGATCATTCAGCCAAGCTTGAGCGTCGTCGCCATCGTCGTGGTCGTGATCTTGTGTTGGCTCGTCCATCGAGCACTGGTGCGGCATGCCGAACGGGTACAGAGCCAGACCGGCATCAGACCGGTGACCTGGTGGAAGACCATCACCGTCCTTTCCGGTCCGCCACTCCTGCTTCTCTGGGCGCTCGGCTTTCATCTCGGCTATCCCGAACTGCGCGGCTTTAATTTCCAGGGCGGGCTCCAGCTTCGCAATGCGCTGATCGCCATGTGGCTCGGGCTCGGTATCTATACCGGCGCCTTCATCGCCGAAAATGTGCGAGCAGGCATCCTTGCGATCTCCAAAGGCCAGTCGGAGGCCGCTCACGCCCTCGGCCTTCGGCCGGGGAAGACGATGCGGCTGGTGATCCTGCCGCAGGCGCTCCGGGTGATCGTGCCGCCGCTGATCTCGCAATACCTCAACATCACCAAGAACACCTCGCTGGGGTTGGCGGTGGGCTACATGGACCTGCGCTCGACGTTCGGCGGGATCACCATCAACCAGACCGGCCGCGAACTCGAGGGCATGCTGCTGCTCATGCTGATCTACCTATCGCTGAGCCTCACCATCTCCGGGTCGATGAACGTCTACAATGCCCGGGTCGGGCTGAAGGAGCGTTGATATGAGCGACCGAAACCTTACCTTTGTCCGCCGCGAGATGCTGCCTGCCCGCGAGCCGCCTACCAACCACTTTGGCATTGTGAAGCTTTTGCGGGAGAAGCTGTTTAACAACTGGCTTAGTGCGCTCCTGACCGTGGCGTCGCTGATCGCGCTGGTCTGGATCGCGCGGTCGTTATCGCCATGGCTCTTCAACTCCGTCTGGAGCGCGAACTCGCTTAGTGAGTGCCGCCAGATCCTGGGTGGCGCGGAGGGCGCGTGCCTTGCGGTCATCCGTGATCGCTGGACGCAGCTTCTGTTCGGCTTTTATCCGCCGGCCCAGTATTGGCGGCCGGTGCTTGCTTTCGTCCTGATGCTCGTGGCGATGGCGCCTATCCTCTTCCCGCCCGTGCCGCGCAGGCTGCTCTGGTTCAGCGCCGTGTTCCCAGGCCTCGCGTACTGGCTGATCTGGGGCGGGACGCTCTGGCTTCCCGTCTCGGCCTACGCTGGATTTACCGTCGGCGGAATCGTCTTGCGGCTCACGACGCGGCTCGGAAGCGGCGTTGCCGTCGGGCTGGCATTCGCCGGGGCGCTCGCCTGGTGGTTCTTGGCCTCCGGCCCGGTCACGACGGTGCTCGAGCAGCTCCTTCCGCTGTCGCTCCCCGCCGTCACCTCGCGCGAGATGGGCGGCTTCCTGCTGTCGATCGTCATCGGGGTCACCGGGATCTCGTTATCGCTGCCGCTCGGCATCGTTCTGGCACTGGGACGACGCTCGACAATGCCGCTCGTGAAAACCGTCAGCGTTGTGTTCATCGAGTTCATCCGCGGCGTGCCGCTGATCACGCTCCTCTTCACAGCCTCGCTGCTGCTCAACTACTTCCTGCCGCCGGGGACGAACTTCGACCTGATCCTGAGGGTGATCATCATGGTGACCCTGTTCGCCACCGCCTATATGGCCGAGGTGATCCGCGGCGGTCTGGCAGCCCTGCCGAGGGGCCAGTACGAGGCGGCCGAAGCACTGGGGCTGGACTACTGGAAGGCGCAGCGGCTCGTGATCATGCCGCAAGCGCTCAAGATATCGATCCCCGGGATAGTCAATTCCTTCATCGGCCTCTTCAAGGACACGACCCTCGTTGTGTTCATTGGCCTCCTGGACCCGATCGCGCTTTCCAATTCGATCCGGGCGACGACCGATTGGCAGGGGATCTATTGGGAGCTCTTCATCTTCATCGGAGGGCTTTTCTTCATCTTCTGCTTCTCCATGTCGCGCTACTCGATGCATCTCGAGCGCCGCCTGAAAACCGACCACCGTTAAGGAGGCCCACCTGATGGAACTCAATTTAGAAACCGAGATCGACCGCAGCCGCATGAGGGTGTCCGAGGAGGTCGCGATCCGGATCGAGGACATGAACAAGTGGTACGGGACCTACCACGTACTACGCGACATCAACCTTACTGTGAGACGCGGCGAGCGCATCGTCATCGCCGGTCCGTCGGGATCGGGGAAATCGACGATGATCCGCTGCATCAACCGCCTTGAGGAACATCAGGCGGGCAAGATCGTGGTGGACGGGATCGAGCTGTCATCGGACCTCAAAAACATCGACAAGGTGCGCTCGGAGGTGGGCATGGTGTTCCAGCACTTCAACCTGTTCCCGCATCTGACGATCCTCGAGAACTGTACGCTCGCCCCCATCTGGGTGCGCGAGATCCCCAGGAGGGAAGCGATCGAGACGGCAATGCACTTCCTGGAAAAGGTCAAGATCCCCGAGCAGGCCAACAAATACCCCGGCCAGCTCTCGGGCGGCCAGCAGCAGCGGGTGGCCATCGCCCGTTCGCTCTGCATGAAGCCACGGATCATGCTCTTTGACGAGCCAACCTCCGCGCTCGACCCCGAGATGATTAAGGAGGTGCTGGACACGATGATCGAGCTCGCAGAGGAGGGGATGACCATGCTCTGTGTCACGCACGAGATGGGGTTCGCGCAAGCCGTGGCCAATCGCGTGATCTTTATGGATCAGGGACAGATCGTCGAAGAGAACAATCCGCACGACTTCTTCAACAACCCGCAATCCGAGCGCACACGGCTGTTCCTGAGCCAGATCCTCCGCCACTGAGGCGACGCCTTGCCCAGCGCTCCCACAGTTTTCAGACGAGGTACTCATGAATATGCATGCTCAGGTGATCAACTTTGACGAGGCGACCGACCGTCGCGGTTCGAACTCGCTCAAATGGGACAGCGCGAGGTTCTTCCTTCCGGCGGAAGCGGCGGCTGCCAATCCCCTGCCGATGTGGGTTGCCGACATGGACTTTCGCGCACCCCAATGTGTGAGCGATGCGCTTGTCGAGACTGCGCAGCATGGTGTCTTCGGCTATTCCTTCGGCGCGCGTGACAGCTATATTGCCGCCGTGACCGGCTGGCAGCAGCGTCGCTTCGGCTGGGAGGTCGCGCCCGATTGGGTGGTGCCGGTCTCCGGCGTGATCACCGCGCTCAAGACCATCGTGCAAGCCTTTTCGGCTCCCGGCGATACCGTTCTGATCCAGCCGCCGGTCTATGCGCATTTCCACGACGACGTTCTCATCAATGGGCGGTTTCCCGCGCGTGCGCCGCTCACCCGGACCGAGACTGGCTACCGCTATGATGCCGCCGTGTTCGAGGCCGCGATCCGTCCGAACACGAAGATCTTCATCCTCTCGAACCCGCACAACCCGACCGGCAATGTCTGGACCGAAGACGAACTGCGCAGCATGGGCGAAATCTGCGCCCGTCACGGAATTCTCGTCGTCTCCGACGAGATCCACCAGGACCTGGTCATGAATCCCGCCTGCCGGCATGTGCCGTTCGCCAGCCTGTCCGAGGCGTTCGCCAAAAATTCGATCACCTGCACCGCGCCCTCGAAGACCTTCAACCTGCCGGGCTTGCAGTGCGCGAATGCCTTCATCCCCAATCCGCGTCTACGCGCGGAATTCCAGCGCCAGCTGGAACGCAACCTTTATCCTCGTGTGAACTCAATGGGCATGGTTGCGGCCGAAGCCGCCTATATCCACGGGGAGGCATGGCTTGATAGCCTTATCACCTACGTCCGCGCCAACCACGCCCATTTCGCAGCCGAGATCAACGGGTGGAATGCGGGGCTCACTGTGCTTCCGGCGGACGCGCTTTATCTCGCATGGATGGATTGCCGGGCGTTGGGTCTGGATGCCGAAGCACTGGAAAGATTCATGCTGACCGAGGCGCGGCTCTGGCTCGACAAGGGGCAGAAGTTCGGCATGGAGGGCCACGGTTACATGCGCGTGAACCTCGGCTGCGCCCGGGCAACGGTCGACGAGGCGATTGTCCGGCTAAAGGCTGCAGTTTGCAGGATTTCCGGTGACTAGGACTGAATTGCGGCGTTCGTTAAGGTCAGCATCGACAGCCTGTCTGCGCCTTCCAGGCATGCATCTCTTGTTCGGGCCGATGCTTAGATCCCAAGAGTTACAGCGCCATGCGGCCGAGACCGACCGCTCCTCAGTTGCTTCGCGAGTACTGACCGTGGTTATGCCGTGAATGCGCTTGCTGGCAGTCTGTTCAAGACGCGGAGCGGCAATCGGTCAATCTCGGAGTGCCGCCTTCAACGCCCAACCGAATCCGGGCCTTACAGAGCTGACATGATCCTTTCCGGTGATGACGATCGAGGAGATTTGAAGGCCTTCGTAACGGCGTGCTTGGAGTCGCTCTTCGAATTTCTGCATCCCTGAGATCATGTCGCGGGTTCTTCCCTTTCTTGCAGGATCATAACGTGCGGTCTCCAGCCCTCCGACATAGAGGAAAACGGTCGCTGGAAGCTGCCGGTTTGTCTCAGCGTAGCGCGCCTCTAGATCGTATATCGCTTCGTTCGCGAACCAGAAGGACGGACTTCCAAGGACATAGGTCTTGAAGAGCGAGGGCTCCGTCAGCAGGATGTGCGCGCCAAAAAGACCGCCATATGAGTGCCCCCAGAAAATGCGGTTCGTGGGGGCCACACGGTAGTGGTCCTCGACATACCGGAGGACGACATCACGAAGATAGCGTTGATAGGCGGCGGCGCCCCCATAGAGTTTTCCCCCCTTCGGGAGCGCCGCAGGTGTGTAGTCGCGACGTCTGCTGTCCTGAAGATCATCGCCGAGCGCATAGGAGAGACCAACGATGATCGATTGCCTAATGGCCTTGCTGTTCTCGAGCGTGCGGGCATCGCACTTGAGCTTCGAAAACGCCCGGCCGCCATCCGCAATGATTACCAGGGGATAGGATCTATCGGAGTTCATCGCATAGTCTGCGGGCAGGCTGACATAGATCTCATATTGACGGCCCGAAACGGGGTCCGGCAAACGCACCTTCAGCTCATCGCCCTTCGGACAAAGTGGCCCGGCCTCCGACCTCATGGAGAACAGGAATATCGCAGCGGCCATCATTGCCCCAGTGGCAAACGCAACGCGGTTATATCTCATGAATGGAATTCGCACTTGTCTTGATTGGCCAAAAAATCGAATTGCCCCGGCGGCGCGCTGTTGGACGCAGGCACAGGGCGCTTATGCTATTGGGACCCAGATCTTGCAGAACGGGATGCGCGATTTTCCGCTACTATTTTTCCACCATGCCGGCGACGCGGTCATCCGCATGTGGTGACCGTCTCTACGAGATCCCAGCTGCGGCTCTCAACCGGGAATCTGCAATACGTCCGGGTGCTGAAGTGGTGCTTCCTTGATCCAGATCTCAGCGCCCTCAGGTCCGGTCGTCGCCTTAAGCGGCTCGCCTGCGGGCAGCCGGCCCCAGCTCTGCGGCTCCAGTTGTTCGGCGCCAATTACGAGGCTGCCGGAAAGCAGCAGGAATTCGAGACCACGCTGATTTTCGATCGTAATGGCGGAATCGGGCCGCCATTCCTCGATTGAAACGCGTTCCTTCCCGTCGTCGAAAAGGATACGCGCGGCGTCGGCCCCGTCGCGCAACGGCGCTGCCTCACCCTCGCCGGGCTGGCGAACGATCTGCGCATCGTCGCCCTCACGATATTGCCAGAGACGCACGAAGATTGTGCAGCCGTCTTTCGCCGCCGGCACATGCGAGGTGCCGGGCGGGTTACGGAAATAGCAACCCGCCGGATAGTCGCCATGCTCGTCCTGGAACGTGCCCTCAAGCACGAGGATTTCCTCGCCGCCGCTATGGACATGGCGCGGAAACATGCTTCCCGGCGCGTAGCGGACAATCGTGGTCGCGCGCGCCATCTCGCCGCCGATGCGGTAAAGCATGCGGCGATCTACGCCTGCGGAGGGACTGGGAATCCAGTCGAGTTTTGCCGAGTGAACGATCACCGGTTTCGTCAGGTCTTCATTAATGCGCATCGGTCTGGTCTCCCATCGTGAGCACGATCCGGAATTTCGCGTCACCGGACCTCATTTTTTGAACTGCGTCTTCAGCCCGCGCCAGCGGCATGGTCTCGATCATCGGTCGCACGCCCGTCAGAACGCTGAAATCCAACGTTTTCTCGTTCTCGTAGGGAGAGCCCGTGATCGATCCGACTATGCTGCGTTCGGCCCCTACAAGGGATCGCGTCGAAACGGGCAGCGGATCCTTGCCGACTCCGAGCACGATCAAACGCCCCTCCGGAGCAAGCGCGGGCATCAACGCGCTAACGGCCGTCGGATTGGCGGTCGTGGTCAGGATCGCTTTGGCACCGCCCATCGCGTTGATTGCATCGGCAGGGTTTTCCACGTAGGTGTCGATGTATCGATGTGCTCCAAGCCTCGCGGCGTCCGCGGCGATATCCTCGCCGCGGCCTACTGCGATCACCCGAAATCCCATCTTGCGGGCGTACTGCAGCGCCATGTGGCCGAGACCGCCAATGCCAAGAACGGCAACGGTATCGCCGGGCTCGGCGCCGGATTTCTTCAGCGCGTTGAACGTGGCAATGCCGGCGCAGAGGATGGGCGCGGCCTCCTCGGACGACAGTTCGTCCGGAATGGAGACAAGCCCTGTTGCTCGCGCGATCATTATCTCGGCATAGCCACCATCGCAGGAGGATCCGACAATGGGCTGATTGCGGCAGAGGTTGAAACGGCCTCGGCGGCATTCGGTGCATTCGTTGCAATGGCCGCCGAGACGACCGACTCCGACGCGCTGTCCGACCTTCCAGATAGACGGCGTGTTTGCACCAATGGCAACGATGCGGCCGACCACTTCGTGACCGGGCACCCGCGGCTGCAGCGCCGGATCGGCATTGTCGATGTCGCTCGCATCCGCGCCACAGATGCCGCAGGCCTCAACGGCGATTAGCACTTCACCCGGGTTTGGAGCAGGCGTCTGTCGCTCAACCAGTTCAAGGTTGCCGGGCGTCTTCACCTGCATGGCTCGGTAGGTGGCCTTCATGGTTCTCAGTCCCTATGCCCGGGATACTTCGGACGACGGGGCGAACGCCTGTCGCTCGGACCTGCCCAGTCTGCTGATGATTTCGTTCGCCGTTCGAGTGGCGGCTTCAACCGCGCCGGCCAGGTAACCGGGTTCGCTCAGGCTGGTCTCGCTGCCAGCCAGCGAGATGTAATCCCGCCATTTTCCATTGACCCATGGCCGTCGATCGGAACTGGGATGGCCGCCCGCCCTATCGTCGGCGGTCGCGGTCAAGGGGTCGTCCGTCCAGTCCTTGAACAATGTCGCGCGCGGGCTGGCGGCCTGCGGGCCGAACATCTGCGCGAGTTGCTGGACCGAAGCCGCGACGATCGCATCGCGTCCGACGGCTGCGCGTTGCTCGGCCGGAAGGCCGACGAAGCCGAACAGAGCAGCCCGGCCCGAAGCGGTTGTCGCATCGTGTATCTCTACCAGTGGGCCCACCAGGCTTTGCGCCGTGCCGGAGAGGCCGGCGTCGCGCCAGAATGGGCGGTCGTAGAGGGCGAAGAACTTTGCATGGGGCGCCATCCAGGTCGGAGTTCGCTGCCATCGCTCGGATGTCGCGAAGTCGAGCGAGGGGGAAAACAACACCTTTGCCTCGAGCAGACGCGGCGGCAGTGCGAACAAAACATGCGACGCCCGCTGCTTATGGGACGATCCGCTTCCATCGACATACTGCACAACGACCTCTTGGCCTTCGAGCGAGACATGTGTCACCCGCGCACTGAGCTGAATGCTTTGTGCGGGCAGGCTTTCGGCAAGCGCCGATATGATCGCGCCCGTGCCGCCGACGAGCCGCATGGACTGCGGGTCCTGTCGCATTCCGCGATAGCGCTGAGGGGCTTCGCGGGACATCCGCTGGAAGATCACGTCGCCATCGCTGTTCTGTTCGAAGTAGTGAAGCCCGAGAAGATGGACGAGGTCCCCCATAGCCGGCTGCAAGCCGGGCCAGAACCAGGACGGGCCCAGATCGAAGCCGTCGCCCGATGGCTCACCGGTGGCGTCGACGGACAGAATTCGGCCTCCCAGGCGATCTCGAGCCTCAAGAAGCTTGAAGCCGACACCGGCTCGATGGAGGAGACTGGCTGCGGTCAGGCCCGCAAGCCCGCCGCCAACGATCAGAATGATTTGTGACACAGATGAGCTCATTGCAAAGATGAAGGGCCGGCGATCCGACCCGTTCCCTGTGGCTTAGGCCACGGCGTAGATGCGGATTTCCGGTGAGGCTGCCAGAAGCGGCTTCAGCCCGGCCAAAACATCATCGGTGAACAGTGCGCTCTCGAGATAGGCCTTTGCGTCCTCGACGCTGTTGAAACCATGGAGAACCTGAACGTCGTCGTCGCGGATGAGTAGCTCTTTGGATGTCGCGCCAGCGATCTGCGACAGAAACGGCTCCTTGTACTTCTGATAGACGCCTGCGGCAGCGCGGCGGTTCTCAGCAGCGATCTGCATCGTGATTTCAAGATAAGCCATGATCATCCTCTCTAGCGTCGCCTAGCATAAGTTGCCCACGTGGTCAGTGGACTCCTCAATGAGGAGCCGTCCCGGTGGAGATTTTCCAGTGCAAGCACGTGCGCCATGGACACTTGAAATGCCGCTGAGAGCCTGCCTTGACAAATGAGAGTTTCTTGCCTGCGGCAAAGAAAAACTTCGCCGGGCTTTCTCCAGGGACTCTGAGATATGCTAACTGATGCTCAAATCAGGACCGAAGGGACGTCGCCTCATCGATCAGCCAATCCCGGAACGCCCGGAGTTTCGGAAGCGACGAATATTCCGCCCGATAAACGACATAGTAGGCCAACTTCGAAGGCACTTTGACTTCGGGGAACAGACGCAGGATTCGCCCCGCCGCCAGATCATCGTTCGCCAGAATGCTGCGTGCCAGAGCCACGCCTCGCCCCTCGATCGCGGCCTGAAGCACCGCCGCTGAATTGTCGATCCTCATCCCTCTCTGCGGTTGCCCCTCAGGCACACCGGCAGCTTGCAGCCACATGTCCCAGGTGACGAAACCGATCGCGGGGTCGACAGAGAGATCGTGGATGAGTGTGGTTCGCGTGAGATCTGCGGGCTCGGTCAAATTGGCCAGATCGGAGTAGGTAGGGGAGCAGACGGGAAAGATTTCCTCCTCCATCAGCTTCTCTGCAACGAGACCCGGCCAAGAGCCTTCTCCGTAGCGCACACCGACGTCGATACCATGCGCCTTATAGTCGACGAGCCTCAAGCTTGTTTCGAGCCGGATATCTGTTTCCGGGCACCTCGCTTGGAAGCGATCGATGCGCGGTAGCAGCCATTTGGCGGCGAAAGCGGGACTGACGGTAACGTTCAGAATGCCGCTCGTTGTCAATTCTCGAAGCCGGTCCAGTCCAATCCCGAGGAGATCGAGTCCCGCTCGGATATCCGGAAGCGCGCGCTCGGCGCTTTCGGTTAAAGTGAGTCTGGTTTTCCCGGTAGCGCTACGCTGAAATAGTGGCATTCCCAGCCAATCCTCGAGCCCCCGCACCATCTGCCCAACCGCCGCTGCTGTCACACTGAGCTCATCGGCAGCGCCCGAAAAGCTGCCGTGACGCGCGCTAGCTTCAAACGCGCGCAGAGCATTGAGATATACTGGCGACTTCCTGTTCATTCTGATCACCCGCTCGGAACGGCCGTCGCGACCATTTGCGGTCGAAAGTAGCATCTCCGCCAGCGGCTTGCTCCGTCGAGCGTATTGCCGTCGATGGCCAGCATACGCCACCGCCGAACTACCGCGAGCCTTGGAACATCGGCATCCCCGACCAACTTGCGTGACCTTGTGGCAACGCGGGCATCAGCATGCGAAGGGGGATCGTCAGGCTGCAAGCAGGGCGTGCCAGCGCGTGTCGCGCGGCGATGGACGTCGGTGCAGGCGGCGGTCGAGCAGCTCACGGGCTTTCACAGCCTCACCGCTACGCATCAGGGCCAGGAGGAGCATGTCCTCGACTAACTCGCGCTGGGCGCCACTGCCGCCGATGCGCACGACCTCGGCCGCAATCGGCTCCAGGGTGCGGGCGCAGCCTGCGTAGTCCTCATTCGCGAAGGACAAGGCAGCGCGGCAGATCGCCGGCACGACTGGCCCCGCGGCCAGGGCTCCTGCCTCGAGCAAGTCCGTCAACGCCTGCACCCGCTGCTCGACCGCAGCCCTGTCGCCGACCGCGGCCGCGATCAGGGCCATGTGGACATCCGCGAAAGCGAAGCCGGCCTTCTGGAAATATTCGCCGGAATAGGCTGCTGCCGCCGCCCACAGTCCCGCCGGCACCGTGTGGCCGTATGCCTGGAGCCGCCATAGGAAGGAGGCAGTATCGCTGACCACGTTGACTGGCATTCCGGCCGTAGCCGAAGGCTGAATGTAATCCGCGTAGATCGCGAGAGCGCTCTCCGGATCACCTCGCTCCAGGGCGCCCAATGCCGAGTGCCAGGCGATGTGACCGTGGAGGATGCCGGTGCGGTCGTAGCGAGGCAGCCAGTCTGCGATCAGCCTCTCGGCCTCCTCGCCCGCGCCGCCCTCGTACATCGCATGCGAAAGCGCATGCGCCGCGTTCGCGTTTTCGGTCCGCAGATCATAGCCGCGTTGCGTGAGCGCTCGACCGAGCGTCACGTTGCCATTCTCGGCATGGGCCCAGCCCCGGTAGGTGAGGAACCACCAATCATCGGCGTCGAAGTGCCGCGCGTGGCGCTCACAGAGATCCACGCGCGCCTGGTCGTGATCCGCCATCCCCGAGAAGGCGAGGAGTCCGAAGGCACCGAGCGGCAGCGAGAGAATCAGGATGTCGCGGGGCCAAGCGTCGGCGTGCGCGAGCGCCCGCTCCAACGCTTTGGCGGGCTGACCATTGATGGCGAGGGAAAGGACCTCCACATGGCTCCGCTCCCGCTCGGTTCCGCGCCGGGCAACGATCTCCTCCGCCGCTGCGATCCGCGCCTTGGCCGAGGCAAGCTCAGTACGGATGGCGTGCAGACGCGCGCGCGCCGCGTGAGCGAGAGCGAAGTCGGGGTCAGCCGCGATTGCCTCCTCCAGGATTTCCGCGGCGCCGGGCCAAGTGGAGAGGAGCAGATCGACCCCATGTCGGTAGCGCTCGGCCGCGAGGTCCGACGTCGTCGAGAGGGGAAGGCCGCGGCTGTCGAGGTGGGTCATGGCAGGTTCCTCATTCCAGGATCGGACACGCATCGCATTATGGCGGTTATACCGGATTGCGAATTGTCTGTATTTCGACAAACTGACAAACTATGTAGAGTAGTGACAAGCTGGGTACCGACGTGGACGGGTCACCGCCGCTTCAGCTTCGCGAATTGCGGTGAACGTTCGCGTGGAAACGCTAACGTCCTGTCCATTTGCGCCGAAACGGAACCTCGCCCCGGCCGCCGCGCGCCTTTGCGTCGGTCGCTTCTCCAATTGAGATGGAGGTCGGGCGAGGCTGCGCTCGGAAAGCATTCAAGTTGATCAATTTGCATCGCGCACCGATGCATGCGACCGTTAAACGGCGCAAAATCACTCTCAATGACGAGGACCTGGCTTGTTCAAGGCGCTTGCTTTTGGATGCTGAGGCGAGGGCCGGCGGACCGGCCCTCGTTAGCCTTTGATACTCTTTCGGCAGGGCGGCGATCGTGTCGAAGACACGGGCCGTATAGGTCAGCGCTCCGCCGGCGTTGAGGCCAATCGCGGAGGCAGATCAGCGGTGAACCCGTACCGCGTCGCCATCGTCAGCAAGGATCAGTGCGGGATACCCGAGAGCCGCCACCCCGGCCCCTCTGAACGAGCTTTCCTCTTACCTCGCCGACCAGCCATCTTCCTTCGGGGCCGGCGAGTTGATGGTGGTTTGCCCGGTCTGGCGCGAGAGTTCCGGAAGTTGCGAGATGATTATCAACGTTCATACACATAGCCCGTAGACGATCAGCTTCGATGTCGGTTACGAATGGTCGGCAATGCCAGG
>NZ_LUAV01000021.1 GCF_002078505.1 Ensifer aridi | reverse complement strand
GGCTGACCATGGTCGTCAAGCACATAGAGCCGCGTGTTCGATATCGGACGCCCGATCGGGATTGACGTGAGGCCTTCGAGATCGCCCGTTATTTCGAATGAGGCACATCCAACGGTGGCCTCTGTCGGACCAAAATGGTTAATCAGGCGCACATTTGGAAAACGCCGCTGCCAAAATCGCATGTCGGCTGGAACTAGGGCTTCGCCGCCAACCATAAGTGCTTTTGTTGGAGCTTCTTCCTTCCCATCATGCATCGTTTTGTTAAGCATGCTCAGATGCGAGGGAGTAACCTTGACCAAATCGAAGGTTTGTCCATCCGCCGATTCAGCAAGAGAGTTAATTTGGACAGCCGGATCTAGAAGATGAAGTTTCGTTCCCGCCAGCAGCGGCCCGAATAGGGTCGTAACGATGCCATCAAAACTCATCGAATGCGTTACAGGCGAGCCATTCGAAGTTCTCTGGTAAAAGCTTCGATTTGACCACTGCAAATAGTTCGACAACTGTTGATGCTCGACCATGACGCCTTTTGGCGTTCCGCTAGAGCCTGATGTGTAGATGACATAGGCGAGATGGCGCGCTGTCAGGCCGAGGGCGTGCGGGTCGGGATCGTCAGCGGGCTGGTCGGCCCAGGAAAGCTCGCCGTCCGAGAAGTCGATCACGCTGCGATCGGCGAGTGCCTCGGCGCCCAGCGCTTCGCGGCCGGCGGCATCGCAAAGCATGAGCCGCGGGGCGGCATCGTCGAGCACCTGCCGTAGCCGCTGAGACGGATAGGCCGGATCGAGCGGCAGATAGGCGCCGCCCGCCTTGAGGATCGCCAGCAGCCCCACCACCATCGCCGGGCTGCGCTCCAGGCAGATGGCCACCGGCTGGTCCGGCTTGACCCCAAGGTCGATCAGATGATGGGCCAGCCGGTTGGCCTGAGCATTCAGTTCGCCATAGGAGATCGACTGCGCTTCGAAGACCACCGCCACGGTGTCGGGCGCCCGGCGCACCTGCGCCTCGAACAGTTCATGGACGCAAAGCTCCGACGGATAGTCCACTTCCGTCCGGTTCAGATCTTCAAGAAGATAGCCCCGCTCCTCAGCTGACAGCAGCTCGATCCGGCCGACCGGTTGCTGTGGATTGAGTGTAGCGACGCTTAGAAAATTCTCTAGATGCTGCGTAACATTGCCGATTTTCTCGGGCGCCCAGCGATTTTCATCAATGTGCCACCTAAAGCTCCCGTCGACCGCGTTGATTTGAAGCGTCAGTAAGCTGCCTGGCAGGATCATTTCCGACTCGGGATTGGACCCAAGTTCGTCAACTGAAGGGCCGTGGCTCATCGTTGTCATCATAACGCCAATTGGCCACGGTTGACGCAATTGCAGCCCTTTGTCGCCCGACAGTGCCGGGCTACGTGCTATGAGATCGCGGGCAAAGCTAGTGTGTCTACGCAACAGAACACATTCAGCCGCGACCGTCGCGCGTAGCTCAGAAAAACCGTGATTGACGTCGATGGTAATTTCCATCGGCACGATAGACGCTATAAGCTTCTGCGCCAGACGCCCATCAATCTGCGTTTCATCGAGTGCTGGACGCCAACCTAGCTGAAGCTCTGCTTCACCTGCCGTGCGGGCCAAATAAATCAACCAAGCACTCAACAAGCATTCCACGCGTTCCGTCGGTGAGAGTTCTGCCAAGGCATCTATATTGCGCCAGGAGCTCGTGTGCCATTTGGGCGGTTGTTCGCCCAGAAGAGACGAAACATAAGGTAGCTGCGATGGTTTGAATGTCTCAAGTCGCCGCAGCCAAAATCTCTCCCGTGGAGCCAACGCTTCACAGATAGTAGTTATGGACAATGCGTGGTCATCGCTCAAAATCGCGAGACGGTCACCTACATTCAGACAAGAGCGTTCTGCGAGTGCTATCGCATCGACGAACGGGCCATTGGGAGCACCAAACCAAAGATCGACGTCTTCTGTTTCCGTCGCGACACGCCAGTGGTCTGGATGTATTTCGAGCAGGGAGCCTGCCTGATAATCAGAAGACCGAGTGGATACCTCCAAGCGCCGAACCGGGATAGCATCTTCTCCGACGACAACCTTAGGCAAGCACAACGGATTCGGATGATAAGGGCCGAAGTCCAAACCACGAGCAATCGCTGATAATTCCTGCGCGGACTGGTTCCATCTCAGACAACCAGCGGCAATAGGCCGTTGCTTCCTCGGAAAATAGGTCCTGTTTGCCAGCTGCTGCGGGCGGCCCTGGAGATCGGCCCGCGCTATTTTCGCTAAAAGAGCGCGAAACCCTTCTATCGCGGCATCATAGCATTTAAGGTTGAGGGTCAATGCCGTATCGGTTGATTCAATGGGCACCGGGCACTGCACAACTACGTTGCCCGTGTCAACACCAGGATCCATGTGATGCCACGAAATGGCGTATTGGCTCTCTTGCGCCAGAATTGCCCAGCTTGTCGCGTGGGTCCCTGCGTAACGCGGCAGTGGGCTGTCGTGATAATTGAACGCACCTACACGTGCTTGCTCCAATAAATGAGCTGGCAAGATAACGGGATTAACGACGGAAAATATCAAATCGACATTCACATCGCATAGAAATTCATAGGTCTGGTCGACGTTATCGAAGCAATGGATGCCTAAATGAGTAGCCCAGGTACGGAACACATCATCTGTAGGTAGAACGGCGGGTACGGAACAGCCCATTTCCTTTGCGATCTGTGCACATCTAATACTAAGCGTGCCACCACCGACAAAGATAACTGATAGGGTTGATGTAGTGCTGGGGTCTCCCAGGTCTTGGCCGCAGCCCTCATGGCTATTCGAGCTTTCCGGACGCGACAAATCGATCATTTTTGGTCCTCTTCAGCGATCTCGTGCTCACGCGTTATCAATAGTCCATCCAGCCGTTGCCAGTGGGCGCGATGAGAACATCGTCACCATCGCTGCCGAGGAGGCAGTTGTAACTTGGGCCACCATGGATTAGCACGGCAGCTAATCATGGTTTAACGCCTCAACATCATCTCCCTTTACCGTTACCCCACATCGGCCCGTTGGCCTAATCGATTGATTTTATGGGAGCTATTCAAATATCGGCTTCATCGGCGCGCTTTACTTCACAGCTTCCAATGTATGGACCGACGCACCCCGTTCTGACTGTCCATCCGATTGGCGTTGGTGCGCGAGCTCTGCCGTCCACCAAAGACGGTCCGGGTTCTCGCCCAGTCTCTCGCTGTGGAACGGCTAGTTTCATCGGCGCCCGCGGTCTTCTGGCGACCACCGCATGCCAGGCGAGAGGCGTTGAGCGTGTCTACGGGAGGGGCAGTTTTGCCATATGGAAAGCTTTGCAGAACAATGGAATGGCGCTCACGGGACCATTACGGGTCCGACATTGGCGAAGCTCTAACAACGCGCGTAACCCGTAGAGCCCGCCGCCATCTACGCACTCTGCGCCAGCATATCCGCGACACGTGATGATGCGCACGCATCGGTTCGACGTGCGCCTTTCAAGGGCGCACTTCGAAATGCCGATTTGGAGGGTCGAACTCGGGAAAAGTAGCGATTTACGTGCGCGCTCCCATGGCGCTGACCTTCCCTGCGTATGCTGGACTTAAAACCTGGCCGGAACGCGGGTGGATTTCCGCAGCAGAGGTGCTCCGCGGCTGCGGCCTTGCTTTATTGGCAGATGCGGCTTCGTGGCGCCGACTGATCGGCATCTACGCGCCTGACGACGTGACGGGCGCGTAGCGAAATTTTCCTGGTCCGGGCGCATCCAGATAGTTCCGCCGCGCCGTGAGCTACAGCGCCCTGCGCCCAATCAGACGCGCAAAGGACGCTGCAGCACTTTGAATTGCTGCATGTATTTATCCTTAAATCGGGTACGTAAGGAAACATGCAGGAGTACGCTACCGAATTTCGAGTCACTTTGATCTCAGCGTGCCCCCCAACGGCGGCAGACGCTATTTGTTCAAGGCGTCCTTGAGAGCTTTTGCCGGCGTGAAGGTCACCTTCTTCGCAGCAGCAACCTTGATGGTGGCACCGGTTGCCGGATTACGCGCTTCCCGCTCCGGTGTGTCCTTTACCTTGAACTTGCCAAAGCCGGGGATCGACGTTTCGGAGCCAGCAGTTGCCGCGGCAGTGATCGCGCCGAAGACTGCTTCGACGATCGCCTTCCCTTGGGCCTTGGTGAGTTGATGATCAGCGGCGATCTTGTCGGCAATTTCATTGGTGGTGGTCATGCATTCCCCTTCCTCAAAGAAGAAGAGCATTCACCGCAGAGCCAGCCCTGTCACGCAATTGTTTGCCTTGTTGCCACGTGACTGGTGCATTTCCACAACTTCCGCACTCCCTATGCCCGTCTACCTGCGGTCCAGTTGGCGATGCGAGGGCCGCGTCAATATGTCGGTTCCGCTACGAATGTCGGAGACGGGACATACATGGAGCGGTCTCCCCACGTTGTATTTGAAACTGTTTTCCTTTGGCACGATTACTGCATCGGACGGTTGGCAACCGTCGCGGTATGCAATCCCATACAAGGAGAGGTGAGCGCAATGCAGATGCACGCGTTAATGGTCCTTGTGCCGTCACGGAGTGGCAGCCGCGAAGACGATCGAGCAGGGCCACCCCAGGTCCGGCGGCGATGTTCAAGGTACACAAATTTGGCAGGAGAACCCGAGCATATTGCGTCGCTCTCCTGCGATCAGCTCGACGGGTGAACAGCGTCTCGCGCTGGTCATCGATATAGCCCACGAGATAAATCAGCCACCAAGACGGGAGGTACATCAACATGAACTCGAATATGAAATGTTTGGCCCAAGCAAGTACCATCGCCTTGCTCTGGACCGCCAGCGCGGCGTCGGCGCACGAAGGTATGTGGATGCCCGACCAGACTGCAGAAATCGGCGCGGCCATGCGCGCGGATGGGCTCCAGATCGATCCCGCCCAACTGAGCCGTCTCGACGCTGCCCCGCTCAACGCGATCGTCTCACTCGGCGGATGCTCCGCCTCCTTCGTCAGTCCCGAAGGGCTGGTCGCGACCAATCACCACTGCGTAGTGGGATCCCTCCAGAACATCAGCAAGGAGGGCGAGGACCATCTCACAAACGGCTTTCTGGCGAGAAGCCTGAGTGAAGAATTGCCTGCGGCTCGCGGCAGCCGCATCTATGCTATCGAAGATCAACGGGAAGTGACCGCCGACATGCTCAAGGGAATCTCGGCCGACCTGACCGGTTTTGCCCGCCATGAGCAGCTCGACGCGAACCGCAAGGCCCTGATCGCCGCGTGTGAAGGACAGCCCAACCGCCGCTGCGACGTGCGGGCCTATTATGGTGGCGCCTCCTACTACCTTCAGCAGAAGCTCGAAATTCAGGACGTGCGCCTCGTCTATTCGCCCGCACGTGGCATCGGTGAATTCGGCGGCGAAAAGGATAATTGGATGTGGCCACGCCACACAGGCGACTTCGGCTTTTATCGCGCCTATGTCGCTCCTGATGGTTCCTCCCGGCCTTATGCGCCTGACAATGTGCCTTACCGGCCGAAGAACTGGCTGCGCATCGCTCGCGAAGGCCTGAAAGAGGGCGATTTTGTGATGGTCGCTGGCTTTCCCGGTACTACCGATCGGTTTCGCACCGCCGGGGAAGTCCGGTTCAACTTTGCGAAGTACGAACCGCTATGGCAGCGTTGGCTCTCGAATTATGCCGCCCAGATAAAGCAGGCCACGGTAGGCAACCGCACTGCGCAGATCCGCTACGCCTCCATCCTGCAAGGCGTGGAAAACTACGCGAAGAAGCTGGCGGGCGATCTCGCCGGCGCTGATGCGGTTGGGCTCAACGCTCGCAAGGCCACCGAGGAGACAGCTTATCGCAACTGGGTCGCTGCCGATCCCGCGCTGCAGGCGCGCTATGGCGCGGCGATCCTCGAGCTGGATGCCATAGTGGAGGAGAGCAGCCGGGCCTCGCTCCAGGGGCTGGGGGCGGCGCTGCTCGGCCAAGCGCGGATCCTCTCATCCGCACGCACGCTCTATCGCTGGGCGAAGGAGCACGAGAAACCAGATGCCAACCGCGAAAGCGGCTTTCAGGATCGTGACCGCAGCGAGACCATCGATCGACTGACGCAGGTCGAACGCGAGTATCTGCCCGACATCGATCGCAAGCTGTTCGAGGCCGCACTCGAGGAATATCACCGGCTGGACGCGAAGGACCGCGACACTGCGTTCGAGACCGCTCTGGGCCAAATCGGCCTTGATCGACTCTATGCAGAAACCAAACTCGCCGACACGGCTACGCGGCTCGGCTGGCTCGATAAACCGGCTGCTGCTTTCGAGGCATCGGACGATCCTTTCATCAAGCTGGCGGTTGCACTTTATCCCGGCGAGATAGCCGCGGAGCGCACGAACAAGGATCTCGCCGGCCGCACGCAGGCGGCGCGCGCGACTTATATGCAGGCTCTGCTTGCCTATAGGAAGGCGATCGGCCGGCCCGTGTATCCCGACGCGAATGGATCGCTGCGCCTCACCTGGGGCAAGGTGGCGAGGCGAACGCAAGACGGGCAGATCTGGACGCCCTTCACCACGGCTGAGGGACTGCTGGCCAAGCATACCGGAAAGGGTGAGTTCGACGCGCCCGAAGCCGCCATTGCCGCGATTCGCGCTAAGGACTATGGCCCCTATGTCGCGCCAGCGCTGGGCACGTTACCGGTCGACTTCCTGTCCACGGTCGACATTACCAGTGGCAATAGCGGCTCGGCGACGTTGAATGGGCGCGGCGAGCTCGTTGGTCTCGCCTTCGACGGCACGCTAGAGGGCGTGATTGGGGACTGGGCCTTTCCCGGAGATCGCAATCGCAGCATCCACGTCGACAGTCGTTTCATGCTCTGGACCATGGACAAGATCGACGGCGCCGGCCGGTTGCTCAAGGAAATGGGAGTGCCGCCGACGTCGGCTAGGAAACGTTTGTAATGATGACAATGCGCTCGATCCGCTCATCAGAAACAGCACTAAGGCTTGCCCGCAGGTTGGTGGACCGTCACCTCCAACCAGCTCGCCGCGGTCTCCTTCTGCTGCTCCAAGGTGAATCAGGAAAAGCCCGCGGGGGGCCTGGACACGCGCCTTGGAGTTACATTCGGATTATGTGCGCAGGGGCCTGCCGCACCGCTATCCCCTTGCTGCTCCTCAGCGGAGTCAAGTGCACAACCTGTTGTGAGTGCCCGTTCCGCATCTTAAAGCTGGGACTCACGCTTTTGCGACTATCGATCTTTCAGCCCCTCTCCTGCCTCGCCAACGGATGGAGACCAGCCGTGGACTACATTGAGAAATCAAGCGAGCGATAATAGCGGGCTGGAGCATCCGGGGTTGCTCGTGAGGGGAGCGGGTGACGTTCAACACCACCAGCCTGCCATGGTGTCGCCCCTCTCAGGGAATTTGCAGAATCTTCAACACACTACCGGCTGTTGTTTGCAAAATACTTTCGCAGTCGGAGCGCCGGGGCGCTAACCTACGGATATTGGTGAGCACCACTCCCTGAGTCGATCACGGCTCACCATTGAGCGCTCCATCAGGCGCCGATCGCGCGTAACTGGAGAACGCGAGGCTTTGAGCCGGGGCTAACGCTACCCCGCGATGAATACTGCAGTTAGTACTAGTCCATTTGCAATGCTGAAGCGGCCGCGGAGTTCCCAAGCACAATTGCGGGTCGGCATGAGCGTGTTCGGAAGCCGAGCAACAAACGTCCCGTCCGGAATGAAAGTGATCACCGCGTCCTCGAATTCCAGCCATTCACGTGTGAGCGGAAACCACGCCTTGAAGATGCTCTCCTTGGCACTGAAGAGCAATCGGCCCCAATTGAGGCGCCTTGGTGCGTTGGCCAGCCACTCTCGCTCCTCGTCAACCGAAATGAGCTCCAACACGCCCGACGGCAGCTCCTCATCGACTTCTGCATCGATTCCGAGCGCAACGTAGTCCTCCTGCAGGGCCACAGCGGCGGCACAGAATCCAGCACAATGTGTTATGCTGCCGACTACGCCGGCTGGCCAAACTGGAGCCCGGTCAGGTCCACTTGGGATGGCGCACGGAGGAAAGCCAAGCTTGGCTAATGCCGATCTGGCACAGGCTCGTCCGACGGAGAATTCACGCCTCCTGCTTTCGATCGCCCCAGCCACGGCACTCTCTTCTTCGGGCATCACTTCTGGGCCTCTACTTGCCCGAGAGGTTTGCACGGCTATATTGGATGGAAGCAGCGTCTCTATCACTTGAGATTTCCTTTCGCTCGAGCACAATTGAGTACCGCATGGAAAGTTGCGCTTACGGCTGACTACGGTCGCCGGACGCTGTTTTTCAAGCGGCTTAAGCACTACAGCGCCGCTCGTCTTATCAGACGCGAAAAGGTCGCTGTAGCACTTTGAATTGCTGCATGTTTTTGCCCTTAAAGTGGATACGATTAAAGGAAACATGAAGTAGCAGCCAAGGGTGCGTGACCTCGGATTTAGCGGTGCAGGAGCATTCCTTTGAGGTTGTTGAACTGCTTGACCGCTACAAAGATGGCAAGCAGTCCTGCCAGTAGCTCAGCAGCTGCCTGGCTGATCAATAATCCCGTGAATCCCCAAATACGAGGAAATAGTAGTATGGCTGGTACGAAGAGATATCCTTGCCTTGCGAAGGAAACGACGGCACTCAGGCGTGCTCTCCCGAACGACTGAAGCATAGTTATTACCACGTATTGGACGCCAAACAGCCCGAAAAAGAGATGGAACATAATACAGGTGGAGACAGCGATTTCAGTCACATCCTCGCTGTCGCTGAAAAGGCTGACGATTGGCCGGGCGAAAATCACAACTACAGCAGAAAAGCTGACTGAAAAGGCGCAGACTGTAGAAAGCATGAACGTCGCGGCCTTCTGCACCCGTGCAAAATCCTGTGCTCCCCAACTGAAACCAAGGACCGCCTGTGAGCCGATGCAAAAGCCAACGATCGGGAATGTCCCGATCGTTTGCAATCGTGCGGCTATACCCACAGCGGCAATTGAATTGTCGCCGAATGCGGCAGCAGCCCTGTACAAGAACATAAATGAAGCCGCTGTCAAAATACCGGTGATCGTCGCTGGGGCTCCAACGGCGGCTATCTGCTTTAATCGGTCGCCCCTCAAAGTGATGTAGGAAGCTCGGAAACGGACAATCCCGCGTTGCTTGGCGAAATATACGATGTACATGCTGGTGGCGACGATCTGGGACAACAGTGTTGCCAGCGCCGCGCCGCAAACTCCGAGATCCAGAGTGAAAATCAGAAGCGGATCGAGCAGGGCGTTCAACGTGAAAGCCGTAATCATCGTCCACATGCTGAACCGGGTGTTACCCTCAGCCCGTACGATGAACCCACTGACCATGTTCAACAGGATAAGAGTATAACCAACCAGGAGCGTCGAGGCATATTCGAGCGCGGCTGGCATTATCGTTGGACTGGCGCCGAGCAAAGTGAGAGCGTCGCGCAAGCCGAAAAGGATGGTGACAGTAAGCGTCGTTCCGATCGGAACTACGAGACCGAGTGCCAAGCTCGCACCACGACTTGCTTCCAATGAATTGCCAGCTCCAAGATTGCGGGACACGAATGATGCTGTACCGGCCCCGATCCCCTGCCCTACCGCAGACAGCAGCACCACCAACGGCAAAGCAATGCTCACGGCCGCGATGGCCTGGGGGCCAAGCGTACCGACAAAGATTGCATTCACCGCTTGCTGAATTCCATTGATCGACAAACCGATAATCGACGGAATGGAAAGGCGCATGATGAGGCGGGAAACCTTGCCGTCCAACAAACTAATGTGGTCTGCCGGCGATGCCATGCGTTCGTCTTTGCCTTTGATATGTAGCTCCAACGGCCTCATCTGTTGGCCTCTGCAAACGCATCGACAGAAAGTTGCAGCTCTTCGCGCAAGGTTGTGCAGAGGCTGCGGGTGGATTCGTAGCCCACTTGTCTTGGATCGTATCTCACTTCAATTTGTAGTTTGCCCGACTGGTATCCGACACGAAACCAAAAGAGATAGTTCATAACTGACTGATTCATATCTTCGCCGATCCACAGCGGGTGTGGATCTGTGGATAGCAGGCGGCGCGGATAATGACGTTGGAGTCTCGCTCGATAGTTCACTCCGATCCGGGGTAACGGCAGACGATCGATCCGCTCCCGCACATCGGGATGCCGATTCAAGAACTTCAAAGCCCGGAAACCTATGCCCTTGCGCGGCAGGGCGCTGCGTTGCTGATATATAGAGCGAGCCCGGTCTTGACGAGACTCCGTTCCGGCAACGTATAACGGCAGCGGTACCAGTTCACCGATGTAGCCAATCGTTTGCGACGGATCGATGTCGTCGAATAGACCTCCCCGGGTCGAAGTGAGACTGTCAATCCAGAGCGAGTAATTTCCGAAAGCGCGGCCAAATGCCCCCGAGATAGCCGCGAGTAATATATCAAAATCTTCGCAATGCGCGGACGTCGGCACAATCTTGAGAAGGCGCGCCGTCGTCTCCTCATCGATCCTTAGACGGTATGTGGCCTGATCCTTCCACAGCGGCCTGCAGAATTTCTCATCAATTGGCCCACCGAAGCCTTCATAGTGGAGCCACCTCGCAGTTTCAGCCGAAAATCCCGCCGCACGTGACCCGGCGTCACTTACACGGATATCAAACAACTCATACCGCAGACTCTCCCAATGTTGGAGCTCGGCTGGCGCTTCGCCATGCGCATAATCATTCAATCGGGCGAGCCATTGAGAAAGGGGCGTGGTCCCTGGATCTGCAGCGATTTGCCCTGCAGCAAGCGAGCTATAAGCTTTATCGAGCGCATTCAGGAACAGTCTGTATCCAACCCCGTCTGCTACAAAGTGATGCAGCAGAACAAGCAAATAGTAATCGCCGCTTTCTGATGTCCGGAAGGCTGAGACTTTGACAAGAGGCGTCCGACCGTCAAATCGAAAACTGTGCTGACGCTCAGCACAGGCGCGCTCAATAACCGTGAGTTGTTCTGATGTGGCTACTCCGACAAGGTCTAGTTCCTCTACGGGGCAATCTGCTATTGATCCGATTACCTGAGATAGGCCCCTGTCCGTTTGGCTAATACGGAGCCTCAGTCCTTCCTCCCGCCCGATGACATGCACAAGGGCACGTTCAAGAATGGAAATATTCAAGAGGCCGGCGGGCATGAAGAAAAGATCGCCAATGTTGTAGTGCTCGCCGAGTCCGACGATATGATTCCAATGTGTGACTGCAGGGGTTACCGGCAGCGGTCCCTTGAGGGTCGCACATGTCGCAGCCGGCGCTTGGTGCGTTGCCAGTTGCCGGATCGTCGGTGTCCGGTGCAACTGACCGACCGTCAAGTTTACTCCCGCGTTACGCGCCAGTGTGACGCACCGTACACTCAGAAGCGAATTTCCGCCGACGTCAAAGAAGCTGTCATCAATGCCGATAGCTCTGGTGCCCAACAGCTCTTGCCAAATCGCGGCGAGGAGTTGCTCCCTTTCCGTGCGCGGTTCAGCCGATCTCGCTTTTCGGATCGGGCGGGATGAAATGGAAGACAGACGAGCCCGATCTATTTTCCCGCTGGGTGTGAGCGGCATACGTTCCACCATCCGAAAATCCGACGGCAGCATGTAAGACGGAAGTGCCTGCCGCAGATGAGTTAGAATGTCTCCTGAAGTCAGATTTTCGTGAGTTGGGGCCAGAAGGGAAACGAGCCGCCGATCGTCATCCGCGCCTTCTACCAGAACCGCGGCTCGCGCAACGCCAGGGTAAGATTCAAGCGCCGCTTCAATTTCCTCCAGCTCAATTCTGAAACCCCGAAGCTGAATTTGGTTGTCCGCGAGGTGAGACTCGATCTCTCCAAGTTCGATCCGGTGCCCCCGGAGCTTGATCTGACGATCTCGTTTACCTAGACATTCCAGAAGGCCGTCTGCCCTGATGCGTCCGAGATCGCCGGTCCTGTAGAGGTGTCGATAGGATGGGTGGTCGGAGAACGGGTTTGGCACAAAGGCATCTCTGGTACGATCGCTGTCATTGATGTATCCATCAGCGACACCGACTCCGCTGACATAGATCTCACCGACTTCTCCCGTCTTGCACAGGCGCAATCCACTGGCGACATAAACCTCAAGATTGGAAATCGGCCTGCCGATGGGCACATAGGTGTCAGCTGGGCTGGGTGGGACCGATATCAAATGGTGCGTCACCCCGTCCGCGCATTCTGTCGGGCCGTAGTGATTGAGGATGGGGACTTGAGGATAGAGTGTCAGCCAACTGCGCGCCAAGGCAGGCGTCAGCGGTTCGCCGACCGTGGATACCATGCGTAAGCCACCGAGGAGCCGCTCCTTGGCTGAGAGCGTCTGCAGGTGTTCAACGAATATGGCGAGCACCGATGGAACGAATTGGACGATTGCGACCCGATGTGCCTGCAGTGCTTTAAGTAGGGCCAAGGGAGATCTCAGGGTCGCATCATCTATGATCGCGACACAACTGCCGACACACAATCCTGCCAAAAGCTGCCATAGAGAGATGTCAAAGCCATGAGAGGCAGTCTGTGCGACACAGTCCTGCTCACTAAGTTCGAGCGCATCTATCTTGGCCATCAAATGGTTGTTTAGGCCTGCGCGTCGAACCATCACGCCCTTGGGCGTTCCCGTCGAACCGGGCGTAAACAGAATGTAAGCGAGACGGGGTCCAGCCGAAGATGGCATTGCAGGGGAGAAACGGCTACCGAGTAGCGCCGTCTCCACCGTCATGAATTGTCTGGCGCTTTCGCAGTCCTTCTCAAAAAGACCAAGCGCTTCCGGTCTTTGCCCGATAATCAGAGTGCATCCACTTTGCTTAATCATGAAGGAAAGTCGGGAGGCCGGCAAGGGTGGATCGAGCGGCAAATATGTTGAGCCGCTTTTCAGAATGGCGATTACTGTGGCTGCCCAATTAGAGTTCCGTTCGCCGCAATAGGCCACGACCGCGCCATCCGCGCAGCGCTCCCGTAGGGTGTTTGCGATGGTATCTGACAGCACCCGCAGCTCACCATATGTGAGCTCCTCCGAGCCATGCTGGATCGCAATCCTGTCGGGGGATGATGCCGCAATCTTATCGATAGCCGCGACTACATCGATGAACTGGCTTCCGACAAATTCGGGCTTCGCAGGACGACCTTCGTTAAGCATAAGTCTCCTCTCAGGGCGCGATCACTAGGTCACGGTCGGGAGGCCGTGACGCGTCGCGACGAGAGGTTTCAAAACTCGTGCCAATTACGCAAAGAGGCGCTCAGGCAAGAATGAAGCGCAATATCAACCGTTTAAATGAGGAGCAGGAACCAGGTCGAACTACAGTTGTCGCTGACTCTACAAACAGACAGCGGTGCCGGTTACGCACGTTTCTGAGGAATAGCGGTCAGGAGAGTGTGACCCGGCAACATTTCGAGCAATTTTCGCGCTGTCTCGGATCCTGGCGCGCCCCAAGACCCAGCGCGGGCAAAGAGGTTTCCGGCCCTTTGCACCATCGGCATCGATGCGCTACCAGCACTCTGCCGCAGGAAGCAAGGGACGGAAGCAATGGCGGGATGGCAGGTCCGAGAGGCGAGCTTACAAGCAAGACTCACGCGTGCCGATTCGGCTTTTTGTTTGGATGCTCGCCGCATGCACTGGATCGGTAGCTTCTGCAGCGCGCCGCACTACCTTTTCAAGGGTAAATCTCCGAGCAAACAAGTGTTCAGTATATTGATCACATGAATGCGATCTATCCAAACAATCTATTTTCCAAATCTTAGTCGATGGCGCATATAAAACGTACTTAACATACAAGTGCTTTTCAATGAATTTTGCTCTCTATACCAAAATCAAAGCATGTCCATTCCTGTTCGAACAGTATTAACACGACCTTGAGATCGAAACGTATAATGGAAGGAACCGGTGTGTCCGATCAACTCGTTGAAGAGGTTATAGCTACAATCAGGAAGCGCGCCGGGGCAGCTACATCGGCGGATTGCGAAGAAATAACAGTCGCTACGGAACTAACCTCGCTCGGCCTTGATTCACTCGACCTGGCGGATCTTCTCTGGGACCTCGAGGAAGCCAATAACGTTGAGATCCACATGAACATAACGGATGCCTGGTCAAATCTTCATACCGTCGGCGATTTGGTGGAATCCCTGCGTACCTTAATGGCAAAGGTGTCTTGAATGGATAAACGCGTCGTCATAACCGGGGTCGGCGGGCTATGCGCCCTCGGCAGCAATGCGGCCTCCATTTGGCGAGGCATGTGTGCTGGCATTTCCGCCATCGGGCCGATCTCCAATGCCGAGCTTTATGAGCTAGACGGCATTATCGGTGCCGAGATCAAAGCACTGCCGGAGCACGACATCTGTAAAAAGCAACTCGCCTCGATGGATCGTTTCAGCCTACTTGCTGTGCTCGCTGCCCGTGAGGCGGTAGAGCAGGCGGGGCTTTCCTGTGACGAATGGAATGCCGATCGCTGTGGTGCAACTGTTGGCGTCGGCATTTGTGGCTCCGCGGCAGTTGAGGAAAATTACCGCGCCCTGCTTTTGGACGGCGCCATGCGGACCGGGATCCTCACTGTTCCAAGAGTGATGCCTGGTGCCGCTGCGGGCCAAGTTAGCATCCATCTGGGCCTGCGCGGGCCAGTTTTCGGCGTCACTGCCGCGTGCGCCTCGGCCAACAATGCAATCGCCTCGGCGGTGGACCTGATCAGGCTCGGCCGAGCCGACGTCATGATTGCCGGGGGTAGCGATGCACCGCTCGTATGGGGTGTACTAAAATCATGGGAAGCGTTGCGCGTTCTTGCACCGGACACTTGCCGCCCCTTCTCTGCCGACAGAAAGGGCGTGGTACTTGGAGAGGGTGCTGGCATGGCTGTGCTGGAAAGCTATCAACATGCTAAAGCGCGCGGTGCAACGATCCTGGCTGAGATCGCCGGCATTGGCCTTTCGGCGGACGCCTTCCATATTGTTGCACCGATTGCCGAAGGGCCTGAGGCTGCGATTCGTCAGTGCCTTCAAGACGCCGGGCTGAATGCCGATGATGTCGACTATCTCAACGCACACGGCACCGGCACCAGAGCGAATGATGAGGTTGAGACGGCGGCGATCAAGCGGGTTTTTGGGGATCATACTCGCTCGATGTCGGTCTCGTCCACCAAATCCATGCATGGACATTGTCTCGGTGCAGCAAGCGCGCTCGAAATGATTGCCTGTGTGATGGCTATCCGCGATGGGATTGTCCCACCCACGGCAAACTACAATGAGCATGATCCAAAATGCGATCTCGACGTCACGCCAAATGTGCCACGCGAACGAGAGGTTCGAGTAGCGTTAAGCAACGCGTTCGCCATGGGAGGCACAAACGCGGTTCTGGCATTCAGACAGGTGTAGCAGCGGCGCGTCATGCCGTGCCCGGTTAACGGCTCCTGTTCTGCCTCGATCGTTAAGACGCGCTCCGGTTCCAACGCCGGCTGATCTCTGAACACAGCGGTGGGGTGAAGCTGACGCCCGGTGAGCTCTTGAGACCTGAATGTCTTTGCCGACCGTCCTACAAACGCAAAGAGGCTAAGATACCATGGTCGACAGGACTTTCCGGAAACAAACACTAGTTGCCTCGATAATGCGACAAGATCCGAAACCTGCATCATCCAAATCAGTTCGGGGCCCGTATCCCACAATGGGCGGTCAATGTGGCGCCGGTAGGTTCAGAAGTCTGCCTGCCCGTCTGGATGCCTTTCGAGGTATTCCTCTGGCCTTTCCGAAAGAACGTACCCCTCCGAGGAGGGCCGCCTTGCTAAGATGGCCTAAAGGCAGCAAGTCCTAGTGCAAGCACTTCTCTATTCGGCGGTTGTGGTCAAGCGCTTTCGAGCTTCGCGTTCCCCGGCGTTAAGATGGTCTTGGCGGGTTCTCTTCGGGATCGGCACCGTGGCCCTCCCACGATGGGATCGCAAGAATGAAGCGCTCCAATCTAGGAGACGTCCTGACCGCAACTGATGCGACCGGCCCAGTGTGCTTGCAACGATCTCACCCCATCCCTCGTCCCGCGAAGGACATCAATACCGCCCCGGGGCGGAATATCCTCACCTCCTTTGTTCGGTCTCGACGACGCCAGGCTCGGCGCGGAGCCGTCAATCAGCGCAGCGTTGAGCCGGCCAAGACCTTCTTTTCTGCTCCAGGAAAACTCCGTTTCGTCACACATGCGATGCATGATCACCGCCAGCCGGCGGGCTGGGGCCAGGCCCGGGGGCGAGCTGTTGGCGAACGGCGGGGTTTGTCGGCGCATCTGGTGCAGATTTTCGGTTCCACCCGTCGTGCGCGGCAAGTCCGCCCTCGCGGCCGGCTTCATCTTGCTCAAATCGGCCCGCACGGCCTAAGGCTTACGGATTCATGTGTTGTCCATGAGCTTTTGGGACAGGTAGGTGTATTCGAGCGCGTAGCGGCGGGCTCGTTCCTGCAGGTTGGCGGCGCCGGTGTGACCGCCCTGAATATTTTCGTAATAGTAGAAGGGCAGCCCCATATCTTCAAACAAGGCGGCCATCTTGCGCGCGTGCGCCGGACCGACGCGGTCATCCTTGGTCGATGTCCCAAAGAACGGTTCGGGATAAGCCACGCCCGCCCTGACATTATGATAAGGCGAGATCGAGCGCAGGAAGGCGCCTTCGACTGGGTCGTCTGGATTGCCATATTCGCCCTGCCAAGAGGCTCCTGCCGACATGTGCGTGAAATTGACCATGTCGAGAAGCGGCACCTGGATCACGACCGCGTTCCACAGATCGGGGCGCTCGGTCAATTGGACGCCCATGAGCAGGCCGCCGTTCGAGCCTCCCATGATCCCAAGATGCGGTGTCGAGGTGACCTTCCTTGCGATCAGATCCTGCGCCACGGCCTGGAAGTCGTCAAAAGCGCGCCGACGATGGGTCTTCAATGCAGCTTCGTGCCATTTCGGTCCGAATTCGCCGCCGCCGCGAATATTGGCGAGCGCGAAGGCACCGCCCTTTTCCAGCCATAGCTTGCCAATCGCCGGCGAATAGTTGGGCAACACTGGAACTCCGAACCCGCCATAGGCGTAGAGGATGGTCGGGCTCGTGCCGTCCAACTTGACGTCCCTGCGCGCGACGAGGAAATACGGAACTTTCGTGGCATCCTTGGAGGTCGCAAAGAACTGCTGGACTTGCAGGCCTTCGGCATCGAAGCGTTCCGGGGCCGACCTGATCTTCTCGACTTTGCCGCTTGCAGCATCGGCGCGAAACAGGGTCGAAGGTTCAAGGAACCCGTTTGAGAAGACGAACAGTTGATCACTCTCATTGTCGCTGGACGTCACCGACAGGGTCGAATTTTCCGGCAGGGCCACCTTGAAGGACGACCAGCCGCCTTTGCCGAAATTGAAGCTGCGCACCTCGCCGCTGACATTCGACAGGATCGACAGCACGAGACGGTTCTTGGTTTGAGTAATCCTTTTGACAGACTGATGCTCGTTTGGCATGAACAGCACAAGCGGTTCGACGTGCGCTGGATCGGCGAGCGCCGCCTTGAGATCGAAAGCGATAATCGCGCCATTGTGGAAAACGGTGCCCTTGGCCGAGGTCCAGTCCGACTTCAACCGATAGATTGCCTGGCCCTTGTAGTAGCCGTCAAAAGTGGCCGTGGTCGGGAGGGGCAGGACCACCTTTTGGGTGTCTGTGTTGCCGTTCGGGTAGAAGGCTCGCTCAGCATTGAAGAAGTCGAGGCCGCGATAGGAGGTGTCCATCACATAATTGCCGTCGAGGTCGCGCAGCACGCCGCGCCGAGCCGAGACGTCCTTCTTGTCGCCGCGGAAGATCTCGACCGCCTGATCCAGGCTCTGGCCGCGCTTCAGCACCTTGGTGACGTAGGCGTAGCCGGAAGCGGTCACTTCCTCCGGCGTCCATTCCCGGGTCACATAGATGGTGTTCTCGTCCACCCAGGTCGCCGACTGCTTGCATTCGGGCAGGACGAAGCCGTCCTTGATGAATTCACCCTTGGCAACGTCGAACTCGCGCACCACATCGGCGTCCTTGCCGCCATCGGACAGGCGGATCAGGCAGAGATTATTGGCGGGGGGCAGGCAGTCCCCGCCTTTGAACACCCAGGTCTTTCCCTCGGCCTTGGACAGCGCATCGATATCGAGAATGGTGCGCCATTGCGGGTCGCCGGACCTGTAGGATTCCCAGGTCGTACGTCGCCACAGGCCCTGCACGTGCGTGCCGTCCTGCCAGAAGTTATCGATCATCCCGCCGTGCGCGAACCGGGGCGAAGCGATACGATCGGTGGCCTGTAGGAGATTCAGAATGTCGGCCTGGTATTCGCTGTAGCGAGGATCTTTCGACAGCTTGTCAACGGTCGACAGGTTACGCGTTTTGACCCAGGCCATCGCCTTGTCGCCGTCGATCTCGTTCAGATAGGCGCGAGGATCGGCGGCATGCTCGGGAGCCTGGTTGGGGTTGGAATCGATCGCCTTGGCGACCGTGGTCATCTGGGCAGAACGCGTCTTGGTGGTCACGGTAGCAGGGCCGTCATCAAGCTGGTTCACAAATGTAGCTCGCATGTTTCGCCTTTCGAAAGCCTGACCTGTCGAAGCGTTAAAACCGCTTCGCCCCTCTTCCCGGCAAGAGGTGTGCCAGTCAGATACATTTAAAGGGAACATTAAATTTCAACGGCTTGTTCGAGCCAGTGGGAAGTGCAAGCCCCACTGATGTCAGACAATGTCGGACATGCGACAGAGCGGTATTGAGGCTATCAGCCAAACAGGCTAATTTCACCAGGCACGGTATTTGTTTCGTTCTCCTTAAAAGTGTCATTGAAGGCTTTGCCACATGTTGATCGGCAACGTCAGTATTGTGCGCCATCGCTTTTCCGGAACTCGTAGTCGCACTTGCGGACTTGGCGCTGCGGCGATGGCAGCTCACGAAGAGGAATGTGATGACGAGCGGCTCCTTCTCCTCACGAGACAGGTATCACCTCAACAAGCCGCTTTGTCATGGGACGATCTCCAGATGTATTCGGCTTTGCGCTGGATCTGTGGAGGGTGAAGAGGCGCTACCGCTTCGAGCTGATGATAGAACGGGGTCTGCGAGAACAGCCACAAGCGCATCAGGCAAGGAAGCGCAGCATGAGCAGAAAGTCGTGGCTCTTTGCCGGCTCTGATCGTGGTGCCGATCGTGCGGCCTTCATCGACGCTGATCATGAGCGCCAAGCTTAACGACGTCGATCCGCAGGCATGGCTTGCCGACGTGCTCGCTCGCATTGATCACCAGGCTCGAGCAATTGCTCCCGTGGAATTGGCAGCCACCGAAGTCCCTACAACATCAGGCTGCCTAACCTGCGGCCCTGGCCGGACGGTTTACGAGAGAACCTGGTTGACTGCTGTTGCTGCGGGCATCGCGCATGGTCTGTGATCCTCTTCCGACATCGTCAAGCATGCTGGCTCCGGAAGGCCTCCAGTTTGGCTTTCAAAGATGCGCTTCAGGATTCGATCGGAATAGTATCGCACCTTTTGCAGTTTTAGTGGTGGCTGTCCCTTGATAAGGACTATCTGGCATTCGTCATCCAGCAGGCGCACCTGTTCGGGTCGCAATAGCGGTGCCCCTTGACCTGAAATCTGAATATTGCGATCGAGGCCTCGACCGTGGGAAATTGAGCGAGCTTGAAACGTATAGTCACCGATAGCTTTCGAAATATAAGCCGGCGTCTCGTCATCGGCCGTGGCCATGAAGACCTGCAGACCAGTATTGCTGAGGAAGTTTTGCTTGCCGGCCTCATCGTATGTGCCCGTCAGGGACGAAAGGCTCTGGATGATGAACATAAAGCGGCCCTTGTAGCCCGCGATGGTCGTAATGGCTGTCTCAATCGTCTCCAGCTTGCCCAAGTGCTTGAATTCATCGAGCAGGAATAGCACCTCGTGCTTCTCATCCTTTTCAGGCAGCGAGCGCTGTAAAACAGATACGATCTGCTGAAACAGTAGGCGCATCAGTGGCGCGAGCACCTCGAGATCGTTTGGACTGACGCAAAGATAAATGCAAGTTCTTCGACGGCGCAGATCATAGATTGAGAAGTCTGATCGGCTTGTCGCCGCTTTAACCAGCGGATCTGCCCACAGGTTGAGCCCTCCGTCGCCTAGCACTGAAGTGTAAGAGGTCAGGATTTTCGTGTCGTTGCCCGCCATGTTATCGAAGATTTGCTGAGCCTCTTTGTTCTGGGTTTCCGCCGCGAGCCGCGCGAAAAGCTTATATTTCTCCCCCGGCTGAGCATAAAGGTCGTAAACGGCTCCGATTGTTGGCGTGCCACGTTCAATGCAGGCCAGTACACCGGCGACAAAAAGATCTCGTGCGCCGTTGATGAAACCTTCCGCGCCCTCCCCCTTGGCCGTAATGAGGTTCGCCGCCAAGCGACGCGCCTCTATGAACTGCCGCTCTGGAGACAGGGTCATGATATCCAGGAGAGGATTGTAGCAGTTCGTCCGGCGCTCCGGGTCCAGCGGTGTGAATTTGAACACATGATCGCCACCGGCTTTACGTGCTCTGGAGGTGAGCTCAAATAGCTCCCCCTTAACATCCAGTGCGATCACCGATCCTGTGAACGTAAGTAGCGTTGGAATGACGACGCCCACGCCTTTGCCAGCGCGGGTCGGTGCAACAACGAGGCTGTGAGGCTGCTCCCCGTTGGTCAGGTAATATCCAGGCCAAGAAGGGCGGCTGGTCTTCCCAAATACCGGGCCGCTGATGCGACTGTATCGTTGGAGATAGCCCGCGCGCCGCATTTCGTCCAATCCAGCCCAGCGCGCCGTGCCGTAATGTTCGCGATCGGCCGGGCATACGGTTCGCTGGATTAGCAGAACGAGGCCAGACGTAACGACGACAACAGCCAAGCCTCGATAGAAGGCGGGGGTTGTGTTACCCAAATAGAAAGGCGTCTCGTACCAAAAGGCGAGGATGTCGAATGTCATCATCGCTTCACTGCTGAATCCGTGGCGAAATGTTGCGTACAGACTCGCCGTACAAAAACCTGCAGCCAGTGAACACATGATGCTTAGAATTAAGCTTGAAGCCGCATTCTTGCCTGAAGTCATTGATCCACCGTATGGGTCGAGCGATTGCATGACGGGCCCCAATCCCAACCACGACGCCTTCGTGAAGAGAAGAAGATTCCGCCTAATATAGGTTACCGCGTGTAACGAAATATAAGCAAGAACATATGTAAATCATTTTGTTACAAATGTAATTGGGCAGTGCGATCTTTGTAATTCAAAACTCGTGTTTGCGAAATAAATGCAAATAGAAAGGCGAGTCTGTTTCGTCTTCACTTCCGCTGGACGGAGGAAAATGGATTCTTTGACCTGTTGTTCTATCCAGTGAGGAAAA
The DNA here is from genome assembly GCF_002078505.1 of Ensifer aridi. GTDB lineage: Bacteria > Pseudomonadota > Alphaproteobacteria > Rhizobiales > Rhizobiaceae > Sinorhizobium > Sinorhizobium aridi. The sequence continues at coordinate 128,955 of NZ_LUAV01000021.1, read as the reverse complement.
GGCAAGACGACATGCCACGGCGACGGCCCGCCATCAAATGTGAGCCTCTCACCGCGAAAGAGAACACCGATCCGACATGTCTCCGACACGAATGGACCATCGACCTTCAGTATGGTTTGCAGTCGATCCCGGAGGCCGAAATCTGCCTGCGCGCTCCCTACTCATGACCTCTTATCGCAGCACGTACTCAGTGATAGAAAATTTCGAAAGGACCCGAATTCTCTCAGCCCGCGCATCGACGGCAGAATCCAATAACCTGGAAGTTCCGGCTCGGGAGCCAACGCAGTTTTAATTAAGGAAGTCGATGCTTCGGCAGGCTCGTAGGTTTGGATTTGACGCCTCACGGAGAACTACAACTGTAACGCAATATCCGTTTAGCGGGTCACTCTTCGATGTTAGCCTTGGAGCTGTAGAAACAACGTCGGAGTGTGACCAATGGAACGCGAAAGACAGCGGAGACGTGTCGAGGGCAATTCAGTCCGAGATGGCGGCAGTGCCGAACGGAACACTCACTTTCCAAACGACCTGGTGGCCGAGGTAGCAAGCCGTCTACCTACCCACGACACAGCTGAAACGGCAAATAACCTAACGAATTTCGAGCTAACGAGCCGCTCAACACGAGAGGCGGTTCAGGCAAGCCCAGTGGGACAGTTTCACGGGCGGATCAACCAGCTCGGCAGCGCAGCCAGGGCGTTGCACGACAGGGCCGTGGCCGAGGTCGCGCTGGACGAAGGCCCGGCAGACCGTATGTTCGCACAGGCTGTAGCTCCCGTAATTGCGCCAACATTCAAATTTCAGACTCCTGAGAGAAAAACAGCCGCCGTCGATCGCATTCTGGACATTGATCCCCCGAGAGTTCAAGCAATGGCGCTCTCCAAGGTAGGAGACTACCTAGGTGACCTGGACAGTGGAAATAGAGATCGTCTCGTTAATCGGGCAGTTCAGTTGGTCACAGATCCGCCAGATCTACCCACCCAGCACAATGCTGCCCGTGCCCTTTTAAAAGGATACCACCACTTGAGCGCAGAGCAACAGGCGCAACTGCCAGTCGACCACTTGCAGAGCGTCAGTGCGCTTCCCGGTGTAGAGCCGCTTGCACCGTCTGCAGCTCGACATGCGGCAGAGCCGTCGCTTTCAAATCTGGACCGTAGGATCGAGGAGGCTCGCGCTCAAGCTCTTGGGCACGCAGGAGGTCAGGGACCCATTTCTCGAGCGGAACTGAGCGAGATGCGTCCGACCGCAGAGCGCCTCAACAGGGCCGACAATGACGCACGTGCGGATCTAGCATCTTCGTCGAGAAGCAGAGAACGCTCAAACTGGGGGCGATGAGCTTTATAGCGGGTCACGTTCACCGTGTAAGCGCTATTTGCGCGTAAAGCTCATTATTGCATGTCAAGCACCTCTGGCTGAAACAGAGCGAAAAGTGCCCAGATATTCAGCACCACAGGGGTGCAGATTCCCGTGGCGCCGAACGTCCGCTCGAATGTCCAAGGGAAATAGAGTGTCATTCGTCGCCAGATGCAATTCCTTCGAGCCCCAGTAAGGCGGGCAACTTTCCGTGGCCCCACCCGAACGTGCGGCGTTCGATGCCGCAAGGCTATGGCGTATCGTCGCGGGCACGCGATGTCTGCTGAATGGAGGCCACAGTGGCTTTCCTAACGCAGCAGTGGCCGTTCACCCACCAGATTGAAACTGAGCTGATCTTCGAGGCCCGGTGTTCGGAGAGGGCGAAAAACGCGGATGGTTTTTCGCCGTCCCCAAGGGAGAAAAGGCTCAGTGCCATCCTTATTATCCTAATGTTGGTGCTTGTGACTTTGTTGTTTGCGGTGCTGGGGATAACACGCTGGCAGGACGAACAGACCAGCCAAACTATCCTAAGTGAGCTCGAGAAAATTCAGGTCAATTGTGCATTACTGCAACGTGACGTCCTCCGCGCCCGTGCCGGCACCCCGGGAGATTACCAACCTCTTCCCGCCACCATAGGGGCTCTGCGGAAGAGCGTGATAAAGCTAGAGCCGTTATTTGAAAGGGCGGCTCTTGAGAGCGCCGGTGACCTCTCCCACCTGCTCAGGCAGGTAAAGTCTTCAGTCGAAAGGACTGACGCGGCCGTGGCAGCTATGGGCGCGCAAAACGTGATCTTGCAAGCTTCTCTCAGTAGCTTCGTCCAGTCGCTGAGCTTGCTTGCGAAGTTGCCGTCGGAAACCGACGTTTCTGGTACTACACTGCCTCTCGAACTGGGCAACCTGATCCTGCAGTTTTCGCTGAGGCCGAGCTCGAGCCTTGCGTCACGGATCGATCAATATCTCGAGCGGCTTCAGGCGACGACGGGCGAGGACGAAGCCATTAAACATTCGCTTGCTCGCCATGGCCGAGTTATCCTTTCCTTGCTGCCGCAGGTGAACGACGCTGTAAACGCGATCGCGTCATCCGACACTATCGACAAAGCTGCAGAACTGGAGCGCGAATATCTGAAAGGCTACAGCTTGCTCCATGTGAGTGAGCAGCGGGCACGTGTTTTCCTAGGCGTGATTTCTATATGCCTTTGCTTCTGTATAATCGCGCTAGTCTCCAGGCTGCGTCTGCAGACGGATCGATTGGCAAGGCGCTTGGAATTTCAAGCAGCAACCAGGGAGATTGGGGCTTGCTTCGAAGGTCGTGCGGCAACAGAGGCTTCGCTAACCTCCTCTACCCAAGGGGCACTGCGAGTTGTCCAGCGCTTTTTCAATGCTGATCAGTGCGCGCTCGCACTGGTCGACGTGAGTGCCGGGTGTGTTGCCGAGTGTTTTGCCGCCAATGCTCCTGCGCCTACCTGGAATGATGCTTGGCTTCTTGAAGTCGCTTCTCTTGCCCAGGCGGAGGAGCGCAAGCCCGTGTTTCGCCTGTTTCCAGCGCAAAACGGTGGCTGCTTTGCTGAATGTACACCGGGGCTTTGTCAGCTGCTTGTCTTCAAGGTCTCAGATCCACTCATGGCGGTTTGTTGCCTTCTCTACGAGGGAGGCGGTTTCCAGCCCTCTTTTAGTGAGATCCAACTTCTTGAGTGCGCGGCTGCCCGTGTCTGCAACTACCTGGATCTTCAACGTAGGCAGACCGAATGCGTCCTGCTGGAGAAGCGGTTGGAGCATGCGGAACGGCTGAAAGCCGTCGGCACACTTGCAGGTGGTATCGCGCATGAATTCAACAACATACTAGGGGCTATCCTCGGCTACGCCGAGATGGCCCACAGTCTCCTGCGTCGCCCCTCAAGAACTCGAGGTTACATCGACCAAATCATCTCGGCAGGCGACAGAGCGAGGCTGATTATCGATCAGATTTTGGCGCTGAGCCGAAACCGGGAACGTGTGATCAAGCCCTTCGACGTCTCCGAGGTAGTGATGGATCTAGCTCCGTTGCTGCGCATAGCGCTTCGAGCGGATGTAAAGCTGAATTTCAAAATTGACGAGAAGCAAACAGTCATCGAAGGGAGCCCACTCGAGATACAGCAGATCCTGATGAACCTCTGCAAAAACGGCTCAGAGGCGTTCACCGATGAAGGCTGCATTGAGGTCAGCGTTTCTCGCGCTGTTGTCTGTCAATCGAAAATACTTGCTTATGGCGATCTGCCACCTGGGAACTATGTCCTCCTGTCCGTGGCAGACACCGGCGAAGGCATCGCTGAAGCCGTACTTCCACATATTTTTGAGCCCTTTTTCACCACGCGCTCTCGCATCGGCGGAACGGGACTCGGTCTCGCTGCGGTGCACGGTCATGTGAGCGCACTTGCGGGGTACATTGACGTTAGCTCAACTATTGGGCGCGGTACGCGCTTCGACATCTACCTACCAGCCTCTCCGAAGGAGCCAGTCAGTCCTGCTTGTTTTTTTGGTGCTTCTAATACACCCCTTGGCAACGGAGAGATCATCGCCATAGTAGAGCCCGATCCAACGGCGCTGGAGTTGTATGAGGACAGGATTGCCGCCTTGGGCTTTGAGCCAGTCGGGTTCAAGACATTTGAGAGTCTTTGCGACTGGATTTTGAGGGGGAAAATAGCCGATCTCATTGTGGCGGACCGTTCGTCTTTTCTTCTGCATCAATGCGTGGACGCCGTTCAAGCGGCCCTCAAGACAGTGCCCGTCATCCTGGTCGGAGGAGCTAACCTTAACATGCCACTCACGGGCGGCGATCAAGCCTGCGCTCTTGCGCTGCATAAGCCGGTGTCATCCAGGACCTTGGCGTATGCAATTCGCACGAGGATTAAAACGTGATGTGGGTAGATGCGCACACCTGCTGCGGAGTAAGGATGGTGACGCACCTGACCGAGGTCATGCGGCGCAGATGTGCGGACCCAGCAGCACCAGCTAGTGTCACTGGACGCACCAGCGCTGGCGCGTGGAGCGGCAGCAAGTTCTCGAACGAAACGACCAGGTCGCCGACGCTTGCTCAGAGTGCCGAACGGCGCAGGTGTCGACCAACTGGCCATGCGACGGCGCGCCGGGATGGGTGGCTTCGCCCGGTGCTCTTCATGTGGCGGCACGTGCATCACGGATCGCCTCAGTTAGGGACTTTGGGGATGATTGGCAACGGCGGCCGAGCCCACCCGCATCCATCGTCCTTGGCGTGCCGACCATAGTCCGGAGATCCTTCCATGCCCTTGCTGAATCTCGCCGCGCTGGCGGCCTTCACCATCAACGCTCAAACGGTCGTTGCCGGAGACCCGCTGCTGCTCCCGCCCGACCCGGCGGCTCTATCGGTCGAGACCAAATCGGGCGAGCAACGCTTCTCGATAGAAGTGGCGGACGAGCCTGCAGAATGGCGGCGCGGATTGATGTTCCGCACGACGATGGCCGACGATCATGGAATGCTGTTCGTTTTTGAGGACAGCCAGCCACGCTGTTTCACGATGCAGAACACGGCCATTCCGCTCGATCTCCTGTTTGTCGGCGAAGATGGAAAGATACGTGCGATCGAAAAGGGTCGACCCTTCTCTACAATGCTCATGTCGCCGGCGGTTGATGCGCATTTTGTAGTGGAGTTGAAAGCCGGAACCGCGCAGACCACCGGGATCCAGATCGGCGAGCGGCTCCGCCACCCGCTCATTGACAGAGTCGCCAACCACAGCCGCCGAGGTTTCTAGCGGTTGGGACCACCGGCGATTGCGATTGAAACCGCGGCAGTGAGCGGTGTCCGCTACGGTCATCTACGGGGTGAAGCCCCTGGGTTGCCGAGAGGAGGTACGTGAGGTCTGTCGAGCCAACCGGTGAAACGCGGGCACGTTGGAAAACCAGGGGCGCCTGGCGAAGCTGTCCGCAAGAATCCGGGCCCGATCTTCAAAGTCCGTGCGCCGACGCCGCTACGGTCCGGTCAGCAAAACTACATCTTCCATTGACGCTGCTCTCGCGCTCTTATGTTCGATCTTGCGAGCGTGAGTTCTCGGCAGCCTCACCTGAGCGGTTGAGGACTGGAGGGTATTCGCGCTGAGTGAGTGATCAAGTTCGTCTCGTAAGCGAGCGCTCAACAAGAAAATTAAGCGCCAACCCATAAACGTTTGTTTTCGCGAGGTGTCTGGCGACCGGCGGCCGAGGCGGTTCACGGGCGCTCACACGGGCGCGCGTCCCGGGTTCCGAGCAGCAGCGAGGGAGCCAAGCCAGCGGCGCGATTCAGGCAGGAGATCCCCCGCATCGGTCGCGGCGCCGTTGGTCGTGAGCTTATGAGCTTACGATATACACCTAGAGCGATCGCCTACCGCCCGCGCGCCAAAGCTGCTGATGACGTGTGCATCTATCGACCCGGTGCCGACGTTAGCCTGACGTGACAAATGGTCAAGGGCGACGAAAGCTTCATCAAGTTGCTCAAGTCGAGACGATCGCATGGAAAGTGGGCAGTCCCTGCAATAACGACAACGTGTGTTTGGCCTACATTAATCACGCCACTTGAGTTGATTACAGCCGAATAACTTTGAAACAATGCCTGGCTTGTCCGACTTGAGTTCCAGGACAGCCGCAGCAGGTCACTTTGGTGATGCTCCTGGATCGGGCATCTTGTACTCGCCTGACGCCCTAAACGGCATTTGCTTCAGATGAAACAGAAAGGAGCCACTCGAAAATCCAAGAGTAACAGACCCTTCCCATAATCGCGAACAACAGGTGCCAATCACGGCCGACCGCGATAGAGAGGACAGGGGGAAATGTTGAATGCAGTTTGGCCAGTCTCGATGGTCCTTTTGACGTCCATGTATCTCTCAAGCGAAGCAGCACCACTGTCCTTACGTGAGTTCGGCCAACTCGCCCGCGAATGCTCGCCGTGGGTTTCTCCGTCTACGCTTGCAGCGATTGCCAAAGTTGAAAGTGATTTTGAACCGCTTTCGGCACATGACAATACCACCGGTGAAACCCTTCACTGGAAAGATCCCATGGAAGCAACGCAGAGCGTCGAGGAGCGCCTCAAAGCGGGACATTCGATCGACGTCGGACTTATGCAGATCAATTCGACGAACTTTTCTGCGCTTGGTCTCACGCCCGAAAATGCATTTCAGCCCTGCATCTCACTCTCGGCTGCAGGGACCTTGCTTGAGAGCCGCTACGCGGGCGGCAAGACTGCCGCGGCAGAACAACGCGCGCTTCGTCGGGCAATCTCCGCCTACAATACTGGTGATCTGACGCGCGGGTTTGCGAACGGTTATGTGCGGAAGGTTGAGTTAGCCGCGCGAAAGATCGTGCCGCCGCTACTCCTCCCGCCGGAGAAAGGCAGCGAAAAGGCGAAGCCTGAAGAAACGTGGGATGTCTGGGGTCCCCATGATGGGCACCGTTCCGGCGGCGATTCATCAAATCCTCCAGAGATGCCGAAAGACCGCAAATCGATGGAAGACAATCAACTCATATTCGATTGAACCACACAAAGGTGAAGTAATGACATTCCTCAAAAGGTGCCACGAGCGTTTGAAGCGTTTTTGCCTTCTGGACACGGCGTTGCGCATGGCCGTTGCCTATGCGCCCGCCGCTGGTGGGGCGGCCGGGTGGAGCTTTGTCTCCTCCGGGCCCGCTGCGGCCCAGGTGGGCGCAAGCGCCGACCCTGCCACAATGCTAAACAACATATGCACGTTTATCCTTGGTCCGTTCGGACAGTCACTGGCAGTTCTCGGCATCGTCGCCATCGGTCTATCCTGGATGTTCGGTCGTGCTTCACTCGGTCTAGTTGCCGGCGTTGTTGGGGGGATCGTCATCATGTTCGGAGCCAGCTTTCTCGGAAAAACGCTTATTGGGGCCGGCGGATGAATGCCCGTCTGGAAGAAAGCACGCTTTATGTGGCGGCCACCCGACCGGCATTGTTTCTCGGAGTGCCGCTGACCTTGGCCGGGTTGTTCATGATGTCAGCCGGGTTTTTGATCGTCATCTTCCAGAACCCCCTTTACGAACTTGTTCTCGTGCCACTTTGGTTCGGAGCGCGCGTTATCGTCGAGCGTGACTATAACGCCGTGAGCGTAGTGCTGCTTTTTCTGCAGAGTGCCGGCAGAAGCATTGACGGTCAGGTTTGGGGTGGGGCAAGTGTCAGCCCCAATCCAATAAAGGTGCCGCAGCGCGGAAGAGGAATGGTGTGATGCTCGGCACAAGCGGCACGGCCGAGAGGTCTGGGGAAATTTATCTTCCCTATATCGGGCACCTCAGCGATCACGTGGTCCTTTTGGAAGACGGTTCCATCATGACTATGGCACATGTCAGAGGTTTGCCCTTTGAACTGGAAGATATTGAAATCCGCAATGCACGCTGCCGCGCGTTTAATACGCTCTTGCGCAACATCGCCGATGATAATGTGTCAATAAACGCTCATCTCGTGCGCCATAACCATGTGCCGTCGCCGCCAGCTCGGCAGTTCCGCAGCGTTTTTGCAAGTCGTCTGAGCGACGCTTTTGAGCAGCGTGTGCTCTCCGGCAAACTTTTTCGCAACGATCACTTCCTGACCTTGATTGTGTTTCCCCGCGCCCCACTTGCGAAAATAAGCGGCCGGTTCACTAAGTTCCACAAAAGGAAAGAGAACGATCTTGCAAGCCAGATGCGCAATCTGGAAGATCTCTGGCACGTGCTTGCTGGCGGACTCGACGCGTATGGGCTGCGCCGGCTCGGTGTTCGCGAGAAAGATGACGTGCTTTTCTCGGAGATCGGCGAAGCCCTCCGCCTTATCATGACTTGCCGTTGGTCACCGGTTCCAGTCGTCAGCGGCTCACTTGGCGCTTCGATCTATACCGACCGAGTCATCTGCGGTAAGCGGGCGCTAGAAATTCGAACGCCGCAAGACAGTTACGTAGGCTCCATCTTTTCGTTCCGTGAATATCCGGCAAAGACACGGCCGGGAATGCTCAACACGCTGTTGTCCACAGACTTCCCGCTTGTTTTAAGCCAAAGTTTCTCGTTCCTCACCCGTGCACAGGCTCACGCCAAGCTCAGCCTCAAGTCCAGTCAAATGATGAGTTCCGGTGACAAGGCCATCACCCAGATCGATGAACTCGCCCAGGCCGAGGACGCATTGGCAAGCAACGAGTTCGTTATGGGTTCGCATCATTTAAGTCTTTGCGTCTATGCCGATAATCTTAACCACCTTGCCGATCGCGCTGCGCACGCCCGCACACGGTTGACGGATGCAGGCGCAGTCATCGTCCAAGAAAGTATCGGTATGGAGGCCGCTTACTGGTCGCAGCTTCCGGGGAACTTCAAGTGGCGCACGCGCCCCGGGGCGGTCACGTCACGAAATTTCGCCGGCCTGGTTTCATTTGAGAATTTTCCTGGCGGCAATGTTGGGGGCCACTGGGGCAACGCAGTTGCGCGCTTTCGCACCAACGGTGGGACCCCTTTCGATTATGTCCCCCATGAGAACGACGTGGGCATGACCGCAATATTCGGCCCTATCGGTACAGGCAAAACGACGCTCATGACCTTTATCCTGGCCATGCTCGAGCAGAGCATGGCTCACCGCAATGGCGCGATCGTCTTTTTCGACAAGGACCGTGGTGGTGAGCTGTTGGTACGTGCAACGGGAGGAACATACCTCGCTTTACGCAGAGGAGTGCCGAGCGGCTTGGCGCCTCTGCGGGGCCTGCCCAATACATCGGCTTCGCGGGACTTTCTGCGCGAATGGATCGTGGCGCTGATCGAGAGCGACGGACGCTGCGGCATCACTCCAGAGGAGAATCGTCGCCTGGAGCGAGGTATTGTTCGGCAGCTTTCGTTCGAGCCGGGTATGCGCTCACTCGCCGGCCTTCGCGAATTCTTGTTACACGGTCCATCCGAGGGCGCGGGTGCGCGACTACAGCGGTGGTGCAGAGGAAACGCGCTCGGTTGGGCTTTCGACGGCGAGGTAGATGAAGTAAGGCTGGATGCCTCGGTCACGGGCTTCGATATGACGCAACTCCTGGAGTATGAGGAGGTGTGTGCACCGGCCGCTGCATATCTTTTGCATCGAGTGGGCTCTGTCGTGGATGGCCGCCGATTTGTCATGAGCTGCGACGAGTTTCGTTTCTATTTGTTGAACCCGCAATTCTCCGCGGTTGTGGACAAATTCCTGCTCACCGTGCGCAAGAACAACGGCATGCTTATACTTGCAACACAGCAACCTGAGCACGTCTTGGAGTCGCGTCTAGGAGCCAGCCTCGTCGCGCAATGCATGACAAAAATCCTTTACCCATCACCTACAGCGGACCGATCTGCCTATATCGGCGGGCTGAAATGTACCGAACGAGAATTTCAGGCGATCCGTGAGGATATGACAGTCGGGAGCCGCAAGTTTTTGCTTAAGCGCGAGAGCGGAAGCGTTGTCTGCGAATTCGATCTTAGGCAGATGCGCGAATATGTCGCCGTACTCTCGGGACGGGCGAACACCGTGCGCTTTGCCGATCAGCTGCGTCAGACATATGGCGAGGAACCTTCTGAGTGGCTCGACGAGTTCATAGCGCGTTACGACGAAGTACAAGACTGACGGAGGCAAGTTCATGAAAATAGCACAACTCACGGCAACGGCGCTTGCGGCTTGCCTTCTCCTGCAGGGGCCCGCCCGAGCGCAGTTTGTCGTCAGCGATCCCGCAACGGAATTCCAGTCGGGTCTAACTGCGGTAAACACTGCGCAAAACGTTGTTCACACACTCGCATTGCTCGAACAGACAGTACAAATGGTGCAGATGTTCACGACGTCCTTTGCGGTCACCGGGGTTCTAAGTTCACTCAACCAGCCGAACCGCTATCCGTCTACGGATCACCTTGAAAAGCAGATGTTTGCTGCACAAGCGCCGGCATCGGCAACGGCGCGCGCGATCGCATCGGATGCCGAAAATGATGTGAAGTGGGGTAACGACGCGCAAGGGGCTCTCTTACGCGAGCAAATTGTCGGTTCTTCCAATGCAGCCGGGGCCGCAGCCAACAATCTGGACGCCATGGATCATCGGCTCAAGGAAAACGCCAGCACGCTGAATGAGCTTTCGCGTTCGCGGAACATTATGCAGGCGACCGTCACGAACGGTCTAATTCTCAAGCAGATACACGACGCGATTATTCAGAACACTCAGGCCACTAGCTTATTGACGATGACCACTGCACAGGCACGCCTTCAAGCAGCAGAGGAGGCAACTACACAGCGGCGGGAACGCCGGGAAACTGCGACAATGTTCGGTGCGCTGCCGTAATTTTGCAGTTGATCTTACCGCTCGAGTGGGCGGGGAGCCTGTCCCTACCGGAGGCGGAGAGAAGTTGGTCAGGTTGGAGCGATGAATTTCAGAATTGCCGCGCCATTTACGGCTATTCACACGACCTTTGATACGGCCTTTGAGATAGGGCTGAACACGACGCTGGAGAAGATCCAGAATGCGGTCAGTGCGCCTTTGGTGGCGTGCGTCACGCTTTGGATAATAGTTCAAGGCATTTTGGTCATGCGTGGTGAAATGGACGCTCGTGGTGGCATTACGAAGGTCATCACGGTGTCACTTGTTGCCGCCCTTGTCGTGGGGCAGGCGAACTACCATGAGTACGTCGTGTCAGTCTTTGAGGACACGATTCCAAAATTCGTGCACCAGGTCAGTGGCAGTCACATTCCATTTGTCGACATCCCTCTAAGGCTCGACATCATGTTCGCTCAAAGCCAGGTCTACTTCCAAATGATCGCATCCGAAATTGGACCGATGAATGGCCAGGACATTCTCGCCTTTGAAGGCGCGCAATGGGCTTTTTACGGTGCACTTTGGGCTGCGTTCGCGATTTACGATTCCGCTGGAATTCTTACGAAAGTGCTGTTGGCGATTGGTCCACTGATCCTTGTAGGCTATCTGTTTGATCGCACTCGAGACATGGCTGCGAAATGGGTGGGCCAACTCATCACCTACGGGATTCTTTTACTCCTGCTGAACATTGTCACGACGATTGTCCTCGCAGCGGAAGCGACCGTCCTCGCAGTAATGCTCCGCGTGATCTCTCTTTCGGGCACGACTGCAGCCAAGATTATCGGGCTTTACGAACTCGACATGCTCTTTCTTGCCGGCGACGCTCTGATTGTGGCGCTACCCGTGATCGCCAGCAACATCGGGGGCGCTTATTTGGGCGGAACAAACCAAATTGGCAGCAGCCTGAATCGCCACCTCGCTCAACTAACGCGTGGCTAGGACCGACTAATCACTCAACTTGGAAAACGCAATGAAGTATTGCCTGTTGCTTCTAACCCTTACTCTAGCCGCGTGCCAGACAACCGACAAGCTAGCGACCTGCAAGGGTCCAGTTTTCCCGCTGAACGTTGGACAGTGGCAACCGACTCCATCGGACCTTCAGGTCGCGGGAGAGCTTAATGAAGGGCCCTGAACACGCTCTGCTGGTGGAGAGAGAGGCATTGGCTGCCCACTATAAGGAAGTGGAAGCGTTTCAAACTGCACGTGCGAAGTCAGCACGGCGTGTCTCCAAGGTGCTGGTCGTCACTGCGGCGGTCGCTGTTCTTGGAAATGTTGCCCAGGCCTTTACTATCGCCACCATGGTTCCGTTAAATAAGCTTGTGCCTGTTTATCTTTGGGTACGCCCCGATGGTACAGTCGACAGTGAAGTGTCCGTCTCACGACTGCCGGCGACGCAAGAGGAGGCGGTTGTGAATGCCTCCCTCTGGCAATATGTGCGCCTGCGCGAAAGCTATACAGCGGACACGGCTCAGTATGCCTATGACCTCGTATCAAGTTTCAGCGCTCCGGCCGTGCGACAGGAATATCAAGAGTTCTTCAACTACCCCAATCCAGAGTCGCCGCAAGTCGTTATCGGTAAGCGCGGCAGGCTGGAGGTCGAGCACATCGCTTCGAATGACATCACGCCGGCCGTGCAGCAGATTCGCTACAAGCGTACGCTCGTCCTGGAGGGGCAGATGCCGGTGGTGAGTACTTGGACTGCAACAGTTCGCTACGAAAAAGTGACAAGCCTGCCCGGCCGATCGAGGCTGACCAATCCGGGGGGCTTAGTTGTTACCTCCTATGAAACCTCGGAGGATTCCGTTTCGAACCTGGGGGGCAATCAACCATGAGGAAAGAAGCGTTTTTCACACTGGCTTGTTTGCTTTTCATCACGGTGGGCGCGCGTGCGGAAGACACTCCTACGGCCGGTAAACTGGATCCCCGCATGCGCCATCTAGCCTACAACCCGGACGAGGTGGTGCGCCTGTCAACCGCTGTCGGGGCAACTATGGTTGTCACATTTGGGGCGAACGAGACCGTCACAGCCGTCGCCGTTTCCAACAGCAACGACCTCGCAGCCCTTCCGCGCGGCAACTATCTCTTCTTCAAGGCAAGTCGTGTCCTCCCCTCGCAGCCGGTCATCGTGCTGACAGCGAGCGACGCGGGTATGCGGCGCTATGTTTTCAGCATCTCTGCCAAGACCATGTCTGGGCTCGACAAAGAGCAGCCTGAACTCTACTACAGCGTACAATTCGCCTACCCTGTCGATGAAGCTGCGGCTCGGCGGAAGCAAGCGGAGCAGACGTCTGCCGCCTATCGCCTCCGAGCGGAAGCACTGTATCAACGCAGGGCTCAGGACTTATTAGATAAGCCGGCGAGCGAGAGTCCGAGCGCCAACAATTGGCGTTATGTCGCCCAGGGGGATCGCTCGCTGATGCCCCTGGAAGTTTTTGACAACGGCATCACCACCGTATTCCGCTTTCCAGGCAATGTGCGCATACCGTCGATTTACACGATCAATCCAGACGGCAAGGAAGCCACGGCCAACTATTCGGTCAAAGGCGATTATGTCGAGATTCCCTCGGTTGCTCGTGGTTGGCGACTGAGAGATGGAGACACAGTGTTATGCATCTGGAATAGCGCGTACGATCCCATTGGCCGAGACCCGGGCACCGGCACGGTCAGGCCCGATGTTTGGCGCGTTCTAAAGGAGCCAAGGCGATGAACGACGCCAATCCGCAATCTGTGCACGATGTGGATGCGTCCGGATCCGTGGTTTATGACTCACCTCGCCGGCGACTTTCGGGATTGCAGAAGCTGATGGTCGCAGGTTTGATTCTGGCGTTATCCTTATGTCTCATCTGGCTTGGTGGACACTCAAAGGCAGAAAACGACACTTCCCTGCCTCAAACTACGGTTCTCACCCACACCGAGCCCTTTCGTCCGTCGCCGATCGATATTGCTCCCGATCCCCCAGCAACCCAGCAGCCTGCGCAGCCGCCAGCTCCTGCGGCAGAGATGAGCCAGCCTGACCGCGATGCCGAACAGCCTGAGAAAACGCCGATTTTTGCCTATAGCAGCGGTGATCAAGGCAATAGCAAGCCGGCCCAACGAGTGGACATTGGCCACGAACACGAAGACAAGGAGCAAGACTCCTCCTCACTTACGGGCGAAGCTCCAGTCGAGAATGATCTTTCAACGCGGATGAAGCCGACTGTGCTGCAGCCTAGCCGGGCAACACTCTTACCGCACCCTGACTTCATGATTACGCAAGGAACGACTATTCCCTGCATTCTGCAAACAGCGATCGATACCAACTTGGCCGGTTACGTGAAATGCGTATTACCCCAGGACGTCCGAGGGGCGACGGGCAACGTTGTCCTCCTGGATCGCGGCACGACCGTCGTTGGCGAAATCCAGCGTGGCTTACAACAAGGGGATGCACGCGTGTTTGTGATCTGGAATCGCGCCGTTACACCCAATCATGCCGTAGTGTCGCTCGCGTCACCAGGCGCTGACGAACTCGGTCGCTCGGGACTGCCTGGCACGGTCGACAATCACTTCTGGCAACGCGTTGGCGGGGCAATGCTCTTGAGCGCCGTCCAGGGTGCTTTCCAGGCGGCCAGTAGTTACGCTGGCAGCTCAGGCGCCGGCACCAGCATTAATGGTTTGCAGGGGAATGGAGAACAGACCGCCAACACGATGCTAAGAGCGTCGATCAACATTCCACCCACTCTGAAAAAAAATCAGGGGGATGCGGTATCCATTTTTGTCGCGCGGGACATCGACTTCTCGGATGTATACGAGCTTCGGACAGCCACTGGCGCGTCGAGAGCGCGAAATCGGCAACCCTGGTCCAGATAGTAAATCGGAGGCCTGAATGCAGACGGAGGCAGCTCCACAATTGCGTTTTCTCCTTGAACCAGTTTTGGGATGGCTTGAGGAGCCAAGGACCGAAGAAGTCGCGATTAATAGACCTGGAGAGGCTTTCGTTCGTCAGGCCGGCGGCTTCGCAAAATATCCGTTACCGCTCACCTACGATGATCTTGAAGACATCGCGATCTTGGCAGGAGCGTTAAGAAAGCAGGATGTCGGACCGCGAAGTCCTCTGTGCGCCACCGAACTGCCAAATGGAGAGCGGCTTCAAATCTGTTTACCGCCCGCTGTGCCATCGGGCACCGTCAGCCTGACAATTCGGCGCCCCGGATCCCGTGTTCCGGAGCTCAAGGAAGTCGCGTCCCGGTATGATGCTTCGCGATGGAATCAATGGCGCTCGCGCAAGCAGCGCCAAACTGAACAGGACGAACAGATTCTTGAGCACTACGACCGAGGTGATCTGGAGGGATTCCTGCATGCATGCGTGACTGCTCGGCTGACGATGCTGCTCTGCGGGCACACGGGTAGCGGCAAGACGACCATGAGCAAGACTTTGATCGGCGCCATCCCGCCGCAGGAAAGACTCATCACAATCGAGGACACGCTCGAGCTCGTAATTCCGCATGAGAACCATGTAAGGCTACTCTATTCAAAGGATGGAACAGGTTTAGGCGCGGTAACGGCAGAACAGCTGCTGCAGGCCAGCCTGCGCATGCGACCGGATCGAATACTGCTCGGCGAGCTGCGCGACGATGCCGCTTGGGCTTATCTCAGCGAAGTCGTTTCTGGCCATCCGGGATCGATCTCCACCATACATGGGGCAGATCCTGTTCAGGCGTTCAAAAAGCTCTTTTCGCTCGTCAAGAGCAGCTCGCAAGGGGCTGCTCTTGAAGACCGCACGCTGATTGATATGCTTTCCGCCGCCATCGATGTCATTGTTCCGTTCCGTACCTACGGTGAGATCTACGAGGTCGGCGAGATTTGGCTTGCGGCCGACGCCCGCCGACGCGGAGAGACCGTGGCTGACCTTCTCAACCAGCATTAGGTTCATCATTGTTGGAGCTGCCGTTCAGTGGCTACGCGACCAGCCCCTCAAATCCTTCAGTCGGTATTTGTACGAACCATATTCTCGTAGGGCGACCCCAACTGTTGGACCTGTCGCCACGCGGCAGCGCCGTCATCTCGTGCCCGCATGCTGACATTCGCCTAGCGGATTGGCAGTGGGGTAACTGTTGCGTGTACAGGTCCTCATAAAGCTGCGTGACAGTGGGTCTCGGCAGCCTGATCCGAGATTGAGAGGTGAGACGTTGAAACATGTTCTTGTCATCGATGACGATGTCGCCATGCGGCACCTCATTACCGAGTATCTGACAATGCACGCCTATAAGGTAACCGCAGTGACGGATAGTTGGCAGTTCAATCGCGTGCTTACATGTGATGCGGTCGATCTCGCTGTTGTTGATCTTAATCTAGGCCGTGAGGATGGGCTCGACATCGTCCGCAATTTGGCAACTAAATCCGATGTTCCCATAATTACCATCAGCGGCGATCGTGTCGAGGAGGCTGAGAAAGTTGTTGCACTGGAGCTTGGAGCAACTGATTTCGTAGCTAAGCCTTTTGGAATGCGAGAATTCTTAGCGCGCATCCGAGTAGCGTTGCGCGAGCGCCCGATCAGTCGGAGGACAAAGGATCGGCGCTCGTTTCATTTCGCCGGTTGGACGCTCAATCTCAAGCAACGCCGGCTGATCTCTGAACACAGCGGCGAGGTCAAGCTGACGTCTGGTGAGTTCAATCTTCTAATCGCCTTCCTGGAAAAACCACGCGACGTTTTATCCAGAGAACAGCTTCTGTTTGCGAGCCGGGTGCGTGGAGAAGAGGTATATGACCGAAGTGTTGATGTCTTTATCTTGCGGTTGCGCCGAAAACTGGAAGCTGATCCGGCTAACCCTCTTCTGATTAAAACATCCCGGGGTGCGGGTTATTTCTTCGACGCTGACGTGGAAATCAGCTACGGGGGCAACTGGACCCCCTGCTCCCTGACCGCCGCTGACGTTGCAAGCTCCGCGGCCATGTCCCGGCAATCGGAGAAGCGAACCGACCGGAGCGTCCACTCGTTCCCAAACAGGTCGTAAACCAGCCTTGAGTTCGCAATGCTCGCTTCACCATCCAACGCGACCGCCAGAGGGCAAGGCGCTCCTGGCGACGGCGCCGGAGATTCGCATCTAATGAATTCGTGGCGCCACGCAGCATTATGAGCTCTGCTCATTGGTCCATGAGAAAATACCATTTTCGATTCACCGGCCTCCATGTTAGTGGCGCCGCGATTTAAATATCGGACCGCTAGACCGGCCGGCGGTGAACTCAGCGAGCCATTTGCCGCTCAAACCAAGTCTAGGCGCGTGCCTGCTTCTGAACGACGGAGCGCTGAAAAGAGATAATTATGGACGCACAGGTTGAATTATCAGCAGCGCTTGGCCCCCGCGCCTGTCGCACTGGACGGGGATCGAATTCCTCTTGTCGAAGCTAGAGCAAACCCCGGCAGCCCGGATGATGAGACGGGCGCGCCCCGACGCGTATGAGTTCGGCCAGGGCCCATCACTCCCAATTGCGCCATCTATGGACTAGAAAATGCGTTTTAAGGGCCTGGATCTCAATCTCCTCGTAGCGCTCGACGCTCTGATGACCGAACGCAAGCTCACGGCCGCGGCGCGCAGGATCAACCTCAGTCAGCCGGCCATGAGCGCGGCCATCGGCCGCCTACGCACCTATTTCGGCGACGAGCTGTTTATAATGCAGGGACGCGAGCTTATCCCAACACCACGTGCCGAAGCCCTTGCTCCGGCGATCCGCGACACCCTGCTGCACATCCAGGTTTCCATCATTTCCTGGGACGTGTTCAACCCGGCGACGTCGCAGCGCCGCTTCAGGATCATCCTGTCCGATTTCATGCTGCTTGTGTTCTTCGAGAAGGTTGTCGAGCGTGTGGCGCGGGACGCTCCCGGCGTCGGCTTCGAGCTGCTGGCTCTCGATGATGATCCCAATGACCTGCTGCGACGCGGTGAACTCGATTTTCTGATCATGCCGGAACTGTATATGTCGAACGAGCATCCCAAAGCGGATCTGTTCGAGGAGAGATTCGTATGCGTCGGCTGCCCTACGAACCAGCATCTAACCCGACCGCTTTCCTTCGAAAAGTATATGTCGATGGGGCATGTTTCAGGCACGTTCGGGTGGACGCTGAAACCCTCTCTCGAGGAATGGCTATTGCTTGAGCATCGTCTCAAGAGACGCGTCGAAGTCTCCGCGCCCGGCTTTAGCTTGCTACCGTCGTTGCTGACAGGCACGGAGCGTATAGCGACGATACCCTTGCGGCTCGCCCGTCACTTTGCAAAGTCAATGCCGCTACTGATCGTCGAGCTTCCGCTACCGCTTCCAGCATTCACCGAGGCGGTCCAGTGGCCCGGCCTCCACAACAGGGATCAGGCAAGCATGTGGATGCGGGAGATCATGCTACAGGAGGCTGCCCGGATCGAATCTCCATCAGAGACTTGCTAGCGCAGAAAATAGATCACCCGCCGCTTCTGGCGATGGATCTGCGGCGCTGGTCGCCTCCTCAGCGCAGGATTGGATTTGGCTCCCCCGCCGAGCGGACACTTCGGCCAAGCAGTTGCCGTGATTGGTCGCTAAAACGCCGCACGCAAGTTGCGGCGGTGCGCCTTGAGGTCCAGGGTGCCGCTTGGGTCGACCGGCGACTTGAATTGGACTCCACCGGCGTGGCGCCTCCAAAGGAAGCACATCCAGGTGGCGAGATACTGGTTGGGCTTCAGGGTCGAGGTCCTCGGCTGTGTCGATCCCGTGCTGACGATCCGCGTCCGCGACGATCATGCTGGCATCGACGGCAGGAGAGCCCAGGAGCACGCTGTAATGATTGGAGCCGATCCGCGAACTCCCACACGGGCCGTTAGGAAGGTCGCGGAAGCGGCCGGACAGATATCAGCACCCGACTACGCGCACGTTACCCCGAGGGAAATATCCCCTTGCACTTTCGAGGTGTCCGCAGATGTGTATCAGGGATATTTGTGATCCTGAAGTAGGCGCGGCGCGGTGTGTGAGGAATGGTGGATTTGAAGCGGCGTTTGGGCCTTCTCGCGCCATCCCTCCCTCGACGAGCTCATATTGGCAGCAAAAGATCAACCATACGTGAAGTCGGAGTTTAACACTCGCGTTGACTCTTTAGCTCTTTCAGTCCAAATCATAGGTGGCTAAGGGAGGAATCTACAGTGGCTGACGAGAGTAACATGGGACCAGTTGCCGCGTCTGAAGCGGCCGCCGAAACGAAAGCACCGACTGCAAAAAAACAGAGGTCGCCACGGCGTCAAAAAGCTACGGAACAGGGTAAGGATTCAAAGGCAACGGCAACGGCTGCTAAGGCTAAGAAGTACAGCGAGCAAGAAAGGTCCGATAAGCTCAAGCTTATCGAGACGGAAGTCGCCCAACGCGATAGCACGCTGAAGGACGCCATCAAGCGCGCCGGGATATCCGAGCAAACCTATTATCAGTGGAAACGAGCTGCAAAGCCTGTTGAGCAAAAGGCCGCGACGTCGGTGCCGGCTGGCGATGAGTTGGCAGACCTCGTTCAACTCGAAAAGGAAAACCAGAGGCTTCGCAACCTTCTGGCGGAGAAACTGCGTACGGAAAACGCCGAACTGCGCAAGAGACTTGGGCTGGATTAATCAAGATCGGAACTCCGCATAGGGCGTAATAGGCGCTCTGCCGGCTTGTGGAAAGTCTCGCCACTGTCGGATACTGTGAGCATCACCTTGCGTCGCGATCACTTGAAAAGAACAGGAAGGGGCTGTATTTGTCCGCCCGGCAAGAATCCCCCATCGGCACTGTGCGGTTGAGACTATGAAAGCACCACCACGCAAATTCATCGTAGAGTTCAAGTCGCCGCGGCGGCAGCAAAAGGGGCGCGCGAACTCAATATGGGGGGAAACCGACTTTAAGGCTTTGACCCGGGAAGTAGAAGAGATCGCGCCGCATCTGTTTAATTCAACAGAAGCAAACGCAACGCCTAAAGCAGATCACCACCCGCCAGTAGAGCCGAATGGAGGTGTTGCCGTCGAAGACCTGGGGAGCGCAGAGGTTGGACGGGCGGCGATAAATTCGGCCGAAACTGTGGAGGTCGAATTGTCGGAGCTGCAAGAGCGCCGTCGTCCGGCAGCCGACGCTGTTATGCGATCGGAAGACGGCGCGCCAGTATCGCAGCCTGGAAGAAGCTCCAAAGGCGGCGTTTCACGAAAGCGCCCTGAACGTATTTCTGTGGACGTGCGTGAGGATGAGACAGGCCAAGCCAAGGCCGCAGAAGGCCCAATTTCCTTCGACGAACTGGCTGCCCTTGACTTAGAAAATCAGCGGCTCAAGGGGCTGCTCGCTGCACGGATTTATGCGGAGAACTTGCAGCTCAAGAAGATGCTTGAGCGGTTTAAAGTCACCTGAGGCGCGTCTGAAATTCCGCCAGCAGCGTTACGGGAGTTCAATTACGCTCGCGCTGATCGCGGTCCAACATGGCCTCAATCCGGAGGTCTATCTGACAGACGTCCTAGCCCGGATCCAAGATCATCTCACGAATCGCCTTGAATCACTGCTGCCGTGGCAGTGGACGCCGGCAAAAGACCTGCACGAGGCTGTCTGATGGCCCGCTCGAAGATTATCTACACGCTTAGAGAGGTCGCTGGCATGATCGGCGAGAACCTCGAACTGATCGAGGAAGTCACCAGCAACTCGGACAATATCGCCGAGGGCGAAATGGTCCACGTCCGTGACGGAAGCGAATACGGTACAAGAGGCTTGACTGGCGATGGCGTAGAGGGCCTCCAGGAGCTTCTCGCCGACATACGGACGTGGGACGGTGGGATCCGCCAGTTTCTCATTGACGAGCAATGCGATCCCGAAATGATCGAGCGCATTATGGCCGACGAGGTAAAGCGCAACCGCTAGCTAAACACCTACGTCTTGAGCAAAAAAATGCGCTCGCCGGACGCTCACACTGAAACGCGCGCCTTCATCCTAAAGAACTAAAGAACACGATGGCGGGTGCTCTAGGCTGCCGGTCTCTTCTTAGTCCACTGAAGGAAATCACCTCCATTCTGAGTATCGCGCTTGCCCCTTCGCGTAGGCAGGGCGCTAATGTGCTGCAGGCCGAAGCGAGGATGCGGAAAAGCCATCCTAAGGTCCGGATCATCGGTCACATTAACTTCCAGCCTGATCTGAATCGAGGGCTCCGTTGTCGGCGTCTCGAAGGCGGCCATGATTGATGCCGGCAACTTTCAGGCGTGCTCGCCCTCGAGCGCGGCCAACTATCGGCTGCGTACTTCCAGAGCGTGGATGGGTTCCATCCACAAAAACGATTTTACGAATTTGTGGAGGCGCTGCATTAGTAAAGTGTGACTATTGACTAACGTCAAGTGGACCGACGGTGACCGCATTGAGGCACGCGTCGCAAGAAACAGAAAGAAATAGGAGGTCTTGCGTGCGCTCTCAGGTGCAATGGACGCTGCGCTGGGAAAGTGAATTGCAACTCGACGAACATGTCGAACTCGCAAGCTTCTTTCGAAACACTTATGGACCGACTGGTGCCTTTAACGCAAAGCCATTCGAAGGCAGTAGGAGTTGGGCCGGAGCGAGGCCTGAGCTTAGAGCAATCGCCCACGACTCAAACGGTGTAGCGGCTCACATGGGCTTACTGCGTCGGTTCATCAAGGTTGGTGAGGTCGATCTTCTAGTGGCTGAGTTGGGGCTATACGGAGTACGGCCGGACCTTGAGGGCCTTGGAATCAGCCACTCACTTCGCGTCATGTATCCAGTATTGCAGCAACTTCGTGTCCCATTCGGTTTCGGTGCGGTTCGGCACGCCTTGCAAAGGCACGTGGAAAGGTTCGGCCGACACTTCCCGGCGACCGTTCTGTCGGGGATGCGCGTGCGGTCTACGCTCCCAGACGCGCGTCTCGACCTACCCCCCACGCGCATGGAAGACGTACTCGTGGTTGTTTTGCCGGTCGGATCGGCCATGTCTGATTGGCCGACCGCGACGCTTATTGATCGAAACGGGCCAGAGCTGTGACGCACTTTGACTGCTTATCAAGAGTGCGCAGCACGTGCACCGACAGCACGGGTGGTCGCAACGTCTATCTGACCTTTGACGATGGTCCTAATCCACTTTTCACACCGGAAATCCTGGACGTGCTGGAAAAACACCGTGTGCCGGCGACCTTTTTCGTTATCGGCGCCTACGCGGCAGAACAGCCCCAACTGATCCGGCGAATGATTGACGACGGGCACGAAGTCGCTAACCACACGATGACTCATCCGGATCTGTCCAGATGCGGACCGAGCGACGTGCACCATGAAATACTTGAGGCGAATAAGGCCATCAGGACGGCCTGCCCCCAGGCATCCGTCCGGCACGTGCGCGCGCCCTATGGCATCTGGACCGAAGAGGTGCTTACTACTTCAGCGAGCGCTGGACTGGCGCCCCTCCACTGGTCGGTAGATCCGCGGGACTGGTCTCGGCCGGGTGCCGACGCGATTGTCGATGCAGTGCTTGCCTCTGTCCAGCCAGGCGCAGTCGTGCTTTTGCACGATGGATGCCCCCCCGACGAAATCAGGCCGGGTGCTGAAGACAGTCTGCGCGATCAAACCGTCATTGCGCTGGCCCGACTTATTCCAGCGTTACGCGAGCGCGGATTTGGAATCTGCGCGCTTCCTCAACATCCCTGAACAAAGTGACATCCCATGGACCTGCTTAATACAATTGGCATTGGCGCTGTCTCCTGTTATGCGCTGCTCTCGACCGCTTATAAAAGCATGCAGACATTGTATGCTCGGCCGAAAGACCTCTCATCGGCCTCGGAGGACTTCGTGTTCCACGCGCCGCTGCCGAGCGTGGATGTCATTGTCCCCTGCTACAACGAGGACCCGGGCACGTTCTCCGAGTGTCTGGCTTCCATTGCAAATCAGGATTACGCCGGAAAACTGCGTGTCTACGTGGTTGATGACGGTTCTGCTAATCGCGAGAAATTGGGACCTGTACACGACACCTATGCGCGGGATCCGAGATTCAACTTCATTCTGCTTCGCGAGAATGTCGGAAAACGCAAGGCACAGATCGCTGCGATACGCCGCTCATCTGGAGATTTGGTGCTCAACGTCGACTCGGATTCGACACTAGCGTCCGACGTCGTCACGAAACTCGCGCTCAAGATGCAAAATCCAGAGATCGGCGCGGCCATGGGTCAATTGACCGCTAGCAATCGAAACGACACTTGGTTGACCCGGTTGATTGATATGGAGTACTGGCTCGCTTGCAATGAGGAGCGTGCGGCACAGGCTCGCTTCGGTGCCGTCATGTGCTGCTGCGGTCCATGTGCCATGTACCGCCGGTCTGCTCTCCTCTTGCTACTTGACCAGTACGAGTCGCAGTTTTTTTGGGGCAAGCCAAGCGACTTCGGTGAGGATCGCCACCTCACCATTCTGATGCTGAAAGCAGGTTTTCGAACCGAGTACGCTCCGGACGCGATAGCGGCAACCGTCGTCCCGGACAGGATGGGCCCGTATCTGCGCCAACAACTCCGCTGGGCACGGAGCACTTTCCGCGACACCTTCCTGGCGCTGCGATTACTACCGGGGCTTGATCGCTATATCACGCTCGACGTGGTCGGACAAAATCTCGGACCGCTCCTTCTCGCGTTCGCCGTCTTAGCAGGGGTCGCGCAAGTCGCGCTGACAGCTACAGTGCCTTTGTGGACGGTCATG
This sequence comes from Ensifer aridi, assembly GCF_002078505.1. GTDB lineage: Bacteria > Pseudomonadota > Alphaproteobacteria > Rhizobiales > Rhizobiaceae > Sinorhizobium > Sinorhizobium aridi. The sequence goes on along the minus strand of NZ_LUAV01000021.1, from coordinate 105,614 downwards.
ATGATTGCCGCCATGACCATGATCCGCTGCAGCGTGGCTGCCTTCCGTGCTCGCCAACTTCGTTTTCTGGCGTTTTCTTTGCACACCCCCATCAACCTGTTTTTCTTACTCCCATTGAAGGCCTACGCTCTGTGCACTTTGACCAATAGCGATTGGCTGTCGCGCAGCGCCCCTCAAAACGTGACAGGCGCAGGTGGAGAAGGGGTTTTCGTTCCACACCCGACGTCCGAATCGAGCGGTAGAGCGACGTCGGGAAATGCAACGACGCTTCGAAGGCTGAATCTTGCGAGAGACTCTGTAACCGTGGCACCCGCCGCTGTCTGCAGCGACGACTGATCGTTCACGTTGTCTCGGAGGGCGAATTTTGACGCAGGTCAACAACTATCAGTTATTGCACCATGAGCTGGCGGCGGAGGATCCCTGGCGGCTCGACGGCAACAAATTCGAGCAGGAGCGGCATGCGCAGATGCTTCGGCTGTCGCTTTCCCAAGGTCCCATCACAAACGCGCTCGAAGTCGGGTGCGCGGCCGGCGCATTCACGGAGAAACTTGCGCCTCATTGCAAGCAGCTCACAGTGATTGATGTTGTGCCGCAAGCCATTGCTCGAACGAGGCAACGGTTGAAGGAGCCGTCACACATCAGTTGGATAGTCGCTGACGTTCAACAGTTCTCGACTAGGAAGCTCTTCGATCTGATCGTCGTGGCCGAAGTTCTCTACTACCTTGAGGATATAGCCGCGATGCGCGGTGCCGTTTGTAACCTGGTGAACATGCTTGCGCCGGGTGGGCAGCTGGTTTTTGGTTCGGCTCGCGACGCAAATTGCCGACGTTGGGGCCATGTTGCTGGTGCTGAGACCGTCATGGCGATCCTGAGCGAAACGCTGATTGAGGCGGAGCGGCTTGATTGCCGGGGTGAGTCGGCCAACGAAGACTGCTTGCTCGCCCGTTTTCAGAAACCCAGTTTCTAATGGATCCAACTTACATGGAGACACTATGCGCGTCTGTGGCATCAAGCTGACCCATGACGGGGCTATCGCTCTTGTTGAGAATGGAAAGCTCGTCTTCTGCATTGAGCAGGAGAAGAGGGATAACAATACGCGATATCAAACAATCGATAATCTCGATGCAGTTGTCGCCGCTTTGGCGGACCACGGTCTGAATGTGCGGGATATTGATCAGTTTGTTATCGATGGCTGGGACGGTGAGGTCGAGTCCCAGTTCCAGGTCCTCAGTGGGGTGACTCCTCTTACCCTCAGAGGGGCGCCTTACGTTGAACGCCATGCCGAGGGACTTCTCGACTGGCTCGACGGCTCCGACCTGACACTTGATGGGCGGGTTTTTAGCTATAGAAGCTATCCGCATGTGACGGGCCATGTGGCCTCTGCATACTGCACCAGCCCCTTTGCAAAGTCCGGACAACCTGCGTTTTGCTTAGTGTGGGACGGCTGTATATTTCCGCGCCTCTATTATGTGGAAGGCAAGACAGTCCGCTTCTTCAAAGCTCTGTTCCCGATGATAGGCCAGACCTACGCTGCCGCGGGCCATTACTTCGGGCCCTATAAGCAGGCGAGCCGAGGGGGGTGGGACCTGGGCGTGGCTGGCAAGCTGATGGCCTATATCGCGCTCGGCTCGGTTGATGAACGCATCGTCGCGGTGTTTCAGAAGCTCTACGAGGAGCACTTTGCCGGCGATACGGACCTTGCCCGTACCTATCGCGCCAACATCAACAACGCTGAGGCCTCGCTTCAGGCCGTGCATGAATTTTTCGCAGCCAGCGCGCTCCTATTGACGGCCGCGTCACCGGAAGATGTGCTCGCATCCTTTCATCTTTTCATCGAGCGCCTCGTTGTTAATGAGATGGCGATTGCCTTGCAGCACCATTCGTTTCCAGGGCCGCGCAACTTGTGCATAGCCGGCGGCTGCGGGCTCAATATCAAATGGAACAGTGCACTGCGTGAGGCGGGCCTGTTCGATGCAGTCTGGGTGCCGCCCTTTCCGAATGACAGCGGCTCTGCAATTGGTGCAGCTTGCGCCGAAATAGTGGCACAGCAAGGTTTCGTCCGGCTGGAATGGTCAGTCTACAGTGGCCCGAGCCTGCAAGCGGGCAATGTGCCGGCCGGATGGGACGCTACGCCGTGCAGCATCCCGGAACTTGCGGCGATCCTCGCCAGCAACAAACCCGTGGTTTTCCTGTCCGGGCGCGCCGAACTTGGACCGCGGGCATTGGGAGGAAGAAGCATTCTGGCAGCCGCCACCTCGCCGGAAATGAAAGACTATCTCAACGACATCAAATTTCGCGAACACTTCCGGCCAGTGGCGCCGATATGCCTCGAAGACCGAGCGCCGGATATATTCAGCCCCGGAACGCCGGATCCATACATGTTGTTCGATCACCAGACGAGGCCGGAGTGGCGGGAGAAAGTTCCTGCTGTTGTGCACCTTGACGGATCTGCGCGGCTGCAAACGATTTCCAGGAGTTCTCACCACAAGGTTGCCGAGGTACTCGTCGAATACGAAAAGCTCACGGGCATCCCGCTGCTTTGCAACACGAGTGCTAATTACCACGGGCGTGGCTTCTTCCCAAGTGCAGCTGCAGCCTGCGAGTGGGGACGCGTTGATCACATATGGTGCGACGGCATGCTGTTCAGGCAAACGCATTCAACCGAGCAATCGCTGGTCGACACGACCTTCACGGCAAGCTAAACGTATGTCCAATATAGCAATCGATCTTACCGGCGTAAGCAAGAGTTATGACGACAAGGTCGTTGTTGACGGGCTGTCGTTCACTGTTGCGGCGGGGGAGTGTTTCGGCCTGCTGGGACCGAACGGTGCAGGCAAAAGCACGATTACACGTATGCTTCTCGGCATGGCACCACCTGACGCCGGTAAGATCACCGTACTCGGCATGCCAGTTCCAGCACGCGCTCGGTTAGCGCGCGGGCGCATCGGGGTGGTCCCGCAGTTCGACAATTTGGAGCACGCATTCACGGTCCGCGAGAACCTGTTGGTGTTCGGGCGCTACTTCGGCATGAGCCGAAGCGAGATCGAAGCTGCTATCCCGACGCTGCTTGAGTTCGCCCGACTTGAGAGCAAGGCGGATGCGCGCGTCAATACACTGTCGGGCGGGATGAAGCGGCGCCTGACGCTTGCACGTGCGCTGATCAACGACCCGCAGCTGCTTGTATTGGACGAGCCGACCACCGGCCTCGATCCGCATGCGCGCCATCTGATCTGGGAGCGATTGCGCCTACTGCTGGCGCGCGGCAAGACAATAATTTTGACCACTCACTTTATGGAAGAGGCTGAACGGCTATGTGACCGCCTGTGCGTGCTCGATGGAGGGCGCATCATCGCCGAGGGCCGCCCACACGCGCTGATCGAGGAGCAGATCGGATGCCCCGTGCTTGAGATCTACGGCGGCAATCCGCGAGAGCTGCGCGCGCTCATTAATCCTTACGCGGAGCGTATCGAAGTGAGCGGCGAGACTGTCTTTTGCTATGCGACCGATCCCGAGCAGGTGCGCGTGCAACTGCGCGGGCGCGCGGATCTGCGCGTTTTGCAGCGTCCTCCGAATCTGGAGGATGTGTTCTTGCGGCTGACCGGGCGCGACATGGAGAATTGAGCAATGGTTGAAGGCTGGGCGGCGGCCATGCCCGCCAATGCGTGGAATTGGATCGCCGTATGGCGACGCAACTATCTCGCATGGAAAAAAATCGCGATTGCGGCAATACTCGGAAATCTCGCCGATCCTTTGATCTATCTGTTCGCCCTCGGCTTTGGCCTTGGAATAATGGTAGGTCCAGTCGACGGCGCTTCCTATATCGCTTTTCTAGCGGCCGGCATGGTCGCCGCAAGCGCGATGACCTCGGCGACTTTCGAAACCATTTATGCTGCATTCGGTCGAATGCATTCTCAACGGAGCTGGGAAGCAATTCTGTGCACGCAACTCACGCTCGGCGACATCATTCTCGGTGAACTGGCGTGGGCCGCCACGAAGGCTTTTCTAGCAGGCACGGCTATCATGATTGTTGCCAGCATCTTGGGCTATACAGCATGGCCATCCGCTCTCTATGCGCTGCCAGTCGTCGTTCTCACTGGCTTCGCCTTCGCGAGCCTGGCGATGGTCGTTATGGCCCTTGCGCCCAGTTACGACTATTTCATCTTTTACCAGACACTCGTCCTCACACCCATGTTGTTCCTGGGCGGCGCGGTCTTTCCAGTCTCGCACCTGCCTAGCGCTTTTCAACAGGTGGGGCGCTTCCTGCCGCTTGCGCATGCAGTGGATCTTCTTCGCCCGGCATTGCTTGGCCGACCGGGCGAGAGTGTCGGCCTGCATATCGGAGCGCTGTGTGTCTATACAGTATTGCCGTTCTTCCTGTCGGCGGCACTGTTACGTCGACGCCTCATGCCTTGAGGCCACTTACCACCATTTGAGGAGATACGTGATGCAGTATCTGTTCGATCCAGTAGAGAGCAGGCCCTTACTATGACCTATCCCGCAGCGCCACCAGAGCCATTTGTAATTCTTGGGATGCCAAGGACCGGCACGCATTACCTGGAAGCATTGTTAAACAAGCATCCGAGCGTCTTAAGCAACGGTGAGTTGCTCAATCAATACGATCCGAATTGGCCCGATAAGGATCGCCTTTTGCGCAGCGATCGCGAACTGCTCGAGCTTGCCTATCTGCGCCGTCCTGCACGCGAGGAGAAGGTGACGCACGTTGGCTGCAAAATCAACGAACCTCAATTCGAGGAGCGTCCAGGCTTTTTGCCCGAGCTTGCCCGTTGGCCGGGTCTCAAGGTCATCCTCTTGACTCGCAAAAACACATTGGAATCGCTGCGCTCGTTGATACAGGCGAGACGGTCTGGGCACTGGCTGAAGTTCAGCTCCGACAAAGATATGGCTCCGCCACCACGCGTGAAACTGTCGATCGGTGAATGCGAGACTTACTTTAAGACTACCGAAGATTTCCACGCTCGGGTCAAGCGCTCCTTTGCGTCGAGCAGCACGCTCACGATCGAGTACGAGGGTCTTCTTGGCGATCCGGCCGGATGCCTGGCAACGATTTGTGATTTCCTAGGCGTTGCTCCGCTTCGACTTTCTGGTGCCGTCGTACTCGAGCGACAGGAACAGCGGCCACTGAATGAAACAGTCGAGAATTTCCAAGAGTTGCGGGCTCATTTTGCCGGGGGGCCCTACGCGAGATTTTTTGAGGTCGCCGAAGTTCTCGAACAACAGCGGTAACTGATTATCTCATTGATCTTCGACGGCGGAATGCAGGATTCGTGCAACAGCACGAACGTCCTGCACGCCCGCTATGGTCTGTTTCACTGGAAAAGATCCCATTCGCTCGTCGCCTTGCAAGGCGTTTCGTTCTTTTCCTCCGACGGCAGCACAACGGTGTGGAGATGGAGCAAGATAGCGACGAACTCGTCCTGATGGACCCGACAGTCGGCGCCGACATGAACGCTTCCCAGCGACGCCGTCCCAAAAACGTCCGTTGGCATGGTTTTGACGTGAATAAAGCGGCCCGTAGTGCGATCAAGCATCAACGCCCCGCCATTCTTTGGTTCACCGGTTTATCCGGATCAGGCAAGTCAACGATCGCCAATGCGCTCGAGAGATCGCTGCATGCACGTGGCAAGCACACCTATGTGCTAGATGGCGACAATGTGCGTCACGGCCTCAATCGCGATCTTGGCTTTTCCGACGCAGATCGGGTTGAGAATATTCGCCGCGTCGCCGAGATGGCAAAGCTGATGGCCGATGCAGGATTGATCGTAATCGTATCCTTCATTTCGCCCTTCCGGGAAGAGAGGCGTATGGCGCGCGAGATGATGGAACAAGGTGAGTTCATTGAAATATTCGTGGACACGCCACTGGAGGAATGCGCGCGGCGCGATCCAAAGGGCCTTTATGAGAAGGCGCTCGCCGGAAAGATCGCCAATTTCACCGGCATCACATCTCCGTACGAGATGCCCCAAAGTCCTGAACTGCATCTGAAAACGGTTGGCTACCAACCGGCCCAACTGGCGCTGTTAGTGGAGGAGTTTCTCGAGAGGCGAATAGCGGAGAAATGATGACGGTTGCCCAGATGGCCGCACCATGAAGGAGCCTTATCAGTGTGATGACATTGGGAGGTATCGCAGTGGGTGAGCGTGTCGATGAAATCGGAGTACAACTGGACATTGACCGCCTCCCACTCGTTGACCCGGCCTAACCGGGCATTGCGCAGAGCAGCCGATCTTGGCCTGTCGAGGAAACCGCCGCCCAACGGGATGGATGTTCGGCTTTGTGATCGAAAACAAGCCGCACCACTCGGGTAGCGCTATGCTGGCCGAGGCAGCCTGATCCGGCCTTCCGTTCCTGCCATGGAGACGAAATTCAGGATAGAGCCGAAGACATGTATACCCTGCCATACATAGGTCGGCCTTGATGCAGCCCGACCGGGCTCTTAAACTCCAACAGCGCCCCACAGCCAGAGCCAACCGCCTCGTCAGTATCGTTCGAGCGCGTGCCGATCGTGGATCTCGATCAATCGACCTCTTACCGTCACTCCCGACTGGCGTAGCGTCGAAAAGGCGCGCGACAGGGCTTCCGGAGCGAGGCCGAGCTTGCCCGCGAGGATATTCTTCTGAAACGGCAGGCGGAAACTAGTCGAGTCCTCGGGACAATGACTGAGAATGAAGTTCGCGACGCGTTGCGTGGCGGTGAGCAAGCGATCTTCTGCGAGTAAATCCTCCGTCATTTTTCCGCGGTAGCAAAGGTGCTCGATCAATGCTTGCGCAACCTCGTGATCCGTCGCGGCGAGCTGTTGAAGCTTGCCGCCGTTCAGGCGCGCGATGACCGATCTTTTGGCAGCAACCGCGCTCGCCGTCGCCCGTTGCCTTAGAAACATTGCAGTCTCTGCGAACATCTCACCTTCCGGGAATAACGCTACATCCGCTTCGCGTCCGTCCTTTCCCAGGCGACAAAGCCGAACCAGCCCGGAAAGCACGAAGAAGACATCGTTGATACTCTCGTCCTGCCGGAACAGGACGTCACGCTCTTCGTATGCAGATACCGACGCACTGTTGAGAACGTCCTCGAAAGTAGACTGTGGCAGCCGCCCGAAGAAGCGGGAGCGGATCAGGGTCGCCCTATCCGTCGACGTCAATTGCAGCGTGTTCATGTGCACAAGCCTCGACAAAAGTCACATCAGTCTAGCCGTTCGGGGGACAACCCTTCTTGACGCCGGTCAAACAAGTGAAGAGCCGTTAGGCGTGCGGTCTGCCATCACCCTCGTCGAGGACACGCCAGGAAGCACCGTCCAGATCTTCATATTGCCCGCTCTTCACGGCCCAGAGGAACGCGACGAGCCCGAGGCCGCCGAGAACTAATGCGATCGGAATGAGATAGACAAGCGTGTTCATCGTCCGATCCCCAAGGGCCGCGGGCAGGCAACCGGCTCCATTCGATCAAATGCATTCGTCGATGCAGTGCTCGCCAGACGCAACGCGTTGGTGACAACGATCAGCGAGGAGGTGGACATCGCTACCGCTGCTACGAGTGGGGTGGCGTAGCCGAGGATGGCAATCGGCACGGCGATCAGGTTGTAGCCGATGGCCAGCGCGAAATTCTGGCGGATCAGCCGGCTGGCTTGTCGCGAAATCTCGATGGCGAAGGGAACCGCCGTCAATGGTTGATGCATGAAGACGAAATCCGCCGCCTGTCGTCCGACATCGGCAGCCGTAGCCGGCGCCATCGAGACATGCGCCGCGCGGAGAGCCGGCGCGTCGTTGATGCCGTCGCCGACCATCAGAGCCCTGTGGCTGCCGGCGGCGGCGGTGCAGGCCTCGACCTTGCCCCGCGGCGATAGCTCGGCCCACCATGTTCTGATGCCGAGCCGGCGACCGATCTCCGCTACCACTGGCCCGCGGTCGCCGGAGAGGATGGCGGTCTCGAGCCCTCGGCTGTGCAGGGCCTTGATGCTCTCGCGAGCGGCAGGGCGCAAGCGGTCCTCGAAGCGCAGGCACGCAAGCTCCCGGCCGTCGAGCGACAGGATCGCCTCCGACTGGCCGTTCGTCGCCCCTTCAGCACCGCAGGCGAAGACTCGGCTGCCGAGCCGGTAGACACCATCCTTCGTTCGCGCCTCCATACCGGCGCCCGGTATTTCGCGGATGTCGCCGGCGAGCGGCGACGTGGCCGCTGTCGTCCTTTGCAGGGCCACCGCGATCGGATGACGCGAATGGGCGGCAAGGGCAGCGGCAATCGCCAATGCCCTGGGCGCGATCTCGTGCGCATTGACGAGCCTTGGCTCGCCAACCGTCAGTGTGCCGGTCTTGTCGAAGAGCACCATGTCGATCTCCGCCAGGCGCTCCATCGCCGAGCCGTCCTTCACCATGACGCCGCCCTGGAAGAGCCGTCCGGCGGCAACGACCTGCACGACCGGCACGGCGAGGCCGAGCGCACAGGGGCAGGTGATGATGAGGACGGCGACCGCGATCAGCATGGCATGGCGAACGTCGCCCTCCACAAGCATCCAGCCGATGAAAGTCAGAAGCGCGAGCAGATGGACGGCGGGCGAGTAATAGCTGGCGGCGCGGTCGGCGATGCGGCGGTACCGCGCCCTACCCCCTTCAGCCGCTTCCATCAATCCCATGATCTCCGCCAGGAAAGAATGGCGCGCGCTCGCCGTCGCCTCCAGGAGAAGCGGGCCGGTGAGATTCAAGGTGCCGGCCTGCACGCCGTCACCCGCCGCAACCGGCGCCGGCGCGCTCTCGCCATTGACGACGGAACGGTCGAGATCGCTGGCGCCCGAGAGCACGCGCCCGTCGACGGGGATGCGTTCGCCGGCGGCGATCATCAGCTGCTCACCGGCCTTGATCTCCTCGATCGCGCGGTACTCGCGCGAGCCGTCGGGATGGACGACGGTCGCGCCGCGTGGCGACAGACGCGCAAGACCGCTGATCGCCGAACGTGCGCGTCCCCGCATCATATGATCGAGTGTCCGGCCGGTAAGCAGGAAGAACAGCAAGGTGACCGACGCGTCGAACCAGGCATGCTCACCATGGCCGATCGTCTCGTAGAGAGAGATGCCGTAGGAAAGCGTGACCGCAAGGGCGATCGGCACATCCATATTGGTTCGGCCGTGGCGAAGCGCTTTCCAGGCGGACTGATAGAAGAACCGGCCGGCATAGATCAGCGCCGGGCCCGCGATCAGCGCCGAGAGCCAGTGAAAGAGGTCGCGCGTCGCGGCGTCCGCCCCCGACCAGACGGAGACGGAGAGCAGCATGATATTCGCGGCGGCAAAGCCGGAAACGGCACAGGCGCGGATCAATTGCTTGAGCACCGCGTCGATCTCTTCCTCGCCGGGCGTGAAGAGATGCGTCTCGTAGCCCCGCTCGCCGATCGCGCGCACGAATGCGCCGGGATCGCTGCGCCTGCCGTCAACCTCTTCCTTCCAGACGATCGAAACGCGGCGCGAGGAGAGATTGACGCGTGCCCGCTCGATCTCCGGCCGCACGCGCAGCGCGCTTTCGATGGTGGTTATGCAGGCGCCGCAGTGAACGCCCGGCACGCTAAGCTCCGTCTGGCGCAACCCGTTCCCAAGCACTCGGCTTGCGAGCCACAGCTCTTCGGACGCAGTCTGTCGCTGCCCTGCACCGTCTTCTACCGAGGCGATTCCGATTGTTGCAGCACAGCAGCTCATTGGTCCTCTCCCTGCGCGATGAAACGAATGGCCTGACAGTAGACGAGCGCTCCGCCCGCCTTGGACGTCATGTCGGCGATCCACTGCCCCGGTTTGAGCACCTGCGTCGAAACGAACACACCCTCACCGTCGCGAACAAGCTCGATGCGAACATCCTCATGAGCCTCGACGGGCCGTTTGAGCACGGCGATGACCTGATCGACCGCCCGCTCAGGCTCGCCTTTGCGGGTCAGCACGTAGCGGATGGTAGCCAGCTCGGACGTGAGTTCTCCCTTAATGCCGCTTGCCGCAAAGGCGCGGGTCGTAGCGAGCTTGTCATTGAACTTCTGGCTGGCGACGAAGGCGTTCTCGACGACAAGGCCGCTCCAACTGCGGCTAGCATTCCAGGCCATGAGGAGATTGACGGAGATGATGGTCCCGAAGAACAGCCCCATCACCGCCAGCATGTGCCATCCCGTAAATCGGGGCGGTTTACTGCCTTGCCTGATCATAAGCCGCTCACTTTGCTGTTCCGGGTTGAATAAATTTGGTGCGGTAGACATCTCGTTCGTGGCTGGAAGGGTCTTCGGCTCTGAACGAGAAGCCTGATTGGGCCTCCACGAGGCTCTCTTTTGGCAGGGTCACGAAGATTTTGAAGGACGTGACTTTGTCCGGATCGACGGCAACTGAGAAGCTTTGACCGTCGCCCGGAGCCTGGCCGGCGATCCGCACCCGGGCGGACGGCATGCCATCCAGGCTTAGAGTGATCCGCCGCGGCTCCGGGATCATGTTCAGGAGTTTGAGCACGTAGCCGTTGCGCACTGAGCCGTCGGACTCGACGACATATTGCGGGTTGCGATCGTGCAGCACGTTGAGTTCGAGCCTATCGCGGGAAACAAGCGCATAAAGCATGCCGAGACCGACGAGTGCCCAGATCCCGAAATAGAGAATCACGCGCCGCCGGAAGATTATCCGCCAATCGAAATCCCTGATACCTTCGACGAAGACGCCATTCCCGTCGCGTACTCGCCTCGGGTCGATCGGGATTGCGCCATTGTTGGTGGCGAGCGCCATGTTGGCGGAATAGTCGCTGAGCGTCGCATAGGAGATCAAACCGCGCTCGCGACCGAGCTTGTCCATGACGCCATCGCAGGCATCGATGCAGAGCGCGCAGGTGATGCATTCAAGCTGCTGACCATCGCGGATGTCGATCCCCATGGGACAGACCGCGACGCAGGCATTGCAGTCGACGCAATCGCCGACCACCTCGCCGAGAGCTGCCGCCCTCTTCGCATGGCGTGTGCGTCGCTCGCCCCGCCAGTCGTTATAAGTAACGACCAAGGAATTCTCATCCAACATCGCGGCCTGGATGCGCGGCCAGGGACACATATAAGTGCAGACCTGCTCTCGCATGAGGCCACCGAAAAGGTAGGTCGTGGCGGTAAGCGTCGCGACCGTCATGTAGGCGACCGGTTCAGCTTCGAGTGCGACGAAGCTCTTCATCAGCGTGGGAGCGTCGGCGAAGTAAAAGATCCAGGCGCCGCCGGTCGCAACACCGATCACCAACCAGATCGCATGCTTGGCAAAGCGCTTGCAGACCTTGTCGAACGTCCATGAGCCGGCATCGAGGCGCATTCGGGCAAGGCGGTCGCCCTCAATAAAGCGCTCGACCACAAGGAAGAGATCGACCCAGACGGTTTGGGGACAGGCATAGCCGCACCAGGCGCGGCCGACCGCCGAGGTCACCAGGAAGAGCCCAAAGCCAGCCATAACGAGGAGCCCCGCCACGAAGAAGAATTCCTGCGGCCAGATCTCGATGAAGAAGAAATAAAACCGCCGTGCCGCCAAATCGACGAGGACGGCCTGGTCCGGCGCATGCGCGCTGCGATCCCAGCGAATCCAGGGGGTCAAGTAGTAAATGCTCAAGGTAACAAGCATCACCAGCCACTTGAACCGCCGGAAGCGGCCTTCCGCCCGTTTGGGAAAAATCTTCCGCCGCTTCTCGTAAAGCGGTCGGCCAACACGCGCGGCACTGATGGGCCTGGCCTCGAGCCTTTCCATGGAGCCAGCTTTTTGGGCGGGCTGATAATGCATATGGGCAGTCCCCACTAGAACTCTATGTAAGATGAGCCTTTGCGGCACCAGAACGGCATCATGCTTCTTACTCGCCGCCGCCGAGCGAATGGACGAAGATCGCAAGGTCCTTGACCACGGGGTCACCTACGCGGTTGACCCAGCCTGGCATAACGCCATGTTTCGGCGACCTCATCTGATCGGTGATCGCCTGCTCGCCCTCGCCCTTCAGCCAGATGGCGTCGGCGAGGTTGGGCGCGCCGACTTCGCGGCTGCCCTTCGCATCCGCTCCATGGCAGGAGGCGCAATTATCGGCAAAGAGCTGCTTCCCGAGTTCCACAAGTGCCGGATTCGAAGGCGTCGCGGTCAGACTCAGCACATAGGCTGCAGTCGCTCGCATTTCGTCGGGCGTCAGCATGTCGGCAAATGCAGGCATTTCTGAAACACGTGTCTCCTCGTCTCCATCGTAACGGATGCCATGCGCGATCGTCTGGTAGATCTCCTTGGGATTTCCGCCCCAAAGCCAGTCGTTATCATTCAGGTTCGGGAAGCCCTTGCCTCCGGCCGCGCCCGACCCGTGACATGGCGCGCAATTCACTTTGAAGGCGGATGCTCCGGCCGAGATTGCGAACTGCTTCAGCTCCGGATCGGCCATGATGTCCTCGATTGGGCTCGAGGCGATGCGCTCAGCGTTGCCGGCCTGCGCCGCCTTGGCATTCGCAAGCTCCGCAGTGACCACGGCTCGGCTCGAATAACCGAGCAAACCCTTCGTTGATTCCGTCAGCAGTGGCCATGAGGGATAGGCGATAGCGTGTCCAATCGCCCAGACAATCGTCGCATAGAAGGTGTAGACCCACCAGCGCGGGATCGGATTGTTGAGTTCGCGAATTCCGTCCCATTCGTGCCCGGTGGTCTCCACCCCGCTGATATCGTCAACGTGCTTGTGCTTGTCCGCCATGGATCAATCCTCCTTCAGCGGGATGGCAGAGGCCTCAACGGCGGCGTTCGTGGCGCCCGGCCGGAAAATGAAAACTACGACGCCGAGAAAGTAGAGGGTCATGGCAAGCACTCCCCAACTGTCGGCGAAATGACGCATGGCCGTGTAGGTTTCCATGTGCGTTCCTCTCAGCGATATCCGGTTGTGTCGTCGTAGGTGGAGAAGTCGACGAGCGTGCCCAGCATCTGGAGGTAGGCGATGAGCGCGTCCATCTCCGTGAGCCTCTGCGGATCACCGTCGAAGTCGCCGAGCTTGGCCTTGGGATAGCGTGCCTCAACGCCGGACGTATCGGCATTCGGGTCGGCCTGGGCCTTCAGGTCCGCGGCCGCGTTGTCGATCATCTCGTCCGTATAGGGCACGCCGACCGTACGGTTGGCCTTGAGGTTCATGGCGACATTCTTCACCTCGAGCGGCGTCTCCTTGAGGAAGGCATAGCTCGGCATTACCGATTCCGGCACGACCGAGCGCGGTTCAGTCATGTGCTGGACATGCCATTCGTTGGAGTAGCGGTCGCCGACGCGGGCAAGGTCCGGCCCCGTGCGCTTCGACCCCCATTGGAACGGATGATCGTACATCGACTCCGCCGCCAGCGAGTAGTGGCCGTATCGTTCGACCTCGTCGCGGAACGGGCGGATCATCTGGCTGTGGCAAACGTAACAGCCTTCACGGATGTAGATGCCGCGGCCGGCAAGCTCCAGCGGCGAATAGGGCCGCATCCCCTCGACCTTCTCGATGGTGTTTTCCAGATAGAAGAGCGGAGCGATCTCGACGATGCCTCCGATCGAGACGACGAGCAGCGAACCGACAAGGAGCAGCGTGGCATTGCGTTCGAGTAGTGCGTGTTTATCGAGAATGGACATCGTCTGGCCTCCTATTCCGCGGCTGACAGAGGTTCAGCATCGAAAGCTGCCGCTTCCTTGCGCACGCGCCCCAGGATGGTCATTGTCACGTTGAAGGCCATGATGAGTGCGCCGGTGAGGAATAGGCCGCCGCCAGCGGCACGCATGACGTAGTACGGGAACATCGCCGCTACCGACTCCGCGAAGGAGTAGACGAGGAATCCCTGGTCGTCGTACTCGCGCCACATCAGTCCCTGCTGGATGCCGGCGACCCACATGGCTGCGGCGTAGACGACGATCCCGAGGGTCGCGAGCCAGAAGTGCCAGTTGACCAGCTGCAAGCTGTATAGCCGCTCGCGATTCCAGAGCTTCGGCACCAGATAGTAGATGGCGCCGAAGGTGATGAGGCCGTTCCAGCCGAGCGCGCCGGAATGGACGTGACCGATCGTCCAGTCTGTGTAGTGGCTGAGCGAATTGACGGTCTTGATTGACATAATCGGCCCTTCGAAGGTCGCCATGCCGTAGAAGGCGACGGCCATGACCATCATGCGGACGACCGGGTCTGTGCGGATCTTGTCCCAGGCGCCGGAGAGCGTCATCAAACCGTTGATCATGCCACCCCAGGAGGGCATCCACAGCATGACGGAGAAGACCATGCCCAGCGTCTGCGCCCAGTCGGGAAGCGCCGTATAGTGCAGGTGGTGAGGACCCGCCCAGATATACATGAAGATCAGCGCCCAGAAGTGGATGATCGACAGACGGTAGGAATAGACGGGGCGGTTCACCTGCTTGGGGATGAAGTAGTACATCATCGCCAGGAAGCCGGCCGTCAGGAAGAAGCCGACGGCGTTGTGGCCGTACCACCACTGTGTCAGCGCATCCTGCACACCCGCGAAGGCCGAATAGCTCTTCGAGCCGAGGAACGACACCGGCACCGCCAGGTTGTTGACGATGTGCAGCATGGCGATTGTGACAATGAAGGCGACATAGAACCAGTTCGCCACATAGATATGCGGCTCCTTGCGCTTCAGGATCGTTCCGAGGAACGTCAATAGGTAGGCGACCCATACGATCGTCAGCCAAAGGTCGACGTACCACTCCGGTTCCGCGTATTCACGCGCCTGCGTAATGCCGAGCAGGTAGCCGGTCGCTGCAAGGACGATGAAGAGCTGATAGCCCCAGAAAACGAACCAGCCGAGATCGCCGCCGAAAAGACGCGCGCGGCTCGTGCGCTGGACCACATAGAAGGAAGTGGCGATCAGTGCGTTGCCGCCGAATGCGAAGATCACCGCCGAGGTGTGGAGCGGCCGCATGCGGCCGAAGTTGAACCAGGGCTGGACATTTAGATCGGGAAAGGCGAGCTGCAGGGCGACGATGACGCCGACAAGGAAGCCGACCACGCCCCAGAACACAGTCGCGATGACGCCGTATTTCACGACCTCGTCGAAATATTCGGTCTGCCGGTTCGGATGACCCGCGGCAGCTGGACGGAAGTCAACGCGGCGCATGAGCATCAAGGTGCCGGCGAGCAGAATGAAGAACAGCACCCACATATGCGCGCCGAACAGGCGGTCCTGGGCAAAGCCGGCTCCGGCCAGCGCCAGGAAGGCGCCGATCGCAAGCACGACGATCTCGACTGTATGTTTCATGGTTAGGCCCCACTCTTCTCTGATCGCTGACTGGCACACGCCTTCGCACGTATGCCATCGAGGTCTCCCCGAGAATTGTCAGAGTCGAGTGCTGGGCACTTTGATTCAAATCAAGTGCTCTCCACGAGATATCGCGCGGGCTGACACCGTAGGCGGGCAGCAAGGCGTCAAGGCATGATGGCGGCAGCCTCACCTTTCCCCTGGTCACAGCGCTGTTACGGGAATTCAGGAATCAAGAAATTGCGAAGACGCGCCGTAGGAATTCGTCCGCCCCTGCAAGCTTTCCCACCAGTTGGGTTCGAGCAGGACCAGCGTGAATGCGTTCGTCGTGACGGCCGTCCGCCGCGGGCAGTTGGCGACATCGTCGGGTCGCAACCACGCTCTTCCATTGGCGATTGCCGGCAAATTCATCGATCTGGAGCGACATTTTGGGGTTGCTGCGCATCCAATCGATCTTTTAGCTGGGCGTGGAAAAACAGTAAGGGCTATTGCCCGAGTGCGCGGTAGGTGATTGGCACAATTTTAGAGGCTGGCCGTCCCTGCTAACCGCGCGAGATCGCCGGCAGCGACTTCCCCTTGGCATTCCTCTCGAGACTTCGCCTCACAAACATGGCTCTTCCCTCCTCCTGTTAAACCACGCACCGTTGGACGCGGCAGAGAACCAGAGGGGCCTGCTGCGCGACCCGGCCAGCTTAGTTACAAAGCGCACGGAGTGCGTCGGGCTTCACGATGTCGATCGTCCTGGCGTCCCTGAGCGCGATGACGCTGCGACCCTTCAGTTTGGTCACCACGCGCGACACGGTTTCGGTCGTGAGGCCGAGATAGTCGGCAATATCCTGCCGCGACATGGGCAAGCGCAGCTGCCTGCCTCCTCCCTGTCGTTCGCAAAGATCGATCAGGAATGCGGCAACCCGCTCCACGGCACATTGCCTGCCGATCACCAGAAGATGCTGCTGAGCCCGCGCCATACCGGTCAGGGCCAGGGCGAGAAGCTCCCGCGAACGCTCCTGCATATGCCGGCGGCCGAAGACGGCCAGTTTCGTTTCCGTGATGGCTTCGGCAAAGAAAGAATGGTTGGACCCTGCTTCGAAACCGAACATTTCCCCCGGCAGATGAAAGGACACGACCTGTCGCCGTCCGTCCGGGAGCAGGCGGTAGACACTCACAGCTCCAGTCGAAACCTGATAGCACTTGTCGATCAAATCGCCCTCGGCATAAATCTCGCGACCAGCCTGGTAGGGGGCGACAAGGTACGGCCCAGAAATTTGGGTCCGTTCTACGTGTTCGGCCTGTTGGAAGGAGGTTTGTGCAGCGGCGTACATGTCTTATCCCCTGTTCGGTTGGGGGTAAATTGGCAATTCACGTCGCTGCGAGAAATTCGGTTAAATCACTAAGGGAAACTACTTAGCCGCTTCGATCAGCTTGTTAATCGCGCCGAGCAGGTCGGGACCGGTGAACGGCTTCGTCAATACTGTGTTGTCGACGTACGCCTGGAGTGCCGACAAGCCGTCGGCCAGCAGTATGGCTCTTCCTCCAAGACTCTTGAGGAATTGCGTGGCGGGCTGCGGCTCCGATCTTAGTATCTCATCATCAAGGATCGTGCACAGAGCGCCTCGGGAAGATTCTTCGGCCTTCTTCACGGTGTCGTAGGACTCGGTCGAGTATCCTTCGACTTCCAGCGCGAATGCCACGGACCGCCGGAGGCCTTGATCCGCTGCAACGACGACTATGCTTCTTTCAGCCAACAATTTGGATCCCGCTCAGCTGACGTGCGTCTGCCCGCCGTGAGCCGGCATTAGACCGCTTGCGGCAATGCGACGCATTGCGCGAGATCAATTCGGCAAAATCAGGAGGGACCGAAACCTGAGGCGAGAGCCATTCGAACGAGATGGGGAAGGCTCTTCGCCCTCATCTTGGCCATCACATTGGCGCGGTGCACCTCGACGGTGCGCGGGCTGATGTCCAGGTCGTAGGCGATCGACTTGTTGGGAAGGCCTGCTACCACCGCCGAGAGCACCTGGCGTTCTCTCTCGCTCAGCGTCTCGAGCCTCGCCTGGATGTCGCTGACCGCGTCCGCATCCTGCGAAACCATCAAATGTGCCGATGCCCTCTCGATCGCCTCGATGATCACGGAGTCCTCGAAAGGCTTCTCGATGAAATCCACGGCCCCCGCTTTCATGGCATCTACCGCCATGGGCACGTCGCCGTGACCGGTAATCACGATTGAAGGTATCTTGATCTTGCGCTCGCCGAGATTGCGCAGAAGGTCCACTCCGGACATCTCCGGCATTCTCAGATCCGTCACGAGAACCCCGTCTCTCACGTCCGGTGCGAAGGCGAGGAAGGCCTCGGCCGATGGATGCATTTTTACCGCAAAGCCATTCATCGTCAGCATGAAGGCCAGCGACTTCCTGACCGCCTCTTCATCGTCGACAATGTGCACCGTATAGTCAGTCATTGGCATGGATCCGTTCATCTACATAGGCGGGCAGCGTGAATCGGAAAGTAGCCCCACCGGCTGCATTTTTTGAGACAGTCATTTCACCGTCATGCGCTTCGACGATCCGCTTCGAAATGGAAAGTCCGATACCCATTCCGCTTGCCTTGGTCGTGACGAATGGCTTGAAGAGCTGACCGGCGATTTCCTCGGGAATTCCTCCGCCCGTGTCCTCAATGACAACGGCTACCTCGCCCGGATCGGCCGGCATCGTGCGGATCGTCAGCTCTCGACGCTCCACGTGACGCATCGCCTCGATCGCGTTGCGCATAAGATTGATGAGGATCTGTTGGATCTGGATCCGGTCGACCATTACCATCTCGGCACCGGGCAAATACTCAAATACGGTCCGAACCCCTTGCTCCCGCGACCCGACCAACGCAAGCGCCGCGGCCTCCTCCACCAGTTTGCGAATGTCTTCAGGCGCCTTTTCCGTCTCGCCCTTCGTTACGAATTCCCTGAGATGTTTGATGATCTGGCCGGCCCGCAATGACTGGCTCGCCACCTCCTCGAGCGCTTCGCGCATTCGTGTTGCGACGGTATCGTCTATGTCACGCAGCAGCCGCGTACAGCCATGCGAGTAGTTGGCGATCGCTGATAACGGCTGGTTCAGTTCGTGCGCAAGTGTCGAGGCCATCTCGCCCATCTCGTTGAGACGGGCAAGCCGCGCCAGCTCAGCCTGAATTTGCTCGAGCCTAGCGGCGGACTCCTCCCGCTCCGTCAGGTCTCGGATGAAGCCCGTGAAAAATCTCTCACCACCAGACTGCATCTCCCCGACTGCGAGCTTCATCGGAAACGTCGAACCGTCTTTACGCCGCCCGGACACGACGCGATCAATACCGATGATGCGCTTTTCGCCGGTTCTGAGGTAACGCCGCATGTATCCATCATGGTCGTGCCGATAGGGTTCAGGCATCAATATGCGCAGGTTCTCGCCAATGACCTCTTCCTCCGCATAGCCAAACTGTCGGACCGCCGCGGCGTTGAAGGAGACGATAGTGCCATCGGTGGCACTCACCACTGTGGCGTCCGGCACTGTATCCAATATGGATCTTAGATGCGCATCGCGGGCCTTTACCACGTCCTCCGTGCTGTCCAGCGCCCGCCTCACTGCCGCAAGCAGCTCCGCTAATGCGATGATCAGAAGCGTCGCAACAGCGAAGAAGACCAACTCGACCGCGCTCATATCGGGGGCGCTCTCAAACTGCCGAAGAGTGATTGCTGCGACAAGCGACAGCCCGGCTGCGAAGGTGACCGGGCCCGGCCCACCTCCTATGGCGACGAGGAGAATCGGCGGGGTGAAGGATAGGAGCATGGCACTCCCACCGAAGAACTCCCACGACGCCACTCTCAACGCAACAACACTCAACACCGCCGCCGTCGCGAGAATGTAGGCGGAAGCGCGCCCGAATTGCAATCTGATGAGCGACCGCGCCAGCCGCGTCCCTTCGACGATGCCCTTTGATTGCATTCCCTAATCCACTGCAGGAACGAATAGCCGTCGTGCGCCAATCGCAAATTGTCGCTCCCTCTATAACCCAGGTTGGTGCCGGTCAGCCATCCGGCCAGACTGGAACAAATCGTCCCATGATCTCGTGGCCCCCGACGGCGTGATCTGAGGACTAAATCGAGCCAAGCGACGATCCCCTCCTCGATGCCTCTCGAAGAGGCGCTCGGGACAGAGTCTTCCCACTAGAGAAGCTGCACCCGGCCGAGAAGTCGTGAGTGGGGGGCGCAGGAGAAATGGATATGGTCTGCCTATTCCGCTCTCTATGCGCAAGGAGACGGACGGTCGAGGATGAGCTGGCAGGTCCGGACGAGAGCAAGCCCTAGACAACAACGCTCCCTCCGGCAAGATCGGCCACGTGCCGAATGCCGCTTCTTTAAAAATCCAGCGCAGCTCGAACACCAAAAGCGAGACGCCAAGCAAACCAGCGGGACCGACCCGTCATCTGCCAAATTCCCGATTATTCCTGGATGGCAGCCGCGATAGCGGCATGAAGGCGCTCCACTGCCTTTTTCGGCAGCTTGCCGGCCTTCACCTTTTCGACATTGGCAGGTGCATCGCCCACAATCACAACGCCGACCATGCCCATGCCGACATGCGGCGCGCATTTGACGGCGTAAAGGCCGGGGACATCGAACGTGACCTTATAAGTCTCGTTCGGCTTGCTCTTGAAGGGGCTGGCGCCGTCTGGGATCATGCCCTTGATCGTCTCGACGTTATGCCCCTTGTCCTTCGGGATAAAGGTAACGCTGTCGCCCGGCTTCACGTTGACGAATGCCGGCTCAAACACCATCGGGCCCTCGGCGCCCTTGTTGAGCATGTGAACCTCGAACTCGGCGCCGTTTGCGGTGCTGGCAAAAACGGCAAGGATGGCGGCAGCGACAGCGGCTTTCGCAAATGTGCGCACGGAAATTCTCCTTTGGTTTCAGAGCCGGCTTGGCTCGCGATGCAAGGAGATACAGTAGAGACGATGCGGTCACTTTGATCCTTATCAAACAATCGGGTGAAGCCCGCGTTTTTGAATGCGGTATTTGGAGGATGGTCGTCCCCACCTAGCCAACTGTCATTGAACTAACTCGCGCAGATCGCAGACGTGAGGTTTTGTCACAGGCCCTCAGTTCCAGCTCGTCGATTCGCCAATACTCGTTGCTAGCCACCATGAAGAGTACGGCAGCGAGGAAACGGGAGCAGCCTTTCTGCGTGTCTTTGACATTGCTCAAAGAGTGGCGGCCGATGCCTCTCTACGATGGCAGCCGAACGGTGCCTTCCTGGAACCACAAGGACGCCCATGCAACCAGATCTTCTCGCAAAATACCGCGAGGCAATGCTGCCCCGCTATACAAGCTATCCGACGGCTCCCCACTTTTCGTCCGCGATCGGTGCCGACACCTACGGCGACTGGCTCGCATCCCTTTCTGCGGAGAAGCCAGTATCGCTCTATCTGCATATCCCGTACTGCCGATCGATGTGCTGGTATTGCGGCTGTCATACAACGATAACCAAGCGCGACGAACCGATCCTCGACTACTTGGCAGCGCTCCGTGAGGAGGTGTGCCTGGTCTCTGCGGCGGCGAAGAAACGGCTCAGCGTTGGTCACGTGCATTTTGGAGGGGGGACGCCGACAATCATCCGGCCACGGAAATTTCTGGAGCTGTTCCAACTTCTACGTGACCGTTTCGACTTCGCGATTGCCGCGGAGATCGCCGTGGAAATCGACCCGCGTACGCTCCAAGAGGAGATGGTGATAGCTCTTGGCGAAGCAGGCGTGAACCGCGCCAGCCTCGGCGTTCAGAGCCTCGATCCGCTCGTGCAGAAGGCCATCAATCGGATCCAAACTGAGGAACGGACGGCGGAGGCCGTCGCCCAGCTGCGGGCGGCGGGCGTCGGCAGCATCAACTTGGATCTCATCTACGGCCTGCCGCACCAGACGGTACAATCTTGTGTCGAGACGGCCGAAGCGGCGATCGCCATGGGTCCCAACCGCTTCGCCGTCTTTGGCTACGGACATGTCCCCTTCTTTAAGAAACACCAGAAGCTGATTGACGAGGCCGCACTTGCCGATGCGGAAGGCCGTATCGCGCAGGCGGAGGCAATCGCCGAAACCCTAATGGCGGCAGGCTATCGCCGCATCGGCTTCGATCACTTCGCCAAAGCGGATGACAGCCTCGCCGTCGCTCAGGCCACAGGGAAATTGCATCGCAGTTTCCAGGGCTACACGACCGATGCCTGTGAAGCTCTGATAGGCTTTGGTGCATCGGCGATCGGGCGGACGTCGGAGGGCTATCTTCAAAACGAGGTGGCGCCCCGCCTCTATGCACAAAAGATCGCACGCGGCCATCTCGCCACAGTGAAAGGTTATCGTTTGACGGAGGAGGACCGGCTACGGGCAGCCATCATTGAGCGGCTGATGTGCGACTTTTCCGCCGACGTTGCGGCTATTGCCGCCGCGCACGGTTTCGAATCCGGCAGTGTGCTTGATGGCAATGAGAGCCTCGCCATGCTCGAAAAGGATGGCGTCCTACAACGCGAGGGCGGCGTGATCCGCCTTCGTGAGGAACGACATTTCCTGATCCGCGCCGTGGCGGCAGCCTTCGACGCCTATCTGGAGCAGTCGCGTCGCGTGCATAGCAGGGTGGCGTGAGGCTATCTCTCGACTCTGGGAGTCTCGATTCCGCGGAGCGCTCCAGTGCGGGTCGATGCCGATCCCGTTCGTTTGGCCAAACACGGGCGGAATGCGGTCGAGACAGCGCCTTGGCGCCGATATGGGCAGCGTGTACCTGAAGACAGGGCCTTGCGCATCAAAGGTTCCGCTCTCGCTTCCCTGGTTGTGCTAGCCAAGGCGAGCGGCGAGATAAGCATCAAATGCGGCAGCAACAGCGCGGAGTATGAAGCGGTGCTCTTGTCTCACGCGAACAATACCCTTTTCGATGTCTACTATCTCGTCACTGGCCAGTATCGCCAAGCGTTCAGCTGAATCGAGGATCGGAATAGGGTCAAATCCGTGGGCGGCGCAGATTGCCGGCACGTCCGCCTCCAAGTCGCACATCAGCCGCTCGATGACGGCGCCTCGTACGCGGTCTTCGTCGGTGAGACGGTGGCCCTTTGACGTCGCGAGGTGGCCAGCTCTGATCTGCCGCGTGTAGGAACCCGTTGCAACCTCGTTCTGGAGGTAGCCGTCGCCGAGACGGCCGATGGCGGAGGCACCGAAGCCGATCAGCGTTTTACAGGTGTCGGCCGAGTAACCCAAGGAGTTACGCCGCAGGCGCCCGGCTTTCTGCGCCACCGCGAGTTCGTCGTCCGGAAGGGCGAAATGGTCAAGCCCGATCTCTCGGTAGCCGGCGGCAACCAGGGTCTCGGCCACGGCCGCAGCTTGTTCGGCACGAGCAGTGGTGTCCGGCAGTGCTGTCTGTTCGATAAGGCGCTGATTTCTTTTGAACGAAGGAATGTGTGCGTAACCAAAAACCGCAAGCCGATCGGGGCGCATGGCCACCGCCCTCGACGCGGTCTCAACGCACGACTCCACCGTCTGATGAGGGAGACCGTACATGAGGTCGAAGTTGACGCGGTTTATTCCATGCTGGCGCAGATTTTCGAGGGCAGCCGCGATCTGCGCCTCAGTCTGAACCCGGTTGACCGCTACTTGAACAACAGGATCGAAGCTCTGCACGCCAAGACTCGCGCGGGTCACACCGGCGTTTCCTAAGGCTTCGGCCATCTCCATTGTGAATGTGCGCGGGTCGATCTCAACCGCTACCGTAGCGGTTTTCGTGAATGCGAAGCGGCGACGCAGGAATTCCATCAGCGCGAGGAACTCCGCTGGCCCGATAAGGTTCGGCGTTCCGCCGCCAAAATGCACGTCACTCACGAGCAACGCTTGGGGAGCTTGCTCTGCGACCAAACGGATCTCCTCACGCAGCACCGCTAAGTAATTGAGGACCGGCGCCTCCCGGCGAGTGCTGGTGGTAGGGAAGCCGCAGTACCAACAGATCGAGCGGCAGAACGGCACGTGGAGATAGAGCGACACCGACTCGTTGCTCGGCAAGCGGCTCAGCCAGTTCTCACAAGCCTTGACGCCCACCGACGCGGAGAATTCCGGTACCGTCGGGTAAATGGTGTACCAAGGCAGGCGAGCATCGCAATACTTTTCCAGGATTGGAGTCTGCAAAGGCTGGTGTCCCATGCTCACATCAGCATCACACTAGCCGGCGCGCTTTCCCGTTGTCTTTGCGCTATGTCAATCGGTCCGGTATTTGTCGCAAATCCAGGCGCTTGGTGGCTGTGCGGAAATCAAAGTGCGATTTCTGCGTTGCGCTAGTGCGGACATTCCAATATTGCCGCAACCGTCAGATGCTCCTGTTGCAGAAATCCAAAAGAAAACAAGTTGCAGTGCGGGGGTGGCTTGCTTATGGCCCTACTCGGCAAATGCAAAATAACGGCCGTCACGATAAACCAATGAACCTCCGTTCCCGATACAAATGCCGACGACGCGGCCGAGCACAATCACATGGCTGTGCCTTTCTATGGCCTCCTCAAGCTCGCAGTCGATGGCCGCCGCCGCACCCTGAAGGACGGGCGCGCCGCTGATGAGTTGAGTCCACTTGGCACCGCGGTAACGGTCCGCGCCCGTCAGCCCGCCGAGGCCGGCGAATTGGCTCGCGAGTACCTCGTGGGCATGGCCCAGGATGTTCACGCAAAAATGGCCGAATCGCGCAACGGCAGGCCACGTTGAGCAGGAACGATTGAGAGAAACGAGCATGCATGGAGGCTCGACAGAGAGGGCCGTCGCGGAAGTAACGGTTGCTCCGGTACGTTCCTCGCCCTGCCCTGTGGTGATGACGCTGACGCCACCGCTCATCCTGCGCAAAGCAAATTTCAGGCCGTCCGCGTTCACCGGAAGGTCTGCGCCATCGCTGTTCATTACGTCCGTGTGCACGTAAGGCTGGTCCGGCATCCGATCACTCCCTTCGTTTAGGAACTTCCATACTGGCATAACAGTTTAAGCTGCACAGGCGCGTTCGCACTTATGGCCGGCTGCCCCATGTCTTCGTCGAGCCGCCTCATCAACCAGCTGAACGAAACAGCCGCACATCGATGCGGGCGAAAGCTGCTGTTGGCGTTTATGCAGCATTCGGCGACATTCGAGAAATCGGTTGTTTGTATGGCAGCTATCGGCCCTGTGGATGCACCAAGCCCTGCGCCAGGTTGTCGTAACCATAGCAGATCTTGATGACGCTATCGCCAAGAGGGCCCTTGTGAAATCGGCGTTGGATCTTGTGCGAGATCGCGAGACCGGCAGCGGCTCTTGCAATTGCACAACAGCGTCGGCTTGCCGAACTCCGGCTCGTGCAACTTCGACTTGTCCATAGGTGTTGGCGTCCACTGGCTGCGAGTCCGGGTCTGCGTGGGCTGGCCGGCATTGGATGGGGTACTCTCCACGGGAGAGCGCACCCGAGGCAGTTGCATTAGTTCTAGGGCATGCGTCAGTCGCCTCATCGTATTCATTGGCAGTCTACCATCGATTCATAGCACCAATCTCAGTGCGATCTGACACCTCAAGCACACGGAAGCGCGCCCCGTTGAAGAACGCGCGAGAGTTTCAGATGGACTAGCTGACTAATTTACGTACTGCGGCGGTGCGGTCTGACGTTAGAGCACCCTGCCTGCACCCGAGGCGGGGCGTTACACATTACCACTCGTGTTCGCCAGAGATTCTACCAGCATTACGATTCGGCAGCGTACATCATGGTCGCCCACGCGGGAAAAGGCTCTAATGAGATCGATCCCTTCCTCGCTTGCAGCGAATTCAATCACTTCGGGCGGGATATCGACCTGATTTTCGGCGGACTGCCCGACCGATTGGATTTCGTCAGGATTACCTTCAAAGAAGTAGGAAGGCCGCACTTTCAGAGCCTTCGAAATCTGCTGGAGCCGGCCAGCGCCGACGCGGTTCACGCCCTTTTCATATTTTTGGACCTGTTGAAACGTCACCCCGATGGCTTCGCCGAGAGTCGCCTGCGACATGTTCTGCCATACACGCCGCTGGCGAATTCGCCGGCCGACATGGGCATCCACAGAGTTTGGCTTACCTCTATTCTTTTCAGAGTTAACACTCAACACAATCGCCTCCTCAGTCCGTAATCTTATTTGCTCTTCGGGAGCCATGATATGAGTCCCACATCTGTCGACACACTCCTTTGACATAGCTCAACTGAAAGTCAGCAACTCAATTGAGGCATCTGTGCGTCCGCGACCGCTACCCTAAGCACATTTGTATGACGCCTCAACTGGGCACGCGTAAGCGGGTTAGTTCCGTGAGTAACTCGTAGACCACTGCTAGGTCAAACACTGTCTTTGGCAGCATGTGTCCAGCGTCGCAGGAGCGGCCGCGCTCGAGTACATTACGCCGGTTGAGCCGGCACACTCGAGGCCCGGGGCCCCCCGTACCGCCGTTCCACAGGCAATTATCGTGAATTAGGTCCTGATTGTGATCTTGACGTTACCCCAAGGAGAGAGCGTGAACGAACCCCTCCCGTGCGTGCGTGCATAGTCGCGTTATGCCAGAGAGAAATCAGTATCCCTCCGGCGGTGAGCACTGCTGAGATAGCGGCAAGTGCTGGAGAACCCGTTGCTGAGTGAGCGGCTTGATGTCCACGCACTACGGCTAACGCGGGAAAATGTGGTGCGAACGCTGGCGCGGAGTGTGGACGCAGGTCGCCACCTGTAAACGATAGGGGCGAATCAGGGTCCGAATTAATATCCCTCACTTGCATTGGTAATGGCGCGTAAATCGACCGTGCTTGCGTAAGATCAAACGAGAGCATCAGACCTGCCATTCATCGCGGCTGGCATGTAGGCCGCCGGTGTCTGAGAGTTCAACGTATTGGCCAGGACGATAAGGAGCGGCAGTACCGGGAAAACCATAAAGCCGAGATTGGTCAGCGAAGGCGGTCCGCGTCGAGGAAACCTGCCGCACCCTCCGCGCTCACTCAGTCCACAATGACTGAGAAGCCCCAGATTGTTCCCTCGGCGTCGGCCGCAAGGATGGCGCTCGTCGCAGCACGGCACGGAACATACGTGCGCAATGGCCCGCTTGCCGGCAGCTGTCTGGGAATGTGAAGTGAACGGATCAGCGTCTCAAAGGGACGGTAGAGCAAATCTTAAGACGACATGGCGGTGTGCTCGCTGCTTTTATCGTTAACGTGGCGACCTCAATCCAAGGGTCGAGTGGTCATGTCGGCTGGATAAGCTGGCGGGCCCCGCCGGGGCGGTGGAAAAGGTCGGCCCAGCCGCTACCAGCCGGGCCTCCACTAGAGGGTCAGCCTTTCGTTTCCTTGAGCGGCGGTCCGACGATCATGACCGTGGGGTCGGCGGAGAGCAGCCGTTTCGCGACTGCCCGGACGTCCTCCACAGTGACTGCCTGGATCAGTTGTTTGCGCCGTTCGATATAGTTGATGCCGCGGTCTCCCAGCTGGATTTCGACCAAAGTGGCGGCGATCGCACTAGATGAGTTCAGATTTTCGATCGCATAGCCGCCGATGAGCTTTTTCTTCGCCGCCTTGAGCTCGTCTTCGCTGACGCCCTCCTCCGACATTCGCCTGACCTCGGCGCGGATGAGGGAGAGCGTCGCTGCGGCCCGGTCTGGCCGGGTCCCCGTATTGATAACGATCGCCGAAGCATGGTCGTTGTTCACGAGGGTGGTGTGGATGCCGTAAGCGAGGCCTCGCTTCTCGCGCACCTCATGCCAGAGCCTGGACGTGAACGAGTGTCCGCCGAGGATTTGGTTCATGAGATAGACTGCGAAGAATTGCGGGTCTTTGCGGCTGATTCCCGGGTAAGCTAGGCTCAGTTGCTCCTGAGGTAAGTCATACGGGACTCGAATTGCCCGCCCTAGCTTAGGCACCGTGTCCGCAACCGGCGTCAGGGAGGAGGTAGCAGGCAGTCCGCCGAATATCTGATCCAGATCGCGCTTGAGTGTGCCGGGATCGATCGCTCCCACCGCGGCAATGGCAAGATTGCTGCGCGCCAAAATCCGCTTATGAAGCGCCTTCAGATCGGAGGTCTTGACGGCGGCGAGTGTTTGCTCGCTACCCTCCGGCCGCCGCGAATACGGATGATCGCCATAGATCGCCTTCATCCATGCGACGTGTGCGGCCATTTCGGGATCATTGGCTTGCGCAAGGATGCCGGAGACGATTTGGGCGCGAATGCGGTCCACTGGCGCCTGGTCGAAGCGCGGCTGTTCGACTGCTAACCGAAGAAGTTCGAACGCATCGTCCTTCCGGTCGGCAAGCACTCGAATATAGCCATAGACGGCATCGGGCCCGGCCTCGAAGAACATCTCGGCGCCAGCATCGTCTAGCCGCTCCTGGAAGGCATCGCTGTCAAGGTCACCGGCTCCTTCCTCGAACAACCCAGTCAGCAGATTCACAAGGCCTTCCTTACCGGACGGATCCTGCGCGCTGCCGCCCCGGAATGCAAAACGAATGGTGATGATCGGTAGCGAATAATCCTGCACCAACCACGCCTTTATCCCGCTCGATGTCTTGACCTCCTCAATGGCCATGCCCGCGAGAGCTGGCATCGCGGCAAGGCCCACCATTAGGTATGCCATGACCACTATTAGTGTGGCCCCGATTGGCTGTCGGTTGAACATGATCATCGGCTTTTATCTCCTGCGGCAGCGCTTTCTCGGGGCAGCAGATATGCCGCCACCGACCGGTCCGGGTTAAGGTATTTCCTGGCAACCGCCTGAACCTCTGCCGCCGTTACGGCGCGGATTCTTGACGGCCATTCGTCCACGTCGTACGCAGTATTACCGGTTGCAAGCGCCGCGCCGTAAATGTGGGCCATTCCAAACTGGCTGTCGCGTGCGAAGACCATCGAGCGCACCAAGCGGTTTTTGGCCTTCTCGAGCTCGACATCCGTAACGCCGTACTCGATGATTTTCCGAACTTCAGCGTCGATCGCATCCTCCACCGCCCCGATCTTCGCTCCGCCCCGCGGTGAGCCATAAAGCGTGAAGCTCGACGGATCGAGCGATCTTCCGTTGAAATAGGCGCCGCCCGAGGAGGCTATTCCCTGTTTAACCACCAATTGCTGATAGATCCGGCTGCGGTTTCCTCCGCCGAGAACCTCCGACAGGATATCGAGCGCTTCCGCTTCGCCCGGCCCGGCCGTTCCATAGGACGTTGTCACCCATGACTTTTCGTAGGTCGGCACGGTCACGCGCCTATCAGTGAGCACCACGGTCCGTTTAGTGTTCTGCTCCGGCTCCCGTGGCCTCACTCGCTCCGGCAAGTCCTGACCGCGCGGCAGGGCCCCGAAAGTCTTGTCAGCTAGCCGCCACACCGTCTTGGCGTCCACGTCGCCTGCCACGACCAAGACGGCGTTGTTCGGGGCATAGTAGCGATCGTAGAACGCCAGGGCGTCCCCGCAATTAAGCTGTTCCATTTCGTGCATCCAGCCGAGCGTCGGGATGCGGTAAGGATGGTTCTGATACAGGGTCGCCTGCATCTCCTCCTCAAGAAGCTGCTCCGGATTGTTCTCGACGCGCCAGCGCCGCTCCTCAAGAATGACATCGCGCTCGGGCAAGATCACTGCGTCGGCGAGTACGAGATGGCGCATCCGGTCAGCTTCAAATTCCATCGTTGTGCCGAGCGCCTCCGGCGTGACGGTCTGATAGTAGGCGGTGTAGTCGGATGACGTGAAGGCGTTCTCCTCACCGCCGATCTCCGCGACCTTTGCGCCAAACTCGCCTGGCGGATGCTTCTTCGTGCCCTTGAACATCAGATGCTCCAGGAAATGAGCGATGCCGGATTTGCCGGGTGGCTCGTCGGCGCTGCCGACCTTGTACCAGACCATCTGCGTGACGATCGGCGCCCGGTGATCGGGTATGACGACCACCTCCATGCCGTTGGTCAGCATGAAATTTGCAATCTCGGCTTCGGGACGCGGGACCTCGACCGCCGCCACTTCCGAGGTCATCAAAGGTTGCAACGCGACCATACTCAGGGCAAATGCACGCATGCGCGAAACCAGTCGCGCATGGTTCATCCGCCACCAGGGCAAAAGCGCCTGTGCAATCTTGGCTCGAACGTTGCTTCGCGAGTACCGCCTCTTCCTTCGTCTGCACCTGGAACGTGCTGCGGTAAGGTGGCCGGGCGCAGGCCTCTGCATAAAGCATTGTGCTGACATCTAGACATTCTCCGCACGATTATCGTCGTTGATAACGCGTCTGCAGAGCAACGTGCGTGCCGAACGAAAAACGGTTTAAATACAGGCTTATCGATCGAACCGGCCATGTAAGCATCCCGACATTGTCGTGGGTCGGACAATGGCAGCCAGTTTGAGCTGTTCCACACCTGGTTGCCAAAAGTGGGCCTAGCAGCGACGGGCTCGGCACCTAGACTCTCGATTCAGCTTTCTGGATTGTAGCCGCCATGGCTGCGCTTCCTTTAGAACGGCCAGAAGTCACCCTGGCGGTGGGAGTTTTGACCGTCGCGGCCTCGGGACTAGTTGAGCATGACCACTACCCGCTTGGGAACCGTACTATGCCTCCTGAGGCGAGTGGCACCGCACGCTGTTTTTTCTGCTTCAAAGCTGAGTCTGCGGGTTTTGCTGACTGTTCATGGTGGAGGTCGACGACAAGCGCGTCTATGCGTCTTGAGGCCCGAGTCCTGGCAAGCATTTAGTCGTCGCCGATCCCACGTGACGCAGCGCGAGACTTCCCTGAGAGGTGCCTTTTTTCTGTTCAAATGATCTGGATCAAAGACGCGTGCGTATGGATCCGAAATCGTTGTCGTGTCAACTCCTTATCGCAGTTGCTGAGATCATGCCCGCAACACATTCCCGTGAATCCATTGTCGCGAAGTGATGGCGCCTGTCGCCGTTACGCTCATCATCGTGCAGGACGCCTGGTGAGACGCTCAAAGACATAAACGATCTCAACTGAAACGGACGACCTGGAGACGACTGCAGCGCCCTGCGACGAATGCAGGAGATGGTGTCACCTAAGGAGCTTCTTGATGGATGCGAGCATTGATCGGGCACCACCGTTTCCGGTGACGAAGCACTCGACCGCCAAGGCATTCCTGGCCATGATCAAGAATCCGCTGGACGCACTGCCTCCGGCCGTGTTCAAGGAGCCCATTGTCTTTACCGGGCGGTTGGGCAATCTGCAGGTGTATCTGACCGACCCGGTCCTTATCCACGAGACGCTTGTGGAGAATGCGGACCGCCTTAGCAAGGGCGAGCATATTAGGCGCACGCTGGGGCCTGCGTTAGGCCGAGGTTTGCTAACTGGCGACGGTGCGCACTGGAAATGGCAGCGACAGTCGGTGGCCGCCGCTTTCCGGCACGAAAGGCTTCTTGAACTCCAGCCCGCGATGATCGCCGCCGCTGAAGAAACCAAGGCCCGCTGGCTTCGGCGGCGCGGCGAAGTTCTGGACGTGGGCCATGAGATGATGCTCACGACCTTCGGCATCATTGTCGATACGATGATGTCGGGCGGGCACGGCATCGATGTCGCTCGCGTCGAGCGGAGCGTAACGGACTTTCTTGAACCGAGTGGTTGGACATTCGCTTTTGGGATGATTGGCGCACCCGAGTGGCTGCCGTATCCAGGCCGCACGAAAGCACGCTCTGCCGTCGCTTTTCTCCGGGCGAGCCTAGCGGCGGTGATCGCGAAGCGCCGACAGCAACCGAATGAAAGGCATGACCTCGTCTCCATGATGTTGATGGCGTCTGACCCGGAATCCGGCCGTACAATGAGCGACGAGGAGATCGTTGATAACCTGATGACCTTCATCACTGCGGGCCATGAGACGACAGCTCTCGGCCTGGCTTGGACACTTCACCTTCTCGCCCAGCATCCGAAAGATGAGGCGAAGGTCGTGAGGGAGATTACGCACGTTACTGGAGGCGGGGCGGTCCTCCCCGAACATCTGGCGCACCTCGTTTATACGAAGCAGGTGTTTTCGGAGGCCATGCGCCTCTTTCCGCCAGCGCCGATCATCACGCGGACGGCAATCGAAGATTTTCGGCTTGACCGGTACCTGATCCCCGAGGGTACGGTCTTTTTCATCCCCATCTATGCAGTGCACCGTAAACCTGACCTGTGGAGGGATGCAGAAAGCTTCGATCCTACGCGGTTCGAGCCGGAAAACGCCCGCACCCGCCACCGATATGCCTATATGCCCTTTGGTGCGGGGCCACGCGTTTGCATTGGCAACGCCTTCGCTCTTATGGAAGCCGTTGCCGTGCTTGCTGTCCTGCTTCAGTCCTTCAAGTTGAATAACTGTACCGACACCCCGCCGCGGCGCGTGATGAAGGTCACGCTGCGGCCTCATCCAAACATCTTGATGTCGGTTCACCGGCGAAGGGAGTGATAAAGACGCATATGTCAGTAAGGATTGGATTTGCCGTCCCGATGAATGCCCCGGTCTTTGAAGCCTGGGGAGGATGATCAGGCTGCCGATTTGCCAGTCTGCTGGACGTGAGCCACGAACTGTTAAGGCTCAGGTAGCCGAGCGCTTGAATGAAGCCGTCATTTGTGTAGGCCTCCTAAAGGAAGTGGGGAAGGTGCTCCGTGATCTCTTCGAAGGTTTCGAAGGCTATCGGATAGGCTCCCTCGACCTTCTTCGTTCTCATGAAGCTTTTTGGCATTGGCGCCGATTGCCGCGGCGGATGTTCCTGTTCTTTGATAATCGTATCGAACGCCGCGGCGATCACGTCCCAACGCGGCGTCAGCCTTCGCGAAACGTATAGCTGTAGCCATTGATAGCTGGCGCACCACCGAGATGTGCGTAGAGAACCCGCGATCCTTCTGGGAAGAAGCCCTTCTTGATGAGATCGACCATTCCCTGCATCGATTTACCCTCGTAGACCGGATCAGTAATGATGCCCTCAAGCCGTGCACACAGGCGAATAGCCTCCTTCGTTTCCTCGGACGGAATGCCATAACACGGGTGTGCATACTCCTCGAGCAAGACCACATCGTCCTCAACGATTTCCATTCCTAGGTCGACCAGATTTGCTGTATGCCGGGCAATGCTTAGTACTTGCGCCTTGGTTTGGGCGGGAGTAGCCGAGGCATCGATACCAATGACGTTGCGCTGTCGGCCGTCTTTGGCGAATCCGACGAGCATGCCGGCATGGGTCGACCCGGTGACGGTGCATAATACAACGTAGTCGAAGGCAAACCCAAGTTGCTTCTCCTGAGCGCGCACCTCCTCCGCGAACCCTACGTAGCCGAGGCCGCCATAATTGTGAACGGAAGCCCCAGCAGGGATTGCATAAGGCGTGCCACCTCTTGATTTAACGTCCGCTAGCGCCTGTTCCCAACTGTGTCGGATACCAATGTCAAAGCCCCCGTCGACAAGGCGCACCTCTGCGCCCATGAGGCGGCTCAACAAAATGTTGCCGACCCGATCATAGACGGCGTCCTCATGCGGCACCCAGCTCTCCTGCACCAGGAGGCATTTCATGCCGATCTTAGCGGCGACGGCGGCAACCATCCGCGTGTGGTTGGACTGTACGCCGCCGATAGAAACGAGGGTGTCTGCCTTGGAGGCGATCGCCTCCGGAATGATATATTCGAGCTTGCGGAGCTTGTTTCCACCAAATGCAAGACCTGAGTTGCAGTCCTCGCGCTTGGCGTAGATCTCGACTTTATCTCCAAGGTGTTTACCGAGGCGATCAAGCTTTTCAATAGGCGTCGGTCCAAAGGTGAGCGGGTAGCGCTCAAATTTTTCTAGCATGTTCTCTCCAATCGAACCTAGTTTTACGGCCCCTGCCCGTCGCGGCGATTCACCTTAGCGTCTTTCGTTGCTATGGCTCAAACCGCTTTCTTGTCGCAGCGGCGCGGTTCAGGATCAGCTTGCCAAATTAGATGTAGATGAAGTCCGAGGCGCTCAGCTGGGCCAGATCG
Organism: Ensifer aridi; assembly: GCF_002078505.1. Taxonomy (GTDB): domain Bacteria; phylum Pseudomonadota; class Alphaproteobacteria; order Rhizobiales; family Rhizobiaceae; genus Sinorhizobium; species Sinorhizobium aridi. Next base: position 72,455 of record NZ_LUAV01000021.1, on the reverse strand, counting down.
GCTGCGCTGTGAAAGCTGGACACTTCCGCGAACTCGCTTAAGCTGTTCTCAGCCGTGACGTAGGCCAGCTTGGCGCTGTCCGTCTCGCTATTGTAATAGGCAATAATATCGCCGGTTGCCTCGCCCGAGATCGCAGTCGCAGCGTGAAGGCCAGAATCGAAACCATGGTCGGTGATCACCATAACGTGCTCGCCTTTAGCACCCGCTGCCGGGCCGCTATAGAAGGTATCTACGACTGTGGCGCCGGGCTTGTTGTGAGCGATAAAGTTGCCTCCCTGGTGCATCCCTGTAATGAAGGCGACAGCATCTTCTGCCGGGTCGAAATCCACGACAGTGGCTTGGCCCGGCCCCCTGTCCCCTTTGGACTTCGGGTCATGCCATTGGAACTGGAACATATCGTCATCTCTGCCGCCGATCAGTCTATCCTTGCCGTCGCCGGCGACGAGGATGTCGGTGCCGTCACCTCCATCGAGGAGGTCGTCGTCACCGGCCAAACGGATCGGACCCTGGCCCGTGTTGGACACCTGATCGATCTCTTGGTATCCAGAAAGGTAATCGTTCCCGACTCCGCCAAAAATTTTATCGTTGCCTTTGCCACCGTAAACTTGATCATGGCCTTCGCGGCCACGAATGGTATCGAAGCCGCCTAAGCCGTAAATCCTTTCATTTTTCGTGGTGCCCACGAGAAAGTTGTCGCCTGACGTACCGAAAACGGTCGTAGGAGACGCAGGAGGCGGAGGCGCGATGCCGGTCAATGGGCTGGGATCCCGCAGTGTCAAACCATCGTTAACGGGACGTGGTTCAAAAGTCGAAGTTTTGTTGAAGGCCATCTCTATCACGGATGGTGCTCTCCTTGTGCTATGGTCTCCCGATGCCACCCGGGCCTTTCTTTCATAGCCTCAGCCGGCGTAATCAGCGAAACGGTTTGTTTTGATGGAAGGCATCCATATGACGGATGCACTCACAATGTACGTCGCCCGTGGGTTCGGCGGTCTGATTGGATTGCCGCATCTGCGATGGAGGCGGGCAGGCATGTCGAATAGCTTTATCGATTGATTTTGGGGAGCTCGTCCTCACGGCGGTAGCTGCGGCAGCGAGATGTCGCGAAGCGGCATGCTTCGGTGTCAGTGCAGTCAGCGTGAGCCGCTGGCCAACACCCGAGTGTGGTGACGCCAGAGCTAAGGCGCTAGGGAGAGCCGGGCGGATGAGACCAGAGCCTACCGGATATCCTGAGGAACGTCAGGCCTGGTTGGATGTCCAGCCAGATCACCCCGCCTGATGGTCTTCATCGATGAGAATGTGCTGGAGAGGAATGGAGGAGTTCGTGGGAAGTAAGTTCTTTCTCAAGTGAGCGATCGTGTCCCGTGAAATGGTGTAGCAGCCGACATTGGTCGCCGTGCTCTCCGGCATGAGCCGGGATGATCAGCACTACGGCGGCAGGCGGATGTGCGGATCATCGCTTATTGGAATGACCGTGTGGCAGAAGAAGACATTCTCGCTGACCATTCCACTCGACACGGGGGTCGCGACCTCGCCACTCGCGGCCGTTCCTGTTCTACAAGAGAGGATGGGTTAACCGCGAGAGAGCACAGAATCCGACCACACCGCGAGCGAAGCGGGCGAAGTGTGGACGAGCGCTCGGCTGGATTAAAGGTGCGATCCCGTCAATGAATGGCTCAGCCCTACGTCCAGGCAGAGACGTCTCGGGCACTCAGATCCTAACCACTAGCAACGGGTGCGCCCGCGGCCGAGGCACGCCCTCCTCACTCAGTCTCGGCCGCGTTTGATTTCGTGTTCGGCCGCTCCGGCCGGGCCCTTGCTGCCGCAGCTATTTCGTGGCGGAGCCAACGATGTTCCAGGTCGCGATGTGAACGCTCGTGCCAGATCAATGCAACGTCGTAGGGCGCCAGCTCCACGGGGGGATCGATAACCGTGAGCGGCAGCATGGCGGCGATCCGGCTTGCAACGCGATGCGGTACGACTAGCACTAAGTCGGTTGCCGCGATCACCACAGCCGCTGTCAGCAAATTGGAGACCACTATTGGATGGCGATCCGATAGTCCCAGCTTGATCAGCCCGTCATAGACCTGACCAAATCGGTCATTGGAGTCGGAGACGATGGAGGCGTGGCGCAACGCAGCAAAGGTCCCGATACTCCATTCTTGCTCCAGAGCTGGGTGGTCATGGCGAAGCAGGCAAGCAAAGCGGTCGGCGTAGAGCTTTCGCCGCAAGAAGCCGGGAGGTGCCGTACCGATCTGCCCGACAGCCAAATCGATGTCACCTTGCTCAAGTCGGCGCAGTGCACCCTCCAAGAGCGGATCGGTAACAATGTCTAGATGAGGCGCGCACTCGTGCAGACGCGGCAAAAGACGCGGCAGCACTATCAGCGCTTGATGATCGGGCATCGCGATTGTTGCCTTCCAGCGCGTGTCGCTCCGGGCAAAGCTGCGGGTTAGCATGTCGCGGATCGCCGTCAACACCGAGGGCAGCATTTTGGCCAAGCGTTCGGCCTGCGGCGTCCGAACCAAGCCGCTCGAGCCGCGAACCAAAAGATCGTCACCGAACATGCCACGCAGCCTTGACAACGCTCGGCTCATTGCCGGTTGACTTCGGCCGACATGTTGGGCCGCATGCGTGACGTTGCGGTACTGCAGTAGCGCTTCGAGCTCCACCAGCAGGTTTAGGTCGATTGATGCCAGGTTCGGCATCTGCCGTTGCTGCGCGGCATCATCTTCACCGATGATCGCAAGTGATCCCTTCCAAGCAGGTTGATCCATGATTTATTCTCCTCGGAGACTGATGTTCTAGGGCCAAATCCTCGGGCCCTCTGAGAGGGATGAAAGAACTTCCTTTGTCTCGTGTAGAATCACGAATTGCGAGTTGGATGGACGCGCTTTGGCCACTATGAGTGTTCAAGGGCGCCAGCGCGGCCCCGCCATTACGCGGGCGTTCATCACAACCGTTCCTCCTGGAGCTGGCGTGTCTGAACTTCCACTTACGCCTGCGTATCACCAGTCCTTCTCTATCGAATTCCCCAAGAGTGGGAAAATTGACTTTTCGCATGGCTAGCATTCAGGCCATGGATAGTACGCGTATTAATGCTCTAGTGATCAAATCTGCTCGTTTGCTCAACGGCAGGTGAGCAGCGCGCAAAAAGCGCCTCACCTCTGATGTTGAGAAACCTACATGGCCGCCATCCGGCTCGTGGGAGTTCGCAATTCGGCTTTGGTGACCACAGAGCGGGCGCCGTTTCGTTGCACTTCCTCGGAACGAGTGCCTCAACGATATCCGAAGCGCATGATGGGATACTCAGTTTGCATGGCGAGGAAAGGGCGGCGGGCAGTATTAGTTCCCAGTCAACTATCGGAGAGATGCCATTGATGTCTGCGGCACGTCCAACCAAGATGATCCGACCCAGGCAGCACACTGCCGACGCGAAGGTGGCGGCGGCGCCAGCACGCTCTGCCGGCGAAGCGTGGATGCTTAGTGCGTTGTGCCCTCATCGCAGTTTGAGCGGTGAAATGGTCGACAACAGTCGGCTGCACGCAAAGTGGCGCGGTCACGTTGCGGTCGATGCTCCCCGGAGCGCGGGGAATCCGACCCGCTGTCAAGGTCTGCGCGCCTCGGCATTTCGCAGTGTAGAGAACAGCTCAGTCGCGCAGTGATGTCTATCGTTGTACGTCATCTTGACTACCTGAGGCAGGGCAAGCGACCCATCGCCTGCTCTCTTTTGTCGTTGCATGGAGATCCGTGGCGGGCCCCGAGAACCCCAGCCGACGATGCCGATTCGGCAATGGAGTTTACTATTTGGATGTCAAACATCCGTACTGCGGATACATCGAAGCATGCGTTATAAGGGCCTTGATCTCAATCTCCTTGTTGCGTTCGATGCTCTGACGACTAAACGAAGCGTCACCGAAGCGGCACGCAGCATCACGCTCAGTCAACCGGCCATGAGTTCCGCCCTCGCCCGGCTACGCGCCTATTTCGGCGATGAGCTGTTTACAATGCGGGGCCGCAAACTTATCCCAACACCGCGTGCGGAAGCGCTTGCCCCTGCAGTCCGCGACGCACTCTCGCATATTCAGCTTTCCATCATTTCCTTTGACAATTTCAACCCGACCATATCGCAGCGCCGTTTTAGGATCATTCTGTCCGATTTCATGACGCATGTCTTCTTCGAGAAGGTTGTAGAGCGTGTAGCGCGGGAGGCTCCCGCCGTTGGCTTCGAATTGCTGTCTCCCGATGATGATCCCGATGAATTACTCCGACGTGGTGAAATCGATTTCCTGATCGTCCCGGAACTGTTTATGTCGAACGTGTATCCCCAAGCGACACTCTTCGACGAGACACTCGTCTGCGTGGGATGCCCCACGAACCAGCAACTCTCGCAGGAACTTTCCTTCGAAAGATACATGTCGATGGGGCATGTTGTAGCCAAGTTCGGGAGCGCGCTGGCGCCCTCCATCGAAGAATCGTTATTGCTCAGGCACGTTATCGAGAAACGCATCGAGGTCGTCGCGCCAGCTTTTAGCTTGATCCCGCCGCTGCTATCGGGCACCAACCGAATAGCGACCATACCCTTGCGGCTCGCCCGCCATTTCGCAAAGACAATGCCCTTACGGATTGTCGAGCTTCCGCTGCCAGTTCCAGCATTCACCATGGCTGTCCAGTGGCCCGCCCTCCACGACAGGGATCAGGCAAGCATCTGGATGCGGGAAATCCTGCTACAGGAAGCTGCCCGTATAGCTGCTTCGAATAAGCCCGTCGGGACGCCCTGAGTCCAAACGCATTCGAGGGTGCATTTTTTATCGATCGTGCCATGGGGCTGCGCGCTGTAAAGTGAATTACGCTACGGAAGGACACTCTTCGCCCGCTATCACACTAAATGGGTTCTTCGATTGATTCAGACTTGAACGATTGCACAGTACGCTGGTGCTAGGTCACCGCCGCTGGCGAGTTTCACTTCCATTGCGTTTAATGCAGGCAGCCACTAAGCGGCGGAATGTCGACGTCGTCCCTTCACTAGGTCGAGGTAGGCCTGCGCCTCACTTTTCAATCCGACCCGGGACCTGGCGTAGCTCGGCGCGCGCCAGCGTCAATCGACGTGATGTTCGATCTCGGGAATGCCTGGTCCGCGGAACAGGCTCGTAGTAGCGATCCGGAACTCCTCCTCCAGTCCAATACTCATGGCGCACACCATTGGAACCGGCTTCACCGATAAAAACGTCCAAGTCGAGATCATTACGACACAGCATGTCAATCAGATTGAGCAAGCCCCTCCCCCAGGCCAAGTGGAATAACGCCGCAGTCTCTATGACCGTTGGTCGCTGGCATTCATTAGAGTCCGATAAGTTGCTCGCTGATGCAGGCGCTCCGACGCGGCGTTCTCCGTCGACTTTGGCCCATGCGGGCCGGCTTGGGGGGTGCCAATCCGCTAGGCCCTGCCTTTCTCTTTGCAGTCAAATCAAGCATTCCAGTTCCCGTAGTAATTTGCGATTAACTGTTGCCGACGTCGGGATGGCGCGTCGTTAAAGAGACCGAAAATGCTTAGTGCTTTGGACATCTCTGCGAGCGCAGATAAACAGACCAGAAAGAAGACGCTTCCGATATAAGCTATTTGCAGAAGCAGCGAATGAGCGAGCGTCACCACAAACAAGCTGCGAACAGGATGTGAGACCACACAGATGGCAAGAGCATTGGTGCACAGGAGCAAGCAAAAGATGTGAGGAAAATTCCTGAACGGCACTGCGCTTCTCCTGGTTTTTCTGCTGAATGGGCAGGTCGACCGGCCTAACTGACCGGAAACGTTTTTCTCGGCCGATGCTATGATCTCGCTCTGGCCGGTCGGGAAAGGCAGATTTCGTGCGATTCCATCTTTGCGGTTCCAGCGTGCGACTGCAGCTTCGAACCGCATTCTTGAGGGTTTCATGCTCTGCCGTGAACATAGGCTCCATTTATGCCCGTGCCACGTCCGGATAAGCTTCGATGACACGGGCCGCATCGTTGACCAGCTTCGCGCCCGTCTTAGCGAGTTTGCGAAGAGTACTGAAGCCAAAACGGTGAATGTCACGCAGCGTTTTCGACAGAACGACGAGCCGTCTGGTCGTAAAAAGCACGCGGCCGAAGCCGCCATGATTGATTTCCATGGTTCTCAATACCAGCAAGCCGGAGCGCTCTTCGATTGCGATACCGACGGCCCGGTAAAAGACATCGAGCCTCCACAGAACGCCCGGATCAGGATCGCCTATGATTGGAATGGTACAGCGCTTTTCCTCGGGGACGGTAAAGTAGGCGAGCAGGTCAGTGTCGCACTTTTCCTTCCATGATCCGTAGGAATCCTGAGCGCGAATCAACCGCACCAGGCATTTGATGAAAGGAGTGGCAATGGCCTTGTTGTCGCCCAGAACCGGAGTAACCGTGGGATCCGATAGTGTCGCCATCGTTCAGTCCTCATTCTTAAGGTACCTTTGCTCGCCTATCCATGTGTCCTTCGGGTGCCGTCCAATGCTAGTGCGAGATAACCGCCCCCCACCATGCAAAATGCGTTCCCAGCCATGCGCATCAGGAATGGTCAGAGTCACACCTTCTTTGCCCGGGCCTTTCGACGGCTCTCCGATTGCACTTAGCCCGCCAAACCAGAAAAAGTACGCTTCCGAAGTAGGCAACTTGAAGAAACAGCGAAGTACCGAATGTTGTAATGATTACTCTGCGCATCGAATGCGAGACGAAGTAGACCATTAGAGCGTTGGCGCACAGGACCAATCGCAGGACTCGAGAAAAGATTCTGAAGGGCAACGCCGTTCTCCCGGTTGGTCCGTCAGCTCAAGCAACAATCTTGTCAGCCGCGACGTGGGTCTGGCAGTTTTTCGGGCAAACGCGGGCGCATGCTCCGCAGCCGATGCACCGTCCGGGCTGGTCGACGACCATGATCATACGACTGAGTTCGCCATCGAAGTCGTCGTCCTCTTCATCGCAGACACCGAGGATTTCACCGGATTCGTCGATGCCGTGCAAGTGCATGACCTTGCGCGAGCAGACCTTGAAGCAGCGGCCGCAACCAATGCAGGTCATGCCATCGATAGCCGTCAAATATTCCGGCATCCATGTGGAGCCGTCGCGGGTAAAGAAATGACTTGTCATCGTTAGTTCTCCAACGCAGGCGCTCTCTGCGCACCGGTCGCTCGCAAAAAGCCTGGAATGTTTTCGAAGATCTGACATGACATCATCCGTCGAAACCGGTCTCGTCCGCCTGCCCCAATCTTGTTGTCCAGCTTATCGTAGGCGGTTGCTGATCATCGGTGGCTAATTGCAATAACTTGCCGAGGTATTTTTCGAGCCTCGCGCTTTGGAACGGTCGCGGCAGCGGGACCGGTGGGGGCATGGGGGAGGAGTGGCCCCGCTGCCTGACGTCGGCCCCCAGGGACGGGAGGGCCGGCGGTTCGTCATAGGCTACGTCGACCGTCACTCGCGCCAATTCGGGATACGCACGGATGGCGGTGATCGCATTCTCGACCATTTTCGCACCGGCTTCCGGCGAGCTTCCGAGGCTTATGGAAGCCCAACCGGTGGACTCGCGCAGTACTTTCATGAATTCGATCAGGTCCGGTCGTGAGAAGCGCGCAGCCCGGATCCCTCGTGGGCCATAGGCGAAGCCACCAACCGGCGCGCGCTTTGATTGCCAGCGCGACAGCGGTGTAGCAGGTATTGAGCTTCCGCAGCACGTCCGGATCGGAATCGCCGATAATCGGGATTGTCCAGCGCTGCCGCGCGGTCCTGCGCCTTTGGGTTCAGGATCAGGCGGCGGGGCTCGGCTCTCGCGTTGATCCCGAAGATATGGACCTTCGATCCGAGGCCGACGACGGCGAGGAGCGTATGTTGGCTGTTGGTGCATGCGCCGATGCCCTCCTACCAGCAGAATGCGATCTGACAGATATCTGCCATAGTACTTTCCTTCATTGGCACCCTACCGATCGGCAGCTTTCGCCGCCTCAGTGGAATGCCTTCAAGACTCGTGCCAGTTGGCTGCTCGAGCTAAAAAGGAAATTTGTTACCTACTCTCAGTCATTTAGTCAGGGGCAAAAGGGCTGGTCAACAAGCCTGTGTCGCTTGCCCGACAAAGGTGTCGAAGCGACTGTTTGATTCCCTACACATTGCTCTCGCGGCGGCTGCCGAGCTAGAGGCGCTGACGCCTATCAGTGGAGCGCGAAGGATCGTATCCCAGCGGCCCAAACTCAGTCAGGCGTTCCAATTGCCACCTCCGTGCCATCTGGCACGAGGCATGTTCACATGCCACCTGCCCGAGAAGGCCTCGGGAGACCAGTTTCCAGTCTTATTCCGGCATTTAAGCAGCAGCAGGTGGTCGAACACCGCCATGTTGCCAACTCGACACAGCCGACAGCGCCGCGTCCTGCCGTATCGAATAGGGTAGTCTCGAGTGGAATTGTCGGCGCGCCGGGCAAATGTGCCTGGCAGCTGGAAGACGGCCAAGGAGATGGTCGGGCGACCCTTCATATCCGAGGCTGGTACAATGCTTGCTGGTGATCCTGGGCAGGCAAGCGGCAGGGCCTCAGTCAGGCTGCTCGCCCGACAACCGACATCTACAGATTCGGATGGAGCCCAGATAAGGAGCAGCAAGGAATGACGTGCATTGTCGGACTAATCAGCAACGGGTCAGTGCACATCGGGGGCGATAGCGCTGGTGTGGACGGCCTCTCACTTACGGTCCGTGCCGATCGCAAAGTCTTCCGTAACCAAGACTTCATCTTCGGATTTACGACTTCATTTAGAGTGGGCCAACTGTTGGCGCACTCCTTCAAGCCACCAAAGAGGCATCCGGAAAAGGATGTCTACGCTTTTATGGTGACAGAGTTCATCGATGCGCTCCGCCAGTGCCTGAAGGCTGGTGGCTGCGCACAGCGCTACTACGAAGTCGAACGTGGCGGCACCTTCCTCGTCGGCTACGCGGGACGCCTCTTCCAGATCCGCGGGGACTACCAGGTCGCGGAGCCGGTCGATGGTTTCGACGCCTGTGGATGCGGGAGCCAGATAGCACTGGGTGCGCTCTTCGCATCCTCAGATGCTCCGCCTCGCGAAAGGTTGGAGATAGCCCTCAATGCGGCTGAGCGTTTCTCTGCCGGCGTACGCGGCCCCTTTCATTTCGAGTCCCTTGCATCGCCAGAGTGAAAAAGGTCAATTTCTGCGAGCCCTTGCGGCTGTCTGTTAAGGCAAATTCTAATGGTCTTCGTTAATGGCCCGGAGCCTTAGCGATCGCTGTCGACCGGCGTGACTGTGAGGCCGGGAGCTGCCGAAAGGAGAATTTGCCACCAACATGCGCAGGAGCCAGGGCAATGTCGTTGCCAAGCCGTAAGTACTCGGCCCAACGAAGGTCGCCTAAACGATACGCTGCTTATTGTGGCCATGCTTGCCGGGTTTGCACTTTTCGCTCTTGTGCTTCGGCATGCGTCGTTTTCGAAGACGAACGATCTTTTCGTCACTGACATGCGAGACCTCTCATCTCGCACTTTTCAACGCATTCAGAGATTGTCACCCCATTGGCACGACCGCAGCAATGCGGGCGTCGCTCATCCGGCAGCTCTCACGCGCAGTGTGGGCCACGGATACTTTCGTCAGCACGTTAGTATTGAACCTCGGTCCTATGATCATCGCCCTGATTGGGACAGCGCTTGTTTTACCTATGTGCACCCTCTTGCCGGGATTCTCGTGGATGTTTTCTCCCTGTTCTTTGTGAATCTTACTGTCGCGCTTTCTTCGAAGTACGTCGCTTCAGCTCTAAAGGAAGCAAATGCGTACGATGGCAACATAAACAGGCAAATCGCTGATACTCTGAACTGCAGTGCTGGTCCGGAGCTTTGGCGCTGAGCAACGAGAAGAAGTTCGCGCGGGATCGCTTTGGTCCCTCAATAGCGCCCCGCCGGGGCGGCGGAGCGCAGTTCAGTACGTGTTTTTGCGGATCAAACGAAGGTGAAGTCCCACGCGCTCAGGCCGAGCGCGGCAAGTTCGGCCTGGCTATGGATACCGCCGATATGAGCGAAATCTTCCGCATGGTTTTCGGAGGTGACATACGCCAGATGCGCCGATTGGGTCCCCGGATTATAGTACACCATAATGTCGCCCGCGTGCTCACCGGAGATATCTCGCGCGACATCGGAGCCATTGAGGTAAGATTCGGTGATCACCACCACGTGCTCGCCGTTCGCACCTGAGGCCGGGCCGCTGTAGAACGTGTCCACGCCAGTTCGCGAACTAGCGTGGCTGACGAAGTTCGCGCCGGTACCGTCGGTGTAATAGCCCGCCGCATCGAAGGCGAAAGTATCCTGCGTCGGGTCGAAATCCACGATGGTGGTGTTGTCCGGGTTCGGACCGTACGATGGGTCAAACCCGGGGACCGGGTCGTGGAATTGAAACACAAAGGTGTCTTGGCCGTCGCCGCCGGTCAGCTGATCCCTGCCGTCACTGGCAAAGAGGACATCGTCGCCGGGACCGCCGTAGAGCTTGTCATTGTCCTGACCGCCCACGCGCGGTCTGTCGCGGCCATTGTCTCCGTAAAGATAGTCGTTGCCCGCGTCGCCGAAGACATGGTCATTGCCTTCGCCACCAAAGACTCGGTCATTGCCTTCGCCGGCCGAGATGGAGTCGTTTCCGCGAGCACCGTCAATCCAGTCATTGCCGGAGGGCTCGATGAGCAGATCGTCACCATTGCTGCCGAGAAGGCTGTTGTCATGTGGACCACCTTGGATTAGCACTGCTGATACTCCTTGTGGGTTAACACCTCAACACCATCTCCTTTACCCCTTATCAGACCATTGGAGTAATCGATTGATTTGATCGGACCCATCCACATTTCGGATGTCTCAGTGCGTTTCACTCGCAGCTTCGAGGGATCGACGCGGCGCGACACGGGATCATGCATGCGGTGCCGCGAGCCGGTGGTGGTGGCGCAATAAACAGATGGGCAGGCGAGATCCTGCTTCCTCGATGAAAATTGCCGTATCATCCTTGATGGTTCGCCCTCGCTAAGCTCGGGGCCCGGCTCCGGGCCCGATCCAGAGGAAGCCCCGCGCGCAGCTTATTCCGGGGGCGAGCCACCTTCACGAGACGAACACACGGTCTAGTGTTTGCACTAGGACTTGCAGCCCTCAGCCTAACTCCGCAAGGCGGCCATTACCGGAGGGGCACGCCAGGCCCGCCTTTGGGCGACATGCATCAGCGAGTTCTTTGGCCGAAGACGAAGCCATGTCAAGCTTGCGAGTGGTGCTGGAGCACACAGCGTTGCCACCTGCGGTCTTTCTCGACAAGGCCAGCCACGGCGGCGACAGGCGCCTGCCGTAGCGTACATACGACCGAAATGTGGCGCTCACCAACTCACTCGCGGCGGATCGAGATCGCGCTGGCCATAGAGGTCGATTGCAGCAATTCAATCAGCACACGTTCGGCCTCTCCCTGTTCGGGCACAGCCTAGTCCGGAATGGCAAGTGCGCATCTGGAGGCGGCGATTGTGAGCTGCGTCGCTGCCGTCTCTCGCGCGTGCATTAGTGCATCCCCAGCGGGCGTCCACAAACCATTGACATGATCGCATCCGTAGAAACCGGTGCCGTTCGCCTCCAGCCCTCATGGTTGTTATCCAGCTTATCCGGGGCGATCTGCTAACCATCGGTGGCGCATCGCAGCATCTTACCGAGGCATGTCCGCCTCAGGTTTCGGGCATGACGGCAGCGGGACCGGGGAGTGGATGGAGAGATCAGCCCCGCTGCCCACGTCGACCCTCAAGCGCAGAGAGGGCCGGCGATTCATCATTGCCGGATCGATCGTCAGGCCCGCGCCACTTCGGGATAGGCTTCGATCGCGGCGATCGCATCGTCCACTAGCTTTGCACCGGCCTCGGCGAGCTTCCGAAGCGTCGCGAAGCCGAATCGGTGGACGTCGCGCACTGTTTTTGAAAATACGACCAGCCGCCCCGTCGTGAGAAGCACTCGTCCAAAGCCCTCATGGCTGATCATCATAGTCGGCGACGCTACCAATCCGGTGCGCGCTTCGATTGTAAGCCCGACGGCGGTGTAAAAGATATTGAGCCTCAACATCACCTCCGGATCGGGATCGCCGATGATCGGGATTTCACGACGCTGCTGCTCGGTGACGATGAAGTGGGCCAACAGCTGCGCGTCCGATACGCCGTCCTGCGCCCCATAGGTATCCTGAGCGCGGATCAGCCGCGCAAGGCATCTGACAAAGGGGGTCGCAAGGGCCGCCTCGTCCTCGCTGACAGCAGGCGTGCCCGCGGTGATCGACATTTTTTTCATGGTTCAGTCCTCGTCCTCGAACGGCTTTTTCTCGGCGACGCCTGCTTGCGCCAACACCTTTCGCAACCACGGCGGAGGAGTTGTCCTAAGCATTTGCTGGGTCCGCGAAAGTACGTCTTGAATGGGTTCAGCTTGCCCCACTTTTATCGGATGAATTTTCGCCGATATGACCTTGGCTGCGGAAGGTCCGCCGATAGCCCGACAAAAGAGGAGGTGACAGCCTCTCAACGCGTTCACCTTCGGGGTGATGCGGTCATCGCCCTCGATCCGATGCTTCCCGGTCTCGCTCGAGACGTCATCGAAGCTCACCGCTTCCACGAAATCCCAGCCGTCGGGAGTCACATCGTAGACTGCAAAGTGCTTGGCCGATCCGAAATGGGCGTTAAGCGCTTTCATGTCCTGCGTCGCGATAGCTATGCGCAATGCGCCGGGACGCCGGGGGTGAATCTCGTCAGTGACGAGTGAGAGGCGACGAAGGGAAGTCATCCGGCATTTCTCCGCTTCCGCAATCCGTCGAGTATTTCAGGCGACGGCATGCGCTGGTTGGCCTGGAAGACATTTGCCGCCTCGAAGATCAGGTCGCGCGTGCCCTGATAGAGAACTGTGAGCTTGTGCTGACTGCCGAGACGGTCAAATACCGGGAAGCCGACGCGCAGGAGAGGAATGCCGAGGCGCTCCGCCACCTGGCGCCCGTGCGAATGGGTAACGACAAGGTCAGCGTCACTGGCTAGATCTTCGAAATCGCCAAGATCGCCGATCTGGATCGACTCGGCCGGCACTTTCTCGAGAATTTTTGACGCACCGGTAGTGGTAACGGCCGAAATGATCTCGGCGCCAAGCCCAATGAAGAAGGTGGCGAGCTGGTACAACTGGTCCGGCTCGGCGGCGATCGCAATCTTCTTGCCGGCGAAATGGAAATGTCCGTCGAGCAGTGCGTCCTGCAGCTGTGCGCGGCAACGGTGGATTTTCGGCGGTGCCACCACGCCGGAGATCTCGGAAAGAAGCGAGACGAACCGGTCGACGTTCTTCAATCCGGTTAGCGACTGGAATACGGCGTAAGGCACACCCGTTAACTTCTGCAGTAGTTCCGCAGGGCGCCGCATATGCTCGCCGACTCCGACGCACTGCACTGCCGTTCCCAACTCATGGATGTCCTCAACACTGGTGCCGCCATAGGTGGTAGGCATCCAGCGATCGGGTACCGTGCCGTCGAGCGAGCCGGAAACGTCCGGAAGGATCACCGGCTTGAGCCCGAAACTTTCCACCATCTCGCGCAAGTGCTCGATATCAGCGACCGTGAGATGCCAGCCGGGGAGAATTGCGACCTTCTTCCGCTTGTGCGGTTGCTCGCCAGGCTTTGTAATCCTCTCGATGATTGTTGCCTTTCTCGAGGGACGCGCCTGCTGGCCCCGCCGTGTAATGCGTTGGATCATCGCGGTGACAGCCTTGGCCCAGCCCTCCTCCAGGGCGCCATCGAAATCCGGCGTGTTTGCCAGTACGATCTCCGTGCCTGCAAGTTCCTCCGCGCGCATCATTTTGATGTTGGCGATTTGCCTTTCGAAATCTTCAGAACGGGTTTCCGCGAGTGCTGTCGTGCAGATGCCGATCAGCTTCGGGTTCGCGCGTTTCTTCAAGTTGAGGATCGCCTCTTCCAGGTGGCCTTCCCCCCCCATGACTGTTGCCAATTCGTCCATCGCCGTAGTCTGCAGAGGGACCGTTTCCTTGAAGTGGCGTACGCACAGCACCAGCGCGAAGCTGGTGCAGCCTTGGCTGCCGTGGAATAGCGGTATCGCACCATCCACCCCGAGAAAGGCTAACGCGGCACCCAGCGGCTGGGACGACTTGAGCGGATTGACCGCCGCTGATTTTGTTTGGGGATGGATGTGCACCATTGGCTTTCCTCAACATTCGGCGAAGTCGCCGGCGTCGAGCCGGCGAGTTTTTAAGGGCGCGACACTCACAGTCTCGGTGTGCGTGTGCGGGCTGGACAGTTGCTCCTCCACAGCAGGATCGTCTTCCCATGGTGCCGGCTCTCGCACGTCGGACCAGACAGGGTTGTGAATGGCGAGATCGATCTGGCGCACGAGTTCCACCATGCCATCATAGCCGGCATAGGGATGGTGGCGCTCCTGGTTGATATCAAGCCAAGGTGTCTTGGCCTTCAACGCGATGAACTGGGTGCGCCCGCCCGACAGCATGATGTCGGCCTTGTGTTCTGAGAGCATGGCGTACAGCTCTCGAGGCGCTATCGACTCGAACATATGGTGCTCTTCCTTCAGCACCTGCTTGATGCGCTCCTTGTCTTCGACTGTCGATTTCTTGACTGAGGTGCCAACGACCTCCATGCCGATCTCCATCAGAGCATGAACAAGCGACCAGGACTTCACGCCGCCGCTGTTGATGAGCACCCGCTTGCCTTTGAGCCGCGGGCGGTATGCTTCAAGCCTTTTCCACGCAATAGCCTCCTCCTCTGCGATGAGTTTATCGGTGCGGTCGAGGATCTCTGTGTTGGCACCTTTCTTTACGAGCAGCTCAGCAATGCGCCGGAGTGCTTCCGAGGTGGCGGTGATGCCGTAGAAGGACCCTTCGAAAAAGGGGATTTGCCAGCGCTCCTCCATTTTGCGGGCAAGATTGATGAGTGCCGTCGAGCACACCAACATGGCTGCCCGTGCGCGGTGTGAGGAGGCAACATCCCGGTAGCGGGCGTCGCCCGGAATGCAGGCGCGAACACGGATACCAAGCCTGTCCAAGAGTGGCTTTACCAACCAGAACTCGCCAGACAGGTTGAACTCTCCAAGGATATTGATGTCGTAAGGGCCGGCGTCATCAGGCTCCACGGTGCCGATGACATGATCCAGCAAAGCCTCGCCGGCGAGCTTGTTGCCGAGGTTCTTTGAACCGACGAAGCCCGGCGCATTGATCGGCACCACCGGTAAGCCGAATTTTTCCGCCGCGCGCTTGCAGACGGCCTGGATGTCGTCGCCGATGAGCGCGGTCACGCAAGTCGCATAGACAAAGATCGCCGGCGGCGCGTACGCTTCCTTGATCTGGCGGAGGGCGTGGAAAAGCCTCCGCTCGCTCTGCCCCATCATGATGTCGAGCTCGGTGAGATCTGTGGTGAAGCTGGTGCGCCACAGCATGGGACCGGACGACGCCGTACCTCGGTTGTCCCAGGAATTGCCTTCGCAGGCGAGTGGTGCGTGAACCAGATGTGCGACGTCGGTGATCGGCTGCAGCACGACCTTGGCACCATCGAAAGCGCAGCCGCCGGCTGCCGCACCTGGCGTCGGAGGTTTCGAACAGCCCTTTTTGCGGGTACTGACGTCCTTCCTGCGATTTTTTTCGCAGGCGGGTTCGTCAAAGGCATCCTGGATTTTGGCAGCGAGCGAGGACACTTCCTTGACCTCCAACTTCTATAGGCAGGCCGGTCTTTGCCGGCAGTGGCATTTAACGCGTGAGGTCATATGAATAATCCGTCACACCAAGCTGCATCGACTCGCGATCGAGTTTGTCGAAGATCTTGTCGAGGATCGTTGTCAGGACACGCAGTCCGCCCTGGTAGCCCATGAGCGGAAAACGATGGTGATGGTGTCTGTCGAAGATCGGAAACATCAGCCGGACGAGTGGCGTGCCGGTATCGCGCTCGAGATACTTGCCGTAGGAATTGCCGATCAGCAGGTCCACCGGCTCGGTGAAGAGCAGCGAACGCATCGCCCACAGATCCTTTCCAGGCCAGACTTGGGCATCCTTGCCGAAGGGAGAAGCTGCAAGCAGTTCCTTCATCTCCGCTTTCCAGGCCGGCGTGCCGTTGGTGGCGAGGCAGTGGATCGGCTCGCCGCCGGTTTCCATGACAAAGCGGGCTACGGCGTAGACGAAGTCAGGATCGCCGTAAATCGCGTATTTCTTGCCGTGCAGCCAGGATTGGCTGTCGGCCATGGCGTCAATCAGCCGGCCGCGTTCCAGGCGGATTGTCTCGGGGATTTCTCTGCCGGATACCTCCGACACCTTCATCAGGAACTCGTCGGTTGCCTTAACCCCGAGCGGGTAATGGAAGGAGGCGGTCGCCTGTTCGAACTCCCGGCAATACTCGAGCGTCTTGCGGGTATTGTAGTGCTGCAGCGACAGCGTCGCCTCCGCGTTGAGTGCCGCTCTCACGTCTTTGATCTTCGTGCCTCCGTCGTACATGCGGAATTCGCCGTCGGACGGCGTATCGAACTGGTCGGAGGCATCCTGAATGAAGGTGTAGGACACCCCCATAAGGTTGAGCAGGCGCTTGAGCTCGCGATTGTTCCCGACGCAGAAGCCATCGAAGCCCGGGATGATGTTAATCGTGCCAGCCGCTTTCGTACGCTCCTTGCCTTTCCAGAAATGCTCCAGGATGCCTTTGACCATGGAGTCATAGCCGTCGACGTGGCTGCCGACGAAGGCGGGCGTGTGAGCAAATGGCACGTCAAATTCGGGAGGGACCGAGCCTTCGGTCCTGGCGTTCTCAATGAAACCATGCAGATCGTCACCGATGACCTCCGCCATGCAGGTGGTAGAGACGGCAATCATCTTCGGATCGTAAAGCGCGTAAGTATTGGCGAGCCCGTCGACCATGTTCTTCAGACCGCCGAACACTGCCGCATCCTCGGTCATTGAGGACGAAACGGCCGATGACGGCTCTTTGAAATGCCGCGATAGGTGTGAACGGTAATACGCAACGCAGCCCTGGCTGCCATGGACGAAGGACATGGTCCGCTCGAATCCCGCAGCCGCGAATACGGCGCCGAGCGGCTGGCAGGCTTTGGCGGGGTTCACCACGAGCGCTTCGCGGGCCAGATTTTTTTCGCGATATTCCCAGGTTTTGGTGTGTTCACCTTGCTCAGTGACGATCTGTTCGGCGTGGGGGCATTCGAAATTAAGCTTCTTCTCTGCGAGCATCTGCCTGTATTCCGGCTCGCGGAACAGGGGAGCATGGTCAAGAATTTTTTCGGCCGATTGCGGCATATTGGTCACCCTTTTTCATCTGGCCTCGTCGAACGGCGGCACAGAACACGTTCGAGACGTCGGGTCTCCCGCGGGTTCCTGTCCGCGGAAGACCAAGCTGTTATTCGGCTGCTAGCCGTTCCGCAGGCACTGTCGTTTTCTTCCAGGGCGCGTCGTAGAGGTCCCAGACCGGGTTGTTGATGGCCAGATCCATGTCGCGGGCGAAGATGGCGAAGCCGTCATAGCCGTGGTATGGGCCGGAATAATCCCATGAGTGCATCTGGCGGAATGGTATGCCCATCTTCTGCACCGGGTACTTCTCCTTGATGCCGGAGCCGACAAGATCGGGACGAATCCTCTCGATGAACTTATCCAGTTCGTAACTGGTTGCGTCGTCATAGATCAGGGTGCCTTTCTTTGCGTAGTGGCCGGTGCGCTGATAGTCGTCGTTGTGGCCGAATTCGTAGCCGGTGCCCACGATCTGCATGCCGAGGTCTTCATAGGCGGTGATGACGTGACGGGGGCGCAAACCACCAACATAAAGCATCACTCTCTTGCCTTGGAGGCGCGGCCAATACTTATCAACCACAGCATCGACCAATGGCTGGTACTTGGCGATGACCCTCTCGGCCCTTTCTTCAATTGTTGGGCCGAAATGCTTGGCTATCTTGCGCAGGGAATCTTCGATCTGGGATGGACCGAAGAAATTATATTCCATCCAGGGGATGCCGTATTTTTCCTCCATGTGCCGGCAGATGTAGTTCATCGATCGGTAGCAGTGGATGAGGTTGAGCTTGGCTTTCGGGGCACGCTCCATTTCCGCAAGCGTGGCATCCCCCGACCAGTTGCCGACGACGCGCAGCCCAATCTCCTCGAGCAGGATGCGCGAGGCCCAGGCGTCGCCGCCGATGTTATAGTCCCCGACGACGTTAACGTCGTAAGCGCCAGTTTCGAACTCGACTTCGCCCTTGTCGAAGACCCAGTCACGTATGGCATCATTGGCGATGTGGTGGCCGAGCGACTGCGAGACGCCGCGGAAGCCTTCGCAGCGTACCGGCACGATTGTTTTTTCGTGCTCCTTGGCCTTTTTGCGAGACACCGCCTCGATGTCGTCACCAATGAGGCCGATCGGACATTCAGACTGGACGGTGATGCCCTTGCTCAGGGGGAACAGTTCCTCGATCTCATCGATGATCTTTTCCAGCTTACCGTCGCCACCGAAGACGATGTCCTTCTCCTGAAAGTCGGAGGTGAACTGCATCGTCACGAATGTATCGATGCCTGTCGTGCCGACATAGTAGTTGCGCCGCTGCGACCAGGAATATTGACCGCAACCGACCGGTCCGTGCGAGACATGGACCATGTCCTTGACCGGGCCCCAGACCACGCCTTTCGAGCCAGCATAGGCGCAGCCGCGGATTGTCATCACGCCTGGAATGGACTTGATGTTCGACTTTACATCGCATTCGGAGATCTGGCCTTCCTCGCCGACCTCCTCGCTGTCCGTTGCGACACTGAGGTGCTTCTGGCGACGCTTCGCCGCTTTGTTTGGGTACTGCGACAGCACTTGCGTGATAAGCTCTTCATGGAAAGCACTGTCATTCTCGTAATCGAGGCTCATTGGGCCTGCCCCCTTGTCGAGATTTGGGTGATGCCTCCAGGAAGAGGCACCGTTGGTGGAATATTGCGCCGGTTCAGTTCCGGACACTTCTGCGGCTGCAGTCACTGGGCAGCTGCTACCGCCGCTTCCTTGGCCTGGAGTTCTGCGAGCATCTGCTCGTCGGTTTTCATGATGCCGAAGTCGAGCAGCATGTCTTCCAATTCCTCCATGGTGATCGGGGTCGGGATGGTGCCCTGACCCGAATTGGCATGGATTTTCTCAGCTAGCGCGCGATACTCCGCCGCCTGTTTGGACTCCGGCGCATACTGGATAACCGTCATCTTCCTGAGCTCGGCATGCTGGACGATGTTGTCTCGTGGCACGAAGTGGATGAGCTTGGAATTGAGCTTGGCCGCCAGTGCCTCGGCGAGATCGAGTTCGCGGTCCGTCTGGCGCTCATTGCAAATCAGCCCGCCGAGCCGCACGCCGCCCGAGTGGGCATATTTCAGGATCCCCTTGGCGATGTTGTTGGCGGCATACAGTGCCATCATCTCGCCGGACATTACGATGTAGATTTCCTGGGCCTTATTCTCGCGGATCGGCATTGCGAAGCCGCCGCACACCACGTCGCCGAGCACGTCATAGGAGACGTAGTCGACATCGTCGTAGGCGCCGTTTTCTTCCAGGAAGTTGATCGACGTGATCACGCCGCGTCCGGCGCAACCGACGCCCGGCTCGGGGCCACCGGACTCCACGCATTTGATGCCTTTGTAACCGACCTTCAGCACGTCCTCGACCTCGAGGTCTTCCACCGAACCCTCCTTTGCCGCGAGATGCAGTACCGTGTCCTGCGCCTTCGAGTTCAGGATGAGGCGGGTGGAGTCGGCCTTGGGGTCGCAGCCCACGATGAGGATCTTCTGCCCGAGGTCGACAAGAGCGGCGAGCGTATTTTGTGAGGTGGTGGACTTACCGATACCACCCTTCCCGTAAAATGCGATTTGACGCAGACCTGCCATGTTGCTTTCCTTCGCTGGTTCGAACCATCGCGGTTGCCCGCAACGTGATGCCGCCGGCAGCTTCCGCCGCCTGCGGAAGAATGGTTACAAAACCCGTGCCAACTCGGCGCAGTGGACAGACCAGGGGCTGATTTTCCTTAGTTCTCAGCCGCTTAGATCGAAACGAGATCAACCCTCATCACAAAGCAGGTCTTGTCGCGGAACCTACAATTGTAGCCAAATTGTCGTATAAGCGTTGCCTCTCACATGTTGAGAATCCGACAAGATGATCCTGCCGAAGGCTCTTCTCGGAGGCATTGTCAGCTCGAAGTGCCAGGCGTCCGACAAATTTGGTTCAGACGGCTTTTCCCCCGCACCAGATCAATATCGCGACTGATCTGGGCGGCATCGGAGCTCACATGAGTACTGCCGGCTGAAGGCCTGCTTGTCCGTCGTGTGAATGTTTGTGCGAGCTGTGACGATCCACGAGCCAGCGCTTCACCAAGAGTTCAGCTGTAATGTGTGCCGACATCTGCGCCGCTGGCTTGCACTTGCCGGCACTCGGCGCCAGAGGGAAGTGAGCTGACCTCAAAAGTCAGGCACTATACAACTTCAAGCCTCCGCCTGCCCAAGAGACTTCTGGACTGCTGGGATGATCCTGTCTCCCCAGAGCTCTATCTGGCGCAGCATCGTCTTTTGGTTCAAATCCCCCAACTGCGTCTGAATTGCAATCTGGTCCGGCTTCAAGACTTCGATCTCCTCCAGAAGGCGATCAATCACGCGATTTATGCTGCCGATCGGCAGGTTCTTGCGCATGGAATCGAACGACAGATCCTGATGCGTCGGCGTCTCCTCCAACAGGTAGCCGTCCTGACTCTGTTGCCGACGCTGATGCAGTGCCTCGGACAGCCGGCGCTGGAAGCGGGCGTTATCGAGGTAGCTGTTGATTTCCGCGCTATCATCGCTGGCATAGCAGCAGCGCAGCAGCGATATCTTGGCGTCGCGGACCTTCTTGCCCTCGGATGCGGCAGCGGTCTGGATAATGCCGCGCAGCATGCCCAGAGTTTCCAAGCCGTCATGGAAGGCTGTGACGAAAAGGTTGTGTCCCTCACGATAGGCTCGGGCGGCAGTTTTAGGGGACGCGGTAGCAATCCAGATCGGCGGCGTCGGCTTTTGCAGGGTGCGCACCGAAATCGCCGTTGGGGGTATCTGCATGTAGTGACCGCTGTGGGAGAATATCTTTTGCTTTAGACCCTTGAGCAAGATGTCGAGGTATTCTGAAAAGACGGCCGGCGCCTCATCTACATCGACGCCGAAGCGGTCGAATTCGAACTGCTGATATCCCGAACCAACGCCGAGTTCCAGTCGGCCATTGGCAACGACGTCTGCAAAGCCGATTTCTGCTAGCAGGCGCTGCGGTTGATAGAGCGGCAGCACGCAGACTGCGGTGCCGAGGCGAATGGAACTCGTCAATCCGGCACAGTGGGCTACCATCAGCAAGGGCGACGGGACGAGGCTGTAGTTGTTGAAGTGGTGCTCGGCGAACCAAGCTGTGTTGAAACCAGCCTGCTCCGAAAGAGTGGTCTGCTCTATTGAGTTGCGGATGACGCTATCGGGAGATTGGTGATAGCCGCGCTGGGCGGCCAGAATAAAGGTTGCGAACTCCATGGTGTCTCCTTGTTTGCGGCTAGGGACGTGCAGCTCGTGATTGGCCGGGCGGTCAGTCCGCGCATCTAGTGCTTGGAACGGCCTCGATTCACGAGCATGCTCCCATCATCGATGAAACGACTGGTAGCTGGGCTTGATTGCGCCCAGAGCGCCACAGCTGAAACGTGGAAATCCTCAGTTTCGAGGAGCCAAACGCCGTCGCCTCGCCGCTCGCCGACGCCACTTATTCTCGGCGGAAATCGTCCCATCGAGTTCGCTGGGGCATCCCGCGTCTCTGGACGCGGTCCAGCCTCCGTCCACGTGCAGGATCGAGCCGCTGATGTAGGAGGCATCAGACGAGGCCAGAAAGTAGGCAGCTTCGGCGACTTCTTCCGGGTCCCCAACCCTGCCCAAAGGGATCCCCTGTCCGAGCGATGTCTGGTCCATACCGGTCGTCGTTTCCGACTGGATGCCGTCAGACGCGCGGATGTGACCTGGAGCGACCGTGGCTGTCCGGATCCCGAGAGGCCCGAATTCGGCCGCCATGCACCGGGTAAGCATGTCGATGCCAGCATTGTATGCGCCGCGGGCATGACTCGTCGCGAGAGGTAAGGGGCTGCAACTTGACCCGAGATTCAGGATTACACTGCCAGGCCGCATCGATACCGCAGCCTCGCGCACGCAGGTGAAGGCACCAGTAAGATTGACATCCAGAATGTCTTTGAGGCCTGCCGGCGCCTCATCAATATTGGAGACGAGTGTGTCATTCATGCCAGCACCGTTGACGAAGACGTCGATGTGGCCGAAGCGCTCCCGCAATTCTTCGAAGAGCGCGACGACCTCGCTCTCGACCGTCCTGTCCACGCATTTTGACAGGTGCTTGTCACCGAGCAAGTCAGCGAGCTTTACCGCTGCACCACCGTCTCCATCAGCGATCACGACCGTGTCGCCGTTCGCGGCAAAGCGGCGAGCGATGGCCGCGCCTATGCCTTTAGCGCCGCCCATGACGACTACCGTTCGCGCATCGGTGCCTTCGATCGGGCGTGAGAGTTCTGCTCCGGGCGCCCCACCCCGCACCGGGTACGCACCACCCGGCTGGTTGAATGACATCCAGCCACCATCAACCACAAGCGTCGATCCGGTGATGTAACCTGCCTGTTCGCTGGCCAGAAAACGCACAGCCCGCGCGATCTCGTCGGGACGAGCCAGTCGGCCGATTGGTACGCGGCGCCTTATAGCGCCGACGTCGACCTTGCCAGCTCGCTCTAGTTCCGCGACCATTGGCGTGCGAACATAACCTGGCGCTACCGCTGTCACGCGGATGCCGCGCGAAGCCCATGCGCACGCCAGCGTTTTCGTGATAGAGATCAGAGCTGCTTTCGAAGCGGCGTAGCCATTGCGCTTCGGGTTGCCAAGGAGGCCAGCCATCGAAGCGACATTGACGATGGCGGCGCCAGGTTTCATCAGCTTCGCGGCTTCGCACGCCACCGAATACGGCCCGATGAGGTTTACTGCTAGGGCGCGTTGAAAATCTTCGACAGGAGTATCGACGGTCGCAGCCATGGTAGGCCCTATCCCTGCATTATTGACAAGCACTCCAATGTGGGAGAAGCGTTCTGCGAGAAAGGTATGGAATGCGACGACATCGTCCTCTCGCGACACGTCTAGCTCAAGGCCGAGGTGGGGCTGACCGAGATCACGGCCTAGTTCAATGACGCCGCTGCCTGGGAGGTCCACCGCGACGACAGTGTCTCCATTCGTAGCGAAAGTTTCGACCAGTGCACGGCCGATACCCCCTGCGGCACCTGTGACGATGATGACCCGTCCTGACTGAACCGAGCAATCGTCAAGGCGCGTCCTCACCGCCCAGGCGTTGGCGGCAGGAAACGGAGCGTAGCGTCGTATCATAGTTCTTCTTCTCCACTGGCAATCGGGTTCTTTGGATGATTTTTCGGGGGAGTACGCCGCTTCAAAAGTTCGTAGACGGGATCATTCGGATACGGTGCCCCAATCGGCTGGCGAAGACCGAACCGCTCTGTTTCCGGGGACGTCGGAGGCCTCTGTTCTTCGATCCAATCATAGACCACAGTGCGTTCGGCGATGCGCCACTCCCCTTCCCGTTTCTGAAACAGATCACAGTAGCGTCCGCACAGGAGCACCTGCTTCATCTCGCCTGACTCGTGGGGACCGCGCTGCAGCGCGGTGAAGTAGCTCTCGGCGACGGCCTCTGCCGGGCCCAAGAACTCGATCATCATGTTTGCAAGCTGGTGGATGTTGCGCGGCTGGGTCTTGAAGTGGCTAAGCGCAAACTGAATGAACCCACCGGCAGAGCCGGAGTAACTCCCGTGATTGTCACAGGCATCGGGCCAATAGCAGCTGCGCAAAGCAGTCTCATCTGCCCGGTCGATTCCTCGACAGTAACGATAGAGACAGTCGCGGATTGCTTCTCGGTCGAAGAGTTGAGTTATGCTTGTTTGATTCATGGGCTCTATAGAGGTTCTGAACATCTATGAAGCGTGTCCAGGGAGCACGCTTTATCGGCAAGGATTCGCGCGTCCGCCGCGCCATGCTCGCCCTCGGCCCGCCAGGATCGGAAAACGGAGTTTTCGAGATTTCCCCAAAAGGGCTCTTCTACGGTCTTTGTCACCTTGTTTTTCCTTTCGTTTGCGACAGTCCACTTTGAAGTGGCACTCGAACGCTCAAGGCTGCAGGCGTGTGCTCACTGGCAGCGCTGCCGCCGCCGCCCAATGGGGCTGGTTCAAAGTTCGTGCCAATTTGCCCGATAGGCCAAAACTGAATTTTACAGTTCCTGTTCAGCTACTTAGCTCAAGGGTCAAAACAAGCCTGTGCCGTACGACCGACAAAGGCGACAGTCCTAAGGCCCTTCAAGCCCGCTGATTGTTGAGGAAGTCACCGAGACAATGAGGCGGTTTGAGCCATGCACTTCTGCGTACTGGCCAGGCCCCGATCAGTCCCAAGTCAGAACGAAATCCTTAATCCCGAATACGTGACCGCCATTGGTAATCGGCGCCGTGCCTTCTTTGATGCGGAAAGCTGGGATGCGCGCCAACCATTCACTTAGGCCGATGGCAATTTCTCGCCGTGCAAGGTGCGCTCCGAGGCAAAGGTGTGGACCATAGCCAAAGGCGGTGTGGTGGTTATCTTGTCGGGCCAGATCGATGGTGTTGGGGCACTCGATTTCAGAGGGATCGCGATTGGCAATCATCGTGGCGCAGGAAACATAATCACCCTTACGGATCGGCACGCCTTCGAACTCGACATCCTTCGTGGCCACGCGGATCATCTGAACGGTTGAATAGGCGCGCAGCAACTCTTCAGCGGCGAGCGCGACCCGATCCGGTTCATTCCGCAATAACTCCTGGTCCTTTGGATTGCGTGCAAGATAGGCCAAGTCAAAGCCTATGGCGGCTGCGACCGTGTCAAGTCCCGCGACCAGGAAAAGCACACCGATGCCACGGACTTCCTCTTCTGTTAAGGAGCGGCCCTCAATTTCCGCCTGCACGACGAAGGTCATGAAATCGACAGCTGGTGCCTTGCGGCGCCTTGCTGCAACTTCGTCAATGAAGGCCACGATCGACCGGGCTGCTGCCGTTCGCTTGTCCGCGTTACCGTGCAGCAAATCGCTTACCCAGCCGACAAAGACTTCGGAGCGCCTCTGCGAGAGCCCCAGAAAGCTAAGGAAGACGCTGACCGTGAAGGGCACGGCAAAATCCTTCATGACGTCACAGCTGGTTTTCTCTGTCGCTATGCCATCGATCAGCGCGCCTGCTCTGTCGCGGATAGTCGGCTCCAGTGCCACCACCCGCTTGGACGAGAACAGAGGTTCTAGCAGTGCACGAAACACGCCATGGGCCGGTGGATCCAGTTCGAGCGGGATGACCGGCCAGTGTTCGCCCAGTGCGGAGGCGAAGATGCTGCGATGGCTGGAAAAGGTCCCTGTATCCCGCAGCACCCGGCGCTGGTCTCTCGCGCGTGTGATGACCCAGGTGCCTCGTCCGTCGCGCGTGTTGTCAGGAGAGTAAAAGATAGGTGGGCCGTCATGAGCGCAAGCCACGGCAGCATGCGGATCCCCGTTAAGCGTCGGCGCCATGCCTGGCGAGGTGAAAAGACTGAAGTCCCGCACCAGTCCGGGCGGAACATGATCTGGAATGGGATTGGTCTTCACTCGCTTTCTCCTTCTGTCAAACACTCATCAACTGCGCGGGCCGTCGAAGATCTGAGCGGAGTCGATCGGGAGAATTCCATCCGACATCCGCCCTTGCCACCTGGGCGACCATCAACGACGCGCGGAGGCGGAACACTGGGAAAATATCCGCGGCACAGACAGGCAGCCCATAGTCGCGCCGCAAGAAAGTGGGCGCGATCTTGCGAAATGGACCGCGGGAAGACAGGACTTGTTATCGGGGTTCAAGTGCATTACTCCGCTGGCTTGACGGAGGCCGGCACGGTCTGGATCGTCGCCTTGCCTGCAAGGGCAGTTGCAAGCTGCGCCTGATCCAGCTCGTTTTCCCATTTGGCCACCACAACCGTTGCAACCGCATTACCGATTAAGTTGGTGAGCGCCCGGCATTCCGACATGAAGCGGTCGATGCCGAGGATCAGCGCCATGCCGGCGACCGGTACGGATGGAACGACGGAAAGCGTCGCGGCGAGCGTGATGAAGCCGGCGCCGGTGATGCCGGCGGCACCCTTCGAGCTCAGCATCGCGACCAGCAGGAGCAGGATCTGGTCGCCGTAAGAGAGCGGCGTGTCGGTCGCCTGAGCGATGAAGAGCGCCGCAAGCGTCATGTAGATGTTGGTGCCGTCGAGGTTGAAGGAATAGCCGGTCGGGATAACGAGGCCGACCACCGAGCGCTTGCAGCCCGCCTTCTCCATCTTGTTCATGAGACCCGGCAGCGCGGCTTCGGAGGAGGACGTGCCGAGCACGAGCAGCAACTCCTCCTTGATGTAGCGGATGAGCGAGATGATCGAGAAGCCATTGTAGCGCGCCACCGCGCCGAGCACGACGAAGACGAACAGGAACGAGGTCAGGTAGAAGGTACCGATCAGCATGGCGAGGTTGGCGATCGAGGCGATGCCGTACTTGCCGATGGTGAAAGCCATGGCACCGAAGGCGCCAATCGGGGCGGCTTTCATGAGGATGGCGACCAGCCGGAAGATCGGCAGCGTCAGCGCCTGCAGGAAATCGACGACGGGCTCGGCCTTCTTGCCGGCCGTAGCGAGCGAAATGCCGAAGAGCACCGAGATGAACAGCACCTGCAGGATGTCGCCTTCGGCGAAAGCACCGGCCAGCGTTGTGGGAATAACGTTTATCAAGAAGCCCGCAACCGACTGCTCATGGGCCTCCGCCGTGTAGGTGGCGACCGCCTTCGCGTCGAGCGAGGCCGGGTCGATATGCATGCCGGCGCCCGGCTGCACCACATTTGCGACGACGAGGCCGACGACGAGCGCCAGTGTCGAGAAGGTCAGGAAGTACAGCATCGTCTTGCCGGCGACCCGCCCAACCTTGGCGAGATCGGTCATGCCGGCAATGCCGGTCGCCACCGTCAGGAAGATGACCGGCGCGATGATCATCTTGACGAGCTTGATGAAGGCGTCGCCGAACGGCTTCAATTGGGTGCCGAGCTCGGGATAGAAATGCCCGAGCAGGATGCCCGCGGCGATTGCGGCCAGGACCTGGACATAGAGATGGCGATAAAAAGGTGTCTTGGCGCTGACCTCCGCGGAATGTTCTGCGATCAACATGATATCCTCCACATGGTGAATGCGTGTGTCGTCAACCGAGCATGATGAATTGGCGAAAAGGCCTCGCAGCAGTTACAGGCGTAGGCGGCGCCTAACTCTAGGTCGGCTCCTACTTGGCCTCCACGCGAACACTTTCGCCTTCCTCGGGGCAAAAGCAGCTCTCCAAGTCCTTGCATTCCCGGCAAGTGGGCGCCGTGCACAGCGAAAAGCCCTCAGCCTCGCAGAGCTTGCGGTAAAGGTATCGCTTCCATCGCATGTTGTTGGTATTGCCGGCTGCAAGCGTTGGGAAATGAGTGGCGAGCAGTCGGGTGAGTTCGACCCGATCGAAAAGACCAAGCTCCCTCCAGAGATGGTCGTGCCGCAGGGCACGGCGGGCTATGATCTTGGCGAAACGTACGCTTGCCGAATCGCCCGCCCGAGCATGTGCAAGCAACAGATCCCGCAGAAGTTCCTCCTCCAGGCCGGGCTCCACATCGCTTACCTCTTCCAAGCGAAAAGCGTGACCAGTTGGGGCGGGGAAACTGCCGTTCAGAATGTCCCGCAGCTCGGCTTGCGTGAGGCCTGTTGCCTCTGTGGCAGTTGCCTCGCCGGCATCGATTTCCTCGAGTGCGCGCGAGAGGACACACGCAAGCACGTACTGATCGAAATCCATTTCGAGGTCTACAGGCGGCCAAGGCCCGAGGCCAAGAAGTTCAGATAATTGTCGCCAACCGGGCCGGTCGGACATTCTGACTCCGAGTGTTGCTCTGCCTTTCGGCAAAGTGCGGACTTCAGCTAGATTTGACATGTTCCGTTCCTTCCCTTTTCGTTCCACACACCGGAGCGCCCGCGAGCTACTTGCCGCACGACAATTCTTGCCGCGTCGTGCCGGGGAAGTTTCAAAACTCGTGCCAATCGAGTCTGTTGAGGCAAAGAGTAACTTTGTGGTTGCCATTCAAGGACTAAATGAAGGTCTGCCAGGAGGCGCAGTTGAATGCGGCCGTGTCGGAAAGACGACAAGGACGATATGAGATGTCGGTTCCCTGCCAAAAGCAGCGGCCGGACTCGTTAACCGGACATCCTGAACCGTCGATCGGCAGTCTCCGGAAATTTCGGCTTTGCAGGCGGTAGCGTTGGGAGACGCGAACAGCCGCGAGGCGATGGCGCGGCGGCTTGACGCCCTAGAAGGTGCGTATGCTGGGAGCTAATGCCAATGGCCGATACGCGCACACCAACATGGCGCGCGACAAAGCAGTCCTGTTGCAGCTTGGATGTCAAGTGGCACGGCGCTTGCTGTCCGCTCGTTGGCACCCCACAAGCTGCCAATCAAGTAGCGGTGTTTCGCAAGAGGATCCAGAGCCGGCGAATGCACCATTCTTGTGTGAGGAGCAATGCTGATGCCCATGGAAGAAGGAGCAATGCTGATGCACGTGAAAAAAAGAATCCCCTTCGTTGCCTTTCGCACGCGCGTTCGCGACGAGACTGTGGAGGGGCCAAATCCATACCGATGGGAAGTCAAAACAACCGATGATTACTTCAGTGGCAAGCGCGTCGTTCTGTTTTCGCTTCCCGGTGCGTTCACCCCGACCTGCTCAACTCAGCAATTGCCCGATTTTGAGAAGCTTTATGACGAATTTCGGAAGGCCGGGATCGAGTCGGTCTACTGCCTGTCAGTCAATGATGCCTTCGCGATGAATGCGTGGGGCAAGGCGTTGGGCGTAGAGAAGGTCAAGCTTATTCCAGATGGTTCCGGCGAATTCACGCGCAAGATGGGCATGCTGGTCGCAAAGGACAATCTTGGCTTCGGGATGCGCTCTTGGCGCTACGCTGCCGTGGTCAATGATGGCGTGGTGGAGCAATGGTTCGAGGAGGAGGGCTTCTCGGACAACTGCGAGTCTGATCCCTATGCAGTCTCTTCTCCGCAGAACATTCTTGAAACTCTGAGGACTCGCAATACCGCATCCGCCTCAAGCGGTCCTCGACAGGATTTTGAGACTTCGGTGTGAGCTTTCCAGCCCAACGCTCTGGAGCCCGGGCGCTGAGTTTGAGCCCCGCGGCTGCCAGATCGTCACTAAGCGGCCCTTGTCCATCGCACTCTCACCGATCCCCGCATCGCGGGAAATCGGAGTTCTAGGGCATCTGCAACCCGTCCCGGTTCGCCGCTCCTGGATATCTGCAACGGCACGCCGTCATCGTGTGGAGCTGCCCTGCCTCGCGGGGGCGGGAGACCCTCAATGCTCCCGCACGCCGTCATTTGAGAGACCATACCCAGACTACGGTAGTCGATAAACAAAAGAAGAGGTCAACAACCATGTACAAGATCGCCGCTTTAACGCTTGCGCTATGCATTCAAGGGGGAGCGGCACTCGCCCAGGCACCGGTGAGCGAATCTGGCGCGGTGAATTCTCCGCTAGAGCCGGCCGATTTCGAGCGGGCGCTCACGATCGGCGATCGCTACGGCCGGCTCACTGTCAATGTTCCTGATGTGCCTCAATGGGTAAACGAAGGGAAAGCGTTCGTTTACCGCCGAACCACCCAAGGCCGCCACGAATTCATATTAGTGAACCCTGACACGGGCGAGAAGCGGCCGGCCTTTGATCATGTCCGGCTCGCGGCGGCGCTGACCAAGGCGAGCCACCAGAGCTATGAGCCCGACGACCTCCCGTTCGACCGTTTCGACCTGACGGACGATGGTCGCAGGCTCGACTTCCTGATTAACCATGGCCGTTGGAGCTGCAGCCTTGCGAGTTATGCCTGCACGTACACCAGCTTGGATCCAGCCGCTTCGGACTTTCGGCAGCTCAAGTACGACTACACGCCACCGGCACAGAATAATCCCGAGGAGAGGAGCCCGTCGCCCGACGGCAAATGGATCGCCTATATCAAGAACTACAATGTCTTCCTGCGCAGCAAGGACGGAACGCAGGATGTCCCGCTTAGCTGGGACGGGTCGGAGGGCGATTACTACGTCTTTTCGACGCTGAGCTGGTCTCCGGACTCTCGCCACATCGCGGCTTACCGCGTTCGCCCGGGCTACAAACGGAAGGTCGGCTATGTCAATTCGTCTACGACGAACCAACTCCAACCCGAGTATTCGTGGACAGTCTATCCCAAGGCGGGTGATGTCCTGCCGCTTCCCCAGCCGGTACTGTTCGACATTGCCAGCCGACGTCAGATCACGATCGACAATGCGCTATTTCCGAACCCTTTCGAACTTTCCATTCTCCGGTGGTGGGAGGACAGCCGCGGCTTCACCTTCGAATATAACCAGCGGGGCCATCAGCTCTATCGTCTGGTCGAGGTCGACGGCGCCACCGGCCGCGCGCGCTCCCTGATCGATGAAGTCAGCAAGACCTTCGTCGACTACCGGCCGCTGGTGAGGAACGAGCAGGATACCGGAAAAACTTTTCGTTACGATATCGGTGACGGGAAGGAGATCATCTGGGCGTCCGAGCGCGACGGTCACGAACATCTATACCTGTTCAACGGCCGGACGGGCGCGCTCGAGCATCAGATCACCCGCGGTGATTGGGTGGTCCGAACAGTCGACAATGTCGATCCGGTCAAGCGCGAGATCTGGTTCGAGGCGAGCGGGATGAACCCGGGGGAGGACCCCTATTTCGTCCACGCCTACCGTATCGGTTTCGACGGCAAGGGGTTGACCGAGGTGACACCTGAGCGCGGCAACCACCACATCGAGATGTCTCCCGACGGCCGCTATTATGTCGATCTCTGGTCACGCACCGATGTGCCTCCGCACATGGTGCTGTACCGCGCCAGCGACAATGCCAAACTGATGCAGGTAGAGACCGCCGATATTTCCGAGCTCGTCGCCGCTGGCTGGCATCCACCGGTCAGTTTCCATTCCAAGGGCCGGGACGGCAAAACCGACATCTGGGGCGCCATTCACCTGCCGGCCAACTTCGATCCGAAGAAGAGGTACCCGGTGGTGGAGCACATCTATGCGGGGCCGACCGGCTCCTCCGTCCCCAAATCCTTCTCCACGTCGGTGGAGCCACTCACGCAATTGGGCTTCATAGTCGTTGAGATCGATGGAATGGGCACCAACAACCGCTCGCGCGCCTTCCACGATGTCACCTGGAAAAACCTGAAGGATGCGGGCTTTCCCGATCGCATTCTTTGGCACAAGGCGGCGGCCGCGAAGTTTCCGTGGTACGACATCTCCAATGTCGGAATTTTCGGCGCGTCCGCCGGGGGTCAAAATGCAGTTGGCGCGCTGCTTTTCCACCCCGATTTCTACAAGGTCGCGGTCGCCAACAGCGGTTGCTACGACAACCGGATGAATCAAATGTGGTGGAACGAACTGTGGATGGGCTGGCCGGTCGGGATTGAATATCAGCAATCCTCCGACGTCGACAACGCCTACAGACTTCAAGGCAAGCTGATGCTTGCCGTCGGCGAAATGGACCATAATGTCGATCCATCCTCCACCTTTCAGCTTGCCGATCGACTCATCAAAGCGGGGAAAGATTTCGAAATGGTCTATGTGCCAGGTGCCGACCACGATGCTCCTGGCGCCTACAGCAAGCGAAAACTCCTGGACTTCTTCGTTCGCAACATTCTCGGGCAGAACCCACCCAACTGGAACGCTATACCGCTCGAACTGCCGAAGAACGAATCGTGGCGACGCTGACAGCGACAGCTTCTGAGCTGAATGATCGGCAGAGCATGGGGCTTCTACTCATGCTGAAGCAAAAATCGCCATGAAGCGTCTTAGAGGGTGCCGCTGGACAGCGCGAACGTCTCGTAGGCCACGCCAGCGTCACCATCCGTGCGCACCGGGCGCACTCCGCGCGGAAACGTGCGCCTTCCCCGGTTCACACACATCTGCGCGGTGACCCGAACAAATCCGCGCCTCACAATCCGTGATAATCGCCTTCCGCATGCCGGCGACGCTAAGGCAATACGTCACCGCCTGATGAAACGCCGCCATGCCCATGATCTCCGGTGCCGCAAGCGATCGACCACTCGGTATCAAGCGCAAAAAGTATGCAATCCTGTGCTCGATGAACCGCAATAACTCGCCTGGTGGACAGATCATGCCTGTGCGGGCAACTGCGCGGACCGACGTCTCGCAACCATGATCACGACGTCGGCCCTGGACGGGTGAATATCCTGAACCGTTGGATCGCATCATTGGTCTTGATGCCATGCCTAAAATCAGTGTCAGCGTCGTATGTCGAAGGCCCTTTTGAGCCCGACAATCGACGATCAGGCGATGATCCGAAAGGTAGGGCCAATGCTGAGAACGCGGTTGTGGAAGAGCCCGCGCACAATGCATTCTCAATCTGCGGTTCCATGCGTCGGCATCACCCTCAGTGCTTCCCCTACTCTATCGGGTCACAGGTCGACCAGTGAAGGAAGTCCCTTGGATCATATTGTGAAGCCCCAGATCCATGTCCTGGAAGGGGCGGCGATCAGGCACTCAAGACCGGCCATCCGGTCCAGGACGATACCGGCCGCCCAAATTCCGGCGCGTGGCCACGCCGTCCTCAATTGTCGGCCATCCAAATTTTCGCGGTCGCTCGTATACTGTCGGTTTTAGCACTGGACTGAATAGCTTTACGCAGGGCTTGTCTTGGGGCGTATTGAGGTGGGACAATTTAGTCGATAGCGACCGGTAGTAGCATCCCGCTTCTCCCAACGTTCATCACGGGATCGAAGCTTGCGCGCGACTGAAAACCGGCTAGACGGCCACCGAATACATAGCAGTCAATTCCATACGCCATTTTCTCGATCGACCGGCTTGGCACGTGCAAAGCCGTAACCTCCCCCGGTCTGATGTACTCTTGAACAACGTACGGGTTGCGGGCGGCCCGGTCAATGTGTTCGTCCCATACATCGGAAGATGTGAAACGGCCAACCAAGACATGCTCGCCACGGCTCGCGTTAGAGGGCTTTAGAACAAGATTAGCCTTGTTCTGCCGGATGTAGCCGATGAGCTCGACCCTACGCCGTTCTGGGTCAGTTGTTGGTCCCGGTCTAACAACACGGGTCCATGGAACGTGTCGTGCAATCAGTTCGATCTGCTCGGCCGTAAAGTTCGAACTATAACGATCGTCGCTGAGCACAGCGAGGATCGCCTTGTCAGCTAACACCCACTGGGAGATCCACGGGTTTATCGAAACCACATCTTGAGCCGCGCAGGCGTGTAGGTAATCGTCATGTTCCCTGGCTTCAATGAAGTCCCTGGCATCGAGTTTACTGTATATAAGCTCAATCAATTCGCCGTCTGGCCCGACAAGCCCACGAGGTGTTCGCTTGATCGCGCTAACATCCACCAACGCCGCTCTGGCGCCGGCGTGTCTTAGGCCTCTCACAATCCAATCCACTTCATTTGCATATCGCCCGCGATAGTTGACTACGGCGGCAGTTCTGAGTTCGGTGCCGGTCACGGCTCGATAGGCAGACACCAACTCCTGGACAAAGCAGTTCGGATCCTTAGCGAAGGGCTGCTTGCTCACGTCCAGCGACAGACCACGTGTCAATGGATTGGGTATACGGCTCCAGATTTTTGCGGCCAGGCCGTTCTGAATAACGCCGCCAGGCGTCGTTGCATTCGTTTCAAGTATTTTATAGTAGCCGTCGCTGCCGAACAGGCCATCAAGTCGGCATATTGTTACAATGGGCCGATATTCCGGGAGACGAGTACTCCATTGCCGCAAATGTCTGTAGGCTGGGAATAGATCTTGAATGTCTTCATCACGGCAATAGAGCTCAGCGGCGACGTCGAGAAGCTTGACCAAGGCTTCAGCGGTAGCGCCGAGGTGATTTGCCAGACCGGAGGCTATCGCAAGCGGCCGGAGACATACGGGATACGCTCGGCCCTCAAGGTGGATGCCCGCCTCTGCAATAGCGTCGGAAAATTCGTCCTGACCCCACCAGATCGAGCCTGGATCCGAAGTTGCGAGTTCGCAAACTCGGCGCTCTATTTGTGCATCCGCCTCGCTGATTGAGGGCAGGGTCGCAATTGTCATGATCAGCTCCTATGTGGTGGTCCGATCGGTATTTGAGTTTGCACGACCAGACAGGTTGTTGGGCCAGCGCGAGTTCAGCTCTGCTAGCTATGACGTCAGCCACTAAAGCGAGCGGCCGCCGACCGCTGACGAATCCATCTTCGTAGAGCGCCGCTGGTCGCGGCAGTTTCTGCCGTTGGTCGCTGACAGGACTTCCCTTGGCTCTGCACGCAGAAAATTGAAATCGCAGCCGTCTTCAGCTTGAAGCACTTCATCGAAATACAGCTTAGCGTATCCACGCTCGACATGGGTGTGCGAAGGAGGCGTCCATTCGCAGCGGCGTCGCACGAGTTCGCTTTCATCGATCAACAGTTCCAGCAGCCCCTCCTCTACATCAAGACGGATCAGGTCACCATTGCGAACAAGCGATAAGGGTCCACCCACGGCAGCTTCCGGAGACACGTGAAGAACAACTGTTCCAAAAGCTGTACCGCTCATGCGACCGTCCGAAATTCGCACCATGTCCTTGACGCCGGCGACGACAAGTTTTCGAGGAATCGGCATACAGCCGGCCTCAGGCATGCCGGGCCCGCCCTTTGGACCTGCATTTTGCAAAACGAGAATGTCGTCAGCGTTCACATCGAGGTCGGGTGCATCAATGCGCTCCGCCATGTCGCCAAGGGACGTGAAAACAACCGCGCGGCCGGTGTGCTTCAACAAGCCTGGAGTGGCTGCTGCCTGCTTGATGATCGCTCCTTTGGGGGCGAGATTGCCGCGCAGAACACGGATTCCGCCTCCGCGGTGAACCGGGTCTTCAATCGGGCGCGCAACATCGTTCGGCCACGAGGCAGGCTGCATTGCCATGTTTTCTCCGAGCGTTTTCCCGGTAACGGTTATGCATTCCTTATCGATGAAGTGGTTGATTTCGCGCAGTACGGCGGTCAGGCCGCCCGCCTTAAACAGATCCTCCATGTAGTGCTGACCTGAAGGTTTCAGGTCCACCAATACCGGCGTTTCTACTCCGATTTGATCGAGTTCTTCGAGATTGAGATCGAAACCAAGACGTCCCGCAATAGCCGCGAGATGGATGACGCCATTCGTCGATCCGCCGACCGCCTGCAAAACCCGTAGAGCGTTTCCAAGGGAGTTTTTCGTCATGATCTGAGACGGCCGCAGTTTTGCCGATGCCAGCATGACGGCACGTTCTCCCGTTGCCTCGGCATGGCGAAGACGATCGGCATGGACCGCGGGAATGGCCGCACCACCGGGCAACATCATGCCCATGGCCTCGCTGACAAGGGCCATCGTGCTTGCGGTCCCCATGACCATGCACGTGCCAGGCCCAGGAGCAAGTTTGTTTCCGATCTCCTCTATTTCCATCTCGTCGAAAACACCGGCACGATGTTCGCCCCAGAAGCGCCGACAATCCGTGCAGGCGCCGAGGCGCTCGCCCTTATGGCTTCCCGTGATCATTGGCCCCGCCACGGTAAGGATCGCGGGCAGGTCCACGCTGGCTGCCCCCATGAGCAAGGCGGGAACTGTCTTGTCGCACCCGCCGATCAGAACGACTGCGTCCATCGGTTGAGCGCGCACCAATTCTTCAACATCCATCGCCATGAGGTTGCGGAGATACATACTGGTGGGATGCGGGAAGGCCTCATGCACCGAAACAACGGGAAATTCGATCGGCAATCCGCCCGCCAGCATCACGCCACGTTTGACCGCCTCTATGATGGCGGGCACAGAGCGGTTGCACGCGTTATATCCGGAAAATGTGTCGGTGATGCCAATGACCGGCCGCTCAAGCGCTTTATCCGAATAGCCCATCGCCTTGATGAAAGCTTTTCGCAGGAACAGCGAGAAGCCGGCATCACCGTAATGTGTCAGTCCTTGCTTTAGGCCGTTGAGCGCGTCGGCCATCAGGTGAACCTTTCAGGTCTTGGTTCTTGTCGTGGCTCAGCCTCACGATTTGGCATCGTTGCCAAATGGCTTCTTCGCACTGCCAAACGGTATTCTCGCCAAACTGTAAACAGACCAGCTCCGACTACGATGGCTGCGCCGGCCGCCATGTTCCACGACACAGTTTCACCAAAAAAGACGGACGCCACAATCACGCTCAAGACGAGTTGGAGGTACGTGAGGGGCTGGACCTCGCCTGCGTTGAGAAGCCCGTAAGCCCTGATGAGAAAAAAGTGGCTGAGAGCACCGTAAACGCTCAATGCCGTCATTGCAGGCCAGTCCGCCATATGTATAGGCGTCCAATAGAACAGTCCCACAGATGTTGCCGCCAGAGCTCCTCCGATACCGGCATATAAGACACTTGTCACGGCGGAGTCATAGTGACTGACCGCACGCGTGGCGATCCCATAGAGCGCGTACAAAAGACTAGCAGCCAGGGGAAGCATGAACTGGGTACCGAAATGAGTGTTCACCGGGTTTAGAAGCACCAGAACTCCAGCCAAGCCGACAACGACAGCGACACCGCGACGCCAACCGACTTTTTCCCCGAGTAACGGCACCGACAGAACGGTGACTATCAGTGGTGTCGCTTGGTATATCGCCTGGCTCATCGCTAGCCCAGCAATCGTGTAAGCGTAGACGATGACAACGATGTTGCTTGCTAGAAGAACACCGCGGAGCAACTGCAGAATTGGTCGCGGCGTGAATAAGGCGCCTCGCAGGCCCCCCGGAGAGAATGCAGCAAGAACCGTCACAAACGCCGCAAACGCCCAAAAGCGGATCATTGTCACTATAATTGCCGGATACTTCTCAACGAGCAGCCTGGAAAAGCCGTCCTGACCGGCAAATAGTATCACCGCCAAAAGGACATAAAGGTAGCCTGGCCTTTTGTCTTGCATGATTGGACTCACTCGTGGGCAACCCGTCGACACCCGAACCTGTCACTTCGAAGGGACAACGGCCACGGTCGATGTCCTGCCTGCCGCGATCTGCGCGACCCAGAAGCATCGATGGACTGGCGGCACTGCGTCCAACGGAAGTTTCAAAGTTCATGCCACTTTCAGTGGCGGCAGCAGCAATTCAATTCGCGCGGATTTTCAGCTACTTAGGCATAAACATAAAAAAATTGGGTGAAGTAGCGCTGTGTCACCAAATCGGCAAAGCCGACATGAGTGTCGGATGGCATCGATGGTGCCGACCATGGACGGACCCACCTGCCCTTGACGATCGCGCGCCTGATTTGCTGCCGGAGAGAACGCACGGCCGGCTGATTTTGGCCGTGACTACTAGGTGACATGATCGCATTATATCTGGTCGCCCGCAGGTTCGGCTGTTCTCTTCCTATCGGTGCCGAGGTGCACCTTACCTCGACGACAGTGCGATCTGCCCCGAGAGCATGGAGAAGCGCAGGAGTTGTTCCACTAGGGATGGAGCAGAGCCGACTGGTACCGCGTCGCTGTTTAAGCGAAGACCGGGAATAGACCTCGATGCGCGCGCATTCGGAGAGCCTCAAACGAACTCGGCTAGATCAACTTGCCAATGTCGCAACTGCGACTGTGTCGTACATACGACATAGCCGTTTTGAGCAAGTCATTGATACGGCGCGATTTTCTCCTTGGCACACTAGGTGCATCGTCCGCAAGCAACTCGGAACCAGGAGAAACGAACCTATGATAACGCTCACCGACAGTGCCATTGCCGCAGTAAAGTTTGCGCTTTCCCAGGCTTCCGAGCCGGTGAATGGGTTGCGCATCAAAGTGCAAGCGGGCGGCTGCTCGGGCTTCAAATACCATCTAGGTTTGGAAAGCGAATCACGCGACGGCGATGCCGTCATTGAGGCGGGTGGGGTTAAAGTATTCCTGGACCCAGACTCTCAACCTCATGTCGGCGGCATGACTGTGGATTTCACCACGGCTGTCAATTCCCCCGGATTCATCTTCGACAATCCCAACGCACGTGAGAACTGCGCCTGCGGGAAGTCTTTCGGTTGATCGCCGACAGAGGGAACCAGAATGCGCGGTCATCATGAGAAGAATCAAGCAAGACGCTGCAATGCTCAGGTCTCACCGGGGTTGCTGCGTCATTTCTTAGGCGGAGGGCGGCATCCTTGAAGCGCGTCTATCTCGACAACAACGCAACGACACGCGTCGATTCCGAAGTCCTCCAGGCGATGCTGCCGTTCTTTACTGATCACTTCGGCAACCCTTCGTCGATGCACGACCTTGGCGACGTTGCTAGCGCAGCGATGAAGACAGCCCGCCAGCAACTGCAAGCTCTGATCGGTGCAAAGTTCGACTATGAGATCATCTTCACGTCGGGAGGGACCGAAAGCAACAATACGGCGATTCTTTCGGCTCTGGGCGTGATGCCTGGGCGAACAGAGATCATCACGTCAGCGGTCGAACATCCGGCGGTGCTGACGCTCTGCGCGCACCTTGAGAAAACAAGTGGAATCAAGGTGCACAGGATTCCGGTGGATCAACATGGCCGGCTTGACCTTGACGCCTATCGGATGGCCCTCACCCAGCGTGTGGCAATCGTCTCAATTATGTGGGCGAACAACGAGACGGGAACGATCTTCCCTGTGGCTCACCTTGCTGAGGGGGCCAAGAAAGTGGGCGCAATTTTCCACACCGACGCAGTGCAGGCGGTCGGCAAGCTACCGATGGACCTGAAATCGACTGCGATCGACATGCTGTCGGTCTCCGGCCACAAGCTTCATGGACCCAAGGGTGTCGGTGCCCTCTACATAAAAAGCGGCGTACCTTTTGACGCACTCCTCAAGGGGGGACACCAGGAGCGCGACCGACGGGCGGGCACAGAGAACACTCCCGGGATAGTAGGTTTAGGCAAGGCGGCCGAACTTGCTTTGGAGTGTATGGATGAAGAAAACACACGGATAAAATCGCTTCGCGACCGATTGGAGAAAGGACTTCTCAAGCGTATCCCCAAGACCTCCGTCAATGGCGATCCGCTGGCGCGGTTACCAAATACCACAAGCGTCACCTTCGGTGGGACTGTCGGCGAAGCTATACAGTTGCTGCTCAACCGCATCGGCGTAGCTTGCTCCTCCGGTTCCGCCTGCAACTCCGGTTTCCAGATGCAGAGCCATGTTCTAGAGGCCATGAACATACCTCTCACTGCAGCACTCGGAGCAGTGCGCTTCTCCTTTTCACGATTCAACTGCGAGGAGGATGTTGATCAAGTACTCCAGGTTATACCCGGAATCGTGAAGAAATTGCAGGGTTCGTATCCGGCTCCTGTCTGGTGGGCGAAAAGCTGAGGATGAACAATCAGCGAGCCCGTCCGTCTATCTTTTCATGGACACAAATGGCGAAGGCCTGCCGGCGGGTTCACGGTCCAGCAAAAGCCGGGGCCAACTCGTAGTTTGGAATTATAGGAGAATGCAATGATTTGTGATCGCGAGGCCCTCTCCGGTGATGTCACCGACATTGTCGCACGGCTAAAGAGCTTGTCGGCTGCCGAGGATTTCTTCGAGACCCTTGGCGTTTCCTATGAGCCGAAGGTGCTCGATGTCTCAAGGCTCCACATCATGAAGCGCATGGGACAGTATCTGGCGGAGGAGGGCATTTCCGATCATAGCGCCCGTGCGGCCGTCGCCCGTGCGCGCGATGCGCTCGAGCGCGCCTACGCCGATTTTGCGACCTCTTCGCCGCTTTCACGTCGGGTATTCAGGGTCCTTCAGCAACACGACCCCACTAGAACTGCCGCGCCAGGCCAGACCTTTGTACCGTTGGAATCTGTCCTGAAGTCAGTCGGAAGCGACAAATGAGTCTGGTTTACGACGCACCATTATGTCCCCTTTCCGCAAAGCTGCCAGAGGTCCGATTGTTCGGAAAACGAACAACCCTTAGAAATCCAGTGGTTATCAAAAATCATGTGGTTGGCATGGTTGGTGCTTTGAAGACACAAAACCGCGCCATGCACAACATGCGATCGGAGCTAAAGAGACTCATGCACATCGTAGTTTGTATTAAGCAGGTACCGGACTCAGCGCAGATACGCGTCCATCCGGTGACGAACACGATCATGCGCCAAGGCGTGCCGACCATTATCAACCCTTACGACCTGTTTGCTCTCGAAGAGGCTCTCAAAGTGCGTGACTACCATGGCGGTGACGTCACGGTACTCACTATGGGTCCGCCAATGGCAGAGGACGCACTGCGCAAGGCACTCACTTATGGCGCAGACCGAGCGGTACTCCTGACTGACCGTCACTTTGCCGGCTCCGACACTTTGGCGACTTCGTTCGCTCTTTCGCAGGCAATAGCGCAGATCGGCAACAGCTTTGGCACGCCCGATATCGTCTTCACGGGCAAGCAGACGATCGACGGCGACACAGCCCAGGTCGGCCCTGGAATAGCCAAGCGCCTGAACTTGGTGCAGTTAACCTATGTCGCAAAAATCGCTTCCATTGATCTCAGCGCGCGCACAATCACGGTCGAGCGTCGCTCGGAAGGCGGCACGCAGGTCCTGAAGAGCGAGTTGCCTTGCCTCATCACGATGCTAGAAGGCACCGCTGCCATCCGCCGCGGCTCACTTGAAGACGCCTTGCGCGCCGCGCGCAGCGAGATCGTCAAGTGGAATGCGGCGGAAGCCGGTATCGAAGACATCACCAAATGCGGGCTGCGTGGTTCACCGACAGTGGTTAAGCGGGTCTTCGCCCCTACTCCGCGAGCGGAAAAGGCGACGCAAATCGACACCACCGAAAAGACGGTGCGCGACGTAGCTGATGAACTGGTCACTTCCATTTTCACCCACCAGCCGGCGCTGGAACACGAGCTCTCCTCTAGTGGTAGCGCGTGAGCAGATAGGAGCAGATTATGGGAACTCGAAAAAGTATAGCATCGCCTGCCGCCGGCGGCCGCGCCGATACGAAGAAGAAGCTGCCGGAGCATTTCCGGGACTACCGGCACGTCTGGGTTTTTATGGAGCTAGAGCGCGGTCAGGTCCATCCCGTGTCATTCGAGCTTCTTGGCGAAGGCCGCAGACTAGCTGACCAACTGGGCGTTCAACTCGCAGGCGTTATTCTCGGGCCGCCGGGAGACTCTACCCAGCATGCCGTTTCTGAGGCCTTCGCCTATGATGCGGACCTGGTCTATCTCGTCGAGAAGCCGCTGCTTGCCGACTATAGGAACGAGCCTTTTACCAAAGCACTGACAGATCTCGTCAATAAATATAAACCCGAGATTCTGCTTCTCGGCGCGACGACACTGGGAAGAGACCTCGCCGGTTCCGTCGCGACGACACTGCTGACGGGGCTCACAGCCGACTGCACCGGACTTGATGTGGATGCGGACGGTTCGCTCGCAGCCACCCGCCCCACATTCGGCGGCTCGTTGCTCTGCACGATATATACGCTCAACTGCCGTCCCCAGATGGCAACCGTGCGTCCAAGGGTCATGCGCATGCCGCAGCGGTCAAACAAGCCGATCGGACGGGTAATCCGGCATGACTTGCGGATGTTGGAGGATGAGATCGTCACGAAAGTGGTCGGCTTCCTTTCCGATGGCCAGTCGGAGAACGCCAACCTCGCCTATGCGGATGTGGTAGTTGCAGGGGGACTTGGACTCGGCGCTCTTGAGAACCTGCAGCTGCTGAAGAATCTCGCGCAAACGATCGGCGGTGACTATGGCTGTTCTCGACCGCTAGTGCAAAAAGGATGGCTGGCGGCCGATCGGCAGATCGGCCAAACCGGCAAGACGATCAGGCCGCGGCTCTATATAGCGGCTGGAATATCAGGTGCAGTGCAGCATCGCGTTGGCGTCGAGGGAGCTGATCTCATAGTCGCCATCAACACCGATCCGAACGCGCCAATCTTCGACTTCGCCAATGTCGGTGTTGTCGCCGATGCGATCAGTTTTCTGCCAGCGTTGACGGACGTTTTCATCAAACGGTTGGCACCGCGCAATCCTATGAGACTCGTGAACTGAGGTAAGGCTATGACTGTGGAAAAGTTCGACGCCATTGTCGTCGGTGCCGGTATGTCTGGAAACGCAGCCGCTTACACGATGGCAAGCCGCGGCCTAAAGGTGTTGCAGTTGGAGCGCGGAGAGTACCCTGGCTCCAAGAACGTCCAAGGCGCCATCCTCTACGCCAATATGCTGGAGACAATCATCCCAGATTTCCGCGATGACGCACCTCTTGAGCGGCACCTGGTCGAGCAGCGATTTTGGGTAATGGACGACACGTCACACACCGGAATGCACTATCGGTCTGACGACTTCAATGAGCCGGCGCCAAACCGTTACACGATTATCCGAGCCCAGTTCGACAAGTGGTTTTCACGGAAAGTGCGCGCGGCTGGCGCGATAGTTTTGTGCGAGACGACGGCGACGGAGCTGGCTCTCGATGCTGACGGCAAGGTGATAGGCGTCCACACCGATCGAGAGGGCGGTATCATCCATGCGGAAGTGGTTGTTCTCGCCGAAGGAGTAAACGGCCTGCTCGGCACGAGAGCAGGATTTCGTAAGGTACCGAAACCCGAAGCCGTGGCACTCGCTGTCAAGGAAATGCATTTCCTGCCGGAAGAGGTCATCGCTGAGCGCTTCGGCCTTAGCGGCGATCAAGGCTGCGTTATTGAAGCGGCGGGGACAATCTCGCGCGGAATGGCCGGATTGGGATTCCTCTATACCAACAAGGAATCTA
Source organism: Ensifer aridi (assembly GCF_002078505.1). GTDB lineage: Bacteria > Pseudomonadota > Alphaproteobacteria > Rhizobiales > Rhizobiaceae > Sinorhizobium > Sinorhizobium aridi. The sequence continues at coordinate 29,575 of NZ_LUAV01000021.1, read as the reverse complement.
TCTCGCTCGGGATCGGCTGTCTTGTATCCGATTTCGCAGCGACCATGGAAAGACCATACGCTCTTCTTGAGGCCTTCAAGGGCCATCCCTCAATCAGGCCGCTACTTGCAGGCTCGGAGATTAAGGAATATGCGGCGCACCTCATTCCGGAGGGTGGATTCAAGGCAATTCCGCAGCTCTTTGGGAACGGCTGGGTTGTGGTCGGCGACGCGGCGCAGCTCAACAACGCCGTGCATCGAGAGGGCTCGAACCTCGCGATGACGTCGGGTCGCATCGCCGGCGAAGCGATCGCCATGGTCAAAAGCCGAGGGCGCCCGATGACCAGCGAGAACCTCTCCCTTTACAAGGCCATGCTTGACAAATCCTTCGTTGTGAAAGACCTTAGAAAATACAAGGACATGCCCGCCCTAATCCATACGAATTCACGGAATTTTTTCATGACCTACCCTCAGCTGCTGTCGCAGGCGGCGCAAAATTTCGTTCGCGTCGACGGTACACCCAAGATCGAGAAGGAAAGAGCGACCACGGCCGCTTTTGTGAAGGCGCGTTCGCGATGGGGACTAGTCAGCGACGCGGTCCGCTTGGCACTGGCTTGGCGCTAAAGGGAGAAGTGTTATGACAACTTCACTCGTTCGCATCGAGGACAAGCTTTACCAGAACCGCTACCTGGTGGACGCAGGGCGTCCGCACATCAAGGTGCGGCAGCATCAGTCTCCGAGCTCAAACCTGCTCGCGCTGACCCTTGTCTGCCCAGCGAATTGCTATGAGGTGAATGAAGACGGCCAGGTAGAGATTACTGCGGACGGATGCATGGAGTGCGGTACATGTAGAGTCCTGTGCGAAGAGAGCGGTGACATTGATTGGAGCTATCCGCGAGGTGGATTTGGTGTGCTCTTCAAATTTGGGTGAATGCCATCTTCTGTCTAACAAGACGGGTAGGTTCATGGAGTTCTCAAGTGCAAACGTAAGCACTTTATCATATTAGCATGGCGGCATTTTCTCGTTGGGAACCATAAGCCGTCCCGTATGACGCTTAGGGTGTTTCCCCGCAAGAATGGGCTCGATGAGTTATGCCTGAACCATCCGCTACAACCATGGACAAACGGGATTTGGGGACCAGCGGTCTCTACCGGATCTCGAAGGCCTTGATCACTTCAGCCAGCCTTGAGATCAAGCTTGCCAATGTGATGAACACCCTCCCCGCACTTCTGCCAATGCGGCGCGGAGCAATTGTCGCTCTGAACGCTGATGGAGAGCTCGAGACAGCTGCAACGTTTGGGTTTGAGCATGCATCATCAGGGGCTCGCTACCTTCCGGCGAAGGCTGCAATAGACAGAATCGTCGCAAAAGGCGCGCCGCTAGCCTTCCCGGACGCTTGCAAGTCGGACCTGTTCCAGGATGAGCTTCAAAGCTTGTTGAGCGGCACTGGCCAAGTCACCTTCATTGGTGTCCCGATGAAGGTTAATCAAGAAACGCTCGGAACGTTATGGATCGACCGCGCCAACGATGGCGGGACTCTTGAGAAAGAGGTGCGGTTCCTGTCCCTGGTCGCCAACCTTGTCGCGCAGGCGATTCAACTGGATCGCCACCAGAGCCGCGATGATCAGCCCATCATGGACGAGGAAGGAGCACGCAAGAAGAATTCAGGCGACAGGGAACTTCCCGAACCTGCGCGACAGCGGCCAGCAAAAATCGATTGGATTGTCGGGGAAAGCCCTGCGCTAAAGGAGGTAGTTGAAATTGTCGAAGTCGTTGCAAGAACCAATTCTGCGGTGCTTCTCAGGGGCGAAAGCGGCACTGGCAAGGAATTCTTTGCAAGAGCCATCCATGAGCTTTCACCTCGCAGAAAGAAGCCCTTCGTGAAGTTGAACTGCGCTGCACTGTCTGGAAGCGTCCTGGAATCGGAACTGTTTGGACATGAAAAGGGGTCCTTTACAGGAGCCATCTCTCAGCGCGCAGGCCGTTTCGAACTGGCGGATGGCGGAACGTTGCTGCTCGATGAGATCGGCGAGATTTCGCCGGCCTTTCAAGCGAAACTGTTGCGCGTCTTGCAGGAAGGTGAGCTCGAGCGGGTCGGCGGCACAAAAACACTCAAAGTGGATGTTCGACTCATATGCGCCACCAACAAAAACCTGGAGACGGCAGTCGCGGATGGGGAATTCAGGGCCGACCTTTATTACCGAATCAATGTGGTGCCCATATTTTTGCCGCCTCTCCGGGAGCGAAAGGGAGATATTCCACGCCTTGCTAGGGTTTTCCTCGAGCAATTCAACAAGGAAAACAATCGCGATCTCACTTTCTCGCCGGCTGCATTCGATCTTTTGTCAAAGTGCTACTTTCCCGGGAACGTCCGAGAGCTCGAAAACTGCGTCCGCAGGACTGCCACTCTCGCGCGCTCGAGGACAATCGTGCCATCAGATTTCTCCTGCCAGAATGGTCAGTGCGTATCTTCAATGCTCTGGACGGGCGCCAACCGTCCGCATGACGGGCATACGTTCAATGGGCTGGCTATGAGTAGAAGTTTGTCGGTCGAATCGCCGGTCAGCCTCGGTTACTCCAACGGTCCTGACGGCTTAGCGGCGACACCACACATAACGGACCGCGAGCTGCTAATCAGTGCGATGGAGAAGGCCGGCTGGGTTCAGGCAAAGGCAGCTCGGATCCTCGGCCTCACACCGCGGCAAGTCGGCTATGCTTTGCGCCGGCATCGTATACCGGTGAAGAAAATCTAAGGTCGGTGAGCCCACTTAACGTGGGCGTGGCGAACCCTCTTCCTCAGGGCACGCGGGTCTATTGTCCAATTTGGCCGCTTCCTGTCGCGACTTCGACAAAACTGCGTCGGAGCATTGGCCTAAATCGAACACACAACGCCAACCCCTTGAAATTCCGCATTTTATTGAGTTGGCACAGCGCTTGCACTTCCGACAACGACCTTACTCACCAGTGGAGCTGTTCGATGAATGCACCGATAATTTCGCTTGAAAGCCTGACCAACACGACATCCTCTGGGCAGTTGCTGACAACCGCGAAATCCGGTGGCTGCGCATCCTCCTCCTGCGGCTCGTCTTCAAGACCAGCCGACATGGACTCGGCCACCCGGGAGAAGATCAAGGATCACCCTTGCTTTTCAGAGGAAGCGCACCACTATTTCGCGCGTATGCACGTCGCAGTAGCGCCAGCGTGTAACATCCAATGCAATTACTGCAATCGCAAATATGACTGTGCCAACGAAAGTCGGCCTGGCGTCGTGTCGGAAAAGCTGACACCGGACCAGGCGCTACGCAAGGTGATTGCGGTCGCCAACGAAGTGCCGCAGCTTTCCGTTCTCGGCATCGCAGGTCCGGGCGATGCTTGTTACGACTGGAACAAGACAAGGGCGACTTTCGAACGTGTCGCTCGGGAGATTCCCGACATCAAGCTTTGCATTTCCACCAATGGACTTGCCCTGCCGGAGCATGTCGACGAGTTGGCGGAAATGAACGTCAGCCACGTGACAATCACCATCAACATGGTCGACCCCGCAGTCGGCGAGAAGATCTATCCGTGGATCTTTTATGGTCATCGCCGCTACACCGGCGTGGATGCTGCGAAAATCCTGCATGAGCAGCAGATGTTGGGACTTGAGATGCTGACCGAACGCGGCATCCTCACGAAGATCAATTCGGTGATGATTCCGGGCGTTAATGACCAGCACCTGATCGAAGTCAACAAATGGGTCACCGAGCGCGGCGCGTTTCTGCACAACGTCATGCCGCTGATTTCAGACTCAGCACACGGAACCTGGTTTGGCCTGACCGGACAGCGCGGCCCAAACGCGTTCGAACTGAAGGAGCTTCAGGATCGTCTCGAAGGCGGGGCTAAGCTGATGCGTCACTGTCGACAGTGCCGCGCAGATGCAGTCGGCCTGCTCGGCACTGATCGTGGCCAGGAGTTCACGCTCGACCAGATCCCGCTCGAAATTGCCTACAACGGTGGCAAGCGTCATGCCTATCGGGAGGTGGTCGCACGCATACGCGATGACCATGTAGCGGCCAAGAACCAGGCGATCACAACTCTTGGGTCATTGAGTGCGCGCGGGACGCTTCAAGTGGCTGTTGCGACCAAGGGTGGCGGACGCATCAACGAACACTTCGGTCATGCGAAGGAGTTCCAGATTTATGAGGCATCGCAAACAGGGATTAAGTTCGTGGGACACCGCAAAGTCGAGCCGTATTGCCATGGCGGCTGGGGCGAGGATGCGAACCTCGTTGGCATCATCGCTGCACTCGAAGGCATAGACATCGTGCTGTGCGCCAGGATCGGAGATTGCCCCAAGAATAAGCTCATGGGCTCCGGGATCCGGGCAACGGAGGCCTTTGGCTATGATTACATCGAAACCGCGATCAGCGCTCTTTACGCCACTGAGTATGGCGACGACCTATCGCAGGCAACGGCTTGAGCTCGCCTATCCAGCCCCAATCAGGAGTTAATTAATGGCCTTCAAAATCATCGCATCTCAATGCACCCAATGCGGCGCCTGCGAGTTCGAATGCCCTTCCGGCGCCATCGAGTTCAAGGGCGAGAACTACGTGATCAACCCTGACAAGTGCACCGAATGCGAGGGAGTTTACGAGTTACAGCAATGCGCCTCTGTATGTCCGATGCCGAAGACCTGCGTACCGGCTTGAGTCCGGTTCGAAACCGGCCGCATGCGCGGCCGGCATTGGTTTTCCCTGGTAACAATAACAGTGGAAGGAATGGCGGATGGGTGCTGGACGCGAAGAGGAGATCGAAATCCACAATCCTCCACGATTTATGCCGGGTGAGAGAGTTTATGCCACACGCCACATAAAAAATGACGGCACCTATCCTGGGAGGGAAATCGGAGAACGCCTCGTCAGGAAAGGCGACGCGGGCTTTGTGCGCGATGTAGGCACCTTTCTCCAGCAGTTCTACATCTATGCCGTCGAATGGATTGATCGTGGCGTCGTCGTTGGAATGCGTGAGCGTGAACTGAGGAGCCTCGATGAGGCCTCAACCTGGAAAACGACCGAATGCGCCACTGGCGTCAACGAAGGAAAAGGCAGATGAAAGTAACGATCCGCAGAAGCGGCAGCGGCTTGTCAGCGTATGTTCCCAAGAAAGATCTCGAGGAGCCAATCGTCAAGATTGAGAATGAGGGCCTCTGGGCCGGCTTTGTGGTGCTCAGAAATGGCTGGCGGCTCTTACTGCCCGACCTTCCGGAAGACACCCGCCTACCCGTAACCGTGGAGGCAAGGAAGATCGTGAATGATGCCGCGCAAGAGGAAACCTCATGAATACAACAGTGGCGACGTGTAATCGTTTGGAACAGCCGGCCGAACGTGACTTGACCCGGCGTGGACGAACTGTGCCCTCGAATGCCCGACAGCACTGTTGCCTCCGATCTCCTTGGCGCCTTGTTGCCATCTTGCCTTGGAGCATCCGTTCCCCCTCGCCGCCGGTGCGCCATTCGCAATGATAACGACCCGCCGCAGCGCGTCTGCCGGTCGAAGCCCAACATCACCTCGGCGCAATCGGCCCCGCGGGAGTTGCGCGGCGCCCGAGCCCGCCAAGGAAGGAGCCCACCATGACTGCTGCAAAGGCAGGTATCCTGCGCACTGGGGAACTGAAGTCTGCGATCGGCGCGCCGATTGGCACACGCGAAGGTTCGACCAGCATGATCAAGGGCATCACCGTTTTCGGCTTTGGCGCTCCAATCGACCTGCACAAGGGTAATTGCGAAGATAACGTGATGGTTGCCGACGCCAAGCGATCGCAAACATCCGGGCCTTCTGGCTTGTTCCAAACGATGCGGCGGCCTCACTGGTCATCAAGCCGCTCGGCAATGCAATTGATGCGTTTTGGTCGCGCACCAAACGACAAACGATCCGAGGCCGTGACGACTATGGCCGATGATGCTTAAGAAGGGTGCGCCAGTTGCCAAATTTGCCGGGACACTCGCGCTGGGCGGGCTTGGCGGCTGGTTGATGTGGCATTTCGATATGCCGCTCGCCTGGCTCAACGGCGCGATCATCGCGACAGGCTTGGGTGCGCTGTTCAGGTTGCCGGTGGCGATTCCACCCTTCGCTCGAGCGCCAGTGACCGCTGCGATCGGTGCCATGCTCGGAACGTCGTTTTCGCCTGCGATGTTCGAGCATGCCGGTTCATGGCTGTTGTCGCTCGGTGGTCTGGCGGTGTTCATCGCGGCCGAGGGCGCACTGGTCTACATCTACTTCCGGCGCATCGCCGGATTCGACCACCCCACGGCCTACTTCTCGGCAATGCCCGGAGGTCTCGTCGGCATGGCGACACTCGGCCTGGAACGTGGCGGCGACGAGAAGATGATCGCGCTCGCCCAGGCCGCCCGCATCATCTTGGTGACACTTGCCTTGCCGTTCCTGATTCGGAGCGTCACCGGAGTTGCGCCGGATCTTTCCGGGGGGGCCGCTTTCACTCCGCTCTCAAGCGTCCACACTAATGACGTTCTGTGGTTCTCCGTGGCTGTTTTGTTTGGCGTGGCTGCCGGAATATTGCTACGCCTGCCAGCGCGCTATCTGCTTGGTCCCATGTCGGCAAGTGCCATCATGCATGTTACGGGCTTGGCGCATTTCGAGCTGCCGACTGCCGCACGCGCCGCGGCGCAGATCCTCATTGGAGCGACCATCGGCTGCCGTTTCGCAATGGCGTCGCCGAGAAAGATCATGGCAGTCATCGGCCTGTCGTTCGGTTCCACAATCCTGCTTCTGTCGGTGACGCTGGCCTTCGCGGGCTTTCTCTCCTTTCTCACAGGAGACCGGTTCACCGCTCTCATACTCGCCTACTCGCCGGGAAGTGTCGCAGAAATGAGCCTCATTGCTTTGTCGCTCGGGGTCGAGATCCCGTTCGTCGTAGTCCATCAGATCGTCCGTCTCTTTCTTGTAATAGGAGGAGCGGCGGCCGTGTTTCGTTGGATAAAGCGCTAAAGATTTCGGCATTGCCTGCTGTCGCTATGTAGCCTATCTCAAATGGGCGGGCCGTGCGGATGGTGGATGGGTGATACCTTCGCCCGCGTCCTCCCCAATCCTGACGCGCGAGCAGACTTGGAGCGCTCACGGGCATAGCTCGGGGCGGCCATCGGGTAATCGGCCGGAAGCCTCCATTTCCGGCGATATTGTTCGGGCGTCGGACCGGATTTCGTCATCAGGTGCCGTCGCAACAACTTGAACTGTTTGCCGTCTTCCAGGCAGATGATGAAATCCTCCGTAACCGACTTCCTGACCGGCACTGCGGGGCGCCGCCGTTCTTGGACGACAGGCTGCTGCGTGGCTTGCAATGTTAGAGAGGCACGCCTCAGCGCCGCATAGGTCTGCTCGATCACACATGGTAGCTCGCCAATCGAAACGACATTGCGGATCAGATAAGCCGCGACAATGCGGCCGGTAAGCTCGAGATTTCGCTCATCGGCGTCCGAGCGCGGTCTCGTCATTGCTCTTCTCCCGTCAAATTGGTGCCCGGCCGAAGGTAACGCACCAGCGCCAGGGAACTCGGATTAGCACGTTCATGGATAACGCAAACAATGCGACGGAGAGGAGTGAGGCTGAGGCGTTCAGGTCCGGCAATCCGTTCCCTTACCTGGATTTCGCTCCCGCTAACGGTACAGTCTCTTATCGCATCCGCGCTGTTTTCGTTCAGATAAGCCTCTCCTTGGGACACCCCTCGTGTCGTCAACTCGCTGTTTTAAATGCGGCGTTCCGGCGGATCAGTTTTGATCTCATCCATTCAACCTAGGATCGGAGAGTTGCGGTTGCCTTGGTCCAATCCAGCTCACTGCCGCAGCACGCGGCGGGCAGCGAAATACTTGATTTCGTCGGGCACCATGGCACTCAGCCAACCATTAATTCCGATTGAATGGTCATTGCGGTGTACAGCGAAGCATCCAAAGGCAAATCCCCGAAGGCGACCTGACAAAGGAGGTAGTTGGCGCCCGCCTCTTCCAGCTGATCAAGCAGAGCTCGTCGCACAAAAGCCGCCGTTCCAACCACACACAATTCACTTTCGATTGCTGCATCGAAGGTCGGGGGCAGATTTGGTGGAACTGGAACCGCGTTGAGGTCGTACAGGAATTTGAAACTTTTAAGCCATCGTTCATATGCAGGAGCCGCAAGCGAGTAGGCATGATTTGCAGACTGCCCGACCACAATCATGCGAAGCAAGCCGAGAAATGACGCTTGGTTGTCCGCGTCACTGTTGTGTCCTTCCTCGGAGCGGAAAGCGTCAGTAATCTTGCGAACAATCGAAGCGGGCCCCACACACGCGATATTTGCGCCGTTTGCGGCGGCCCAGCGCGCGGACTCGGATCGGCTGGTGGCGACCCAGATCGGCGGGTGCGGACATTGATGAGGGCCTAAGGTCAAAGGGACATCGTTTAGCTCAAAATGGTGGCCGCTGTAGGAAAGAGTGCCGCGTCTCATCGCCTCCATTAGGATTTCACTGGCTTCGAGATAACGTCCTTGCACCGCGTCCGCATCAATCCCGAAATAACCCAGCTCGACCGGAAGAGAGCCGCGGCCTATGCCCAACTCGGCCCTACCGCCGCTCAAATGGTCAAGCATGCAGATCTCCTCAAACGCACGCAGCGGATGACAAAGGCTAAGCAGCATGACAAGGGGACCAAGACGAAGTTGGCAGGTGCGCTGCGCGACGCTCGACAGGAACAGATTCGGCGATGGGCCTCTCCCATGCGGCGAACAATGGTGCTCCGCTAGGTGGTAAGCATAAAAGCCGAGCCGATCACACGCTTCCGCCAGGCTGAGGCGGTCTGCGTATTGCCGTGCAATGGCGCTACCGTCCTCGTCCAAATGGTCGAATATGCCGAAAGCTAGCTTTGAAGGAAGGGCTTTTCTCATTCTACCGTCTCCGACTTTGTCCTGGGAGCCCCGGACCTTGATCCAAGCGAAATAAGACTTGGGGCCTTTCTTGGCCGAACATCACGACCCGCTGCTTTTGGCTGGCGCCGTCGGAAACCAGATCTTTGAAGCTGACGGCATTACGGGCACACGTCCTTGCATGATCGGCTATTGCTCTACACCTCTTCAGTACTCCTGCCGACGAACACCTCCTGGCTCGAGCGGTCTTGTTCAGGTTTTGCAGTCTGAATGGAGGGACGCCTTGACCTGGATTCGTGCAAGCGGCCGGTTATGCAGCTTTGGCTTGCTCCCCGAGGGAGTGGGTAGGTTGGTCAATGCTGTGAGGAGATTATTCTTGTAGTCGTTGCTCTCTGTCCTGTTGCCGCCGTCTTTTCGCACGCGCAAAAGAGCAAACCCTGAAGCTGCTATACGGCCGATCTTCGAGACGTCTCAGCTCCCAAAATATCATCGACCGCCGCAAGGAACGCATCCATTTGTGATTTTGTCCCGATGCTAACGCGAATGCAATTTTCCAGACCTTTGTCAGGAAGGACGGCGACGAGTATCTTTTTGCGTTCCAGGCAAGTCTGCCACCAAGTGCCGTCTCGTCCTGCTGGCACACGCGCCAGCAAGAAGTTCGCATGAGAGGGAGTTACAGAGAACCCAAGCTGCGACAGCGTGAGGCGCACGCGCTCTCGCTCATACTTGATATGTCTGTGGTTCTCATCGTAGGCAGCGCGGTTGGCAAGGATACTGACGCCGACCGCATGGCCGATCACATTCATGTTGAACAGGTTCTGCATATTGCGCAGCCTCCCTATAACCTCAGGATGACCGAAGCCAAAGCCAACGCGAATGCCGGCTGCCGCATAGCTCTTCGAAAGCGTTCTTAAAACTAGAAGGTTCGAATAGCGGTTAATCAGACGCAGAGCGCTGTCGGGCGCAAAGTCCACATAGGCTTCATCCAGTACGATCAACCGGTCAGATTGTGCGACGAGGCTTTCAATATCCGCAACGGGGACAAATGTTCCGGTGGGGTTGTTCGGATTAGCCAGCAGAATGAACTTGGCCTCCTTTACAGGACCGAAAAGCAATTTGTTTATCGGCAACAAGCAAGAATCGCCCCATTTGATCTCAATCAATCGAGCGCCTTGCAGCAGAGCGAGCTTGCGGTTGTATGCAAAGCCAGGGGACAACATCGCGACGCTGTCACCCGGGTCAAGGAATGCTTTGTATATGAGCGAAAGAAGTTCGGACGATCCATTACCGGCGATCACCTGATCCGTGGAAAGATTATATGACGCCGCAGCTGCTTCCCTCAAGCTGGTGTTGTCATCCTCTGGATACAGATACTGTCGCTCGAGAGCAGCAAGAGCGCTCTGCATTACCGCTGCCGGTAACGCAAATGGGTTCTCATTTGTGTTTAGCTTGACACATCCGGCATCTGGTGCCGCGCTGGAGGGAAGCGAATTCAGCTGTCTGTGCACTGTCGAAAGAGACGAAAGTACGCTTTGCAATTTTGCATCAGACATATTTTCTCCCTTTCAGTCGCAGAGGGCAGTCGTGCTTTTACTGGCCTTAACCTGATGGAGTTTCCTCTATTACAGTCCTATCGCTTAGCAAAATCGTTTGTTTTCATCGCAGCTATTGATGTCATGGATACAAAGATGAACGACTAGGACGTCGATTACTCATATGTTGAGCGCGAAACCGGCCGTGGCTCTTCTTGAGCGCGCCTGGGCCGAGCGCCCTGGTCTGGGACTTATGGTCTCAAACGCCGACAGCGAGGCTTTGGGTGGCGTGACTTAGAGGCTGACTTGTAGTGCACCCACGGGGAAACGATCTCATGGTAGTGCTTCTGGCCCCCTGCGGCGACGTGGCGCGTGCCCCCCGACGTTCGCCATTGTCTTGCGGTCGCTACGCCCGCTTTGCGGTGGCTTGTGATCACAAAATCGCGAAAGCCGCGTGGACGAACTGAATCATGTTTCGGCTTTTTGGATCTTATTGAGCTTTTCCACGAACCAGAACGATCAAGGTTGTTTTCATGATGCGCTGGTACAGCGGCCGGCCGATACGTTTCTGCGTTTAGACTGGCAAGAAGGACAGCGGATGGAGGCGCTTCGGCTGGCTGAGCAAGGCGGAAGTTTCTGAGGCCTGCTTCTAATCGCGCGTCGCTTTCCGGCTGGGCGGTGTTCGTCCGGCGTCGGGTATCCACTTCTCCGTGAAGTGTTTTAGCCGGGTCGTTCAACCGCCGTCAGCAAGGACGGGATAATCGCCTTATGGAAAGGAATGGCAGCGGCAAGATAGAGCCAGCCCATGAAACTCCTGCAGCGCACCAGGGTGGTCATGCCGACAACCTGGCCATCAGCTGGCCCTTCACCGACCTCCACGACCAGGCGAAAAAGCAGGTGGCGGTCATCATAGCCGAATACCGTCTGGCGGTCGTCGCTGTGCATTAGCGGGAGGCTGGCGATCAGGTCGGAATGCCTGGTATCCGCGGTTGCGCTCAGACCGAACAAAGGCACGAGGCGGTTTCGAAAACTCAGAAGTCTTCGCACCCAGCGGGGTGCACTTCCAAGTACTCGCCACGCCGCCTCAGCCGCTGTTATCCGTTCAGCCAAGACTAGGACTTCGTAGCGATCAGCCCAATCTGCTCCTGGGAGCCAAGAATTCGGCAGTCTTACGGCGGTCCTTCGTGGTCTCATGAGCGCTCACCTTTCGCCCTTATCGGTTCCGCCGATCAGGGCCGCTGCTGTGCGTTTGACCACCACATGATTGCGCAGGAAACCGGTGCGAGATAGCGGACCGCTCGCCGCAGTTCAGGGCCATTTGTCGCACAGATCTGATGCGGACGGAAACAGCGACAGCAATCGCGTCTGTACGTCCGGCCGCGGTTTCAACGTGCTTTGCCGTGAAAAGCGGTACGCAGGCTTAGGAGCGGCTGCGGACAACGCAGACATGACGAGCGGGCACCTATCTGGGGCACCAGGCTCAAGTCCGCTTTTGTTGAGCCGCGAGGAACTCGTGGCGCATCCATAGCGCGAATGCGTGCCATTAAAACAATCAATTTTGCTTATCCAGCGGAATGGGATAGCCAAGCACCTGACTTGCACCAATCGCAGCTCGATCGGGTTGACCCGCGTGAGAGCGCTTCCACCGCGGGACGGAGTAAGATGGAGAATGTAGTTTACCTATTGGATCCGGAAACGGCGCTCTTTCGAGCTGTTGAGCTTGTCGGCGCCATCAGCGTTAAGCCGATCAGTGACTTGCTCGGTTGCAAGCTCACTCAAATGGTCCGCTTTGATGAGTCGCATTGGCTATTTGTAGATGCGGAAGGACTGCGGGAAGGGCTAACAGCCTTCACCATGTTTGGCCGATACCCACAGCCTCTTGGTGGGAAAATCGCTCTTGCCGGAACTGACGGAAGCGAGTCATATCATTCTCCATCGATAGATATTGGCGACGCTGCTGCACATTTCCAGTGCTGCCGACCGGTCATCGATCCGGTTTTTGTCACAGATGATAATGTGCAGTCGAAGGGCCTTATCCCTGCAGGCGCCTTGGAGGATTTAAAAGTACGAATTGAGAGGCGCCCCCCTATGCCCGTACATGGAAGCGCCTGAGTTACGCGATCCCGGAAAATAGCACTCCAGCATCATCCCAGAGACGTTCGCCCAGAAGTATGGGTCGAAACGATCAGGTTTGAATTTCCAGGAAACGATTCATCTTAGAGGCGACAAGCTCCACCTCTTTTTGAGTTCCCGCGGCGTGCAGGAGCAGGATCGACACTGCGCTTTACTTTAGTATCATCCGCAGTGCCCGGCACAGCGAGCCCGCGGATGACATGGACTGCAAACGAATTCACTGCTTCATCGAAACCCAAGACCCACCGGATTCGTGGCTGTCGGCACAAGCGTCGATGAACAGCATGCCTTTAAGCCCATCTTCCACTCCGGAAAGCTCCACGCAATCCTTCGGGAGAGCGTATCCTGCGCGGCGGGCGGCGATTGCAAGGCCAGCTTCCGCATAGAGGTTTGCCCATGCATCCACGGCCGCTTCGCCGTGCCCCCGCGGAAGATGTATCAGCCGTTCCGCCTCAGGCAGGATTCCATTGCCATGGCCACGGAGGAAAATCTGCTCCTGCTCCCCTAAGGGCACATAACGCAACACCTCGGGCTTTTCCTGATCCCAATCTAGCCCACCCATGTCGCCCCACACACGAATGCGGAGCCCGCAATATTGGCCCGGCGCTGCCTGCGTCACCCAAAGAATGCCAGGCGCACCATTCTCCAGACGGAAATTGACATAGGCTGTGTCTTCCATCCGCTTTGGAGCTCCACAGTTGTGGAACTCAGCCCTGACGCTCGCTATACCCTGCCCGGTAATTGTATGCAGGAGATGATAGGCATGCGTACCGATGTCCCCAATCGTTGACGTGCGGCCGACCTTCTCGGGATCGTGTCGCCAAATCGCACCCTTGCCACGATCGGGAACTGGACTTGTTGCCCACTCCTGAACATACTCCACGTGTGCCTGCCGGATGGATCCAACGGCCCCGTTTCGGATCATGTGCTTAGCCTGACGAACCATCGCGTGATGCGCATATGGGTAGGTCATGACCAGCACTCGACCCGTAGCTCTTTGAAGCTCCACGAGTTCTCGAGCATCGGAAACCGTCGTGGTCATGGGCTTGTCCAGTATTACGTCGATACCAGCCTTGAGGAATGCCGCCGCGATCCGATGGTGCGTCCAGTTTGGTGTGACGATTGAAACTGCTTCTATACCGTCGTCGCGGCCGGCTTCTGCTTCTGCCATTTCCTTCCAGTCACGATACGAGCGATCGGGTGCAATCATCCATTCTGCGGCTGAGTTGTGTGCGTTATCCGGATCTGATGATAGAGCTCCGGCAACGACTTGCCAGTGATTCGACAGCCTCGCCCCAGCGAAATGCCATTGCCCGACAAGTCCGCCTCTTCCGCCCCCGACGAATCCCAGTCGCAGTCGCCGACCGAGGAGTGGATTTCGCAAACCGCATTTCCCGACAGAGGTCATCTAGTTTCTCCATAGTGGTTCATTCTTCTACGAAATCAGCAGCGGCATGCATCTGCGCCATCCGGAAAGACCTCATCACTATCCTCCAAAGAATGCCGTGATTGCTTCGTTGATGCTGGCCTGGTGCCGCGTGGATCATCTCGGCGGTCCGTTTCATGTCATGTTCGCGCCAGGAGGGCGCTTCTTGGTTTGGCCGGTTTGATCTCTCCTGCTCAAGTGCTTGCGAGTTTGCAGACTTCGAAGCACGCACCGTGCCAAAGGAGAAGAACTTTCTGAAACAATAGGATAGCTCTATTCCGGCCATGTCGCATGTCTGACATTGCCGGAGATCCAACATAGGGCATGTCGAACGCAATCAAGCTGGGCGGCTGAAGGTCATTGGTGGCGACGCCACGATCGAAGGGTTTCGGGGACGAGGTTCGGAAGGCATTGCACCGCGCGGCGTGTGGCGAAACAAGGGCATGGAATTGGACGGGGAACATGCCGTTGCCGGCACTTCTATGTAGGCCCCTCTCCCGCCGGTATGGTCACAGGTGACGCCCGCGCTGACTATTCAAAGGCGCCGGTCTGCTGCAGTCGTGCGCCCTATCATGCTCGCGCAGGCATATTGCAATTGCGACAGGCGCCGAAGTATCGCACTGGATCGTGGGGCACTTCCTTTCCTACCTGTACTCAGGCCCTGCAGGGACAAAGCAGATTGAGCATTGCAGGGGACCAGCGCCATTGTTGTCTTCATTCTGACGTACTCATGCCCATTTGCCGGATGACGGATATTCCGATACCTCAACACCTTCCCGGTAAGGCCGAGTCGACGCGCTTGAAACACATGGCATAATTTATGCAAAACGCGGATCGTTACATGCGGATAGCCAATTTGACCACTCGTCCTTGATGTTAAAAGACTGCAGCTGGCGTTTAGCGGGACGAGCCTTCCGCGATGCGCTAGGACGTGTATGGGCTGAAGTTGCTATCAGACAGTCATTGTTCAAGAATAAGCCTGCAGGATCGGACCATGAGCTCAACGACGGATTTTATTGCAGAGCTGATCAGGGCAGCAAACGGGATAGAGAACCTCACGCACTATGAGATAAGCCGCCTGTTAGACCTCTCAATTGATACCATCCGCGACATGTGCAGGCAGACTGGCGCCGCAGGAATACACAGTGCCCGAGACGTTCTTATTGATCTCAGGTTATCGTCGGAGCGCGCCCGGGATCTGCCTCCGGAACAAGTCAGGGACGCTCTCATCGACGCAGCCGACGTCCTCAGATCATTAAAAATTGTACTGGACCGCAATGAGTGAGTTGGGTTTATGTCGGTTGCTCCCTGAAGCCGATCGTGACGGCTGTATTTCGGTGCTTCAAGGTGGCAACAAGATCAGTCATGTCGGCGGATCGCCAAGTGAGCCCTTAGGGGGCAAAATCGCTGGAATTGAAAGGTCGTGCCGACCAGGTGATGGCAGCTCTAGTCTCGCTCAGAACACTTGAAACTCGTGCGAAACCTCCGGCTTAGGGAAGAATCGTGCGGCGGCTGCCTAAAGAGCCCTTAGGTCCGGTCCCAACCTGTTGTGGAGATGGTGCCAGACAGCAATCCCGGGACCGGTCGGCATATCAACAGCAATCGCCGTCGCCAACGGCGATAAAAGGCGACGCAGGGGTCCAGCGACCACCGCTCAGCCAGCAATGCGTAGGCGTCGGCCTCAATCTATCCATGATCGGGAGAGCGCGTTATGGTTTCGGTCCAGTGTTGAAGGAGCATCGCTTACCGAGTGCGTTTTCTTCCCGAATGGTGGAGGTTTCCATGGCCAGAGGATCTGGCTTGCCCCACGGCGCCACGGCTGTCGCCGGCTCGCGGCAACGCATGCATGATCCCGTGTCGGCGCCGGGCGGGTCCACAAATTCGAAACTGTGAAGTCAAGCGCACCGGACGCATCCGAAATGTGGATGCGTCCTATCGAATCAATCGATTACTCCAATGGTCTGATGAGGAGTAAAGGAGGTGGTGTTGAGGCGTTAAAGCATAAGGAGGATCTGCAATGCTAATCCGTGGTGGTCCGAGCGACAACAGCCTCCTCGGCAGCGGTGGTGACGATCTGCTTATCGATCCCACCGGCAATGACTGGATTGACGGTGCTCGCGGTAACGATTCCATCTCGTCCGGCAATGGCAATGACCGAGTCTTTGGCGGCGAAGGCAATGACCATATCTTCGGCGAAGCGGGCAACGACTATCTTTACGGAGACAGTGGCCGCGACAGACCACCGGTGGTCGGCCAGGACAATGACAAGCTTTACGGCGGTCCCGGCGACGACGTTCTCTTCGCCAGTGACGGCAGAGATCAGCTGACCGGCGGCGACGGCCAAGACACCTTTGTGTTCCAATCCCACAACCCCGTCCGCGACCCAGCGGGCTGGCCGGACCCGGGCTACACGGTCATTTTGGATTTCGACCCAACGCAGGATACTTTCGCCTTCGATGCGGCGGGCTATTATAGCGACGGTTCCAGCGCGAACTTTGTGAACCACGCCAGTTCGCGGCCTGGCCACCCGGTGGATACCTTCCACAGCGGTGCGGCCTCGGATGCGCACGGCGAGGACGTCGTGGTTGTCACCGACAAGAGTTTTTTCTCGGGCGATGGCGCCGCGAATGCGATCGCCGGCGAGACCACCGGCGACATCATTGTCTACCACGACAACCTGACCAAAAGCGCTGTTCTGGCCTATGTCACCTCCGAAAACCATGCGGATGAGTTCGCTCGCCTGGGCAATGTGCATAGTTTGGCCGATCTTGCCGGGCTCGGCCTGAGTGGGTGGGACTTCACCTTCGTCTGATCCGCAAAGCCCGTACGGAAAGCGCCCCCGCCGCCTCCCAGCGGGGCGCTTCCTCCCAGCTACTTGCCGTTATACGAGCGGACGGTGCTGAGCACCATCGATCAGCGCCTGCGACCAGAACCATCATCTTGTCACAGCTGGGTGGTAAGAATGCGCCACGATCGGACCGAATAGCTCTCGGTACACATTAGGGACTTCCGCCCTTCTGTAGCCATGAGGATCCACGCGCGGCAACCCGGCGGCAGACAGCCGGGACAGTATGCGCGAAGGCGCGCCTCTGAGCGTTTTCGGAAGCTCGCAGAACAGACATCGGGCGGCACTCACCCTCGACGGTCTTCGTGCGGGCCGCTTGGTAGAGAAGGCCCGCACGGAGTGACCAGATCATCAAGCTTCAACGCGTACGCGCTTGAAGATCGGATGAAGGTGCAGCCGTTCCAACTGTCTCCGGCTGCACCGATAAAACCCTTCTTTCAGCGGTCGCGCTGCCGATTTGCGTGCCATAGCCGCTCCAACGCCCGGCGAAGAAAAAATGCGGAGATCATCATGCGATAGAGAAGGGCGATTACTTCTTCGCCGAATGCTCCTCATGCAGTTAGGGTCTTTGCTCGAGCACTGGAGCCAAAACTGCAATCGACGCCGCGAATAGTCCGACCATAAGGAAGCAGACGCGCATTGTGGTTGCTTCGGCGAGAATTCCAATTACAACGGGGCCCAAAGTCATAGCGCCATACGCGAAGATTGCGACGGACGCGATGCCTTTCCCGGCTGGGACTACAGGATCGGCTGCTGCTCGACTGAAAGCTAAGGGTAGGACGGCTGCGTAGCCGACCCCCATCAGCACGAAGCCTACCACGACTAACGGCAAGTTGTCATCGCCAACGATTAGTAAAATACCGAAGACGGCGGACAACCCGCTCAGCCGTGCAACAGTTGCTGACCCAAATCGCGTGACCAGAGAATCCGCATTGAGTCTCGCGATCACCATGGCGGCAGAAAAGCCAGTGTAACCCAGGGTAGCATCCGACTGTGCAGTTCCGACTACATCATGCAAATATACCGCGCTCCAGTCGAGAGCTGTACCCTCGCCTAATCCCGATGCGAGAGCAATGAGGCCCACAAGCAAAAGAGCGCTGTTAGGAACCGCCAATCCTGCTGCACGGATCACATGCGTCCGTTTAGTTGATTGCCAATTGAGCAGAAGGAAAGGGGCAATGGTCCCGCCGGTCACCACGGCACTAACAAGGAAATGAATGTATACTGGGGTCTGAAAGGCTGTGGCAACATAACCGCTTGCTGCGCCCAGAACAGCCCCCACACTCCACATGGCGTGAAACGACGACATCACAGACCGCCTCATGTGTTTCTCCACCTCGCTCGCCCAGCTGTTCATAGCTACGTCCATCGAACCATGACACATGCCAAAGAGAAAAAGCGCGATCGTCAGCAGCGGTATCGTCGGCGCAAGCCCTAAAAAGGCAATCGAAAGCAGGAACGGGATAGCGATCATTCGGGCGACCCGCACGGCACCCAAGCTATCGGACAAGCGGCCGGCAATCGGGAACGAAAACAATGCGCCGAGCCCTAGAAGCACCAGCATCCCCCCGAAACTCGCCTTGTCAAAATGAAAGTGAGCCATCACGGCGGGAACGCGAGAGGCCCAAGTCCCCAACAGGACCCCGTTCAGCAGAAAGCCGGCAGCGACACTGCGCCAGGGAGTAAGCAATGTGCGCATTTCTTCTCCAACATCCCATGACTCCTGACGCCGGTTGATTTTAGCGTCAGGTCGTATCGGCTCCCTTGTGCAGATCCCGCGTAGCCGCCTCGGATAACTACTAATGTCCATCATCAGCGCTCGCTCGTTTCGGAGTAGGCTACAACCGCATTCTTTACAGGCCTTCTTAGTGCTGTTTGCATGGAAGAGACTTCCGCGCAGAAGCGCTACCCCCCAGCTATATGCATCTGCCGTTCCGCACGGGGTGCTATCAAAATGTAAGGACTCGATGCGGTCCTATATATTCGGTTTTCAATCCGTTGGTTCTCGCATCATGAACGAGGATATTAACGCCGGTCCGGTTGGTTCTGATACGATTGCCATCGTTGTCGAAGAGGAATGAATCGGCATGCCTCTGGGCCCAATTATAGGCATGTTGTGAAAGGACTTCGATCTGCCATCCTGAGCTCTTTGAATAAGTCACTCGGAGATCCGGCTTCGGTCCCGACTTGTCGTGCCGCCCTGTAAGGTGAAGACGATGCACTGAGCCAGCGACCATCACTCCCTCCCAATTCCAATTGCAGTGGTGTGGCTAAAGTTGCATGCAAGCTAGCAAAAGCGACATACAGATGAATTGATTCAGATCATGGACAGACCCGCTGAGCCCGGGTCGGGAGAGTGATGTGGAGGAGTGCGGCAGGTCCGTACCACGTATGTGGAGTGGCGTTCGACCGGATCAGGGGTCGACTCCACATACGCGACAGTCTGGAAGCATACCAAGGAGTGGAATCGCCGACGAGATCAACGCAACTATGGCGGCCGAGATGGATCGGTCGAAGGAACTGTGACAAGAACTCGAAACGACGGCGAACCCGCCTCCCCTGCTGCATCCGGACGGTGCCACGATCATGGCGAATGGCTCGAAGCGCTTCTCGCGCGCGAGGCGACCCACGCGCCGCGAGAAGCGCTTTGAGGCGAGAGCCCGTGTCGCAAAGCCGGGCCATGAGCCCAGATAGCGGAATATAGACTTCTGCGCCGTCCGCGGCTTGGTCGCAATCTCTTCCAACGAGGTCAATCTCAGTCCCGCGCCTTGCAAGATGGTCTACTTAATCTAGGTCGCTGTAGATGTAGGGCTTTGCCCGCCGCGCCGGCCGCACGGATTCGCACGGTGGCGCTTCGTCAAGGGTCGAAAAAATTAGGTGCTGAGCAAAACAGCGCACACCGGCCAGTCGGATAGACGTCGGCCAATCAAAGTCACGCACTCAATTGCCAGATCAGTCGTGATGGTCTCGGCGAGCGAGCCTCCATGAAGGTGACGAATGCCGATAATCGTCGCCCAGAGCCGTGCTACTTGTATTCAGCTCTTCGCGAAGCCCGCGAGCGCGGTGCGAAGCCGGGCTCGTTGGAACACCTCCCGGCTAGGTCAGGCTCAGTTCGCGCAGGCCCGGCATGGAGCATCCACAGCACAGGGATCTATGCCAAGCTCGATTCGAGAAGCATTGAGAAGCGGCTAGGCCTCCTCGGTCGCCGGGAACGTTGGCAAGCCTGCAAGTCGCCAGCGGCGGACGGTCGCGATGCAACTGCCTGGACCATTGAAGCCCTTCCGGTGCAAGAGCGCAGGAAGGCGCGTACACCCCGCACATCGCCCTTGCCGCGTTCGGCGAAGCCATCGAGCGCATGTCGCTCGACATAAGCGATGACGATCTCCGGCGTGAGTGCTGAAAACCGTCTGCTCCGCAGAAATCTATGTGGCAGCAGTTCGTGGCTTTGCATCGTCAAAGCGGCGGGCCCCTTCTCATCAGTGAGGTAAGCCGCGAAGACATCGACACTTTAATCGTGCTCCGTCGGGTCAATTGGGAGGGTGGCTAGTAGCCGGTGATTAGGGCCCTTATCGACCCGGGCGAGGGTCAAAACGCCCGGAACATCCTCCGGCGTTGTGGGTCGAGCCTGTCGTCTAATCGCGCGGTAAAATGCAAGCCCTTTTTGAACGTCGAGGCTGTCGTTTGCCGGGAGCAGTATCGTCTTCCCGGTCGATATAAAGTCGCCGCATGATGGGGCTTCGCGGGTGAACCTCCCAATGTGTGGAACGCACGCGACGGGCATTTTGGCACGGAGGTGCAACAGCCTAGTCGGAATGGTTCGTCCACGTCCCGGCAGGGACGCCTCGACGCGCCTCAGAGCAGGCGCATTTCAGCTTTGCTGTGTCAGGCCATGATGCTGGTCGCCCGGTTGAACAGTTCACCGGATTTCAGCATCGAGTGCATGATGACGGCGAGCTTGCGTGCAACGGCGACAGCAGCGCGCTTGAAGCCGATCCTCTCTCGCAGCTTCAGTCCCCAGGCGCGCAGATCGCTTTGGGCATAAGCGCGCGTCAGGATCACGGTCGCCGCTTCATAGAGCAGACCGCGCAAATGAGCGTCACTACGCCGGGAGATATGGCCGTCATAATCGACCTCGCCTTACTGGTAGCGACGTGTGGTCAGTCCCAACCATGCACCGACCGACCGCGACTTCCTGAAGTTCGCCGGGTCCTCGATGGCGGTCGTGAATGCGGTTGCGGTGACCGCACCAACCCCGGGGATGGACATGAGCAGCTGGCAGGCCTCGCTCTGCCGTGCGCTGGCGATAAGCTGCCGCCCAAGCTCCGCGGCGCGGGCGCGCACGCTGCGCCAGGCTTCAAGAACCGGCAGGATGATCCGGGCAAGCGCTTCCTGACCGGCCAGCAGGCGCTGGACCTCGGCTTCGAACGTGCCGCCTTTGCTGCGCGGAACGACCAGGCCGAACGTCTTCATGAGTCCGCGGATCTGGTTGGACAGTTCGGTCGTGATCCTGACCAGCCTGGTGCGCGCGGCCACCAGCGTGCGGATCAGCATGCTGTCATAGCCCTTTACCCGCACCTCGCGGTAAAAGCCGACCTCGGCCAGATGCGCCAAGCCGTCGCATCGTTGGCGTCCGTTTTGTTCGGCGCCATGTCGAGCGCGGCCTTGGCATGGCGGGCGTCGATGCAGATCGCCGGAAGCCCTTCCGCGTGCAAGGCATGATAGAACCACACCGACAAAGGACCGGTCTCGAACACCACCCGCTTGGCCGCCGGCGCCCGCTTGCGGACGACTTCCGCGACCAGGCTCGGATCAGAGGGACATTTGCCGCGCCTGATCCGCTTGCCGTCACGCCGCACAGAAATCGCCGTCTCTTTCAACGATACGTCGAGACCGATATATTCGCTCATGGTTGTTCTCCCTTCGATGCTTGGGCCCGGCGTCCAGTCGTGAGCCCGTACTTCCATCCTATCGGGGAACAACCACCTGCTCTCAACAGCGTGACCACTTCTGGCCCTCAGGGCGATTCGCTCCCGCGATTACCCCATGTGTGGAAACATGTTGATATGACAGGGTGATTCCCGTTGAGCGGGGGGGTCGGGATGAAGCTTTTCATTGAGGGGGATGATCGGCGGCAAGCGACACTGCTCCCCGACACGTTGGAAGACTATGTCACGCAGGACAACCCGGTTCGCGTCATCGATGTCTTTATTGACGAGCTGGATCTGGAGGTATTGGGCTTTGCCGGCGCTGTGCCAGAAGCGACGGGGCGGCCCTCCTACCACCCCGCAACGCTGCTGAAGATTTATCTCTACGGCTCTCAACCGCATCCAGTCGAGCCGGCGGCTCGAACGGGAGACCCAGCGCAACATCGGACTGATGTGGCTGACCGGCCGCTTGATGCCGGACTTCAAGACGATTGCCGACTTCCGACGCGACAACGGGGCAGCGATCCGCGCCGCCTGCGCGCGGTTTGTGGTGCTGTGCCGCCAACTCAACCTGTTCACCCGAGCCGTCGTCGCCATCGACGGCAGCAAGTTCAAGGCGGTCAACAACCGCGACAAGAACTTCACTGTCGCCAAGGTCGCCAAGCGCATCGAGCAGGTGGAGGCCAGCATCGCGCGCTATCTGACGGACTTGGACCGAGCCGACCGGGAGGACGGCGATGTCGCCGGGGCCAAGGCGGTGCGCCTCAAGGCGAAGATCGAAGGCCTGCGCCGGCAGATGCAGTCGCTTAAGGAGATCGGCAAGCAAGTCGAGGCCGCACCGGACAAACAAGTCTCTCTGACCGATCCCGATGCCCGATCGATGGCAACCAGCGGCAAAGGCACCGGCATAGTCGGCTACAATGTCCAGATCGCCGTCGACGCCGACCACCACCTGATCGTTGCGCATGAGGTGACCAATCTCGGTAGCGATCGGGCGCAACTGAGCGCGATGGCCGACAAGGCCCGCGATGCGACCGGATGCGAGGAGGTCACGGCGCTGGCAGACCGGGGTTATTACAACGGTGACGAGGTGCTGGCCTGCGAAGGCACCGGCATTCTGCCGATAATCCCTAAGACGCGGACCTCCGGCAACGCCAAGCGCGGCCTCTTCACCGTGGCCGACTTCATTGATGACGCCGAGAACGACCGCTACACCTGCCCGGCGGGCGAACACCTGACGCGGGGAAAGGTGCGCTCGGACCGCCGGGACAACATCGATCAATATCGCAACCTCACCGCCTGCCTAACCTGCACCCTCAAGTCCCGATGCACGCCCGACAAGATCAAGCGCCTGAAGCGTTGGCAACACGAGGGTGTCCTCGACAAGATGCAGGCCAGGCTCGACCGCATGCTGCAGGCGATGACCATCCGTCGGCAGACTGTCGAGCATCCCTTCGCGACGCTCAAGGCATGGATGGGCAGTACCCATTTCCTGACCAGAACCCTCAACCAGGTCAAAACCGAGATGAGCCTGCAGGTGCTCGCCTACAATATGAAGCGGATGATCAATATCTTCGGCGTCAAGCCGCTGATGGAGGCGATCGCCGCCTGACCACGCGCGGCCGACAGCGCGCGCCGGCACGCACGCGCAAAAAGTAGCAGTCATCGACAGTCACGCACCCGCTTTTCACACGTCCTCGGTCATTCTTTGCCATCTTCGCCCTAACGCTCCCACCTTCAAATCAGTCGACATTTCCCAAACCAGACAAACCGCCAATCTTCCCTGAAGGCGCTGAACGCTGCACTCCATCAAACATACTGAAGATCGAGTATCATCCGCGCGATGTCGTTCGCGTCCCGTTCGGCATCGACCCGTTCCCATGTAACCCCACTCGTGCCTGCGACAAGCTGACGTGCGAGTACCTCCACGTCTGCATCAGACGGACTGGCAGTCCTTGAGGTCACGCGCCGGCGCAGCGATGACGTCTTCGCGTCGAGCCAAACGGCCGTACATGGTACCCCAGCTTCGCGCGCCACGGCCTCTATGCGCGATCGGTTGGGCGCCCTGTCGAACACAGCCGCGGCGACGGCCGATCCGCCAGCGCGCACTATCGTGAGGGTGCGGCGAGCCATCTCACCATAGACCTTGTCCGACACTTCGGGACGGTAGGCCGCCGGCCCAAGCCTTTCCTCGGCCTCAACGCCGTGCATCGCCTTTCGGATACGATCGCTTTCGACGATCCGAGCCCCCGGTGGGGCGCCAAATTGCGGGGCCAAGACCTCCGCAATCGTCGTTTTGCCTGCGCCGCTGAGGCCGCCGATCGCAATCAAACGCGGAGGCTGCATCACAATCAGAGAACGAGCGAGGTCGAAATAGGAGCGTGCCTCGGTGGCAAGTTTGCCCGTAAGTTCGGCGCTGCTGTCCGCAATTTGCGTCGCGACAACGTGCGCCCTTACCGCCGCGCGGATCGCCATGAAGTATGGCAACAACACGAAGCCATCCTCGTCATCCACTTCATCAAGGTACCGGTTTGCAACGAGGTTTGCGAACTCGGGGAAACCGCGATGCCATAGGTCCATGAGCAGAAAGGCAACGTCATACAGCTTATCGACGGTGGCGATCTGATCGTTGAACTCGATGCAGTCGAATAGTCGCGGTTCACCGTTCATGACACAAATGTTGCGCAAATGCAGATCGCCGTGGCATCGCATGACCTTGCCAGCTGCCTCACGCGCATCGAGCAGAGCGGCATGAACCGAGAGCTTCTCCTCGAACTCCCGTTCGAAAGTCTCAAGTTCGTCGGCTGCGAAGACCCCGCTGGTTGCGAAGCCGGCGGCATTAGTTTGAAGTACGCCCGCGATATTCGCGGAACCAGAGCTCTGATGAATCGGACGCGCACCACGATGAAAACGGGCGATCATGCGGGCTGTTCGAGTCATGAGTTCGGCAGTAAGCCGACCGGTGACAGCCATACGGTCAAACAATGCCTCGGGGTCTAAACGAACCATTTCCACAACGGCATCAACAAGCTCGTCTCCCTCATCGAATTGGAGGCGGCCATCTTGGCCGCGCATGATTTTCCGCACTCCGAGATACAGCCCGGGTGCAGTGACTACGTTCAGCACGAGCTCCTTCCAGCAGGCTTTGAGCCTCAGCTCCGGCGTCGAGAAATCAACATAAGGTAGTTTTACCGCGCGCTTGACCTTGAAGGCACCATTGCCGATCAGGAAAACATAGGAGATGTGCGTTTCGATCTTCTTGATTCCGTTGGTGCCGCCAAGCTCCTGCAGAAACGAGATAACGTTCGATTGATCTTCGGCAACCATGATTTATCGCCTTGTCGTTTCCGGCGGGGCAACTCCGATTGTCGCCCGTCGTTGCGGTCGCGCTCTATCGACCTTTCATGCCTCAGGGCAGCGTTGCTGTGGCAGACGATGAGATCGGATAGGGCCCCCCTCTCCCCAGCGGCTGCCGCCCGTAAAACTCGCCTACTCGGAAAGCGCATAGCCGACTGACGTTTCGAAAACCTCATCATCCGTTCGATGCGGTCGGTTTCGAGCAATGCTTCGACGAAGGGAAGGTTGGAACTTATAAGCCCCACAAGGCTCAAAGCCGCAGAAGTGTTTTTCCCGGCGGCAGAGTCCTTGGTACCCGTTGCTGTAAGGCGCAAGGTTTTGTTCTTTAATGTGTGCAGCGACGCAGGACCTTCAGCTTCGTCGCCTACGACGGCATTGCCGTCTGAGGCTGCAACAGGCGGCTGATAGCCGAGGACACCATGGCTAGATTCTCCGTGAATACAAGAACGTTCGCGAACCGGTTGTCAATTTCCTTTACGCTACTGCATCAATGTGCCGGCTCGCGTCGGCGTGACAAGGAAGCCGCGGCATAGCTCCATCCCATGGTGAGTTCCCCCACACTCTTTAGAGCAAAGATAACCGTCCTTTCCACGCGGACATGCGCCAGTTGATCTAACAAACGACCCCGCACTAATGTGCTGTCAAGCAAGCCCAAGGACGATGGGCAGCGTTTTGGCTCTCAATCATCTTTCGTGGGTTTGGTCACAACGAGAGCCGAGCTCTGAACTCCGCGGATTTCTGATGGCCCCGAGCGAAAACAACATCAAACTAACTGGTATTGCAGACCCGATCCACTGTCAGGTCAGGTAGTTGACTTAAGGATACTGAGTTCAAGTCAGCTTGTGGAACCAACAAGTCCACACGTCAAGATCCGGTGCATGACAGTCCCCTGCTGCATGCAGGTGAGCATTGCTAGCGAGAAATGGCCGGTGACTGATGCAAGAGCTTTCTTTAAGCGCAGCCAGCTGTTACAACTCTATTGCCGTGTGGCCCAAGCTAGCTGTTACGCGTTATTCAAATCGCTTTCATGGAGTACAGCAGGAAGCGGGGCAAGTCGCGGATCCCCACAAATCAGCCGGCAGTGGTAGTTGTCGCCGCATGGAAGCTTGCAAGCCAAGCAATCGGGATCTCATTGCGTGGCCATGCATCAATGGGCCGGCTTGAGCGCCGCGGCACAGGCGGAAGTCGACATTTACTAAGGTCGACACCGCCGAGTCCGAGTTGACTCGCCCTGCTGCAGACGTCAAGTGAACCGAGGAATGAGGGGGTCAGTTCTTCAATTCGCCCAGGGGGTCAATTCTTCGCTTCGCTTGACAGGCCCGTCAGAATACCTCAAGGAGCCACAGAGGCCGTTTCGGTACTAGCACTTCGAATAGTGGGGTAGACCAAGCGGCCGCCAGCCGCTTCAGGTTTACGCCGCTGTGAGATAGGCCTGATTTTCATGTTACCGAGGCCCCGCCGGATTGCTCCGGCGAGGCCAGGCCATTTCTTCGCCTCGCCATGGCAGCTTTCCGAGCGCCACCCATGGCGATGATAGAGACATTGGTCCTTCGCCGACCATCGCTCTCGACGCCTGCGCCCTCTCAGCAGTGCCCCCCACAACAACGGCCTTGTTGACACCCCATGGGAAAGAGACAGGGAGGCAAGATCGCAACCGGCGCACGCGCGCAGCCAAAAAGCGCGCCCGCAACATCCAGTTCACGCGCGGTCGGCCCAACCGCTTCCAACTGAGAACTGATCGCAATTGCCTGCACAACCCTGGCGCCCTCTGAAGCAAGCACCAAACGATTGGCCGTGGCGAGCACTCGTCATCGCGCGGCGGCAGCTCACTATTGGCCGTGGTCGAACGTGTCGCCAGACAGAGCGAGCTGCGGTTGTTGGTCGGCGAGCCGGTGCCAGCCGCGAGAGATTGGTACGCCTGTTCGAACCGCATGCCGAAATCATCGTTAAAGGTGACCGAGCTACCGTGTATCCGGTGTAATCGACCAACCGATGAACTCCACCGCACGCTCAAGTATAGTCTCGGTCTCAGCGAGGCTGGGTGAGGCGGCGGCGACGTATCCCATCCAGTCTCGGATGTCGCCTTTCCTGATGATCGACGCCTTGGGTCCAACATACAATTTGACCTCGGAGACACCAGGTACAGCAGCCGCTTGACTTTCGCCATTGATCCAATCGAGCGTGCCATCGCGATCAGCAACCAGCATTCGTGCCGCCGCAACATGTGAATGCTTTCTGCGCAAATTCCATTCGTCGCCGATCACAAGCTTAATGTGCTCGGTGATGAGATCTATACCGTAAGCCAGCTGAACCAGTTGAGGTGTGGGCGCCCCACCAAGACGCGGATTGACTTCAATGACGACGGGGCCGCGCTTGGACCACCGGAATTCAATGCATGTTGGCCCCCAACCAAGTCCGAGAGCTCGCAAACAGCTCAGCGAAACATCGGCGATACGCCTATGCTCATCATCAGTCAGCAGGGCCGGATAGGTCCACTCACGAAAGACGAAGTGCGGGGACGGACCGAAGTCAGCGGCGGAAATCCCAATGACATCATTTCCCATTATGTCAGCACAACAGTAGCGACCTTCTGCAAACTCTTCGACCAGTATCCTCGGCGAAGACCGGCATATATGTTCCCCGTCCAACAGATAGCCCGTATGTTCGGCTAACTCCTCGACGTTGCGACACAACCTGACCCCTCTGCTGCCGCTGCCTACGGCTGGTTTGACAATCACCGGCAGGCCGATTTCCGCCGCAGCTCGTTGTACGTCCGTAGCCTTCGTTGCCAGGCGATAAGCAGGTTGTGGTACGCCGGTCTGCGCGAGGAGTTGACGTTGGGTGAACTTATCGCGGCATCGTTCAATCGATGAGGGGTCCGGCCCCCGGAGCTTAAAATGCCGGCAGAGCTTGCCGACGGTCGCATAGAACGAATCCCCGAGGCCTGAAAATCCGGTAATTCCAGCTATGCTATAGGTCCGCTGCAGCCGGCAACATTCGCGGATTAGCGCATCCACATTACTCGTATCTACACGGATCGCCTCAAGGTTTTCGGCCACAAGATAGTCGTACTGAGTTGGATCAGCCGACAGGGTAACTGGATGCAGACCAAGACGCTGGGCCGCTTTCACGTATAGCGAACCAATACCCCTGTGGCCTTCAAGCAGGATGAGAGCCCTTTTTGTCATTGGCGTTGACCTCCGTTGCGTGCTGTGCGGCGGTCCGAGGCTTAAATCGGCGTCAGGTGTTTTCTGAGCTCCGACTCGGTTCTCGGTCCGTGATACGTTGCCTGCATGCGCCGTGCCAACGGTGAAAGTCGTGTCGAAACAACGCTACGGCGCTGATACCGCTATGTCGCATCCCCGACATTGTCAGACATGGACACCGCGGACGCGGTTTACGCGTGAATTCCGCTTCGCCGGCCGCGGAATCTAGTTCCTGGGCGTAAGCCAGCATCATCGTCCTGTCCATCGCTATGTCGAGCGGGTGGTGGGCGGCCAGCACCAGACCAACTCTTTGGGAAGCGAACACGTCCGGCCACACTCAGCTCTCGCCTTCCGCATTTTGCCGGCGAATCCAACAGGTCCGGGTCGGCAAATTTCGACCATCGGAGTTGTCTGCGCCCGAAACCGTGGCCGCGGTTGACGTAAACGTCGTTGGAGCGACTGTTTGGATCGAGCGTCCAGACCTCGAAACTGGCGGGTTCAGCCCCTGCCGACCGCGACAGGTACTTTCGGTAGATGGTGATTCGTCAACAGCGAAGCCCAACGGCAGACACGCTGAAAGCAAAAGGCATTCGAGCCCCCACTCTGATGATTGCCGACCATTGCCATTGGGATAAGATGCAGCCCGCTGGATCCGATCAGCGGTTGAGGCGTTTGACCGACGGATGTGAGGTCGAGAGGCGGGACTTGAACATCGGTCAACAATCCCTCATCCGCGGGGCGGGGCCCCCTTGATCTTGTTTCGTTTGGGCTGCCTCGGTCTAGTGGCGAGCGTCAAGGGTTGCAGTGGTGGACGGGGGCTCCCCGGCATTGTTCCGGCTCCGATGCCGCGTCTCGCGCTGAGACTTATCTTGGGTGTTGGCTCTTCTGCTAGCTGCTGTCAAATAGCGGCTCGGATTGAACGGTGCAGGCGATCGACCAAATGAAGCCCGCCGTCCTGCGTGCGAGGGCGAGGTTGACGACCGCTGACGGGCGGCTTTTCCGAGAGATCAAGGATCTCAACCATTCCGGCAGCTACGCGGCGCTGACGACTTCCTGCGCAACATTAGGCCACCGAGCAAGCAAGGCTTTGAGGTTCGCTTCGAGACACCGCCGGGCAAACATGGCGTCGTCCCGACGGTTCGTCTTCACCTGATCGCCACCGCATCAGCACGCTGCCACCACATCAGCGAAGGCCGAAGGCTTGTGAATTGGCGAAGGCCGCCAAAACCACGGCGCGGCCTCATAGCATCCAATGGCTGAAACATCGTAACCGACCGGTTGTCACCG
>NZ_LUAV01000020.1 GCF_002078505.1 Ensifer aridi | reverse complement strand
GTAGGCTTCATCACCCGCAGGGGCCGGAGGCCGTCTCCAAAGCGCCCATCTCGGTCATTCGAGCCTATTCCTACAATTTCCCGAAAGCGGACACCGGATTAAACCCTTGGGGCGTCGGTCGATCCGGTGCGGTTCAATCAAGAACCGCGAGGCGACACCGCAATAGAGAATTCGTCGCGGGCAAGCTAGAAGATCAGACCTGCTCCTCCCATACCACTTCGTACAGGCGCAGCGCGTCCCCCTTGAGCTTGTTAGTGAGGTCTGTGATTAACGTTCCCGCTCTTGCGTCATCATAGGCCGAAACCTCCTTCGCCTGGTCCATGACGCTTTCGAAGACGCCGGGAGAAAGACGAGCCGACAACCGAACGCCCAGCACACTCGGGAAGATTTTCTCGAAGCTGTCTCGGACTTCCTTTAATTCTGGTGCGAAGCTAGTGTTGCTGAGCAAGAACTCTGGCCTCATCATGAAATGCGCGCCGCCGCGAGCTGCAGAAGCCAGCGCTCCGGCTCGTCGAACCTTACCATCCTGAGTCAGCCACCAAGTCTGGTAGCCCCACTGATTTCCAGGGCTGTTCTCCTTGGTCTCAACGCGCCTTCGAAATACACCGAGGATATGCTGTCATTTTACAGTTAATCGTAAGACTCAGATGTGAGCGATATCAACGACTTGGCCCGGCACATAATCGAGAATAGGCAATTAAATCGAGAATCCCACGAGAATTTGGCACTTAATCTTGCTAAGCGCCGCGATGACTAAAATCGCAGTTTTTGGCTGAAGTGCATCAGGAGATATGAAATCTTACAAAGGGTTACCTCCATATCAGCAGGCGTTAAGCGCCAAGTACCATCTCAAAGATTCTCAGATTTAAGTGCCACAACTCGCCGGAACCACCGCATTCTAACGATTAAGTGCCAACCGACACGCGGCCCTTGTTGAGCAGTGACAAGCCCTTGATTTTGCGGGTTATCTGCCGACCGAGATTTGTGGAGGGTCGACGGCCTCTTGAGAAGAGCCTAGCCCTGGCGATCTCTCGAGAGGCGATAGAATCCGCGCGTGCAACGCTTGTGCAACGCTGCGGAGGTGTCCGGGCAGCCTCGAGGCGTGGCTGGTAAGGAAGGGCGTCATGCCCAAGCAGTAGCCCTACGAGGGCCAACGGATGCCTGTCAGGCTTTGAAGCGATCAACTGCAGTGAGGCGCTTGATCGGTGGGTCGGCTTCATCCCAGCGATAGATTTCCGAGCGCAGATACCGAAGCTCGTCGTCGAGTGCCTCTTCCGCAATCTCGATCCACCAGGACTTCGGGCGGCCGTCACTGCCATCCGACCAGCGATAGCCGCGCGTCTTCAGGTGGTCCTTCATATCAAACGGACTGTTTTCCGCGAAGATGCGAACACGGGATCGCTGACTTGCTTCATAGAGCTCTGCAAATGGCGACCGGCCCGGTTCTCCCCTACCCTGTGCGAGAACCTCCAGCAGAGCAAAGCAGTCATCCACTGCCCGATGCCCCTCATGAAAATAGCCCGCCTGCCCGATCAGGTATCAGAGCTTGGTTCCTTCAAAACCGCGCGATGCCCAATCGATTTCCGAAACCGAGCAGGCCCAGGCCTTCCCGGCGAAGATGGGGGAAAAAGCCTCACAGAATGGTCGGTCGAAGCCCGCATTATGAGCAATGACGAGATCGGCCGGCTCTATAACGGCGCGCAACTGGTCGGGGTCTATCGCTCGGCCGGCCACCATCTCGTCGGTGATGCCGGTTAGACGAGTGATCTCGGCCGGAATCGGATTGGTCGGCTGTTGCAGGCCGCCGTAGACGGCAATAACATCGCCGATACTGCCGGCATCATCAAATGTGAACGCGACAGCACCGATCTCAATGATTTCGTCCTTGCGATGGTCGAGGCCAGTGGTCTCGCTGTCGACGATCACTCCAATCCGCGCAAATCCGAGCCGCGGAGCAGCGACGATCTTCCGGGGTACCAGCTTCCGCAGGACACGATAGTCTCCGCTCTGTTCGAGAAGTTGCGCCATGCTCTCATTGTCGAGCCTAGTCCCGTGCCGCCGTTTCGACGGCGCGTGAAGCGCCACGACAACATCATCGTTCGCCTCGAGGGGCGCGGGAAACATCTCAAGCTGCGACTCGCTGTCCAGTATTCCTCAGGCTGGCGCACGTGGGCTGAGTACCGACAATAGAAAGTCGGCGAGACTCCGGCAATGAGGATGAGGCGCTAGATCCGATTTTGGCAAGAACAGACGACCGAAATCTGTCGACAACCAGGGTTGCCCAATCAGACTCGCTCTTACCGACCGAAATACCTGCAACCGATCCAAGTTGAGTCTGACCCGGAATGCGGCAACAGGGGAGAAGAAACTGATCGAATCGCCTTCGGTAGTGGTGGAGAATTGAGCTGACAAGCCGGATCGTCGCAGCGTCCGCCGATACTCGGCAACGACGGGCACGAAAGAGCCCAGCAGCAGCGGGCTTCAGCGCGCAGGTATCCGTCGGCCTTGCCAAGCCTCACGCACCCGAAATCGACTCAGCGAACCGGGGGCACTGGCGTGATCGGCCGATCCTGCTCGTCTGGATCAAGTGGTGGAATAGTTTCGGGCTCCGGAGCTGGTTCCTTGCCGAGTCCGTCATCGGGATGCGGCTCGCGACCGGGCGCCGGTAGAGGCGGTTCGCCTTCGCGTTGCGGTTCCCGCTGCGTCATCCAAACCGGGGCCAGTTCAGCCGCCAAGCTTCTTATGAATTCCTTCATCGATCGCTTCCTTTCTGTTCAACAGAGGTAAGCCGCTAGGCAACCATGTGTTCCAGTGCGCGATCGCCACCTTGTCCCATTGCGCGCCGTGTTCAGCGCCAAGCTAATCGGAACCGAGGCGTGGACCAACTGCCGGGGGTGGTCTTAGCGCATGTCGCAGCCCTGCTCGTGCAGGATTCGATTGCCCGCGCTATTGGTGTTAGAATCTCAGCCAACCCGGCGGAGCCGTGTCCGGTCATGACCAGAGTAACCGCCCTGCCCGATCAGATGGATTTCGACGTGGCCGCCGACGAATCGGTACTCGAGGCCGCTCTGAGATCGGGCGTGCCGTTTGCACATGCGTGCGGCGGCCGGGCTAAATGCTCGACCTGCCGCGTGTGGATCCTGGCGGGCCTGGAGGCCTGCCCAGCTCGGAACTCTGCTGAGGCTGCCATGGCGGACCGGTTGAGATTGGCAAAGGAGGTCCGGCTGGCTTGCCAGCTTAAACCGGGAGGCGACCTTCGCGTCCGGCGTCTGGTGTTGGATGAAACTGACATGATGATCACCAGCCAGCTTGGCGCCTCTGCCGAGACAAAGTCCGGGGAAGCCAAGCACGTTGCGGTGTTCTTCAGCGACATCGCCAATTTCACGGCGCTGTCGGAGACGCTTTCTCCGTATGACGTGATGTATCTGCTCAATCGCTACTTCGCGCAGGTCGGCGACATCATCGAGCAGAACGGCGGTTTCATCGACAATTTCATCGGTGACGGGCTAATGGCCGTATTCGGAATGAACGACCAGCCCGACGCCCCGCTGCGCGCCATCAACGCGGCACTCCAGACCCTTGGCACGGTCGATCGTCTAAAGCCCTTCTTCGCCTCGATGTATGGCATCGATTTCGATATTCGCATTGGCCTCAACTACGGCGAGGCCGTCATCGGCACCTTGGGTTTTGCGGGACACGGACGTCTGACTGCCGTCGGTGACGTGGTCAACGTGGCAAGTCGGATCGAGGCTGCCAACAAGGAGGCCGGTACGCGTCTGCTGATCTCCGAGTCGCTCCGCGACGAGATCGCCGACAAGGTGGAAATCGGCGATTTCCTTAGAGTGCGCCTACGCGGTACCGGGGAGCGTACGAGTCTGTTCGAAGTCGTCGGCCTGAAGCCTGAAATCGACGCGGAACTTAACGCCAAACCTCCCCGCGAAACGGTCCGGCAGGGCGGCAGAAGATGGATTCGCGCTTTTGCGGAAGACGAACTTCAACTGCACGAACGACGGATTCTCGACTTCGAAGACTACGACGTCGTCGTCTTTCGCGGAGCGGACGGCTATTGCGCCTTCAACAACGCCTGCCCGCACCTACATCTGCCGCTCTACGAACGCCGCAGTCCAGCCCAGGTTGAGGGGCTGCAACTCCCACACACCGAAAGCACCATCACCAGCGATCTTGGCCTGGTCTGCCGATGGCATCAGAGCTGTTTTGACCTGCTCACTGGTGAAATCAGGCAATGGGCGCAGTTGCAGCAGGATGGCACTGCGCCCGGCTATGAATACGCGGGTGACATTTCGAAAAACCGCGCCAAGCTGGCCATTTACCCTTGCCGACAACAGGACGGATTTGTCTGGATCGGCCTCGACTAAGTTTCGGGACCTTTTAGCGGCCCTCCGTCGATGCCAGTCCATGCGCGGCGACTTACCGGAGGCCAGTGGAAACGTTGTCGGCTATTTTCCCAGACTTATCGGCAGCTGCCGGAACATAGCGGCGGGGCGGTGATTGGGTGTGAAGCCGGAGAAGATTGAAATGACGGCCATTCCGCGCGACACCGCTTTCGACAGCACCCTCGCCCTTCTGAGAGACGGCTATGAGTTCATCTCGCGCCGGTGCGATCGGTTCGGCACGGATATTTTCGCTACGCGCATCATGCTCAGGAGGGCCGTCTGCCTTCGCGGGGCCGCGGCTGCGGAGATGTTCTACGGCTCGGAGTGTTTCACCCGTCAGGGAGCGATGCCGTGGACGACGCTCCGGCTCCTGCAGGGCAAGCGAAGTGTCCAGCAACTGGAAGGCCCCGCCCACAGGCGCCGTAAAGCGATGTTCCCGTCGCTGTTGCGCGAGCAGGAAAAGCTGGAATCGATGCGGCGGTTGTTCACGCAAGAATGGCTACGGGCGCTGGAGAGTTGGAAGGCACGCGACGAGATCGTCCTGTTCGACGAGGCGCAACTGGTGCTGACGCGAGCGGCCTGCGCTTGGGCCGGCATTCCAACGGAACTGCATGACCCGGAAAAATTATGCCGGGAGTTCAGCGCGATGATCGAGAATGCCGGAAGCGTCGGCCCCGCCACCCTGCGCGCGCTCCTGCTGCGCAAGCGCACGGAACGCTGGGCGCGCTCGCTTATCCGGCGGGTGCGCCCCGGCGACCTCGTCCTGCCCGGGACAGCACCGCTTCGCATCGTCGCGGAACATCGCGACGCGGACCGCAAGCTGCTCGATGTCAGCAGTGCGGCGGTCGAAGTGATAAACCTGCTTCGCCCGATCGTCGCCGTGGCAAGATACATCATGTTCGCGGCCATGGCGCTGCGCGATCGCCCCGAGTGGCGGGAGCAATTTGCGGCCGGCGATGAACGCCATCTCGAAACTTTCGCGGAGGAAGTCCGCAGGGCCTATCCCTTCTTCCCGCTGGTCGGCGGACGGGCGGTGAAGGCCTTTGAGTGGCAAGGATACCGGTTCCGGGAGGGCGAGTGGGTGATGCTCGACCTTTACGGGACCAATCATGACGCCCGCCGTTTCCACGCCCCGGACCGTTTTGATCCGGAGCGGCAGATTTCCTGGACGACACAGGGTTTCGACTTCATCCCGCAAGGCGGCGGCGAAGCCGAGCTCACCCATCGCTGCCCCGGAGAGGCCTTCACGGTGGAACTGACGAAGCAGGCCATTCGCCTGTTGACGCAAGGTATGTCCTACGAAGTGCCGGAACAGGACCTCACGCTCGACCTGTCGCGAATTCCGGCACGGCCAAAAAGCGGGTTCGTCATGCGCGATGTGCGGCCAATCTCCCATGCCAGCAAGCCGATAATGCGCACGCGATTGTTACCCGACCAGCGCATCAGCGCCGCGATCCGGGAACAGCGGCAGCATTCCAGGCTGGCAAGAAACGGCAATGGCGGCCGTCATGAGCGGCAGTGTCACAAGCATCGTTACGACGGCTGCGCTGGCGCTGCTCGCAAGATCGGAAGGAAGGAGCGCCTTCCAGCCGACCAGTGCGACCAGCCATTGGCTCCATGGCGAGAATGCCGGCCGCGTCAGGATCGCGGACGCCAGGCACACGTTGCTCGGCTACTGCACCCATCACCTCTCGGCGATCTTCTGGGCCCTGCCCTTTGAAGCATGGTTGGCGGCCGGCCACTCCAAAGCACCGACCACGGTATTGCGGAAAGCGGCGCTGACCGCCGCGCTTGCGGCCCTGGTTGACTATCGCCTCGTACCGAAGCGGCTGACGCCCGGCTGGGAGACGGTACTTTCGAAGCGATCGGTCGGCGCGACCTTCGCCGCAATGGCGCTCGGCTTGGCGCTGGGCGGGATGGCATCACGGAAATGGCATCGCCCACCTCAAGGCGCCAATTCCACCTCAAGACACCTCACCCGGCGCCACCGACCGGAGTGATCACCTTACCCGTCCCGCCGCAGTCTGGGCATGCCTCGCCGTCGAGCTTGCCTGTTCCCGCGCAGCGGCGGCAGATGTTCTCGCCCGAACCGAGCGTGCCGGCGGGAACCTCGTCCGGATTGGATGAACTGGGCCGGGTATTGGATCCGGTCGTTTGCTTGGACTTCTGAGCCATTACGCTGTCCCTGTTCTGCCGGTGGTGCCTCGCGACCCGCTCGACGTTACTCGGTGTCAGGTAGTAATCATGGGAGGGATCCAGACCGAGGGGAGCCGCTCGCGGTGCCCCCTCTGAAATCCTCCTAGGGTTGGCTGACTTGCGGCAGTGGCCGCCGTCTCGCCGGCGCTGTTTTCTTGCGTGTCGGACGACTGACACCGCTCCGGATTGTGAAATAGCACCTAGTAATCCATCAGGCGCTAAATTGTTCCTGGGTAACCGCTTCGCTGCCACCATGCCGACCGGCACCCAACGCGCTCGGAGCTCTCAAAGAGAATGGTCGGGGGCATCGGTTCTCAACTGAACCCGACACACCTGCCACATCAGGCTCGATCGTCTCGAATGGGAATGAAGAGCGGGTCAGAGGTTTCCTTTCAGTGTGACCAATTTTATAATCAGGCCGCGCTGGGCATGAACAAATGGACCGCAAGCTTTCCACGATTCTCGCGGCAGACGTCGTGGGCTATTCAGCCCTGATGGAACGCGACGAAGCGGGTACTTTTGAGCGCCTTCGTGCCGGTCGTAAGGAACTGTTCGAGCCGGAGATCGCCCGGCATCACGGCCACATTTTCAAACTTATGGGCGACGGGATGCTCGCCGAATTTGGCAGCGTCGTGGATGCCGTGGAATGCGCCGTCGCGCTGCAGCGCGGGCTGGTGGAACGGAACGGCGCCGTTCCCGAGGATCAGCGGATCCAGGTCAGGATCGGGATCAATCTCGGCGAGGTGATTGTCGAGGGCGAAGACCGGTATGGAGAAGGCGTCAATGTCGCGGCCAGGCTTCAGCAGCTGGCAGACCCGGGTGGGGTCTGTGTCTCGGGGAAGGTAGCCAAGGAGGTTGAGAAGAAGCTGGCCTTCGGCTTAGAGCCGATGGGCGAGCAGAAGGTGAAGAACATCGCCGAGCCGGTGCAGGCCTTCCGCGTCCTCCTTGAGGGACAAGCCCGACGCCGACCAGCGCGGTCATCGTTTCCGCGCTGGGGTTGGGCGGCAGTAGTCGTTTCCATCCTTGTCCCGGTTCTGGTCGGCTTGGTGTGGCAATTCTGGCCGACGGCGGCAGTAGTCGGCAAGCCGTCCGTGGCGGTACTGCCATTTGACAATTATGACGGCGACGAGGCGACCGGCCGCCTCGCTGATGGTCTCACCGAGGACGTTATCACCGACCTGGCGCGGTTTCCGGAGTTTCAGGTCATCGCGCGAAACTCGACCGAGACTTACAAAGGAAAATCGGTAGATGTTCGCGAGGTCGGCAAGGCGCTCGACGTCGGCTTTGTGGTCGAAGGCTCGATTGCGCGCGAGGCGGACCGGGTGCGGATCACCGCGCAGCTCATCGACACGAAGACCGCGCGCCATCTCTGGTCGCAGCGATGGGATCGGCCGGACAACGAGGTATTTGCCATCCAGACCGAGATCGCCGAGCAGATCGCGAACCGTCTCGGCGGCGGCGCCGGGCTGATCCAGGAGACCGGCCGGATGGCGGCCCACCGCAAGGCGCCCAGCAACCTCAACGCCTACGAGCTCTATCTGCTCGGCACCGAAAGGCTGGAGCAGGTCGACCGGGTGAACCTCGAGGCGGCGCTCGGGCTGCTGACCCGGGCGGTGAAGTCCGACCCCGGCCTTGCCCGCGGCTGGATCGAGCTCTTCCACACGCACTCGCTGCTGGCCAGTTTCGGGGTCGAGCCGGAGCGAAACCGGAACCTGGCCCAAGCCGCAGCCGAGCGGGCGCTTGCGCTCGACCCAAGTGACCCCGAAGCGCACGCCGTCTACGGCAGCAGTCTCGGCATGCGTGGCGACTTTGCACGGGCCGAGGCCGAGTACGAGACGGCGCTGCGTTTGGCGCCGAACGCCGCAGAGATTCTGATCTTCTACATCGGCTGGACGCCAAGTTTCGGCAAGCCCGAGCGCGGCGCCGAACTGGTCGAGCGGGCGATCCGACTCGACCCGAACTACCCCGCTTGGGCGAACCGGCCCTTCGCCCTGGCCTATTTCATGGCCGGGCGCTACGCCGAGGCGGTGGCGATGTTCGAGCGGCTGGGAACAGCGCGGCACAATCTCTGGAGTTGGTCGGCCCATGCAGGGGCGCTCGCCGCCGCGGGGCGGCGGGAGGAGGCGGCGGCGTTGGTCGCCCGGGCGCGCGCGACGCACCCGACTTTGACCATTGAGTCGATCGCGAACGAGGCCTTCTGGAACGATGCCGAGCGCCAGCGCTTCATCGACACGATGCGCCTTGCCGGCTTTCCCGCCTGTGCCACGCCCGAGGCTCTTGCGAAGATCGAGAAGCCGCTGCGCCTCCAGGAGTGTGTGTCGCGTTAAACTGCAAGCGTCGAAATGACTGCCGATGGGCGCCTCGAACAGGTCCAACATTCCCCCTTGCCCGCGTATCCGCAAGGTGTGCAACTTCCGCTCGGTGCTCCTTCCGGTCTACGAGACGTACGGCAGGACCACCACTGCGTCCTTCAGCATCATCCGAACGTGGGACGGCAGCCCATGAGTCGGCCAATCAAGCCCTTCGCCTTGAACGGGTTCGATCGGTCGACCCTGCAATCGAGGTCGCTCGGTTCAGCGTTGCCAAGGATCAACAACGACGACGCCAGTGCCTTCGAAGTCTCTGATGTTTCGCGTCACGACGATCATGTCGTGGACGAGAGCCGTCGCCGCAATCAGCGCGTCGGCCTCGTTGCGCCGGTCGGGGATGTGCAGGTGCGCGCAACGTGTCGCAACCGCATCGTCAACCGGCAGAATTCGGTCGGCGAATTCCGGGCGCACGTGACTGTCAAGCCAAGAACGCAGCCGAGCGCCTTGTGTAGCGTCCCGGCGCTGTACCCCGAGTACACCGCGCTCCAGCTCAAGAATCGTGATCGCCGAAAGGAAGAAGCGCTTCGCATCCTCCGCTCCGATCCACGCCACTACATTGGCATCGGCCTTGCCGTCGCCGACCTTGCGCAATTCGGAAACGACGTTGGTATCCAGCAGGTATCTCAAGACAAGTCCACTTCGCGCGGCCCGATTTCAACGCGGTGCGGCTCAAAATCGATCGCCGAGAGGCCAGGCATGGCAAGAGCGTCGACAAGGCTGCGGTGCTTACCTGTCAAGCGCTCGAATTCATCATAGGTCATTAGGACGTGGGAAGGCTTGCCGCGGTCAGTTATGATAACCGGGCCGCCTTTGGCTGCCTTCTTAGCGCTACTCACGTCATGATTCAGCTCTCGGCTGGAAAGGGTCGTGATACCCACGGCTCACCTCCATGTAGGTAATTACCTACAGATAGCATCAGCGGATGAAATAGCAAGTGAAGCGGTCAGCTAACCCCAGCGGGCACATCAGCTCTGATGGAGGTGTCGGCGCCGCAGCGTTCCAGTCGATACATTATGCGATCATTTGAGCACAGAACGGGAACATTCGTGCTAACGGGAAAGGGCCCGCTTACCTGGACGATAGCGTATTCAGTGGCGGTCTAGGCTTGTTCGAAGGCTTGCTATGGGTGATGCCTACATTGATTTGCCTGTATGCCGATTGGAGTGCGCCCTTGGGGTGGGCAGATCGCGATGACACCTGCCTAACCTCTATCTGGACGTGGGCAACTCCCTGCCCAGACGCACGTAGCCCAGCAGGTCTGCATCCGCGATCGGCCGCCGTTCACGGCGCACGACGCCATCGACGCCGGCGCAAATCACTGTAACCTCGTCGTCGCCGACCTCATGAACGATGCCGCCGTCGACACCGCGAACGACGCCGCGTTCGGCACCGCGGACATAGAAGGCAATGTCGCCCGGCAGCGGTGTTTCGTCCTCAGGAATAACGGCACCGCGAACGCGCGCGCTGAGGAAGGCCCTGTACGGCGTGGAGGTCACATCGACACCATCCGGATTGCCTGCATCCCGAATGATCCTTATGACGAACGGAGCCCACGCGGGATCTGGACGATTGAGACCGGAAACATTCGATGCCGATGCGCCTAGAGCGGGTCCGGCAGTCACCACCGCCAACGGCACCGCGTTCATTTCTCGGATCGCCAGGCGATGGACTGCCCTGCTTTGAGGCGTTTGGCCGAGCGGGCGGGGAATGCTGAACTTGCTTTCCTCTTCGACGGCATTGAGCAGGAACAGGTTGGCGACCGTCGGTGACATCTGCGAACCCGGGAAATAGGTCCTGAACAGGCTCAATGCCTTGCTGCGATGGGAGAAGAATTCATAGGTTCGTTGCTGGACGAATTGCGCGAGTTCGGGGCGTGCTTTGCTGACTAGGAGCGCATACGGTTCGTAGGTGTAATAGACGTGTTGCGGTTCGATCTCGTAGGGGCACCCGTGCGTTTCCCTCCAGGCCGCAAGCTTGGAGCGGATGATCTCCTGGTCGCCGAAATAGACACGCCGTTCCCAGGAGCGACCGGCAGCGCAGAACCACCGGATGAGTTCGGTATGGTTCTTGAACACACAGACGAAGTATTCTTGTTTCAGGTCGAATGGATTGTCCTTTGTTGCGCAGTCGTTCTCGATCTCGCAATTGCCCGGATCGCTTCTGATTCCAAAGCGATCAACTAGGCAGGCCTGGCGCGCTACCTTACGGGCCGTGGTGTTTTTCACGAAGGCGAGGAAGGAGTCGGGATGCCCCACGCGTGTGTTGCGCACTAGGTAGGAGACACCGGAGGCAAACACGATGGGCGAGAAGATGCCGCCGGTGTCGGCGACCTCCGCGTCAAAGCGCAGCGTGGTAGGATCGCAGAGGATGTCGATCTTGGTCTTCGGATCCTCCGGATCGACGAATGCGCCGCTCTCGTCGTCGTCCCTGCGCAAGCGTGTGAAGCGGTCCTCCGCCGATACTTCCACCGAAACGAGCTCGTAGCCGGAGCTGTCGAATATCGCATAGCACAGGTCGGCGATGTAGCCCTTAAATGTCCGCTCCTCGCCGGAGCCGACGGTGTAGGAAAACGGTTCGGCATCGGCGCGGAAGCCTGCGACGACCTTGGGTCTCTCAAACGACGCGGCTTGCGACGGCGACGCGGGCAAGAGGACGGAGACGATCGGGACGCTCAAGCCGAGAAGAGTCATGCCGGCGGCGACGGCGATCGCGGGCCTCGCGCCTTGCGATCTTTCTTTTTCCTGCCGCCTGCTGCCGCCCGATCCGGATTTTTGCCCCCCGCGAACCGGCCTCACGAAAAGACCGGCCGTCAGCAGCGCAACCGCGAAATAGACGACGAAATCCGTTAGACCATATGCCCGAGAGAACGCGCCGAAGTCGGAGAGGACGATCGCGGGGCAGTCGTCCCCATTGCAGTTGACCAGTTCCCAGAACAGCAGGTGAAGGAGCATGGCCGAAGAGACGGCGATGGCAGCCGCTATTCCGAGACCGGCGGCGCGGGCGCCGGAGCGGGACTTGTCGAGCGCTTCGGCGGCCACTACCGTCATCGGCACGAACACGAGCGCGCCGAGTGCCTGCGACAGGAAATAGGCGAATGCCGGTCGCGGTCCGCCGAACAGGAGCTGCCTGAAGCGGGCGGGGTTGTCGGCGATGACAAACATCCACAGCATCGTCAGAACCGCGAGGCCGAACAGCGCCGCAACGAGCGTCAGAAACAGGATCGCCAGGATGCGGCCGGCGTGCTTCCGGGGGCCGGACCTGTCCCACTGCTTGTTGTCGATCAGGTATTGGCGCCACATCAGGACGGCGCAGAGCGGCAGCCAGAAGAGCGCCGCAATTCTAAACGTCTCAAGGGCGGCGGTCGCCGATACGGTAACAGCATTCTTGTCGATCTCGGTCAGAGGCAAGTGCAGGTCGAAGACCACCATGCAGACATAGAGCAGGAACACGGGGAACAGCAGCACGAGCACCCAGAAATCGGCGTCGAGGCGTGTATCTTCGTGGAAGGTCTGCGTCAGGACCCGCTTGATCATCGAGTCCGGAATCCTGCCGTAGTCGCGGTCTCTCTCGGCATAGACCGTCAATATCGCTCCCAGTTCCTCCCGCGCCCGGTCGAGCTGCTCGGTGGCACCCTTCAGCCTCACTTCCAGCTGGCGGTGATGCCTGGCGTGTTTCTCCGCTGCGTGACCGGTGGCCCCAGAAGAGCCGTCGCCTGGCTTGTCCTCCCCGTGCTGCTGTTCGCCCACATCGTTCTGCGGCAGGTGACGTCCGGCGTGCTCCTCCGCCTCGTCGTTGGCGGTTGCGGAGGGATCGTAGCTGGCGTTGAGCAGGTCCCCGAAATTGTCCAGCGCCGCTTCGGCGGCGTCCGTTTCCCTCTCGACAAGCGGACGCAAATCGTCGGCGACGGCGATATCTGGCCAAGCTTTCTTGTCGGCGATCATGGCGGCCATGAGCTCGACCTGCGTCCATTTCTGCGCCAGACGCGGCACGCCGTTGCCGAACTTGGTGTGCGCCTTGATCCAGCGGGGTATGCGCTTCTCATTGTCGCTCAGGAGCTTCCTGGCGCCTTCGTCGTTGACGATTTCCTTGTCGAGTGCGTCGAGCAGCTTGCGGGTTCGCTCCTTGATCCGCACCGGAATTCCGACCCAGCGATGGACCCGCTGGCGCAACCATGTTTCCCCCACTTCGAGCGGCCGCAGCAGGGGTGTAAATCCGGCGATGGCGAATGCCAGGATGAGCGGCCATTGCGTACTGGTGAGGGTGCCGCGATTGATGTCGACCTGAAGCCCCGCTACGGGAATGGTGTTCACTGCGCTGAAGATCAGCTCGCCGAAGAACGTGAGCGCCGTGTAGATGACGAGCATCGTTCCGGCATAGTAGAGATAGGCCCGCCGCATCGGGCCGGTCCCGCGCAACTGGGTCGGGGCGAGTTCGTGTAGGACATGATAGTCGAAGGAGGAGGGATCGAAGCTGCGCTGGCGGAAACGCTGCCAGGCGAAGATGACGATGACGAGGGCGCCGAAGAGGAAGGCCAGTTGAAAATTCCAGTCGGGGCGCACCCCCATCAGCGGCAGCGGCAGTCGCTGCGGCGTGGCTGCCTGGAGCAAGTCGTAGTTCCATAATGTCGTCGGAACGCCATCCGGCCAGACGTCTTTGACCGTCTCATCCATGATTGCCCCCGTCGGCTACCCGTAGAAAATCCTCAGCAGGACTGTACCCTCGGGTCGCAAGGGCCCCCTGCATGCGCTTGATCGAAATGGCCAGTTGGGGCGAGGATGGACAAGGCCAATAGGAATGCGAGCAAAATTCTATGCATTGTAACCTCCCTCGGAAATGCGGAATGATGCAGCAATGAATGGATATCTGCAGTTACAAATGGAACAGTGTGGTGTGCCACGACTTTGATGATGCTCCCAGAATGTTAAGCCGCGTTGGCTGCTGGTGACGGAATTTGAATGGTAGTCAGCAGCTCTTCGACCGTCTGGGGAGGTACCAAGGCCCTGTTTAAACCATCTCCCGCGTAGTATGTCTCTCCGCGCCTAAC
Organism: Ensifer aridi; assembly: GCF_002078505.1. Classification (GTDB taxonomy): domain Bacteria; phylum Pseudomonadota; class Alphaproteobacteria; order Rhizobiales; family Rhizobiaceae; genus Sinorhizobium; species Sinorhizobium aridi. The sequence continues at coordinate 50,335 of NZ_LUAV01000020.1, read as the reverse complement.
CACCTTGTGCGCCCCCGGACAGTCCTGGAGAACGGGGAGCGAGGCCCATTCCTTTGCAAGCGCCAGACCAAACTCGACCTTAGATAAATCACCTGCAACGTACCGCTGGTACCCGCGGATTTTTAACAGCTCGTAACCAAGGCGGTCCTGAAGTCCAGAATCGAATAGTTCCGTCCCTTGCAAATGAAGCCTGTCGCGGAGGCGTAGTAGGGTTGGCGTCATGAACTGATATCGACCGCACGCTGGGGACCGAAACAATCTTCGCCATAAGGGTCCGGTATTGATAACCTCCGACAACGTCATGGTTGTTAAGGGCTTCGGAAAGTTGTCTTGGTTATTCCCATATAATGTCTCATAACCTGCAGGGGCTTCGGCATCCCCAATAAGCTTTAGAAGTGCTTGTGCACCACTTGGCAAACCTCCGTCGTTGTCGACCTCCGCCAATGCAACACGGCCTTCAAGCACCTCGTCGATCTTGCTCCAGGTAAGTGGCCCCACGATGCCGTCAGGACGCAAGCCGAAGTCGCTTTGAAACCGTCGAACCGCTGATTCAGTGGCCGCACCGAACTTGCCGTCCTGTTCCTCATGTACCGCTCGCTGGATTAAAATTACGTCCGGCCCTTTTGAACCTCGTTCCAACGTTGGACGCCCGCTGCGGGCATCACTTGCGGGAATGGGGCCGCGAATGGCCGCCGTCCCGCGCATTATCTGGCGCACACCCTCTCGGAACAAATCCATGTCAAATAGAGGGTCAATCTTGCGCCCCTTGGGAAGCGCATACTCTCTGTGGCCACAGCACATTTCGGAGCTTTCGCCGATATAGGAGAGAATGGCGGCTACACCGCGCCGATAGGCGTCCATTTGCCAGTCAGGCCAGTGCGCTTGCGGGGTGCCTGGGTTCTCAGCTTCAACACCGATAAAGCTGGAGTTTCCAGTTTTTACCCCGTTCCACTCCCCTACGCCGGCATGGTTGGCCCGCCCGGCGGCAATCAGGTACCAAGTGCCGTCGATGCCTAGGCCAAGCTGGGCCAGTGGCCCCGGCAATGGGCGCGTGCCTCCTCTGCCTTGAATAAGTGTCTTGAGCGTCGGCATATTCCCGGGCCCGCTGCTCCCTGTATGGTGACACATAACACCGCGTACTTTTCCCATTTCGGAAACGCCACGGTTCACCCAACCGTTCGTCTCCGCAACCTTCAATCCTGCTGCACGGAGGACTTCCGACAGCCAAACCAATGAATACGACATCGTCCCTCTCCCATTAATGAACAAGTGGCTTTTCAATACCTCCGGATGCCTTCGGAAGATCCAGGTCATCAGTCGTCTCGTCACCCTCCAGCTCGGTATCGCACAAACAGTAATCAAGATGATCGTTGGGGTCGGTCGGCGGTGCCTGTGGCGCGGCCGTACCGTTCGCGGGCTGCGTTCGGCCAGCGGGATTTGTCGCGTCGGCTTGTGACCGCGATGCGGTCGCACGCGACGTATCTCTTCGCGATCTCGATTGAGAAGCAGGTGCGGTCGCGGGATCCGCTATGACCGGCACGAATTTTGAATCCAGCAAGTCTCCGACAAGACGTTCGGAAAAGCCGGCCAGGAACGCGACGACGATCGCGATATCAATGTTCGGCGGGCTGCAGTTGGGACCGGAGACGCACAACGTTATGGGACTCGCCTGCCCGAAGGACAGCTCAAATATGTGACTTCTAAATATCGCGAATAGCACCACTGCCGAGATCGCGCCGATCACGATCCGCAGGCCACCATCCACGAGGTTATCGCGCAGCCTCAAATCGGTTTGTATGGTCCTCCCCCTAATGCCAATTGCTATAGAGAAGAAGGCTCCCAGGCACCCAAGTCCTGTCGCCATCCAAATATCGTTTTGTGCGACGAATTTAGGGAAATCCAGCGAATGCAACAGCCAGAACACAAGGAAGATCGCCACTGTCAAAAAGCCAGCGGTCAGGACATATTGCACGCGGCCGGTCGAAGTTCGCTCTTCCAGAATTTCGTGTTTGATCGCGCCGAGTAGCATCTCGGCGCTCGCCTGATCGCCTTGCAACGCAACGACTAGGGCATCCGCAGTTCTGCGGTCATAACGTTTGGCACGGGCGTCCGCAGCCGCTATGTTTGGATGCCTTTTTCGCTGAGCCTTATCCAAGCTGGCATGTTTCGAGCTTCGCCAGCCGTCAATCAGGCCATTGATTTCGCCGCGGAGCGGGGCCAAATGCGCAAGCGCCAGCTTCTGCTCCATCGCCAGTTGTTCGCCATCGGCATACTGGATCATTACGCGTTCCGAATTCGCGTAGACGGCGTATACTTTCGGTATTTTGCTATAGACCGTTACTATCTCCAGGCCGGTAAGATCAGTTTTGCCTACTGAAATATCCCCTACAGTCTCGCCACTCATTGACGCCCCTCCAAAGAATAATCTCTGTAATAATGACATATTCGAGAAAGTTGCACGCCAGCCGAACCATTCCGTCCGAGAAGCTGCCGCTCAAGGGACGAAGTTGCACGAGAAACCGGCCACGGCGGTGCGTGCCGCAGTTTATGCTCACCCGAAGTTCAACTCGACCCCGGTCAGGTTTTTGATAGCAGCCCCAATAACGGAGAATACAGCTGACAGAACTTTCTGCGCGGTGTCGTAAACCATGAACTCGGAATACAGCACAACGTTGCTGAGCGCCAATTCCTGCGTATGTATCGCAACGTCTGCATTTTCTCTTGAAATAGCGCCGGTTGCGAGCCCCACCTGCGTCATCCATGCTTTCTGCGCGAGGGACTTGAGGTGGACTGATAGCTCTTTCTTGATCTCGTTAAAGTTTCCCAGCACTATTGACGCTATCTGTTTGAGCATCCCCGTAAGCAGATCGCTCGCGCTTTCCGGCTTAAACGTTGCAAGATCGATTCCGTTTGCCATCAAACTAGCCCCCCAACCGGCCTTCCATAATCTTTGCGATGTCGCATGCGTCCTTAGTGGCGAAGACCGCCAAAGTCTCTCTGTTCAGGTTGGACTTCCGATGGGCAGTCATCTGTGAATTTAATGCATTTTCACAGTTTTCCAGTGCTCTTGTGATGATCTGCGCGGGGCGGCCAGAGGCCCTAACCCTGAGGTACTGCTCCCGGCCCCTCGAGACATCGATCGCTGCAGTAACATTGGCCAACGCATCAACGTAGTAGACCTGCACCATTGCGAACGCGGGCGGGGAAGTGTACACCTTCGAGACTGCGACGTTTATCTTGTCGATGCTGTCGTTTACTGCTTCAAGGTGCTCGAATATCGTCTCATCGTAGCTCGGTAGAAACGTAACGCATGCCGCACTGAATGCAGCCAAGATAACGGCGGCTGATCCCCTAAAAGTTGACCGCATAACGGCACACCCCTCATCCTCGGCTTGATCGTATTTTTGCCTCCGCTCGCAGGGAGGTGGAGTGCATCTCCACCGGCCCGATCCCGCCGAAGCCAGCACTGCCACGCACCTCTCAGCTTATTGAGCCAGCTCTGAAACAGCCACTGCCCAGAGCGAGCTGCACGCGCTCAGTTGTCCCGAGGGGTTGCCTGTCGCATTTGCCTTCTCCCCTCCAGAGCCCAGCTAGCCTTGCGCGCCGGCGCCCGGCTGAATGGCAAATAGCGTCCGATCCAGCTCTCTGCGGAATTCACGCTTCTCCGAATTGGACTTGGTCGGCTTCTTGCTCGCGAGGTCTGCCGTCTCAGACGGGACATTCCCGTCCAAAATTCTGCTCAACGTCGACAGCAGCGTTGCCTTGTCGTTGTCGAAGTCGCCGTGGTGGCGGGCATTGCTCGTCTCGCCCGGCGCTACGTGCCACCGCCGGCTCTTCTTGTTGAAGAATTTGTCGAGCTGCGGCGCGACGTTGCGCGCTAGGCCGAGCAATGGTTCGCCGTCGCGGCTCGGCACACCAGGTATATGCGCGAAACGCTCGAAGGCGTTGCTGACCAGGTAGAGCAAAGACTTGTGATAGATCCCGGCACAATCGTCATCACGTTCGGTGGGGTCATCAAGCGTGTAAAGGTCGAATTTGCTGATTGCGCCCGACTCAATGGCTGGCTTATAGACCTTGTTGAAGACAACCATCGTGCAAGCCGGGGCCCACAGGCTGACGCTTGCAACAGGTATTTTCGCTGCTGCCAGCCTCTTGATGATCGGCGCGAGGAAGATCGAGCCTGCGCTGTGGCCAACCATGTGGACTTCATCGATCCCCCCGAGTTTGTGGAGGTCGATCAGGTGCTCTGCGACAAGATTCGCCGAGCCGTTCTTTTCGGAGGACGCTCCTTCCGCATTTTCCTTCATTTCGTCCCAAAGTGCTTTCCCGCCGAGATTTCGCGCCACGACCTCAAGTGTGTCATCCAAGCGGTCCAGCAAGAAATCCGTCGCCCGATCCAGGACGCCTTCCTCCCGACGGCGGCCGATTGCTTCTCGCAGGATGTTCGTGATCGTGGTCGACGCGTCAGAACGCCAAATGAAGGATAGCGGATAGACTTCGGACGCCAGCAGCGGCGCGAGGTTGCTGGAGACGGTCTGGATGGCAGCGTCCTGTTTCACCAGTCCGCCATGGGCGAACAGCAGAACCCGCTTCTTCTTCCAGCCAGCCATCGTTTTGAGCATCCCCTGCTTCAGAAGTCGCTCGAGCCCCGTGGGGGTGAGGCCGTATGTTCCCTTGTCATCAAGGACACCATCGTTCTTCGAGGTGATGACGTGGGGGCGAAGGTCCGCATACATCTGGCTTTCATAACTGCGCGGTGCGTCCGCCCGCATATTCGCTGTCGCAATCGGCGAGACGAGATCCACTGGAGCCCCGAGCGATGCTACCCACACGTCCGTCCCGTTCGCGAGCCAATCCGAGTATGATAGATTTGCGATGCCTCCTTTTCCCCAGGTTGGACCCCAACTGTTTTGGATCCAGAAACCCCGCCGGTTATATCCGACGATCGCGAAAGCGTGACCGCCAATCCAGCCCGCCCTGTATTCGATCTCCTCGTCATCCGTCCTAACGCGCTGCCAACCTTCGTGAACCTTTGACGTGGCGAAGAGGATGCCGGTCTCGTTTATTGCCGCGTGCATGGACACTAGGTCCTTATGGTTCACGCGAAAATAGGCGCCTAGCGGGCGGGCAAGAGCATCGGCAGATCGCTCGTCATCTAGCGAAGGATCCGGATTGCGTGCCTTCCAGAGTTCAAGAGCGCACAGGCCATGCTTGAACCACCCCTTCATGGCGCCGCGGGCGCTCGAGCCCTCGTAATCTTCGCCAGGCCATTCGTCGTATCGCTTCGCCATCGCATAGAGCATCCAAGCGCTCACCTCGTCAGCGGTCGGATCCTTGCCACGAGCTCGCAACAAGTAATTCGCAACCGTCGCCAGCCCAAATCCGGTGCACGCACCTTCCCGCCCTTGGTCGAGGACGGGTATCTTGAGGCCCCGATAAGCCTCCAAGTCAGTCTGCCCCTGGACGCGGATCAGGGTGGGGACGAAGATTGCGTCCCTGAAGTCGATGGTATCCGGAAGGGCGTCCAGCGTCCGTTCGAGTGTCCTCTTACCTTGCTTGGCCATTTCGCTCCCCCTGTGCTCCCTTCAGGCTGACAGTGGCGGCCACTGACGAGCGGGACGGTCGAATACGTATGTGAGATACAAGCTGCGGCGTTTCGGTCAGATGCCCGCTGAACCGGGCAGAGCGGCATCGCCAGTTTCTGCAATTCGAGTCTGGATCGGGATCGCTCCGATGCTCGGGAACCTACTGTTTTTACGCCATTAATAAAGAATAAAGGCTACGTATTTCTTTGCAGCAAAAAGCACCGCCAAGAAAGCCGTTCGCGAAAACGCTCAAAACAAAGTTATCCTCCGGATTTTCTTCTGAAAACCCTTGTCGTGTATTGCTTTATGAGACCCCACTCAATCTTTTCGTGAGCATATTATGATTTTCAATTTGCTAATGCAAGCCAAAAGTGTTAACAAGAAAGAATATCGCTCAAACTATTGATTGCAGTTCATATACTGGACGCGAGAAGGACGCGACCGACTATCCTGCTTACCTGGGCGGGATAGGGGCACCGGTAAACGCCCGTACGTCTGATATGCGCCACGACAATCGCCATCCAGCGTAGACACCGCCGTTTCGTAGTTACGTTATATCTAGGCGAGCGCAGGAATGCGTTACCCGCGTAACATTGGAAACCGCAAGAACGCGCTGAGGTAAATGCTGGGGGACAGCTCAGAAAGAAACGGCCGCATTCTTACGGTTAAGTGGCAAACGACATCTGGCTTCTCTAATGCATTGTGGCTAGTTGCTCTTATCGCGGAAGCATCGCGCGGAGGCAAACCATGCGGATCCTTACTGTTATTTCAGCAATAACAGTCATGCTGCTGGTCGGCGGATACGCGGCGGGCCAGGAGCTGACGGACTTTCTGGAATTGCAGGGCGAAAAGGTTCCGCTCGCGATCAACTCCAGCCGGATTGGCGTTCTCTCCCGCGAAGACGCTACCTTCGAGAAGGTCAGGGAGTTCGCGGACGGCCGTGGGTACAAAATCGCGGACCAATTGCCGGGAGGACTGTACATCCTCGATATCGGCCGCACGCACGAGCGGGCTGAACTGGTTCAGCTTCCACGCACCCTGAGACGGGAGGGCGGCGAGCTGATAGCGCAAGCCGGCATTGTCGGGACGGCGCCTGGCATTGACAACCCGCTCATCATCACCGACGACCTCATCGTTCAATTCAGGCCGGAGCTTTCGGGCGAGCGGATACGGGATCTGTTCGCCGAGAATTCGGTGTCGATCGTAGAGGCGAGTATCTATTCCGCGAACCAGTTTGTCTTGCGGGTCGACGAAACCTCGAAGGCCGACGCTTTGCAGATCAGCGCCCGGTTTCAATCAATGACTGATCTCGTTGAGTTTGCGCATCCCGACTTCATCACCGTCGTCGAGCCGCGCGAATTCCTGCCGAACGATCCGTTATTCGGGCACCAATGGCATCTTCACAACACAGCGCAGGGCATGGGTGAGGAGGATGCAGACATCGACGCTTCGCTGGCGTGGGATATGGAGCAAGGTGCAGCCGCTACAACGATTGCGATTATCGACTTCGGCTTCGAGATAACGCATCCGGACTTGCAGCCCAACGTAGTAAGCGGCTGGGACTTCGTCCAGAATGACAATGATCCCTCGGGGCCTGATATAGCCAGCGGCAGCAGACATGGCACGGCCGTAGCCGGCGTGGCCGCAGCAAAAGGCAACAATGCGACCGGTGTCGCGGGCAGCTGCCCTCAATGCAGTCTGATGCTGCTCCGCATAGGCGCGTCATCCGCGGCTTCGACGGTCGCCGCGGCAATCGGCTACGCTGAGAACCACGGTGCAGCAGTCATATCGAACAGTTGGAGCTATCCTGCGGCTCCGGCGCTCGTGAATGCTCTGAATAGTGCGGCAACGTCAGGCCGCGCGGGACTGGGCAGCGTCGTTTTGCTTGCTATGCGCAACTCGCACGTCGACGATTGCAGCTCCTCCCGCCTTCCGTCGCTTGACAGCGTGATCGCGGTGGGGCGTTCGACCAACCGGGATTTGATCGACGATCTTGCCCCCTTTGGAACATGCCTGGATCTCTTGGCTCCTACAGCCTGGCTGTCAACTATCTCTTCGGGCAGAGGAACGTTGTGGATCACCTCAACCGACATATTGGGAACTGCAGGATACAACACCAATGACATCCTTGCCCCCTGCCCTGAGCTGGTTTCGCCCCCGGCCGACGCGCTCGACTACACCCGCTGTTTCATTGGCACTTCGTCGTCAACGCCTTTGACCGCGGGGGTGGCGGGTTTGGTACTCACCGCGAGCCCAGGTCTCACTCGGCTGGAGGTTCAGCACCTGCTGCAGGATACGGCCGACAAAATCGAGGATTCAGTCGGCGTGTATTCTCCGGGCAACGGGCGCAGCGCGCCGTCCTCCGGCCCACCTAGCCATGGTTGGGGGCGCCTCAACGCCTTCGAGGCCGTACGCGTGGCGGCTTCTGCCGCTCAGGGGGGCCGCGCTGGCGTCGACCTGTTTTTGCGCGACAACCGTCTGGACTGGGGCAACACCGAACAGCCCAGCAATACGCTGTTCGAGGCCCCGCGCGGCACGATCGGCCATTGGGAGAGCATGGACATCAAGGTGGACGCGCCACCCTATCAAACGGCGCCGACCGCCGCGACGTTCGAAAACTTTCCCGATGAGACGCCCAGCGCAGTGAGCGGCGACGTCAATCGGGCCTATGTTCGAATTCGTAACCGCGGCCCAGAAGAGGCCGCAACGGCAACGGTCAAGCTGCATTGGGCTCAATTCGGCACGGCGCTGCCGCCGCTACCCGCCGACTTTTGGACGCATTTTCCGGCCGACTCGACCGATACGTCGCAATGGCATCCGCTCAACTGTGCCGGCTCAAGCGGTACGACGTGCACAGTCGCAAATCTCGCCTATTCGGGCTCCTCGGTAGCAATGACGAGCGGCGATGCCGCCCGCATCGTTCAGTTCGACTTTCCGGCGCCCGCAGTTGACCCGGCTTTATCCAACCATTTCTGTCTGCTCGCGATGGTGGACTCCCCCCAGGATCGGATCTCTCAAGGTTCCAAGGCGAGCTTCTTCGTCGACGGGATTACACCTAACGATAATAACGTTACTCACCGCAATTATGTAAATCTGCCGATGATGCGCTCTTTCGTCGAGCGTCTCCTTGTCCGCAATCCGTTCGATAGGCCGATACGAACTGAACTTCGCGTGACGGCGCCGGCCGACTGGGAGGTTTCGATCGATTCTTTTGGGGTCGGAAAGCCATTCGAGCTCAAACCCCTAGAGCAGGTTCCTGTCAGCCTGACGATCGGCAACGCATTCGGCAGAGGCGTCGTGACCCTGTCACAGGAGGAGCTGGAGGGGGAGAATACTACGCTCATCGGCGGATTGAGCCTGCGCTTTCGGCCTGAGTGAATATCGAGTGCGTATTCTGCACCTGTGAGCAAGGGGGATATCATGGAAGACCGTAAGGAATTTTTCTTCGTTAACCGGTCGTTTCCGGCGGCACTGGCCATTGCCGCTGGAATCCTGCTGGCGCCCTGCCAGTCGGCATTTGCCGCTGAATGCACAAAGAAGCAGTCGGAGCCTGCAATGGACGCCGCTATCGAAACTCAGTGGGGTGGCGTCACTGTGCCGTCTGATGACCGGCAAAAGATCGACGATCTGTTCAGCCGCTACGCCTGGGCTCTTGATCAGCGTGACCCCGACCGGTTTGCAGCTCTGTTTACCGTAACCGGAAGCTACGAGGTTTGCACCGGCGAGGGAAACATTCGGATCTACGTCGCAGCATCGAATGAAGAAATCAAAATGAAGATCAAGCAGGAATTCGACCAGACAGAAGATGTCTTCCAGTCCCGACACGTTCTCGCCAACACGCTTCTGCGTGCCCTCGACAAGAGCCAGGCCTTTCTCGAATCGAAGACGACGATGATGGTCACTGTTCAACGAAGCGACGGCGATCGAGTGTTGCCTGAGCCGGACTATACGGCGGATGTAAGAGGCACCCTCGAAAGGGATGGCTCCGGGATCTGGAGGTTTGCGAAGCTGACTGTCTACGCCGACACACCTGAATTCGAGCCCATGGGACGGTGAGTTGCGGCACCTGCGCAGAACGCTTGCCGCTGGTTCGGCTGTCATCGGGGCACTCGTCTTGGCCGGTCTTGCAGGCAATACCGATGGATCGGAGCGGCCCGGCGCGATCTCGGACGAGTCCTTCGCCGACGCCTTGCGGCGCTGGAATGGCGACATATTCTGGGAGCCGGCTTCCCAAAGCACCGACTCCGTCACACGGTTTGGCGATGAGGCTCGCGCTGTCTTCGGGCCGATTCCCGAAGCAGACTGTGGGAGCCCGGATGCGAGAATCTTTCCGCTCGAAGTCGACGGCAACATTGTCGATCTGGTCCCCAATCCAGACAAGCCCGGCCGCGTCCTAGAGTTTCAGCATAGGGACGTTTCCGGCAACGTGGTCAAATGGACCACGAGCATCCCAAAATGCGACAAGCCTTCGCTGGCCGGCACTGTCGCCTATTGCGGGCTGAACTCGCGCTTGCATCGTGTTGTTCGCGGCAATGTGGAATGGCTGTTCTTCTGCCGTAAGTCGAACAGCAGCCAGGAGGTCGCGAGTGATCCCTTTTGGCAAAGTTCCGACCCGCGCTTTGCGCTCCTCGGCACGATCGGCTTTAACAAGAACTCCGGCGAGATCGTCTTCTTTGACGGGCGTAAGGATCGAGCCGGGTTCGACTGGTCGAAGCCCTTTGTTCCCCCAGGCGGCCACTCTTACACCGATGCCACCGGGCGGGCGGCTGCGGCAGCGCTATACGATCCGACATTTCAGATCCGATGCCATTCGTGTCATGACAACAAAAGTCCCTACGTCATCGATCCGCACGTCGGACAGTCACGGGTCGGGTATTTTCTCGGAGGCAGCGATGCTCGTGCCGTTGCATTTGGTCTCGGTGACTATTTGCCCGAAAGATCCCGCCTCGAAGGGGCTCCCTTCCGCATCATCGGTTCCGGATACACCAGCAAATACGGGGGGGACATCGCGGGTGCCAGAACGGTGCGGGATCCGACCGGGAACTGCACGAACTGCCACACGTTGACGACACAGCTGACAGGCAGGCGCCTGGCTGCCGATGCCGTCGGGCGCCAGCCATTCATAGCCAATCCCGGCTGGGGGCAGACGCTCGTTCTTCGGGACGAAAAAAAGACACTCCAGCGGATTGACCGGCACAGGACTGATTGGGCGCGCCGAAGAGGCGATGGCAAGATCCACCCGTGGATGGTCCCCGGGGATGGTAACATACTCTCCAACACGGCTCCTGAAATAGATGGCTCGGACTGGAAGACGTTGAGCACCTGCCTGTGGGGGGCCGGCGGGGCGGAGTGCGGCTATCGGCCTCTCTACACGCCCTGTCCCGCTCCGGAGACAGATGGCGCCAGGGTCATCGACGCTGGCATCGAAGTCCTGCCGGCACCGATTGACGAGATCAATGCCAATCGCGCGCTTCGTGTCAGCTGGAAATATGTCAACGACTACGGCGGGGTTCCCGAACGCGATGATGTGCGATTCAATGTGGCGATGGGCCAACAGGCGATCACGGCGTACGCCGGCGCTCCCGGAGCCGGCTATCCGGCCATGGAGGATGCCCGGGGCGCAGGCTTTACCCCCGTCAGGCAAGGGATCGCCGTCTCCCCCACGGCAAGGCTCATTCAGAATATCTCCTATGCGGGGCACGCGCGTTGGACGGAACCTGCCCCGTCCAGATCGCCTCGGCTGTTCGAACTGTATCTGCCCGCGGTCTGCGGTCAGCGTTATCTCGTGCGAGTTTTACCGAAGCGGTTTTGCTTTGATCAGAGCAACATCGTTTATGGATCGATAGATCATCTGCTCTATGCCGACGTTCCCTGCGGGTGACCGCCGCCTCAATATTCGTCCGCTCCTTTGGGTTGACAGGCGCTTGGGCCAGTCACATCGTTGTGTGGCCTATTGTGCGACACTGACCGCTCGATGAGAGCTATAGGCTGCCGATTGGGAGCTCTACGATGGACGACGTTGCGAAATGGCTCGGCGGCTTGGGGCTCCAGCAGTTCGTAAGTACATTCGCGCTCTTCCAGTTGGACTTTGACGCCCTGCGTTCCCTTTCGGACCAGGAATTGCAGGAAATGCAAATCCCGCCTGGTCCACGCAAGAAAATACTGGCCGCCATCAAATTGCTGAACGAGGCAGATCGCCCGCCGGAGCGGAGGCAGATAACCATTCTGTTCTGTGATCTCGTAAACTCTACGGAGTACGCTGTTCGGCTGGAACCGGAAGATTTCCAGATATTGACGGAAACCTATCTTCAGCGGTGTACCAACATAGTGAGAAGCCGCAGTGGCATGATTGTAAATTACAGTGGCGATGCTCTTCTGGCGTTATTCGGATATCCGTTTACGGAGGAGGACGACGCCGACCGTGCCGTGCAGGCGGCGCTGGACATCGTACAAATCGCCCCAAGCATCGATGTCTCCGGTGGTCCACCGGTCCAAGTGCGAATCGGAGTTGCAAGCGGCCTTGCGGTGGTGGCCAAGCTTCTCGGCGCAAACAAGGGCGGACCCCCTGTGCCTTATGGCCCTCTTCCTAGCCTGGCTCAAAGGTTGCAGGCTCTCGCGCTTCCTCAAACCGTCCTGACGGATCAGCATACTTACAATGCCACAACAGGCGCGTTCGAATTCACCGACATAGGGCTGCACTCGCTGAAGGGATTGCCCGAACTCCGGGTCTGGCGTGTCGAACGTCCAAGAATCCTCGAAAGCCGGTTTGCCAAGAAGACCCGATTATTCAGGCTTGTCGCCCGAAGCGCGCAACTGCGGAAGCTCGTCACTCATTGGGACAAGGTGGTCGCGGAACGTCGCGGTCGGGTCGTTTTTCTGTCCGGGGAACCCGGTATCGGAAAATCCCGCCTCGCTTTCGAGGTCCAGCAGCGGATTGCGCGATGCACGCATCTGTCCCTTCAATGCTCGGCAACTTTCTCAAACAGTGCCTTCTATCCATTTCTCAACCTCCTGAAACGCTATGCTGGCATCCGGGACGGGGATCCGCCACACGTTACGCGGTCCCGACTCGAGACCATTCTGGCAACGAGTAGTGTTTCGAAAGAGGTATCGCTGCCGATATTCGAAAGACTCTTGTCCATTCCGCAGGTGCCCGTTCCCCAGCCAGGTCCCGCGCCTGTGGAGTTGAGCTCCGGACGCCAACAGGCCATTTCTCGCCGGGTCCTGGTGGACTGGTTGCACCATGTCGCTCAGCTCAATCCCGTCCTCGCCACGTTCGAGGATGAGCAATGGATTGATCCATCGTCGCGCGACGTCCTAGATGTGCTTATCAACGAGGCGCCCGCGCACCCAATGCTGATATTGGTCACCAGCCGCGGAAAGTCCGCCGAGACGGGCAGAAAAGCCAGACATGTATTCGAAATGCAACTAAAGCGCCTGAGCCGCCGCGAGTCCCAGACGCTGGTTCATGACGTAGCGGCGGGCGCAAATCTGTCGGAAGAGGTCCGCGCACGCGTCCTGAACAAGGCCGAAGGCGTGCCACTTTATGTCGAAGAACTTACGCGCGCGGCCATGGAGACGGGGCTGCCTCACGACCCTCAAGAGCAAGAGGCTCCTAAATCTGACATCCGCGTTCCCCGGGTCTTGCAACTGTCCTTGCTGTCGCGCTTGGACAAGCTGGGGTCCGGCAAGGCGATTTTGCAGATGGCCGCGGTCATTGGCCGCGAGTTCGATCTCAAGCTACTGGCCCATCTCTGCGGTCTGTCGAGGCGGGCTCTCGGTTCCGCGATTGTGCGGCTGACAGAGGCAGGGCTTGTTGCACCTCAGCTTTTCGCAAATCGATCCTCGTACGCATTCACGCACGCCCTTCTGCAGGAAGCGGCCCGTAGCACGCTGGTGCGCGAGCGCCGCCAGGAACTGCATCGACTGGTAGCGCAAGCCATCGAAAGCCTGGACCCAAAGAATGCGGCAGAACATCCGGAGCTGCTTGCCCAACATTTCGCAGAGGCTGGTATGTTTGAGCGCGCGGCCGACTGCTGGTTATCCGCTGGCCGCAATGTTGCAAAGACCTGGGCCAAGGTGGAGGCAGCCAACATGTTCGCGATGGGTCTGGCTTGCCTCGAACGGCTGCCGGCTTCGCGGATGCGCAGCGAAAAGGCTCTGCGCTTCGAACTTGAGCGAGGGGATGTTCTCTATGCTACGTTCGGATATGTCACACGCGAAGGTAGTACGGCCTATCGCAACGCCATGCGCCTTAGCGAGGAGCTTGGGGATTCCGAGGCGCTGATCAGCGCTTTGGACGGACTGTTCGGCACCGCCTTCAACTCCGCCCGTTTCACCGATGCCGAATGGGCCAGCGATCAGTTGATCGAAATTGGAAGAAAAAGTGACAGCCTCAGAGCGCGGGTCCTTGGGCTTCAGTTTAAGGGCATGAGCATCTTTTGTGGCGGCAATTTCAGAGGCGCCCGCCGCTACCTCGAACGGTCGCTCGGCTATGAGGCGCAGGCCAATTTGATTGGCAGCGATTTCCCGAGCATGGCCTATCTGTACCTTTCCTGGACAATGCACCTTCTTGGCCACCCGAGGCAGGCACTTGAGCAGTATAGTAAGGCGGAAGCCGTGACGCGCAGGCAAGCCGCGGCTCGGGTCGAGCGATGGGAATATAGGCTGTCTGCTTGCCTGGGTAACGGTTGCATACTGCTTGCTCTACAGAACAACACTGCGAAACTAAAAGAGGCGACCGAGGAGCTGGTTCCACTCGCACATGACCATGGTCTTAACCTTTGGGAAAATATGGGAAATTTCTTCACGGCCTGGGCCGTGGAGAGTGCGAGTCATGACCCCGCTGGCTTGCAGAGCATGCAAACAGTTTGCGATCGTCTCGGAGAGCAAAAGATCGATAAGTCCTGCTACTTGGGGCTGCTTGCTAGTGCCTACATACAATCAGGTAATTTAGGAAAGGCCGTCGCAGCAATTGAACAGGGACTCGAGCATGCCGTAAGTACCGGTGAGTACTATTTTGCCGCAGAACTCACTCGGCTTCGCGGCGAGGTCCAGCTGCAGTTGGAAGACGACCCCGTGGGAGCGGAGGCGTCATTCCGTGAAGCCATAAATATAGCGCGCGAGCAAGGTGCGAAGACCTGGGAAATTAAGGCGACTCAAAGCCTGGCTTCCCTTTGGGATACGCTTGGGCGACAATTTAAGATTGCCAGTGACTTTGAACTAGTCCCCGCAGAGCTCAAGCGCAGGCCAAGGGGGCGACGCCCGTTCACTTCGCGACTCGCCTGATTATTGTTGCTAACCGTGAACTTTCTCAGGTGATGTCACGTAAACATTTAGGACAGCGGAAAGGGGTATGGCTTCAACCTCAAGCGAGGCCAACCGCGGCTCGATACGGCCGTCGTCGATGAAGCGGGTGAGCCCGTCCCAGCGCGAGAGCGTGTAGCGGATGGCTTCGGCGAGCTTTGTCTTCTGGCTGATGAGAGCGAGTTGTTCGGTCAGC
Source organism: Ensifer aridi (assembly GCF_002078505.1). Taxonomy (GTDB): domain Bacteria; phylum Pseudomonadota; class Alphaproteobacteria; order Rhizobiales; family Rhizobiaceae; genus Sinorhizobium; species Sinorhizobium aridi. Next base: position 35,248 of record NZ_LUAV01000020.1, on the reverse strand, counting down.
CATGGTGCGAGGCTGTCGATGATCGGGCGGCTCATTTCCTGCCGGACGATGCAGCGTTCCTCGTGAGTCTTGTCCGGATATCGTCCTCGATCTTGTAGAGTTCGGCGATGCGCCTGAGCGCTTCGCTGCAATAGGCGCGGGACCGGCCGCCGCCAGTTCATAGAAGCGCCGACGCACATGTCTCCGGCAGAGCTGGCTCGGCGCTACTGCTTCTGTTCTCAAACGCCCTTATCAGGGGATTCCTGCAGGTTTGTTCAACCCGTGAGGCAATCCTCAATGGCGGTTCGGTTAGGACGTGGAGATGTTCAAGGCACAGGCAACCAGCACTCAAGCGTAGAAGAGCATACTAGGCGCAAGCCCTGCCGCCGGAGCCCCGTTCACGCGCAGCTTGACCGATTAAAAGGGTAGCCGCAGGAGGTTTTGTGCAGGGCGCGGAAACCGGGACCGACTGCCTCCGGCAAGCTGCTCCGCTTCGGGCAGGCGAATCCACCTCCCCTCACCTTCCCGGCCGCGCCAGCGAGCGGGCAATATCGATGATGTCGTCGCGGCCGGCGGTCGGGTCCTCCTTGTTCCAGGCGACCCCGAGTCCGATGCGGAAATCGACGCCCCTCACCTTGCGGAGCTCGAAATTGCGGTTCGGTGCGCATTTCGCAAAAGCCGGACAGGGATTCCGCTAAGTCGCGGACATTCGTTTCACTAAGTCGCGAACAGTTTTGCGGCGGTGGTCCTCGGGTGCCTGGTTGTCTTCATGGGTGATTGATTTCGCCGTTTTCGTCGCCGGTCAAGAGCGGCGGCGCCTTTTGCTTTCGCATGCTGTCGCCGTGGAGGGTGATGCGATGGGCGTTGTGAACGATCCTGTCGAGAATGGCGTCGGCGACGGTGGGGTCTGCGATCAGGTCATGCCATCTGGCCACCGGGACCTGGGCGGTGATCAGAGTGGACTTGCGCCGATAGCGTTCCTCAACGATTTCGAACAGATGGAAGCGCTGCTGGTCGGTGAGGGAGTGGGTTCCGAAGTCGTCGAGGATGAGGAGCTGCACGCGCGTGAGCTTGTCGATCAGCCGGGGATAGCGGCCATCAAGGCGGGCGAGCGCCAGGTCCTCGAAGAGCCGTGGAACGCGCACGTAGAGCACGGAATGATCGAGCCGTGCCGCCTGGCGGCCGAAGGCACAGGCCAGCCATGACTTTCCGGTGCCGGTCTGGCCGGTGACGATCAAATTCTCATGCGTCTTCAGCCATTCGCCCTGCGCGAGCGCCAGGGTGTTGCGGCGGTCCAGCCCGCGCGGCGCGGCAAAATCGATGTCTTCGATAGAGGCCTCGGGAAAGCGCAGCTTGGCTGAGGCGAGCCGGTTCCGGACGCGCTTGTCGGCACGCATGGCGATCTCGCGGTCGAGCATCAGGCCGAGCCACTCGTCGCGGCTGAGCTCTTGGGCGTTGGTCTGCTCGGCCAGCTGCCGCCAGGCGGCGGCCATGCCAGCCAGGCCGAGCGCCTGCATCTGGTCGAGTGTCGGGTTGGTCAGCATTCTTTCTTCCTTTCCTTCACTGGTAATAGCTGCTGCCGCGGATGTTGCCGTGCGCCGGCGTCGGCTTTGCCGGCTCTGTGGTGCTCGCCCGGTCGAGGCCGGATTTGAGAATGGCGGTGACGGAGGCGTAGGTGGTCGCGTTGATCGTGAGCGCCCGCTCGCAGGCCGCCTCCGTGCGCTCCTGCCCATAGCGCGGCGAAAGCGACAGGATGCCCATGGCGGCGCGGTATCCCTGTTCCGGATGCGGCCGGTCGCGCATCAGGCGCTCGACCAGGATGGCGGCGTTGGGCCCGATTTTTGCGGCCCGAGCGATCAAGGTGGCCGGCGTCGTGTTGGCGTAACGCTGATGCGCCTTCGGCATGTGGGCGTTGACGGTGACATGACCGGAGCGTTGCGAACGACGGACATGGCTGGCGACGCGCTGGTGATCGTGGAAGATCTCGACCACCCGATGGGTGAGCCGGAGCTGGACGGTGCGGCCGATCAGCCGATGCGGCACCGAATAAAAGGTCTTGTCGACCTCGACATGGTAGTCGGGATGGACCTTCGCCGATTTCCATTCCGCGTATTCGAACGGCGTTGCCGGCAGCGGCCTTAAGGCTGCCCGCTCGATCTCCTCGAACAGTTCGCGGCGGCTTTTGCCGACATGGCGCATTGGCCGGTTGTTCAACTCCTCGAGCAGTTCGGCGATCGCCGAATTGAGCTCGGCCAGCGAGAAGAACGTCCGGTTCCTGAGCCGGGCGAGAATCCAGCGCTCGACGATCAGCACCGCGCCCTCGACCTTGCCCTTGTCGCGCGGCTTTCGGCTGCGGGTTGGCAGGATCGTGGTGTCGTAATGCTCGGCCATCGCGGCAAAGGTCGCGTTCAGCGTCGGCTCGAACCACAGCGCCCTGGCGACCGCCGCCTTCAGATTGTCGCAGACGATCGCCTTGGTGACCCCGCCGAAGAAGGCAAGCGCCCGCACCTGGCCGTCGATCCAATCGGGCAGCTTTTGACTGAAGCTGGCAAAGGCGAAGGTCAGGTTGGAGGCGCCCAGCACCGCGACAAAGATCTGCGCCGGGAAAATGACGCCGGTCGCCGGATCGATCACCGGCACCGTCTGCCCGGCATAGTCGGTCTGCATCACGGCGCCCGCCGCATGCCGGTTGCGGAACGTCGGGCTCGCCCGCCGCCGGAAGGCGGCGAACCGGTCGCAGAACCACGTGAAGCCGTAGCCGTCGGGATGGGCGGCGCGATATTCCTGCCACAGAAGTGTCAGCGTCACCCCTTCGCGCTTCAGCTCCCGGGCAACCAGCGCCCAGTCCGGCTCCCTCAGGTCCTGCGGCGGGCGGCCCATTCGGTGAAACAGACGCCGTTCCAGCGCCGCATCGTCATCGTAGGCCGGCGCCAACGGCCAGCTCGACAGCCCCGCCTCCCGCGCCCGCAGCAAATAGGTCGAAACCGAGGTCTTGCCGATCTTCAGCCGCTCGGCCACGTCGCGCACCGACAGACCCTGTTCATAGGTCAGGCGCAGGATCGTCCGGATGTCCCTCACGCTCGTTCGTCTCGCTTGCTTCCGTCTTGGCATGGCCCCTCTCAACGTCTCGTGAGAGGCCAGATTGCCAGAACGGCGCAGCCGAGGACCGACCATCAAATCCGCCCGGTAACTGTCCGGGACTTAGTGGAATCGCTGTCCGGGACTTAGCGAAATTGCTGTCCGCGATTTACTGAAATCGGTGTCCGGGATTTACTGAAACACGCAGTCTTTGCACGGGGTCGATCGCGACCTGAACGGTGATAAGGTCATCCGCCTCGCCGCCATGTTCTCCACCGAACCGGCCACCGTGCGTCGTATGACCTTTTCGAATATCGCGCAAACGTCGCGACGCCTGATTGCAGCCAGGCCGCTGCAGTCTTGCTCAGCCTGTCATCCGGGTGACCACGAACCGAGGCCTATCCTTCGCAGCCAGCTCCTCGGCTGGCGCATCACCTGTCCGCTTTGCGGCGACGTGCTCCGGCACTCAGCCGAGCATGACCGCCCTTCTCCGTTCGACCGCTACCGTGGTGCTGCGCTGATAGGAGAACGGCTCCTCGACGATGAAGCCGAGCGCGGTGTCCGAACCTGGACATCGCCGGCCGAGATCGCGCGCCTGCTGCTGATGCGACGCGTGCCGAGGCCCCTTCCCCGAGGGTACGAACCGTGGCGATTCAGGGTGCTCGGCGCAATCATTCCAGATCTCGATGATGTCATCGAACGGAGGAGCCTGCCGACACCGGCAAGTCCGATCCTGCCGCTGAATCTGCGACCAGCTCTGCTAGCCGGCGCAGCCATCGTCGAGCGAGCTGGGCCAGAGATGCTCAAAATGCTGCGTGCGAATATGATGGGTCAGAACCAAGCGCGATTCAGCAGCGCTATCGACGAGATCATGACCCCTGCATCCAGATCGATGGCGTCTTCGCAATTGCAGTTAATTTGAGAATCCAACCGGTCGGATTCTCAGTTTTAAATGCCAAACCCAGCTGAAACAGGCGCATTCTCAAATTTAAGTGCCAGGCGACAATCCGCATGCACCACGCACACACTTGCGTATTCCAGTGATACGTCGATGCCGGCATACTCTTTCATCGTCGTCTCTCCGTGCTGCTATGGAGCAGGCCACTCCTGACTCCGCGACACCCATCATTGTGAGGGACGACCACCGGCCCTTCAAACCGGGCGGGCCGGGTCCGCCCGTTACACCATCCTCTTTGCCAAAACGTGAACATGTTCGCAACAAGCCGTGCACGGCGCTGGTGAAGAACGCTCCCTTCAACCGCTGTGAACTTTGGCGTCGGATGCGATCTAGGGCTCAATTTTAGCACGAAGAGGACTGCCAATTCGTTGCGCGGGGACGGCAGGTTTGCGCCTTCATCCCGGTCTTCAAAAAGGCTCTTCGGCGCGGTGACCGGAAGCTGCCATCCGCTATTCCCGGGACCATTTGAAGGGCAGGAATGGGACGTCCGCCGCGCCTTGTTCAAGCGTATGCTCAGCGGACAGATCGGTCATTCGATCCTTGTCAGTTCTTGTGTGGATATGAGCGGCCGAGAAGCTCGCCTAGAACCAGCGGCCATTCAAAAACGGCCATCGGCCGTTTGTTGACTCGCTGTTCGAGCCTGACAAACGGCCATCCGATCTGCTTAGTGCCCCCAGAAGACCATCGACCTCGCGCAGGATCGCTGCGCATAGCCGACGCGAGCCTTCGGGATTGGCTCGGTTCAAGGGAGCCCCGTCAGCGGAAGTCCAATAGCGAGCTCAAGTAGAGCAATAAAATCTGAGTCGGGTATTCGCTCTGGCACACGCAGTCTGCATGGCGTCCCAGTGCATAAGGAACTGCCGCAGACGGTTCTCCCATGGTGTTTCGTCCAGACCGTCCACGAGCGCTTCCCTGCGCGCCATCTTTGCGCCGACGATCCAGATTTCACGATCGAAGGACGGGTTGCGACACGACGCGTGGAGCAGATCGTTGAGTTGTGCGGTGGTGAGACCGTCCGGATTGCTAAAGATGCGGTTGCGGCCATTCAGTCTAACCCTATTGGCTTGTACATCGGCTTGCCACCGCTCGGGCGTCCAGACCGGGGACGGCTGCCCTCGCGAGATAAAGCCTAGGCTGGCAAGCGCCTGCCGTCCCACATCCTGCAATCCGCCAACGTTGAAACCGTGACCTCGCTGCCCTTGATCGCCAACCTTGGCGTGGACAAGCACGATCTTTTTGGCATCAGGATCAACCCCAATGAAATCCGCGGCTTCACGGTTGTCGTCGTCACAAAACCAGACAGGAAGCCCTTCAATTGCAGCGGTTAGTTTGTCGTCCGCGATCCCGTTCGCAACGCGCTGGCCGTCGCAAGTTACCGAAAAGAGACCGAAAATGGATTGCCTGTACCAATTGCCGCGGTCGGCCGCGTAGTCGTTCTCGCCCTTCTCGCTCTCGACAGCATCAAGAGTAGTCGATTCGTGGACATATTCGAGAACTGGCTTGGTGTCACCGTCCTGGACCCACTGCATCTTCGGCTCGTAGAAACTGCCCTCCGAATACACAACGCTGTCACGCTGCGTGAGAATGCGGAAGGCCTGCCCTTTATTAAGCCGCTGAACGAGTGTCAGCGCCTGGCTCCTGCCGTCCCCTTCCGGCGCCGGAGCAAGCTCATCCAGCCTGGTGCTGGTGAGCCTGTATTTGCGCGTCTCAGGAACGAACTCCACGCTGCACGGCACATCCTCTTCACCGATCTGGATTGTGAAGTCGCCGGTAGCGCCGTCCACCTCGGCACACAGATCAAAATAATCTATGCCGTCATGGAGAACCCAAGTCGCCACCCCGACCTCGTCGTCCCGCATATCGTCAAGCGATGGGTCAAGCAAGATCGAAACCGGCCGGGCTTCGTGGTCGGTAATATCTTCGACCAACGCTGCGTAGCGCCCAAAGACACGGTTCCGCGTCCTATCAGCATCCGTGAAATCAGCGGCAATTTCTGCCGTCCACGAAATATAGTCTTCAACCGGAATATAGCGCTCAGAACCATCGCGGAGGCGCGAGCGGTTAAAGCCAACGTACCGCGCGGTCCCGTTCACAAAACCGGCGGCAGTTGCAGGAACCAGTGAGGGATCGAGCAAATCGGTAAAGGCATCCGCAAAGGAACGGGTGCGCAGCGCCATTGCCCGGATTGCATGTTGAGACATGTCGAGCGAGGAAAATGAGATGCGGGAAAGTCGAGACGGGTTGTCTTCGTCTTCGGGAAATGCCTTCTCCATGACAGACCGGGCCGCACGTTTGAGGGGAAGGCCGTCCACATCGACCACCAGGCCTTCGGTATCGTGCATAAAAACGAATTCGCCCTGCTGGACGGCAAGGAATATCCCGAGCTTCCATTCGGAAAAGAAGCGGTCAATCAGGTACGGCGAGTTTCGCCATGCATAATAGGAAAAGCCCATCGACCCTTGCGGCATCCCTTCGATCGGCGTGATCTTGAACCGGTCCTTGTCCATGATGGCTTCCTCGATCACCGTGCCAAACGCGCGGATGTCGGGAAGCGGCACGGCTGTTCGCAGCACGGCGGCGGTCCGGGGAAGCTGGATGTCACCGGCGGCCAGCGGCTGCTCAAACTCGAAGCGCCCCCGAAATTCACCGCTGATGTACTGGTACTCGGCCATATACTCGAGCAGGCGGTCCGGTAACGTGACTTCGTTCGTGACGATGTGCGCCGTATTCCGTGCCGCATAATCCTCGTAACCTTGGTAACGCTCCCACGCAGTTCGAATGCGCTCGGCATTGGCAGGCGTGGAAAGAATCCAACCGGTCTGCGGCACACCGTCTTCGCCGTTCGAATGTCTGGTCGCACGTCCAATCTGCTGCACAAGCTGACGTGCATTTCCCATAAGGTCGAAGATGGCGACGGCAACAAATGACGGATCGTCGATCCCCTCCATGAGCTTGTTCTGGTGAATCCAGAACTGCGCGTCGGCGCGCGACCGAAGAGCCGACCCTACACTGGTGAACATGTCCCTGTTCCCGAGCGTCTTTTTGGCCCGGTCATGAATAACGACGGCGCGGGTCCGGAAGACGCGGTTAATCTCAGTCTGCAAAAGCGTGAGGGTCTCGAGATCGTCACCGCGCACCATGACTTTTGGCGTTTCACCGTTCCGAAACCAGCGCTCGGCCTCACGCAGGCGGTCCGGCAATTCATGGTGCAGAATGCCGACAAACTGCGGGATTGCGGCTTCCCGCCCTACGGGCCTGTCGTCGCCGTGAGGCACGATGATGTCGGCAGGACGGATAATACGCCCGTCAACAGCCTGCCGGTAAGGGAAATTGAAAAGATAGCGCCCGCGCACACGGAACGATTTGTAATCGTTCCGGTAAGGCGTTGCGCTTAACAGAACAGTCGGCAGATTGAATTCGCGAACGCCGCGTGACCACGAGATTGCAGGCTCATAGTGGCCTTCATCGACGATCACAAGATCGAACTGGTCACGGATATGGGCAAGAAGGGTCGCCGCGTCCTGGGAACCGCCAGCGTCGGGGTCATGTGCTGTCTTGCGGATATCACCGAGAGCCTGATGGGTGCCGACGAGGACTGCCCGATCGGAGTCCGGTTCGGCGAGGTGCTGCGCGATCATGCCTACGTTCCTAGGCAGGAATTGCTCGACATACACGCTTTCCAAGGCATTGCCGAACTGTTCCGCCACGGCAGTAAAAAGCGCCGTTCCCTCATGCTCGAAGCCCAAATGCTTCCAGAAGCGATAGCGAATGTCCGCTATAAGCTGTTCGGTCAGCGCTGTGCGGGGCGTGAGTACCAGTACGCGGCGTACGTCGGGAAGACAGCGCGCGAGCACGGCGATGATGCCGGATTTGCCGGTCCCTGTTGGAAGTTTGAGAAGTGCTGCTTCTTTTTGCTCGGGCCGCTCTGGGATCGCCTTGTCCCCATTCAGGTAGGCGACAACCGTAGCGATCGCTGCTTGTTGGTGTTCCCACAGGCGCGGCGCACCGTCCTCGCCATCCCAAAAGCTGTAGCCTCCGAGATGGCGCATTCCCCGCCCATAGGCTGCACCATCAATCCCATCCTGCCGTATCGATGTACGCTCATCTCTAATGAGTTCTCTCAAAGTCACTTTGGTTTCCTAGCCTGAGCAATGCGACGCCACTGTTTAGAGCTCGCCCCAAAGTTGAAGCAGTAACACCTTATTATTGCGAGAGAAAGGACGTCCATGCAGCGGTCCGATTTCCCCCGAAGCTGATGAAGATAGTCCCACCTGCACCGTCGGGTGCTCCGGTCTCAGTCTTCGTGCATGGCTGTCTGGAATGATGGCCACTGTTCGCTGCGGTCCTCCTAAAGGTCGGCTTTGGGCCGAAAGTTCAGATTCGCCCAGGACGCGGGAACGACCGGTTTAGGATCCCAGAACGCGCCAATCCGCAACCGGCTCGATTTCGGTCGTTTCGGTCACCGCCAAACATTGTTCGATATGCCACGGGGGCGCCTCTCTGAAGGAATTGGCGCTTCCGGTTCCCTTTACGACTGGCAGTTCACTCGCTCCCCTGCGGATTTCAAGGCGGACATCGTGACTGCCCACTCAAGGCTTCAAAAAAGCCAGAAAGTCAGCGATCGAACAACGACCCCTGCTGGGGCACGAAAGCCGGACCGAGGAACCCACTGGCTTCTGTACGGGTCTTTTCACAGCAAGAGGAAGAACAAAAGAGATCTTTATGCCGATAGCCTAACGGAACATCGTTGGCCGGAGAGTTAGATGGCGGCATCGTTGACTCTGCCCGCTACATGGACTCTTACCGCAGCGCTTGGTCCCCGCCGGCCGTTTCCCGCTGAACACGGACCGGCAATTCGATCACCCCCAGGCACTGATGACCCCAGAGCCTTGTTGAAAACAGCCTAAATTTGAACGCTTCCGTGGCAACACAACGCCTTTTCCGCGGCGGAACTTCACGCGCGCCCTAAACGAACTTGTCGACTGACATCGGGAAGGCGCGGGTTAGAATATTAACTTGTGCACGCTTCTGAACACGCCGTAGGTGAGAATGGTGTATCCGTTGCAGAAGCTGGACATTTCGAAGTCGCAACGTTCGCCGTTGATGTCCTGAAACGTGAATACTCCCTCACCTACAGGACCTTTTTTGCGTGCCGATATATAGGACTGCAGGGCTTGATAAGCCTGTGGCGGGGTAATGTTCGCGAAACGGGTTTGGAACCCGTTGGATCTAATCATATGCGAAACGTTCTCACCCGGCTCGAAATCGCCGATATCCGGATGGTACGGATGGCGACTGATGATCCCAAACACCGGATGCTCTGGAGAACGTTCGCAAACCATCTGCCACAGTGTGGTCGTCAGGGTATTGCCGTACCGCTTATTAAGGCTCTGGATATGTGCCCATGAGAACGGAACGTCCCGAGCCTCCTTCTTGAACCGCTCGCCCAGGAATATCAGTCGTCGCCCGCCGTAGTTGGCTTCCGCCTCCATGGTCTGGTGACATGTCGGACTCAGAGTGGATTCATTGTCGCCCAGGAGCAAAGATCGATGCCACGGCAGCAAATCGTGGATGATCTCGTGAGAGATAATGAAACGGCGCTTGAGTTGGGCAACCTGGTCGTCGATAAAGATTTTCTTCTCATTCTCCTTCAGCATCAACAGACCGCGCAGGTTGAAACGATCGACGACATCTATCATGCGGGAAGCCGTACTAATAAGTGTGCTTCCCGCCATTTTCGCCCGATGCGCGATTTCGTCGAGCAGATTGAGGTCTGATTTGCTGTAGTAGGTCAGATCGAGCTTCTGGAGTTCTCTTACATCCTCGAGCTTCAGCGGCGGCTCCGGGTTGTCCAGGTCGCGCAGAAGTCTGGTGATATGATCGTTGATATCGACGATCTCATACTTTCCAATCGAAGGCTCGATCGCCGACATGTTCACTTACCCTTGTTGTAATTCGATAGGGCCTTGACAAAGTTATTCAGACTGCGGCGCTCGGATTTTGAGAGAGATGAAAGATCGTCGGAACTAGCTGCGAACTTCACCGCGGCTTCATCGAGATTTTCATTGCGGGCGATAGCGTCCGCCGTAAGACTTTGGATCGCTTGAGCCGACACTTCCAGATACTGAGCAAGCTGATGAATTGTCCGCGGCTTCGGTACATAATTCACATCCGACTCTATTAACTCAATCTCAGCCGTTTCCACACGTATCTTGTCGGCGAATTGAACAACACTCAGCCCGTCGCGTCGGCGAACCTGGTGAATGAGCACGCGCAAGACCAGTGGTTTAGCCGCCTCGGTTCGTTCGTTACTTGATCGATCGCCAAGAAACCTCTTCAACGGCGCAGCATCAAGCAATGGAATTCCCGCCTCGGCTTCCACCACGCCGTCCTGTCGAATCTTGGCCCGTAGCCACTCGTTGGTAAAATGTAGCTTCATGTTCCTACTCCTCGCCCCCTTCGGGAGAGGTAAACATCTTGGCCGCAAACGACGCCGACACCTCGAAGTACCTCAACCCACTGTAATCTTCGTCAACACCCAGATCGGTCATCCCGATCTTCTCACGGTAAAACTCCTCTGCGCCTGGCAGAGCATGCAGCCCAACACGACCGCGCAGCTCCTCCTCGAAGGAAAAGCTGATGGCTGTCGATATCAAAGCACGCCCGCACCCTGTATATACGGGCTGCGCGACCATCCTCGGGCGGTTCCATGGAGCGGTAGACAAAAAGTCGACGTAAATCAGCGGCGCTCGAGGATGCTCCTCGTGCCGGCTGAAGCACTTTTCGCCGCCTTTGCGCACCAGCATGATCGCTTGAGTGATCGCCGCGACTTCCAACACGAACAGTTCGTACAAAAAAGGCTCGCGCACTGCGGCAAGCATTTTTCTGCCCCACTCCCACCGCGCGTCTTCAGCGTTGATATCCGAGGCAGACGCTCCGATCCGCAACGCCTCGACACGACGTTCCTCGAACATCGGCCGCCAGCGAGTTTCTATATGCGCGAGGTTCTGGGCATCGAACCCTTGGTAGATCACTGCATCTTCGTCACGGCCGGTTACGCGGTTGTAGATCGATACGGTTCCAAGATTGGTCTTCATAGAACCATAAGCTCCGCCTTTTCGGTCTTGTCGGCATTCTCGACGAACACCTTGTCCCCTCGGGCGAGCCTTGCATCCACGGACTGGTAGAGCCGAAGCGCCTGCCTGACCAAGGCAGTCTTTGAAAGACCCTTTTCTTCGCAAAGGGCCTCCAATGCGTCCATCTCCGCATCCGTCAAATTGAGCGTCATCGTTCGTTTCATTCGGATTCTCCGGGGCTGTTCCTAAGAACATACGGTCGGCCACCGATTCTGTCAATGTAAAAAACGGTCAAAAACTAGCTTGATTTTAGCTGGAATTTAGCTATTTTTCATTCATCCCGATTAAGGAGACACCGATGGCAAGAGACATCCGCACTTCAAACGACACACTCGAAATAGGCGCCGCCATCGGCGGAGAGCTTGTGGGTACGGCCAACCAGATGGAGACCCAAGGGATGAAGCCCAAACCCGAAAAGACAATTCGGATCATTGTGAACACCCGGGAGAAGTTCGTTGAACCGGGAATGATCAGCTTCCAGGAGGTGGTTCGCCTCGCATTCCCCGATTTGCCCGCGGGGCCGAACACATCATTCACCGTCAGCTACCGAAAGGGCTCCGACGAGAGACCGGAAGCCACGTTGGTTGACGGAGAGTCCGTAAAGGTCAAGAAAGGGATGGTATTCAATGTCTCAGCAACTGATAAGTCTTAACCCTGATTTGAAACGGCTGTTTGACGACGGCTATGAGGTATCAGTGGAGCATGGCCATCTCGTTGTGAGGCATGTTCCCTACGTCACGGCAAACCGCGAGATCCGGCTCGGAACGCTTGTTTCGACCTTGGCGATGTCCGGAGATCGAACCAACCCTCCAGAAACCCACGTAATGATGTTTGCTGGCGAATTTCCCTGCGATCAGTTCGGACGGCCGCTTGAAAAAATCCGCCACACCTCGTCTCGGCAGAGGATTGGTGGAGATGTGGTTATCGACCACAGCTTCTCCAGCAAACCCCAGCACGGCTACCCCGACTATTACGAAAAGGTCACAACCTACGCTTACCTGCTCGGAAGTCCGGCCGCCGCTATCGATCCGGACATAACCGCACGAACACATCGTGTCGTCGAGGCGTGTGACGACTCGCCCTTTGTATACATGGACAATGCTTCGAGCAGAGCCGGCATCAATGCTCTCTCCGAAAAGCTCAAAGCGCCTTCGGTAGCCTTAGTCGGCCTGGGCGGAACAGGTTCATATGTCTTGGATCAACTTGCAAAGACACCCATTTGCAACATCCACCTTTACGACGGCGACGTATTCGAGCAACACAACGCGTTCAGAGCACCCGGCGCGCCGAGCGTCGGAGCGCTACGGGAGCGTCCGTTCAAAGTCGATTATTTCGCGTCCATTTATCAGAACATGCACAGAGGCATCGTGCCGCATCCGGTCTTCATAGACGATGACAACGTCGACGAGCTCTCCGCTCATTCAATTGTGTTCGTGTGTATCGATGCTAACGAGGCTAAGCGCGCGATCATCGAGACTTTGGAGCAGGCCGGGGTGCCCTTTATCGACGTTGGGATGGGGCTCGAACTCGTGGAAGATGCGCTGATCGGCTCTGTTCGAACTACAACAAGCACCCCGGCTTATCGTGATCACGTTCGATCGCGCTCGCGCATCCCGCTGCATCCCGCGGGTCGCGATGACATGTATGGACGCAACATCCAAGTGGCAGACCTGAACGCGCTGAATGCCTGTCTCGCGGTAATTCGCTGGAAGAAACTTCGCGGTTTCTACGCTGATACGGAACGAGAGAGCTTTAGTCTTTTCACCGTCGATGCAAACCACATCTTGAATGAGGATCTAGCACCATGATCCGCGCCGAGCCAATGAGGCACAAGTTTGTTGACGCCTTCCCCGAGCGACTAGAAAGGGGTGTTCTCTATGTCGCACTCGACTTTGCTACCATGTCACATCTCTGCGCGTGCGGCTGCGGAACCGAGGTCGTCACACCGCTCAGCCCCCTTGACTGGAGGCTGACCTTCGACGGAGTGACGATCACAATAAATCCATCGATCGGAAATTGGTCGCTTCCCTGTCGCTCCCACTACGTGATCAAGCAAGGGGTGATACATTGGGCCGGGGACTGGAGTGACGAGCAGATAGCGGAGGGACGACGACGAGATCTGTTGGCGAAAAGACAAGAGCAAGCTCCGTCGTCATCTCCAAATCCAATTCCAGCTCCTGCAACAAGACGCGGCATACTCCGTCGTCTGCGAAATTGGCTCAAAAAATTTAGCGCTTACAGTATCGCTGGGTAAACGGAAACCTCTAAAACGAATTCGAGTATCCTGTACCGACACCTCAGGTGGCCCGAGGCCTGGGGAATCTGATGTGCTGACACGGTCTGATTTGCGATCCGTTACCGCGAAATCAGGATCCCGAACTCATCCGAGAGGCTGATCAGTCCGCGGGCGAACATCCAGTGTGCGGTGCCTGAGAGGGCGATGCCATTGCCGAGAATATCGGGTCCGTTTGCCTCCACAGGCCGGATATGTGCAGCATGGACTTCCGCACGTCCGCCACCGTTTATGAGCTTCAAGCCAGTGATTGCGGACCGTTTGTCGTAGGCATGCAGAACGAGCCGGCGAAACAGCCGATAGCGAACGATCCGCGACGAGAGCGGACTGCGCGGCCCGGAGGCGATGAAGCCCGCGCCCCCGGTACCCAATCTGCCCTACATACCCCTCTCGCTGAAGTGGCTGCAGTTGTCGCTTGGCATTTAATTAGGGTCTTCCTCAATTTGTGTGTTGTGATTATTGATGAGCGGTAGCATGCGTGCTCTGAGGAGCTCCGTGCCTGCTCTCCCATACATCGCACGTTTGATCGTCTTGAGGCGGTTGATCTGGCCTTCTGCCTGGCCGTTGCTCCAGGGCAATTCGATGGCGTTGCGAACGGCGCCAATGTCGCGGTGCAAGACCCGCGCGAACCGGACCATCGGGGGCGAGCCCGGAGCTGATGGTATCGTCGATCCAAATGTCGAGCTTGCTCGATTCACCGCTCCTGAGAATACCGCGAAATCGCAGCGCAAGGCTGCGCATCAAGGCAAACTCAGGTGATCTCTGCTTCAGGACGTCGACCTTGCTAGCCTGATTGATCGTCAGCATGCCCCGAGGTTTGATGCAAAGGGCAGCCGCGACCACCGGCGAGATCACATGGCCGGTCTCCGGATCCCTTATCGGGATGATAGCATCGCGGTCCGGGTGATGGGGTATGACCGGAGCCGGTGACGCACTGTCCTTGACCGACCTTTCGGCGCGGCGCCAGCTTGCGAGAAGCCGCTCGAGATTCAAGAAACTGCCCGTGTAGCCGCGCTGTTTGATATCGTGGAACAGATGCCTTCCGCAGCGATTGCCATTTTTCCAGCACTCGCCGAAGAAAGCCTCGAAATATAAGGGTGATGTCGGCTTCAACGCCGCCTTCTGTCGGTCGGGTGGCGTCTCGAAAGTCAGCCATTTCGCGATGCTGCGCCGGCCGTAGCCGGTGCGCCGTGCCATCTCCGAATAGGACAGACCTTCCTTGTTCAAAGCGTGCACAGTATCGAACACCACCTGCCGTGATTGTCGATGAGCGTGACGCACCCGGCGCCGGTGCATTGCGTCAACGTGATGATCCTGAATTACATCGATTTGCGCGCTCCCGATACTTTTGTCCGGCAGCAATGCTCGTCCCGTGGCGCGGCCGGAAAGCTCATCTGCTCCTCGATTGCGACCCGCAGATTCTGCATGAGATGGAACCTATCAGCAACTTGACGCGCTTGCGGTGCACCCTCGTGAGCAGCTTGCGCATACAGCCCGCATCGGTCTCGGCTCACGATCTCGACAGAAGGGTGCCGCTTCAGCCATCGCGCGGCACTCGCCACGCTCCGGTCGTCAAGGATGTCCACGACCGAACGGCGCTCCAGGTCGACGATAATCGTGCCGTAGCGCCAGGATCGCCGCCAGCTCCAATCATCTATGCCAACAACCCGAATCCTGGCGTCGCAATGAGCGAGCGCGGCATCCCGCTTCAGCTGCCGCAGGATCGTGTCGTCGCTCACCGGCATGCCGAGCCGCCGCATCAAGCGCTCGCCGGGACGGCCGCCGGCGTTATGACCGAGCAGACTGAGAATCTCCGAGACCCGCCTTGTCCGGCGCGCATAAGGGGAGGCAATCGTCGGCAGCCGGTCGGTGAATGTTTGTCGTTCACATTTCTGATGGGCGCACCGGCAGCGGCTCAACCGAAGCTTCACCGTTACGGTTTTGCCCTGGACCGGCAGATCTTGAAGGCTCCGGTCGGAGCAACCATGCCGATTTCGGGTCCGCCGTCCGCAATCGGGGCAAATGCCGAAAGCTGGTCCGGCAGCGGAAACAACCCAACTGTCATCATCTGTGAGCGCGACACCCAGAACTTTTGCCCCTGGGCCGGGCGACCATTTCGTTTTCGTTTGCATACCCGCCCATAGCGGCAGGATGTCTAACGGCGAGTGAACCACACAAATTGAGGAAGACCCCATTTAACTGCCAAGCGACATCAATCAAGGGACGCGCCGATGGATAAAGCGCATCCGGAGGAAGTGATCCGGAGCAAGAGTGTCACTCGAAATGTATTTTCGCCCGAGTGGGCAGCCCCGCCGTGTCGGTCTCAATTTCAGCACTGATTTTACCTTCGGGCATCGGACTTGTATGCGGCGTGATAGCGACTGCAAGGATACGCTTTGTGTCGTCCCCTTCATATTCGATCTCGACGATCCGGCGCGCTACCAAAGCCGCCGCCAAAGGAATGAGTAGCTGGCTCTCATTCGCAAAAAATGCCCCTTGGTGAGTGAAGGAGCTTATTAGTACCTGGGTATCACCGAGACGACCAAGATAGTCGATATCGTATACAACACCCTTAAACTTACCCATGTTTCCCCCTCCTCTTGATCCGTGCAGCATTGACAGGAACCTTCCGCCAATTCAGGCCTGCTCGCGAGATCGATAGAAGCAAGCATCATCTCCTAGCGATGAATTCCCGCGCCTATAGTCTACGATTTCGCCGAGTCGCCACTCACGAGACCGCCGGCAGCGCTACTGCCGGAGCCACTCAGATCTTCACCGACTTAAGCCTTGAACGGTGCGGTCTCGTCCTCGATTACTTTTACGTAGTATACGGTTTCCTCCGTAAGTCCGCCGAATTGCATACCCCAGTCAATGACTCGGGAAGTTGTGAAATCTCTCCCTGGTCGAATTTTGATCTGAGAGTGCGCAGTGCGAATCGCTTCTTCAAGTGATGTTCCAATGCCTTCATATACTTCCGCAGCATGCAATTCTTTGTACTCCTTGTTCGAACGTGTTTAAGACAAGGACAAAACGCCCGGTAAGGTCTAAAGGAGACGTTTTGCAGCCCATCCAGGGCTGAAATCGATGAGTCTTATTACTCCGTTCGGCTCCGCATATTTGACGAAGGGAAGTTCAGTCTCGAGCCTCTTGCAGATCTGCGGCTCGACAAACGGCGTACAGCTTGCCGTGACCATGAATTCTTGCATGGCAATATCCCTGAGCCCAGCAGACGCCAGCTCTCGTTCTATCTCGGCTTCGTTGGAACCCGGTTCTATTCCAATAATTAAGCTTCCAGCAATCTTCGGAAAGACCAGATCTCTTTCCCGACGTGTTTGAACACTTCGAAGAAGGATCTCATTCTTCTCGGGAAAGCCGGGATCGCCCAATCCGTTCTGTTGCCAAGTAACCGTACCGCCAATAAGACAGTCGAGACCCGCGTCCAACACGAACAAGAATTCGGGCGGATATATAACCGCGAGCCCCGTTCGCACACACGGGTTAGCGACAGTTTCGGGGATCGAGACTTTTGCGATACCTTCAATCAAATATAACTCGGAACTCTTAACTTCAGGCAGATCAACCCCGAAGTTTTTGTAGGCTTCCGTTGCGGCTAAATGGACCTCTTCGATGAATGCAGTAGGCTCCGCCTCTGCCGACGTTGCCTTGTCCGGGAAGGTGGATAAGGCTTTCGAACGAATTTCTGCAGCCGTAGCCCAGGCACGTCCCGGCAGGTTCCAAGGAAATGGCCACGGTAATGGCATACCTTCAGACATCGCGAATCCTCTCATGTCGCAAGGCGCTTCCCGTAGCTAGCGCAGCCGTGATTCAGGCGCTGAGCGAGCCATCAAAACTGCGAAGCTCTCAAGAGATCGGACAAACATAAACGGTGGCCTAGTCTTCGACAAATGGAAGGCTTGATTGGCTCTAGATCGTCGTATCGTTGTACGCCAGTTAAATGCAAAGAACTTGACGTCTGCGTCATTTACATAAGAACACCGTAAATTAGAAATATACCACTTGTGCTATTCTGCACAATGCATCTCTTGGCGCGCTGGCGCGACGCTACTTGGCGGCGTGGACAACTCCTCTGACCCGCTCCGGCCCAGGATCAGCTCCTGCCTTGCAATCGGATCGGCGCATAGATCTCGATGATCTGCAGATCGGCGTTCGTCGCCTTCTGCGCCCCGAACACCTCGCCGGGGTCGGTCGAGTCGCCTTGCTCGCGGGGAAAGAACTGCTGCCAGGGATCGCTGCGCCATAGCGCGATCGTCTCCTCTCTTACTAACGGATTGCTGGCGCGAACCGTCAGGATCCGCCCGATCAGCGGACCAGATAAGGGCAAGACCGGCAAAAAACCCGTCTCGAACGGTTCCAGCGGTACTGCGCTTAGACCGGCGTCGTGACCATCCGGCGAATGGTACAGGCCAACGAAGATCTCGTCCTCACCGCCCGACACGCTCGAGATTCCGGCCGTCAGCAGAAGGAGGCTGAAGAGCCGCTGGTTCTCCTTGCCGGCCGATCTCTCGGTCAGGAGACCATTGGTGGAAAGCCATCCCTTTCCGGCGGCAAGCAACAGGCGTCCGGGCGTTTTCTCGTCGAACCGGAGGTCCAGACTGCCGACCGGGATTTTGCTAAGACGTCCGAGGACATCCATGTTTGGCAGAAATTGCGCCCAGCGACCCTCGGTCGGCTCGGAAACTTGAACGGCCCTACTGGCAAGGAGCGGGCCAATTGCAGCACCGCTTGGCGTGATCTGCATGCTGACCTTTAGTTCGTTCTCCGCTGTGTCGGCGACCGACGGCGCATCGAACCACCGCGTTTGCCAGGCCAGAAACCAGTGGCCCTCGCCTTCGCGGACGAGCAGCAGGACGTCAAACCAGGCATAATGCAGCACGGCAGTCGCAGCCGGATCGACGATAGACCTCTGGCGCACCGCAATCATGCGCAGATCGAAGGCGGTTGATCTCAACGCGACTGGCTCGTTCTGCGCCCCGTCGAACAAAAGCGTCCATACACCGTTGGCCCGCTCGGCCTCGACCTTCAGCGATACCGGGTCGTCGATCCCCTCCAGCCGCGCTTCGACCGTGATCGTGGCGGTCGCCGTCTCCGCGGTGGCCGCGATTGCATGCTGCGTGAGCGAGACTTGCCCGACAGTGGAGCTGACAGAGGCGGCTACGCTGTTCCAGTAGTCGTCCATCGCTTCGGCGAGCACCAGGCGGCGGAAGGCCAGCTTGCCCATCCACCAGGCGTCGGGATCGTGCTCGGCGAAAGCAGGCGGGCGGACGACAAAGGAGCTGTTAAGGAAGAGGCCGGTCGCCGTTCCAGTGTCGAAGCCATGGCCGAGCGGCCCGGCGATCGAAAGCGGCGCGACCCCACGCAGCTGTTCAACGTTCTCCGGCGAGCGCTTCTGAAACGCCGTGTGGTTTGCGAGCCCGTAGGTCCTCACCAGCGGATCTGGCCCGAACTCGACCGCCCGCGCCGGACCCGCACTCCCGGTGCCGGGATCATGAATCTTGCGTCGGTACGCGATCTCGGCGCCGCCGATCATCCAGTCGGCAAGCCCCGCGTGCTCGAACCAGGCCCCGTCGGCGATCGCGAGGACGCCGGACACTGCCGAAAGCGCCTCGCGCTCCCGCAGCGCGCGCGTCAGTGGCAGTACCGCCCTTATGCTCGGCTTCGGAACGTCGGCCGGATCCGATGCCGGCCGTAGCACCCGGTGCCAGCGGGTTTTCCACTGTCCGGTGGCATTCTCCCAGCTCGCCGGGACAACGGATGGAAGCGCCTTTCCTGCGAGCGCGTAGGCCGCCGCGTAGCGTGACCGGGCCGTCGCCTGGAACCGCAGGTAGCGCGCGGTCTCCTTGCGCCTCGGCGAATTAAGTGCGATGCGTACGGGCAGGACAATCATGTCGCCGGCCTCGTCGCGCTTCTCGCTGATCGCGATGGCGACGGTCGGGTCGCCAAGCGTCTCGTCCAGCCGCTCGGCAAAGCCTGCCACGTCCCACAGTAACGGGTAGTCGGAAGGCGAAGGCGGCGGAATCCGCTTGGTCGGATCGCGATCGTGCGGATCACCCGGGTCATGCGTCGGAAAATGGTTGAACTCGTCGTGCTTCTTGAACGGGAAGGGCGGCAGTGGGCGGCCCGTCCATCGCCAGGCCTGCGTCCCTACCGTGATCGATCCCACCGCGTCCATCGCAAGACCGGGCCGTCGCGTGAAGTCAAGCCGGACGTCGCCCTCGTGCTCGTCTTCGGCCGGCATCGTTCCGACGACATGGCTGGTGATGGCGGCCGCGAGTTCCTGCTCCGAGGGCATGGCCGGCGAAGCGGCTTCGAGGGTGAACGCATGCAGGCTGAACAACCGGTAGCCGTTGCCATGCTCATCGACAGGCAAGTCGGCTTCGGCAATGTTTCCGACCGACGCCTCCCGCACTGCCTTGTCGAAGCGACGGATGCCGCCGGGCCACACTGGATCGCTGAATTTTTTCCTGAGTACCGCTGCGAAAACCTGGACGACTACGATGTCTCCCGCGGCAAGCGTCACGGTTCTGCCGGTCTTGTCGAAGATCGGCGCGCTCTTCGGACCGATCTTGCAGACGAGTTCGATCGGCGGACGGCTGGCGAAGGGGTCCTCGGCGGCCACGGAGGAGTTCCAAGTCCACTCCCACGGAAGGAAGAACGGATCGAAAGACGCTGTCGCCTCCGACGCCAACGCGCCGTCGCGGCGAACGCGCCGGACCGAGACGGCGAGGGCATCGACGGCCGGGTCCTGGATCACGAGCAAATCCTCTATCGTCCGGATTCGCGCCGCCAAGGCCTCGGCCTCGGCCCCTGAGGCTTCGCGAAGCCGCGCCGCGCAAGCGTTCTGTTCGAGCGTGAGGTCCGCCTGCCGGTCGCGCAGCTTCTTGCGAAACTCACGAAGTGCCTGCCGCTCCGAAACATCTGTCTTGAGCGACTCGTCAAAGGCGAGCCAGCGATCGAAATCCTCGATCGGTGTGACGGGCGGACTTATGCGAAGCCGCAGCGTGCTGCAGCCGTCGTTGAGCTCCCCACCATTTTCGTCGGCCAGCAAGAGCGCCGTCTTGAGTTTCAGCGGCCTGAGCGCCGGCGGCGACGGAGCGGGCCGCCATGGCTCCACAGCCTCGGGCGGAACGAGGATTTCCTCCGCGAGCGGCTTCGTCTCCTTGCCCGGCGTCATCGGGTGATAGCTCCTGCCGTCGGGCAGCGGGATTGCCTCGACGCGCAGCGCCCCGACGCCGGTGCAGCGCAGATAGGTGAAGCGGCGCAAGATATCGGCGCCGGGAGCGAAGTGCCCCGGGGTTAGCTTTCCCGGATCGAGCAGGGCGGGGTAGTCGTTGCGGCGGATCGCTTCCGGCAGCGCCCCCTGATTGGAGATGCCGAACGGGGCGATCTCGTAGGTGGCGCCATAGGCGAGGAACGGCAGCAGCGTTTCCGCGGGCGGCCGCTCCTGCGTAACCGGCTGGAGGAGGCGCAGGATACGTGGGTCGGGCGGGGGGGCTTCTTGGGGGTCGGTCATGGCGTCATCCTGGCCATCGCCGATTACCGGCCGGTTGTCGTAGCTGATCACCCCCTGTGGCGCGTTGCCGACATAGCCGACGGGCACCGCACCGAGCACCGTGCGCGGCGCGGCCTTGAATTCGACCGCGCTCGGCGTGCCGGTGAGAAGTGCGTCAGGGTCGATTTCGGCGAAGGACGCCGTCAGGCAGCACCAAGACTCCGCCGCCCGATCGGACCGCCGCATCAGCATGCCGTATCCAGCCAGATCCTCGTTGAAGTCCCACCCTGATGACTGGCTGATGACGAGACGGTCGATCTGAAGAGCGACGGGATGCGCGTCCGCCACCAGCGGGCCCGTCAACAGCGTCTGGCCGTCCGGGTCCCGGTCGGGGTCAGTGAACGAGCTTTTCACCCGCGTCTTGACCACGACGTCGATCGCCTCGGCAACGGCCAGACGGGCGCCTGCCGGCAGATTTCCGACCCTGCCGTAGTTCGCCGCATACGCGTCCTCTAGTGCGGCGGGGATCCCGCTTGCTTCGCACAGGGTTCCGAGCACATACGCCGAGATCGCGTCGCGAATGCTCCCCTTTTCCGTTTCGGTGCCACGCAAGAAGTCGATGTCGCGGGTCGGGCCCGACGCCACCCTCCGCCATATCCCCTCTTTGTGGATCCATGGCAGGTCAATGTTCGCCTTTCTCAGCCGCCCGACCGGGTCGAACCCGTGCTCGGAAAGCCACAGGAATGCGTCGGTTGCGGCCGACAGCCAAGGCCCGAAGTCCGGATCGCCCGCGATTGCCCGGTGCCAGTTCGCCACCTGGATCCCTGCCGCGCCGGCCGGGCCGACGGCCGCATCGACGACACGACGCAGCATGGTGGGATCGTAGGCAGCGGCAAGACCGGGCATGCCCGCGACCGCATGGGCGATGGCCGGCGCGAATTCCGCGCCACTGTCGGGCAGGCCGAGAGAGGGGCCGATTGCGCCGGCAAGGACGCCGTACCATTCGGCAAGCCGATCTTCTGCGCCTGTCCCGCCGGGGCGGAAGGCATCCCGGAACGCCTTGTCGCCGGCTTCGATGGCGGCAACAAGGCGTTCTGTCTGAGCGCCGTCCAGCGGCGTACCACGCACGGCGCCGTTCACCTGCTCGACGAGCGCGCGATGGGCCGGCGCGCCGTTCGGTCCTTCGACGTGTGTTCCGTCGTCGCGCACGACGACGCCCGGACCGACGATGTCCCGCAGCGCCACCAGCACGGCTCGTGTCAGCCGGCCGGCACCGTCTTTTCGATCGCCTGCGGCAATCGCCGAAGTAAGGGGAGCGCCGGGTGCCTTGATGTCGTTCTGCAGGGCGTCGAGCAGACGCTGCGGCAGGTCGAACACCTCGCTAGTGCGTGCAGGCAGCCGTCCCAGCCAGTCGTCGAAACCAATCCCCGTGCGCGGGTCGTCCGGCTCTGCCGTGTGTTTGCGCCGCACCCAAAGCGTGTCAAGGTTGATGAAGCTGTTGGTGCTCGAAGGCGGTGCGGTGAGGTCGATCGCCCGACAAATGGCCTCGACGGGATGGCCGCCGAAACCACCGGGATAGGGAACTGTGGCGACAAAGGACGATTCCAACCGCGTCCAGGTCGTCGCAGCGAGATCCGGCGCGAGCGCCGTACCGTCGCGGAGCGTCAGCCGCGGCGCGACCACCATCAGCACATGCTCGTCGGTCGGTTGGGACGGCGTCGGTTTCACCGCCGTGAGTTTACAGAAGCGGACGAGGTTGAGGCGGCCGTGCGGGATGGGCGCCGGCATCGAGGCAAGGCCCGCCATGAACGTTTCATAGCGGAAGGTGACGGTATCGCCCGCCACTTCGTCAATCGGCGTCTTGCTGTTGCCGTCGTCGAGGCCGCCGAGGATGAACGGCCGGAGTTCCGTGAAATTGTTTGTGCGGCCTGGCCGATCGGAGACGAGGTCGGCCAGCGCCGCATGGCGCAGCGACCCGAGCACGCTGTCCGTCATCTCGAAATCGACGCCACCGACGGTGCCATCCGGCAGTGCGATATGGCTCGTCGTGATCCCCAGCGGATCGATGGTTGGGTCCGCATCCGCGCCCGGATCGACCGACGCCCAAAGGGCCGCGAACTGCAACTCCCCGCCAATCCAGGGAAAGAGGGGACCGGCCCCCCTTGCCAGGCGGTCGAGATAGGTCGAAAAGCTGGCGTCGTCCGGAGCCGGAAGCGCGTCCCCGTCGACATCGTCGAACAGGATGCGCGCTGCCGCCAGGACGGCGTCCTCCGGCTCGCCGGGATCCGGGCGCAGCGCCGCGCCGGAAAGGCGCATACCGACGACCGGGTTCACCGAGGCGGGGGCACGGACGAGATCACAAAGGAGAACGAATTTCATAATCGTCCCTTTTCAAGCGAAGCTGTCAAGGTAGTGGGGCCTAGGCGGCGCTGCAGCCGCAGGCGCCGACTTACCACCGGACGACTTTCTGAGGTGATAGGTGACGCCCTGGCGCACCTTAATCTCGCAGCACCAGCAGATCTTGAAGCTGACCTCGATGGTACCGCGGCCGATCATCGTGCCGTCGTCGCGGTAGACCAACTCCATCAGCAGCGACAGGCCAATGTTGAACCGCCCTAGGATGACGATGCCGCCGCGCAGCAGGAAGATAACAGCGATCGAGAAGTTCGCGCCGCCGGGGCCGCCGCTTTCGAATTCGGCGTAGGCGCCGAACATGGCGAAGACGAAGCCGCGGCAGGGGCCGAAGGCGAAGTCGAGCCCGAGGCCTGCCGTCAGCCCGATCGATACGGCGGTGGACAGTTTGCCAGAGGCGGGGAAATACCTCGCCCTCGTCTCCAGCCAGCCGCCGCCTACGAAGATCCAGACGCGCAGCACGAACGGCTCGCTCTTGCGTCCGAGAGCGAGCGTCGTGGAAAGAGCGAAGTCGCCGCGCCTCCCGCCGCTGGCCCTACTGGTGGAAAGCGCGAAGGAACTGGAGAAGCGAAGTCCAGTCGCCGAGAAGGCGCCGAAGGAAAGGGGCGGAAGCGGCAGATCGATCCGGGCCGCAATACCAGCCGGCAGACCTTCCTCCTCCAGCATTTCGAGGAAGAAGCCGCTGTCCGATTCGCCGTAGGACTTGATGAGGTCGGACAGGAACCGGATCGACCGGTCGAGGCGAACGCGGCGCGGATCAATGTCGACATCGAGGCCCCTGCCATCCTCGAAGAGCACCCGCGTCCGTTCCAGCGTTACGAGTGGCCGGCCGCTGAAGGCGAGTTCCCAGTCGCCGGTGATCTCGGCCCGGGTGGTCTTTTTCGTGACGCCGTCGGGCGTGGCGGCGAGGTCGGCGAGCGCGTCGAAGCGGCCCTGCACCATCGACAGCTTCAACGGCCCGGCGTCGAAAATCTCGGATCGATCCGGAAATGCCGCCGCGGCCTCGGCCTTCGCCCAGGCGGTGAGGCTTGCTTTGTCGAAACCGTGCGTGAGCTTGACTTTGTCGTTGAGCGACGGCGGCATGCGCAGGTTCTTAAACAGGCCGTCGAGCTTGAGGCCGCCGAGATCGGGAAACAGCTTGCCGAAGTCGAAATTCTCCATGCCCTTCGGAACGAGGCGCTCAAGAATCTCGTCGGTAGGAACGCGGATGCCGAGTGCCTTCAGGTCGTCGTCCAGCCGGTTCATCAGCGCCACCACCGGCGACGTGCGAATCGCATCGCGGGCGTCGTCGAAGAAATACGCGATCCGCTCGCGATTGAATTTCAGGTTCGGCAGCATCGGCGAGGTGCCGGCGGCGCGCACTAGCGCCAGCGTCTCGCCAGGGTTCTGGAACGTAGGTGCGCCCGACAGCCGTCTGTAGCCCTCCTCGAGGACGCGGATGTCGTCGGCGACAGCCGGCGGAACGGCGTTCCGCAGACCATCGACGATCGCATCGGCGCCGCCCTTAAGCTTTGCAGCGGCGTCCTTGACGATTTGCGCTAGGTCGCCGGCCTTGTTCCTGAGCACGGCGATGCCATCGTCGATGGCCCGCACGAGTGCGGATTCGAGGGCGTCGATCGTCGCCGCCGCCTGGTTCTGCGCCAGCGCGATGTGGTTCTCGATCGCGGTCTCGGCCTCGGCGACCGTGTTGCCAACCTCGTCGAGCAGCCCGCCGACGGCGCCCTTCAGGCCGTCGACCGTCTCGCGCACGTTCCCCTTGAGCTCGTTCGCCCTCACCGCCACCAGATCGAGCTTCTCCACGACCTTGTCCCGGATAACCTCGATCGGGTCGGCCGCCGTCGCGCAGATATCGTGTATCTCGAACATGATTTGGCCGAGAAAGGCGTCGAGATCGTTGGTGAAAGCCGCCAGCGCGGCCGCGGAATCCCGTATTACGCCCTGCCCTAGTCCGGCCAGCGTCCCAAGGTCCGTGCCGGCCTTTGTGACGGCGGCAATCGCGCCGCGCATCGCCTCCTGAATTGGCTCAAGCGCTTCAGCAGCATCGAGGCCAGTCGTCTGGATCGTTGCGAGTACTTCGTCGTGCAGCGATACGAGTGCCGCGCGCAGCCCAGTCAGGAAACCGTCTAGCGCCATCAGCGTCCCGTCCGCCTTGGGGAAAACCACTGCCTTCTTGATGGAAAGGGGCAACTGGCGACGGGCGTTCGTCGCCAGCGCGTCGATCGTCGTCAGCACGCCGCCATGGAAGGCCTCATACTGGTTGATCAGCGAGCGCAGGTCTTTATTCGCTTTGGCGTCCTGCAGGCGTCCATCAAGCTCTTCGGCCTCGGCCTGAAGTTTGCGCAGCGCGGCGCCCATCCCCGCGCGGACGTCGCCGAGCGCGCCTTCTAGGCGGGACAGGCTTTCGCTCACGCGGCCGACGCCGCCGACGATCGTGGCGCGAACGGGCGCGAGTGCCTCCTCTATCCGCCGCGCCAGGATATTGGCAATGCCAGCGTTTACCTCCGAGGGCAGCGTCTGCAAACCGGCGACGACCTCGCTGATGGTTTTCGAAAGAGTGTCGGCGCGGGCGAACAGCACCGCGTCGACCTCCTTCCACAGCCGCTCCTTGGCGATCTCCGGCGCATCGGTCCAGCCCGGTTTCGCGGCCTGCATTATGCCTCGCGCCCTCGCTGCGGCAGCCGCGATCATGGTGCGGGCGGCTGCAGCTTCACGATGGATCACGGTCTTGATTTCGCCGAGGCGATCGACCTCGGCGTTGAGCGCGGCCTCGATCTCGTCGCCGCTCTTGGTGGCGAGCCGCGGCAGGCTGGCGAGCGCCGCCCGCGCCGTCGCGAGGCTGCCGTCGAGAACGCTCTCTAGCCGCCGCGCCTCGGCGAGGATGCGCTCGAGTTCCTGGCGCAGGGCCAGTGCCTGCCCGGCCGCACCGCCGTCCTTGCCGCTCGCCCTGGCGCGCATCATCGTCACGTTGTCGAGCACCGCGCCGATCGGCTCGGCCTGCGTCCGCCCGTTCACCAAATTGACCGCGGCGCCGGCGGCGTCGAGATCGAAGGTGCAGCGCGCCAGAAGCGGATCGACCACGACCTCGTCGGTCGCCTTTCCGTCCGGGTCGGCCGCATCGATCACCGGCTGGCCGACCGGCAGCGGCGGCGGAACGTTGACGAAGTCGATGTCCTCGCGCGGCGCCCACGCATTCGGATCATCGCCTTCGCCCAATCGCGTCGAGGTGTAGAAGACGAGCTGGCCGGGGTCGCTGAACCGCGACGGCGTGACCGCCGCCGCATCGGCATGGGCGGCTGCGAGCTGCAGGCGGACGTCCGGCTTCGGATAGAGGTCTTTGTCGGCGTCCTTTCGCCAGAGCGGCACGATCCAGCCATCCTCGATGTCACGACCCCACCGGCCATCGACCGGAATCCGCCGGGTCCGGAAGAGGCAGGCCTCCACGAAGCCCGGCGACCGCGGCGCGGCGCCCTTTTCCGGATAGGCGCGCTCCGGTTCGATGATGTCGATGTATTCCTTCGCCTTGCGCCCGAGCGGTCGGCCGAAGTGCTGGCCGTCTTGCTGGCCGAGAAACTGGTCGTGTGGCAGCACGGTGCGCTCGTAGACGATGACGTGCTTGGCGATGTTCCAGAAGACGCCGATGCGGCCGATGCGCTCGACGGCATAGGTGTGGGTTCGGCCGAAGCTCGTGTCGGAGACAATCCGCGTCTTGCCGTCGGCGAAGAAGGCGCGCACGAAGCCGGAGCCGCCGAGCGCGGAAAAGCCGGGTTTGACGATCTGGCCGCGCGTGCTGGTCCGGTTGCGCACGACCTCGTTGTAGATCTGCTCGGACTCGAATCCCCGGGTGGCTCCGCCACGGAAGCCGGCGGAGGGGCTCGCCGGATTCCACGGTTCATCGTCCAGCGCCGCATCCGCCCGCAGCTCGAACGCCACCTTCTCCTCGATCGCGAGCGGGTTGTCGCTGCCCTCGCGGTAGGCTTCAAAATGGGCAATCCGGGTGCCGTAGGCCTTTGAAAACGAGGCGGACAGGTCGCGGAACCGGTCGTAGAGTTCGGCTTCGACGAGCGGCTGCGGCGAGGCAGTCTTGCCTGGTTCCGGCTCCGGCATCGTGCGCGTAATGCCGCGCGGCCGCGCCGGCAGCGGATCTCGGATGCCGCCGATTCGGGAGCCGAGCTCGGCAAGCCTGAGCCCGGGTGCGGTGATGCGACCGGCAAGGCCGTAAAGATATTCGAAACGCGCCTTCTTTATGCTGGCGCCCGGCGCTCTGTCGCCGGCGAAACCGAGCACCCGGCGAACGTTCCAGGGCGCCTCCGCATAGCGCTGCCGGTAGTAGGAGGCTTGCAGCGCTAGCCGTGAGACAGTACTGAGTCGGAAGTCGATCGCCACCGCCGCCGCTCCCGCCGGCGAAATCGTCGTCCACGGCTTGCCCTTCTCGAAGGCCTCGCCTGTCGCCTGAGGCGGGAAATAGAGATCGAAGCCGTCGGTGATGCCCAGGATCTCCCATTTCGCGCCGCCCGCCTCAGAAAGCTCCCAGTTGGCGATCTCGCCATCGTACTCCTGAGCCGCCTCACCATCCACGCCAAAGGTTGGCACGTCGATCATCGACACTGCGAAGGGTTCGGGATCAAGGACGATCGTGCGTTTGCGGGGACGAGGCGCTGTTCCCTTCTTGGCTTGCGGCATCCGCGCGCGGTGGAGGGTCAGCGCTACCCGGCGGTTCCGGTTCGGTGCGGTGATTTCCTCGCCGCGGAGGAAGAAGGGCGTACCGTCGGGGGCGGGATCGCGCCCTCCATCGACGATCACCGCCGAAACGTCCCGTGCGAGGTCGCGGGCGATCCGCCGCTCGCGCGCCACCCGCTCGTCGCCCGGATCGCCAGGGCTGACATCCGCGTGCAACAAATCCTCGACCACCGCGTCAAAGGCGAGGCCGGCGTCGGGGACCGGGTCCTGCGCACCGGGCCGGACGTCGTGCAGGTCGAACCGTTCGATCCGCGCGCGGATGCGCGGCAGGGCCTCGCCGCGTCGTGGCAACCGCGCCCTGCCGGCCCGCCCTTTCGGGTCGTTCCTGTCGACTGCGGCGGGATCGACCGGTTCGAACGTAATCGCGTAATGGATGCGAAGCTGGCCGGCGTCGTCCTGTCGGGATGCCGGCACGTCGAGATCGAGCGCGCCGATGCGCATCCTGCCTCCCGAGCCTGCCGCACCGCTCCCCTCCGCCTCGATGGTGACGCTTATCTCCCCTGTGCTCGACCGCAGAGGCGGGGCATCGAACCATTCGAAAGTCTCCGCCATGCTCTTTTTTTCGACAGTGACCCTGACGCGGCGGACGACTGGCTTGCCCTCGTGCGTGAGCAGGCCGGGGAAGGTGGCGTCAGCGAGGAAGGTCGCACTTTGCCCGACAGGCCGGATCGCCGCGACAACAATGTCGGCGATCTTCTCGCTCGTCGCGACGTCGGGCTGAACGACATCGAACAGGGCCTCGAAATCGCCACCCCCCGGCGCGATCGGGCTGACATTCGTCAAGAGGGGAACGAAAGAGAGGTCGGCCGCGTCGCTGATCGTTCGCAGGGCGCCGAGATAAGGCGGCGCGATGCGCCTGTTCCACACCGTTTCGAAGATTTGCGGGGGCAGGGGCCCGACGCGCAGGTAGCAAAAATATGAATTCGTCGCCTCCGCCTCGCCCGCTCCCAGATCGGGCTGGTGAAAGGCGTCGGGGATCAGGTCGAAGTCGATGTCCCGCTCGACGCGGATGACGGTATCGACGTCGCGATCGGGCTCATCGAGGATAAGCCGCGCCGTACCCGCCGCTTCGGCCGCGGCCGGGCCGACCCGGATACGGGCGCCGAACGCCAGGAACCCACAAGCTGTCGAGCCGCGGTCCGCGCGACGGATGCCGACGGGGCGGAGCTGGATGGACCGGGGATTGGGGAAACTTGGGAGATTTGGGTTGGGATTGATCGCGACGATGTCCTTGATGACCAAGCCCGTCAGGTCGCGCAGCACGCGCGGCGGTAGCGGAAAATTGTTCTTGTCGATCGCTATCGCCGCGTTGGTCGCGAAGAGATGCCTCTCAAAGTGGTAGTGTTTCGGCGGGTTTGAAAGCACATTCAGCGAAAACCTGCCAGAAAGATTGTTTTGATTGCCCGGTGCAGCCGGCGCATAGCTCTCGACGTACGCCAGTTCGACGCCGAGGGTGCCGTCCTTGGCGAACAGATCCTTCCCGGCAGATAACGTCAGCTTGAAGTTGACGATGACGCGGCGCGATTTGTCGGCGTAGCGAGCCAGGGGGATTGGCAGCCTTACGGAAAGGCTCAGCTTGGATCCCGCAAGACGGTGAAATGTGCCGTCGAGCACGCGCAGGCTCAGTCGCAGCCGGTCCGCGCTGCCATCGAAAAGCTCCACATAGTCGAACGCCATCGACGCAGTCGGGTCCGAAACGACGTAATTTCCGTCTGAGTCCAGCCCAGCTTTGAGCGCGAGCCTCTTCTTGCCGTTGCTGATCTGATAAAGCCTGAAGGCGAGTAAGTTGATCGCGCCGGGCATCGTATTTCCCCCTTCCGTACGGGCGCAACGTGTCGATGCCGGCGCAGGCGACAACGCCGCCCGCCGCATCGACGCGGCAGTTCGCTTTCGGATATCGGATCGTCGCTCCCGCCGCCGACACATGGACCGCCTTACGTCCGGGAGCTTTCGTCGCCGTGTTTTCCTTGGCGCCTCCCGCGCCGGCGCTAAAGGTGCTGAAGCAGCGGAACGAATTGTTGCCAAATCCGGGAAGCAGAAACTCGCCGTCCCGCTCCGTCGTCCCCTGCCATAAAATTCTTCAAGAGCACGCTCTTGGTGTTGCTATTGTCGTAGATCCTAGTGTCGGGCCCTCGCCAACGGCATTCCTAGACCGACATAAATTCCTTGTCTGACCAACCCCACTCGAAACCTCGTCATGATCGGTGACCTTTGCTGGCCGACCATGCTGTATGATGCGGGTTGTTGACCGGTTCTTCCGGCCAGACCTCTCAAACAGAACGAGCTTACCACTTAACTTCAGGATTGCAACCTCAGCAATAGTAAATGGCCGGATGCAATCACGACCGAAATGCGCGGGCTGCGCACATCCAACTAGGTCCGCGCGCCCTGCCCGGAGGACGGTGCCGGCGACGCGATTCATAACAAACATCGTTTGCGCTGTTCGCGGCACGAAAGCGCGCGGAACTTGCGCCGATATCACCGTCCAGCGTGGCCCACAAACGCCGGTTGCAGCAAACACGGTCTTGCCCGGGAGATCGCGAAGCTTGTAAGCGGCAAATCGAAATCGCACATCGACAAAAAGCGATGAGCAAAATATACAGACTGGAGGATCAGCCCCCCGCTCACCTCCGCCCACCCAATCGACAAAACAGTAGATGCTTCTACTACAGTGAACCTAGCGCGTTCGGCTCAGCCGCGACAGTAGATTGAATAATTCTTCGGAAGGCTAACGTTCCCCGCGAAATCAGTAATGAGTACTGTAAGATGAACTTCGTATTTACCCGATGAGCATTTCCATTCTGCAGTATATACAGCACCTACTACCTGCTGCGCCTTGCTGGATTTGATTGATGATGACGTAACTTCGATGCGCTTCGCGTCCGTCTGTCGAACGATATAGTTAACGTAAGCTGCGTCCCCTTCAGCGTCTTTGAATTTTATCGCGGAATGCACAACCTCTGATCCATTACTTTTGTCAGTAGTTGTCGTAATGTCTTCAATGACTGGCGAAGAGGCGGTTTTGGAAAGTTGTCTTTCTAACTGGGACTGAATCGGAGCTACGCGAAACATTTCTGACAAAGTCCATGTTGCTACAGCCGTTGCACAACAGGCCCCAACCAGGAAGACCAGCGGATGATCTTTCAGCGGCGTCGGTTGAGCCTTCTCCCCTGCTGCAGCCAGTGGCACATCAGACGACGAGGTCGTGCGTTTAACCATCTTGCCTGTACTCTCAATGGTAGAGCGTCAAGCGTATTACTACTTGCTTATCAAAGCAACCATGATCGAGCGCAGAGCATTCTAGATTATCGGTATGCCCCCGGTGACGACCGCCGTACCGAGGTTGGCTGGAGACTGCAAGTCCTAGTGCAAACACTAGACCGTAGGTTCGCCGCGTGAAGGTGGCTCGCCCCCGGAATAAGCTGCGGCACGGGGATTGCTCTGGATGGGCCAGAGCCGAGTCGCAAGCTTAGCGACGGCGAACCATGAAGGAAAATAGCGAAATCTTCGTCGGGCTGGACGTTTCGAAACTGAAGATTTCCGTCGCGATCGCGGACGGAATAACGGCCCGTCAAGAATCCGCCGTCTCTTGTTTGTCGCTTGCAAACTCAAGCGTCACCGACCGAAGGCGGTTCGATGACGTTTCGAACTTTACCTTCATCCCAATAAGCGGCTGCCCGGATGTCTTGGCCGCAGCAATCAAGTCGATGATCAAGTTCGACTGCGAAACAGGTTCCATGAAAACCTGGCCGGCGAGCGGGTCTCCAAATTCCGTCAAGGCACTCTCGAGCCGATCCCGATAATCATCTACACCACCTCCATTATAAGTGACAGCCCCACTAATGAGGCGCTCACGTGAAAGGGCGCCGCAAGAATAACTCTTGTCACCGGCGTGGCTGTTGATCCGGTGGATCAAGTAGATGACGCCCCAAACGTAGCTATGACTGGGGGAAAAGCCTGCATTTTTGTGTCCGTCTTTGGGATTGGCAAGTAAGCTGCGTTTCGCCGCGGCTGGAAATCCGCTGGTTGTTTCAGATGCGTCGCCAACTTCGCCCGCCCAAAGATTGGAGAGCCCGGGACCTCGTATGAAGCGGGAACCTGTCCCCGTGGGACCTGTGAATTCCTTCCACCATGAATCGTTGGGGTTGCCACATTGAAATGGATCTCTTTTCGGCTGGTTCGCTCCCAGCGTCCCGTGTCGGCTCTCTACGATGGAGACAGCACGGATAATCGACAGCAATCTGTCTCTCGCTGTCGCGTCGATTGGCTGGTTCCTGTTGTTGCCCATGCGGCAACCCAGAAAACCAATCGCGAAGTCGAGCGCGGTTTCGGCGGTTGCCCTTTGCACGCTCCAGAGTTGCGCTTCCGTCGCTGCGGCAGCCACCGATTTACGAGTACGAAGTCCCAATGTCCCCTCCCACGAGGCCCGAGTTAGAAGTGCCAGGCCACCGCGCCATATACGAAATTCTTAAACTACAAGACCAACTACCAATTCATCGCCTTCGATTTGCGAATAGATCGACGTGACGTTTTTCGTCACGCCGTCATAGGTGGTGAGATCAATCCCCGCGCTCCCATGTGATCGATATCAATCGCATCGAAATAAACCGGATATGCTCGAGAACCGTTGGATGATCACAGTTTCCCCTTCTGCGCTGCACCCCTGTCACATCGTCTCCGTGCCCAAGGGTCGAAGACTTTGTCCCGCCGACGTCCACGCCCTGAAGAGATACAGATCTGGCTAGCTGACAGCCGCATCGCCCTCGGGACAACCGGCGTCGATCCAGGCGGCGATCTCGCCGATCTGGTCGTCCGTCATGAATGGTCCACCCCCGGGCATGCGTCTGAACGGCGCGCCTGTGAATATCCCCTCGCCCTTCAATGACTGGATGAGTGCTGAACCCCCGGAATCGCCGGGGATCAGAATCCGCACGGCTCTTGCAATCCCCGGCACGTTGCCCTGCGTGAACTCGCTGTAGGTGAGCGACGACCAGAACTCCTCGTGCGGTGCGAACTCCGCATCGACGCCCATCGCCGCCAGCGTTTCGGACATGAAGGACTGGAACTCTTTATAAGAAGAAATTGACATGGCTAACCTCACTCTACAGGCGTCGCTTGGGCCGATTCCATCAGTTCCTTAAGCGCTTGGAATTCCTTCAGCTGCCTAGGCGGCATCGTGAAGCTCTCGTTCGCTCGCAACGTCTGATCCCAGGTCTTCAGCCGACCAGGCAATGCGAGGCTCGTCACCGACACGTCCGATAGAGCCGCCTGGGCCATGATGTCCCGCAACTGAGGAAAGGCCCTTGTATTCAATGACCATAGGAAATCTGTAGTCTCTCGCGTGACGTTATGGCAGTTCATGCAGCCGGTCCCAATCGATCTCTGGTCAAATGTTTCCATCGTCAGGTTGGCGAAACTCGTCGCATCGTGGTTCTTTCCCGGAAAGGTGTTCGTTGGCTTGCCGTCCTTCGAAGGATCTCCAACAGACAGGGGCCATTGTGTGACGACCAGCTTGTAGAACTGCCAGGGCGCACCTACTTCGGCGAGCAGCTTTTGATAGATGTCGTTCGTCCTTTTGGTGTTCTCGTGAACCGGCTTGATGCGGTCGACGTTGAAGGCCGCGGGAACCTGAACCGGCGGCGGAAACACATAGGGGTTCCTCGCCGGCATTGGCACACCGTCACCGGCGTTGAAGGTCGCCGGAGTCTGGCTGTGTTCTTCGATGATGTTGTCGATCTGCTCGAACGAGGACCAGATCCACTGCGGCCGACTGATGGTCTTTTGAACGATATGAAGGCCAACAAGTCCGACCTGCGTCTTCGAACACTCTTCTGCCGCAAGATCGAGAAGATAGGCATCGCGCGTGTAGAACCGTTCGGGATGGGCAACCCCCGTCATGTCGATCCACGCAGCTTTGATATCGATCGCCCCGGGCTGGAACGTCAAGGCACCCTGCAGGCTGCTGCGAAGATAAAGCTTGTCTTTCGTGATCTGGTCGAACTCGATTTTGTTGAAAGCGGTCTGGTAGCGCACATAGGTTCCGTTCTGACCTACCAGAGGTCCGACAAGCGTGCCGAAACCCGCCTGACCGAGATTGTCGAATTTCGAGAAGGCGGCAAGCACGAGATCATCGCTCGAAACGTCGTCGAGTTTGCAAGGATTGGCTCCGCCGACCGTGTTCCAGTCGGCCGGGGCAGCGCCTTTCGGCTGAAAGATCTCCCAGTCTGACTTGAAGGTTTCAAAGACGAGGGGCCGGCCGCGGTCAGAGAGCTTGGCCGCCGGATCCGGCATCCCGCGCTCGCCAGACTTGGCGGGCCAGACCAAGCCCAGAAAAGCGCGCCATGAATAGTCATCGAAGAAATCGATGGGGTTGTTGTTCCCAGGGAAGTCGGCCGGGATGCAGACATCGCTCAGCACTTTCTCACTGAGGGTCGCTTTTGGCGGCGTTGGGACAGTGGTGGGACATTGATCGAATTCTTGAGCGCGGACATGCGTCTCAGAAAACAACAAACACAACAAAAACACTGGTGCAAGAGCGCACTCTTGCGCTGCCGCACGGCGAATACTTTTGTACACGATGAATCCCCCCGAGGCTTCATTCAGCGGAATTGTATAAGGGATCAACATCCGGTCGGCGTCTCGGCGGACCGGGCAAAAACGCACTCAAACATACAAGGTTATACTTGCACTTCTAAAATGAGTTGTGAATAGGCAGCGTACACCTGTGCTAAAATATCTGTGGCGGGGTACGGCCGCTCCAATTCTGAACGATACTCGCCCTGCGCAGGTTTGGAAGGCCGGAATTGATACGCGCGTGGTTTACGAAATCGCTGAAAGGGTCCGTGAAGCAACAAGCGTCATCGAGAAATTCATCAAACTTTCCGTCGGCAATCGGCCGCAGCAGGCTCTGGATGGGGCACCTTCACGTACAATTAACCAAATGAATTAACTTCGAGAAATTTCGCAAACGGAAACTAATACGCCTCATCTTTCCGTCATCCGGACGCGGATTTCCACGAACTCTAACTATCGATAGTATTCAAGTATCGATAGTGATATGGTCAAAGGTTGACCAACTTGCCGTTTCGGCGCTATCATCGCGCAAAATCGCGAAAAGCATCAAAATTCCATCGCCGCTCGACGAG
>NZ_LUAV01000019.1 GCF_002078505.1 Ensifer aridi | reverse complement strand
CCTGGCATTGCCGACCATTCGTGACCCGACATGGAAGCTGATCGTCTACGGACTATGTGTATGAACGTTGATAATCACCTCGCAACTTCCGGAACTCTCGCACCAGACCGGGCAAACCACCATCAACTCGCCGGCCCCGAAAGAAGATGGCTGGTCGGCGAGGTAAGAGGAAGCTCGTTTCCGAGGGGCCGGGGTGCTGCTCTCGGGTATCCCGCAGTTCACCTCCCTTCAAGGTCAATTGGCGGATTCCTCTGCAGGCTCTACTTTCCACCCACCTGCGACGGAACCGGAAAGATCGAACCTATTGTTGCTGTTGGCATCCGGCGCCCTGAATGGCTAGTTGATTGCGAATAGCAGACGTTTCGAACCGCTTCCTTCAAACGAGTGTTCCTGTGGCGCTCCATGCGATCTCAAAAGCAGAGAACGAGAACAGCTTTCCGTTTGCCGGGCTGATTTCCGTTCCCCGATCAACACAGAGACTAGTATGCACCGTCTCCACGTTTGCGGACCGTACAAAGACTGGCCGCCAAAGCGGCTAGCAAGCAGAAGACCGCGATCCTGTTGCCCTTTTCGACGATGTTAAGCGCGAGGTTCGCCCCCCATGACGCCAAGTCCGCTTAGACCGATTGCCGCCTGTGACATGTGATACTCCTCGATCCGGCCGGCCACCAAGACCTGTAAACGCCTGACCCGGCCTTTCGGCTAAAAGGCGAGCTGCACCTTCATCGAGCGACTCCGGTCGCCGGCCGCCTCAAAGGCGGCTACGGCGTCCTCGAGCGGAAAGATGCCGGTCAACAAGGGAGCAAGATCCACCCTGCCGGCATTGATGAGATCGACGGCGAGGCCGAACTCCTCATGGAAGCGGAACGTACCCTTCATCTCGATCTCCTTAGCCACCACCATGTTCTGCGGGATGGAGACGTCACCGCCGAGACCGAGCTGCACGAGCACCGATCGCGGCTTGAGGACCTCGAGGCCGGAGCGGACCGCCTGACCGTTGCCGGAGGCCTCGAAGTGGACGTCGAAATAGCCCTTGTTCGCCGAATAGGCCGCTAAAGCGTCGAGGCTTTCGGCGACATTGATCACGCGATCGGCGCCGACCGCCAAAGCCTTGTCGAGAACGGCCTGCATGACGTCGGTGGCGACGATCTCGCGCGCGCCGTGCGCCTTGGCGGCGATGATCGCCAGTGCCCCGATCGGACCGCAGCCGGTGACGAGGACGCGCTTTCCGATCAGCGATCCCGCGCGGGAGATGGCGTGAAGGGTGACGGCAAATGGCTCGGCCATCGCTGCCTGGTTGATCGACACACCGTCGGCGATCTTGTGGCATTGCCAGTCCTCGGCGACCAGGCGCTGGCGGAACGCGCCCTGAATATGCGGCACCACCATGGCGCTGCCATAGAAGCGCATGTTCAGGCACTGGTTCTGCTGCCCGACGAGGCAATAGGCGCAGGCATTGCAAGGGCGGCTCGGTGAGACCGCGACGCGATCGCCGAGCGAAAGACGCGACACCCCTCCGCCCAGGGCCCTGACGGTGCCGGCGACCTCGTGCCCGAGCACCATAGGCTCACGAATGCGGATCGTGCCGAAGCCGCCGTGATTGTAATAATGGAGGTCCGACCCGCAAATGCCTCCGGCCTCGATCGCGATCTCGACCTGGCCTGGTCCGAGTGCATCCTGTTCGGTGTCCTCGACCCGAAGGTCCTTGGCGGCGTGAATAACGACGGCTTTCATGGGAACCTCAGACGACAGGGGTGATGAGTGGCTGACCGGCAAAATGCGCAGCGAGATTGTCGCGCACGAGCTGGCCCATCGCCTGCCGCGTCTCAACGGTTCCCGACGCGTGATGTGGCTGTAGCACCACGTTGTCGAGGGCGAGGAAGCGGCGATCAATGTTGGGTTCGCTCGCAAAGACATCGAGAGCCGCGGCCTTGATGGTCCGGCGTTCCAGCGCGTCGATCAAGGCGCTCTCGTCGACGGTCGATCCGCGCGAGATGTTGACGAGGATGCCGTTTGCGCCGAGCGCTGCGAGCACCGGTGCATCGACGATCCCCCTGGTGCTCTCCCCGCCCGCAAGCGTGACGATCAGAAACTCTGAGCGGCGCGCGAGCTGGGTCAGGTCGGGCACGAAATTATAAGGCAGGTCCGCCCGCTGGTTTACGTCAAAGTAGCTGATCTCGCAGTCGAACCCCGCCAGCCGTTTGGCGACGGCCGATCCGATGCGGCCCATGCCGACGATCCCGACCGTCTTGCCGCACACACGGGTCACGAGGCCCATATTGCCCCTCGCCCAATGGCCATCGCGGACATAGGCATCGCCCTTAGGGATCTGACGGGCGGCCGCGAGAAGCAGAGCGACGCCGAAATCGGCGACATCGGCCGTCAACACGTCCGGCGTGTTGGTCACACGGATGCCGTTCGCCCTGGCATGGGCGAGATCGATCGCATCGGTGCCAACACCGTAGCAGGAGACGATTTCGAGTTTCGGAAGCGAGCTCATCAGCGCGGCGGAAGCCCCGAGTTCGCCGCGGGTGGCGATTGCCCGAATGTTCGGCGCGTGCTGCGCGAGGAAGGCTTCACGGTTTGCTGCCGAATAGATCTTGTGGACCTGGTAACGCTCTTCGAGGTCGGCAAGGTCCCAGTCCGGATACGGCCCCATCAGCAGGATGTCCGGTTTCGTCATCATTTTCCTCCCGTGGTTTCTTCGGTGGTCGAGCGACCCCAGCGGATCGCCAGGTTGTTCATCGCCAGCGCGACGATGCGCTCCGGCGACTGATCGATCTCGATCGTCACGACGTCCGCCTCGCCCGAAGGCAATTCGAGCGTGGCGAGCTGGCTGTCGAGCAGCGACAACGGCATGTAGTGGCCCTCGCGCTCGCCCATGCGCCGGGCGAGCGTCGCGCGGCTGCCTTGAAGAAAGACAAACGTGATCGGCCGGCCCGCGGCCGCCCGCAGGCGCTGACGGTACGAGCGTTTCAGGGCGGAGCACGACACCACGATCGCTCTCTCGCGCGCCAGGAGCGCACCGATGTCATCGAGCCAGGGCCCGCGGTCTGCGTCGTCCAGCGGAATGCCGCGCCGCATCTTGCCGACATTCGCCGGCGAATGCAGACTGTCTCCTTCGACGAAGGGACAGCCGAGATAATCCGCAAGCCGCTCGCCAACCGTCGATTTGCCGCAACCCGAGACGCCCATGACGACGACCGGGCTGACGCTGCCGTCGGCGTCAGAGGCTTGTGGTGATGCCGCCGTCGACATAGAGCGTGTGTCCGTTGACAAAGGAGGAAGCGCGGCTCGCCAGGAAGACCGCCGAGCCGACCAGTTCCTCGACCTCGCCCCAGCGGGCCGCGGGGGTCCGCTTCTCCAGCCAGGACGAGAATTCCTGGCTGTCGACCAAGGCCTGATTTAAGGGCGTCTTGAAGTAGCCCGGCGCGATGGCGTTGATCTGCAGGCCATACTTCGCCCAGTCGGTGCACATGCCGCGGGTCAGGTTCCTGACCGCGCCCTTGGTCGCCGTATAGGGGGCGATGCCCGGGCGCGCGAGTTCACTCTGAACCGAGGCGATATTGATGATCTTGCCGGCGCCGCGCGCAATCATATGTCGGGCGACGGCCTGGCCGACATAGAAGACGCTGGAGACGTTCGTCCTCAACAATTGCTCCCAGCGCTCGGCCGGGAAGTCCTCGAGCGGCGTGCGGAACTGCATGCCGGCATTGTTGATCAGGATGTCGATCGGCCCGATGTCCCTCTCGATCGCGTCGACCCCGCGATTCACTGCATCGGTGTCGGTCACGTCGAAATCCGAGACCGCAACGTCATGACCGGCCTCTTTGAGAGAGCTCGCAGCCGAGGCCAGCTTCGAACGATCGCGGCCGTTGAGCACGACGGCCGCCCCGTGCTCGGCCAGCCCGCACGCCAGCGCATAACCAATGCCTTGCGACGATCCGGTGACAAGAGCCCGCCTGCCCGTGAGGTCAAAAATTGGAAAAGCCATAACTTCCTATTCTCCTGTGCCGTCGCGCCTGGCGGCGAGTTTGTCGTCTTCGAGGCGTAGCAGATGGCTCGTCAGTCTTCGACGACGAAACCCTTTGCCTTCAACACCGCTTCCAATTTGCTGACCTCGACGACCGACTTGCCGGCCTTGTATGCGGCGATGTATTCGGCCTCGGCATCCTCCCTGGCCCGCGCCAGCTTCGCCACGTCGCGTGCTTCCGATCGTCGCACGACGACCAGGCCGTCCGCGTCGCCGACGATGATATCGCCCGGATGCACGATTTCGTCGCCAATGAGGATTGGCTCGTTGGTGGCGCCGAGCGTCTCCTTGACGGTGCCCTTGATGCAGACGCTCAAGGAAAAGACCGGGAAGCCAAGCTCGCGCAATTGAAGCGTGTCTCGAACGCCGGTGTCGGTTACAAGGCCGCCGATGCCCTTCGCAAGGCAGGCATTGGCGAGGACATCGCCGAAAGACCCCGCCTCCTCATACTCGCCGGCGGAAACGACGATGATGTCTCCCGGCTGCGCGTAATTGATCGCCACCTGGAGCATGATGTTGTCGCGCGGCGCGCATTTGACCGTGAAGGCAGGTCCGCAGAGTTTCATTCTGTAGTCGATCGGCTTCAACCGGGAAGACAGCGCGCCTCTGCGACCCTGCGCTTCGTGAAGGGTCGCCGGCGAAAACTTGGCGATAGCCTCGATCTGATCCTTGCTCGGACGTTCAAACCGTTGCTTCAGTTTGATCATTTGAAGTCTCCTGGGCCACCGACGGCTGCCGGCATTATTTTTGATCAACGCTGCGTGCAGCTCCCGTATGCGGGCGGCGCGCACGATTGCTCGATGACGCGGCCCGCGCTCGGGCCGCATCTTGGGAAAGCGATATCCATCGCCGTTCAGTGATTACGGGATCGGCTCGAACTTCAGTTCGGTGATCGGGACGACCTTGTCCGTGCGGGTCATCTTGTACTCGGTGCTCGGTCCGAGCCATTTGTCCCAGATCTTGTTGATCTCGCCGGACTTGTCTAGCGAGACCAGGATTTCGTTGATCTTCGCGGTCAATGCCGGCTCGTCCTTCTTCATGCCGATGCCGATCGGCTGGTAGAGCATGGGCTCTTCGATCATGCGCATCTCGGCACCCTTGGTCTTGGACTCGTTGACGATCTTG
This sequence comes from Ensifer aridi, assembly GCF_002078505.1. Classification (GTDB taxonomy): domain Bacteria; phylum Pseudomonadota; class Alphaproteobacteria; order Rhizobiales; family Rhizobiaceae; genus Sinorhizobium; species Sinorhizobium aridi. Next base: position 52,575 of record NZ_LUAV01000019.1, on the reverse strand, counting down.
GTCGTCGTCATCGTGTTTGCGACCAGCCCCCGAGCCTTCCCCTGCTGAACGGCGAGATATGCAGAACCGGTGTCCTGGAACGTCAGCGGCTTGGACTCGTTCTTGCGGATGGCTAGTTCGGACGTCGAGCCCTTTGTCGAGGCAAGCCGGACACCGGCAAAATCGGCCTTCTTCTTGCCAGGGTCATCCGCCTTCACGATCAGCATCTCCTTGGCAAGATAATAGGGATGGCTGAACTCGATCTGCTCTGCGCGGCTCAGAGTGTAGGCAAGATTGGCCACCGCGATATCGACGTGCCCGAGCTTCACCTCGGGAACGCGCGCTTCGACCGAGAGCGGCTTGATCTCGGCCTTGACGCCGAGTTCGCGGGCAATCGCGTTGCAGAGATCGACGTCGAAACCCGCCATCTCGCGCGTTTTCGGATCCGGGGCCGCGAAAGGCGGCACGTCGGCAAAGGTCCCGCAACGAATCACCTTGGCCGCGGTGATGTCCGCAAGCTTGTCTGCCTTTGCCGGACCAGCGATCGCGGTCACCACGAGCGCGACGCCCAGGGTCCATGACTTCAATTTCATTGCTCGTTCTCCTCTGGAGTTGGTTTTTGGTTAATGCCGCAGATCGCTCAGGAAGCGCTGCGCTCGCGTCGTTTGGGGGCGAGAGAAGAATTGTTCGGGCGGGGCGGACTCGACGATCTGCCCCTGATCGATGAACCAGACGCGATCCGCGACATCACGGGCAAATCCCATCTCGTGCGTGACGCACATCATCGTCATGCCGTCGGCCGCCAATCCCTTCATCACGGCGAGGACCTCGCCGACCATTTCCGGGTCGAGTGCGCTTGTCGGCTCGTCGAACAGCATCACTGGGGGCTCCATCGCCAGTGCCCGCGCGATGGCGACCCGCTGCTGCTGACCGCCCGACAACTGAGCGGGATAGGCATGGGCCTTGTCGGCCAGACCTACGCGTTCCAGAAGTTGCGTAGCCTTGGCATAGGCAACGTCGCGCGGAACGCCTTTCACCCGGATCGGCGACATCGCGATGTTGTCGATGGCCGACAGGTGAGGAAAGAGGTTGAAGCTCTGGAAAACGAAGCCGATGCGGCTGCGCAACCGGTTGAGCTCCTTGGCAGGCATCGGCCGATGGATATTGTTGCCGTCGCAGATGATCGAGCCGCTTCCGATTTCCTCCAGCCGGTTTACGGTTCGGATCAATGTCGACTTGCCTGAGCCGGACGGGCCGCAGATCACCACGACCTCGCCACGAGCCACGTCGGCATCGATCCCCTTGAGAACCTCGTAGATACCGTAGCTCTTGCGGACGCCTTTGAGCTGAATCATGGGCGAGTTGTTGGAGGGCACGGTCGTGTTCATGATGGCTGATCCGTGAGAGCTGCGAGTTTGAGGGATTTTGCCGTTGGCTGCGGCGCGGTGCCGGCGCGTCTGCGGGTGATCCGGCGCTCCGTGAGCACGGCCACCCGGCTCAGTGACCAGCAGATCACGTAGTAGACCGCAGCGAGGATGAAGAAGACCTGGAACGGCTGGGTCAGCAGTTGATTGTTGATCTGGCTGGCGGCGAAGGTCAGGTCCGGCACGTTGATCACGTAGCCGAGCGTCGTGTCCTTGATCGTCGCAACGAATACCGAAATGATGCTCGGGATCACGTTGTAGAGCGCCTGGGGCAGGATGACGTAGCGCATGGCGCCGAGATAGCTGTGGCCAAGTGCCCGGGCCGCCTCCATCTGGCCGTGCCCGAGCGCCACGATCCCGCCGCGGACCACCTCGCTCAGGAACGCGCCCTGATAGACGACGAGTGTCACCAGCATCGTGAGGAAGCTCGGGACGCTGGCGCCCGTGACGAGCGGCACGAGGAAATAGCCCCAGAGGATCAGCATCAGCAACGGCACGCCGCGGGTGAAGTAGACGAGCGCGGTTACCGGCCAGTTCAGAAGCGGCGCCTTCGAAAGCCTGGCCAGCGCCAGGGCGATGCTCACCGGAAAGGCGAACGCGATCGCGAGGACGGAAAGCAGCAATGTCGCCGCAAGTCCTCCGAGAGGACCGTTCGGATACTGCCCGATGAGCAGCAGCAGCCAATAATCGCGGATGATGGCAATGATGTCGCTGATCATGCTCGTCCGCTCCTGATTGGGTCGGCTCTCCGAGCGATGTAGGCGCCGGCCGCCATGATGATCAGCGAGAAGACGAGGTAGAGGACCGTTACCAGCAGATAGCTCTCGAAGGTGCGGAAGCTTAAGTTTTCGATCTCCTTGACCGCATAGGTGAGTTCCGCCACGCCGATCGCGACCGCAAGACTGCTATTCTTGAACAACGAGACGCTGTGGTTGATCAGAGCCGGCAGCGCATTTCTGGTCCCTTGCGGAACCATGACGAAGCGCATGGCCGAAACATAACTGTGGCCAAGAGCGCGGGCAGCTTCCATCTGACCGGGGCTCACCGCCCGCATACCGGACCGAAGGTCCTCGCTGAAATAGGCTGCCTGGCAGAGGCCCAATCCGATCACCGCAAAAATCGCCTCGGCGTTGTGATCATTCAACCAGAATGTGATCGGGTCCGGCATCAGCGTGAAAATCCCGAAATACCAGAGCAGGAGTTGCACCAGCGTCGGGACGTTGCGGTGATAGGAAACGTAGGCCGTGACGAACCCATTGCCGAGCGGACCAGGCGCGTAGCGAAGGCCGAGCAGAAGCAGTGCGAGCGTCATTGCGAGAACCCAGGAACCGATCGCCACGACGGAGGTCATCTTGATGCCGAGCAGCAGCATCGACATGTATTCCGGATTGCCCAGGATCTCGGATACGTCGAAGCTACTCACGGCTTTGACCCCCGCTCTTCGGAGACTGTGGTTTGGCCGTCTGCAAACCGCCCATCACCTGAAGTGTCGGCGTGATCTCCATGTGACCTATGTTCACTGCGACCGGCGCCGCGATCGCGAAGGCTATGGCATTGGCGATGTCTTTTGCTTCGGGGAGCTCGAAGCCCTCGATGAAGCGCTCGCGGATCTCGGGGCTGTCGCCATGGACATGCGCAAAGATATCGGTTGCGACGCGCCCTGGGCAGATTTCGGTCACGCGGACACGCTTGCCGAAGGCATCGATGCGCAGCTGGTTCGACAGCATGCTGACCCCTGCCTTCGTCGCGTGATAGGAGGAGTTTCCGCCGAAATTGTACGTACCGGCGATCGACGAGATGTTGATGACATGGCCGCGGTCACGCGCCACCATGCCCGGCACCACCATTCTGCAGAGATGAAGGACCGCACGGAGATTGACGTCGACCAGAAGATCGATGTCGCCATCCTCCGCTTCGAGGAACTTCTTAGGGCGGTCGACGCCGGCATTGTTGACGAGAATGTCGAACTCGACGCGACTCGTGAGATCCGCAAGCGCCGCCCTATCCGTGACGTCGATCCCATGCGCCACACAACCGGTGCGCTCCGCGAGCTTGCGCAACGGCTCCGCACTGCGCGCGATTGCGTGCACTTCAAGCCCTTCGGCGCAAAAGCGCTCGACGACTGCGGCTCCAATTCCAGAGGAAGCACCGGTGACAAGGGCGGTTCTGTAATCGGAAAATGGCATCAGCGATCCCCTTTTGTTTCGGGAACATTAGCTGACCTTTCGAGCGCGCGATAATTCCGATTATCTTTGGAGGGATAAGCCTATCTTATGAAGGCGACGACTGCCTTCTATCGGATTGATTTCACTCGGGTAATTTGTATCGTCGCCGCACGGCGGACCAGCTTCCTTCGACCTGAGCCTCGCATTTCTCCCCCAAGTTTGGCTTGGGAAAGAAGGCGTTACAAGCTAACAGCCAGGTTGTAGTATTCGGATCCACTACAGCAACAGTGAGCGCAATTTCATCAATGGATATCAGGCGTTTCAAATCGTTTGTCGTGATCGTCGATACGGGCAGCATTACGAGAGCCGCGGATATCCTCCACATCGCACAGCCTGCGCTCAGCCAGCAGCTAGCCGCCCTGGAGGAGCACTTCGGAACGAAGCTCCTCACAAGAAGCCAGCAGGGTGTCGTCATGACGGACGCGGGCGCTCAGGTCTATCGCCACGCTCAGATCATCCTGCGGCAGATGGAGCAAGCGCATGCCGATGTGGTGGCTGCGGGAAAACACCTTGCCGGCCGCGTTTCCGTTGGATTGACGCCATTCAGCAGCGCGGCGACCCTGTCGTTCGAACTTCTTGCGGAAACAAGGCGGCGTTATCCCGGCATCGTGCTTCACCTCACCGAGAGCGTCGGGCAGACCTACAGCCAGATGCTGATGAACAATCGACTAGAAATCGCATTGATCCACGGTGCCGGTCCGATGAAGGGCCTGCGGTTCGAACCGCTTCTCAGGGAGGATTTCTACCTCGTCGCGCATGAGAAGTTCGGTATCGAGGCCGGCGATATACCTGTTCCGATTTCGGCGCTCGAACCGCTGCCTTTTTTGATGCCGCCGGCCTACAACTTCGTGCGACGCGCGGTGGAGACCGCTTTCGCGAGAAGCCGGGCGGATTTGACGGTGATCGGGGAGGTCGAGGTTATCCGGACGCTGACGCGAGCGGTGGGGAGTGGTCTCGGTGCGACGGTCATGCCCAAGGCCGTGGCGGATCGTATTGTCGCGGAAGGGGCGGGCCCGACCATCTGCCGGAGCATCTCACCGAAAATCGAAGAGACACTCTCCCTGTGCGTGTCGGAATACGCACCGCTGTCGGAGCCCGCCATAGCGGTGCAGGCGTTGCTGCGCGAACTGACGGAGCGGCTGAAGCAGTAAGCGCCGGAACCGCTCAAGCTCCCACATCTTACCTAAGATCACTGCAGAACTGCGCGATCCGATCGCAGCCGTCCGCAAGTTTCTCCATGCTGGTCGCGTAGGATATGCGGAAGAACGGGCTCATGCCGTAGGCTGCGCCCTGCACGGTCGCGACGTGCTGCTCATCGATGAGCGCCATGACGAAGTCCGTGTCGGTTTCGATCCTGCGCCCCGACTTGCTCGTCCTGCCGATCAGCCCCGCGATGCTCGGAAAGAGATAGAAAGCGCCCTCCGGCCTATGGCAGGTCAGGCCCTCGATGCCGGCGAGCCTGTCGAGCACGAAATCACGTCGCCGGCGATAGATCGCGGCGCGCTCCTTCAAGAGATCCTGCGGTCCGTCGAGCACTGCCGCCGCCGCGGCCTGGGTGATCGTCGAGGTGCCGCCGCTGTTTTGGCCGTTGACGTTGCTGATGGCTGCAATGAGGTCCTTCGGCCCGCCGCAGAAACCCAGGCGCCAGCCCGTCATCGCGTAGGCCTTGGAGGCACCATTGACCGTCAGGACCCGCTCATAAAGCCGCGGCTCCACCTCGGCGATCGTGCAGAACTCGAAGTCGTCATAGACGAGATGCTCGTACATGTCGTCGGTCATGATCCACACGTCAGGATGACGCAGCATGACCTCGGCAATCGCCGCCATCTCCTTGCGCGAGCAGGCGGCGCCGGTCGGATTATTGGGGAAGTTGAGGAACAGCCATTTCGTCCGCGGGGTAATGGCCGCTTCCAGGTCATCGGCGCTGAGCTTGAAGCCGTTCTCCTGGCTGCATGCCACGGAAACCGGCACGCCCCCTGCGAAACGAACGATGTCGGCATAGCTGATCCATGCCGGGGACGGAATGACGACCTCGTCCCCCGGATTGCAGGTTGCAAGGACCGCATTGAAGATCACCTGCTTGCCGCCACCGGAGACGAGAATCTGGCTGGGCTCGTAATCGAGATTGTTGTCGCGCTTGAATTTGCGGGCGATGGCCGCCTTGAGGGCCGGCGTACCGTCGAGCGGCGGATATTTGGTGTCCCCCGCCAAGGCCGCGGCATGGGCGGCCTCGATTGCATGCGGCGGCGTCGGGAAATCCGGTTCGCCTGAGGACAGAGAAACGACGTCGATGCCCCGCGACGCGAGGTCACGGGCACGCTGCGTCATCGCGGCAGACGCGGATACGGAGACATTCTTGAGACGGTCGGCGAGGGTCGGCATGGATTTCTCGTCTTTCAGCTTCGTTGACGGTGTCAGATTTTCTCACGCCGAAAAGTCAGCGTGGATTTGACGCGAGGACTTCACGGGCGGGCGCGATCGTCGCTCCGGCAGCCTCGATCTCACTGCGGACGATGCGGGCAAGCTCGAGCGAACCCGGCGTATCGCTGTGGACGAGGATCGAGCGGGCGCGAACCGTAATCACCTGGTTGTCGATCGTGGTTACCGTCCCACTTTCGAGGAACTGCCGCACCCGAGCACGAACCGCCGCCTCTTCTTTCAGGACGGCGTTCGGCAATTTGCGCGAAACGAGCTGTCCATTGGAATCATAGGCCCGGTCTGCCAGGAAGAGCGTGAGGGTTCTCAACCCGGCACGGGTGGCCGCTCTTTCTATTTCGGTATCGGGCATGGAGAAGACGATGAGCTCGGGGTCCACCGATCTGATGGCTTGCATGATCAGGTCGGCAAGCGCGGCATCGCGGTTGATCATGTTGCCCATCGCCGCGTGGAACCCGATATGCGCGACCGGGACTCCTTCGGCCTTGGCGATCGCGGTCAACGCCCCTAGCTGGTAAAGGACCTGCTGGCGCATCTCATCCGCCTCGACAGGCATTTCCCTGCGCCCGAAACCGAGCCGGTCGGGGAAACCCGGGTGCGCGCCGATGCCGACCCCGCGGGCCTTTGCCAGCCTCACCATCCGCGCCATCGTATCCGGGTCGCCGGCGTGAAAACCGCATGCGATGTTCGCCGACGATACCACGTCCATGAGCGCTTCGTCGTCGCAGAGCCGGTAGGGTCCGAAGCCCTCCCCCATGTCCGAATTCAAGTCGATCTTCATCCTTGCCTCTTCTGTCTTGGCTTTCTCAGCGCACGAACTATCGGCGCGACATCGCCGCCAATGCCTGGGTGAGTATGGGCACCGTGCGACGAATATCGTCGAGATAGGCCTGTACCGCCCGCTCTGCGCCGCGCGCCTCGGCGACGCTCGATTGGACAAACCGGATGCGGCTGCCGATCCGCGCCTGGCCCAGCCGCCACAGGTCGACGTCGATAACGCCTGCTATCTTGGGATAGCCCCCGGCGGTGTTGGCATCGCTCATCTGGATGATCGGCTCGCCCGACGGCGGCATTTGCACGACTCCGGGAACAACGCCGTGCGAACGCAACTCAACGGGAGAGGCAAGCCTGATGGGCTCGCCCGAGAGCCGGTACCCGGTACGGTCGCTTTGCGAGGAGATCTTCCACGTCTGCGACCAGAAGCGTTCGGCCTCGGCACCGAACAGAGCGTATTCCCCGGCGGGAATGGCTCGCACCACCAGCGTGCCGTCCTCTGAGGCCGGAAAGTGTTCGGCAAGCGCGGTTTCGGGCGGCATGGCGCCGAATCCGCCCTGCGGCACCGCACACGCACTGATGCTGCCAATCGCCAATCGGTCATTCGCCGCGAGGAAGCGGCCGTCGAGCCCTCCGAACCCACCTCGAAGCGAGGTGCTGCGCGATCCCATCACCGGCTCGACGTCGATCCCGCCGGCAAAGCTGAGGTAAGCGCGCGCGGAGCGCCGTGGCGTTTCGAGTTCAAGCACCTGTGCGCTTGAAACGGGAATTGCCCACCAGGGCGGGAGCCGCCGTCCGTCCAGACGCGCATCGCAGTCCGCGCCGGTAATCGCGACTGTCATGTCCCTCTCGAATCGAAGGCGAAACGGAAAGGTCTGGACTTCGACAGTGGCCTCCCCTTCATCGTTGCCGACAAGCAGGTTGCCCACCATCAGGGCAAGCCGGTCCATCGCGCCGCTTGAGGTCACGCCCGCGTTGCGGAAACCGAAACGGCCGAGGTCCTGCACCGTGTTCAGCGGACCGGTTTGAAGAACTTCGATCACAGTTCGATCCTCTCGGGAAGGAAGCGGACCCGATCACCGGGATTGAGCAGCGCCGGCGGGGTCTTTGCCGGGTCGAACATTTGCATTTCGGCGAAGCCAATCGAATTCCAACCGTTTGGTCCCGTCAGAGCCGACACACCCGTCTGCATGCCGCCGATCGTCACCGTTCCCTTGAGCATCCTGAGGGACGGCACGGTCTTGCGCGGCATGTAGATACGTGGATCGAGCCCGTGCAGGTATCCAAAGCCGGGCGCGCTTCCGAGTGCGACAACCGTGTAGTTGCCCTGCCAGTGCAGCCGCACGACCTCTCGATCGCTCAGTCCCGAATAATCGCAAACGGCCGCAAGGTCGGTTGCATGCTCGCCGCCGTAGGTGACTGGGATTTCGACCGTCTTTCCGGTCAGGTCGACACTGCGCGCGCAATCCCATTCGTGCCTCAGGCGAGCCTGCAACTGCTCCGGTTCCTCAGGCGTCTGCTTGAGGATCACGAGCAGGTTCGTGACGCCGGGAACGATTTCCCGAACCTCGGGCCACGTCTCGACCGCATGCGACAGGGCCCAGATCCGCCGCTGTGTCGGGAGGTCGAACCCCCCCGGCGCCTCTATGAGGTAGGCGCCCGTGCCGATCATGGAGATCTTCGGCTCGTCGGCTGTTGCGGGCGTCGGGAGAGCTTTGCCTTGCATGAAACTCATTGTGCGGGCTCAATCAGAAAAACGCTGTCGCCATAGCCGACGAGGTCGCCAGACTCGACCGTGCAGGCGTCCAGTGTCCCCGCCTCTTCGGCGCAGATCGGCATGATGAGCGGTCCGACCCTGACGAAGCCGACGATTTGCTCCGGTAAGACGGAAGCACCTATGGTCGCTTCTGCGGCCTCGCGTGCCGGATGCACGGGCAGGAAGTGCCCTGCGATCGGTGCCTTGGCAGGCCTCACACTGGCAGGCTCCGTCGGAACCAACACAAGCCGATCCATGCCGGCGCCATGCGATGTGGTATCCTCGCCGGCCACGATCCGGACGAGCCGGCCGTCTCCCGTCTCGATCTCGATCGAAGCCACACCGGCGTTTTCGAGCCAGAGCGCGATCTCCTCCAGGGTCGCCGGATCCAGTATTTGCTCGGCGAGCGATCCGCTCTTTCGCTTACGACCCTTCGTCATTTCTTTCGCTCGCCCAGCCACTTCTCAAGGTAATGGATATCGGTCTCGCCGGCGCAGAACCCAGGGTCCTCGAAAAGCTCCTGATGGAGCCGAAGATTGGTCGAGATCCCGTCGATTCTGGTGTCCGCCAACGCCACCCGCATGCGGCGGATGGCCTGATCTCGCGTCGGCGCGTGGACGATCAGTTTGGCGATCAGGGAATCGTAGTGCGGCGATACCTTGTAGCCCGCCGTCACATGGGTATCGACGCGGACCCCAGGCCCTCCGGGAAACTCGGCGGCGTTGATCCTGCCGGGCGATGCAGCGAAGGTGAACGGATCTTCAGCATTGATCCGGCATTCGAAGGAATGGCCATGTGCTGCCACATCGACTTGTGAAATCGTCAATGGCAGCCCCTGCGCAACGCGAAGCTGCTCGCGCACGATATCAATGCCCGAGGTCGTCTCCGTTACCGGGTGCTCGACCTGAAGGCGCGTGTTCATTTCGATGAAGTAGAACTCGCCGTTCTCATAGAGAAACTCGAAGGTTCCAGCTCCCCGATAACCAATCCGGCGGCACGCATTTGCACTGCGTTCTCCCACCGCAGCGACGATATCGGCGGGGATGCCGGGCGCAGGTGCTTCCTCGACCACTTTCTGATGGCGCCGCTGCATCGAGCAGTCTCGATGGCCGAGCCACACGGCATTGCCGTGCTCGTCACAAAGCACCTGAATTTCGATGTGGCGTGGGTGCTCGAGGAATTTCTCCATGTAGAGGTCCGGCCTGCCGAATGCCCTTCGAGCCTCCTCGCGGGTGACCGAAACGGCATCGCTGAGCGCCGAGGGATCGTGCACGACGCGCATGCCCCGGCCGCCACCGCCGCCAGCCGCCTTCACGATCACCGGATACCCGATGCTGTCAGCAATGGTCTCGATCGATCTGATGTCTTCGGGAAGCGCCGCATCCGGACCGGGCACGCATGGAACACCCGCTTCGATCATTGCCCGTTTGGCAGCGATCTTGTCGCCCATCGTGCGGATCGCCGAGGCGGGTGGTCCTATGAAGATGAGGCCCGCGCGCGCGACGGCTTCGGCGAAAGCCGCGTTCTCCGAAAGAAATCCGTAGCCCGGGTGAATAGCGCCGGCGCCGGTCGCCCGGGCGGCAAGCAGGACCGCGGCCTGGTTGAGGTAACTTTGGCCTGGGGCGGCAGGTCCGATGCAGACAAACTCGTCGGCCGTCTTCCGATAGGGCGCGTCCCGGTCGGCGTCTGAACAGATCATGACAGTACGCAGGCCCAGCTCACGGCATGCGCGTTGAACACGCATCGCGATCTCGCCGCGATTGGCGATCAGCAGCTTGTCGAACCGACGCCCGCTTTCCCCCTGAGACTGCATCTGACCGGCCGACATCATCCGATCTCCATCAGCGGCTGTCCCGCTTCCACGTCCTGACCATCGTTCGCGAAAATGCGGGTAATCGGCCCGGCCTTGTGCGCAGCGACGGTATTGAAGACCTTCATCGCCTCAACGATGCAGAGGCTTTGCCCCACCACGACGACGTCTCCCAGCTCGACGAAGGCGGGTGCTCCGGGGTCGGGCGACCGATGCAGGACGCCAAATACGGGCGCCACGACAATTTGGCCGTCGACCGCCCGACTTTGGCTCCCATTGTTCTCGTCAGCAGCGATCGCCTCTGCTTGGCGGCTGCCTTTCGGAATTGGGTTTGATGAGTTTCGTTTGAACGAGCCACTCGATATCCGAATGGTGACACCGTCCTCGCTCACCATCAGTTCGGAAACGCGCGAACGGCCGACAAATTCAATAAGCGTTCTGATCGTTTCCAGATCCATCCCGTTCCCACCCACTCATCGCTTTCGAGCCATCTTCTGGATGACCATTCAGATCGCTGGCCGATTAGGCCAACGATCAAACGAAGCGACTGGGATAGTTACACGACGGCTCCATTGATGGGGGCACACAAAGTTTCTATGGCAGTGCCCTGGTGAGGTGGTGCGCACAGACGGGAACGTTCCTCGCTTTTGAGACTTGAGGCACTCCTGGGGGTACGGCTGCTGTCCATCTGTGGACGTATATGGACCCCCGCCCGATTGCAACAGTCGGCTGGATCAGGATCATTGGTCACAACTGCTGACGTATATCCGGCTTCGTGATGCGGCTGGACAACGTCTTCGCCGCGAGCCTCGATGGGTTTTCGCCCGCTTCCACCTCAAAGCCCCGGTGACATTGGCTACCGCCATGCCGGACCACAGATCAGGTTCGGGAAGCGACGGGGTGACCGTTTTTCGATCTCCTGCCATTTGCTGCAATTGCCGGGGTGAGACCTCCTTTGCTTATTCGCGGCTTGGGCTCAGGCCGCCTTCACCGACAGCGCGGGCTCGTAAGCGGTGTCGTCCGAGAGCATGGCCCACACGATCCGCGCATTTTTGTTGGCAAGCGCAACGGCCGCGACGTTGGGATGCCGCCGTTGCCGCATCTTGCCGAGCCAGAGGCTTCGTGGGTCCTGCTTGCCGCTAGCCCGGCTTAAAGCGGCGCGAGCGCCGTGAATCATCAGTGTGCGCAGATAGCGATCGCCGCGTTTGCTGATGCCGAACAAACGGGCTCGCCCTCCACTGGATCGCTGCTTCGGCACCAGGCCAAGCCAGGCCGCGAACTGGCGGCCGTTCTTGAAGGAGGTTCTATCGCCGACGGCGGCGATCAAGGCCGTTGCCGTCACAGGGCCGATGCCTTCGATCTTGCCAAGCCGTTGGCACTGCTCACTGGTGCGGAAGATTTCCCTTATCCGCCGGTCATAGGTTGCAATGCGTCGATCAAGCTCGGCCAACTCCGCCTGCAGTTCCCTCATCAGCGCTTGGACCATCTCGCTGAGGCCGTCATTGACGCTCCCCACGATGAAGGCAAGGCCGCGCCGCAGCTGCGCGATGTCACGGGCAATGACAATCCCATGCTCGGACAGAAGACCGCGGATCTGGTTGACGAGCCTGACCCGGTCGGCGACCAGACGCCGGCGAATGCGATGGACGGCTTGCACCGCCAGCTGATCGGTCGATTTCCGTGGCACAAAGCGCATCGACGGCCGGCCGACCGCTTCGCAGATCGCTTCCGCATCGTTCCGGTCGTTCTTGTTCGACTTGACGTATGGCGTCACGAACTGAGGACTGATCAGCCGCACCTGATGGCCGAGCTCGGTGAGCACGCGAGCCCAGTAGTGCGCCCCGTTCGAAGCCTCCATTCCGACCAGACACGTCGGCAAATTGGCGAAGAAGCGGGACACCGCATCGCGACGCAGCCTCTTTCGCACAACGACTTTCCCGTGCTTGTCGACGCCGTGAACCTCGAAGACATACTTCGCCAAATCCAAACCTATCCGAACGACCTGCATGATATCCTCCTTCATCGCAGTTGACGTTCGAGATTCCACCGCGTCGCGAGGGCGGGGTCCATACCATTGCCCCGTGGACAGCCCTGGTTCTCCCGGCCCCGTCTCGCCGACTGTTGTGCCATACCCTCCTTCGACCGACCACGTCTCCGACGGCCTCAGTCCCGTCCGGCTTACGCCGGAACCGCGGCCGGAGCTCGGTAACTCTCCTGCTTCATGAGCAGCGCCCAAACGATCCATGCCAACTTGTGGCGAGCGCGACCGCCACCAGCATGCGCGGTTTGCGCGCCAGCATCTGTTCCAGCCAAGAGCCCTTCGGTGCGCCGCGCCTTGCCGCCTGTTTTATGACCGCCATGCTGCCGATGATGAGCAGACGCCTGAGCGTGCGCTCGCCCATTTTTGAGAACGCGCCGAGTTCCAGGCATGTCAGACCCATTCGATGCTGCCCGTCATCTCGTTGCTTGTCTGCCAAGCAAAGCGGTCGTCGAGGTCCTCTTCGATCACCCCGGCCGCGTATAACTGATCGAGGAGGTCGGCGACTGCGAGCACGCTGGTTCCGTCCGTCGTGACCCGCATAACCAGCTCGGAGGCTGTGCAGTTACCGCATGCGATCAGATCGCCAACGGAAATCGGAGCGACGTCGTCGAGCACTCGGTGTTCCCTGCTGCGTGAGCGGAGATCGAAGTACCGGTTCCCTGCTTTGTATTGCAGATCCCTGCGGAAGCGGAGCGGCAGGTCGGGGGCTGGGCTCTCGAGCATACGCTGATCGATCATGCTCTGTAGTCCCTCACGGAACTCGTCACGCGTCCTGAAGAAACATTGACCCACGATGCGGTACCCGAGAGGCCAGCGTTCGCTACCCGGTACCGGCGTCACCAGTTGAATACGTCCCTTCGGTATATTTACGAGGAAGCCGGAAACACAGGCGATCGTCGACGGAGAGCCTTCCGGCAAAGCGACCCCGAGCTTCTTCTTCCGCCCGCGCGCGCGCCCGGTGAAAGCCTTTGCCGTCGGCCCCTCTTTGCCCTGCAGGATGAGTTCGACCCCCAGCAGCTCCTCAGGCGAAAACGCCATGTGAATCTGATTGAGATGTTCCGTGCTCAGCACTGAAAAACGATTCATCGTAGTGCCATAAAGGTCAAAGAGTCCGAGCACGCGCCTGGTGAGTGCCTTATCCTTGAGCGGTGCGGCCGTCGTTGTTTGCGGCAATGCGCCCGTGATCTGATAATAGTCGAACAGAAAGTGGTCGTAGTGTGGGTTGTCCATAGGCTCTGTGGCCCAGTAGCAGAAGCCAGTACGGGCTGCCGAACCAAACATCTCGCTCGCGACACCAACCACGCCGCGCCAAAGCGCTGCATGCTCTTTGCTATAGTCGTAATAGCCTTTGAAGCGATCGGCCGAGAGGCCACAGAACCAGCAACCGACGCTGCAGCCTTCGCTCAGCTCAAAAGCGAGGATGGGGTGCGTGATCGAGGGCGCCGAACCGCCCAATTCGTCGTTACAGCGCCGGATTTGGCGCTTGCGCCAGGCATGGAACCGAGGGCTGATGATTGACATTTCGCCTTGGTCTCGCAGGAGGTCGCGATGGCGCAACACTGCGCGCATATAATCGTCCCACATCATAGCCAGCGGCCATGGGGCCGACTCCGGCGTGAAGCGGTACTTCAGGTAGTCACCACGCCAGAGCGGCAGCATCTCCGCTGGGTCAACTTCGATGCCGTAGCGCTCTGTTACCGCCCGAGGGGCGTCGACGTTCTCCGAAAGCGCCGTGCGGAACTTCATGTCACCAGCCAGCCGCTCCATGAAGCGCTTTACGTGTGACAACGTGCGCCGTTGCTCCGGCGTGCGCCGGTCAAAGATCTGTCGCCAATGTTCGCCCTGAGAGTACAGGTGAGTCCTTGAAGCCGCATCTTGTAGGCCTGATGGCATGATCTCATCCGACGAGGTTTGCTTTCATGTTCTCTTTGCACCGGACCGTCCGAGCCAGTGCGGTCAGAGCTAAAAAATTACGTCAGGTCGCGACCACAACAACAACTACAACAAGCAGGACGACCGCGGCGAAGCTAGTGCCCTTTTCCGCGACTTGCACAAGGCTCGTGGGTACATCGGTAGCGTTATTGGCCAAGGCAGTAGTCTGTACAAGGCTGGTCAATGCCGCATGGCTCGAACCACGCTTGCGGCCCGCGATCGCGTCGAGCTTCTTGCTAGGTGACTTCTGTCGGCTGTTCAAACGGATGTAGCTTTGAACCTCGTCGAGCGTGATGTTGTAGTTCAGGCTCTTTCCAATCGCTACAATCGATGCAAGGCCTGTAGCCCTTGGTTTGAGGTCTTCAAGCAGACTGCCTTTTTTCCCTAAATCGTTGACGAATCGCTCTACGTCAGTTCGCGGCATAGCAAATTTCCCCCTTTGCTCAATGTTGCCAACTATCCGTCTCGCTCTCGCAAGCGATCGGATGAAGCCGTGAACAAGCAAGCACCGTACCAACCTGAAAATTTCTGATTTTGGGCGTGGTCTGACCGTACGCATTGTCAACTTGCTCTATCTTTGGCTCGAATGCCCCACACGCCCGTCCATCCGCCTTACACGCGCGCCGTCAGAATTCTCATGCTGACTGGACAGCGCGTCGAGGAGATCGCGCGCGTACATTTCGATCAATGGGATGCCAAGGAACGCATCACAGATTGGTCGACGACGAAGAATGGCAAACCGCATGCCATTCCTGTGCCTGAGATCGCGGCCGAGCTAGTCACTTGTGCCAATCGAACGGCACACTAGAGGCAACCCGGGCGTACGTCCTTCTGAGGACGTGTCCAAGGTCGAACTCGCCGTCACAATCGTCGCAGTACCAGAACAGCTTCCATTCGTGCCAGCCAACAACCACGCCCAGTTGAGATTTGTGCATGAACCGTACGTTGATCGTCATACCAGACGCGCGCGCCAGTTCGCGGATAGACGGTCCGGACACTGAGCAAATGCTTCATGGAAGCCGGCTTGAATATTCCTCGCTGGGGTTGATCAGCGGAACTCGCTGCCCGTCTATAAGGAATCCCGCCCGTAAATCGTCTGCTGTGATTGCCCACCAGCGCTCGCACGTTTGATATGTTCGACGGCTGCCAATCGAATGCGCGTATCTATCGGAGCTTCACTCATTGCGTCGTCCAGTCGGCAGCAAAAGCCCCGGTTATGAGAGAAGCGTTCATCCCAGATACCGATGCTCTCGATGCCACGACAACGCGTCGACTGATGGCGCAGCATGTCGGTTCTTGGGAGGGCGAATGGGCGTTCCCTGAAGATCATAGTAGTGCCGACCGTTATCGAAGTCAGCTTTCAGACGGCCACTGACCTCGAACCGACTATCCGGCGAGACTGTGACGTATCCCAGGTCAAAAAGCCGGTGGATGTCAGTGCGAAGGAGCAAACCGTTCGAAGCCGCGTGCTCTCCGCCGGCCTCGAAAGCACGGATGTGGGCGGCATCCAAAATCGGCAGGGTCTTTTCACCCGAGACAGCACAACGGCGTTCATAGCTATCGGTGATCGTCAGGCGAAAGGCGCCCTGCCCTAATCTCGGCTTGATCAGCGTCGGCTTGCCGAAGCGCTCAGCTATGACCGGCTCTGTATGTTGAATCTCAGGAACCGAGTTCAATCGCTCTGTGACTGCGGACCATAGATATTGCCCATCCCCTTCCTCCGCGCTGAATCCCTTGCCGGTCACGATGTTTGGCGACCAGCTAGCTGGAATAGGCAGCCAGAGCTCTTTCGGCCAAAAGAACGGCTGGGTCAGTATCCGACAACCGATGACGGGATCCTGTCGATCGTCCAGGGCAATCGGATCGCGGCGATAGCTCGCAATTCGCGCCCGCATTTCAGAGCGACTGGAAACGCCGTTCTTAACGCCAAAGGCTTCCCAGGCCAGAGACAGTGGCGCGATTGACGCGTGACCGAAAATGCCGCCGCCAACGATGAAGTTGTTTGGCGCATGCAGCTTGAAGAGGAATAGTTCGCCGGGCTGAAGCGCGCGAAACTGCGTCGTCCCGCTGGGTTGCCAAAAATTGACTTCGTCATGAGGAACAGAGGCGCTCAACTGATCGAACCAGGCCTTGTCCGTAACGCCGACGAAGAGACGAACCATGGCCTAGCCTCTCAGCTCGGCTGTGTTTTGAAGCGCCGACGTTCTGGCAATCCACATTGCCAGCGCCACAGCCCGAGAGCCAACTACTGCGGAGCATAGCTTGCAGATCGTCGTCGTCTTGTTCCTTTTCACTTCGGCGTTCCTCACGCGTCCACCGTGTCTCATGTCGCGAGCACCCGCCTGAGATCCGACAACAGCTTTTCTCGTCGGCCCTCCGAAAGTTCGGCCAAGTTGTCGACCTTCCAGCGCACCGCCGGCAAGTCCGCGGCTCCAGGCACTCCTAGCAAGTCCCACTCTGGCTCGCCGGCCTTGAAGGAGAGAAGAAAGCGCCGGTGCTCGGCAGGCATCTTGCCAACCACCTCGGCGATTAAAGCTTCACGAGCATCGTACAACGCCTCCAGGGTCACGGGCTCTTCCGTCATTCCGGCAAACCCAGCCTCGAACTCCTGCCGCAGGTCTTTGCGCGTCGGCGCCAAAACCTCCGCCATCGGCCTATTGTGGCTCAGCATGTATACAATGAAGGCGCGCCTTAGCTCATCGGATATACCCTCATTCGCGAGCAGATATCTGACATCGAACAGATCTCGCGGGTGCTGCCGATCCAAGGCGGCGACGATCTTGCCGGCGTAGAGGTCCGGGAAGGACACAACAGGCACCTCGGCATAGCCGAAGAGCTCTTCGACCCGGTCGCAAACTGCCCGTGTCTCGGGAGAGTAGACGCAGCCACGAATGACAGGTGTCACCTCGATCTTGATCTGCACACCGTCGGAGGTAACCAGCACCTTTGTTGCAGCGCCTTCGCTGTGCAGCGGCACGACCTGGGTGCGGCTGCGCGGTACATTCTCCCCTATTCGAGCAGCAATCCGTCGTATGGCAGCGTCAATGTTGGCGAGAGAAGTCGCGCGATCCTCGACCGGCAGATAGGTCAGATCGATATCGACCGACAGGCGTGGAAGGTCTCTAACGAAAAGATTGATGGCCGTGCCACCCTTCAATGCAAAGACATTCTCCTCTGCAACGAGCGGCAGAACTCGAACGAGGAGGCTGACTTGCGCGCGATAAGCTTCAGACGCCGGCATCGAGTGTCTCCGGCACAGTGATCTGATACTTGCTGTCCAGCCGACCGCCGACCACGATCTGGCGCTTACCACGACCGAGGTCGATACGTTTGAGATCGAGCCGGCCGAACCATGGATGGGCGTGTCGCTCGGCGAACCAGAGAAACAGCCTCTTCACCTTCACGCTGCGGCACGCTTCCAGCACGGCCTGAACCCGCTTCGGACTTAGAATGCGAACCGACTCCATTAGAACATCCGCTTGATGGAAGGTCTCCTGGGAAGGGAGAAGGTCAAGAAGCTCGCAAAATGCTCGCTCCGGCGCGGAGACGTCGAGCTCCCATCCCCAATGTCCCCATGCCATGCGCGTCCTTCCAGGTGCGTCGGCATCGAAGAGCTTGTCTGCCTTATGTTCGACGAACTGAGCGTCGGTCGGTATCCGCTGGACCCAGCCAGGCAGACTTCCATAGGCATAGAGGTGTATTTCTGGCTTGCCAGAAAAGCGGAGGTAGTGCGTCAGGCCTTGTAGCTCGAGGGCACTGCGGCCGCCGACGTGCACGGATTTGTCCAGAAGTCGCTGGAGCGAGATGATCACGCGCTGCCAGGCTATCGCCTGATCAACGTTGCCTGTCGGTCGCTGATAGACGCCACGAACGACACCTTCGAGCCAGCCCTGCGCCACGTACTTTTCGCGCCACTGCCGACGGTAGCCGTGTTTTTCCAGCCAAGCGGTGTCAACCACCAGCCCCTCGGGGAGCAGGCGACGAAGTTGGTTTATCTTTTCGTTCTTTTGACCTACCATTAGTGGGTGAAAATAGCACGAGTCCAAACCGCAGGACAAGTTCGGGAATTCGCATTTTCGACCCATCAATGGTAGGCATAAAAGCACAATATTCAAACCACCAAGACACAACAGGCCTGGAGGAGGAAATGGCCAAGCTGCCGAAATTCACGCTTACGCACAATGAGAAGAAGGATCGGTGGGACCTGACCAAAGACGGCGCCAGCCGTCCCACGACGACCTTCGCCACCAAAGCCGAGGCCACCAAGGTGGCGCGCTCGAGAAGGCTGTCGGCAAGGCCGGCGGATCGGTGAAAATTCAGAAGGTCAATGGCGACTTCCAGGAGGAACGGACATATCCGCGTGCCTCCGACCCCAAAAAATCACCGGGCTAATTCGTCTCCGTCTATCGTGCATCGGTGAGAGCAAACAGCATAACCCGAACCATTAACGCAGTCATAGCCGATCTTCCACCGGCCCAGCAGGAGGAAATCGAGAGGCGATATCACGCGTTGCGTCAAGTTTTGGCGCCCCCGCAGCGCGACAAGGCGCCAGACAACCTGCCGACCGGCGAAGGCACGGGTTCTCGCCTGCGCCGCCATTAATCTATTGGGACTTCCACACCCTCACCGCCTACCACCGCGAGGGCGGGAAGCCGTGATCGTCATCGTCACCAAATAGCTGCTCCGCCTCAAAGCGACCCTCGATCGCCTGCGGGGACAGGCGAGCCTCGCGCTGGGCCAAGTGCTCTCTGGTCCAAGCCAGAAACGCTGACAATCTGGGGCTCGGTTCGGCCGGAACCTTCTCGGTGAGCATGGAGATGAGACGACGGAGCCTTTCCAGTTCATCAAGTTCGGAGAGAATCGCCGCCAGTCCGGCGGTACGGCGATCCTCAACATGTTTGATACGCGCTACCAGTTCGCGGCGACGACGCTCTTCCTCGATCTTTCGCTGCTCTGCTTCTCGCCTGAGCCGATCTTCAGTTTTCGCTGCAGCAAGCACCGCAAGGCCGACAGCGATGTCACTGGCCATATTCTCCAGTCGCTGGACTTTGGCGTCGCGGAAGCTCCGGCGCGGAGCCTCGGTAAACATATACCTGCTCGAACTCAAACGAGAGCTGGCCGGTCGGATGGTAGTCCCACTCCGGAAAGCGGGGCCTATCGAAGAAAACGTCGTCCTAGGAGTTTCGCCGCGAGAGGAATTGTATCGTCTTGAACTGATCCAGAAGATTCGGCCAGCGCAGCTTGACAGTCGTCCAGGGGCCGCCGAGTTGCACGGGCTCAGCCGCAGACCCACGGTTTTGCTCGCATTTCCGGGATTTCGGCCTGAGCTTGGTACAAGGCGGAGGCCGTCACAGCTGCCATGGACTCCCGACTTGTCCCGTTTCCGGCGTGACGATCATTCGACAGTGACCGATTTTGCCAGATTACGCGGCTGGTCGACATCGGCGCCCAAGAGAACTGCCGTGTGATAGGCAAGGAGCTGCACCGGCAGCGAGAAGATCATCGGAGCGATGATCTCGTCGACGTCGGGCAGCACGATCGTGTGCATCGTATCGAGCTTCGACACCGCCGCACCCCTTCCGTCGGTGATGAGGATGATCCGGCCGCCTCGTGCCGCCACCTCCTGCATGTTCGAAACGGTCTTGTCGAAGAAACGGTCATGCGGCGCAATGACGATGACCGGCATGTTTTCGTCGATCAGCGCGATCGGCCCGTGCTTCAACTCGCCGGCGGCATAGCCTTCCGCATGGATGTAGGAGATCTCCTTGAGCTTCAGCGCGCCTTCCATCGCCAGCGGAAAACTGGTGCCACGGCCGAGGTAGAGCACGTCGCGGCATTTCGAAAGCTCGCGCGAAAGGAGTTCTATCTTCGGCTGGATGCTGTTCAACACCTGACCCATGATGCGCGGCATCTCGGCGAGGCTGCGGACGAGCACCTGCTCCTCCTCCTCATTGACCGTTCCCCGCGCCCTACCGGCGCCAATCGCGAGCGCAGCAAGCACGGCGAGCTGGCAGGTGAAGGCCTTGGTCGAGGCGACGCCGATCTCCGGACCGGCCAGGATCGGGAAGACCGCATCGGACTCCCGCGCAATGGTCGATTCGCGGGTGTTGACGACGGCGCCGATCTTCAGCCCATGTTCCTTGCAGTATCGAAGTGATGCCAGCGTGTCGGCCGTCTCGCCCGATTGCGAGATGAAGAGGGCCGCCGATTGCGGCGACAGCGGGATCTCCCGGTAGCGGAACTCGGAGGCGACGTCGATCTCGACCGGCAGACGGGCATAACGCTCGAACCAGTATTTGCCGATCAGACCGGCCAGATAGGCCGTACCGCACGCCGAGATCGCGAGGCTCGGCAGCTTGGCGAAATCGATGTTGGAACTCGGCGCGACCCGCTTGTCGATGAAGTTGACGTATTGGCCGAGAGCGTGGGCCACGACCTCCGGCTGTTCGTAGATCTCCTTCTCCATGAAATGGCGATGGTTGCCCTTGTCGACCAGATAGGCCGCCGCCATCGAAACCTGCCGCGGACGCGTGGCGATATTGCCGTCGATGTCGAAGATGTGCACGCCGGTCGTGCCGATCACTGCCCAATCGCCATCGATTAGATAGGTGATTTCATTGGTGAACGGTGCCAGCGCGATCGCGTCCGATCCCAGGAACATCTCTCCATTGCCGTGACCGATCGCGAGCGGCGGTCCGTTGCGCGCTGCCATGATGGTCGAAGGGTCGTCCTCGAAGAGGACAGCCAGAGCATAGGCGCCCCGCACGCGCTTCAGCATCGCATGCATGGCCTGCCATCGGCCCATGCCGTCCCGCCGATACTTGGCGACGAGCTGTGCCACAACCTCCGTGTCGGTCTCGGTCTGAAACTCGGCACCCGTGGCGATCAACTCATCCTTGATCTCCGCGAAATTCTCGATGATGCCGTTGTGGACCACTGCAACGCCGTCGGTGAAATGCGGATGCGCATTGCGTTCAGTCGGCGCTCCATGGGTTGCCCAGCGTGTATGGGCGATGCCGATGGCGCCAGGGAGAGGCTCCTCCTTCAGCTTGGACTCAAGATTGACAAGCTTGCCCTCGGCGCGCCTGCGACGTAGTGCTCCGCCCTCAATCGTTGCGACGCCGGCCGAATCGTAGCCGACGGTACTCCAAGCGCCTCAGCGCATTGACGAGCCGCTCCGACACCGGCTGGTTGCCGACGATGCCAACAATACCGCACATATCGCCTTTCGCGCTCCTTCCATGCCGATCGCGTCGTACTTAAACTCGAACCTGACCAGGGCTACATCAGCAGCTCCCGTATGGCTTCAGACAGCAATAATTTCTTCGACGGGCGCCACCTGTTGGTCGAACTTTCGTGCCGAGAATCGACGTCCCGTGAGACACTTCAGCGCTTTCTAATAGCACTCAACCGGTTGGAAAAATTGATTCTTTGGATCACATCCATCCAAGGCGTGGATTCACTTGCAACGTGTTTCGAGAATTTGATGCCACGTAAGGAAATCCGTTTGGTTTTGGAGCAAGCGCCGCAATGGACGACGTGCATTTCGGTGGCTGAACGCCGGCCATACGAACAGCGGAGTTTCGCCCCCTAATGGAACTCCTGCGCCGCCGCCTCATGTTCAAGAACGCAGCTACGATCGCGATCGAGATCGATCCGCGCACGTTTACGACGGAAATGGCCGAAGCCTCCGAAAGCAGCCGAGGTGTACCCGCTAGCCTCGACGTCCAGAGCTTCGATCCCATTGTCAGAAGGTGTGTGCAGTTGGAGGTACGGCACCTCACACCTTCTGTCCGGCTTTGTCGGGCCCGCTACACGGATTCCTTTAGCCAATCACCTATTTTTCTTCAGGCTAACTTGCTAACAAATAACCGTTAAGGCTGTTCATCAGTCCGCGAGCGGAATTGGCACGAATCTTGAGTGTCTTTGGTAGAGGCGGCGGGAGCTGCCGAGCTGCAGTTAGGTCGCAGCTAGCACCGAGGATTGGACAAAGCGAGGAAATGACATGTCATGTCCGCTTCAGACTTCCTACGCACAGGCAGGCCGGCAGGTCCACAACCTCCCGAAAAGGGTGCAAGAAGGAAGAGCTAAGTGAAGCGTGCGGCACTTACAGGTGTGAAGGTACTCGACTTGTCGCGGCTCGTCGCCGGCAATATGGCGACGTTGCAGCTGGCTGATTTCGGTGCCGATGTCATCAAGGTGGAACAGCCGAAGGTCGGAGACCCGCTGCGTCAATGGCGAAAAGGCAATCTCGATCTCTGGTGGCGCGAATACGGGCGAAACAAGAGAAGCCTCGCGCTAAATATCAAAACGCAGCGCGGGCAGGAACTGCTTCTGTCACTGGTCAGGCGGGCCGACATTCTCGTGGAGAACTTTGTTCCCGGCAAACTGGAGGAGCTCGGCTTGCCGCATTGCCGCTTTCTCATCGAAAACTCCCGGCTTGTTATCCTGAGCATCAGTGCGTGGGGGCAGGATGGTCCCTATCGTAATCGTCCGGGGTTCGGCACGCTCGTCGAAGCGACGAGCGGTCTTGCATCCATGCTCGGTTTCGTTGATGGTCCACCCACGCTACCCCCTATTCCGATGGCTGACATGATCACCGGAATTTACGGTGCATTTTCAGCCCTTACCGCTCTACGGCACCGCGACGCGACCGGCGAAGGCCAGATAATTGATCTTTCCCTTCTTGAGGCCATCTACTCGGTGCTTGGGCCGGTGGCCGCAGAGTACGAAAGAACGGGCCGCTATCCGAAGAGGAACGGAAACCGCTCTACCAACTCGTCACCTCGCAACACCTATGCGACATCGGACGGGAAATGGCTCGCGCTTTCCGCGTCGACACCGAAAATGGCGGAGAAGCTTTTTCAACTGACAGGGCTTGGTGATCTTCTTGATGACGAGCGCTTTGCAACCAATGAAGCCCGCGTCCGTAATGGCGACGAAACCGATCGGATCGTCGCCGAGGCACTCGGCAAGTTCACGTTGGACGAACTGATGCGCCGATTTGACGAGGCGGGCGTTGCGGGCGCGCCGGTCTATGAAGTCCCCGATTTCGTGATGGATCCGCATGTGAAGGCCCGAGGCATTCTGGCCGAGTTCGACGATCCAGAACTCGGGGCTTACAGGATGCACGCGCCGCTTCCGCGCATGAGCGCGACGCCGGGCCGGATTCGCGCGCAGGGCCCACGGCTTGGAGAGCACAGTGCTGCAATTCTGAAGGAGACTCTTGGTTTAACGCCGCAGGAAATCTTGTCGCTCGCCAGAGAAGGAGTCGTCGGCCAATGACCAGCGGGCCGTTCACCCATTCCCACCTCTGGCCGACTGCGATTACTGCCTTCGACGAAGATCAGATCCTTATCCGCGGTAGGAATGTCGTGGATTTGATGGAGACTCGAGATTTCGGCGCCGTCGCCCTTCTCCTGCTGACCGGTCGGCAGCCCACACTGGCAGAATCCGCCGTGTGGAACGCGATCATGATCGCATCGTCCGATCACGGTCCGACATCGCCTTCAACGTTTGCCGCGAGGGTCATAGCCAGCGGAAACCGCCGCGCGCCGGAAGCGGCGGTCGGAGGTGGCATTCTTGCTATCGGTGATGCGCACGGCGGCGCCGGTGAGGAGGCTATGGTTTTTCTCCAGGAGGGCTTGTCCCTAGCGCGACGGTCGGGCGGAAGCTTGCGGCTTGCGGCCAAGGAGATCGTCCGGAACCATAAAAGCGCGGGGCGCCGTCTGGCGGGCCTCGGGCATCGTTTCCATGTCGTCGATCCGCGGACCGACCGGCTCTGGTCCCTGTCGCAGTCGTTCGGGCTGTCCGGCGACGGCATCGCCCTGATGAGAGAAATCGCGACAGAACTCAGTGAAACGGTCGGACGGCCAATGCCCGTCAATGTGGACGGGGCGATCGCGGCGACCCTGACCGACATGGGATTGGCGCCCCCCGTTGCGCGCATGGTATTCATTCTGGGGAGGACCGCGGGTATTGCGGCCCATGTGCTTGAGGAGCTCGCACGGGAGAAGCCGATGCGCTTCCGATTCGGTTTCCAGTACGACGGCCCGTCGGCGGAGCAGAGCTTCAGCGGCAAGCGAGAGGAGGCTTGATCATGTCCAAAGCCAATATTCTGCGGCGCGGCATGGTACCCGGTGCGTTGGTGCATGTCATGGCGGCGTATGGCCAAGCTTGGAAGCTACATCCCCCTACATCAGGAGCAATACATGACAGTGGAATCACGAGGAGGCATCACACGCGACTCTAAGGCGTTCGAACACGTGGAGTGGAATATTCTTGGCCAGAGATATCAGACTGCGATTCGACATTCGCGTTCGAGACCAACTCCGAACCTGTGGTAGCGGAGGGTGAGCTGGACCTGAAGCTCGACGGAGAATGGCAAACGGCGAGATCCGGTGACTTGGTGCGCATGCCACGCGGCGTTCCCCATGGTTACTTCAACAAGTCGGACAAGCCAGCCAGGGCACTTTTCTGGGCGTCCCCTGCTCGCAACCTCCACGATCTGTTCAAGGTCTTGCATAACATGTCCGACGTCGAAGCGGTCATTCGCGCCTCGGCCGAACACTAAGTCGATTTCCTTCCGCCGGAAACCGCCGATTGAATTCGGTGGCAATAGCGGCGCGTGCCTGGGGCCAGATGGAGCAAGCAATTCCCGTTGTCTTGTAATAGTGTCCTGGCCCGGTTCCGGATCTGCCACAATCAACCCGCAAGGGGGCCCGCTAACAAGCTGCTGCCGCTCGGGCTTTCGCCTTCGCGATGATCGCGCCCAGCTCCGACCCTAGCCCGCGATCTGATGGTCCCGGTCACCGTCTTCGAAGTGGACGGCGTCTGCTGCCAGGCGAGATCGAGGCCTCCGACGACCTTGAACTCCTGCATGAGTTCTTTCCCGGGCCGCTGATTGAGCCGCTCCTTGTTCGTTCTCTGGGCCGTACCGGCTGCCGCTTGAGCCGGCTGCCGCAAGGGAGGCTGCGCCGTGGCTGGGGAGGCATGCACTGTTGGATCCGACAATTGCCAGCCACGCCCTTGCAGCCTTTGCTCTTCGCGGCGGTCAGGAGTGGTCCCGCGATACTCCGGGGAAGAAAAAAGGTGAGAGGCCGATCGTGAGCGATCGGGAGAAAATATGAAAAGAGAAGATATCGAGCAGTTGCGACAGCGTGTCTGTTGCTCCGCAGTGCTGGAGACGTCGGGCTTTGCTGTCGACGTCAAGGAAAGCACGCGCCGGGCCGTGAAGTTTCGCCGCGGTTCCGAAATTGTCATCGTGACGCACGAAGGTCGTGGCTGGTTCGATCCGCTCACGGACAGCAAGGGCGACATCTTTTCGCTCGTTGCGCACCTCCATGGCGTCGGGTTTGTCGAGGGTCTTGAGCGGATCGCCGCGCTTGTCGGCTTTCAGCCGTCGCTACCCACATGGCGCAAGCTGCCGCCGCACCGGACGACTGTTACGTCGATCGCCGATCGGTGGGCACCGCGCGAAAGCCCTGTCCCAGGTTCGGGGGTGTGGCGGTACTTGAGATGGGAACGCTCATTGCCTGCCGCGATCATTCAGACGGCGATCAGACAGGGTGTTCTGCGCGAGGGACCTTGCGGCAGCATGTGGGCTGCACATACCGACGAAACAGGCGCGGTGACCGGTTGGGAAGAGCGGAGTGCGAACTGGCGCGGCTTCGCAACAGGTGGAGCCAAGGTTCTTTTTCGCCTTGGTTCCTCCCCTGCTTCACGGCTGTGCGTGACGGAGGCTGCGATCGACGCGATGAGCCTTGCTGCCATCGAAGGAATGCGAGAGGGCACGCTTTATCTCAGTACGGGCGGTGGCTGGTCGCCGGCGACCGACGCCGCCCTCCGCGCGCTTGCAGCCGATACCGAAGTTCAGCTCGTTGCTGCCACGGACGCCAATTCGCAGGGCGACGCGTATGCTCAACGACTTCGGGCCGTGGCCGAAGAAATGGGCTGCGATTGGCTGCGCTTGCGGCCATCAGCGGACGACTGGAATGACGTGCTGAAGCAGCAGGAGAACGAAAAAGCGGAAAGAGGAAGGTGGACACGTGCCGCATGCCCGATCGGCGCGTCAGCGGTGAGGCTTCGCCCCGCAAAGCCGGCCCTTGACCCACCGATGCGCGATCGCGGCGGCCCTGGAGGTGTCAAGAAGGACTGAAGAGGATGGGAGCTTGTGAGCTTCAGAAGGAGGGCACAGTCCCCATCGCATCGATCGGCGGCTTCGATTTCATCTTTGAGGGAGAGCGCTTCGGCAAGGGCGACAACTATAATTACCAGACGTTGCTACAGCGCACTGGGGCGACGCACGAGATCGATCTCGCCGTCACCGTCACGCCGCTGGGCGCCATCGCCCAGCTTGAACACGCGCTCAACGGCTTCGAAGACGAGCGGGAGCATTATCGCCAGCGTCTCGAAGAGGCGCGTCGGCGGCTCGCCTCGTGTCGCTCGCGTGAGGGCGGCAAGTTCGCCTTCGCTGAGGAACTCGCGGAAAAGCGGCGCAAGCTGGCCGAAGTCAGTGCCGAACTCGCTGCCACCAAGGAGGCGGCTTGACGCTCAGCGAATTGTTTTTAGAACTTGAAGTCGATCGACTTCGGGCAATGATCGCTGAGGCGATTTCCGAGTTCGGCTGCTTCGGTTTCATCGTAGAGAAGCTCAACAAAGCTCTGATCGACAATGGCCTCAGTCGCAAGCTTGTTTGTGACGATGAAATCGATCGGCTCGGGGCGATCCGATTCCCTTGTTGTCGGGCATCGGGAGGCCTCCCTGAATGGAGTTCTGATCAGATCCAGCGATGCGGGATCGGCATCATCTATCTCGGCCCAAAGATGATCGTTCTGACCGTGTACATCAAACTTGCGGTTAAAGTCTCCAGCGATCACCACGGGCAAGCCCGTCGCTTCCTTCTCGTCGATCCAGTCTTCGAGCGGCTTCATCTGCATGGCCAAGGTCTTGCAATCGTCCGAAACCGGTTGCGTGAGGGATTTTGCAAAACAGGCCGACTTCAGATGCACACCGAGAAGCCAGAAGCGTTTCTCGTCCGCCTCGACGAGGACCTGTATGCCGCGGCGGACCGGGCGGCCATCACCGGGATTGATCACGCCGAGCGGCTCGTAGTCCTTGCCTTCCACAATCCTAGCCCGACCTTTTTTCACGACGACCGCAGTAAAGATGTCGGGATCGTTTCCAGGCCTGTAGCGGCTTTCGAACACCATATCCCATTGACTCTCCGGGAACACTCGGCGCAGTGCCGCGGGGTTTCCCATCTCCTGAAGGGCAATTACGTCAGCACCGAGCTCGGCCGCGTATTTCTGCAGCAGAATGTAATCGTTGTCCTCCCGGATGGGAGCGCGATCACGAAGAGCGACACCTGACTTGTCGTTCAGATTGTTGATGTTCCAGGTCGCGATCCGAATGGTCTCAGCCGACGCGGACGTTGCCGCGAGAAAACCGCTCACAACGAGCGCTGCAAGAGTCTTCATGACGTTCCTCCCGATCCCGACCGAAGTATGTTGCGGAGAAAAGAGAAACTCAAGTGATAGTTGTGTGATGAGCCGAGAGGAAACCTTTCGCAGAACGGTCCTCCCGCCGCCGCTGTCGATGGCCGGCTGATCCGCAAGGAGGGGCCGCGCAAGCTCCGTAGCTATACGTCGCCGGGATACTTCACCCTTTACCAGGGTGACATCGGCAGCAAAACCACCATCATCGTGAACATCCACCGGACCTTCGCGCTGGATTCCGATCTCACTTTCAAGATGCTCGAGCGTCCACCAGTGGGCGCGGTCCGCATCTTCGGCCGCGCCGGCGAAGCCCGCGAGCTGCTCCTCCTGGCCGAAAACCAGACCTCCGCCGAAACCTGGTGAAGGCTATGTCGCAGTCGCAGCTTGCTATGATCTATGCCGAGGGCGTGGTGTCACATAGCACCGCCACTCATAGGGGCATTCATCTGTCTTCCGACCGAAACAAACGCGTCGATGTGGCGCTTCGCGCGGATGGTGGCTGGTATGAGGAAGATGCCGAGTGGGCGATCGTCGCGATCACGTTTCCTGACCTCTTCACGTCCCACGAGCACAAACGCGCCCACGAGACCTATCCGGAACAGTTGGCCGAATGTCTGGGAGAGAACCTACACGGACTCGAACTTGCCCCCGGCGAGTCGTGGGCCAAAGACAAGGCCGCTTTCGATCGAGCCTATGCCGACGACTGGATCGCCGTCTCAGCGATCCAGTCCGATTATCACCCGGATATGACGGAAGTAATCACAACCCGCGGCGGCCGGCGCAACGGCCACGCCGAGGAGATGCGTTTCCTCGTGCCCGCGCCGAATACGAAGCGCGTGGCCCCTTCGGCCTCGTCATCGATCCTGGCCGTCACGCTCCCTAAGAGGGGGCTTCCAGTTTTGTAAGCTGGCGCGGGAGGGCTGCGTGATGGCTCCAACGCCAACCCGCAACGCGCAACTCTCGCGCATGGAAGAAGCGCGGCGGCAGACGGAGCGCCAGCTGAAACTGATCGATCGCCAGATCCCACGCCGAATGGGCGGGCCGCCCCGGTCCGACCTGGCTGCAACTCTATCGCCTGCCCAAGTGAACGGCCCCGGCCAAGACGGTCATCGCGTCTGTCGAGCGTGAGCCCGAGCCCGGCAGGCGACGAAGTGTAGTGTCCCCCGCAGTCATTTTCCTTTCCGAACTTGTTTGGACCGGATCGGGGCCGGTTTGCCCTTCGGTTTTGCTGCGGTCTGACCCAGCGGCCGTTCGCTTCAAGGCCGCTTCGCGCCGCGGCGCGGCCGAAGACGCCGTCCTTCACGGAGCAGGCTCGCTTGGCTTCGCAAGGCAGGACGCCCCGCTTGCCCGCAAACCGGCTCCGCTCTGCCTGTCGTCTTCGGACCTTGAAGCGACCGTCTTCCGCCGGTTCGGGGCGACCGCACCGAAGGGCACGCCGGCACGGGGCCGGAGCCACTTCGAGATTGGAAAGGAAGAAACCATGGCAAAGCCCGCTACCGCCTCTCGTCAATCCGCCCGCGTCGTACAGCTGCGCAAGGGCGCCACCGTCGAAATGGTCCGGCTCACATGCCCTGATAGCGCCCAGGCGCTGAAGATCGCCGAGAGCTTCGGAACCGCAATCGTCGACAGCGACGGAATTCGTGACCTCCACGAGCGCCTCATCTCCGAGACGGCTGATGCTCTGAGCGAGGGGCTCGGTGAGAAGGCCATGCAGATCCACCTGCAGCGGATCGTCGGCGCCTTCGTCGGTTCCGCGCACGGCGCGGGACAGTTCTACAGCCGCGCGGTCACCGAGGCGCGCGACGCCACGGCCAAGGCCGCTAACGACAGTCGCGACGAGGACCTTGACGGACCCGTCGGCTACGATAGTGCTGCCCAACGCAAGCGCGAGTTTGCCGCCGACATGGGCGTGCAGGCACACGCGCTCAGGATGGCTGCCGAGGGCGCCGTTGCAGCATACAAGCAAGTCGTCGGCGAGACCTGGAAGCCCTTCGATCGGCCCGTCGACAACCCAGGTCATTCCCTCGATCGCAAGGCGGCCCAAGCACAGATGTCGGCCTTCGACTGAGCGCTCGCACGGCGGGGCTCCGGCCCCGCCGTGTTGTGACGGGAATCAAGCCTCCCGGCGGCCTTGGAAAAGACCGCGCAGTGATCTACATTCTTTTGGAGAATTATCTACATGGAGATAACCCATGCCGATCAACGTCAACAATCCGGAAGCGGACGCGCTGACGCGCAAGTTCGCCGAAATGGCCGGCGTCGGCATCACCGACGCCATCGTCATCGCCATGCGGGAGGCGATCGAGCGTCGCAATCGCGCGGAGACGCCATTGCAGACTGCGGCACGTTTGCGGGAAAAACATGGGGTCGCCATGAGTGACGACATCCGCAAGCCTCTTCCCCGTGAGGCCTTCGACGACATGTGGGATGATCGGTGATGTTCGTCGATGCCTGTGCGATCATCGCGCTTCTCTCTGATGAGCCAGAAGCGGCGCGCGTTTCCGACGCCTTTGCTTCGGCCAGACATCCGTTCACATCACCTGTTGCCATTCTCGAGACTGTCCTCGGCCTTGCCCGGCCCGACAAGTTCAATCTTCCGGTGCCCGCAATCGAAACGATCGTAATGGAGTTCCTCGAGGCGCGTGAAATCGAAGTTCGTGATCTTCCGCCGGCCTCTGAGACGACGCGGCTCGCCCTCGTCGCCGCGCACCGATATCGCAGCGGCCGCCATGGTCTGAACCTCGGCGATTGCCTTCATTACGCCTGCGCAAAATTCCATGGCGTGCCGATCCTCGCCACGGCCGACGAGTTCAGGTCGACCGATCTCGAAACCGTTCCATGAACCTACTGAAGCAGTGACGCCGAAATTGGCCTGCCGCAACCCCGTCCGGCCTTCGGTCCTGGCGGAGCGTGGTGTTCGGGCAACGGCTTCGCCGTCCTCCACGTCCGTTCCGGCCATGCCGGTGCCCTCACCCCTTTCCGCTCCGCCATTTGGACCGCCGTGACGGGTTCGGTCCCAATTGAGGCGCCGTGGTGCGTTGGCCAACCACTTTCGCTCCTCGTCAACCGAAATGAGCTCCAACACGCATAGCGGCAGCTCCTCATCGACTTCTGCATCGATCCCAAGCGCGACGTAGTCCTCCTGCAGGGCCACAGTCGCGGCACAGAATCCAGTACAATGTGTAATGCTGCCAACTACGCCAGACGGCCAAAGCGGCGCCCGGTCCGGTCCGCTTGGGATGGCGCACGGAGGAAAACCGAGTTTGGACAATACCGATCTCGCACAGGACCGTCCGGTGGAAAATTCAAGCCTTCTACTTTCGATCGCCCCTGCCACGGCACTCTCTTCTTCGGGCATTACGTCGATGCTTCTACTTACTCGAGAGGTTTGCGCCGCGATATTGGATGGAAGCAACGTCTTTATCACCTGAGAATTCCTTTCGCTCGACCACGATATTATCGCGGCGCGGGCCACATTGTTACCTCAGTATGTACGTCCCCAAGTATCTCCAGCGGGAGCCTCCTAGATCCAAGCAGTGATGCGAGTCAACGTGCGCGCATCCGCTATCTAAATGGCTTCTATTGCCTCAATAGATTATTCAAATCGCCCAAAAAAGAATATGCAAGTGTCAGGTGGCGTCTGTGGCTGCAACAAAGGAGTATTATCTGGATGGCTATCCAAGGCGGCACGGGTGACGATAGTGTCTTCGGCGGCGCGGGCAATGACCAATTGACAAGCTCTACGGCGGTCCGGGTGCCGATATCCTCTTCGCCGGCGACGGAAGAGATCAACTGACCGGCGGTGATGGCCACGACACCTTTGTGTTTCTGTTCCACAACCCGACCCCTGGGGTAGACACAAAGTACGGTCCGAATCCGGACAACACGACCATCGTGGATTTCGATCCGGCAGAGGACACCCTCGCCTTCGATGCTGTGGGCTTCTATAGCGACGGTTTCGGCGCAAACTTCGTCAACAACGCCGGCGGGCCTGGCCAAACCATAGAACAGTTTCCAGCCGCCAGGCCGTCATGAGCTGCTCGGAACAGGCAAAGGAGATAGCATGGATCCCTTTAACAACATCAATCCATCCCGCGTCTCAGATCTCGCCCGCACAGACGATGCAGGCTCGCAACAGCAGCAGACCGACCAAGCGCGTTTTCAGGAGCATCTGAACGCGTTGCAGCCGGGCCAGCATCGGCAAGCCGTTCCAAACAGCCGTCTTGCCAGGCGGACCGGCTCACATGCAGATGCGGTTGGACCGAGGATGCTGCAAGAGGAGGACGCCGGGGAAGGCGGTTCGCACTTGCCCTTTGCTCCACCAGCTCACTCACCTGCGCAGAGTTTTGACCAGGACGAGCTCTTTGCCGCCGCCGACCGCGCCGGGCCGTTGCCGGCTGCAAGTTTCGCTTCGGCGCAGTTCTGGCAGGATGCGGAGCGGGTGGTCCACTCACCCGCGCAAAGTGTCGATCAGCCGCGGAGCCGCGCAGCGATTGGGGGCGGTTACGA
This sequence comes from Ensifer aridi, assembly GCF_002078505.1. GTDB lineage: Bacteria > Pseudomonadota > Alphaproteobacteria > Rhizobiales > Rhizobiaceae > Sinorhizobium > Sinorhizobium aridi. The sequence continues at coordinate 20,193 of NZ_LUAV01000019.1, read as the reverse complement.
AGCTTTGAGTTCCATCCCGCCGCCGCGGGTCAACCTGCCCGCCACGGGATTTGGAAGCGCACCCGATGGCGTGAACCTCCCTCACGCCGTCGCGGACGCATATCGGCCTGCGGCCAATCAACAGGGCGATTTGACCGGCGCGCGCCATACAATGCCGGCCGAGGCGCCGCACCAGGCTGCCGTCGTTCAGCAAACGCGCAGCCAAAAGCGCGGCCGCGAGCACCCGGACGAGGCGCTTTTTGCCGCCTACCGTGCCGAGGCGGATAAAACAGCCAAGGTGAGTGAAAGCTCGATTGCTCGCGGTATAACGGCGCTACGCAAGTTCAGCACATGGCTTGACGAGAACCACCAGAGCCAAATCAACGGTCGGATTGAGGACGAGCAGCTGGACGGCCTGGCGAAGGACTTTGCGGGCAACGATGTCGTACTACTGAGCGACACCAAAGTGGCGTTGGGAAGGCTCCGGCAGCATTTTGCCGGACAGCCTGTGACGGCTGCTTCGACTGTTCGACCCGGCACGAAGGACGATGAGGAACTCTTCGCCCAATACCGGGCAAAAGCCGTGGTCAAAGAACCAACCGTGAGGAGCGATCTAGCGGCGCTGCGCAAGTTCAGCAAATGGCTTGACGAGAACCACCGGACGCAGATCGCCGGCCGGATTGAGGACCCGGGGTTGGACGCGCTGGCGAAGGACTTCGCGGAGCGCGAGAGCGCGCGTATCAAGCCGGCGCTGAAGAGGCTCCGGCAAGCTTCTGTCAGACAGCCTGTGACGGCTGCTTCGAATGTTCGACCTGGTACCAAGGATGATGAGGAACTCTTTGCCCAGGCTGCCGGCCTCAAAGAAAGAAGCATGGGAGGCGATTTGACCGGCGCGCGCCATACAATGCCGGCCGCGGCACCGCACCAGGCTTCCGTCGTTCAGCAAACGCGCAGCCGAAAGCGCGGCCGCGAGCACCCGGACGAGGCGCTTTTTGCCGCCTACCGTGCCGAGGCGGATAAAACAGCCAAGGTGAGTGAAAGCTCGATTGCTCGCGGTATAACGGCGCTACGCAAGTTCAGCACATGGCTTGACGAGAACCACCAGAGCCAAATCAACGGTCGGATTGAGGACGAGCAGCTGGACGGCCTGGCGAAGGACTTTGCGGGCAACGATGTCGTACTACTGAGCGACACCAAAGTGGCGTTGGGAAGGCTCCGGCAGCATTTTGCCGGACAGCCTGTGACGGCTGCTTCGACTGTTCGACCCGGCACGAAGGACGATGAGGAACTCTTCGCCCAATACCGGGCAAAAGCCGTGGTCAAAGAACCAACCGTGAGGAGCGATCTAGCGGCGCTGCGCAAGTTCAGCAAATGGCTTGACGAGAACCACCGGACGCAGATCGCCGGCCGGATTGAGGACCCGGGGTTGGACGCGCTGGCGAAGGACTTCGCGGAGCACGAGAGCGCGCGTATCAATCCGGCGCTGAAGAGGCTCCGGGAAGCTTCTGTCGTACAGCCTGTGACGGCTGCTTCGAATGTTCGACCTGGCACCAAGTATGATGAGGAACTCTTTGCCCAGGCTGCCGGCCTCAAAGAAGGAACCATGGGAGGCGATTTGACCGGCGCGCGCCATACAATGCCGGCCGCGGCACCGCACCAAGCTTCCGTCGTTCAGCAAACGCGCAGCCGAAAGCGCGGCCGCGAGCACCCGGACGAGGCGCTTTTTGCCGCCTACCGTGCCGAGGCGGGTAAAACAGCCAAGGTGAGTGAAAGCTCGATTGCTGGCGATATAACGGCGCTGCGCAAGTTCAGCAAATGGCTTGACGAGAACCACCAGAGCCAAATCAACGGTCGGATTGAGGACGAGCAGCTGGACGGTCTGGCGAAGGACTTTGCGGGCAACGATGCCGTACTACTGGGCGACACCAACGTGGCGTTGCGAAGGCTCCGGCAAGCCTATGCCGGACAGACTGTCACAACAGCCAGATCGCGCTCGGTCCGCGAAGAGAACCAGGTGATCGAAGATGCATGTAAGGCAGCTGCAAGCGGGTACGGAAAAAGCACGCTAAATAACTATCGGAGTACTTTGGGTCGTTTCAACAGCTGGCTTAGTCAGAACTTCGGCAAGGGCATTGCCCAGATTGAACCCGCGGTGCTGAGCCGGGCAGTTGAAGAGTACGAGAAGAACGCAGGCCCCGGTTTCGGCACAGCTTGGAACTTTCTGCAGAGATATCGGCAAATGGTCGCAGCCAACAATGCGCTGGGCTTGGCAGCCCATGGGCAAGCGGCCTCGGCTTGGGACGCGCTGCGAGCCTTCCATGAAAAAGAGGCCGCACAGCCTGGTCCGCCAACGACTACCGATGTGCCGCAGTTCCATCAGACGACATTGCTCCCGCCACAGTTGGCCCCCGTGCCGGCCCCATCCTCGCCTGCTCAAAGTGCCGGCTCGTCCTCGACCTTCGCCGCCCTTGCGCCGCTGTCGCCCACACCTTATCGGCGTCCGGATTTTGATCTGAATGCGCTCCCGCCCGGGCAACTGGCTGAGGATGCTGACATTAGCGGCTCGGGCCATTGGACCGCAGTTGCCGGCTCGGCAATTGCCCAGCCCGGCTCGTCACGTAGATCATCGCAGATCTATGCCGGTCTTGATGACATCGTCGACTTGCAGGACGATGCCGGCTCCGCGCCGCGGTCGGACGCTGCCAGGTCGAGATCGATTGCCGGGCCATCGCCGTCATCGAGCGTGCCTGGCGAAGGTTCCTCGGCGTTGAGCGCTGCGCATGGCAGGCTCCCGGACCTCGCGCCACAGTTTGGCTCGCGGGAGCAGGCCGATTGGGGGGTAAGGCCCGCCGCCTCGCAGGAAAGTTACAATCAGTCGCAACTTTGGCAGGAGGTGGACCAAGCCGGAAGGCAAAGACCTGCCGGTTGGGACCGCCCCTGGTCAGGGCCGTCGCCGCAGTCGGGTCAGGACATGGGGCCAGCTCGGCGGTCCGCGTCAGCTCGCTCGTCTGATATCTACCGCGGTCTTGATTCCCTGGTCGATTTGCCGTCCACACCGGCCGAGCTACGTGATGATGCCCATTATGCCCCGCCTCTAGGTACAGCCTCCGACGCTCAGGTTAAGGCGCTCGATCCGCAAGCCTCGTCTCACGACCGCAGCGGGCTGGCGCTCGACGCCACGCAATGGCTGGGGGATCGGCACATCCAGAGAGACTACGAGCTGCTGGCGCAGGAGCTGCAGAGGGACAATCCAGATCTTGCCGCCCGAACGCGGCTCGTCGACCCGCTGATAGCCCATTACCATCTGCGCCTGGGCTCCGATAATGCCGCCCTCAGGGCTTTCCAGCGCATCGTCTATGATCGCAATGGCAATGATACAGCCGACTTCCTGTTCCTGCCTGTCAACGATGCCAGCGCTACCGATCCTCAACGCCGCGGCACCCACTGGTCGCTGCTGCTGGTTGATCGACGCGAGCGGGAAAGGCCGGTTGCCTATCATTACGACTCCGCCGGGCGGCTCAACGACCAGCCCGCGGCACAGCTCGCACAACGGCTGGGAGCCCGCCAGGAGCCGGTCCGCATAACCCAGCAGCAGAACCGCTATGATTGCGGCGTCTTTGTGCTTGACGGCACGAGGGCGCTGGTCGGACGACTGGGGCAAAGGCGGCAGCCAGCCAGGCTGCACCTCGACAACCTCGTCATCGATCGGCAGGCACTCCAACACCGACTCGGTCATGGGGCTGTTCCAGGAGTCGCGCTGCCCATCAGACAAGGCTCCGATCAGGCCCGAGCCGAGCTAATGGCTTCCTTCAGAAGCAGAGAGCGATCTGACGCGGGGCGTTGAGTCTCAGTGGCTACCGTCAAGCAGATCAGCGCTAGACGTCATGTTTCCGAGGCGGAGATCGGTGGCCCGCCCGCACGTACGGAGCGCGAGCCATTCCTCAACCATGCGCAGGCTGAGCGGAAAGCGAAACTAGAGCCATACTGCGTGCGCAATGATCTCGGCGGGAAAGCGGTGGTCATCGGCAAAAGATCAGACGTCATCGTTTATGATGGCGGGATGTTAGGCTGGCTGCCGCTTGTAGACGCTCAGTTATGTGGAGTTGTATCGTGGGAAGTCGCGCGTCTGCGGGCTCTTGCGGTATCAGCTCCACATCTCTGCGCAGTGCACGTTAATCGGGTAATGTGCAGCACAACATTACTGGACGACTGGGGTCCCGAGAAGCTCAAGGACGAGCAGCGGCGCGATCTCCTGGAGATCATCGAGGACCGCTACGAGAAACGATCCACCATCGTCACCAGCCAGGTGCCCGTCGATCACTGGTATGACATGATCGGCAATCCAACGATCGCCGATGCCATCCTCGACCGCCTGTCCACAACGCCTACCGCATCGAACTGTCCGGCGAGAGCTTGCGAAAGCAACGTCAAACACCATGCTAAACCGCGCACGAAGGCGTATGGACATTGACTGGGCCTGGGGAGCCTTCAGTCGGCCAGATTCACAGCCGACTTTGATCTCACCGTCATGACTGGGCATGCATTCCAAACCATTGTAAACGATGAAGAACTGCGGGATTTTCTCGTAGTTGTTCGACGCGCCCTTGCATGCGGCGGCTGTTTTGCTTTCGAAACGCAGAGCACCAATGCTTGCCGCAGGTGAGTCAGAGCACCTTATGGTTTCTCGACATCGACACCTTGCGGAACATGCTGGAAGAATCGGGCCCGCAGATCGAACAGCAATTCGGCGACTTTGATGAAGTAGACTTATGCCACGATTCTCCCGAAATAATCACATTCGCAATCGGTTGAACACACGCGTCTGCCTCCCACCCCTCTACGAATTTTATCTCTGACTGAATCGACGTCCGGGACAGACCGCAAGCGTTCTATGCCGAGCTCCTTTACTGGAAGCATGCTTCTCTCTCGCCCCTAAACCGTGGCGCGGCATAATCCGGAACCCGGCATAATGCGACTTATGCCGATATCGGCATAACGTCCATTGGACTGCGCCCGCCAGCCGCATCGGCCGTGATCTCTCCCGCTATGCCAAGGTAGAAGCGAGCGCGCACGCGAGGAACTGATTGCCTTATCTTGACAGTCTGCACCGACTCTCAGTGTCCTGCTGCGTCGATGCAACAGGACTGACGGAGGCGCTATCCAGGCCGGCCGCAGCGCTCCCACATAGCTGGCGGAGGCCGGCCTGGATAGCGCCGGGCAAGTTGAACGCCTTCGTTGATGCTGGCTCCCTGCCTGAAGCAGGCAACTGATGCCAAAGGCCCGCTGACAGCCTTGTGCCAGCCGACCCTTTGTCCCAATGCCTGCATCACCGCAAGACATCGGCCCGCCTGGGCCCGTTCAGCGCAAGAAGCCAGGAGCCTGTTGAAGGAGAAGCGGCTGTCCCATCTTCAGCGGAGTATCCTCCAGCGGGACCTCGAGCGAATGATGGCGGTCCTGATCAGCATAGACGGGGTTCGGACTGCGTCTGGCTCCTGATGCTCAGCTTATTGAGCTGTGCTGTCGCCGCCCGATCCGTTGACCCCAGGGATGTCGCCTTGCAGCCCTCGCCGCGAGACGACGCCGGCTGAGAGCCGCGTATCATCCCGGCCATGTTCCGCGCGCCGATCATGGTCTGCGCCTCCTTAAGCTCGCCCGTCGAGGCAGGGCTCGGGTGTGGCAGACGCTGCCAGCCCATCAACCCTGTTCCGCACCAGCACCGAGAACAGGGTGTGACGGGCCGGCCTCCCGCGTCTGCCCCTGCCGCCTCGCCCTCGACGGAGAGGGCGAGCTTAAGGAGGCAGCAATGACCACAGATCGCACCCCCCAGACCCCGACCGATGTCTACGAGCGCGTCACCAGCCAGATCATCGCCGCCATCGAGGCCGGCGCCGGCGAGTACCGGATGCCCTGGCATCACGACGGATCGGCCATCACCACTCCCGTCAACATCGCCTCAAGCAAGGCCTATCGCGGCGTCAACGTCGTCGCACTCTGGGCCGCTGCGCACGCGGCCGGCTATCCCGCCGGCATCTGGGGCACCTACCGCCAATGGCAGGCGCTCGGCGCCCAGGTTCGCAAGGGCGAACGCGGCCACCTTGTCGTGTTCTGGAAGACCACCGATCGCGGCGAGGCGGACGATCAGGACGGCGAAGCGGATCGCGACGAGCCCGGCCGGCGCATGTTCGCCCGCGGCTATACCGTGTTCAACTGCGCGCAGGTCGACGGCTACACGCCACCCGCAATGCCAGTGTTGCCCGAGGCCGAGCGAATCGAGCGGGCCGAACGCTTCTGTGCGGCGCTCGACATCGACATCCGCCACGGCGGCTCGCAGGCCTATTACCGCCCATCTACGGATCACGTGCAGATGCCGGAGTTCGCCTGCTTCCGTGACGCCCTCGCCTATTATGCCGTGCTGCTTCACGAATGCGGCCACGCTTCCGGCGCCAGCCACCGCCTCGACCGCGATCTCTCCGGACGCTTCGGCTCGGCCGCCTATGCGATGGAGGAATGCACAGTCGAGCTCTTGAGCGCGATGATCTGCGCCGATCTCAGCCTCAGCGTCGAACCGCGGCCCGACCATGCCCGCTACATCGCTTCCTGGCTCGAGGTGCTACGCTCCGACAAGCGCGCCATCTTCACCGCCGCCAGCAAGGCGCAGCAGATCGCCGACTGGATGCACGCGCAGCAGGCCGGCGCTCGCCAGCACGAGGTCCGGGGCGCCGCATAGGCGCCCCCAGCTCGATCAGATAGCGTTGCGCTCCTGGAACAGCGTCTCGATCAGCGGACATTCCGGGAGCGTGCCGTCGCCGCACTGGGCAACGACGTCTTTCAGCACCCGTTCCATGCGCTTGAGGTCGGCGATCTTCGCGCGGACGTCGGCAAGGTGGACGGCCGCGACGTCTCGTGCTTCGGCGCAGGGCCGGTCACGCTCGTCAACGAGACGCAGGAGCTCGCGGATTTCATCAAGCGAGAAGCCGAGCTCGCGCGCCCGCAGGACGAAGCGAAGCCGCCGCTCGTGCGCGCCGTCATAGCTTCTGTAACCCGCCGTCGTGCGCGGCGGCTCGGGCAGCAGCCCGACCTTCTCATAATAGCGCACCGTCTCCAGATTGCAGCCCGTCCGCCGGGCGAGCTCGGCCCGCTGCATACCTGTCACCCCGGCGTGATCACGCATCGCAAATACCCTCTTGACCCTGTAGTTGCTACAGACTGCACACTAGCGCTTGGATAGGAGTTCGGCAAGGAAAGCGAGGCCCGATATGAATGCATCGCGACACGGAACGGCCTCTGCGCTGATCTCGGCATCGCGCCGGAACTCGAGCCGCGGCCGGATCACGCGTCCTACCTTCAGTCCTGGCTCACCGTCCTGAGGAGACAAACGGGCGATCTTCCACGCCGCGGCGCATGCCCAGCGTGCCGTTGCCTATCTTCACGATCTTCAGCCCGGGTGGCCAAGACCGACAGGCGGCTTGATTAGGTTAATGCAGCTCCCGGTCTTGCGTGGATCAGGACTGCCCGCCGCCAGCGGCGGTGGCGGACTCCGCCACCGGCTCGGTCGTCACCTGCAGATATTCCTCCGTTCGCAGGTCCAACTTTCCCCAGATCGACGTCTTCTGTGTGCCGGATTTCGGCTTGCGAGACGGCTTGATTTCGACGGTGAACGGCTTTGTCTGCTTGCGCATGGGTCCTCTTCGGCAGAACGAATCGCGCCGCAACGATTTCCCGCGCATGGACCAACGCAACCGGCGAGTCTGCCGAGATCGATGCGGAGATGTTCACCGCAACGACCTGGCATCCGGAGCGGTTTCACCTGTGAGCCGTTCGAACAAATGCGATGGTACGCTGCAAGTCGCCGTTGCCATGCTCCTTCTCCTCATGGTTGCCAGCGCTCCCTTCTGCGGGCTCGATGAGGCATGTCTGACCGAAGAACGGCTTCGCCTCGATCGGCTTCCCGCAACGGGCCTCCAGAACTTTCTCCCCCTGACGGCTGTGCCGCCATTCCTCGCGGAACAACAAAGTTCTTCCGGCCGCCCTCCACAGTGTTCCGGCCTTTCAGGTGCGGTCCGATCGTCCCGGGTCTTTGCGACAGCCATCGAGGCCGCGAAGGGCGCGGCCCGAAACAAGGAAAGGAACATGACAATGGCTACCATCGGCACCTTCACCGCAAACGAAAACGGCTTCACCGGCTCGATCCGCACTCTCGCCCTCAACGTCAAGGCTCGCATCGCCCGCATCGAAAATCCCTCGGACAAAGGCCCGCACTTCCGCATCTACGCGGGCGCCGTCGAACTGGGCGCTGCCTGGCAGAAGCGCTCCGAACAGACGGATCGCGACTACCTCTCGGTCAAGCTCGACGACCCGAGCTTTCCGGCTCCGATCTACGCGACACTGACGGATGTCGAAGGCGAAGATGGCTTCCAACTCATCTGGTCGCGCCCGAACCGGGATTGATATTATTGGTTAAGGCCTCGCCGCCCAGGCGGGGCCTTAACCGCCGAAATGCACAGTATTTACAACAATGCTGTAAATGCCGGATTTGTGCTGGTTCCGAAGTTATAGTGCGGTCGGCAAACACATCTGGAGATCAGCATGCCCCGCACCGGTGGTACCTATTCGACAAGCGATCTTTCCCGGAAGTCCGGCGATATCATCGCCGAGGCGTTGCGCCATCCGGTCACGATCACCCAACGCAACAAGCCGCGCCTCGTCCTTCTTAACATCGATGACTACGAACGGCTGATGCGGCAATCCGATGCCCGTTCAGTCGGCACACTCGAAACCAAGCCGAGTGAGCTGCTCAACGAATTCGAGGCGGCGGTGGACGCCTATGCGGGGACCGACGAGACCAACCGATGAGCAGCTATGATGACATCCAGACCGCGACGGTCATCCGTTATCCCTGTTTATGGGCGCGGCAAGCCCGAAAGGCGAGACAGAGGGGCAAAAGGATCGGCCAGTCGCCGTCGGCGTGAGGCTTGCCCGACCTGACGGCGACCTGGTTCTGTTTTTCCCGATCACCACCAAGCAGCCCGAGCTGGCTCGCTTCGCGGCTGAAGTTTCGGCCATGGAGAAGCGGCGGGCCGCGGCTGTTCCGGCCTTGGGAGATGCGGCCGGATCGTCCCGGTCTTTGCCGCTGGGGCCGCTAAGGGGGCGGCCCGAATCGGGACTGAGGAGCTACCGGCCCCCGCTCGCCAAGCAGGGCCAATCCTCATCGCAGAAGCCGGAAACAGGCATTGAGCCCGTTTCTGGCTTTTCGGTGCCGAGAGGTAGGGTCTGCTCAGACAGTGCCATTTTGCCGTGGTGAAAGGGCAGCCTCAAGGACTTCGCGGTTCCTCCAAAATGCTGGCGCATTTCGGCTCCCCCACCCGCCGCGGTGCGGTCGCTTCGCGCTCCTTGACCCTGCCCTGTCGCCACGCCCGCGGTCGTCATCCTTCTCAAACTACAGGAGATGACGATGACCATCGAACAGCACATCGAAGAACTGCGCGCCGAGCTGCGTAACGCCGTCGACGCTAACGAGCGTCGGCAGATCGAGGCCGAACTTGAACTCGCCGAGGCCGAACGCGAAGTGATCTCGGCCGAGCAGGACGGCCGTGTAAGCGCCGAGCCTCCGTTCTGATCGAGGCTTATCTCCATCCCGTGAGCTTGGCCCGGCCGGATCGACCGGCCGCCCGGCTGTCAGGGATTTCACCCCTCGACGCTCCCCGCCGGCTCGCGCCGGGAAGGGTCGCGTTCCCTTCGGGTACGCGGGGCTCTTCTCTCTCTGACCTCCTATTTTACTCCAGCAAATCCGGCGTCAAGGACGGCGCGGTCTCCCCAATTTTTCCGCCGCTGCGTTGCACTGCGCTTCAGAAAAATCGGTTCCCCCGCTTGCAAGTCGCATTCCGCGATCCCTGACCCCTCTTTGCCACGGAGTGGCCGATCTCCGTCATAAAGATGAAGGAGATCACAAATGACAACTGATCAGAACCTTACCCTCGTCGCCGCGCTCTCCGGTTTCCGGCTCCTCGTTCTCGCCAACCGCTTCGGCTGCGATACCGACTTCTCGCGAGAGCTCCATGATCGCCTGATCGAAGGACTGGATGCCGCCACCGCGCGCGTCCGGACCATCATGGCGTTGGAGCGGAACGTTCTCACCGGAGAGGACGAATTCGCCGAATATCAGTTGGACGGCGAAACCGAGACAAGGTGATTAGCCACTTCTTCCGCAACGGAAAGCTAGGCCTTAGCTGGCCATCACGATCCTATTCTTCGTCGAGGTCGAGGTGTCGTTCGAGACCGACCGGAACCGGCGCCGCTGAGGCGCCGTAGAGCACCGCTTCGGCGGATTTTTTCATATGGACATAGAAGCGCGCGGACGATAACCGCGTTTTCGTTTCCGTCGGAGCAGATCGAGAAACAGCCGGACCGCTTCTTCTTCCCGGCGGAAATGATGGACCATCATCTGCCCTCTGGTTCCAATGCGGCCCCACTTCCGAAGCAGGCAGATGTCCCCGAACAGGTTCGGTTCGATAGACATGGCATAGTAGCGGGCCATATTCCTCGAGGGATCCGAGCGTTCGACGTAGAGGCGGTAGGGTTGCGAGATCATGACGTCAGGATCGCTGATCCGGGGAGTCGCGTCCAACGACACTTATGAATCGATGGGCATGGATCGATTCACATCGGTGATGATATGCGAAGGGCTTGGGCGCGACGCCTGCGGCGCACGGCTCTACTCGCTGCGCTCACGGAGCCCGCCCGCGGTCTCCGCCCCGTCGGGTGACGATCCTCTCGCGACCCCTCAGTCACACCATCCGTGTCTCTCACCGTCCCAGCGCCTGGCGAGACCCTCATAAACGAGCGTGCTCCCCACCGAGCGCCCGGCTCGTGTCACCGTGCGCAGCTTGCGCCCGTACTTGTCCTCATCTCGTAAGCCGGGCGAAAGCGAGAATGTCCCCGCGTTGAGCAGGGCGAGAAGGCGTGTTTTCGCCTCCTCCCCCTTTGTCCGTTCGGCCTCGCATCGCGGAGGGCTCAACTCAGGTGTGTCGATATCGGCAATGCGGATTTTCTCGCCTTCGAACCAGAACGTATCGCCATCGACGACACAGTTGATGTGACGGCTATCGCCGCAGATCGAAAACGAAGCTGACTGTGAATCCGCTGTCGAGGGGTTGGCCAAGGCCAGGAGGCTCGTGAGGTTGCTTGTGCCGTAAGCTGAGAGGAATCCAGCGACGGCAATGATCGCGAGCCCGACGATCGCGATTGGTCCTCCGCGACGACGAGGATAAGCCACACGGGGTCGCTTCCGCTTAGCGGGTATTTCTTGCCGGCGGCCGCCGCCGGCCTTCCGGGGCCTCCGGAATGGCATCACGTTGTTTTGCGCCAATTTAGTCTCCATGCATTTCGCCGAACGGTACGACGGCCATGGTTTCGTCCGGGTTTACCGACAACCCGGTACGGCCGATAAAGCCGTGTGCGAGGTGCGGGGCGCAGTCGGTCCCGCCTCCCCTTCGGGCCACAATGTTGAGGCTCCTGCGGCTGCGCTGTTTCCCGCCCTCGCACGACGAGAATTCCCGAAATCCCGCCCGTTGGGGGTCGCTCACGCTGATTTCTCCGATACTCTTCATTCTCCTGGATCCGCCTTGCTCGTTGCACTGCGCGCCGGCTGGATCAGGCGGGCTTCCGACGTCTTTCCAATCGTGTGAAATCGGTTCGTTCCGACGCAAGCCTTCATGTCTTCCCGCCGGAACCAGATTGCTCGGCCGCATCGAAGCGGCGCATTGCCGGCCGTAAACACGATCTGCTCATCGGCGCGCATACGCAGCACCTCGTGTGGCTGGATAAGCGGTCGAGCGGCCAATTGCTTCGAGCGCGTGCGTGACGATCCCTTCGCCTGGAAACTGCGGCTGACCTGGTCGATCTCGACGGTGGTCATGCCGCAACGCTTCGAGATGTAGTCGGCCGTATCCGGATCGTTGATCGCGGCGAAGGAGATCCAGCTCGCGCTTTCGAACCATTTGCTCGCCGCATCGCGGCCGCCATAGGTTTCGCGCATCTGGCCGATCGACTGGTAAATCATGGTGAGCGTGATTCCGTATTTTCGCCCGGCATCGCGCGCGGTCTCCAGAATCCGCATGTAGCCGAGGCGCGCCACCTCATCGAGGAGGAAGAGCGCCCTGCCCTTCACCGCGCCGTCACGGTTGTAGATCGCGTTGAGAAACGAGCCGATAATCACGCGCGCAAGACCGGAATGTGTCTCCAGCGTCTTCAGGTCGATGTTGATGAACACGTCGGTCTTGCCGTCCGCAAGCGCGTCGGTCGAGAAAGTCGAACCCGACACGAGTGCGGCATAGTTGGTGTATGACAGCCAGTGCGTTTCCTTGACCGCATTGGCGTAGACGCCGGAGAAGGTTTCCGGCGTCATGTTGACGAAGGCGGCGACATTCTCCTTCACGAAATTCGAGTTCGAGTTGTCGTAGATCGACTGCAGCCGCTCGCGCAGTTTCGGCTCCGGTTCCGCCAGATTGGCCCGAACCTGACGCAAGGTCTGGTTCTCTTTCTCCGTGTGGCCGGACAGGCAGACGTCGGCGATCAGCGCGGTCAACAGCTGTAACGCCGATGCCCGGAAGAAGTCGTCACGCACACCGCGCATGCCGCCGCTATCGCTCATGATCCATGATGCGACCGAGGCGATATCCTCCTCCTTCGTCCCGCCAAATCGACCGATCCAGTCGAGCGCGTTGAACCCGGTTTCCGGTTCCTTCGGATCGAGAATGCGGATGAAGCGTGCCGCGCCTTTGCGATGCTCATGCACCATCGGCGCGACTTCGTTCGATGGATCGAGGACGACAAGTGCCCCGCCCCATTTGAGCGCTGTCGGGATTGTCACCGACGTCGTCTTGAAACCGCCCGAACCCGCGAAGACGATCCCGTGCGAGGATCCGAACGAACCGTCGAAGCAAAGGAGCGGCGACTTGCCGCCGGCGCCCCAGGTGTCGAGATCATCGGCGCGAAACGAGCGCGCCGCCGTGCTGTCCTTGTCGACCCGGTAACGCTCGCCGATGACGATGCCGCCGGTATCGGCAAAGCGTTTTTCCGCTTCCTGCATCTTCATCCAGTCGGCTTCACCGTGGAGCGCCCTTTTTCCCCGGATGCGTTTCGGCTCGGCGCGTGCGAAGGCGGCATTGCCGATCAGCGCGACGCGTAGCGCAAAACATCCCACCATCAACGCCGCCGTCGCACCGAGCATCGTTGCATGATCAATGTACGAGGTGATGGACTTGCCGTCCGGCACTTGCCCGGCGAATGCGGCGAGACGGTTCGCCTCGCGCGTCGTCGCGACCAACATCGTTGTCGCGCTTCCCGCTAGAGCGCCCCAGCCGGCCACTTTGACGCTCGCCGAGCCGGCGCTCGCGAATAGGTAGATCACTCCGATCGCCGCGGCGGTGACATAGGGCAAGGCAATCCCGACCCGGCCCAGTGTCAACCTTGCAGCATCGGTCTTGCCCAAGGTCGACAGCCATTGCTCGATCCCGGTCATGCCGATGACGGCCAAAACCATCAGCACGACCGGGGCGCCGGCGGGAGCAAGCTTATTCGCCGTCATCGCCGAAGGCCTCCGCCCCGATCGCGATCAACCGCGCCCGCTCGCCGTCGTTGGAATTGAGCCGACGGCGAAGGTCAACCAGGGCTCCAAGCAAAAGTGCGCGCTTCTCGTACCGCAAGCCCGCCTTCACGATCAGGCCGCCGAGCTCGATCTTCTCCCGCGTATCCTTCTTGCGGGCGTCGGATGTCGTCGTCCTCGCCATTCGCTCAAGCTTCGCCATTGCTGCCCTGAGCCGCGCCAGACGCGAGCGCCGCGGTCGATGTCGATCCGATGCCGTCGCCGGCACCCTTCTTTCCTCCGGTCGTATTTCCCTGATCCCCGCGAAAGCGCTTCGCCAGGCTCTCGAAGGCTGCCTGAAGCTCGGCTTCCTCGATCTTGATGTCTCCAAGGCCAGCCTTGAGGGCAATCCGGCCGATGCGCTCGGCGTCGCGGGTTTCCGCGGCCTTGAGCTGTTCCTGCAGCTTGGCGATTTCGTTGCGGATCTTCGAGGTTGGTTTCTTCATTCCGTCCGGCTCCTTGGCTGAGAAAGCTTGTCTTTCGAAGCCAGTTTTTCCGAACAGAGTGCGGAACGCACTACTGTGAATCCTACAATCGCCAAGGGCGATGCTTTGGTGAATGATCCCGGCCGTTCCGAAGGAGCGGCTTCCAAGGGCGCAGTTATACGTCGCTGATGCGACGCTCCGCTTTTGCCCCCCGGCGGGGCCGCCGCTCCCGACGAACCTGTTGAATCTGTTCGCAATCGGGAGCTCAGACCGCCGTGGCCGTTCCGCATTTCTCCGTCAGTGTCGTCGCCCGCGGCTCCGGCCGCAGCGCTGTGCTGTCGGCGGCCTATCGCCACTGCGCCAAGATGGAATACGAGCGGGAAGCGCGGACGATCGACTACACCCGCAAGCAGGGCCTCCTGCACGAAGAGTTCGTCATCCCTCCCGACGCACCGGAGTGGCTGCGCTCGATGATTGCTGATCGCTCGGTCTCCCGCGCGTCGGAAGCCTTCTGGAACAAAGTCGAGGAGTTCGAGAGGCGCTCCGATGCGCAGCTCGCCAAGGATGTGACGATTGCGCTGCCGATTGAACTGACCGCCGAGCAGAACATCGCGCTTGTCCGCGACTTCGTCGAGCGTCACATCACCGCCAAGGGCATGGTGGCCGATTGGGTCTATCACGATGCGCCGGGCAATCCGCATGTACATCTGATGACGACCCTTCGGCCGCTCACCGAGGACGGGTTTGGCGCCAAGAAAGTCGCGGTTCTCGGACCGGACGGCAATCCGATCCGCAATGACGCCGGCAAGATCGTCTATGAGCTCTGGGCCGGAAGTCTCGATGACTTCAATGCCTTTCGCGACGGCTGGTTTGCCTGCCAGAACCGGCATCTGGCACTCGCCGGTCTCGACATTCGTATCGATGGCCGATCCTTCGAAAAACAAGGCATCGAAGTGGAGCCGACCATCCATATTGGTGTTGGTGCAACGGCCATCGGCCGCAAGGCGGAGCAGGCGAGGACGCAGTCGTCGGCAGGGTCACCAAAGCTCGAACGGATCGAGCTGCAGGAGGCACGGCGAAGCGAGAACGCGCGGCGCATTCAGCGCCGGCCTGAGATCGTCCTCGACCTGATCACCCGCGAAAAGAGCGTCTTCGATGAGCGAGATGTTGCGAAGATCCTGCATCGCTATATCGATGATAGTGCCCTGTTTCAGAGCCTGATGCTTCGCGTCCTCCAAAGCCCCGAAGCGCTCCGTCTCGAGCGCGAGCGGATCGCATTTGCGACCGGAGCCCGGGTGCCGGCCAAGTACACGACGCGCGAGCTGATCCGGCTCGAAGCGGAGATGGCCAACCGCGCGATCTGGCTTTCGAGGCGATCCTCGCATGGCGTGCCGGAAGCAGTGTTGGAGGCGACGTTTGCACCCCACTCGCGCTTGTCGGAGGAGCAGAGGACAGCGATCGAGCATGTCGCGGGATCCGAGCGGATTGCAGCCGTCATCGGCCGCGCCGGCGCCGGCAAGACGACGATGATGAAAGCCGCGCGCGAGGCGTGGGAAGCCGCCGGATATCATGTTTTAGGTGGCGCGCTTGCCGGCAAGGCCGCCGAAGGTCTGGAGAAGGAAACAGGGATATCGTCGCGCACGCTTTCGTCCTGGGAGCTTCGTTGGGGTGCAGGCCGAAACCAACTCGACGCAAAGACTGTCTTCGTTCTCGACGAGGCCGGCATGGTGTCGTCGCGGCAGATGGCGCACCTGGTCGAGATGGTTACGAAGTCAGGCGCCAAGCTTGTCCTGGTCGGCGACCCGGAACAGCTTCAACCGATCGAAGCTGGGGCCGCGTTCCGCGCGATTGCAGATCGCATCGGTTATGCCGAGCTCGAAACCATTTATCGTCAGCGCGAGCAATGGATGCGCGACGCTTCGCTCGATCTCGCCCGCGGCGACATCCGCAAGGCCGTCGATGCGTATACCGCTCAGGGTCGAATGATCGGTTTGCGTCTCAAGGACGAGGCTGTCGATACCCTTATAGCCGACTGGAGCCGCGACTACGATCCGGCGAAGACGACACTGATCCTCGCCCACCTCAGACGCGATGTGCAAATGCTCAACGAGATGGCACGCGCCGAGCTCGTCGAGCGTGCCATTATTGGCGAAGGTTTTGCTTTCCGGACGGAGGACGGACACCGCAACTTTGCGCCCGGCGACCAGATCGTGTTCCTGAAAAACGAAGGCTCACTCGGCGTCAAGAACGGCATGCTCGGCAAAGTCGTCGAAGCCGCTCAAGAGCGCATTGTCGCCGAGATCGACGAAGGCGAGCACCGCCGTCAGGTCACAGTCGAGCAGCGGTTCTACAACAATCTCGACCACGGCTATGCCACCACGATCCATAAGAGCCAAGGCGCCACCGTCGACCGGGTCAAGGTGCTCGCTTCGCTCTCCCTCGATCGGCATCTGACCTATGTGGCGATGACGCGTCATCGTGAGGATCTCCGCGTCTATTACGGCTCTCGATCCTTCGCGTTTGCCGGCGGCCTGATCAAGATCCTGTCGCGCAAGAATGCCAAGGAAACCACGCTCGATTACGAGAGGGCCACCTTCTACCGCCAGGCACTGCGCTTTGCCGAAGCGCGCGGGCTGCATCTCGTCAACGTCGCCCGCACGATAGCCCGCGACCGGCTCGAGTGGACGGTCCGCCAGAAGCAGAAACTGGCCGATCTTGCCCACCGGCTCCTCGCCATCGGCGCCAAGCTCGGCTTCGGCACCAGCACCAAACCGACCCACTCGCAAAGCAGCAAGGAGGCCAGCCCCATGGTTGCCGGCATCGCGACATTCCCGAAATCGGTCGAGCAGGCGGTTGCCGATAAGCTCGAATCCGATCCCGGTCTGAAGAAGCAATGGGAAGATGTCTCGACCCGCTTGCATCTCGTCTATGCGCAGCCGGAAGCCGCCTTCAAGGCCGTCAATGTCGATGCCATGCTGAAGGATGAGACCTTCGCCAACTCGACGCTTGCGAGGATCGCTGGCCAGCCGGAAAGTTTTGGTGCACTCAAGGGGAAATCCGGCCTGCTCGCAAGCCGCGCCGATAAGCAGGATCGCGAGAGGGCGGAACGCAACGTTCCCGCTCTTGCTCAAAGTCTCGGCGATTACCTGCGCCAGCGCAGTCAGGCCGAACAACGCCATCAGGCGGAGGAAGTGGCGGTCCGCCGCAAGGTGTTGATTGACATCCCGGCACTCTCTCCCAATGCACGCCAGACGCTCGAGCGCGTGCGGGACGCCATCGACCGCAACGACCTTCCGTCGGCGCTCGAGTTCGCGCTTGCCGACAAAATGGTGAAGGCGGAACTGGACGGATTTGCCAAAGCTGTCGCTGAGCGTTTCGGCGAGCGGACCTTCCTGCCCTTGGCCGCCAAGGATGCGAATGGCGAGACCTTCAAGACGATCACCGCCGGCATGAGCGCCGGTCAGAAGGCGGAGGTCGAGTCTGCCTGGGGCCTGATGCGCGCAGTGCAGAAACTCAGTTCACACCAGCGGACCACCGAAGCCCTCAAGCAGGCCGAGACGCTGCGGCAGACGAAGAGCCAAGGGATGTCGCTGAAATGACTATTCCTTTCATTGCAACGGCGTTGAGGAGGCGACGCAAGAAAGCGCTCCTGCTTGGCTTCGCCACCATCACAATGGCGTTGCTGGGAACGATCTCGGTCGCCTGGTTCGGCGGCTACCGGATCAATCTCACGCCGAGCGAACCTCTCGGTCTCTGGCGTATCGTCAAGCTCGACAGACCGGTCGCCGCTGGCGACCTGGTCTTCATTTGCCCGCCGCAAACGGCAGCGATGCGGGAGGCACGTATACGCGGTTACCTGCGCTCCGGCCTGTGCTCGGCCGGCGTTGCGCCGCTCATCAAGTCGGTCGTGGCCGTTGAAGGACAGCGCGTCGAAGTTGGTACTAGCGTCTCCGTGAACGGCCGTCTGGTTCCCTCCTCCACCATAGCGCAGCGAGACGCGTGGGGTCGGCCAATGACGCCGTTCTCGGGCGGGATCGTGCCCGCCTATTGCGTGTTCCTGCACTCGGCTTTCGCCGGCTCCTACGACTCCCGCTATTTCGGTCCGATCCCGGCTGCCGGCATTCTCGGCCTGGCGCAAGAGGTACTGACCTATGCGCCGTGATCACCTACAGCCGGCAGTGCTGACCGTCGCGTCTGTTCTTGCCGGAATGGTTGGGTGGAGCGGGAATGTCCTGCTCCTTCCGGCGGCGCTGGGTTTCCCCGTCCTATGGGGGCATGCGCGATCGAGATACGTGGCGGCGATAGTTTCGGCCGGATATTATCTGGCGGCATCCCGTGGTCTGCCGCAGGGCGTCGCGTCTTTCTACGCCTCCGATCTTTGGCCGGGCTTATTGCTATGGCTGTGCGCCTCGGGGAGCTTTGTTGTCGTGCATACCGTGCTCTGGACGAAGCGCCCTGACCGTCGACCAGTTCGCTATCTCTTAGTCGCTGCGCTTATGGCTGTACCGCCAATGGGCATCACGGGCTGGGCACATCCTGTCACGGCGGCCGGCGTTTTGTTTCCCGGATGGGGATGGCCGGGACTGGTGGCGATGACAGCCGGCCTCATGGGCCTCGTAACCCGCATGTGGCCGGCTGTTGCCATCGCCTTCGCAGGCCTTTGGCTCTGGTCCGCCGCCTTCTGGACCGATCCGAAACTACCTGAGGGCTGGCAGGGCGTCGATCTGCAAATGGGGTCATCGCTCGGCCGCGACGCCAGTATTCAGCGGCACCGTGATCTGATTGCCACGCTGACGGACCGCGCATCCGGCGGCATCAGAAATATTGTTCTGCCGGAAAGCGCCCTGGGCTTTTGGACGCTGACGGTCGAACGGCTCTGGGTCAAGGCTCTGCAAAGCACGGATATTTCCGTGATCGCTGGCGCCGCCATGGTCGATGCGGCTGGATACGACAATGTGCTCGTCACGCTCTCCGATAGCGGTGGCAATGTCCTCTATCGCGAGCGAATGCCGGTCCCGGGCTCCATGTGGCAACCATGGCGGTCTTGGCTGGGGACAAGTGGCGGCGCCCGAGCGCATTTCTTCGCCAATCCAGTTGCGACTGTGGGCGATCGTCAAGTAGCGCCACTCATCTGCTACGAGCAGCTCGTCGTCTGGCCGGTACTGCACTCGATGCTCCACGACCCAGACCTGATCGTTGCAGTTGGGAACGGATGGTGGACCAAGGGGACTTCCATCGTCGCGATTCAGCGCGCGAGTGCCGTCGCATGGGCGAAGCTCTTTGCAAAACCACTTGTTATTTCCTTCAACACCTGAAGCCCAAGGAGACGCTGTGTTGGACGCTGCCCTAATCAAAGAGTGCGCCGATCCCACCCTGAAGCCCGCGATCGTCGAACAATTCGTGTCGGCCGCGGGCTCCGCGGACCCTCTCGCCGTGACCGTCAAATCGGGGGGACGGTTGATCCTGGTGCCAAAGGCCACTTCGGCCGACGAGGCGATGGCCATCGTGAGGCAATATGTGGGTCAGGCGGTAGTGCGCGTCGGCCTGACACAGTTTCCGGCGGGCGTCGGCGCGAAGAATGCAGCGGACCTTCAGCCGGCCCTCGTCGATGCCTGCAAAAACCTTCGCAAGGGAACGTCAATTTTTGCCAAGGTTCTGAGGATCGTTGCCAAGTGGTACGGCAATCCTAAGAGCCAAGACGCCTTCCCCCACATATTCGAGGATGCCGTCTACGCCTGGAAGACGGGTGAGTTCGAAGGGGTGAGCGTGTTTCAGGCTCCTGATCCTGGTGGCAGCGTGCCGCCAAACTATGTGCGGCCTTCCGACAAGGAAGACAGCGACACTGGCACTGCTCCAGATCCCAAATCAGAAAGCCCTGAAAACGATGCCGTTGGATCGGCGGAGATGCGGATCGACCTTTCCCGCATCGGCGGAAGATGAAGTGTGAACGCCTTCAAGCTGTTCTCTGTTTTTCCGCAGTATGAGGGCCCGCAACTTCGCTTTCCGGCTCCTTTGCGGCCGTGGGGCGGGAATGGCTCGTTCGAGCCCGAAGCGGCCCATCCAGGTGTCGAGTTCAGCGGCACAGATGCGGACTTTTGAGACGTTCGTTCAACCGACACTTCCGACCCGCTGCGGTCCTTGACGTCC
>NZ_LUAV01000018.1:142279-160820 GCF_002078505.1 Ensifer aridi | reverse complement strand
CGTTAAAGACGTCGTTAAAGACATCTTAGGCCATCACGACGATAGCCGGCAGGCGGTGACAACCGGTCGGTTACCACCGACCACACCGGTGGGCAGGCTCAAGTCTGACGCCTTCAGCAAGTTCTAGTCCACCAGGCCTAATGGACGATCCGCATGTCGGGGCTTAGAACCCGCGTTCGATGGCAGACGTGTGGCGCAGCTAGGAAGCTTTCCATCCGTATAATGGCTCTAATCCAGCTGACCTCGTTATGACAATCGCAGGCATTGGCACTTATTGTCGTCAGCACAAATCACGTTTTCCTGAACCGGGGGCAATCGCCTCGCATTTCGTAAGTAGGGACCTCGCATGAGCGGCACCGGTAAAACCGTCAAAACTCTGAATGCGACTAGCAACAGTCTGATCAATGGCGTGCTATCGGGCTACGCCTGGGCGGGAACCATCACCTACGCCTTCCCAACGTCGGCCAGCAGCTACAGCCACGGCAACGAGAAATACAATGGCTTCAACTCCATATCGACGGCGCAGATGAACACTGCGCTTTTCGCGATGGAGCAGTCCTACGGTTCGGCGGCGAATGACGGCTTTTCCGTCGAGGGCTTCACCAATGGCACCTTCACTGCCGGAAGTGCCGGTAGCGCGAACGTCCGTATCGCACAGTCGACGGTTCCCAGCACAGCTTACGCCTATATGCCCGGCACTTATGCCCAAGCCGGCGACGTCTGGTTCGGCACCGCCTATGCCGGCACGGTGAATGACTATCGCAACCCGGTCGCCGGCAACTACGCGTGGCACACGATGCTGCATGAGATCGGCCATGCGCTCGGCCTGAAGCACGGCCATGAGGCGGAGGGTGCCTTTAACCCCCTGCCCGCCCAATATGACTCGATCGAGTATTCGATCATGACTTACAGCGGCTATGTCGGATCCGGCGGCGGCTATTATTACGAGCGGTACGGCGCGCCGCAGACCTTCATGATGGCTGACATCGCCGCGCTGCAGGAAATGTACGGGGCCGACTTCACGACCAACAGCGGCAACACGGTGTACAAATGGACGCCGGCCAGCGGCGCCACGTTCGTCAACGGCGCAGTCGCCATTTCCCCCGGCGCCAACCGGATCTTCGCCACCGTCTGGGATGGCGGCGGCAACGACACGTACGATCTCACCGCCTATACGACCGGGCTCAAGGTCGATTTGCGGCCGGGTCAGGCATCGACCTTCAGCATCGACCAGCTCGCGTGGCTCGGCGGCGGTTCCAATAACGGCTTCGCCGCCGGCAACATCTTCAATGCGCTGCTCTATCACGGCGACACGCGCTCGCTGATCGAGAACGTCAAAGGTGGCTCGGCCGGAGACTCGATCACCGGCAACCAGGCGGCCAATGTGCTGTGGGGTTACGGCGGCGATGACTTTCTGGACGGCGATTCCGGCAACGACGCAGTCTACGGCGGAGTGGGCTCGGATTGGCTCTTTGGCGGCGCGGGCAATGACAGTCTGCTGAGCGAAGCGGGCAATGACCTGCTCTATGCCGGAATCGGGGCGGACCGGCTGACCGGCGGCTTCGGCGCGGACAAGTTCGTCTTCAAGACGCTTGCGGAGTCGACCGTCGCCCCGACCGGCCGTGACACGATCTACGACTTCCTGCCCTCGGAGGGGGACATAATCGGACTCGGCGCCATCGACGCCAACACCGCCGTCGCCGGCGACCAGAGTTTCATCTTTGTGGGGACAGCCGCTTTCTCAGGCCGAAACGGAGAATTGCGTTACGTCCGGGACGTGTCCGATACATTTATTTACGGCGACGTGAACGGCGACAAGGCGGTGGATTTCGCCATTCATCTGGACGACGCCGTCACCCTGCAGCAGGGCTACTTCGTCCTGTAGACAGCTCCGGCACGTTCGACCATATCGTGCCGGCCCGCTCTCGACATTCGTCGTCCGCGGGACAAACAGCCTAGTCTCGTCCTCCGCTTCTTCGCCTGGTTCTCAACTGTCGCGCTGGCGAGTTGCAGCTCGTCCTTAGTCGTTCGCTGCGACTCGCCGGAAACTCAGCGCAGAAGATGAGCGCCGTCACGCTGGCCCGCCTCGTTTCTTTGCAATATCTCTCTCGTCACGCGCATGTCGGCCGCAAGGCTGTTGAGGGTGTTCTCTACCGCCCGCATCGGGGTAGCCGCCTCGGTCACCTGCTTCTCAACGGAGGACAGCCGGAGCTCGTGATTGTCGATCTGCCGCAGAAAGACCTCCGCAGCGGTCATGCGCTTGTCGAGGCGATTGATGGATTGCGCATGGGAATCTTGATTGGAACTCAGTCGCTCCCATGTTGCCCCCCAGGCGATGAGCCCCCCTGCGAATCCCAATGGGATGACGACAGTGTTGAGATTCCACTCCCACTTCCAAGCTGGCGCGCGGACGGTAGTCATCTGATCGGTTCCGTTTTGCAATCCCCTGCCCTCGGAGGCGATGCCACGGAATGAAGGTCCGGCCCCCGAGGATGAGAGCCGACCGGTTATGTTACTGAGAGTTCTTCGGCGCAAAATACGTGAGCAGCGCCGGTAGGCCGATTGTGAGCGCATACAGCGCCAGATAGCCACACCAGGGTATCCGTCCGGTGAACACCGCAGGTAGCCCGAAGCTGATCTCCACCTAGTTTGATCGGAGCGCCACGATTGCTGCTGCAGCCCTCTCGCACAGCTTCGCCATTTCGCGATCGGACAGCGCCATGTGCTCTGTGGCTATTTTGAAGAGGTAGCTGGCGATGTCTTCGGCCGTTGCGTTCTCGTTGATGAGCATACCGAGAACGACTTCGGCATAGGCGTCATATTCGTCCTTCGCTTCGGGAATGTCAGATATGCCGATCGGATCCCAGTCGCGGAGCAATACATCGCGAACAAGAGCGCGGATTTTGTTAGCCCGAACTCTGTCGGTTTCGTGAACCATGACGCCGTCCTCGTTTTTGAGGGCATACTTCGGCCGGCGGGTGACGATGACGCGGAACTTCGCCGGCACCACATCCAGCCGCTCCGACACATCCTCGCCGATCAGCACCTCCTGCTTGCCGGCATTCTCGGGCAGATCTTCAGGCTCGATCACCACTTCGACCCGCTCCAGATGGGGTGCGAAGCCCTTGCGCGGACGCGGCGGACGTTTGCCATCCGGCCGTTCGCCGCCCTTGGTGACCTGTGCCTTGATCGCGGCGATGCCGATCTCGATCTCCTCGAAGACAAAGGCCTGCTGCTCGTCGCCGGGGGTTGGGGAGCCGAGCTTTTCCGATCGCCGGCCGAAGCGGGCGCGATCGAAGGCTTTCAGGGATGCGCTCATCGGCATCGGCATTGCGCGCCTTGAGATCAGCGACCTCGTTCTGCAGCGCATCGGCCCGCGCCGCCTTCTCGGCCATGGCAAGCACCATGGCTTTCAGCGCTTCTACGTCATTCGGGAGTTTGAGATCGGGCGGCGTCATCGGCCCCGACCAGAGCACATTTTGCTCCGGTTTTCCTGCCCTTTCAGGCCGCTGATTCACTTCGCCGCAGGGCTTTTACCCAACAATCTCCGGCGGCTTCACCGGCACGGCGCGAACCCGCTTCCAGTCCATGCCATCGATGAGCGCCAGAAGCTGGGCATGGTTGAGCTGAACCCGGTTATGGCCGATCCGCGGCCAGCAGAACTGCGACTTTTCCAGCCGCTTGGCATAAAGGCAGACGCCGGAGCCGTCCCACCAGACGATCTTCACTCTGTCCGCCCGTTTGGCCCGGAAGACGTAAAGCGCACCGTTGAACGGATCACTGCCGGCATCCCGCACCAGCGACAGCAAGCTGTCAGGGCCCTTGCGGAAGTCGACCGGATGACTGGCGAGGAAAACCTTCACGCCGGAGGGGATCATGCCGAACGCACCGCCCGGATCACCCGCTGCAAGTGCGCCTCGTCGACGTCCGCGCCGGCGCGCACGACGACGTCACCAATGACAACCTCGACAACCCGTTCCTTAACTGCCGCAGATATCGGCTGCTGTTCTTTCGCCAGAGCAGAGCTTTGCTCACCATCCCCACTAAGCTCCCGTCGCCATCGAAAGAGCTGCGAAGGCAGAATACCGATCCGTCGAGCAACCGCTGAAATGTTCGCTCCCGGCCTGGACGCCTCCTCGACCGCTAAAGCCTTGAACTCGTCCGACCAAAAACGCCGCAACTGACGAGGTGAACCCTCAAGGCGTTCCGGCACAGCCTCAATCATATGGATCGTTCTAGGGCTAGCTATAGGCGCAGACATAGATGCTCACACTCGGTGAAATCGTCTATCCGCCATACCTTACCCAACCCCGATGCTGCTAGACGGGGTCTCCTTGTCGCTTACGGTTTCCCGCATGACTCATGCAGAAAATCCTCGATCAGCGCGTCAATTGATACGTGGGGTCCCTACGCGCTTACCCAGCGGAAGAGCTGGCTCACATGGATGCCGGCCGAGTGCGCGATCTCCGAAACGCTTGCGCCTGGCTCAAGCGTCGCCGCGACCAGCCGCTCCTTCTCCTCGCGAGACCAGCGCCGACGCCGCTCGACCGACGTAATCACCTCAACCTGATGCTTCGTCATAGGACTACTCCTAGTGCTTGCACTAGGACTTGCAGTCTTCAGCCTACCTCGGCAAGGCGGCCATCAACGGGAGGGGTACACCCCTCTGCCTTTGCTGATCAAGGGGGAAGCGATGATGACGAAACGCGCAGATTGTATCCCCGCTGTAGCGCCGTAGCCATTCTGGCGCTTATGACCTCTCGTGTCAGGTCAGTTGGGCAGCCGAGAACAAGTGCTGCCACAAACATACTCGACGACGGCCGCGGCCGCTTGCGCACGCCTTCGACTTCCCATGGTATCCACAACAGACCGGCCGGACATCGAAAATCGAGGCTGGCAAGAAGGTGCCAGGTACTCCCAGCAGCAGTTAGCTCTCAACCCGCGGGATTGGCCGGACTACATATGCTCCTTCACCGCAGAAACCGTTACACTCCCGATCAGCCACACGAGGAAACAGACCGCTATTGCCGTTATGGTTGCAAATATAACTCGGGGGTATGATCGTTCCTCAGCAAGTTGAGGTCGAACAATGGTAGCAAGGTATGCTTGCCGCCGTGCAGCGTCGATCCGAGCGGTTTCCAAGGCAGTGAGGGCGCTTTGATAAGCCTTTTCTGCAAACATCCTCTCGCTTTCGGCTTTCGCAAAATTACTCAAGCTCGCTGAAAGGGGCCGGTTGTCGCCTTCATCCGATCCCGTTGCAAGTGCATTCAGTTTCGAGAGTTCGGCCTCGACAGCCGCAATTCGTATCTTTGTCTGTGACACCGGCGGTGCGTCGTCGCTCAAACTCGCTCGCTGAACTGCGAGCTTCGCATTTAGCTCCGAGAGCTCGTCTCGCAGGCGGGTGGTAGATGTAACTATAGACTGTGCCGACAGCTGTGGATTCAGCGTGCCCTCGCGATCCATTACCTCCGTCATCTTGGCGGTGGCACGCGCCAACCTATCTTCTGCCTCTGCAACCTCTTGCTGGGCGAAAACAACAGCCTCTCGTCTGGCTTTCGCCGACATGTCGTTCACCAGCTTTTCAGAAAGATTGAGCGCACCAACCGCAATGTCTAGCGAGTCTTGAGGTGAAAAGGCATCCACTTTCACGATAATGGTTCCGGTCGACGTTTCATAATAGGCCTTCACCATTTGGTTCCAATAACGCAGAATCTTTTCTGCCGGGGCAGACATCTCCAAACGTGAAAGAAAATCGATGTCATCTCGACCGAACTTGGCGGTGAGTCCAACCTCATTATCTATATCGCTAATCCCCTGAAGACTCTTAATATACTGCACAATCGCATTGGAATCGTAGGTATTGCTCGACGCTCCGCCCAGTCCCATTCCCAGCAAAGCGGACAACCCAACCTGCTGCATTGAGTCCACTGTTTTGACGGCAACGCGGAACTCTGTCGTATACCTTGAACTAGCAAACAAAGCCAAATACGCGCCATAAAACAAGGGGAGAAGAATGACAGTGCTCACAAAACTCACTAAGAGCCACGAGCGGGTTAGGCGTGAGAGCTTTGCAACTGGCGCATAAAGCGGCGCGGCTGGGACAAACATCGGCCACCGCCTCTCCTTGTCCTGAATGCTGAGAGCCCCATCCTCGCGCCGCAGTTCAATTGTGGCATGGCTTGCAAGTCGAGGCTTTGCGTTCTCTGTTGTGGTCGTCTCAGGCATTCGCCGCCCCCATGAGTCTGCGATGAAAAAGCATAGCCTCATCGATCGATTCAAAAAAGCGAAGCCCTCCGTCTTGCAGAATAGCGCCACGGTCACAGTAAGCTTTTATGGTCTGGCTATTGTGGGAAACCATAATGATGTCACTTCTTTTCATTCTTTCCGCGAATGCCTCCGCACATTTCCGGCGAAATCGCGCGTCCCCCACTTCAGTCACTTCGTCAACTAAGTAAACATCGAAATCGATGGCGAGACTTAAACCGAAGGCCAATTTTGCTGCCATCCCCGACGAATACGTATTCACCGGCATGTCAATGTAGTCTCCAAGCTCCGAGAAGTCCTGCACGAACCGGAGAACTTTAGCAGAGTCGGCCCCGTAAACTCTTGCGACGAATGCGACATTTTGCCGACCGCTCAAATGCCCGTGAAAAGTTCCACCGAAGCCGAGGGGGAAAGAGACCCTCGCCTTGCGCCTGATCCGCCCCCTATCTGGGGGCTCGGCGCCAGCAATCATGCGCAACAACGTCGACTTCCCAGCGCCGTTGCCGCCTAGAATCCCGACGTTGTACCCGGCAGGAAAATCGAAGCTTGCATTGTCAAGAACGATCTTTTTCCCGCTCCTGGTGTGATATGCTTTTGACACATCCTCAAATATGATCATGCGATCCGACGCAATGTTTTTCGAGTCAGCTTTTCAAGGACAAGGCCTAGGGCGAGTGTCGCTAACACTGTTGCGAATAGATAGTGCACTGACATCCAGGGTGGTTCGTAAGTGTAGAAGAACGCTGTCCGAAACCAGTCCACGGCATGCAGAAGGGGATTCCAGGACAAAATTTCACGGACTTCAAGAGGCATCATTGCGGGGACATAGAATATTCCAGACGTGAAATATAAAAATCTCTGCACGATTTGAAAGATGTGATGCCACGCATGGAAGTAATAATTCACAACTCCGTTGATCATGCCGGTAGCCAGCCCGAGCAGCCAAGTTATCAGTAGCGAGAGCAGCGCAGTTGAAAAACTGAGGGGGATCGCATCAACGGAAAATATCATGAAGCCAGCGGTAAAAATCGCTATCACAAGAAAGGTCGTATAAAGCTCAAGGGCGGCTCTTGCGTACATAGCATTAAGATTCGTGATCGGAGGCAACTGCAACAGAGATTTGTTATGGCTCGTTGTATTCGAGACCTGCTCGGTCGTATGTACAAACAACTGGTACGGAATAAGACCGGTAAAGTAAAAGAAGAAGAACGAGTCTCCGAGGGGAGGCTGTCCCTTCATCGTAAATTGAAATACAACTGCAAGAGCCACCATATGAATCATCGGCTCAACGACTACCCATACGTAGCCCAAGCGGCTTTCACCGAAACGGCTGCGCATTTCGCGCAAGAAAATCGCCCCAATAACACGAAATTCCGAGGCAAGCTTCTCCAGCAAGGTCCTTTCGCGAAAGCTGCGCCGCGGCCCGCTTTTCCGCTTTTGTTCAATAATGTCCCCAATTCCGACACTGGCGTCCTGCCGCTGAAACAGCACATGCTGCATGCATTGAGCATACTCGTGGTGGCTCGGCTCCCTTCTTAACAATTCGGCTGCTTCGGCAACCGCAGCGTCGCTATCGCCAAGTTCCAGTTGTATCGTGACCAGTTGCCGCCTTATATTAAGATTATCGGGATCTGACGCCAACGCATCCGTCGCCGCAGTTAGCGCGTCATTGTAACGGCCCAGATTAAGAAGGACACCAGAACGATGGATCTGAAATTCAGTTTCCGAAGGCGAGAGCTTGATTGCCGATTCGATTTGTTCCAGCGCTTGTTCGAACTCCCCGATCTGATTTAAGGCGCCGCTCAGGGTCCGGTGAAATAGAGCCGCGTGGGCAATTTCTCCTGACTTTTCTAGGAGATAATCCGCAGCGCCTTTGAAATCACCGAGCCGCATCATCAGGTTCGCGGCCAGTATGCAGTACTCCGCGCGCGGCTTGTCCAACTCAAATGCTTGCTTTGCAAATTCAATGGCTTCGGGGACAAAGCCAAGCTTTTCATTCGCGAAGCATGCATTGTGAAGAACGCCGACGTGAGACGAATTCAGCAGCAGCGCGCGATCGAGCACCTTTTTTGCCTGATCAAAACGGCCAATTCGATTGGCTAGGCTCCCTGCATGAAGCGCAAAGTCGAAATTATCCGGATCGAGATCGGAAGCAGTGATTGCATTCCTTAAGGCGCCATCCCAATCAGATTGGGCATCCAATATAGCGCTGAGGGACATATGATCGCCTGCGCTCGAACGTAATTTCAGCAACTGCTTTCCGAAGGCTGCGGCTGCCCCCATAAATCCAAAGTGCCAGCTTTTATCTCGAAGGATGAGCAAACGGTCAGCATCTGCACCCGATATCGGAGCAAGGCTTCGTATCAGATCAATGGCTACGTGTCTGTCGGTGGCCAGGCGCAGATTGGTCACGAGTTCTTCAACAGGTAGCGCTGTTTCGCGACTCATCGTTGCGGTTAATCCGATTTTCTAACTGCTGCATCCGTCTAAAGTTGCGAGCTGAACAGCAGTACCAGTTACGACCCACCCTAGGCAATGTTCAACCGCCAGCGCAACGATGTTTACCGTGGTACTACCTAGTCGAAGGCCATCATGCAATACCCTTATGCCGTCCACCCAACTACGACGATCCGGCTGGCCTCGAGGCGAGCACGAAGTCGGGGACGAACCTGATTGCGGGGTTCACAACGCGCTAGCTTTCGGTTCTTACTGCCGACGCACTCACAGGATTCCGGGGACTGGGGTATGTTTGCAAACAGCTACAAGAGAATTTTCCATTTTCATCTCAGAAAATGTGGTGGCACGTCCCTGAACGCTTGGCTGCAGTGGCATGTCCCGGACCTGCAGTGTTGGGTGGACCCCGACCCCAGGGCTTTCAATGCCGCACGAATCGATTCAAACAGCGAGCGAGAATTGGCGGCAGTGTCATTCTACCGAGCCCCCGCGGTCTATACGCATCGAGCATTCATCGATCAGGCGCCTCCGGATACATTTCGATTCACGGTTCTGCGGCGACCAGTTCCTAGGGTCATCTCACAGGTTGCTGATTGGCGCAGGGAGTTTGCAGACGGTCACTACATCGCAAGTGAGGGAATCGGAGACGCGGTAAGGGACGCCGCGACGCTCAGGCTTAAGGATTTCTTGGAGAGGCATGCGACAAGTACGCTCGCTCACTATTTTGACAATTATCAGGTGCGAGCTTTAGCAGCCACAGCGGGTAATCCTGAGCCGTGGCGGTCGAGGCACGTAGGCAATCTTCTTGAGAGAGCCAAGCACGCCCTTCGAGATGACTATGAGGCGGTTGGACTTACCGAGAGAATGCGTGAGACGCGAGAGCTAATTTGTTCAAGGTTAGGCCTAGTTCCTGACGCAGTGGGCGCTGGCGATAGAAATGTCACACGTGGAGCTCGAGTCAGCGATGACGAAATTCATGAAGCCGCCGACATCCTCCGCAAATTAACTGTATTCGACGAAGAAGCCTATTCGTTCGCCGAGAGTTTGTTGGAAAAAAAGCTTTCTGAGGGCGCGAGGTATCAGGAGAAAGACTTTGAGGAACTTCACTTAGCTCGGGCTGTTGAGCGACTTCGGCCCGTGCCAAAGGGGCAAGATACGGTCATATCGGTGAGGGAGTGTATTATTGGAAGCGGATTTTGGGGTCGAGATGCGTCGGGGTGCCCAAACTGCGCCGTATGGACCGGTCCCAGCACAAGAAGTGTCCTGTATTTCCCCTGTCCCGCAGGCGTTCAGATTCAAGCCAAGCTATGGATACGCGGGTACGCTTCCCCGCTGCAGCGAGGCCGATTGAGATTTGAGATAAACGATCGACCGGCGAGACATGAATTCCAGTCGGATGCCTCGTGCCATGAGGTCGCAGTAGTACCAGCGATTTCCCAACATCCGTACTTGAAACTAACAATTCTATTGGATGCCACCGTAACGTCATCGGAGGCCGGCTATGGCGACGGTGACTTGCGTGCTCGGGGGGTCTCCCTGGATCGGTATGGCTGGTCCTTTGATGGATGATGTCCATTCAGGAGCTCGGCTAGTACGGCGGACCGGCCGTGATCGAAAACAGCGGACCCGTCCGCCAGCCTCATCAAATTGCCGACATCCGAGCCATTCCCGGCCGACGCGGCCTACTGAACTCGCGCAGGCACCGCAGGCACCGGAGAAGGAGTCACCAGCGCGGGGCCGCTAGACAGGAACCGCCTACTCCTGCAGCGACGGTGTTGGAATGACCGTGTTTCTCGACAAACAAAAAGGTGTCCGGCCCTCGACATAGGCTGCATCGCCGCATACAGTCGACCTCAGAGCTCAAGCAATCTTTCCATTGTGAGTCTGACGGCTTTTTTTACATGCTCCTCCCAGGACAGACCAGGAGGAAGCGACCGCGTTAAACTGTTTCTCAGCAGCGACTGGGAACCCATCACGCGAATGACCGCTGCGACCAGCCCCGGTCCGTCAGTTGGATCGACGAATTCCGCCTGACTCCCCAACACCTCGCGGTGCGCCGGAATATCGGACGCGATAACTGGAATGCCGTGCCGCATGGCCTCTACAGGTGGCAGACCATATCCCTCGACGAAAGACACTGAAATCAAGCCCTGGGAAGCCAGCATCAATCTCAACAACTGCTGATCTGACACCCCCGAAGCTTCAACCACGTGATTTGCTAATTCATGGCTTCTCTCAAGAAGGTCGACTACGGTCTCGCATTCCCAACCCCGTTTCCCCACCAGAAGAAGCCTCGGCGCCGCTTGATGGCCGAGTCGAGCTATAATTGTCCGCCAGACGTTTAGAAGGTGCCCAACATTTTTCCTCCCCTCCAAGGTCCCCACGTGAAGGAAATAAGGGTGGGCTTTAGCCAGATCCTGGTCGGAGACCGGTTGCTGATCGGAGATGGAGTTCGCTAACGGAGCGACAACCACAGGTATATTAAGGTTGGCTTCGCCCGGAAGGTAGTCTTTTATCGATGCCGCGGTGAACTCAGAATTCGCTATAATCGCATCGGCATGCATCCGAACTGTTCTCATGCGTGCACGATGGCGTTCCGCGGCAATGTCGGGGCAGAATTCCGGATATTGTATCGGAATTAGGTCATGGATAAAAAAGACGGACTTTATTCTATCCCGCTCAAGCCACTGGAACCGCTCGGATTTCTCTAGTCCAGTGTGAGACGTATGGTAATAGATGGTAGGGACGGGCCTTCGAACAAGGCGTTCAAAACGCCACCTGCCCCGAATCAAAAGTTGGCCAATATTCAAGTATGCGCGCCAGCGCCCTTGGCTGGCGTCGTTCAATATTAATCTTGATGACTTTTGCAACCCAGCCGGGACAGGTCGCTGCAACACGGTTGCGATTACTTCGAAACCCTCGTGCTTTTGCTGCTTCTGATTGGCTGACTCGGCGAATTTGTCCATTTCTGCCCGCATCTCAGAACGTGATAGAGCGGCTTTGCCGTAGGACGTGGTGAGGATAAACCAAACCTCCCAATCTAGGGGGGAATCGAGGAAATATGTGATATATGCGTGCTCTACACGATCAATGCCCGTAACAGTTGCATCGTAAATGTGTATGAGCGTTCGCGTAACATCCAAGAAAATGCGCATAATCTGTCCTAACCACTCGGGGACGAGCGCTTGCCACAGAGGCGTCTGAAGCGGTGGGTGCACCGCCCAAGATGTCTCGATAGCCCTTGTATGAGTCCCCGTTCGCAGGGTACCTAACAGTCGATTCAAAGGTTGGCAACGCGGTGTCGTCGATCCAACACCGGTAACGAGGGAATGAAGAAAGAGCATGAAGTTCGGCACGAGTGGACTCCGGGGACTTTCCACGGAACTCAAGGGTAATGCCTCATCCGTTTTTGCGGCCGCGTTCGGCCTGTATTTGACCCGAGCAGGATTGGCGGAAGAGGGCCAAGACATCGTGATCGGCCAAGACTTTCGCGACTCGAGTCCGGACATAGCGGCAAATTGCAAGAGAGCACTATCGACGCTGGGCTTCAAAATAGTGGACTGCGGCCCCGTCCCCACGCCGGCACTTGCCCTGTACGCCCAGACCCTGGGGGCGGCTGCACTGATGATCACAGGATCCCACATTCCGGCTGATCGAAATGGCATTAAGTTCTACCGCCCCGATGGGGAGATCGGTAAAGCCGACGAGCAGCCAATTCTCACTTTGGCTGAGGAGTTAAGACAGTCGGGATTTCAAGCTAAGGATGGGTGCATCGCATCCGATCGTCGGGCTGCTTGTGAGGGCCTCTTCTTTGAGCGCAACGCAAACATACTTGCCCCGAATGCCTTGGCCGGCATGAGGATCGGCGTGTTTGAGCACAGTAGCGTCGCACGAGACCTTATAAAAGGGGTGCTCTCGCACTTTGGTGCTAATGTGGTGGCATTAGGGCGATCGGAATCCTTTGTCCCTGTCGACACGGAAGCGCTTTCCCCGGAGTTCATTCAGTGCTTCGAATCTTGGACGCGGGACCTCAAACTCGACGCGATCGTCTCTACTGACGGCGACGGCGACAGGCCTCTCGTGGTGGATGAGCGCGGCAAGCCGCTGCGGGGAGACCTGCTTGGGCTAGTTGCAGCTAAGTTCCTAAATGCCGAAACCGTCGTCACTCCCGTCACCTCGAACTCGGGGATCGAGAGAGCAGGATCCTATACCGTCATTCGCACGCGTGTTGGCTCGCCCTATGTAATCGAGGGGATGTCGAGCGCACTTCAATCCGCAGCCCAAGCTGTTATCGGGTTCGAAGCGAATGGTGGCTTGCTTACCGGGTCCGATTTCGTGGTTCACAACCACCGCTTGAAAGCTTTGCCAACGCGAGATTCCTTTCTTCCAATACTTTCTGTTCTTTCGCAGGTCGCCTCAACAGGACGTCCACTGTCAGCAATTTCGGACTCTTTTCGCTTGCCCTATGCGACGGCGGGGCGGTTGGAGAACTTTCCAATAGAATCGAGCAGGAAGCTGATGAGCTACTTGCAAGCGAGAGTAGAGAACGTGTCGTGCTTCCTTGCTTCAGTTGGTGCGGTTGAGTCGTTGAGCAGTGCCGATGGCCTCCGGATAGTCCTGAGAGATGAGCGTATTATTCACTTCCGCCCATCCGGAAATGCTCCCGAGATGAGATGTTATGTCGAGGCTGAGAACGAAGCGGCGGCCGAGCAATTGCTTTCTGCCGGCCTAACTCAAATCCTTACCTGGTGCGCTTCATAGTCGCTTTGACAAAACATTTGGTGCGGTTCTCTTCACGAGCCTTGCCAGCATAGAGATCGTCAGTGACGTCATAGTCTAAGAACGCACGCGGCGGTCACAAGCCCGGTGATGTCCGACGGGCTCAGCGTCAAAAGTGAAGGCGCGGGCATGGTCTTGCATCCGCCCTGGGATCAATCCGAGCAACGCGCTAGTATCCCCCGGGCGCTGATTGCTCGGGCGGTCTCAGTGCTTCCGCAGGAATGCGGCGCTAGGCTTGCCGTTTGCAGGGTTCTCAAGAACTTGCAGTTCATCGCAGAAGGACCGAAGCAGCGTATAAGCAGGAATCGTGGTGTGCCACTCGATATCATCCATGATGATGATGCCGCCACTTCTCACTTTAGTTGCATATAGGATCACATCGGTTGCAGCGTTTATCATTGAGTGGCTGCCATCGATGTGCAGGAAGTCGATGGTATCGAACAGATGGCTGGCTTTGGTCGAAGACGCCTCGAGGATGCACACTTGGTTAGTGAGATCGTGCCGGGCTACAAAGGAGTAGACGCTCTTCTTGATTCTTGAAAAGTCGACGTTCCCCCACCACGCGTCGTTGCCTTCGCTAGTCTTGTTTTCTACCGCAACGTCGGTGCTCCAGCTCTCGATGCCGAAGATCCTGCCATGGCCGTTTTCCTTCAGAGCGGCGGCGCATGGGAACAATGACCGGCCGCCGTAAACGCCGATCTCCACACAGACGGATGGCCTCAGTTCGCGTATGTACCTAGCCATGGTCCTAGCCTTCTCGGGGCTGCACCAGCCCTCCAGTTCGGCGCCTGATGCCCTGATGATTTGCTCAACGATGTCAGGGGCATTCTCGGCATTGCCAGATGGTCGCGCAGAAAGCAGCACAGCTGAGATGTTCGTAAGTGCATCCTCGAAAACTTGCGGGGCCACTTCCACCGTTTCAGCACTCCGGAGATCCGGAAGTGTCAAGCCTGCCTTTTCGGCTAGATATAGACAGTGCTTGTGCATCTCGTCGCGCGCCGAGATGTCAACATCACCCTCAAGCGCCCCGAGCGTTTCCTTGATGACGGCGAGCGCTTCCGCTTCAGAGGTGACTACAATTCTTTCTCGATGAAAACGCGATGCGCCTTCAGATAGCGCCTCAAAGGCTTTTTCGAACAAGATAATCCACCCCAAGCTTTGCAATCAGTGTCTCCTCAATTCTAGCGGTCGCCGGCGAATAGAGGCGCATCTTCCATCAAACGTTGCTATCCCAAAAGATCGTTAACTGCGTCCAAACTCGTCGGCAATGCGGATAATGTCATCCTCTGCGAGATATGACCCGGTTTGGACTTCAATTAACTCAAGCATAATCTTCCCAGGATTTGAGAGTCGATGAACTTCTCCCAAAGGAATGTACACCGACTCATTTTCTCGCAGTAATTGTACTTCTTGCCCTACAGTTACTTCCGCTGTCCCCTTTACAACAATCCAATGCTCGGCACGATGATGATGCTTTTGGAGCGAAAGCATTTTACCAGGAAGCACAAATATTCGCTTCACATGAAAACGGTCGCCGCTAAGAATTGAAGTGTATCCACCCCAAGGCCGATAAGCGGTAGGGTGCACCTGCGTGAGCCCCGATGTCGCTGGAACAGAGGCCAAATGCTTGACGACTTTACCAACGTCTTGGCTGTCTTCTAGTCGACCGACGTAAACCGCGTCTTCACTTGCGATTGCCACGACATCTTCGAGGCCATTCACAACTAAATGCGCGCCCCGTGTCATCACCAATGATCTCTTGGTGTTTAAAAGCGTCGTGTTTTCAGACGCCACGTTTTCATTAGTGTCAGACAAGCCGTTTTTCCATACCGCATCCCAGCTTCCGAGATCAGACCATTTGAAATGCGATGGAACGACTGCTGCCCTCGATGTTCTTTCCATCACAGCATAGTCAATAGAGATGTCGGGACTCCGAGTAAAAGATTCCCGGCCGAGGCGAAGAAAGTCGAGATCTCCGGCTGCTTCGGACACTGCCTGCCTCACAACCTTTAACACCTCTTCCGCGTACTCTGTCATCTCAGCCAACATAGCCGAGGCCAGGAACATAAACATTCCGGAATTCCAATAGAAACGTCCGGTTGCGATCATCTCGATTGCGCTTTCGAGAGGCGGTTTTTCAATAAAACGCCTCACCGCATGCACGCCGCAGGGGAGCGCTTCACCAACCTCGATGTAACCATAGCCTGTCGCCGGTTCGCTGGGCGTAATACCAAACGTGACAATTCGCCCTGCGACTGCCGCGGCCCTGGCCGCCGCGTTCGCTTCGAAATACTGGGCCTCAATTGCAATGTCATGATCGGAAGCCAGAATTTGGACAACCGAATCCTCCCCGTACCGTTGGCTCACAACCAAGGTTGCAGCTGCAACCGCGGCGGCCGTGTTGCGGGGCACGGGTTCAAGAATGATCGTACTGAGCTCGAGACCTAGTTCTCTTGCTTGCTCGGCTACCAAAAACCGGAAATCATCATTGGTGACAACGATTGGTGGCTCGTAGATCGACCTGTCGGACACACGCAGAAGCGTGGACTGAAATAATGTGTGCTCCCCAATGAAGCGGATAAACTGCTTTGGTGACGCAGACCTCGAAAGTGGCCAGAGTCGAGTTCCCCTGCCTCCGGCCATGATGACCGGGATAATCTTCCTATCCAAGATAGCTCTCCAGATTGTCGACCGGCGTTGCCCGTCGACCCACTGCCGTTTATTACGGATCAATCTCAGCTGGGGGCCGACGTCAAGCCCTCCCTTATTGGAATTCATGCTGTGGACAAACTCGTGCGTGCGCGCCGGTGCACTCTGCGGCATGACGTCGATGTAGGCGCACGCCTGCGAATAGGCGCCGCGCAGCCTCGAAGCCATGCGAGAATTCTCACCTTTCCACCCGGCTAAGAAGCCGAGCGCGCGGGTATTGTGGCTACAAATTGCCGTTGGGAAAAGACCGGTTACGACGAGGACACTGGACTACCGCCGACGAGGCGCGCCCTGTTGCGCAGCTTGACATCGTCCACTTTTCACTAGTATCGGACCGTTAACGAGGCAGCTATCGAACCGAGAGCCTGTGGGGCGGTTTTACCGGCATGAACCCAAGCTGCGGCAGTGACAGAGATAAGGATCAAACGGTGAAGAAACCGACATTGGCTATAGTGAGCACGCTTGATGATCTTTGCGGCATCGCCGGCTACGCCAGATATTTAAGCAAGCAGCTATCCGATGATTTTGACGTAAAAATATTCGATCTTGACCAATATTTCATGCGCGGGACGCATCCGTCACTTGTGAGGCGCGCAGATGAAATTATAGCGGAGATATCTGAGGATATCCGTAGTTTTGATGCCGTAAACCTACAACTGGAGTACGGTATTTTTGGACGTAAGAACACTCACATAGTGAGAAGATTCAGAAAGCTTGCAGAAGCCGCTCCCAATCTTTCAATAACCTTCCATACAATCCTACCGCAGCTCCGGTTTGAATTGCTTCCATGGGTCGCAGACATATTCAGGTTTAGGTTGATACGCGCGGTGGACCGCTTTATCTCTTATAATAAAAAGAAGCACCTCATGGAAGGAGTGTATAGAACGATTCGAAAACTGCAGACACAAAAGAACGTTTCGGTGATCGTCCATACCCGCAGAGATATGCGCCTCATGAAGCACGTATATGCTATGGAGCGAGTGTTCGATCATCCACTGGCGTTTGTCGCTCCTGAGGATTCTTCAGAGATACGAAACAACAGCTCAAGGGCGAAATTTCCGCAGCTTAACCGACTTCCGGACGGCACGAAGTTAATTGGCGTCTTCGGATTCCTTGGCGAATATAAGGGTTTCGACACAGCTATAAAAGCTCTATTTCACTTGCCTGAGAACTACCATCTGGTAATATTTGGCGGCCTTCACCCCAACGAAATTCGTGCTAACCAGCCGATTCATCCTTATGTAGAAAAACTTCTTTCCTCGCTGGATAATCCAGATCGAAAAAGCAATCCAAGCAACGTCCGAGCGCGCGTCCACTTTATGGGACCGCAGTCCGACGAGGGCTTTACGGAAGCAATGGCTATCTGCGACTGTGTCGTCTTTC
Organism: Ensifer aridi; assembly: GCF_002078505.1. Classification (GTDB taxonomy): domain Bacteria; phylum Pseudomonadota; class Alphaproteobacteria; order Rhizobiales; family Rhizobiaceae; genus Sinorhizobium; species Sinorhizobium aridi. Next base: position 143,231 of record NZ_LUAV01000018.1, on the reverse strand, counting down.
CGTATCTGGAAGTCGGACAGTCTTCGTCTGGACCTCTTAGTATTGCGGTAGATATGAACGCTCCGATCGTTGCGGCCAGGAACCACGCATTCCTGCAATTTTCACGTTATCATCCGGAGTACGGCGAGACTTTTGAAATCGGTAACTATCTCGAACTAGCCGAGAAAATCTTCGGAGTGACCGAGAAACGCTCGGGCGCCCCCGAGCGTCAGTTCACGACGGTTACTAACGCGCAAGTATACAGGAAAGCACACTTGATTGGCGAAGAGTAGATTTTTGACCTCCGCAGAATCCTCGCCGCGCGTGAAGATCCCTGTTGATCGAGCGCTGTAGCTCCGAAACCAATCTAACATCGTCGACGACATCGACCTACGTAATGCCCCGGCATGTCCCGCCTATTCGGCGTGAAAAGCTACGGCTTCAACCAGAATAAGCAACAATTTCTCCACCAACCATTAAGTGAGTTGGACCCTTCGCTTCCATCTATCTCAATTTTAAATGTGTTGATCAGGTCGGATGCGACAAAAGGGCGAATTGGGGGCATTCGCCGAACCAAGCGCCTCTTTTCCTTGCCCGGCACATCAAGCGTTTGGTGACAATTATAAGTTACTCGTGGCTTGTTGCGGGACGGTCTTTGTGCTTTTCAGAGGCTGGCGGAATTTATGCGGCGCAGTTCCTTCAATAGAATCATGGCTGTGCCGAATACGGAGTGTCGTAGTGAAACGAGTGACTGCCCTTTTGCTTTGTACCGCGCTTGCGGGATGTCAAGCCGTACCGGGCGAGGGCCCTCTGGCAACCGATATCGTCGCAGACGCTGGCCAATCCGGCGCACAGATAGGTAGAAAGAACGCCACGGTGTTCGATATCGTCGACGTCGACGGCCAATCGGCGCGGCTCGTTTCCGATTATGTCGCCACCACGCTCAGCCGCCGCTTCGGCATCGGCGGCGGTG
>NZ_LUAV01000018.1:14194-142230 GCF_002078505.1 Ensifer aridi | reverse complement strand
CCACAACGGAATCGAAGCAGACCAGCATCGACCTGGTCGTCCAGCCCGACGGCAAGGCGGCGATCCCCTATGTCGGCTCGGTGCGCTTTGCCGGCCTGACGCTGGAACAGGCGCGTCAGGCGATCCTCGAGGCGCTGAAGCAGAAGGCGGTGGAGCCGGACGTGATCGTGACGTCGACGTCGACGGCCTCGCGGATCGTCACCGTCTCCGGCGCCGTCGGTCGCCCCTCGGTGGTGCCGCTCAACCTCGTCAGCGAAACGATCAACGAGGTGATCGCCAAGGCCGGCGGCCCGGCGGCGCAGCCCTACGAGACCTATGTCACGCTCGTGCGCGGCAAGAAGACAGGCACGGTGCTGCTGAAGTCGATCATAAACAACCCGTCGGAAAACATTCACGTCAGGCCGGGCGACCAGATCTTCGTCACCCGCGACCCGCGCACCTTCACGATCCTCGGCCAGGTTCGGGCCAATCAGCGCGTCGAGTTCGGCGCCAACGACCTGAACCTGCTCGAAGCGGTGGCGCTTGCCGGCGGCGGCGCGGACCAGACGGTCGACGCGAAGGGCTACTTCGTCTTCCGCTACGAGGAGCCGGACATCGTCATGAGCCTGCTTGGCCAGGAGCGTTTCCACCAATTGCTGAGCAAGGGCCTGAAGGCCGACAGCGTCGGCCGCTATCCGATCGTCTATCGCTTCAACATGACCAATCCGGACGGCCTGATCGTCGGCCAGACCTTCCCGATCAAGAACCGCGACGTCATCTACGCCTCGCGCCATCCTTCGGTCGACATTGCGAAATTCCTCGAATTCGTCGCCCAGCCGATAGGGGTTGCGAGTTCGGGCGTGAGCATTGCGAACAGTGCCACCGACTAGACCCGCCAAAACGACAGATAGCGTCCTTCGGCTACTCGCGGTCGCACCGCGTGTCTGATCCTGGTCGACCTTTGCGACAAGTACTCCCTCAACTCCAGGACAGCTGGTCCTTCGGTAGCCGGCCGCTCGGATCGTTCACCGCCACTCGATGTGGAAGATTCGGACTCCACGTCCATAGGACGAGATTTCGGTCATCTTCCTGGGCACCCGACGCAAAGCTCGGTACCAATATACCGGCGATCCCATGCGTATAGAGGCGTTCATAAATCGCCCATGAAGCGGGACGCCTTCCCTCTTGGATGCCGTGGCATATTGGGGTCGGTTCTTGGGGGATCGATTGCTCTTCTGACCCCAGGAACCCGTCTGGCGACCCCACTTCAGACCCGATGGGAGAGCCCAGTGGCCAGCCTTACGGATGGAGAAATTCGCCGCGCGTTGAAACAAGTAGAAGAGAGCGGCAAGCAGTTAAACCTTGTTGATGGGAAGGGCATGGCACTGGCCGGCTCGTCCTCCTTATGAAGCCGATGCCAACCCGCGTAACTGCAGACTGGATGGCGCAGCAATGGCGCGACCAGAAACGGATCAAGAAAAAACTCGGATCTTGTCCGGCGATGTCTGAGCGATGCTCGGAAAGTGTTCGATCGCGACTTCGCGCAGATGAGTCAAAAGGGTCGCAGTATCAAAATAGCTGGCGACGCTCACCCGGACACCCTGGCTGACGCCCTCGAGGCTTATATTGCCCACCTGAAAGATTCCGGAAAGTCGTCTTGGAGGCAGGCTGAAAAAGGCCTTAACAGGATCGCTGACACCCTCGGTCGCAATCGCCCCGCTCGCGACATCGAGCCTGATGAAGTCACCGAGCTCATCCGCCCCATCTACGAACGCGGGAAGCGATCAACGGCGGATCATGTCCGAAGCTACATCCACCTGCAAATGCCGCGAAGGTCGTCGCCGCTCGCCTCCAGTTCGGAAAGTTGGACGGGCTGGCGCGTCAATCGGAGGGCTTTCAGAGAAACTGCGTCATGGCCCTATGGCGGCACCAAACCAGATCGAGTGCCGACTTGCAATTGTGGATGATGACACAATCATAGCTTGCGGAAGCTTAAATACGAGAGTATTCGTCAACTTCAACTCGCCGGGTACCACGTGCTAGTAGAACTACCGATGTGGCTTCAGCCCGGTTGAAGTGCGGATGTCGATTCGCACGCGTCGGTTATGGATCCAGTTCAGCCTCGCCGCGGCGTTGCTCATACATTTCCCAGGCAAGGTCCATCAAGCAAAGCAATACGTCTTCCTCACGCCAACCGGCTGCCACCGCAGATTGGACGATCGCGTGGATAACAGGTTCCAGTTGACGCCCGCATGCAGTTAATAGATCTGCGGCGCCCTCCTCCGCAGGAGGACCTACAAACTCGAACTCTGTCATTGAATTCCCAACTTGAGCTTGTTCTGATCCGGCGTTTATGCCTGTCTCAGATACAAAGCCGTCCCCTCCCCATCCATTCGGCTAGCCTAAATTACGGATCGCCGATAGACAATATAACCCCCATAGAAGGGCCGGCGAGCAGTTTCAATCTCCATTTGTGGGGAGATAGAGAGGTAGGCTGCGGGCAAGAGACTGTTCGCGGCAGCCATCCACATGCGTTTTGCTGATCCGCGATTTCGTGGACGGAGCCGCCCGAAACATCGTTTTAATGGCACACGAGCTTTAGCTCGCTTGCGGGTTGCAGTATTAAATCGGACCCGATGGACTTCGTAGGTTAAGACCTCGTGCGGAGCGCAGATGCCGTTATTGTGGCGCTGAGGAGCGCTCGCAGTCGCCTATAACCGCTCTCGGTTGCTTTCACTCCAGCGCAAAGATGTAGTTGCCGATGAGGCCAAAGGTCATGGCGTGGTACATGCCCTCATAGGCGCTGCCTATCACGGATAAGTAAACGCGTTCGTGCTTGTCCCGCTGTCAACTGCCAGGAGCAGAGGGCATCATTCCGTGCTCGATCCTTCGCTGCGCTGACGTGCTGAGCTAGGTGCAAACCCATTCTCGGATCTCGCACTGGTTCTCCTGGCCGCCACAGAGGCTCAAAGCCTTTCGTTCCGCTTCGCGACGGGTCGTCGCCGAGGCGGTGCCCCAGGACGGGGGTCCTGCGCGGGAGGTCTCTCCCAGCGACAGAGCTGCACAATGCTCATAGGGGAAACCCGTGCCGTCGTCCTCATCCCAATGGCGATGGTTGCGGAATATTTCGACCACCTTGCAAGCCGCGCCTTCCGCATCCTGGCAATGCTTGAGCGCGGCATCTTCCGCTTCCGTCCTCTTGTCGGCGCCCCAGAAGAAGCCATGCCGGCCATCGACCGGCGAAAATGCGATCGCGCCCCAGATGCCTTTCTCTTCGTGCGTCGGTTCCGGCTGCTGCGTCGCCAAATCGGCGGCATTGCCGGATGAAATGCCGACGAGGGCGGCAATCAGTATGGGCCAAAAGCGACGGCTGAGCGGCATGTTCGTGCTCCCAAGCTGAAGTTGATCAGGGATGCATCACAGGCGCGGATGGTCATCCGGCCATTCTCGCGACGGAAATGACCACGCAGGCATTTCCGGTGGGGACCAGCAGAGCCTGGCCGCCATCGTTGGCCAGATTGAAAAGCATCGAGTTCGAAAGGTTGTCCGCCAGGACGCTGCCCTTCGGGAGGGTCTGCACGATTTCCTGGCATGTCTTCTGGAACGGCGCCACCCGCACGAAGCCTCCTTCGCAGCCCTGGCCGATGGGCGATGCGAACACGACACCCGCTGCCTGCGCCTTGTAGTCGGGCAGGTCATAAGTCATTCCGGCAATGGCCTGCACCGGATGGGTATCGGGCGACGACGTGTTCCACTGTGTTTGCTCGGTATAGGTCGAGCCTAAGGTCAGGGCCTGCCCGAGCGCCGCGAAGACCTTGGCGCAGGTGCGGACGCCTGCTTGGTTCGCATGCTTTTCAAACGGCGTCTCGCCCGCCGCTGTACCTGCGGGCGCCATCTTGTTCTCGGCGGGCTTGCTCTCGACGGGCTTGCTCTCAGCGGGCGCTTGCGACTGAGCCGAGGCCGTTTCCGCGACCAATCGCCCGAGCGGTGGATAGAAATGGAACGAGAGAATGACCGCCGCGGCGACCACAACGGCGAACATGCCGGCCAGCGCGACGTTTCGCACCACTCGCCAAACTGACCAGCGTGCCGATGACGGACTTGCCAGCGGCTCTACCGGTGCAAGGCTCTGCGAGCTCGTCAATATTCTGTCCTGGATGGATTGGCGGGTCATGTGGTCTCTCGCTAGTTGATGGCCGACAGCGCAGACTTGAGTCCCTTGAAAGGGGCTTCGAGGCTGACCGCCGCGCCCGAAGGCGGGGAATAGGAAACGTTGATGGTGGCTTCTTTGCCGATTTGCTGTCGAAGAATCGGGCCGACGGGTAGATAGCCGACGCAGACCGTGCTGTCGCATGCGGTCAGTTCGACGTCGACGGGCCTTTCCCGTCCAGCGATCCCGAGCGAAATCTTGCTCCCCGTCCCGAGCTTAGCGGGCGCACGCAGGATCATGAAAGGCTTGCCTTTCTCATCGGCAGCCAGAGACCAGCTGAAGACGAGTGCCTGATTTTGATCGATGAAGGATTGGCTGATGTTGCACACCTTGTGTTTGGCCTTGAGATTCTCGTCGCAGATGAGATTCCAGTTCTCGAAAGGGTGGATGACCCGGCGATAGCTGCCCAATGGAACGCCTTGCGGCGGCACCACCTCCGACGGTTTAATCCGGTAGGATCCCGTTTCCTGGCCAGCGGCGGGCGAGCCGCCGGCGAGGAGTAGGCAAGCCACTGCAACCAGAATGAACCGCGCCTCACCGGCTCGACGTCGCATGCGCATGGATTCAGCTAAAGAGCGGAACATTGACAGAAAAGAACTTCACGGTGGGGCCAGCAGGGGTTTGAGATCGCGACGAACACTCGCCGCGATCTCATAGCACGGGAAATCAACGGGCGAGCGCCGGGCTTTCCGAATGTGCGAGAGCCCGCCGCGTGCCATGTCGTCGTGATCCTCAATTCAAGGTTACGCTGAGGCCTGCCCCGACGCCCCACGCACCGCCCGCGGTCGTACCGGAAAGATTGGCGCGGACGCGGCCGTCCTCGCTGGTGTAGCCGGCGCCGAACGCAAACGCTCCCTCGTTGCGCCAATAGCCGCCGCCTGCCGCGACGCTCAGCTTGCCGGGCCGGTCGTCATAGCGCAGCGACGCCGCCGCCAGGCCGATTGCCGCCGCCTGCCGAGCCTCGCTCCGGATGTCGCCTATGTCCGTATTGAGCTGGCTGAGCCTGGAGTCGGTGTAGGCGTTGGCCGAGCTCAGAGTCGTGGCGGCCACCTCGTCGGTGTAGTTTTTTGCCTGGCCGACCGCCCAGGTCGCCCGGTCGTCCGAATAGCCGGCCAGTGTGGCTTTCATCTGCCCTACGTTCACCGCATCCGTGTCGGCCACGCCGGCACCGACATTGCGGATGATCACGGGCGCGCTCGGATCGCCGCCCACGAGCGTCATCGAGTTCGCCCTCGTGCCGTCGGGGTTTTCGTCATATCTGACGGCGGTCTCCTCAAGATCGCCAACTCCCGCCTGCAGGGATTCGACGGCCTGATTGGTCGCATGGAGCTGGCTGCCGTTGATGGCGTCGGTGGATGTGGCGCTGATGCGCCCTGCGGCCACATTGGTGATTGTGCGCTCATTGCCGGCGCTGCCCACGCTCACGGTGCTCGTCGGGTTGGTGCCCGCGAAGGTGTAGGCGACGCCGTTGATGGTAGTGCCGGTGGTCGCCACTGCGGCCGCTGTTGTCGAGCCTGCGCCGAGTGCGACGCTGCCCGGTTCATTGGCGGTGGCGCCGGCGCCGAGCGCCGTCGCCTGGATGCCGTTCGCAGTCGAATTTGTGCCGAGCGCGATGCCGTCGGCCAGGTTGACGGTCGAATTGTGGCCGATGGCGGTGCCGCCGGGCGCCGTCATCTGGACGACGGCGCCGTTGCCCATGCCGATGCCGTTATCGCCGTTGACGGTCGTGCGCGGGCCAATCGCGACGGATTCGGCGCCGACAGCAGCCGAATCCGAGGCCGCCGAATTGGCGTGGAAGTACTTGGTGCCCGACACCGCGAACGATGACAGTGCCCCCTTGAGCTGGCGAAGAGTGACTGCGTCCTGGTCCTCCGTGCCGTCGGCGACGTTGGTGATCTGCCGGTAAGACGTCGAGTTGCCCACCGAGACCGCGCCGAGCAGGGTCTTGTCCGTCGTGTTGTACGGGATGATGCCGGTGCCGGAGAGAATGCTGCCGGACGTCGGCGCAATCGGCCGGTCGGCTACGGAGCCCGAGCCGAGCGCCACCGCGCCGAGCACGGTCGACTGGGTGTTCTGGCCGATGGCGAGCGAGGCGCCGGCGCTTGCCTGGGCGTTCAAGCCTGCGGCGAAGCTGTTGTTGCCGGTTGCGACGCTCTGCGGGCCGATGGCGACCGAGTCGGTTCCCGCGGCGCTCGAATCCGCAAGCGTCGAATTGGCATGGAAGTATTTTATCCCGCCGCCGTTGAGGGCGTTATCGAAGCCCGTCAGGCTGTTGTCGATGGCCGTCAAGGCGCCGCCCACCGTCGTGTAGGTGCTGCCCGCGATCGTATAGGTCGGGCTGCTGACGGTGCCGTCCGGGTTCACGATGGCGCCGCCGCCGAGGATGGTGGCGATGCTCAGGGACGCGCCGTAGAGCTGCGAGCCATTGATCGCTTCGGTCGAGGTCGCGGAGACCGTCCCGTCCAAAAGGCCGCTGATGCCGGTGCCGTTCATGAAGAGGCCCGTGGCATCGAACACTTGCCCGCTCGACAGCGTCAGGCTGTCGGCGGCGAGGGCCGGCGTCGTGGCGATCGTGATGTCCGTGCCGCTGCGCGTGACGGAGATGTTCTGCCCGTTGAGGAACTGCACCGTCCCGCCCGGAGCGACATTCGTCGCGGCATCCCCGTTCGACTGCAGGTTCCAGCCGGCCGAGGCCGTGCTGTTTACCGCTGACAGGGCGGACTGCACGCTGTTGTAGGTCGTGCCGCCAATTGCAAGTCCCGCCGTCACCTGGTTGGTGATCGGATTGTAGGCAGAGGTGCCGCCGAGCGCCGTCGACACGCTCGTGCCAAACGTGTCGAGATCGGTGCCGACTGCCGTGATCGCCTGGTTCGTCGCAAAAAGCTGCGAACCGTTGACCGCATCGGTCGAGGTCGAGGAGATCCGGCCTGCCGCCACATTGGTGATGGTGCGCTCGGCGCCGACAGCGCCGACGCTTACAGTCGAGGTCGGGGCCGTGCCGGCGAAGTTGTAGGTTGTTCCGTTGATAGTGGTGTTCGCCGTGGGTACCGCGACGGCCGTGACCGAGCCCGAACCGAGAGCCACGGATCCGGCATGCGTCGCGGTTGCGCCGGCGCCGAGGGCCATCGCGTTGGCGGCAGCGGCGTTGGCCTGGCTGCCCATGGCGATGGCGCTTACGCCATTGGCGATGTTGCGGTCGCCGATGGCCACCGCGCCCTGGCCGGTCACGGTGTTCTGATAGCCGATGCCGACGGCACCCTGCGCCGCGGTGCCGGGCGTGCTCACCGCCTGTCCGCCGCCGCCAACCATATTGGTATTGCCCATGGCGACCGAGCCGTTGCCGGTGGCCGTGTTGTCCATGCCCTGCGCCACGGCGCCGTCGCCGCTGGCGGTGTTGGGGTCGCCGATCGCCACCGCACCGTTGCCGTTGGCGATGTTGCCGAAACCGATCGACACCGCCTTGCCGCCCGTTGCCCTTGCATTCGTGCCGATGGCGACCGCATCGGCTGAGTCTGCAGCCGCACCTAGGCCGACCGCTACCGTATTCGCGGCAGATGCGGCAGCATTATTGCCGACCGCCACCGAGGAGACACCCGCGCTCTGCGCTCCCGAGCCTGCCGCAACAGAACCGACACCACTCGACACGGCCAAATTACCCAAGGCGAGTGCGAAGTTACCGGAAGCATTGGCGTTCGGGCCAAAAGCTGCCGAGTGTTGTGCCGTCGCATTGGCGGCAGGACCAATTGCCGCGCTATTCAGTGCGGTCGCCACGCTTTGGCGTCCTATCGCAATGGCGTTGGTCTGAGACGCTGTCACATCGGTGCCGATGGCGATGGCGCTCTCTCCAATAGCACCTGTTCCGACAACGGTGCGTGCGCCAAGATAGACCGAGTTCAGCCCGCTCGCACTGGCCCCGGCTCCAATCGCCGCCGCATTGGTCCCTGTCGCCATGGCGTTGCGGCCGATTGACGTTGTCGCGTTGCTGGTGACGCCAATACCGGCGTTGGTTCCGATCGCGATATTGTCGTCGCCCGTCACCAGGTTGCCCGCGGAAGCTGCCAGCGTACCGTCATAAGTGACGGAACCGTCGCCGGTTCCCATGGAGACGTTGCGCGCTCCCGTGACGCCGGAGCCGGCACCTCTCATGACGCTGGCAATGCCACCGCCGACAGCGGTATTCTGCGCGCCGCTGACGAGCGTACCGGCAGCGATACCCATCGCTACGGAACCGGCATTAGCAGTGGTCGATCCAGCGCCGGCACCCTGTCCGACAGCAACCGTGCTGCTGCCGATCGCGGCAGCCTCCGCGCCGAGCGCGAGCGCACTGTTTCCCGTGGCCCGGGCACCGTTTCCGACGGCGGTAGCAGCACTATTTGTCGCTTGGCTGAGGCTGCCGATAGCGACGGAATTGAGGGAGGTTGCCTGGCTCGATACGCCAACGGCCGTAGCGGCAGCTGCAGCAGTGGCCGTAGAGCCGATGGCGGTCGCGTTTGCCGCGTTTGCAGTCGTGTTGACACCAAAGGCTGACGCTCCATCCGCGAGTGCGCGGGCGTTCCCGCCTATGGCAAGAGCGTTAACGCCTGTCGCGTTCGCGAAGACACCTATGCCTATGGCGTTGAGGCCATTGACACCCATCGCATAGCCGATGGCGATCGAAGCGTCGCCCGTTGCACTGTTAGAGGTGCCCAAGGCCACGCTGTTCGCGCTATTCGCTTGGACACCGTTACCGATGGCGACGGAGTTGGCGCCTGACGCCGTGCCGCCGCCGGCGGCATATTGCGCATGGGCAGGAACGGCGTGAAGCGCCGATAGTGCCAGCAGCGCCACGCCCGCGCATAGGCCCTTCTTGCCCGCCGGAGTTCCTGACGATCTTGCGGCACAAGATGCGTTTCCAAACCCGAGCGCACCAAGACCCATCCGATTACGCTTCACGCCAAGCGCCAGATGCGCCATGCGCAGGACCGCCATGAGGCGACGGCGAATGGAACGGCCGCTCCTGTCCGCACCAAGAATCCAATTTCTTGCAAAGCAGGTCAGCCCGCGCCGGACAGCAGTTCCTTGCATGGGTATCATCGGGTGAGTATCTCCTCTACCGCTTTGCTCTCGATCGCGGCAGGTTCCGCCGGCCCTGCCACCGATGCGTCTTTGTTCGATAATGGTTTGAGATGGCTGGCGGCGGCACCGTGCGCCAGAAGCGCATGACCGTGCTTGCCACCGATTGCTTCGATGCTATCCAGCGTGCTCACCAACCAGGTGTCACCCTCATCCGGCACCGCCTGCAGTGCCCTCGCGGCTCGCTCGGCGGGAAGCACTTCTTTCAGGTGGGTTTCGATCGCCTCGAGTTGCCGGGCGGGGGGTTCGCCCGCAAGCAGCACCGACGCAAGACCGTAGACATAGTGGCCGAGCAGCAGGTCCCGCTTGCCTTCCGAGAGCGCGCTGCCGTAACGCTCTTGGAGAGTCGCCAATGCGCGCCGCACCGACTGGCCAACTGCTTCGGAGAGGGTTTGCCGCATGTTCGCGGCCGCCACGCTGCTCATCCCCGCAGCTTCCTTGCCAGGGCGTCGAATGCCGCGCTGTGCCTGAAGAACCGTGTCCCGCCCCGCGGACTGCTCATTGCCCCATATCCCGGCACTCTCCAACTTCAACCCAGCCCAACTGGGCGCCCCCCTCGCGAAAGAACCTTTGCCGCCAAGTAGTATCCCGCACGCAGTGCCGCCTGTCCTTTCCAGCCGGGTTCAGCCAATCGGTAGTGCCACGCAACATCGCAAGCAGAGGACGCGCAAACACCGGATGGTTCCATGCTTCATCCTAGTCACACGCCTGCAGGCAGCCGTATTTCAGAAAAATGCTCTGCCTATCAGAAGACTGCTGAAAAGGGGTATTCCCTCCAAAGCTGTAGCCTATTTATCACACTGATTTTATAGGGGAATTTCTTTAGAAGTTGCTTTATCAGCAATGCTTTGTCTGTCGGGTCTGGACCGCCGGAGGAGTTAGCGTCTCGTCCCTATCTCCGTCGGCGTTATATGCCGGTGTTTCCGCATTACGGCTGTAAGGTGGCTTTGGCTCGAGAAGCCGCTGAGATAGGCGACTTCGGCGATGGTCAGATTATTATCGCCCAGCAGTTTTTCCGCAAACGACAGCCGTAGGGTCAAGACATATTGGTGCGGCGGCTGCCCGAACTTCTTGGCGAAGGCTCGAATGAAATAGTACGGCGACAGGCCGGCTATCGCGGCAAGCTCCGCCACTGTTATTTTACGAGTAAAGTTCTCATGCAGGAATTCCTGGATCCTGCGAGCACTCACAGAAGAAAGACCGCCTTTCAGGTCCGCAGGTTGCTTGCGCGCCGTCGAGTAGCTTCTCAGCAGATGGATACCGAAGAGGGTGACGAGGGAGTCTACATAGATCTCGCTTGGGGCCTCCTGTTGGGTCAGCTCCATTTTCAACAGTTCGGCGAACCGCAGGGCTTTCAGGTCGACGGTTCCGAACGCTGGCGGCTGAAGTGCTACCGCGCCGAAACCCAGCTCACGCACGGCGAGATCGAGAAGGCTTTCCGACCTGATGACAACGACCAGGTCTTCTCGCGTGCTCGTCCATTCCGCCCTGCCCGAGACATGCGCGGGCTGAATGACGATTCCACCCACGGGGGCGTCGTATTCCTGCATCCTGTCGCTGCCGAGAGCAGCTCGGATCCCTTGCGCCGGCGCGAGCATCACGGCGGCAAAGTGATGCTCCGCCGTCAGCGTCTGCGATCCAGGCGCGCGGACGGCGTGAATCGCGCCGCCTCTGGCGGTTGCCAGTCGCGGCCCAGCGGACGCCGGAATGACATCAAGGATTTCAGGGTTCCCGCTTGCGACCGATTCGCTTTGCTGCACGTGTGGATCTCTAAGGGTTAAGGCGGAAACTCGGCGGATTGGCGATCCATTCCAAAGCTGTATTGCAATGGTTAGTGCGATGATCGGCCGAAACAATGCGACTTTAGCCGGGGACAACCAACAGCGCATTGAAGGCGATCGCGGCGTTCTTGGAGCCATCCGGTGGTTCGTCTCGTGTAGATTCCCGAAGGGGCGTTTCGGGAACCTGCAGGGGCCATCAGAAAATTGCTCTTTTCACCGTGTAGCAGGGACGGACGCCTCGCAAGATACGCAGCCTGGCTTTTCGAATCTTGGTTCAGCATGGCAATGATCAGCAAAGGCGACGGGTTACCTTTGATTGATAATTCCGCCGATACCGATCAAGCATGACAACAAATAGGATTCCAAATCCTTCATAAAGATAGTTTCGGCTGTACATGAAGCGAGTATTATATCCGCAAGACGCGAATATCGGACGCGACGGGCATTTAACGTGCCTTGAGGTCTGCCCCCCGACTGGCTTGATTGTCTCATGGCAACTGGCACCTCGTCTCCCAACCACGGCACCGAAGGCGGCGATATCCACCAGGCAACAGAAACGAACCTGCCGCTGCGGCGTGTATTCCCGCACCTTGAAGGCGCTGCGCCGCGCAGCCTGAACTCATCTCCTGCCGGGACCACCAAGGCGCTCCGGCAGGGAGGCGGGCGGTCGCACCGGTCGGGTCGATCGCTAAGAGACGAGTGAATGATCTAGAGCGGCCCAAGCCGGCTTCCTGTTTCTGAAACTCAGGGCTGACGATACTCACCGCCCTTTCGTTCGGCGGCGGGTTTCTCCACGTATTTCCCCCCCCTCAGGCACCGCGATATGATCGAAGTTGCTGGCGAGCTGATGCAGTGCATCGCGCATCTGTGCGCCCTGCATCGCCGGTCGTGGCCGGTGATCACCCTCTCGGGCTGAAGCGAGGCGAGCAGTTCGACCGAGCTGCGGGCATTCTCCAAGTTCGTCGTGTAGTCCATTGGCAGCCCATGCATCTCCGGCTCCTGCTCCGTCACGGCATAGGCGGACTCCTGCCGTGTCGTTATGAAGTCGCCCGCGATGATCGTCCGGTCCCCCTCTCTCCAAAGCGCTATGTGACCCGGTATATGGCCGGGCGTGTGAAGCCAACGCCAGCCAGGCATCTCCGGGACGCTGCCATCATCCGGCAGCGTGTGAAGCCAACGGCTCACATCCACGGGGCCACGTGGATAGAGCGGTGACAGGCCGCCGCCGACGGAGGGGTCCGGCGGAGGATAGGCGGCGCTGCCGTCGAGATGGCGTCATTCGAGCCTGTGCGCATAGACAGGAGACAGCCATCGTTCGCAAAGCTCTTCGAGAGCGCCGACGTGATCGAAACGTCCGTGCGTCATTACGATTGCGGCTGGTCGGATTTTGGTCCGAAGCGTTCCTCGGCGGCCCCGGTAATCAGGCCGGTCGTGCCCATCACGCCAGCATCGATCAGAACCCACTCGCGGTCGCCGGCACCCGCTCTCCCGAAGAAGACGACATTGACGATGCCAAGTCGCAGGCGACATTTGGACACACCAGCAGAGTGCCCTCGTCTCGTGCTGCGTTGCCCTGGTTGGCGCGACCGTGCGGATCGAGCGGTATTTGCTGGGCCATTTCCCTGCCTCGTTCCGCTGCTTGCGAGGTGCTGAACCATTGCCCGATGAGATTGGTTCCGAAGGGATGCGGGGAAACCTGCCGCTGAGTGCATTGCGCTCTTTACTGTCCGGCCAAAGCGACCGATCGGAACAAAAGTTCGCGGATAGCAATAAATAGACAGAAACGAAGCTCTTGGACAACCGCCATGAAAAACCTGACTACCATCCTGTGCACCGCGCTTCTCTTGAGCGGCTGCGAGGCCACGGCCGTGGGCTACTCGGCTGCCTATTCCGCCTATCTCGAGCCGATCCCGGGCAGCATCACCTATGGCGGCCAACCGCGGACGAGGCTCACAAAGGCTCCGGTCGGCAGCATTGTGCCACACCAGTTCAACGATCGGTTCGGCCGCCGGGTTTATGAGACTTACGTGATCGAACCGGATCGCTCGCTGCGGCTTGTAAGTCGGCGCTATCGACTGAGTCTCTTCGGCGAAGACGATTAATCGATCGTCCCGCCGTTGGAGTGCTTTCGCTGCCTCAAGCCACCCTGGGAGTTACCCGCCCGTGGCGGCCTGCCGCTTCGCCGCCTGCACGTGGAACGCTTTTCTTTGCGGAAGCATTCTTTGGGGAGGCGGATAGCGGATGCAAAACAGGAGGCCACCGTGGCAGACAAGATACGCAAACAGAGCGAAGACGAGCGGAGCCGCCCGTCGCCGGGAAAGAAGACGCAGAGAGAGCCCGTGCCGAAGGACCAGGTCGTGGCCGACCCTCATCCTGGCTCGGTTTCGGACGGTACTCATCCGGAGGCGAGTGAGGGAAAGCGGTGAAAGCGACGTCAAATCCTTCAACATGACCAATCCGGACAGCCTGATCGTCGGCCAGACCTTCCCGATCAAGAACCGCGACGTCATCTACGCCTCCCGCCATCCTTCGGTCGATTTGGCGAAGTTCCTCGATTTCGTCGCCCGGCCGATCGGTATGCGAGTTCGGCGTAAGCATTGCGAACAGTGCTACTGACTAGGCGTGACACACTCGATCCCGACCAATCTGCCTAAGTTTTCTTTGCTCGAATGCAGCCGGGTCGACCCTTGCTGCTTGCCATTCAGCGGCGTGTGTGCGCCTCCAATTCCAGTCGTGCCGTCGAAGACTGAATCGCCTCGACAGGCTCAACCCGACAAGCGGGCTCCGACGCGAGCTTGCTTCTCAGCGGACCAACCGAGCCATATTGAATGCAAGTTAGCGCAACTTATCTAATTTCTACGCCTGCTGAAGTGGGCGTAAATTCGTTCAACTTTCGTCCGTGGAGGTTGTGATGGCAATGCTGATGGAAAGGAAAAAACCGCAGGACTGGATGAACCTCGTCCTTGCCGTCGCCCTTTTCGTCTCGCCGTGGGTCATGGGCTTCGCTGGTGAGTTCATGGCCGCCTGGAACGCGTGGATCGTTGGCGTGGTCATAGGTGCTTTGGCGCTCGCCACTTTGACCGCGTTCTCGGAATGGGAGGAATGGGCGAATATGCTAATCGGCATCTGGCTGCTCGTTTCTCCCTGGCTGCTCAACTTCGCCGCGAACGTGAACGCCATGTGGACACACGTGGTCCTCGGCCTGCTCGTCGCGGCGATATCGGCTTGGGCGCTGTGGGACGAACGGCAGAACCCCCATGCCCGTGCCTAGTAGGCCCGGCCCTCATGCCCGCCGCCTTGGCGGCGGGCCTCTCCTGGCCGACCAGGGTGTCCTACTCAAAGAAGGAATGGTGGAGTCGAACATGACGCAATGGGCACAACATTCGTTGGCGGTCGCAGGCGAGCCCCGCGAGAGCGTGGGCAACGAAATGATCTCCGTTCCGATCGAATTCGACGAGACTATCGACCCAGTTCTCCTGGCCGGGCTCGAGTCGTTCCCGGCAAGTGATCCGCCTTCGTGGCTCGGCACCACGGCCGGGGCACCCGTCACCTTGCCGGTTGGTGGAGGCGGATCCGGTGAAGGATAGTGCCACCTGCACTATCCTTGTCGCCTCACTATCACCGAAAGGGCCTGCCTGACATGCTGACGAACCTCGTCTGGCTGGTCCCGGAGCGCATCGGCGACCGTTCTAAGCTCACGTCTCAACGCGTAGAGCTGATCCAGCAGCGCCAGGATGATCGGCACGGCGTCGTCATTGACGTTCATGTCGTCCCGCAGCTCACAAACCAGACGCATTCGCGCGATGTCGACATCGTCGAACAATAGCCTGCTCTCTACTCGCGACGGCACGATCCAGCCGCGACGCACCCACTGGCGCAACTGTCTCGCCGTGACCGTGCGGAAGAGTTCGAGAACCTGGCCCTCATTCAGTCTCATGAGACCCTCCTTAGCGCTTCCCGCGGATCATAGGGATGTGCCCGGCGCCAGGTTTCGATGAGAGCTTGCAAGTCAGGATCGACCCGTTCCGGCAAGACCACTTGCAGCTTCACGCGCTGATCGCCGGCGGCGCCCTGTCCAGACTTCAGGCCCTTACCCCTGAGACGCAGGACATCCCCGGTGTTCGACCCCTTCGGCACGGTCATAGACACCCGCCCGGAAATCGTCGGTACTTCGATCTTTGCGCCAAGCACTGCTTCGTACAGCGTGATCGGCAGATCGACCTCGATATCGTCGCCCTTACGCTGGAAAACCGGATGAGGACGGACTCTGATCTCGATCAGGGCATCTCCACGCGCACCGCCGCCAAAACCCGGCGCTCCCTTTCCCTTGAGCCGCAGCGTGCTGCCGTCGCGCGTGCCAGGCGGGATGGCCAGGTCGATCGTGTTTCCGTCGGGAAGGGTGATGCGTCGTCGCGCGCCGTTGGCCGCATCGAGAAACTCGACCTCCAACTGATAGTGGAGGTCCTGCCCCACCGTTCGGAAACGACCCCCTCCCCCGCGCTGGCCGAAGAGGTCGGAGAAGATGTCGGACAGATCCTCGAATTCGCCCGCTCCGCCCGCCGATGTATACCGGCCCGCCTGGTCCGTATCGGCGTAGTTTCTGTAGAAACGCTGCTGGGGTCGCTCCGCCCCGGAAGCATCGATCTCGCCGCGGTCAAAACGGGCTCGCTGGTCCGGATCGTTCAGCAGATGATAGGCTGCGGAAAGGGCCTTGAATTTGGCCTCCACCTGTTTGTCGCCTGGGTGCAGGTCGGGATGCAGTTCCTTTGCACGCTTGCGGTAGGCCTTTCGGATATCGCTCTGCGTGGCAGTACGCGGAACGCCGAGAATCTGATACGGATCTTCACTCACCTCATCACTCCGCCCAGTTAGCCTGTGCTTCGACGACTCTCGCATTGGCACATGGCTGCGTCGAATTACGCCTTCAGTCCAGCTCCCTCACGCCCAAGCTGGCATGTTCAGCATGCCCTCTACATAGGAGCTCTGTTCAATATGGCCGTTGTGGCCCCGTTTGCCAGCAGCCTCGCCGCCGCCTCAGCGGAATTCAGAAAAAGGGGAAGGCGGCAACGCGGCGGGATCGGTCGTCCGGGCATCGCGGCAAGAAACAGGAAAGCCGTTGTGCGGGCGCCATCGCGCTGGGGACGCATACTGCCCTTCGAGCTGCGCGACCCCGACAAAATATGGGACGAAGGACCTTGCATGCGCGCCCTCCTGCAGAATGCGGCAAAAAATTGCCGCGCGTCTTGAAATGAAAAAAACGAACAACCAGATCGATTGGCGGAGGGTCCGAGAGGGCCGTACCGGCGCCCCGAACCGCTTCGGGAGAGGCGCGAAGACCCATAGAGATCGTGTTTGCCGACGAGGAGAACGACATGTCGTTTTACTCCCGCGTGATCACTGCATCTAAGCGAAAGACGCCTGCCGAGGCGAACGGCAGTCGTTCGAGCCATCGTCCCCCTTGGGCTTTGGAGCAGGCGGGAAACGCGAGGCGTGCTCGGCACGCGGTGCCCGTTCTTGGCTTTCTTGCTTTGGTTCTTCTTACAGCCCAGCCGGCGTTGCCGGTCGAACCGGTTGCCTCATCCCCTGTGCAACAATCTCTCGCGGATGTGCTGGAGAAGATCACGCCTGCAGTCGTCAACATCGCAGTGAGGTCCCAGGCGTCCGCCGAAAACAACCCGCTCTATAACGACCCGTTCTTCCGCCGCTATTTCAACCTGCCGGAACAGCGCCAGCGGCTGAGCGCCGGATCCGGCGTGATCGTCGATGCGGGCAACGGTTATATCCTTACCAATCATCACGTCGTCGACAACGCCGGCGAGATCGCTGTGACGCTCAAGGACCGCCGCCGCTTCACCGCTCAACTGGTCGGAAGCGACGAAGCGACAGATATCGCGCTGCTCAAGATCGAGGCGGAAAATCTGACGGCGCTCTCCCTTGGCGATTCCGATCGCCTGCGGGTTGGCGACTCCGTCGTGGCGATCGGTAACCCGTTCGGCCTCGGACAGACCGTGACCTCCGGCATCGTCAGCGCGCTCGGGCGCAGCGGCATCAATGTCGAAGGCTATGAAGACTTCATTCAGACCGACGCCTCGATCAATCCCGGCAATTCCGGCGGCGCGCTGGTCACGACGGATGGCCGGCTGGTGGGCATCAATACCGCGATCATCGCGCCAGCCGGCGGCAATGTCGGCATCGGCTTTGCCGTTCCGATTTCCATGGCGTCGGCGGTGATGAAGCAACTCATCGAGCACGGCGAAGTGCGGCGCGGACGGATCGGAGTCGCGATCCAGGACCTGACGCCAGACCTCGCCGAAGCGCTCGGCATTAGCGAGACCTATGGGGCGGTGGTCGGAAGCGTCGAAAGCGATTCGCCAGCGGCTCGGGCGAACCTCCAGGCCGGCGATGTCATCGTCGCCGTTGACAAGCATCCGATCTCCGGCTCGGCCGATCTGCGCAATCGCATCGGCCTTGCCCCGGTCGGCTCCGACGTCGAGATCGAGTTTCTGCGCGACGGGAGCCGTAAGGCGGCAAGGCTGCGTGTCGAGCCGGAAGGCGCGAACGAAGGGACGGAAGCCATGCCGCGCGCCCTCGAAGGCGCACATTTTCAGGATGCCGCGGACAACGTCGTGGTCGCGAGCGTCGATGAAGGCAGTGCGGCGGCGCGAGCCGGGTTGCAGGCTGGAGACGTCATTGTGGCCGTAAACCGACGGCCGGTGAACTCTGCTGCCGAGCTCGCATCCGCCTTGAAAGAGGTTAGCGGAACGATTGCGCTGGACCTCTATAGAGACGGCATGAGGCTGTTCCTCGTGGTTCGATAGAGGTGCGGCGTGATTATGTTGAACTTCAATGGAGAAGGAGATGAAGAGAACTGCGCCCTGGCTCACTGCAATCGTACTGGTCCTGGGAGCGATATTTGCCTACCCCGCCGCCGTTTCGGCTCAAGAGCCACGAACAGCTGAACTCACCGGCTTCTGGTTGACGACGCCGCATCCCGAACTGGCCATCCGCCCCGGCGAAACTCAGTCGATTGCGCTCACTTTACGCAACTCCAACCTGCCGCCGCAACGCGCGTCCCTGGAGATCACGGGCGTGCCCGACAAATGGCGATGGTCGCTTAAGGGCGGCGGCCGCGATGTCGGAGCCGTGATCGTTGGGCCCGATGCTTCTGAGAATCTCAATCTCGAGCTCACGCCGCCTGAAGGCGCCAGGGGCGACCGCATTCCGATCAAAATCAGGGCACGCTATGGGAATGAGGTGGCCGAACTGCCGCTTCTCGTCTCATTGTCCGATAAACCGGAGGCTGGGCTGGAACTGAAATCCGAACTGCCAGCGCTGAGGGGCACGGCAAGTTCGACGTTCAGTTTCAAGGTGGACGTGAAGAACGATGGAGAGGAGAGCCTCTTCAACCTCGCGGCAAACGTCCCGGAGGGCTTCCAGACCCGCTTCAAACGCGGCTACGGTTCTGAGGAAATCACCGGGCTCCCGATCGAAGCTGGTGCGAGTGAGACCGTGACGCTGGAAGTCACGCCGCCTCGATCCGCCGCAGCCGGCCGCTATCCGGTGGTGATGGAGGTCTCGGGAGGTGGCGCGAGTGCTGCGACGGAGCTCAGCATCGAGGTGACGGGTCAGCCGGAGGTTTCACTGACAGGTCCCCAGGAGCGCCTCTCCGGTCAAGCCGTCGCGGGCAAGGAGTCGAGCTTCCCCTTCACGCTTGCGAACACAGGCAGTGCGCCGGCGACCGACATCGAGCTCTCGGCGAGCCCGCCATCAGGCTGGAAGGTCGAGTTCGAGCCTGAGCGCATCGATGCGATCGCGCCCGATTCCACCAGCCGCGTGAATGTGAAGATTACGCCTTCGGAACGCGCCATCGCTGGCGATTACATGGTCAACGTGCGCGCCAGCAGCGGTCCCGTTTCGGAGTCAGCCGAGTTCCGGGTCACCGTTGAGGCCTCGACCGCCTGGGGCATGGCCGGAATTGGCGTCATTGCGGCGGCAGCCCTTGTCCTCGGCATGGCGGTGATGAGGTATGGCCGGCGATGAGCAATAGAGCCATTGACGCAAAGGGGCTGGTCAAGCGGTATGGCTCGACGATTGCCGTCGCAGGTGTCGATCTTGCCGTCAACGCCGGCGAAGTCGTCGGCCTGCTCGGACCGAACGGTGCAGGCAAGACGACGACCATCCTGATGCTGCTGGGCCTTACCGAACCGAGCGAGGGCAGCGTACGCATCCTCGGCAAGGATCCCCTGCGCCAACCGCTCGAGGTGAAGCAGGAGGTGGGATACCTGCCCGATGCGGTCGGCTTCTACGAAACGATGACCGGTCGCGAAAACCTTGCCTATACGGCCCGGCTCGCCGGCATACCGCAGGATTTGGCGCGGGAACGCATCGGGGCAGCGCTCGACAAGGTGCGATTGTCGGGGGTCGCGGACCGGCGGGTTGCCACTTACTCCCGCGGCATGCGCCAGCGCCTCGGACTTGCCGAGTTGCTGATGCGCAATTGCAGGGTTGCCATTCTCGACGAACCGACGTCGGGTCTCGATCCCCAGTCGACCCAGGAGCTGCTGGCTCTGATCCAGTCTCTGAGCCAGCACGGCATGACCATTCTGTTGGCGTCGCACATGCTTAATGTCGTGCAATCCATTTGCCACCGCGTCGCCTTGTTCAACAAGGGCAGGATCGGCTTCATCGGCACGATCGAGGAACTTGCGGACAGAATTGGCGGCGGGGCATTCGTTATCGATGTCGAAGCCGAGGGCGTCGACTTGTCCACTTTGAGCGCGAGGACCGACGGGGTGAAATCCGTTGTGCCCGGACGACGTGGTCATTGGCTGGTCGAGGCGAACCGGGATGTGCGGCCGGAGCTTGCGCGGCTCGTCGTCGAGGGCGGTGGCTCCCTGAGGAACCTGGATTTGCGTCGCGCCCAGCTCCACCAGGCCTATAACCGGTATTTTGCGGAGGTTGGCCATGACGCGTAAGGGCTCGCCGTTCAAGGGAGCGATGACCATCGCAATGAAGGAAGCCGCCGATCACATGACCAGTGCGCGCATGCACCTGATCATGCTGCTTGTCATGCTCTCGGCCACGGGCGCGGTCTACGGCGCCATCGGGCGGATCACCGAAACGACGGCGGAGGATCCGTTCCTGTTCCTGAAGCTCCTGACGATCGCCCGAGAACCGCTTCCATCTTTCGCCGCCTTGCTGGGATTCCTACTGCCGCTCGTGGCGATCGCATTGGGCTTCGACGCTGTTAACGGCGAATATGCGCGCCGTACGATGAGCCGCCTCCTAGCTCAACCGATCTATCGCGACGCCGTGCTGTTCGGAAAGTTCCTGGGCGCGATGATCGTCCTTGCCGTCGCGTTGCTGACATTGTGGCTATTGATGACGGGGCTCGGGATTCTCTTCCTCGGGCTGCCGCCATCGGCTGCCGATGTCGTGCGCGGCCTCGCCTATATGGCTGCCACGCTTGCCTATGCCGGCGTTTGGCTGGCGCTCGCGATTGCCTTTTCTACCATGATCCGCTCTCCCGCGACTTCGGCGCTCGCGGCGCTGTCGGTCTGGCTGGTTCTAACGGTGTTCTGGGGGATGATCGCGCCCCTCGTCGCGGGTGCCGTCGCGCCGATCGATCCGCTCGACCCGATGACGATGGTGACGCAGTACGAGACGCAGCAGGCAATCGCTCGACTGTCTCCACAAAGGCTCTACGGCGAGGTTGCGGCGATACTGCTCGATCCGGCTGCCCGATCGATCAGCCCCTTGTTCTTCGATCAGCTTCAAGGCGCGATCGTAGGCGCACCGCTGCCTACCTTGCAGAGCCTCCTGGTCGTCTGGCCGCAGCTCTCCGGTATGGTGGCAGCGATGATCCTGCTGTTCACACTCGCCTACGTTGCTTTTCAACGTCAGGAGGTCCGGGCGTAGTATTCATGGAGCACACCGCCGTGTATGCAACGCGTGCGACGATGCGAGGCTCGCCGCCTGAAAAAACAGCGGAGGGGCAAAGA
The DNA here is from genome assembly GCF_002078505.1 of Ensifer aridi. Lineage (GTDB taxonomy): Bacteria > Pseudomonadota > Alphaproteobacteria > Rhizobiales > Rhizobiaceae > Sinorhizobium > Sinorhizobium aridi. Next base: position 121,147 of record NZ_LUAV01000018.1, on the reverse strand, counting down.
ACAACTTACGACCGCGCTCAGCCGCTTACAATGAGCGGTTCACTGTTTCCCGAGGATGCGGTTGCCCGCATATTTCGGCCGTCCCGCTCGGTCGCGACTTCCCACCCGGCGCACAAGGACTGGAAACTCGTCTTTGAGATGCGCAGCCCGCCTTTTATCGACCCGCTCCTGGGATATACCGGCGGCAAAGATACGCTTCAGCAGGTTGAACTGCGCTTTCCCACGCTGGACTCTGCGATCCAATATGCCGAACGTCAGGGTCTTCGCCACGTGATTCAGGCTGCGGGTCGCAAGGACAAGCGTGCCCGCTAGGCACGATGCGACACCATCGTTCAGCCCGCTCGACCTCCGATGCGGTAGAAACGCCGGCGCCTCCAGCAGGCGACAAAGCGCAGCGATCCGAATGCCGCCTGCACCTCTTGCGCGGCGACATCGATGTCCCGTTCGAGCTCGAATTGGATGATGATGTTGGTCTGGCCAAGGGCGCTCGTCGAGGTCATCTCTGTGACGCCGGGGATGCCCGTGAACGCGATCTCGAGGGGTGTGGCCACGGCTGACGCCATCGTCTCGGGGCTCGCGCCAGGGAAAGTGGTGCTAACCTGGATGGTCGGGAAGTCGGCCTGCGGCAGAGGCGCGACCGGTAGAGCGGGAAAAGCAAGGGCTCCCAGCAATGTCACCGCAATCGCCATCAAGACGCTAGCGACGGGTCTGCGAATGAACCAGGCCGACAGGCCTTGGGGCGGAGCACTAGGGGCGGCTGCGCCGTCGGACTGGGATCTGGAAGTCATCGCCCGGTCACCTCCGCGACACGCGCGAGCGCGGGGGCTGCCACGGGCGATACTTCAACTATTTCCGCCTTTGCTGAAGGCCCGAGCCGCGAGTAGCCGTCGGTCACGACAGCGTCGCCCGCTTGAATGCCGTCCCGAACAACGGCGATCTCATCGTTGCTGTAGGCTGTCGCCACACGAACTTGTTCGGCCACACCATCGCGAACGCGGAACACGAAATTGCCGTCAATGCCGAGCCGCACCGCCACCTTGGGGACAACCACGACTTGCTTTGACATACTCGTCTGGATCTCGAGGGAAACAAAGGCGCCGGGCGACAGTCGTTCGTCCTTGTTGTCGAAAACCGCCCTGACCCGAGCGGTGCCGGTCCCATCGCCAATGCGGTTGTCAAACGCGGCAAGTTTTCCCTTAATGCGGGTACCGCTTTCGCGGTCAATGATGGCGACGTCCCCGCCCCCTGTGAGCCGCGCGTGTTCCTTGAGTTGTGCCAGGATCTGCTGTGGAATGGTGAACACGACCGAGATCGGGTCCATCTGAACGATCGATGCAATTCCGTGGGCGTCTGCGGGTCGGACAAGGTTTCCGGGATCGACTTCGCGCAAGCCCGCACGCCCCGTGGTCGGTGAATAAATCTTCGTGAAGGATAGGTTCACCTCCGCACTCTCAACATTGGCTTCGTTGAGTGCGACGGTCGCCCGCAACTGTTCAACCTCTGCGGATCTCTGATCGACGGTTTGGACAGAGCTCACGTTCTGGCGCTGAAGTGCCTGGGCTCGCGCGAGCTCGCGTTCGGCGGCCGCAAGCAAGGCGCGGTCGCGCGCAAGCTGGGCTTTTGCTGCTGCCAGCGCGGCGCGATATGGCCGGTCGTCTATTGTCGCCAACAAGGCGCCGGCCCGGACAAGATCCCCCTCCTCGAAATTGACAGCGGTGAGCACACCCTCAACCTGACTGCGGATCAACATGTCGCTAAGAGAATCCACGGTTCCAACGACTTCGATCACGTGCGGAACATCAAGGACTGCCGCGCGGGCGACCTTCACCGGTGTCGGAGGTGGAGCAGCCGCAACCGTCTGCGTTTGGCTCGAAGCATTGTAGGCCGCGCCGGCACCAGCGGTGACCACGATGAACCCGCCGATCGAAAGCATGAGCCGCACACGCGACCTCTTTCGCGGCAGGCCCACGGCGGTTTTCTCAATCGGTCCCCTTGTCATTAAGGCCCCTTTCAGGAACTTCGCTCGTTCGTCCGGCTCAATAGGTTCTGCGTTCAATTCATGCGCAGAGCCTTGCGGGCGCCGAAGCGCCCGCAAGGGTGGGATCAGCGCGGGTTGATCCCATGATAATATTCGCCCTCGCCCCCTTTGAACGCTGGACGCGTCTCGCGTGCATTCGGGAACCCATAAGTGGAAGCTTTCGTCCCGATAGAGCCGGTTGCGCGGCGGTCTGTGACCTTCGCTGCAGCAGGCCCTTCGCGCTGAGCGTTCACGTCGACGCCGGCATAGTAGTCACCGGTCGCGAAGGCCGGTCCCACGCTCGCGAATGTAATGAGCGACGCAAGAGCAGTTACGATGCGATACTTGGTGTTCATGAGATTCTCCTTTGTCCGATTGCCACCGCGCCCCAACCGGGAGGCATTCGAGGCGCGATGGCGAGACGTCCAAAATTGATGCGGCTAATCGCATGGCTTCGGACGAGGGAGACCTTACGGATGAGATGTCGCAGGGTTATGCGATGTCGTGGGACGTTTCTTGGCAAATTGTAACAATGGAGAGATGCATCTACGGACATGGCCAGGCGGCCAAAGTCCATGTCAATCATGCTGCACCGCAAAAGGGCGTTCGCGGACGAGTGCTAGATGCGGTGCCAGAGTTTCGCAGTTGACACTCTTTGATACACTTTTTTGAGTGCGCATCCCCAGCGGGAAAGATATGTATTTCCGAGTTAACTCGGCAGATGTAAAAGATGCAGTCTACACCTCACATTGCTGTTGTGGATGATCATCGCGACATCCGCGACCTCGTCGGGAAATATCTGGCGCAACAGGGTTACCGCGTTTCTGTCGCGGAAAGCGGCGAGGCTCTTCGTCGGCTCTTGGAAAAGGGCGCACCGGACCTCGTGGTGCTTGATATCATGATGCCAGGTGAGGATGGCCTGACCGTGTGCCGCCAGCTGCGCACGACGACCGACCTGCCGGTTATCTTTCTGACTGCCATGGCGGATGGTACCGACCGTATTGTTGGGCTGGAGTTGGGCGCTGACGACTACCTGACAAAGCCGTTCAACCCGCGCGAGCTCCTGGCAAGGATCAGGGCAGTGCTTCGGCGCGTAAACAGCCTTCCTCCCCAGCGAAGCAGCATAAAAGCGAAGACAGTCCGCTTCGGCGTCTGGGAACTCGACACTGGCCGACGGGAGTTGCTCGGACGGGATGGTGTGAGCGTAGCCTTGAGCACGGCGGAGTTCCGGTTGCTCAAGGCGTTCCTGGAGCATCCAGGCATGGTGCTTAGCCGCGATCAGCTGCTGGACCTGACTGCTGGGAGGGCGGCAGATAGCTTTGATCGCAGTATCGACAATCAGGTCAGCAGGTTGCGTAAGAAGATCGAAAGTGACCCGAAAAACCCGTCTCTGATCAAGACCCACTGGGGCGGAGGATACAGCTTCATGGCGGAGGTAGAAGCCTACTGATGCGATGGTGGAGGAAAAGCCTTGCGGCTCAGTTCATCTGTTTCTTGTTGATGGCGCTAGTCGTCTCCCAAGCAATCAGTTTCCTGGTCTCCTGGGACGAACGCGACAAGGCGCTGCGTGCTGCATCGAAGGGCGAGTTTATCAGCCGCACAGCATCGTTGGCGAAGTTGCTCGAGTCCATTCCGCCGAGCTTCCATACCGATGTCTTGCGCGCCAGCGGAACGACTTATACGCGGTTCTGGCTAACGACGGACGATCCGATCGACGCAGCCGTCTGGCGAAAACAGGCAATTACTCGGCTGGCAGAACCGTTGCCGAACCTCCTGCCCGCCTATAGCAAACCCGAGCTGATCTCCGCGGCGCCGTCTACGGCGCCCTCTATCCCGGCTATTCACTTCTTCGACAAGGCCGTCGCCTCCGAAGGCTGGACGCAGCTTTCCTCGGAGATGTGGACCCTGCCGCGATTTGCCAAGTTTCTGCCGCTGGGCGAGTCCCATGGGATGGGAATTGCTGTGCAGCTTAGCAACGGCCAGTGGCTGAACTCGGTTTACCGAAAGACCATCGCGAGCGCTCTTTGGAACAGTCAGTCATTGATCTCGCTCGCGATCACTGCGGCAACGCTCGCTTTGATCGGCATTATGGTGGCGAATCGTATCGCAAGACCGATGCGCCGACTGGCCGGCGCAGCAGAGGCGCTTGGCAGAGGCCAATCGGTCGAGCCGCTGCCGGAAACCGGCCCAGATGACATCCGCAGGACGACCGAAGCCTTCAACCGGATGCAGGCGCGGCTGACCCGTTTCGTCGAGGATCGCACGCGCATGCTTGCGGCGATCAGCCATGATCTTCGAACGCCGCTCACCTCCTTGCGCCTTAGGGCGGAATTCGTGTCGGACCCTGACGTCCAACAACGAATGCTGGCGACGATCGAGGAAATTCAAACGATGACCGAAGCCGCGCTGGCATTCGCGCGCGAGGAAGCGGTCACCGAACCCACGCGAACGGTCAATCTCACAGCCCTGATTGAAAGTCTCTGCGACGACCTATCCGACCTTGGCCAAAATGTAGTCTTCCTTGATAGCCCCCAAATCACCTATCGCTGTCGCCCCGAAGGGCTTCGTCGCGCCACCCGCAACTTGATCGAAAATGCCGTGCGCTACGGCGGCGGGGCGCGCGTGTGGCTCAGCGAGAGACCCTCAGGCGTGCAGATCATCATAGAGGATGATGGACCAGGTATCCCGGAGGAGGATTTTGAGCGTGTCTTTGCGCCCTTCTTCCGCTTGGAAACCTCGCGCAACCGGGAAACCGGCGGAGTAGGGCTTGGCCTTTCGATCGCACGGGCGACCGTCCGTCACCACGGTGGCGATATTACCCTAGCTCGGCCGGAAAAGGGGCTGCGTGCCACAATCACGCTGCCTAAGTCGGTGCGCTCCGCAGAGGCAGCTTAAAGCGCGCGCTCGGCGCAAGACGGAAGCGGAGCCGGTTCTCCCCAGCCTAACTCGCTAAGGCGACGGTCCAGAAGGCCGCAACAATCGCCGAACCCGCTTCATGCGCTTCAAACCCTTCGTAGTCTCACGCGTGCTATCGTGGACCACTCTTGCCTCCGTCCGTGCGTCTCGCAGCCGGTTGGCGCTCGCAGCGCCTGGCACAAGCGACGCCGCCATGCTTCAAGATTCAGGCAGGCCCGATGCCTGCAAGATCGGGGAGGCCGGAATCGTGGAGTTTTACCGAAGATCCTGCTGCTCGGCGGTGCGGCGGTTTCTGGTCACATGAACGAGCTTTGTAGAGCCCCGAGGGATGCGTGTCTTTGCAGTTACCCAGCGGCCTCTGTGCATCGCCGCCTGGGACCGGCGCTTCCGGCATGCAGGCTGCTGTTCGCAAACCCATCGGTGGGCACGAGGACGATTCGGCAATCGTCATGGAGGCCGGGTTCAAAGGCTTTCGTCGCATAGGCCCTTTCGCCGAAACTAAGTTCTCTGGGGAGCAGTGCAACTGCTGTGGCAGCGGCGGCGCTCAATAGCATCCCTACGAGCAGATTGGTGCCAGGTCTTGCGGCAGCATCCCGGCGATCCCGCAGATAGGCCTCCTCTGCATCGGTGTAGCTAAACTTCATGTCTCTGGACCTCTCGTAGATGCGGTTTTGGCCTCGGCGAACCGTTCTTGCAGCCGCCCGTCGCAGGTCGCCGATCCGAACGGTTCTTGAGGACGCGTCGGCGCACGTTCTCCGTCCGCCACTGCCGTAATCTAAGGTAGGCCTGTCGCAAATTTATCCCAACCGCGCCCGGAATTGTATCCAATTGTCCTCAGCAACCTGTTTGACACAATTAAATAAAGTTTTGCCCATTTATGTACAAAATCCGGCATAGCTCAAATACAAGTGACGCTTATTCTCAAGTTTATCCAAGTTAATCACTGGGGCGCTAGGCTCAATACGGAGACCAGACTATGATCATTGAGGAAAAGGCTGCGCTCGGGCCGAGCCGACGCGACGTTATGAAGGCGATGAGCCTTGGCGTGGCGATGAGTACTGTGGCAGCCGGGTCGCTTATGAATTCCGCATCTGCCGCAGCCCAGACCGATACCGGTGCCAGTGCGCAGACGAGATCGCTGACGACAAGGACCCTCCCCCGCTCGGATACAGTGGTGCCCGCAATCGGCCTGGGTACCTTCATGACATTCGACCGGTTGCCTGGTGCCCGGCGTAACGACCTCAGCGACGTCATCCAAACATATTGGGATGGTGGCGCCCGGTTGATCGACACTTCGCCCCTCTACGGCACAGCCGAGCACACGGTCGGTGCCTTCGCAGCTGCTCTCGGAATTAGTGACGAGATCGTGCTTTCCAATAAGATATGGTCCACAGGAGAGTTTGCGGGTGACGAGAGTCACGCTCTAAGAAGCCTAGAGCAGTCCAAGAGCAGGCTCTGGCGAGACCAAATCGACATAATGCATTGCCACAGCCTCACCAATGTGGACAACGTCGTGAATATTCTACGGGCCTGGAAGAAAGAAGGGCACGTCCGCTTTATCGGCGTCACGCACCACGAAAATCTCTATCATGACGCACTGGCCTCCTGGATCGAGCGCGATGTTGTTGACTTCGTTCAAGTCAACTATTCGATATTCAACCGGCATGCCGAAACACGTGTGCTGCCGGCGGCGGCCGAGCGCGGAATTGGCGTACTCGTGAACATGCCGTTGGAAAAGGCACGGCTGCACAAGGTTATCGGCGACCGACCACTGCCGGACTTCGCCCAAGAGATCGGCGTGGAGAGCTGGTCCCAATTTTTTCTCAAGTGGGTCATCGCCAATCCGGCTGTCACGTGCGCGCTGCCTTCCACGTCCAATCCACAGCATGCGCGCGAAAATATCGCCGCTCTGACAGGTCCGCTCCCAGACGCGAAGATGCGCGAGCGCATGGTGCGTCACATGGACACCATCCCTGGCTTCAAGGATATCGCAGCGATGCCCTGGTATCCGGACAAGGCATACAACGGCACGATACGCCGCGCGCAGGCGACTCTGCGTGCACGTACATAACGATCACGGCCTTCCGCCGCTCCTGAGACATTTGGTTACAACTTTCCCGTACAACCGGCAAAGCTCTGCGACAAACCTCCATTACGGTCCTGTTCTCGAAAGCATCGCATGGGGTTGCCATCCACCTCCGTGTTGACGACCCAGGACCTCGGATTACCGATGACAAACAAGTTACTCGTATCAACCATCATTGTTGGTGCCGCTCTCTGTTCCGCCCAGAGTCAGGCACAGGAGCCATCAACTGCTGGAGGAGAGAGACTCTTCCGGAGCCGTTGTGGCTCGTGCCACAGCGTCAACATGGGCGAAAACCGGGTGGGCCCACATCTCGCTGGTATCCTGGGCCGCAAAGCAGGAAGCGTCGCGGGAGCACGCTATTCGAAGGCGCTCACTGCTTCCGGGTTTGCGTGGGACGAGGACCGGCTGCAGGCGTATCTAAACAACCCTCGCCAGGTCGTGCCTGGCACAACGATGAGTGTCAGTATCCGCGATGCGGCGCAACGCACGGCCATCATCGAGTATCTGCGCGATCGCTCCGGCGGGTAGCTCGCGGCAATGCGCCGACGAGGCCGCCGGACGTGAGCGCTGCGGGTGCAATCGTTCCCTCACTAACCAACAGGAGAGCGCGTCATGGCTCGATTGAATATCAATGGTGAGATCCGAGATATAGACGTGGATCCGGAAACACCGCTTCTCTGGGTGCTCCGCGAACAGGCGGGCCTCACGGGAACAAAGTTCGGCTGTGGGATAGCGCAATGCGGCGCCTGCACTGTTCACCTCGACGGTGTTGCCACGCGGTCCTGCGCCTTGCCGATTAGCGCGGTTGGACCAACTCAACAGATCGTCACGATCGAAGGACTATCCGAAGACGGTTCCCATCCCGTCCAGCAGGCATGGTTGGAGCTCGATGTTCCACAATGCGGATACTGCCAAGCCGGCATGATCATGGCAGCTGCATCCCTGCTCAGTACCACGCCGAAACCAACGGACGAGGACATCAACGCGGAGATCACCAACATCTGTCGCTGCGGCACCTATAACCGCGTCCGCGCAGCCATCAAGCTTGCTGCCGAAAACGTGAGCGAAGCTCAGAAAGGATGAGGACTGCCCCATGACTGTCGCAACCTTGTCACGCCGTAACTTCCTCATTGGCACCGCTGCGGCGGGAGGGCTGTCGCTCGGCTTTTACGTACCCTTCCCGGTGGAGGCTCAAGAGAAGCCCACCGTGCTGCCCGAAGTGAATGCCTGGGTCGTTATCCATCCGGACGACACTGTAGTCATCCGGATCGCGCGGTCGGAAATGGGCCAGGGAACGCTGACCGGTCTGTCCCAGCTTGTCGCAGAAGAGCTCGAATGCGATTGGTTGAAGGTGACAACGGAATATCCAACACCCGGGGAAAGCCTGAGGCGAAACCGTGTTTGGGGCAGCTTCTCGACCGGTGGAAGCCGCGGGATACGGGAGTCGCACGAGTATGTTCGCCAAGGGGGAGCCGCCGCGCGGCAAATGCTTGTTGCCGCGGCGGCGACCTTCTGGAAAGTGCCCGCGGCCGAGTGCTCTACGGCCAACGGCATCATTACCCACAATCCTTCGGGACGCACCGTCACGTACGGCGCAGTCGCTTCGTTGGCGGCGCAGATGCCTGTGCCGACCCAATTGACATTGAAGGATCCGAAAGACTGGAAGATCGCGGGCAAGCCGCTCCCGCGGCTCGACACACGCGACAAGCTCACTGGCAAGCAGGTGTATGGCGTCGATCTGAGCTTGCCGGGCATGCTGAACGCCTCGATCAAGGCGTGTCCGGTTTTTGGCGGCAAGATTAGAAGTTTTGACGCGGCTGCCATTTCCACCATGCCCGGCGTTCGTAAGGTCGTTCAGGTTGACCAAACGTCAGTTGCCGTCGTCGCCGACACGTGGTGGCAAGCGCACTCGGCGCTCAGCGCATTGCCGATCGTCTGGGATGAGGGTCCAAATACCGGCGTTAATAGCGATTCAATTGCCGCGATGCTGGAGGAAGGTCTGGACGCTGAAGAAGCGGTGCTCGGCACTTCCATAGGCGATGCGGGGTCCGTGCTTTCCGGCAACGCCAAGATTGTCTCTGCCACGTACTCGTTCCCGTATCAGGCCCATGCCACCATGGAGCCGATGAATGCGACGGCACTGTACACTCCGGACAAGTGCGAAGTATGGGTGCCAACGCAAAATGGCGAGGCCAGCCTTGCCGCTGCTGCGCAAGCCGCCGGTCTGCCGATCGAAGATTGTGAGGTTCATAAGCTGCATCTTGGCGGCGGCTTCGGCAGACGCGGCAACTATCAGGAATATGTGCGACAGGCGGTTAGGCTTGCGAAGGAATTTCCGGGGCTGCCGGTCAAGCTCATCTGGTCGCGTGAAGAGGATATGCTTCACGGCGCCTATCACCCAGTGACCCAGTGTCGGTTAAAAGCGGCGCTTGATTCAACCGGCAATGTGACGGCGCTCCACATGCGCATCAGCGGACAATCAATCCTCTGGCCTCTGCGTGCCGAGGTACGTGAGACCGGCCGCGATCCGGCGGTTTTCCAGGGTTTGAACGATGGTGGTGCCGAGGGCGCTTTCGGCTACACCATTCCAAACCTGCTGATCGACCACGCCATGCGCAACCCCCCTGTGCCACCTGGGTTCTGGCGCGGCGTCAACCTCAATCAAAACGCCCTTTATCTGGAATGCTTCATCGATGAGCTTGCACACGAAGCGAGGATCGACCCGCTCGATTTCCGCCGGAAGCTACTCGTCAACCATCCGAAACATCTTGCCGTGCTCGAGGCCGTTGCCGAACGAGTCGGCTGGGAAAGACCGGCCGACACTGGGATCCATCGCGGTCTCGCCCAGATCATGGGGTTCGGCAGTTATGTGGCAGCCGCTGCAGAAGTCTCCGTGACTGACAGCCAAGTGAAGATCCATCGGATCGTTGCCGCAACCAACCCGGGCCACGTCGTCAACCCCGCCCAAGCGGAGCGGCAGGTCGAAGGCTCGTTCGTCTACGGCCTTTCGGCGTGCCTGTTCGGCGAGTGCACGATCACTGGCGGCCGGGTCGAACAGGAGAATTTCGATACCTATGAGGTCATGCGTATGGACCAAATGCCGGCCGTCGAAACGATCTTGATGCCGTCGGGCGATTTCTGGGGGGGTGTTGGTGAGCCGACGATCGCCGTTGCTGGACCTGCGGTCCTGAATGCTGTTTTCGCGGCTACGGGCAAGCGAATCCGCAAGCTCCCCTTGAAGAACAATAGCTTGGGCGCCTGATCCGCGGGTGAAAGGCTGGCCGCGGAGGTCCGGACCCAGGGCGGGCTATCGAATCCGTAAAGACCGCTAAAAACGCAATGCAACTTTCCCGGGCTGATTCGCCTAGCTAGACACCCTCACGTCCTGAGGGCGGATCCCCTCGCTGCGGGCAGGGCGACTTCCGCTTGAGGAGCGCGGCACTCAACACGTCCATAGGTCCACAAACCAACCCACCAGACCGTCCGGTGATCGATCAAGTCGGTCGTGTGGTGATTTATCTGTGCGTCTCAATTCTGGTGCTGCGCGTGCGGGTTGTTGGCGCTGCATCGTCATAATGGAGCTGACGCCCCTAACACAAAGGCTCGACTGCAATCGGATCACATAACGCCCACTTGTGGAATTAAACCATTGACGTTTTATGATTTTTTAGACTGAGAACGGTCACCGAACTCCGATCCCTGCAGGTTCGTCGTCGCAGTCGGCGCAGGTACTCTGGCACTCGCCTGCGCCGATCCTTATATCTGACGCAGCAACTAACCAGGAGCACGTAGTGTCGGAATTCCTCAGCTATCTGTTCGCCATCCTTGTCGTGGGCCCGCTGCAGGCTGAGGTGTCAGAGCGCCTGCAGGGCGTGCCATCAGCCGAGATCGTTCAGGCAGGACGCGCGTGCATTGCCACGGAGGCTCCGAGGCTTCTTCAGCGCGCGCAGGAAGATTGGGCATGGGCGGCCGCAAATGCCATAGGCGTCGGTGTGGGTGTCGTCGATCCGGTGAGCCTGCTGCCCGGCAATAACGCCGATTGCGCCCGCCTGGTACAAGTTCTCTCGGAAGGTGGAGACGCTGAGGAGGCGTAGACGCCTTTTCGTGGTCTCTATCTATAACGAAGCGCCCTCGTCCTTACAGTGCTCGAGGGCTCGTTCAACCCAGCTCCCCCCCGATCAAGTTTAAAGGCCGCCAATGCCTCCTCCGGCTCGGGGCCATTCGCTCTTTTCCGAAGCAATAAGCTGGAACGCCGCAGAGACGAGCGAGTTTTGTTCAAAATTGCCGCTGCCGCCACTATACTCGTCGTTCCAGCCGGGAGAGGGTTCATGCGTCGACTAGCCCAGTGCCGAGCGTTGCTGGTCGTGGTTCTCGCGAGCGCTGCCGCCATGGTATCGACATCCGCACCCGCTCAGAATCGCTTGGCCGAGCGTGCAGCGATGATCGAAACCATCAAAGGGCACGCGCGCTCAGCGCCGTCCGCGGTCGAGGGACAGGGCATCGATCCGGCGGTGCTGACGACGATGGGAAAGGTGCCGCGCCACCTTTTCGTGCCTGAGGAGCAGCGCAGCGCAGCCTATGGAGATAGGCCACTGCCGATCGGATACGGCCAGACCATCTCGCAGCCCTTCATCGTCGCGCTGATGACCGATCTGATCAACGTCCGGCCTGGCGACTCTGTCCTCGAGATCGGTACTGGCTCGGGCTATCAGGCAGCCGTCTTGTCGCCGCTCGCAGGGAAGGTTTATTCGATTGAGATCATACCGCAACTGGGCGAAAGGGCGGCCGCCCGCCTCGCGGAGCTCCGCTACAACAATGTCGAGGTGAAGGTAGGCGACGGTTACTATGGTTGGCCTGCGCGCGCGCCTTTCGACGGCATCGTGGTGACCGCCGCCGCCAGTCACATCCCGCCGCCGCTGGTTGAGCAGCTCGCCAAAGGGGGCCGGATGGTCGTCCCCGTGGGAGGTCCCTTCGCGACCCAGTTTCTCATGCTGGTCGAGAAGCGACGGGACGGAAGCATCACGACCCGGCAGCTGCTGCCAGTAAGCTTTGTGCCGCTGCGTGGAGGTGGCGCCCGATGAGAGCGGGGCGCCTGCTGCCGATCGGTCTCATATCGGCGGCAACCCTTGCCTACGAAGTGCTGCTGATAAGGCTGTTTTCGATCATTCAGTGGCATCATTTTGCCTATATGATGATAAGCATCGCGCTCCTGGGCTTTGGCGCGAGCGGTACATTCATTGCGTTGGCCCGCCGCCCCCTGGTGGAACGGTACCCGGCCGCCTTCGCAGCGTCGGCGGCTCTGTTCGGAATTACTGCGGTTGCCAGCTTCGCCTGTGCCGAGCGCCTGCCGTTCAACGCGCTCGAGATCGTCTGGAATCCGCGGCAGCTCGGTTGGCTCGCGGCCATCTATGCTCTCCTGATCTTGCCCTTCTTTTTCGGTGCAACCTGTATCGGCCTTGCCTTCAGCCGCCATCCTGGCCAGACCGGACGCGTCTATGCCTTTGACCTCGTCGGCGCAGGGATCGGTGCGCTCGGCATCGTCGGACTCTTGTTCCTGGTCTTTCCCTCCGAAGCGTTGCGCTTCGTCGCAGCGCTGGGATTCGCGGCGGCTGCCCTCGCCGCGACGGGCATGCCTCGCCATCGATGGTTCGCCACGGGCATCCTCGGGCTTGCAGCCGCGGTCATCACGGTGTGGCTACCACAGTCCTGGACGGCCCCCGGCCCGCACATGTCTGAGTACAAGGGCCTCCGCATGGCTCTCGAAGTGCCGAATGCGCGGGTGGTCGAGGAGCGATCAAGCCCTCTCGGACTGTTGACGGTCGTCGAGAGCCCGACCATCCCTTTCCGGTACGCGCCGGGCCTCAGCCTCGCCAACAGCCAAGAGCCGCCCGCGCAACTCGCCGTCTTTACCGATGGCGACAGTATTACGGCGATCACCACCTATGGCGGCGATCCGGCGACGGTCGCCTATATCGACCGGACAACGGCGGCGCTCCCGTACCGCATCCTTGAGCGGCCGCGAGTGCTAATCCTCGGCGCCGGCGGCGGCGAGCAGGTGCTGCTGGCGCTACGCGCCGGAGCCGAAATCGTCGATGCGGTAGAGGTCAACCCGCAGATGATCGACCTCGCCCGAAGTCGCTTCGCGGATTTCGTCGGCGGCATCTTCAGCCGACCGAACGTGCATCTGCATCTAGCCGAGGCGCGCGCCTTCGCTGCGACCACTGGCGAGCGTTATGAACTGATCCAGATGCCGCTCCTCGACTCCTTCGGCGCGGCCGCGGCCGGAGTGCAGAGCATGCATGAGAACTATACCTACACCGTGGAGGCAATGCGGGATTACCTAGCGGTGTTGAGAGCAGACGGGATCGTCGCGATCACGCGATGGCTGCGGATGCCGCCGCGCGACATCCTCAAGCTGTTTGCCACTGCTACCGTTGCGCTTGAAGCGGATGGGGTGTCCCAGCCAGGCCGGCACCTGGTGCTGATCCGGAGTTGGAATACGGCAACCCTGCTCGTCGCCAAATCGCCCTTCACCGGCGAAGACATCGCCGCCATCCGCCGCTTCGCCGCCGAGAATTTCTTTGATATCTCCTGGGCGCCAGGCATCTCCGCGAGCGACGTGAACCGCTACAACCAGCTCGACCAGGAATATCTCTACGCGGGAGCCCTCGCTCTCCTCGGTCCTGGGCGCGCCGACTTCATCGAGCGCTACAAGTTCGATATTGCACCGGCGACTGACAATCGGCCCTATTTCTTCGACTTCTTCCGCTGGCGCGCTCTGCCCGAACTCGTGACGCTGCGCACCCAAGGTGGGGCAGCGATGCTCGACTGGGGCTACCTGATCCTGGTGACGACGCTCGGCCAGGCCGCGATCCTCAGCGCCGTCTTGATCCTCCTGCCGCTCTGGCTTCGCCGGCGCGCACTCGGGAGAGCCGGACACCGGCTGCGCTTCGGGCTCTATTTCCTTGCCTTGGGCTTGGCCTTCCTCTTCATCGAGATCGCCTTCATCCAGCGCTTCGTGCTGTTCCTCGGCCATCCGCTCTACGCTGTCGCTGTCGTGCTTGCGGGTTTCCTTGCTTTCGCCGGTCTCGGTAGCGCCGTAGCCGCACGGTGGATGGCCGCGGTCGGGCGCGGATCACCGGTGCGCGGCATTGCCCTAGCCGTCGTGGTGATCGCATTCCTGGCTGCCACCTACCTGCTCACATTGCCCTTGATCTTCGAACGGCTGCTGGCACTGCCGGATGCCGCGAAGATTGCGATCACACTCCTCCTCATAGCGCCGCTCGCCGTCTTTATGGGTATGCCGTTCCCGCTCGGCCTCGGCTTCGTCGGTGCACACTCGGACGAGTTTATTCCCTGGGCCTGGGGGATCAATGGCTCTGCGTCGGTGCTGAGCGCGATCCTCGCCGCACTGCTTGCGATGCATGTCGGGTTCACAGGCGTCGTAACGATCGCCATCATCCTTTATCTTCTCGCCCCGGCCTTACTCGCCGGTTTGTCGGATCTATACGATCAGCAAGGCTCTGTTCCGGATCGCAGCCGTTCGCGAGTTGGACCAACGGGCTGAAAGCGCTGCGCGGCTAGCGGGCGCGCCGTGCGGCGGCTTGCGGTCGCCAGCGGGGGCGTGGGTTATTGGCAAATCTCTGCTCTGGGATCAGGGCTCCCCTCCAAAGATCTGTCGGGGAAAGGAAGAAAGCGGTGAGGTGTGGCCCTGACCGTTTCCGGTCAGGGCTTTTTTGCATCAATTGGATTTCTGCAATATAAAGCAAGGACACGGCAATACGGTCCGCTGCAAAGCCCTATACAAGCAATGGCAATGCTAGAAGATGTGCCGTTGCGAGGTCGACCTTATACGAAAGTATTAGGCGTTCCAGTAACATTTTAGGGGTTTCTGTTATTCGTATTTACTTGTGCAACGCTCCGCCCGAAGTTCGCGTCGCAGATCACGTGCGGTTCCGGTGGGCCAGGCGGTCATTGACCCAAGCCCATCATCTCGGGGCTGAGCCTCTGTTTTTCAGAGGCAGCGAACGATGACGACCTACGATTTCATTCGGGAACTGCGGGCCCAGCGGGCGGCATCGAGCGACGCCGGCGAGCGCCAGCGTCGCCTCGACCGAAATGCCCGTGATTTATGATCTCCGAATCAGGTCACTATCTCGACGAACGTGTGCCCAACATCGTGCAACAATCCCATAAACCCAGAAGCAGACTTTCTTGAAACGCAATAATTTCGAAGGGTAGTTGGCATGCGGCGGTCATCGGAACACGTCGCATGGGCGCGCGTTTCCATGGCATGTCCGAGAACACGATTGGCCGACACCTCACTGACCTTGGAACTCTAACCGCTCGACCTTGGGCTTTCCTGATCGTTATTCTCTACGGCGGTCTCTGGCTCTTGTTTTGGCCGGAAACCTTAGACCCGCATGGCCTCGTCACTCTGATAGTCTGGGCTATGACCCTCTTCATCCAGAGAGCCCAATACCGTGACACACAGGCTCTTCATGCTAAGCTGGACGAGTTGCTGCGTGTTGAAGGTGCGGCTCGGAACGATCTGATGAGGATCGACGAGGAAGAACCTGAGCGGATTGAGGAACATCGAGCGGCCGGCAACGATCCCCGCAAACCTTGAATCTACTGCCTGTCGCCAGTGCCGACCACCCCGCGCGAGTCGCTGTCAGCGCTGGCAAGAATTGCCGCCCGACCTACCAAAGCATTTGTATCGCGGGACCAGCCCCTTGTTTACTCTGAGGGCATTCCCGGGGAGTCACGTTGGTGACGGCAAGGGTGGACGACAGTCGGGCGTTCAAACCCGAAGCATTGCAGCAACGGGCCCGCGACGATGCTGCCGCCTGCCGGGGCCTCTACGCCGAAGAGGCGGTCGCGGTTTGACGAGGATGCGGGCGCGCACACCTGGACCAGGTCCAACACGAACACGAGCGGTACCGCAGTATGATGCCCTAGCCGCGCCGAATGATTGGTGAAGCCGCCGATGGGCGCCATCACCAATGCGTCGCCCGAAACTCGTTGGAACCAACCCTCCCCGCGGGACGTTGCCACTAATCAGAGTACAACCAAGGACCATCGTGCAAGGCGATGGATGTGTGCTCCGGGAGGCCCCAGATGGATATCACCACGCTTTTAATTATTGTACTTATCATTCTTCTGTTAGGTGGCGGCTGGTACGGTCGAGGACGCTGGTACTAGCAAACCCTTGAAGGGCTCGGGGTTCTTCAGCCTTTTCACCCCCAAGTCCCTGGACGAAATCTCTCGAGGCCGCCGATGTGTGATTGATAGCGGAGGCCTCAGCCAAACCGCCAAACAGCGTCGCCTTTGCGGCGGATTCGGCGGACGTTTGCCGTCAAGATTTACCCACGGGTACACTTACTAGCCGGGCCCAGAGGGCGGCGGAGGGTGTCATCCGGGGTGCGCGTTTTCAGCGAACGCCCTCAGCGCGTCAGCCCGGCTGCTCGAAGAGCGTCGCCGATGATTTTCCCGATTTTGTTCTGAGCCGAGGGTGAACGATCCGCATTTAAAGAGGACGCGGAAGGCGGCTTTGCTTTGTCCCGGCGATCTCTCGTCAGTTTTCGCGTCAGTCCCCATGAATGGGCAATATGGGCGGTCGACGATATGCCAACGTCGAGCATGTAGGGGCCGCTTTTTCCATAGCCGCTCGCCACGTCGAGCGGCAGCCCGTGCCCCATGCCTTCGATGCTGTAGAAGCTGACGAGCTCCCGTCCGTCATTGTCCTTCCAGACCTTCCGCTTCTGCCCGTCTATCGTTTCAGTGACCGTCGGCGCCGTGCCCAAGTCATGCACGCCGCGCCACTGTTCGACGATTGCGCGCGCGTTCACTTCGGCAACCGTGCTGTCCCTCGTTCCATGCCAGACGGAGATCGTCGGCCATGGTCCTGAATGACTGGACGCTGCCAGAACTTTGGCGCGCAGTTCTCGCGGATTCGGGATGCCGTGGCCGCGCATTCGCTCGAATGCTTCCGAAACGGTTAGCGCGGTTGCATATGGGAGGCCGGCGATGATCGCGCCGCCGGCAAAAACCTCGGGATAGGTCGAAAGCAAGACATTCGCCATTGCACCGCCGGCGGACAGTCCCGTGACGTATATTCTTTCTTTGGAGACCTTGTGCCTTGAGCACATTGTCTGGATCATCTGACGAATGGACAGAGCCTCGCCCGCTCCGCGCCTGATATCGCCCGGCAAGAACCAGTTGAAGCAGAGATTGCCATTATTGCCGCGTACTTGTTGCGGGTAGAGCAGTGCGAAGCCGTGTTTATCGGCCAGTTTCGACCAGCCGGAGCAGACATCATAGTCGGCTGGAATCTGCGTGCATCCGTGCAGGACGACGACAAGCGCCGGTTTCTTCGCCAGGTTGTTAGGCAAATAATATCTGGCTTTCAATTTACCTGGGTTCGACCCGAAATTCGTCAGTGTGGCAAGCCTATTGCGGGAGTGCAGCTGCTCGGCTTTGCCTGTCCTCAGTCGCGCGATTCTTGCAAGTGTAATGGATAGGGTTTTCATGGATGGATATCTCCTTTGCGTCAGCGGACGGATGGCGCGGCCGAGTAACAACGTGGCTGGGCCAGAGTTGTTGCTGCGCTGCACAATGAAATATCCGTGATGGTCACTTCAGCTGCGTGGGTAGATCAAAAGACCGCAAGGAATTTCATCATCTTGCGGGCTGCACTCGCTGATGTTGCGCTACAATGGTCGGCGACTTTGGCCGCTACTTCTCTGGCAGCCCTGCCTTGATCAAGTCGCTCACCTGTCGGTCCAGAACGTCGGCGTCGAAAGGTGAGCTGCCTCCATTTTTCCGCAGTCCAGCTCGGATCAAGCTCAAGAGCCTTCTTCGTTTGGCTCTTTGCTTCCTCGATCTTTCCCAGGTTAACGGCGTTGATCGACCTGACAAGAGGGATGCCCGCAAACCAGTCTCCCAGCGCCATCATACTCTCGTCCGATTCCTGATACCTGCCACTGGCTGTCAGCACGAAACCCTTCATGAACGCGAGCATTGAATTGGCTGGATCATTCCTGATGCCGAAGTCTGCCCATGATACGGCTTTGTCGATATCGCCTGCTGCGGCTCCAACTTCGGCCAAGCTTACGATCCATGGCTTCCCCCAGCGGGACCGCTATTTGATTGATTGCTAAATTAACACAACCCACTACCGGGATCAGCAAAATTGCGATGAACGCAGTCGCGACTTGCCAGACGAACCTGGCCGTAGCACGGGCTGAGCCGGCCAACGATATATCCAAAGGTTGCTATGGCAACGCCTTGCCGATCGACACTGTTGGGCAGCTTCATGGCGAGCCGAGAAGAACGCGCTAGAGCGCGGGTCTCATTATTGGTCTGAAAGCCGCTTCTGGTGGCCGCCTCATTTTCGCCAGGGACTGATAAACGGTCGCCTTTTTAGGCGGTCGCACTATCTAGCCTCACAGCAGGAAGGAACAAAAATCACCTACGGACGCCTGCAACACCGTGGGGGAGGAAAGTTATGATAGCGACATCGACCATAGGCCGCCGCACGTTTTTGGCAGGCGGCGCAGGAGCCGTCGTCGCCGGCGGCCTCTTGGAATTTCGGTCAGAGGCCCGTGCGCAGGATGCCACATCGCTGCCCGACTATGCGAAGTGGAAAGACGCCGACGCGCTGATCGTCCACAGCGACAAAACGATCGAGACCAAGCGTGGCGAGATTGGCACAAGCATTATCACCCCTGAGGAAAAGCTCTATATCCGGAACAACGTGAACGCGCCGCCGGCCGCGATCGTCGCCAATCCCGAGGACTGGCAAGTCGAGTTCAAGGGCGTAAGAGAACCGAAAACCCTTACCGTTGCCGAGCTCAAGACCATGGGGCTCGCGACGGTCGCAACCGTGCTGCAATGCTCGGGCAACGGCCGCAAGTACTTTCAGGACAGGCTCACCGGCGATCAGAAGATCAGCGGCACGCCGTGGACCGTCGGAGCTGCCGGCTGCGTTCTCTGGAGCGGCGTTCCGTTGAGAGCCGTGGTGGATACGTTGGGCGGCGCGGGCGATGGCGCGAAGTTCGTTACTGGGACTGGGGGCGAGGAAATTCCTGCTGGCCTTGACCCGAAGGACCTGGTCGTCGAACGCTCCGTGCCGATTAGCAATCTGGACAATGTCATTCTCGCCTGGGAGATGAATGGCAAGCCTATTTCCCTCGCCCATGGCGGGCCGCTGCGAATGATCGTTCCCGGCTACTCGGGCATCAATAATGTCAAATACGTCAAGACGGTCGCGCTGACTGAAGTCGAGACCGACGCCAAGATCCAGCGCTCCAGTTATCGCATGCATGCCGTTGGTGAAAAGGGCGCTCCCGATCAGCCTTCAATCTGGGAGCAACCAGTCAAATCCTGGATTACAGCGCCGCTCGAGGGCGCAAAGTCCGGACGGATTCAAATCGCTGGCGTCGCCTTCGGGGGCATGAATGCAGTCGCAGGCGTCGACGTCTCGACGGACGGCGGCCAGACCTGGCAGAAAGGCGAGTTTATCGGTCCTGATCTCGGTCGGTTCGCCTGGAAGGTCTTCGTGCTCCCGGTCGAACTTGCTCCTGGGACGTACAGCCTGGTTAGCCGCGCAACGGATTCCGAAGGCAACGTCCAACCCGAAGAGCCGGAATTGAATGGCGGCGGCTACAGCCACAACGGTTGGCGTGCGCCGGCGGTCGAAATCAACATTGTCTGACAGACGTACCGACCATCGCCGGTGATTACTGGCGACGGTCGGTCCCTAGTTTCGATTCGGAAAAAACTCATGATCTCATTGGCCGCCCGTTTGGCCGCCTTCATCGTCGGTCTGGCCATAACGCCCGCCTCCGGCGACGAGGCCAGGCTCGACCTGGGGAGAAAAGTCTTTCTCGAGATCTCCGAGCCGCGATGCGGACTTTGTCACACGCTTGCGGACGCCGGAACGACCGGCAAAATCGGCCCGAGCCTCGACGACATGAAGCCCGACGCCGCGCGGGTCAAGACAGCCATCGTCAACGGGATCGGGCCCATGCCTGCCAACGAGACCTTGAGGGAAGAACAGGTCGACGCCGTGGCGCTCTATGTTTCGGCGGTTGCCGGCAAGACGAAGTAGCACAAGGAGCTCAGGCCGAGGTCTTCTTCATTTTGGAGGCAGACTGGTGTTGCTGGTAGCCACAGCGCCAAGGACGTTCTGATCGACCCCCGCGTAGCCTCTGAGCGCGCTCGCGACCTTTCCGCGGAAGAGATGCCCCTCGTCGATGCCGCTGATGTGATCAGGACGTTGAAGATTGTACGTGATGGCGAGAACTGAAAAGCGTGTACCCTTGCCGATATTTTTTAAAGAGGCGTACCGGAAACGCGGAACCAGACCTTCCTCTCTGATCAAACCGCAGACAGCGTCTCTGCGTAGCTGCATCTCTAGGCTACGTCCCCGCTTCCAACGAAGGCAACCGGAGGCGGGACTTGCCCCGCCATTCTTGCGGGGCTTTTTTCGTCGCTCATGGGCGAGCCGGTTTTGTTCAAGACGCACGTCTGCTGTTGACTGGCGGAATGCGGAAGCGCCGGCCGCGGCATGAGGCGACGTGCCGCCTCTTGCAGATCCCCACTCTACTCGATGGCGATAATTTCGAGCTCTTGATCGCCTACGCTCACAACGTCCCCAACGGCTTTGCCTATCAGCTTCCCTGCGACCGGGGACACGTAGGAAATAGTTCCGCCCTTGGGATCCGCTTCATCCTCTCCCACAATGCGGTATTTCTGCACCCGTCCATCGTCACGGCTGAAGGTCACCGTGCTCCCGAAGGCAACGGTGTCAATTGAAGGCGGGTCGGGGACAACCTGGGCCGTGCGAATGCGTTCCGCAAAATAGCGCAGATCGCGCAGTGGGCTTGCTGCTTGCCGCCGTCGTTCATTCACGTCCTCGATTGTGCTGGTAGCGTCGTAGGCCTGGCGCGCATGGTGGAGCTGCAATTCCAGGGCCTTCAATCCCGCTTCCGTTACAAGGTTCGGATGCGGCGAGACGGGGCGGTCAGGCAACAGGGTTTCCGAAGCCGTTTCGGCACTTTCTTCCTTGGTGAAGGCGACGCTCAATTTTCGAACTCCGTATAGGCGCGGTGCGCTCTCGATATCGTTGGGGTGAACGCCCTTGGTATCGTAAATGAAGCTAAGGCGGGGCGCTATCGTGAGCGCCAGGTAAATTCTTCCGGCGACGGTGTGGAATCCGGTAACGAGAGGACATATCTGAAAACTGCTCCGGAAGGGCGGCCAGAGCCCTGCCCCGCTCGGCTGAGTGTTCCAGTCGATACACTATGCGACTTTCGAAGCACATAACGAGAACGCCACTCGGACAATAGTTGCTCCGGTCTGCTGCATTATTCGGCCTCGATCCCGATACGTGTGTAAGCTTCGGGCGGAGCGTCATTCGCGCGCATGAGTTTCTGCATGAGGCGGGTCATTGCCTCCTCGATCTCCGGGGAAGCGAGAGGCGTATTCTGCCCCGGATCATCGGCGAGATTATAGAGCCGGGTCTCACTCTCAAGGAGCGCACCGGGACCATAGTTGTCGAACATCGGCGACCGGTCGATCACTGGTATCTTCAGGACCGGCGTTCCCTTCGTGAAGGGCATCGGCTGTGCAAGCGAGGCTCCGGCGAGTTCCTCCGGCGTGAACGGCTCCCAGATATGCGTCGGCATCAATGTGTATTGATAAAGCTCCTGGGAGCGAGGGTCGGGCGGGAAACGATGATACGTATAGCGTCCGTCCGTGACGTTGATCGCACCGCCGAAATAGCCGAACAGTGCGCCCTCCCGCGGCGAGCGATCGGCGTCAAGCAGCGGCAGGAGCGAATGCCCCTGCATCTCGGCAGCGGTCCGCACGTTGAATAGATCGAGGAATGTCGGCGCGAGATCGATGGTCTGGGTCAGAGCCGACCGGCGGACGCCCGCACTTGCCGGCCGGCGCGGATCATGCAGGAAGAGCGGGATGTGCACGACCTCCTCATACATGTTCATCCGGTTCTTCGCCCAGAAATCGTGCTCGCCGAGAAGAAAGCCGTGATCGGTGGTGACGACGAGCGCGGTGTCGCGCCAAAGGTCGTGCTCATCGAAGTAATCGAGAAGCTGCCCTATGAGGAAATCGCAAAGCGCGACGACAGCGTAGTAGTTGGCGCGCAGTTCCTCGCACTCTTCCGGCAGCTCATCGACGCGGCCGTAGCGTGGCCAGTCGCGAACCGGACCGTTCCAGCCCGTTCTGAATTCCTCACGAAACCGCTCGGGCGCGGTGAAGGGTTCATGCGGGTCGAAGGTCTCGATCTGGAGGAACCAGTTTTCCGCGGTGCGGTTCCGCTCGAGGAATGCCAGTCCGGCGGCGAAGCAGCGCACCGACGGGAAGTCGCCCTCGTCCTTGATGAACTCGCGGTTGATGATATTGCGGCGAAACTTGTCGCGTGCCGACTGGCTGAATTGCCGCTCATGATACATCTGGCGCAGGCGCTCCCATGGTGGCTGCACCATGGCTTTCCATGGGTCGCCCTCCTGCCCGCGGATGAAGTCGTAACTGTCATAGCGGGTGTGATAGGTCGCGCCGCCGTCCTCGAAATAGTGGAAGTGGTCGGTGACGAGATGGCTGTACGAGCCGCCCCGGTGCAACAGCTCGGGAAAGGAATTGTCGAACGGCTCGAGCGGCCCCCAGCTTCTGTGGAGAAAGCTGAGCCGCCCGGTCTGCAGGTCGCGGCGCGCCGGCATGCAGGGGAGGCTCCCGACATAGTGGCGTTCGAACGTTGCGGTGTGCTCGGCCAGCCGCGAGAAATTGGGCGTCGGCACCCGCTCGCCCCCGTATGGAGCGAGCACGTGACGGTTGAGCGAATCAAAGAGAACGAAGACGGCCTTCATCGAGCTTCGGCGGTCCCTCATTCGAGCTGCCCATTGCAGCATATTTCAGCGCGTCGACCAATCCCGGCGCCGCAGCGAGAGCCGCGCACCCACCGTGGAAACGCCGCCACTATTCTCGCCGAAAAGAACTCGACCGCAACTGGATTGTATACATAACCATGGGCAAGTCGAATGGCTAAGAGGGGCGCGCCTCAGCCGCCGCGGCCGGCGTGCTTGACCAGCATGGCGATGAATGGCACGTCGTCACCAGAGATCGTATCGATGAGTCCGTCGGCGATCCATTGGACAAGCTCCGGCAAACGATCGCGTCCGCCACGCCAACACTCGGCGAGCACGTCCGGGCGAGGCACGTGTAAGCGGTTGCTGAAGCCTGCTTCATGCAGCGTCTTCGCATCGTCGGGATGGAACATGTCGAGCTCGATCGAGACCGAGCTCGCACTGCACGCCTTCAACACGCCAACAAGATCGGCGTGGCGAGCGTGGGTGATGGCTTCGGTCCTGAGGCGCGGATGGCGCTCGACCGCACGCTTCAACAAGACGTGGTCGAAGCTGATGACAATGGCCCGATCGAGAGTGCCCGTGGATCGCAGCAGGGCCGCCACCTGATCAACGGCCATGTCCGGTCGCTCGGCCTCCTTGATCTCGAGCACGATACCCATGTCCTCCGCCCTCGCCCAATCGAGCGCCTCCGCGACGGTCGGTACGACCGTTCCAGCGAAGGCGGGATGAAACCGGACCCCCGCGTCCAACCCACGGATCTGCTCGAGGCTGAGGTCTGCCGCAAAGCCGTGTCCATTTGTCGTCCTGTCGACAGTCAGGTCGTGCAAAATGATCGGCTCACCGTCGGCGGTCAGCACGGCGTCGATCTCGACAGTGGTGGCCCCTGCAGCTTTTGCCGCTTCGAATGCCGGCAACGTATTCTCAGGGTAACGGAGGCTATAGCCGCGGTGGCCACAGATATGAACGCGTCCCGTTTCGCGGGCAAGGAAGCTGAAGGCCATTCGAATGATCCTCCACCGTAAGAGCGTCCCGCTCTACCGACGCGCTCTGACCGTTTCGCGAACAACGAGTCGGACCGGGACGTCGACGGAAATCGGCGGCGAGTCGGGATCGCCGAGACGTCGGTCGAGAATCGATACCACGTCCCGGGCAATCCGCCCTGGATCCTGCCGTAGCGTGGTCAGACGGTAGGAGGACCAAGCGGCAACGGGCACATCATCGAAACCAATGACGGAAACGTCGGCAGGCACGCGCAAGCCAACGCCACGAAAGTGATCAAGCGCGCCGAACGCCATGAGGTCGTTCACGCAGAAGACCGCGTCGGGCGCGGGGCCGCTCCCCAGCAGCTGACGCGCCGCCTCTTGCCCGCCATCATAGTCGGCAAGGCCCGCCCGGACAATCTTCGCTTCGAACCCAGAAGCCGCGGCAATCTCGGCAAAGGAACGCTCGCGGACGGCGAGGCACGGGCTCGGGTTCGCCCGGTTGACCACGGCGAAACGGGAGGCTCCTGCCATGCGCAGAGCCTCGAACGCCTGCTGCGCGCCATCTCTGTCGTCGCAATGGACGCTGTCTAGGCCGGTCTCGCCCCGGTTCACCAGGATCAGCGGCTGGCCGTTGCGCCGCGTGAGCTCGACAAGACTGGCGGGCGGCGAGCCCGAGAGGAAGACCGTCGCCTCCGCCCGGTAGCGCAGCAACTGCCGGCTGGCATTTGCCACGTCCTCCGCGGTGGGCCCGATGCTGATGATCACCGGCACATTGGCGCGCTCGAGCAAAGCCTGCGAGAGGGCTGCGATCATCTGGGCCCGGAATGGAGAATCGGCGTCGGAGGTCACCAGTCCGACCAGCCGGCTTCGATTGGCGAGAAGCCCGCGGGCGAGATCGTTGACCTGATATCCCAGTGCAGCGGCGGCCTCCTGCACCCGCGCAAGCGTTGCCGGTGCGATGCTTGCACCCGGGGTGAAGGCCCGCGAAACCGCCGAGCGGGAGACGCCCGCACGCTCGGCGACCGCCTGGGCGCTCACGAATCGGCCCTGACTGCTGTCTCTCGTATCCGACACCAGAACGACTCCGCTGGACATTCCCCGAAGCGCATTCATAATCGTGTTGCACAGCATTGCAACAATTAATGACGGCACGATGAAAACGTGTCGCTGCTGGGAGGAAATCAGGATGATTCATTGGAAATTCGGAACTGCTGCGCTTCTGAGCGCGGCATTGGCAGGCGGCAGTGTGGTCTTCCTTGCGGCAACGCCGTTGTTCGCTCAAGAAACTGTGAAGCTCGAGCTCTGGTCACGTCAGGATCCGTCGGGGCCGCTGCGTCCCGGCAATGTGGTCAAGGCTGCCGAGAGGCTGAACAAGGAACTCGAAGCCGAGGGTTCCCCCAAGCGCGTCGAGGTCGTCGTGCGCGAGAGCCCCGCCAAGGGCTTCGACGACGACGCACTGCAACTTCTCAAGGTATTCGGCGTCGGCGAAGGCCCCGATATGTTCATCGCCGCCCACGAATGGATCTGCGCCTTCCAGGAGGACGGCTTCGCCCTCAAGCTGGACGACTATATCGCCAAGTATCCTCAGCACTTCGGCACAATCTTTCCGTCGCTGTGGTCATCTGCGAAGTGTCCCGACGGCACCTACGCCATTCCGCAGGACGCCGAGGCGAGAATGTTCTTCTACAACAAGAAGCTCCTGCGCGAGGCCGGCTACGATGCTGCCTTCGTCGACTCCATGCCGGAGCGTACGTTGTCGGGTGACCTGACGATGGACGAGGTGCTCGACATCGCCAAAAAGGTCGTCGACAAGACCAAAGCACAATACGGCGTGCTTCACCGGCCGAACAAGGGACCGGACTACATCATGGTCTTCAACGCCTACGGCAACGAGTTCGTCGACCCCCAATCCGGCAAGCTGCTGCTCGAGCGGGACAAGCTCGCTGCCGCCTTCGGTTGGTTCGAACGCGGAGTAAAGAACGGGGTCATTCCGGCCAACAACACCGCGATGGAATTCGATGCGCTTCGCAAGGAATTTTACAGCGGCAATGCCGCATTCTGGATGTACGGCATCTGGGATCTCGGCAGTGTCGCGTTCCCGACCTATGGTCTGCCGCAGGACGAGAAGGCCTTCTTCGCGGATTGGGGCTGGATCGCGGGGCCGGCACCAGAGAAGGGCGGCTCGCCGGTCAGTCTGACCCATCCGATCGTCTATGTGATCGCTGCCGACACGAAGGAGCCGGAACTCGCCGTCCGCCTGCTTGGCCACGCTTCGGCGGCCGACCTCAACACCGATCACGCGGTCACAACGACACATCTCGGCATCAAGCCCGAGCAACTCGAAGACCCGCGCTATGCCAAGGCCTGGCCGCTCGCCAGGGCAACGGAATTGCTCAAGATCACCAAGTTCCTGCCCAACAACTCGCAGTTTGGCGAGCTCAACGGCATCATCTATGCCGGAATTCAAGGCATAGAATCGGGACGGCTGTCGGCGCAGCAAGCAGCCGATTTCGTCATCGAGGAGGCATCGGCCTCCCTTGAGGACGTGATCGTCAAATAGGTCCGATCGGTCTCGCGGCCCTCGACCGGCGCTGGTCGAGGGTTGCTGGACGTCTGCCGTACGAGCTGAATGATGACGACTACAGCGGACGAACTCATGATCGAGCGGCGCGGCCACGCAGGTTCGGTGGCGCGCAGGCGTATGAACTTTGTGATCTTCCTCGGCCCGGCAATCGTCCTGACGGTCCTTTTCTTCGCCGTCCCCGTGATCATCGATGTCGCAGTGTCGTTCACCGACCTCAGCCGTTCGCTCCGCATCAGCGAGTTCACCACGGAGCAATACGAGAAGGTCTTTCGAACTGATCGCCGGTTGTCGCAGGTCATCTGGCTCACCTTCATTTACGTCTTCGGCACGTTGGCGATTTTCAACGTGACCTTTGGCCTGATCCTCGCCATCACCACGACGGCGATAAGGAATGTTTCCGGCAGCTTCTTCCGCGGTGTCTGGCTGCTGCCGCGGATGAGCCCGTCAGTCCTTTACATCCTGCTCTGGCTGTGGGCCGTCAGCCCCACCGAAGCCGGCCTCGTGAACCAGGTGCTCATGCAGGCGTTCGGACTCGACGCGCCGCTCGACCTTTTGACCTCGGCGCCGATCGCGCTGATCATCATCTCGAACGGCTTCATCGGCGCTTCGATGGGCATGATCATCTTCACCGCCGCGATCCGCGGGATCCCCGAGCACCTGTTTCACGCCGCGGCAGTGGACGGCGCCGGGACCCTCGCAACGATCCGATTCATCACCCTGCCGGCGCTGCGGTGGCCGATCAGTTTCGTGACGATCTACCAGACGCTCTCGCTGCTGGTGAGTTTCGAATATATCCTCCTCCTCACCAAGGGCGGTCCGTTCTACGACACGACCGTCTACGCGCTTTACGTGTATCGCCGCGCCTTCGAGAGCGGCCAATACGGCTACGGAGCCGCCCTGGCGCTTTTTCTCATCGTCATCGGCGTTGTCGTCGCGCTTATCGGCTGGCGCTTCTTCGATATGGAGCGACTGCTGCAACGTCCGCGAATAGAGGTGCATTGAGATGGCCGCGCAAGCGATCCCCATGGCGTCCACGGCGGCATCCGAGCCGACGGTCGACTGGGACGCATTGGCAACGCGGGCGCGTCTCGCCCGGCGTACTAAGGCGACAGTCCTCTACGCCTTCCTGATCGCCGTGTCGCTGCCGATCATCCTGCCCTATTTCTGGCTCGTCACGATCGCCTTCTCGGCCAAGACCGGCGTTGCCGAGACAGCTGTTCTGTGGCGCTCGATGGCCGTGGTCGTGCCGGCCGTCATTGCCTTCTGGCTCAGTGCCGCGCTCGCGCAAGGCCGACGGCAACTTTGGATCGGCCTTACCGCAGTCGCCGCCGTCGCTGCCCTCGCTTTCGCCGTCCTGGTCGGCCCCGACCTGCACCTCGGCAATTTCATCTTCTTGTGGGAACCGGACTTCGCCTCGGTGGTGCGGTCGCGAGTGGGCGAAGTCAAAGGCGCGGTCCAGTTTCCCAACGTCTGGCATGCCTTCGGCAACTCGATCCTGATCGCCGGCACGCAGACAGTCATCGTTGTCACCGTCGCCTCGTTGGCGGCTTACTACCTGTCGCGCTTCCAGTTCCCCGGCCGCTCCTCGATGCTGCGCTCGCTCCTGGTGCTCCACGCCTTCCCTGTGCTGACGCTGATCGTCCCGATGTTCCTGATGCTCTACTGGATCGGACTGCTCGATACACTTTCCGGCGTCATACTGGTGCTTGTCGCCTTCGAGCTGCCCTTTGCGATTTTCATCATGAAGGGTTTTTTCGACGCTGTGCCGTGGGACATCGAGATGAGCGCGTTGACCGACGGCGCTTCACGACGGCAGGCATTCGTGAGCGTGGTGCTGCCGCAGGTGAGGAACGGCATCCTCGCCATCGCGGTCTTCACCTTCATCCGCGGCTGGGAAGAGTACATTTTCGTGTTCACGTTCCTGATCCGGAACAGCAATTGGACAATGAGCCTCTACATGTACTGGGTGCGCGATGATGTCATGGGCGTCGACTATGGCGTCGTCTCTGCGGTCGGCGTCTTCTACCTCGTCCCGAGCCTCATCCTCTACATGGCCGCGCAGCGCTATCTCATGCAGATGTCGATCGGCGGCGTGAAGGGCTGACTACGATGGCGAAGATCGAATTCCGTAACGTGGTGAAACGCTTCGGCACCGTCGAAGTGATCCCCGACATGAACCTCGTCATCGAGGACGGCGAGTTCGTCGCGCTTCTCGGCCCCTCCGGCTGCGGAAAATCGACGAGCCTGTTCATGCTCGCCGGCATCTATCTTCCGAGCGGCGGCGAGCTCCTCTTTGACGGCCACGTCGTCAATGAGGTCGAGGCCCGCGACCGTAATGTCGGCATTGTGTTTCAATCCTACGCGCTCTACCCCCACATGAGCGCGCGCGACAATATCCTGTTTCCGCTACGCTTCAAGAAAACGTCGCGCGACCAAGCTCTCGCCCGGGTCAAGGCCACCGCGGAGCTTGTCCGGGTCGAGGAGCTCTTGGACCGTCGTCCCAGCGAGCTTTCCGGCGGCCAGCAGCAGCGCGTCGCTCTTGCACGCGCCCTCGTGAAGGAGCCGCAATTATTGCTCCTCGACGAGCCGCTTTCGAACCTTGATGCGTCGCTTCGCCTTTCCATGCGGACCGAGATCAAGTCGCTACAGGAGCAGCTCGGCGTCACGACCGTCCTCGTCACCCATGACCAGATCGAGGCAACGACAATGGCCGACCGTATTATCTGCATGCGGGCCGGCCAGATCGAGCAGGTCGGGACACCGGACGATCTCTATCTCAGGCCTTCGAGCCTGTTTGTCGCCGGCTTCATTGGCTCGCCGCCCATCAACCTCATGGCCGGCGAGGCCGCAGGCGGCACGGTCACAGTCGGCGGCGCAATATTCCCCGTCGAGGGTGCCTCGGGGTCGCTGACCATCGGCCTGAGGCCGGAGCACCTGAGATTCGCTGAGACCGGTTTCGCCGGCCGGATCGCGCAGATCGAGCCGATGGGCCGTGAGATCCTCTATGTCGTCGAAACCGGCATGGGGGCAATCCGCGTGCTTGAACAGGGTTCTTCGGTCGCACACTCGACGGGCGAACAGGTGAACATCGATTTCCATCCCGAAAATTCACTTGTGTTCGACACGCAGCGACAGAAACTCATCACCGGCGCGCATGTCCGTGCACCCGATTGACAAGATCGAGCGGCAGCCGCCCATTTTCTCGAAGCGGAGAGGAGGACGCGCCGATGGCAGCGCTTGAGGCGAGCAGCCAGGCATCCAACCCGCCGGCGGCGGTTGAGGGTCCCTATGGGCCGGTTCGGCTCAAGTGGCACAAACTGCGCACGCATCTCGCCGAAGCGCCCTTCAAGCGCTCGAACCTCGCACTTGGCTGGCAGCTCGGCGCGAGTCTCGAGATCGACATACTCGCCACCGCCGATCGCCGCTTTGCGGTTCTCCACGATCCGACGCTCGGTCCCTCGACCACCGGACGCGGCCGCGTATCGCGCCTGCCGATCGCTTCGATGAGAGGGCTCTTCCACCGCGCCGCGGACGGCACCCGCGATCCGGATGCGCCGGTGCTGTCGTTAGCCGATCTGGTGGCCCCGCTCCGAAGCCTGCAGAGATCGCCATCGGCGAACCTTCAGCTCGACCTCAAGCTGCTCGAGGGGCACGCGCTTCCGGATTCGGCGGTGGCGGATGCGGCAGCGGCCGTGGCTGGGCTCGGGGATGCCATTGTTGTCGGTTCGCATCACCTGGACGATGCACGCCGTCTCGTTGCCGCCATTCCCGGAGCCCGCCTCGGCTACGATCCGATGCTGGCGGTGTCCCGACGGCCAGCTCTACGCAATCCCGAGCGGCTCCTGCGCCACATCGAGCGGCGCAGAACGGGCTTAAACCTTGCCTATCTCCGGTTCGACACCATCGTCGCCGCGGAAAGTCAAGGATTCCCGCTGGTCAAGCACCTGTTGGACCTCGGCATTGAGACCGACGCCTGGACTGTCAATCCTGGCGTTGGGGTCAGCGACGCCATACTGCATCCCCTCCTGGAAGCGAAAGTGCGCCAGATCACGACCGATGCTCCGAGCGAGATCTTCCGCTTGATCGGGTTTTCGGCAAATGCCGTTCCCTAGTCGGGCGTTCGTCCGGTAGCTCCGGATGCCATCACGCTCGAGTGCGCCAAAACAGAACGCCCGCATTTCACCCCTTTGAGGATTTCCGACGCGATGTTCGCAACCTTGCCGAAATGGACGAGCGGCGCTAACCGCCGCGTCGCCTTATACACGTTCCGACTACGCTAGCCGGCAGCACTCGCCGCCGGAAGTTTCCAAAATGCTTCGCTGCGCGCCTGGAGGGTGGGTCGAGGAGTTGCTGCTGTCGATTTCGAAACGGAAATTCCGCAGTCCCGGCCGCTTCAAAATGAGACATCCACTACCCGCTTGGAGTATGATTGGATTGGGCTGGGACTAGGGCACCCCGAGCGTGGCAAGACGCGAATAATGGGTGGTCACATGGTCGATCCGATCGTGCACAGACGTTTGATGGCCATTCTCGCCGCAGACGTCGTGACGTACAGCCGCCTTATGGCCCGCGACGAGGCAGGTACTCTCGCGACGTGGAAATCGCACCGCAAGGAACTGATCGACCCCAAGATCGCGGAGTATGAGGGGCGCATTGTAAAGCTCACCGGCGATGGACTTCTAGCGGAGTTTCCAAGCGTCGTGAATGCGGTCACCTGCGCTGCCATGGTCCAGCGTGGTATGCGAGAGCGCAATGCGGATGTGCCGCAGCCAAGTCGGATCGAGCTTCGTATGGGCATCAACCTCGGGGACGTTATCGTTGAGGGAGACGACATCTTCGGGGACGGCGTCAATGTGGCGGTGCGGCTTGAAAACATAGCGAAGCCGGGAGGGATCGCGGTCTCTGCGGCCGTCCGCGATAACGTCGGAAATCGGCTCGAACTTCGATTTGAGGACATGGGCGAGCAGAGGCTCAAGAACATCGACAGGCCGGTGCGCGCCTATAGCATTTCCCTGGACGTTCCTCCGGAATCCGGAGCGATCGACTCGGATCCAATCCCAGAAGGGCCTTGGGAAATCGAGAAGCCGTCCATCGCCGTCCTGCCCTTCAACAACATAAGCGGTGACCCCGATCAAGAATACTTTAGCGATGGAATCACCGAGGACATCATCACCGATCTGTCGAAGATCTCGGGCCTGTTCGTCGTCGCGCGCAATACAGCGTACACCTACAAGGGCAAGCCGGTGAAGGTGCAGCAGGTCAGCCAGGATCTCAGGGTCGGCTTTATCCTGGAAGGAAGCGTGCGCAAGGCCGGTTCGCGTGTGCGAGTCACCGCGCAGCTCGTCGAGGGCAAGGGCGGCGGTCATCTCTGGGCCGACCGCTACGACCGTGATCTCACCGACATCTTCGCCCTACAAGACGAGATCACCCATACCATCGTAGACCACTTGAAGGTCAAGCTGCTGCCAGAGGAAAAAAGAGTGATCGGTCGGGCGCCGACCGGGAACTTCGAGGCCTATACGTATTACCTTAGAGGACGGCATTTCCTGCACTGGCACTCGAAATCCTATTATTTCCTGGCGAAGCGCATGTTTGCCATGGCGGTCGAACTCGACCCGCTTTATGCACGGGCCTATGCCGGAGTTGCAGACTGCGATTCCTTCCTCTTCCTTCACTATAACGCTGATGTGTCGATCGACGGCATTCTGGCGACCAGCGCCAAGGCGCTGGCGCTTGAAAGCGGCCTCGCAGAAGCCCATGCTTCACGCGGCTTG
This sequence comes from Ensifer aridi, assembly GCF_002078505.1. Lineage (GTDB taxonomy): Bacteria > Pseudomonadota > Alphaproteobacteria > Rhizobiales > Rhizobiaceae > Sinorhizobium > Sinorhizobium aridi. The sequence goes on along the minus strand of NZ_LUAV01000018.1, from coordinate 88,897 downwards.
GCTCTGTCGCTTCGCGAACGACATTCGGAAGCGCTGGCAGAGTTCGATCAGGCGATCGCCCTCGATCCCAATCTGTTTGAAGCCTATTACTTCTATGCCCGCGCCTGCTTCACCCAAGGGAAGCTGGACGAAGCGGCCAGGCTTTTCCAGCGCGCCGCAGAGCTCAAGCCTGATGATTACCAAGCCTTGCTTGTGCTCGTTAACGTTCTCCGATCGCTCGGGCGCGAGCAGGAAATGAAGTTGGCGGCTCGGGAAGGTATTGCGCGCGCCGAGCGGGAGCTCACGCTGCGCCCGGAAAACCCGAGACCCGCTTACTTGGGGGCCGTGGGGCTGGCGGCGCTTGGCGAGCTTGATCGTGCTAAGGAGTGGGCGGGACGCGCCTTGGCCATCGATCCCGACGACCGTCTGGCGAAATACAACGTAGCCTGCTTTTACTCGCTCGAGGGCGAACATGAGCGAGCAATCGACCTGCTGGTAGAGCTTCTCCCAGGTGCCACCCACGAAACAAAGAGGTGGGTGAGATACGACTCGGATCTCGATCCGATCCGGAGTCATCCGCGTTTCCCGAAGGTGCTTGAACTCCTCGGGTAGGCATCGTGCCCGGGCATAGATTTCCAGTAACTTAAGCGACGAGCCCGTCCCTCTGCTTGCGATGTATTTTTCGATCCGCATTTGCGTCAACACCAGCCCCACGACAAGGGCGGTCAGCGGCGGGAAATTCGGATCGCCGCAGCCACTGATGACAAGCACGGTGAACGGCTCGATTGAACCCGGAGCGAAGTTCGACCGTTCAGTTTCAACTGTCACTCGTCCCGGGAGCCATGACGCACCACGAGATCGGCAGCCTCCTTGAGCCAACCAGCTCGCTCGTCGGGCCCCTCCGGCTGCGCCTAAATGCGTTCTTGGAGCATCGACAGTATGTTCTCCAACTCCGTGGCCGCGAACGGCTTCACCAGCACGGGCGTGCCCGAGTACCTTGGATCGAGACCGCTCGCGCCGTAACCGGTCGCGAAAATGAAAGGCACTCCGCGCTCCAATAGTATATCGGCAATCGGATAGCTGGATCGGCCGTCTAGATTGAGGTCGATAATGGCGACATCGAAATGCCCGTTCCGTGCGGTACCCAGCGCGTCCTCTATCCTTGATGCAACAGGTCCGACGTCATGCCCCATATCATGCAGAAGGTCTTCGATCAGCATCGCTACCAAGGCCTCATCCTCGACGAGGAACACACGAAGTTTGCGCATGTCAAGCCGACGGCTCCGGGTGAAGTTGCGAAGCGGCCAAACGGCGTTTTTTCCGGCCCTGTTTCACGTCAATGACGCCTCGACTTCGAAGATCACACCCGTCGGCGCAAACGACAGATTCACCTTTCCACCAACCTCCCGGGTCAAGGCCCGCTCGAGTAAGCGGCTGCCAAATCCTCTGCTTGTTGGGGGTTCGACCCGCGGACCGCCAGTCTCCTGCCATCGTATGCGCAGGTGATCGCCTATATGCCAATTGATGTTGATCTTCCCGTCGCTGGTCGTCAGCGCCCCGTATTTTGCGGCATTGGTGCAAAGTTCATGAAAGGCCATCGACAGGGCAAGCGCCAACTTTGGGCGCAGGCGCAACGGCGGCCCTGAGAGTTCGAGGCGCTGCTGCGGTTCAGCGCACATCGGGGCGATGGTGTCGCGGAGAAGCGCGTGCAAGTCCGCGCCCTCCCAACTCTCCCGCGTTAGGAGATCGTGAGCCCTTGCCAAGGCGATGATACGGCTTTCGAACCGCCTCAGCGCAGCCGCCTCCCCTTCGCCACGGAAAGTTTGCGCGGCAAGCGATTGAACCGTGGCTAGCGTGTTCTTCACCCGGTGGTTCAACTCATTGACCAGCAGTTGGCGCCGTTCCTCGCTAAGGCGCCTCTCGGTAATGTCGCGGGCGATCTTCGATGCGCCGACCACATGGCCGCGACCGTCCTTGAGCGGCGAAACCGTCAAGGAGATGTCAACGAGGCTTCCATCCTTTCGCACCCGCACGGTTTCGTAATGGTCGATGTGCTCGCCACGCCGGATCCTGTCAAGAATGCCCGGCTCCTCATTCTGGCGATCGGGCGGAATGAGAATGTTTATAGGCCTTCCTATCACTTCCTCCGCCATGTACCCGAACAGGCGTTCGGCCCCTACATTCCATGTCTGTATAATGCCCTGCGTGTCCTTGCTTATGATTGCGTCATCCGAATATTTCACGATGGCGGCGAGCCGTTCGGAATAGGCCTCGGCGTTTTTTCGGTCGGAGATATCCACCAGCATGTTGATCGCGCCGATGAGGTTGCCGTTCGCATCATGCAACGGTGTCGGATAGGGAATGAAGGGGATGCGCGTACCGTCGGGCCGTTCGGCGATGGCCTCCTCCCCGCGCACCGGCCGATCTTCCTTCAACGTCACAGCCATTGGACATTGATCATGCGGCAAATAGGTCCCATCCGGCCTGTAGAGCCGCCAGGTAACGCACCATTTGTCGCCAAGTGCAGGCGTACGGCCGGCCATCTCCACGGCCGCCTTGTTGAAGAAAGTGATGCGGCCGTCTGCGTCGGTGGTATAGACGGCTGCGGGGAGCGCCTCGAGCAAGTCGCGCATGTGGCGCTCACTTTCACGAAGGCGATCATCCATTCTCTTGGTTTCCGTTACGTCCAGAAGGACGCGAACGCCGTAACGGAACGCGCCGCTGCAATCTCGCACTGACGAACTGTAGACGTCGAGATAGACCGTTGTCCCATCGGACCTGACGACACGCTTGCGTGCCGTGTAACTTTCGATCTCTCCTCGCACTTGGCGCCCGTACTGGTATGCCTCATTCTCACGATCCTCTTCATGCGTATAGTCGAAAAACGTCATCTTCAGCAGTTCATCGCGCGAGCGGCCGAGCATGGTGCAGAACGCGTCGTTGACGCGGACCAGGCGGCCTTCCGCATCGGCCTCGGCTATCCCGATTGTGGCGGCCTGATAGGTCGCTGCCAGACGTTGCTCGCTCTCGCGCCGTGCGTTTTCGGCTTTGACAAGCTCGGTCACATCGGTGGTGAAGCAACGGGTATTGACGAATCTACCGCCTTCAAACCGGCTGTTGGAAGTAATCACCACATGCTTGATGGAGCCATTCTTGGCGCGCAGGCGGGCTGGATAGCGATAGAGCTTTTCGCCGCAAGACAGGCGCTGAAGGATATCGCCGATGACGGGCGCATCGACGTGAAACTCCGCGATGTGTCGCCCGACATATTCTTCCGCCGTGTAGCCGAGAAGGTCCAGCTCCGCCTTATTGGCCCGCAGGATTATTCCGGCGCCATCAACGATGTGCAGGCCGATTGCGCTGTTTTCGAAAAAGTCCTCAAGATCTTCGCTCTTGCGGCGGGCTACCTCCTCAGCCTCCTTTTGCTTTGAAATGTCCTGAAAACAGTTGATCGCTCCCTGGATGTGCCCCCGAGGATCTCTAAGCGGCCGAATATTGACGAGGGCCATAACGCGCGAGCCGTCGGGCCTTTCGATCACAACTTCGGCATTGTGCGTGGAAACGCCAGACCGGACCGCCTCCGCCATCGGGCATTCGGCGAGCGGAAGAAACGAGCCGTCAACTCGGAACAGGCGGTAAGAGCCGCAGAATTGCTCTCGTGGCTCAGTTAGCGAGGGACGTCTCCCCCACAGCTCTACGGCTGCCGTATTGTAACGGACGATCCATCCCTCGTGGTCGCACAGATATACGGCTCCCGGGATCGCCTCAAGCACGCCGGGCGCTGCGGTGACCAAGGCATCGTATTCGCTGAGCGGGCGCCCCGGAAGTGGAAACTCCTCAACATTCGCCATATGAAAGCACGCCCCTTATGAGCAGCAGCAGTTGATTGAACCAACACCTTCAGGAAAGTGAGGAGGAGAACTCCGGCGCAGTGCGATAGCCCCGGTGCGCACCTCGTGCTCAAGTGGCGACTAACGCATCAAATACGCCTTTGTTCCCGTGCGCCAGGCGTCGGTATAAGCTTCTGACAGAGGCAACCCCTTCCCCTCGACATACTAGCTATCGAGATCTTGGAGCAACCTGCGAGCTTCAATCCGCAACGCAGGCGAGGCCTTAAAGCCGGTTCACAAGAACAAACGGCCGGAAATCTGTCGACAAAACATCGTATAAGAGGCCAGCCCCGGCTCCGGAGATTGCATCTCCTGCTCGCAAGAAAATCGGGCTGAACCCTCCATGATACCGTTAGCGCCTCTCATGGAAGCATCGCTTGGGCTTCAGGAAATCTATTTCAGCATCAGTCCGGTCAATCGAAGTGCATCCTCGTTGACTTTCCGGATTTTACCCTGTGCCGACGATGAATGGCCTGCGACTGCGGAGTGCTCGGAAGATGGATTTGCAACGGCTTCGCGCCGGGGGCTCACCAATTTTCGCGTCAGTCCCCATGAATGGGCCATTCGCGCTGTCGACGATATGCCGACGTCGAGCATGTAGGGACCGCTTTTTTCATAGCCACTTGCCACGTCGAGCGGCAACCCATGCCCGATTCCTTCGATGCTGTAGAGGGTGACGAGCTCCTGGCCTTTGTTGTCCTTCCAGATCTTCCGCGTGTGCCCATCCACCGTTTCGGTGACCGTCGGCTCCGCACCTGTTGCGGGTAGAGCAGTGCGAAGCGTGCTTGTCGGCCAGTTTCGACCAGCCCGAGCAGACATCATAATCGGCTGGAATCTGCGTGCATCCGTGCAGGACGACGGCGAGCGCCGGTTTCTTCGACAGGTTCTTCGGCAGATAATATTTGGCCTTCATGATGGCGATCGGTGTTCTGAGCTCATGCGCCGCATCGATCAGGAAGCGCTGGCGTTCCTTAAACTCGTTCTCAAGCCGCTCAAGCGTTCCGTTGAAAGGCAAATACCAGCGGAGCGACTTCCTTGGGAATGCCGTTCGCAGGAAGTCGCGTCCCGTGGCGGCGCGGTTCGATTTCCGATGCTTCGCGAGCGACCTCGCTCACCCGCAGGCCGCTTTCCCCCATAGCCGGCATGCCGTGGTCGGGGTTTCGGCGCGTCTGACCGGATCCCAGAGATGATGGGCGACAAATTTCAGCAGCAGCGATTCCGGCGCCGCAGAGGTCAGGGGAGAGAGCCGGTCGCCAAATGGCATCAGGCCTTGAGATAGAGAGGTCCATAGCTGCCCGGCTTAATGGTGATAAAGGACAGAGTTGTCGTAGAACGAGCGAAGCAGGTAGTCGAGGAGGGTGTGCTCGCCGGTAATGATAAATAAGCTAACCCGGAGGCCATCAATGCAGGTGGTGGGCCAGAACTTAAAATCATCTCGCTCGAGCGTGAGAAGTCAAGCGGGCCAAGGACGTACTTTCCGGCAAGGATAATTTTTTTCTCCCGCTGCGTTGCCATCTTGTTTGAGTCCCACCAGTGAGTACAATCACTATCATTCTCTCGCTCTGCGCCGTTTTCACTTTTTTGCGCGATCGTTGCATCACCGGCTTCCCCTCAAGTTTAGAGCGCCCGTAGGGTAATCAGGCTTCGACGAATCCAAACCTTCGCCGTGCCAACCGGGACCCGGAGCCGCTCAGCTATCTCATCATGGGTGCAACCGTGCACATAGGCCAAGATCAGGCTGTCACGCCGCCTGGGGTCCAACTGCTCAAGGCCGCGTCGCAAGGCACAATTCTCCGGGAGGCGCGAAACTTGAACAGCATTTCCGTCGAACATCGCCAGCAAAATTCGGTCCTCTATTGCGACTTCGTGAAGCCTCGCCAACCGCACTGTTATTGCGCAGTTACGTACGACGCAGTAAATCCACCCGCGGGCTGACCCGCGGTTCGCGTCGAAACTCGAGGCGTACTGCCAAATCTGAAGGAAGGCGTCCTGGAGGACATCCTCAGCCAGATCACGCTCGCCAACGATGCGGTAAGCCATTCCCAACAGCCGCGTCGCTTCCTGATCGTAAATCGTCTTTAATCCATCTTCATCACCGGCTGCGCATGCCAGCAGGGCGGTATCAAGATCCGAACGGACGCGTATGCAGGACGAGAGAGGAACGTTGGACGCAAACCGTCTCATAATAAGCTCCGTCCAGTCACCCGAGGCCGCGCGAGTTTCAAGACTTGAATACTGGGAGGTGCACCAGCCGGCGAGAAGGCAGTCGAGATCTGTGCTCGACCGACTTGAGCATCTGGCGGTGCCGTTGCTCGTCCCGGCGCAAATCCACCGGAACTCGCTGTCCGGTTTTATAGCGAGCGCTCATGAAGACTCGGGAGAGGAGCGAACCGCAAAGATCTTTTCCATGTTAAGATAGATTTCCAACGCTTAATCTGGAGCTCGGCAATGTGGCAAAGGCCGAACGCTAACTTACCCTGGCGCAGGAGCACGGGTTCAATCGCGAAGCGCTTTCTTGACTGATTGGGGCTAGGAGTTTGTCACGTCCACGAGTAGCGAGCCACCCCGCTAACGGCGCGCACCATGCCTCATAGCCGCGTTCCGTCGCGCGGATCACGTGACGTTGAACATCGGCAGCCTGCTATACCCGCCCCCTCTTAAGGAAGCACGCACTATCCTCTCACGGCGGTTCTGGGGATTGTGGGTCGCTTGCCACCAACTCGGCTACTTGATTAGCCGATTACCCACCGGTGGGGGCATTGCGTCGCGCTCGGTAAGCAGCAGATAGGAGACCCTCGATAGCATCCACAGATCAACAACGCCGCTGGAGCCAAGCTCGACATGAGCGAGACTTCGAATGACGAAAAGATGCGTCCTGTCCGTGTCAGCCGCGGCCGCCAACCTGATGCTCTCCGAATAGGGGATCAGCGTATCATCCCGGCCGTGAACGAGGATGAGAGTGGCCTGGAGATCGGCCATATTCCGTGACCGCAGATCAAGGCGATGGAACTCGGCGAGTACTGACGCCGGCAGTTCGGAGACGAGCAGCGGCGTCTTCTCCGGATCCCTATTGAGAAGCAGCCGATGTACCGCTTGACCCTCTGGCCCAAGCTGCGCGGCCATACCTCTCACATCAGCGTCGGGGTCCGCAAGCTTTGTCTCTGACATCGCTTTGAGAATCCGCCGATCCGCGGGGTCCTTCAGCCACGCTGCGCTGCTGTGGACGAAGACCCAGGTGGCATAGGAGCTCGGCGTTCGTCTCTGCCAGCCCTGATCGGGGCCTTCGCGAAAATAGCCTGTCGTCAAATAGGTGCCGAGGGAAATGATGTCGTAGTAGGTGCCGATGGCATAAACGAAACGGACGAGCCTCCGCGTCTGTGGGTTCATCGCCGCCAGGATGGCCGGCCCTGCAGCATAGGAAAAGGCGACGATCCCGACGCTCTTCTCGGCGCCAGCGGTCTCCTTCGAGGCGATGTGCCAAGTGAGCGCGCTGAGCTCATCAACATCCTCAGACCGGATCGACAGTTCACGGAGGCTTTTCAGGTCCGGCACGAACACCATGAATCGCGATCTCGCCATGGTCTCCGCGAACGCTACGATGCGGGGGTCGTCCTTGCCAAGCCGCACGACTCCGGGGACGACGACGACGGTCGCCCGTGCATGCTCGCCTCCGCCGGGACGATAAACATCCGCGGTGTTCGTTTTCCCTGGTACGCGATAGGTGATCTGTTCGCGGATGGGGGCCGCCCTCCACTCCTTCAGGCGGCTCGCCCCAGAGCCTGCGGCGACGTCCTCGATCACCAGAAGGGCTTCGACGGCGCGGAAGATCAAGGGCTTGAAAGCCACCATGGCGAACACCAGGAGCGCAGCGATCCAAAACCATCGTCTCATCAGGACCAGGTGTCTCTAGCTGAATTTCTTACCATGCGAGGTACGTCGAGCCGCCCTATTTTGGTGGGCTGAGCCTAGGGTCAGGCCCATAAACTGACCGAAACCGTCAGATGACCGATTAAGCCCCATCCATTCATTCGTTCGACCAACCACGCAACCTCCGGAATCCGCCTGCGAATATTCCCGCTACGAACTCCCGTCAGCGCCGAGCTTTCAATCCAGGCGCTGATTTCAGATGTTTAGCGCGGGATCAGGAAAAATATACGCGTTTTTCCGCCCGCAGTCCGCGCGAACCCGTTAGAATCGATGACGTTTATGATTTTAGGTCCACCCGATCTAAAATCATCGTGATCTCAGGCGGGAGGCGGCTCGGGCTTTGCCAGACCGCCGAGATCGGGTTCGCCGCAGCGCCTGAGGATCGCCTCGCGCACGGCGTCGCGCAGTTGCAGGATGGCTGCGAAATCCGTTCCCGTCGGCGCGACCGCCTCGGCGATCTCGATGCTGAGCGGGACGCGTCTCGGAAACCATTGTTCGCCCCGAAGCATGGACCTCGTTCCCCGGATGGCGCCCGGAACGATCTTGAGACCCGCCTCCGCGGCCACCTTGAAGGCGCCGAGATAGAAGCCGGAGAGGCCCGCCCTGCGCGTGAATGCGCCCTCTGGGAAAACGACGAGAACCCGGCCTTTGCGCGCCAGGTCCGTCAACGCCCTGGCGTCCTGCAGGCTGCCGGATACATCGTAGCGCTCAACGAAGGGGGTGCCGAGACGCCGCAGCAACGGGCCCGTGAGGAATTGGCGGGCAAGCTCCCTTTTGGCCACGATTGCCGGCTCGCCCGAGAGAATCGCGGCGAGGACGAGCACGTCCATATAGCTCGCATGATTGAAGGCGAGCATCACGCCCTCTTTCGGGATGCGATTGATGCCGGCGGTCTCAACCGGGATGCCCATGGCGGCAAGTGCGCCGCGCGCGATCCTCCTGACGGCGCGCCAGCGCCAGGAGAGACTCGGGATCAAGAGCACCGCGAGTGATCCGAATGATATCGCCACGCCAAGAACGGCCCACCACCAGGCGGCATAGAGCGTATCCCGGGCAAGCCGCGCGAAGCGCCGGATCTGCGTGCCGACACCGAGCAGCAGCAATCCGGACAATTGCACTGAAAATGCCCGCCGGGCGGTTCCGATACGATCGCTCTCGAAGAGAGCCTTCGCAGTGCCACGCCGGAGCTTGCCGCTCGACGTCTTCGGCACCGATCGCGGCGGCACCAGGAGCACCTCGTCGGCCGGACTGCCGGCAATGTCGGCGGAGGCCGCGACCACGCGCTCCTCGATCGCTGCGCGCGCATGCGTGTCCGTCTCGGCCGTTTCCGCGACAACGACCACCCGCTCCGTGCCAGCGGCACGGTCGGCCGTGCCGAAGACGGCCACGCCTCCCTTTCGGATTCCGGGTATGGCAGCCACCGCCTCCTCGATCTCCTGAGGATAAAGGTGACGACCGGCGCGGATGATGATGTCCTTGACGCGGCCCGTGATAAAGACGTCGCCGCCGGCCATATAGGCGCGGTCGCCGCTGTCGAGCCAGCTATCATGAAAGAGCGCGCGTGTCTTCTCTTCGTTGTTGAAATAGCCCGCCGTCACGGAGGGGCCGCGAAATTCCAGCCGACCCTCCCGCCGCTCACCAAGTTCGCGGCCCGCTTCATCGACGATGCGGATTTCGTGCCCCGGCAGTGGTTGGCCGCAGGCGACGATTTCGAGTGCCGGACTATCCGCACGCGCAATTTCGGCGATGCCGCGCGTGCTCAGCGCCTCGCGATCCACCCGATCGATGAGTGGTAACCGTGAGAGGGGCGGAAAAGCAAGGCCGACGGAACACTCCGCAAGTCCATACACCGGAGCCACTGCCTCCACGGCCAAGCCGAAACGACCGAAACGCTCGCTGAACCGGCGGAGCGTACCAGCGCGCACCGGCTCGGCTCCATTGGCGATCATGCGCACCGAACCGAGGTCGAGCCCCTCGATGGTGGCATCCGTGATCTTGTTCAGGCAGATCTCGAATCCGAAATTCGGAGAGGCCGACAGCGTCCCGCGGTAATGGTGCATCGCCCACAACCAGCTTTCCGGCCGCGCGAGGAAGCTCAAAGGCGACATCGCATAGAGCGGAGCTCCATAGTAGAGGCAGCCGAGCCATGCGCCGATCAGGCCCATGTCGTGGTAGAGCGGCAGCCAGCTCACGAACACATCGTCCGAGCCTGCGCGCATGGCATCGCCCATCGCGCGAATGTTTGCCAGCAGGTTGGCATGGCTGAGCACGACGCCCTTTGGGTCTCCGGTGCTGCCGGACGTGTATTGGATAAGCGCCGTTGCGGCGGGGTCGCCATGGTGAAGGGCGATGTCCGGCTCCGCCGCCGAATCCTCCATCTCCGCGACGCAATCGACTGAATTCAACGAGTCGACCAGTGCCTTGAGCAAGCCGGCAAGCCGACGTCCTTCGGGCAAGGTGATGAGCAGAGAGGCGCCCGCATTGCCGAGGATTCCGGCCTGCCGGCGTACATGCTCTTCGAGTTGCGAAAGCCGCGTCGGCGGATAGATGGGCACGGGGATGGCACCGGCGTAGAGGATGGCGAAGAATGCGATAAAGAAATCGAGTCCGGTCGGGAGCATCAAGGCGACCCGATCGCCCGGCGCGATACCGCGAGCGACGAGTGCGCCGGCAAGCCGACGCGCTCGCCTGCCGAGATCAGCATGGGTAAGGGCACCGAGGGTGGTGGTCTCGTCCTCCAGCACTGTAAGGTGCAGCCGCTCTGGATGCCGCGCTTCGTGCCGCTCCAACGCCTCGACCAGTGTACGTGCCTCGGTCGCAGCGGGGACGGTCGGAAGGACGGCGGTTAGGCGTCCGCCGGGAGTGCTTCGTTCGCCCGCCGGTCGGGCCCGGTCCAGCGCCCGCACGAGATCGGACACGGTTTCGGCTTCGGCCATCTCGCGGGCGGGTAGCTTCATATGGAAGGCGCGCTCGATCCGCAAAGCCAATTCGGTTCGGCCGAGACTGTCGATGCCGAGATCGCGCTCGATTCTGCTCGATGGAGCAACGTCGATCGAGCGTGCCTGCTGCGGGTGCAACTCGCGTAGGAATTCCGTTACGATCGCAATCAGGTCGCGAGCGCCTAGATCCTGCCCGTCAACTGCGGCAGGTGAAATCGGCTGCCCAGTTTCCTTCGACATGGAGTATTACAATAGCGCATTGTGAGACAATCGTCTTGCATATGAGCAAGCCGGGTTCTTCAAGATGCTCACGCCAACCAGCAGGCCAATTCGGCATCTATTCAATCTGACGCCAAGGCAGAAGAGCCCTCGGCAGCCGATTTTGCAACAAGGCACCCGACGCGCGCCTCTCTGTCTCACGGGCTTGTTAGACGTGCCCCGGGGGGGCTTGCCCGGTTGCCCCTTCGAAGATGGCGATGCTTTGCACCACCCTGCAGCCCTCCAAGGCCTAAAAGCGGTGTAGAATACAGCTCTGCAGTACGGGAGTCCTGCTCATGCCGAAGGCAACGCTTGCCGCTATCTTCGCGTCCCTGTTGGCCCTTGTGCCGACGCCATCCGCAGTGGCTTACGGCGAGACAGCGCTTGACCGCTATGTCGCCGCGGCCGACCCGGCCTACCGGTATGAGCTCGTGACGACCATACCGGGCGACGGCTACACGGCGCACGTCCTCGACATGACCTCGCAACAATGGCGCGCGGCGCGGGAGGTTGATAAGCCGCTCTGGAGGCATTGGCTGACCATCGTCAGGCCTGAGCGTGTCGAGACCCGCATCGGCGTTCTCGTCATAAGCGGAGGCTCAACCTCGAGCCGTCCGCCGGCGCGCGTCAATCCTCTCCTCACGTCGCTTGCGGTCATGACGCGCTCGGTGGTGAGCGAGGTGCGCATGGTGCCGAACCAGCCGCTCACGTTCGCAGGCGAGGAAAGGCCGCGCTCGGAGGACGCGATCATCGCCTATAGCTGGGGGAAGTACCTCAGAACCGGCGATGAGACATGGCCGCTCCGCCTGCCGATGACGAAGAGCGCGGTTCGGGCGATGGACGCGGTGACCGCATTTTGCGCGAGCACGCAGGGCGGCGCCACGGTCGTCGATCGGTTCGTGGTCGGAGGTAGATCGAAGCGGGGCTGGACCGCCTGGACGACGGCCGCGGTCGATAAGCGAGTGGTGGCGATCGTCCCGATGGTCATCGACATGCTGAACATCGAGCCCTCCTTCGAGCATCACTATCGCGCCTATGGACGCTGGGCCTCTGCGCTCGGCCCCTATCAGGAAGCCGGGCTCATGCAATGGTTCGGCACGGCGCAATCGCGCGAGCTCCTCGCTATCGAGGATCCTTACGCCTATCGTGATCGGCTGACGATGCCAAAGATGATCGTCAATTCGACGGGGGATCAGTATTTTCTGCCGGACTCTTCGCAGTTCTACATCGATGGCCTGAAGGGCGAGACCTATCTGCGCTATGTGCCGAACACCGACCACTCGCTGCGCGGTTCGGACGCGGCCGAGAGCGCCCTCGCCTTCTACCAATCGATCATCGCCGGCTTGGAACGGCCGCGTTTTGAGTGGAGCTTCGAAGAGGACGGATCGATCCGTCTCAGGACGCAGACGGAGCCGACGGTCGTGCGATTGTGGCAGGCGGCGAACCCGACAGCGCGCGACTTCCGTCTCGAGACGATTGGGCCAGCCTTTCGCAGCTCAGTGCTGAACGACGAAGGGGACGGCGTCTATACAGGCAAGGTGGCAAGGCCAGCCCAAGGCTGGATCGCCTTTTTCCTCGAGATGACCTATCCGAACGACCTTGGCTATTCGTTCAAGTTTACCACCGGCGTGCGCGTGGTGCCGGATGTTCTGCCGTTCGAGCCTCCGCGCAGGATGGAAAGCCAAACACTTCCTGACAAGGAAGAATGATCAGAAGACGCTGTGGGTTGGCGGCTATCCGTGAGAATCGTAGGCAGGCCCACATACTTCGGGAGAACTCATGTTTGACCACGTCAATTCGGAGTCAGCGACTATGCAGCGAGCAAAGCGCTCGGACCGCTCGGCGTAGCTGTTGTCTCGGAGGGAGCGCCTTCGTACGGTGTCGAGCTTAGCCCAAAGGGAAAGGCTTCATTGTCCCTGTACCAGTTTCGGTATTCAGTCATCGAGGACCGGCGGCAGGCTGAGCGCGGCCGAAGGCTCGTATCACGCCTACACGCACGACGTGTTTGGCTGAAACTCAACTCCGTTCGGCGGCCGGGCCGGCCATTGCGGAAATGCCGGTGCCGTTGTGGGTACGCTCCACCTTGGTGCCGGATCGTTGCTTCGGGATCAGCGCTGGAACAGGATCGGGCAGCCGCTCCAGCCGCAGCGAATTCACCACCACGAGGATGCTCGAGCCAGCCATGACCGCCGCCGCAAGGATCGGCTGCAGAAGTCCAAATGCTGCGAACGTCAGCGCGACGAGGTTCTAGCCGAACGCCCACATGAGGTTGGTCAAGATGGTCCTGCGAACCGCGCGGGCCACGTCGACGATCCAGGGCAGCATCCACAATCCATCCGCAGGCAGCACGAGCGCCGCAGTCTCGCGGGCGAGATCGGTGGCGGAGCCGACGGCGATACCGACATCTGCGGCGGCGAGAACCGGCCCGTCATTCAGTCCATCGCCGACCATCGCCACCGAACCGTGATCATCGCGGAGCCGATTCAGGGCAAGCCGTTTGGCCTCCGGCGAAAGGCCCGCTTGGACGTTCTTGATGCCAACCAGGGCCGCGATCCGCTCAGCCGCTTGCGCGAGGTCGCCGGTCAACAGGGTGGCATCGAGCCCGCGCTCACGCAGGGCCGCGATCGCGGGCTGCGCCTTGGGAAGCAAATCCGCTTGCCGGTTTCATCAGTCGGAACAACGATCGACGGCGCCTGATAGCCCTGTTCGCATCTACCTCTCTGTTCGGCATCTCGGCGATTGCTCTCATGCCGCAGACGATGCCGTATCTTTTCGTTCCGCTGATCGCCCTTGGCGTCGGAGGCTCCTTCACCCTCGGCATGGTGCTGCCGCTCGACCACGCACGGGATGCAAACGAAGCGAACTCCTGGATAGCCTTTGTTCTCGGCATTGGTTACTTCGCCGGCGCCTTGGGTCCATTCTTCCTTGGCGTGGCGCGCGACAGCACCGGGGGCTTCAACATTCCGGTCTAGATGCTGCTTGGCGCCGCGGTTCTCAAGCTGCCACTAGCCCCGCTGCTTAACCGCCGCCAAATGTAGCCGTGGGACGCAGGCAACGACCCAGCCCACCGCTCGGACAGTGCCGCTCCCGACCTCATCTCAGATGGAGCTTGAGCGCACCCACCTCCGGCTATGGCGCGCACCAGATCTGACTGAGCGACTGCCCCTATTTCGCACTCTAAGCAATAGGAAAGTTCGGCAGACCCCATTCCGCGACTAATCGGAACCGGAAAAATCGACCCAATGCGGTCATCTACCAATGAAATCGGAATATCCGGTATTTGCCCCATTACTGACGGTCAGCGAGACCTGCAATATCGCCAGCTCCGCCAGACGTGGCCGGACGGACCCCTTCGTGTCCATGTTGGTAAGTGACGTCACGCAACTCTGTCGCAACGACGCAGTAGCCATTTCGTTATGAGATGCCCTCAAGGCGATATCGCGTTCCAGGGTAGAGGAGACGTGCCGTCGTCACGTTCGCCGTATCGGACCATGTGCGGCGCCTGATCATGAGGCACGGCTCATTTCGGCTGATGCCGAGCAGCTTGCGTTCCCAAAGCTGCGGCGAGACTGCCTCGACGATCTGTTCCGTCCGGGTAATGGGAGCGATCGCCGTTAGATAGGCGTTCGGCGTCATTGCGGTGAAGTCCTGTTCCATGTAGCGGGGGCAGATGGCCGGATTTACGAAACGGTCCTCGATCTGGATTGGAAGCCCGTTTTCGAAGTGAACCATGATCGAATGGAAGACGCGCGCGCCGGTGGCGAGCCCCAGGGAATAACCGATCTCCGACGTAGCCTCCTCCTGCTTCATCAGCTCAGTGCGAGACGTGTGCGCGTGTCCGCGCTCGCGGATCTCGTCGGCGATGTTGCGGACCTCGAGCAACGCCGTGCTGCCCTTTTGCGGAGCAACGAACGAGCCGACCCCCTGCACCCGCGTGATCATCCCTTCATTGGCGAGTTCCCGCAGCGCGCGGTTCGCGGTCATACGGCTGACGCCGAAATCGGTGACAATCTCATTCTCTGATGGGATGCGATGGTGCGCCGGCCATTCACCACTGTCGATGCGGCTACGGATAAAGTGCTTGACCGCCTCATAGCGCGGCACCGGCCCGTCTTCAAACGTCGCCCTCCCGTTCTTACGCTCCACTGCCGCCATCAGGCTAAGCCCCCATCCACTGGATCGATCGAATGCTGTGCATACGACGACGATTCTTTTCGTTTATTTCGTTCTTGCGCACCAGCATAAAATATCTATAGTTCCATATACAAGATCATACAGGTGCGTACGGCTTATTTTTGGGGGGGTGTCCATCACGACATGAGTGGCGTCCGCATGCACGAGGAACATCACGGCCGGACAGAGGAAACAACCGCGCCTTAGCACGCATACTCATCAAAACTGCAATCGAAGCCAACATCAAAAAAGGGGAATGCGCATGTCGATCAGCACAATGAAACTCACCTTCGCCGCCGCCGGTCTGATGCTGGCGGCATCCGCCGGTAGCGCCAGCGCCTCCTATTGCGGCGACGGCAAGACCGTGACCTTCGCCGGTATCGACTGGGAAAGCGGCGCCTTCGTCACCGAGGTCATGAAGACCATCCTCTCCAAGGGCTATGATTGTCAGGTCGATTCCATTCCCGGTAATTCCGTGACGCTGGAGCAGGCGACCGCCAACAACGACGTCCAGATTTTTGCCGAGGAATGGCTCGGCCGCTCGGACGTCTGGAACAAGGCGGTCGAGGAAAAGAAGGTGATGGCCGTGGGCAAGACCTTTGTGGGTGCCAGCGAAGGCTGGTTCGTACCGGAGTATATCATCCATGGCGATCCGGCGCGCAACATCGAGGCCAAGGCCCCGGACCTCAAAAGCGTATCCCAGCTTTCCGATCCGAAGATCGTCGAAATCTTTGCCGATCCCGAGGAACCGTCCAAGGGCCGGTTCCTGAACTGCCCATCCGGCTGGACTTGCGAAGGCATCAGCACCGCCAAGCTCGAAGCCTACAAGCTTGGCGAAGCCTATGTGAATTTCCGTCCGGGCACCGGCACGGCGCTCGATTCGGCGATCACCTCCGCCTATCTCCAGGGCGAGCCGATCCTCTTCTACTACTGGTCGCCGACCGCGATTATGGGCAAATTCAAGCTGATCCAGCTTGAAGAGCCCGCCTATAACGAAGCCTGCTGGAAAGAACTGAGCAGCGCCAACGGCAAGCGCGATCAGGCTTGCGCCTTCCCCTCGGTCGATGTCGCCTATGGTGTGAACAGCACCTTCGCCTCGGAGGCTCCGGAAATCATCGAGATCCTCGAAAAGGCGACCTTCCCGCTTGAGGACGTCAACGGCAGTCTTGCCTACATGGTCGACAACAAGGTCGATGCGGCCGCCGCGGCAGCCGAGTTCCTGAAGACGAAGGCCGATGTCTGGGGCAAGTGGGTTTCCGACGAGGCACGCGGCAAGATCGAAGCGAGCCTCAAGTAACGACACCCTTCATCGCCCGCGCTTGCCGTTTCCTTCCGCCCTTGTTGCCGGAAGCAAGCGGCGGCGCTAGGAGCTGCCGACGTGCCGCGAACAGGGCGGCGATGACCGCCGGCAGCTTCCATGAGCAAGGAACGGTTCCGATGTTTCCGGACTCTCTCAATTTTTCGATCCGCGGGCCGGTGAACGAGTTCATTCAAGCGCTCGTCACCAACTACGGCTGGGTGTTCAAGGCGATCAGCGGCGTCATGCTGAAGGCCGTGCTGTTCATTGAATGGATTCTGCGCGGCCTGCCCTGGTGGCTCGTGATTCTCGCGTTCATGGCGCTTGCCTGGCAGAGCTCGAAGCGATGGTCGCTGACGATCGCCGTGGGCGCGCTGTTTCTCGCGGTCGGCGTGCTCGGCCTGTGGGACCTGACGATGCAGACGCTGGCCTTGATGCTGATGGCGACCATCGTCTCGGTGGTGATCGGCGTGCCGATCGGCATTCTCGTCGCCAAGAGTCGGGTCGTACGCAACGTCACCCTGCCGGTTCTCGATGTGATGCAAACGATGCCGAGCTTTGTCTACCTGATCCCGGCGCTGATGCTCTTCGGCCTCGGCAAGGTGCCGGCGATCCTTGCCACCATCATTTATGCGGTTCCGCCGCTCATCCGTCTCACTGATCTCGGCATCCGCCAGGTCGACGGCGAGGTTGTCGAGGCGGCAACCGCTTTCGGCGGCAGCCCGGCGCAGATCCTGTTTGGAGTGGAGCTGCCGCTCGCTACCCCAACCATCATGGCCGGCCTCAACCAGACTATCATGATGGCGCTTTCGATGGTCGTCGTCGCCTCGATGATCGGCGCACGTGGCCTCGGCGAGCAGGTTCTGAATGGTATCCAGACGCTCGACGTCGGCAAGGGCCTGGAGGCCGGCATCGGCATCGTCATTCTCGCAATCGTGCTCGACCGCATCACGCAGGGCTTCGGCAAGCCCCGGACGGAGGACGCCCGCAATGGCTGACATCGAGATCCGCAATGTCTACAAGATCTTCGGGCATGATGCGAAGAAGGCGCTCGCCATGGCCAAGGACGGTCTGGACAAGGCTGAGATCCTCGCCCGAACCGGGTCCAGCGTCGGCCTCAACGACGTCAGTCTCAAGATCGGCGCGGGCAGGATCTTCGTCATCATGGGGCTCTCGGGATCCGGCAAGTCGACGCTGGTGCGCCATATCAACCGGCTTATCGAACCCACGCGCGGCGAGGTCCTCTTCGACGGCAGCAACATCCTTGACCTCGACCCGAAGGCGCTACGCGCCTTTCGCATGCGGCGCGTCAGCATGGTCTTCCAGAGCTTTGCCCTGATGCCACACCGGACTGTGCTTCAGAATGTCGTCTACGGCCAACGCGTGCGCGGTACGTCCAAATGCGACGCCCGCGTGATCGGAATGAAATGGATAGAGACGGTTGGCCTTTCGGGCTATGACGCGAAATTCCCGCATCAACTGTCGGGTGGCATGAAGCAACGCGTCGGGCTGGCACGGGCGCTTGCCGCGGATACCGACGTGATCCTGATGGACGAGGCCTTCAGCGCACTCGACCCGCTGATCCGCGGCGACATGCAGGATCAATTGCTGCAATTGCAGCAGAATCTGTCTAAGACCATTGTCTTCATCACCCACGATCTCGACGAGGCCCTGCGCATCGGGTCCGAGATTGCAATCCTGAAGGACGGTCAGGTCGTGCAGGTCGGCTCGCCTGGAGACATTCTCGACAACCCGGCAAACGACTATGTCGCGCGCTTCGTCCAGCGCCGGCACGGAAGACCCGAGTACCATGGCTGAAACGATCACCATCGATGCGCCGCTGACATGGCCCGAGATTGCCGCGATTGCCGATGGCGCACGCCTGACGCTGTCCGAGCGGGCGCGTCAGCGGATCGTTGATGCCCGCCGCATCGTCGATGCACTGGTGGAACGCGGCATCCGCGGCTACGGCATCAATACTGGCGTCGGAGCGCTTTGCGATGTCGTCATCAGCCGCGAGAACCAGCAGGCCCTGTCGCACAACATCGTCCTGAGCCACGCCTGCGGCGTCGGCGAACCGCTGGGGCGGAGCGAAGCGCGCGCCGTGATGGCGGCGCAGATCGCCAATTTCGCACACGGCTATTCCGGTGTGCGGATCGAGACCGTCGAGGCGCTGCTGGCGCTGCTCAATGCCGACCTGATTCCTCGCATACCGTCGCGCGGTTCCGTAGGCTATCTCACCCATGCCGCCGCAATCGGTCTGGTGCTCATCGGCCACAGTGGTGTCGTCGACGGCAAGGGCGAGATTAGCGGCGGCGAGGCGCTCTCACTGCTCGGGATTTCGCCCTTACGGCTCGAGGCAAAGGAGGGCTTGAGTCTCGTCAACGGCACGCCCTGCGCCACCGGTCTTGCCGCGGTCGCGCTTTCGCGTGCCGAAAGGCTCTTTGACTGGGCGAATGCGGCCGCAGCCATGAGCTATGAGAACCTCGGCAGCCAGGCAAATGCCTTTGCCGCCGGTACGCTGTCGTTTCGAGTTTCGACGGGCTTACAGAATGTCGGGGCCAAGTTACGCGATTACCTCCAGGACAGCCCAATGCTGGCCGCTACCGCAGGAAATCGCACGCAGGATCCGTTGAGCCTGCGGGCCGTGCCGCATATTCATGGGGCCGCGCGCGACGTGCTCGCGCATGCGGGCGACGTTGTGAATCGCGAACTCGCAAGCCTCACCGATAACCCTGCGGTCTCGGGATCGCCCGAAGCGCCCGAGGTTCATTCGCAGGCCCACGCCGTCGGTGCCGCGCTCGGCCTCGCGATGGACGCGCTGGCCGTTGCGGTTGCGGAGGTCGCGGCGATTTCCGAACGCCGCATCGATCGGCTGGTAAATCCGCTGGTGAGCGGTCTCCCACCGTTTCTTGCGCGCGACGGCGGGGTCTCTTCAGGTTTCATGATCGCCCAATACACGGCCGCCTCGCTTGCCGCCGAAAATCGTCGTCTCGCTGCACCCGCAAGCCTCGACGGTGGCATCACCTCTGCCCTGCAGGAGGACATCCTCACCCATGCGACGCCGGCTGCCTCGAAGGTGCTGGCGATCCTCGACAATCTCAAGACGATCCTCGCCATCGAGCTCTTGGCCGCGGCCCAGGCCTATGACCTGCAGCCGCATGACGCCGGTAGGGCGCAACGCACCAACGCGCTTTATCAACGAATCCGCGCCGCCATTCCGGCCTATGCCGACGACCGGCCGATGAACGGCGATGTAGAGCTGATGCGTATGACCATCATGGATGAGCGCGCACCCTCCTAGTGCGGTTTGCCTGGCAAGCTCGGCTCTCGTGGCGGAGGCACAGAGCGACGCGGCTCCTGCCCGCTCATCAGGGCGGCGATAGGTCACCCACCTCCGACGGTGGTGAACGCGAAAAATCGACCCGTTGCTGTCATTCGCCGATATGGCCGGTATGTCCGTCGTGGGCGTGCGAAGCGGACGTTCACCTTTCTTGGCAAGCTTCGTCGTTGGAACAAATGTCGGTGCCGTGGTGTGCTAATCGCAACTCGGGACCTGCAAACTCGTCTCCCCTCATGCAATAAACTCATGCGCATTGTATCTATTTTCGAGACAATGCGGTCCATTTTCATCGCCTACTGCGATCATTCGAGCCCGATTAGGTTTCTGCTCACACCAGTTGGCCATCAACATGGAAACGGTGGACGAAACGTCAAACATCGGAGAACTGCCATGCTCACCCGTAGAGGCCTCATTAAGAGCGCAGCGGCGCTCGTCGCAGCGGGAACCGTTTCGGGCGGGTTCACCCCGGCCCTCGCGAAGGCACCCCTTCAATCTTTCCAGGCTCCCGGCTTTTACAGAATGAAGCTTGGGAGCTTCGAACTGACGGCGCTTTCGGACGGCACTATTCCGCTGCCTCTTCCGGAGCTTTACACAAACACCGACGCCGAAGATGCGCGGAGAGCGCTGGCCGCGGCCTTCATGGGCACGCCGACAGATACGTCGGTCAACGCCTTCCTCGTCAACACCGGGGAGAGGCTGGTGCTGATCGACGCCGGCACGGGCGCCTATCTCGATGGTGCGCTCGGCGAGCTCGTCGCCAATCTCGAGGCGGCCGGCTACAAAGCGGACCAGATTGACGACATCATCCTGACCCATATCCACACCGACCATTCCGGCGGGCTGACGATCAAAGGCAAGCCGGTGTTCGCCAACGCGACCATTCACGTCAACAAACGGGAACATGCTTTCTGGATGGAAACGCCTGTGGAGAGCCGACCGGCCAATGTGCCGCTGAGCTATTTCGTCGAGGCGCATGAGAGTCTGGGGCCCTATGCCGAGGCCGGCAGGGTTCGCACCTTCGGCGATAATGCCAGAATCTTGCCGGGCATCGGCTCGATCCTGCGGGCCGGGCACACGCCGGGGCACAGCTCGATCGTTGTGGAAAGCGCCGGCGCGAAGATCGTTTTCTGGGGCGACATTACCCATGGAAACGTGCTTCAGTTCGATGAGCCGGACGTGGCGATCCAGTTCGATACGGATCAGTCCGAGGCCATTCGTGCCAGGGAGGCGGCCTTCGCGCATGCGGCCGACGGCAAATACCTGGTGGCCGGCGCTCACATTGCCTTCCCGGGCATCGGCCATGTTCGCCGCGATTCGACGAATTACGACTGGGTTCCCGTCAACTATGCCTCTTAAAAACGACCCATAGCGGCGCAACGGAGCGGAGCCCGTTGCGCCGGCTCCACCTCACCGTGCCCCTGCCGCAGAGCCGATCATTGCGAAGCAGCCGCATTCTCGCGGATCTCATTGAGGTTCATCCTCGGCACCAGAAAGTCGAGGAATGCCCTGACCTTTGGCGGCTGGATACGCCCGCCGGCTCTCATCGCGTAAAGCGTGGGGGCCGGCCCGGACCATTCGGGGAGCACGCGGACGAGACGTCCTGCGGCGACGTCCGACCTGACACGGAGATCACTGGTCATTTGCAGACCTTCGCCCGCCAGCAGAAAGCCGTGCAACCCTTCGGGATCGCTGGCCACCGCAACGGGGCGTACCGGGAACTCGTTGCGGCGCCCCTCGCGCATCAGCGGCCAGGCGTGGACCGGCTTGTCGAAATAGAACTGTGTCAACAGGCAAGCATGATTGACGAGCTCTGCCGGGTTCGAGGGGCTCCCGTGCCTTTCAAGATAAGCGGGAGCCGCATATATGCCCATTGGCAGGTCGCCAAGCCGGCGGGCACTGAGCGAGGAATCGGGCAACGGCCCCTCCGACAGACGCAGCGCGATATCAATCTCCTTGGCAACGACATCCAGCACCTCATGGGCCAGAAGCAACTGCGGATAGACATCCGGGTAGAACCTTCTGAATTCGCTGAGCACCGGCGCCAGAATGCGCGTCGACAACCAGTGTGGAGCTGTGATCCTGAGCCAGCCCTTGGGATTTTGCTGCAGTTCGGCCACAGCACTTTCGGCATCTTCGATATCTTTGACCAAGCCCTCGCAACGCTGGAAGTAGATCGTGCCAGCCTCGGTGAGCTTCAGGCTGCGTGTTGTCCTGTGGAGAAGCTGGGCCCCTAACCGCGCCTCCAGTTCCTGAACCTTGCGGCTGATCCGCGTCTTCGGCGTTCGCAGCGCCCGCGCAGCACCGGTGAAGCTGCCCTCCTGCACGACCTTTACGAACGCCACCGTATCGCTGAAGTCACGCAGCATGGACCACCCCATTTGCCCTCGAATTCGGGACAATGAAGACCGATTTCGCCGGATAATCAAGCCAATTCAATTCCTCTATGTCTCGATTGTCCCAATTTAAATGAATCGGACGGGACCAGTTCCGGGAGGCGCTGGCTCCATCCCAGCCTGTAATCCTTCGGCGCGCCGAGCCCCGGTGCGCGAACTGCAGCTTACCATCCGTCGGAGACATCTGGGTCCAGTTCCGACCCGTTGCGGACCGCGCTAGCAAGTAATCAGAACGGCCGGATCCCGAGCCGGACGCGGCCATTGACACGAGCCGCGCATTTGCCGGACATTTGCGTCCGTTTATTGGTTTCGCGGTTTGCATGCATTCTTTCTCGAATGAGCCGAAGCTGCTGAAGCGCGCGGAACATCGCGACGTTGCAGCGATTGGGGTGTACAAACCGTGAGGCAAGCGAATGTCGGCGATTGGGCACGATCTTGTTTTAGATAGCACCTCCTCCTCCAACCAGCGTATCAGCGCGGCAGGCCTTGAACATTGGTCGCCGCAAAGCCGGAGCAGCCCGTTCACGTTGGCCGTCACCAGCGGAACGATCGCGAGCCTGACGACAACGGTGGCATTGGCGCTGCTGGCCGGAGTGGAGGGACGGAGCATTTTCCAGCCAACCAATGCCACGAGCCATTGGCTTCATGGCGAGGATGCCGGCCACGTCAGGGTTGCGGACGCGAAGCACACGTTGCTCGGTTACTGCACTCATCATCTGTCGGCGATCTTCTGGGCTCTGCCCTTCGAAGCATGGCTGGCGGCCGACCGCTCCAGGGAGCCGACCGTCATACTGCGCAAGGCGGCGCTGACCGCCGCTATTGCCTACGTAGTCGACTACCACCTGGTTCCGAAGCGGCTGACACCCGGTTGGGAGACCGTTCTCTCGAAGAGATCGATCGGACTGACCTACGCCGCACTGGCACTCGGTCTGGCGGCAGGAGCCATGGCGTCACGGAAATCGCAGCATCCGCATCAGGGCGCCAATGAAACTTCCTGACCGGCGCCGACGCCGCCTTGGCTTCACCGTGCAATCCCCGCCGGTAATGTTCCCGGAGAACCCGTTACATTGTGCGAATGCCTTGCGATGTAAAGAGGTGAATCCTTCTCATGTCGGGAGCGATCTTGATGGGCTGGCCAGGCTGTAAGTCGACCCGGTCGCGCAGCACGATCGTCACGTCCGAAGATCCGAGCTTTGCGAGCACATGCGTTTCCGATCCGGTCGGCTCGACCACGATCACCCTAGCCGGCGCCCCCTCATCGACAATGGAGAGATGTTCCGGACGGACGCCGTAGACCGCCGCCGTCGCGCCTTGATAGCCCTCAGGCATTGGAAGCGCCACCCCGCCTTGGGTGACGAACTGCCCATTGTTGATCGCCCCGTCGAACAGATTCATCGCCGGCGAGCCGATGAAGGTTGCGACGAAGGTGTTCGCCGGCCGGTCGTAGAGCTCGAGCGGTTTGCCGATCTGCTCGACGTTGCCGCCGCGCATGACGACGATCCGGTCGGCCATCGTCATCGCCTCGATCTGGTCGTGGGTGACGTAGACGGTGGTCGTCTTCAGCCGCTGATGCAGGTCCTTGATTTCGGCGCGCATCGTGACGCGCAGCTTGGCGTCGAGGTTCGAGAGCGGCTCGTCAAATAGGTAGACCTGCGGCTGACGGACGATCGCCCGTCCCATTGCCACTCGCTGACGCTGGCCGCCGGAAAGCTGTTTCGGCAGCCGATCGAGCAGAGGCCCGAGCGCGAGGATGTCGGCCGCTTCGCGCACGCTCTTTTCAATCGTCGCTCTGTCCTGGCCCTTCAGCTTCAGCGCGAAGCCCATGTTTTCCGCGACGGTCATGTGCGGATAGAGGGCATAGCTCTGGAAGACCATGGCGATGTCGCGCTCTTTCGGCGCGACGTCGTTGACGACGCGACCACCGATGCGGATTTCGCCGCCGCTGATATCCTCGAGCCCGGCCAGCATGCGCAACAGGGTCGACTTGCCGCAGCCGGAGGGGCCGACGAGGGTGACGAACTCGCCATCTTCGATGTCCATGGAGACGTCATGAATCACCGGAACGGCGCCGTATTGCTTGCGAACCTGATCGATCGAGACGGATGCCATGAATACCTCCCGTTGATTGCCTGTTAGAGCTTGAGCTGCCAGATGCTGGCCGCGGCGACATTGTCTCTGGGTGCCGTGAGGCGGGCGGAACGCACGCTCGCAAATCCGGGCAAGCGCTTGGTCCCGGTCCATCGGCCGTTGTCGGCAAAGACCTCGATCGAGCCGACGTCGAGAAATATGCGCAGCGTCGAGGGCCTCGCCCCGGCCGCGATGTAGCGGGGCAGCAATTTGCCGTCCGGAACGTCGTAGAGGATGCTCAGGCCCTCTGCATCGAGCCGGACGCCGAGCTCGACGTCGGGATGGTCGAATTCGAGATCGAAGCTGGCGCCGGGCGCGGTGAGATCGATGACGATCTCGACGGCTCCGTTGGTGAGCTCGACCTTGTCTCCGGCGAGCAGCCGGCGCTCGTCGAGCAACTCCTGGCGTAAGCTGTCGACCGCATCGATCGGCGGCGTCAGCAACACACCGTGCTCGCGCACGACTCGACGCGGAAGCGTCATGGCTGTCGGGAAATCGATCTTCTTCGAAATCTCCGTCCAGTTCGCCAGCCACGCAATGCCCACGGGGCCGGAATGATCGACGAAGGCCTGGAAGGCATAGGCGTCGGTTGCGAAGTCGAGTTCCTGCTCGAATTCCTTGACGAAGGTACGGCCGTCGAAGCGGCCGACCGTTGCAAGGGTGATATTGCGTCGCGCCGTTGCCGGATCGCGGCTGGTGAGCAGTGCGAAGATCAGCGCCCAACGGGTTTGCGGGTCGTCGGCGGGACCACCGAGCGGCACGATGCAGGGGCATTCGGCGGCGGTCATGCCGAAGCGGTTTTCGCGGTGAAGGATGCTGACGAAGTTCCAGCCCGTGGCGGCGCCTGGATCGGCCGTATCGTAGAGCAGGATCACTCCTCCCGCGTGATCGCGGCTGCCGACGAGCATCTTCCAGCGGCCGTCCGGGCCTTTGATCACATAGGGGTCACGAAAATCGATCGTCAGGTCGAGGCCGGCCGGCCGTTCCGGCAGGATGATCTCCGCCGGGCCGGCGCTGATCTGGTCACGGCTGACGGCGGTCAACTGGATCTGCTCTTCCGGCTTGCGGTCTTTGACCTGTTCGGTGAAGAAGACACGGATCGCGGCCTCCTCTCCAGCAAGCCGAATTGCCGAGCCGGAGAAGGCGCCGCCGCGGCCGTCGGCGCGAGCGGAGAGTTCCGCCGACGGTAACAGGAAGATTGGCAGGTGCTTCCAGTGGAGATAGTCGTCGGAGACCGCATGGCCCCAATGCATCGTGTTCCAGCGCAGGCTATGGGGGTAGTGCTGATAGAAGAGATGAACCTTTTCGCCGAAACGGCCGAAACCGTTCGGGTCGTTCATCCAGCCGAATGGTGGACGGAAATGATAGCTGCCAGGCACGGCGGGTGTGGAATTCCCCTCGCCGCTGTAAAGAACAGTGATGCCCGTTTCCAGAACGTCCGCCTCCGAAAAGGCATAGACGACGGAGAGGCTCGTGATCGCGGCGTCATAACTAAAAGACGTTTCGCCGGCCGTTCCGATCACCAGCGCCCGGAACTCGAACTCCTCTGCGTTTTCCGCCGTGAGGCGGCCGATTTCCTGTCCGTCCCGGCTCGCTTTCAGTTCGGCAGGCGTAACTGCATCGACCGGCTTCAGCCACGCATGAAGCGTCGTTCCGGCCGGCAACGTGGCGCTGAATGTCTTCAGGCTGCCGCCGAGGGGCGAGGAGAGGATTGCATGGCTTGTCATTGATCAACCTTTCACGGCGGAGCCAACAAAGGAACTTACGAACCAGCGTTGGAAGGCGAGATAGAGGGCGAGGATCGGGATCATCATCAGGACGGAGGCTGCCATGGCGCGGTCCCAATAGATGCTGTCCTGACCGAAGAAGGTGGCGATGGCGACGGCGATCGGCCGGGCATAGTCGGTCTGCGTCACCAGGATCGGCCAGAGATACTGGTTCCAACTCTCGATCCCCATCAGAATCGAGACGGTGGCGAGCGCCGGCAGGCTCAACGGCAGGAAGATCGAACGGTAGATGCGGAACACCGACGCGCCATCCATCTCGGCCGCTTCGAAGAGCTCCTTCGGAAGCTGGGCGAAGAACTGGTAGAACAGGAAGATATACAGCGGGCTTGCGACCCAGGGCACGATCTGCACCGCGAAAGTGTCGGTCATCCCGGCGCGCGACACCATGATCACGAGCGGCATGATGATGCTCTCCTGGGGAATCACGTAGAGGGCGATGACCAAGGACAGGACCAGGGCGCGGCCGCGCAACGTACCCCAGGCGAGCACAAACCCGGCCATCGAGTTGACGATCAGACCGGCGCCGACCGTGCAGCCAAGAATGAACAGCGAGTTCAGCAGGTAGCGGCCAAAGGCGAGCTCGCCGGAGAGATTGCTCACCTCGGCGAAGTTCGAGAGCCTCGGATTGGAGACCCAGAAGGCGCGGAAACTGCCCATATCGGCCAGAATTTGGAAGCGGTCGTCCTTCAGGCTGGCGATCAGCAGCATGAACAGCGGCGAAACGATGACCAGCGCGATGACGAGGATGCAGGCGGTCTGGACGAGGCGCAGCGAACCGATCGCGGAGCGCTCGCGCCGTGCCTCGGTCTGTAATGTGGGGATAGCGAGATCAGACATCGAAACGCCTCAGGAGCTGGCGCTGAAGGAGCGCGATGACGAGGACGATGAGGAAGAGAATGACCGAGACGGCCGAGGCGTAGCCGAGCTTCTGCTCTTCGAAGCCCGCGCGCACCATGTAGTGCACGACGGTCTCGGTGCTGCTCCTCGGCCCGCCCTGGGTCAGGATCGCAACCTGGGTATAGAGCTTGAAGGCCTGGATCGTGGTGATCACCAGCACGAAGACATGCGTCGGCCTGAGACCCGGCATGGTGACGTGCCAAAAGCGCTGGAACGCATTGGCGCCATCAATCCTGGCCGCGTCATAGAGCTCATCGGGAATGCCCTGCAGGCCTGCGAGATAGACGATCATCTGAAAGCCATAGGCCTGCCAGGCGGACAGAAGGACGATCGAGAACATCGCCCAGTTGGGGTCGCCGAGCCAGTCGATCGGCTGGATGCGGCCGCCGGAAAGAAAGCCGATCACCTGGTTAAATGGCCCCGTCGGATATTGGAGCAGCGTTCCCCAAATGACGCAGACGACGACCATCGAGGTGATTGCCGGCAGGAAGAACAGGCCACGGAAGAAATTGCGGAGCGGCAGCTTCTGGTGGAGCAGCAGTGCGGTGGCGAAGGCAAGACCACATTGCACGGGCAGGATCCAGAAGGTGAAGCGCGAGACGTTCCAGAGCGAGGTCCAGAACAGATCGTCCTTGAAGATGCGCAGGAAATTGGTGAGCCCAATAAAGCGGACCGGCGTCGGTCGCGGCACCAGTGGCTGGTTGGTCATCGCCGTCCAGAAGGACAGGAGGAACGGCACGACGAGGAAGATCGTCAGCAGGGCCACGGCTGGCGCAAGCATGCCGATCTCCTGGAACAGGCGGGCCCTGTCTCTTCGCCGGGCGGGGCGCGTCGCGACAGCCGTCGCTGGCAGCGCCGGTTGCTGCAGGGTCATGATCTCCTCCTCATCTGAAAATAGTAGCCTGCCTATCGGCTGCCGCGGCCGCGCGGCATTGGTGCCACGCGGCCGCATGCGGGCGCTATTGCTGTTCGTCGAAGGGCGGGTAGCCGTCGTTTTCTTCGATGTCCTCGTCGATCTTCTCGGCCGCGGCGGTCAGAGCGGCTTTGACGTCGCCGCCATTGAAGATCTCGTCGACTGCCCCCATGAAGGCCGAGGTGATGATCGGATAGGCCGGATGCGGCGGCCGTGCGATCGCGGTCTTCGATGCCTGCTCGAAGGCGACGGCCATCGGACCGCCGTTAGCGTAAAGCGGCGAATCGGCGGCGAAGCTCTTCAAACCGGGATAGGCGGAATCCTCCTTCGCATAGTTGCGGAGTGCCTTGTCCTTGAGCATGAAGCTGACGAACTTGCCAGCAATCTCCGGATGTTCCGAGGCGGTGGTGATGCCCCAGATCCAGGTGCCGTTGGGGCTTGCGCCCTTCGGCCCAAACTTCGGCAGCGGCATGACGACGATATCGTCCTTCATCGAAGCCGCGGCCTCGGCATAGAACCAGTGACCGCCGAGCGCGAGCGCCGCGGGATGGCCTTCGGCGAAGAACTGGTTGGTGCCGGAGGATTGCGGCACAACCCAGCCGTTCTTCACCCATTTCTGCATCATCGTCAGCGCATCGACACAAGGATCGCTGTCGAGCGTTCCCACGGATTTCCAGGTCTTGCGGTCGATGAGGTCGCAGCCGGCCGACTGCAGGATGGGACCGTAGGCATAGGTAATCCACTCGGTCTTGATGCCGTAGCCACGGAACGTGTCGATCGGCCACTTGACGCCCTCGAGCTTCGAGAGCTTTTCGAGGTAGCCTTCGAACTCCTCGCGCGTCCAGGCGTCGTCAACGCCCTTCGGGATGCGGGCGCCAATCGCTTCCAGATATTTCCGGTTGCCGTAGAGAACGACGGAGGAGTCGGTGAGGCCGACGGCGTAGAGCTCCTTGTCAACCGGATAGGTGCCCTGGGCGACATTGGACTCCGTCATGTCGTCGAGGATGTCCTGGTCGATCAGCGGCTTGATCGGCTGCAGGTAGCCCGACCAGACGTAGTTGGCGAGGAAGGGTGCGTCGAGTTCCATGACGTCCGGCAACTGTTTTGACATGACCGCGGCGCTGAACTTCTCGTTATAGGCGTCGTGTGGCGCATAGATGAGTTCGATATCGACATCCGGGTTGGCGGCCTCGAAGCGCTTGGCGACTTCGCCATAGGTCGAGACCCAGCCGGGGTCTCCCTGGTGCATCACGTGAATGACGGTTTTTGCTTCGGCCAGGCCTCCGAGCGCGACCGATGCCATTAGGAACGAAAGTAATCGATTACCCATCACTGTTTCTCCTCCTCAACGGGTTTTACGTGGCTACTGATTTATACGGATGACCGCTCTACCAATTGGAACGGAAGCTTGTGCAACTCGCCCGGTGTCGTATCGCCGCCAAGCAGGATGTCGGCGGCCAGTCGGCCCATCGCCCGGTGCGGCAGGGCCATGGTCGTCAAGGGCGGATCGAGCCGCGAGGCAATATCGACCTGGTTGTCGAAGCTGGCGACGGCGACGTCGTCGGGGATCTGCGCGCCAACGCGGCGTAGCGCCGCATAGGCCTCCATGGCCACACGGTCGTTGCCGCACAGGATCGCATCCGGACGGTCCGGTCCACTCATCAGTTCGGTAATGTGGGAAAGAACGAGGCTGTGCGCTCTGTCGCTATAAATCGCTCTGCGAACAGCCGGCAACACGCGGGTGCCGGCGCCATCAAGGCCCGCCTCGGTGATCGCCTGTCGGAAACCGGCCTCGCGCAATTCGCCGGCGAGCAGGCCGGGCAGGTTGATGAAGGCGATGTTCTTTCGTCCGGCTTCGACCAGGTAACTGGTGATGTCACGGGCGGCGCCAAACTCATCCGGTACCAGTGAGGTCACCCGGTTGTTCGCTTCGCGGCAATTGATCATCACGCCGACTGTCTCGACAAACGCCTCCGGCAGCGCGACCGTCTTGTGGTACATGGCGGCATAGGCGATCGCCCGCGGCCGAAAGCGGCGCACTTCTTCGATCACCGCGCCTACATCGCGGCTTCCGTTCAGCGTCATTGCGAAAACCGCCATGTCAGAGGCTCGCGCCGCGCCGTCGAGCCCGCGGATGATTTCCGTCGCGAACGGCGAGGTGATCAACTCGTCGGCAACGACGCCAATAAGCGGCATCCAGCCCTGCCGCATGCTGCGCGCGGCGAGGTTGGTGACGTAGCCGAGTTCCTCGGCGATCTCCTTGACGCGTAGCCGGGTCTGCTCCGACATGCGGGCCGATCCGCCATGCAGCGCACCCGAAACCGTCTTCACGGAGACGCCCGCGCGCTCGGCTATGTCATTCAAGGAGACGGTCACGGCTTCACCTAGGGTTATCGATTACCCACGTCTAGCATTGGCAGGGGCTTACGTCAAAGGGTGCTGGCGAAGTCTCGAGCGAAAAATTTCTTGTTGCGAGAGGCTCGCTCACCGCCTGACTTTCGGCGGACCAAGTTTTTGCGACGACATCGGCAGGCTTTTCCATCTACCGGCGGGCAATCGAGCAGTTCGACGTCGGCCGTGCGGCGGCCGAGACCATCGTCTACGGCCTCGTCATAGGGCTGGCGACGCTCCCGGTTATCCGCCCACACCAGCATTTCGAAAGACAAGAATCATGAGACTCGGCGCTCGACATGTCTGGCTAGCCTTGGCGACCGCGCCGATTATCGGCTTATTCGCGCTGCCCATCCTTTACCTCGTCACCGTTTCCTTCAAGACCAGGGACGACGTGCTGAGCGGCCATTTCTGGCCGACAGTGCCGATACTCGCAAACTGGCCAGGCGCCTTCGAAGCGGCCGACATTGCGCGCTTCATTCTCAACTCCGTGACTGTCTCGGTACTTGCTGCGCTCCTCACCATCGCGCTGGCGCTCCCCTCATCCTATGCGGTGTTGCGGCTCAAGATTGGCGGCAAGTGGCTGGCGGACGTGACGCTTTCGAGCTACATGGCGCCGCCCATCGTGGCGCTGATCCCCCTTTTCTTGCTGCTGAAGGCAACCGGCCTCCTCAACACGCGCGCCGGCCTCATCCTCGTTTACGGCTTCGCCAACGTGCCGGTCGCCTTCTGGCTGCTGACGCCCTTCCTGCGCCGGATGCCTATCGAAATCGAGCAAGCGGCCGCGATGGACGGCGCGGGACCGTTTCGCACCCTATTGCAAATCGTCGCACCGATCATCGCGCCCGGCATCGTGGCGACCCTCCTCATCGTCACGGTGCTTTCCTACAACGAGTTCCTCTTCGCCTCGGCCTTCACCTTTTCCGATGCGACGCGAACACTCCCGGTTGGCATCTCGCTCTTCCAGGGCGACAGGCTGGTGAACTTCGGCCAGATGGCAGCGGCCTCACTCGCCGGCATCGCACCGGTCTATCTGATCGCGCTCTTCCTGCAGCGCTACCTGGTGAGCGGACTCGCACATGGCGGCGTGAAATAGGAAAGCTTTCATCGCGGGTCATGACAAAGCCGATTTGACTCAAGCCGGCGTGGCTAGCGAATTGTGCATTGGCCACGCTAGCCGCTTTAGGCTTGCTGCCGAGCGTTGATGAACTCGTGGGCCTCGTGGGTGTGCCCCGCTCAGGAGAAACATTCCCTACATACATCATAAATTTAGTGTATTATTCCTGTGAAAACGGCTGCCCTTGCTTACGCTCTCACCTGTTGAATTCACGAGATCACCGAAGACGTTTTTCGTCGAACAGGGGCAAAGCATGAATCTGAAGAGTGTTATCACTGCAATCGCGGTCGGTATCGGCAGCCTCTCTATGGCTGCTGCAACTGATGCCGCCGATAAGAAGGTCGTCATCGCCTACCAGACGGATGCGCTGCCATCCTCGGTGGCCATAGCCAATGGCGACTTCGCCAAGGCCACGGGTTACGACATCGATTTCCGCAAGTTCAATTCCGGCGCTGAAATCTTCGCCGCTATCGCAGCCGGCGATGTGCAGGTCGGCTATGTCGGGTCCAGCCCCTTCGCGGCTGCGGCTTCGCGCGGCCTGGAGGTGAAGGCGTTTTATCTTTCAACCATCTCCGGTATCGACGAAGCTCTGGTGGTTCGCAACGGGTCGGGCATAGAAAGCCTGAGTGATCTCAAGGGCAAGAAGCTCGCGGCTGCCCCTGTCTCGACGGACCACTATCAGCTTCTGGCATTGATCAAGTCACTCGGCCTCACCGAAAAGGACGTTCAGGTCTTTGCAATCCCGCAGCCTGAGATCGTTGCCGGTTTTAACCGCGGCGATATCGATGGCGGTTTCGTCTGGGAT
This sequence comes from Ensifer aridi, assembly GCF_002078505.1. Lineage (GTDB taxonomy): Bacteria > Pseudomonadota > Alphaproteobacteria > Rhizobiales > Rhizobiaceae > Sinorhizobium > Sinorhizobium aridi. The sequence goes on along the minus strand of NZ_LUAV01000018.1, from coordinate 56,661 downwards.
CCGGCGCTGACCGAACTGAAAAAGAACGGCAAGGTGCTCGTCACCTCCAGGGACGTGGCTGACAAAGGCGCGCCGACCTTCTCGGCCTGGGTGGCGACCTCTCAGTTTGCGGCCGACAATCCGGATTTCTTGAAGAGCTTCGCCTCCGTCATCAACAAGTACTATGCCTCGTATGCATCCGACAAAGGCGCATGGAGCGCCGACAGCGAAAACGCCAAGGCGCTCGCCAAGTTGCTCGGCGGCACCCCCGAACAGCATGCGGCCGCATTGAAAAACCTCTCGTTGCTGACGCCTGAGGTTCAGGCTTCGGAGGCCTGGCTCGGCGGCGAAGACAAGTCCGGTGCGGCCAAGATCCTGAAGGATACGGCAGCTTTCCTGAAGGCTCAGGGGAAGGTCTCCGAGGTCCTGCCGAACTACGGTGCATTCGTTACTGCCGACGCGCTGACAAGCGCGAGCAACTGATCCTGCCTACGCCGGCGCCCAGTCGCGCCGGCGTCGAAGATGCGAGAGAGCACATGCTTAAAGTCGATCACGCCAGTGTCTTCTTCGCGGCGCGCGATGGCCGGACCGTCCATGCGCTTGACCGCGTATCTTTCGAAATTCCCGAGAGCGGCTTTGTCGTTGCTCTTGGCGCCTCAGGATGTGGCAAGTCGACATTGCTCAATGCGATCGCCGGATTCCTACCTCTCTCGGATGGCGCCATCATCCTCGATGGGCGGCCTGTTCGCGGTCCCGGTGCTGACCGTGGCGTGGTATTTCAGAAGGATGCCCTTCTTCCGTGGAAGACGGTGGTCGACAATGTCGCACTTGGTCTGAAATTCGCGGGCGTAAGCAAAAGCGAGCGAAGGGCACGCGCCCATGAACTGCTTCGGCTGGTCGGCCTCGATGAATTCGCCAAGGCCTTGCCCTATGAACTGTCGGGCGGCATGCGCCAGCGGGTGGGCATTGCGCGCGCCCTCGCTACGGAACCCGACATCCTTCTGATGGATGAACCTTTCGGTGCCCTCGACAGTCTGACGCGCGATCAGATGCAGGAACTGCTGATCTCCATCTGGTACAGGACGGCAAAGCGGATCTTCTTCATCACCCACTCGATCGAAGAGGCTCTTTTCCTTGGAACTCAGGTGCTGGTCATGTCTCCAAGGCCAGGCCGCGTCGTTGCCCGCTTCGATCTGGACTTCGTCCGCCGGTTTGCGGCAACCGGAGATGCACGATCGATCAAGTTGTCAACCGAATTTGCCAGCCTGCGCGAGGAAATACGGGCCATTCTTCACAGGGCCGAAGACTTCAGGAGCGCGGCATGAGCGACATTGTCCAGACGACCGCTGTTTCATCCGCTGAGGAGCGGCCGCAGCCAAGGCTTGTCAAAATGGTACGCTTCGGCGTGGGCGAGAAACCCACGGCAGCCATAAGCATCGCGACTGCTCTCGCCGTTGCGACTCTATGGTGGCTCGTCGCCGAGCTCGATTTGGTGCCACACCTCTTTCTGCCGCGTCCTGGGGAGGTTCTGACCCAGGTGGGCGTGCTCTATTACGACGGCTATGCCGGCGCGTCATTGTCCGAGCATATCTTCGCAAGCCTCTTCCGCATCGTCCTGGCGGCGTCGATCGCCATAGCGGCTGGAATTCCCCTCGGCCTTCTCATGGGCCTGAACCGCTGGGCAAAGGGCATCCTGGATACGCCGATCGAGTTCTACTGGCCGCTGCCGCCTCTCTCATACCTGCCGCTGATGATCATTTGGCTCGGCATTGGTGAAACGTCCAAGATAACGCTGCTGGTGCTGGCGATGTTTGCACCTATCTGCCTATCTGCTCAGGCGGGTGTCCGTTCGTTACCCATCGAGCGCGTGAATGCGGCTCGATCGCTTGGCGCTCGACCGCTTGAGCTCTTCACCGACATCGTCTTGCCGTCAGCCCTGCCTGAGATACTGACCGGCGTGAGGATCGCGGTCGGGATAGGATGGGGCACACTGGTGGCCGCCGAGTTGATCGCCTCGACACGCGGCATCGGTTTCATGATCATGTCCGCTGCACAGTTTCTTGCCACCGACGTTGTCTTCGTCGGGATCGGCATCATCGCGATCTGCGCCTTTGCCTTCTCCGCCGCCATCCGGTTTATCGAAGCTGTCCTCGTTCCCTGGAAGGGAAAGCTGTAAATGCCACCGTTGCCGATGGCCATGTCTAAAGCCTAAGTGAGAATTCCGAAGAGGCATGTAGCACCACGACCTCATACTCCTCACTGGCGCCAACCAGAGCGTTACTGAGGCGTGGGGCCAAAATTCGGCTCTCCACCCTCCTGTGACCTCTGAGGGCTTGGTTCCACCCGAGAGAGACCCTTGAGAACACGTTCGACTCGGCCGATCGAAAGCTAGCTTCGGCTTCCGCCAGAAGCTGCAGTATGCGATGCTATGAACCTGTAGTTTTGCAGGGGACGCATGAGCGAGGTTCTCGACGCGCTTGTGATTGGCGCTGGCCCGGCGGGTCTCGGCGTCAGCTATTTTCTAAAACAGGAGGGTCGCAATCACCAGGTGCTGGATCGAGGCCGGATCGGCGAGACGTGGCGAACGCAGCGATGGAACTCGTTTAGACTGAACTCGCCGACAATCCGCTCCATCTTACCCGGTGACGCTTACGAAGGACCCGATCCTTGGGGCGCGATAACCCACCACGAGTTCGTGGCCTATCTCGAAGGCTATGCCGAGCGCCACTGCCTGCCGGTAATCACCCAAACCCCAGCGATTGAGCTGACGAAAGACGATGGGCTTTTTCGCGTCGCCACGGCTCGTGGCGCGCTCCTGGCGCGCAATGTGGTGATTGCCACCGGCGACCAAAACCGACAGGTCCGGCCACCAGGGTCGGCGGATTTGCCGATCGCCATTCACCAAGTCGATTCTTCGGCCTACCGCATCGCCGCCGATCTTGAGAATGGCGCGGTGCTAGTGGTCGGCAGCGGCCAATCTGGCGGCCAGATCGCTGAGGATTTGGCACTAGCCGGGCGCACGGTCTTGCTTGCGACCAGTCGCAACGGCCGATGGGTCCGGCACTACCGCGGGGGAAACACACTTAATTGGCTGACCCTGTCCGGCTTTTTCGACGTTCCCCGCAGAGAACTCGTCCTCCCCTCTGGTAAGCTTCAAGCACGCGCGCTCGCTGGCGCGACCCACACGATCAGCCTACAATCGCTGAGCGCGCGAGGGGTGGTGTTGCTCGGCCGCTTCAGGGGCGTGGAGAATGGCAGCCTCATCTTCGGTGACGAGCTCGATGACAATATCCGATTTGCCGACGAGGCCTCCGCGAATGCCAAGCGGCTGATCGACGAATATATCGAGCGTGCCGGCCTGGATGCGCCACCAGCCGAGGACGACCCAGCCGAGATGGTTGAACCGCGTCTGCCCGACCCGCCGATCCGGTCCATCGATTGGAATGCCAGCCGTGTCAGATCGGTGGTTTGGTGCACGGGCTTCACCGGCGATTTCTCGTGGGTCCGGCTCCCCGGCGCCCTCGACGCAGCCGGCCAACCCGTACACGAGGATGGGGTGGGGGCCATACCAGGCTTGTTCTTCGCCGGCCTCGATTTCGGGTCGACACGGAAATCAGGCACCATCCCGGCTATTGCAGAGGAAGCCGCTCGCCTCGTTGATCGACTCGTCGGGCAAGCGTAGCCGACTTGCGACAGAGCGACGCCCGGCGAGCCATGCATGATATTGCGGTTGAGAACGCCTCAGGATTCGGACCTAAGGCCGGCCTGTCCGTCCGCCCCCATCCAACCGCGACGGATGCGAACCGGAACACTCGACCCGTTGACGACCTTGATCGTCGCAGACCTGAGCGTCCAAAACGAGATCGGGTACCGGACCTTCAGCGCAACAGCATTCGCGAGTGCTCTCATGTGAGGTCATTCGCCATATTTCAGCGTCCAGTCACCCGAGGCCGCCCGAGTTTCAAGACTTGAATACTGGAAGGTACACCAGCCGGCGAGAAGGCAGTCGAGATCTGTGCTCGACCAACGTGAGCATCTGGCGGTGCCGTTGCTCGTCGCGGCGCAAATCCACCAATGCCACGCCGGAACTCGCTGTCCGTTTTCAGAGCGACCGCTCATGAAGACTCGGGAGAGAGCGAGCCGCAAATGTCTTTTCCATGTTAAGATAGATTTCCAACGCTTAGTCTGGAGCTCGGCAATGTGGCAAAGGCCGAACGCTAACTTACCCTGGCGCAGGAGCACGGGTTCAATCACGAAGCGTTTTCTTGACTGATTGGGGCAAGGAGGTTGTCATGTCCACGAGCAGTGTGGACCGCCCGCTGCGGCCAGGCGACCGGGCACCGAATGTTGTTTTCGATGCGATCTCGCGCGAAGGCAAGATTGCGCTCAATGATTTTCGAGGCAATAGCCCGTTACTGATCGGCTTGTTTCGGGGCCTACACTGTCCGTTCTGCCGGCGCCATGTCGCGGCAATGGCGCAACTCAAACCGGCCCTGCATGAGAAAGGCGTCGAATGCCTGGCGGTCGTCAACACGCCGGTCGAACGCGCGCGGCTCTATTTCCGTTACCACCCGACACCAGATCTTCTCGCGGCGTCCGACCCGGAGCGCGCCTCGCACCGTGCTTTCGGCTTGCGTGAGGTGGGGATGGACACGGTCATGGCGATACGGGTTCATCTCCCGAGCGAGTTGCCCGAGCCTATGGACGTAATGGCAATGAGCGAGTTTCTCAACAGGAAGGAAGGATATGAAATTACGGAAGCCGATCAGCAGATGATGGCCTCCGGCCAGGCGCAGCTTGTCGGTCAGTTCCTGCTGGACCGGGCGGGGATCGTACGCTGGAGCTTCACTGAAGTTTTGGAGGTTGGCTATACGTTCAGGGCGCCGAATCCCGAGGAACTGATGTCGGCAGCTTCCCAAGTCGCACATTAATAGGCTGCTGAAAAACTGGCACGACAACCAGTCTCCTGTGCCGGCCCGTGCAGCACACCAGACGCATTCTCGACCCGCTAGCGCCGCGGGTCGCATGCTTGCACACTGGTATTGCGGGTGCGCGGATTAGGTGTAACATGATCCATTGCTAATATTCGGTCGGTTTTGCGCTTCGCGCGCAACGGGGACCCGCGAAACACTACATGACCGCCGATTGCCACTCATGTCTTGGGAGGGACGTGTGATGCAAAGGCGTGGGCGAAATACTGGTTTATTTCTTTCATTTCTGCTGTCGACAGCTTTCATTCCCGCCGCTGCTCAAATGAGCAAGAAAGCACCGAGTGGCAAGAACTTTGACGCCGCGGTAGCCGATCAGGCAAAGCGGTTTCTCGAAGAAGGACGCGAGACTTTCCGCTTCGATACGTTCGGCAGCGAGGACTTTTGGGGCGGCAAGCTCAAGCTTCACGAGGCGATAGCGGGAGAAAAGGCCGGCGGCGTCGGGCCAGGCCTCAGTCCGGAAAAGGCTCTCGAGCTCGGATTGAAGGTGGACGTGAACGCGATCCCGAAGGAGGTGGCCGACGCGCTCAACAAGGGCGAGGTCGATCTCAAGGACTCGGCCAGCACGCTCGTCCTGCTCAAGTCCAATGCAGTTGTCGGCGTGACCAGTTTCTTCAGCGAAGACGGCAGGACGTTGAGATCGGTCGGCATCCAATGCTCTCTTTGCCACTCGACAGTCGATGACGCCTATGCTCCCGGTATCGGGCACCGCCTCGATGGCTGGCCCAACCGTGATCTCGACATCGGCGCGATCGTCTCCCTGGCTCCCGATCTCACCGCTTTTACCGACATGCTGCAGCTTAGCAAGGAAGAGGTGAAGAAGGCGCTTGAGGCTTGGGGTCCGGGGAAATTCGATGCCGAGATCAACCTCGACGGCAAGGCCTTCCGCCCAGACGGCAAGACGGCCGCCACGCTCAATCCTCCAGCTTTCGGCTTGGCGGGCGTGAACAACCACACCTGGACTGGCGCTTGGGGGACAGTGAGTTATTGGAACGCCTACGTTGGCAATCTCGAAATGCACGGGAAAGGCGTCTTCTACGATCCGAGGCTGGACGATGCTGAAAAGTATCCCGTCGCCGCCAGGACGAAACAGGGCCACAAACAGGACAAGGAAGACCGGATCACCCCCAAGCTGCCTGCCCTCCACTTCTACCAGCTTGCGCTGCCCACGCCCCAGCCACCGGAAGGGGCCTTCAACCGTGCCTCCGCGGAAAAGGGGAAGGCGCTCTTCAACGACAAAGCTAAATGCGCCACTTGCCACGTTCCGCCGATCTTCACCGAGCCGGGATGGAACCTGCACAAGGCGGAGGAGATCGGAATTGATGATTTCCAGGCGATGCGCTCTCCGGATGAACGATACCGAACGGCGCCTCTTCGCGCCCTCTGGGATATGGAAAAGGTCCATAAAGGAGGGTTTTACCACGACGGGCGGTTCGCGAGCCTCGGGGACGTCGTAGACCATTACGACCGCCACCTCGAACTCAAGCTGACTGACCAAGAAAAGAGCGAACTAATCGAATACCTGAAGTCGATTTGATCTGTGCTTTCAGGTCACGTGCGGTCGCACGACGGGAGGAAAGATTATGAAAAAGGACCATGACGATGTGAAGCAAAACTCGACAGCCGGAGATTCAACCCGAAAGCTGTCCCGCCGGAATTTTTTAAAGATCTCAGGGACCGGGGCTGCAGTTGCCGGAGCCGTCGGACTCACCTCTTGCATGACAAGTCCGCGCATGGCGCCGGTGGCGCGTGGCGCGGGAACTACCCCGAAGCGTGAGGCGGCTTACCAGAATTCTCCCAACCGGGGCCGCCGCTGTGCGGGATGCACCCATTTCCTCGAGCCAAATGCGTGCGAGATCGTTGCCGGCGAGATCAGTCCCAATGGCTGGTGCCGCTTTCACGAACCGCGGCGGACCTGAAGGACTGAACCGCACGAATTGAACACGGCTTGCCGAGAGTTGCTCGTTCGCTTGAACGAGCAACTCGGTGGTCCTCAGGCTGGCTCTCATCGCCTCGCGCGGCGTTGGCCAACGAGGCTGGCTGGAGGAACAAAGCTACCGCTGAAAGATTGGGTTAACAAGCGGCGGTTGTCGGAAGCTCTTACAGGAGTGGCGACCATGTTTCTGCTCGCCAAGGATACAGTCAAATTTGCCGTTCTCGTCGGCCTTTCCGCGATCTTCATCGATGCTGTCATCGCCCACGGGCTCTTCTGGGACAATGATCCCTACTGGACCTACTGGATAACAAAATCCTTTTTGATCACCAGCGTCTTCCTGTTTGGCACGGCCTTTCTCGGCATCGGCATCCTTCCGGGTCTGATCCTCACCGCAGTGCACACCGCAATTCTGGAAATCTACTACCAGTGGCTAGCCCCTGTGGGATTGCCTCAGGAGCCGGAGTGGCTCGATTTCAATCATCTGTGGGTGACGGGGGTGCCCGCACACTTCCTGGCGATCTTCACTGGCTACCTTCTGGCGCTCTGGCTTTGGCGGCGCAACCATCCGGCGCAGCGGATCGAGCGCGCCGAGACCTGGCATTTCGCCGTTTATGGCCTCGTCACCACCGTCTTGATCGTCGTCGTCGACGGGGTGCTGACGCAAATGGTTCTGCTGCGCGATTTCCCCGGTATCACCTTTTTTGTCCAGCATATACTGATCGGCTTTGTCTTCGTCTGCGCGTGGACCGCCTATGCGGGTGTCGGCAGAACGGGATGGATCGTCGGCTCACTGATGCTTGCGCTCGTCTGGACCGCCTACAACATGTATCTCGGCCCGCGAGGCCTGCCGCTTCGTCCTCCGACCTATTCCGGCTATGACGACCTCTGGTGGCGGTCCTTCCCCGGAGCGCTCGTCTCCGCCCTTCTTGGCTGGTGGCTTGGCGGATATTTGATGAAGAGGCGCCGCAAGCTCGAATGGACCGGAGTGGCGATGGTCCTGCTGTTCGTTGCCGTCGCCCTTGATCCGGTCTTCGGTCAGACCCTGCCCGTCGAGAAGGGCACCAATGCCTTGCTCGCGAGCGCCCGCGCATCCGGTCAAGGCATACGCGTCGTCGGTCCGGATCCAACCGATCTAAAAAACACGCAGCCGATCAGCGGTGACATCAGCATCGAGACCTCTGAGATGGGCAACCGATGGTCGCACGTGCAAAACACAGACGGCATGCGCGTAACCGCGACCTTCACGTCAGGTGGCGCGCGCTACGAGATTATGGTTGACAAGCCCATGCCTCGGCATCCGCTCGGCCAATACACCACCTGGTCAGGGGTGGTCTACGATCATGAAATGCACGGCGACACGGGCATCGGTACGGCCAAACTGCCGACGATGAAGCCAGAGATCGCGCTATGGGGCTGGGGAACCGTGAAGCGCGACGGACAAGTCATCGCTGCGATGGCGCCTGTGCATGTCATGGTAAGCAGCGGCGATCGGCCGATGCCGGGAATCATGCTTGAGGTCGATACCGAGGACAAGGCCCTGACCGCCGAGCCGGATGGATACATCCATGTCATGTGGCCGAAGGTCGACCAGCTGCAGATGCCGGCGGCGCAGACACAGACGCGCATGATTGTCGGCTGGATCGCAATGATCGGCATTGCCGGGCTGTTCGCCTGGCTTGCCTATTCAGAGACGGGGCGACGGACCGATGCCGCTTGACGCGGCCACTTAGTACTGCCTTGTCAGCAAAGCAGCAATGCGATCACTGCCGCGGTCGTGGGCGTCATCCTCAATCTGGTATGATTCGCGCTGCACGTGTTGTTCCGTGAACTCTACGAAGCGCGGGCTCGGCATGGCGATCGATGTCCCGGCCTTGAGTTTCGTCCACGTCGCCTCGCTGATCCTGACGCTTGGGGTGATGCTCGCAGTGTTCCGCTTCACGATCGGCATGCTGACGGTATTGGCCGGCTGCTCGTTCATCGGCCTTTCCTATGGATTCCTCATGGGGTGTGTCTAGCGCACCAATCCGATCTAAGCTGAGATAGTCCTAGCGCACAGTGGTGAGCGGTGCGCGAGTCCGGCTCCTCGACAAGACGCGATCGAAAGTGATGCGACCCGTTCAAAGCATTCATCCGACCACATACCTCTTTGCGGCGCGAGCCTTACGCGATTTCGGGGACGGTTTCGTCGCCATATTGCTGCCGGTCTATCTGCTCGCTCTTGGATTTTCGCCGCTGCAAGTCGGTGTCATCGCGACGGCATCACTCTTTGGCTCGGCGTTCTTGACGATCGTGGTCGGGTTTCTGGGCGCGCACCGCGATCTCCGCGGGTTGCTTCTGGGCGCCGCGAGCCTGATGGTCGCCACTGGTGCCGCCATGTCCGTGATCAACGATTATGCGCTGCTGCTGGTCGTCGCATTTGCCGGCACGATTAATCCATCGGCCGGCAGTGTGAGCGTCTTCGTGCCACTGGAGCACGCGGTGCTCACGCGCGAAGTGGCGAGTGTCGAGCGCACGAGGATGTTCGCTCGCTACAGCCTCGTTGGCTCGCTCGCAAGCGCGTTTGGCGCCCTTGCCGCAGCACTGCCTGACTTGATCACGCCGCTGGGGCTCGGGCAACTGACCGCCATCAAGCTGATGTTCATTCTCTATGCGCTCTTAGGTCTAGCGGGCGCCGTACTTTATGCCCGCATACCCCCGCGCATCACCGGCGACGAGCCCCCGAAAGCAGTGCTTGGCCCTTCGCGCGCTATCGTCTTCAAGCTCGCTGCCCTGTTCAGCCTTGATGCTTTCGCTGGCGGGTTCGTGGTCCAGTCGTTGCTCGCCTTGTGGCTGTTCGAGCGGTTCAATCTATCGCTCGCGGAAGCCGGGGTGTTTTTCTTCTGGTCGGGCGTGCTGTCGGCGTTCTCCTTTCCTGTCGCCGCATGGCTATCGAAGCGGGTTGGGCTCATCAACACGATGGTGTTCACTCACATCCCCTCGAGCATAGCCCTGATGCTGGCGGCATTCGCGCCAACCTTGCCGTTGACGCTTTCCTTGCTGCTCATTCGGGCGGCGCTCTCGCAGATGGACGTGCCGACACGCTCGTCTTACGTGATGGCGGTCGTGACGGAGGCGGAGCGTGCTGCCGCGGCAAGTTTCACATCAGTTCCCCGAAGTCTTGCGGCGGCTGCCAGCCCTGCACTCGCAGGTGCTCTCTTCGCCGCATCATATCGATCCTTGCCCCTCCTCATCTGTGCGGCACTGAAGATCACCTACGACCTGCTACTGCTGCTGCAATTCCGGCACGTGAAGCCGCCTGAGGAGTGTTGAGCCAAACGCGTCCTTGAAGAGCCACTGACGATTCCCGCAAAGTCCGCTCATTGAGGCAAATAAGACATGAGCCTAGCGGCAACCGAGCTTCCGCTGTCCACCCACCTGAGACGACCGATGCATGGCCGCCGATGCGACTGCCGCCCAAGTTGTGGACGACACTGTGGACAACGGGATGGCGGCTCTGCGTCCGGGCGTATGGTCTCTCGCTGATCATTGCGTAGCGAATATAAGCCTCGTTAGGAGTTCCGCTCCAATCAGCTGTTTAAACCTGATGACCGCATTCTAAGCCCACCGCTTGAGTCGAGGTATTGTGTTCTCCTTCGCTCCATGCCATACGCACCCGCACTCCGTATTGCCGCGGCTGCTGAACCTAGGCACTCACGGAGAACAACATGAACGCGCCATCATTTATCTGCCGCACCAGCAACATTGCTGGCCATGTCATCAGGTCTGTCGTAGCCTACGACGAGCCGGACAGGAACTTTTCGCACTCACTTGCAGATCTCGCGCGCGCTTTGCCGACCCCCGACGCGATGGCGCAGAAGAGTGCCTCCCTGCTGGCCGTAGCCACGACCCCCGACTTTCATCCAGGCAAGCCCGTGCCTGTCGGCGTTGTAGCTGACGTCGAAGGCGCGGTCCTTCCGCACATGATCGGATCTGACATCGGTTGCGGGATGCGTATGGTCGTTCTCGACGATGTCACGGCCGATCAACTGTCGACGCCGCTGCTCGACCATCATCTTCGGCATCTCTTCTTTCAGGGTGGACGCGATATCGCATTGACGGGATTGGATCGGCACGCGATTCTGCGCGAGGGATTACCGGCGCTTCTCGATAACCTGCAGCGGAAAAGCACAGGCCTGCTTTCCAAACTGGATCTTTCGCGGGCGTGGGCCGATCTCGAACGCCATTCGGACAATGGCGCTTTCGCGTGCGAGCACATCGATCCCGATTTTGCAGATTATGCGCAGATCAATAGTGACCACCGCCGTGATGCAATTCTCGGTACGATAGGTGGTGGAAATCACTTCGTTGAACTTGGCTATGTCGATCACATTGTAGATGGCGCATTCGCCAGGACAGCCAGCCTGAAGGCGGGTTCGATCATCCTTGTCGTCCACTCCGGTTCCCTCGACTTTGGACAGCGAGTTGGCACCGCAACCAAAGAGAGATCGAGGTCTAATTCCAGAATTGGCGAGGATTGGCGGGTGCTCTCTATGGAGGCGCAACCACAGCTCTATCGAAGATACATGAATGGCCATGCGAATGCGGTGAATGCCGCATTTGCCAACCGTTTCTTTATCGGACTTGCGGCAGTGGAGGCTGTAGCGCGTGCGCTGGGACGAGAGGTCGGGCACCGTCTTGTTTATGACGCCCCACACAATGCCGTTTGGGAAAGCGGAAACATCGTGCGCCACAGAAAAGGTGCCTGCCCAGCTAGAGGTGTTGGTGTCCTGGCCGCTAGTCCATACGAATGGCTGGGCGAGCCAGTCATTCTGCCCGGCTCAATGGGAGATGGCACATGGCTACTTGCCGGACGAGGTTCGACTGACTTTCTAGACTCAGCCGCCCATGGAGCGGGCCGCAAGCTCTCGCGGCAGGAAGCGCGCTCGAAAACGAATACAAGCAATGGGCTGCGCGTCATCGGCCCTGTCGATCCGCAAAGCGCGCCTTTGCGTGGCCGGCAGGATATCGTGGCCGAGATTCAGGCTCGTCTCAACGAAGAAGCGCCAGCAGCATATAAGCCAATCGACAGCGTCGTAGAGCCCATGGTCGAAGCGGCGATGATAACGAAAGTTGCGAAGATTAGCCCGCTGATCACAGTAAAGGGATGATGCGGCACATGACGACAGGAACGGTTGCGCGTCGTACCCATTCAGCTTCCGCCGGCCGACTTCTGCCGATTTCCGCACTAAACCACGTCCCCTTTCGATCAGATCGCCGGCTGCGACCCTCGCTCCGCGAATGGTTGCCCGAGAATTTCCGTTCCGACCAAATTGCCTGGGTGAGCAGCCCATGACGCTTTTGAACGCTGCGCCGGCGCTCTCGGACTCATAGCCGAGTGACGATGCGATCGCAGCGATTGATTGCTGAGTATTCGCCAGCCTGTCCCCGGCCAGGAGCATGCGCCAGCGCGTCAGGTAGTCGATCGCTGAGAGGCCGACCTTTTCCTTAATTTTACGGCGAAGGTCGTGCGAGACATGCCGACGTGGTGGGCGAGCCCCTGCAAGGTCCAAGGCCGTACAGGCTGACAACCTAGTTGAGTTGGCTGGCGACGCGTTGCTGCTTGCTGAACCTTGAAGACGCCTCGTTGTGGCGGCAGGGGCAAACTATGATGACAGAAAAGCCAATGTTTGCCGTCGACGCCAAAATACGACTTGTGTGAATTTCAATGGCTTAGACGAGCCTAAGGGCAAAATAGCGTGGCAATCGGCACTTGCAGCCGCCAGCAGACATTGCAAGGTGCGCAGCTGGGAAGCATGCTCCGGTTGCCTTTCCGCCAGGGCAGGCCCAACACTTCAGGTGAACTCATGTTTGATCACGTCAAATTCGGAGTCAGCGACTATGCAGCGAGCAAAGCGTTCTTTCTCAAGGCACTCGAGCCGCTCGGCGTCGCTGTTGTTTCGGAGGGGCCGCCTTCGTACGGTGTCGAGCTTAGCGCAAAGGGCAAGGCTTCATTGTGCCTGCACCAAACCGACGAGAGGCCGGCGCATCTTCACTTGGCGTTCACGGCCGAGAATCGGCAGCAAGTCGAAGCTTTCTATCGCGCAGCTCTGGAAGCGGGTGGCAAAGACAATGGTGCGCCAGGTCTGCGCCCGCACTACCACGCGAACTACTATGCAGCTTTCGTCATTGGTCCGGACGGGCATAACATCGAAGTGGTTTGCCACGAACCCGGGGCCTAGTCCTTATACAGGGGACGTCCATAAGCGGAGCTTTGCCCACTTGCGGCCGCCTCTCACGTCGAGCGTTGAACGTCTGCTTTCAGCTTCAAAAGCCGGCATACCGGATCAACGCCTGGGTTCAACCCAATTGCTCGGTCAAATTGAGACTCGAATGAGGCCTGTCCGGAGAGAGAGGTGACGTTTTGTACCGGAGACATGGATAACACTTTTCGCTTTGTTGCAGAGGTGTTGGTGCCGTGAGTGTGTCGTTGCACGAGAGGTTCATCCCATTGCCGGCGGAGCAACAGATTGTAGAGCTCAAGTAGCCTCCACGGGGCCGGCCTCTCCTTCGCGATAAGGCAGGCTTGGCTGGTGGCGCACCGCACGGCGGCGCGAGTCACGCAACCTTGGACAGTATCTGGTCAACCGTGTGGGCTACCGGCTGTCGCGTGTCGATCTCGAAATCCGATGACTCTCGGAGCAGTGGCTCGACCGCTTCGATCAGCTCGGCAACCTTGCGCTGCTCGCCCGCTGTTTGACCGTATCCTTCGCCCGACCGCCCTCTCAGCCGGTCCATGATCGTCTCGAGCGGCGCAGACAGAAGGACGATCGTGTCGATCACATCGAACAACTTGTCCATATTCTCGGCGCAACCGCTAACGAACAGGTTTTCCCGCTCGTTGAGCAAAAGGAGGTCTCTGACGCGATCTTCCCGCCACACCCAATCCTGTCCATCTCTGGGCGTCAGGTCGTCGCCTTGAGCGGCATCGACCCAGTGTGACCATTCGGGCACGTCCAGATCAATCGCCCGATGACCTCGCCGCGCAAGCTCTGCGATCACCGCAGATTTGCCCGTTCCCGACATGCCAGTAATTAGGATACGCTTCGTCATCGATCTCCCAGCTCCGTCACATCGCGCGAGGCTTCCGGCGCGTCTATACGAGGGAGCCTGAGCCGGCAGAACAGTAAAGCGGTAATGCGTCCCCTTGGGGCGACTTCGCGTCTCTTCTAGAGTGGAGATGGTGCAGCAGTACAGGCATTTAGCGGGATGACCGCCTTGAACGGAATCGAACCATAGATACGCAATTCGCATGCACCATCTTCGGCGTCGAGACGTGCGGTTGATGGATATGGTTCACCAGCCGCCGCCTATGCTAGTTACTCCAAGCGGAATCATAGCTCCATGCCTCATAGGTTTCGATCCGGCCCCTGTCGGCGGACTTCACTTCAAGCGAGGTCAGGTCTGTGATCTTATAGGTACGGCGCGTGCCGCAGACCGCGCCCCCATTGGCGAAGACCTCGACGACGCCGCGGTCGAAGAACAACGTCAACCGTTCGAGCGTCAGTGGCGCTGAGCGGTACTTGATGTCACCATTATCCTCCGCCACGGCCAGCTCAAGCCGGCGGGCGCTGTGAGCCAACCTAAAGCTCTCCCCGTCGCTGCCCCGCGCGATGATCTGAACTCCATCCAGACCGCCTGCCAAAGACAACTCGACGGGGCGCCCCGGTTCGCATGCGAATTGGCAAGGTGCAGTCTGTGGAAGAGTGCGGGCGCGCAGGCGCTGGCACCCCTTCTCTGGCATCATTGTCAAATTCCGTTGGGCGTCGAGGCCGAGCACGCGCGGGAGCGACAGCTCCCCGCTATACGGCGAACCTCCCGGCTTGCGGAATTCCCAATTGAAGAGCCAGGCAAAAGCGATCTGGCGGTCCTTTGCCAGGAAGCTCTGCATCGCGTAAAAGTCGGTGCCGAAATCCAACTCCTGCAAAGCCGGGGTCGCGGGCATGAAGCGATCGCCCTCGAACGTGCCGACCTGCGCGTAAAGCAGGTTATGACGGCCGGTTTCCGGCTCAGTGTATCCTACAAAGCCCATCACCAGCACATGATGGCCATCGAGCTCGAAGAAATCCGGGCACTCCACGCAGCGTGCGCCGTGCCGGCGAAAATGCTCGGGAGCGCGATAGAGGACGGACAAGAATTTCCAGTCCTCGCCGTCCTCGGATCCATAGAGCAGGACGGCTGGATCACCATCGATCGCCGCGCCGAGCACCATCCGATATGTGCGGCAGGCCGCATCATACCAGACCTTGGGGTCGCGGAAGTCGTGGGCGCTACCGTCGGGACCGTTGACAAGTACCAGCTTAGTGGAATCCGGACGCAGGAGATCGGCCGATGGCAGCACTCGCTTCTGCACCTCCTTGTAGTCCTTGAATAGGTCATAGGCCGGCAGCCGTTCTGTGTAGTAGAAGCTGAGCTTGCCCTCGGGGCCGACGAAGGCACTTCCCGAGAAAGCGCCGCCGGTGGCGCCCAGCGACCAAAGATTCTGTTCCGGATGCAGGAAGACCGGCAGATGGATCCAACGGTAGAGGTCATCGCTGACGGCATGGCCCCAGTGCATGGGTCCCCATTCGGATTCAACGGGGTGGAACTGGTAAAACAGGTGATAGCGGCCGTCAACGAAACACAGCCCGTTCGGATCGTTCATCCAGGCCTGAAACGGCGAGAATCTGAGCTGCGGGCGATTTGCATCGCTCTCGTACCACTCTGGCCAGGATGTCTTCGGTCGAGCGATGACGCGGCCGTCGCGCACCTCCAGGAAAGTCACGCCTTTCTCAGCGACGTCGTCCGGGTTGAAGCTGTATAGCAGTGGAATTTCAATGGCGCCATCGTCCCATTCTAACGTGAGCGGGCCGGCCGCATAATGGGTATAGGAATAGAATTGAAAATAGGGCGGCAGCTGCGCGATCCGGTAAACCACCCAATCGCCGACACGCAGAACGAAGGCATCGGCGTCTTCTTCCGGAGCTGATTTTCCAAGCTTTTGCCGAGCCCAAATCTCGAACCGCACGCCGTGCTCAGCATCCAATTGCACCCTGTTCTTCATTCGATGATCTCATTGATGACTTTTCGGAATAGTCACTGAATTTCGAGAGTCTGCGTTCGGCCTATATTAAAACTTTGCCACTTATCCAAGGAACTGGAGTACCCCTAAATGCATTCATTGTTTTATCCATCTCAACCTGTTCGTCATTCCCTGAATCCAGGACTGTATTCCGCACGGACACATTTTGCACGAGTACCGTAGTTACTTCGAGCGGCTTCACATTGTTAGTTGAAAGCAATGCGCCCACTTGTGTTGAAAAACAGGCACTGTTTGGTGCATCATTGATTTGCGATGTTTCGGTTGTCGCCACGATGTGATTATTTGCTATGTAATTGCCGCTACCGGAAACCACATTAATTATCACAGGCTTGACGGCGAGAGGCTTGATATATTGAGTATCTATTGTTTCTGAAATGTGGTTCGCAATTATCGAATTGTTGCTGCCGTCAATTTGCAAAAGTCCGAACAGATCATCCAAGCCGTTATCGTACTTCTGCATGGGCGCCCATGGCTCGCGATCTCGCAAAAAGTGATTTGAGGAAACCAAATTTTCGCAACAGTTAGCAGCAAAAACCAACATTCCTGGATAAAACGAATGGAATCTATTTCCTGTGACCGAGGAACGCACCACGCCGGAAAAATAGACACTGCTAGCACCTCGAGGGAATACGTTGTTTGAGGATACTAGAATGCCCCCATAATTTTCAGCATAAATGGAATGTCCCTTATAACCGGCTCCGACAAAATTGTTTGCTATTCTTGAGGCCTGCCCCATACCCTTCAATTCGATGCAGCTGCCGCACTCCGCAATGAAATTGTTGTCTATCGCCAGCGCATCTGCATCATGAACAATAACTCCATGCTCCAGATAGATAAGACCCATCCCCGTTATTCGGCATGAGTCATTGGCGCTGCCTACATAGATTCCCGTTTTGCCATTCTTATATGTATTTTCTGCATCATTTTGCCCCGAACCATCGTCAATGAAATGCAGACCATCAATGCAAAAATCAGCAAACTCCACAGAGCTTATACGAGGATTTCCGGTGCGCTTAACATAAAACGCGGCTCCAGCAGTCTCACCGTCGGCGGCCTCTGGAGAAATGTCCACAAGTATACGACTACCGCCCGGCCACACTTCGTGCCAGCGTGCCAGCTCGTTTGCGGGCGTGTTGAAACGGATGCTCGAAGACGTAAAACCGTGTCCAGAGCCCACAATTTTCAGATAGCTCACGTCAATAACGACTTGAGTGGCAAGACGGTAATCGCCCGGCGGTACATAGATAACTGCTCCAGGTTTCCCGCCGTCATTTAGATCGGAAACAGGTTGCCTGCTTTTAATATCTGCAATGATGCTATTGATGACCGCCCCAATATCCTCATAGGGATTACCTACGGGATACTTTGTCACGTCATAACAGTTTTCGCTAACCATTGTTAATGTCTTCTCGGACATTTCTTACTCCCAGAGCGGTAGTAGACTGATGTTCTTGATTGGCTTGTTGCTTGCAAGTCGACTGGGGAATGCGTTCAACCAGCTCTCTGTCTGGCTTTGTAGTAAGATCCTAGCCGGAGATCCGAAGGCGTCGCAGGCGATTGGTGGCGATAGAGGGGCTAGTCATTCTTGTTTTTCTCCTGGCTATGCCATCACCAGATGCTGGTGCGGGTGTCCGGTTCAAAGAAGTGAAGTTCTTCGGCATCGACAGCGACGCGCGCGATGTCACCTGCGCGTGCTGTGCTCTTCGGAGAAAAACGGGCTACAGCAGCTTTTTCGTCGCCGATGTCGGCGACGGCGTCCGGGTCGCCGGCATCCACCCAAGATGCGTCGATATTCAGATGCACCATGGATTCAGAACCTAGCGCCTCAACAAGAGTGACCGGGGCCGAGATCTCGGCCGAAGAAGGCCGGATTGCGGCGTCGTTCATGTGCTCGGGCCGGATACCGATAATGACCTGACGGTTGGACGCCCCGTTGAGCGAGGGGCGATATTCGAAGACCCGGTCAGGGATTTCGAAACTGTTGCTGCCCAGGGTCAGGGTCCTTCCATTCAGAACGGCCTCGTACAAGTTCATCGAGGGCGATCCGATAAAGGCGGCGACAAAGACATTGTCAGGGCGATTGTACAGGTTTTGCGGTGTGTCGACTTGCTGCAGCACGCCGCCTTTCATGACAACTACGCGGTCACCCATCGTCATCGCCTCGACCTGGTCGTGTGTCACGTAAATCGTAGTGACATTCAGTTTTCTTTGGAGGCTGGCGATCTCGGCGCGCATCTGCACGCGCAGCTTGGCATCGAGGTTCGACAACGGTTCATCCATCAGGAAGGCCGCTGGTTTGCGGACGATCGCTCGTCCCATGGCGACACGCTGACGCTGGCCTCCGGAAAGGAGTGCCGGCCTGTGGTCGAGCAAAGTCGTCAATTCGAGGGTGCGCGCGGCTTCGTCTACGCGGTTGGCAATTTCGGTCTTCGGCAGCCCGGCCATCTGCAGGGGAAAGGCGATATTTTCGCGCACTGTCTTGTGGGGATAAAGCGCGTAGGACTGGAACACCATGGCGATGTCGCGATCCTTGGGATCGACATCGTTAACTAACCTGCCACCGATCCTGAGTTCACCGCTAGTAATGCTCTCCAGGCCAGCGATCATCCTGAGCGCCGTAGACTTTCCACATCCTGACGGACCGACGAAAACCATGAACTCGCCATCCCTGATGTCGAAGCTCAGATCGCGCAGAGCGTGAAAGCTGTTTCCGTAGACCTTGTTGATATTGCGCAGCTCTATGGCGGACATGCTTCTGCCTCCCTCATCCCTTTACAGCGCCGAATGTCAGGCCGCCGACGATCTGTTTTTGAAGTGCGAGCGTTACGACGATCACGGGAAGCGAATAGAGCACCGCGGCTGCGGTCATCGCTCCCCAGGCAAGCCCGTAGACTGAGTTGTATTCGGCGATGACGATCGGTGCCGTTTTCGTAGCCTCCGATGTCAGCAGCAACGCGTAGAGGAACTCGTTCCAACTCGTGATGAAGGTGAAGAGCGCAGTCACTGCGATCCCACCAATCATGACGGGAAGGATAATCTTCCGGAATGCCTGGAAACGTGTGCAGCCATCCATGCGTGCTGCTTCTTCGAGTTCCTTCGGCACGCCTTCGAAGAAGGCGGACATGAGCAACAGCGCCAGCGGGACGGCAGCCGAGGTGTGGGCGAGAACCAGGCCCGGGATCGTGTCGAGCAGGCCCAGAGACTTTAAAAGCTGGAACAGCGGCACACCCAGAGACACCGACGGCACCATACGCGTGACCAGCGCAAACAGCAGGAACAGGGTGGTGATCCTACGCCGGTACTGCGTTGCGACGTAGGCTGCGGGGACCGCCACCGCCAGCGAGAGCACTGTTGTCAGCACCGCCACCGCGAGCGAGCTGGCGAACGCCTTCGGCAGAGCCGACGATTGCAGCACTTCGCGAAAGTTTTCGAGCGAGACCACTGCAGGCAGGAAGCTCGGCGGAATCTGCTGGACATCCGCCGCCGGCTTGATCGAGGTCATGAGCAGGTAGACGTATGGCAGCGCATAGGACAGAACGAGCACGAGGGCCGCCGCGTTGACCAGGATGCCATTGATATTGAAGCGGCGTGCCCTACGCATGAGCCGGCCTCCATATCTTCCAATATGCCGCGGCGGCGAGAAGCATCATGACGATCAGGAACAGGGTCCCGGATGCCGATGCCTCGCCAAGATCGCCGAACCGAACCATGCGCTGATAGATGTTCATCGAGAACACTTCCGATGCGTGATTGGGGCCGCCTTGCGTCTGTATCCAGATGAGGTCGAAGGTCTTGGCCGCATCTACAGCGCGGACGATGACAATGACGGCGATAACCGGACGCATCAGCGGCAAGGTGACGTGCCAAAACCGCTTGAACGCATTCGCGCCATCAATCCGGGCAGCTTCGAGCAAGTCTTTCGGAATGTTCGTCAATCCGGCGTAGGACACGAGCGCGACAAAGGAGGTCGTCAGCCAGATATCGGCGAAGGAAACGGAATAGATGACGATGTCCTCGTCGGAGAGCCAGGCGATCGCATCGGGGCCTCTGATAATACCCAGTTGGACGAGCCCATAATTGAGAATGCCAATGTTGCCGACCAGCAGAAAGCGCCACAGCAGGCCGGCGACGATCGGCGGCACCATCAGCGGCAGCGTGAAGACCGTGCGATGCCAGCGCGATCTGCCAGGAAGTGCCGAAAACAAGAGAGCGGCGCAGAAGCCGAAGGTAAACTCGAAGAACAGCGCAAAGACCGAATATTGAATCGTTCTCAACGCGCTTTCGGCGACGCGCTTGGAGGTTAGCGCGTCGATATAGTTCTTGAGCCCGACCCACTCCCTTATTTGGGGGGTGATGGTGTCTACCTTGAAAAAGGAATCAAACACCAGGAGCCCCACCGGGTATGCGACCAGCAGGCCTAGGATGGCGAGCGCCGGCGCAAGCATGCAGAGCACAAATCGGTCTTCACCCGACATGGCTGTCTCCGAAAGCTGATGATAGGCAGAGAATTTTCTCCTCTGATGTAGAGTTAGTTGAGGATGTCCTCGATCGTTTCCTTGGCATCCGTCAGGACCTTGCCGACATCCGCCTTACAGGCCAGGGCCTGCTGCACGGCGGGAAGGACAGCTTCATCGACGATTTCCTGATATTTCTCATTCATCGGCCGCCCTTGGGTCGCCGGCGCACTCAACGTCTCAAGCAGCGGCGTGAAATGCTCATATCCCGGCTTGCCGGAATAGCTGCGATAGGCGGAGTCCGTCGCGGCAAGGCCGAGCGGCGCTTCGATGCCCAATGCATTGTTGGCGATCGCAAAGGCTATGAATTTCTTGGCTGCGTCCTTGTGCTGCGACGTCGAAGGAACAACATTGTACCAGGGCCCCGGAATGGCGGCGATTCCGGCCTCGCCCGCCAGCATCGGTGCAACGCCGACCTTGCCGCTGACCTTGGAATCCGCAGGCGTCATCTTGTAGGCGTGGGCCCAGAATTTCATCATGGCCGTCTTGCCTTGATAGAACAGGTTCTGAGCCTCGCCCCAACCGATCTCATTCACATTCTCCGGCACCGAATGATCGGTGCAGTGCGGGGCGATGTAGAATTCGAGCGCCTTCTTATGCGCTTCGTTATCGATGATAACTTTGCCATCCTTGTCGAGGATCACACCGGGCGAGCCCGCCTGAAGCACATGCGCCATCCACTCTTCGGAAAAGGTGCCGATGGTGTCGGTGCCCCAGAAGTCGGTTTTGCCGTCGCCGTCCGTGTCGCGGGTGAAGAACTTTGCCATGTCGCGCCATTGTTGCCAGGTCTTCGGCGGAGCAAGGGGATAGCCATACTTTTCCTGGAACGCCTTCTGCTCCTCCGGTTTGCTGAAGAGGTCCTTGCGATAGAAAACGATCTCCGCATTCGCCCAGGCGGGCATTCCGATCATTTTGCCTCCAACCTGTGCGTCGGCAAGCAAAGCTGGTGGCAGATCCTTGCGAACCGCGTCGGTGAAAAGCGGTGAGAGATCCTCGACATGGCCCGCGAATTTGGCATTCCAGACAACATCGATCGTAACAACATCGAACGCCGATGAACCGGAGGCTATCTCGGCCGAGAACTTGTCGAATACGCCCTGGTAGGGAACGACCGTGAACTTCACCTCGACGCCGGTCTCAGCGGTGAACTTCTCGGCCACGGCCTTCTGCAGCATCTCGCCGCCGCCTTCGACCAGGATATTGATGGTTTCGGCATTCGCCGGCGCCACCATGAAGATGAGCGCAAGCGCGCTGGCTGAAAGCAAATTCTTCATGAGATCCTCCTGTCTTTGAGCGAGGCTCTCACTCCAGCCTCCGATGAAGGGAAGCATAATCTCGCCATGACGACGTTGTCAACGCGAGTTGTCGACGTTGTCATCAAAAATGTCGACGTTGTCATTCCCTTGGTGTACAACTGCTTCAGAGAGAAAGGATTACTGCATGGTCAGCATCGTCAGTGTCGCTAAAGCGGCCGGGGTATCGAACAAGACCGTGTCCCGGGTGATCAACGGCGAACCGCATGTGACCGAGGACACGCGAGAAAGAGTGGAAAAGGCCATTCGTGATCTCGGCTACATTCCCAACATGGCCGCGCGCCAAATACGCTCAAGCCGCTCCAACACGTTCGGGATCATCACCGACTATGTTTCCACGACTCCGTATTCGGTCGATATCGTGCGCGGAATCCAGGATTGGGCCAATACGCATGGAAAAAGCATCCTGATGGCAAACACCGGCGGGTTACCCGAACGTGAGGCGGAAATCTGGAAAATGTTCCAGTCCCACCGTATCGACGGGGTACTCTACGTGACGATGTACCACCGCGTTGTGGATCCCGAGGCCGGAGATGTGAGCATACCGACAGTAATGATCAACTGCCGGCCGCAGACGAGCGAGCTCTTGCCATCCATCGAGCCTGACGACTTCCAGGGCGCCCGGGACCTCACCCGATATTTGCTCGAACGGGGACATCGAAGGATCGGCTATATCAGGCTCAACCCGATTCTGCTTGGCGCTGAACTGCGTCTCGATGCCTTCCGCCGCACTGTGAAGGAATTCGGCCTCGCGGAGAGCGACCTCTCCATTCGTCTTGGGATGGAAGGACCGGTCGGAGCAGAAGAGAATTATGTGTTTGCGGCAGCGACCGAAATGTTGCAGCAAAAGGATCGCCCAACTGCGATCATGAGCGGCAATGATGAAATGGCGATTCAGATCTATATTGCGGCTTTGACGTTGGGACTAAGAATCCCGCAGGACGTCAGCATTGTTGGCTTTGACGATTTCAGAACCGTATCATTGGCGCTGAAGCCCGAACTGACCACCGCGGCATTGCCGTACTATGATCTCGGTTTCCAAGGCGCCGAGTGGCTGAACAGCGTCATTGCCGAAGAAAAGGTGCGCGCGAGTCGTCGTGTCATCTCGTGCAAACTTGTCGACCGTACATCTGTGTGCTCTGTAAAACCGCCGGAGTGATGGTCGCCCGCTCTATATCCGACAACTAGCTTAGCTAGCCACCTGATTTGCGGGAACGCTGGGCATGGCGCAACCGGTTGACTTCCATAGCGTTTTCCGACACGCGCACTGTGAGGCAACGTGAAGCGAAGTCCGTGCCGCAAACGGGACAGCCCGTCCCGCCGAACGAAACAGAGGCTCCCAAACGGTCAGCCTGGATGTCTGTGGATTGGATCGACCCAATAGACTTCCTCCGGCTTTTCCACCGGATCGACATCGGTGATATTCACCACCACCGCCTCGTTGTCGGACCGCACCAGCACGCATTCGAGCACGTTGTCGGGATCGGCATTGATTTCCTGGTGTGGCACAAAGGGTGGTACGTAGATGAAGTCGCCTGGGCCGGCTTCCGCGACGTATTCGAGCCTGTCGCCCCAACGCATGCGCGCCTTGCCGCGAACGACAAAGATTACGCTTTCGAGCAGACCATGGTGATGCACGCCGGTCTTGGCATTGGGCTCGATCGACACGGTGCCGGCCCAGATCCTCTGGGCGCCGACACGCGCATGATTGATGGCCGCCTGCCGATACATGCCGGGAGTCTGGGCCGTATTGTCATCGAGTTGGTCCCCCTTGATGACGCGAACGCCGTTATGTTTCCACCGGTCCTCTGCGTGATGGTGGTCATGACCGTGGTGATGAGGGTGATCCGACATGCTGGCCTCCGTTATTCGGCATCGGGACCGCACGAGGTCCTAGATCGGCTCGCTGGAATTTAGCAGCCTACTGGTGCCGTGCAAAATCGCTTCCAGACGACATTATGCGATCTTCTGTAACGGGTTTTGCGTTAATCCCTTGTGAGCTTAATCCCTCGCCGACCTGGCGCTGTTCAATCTCGCGATCGACAGCAAATTGCGAGCTTGTGATCTGGTCGCGATCTCGGTTGGGCGATCATCATTCAGAAGAAGACCAGCCGACCCGTGCAATTCGAACTCACCGATCAAACGCGGGAGGCTGTCGCTGCATGGATTGGAAGTCGCAGGCTCGGTGAACGGGATTACCTGTTTCCAAGCCGCGTGCACGCATTGCCGCATCTGTCGACGCGGCGATATAGCAGGGTCGTCGAAAGGTGGGTGTCGAGCATCGGGCTTGATACCAAACGCTACGGCACACACTCGATGAGGCGGACGAAGGCGGCCCACATTTACAAGAAGACCGGCAACCTGCGCGCCGTCCAGCTCTTGCTCGGCCACAAAAAGCTGGAGAGCACCGTACAATACCTCGGGATCGAGGTGGACGACGCCCTGGCCATTTCTTAGCAAGTTGAATTGTAGTGCTCATGGCGGCGCTTCTCATTGAAGCGCCGCCCTCGCTGGTCCCGCTCAAGGTCAAGGCCCGACCTTTTTGCGACGGATCGAACCGGAAAGATCGACCCGTTGCGGTCATCGAAAGCAGGCGCGTGAATGGCCCGATTCAGGCCGTTGCGAACCTTCAACCGAACACCCGTTTGCTCAAATGCCGACGATCTGATCCGTTTGCGAGCGGCCAACAGCAGGTGGGAATAAGTGGCATAGACTCCGTGACACGCCAACGGGAGCCGCTGCCTTCCGAGGCGTTCAGCCTTCGGCGATTATCATCTACATCGATACGAACGGCGCTCTGGCCAGGTCGCCGCTATTGACCCACAGTCGCCGCACAATGCTGACTGCACGTGTCCTGTGCGTGCATCGCCCTGACTCTCGAAGGGGCCGCCAACACTGGAGAGGCGACCTATAGGTTGCTTATTGCCTATATGCTAACGTTCGGCTTGTCGTCTTGCTTGAGGGATCCCTATGGAAAGGAAGCTCGCGGCTATCCTAGCGGCCGACGTCGTTGGGTACTCGGCGCTGATGGAGCGTGACGAGACAGGGACATTCGAACGTCTTACCGCGATCCGCAAGGAGCTGATTGAGCCGGAAATCGCGAAGCGGCGCGGCCGCATCTTCAAGCTCATGGGCGATGGATTGCTTGCCGAGTTCGGCAGCGCCGTCGATGCTGTAGAATGCGCCGTTTCGCTGCAACGCTCACTCAACGAGCGCAACGCAGACGCGACGCAGAACGAACGGCTTGAGCTAAGAATAGGGCTCAATCTCGGCGAAGTTATCGTCGACGGCGACGACCGCTATGGCGAAGGCGTAAACGTGTGCGTGCGTCTGCGATCCAAATCGGTGTCGGCAAATCCATGTTCCGTGGACCGGAAGCGCTCGCGAGTTGGAACAAGGATACCCAATCGCCCTTCGAGCGAATGCGCGTTCTCGACCCATCGCCGAGCCGCCGCACGATCGCGGCTATTCTGAAAGGTGTCACGGAGCAGTTCCCTGCGCTGGCGGGCATCGAAGTCGCCGACAGCTGGGGAGCCTATGTGGATTGCACGCCGGACGCGGTGCCGGTCATCTCGCCGGCCGATGGTGTAAAGGGTCTTTACCTGGCCGCGGGCGGCTCCGGCCACGGCTTCGGGCTCGGGCCGGGTATCGGACGCCTGGCGGCCGACCTGGTTGCCAATGATACACCCTGTGTCGACCCCAGCCCCTTCCGCCTGTCGCGTTTCGTTGATGGTTCGAAAGTCAAAGTCGGCGCAATCTGATCGTGGAGGTCAGATCAGAAGTAAGCCGTTTTGGAGCGAGGCGCAGAGGCAAGCTAGCGGAATGGATGACGATGCATCCTTCTTCTAACGACGATGCGGATATCACTTTCACTCAGGTAAAAAATTGAGACCTAGATGTGACTACTGAAAACCATCGACCAGAATCCATCGTTTGAACCGAAGCATAGAACTGCCGAGCCGGATCGCCTCATCGCAGGCAGTCGCGCTTTCAAGACCTGGTTGCAGGACACCGCCAAGGAGGGCAGAGTCAATACCGGCGTCTTCGAGGAGCCTTGAGCATGGTTGGTGACTGCTCTCGAATTTCCACAGGTATTGCACGCCGGCATGAACTCCCGAATGGAGCCAGACGAGCCGCTCGTTACGAGCCGCTCCGAAGATGATGAGGTAGCGGATAGAGTTCAGTCAGGGTTTCCGCTGCGCTGCCCCGATCGATGAATTTCGTCGACTTTCCATCCAGCCCCGGGTTCCGCTACCGGATCCGCAAATCCGGTTCAATGATAACGGCCTCCTCAAACATGCAGTCAGCCAATAGCCTGGCTTGCCAGGCAGAAAGTTCGAACCGCCGATATTTGAGACCGGCCTTTTGCACCCCGGACCATCGCAACGACTCCGTCCCCGTGAGGTAGCCCCCAGCCTTCGAGCAACGACGAAAGGCCGCTCTGTTCAGGGATGTCGATACGCACGAAACGACCTTCCTTACCGGAGAGGATGAAGGCAATCAAATCCCTCGCCTGTTCGGCGTTTTCTGCCACGACCGGCCCGACGACTTCGCCCATCCCGAAAGACCGCGTGGCCGCGAAGGCGACGATATTGCCACCGTTCCGGATAACGGCAAAGGGCCCCTCGTTCGCCAGCGCATCGTGGAGCGCGTCGCGATCGGCGCCGAAAGCCGCACGATCGAGCGTTTTGACTGGCGGCAGGGCGTCGGGCCCGATCCACCCCACATTTTCAGGTGTATCGACGTGACCAATAACGCCCTGGTGGCGGACGATTTGATGCGTCGCAATGAACCCCAGCTTTTCGTAAAGGGGTAAACCGTCACTTGTCGCGGTCAAACGGCATTCCCGATCACCGGCGAGTTCCATCACTGCGCTGGTCAATTGTCTTCCCAGTCCCCGGCCCCGCTGGCTTTCATCGACTATAATCATGTTGATGGCTGAGCAGGTGTCGCCGAAGGGAGTCATGAGAGCTGTGCCCACGACACGATCACCCACAAGGGCAACCCGCCCCTCGCTTAGCGACCATATCATCTCCCAATCTGCTCTCCTGTGTGCCCAGCCCGCTGCACGTGACAGACCCAGAGCACCATCCAAATGGTGAGCCTCGAAAGGCGCGAGAGTGAACGTTTCCGTTCGCATGGGTTGATCCGTTTCATTGGGATCCACGCTCACCTTGGAAACAACAGCGGCAGGTTTTACCGCTCTCGGGGTGAGTGATGAGATCTCAGGCAACAGCGAAGCGCAAGCTCTTTGTGAAAGGCATACTGCTGGAAGCACGAACTGGGTTTAAGAGACGCTTGGGCGAATAATCGCCCAGCCATTTTTCGAGCATCGCCGACCGGCAGACCTGCCCTGCCAAGTCGCCCCGTCCCCTCTCAAAAAAGCAAGTAATGTGCGTCGGAACGGTCTCTTCGGCGCAACGATCAAGTGACGGTGACGTAGATTTTCCGTACCGTCTCGATCGTTTTCCAGACCCCGACATAGCCGGGTTTCATCACGAAGCTGTCGCCCGCGCGATAAATGACCGGTTCCTTACCCTTCTCTGTCAACTCGACCACTCCCTGCAGGATATGGCAGAACTCAAAGGTTTCGCCCTTGATGGAGTGCGTCTCACCGGGAGTGGCCTCCCAGACGCCGGTATTCACCTTACCCTCTTTGTCGCTGTCCTGCGCCCAGGTTTTGAAGGCGGGTGCACCGGCGATAAGGCGATCCGGCGCGGGGGACGCGTGCTTCGGTTCGAACGAGGGACTCGGGTCAATCGTTTTGAGTAGTGACATCTGGTTCTCCATTTTTACCTGGGTGAAGGCAAAGCCGCGTCGTCGTTAGACGAGATGGATGTGAGTCGGCTCCGACCTCGTTACGAGACCGTCATTACGGTAGAAGGAAGCGGTCAGGATCGCAGAGTGCCTACCAGCTTGCGGCGATGTATTTCGTTTCGAGATATTCGAGCATGCCGTGGTGGCTTCCCTCGCGGCCGAGGCCGCTCTGCTTCATGCCGCCGAACGGTGCGGCAGCGTCGGAGACGACGCCTCGGTTGATTCCGACCATGCCGCTTTCCAGCCGCCCGGCGACCGCAAGCGCGCGTTTGAGGTCGCTGCTGAACACATAGGACACCAGCCCGTATTCGGTATCGTTCGCCATCTGGACGACCTCGTCCTCGGTTTCAAACGCAATGACTGGCGCAACCGGCCCGAAGATTTCTTCGCGAAGGATCTCGGCATCGGGAGAAACGTCTGCCAGTACGGTAGGCGGATAGTAGAAGCCGTCGCGGTTCAACCGGCCGCCACCCGTAACCAGGCGGGCTCCCTTGGCAATGGCGTCGTCCACCAGGCGTTCCACCTTGGCGACCGCGGCCTCGGTGATCAGTGGCCCGAGCTGCGTGTCCGGAGCCAGGCCTGCTCCGACCTTGAGCGCCGCCATCTCTTCCGCAAACCGCCGCGTGAAGTTCTCGAGAATTCCCTTCTGGACATAGAAGCGGTTCGCAGCAGTGCATGCCTCGCCGCCATTGCGCATCTTGGCAACCATTGCTCCGGCGACAGCCGTCTCCAGGTCGGCATCGTCGAATACAACGAAGGGCGCATTGCCGCCGAGTTCCATCGAACAACTGACAACCTGGTCCGCAGCCTCGCGCAGCAGTGTCCGGCCGACGCCTGTCGAGCCTGTAAACGACAGCTTCCGTACCCGCTTGTCATGCAGCATGGCGCTGACCACGGGGCCCGCTTTCCTCGTTGTCACGATGTTGACCACTCCGGCCGGAACGCCTGCCTGCCGCATAATTTCGCCGATCGCCAGTGCCGTAAGCGGGGTCTCCGCTGCGGGCTTCAGGATGCATGTGCACCCAGCGGCCAGTGCGGGAGCGATCTTTCTGGTCGCCATTGCTGCCGGGAAGTTCCAAGGCGTCACCAACACGGCGATACCAATCGGCTCGTGGTTGACGATGATCTGATTGGCGCCGGAGGGGGCAGGTCCGAACTCGCCCGGCGCCCGTACAGCTTCTTCCGCGTACCAGCGGAAAAACTCCGCGGCGTAGGCGACCTCCGACCTGGCGTCCGCAAGTGCCTTGCCGTTTTCCACGGTGATCAGTTGCGCCAGCCATTCGGCCCGTTCGAGCACAAGGTGAAAACACTTCATCAAAACGTCCGAGCGACGCCGCGGCGAGGTCGCCTTCCAAACCGCAGCGGCCTTTTCCGCTGCGTCGACCGCGGATATTCCATCGCCGATATCACCGTCGGAAACTGTGGCGATCACATCTCCGGTCGAGGGGTCGACCACTTCAAAGGTGCGGTCTTCTTTTGCAGACACCCATTCGCCGCCGATGAACAGTTGCGTAGGAGCATCGCGGACTACGGCAGCCGAGGCGGGAGAGACAAGCGGAGTTGTTTTTTGCGCGGGAGTTGGCTTCACGTTCAGCACCTTCGCTACCAATCAGGTTGGACACGCGATCAATATAAGATTGGTTTTATGATTGGTGTCAATATAGATCAAATTGGTTGCGGCGATAATCTGCGAGGCTCATGACCGTGATACATCCGTGGCTTCACGGCTCTGCATTAACCCGATGAGGGAACGGCTAGGGTCAATCTGACGACGGTTTGAAGCGAGGCCTCTACAGGTCCGGATAGAGGCTGGCAGGCAGTTCGGCTCCCTAAATGTCGAACAGATTCGTCAGGGGCATGTGGTACTTCGTGATCGGCGATTTGAGCACGACGAAACTGAAGTATTTCTCGATTCCGACGTCCATTTCTACCAGCCGCTCCATCAGCGACTGGTATTCTCCTATGCTGCTCGCCACGAACTTGACGAGATAGTCGTAGTCGCCCGAGACGACGTGGCATTCGATGACTTGCTCTATATTTTGGATGGCCGACATGAAGCGGGCGATGTCGGCCTGGCGATGGTTCCTCAGGGTTATCTCTGTAAAGACAGTCAGAACCTGGCCAAGCTTTCCCATGTTGATCATCGCAGAATAGCCGCCGATATAGCCTTCTGCCTGCAGCTTCTTCACTCGCACGAGACAAGGGGTTGCGGATAGGTTAACGAGCTCGGCGAGCTCGACATAAGTAATACGTCCGTTCTTCTGGAGCTCGGAGAGGATCTTGATGTCAATTCTGTCCAGTTTCATATGCGCCCACCCGGTTGTTGCCACGACCTTTGCATGAGCGGTTGGAGTCTCGTCAGTGGACGAGGCTCAGTGACAATAATCCCTTGGGTTACAAAGGCAGCCGATCTGGCGGCTACATCATTTCGGGCCGTCGGATCGCCGAGCCATCGCTGAACCGGCTCAGCCTGTAAGGCGAAATGTCGGTCAGTGGCTCTTCATTCAAGACAATCTCGCTCACCAGCCGGCCAGCCCCCGGTCCGATCGCGAAACCGTGTCCGCTGAAGCCGGCGGCGATCACGTAGCCGGGGAGTTCCTCCACTCTCGAGATAACCGGCACGAGGTCCGGAGAGGTATCGATGAGCCCGCCCCACGCGCGCTCGATCCCGATCCCTTTCAGCGCCGGGTACTCGCTTTCAAGGTTCTTCACTGCGAGTTTGACGAGTTCCGCGTCGGGCGCCGGATCCAGAATGCGGCTCTTTTCGAACGGAGAGATCTCGTCGTTCTCCCAGCTGCCGAAGGCATCGGGGCCATTCCAGAAGCTGCTGTTGAGGCGGTATTTGAGCTTCTTGCCGATCTTGCTCCGATACATCTCGTAGAACTTGAATGCATATCGCATTCCTCGCGGCGTGATGTCGAGCGTACCGTGTCCGGGTACGGCAACCGTGTAGGAGCCATCGATCCGACGCCGCAACACGAAGTTCGAAGCCGATAGGCATCCTGCTTGAACGATTTCGGGCGCCGGGGTTGTCTTGATCGCGGTCCCGGCGATGTTGGCGACTGGAACTTCGATGCCATAGCGATGAGAAAAGCGGGAAGCCCATGCTCCGCCGGCGCAAACAACGGTGCTCGCTTTCACAATTCCCCGCTCCGTCCACACCCCTGTTACCTGGCCATTGGTAATGTCGAGGCCTCGAACGGCGCAGTTCTGATGGAGCGATACGCCGTTTTCCTTCGCGGCCTCGGCGATGGCAGGCACAGCAAGGCTCGGTTCCGCTCTCCCGTCAGTCGGAGACCAGACGCCGCCGACCCAGGAGGACGTGCCGCCCGAGGCCCGCTCATTCGCCTCGGAAGCAGTGAGTATCTGGCTGTGGAATCCTTGGACGCGTGCGGCCTTTCCCCACTTTTCCCACCTGGCGACATCCGCCTCGCTCTTGGTGCAGTAGAGTATCCCGGTCCGACGAAAACCGAGATCGCGGCCGATCTCGGTGCCCAATTCCTCCCAGCGCCGCAGACTGTACATGGCAAGGGCAAGCTCATGGAGATCGCGGTTCTGCTGCCGGACCCACCCCCAGTTGCGGCTCGATTGCTCGCCGCCAACGATGCCCTTTTCGAGCAGAGCAACGGAGACGCCTTGGCGGGAGAGTTCATAGGCCGTGCATGTACCGACGATCCCTGCCCCGATGACGACGACATCCACCTGGGTTGGAAAAGAGGCGCTGTCAGGGACTTTCTGAACCTCGACCGGCATGATCTGTATTCCTCTGCAATAGTGCATGATTCTCGATAGCGCCCCGCAGGAGCGCTGGAGTCCTCAAACGGTCAAGCTCTATCGGCGGGCGCGGTACAGGGCGATGCGGTCCTGCATCCGATAGCCCTCAATGATCGCCGGCATGAACCAGGGATTGCCATTGTAAAGGGGAATGAATGCAGGCGGCCGGAAGTCGAAAGCCGTGCGCGCTTGCGCGGCATGCCCCAGCAGCTTGTGAGCCGCGCGCGTTCCGATCCATGGGGCCCAGACCACGCCCGAACCGCAGAAACCGGTGGCATAGACCACGCCGTTCTTCTCGAAGATGCGGGGCAGCATGTCGCGGTGCATCGCCACATTGCCAAACCAGGTGTGCGACAGGCGAACGTTCTCCAGTTCCGGGAACAGGTTCACCAAGCCGCGGCGCAGAAACAGCTTCGGCGCGGCCGGATCGCCGACGCGCGAACTGTCGCGCCCCCCTAGAAGAATGCGTTTGCCGTCGGGCGTCGGGCGGTAGTAGAACCCCAGTTGCCTGCCCTCAATCATCATCATCCGCTTCGGCATCAGCCGCGCCATCACTTCTGGCGGGAGCTCCTCGGTGACAATGATCCGGCTGCGAACCGGGACCAGCCGGCGGCGCAAGAAGGGAACGGCGCCGTCGGTATAGCCATCCGTGCAGACGAGAACCTGGCGGGCCACCACCGTGCCCGCCTCCGTCGCGACACGGAACTCGGAACCATCCCTCGTTACCGAAGTCACACGCGTACCTGCATGGACCGTCAGTCCCGAAGCCAGCGCCACCCGCAGGAGCTCAGCGTGGAACTTGGCCGGGTGCAGCCCACCAATATCCATCCGCGCCATGCCGCCGCGATAGAAATCCGTGCCGATGTAGTTGCGCTGTTCGGCGTACGGCACCGCATAGGCATCGATCCCCAGTCTCTTCGCCAGCACTTCGGCGCTCCGGGCCGTCTTCTCGTAATCGTCGTATCCGATTACGCCCTTGAACTGGCCAACCAGCTGAAAGTCGCACTCGAGCCCTTCGGTCCTGATGAAGTCATAGAGGAATTCGCGGGCGACCTTGCCCTCCGCCTCGATTGCAATCGCCTTTTCTTCGCCGAAGCGCCGGGTGATCGTGGCGTAGTCCGGCCGAATGCTTCCGCTGGTGATTCCGCCGTTGCGCGTCGAGGCCCCCTCACCCGGGTTCATTGCGTCGAAGGCCGCAACAGAGCGGCCCTCGCGCGCCAGAACGAGACCCGCCGATAGCCCGGTGTATCCGGCGCCTATGATCGCCACGTCGACCTTCTTGGCCAGCGGCTGCCGCGTCAGCGGTTTGACGGGTGCCTCCTCCCACCAGTAGGGCGTGTTCTTGTCTGCGATTCTGGAGTCTTCCATGGGACTAACGTCTCGTTGCGTCGGCCAAGGGCCTAGTGGGACTGATGACGATGAGAGGCGAGTTGCATCGGGCTTATGTTTCGATCAGGTGCAGCAGCTTGCGCATGCATCGCCTGTTGAAAACCAACTGTTGGGTGTTGCCTTCGCTAAGCTGCTGCGATTTCGCCGGGGTGCTTATTTTCCTCAGTTGTGATCACCGCGAACATCGAGCGCATCGCGCAGCCCGTCGCCGATGAAGTTGAAGCTTGTTACAGCGATGGCAATGGCCGCACCAGGAATGATCGCCAGCCACGGTGCGGTCCCCAGATACTGCTGCGCGCCATTCAGCATGTTGCCCCAGCTGGGCAGCGGCGGCTGAATTCCATAACCGAGGAAGCTGATATAGGCTTCCATGAGGATGGCGCGAGCGACGGTCAGGGTGGCCGCGACGATGATCGGACCGATGGCGTTCGGAAGGATCTCGCGGAACATGATATGGGTTCCGCTTAAGCCCAGCATGCGACCGGCCTGGACGAATTCGCGCTCGCGAAGGGAGCGGACCTCGGCCTCGACGATCCGGGCGACCTCCATCCAGCTGGTGGCGGCAATGACGACGGTAATCATCATCGGGCTTGGCTTCAGCGCCGCGGCAAGCGCCAGCACGAGGAAGATCGACGGGAACGACAGGAAGCCATCGACGGTGCGCATCAGCGTCGTGCCGATCCAGCCGCCCCGGTAGCCCGCAATCACGCCGACAAGGGTGCCGATCAGCGTCGACAACAGCATCGCGGAGAAGCCGACCAGCAGGGAAACGCGCCCAGCCATGAAGAGCCGCGCCGCCAAGTCCCGGCCCAGCGGATCGGTGCCCATGTAATGGTGGCCCGTGAAGGGCGGAGCAAAGCGGGCGCGCAGATCGATATAGAGTGAATCATACGGCAGCAGGTAGGGGCCCAAGACGCACGCCAGCGTCAGGACGGCGATCATCACCATCCCGAGCAGGGCCAGATGGTGGTTCATGAAGCGGTGTGCCGTTCGGCTGTTCCACCAACGCTCCTGGCGTGAATTTGCAACAATGGCGGTCATAATGGTGGCCTCCTGTTGAGCGTCCATGAGGCGATTAGCTCAGACGGATACGGGGATCGATGATGGCGACGACGATATCGGCGAGCAGGTTGCAGAGCACGACGAGTATTGCCGAGAACATGAGCAGCCCCATCACGACCGGGTAGTCGCTGTAACCGAGACTATCGAGGAACAGCCGGCCCATGCCCGGCCAGGTAAACACCGTCTCGGTAACCAGAGCACCCGTGAGAACGCTGGGAAGCTGCATTCCCGCAAGTGTGATCATTGGCAGCAGCGCGTTGCCGACGACATGCTTCATCAGGATCCGACGCTCACTCAGCCCCTTGGCGCGGGCGGTCTTGACGAATTCCTGGCTGATGACGTCAAGCGTCGCCGTTCGCATGTAGCGGCTCCAGATGGCGACATGCACCAGCGCCAGCACAATGCTCGGCATGATCAGGTGATGAAGATAATTCAGGACCGAGCCGTCGCCGATCGTGTACATGTTTCCGGCTGGCAGCCAGCCCAGGCGCAGCGAGAACACGTAGATGCCGACGAGACCGAACCAGAAGGTCGGGATCGACAACGCCACCATGGCACCGACTGTCGCCAGATAGTCGAAAATCGAATAGCGGTGCGTGGCGCCGCGGATGCCGATCCACGTGCCGATGGCGATGGCAATCACGGTGGAGGACCCCATCAACAACAGCGTCGCAACAAGGTGGCGGCCAATCACGTCCAGCACGGGAGCGCCGTCACGGAAGGAGTGACCCCAGTCGCCCTGAACGAGGCGCCAGGCCCAGTCCAGATATTGCATCCACAGTGGACGGTTGAGTCCCAGCTGTTCTTTGAGACGGTTGAGATCGTCCTGGGTCATGCTGGGATCGAGCCCGAACTGCGCCAGCGGGCCACCCGGAAGCAGATTCAGGACGACGAACCCGATGACCGAAACGATCAGGAGCAGGACGAGGCTCTGTGAAAGGCGATTGAGCAGGAAGCCGCGCATTGGCTTTCCTCCTTATGACAGCGTCAAAGAATGGCCGCCGCCTGAGCGGCGGCGGCGTGTGTCACGCGTAGGTCAGCTCTGCCAGCGCCATCCGGCGGCATGCCAGGATGCCGTGCGGGTATTGGCATTGGCCTCGAAGCCCTCGAGACCTTCCTTGCGCCCCAACACGTTTGTATAGGCAAACAGCGGCAGGAACGGCAGGTCCTGACGGACGATCTCCTGCACGCGGTTGTAGATCGCCCGCCGTTCTTCCGGATCAAAGGTGCGGGCACCTTTCTCGAGCAGCGCATCAACTTCCGGGTTGGAGTATTGGGCGGTGTTCGAGCCCTTCCCGCCCTTCGCGCCAATGGCGCTGCTGTGGAGACGGTTGGTGGCGTCCGGATCCGCCGCGATGAGATAGGTGACACCGGCGATCGCCGAGTCGAACTGCGACTTGAGCCAGAACTCGCCCCACATGACGGCGGCCGGCATATTCGAGATCGTCATCTCGACGCCGATCTCCGCAAATGTCTGCTGCAGGAACTGCTGCACTTGCTCACGCAGATTGTTGCCCGACGTCGTCGAGTTGGCGAACGACAGCCGCACCCCGTCCTTCGCCCGGATCCCATCCGGGCCCGGAACCCAGCCCGCCTCGTCGAGGATCTGTCGCGCCCGATCGAGGTTGAACTCCTGCGCCGGAAGGTTCGGATTGTAGTAGTAAGACTCCTTCGGCATGAAGCTCTCCGTTAGAGTGCCTACGCCGAAGTAGATCGCATCGATAATGGCCTTTCGATCCATTGCGGCATAGAGCGCCTGGCGCACCGCCGGATCCTTGAATTGCGGCTTCTCGAGATTGAGAAAGACCGACTCGAGCGATGCCCCCGGCTCCAGCGTCACCACACGCCCGGGCAATGTCTTGGCTTCCTCGTAATGGTCGGCGGTTATGTATGCCTGGTCCACCAAGTCGATGTCGCCGCTCTTGAACTGGGTGTAGAGCACCGTCATGTCGGGAATGTATTTGAAGACGAGCCGCTCGATATAGGGGCCGTCGCCGAAATATTGCGGGTTCGCGACGAGTTCGAGATGGTCGCCGGCAACCCGCTGCGCCCACTTGAAGGCACCGGTGCCGACGGGCGCCTGGTTGAAGGCGGCGGTGTTGGGATCGGCCTCCTTCTCGAGAATGTGCTTGGGCACCATGAAGGTTTCGGCGAGGAACGACAGATAAGGAGCGAAAGCCTCCTCCATGCGCCAGGTCAGCTCAGTCGGCGAGACCACCGTGATGTCACGCACCAGGGAATGCCCACCCGTGCGCCACGCGCGGAAGTTCGGATTGGTGATTAGCTCGAGAGTGAACTTCACATCCTCGGCGGTGAAGGGCTCGCCGTCATGCCAGCGCACGCCGTCACGCAGGCGGATGCGCCAGTTCAGACCGTCCTCCGAAATGCCGCCGTTCTTCTGTGATGGCACTTCGGCCGCGAGATTGGGTTGGAGAACACCCTTCGGATCCATGCGGAAGAGAGCGTCGAACACCGAGAAATGGACCGCGTCGTCTACCTCGATATGGGCCATCAGCGGATTGAAGACGGTCGGTTCTTGCGAAAGCCCGACGACGACGCGGCCGGTCGGGTTGGCGGTTTCGGCAAAGGCAGGTTTGCCGAGCAGGTTGGGGGCGGCAAAGCAGGCGATGCCGCCCGCTGCCATGAGGCGCAGCGCGTCGCGTCGAGAATAGGTCGATGTGGTTGTCGGATCTTTAGCCATGATGTCTCCTCCCTAGTGGCGATCTTCGCCGTGGCTCTCAAAAGTTCGCAGCAGCCGGCGGTGTGCTCCTCGGCCGCTCCCCCGGAATCGCCGCCACCAACTCGCGCGTGTAGGCCGATTGCGGGTTCAGAAAGATTTGTGATGGCGGACCGCGCTCGACGATCTGCCCTTTTTGCATCACCGCGATTTCGTCGCAGATCTGGCTAGCGACGCGCAGATCATGGGTGATGAAGATCATCGATACGCCAGTTTCCCGCTGGATCTGATCGAGCAGCTTGAGGATCTGGGCCTGGATGGACACGTCGAGCGCAGAGACCGCCTCGTCGGCAATCAGCAGCTTGGGCTTGAACATCAAAGCTCGGGCGATGCCAATGCGCTGGCGTTGCCCCCCGGAAAACTCGTGCGGATAGCGGCCGAAGGCGCCGGCATCGAGACCGACATGGGCCAGCAACGCTCGCGCCTCCTCGCGCGCCTGGGCGTAAGGCATGCCGTGTGCGACGGGACCGACGGTAAGGATTTGTCCAATGGTCGAACGCGGGTTGAGCGACGCGAAGGGATCCTGGAAGATCATCTGGATCCGCGGCCGCAGCGGACGAAATTCGGATTCGGAAAGGTTGGCGATGTCGCGGCCTTCGAAAAGAATCCGACCGCCATCACTGTCCTGCAGCTTGATCAAAAGCCTTCCGAGCGATGACTTGCCGGAGCCGCTTTCGCCGACAACGCCGAGGGTGCGTCCCGCAGCCAGATCGAATGAGACGTCCTTCACTGCAGGCACGATGCGTTGGCTGCCGAACAGGGCACTCCCGCTACGATAAGTCTTCGACAATCTTTCGACCTTCAGGATCGTCTCGTTGCTCGCCTTCGCCTGAGCTGCGCGATCCTCGCCCGTCAGATGCGGAACGGCGGCGATCAAGCGCTGGGTGTAGGGGTGGGTGGGGGATTTCAGAACCTGCTCGGCGCTGCCTTGCTCGACAACGCGGCCTTTCTCCATCACCACGACACTGTCGGCGATCTCGGCCACGACGCCGAAGTCATGGGTGATGAACATCACGCTCATGCCCTTGCGGCGCTGAATGTCACGGATCAGTTTCAGGATCTGCGCCTGCGTGGTGACGTCGAGGGCCGTGGTCGGTTCGTCGGCGATCAGGACCGTGGGCTCGAGCGCCAGGGCCATGGCGATCATCACGCGCTGTCGTTGCCCACCCGAGAGCCGGAACGGATATTGGTAGTACATGAGCTCCGGATCGGGCAGACCGACTTCAGTCAGCAGCTCGATGGCGCGCTGGCGCCGCGACGCCTTCGTGCCCACGCCATGTGCGGTCAGGACTTCGGTAACCTGCTCGCCGACCGTCATCAGCGGATTGAGCGCCGAGAGCGGATCCTGGAAAATCATCGATACGACGCGGCCGCGCAGTCCTCGCAGTTTTTTCGCCGGTGCGCCGATGATGGCGGTACCATCGAGATGAATAGCGCCGGACGAGACGGGGATCAGCTTCGGCAAAAGCCCCATGATCGTGTTTGCCGTGACCGACTTGCCTGAGCCGGACTCGCCGATAATGCACAGGATCTGGCCCCGCTTGAGATCAAACGAGATGTTCTCGACGGCATGGGCCCGTTCCATGCCTTTCGGCAAGTCGACTGTCAGGCCACGCACCGAAAGCGCTGCGTCGTCTCCAGAAACAGCCTCTGTTCTAGCGGCCATCGAGATTCCTCCCTTTCAACGGAGCGGTTACCTTGCGATTTTAGTCGCCGGCCCTATGCGTGCTGCCCTCCGACAATCGTTCTGAAGCAGTACGCAGCATGCAGTCCCTGTAGTTCAGCGCCATTCGCTACCAATCAGGGGTCTGATCCTCAATCAATATAAGATTGGTCTTGCAATTGGTGTCAATATAGATCAATTTGGTTGCGAAAAATAATTAGCGAGGGCTCATGAGCGTAGTCTTGAAGGATTTCATCGAAGCCGAAGGTCTGGAGCCCGGGGATCGGTTACCGCCTGAGCGCGACCTGGCGCTCAAACTCGGGCTGCCCCGCACCGCACTTCGGCGGATGCTTGCTTCTCTGGAGAAGGAGGGCCGGCTCATTAGGCACGTGGGCAGGGGGACGTTTATCGCTGGCAGCGGGGTTACCTCGACGGCGCTCCGTCGCCCGCCAGGCAGCACGGGAGACGCGTTGCGCACCTATCCGGCCGAAGTCTTCGAGGCTCGGCTAATCATGGAACCCAAGATCGCCGCCTTGGCGGCGTTACGGGCGACTAGGCAGGAGATCGACGAAATGCAGAAATCGATCGATCGGGGCAGCGCGGCGGAAACCCTGGTCGAATTCGAGAAATGGGACGCTGTCTTTCACCGCATCATCGTCGGAGCCGCCCGCAATGGTCTTCTCGCCTCGCTCTATGAAGGTATTCACACAGTACGGGCAGGAAACCTCTGGGGGAAAATGAAGGAGCAGTCACTAACCCCTGAGCGCATGAAGGCCTATATCGCCAAGCATCAGGCCACTCTTGACGCCATCAAAGATCGCGACAGCAGAGAGGCCGAGCGAAACATGTACGACCACATTGTCGAAGCCAGAGCAAACATACTTGGCCCGAATGCCTGAGCACCTGATAGCGGTCTGGTATTGAAGCGAGTTGTTGCACTTCGAATGCTTGACCGGTTTTGAGATCAAGTTAGGAACCGCGACGGTGTGTGGGCTCAAGACGCCACATAGAAATCTTTGTGAATGGCGGCGAGAAGCCAAGACACAAATTGATCGATTCCAGCCGTCTTCTTCGCCAGCGCCGAACGAATGATGCCGTAATGTGAGCCATTAGGCTGAAAGCCGAGCGGCGCGGCGAGGCCGCCTTTCCGGATATCGTCGAGGGCAATGATCTTGGGGCACATGGCCACGCCCAGACCGCCGGCTGCGGCCTCCGCCATCAGGAAATGATGGTCAAGGAAGCGCGTCGAGCGCGGCTTCGGCGCGTCCGGATGGGCGGCGGACCACTTCTGCCAGGCATCCGGCCGGGTCTTTGCAGCAAGCGCGACATAACCACCGGCGGCAAACCGATCCGCCATGGCGGGATGCATGACGGGACCGACTTCCTCTTCGATCAACCGTTCGACCTGCCAGTTCGCATCGATCGCAAAATCCAGTCTGCGGATCGCGAGCGTGATACGGTCGCGCGCAAAATCGAAGCCCCCACCACCGACGGAAAGGTGAAGGTCGATCTCGGGCTGGCGATCCTGGAACTCCGAAAGCCGCGGGATCAGCCAGCGCATGGCGACGGACCGTTCGCAGGAAACGACGATCGGCGGGGACACGTCAACTTTGTGAACTTCCTCCAACGCCGACGCAACGAGCGACAGCGCGTTCGTTGTCGCCTGCGCGAGACGCGCCGGTCTGCACCTGAATGCGATCCATGACGTCGCCGATGCGAAGCCGGATGGCGCCCTGAATATCCTCGCCGGGTCCCGCATCGAAACCCCGCCAGCACTCGGCAAGGTGAGCGCCACCAGCGGCCGCATGGCCTATGATGCTGTCGTTGCAGCGATCGATCTCGCCAGATCGGGTAAAGTCGCCGGCATCGTGACCGCGCCGATCCACAAGGAGGCACTTGCCGCTGCGGGGCTTCCATACCCGGTCACACGGAAATCCTCGCGGAAAAAAGGTGGTGCGGGGCGCGTGGCGATGATCGCCAACGACGATATCCGCACCGTGCTGGTGACGATCCATTGTTCGCTGGCAGACGCGATCCGCCGGGCGGATTTTCCGGCACAGATGTCCGCGATCCGCCTAGCCCACGAGGGGTCGCGCGCTGGGAATCGCCCGCCCCGCATCGCTGTTGCGGGAATCAATCCGCATGCCGGCGAAGGCGGTCTCTTCGGAGATGAGGAAATCCGCATCAGCGCGCCCGCCGTCGAGGCGGCCCGCGCCGAAGGCATAGACGCCAGCGGCCCCTGGCCCGGCGATACGGTTTTCATGCAGGCCCGAAACGGCCGCTTCGATGTGGTCGTCGCGCAGTATCACGACCAGGGGCTGATCCCGGTCAAAAAACTCGGACTGGAAAGGGCGTGAATATCACGCTCGGCCTGCCCTTCGTGCACACAAGCCCCGACCATGGCACCGCCTTCGATATCGCCGGCCGAGGCATCGCCGATCCGAGGAGTCTCGAAACAGCGATCGACTACGCCCGCCGACTGGCGAAGGCACCGTGCGACCAGGAGGATTGACATGACCCGCATCGATTTCGTCTTCATGCTGACCCGCAACGACCGGACGATCCCGGATGCGCTGGCGCAGCTTCCCTTGGTGCTTTCTGCGGGTGTCCGTCATATTGGCTTCAAGGGTATCGGCCTACCCCTCAAGGTGCTTTCGAGCTTGACCGGGAAATCGGGGCCGCAGGCGCGAAGAGTTATCTCGAAGTGGTTTCACTCGACCGCGCCAGCGAAATCGCGTCGGTGCGCGCTGCCCTCACGCTCGGCGTCGACTATCTGCTTGGCGGCACCCATCTCGACGACGTCCTTCCCCTCCTTGAGGGAAGTGGTATCCGCTACTACCCCTTCCCCGGCCGCATTGCGGGCCATCCCAGCGTTCTGGAGGGTTCCATGACGGAGATCGTTGCAAGCGCAAAAGACCTTGCCGCCCGCGAAGGCGTCCACGGCCTCGATCTCCTTGCCTATCGCGCCGATGTCGATGGCGCAGATCTCATCCGGGCGGTCCGCGACGCTGTCGTCAAGCCCGTCATCGTCGCAGGCTCGATCGACCGCCCCGAACGCATCCATGCCGTCGTCAGCGGCCGGGCCGCCGGCTTCACGGTTGGCACCGCCGCTCTGGAAGGCCGCTTCCCTGCAGCCATTCCAGGCTTGACGCATCAGCTCCTGACAATCACTTCCATAAAGGACCAGGCGAAAGAGCTGACCGAGCAGTAACGGAGAATGCGCATGCGGCCTCTTCGACGCCATCGAACGGAGCCTCCGGCGTTGTGATCAGTCCTTCGTCGATCCGTATTTCAGGCCCTCCATCACCCGCAACGCAGGGCCGAGAATGGTTGTGTAGACGTGGCAGACGACCATAATCGATGTCATTGGCCGCGCGTAACCACCTCGCCCTCGACGGCTTCCACAAACAGGGATAAGCAGTACGCTACTGGAACCTGTCCAGCATCTTGTAATACATGCCGACGAGCGGCAGGAACCAGGGCTTGCCGAAATGGCCTGGCACCGCCGGCCATTCGAGACCGTTGAGCGGGTTGCGGTCCGGCCGGTCGAGGATCGCATCCGCCATGATCATGCCGAGATGCGTCGAAAGCTGCGCCCCATGGCCGGAATAGCCCATGGCGTACCAGACGCCGTCGTGATAGCCGGCGCGGGGGAAGCGGTCCTTGGTCATGTCGACGAGACCGCCCCAGCAATAGTCGATCTCGACACTGGCAAGCTGCGGGAAGATCTCGGCAAGGCTCGCCCGCAGGATCGCGCCGCTTTTCGCGTCCGAGCGTTGGTCGGACGTCGCCGAGAAGCGGGCGCGGCCGCCGAAGATCAGCCGGTTGTCGGGTGAGAGCCGGAAATAGTTGCCGATGTTCATCGACGTGACGCAGGTGCGATTGCCCGGCATCGTCGCCGCAATCTCCGCCGCCGTCAGCGGCCGGGTGGCGATGATGAAGCTGCCGACAGCGATGATCCGGCGGCGGAAATAGCCGAAGGTCGAAGGCGTATAGGCACCGGTGGCAACAAGCACGGCATCGGCGGTGACACTGCCCCGCGCCGTCTTCAGATGATGACGGTTGCCCGCCTGCCGATGTTCTGCGACGGCTGCCTGCTCGAAGATCGTCGCGCCGTGCCGGCTGGCTGCCTCGGCCAGCCCGGCGACGTAGCGGCCCATATGCATCATCGCGCTTT
>NZ_LUAV01000018.1:0-13752 GCF_002078505.1 Ensifer aridi | reverse complement strand
GCCCCGGTGAATGCCGGGGCGGCATCGTGCCAGTAGGACAGGAATTTCATGGCGGTGCGCCTTCTCGCTAGAGATCGAAACGCCCGCCGCCGTCGGAGCAAAGGGCGAAGTGTTGATGAGATTCTATGGGCGAAACAGGTTCGTCAGCGGCAGGCGCCCCTTCACGACCGGCGATTTCAGCACGACGAAGCTGAAATATTTGTCGATGCCGACGTCCAACTCGACCAGCCGCTCCATGATCTCTTGATATTCGCCGATCCCGGACGTCACGAATTTCAAGAGGTAGTCGTAGCCGCCCGAGACCACATGGCATTCGATTAGTTGATCGATCTTCTCAACGGCGGCGAGGAAGCGTGTGAAGTCGATCTGCCGGTGGTTCTTCAGCGTCACCTCGGTGAACACCGTTAACGTCTGCCCCAACTTGCCGACATTGATCTGCGCCGAATAGCCCTCGATATACCCTTCCGACTGCAGCTTCTTCACGCGCATGAGGCAGGGGCTCGGCGATAGATTCACCACCTCCGAAAGCTCCACATTTGTCATTCGGCCGTTCTGCTGCAGCACGTGCAGGATTTTGATGTCGATCCGATCGAGTTTCATCGACTTAGCTTTCGTTGATGATGGCGCCGGCCTATTCGGCTGCCGGCGCAGCCGACGTTACACCTACGCAACGGCCTTCTTGAGCGCGCTTTCCATGGCTTTGAGGAACCGATCCACATGCTCCGCCTGGCAAATCAGCGGCGGGCGCACCTTCAGCGTATCCTCGTTGGCGCCCGTCGTACTGATGAGAACGCCATCGTCGCGCATCAGGTTTACGATATCCAAAGCCATGGCTCGCCGGCTGGCCTCTCCCGCTCCATCCAACCCGATGTCGATGCCGAAGAACAGCCCGGCGTTTCGGACGCCGCGAATACCGGAGTGCAGCTTGGCAAGATGCTCCAACCCCAGCCTCAGGCGCTCACTCATGGCTAGCGCATGCTGGGGGATCCGATCCCGATGCAAAATAGTCAGGACGGCGTAAGCTGCCGCGATTCCAACGGTATTGCCGCCGAAGGTGTTCGAGTAGCGGGCAGTAGCACCAAAGCGATCCATCGGTGCCTTACGGCCGACGACGGCGCCGATTGGAAATCCATTGCCCATGGGCTTGCCGAGGGTAACGAGGTCCGGAACAACTTCGTGCCGCTCAAAACCCCACATGTACGTGCCCGTCCGTCCGAATCCCGGCTGCACTTCATCGGCAATGACGAGACCGCCCGCCTCCCGCACGGCCTTAACGCCGCCGGCGATGAAGCCAGGCGGGTCCACCCAGACACCGTCGCTCGAAAAAATGCTGTCGATGAGCAGGGCCGCAACCCCAATGCCACGCCGGTTCAGGTCTGTAATGGCGGCTCGCACTTGCGCTTCAAAGAAGCCCGCTGCCTGCGCTTCCGAGATGCCTGCTGGGCCTGGTAGAGACACCATGCGGACGGCAGGACTGAGCTTGACGGCGTCGCCCAGGTTGGGCGACACCATCGCCGTGGCCGCGCTGGTGCCGTGATAGGCATGGGAAGAGACGATCACGCCCTCGCTGCCGCTGGTCAGGCGGGCGATCCGGAGCGCCAGATCGTTCGATTCGCTACCCGTGCAGGTGAAGACAACGCGGTTCAGCTCCTGGGGAAAGGTGGCCACGAGCCGTTCGGCATAGTCGACAAGGCTCGGTTCGAGGTAGCGGGTATTTGCGCTCATGCGGCTGGCTTGTTCCGCCATGGCAGCGTTGATCTCGGGATTGCAATGCCCGAGAGATGGCACATTGTTATAGAAATCCAGATAGCGATGCCCGTCGGGATCGTAGAGCCATATCCCCTCGCCCCGAACGAAATGCACCGG
The DNA here is from genome assembly GCF_002078505.1 of Ensifer aridi. GTDB lineage: Bacteria > Pseudomonadota > Alphaproteobacteria > Rhizobiales > Rhizobiaceae > Sinorhizobium > Sinorhizobium aridi. Next base: position 11,886 of record NZ_LUAV01000018.1, on the reverse strand, counting down.
GCGGCGGTATTGAAGCCTGTAGGAGGCCCCCAGTACGTTGTCGCGCCGGGCGATCAGCTCAGATTCGCGGGGGGGAATTGTGGCTTCCCCGGGGGTAAAGCGGTTGGGCATGAGATCTGTGGACATAGCTTTGATCCTGCTTAAGTTTCCACCGCGAGAAGGTCGCGAGTTACGGTACTGATTCCAAGGCGAGTGACGAAGCACTCGGAGTGCCTTCGGCAACGCCGAACTAAGGCACCGCGCGATGCACAGCCATCTCCGCCTCCCCGACGCCTAACGCCGATAGGATAGCGAGCCCGCGTTCGGCTCGGGCCACGTTCTTCTTGATATATGCTGCCTCGGCCGGAAACAGCCCGGCTCGCCAGTAGTTGATCAGGATGAGGGCGCTTTGCCGCGCCTTTATCAGTCCGACGAGCAGCTTTGCCTCGAGCGCGGAAAGCGGAGTTACCGAAGCATAACCAGCGATGAGATTTTCTGCGCCGCCCAGAGCCAAAGACGGGTCCGTCACGACGTGGCTTGCCGCAATCGCGAGATCCTGGATCCGTGGGCCCCAGCAACCGTCGCCGAAATCGATGAACGCGACGCCATTATCGGTCAAGAGTGTGTTGAACGGGCTAGGGTCATTGTGCGTGACCTGCCATCCTACCTCGCGCAGTTGCGGCTCGATAAGCTCGACATAGTTGCTCATGGCAAGATGCACGGAATCTGCAACGGACCCTGAAGGCAGGTGCTTCTCCAGTTCCATTAACCTCGGCCAACATCCGACATGCCAAAGGACTGGGCGGTGCATGGCGGGCAACTTCAGAGGCTCGAGAGCCAAACTGAGCCTAGCAAGCGCCTGGCCGACCTGGTAAAGGACGTCCGGAGTTGCGTTCGCCTCGTGCAGCGGCACCCCCGGAAGTCGGGTCTGCAGGTAGCCGCAAATCTCCTCCTCTTCGAACATCAGCGTGCCGCCCCTGGTACGCACGATATGAGGTGCTGCGAAACCGGAAGCGCCTTCCAGCCCTGCAAGGGCCGCAACCTGGAAGCGGAAACTGTCTCTCCCTTGCGGCCGCGATGACGTTTTGAGGATCAACCGATCGCCGTTCAACAAGGTGACGTCCGCGGTACACTCGACTTCCGAGGACAGGACTATGGTCGTTCCCGTCAAGCCGTAGTTGCGTAGTAGCAGCTCACCCGACACGCACGCTTCCGCAGCGCTTGGCTTTGTCGCCAGAATAGCGGCCGCGGCCCGAAAATACACTTCGGTGAAAGGCGTGCCGACCGACTGGGTGCCGTCGAGATGACCCTTGCCGTCGTCTGGAAGCGCATCGTTACAAGCACCCAAGATTGAGACCTCGCACTGTTTGGACCGGGCAGCATGCTCATCCGACAAGCGACCGTCGAGATGGCATCCATTCCGCTGCGCCCAGCCTTGATAAGGTCGGGCGATTTCTGCTGGAGGCGGGCGGACCACCGTCCCGCCTCCAGCACGATTGTCTCGGTCCCGGCCCTGGGATTACCTCGCCCGCGCCGGGTCCGTGATGCCACCGCCGAACACGGCAGCACCGTAATGGCTCTCCATCGGCCCTCGACACTCCGGCAAACCGAGGTCCGTTATCGGGCCGCTGGAAGAGAGGTTTTCACATGTAATTCAGGCTTCCTCAGAGCCCGACAACGCCTGGCAATTCCGAGATGCCGGCGATCTCGGTATAACCGTAATAGGGATTGGCCGGCTCGTGACCGCGATTGACCCAAACCTTGTTCTTGATCCCGAGGTCATGTGCGGACATCAGATCGTAGCGGAACGAGGAGGAGCAATGCAGTATGTCCTCCGGACCGCAGCCAAGCATGTCGAGCATATATTCGAAGGCCCGGAAGTGCGGCTTGTAGGCCTGAGCCTCTTCGGCGGTGTAAACGGCGTGGAAAGGCGCGCCGAGCTTCTCGACGTTGGACATGATCTGCGAGTTCATTGCATTTGACAGGATGACCAGCGGAATTTCCTTGGCCACCTTGGCAAGCCCAGCCGGAACGTCCGGATGCGGCCCCCAGGTGGGAACGCGTTCGTATGCCATCTGGGCGTCTTCGTCCTTGAAGTCGACGCCGTTGCGTTTGCAGGTCCTCGCCAATGCGTTATGGACCACCTCCGCATAGGGCTTCCAGTCGGCCATGACTTCATCGAGCCGGTACGCTGAGAAGTCCGCGATGAATTGCAGCATCTTCTGCTCGCTCATTCGGTCGCCGTAAAGATCACGTGCGGCCTCCGCCATCTGAAAGTTGATCAGCGTGCCGTGGCAGTCGAAGGTGATGTATTTCGGGCGGAAGGTGGCCATGCGCTTCGTCCTTTTTTGGCGGGGATCGGTTTCGCTTATGAGCAATCGTAGGCCGGTCCCAGCCGTTTCATCGGTCGGATCCCTCGGTTCGTCAGCAGAAAATTCTGGACCAGAAGTCAGCTTAGCCCTTTCGATTGCGCGTGAACGGTGATCCGGCCGTCGAGACTCCGAAAAGGCGGCGCCGCCATTTCCCAGCCAATAGAGGATGAAAACACTGTAAACCTGCCTTTCAGCACCTGCTCCAAATGCAGAACATGCCGCCATGCATATCCGCCCCGCCACATCCACTGACGCTCCCGCCGCCTTCGAGCGCTATACACGAGTTGGCGTTCGGGTTGGATGGCGATGCTGTCCTGGCCGTATCCGGCATTACGCACCACAGACCCGCGAACCCGTCGAGCTGTCAGGATAAATGGGACCCGGAAAGATCGACCCGGTCCAGTCACTCCCGCATGTTTCGAGGACGACCGCTGTGCGCCCCAAACGGTCGTTGAGGAGAGCCCCGGTTACTCGAAAGCGGACATCGATAGCGGGGCGTAACAGACGCGTCGAGCCCGACATGCCGTTGCGTCACGTTCGGATCACACCGTCCTCCAACGCCAGCAGGTCACTCGTGCGGAAGGGGTCCCCGAAAGGCATGCTTGCTCCCCTTCGAACGATAAAGAGAAGGGGCGAATGAACCGCCCCGGTCTCAAAGTAGCAATAGCGCCTGAGCGCTAGTTTTTCAGGCGGGCTTGAGGGCTGGCTCCAGGCCAACGGCGGCGGCTAACCCGCCGATATCCTTGATCTCGGTGTATTCGTAATAGGGATTGGCCGGCTCATGGCCGCGGTTGACCCAGACCTTGCTCTTGATGCCCAGGTCATAGGCCGTCATCAGGTCGTAGCGGAAGGATGAGGACACATGAGTAATGTCTTCGGGCCCGCAGCCCAGCTTATCGAGCATGTACTCGAAGCCCTTCATCAGAGGTTTGTATGCCCCGACTTCTTCTGCCGTGATCACCATATGGATGGGCGCGCCCAGCTTTTCCACGTTCGACATGATCAGGCTGTTCATAGAATTCGACAGGATGACCAACGGAATTTCCTTGGCCACCCTGGACAGGCCAGCTGGGACGTCCGGGTGCGGACCCCAGGTTGGCACTTCGTCATAGATGCGTTGCGCGTCTTCGGGTTTGAACGGGATGCCGATGCGTTTGCAGCTGCGTTCGACGGAATTGTGCACCACTTCGAGGAAAGGTTTCCACGGCCCTAGCACCTCGTCAAGCCGATAGCCTCTGAAAGCCTCGACAAAGCTGGCCATCGCTTCTGGGGAGAGACGCTCGGCGTAGACGCGTCGCGCAGCGCCGGCCATGTCGAAATTAGTGAGCGTGCCGTAGCAGTCGAAGGTGACGTACTTCGGTCGAAATTGAGTCATGGCGTGTATTCCTTCCAACTTTCGCGGCACAGGGTGCCTATCCAATCATCGTAACTGCATTCCGGCCAGTGCGAGCACACTGGCATAACTTTTCGGCGATAGCAACATATTGTCCAACAATTTTTTCCGTTGGCCGGTCGCCGTGGCACTTGCCTACAGCTTGCGTGCGCCGCATCCAAACAACAGCAAACTGACGCGAATATATAGCTAAAGCGCCCCAAACTGCAAAGTTATGTAAGAATTTCATCGGCATGCCCTGCGCTGCCGTCGACCATCGTTCGGCAGCTGCCGTCGACCATCATTCGGCAGAAAGAGATCCATCCCAACGGGAAGAAATCTCCGGAAAAAATAAAATTGTTGTACAAAAAGTGGGATGTGCGATAGTGAGGCCATCGAGCTGCCCATTCCCGAGGCAGGATCTGAATGAGTTGAAGATGGATCACAAGCATCAGTATGGGCCAGCCCGCGCCCCTGAGCTTTGCGAGGCGTGCCATCCCGTGGGCGCTGCGGAAGCCGAAGAAATCGCCGAACGGCTATATGGCGCGCGGGGCTCGGCCACGCGCTTTGAAACCGAGAAAGACGACACGTTCCTCCTCAATTGCCCGGCTCGTGGGAAGTTCGTGCTGAAGATCGCTCATCCTTCCGAGCGGATGGAGGAGCTCGATTTCCAGGTCGCGCTGATGCGTCATCTCGAGCAGCGGGCCCCTGATCTACCCATCCCCCGTGCACTTCGCGACCTCGGCGGCGCGGATTTGCCCATCGTCACTACCAGTGCCGGCGAGCGGCGCGTGGTGCGGCTCATTACCTTCCTTCCCGGCACTCCGCTCGATCGGACATCTGCCACAGCCCCGCAGCGCGAACGGATCGGCGAAATCCTGGCAAAGCTGCGTCATTCCATGGCCGATTTCTCGCATCCCGCAGACGGCCGGGCGGTGGCATGGGACGTCACCCATCTGCTCGATCTCACCGATCTGTTGAGCTTCATCCCCGCGGGCGGCAAGCGGGCCTGGACCGTCCGGGCGCTCGAGCGGTTTGCCGAAGTCAAGCCGAGCCTCGACCTGTGCCGGCGGCAGGTGCTCCACAACGACTTCAATACGTCGAACCTGGTTGTCGATCACGCCAGCCCGCAGTTCCTGACCGGCGTCATCGACTTCGGCGATGCGGTCCGTACCGCCATCGCCGTCGATGTCTCCACGGCGTTGATGAATCAGATGCCAAAAACGTTCGACCATGGGAACCGGCGTGACCTGTTCGACGAACCGCGCGACGTTCTGCGCGGCTATCTCCGCCACGCCGACCTGACGGACGAGGAACTCCGGCTCATCCCCTTCCTGTCGATGGGCCGTCTTGCTGTCCGTGCGCTGCTGACGTGCTGGCGCGCCGAAATCTTCCCCGAGAATAGCCGCTATATCCTGCGCAACACCGAAGCCGGCTGGGCCCACCTCGAGTGGTTCCACTCGATTTCGACCGCACAGATTTCCGATCTTCTGACACGATAGGAACCGTAATGTCCAAGCAAACGACCACCCTGCCCAAGGGCTTCCGTGGCGACATGCCAAATGGCTTCAACCCTCAGGACACGTCTCATCTCACAAGTGAAGATCTGGCGCATATCACCAGGCGGCAAAGGCTGCTCGGGCCCGCTTATCGGCTCTTCTACAAGTCGCCGGTTGAGGTCTCCCGCGCCAAGGGCGTCTTCCTCTATGACAGGCACGGCAACGAATATCTCGACGCCTACAACAACGTGGTATCGCTGGGGCACTCTCATCCGCGTGTCGTCGAGGCGATCCAGAAGCAGCTCGAGGTACTCTGTACCCACACGCGTTACATGCAGGAGCCCCTGCTGGACTATGCTGAAGCGCTGATCAATACGTTCGGTGGCGAACTCGGGCGGACCGGATGCGCGATGTTCACGTGCACCGGCTCCGAAGCCAACGATCTCGCCTTGCGTATCGCGCGTTACCACACACGCAAGACCGGCGTCATCGTCACGGCCGAAGCCTATCACGGCAACAGCGGCGCGGTGGCGGCAATTTCGCCGTCGCTCGGCAAGAAGTCGGCCCTGGATCCCTATCTTCGCACGGTCGCCGCGCCGGATTCCTATCGCCTGCCCGTCGAGGAAATTGGCCGGCGGATGGCGGAGGATGTCGCGCGGCAGATCGCCGACATGGAGCGGCATGGCGGCGGCATGGCGGCCTTCATCGCGGACTCCGTCTTCTCCTCCGATGGTCTCTACGTCGATCCGACGGACGTATTGGCGCCGGTGGCGGAAGTGGTGCGCAAGGCGGGCGGCCTGTTCATCGCCGACGAGGTGCAATCCGGATTCGGGCGGACCGGCAGCCATTTTTGGGGTCACTCCCGGCACAAGGTCGATCCGGACATCGTCACCATGGGCAAGCCCATGGGCAACGGCTACCCCGTTGCCGGCGTAGTCCTGCGGCCCGAACTCGTCGCCGAGTTCGGATCCAGCATGCGCTACTTCAACACGTTTGGCGGCAACTCCGTCGCTATCGCCGCTGCAAGGGCCGTGCTCGACACGATCCTCGAAGAGGGCCTGTTGGACAACGCCGCCAAGGTCGGCGGCGAAATCCTCGACGGCCTCCGGGATCTACAGACGAAATATGAGTTCGTCGGCGATGTTCGCGGGACCGGCCTCTATTTCGGCGTCGAACTCGTCAAGGATCGAGACCGGAAAACGCCGGACATGGACCGTGCGCTTGCAGCCGTCAATGCCCTGCGCGACCGGCGCATCCTCATTTCCGCGACGGGAGCGGAGGCGCATATCCTGAAGATCAGGCCCCCGCTCATCTTCACATCGGCCAACGCGGCGCGTCTGCTCGAGGGAGTGGACGAGGCGCTTCGGTCCGTGCAGATCCAGGACCCGCCACCATGCAGCCGGGCAGCACAATATCATCTCCCTTGCCCTACGCCGCCGCATGTGGCGTAGGTATGCAAAAATCAACGAGCAAAAGCCATGCCGACGCTGCACGCCAAGAATCAAGCCGAAGATCTTGAGATGAATGTCGAGCCCTTGCCCGCTAGCGCGGTGGAAATCCTGACACACGCCTTGCGACGGCGCATCTTGTCGGGAGATTTCCAACCGGGCGAGTTCCTTCGCGACGTGAAGATGTGCGAGGAGCATTCGACCTCGCGGCACACATTCCGTACAGCAGCCCAGGTGCTCGTCACGCAGGGCCTGCTGCGTCAGATACCGAACAGAGGCTTTGTGGTGCCTGAATTCGGGCCCGACGATATCGTCGATATCACACGCGTGCGCGGCGCCATCGAAGGCGAGGCCATTCGTCTGATCGTGCTGACCGGCGTCATCCCATCTCAGGCGCTGGAGGCGGTCGAGGTTATGCACAGGTCGACTCTATCCTCCGACAGATCCCTGCTGGTTGCTGCGGACCGTGACTTCCACCGCGCAATTATCGCCGCTAGCGGCAGCGCTCGGCTGAAGCGAACCTATTCAGACCTCGAGGGCGAGATCGAGCTTCTCCTCGCACAGCGGCAGGATTTCTACGCCACTGCCGAAGAAATGGCGGAAGAACACGAGCGGCTTATCAACAGCTTGAGAAGCCGCCACTACGATACGGCGCGAGAGGCGTTCCAGGAGCACTGGGAAGATCTCCAGATCAAATTGCTCGATCAACGCTGACAGCGCTCCCATAACTTGCCAGGCGGCGCTGTGGATGCCGGTGCCACCGGTTCGACGCGGAGCAAGCACCATCTCGGGTGCTTACTCTCCGGCTCCGCCAGAGTCTGCTTTTCGGCGGAGTCGCGGCGTCGATGCCAATCGCATGGCGCCGAAGGCGCAGTAACGGCCGCTGCCAGCCAATTTGAGCGAATAACGCCACGGAGAAGATTGATGCGTGAATACTCCATCGCAACCATACCCGCCGACGGCATCGGACCTGAGGTGATCGCCGCCGGCCGGACGGTTCTTGCGAACCTGGAGAAGCGACTCGGCGACGTAAAATTCACCGTCGAAAATTTCGACTGGGGATCTGACTACTACAAGAAACATGGCGTGATGATGCCCTCGGATGGGCTGGAGCAGCTCAAGAAATTCGACGCTATCTATTTCGGCGCGGTCGGAGCACCGGATGTTCCGGACCATATCACCCTGTGGGGGCTCAGATTGCCGATCTGCCAAGGTTTCGACCAGTATGCCAATGTCCGGCCAACCAGGATCCTGCCTGGCATAACTCCCCCGCTGCGCAATTGCGGTCCTGGCGACCTCGACTGGGTGATCGTGCGTGAGAACTCCGAAGGCGAATATTCTGGCCATGGCGGCCGCGCCCACCGCGGCCTTCCCGAAGAGGTCGGCACCGAGGTCGCCATCTTCACCCGCGTCGGCGTCTCCCGCATTATGCGCTACGCCTTTAGGTTGGCCCAATCCCGCCCGCGCAAGTTGCTCACGGTCGTTACGAAGTCGAATGCCCAGCGACATGGCATGGTCATGTGGGACGAGATCGCCGCCGAGGTAGCGGAAGAATTCCCGCACGTGACATGGGACAAGATGCTGGTCGATGCCATGACGGTCCGGATGACGCTCAAGCCGCAGACCCTCGATACCATCGTAGCAACCAACCTGCACGCCGACATTCTCTCCGATCTCGCTGGCGCGCTTGCCGGTAGCCTGGGGGTTGCACCGACGGCGAACATCGATCCGGAACGCCGCTTTCCGTCGATGTTCGAGCCGATCCACGGCTCCGCCTTCGACATTACCGGCAAAGGCATCGCTAACCCGGTTGCCGCCTTCTGGACTGCTGCCCAGATGCTTGACCACCTCGGCGAGCAGGAGGGTTCGGCCCGCCTCATGCGCGCTGTCGAGCGGGTGACCGGCGCCGGGATCCTTACCCCTGACGTGGGCGGTTCCGCCACTACCCGCGAGGTCACCGAGGCGGTCTGCGACGCGATCCACTCCTGTAACGTCTAGGGCAGGTGGCCGACAATGATCTCGGACGATCAGAAAGCAAGGAAGGCATTGCGCCAGATCTTTGACGCTGCTGTCGCCAGTGCCGACCCGGCGTTAATCGTCCCGCCGCATCTGCCGCCGCCGCCGAAAGGCAGATGTGTCGTGATCGGCGCCGGAAAGGCATTCGCCGGCAACCCTTCGGGTGCTCGAGTAAGGGGAAGAAACGCCGAAGGCCCTGGAGCCGCCAGCAGAAGTACGTGTCGTGGCGGCGCCCGCTCTGGCGCTTGCAGCAGCTGCGAGGCTCCGACGAGCCTTGGGCTGAAGCCGCGCGCCACGATAGTTATACGGCTTCCAGGCCATCGGGGATCTCGTGGTCACCGGCCCAACTCTCACCAACATCAACGACATCCGCGCCATCCTCATCAGCGGGAGCAAGCCATGAAACTTGATCGGATCGACGTCAAGATACTCAACGCATTGCAGAAGAATGGCCGAATGACGAATGTCGAGCTTTCGGAAATGGTCAATCTCTCGCCAAGTCCCTGTTTGCTGCGAGTGAAAAAGCTGCAGGCCGAGGGCTATATCGAGGGCTATTCTGCGCAGATCAATATCGGAAAACTGGGCCAGACCTTGACGGTGTTCACCGAAATCACGCTGAAGAACCACCGTCAAGTCGACTTCGCGAGATTTCTTGCTGCGATCGAGAAGGTCGATCAGGTCATCGAGTGCCATCTGGTTTCGGGAGGCTACGATTTTCTCGTAAAATTTGTCACCGCAGGAATCGAAGAGTATCAGACGCTGATGGAGCGGCTCCTCGATTCGGAGATCGGCATCGACAAGTACTTCAGCTTCGTCGTGCTGAAATCGCCCCTGGTCAAAGCTCATTTGCCGCTGGCAAGTCTGTTCCAGCAGTAACGTCGTGGCAGACCTCGATGCGGGCGGTGTGGCGGCCGTCTGGCATTGATGAGCAGCCGGCATCTCGTGCCGGTAGATTGATGAGAGACGACAACCGAAGAACCGGCGGACTGGAGAATAGATGCACCCGCCATTTCAAAGCGGCGGAAGCGGGGAATTGCAGTATCTTCTGCTCCCTCCTTCGATTGCCGTAAAGATCCCGTGCCGCCTCCGCCATCTGAAAGTTGATCATCGTGATGCAACCGTCGAGGCGCCGAGGGCGGAGCCGCCATTTCCCAGTCAGCAAAGGACCACCATGACCCGCTTCTCAGCACCTGCCGCAAAGGCTAATCATGCCGCCATGCATATTCGCTCCGCCTCGTCCACTGACGCTCCCGCCATCTGGTCAATCATCGAGCCCGTGATCCGTGCGGGAGAAACTTATACGCTCGATCGCAACCTGAGCCGGGCAGAGGCTCTTGCCTACTGGATGGGAGCAGACAAGAAAGTCTTCGTTGCCGAGCAGGCGGGCACCATTCTAGGCACCTATTACATGCGTCCCAATCAGGCTGGCGGTGGTCGGCATGTTTGCAATTGTGGATACGTCACAGCGCCTGATGCGACCGGTAAAGGCGTCGCACGTAGTATGTGTGAACACTCAATGGCAACCGCCCGCACCCAGGGGTATCGGGCGATGCAGTTCAACTTCGTGGTGAGCACCAACGGGCGAGCTGTTTCGCTATGGCAGAAAATGGGTTTTGAAGTTGTGGGCAGATTGCCAGGCGCTTTCAGGCACCCGACGCATGGCTACGTTGACGCCCTCGTTATGTATCAAGCGCTATAGCGGCAGTGGTCTCGCGACGTTGGGTGAGATGCCGTCCTGCCCATATCCGACAGTGACACACCACAGACCCGCGAACCCGTTTCGGCAGCTTATATCGGTTGCGTCAGCCCGGTCGCATCATGGCCGCGATGGCGGGGCGAACGGATGGAGCGGATGGCACCGTCGAGTTCGACAAGCGAGTCCTTTTTCCACCAAGATCAACCGAGTGCCTGACTGACCAGCGCGTAGTTGCGGTGATGCGTGGGCTTGCTTTGCCCGCACGCGGCCCCGGAACGTCGCATTTTGATCCCACAGCCGGCGTGGTTGAGCCCGCGCCCGGTGAGCCATCCTGCAAGATCCAAGGAGACATCCGTGTCGATGCGGACGAACCTGCCCTGGTGATGGGCGAGCAGGAAATCGATCAGGGCCCTGGCTTCGGAATCATTCCTCGCTACCACCGGTCCGATGACCAGCCCACGGCCGAAAGACCGGATCGCCGCGAAGGCCTGGATCTCGCCGGCATCCCGAATGACAGCGAACTTTGCCCTCTCGCGCAGAATCTCCATCAATGCCGTACGGTCATGACCGCTTGCCGCGCGATCCAGCGCCACCAGGTTGGCATGATCGCCGCTCTCGCTCCATGTTACATGGGCCGGCGCCTCAACCCGCAACGGCACGCCCTGGTGCTGCACGGTCTCTCCGGTCACAGCAAAACCCACTTTCTCGTAGAGCGGAAGACCTTCCTGCGTCGCCACCAGATAGCAGGTGCGCTCTCCCGCTTTGGCAAGCGCCTCTTCCAACATCTTCCGGCCGAGGCCGCGGCCGCGCATCGCGGCATCGACGATGACCATGTTGATAGTGGCGGCGTCATCGCCATAGGGTGTCATCATGACGGTCGCGACGAGGCGATCCTCTTCGAGTGCGACGATTCCCTGGCTGATTGACTGAACCAGTTCCCAATCCTCGCGCCGATGCGGCCATTGGACCTGGCGGGACAGTTCCAATGCCCTGTCCAGGTGCTTTGGTGTCATCTTCTCGAGAATGATCGCTTCGTTGGTCATGATGCGGTTCCGGCCTGTGTCTTCAAGGTTCAAGGTAACCCGCATAAGACAGCAGTTGCTCCCGACATACGGACATGCGCCACGCGTTCGCGCTAAGCTTTTCCGCCTGTGCCGTATCTTGTGCCGACCGTGACGGAACCTATACGCCGATGCCTGCACTCGGAAAGGCGCCGGCTGCAACTCTCTGCCAAAGCCTCTATGCGATACAGAACAATCTGCTTCCGGTCGAGGCTAATCCGACCACTAATCTCCCGGCTCTCCCACTATCGTGATTGCGGTGCTGGGCGTGCTGTGCCGATGCCAAATAGAAAGGTCATGCATGAAAACGCTGCTGCTTAAGAAGGATGAAGTAAGACGGCTAATCGGCATGACGGAAGTCATCGGTGCGGTGGAAGAGGCATACAAAGCCTTTAACAGTGATCAGGTGGAGCAACCCGACTATATCGGAATAGATCTCCCAC
>NZ_LUAV01000017.1:1951-3226 GCF_002078505.1 Ensifer aridi | reverse complement strand
TATATCGGAATAGATCTCCCACCGCCTCGTGGGGAAATTGACTTCAAGCTTGGTTATTACAAAGCCAATGAAGTGATCTCCATGAAAGCCTCTTCTGGAGGCTTCATTGACAACCCGACAGCACACGGCGTGCCCAATGGCATGGCGAGCATTTTCCTGTTCGATGCCAGGAGCGGTGCGTTGATTTGCGTTATGGATGGAAGTTTGATCCTTGGTCTCAGAACCGGTGCGTCTGGAGCCGTTTCCGTAAAGGCACTGGCGAGGAAAGACGCCAGGAAGATCACATCGGTCGGGACGGGCAATCAGGCACGAATGCAAATCCGGGCGATCAACGAGATCATGAAGATCGAAGTGATCCACGCATGGGACAGTCACCCGGACACCCTTTCCAAATACAAGACGGATATCGAAAGCGAATTTGGCATTCCTGTAATCATGGCCAACTCCAAGAAAGAAGCCGTTGAGCAGGCCGATATCCTGATTACGACGACCCGCGGGAAAGGGTCGCTCGTGGAAGCGGATTGGGTGAAGCCCGGCACGCACATCGTGGCGATCGGCACGGATCAACGCGGCAAACAGGAACTGGATCCAGAGCTCTTCAGGAATGCGAAAATCATCGTCGACTCGATCTCGCAATGCACAGAAAAGGGCGAGACCTGGCACCCGCTGAATAAAAACATCATCGCCAGAGACGACATCCATGGCGAAATCGGCGAGGTATTGTTGGGAAGGAAGCCGGGACGAGAAAGTGATGACGAAATCACGATTTTCGATTCCACTGGCATGGCCATACAAGACAATACGACAGCCAGCAAAATCTATCGGAACGCCATAGCCAATAACGTCGGCACCTTCTTTCAGTTTTTTGAGTAATGACCATGCGCAATTACCCGACCATTCAGGACATCCGGGAAGCCCGGGAACGGCTGAAGCCGCACGTCAGGCACACGCCGCTGTTGCGTGCGGAGAAAATCGAGAAAGCCGTTGGTTGTCAGCTGTATCTCAAACCCGAAACCCTGCAGATTACTGGCGCCTTCAAAATCCGCGGCGCCCTGAACAAGGCCCTCTCGCTCTCGAGAGAAGAGATCGAAAACGGCATCATCGCGACGTCGTCGGGCAATCATGCCCAGGCGCTTGCTTACGCGGCCAAGATGCTCGGCGTAAAAGTGATATTGGTCCTTCCGATCACCACACCCAAAATCAAGATTGAAAATACAAAAGCCCTTGGTGCGGAAGTCATTCTTTTCGATGGTGATAATGCTGCTAGATGGAAAA
>NZ_LUAV01000017.1:0-1820 GCF_002078505.1 Ensifer aridi | reverse complement strand
GAGGCCTGATCTCGGGAATCGCAACGGCCATCAAGGAAACGAAGCCGTCGGTGCGCGTTATCGGCGCAGAGCCTGCCTTGACACCGAAGTATTTTCACAGCCGGATCAACAAGGAGCGCACATTGCTGCCCTTGAAGAACACCATTGCGGATGGCTTGAGGTTAAGTGTTCCGGGCCAAAACCCGTATCCGATCATCGAAAAGTACGTGGACGAGATCATTCTCGTTGAGGACGAGCACATCGTCGCCGGGATGCGGACTCTTGCCAAGGATGCGAAATTGATCGCTGAACCAGCCGCCTCGATTGGCGTCGGAGCCCTGTTAGCGGGCAGCATAGACGTCAAGCCCGACGAAAAAGTTTGCGCGGTGTTGAGTGGAGGGAACTGGGACTTAAGCGACCTTGCTGAGATATACAAGGTTGCTGAGTAAGCGTGTCCTGGACATGGGCACGGCCTCTTTCACCATGCCCAGGTCAGCCGCCGAGGAGACGAGGCCTCACTTTTCTCCAATCAGGCCTTTGATTTCCGCCAGCTTCTTCATACAGCCCTGCTCATCGCCGGCTGCGGCCATTTTGCGGGCTTCTGCTACGAGCTGGCTCGGCTTGTCGGCACTCTCACCGGTTCGTGTCCCGGTTACCTGCTCCTGGTGAGGCGAAATCGCTTCCGTCTGGGTGCCGGTCGATCCTGTTATTTCAGTTCCGGCGCCCTTCTTCTGTTCGCCGGGCATGACTTCTTCCTGGTGCTCGGTAACGGGCGCGCCGGACCCACTGCCGCTTGCGCCCGTTTCCGCGGAGGTGATGGCTTGCCCGAGCTTGTCGAGTTCCTGACGGCAGTCCGCGAATGCCGGCGCAGCCAGCAGAAGCGGCACGGCCGTTACTGCTATGAGACGTATCAACATGTTGCTCTTTGCTCGCTGTTTGGACGGTAGAGCGTCCGTTAGACCTGTGGGGCAAACTAGGCTCTGCGCGAAGAGTTCCCTGTAGAGAGCTGATTTAACCCGGATTTGCAGTGCCTACAGCGCCGTGCGTCAGACGCACAAAGGACGCTGCAGCACAAACGCCCTGTCGGCCGCCTTGACGAGCGCACCGACAGGGTTGAATTGGCTCCGTCTGCTCAAGCCGGAAGCGCGCCCGACCTCTTCGCGACCCAGGTGGCGACATAGTCCATCAGGGCCGGCGACAGACAGTCGTAGGGCTCCAGGCCAAGCTCTCTCAGGCGGGCGCGGATGCCATCCATCTGGCCGGGATCGACGCCGGATTCGATGATGGAGGATACGAAGGCCGCAAAGCCGGGCGGAGCCCAGCCCGACTCCTCGAATCGCTCAGGGTGAATGAAGTCCAGCCCCTGGAAGGCATGCTCCCGCTCCACCGGCCCATACATGTGAACGCCGCATTCCCTGCAGGCGTGCCGCTGGATCAGCGCGGACGGATCGACCACTTGCAGCTTGTCGCCGTTTTCGAGCACGGTCACCTTGTCATGCGGAACGACCGCGACAATGGAGAAGTAGGCGCCACTGGGCTTCCAGCATTTGGTGCAGCCGCAGGCGTGGTTGTGGGCAATCTGTCCCTCGATCCTCACCCTGACCGGCCTGTCCGTGCAGGCACAAACGAGCGTGCCCCCGGCGAAGTTCGGGCTGGCCTGTTTAATGCCACCATCCACCGCCGGATGAATCCGAATTGACGTGTCCATTTCGTGTCCTCCCTGTTGTGCCGAAGCCCAGTACCGTCTCGTGTTCTGTGGCGCTTCGGCTTGGTTCGAGCGCCCGGTAGTTACGCTCAGTACAGCACGACACTCCTGATGCTTTCGCCGGAATGCATGAGCT
>NZ_LUAV01000016.1:290373-423542 GCF_002078505.1 Ensifer aridi | reverse complement strand
GTCAACAACGATTTTCAAAAAAATGACAGAAAATCGTAAGTGACTGTTTCCAGAGGAAAATCCAGACAGAGCGAAAAGCCACGCAAAATTGCCACCAAAAACGGCAGTCGTCGTAGCGTTCCGGCCTTCGTCGGGATGCTGCGGTATATGGTTAACAAAATCTGCCTTTCAAGGGCCCCGCTGGCGCGAATTTCTTCGCCGGTAGAAGGCGCTTCTCCACCCAGGCCGGGGACTGATAGTCTGTCCCAGTCTTTATCAGGGGGAGAACTCGACAATGCTTGTACTCGATGCGGCCGAGACGCGCGCAGCCCTGCCCTGGGGCGGACTTGTCACCGCGCTTGAAGACCTGTTCGCCAAGGGCTGCGTCATGCCGGTACGGCACCATCACGATGTCGAAGTTCCGGGCGAGGCCGATGCGACGCTGCTCCTGATGCCCGCCTGGCGACCGGGCGCCTATATGGGCGTCAAGATGGTCTCGGTTTTCCCGGGCAACCAGACGCGCGGCCTGCCGGCGATCCACGGCAGCTATCTGCTTTCCTCCGGCAAGACCGGCGAATTGCTGGCGATCCTCGATGGCGGAGAGCTCACCGCCCGCAGGACGGCGGCGGCTTCCGCGCTCGCCGCCCGCTATCTTGCGCGGCAGGATGCAAGCTCGATGCTGATGGTCGGAACGGGACGGCTGTCGGCCAACGTCATCGAGGCTCATGCATCCGTCCGCCCGATCCGCAAGGTGGCAGTCTGGGGGCGCGATCCGAAGAAGGCGGAGGCAACGGCAGAGGAGCTCGACCTCGGGAACATCTCGGTGTCGGTGGCGACCGATCTCGAGGCGGCGGCGAGGGAGGCGGACATCATTTCCTGTGCGACGCTTTCTTCCGAGCCGCTGATCCGCGGCGACTGGCTGAAGCCCGGAGCGCATCTCGACCTCATCGGCGCCTTCAAGCCGACCATGCGCGAATCGGACGACCGTGCCGCCACCCGTGCCAGCATCTTCGTCGATACGCGCGAGGGCGCGCTCAAGGAGGGCGGCGACATCGTCCAGCCGCTCAAGGCCGGGCTCATCACGGAAGCCGCGATCCGCGCCGATCTCTTCGCGCTCGCCCGCGGCGAACATCCCGGACGCACCGCTCCCGACGAAATCACGCTGTTCAAATCTGTGGGCGCGGCGCTCGAGGATCTGGCCGGCGCGGTGCTCGCATTCGAGGCGAAGCGGGGCAAGGTATAGGTTTTGCGCCCGCCCGGCGGCGGTTCACCGAATCGTGACGGTTGCCGCCGGGGACCTGGATTGACGCCGCATGGCCTTGCCGTACCCTCGGCCAGCAAACAGGGCGGAGGGAGCAAAAATCATGGTCAGGGGAGTCGGACGCATCATCGGAGCGGCAATGCTGGCGCTCGGCCTTGCCGGGAAAGCCGCCGCGGCCGACATCGGCAATTGGGATGCGGTCGTTGCCGAGGCGAAGGGCCAGACCGTCTACTTCAATGCCTGGGGCGGGTCGGAAAACATCAACGCCTATATCCGCTGGGCCGGAGACGAGTTGAAGAGCCGCTACGGTGTTTCCGTCGTCCACGTGAAGCTCGACGACACCGCGAAAGCGATCGCAACCGTACTAGCGGAAAAATCGGCGGGAAAGGACGAGGGCGGCTCCGTCGATCTCGTCTGGATCAACGGCGAGAACTTTGCGGCGATGAAGCGCGAGGCGCTGCTTTACGGCCCCGGCTGGGCGACGAAATTGCCGAGCTGGCGCTATGTCGATCACGAGAACAAGCCGACGGTGCTCAAGGATTTCACCATTCCGACCGATGGGCTGGAGAGTCCCTGGGGCGGCGCGAAACTCGTGTTCTTCTACGACACGGGCCGCACGAAGGCAGGCGAGCTGCCGCGATCGGCGGCGGAGCTCCTGAAATGGGCCGAGGCAAATCCGGGGCGATTTTCCTATCCGCAGCCGCCGGATTTCACCGGCTCTTCCTTCCTGAAGCAGGTGCTGACAGAGCTCATCCACAATAAAGCCAAGCTGCAGCACCCCGTCGACGACGCCACGTTCCAGGCGGATGTCGCACCGCTTTTCGCCTATCTCGACAAGCTCACGCCGTTCCTTTGGCGCAAGGGCAAGGCCTATCCGCAGAACTATCCCGACATGAAGCAGAAGCTTGCCGACGGCGAGCTCGACATCATCTTCGCTTTCAACCCGGCGGAAGCCTCCTCCGCAATCGCCAATGGCGAGCTGCCGGACACGGTGCGTTCCTTCGTCTTTTCCGGCGGTACGCTCGGCAACACCCACTTCGTCGCCATCCCCTATAATGCGACGGCGAAGGCCGGCGCGCTTCTCCTTGCCGATTTCCTGCTCTCACCCGAGGCGCAGCTACGAAAGCAGGACCCGAAGGTCTGGGGCGATCCGACGGTGCTGTCTCTCGCAAAACTTCCGGCCGCCGATCGAGCCGCATTCGGGCGCCTGGATCTGGGCGTTGCGACACTCGGGCCGGACGAGCTCGGACCTATGCTCGATGAGCCGCACCCCGACTGGATGACGCGGATCGAAGCGGAATGGACCCGGCGCTATGGCGCAGGCAATTAAGCGAGCGCGGCGCGAAGCGTCCCGAAAGCCCGGAAAGCGTCGTCTCAGCGCAAACGCGTTCCTCGTCCTCATCCTCGGGCTGCCGGTCTTTGCAGGCGTCGCCGGGGTAATCCTGCCGGCCTTCGGCTACCTGCCTGCGCTCGGCGGCCTTCACCTCAAGCTTGCTCACCTTACCGAGCTGGCGCAACAGCCGCACATTCTTCGCTCTGCGCTCACCGGTTTCTTCGCAGGCCTGATCACCACCTTTGCCGCCCTGGCGATCGTCGGCGGCTTCGTGGCAGGCTTTGCCGGCACTTCGGTCTTTACCCGCATCCAGCATCTGGTGTCGCCGCTCCTTGCCGTTCCGCATGCGGCGGCGGCCTTCGCGTTAGCCTTCCTCGTCGCGCCATCGGGCTTCCTGATGCGGCTCATCTCGCCCGAGCTCACCGGTTTCACGCGGCCCCCCGATTGGCTTGTTCCGAACGATCCTTACGCGCTCTCGATGATCGCCGGCCTCGTCACCAAGGAAGTTCCCTTCCTCTTTCTGGTGACGCTTGCCGCCCTGCCGCAGCTTGCCGTCTCAAGAGCTGGTCAACTGACGGCGGCGCTCGGCTATGGGCGCATCTCCGGCTTTGCAGTCAGTCTCTGGCCGGCACTCTACCGGCAGATCCGTCTGCCGGTCTTCGCCGTGCTCGTCTATTCGGTCTCCGTCGTCGATGTTGCGATGATCCTCGGGCCGCAACTGCCGCCAACATTGCCCGTGCGCATCGCCCAGTGGGCGGCGTATCATGATCCCGATCAGCGATTTCTCGCATCCGCAGGTGCCCTCTTACAGCTTGCGGTCGTTCTCGCCGCAATGGCGGTATGGATCGCGCTCGAAAGGCTCGGAAAGATCGCTTTGGCCCGCCTGACCCATTCGGGGCGACGCCTTGCGAGGGACGGCGCAGTTCGCGTCGCCTCCGCCCTCGCCATGACCGCCTGCGCGGCCGTCATCTTCGTCGGGCTCGGCCTTCTCGCGATCTGGTCGGTTGCCGGCCTCTGGCCATTTCCGGACGCGCTGCCCGGGCAGCTCACGCCGGAAACCTGGTTGCGTACGCTTCCTCGACTCTGGGCACCACTTGGCACCACGATAGCGCTTGCGCTCTCGGCGGCATCCCTGGCGCTCCTCTCAACGATCCTGCTGCTTTACCGCAACGGCACCGCGGGCGGAGACAGGACACCCGGCCACTATCGCTTGCTCTATCTGCCGCTGCTGGTGCCGGAGATCAGCTTCGTCTTCGGCCTGCAGATCCTGATCGTTTCGGCGGGCTTCACACCGGCTTTTCCGAGCGTGTTCGCCATCCACTTTCTGTTCGTGCTCCCTTACGTCCTCCTGTCGCTCTCGGCTCCTTGGCGCGAGCTCGATCCACGCTTCGAAACGATCGCCGCCGGCTTCGGCAAGTCCGCGCTCGAAATCCTGCTGACGGTCCGCTTGCCGCTGCTCTTTCGCGCCTGCCTCACCGCGCTCGCCGTCGGTTTTTCGGTTTCAGTCAGCCTGTACCTGCCGACGCTCCTCATCGGCGGCGGGCGGCTGACGACGATCACGACGGAAGCGGTGGCGCTCGCCTCGGGCGGCGATCGCCGGGTGATCGGCGTCTATGCTCTCCTCCAGGCGTTCCTGCCCTTCCTGGCATTTCTCGTTGCATCGCTCGGACCGCAGTTGCTATTCCGCAACCGGCGGGCAATGAGGACGTGAATGCAGGAAATCACCGGGTCAATATCGACCAAGACCAGACCTTTGACGCTGTCGGACGTGACGATCCGCCTGGGTAGCCGCACGCTGCTTGCCGTCTCGGCGAAGGTGATGCCGGGGGAGGTGCTGACAATCATGGGCCCGTCCGGCTCCGGCAAATCGACGCTGCTTGCCTTCGCGGGCGGTTTTCTTGACCGAGCCTTCGAGGTGAGCGGGCGGCTGTTGATCGGGACCAAGGACCTCACGGACACCCCCGCCAACCAGCGCCATGCGGGCATCCTGTTCCAGGACCCGCTGCTCTTTCCGCATCTTTCCGTCGGCGGCAATGTCGCCTTCGCCATCCCGCCGGCCGTCAAGGGGGGCAAGGCGCGCCGCGCGCTGGCAGAAGCAGCGCTCAAGGAGGTAGGGCTTGGCGGTTTCTTCGACCGCGATCCGGATACGCTCTCCGGCGGCCAGAAGGCGCGCGTGGCGCTGCAAAGAGTGCTCGTATCTGCACCTGAGTTTCTGCTGCTCGACGAGCCCTTCTCGAAGCTCGATGCGCCGCTCAGGCGCCAGATGCGCGAACTGGTCTTCTCCAAGGCGAAGGCGGCCGGATTGCCGACCATTCTCGTAACCCATGACGGCGCCGATGCTCAAGCCGCCGGCGGCCGGGTGATCGAGATCGGCATCGAGGAGAAGGCCTGATGCGGACGCTTCCCTCCCTGCCGGTGCGCGAGATCCTGCCTCAGCTCGCCGAGGCGCTCAAAGCCTCCGGATCCGTCGTGCTTTCCGCCCCGCCCGGGGCCGGCAAGACGACGCTGGTGCCGCTTTTCCTGCTCGACCAATCGTGGCGTGGCGACGGCAAGATCATTCTGCTCGAACCGCGTCGGCTCGCCGCACGCGCCGCGGCCGGACGCATGGCCGAGCTCCTCGGCGAGAAGCTGGGCGAAACCGTCGGCTACCGAATGCGGCTCGACAATCGGGTTTCGGCGAAGACCCGAATCGAGGTGGTGACCGAGGGCGTCTTTGCCCGGATGATCCTCGACGATCCCGAGCTTTCCGGCGTTTCAGCCGTTCTCTTCGATGAGTTCCACGAGCGCTCGCTCGAGGCCGATTTCGGCCTGGCGCTGGCGCTCGACGTGCGGTCGGCGCTGCGCGACGATCTGAAGCTCATCGTCATGTCGGCGACGCTCGATGTGGATCGCGTCGCCAAGCTCATCGGCGATGCGCCAATTCTCAAGAGCGAAGGCCGGAGCTTTCCGATCGACATTCGCTACGAGAACAGAAATACGGGCGAAAGCGTCGAGGAGGCGATGGTCCGGACGATCGCCGAGGCGCACCGATCCGAAGAGGGCTCGATCCTCGCCTTCCTGCCCGGGCAGGCCGAGATCGCCCGCACGGCCGAACGCCTCGCCGGGCGCTTCGGCGAGGCGACCACGATCGTGCCGCTCTACGGCAATCTGAGCCAGAAGGAGCAGGATGCCGCGATCCGGCCGGCGCCGAGAGGCATGCGCAAGATCGTGCTTGCGACGTCGATCGCCGAAACCTCGATCACCATCGATGGTGTACGGATTGTCGTCGATAGCGGTCTGCAGCGGCTGCCGGTGTTCGAGGCCTCGACCGGGATCACGCGGCTCGAGACCGTGCGCGTCTCGAAGGCCTCGGCCGACCAACGCGCCGGCCGTGCGGGAAGAACAGAGCCGGGCATCGCGATCCGCCTCTGGCATTCCGGACAAACGGCGGCGCTTCCCGCCTTCACGCCGCCGCAGATTCTTGCCAGCGACCTTTCCGGCCTGCTGCTCGATCTTGCCCACTGGGGTGTGACCGATCCATCGTCGCTGAAATTCCTCGATCCGCCGCCGGAAACGACCTTGCGCGAGGCCCGCAGCCTGCTCGTCGAGCTCGGTGCGCTCGACGCCAATGGCGCGCTGACGCCGAGGGGTCGCCAGGTCCGCGATCTGGCCCTGCCCGTGCGGCTTGCCGCGATGGCGGTTTCGGCGGCCGAGGAGAGCCAGGCACAGGAAGCCTGCCTCATCGCGGTGATGCTCACCGAACAGGGCCTCGGCGGCAACAATATCGATATCGAGGAGCGGCTGCGCCGATTCCGGAGCGACCGGGGCGAGAGGGCGGAAGCGGCGCGCGGTCTTGCGAGACGCATGGTCGCGGACCTCGGCGCGTCGCAGACCAATGGCGAGCGCGCACTGCCCGGCCAACTGCTGATGCACGCCTTTCCCGACCGCATTGCGCTGCAGCGCGGCGGGCGCGGCCGCTTCGTCATGGCGAACGGACGCGGCGCCGAGGTGCCGGAGACCGAGCAGCTTGCGGCGGCGGAGATGCTGGTCATTGCCGACCTCACGGGCCGGGCCGGGGCGCAGCGGGTGCTGGCAGCGGCCGAGATCACCCGGGCCGACGTTGAGGCGCATATGCCCGGAGCGATCGTCACCGAAGAGCAGAGCTTTTTCGACCGGGCGAGCCGGCAGGTGCGCGCCCGCCGGGTGACGCGGCTCGGAGCGATCGTCTTCGAGGAAAAACCGCTGCCGCGTCCGAGCGGCGAGGCGGCGGCGCGGGCGCTCGCCGAGGGCGTCCGGCAATTGGGGCTCGCTGCAATACCACTCCCGAAGGACGTCGAACAGCTACGCGACCGCATCGGCTTCCTGCATCGATCGATCGGCGAGCCTTGGCCCGACATGTCGGATGCGGCGCTGATATCCCGGCTCGACGAATGGTTCGTTCCCTTTCAGCAAGATGCGGGCGGTATCGACGGTATCAAGGGCCGCGATCTTGCCGAGGGCCTCCTGTCGCTCGTTCCTTACGACCTCCAGCGCGATCTCGCGAAGCTCGCGCCGACGCATTTCGAAGCGCCGACGGGACAGCGCCATCCGATCCATTACGATGGCGACGAGCCGCTCTTGTCGATCCGCGTGCAGGAACTCTTCGGTCTGAAGACGCATCCGGCGATCGGCGACGGTCGCCTGCCGCTGCTGCTGGAGCTGATTTCGCCCGGCCATCGGCCGATCCAGACCACCCGCGACCTCCCGGGGTTCTGGGCGGGCTCATGGAAGGATGTGAGGGCCGACATGCGCGGGCGCTACCCGAAGCATCCCTGGCCGGAAGACCCGGCCAACGCGATTCCGACGACACGGGCGAAACCGCGGGGGACCTAATCCGGATGGGGATGAATGCGGCACTTTATAAATGCCGGGAACGGATTAGAGTCCGGTGAAATGCAATGGGCGCCCACATTCGGACGCTTCGCGGAACGGAAGACGGCATGGCAACGGCGACATTCTACAACGAGCTCAACAGCAATCGCAGCCTGAGGCTGCAGACGCTCGTTCGCCTGCGCTGGCTGGCGGTCGGCGGCCAGTCGCTCGCCGTCATCATCACAGCGCTTTGGCTGCAGTTCCCGCTACCGCTCGTGTCCTGTTCGGCGCTGATTGCGAGCCTGGCGCTCTTGAACGTCTTTCTCACGATTCGCTATCCGGCGACGCAACGGCTGACGCCACCTGCGGCCTTCGTGCTGCTCGGCCTCGATCTGGCGCAACTAACGGCACTGCTCTTCATCACCGGGGGCCTCTCCAATCCTTTCGCGCCGCTGCTCTGCGTGCCGGTCATCATCTCCTCGGCGTCGCAGCCGAAGCCGCACAGCATCGTGCTTGCGGGCTTCGCCGTCATCGGCGTCACCGTCCTCGCCTTCTCGCCCTTCCCGCTGCCCTGGTACCCGGGCACCGTTCTCTTGATCCCGCGGGTGCTGACGGCGGGCATCTGGTTCGCGATCGTCTCGATGACCGCCTTTGCCGCCTTCTACACCTACAGGGTCTCGCTCGAGGCGAGCGAACTCTCGGAGGCGCTGACCGCGACGGAACTCGTGCTGCAGCGCGAGAAACATCTGTCGCAGCTAGACGGGCTCGCGGCGGCCGCCGCCCACGAACTCGGCACGCCGCTTGCGACGATCAGCGTCGTCGCCAAGGAGATGGAGCGGGAGCTCGGCGACGATCCGCGCTTCGGCGAGGACGTCCATCTGTTGCGCAGCCAGAGTGAGCGCTGTCGCGACATCCTGAAGCGGCTGACGACGCTCTCGTCCGAAAGCGAGGAGCATATGCGGCTCCTGCCGCTCTCGTCGCTGATCGAGGAGGTGATGGCGCCGCATCGCGAATTCGGGATCGAGATCGAGCTCAAGGAGAAAGGCGACCGCTCGTCCGAGCCGGTCGGCATCCGCAATGCCGGAATCCTCTACGGCCTCGGCAACCTGCTCGAGAACGCGGTGGATTACGCGCGCAGGAAAGTGACGGTCACGACGGAACATACCGCTGAGCGGGTGCGGGTGACGATCGAGGACGATGGAGACGGTTTCTCGCCTGACATTCTCGCGAGAATCGGCGAGCCCTACGTCACGCGGCGACAGAAGGACGACAGTGCCGGAGGCCTCGGTCTCGGTCTCTTCATCGCCAAGACGCTGCTCGAGCGCTCCGGCGCGCGGCTGCGCTTCGAGAACGGCGGCCCGGATCGTCCCGGCGCCCGGGTCAGCGTCGAATGGCCGCGCGCGCTGATGGATGCGAAACTGGCGAAATGACATTTGGCAGCTTATTGAAGAGGGGCGTGAGAAAGCCCACATCGTGTTTGCCGAGAACAGGCCCGGGTTTCTGCCGCGGGCCCGTTTTCGCACAGGGATTTGAGAAAAAATGATCGAAAAATCGACGGCTGCATCAAGTACCCACACCGCGGATGCCGACCTGATCGGACCTGACAGAACCCTGCTGATTGTCGATGACGACGGGCCGTTCCTGCGCCGCCTGGCACGGGCGATGGAGGCGCGCGGTTTTGCGGTCGACATCGCCGAATCTGTCGCGGAGGGGATCGCCAAGGCCAAGACCCGCCCGCCGAAGCACGCAGTCATCGATCTCAGGCTTGGCGACGGCAGCGGCCTGGACGTGATCGAGGCGATCCGCGGGCGCCGCGACGACACGCGGATGATCGTGCTGACCGGCTACGGCAATATCGCCACCGCTGTCAACGCGGTGAAGCTCGGCGCTCTCGACTATCTCGCAAAGCCGGCGGATGCCGACGACATCTTCGCGGCGCTGGTCCAGCGCCAGGGCGAACGGGTGGAGCCGCCGGAGAATCCGATGTCGGCCGATCGCGTCCGCTGGGAACACATCCAGCGCGTTTACGAGATGTGCGACCGCAACGTCTCGGAGACAGCGCGGCGCCTCAACATGCATCGCAGAACACTGCAGCGCATTCTGGCGAAGCGGGCGCCGAAGTAATCGCTAATCTCGGCTCCCGCCCAGAATGTCGCGAATCGAATTGCCGAGCTCGCCGTTGCGCTCCGCGGCCCACTCCGCGAGCATCAACCGCTGCGCGGCGATCCGCGCAAAGGCTTGCGTGACCGATTTTCGCGTTGCCGGGGCGAGGCGGTGTTCCGGCGCATCGCGCAACATATGCGCCTCGTAGCCGTCGGAAAGCATCAGCCCGCATTCTTCCGGAAAAATGTCGAGCGGCACCTCCGCATGGGTCGCGAAGAAAAGGCGATCGCAATGGAGCCGGTATTCCGGCCATTTGCGGTCGACGCGAAAGTCTTCGATCGAGGTCTTGATCTCGACGATCCAGATCTCGCCCTTCGCCGACAGGGAGATGAGATCCGCCCGTCTGCCGCTTGCTAGCGTCAGCTCCGGCAGCACGGCGTGGCGCAGCTCGGCGAGCAGCCGCTGCACGCCGCGGCGCACCTTCAGCGCCCGTTCGGACTGACGCCCGTCGACAAGCGGATTGTCGTCATGGATCGATAGAATCGCCATCGCCTGATCTCGGTCTGTTCCGCGTTCGTCAGCGGCTTTGTTGCAAAAAAGCAATCGTCACGGAATTTGCACTTTTCTGCCGCATTGCGGCGCCGCGATCCCTTGCGCGGCGTCGTGCAATCGAAAATAAGCTGGTCTCGCTGACGGCCGGACATCCCTCCTCCGTATTCTCCTGACTTTCTTTTACGAGACACTCATGCGCTTCCGCAACGCTCTCCTTCTGTGCAGCCTGGCGGCCACCATTGCCCTCGCCGGCTGCTCGCAAACCACCACCACGGCCGGCTCTGCTCCCGAGGGCGTAAAGGTGGCGACGAATCAGATCTTCTCCGGCAATTACGGCGCCATCGAGGACCACGGCTACCCGCTGCCCGCCATTCCGATCAACCGTCTCGACCAGCGCTTCCATCGCCAGATCGTCGATTACGAGACCAAGGAACGGCCAGGCACCATCGTCGTCAACACCCCGAATCGCTTCCTCTACTACGTGCTGCCGGGCGGCAAGGCTGTTCGCTACGGCATCGGCGTCGGCAAGGCCGGTTTCGCCTGGGAAGGCGAGGCCTATGTCGCCTGGAAGCAGGAATGGCCGACCTGGCATCCGCCAAAGGAAATGGCCGAGCGCAAGCCGGAAGTCGCCAAGTACGTCGAAGAAGGCATGGGCCCCGGCATCAGCAATCCGCTCGGCGCGCGCGCGCTCTATCTCTTCAACAAGGACGGCAGGGACACGCTCTTCCGTCTGCACGGCACGCCAGAATGGGCTTCGATCGGCACCGCCGCCTCGTCCGGCTGCATCCGGCTCATGAATCAGGACATCATCGACCTTTATTCGCGGGTCCGCCCGGGCCGCAACGCACGCGTCGTCGTCCAGCAGTAGCGCCGCAGCATACAGGAAAAAAGGGCCGCCCGGTCGATGCCAGGCGGCCCTTTGTCGTTGGCGCATGCCGGGCGAGTTGCCCTCACGCCGACCGTTGCTTCGCCTTGAGCTCCAGACGCCGGCGATGCAGCACCGGTTCGGTATAGCCGTTCGGCTGTTCGCGGCCCTTGAGCACGAGGTCGAGGGCGGCCTGGAAAGCGATCGATTCGTCGAAATCCCCGGGCATCGGCTGGTAACTTGGGTCGCCGGCATTCTGCCGGTCGACGACGGCGGCCATCTTTTTCATCGTCTCGACGATCTGCGCTTCGCTGACGATGCCGTGGTAGAGCCAGTTCGCCATATGCTGCGAGGAGATGCGCAGCGTTGCGCGGTCCTCCATAAGACCGACGTCGTTGATGTCTGGCACCTTCGAGCAGCCGACGCCCTGGTCGATCCAGCGCACGACGTAGCCGAGAATCCCTTGAGCATTGTTGTCGAGCTCGCGCTGGATCTCCTCCTCCGTCCAGTTCGGCAGCGGCACGACCGGTACGGAAAGGATATCGGCGAGCTTGGCGCGACCCCTGCTCTTCAGGCTCGCCTGAACCTCGGCGACGTCGACACGGTGGTAGTGCGTGGCGTGGAGGGTCGCGGCCGTCGGCGAGGGAACCCAGGCGGTGTTCGCGCCGGACTTCGGATGGGCGATCTTCTGCTCCAGCATTGCCGCCATCAGGTCAGGCATCGCCCACATGCCCTTGCCGATCTGGGCGTGGCCGGAAAGCCCGCATTCGAGGCCGATATCGACGTTCCAGTTCTCGTAGGCGCCGATCCAGGCAGCCTGCTTCATGTCGCCCTTGCGGATCATCGGACCGGCTTCCATCGAGGTGTGTATCTCGTCGCCGGTCCGGTCGAGGAAGCCGGTATTGATGAAGACGACGCGTTCACGGGCGGCGCGGATGCATTCCTTGAGGTTGACGGTCGTGCGCCGCTCCTCGTCCATGATGCCCATTTTCATGGTGTTTTCCGGAAGCCCAAGTGCGGCCTCGACGCGCGAAAAAATCTCGCAGGCGAAGGCGACCTCTTCCGGGCCATGCATCTTTGGCTTGACAACGTACATGGAGCCTGCGCGCGAATTTGCCCGGCGGCCATTGGGACCGATGTCGTGAAGGGCGATCAGCGCCGTCACCATGGCATCCATGATGCCTTCCGGAACCTCGCGGCCGTCGCGGTCGAGGATTATTGCCGGATTGGTCATCAGGTGCCCGACATTGCGCACCAGCATCAGCGAGCGCCCGGGAAGCGTCAGCGTCGCGCCGCCCGGCGCCGTATAGTCGCGGTCGGCATTGAGCTTGCGGGTGAAGGTCCGGCCGCCCTTCGTCACCTCTTCCTCGAGATCGCCCTTCATGAGCCCCAGCCAGTTGCGATAGACGACGACCTTGTCCTCGGCATCGACGGCGGCGACCGAATCCTCGCAATCCATGATCGTGGTGATCGCCGATTCGAGGATGATGTCGGAAATGCCCGCCGCATCGGCTTTGCCGATCGGCGTCGTCGCGTCGAGGACGATGACGATGTGAAGGCCGTTCCTGCTGAGCACGATCTCGGTCGGTGCTGCGGCATCGCCGGCATAGCCGGCGAACTGAGCCGGATCGACGAGAGCGGTCCTGGCACCGTCGGCAAGCGTGACGGTGAGCGCCCTGCCGTCGATCGCAAAGGACTTCGCATCGCTCCAGTGACCGGCCGCAAGCGGCGCGCTCGCATCCAGGAAATCGCGTGCCCAGGCAATGACCTTGCCGCCGCGCACCGGGTTGTAGCCCTTGCCGCGCTCGGCGCCGTCCGTTTCGGCAATCGCGTCGGTGCCGTAGAGCGCATCATAAAGCGAGCCCCAGCGCGCATTGGCGGCATTGAGCGCATAGCGCGCGTTCATGACCGGCACGACGAGCTGCGGCCCGGCGATCGTCGCGATCTCGGGGTCGACATTTGTGGTCGAGACAGAAAAGGCAGGCCCCTCGGGCAGGAGATAGCCGATCTCCCACAGGAAGGCTTCATAGGCTTCCATGTCGACCGGCGCGCCGTGCTCGCGGTACCAGGCATCAAGCTTCGCCTGCAACTCATCGCGCTTGGCAAGGAGAGCCCGGTTCTTCGGCGCGAGATCGTGGACGATTTCGGTGAAAGAGGAAAAGAACCGCTCCGGATCGACGCCGGTGCCCGGCATTGCCTCTTCGACCAGAAAGCGGTGGAGCCCCGCATCGATCTTCAAACCATGCTTCTCAATGCGGTCCATGCGGCAGCTCCTGAAATCTCTCTGTTCCATATTCCAATAGGTAGGAGCGGGATGCACATGGAAAAGCGCGGCGCCCGCTCACGCGCGCGGAAAGTCTCTCATCAATCCATTGCCTGTCAATTCCGCAAGGATGCGAAGAATTTTTTCCAAATTAGAAAAGATTAGAGATGTGCAATGCGCGGCCTGCCGCTCGCCGAGGCGATGAAGCGCGCCTCGATGAGCTTGCGGCTGCCCTCGACCTCGGGCGCATCGATTTCTTCCCACATCGTGGCGGCGGGCTCTTCGGCGCCATTCGCGCGTGCGGTCTCGAGCGCCATTGCCTCCGCGCGCCGGCGGGCGATGCCGAAAGCCTCGTCCTGATCGATGAAGCGCTCGCTCGCGCCCGCGCCGTTGACGATGAAAATGCCTTCTTCCGGCGTCGTGACGAATACGGTGACGGTCGCCCGCACCTGGCCGACGACAGCGCCGATGGCATTTGCCACGTCGGCTTCCGCCGGGATCAACGCTTTCGTGCCGAGCATCTCGGCAATCGCCGGATAATAGACCGGCGCGGAGGCGCCGAGGCCGACGAGCGGCCGGTCGAGGCCGATCGAAAAGCGGACGATGCCGGGCTCGCGCTTCAACGCCCGATCGACGGCGAGCGAAGCGGCCGGATCGATGGCGCCGGCGCCGTCCTCGTTGAGGCAGGCCTGCAGGATCACTTCCGAGGACTGGCGCGTCAGCCGGTCGACGATCATCTCAGCGAGAGCCTTCGCCGATGGCGCGATCGGCTGCCCCGAACCGTCCTTGGTTCGGGCGGCGATCTCGAGGCCCAGGCGGGCGGCCTCGGTGTTCCACTGCGCCTGCCGGCCAAGTACGTGCATCGCATCCGACGGGGTCAGGGCGCATATATGCACAAGTCCGCGCGCCACCAGCCGGTCGAGGGTCGCACGCTGGGGCGTGCTGACAAGCAGATCCGCAAGCGCCATCGGCACCATGCCGATACGGTCGTATAGGGCCTGCTCCTGCGGCTGCAGGCCGCTCGCCAGATGCTCGGGCAGGCCGGTGCGGACCGCGAGGCGGCCATCATGGCGGCCGGCATGCGTTGCCCGCAACTGCTTTTCGAGCACCGACAGGACGGCGTCGCCATAGAGCGCCGCGGCAAGGCTCAACGGCAGGAAGCGGCGGGGTCCGAGATCGAGCTTGGCCTTTAGGCCACGATCGTTGATCTTCACTTCGGAGTCGCCGCCGAGGCCGTAGGTGCGCATGGCCACCGCCTCGACCATGGTGCGGAAGCCGCCGACGACCGCCCCTTCCGCATCGAGCCGTGGCCGGCCCGCTTCGAGCACGGCGACGTCCGTTGTCGTGCCGCCAATATCGGAGACCACGGCCCCGTCGAGGCCGGTCAGATATCGGGCACCGACAAGGCTCGCCGCCGGACCGGAGAGGATCGTCTCTATCGGCCTCAGCCGCGCTTCGGCGGCCGAGATCAGCGCGCCGTCGCCGCGCACCACCATCATCGGCACGTCGATGCCGCGGGCCTTGAGGAAGTCTTCGCAGGAGCCGATCAGCCGATCGATCATCGAGACGAGCCGGGCATTCAGCAGCGTCGTCAGCGCCCGGCGCGGTCCGCCGAGCCTGGAGGAAAGCTCGTGGCTGCAGGTGACCGGCAGATGCGAGACCTCGCGTATGCGGTCGCGCACGCGCTTCTCGTGGTCCGGGTTGCGTACCGCGAAATAGCCGGCGACAGCGAAGGACGAGACCTGGGTACCAAGCTTCGGCAGCGCTTGATCGAGCGCCCCCATGTCGAGCGGCGTTTCGCCGCCGTGAACGTTATGGCCGCCGGGGAGGAAAAGTACCGGATCGGACCCGAGCGCCTCCAGAAGCCCGTCGCGCTTCAGATCCTCCGGTCCGAAGCCGATCATCACCAGACCGGCGCGGCCGCCCTGCCCCTCGACGAGCGCATTGGTGGCGAGCGTCGTCGAGAGCGAGACGAGGCTGATCGCCGAGACCGGAACCCCGGCCTTCGCGAGCACGGCTTCGACCGCTCCGGATATGCCCTCGGCGAGATCGTGCCGGGTCGTTAGCGCCTTGGCCTTGGCGACGACGCCGGCAGATTCGCTGAAGAGAACGGCGTCGGTATAGGTGCCGCCGGTGTCGATGCCGAGAAGAAGATGCGAGGTCAATTTCTGCTCAGTCCAAAGTTGAGGATCGGGAGGAGCCCGAACGAGAAGGGATCGTCAGGTGATAGGGCATATTTCGGGAAAAAACCATTGCGCGACAGCGACCTTAACGCGTCGGACTAGGGCAGAATCCAAGCAGCTTACAAGAGTGCAGCGTTGATACCCCCCGTCTGCCCTGCCGGGCATCTCCCCCCACAAGGGGGGAGATGCGCCAGAAGCAAAGCCCCTGCCGACAGCGAGCTCGCAAAAATCGCCGACTTCGACGCGTAGCGTTGATCTGGTCGCGCGGGGCCATCGCAGCTTGCCGATCTCCCCCCTTGTGGGGGAGATGCCCGGCAGGGCAGAGGAGGGTGCAGGCGAGAGACACTACTCCAATCGGGCGGATACTCTCATCGGCAGCCCGCCCTTCGGCTGCGTCGTCAGCCTCTGCACAGGCCAGGGATGCGTCTCGTCTGTCAGGTCGAAACGGAAGCGGTGCATGAGCACTGCGAGCGCGATGACCGCCTCCTGCAGGGCGAAGGTCGCGCCGATGCAGACACGCGGCCCGGCGCCGAAGGGGAGATATTGGAAGCGGTTGATCTTCTCGCGATTTTCCGGAAAGAAGCGTTCCGGCATGAACGCGCGGGGTTTCTGCCAGTAGAGCACATGGCGATGCAGCGTCCAGGGCATGATCAGCACCGATATGCCTTTGCGGATCGGCACACGCTTGCCCTCCGGTGAAGTCCATTCATCCTCTTCGATCGCGGCGCGATTGATCGACGGGGCCGGCGGATAGAGCCTCAATGCCTCCTCGAAGGCGGCGAGCACATGCGGCATACGACCCAGCCAGTCAACCGAATCGGCGCCGCTTGCCATGGTTTCGTCGATCTCCCGCTCCATCGCTTCACGGTAGGCCGGCGTGTTCGCGACACAGTAGAGGCACCAGGCGAGCGCGCGGGCCGTCGTCTCGTGGCCGGCGCCGATGAAGGTCAGGATGTTGTCCTCGATCTCCGAAGTCGAAAGCCCCTCCGGTCCCTCGATCTGAAGCAGCATGGTCAAGAAGTCGTTTGGGACGTCTTCCGGCTGTTCGGCAATTCGCCTCCGGCGCTCCGCCATGGTCGCGGCGACGATGCCGCGGAATCGGCTGAGTACTTTCCGGCCACCGATCCGGGTGAGCCGCGGCACCCATTGCGGCGCGGTCAGCATATCCATTGGATCGACGCGCCCCATCCGCTGGAGCAGTTCCTCGGTACGGGCGGCAAAGCCCCGCTTCTCCACGGCGATCTCGCCGGAGAAGAGCGTTTCAGTGAGGATTTCGAAGGTCAGCTCCGTCATATCGGCGGCAGTGTTCGTGACGAAGGGCTCCGAAACGGCGGGCTCATAGCGCTCAGCGAATGCCTCCGAGACGCTGAGCATCTGGCCGGCAAAACCTTTCGCGTGGCGCGGCGTGAATACCGGCGCCATCGCCTTGCGCGATCTTCTCCAGACCTCCCCTTCCGCCGTCAGCAGGCCGTCGCGCAGAATCGGGCGGAGGATCAGCCGCCGAACTTTCGACATTTCGTAGTTGGCGGCGTTCTCGACGAGAATGTAGCGGATGAGCCCAGGATCGTTGACGATCAGGTTCCGCTGATTCATGAACTTCGTCTCGATCCAGGGCAAGGTGTAGGAGGGCTCGCCCCAGAGCTCGAGCGGGTTGCGCAGAACGGTGCGGATGATCTCGAGCCGCGAAGGAATGCGGGTGCGCGGGACGGGCGCGGGCGGCTCGAACGGCTCCGGTCGCGTGTCCATGTGAAGTGCCTTTCCTGACGTCCCACCGTTTCAGTTTTTACGGCGCAATCAAGAAAATGCTTCACGTGAATCAGAAGGCAAGTCGGGATATGAGACGGTCGCCCTCGTGGCCGCTCACAACAGGCGTTCGAGCTCGGCGCGCTTTTCATTGACGAGCCAGCCGTAATAATTTTCCTCCGGCCAGTGGATCTCGCCGCCGGTGTTCTTCGCCGCAAGCGCGGCCGCGCGCGCGTCGGGGTTGCCGACATTATAGAGCGTTGCCGTTAGGCCCGGATTGTTCGAGATGTCGATGCCGGCGATCGAGCGGTAGACGTCGATCGAATGGCGGATCGAGGCGGCCATGTAGGCAAGCGATACGTCCGGATCCATGATCGCCTCGTAGACGCCGCCGGCGTTGTTCTCGTCGAGGCGCTCATAGCCAGAGACGCGCGAGACCATGTCCGTTAGCATCAGGGCCGTCAAAGGATTGATCTGCCCGAGACCGAAGGTCTGGCCGGCGAAGAAGGGCTGGAAAAAGACGGCGCTGAAGCGATTGTTCGGGAAGGATTTGCCGGCGACGGTGCGGCCGCGGAACTCCCTGTCCCAGACGCGCTCGCGGCAGCTCCAGAGTGCGTAGGAGCCCTTCTCACCGGCGCATTCGGCAAATTGCGGCCGCTCCACGAACTCGGCGATCGACTCGCCGTCATAGCCGAATTGGAAGCTGTTGCCGGCATAGGCGGCGGCCTTGACGTAATAGGACTGCAGCCGGTCATACGCGTCGACATTGTAAGTATGCTCGCCGACGATCGCTCCGATCATGTGAATGGGCGCGATGCCATAGGCTGCCGCGGTCGACTTGATCTTGCCGACGAGCTGACGGTCGGTAGCGAGAAGGTCACGCACCTTCTCGAACTTCGCGTCGAAGGAGGTGCGGCCGGCCTTGGTGCGGCGGACCGAGGCGCCTGGAACTCTCGGCTGCTCGGCATGGCGGTTGCCCTCCGGAACGGCACGGATCTCGGCCGCAGCCGGGGCGCCCGCGGAGAGGCAAAGCGTCGCGATCACAAACAGGCAGGCGGTAAGGCGCACGATCTGGTTTTCCTGTGAGACTTCCTAAGAAACTGGCGGACCCGGTTCGTTCGGGCGCGGCCCCCTAGGGCAAGATCATGTCAGAATGATGCCCTATTTCTTAACGGCTGCCGATCGCTCTAGAGAAAATGAAGGCGCCTGTCGAGTGACAAGCGCCCACAAATCGGTGATCGCAGCAGCGTAAAGCCGCTGTCAGAGGATATAGCGCGAGAGATCGGTGTTGGCCGCCAGATCGCCGACATTCTTGCGGACGTACTCCGCATCGATCGTGACCCCTTGGCCGCCGCTGTCCGGCGCGTTGAACGAAATGTCGTCGAGGACGCGCTCCATCACCGTCTGCAGGCGGCGAGCGCCGATGTTCTCGACATTGGCGTTGAGCTGAACGGCGACCTCCGCAAGCGCGTCGATGGCGTCCTCGGTGAAGTCGAGCGCGACGCCCTCGGTCTCCAAGAGCGCCTTGTATTGGCGGATGAGGCTTGCCTCCGTCTCGGTCAGGATGCGGCGGAAATCCTCCTTGGTAAGCGCGCGGAGCTCCACCCGGATCGGCAGACGGCCCTGCAGTTCGGGCAGGAGATCCGACGGCTTCGACACGTGGAAGGCGCCTGACGCGATGAAGAGGATATGATCGGTCTTCACCGGCCCGTATTTCGTTGCCACCGTCGTGCCCTCGACCAGCGGCAGGAGGTCGCGCTGCACGCCTTCGCGTGAAACGCCGGCGCCGAGGCCGCCATCGCGAGCGGCGATCTTGTCGATCTCGTCGAGGAAGACGATGCCGTCGTTTTCCGCCGCGGCCATCGCCTCGCGCTGGATCTGCTCGTTGTCGAGTAGCTTGTCGGATTCGTCGTTGATCAGCAGCTCATAGGAGTTCTTGACGGTCGTCTTGACCTTCTTGGTCCTGCCGCCGAGCGCCTTGCCAAACATTTCCGAGAGGTTCAGCACACCGATATTGGCGCCCGGCATGCCCGGAATCTCGAAGCCGCCCGGCGTGCCGGTTTCGGCGATATCGACCTCGATCTCCTTATCGTCGAGCTCGTTGGCGCGCAGCTTCCTGCGGAAGGAATCGCGCGTCGCCGGCGAGGCCGTCGCGCCGACCAGCGCGTCGAGCACCCGCTCTTCCGCGTTCTGGTGTGCTTTGGCCTTCACTTCGGCGCGTTTCTTCTCGCGCACGAGCGTGATGCCGACCTCGACGAGATCACGCACGATCTGCTCGACGTCGCGGCCGACATAGCCGACCTCGGTGAACTTGGTGGCCTCGACCTTGACGAAGGGCGCCCCGGCAAGCTTGGCGAGACGGCGGGAAATCTCCGTCTTGCCGACGCCCGTCGGGCCGATCATCAGGATGTTCTTCGGCATGACCTCGTCGCGCAACTCGTCACTGAGTTGCTGGCGACGCCAACGGTTGCGCAGGGCGATCGCCACCGCGCGCTTCGCGTCCTTCTGGCCGATAATGTAGCGGTCGAGCTCCGAAACGATTTCTCTGGGTGAAAAGTTGGTCATCAATTCCTCTCAAATTCCGTCCGCGTCAGCTCCATCAGGAGTGTCCGACCGGACTTGTCTATCCATTCGCCGAAGGGCACGAAGCCGGCCTTCGAATAAGCGCGGACCGCGCGGCGGTTGCCGGCATCGGGATCGATGACGATACGTGCGGCGCCATTTTCGAACAGCCTTCCCGCAAACGCCTTGAGAACGGGCGCGGCAACACCCTTGCCGGTCATCTCGGGCGGGCCAATGAAGATGTCGACGCCGGGCGTGTCGGACGACAGGTCCTTCGCCCAGGGCTCCTCGTCATATTGCGAGGGGATCCAGGACTGGATGTAGCCGGCCGGCTCGCCCTTCACATGGAAGACGAAGCCGTCGACCTCGCCGTTCGCACAACCGTCCCGGATCAATCCGAGTTCCACGTCCGGATCGCCCCACCATTGTCGGACATGCGGCTCCGAAAGCCAGGCAAGCAGCATCGGCAGGTGGCGCTCGGCCACGCGCTCGAAGCTGACATCTGCCGGCTCAGTCCGCATCCAGCGTCTCCACGACGACGTTATGGTTGGTATAAACGCAGATATCGCCGGCGATTTCGAGGGCGCGCCGGGCGATCTCCTCTGCCGACTTGTCGCTGTCCATCAGGGCCTTCGCCGCCGCAAAGGCGTAATTCCCGCCCGAGCCGATGGCGATCGTCCCATGCTCCGGTTCGAGCACGTCGCCATTGCCGGTGATCGCGAGCGTCACCGTCCTGTCGGCGACCAGCATCATCGCCTCGAGATTGCGCAGATATTTGTTGGTGCGCCAGTCCTTGGCAAGTTCGACGGCCGCACGCATCAGCTGATCGGGATATTGCTCGAGCTTCGCTTCCAGCCTTTCCAGGAGGGTAAAGGCGTCCGCCGTCGCGCCGGCAAAGCCGGCGATCACGTCACCTTTCGACAGGCGGCGGACCTTGCGGGCATTGCCCTTCATCACGGTCTGGCCAAGGCTCACCTGGCCGTCGCCCGCCATCACCACCTTGCCGTTCTTACGCACCGTGATGATGGTGGTCGCATGCATCGTTCCGTAGGGATTATGTTCGCTCATGAAGATACCCATGGGCCCCCGGATTGGGGCATTGTGGCTTGAAAGGGCCTGTTGCTCGACGCCTATGTAAGTGTGCCTCACGCGATTGCAAATGTCCCCCCTCGCGACGACCGCGCCCCGAGCGCCCGGCTCGCGCGAATCTCCGTCGCAGTTCTGGATATTTCGCGCCTCCCCTGATATGGAGCGGCTCTGGAGCGGAATGGGCACGCGAGAGCCGCCTTGCAGGTCGCCGTTTCGTCCGACTTCATTGATATCGCTCCGATCGCAGGGTCCTTTTGATCCCGATCTTCGGAGTCGAGCGTAGAGGAGAGCCTGATGGCAGACGTGACGCAGACCCGCACCGGCCAGGTTTCGCGAAAGACGAATGAAACCGCCGTGTCCGTCTCCGTCAACATCGACGGAACGGGCGTGTCGAAGATCGCGACCGGCGTCGGCTTCTTCGATCATATGCTGGACCAGCTCTCGCGCCACTCGCTGATCGACATGGAGATCAAGGCGGACGGAGACCTTCATGTCGACGACCATCACACCGTCGAGGATACGGGCATTGCTATCGGCCAGGCGCTCGCCAAGGCACTCGGCGACCGGCGCGGCATCACCCGCTATGCCTCGATCGATCTTGCCATGGACGAGACGATGACGCGCGCCGCCGTCGACGTCTCGGGGCGGCCTTTCCTCGTCTGGAACGTGACCTTCAGCTCGCCGAAGATCGGCACCTTCGACACGGAACTCGTGCGCGAGTTCTTCCAGGCGCTCGCCCAGCATGCCGGCATCACGCTGCATGTGCAGAACATCTACGGCGCCAACAATCACCATATCGCCGAGACCTGCTTCAAATCCGTCGCCCGCGTGCTTCGCACAGCTACCGAAATCGATCCGCGCCAGGCTGGACGCGTTCCCTCGACCAAGGGCACACTCGCCTGAGCCGGCCAAATCTGGCTTAAAGACATGGCCTCCTATCTGATCATGACCCCGCCCGGCGCACCGGCAGACGACGAAAAAGCCCGGTTCATCGCAGACGGCTTTTCCTGGGCCGCCTTTTTCTTTCCCGCCATCTGGCTTCTCGTCAAACGCGCCTGGCTCCTCGGAATCGCCGTTGCTGTTCTGCAAATTCTGTTAATCCTTCTCTCGACGATCCAGGGTGGATTTGCGGCCGCGCTCATCATGCAGATCGCGCTCAGCCTCCTCGTCTCGCTCGAGGGGCCGCTTTTCATCGCCAAAAGGCTCACGGCACGGGAGTGGACGCTCCGCTCGATCATTCCGGCGCGCGATCGCGAAACGGCGGAAGAGATTTATTTCTCGAACACGGCGGCCGACAATCCTGGAAAGGCAACTCCGTTGCCGTCGGTCGAGTGGTCCACGACGAAACGGCCGCGCGGCACCTCCGGACTCGGCTTCTTTGAACCCTATGGAGAGCGCTGATGCGGGTCGCCATCATTGACTATGGGTCGGGCAACCTGCGCTCGGCCACCAAAGCCTTCGAGCGGGCGGCGCGTGAAGCCGGCGTCGCCGCGGAGATCGACCTCACCGACAGCCCGGAACGGGTGGCCTCCGCCGACCGCGTCGTGCTTCCGGGCGTCGGCGCCTATGCCGATTGCCGCCGCGGCCTGGCGAGCGCCGCCGGGATGGAGGAAGCGCTGACCGAGGCCGTCGAAAAGGCCGGGCGGCCCTTCCTCGGCATCTGCGTCGGCATGCAGCTCATGTCCTCGCGCGGCCTCGAAAAGACCATTACCGGGGGTTTTGGCTGGATACCGGGCGACGTTGTCGAGATGACGCCCGAGGACCCCTCACTGAAAATTCCCCAGATCGGCTGGAACACGCTGAGCCTCAAGCGCCCGCACGCGCTGTTCGACGGCATTGCGACCGGCGAGAGCGGGCTGCACGCCTATTTTGTGCATTCCTATCACCTCGCCGCCACAAATGCGGAGGACGTGGTTGCCGAGACGGACTATGGCGGACCGGTGACGGCCTTCGTTGCGCGGGGCAACAGGGCGGGCGCGCAATTCCATCCGGAAAAGAGCCAGGCGCTCGGCCTCGCCCTCATTTCCAATTTCCTGCGTTGGAAGCCTTGAAGCTTCGCGCGATCTGATCGGACGAACATATGATTCTCTTCCCCGCGATCGACCTCAAAGACGGGCAATGCGTGCGCCTGAAGCTCGGCGACATGGAGCAGGCGACCGTCTACAATCCCGACCCGGCCGCCCAGGCGCGCGCGTTCGAGGAGCAGGGCTTCGAATGGCTGCATGTCGTCGACCTCAACGGCGCCTTTGCCGGGGAGACGGTGAACGGTGCCGCCGTCGACGCCATTCTCAAGGCGACGAAGAATCCTGTGCAGCTCGGCGGCGGCATCCGTACGCTCGAGCATATCGAGACGTGGCTGGCCCGAGGACTGAAGCGCGTGATCCTCGGCACGGTTGCCGTGCGCAATCCGGCGCTGGTGATCGAGGCCTGCCGCAAGTTCCCGGGCAGGGTAGCGGTCGGCATCGACGCCAAGGGCGGCAGGGTTGCGGTCGAGGGCTGGGCGGAAGCCTCCGAACTCGGCGTGATCGAGCTCGCCAGGAAGTTCGAGGGCGCCGGCGTCGCGGCGATCATCTACACCGATATCGACCGCGACGGTATCTTGACCGGCATCAACTGGGCCTCGACGCTGGAGCTCGCCGATGCGGTCAAGATCCCGGTCATCGCCTCCGGCGGGCTCGCTTCGATGCATGACATCCGCCGGATGACAGAACCCGATGCATGGAAGCTCGAAGGCGCGATTTCCGGCCGGGCGCTCTATGACGGCCGCATAGACCCCAGGGAGGCTCTGGCCTTGATCCGGGAAGCAAGAAAGGGGATGGTCCGATGACGCTGAAAGCCCGAGTGATCCCCTGCCTCGACGTCAAGGACGGCCGCGTCGTCAAGGGCGTCAATTTCGTCGATCTCATCGACGCCGGCGATCCGGTGGAGGCGGCACGCGCCTATGACGCCGCCGGCGCAGACGAGCTCTGTTTCCTCGACATCACCGCCTCCTCCGACAATCGCGAAACGATCTTCGACGTCGTCGCGCGCACCGCCGAGCAGTGCTTCATGCCGCTCACCGTCGGCGGCGGCGTGCGTCAGGTCGCCGATATCCGCAAGCTCTTGCTCGCCGGCGCCGACAAAGTGTCGATCAACACGGCCGCGGTGAAGAACCCCGAATTCGTCGCCCAGGCCGCCGACAAGTTCGGCAATCAGTGCGTCGTCGTCGCAATCGATGCCAAGAAGGTTTCGGCTGACGGCGAGGAGGATCGATGGGAGATATTCACCCATGGCGGGCGGCAGCCGACGGGCATCGACGCGATCGAGTTCGCCCGCAAGGTCGTCGATCTCGGCGCCGGCGAAATCCTTCTGACGTCGATGGATCGCGACGGCACGAAGGCGGGCTACGACATTAAGCTGACGCGAGCGATCGCCGACGCGGTGCGTGCGCCGGTGATCGCGTCCGGCGGCGTCGGCACGCTCGACCATCTGGTGGAAGGGATCCGCGACGGCCATGCGACGGCCGTGCTCGCCGCATCGATCTTCCACTTCGGCACCTACAGCATCGGCGAGGCTAAGCGTTACATGACCGAGCACGGCATCGCCATGCGCCTCGATTGAGGCGGGGCCTGCAACGAAAAGGGATCTGACCATGACCGAGTTCACTCTCTCCGACCTGGAGAAGATCGTGGCGACCCGCGCCAAGGCGGCGCCGGAGGACTCCTGGACCGCGAAGCTCGTCGCGGCCGGCCAGCAGAAGGCCGCCAAGAAGCTCGGAGAGGAGGCGGTGGAAGCAGTGATAGCGGCGATCCGCGATGACCGGAAGAATCTGGTCGATGAGAGTGCCGATCTCCTCTATCATCTTATGGTCGTATTGAATATCGCCGCCGTCCCGTTGCAGGATGTGATGAGCGAACTGGCCAGGCGGACGAGCCAATCCGGCCTGCAGGAAAAGGCAAACCGGCAGAATCCATGAGCATCGCCGCGAAAGACATCGAACCGGTGGACGTTCCGGGCAACCTCCAAGGCGGCGAATATTCGCCCTATCACGTCTTCTCCGCCGAGGAGTGGTCGCGTTTTCGCGCCGATACGCCGCTGACGCTGACGTCCGACGAGGTCACGCGGCTGCGCTCGCTCAACGACCCGGTCGATCTCGATGAAGTGCGGCGGATCTATCTGTCGCTGTCGCGGCTTCTCTCGGCCCATGTCGAAGCCTCACAGCTCCTCTTTCACCAGCGCAAGCGCTTCCTCAGCATGTCGGACGAAACGAAGACGCCCTTCGTCATCGGCATCGCCGGCTCGGTCGCCGTCGGCAAGTCGACGACCGCGCGCATCCTCGCCGAGCTGCTTGCGCGTTGGCCTTCGAGTCCGAAGGTGGATCTCGTCACCACAGACGGCTTCCTTTATCCGAACGCGATCCTGCAGCGAGAAAACATGATGGATCGCAAGGGCTTCCCCGAGAGCTACGACATCGGCGCGCTGCTCAGATTCCTCTCAGCGATCAAGGCGGGCCGGCCGAATGTCAAGGCGCCGACCTATTCGCATCTGACCTACGACGTCATCCCCGACCAGTTCCAGGTTATCGACCGACCGGACATTCTGATCTTCGAGGGAATCAACGTCTTGCAGTCGCGCAATCTGCCCGCCGACGGCAAGATCGTGCCGATGGTGTCGGATTTCTTCGACTTCTCGATCTATATAGACGCGGAAGAGAGTCTGATCCATAGCTGGTATGTGAGCCGCTTCATGCGCCTGCGCGAAACGGCGTTCCAGAACCCGCAGTCCTTCTTCCATCGCTATGCGACGATCAGCGAGGACGCGGCGCGGGCGATCGCCGAAGGGCTCTGGCACAACATCAACCTCAAGAACCTGCACCAGAACATCCTGCCGACACGGCCGCGCGCCGACCTCATCTTGCAGAAGGGGCCCAACCACCTGACCCAGACGGTGGCGCTCAGGAAGCTCTGAGCGATGGCCGAGGTAGCGAACGGCTTTCGACCTCGATCGATAAAAATCGGGAAAGCGGGCGTTGATACCCCCTCTGCCTGTTCGTTCTAAGGGTTGACCCGCCGTAGCGTCAGATTAAGCCGCCCGCCGTTCTTCAAGAGCGTCGAGGTATTCGGATAGATGCGATCGACGCCGTGGAAGGCGAGGCGCCCCTCGCCGCCGAGCACGACGACGTCGCCGCTTTCGAGCCTGAACGACACGGTCTGTCCGCCGCGCGTCTTGCCGCCGACGCGGAAGAGACAGCTATCGCCGAGCGAGATCGAGACGACGGCGGTTTCGAGGTCGCGCTCGTCCCTGTCCTGGTGCAAACCCATGCGCGCGTCGGCCGAGTAGAAATTGACGAGGCACGCCTCCGGCGTCTTGTCGCTTCCCGAAACGGCGCGCCAGATTTCGAGCAGCATATCCGGCAGCGGCGGCCACGGCCTGCCAGTCACCGGATGCTCTGCCTGGTAACGGTAGCCGCGCTCGCGATCGGTGACCCAGCCGAGCGAACCGCAATTCGTCATGCGGACCGACATCGGCTTGCCGGTCTTCGGCATTTCCGGCACGTAGAGCGGCGCCTCGGCGACGACCGCGCGAACGGCCTCGACCAGTTTCTCTTGCCTCGGACGGTCGAGAAAGCCCGGAATATGTCTCACGCCTTTCGGCAGCACCAGCATTGCCAGCTTCTTCCGTTATCACGCATTGTCTGGCCGCTCCACGTCACGAAATGAACTAGCGCCCCGCGGGCGCTCAGGACCACCCGAAAGCGGCCTTGGAGACTTTACTCGCCCTCGGGACGGCCACGCAGCTTCTTGATCTCGCCCCGGCCGGATTTCTCCTTCAGCCGCCGCTCGATGGAACTGCGCGTCGGCTTTGTCTTCTTGCGCGGCGGGGGCGGCGGTTCCGCCGCCTTCAGAATCAATTCCTTCAGCCGATCGCGGGCGTCCTCGCGGTTACGCTCTTGGCTGCGGAAGCGATTGGCCTCGATCATCAGCACGCCATCCTTGGAGACCCTGCGGCCCGCCAGTTTCAGCGCATTGGCTTTGACGCGCTCCGACAGCGACGGCGAAGCCTGAATATCGAAGAAGAGCTGGACGGCCGTCGACACCTTGTTGACGTTCTGTCCGCCCGGGCCGCCGGCCAGCACGAATTGCTCCGTCAGCTCCCAGCCGGCGATCACGATACTCTCGTCGATGTAAAGCGGTTCGCTTGCCATGTTCGCTCCTCAGCGTTCTATGGCACAGAGTCGTGCGCTTGAGAACGACCACGCAAATGCAAAACCCGGCCGCAGGCGGCCGGGTTCACGTGAATCATGGCATCGCGATTATTCGGCGGCGACCTTGGCGCCCGGAGCGGCGTCGCGCACGCTGCCGTCGACATGGCTTTCAAATTTGGCGAAGTTGGCGATGAACATGTCGACCAGGCGGCGCGCCTGGACGTCATAGGCAGCGCCGTCGCCCCAAGTCGAACGCGGGTCGAGAATGCGGTCGTCGACCCCCGGAACCGATACCGGCACCGTGAAGCCGAAATGCGCATCCGTACGGAAGGAAGCACCGTTCAGCGAGCCGTCGAGGGCCGCCGAAAGCAGGGCGCGCGTCACCTTGATCGGCATGCGGCTTCCGGTGCCATAGGCACCGCCGGTCCAGCCGGTGTTGACCAGCCAGCAGGTGACGCCGTTCCTGGCGATGAGCTCCTTGAGCAGGTTGCCGTAGACCGACGGGTGGCGCGGCATGAAGGGAGCGCCGAAGCAGGTCGAGAAGGTCGCTTCCGGTTCCGTCACCCCCTTTTCCGTGCCGGCGACCTTGGCGGTGTAGCCGGAGAGGAAGTGATACATCGCCTGTTCGGGCGTCAGCTTGGCGATCGGCGGCATCACGCCGAAGGCATCGGCCGTCAGCATGATGATGGTGCGCGGCTGCGGCGCCGTGCCGGTCTCACTGGCATTCGGAATGAAATCGAGCGGATAGGCGATGCGGGTGTTTTCCGTGAGCGAGCCGTCGTCGAAATCGGGAACGCGCCGCTCGTCCAGAACGACGTTTTCCATGACCGTGCCGAAGCGCCGCGTCGTCGAGTAGATCTCCGGCTCGGCCGTTTCCGACAGGCGGATGGCCTTGGCATAGCAGCCGCCTTCGAAGTTGAAGACGCCCTTTTCGCCCCAACCGTGCTCGTCATCGCCAATCAGCGTGCGGTTCGGGTCGGCCGAAAGCGTCGTCTTGCCGGTACCGGAGAGGCCGAAGAAGACTGCGGTGTCGCCGGCGGGCCCGACATTCGCCGAGCAGTGCATCGGCATGACCGACTTCTTCGGCAGTAGGTAGTTGAGCACCGTGAAAACCGACTTCTTCATCTCGCCGGCATAGGAGGTGCCGGCGATCAGCACGAGACCGTTCGTCAGGTCGCAGGCGATGATCGTCTCACTGCGGCAGCCGTGGCGCGCCGGATCGGCCTTGAAACTCGGCAGGTCGATGATCGTCAGCTTCGGCTGGAAAGTCGCCAGCGCCTCACGCTCCGGGCGGATCAGGAGGTTGCGGATGAAGAGCGAATGCCAGGCCAATTCGGTGACGACGCGCGTCGGCAGGGCGTTTTCCGGATCGGCGCCGCCGATCAGGTCTTGGACATAGAGCGACATGCCCTTGGCGTGCGCCAGCATGTCCTGGCGAAGGCGCTCGAAGTTGTCCGGAGAGATGTGATTGTTGTTGTCCCACCAGATCTGATCGGCCGTCGCGGCGTCGCGCACGACATACTTGTCCTTGGGGGACCGGCCGGTGTGCTGGCCCGTACGAGCGCTGAGGGCTCCATGGGCTGTCAACTGAGCTTCGCCGCGGCGAAGGGCCTCCTCGTAAAGCTGCCCCGCCTCGAAGTTATAGCGAACGACCGAGAGGTCCGAGAATCCGATCGTTTCCAGTCCGTTCGAGGGGTTGCGGCTGCCAAGCTCATCCATGGTCAAGCTTCCTTCGTGTTTGGCCATTGGCGTTGAATTTCGTCGGAACATACCGGCAAGGTCAGCGCAAGACAAGATATGGCTTTCTAAAACAATAATGATATCAGTACATTAATCGATTTAAAGAAAAATATGCATTTTTTAATCGGTTGAATCACGGGGCGCGGAAAGCTATTTTTCACAGGATTTCCGGGGGACGGGATCAGGTGCTTTTGTACTTCGCCACAATTTGTTCCACCTTTATACTCAAGTAACGCATCCGTGACTCGCGCTGCCGCCGTTCTCAAAGGTGGATTCCGGCGCCGGACCCCAAAGACGGAGTTGAACTACGATGCAGACCATCGCGCTTGTCGATGACGACCGCAACATCCTGACATCGGTGTCGATCGCCCTCGAAGCCGAGGGCTACAAGGTCGAAACCTATACCGATGGTGCTTCCGCACTCGAGGGCCTCTTGGCGCGCCCACCGCATCTGGCAATCTTCGATATCAAAATGCCACGCATGGACGGCATGGAACTGCTGCGTAGGCTGAGACAGAAGTCTGACCTGCCGGTGATCTTCCTCACCTCCAAGGACGAGGAGATCGACGAGCTCTTCGGCCTGAAGATGGGGGCTGACGATTTCATCACCAAACCCTTCTCGCAGCGTCTGCTGGTCGAGCGGGTGAAGGCGATCCTGCGGCGGGCGCCGACTCGCGACGCCGCCGCTGCCGCTGCCGGCGGCGCGGCCAAAAACGGCGAGGCGCCGTCCCGCTCGCTGGAGCGCGGTCAACTCGTCATGGACCAGGAACGCCACACCTGCACCTGGAAGAACGAAC
This sequence comes from Ensifer aridi, assembly GCF_002078505.1. GTDB lineage: Bacteria > Pseudomonadota > Alphaproteobacteria > Rhizobiales > Rhizobiaceae > Sinorhizobium > Sinorhizobium aridi. The sequence goes on along the minus strand of NZ_LUAV01000016.1, from coordinate 394,058 downwards.
CGGTGACGCTGACGGTCACGGAATTCCTGATCCTCCATTCGCTGGCGCAGCGCCCCGGTGTCGTGAAGAGCCGCGACGCGCTGATGGATGCCGCCTATGACGAGCAGGTCTATGTCGACGACCGGACGATCGACAGCCACATCAAGCGGCTTCGCAAGAAGTTCAAGATGGTCGATGGCGACTTCGATATGATCGAAACCCTCTACGGAGTCGGTTACCGCTTCCGCGAAACGGCCTGAACGGCCGCGGGCTTGCCTTCGCGCCGATTGTGGCTCATTGAGAACCGCAGCCACGGCAGATCGCAGACGGCGATGGAAGTGGCTGCGGTCCGCTTTGTCCCATTCCGCCCCGGACCTCGGCCAGTCGTGCGCAGGGCGGTGGCGGGAGGCGCGCCGGCCGGAACGCCGGTGCAAGGAAGGCAAAGCGACGGAAGTCCGTCGCGGGAGCGGAAGACTTGGTAGCAGTCTTGCAGGGCGAGATCGAAGATTCTGACGGACGGAGCGCAGCGTCGCGCGGGCAGCGCCGATGGGCGCATCCGTTTACGCTGATCCGACGCCTGTTCGGCAACGCCGTCTTCTCGAGCCTTACGCGGCGCATCGTCTTCTTCAACCTCGTGGCGCTCGTCGTTCTCGTCGGCGGGATCATGTATCTGAACCAGTTCCGCGAGGGCCTCATCGACGCCCGCGTCGAAAGCCTGCTGACACAGGGCGAGATCATCGCCGGCGCCATTTCCGCCTCCGCGTCGGTCGATACCAACTCGATCACCATCGATCCGGAAAAGCTGCTGGAGCTGCAGGCCGGCGAGAGCATCACGCCGCTGCCAAGCGACGAGGACCTCGAATTTCCAATCATCCAGGAACGTGTCGCCCCTGTTCTCAGAAGGCTGATCTCGCCGACGCGCACACGCGCCCGCCTGTTCGATGCCGATGCCGACCTGCTCCTCGACTCGCGCCACCTCTACAGCGGCGGCCAAGTGCTTCGTTTCGACCTGCCGCCGGTCGATCCGGAAACTCCGAGCGTCACGGAGCGGATCAGCACCTGGTTCAACCGGCTCTTACAGCCGGGCGACCTGCCGCTCTACAAGGAGCCGCCGGGCGGCAACGGCTCGATCTACCCCGAGGTGATGAACGCGCTCACCGGCGTGCGCGGCGCCGTCGTCCGCGTCACCGAGAAGGGCGAGCTCATTGTTTCGGTGGCGGTGCCGGTGCAGCGTTTCCGAGCCGTGCTCGGCGTGCTGCTTCTGTCGACGCAAGCGGGCGACATCGACAAGATCGTTCATGCCGAGCGGCTGGCGATCATCCGCGTCTTCGGTGTGGCGGCGCTCGTCAATGTCATCCTGTCGCTGCTTCTTTCGTCCACGATCGCCAATCCGCTCAGGCGGCTATCGGCCGCCGCCATCCGCGTGCGCCGCGGCGGCGCGAAGGAACGCGAGGAAATCCCCGACTTCTCCTCCCGGCAGGATGAGATCGGCAACCTCTCGGTGGCGCTCCGGGAGATGACGACAGCGCTCTACGACCGCATTGCGGCGATCGAGAACTTCGCTGCCGACGTCAGCCATGAGCTCAAGAACCCGCTCACGTCGCTCCGGAGCGCCGTCGAAACGCTGCCGCTGGCGCGCACGGAGGAATCGAAGAAGCGGCTGCTCGACGTCATCCAGCATGACGTCCGGCGCCTCGACCGGCTGATCAGCGACATTTCCGACGCCTCGCGTCTCGATGCCGAGCTTGCCCGCAGCGACGCGAAGAAGGTCGACCTCGAAAAGCTTCTCGGCGACCTCATCGATATTTCCCGTCAGATCCGCGGCAAAAAGAAACAGGTGCTGCTCGACTTCGTCGTCGATCGCAAGGACAATCCGAGGGCGAGCTTCATCGTTAGCGGCTATGAACTGCGCATCGGCCAGATCATCACCAACCTGATCGAGAACGCGCGCTCCTTCGTTCCGGAGCCGAACGGCCGCATCATCATCCGGCTGACCCGCTCGCGCTCGCGCTGCCTCGTCTATGTGGAAGACAACGGCCCGGGCATCCAGGCGGAAGACATCGACCGGATCTTCGAACGGTTCTACACGGACCGACCGGAGGGCGAGGATTTCGGCCAGAACTCCGGCCTCGGGCTTTCGATCTCGCGTCAGATCGCCGAGGCGCATGGCGGAACGCTCAAAGCCGAGAATATCGTCGGCAAGGGCGGCGACGTGACCGGCGCGCGCTTCATTCTCTCGCTGCCCGCCGAGCCGCATCCGTGAGCGCTACGAGTTGCAACATCCACGCAACGGCCATGGTTCTCGGCACCACCGGCTTCCTCATCACCGGGCCTTCCGGCTCGGGCAAGTCGGCACTGGCGCTTGCCTGCATTTACGAGGTGCGGCGTCGCGGCCGCTTCGCAGCACTCGTCGCCGACGATCGGGTGGATCTTTCGCTGGAAAACGACCGCATCGTCGCGCGCTGCCCCGCCGCCATTCGCGGTCTGATCGAGGTTCGGGGCAGCGGCATCGCGGAGGTTGAAACCATCTCGGCCTGCGTGCTCGAAGGGGCGATCATGCCATCAAGGCCCCCTTTCGATCCCCGCCTGCCGCCGGAGCAGGAGGAACTGCCGCTTCAGATCGGGCGAAGCCTGCCGCTGTTGCGTCTTCCCGTTGAAGGGCCACTGTCGCCGGTCGATGCTCTCGTCGCTCTATTGCCTGAAAAATTAGGACTTTAGCCTTATTCCGAGGCAGGAAGGCTGCTTTTTCGGCATTTTGGGCTTGCACTTCGCCTTTTCCTTGCCAAGATGGCCGCCCCAATAGGTGGACGAAATTGCTGCAGTGCGATATCTGACCATCACCGAGTTGCATATGCAGTTGGAGCAAAGATACCCATGATCGGACTTGTGCTTGTCACGCATGGCAAGCTGGCGGATGAGTTTCGGCATGCATTAGAGCACGTTGTCGGTCCGCAGAAATTCATCGAGACCGTCTGTATCGGCCCCGAGGACGACATGGATCAGCGGCGTCAGGATATTCTCGACGCCGTGGAGAAAGCCAACGAGGGCAATGGCGTCATCATCCTGACGGATATGTTCGGCGGTACACCCTCCAATCTCGCCATTTCCGTCATGCGCGGCGGCAGCGTCGAAGTGGTCGCCGGCGTCAACCTACCGATGCTGATCAAGCTCGCGGGGGTGCGCGGCGAGAGCGATATGGACAAGGCGCTTGTCGAGGCCTCCGAGGCGGGACGCAAATACATCAATGTCGCCAGCCGCGTTCTGAGTGGAAAATGATGGATCACCGCCCGGACACGGTGCTGACGCGCGAGTTGCTCATCATCAACAAGCGCGGCCTGCATGCGCGGGCCTCCGCGAAATTCGTGCAGACGGTCGAGGCCTATGATGCCGAGATCACCGTGTCCAAAGATGGTATGACGGTCGGCGGCACGTCGATCATGGGGCTGATGATGCTGGCTGCCAGCACCGGCTGCACCGTCTTCGTCACCGCCAGCGGAGCCCAGGCGGAAGAGGCCCTCAACGCGCTCGACGCGCTGGTGCGAGACAAATTCGGCGAAGAGATTTGAATTCCCCCTTTGGCTCTCTCCCCGCATGCGGAGACGCGGGGCGACCCATCATATCCCTTCGCCTGCGGGCGACTGATATAAACATATAAAGACCTCTTTATATGATGGTTGCCCTCCTCGGCGATTCCTGATAGACCGAACGCACTCTCCCCGTGATCTCGAAGCGCGGGAGGCATGTCACGCCGCCAATCGCCATAGGGCCGGCGGCCCAAAGGATCAGCCTGGAGAACTCCATGACCGCAACTCAGGACTATATTGTCGCCGATATCGGGCTTGCCGATTTCGGCCGCAAGGAAATCGCCATCGCCGAAACGGAAATGCCGGGCCTGATGGCCTGCCGTCAGGAGTTCGGCGCATCGCAGCCGCTGAAGGGCGCCCGCATCACCGGTTCGCTGCACATGACGATCCAGACCGCCGTGCTGATTGAGACGCTGGTCGCGCTCGGCGCCGAAGTCCGCTGGGCCTCGTGCAACATCTTCTCCACCCAGGATCACGCCGCTGCCGCCATCGCCGCACGGGGCATTCCGGTCTTCGCCGTCAAGGGCGAGACACTCGAGGAATACTGGTCCTACACCGACAAGATCTTCCAGTGGGCCGACGGCGGCCTGTCGAACATGATCCTCGACGACGGCGGCGACGCGACCATGTACATCCTGCTCGGCGCGCGCGCCGAAGCCGGCGAGAACGTGCTCTCGAATCCCGGTTCGGAAGAGGAGGAAATCCTCTTCGCGCAGATCAAGAAGCGCCTTGCCGCAACGCCGGGCTGGTTCACCAAGCAGCGTGACGCCATCAAGGGCGTGACAGAAGAGACGACTACCGGCGTCAACCGTCTCTATCAGCTCCAGGCCAAGGGCCTCCTGCCCTTCCCGGCGATCAACGTCAACGACAGCGTCACCAAGTCGAAGTTCGACAACAAGTACGGCTGCAAGGAATCGCTCGTCGACGGCATCCGCCGCGGCACCGACGTGATGATGGCCGGCAAGGTAGCCGTGGTCTGCGGCTATGGCGACGTGGGCAAGGGTTCCGCCGCCTCGCTCAGCGGCGCCGGCGCACGCGTGAAGATCACCGAGGTCGACCCGATCTGCGCCCTGCAGGCCGCCATGGACGGCTATGAAGTGGTCCAGCTCGAAGACGTCGTCTCGACCGCCGACATCTTCATCACCACGACCGGCAACAAGGACGTGATCCGCATCGAGCACATGCGCGAGATGAAGGACATGGCGATCGTCGGCAATATCGGCCACTTCGACAACGAGATTCAGGTCTCGGCGCTCCGGAACCTGAAGTGGACCAACGTGAAGCCGCAAGTCGACCTCGTCGAGTTCCCGAAGGGCAACCGCATCATTCTCCTGTCCGAAGGGCGCCTGCTCAACCTCGGCAACGCCACCGGCCATCCGTCCTTCGTGATGTCGGCCTCCTTCTCCAACCAGGTCCTGGCGCAGATCGAACTCTTCACCAAGGGCGCGAACTACAAGAAAGAGGTCTACGTGCTGCCGAAGCAGCTCGATGAAAAGGTGGCACGCCTGCATCTTGCCAAGCTCGGCGCCAAGCTGACCGAGCTGTCGGAGGAACAGGCAGCCTATATCGGCGTGAAGCCGCAGGGCCCGTTCAAGGCGGAACACTACAGGTACTAATCCTTACCCGGCCAATCCACAACATCTTGTGGCCGCGATCTTGACAAGAGATCGCGGCCTCTTTTTTGGACCGCACACTTTCCGCCGATTCTTCAAACAAGTATGCTTAAGTCATTGATTCGTGACGCTGGAGCAGCCGGCGTGGCGAACGGGGATGTCTTGTCGGATGTGCGGCAAAGAGACGGAGACGGACCGGGAATGCGATGGGGACTGACGGAGCCCTCTAAGAGGGCTTCAGCGCAAGGCGGCGCGCGGTCAGGGGCGATTTCCGGACGAACGGGGATGACGCCGTGAAACCAGAACGATCCACGATTTCGAGCGAGCAGAAGGCGCCCGCGTTGATGCGGCGGCTTCTCGCCGGAACGGTCCTGCTCGCGGCCACCGACGCGGCCGCCCAGGCGTCCGCTCCGGTCGCCAGAACCATATTCGGCACCTCCGAGGTCGTGACCTTCTCGGTGCTGATCGGCGTCATTTCCGCGGCGATGATTTCGGCGATCTGGCTCATCCGGCAACGCGGCAATATCGAAGCGGAAAACCGCGAGCTGCGCTCCGATCTCTCCGACGCGAACCAGCGTATTTCCCGCTTCCAGGCGCTTATCGCCGACAAGGACAGACGCATCGTTATCTGGGACGGGCTCGCCGAACGCCCCGAGTTCCTCGGTCAGCTTCCGGTTGAAACCGGGGCGCCGCAGGACGACCGCGACTTTCTCGCCTTCGGACGCTGGATCAAGCCGCATTCGGCAAGTCAGCTCGAGAAAGCGATCGAGGCCCTGCGTGCCCAGGCGCAAAGCTTCGATCTGGTGCTCGAAACGCAGCGCAACGAAGTTCTGGAGGCGCAAGGGCGCGTTTCCGGCGGGCGGGCTTTCGTGCGCTTCATCGCGCTCAACAATCTAAGGGCGGAACTCGCCGAACTGAAGCTCGAGCGCGACCGGCTGCATACCTCGCTCGCCACCTTCCGCAATCTCTTCGACGCGGTCGATCTTCCCGCCTGGCAGCGCGGCACCGACGGCAAGCTCGAATGGGTCAATGCGGCTTACGCCGAAGCGGTCGAAACGCCGAGCGCCCACGCGGCCGTCGCCGAAGGCCGCGAGCTGCTCGCAACCGCCGCGCGCGAGAAGATCCGTGCGGTCTCGACCTTCGACACGCCATTCCGCGACAAGGTGTCGACCGTGGTCAAAGGCAACCGGACCTTCTTCGAGGTCGTCGACGCCCGCGGCCCGGCCGGTTCGGCGGGGATCGCCATTGACGTTTCCGGTATCGAGGCCGTACGCGAGGAACTGGCGCGGACGCTCAAGAGCAACGCCGAAACGCTTGAGCACCTCGCGACGCCGGTCGCCATCTTCGACGGCAATCAGCGCCTGCAATTCTATAATCAGGCCTTCCAGCGCCTCTGGGGTCTCGATATGGGTTTCCTCGAGCGCAAGCCCGACAATGGTGAGATTCTCGATCGCCTGCGCGCCGGCGGCAAGCTGCCGGAGCAGCTCAACTGGAAGCAATGGAAAGCGAACGCGCTTTCGGTCTATCAGGCGCTCGACACGCAATCCGACCTCTGGCACCTGCCGAACGGCCAGACGCTGCGCGTCTTCGCCACCGCGCGGCCCCAGGGCGGCGCGACCTGGGTCTTCGAGAACCTGACGGAGAAGGTGGACCTCGAAACGCGCTACAACACGCTCGTCCAGGTCCAGGGCGAAACGATCGACCATCTTGCCGAAGGCGTCGCCGTCTTCGGGCCGGACGGCCGCATTCGGCTGTCGAACCCCGCCTTCCGCGCGATCTGGGGCATCAGCGAGGCGGAGGCGCAGCCCGGCACCCATATCCGCGCGATCGAGCAGGCCTGCCTCGCCTCCTACGACCAGCCGGACGGCTGGAAGCGCTTCGCCCATATCATCACCAGTTTCGACGACGAGAGGCCGTCGAGTCGCGGCATCCTCGAACTGCGCACCGGACTGATCCTCGACTATGCCGTGATCCCGCTGCCCAATGCCCAGACGATGCTCACCTTCGTCAACATCACCGACAGCGTGCGCGTCGAGCGGGCGCTGACAGAGAAGAACGAGGCGCTGCGCAAGGCCGACGCGCTGAAGAACGATTTCGTCCACCACGTTTCCTACGAACTTCGCTCGCCGCTGACGAACATCATCGGCTTTGCCGATCTTTTAAAGACGCCAGCCTTTGGCGAACTCAACGAGCGCCAGGCGGAATATGTCGATCACATCGCCACTTCCTCATCGCTGCTTTTGACGATCGTCAACGACATCCTAGATCTCGCGACGGTCGACGCCGGCATTGTCGAGCTCGACATGTCGGAGGTGAACCTCGTTGACCTGCTCGACGACGTGGCGCAGCAGATGGCCGATCGCCTCGCCGAGAGCGGCGTTTCGCTCCGCGTCGACGCCCCCGACAGTCTCGGCCGCATCATTGCCGACCAGCAGCGACTGAAGCAGATCTTCATCAAGCTTCTGACCAATGCCGCCAATTTCGCGCCCGACGGCAGCATGATCGACCTGAAATGCTCGCGGGAAGGCAGCGACTTTCTCTTCTCCGTCACCGACACCGGCCCGGGGATTCCGCAGGACGTGCTCAACACCGTTTTCAACCGCTTCGAGAGCTACGGCCAGCGCGGCGGCGCCGGTCTCGGGCTTTCAATCGTCGAGAGCTTCGTCAGCCTGCACCGCGGCGCGGTCTCGATCCGCAGCAAGGAGGGTGAAGGCACGGAGGTCACCTGCCGCATCCCCTCCGCCGAAATGCCGAAGATTATCGCGGCGGAATAGATGAAGTCTCTGGAACTTCTGCTGAAGGACGAAGCCGCCACCATCGAGCTCGGCGAAGACCTGGCGCTAGCACTGAAGGCCGGCGACTGCGTCGCCCTCTCGGGCGATCTCGGGGCCGGGAAATCGACCTTCGCGCGGGCCTTCATCCGGGCGATGGCCGACGACGAGACGCTCGAAGTGCCGAGCCCCACCTTCACGCTGGTGCAAAGCTACGACCTCAGAATTCCGGTCGCCCATCTCGACCTCTATCGCCTCGCCGAAGCTTCCGAATTGGACGAGCTCGGTTTCGACGAGGCGCTTTCCGAAGGCATCTGTCTGGTCGAGTGGCCCGAGAAGGCGGAAGAGGTGCTGCCGGCCGACCGGATCACCCTCACCTTCTCGCATGAAGGCGAAGGACGGCGCTTGCGAATCGCCGCCCCCGAGGCCGCCTTCAACCGGATCACCCGTTCGCTTGCCATCCGGAGCTTCCTGACGGAAGCCGGTCACGCCGGCGCCCGCCGGCGGCACTTGAGCGGCGATGCTTCCGTGCGGGCCTATGAGCGTATCCAAACGCACGACGGTGAGCCGACGAAGATTCTGATGGACGCGCCCAAGCACAAGCCCGGCCCGATCCTGCAGGACGGCAAATACTACCAGCAGCTCGCCCATATCGCCGAAGACGTCATTCCCTTCGTCGCGATCTCAAAATTCTTGCGCAAACGCGGCTTCGCGGCGCCGGCGATCTACGCGCGCGACCTGGACCAGGGGCTGCTGCTGATCGAAGATCTGGGCTCGGAGGGCATCATCGATGCCGACGGCCGACCCGTCCCCGAGCGCTACATCGAGGGCGCGCGGCTGCTCGCCCGCCTCCATGCGGCGCCAGCCGAGCGCGATATTGCCATTGCGGCGGGCGTGGTCCATCGCATTCCCGACTTCGATCGCACGGCGATCAAGATTGAAACGAGTCTGTTGATCGACTGGTACCTGCCGTGGAAGCGCGGCGCCCCGGCCTCCGAGGCGGAGCGGAAAGACTACTTCGCCGTTTGGGATCATCTCATCGACGTTCTCGCCTCGGCTGAGAGAAACCTGCTGCTGCGCGACTTTCACTCGCCCAACATCCTCTGGCGTGCCAGCCGCACCGGCCTCGAGCGCATCGGCATCATCGATTTCCAGGACGCGATGATCGGACCTACGGCCTATGATGTCGCCGCGCTCGTGCAGGACGCGCGCGTAACGATCGACCGTGATCTGGCCGACCGCATGATGGATGCCTATATCGCCGAGCGCAGGGCTTCCGGCGCCTTCGACGAGGCCGCTTTCTTGCGCGATTGGCATTTGATGGCCGCGCAGCGCAACTGCAAGCTTGCCGGTATCTGGGTGCGACTGATGCAGCGCGACGGCAAGCCCGGCTATATGAAGCATATGCCGCGCACCTTCGCCTATCTCGAGCGTGCACTTTCCCACGAGGTGCTGACACCCTTGCGCGAATGGTGCATTAAGGCTGGAATCCTGGCTCCCGAATCAGCCAACTGACAGGAAATCATGCCCATTACTAATGCCATGGTGCTCGCGGCCGGATTGGGCACGCGCCTCAGGCCGATCACCAACACGCTGCCGAAGCCGCTCGTCAGCATCGCCGGCAAGCCGATGATCGACTACGTGCTGGACCTACTCGCCGCCGCGGGCGTCACCAAGGCCGCCGTGAACGTCCACCATTTCGCCGATCAGATGGAGGAGCACCTCGGCCGTCGGGAGGCGCCGCATATCGTTATTTCCGACGAGCGGGAGGCGCTGATGAATTCCGGCGGCGGGCTCGCCAAGGGGTTGAAATTGCTCGATGATGGGCCGGTCCTCGTCATGAATGCCGATCTCTTCTGGGTCGGCGAGAAGGCCGGAGAACCGAGCAACCTGCAGAGGCTCGCCAGCTATTTCGATTCCGAGCGCATGGACATGGCGCTGCTCTGCGTGCGTCTGGAGGACACGACTGGACACAACGGCAAGAGAGATTTTTCCCTCTCGGCCGACGGGATTTTGACGCGTTATCAAGAGGGCATGGAAAATCCCGTCGTCTATGCCGGCGCGATCGCTATGGACTCGCGGCTCTTCGCCGATGCGCCCGACGACGCATTCAACCTCAACATCTATTTCGACCGGGCGATCGCCAAGGGGCGCCTTTTCGGCCTGATGCTCGACGGCCATTGGATGACGGTCGGCACGCCTGAAGCGATCGCGGAGGCCGAGGCGACAATCCGGCGTTTTCGCCCGGGAGGATGACGTGCCCGGAGGAAGCTCGAACGTCTTCACCATTCCCGCCGGCCTGCCCTTCTTGAGGACGCTCACGGAAGCGCTCTTGAGCGGCGCCCTCACGCCGGACTTCCGCTACGACCCGGCCGATCCGCTCGCCCTTGCCGGGGTAACGATCTTCGTGCCGACCCGCCGCGCGGCGCGCGTTCTGCGCTCCGAATTCGTCGACCTGCTCGGCGGCCGCTCTGCGATCCTGCCGGTGATCCGCGCGCTCGGCGAAACCGACGACGACAGCGGCTTCTTCGAGACAGAAGTGCCGGCGATCCTCGATCTTGCGCCGCCGCTTTCCGGCACCGCGCGGCTGATCGAGCTCGGCCGTCTCATTCTCGCCTGGCGCAACCACCTGCCGCAGGTGGTCCTCGACATCCATGCCGAAAGCCCGCTGATCGCCCCGGCAAGCCCCGCCGACGCCATCTGGCTCGCGCGCAATCTCGCCGAACTGATCGACGCCATCGAGACCGAAGAGCTTGCCTGGGATCAGCTCGACGGGCTCGACGGCGGCGAACATGCACTCTGGTGGCAATTGACGCTCGCCTTCCTCAAGATCGCCCGAACCTATTGGCCGGAGCGGCTCAACGAACTCAAACACTCGTCGCCGGCCCGCCACCGCAATGCCGTGCTCAAGGCCGAAACCCAGCGCATCGCCGCCGGCAAGATGACCGGTCCGATCATCATCGCCGGCTCGACCGGTTCGATTCCGGCGACCGCTGCGCTCATTGCCGCGGTGAAGGCATTGCCGAACGGCACCATCGTGCTCCCCGGCCTCGACAAGGACATGAGCGATGCGGAATGGGAGCTGATTGCGGGCGAGGCGGCGGGCCCGATTTCCGGTCTCTTTGCGAGAGACCCGGCCAGCCGCACCCATCCTCAGTATGGTTTCCACCGCCTCCTGAAGCGCATGGGCATCGAGCGTGACGACGTGCCGGTGCTGGGCTCGGGCGACGGCGCCCTTGACTATCGCAGCACCGTCCTGTCGCGCGCGCTTCTGCCGGCGAAAGCGACGGACAGTTGGACTGAGACCCGTACGGAGTTGAAGGAGGAAAAGCTTCTTTCAGCTTTCGCCGAGGTGGCCCTGATCGAGGCGGCGAACGAACGCGAGGAGGCGACGGCAATCGCCATCGCGCTGAGACTGGCGCTCGAAGGCGACGAAGAGAGCCAAGCGGCGCTCATTACACCAGATCGCGGTCTTGCACGCCGGGTCGGCGCCGAGCTTGCCCGCTTCGGCATTGAGGCCGACGACTCGGCCGGTGTCCCGCTCTCGGCAACGCCGGCAGGCTCGCTTACCCGGCTTCTTGTCGAAGCGACGCTCAGGCCCGACGACCCGGTTCCCCTGGTGGCCCTCCTCAAGCATCCGCTCGCTCGCTTCGGCGAGACGGCGGAGAATGCGCGCCAGGCTGCAGACACGCTGGAACTCGTGGCGCTGCGCGGCGGTACCTATGTTGCTGACATCTCGACATTGGAGGCGACGCTCGAAAATGCGCTCGAGAAGCAAGGCACCGACCGGCATCCGCCGCCATGGCGCGGCGGCATCAAGGAGGACGATATCGCGCTGGCACGGTCGCTCGCCCGGCGCATCGCATCCGCGGTCGAACCCTTGGCGAGCGCGATCGCACCCGGCGCGGATGGTGGCCGCCACCGCTCGCTGGTGCTGACCTTGGCCGATTGGGCAGAACGAACCGGCCGCGCACTGGAGGCGGTCGCCATCGACGAACGCGGCAGCCTCGGCGACCTTTGGGCTTCGGAAGCCGGCGAAACATTGGCGACGCTGCTTACCGGCATCATCGAGACCGAAGGCCAGATGGAGGCCGACGGGCCGCAGTGGTGCGACATCGTCGAGGCGCTTGCCGCGAGCGAAGCGGTCAAGCCGCGATCGATGCGCCATCCCCGCGTCTTCATCTTCGGCGCGCTCGAATCGCGCCTGCAAAGCGTCGATCTCGTCGTGCTCGGCGGCATGAACGAGGGCACCTGGCCGGGCCAGACTTCAAACGATCCGTTCCTGTCGCGGACGATGAAATCCGGGATCGGCCTTGAACCACCGGAAAGGCGCATCGGCCAGCTCGCGCATGATTTCCAGATGGCCTGCGGCACGCGGCGGCTGATCTTCTCGCGCTCCATGCGCCAGGGCTCGGCGCCGACGGTCGCTTCAAGATGGCTGCAGCGCCTGCAGGCGCTCGGCGGCGAAAGACTGACCGAGCTGCTTAAGGCCAACGGCGCAGCCTATCTCCATTGGATGCGCATTCTCGACGAAGGCGACCGCCAGCCACTGGCGAATCGGCCGGAGCCGAGACCGCCGGCCGAGTTGCAGCCGCGCAAATATTCCTTCAGCGAGGTGACGCGGCTTCGCCGCGACCCCTACGCGATCTACGCGCGGCGGATCCTCAGGCTCGCGCCCATCGACCCGTTCAATCGCGATCCGGGCGCCGCCGAACGCGGGCTGCTCTATCACCGGATCGTCGACCGTTTCGTCAAGGGCGGGTTCGACCCCGCGTCGCGCGAGGGTGAGGAGGCGATGCTGCGGCTTCTTCACGAGGCCTTCGACGAGGAGAAGCTGCCGGCGCACATCGACACCATCTGGCGGCCGCGCTTCGAGGCCGTCGGAAGGGCTTTCCTCGCCTGGGAAGCGGAGCGCCGCCACGGCATCCGGAAGTCCTTCACGGAGGTTCCAGCGTCGATGGAGCTCGGGCTTGCCGACATCCGGCTGACCGGCATCGCTGACCGTCTCGACCGGCTCAAGGGTGGGGCGGTCGACATCATCGACTACAAGACCGGATCGAGCCCCTCGCCCAAGGAAGCGCGGGCCCTGCTCGACCCGCAGCTCGCGCTCGAAGCGGCGGCCCTCAAAGCCGGCGCCTTCCGCGCCATCGGGGCCGCCAGGCCGCATTCGCTACGCTACGTCCGGCTGAAGCCTGGCAGCCGCTTTGCCGTCGACACGGTCAACAACGAGAACAGCCGGTCGAGGGACGCCAAATCCACCGATCAACTGGCGGAGGAATCGCTTGCGGAACTGAAGAAGCTGCTTGCCGCGCTAATGAGCGGCAGGCACGGCTTCGCCTCGCGCCTGATCGTCCAGAAGGAACGAGACTACGGAGGGGAATACGATCATCTGGCGCGGGTCGCCGAATGGGCAACCGCGGACGGCGAGGACGACGATGAGGAATGATCTCTTCGGCCCGGAGGAGAAGACACCGGAGGCGTGGCTCGACTGGACGACCGCGCGGCAGGCGCTCGCCTCCGATCCGGCACGCTCCGCCTGGGTTTCCGCCAATGCCGGTTCGGGCAAGACGCATGTGCTCACGCAGCGCGTGATCCGGCTGCTGCTTGCCGGCTGTCGGCCATCGGCGATCCTCTGCCTCACCTATACGAAGGCGGCGGCTTCGGAGATGTCGAACCGGGTGTTCGAGCGGCTCGCCGAATGGGCGACGCTCGATGACGCGGCGCTCGAGAAGCGCATCGAGGCGATCGAGGGGAAGCGTCCGCCGCTTGCGAAGATCCATGAGGCGCGGCGGCTCTTCGCGCGAGCGCTGGAAACGCCGGGCGGGCTGAAGATCCAGACGATTCACGCCTTTAGCGAAGCTCTGCTGCACCAGTTTCCACTGGAGGCCAATGTCGCCGGGCATTTTTCCGTTCTCGACGACCGCGCCGCAGCGGTCCTGCTTGCGGACGCGCGCCGAGCACTGCTCACGGCGACGGCCTCGGCCGGCGACAGGGAACTGGGCGAGGCCTTCGCCACGGTCCTCGACCTTGCCGACGATACCGGTCTCGAGAAACTCCTCGCGGCGATCATCGCCAACCGGGCGCCGATCCAGGCTTTTCTCGATCGGATCTCGGGGCGCGGCGGTCTGGAGAGGCACCTCAGCGCGGCGCTCGGCCTGAAGCTAGGCGAGACTGCCGAGACCGTTATGACGAGCGCCTGGCCACTTGCCGGTCTCAACGGAGCTGCGCTCGACCACTATATCGACCTTGCCTTCCGCCTTGGCGGTGCCAAAGCCTCCGCCTTTGCCGAGGGCCTGCGGAACGTCCGCGGCATGGAGGACGCGGCGGAACGCTATAGAGGGCTGGTGGAGCTCTTCTTCAACGGCGGCGGAAAGCCGAAAGCCGAATCAACCTTCCTGAACGCGGCGATGCGGCGCGAGGCGCCAGATCTCGCAAGCCTCGTCGAGCAGGCGCGCGATCACATGGTCGCCTGTGCCGATCGCCTCAGCATCGTGCGGATGTATGAGGCGACGCGCGCCGCCCTCATTCTTGCCGAGCGGCTGAACCGCGATTACGAGGCGCTCAAGAAGGCGCGCAGCCAGCTCGACTTCGAGGATCTGATCAACCGCACCGCTGTCCTGCTCTCTCGCAGCGACGTCGGCGCCTGGGTCCACTACAAGCTCGACCAGGGCATCGACCACATCCTCGTCGACGAAGCGCAGGATACGAGCCCGGCGCAATGGACGATCATCCAGGCGCTCTCGTCCGATTTTTTCGCCGGCGAAACGGCGCGGGCGGACGTCCGCACGATCTTCGCCGTCGGCGACGAGAAGCAGTCAATCTATTCCTTCCAGGGCGCGCGGCCGGAGCGTTTCTCGCGCGAGAGCATCGTGACCGAGCGGCGGGTGCGCGCCGGCAACAAATATTTCAGCCCCATACGCCTTCAACTTTCGTTCCGTTCGACCGTCGACGTTCTCTCCGCGGTAGACACGGTCTTTGCCAATCCGGGCAACGCCAAAGGCCTCAGCGCCCGGAACGAGGCGATCGTGCACGCCTCGAACCGGATCGGCCATCCCGGCGCCGTCGACGTGTGGGATGTGATCGCGCCCGAGCCGACGGCGGCGGACGAGGACTGGACGGCTCCCTTCGATGCCACGCCCGAACGCGCGCCGGTGAACATCCTTGCCCGGCGCATTGCGGCGGTTCTCCAGGACTGGATCGGCAAAGAAACTGTGATCGAAAAGGGCGTGCGGCGACCGATGCGCCCGGGCGACGTCATCGTGCTCGTGCGCAAGCGCGATGCCTTCGTCAATGCACTGACACGCGCGCTCAAGCGGCGGGGCAATATCCCCGTTGCCGGTGCCGACCGTCTCGTGCTGACGAGCCATATCGCCGTCCAGGACCTGCTGGCACTCGGCCGCTTCCTGCTTCTTCCGGAGGACGATCTCTCCCTCGCCGCGCTCCTGAAAAGCCCGCTCTTCGATCTCGGCGAGGACGACATATTCGAGCTCGCCGCGCGGCGAGCGGAAGGCGAAAGCCTCTGGGAGAGGCTGCAGCACCTCGGCACCGAGGAGACGAGCCGCTTTCATCGGATGGTGCAGATCCTCGCCGGCTACCGCGTCCTTGCCCGGGACCTGCTCCCGCACGACTTCTATGCCCGGATCCTCGGGGCCCGTGGCGGCCGGCGCGCTTTCCTGGCGCGGCTCGGCAGCGAAGTCAGCGACATTCTCGACGAGTTCCTAACCTTCGCGCTCGATCACGAGAAGAGCGGCTTGCCCGGCCTCCAGGCCTTCATCTCGACGCTTGAAATCGAAGCGCCCACGGTGAAACGCGAACAGGACAAGGAGCGCAACGAGGTTCGCGTGATGACAGTGCACGCGGCGAAGGGCCTCGAAGCACCGGTCGTCTTCCTGGTGGACGGCGGCGGCGAGGCGTTCGTCCGCCAGCAGGTGCCGGACCTGCGCTTTCTGGAGAAGCCGCAGCCCGACCGCTCGGTGCTGTCTGTGCCGGTCTGGCGCGCGCCGGGTTCCGCCTCGAATTCGCTGATCGCCGCCGACAACGAGCGGCTGAAACAGCTTGCGGAGGAGGAATACCGCCGCCTTCTCTATGTCGGCATGACGCGCGCGGCCGACCGCCTGATCGTCTGCGGCTATCGCGGCCAGCGGCAAAATGTCGATACCTGGCACGCCATGGTCCAGGGAACTCTTGCGCAGGACCTGAAGGGCCGTGCGGCGCCGACGGTCTTCAGCGCCGGCGGCGAGGAATGGTCGGGTCTCATATGGCGGGAGACGCATGTGCCGCGCGACTTGCCGGCAAAGGAAGCCGGGGCCGAGCCGCGACAGGCGCCGTCCGGCTTGCCGGGAGCGCTTTTCACTCCTTTGCCGCCGTCGCCCCGCCTGCCGCGGCCTCTTGCTCCTTCCGGCACGACTATCGCCATTGATGACCCGGGGAACGAGTCGATCGTCGGATCGGCCATCTTCGCGGAGAAGGCTGCGCCGAAATCTTCGATGCTGCGCGGTGCGATTCTTCACCGCATGCTGCAGGTTCTCCCGTCGATCGAAGGCGCCGAGCGCCATGCCGCGGCGGAGCGGTATCTCAGCCGCTCCGTGCCGCGCTGGCCGGAGGCGGAGCGCCGGGCACTGGCCGACGCGGTGGCCGACGTGCTGGAGCACCCGGAGCTGCAAGGGCTCTTCGGCGAGCAGAGCCGGGCGGAAGTCTCCGTCATGGGCACGCTCAGGCTCGGCGGGCGCGAGTTCGCCGTCTCCGGCCGGATCGACCGCCTGGCCGTCTCCGACGACACCGTGACGATCGCCGACTACAAGACCAATCGCCAGGTGCCCTCCACGCTCGACGAGATTGCACCCGTCTACCGGACGCAGCTTGCGATCTATCGAGAGCTGTTGAAACCTCTTTACCCCGGCAAACGTTTCCATTGCGTGCTGATCTTCACGGAGGGCCCGGCTATCCGAGCACTTCCCGAGTCGATGCTCGACAGGAGCCTTGAAGAGCTCGCGACAAAGTGAGATACACGATATTGAAAATCCAGTGGCGATGCCTCACATGAGGCACAACATATGGACATTGCCATTCCGAAGGAGCAACCGATGGCTACTGTAAAAGTCGATGCGTCCAATTTTCAAAAAGAAGTTCTGAACTCCGCCGAACCGGTCGTTGTCGACTTCTGGGCAGAATGGTGCGGCCCGTGCAAAATGATCGCACCGAGCCTCGAAGAAATCGCCACCGAGCTCGCCGGCAAGGTCAAAGTCGCCAAGCTCAATATCGATGAAAACCCCGAACTCGCAGCCCAATACGGCGTCCGCTCGATCCCGACACTCGCCCTGTTCAAGGCCGGCGAAGTCGCCGACATCAAGGTCGGTGCCGCTCCGAAGACGGCGCTGAGCTCCTGGATTTCAAACGCGGCGGCTTGAAGCGTCGGTTAACTCCTGAAGCTATCGAAAGCCCGGCTCGTCCGGGCTTTTTCTTGCCACTCAAAGGAGACTAGGCGCCGGGGTCATGTTTGTGCTTCACCCTCATTCTCCCGCTGCTGCACCGCGTCATCCCTGATGATCGTCATCCTCGGGCTTGACCCGAGGATCCATGCACAAGCGTCGCGTCGCATCACGGCGTTATCGACGTCACAGGATGAATTCCTCCGGACGCATGACTGCATTGTCAGCCTTGGAGGACTTGCGTGTGGATCCTCGGGTCCAAGCCCGAGGATGACCACGGAGAGGGTGTGCCCGAGGAATCTTTCGCACCCTTACCGCGGCGGCGTGCCGTTTTCGGCGAGCACGTCGCCGACGAGGTAGAGCGAGCCGCCGATCAGGATGCGCGGCGGTACGGGGTCCTCTTCGGTCAGCTCGGCGATCTGGCCGAGTGCCTCCGCGACCGACGAGGCAGCATTCGACTCCAGGCCGGCGAAGGCGGCGTCCGCCGCAAGCGCGACGGGGTCGAGCCCCGCATCGGAGCCATGGATCGGCACCGTGAAGACCTGCTCGGCGAGATCGAGGAAGGCTTTGAAATAACCGACCGGATCCTTGGTGTTGATCATGCCGATGATCAGGAACAGCGGCCGCGGCTCGCGTTCTTCGAAGGTCGCCATCGCTTCGGCGATGACCTGGCCGGCCCCGGGATTGTGCCCGCCGTCGATCCAGATCTCGCCGTTCCGTGGGCCGTGATGCGACAGCCGGCCACCGGCAAGACGCTGCAACCGCCCCGGCCACTCGACGCCTGCGAGCCCTTTCTCGATCGCCGCCTCCGAGACGTCAAAACCGGCAGCCCTGACGGCGCGGATCGCGGCTGCGGCGTTGGCATATTGATGCCGGCCAGGCAGGCGCGGCAGCGGCAGATCCGCAAGGCCGTTCTCGTCCTGGAAGATCAGCCGTCCGAACTCCTCATGCGCCATGAAATCCTGGCCGTAGACCGATATCGGGCAGCCGAGTCGCTCGGCGGTCGCGACCAGAAGCTCGCGTACGCCGTCGTCCTCCTGATGGCCGATCACCACCGGGCAGCCGCGCTTCATGATTCCGGCCTTTTCCGCGGCGATCAGTTCGACACGGTCGCCGAGATAGGCCTGATGATCAAGCGAGATCGGCATGATGACGGAACAGGCCGGCCGGGCGATGACGTTCGTCGCGTCGTAGCGGCCGCCGAGACCGACTTCGATGATCGCGACATCCGCCGGATGCTCGGCGAAAAGCAGGAAGGTGACTGCGGTCAGGATTTCGAAGACGGTGATCTTCTGACCGCCGTTGGCCTCGGCCACGCGCCGCACGGCGTTCGCAAGGACGCCGTCGCTGACGAGCGTCCCCTTGCCGCCCTTGACGCCGAGCCGATAGCGCTCGTGCCAATTGACGAGATGCGGCGACGTATGCACGTGAACGCTGAGGCCCTGGGCTTCGAGGATCGCCCGGCAAAAGGCCGTGGCTGAGCCCTTGCCGTTGGTGCCGGCAACGTGGATCACCGGTGGCAGACGTTGCTCGGGATTGCCGAGCGCCGCCAGAAGGCGGGTGATCCTGTCGAGCGAAAGGTCGAACCCCTTGGGATGCAGGGCGAGAAGCTTCTCGATCTCCTGCGCCGCTTCGCTAACCTGCGCCGCCGTCATGGTTATGGCCCCGAAACTGATTCACTGCTCTCATGATTCCTATATCGACATAAGGACAGAATCATGCAGCAAGTCAAAATGCTAAAGCGACCTTTGCGCGTCTGATTTAGCCGCGCTGCGCGCCGGAGCCGGACTGGCTTGACCGTGTTCAGATCACCGTTCCCGAAGCGAGGACGGGCTCGTCCAGGAAGAACACGCGACAAGTCGCGTGCCCCTCGCCGCAACGCGACTCGCTTTAGGCTCGTGCCGCCAGCGGCAATGTCGCGACGTCGGAGCCGGCTTCGCGCTTCGCCGCCTCTGCCGGCTTCTTCATCAGAATCTGCAGCACGCGGGCGATCGTCGCCGGTATGTCATGGCGCTTGACCACCATGTCGACCATGCCATGCTCCAGAAGATATTCCGAGGTCTGGAAGCCTTCAGGGAGCTTTTCGCGCAGGGTCTGCTCGATCACCCGTTTGCCGGCAAAGCCGATTTCTGCGCCGGGTTCGGCTATGTGGATGTCGCCGAGCATCGCATAGGATGCGGTGACCCCGCCGGTCGTCGGGTTGGTGAGCACGACGATATAGGGAAGGCCGGCCTCCTTCAGCATGTTCACGGCGACCGTGGTACGCGGAAGCTGCATCAGCGACAGGATGCCTTCCTGCATGCGGGCGCCCCCCGAAGCCGGGAAGATCACCAGCGGGCACTTCTCGGCGATCGCCCGTTCGAAGGCCTTTACGATCGCCTCGCCCGCCGCCATACCGAGCGAACCGCCGATGAAGTTGAACTCGTGGACAACGGCCACGAGTTTCACGCCTTGGACGAGGCCGAGGCCTGCGACGATCGTGTCCTCGAGCTCTGTCTTGGCGCGGCTATCGCGCAAACGGTCGACGTATTTCTTCGAATCGCGGAACTTGAGCGGGTCCTGCGCCACCTTTGGCTGCGGTAGGGTCTCGTAAATTCCGCCGTCGAAGAGGTCCTTCAGCCGCGCCTTCGCCGGCATTTTCATATGGAAGCCGGATTGCGGGATGACCCACTTGTTCTCTTCGAGATCGCGGTGGAATACCATCTCGCCGGTTTCAGGGCACTTGATCCAGAGATTCTCCGGAACTTCCCTGCGGCCCAGCATCGAATTGATCTTCGGCCGAACGTAGTTTGTGATCCAGTTCACTTAAAGACTCCTGAAGATTCCCTTCGGGTTGTGCGCGTCAATATCGGCAATTATTCGGCTGCCGCGAGCCGTGAGGCCCGCACGCCAGCCGCCAGCCCTCTGACGAGCGCCTCGACGCCCGGGACCGTCGCGTCAGTCGCGCGGCCCTCTTCCGTCAGGCTCGACGCGATTTGGTTGACGATCGCCGTGCCGACCACGACGCCATCCGCCGATGCGCCGATGACGCGTGCATGGTCGGCCGTCTTCACCCCGAAACCGACGCAGACGGGCAACCGCGTATGCGCCTTGATGCGAGCGACCGCACCGGCGATCAGCGACGGATCCGGCAGCGCCGAGCCGGTGATGCCGTTCATGGAGACGTAATACACAAAGCCGGAGGTGTTTTCGAGAACCTTGGGCAGACGGCGGTCGTCCGTCGTCGGCGTCGCCAGGCGGATGAAGCTGATGCCCTTCGCGAGAGCGGGAATGCAGAGCTCGTCATCCATTTCCGGCGGCAGGTCGACGACGATCAGACCGTCAACGCCGGCTTTAAGCGCGTCATCGAGGAAGCGGTCGACACCATAGATATAGATCGGATTGTAGTAGCCCATCAGCACGATCGGGGTGCGCTTGTCTCCTTCCCGGAAGAGCCGGGCGAGCTCGAGCGTCTTTGCCAACGTCTGCCCGCCTTTGAGGGCCCGCTGGCCGGCGAGCTGGATCGCCGGGCCATCGGCCATCGGATCGGAGAAGGGCACGCCGAGTTCGATGACGTCGGCGCCGGCCTTCGGCAGCGCCTTCATGATCGCGAGCGACGTATCGAAATCCGGATCGCCGCCCATGAAATAGGTGACGAGGACCGGGCGACCTTCGGCCGCGACGTCCGCGAACCTTTGCTCCATACGTGCGGTCATTCGTTACTGCCCCATACCCAGAATTTTGCCGACGGTGAAAATGTCCTTGTCGCCGCGACCGGAGAGATTCATCAGGATGATCTCGTCCTTGCCCATCTTCGGCGCACGCTTGATGACTTCGGCCAGCGCATGCGACGGCTCGAGCGCCGGGATGATGCCTTCGAGCCGCGTCAGCGTCTGGAAGGCTTCGAGCGCCTCGTGGTCCAAGATCGGCACGTATTCGACCCGGCCAATATCGTTGAGCCAGGCATGTTCGGGACCGATGCCCGGGTAATCGAGCCCGGCGGAAATCGAGTGACCTTCCTTGATCTGGCCGTCGCCGTCCTGAAGCAGATAGGTGCGGTTGCCGTGCAGCACGCCCGGCGAGCCGGCGGTGATCGAGGCGCAATGCTCGTCACCGTCGAGGCCCTTTCCGCCCGCTTCCACGCCGACGATCTTGACGCTCTCGTCGTCGAGGAACGGATGGAAGATACCGATCGCGTTGGAGCCGCCGCCGACGGCCGCAATGACGAGGTCGGGAAGCCGGCCCTCGGCCTCGAGGATCTGCTGCTTGGCCTCCTGGCCGATGACCGCCTGGAAGTCACGCACCATTTCCGGATAGGGATGCGGACCGGCGGCCGTGCCGATCAAATAATAGGTGCTCTCGACATTCGTTACCCAATCGCGCAGCGCCTCGTTCATGGCGTCCTTGAGCGTGCCGTTGCCGGCGGTCACCGGCTTCACCTCGGCGCCCAAGAGCTTCATGCGGAAGACGTTCGGCGCCTGCCGTTCGACGTCGGTCGCGCCCATATAGACGACGCAGGGCAAGCCGAAGCGGGCCGCGACGGTAGCAGAGGCTACGCCATGCTGGCCGGCGCCGGTTTCGGCGATGATGCGGGTCTTGCCCATGCGTCTCGCAAGCAGGATCTGGCCGATGCAATTGTTGATCTTATGCGAGCCGGTGTGGTTGAGCTCCTCGCGCTTGAAATAGATCTTCGCGCCACCGAGTTCGGCCGTCAGACGTTCGGCGAAATAGAGCGGGCTCGGCCGACCGATGTAATGAGCGCCGAGCTTTTCGAGCTCCGCCTTGAAGGCGGGATCGTTCTTGGCCTCGTTCCATTCGTCCTGGAGATCGAGAATCAGCGGCATCAGCGTCTCGGCGACGAAACGCCCACCAAATACGCCAAAACGGCCGTCCTCATCGGGTCCGGACCTGAAGGAGTTCAGTTTAGGCGACTGATTCACGTCTTGCTCCCTGATCGTGGCCGCTCGACGTCCGCCCGGCGAACCGCCTCGAAAAACGCGTCCATGAGTTTCACATCCTTGACACCCGGCGCGCTCTCGACTCCGGAGGATATATCGACGGCACGCGCGCCGGTCAGCGCAAGTGCGTGGCCGATATTGTCTGCATTCAGCCCACCGGAAAGCATGTAATCGACGCCGCCGTCAAGCGCATCAAGCAGCCTCCAATCGAAGGAGACACCGTTGCCGCCCGGGAGCTCCGAGCCGGCCGGCGGCTTCGCATCCAAGAGAAAGCGGTCGGCGATGCCGACATAGGGATCGATCCGGTCGAGATCGCCGGCTTCGCGGATCGACAGCGCCTTCATGACCGGAAGGCCGTAAAGCGCCTTGATCGAAAGCACCCGCTCCGGGCTTTCGGAACCGTGAAGCTGCAAGATATCCGGACTGAGGGCCGAAACGATCTCGTCGAGATCGTCGCTGTCCGCGTCGACCGTGACGGCAACGACCTTCGTCCGGCCGCGAACGCGCTCGGCAAGACGGCCGGCATCATCCGGCTCGATGTTGCGCGGACTCTTGGGAAAGAAAATGAAGCCGATATGGGAAGCGCCCAGCGCTACGGCGCGCTCCACGGCCTCGGCCGTCTTCAATCCGCAAATCTTCACTTCCGTTTTCATGGGAAGCGACCTTGCACGAAATGCCGCGCGAGTCGAGCAAAACCGTTGCTTCATCTGCCCTGATACGAAGGAAGAAAACTGTTGCGGGGCGGTCTGCATCTCACCATATGCATTCTACCACATTGGAGAGTACCATGCGTTAGCTGATCGCCCTTGTCCTGCCTTGGCTGCAATTCTTCACCATCCGCCGGCCGATCGCCGGCATCATCTGCCTCATTCTCCAGATCACGCTCATCGGCTGGATTCCTGCCGCCATCTGGTCCGTCTACGCGCTGAGCCAGTACAAGACCGACCAGAAGATAAAGGCTGCGCTTGACGGGCGCTATCGCGCCTAGCTGTGAACCGGTTCATCGGAGATCCTGAGAGAGCCTAGCCGAAATCGATCGCGTGCAGCATGGTGCCGTTGCGCTTGAGCCAGTGCTTGGCATTCTTGGTATCCGGGCACAGCCTCTCGCAGAGCGCCCAGAAATCCGGCCCATGGTTCATCTCCTGAAGATGGGCGACCTCGTGCGCCGCGAGGTAGGCGATCACCTTCGGCGGTGCCATGGCGATCCGCCAGGAGAAACTCAGGTCCCCTTCGGCGGAACAGGAGCCCCAGCGGCTGCGAGTATCCTTGAGGCTGAGCGAGCGCGCCCGCCGTCCGATCCTGCCGGCATAGACGCCGACAAGGCGTTCGAGTTCGCCTCGCGCCTCTCTCTTCAGATAGTCGGCGATGCGCCGGCGCAGATGTTCCTCAGCGCCGCCGACCCTCAAGACCGCCACATCGTCGACCACAAGGGCTTCCGTCAGCCCGCGGAGCCGACCGGTCCTTTCGATGCGATGGGCAACGCCGCGGATGAGGATGGTTCCGCCGTGCTCAAGCTCACTCTCGCCAGAGAAGCGCGCGAGCTTGGTCATCAGCCAGCCTTGATGGCGGGTGAGGAATGCGTTGACTTCGCGGTCCGGGAGGCCCGTCGGTATGGTGAGCTTCAGCGCCCGCCCGCCGGGCTCGATGCGCAGCGTCATCCGCGTCGCGCGCGCGTTCTGCCGGATGGTCAAGGGAAGAACCTTGCCGGCAACCTCGATGTCACGCCTGACATCGAGAAGTGTTCCACTGCCACGGCGCCGCTTGAGAGAAGGAAACATTGAGCCTTTCTAGCCGATTCGCGGGCCCTTTAGGTAGAGCGGAATGCGGGCGGAAAACGGAAGATACTTTCCTCATCCCGCTCTGGCAGGCACCGCTGCGACGTCCGGCGTTCCACGTGAAACGCCGGATGTCGTTCCGTCGGATCAGTGCGCTTCGGCGCCGGGCGCCGGGGCGGGACGGCCGTTCTTGCGCTCGCGCATGAAACGGTCGAATTCCTCCTGGTCCTTGGCGCGGCGGAGCTCACGCACATAGGCGTCAAATTCCTCGCGCATCTCGTCGAGCTTGCGACGCTCTTCGTAGAGGCGGGCAAGTTCCGCTTCGCGCCAGTCGTCGAAGGCGACGTTGCCGGTGCGATGATGGTGGGCCCAGTGCGAGCGATGGTTGCGTCGGAAGCCGGCACACATGCGATTCACTCCGTCGTTGGCGTCCTTCTTGAAAGCCTTCAGCTTGTCACCGAAGAGGATGTAGGCGAGCATTGCCAGGCCCAGTGGCCAGAACACAATGAAGCCGAGCACCATCAACGCAATGGTCGCAGGCGTCCAATCCGGACGGATCAATGCAGATTGGTTCATCTTCAGGATACCTCGCAGTCAGCGGGCCGCCCGTCGCGGCCCGATGAAAACGATGTGGGAAAGCCTCGCGATGTCTGCAAGATGCTCCGGACGGGAATCGGGCAAAGCCTTGACTCCGTGCCGATAAATCGGTGGCCGGCCGCGGCCCCGATGAAATCACGGGGAGCGCACGGGAGGCTTGAACGCTCGGCGATCAGGCCGATTTGCCGCCCTTGATGATCTGCTTGACCGGCTTTTGATGGCGGCCGTGTTCGCGGTGGAAGGCGACGATGCGCGGAGCGATCTCCCGGCGGAAGCGCGAGCCGTTGAAGACGCCGTAGTGACCGACATCCGGCTGCATGTAGTGCATGCGCATGTGTTCCGGAATATTGGTGCAAATCGTCTGCGCCGCCTTGGTCTGGCCGACGCCGGAAATGTCGTCGTTCTCGCCCTCGACAGTCAAAAGCGCTACCTTTCGGATCGCCGACGGATCGACGCGCTTGCCGCGGTGCATCATCTCGCCCTTCGGCAAAGCATGCTGCATGAAGACCACCTGCACCGTCTGGAGGTAGAATTCCGCCGTCAGGTCCATGACCGCCAGGTATTCGTCGTAAAAGTCACGGTGCTTGTCGGCGGCGTCGCCATCGTTCTTGACGAGGTGGGCGAAGAATTCCTTGTGGGCGATCAGGTGCCGGTCGAGGTTCATCGACATGAATCCGGAAAGCTGCAGGAAACCCGGATAGACCATGCGCATGAAGCCCGGCTGCGGCCACGGCACCGGCATGATGACGTTGTCACGGAACCATTCGATCGGTCGTTCCTCCGCGAGCTGGTTGACCGCGGTCGGGTTGATGCGGGTGTCGATCGGGCCGCCCATCAGCGTCATCGACGATGGCGAGAGCGGATCGCCCTCAGCCTCCATCAGCGAAACCGCCGCCAAAACCGGCACCGCCGGCTGGCATACGCCGATCACATGCGTGTCCGGCCCCAGGAAGTGCAGCATCTGGATGACGTAATCGATATAGTCGTCGAGATCGAAGGTTCCCTCGCTCAAGGGAACGATGCGGGCGTCGATCCAATCGGTGATGTAGACGTCGGAATGGGGCAGCAGCGCCTCCACCGTTCCGCGCAAGAGCGTGGCGTAGTGGCCGGACATCGGCGCCACGATCAGGACCTTCGGATCCAGCGCGCGACCCCTGGGCAGGGAGCGCTCGAAATGGATGAGGTTGCAGAAAGGGGCCCGCCAGACGATCTTTTCACGCACCGGCACGGGCTGTTCGTCGATGATCGTTT
Source organism: Ensifer aridi (assembly GCF_002078505.1). Lineage (GTDB taxonomy): Bacteria > Pseudomonadota > Alphaproteobacteria > Rhizobiales > Rhizobiaceae > Sinorhizobium > Sinorhizobium aridi. The sequence goes on along the minus strand of NZ_LUAV01000016.1, from coordinate 368,123 downwards.
CGGGAAGCCCGAATTCCGGCTTGCCATACCGCCGGGTGGCGCGCTCGAAAACCTCCAGCCCCGCGGCCGCCGCGCGGCCGAAATAGGTGTGCGAGAGGGGGTTCATCGGATTGCTGAAGGCGAGCCGCATGGCATCCGCTGCCGTGCGCCATGGAGCCATCATTGCATGATTCATTTCGTAGAGTTGGTAGAACATGGGACGCGTACCCCTTGTTTCAAATCAACGACAACGCCGCTCCCAGTCGGACGCAAGCCTTGCGAGTGTTTGTCTTGGTGTCCGCAATCGCAGCCAGACTACCATTTTTCTTGTGCAGTGCAACAAACATACCCCTCACTTTTCAGGGAAGGGTGCCCTGCAGAGAATCATATTACTAATATGTTGAGATAGCATTGCGCAGAGCTGTCGCGCTATGACGTTCGTACCTCAGGCCGTGGAAATTCTCCGAAAACGGACCGCCGTCCCCAGAAATGTCCGCCCGGCCCGTCTTGCTCGATTGAGGGCTTAATGCCCAGGGTCGCAGAAGGCCGGAGAGGGCTGCTTAAGCACCGCTCACAGTGATGACGGCTTTGACGAGCCCTCTCTTGTCATGAGCCCAGCGCGGCAGGTCGCGCACGGCCTCTTCGAGCGTGGTTCTGTGCGTCACGAGCGCGTCGACCGGCACGAGCCCCTCGGCGATCGATGCGATGACGTGGTAGAAATCGTCGCGCGTCGCGTTGCGGCTGGCGACGAGTGTCATCTCGCGTTTGTGGAACTCCGGATCGGAAAAGCGGATCTCGTCCTTGACGACGCTTACGAACACCAGCGTGCCCCCATGGGCGACATGGGCGAAGGAGCGTTCCATCGACGCGGCGTTGCCCGTGGCGTCGAAGACGACGTCGAAACCCTCGCCGTCCGTCGCCCTTGCAATCGCCTCTGCGACTTCCCCGTCGGCAAGAATGCCCGGCGCGAAGCCGAGCGCATCCGTGCCGAAGGCCAAGCGCTCGGCGCTTGTGTCCAGAAGCCTCACCTCGTGGCCGGCGATCCGCGAAAAGACGGCCGTTCCAAGCCCGATCGGCCCGGCGCCGATAACAAGCGACCGGGCGCCCCTCACGACCCTCGAGCGCCGCACCGCATGGGCGCCGATCGCCAGAAACTCCACAGTGGCGGCAGCCTCGGGCGACAGGCTCTCAGCCGGATAGAGGTTCTGCTCCGGCATGACGATTTCCTCGCAGAACGCTCCGTCAGTATGAACGCCCAAAACCCGGATCGCCGTGCAGCAATTCGGCTTGCCGTTGCGGCAGGCGACGCAGGTTCCGCAGGAGAGATAGGGATTGACGACCACTAGCGTGCCCGGCGCGAGCCGGGTGTCCGGGCCGCCCTCGATCACCGTCGCCGAGATCTCGTGCCCCATAACGCGCGGATATTCGAGGAAGGGGTGCTTGCCCTCGAAGATGTGATAGTCGGTACCGCAAATGCCGACCCGGCTTACGGCAAGCCGGACCCAGCCCGGCGCCGGCGTCTCCGGCCTTTTGCGGGCGACGATTTCGAGGCGACCGGGCTCTGGGCAGACGACAGTCTTCATGCGGGTTCCCGAAGTTTCATCATGATTGGCTACGGCTGCGAGTCGGTCAACGCGACCCGCGCCGGCGGAGTTGGTCGAAATAGACGATGACGATAATCAGCAGACCGGTGATGATGCGCTGCCAGAACGAGTTGACGTTCAAGAGGTTGGCGCCGTTGTTGATCGTCGCGAGGATGAAAGCGCCGAGGAGCGGCCCGTGGACCGAGCCGACGGCGCCGAAGAGGCTCGTGCCGCCGATGACCGACGAGGCGATCGCCTGCAGCTCCCAGCCTTCCGCCTGTGTGGCGTTGCCGATGCCGATGCGCGAGGCGAGCAGCAGGCCGACGAAGGCGGCGCAGGTCGAGGACAGGATATAGGCGAGATAGATCGTGCGATTGACGTTGACGCCGGAGAGGCGCGCGGCCTCGCTGTTGGAGCCGACGGCAAAGAGATAGCGGCCGAAGCGGCTCAGATGCAGGAAGACGTAAGCCGGAATGGCGACGACGATTACCATCCAGAAGAGGCTCGGAATGCCGAGGAAATCGGCGCGCGAGAAATTGGTGAACGCCTCGTCGGTGATCGAAATCGTCGAGCCGTTGGTAATCAGGAGGCCTATACCGCGCAGCGACGTGAGCGTCGCAAGCGTGATGATGAAGGGCGGCAGCCCCATGCGGACGATGCCGAAGGCATGGAAGACGCCGATCAGCACGCCGATCGCGAGCGTGGCGACGATCGCAAGCCAGAGCGGGACGCCCGCAGCGAGCAGCCAGGCGACGATCACGCTGGTGAAACCGACGACCGCGCCGACCGACAGGTCGATGCCGGCGGTGATGATGACGAAGGTCTGGCCGACGGCGAGGATCGCGGTCATCGCGCCCTGGCGCAGGAGATTGCTGATGTTGTTCGGCGTCCAGAAGGCGTTGGTCGCCAAACCAAGGAGCAGCCAGAGGACGACCAGCAGTCCCAAGAGCGTCAGACCGAACAGGATACTGATGCCTCTCTTCGGTGTCGGTCCCGCACTTTCAACTGTTTCCACACTCATCGCTTCCTCCCTGCGATCCTTTTCCTCTTACAGCGCCGTGCATCTTTTCAGACGCACAAAGAACGCCGCTCACGCATTGATCGCCTGCGCCAGCACTTCCTCATGGCTTGCGGCGCGGTAGTCATGGCTCGCGACCAGCCGCCCCTGCCGGAACACGTGCAGGCGGTCGGCGAGTTCGTAGACCTCCGGCAGATAGGAGGAGATCAGGATGATCCCGGCGCCTTTTTCCAGAAGCCGTGCGAACAGCCGATAGATTTCCGCCTTGGTGCCGACGTCGACGCCGACGGTCGGCTCGTCGAAGATGAAGAGCTTCGCGCCGTGACTGAGCCATCTGCCGATGACGATCTTCTGCTGGTTGCCGCCCGACATGGCGGAGGCAAGCACCCGCCGCGACGGCGTCTTGATTTTCAGGTCGCGGATCTGGCGGTCGGCGTTGGCCGCCTCCGCTCCACGGTTGATCGTCAAGCCGCGCGTCAGCCTGCGGAAGACCGGCAGGTTGATATTGAGGCCGATCGGCAGGTTGAGGCAGAGGCCCTGGTCACGACGGCTTTCCGGCGCGAGCGCGATCCCGAGTTCCATTGCCTTGCGCTCGTTGCCGATCTCGACCTTGCGGCCCTGCCAGTAGACTTCTCCGGCGGTGAGCGGCTGGCGCCCATAGAGGCCGAGTGCGAATTCGCTGCGCCCGGCGCCGATCAGACCATAAAGGCCAACGATCTCGCCGGCCCGCACGGAAAGCGATATATCCGCGAATCCCGGTCCCGAGAGGCCGCGCGTCTCGACGATCGTCTCACCGAGCGGAAAATGCTCCTTGTGATAGATCTGCTCGATCGTGCGGTTGATCATCAGCGCTATCAGTTCGCCCTCGTTCGTCTCCGAGATCGCGCGCGTGCCGACATGAGTGCCGTCGCGCAGCACCGAGACCCGGTCGGCGAGCTCGAACACTTCCTCAAGCCGGTGACTGATATAGACGATGGTCACGCCCTCGCCCTGCAGCCGGCGAATGAGGCGGAAAAGCTGTGCGGATTCCTGCCGCGTCAGATAGGCCGTCGGCTCGTCGAAGATCAGGAACCGGGTGCCGCGCATGGCTGCGCGCGCGGTTGCGACGAGCTGCTGCTGGCCGATCGTCAGGCTGCCGAGCGTCGCATTGGCCGGCAGATTGAAACCGAGGTCGTCGAGGACACCCTGAGCGGCATCGGTCATGGCGCGCTTACGCATGAGGCCGCGACGGTTCATTTCGTCGCCGAGGAACATGTTGGCGGCAACGCTCAGGTGCGGGCAGAGCACCACCTCCTGATGCACGGCATTGATGCCGCGAGCGATCGCTTCGTTGGGGGTCGCAAGCTGCACGGAATCGCCGCACCAGAGCACCTCGCCCGCTGTCCGCGGAATAACGCCGGTCAGGAGCTTGATCAGCGTAGATTTGCCGGCGCCGTTTTCGCCGACGATCGCGTGGATTTCGCCCGAGAGAAAGGTGACGGTCGCGGGTTTCAGGGCTTCGACGGTGCCGTAGTTCTTCTGGAGGCCGCGCAGCTCCAGGATCGGCTCGCCCCTCGGGACGGGACGACCGCTGACCGCCTTCACCTCGGCCTCGTGCCGGCGTGCGACCTCTTGAAGTCCTGTCGTCATGACCTCCTCCTCTCATTCGGAGTGCGGCGGCCGGTCCCTCGATCCAACCGCCGCGCGTCAAAGAATGCATCGTGGCGCCGGAAGCAACGCCACGATGCGTTCGGGGTTCAGTTCACCTTCGGGTTCAAGAGCGCGTCGATCTTCGGATCGGACATGTTGGCCTTGGTGACCAGGTTCGCGCCGGTGTCGACATTGGCCTCGACCTTCTCGCCCTTGGAAGCGGCAAGCGCCGTCTTTATGCCATCATAGCCCATGCGATAGGGATCCTGCACGACAAGACCGGCGATCACGCCTTCCTTGAGGAAGCCGACGGTCTTTTCGTCGCTGTCGAAGCCGATGACCTTGATCTTGTCGCCGAGCTTGTTCTCGGCGATCGCCTGGCCGACGCCCTGCGCCATGATCAGGTTGGAGGCGAAGACGCCGACGAGATTGGGATTGGCCGTGATCAGGTCGGTCATGATGTTGAGGCCGGTCGTCGCCTGCCCATCGGCATATTTATCGGCCACGACCTTAAGGCCCGGATATTTCGTCTTGACCTGATCGAGGAAGCCCTCGCGGCGCTGGTCGAGCGAGCCCACGCCGGGCAGGCTGGTGATAATCGCGATCTCGCCTTCTTCCTTGCCGGTCGCTTCCTTGATCGCCGCAGCGAGGCCGTCGGCGGCAATGCGGCCGCCCTGGACGTTGTCGGTGGTCAGGAACGAGGTGAATGCCTTCGAATCGGCGGCGGAGTCGATGCCGATGATCGGCACGGACTTCGCCGCCTCGTCGATCGGCTTGCCGAGCGCCTTGAATTCGGTCGGGGCGATCACGACCGCGGCGGGAGAACCAGCAACGGCGTTTTCAAGGATGCTAATCTGGCCGTTGATATCCGATTCCGACTGAGCGCCGAGCTCCGGCACGTTGACCCCCAGGTCCTGGCCGGCCTTGCGGGCGCCCGCGAGCACGATCTGCCAGAAGAAAGAGGTGGTATCCTTGACGATAATCGGAATGGTGGCGTTCTGCGCGAACGAAGGCGCCGGCACCATGGCAGCAAAAACGGCGGCGCCGGCCAGGGCGTTGAAGGCGCGGCGGGAAAGAATGCACTTGGCTATGCTCATCAGGTTTCTCCTCTCAGTTACACCTCGTTCCGTTTATCGAGACCGGGCCGCCAGGTGCATGCAGTCCGGTCCTTTATGAAGAGACTCTCCCCGCCATCGCGGCAGGAAGCATCACACCCTCACGGCCTCCGCTCCCAGCTCAGGCGCGACCAGTGTATAAGGTTCGAAGGCCGCGAAGTCCTCGGCCGTGATCTTCCGTCCGGTGAGTTCCATATTCCGCTTCAGGCTTTCCGGTTTGGCGGTGCCGAGCAGGACGGAAGCGACCTGCGGATTGGCGAGCGGGAACTGCAGCGCTGGCGCCGCGAGCGGCATGCCACGCTCCCGGGCAATCCGTTCCATCGCCGCCACTTTCATCCTGACTTCCTCCGTTGCCGGCATATAGTCGAAATGCGCGCCTTCCACCGGGCCGGTGGCGAGAATGCCGGAATTGAACACGCCGCCGATCACGAGCGACGTCCGCTTCTTCTCGCAGAGCGGCAGGAGTTCGGCGACGGCGGAACGGTCGAGGAGCGTGTAGCGGCCGGCAAGCAGGATGCAGTCGATGTCCGCGTGCCGCATCACTTCGAGGCAGACCGGCACCTCATTGACGCCGAGCCCATAGGCGGAGATGATGCCGCCCGATTTCAGCTCCTCCAGCGCCTTCAGGCCGGAGTCCAGGAGTTGCCGCAGGTAGACCGCGTTCTTCGCGGCGCCATGGGTGTAGCCGCCGATATCGTGGACGTAGAGGATGTCGATGCGGTTGAGTCCGAGGCGGGCGTAGCTCATCTCCACCGACCGCATGATCGCATCGTAGTTATAATCGTAGGTGACGTCGAAATTCAGCGGCTTGACGTAGGAGTAGTCCGGAACCTTGTCCTGCGGCACCGGCTGCAGCAGGCGGCCGACCTTCGTCGACAGGACGAAGCTCTCGCGCGGTCTGTCGCGAAGGAAGTCGCCTACCCGCCGCTCGGCGAGCCCGAGCCCATAAAAGGGCGCCGTGTCGAAATAGCGGATTCCCGCGTCCCAGGCGGCCTCGAGCGTCGTCATAGCCGCTTCGCGGGTGCATTCGCGATAGAGGCCGCCGAGCGGAGCGGTGCCGAAGCTGTATTCGGTCACGGCAAGATCGGTCCGGCCTATCTTTCTCGTCTGCATTCCTTGTCTCCTCCCTCCAAGGATGCGCGTTTCTCCCATGCTCAGTTCCGAGCGGAGTTGCCCCTCGCTCGCTTAAAGCGTAGCCCCCAGATGCCAGGGCACGAACTCGTTGTCGCCGTAGCCGAAAAGCTCGCTCTTGGTCTTGCGACCAGAGGCGGTGGCGATGATGAGTTCGAAAATCTCGCGGCCGAGACCGGCGATCGTCGCCTCGCCCGAGGCGATGACGCCGCAATCGATGTCCATGTCCTCCTCCATGGCCCGATAGAGCGCCGTATTGCTGGTGAGCTTGATCGACGGTGTCGGGCGACAGCCGAAACAGCTTCCGCGTCCAGTCGTAAAGGCGATGACGTTCGCGCCGCCGGCGACCTGGCCGGTCGCCGAGACCGGATCGTAACCCGGCGTATCCATGAAAACCAGGCCGCTGCCGGTCACCCGTTCGGCGTAGTTGTAGACGGCCGTCAACGGCGAACGGCCGCCCTTCGCAACCGCGCCCAGCGACTTCTCGAGGATCGTCGTCAGGCCGCCGCGCTTGTTGCCCGGCGAAGGATTGTTGTCGAGCGAGGCGCCGTGCATCGCGGCGTAGTTTTCCCACCAGGAAATCAGGCCGTCGAGCCTAGCTGCGACCTCATTATTCACTGCGCGACTGCGCAGCAGATGCTCCGCACCATAGATCTCGGAGGTCTCCGAAAGGATCGCTGTGCCGCCGGCGCTGGCGAGGATATCGACCGCGGCGCCGAGCGCCGGATTGGCCGTGACACCGGAGAGGCCGTCCGAGCCGCCGCATTGCAGTCCGACGATGATCTCGCTGACCGGTATCGGCACGCGGCGGGCGGTGGACACTTCCGCCGCGATTTCCTCGAGAACGCCGAGCGCGCGCTCGACCGAGCGGCGGGAACCCCCCGCCTCCTGAATGTTGAAATGCCGCTTCTCCGCGCCCGCGCCGCTCTGGCCGTAAAGCGTCAGCTGGTTGACCTCGCAACCTAGCCCGACCATCAGCACGCCGCCGAAATTGGCGTGCCGGGCGTAGCCGGCAAGCGTACGGTGCAGATTTTTCATCCCGTCGCCGGTGGACGACATGCCGCAGCCTTGATCGTGCACGATCGGCACGAAACCGTCGATACCTTCATATCTCGGCAGGATGCGGCGGTTCGCCTCGTCGGCGATCGCCCGACAGACGGTGGTGGAACAGTTTACGCTGGCGATGATGCCGATATAGTTTCGCGTCGCCGCCCGGCCGTCGGCTCGACGATAGCCGAGGAAGGTGCGCGCCTTGTCGGCCTCGCTCGCCGCCTCCGGCGGAACGGGGGCGCCAATGGAGAGCCGGTCCTGGTCGAAGGCGAGATTGTGCGAATGAACGTGCTCGCCGGGGGCGATGTCGCAGGTGGCGCGGCCGATCGCCTGGCCGTATTTCACCACCGGCTCGCCCGACTTGATCGATCTGATCGCCGCCTTGTGGCCGGCATCGATCCTTGCCGCCGCCGGCACGCCGCCGGCCAGTGTTTCGCCGGGCGCGATCGCAGCAGTGGCGACGACGACATTGTCTTCCGGCGAAAGAAGGATCGAAGACGGTGCGGGCAATCTCTGGCTCCCAGAACGGCTTTCGTGTTGACGACGCGTATCCTGTTTTGTCTTTTATCTACAATAGACAGATTTTCGTCAATGGGTATTATGATTGGTACCGCACCGAGGACGACCCAAGAGCCAACATGCTTGCGAGCGCCGCCGAGCCGCGGACACCTCTCGATCAACCTACACCGCCGGACCACGCAATGGCGAAGCAGAACACCGTCTTTAAGGATGCCTTCAACCGCTGTCTGACGACGCTCGCGGAAACGTCGGCGCTACCTTCGGAACCCGAGCTCGGCCAGGCGCTCGGCGTCAGTCGCACGACCGTCCGCGCCATCCTCACGCGCTGCGAAGAGCTCGGGCTGATCGCCTGGGACAAGCGGCGGAAGACCGTGCTGAGGGCCCCCGACCCTGCGGACTATTTTCCGACCGAGGAGACCGATTCGCTCGCCGAGCGGATCGAGCGCAGCTTCATGCGCCGGATTCTGGCGGGCGGCGCCGAGCCCGGAATGCAGATCAACGAGCTGGAGCTTGCCCGTGAGATCGGCGCCGGCACGACGAGCGTGCGCGAGTTCCTGATTCGCTTCAGCCGCTTCGGCCTGATCGAGAAACGGCCGAACAGCCATTGGGTGCTCAAGGGATTCACCCGTGAGTTCGCGCTCGAACTGACGGAGGTGCGCGAGATGTTCGAGCTTCGCTCGGCTGCCCGCTTCGTCGGTCTTCCCGAGGACGATCCGGCCTGGGAGGAACTGAGGAAAATCGAAGCGGTGCACCGGGAAGTGCTCGCCGACATCGACAGACGCTACAAGGAATTCTCGGAGCTCGACGAGCGTTTCCACCTTTTGGTGCACAAGTCCTCGAGCAACCGCTTCATCATCGACTTCTACGACGTCATCGCCATCGTCTTCCACTATCATTACCAGTGGAACAAGGCGAACGCGCGCGAGCGCAACGCCCGGGCGCTCGAAGAGCACCTCGCCTATATAGCGGCGCTCCAGTCGCGCGATCTGCAGCAAGTGGAACAGGCCTGCAGGCTGCATTTGAAATCGGCGCGCGAGACGCTGCTGCAGTCCCTTCCCTGAAGTTTCGGAAAAATCCGATCAGTAGCCGGATTCCGACCGCGTCGGCTCGGCCTCACCCAAAAATTCCCGGCGCAGCCGCTCTGTCGCGTTGACGAGCAAGGTCACGTCGGTGCCGATCGCCATGAAATCGGCACCGAGATCGCGGTAATCTCGGGCCTGCGCGGGATCGAGCGTCATGATGCCGCGCGCCTTGCCGGCGCGGCGGATGCGGGCAAAGGCGTGGACGATGGCAGCCCGCACCTCGATATGGCCTGGATTTCCGAGATGGCCCATATCAGCGGCAAGATCCGCCGGGCCGATGAACAGGCCGTCGACACCGTCGAGCGCAGCGATCTCATCGATCGCATTCAGCCCGGCCCTGCTTTCGATCTGCAGGAGAAGGCAGATCTCGTCATTGGCATTCCGGAGATAATCGGTGATGCGCCCGAAGTTCGTCGCCCGCCCCAGCGCTGCGCCGACGCCGCGGATCCCTTGCGGCGGGTAGCGCACGGCGCGGACTAGCTGCCGCGCCTGCTCGACATTGTCGACCATCGGGATCAGAAGCGTCTGAACACCCGTGTCGAGCACCTGCTTGATCAGCGCCGTGTCGCCGACCGGCAGTCGAACGATCGGATGGCTCCCCCGAGCGGCGATCGCACCGTATTGCGCCGCAAGCAGCGGCAGATCGTTCGGCGCATGCTCGCCGTCGATCAGCAGCCAGTCGTAGCCGCTGCCGGCAACGACTTCAGCGGCATAGGGGCTGGCAAGCGCCACCCAGAGGCCGAGCTGGAAGCGGTTTTCGCGGATCGCCGCTTTAAAGGGGTTTTTCGGGGCCGGCATGGATCGTTCTCCTTCCGCGTCATCTGTTCTAGCTTGCGGCGAGATGTTTTCGGCATTGTTTGCCCCTCATCCGCCTGCCGGCACCTTCTCCCCCGCAAGCGGGGCGAAGGGACTCGCCGCACCCTCCTAAGTCCCCTCTCCCCGCCTGCGGGGAGAGGGCTACTGCATGATTCCTTAAATCAGAATCGATTTAAGGACAAAATCATGCAGCAACTCAAAGCGCTACAGCGACCTTTGCGCGTCCGATTGGACGCGCGGCGCTGTAGTCCTCGGGTTAAACCCGAGGAGAGGGGCAGATCATTCTTCTCCGACCATCAGAATCGATGACGAAGACTACCGTCTTCGCAGCAAAAGAAAACCGCCCAGAAATCCCGGGCGGTGTGTTTGCGATTGACCCTGCCTCAGGCGATGCCGCCGAGGCAGACATATTTGATTTCCATGAATTCCTCGATGCCGTATTTCGAGCCCTCGCGGCCGAGGCCGGAGAGCTTGACGCCGCCGAAGGGCGCTTCCGCCGTAGAGATCAGGCCGGTGTTGACGCCGACCATGCCGTATTCCAGCGCTTCGGCGACACGGAAGACGCGTGCCAGATCCTTTGCATAGAAGTAAGAGGCAAGGCCGAACTCGGTGTCGTTTGCCTGGTGGATGACGTCCGCCTCGTCCTTGAAGCGGAAGAGCGGCGCCACCGGGCCGAAGGTCTCCTCGCGTGCGACCGCCATCGTCTGTGTGACGTCCGCCAGCACCGTCGCCTCGTAGAAGGTGCCGCCGAGCGCGTGACGGCGGCCGCCCTGCACAACGCGAGCGCCTTTGGCGAGCGCGTCGGCGACGTGCTCTTCGACCTTCTCGAGAGCCGGCTTATCGATCAGCGGCCCGAGGATGACGCCTTCCTCCATGCCGTCGCCGGTCTTGAGCTTGGCGACGGCGGCGGCAAGCTTCTCCGAGAAGGCCTCGTAGACGCCGTCCTGCACATAGATGCGGTTGGCGCAGACGCAGGTCTGGCCGTTGTTGCGGAACTTGGCGATCAGCGCTCCCTCGACCGCCGCGTCGAGATCGGCGTCGTCGAAGACGATGAAGGGGGCGTTGCCGCCGAGTTCCAGGCCAAGCTTTTTGATCGTCGCTGCACTCTGCCGGTAGAGCTCGGCACCGACCTCCGTCGAGCCGGTGAAGGTCAGCTTGCGCACGGTCGGGTTCGACGTCATCTCGGCGCCGATCTCGCGGGCCGAGCCGGTGATCACACTCAAGAGGCCCTTCGGCATGCCGGCGCGCTCGGCGAGCACGGCGATGGCGATCGCGGAAAACGGCGTCTGTGCGGCGGGTTTCAACACCATGGCGCAGCCGGCCGCAAAGGCGGGGCCGGCCTTGCGGGTGATCATCGCGTTCGGGAAGTTCCACGGGGTAATGGCGGCGACGACACCGATCGGCTGCTTCATCACCAGGATGCGCTTGTCCTTCTGATGTCCGGGCACAAGGTCGCCATAGACGCGACGCGCCTCTTCCGCAAACCACTCGATGAAGCTTGCGCCGTAGACGATCTCGCCGGTCGCTTCGGCGAGCGGCTTACCCTGCTCTATCGTCAGGATATGGCCGAGATCATCCTTGTTCTCGACCATCAATTCGAACCAGCGCCGCAACACGGCCGAGCGCTCCTTGGCGGTCCTGGCGGCCCACTCCTTCTGCACCCGCGCCGCAGTTTCGATCGCAGCCCTGGTTTCGGCCGCGCCGAGCTTCGGCACGCGACCGATCACCTCGCCCGTCGCCGGATTGTTCACCTCTATCGCGTTCTTCGGGTCAGCTTCGATCCAGGTCTCGCCGACGAGAGCGGCCTCACGAAACAGTGACGGGTCTTTCAGGTTCATGGCGCGTCCTTCCTCGGAAAAATCTACAGAACTTATACAACTTTTTTCGGGATCGACAATCGTCTCGACTGGCGTTTCCGGATTTTGCGGCGGAGACGGCCAAAGGCACCGAAGCGGGAATCAAGCTGAAAACGTCCTTGCTACGCTTCTCGTTCCGCGTCAGGCCCCCTCAGGCAACAAGGAGCCGAGGAACATCACTTTTGAGAGAGTACGTTTCAAAGATCCTTCGTCTTCTGTAGCGTCACGCCGAATCCGGCCGACCGGCAGACCTATGCCGTCGAAGGCTTCCCAAGGGATTCAGATATAGGACAAGGACTTTCGTTCGTGACAGAAATCAACCACAGAAGAGCTGACCACCCGATCCATTCGATCTTCCTGGAGCGCTGGTCGCCGCGCGCCTTCACCGGCGAGGACATCAGCGAAAAGGAGCTGCTCGCTCTCTTCGAGGCGGCGCGCTGGGCGCCATCGGCGAGCAACATTCAACCCTGGCGCTTCGTCTACGCGCGCCGCGGTACCGAACACTTCGCGTCATTGCTGGACACTCTCGATGAAGGCAACCAGCGCTGGGCGAAAAACGCCTCGGCGCTCGTCATCATTCTCTCGAAGACCCACAGGGTCACATCGGCGGGCGAGGTCAGGCCCGCCTATACGCATGCCTTCGACACGGGCGCCGCCTGGTTCGGGCTGGCGCTGCAGACGCAGCTTGCCGGGTGGCACGGCCATGCCATGGCGGGCGTCGACCGCGACAAGGCGATGCGCGTGCTCGGCGTGCCGGAACACTTCCGGGTGGAAGCCGCCGTGGCGATCGGCAGGATAGCCGATCCGTCGATTCTGCCGGACGATCTGCGCGAACGCGAAAAACCGAGCCAGCGCAAGCCGATCAACGAATTCGTCTTCGAAGGTCGGTTCAACGGCGACTGAGCCGAAACGTCGCGCGGGGGATGCGGGCGGAAACCCGCATCCCGTTTTCCCATTCCGCCAAAAAAGAGAGGCGCAGGGCGAAGGCCGCCCTGCGCCGTCCAAACCGGACCATTTGCGCGTCAGATGTCGAGGTTGGCGACGCTCAGCGCGTTTTCCTGGATGAAGTCGCGCCGTGGCTCCACCTCGTCGCCCATGAGGCGCGAGAACAGGCCGTCCGCGTCGGTCGCATCCGCGACCTTGACCTGCAGCAGCGAGCGAACGTTCGGATCGAGCGTCGTTTCCCACAATTGCTCGGCATTCATTTCGCCGAGGCCCTTGTAACGCTGCATGGTGAGCCCCTTGCGGCCCGCGGCGAAGATCGCGTCGAGCAGCGCGCGCGGCCCGCTGATCTCCTGCGTTCCATCGCGGCGGCGCAGCACCGGCGGAGCGCCGTAGATCTCCTTCAGCCGCGCCTTCAACTGATCGATGTGGCGAGCGTCGGAGGAGCCGATCAGTGCCATGTCGAGCACGGATACTTCCTTGACGCCGCGTACCATACGTTCGAGCTTCAGGCCGCCTTCCGCCGTAACCGACGCGACCCAGCCGCGCTCGGTCTCTTCGGAGACAACATCCAGCCGGCGGGCCACTTCGGCCGCGATCTCCTGATACTCGTCGCGCTCACTGTTGAGCTCGACATTGAGCGCTCCGGCGATCGCCGCCTGCTCGACAATCGAGCGATTGTAACGGGAGTGAAGCCCATCCACCAGCGAGCGCAGGCGGAGCGCGTCGTTGATGACTTCGCGCAGATCCTGTCCGGCGCGCACCTCGCCCGAGGCGAGTTGGAGCGACGCCTCTTCGAGACCCATGGTGATCAGATAATCTTCGAGCGCCTTCTCGTCCTTCAGGTACTGGACGGACTTGCCGCGCGCCACCTTATAGAGCGGCGGTTGGGCGATATAGAGGTGGCCGCGCTCGATCAGTTCCGGCATCTGCCGGAAGAAGAAGGTGAGCAGCAGCGTGCGGATGTGAGCGCCGTCAACGTCAGCATCCGTCATGATGATGATCTTGTGATAGCGAAGCTTGTCGGCGTTGAACTCGTCCTTGCCGATCGAGGTGCCGAGCGCGGTTATCAGGGTGCCGATCTCCTGGCTCGACAGCATCTTGTCGAAGCGCGCGCGCTCGACGTTCAAGATCTTGCCGCGCAGCGGCAGGATCGCCTGGCTTTCGCGCGAGCGTCCCTGCTTGGCCGAGCCGCCTGCCGAGTCACCCTCCACCAAGAAAAGCTCGGACTTGGCCGGATCGCGCTCGGAGCAGTCGGCGAGCTTGCCGGGCAAGGACGAGATGTCGAGCGCCCCCTTGCGGCGCGTCAGCTCGCGCGCCTTGCGCGCCGCTTCGCGTGCGGCGGCTGCTTCGACGACCTTGCCGACGAGGATCTTCGCCTCGCTCGGATGCTCCTCGAACCATATATTCAGTGCTTCGTTGACCAGGCCTTCGACCACGGGTCGGACTTCGGAAGAAACCAGCTTGTCCTTGGTCTGCGATGAGAACTTCGGATCCGGTACCTTGACGGACAGAACGGCTGTCAGGCCCTCACGGCAATCCTCGCCCTGAAGCGTGACCTTTTCCTTTTTGGTGATTCCGGAAGACTCCGCGTAAGACGTCACCTGACGCGTCAGCGCGCCGCGAAAGCCGGCCATGTGGGTGCCGCCATCACGCTGCGGAATGTTGTTGGTGAAGCAGAGCACGTTCTCATGGTAGCTGTCGTTCCACCACATCGCCACCTCGACGGTGATGCCGTCCCGCTCGCCGCGGATCGAGACCGGCTTGTGCACGAGCGGCTTCTTCGCCCGGTCGAGATACGCGACGAAGGCCTCCAGCCCGCCTTCATACATCATTTCGTCGCGGCGGATGTCCGAATGCCGCTTGTCGGTCAACACGATGCGGACGCCGGAGTTCAGAAAGGCGAGTTCGCGCAGGCGATGTTCGAGCGTCGAATAATCGAATTCGACGTTCGAGAAGGTCTGCTCGCTCGGCAGGAAGGTGACTTCGGTGCCGGTGTCGGCCCCGGCATCGCCCGTTACTTGAAGAGGCCCGTCGGCGACGCCATGGGTGAAGCTCATCTCGTGGATCTTGCCGCCGCGGCGGATCTTGAGCTTCAAGGACGTGGAGAGCGCATTGACGACCGAAACGCCGACGCCATGCAGGCCGCCGGAGACCTTGTAGGAGTTCTGATCGAATTTTCCGCCGGCATGGAGCTGCGTCATGATGACTTCCGCCGCCGAGACGCCCTCCTCCCTGTGAATATCGGTCGGGATGCCGCGGCCGTTATCGGTAACGGTAACGGAGCCGTCGGGGTTGAGCGTGACGGTAACGATATCGGCATGGCCGGCCAAGGCCTCGTCGATCGCGTTGTCCACGACTTCGTAAACCATGTGGTGCAGACCGGAGCCGTCGTCGGTGTCGCCGATATACATGCCGGGGCGCTTCCGCACGGCATCGAGGCCTTTCAGCACCTTGATGGAATCGGCACCATATTCGGCGATCACGCCGGCTTCGGTCTGAGAAATATCGGTCATTCGGCTTCAGGTCTTTCCAGGTTTTTCGGACGTCGTGATTCGCGGCGAATCACAGCGCGAGATGCCTCGCGGACTATAGGAAATTTGTCCACGGGTTCCAAATCCCGGCGGCGGGGCGCGCCCGGGGGAGGTTTCATTCCCCCTCATTATCAGGAAATGTGGCTTTTTCCAAAATATCTTCCATGGCCCGGATCGCCTCTTCCGACAGGCCGCGAATGCGCTCGCTCAAACGGTTGGCAAAGGCAGTATGGCCAGGCGGCAGGCCGGACGTGTCGAGCACCACCTTAGGATCGGAAATATGGGCAATGCGGAAGAGCTCGTCCGCCTCGTCCCAGATCACGTTGAAATAGCCGGCGACGCGCTGGAGAAAATCGAAGCTCGGCGCGCCGCGCTTGCCATGTTCGAGCGCCGAGAGATAGGCGGGGGAAACGCCGATCGCCGCCGCCATCTCCTTTTGCGAGACGCCTTTGCGGCGGCGGAGTTCCCGCACGGCCTCGCCGAAGGGGGTCATGAAGCGCTTCCCTTCGCGCGCGCGAGCCGCACATAGAGCGCCCCCTCGCCGCCATGGTTGCGCGCGGCCGGCTCGTAGGACGAAATTAACGGCCGGAACTCCGGCAGCGAGAACCAGAGCGGAACGGCACGCTTCAAGGCCCCGTCGCTGCCGAACGACGTTCCCTTGCCGGTGATGACGAGCACATGTCTCAAGCCGCGCTCATGTGCCTTCAAGAGGAATTGCAGCAGGAAGCCATGTGCCTCGCTCTGGATCATCCCGTGCAGGTCGATCCGCGCTTCGAGCGCCAGCCGGCCCTTGGCGAGCTTACGCTTCACCGGCTTCTCGAGCGGTTGATGCCGGCGCTCTGCCTTGTCGCGGCTTAAGGCAAAGCCTTGTTCCGTCTTGCCTTCGGCCGTGGCCGAAGTCGCGGCCGGTGGCTGCGATGCCGGCGCGGCCTTTGGTTCCGCTTCGCCCAGGAACTCCTCGAGATCCTCCAGACGGCCCGGCATGGGTCTGGTCGAACGCGCGACCTTTCCCCAGAGAATGCGGTCCTCCGGCGACAGCTTCCGGTCCTTAGCCATGGCGATATCGGGCCGCGGCGGCGCGGGGAACGAAGATGAAAAAATCGGCGTCGTTGCGCACCGAACCGGCGAGATCGCCCGCCTCGTCGCCCGAACCCGTGAAGATATCGCCGCGCGCAGGGCCGACGATAGCCGAGCCCGTGTCGAGCGCGAGCATCAGCCGCCCGAAGGGGCGACCGCCGTCGAGATGGGTCAGGCTCTCGCTGGCAATGTAGAAAGGGACTCCGAAAGTATGGATGAGCCGGTCGACTGCAAGCGATCGCCCGGGCTCCAGCGGCACCTTGGCCGCAGCGACGGGACCGAGCGCCTCATCCTCGACGGCCGCCTCTCGGAAGAAAATGAAGGAACGGTTGTGCCAAAGAACCTCGTCCGCCTTGTCGGGGTTGGCCGCCAGCCAGCGGCGGATGCTCGCCATCGAGACGGTCGCCGCGTCGATTTCGCCCCGATCGATCAGCAGTTTGCCGATCGCCGAGAAGCGATGACCGGTCTTCGCCGCATAGGTGATGCGCCGGCGCGCGCCGTCCGGATAGATGAGTCGCGCCGCGCCCTGCACGTGGACGAAGAAGACGTCGACCTTCGAGCGGGCATAGGCGATCTCGAGGCCGCGGCCGGCGAGAAAACCCTCCTCAATCGCGCGGCGGTCGGGATATTCCTCGACCCTTCCCTCGACCAGCCGGCCGAAGGCGAAATAGGGATCCATACCCTCCGGCCGGTTAGCCTCGTCAATATCGACGAGGTCGGCCGGACGTCGGTAAAAGGGAAAACGAAAATCGCCGTCCGGAACCGAACGGACTTCTATTTCCGGTTCGTAGAAGGCGGTGACGAAGCCTCTCGGTCTCTCATCGGGCCGGATCCGGAACGGCACATACTGGCTCTCGAAGAAGGCCCGAGCTGCGGCGGCGTCCGAAAAACTGAATTCCGCCGCTTCAAAAGCAGGCAGCAGGTCATCCACCGAAATGCCAAGGGAGCCGGTCCTGTACGGCTTTGCCGTCGCCACGTGACGATGGCAGCGGCGCAGTGCGGCGATCACTGGTGTCGGATCGTCCGTATGCCAGCCGGGCAGCTCGGAAAAGGTGACCGGCTCGATATGAAAGGCCATGATCGCCCGCTTCCCGGTCAGTTTTCCGATTCGGTGGCGATCAGCTTCCAGTTCGGATCGCGCGAGCGGATGTCGCGCGAGAAGGTCCAGAGATCGTTCACTTCGGCGACCGAATCGGCGTCGCCGTCGATCAGCTTGCCCTCTTTGTCGTAGGTCGCGGAAATGAGCTGACTGATGATCCTGACGGTGATGTTTTCCTCGTTGTCCTTGAGTTCCGCATGGACGATGTCGGCCTTCTCGATGCCGACGAAGGTCGATTTGACCACCTCGCCCTTGGCCTCGCGGTCGGTGATGGCCGCGTCGAAACCCTCATAGACCTCGCGCGAAAGCAGCCCCTTCAGGGTCTTGCGATCGCCGTCGGCAAAGGCCATCACGATCATCTCATAGGCCATCTTCGCGCCGTTGAGGAATTCGGAGGGATCGAAGTTGGCGTCCGCATCGCTCAAGGCTCTGAGTTGGGTGTTCAACGGCGTGCCGGCCTTGGCAACCGTCTCGATGGCGGCGTAACGGGATTCGTCTTCCGCAGCGCTTTCGCGTCGGGGGAGCTGGACGACCTTACCGTTGTCGCTTGCCTCCGGCCCTTTGGCGATGTCCCGCGGCGAATACGGGTCGAAGGGCGGGCGCTCATTGCCTGTCCGGCGGCCAAGAACGCTGCGTAGCTGCAGGAAGATGACCACGGCGGCGATCAGGAAAAAAAAAGTGATGAAGTCGAAAGAGCCCATTTCCACCCGGAACCGCTGCTAGAATTTCTTTTACTGTCCCATATAGTCCGCAAGGATAAACCATTCAAATGGCGATGTCGCACCCATAAACCCGAGGACGCCCAATTGCATTCACCTTCTTGCGAGCAAGAGCGATGCGTTTCCTGATTCCGCTGATCCTTCTCGGACTGCCGCTCGCGGAAATTGCCGGCTTCGTCGTTGTCGGCCGCGAAGTCGGTGTGCCTATGACGCTCCTGCTTGTTTTCCTGAGCGCCGTCGCCGGTGTCGTGCTCCTGCGCGTCCAGGGCATCGGCATGCTCCGACGCGTGCAGGAGGCAGCGCGGATGGGGAACGATCCCGGGATGGACGTCCTCGGCGGGGCGCTGATCTTTCTCGCCGCGATTCTCCTGATCGTGCCGGGTTTCATCAGCGACGTGATCGGTCTCTTGCTGTTTCTGCCGCCGGTGAGACGTGCCGTCGCTGCTTTCCTGCGCACACGGCTGACGATCTTCACCACGGGAACCGGCTTCTATTATTCGAGCAGCAGCCGGCGCGAGGAGCACCGAGGGCCGCCCGTCATCGATCTCGACGAGGACGAGTTCTCCCGCAAGGAAAAGGACGGGGACGACTCGCCGCCCCCGAACCGCCTTTCCCACTGACGCATGGCGCCGAAAAATGCGCGGCGGTTTGCCGACGACGGCATCCATGGAAACAAAGACTTGAACCGCGTCGCGTGAATTCCTTCGATGCGAGCGGCTTGCAGGTCTACACTTTTCCTGATGCCGTTTCCAATCGGGTCTATAATGCAGCGGAGACGGACGAGCTGGGCGTGTTTTCCGCCCCGCAGTGCCTGCTGCATGTCTCCTCAAATTGACCTCGATTTAAGGACAAGACATGCAGCAATTCAAAGTGCTACAGCGACTTTTGCGCGCCCGATAAGACGCGCGGCGCTGTCGGCCACCAGGGTTGTAAGCCCAGGTCCGAAATGCTAGATGGCCTCACCAATTCGAAGTCCGAGGACACTCTTATGACGACTGATACCACATCCAACGGCAACGGCGGCGCCCAGCAGAGCCCGTCGCTCAATATCCTGGCCCAGTATGTCAAGGACCTCTCCTTCGAGAACCCCGGCGCACCGCGCTCTCTGCAGGCCCGCGACCGTGCCCCGTCGATCAACATCAATGTCAACGTGAACGCCAACCCGCTCGCCGAGAACGACTTCGACGTCGTCTTGTCGTTGAATGCCGAGGCGAAGGACGGCGACAAGGTCCTGTTCAACGTCGAGCTCGCCTATGGCGGCGTGTTCCGCGTTGCCGGTTTCCCGCAGGAGCACATGTTGCCGCTGCTCTTCATCGAGTGCCCGCGCCTGCTCTTCCCGTTCGCGCGCCAGATCGTGGCCGACGCGACCCGCAACGGCGGCTTTCCGCCGCTGATGATCGATCCGATTGATTTCGCACAGATGTTCGCCCAGCGCATGGCCGAGGAAAAGGTCCGCGCGCAGGTCGCCAACACCAATAGCACGGCCAACTGATCGGCCCGACAGACGACAAAAAAGCCCGGCTCGAAGCCGGGCTTTTTGTTTGAGCGTCACTTCTTGCGCGAACTGGTAAGGAAGTTAGCCGCTATACTTTACCCATATGGCCTTGACGCCGATCTTCGAGACGAGCGCGGCATGTGCCGCGAGTTCGGTTTCCGTCAGCCGCGGCCGCAGGGGTCGCTCTCTTTGCATCACGATGATCGGTCCGTCGTCGGCTTCGACCGTCAGACCGCCGATCTCCGACGTGACGAGGCCGAGCGCAGCCTGGCGCCCGCCGATCATCTCGATATAGACTTCGGCAAGCAGTTCGGAGTCGAGAAGCGCGCCGTGCTTGGCGCGATGGGAGTTGTCGATACCGTAGCGGCGGCAGAGCGCATCGAGCGAATTCGGCCCCATCGGATGCTTGCGCCGGGCGAGCGCCAGCGTATCGGTCACACGCTCATTGACAATCGGCGGCAATCCGAGCCGCTCGAACTCCGCATTGATAAAGCCGATATCGAAGGTGGCGTTGTGGGCGACCCAGCGCGCATCACCGAAGAAGTCGAGGATCTGATCGGCGACCTCGGCGAAGGAAGGCTTGTCCTTGAGGAACTCATCGGTAATGCCGTGAACGGCAAGCGCATCGGGGTGAACCTTACGGTCCGCCGGATTTATGTAGAGATGGATCGTGCGTCCCGTCGGAAACTGGTTCTCGAGCTCGACACCACCGATCTCGATCACTCGATCCTCGCGGCTGTCGAGACCGGTCGTTTCCGTATCGAAGATGATTTCACGCATGCGGGGTTCCCTGGGGCCGTTTCGGAGCGAATCGATCCGAGCTAACGCCAGTTCTAATCCCGTTTTGTTCTCAGTTGAAGCTTCGAATGCCACATGACTGTGGAAGGCTACTCTCCACCCCTCATCCGCAAGCGGTACGCTCTAAATCCCCTCTCCCCGCTGTTCGGTCCGGGGACATGGGTAACACTTGTTCGGAGACATGGGGCGACAGGTGATTGCCGTTACGGCTGCGTGAGGGGGCAGGCCCAATCTCAGCGACATCCGCTACCCCGATCTCAACTGATCAACAATGGCGCGAATCTGCTGCCGCGTGACATCGAAGCTGTCGCTCGTATCGACGATATAATCCGCGCGTGCCCGTTTTTCGCTGTCGGGCACCTGACGCGCGCGGATCATTGCGAATTTCTCCGCCGTCATTCCCGGCCGCTTCATGACCCGCTCCCTCTGCGTCTCCGGATCGCAGGTGACGACAACGACGCGGTCGACGCGCTCCTCGGCCTTGGTCTCGAACAGCAGCGGGATATCGAGCAGCACAAAGGGGGCGCCCGCCGCCTTATGACGGGCGATGAACTCCCGCTCCTTCGCACGAACGAGCGGGTGCACGATCCGCTCCAGCTCGGCGAGCCGGTCGGGGGCGGCGATAAGCCGTCGCGAAAGCTCCGCCCTGTCGATTGCCCCGTCCTTCGCGACGCCGGGAAAAGCCGCCTCGACCGGCGCCACCGCTTCGCCGCGATAGAGCTCGTGCACAACTTCATCGGCATCGTTCACCGGAACGCCGAGCTCCCGGAACATTCCCGCGGCGGTCGATTTTCCCATGCCGATGGAGCCCGTGAGCCCGACAATGATCATGCGTGCTTGTCCATATCGCTGATGATGATCTGCCGAAGCGTTTCGTCGACGACAGGCCTGCGGCCGAACCATTTTTCGAATCCCGGCACGGCCTGATGCAGGAGCATGCCAAGTCCGTCGACGATGCGAAAGCCCTGCTCCTCCGCCTGGCGCAGCAGCGGTGTCTTCAGGGGCACATAGACGATGTCGGTCACGACGGCGTCCCCTGCCATAGGCGAGAAATCGATCGCCGGCGCCTGCTCGCCGTCCATGCCGAGAGAGGTCGTGTTCACGAAGAGACCGGCGCCGGACATGGTCTCGGCAAGTGCCGCCATCGGATGCGCATGCACCGCACCGCCGAAGCGGTCGGCCAGCTCGCGGGCCCGCTCGGGCGTGCGGTTCACGACATGGATCGCCTTGACGCCCCGGTCGCGGATCGCCTGGATCACGGCGCGGCTGGCACCGCCGGCGCCGAGCACCACCGCGGTCGAAATCCGATCCCAGCCTTTCGCGCGCTCGTCGAGATTGGCGACAAAGCCGCGCCCGTCGGTATTCGTCGCGCAGACCTCGCCGTCTTCGAGCCAGAGCGTGTTGGCCGCTCCGAGCTCGGCACTCAGGTCGTCCGGCCGATCGGCGAGCCGGAACGCCGCTTCCTTGTGAGGAATTGTGACGTTGCCGCCGCAGAAGCCTGCCGTCTCGTCCTCAAGCTGCCGCATGAAATCCGGGAAGGCTTCCGGCGTGATCTCGAGTGCCCGGTAGCTCCCTTCGATTCCGAACTGCTTCAGCCAATAACCATGGATGAGCGGCGAGCGCGAATGCTTCACCGGATAGCCGGTGACGAAGGCATGGTTAACAAATGTTTCACGTGAATCACGCATCGATCGCACCCAGTTCACGGAGCTTCGAAAGAAGCGGCAGCATCGGCAGACCGAGGATCGTGAAATAGTCGCCCTCGATCCTCTCGAAGAGCTGGATGCCCTCACCCTCGAGCTGATAGGCGCCGACGCTTGCGAGAGCCTTCTCGCCCACCTTTTGAAGATGTCGTTCTATGAAGGCGCGGTTCAACGGCCTGACCGTCATATGGGCAGTCGAAACGTGCCGCCAGACGATCTCGTCGTCGCGGACGAGAACCACAGCGCTGTTCAGGCTGTGCGTCTTGCCCGAAAGCGACAGGAGATGCTCGGCGGCTTCCGCCATGTCCCTGGGCTTGTGATAGACACGCGCTCCGAGCGACATGGTCTGATCGGAACCGATCACGAGCGCACTTTCGAAATGCCGCGCCACGTCCTTGCCCTTGGCTTCGGCAAGCGCGAGCGCCACATCGACGGGCGAGGCGCCCGATTGCTCGAGCGGCCGTTCAAGTGCGCGCTCGTCCACCCGAGCGGCCCGAGCCTCGAAGACAAGGCCGGCATTCGTCAGAAGCGCTCGGCGAAAAGGACTGGCGGAAGCCAAAACGAGCGAGCTTGTCATTTTCCGTTCCCGGGTTCCGGACCGTTACGATGCGCGGATTCGATCAACCCGCACCGTGCGGCCGATATATAAGTAGCTCAGTGCAAGAGCACTTAAGCAATTCAGTGCAAGGGCCTTGGCGAAAGCGCGCTTTCGACTGTCCCGCACCTCTCCGATTCGCTCTATCTGAGCCGCGGCCGAAGGGCAACGATTGCGGCAGCGGTTTCCTCGATCGAACGGCGCGTCACGTCGATCAGCGGCCAGTTGTTACGGGCGCAGAGGGTGCGGGCATATTTTAGCTCCTCGGCGATTGCCGCCCGGTCCGTATAATCCTCGCCGTGAAAGTTCTGCGTCGTTCCGAGCAGACGATGCTGACGCACCTGCGACAATCGCTCTGCCGAGGCGATGAGGCCGACGACCAGCGGCTTAGTCGCCCTGACAAGCGCATCCGGTAGCGGCACGCCAGGTACGATCGGAATATTGGCGGTCTTTATACCGCGATTGGCGAGATAGATGCTTGTCGGCGTCTTCGACGTGCGGCTCACGCCGACGAGGACGACGTCCGCCTCGTTAAAATCGGCCGGCATCTGGCCGTCGTCATGGTCCATGGTGAAATTCAGCGCTTCGATGCGGGCGAAGTATTCCGCATCCATGACGTGCTGCGCGCCCGAACGACGGCGCGACGGCGAGCCGAGATAGGACTGGAAGAGCTCGATGATCGGGTCGAGCACGGAGACGCAGGGAACGCCGATCTCGCGGCACCTTTGATCGATGAGGCCGGCGAGCTCCCGATCGACGATCGTGTAGAGCACGATGCCCGGCGCGCCATCGACAGCATCCAGGACCTGCATCAACTGCTTGCGGTTGCGGATCAGCGGATAGACATGCTCGAGCGCATGCGACGACTGAAACTGCGCCGCCGCTGCGCGACCGGCGGCAATCAGCGTCTCACCGGTCGAATCGGAGATGAGGTGCAGGTGGAAATAGTTTTTCTTGTTCTCCACGCAATTCTCCGCGGGCTGTTGATAAGGCGGGACGAAAACAGCTAACGGCGCGACCGGCGGTCAGGCAAGTGGAAAAGCGCCGACTTATTCACATCCCGTGCCCGGACGAAACTCGCCGGCAGACGCATGTGGACAAGACTCATGGCGACGACAAATTGTCACGCGGATCGACTCCCGATCCACAGGATACGCAACTTGCCCTCAGCGACCAAGAGATTGACTCTCAAGGATTTTCGCGCCTTTCCCCGTCATCGGTGCGAAATGCCGTGATTTTCTCCCGGCTGGTCCACGCGGTTCCGCTGTCTCTGAACCGACTGAGGATTGATTTTAATCCTTGATAGCCACCGACTCTAAGAAATAGAAACCTTTTCAATTCAGTTTTATTTTTAGATTGGGAAAGCGGCGAGTGACCGGAACGCATCGCAAAGTGCTCGAAGTGTTGAACGGAAAAACGCTCGTTCCTCCGCCCATCTGGCTGATGCGCCAGGCGGGACGCTATCTCCCCGAGTATCGTGAGACGCGGGCAAGCGCTGGGAGCTTCCTCGAACTCTGCTATACGCCGGATCTTGCGGTCGAAGTGACGCTGCAGCCGATCCGGCGATACGGCTTCGATGCGGCAATCCTCTTCTCTGACATCCTCGTCATTCCCGATGCGCTTCAGCGCAATGTACGCTTCGAGGAGGGACATGGCCCGCGCATGGACCCGATCGACGAGGACGGTATCGCCGAACTCAGCGCCGAGGGGGTCATCGGCCATCTCGCACCCGTCTTCGAGACGGTCTCGCGGCTGAGGCGTCAATTGCCGGAGGAGACGACGCTTCTCGGCTTCTGTGGTGCGCCCTGGACGGTGGCGACCTACATGATTGCGGGCCGCGGAACGCCGGACCAGGCGCCGGCGCGCCTCTTCGCCTACCGCCATCCGAAGGCCTTCGATCAATTACTGGCGTTCCTGGCGGATATCTCGGCAGATTATCTGGTAGCGCAGATCGATGCGGGCGCCGACGCGGTGCAGATATTCGATTCCTGGGCGGGTGTGCTCGGTGAAGAGGAATTCGCGCGCTATGCCGTCGAGCCCGTCCGGCGGATGATCGCTTCGGTTCGCGCCCGCCGTCCTTCCGCACGAATCATCGCCTTCGCCAAGGGCGCTGGGCTCTTCCTGAAGGACTATCGGCGGCTGACCGGAGCGGACGCGATCGGCCTCGACTGGTCGGTACCGCTCTCCTTTGCCGCCGAGCTGCAGAAGGACGGGCCCATCCAGGGCAATCTCGATCCGATGCGGGTCGTGGCCGGCGGCGCAGCGATGGAAAGCGCCATCGACCGGATCCTCGACGTGCTCGGCCAGGGGCCGCTGATCTTCAATCTCGGACACGGGATCACGCCGGATGCCGATCCAGAAAATGTAGCGGCACTTGTCGCCCGGGTTCGAGGGCGGCGATGACAAGCGAACGCCAGACCGATAGCGGTCCCGGCAGGCGGGCGCGGCTTCGGGCGGCCATTGCGCTTTCGCTTTTCGCGGCGCTGTTGATCGGGCTCTTCGCCTGGCAGCCCGACGATCTCTATCTCTGGATCAAGGCGCTCCACCTCATCGCGGTGATTTCCTGGATGGCGGCGCTTCTCTATATGCCGCGCCTCTTCATCTATCACACCGACGCAGCACCGGGTTCGGAGCAGTCGGAAACCTTCAAGATGATGGAGCAGCGCCTGCTCAAGATCATCATGAATCCGGCGATGATGATCTCCTGGGCGCTCGGGCTCTACCTCGCCTGGAGCGTCTACGGCTTTCAGGGCGGCTGGCTGCACGCCAAGCTTTTCTTCGTCGTGCTCTTGACCTTGGTGCATGTGCATTTCAGCCGCGCGGTGAGAGCGTTCCAGCACGACGAGAATCGACGGGATGCGCGCTACTGGAGGCTGATGAACGAGGCACCGACCCTGCTGATGATCCTGATCGTCATCCTCGTCGTCGTGAAACCGTTTTGACTTCAATCGATGCGCAGATGTAATAGTTGTCGCTAATTTGCTTCGGCCCCTTGCGGCGTTTCACGTGAATCGCTATTTTCCCCCCATCTCCTTCTCCCGCGGCCTGTGACGAAGTTTTAGAGCCTGCCTTCTCCCCCTTCGCAGCTCCCTTACAAATCACCCCGCCTTCCATTCCCCAATCAGACACGGACCCTTCATGGCTGAAATGAAGCTTCAAGACCTTAAGAACAAGACGCCGACCGATCTCCTGGCCGTTGCCGAAGAGCTCGAGGTAGAAAACGCCAGCACCATGCGAAAGCAGGAGCTGATGTTCGCGATCCTGAAGATGCTGGCTCAGCAAGAGATAGAGATCATCGGCGAAGGCGTCGTCGAGGTCCTTCAGGACGGTTTCGGTTTCCTTCGCTCGGCGAATGCCAACTATCTTCCCGGTCCGGACGATATCTACATCTCGCCCTCGCAGATCCGCCGTTTCTCGCTGAAGACGGGCGACACGGTCGAAGGGCCGATCCGCGGCCCGAAGGAAGGCGAGCGCTATTTCGCGCTTCTGAAGGTCAACACGATTAACTTCGACGATCCGGAGAAGATTCGTCATAAGGTCCACTTCGACAACCTGACGCCGCTCTATCCGAACGAGCGGTTCAAGATGGAACTCGAGAATCCGACCTCGAAGGATCTCTCGGCGCGCGTCATTGATCTCGTCGCTCCGCTCGGCAAAGGGCAGCGCGGCCTGATCGTCGCGCCACCGCGCACCGGTAAGACGGTGCTGTTGCAGAACATCGCTCATTCGATCACGGCGAACCATCCGGAGTGCTATCTGATCGTTCTCTTGATCGACGAGCGTCCGGAAGAAGTGACCGACATGCAGCGCTCGGTGAAGGGCGAGGTCGTTTCCTCGACCTTCGACGAACCGGCGACGCGCCACGTGCAGGTGGCCGAAATGGTGATCGAAAAGGCCAAGCGCCTTGTCGAACATGGGCGCGACGTCGTCATCCTGCTCGACTCGATTACCCGCCTCGGCCGCGCCTACAACACGGTCGTGCCCTCCTCCGGCAAGGTGCTCACGGGCGGTGTCGACGCCAACGCATTGCAGCGGCCGAAGCGCTTCTTTGGTGCCGCCCGCAACATCGAGGAAGGCGGCTCGCTGACGATCATCGCGACGGCGCTGATCGACACCGGCAGCCGCATGGACGAAGTCATCTTCGAAGAGTTCAAGGGCACCGGCAACTCGGAAATCGTGCTCGACCGCAAGGTCGCCGACAAGCGCATCTTCCCGGCGATGGACATTCTGAAGTCCGGCACCCGCAAGGAGGACCTGCTGGTGCCGCGCCAGGATCTGCAGAAGATCTTCGTGCTTCGCCGTATTCTCGCGCCCATGGGCACGACGGACGCGATCGAGTTCCTCATCGACAAGCTGAAACAGACGAAGACGAACGGCGACTTCTTCGATTCCATGAACACCTGATGCTGCGGGCATAGGGATTGATGAAGGCCGGTGCGAGGAGCATCGGCCTTCTTTTTTTGCCTCGGCCAGAAGGGAATTTCCGGCCCGACCGACTACAGCAAGCTAGAAGGGCGAGCAGCGCGTCGACGACCGTGATTCACGTGAAACACACTCCACAGAGGGCGGGAAAGTGTGCGCTTTTCCAGTTCACATCCCCTCTGAACTCCTTGGGTCGATTCGACCCCGAAACCATCGTCATCCAGTATCCTCATCCTCTGGCTTGATTTCGCGGCCGCAGGCGTGCATAAGACGCCGCCGCTAGAGCCTCGGAGGCAAGCGTGCGCCGATGCGCAACGCAACACCGCGGCAAAGCCCATTGGCGCCACCTGGTCTCAATTCTAACATTTCGATGCGAGGCATTTACGCTCGCCGGTAAGCTCGACCCGGAGCAAGGAAACGGTACCTGGATGCTGTTCACGGACACGATCTATGCGCTTTCGAGCGGATCATTGCCGGCCGGCGTTGCCGTGATCCGCATGAGCGGGCCGGCCACCGCCGATGCGGTCATGCATCTTTGCGGTTCGGTGCCGCCGGCACGAGTCGCGACGTTGAGAACGATTCGGACTCGAAACGGTTACGCGCTGGATAGCGGGCTGGTGATCTACTTTCCCGGGCCGGCATCCTTCACCGGCGAGGACTGCTGCGAATTGCACGTTCACGGCGGACGGGCGGTGGTGAACGCGGTCCTTGATGAACTTGCCGCCCACGGGCTCCGGCATGCGGAGGCCGGAGAATTCTCGCGGCGCGCCTTTCAGAACGGCAAGATGGACCTGGTCGAGGTGGAAGGTTTGGCGGACCTGATCGCGGCGGAGACGGAGATGCAACGTCGCCTAGCGGTCGAGCAGTCCGGCGGCGGGCAGTCGGCGCTCTATGCGGGGTGGGCCCGGCGCCTCACGCACGCACGTGCGATGATTGAAGCGGAGCTCGACTTTGCCGACGAGGACGACGTGCCCGGTTCAATCAGCGCTTCGATTTGGGCAGACGTCGAGAAGCTGCGGGTGGAAATCGATGCGCATATTGCAAAGGCCGG
Source organism: Ensifer aridi (assembly GCF_002078505.1). Lineage (GTDB taxonomy): Bacteria > Pseudomonadota > Alphaproteobacteria > Rhizobiales > Rhizobiaceae > Sinorhizobium > Sinorhizobium aridi. The sequence continues at coordinate 339,910 of NZ_LUAV01000016.1, read as the reverse complement.
CCTTGCGGAGATCATCCGCGACGGGCTCAAGATCGTCATTGCCGGTGAGCCGAATGCGGGCAAGTCGAGCCTGCTGAACGCACTGGCGAGACGGGACATAGCCATCGTCACTGAGATTGCCGGCACGACCCGGGATGTTCTTTCCGTCGACCTTTCGTTAGCCGGATTCTCTGTCAAGCTGTTCGATACAGCCGGGCTGCGCGAGACCGAGGAAGTGGTGGAGCGCGAGGGCATACGGCGGGCGCGAGAAGTTATCGCTCATGCCGATCTCGTGCTGCTGTTATCGGAAAAACCGGGCGGCTTTCAGGTCCATGAGGCGCTGCCGGAGGACGTTGCGGTTATACGCGTCGCGACGAAGATCGACCGGCCGGACGTGAAATGGGCAAGAAGGGACGCGGATATCTTTCTTTCGACGATAACTGGGGAAGGCATCGCCGCGCTCTTGAGGGCGCTGCAGGCGCATCTTCCGGATCTGGCAGGCAAGACGTCGCTGTCGATGCCGTCCCGTAAGCGGCATGTGGATTGCCTGCGACAGGCGAGCGCGGCCTTGGAGCGCGGCCTGGCCGCGGACGGTCTCGAGATAAGAGCGGAGCAGCTTCGCATTGCGAGCGACGCGCTGGGCCGGATCACCGGGCGCGTGGATGTGGAGAACCTGCTCGATGTGATATTCTCCGAATTCTGCATCGGAAAGTGAAGCCGGAGCAACGGCGCAAGCGCGGGGTGATTGGCGGGCGCGGGTTTCGGGCGCATTGCCGTTCGCTTGGGTCGGCGCGAAATCACTCGCTGCGAGGCGGTACAACATTGGCGAGTCTGACACACGTTTCACGTGAAACGTCTTGACTCGAAAGGCCGAATTGAGAATCAAGGCGCGAGAAAGCTGGAGCATGTCTATGACGAATTATGATGTCATCGTGATCGGCGGCGGCCATGCAGGCTGTGAGGCTGCATCGGCTTCTGCCCGGCTCGGCGCCCGCACGGCCTTGATCACGCATAAGAAAGAAACGATCGGGGTGATGTCCTGCAATCCGGCCATCGGCGGCCTGGGCAAGGGCCACTTGGTTCGTGAGATAGATGCGCTCGACGGCCTCATGGGGCGCGTCGCCGACGTAGCCGGCATTCAGTTTAGGCTTCTCAACCGACGCAAAGGTCCGGCGGTGCGCGGGCCGCGAACGCAAGCGGATCGCAAGCTTTATCGGCAGGCGATGCAGCGTGCGATCGATGCGGTCGAAAACCTGTCGGTGATCGAAGGCGATGCCTTTGACCTGCTCACGGAGAACGGCGCCGTATGCGGCGTCGTCATGAAGGACGGCCGGAACTTTCGGGCCGCCGCCGTCGTACTCACGACGGGAACTTTCCTGAAGGGCCTGATTCACATCGGCGATCGCAAGATCCCGGCCGGTCGTGTAGGTGAGGAACCGTCTCTCGGTCTTTCCGAGACATTGCGGGGCTTCGGGCTTCAGCTTGGGAGGCTGAAGACGGGAACGCCCGCGCGTCTCGACGGACGGACGATCGACTGGGACCGCGTTGGGCGCCAGGGACCGGACGCGGATCCGGTACCCTTCTCCTTCATGACCGATGCGATCGTTAACCGACAGATCGACTGCGGGGTGACCCGCACGACGGACGCGACGCACAAGATCATCGCCGATAATATTCATCGCTCCGCTATGTATTCCGGGCAGATCGAAGGGGTTGGTCCGCGCTATTGCCCTTCGATTGAGGACAAGATTGTCCGCTTCGGCGAGCGCGACGGCCACCAGATCTTCCTGGAGCCGGAAGGGCTGGACGACGATACCGTCTACCCCAATGGCATTTCGACTTCGCTGCCGGAAGAGGTGCAGGACGCCTTCATTCGCACCATTCCGGGGCTTGAGAACGTCACGATCCTGCAGCCCGGCTACGCGATTGAATATGATCATGTCGATCCGCGCGAACTGGAGCTCTCGCTCGCAGTTCGGAAGATTCCCGGCCTTTATCTTGCAGGTCAGATCAACGGCACCACCGGCTACGAAGAGGCGGGTGCACAGGGCCTGGTCGCCGGCCTGAATGCAGCACTTGCGGCTACCGGCCGCGATCCATTCGTTTTCAGCCGCACCGATTCCTATATCGGCGTCATGATCGATGATCTGACGTCAAGGGGCATTACGGAGCCTTACCGCATGTTCACCTCGCGGGCGGAATACCGGCTGTCGCTTCGGGCGGACAATGCCGACATGCGGCTGACGCCGACGGGTATCGACCTCGGTTGCGTCGGCGCGGTCCGTCGCGAGCGCTTCGGGGCTTGGAGGTTGAACTATGACGCGGGGCGCACGCTTCTTCAGTCCCTGTCGATTACGCCCAGCGAGGGAAAGCGCTTCGGCCTGAACCTCAACCAGGACGGTCAGCGTCGCTCGGCCTTCGAAATCCTGTCCTATCCGGAGCAATCGATTGCGGCGCTGAAGCCGCTATGGCCGGAGCTAGAGGCGATCGATCGCAAGGTCGTCGAGGCGCTGGAAATCGACGCGGCCTACGCTGTCTATATGGAGCGGCAGGCCGCCGATATTGCCGGCATTCGCCGCGAAGAGAACGCGATCATTCCGGATGACTTCGACTATAGCGTCCTGCCCGGCCTCTCGAACGAGCTGAAGCAGAAGCTGGCGCAGCAGAAGCCGCGCAATCTGGCTCAGGCAATGAAAGTCGACGGCATGACGCCGGCGGCGGTGTCGCTGGTCATCTCCTGGCTGCGGCGGCAGGAGCGTGACGCCAAGCGTGTGGCGGGGTGAGGCCACAATGAATACGAGTCTCCCCGCGGGGCTGAACGGATTGCGTGTTTCACGTGAAACGCTCGACAAACTCGAGCATTTTGCCGCGCTTTTTCAGAAATGGGCCAAGTCGATAAACCTGGTGGCGCCATCCACGCTGGACGACCTGTGGCAGCGCCACATTGTCGACAGCCTCCAGATTTTTCGGCTCTCGCCCGCGCCGAAAACATGGGTGGACCTCGGCAGCGGTGGCGGCTTTCCCGGCGTCATCACCGCCATCTGCCTCTCCGAGTTCTCGGATGGCTGGGTGCATCTGGTCGAAAGCAACAATAAGAAGGCTGCCTTCCTCCGCGTGGCGTTGAACGAGACCGGCGCGCGCGGCTCGGTTCATCCGATTCGAATCGAGGCCGCGCCGGCAGTGATTCCCCGCTGCGACGCAATTTCGGCGCGGGCGCTCGCCGATTTGAGCCAGTTGCTGAAGTTTTGCGCGCCCTGGATGCTCGATGCGGACTCCAAAACCGTCGCTTTCTTTCACAAAGGGCGGGATTATCAACCGGAAATCGACAAAGCCGTTAGCCGCTTTCAATTCGATCTGGTAAAACATGCAAGTATCGTCGAGCCGGATTCGGTTGTGCTCGAGATTGCAAATCTTTCACGTCGGACGAAGTGATAGGCGAGCGGAACATGTTTGGCCCAAGAAATCGGATTATCACCATTGCCAACCAGAAGGGCGGTGTCGGCAAGACCACAACCGCCATCAATCTCGCTACGGCGCTGGCGGCGATCGGCGAAAAGGTGCTGATTGTCGATCTCGATCCGCAGGGGAACGCGAGCACCGGGCTCGGAATTCAGCGCCGCGACCGGCACCTGTCCTCCTATGAGCTGATGATGGGGACGCACTCCATCAGTCAGATCGTTCAAAACACTGCCGTGCCGAATCTCTCCATCCTCCCCTCGACGATGGATCTGCTGGGAATCGAAATGGAGATTTCTCGGGAGTCCGACCGTGTCTTCCGGTTGCGCAAGGCGCTGGGATCTCCGGACGCGCTTGCCTATTCCTACGTTCTGGTCGACTGCCCGCCGTCCTTCAATCTCTTGACGATGAACGCTATGGCCGCCGCACATTCGGTCCTTGTTCCTCTGCAGTGCGAGTTCTTCGCCCTTGAAGGGCTCAGCCAACTGCTGGAGACGGTGGATCAGGTCCGTCGCACGGTCAATCCAAGCCTGGATATCCAGGGAATCGTGCTGACCATGTTCGACTCCCGTAACAACCTGGCGCAGCAGGTCGTCAGCGATGTCCGCACGCATCTTGGCGACAAGGTCTATCACACTTTGATCCCGCGCAATGTTCGCGTCTCCGAGGCCCCGTCGCACGGTAAGCCGGCGATCCTCTACGATCTGAAATGCGCCGGCAGCCAAGCCTATCTGCAGCTCGCTTCGGAAGTGATCCAGCGCGAGCGGCAACGCAAGGCAGCGTGATCGTTTCGTTAGCGTAATAAATTGGGTGAGATATGAACGACGACAGCTCCAAGAGACGTCTTGGTCGCGGCTTGGCCGCCCTGATCGGCGAAATGGATCAGCCGTTGCAGACCGGCGCGGCGCCGACTGCTCCGGTCAATCCGGACCGGCGCGTGCCGATCGAGTTCGTGTCGCGTAATCCCCGCAACCCACGCCGGCAGTTCGACGAAGCCGAACTGCAGGATCTGGCAAGCTCGATTCGCCAGCACGGCATCGTGCAGCCTGTCGTCGTCCGGACGGTCAGCCACGAGCGCTACGAAATCATCGCCGGCGAAAGGCGCTGGCGGGCGGCACAACTCGCAGGCTTCACCGAGATTCCGGTGATCGTGCGCGATGTCGATGATCGCACGGCGCTCGAGATCGCAATCGTCGAGAACGTCCAGCGCTCCGACCTCAACCCGCTCGAAGAAGCTCTCGGCTATGAGCAACTGATCGCCGAGCATGGCTACACCCAGAATGATCTCGGTGACATCATCGGCAAGAGCCGGAGCCACGTCGCCAACAGTCTGCGGCTTTTGAAACTGCCGGAGCCGGTGCGCGACATGTTATCGGACGGCAGTCTGTCGGCGGGGCACGCGCGCGCCCTGATCCCGACCTCCGACCCCTTGGCACTAGCGCGCACAATCGTCTCCAAGGGGCTTTCGGTGCGCGAGGCGGAGCGTCTGGCGCAGAACGATATAAAGGCGCAGAACGACCCCAATTTCGCCAAGGGACGGCATCGCGAGGAAAAGGATGCCGATACGCTGGCGCTCGAACGCACCCTTTCGGACAGTCTCGGCCTCGAGGTTACGGTCAGCCATAGGGCCAGCGGCGGACACCTGAAGATCGCCTATAAGACGCTCGACCAACTCGAAGAGATTTGCCGGCTGCTCGAACGGCGCTGAGCGTCGTGCGACAAATCACCTTGTGACCTATACGAAGATGACGCCCCGGCGCAACTATCGGCAACTGCGTTGCACGTCGGGGCTCTTTCTCGTTCGCGGGCTGCGCGTGAGTCGGTATAGCTGCCTCAACGCCTCGCCGATTGGATTGTAATCGCCAACAGATTCTGAATGACGAGACTCTCTTCCAGGCTCTGGCGAGCGCGGCTTTGATAGATCGTTGCCTGTAGCCGGCTCAGTTCGCGCCTGATTGCCGGGGCAGTCCAATGCTTCAGCGCCGCTTCGACGATCGGTTTGCGGCGAAAATGCAGGCCGCGTCCGAGGCTGGCGATCGCCTGGCCGGCCGACTGGCGGTTTGCGTCCATTTCCGCGCGCATCACGTCTAATTGTTGGAACTGCCGCAAACAGGCCTGAAGCACAAGAAACGGGGGCGTCTTCGAGGTCGTGATCTTCTTCATGGCGTGAAGCAGCGCGTCCGTGTCGCCCTGCAGCACCGCATCGACCGCATCGTCGACCGAAATGGCGCTGGCGTCGCCGACGATGCCGAGGACATCCTCCTCGTCGACGATCTCCTTGCCGCGACAGTAGAGCGCGAGCTTGCGGAGCTCGTTGCGCGAGGCCATGCGATCGCCGCCAAGCGCGTCGAGGAGGCGCTCACGCGCCGCCGGGCTTATGCGCAGGCCCGCTTCGGAAAGTTCCTTGTCTATTAGCGTGTGCAGGCTGCGGACATCGTCGCTGTAGCAGGCGATCGAGGCCACCGTGCGGTTTGCTTCCCCCACCTTCCTGAGTGCGGCCCCCTTCTTGAGATCGCCGGCCTCGATGATGAGGCGGCTTCCGGCCGGCGGCTCGGCGGCGAGAATCTGCAGCGCCTCGGCAAGCCCTTTCTCGGCGGACGCTCCGCGCACCCAGACGAGCTTCTCGCCGCCGAAGAGGCCGATGGCATTCACTTCGTCCAGCACGCTTCCGGCCCCTTGCAACTGCGTTGCATCAAGCTTGACCACGGCGAAGGGATCATCGAGCGGTATGCCGAACGCGCCGGCGAGCTGGCCGGCCCGTTCGGAGACGAGGCCGCGATCGGGACCGTAGAGCAGGAAAAGCCGATAGCTCGCCGCAGATCTCTGCAGGAAGTTATCGAACTCGTGCGACTTGACCTCGCTCATGCCACCACCGGATCAGCGGCCGAGGGCGGCGGCAATATCGGCGCTGATGATCTCTGCCAGTTCCTTCGCGGCGCGGTTCTCGCCGTCGCGGATCGCGCGCACCTTTGCGAACTCCTGTTGGGGGAAGTCGACCAACGCAACGGCCGTGCGGTATCCCGCTTTCACCGTCTCCCCCGTAGCCGCCTTCGTCAGGTTGTAGTCCGCCTTCACGACAACGCGGCCGGCGCCCGGGTCATCGTCATCGTCGTCATCATCATCCGTATGGTCATAGAGCACGCCCATCGTCCGGTGCGAGACGTTAAGCGCCAGATGATACTGCGGATTGACGGGTTCGCTCTTGCCGCCCGATGTCAGAAAGATCAGGGCATTCCGGACTTCCTGCTCGACACGATTCTCCGCCTCCGAAATCTCGATCGAGGCCAGCGCCGTCGCGGTCGAACCGGTAGGGCCGTCTGAATAAAGCGGCCGCACCTGGCAGCCGCCGAGCGCCGTCAGCAGCAGGACACCGGCGAGGACGGGAAAGGACCGAAGACGGAAGCCAGCTTTATCAGACAACGACATTGACGATCCTTTGAGGCACGACGATGATCTTTTTCGGGCTGCCGCCGTTGAGCGCGGTTTTCACGGCGTCCAGCGCCAGAACGGCGCTTTCGATCGCACTCTGATCTGCGTCGCGCGCAATTGTCAAATCGGCGCGCTTCTTGCCGTTGATCTGCACCGGCAGGGTGATCTCGTTCTCCATGACGAGAGCCGCGTCGAACTTCGGCCACGGCCGTTCGGCCATGATCCCGTCACCGCCGATCTCGCGCCAGCATTCTTCTGCCAGATGCGGCATCATCGGTGCGATCAGATTGATCAGGATCGCGGTTGCGTCCTTGACAGCGGCGGTCAGTGCCGGATCGGCCTTGCCGCCGGCGACTTGCGTCAGTGGTGCCGCCAGCGTGTTGACCAGTTCATAGATCCGCGCGACCGCCTTGTTGAAGGCGAGCTTGTCGTAGTCGGCCTCCACCGCCTTGAGGGTGCGGTGCGCGGCCTGGGATACGGCAAGCCCCTCGCCTTCAGTCGCTGGGGCCGCTTCGACGCCGCGGAGGTTTTCCGCGGCCTCGGCAATGAGCCTCCAGACGCGCTGGACGAATCGGTGGGCGCCTTCGACGCCCGCCTCGGACCAGATGACATCGCGGTCCGGCGGCGAATCGGACAGGACGAAGAAACGGGCCGTGTCGGCGCCGTAGGAGCCGATGATGTCGTCCGGATCGACGACGTTCTTCTTCGATTTCGACATCTTCTCGATCGAGCCGATGGCGATTTCCTCTCCGGTCTCGATGAGAACTGCGCGTCGCTGGCCGTCGACTTCCTCGATGCGGACTTCAGCGGGGGTGATCCATTCCCGCTGTGCGCCCTCGCCACGGCTATAGGTCTCGTGCACGACCATGCCCTGCGTGAAGAGCCCCTTGAAGGGCTCGTCGATCGCCACGTGGCCCGCGGCCTTCATCGCCCGGGTGAAGAAGCGCGAATAGAGCAGGTGCAGGATCGCGTGCTCGATGCCGCCGATATACTGGTCAACCGGCAGCCAGTGATTGGCGGCGTTCGGATCGGTCGGCTTGTCCTCCCAGGGGGCGGTGAAGCGGGCGAAGTACCAGGAGGAATCGACGAAAGTGTCCATCGTGTCGGTTTCCCGGCGCGCGTCCTTGCCGCACTCCGGACAGGCGACGTGCCGCCAGGTCGGATGCCGGTCGAGCGGGTTGCCGGGTTTGTCGAAGGTGACGTCCGGCGGCAGCGTGACGGGCAGGTCCGCCTTCGGCACCGGAACGACGCCGCAGTCGTCGCAATGGATAACAGGGATCGGGCAGCCCCAATAGCGCTGGCGGGAGATGCCCCAGTCGCGCAGACGGAAATTGACCTTGCGCTCGGCGCGCGGCACGCCATTCAGCGTGTCCTTCTCGAGCTTCGAGGCGATCGTCTCGAAGGCCTCTTCGGTCGAGATCCCGTCGAGGAAGCGTGAATTGATCATCACGCCGTCGCCGACATAGGCCTCGTCTCCGATCGTGAAGGTGGCGGCGTCGGCGTCGTTCGGCATCACTACCGGCACGACCGGCAGGCCGTACTTGCGGGCGAAGTCCAGGTCGCGCTGATCGCCGGACGGGCAGCCGAAGATCGCGCCCGTGCCGTAATCCATCAGCACGAAATTGGCGACATAGACCGGCAGCTCCCAGCTCGGGTCGAGCGGATGCTTGGCGCGGATGCCGGTGTCTATGCCTTTCTTCTCCGCCGTCTCGAGGGCGGCGAGCGACGTGCCGGCGCGCCGGCACTCCTCGCAGAAGGCCTCGATCTCAGCGCTTTTCTCGGCCGCTTCCTTGGCGAGCGGATGATCGGCCGCGATCGCCAGGAACGAGGCCCCGAACAGCGTGTCCGGACGCGTGGTATAGACGGTCACCTCCTTCGTGCCGTCGGGAACCGTTGCCGGGTCGAGCTCCCATCTGAGCAGCAGGCCTTCGGAGCGGCCGATCCAGTTCTTCTGCATCAGCCGCACTTTTTCCGGCCACTGATCCAGCGTGTCGAGCGCGTCGAGCAGGTCCTGGCTGAAATCGGTGATACGGAAGAACCATTGCGTCAGCTCGCGCTGCTCGACGAGCGCGCCGGAGCGCCAGCCGCGGCCGTCGATCACCTGCTCGTTGGCGAGCACGGTATTGTCGACCGGATCCCAATTGACCTTGGATTGCTTTCGGTAGACCAGGCCCTTTTCCAGGAAATCGAGGAAGAGGTACTGCTGGCGCTGGTAATAGGCGGGATCGCAGGTCGCGAATTCGCGGCTCCAGTCGAGCGAAAGGCCCATGACCTTGAGTTGCGCCTTCATCGAGCCGATGTTCTGGTAGGTCCAGCCGGCCGGATGCACGCCGCGCTCCATGGCGGCGTTCTCTGCCGGCATGCCGAAGGCATCCCAGCCCATCGGATGCAGCACGTTGAAGCCGCGGGCGCGCTTATAGCGGGCGACGACGTCGCCCATGGTGTAGTTGCGCACATGCCCCATGTGGATCCGCCCGGACGGATAGGGGAACATCTCCAGCACGTAATATTTCTCGCGCGGATCGTCGTTCTTCGTCTCGAAGACCTTGCGTGCTTCCCATTCCTGCTGCCAGCGCGGTTCGGCATCGCGCGGATTATATCGTTCGGTAGCCATGTCTTTTGTCGATGTTCCGGAAAATCTGCGGGGCCAAAGCCCTCATGATAGCTGGCGTGACCTTCATCACGAAACCACTCAAGCGTCAAGTTTTGAAGGGTTTGGCACCGAACTTTGGCGTATTCCAGCCGTCGGACCTCACGCGGGCTTGGCAAGCAGCGCAAGTTTCAATAATCCGCAGGGAGTTGTCGAAGCGGTTCTTGGATCGGGAGCATGAGGATGGAAGTTGAGGAGCGGCTAAGCGAGGTCCTGAGCCGGATTCGTGAGAGCGAAAAAGCTGCGAACCGTCCGGAGCATGCGGTGGGCCTGGTTGCCGTTTCGAAAACCTTTGGTGCCGAGGCGATACGGCCCGTCATCGCCGCCGGCCAGCGCGTATTCGGCGAAAACCGCGTGCAGGAGGCGCAGGCGAAGTGGCCTGAGCTTAGAAACGAAACGCCTGATCTCGAGCTGCACCTGATCGGCCCGCTGCAATCCAACAAGGCCGCGGACGCGGTGGCGCTCTTCGACGCTATCGAGACGATCGATCGGGAGAAGATCGCCCGCGCCGTTTCCGCGGAAATGAAGCGCCAGGGGCGTAATCTCAGGCTCTACGTACAGGTCAATACCGGCCTCGAACCGCAGAAGGCGGGCGTGGCCCCGGAAGAGACGGTCGCCTTCGTCCGCTTCTGCCACGGCGAACTGGGCTTGAGCATCGAAGGGCTGATGTGCATTCCGCCGATCGAGGAGAATCCGGGCCCGCATTTCGCCTTGCTCGCCAAGCTTGCGGCGCAATGCGGCCTTGCAAAGCTCTCCATGGGCATGTCCGGCGATTTCGAAACCGCGATCGCTTTCGGTGCCACGAGCGTGCGGGTCGGCTCCGCCATCTTCGGCGCACGCTGAGCGCCGTTCCCCTTTCGTCGGGCTTCACCTTTATCTCCGTTGGCCTATCCTCGTTAGCCGAGGAGCCGGGCTTTCGTCCGGAAAAGTCAATGGGAGGAACGGAGATGGCGAGCCGCTATTCCGAAGTGTATGCCGCATGGAAAGCCGATCCGCACGGCTTCTGGGCCGATGCCGCTCAGGCGATCGACTGGTTCAAGAAGCCCGAGCGGATTTTCGAGCCTGAACGCGGGACCTATGGACATTGGTTCGTCGATGGCGTTACCAACACCTGCTACAATTGTCTCGATCGCCACGTGGAGGCGGGACGCGGTGAGCAGGCGGCTTTCATCTACGACAGCCCCGTCACCCACCGGATTGAGAAGATCTCCTATGCCTCGCTGCTCGCGGACGTGAAGGCGATGGCGGCGGTCTATTGCAAGCTTGGCATCGGCAAGGGCGACCGGATCATCATCTATATGCCGATGATCCCTCAAGCGGCGATCGCCATGCTGGCGGCAGCGCGCATCGGCGCGGTACATTCCGTCGTCTTCGGCGGTTTCGCCGCCAATGAGCTCGCCGTTCGCATTGACGATTGCCAGGCCAAGCTCGTCGTCTCGGCGAGCTGCGGCCTGGAGCCCGGGCGTACCGTCGCCTACAAGCCTCTGCTCGACCAGGCGATCGAGATCGCCGGCAACAAGCCCGCGCATTGCCTGATCTTCCAGCGCGACATACTCACCGCAGACATGCTGCCGGGCCGCGACATCGATTTCGCCGAGGCGCTTGCCGCGGCGAAGGAGGCCGGCGAGGACGTGCCCTCTACGCCCGTCGCCTCCAACGATCCGCTCTATGTGCTCTACACATCGGGGACTACCGGACAGCCAAAGGGCGTCGTGCGCGACAATGGCGGCCACATGGTCGCGCTCAAATGGTCGATGGAGAATTTCTTCGGCGTACGGCCGGGCGAAGTCTTCTGGGCGGCGTCCGACATCGGCTGGGTGGTCGGGCACTCCTACATCGTTTACGGGCCGCTCCTCCACGGCTGCACCTCGATCCTCTTTGAAGGCAAGCCGGTCGGAACGCCGGATGCCGGAACCTATTGGCGCATCATCGCCGAACACGGCGTCGCGGTCATGTTCACGGCGCCGACGGCGCTGCGCGCGATCCGCAAGGAGGATCCCGACGCTTCCCATGCGGCCCGCCACGATCTGTCGCGCTTCCGCGCCCTCTATCTGGCGGGCGAACGCGCTGATCCAGACACGATCCGCTGGGCCGAACGAGCGCTCGGCGTGCCCGTCATCGACCACTGGTGGCAGACGGAAACCGGCTGGCCTGTCGCCGGCAATCCCATGGGCCTCGGACTCTTGCCGGTGAAATACGGTTCGCCGGCGGTTCCGTTACCCGGCTATGACGTGCGGGTCGTCGACGATGCCGGCCACCCGGTGGAAGCCGGGACACTCGGCAACGTCGTTATCAAGCTGCCCTTGCCTCCCGGTTGCCTGCCGACGCTTTGGAACGCCGATCACCGCTTCCATGCGGCCTACCTCGAGGAATATCCCGGCTTCTACAAGACGGCGGACGCCGGCTATATCGACGAGGACGGCTATATCTTCATCATGGCGCGCACCGACGACATCATCAACGTCGCCGGGCACCGCCTGTCGACGGGTGCGATGGAGGAGGTCTGTGCCAGCCATCCGGACGTCGCCGAATGCGCCGTGATCGGCATTGCCGACCCCCTCAAGGGACAGGTGCCGACAGGCTTCCTGGTCATCAATTCCAATGTTTCCCGTGAAACGGCGGAAATCGAGCAGGAGGTCATCGGTCTCGTGCGCGAACGCATCGGCCCCGTCGCCGCCTTCAGGACGGCGATCTGCGTCAAGCGGCTGCCGAAGACCCGCTCCGGCAAGATCCTGCGCTCGACGATGCAGAAGATAGCCGATCGCCAGCCCTGGAAGATGCCGGCGACGATCGATGACCCGACGATTCTGGATGAGATCGCGGCGGCGCTGCGGGCGAAGGGCATTGGGGTTTAAGGGCAATTCGAGCTTAAACTAGAGCCAAACAAAAACCCGGACCGTGCGGCCCGGGTTTCTGCATGTCGTCGATGACGAAGCAATCAGTAGTCGTCGTCCTCGTCGTCCTTGCGATCCGACTTCAGCGATTTTAGCTTGGCGAAGACGGCATCGGCGTCGATTTCCTTCTCCTCCTCGCGCTCGTAATTGTAACCGAGCTTTTCGGTCTCTTGGGCGGCCTCGAGGGTCGCGCCCGTCTCGGCGGCCGAGGGCAGCGGGCGGCCCTTGGAGGCGCGTTCGACTTCTAGGTCGAGGTCGATCTGCGAGCATAGGCCGAGCGTCACCGGATCCATCGGCGTCAGATTAGCCGAGTTCCAGTGGGTGCGCTCGCGGATCTGCTCGATCGTCGTCTTCGTCGTGCCGACGAGCCGCGAAATCTGCGCGTCCTTGAGCTCCGGATGGTTGCGCACCAGCCAGAGGATGGCATTCGGACGGTCCTGGCGCTTGGAGACCGGCGTGTAACGCGGGCCCTTGCGCTTGGAGTCCGGCACGCGGACCTTAGGCTCGGAGAGCTTGAGCTTGTGGTTCGGATTTGACTCGCCGCGTGCGATCTCGTCGCGCGAAAGCTGACCGGTAGCAATTGGATCGAGGCCCTTGATGCCCTGCGCCGATTCACCGTCGGCAATTGCCTTCACCTCGAGCGGGTGCAGCTTGCAGAACTGCGCGATCTGGTCGAACGACAGCGCGGTGTTGTCAACGAGCCAGACGGCTGTTGCCTTGGGCATAAGCAGTTGCTGAGCCATGGATATAGTCCTTTTGTCCGCCGCGCCGGTGTCGCGGGCCGTGGAGTCTACCACTGATTTCCGGGAATTGGGCGTTCTATACCGTTCTTGTCTCGAAATTGCAATTCTTCACTTCCAAATGTGCTTTTGTCTAATTGCGGCTGTGCTTTGACCTGCTATGAATCGTCCAAAGGGCGGTTGGAGTGCCGCTAAAGAGCGGCGCGCACCCGCTCTATGTTTGGATGGATCATATTGATGTTCTGGGAGGATTTGACCCACGATCATCGAGATCCAGGCAGAAATGCGCAGGGAGGAAGAATATGGACGTCAAGACCCACCCGGTCCTGGAAGCGGCCAAGAGCCGCACTCTCATCGACAATGAGACTTATCTCAAATGGTATGAAGAGAGCATTGCAGATCCGGACAAGTTCTGGGGCGAGCACGGAAAGCGTATCGATTGGTTCGAGCCCTATACCAAGGTCAAGAACACCTCCTTCGAGGGTAGTGTCTCGATCAAGTGGTTCGAAGACGGGCTCACCAACGTCTCCTACAATTGCATCGACCGGCACCTCAAGACCCACGGCGAGAAGACCGCGATCATCTGGGAAGGGGATAATCCCTATCTCGATAAGAAGATCACCTATAACGAGCTCTACGACAAAGTTTGCCGGCTTGCCAACGTCTTGAAGAAGCATGGCGTCAAGAAGGGTGATCGCGTCACCATCTACATGCCGATGATTCCGGAGGCGGCCTATGCAATGCTCGCCTGCGCTCGCATCGGCGCCATCCACTCGGTCGTTTTCGGCGGTTTCTCGCCCGAGGCTCTGGCTGGCCGGATCGTCGACTGCGAGTCCACTTTCGTCATCACCTGCGACGAAGGCGTGCGCGGCGGCAAGCCGGTACCGCTCAAGGAAAACACCGATACGGCGATCGACATCGCCGCCAAGCAGCATGTCATGGTCGACAAGGTGTTGGTGGTGCGCCGTACCGGCGGCAAAGTCGGCTGGGCGCCGGGGCGCGATGTCTGGTACCACCAGGAGACCGCGACGGTCGAGCCGCATTGCCCGCCGGAGAAGATGAACGCCGAAGATCCGCTGTTCATCCTCTACACGTCAGGCTCGACCGGCAAGCCGAAGGGCGTTCTTCATACGACCGGCGGTTATCTCGTCTACGCCTCGATGACACATCAATATGTGTTCGACTACCACGACGGCGATATCTATTGGTGCACCGCCGATGTCGGCTGGGTGACGGGCCATTCCTATATCGTCTATGGGCCGCTCGCCAATGCGGCGACGACGCTGATGTTCGAAGGCGTGCCGAACTTCCCGGATGCTGGCCGCTTCTGGGAAGTGGTCGACAAGCACAAGGTCAATATTTTCTACACGGCGCCGACCGCGATCCGTTCGCTGATGGGCGCCGGCGACGACTTCGTCAAGCGCTCGTCGCGCTCCTCGCTACGTCTGCTCGGAACGGTCGGCGAGCCGATCAATCCGGAAGCCTGGGAGTGGTACTACCACGTCGTCGGCGATGAGCGCTGCCCGATCGTCGATACCTGGTGGCAGACGGAAACCGGCGGTATCCTGATCACGCCCCTGCCCGGCGCGACCGATCTCAAGGCGGGTTCGGCGACACGCCCCTTCTTCGGCGTCCAGCCGCAGATCGTCGACAATGAAGGCAAGGTGCTCGAGGGGTCGGCCGATGGCAATCTCTGCATCGTCGACAGTTGGCCGGGGCAGATGCGCACGGTCTACGGCGATCATGAGCGCTTCGTGCAGACCTATTTCTCGACTTACAAGGGCAAATACTTCACCGGCGACGGCTGCCGCCGCGACGAGGACGGGTATTATTGGATCACCGGCCGCGTCGATGACGTGCTCAATGTCTCCGGCCATCGTCTCGGTACGGCCGAAGTCGAATCCGCGCTCGTGTCGCACCATCTCGTGTCGGAGGCGGCGGTCGTCGGCTATCCGCACCCGATCAAGGGACAGGGCATCTATTGCTATGTCTCGCTGATGGCGGGCGAAGTCGGCAGTGACGAGTTGCGCCAGGAACTCGTCAAGCATGTCCGCTCCGAGATCGGGCCGATCGCGACGCCCGACAAGATCCAGTTCGCCCCCGGCCTGCCGAAGACGCGCTCGGGCAAGATCATGCGCCGGATTCTCCGCAAGATCGCCGAGGACGATTTCGGTTCCCTCGGCGATACCTCGACGCTTGCAGATCCGACGGTTGTCGACGACCTGATCGCCAATCGTCAGAACCGCGCTTGATGTCGGATGCCCGGGCCCTCGGCTGGGACTGGTTTCTTTAGCCGGATTCTCTTTCTGAGCCGGCCTGAGCACATCAGGCGTACTGGTATTTTGACTCATCTCCTCCGTCATCCTCGGGTCAAGCCCGAGGATGACCACAGGAGGATTTGGCGCGCAAAGTTCACGTTGGTGCGTGACTGGCACTCTATCTTTTCCGAGGCGGTTAGGGCTTCGCATTCAATCGGATTCGTGCGACGCGCTTTAGGTGTTTGTTTTTGTGCATGTCGTCATCTCAAAACCGCTGCACACTTTTGGGCGACATGTACCAATTGACGACGGTGATTTCGCGAAGGAAACGACCTCTAGAGGGACGGTAAGCGCCGGGGCGAAGTAATGTGAAATAATATGGGGCCTCGAACGTCCACAGGTGGGGCCCCACTAGACCCCCAATATCAGAAATCGATCGCTCGCCCCTTGATCTCCCAGTCGCCGAATCGGGCCGGATCGAGACCGCCGCGCCCGCCGACTTCGGCAGGCATTTCGTTCGGCTGTTCGGCGCGCCGCCGCTCCTCCGCCTCCTCGAGCGCGCGAAGGGCGGCCGGCGGCAGCGGCCGTTTGGGATGATCGGGGGAATTGTCGTTGTCGTTCTGCATCTCGAGGTGCCGGTGTATCGTGACGATATTGAAGCGCGGAGTGTTTATCCCCATCATATAAGCGCTTCCGTGCGAACGGAAAACCTGATTCACGTGAAACGTTCGGGCGATATAGGCGGAACAGAAAGCAGTCGCGCTTGGTTTTCCACCGGATCGCCGCACGGACGACGATACGAATATGGCTGGAGCTCATTCATGAACCACGTGCGCACCGCAATGCTGCTCGCCTTTATGACCGTCCTATTCATGGCCGTCGGCTATGTCATCGGCGGCCGAGGCGGCATGATGATCGCCCTCGTGATCGCCGCGGGCATGAACTTCTTCTCCTACTGGAACTCCGATCGCATGGTGCTCGCCATGTATCGCGCACAGGAGGTCGACGAGCGCAGCGCGCCCGAATATTACGGCATCGTGCGCGATCTGGCGCGGAACGCCGGCCTGCCGATGCCGCGCGTCTATGTCATCGACAGCCCGCAGCCGAACGCCTTTGCCACCGGTCGTAACCCTCAGAATGCGGCGGTCGCCGCCTCGACGGGCCTGCTGCACTCGCTCTCCTCCGAGGAGGTCGCCGGCGTCATGGCGCACGAGTTAGCGCATATCCAGAATCGCGACACATTGACGATGACGATCACCGCAACGCTTGCCGGTGCGATTTCGATGCTCGGCAACTTCGCCTTCTTCTTCGGCGGCAACCGCGAGAACAACAATCCTCTCGGCTTCGTCGGTGTGCTGATCGCGATGATCGTCGCGCCGCTTGCGGCCGCCCTGGTACAGATGGCAATCAGCCGCACGCGCGAATATTCCGCCGATCAGCGCGGCGCGGAAATCTGCGGCAACCCACTCTGGCTTGCCACAGCGCTCAGAAAAATCGCCGGAGCCGCGCATGTCATCCACAATGACGACGCCGAGCGCAATCCCGCGACCGCGCATATGTTCATCATCAATCCGCTCTCGGGCGAGCGAATGGACAATCTCTTTTCGACCCATCCGAACACGGAGAACCGCGTCGCGGCGCTGGAGAGAATGGCCCAGGAGATGGCGACGGGCTCGACGGCGCCGGTTCGCGCTGATAGTCACGTGCGCAAATCGCGCTCTGTCCCGAGAACCGGCTGGGGTCGCGGTGGTTCCGAACCGCCGAAAGGCCCCTGGTCCTGATGTCCGAAGATAGAAGAAACGATTCACGTCCGAAACGAGCCCGAATCCACAAGCCGTCCCGAACGGAAGACCCGCACCGCGGCGCTGCCGCGAAACCAGGGCTGAGAAGTCGTCAGGCCGCCGCCAAGATCTTGGGCGCCGTGATCGACCGCAAGACGCCGCTCGACGGCATGCTCGACCAGGAGCATGGAAACCCAGCCTATCGCGAGCTCAGTGACGCCGACCGCGCGCTGGTCCGCGCCATCCTCAATTCCGCGCTCCGCCATCTGCCGCGCATAAAGTTCGCGATCGATTCGCTGTTGCAGACGCCGTTGCCGGAGGGCGCCCGCGCTCTCGAACATGTGCTGACCGTTGCCGCGGCGCAAATCCTCTATCTGGATGTTCCCGATCATTCCGCCGTCGATCTTGCAGTCGAGCAGGCTCAGTTAGACCCGCGCAACCGGCGCTTCGCGAGCCTCGTCAACGCCGTGCTCCGGCGGCTTTCGCGTGAGAAGGAGGCCATTCTCGAAAA
This sequence comes from Ensifer aridi, assembly GCF_002078505.1. Classification (GTDB taxonomy): domain Bacteria; phylum Pseudomonadota; class Alphaproteobacteria; order Rhizobiales; family Rhizobiaceae; genus Sinorhizobium; species Sinorhizobium aridi. Next base: position 322,212 of record NZ_LUAV01000016.1, on the reverse strand, counting down.
AGTCGGCAGCGTTCCGGCGATACCGGCCTGGTTCCATGAAAGACTTGTTACGCACTACGGCCGCGCCGAGGCTGAGCGCATATCGGAAGCGCAGCTCATTCCCGCCGCCATCGATCTCTCGGTGAAGTCCGATCCCGCCTCCTGGGCCGAGCGTCTCGGCGGCACGGTCCTGCCGACCGGTTCCGTCAGGCTCGGCGACTTTTCCGGCGCGATCCCGTCGCTGCCCGGTTTTGCGGAAGGCGCGTGGTGGGTCCAGGATGCGGCCGCCTCCATTCCGGCGCGTCTTTTTGGAGATATCGCCGGCAAGACGGTGGTGGATCTCTGCGCCGCGCCCGGAGGCAAGACCGCCCAGCTTGTGCTCGCCGGTGCAGAAGTGATGGCGCTCGACCAGTCGTCGAGCAGGCTCAGGCGCCTCAAAGCCAATCTCGATCGGCTCGGCCTCGAAGCCCGCACGAAGGAGATCGATATGGCCGCATTCCAGCCGGAAGAGCTCTTCGACGCGGCGCTTCTCGATGCGCCCTGCTCGTCGACCGGCACGACGAGGCGGCATCCGGATGTGCTCTGGACCAAGGGGCCGGAAGACGTCGAGAAGCTCGCGCGCCTGCAGGAGCGGCTGCTTCGCCACGCGCTTTCTGTCGTGAAGGCCGGTGGTCTGGTCGTCTTTTCCAACTGCTCGCTCGATCCGCGTGAGGGCGAGGAGGTCGTGGCCCGTGTTCTGGCCGATGGCGGGTGTGAGCGTGTTCCGATTGCGGTGGCCGACTGGCCGGGGCTCGAAGAGGCGATCACCCCCGTCGGCGAGTTCCGCACGACTCCCGCCATGCTGCCGCTCGATCCGCCTTTTTCCGGCGGGCTCGACGGTTTCTATGCCGCGGTGCTGCGCCGGGGGCGGGTTTGAGCGAGGCTCCTTCAACAGTCTGTTTTGTCGCGACAATTGACGCTTTCGGGTGCGCCCGCCTATCAATGGCGCCAGATTGATAAAAGTTTAATAATCCTTCCGGCACCATTCGGCCTACTGCATGATCCTGAAATCAGAGGTCAGTTCAAGGATCATGACGCAATTCAAAGTGCTACAGCGTCCTTTCGTGCGTCGGCAAGGCGCACGCCGCTGAGGGAAGGGAATCAGGCGCGATCCGCGCAGGCGCCTCTCAAGCGCTTCGAAGGGTCCGTTGCAGTCATGAGGAAACCTACGGGCGCCGATGCCGTTCTCCAATAAACGAAGGCTCCTCTACCTGTACCTGCGCGAAGGCTGGCGCCGCTTTTCGCGCCGGCTTGCGCTCGGCCGCATGACGGCGCTCCGCTTTGCCGGCTCGACGCCCGATCGGTTGATCGTTGCGCCCACCGATCTCAGGGCGATCGATCCCTTCGTCGCAGAGGAAATTCTAGAGGGTCGTTATCCGTTGGGCGGCCGCGTGCTCGACACGGAAGGCGAATCGCCCTTCGAGATCGACTTGCCCTCACACGAGTTCGCGATTCGGCTGCATTCCTTCGGCTGGCTGCGCCACATGCGTGCCATCCAGGACGAAGCCGGCTATGTGAAACTGCGCCAGATCATGGACGAATGGATCGGCGGCCACGGTCGCAGCATCGGCGGCATTCCCTGGGAGGCGGATGTCGTCGCCCACCGCATCGTCGCCTGGCTGTCGCATTCGCCGGTGGTGCTGCGCAATGCCGAGCACGGGTTCTATCGTCGCTTCCTGAAGAGCCTCGCCTTCCAGATCCGCTATCTGCGCCACATTGCCGAGACCGTTCCCGAGGGGGAGGCGCGGCTGAGGGCCCGGCTCGCAATTGCCATGGCGTCTGTCGCGATGCCGGCCTCGGCCTCTACCATCCGCAAGGCGGCGCGTCATCTCGACCTGGAGCTCGATCGTCAGATCCTGCCTGACGGCGCCCATTTTTCGCGCAACCCGCGGGCGAGCCTCGAGCTGCTGCTCGATCTGCTGCCGCTCCGCCAGACCTATGTCAATCTCGGGCACGAAGTACCGTCGCGGCTCATCCCTTGTATCGACCGGATGTATCCTGCGCTCCGCTTCTTTCGCCATCAAGGCGGAGAGCTCGCACTCTTCAACGGCGCGACGTCGGTGCTTGCGCACGAGCTCGCCTCGGTGCTGCGCTACGACGAAACGGCAGGCGAGCCCTTCCGTTCGCTGCCGCATGCCCAATACGAGCGGCTGTCGCTCGGCGACACCGTTATCATCATGGATACCGGCCTACCTCTTTCGGTCGATCTTTCGCGAAGCGCTCATGCGGGCTGCCTCTCCTTCGAGATGTCGTCTGGCAGAAGCCGTTTCGTCATCAATTCCGGCGCACCGAAATTCGCCGGCGAACGATTCCGGCTGATGGCGCGTCTCACCGCGGCGCATTCCACGGTCACGATCAATGACACGTCCTCCTGCCGATTTTCGCAGTCGGCTTTCCTTGGGCCGGTCATGACGAGCAGCCTGTCGCGTGTCGACGTCGAGAGACGGGATGAGCCCGGAAGCATCGAATCGGTCAAGGCGAGCCATGACGGCTATCTTGCTCCCTTCGGGCTGATCCACGAGCGCGATATCGGGATCTTGAGCGGCGGCCGCCTGGTTCGCGGTCGCGACCGCCTGTCGCGGCACGACGGCAGCGACCCGGGTCCGGCCGATACAGGAGTCGCGGTCGCCCGTTTCCATATTCATCCGGCAATCGGCATGCGCCAGCGCAGCGAGAGCGAGGTATACCTCTCCGCGCCCGACGGCGAAGTCTGGCTCTTTGCCTGCCGAGATGGCGCGTTGGCGATCGAGGAGGACGTCTTCTTCGCGGATCCCTCTGGTGTGCGAGCCTCCTCGCAGATAACGGTAACGTTCGCCGTGGCTGCACAGCCGGAAATCCAGTGGACTTTCACGCGCGAGGCCTAAGAATCCAACAAGCTGCCAGCTTCTGGCGGTGCCGAAGGTTTCTTCCCCGGGCAAGCTATGCTAACGGGCAGCCATCCCAATCGCCGGAACCAGTTCCTAAGCGTCCGGCGCTGCCCAAAGGAGCAAGGTCGATGGCTGTCGCCTCCAAGAAAATCCCCGCCCCGGACGAGGTTCGGATCAAAACCGCCCTCCTTTCCGTTTCAGACAAGACCGGCATCGTCGAACTCGCCCGCGCGTTGCATCAGAAAGGCGTGCGGCTGGTCTCGACCGGCGGCACGCACAAGGCGCTCACCGACGCAGGCCTTCCGGTCAGCGACGTCTCGGAGCTAACCGGTTTTGCGGAGATCATGGACGGTCGCGTCAAGACGCTTCATCCCGCTGTTCATGGCGGTCTTCTCGCCATTCGTGACGACGCCGAACACGTTGCCGCGATGAACACGCACGGCATTGCCGCCATCGACCTCGCCGTCATCAATCTCTATCCATTCGAGGAGGTCCGCGCCAAGGGCGGCGATTATCCGACAACGGTCGAGAACATCGACATCGGCGGCCCGGCTATGATCCGCGCGTCGGCCAAGAACCATGCCTATGTGACGATCGTCACTGATCCGGCCGACTATTCCCCGCTGCTTGAGGAAATCGCGGGCGGCACGACCCGCTACGCCTTCCGCCAGAAAATGGCGGCCAAGGCCTATGCCCGCACGGCGGCCTATGATGCGGCGATCTCCAACTGGTTTGCCGAGGCGCTCGATACGCCGATGCCCCGCCACCGGGTGATCGGCGGCGTGCTCAAGGAAGAGATGCGCTACGGCGAGAACCCACATCAGAAGGCCGGGTTCTACGTGACCGGCGAAAAGCGGCCGGGCGTTGCGACCGCAACGCTCATTCAGGGCAAGCAGCTCTCCTACAACAACATCAATGATACGGACGCGGCTTACGAGCTGGTGGCGGAGTTCCTGCCGGAAAAGGCACCCGCCTGCGCGATCATCAAGCACGCCAACCCCTGCGGTGTGGCGACCGCGCCCTCGCTCGCCGAAGCCTATCGGCGGGCTCTTGCCTGCGATTCCACCTCGGCCTTCGGCGGCATCATCGCGCTCAACCAGGAGCTCGACGCCGAGACGGCGGAAGAGATCGTCAAGCTCTTCACCGAAGTGATCATCGCACCGTCGGTCAGCGACGAAGCGAAGGCGGTCATCGCCCGCAAGCCGAACTTGAGGCTGCTTGCGGCCGGCGGCCTGCCGGATCCGCGCACGCCCGGTCTCACCGCCAAGACGGTCGCCGGGGGCCTGCTCGTCCAAACGCGCGACAACGGCATGGTCGAGGACCTGGAACTGAAGGTCGTCACCAGGCGCGCACCGAGCGCGCAGGAGCTCGAGGATATGAAGTTCGCCTTCAAGGTGGCGAAGCACGTCAAGTCGAACGCGGTCGTCTATGCCAAGGACGGCCAGACGGCCGGCATCGGCGCCGGCCAGATGAGCCGCGTCGACTCCGCTCGCATCGCTGCCATCAAGGCGGAGGAGGCGGCCAAAACTCTTGGCTTCGCTGAGCCGCTGACGCGCGGTTCGGCAGTCGCCTCGGAGGCCTTCCTGCCCTTCGCCGACGGTCTCCTCTCCGCGATCGCCGCCGGTGCCACCGCCGTTATCCAGCCGGGCGGCTCGATGCGCGACGAAGAGGTCATCGCCGCCGCGAACGAGCACAATGTCGCCATGGTGTTCACAGGGATGCGGCATTTCCGGCATTGACGGGGCGCGTACTCTTCGGAGGGCCGGCTGCGACGCTCAGGCGTTTCACGCCGGCCGATGAGCCGGATAAGGCGTGCGCAGGAGGAGGACGAGCCCGACGGCCAGGAAGGCGACCAGCGCCATCATGCCGGTCCGGGCCGATCCGGTCATGACCGTGATCGTCGCCACCGAGGCAGGGGCGAGGAACGAAGTGGCGCGTCCGGAAAGCGCGTAAAGCCCGAAATACCGCCCGGTCTCATCCGGTGAGACGCTGCGGGCGAGATAGGAGCGCGACGACGCCTGGACCGGGCCAAAGGCGAGACCGACAAGCAGGCCATAAAGAATATAGGCCTTCTCGGCCGCGGTGCCGAAGAGCCCGCCCGAATCCTCGTTCGGCAATGGCATGAGCCCGAAAAGCGTGAAGCCCGGCCCTGTCGACACGATACCGAGCGTGGCAAGGGTAAGACAGACGAGACTTGCGACGACGATCCTCTTGGAACCAAGGCGGGCATCGAGCCGGCTCGCGTAAAGGCATCCGCCGATGGCGACGACGTTCAATATGATGCCGTAAAGGCCAAGCTCCATCGTCCGCCAGCCGAACATGCCGGCCGCAAAGGTGCCGCCGAGCGCGAGCAGACCGTTGACGCCGTCCTGGAAGATCATGCGCGCGATCAGGAAGCGCAGTATGCCGGCCCTCTCCTTCAGTTCGCCGAGTGTGCCCTTGAGCTCCGCGAGGCCCCGTGCCGTCGCCTCCGCCAGCGAGGTCGTCGCCTTTTGCGCATCCGGCGTGAACAGGAACATCGGCAGGATGAAGATCAGGTACCAGAGGGCAGAGATCGGACCGGTAATGCGGGCATCCTCGCCTTCATTCGGGTCGAGCCCGAACAGCGGATCGAGGCCGAGCGCCGTGTTGCCGGTTTCCGGGCTTCCGGCGATGAAAGCGACCACGGCGATCAGGACGATCATGCCGCCGAGGTAGCCCATTCCCCAGGCGATGTTCGATATCCGCCCCACCTCTCTTTCGCTCACGAGACGCGACATCATCGAATCGTTGAAGACGATCGAAAATTCGGCTGCGACGGTCGCGAGCGCCAGAAAGATCGCCGGATAGAGGAGCGGCGAGCCCGGGGCGGCGAACCAGAGCATGCCGAGCGAGATGATCTTGATGGCGGCGAAGAAGCCGATCCACGGCTTACGGGGACCGGTCGCATCGGCGATTGCGCCGAGGACCGGCGAAAGCACGGCGATGGCGATACCCGAGATCGTCAGTGTGTAGCCCCAGACCGCCTGTCCATGGACGGGATCGGCCGTTAGCCGGGAAACGAAGTAGGGCGCGAAGATGAAGGTGGTGATCACGGTGAAGAAGGGCTGCGCCGCCCAGTCGAACAGCATCCAGCCGATTATGCCGAGACGCGGCGTTTTCGGCTTCTCCGCTCGCCCGGCCGTGATCTCCAAGTTTCCCCTCCGAACATGCTCGCTCGCTCCGCGTCGAGATCGCGCTCGAACGGGGAATCAGTTCCCCCGGACCAGCACGGCCCGGGGATTTTGTCATTTCGACCTGCCGCGTGCAAGGTCGCTGAGAAGGCCGGCTGCGACCGTGACTTTGGCGAGGGTTGTCTCGCCCTTTTCGGTCAGGAGCCGCAATTGATCGCCGACGCTTGAGACGCGTGCGCGATCCTGTTCCTGCCAGGCGAGAACAGGGCTTCGGTCGCGCTTGTGTTCGACAAGTGCGGCGATGGTGATGTCGCGGCGGGCGGTGGCGATATCGGTAACGGCCCGCGACAGCGCCATGGCCTCGAATTGCTCGGTGGCAGGCACGCGGTCGGCGGCGGCGAGCAGGCGGTTGATCCGGAGGTTCTCCGTTACCGCAAAATAGCCTTGAGCCGTGCGGTTCAGTGATTCGCCCGTCACGACGGCGATCTGCATGATCTCCGGTACGAGCGTCATCAGCGACAGCTCGGCGATCTCCTCCGCGAGCTTGGCCGGCACGCCGTTTTCGATGAAGGCGGCGGCTTTCAGGCGCGCTTCCTCGGCGCTCTCGCTCGAGATCGCCGCGCGCATCGTGCCGCGCAGCTTCTGCAGTCCGTCACGCAGTCGCAGGACCGCATCGGAAACAAGCCCGGAGGATGCACCGGTACGCAGTGCCCTTTCGGTGACGAGTGCGAAAACGCGCCCGACATCCTGATAGAGCCTGTTCTGGACCTGGCCGCCGACTTTGTTGTCGAGTGCGTCGATCTCAGCATAGATGCGCGGCAGGTCGAAACCGTCGAGCGCGAGCACGGCAGCCTTGACGACGTCGGCGGAAAGAAAGCCCGTCGCATCGGTCAGCGTCGAGACGAAGGCAGGACCGCCGCGATTGATCGCTTCGTTCGCGAGCACGGTGGCGATGATCTCGCGGCGCAGCCGATGGCCATGGATGTCGCCGGCATAGGTCTTGCGCATCTTCGCCGGGAAGTACCGCTCCAGCGTCGCGGTGAAATAGGGATCGTCCGGAAGCTCGCTCTGGATCAATTCTTCGAACAGCACCAGCTTGGCATAGGAGAGCAGCACACCGATTTCCGGACGCGTCAGCGGCTTGCCGGCCTGATAGCGTTCGCTCATCGCCTGGTCCGTCGGCAGCGTCTCGACCTTGCGGTTGAGATGGCCGTCGGTCTCTAGCCGCGCCATCAGCCGCGCCAGCGGCGTGCGGTTGGCGAGGCCGTGCATCTCGGTGAGCGAGATCGCCAGCGATTGCTGGTAGTTGTTGCGCAGGACGAGCTGGGCGACTTCGTCCGTCATCGAGGCCAGAAGCGTATTGCGCTTGGGCCGGGTCAGGCGGCCATCGCGCATAGCCGAGGCGAGCGCGATCTTGATGTTGACCTCGACGTCGGAGGAATTGACGCCGGCCGAATTGTCGATGGCGTCGGAATTGCAGCGCCCGCCTGCGAGCGAGAAGCCGATGCGGCCCTTCTGGGTGACACCGAGATTGGCGCCCTCGCCGATCACCCGTGCCCGCACCTCTTCCGCGGTCACGCGGATCGGGTCGTTGGCGCGGTCACCGACTTCCGCATCGGTCTCATTGCTGCCTCGCACATAGGTGCCGATGCCGCCGAACCACAGAAGGTCGACCTGGCTCTTCAGGATTGCGTTCATGATCTCGAAGGGCGTCGCCTTCTGTTTGTCGATGCCGATCGCCGCCATCGCCTCCGGCGTCAGCGTCACCAGCTTCTCGGCGCGCGAAATGATCATCGCTCCGGGCGAAAGCGCCTTGCGGTCATAGTCCTGCCAGCTCGAGCGCGGCAGCGCGAACATGCGCTTGCGTTCGGCGAAGGAGAGATCGGTATCTGGATTCGGATCGATGAAGATGTCGCGATGGTCGAAGGCGGCGATCAGCCGGATCTTTTCCGACAGCAGCATGCCGTTGCCGAAGACGTCGCCCGACATGTCGCCGACGCCGGCAACCGTGAAGGGCGTCGTCTGGATGTCGGTGTCCATCTCGCGGAAGTGCCGCTTGACGGCTTCCCAGGCGCCACGGGCAGTGATGCCCATCTTCTTGTGGTCGTAGCCTGCAGAGCCGCCGGAGGCGAAGGCGTCGTCGAGCCAGAAGCCCGCTTCCTGGGCGAGCGCGTTCGCCGTGTCCGAGAAGGTTGCGGTGCCCTTGTCGGCCGCGACGACGAAATAGGGATCGTCGCCGTCGAGGCGCAGCGTATCCGCGGGCGGCACGATATCCGGGCCGACGATGTTGTCGGTCACCGACAGAAGGGTGCGGATATAGGTTTTATAGGCTTCGGTTCCCGCCTTGAAGATCTCGTCGCGGCTGCCGCCGAGGGGAAGCCGCTTCGGATAGAAGCCACCCTTGGCGCCGACCGGAACGATGACGGCGTTCTTCACCTGCTGCGCCTTGACGAGGCCCAGCACCTCGGTACGGTAGTCCTGCGCCCGGTCGGACCAGCGAAGGCCGCCGCGCGCCACCTTGCCGAAGCGCAGGTGTACGCCTTCGACCTCGGTGCCGTAGACGAAGATCTCGCGGAACGGCCGCGGCTCGGGCAGGCCTTCAAGCTGCTTCGGATCGAGCTTGAAGGCGAGAACTGCACGCGGACTTCCGTCCGCTCCCTTCTGGAAATAGTTGGTGCGGAGTGTCGACTGGACGACGTTGACATAGCGGCGCAGGATCCGGTCCTCGTCGAGGCTTGGCACGGCTGAGAGAGCCTCCTCGACGCCCGCGAGCAAGGAGTTGCATTTCTTCGTTCGCGTCTTTGCGTCTGCCTTGGGATCCATGCGTGTCGCAAAGAGACGGAATATGTCGGCGGCGATCGCCGGATATTTGTTCAGCGTGTCGGCGATATAGCCCTGCGAGTAGGTGATGCCCGCCTGGCGCAGATAGCGCGCATAGGCGCGCAGCACCGTCACCTCGCGCGCGGTGAGGCCGGCGAGCAGGACCAGCCGGTTGAAGTTGTCGTCCTCGGTCGTGCCGCTCCAGGCGGCGAGGAAGGCTTCTTCCAGCGCCGCGCCGGTCTTGGCGAGATTGAGGGCATGACCGTCGCGGTAGATGAGTTCCATATCGTGCAGGACGACGTCGCGCGGTTCCTCGGCGCCGACGCGCACGCCGATGTCGTAGGTCTGCTCGCTGATGACGCGGAAGCCGAGGTTTTCGAGGAGCGGTACGCGGCGGGAGAGCGAGACGGGGGTGTCGGCGTGGAAGATCTTCAGTTCCAGCGTGTCCGGCCTTTCCTGGCTACGGTGATAGAAGGAAATGCGGATCGGATCGTCCGCCTTGCAGGCGGCGATGTCGCCGAGGTCGGCATAGGCTTCGCCGGGCGTGAAGGCCGCCTGATAGGCTTCGCCAGCGGAGATCTCGATGCCCTCGTTGCGGGCGAGCAGGTTGAAGCGGTCGATCCAGCGGGTGACGATGGCGCGCACCGCCTCCTCGAGCTTGGCCTGCGGAACGCGCGGCGTCTTGCCGCCGGAGCGGCCGATGATGAAATGGACGCGCGCCAGCCCGCCTTCGGGGAAGGCCGGATAATAGGCCGAGACCCGTCCGTCATAGACCGTTTTCAGGTAGTTGCCGATCTTCTCGCGAACGTCGGAATCATATTGCTCGCGCGGCACGAAGACGAGAACCGAGACGAAGCGGTCGAAATGGTCGATGCGCGGCAACACGCGCACACGCGGCCGGTCGCCGAGTTCGTTGATCTGTTCGCAGAAGGCGGCAAGCAGGCCGACGTCGATCTGGAAGAGATCGTCGCGCGGATAGGATTCCAGCGTGTTCGCCAGGGTCTTGCCGGAGTGGCTCTGCGGGTCGTAGCCGAAATGATCGATGACCTTCTCGATCTTGTGTCTGAGGAGCGGAATTTCCGCCGCTTGCCGTGTATAGGCGGTCGAGGTGAAGAGCCCGACGATGCGGAGCTCGCCGACGACATTGCCGGAGGCGTCGAAGCGCTTGATGCCGATATAATCCATATAGGCGCGGCGGTGGATCACCGATTTCACATTCGCCTTGGTGACGATCAGGAAGTCCGGTCCTTCGAGGAAGGCTATGATCTCCGGCGTCGTCAGCACCGCGTCCTTGCCTTGGCGCAATACTCGCACATCGGGATTGGACAAAATGCCGAGCCCCCTGCCCTTGCCGCGCTCGACCGTCGCCTGATCGCCCTTGCCGGAATAGGTGTATTCCCGCATGCCGAGGAAGGTGAAATTGTTGTCCCTTAGCCAGCCAAGGAAGGCCCGCGCCTCGTCGCGATCGCTCTTCTTGCGGGAGGCGTTGTAATCCGCGAGTTCTTGCATCGCCTGGTCGAGCAGGGCTGTCATCGCCGGCCAGTCGTGCACCGCCTGATGAACCTGGTCGAGGACGTCCGCGATGCGCTTACTGAGCTGACGCGCCTCGAGCGGTGCAAGCTTGTTCAGGTGGATCTGAATATGGCTGACCCGGTGGGCCGGATCACTCTCCTCGTCCGGATCGTAGAGCTTCACGGACTCGCCCGGCTCCATTACCAGGATGGGATGGATCGCTAGGTGGATATCGCGATGGGTGCTCGTTACCTCGCCCATGACCGAATCATAGAGGAACGGCATGTTGCGCTCGGTGACGGCGATGATCGAGACCTCGGTGCCGCCCGGCGTGACGCCCGGAATGGTTTCCACCGAAACCCGCGGCTTGCCGCCGTCCCAGCGGGCAAGTTCGTCGCGGGCGTGCGCAGCGGTCAGCGCCAGCATTTCGGGCGTGTAGAGGTCGAGATCGTCGTTGCTCGCGCCGCCGAAAAGGATTTCGGGTGGCAGGGTTTCAGCCCCGATCTTGGTCACCGCCGCCCGGGCCGCATCGATATGCCGATCCCGCTTCGGATTGTATTTCACGCCCATGAACTCGCTCCCCACTCAAGACAGGAATCAACCTATCAGAACCCTGGCCAATGGCGACCGCTTTTTATGATGGATTTCGGCAAAATCGAGCCTGTTTTTGGAGAAATTCGCGCAGTTTTGGCCTAAATCCATTTAAATCGGAGGCGATTTTGAAAAAATCGCTCGAAAAAACATCAAAACGAACAAAAAAGCCGAGGCGCGGGCCATCTTGTTTTCGCGCGTCTCATTGACAGGATCGTGACAGCCGGCAGACCACTCGACGTGGTTCGAATCGAGCCGCGATCGTGGTCGATGCCACTCAGCTGAGGGCGGGCAACGGAACGCGCTTTTCGTGGTGCGGCTCTTCAAAGTGCTATGGCGACCTTTGCGCGTCTGATTAGATATGCGGTGCTCTAGAATCGAAGGATGGTTCGCCTGATGTCCGAAATGCCCGCCACGCATGGCGCCGTCATTGTCATTTCCAGCCATGTGGTGCGTGGCGCGGTTGGCAATCGTGCGGCCGTCTTCGCACTGGAAACGCTTGGTCATCGCGTCTGGGCGCTGCCGACCGTCATTCTTCCCTGGCATCCGGGGCACGGCCGGTCGACGCGGGTGACGATGCCGGACGCGGATTTCCGGTCGATTATCGACGACCTCGTCGCTGCGCCCTGGATCGGCGAGGTGCGCGCTGTGCTCTCCGGCTACCTCGGCTCCGCGGAGCAGGCGTCCGGCATCGCCCGGCTGGTGACGGCGCTGCGTGAACGCAATCCGGACCTCATCTATGCCTGCGATCCGATCATCGGCGATGCGAACGGCCTTTACGTGCCGGCCGAGATCGCCGCCGTTATCCGCGATCTGCTGTTGCCGCTGGCAACGCTGGCGACACCGAACCGCTTCGAACTCTCCTGGTTCGCAGGTGCCGCGCTCGAAACGAATGCGGCAATTCTCGATGCGGCGCTTGGCCTTGGACCGTCACGCGTGCTGGTGACGTCCGCGATCCCGATGATGAGCGGCGGCACGGGCAATCTCTATCTGTCCGGGCGCCATGCGCTGCTTGCCGAGCACCGGCTGGTCGACAATCCGCCGAACGGCACGGGAGACCTGCTTGCGGCCGTATTCCTCGCGCGGCTCATGGAGGGGCTCCCGGAAGAGCGCGCGTTGCAAATGGCGACCGCCAGCGTTTTCGAGATCATCGCCCGGACCAGCAAACGCGGCGCCGACGAACTGACGCTCGAATTGGATGCATCGAGCCTCGCGACGCCGATGGCGATGGTGCAGATGCGCCGCCTCATGCACCCGAGCCAGGTGCGGAAGAAATAAGGCGGCATAAAAGAAATAGCTCATAAGCCCTCTTCGCTCTTTCGGATCCGCAAAGGTGGCTGTAACACTTCGACGCTTCATGGTTCCCGACAGGCCATGCAGCAGTGATTGACAGCGGATGACACGGGGTAACTGATGGATAAGCAGAGCTTTCCGGAAAATCTCCTGACCGGCTACCGCAATTTCATGAGCGGTCGCTTCAGCGAACAGCAGCAACGGTACAGGACGCTCGCGGAGAGCGGGCAAAAGCCGACGACGATGGTGATCGCCTGCTGCGATTCGCGCGCGGCGCCCGAAACGATCTTCGACAGCGGCCCGGGAGAACTCTTCGTCGTCCGCAACGTCGCAAACATGATGCCGCCCTACGAACCGGACGGACACTACCATTCGACCTCCGCGGCGCTGGAGTTTGCCGTTCAGTCCTTGCGCGTCAGCGATATCGTGGTTATGGGGCACGGCCGTTGCGGCGGCATCAAGGCTGCGCTTGACCCGGAAGCAGAGCCCCTCTCCCCCGGCGATTTCATCGGCCGCTGGATGAACCTCCTGAAGCCCGCTGCCGAACAGATCCAGAGCAACGAGCTCATGACCCAGGCGGAGCGCCAGCGGGCGCTCGAGCGCGTGTCGATCCGCAATTCGATCGCCAATCTCAGGACCTTTCCCTGTGTGCAGATCCTCGAGGCGAAGGGGAAGCTGCGCCTCCACGGCGCCTGGTTCGACATTTCGACCGGCGAACTCTGGGTGATGGACGCGAAGACCGGAGATTTCGCCCGGCCGGGGACGTGAGTCAAAGCATCTGAATCAAATAGGCGCGTTCTTCGATTAGCCCTCATCCGGCCTGCCGGCTAGGGTGAGGGGCAAACCAAATTATCGCGACATCTGATCTTTTCAGTCGCCGTCGATTTCGGCGCCGATGACGGCGATCGCCTGCTGGTAGACGCTGGCGGCGTTCCAACCCTGGATGGCCGCGTAGTTGACCTCGCCGGGCTGATAGCCGCCGCCCGGCTGCCATCCGTGGCCACGCAGGAAGTTCGCCGTGGAAGCGAGCGCATCCGCCTTGGAGCGGACCATGTCGATCTGGCCGTTGCCGTCGCCGTCGACGCCGTATTTCAGCACGTTCAGCGGCAGGAACTGCGTCTGGCCGATTTCGCCATGGGCAGCGCCGCGGGCAGTCGGGCTCAGATCGCCGCGCTCGACGAGTTGGAGGGCGGCGTAGAGCTGGTTGGTGAAGTAATCCGAGCGGCGGCAGTCATAGGCGAGCGTCGAAACCGCAGAGAGGGTATGCTCCTTGCCCATGAAGGAGCCGAAGCCCGTCTCCATGCCCCAGATCGCGATCAGAGGACCGGCCGGGACGCCGTAGCGCTGCTCGATGCTGTCGAAAAGCCTGGCGTTCTGCGCCCGCATCTTCTTGCCGCGCGAGATGATCGTCTGACCGCCGCGTTTTTTCATGAACTGGTCGAACGACAGCTTGAAGCTCTTCTGGCCGCGGTCGGCGCGGATCGTCGCTCTGTTGTAGGAGACATTGGCGAGCGCTTGTTCGACCACCGAAGGGCTGATGCCGTTGCCGGCGGCTTCGCGCTTGAACTCCGACAGCCAGGCCGCAAAGCCGCTGCCGTCGTTTCCGCACTGCGCCGCGATGGCGGTGGCCGGAAGAACTGCCGTTGTGATGAGGGCCGCGAGCCCTGCCGCTGCGCGCTTTGCCATATGCATGAGATACCCCGTCATTGCCCGAATATGTTGCCTTCGAAAATCTCTACAGACCCTGACATGTGCCCCGCAGTGCGGCCCGCCCTGGTTTCACGTGAATCCGTCTCAATGCGAAACCCCGCAGGCCAAAGGTCCGAGCGGGGTTCCGTTTGCATTCCGATTGTGGCCTTTCTAGGCGGCCTGCTTGCGCGGCTTGATCAGACCGCGATTGATCAGCAGCTCGGCGATCTGCACGGCGTTGAGCGCGGCGCCTTTGCGCAGGTTGTCGGAGACGACCCACATGTTGAGCCCGTTCTCGACCGTCGCGTCCTCGCGGATGCGCGAGATATAGGTCGCATCCTCGCCGGCGCATTCGTAGGGCGTCACGTAGCCGCCGTTCTCGTGCTTGTCCACGACCAGGCAACCGGGCGCTTCACGCAGGATCTCGCGCGCCTCGTCCGCCGTGATCTCGTTCTCGAATTCGATATTGACCGATTCCGAATGGCCGATGAAGACTGGAACGCGCACGGCCGTGCAGGTCACCTTGATCTTCGGATCGAGCATCTTCTTCGTCTCGGCGAGCACCTTCCACTCTTCCTTGGTGTAGCCGTCCTCCATGAAGACGTCGATGTGCGGAATGACGTTGAATGCGATGCGCTTGGTGAACTTCTTGCTCTCGATCGGATCGGCGACGAAGACCGCGCGCGTCTGGTTGAAGAGCTCGTCCATGCCGTCCTTGCCGGCGCCGGAAACCGACTGATAGGTGGAGACGACGACGCGCTTGATCGTCGCGCGGTCGTGCAGCGGCTTCAGCGCGACCACGAGCTGCGCGGTCGAGCAATTCGGGTTGGCGATGATGTTCTTCTTGGTAAAGCCGGAAACGGCATCCGCGTTTACTTCCGGCACGATCAGCGGCACGTCGGCGTCATAGCGCCAGGCTGAGGAGTTGTCGATGACGACGCAGCCCTGCTGGCCGATCTTCGGCGAATATTTCTGCGAAACCGCACCGCCGGCGGACATCAGGCAGATGTCGGTGTCGGAGAAGTCATAGGTTTCGAGGTTGGAAACCTTCAGCGTCTTGTCGCCGTAGGAGACCTCGGTGCCGATCGAGCGCGAGGAGGCGAGTGCCACGACCTCGTCGGCCGGAAAGCCGCGCTCGGATAGAATGTTCAGCATCTCCCGGCCGACATTGCCGGTGGCGCCTGCGACAGCAATCTTGAAACCCATGATCTAAGCTCTCTTTCTGTCTCTCCTCGTCTGGTGGAGGGGAAACCGCGCGGATCGTCCGCGAGGCTCCGGTCCCCGGCCTTACCGGGGAGAGAGCGGAGGGCCAGAGACGTCAGACGGTTTTCGTCGTCGTTTTGGCCGTGGTTTTGCTAGCGAGCGAGAAATGGTGAACCCGCCCGGCGGATTGGGCCGGCAAGTTCAGCGCAGCAATGGACGGACCGTTCGGTCGCATGGCGGTTTCCTCGTTCGCCGCTGCTCATACCCGCTTTTCGGCAAGAGTCAAGAAGGCGGCGCGTCTCGCGCGAGTCCCTCAGTTCAGTCCGCTCCGGTTCGGGGCGGAAGGATGCGTCACACTTTTCCGTGATCCGGCTCATGAGGCGCGCTTGATCGCCGCATTAGACGAAAGTCATAAGCCGAAAGCATCCCTGCCTCGGCCCTCACTTTTCTGACATCCTCTCACAAGGCGCACCCCGTCCGGAGACTCACTGCATGATTCCCTAAATCGGAATCGATTTAAGGAGAAATCATGCAGCACTTGAAAGTGTTACAGCGATTTTTGCGCGTCTGAATAGACGCGCGGCGCTGTAAGGGGAGGAAACCGGATCAGACAACAACGGGCGCTCCAGTATGCCGTTTTTGAAGTGGAGGATATCAAAATGGCGAATGTCGCAACGGCGGACGGCGCAAGAGCCGGCCCAATGACCGGTGAAGAGAAGAAGGTCATCTTCGCCTCTTCGCTCGGCACCGTGTTCGAATGGTACGATTTCTATCTTTACGGGTCGCTTGCCCTTTATATTGGCGCGACATTCTTCAGCCAGTATCCGGAGACGACCCGGAACATCTTCGCGCTGCTGGCCTTTGCCGCCGGCTTCCTGGTGCGACCCTTCGGCGCGCTAGTCTTCGGCCGTCTCGGCGATCTCGTCGGCCGCAAATACACGTTCCTCGTCACCATCCTGATCATGGGCCTGTCGACTTTTCTCGTCGGCGTTCTGCCCGGATCGGCCTCGATCGGCATCACCGCGCCCATCATCCTGATCGTCCTGCGTCTGCTGCAGGGCCTGGCGCTCGGCGGTGAATATGGCGGTGCCGCAACCTATGTCGCCGAGCACGCGCCGCATGGCCGCCGCGGCTATTTCACATCGTGGATCCAGACGACGGCGACCCTTGGCCTGTTCCTGTCGCTCGTCGTTATCCTTCTCGTGCAGTTCATCGTGGGTAAGGAAGCTTTCGCTGCGTGGGGTTGGCGCATACCGTTCCTGCTGTCTTGCGTGCTGCTCGGCGTTTCTGTCTGGATCCGGCTGAAGATGAACGAGTCGCCCGCCTTCAAGAAGATGAAGGAAGAAGGCAAGGGTTCGAAGGCGCCGTTGACGGAGGCCTTCGGTCAATGGCGCAACGCCAAGATCGCCCTTCTGGCTCTCTTCGGCGCCGTCGTCGGCCAGGCCGTGGTCTGGTATTCCGGCCAGTTCTACGCGCTGTTCTTCCTGCAGAACATTCTCAAGGTCGACGCTCAGGCGGCTAACCTGATGGTCGCCGCATCGCTTCTGATCGGTACCGGCTTCTTCGTCTTCTTCGGTTGGCTCTCGGACAAGATCGGACGCAAGCCGATCATCATGGCGGGCCTGCTGCTTGCCATGCTCACCTACTTCCCGCTGTTCAAGGCGATGACATGGGCCGGCAATCCGGCGCTTGCGGAGGCGCAGCAGAACATTCGTGCAACCGTCACCGCCGCTCCGGGCGACTGCAATTTCCAGTTCAACCCGACTGGCGTCCAGAAGTTCACGACTTCCTGCGACATCGCCACCGACTTCCTGACCAAGAACTCCGTTCCCTATGACGTCGTGACCACGGCAGCTGCGGGCACCCCGGCAACGGTGAAGATCGGCGAAACGACGATCACGGGCTATGATGCGGTTGCTGCCGGCGACAAGGCCAAGTCCGAAGACGCCGCATTCAAGAAACAGGTCAACATGGCCCTGCAGACCTCTGGCTACCCGCTCGTACGCGGTGCTGCCAAAGTGCCTGAATCCAAGCTCGACGCCTTCGTCGCGGCCAATCCCGAGTTGGCACTCGACGCCGCTGCTGTCCGCGCCGGCGAGAAGACCGTGGTTCCGGCCGACAAGCTGATCGCTGACAAGCTGCTGACCAAGGAAGAACTCGGCGGTGCCACCGAAATGGCGGTCTATTCGATCGACAAGGGCGGCCCCTTCACCATGGTGGCCGACCCGGCCCGCGTCAACTGGACGGTGATCATCGCTATCCTGAGCGTCCTCGTCATTTATGTGACGATGGTCTATGGCCCGATCGCCGCTCTCCTGGTTGAGCTCTTCCCGACCCGCATCCGCTACACCGGCATGTCGCTGCCCTATCATATCGGCAATGGCTGGTTCGGCGGCCTGCTTCCGGCAACGGCCTTCGCGATGAGCGCGGCCAAGGGCGATATCTACTACGGCCTGTGGTATCCGATCGTCTTCGCCGGCATCACGCTGGTCATCGGCATGCTCTTCCTGCCGGAAACCAAGGATCGGGACATCCACACGCTTGATTGAGCGGGATAGGGGCGGAAAGCCTCATCCCGAAAAATGAGCTCTCCTGCCTCCGGCGCGGCCTTCCGCGCCGGCTTTTTATTTGCCTTCCTGCCTATTCGTCCTCCTGTTGGGGTCCGCCACCTTCGGCATCGGCCACCCGGCAGCGTCCAGGCGGAAGAGCCAGCCTTCGCGAGCGAAAAGAAAGGCCATCATCATGGCGACCCAGAGGCCGAGGAGGAGGCCGGCCGCGACGTCGCTCGGATAATGGGCGCCGACGATGACGCGCGAAACGCCGATCAACAGCGCCAGTATGAAAAACAGCGGCCTTAGCTGCGGCAGCAGCATTGCCAGCGCGCCGAAGAGGGCGCCGGCGGCGGTCGAATGCCCCGAGGGGAAGCTCTCGAACAACCTGTCACCGGTGAAAGGCGCGAGGCTGTAGGCGCCGTAGTCGGCGAAAAGTTCCGGGCGGGCGCGCCCGATCAGGAATTTGAGCCCATGCACCAGCGCGCTCGCGGTGCCAACCGTCAGTAGGAAGTAGGCCGAGAGATTGCGGGCGGATCGGGCTCTTTGTTGAACGGTGTCGCGGGCGGAGGCGCGCTTGGCAATGAAGGCGATCAGCAGCAGAAAAGTCGAAGTGTAGATCATCCAGGCAAAGGTGCCGAAATCGGTGATCGTCCGGTTGAAGTCGACGATCTCGTCCGGAAGGCCCTGTGCCCATTCCGATAATTGCGGATCGAAAGGAACGAAGGCCAGCACCAGGATGAGCGTCGTGAGAAAGATCCAGCCTGTGGAGGCAAGTGGTTGGTTCATGTTTGCTTTTCCCTGATCGCTTTCATCCATGTGAAGGCGAAGGAGGAAAAATCAAGGGATTCCAACGAAAACACCTCCGGAGGTCATCCGGAGGTGTTTCTTCGGCTTGCGGGCAAAGAGGGCGCGGCTGGTCAGGCCGAAAGCGCCTTGAACTCGGCAAGGATCGCGTCGCCCATCTCGGTGGTGCCGACCTGGCGGGAGCCTTCCGCCATGATGTCGCCGGTGCGGATGCCCTTGTCGAGCACGTTGGCGATTGCCTTTTCCAGATTGTCCGCTTCCTTGACCAGGTTGAAGGAGTAGCGCAGGCACATGGCAAAGGAGGCAATCATCGCGATCGGGTTGGCGATGCCCTTGCCGGCGATGTCCGGCGCCGAGCCGTGCACCGGCTCATAGAGCGCCTTGCGCTTGCCGGTCTTTGCATCGGGCGCGCCGAGCGAAGCCGAAGGCAGCATGCCAAGCGAACCGGTGAGCATCGCAGCGACGTCGGAGAGCATGTCGCCGAAGAGGTTGTCGGTGACGATCACGTCGAACTGCTTCGGCTGACGAACGAGCTGCATGCCGCCGGCGTCCGCCAGCATATGCTCGAGCTGGACGTCGGCATATTTCGCCTTGTGGGTCTCGGTGACGACCTGGTTCCAGAGCACGCCCGACTTCATGACGTTGCGCTTTTCCATCGAGCAGACGCGGTTCTTGCGGGTGCGTGCGAGTTCGAAGGCGACACCGGCGATGCGCTCGATTTCGTAGGTGTCGTAGACCTGCGTGTCGATGCCGCGCTTCTGGCCGTTGCCGAGGTCGATGATCTCCTTCGGCTCGCCGAAATAGACGCCGCCGGTCAGTTCGCGGACGATGAGGATGTCGAGGCCTTCGACGAGCTCCGGTTTCAGCGAGGACGCGTTGGCAAGCGCCGGATAGCAGATGGCGGGCCTGAGGTTGGCGAAGAGTTCCAGATCCTTGCGCAGGCGCAGGAGCCCGGCTTCCGGCCGCACTTCGTAGGGCACGGCATCCCACTTCGGTCCGCCGACGGCACCGAAGAGCACGGCATCGGCGGCAAGCGCTTTCGCCATGTCGCCTTCCGAGATCGCCGCGCCGTGGGCGTCATAGGCCGAACCACCCACAAGTCCCTCGTCCGTCACGAACCCGGCAGCGAGCTCGGCGTTCATGTAAGCGATGATTTTGCGGACTTCCGCCATGGCTTCCGGGCCGATGCCGTCGCCGGGCAGAAGGAAGAGATTGCGCACAGTCATGGATAGTCCTTTTCGCGGGGAAACACTGCACGTTCCCTTAAATCCCGCCCGATTTAAGGATGAGAGCATGCAGCACCTTAAAATGCACAGCGACCTTAGTGCGTCCAAACAGGCGCACGGTGCTGCAGGCCGCGTTCTTAGCGCAACTTCGTTTCGAGGGAAATTGCATCGGCGAAAGAATTGTACGGCTCCTTCTTCTCACCGCTATCGCCTGCCCAGCCCTCCCCCAACCACGTTTCCGCTTGACGGAATCAAGTGCAGCGGCTCGAATGGCCGAGCTGCAACCCCGGGGTTTCCGATATGTCCGAGACGCTTTTTGTCGGTGCCTTTCTCGCCGCGCTCTCCTATACGCTGATCCCCGGCCCCGCCTTTCTGGCGCTGCTCGGCATCGGCGCCGGCCAAGGTCGAAGAGCCGGTGCGCTGTTCATGGGCGGCCATCTTGCCGGCGATCTCCTGTGGTCGGGGCTGGCGCTCGTCGCCATCATCGGCGCCCGGTCGATCGGCACGGCAGTCTTCGATGTCCTCGGCCTCATCTGCGGCGCCTATCTCGCCTGGATCGGCTGGACGGCCCTCAACGCCCGCCCGAAGGGCGAGAACAGGCCGCTCCTGACCGTCGAGCGGCCGCTCAGGCGTGGGCTCATCTTCGGCCTCACCAATCCCAAGGGCTATCCGGTGGCGCTTGCGACCTTTACCGCACTTCTCGCCGGCTCCGCCAACGCGCTGGAATTCACTGCCCTGCCGATGCTGCTCGCGGTGTCGCTGACCGGTTTCCTGATTGCCGACGTGATCCTGATCGCGATCATCGGCGCCTCGGTCGTGCGCCGCTTCTATCGCCGCCACGAGCTGACGATCGTCCGGCTCTCGGGGCTGCTGTTTATCGGTTTCGCGGCGCAGGCGGTCTGGCATGCGGCACCCGGTCTTTTTGGCGTGCGCAAGCCTTGACGGTTGGCTTCGGCCGGACCACCTGACTTTCTCCGCGCCTCGCGCACAACCTCTTCCGGCCTTGCCGGTCCTGCATGCGAAAGGAATCCCATGACTGCGAGTGCTTCGCTCAATCCCGCCCTGGTGAATTGGACCGGGCATGAAGGCCTGCCGCGTTTCGAAGCGATCAAGGACGAAGATTTCGCGCCCGCCTTCGAGGCCGCCTTCGCCGCCCATGAGGCGGAGATCGAGGCGATCGCCGGCAATCCGGAACCTCCGAGCTTCGAGAACACCGTCGTCGCGCTGGAAATCGCCGGCGATGATCTTTCGCGCGTCTCGGCCCTTTTCTGGACCAAGGCTGGAGCAGATACCAACGAGATGATCCAGGCGCTCGAGCGCGAGATCGCGCCGAAGATGTCGCGCCATTACTCGAAGATCGGCACCAATCCTGCCCTCTTCCGCCGAATCGATACGCTCTGGGAGCAGCGGGAGGAACTCGGCCTCGATCTCGAGGCGACGCGCGTCCTCGAACGGCACTGGAAGGGCTTTGTGAAATCGGGCGCCAAGCTCGACAAGCCCGAGCAGGAGCGTCTTGCGGCGATCAACGAGAGGCTCGCCGGTCTCGGAGCGAAATTCGGTCAGAACGTGCTTGCCGACGAGAAGGACTGGGTGCTGCTACTGACAAGCGAAGAGGAACTGGCGGGTCTCCCCGACTTCCTCAGGGACGCGATGGCGGCCGTCGCGCGCGACCGCGGCGAGGAGGGCAAATACGCGGTCACTCTGTCGCGTTCGATCATCGAGCCGTTCCTGACCTTTTCGGAGAACCGGGAGCTTCGCGAGCAGGCGTTCAGAGCCTGGACGGCGCGCGGCGAAAACGGCGGCGAGACCGACAACCGCGCCATCATCGCCGAGACTCTCGCACTCAGGGCCGAGAAGGCGAAGCTGCTCGGCTACGGGAACTATGCGGCACTGAAGCTCGACGACACGATGGCGAAGACGCCGGAGGCCGTCACCGGCCTGTTGCTGCAGGTCTGGGAAAAGGCGGTGGCGCGCGCCCGCGAAGAGGAGGCCGATCTCGCCAAGCTGATCGCGGCGGAAGGTCGCAATCACGAGGTCATGCCGTGGGACTGGCGCCACTATGCCGAAAAGCTGAGGACTGAAAAGTTCAGCTTCTCGGAAAGCGAGTTGAAGCCGTATCTGCAGCTCGAAAAGATCATCGATGCCTGCTTCGATGTCGCCCATCGTCTTTTCGGCATCACGGCGACGGAGAAGAAGGGAATTACCGCCTATCATCCGGATGTCCGCGTCTTCGAGATTCGCGACGCCTCGGGCAAGCTCGTGGCGCTCTTCCTCGGCGACTATTTCGCCCGTCCCTCCAAGCGCTCGGGCGCCTGGATGAGCTCGTTCCAGTCGCAGCACAAGCTGAAGCTCGAGAACGGGACGATCGGCGAAATCCCGATCGTCTACAATGTCTGCAATTTCGCAAAACCCGCCGACGGTAAGCCGGCATTGCTCTCAATCGATGACGCCCGCACCCTCTTCCACGAATTCGGCCACGCACTGCACGGCATGCTTTCCGACGTCACCTACCCGACCGTCTCCGGCACGGGCGTTTCGCGCGATTTCGTCGAACTGCCGTCGCAGCTCTATGAGCACTGGCTGACGGTGCCGGAGATCCTGAGGAAATATGCCGTGCACTACCGTACCGGTGAACCGATGCCCGAGGCGCTGCTCGACAAGGTGCTTGCGGCCCGAACTTTCAATTCCGGCTTCGCCACCGTCGAGTTCACTGCCTCGGCGCTCGTCGACATGGCCTATCACACGGCGGAACCGGTCAGTGATCCGATGATGCTGGAAGCGGCGACACTCGAGAAAATCGGCATGCCGAAATCGATCGTCATGCGTCACCGCAGCCCGCACTTCCTGCACGTCTTCTCCGGCGACGGCTATTCCGCCGGCTACTACTCCTACATGTGGTCGGAAGTGCTCGACGCCGACGCCCTCGCCGCCTTCGAGGAGACCGGCAATCCCTTCGACCCGGCGATGGCGGCCAGGCTCAAGGACAACATCTATTCCGTCGGCGGCTCGATAGATCCGGAAGACGCCTATAAGGCCTTCCGCGGCAAGCTGCCGAGCCCGGACGCGATGCTGGCGAAAAAGGGGTTGGTGGCAGTAGCGCCGCCCTCGCCCGCCTCTTAGTCCGCCTGCCCCACTCCCAGCACCGCAAGCAGATTGCGCATCCGCGCCGCTGCCAAATCCGGCTTATCCAGCACATTGGCCTGATCGGCCAGACGGAAGATGTCGGCATAATGCAGGAGCCCGCGAGCCGACTGCAGGCCGGAGGGCAGGGTGAAATGGCGCTGGTGGCCGTTCAGCCAGGCGAGGAAGACGACGCCGGCCTTGTAGTATTGCGTTGGCGCCTCGAAGATCTTGCGGGATAGCGGCACGGTCGGCTCGATCGTGCCGCGGAAGGTCGAAAAATCGCCCGCGGCGAGAGCAGCGAGCGCCTTGGAGGCGGACGGCGCGACGGCGTCGAAGATGCCGAGCAGTGCGTGGCTGTATCTCTCGCCGTCGCCCTCGATCAGCTCCGCATAGTTGAAGTCGTCACCGGTGAAGCAGAGCACGCCGTCCGGCAGGCCGTTGCGCAGCGCCACCTCCTTGACATTGTCGAGCAGCGAGATCTTGATGCCCTCGACCTTGGCGCTGTTCTCGCCGATGATCGACAGCACGGTCGCGAGCGCCTCCTCGAAGTTCTCCGAGCCCCAGTAACCTTTGAGCTGCGGGTCGAACATGTCGCCGAGCCAATGCAGCACAACCTTGTCCTTCGCCTGAGCGAGAATACGGCCATAGACGCGCCGGTAGTCGTCGGCGGAACGCGCCACCCGCGCGAGCGCACGGCTCGCCATCATGATCGCCCGGCCACCCTCGCCCTCGACGAAACCGATCTGCTCTTCGTAAGCCGCAATGACATCCTCGATCGATCGCGCTTCCGCGGGTGAAAGCTGGTCGGTGCCGGCGCCGCAGGCAAGATCGGCGCCCGGAACGCTCTTCGCCTCGGCGAGCGAGCGGCGGATCAGTTGCTGGGCGCCGGCCCAAGAAAGGCCCATGCCGCGCTGCGCGGTATCCATCGCCTCGGCGATCTTGAAGCCGAGCCCCCACAGATGATGGCGGAAGGCCATCGTTGCCTCCCAGTCGATTGCCGGATTTCCCCAGGGGTCGGCGTCGCGCAGCGGATCGGAGACGACGTGCGCCGCCGCATAGGCGATGCGGTTGAAGCGCGGCACCGCATCCGGGCGGGCGATCGGCGTCCCCCGGAGCCGGTATTTCTCGAGCGAGCCGTCCTGGCGTGGCAGCAAAAGGCTGTTCATCGGCGTGCATCCTCCTCTAGTTTGCGGCATCGAGTAATTTAGATCGTTCCAAATATCAAGACGCAAAAGCGATGCTCCGCATCTCAGCAGAAGCCTTCTCGGTCTCCGTGATCATTGTCCTCTTCGCCGCTTAGCCCTTTCGTACCAACTACATCAATGGCTTAACTCAGCGCCTTTCGCTGGCGTCGCGCGGGTTGCCGATCAACGGGGGATCCAAAAAGTGAGCGAATGGCTCTTGACGAGATTGGAACGTTCCAATTATTAAAGAGGAAAGAATGAGAAATGCCGGTGGGAGGACAGTGATGGCAAAGAAACGGGTGACGGTTGTCGACATTGCGCGCGCCGCCGGCGTGTCGAAGTCGACCGTGTCGCTCGTCCTGCAGGGAAGTCCGCTCGTCAACGAGGCGACCCGGGCGAGGGTGAATGCCGCGATCCGCGACCTCGGCTATGTTTACAATCGCAGCGCTGCCAATCTCCGGCAGGCGAAATCCAAGATCATCGGCATCGTCGTCAACGATCTCACGAACAGCTTCTTTGCCGAGCTCGCCGTCGGGGTCGATGCGGTGGTGCAATCCGCCGGCTTCGTTCAGTTCCTCGCCAATACCGGCGAAAAGATCGAACGTCAGCGCGAAGTCATCGCCTCGATGCGCGAGCACGGCGTGTCCGGGCTGATCATCTCGCCGGCGCGCGGCACGGAGGCGGGCGATCTCGCTCCGCTGGTTGCCAGCGGCATCCCCGTCGTGCTCGTCGTCCGCGATATCGCCGGGGCAGGCGTTTCCTCGCTCACCTCCGACAATCATGCCGGAGCCATGGCGGCAGTCCGCCATCTGATCGAGCGCGGCCATCGCCGCATCGCATTTCTGGGCGGCTTTCCCGATACCGCCGTTTTCGAGGCGCGTATGCGCGGCTACCGCGGTGCGCTTCGCGAGGCGGGTTTGGCTTCCCCCGACGAGCTCGTCATCGGCTCGGCGCCGTCGCGCGCCGGCGGCGTGACCGCAATCGAGCAGGCGATGATGCTGAAGGAGCGGCCAACGGCGGCGCTCTGTTTCAACGATGCCGTCGCTTTCGGCGTTTGCGACGGTCTGCGCGCGCGGCGGCTTGAGCCTGGTGCGGATTTCGCAGTGATCGGTTTCGACGACGTGATCGAAGCGAAGACCGCCGTGCCGGCGCTGACCACGGTCTCGGTCGACCCGCAGGGCATGGGCGAGCGGGCGGCGGAATTGCTGCTGAAGCAGATCAATGCGGGGCGCGCCGAGTCCGAGGCGATCGTCAGCCCGGTACGGCTCGTCGTTCGCCAGAGCTGCGGCGCGGCCGTCGAGCGCAGAACCAGGGAGGTATCGCGATGATTCGCTGGGGATTGATCGGCGCGAGCACGATCGCGCGCGAATGGGTGATCGGCGCCATCCGCGCCGCTGGCGGCGAGGTGACATCGGTGATGAGTTCCAGCGCCGAGCGTGGTGAGGCCTATGCAACGGAAAACGGCATCGGCAAGGCCGTAACGAATATCGAGGACCTCGTTGGCGATGCGGATGTGGACGCGGTCTACATCTCGACGACCAACGAGCTTCACCACGATCAGGCGCTCGCGGCGATCCGTGCCGGCAAGCACGTTCTCTGCGAGAAACCGCTGGCGATGAACTTGAATGACGGCTGCGAAATGGTGCTCGCCGCCTGCGAGGCCGGCGTCGTGCTCGGCACCAACCATCACCTGCGCAATGCCGCTACGCACCGCGCCATGCGGGAAGCGATCGCCGCGGGACGGATCGGCAGGCCGATCGCGGCGCGGGTCTTCCACGCCGTCTATCTGCCGCCGCATCTGCAAGGGTGGCGGCTCGACAGGCCGGAAGCCGGCGGCGGCGTCATCCTCGACATTACTGTGCATGATGCCGATACGCTGCGCTTCGTCCTCGACGACGATCCGATCGAGGCCGTGGCGATAAGCCACAGCGCCGGCATGGGCAAGGAAGGGCTCGAGGATGGCGTCATGGGGGTCTTACGCTTCCGCTCCGGCGTGATCGCCCAGTTCCATGATGCTTTCACGACGAAATATGCCGAGACCGGGTTCGAAGTGCACGGCACCGAAGGCTCGCTGATCGGCCGCAACGTGATGACGCAGCGGCCCGTCGGCACCGTCACGCTGCGCAACGAAGAGGGCGAGAGCGAACTGCCGCTCGACCACCGCAATCTCTACGAGACGGCGCTTGAGGCTTTCCACGCCGCGATTGAAGGCAACGGCGCCCCGTCGGCGACTGGCGAGGACGGGGTCTGGTCGCTCGCCACCGGCCTCGCGGTCGTCAAGGCGGCGGCCACCGGCATGGCCGTCCAGATCGAAGCAGGACTCTGATGCGCATGACCATGAGCAAGCATGTTTCCCCGGCCGACGCGGCCGCTCTCATCCCGGACGGGGCAATCGTTTCCGTTTCCTCGTCCAGCGGCCTCGGCTGCCCGGACCTGATGCTGAAGGCGATCGGCGAGCACTTCGATGCGACCGGCCATCCGCGGGGTCTCACGACGCTGCACCCGATCGCCGCCGGCGACATGAGCGGTATCAAAGGCGTCGACTACATCGCCAAGAGGGGACTTCTGAAGAAGATCATCGGCGGCTCCTATCCCTCCGGCCCGTCGAGCGCCGAGCCGCCGCTGATCTGGCGGATGATCGACGCGAACGAGGTCGCCGCCTACAACATCCCCTCCGGCATCCTTTTCGACATGCACCGCGAGGCGGCGGCCAAGCGTCCGGGCGTGATGACCAAGGTCGGGCTCGACACCTTCGTCGATCCGTCGCGCGAGGGCTGCGCCATGAACGCGTCCGCTGCCGCCGAGCCGGTCGTGAAGAAGGTTACCTTCGAGGGCGAGGACTGGCTCTATTTCAAGGCGATCGCGCCTGAGGTGGCGATCATCCGCGCGACGACGGCGGACGAACGCGGCAATCTCACCTATGAGCACGAGGGAGCCTATCTGGGCGGTCTCGACCAGGCGCTCGCCGCCCGCAACAACGGCGGCATCGTCATCGCCCAGGTGAAGCGCCTCGCCAAGGAAGGCTCGCTAAAACCCCATGACGTGCGGGTGCCGGGGGTTCTCGTGGATTATGTCGTCGTCGATCCGGAGCAGAAGCAGACGACGCAGACGCTCTACGATCCGGCGATTTCCGGCGAGATCTTCCGGCCGCTCGACAGTTTCCGCCTGCCGGAATTCAACATCCAGAAGGTGATCGCGCGCCGGGTCGCGCAGGAGCTTCAGGCGGGAAGCGCGGTCAATCTCGGCTTCGGCATCTCGGCAAATGTGCCGCGCATCCTGCTGGAGGAGGGGCTGCATGGGGCGGTGACTTGGGTGATCGAGCAGGGTGCAGTCGGCGGCGTGCCGCTCCTCGACTTCGCCTTCGGCTGCGCCTCCAATGCCGATGCATTCATGCCGTCGCCGCACCAATTCACCTATTTCCAGGGCGCCGGCTTCGATGCGTCGCTGCTCTCCTTCCTGGAGATCGACCGCTCCGGCTCGGTGAACGTCTCGAAGCTCAGCTTCCGACCGCACGTGACGGCGGGGGCAGGGGGTTTCGTCGATATCACCGCGCGGGCGAAGAAGATCGTCTTCTCCGGGATGTTCAATGCCGGCGCGAAACTTGGCGTGGCCGACGGCCGGCTCGTCATCGAGAAGGAAGGCAAACTCAAGAAGCTCGTCCATCAGGTGGAGCACGTCACCTTCTCCGGCCGTCGTGCGATCGAGCAAGGCCAGGACATCACTTATGTCACGGAACGCTGCGTGATGAAGCTGACGCCGGAAGGTATTGTGCTGACCGAGATCGCGCCGGGCGTCGATGTTGAGACTCATATCCTCGACCAGTCGGAATTTCCACTGATCGTTTCCGATGAACTGAAGGTCATGAATGCCGCGCTGTTCCAAGAGCCGCCGATCGGTCTCAGGCTGCCGGCCAAGGCGCCGCGCCGGCTCGCAGGAGGCGGTCATGGCTGACGAACGCATCCGCATCGATTTCGACGGCGCGATCGCGACGATGACCGTCGCGAGGCCGGAAAAGCTCAACGCCTTCGACATCGACATGCTCAAGGCGCTGGCTTCAGCCTGCGATAGGGTCGAAGCAGAGCGGGATGTACGAGTCGTCATTCTAACCGGCGAGGGCAAGGCCTTTTCCGCCGGCGGCGACATCAAGGCCTGGGGCGGGATGGAGCCCGCCGCCTTCGGTCATGATTGGGTGCGCCTCGGCCATCGCGTCTTCGAGCGGCTCGCCACGCTGCGCATGCCGGTGATCGCCGCGTTGAACGGCCATGCGCTCGGCGGCGGTCTCGAGCTCGCCGCGGCGGCGGATATCCGCATCGCCGAAAAGCAGGTGAAGATCGGCCTGCCTGAAACGGGCCTCGGCATGGTGCCCGGCTGGTCCGGCACGCAGCGCCTCGTCGCCCGCTTCGGCGCGCAGATCGTCCGCCGGATGGTGCTCGGCGGCGAGATGTTTTCCGCGGAGGAGGCGAGGGCGGAGGGCCTCATCGACGCGGTCACCGAGACCGGAATGGTGATGCCGGCCGCGCGGGATTATGCCGCGCAGATTGCGAAACGCGGGCCGGCGGCGCTCGAAATATCGAAGCTGATGATCGCTTCGGCGAGCGGCGAGGACAGGGGCGCGGCGGTCGAGGCGCTGGGTTCGATCCTCGTCGCCAAGACCGGCGATCTCAAGGAAGGTGTCGCGGCCTTCAGCGAAAAGCGCGAAGCGCGCTTCAAGGGAGACTGGTGATGACGGTTCTGGTGAGGCCGAAGGCGCTCGGCGACTACAAAAACCGCGAATTCCGCATGCTGATCGACGGCCAATGGGCTGACGGAGCCGAGGGCCGCACGATCGAGCGCGTGGCGCCCGGTCACGGCGTCGTCGTCAGCCGTTACCAGGCGGCTACGAAGGCCGATGCCGAAAGGGCGATCGCAGCCGCGCGGCGCGCCTTCGAGGACGGTCCCTGGGCGCGCATGACCGCGTCGGAACGCTCGCTGATCCTGCTTCGCGCCGCCGACATGATTGCGGAACGCGCCGATGAACTCGCCTTCCTCGACGCGATCGAATCCGGCAAGCCTATCAGCCAAGCCAGGGGTGAATTGGCAGGGGCTGCGGACATCTGGCGCTATGCCGCCGCACTTGCCCGCGAGCTCTCTGGCGAAAGCTACAATACGCTCGGCGAGGGCGCGCTCGGCGTCGTGCTGCGCGAGCCGATCGGCGTCGTCTCGATCATCACACCCTGGAACTTCCCTTTCCTGATCGTCAGCCAGAAGTTACCCTTTGCCCTTGCCGCAGGCTGCACGACGGTGGTCAAGCCATCGGAGCTCACCTCCGCTTCGACGCTCGTTCTCGGCGAGATCCTGGAAGCGGCCGGCGTGCCGGCCGGGGTCGTCAACATCATCGTCGGCACGGGACCGGAAGCGGGTGCGCCGCTCACCAGCCATCCGGACGTCGACATGGTCTCCTTCACCGGTTCGACCGGCGTCGGCCGTTTGACGATGGCGAATGCGGCGCAGACGCTGAAGAAGGTTTCGCTCGAACTCGGCGGCAAGAACCCGCAGATCGTCTTCCCCGACGCCAATCTCGACGAATTCGTCGATGCCGCCGTCTTTGGCGCCTATTTCAATGCCGGCGAATGCTGCAATGCCGGTTCGCGGCTGATTCTCCACCGCGATATCGCCGACGAGGTGACGGCGCGCATCGCCAGCCTTTCCGCCAAGGTCAAGGTCGGCGATCCGCTCGACCCTGAAACACAGGTCGGCGCGATCATCACGCCGCAGCATCTCGAAAAGATCGCCGGCTATGTTTCTGCTGCGTCGAATGATGGCGCGACCGTCGCCCATGGCGGCGCGCCGCTCGATCTCGGAATGGGCCAATTCATGACGCCGACCATCCTCTCGGCCGTCAAGCCGGAGATGGCGGTGGCGCGCGAGGAGGTGTTCGGGCCGGTCCTCTCGGTGCTCACCTTCGAGACGACGGAGGAGGCGATCCGCATCGCCAATTCGATCGACTATGGCCTGTCGGCCAGTGTCTGGAGCCGCGATTTCGACACATGTCTCACGATCGGACGGCGGGTGCGTGCCGGGACGATCTGGATGAACACATTCATGGACGGCGCGGCGGAACTGCCCTTCGGCGGCTACCGACAGTCGGGGCTCGGCCGCGAACTCGGACGGCACGCGGTGGAGGACTATACGGAGACCAAGACGCTCAACATGCATATCGGCGAGCGCACCAACTGGTGGGTGCCGCGCTGAGGTCGGGAGGCAAGGCGAAAAATGGCATCGGGTGCGACGACAATGATCGCGGCTCGCCGTTCCTTCGCGGGTCAGTTGCGCCTCGATGCGCGCGGGAGATATCCGGCGAAGGGGGAAGTCGTCGCAATCGACGAAAGGGTGTAACGTTTTAAATGGGTTGGGCGGCACATACCGCAAGCCCATGCCGTCCGCAGGAGAGGGCGGCATTAAAAAGGCGGGAGGAGATTCCCGCTTCGGTAACTTGCAAAACGGGAGGATAACGATGCGCAAGTTGATGACGACGACGGCTGTTGCAGCACTGATGTTGGCGGCTACTGCCGCGCGCGCAGCAGAGAACGTGGAAGTGCTGCACTGGTGGACGTCCGGTGGCGAGGCCACAGCACTTGAGGTCCTGAAAAAGGATCTGGAAAGCAAGGGCATCACCTGGACCGACATGCCGGTCGCCGGCGGCGGTGGCAAGGAAGCCATGACGGTACTGCGCGCCCGGGTCACTGCGGGCAACGCGCCGACGGCCGTGCAGATGCTCGGCTTCGATATTCTCGACTGGGCCAAGGAAGGCGCACTCGGCAATCTGGACGATATCGCCGCTAAGGAAGGCTGGGAGAAGGTGATTCCGACGGCCCTGCAGCAGTTCTCCAAATATGACGGCCACTGGATTGCCGCTCCGGTCAATGTCCATTCGACGAACTGGGTCTGGATCAACAAGGCGGCCCTCGACAAGGCCGGCGGCAAGGAGCCGACGAGCTGGGAGGAGCTGATTGCGCTGCTCGACAAGTTCAAGGAGCAGGGCATCACGCCCGTCGCCCATGGCGGCCAGGCCTGGCAGGACGCGACGATCTTCGACGCCGTCGTTCTTTCGCTCGGCAACGACTTCTACAAGCAGGCCTTCATCGACCTCGATCCGGCAGCGCTCGGCGGCGACAAGATGAAGGAAGCCTTCGACCGCATGACGAAGCTGCGCTCCTATGTGGACGACAACTTCTCCGGCCGCGACTGGAACCTCGCCTCCGCAATGGTGATCGAGAATAAGGCCGGCCTGCAGTTCATGGGTGACTGGGCGAAGGGCGAATTCCTGAAGGCCGGCAAGAAGCCGGGTACCGATTTCGTCTGCATCCGCTTTCCGGGAACGCAAGGTTCGGTCACCTTCAACTCCGACCAGTTCGTGATGTTCAAGGTCTCCGAGGATAAGGTTCCGGCGCAGTTGCAGATGGCATCCGCCATCGAGAGCCCGACCTTCCAGTCGGCCTTCAACGTGGTGAAGGGCTCGGCACCCGCCCGCACCGACGTCCCGGACACCGATTTCGATGCCTGCGGCAAGAAGGCCATCAAAGATCTGGCCGAAGCGAACGCCAATGGCACGCTTTACGGCTCCATGGCCCATGGCCACGCCAATCCGGCCGCCGTCAAGAACGCGATCTACGACGTCGTCACCCGTCAGTTCAACGGCGAGCTGAGCTCGGAAGACGCTGTGCAGGAACTCGTCGCGGCGGTCGAGGCGGCGAAGTAGCGGTGGAGGGATTGCCCCTCATCCGCCTGCCGGAACCCTCTCCCCGCTTGCGGGGAGAGGGCTAGGG
>NZ_LUAV01000016.1:185098-290363 GCF_002078505.1 Ensifer aridi | reverse complement strand
GAGGGGCAGACGCGCGGCACGAACGAAACGATACGGTGGTAACAAACATGGATAGCCGCACCCGGCTGCAGGAGCTTTTGCCGAAGCTCGTGCTCGCCCCCAGCTTTCTCATCGTTCTGGTGTTCGTCTACGGCTTCATCGCCTATACGGGCTTCCTGTCGCTGACGGACAGCAAGATGCTGCCGTCCTACAACTTCGTCGGCCTCCTGAACTACAGCAGGCTGTGGGCCTTGCCGCACTGGTGGCGGGCGATCAGCAATCTCGCGATCTTCGCTACGCTCTATATCGTCATCTGCTCGGTGCTGGGGCTCGCGCTCGCGATCCTGCTCGACCAGAAAATCCGTATCGAAGGCTTTCTCCGGCCGATCTATCTTTACCCGATGGCACTTTCCTTCATCGTCACGGGAACGGCCTGGAAGTGGTTCCTCGATCCCGGCATCGGGCTCGAGAACACGATGCACCTCTGGGGCTGGGAAAGCTTCTCCTTCAACTGGATCAAGGACCGCAACTACGCGATCTACTGCGTCGTCATCGCCGCCGTCTGGCAATCGACCGGCTTCGTCATGGCGATGTTTCTGGCGGGCCTGCGCGGTGTCGACAACGAGATCATCAAGGCCGCCCAGATCGACGGGGCGACGACGCCCACCATCTACCGGCGGATCATCATCCCCTTGATGCGGCCGGTCTTCCTTTCCGCCTTCGTGGTGCTCGCCCATCTCGCGATCAAAGCTTACGACCTGGTCATCGCACTCACCGGCGGCGGGCCGGGACAGGCGACCGAGCTGCCGGCGACCTTCATGTATTCCTACACCTTCACCCGCAACCAGATGGCGATCGGCGCCTCGTCGGCGATCATCATGCTCGTCATGATCTTCTCGATCATCATTCCCTATCTCTATTCCGAAGTCCGGGGAGGAAAACGCTGATGGGCGCTCCCAGTCCCGAGAACGTCATCTCGCACGATCGCCTGACGCGGGCGCTGATCTATCTGGCGCTGATCCTCTTCGCGCTCTATTCGCTGCTGCCGCTCTACGTGATGGTGGTGAATTCCTTAAAGCCGCTCGACGAGATCCGCCAGGGCGGCATGCTGAACCTGCCTCAGACCTGGACCATCGAGCCCTGGCTTTCCGCCTGGTCGACGGCACAGATCGGCGTGCAGCCGACCGGCCTTCGTCCCTTCTTCATCAATTCGATCCTGATGGTCGTGCCGGCCGTGGCGATCTCGACGATGATCGGTGCTCTCAACGGCTACGTGCTGACGAAATGGCGCTTCCCTGGCGCAAACGTCTTTTTCGGCATGTTGCTCCTCTCCTGCTTCATTCCCTTCCAGATCGTGCTGATCCCGATGGCGCGCATCCTCGGCATTTTCGGCCTGGCGGGGTCGATCTGGGGGCTGATCCTCGTCCATGTCGTCTACGGCATCGGTTTCACGACGCTCTATTTCCGCAACTACTACGAGGCTTTCCCGACCGAGCTGGTGCGCGCGGCGCAGATCGACGGCGCGAGCTTCTTCCAGATCTTCCGGCGGATCCTGCTGCCGTCTTCCGGGCCGATCATCGTCGTCTCGGTCATCTGGCAATTCACCAATATCTGGAACGACTTCCTGTTCGGCGCCTCGTTCTCCGGGCCCTATTCGACACCGATGACGGTGGCACTCAACAACCTGGTGAGCTCGTCGACGGGGGTCAAGGAATACAATGTCCACTTCGCGGGCGCGATCCTCGCCGCCCTGCCAACGCTCATCGTCTATATCGTGTCCGGCCGCTACTTCGTCCGCGGGCTGATGTCCGGCGCCGTGAAAGGGTAAGCCCATGTCGTTCCTGAAGATCACCAACCTGCGCAAATCCTACGGCGCCCTCGAAATCCTCAAGGACATCAACCTCGAAATCGAAGAGGGCGGTTTCCTCGTGCTCGTCGGCCCCTCCGGCTGCGGCAAGTCGACGTTGCTCAACACGATTGCCGGCCTCGAGCCGATCACCTCCGGCGATATCGCCATCAACGGCCGCTCGGTCACGGGACTGCATCCGTCGAAGCGGGACATCGCCATGGTGTTCCAGTCCTACGCGCTCTATCCGAACATGACGGTGGCCGGCAATATCGCCTTTGGCATGGAAATCCGCGGTGTGCCGAAGGAGGAGCGCGAGAAAGCGATCCGCCAAGTTGCGGACATGCTGCAGATAGGTCATCTGCTCGACCGCAAACCGAGCCAGCTCTCCGGCGGCCAGCGCCAGCGCGTCGCCATGGGACGGGCGCTCGTGCGCAATCCGCAAGTCTTCCTGTTCGACGAGCCTCTGTCGAATCTCGACGCAAAGCTGCGCGTCGACATGCGTACCGAGATCAAGCGGCTGCACCACCGCATGAAGACGACCATCGTCTACGTGACCCACGACCAGATCGAGGCGATGACGCTTGCAACCAAGATCGCGGTGCTGAAGGACGGCGTGCTGCAGCAGTTCGGAACGCCGGCGGAGATCTACAACAACCCCGCCAATATATTCGTTGCGGATTTCATGGGATCGCCGGCCATGAACCTCCTGAACGCCCGCATCGAAACCTCGGGCCCGCAAGTCGCGGTGACGCTGGCGCGGCCGCATGCCGAACCGCTGAGGCTCGCCGTGCCGCATAACGGCGCGCTCTCCGCCTATGCGGGCAGGGAAGTCATCTTCGGCATCCGCCCGGAGGCGCTGACCGATCCGGACGGGGCGGACCGCAATGCAAAATTCGTCGCCGAGGGCGAATGCCTGATCGAGGTGGTAGAGCCGGCGGGATCCGACACCTTCGCGGTCACGAGGCTCGGCGGCAAGGAGGTCGTCGCGCGGCTCAGGGCCGACGCCCGCATCGCCCCCGGCCAGACGTCCCGCCTCGCCTTCAATCTCGACAAAGCCGTGTTCTTCGATCGCGAGAGCGAGAAGCGGATCGCATGAGCCCGAGCATGGAGAGCCGGCCGGACATTGTCATCATCGGATCGGGGATCGGCGGCGCGACCGTCGCCGCAGGCCTTGCCGCCTCCGGTGCCGAGATACTGATCCTCGAAGCGGGCCGCCATATCGAGGACCTGCCGGTCAATCGCGACCAGCAGGCGATCTTCCAGCGCGGCCATTTCCGGCCGAAGGAGACCTGGTACGAGGCGGGCGGTCTCGGCTTCAACCCCGGCAATTATTACAACGTTGGCGGCAATTCGAAGTTCTACGGTGCGGTGCTGACCCGCTATCGCCGCGAGGATTTCGAGGAGATGGAGCACCGCGACGGCATTTCTCCCGCATGGCCCTTTCCCTATGAGGAGCTCGAGCCCTGGTATTCGAAGGCCGAACAGCTTTATCAGGTGCGCGGCCAACTCGGTGAGGACCCGACGGAGCCCACTCACTCGAGCGACTATCCGCACGGCCCGGTGCCGGACGAGCCGGCGATCGCCAAGGTCCGCAAGCGTTTGGCCGAGATCGGCCTGCACCCCTATTCGCTGCCGCTCGGCGTCGATATCGAGCGCTGGCTCGCCAAGGGCAAGACCCCCTGGGACGCGCACCCGAACTGTTTCGACGGCAAGATGGATGCCGAAACGGCGGCGCTGGCGGCGGCGCTCGAATATCCGAATGTCCGGCTGCAGACAGGCTCGCGCGTGACCCGGCTGACCACGGAGCCGGACGGCAAGGCGATCGAGACTGTGCACTTCGTCAGGGATGGCATCGAGCACAGTGTCTCACCGAAGCTCGTCATCCTCTCGGCGGGAGCGGTGCAGTCGGCCGTGCTGCTTCTGCGCTCGGCAGATGAACGGAACCCGGCGGGGCTAGCCAACCGGTCCGATCAGGTCGGCCGCAACTTCATGAACCACAATTCGAGCGCGGTGATCGCGCTCAGCCCCTGGTACCGCAACGATTCCGTTTATCAGAAGACCTTCGGCCTCAACGACTTTTATCTGTCCGATGGGGCGGGCGGACCGCCGCTCGGCAATATCCAGCTTCTCGGCCGCGTCTCCGGCGCGATCCTGAAGGCAAATATGAAATCGATGCCGGAATGGCTGTTGAACCAGGTGTCGGCCCGCGGCATCGACTTCTACGCCATGAGCGAGGACCTGCCCTCGCCGGAGAGCCGGGTCATGGTCGACGGCGATCGGGTGGTGCTCAAATGGGTGCGCACCAATTGGCAGGCCCATCTCGATCTCGTCGCCAAGCTGAAGGCGGTTCTGAAAAAGGCGGGCTTCCCGGTCGTGCTCGCGCGCGCCTTCGACAAGCGAACGCCGTCGCATCAGTGCGGTACGGTCCGGATCGGCACGGACCCGGCAAAGGCGCCGCTCGATGTCTATTGCCGCGCCTTTGACCACCCGAATCTCTTCGTCGTTGACGCAGGCTTCCTGCCAACGTCGGCCGCCGTCAATCCGGCGCTGACGGTCGCCGCCCAGGCGCTGCGCGTCGCCGACCACATCGTGAAAGAGGATCTTCGGTCATGACGGATAGGGCACGTCCTGTCGCGATCGTCACGGGCGGCCGCCGCGGCATCGGGCTCGGGATCGCCCGCGCGCTTGCGGCAGGCGGCTTCGATATCGCCATCACTGGAATTGGCGATGCGGACGGTGTCGCTCCGGTGATTGCCGAACTCGCCGGATTTGGTGCGCGGGCCATTTTTGTCAGGGCCGATCTTGCCGATCTTTCGGGCCACCAGACGACCGTCGATGCGGTTGTTGCAGCGTTCGGCAGGATCGACTGCCTCGTCAACAACGCCGGTATCGCCTCCGTCGTACGCGGCGATTTCCTCGATCTCAAACCTGAGAATTTCGACACGATCGTCGGCGTCAATCTGCGCGGCACCGTTTTCTTCACCCAGGCGGTGCTGAAGGTCATGCTCGCAGCGCCGGCCATTTCGCCGCGCTCGATCATCAACATCACCTCGGTCTCGGCCGCGATGACCTCGACGGAGCGGCTCGACTATTGCATGAGCAAGGCGGGTCTCGCGGCCTTCAGCCAGGGTCTGGCGTTGAGACTCGCCGAAACCGGCATCGCCGTCTTCGAGGTCCGCCCCGGCATCATCCGCTCCGACATGACCGCGGCTGTCTCCGGCAAATACGACGCGCTGATCGCAGGCGGCTTGGTGCCGATGCGGCGCTGGGGCGAGCCGGAGGATATCGGCAACATCGTCGCCGGCCTCGCCGGCGGCAAATTCGGCTTCGCCACGGGTTCGGTGATCCAAGCCGACGGCGGGCTTTCAATCAGCCGTCTTTAGGAGATTGAGCACCTGGGCAGAGATGCATCGGGATTATCAGGCCTGAGATTTTGGAACGTTCCAAACGCAGGCATGGAGGAAACGGAGAATGGCATTCGACTACATCATCACCGGCGCCGGCCCGGCCGGCTGTGTGCTCGCCAATCGACTGAGCGAGGACCCGACGGTCAAGGTGCTGCTGCTCGAGGCGGGCGGCAGCGATTGGAACCCGTTGTTCCACATGCCGGCCGGCTTCGCCAGGATGACCAAGGGTGTCGCGAGTTGGGGCTGGCATACGGTGCCGCAGAAGCACATGAAGGGCAGGGTGCTGCGCTATACCCAGGCGAAGGTGATCGGCGGCGGCTCCTCGATCAATGCGCAGCTCTATACCCGCGGCAATGCCGTCGATTACGATCTCTGGGCAAATGAGGACGGCTGCACCGGCTGGGACTATCGCAGCGTCCTTCCCTATTTCAAGCGCGCCGAGGACAATCAGCGTTTCGCCGACGACTATCATTCCTATGGCGGGCCGCTCGGCGTCTCGATGCCGGTTTCGGCGCTGCCGATATGCGACGCCTATATCCGGGCCGGTCAGGAGCTCGGCATTCCCTATAATCACGATTTCAACGGAAGGCAGCAGGCGGGCGTCGGCTTCTACCAGCTGACGCAACGCAACCGCCGCCGCTCTTCAGCCTCGCTTGCCTATCTCTCGCCGATCAAGGATCGAAAAAACCTGGCGGTGCGCACCGGTGCCCGCGTCGCGCGCATCGTACTCGAAGGCCGCCGAGCAGTCGGCGTCGAGGTGGTGACGGCCAAAGGCAAAGAGATTATCCGGGCCGCGCGCGAGGTGCTGGTCTCTTCGGGCGCGATTGGCTCGCCAAAGCTTCTCCTGCAATCCGGCATCGGCCCGGCCGACCACCTGCGCTCGGTCGGCGTCGAGGTCAGGCACGATCTGCCTGGTGTCGGCGGCAATCTCCAGGACCATCTCGATCTTTTCGTGATCTCGGAGTGCACCGGCGATCATACCTATGATGGCGTCGCCAAACTGCATCGCACGCTCTGGGCCGGTCTGCAATATGTGCTCTTCCGTACCGGGCCGGTCGCCTCCTCCCTCTTCGAGACCGGGGGTTTCTGGTATGCCGATGCGAATGCGCGTTCACCGGATATCCAATTCCATCTCGGCCTCGGCTCCGGTATCGAGGCCGGTGTGGCCCGGCTCAAGAATGCCGGCGTCACGCTCAACTCCGCCTATCTGCATCCGCGCTCGCGCGGCACCGTGCGGCTTTCCTCCGCCGATCCGTCGGCGGCACCGCTGATTGATCCGAACTATTGGGAGGACCCGCACGACCGGAAGATGTCTCTCGAAGGTCTCAAAATCGCGCGCGAGATCATGCAGCAGCCGGCGCTCGAGCCCTACGTGCTGGCGGAACGCTTGCCGGGCAACAACGTGAAGACCGAGGAGCAGTTGTTCGACTATGGCTGTGCCAATGCCAAGACCGATCATCACCCGGTCGGCACCTGCAAGATGGGAACGGACGCGATGGCGGTCGTCGATCTTGAGCTGAAGGTCCGCGGGCTCGATGGCTTACGCGTCTGCGACAGCTCGGTCATGCCGCGCGTCCCTTCCTGCAACACCAACGGGCCGACGATCATGGTCGGCGAGAAGGGGGCGGACATCATCCGCGGGCTGCCGCCGCTCCCTCCGGCGGTGTTCCAGCACGAGCGCAACGACACGCGGCCGCGCGCCCGCGCCGATATCTGCTGAGCGAGGATGCGATGATCCGGCACTGCGTTTTCATCCGCTTCCGCCCGGAGGTGGGCGACGCCGAAAGGACCGCGATCTTCGCCGAGATTGCGGCGCTGAAGGACCGTCTCCCGGGATTTCTCGCGACTCATATCGGCGCAAATGGCAGCCCGGAGATCGGGATGGACAAGGGTTATGCGGAAGGCTTCATCGTTGATTTCGCCCATGCGGCGGCGCGCGACGCCTATCTCGACGACGCGGAACATCAAAAGACCGGCGCAAAAATCGTTGCGGCGGCGGATGGCGGCGTCCAAGGTGTCTTCGTCTACGACCTCGAAATCCTGGACTGATTCGATGGCATTGAACGATCAGCGGTCCTTTCTGACCTCGCTTTTTGAGGCTGCCGTCGCTGCGGCAGATCCTTACGCCGCCATTCGGGCGCATCTTCCCTCGCGGCCGAAGGGCCGTACGATCGTTGTCGGGGCCGGCAAGGCCGCCAGCCAGATGGCCGCCGCCTTCGAGCGGCTCTGGGACGGACCGCTCGAAGGCATGGTCGTCGCCCGGCACGGACCGATCGAGAAATGCGAACGCATCCAGGTGCTGCAATCGGCCCATCCGGTGCCGGATGAGGCGGGACTCGTTGCGTCCACGGCGCTTCTCAAGCAGGTCGAAGGCCTGACGGAGAACGATCTCGTGGTGGCGCTGATCTCCGGCGGCGGCTCGGCGCTTCTGCCGGCGCCGCCTGATGGGTTGACGCTTGAGGACGAGATCGCCGTCAACAAGGCGCTGCTTGCCTCCGGCGCGCCGATCTCGGCGATGAACGTGGTGCGCAAGCATGTTTCGCGGATCAAGGGCGGGCGGCTTGCGTTTGCCGCCGTGCCGGCGCGCGTCGTGAGCCTCGTCGTCTCGGACGTTCCGGGCGATAATCCCGCCTTCGTCGCTTCCGGTCCGACGGTGCCCGATCGCTCAAGCATCGAGGAGGCGCGCGAGATCGTTTCGCGTTACGCTATGCCCTTGTCCGAGCGAGTGATGGCGCATCTTTCCTCCAATGCCGCACGCGCGCCGAGCCCGGATCATCCCGCTTTCACCCGCAACGAAGTGCATGTGATCGCCTCGGCGAGCGTTTCCTTGGAAGCGGCGGCAGCACGGGCACGGGAAAGCGGCATCGAGGCGATGATCCTCTCGGATGCGATCGAGGGCGAGGCGCGCGACATCGGCCGCATGCATGCGGCGCTCGCGCGCGAGGTCGCCTCGCGTAACCGCCCGTTTACGAAGCCGGTGGTGCTGCTTTCCGGCGGCGAGACGACGGTGACGATCTCCGGCAACAACTACGGCAAGGGCGGACGCAACAGCGAATTCCTCCTGTCGCTGGCACTCGACATCGACGGCGTCACCGGCATCGATGCGCTTGCCGCCGACACCGACGGCATCGACGGTTCGGAGGACAATGCCGGCGCCTTTGCCGACGGGGCGAGCGTCGCCCGCATGCGCGCGGCGGGTGTTGACCCGCGCGCCCATCTTGCCCGCCACGACGCCTGGTCGGCCTTCGCGGCGAGCGGCGATCTTTTCGTGCCAGGACCGACCGGCACGAATGTCAATGATTTCCGCGCGATGTTGATACGGTGATGCGCATCGGCAGCCGGACGCGCTAACGTCCGGCTGCCGATGACAAAACGTCGTGTTACCGCACCCGCTTCAGAGCATCTCCGAGGGTCCAGACGATTTCGCCGAAGTGCCTCTTCTCGACGATCAGCGGCGGCGAGAAGGCGATGATGTCGCCGGTGACGCGGATCAAGAGGCCCCTCTCGAAGCAATCGACGAAGACGTCATAGGCGCGGGCGCCGGGCGCGCCGTCGCGAGGGCTGAGCTCGATGCCGGCGATGAGGCCGATGGTACGGATGTCTATGACATGCGGCAGGCCTTTGAGCGAATGCATTGCTTCGTGCCAGTCCTGCTGCAGCTCGGCAGCACGTGTCATCAGGTCCTCATCACGGTAGATGTCGAGGGTGGCGATGCCGGCGGCGCAGGCGGCCGGATGGCCGGAATAAGTGTAGCCGTGGAAGAGCTCGATCTGGCCTTCCGGCCCGTGCATCAGCGCGTCGTGCACCTTGCGGCTCGCAAAGACCGCGCCCATCGGGATCGCACCGTTGGTGAGGCCCTTGGCGGTGGTGACGATGTCCGGCGTCACGCCGAAATAATCCGCCGCGAACGTGGCGCCGAGACGACCGAAACCGGTGATCACCTCGTCGAAGATCAAGAGAATGCCGTGCTTGTCGCAGATGGCGCGCAGCCGCTCGAGATAGCCCTTCGGCGGGATCAGCACGCCGGTCGAGCCGGCGACCGGCTCGACGATGCAGGCCGCGATGGTCTCGGCGCCGTGCAGTGCCACGAGCCTTTCGAGGTCGTCGGCGAGTTCCGCGCCATGTTCCGGCTGGCCCTTGACGAAGGCGTTCTTTGCCGGGTCATGGGTGTGGCGCAGATGGTCGGAGCCCGGGAGCTGCGGGAAGACACGGCGGTTGTTGACGATGCCGCCGACGGAGATGCCGCCGAAGCCGACGCCGTGATAGCCGCGCTCACGGCCGATCAAACGGGTGCGCGTGCCCTGGCCGATCGAGCGCTGGTAGGCGAGCGCAATCTTCAAAGCCGTGTCAACGGATTCCGAGCCGGAGCCGGTGAAGAATATCCGGTCGAGCTTGGCGCCGGCCGGGCCGGGCGCGATTTCGGCGAGCCGCTCGGCGAAGTCGAAGGCGATCGGGTGGCCCATCTGGAAGGAGGGGGCAAAGTCCATCGCCGAAAGCTGGCGCTCGACCGCAGCGGCGATCTGCCGGCGGCCGTGGCCGGCATTGACGCACCAGAGCCCGGCGGTGCCGTCGAGGATCGGCCGGCCGTCGATGCTGGTGTAGTGCATGCCCTCGGCGGAAGCGAGTAGGCGCGGTGTCGCCTTGAACTGCCGGTTGGCGGTGAAGGGCATCCAGTAGCTGTCGAGCACCGGGGCGTTGGGTTTGTCGTGGGCGTTCATGACATCCTCCTGTCGGTGACGCGATTGACGCCATGATTTGGGATGCCGAACAAGTCCTTTTCTTTGGTTTTCTAAGCTATTGTATTTCCTAGAGTGCCTTTGGTAGAGTTTCGATATTCCGAACAACGTCAACACCGGAACCTGCGATGAGCGTCGATATCGGCTACCGCCTGCGCCATGTGCGACTGGCGCACAATCTCTCCCAGCGCGAACTCGCCAAGCGGGCGGGCGTCACCAACTCCACCATCTCGCTGATCGAATCCAACGCCTCGAACCCTTCGGTCGGGGCTCTCAAGCGCATTCTCGACGGCATCCCGATCGGGCTGGCCGAGTTCTTCTCCTTCGAGCCGGAAAAGCCGCGCAAGGCCTTCTATGCGGCGGAGGAGCTGGTCGAGATCGGCAAGG
Organism: Ensifer aridi; assembly: GCF_002078505.1. Taxonomy (GTDB): domain Bacteria; phylum Pseudomonadota; class Alphaproteobacteria; order Rhizobiales; family Rhizobiaceae; genus Sinorhizobium; species Sinorhizobium aridi. The sequence goes on along the minus strand of NZ_LUAV01000016.1, from coordinate 280,005 downwards.
GCCCGATCTCCTATCGCCAGATCGGCGACAATCTCTTCGGCCGCAGCCTGCAGATCCTGAAGGAGTGCTATCAGCCGGGCGCCGATACCGGCAAGGTGCCGCTGGTGCATGAGGGCGAGGAGGGCGGGATCGTGCTTTCCGGGCGGCTCGAGGTGACCGTGGACGACGAGCGGCGTATTCTCGGTCCGGCCGACGCCTATTATTTCGAAAGCCGGCGACCGCACCGCTTCCGCTGCGTCGGGCCGGTGCCGTGCGAAGTGATCAGCGCCTGCACGCCGCCGACGTTTTGAGGCGGCGGCGGTACGCTGGGAAATCCCCTCATCCGGCTGCCGCCACCTTCTCCCCGCATGCGGGGAGAAGGGATATGCCGCGCCGCCGAAGTCCCCTCTCCCCGCGTGCGAGGAGAGGCTAGGGTGAGGGGCAGACTACGCCGTCACGAAAGCCGCGCGCAGGCGGCGGCTATGCGTGTGAGCGCTTCCGTCAGTTCCGCCTCCGACGTCGCATAGGAGATGCGGAAGTAAGGCGAGAGGCCGAAAGCCGAGCCGGGGACGACGGCGACGTGGGCGTCTTCGAGCAGATAGGCGCAGAAGTCCGTATCCGTCTCGATCCGCTTACCGGCGGGGGTCACCTTGCCGAGCACACCTTCGCAGCCGGAGAAGGTGTAGAAGGCGCCTTCAGGGACGCGACAGTCGAGGCCGTCGATCGCGTTCAGACCGTTGACCACCAGGTCGCGGCGGCGCTGGAAGCTCGCGGTGCGCTCCTTCAGGAACTCTTGCGGGCCGTTGAGCGCCGCGACCGAGGCGGCCTGACTGACCGATGATGGGCAGGAGGTCGCCTGACTCTGGACGACGGCCATCGCCTTGATCAGCTCGCGCGGGCCGCCGGCATAGCCGATCCGCCAGCCGGTCATCGAATAGGCTTTCGAAACGCCGTTGACGGTGAGCGTGCGGGCTTTCAAGCCAGGCTCGAGCTGCGCCGGGGTGACGAAGCGGAAGCCGTCATAGACGATGTGCTCATACATGTCATCGACGAGCAGCCAGACCTGTGGACGCTTGAGGAGCACGTCGAGCAGCGGGCGGTAGTCGGCCGCACTGTAGGCGGCACCGGACGGGTTGGAGGGCGAGTTCAATAGGACCCAGCGCGTCCGCGGCGTGATCGCCGCTTCGAGCTTGTCGCTGGTTAAGCGGAAGCCGGAGGATGCATCGCATGCGATCAATACCGGCTTGCCTTCGCAAATTTGGACGATGTCCGAATAGGAGGTCCAATAGGGCGTCGGGATGATCACCTCGTCGCCGGGATTGATCGACGCCATCATGGCGTTGAAGAGGATCTGCTTGGCGCCGGTCGCGACCGTGATCTCGTCCAATTCGTAGGCGAGGCCGTTCTCGCGCTGGAACTTTTCGCGGATTGCTTTCTTCAATTCCGACGTGCCGTCGAGCGCCGTATATTTCGTCTCGCCGCGCTGGATCGCCGTCCCGGCCGCTTCCTTGACGTGGTCCGGCGTATCGAAATCCGGCTCGCCGGCACCGAGGATGATGACCGGCTTGCCCTCGCGCTTCATCGCGTTGGCGCGGGCGCCGATCTTCAGGATTTCGGAAACGCCGATCGTGGAGATCCGGGAGGCGGGCTTAAAGCCCGCCTCCTTGACCGTTGCATTGATGGTCATGGTCGATCCTATTCGATTATTCGATATCGAAAGAGACGCCCTGCGCCAGCGGCAAAGCCTTCGAATAGTTCACCGTGTTGGTGGCGCGGCGCATATAGGCTTTCCAGGCGTCGGAGCCGGACTCGCGGCCGCCGCCCGTCTCCTTCTCGCCGCCGAAGGCGCCGCCGATTTCAGCACCGGAGGTGCCGATGTTGACGTTGGCGATGCCGCAGTCCGAGCCGTCGGCCGCGAGGAAGCGTTCCGATTCCTGCATGTCGCGGGTGAAGATCGAGGAGGAAAGCCCCGCCGCCACCGCGTTGTGTTCGGCCAGCACCGCGTCGAAGTCGCTATATTTGATGACATAGAGGATTGGCGCGAAGGTCTCTTCGAGAACCGGGCCCTCCTGCTTCGGCATTTCGACAAGCGCCGGCTTGACGTAGTAGCCGTTGTCATAGCCGAGTTCGACACGCTCGCCGCCGGTGATCGCGCCGCCGTGGGCTTTCGCCTCGGCGATCGCCTTCTGCATGTTGTCGAAGGCGGCCTTGTCGACGAGCGGACCGACAAGCGCGGTCGTTTCCAACGGGTTGCCGACGGAGACCGACTGGTAGGCCTTCTTCAGGCGCGGAACGAGCTGGTCGTAGACGCTTTCATGCACGAACAGACGGCGCAGCGTCGTGCAGCGCTGGCCGGCGGTGCCCATGGCGCCGAAGGCGATGGCGCGAAGCGCCATGTCGAGATCGGCGGACGGGCAGACGATGCCGGCATTGTTGCCGCCGAGCTCCAGGATCGCGCGGGCGAAGCGCTTGGCAAGGCGCGGACCGACCTCGCGGCCCATGCGGGTGGAGCCGGTCGCCGAGACCAGTGGAACCTTCGGATGGTCGACGAGAACCTCGCCGATGGAGCGGTCACCGATCAGCACCTGCGACAGACCTTCCGGCGCATCGCCGAAACGGGCGATGGCGCGCTCGAGGATCGCCTGGCATGCGAGCGCTGTGAGCGGCGTCTTCTCCGAGGGCTTCCAGACGACGGCATCGCCGCAGACGAGCGCCAGTGCCGCATTCCAGGACCAGACGGCGACGGGGAAGTTGAAGGCCGAAATGATGCCGACGACGCCGAGCGGATGCCAGGTTTCCATCATCCGGTGGCCGGGACGCTCGGTGGCGATCGTCAGGCCGTAGAGCTGGCGCGAGAGGCCGACGGCGAAATCGCAGATGTCGATCATCTCCTGCACTTCGCCGAGGCCTTCGGACGGGATCTTGCCGGCTTCGATCGAGACGAGGCGACCGAGATCGGCCTTGAAAGCGCGCAGTTCCTCGCCGAGCAGGCGGACGAGCTCGCCGCGCTTCGGTGCGGGCACGAGCCGCCAGGCGCGGAAGGCCTCGTCTGCCTTCTCGATCTTCTTAGCCGCCGCGGCGGCCGACACGGTTTTGAGGCTCGCGATCTGTTCGCCTGTGACCGGGCTGAAGGACGGCATGTCGCCGCCGGTGTAGAGTTCCTTGGCGACGCCCAGCTTGTCGAGGAGGGCGGCCGTCTCCTTGGCGACGTCCACTTTCTTGGCTGCAATGTTCATGTTCTGACTCCCGTATAATTGTCGTTGGCGTTGGCTGCGGCGACCTAACCAAAACGCACGCTGCCGAGCTTGCCCGGCGAGGTGAGCATCTTCAGGCCGGCGGCCATCTCTTTCAGTTTTTCCGGTGTGTAGAAATCGTAATAGGCCTGGTTGCGGCGGCCGATCGCGTGTTCCGCGCTGAAGCTGCCGTGATACTGCTCGACCGCGACAGCGAAGACCCATTCGCGCAGCCGCTGTTCGAAGGTCGGATCGGCCAACAGCGGGCTATCCTTTGCGACGACCAGGTTGAAGTGGACGCCGCCATCGCCGATGTGGCCGAAATCGCAGACGGTGACGCCCGGAAACTTCTCCGGCATTTCCGCTTTCATATGGTCGCAGAAGGGCATGATGTCACCCCTGCGGAAGGAAAGATCGAAGGCGATCAGTTTGCCGAGATGCTTCACGCCTTCCGAAAGCGCGTGGCGCAGCGCCCAGATCTCATGCGGCGGGCCGACGAGGGCATCGGCGAGCGGCGCTCCTTCCAGTTCCCAAATCTCCGCGAGCACGTTTTCGAGTACCGCGTCGAGCGGCTCTTCGCCCTCGCGCGGGTCCCAGGTGCGGGAGACTTCGGCTAGGATCACATAGTCAGGGATATTGCCGCCCTGGAATGGATTCTTGAGCGACGGCACATGGGCGAAGGCCGCAGCAACCGCATTTTTCGACATGCCCTCGAAGGCGGAGAGATAGGCGCCGAGCCGCTCTTCCATGGCTTTGAGCAGCGGCAGCACGGCGCCGCTAGCAGGAACGAGGAAGGCGGTCGCGCTCTGCTTCGGAACGCGCTCAAGATTGAGCACGCACTCGGTAACGATGCCGAAGGCGCCGGAGGTCCCGATGAAGATCTGCTTCCAATCGACGCCGGTGTTGTTCTTGCGCAGGTCCGAGTCGAGATCGAGCACGGTGCCCGCCTCGTCGGCGAGCACGACCTTCAAGCCGAGCGTGTTGCGGCGGACGTCGCCATATTTGAGAAAGCGCGAACCGCCCGTATTGGTGGCGACCATGCCGCCGATCCGCGGATCGGCCCCGAGGTCGATCGGGAAGAATAGATCGTGCTCCTCCAGCCGCCGGTTGAGGTCCGACAGGCGGAAGCCCGCATCGACCCGCACCGAGCGATTGTCGAGGTCGAGCGCGAACTGGTGGGTCAGCCGGTCGAGACTCAGTACCACTTCGTCGCCGGAGCTGTCCGGCGTCGAACCGGAAACGAGACCGGTATTGCCGGACTGCGGGATGAGGGGGATGCCGTTGCGCACGCAATAGGAGACTGCCGCGGAGACCTCCGCCGTCGTCGCCGGGCGCAGCACGGCGGCCGCACGGCCGCGGTCGTAGCGCGCGCCTATCCCGTAGGCTTCCATGTCTTCCGGACGAGTGACGACGCCCTTGTCGCCAAGGAGCTTCGTCAATGCGTCGATATGATGCTCGTCAATCATCGTCGGCGTATCATTCCGCTGCCACGGCGGCGGTCAGCGCCTTGAGGCAGCTTTCGATCGATGCCTGTTCGATGCCGGCATAGTGATCGAATTCGTTGAGCACGGCGACGCCGAGATCCGTCTCGAAGCGCTTTTGGTTCGGACTTGCGACGAATTCCTGCTGCGCGCCGTCGCCGAGGTTCGACTGGAAGATACCGGCGGCGCTCACCGGAAGGAAGTCCTCGTAGACGATCGGATCGAACTCAACCAGGCCGTCGGCGATCAGGGACTTGAGGTCGCGCCGTCCGGGAAGCTTCGTCTGCCGGCCCTTCTCCGTCAGAGAATAGCTGAAATAGCCGAGCCCCGCCTCACGGATTTCCGCCCAGCTGTCGGGGAACGCCTCGAAGGCCTTGGCCAGGGCCGCTTGGTATTCGCTGGCGTTGGAACCGTCGGCGGCGGGGCGCACGATCTTGCGTGATTCGTCGAGTAGACGGTCGTAAAGGCCGCGGCCCTTCGGCGTCAACGCGATGCCGCGCTGTTCGATCTCGCCGAAGCGGGCCGTATGGGAACCCGCCTTCCAGCCACCGTCGGCGTCGCGGAAAGAGACCGGTTCCTCCAGCGCCTTGAAGGAGGTCTGGCGCAAGAGGATCGGGCACTTGCGCGTCGGCGGTCCCTCGACGACGGCCTTGGGGGCAATTCCGTATTCCGGCATCAGCGCCTGTACCTTGTCGATATCGAGCGTGCGCGGCGTCAGATGGTTGATGTGCGGGCCCTTGAAGGAGACGACATCGGCGATCAACCGGTGGGCGTCGTGCAGCCGCTTGTACATGTCGGCACCGACATTCGCCTTGTCGTGCCAGCGGAAGGTCTCAAGCACTTGCGCCACGAAACGCTCGGCGTCGGCCCTGTCGAGCCCGCCGTCGCGTTCTGCCTTTTCGGTGAGTTCGATGGCACCCGGCGTGAAGATCTGGCGTTCTTTGAGAATCGCGTCCGCCTCGGCGCGCAGCGTCTCGTCGGCGATCAGATCCAATCTCAGGAGCGAAGTGAAAACGCGGAAGGGATTGCGCTTCAGTGCGGCCTCGCCGACCGGACGAAAGGCGGTGGAATGCACCGGTACGCCCGCGGTCGAGAGATCGTAGTAGCCGACCGGATACATTCCCATGACCGCAAAGACGCGCCGCATCATCGAAAGCTCGGCCGCGGTGCCGAGACGGATCGCCCCGTGCCGCTCCTCGGAAATACGTTCGAGCGAATCGGTTGCCTCCAGTCGTTCCTTCAGCGCGACGTCGGCGGCGAGCGTCTCTTCGTTCACCTTGGCGACCAGTTCCATCAGCGTTCCATAGGCCGAGACCTCCTCGCGATACATCAAGGACATCGCGGCGGAAAAGGCCGAGCGGATATCGTCGGCGGATACGAAACTATTCTCTTTCACTGTGGTTCGCCTCGCGCTAAGGAAGAAGGACAAGGTCATTCTTAATTCTGATCATATCGGATGAGGACGGCCTTGGATCGCGCTGCTTCCGACTATGTTGATGCGAGGCTGGAATGAAGTTGAGCCGCCGACTGGTGCCCGACGTGACGACGCTGCAGGCCTTTGAATGTGCGGCGCGCCATGGCAGCTTCACCCAGGCCGCGGCCGAGCTCAATCTCACCCAGAGCGCCGTCAGCCGCCAGATCAAGGACCTGGAAAATCAGCTCGGAGTGCTGCTCTTCGAGCGCGTTCGTCAAAGGGTGATCCTTTCGGATGCGGGGCAGAAATTCCTGCCGGAGGTGCGCCGGCTCTTGAATCAGACCGAGGAGTTGATGGTGCGCGCCATGGCGTCGGCGCGGGCCGATTCGAGCCTCTCCATCGCATCGCTTCCGACCTTCGGCAGCCGCTGGCTGGTGCCGCGCCTGCCGGATTTCTTGAGGCGCCATCCGGGCACTGTCGTCAACATCGCCTCCCGCTCCGCGCCCTTCGACTTCGACGAGCAGAATTTCGACCTGGCGATCCATTATGGCCAGCCCGTCTGGGCGCGCGCCATCTGCAGCTATCTCTGCAGTGAAGTCATCGTGCCGGTGGCAAGCCCGGCGCTTCTCGCGGCGCATCCGGTGGAGGCGCCGGCCGACATCGGCGGCGCACCGCTCTTGCATCTGGCGACGAGGCCCAAGCTCTGGGCGCGATGGTTCGAGGCAAACGGTGTCGAACAGGATGGCGCTTATCGCGGCAACCGTTTCGATCAATTCTCGATGGTAATCGAAGCGGCGACCGCAGGTCTCGGTTTTGCCCTTTTGCCCCGGTATCTGATCGAGCAGGAACTTGCCGCAGGCACCCTGCGGATCGTTCTTGATAGACCGATGCAGACAGAAAACAGCTACTACCTCGCCATTCCGGAAGGCAAGCTCGAGAACCCGATCAGCCGCGCCTTCCGGGAGTGGATCGCCGAACAGGTCGGCTGATCCGGCGCGGCCGGGGGAGGTCCGGCGGAAGGTTTCCATGAGCCTCAGCCTTCGGACCAGGAATACTGCCATGCACCAGGGAAGGGGCGGATTTGAAAGGGATATTCATCGAGACGAGGGAGGGCGCGGGGTGGCCCGGCTCCTCCGGCTTCTACCCTCGGCAATTCGCCGGAAGCAATGCTCGCGATTCTTGCAAGCTGCTGACACTACGGCTAAAAAATGCCATCTTCATGCACCACGCGGCCGTGAAAACCAGCGCGCCGCCGGCTTTGCGATCTCCAGGCTCCAAGTCCCGGCCGGCGCCTGTTTCCGCCGGTTCTCGCTTCCTGGGACGATGACGGCGGAGGGGGCACATGACCGTGTCTAGGAACGCACCGGCGACGCTTGGATCCTCAGGGTCGCAGCCACTCCGGCAGAACAACGAGAACCGGGCCGATCAAGCCCGGGTGGAACCAGAATCCGTACCCATGCTCCAGCACACAACGCCGTCCAATACACCGCGCGAACCGGAAGCCAAGCAGATCGACTATAACGATTCGATCCGCTCGACCTATTTCTCGATCGACGATCTTCGCGCATGCGGTGCAAGCCTCGCCAAGAGCGGCGTTTCCTCACTGCCGGGTTTCTTCTCCTTCGAGTTCCGCGCCCGTCATCGGGAGAACGAGAAGGAAATCCTTCGCGTCTACCGGGCGACGGCCGCCGACGTCGAGGCGGGCGCCTCGATCACGCCGGCCGCCGAATGGCTGCTTGACAACCACCATGTGGTCGAGGAGGCGATCCAGGAGGTCCGGCGCGATTTCCCGCGCAAGTTCTACCGGCAATTGCCGACGCTCTCGGTATCCGGAACGGTCATTCCGCGCACCATGGCGCTGGCCTGGCTCTATGTCGCTCACACGCACAGCGCCGTTTCGCGCGAAAGCATCACCGCGATGGTCGAGGGCTTCCAGGAGCACGAGACCTTCAAGATCGGCGAATTGTGGGCGCTCCCCTCGATCCTGCGCTTCGTCCTCATCGAAAACCTGCGGCGGATCGCGATCCGGGTCGAACGTTCGCGCGGCATGCGGCGGAAGGCGAACGACGTTGCCGACCAGATCATCCGGCTGAGCGATCCGGAAAGGTGCCGGGCGCTGCTGGCCGAATCCGAGGCGCTTGCCGCCGACAACACCTTCATCGCCCAGCTTCTCTACCGTATGCGCGACGGATCGCAAACCTCGGGCGCCGTCATAGCCTGGATTGAGGAGAGGCTCGAAAGGCGCGGCACCGACGTCGAGGAGGCGCTGGTCGCGGAGCAGAACCGCCTGTCGTCCGGCAACGCGACGATGAGCAACATCATCCGCAGCCTGCGCGAGATCGACGATACGGATTGGGCCGTCTGGTTCGAAAGCGTAAGCAAGATCGATGCGGCGTTGCGCGAGGGATCGGACTATGCAGCGCTCGATTTCGGCTCGCGCAACACTTACCGCGACACCATCGAGAAGCTCGCCCGCCGCTCCGGCTACAGCGAACACGAAGTCACTGAGATTGCCATCGAAATGGTCGAGGAGGCGAAGGCGGCCGCAGCCGTCGAGGCGCCGCTGCAGGAGCCGAATGTCGGCGCCTTTCTCGTCGGCGAACAGCGCAAAGCGCTGGAGGAGAGAATCGGCTATTCGCCGTCGCTGTTCCAGCATCTCATCCGTTTCGTCCGCAAGCTGGACTGGTTCGCGATCGCCGGGCCGAACATTCTGCTGACCATCCTGGCGATGGTCGCTGTCTACGCCTTCGTCAGTCCGATGGACATTCCGAGCGGCGCCAAGCTCATCATGCTCCTGCTCTTCGCGCTGCCCGCCTCCGAAGGTGCGATGGGTCTGTTCAACACGCTCATCACGCTCTTCGTCAAACCCTCGCGGCTCGTCGGCTACGAATTTCTCGACGGCATTCCGGAAGATGCCCGCACGCTCGTGGTGGTGCCCTGCCTCATCTCCAAGCGCGACCATGTCGATGAACTCGTGCGCAATCTCGAGGTTCACTATCTCGCCAATCCGCGCGGCGAGATCTATTTCGCGCTCTTAAGCGACTGGGCAGACAGCAAATTCGAGGAGAGCCCTGCCGATACGGACGTGCTCGACTATGCCAAGCGCGAGGTCGCGTCGCTTGCCGCCCGCTATGCCTATGACGGCAAGACGCGCTTCTTCCTCCTGCACCGCCGCCGCCTCTTCAACGAGGCAGAGGGCGCCTGGATGGGGTGGGAGCGCAAGCGCGGCAAGCTGCACGAACTCAACCTGCTGCTGCGCGGCGACCGAGATACCTCGTTCCTTCCGGGCGCCAATACGGTGCCGGAGGGCGTGCAGTACGTAATGACGCTCGATTCCGATACGCGCCTGATGCGCGACGCGGTAACCAAGCTCGTTGGCAAGCTCTACCACCCGATCAACCGGCCGGTGGTGAACCCGGAGACGCAGGACGTCGTGACGGGCTACAGCCTCCTGCAGCCGCGCGTCACGCCGTCGCTGACAACGGGCAGCGAGGCCTCGGCCTTCCAGCGCATCTTCACGATCAATCGCGGCATCGACCCCTATGTGTTCACAGTGTCGGACGTCTATCAGGATATTACCGGGGAAGGCAGCTTCACCGGCAAGGGCCTTTATCACGTGGATGCCTTCGAGGCTGCGCTGAAGGGCCGGATAGACGAGAATGCGGTCTTGAGCCACGACCTGCTCGAAGGCTCCTATGCACGCTGCGCACTCGTAACCGACGTCGAGCTCGTGGAGGATTTCCCGATCCGCTACGAGGTGGAAATGTCGCGCCAGCATCGCTGGGCCCGCGGCGACTGGCAGCTCCTGCCCTACATCTTCAATCCGAAAAACGCATTGTCGATGCTCGGGCGCTGGAAGATGTACGACAACCTGCGCCGATCGCTCATTCCCGCCGCCTGGCTCGCCGCCTCAGTCATGGGCTGGTACTACATGGAGCCGGCCGAGGCACTGATCTGGCAGATCGTGCTGATCTTCAGCCTTTTCGTCGCGCCCACCCTCTCGCTGATCAACGGGATCATGCCGCGGCGCAACGACATCGTCGCCAGGGCCCATCTCCACACGGTACTCTCCGATATTCGCGCCGCCAATGCGCAAGTCGCGCTTAGGATCGTCTTCATCGCCCACAATGCGGCGATGATGGCGGATGCGGTCGTCCGCGCGCTCTACCGGACCTTCGTCAGCCGCAAGCTCATGCTCGAATGGCGCACGGCGGCGCAAGTGCAGAGCGCCGGCCACGGCTCGATCAGCGACTATTTCCGCGCCATGTGGACGGCGCCGGCGCTGTCGGTCGTTGCGCTCGCGCTGGCCGCCGTTTCCGACACGGGGCTGCCTTTCATCGGCATCCCGTTTGCGCTCATCTGGGCGCTCTCGCCGGCGGTCGCATGGTTCGTCAGCCAGTCGGCGGAAACCGAGGACCAGCTCGTCGTGTCCGACGAGGCGCTCAACGATATGCGCAAGATCGCCCGGAGGACCTGGCGCTACTTCGAAACCTTCGTCACCGCCGAGCAGAACTTCCTGCCGCCGGACAATTTCCAGGAGACGCCGCAACCGGTGCTGGCGGAACGCACCTCGCCGACGAATATCGGCGTCTATCTCCTGTCGGCGATGTCGGCGCGCTCCTTCGGCTGGATCGGTTTCGAGGAGACGATCACGCGCCTCGAGCAGACGATCGGCACGATCGACCGCATGCCGAAGTATCGCGGCCATCTCTTCAACTGGTACCGCACGCGATCGCTCGAGGTGATGGAGCCGCGCTACGTTTCATCCGTCGACAGCGGCAATCTCGCGGGCCATCTGATCGCCGTTTCGTCCATGTGCCGTGAATGGGCCGAAGCGCCCTCCGCCCATGTCCAAGGCAATCTCGACGGCATCGGCGACGTCGCCGCCATCCTGAAGGAAGCGTTGGACGAGCTTCCCGACGACCGCAAGACGGTCAGGCCGTTGCGTCGTCTGATCGAAGAGCGCATCGCCGGCTTCCAGAATGCGCTCGCCACGGTCAAGCGCGAGCACGAGTTCGCCTCCATCCGTGTCATCAATCTGGCGGTGCTCGCGCGCGACATGCACAAGCTCACCGTCAATCTCGACCATGAGGTGCGCAGCGCGCAAAGCGGTGAGGTGGCGAAATGGGCGGCTTCGCTGGTGTCGACCTGCGAGGCGCACATCGCCGACGGCGTCTTCGATCTCGGCGCGATCGAGGCGCTTCGCCAGCGCCTGCTGGTGCTCAAGGAACGGGCCCGCGACATCGCCTTCTCGATGGATTTCGGCTTCCTGTTCCGGCCGGAGCGGCGGCTGCTTTCGATCGGGTACCGGGTCAATGCCAACGAGCTCGACGAGGCCTGCTACGACCTTCTCGCATCCGAGGCGCGACTGACGAGCCTGTTTGCGATTGCCAAGGGGGACCTGCCGACCGAGCACTGGTACAAGCTCGGCCGGCCGATCGTGCCGATCGGTGCGCGCGGCGCGCTCGTCTCCTGGTCCGGATCGATGTTCGAATATCTGATGCCGCCGCTCGTGATGCAGGAGCGGCAGGGCGGCATCCTCAACCAGACAAACAATCTGGTGGTGCAGGAGCAGATCAATCATGGCCGTCGCCTCGGAACGCCCTGGGGCATCTCCGAAGCGGCGTTCAACGCGCGCGACCATGAGCTGACCTATCAATACACGAACTTCGGCGTGCCGACCCTCGGCCTTAAACGCGGCCTCGGGCAGAATGCCGTCATTGCGCCCTATGCGTCGATCCTCGCCTGCATGTACGACCCGAAGTCTGCGCTTGCCAATCTGGCGCGCCTTCGGGAAGTCGGCGCGCTCGGCGCCTATGGTTTCCACGATGCCGTCGACTTCACGCCGACGCGCGTGCCGGAGGGGCAGAAATGCGCCGTGGTGCGCAACTACTACGCCCACCATCACGGCATGTCGATCGCCGCGGTCGCGAACGTCGTCTTCAATGGACAGCTTCGCGAGTGGTTCCACGCCGATCCGGTGATCGAGGCGGCCGAGCTCCTGCTGCAGGAGAAGGCGCCGCGCGACATTCCGGTAATGGCGGCCAAGCGCGAGCCGGAGTCCCTCGGCAAAGGCCAGGCCGATCTCCTGCGCCCGGAAGTCCGGGTCATCGAGGATCCGCTCAATCAGGAGCGCGAGACGGTCTTTTTGTCCAACGGTCACTACTCCATCATGCTGACGGCCACCGGCGCAGGCTATGCCCGCTGGAACGGCCAGTCGGTCACGCGCTGGAACGCGGACCCCGTCGAGGACAGGACGGGGACCTTCATCTTCCTGCGCGACATCACGACAGGGGAATGGTGGTCGACCACGGCCGAGCCGCGGCGCGCACCGGACGAGAAGACCCTTACGCGCTTCGGCGATGACAAGGCCGAGTTCGTCAAGACCGTCGGCGATCTCACGAGTGAGGTGGAATGCATCGTCGCCAGCGAGCACGATGCGGAAGGCCGGCGTGTGATCCTGCTCAATACCGGGACCGAGGACCGCTTCGTCGAAGTGACCTCCTATGCCGAACCGGTGCTCTCCTTCGAGGACGCCGACAGTTCGCACCCGGCCTTCTCGAAGATGTTCGTCCGCACCGAGATCAGCCGGCAGGGCGACGTCATCCGGATTTCACGCAACAAGCGCAGCCCCGGCGATCCCGACATGGAGGTCGCGCATCTCGTCACCGACAATGCCGGCAGCGAGCGCCACACGCAGGCGGAAACGGACCGCCGGCGCTTCCTCGGCCAAGGGCGCACGCTCTGCGAGGCGGCGGCCTTCGATCCGGGCACCACGCTTTCCGGGACGGACGGCTTCACGCTCGACCCGATCATGTCGCTCCGTCGCGTCGTGCGGGTTCCGGCGGGCAAGAAAGTGAGCGTCATCTTCTGGACGATCGCAGCCCCCGACCGCGAGGGCATCGATCGGGCGATCGACCGCTACCGGCATCCGGAAACCTTCAATCACGAGCTGATCCATGCCTGGACCCGCAGCCAGGTGCAGATGCGCCATGTCGGTATCACCTCTCAGGAGGCCGCGAGCTTCCAGATGCTCGGCCGCTACCTGGTCTATCCGGACATGCACCTGCGCGCCGACACGGCGACCGTCAAGGCGGGTCTTGTCTCGCAATCGGCGCTGTGGCCGCTGGCGATTTCGGGCGATTTCCCGATCTTCTGCCTGCGCATCAACGACGACGGCGATCTCGGCATCGCCCGCGAGGCGCTCCGCGCACAGGAATACCTGAGGGCACGCGGCATCACCGCCGATTTGGTGGTCGTCAACGAGCGGGCCTCTTCCTATGCGCAGGACCTGCAGCACACGCTCGATTCCATGTGCGAGAATCTGAGGCTTCGCGGCCAATCCGACGGCCCGCGTCAGCACATCTTCGCCGTGCGCCGCGACCTGATGGAGCCCGAAACCTGGTCGACGCTGATCTCGGCGTCGCGGGCCGTCTTCCATGCGCGCAACGGCACGATCTCCGATCAGATCGCCCGCGCCACGGCGCTCTATGCGACGCCATCGGAGAAGACGGAGGAAGGCGCGCCGATGCTGCTCCCGGTCACAGCGGAGGACGGCGAGCGCGCGGCGGCCCAGGTCGAAGGCGACGGCCTCGAATTCTGGAACAGCTTCGGCGGCTTTGCCGAGGACGGCCGCGAATATGTCGTTCGGCTGCGCGGAGGCGAGGCCACGCCGCATCCCTGGGTCAACGTCATCTCCAACGAGCATTTCGGCTTCCATGTCTCTGCCGAAGGTGCCGCCTTCTCCTGGAGCCGCAACTCGCGCGACTATCAGTTGACGCCCTGGACCAACGATGCGGTCGTCAACCGCCCCGGCGAGGCGATCTTCATCCGCGACATGGCGAGCGGCGCGGTGCTGACGCCTTACGCAGCCCTGTCGCGTCGCAAGTCCGTGCTGTTCGAGAGCCGTCACGGCCTCGGCTATTCGCTGTTCCAAAGCACGCAGGACGAGCTGGAGATCGAAGCCGCGCATACGGTGCACACGGCGCTGGCGGCCAAGCTGGTGCGGCTCAGGATCCGCAACCGTGGTTCGGCTGCGCGCAAGCTTCGCATCTACGGCTACGCCGAATGGGTCCTCGGCAGCAACCGCGGCCGTACCGCCCCGTTCGTGCTCAGCGCCTGGGACGAGGCGTCGCAGGCGCTCGTCGCCATGAACCCGTACAGCATCGACTATGCGGGCCGGTCGGCGTTCTTTGCAATCGACGGCAGCGTTGCCGGTTACACGGCGAGCCGGAGGGAGTTCCTCGGCCGGGCGGGCGGAGTCCTCGCGCCGCAGGCGGTGCTTGCCGGCGCCGAACTCGCCGGGTCGACGGAAGTGGACGGGGACCCCTGCGCGGCGCTTGCAACCGATCTCACCATCGAGCCGGGTGCGGAGGGACAGGTCACCTTCTTCCTCGGCGACGTCGACAGCGCCGATCAGGTGCAGGCGATCCTCGCCGAACTAAGGGCAAGCGCCTTCGACGCGGCGCTCGACACGGCGAGGGCGTTCTGGGGTGACTTCACCGGCGTCGTGAAGGTCGACACCCCCGACCGCGCCTTCAACCACATGGTCAATCACTGGCTTCCCTACCAGGCGCTCGGCTGCCGCATCATGGCGCGCTCGGCCTTCTATCAGGCAAGCGGCGCCTATGGTTTCCGCGACCAGTTGCAGGATACGCTGGCGTTCCTGATCCATCGGCCGGAATTGGCGCGCGCGCAGATCCTGAATGCTGCTGCAAGGCAGTTCGTCGAGGGCGACGTGCAGCATTGGTGGCTGCCGGGGACCGGCGCCGGCGTGCGCACGATGATTTCCGACGACGTCGTATGGTTGGCTTACGCGGTCGCGCATTATTGCGCGGTCACCGGTACCAAGGACATTCTCGACGAGAAGGTGTTCTTCATCACCGGCCCGGCTCTCGAAGAGGGCCAGCACGACAGCTTCTACAAGCCGGAAATCGCGGACGAAACCGGCGACGTCTACGAGCATTGCGCCCGCGCGCTCGATCTTGCAATCAAGCGCACCGGCGCGAACGGTCTGCCGTTGATCCTCGGCGGCGACTGGAACGACGGCATGAACCGGGTGGGCGAAGCCGGAGAGGGCACGAGCGTCTGGCTCGGCTGGTTCCTCGCCGGCGCCCTGCGCACGTTCCTGCCTTATGCGCGCGAGCGCAAGGACGGTCCACGCGTGACGCTTTGGGAGAAGCACGTCGAGGCCCTGAAGAACGCTCTCGAACAGGCGGGCTGGGACGGCGACTACTACCGCCGCGCCTATTACGACGACGGCACGCCGCTCGGATCCGCGGAAAATCGCGAGTGCCGCATCGATTCAATTGCCCAATCGTGGAGCACGCTGTCGGGCGAAGGCGATCGGGACCGCTCCATGCGCGCCATGGATGCGGTGATGGCGGAGCTCGTCGACCCCGAGAAGCACATCGTTCGCCTGTTCACGCCGCCGCTCGAAACGACGAAGCAGGACCCGGGCTATATCAAGGCCTATCCGCCGGGCGTGCGCGAGAACGGCGGCCAATATACCCATGCGGCCACCTGGGTGGTCCTGGCATTCGCCGCCCAGGGACGGGCGGAGGAGGCCTGGCGGGCTTTCCGCATGCTCAATCCCGTGTCGCATGCGCTGAGCCGCGAGGATGCCGAACACTACCGGGTCGAGCCCTATGTCGTCGCCGCCGATATCTACGGCGAAGGCGCGCTTGCCGGCCGCGGCGGCTGGACCTGGTATACGGGCTCGGCCGGATGGCTCTATCGCGCCGGCGTCGAGGGCATCCTCGGCATTCGCAAGCGGGGCGACAGGCTGGCGATCCGGCCCGTCCTGCCGGCTGATTGGGCGGGCTATTCGGCCGAGGTGCGGGTGAACGGCACGACGCACCGGATTTCCGTCAGCCGAGATTCAAAAAGTGGTGAGCCGGTCGTCAGCATAAATAATAGTGTCACAAAAAACGCGCATGAAGGGGTTTTGCTGTAACCGCCGGATTTGATGGAAGGAACCGGCTTTGTACCGAACGTGCGAGGCCGGTTCTTCTTTGCCCTCAATTGCGGCGGCGTGTTCCCATCAGGGACCGCGCTTTCATCGATGCTGCCGGGAGTTCCGGACGCGTCCGGTTTCAACAAGGGGTGGGGCGGGGCGCCAAATCCCGGATAACAACCGCATGCTGCAAAAGACTTTTGGGACCGGCAACGATCAGGTCAAGGTCGCCTACGCGGTTCCAACGTACCGCGATACACGCCTTGACGTTTTCCGAGCACTCTGCCTGTTGACCATCTTCGTCAACCATGTGCCCGGCCAATATCTCGAATATCTGACGCACAAGAACATCGGCTTTTCCGATTCGGCCGAGGCTTTCGTATTGATCTCGGGCCTTTCGGTCGGAGTGGCCTATGCGGGCAAGTTCGTGAACGGCGCGCGTCTCGCGCTCACGCTGAAAATATGGCGGCGGGCGCTGACGCTCTATGTCGCGCATATCATGACCAGCGTCGTGACGCTCGCGATCTTCGCCGGCGGTGCTCTCTATTTCGGCCGCCAGGATCTGATCGGCGAAATCAACATTCGCCCGATTGTCGACCAGGCGGAGCAGGGCATCGTCGCCATGGTGCTCCTCGGTCACCAGCTTGGCTACAACAACATTCTGTCGATGTATGCGGTGCTGTTCCTCCTGCTGCCGGGAATCCTCTGGCTGAATGCAGCCAGCCCGCGCCTTCTGTTCGCGCTTTCGGCAACGCTCTGGCTCGCAGCGGGCTGCTTCAAGCTGGTTCCATATAATTTCCTCGACGAAGGCTACTGGTTCCTCAATCCCTGGTCCTGGCAGTTCCTTTTCGTGATCGGCATTTTGTGCATGAACCATGTCCGGCAGGGTGGCCGTCTGCCGCGAAGTCCGTGGCTCATCGGTCTTTCCGCCGCCTATCTGCTGATTTCCGCCTTCTGGGTGCTGTTCTCCTGGTGGAGCATCGACCTTTCCTTCGGGCTGCCGGCGGTGCTCACAGGCTTCGATAAGACATTCCTGTCGCTGACGCGGCTTCTGCACGTCCTGGCGCTCGCCTATCTCCTCGCCATCGTTCCGGTCATCAGCCGGCTGACGAGGCTCGAAAGCAGCCACCCGCTGGTGATGATCGGCCGCCATTCGCTGGCCGTCTTCATCTTCGGAACGATCCTCGCGATGGCGGGCCAGGTGCTACTCTTCGTTACCGGCAGAAACCCGATCATCGGCTCGCTCTTCGTCCTCGGTGGCATCGGGCTGCACTTCGTCTATGCCTATTACCTAGAGTGGCTGAAGGAGGTGGCGGTCGCGAAGCCGCTCAGGCCGGCGTAGAGGCGAACAAGCGAGGGGCGCGGAGAAGATGGATCGTTCGGGGCGTTGATTGTAGGGCAGCATAGACGCGAGATCCAACGCTATTGAAACCGCCGATCGTCTAGCTTGCCGGAACTCCTGCCATCATCGTCGAACTCGTCGGATGGACCTCAATGGCGTTCATCGCATCCGCCAATTCTTGGCAGGTAGGTTCTCATGAAGGCGTAGATGTCACCCTCCCCGAGATCAACCGAGGTGGATTTCAAGAAGTCGGCAAATTCAATGCAAATCCTCTCCCTTCCACCGAAAGCGCTATCGAAGCTCGCAACAAGATCTGTTTCACCGAATACAAAAGTAAAATCGCAGTCCAGATTCGACAACAATGACAGGCGGCCGTCCCTACGCGTCATGCCGCAAGGGCGCATTCCAGCTTCAGTCGCATAGACATACAGCCAGTCACGTCTCAGCCGACTATACGGCGCGAACGACACAGGCTCCGGACCGCTTTTGTAGGGTTGGACCCAAAGATAGCAGCCGCCCGCAAGATGCTCTTCGAAAAACGCATCAAAGCTTTTCTCAGTCCAAGAGCCGAAACGCGCTCCCTCTATCCCAAGAGCTCCTTCCAACAGCCGAGTCGGCACTCCCGCCCTTGGCGCCAGGAGCTTGCGATCGGGCATGAGGTTATCGCCCATGTCCGTCGAGCAAACTTGTTTCTCCAACATGTCGCGCACGAGGTCCTGCTCATCACGAGGTAGTTCGCGCACGCCGTCAGGAATGTCCTTAAGCTCAAATCGGACTTCAGTCATGGCTATCCCCTTTAGGATTGCAAAGTCGCTGAAGGCTGTCGCCACGTTTCGCAAGTTCAGCCGTTCTTCCCGTCGGGCCGCTGCACGCGCGCAACATGCAAATTTGTTGTGGTGAAAAGAAAAATGCCCCGGAGTTCCGGGGCATTTCGATAGCGGGAGGTGACGATATCAAGCCGCCGTGTGGCTCTTGCGGACATCCTCGTCCGTGAGGATCCCGCTTGCTCTGAGCAGCGCGGCGAAGCGACCGTTGCTGTGGCTGAGCTCGTTGAAGCCGCCCATTTCGACGATCCGGCCGTGATCCATGAAGATCACCAGGTCGGCCTCGCGCACCGTCGAAAGCCGGTGGGCGATGATGAACGTCGTGCGGTCCTTGCGCAGCGCATCGATCGCTTCCTTGACGCGCGCCTCGGTCTCGACATCGAGAGCGCTGGTCGCCTCGTCGAGGACGAGGATCGGCGCGTTCTTGAGGATGGCGCGGGCGATGGCGACGCGCTGGCGTTCGCCGCCCGAGAGCCGGTTGCCGCGCTCTCCGACAACCGTGTCGTAGCCGTTGAGGCGGTCTTCGATGAAGTCGCTCGCGGCTGCGGCTTCCGCCGCCGCCATCACCTCCTCCAGCGAGGCATCCTCGCGGCCAAGCCGGATGTTGTCGCCGATCGAGCGGTTCATCAGGCCGGCATCCTGGAAGACGGTGGCGATCGACCGGCGAAGCGACTTGCGGGTGATCGTCGAAATGTCGACGCCGTCGATCAGGATCTGGCCGTGCTTCGGCTCGTGTACCCGCTGCAGGAGGTTGACGAGCGTCGTCTTGCCGGCGCCGGTCGGGCCGACGATGGCAACCGTCTGGCCGGCCTTGGCCTTGAAGGAGACGTTGCGCACCCCTTGAGCGGAGTTGGCGAAGTCGAAGGAGATGTCGCGGAATTCGACCTCGCCGACGACGCCGGTCAGTTCCTTGGCGCCCGCCGGCTCCTCGCGTTCGCGTACCGAATCTTCGAGCTGGTAGAAATCCTCGAGCTTGGCGCGCGCTTCGAATATCTGCGTCGCGAAGGCCTTCATCTGGTCGAGACGACCGATCAGCAGGTTCGCGAAGCCGATGAATGCGATCACCTCGCCGACGCCGAGCTCGCCGCGCTGTACCAGGATGGTGCC
The DNA here is from genome assembly GCF_002078505.1 of Ensifer aridi. Lineage (GTDB taxonomy): Bacteria > Pseudomonadota > Alphaproteobacteria > Rhizobiales > Rhizobiaceae > Sinorhizobium > Sinorhizobium aridi. The sequence goes on along the minus strand of NZ_LUAV01000016.1, from coordinate 260,670 downwards.
GATGACGAGGATCGCCATCATCGAGATGGTCGAGGCCATGCGGTTGAGCGCGCTCGCCAGCGCCCACCAGTCGAGCACCGGAAATTGCGCCGAGAGCAGCCGCTCGGTGAACTTCTTGAGTTCCCGGGTTTCCGCCTCGATGCGGTTGTAGCTGTGCACCACGGAAACGTTGCTGATCGCGTCCGAGACGTGGGAGAAGACCGTGTGGTAGTGGTTCTCGACGGAGGCCTGGCCGTCCTTCGTGCGGTTCATCACGACCTTGCTGATCAGCACATAGGCCGCGCCAAGCACGACGAGCACGAGCGACAAGCGGACGTCCATCGCGAAGGCGGTCGGCACCAGGAGGGCGAGGGCCACCGCGGTCGCGAGGTGCTGCCGCATGAATTCGAGCCAAAGGCCGAAGAGGGTCTCGCAGGCACGCAGCAGCGTGTGCAGCGCGTTCGACGTGCCGCGCTGACTATGCCAGGAAAGCGGCATCGAGACGATCCGGCCGAAGGCCTCGGTCAGGAGCGTCGCCCGGCGGCCATGCGCCAAGCGGTCGGCCTCGCGGGAGACGAGAACGAATGCGACCGTGTTGAAGACGCCGAAGCCCGCCCACATGAGCAACATCGGCGCGACGTCCTTTTGTGATGAGATTGCATCGATGATGCGACCGAACAGAATCGGCTCGGCGATCGTGATGACGGCCAACACGATATTGGCGACGACGATCGCACCGACGCGGAGTTTGTGAACAGCAAGATACTGAAGCGCTCTTGCATACACTTGGAATAAAGACACTGTCTCACCCCTTCTGGGCATCGGATTGGTGCCGCAACAACGCGATGCGGCTGCGTTGCGCCTCTGCAGACGGCAGCGATGGCATTTCTTCCACCCCTGCGGGCCGACAAAGCCGCGTGTGACGGTCTCTGCGTTCTCCTGAAAAAAAAATCGGAGGCGGGACGGGTCAGGCGGCCGGATCATCGGTGCCATGGGAGGGTTGGCGGGATGATCCATCGTTCGCTATCTTGGCGTCTCGACTCCGAGTTTTTGCAGGTTCCCTGCAAGACCGGGCGTGATATGAAGAATTATCGCGGTTGCAACATGAATGGCTTCTGAACGGCGCGTTCATGTGGCTATGAAGCGTTGTGCCGCGCGTTCCGATCTGAAGGTGTTTCATGAATATTACGTTGCTCGTACAGTTTCTGGCGCTTCTCGAGGAGATGAAGACGCGCGAGGAGATTCTGCCCGAGTTCGAGCGCCTGCTCGACCGTTGCGGCTTCGACTTCTATGGCGTCGTGCGTCAGCCGAAACCGCACGAGAACCCGCTGCGTCTGCTTCTCGCCGGGCGCTGGCCGGAGGGCTGGCCGCAAATCTATATCCGCAAGAAATACGTCGTCATCGATCCGACGATCCGCTATCTCGGCCATGCCCAGCGTGGCTTCCGCTGGCGCGACACGCTGGCCGCTTTCCGTTCGGACCCGCACCGCAAGCGCATGGAAAGCATGATGATCGAGGCGCGCAACCACGGCCTGTTCGACGGCTATATCTTTCCGGTGCACGGCCGGCGCGGGTTGATGGGCAACCTGACGGTCGGCGGCCGGGTGGTCGATCTCAGCCCGGTGGAACTCAGCCTTTTCGATGCGATCGCCAAGCGGCTGTTCTGGAAGCTGCTCGAACTCACCGATCCCGAGATCATGGCCGAGCTCGTCTCGCGCGTCGAAGTGCAGATGACGCGGCGTGAGATGGAGGCGCTGAACTATCTCGCCGACGGCATGACCTCGAACGACATCGGCAAGGTGCTCGACATTTCGAGCCACACGGTCGACTGGTACATGAACGGCATCCAGGAAAAGCTGAAGGCTAAGAACCGGCACTATGTCGTCGCCATCGCCTTCCGTTTGGGGCTGATTTCCTAAAGGACAGTAGCCTGACCGAATGGGTTAGGTTCGGTGTCGCATCTGAAATTGCACTTCATTCCTTGACTCGCTAATAGTTCTTTTCGCGGGTGCAGCATTCCCGCGTTTCAAGTCTATTGAGGAGTCCGACTTGTCCATCTCAAAGATCCTTGTTGCCAACCGTTCCGAAATCGCCATCCGCGTCTTCCGCGCGGCCAATGAGCTGGGGCTTAAAACGGTCGCGATATGGGCTGAGGAGGACAAGCTGGCGCTCCACCGCTTCAAAGCGGACGAGAGTTACCAGGTCGGGCGCGGTCCGCATCTTGCCCGGGATCTCGGACCGATCGAAAGCTATCTGTCGATCGACGAGGTGATCCGCGTCGCCAAGCTGTCGGGCGCCGACGCGATCCATCCGGGCTACGGTCTTCTGTCGGAAAGCCCGGAATTCGCCGAGGCCTGTGCTCATAACGGCATCACCTTCATCGGCCCGAAGCCGGAAACGATGCGCCAGCTCGGCAACAAGGTGGCGGCCCGCAACCTGGCGATCTCGATCGGCGTGCCGGTCGTGCCGGCAACCGATCCGCTGCCGGACGATCCGGCGGAAATCGCACGCCTCGCCGAGGAGATCGGCTATCCGGTGATGCTGAAGGCTTCCTGGGGCGGCGGCGGCCGCGGCATGCGGGCGATCCGCGACCCCAAGGACCTGATCCGCGAAGTGACGGAGGCGAAGCGCGAGGCGAAGGCCGCTTTCGGCAAGGATGAGGTCTATCTCGAAAAGCTCGTCGAGCGCGCCCGCCACGTCGAAAGCCAGGTCCTCGGCGACACCCACGGCAATGTCGTCCACCTCTTCGAGCGCGACTGCTCGATCCAGCGGCGCAACCAGAAGGTCGTCGAACGCGCGCCGGCCCCTTATCTGACCGATGCGCAGCGCCAGGAACTCGCCGATTACTCGCTGAAGATCGCCAAGGCGACCAACTATATCGGCGCCGGAACCGTCGAGTATCTGATGGATGCCGACACCGGCAAGTTCTACTTCATCGAGGTCAATCCGCGCATCCAGGTCGAGCATACGGTGACCGAACAGGTGACCGGCATCGACATCGTCAAGGCGCAGATCCACATCCTCGACGGCTTTGCCATCGGCACGCCGGAATCGGGAGTGCCGCGCCAGGAAGACATCCGCCTCAACGGTCACGCGCTACAGTGCCGCATCACGACGGAAGACCCGGAGCAGAACTTCATCCCCGATTACGGCCGCATCACCGCCTATCGCGGCGCTACCGGCTTCGGCATCCGGCTCGACGGCGGCACCGCCTATTCCGGCGCGGTGATCACCCGCTACTACGATCCCCTCTTGGAAAAAGTCACCGCCTGGGCGCCGAATCCGCAGGAAGCGATCCAGCGCATGATCCGGGCGCTCAGGGAATTCCGCATCCGCGGGGTGGCGACCAACCTCACCTTCCTCGAAGCGATCATCCGCCACCCGAAATTCCAGGACAACAGCTACACGACCCGCTTCATCGACACGACGCCGGAGCTTTTCCAGCAGGTGAAGCGCCAGGACCGCGCCACCAAGCTTTTGACCTACCTTGCTGACGTCACCGTCAACGGCCATCCGGAGGCGAAGGGCCGGCCGAAGCCGTCCGACGACATCGCGCCTCCTGTCGTGCCGTTCATCGGCGGCGAGGTGAAGCCCGGCACCAAGCAGCTTCTCGATCAGCTCGGGCCGAAGAAGTTCGCCGAATGGGTGAAGGCGCAGCCTGAGGTGCTGCTGACCGACACGACGATGCGCGACGGCCACCAATCGCTGCTCGCCACCCGCATGCGCACCTACGACATCGCCCGGATTGCGGGCACCTATGCGCGGGCGCTGCCGAACCTCTTCTCGCTCGAATGCTGGGGCGGGGCGACCTTCGACGTCTCGATGCGCTTCCTGACCGAGGATCCGTGGGAGCGGCTGGCGATGGTGCGCGAAGGCGCGCCGAACCTGTTGCTGCAGATGCTGCTCCGCGGGGCCAACGGCGTCGGCTACAAGAACTATCCGGACAATGTCGTTAAATACTTCGTCCGCCAGGCGGCCAAGGGCGGCATCGACGTCTTCCGCGTCTTCGACTGCCTGAACTGGGTCGAGAACATGCGCGTCTCGATGGACGCGGTGGCGCAAGAGAACAAGATCTGCGAGGCGGCGATCTGCTACACCGGCGATATCCTCAGCTCCGCGCGGCCGAAATACGACCTGAAATACTATACGGCGCTCGCTGCGGAGCTGGAAAAGGCCGGCGCCCATATCATCGCCGTGAAGGACATGGCAGGGCTCCTGAAGCCGGCGGCGGCACGGGTGCTCTTCAAGGCCCTCAAAGAATCGACCGATCTGCCGATCCATTTCCACACGCACGACACATCCGGCATTGCCGCAGCGACGGTGCTCGCCGCTGTCGAATCCGGTGTCGATGTCGTCGACGCGGCGATGGACGCGCTTTCCGGCAACACCTCGCAGCCCTGCCTCGGCTCGATCGTCGAGGCCTTGCGCGGCTCGGAGCGTGACCCCGGCCTCGATCCGGAATGGATCCGCCGCATTTCCTTCTACTGGGAGGCGGTGCGCCACCAATATGCGGCCTTCGAAAGCGACCTAAAGGGGCCGGCGTCCGAAGTCTATCTGCACGAGATGCCCGGCGGCCAGTTCACCAACCTGAAGGAACAGGCGCGTTCGCTCGGGCTCGAGACCCGCTGGCACGAGGTGGCGCAGGCCTATGCCGATGCCAACCGGATGTTCGGCGACATCGTCAAGGTGACGCCGTCGTCCAAGGTCGTCGGCGACATGGCGCTGATGATGGTCTCACAGGACCTGACGGTCGCCGATGTCGAGAACCCGACGAAGGACATCGCTTTCCCGGAATCGGTCGTATCGATGCTCAAGGGCGATCTCGGCCAGCCGCCGGGCGGTTGGCCGGAGGCGCTGCAGAAGAAGGCGCTGAAGGGCGAGACGGCCTATACCGTTCGTCCCGGCTCGCTTCTGGAAGATGCCGATCTCGATCAGGAGCGCAAGACAATCGAGGAGAAGCTTAGCCGCAAGGTCGACGATTTCGAATTTGCCTCCTACCTCATGTATCCGAAGGTCTTCACCGATTATGCGGTGGCTTGCGAGACTTACGGACCGGTCAGCGTGCTGCCGACGCCCGCCTATTTCTACGGCATGGCGCCGGGCGAGGAGCTCTTCGCTGAAATAGAGAAGGGCAAGACTCTGGTCATCCTCAACCAGGCACAGGGCGAGATCGACGACAAGGGCATGGTCAAGATGTTCTTCGAACTGAACGGCCAGCCGCGCTCGATCAAGGTCCCGGACCGCAACCGCGGTGCTTCGACCGCCATCCGCCGCAAGGCCGAGGCCGGCAATGCGGCACATCTCGGCGCACCGATGCCGGGCGTCATCTCCACCGTCGCGGTCGTCACCGGCCAGCCGGTCAAGGCCGGCGACGTGCTCTTGTCGATCGAGGCGATGAAGATGGAAACGGCGCTGCACGCGGAGAAGGACGGGGTGATCGCCGAGGTGCTGGTGAGAGCCGGCGACCAGATCGATGCGAAGGATCTTTTGATCGTGTTTGGCGGGTGACGGGCCCGCGGGGCCTGCCTGATAGGAACGGCCGGATTGGTCCCGGCCGGCCTCCCGAACACAGGCGCTTGCCGGGTCTCGTGCGAAGTGGAGGCGATGATGGCACTCCTGCTCACATTGACTGGACCTCTTGTTGTCTTGTTCGCCGCGGCAATTGGCCTGAATTTCGGCGTGAGACCGCTGGTCAGCGTTCTGATCGCATGCTCGAGTTTACTCGCTGGTGCTGTCAGCTTGCACATCGGGGTCAATCAATCTTGCAAAATAGCTGAGAGCGAGTGTCTCGGAGCCAACGGCGCCGCCTTCATGGTCGGGTTGGTTTGGTTAATGGCAATAATGCTTTTCGCAGTTAAGCTCTGGAAGAGCGCCTGAAGTCGACTTTGCCTGCCCCCGTTCTTGCCCGCAGCCCTTCCCCCGCCGTCATCCTCGGGCTTGACCCCGGGTCAGACCCGAGGATGATCGTGGAGAGGGGTGCCACGCGAACCCGGTTCGTTCGCCCGATTGTTCAAATATCATAGCTCATCGGCGCACTAAGCGAGGCGATGAACCGCTTCGTGCGTTCACGCTCAGGCACAGAAAAAATCTTGCGCGGCGGGCCGCTTTCGACGACGACGCCGGCGTCGAGGAAGACGACGTGGTCGGCGACGCGGGAGGCGAGACGCAGATCGTGGGTCGCCATGATCATCGTCGTGCCTTCGCGGGCGAGACGGCTGAGCACCTCCACCACCTCCTCGGCGAGCTCCGGGTCGAGCGCAGAGGTCGGCTCGTCGCAGAGGAGCACGCGCGGCGAAGGAGCGAGCGCTCGGGCGATCGCCACGCGCTGCTGCTGGCCACCGGAAAGCGTTGATGGCCACGCGTCAGCCTTGTGTGCCATGCCGACCTTCTCCAGTAGTTCGAGCGCGCGGGCGCGGGCGCGGTCGGCTGGCCATTTGAGAACGGTCACAAGGCCTTCCATCACGTTGCCGATCGCGGTCTGGTGAGGGAAAAGCTGAAAATTCTGGAACACCATGCCTGTTTGGCGGCGGAGCTTCTGGATCGCCCGCCAGCCGACCTTTTGGCCGGCGGCGAATTCCAGCCGCTCATCGCCGAGCCGAATTGTTCCGCTGGTCGGGATCTCCAGGAGGTTGACACAGCGCAGAAGCGTGCTCTTGCCGCCGCCGGAAGGCCCGACGAGTGCGGTCACGGTGCCTTCCGCCAGCGTGACGCTGATGTCGTTGAGGACCGTGTTGGTGCCGAAGCGCTTGACGATGTGCGAGAGCTCGATCATGCGCGCGCCTCCAGGAAGCCACCATAGCGGGCGAAGCGTTGCTCCAGCCTCACCTGCAGGGCCGACAGTACGGAACTCATCGCAAGATAGATCAGCGCCGCCTCGATATAAAGGATCAGCGGTTCATAGGTCGTCGCGACGATGCGCTGCGCCGTCTGGAAAAGTTCCGGCACGGTGATCGCAGCGGCGAGAGAGGTGTCCTTGACGAGCGAAATAAAAGTGTTCGAGAGGGGCGGGATTGCGACCCGCGTCGCCTGCGGCAGGATCGTCCGGCGCATGACCTGACTCCAGCTCATGCCGATCGAATAGGCCGCTTCCCACTGCCCGCGCGGGACGGAGGAGATCGTTGCGCGAATGATTTCGGATGTATAGGCGCCGATGTTGAGCGTGAAGCCGATCAGCGCGGCGGGGAAGGCGTCAAGCAATATGCCAAGGCTCGGCAGTCCGTAGAAGATGACGAAGAGCTGGACAAGCAGCGGCGTGCCGCGGATCACCCAGACATAGAAGCGCGCCACGGCGACGAGCGGCGCCGGCGCGAAAAGCCGGGCAATGGCGGTGACGAGCCCGAGAGCCAAGCCGAGAATGAAGGAGAGGAGCGTCAGCGGGATCGTGAAGATCAGGCCCGCCCAAAGCAGGGTCGGCAACGCATCTGCCATCAATTGAAGCCAGTGGGGCAAGGGAGAACCTTTCAAACGCGATCCGTCCCGAACGCCGGAACGGATCGCGATTCATAGAGCAGGATGGGGAAGGGTGTGAAGCCCGCATCCCATGCAACTGTTCCGTGGGAGCCCTCCCGGCCTTCGGGCCACTCTTCCCACAAGGGAAGGGATGGGCTGTGCATCCTTTCGTCGCGTGCCTGTAGCGTCTACCCTCCCGGTTGGATCTTACGTCGGAAGCTGAGGTCCCGTGTGGGTGCGGCGTTGCAGGTTGATCGCCCTCCCCTTGTGGGGAGGGTTGGGGAGGGGTCTTTCGCGAGCGTTATTTCGAGACGTCGGCGCCGAAATATTTCTGCGAGATCTTCTCGTAGGTGCCGTCCGTCTTGATCTCGGCCAGCGCCTTGTTGATGGCGTCGAGCAACTCCGGCTCGTTCTTGCGGATGATGATGCCGGAATAGTCGGCATCGGCCTGCTCGGCGGCGATCTTCACGTTGGCGTCCGGCTTCTGCTTCTTGAAGTCGAGGAAGGAGAGGCTGTCGTTGATCGTCGCGTCGGCGCGGCCGGTCAGCACGAGCTGGATCGACTGGTCGAAGCCGTCGGCACCGACGAGTTCGGCGCCCGAGGCCTGAGCGAGCTTGCCGAAGTTGCTGGTCAGCGATTGGGCGGCCTTCTTGCCCTTCAGGTCGGCGAAGTCCTTGATCTCCTCATTATCGCCACGGACGATCAGCACCGCCTTCGAAGCGATGTAGGGCTCCGAGAAATCGTATTTCTTCTTGCGTTCCTCGGTGATGCCGACCTGGTTTATGACAGTGTCGTAGCGATTGGCGTCGAGGCCGGCGATCAGACCGTCCCACTTGCCTTCGAGGAACTCGGCCTTGACGCCGAGCCGCTTGGCGACTTCCTGGCCGATCTCGACGTCGAAGCCGACGAGAGCGCCGCTGGCATCATGATAGGTGAAGGGAGCGTAAGTCCCCTCCGTGCCGATCTTCAGCACGCCGGCGGATTTGATCTCGTCGAGGTTCGATCCCGCTTGCGCCGGCACGAAAGCGGCGAGTTGCAGAAGGGCGGCAGCGAAAAGCGTCGGAAGAAGTTTCATTGTTTTCATGTCCATCTTTGTTGTTCTCCGGCCCGTCATCCGGATTGCGGCGAGACTCGCACAAAGCGGTGCCTTTCTGAGCATATAAAAGACCAATTGCAGGGCCTTTTCGATGAAGATTTTTCTTCGAACGGCCGATTACCATCCAAAACGCTCCCGACCCAAATGTTCCGGCTCTCGTTGCGGTTTTGCAAAAAGCCGTATTGAAATCTGCGATCTCAGGTGGTACTCACGTTTACATCGATTCATGCACGTTTATGCACGATTGAAGAGATGGCGACGGACCTGCTGCTGCGCGAAAGAAAAAGTCTGATCCGGGAACGGCTGAAGAGCGAAGGCCGGGTCCTGGCCGCCGATCTCGCGCGCGAGCTCGGGGTGTCGGAGGACACGATCCGTCGCGATCTGCGCGAGATGGCCGCGGCCGGGCTTTGCGAGCGCGTTTATGGCGGCGCCCTGCCGCTCGCTCCCGATGCCGGCCCTTTGAACGAGCGCGCCACGCTTGCGCCGGAGCGGAAGGCGGCGCTGGCGCAGGCTTCCTTACGTTTTCTCCGCCCCGGCATGACGGTCTTCCTCGACGCCGGTTCGGCCAATCTGGCGATCGCCCGCGCGATAGCGCCGGACTTTTCGGCCACAATCGCCACCAACACGCCACTGATCGCGGCTGCCCTGATGGAGAAGCCGGAGATCGATGTCATTCTCATCGGCGGCGCGCTCAACCGGGCCGTCGGCGCGGCCGTCGGGGCGAGGGCGCAGCGTGACGCCGAGCTGCTCAGGCCAGACCTTTGCGTGCTTGGAACCTGCGGTGTCGATGCAGAGGCGGGGCTGACGGCCTTCCATTTCGAAGACGCGGAATTCAAGCGCCTGATCGCTTCGAGAAGCCGCGCCGTCCTTGCCGCCGTCACGAGCGACAAGCTCGGCACGGCGGCGCCGCATGCGGTGATCGGCATCGACAGCGGCTTGACGCTGGTTCTCGAGGCGGATGCGCCGCGAGCGCAGGTCGCAGCCTTCACGGCGCACGGCGCCAGCATCGTGTTCGCCAAGGAGGCTGCCCGATGAGCATCGCGCATGTCGCTCTCTGGACGAAAGACATCGAGCGAATAGCGGCTTTCTGGGTCGGCTTCCTCGGTGCCGAGGCCGGCGCCGTCTATGAAAGCCGTCGCCGCCCCGGTTTCCGCTCACGCTTTCTGACGCTTGGGGCGGGACCTTCGATCGAGGTCATGGAGGGACCGTGGCTGGCGCCGCCCGAGGGGCCGGAGGTCGAGCGCGCGGGTTACGCGCATGTCGCGCTGTCGCTCGGCAGCGCCCAGGCCGTGGACGACCTGGCGGCGCGCGCGGAACGGCAGGGCCTGCTTGTCTCCGAAGCCAGATGGACGGGGGACGGCTTCTACGAAGCCGTGATCCGCGATCCCGACGGCAATCTCATCGAAATCACCATTTGAGCCGGACGATCCGGCAGAGGGCTCACCCATGGATCAGCGCACAGAGACCGCCCCGAAAGCCGTGGTTCGGCAGGCGTACATGTCGAAGAACAGGCTCGCCGTGTCCCTCCTGTTCCTGATGAATGGCTTCGTCACCGGAAGCTGGGCGCCCAAGATTCCGGAATTCAAGGAGAAGCTCGGGATCGGCGAAAGTGTCCTCGGTCTTTTGATCCTGGTGTTCGGCGTCGGCTCTCTGGTGCTGATGCCGATCGCCGGCGGCTTCATCGCCCGGCTCGGCTCGCAAAAGGTCGTCAAGATGACGGCGATCGCCCTCTCGCCGCTGCTCCTCGTGCTGACCCTCCTACCGAACGTCTGGACGGCGGCGATCGGCATGTTCCTGCTCGGCGGCTTCGTCGGGGCCATGGACGTCGCGATGAACGCCAACGCCGTCGAGGTCGAGAAGTCGATGCGGCGCGCCATCATGTCCTCCTGCCACGCCTATTGGAGCCTTGGAGGCCTGATCGGCGCCGGAATCGGTGGTTTCCTCATGGCGCGCTTTGGCGTGCTGCCGCATGCCGTGGTCGTGACGGGCCTCTGCCTCGCCGTCCTCGCCGTTGCGTGGCCGATGATCCTTGCCGATCAGCCGCATCCTGCCGCCGCAAAGGAGAAGCTCAGGCTGCCGATGACGCCCTTGCCATGGCTCATCGGTCTGATGGCGCTGTTCTCGATGGTGCCGGAAGGCGCCGTGCTCGACTGGGGCGCGCTCTACTTGAAAGATGAACTCGGTGCCTCGATCGAGCTCTCCGGCTTCGGCTTCGCCGCCTTCTCGGCGACGATGGCGGCGATGCGCTTTGCCGGCGACCATGTGCGCGATCTCCTCGGCGCGAAACGGACCTTGCGCATCTGCACCGTGATGGCGCTCATCGGCATGGTTCTCGCCGGGCTTGCACCGAACGCTGTCGTTGCGATCCTCGGCTTTGCCATTGCCGGCATCGGCATTTCCAACATGGTGCCGATCGCCTTCTCGGCGGCCGGCAACATGCCCGGCCTGCAGCCGGGCATCGGGCTCGCGGTCGCGACCACCATGGGCTATTCCGGCATGCTGTTCGCGCCGTCGCTGATCGGCTTCATCGCGGAGCACAGCGGCTTTGCCATCATCTTCACCTTGATCCCCGTCCTCTTCGTCGTCGTTCTCCTGCTGTCGCATCACGCGGTTCATGCGGATCACAGCAAGGGACACTAACAACGCCCGCCATCAATTCGCCGTCACTGCGTGATGTTGCCGTTGACAAGCACGCTTTCGTCCTCCACCTCAGAAGGCGAAAGCGCGGAGCGTTTCTCTGTCCGTTTCCGCTCCGCTACAACGGGACCCAAGAAGAGGCTTTCATGTCTTCTGCCTTCGATTTCGAGCCACAGCCGCGCCGCGCCTCGGTCGCCGTCGATGTCGGCGGTGTGATCGTTGGCGGCGGTGCGCCGGTCGTCGTCCAGTCGATGACGAATACGGACACGGCCGACATCGACGCGACGGTCGCGCAGGTGGCGGCGCTCCATAAGGCAGGCTCCGAACTGGTGCGCATCACCGTCGACCGCGACGAAAGCGCCGCTGCCGTGCCGAAGATCCGCGAGCGGCTGTTGCGCCTCGGCATGGACGTGCCGCTCGTCGGCGACTTCCACTATATCGGCCACAAGCTCCTGGCGGACCATCCGGCCTGCGCCGAGGCGCTCGCGAAATACCGCATCAACCCGGGCAATGTCGGCTTTAAGGACAAGAAGGACAAGCAGTTCGCCGAGATCATCGAGATGGCGATGCGCTACGACAAGCCGGTGCGTATCGGCGTCAACTGGGGCTCGCTCGACCAGGAACTGCTGACCCGGCTGATGGACGAGAACAAGGCCAACGGCTCGCCCTTGACGGCGCAGCAGGTGACCCGCGAGACGATCGTGCAATCGGCACTGCTCTCGGCGGAACTTGCCGAGGAGCTCGGCCTGCCGCGCAACCGCATCATCCTTTCCGCGAAGGTTTCCGGCGTGCAGGACCTGATCGCCGTCTACGCGATGCTCGCCGCCCGCTCCGATCATGCGCTCCATCTCGGCCTTACCGAAGCCGGCATGGGCACCAAGGGCATCGTCGCCTCCTCCGCCTCGCTCGGCATCCTGATGCAGCAGGGCATCGGCGACACGATCCGCATTTCGCTCACCCCAGAGCCCGGCGGCGACCGGACCCGCGAGGTGCAGGTGGCGCAGGAGCTTTTGCAGGTCATGGGCTTCCGCCAGTTCATCCCGGTCGTCGCCGCCTGTCCCGGCTGCGGCCGCACCACCTCGACCGTGTTTCAGGAGCTTGCCCAGAAGATCCAGGAGGATATCCGCGCAAGCATGCCGGTCTGGCGCGAGAAATATCCGGGGGTCGAGGCGCTGAAGGTCGCCGTGATGGGCTGCATCGTCAACGGTCCGGGCGAAAGCAAGCATGCCGATATCGGCATTTCTCTTCCCGGCACCGGCGAGATGCCGGCCGCTCCCGTCTTCATCGACGGCCAGAAGGCGATGACGCTTCGCGGACCGAAGATCGCCGAGGAATTCCAGCTTCTCGTCGCCGACTATATCGAGAAGCGCTTCGGCCACGGCCAGGCGGCTGCCGAATAACCTCGGCGTCGATTGCCACGCGGTTTCGCCTCGCTGCGCGCCCAATCAGACGCGCAAGGTCGCTGTAGGCACAGCGCTCGGCGTGCGCTTCTATTAAGAGAGCGCCGCGACCGCTTCATCGAAGGCTGAGGGCCTGGAAAGAACATTTGCCAGCAACATGGCGCCTTCCAGCGGGGCAAAGGCCATCATCCCTACCATCGGCAATGCTGAAGCGGTATTGTCGCTGATGGCAGGACCTGCGCCGGCGGCCGTGTCGTGCTGCTCGGCGCGGGCAAGGACCCGTTGCCCGTATCGGCCGGCCATCTCGTCGTCGGCGAGCGCAGCGTGCTTGGATCGATCACCGGCACGCTCTACGAGAGCGAGAGGCGCTCGACTTCAGCGTCCTCACCGGTGTGCGCCCGCAGATCGAGACGATGCCGCTGGAGAAGGCATTCGAGGCATGCCAGAAGATGAAGTCGGGCAACGTCAAGTCTCGGATGGTCCTGACCATGAAGGAGACGCGTGATGCGCATTAACGACGATCTGTCGAAGCCCGTCATTGTCCATGCCGCGAAGCTGGACTGGGTGCCAAGTCCCGCCGCCGGCGTGGATCGCCGCATGCTTTTCCGCGTCGGCGGCGAGGTTGCCCGCGCCACCTCGATCGTGCGCTATGCCCCCGGCAGTGCCTTCCCGCGCCATACGCACAGTGGCGGCGAAGAGATCCTCGTATTGGAAGGCGTCTTCCAGGATGAGCATGGCGACTATCCGGCCGGCAGCTATTTCCGCAATCCGCCCGGCACGTCGCATATCCCCGCCGCGAAAGAGGGCTGCACGATCTTCGTCCGGCTCTGGCAGTTCCGTGATGGGGATCAGACTCAGATCGTTTGCCGGCCCGGCGAGGGCGAGCGTGCAACACCTCGTCCCGGCGCCAGCGCCGCGACCATCCTGTTCGACGATGGCCGTGAAGAAGTCCGGCTCGAGGACTGGCAGGCCGACGAAACAATCAGCGTCGCAAACACACGTGGATTGGAGTTCCTGGTCCTCTCGGGCGGGCTGACCATCGGTGGTGAAACACTGGAGCCAGAGAGCTGGGGCCGCTTACCCGCCGGCACCGACTTGATCGCGATCATCGGCGCGGAAGGCGCAAGGATCTGGCTGAAGGATGCGCCTCTCATGCATCCGGATGTGCTCCCGATGCCGGAATAGTCCGGGCGTCCCGTCGAGCGGTTCAAGGGCAATTATCTGCTGCATGTTTCCCCTGATGATCAAAGCCGCGTTGTCAGCAGTTTCAGGCCGGCAAAGGCGAAGAAGCCGGCCATCAGGCTCTCGATGACCCGCCGCGATCTGAGATAGGCGCGGTGCACCGGCGAGAGCGAGAAGACGATCGCGAAGCCGCAGAAGATGACGAGGCCGATCAGCATGCAGCCGCCGATAAATGCGGCGGTGACGGCGACCGGTGCGCCATCCGGCATGCCGAGCGAGACCAGCATGATCCAGGCGAAGATCGCCTTGGGGTTGGTCAGGTGAATGCCGAGCCCCTTGAGATAGAGTTTCTTCAGCGGCATCTGCAGCGGAACACCAAGGGCAGCCTTGGGAGCATCGCCCCGCATCGCCGCCTTGAGCGCATTATAGGCAAGCCAGAAGAGATAGCAGGCACCGGCGACCTTCAGGAAGACGATTGCCTGGCCATAGGTCCTGATGAGCGCAGAGAGCCCCGAAGCCGTCAGCATAGCCCAGGTATAGCTGCCGCTCAGTACACCGAAGGCAAGCGCGAGGCCTGCCTTGCGCCCCTGGGCAATAGAGGTCGCGATGATCGCCAGAACGGCCGGCCCCGGCGATGCGACGGCAATGATATAGGCGGTCCAGGCGACGAGAAGTTGCGGCAGATAGGGTGTCAGATCGAGCATCGGGTGCCGTCCGTTTGTGTTTCGGACGGAGACAGTAGCCGAGCCGTCGGTCGATGCCAACCGGACATGGGATGCGCGGAAACTCCGCCGACGTTCCCTCACGCGCCTGCCGGCAGGTCCAACCTGTACGAAGAACGGATATGCCCCTCCCACAGGCGGGGCCACACGGGGGGAGGGCTGGAGGCGAAAGTCCGGCCGGCAATTTCCGGCCGGAGTTTCTCGCCTTAATGCATGGCTGCGGTCAGTGCCGGCGCTTTGGATGTCAGCGCCGCACGTAATTTTTCGAGCGCCCGTGTCTCGATCTGCCGCACGCGCTCCTTCGAAATACCGAGGGCGACGCCGAGTTCTTCCAGCGTCGCGCCGTCTTCCGACAGGCGCCGCGCGCTGATGATCTTCATCTCGCGCTCGGTAAGCTCGCCGAGCGCGATGTGCAGCCACCGGCGGGCGCGTTCGCCATCGATCAGATCGCTGACCTGCTCGTCGGGCAGAGGCGCGTCGCTCGCCAGGAAATCCAGGCGTGCGCCGCCATCCGAATCGCCGCTGCCGACCGGCGCCTGCAGCGACGCATCATTGCCGGAAAGGCGAGCGTCCATGGTCTGCACGTCGGCAAGGCTGACGCCGAGCGCCGCGGCGATTTCCTCATGCATAGCCTGCGATGTAAGTTGGCGGTCGCCCTGAGCGAGCCGCGCCCGCAGCCGGCGCAAATTGAAGAACAGCGCCTTCTGTGCCGAACTTGTGCCGCCGCGCACGATCGACCAGTTGCGAAGCACATAATCCTGCATCGAAGCGCGAATCCACCAGGTCGCGTAGGTCGAGAAGCGCACGTCGCGGCTTGGCTCGAAGCGGGCCGCGGCCTCGAGCAGGCCGATGTGACCCTCCTGCACGAGATCGCCCATGGGCAGCCCGAAACTGCGGAATTTCGCCGCCATCGCGATCACCAGGCGCATATGCGACATTGCTATCTTGTTTCGGGCCTCCTGGTCGTTTTCGTTCCGCCAGGCCTGCGCGAGCGCGTGCTCCTCCTCCCGTTCGAGATAGGGTGCGTCCATTGCAATCTTGATCATACGCCTGTCTGCTGTGAGGGTCTTCATCGATCGCTCCGTAGCTGGCGCGAGGCGCCATGACGATTGAACTCGAAGGAGCCGAGCGCCTTGTGCGGCATTCGGCAACGGGACCGTGGCGCTGCTTGACGAAATGAGGAAGCGCCCTAAATCGAAGAATACGAACCTGAAACGGTGAGGATCACAGAGCCAAGATCGCCCGGCAGCACAGGCGGATGCCCCCCTGCCGAGAGTAAGAAACGTGCGCCGGCTCGAAAAGTTCCCGGAACAACAACGATTTTGAATTGCAGAGCGAGGCCTTATGCACGGCAAAGATTGCCTGCGGCCCCGTCTTTGAAGCATGCCGTTCAAAGTTGTGCGGCGGAAGGGCCGACCACGGGCGAGCGCAAGCAAAGCCGCAAGCATAAAAAAAGCCCGGCGCATGGCCGGGCTTTCATGACTGCCTTGCAGGTGAGGCGCTTAAGCGGCTTCGTCCTGGGCATCTTCTTCTTCGACGGCCTTGCCGCGCTTCGGCCCCTTGTTGAGATTGGCCTCGACAAGGCGAACGGCTTCGGTTTCGGACATCTTGTTCACGGCAGCGATTTCGCGCGCCATGCGGTCAAGAGCGGCTTCGTAGAGCTGGCGCTCGGAATAGGACTGTTCCGGCTGGTTCTCGGCACGATAGAGATCACGCACTACTTCCGCGATGGAAATGAGATCGCCGGAGTTGATCTTGGCATCGTATTCCTGGGCGCGGCGCGACCACATGGTCCGCTTTACGCGCGCCTTGCCCTGCACAACCTTCAACGCACGGTCGACGAAATCGGTTTCGGACAGCTTGCGCATGCCGATGCTCACAGCCTTGGCTACCGGCACCTTGAGGCGCATCTTGTCCTTTTCGAAGTCGATGACAAAAAGCTCGAGCTTCATGCCGGCAACTTCCTGCTCCTCAATCGCGACAATCTGGCCAACGCCATGAGCCGGATAAACGATCGATTCACCGGTCTTGAAGCCTTGGCGCGTTGAAGATTTTTTCTGCTGGATCGTCATTCGTTTCAAACACTCCCTAGTGCGCACCCGGCCTCTTCACGGGCCGGGGCCGGGTCGGTCAGGCCCGGGATAGACGGGGATACCGCCGGGTGGGTCCATCCTGGTCCGTCCAACGAAACGCAAACAAGCTTATATGCCGCGGTCAGGGCAACGGAACGTTGCATATCTGGAAAGTGCCGCGCGGTGGAAATCGTTTGCTTTCGTGCTGGTTTTCGGGCGCGCAAAAGCACCCTCTGTGGATCAGTGCCAGAAACCTATCACAAAAAAGTGCCGAAATCAATAATTTGCTGCATGGCAACGATCAAGTCACCACGCTCGCGCTTGCGAGGTGCCGGCGGGATTTCCCCAGATTTCCGGCCTCGCCTTTTCTGTCCTGCGTCAGCCGCCACGAACGAGCGGCCGGCGGCTCTAGTCGCCCTCTCCGGGCTTGTCAGAGAAATACTTCTCGTACTTCCCTTCGATGCCGTCCATCTCCTCTGCCTCCGGCAGCGGATCCTTCTTCTTCGTGATATTGGGCCATTGCGTGGAAAAATCCGCGTTGATCTTCAACCACTTATCGAGGCCCGGCTCGGTGTCCGGCTTGATCGCCTCGGCAGGACATTCCGGCTCGCAGACGCCGCAATCGATGCACTCGTCCGGGTGGATGACGAGGAAGTTCTCCCCCTCATAGAAGCAATCCACCGGGCAGACTTCCACGCAGTCCGTATACTTGCAGCGAATGCAGTTGTCGGTCACGACATACGTCATGAGGTACTCCAGCCAATGCTCACATTTGGTGGCAAACGGCAATCAACGGTGATGCTTCACCGTCCGCGCATGCTAGGAATGCCCGACGCGCATAGCTGCCGAAGCAGACCCGGATGCCACTCAACTTGGCTTGTCACGTAAAGGCTTTGGGCGGCCTTTGCAAGGATAATCCATGCGCGATTTGCCACGGAGCGGGCAGAGTTTTCCAGCGTTGCAACGGTCCGGGATCGAACATCCCAAAACCAGCCCGGGCCTCTCACCGAGGCTGGACGAAGGAGCGCCTTCGGCCAAGCCCTGCGCTTGCCGCGAGAGGCGTGCTAGTCGTCTCCCTCGTCGAAATCGGACTTCAAGCGATCCGTTTCGCGCCGCTCCCGTTTCGTCGGCCGGCCGGCACCGCGCTCGCGCGTTGCCTGTTCGAAGGGTGTGCGCCTGACGGCGGGTGTGTCGGGCGTCAGGTCTTCGTAAAGCAGACGCGCCTCCTCGTAGGGCCCGCGCCGCGATCCGGGCAAAAGCACCCTTACGACGAGGTCCCGCCGCTCGAGCGACAGCTCCAGCATGTCGCCCGCCTTCACCTGAGCGGAGGACTGCGTCGCCCGCTCGCCGTTGATCGCGACGTGACCGGCCTCGATCGCCTTCTGGGCCAGCGAGCGCGACTTGATCAACCGGGCAAAGAACAGCCACTTGTCGAGCCGCTGGCGCGAGGCAGGCGCGGACGATGGCTGTTTCTCCATGGCGGACCTATTTCTTGAGCTGCTCCTTGAGAGCGGCGAGCTTGGCGAAGGGCGAATCCGGATCGATCGGCTTCTCCTTGCGCGGCGGGCGACCCTCGAACTTCGCGCCGGCCGGCTTGCCCCGGTCGTGCCGGTCGCCGCGATCCTTGCGCGGACCGCCGGACCTGCCCTCCTGCGTCTTGCCGTCCTGCGGCTTGCTCTCGCGCGGCTTCCCATGGGCTGGCGCGCCGGACCTGCGGCCACCCTCCCTGGCATCCGCCTGGCCGTGACGCTGGCCACCGCGACGCTGTTCGCCCTGATGGCGGCCGCCGTGACGCTGGTTGTCCTGGCGAGTGCCAGGACGCCAGAGAAGCACGGGTCTCGCTTCGGTCGGCGCTTCCGGCTGTGCCGGAGCGGCGGCATTATCAGCTGATTGTTCTGCCGGCGCCTCGGCCGGCTGATCATCGGCAGCGGGTGCCTCGGCGGCCGGTTCTTCGGAGGATTCGGCCTCGACGACCTCGTCCGCTTCGCCATGCTCGGTCGCCGCCTCGGCGGGTGTCTCCGCCGGCGCGCCCTGCTGGCTGGCGAGGAAGGCCGCCGCTTCATCGGCCGTCACGCTGTCGGCCCGGTAGCCGAGCCCTTTCAGGATCTCTTCCATGTCGTCCGGTGTTGCGCCGAGAATCGATAGCATCGACGTTGTCGCCATGAAGCGGCGGCCGTCATAGGCCCCGTCGGGACGCGGCGACGCGCCGGGCTTCCACTGCAGCAGCGGACGGATGAGGTCCGCAAGGCGCTCGAGGATGTCGATGCGCACCGCGCGCTTGCCGAGGAAGCGGAAGCCCGCGAGCTTGTAGAAGGTCCGCTCGAAGGAAGGATCGGTCACGACCGAGGTGCGGCCGGCGGCGAGCATCGGGATCAGCTCGCCATAGCCGGGCTTGTCGAGCCCGTCGTTCTTCAGCGCCCAGAGCAGCGTGATCAATTCTGCCGGCGCCGGCTTCAGGAGCGCGGGCAGGAAGATATGGTAGGCGCCAAAGCGGACGCCGTATTTGCGGATGGAGGCGCGGCTTTCCTGGTCCAGCGACTTCACCTCTTCGGCGACGTCGCGGCGGAAGAGCACGCCGAGGTTCTCCACGAGCTGGAAGGCGAGGCCCTTGGCAAGCCCCTCCAGATCCTCCGCGCGGGAAATATCGTCGAGCGGCTTCAGAACGGTGCTGATGTGGTGGTTCACGAAGCGCTCGATCCGCGCAAGCACATGTTCGCGCGCATGGGACTGAAGCTGCTCGTCGGCAAGCAGGATAACGCGCGGGCGCATCACGTGGTCGCTTGCGGCAAGCCGCGCCACGGGATCGCCGAGCCAGCGCACGAGGCCATCCGACGACAGCGCCAGATCATTGTTGCCGGCCGCATGCAGACGGGCGGCGCGCGCCTCGAATTCCAGCGCAAGCGCCTTCTGGGCGGCACCTTGAACGGCCCTCGCGTCCGATCCCTCGCTCCCGGCGGCTAGCGTGAACCGGAAACCGGTTAGCTGGCCCACATGGTGCCCCTCGACGAAGACATCACCATTCACACTGATTTCTGCTTCCAGCATCGCATTCTCTCTCAGGCGCTTCATGAGCACAGATGTCCTGCGATCAACAAAGCGTTTCGTCAACCTTTCATGTAACGCGTCGGACAATCGATCTTCGATTTCCCGCGTCTTTTCTTGCCAGTGTGTCGGATCGGCAAGCCACCCGGGCCGGTTGGACACATAGGTCCAGGTCCTGATCTGCGCAATTCGCGCCGAAAGTGTGTCAATCTCGCCATCCGTGAGGTCGGCACGCCGGACCTGTTCGGCCATGAAATCCTCATTGACCGTGCCATGGCGAACGAGATCGGCATAGATGCTCGAGATGAGGTCGGCGTGCTGCGCCGGCGTGATGCGACGATAATCCGGGAGCGCGCAAGCTTCCCACAGCTTTTCGACACGCTCGGACGTGGTGGCGACGTCGATGATTTCGGGATAGCGGGCCAGATGCTCGAGCGCCTGCTGGTCGACGGCAGGAAGCGCGCGCGTGAGCCCCGAAACCGCGGGCGCCGCCTCGAGGCTGTGCTTCAAGGCCCTCAACGAGGAGTAGTCGAGAGCCTTGGAACGCCACTGCAGCACCCGGACCGGATCGAACTCATGCGATTCGATGCGGTGTACGAGCTCGTCCTCGAAGGGATCGACGCGGCCCGTTACGCCGAACGTACCGTCGCGGATGTGCCTGCCGGCGCGCCCCGCGATCTGGGCGAGTTCCGCCGGGTTGAGGTTGCGATACTGGTAGCCGTCGAATTTCCGGTCCTGGGCAAAGGCGACATGGTCGACATCAAGATTGAGCCCCATGCCGATCGCGTCGGTCGCCACCAGATAATCGACGTCGCCCTCCTGGTAGAGTGCAACCTGGGCATTGCGGGTGCGCGGTGACAGCGCGCCGAGCACGACCGCGGCGCCGCCGCGCTGGCGGCGGATGAGCTCGGCAATCGCATAGACCTCGTCCGCCGAAAAGGCGACGATCGCGGACCGGTTGGGCAGGCGAGTGATCTTCTTGGAGCCGGCATAGAGAAGCTGCGACATGCGCGGCCGCTCAACGACGGTGATGCCGGGCAGGAGGTGCTCGAGGATGGGCCGCATCGTCGCGGCGCCGAGCAGCAGCGTCTCGCCACGCCCGCGCAGATGCATGAGCCTGTCGGTGAAGATGTGGCCGCGCTCCAGATCGCCGGCAAGCTGCACCTCGTCGATCGCCACGAAGGAAGCGGTCGTCTCGCGCGGCATCGCTTCGACGGTGCAGACGGAGTAACGGGCGCGATGCGGCGTGATCTTCTCCTCGCCGGTGATCAGCGCGACATTGTGGTGGCCGACCTTCTCGACGAGACGCGTATAGACTTCGCGCGCGAGCAATCTCAGCGGCAGTCCGATGACGCCGCTGTCATGAGCGATCATGCGCTCCATCGCGTAGTGTGTCTTGCCGGTATTGGTAGGCCCGAGCACCGCGGTCACGCCGCGGCCGCTCAGGATCATGGATTGAAAGGACAAGGTCATCGATCCCGGGCAGTCTCAACGAGCCGACGTGTTACACGCCGGCGGGGAACAGATGCCCACCCGCCGGGCCAAACGCAAGGGGAGCCGACAATTAAAAGCGACGACCACCATATTTAGCGGCTCCGATTCTAGCCCCCAAATGAGCTTTTAGAACAGCGACGGAACGAATCGGCGACGAATCGAAGACTCGTAACGATTCACTGTATGTTCACGACTATATATAGGATGGGTTATCCAGAGTCGTACCAAATGCTGAATCTGCCGAAGAGGTAACCCTTTCGCGGACGTTTCGTGACCCGTTTTGCCAATTCCGAAGTGGAATCGCGAAAAAGGATTCCGAATCCAAGAGTCTGGAAACTTTGGAAAATTCTGACCCGGATTCGTCTTCGGAGTCGATGTATCGGGAAATAGGAATCGTTTGCGGTATGAGCATCCAGCGGTGCCGCCAAATGGGAGCCGGTGGTCAAGTCGGATTTTTCGTTTTGGATCGACACAATATCTAGTAGGTGAGGCGGCGCGAAACAGGCGTCACAGTTGCCGAAACGAAATGCGGCGCCCCGAGGGGCGCCGCGATGAATGAAACGGCCGCCGATCAGGCGAAATACTGGCCGCCGTTTGCCGAAATCGTCGAGCCGGTGATGAAGCCGGCATCATCGGAGGCAAGGAAGACGACGCAGCGCGCGACTTCCTCCGGTTCGCCGAGACGACCAACCGGAATCTGGGGAATGATCCGCTCGTTCAGCACCTTTTCCGGCACGGCGCGCACCATCTCGGTACCGATATAGCCGGGGCAGATCGCATTGACTGTAATCCCTTTCGCGGCTCCCTCCTGGGCGAGCGCCTTGGTGAAGCCGAGATCGCCGGCCTTGGCGGCGGAATAATTCGCCTGGCCCATCTGCCCCTTCTGACCGTTGATCGACGAGATGTTGATGATGCGGCCAAAGCCGCGGTCGCGCATGCCCGACCAGACGGGATGCGTCATGTTGAAAAGCCCCGTCAGATTGGTGCTGACGACTTCACCCCACTGCTCCGGCGTCATCTTGTGGAACATCGCATCGCGGGTGATGCCGGCATTGTTGACGAGGATGTCAACCGGCCCGAGGTCGGCCTCCACCTTGGCGATGCCATCGACGCAGGCCTGATAGTTGGAGACGTCCCACTTATAGACCGGAATGCCGGTCTCCTGCTTGAAGGCCTGCGCCTTCTCGTCGTTGCCGGCATAGTTCGCGGCCACTTTGTAGCCCGCCGCCTTCAGCGCGACGCAAATTGCAGCGCCGATGCCGCGCGACCCGCCCGTAACCAATGCTACTCTGCTCATGCTCGCCTCCCACTCGGTTAACGCAAAATTGCAAAAGCATTCCCATGCGGCTCGGAGAAACCGGGCCACTCACGCATATCGAATCTCGGAGAATGCCCGCATACCGGACGGCCGGTTACAGGCGCTCCACGCACATGGCGACACCCATGCCGCCGCCGATGCACAGCGTCGCAAGCCCCTTGGAGACGCCGCGTCGCTTCATCTCGAAGAGGAGCGTGTTGAGAACGCGCGCGCCGGAGGCGCCGATCGGATGGCCGATCGCGATCGCGCCGCCATTGACGTTGACGATAGCAGGATCCCAGCCGAGGTCCTTGTTGACGGCACAGGCCTGCGCCGCAAAGGCCTCGTTCGCCTCCACGAGCTCCACGTCGCCGACGGACCATCCGGCCTTTTCGAGCGCCTTTCGGGAGGCCGGGATCGGCCCGGTACCCATGATCTGCGGGTCGACGCCGGCCGTCGCCCAGGAGACGATACGCGCAAGCGGCTGAATGCCGCGCCGGGCGGCCTCCGCCTCCGTCATCAGAAGCGTTGCGGCGGCACCGTCATTGATGCCCGAGGCATTGCCGGCGGTCACCGTTCCCTCCTTGTCGAAGGCTGGACGGAGCTTCGCCATGGAATCGAGAGTGGCGCCATGGCGGATATATTCGTCCTGATCGACGGTCACGTCGCCCTTGCGGGTCTTGACGATGAAAGGAACGATTTCGTCGGCGAACCTGCCGGCCTTCTGGGCCGCTTCCGCCTTGTTCTGCGAGCGAAGCGCGAAATCGTCCTGCTCCTCGCGGGTGAGCTGCCATTTGCGCGCGACGTTCTCGGCGGTGGTGCCCATGTGGTAGCCATAGAAGGCGTCCGTCAGGCCGTCCTTGATCATCGTGTCGATCATCTTGTAATCGCCCATCTTCACGCCGGCGCGTAAGTGCGCGCAATGCGGCGCCATCGACATGGACTCCATGCCGCCGGCAACGATGATGTTCGCATCGCCGGTCGCGATCTGCTGCATGCCGAGGGCGACGGCGCGCAGACCCGAACCACAAAGCTGGTTCATGCCCCAGGCCGTCTTTTCCTGCGGGATACCGGCTTTCATCGCCGCCTGGCGCGCCGGGTTCTGCCCCTCGCCTGCCGGCAGCACCTGGCCGAGGATGACCTCGTCCACCTCTCCCGCTTCGACGCCCGCCCGTTCAAGCACCGCCTTGATGGCGGCCGCGCCCAGTTCGTGCGCCGGTGTATTGGCGAAGGCGCCGTTGAAGGAACCGACGGCGGTGCGGGCGGCGCTGGCGATCACGATAGAGGGATTGCTCATGGGACGTTTCCTCATATTTGCTTTGCCTGATACGAGCAGACTGGCAAAGCCAGGAGCGCAAGTCAAACGCCTATATGCTCTGCAGCAAAAGCTTCACGATGGCGCCGGCTTCGAGGTTCGCACCTGCGTCGCCGCATTGCACAAAGAGATTGTCAGCGCCGCTCTTTTGCGGATACTCTTAAAAAACACAATAAAGACGGGACGATGGGTAGAGGAGACCCTGATGGCGAAGAATGATGGCCAGATCGTTATCAAGAAATATGCGAACCGGCGTCTCTACAACACCGGTACGAGCACCTATGTGACCCTCGACGACCTGGCCGTCATGGTAAAGCGGGGGGAGGACTTCGTCGTCCAGGACGCCAAGTCCGGCGAGGACATCACCCATTCCGTGCTGACGCAGATCATCTTCGAGCAGGAGTCGAAGACCGGCAACACGCTCCTGCCGATTTCCTTCCTACGGCAACTGATCTCCTTCTACGGCGACCAGATGCAGATGGTTGTGCCGAGCTATCTCGAACACTCGATGCAAGCCTTCACCGAGCAGCAGGCGCAGATGCGCGAGCAGATCACCAAGGCTTTCGGCGACACGCCGCTCGGCAAGAACCTGCAGGTGCCGCTGCAACTCGTCGAGGAACAGGTCCGGCGCAATACTGAGATGTTCCATCAGGCGATGCAGATGTTCTCGCCCTTTATGGCCGCCGCCCCGCCGGCCAAGGAAACCAAGAAGGCCGAGGCGAAGGATATAGACGAGCTCAAGGAACAGCTTCGGGCGCTGCAGACGAAGCTCGACAACTTGGGCTGAAATTGCCGGCGAAGCTTTCAAGAACCGAGCCGATTTGCGGGGCGGCTGCCCCTCACCCCTAGCCCTCTGTCCGCAGGCGGGAAGAGGGGACGAAGACCGCGCCGCGATCCCCTTCGCCCCGCTTGCGGCGGCAGGCGGATGAGGGGCGACCGCTCGCGCCGGCAAATCCATTCAGCCCAATCTCACTGGCAAAGAAAAAGGGCCGGCAGAGCCGACCCTTCAAACTTCATCCGCAAAAGCTAAGCGCTTATGCGCTTTCCTTCGGCGTCAGAACCTGACGGCCGCGATACATGCCGGTCTTCAGGTCGATGTGGTGCGGGCGGCGCAGTTCGCCGGAGTTCTTGTCTTCGATGTAGGTCGGAGCCTTGAGGGCGTCAGCGGAACGGCGCATGCCACGCTTGGACGGGCTCGTTTTTCTTTTCGGTACAGCCATTTCATTCTCCACTTATCGGGCAAAACACTGTTCAGCAGCCGAAATGGCCGGGTCAAACAGATGTCGATCTCGGAATTTCGCGCGCTTATACATGGCCAACCAGCGTTTGACCAGTCCCCCACAGAAATTTTCGAATCGGCGCGGGCGGAACCGTGCTGTCGTTCAGGCTTCGTCCTCCGGCACGATCCAGGGTTCGGCCCTTGCAGCCTCTTCCCATTTGCGGAAGGCCGGGTGCGCCTTGACGGCATCCATATAGGCGAGCGTTACCGGATCGGTCACGAGTTCGTAGACGTCGAAACGGTTGACGACTGGCGCGAACATTGCGTCGGCAGCGGTGAACCGGCCAAAGAGGAACGGCCCGCCGGAGTGGGTGATCGCCTCCCGCCAGATCGCCTCTATCCGCGCAACATCGTCCGCGACGCCGTCCGGCAGCGGGATCCCCTTGCGTGGCCGTCGAATGTTCATCGGGCAGGCGCCTCGCAGCGCCCGAAAACCGGAGAGCATCTCCATCGAATAGCTGCGCGCACGGGCACGCTCCTCGCGGTCTTCGGGCCAGAGGCCGGCCTCCGGGAAGAGCTCTGCCACATATTCGATGATCGCTAGCGATTCCCATACGCGCGTCTCGCCATGATGGAGCACCGGCACGCGGCCCGTGGGCGAGATTTCGCGGAATCTCGGATTTCCTGCGGGGAAGTCGAAAGGAATGACGACGTCCTCGAAAGGAATGCCGCAGCCTTCAAGCGCCAGCCATGGCCGAAGCGACCAGGACGAATAGTTCTTGTTGCCGACATAAAGAACGAGCTTGGCCATGTCGCTGTTTCTCCTGAGTGATCGGGAGAGAGCCTTGCCACATCAGCGTCCGCAAGACCAATGAATTGCCTTCATCTCAATCATAAAGGCACGTGATGTAACCGCCGGAGCGGCTGGCGCGACGCTCGATCACGGAGGCGAGGCGTCTCAGACCCCGCCCCGGCTTGCCGGCATTGCGGTCGATTGGGTTCGGCAGCGCCACGGCAAGCAGCGCCGCCTGACGGCGCGAAAGCTTCGCGGCTGAAACGCCGAAATGATGCCGCGCGGCGGCCTCGATACCGTAGATGCCGTCGCCCCATTCGGCGACGTTCAGGTAGATTTCCATCATCCGCCTCTTGCTCCAGACGAAATCGGCTGCAATCGCAAGCGGCAGTTCCAACGCCTTGCGGACGAAGGAGCGGCCGTTCCAGAGAAACAGGTTCTTGACCGTCTGCATCGGGATCGTGCTTGCGCCGCGCGTCTGCTCGCCGTCGAGCGCATTTTGGACGACGCCGCGCATCTGGTTCCAGTCGACGCCGCCATGCGAGCAGAACTGGCCGTCTTCCGACATCATCACCGACTGGACGAGCACCGGGGCGATATCGTCGAACTCCACCCATTGCCGGTCATAGCCGCGCAGGAGAATGAGATCACGCAGCATCAATGTCGAGATCGGATGAATGAATTCGAGGAGATAGAGGACGATCAGCGCGTATGGCAGCAGCAAGACGGAAAGAGCAATGAAGACGATGCGCCGGCGCCGTGCCCGCCATGTCTTACGCACGGCGGACCAGCGGCTCACTTCTGCCTCCTCGCGTTCTTCCGAAACGATGTCCACGCGCTGACTGTCCACCTCTTTGTCCATCCACCCCCTCATATTCCATGGTGGAGGAAAGATGAACGGCCTTTCTGGCAAAAGGCAAGGCGGCGAAGTCGTCATCCAAGACAAAGCTTCACGTGCTGCGACGCCAATGGCCGTTGAAAGCCGCCTCTCCCCGTGCCAAAGAGCGCTCTATGAAAGACGAGACTTCATCCTTTTCGGCGCGCCTCAAGGCCAATGCGGCCGCGGTCGAGGCGCTGCTTACGAAGCTTCTGGGGCCGGCCGTTTTCGCGGATGAGATCGCCCGCCCGGAAAACCTGCTCGGCGCCATGCGCCACGGCGTGCTCAATGGCGGCAAGCGGCTGCGTCCTTTCCTCGTCGCCGAAAGCGCGGCCCTCCTCGGCGGCGGCGCGGAAGCCGGCTTGCGCATCGGCGCGGCGCTCGAATGCGTGCATTGTTATTCGCTCGTCCACGACGACCTGCCGGCAATGGATGATGACGACGTCCGGCGCGGAAAGCCGACGGTACACATCGCCTTCGACGAGGCAACGGCGATCCTGGCGGGCGATAGCCTGCTGACCTTCGCCTTCGACATCATCGCCGCCCCGGAGACGGCGCTTTCCGACCGCCAGAAGACGGAACTCGTGCTGGCGCTTGCGCGCGCCGCAGGGCATGGCGGCATGGCCGGCGGGCAGGCGCTCGACCTTGCCGCCGAGAAGAACGCCCCCGACGAGAAAGGCATCGTCATGCTGCAGGCGATGAAGACCGGCGCCCTCATCCGCTTCGCCTGCGAGGCAGGCGCCATCATCGCAGGCGCCGGTGCCGAGGATCGCCGGCGAATGCGCGCCTTCGGCGAAAAGATCGGCCTCGCCTTCCAGCTTGCGGACGACCTGCTCGATCTCACGGCCGATGCCGAAGCGATGGGCAAGGCCACCGGCAAGGATGCCGCCCGCGGCAAAGGCACGCTCGTTGCGCTCCACGGCCAATCCTGGGCCGAGCGCGAGCTCGAGAAACTGGTGGTCGAAGCCGAAGACCTGCTTGAACCCTATGGCGCCCGTTCGACCATCCTCGCGGAAGCCGCACGCTTCATCGCCAATCGCAGGAGTTAGATGTGAGCAAGTACTGGTCGCCGATCGTTTCCACGTTGAAGCCCTATGTTCCGGGCGAGCAGCCGCGCATGGCGAATCTCGTCAAGCTGAACACCAATGAGAGCCCCTATGGTCCCTCGGAAAAGGCGCTCCAGGCGATCCGCGCGGCGGCAAGCGCCGATCTCCGACTCTACCCGGACCCGGTCGCGCTCGGCCTTCGACAGGCGATCGCCGTGCGTTACGGCGTCTCGGCCGGGGAGGTCTTCGTCGGCAACGGCTCCGACGAGGTGCTGGCGCATGCCTTCGCAGCACTTCTGAAGCACGACGAACCGCTCATCTATCCGGACATTTCCTATAGCTTCTATCCGACCTATGCGGGCCTCTTCGGCATCGATGCGGTCGAGGTGCCGCTCAATGCCGCCTTCCGCATCGATATCGCGGATTATCGCCGTCGCTGCGGCGCGGTCATCCTGCCGAATCCGAACGCACCGACCGGCATCGGCCTGCCGCTTGCCGAGATCGAGAGGCTGGTGGCGGAACACCCGGATCAGCCGGTGGTGATCGACGAAGCCTATATCGACTTCGGCGGCGAGTCCGCGACCGTCCTCGTGCCGAAATACGAGAACCTGCTCGTGGTGCAGACTTTCTCCAAGTCGCGCGCGCTCGCCGGCCTCAGAGTGGGCTTCGCGATCGGCCAGCGGCCGCTGATCGAGGCGCTCGAACGGGTCAAGGACAGCTTCAACTCCTACCCGCTCGGGCGCGCCGCTCAAGCCGGAGCGATCGCCGCGATCGAGGACGAGGCATGGTTCGAGGCGACGCGCGGCAAGATCATCGCAACGCGCGCGAATTTGACGAATGACCTCAAGACACGCGGCTTCGAGGTGCTGCCCTCGCAGGCGAACTTCGTCTTTGCCCGTCACCCGGAGCATGCGGGGCAGGCGCTGGCGGCAAAACTGCGTGAACGCGCGGTCATCGTCCGCCACTTCGCCAAGCAGCGTATCTCGGATTTCCTGCGCATCACCGTTGGCACCGACGAGGAATGCGCGAGACTCATCGCGGCGCTCGACGAGATTCTCTGAAGCCGGATCAGTAGCGGGACAGCGCGAACAGGCAAATGGGTTTCCGCGCGCCGGCCGATCAGTTCATGGTCGGTCTCGGACTTCACTCGGAAATGATCTTCACCTTGTCGCCGGGTCTGACGGTGGAGGTGATCTGCATCGCGTTGATCAACCGGAAGAGGTCGAGCTTCCGATCCGTTCCCATCATCCGCGCTGCGAGCGTCGCGATCGTATCGCCGGGTCTCACCGTGACGACGCGGACGCGCAGCGGTTTCAGCGACTGGACCTCGGCGCCCGTCATGCGGCGGAAGGAGGTGCGCAACTGGTTTGCCGTCGCCTCGAGCGCGGTCGAGCCCTTGGGAACCGCCGTCAGGAAGCGGTAGATGCGGTCGCCGATCCGGATCACCGTGACGTCGAAGTCCCAGCGGTCGGCCGAGGCCCGCGCGGTTGCGGCCTCGAGGCCATTGACGCTGATGGGCCGGATCGTGTCGGGCTGCAGGCCTGTCACCCAGCCGCTGGCAATATAATCGGTCAGGCGCCGCCGGCCATTGTCGGCGATGCCGTCGAAGCGGATCGCCACTTCGCCGGGACCCGTGGCCAGCACGGCCTCGGCCTTGTTGTCGATCTGGAAACCGGCGGGCACGTCGAAGCGGATGCCGAGCTGGCCGTGCAGGAAGGTCTGGCCACGGACATAGCCTTCCTCCGGGCTGTCCCCGTAGAGAAGCCCGTCGATGCCGGCGAGGTAATAATCGCGCCCACGATCGCCGCTCGCGCCTTCGACGCCAAAAGCGCGAGCATGCCGGCGCGCGAGATCGACGCGCTGCGGCGCGTTGGGGTGGCTCGAAAGGAAGTCGAGGCTCTGGTCCGCCTCCGGATCGACCGCGCTGAAGCGGCTATAGGCGGCCATGGAATCGAGGAAGCGGGCGGCGGCATAGGGATCATAGCCGGCTTCGCCGAGCATGCGGACCCCGATGACATCGGCTTGCAGTTCCTGATTGCGCGAGAAGGCGGCGAGTCTGAGCTTGCCGCGGGCAAGCGCCTGCTTGCCAGCGAGATCGGAGGAGAGCACTTCGGAGACGACGCGGCTTGCTATCACCTCGGCTTCCTCGCGCTGCTGGCGCTGGATGCCGTGGTTGGCAGTGACGTGCGCCATCTCGTGCGAGAGCACGGCCGCCACTTCCGAGGCGTCGTTGGCGAGCGCGAGCAGCCCACGCGTGACGTAGAGATAGCCGCCGGGAAGTGCGAAGGCGTTGATCGCCGGAGAATTCAGGATGGTGATGCGATAGGACTGCTGCGGGTTCTCCGACACCGCCGTCAGGGCGCCGGTGATGCGGGCCACCAGCCGTTCGGTCTTGGCGTCGCGGTATTCGCCGCCGTAGCTTGCGACGATGCGAGGGTGCTCGCGCGCGCCGAGCTGGGCGCGCGGGTCGTTCTTCTGCACCTCTTCGACGATCTGCGGGCTGGCGGATGGCGAGACGGTCGGCTCATAGGTCTGCTCGATTACCGACTGACAGGCGGAGAGGAGCGTAGCGGCTGCCACTACAACCAGTGCTCGTGCGTGCGCGCCGCCGCGCCGCGTCGGAAACCAGCCGCTCATGACTGCCTGCCTAACCATGCCTCAGCCCGTTCCCATCCGCCGGCGCGACCTGCGGCTAAAAAGCCATCCTCGCAAGCGTCAAAAAATCCTACTTTTTCAGCCGGATACCGCACCGGCGCGGGTGTTCCGGCCAGGACTTTGCTGTATCCGATTTCAGCACTGCCTGCATAGCCGGCCCCAGCAGAAATAGTTGCCCCGTGATATCGCGGCAACGGGTGCGCGAATATTGCCACGCACCCGTTCGCAGTCTCCGCGCGTCGCATAGCTGGACGGTCAAATTGTGGCGAACGGCAATTTAATTACACCGTCGAATGCGGCTCTTTGCCTCTCACCCCGACTCTTTCCGCCAGCGGACTGCAGAGTCCGCCACTTGTTCCTTCTCTCGGTCAAAACGGAAGGCCGGCGCAGCAGCATGAGGGGGCGGCGAGCGAGTGCAAAGCCGCAACGAACATGAAGCTTTTCGGATCGCCTACTCGTTACCGAGAAACCGGTTGATGGCCGCCAAGTCGCGCCGCTCGAGGAAATGAGCGATGTCGTCATGGGCGACGATACGACCCTGGTCGAGAAAAAGCACGCTGTCGGCGAGCATCTTCACGTCGTCAGGATGATGCGTGATCATCAAAATGGTGTTGCCTTCCTCCTCGTGAAGATCGCCGATGAGGTTGCGCATTTCGCTGCGCATGCCGGGATCGAGGGCCGCGAAGGGTTCGTCGAGCAGCAAAAGCGGGCGGTGCCGAACCATCGCTCGTGCGAGCGCCACCCTCTGGCGTTCGCCGCCCGACAGCGTCGGCGGCAGGCGTCCGCCGAAGCCGGCGAGGCCCACTCGCGCCAGCGCAGCTTCAACCTGCGCGCGCTCGGCGGGACCAAGCCGCAGCGCCGGGCTGATTCCGAGGCCGACATTGGCGGCGACGTCGAGATGGGCGAAGAGATTGTGCTCCTGGAAGATGACGGATACGGGCCGCTCCCCCGGCAGGCGGCCGGCCATGTCTTCACCGAGGATGCGGACGTCGCCGCGCTCCGGTTGCTCGAAACCGGCGATGACGTTGAAGAGCGTCGACTTGCCCGAACCGGAGGCGCCGGCGACCGCGACTATTCGTCCCGCTGGAACCTCGCAGTCGAAGAGGAGTGTCGCCGTTTCGAAGCGCACCTCCACGCCTTTCAGGGAGAGGGCCGTAGAACTCATGCGCTTCGTCCTTCGGACGGTTTCTCCTCGCCGGCGGTGCCGAGCACGGTCAAGATCAGGCAGACGAGCCCGAGCATCAAGGCAAGTCCGGCGGCGTCAGCGGTGCGGTAGCTTGCCATACGGCTGTAGAGCAGGAACGGCAGTGTCACCATCTCCTCGGAGCCGAACAGGGCGACAGCGCCGAGATCGCCGAGTGAGAGCGCCATGGCAAAGGAGAAGGCCATGAGAAGAGGCCTTCTGAGCGCCGGCCAATCGATCCATCGCAGGCGATGAAAACCGCCGATGCCGAGGCTTGCGGCCAGACGCTCGGTGCGTACGGCATGCGTCGCCATGGCGGGGGCAAGCACGCGGTAGACGAAGGGGAGCGCCATCAGCGCGTTGATGGCGATGACGACCGCTGGTGCGAAACGGGCGACATCGCCGAGGGGCGTGAGCAGCAGGAACCATCCGGCGCCGAGCACGACGGGCGGGACCAGCAGGATGAAGGAGGTGCTGGCGTCGATTGCGCCGGCAAAGAGGCGCGCTGCCGTTCGCGGGCGCCGCGGCGCGAGCGCGAGGCGCTCCGCGCGGATCATCAGTGCCGTCATCACGACCGAGACCGTTGCGGAAAGGAGGGCGATCATCGTGCTCATGGCAAGCGCATGGTGGAATGCCGGCTCGCGAACGAGACGGAGCAAATCCGCCTTCGCGCCGGAATAGGCGATCGCCGCAAGGGGCACGCCGACGAAGGCTATGGCAAGCGCAAGCCAGATCCGGTCGAAAAGTCGCGACAGCCCGCTTGCGCCGTCGAAGCGCCGGATTGCCCTGCCGGTCGTCTCTCCCTCCTCGGGCGGCGGCGCAACGAATTTCAGCAGGATAAGCAAAGCGCCGGTGAGCGCGACCTGGAGCCCGGAAAGGGCGATCGCCCGCGGCGGGTCGAAATCGAAGCGGAGCGCCTGGTAGATCGCCACCTCGATCGTGCTTGCGGCCGGCCCGCCGCCGAGCGTCAGCACGAGCGTGAAGCTGGTGGCGCAGAGCATGAAGATGAGGCCGGCGATACCGGGAAGCAGGCCACGGATCGCCGGCCATTCGATGAAGCGGAAGGTGGCGAGCGGGCCCATGCCGAGATTGGGTGAGGTTCGCCAGTATTCGGCAGGGATGCGCTCGATGCCTGTGAGCATCAGCCGTGCGGCGAGCGGCATGTTGAAGAAGACGTGGGCAGTGAGAATGCCGAAGAGCCCATAGACGCTGATCGGCTGCGCCAGCCCGGCTGCCGCGAGCGCCGTGTTCAGAAGCCCCTGACGGCCCCATACTTCGATCAGGCCAAGTGCGGCAACGAGGGCGGGCAGGCCGAGCGGCAAGGCCATCAGCCGCAGCACCCAGATACGCCCGGGGAAAGAGGCCTGCCGGGCGAGTGCGCGGGCGACGGGGATTGCGAAGAGGATGGAGATGAGCGTCGAGAGGCTTGCCTGCAGCAGGGTGAAGCGCGTCACCCGCCAGAGATAGGCGTCGAACAGCGGACCGGCATCGCCGCCGCGGGACTGAGCAAGCAGCGCGATAGCGGCGAGGCCGACGAAAAGCAGAATGCCGCCGAGGCTCAAGGCCCCGGCGGCGGTCGTCATCCTGTTCTCGGTGGCGCCGAACAAGCGGGCCTCAGTTCTTGCTCATCGCCGCCAGCCATTCGTCGATCCACGCCTTGCGGCTGGCGGCGACCTCTTCCGAGGGCAGCAGGAAAGTCTTTTCCGGATTGACGAGCTTGCCGAAAGCGTCCGGCAGCGGCTCCTTGGTCGCTCCCACCGGCAGCATCCAGTTGGTCGTCGGGATGATCGACTGGAATTCGGGGCCCGTCATGAAAGCGAGAAACTTCCGCGCAAGCTCCGGGTCTTTCGTTTTCTGCGTCATGCCGGCCACTTCGATCTGGATGTAATGGCCCTCGGCGAAGGAGGCGGCCTGGTAGCGGTCGGTGTTCTCAGCCACCATGTGGTAGGCAGGCGAGGTCGTGTAGGAAAGCACCATCGGTGCCTCGCCTTTGGTGAAGAGGCCGTAGGCTTCCGACCAGCCGGGGGTGACAGTCAGAACGCGCTCCTTGAGCTTTTCCCAGGCCTCGCCGGCCTTGTCACCGTAAACTGATTTCACCCAGAGCAGCAGGCCGAGGCCGGGCGTCGAGGTGCGCGGATCCTCGATGACGATCTTCTGCGAAGGATCGCCCTCGACCAACTCCTTCAGACTTTTGGGCGGGTTCTTCATCGTCTCGGTGTCGTAGATCACGGCGAAATGGCCGTAGTCATAGGGGACGAAGGTGTCGTCGGAAAAGCCGCCGGGTACTTTCAGAGCGGCGGTGTCGACGCCGTGCGGGGCGAAGAGGCCGGTTGCCTTGGCCTCGGCGACGAGGTTGGTGTCGAGGCCGAGCACGATGTCGGCCTTCGATCCTTCGCCTTCGAGCTTCAGCCGCGTCAGGAGTTCTACGCCGTCGGCGACGCCGACATAGTCGACCTTGCAGTCGCACTCCTTCTCGAAGGCCTCGGCGACCTTGGCGCCCGGTCCCCATTCCGTGATGAAGCTCTCATAGGTGTAGATCGTCAGCGTCTTTTCCGCGGCGAGCGCGTGCGCGGAAAACGCGGCGAGAGCCGCTGCGGCGATTGCAAGCCGGCTAAGGGCTTTGCTGTAGAGTGAACTGGACATGAAGGGCACCTCTCCCCCTATTGTTGATGCTGCACGGGAAAAGGGCGTATCGGTCCGATCGCTTCTAATCCCTCCGCCGGTATGAACCGGATCAGGTTCCGCGGGTTGGCTCGAAGCCTCTCAGCCATTAGTCGTATTCGGACCGCAGGCACCCCGTTAGAGCAGCAAAGATTTAGCTTTCAGCGGCAGCCAAGGCAAGCGGAGTTTCGGTGGAGCATTGGCGCTGCGAGCCGCCTGCGCTATCTGAGTTTCCGAGATTCAAACAACGGCGGCGGCGTTTTGTTCGCCAATCGAGGTCATTTCATGCCGGATATGCTCGTTCGCCTCTATGCCCTGCCCGAAATCGGCGCGTCGCGGCTCGGCTCCGACATCAGCATTCGTCGTGCCATGGCGCCCGAGCGCCGGATCGTCGTTTCGTGGATCGAGGAGCGGTTCGGTGCCGGCTGGGCAGGCGAGGCGGAAGCGGCATTTTCGTCGACGCCGACCAGTATCCACATTGCGCTATATCAGGGACAGCTCGCGGGCTTTGCCTGCCAAGACGTGACGGCCCTCGGCTTCTTCGGACCAACGGGCGTGGACGAGGCAATGCGCGGGCGAGGCATCGGCGAAGCGCTGCTCATCGAAAGCCTGCGCTCCATGCGCGCCGCCGGCTACGCCTATGCGATCATTGGCGGCGCCGGCCCGGTCGATTTCTATGCGCGCGCCGTCGGTGCGGTGGAGATTGCGGATTCGACGCCCGGCATCTATGCCGGCATGCTCTTGCCCGATAGCGCGTCGGGAACCTGATCCTAAGCGGTCGCGTTGGCGAGATGCCGTAACCGTGCCGGAAAGGACCGCACGGCCCTTTCCCTTGGGAGCCGCTTTGCGCTATGGGCTTCTGCCATGACCCGTTCGAACTTTACCATCCTTCTCGGCGGCGCCCTGACGCTCACAGAGCGCCTGGCGGCGCAACTTTCCGGCAGCCGCTTCATCGCGGCCGACGGCGGCATGCGCCACGCGAAGATGCTCGGCGTCGTGCCCGAGCTCTGGGTGGGCGATTTCGACTCGACCGAGGAGGCGCTCTTTTCGGATTTCGCCGAGGTTCCGCGCGAGAAGTACCCGGCCGCCAAGAACGCCACCGACGGCGAGATGGCAGTCGAGGCGGCGCTTTCGCGCGGCGCAACCTCGCTGATCTTCGCAGGTGCGCTCGGCGGTACGCGCAGCGACCATGCTTTCCTGCACCTCCTGCGGCTCGCGGCGCTTGCGGAGGAAGGACACGCGGCGTTCATGACCTCCGGCGAGGAGGAGGCCTATCCGCTTACACCGGGCACGCAAGAGATCGACCTGCCGCAGGGCAGCCTGTTCTCGATCCTCGGCTTCACCGAACTCGAGGGCCTGTCGATCGAGGGCGCCCGCTATCTTCTCGACGATTTTAAGTTGCCATTTGGGTCCTCCCGGACGATTTCCAATGTCGCGGAAGGTCCGGTCCGCCTTTCCTTGAAATTCGGCCGGGCGGTCGTGCTTGCCCGTCCCTATGATCTTTCCGGAGCCTGACGCCTTGGCGCCCCCCATCCTGAAGCTTGACGATATTTTCCTGACCTTCGGCGGCACGCCGCTTCTCGCCGGCGCGAGCCTTCAGGTCGAGCCCGGCGACCGCATCTGCCTCGTCGGCCGCAACGGCTCGGGCAAATCGACGCTGATGAAGATCGCCGCCGGGCTCGCCGAGGCGCAATCGGGCGAGGTTTTCCGCCACCCGTCGGCGACGATCCGCTACCTGCACCAGGCTCCGGATTTCGACGGTTTCAATACGGTCCAGGCCTATGCCGAGGCGGGGCTCGGCCCGGGTGACGATCCCTACCGTGTCGCCTACCTCCTGCAGCACCTGGGACTGACAGGCGAGGAGGATCCGAAGCGTCTCTCCGGCGGCGAGGCGCGGCGCGCGGCCCTTGCCCGCGTGCTGGCGCCGGAGCCGGACATCCTGCTTCTCGACGAGCCGACCAACCATCTCGACCTGCCGACGATCGAATGGCTAGAAGACGAACTCGTGCGCAGCCGCTCGGCGCTCGTGCTGATTTCCCACGACCGGCGCTTCCTCGAGAAAGTCTCGACTGCGACCGTCTGGCTCGACCGAGGGCAGTCGCGCCGGCTCGACCGTGGCTTTGGTCATTTCGAAGCCTGGCGCGACGAGGTGCTCGAGGCGGAGGAACTGGAGCAGCACAAGCTCGGCAAGGCGATCGAACGCGAGGAGCACTGGCTGCGCTATGGGGTCACCGCACGGCGCAAGCGCAACATGCGCCGGCTCGGCGAGCTCAACGACATGCGGGCGCGCTACCGTGGTCACAGAGGCCCCCAAGGCACCATTCAGGCGACGGTGTCGGACGCCAAGGAGTCGGGCAAGCTTGTCATCGAAGCGGAGAAAATCACCAAGTCCTATGGCGAACGGACGATCGTCGCGCCCTTCTCGATCCGCGTCCATCGCGGCGATCGGATCGGTCTCGTCGGGCCGAACGGCGCCGGCAAGACGACACTGCTCAAGCTTTTGACCGGGCAGATCGAACCGGACGCGGGCACCATCAAACTGGGCACCAATCTCGAGATCGCCACCCTCGACCAGAGGCGGGACGAGCTTAACCTGGACGAGACGCTCGCCCATTACCTGACCGACGGGCGTGGTGAGACGCTCCTCGTCAATGGGGAGCAGCGTCACGTCACCGGCTACATGAAGGAGTTCCTCTTTCAGCCGGAACAGGCCCGCACGCCGATCAGCGAACTTTCCGGCGGCGAGCGCGCCCGGCTGATGCTTGCCCGCATCCTCGCGCGCCCGACCAATCTCCTCATTCTCGACGAGCCGACCAACGACCTCGATATCGAGACGCTCGATCTCTTGCAGGAGATCGTCGCCGGCTTCGCCGGGACGGTGATCCTCGTCAGCCACGACCGCGACTTCCTCGACCGCACGGTGACCTCGACCATCGCGCCGGCCAATCCAGAGGCGCCGGACGGCCGCTGGATCGAATATGCCGGCGGCTATTCCGACATGATGGCGCAGCGCCGGGGCGCAATCGAGGAAAAGCGACGGGTCGAAAGGGCAGAGAAGGCTAAGCCGAGCGGCACGCCCGTTGAAGCCGCCGAGCCTCAGAAGGCGAAGGGCAAGCTTTCCTACAAGCAGAAATTCGCGCTCGAGAACCTGCCGAAGGAGATCGCCAAGACCGAAGCCGAGATCGCCAGCCGCGAAGAGAGGATGCACGATCCCAATCTTTTTTCCCGCGATCCGGACGGCTTCGCCAAGCTCGCTGCCGAGCTCGAGAAGCTGAGAGAAGCGCTCGCGCGGATGGAAGAGGAATGGCTGGAGCTCGAGATGCTGCGCGAGGAGCTCGAGGGCTGAGGTCGGTCCTTTCGGCGTTCGGGACGAGAACGGTGCCGACGCGGCATCGAGGCCCATTTCCCCTGTAGGAAGGGCTTCTCGAAGGATGCTGAGCTATCGCGCTTCCGTTCGTCTCAGCCGCCGCTCGAGCGCCCGGATCGCAAGCGACAGGCCGATCGTCAAGATGAGATAGACATAGGCGACGATGGAATAGGTTTCGAAGAAGCGGAAGGAACCGGAGGCATAGATCTTGCCCATCTGGGTGATGTCCGCGACGCCGAGAACCGACACGAGCGAAGAATCCTTGACCATGGCGACGAAGTCGTTGCCGAGCGGCGGCAGGATGACGCGGATCGCCTGCGGAAAGACGACGAGGCGAAAGCGCTGGTAGCGCGAAAGCCCGAGCGCTTTCGCCGCCTCCACCTGTCCCTTGTCGACGGACTGGATGCCGGCGCGGAAGACTTCGGCGATGAAGGCCGAATAACCGATCATCAGCGCCATGATCGCCCGCCACATGAGCGACACGTCGCGGACGATGAACGGCTCCATCCAGCCGGCCGAGATCAAGGGCGCCGCGGCGAAATTGGCGACAACCACCAGCGCCGGCGCGCCGACGAAGGCGATATAGAAGAGGAGCACGAGGATCGGCACGCCGCGGATGACTTCGGTATAGAAGCGGGCGATCTGGCGCAGCGCCACGTGTTCGGAGAGCGCCATCAATGCGACGGCGAGGCCGAGCACGGTTGCGAGCGCGAAGCCCACCAGCGTCACGAAGACGGTGACGCCGAGGCCCTTCAAGACGACAGTGAAGACCTGTGCGAAGATGTTGTTGGTGACGATCACCGCGGCGAGTGCCACGGCGATCAAGAGAAGGGCGACCAGCCACCAGGGATAGTCGCCCTTCTCGGATGTTCCGGATGATTGAACGGGTGCCATGATAGGCGATCAGCCGCCCATCTTGTAGTCGAGGAACCACTTCTTGTTCAGCGCGTCGAAGGTGCCGTCCTCCTTCAGCGCCTTGATCGCGGTATTGATCGGAGCGACGAGGTCGGAGCCCTTCGGGAAGATGAAACCGAAATCCTCGGTGCCGAGCGGCTCGCCGACGACCTTGAGCGCGCCGCCGGAGGAATCGACATAGCCCTTTGCGGCGACGCTGTCGGTAAGCACGAGGTCGACGTCGCCGGCTTTGAGCGCCTGCACCGTCGCGCCGAAGGTTTCGAACAGCTTGATGCGCGGGTTCTGCTCGTTGCCGTCGAGAATCTCGTAGACGGCCGTATAGAAGGGCGAGGTACCGGGTTGGGCGCCGATCAGGGCATCCTCGATAGCGGCAAAGCTCTTGGCGTCCTTGAAGCGCGTTTCGTCCCCGCGCACCAGCATGAACTGCTGCGAGCGCATATAGGGATCGGAGAAGTCGACCTTCTCCTTGCGGTCTTCCTTGATGGTGATGCCGGTCATGCCGATCTGGTACTGGCCGTCGGAGACCGCCTGGATCATCGCGTCCCAACTGGTGTTCTGGTATTCGACCTTGAAGTTCAGCCGCTTGGCGATCTCGTTCATCGCGTCATACTCCCAGCCGACGGCCTGGCCGGTCTTGGGGTCGACGAATTGCAGCGGCGGATAGGCGTTCTCGGTCACGACGACGACCGTCTTGCCGCCGAGGTCCGGAAGGTCGCTCGCGAGAACGGGCGCAGAGAATGCGAATGGAACGGCGAGGGCTGCGACGATGCCCGCGAGCACGTGGCGACGGATTGTCATTGGAGGAACTCCCGAAATTTGTGGCGACAGAAAATGTCACGAATTCTCGCGAGAAGACAAGCAGATAGTCTAAAAAAAGAAAGGCGACCCGAAGGGCCGCCTCTCTGCAATTCCGAGGAATTGAAATCTTATTCTGCGGCCGCTTCCGCTGCCTTTGCCTCTTCCGCTGCCTTTGCCTCGGCGGCTTCGGCTGCTGCCTTTTCGGCCGCCAGAGCCTGGGCGGCTGCGACCTTCTCAGCCTCGATGCGTGCCTTCTCGTCGGCAACCGCCTGACGCTCGGCTTCGTTCAGCTTGCGAGCGCGGGTGCCGGTGTTCTCGACGATACGAGCCGACTTGCCGCGGCGATCGCGCAGGTAGTAGAGCTTGGCACGGCGAACCTTACCGCGGCGAACCACTTCGACGCTCTCGACAAGCGGAGAGTAGACCGGGAATACGCGCTCGACGCCTTCGCCGTAGGAGATCTTGCGAACGGTGAAGCTCTCGTTGAGGC
Source organism: Ensifer aridi (assembly GCF_002078505.1). Classification (GTDB taxonomy): domain Bacteria; phylum Pseudomonadota; class Alphaproteobacteria; order Rhizobiales; family Rhizobiaceae; genus Sinorhizobium; species Sinorhizobium aridi. Next base: position 220,981 of record NZ_LUAV01000016.1, on the reverse strand, counting down.
CGCCGCCGGAGCGGGCGATGCAGACGCCTTCATAGGCCTGGACGCGGGTACGGTTGCCTTCAACAACGCGGACGTTGACGCGGACCGTGTCGCCCGGGGAGAAATCGGGAAGGGTGCGCTTGGCGGCGATCTTGGCGGCCTGTTCGGCCTCAAGCTGCTGAATGATGTTCATAGGTCTAACCTTTGCATTCTTCTGAAACAGCCAGAGCGCTCTCGATCGGCCCGTGGGACTTTGCCTTGAGGCTTTGCCGGTTGACGGCAGGAGCGGATTCGCCATTCTTTGTTGACGGTCGACGGGAAAAAGAACCCGAACCGGGGCGGCACTTACACCAAACGGCCGGCCTTGTCATCCCCGAAAGCGGTTTTTCTCGCCCGATCGCTCGCTGCCGGAGAACATTCTATCAGAATTGGCTGAAATTTCTTGAAGCGAGAACGACGCTTGCGGTCGATTGCTCCAGCCGCTATCCCCGAGCGACACGGTTCGGGGGAAGCCATGACGATCGTCCAGGCCCTTTTGCTTTTTGTTTCCGGATTCCTCTCCGGCGTCGTCAACGCCATTGCCGGCGGGGGCACCTTCTTGACCTTCGGCGCCATGACCCTTGGCGGCCTGCCGCCGATCGTCGCCAACGCCACCTCGTCGATCATCCAGCTGCCCGGCTACATCACCTCGACGCTCGCCTATGCCAAGGAGATCCGCGCCGACCGGCGGAACGCCATCGTGCTCGGTGCGATTTCCGCGGTCGGGGGCCTTGCCGGCGCGCTCATTCTGCTGTCGCTCTCCAATCCGTCCTTCCGTCAGATGGTGCCATGGCTCCTGATCGCGGCCACCGCGATCTTCGCGGCCGGTCCCCTGTTGAAGCCGAAGGCGCGTAGCGACGAGCACCGGATCGGCCCGCTCGGCGTCGCAAGCCAGATGGCGACCTCCGTCTATGGCGGCTTCTTCGGCGCCGGCATGGGCATCATGATGCTGGCCGTGCTCGGCCTTGCTACCGGTGGCGGCTATCACCGCCTGAATGCGCTCAAGAACTTCATCTCGATCGTCATCGCCGCGATCGCCATCCTCGTCTTCGCCGCAGGCGGCGTCGTCTCCTGGCTGCACGCCGCCATCATGGTGCCGGGCGCGGCACTCGGCGGCTATATGGGGGTGTGGACGGCGCGGCGGGTTTCGCAAGCGGTCGTGCGCGCGCTGGTGGTCGCGGTCGGCCTGTTGCTTGCCGCCTACTACTTCTTCACCGGCTGAGCGGGATTGCGCTCCAGGTTTTGATCTGCGCGTGATTTTTCCGAAGACCGGTTTTTCGCATCACGCTCCAGAAGATCCGGCCGGCGCTCGGCCGTAAGTCGGCGGGCCTCCGCCTCGCGCCATTTGGCGATGGCGCCGTGATTGCCGGAGGTGAGGACTGCCGGAATTTCAAGGCCCTCGAAGACCTGCGGCCGTGTGTAGTGCGGGTGCTCGAGCAAACCATCTTCGAAGCTCTCGTGGACGCCGGAAAGTTCATTGCCCATCACACCCGGAAGGACCCGCACCACCGCGTCGAGCAGGACCAGCGCTGCCGGCTCGCCGCCGGAGAGAATGTAGTCTCCGATCGAGACTTCCTCGAGATTGCGCGTGTCGATGACCCGCTGGTCCACGCCCTCGAAGCGACCGCAAACGACGACGACGCCAGGTCCGGCCGCAAGCTCGCGCACGCGGGCCTGCGTCAGGGGCCGACCGCGGGGGCTCATCAAGAGACGCGGCCGGTCGTCATTCGCCGAAGCATGATCGATGGCGCGGGCGAGAACGTCCGGCTTCAAGACCATTCCGGCGCCGCCGCCCGCCGGCGTGTCGTCGACCGTGCGGTGCTTGTCCTCGGCGAAATCGCGAATCTGGACGGCTTCGATCGACCATTGCCCACGCTCCAGTGCCTTGCCGGCGAGCGAGACACCGAGGTGCCCCGGAAACATCTCCGGATAAAGCGTCAGGACCGTTGCGCGAAAGGACATTTGGCAAAGCTCACTTGCGCTTCGTCGGAAACGGCTTGCCGGCGCCGTCGTCCTTGTCGTCAACGAGTCCGGCGGCGATGGGATCGACGACGAGCTTGCCGGCCTCGAGATCGATTTCGAGCACGGACCATTCGGTGAACGGGATTAGGACCGGCCGTCGGCCCGGTCCTTTGAGTTCCAGGAGATCGCCGGCACCGAAGTCGAAAACGCCGGTTACGGAGCCGTAGCTTTTGCCCGTGCCGTCGATGGCCTCCAGCCCTTCAAGGTCGGCATAGAAGAACTCGTCCTCGTCGAGGTCCTCGTCGGGCAGGTTGTCACGCTCGATGAAGAGTTCGAGGCCATTGAGCGCCTCGGCCGCCGTGCGGTCATTGATGCCGCGGAAACGCACGATGACGACGTTCTTGGCCTCGCGGATCTCCAGAACTTCGAAGACGCGGCCATCCTCGCTGTGCAGGTTGCCATAGTCGCCGAGCGCCGTCGGGTCGTCTGTATAGGACTTCACCCGGACCTCACCGCGCAGCCCTTGCGCCGCGCCGATCGTCGCCATCAGGACAGGGTTCTCGAGTTTCGTCATTTCAGACATCCGGGTGCGAGCGGACGTGTCTTGCCGCTCCGATCCCGCTCCAATTCTTTGAAGCTGCACATAAAGCAAAACGGGCGGCATGGAAATGCCACCCGTTTGCCACAAGACCAAGAATTAGAGCGGGATGCGGGCGGAAAACCGCGCAGACTTTTCCTCATCCCGCTCCAGACGGCGATATTATTCCGCGGCAGCTTCCGCAGCGGCTGCCTCTTCGGCGCGCTGCTTGGCTTCGGCGGCACGCTCCTGTGCCTTCTTGCCCGGCTGCGCCTTGCTCGGGTTGTTGCGGGCCGGGCGCTTGGCAAGGCCGGCCTGGTCGAGGAAGCGCAGGACACGGTCGGTCGGCTGCGCGCCCTGGGCGATCCAATGCTGGACGCGTTCGGCGTCGAGCTCGACGCGCTTTGCATCGTCCTTGGCGAGCATCGGGTTCCAGGAGCCGAGCTTTTCGAGGAAGCGGCCGTCACGCGGAGAGCGCGCATCGGCAACGACGATCTGGTAATAGGGGCGCTTCTTGGAACCGCCGCGGGCGAGACGAATTTTCAGTGCCATTTCAATTTACTCCTTGCAGGCTTTCTTGACCGCTTCGTTCAAGCGGAACGGGTGGTGCCGACGCCGCCCGCGGGCTGCGAGCGATCGGCGGCAATGGCTTCATGATGCCGGATGACTTCCTTGATGATGAAGTTCAGGAACTTCTCGGCGAAATCCGGATCCAGATTGGCATCCTTTGCCAAACGGCGAAGGCGTTCGATCTGGTATTCTTCGCGCGCCGGGTCGGCCGGCGGCAACTGGTGCTTGGCTTTGAGAACGCCGACCGCCTTGGTGCAGCGGAAGCGTTCGGCCAGCATGTGGACGAGCGCGGCATCGATATTGTCGATCGACTGCCGATAGCTCGCCAATTCCTCTTTGATCTCGGGATCAAGCATTCGTGGCGATCCTCACTTCTTCTTCGGGAGACCCGGAAGACCCGGGAACCCGCCGAGGCCCGGCAGCTTGGCACCGCCCAAACCTGGCAAACCACCGCCTCCACCGAGGCCGGGAAGGCCGGCGCCCGGCTTGCCGAGGCCGGCGGCTTCCGCCTGCTTCTGCAAGGCCTCGAGCTGCTTCGGGTCCATCTTAGAGAGATCCGGCATGCCGCCGCCAAGGCCCCCGAGGCCCATCTTGTTGGCAAGGCCGCCCATCATCTGCTTCATCATGCCGCCTTTGCCCTTGCCGCCCATCATCTTCATCATGTCCGCCATCTGGCGGTGCATTTTCAGAAGCTTGTTGATGTCGGAGGCATCGGTGCCGGAACCAGCGGCGATGCGCTTCTTGCGCGAATGCTTGAGAATATCCGGATTGGCACGCTCGGCCTTGGTCATCGACGAAATGATCGCGAGCTGGCGTTTGAAGAGCGAATCGTCGAGGCCGGCGGCGCTCATCTTGTCCTTCATGCCGGCCATACCGGGCATCAGCCCCATGATGCCGCCCATACCGCCCATCTTCTGCATCTGCCGAAGCTGATCGGCGAGGTCGTTCAGGTCGAACTTGCCCTTGGCCATCTTGGCGGCCATGGCGGCAGCCTTCTCGGCGTCGATATTCTCCGCCGCCTTCTCGACGAGCGAGACGATGTCGCCCATGCCGAGGATGCGGTCGGCAACACGGCGGGGATGGAACTCCTCGAGCTCGTCCATCTTCTCGCCGACGCCGATGAGCTTGATGGGCTTGCCGGTGACTGCGCGCATGGAGAGCGCCGCACCGCCACGGCCGTCGCCGTCCATGCGGGTCAAGACCAGGCCGGTGATGCCGACGCGTTCATCGAAGTTGCGAGCGAGATTGACGGCGTCCTGGCCGGTCAGCGCGTCGGCGACGAGCAGGATCTCATGCGGATTGGACTTCCGCTTGATCTCCGCCATCTCGATCATCAGCGGCTCGTCGATGTGGGTGCGGCCGGCGGTGTCGAGGATGACGACGTCGTGGCCGCCGAGCTTCGCCGCCTGGACGGCGCGCGCGGCAATATCGGTCGGCGACTGGCCGGCGATGATCGGCAGCGTATCGACGCCGGTTTGGACGCCCAACTGCCGCAACTGCTCCTGCGCGGCCGGACGACGGGTGTCGAGCGAGGCCATCAGGACCTTCTTCTTGTCCCTCCCCGTCAGCCGCTTGGCGATCTTGCCGGTCGTCGTCGTCTTGCCCGAGCCCTGCAGGCCGACCATCATGATAACGACGGGAGCCGGCGCATTGAGGTCGATCGTCACGCCTTCGGAGCCGAGCATGGCGACAAGCTCGTCATGGACGATCTTGACCACCATTTGGCCGGGCTTGATCGATTTCAGGATTTCGGCGCCGACAGCCTTCTCGCGGACCTTTTCCGTGAAGGAACGCACCACGTCGAGCGCGACGTCCGCTTCGAGCAGCGCACGGCGAACCTCGCGAAGCGCCGCGGAAACGTCAGCTTCCGACAGGGCGCCGCGGCCGGTCAGTCCATTCAATATGGAACCAAGACGGTCCTGGAGGCTCTCGAACATTCTCTCTTCCTTCTGGTTTCCGGTTGACCATGATCACCCGGAAACGTGGGTTCCCTCGCGCGGAAAACAAGGCGCAAAGCCAAAAACCACCCGAGGGCGCAACGCGCTGTCGGATGGTGACCTCCGGGCTCTCTTTATACCTTTGCGGGGCCCGGTCGGCGGCTTCGAAGTTATCACTTGCGAAGGAATTTCGCCGCGATAAACAGGAAAGCGGACCAAAAGTCAAGGATGGAGCGCGGAACCGCTCCGATCATGCTCCGCCTCCGCCTGACGGGCGAGCGTTTCGAAAGCGGCATCGATCCGCGTCATCACTCTGAGCGCCACGACCACCTCGGTCTGGTTGATGTCGCCGAGAACAGCGTGCAGCACATCGAGCTCGCGCTGATGGACGGCATTGAACAAATCTCTGCCGGTGGTGGTAGGGTTGCAGAAATAGGCGCGGCGGTGTTCGGGATTGGGCTGTTTCTCGACCAAGCCCTTCGCCATCAAGCCCGCGGCGACGCGCTGCACGAACTGCCGCTTCATCGACAGCCGTCTGGCGGCTTCCGGCACCGTCAGCGGCTCGTCGCAGATAAGTTCCAGTACGGCCCGTTCGGCGACCGTGATTCCAACGCCGTCGAGCATCTTCTCCAGCGTCCTGTTGACGTTGAGATGAACGGGACGGACGAGCTTGATGGCCTTGTAGAGGCGTTCCTGTTTATCGAATCGCACGAGCATCGGCGCATCGTAGCAATCGAGTTGTCATCTTCAAGAAATTCTTAACAAGCCTTGCCTGGGCTCTGTGATCGGGCGGTAAAACGCTTATCTCTTGCGCTAGCGCGGGATGAGGAAAAGTGTGCGCGGTTTCCGCCCGCATCCCGCGGCTCAACTTTTAGAATCCCTGCAGCCGAGGCAGCGATGAGGAAAGGTGGCAATCCCTATTACAGCGGTCCCGTTTCGGACCATTTCGACGGTGTTCGCTTTTTCAATCCGGGTGGCGCCGCTCCGCGCGGCTTCGTCGACCTCTTGCGTTGGCAGTTCGGCGGCGGCCAGGCGCGATGGCCGAGCCGTTACGACAGCACATTCCCGCCGGCGCGGCCCGATCTGAATGTCGACGGCGATCGCCTGCGTGTCACCATGGTCGGTCACGCGACGCTTCTGATCCAGGTCGCCGGCCTGAACATCCTCACCGATCCCGTTTGGTCGCATCGCGCGAGCCCCTTCGCCTTCGCCGGTCCCCATCGCCGCAACGCGCCCGGCATCCGGATGGACGACCTGCCGCCGATCGACATCGTGCTCGTCACCCACAACCACTACGACCATCTCGACCTCGAAACACTGGCCGCTTTGAACGGCGAGCATGCGCCGCATGTCGTAACCCCGCTCGGCAACGATACGATCATCCGCCGCGCCGCGCCGGATGGGGAGATATCCTCCGTCGACTGGGGCGACCGGATCGATCTCGGAGATGGCGTCGTCATCCATGCGGAGCCCTGCCATCACTGGTCGGCTCGCCGTTCGCGAGACCGGCGCATGGCGCTCTGGGCCGCCTTTGTCATCGAGACGCCGGCCGGCAAGATCTACCATGTCGGGGATACGGGCTTTCACGAGGGCATCAACTATCGCGCGGCGCGCGAAAAGCATGGGTGCTTCCGTCTCGCCAACCTGCCATTCGGCTGCTACGAGCCGCGCTGGTTCATGGCATCACAGCACCAGAACCCGGAAGAGGCGGTGATGGGCATGGTCGCCTGCGGCGCCGAATACGTCGCCGGACACCATTGGGGCACGTTCCGGCTGACCAATGAGGGGATCGATGAGCCGCTCCGGGCGCTCGAAGCCGCACTCGACAAGGCTGGCATCGAACGAACCCGCTTCAGGGCGCTGCGCCCGGGGGAGGTCTTCGACGTTCCCGTCTCGTCGGAGGAATGACGCCGGCACTGGTAATTTCCGGGCTTTTCCGCCATATACAGCCCGAATGAGAGGCGCCTCCCGGGTTGGAGGCCGGATTTGGACAATCGCAACATGGCCGACCAGGTGCAATTTGCCAGGATGAACGGGCTTGGGAACAAGATCCTGGTGGTCGACATGCGCGGCCGCAAGGACCGCGTCACGCCCGCGGCCGCGATCGCGCTCAACACCGATCCGGCGACCGAGTTCGACCAGATCATGGCGATCCACGATCCGAAGGCGGCCGGCACCGACGCCTGGATCGACATCATCAATTCCGACGGATCGATGGCCCAGGCCTGCGGCAACGGCACCCGTTGCGTCGTCCAGGCGCTCGCCGCCGAGACCGGCAAGAAAGCCTTCCTCTTCCACACCGTCGCGGGTCTGCTCGAAGCCAAGGAGCACGACGACGGCACGATTTCGGTCGACATGGGCACCCCTCGTTTCGGCTGGAAGGAAATTCCGCTCGCGGAGGAATTTCACGATACGAGCCGCATCGAGCTGCAGATCGGTCCGATCGACGATCCGGTGCTGCACTCGCCATCGGTCGCCTCGATGGGCAATCCGCATGCGATCTTCTGGGTGGAAAACGACGTCTGGAGCTACGAGCTCGACCGTTTCGGCCCGCTGCTCGAAAACCATCCGATTTTCCCCGAGCGCGCCAATATCTCGATCGCGCGCGTCCGCTCGCGCGAGGAGATGGACTTGAGGACCTGGGAACGCGGCGCCGGCCTGACGCTTGCCTGTGGCTCGGCCGCCTGTGCCGCCGCCGTCAGCGGCGCCCGTACCGGCCGCACGAAGCGGACGGTAACGGTGAACGTTCCCGGCGGGCCGCTTACGATCGAATGGCGCGAGAGCGACGATCACGTGATCATGACGGGGCCGGCCGAGTGGGAATGGTCGGGCAGACTCGATCCGGCCACCGGCGCCTTCGAGCGCGACGATGCGACAAACAGCCAAAACGGGGCGCGGGCGCTTTGAGCGGCGTCGAGGTCATAACCTTCGGCTGTCGCCTCAACACCTATGAATCGGAAGTGATGCGGGCGGAAGCCGAGAAGGCGGGGCTGAACAATGCCATCCTCGTCAATACCTGCGCCGTCACCGCCGAGGCCGTGCGGCAGGCGCGCCAGGCGATCCGTCGCGCGCGCCGCGACAATCCGCATGCCCGCATCATCGTCACCGGCTGCGCCGCCCAGACCGAGAAGGAGATCTTCGCCGAGATGGCGGAGGTTGATGCCGTGCTCGGCAACGAGGAGAAGCTGAAAAGCGCTTCCTATCGCTCGCTGCCGGATTTCGGCGTCTCGGCGGAGGAGAAGCTCCGCGTCAACGACATCATCAGCGTGCGCGCCACCGCGCCGCAGATGGTGAAGCACATCGACGGACATGTGCGCGCCTTTATCCAGGTGCAGAACGGCTGCGACCACCGCTGCACCTTCTGCATCATCCCCTATGGCCGCGGTAATTCCCGCTCGGTGCCGATGGGGGCCGTCGTCGAGCAGGCGCGCCGGCTGGTGGAAAGCGGCTATCGCGAGATCGTGCTGACCGGCGTCGATGCGACGAGCTACGGCGCCGACCTGCCCGGAACGCCGACCCTCGGTCTCCTCGCGAAAACGCTTCTGAAGCATGTACCGGAAATCCTGCGTCTGAGGCTCTCGTCGATCGACAGCATCGAGGCGGACAGGCATCTCCTCGACCTGATCGCCGACGAGCCGCGGTTCATGCCGCATCTGCACTTGTCTCTGCAGCATGGCGACGACCTGATTCTGAAGCGGATGAAGCGGCGGCATTCGAGCACTGAGGCCCGCGCCTTCTGCGACGAGGTTCGGCGTCTGAGGCCCGAGATCAGCCTCGGCGCCGACATGATCGCCGGCTTTCCGACGGAGACGGAGGCGATGTTCGACAACGCCGTGCGCCTTGCCGAGGATTGCGGCATCGCCCATCTGCACGTTTTCCCCTATAGCCCGCGCCCCGGCACGCCGGCGGCGCGCATGCCGCAGCTCGATCGCGCGCTCGTCAAGGAACGTGCCGCGCGCCTGCGCGCCAAGGGAGCGACGCTCTACGCGGCCCATCTCGACCACATGGTCGGAAGCGAGCAGACGGTTCTCGTCGAGATGAACGGGCTGGCGCACACCGAAAACTTCACGCTCGTCGATGCGGCCGGTCTCGAGCCGCGATCGCTTATTGCGGTCGAAATCACCGGCCACAATGGCAAGCATCTGACGATGCAAAGAAAACACATGGCTGCGGCCTGACACCGGACATTCCCATGGCGATTGGTTTCATCAAGAAGATCTTCTCCTTCGGCAAGGACGCCGTCGAGGAGAAGCCCGTGCCGCCGCAGGAGACTTCGGGTGCGGCGGCGGATGTAGCAATACCCCCCTCTGTCCCTGCGGGACATCTCCCCCACGAGGGGGGAGAGCAGGGGGAGACCGCGGCGGCCGCTGAGGACAACCGGACAGCCATCGAGGAGGCAAAGGTCAGCGACGACGATCGTGCTGTCTCGCCCGAACCCAGCGCACTAGAGGTCGAAGCCAAGAGCGACGAGGCCGCGGAAAGCACCGGTCCCGCCGCAGGTGAAAACGCTGCGGTTGAGGACGAGAGCGCGCCGCTTCCGATCTCCCCCCCTGTGGGGGAGATGCCGGGCAGGGCAGAGGGGGGGGAGGCCGCTTCCGAGCACTCCGCGCTTGTCGGTGAGGCGCCGCCACCCCCTTCTGTCCCTTCGGGACATCTCCCCCACAGGGGGGGAGAACAGGGGGACACCGAGGCAATCGCAGAGGAGAACTGGACCGCTGCCGGAGACGCAAAGGCGGGCGCGGAGGAGCGCGCCGCCTCGCCAGATGCAATCACGCAAGACGCTCCCAAGCTAGCCGCACCGGAGACCGAGGCCACACACGAAGGCCCTGAAGCACGCGCCGATGTCGGCGCGGCCGAAAGCGTCGAAACGGGCAAAGAGAGCGCCCCAATTCTCTCCCCCCTTGTGGGGGAGATGCCCGGCAGGGCAGATGGAGCAGAGACGCCGGGTGACCTCGCAGCCACTCCCGCAGCCAACCTCCCCAAGGGCTTCGCGGCCGCCGACCGGCGCCCGAAGGAAGAGGCATCCGGCCCGCAGGCGAAGCTCAACTGGTACCAGCGGCTTCGCCGCGGCCTTTCGCGCACCTCCTCGCAACTCACCGGCCAGATCGCCAGCCTGTTCACCAAGAAGAAGCTCGACGAGGCGACGCTGCAGGATCTCGAGGACCTGTTGATCCAGGCTGACCTCGGCGTCGAAACGGCAATGCGCATCACCGATACGCTCTCCTCCGAGCGCTACGGCAAGGACGTCACGGGCGAGGACGTCTCGCGCATCATGGCCGGCGAGATCACCAAGGTGTTGGCACCGGTCGCCAAACCGCTTGAGCTTGATCTCAGCCATAAACCGCACGTTATCCTCGTCGTTGGCGTCAACGGCACGGGCAAGACCACGACGATCGGCAAGCTCGCCGCCAAGCTCTCCGGAGCCGGCCTGAAGGTGATGCTGGCGGCGGGCGATACCTTCCGCGCCGCGGCGATCGAGCAATTGAAGATCTGGGCTGAACGGACGAAATCCGACATCGTGGCGTCGAAGCTCGGCGCCGATGCGGCCGGCCTCGCCTATGAGGCGTTCCAGCTCGCCCGCGAGAAGAAATCCGACGTGCTGATCATCGATACCGCCGGGCGGCTGCAAAACAAGGCCAAACTGATGGCGGAGCTCGAAAAGATCGTGCGCGTTCTCGGCAAGCTCGATCCGGACGCGCCGCATACGGTGCTGCAGACGCTTGACGCGACGACCGGGCAGAATGCGCTGCAGCAGGTCGAGATCTTCCGCAATGTCGCCGGCGTCAGCGGCCTAATTATGACCAAGCTCGACGGTACGGCGCGCGGGGGCATCCTCGTCGCGATCTCCGCCAAGCACAAGCTGCCGGTCTATTTCATCGGCGTCGGCGAGGGCATAGACGATCTCGAGCCGTTTGAGGCGAAGGATTTCGCCGAAGCGATCGCCGGCCTTGGGGCGTCGTGACGCACGCATGAGCTTTACTGAAGCTGCGGCGTTGATATGGTTTTGCCGCAATGCTGGTGTTATGAGCGGACGGAGCGGGCAAAGAGGGGCGAGGCAGGTTTCCGCCCGCGCCCCGCACGAGGCGCGACAGAAGAGATGACGGAACAGGATCGGCAGATGTCGACAATCGAGGCCACGAAACCGCGGACAGAGGTAAGCCCGCTCCTGAAGCTTCTGCTGGAGCTCGGGCCGCTCATGGTTTTCTTCTTCGCGAATTCCCGCGGCGATTGGCTTGCAAGCCGCTTTCCCGCGCTTGCCGAGCTCGGCGGGCCAATCTTCATCGCCACCGGCCTCTTCATGGCGGCGACGGCGGCGGCGCTCATTGCCTCCTGGATCATGACGCGCACGCTACCGATGATGCCGCTCGTCTCCGGCATCGTCGTCTTCGTCTTCGGCGCGTTGACGCTCTGGCTGCAGAACGACACCTTCATCAAAATGAAGCCGACCATCGTCAACACGCTCTTCGGAGCGATCCTGCTCGGTGGGCTCGTCTTCGGCAAATCGCTGCTCGGCTATGTCTTTCACGCCGCCTTCAGGCTCGACGACGACGGCTGGCGAAAGCTCACGATCCGCTGGGGCGTGTTCTTCCTGTTTCTTGCCGTCCTGAATGAAATCGTCTGGCGCTCGTTCTCCACCGACTTCTGGGTCGCCTTCAAGGTCTGGGGCACGATGCCGATCACCATCCTCTTCACCCTCGCCCAGATGCCGCTGATCATGAAGCACTCGCTCGAGCAGGATAGCGCCGAGTGACGATCGCCGCCGGAACCGACGATCAAAGACAGCGCGCCTGGAGCTGGCTCATCGCCTGCCTCGCCGTGCTTGCCGCTCAGATTCTGGGGCAGCATCTCATGGGAAGGCTGTGGATCTGCGAATGCGGCTACGTCAAATTCTGGGAAGGCGTGGTGAATTCCAGCGGCAACTCTCAGCACATCGCCGACTGGTACACGCCGTCCCACATCATTCACGGCTTTCTCTTCTACGGTCTCGGCCATCTTCTCATGCGCGGCAGACCCTTAAGCGCGCGGCTGCTGCTCGCGACCGTCGTCGAATCCGCCTGGGAGATCGCCGAGAACACGCCGATGGTGATCAACCGCTACCGTTCCGCGACGATCTCGCTCGACTATTTCGGCGACAGCATCCTGAATTCGACCATGGACACGCTCGCCATGGCGGCAGGTTTCCTCATCGCCTCGCGTCTGCCCGTGGCACTGACGGTCGCGATCGCGATCGTCCTCGAACTCTTCACCGGCTGGATCATCCGGGACAACTTGACGCTCAACGTGCTGATGCTCGTCTGGCCGCTCGATGTGGTGAAGGCGTGGCAGGCGGGAGTCTAATAGCTCGAGAATATGCCCCCTTTATCCGCTGCCGCGACCTTCGCCCCGCGTGCGGGAGAAGGTGGCCGGCAGGCCGGATGAGGGGCAAACCTTCTACGACGCCGCAAGCGCCTTCTCGATTGCCGGCATCAGTGCTTCTTTGAGGCTCTTCTCGTCGAAGGGACCCACGCGCTTGTAGAGGATCGTGCCGTCGGCGCCGACGAGATAGGATTCGGGAATGCCGTAGACGCCCCAGTCGATCGCCGCCTTGCCGTTCGGATCGACGCCGATCGCCGAGAACGGGTTGCCGAGTTCGCCGAGGAATCTCAGCGCATTGTCGTTGCGGTCCTTGTAGTTGATGCCGACGACGGTGAGACGCGGGTCCTTCGACAATTCAAGGATGATCGGATGCTCCTGACGGCAGGGCACGCACCAGGAGGCCCAGACGTTGACGAGGGTGAGCTTGCCCTTGACGGCCGCATCGGTGAGTGCCGGCATAGGCTGACCGGCCGGTGTCACGGCGCCCTCGAGCGGTGGCAGATCGAGCTTCGGCGCCTTGGTGCCGATCAGCGCCGAGGGGATTTCGCTGACGTCCCTGCCGGAATTCAACTGGCTCCAGAAGATGAGCGCTAGAGCCGCGAAGATCAAAAGCGGCAGGGCCGCCAGCAGATAGCGCAAAGCGCCGGGCTTGCGCTCGTCCGGTTGCGGCGCCTGCGTGCTCGTCATTTGCCTTCTCCGCTCGGCGCCTCCGCCGAACGGCGGCGAATGCCGGCGGCTTCGAGTGCCCTTAGCTCCCGCTGACGGGCTCGGCCGTCACCGACAACCCAGGCGACGAGCGCCGCAACGGTTACCGCGGCGACTGCATAGCTCGCGATGACATAGGCTGCATGGCTCATCATGGCGCCAAGGTCTCCCGGCCGGCATGGCGGGCCGCCTGGCGCCGGAGCGACGTTACCCGGCGGCGCCAGATCTCGTTGCGCATGGCGGCGATATGGAGGGTGAAGAACAGGAGGGTGAAGGCAACCGCCATGACCAGAAGCGGCCGCAGGAATTCCGGATCGATCGTCGGCCCATCGAGGCGCATCACGCTTGCCGGCTGATGCAGCGTGTTCCACCATTCGACCGAGAATTTGATGATCGGGATGTTGACGAAGCCGACGAGAATCAGCACCGCCGAGACGCGGGCCGAGCGGGCAGGATCCTCCATCGCGCGGTTGAGCGCGATCAGCCCCAGATACATGAGGAAAAGCACGAAGACGGAGGTCAGCCGCGCGTCCCATACCCACCAGGTGCCCCACATCGGCTTACCCCAGAACGAGCCGGTGACGAGCGCCAGGAAGGTGAAGGAGGCGCCGATCGGTGCCGCCGACTTGGCCGACACATCGGCGAGCGGATGGCGCCAGACGAGTGTCCCGAGCGCCGAAATCGCCATCACCGTATAACACATCATCGACAGCCAGGCGGAAGGCACATGCACATACATGATACGCACCGTCTCGCCCTGCTGGTAATCGCCCTCGGTCGTGAAGGAGAGCCACAGTCCGGCAGCGAAGAACAGCGCCGCGAGAGCCGCAAGCCAAGGCAGGATGCGGTCAGCGAGCGCCAGAAACCGGGTCGGATTGGCGAGATCGCTGAATTTGCGAATGGCGAGGCTGTTTTCGCTCATGACGGCTCTTTAACGCGGAAGGACCCCTTCCGCAATCGACCTACAGCGCCGCGCGTCCTTTAGACGCGCAAAGTCGCTGCAGCACTTGGACTTCTGCATAATCTTATCCTCAGATCGAAGCCGATCTAAGGAATTATGCAGTGGCCAATCAAGTTTGCGTTGGTTCGGCCGGTTTGCCTCCTGCCGTCAATCGGCCGAATGCTTGAGCGCCGCAGCCGCCGCAACCGGTCCGATCACCGCGAAGAACAGGGTTATCGCCAATAAGATCATGAAAGGCGGCAAAAAGGGGGCGGGATCTTCGACCGCAGCGTAAGTCGCGCTGACGCCGAAGATCAGCACCGGTATCGCGAGCGGCAGCACGAGGATCGAGACGAGCAGGCCGCCGCGCGGCAGCGCCACGGCGACCGCTGCGCCGACGGCGCCGATGAAGGTGATCGCCGGCGCTCCAGCAAGAAGGGTGAGCATGGTCGCGCCGATGGCGAGCTCGTTCATGTTCATGAAGAGACCGAGAAAGGGGGAGGCTACCACCAGCGGCAGGCCGGTGGCGGCCCAATGGGCGGCGCATTTGACGAAGACCGTCAGAACGAGCGGCGTCTCCTGCATTAGCAGGAGATCGAGCGAGCCGTCCTCGCGCTCCGCCTGGAAGAGCCGGTCGAGTCCCAGGAGCGAGGCAAGCAGCGCGCCGATCCAGAGGATGGCCGGGCCGATGCGCGCGAGCAGGTTCAGATCCGGCCCAACGCCGAACGGAATAACGGCGACGACCGTCATGAAAAACAGCACGCCGATCATCGCGCCGCCGCCGGCGCGCACCGAAAGCTTCAGGTCCCGGAAGAAGAGGGCGATCAATGCGTGAACCCCTTCATCTGCAATGTCTTCGGCTGCGCGATCCCCAGCGGCTGGTGGGTGGCGGCAATGACGATGCCGCCGTGATCGAGATGGGCGGCGACCAGCCCGGCAAAGAGCCGGTCGGCGCTGACATCGAGCGCCGCCGTCGGCTCATCGAGGAGCCAGATCGGCCGGTAGGCGACAAGCAGCTTCGCCATTGCCATGCGCCGCTGCTGGCCGGCCGAAAGATAGCCGAAGGGCAGTTGGGCGATACCGGCTAGACCGACGGCCTCTGCGGCGGCTGAGAGGTCGATGCCGGAGCCGCCCGGCGAATCGCCCAAAAAGCGCTGCCAGAAGGAAAGATTTTCTTCGACCGTCAGCTCCCGCTTCATCGCATTGCGATGACCGAGGTAGTGGCTGAGCTCGTGCGGATGGGCAAAACCCGAAGGTCCGTTCTCGATCGAGAGCCTGCCCGATTCGGCTCTGAGAAGACCCGCCAGAACGCGCAGAAGGGTCGACTTTCCCGAGCCGTTCGGACCCGTCACCACGAGGGCCTCGCCGGCCGCAAGCGAAAAGGAAATATCGTTGAAAATCAGGTCCTCGCCGCGCCGCGCACTCAAACCTTCAGCCAGCAGGCGCATGAATTTTCAGCTTCCCTTCAGGTGTCTTTTCGCAGAGCAAAAAAAGTTCCGATTGGACCTTGGTTGGTCTGGCACGATTTGGAGAAATTATCTATAACGCGCCCAACACGCCAGCGGTCGGCGTGAATTTCATCCAAGCGCCGAACATGGAATGACATTCCACGTACGGACAGCGGAAATGGCCGCACCCGCATCCCATTTCGCGCCTCACAGGCGCTCGGGCGTTCGTACGTCAGCTTTTGGCGATCAGACGGAACGGGGTATTATCCAGTGTCCAAATCCCTAGACAGCTTCAATTGTCGCTCCACGCTCACAGTCAACGGCGTGGACTATGTCTATTACAGCCTGCCGAAGGCGGAAGCGAACGGCCTCGCCGGCATCTCGAAGCTTCCCTATTCGATGAAGGTTCTGCTGGAGAACCTGCTGCGCAATGAGGATGGACGCTCGGTCACCAAGAAGGACATCGAAAACGTCGCCGCCTGGCTCAGCGACAAGGGCACGGCCGAAAACGAAATCGCCTACCGTCCGGCGCGCGTGTTGATGCAGGACTTCACCGGCGTTCCGGCCGTCGTCGACCTCGCGGCGATGCGCGACGCCATGGTTTCGCTCGGCGGCGATCCGGAAAAGATCAACCCGCTCGTTCCGGTCGACCTCGTCATCGACCATTCGGTGATCGTCGACGAATTCGGCACGCCGACCGCCTTTGCCCGCAACGTCGAGCTCGAATACCAGCGCAACGGCGAGCGCTACCGCTTTCTGAAATGGGGCCAGCAGGCCTTCAAGAACTTCCGCGTCGTGCCGCCGGGCACCGGTATCTGTCATCAGGTCAACCTCGAATATCTCGGCCAGGCCGTCTGGACCCGTGAAGAAGACGGCGAGATCACCGCCTATCCGGACACCTGCGTCGGCACCGACAGCCACACCACGATGATCAACGGTCTCGGCGTTCTCGGTTGGGGCGTGGGCGGCATCGAAGCGGAAGCGGCGATGCTCGGCCAGCCGGTCTCGATGCTCCTGCCGGAAGTCATCGGCTTCAAGCTCACCGGCAAGCTCAAGGAAGGCGTGACCGCGACCGACCTCGTGCTCACCGTCGTGCAGATGCTGCGCAAGAAGGGCGTGGTCTCGAAGTTCGTCGAATTTTTCGGCCCCGGCCTCGACAATATGACGCTCGCCGACCGCGCGACGATCGGCAATATGGGTCCGGAATACGGCGCCACCTGCGGCTTCTTCCCGGTCGATGCCGAAACGATCAACTATCTCACCATGTCCGGCCGGGAAGAGAGCCGCATTGCGCTGGTCGAGGCCTATTCCAAGGCTCAAGGGATGTGGCGCGAAGGCGACGGCTCCGAGCTCGTCTTCACCGACACGCTGGAACTCGACCTCGGCGACGTCGTGCCGTCGATGGCCGGCCCGAAGCGCCCCGAGGGCCGCATCGCGCTCGAGAACATCGCTTCCGGCTTCGCGACCGCACTCGATAACGACTACAAGAAGCCCGGCCAGCTCCAGAACCGTTATGCCGTCGAAGGCACGGATTTCGATGTCGGCCACGGTGATGTCGCGATCGCGGCGATCACCTCCTGCACCAACACCTCGAACCCGTCGGTGCTGATCGCGGCTGGCCTTCTCGCCCGCAACGCCGTCGCCAAGGGGCTGAAGACGAAGCCTTGGGTCAAGACCTCGCTGGCGCCCGGATCGCAGGTCGTTGCCGAATACCTGGCAAAGTCCGGCCTGCAGACCGATCTCGACAAGCTCGGCTTCAACCTGGTCGGCTTCGGCTGCACGACCTGCATCGGCAACTCCGGCCCGCTGCCGACGGAGATCTCCAAGACGATCAACGACAAGGGCCTGATCGTCGCCGGCGTTCTCTCCGGCAACCGCAACTTCGAAGGCCGCATCTCGCCGGACGTCCAGGCGAACTACCTCGCCTCGCCGCCGCTCGTCGTCGCCTATGCGCTCGCCGGTTCCGTCCAGAAGGACCTTACCAAGGAGCCGATCGGCGAAGATCAGAACGGCCAGCCGGTCTATTTGAAGGACATTTGGCCGACCTCGCAGGAGATCCAGGACTTCATCTTCAAATACGTTACCCGTGAGCTCTACGCGACGAAGTATGCGGACGTCTTCAAGGGCGACGCCAACTGGCAGGCGGTTCAGGTGCCGGCCGGCCAGACCTACGCCTGGGACGAGGCCTCCACCTATGTCCAGAACCCGCCCTATTTCGTCGGCATGGGCAAGAAGGGCACCGGCATTTCCGACATCAAGAACGCCCGCGTCCTCGGCCTCTTCGGCGACAAGATCACCACCGACCATATTTCCCCGGCCGGCTCGATCAAGGCGGCCTCGCCAGCGGGCAGCTACCTGCTCGAACACGGCGTCACCGTCGCCGACTTCAACCAGTACGGCACGCGTCGCGGCAACCATGAGGTGATGATGCGCGGCACCTTTGCCAATATCCGCATCCGCAACCACATGCTCGGCCCGAACGGCAAGGAAGGCGGCTACACGATCCACTATCCTTCCAAGGAAGAGATGTCGATCTACGACGCGGCCATGATGTACAAGGAAGAGGGCGTTCCGCTCGTCATCTTCGCCGGCGTCGAATACGGCAACGGGTCCTCGCGCGACTGGGCCGCCAAGGGCACCAACCTGCTCGGCGTGAAGGCCGTGATCGCCCAGTCCTTCGAGCGCATTCATCGCTCGAACCTCGTCGGCATGGGCGTCATCCCCTTCGTCTTCGAGCAAGGCATGACCTGGGAGTCACTGGGTCTCAAGGGTGACGAGGTGGTGACCATCGAGAACCTCACCAATGTCCAGCCGCGCGAGAAGCGCGTGGCCAAGATCACCTATGGCGACGGCTCGGTGAAGGAGGTTCCGCTCATCTGCCGCATCGATACGCTGGACGAAGTCACCTACGTCAACAATGGCGGCATCCTGCAGACGGTTCTGCGCGATCTCGCCGCCTGATTACCGATTGCTGAACAAAGAAGCCGGGGCATCCACGATGCCCCGGCTTCTTCATGTCCGTTGCGATGCGGATGTGGGAAACGAAGACTCTAGGCACGCTCGCGCCGCCTCTCACCTGCATGGCGACCGCCTTTCCCAGCCTTCGGATGGTCACTCCAACGTGACTTTGCGTTGAAGGCCGGCCGTCGTATGTAGGAGCTCTCGCTCCGACAGGTCGCCCGCATAACGAACAAGAACAGTGACGCCATGAAATCCGCCTGCAAACCAACGATCCGACGTCTCGTCCTGACGGTCGGGCTTTTTGGTGCGATCTGTGGTGCGGCCGCAGCGGGCGACGGCAAGACGGTCAAGGGTGTCGTCGAACTCTTCACCAGCCAGGGCTGTTCCTCCTGCCCGCCGGCGGATGCGGCGCTGAAGAAACTCATCGACGAAGACGACGTCGTCGCGCTCGCCTACCATGTCGACTACTGGAACTATCTCGGCTGGGCCGACACGCTTGCATCCAAAGAGAACACGGAGCGGCAATATGCCTATGCCCGCATGCTCGGCCGCTATGGCGTCTACACGCCACAGGTGATCCTTAACGGGCGCGATCATGCGAATGGCTCCGACCTGCAGGCGATCAGGAACCGGCTCGCGGGCATGAGCGCCAAAGGCAAGGGTCTCTCGGTGCCGGTCGACGCCTCGATCGGCGGCGATGAAATCTCGATCAAGATCGGCGCCGGGGAAGGCCGGGCGAATGTCGTCGTCGTCTATTTCGACCGCGCCAGGGTGGTGAAGGTCGAGAAAGGCGAGAACAGCGGCAAAGAGCTCGCCTATTGGCACGCGGTGCGCGACATACAGACGATCGGCATGTGGGAGGGAAAGCCCGCCCAATTCACACTGCCGGCCTCGGTGCTGATCGAGGGGCAGGGCAATAGTGGTTGCGCAGTATTGCTGCAATCGATGAAGGACAAGGAAACGCCTGGAGCCATCATCGGAGCCGCAACGCTTCTCGCGGGGCCGCAGGGCAAGCTTTAAGCGGACGAGGAAAGCCCGCGGCTTTTCGCCCTATGCTTTCCACCAGCGCCTGCGCGGAATTGGAAGTGGGGGGTGGTTCGGCCCGGCAGCATCGAGGGGCTGGGGCTGAGGGTTCGAAGTTACCGGACCGAACCGGCCATGCTTGCGTTCGTAATCTCCCGCAGCATGACGCCTGTCCGGACATACGGTGGCAACGACTCTGTCCGGCAGCGGACGGAGTGTTGCGGCGAATTGGGGCGGCGATTTGACTGAATTGCGGCAGCGGCAAAAATTGCTGGCATTCGTCAACAGCTTCCGACTTGCTTTTCGGTCCGCGTGAGGCACACTGTCGTAGTCCTGTCACATCAGAAGGCCGAACTGCCGATGACTGATCAACCGGATTTGCCGGGAGGCGAAGCGCGTCACCACGGCCAGACCACTTCGGAAGTGGTCGTCGATCTTCATGAATACAAAAGAGCGAAAAATCCCCCTCCAGTCACGTTTCATCGCCGTGAGCTCGACCAAATTCTAAGGCTTTACGGCCGCATGGTCGGCGAGGGCGAATGGCGCGACTACGCGATCGACCACCTGAAGGACCGGGCGGTCTTCTCGGTATTCAAGCGCTCCGGGGAAGTCCCTCTCTACCGGATAGAGAAGAATCCGAAACTTGCCGCCAAGCAAGGGGCCTATAGCGTGCTGAACGCGCATGGCACCATATTGAAGCGGGGCCACGAGCTCGCCCAGGTGCTCAAGGTCTTCGACAAGGTACTGAAGCTCGTCGATACCTGACCAACCAACGATCTGTTTCGAAAATTGCCCCTGTACGCTTGAGTGGCCAATGGACCGGCCCGAATCAGCCCCTATAAAGCGTATCCGGATAGACGCCCTCAACGGGATCCGTCTCCATTCCCTCGCCGAGCGGCCGCTGCATGATGGCCGTGTCCAGCCAGCGGCCATGCTTGAAACCGGTTGCCTTCATCAGCCCCTGATGCTCGAACCCGAGCGCCCGGTGGAGCGCGATCGAAGAGGGATGCGCACCACCGATCACCGCCACCATCTGGCGGAAGCCGAGCGCGGTGCAGCGCCGGATCAGCTCTTCGAGGAGCGCCCTGCCGATGCCTTTGCCGCGTGCGTCCGGCGCGAGATAAATGGAATCCTCCACGAGGAACCGGTAGGCGGTCCGGGTGCGGAATGCGGAAGCATAGGCATAGCCGAGGACCCCACCCCTCTCGTCCACGGCCACGACATAGGGATAGCCGTTACCGGTGATGGTGGAGAAGCGAAGTGCCATCTCGGCCTCGGAAGGCGGCGTCACCTCGTAGGTCGCGACACCGTTCAGGACGGACTCGCGGTAGATCTCGGTGATGGCGGGAAGATCGGCGGCGACGGCGTCGCGGAGCGTGAAAGTCATGGAGTTCGTCTTTTTTTGCTTCGACTCGGCAAGGTCCTCTTTCTCGTCATCTCGTTACATGCCGAGCCGGATCGATCAAGATCGAATCGAGGCAAAAAAAAGGCGGCCGAAGCCGCCTTTTTTCGTCATCCGTCCGCACTACTCGTTCTTGTTGCCAAGGAACTGCAGCAGGAACATGAACAGGTTGATGAAGTCGAGGTAGAGCGTCAGTGCGCCCATGATGGCCTTGCGCCCGGCGACTAGCGCGTCATCGCCTTCATAATACATTTCCTTGAGCTTCTGCGTGTCGTAGGCGGTCAGGCCGGCGAAGATGAGAACACCGATCGCCGAGATCGCGAAGCCAAGCGCCGAGGAGGCCAGGAAGATGTTGACGATCGACGCGATGATCAGGCCGAAGAGGCCCATGATCAGGAACGAGCCGAAGCCCGACAGGTCCTTCTTCGTCGTGTAGCCGTAGAGCGAAAGGGCGCCGAACGAGGCGGCCGTCACGAAGAACGTCTGCACGATGCTCTGGCCGGTGAAGACCAGGAAGATCGAGGAGAGCGACAGACCCATCAGCGCCGCGTAGACCCAGAAGGTCGTCTGGGCGGCGGAAACGCTCATGGAATTGATGCGGAAGCTCATGAAGAACACCAACGCCAGCGGCGCCAGCATCACGACCCATTTCAGGGGCGAAGCGTAGATAAGCTGGGCGAATGCCGGATTAGAGGCGGCAAGCGCATAGGTTCCGTAAGCTGCCACGCCGGTGATCGCGAGGCCGAGAGCCATCAGGTTGTAGACCTTCAGCATGTATGCGCGAAGGCCTTCGTCGATCACGGCACCCGCCTGAGCGCCGGCGGGCGACATTCGGGTTTGGTAGTTTCTCAGATCAGCCATTGTTTCCTCATATAAGCCCCGGTTGAAGTGACGGTGTCGGGCGGCGAACCTCCGTCCTTCCTGCCCAGGCGCCGCTGCGGGGCTCCAGCATGCCTGTGGACAAATATGATGTCGAACGCTGCCATGCACAAGACCCGACGCCCTCGGAATCGGCGAAAGCCCGGGGCGGAGCGATAAAACAACGGTGATTTACGGTTAATCGCGCTCGGCCCGTGCCGTCTGGACGTTCGCAGCGGTTAAGCGACGGTTAAGCAACGCGCTAACGCGCGTCGCGATTGATGCGGGCGCGGCCTCGCAAGTTACGAGAAAAGGATCGACGAAAGCTTGCGGCGGGCGGCAACCGTCGCGGGGTCCTTCGGACCCCACACCTCGAAGAACGACAAGAGCTCGCGCCGGGCGATGTCGTCTTCGAAGCTGCGGTCGCGCTTCATGATCGTCAGGAGATGGTCGGCGGCCGCCGCCCTGTCACCTTCGACATTGCGGATCTTGGCGAGCTTCAGCCTTGCTGCATGATCGTCCGGATCGACCGCGAGCTGGCGCTCGAGAGCGGCAGGATCGCCGAGCTTGCGGGCCTCCTCGATCTGGTCGAGCTTTTTCGAAACGGCGCCGATGTTCGCCTCCTTGGCGAGTGCCTCGG
Organism: Ensifer aridi; assembly: GCF_002078505.1. Taxonomy (GTDB): domain Bacteria; phylum Pseudomonadota; class Alphaproteobacteria; order Rhizobiales; family Rhizobiaceae; genus Sinorhizobium; species Sinorhizobium aridi. The sequence continues at coordinate 198,584 of NZ_LUAV01000016.1, read as the reverse complement.
GCAAGCCCGAAAGCGCCTGGCGCGCCTCGGCAAGTTCACCGAGTGCGATCATGCATTCGACCATGCCCGCAATCGCAGCCGCGTTTTCCGGTTCGGCCTGCAGAACGGCGCCGTAAAGGCCGGCGGCATTCTGCGCATCGCCTGCGTCGAGCAGCGCCTTCGCATCGGCAAGCACGGCCTCGATCTCCGCCTTGCCGCCGTCGACGGCCGGGCCGGCAACGCGGTCGATGAATTGCTTGATCTGGCTTTCGGGCACTGCGCCCATGAAGCCGTCTACCGGGCGTCCGCCTACGAAGGCGATGACGGCCGGGATCGACTGGATGCCGAGCTGGCCCGCAATCGACGGGTGGTCGTCGATGTTCATTTTGACGAGCTTCACGCGGCCGGCGGCCTCCCGGACGACCTTCTCGATCACCGGGGTCAATTGCTTGCAGGGTCCGCACCAGGGTGCCCAGAAATCGACCAGCACCGGCTGCTGACGCGATGCCTCGAGCACGTCGCGGGCGAAGGTGGCGGTGGTCGTCTCCTTGATCAAGTCGCCCGGCGTCGCGGTCTTCGCCGCCGGCTCGCCTCCGAAGGAGGCCGATGCCGTCATCTGACTGCCGAAGGAACCTTGATAGGGATTGTCGCTACCGCTCATTCTTCTCTCCTTGCGGACTGCCGTCCGACTGCATGCATTCACGCCAAAGATCGTATGTCAGGCCGTCACTTTCAAGACAAGCGGCGCGTGCCCGGTCGCCTCCATGAAGCGCAGCATGTCCTTCGACGCGATCGAAGTCGTCTGGTCGTTCGATAGCGGATGGCAGTTGATCGTGTCGAACTGCATCAGCGCCTCGTCGAGAATGATCTTCACCTTGCCCTCGGTGTCGTTGATCGCGCCGAAGGCGGTGACGGCACCGGGGATCACCCCCAGATATTCCATCAGCTTTTCGGGCTTGCCGAAGGAGACCTTCCCCGCGGCGCCGATGGTCTGATGGACCGTCTTCAGGTCCACCGTCGCATTCTCCTCGACGGTCAGAAGGAAATAATTGTCCTTTTTGTCTTTCACGAACAGGTTTTTTGTGTGTCCGCCGGGGATCTCGTCGCGCAGCGCCACCGATTCGGCGACGGTAAAGACCGGCGCATGCCGCTTTGTCTTATGTTCGATCCCGAGCTCGTCGAGAAAGCGGAACAGGTCCTCCGCGGTCTTCGGCTGTGCCTTGCTCATGCGCATCCTTTCTGCCATCCAAGACTTTCGCTTGCTTTACGGGCAAGCGGCCGGTTCCGCAATCTCAAGGGCGGCGATTCCCATGCGTCGGAGCGGCATTGGGGCGGGGCGCTCACCCTTTGTCCTCATGCCAATGGGCAGGCCCGGCATTTGCAGGCTTTCGACGCGCAGCCGAAAAAATTCTTCGCATTCGCGTCATTTCCCTGTTGCATTTGAAAAATGCCTAGGCCATATAGCGCCCGTCGCCGCGACACGGGGCGCCACCCACGGTCCACCGACTACCCCGGGCCTGGGGCTGATGAGCGGGTGTAGCTCAGGGGTAGAGCACAACCTTGCCAAGGTTGGGGTCGAGGGTTCGAATCCCTTCGCCCGCTCCAGTTTTCTAAAAAATCAAAGCCTTAACGACAGCGCAGTTTCGTGCTTCTGGTCTTCCTGGAGATAAAGGCCGTTTCTGCGCGGGCGCAGCTTGGACCTCTCCGGTCCGCCGGCATCCCGCGCATACGTGGCCCGTCGGCTACGCCGACCCGTCAACTCTTCATGAAAACGTAGTCCGTCTCCTGCCGGAGCGTTTCCCCCGGCCTCAGCACTGCCTTTGGGAAACCTTCGTGGTTCACCGCATCGGGCCAGATCTGGGTCTCGAGGCAGAAGCCGGCGAAGGGGCCATAGCGGCGGCCTTCGAGGCCGGGGACCGGCACGTCGAGCTTGCTGCCGGTATAGAGCTGCACGCCGGGCTCGGTCGTCAGCACTTCGAGCGAGACCCCGGAATTGATGCTGCGCACCAGCGCCACGGAACGCTTCGGCACACGATCCGGCGACAGACAGAAATTGTGGTCATAGGCGATCTTGTCGCCTTCGAGCTGCCGCCGCATGGGCGTCATTTCCGTCAGGTCGAAGGCGGTACCTTCGACGGGGCGGATTTCGCCGGTCGGAATCAGCCGCTCGTCCGTCGGCAGATAATAGTCGGCGGCGATCATGATATCGTGGCCGAAGGCATCGGCGTCGCCGTCGAGATTGAAGTAGCTGTGCTGGCAGACATTGGCGAGCGTCGGCGCGTCGGTCACCGATTCGTAGACGACGTTCAATATGCCGCCGGGCTTCAGCGCATAGGTGCAGGTGACCGTGCAATTGCCGGGATAGCCGGCGCGGCCGTCGGGATCCGTGATCCGGAGCCAGATGCTGTCGTCGGTCCGGCCGATGATCGTCCAGTTGCGCTTGGCGATGTTGTCGCTGCCGCCGTGCAGATGCGTGACGCCGTTCTCGTTGAGTTCGAGCTGATAGGCCTTGCCGTCGAGCATGAAGCGCCCGCCGCCGATGCGATTGGCGTTGCGGCCGGGTGTCGCGCCGAAATAGGAGGAATAGGCGGGATAGTTCTCGAAATTCTCGAAGCCAAGCACCAGCGGGGCCACATGGCCTTCAAGCCGCAGCTCCTGAATGACCGAGCCCCAGGTGATCACCTTGGCCGTCAGGCCGCCGCCCCTGAGCGTCACGCGATGAACCGGCTCGCCCGAAGGCAGGTGGCCGAAGATTTCCGTGTCGGTGCTCATTCGTCTCCCCTCTCGCGGGGCCGCAGCGCGTCCCGCGTCAGAACGTCGTGGAATCGGCGGACAACCTGCGTCATTTCCCACCGCGCGGCAATCCGAAAGTCATGCTTTTCTGCCGCGCGTTGCCTTGGGTCAGGACGACCCAGAGCGCCCCATCCGGTTGCCGCAGCCTCTTCCCGCAAGCGGGGCGAAAGGCTCAGCGCTCCCCCGTGCCGATTTTCTCCAGCTCGTAAGGAGTGGTCTGGTAAATCTCGTTGATCCAGTTGCCGAAGAAGAGGTGCGCATGGCTGCGCCAGCGGTTCTGCGGCGGGAGCGTGGCATCGTTGTGCGGGAAATAGTCATGCGGCAGCTTGATCGGCACGCCGGCATCCACGTCGCGGAAATATTCGTCTGACAACGAGGTCGAATCATATTCCACGTGGTTGAACATGTAGAGCCGGTTGCCCTTCTTCTCGTGCACCAGACAGACGCCCATCTCCTTCGACTCCATCAAGATCTCGAGCGCCGGCACCCGATCGATATCGGCGCGGCGCACCTCGGTCCAGCGCGAGACGGGAACGGCGAAATCGTCGGAAAAGCCGTTCAGATAGACTGAAGAGGGCTTTAGGTTCTGGTGGCGGTAGACGCCGAAGGCCTTCTCCTTCAGCGGATATTTCGGAACGCCGTGGAAATGATAGATCGCCGCCATCGCCCCCCAGCAGACGTTCATCGTCGAATGCACGTTCGTCGCCGTCCAGTCGAAGACGCGCTTCAACTCCTCCCAATAGGTGACCTCTTCGTAGCCGAGAGTCTCGACCGGGGCGCCGGTGATGATGAAGCCGTCGAACTTGCGGCCCTTCACCTCTTCCCAGGTCTCGTAGAAGGCGAGCAGATGCTCCTCGGGCGTGTTCTTCGGCCGGTGACCGTTGATGCGGACCAGCGTCAGATCGACCTGCAGTGGCGTGGCGCCGATCAGCCGCGCCATCTGTATCTCGGTCTTGATCTTGTTCGGCATGAGGTTCAAGAGCCCGATCTGAAGCGGGCGGATATCCTGACGGATCGCCACGGTCTCGGTCATCACCCGCACACCCTCGTCGACGAGCGTTTCGAAGGCGGGCAGCGTATCGGGAATCTTGATGGGCATGGGTCCACTCGATCAAATACAAAAAAACCGGCGGCGAGATCATCGCGACCGGTCCTCGGAAATCCGTTCTCCTCGGCCCTTTAGCGATTTCTTTAACGTGGCTGCAAGCCGGCCGGCCAAATCACCACGAGAATGCTTGATAGCGCGCCGCATGCCGCGCGGTCAACGAAAAAGGATCCTTCGTCGTACGGGTCGGTATCCCGCGCCGCCCTAACCAGCTTGGGTGGCCGAATTCACCGCGCCTGCGTGAAGAAGATCTTCACCGCGAAGACGGAGAAGACGCCGGCGAAGCTGTAGTCCATCGCCCGCATCACACGCTTGTTGCGCTGCAGCCATCCCGCCAGCCAATCGGCGGCCAGCACCACCATCGTGTTCACCGGCATGCCGATGACGATGAAGAAGAAGCCGAGGAACAGGAGCTTGCCGGTGACCGCCGGATCGTTCGCGGTCACGAATTGCGGCAGGAAGGTCATGAAGAAGATCACGACCTTCGGGTTCAGGAGGTTGACCCAGAAGCCGGTCGAGACGTTGGCAAGCGGCGTTCCTTTCGCTTCTTCCACCCTGTCCACGGACAGACTGGATCCATGGCGGATCGCCTGGACCGCCAGCCAGAAGAGATAGGCGGCGCCACCGGTCTTCAAGACCGTGAAGGCGGTCGGTGACGCGGTGATAAGGGCCGAGATGCCGAAGGCGACGAGCAGCGTATGGACGACGATGCCAAGCGACGTGCCGAGCACGACGAACAGCGCCGCTCTCTTGCCCTGTGCCAGTGCCCGGCTGATCGAAAGCGTCATGTCGGGTCCGGGCGTCGCGGCCAGAAGCAGGCTCGCGGCGGCAAAAGCAAGCAGGGTCGGCAAGCTCGGGACGAAATCCATGGCTATTCCTCAGACGGCTGATCCTTGCTGATACCGAAGCTTACCCGCTTTTGCCAGCAGATTCGTCTGAATGCCGCTGGTTCCGCTTGTATCCCTTCAAGTTCTGGCTAAAGTGCCGCAGATTTTGCACGGCGGCCTCGCCCGCCCTTGAAGAGCAGACGGACAGACTCATGACATCGCACAAAGACGTGAAAAAGGTCGTTCTCGCCTATTCCGGCGGTCTCGACACCTCGATCATCCTCAAATGGCTGCAGACGGAGCTGGGCGCCGAAGTCGTGACCTTCACCGCCGACCTCGGCCAGGGCGAAGAGCTGGAGCCGGCCCGCAAGAAGGCCGAGATGCTCGGGATCAAGGAGATCTATATCGAGGACGTCCGCGAGGAATTCGTGCGTGACTTCGTCTTCCCGATGTTTCGCGCCAATGCCGTCTATGAAGGCGTCTACTTGCTCGGCACCTCGATCGCCCGTCCGCTGATCTCCAAGCACCTGATCGACATCGCCAGGAAGACGGGCGCCGACGCGATCGCCCATGGTGCGACCGGCAAGGGCAACGACCAGGTCCGCTTCGAGCTCTCGGCCTACGCGCTGAACCCGGACATCAAGATCATCGCCCCTTGGCGCGACTGGTCGTTCAAGAGCCGCACGGAACTGCTCGAATTCGCCGAGAAGCACCAGATCCCCGTCGCCAAGGATAAAAAGGGCGAGGCGCCCTTCTCCGTTGACGCCAACCTCCTGCACTCCTCGTCCGAAGGCAAGGTGCTGGAAGACCCGGCACAGGAAGCGCCGGAATATGTGCACATGCGCACGATTTCGCCGGAAGCCGCTCCCGACCAGGCGACCGTCGTCAAGATCGGCTTCGAGCGCGGCGATGCGGTCTCGATCAACGGCGTGCGCATGTCGCCGGCAACGCTGCTCGCCAAGCTCAACGAATACGGCCGCGACAACGGCATTGGCCGCATCGACCTCGTCGAAAACCGATTCGTCGGCATGAAGTCGCGCGGCGTCTACGAGACCCCCGGCGGCACGATCCTGCTTGCCGCCCACCGGGCGATCGAGAGCATCACGCTCGACCGCGGCGCCGCTCACCTCAAGGACGAGCTGATGCCGCGCTATGCGGAGCTCATTTATTACGGCTTCTGGTTCTCGCCGGAACGCGAGATGCTGCAGGCGGCGATCGACAAAAGCCAGGAGCATGTCGAAGGCGAAGTGACGCTGAAGCTCTACAAGGGCAATGTCATGGCCATCGGCCGCGAAAGCCCGAAGTCGCTCTATTCGGACAAGCTGGTCACATTCGAGGACGACCAGGGCGCCTACGACCAGAAGGATGCCGCCGGCTTCATCAAGCTCAACGCGCTGCGCCTTCGCACGCTTGCGGCGCGCAACCGCTGAGACATTACGGGGGATCTGAGAGAGCCGCGGCGGCGCGATCCGCCGCGGCTCTCTTCCTTCTGACCTATTCGGCTGCGTCGCGAAGCGGCTCCTCCGATGAGGCCGGCACCGCCAGCGGATTGCGGCGGACAGTCCTTCGATACCAGACATAGCTTGCTATGGAGACAAGGCCGAAGCCCGGGATAATCGTTCCGAGCGCCAGCGCCGGTGCGCCGACGAGTGCTGCGAGCGCGCCGCCGAGAAGCCCGGCACTCATCTGGATGAAACCCATGACCGCCGATGCAGTGCCGGCTATATGCGGGAAGGGTGCCATCGCCGCGGTCATCATATAGGGCATGACGAAGGCGATGCCGAAGGCATAGATGCCGATCGGCGCCATCACCAGGAGGAAGGTCGGCTCGAGCGTGTGCATGGTGAAGGCGAGGGCGAGGCTCGCCGCACCGATGAACGCGAGGCCGGCAGGCACGAGCGCCTGCGGCGTGAAGCGGCGCATGAGGAGCCGCACGGTTACCGTGCCGGAGAAGAACAGACCCGATTGCATGAGCATGCCGACGCCGAAGTCCGTCGGCGTCAGGCCGACTTGCCCGATCAGCACGAAGGGCAGCATTGTCGCCCATGCGTAGAGCGCGCCGACGGCTCCGGCGATCACCAAGGTAGAGGAGAGGAAGCGGCCATCCGCCAGCAGCTCGCCATAGGCCGCGAGGATGGGCCCGACACGCCCTTTGCTGCGGTCCGGCGTCACCGTTTCCATCATGAAGAACTGAACGATGAAGCAGGCCATCAGCGCGAAGCCGACCATCAGCAGGAAGATCGACTGCCAGCCGAAGAGGCCGAGCGCGATGCCGCCGAGCGTCGGCGAGACCGCCGGCCCGAGCGCCAGCATCATGCCGATCATGTTCATGATGCGCGCCGCCGTGGTGCCGGTGAACTGGTCGCGCACGATGGCGCGCGCCACCGTCATGCCGACGGAGGCGCCGATTCCCTGTACGAGCCGACCCGCGAGCAGCATCGCGATGGAAGGTGCGAAGGCCGCCATCAGGCTGCCGGCGAGATAGATCGCCATGAAGATGAGTGTCGCCCGTCGCCGGCCGATCACGTCCGAGAGCGTGCCCGAGACGAGCTGGGCGAAGGCAAAGCCGCCGAAATAGAGCGAAAGCGTCATCTTGATCGCTGCTTCGCTGGAAGCGAAGGCGTGGACGAGTTCCGGCATCGCCGGCGTGTAGAGCGCCATCGAAACTGGGCCGAGCGCAACCAGGAAGGCACCGATGATGCTCGTGCGCCGCTCGCTCATGCGCCGGGTCATTCCGCCGTCCCCTTCTCCTTGCCGGCAAGGCATGGGTCGAGCCGGCGAAGATTGTCGCGCAGGATGCGGAGGCTGCTGCGCAACAGTTCCCGTCCCTCGTCCCCCAGACCGTCGGTATAGGCCGTCATCATTTCGCGCAGGCCCGTCATCAACTCGGCGAGCAGCGGGTCGGCCTTGTCGGTGACGATGACATTCTTGGCGCGGCGGTCGGCCGGATCCGGGACGCGCGCGACGAGCCCCAGCGCTTCGAGACGATCGAGATAGGCCGAGAGCGTCATCGGTTCGATGCCCATCCGGGTGGCGATCTCAGCCTGCTTGATCCCTTCGGTCACGGCCACCTGGATCAGCGCGCGCGCCTCGCCGGGCGTGATCCCGAGCTCCATCGCGTTGACCTTGCGATCGAAGGCGCCGCGCAGCAGCCGGGAGACATCGGTGAGCAGCATCCCGATGGTATCGGATTCGAGTTTTCTCGGCATTGGATCGTTCACGGGGAAGATAATAAGGTTTTCTTATCATGTTCACCATGGCCGCGCAACGCGGCGCCGCCATCTCGCTGATTGCCGAGCTGTCAAAAAATTGATATGAGCACCGGCCATGGAATCCAAATTCGGATGTCGCGAACAGAGGATCGTCGTGCTGCAGGACCACAAGCGTCTGCCGGCGCGCTTCTTCGCGCGCGTCTCAGGGGCGCTCACCAGCCGCCCATCCTGATCGTTCGATCAGTTCGCCGGCCGCTGCCGCCGGCTCTTTCCACTATTCTGACTATTCGATGGATATATCGCCATGAGCGCACCCCGTACCCTTTACGACAAGATCTGGGACGATCATCTGGTTCACAGCCAGGACGACGGCACCTGTCTTCTCTACATCGACCGTCACCTCGTGCACGAGGTGACGAGTCCCCAGGCCTTCGAAGGCCTGCGCATGGCCGGCCGCAAGGTCCGCGCGCCGGAAAAGACGCTCGCCGTCGTCGATCACAACGTCCCAACCTCTCCCGATCGCCACCTCGGTATCAAGAACGAGGAAAGCCGTATCCAGGTCGAGGCGCTTGCCAGGAATGCCGCCGATTTTGGCGTTGAATACTATTCCGAAAACGATAAGCGCCAGGGCATCGTCCACATCGTGGGCCCGGAGCAGGGCTTCACTCTGCCGGGTATGACGATCGTCTGCGGCGATAGCCATACTTCAACGCACGGCGCCTTCGGCGCGCTCGCTCACGGCATCGGCACCTCCGAGGTCGAGCATGTTCTGGCGACGCAGACGCTGATCCAGAAGAAGGCCAAGAACATGCTGGTGCGCGTCGACGGGCAGTTGCCGCCGGGCGTCACCGCCAAGGACATCATCCTTGCCATCATCGGCGAGATCGGCACCGCCGGCGGCACCGGCCACGTCATCGAGTTCGCCGGCGAGGCGATCCGTTCGCTCTCGATGGAAGGCCGCATGACCGTCTGCAACATGACGATCGAAGGCGGCGCGCGCGCCGGCCTGATCGCGCCGGACGAGACGACCTTCGCCTATATCAAGGACCGGCCGCGGGCGCCGAAGGGCAAGGCCTGGGACATGGCGCTCGAATACTGGAAGACGCTGCACACTGACGAAGGAGCGCATTACGACCGCGTCGTCGTGCTCGACGCTGCCAACCTGCCGCCGATCGTCTCCTGGGGCTCCTCGCCGGAAGACGTCGTTTCCGTTCAGGGCGTCGTTCCGAATCCGGACGACATTCAGGATGAGACGAAGCGGACTTCGAAGTGGCGTGCGCTCGACTATATGGGCCTGAAGCCCGGTACGAAGATCACCGATATCGCCATCGACCGCGTCTTCATTGGCTCCTGCACCAATGGCCGCATCGAGGATCTGCGCGCCGTCGCCAAGGTCGTCGAGGGCCGCAAGGTCGCCCCGACCGTCTCGGCGATGATCGTGCCGGGCTCCGGCCTCGTGAAGGAACAGGCGGAGGCCGAAGGTCTCGACAAGATCTTCAAGGAAGCGGGCTTCGATTGGCGCGAGCCCGGCTGCTCGATGTGCCTGGCGATGAACGACGACCGGCTGAAGCCGGGCGAGCGCTGCGCCTCCACCTCGAACCGCAACTTCGAAGGTCGCCAGGGCTTCAAGGGGCGCACGCATCTCGTCTCGCCGGCGATGGCCGGTGCTGCGGCGATCGCCGGGCACTTCGTCGACATCCGCGAGTGGAAATAAGCCGGCTTTGAGCTTTCCGGCATCTGAGGCCGCCCTTTGAGGCGGCCTTTTTTTATGCGCGCGAGGGTGCGAGAATGAACGACCGGCAGACAGATGAGGAACGCCCCATGCCTGACGACGCAAGCCCTCCGACGCGCCGACTCCTGCTGCTCCGCCACGCCAAATCCGCTTGGCCGGACGGCGTTGCCGATCATCGCCGCCCGCTTGCCGGCCGCGGCCGGAAGGCGGCTCCGGCAATCGGCGCCTTCATGGCGCGGCAGGAGCTGATCCCCGATCTTGCCCTCGTCTCGACCGCCCGGCGTGCGCAGGAGACGTGGGAACTCGTCGCCGAAGCGCTGCCGCACAGCGTTCCCGTCCGCGACGCCGTCGCTATCTACGAGGTCTCGGCCAGGGCCATGATCGACGTGATCCGCAAGGTGGAGCCGTCGGTGGAGAAGCTCCTGCTCGTCGGGCACAATCCGGGTATGGCGGAGCTCGCGCTTCTCCTTGCCGGAGGTGGCGACGCGGAAGCGCTTGCGCGTCTCAGGGAGAAGTTCCCGACGGCCGCGCTCGCCGTCATGGATTTCACCGTCGAGAAATGGTCGGAGATCGCGCCCGGCACGGGCCGGCTCGTTCAGTTCGTGACGCCGCGCATGCTCGATGAGGATGAATCGGACTGAAGGCGGGCGGGCTGTCGACGGGCATGCATTACACCACCTTGACGATCGTTCCGCGACGCATCTGCCGGATCAGTCGCCGCATCGCCGGCAGGCTGACGGCAATGCAGCCCTCCGTCGGCTGATAGCCCGGGCGAACGACGTGGAAGAAGATCGCAGAGCCGCCGTTGCGCCGCCGGGTGGAGATGTTCCAGTCCATGACGAGGCACACGTCGTAGAGACCGTCCTCCCGCATCATCCTCTCATGGCCGGCGACAAAAGGCGCTCTGACGGGACGGTTGTATGAGGCGTGCCGCGGCGCATCACACCAGAGCATGTTCGGGCGCGTCGTCCGCAAGGGCAGGCGCGTCGGCGGCAGTGAGACGCGGTCGCGGCGCACGTAGCCGCCGATCAGTCTCATCGCAGCGCGTGGTGTGGCGCCGTCGCCTTCCCGCTTGAAGGCCGTGACGCCGCCTCGTCCGATTGCCGCCTGCTCCGTTCTGTGGTCGTATCGGACAAGCGCGCGTGTTCGGTTGCGCGGGGCGGTCCTGACGATGATCAGGGATTTTTTCGATCTTACTCCCGACGTTTTCTTGCGCATTATTCTCACAAATTTTTGCTTTGCCGTGTACTCGCGGCGATCATAAGCACGGTTGCGCAGATCACGGCCTTGAAACCGTAGCCGCGCTTGCCAACAGCGGCATTTGAGCTAGTTTTGAATCAGGAAGCAAACAGGAACTATCCCATGGCGACGCGCACCATTCTCCTTGTCGACGACGACAATGATCTGCGTGAGACGTTGATAGAGCAGCTTTCCCTCTATGAGGAGTTCGATCTCCTGCAGGAGGCGACTGCCGGCAAAGGTATCCATACCGCACGCGCCCGCCAGGTGGATCTTCTCATCATGGATGTCGGCCTGCCGGACATGGACGGTCGCGAGGCGGTGAAGCTCCTGCGCAAGGGCGGATTCAAGGCGCCGATCATCATGCTGACCGGCCACGACACCGATTCCGACACGATCCTCGGCCTCGAGGCCGGTGCCAACGACTATGTGACCAAGCCCTTCCGCTTCGCGGTGCTGCTTGCTCGCATCCGCGCCCAGCTTCGCCAGCACGAGCAGAGCGAGGATGCGACCTTCAGCGTCGGCCCCTATACTTTCAAGCCGAGCCAGAAGCTGCTTACCATGGAGAACGGCCAAAAGATTCGCCTGACCGAGAAGGAAGCGGCGATCATCCGCTATCTTTACCGCGCCGACCAGAAGGTCGTCACCCGTGACGTGCTGCTGGAGGAAGTCTGGGGCTACAATTCCGGAGTCACAACGCACACGCTCGAGACGCATGTCTACCGGCTGCGCCAGAAAATCGAACGCGACCCTTCCAATGCGGAGATTTTGGTGACAGAGAACGGCGGCTACAAGATCGTTCCCTGAGCCGCATCAAAGCGGATTCATGCGATGCGCTCTACAGCGCCGTGCGTCTTTTCAGACGCACAAAGGTCGCTGTAGCACTTTTGAATTGCTGCATGTTTCCTTAAATCGGCTCCGATTTAAGGAAACATGCAGCAGGTATTTGCTTTTGTGCATGCTCCTGCCCCAAAACCGCTGCACGTTTTGGGCCACATGCACTAACCGGAGATTGGCCGCTTGGCGCTCAATGACGACATCGCGCTCCTGTCCAACGTTTCGCTCTTTGCCGATATCGGCGAGGACAAGCTGAGATTGATCGCCTTCGGGGCCGAACGGCGCCGCGTCGCCAAGGGACACGAGCTCTTCCGCGAGGGGGCGCCGGCCGATTGCGCCTATGCGGTCGCAGCCGGCAGCTTCGCGCTCTCCAAGGCGGATGCGGAGGGCCTGCAACGACAGATCCAGACCGTCGGTCGCGGCGCGCTTTTGTCCGAACTCGCCTTGATATCGATGGTCGAGCGAAAGTTCACCGCGACAGCCGAGGAGGACAGCGAGGTGATCCGCATCAACCGTCCGCTCTTTCGCCGGATGCTGGAAGAGTATCCGGAAGTGACGGCGATGGTCGAAGCCCGCATCCGCGAGAACCTGCAGGCGATGATCCGCCGTGTCGAGGCGCTTGCCGGGCGGTTTGCGTAAGCGCAGGTATTTGCCCCTTATCCCGCTGCCGCGACCTTCTCCCCGCAAGCGGGGCGAAGGGGACTCGCGACACCATCTCGCCTCATCAATGCTTCTGGAAACAGGAGCGATCGGCAAAACTGGTCCCCACCAAACGGAGAGAGCTACTTTAGGGTGAGGGGCAATTTATGCAGACCTCAAAGCTCGAAATGCGCGATCACCGGCACGTGGTCGGATGGCCGGTCCCAGCCGCGCGCTTCCTTGAGGATCTCGACGTGAAGGAGCTTCGACGCGAGATCGGCCGAGGACCAGATATGGTCGAGCCGGCGGCCGCGGTCGGCAGCCGTCCAGTCCTTCGCCCGATAGCTCCACCAGGTATAGAGCTTTTCCGGCGGCGGCGTGTGCTGTCGCATCAGGTCGACCCAGGCGCCCCCCGTCATCACCGAGATCAGGCCCTCGGTTTCGATCGGCGTATGGCTGACGATCTTCAGGAGCTGCTTGTGCGACCAGACGTCGTCCTCGAGCGGTGCGATGTTGAGATCGCCGACGAGGATCGACGAGATGCCCGCTTCGGCCTCGGCATGCAGGAGCTTCATCTCGTCGACGAAGTCGAGCTTGTGGCCGAACTTAGGATTGATCGTCCGGTCCGGCTCGTCGCCGCCGGCCGGCACATAGAAATTGTGCAGGCGGATCGTCTTGCCGGCGGCTTCGAAGACGACGGAGAGGTGGCGTGCATCGCCGACACCGCAATAATCGCGGCGGTCCGTCAACTCGTGGAGCGGCAGGCGCGAGATGGTCGCCACGCCGTGATAGCCCTTCTGCCCGTGCATCTCGATGTATTGGTAGCCGAGCTTCCTCAGCGGTGCCGACGGAAACTGGTCGTCCGGGCACTTGGTCTCCTGCAGGCAGAGGATGTCCGGCTGCCACGTCTGCAATAAATGTTCGACCAGCGGCATGCGCAAGCGGACGGAGTTGATGTTCCATGTGGCAATGGAAAGAGGCATTCCTCATTCTCCCGGGAATTCGCCGGCGGTAGGTGTGTGACGCGTCCGGCAACGCGGAGCGTTTTTAAGCAGGTCGGGGCCGATCGACAAGCATGAAAAAGGCCGCCCGAGGCGGCCTATACTACAGCGACCTTTGCGCG
>NZ_LUAV01000016.1:21353-185080 GCF_002078505.1 Ensifer aridi | reverse complement strand
GGTCGCTGTAGCACTCTGAACTGCTGCATGTCTCCTTAGATCGAGGTCGATCTAAGGAGACATGCAGTGGCATTCAGGCTGGGCGCGCCAGCTCATTTGCCTCCCTTGTTCCGCACCTCGTCATAGGGGATGCGGAAGACCTTGTCATCCAGCTGCATGCCCGTCCGGACGTTGAAGATCATCACCGACGTGTCCTTCTTCTGCGCATCGGTGATCGTCCATTGCCTAAGATCATAGGTCTTCGGATCGAACATCATCGTGATCGTCGAATCGCCGAAAATCGAGCGGTCGCCGAGCACGATGGTGATGAGGTCCGATTCGACCTTGACGCCTCGCACCATCCTACTGCTCAAGTCGATCCTTTCGCTCAAGAGCAGGTTGAGCGGCGTCTTCGACAGCGGATAGATGTCCCAGGTCTTAAGTTTCATGTTGCCGATGACGACGGACCTGCCGTCGGCGATCACCCGCATCGGCGAGGGGGCCTCGTAATTGAAGCGGATGCGCCCCGGCCGGCGGATGTAAAATTTGCCGCCCGTCTGTTCGCCACGCGGGCCGAACTGCACGAATTCTCCGGCCATTGTCTTCACCGACGAGAAATGATCGGCGATCTTTTGCGCTATAGCGGGCGCCTGTGCCGAAGCCTCCCTCGCGTCGAATGTCGTGGCAGTCAGGCCGGCGAGCGCAGCAAGGCCGCCCACGAAGACGCGCCGCGAGATTGCCCGATTGCGGCCGTCGCCGGATTTTTTCTCCATCATCGCAGTCTCCTTCATTTCGGCATCATTTGGCGAGCAAGTGGGGCGCCTTCAAGGCGTTGTATCTCCCGCGACAGGCTCCATTCTCAAATGACCGTTACCGGCCGTCGCCCTAATTCTAACGGCCGGTGATTTCCGCCTCGGTCGGCACCAGGATCTCGCGCTTGCCCGCATGGTTCGCGGGGCCGATGATGCCTTCCTGCTCCATTCGTTCGATCAGCGATGCCGCTCTATTATAACCTATACCGAGGCGCCGCTGCACGTAGGACGTCGAAGCCTTGCCGTCTCGCAGGACAATCGCCACCGCCTGGTCGTAGGGGTCTTCGGAATCGGCGAGGTTCGAAGTGCCGGCCGGTCCGCCGCCTTCGTTCTCCTCGTCGTCGTCTTCCGTGATCGCATCGAGATATTGCGGCGCGCCCTGGGTCTTCAAATAGGCGACGACCTCCTCGACCTCGGTGTCGGAGACGAAGGGGCCGTGTACGCGCTGAATGCGGCCGCCACCGGCCATGTAGAGCATGTCGCCCATGCCCAGGAGCTGCTCGGCCCCCTGTTCCCCGAGGATGGTGCGGCTGTCGATCTTGGACGTCACCTGGAAGGAGATGCGCGTCGGGAAGTTCGCCTTGATCGTACCGGTGATGACGTCGACCGACGGGCGCTGTGTCGCCATGATGACGTGGATGCCCGCGGCGCGAGCCATCTGGGCGAGCCGCTGGACGGCGCCCTCGATGTCCTTGCCGGCGACCATCATCAGGTCGGCCATCTCGTCGATGATGACGACGATATAGGGCATCGGGGAAAGGTCGAATTCCTCCGTCTCGTAGATCGCCTCGCCGGTTTGGCGGTCGAAGCCGGTCTGGACGGTGCGGGTGATCGCCTCGCCCTTGGCGAGCGCCTGCTCGACGCGGTTGTTGAAGCCGTCGATGTTGCGCACGCCGATCTTCGACATCTTCTTGTAGCGCTCTTCCATCTCGCGCACCGTCCATTTCAGCGCGACAACGGCCTTCTTCGGATCGGTCACGACCGGCGAGAGCAGATGCGGGATGCCGTCATAGACGGAGAGTTCGAGCATCTTCGGATCGATCATGATCAGCCGGCACTGCTCGGGTGTGAGCCGGTAGAGCAGCGACAGGATCATGGTGTTGATCGCCACCGACTTGCCTGACCCGGTGGTGCCGGCGACGAGCAGATGCGGCATCTTGGCGAGGTCGGCGATCACCGCCTCGCCGCCGATGGTCTTGCCGAACGCCATGGCGAGCTTGGTCTTGGTCGTCTCAAAGTCGCGCGAGCCGATCAGCTCGCGCAGATAGACCATCTCGCGCCGCTGGTTCGGCAGCTCGATGCCGATGGCGTTGCGGCCCGGCACGACGGCGACGCGGGCGGCGATCGCGCTCATGGAGCGGGCAATGTCGTCGGCAAGGCCGATGACGCGCGAGGACTTGATGCCCGGTGCCGGCTCCAGCTCGTAGAGCGTGACGACCGGACCGGGGCGGACATGGATGATCTCGCCCTTGACGCCGAAATCCTCGAGCACGCCCTCGAGCATGCGGGCGTTCTGTTCGAGCGCATCGGCAGAGAGCGAGGCATCGCGCGCGACATTCTTCGGCTCCGCGAGGAAATGGATCGGCGGCAGCGTGAAATCGCCGTCGTCCGCGACGAAGGAGCGCTGCGCCTCGCGCTCGACGCCCTGGCCGCTCTTCGGCCGCGCCGGCGGCGGTGCCACACGCGAGCCCGCCATTGCTATCGTCGGCTTTGGCGGCGCGGGCCGCGGTGCCCAGTCGGCGGCGACGTCTTCGTCCGGCAGGATGCCGGCGGGCCGGGGCTCGTCGATATCGAAGGGCGGATCGTCGTCCTCATCGACCATCATCGACGGCGGCGTGACGATGCGACGCTCGGCGCGATCGAGCGACGGCTCGACGCGATCGCCGGCAAGCGCTTTCGGCCGTGCCGGCTCGTTCAGCGTGCCGAATTCATCGTTGTTGAAGTCGTAGGGTTCGTCGTAATGCCGCTTGGCGGCGCGCGTCGCGCTCATGCCGAACATGCGGCGCAGTCGGGCCTGGGCGGTAAAGCGCATATGCGCGAGCGACCCCATCAGGAGGGTAAAGGGTCCTTCCTCGTCCTCCTCATCGAGCTCGTCGCGTATGGTGCGCGCCTTGCTGGGTGCGGACTCCGGCGCCGGTTCCTCCTCTTCCTCGTCGCTGACGCCGATGAGGCCGGCGCTGTAGATCAGGCACCAGGCGGCAGGCGCGGCGAAAAGGCAGGCGAGGATCGTCGCAAAGGTGCCGGTCGGGAATGTGCCGGTGAAGAGCGCCGGAAAACGCAGGATCATATCGCCGAAGACGCCGCCGAGGCCGTTCGGCAGCGGCCAGGTGATCGGCGCCGGCACGCAGCTCAAGGCCGCGCTCGCCAGCACCGAGCCCGCGAACCAGAGGCCAAGTCGCTTCAGGACCTTGTCGAAGGGTTTGTTGCCGATGAGAACGAAGGCCCAGGCGACGGCCGGCAGCAGCGCCACGACGCTCGCCAGGCCGAAGAACTGCATGAAGATGTCGGCGAAGGCAGCGCCACCGTAACCGAGCAGGTTGGTCGGCTCGTCGGAGGTTGCGTAGGAAAAGCTTGGATCGGCGACGTTCCAGGTCGAAAGCGCGGCAACGGCAAGCGCCAGTGCGCCGATCAAGGCAAAGCCCGCCAGCGAGGCGATCTGGCGCCATACGAAGGTGGTCAGCACGAACCGGTTGGAACGGCTGTCAAGCGTTGCGGGATTGCTTCTGCTCATGTTGCCTGCTGCCCGTTTCGACCCGCCGGAACGCCACGCTTCTTCAAGTGAACGGTGAGAACATTCCAGCCATTGATTGCAGAGCATCCTTGCACCGCCGAACCTGCGGGGGGCGGAACGCTCCGGGCACATTGCGTGCCATGGAATCAACCTACGCGGAGTAGGGTTAATGCGACATTAACCATGCGCGTGTGTGGTCGAAATAGCGGTGGATGGGGACCATTGAGGCAAAAAAAGCCCGGATCGCGAGGATCCGGGCGAAGGGCGATCCGCAGTATGCGGACCGCGACGGGACTGTTGGCGGCGCCCCTGCAGGCGGCGCCGCAATCACGCTTAGCTGGTGTGATAGGCGGCTTCGCCGTGCGAGGAGAGGTCGAGACCTTCGCGCTCCGCTTCGACCGAGACGCGCAGGCCGACGATCGCATCGACCACCTTGTAGAGGATGAACGAGCCGATACCGGACCAAACGACCGTAACCAGGACGCCCTTGAGCTGCGCCCAGACCTGGGTTGCCGTGCCGGCGTAGCCGGCGGCGAAGTCGGCCGTGGAGTAGTCGACGATGCCGGCGCCCCCGAGGGCCGGGTTGACGAGGATACCGGTCGCAATCGCACCGAGGATGCCGCCGACGCCGTGAATGCCGAAGACGTCGAGGCTGTCGTCGTAGTTGAACTTGTTCTTCACCACGTCGACGAAGAAGTAGCAGACCGGCGAAACGGCGAGGCCGAGCACGATCGCCCCCATCGGACCGGCAAAGCCGGCAGCCGGGGTAACGGCAACGAGACCCGCAACCGCACCGGAGGCGGCACCGAGCATCGAGGCCTTGCCACGAACGAGCGTTTCAACCACGGCCCAGGAGACGATGGCTGCTGCGGTCGCCAGGAAGGTGTTGATCATGGCGAGAGCGGCATAGGCGTTGGCTTCAAGATTCGAGCCGGCATTGAAGCCGAACCAGCCGACCCACAGCAGCGAGGCGCCGACCATGGTGAGCGTCATCGAATGCGGAGCCATGATCTCCCGCTTGTAGCCCGTGCGCTTGCCCAGCAAGATGGCGCCGACGAGGCCCGCGATACCGGCATTGATGTGGACGACGGTGCCGCCGGCGAAGTCGATCGCGCCGAAGGAGAAGATCAGGCCGGTCGGAGCCGTATAGGCGCTCGGGCCACCCCAGAACCAGACCATGTGGGCGATCGGGAAGTAGACGAAGGTGACCCACAGGATGACGAAGAGCATCACGGCCGAGAACTTGATGCGCTCGGCGAAGGCGCCGACGATCAGAGCCGGCGTGATGCAGGCGAAGGTCATCTGGAACACCACGAAGACGTATTCAGGGATGAAGACGCCCTTGGAGAAGCTTTCCGCGAGCGTCGTCGTGTCGACGCCGGCCAGGAACATCTTCGAGAAGCCGCCGATGAAGGAGTTGAGCGAGCCGCCATCGGTGAAGGCGAGCGAATAGCCATAGGTGACCCAGATGATCATGACGACCGCGGTGATCATCAGGACCTGCATTAGCACCGACAGCATGTTCTTGGCGCGCACGAGACCGCCATAGAAGAGCGCGAGGCCGGGAACGGTCATCAGCAGGACGAGAATGGTCGACAGCAGCATCCAGGTGGTATCGCCCTTGTCCGGGACGGGCGTTGCGGCAGCCGCCTCGGCCGCGGCAGGCGCGGCCTCCTGGGCAAACGCAACGACCGGCGCGAGCAAGGCGGCAGCGGTTGCGCCCACGCGTCGAAGAGAGGTGGAAAGGTTGAATGACGACATCGAAAAAAGCTCCCTGAACGGCGCGGTTTACAGCGCTTCTGAGTCGGTTTCGCCGGTGCGGATGCGCACGGCATGGTCGATCGAATAGACGAAGATCTTGCCGTCGCCGATCTGTCCGGTCTTGGCGGCCGAAGCGATGGCTTCGACGGCCTTGTCGACGATCTCCGTCGGAACCGCGATCTCGATCTTCAGCTTCGGCAGGAAGCTCACGGCATATTCGGTGCCGCGGTAAATCTCGGTGTGCCCCTTCTGGCGGCCGTAGCCCTTCACTTCGGTCACGGTCAAGCCCTGGATGCCAACGGCAGTAAGGGCTTCGCGGACCTCATCGAGCTTGAACGGCTTGATAATGGCCATCACAATTTTCATCGGTTTCCCATCCTTGTCTGCCTCCGGCCGGAGGCCGTCTCTCCTTGCTGCTTCAAGCGCCTGAGGCGCCGGGCAACTGGAAAATCACATTCAAGGGGCGTGCCAGATTCGATGGGAGGGCTTAAATCGAGGAAAAGACACGAAAAAACCACTTTTCAGGGGAGTGGCGCCCTGATATGCCGAAAAAGACATCAATAAAACAGCCCAAAAAATGGGCAAAAATTAAAAAATGCTCAGTCTTTATTCAGTTGCCTTTTTGCGGATCAGTCCTTCCTGTGCCACCGAGGCAATCAGAACGCCGGATCGGTCGAACAGGCTGCCGCGCGTCATGCCGCGGGCGCCGTGTGCGCTCGGGCTGTCCTGCGTGTAGAGCAGCCAGTTGTCCATCTTGCACGGGCGATGAAACCACATGGCATGGTCGAGGCTCGCGACCTGCAGTTTGCGGTCGAACACCGAGGTGCCGTGCGCGTAAAGCGACGTGTCGAGAAGCGTCATGTCGGAGAGATAGGCGAGAATGGCCGCCTGCAGATGCCGTTCGTCCGGTACCGCGCCGACGGCTTTCACCCACACGTCCTGGGTCGGCGGCAGCTTGTCGCGCGAGAAATAGTGCTCAACCGAGACGGGGCGGATCTCGATCGGCCGCGGCCGCTCCCAATAGCGGCGGATCGCTTCCGGCGCATGGACGAGAAACTTCTCCTTGAGTTCCCGCTCCCCCGGCAGCGTTTCCGGCATTGGCACGGCCGGCATGTCGAACTGATGCTCGAAACCGTCCTCGTCATATTGGAAGGAGGCCGACATCGCGAAGATCGCCTTGCCGTGCTGGATCGCCACCACACGCCGCGTCGCGAAGCTCGATCCGTCGCGGATGCGGTCCACCTCATAGATAATCGGAACGGCGGGATCGCCCGGCCTGAGGAAATAGGCGTGCAGCGAATGGACGTAGCGGCCTTCGTCGACGGTGCGCTGGGCGGCGACCAACGCCTGGCCGATCACCTGGCCGCCGAAGACCCGCTGCCATCCGACCTGGGGGCTTAGGCCCCGGAACAGATTCTCTTCGAGCTTTTCGAGATCGAGGATCGCGAGAAGCGCGTCCATGGGCGTGGCGGTTTCGGTGGGGCGCGACATTTTTCGGCGGTCTCCGATGGTAGGAACGGCGATGGCATTGATCTATATAGGCGGGAGACGATGCTCAAGTGCGACGGGAGAGACAGGCGAATGATCGATGTACTGATTGCCGGGGGCGGCTATGTCGGCCTGTCGCTTGCCGTCTCGCTCAAGAAAGCCGCCCCGCACCTGCACGTCACGGTGGTCGACGGCGCGCCGGAGGATGCCTGGAGAAAAGACGAGCGCGCCTCGGCGGTCGCGTTGGCCGCGGAGCGGATGCTCGATGTTCTCGGCGTCTGGAGTGCGATTGCCCCCGAAGCGCAGCCTATCCTCAGGATGGTCATCACCGATTCGAAGACGGCCGATCCGGTCCGACCGGTCTTCCTGACCTTCGAAGGCGACGGCGGCGAGGGGCGTCCTTTTGCCCATATGGTGCCGAATACGGCCCTGGTGGGGGCGCTGCGCGACGCCTGCAAGGATTTCGGCATACCGGTCCGGCAGTCGACGATGGTTGAGAGCTTTACGAGCGGCGAGCACGCGGTCCACGTGACGCTAGCGGGCGGCGAAGAATTGCAGGCGCGCCTTCTGGTCGCCTGCGACGGCATCCGTTCGAAGCTGCGCGAGGCGGCCGGCATCAAGGTCGTGGAATTCGATTACGGCCAGTCCGGCATCGTCACAACGGTCGAGCATGAACGCCCGCACGGCGGCACGGCGGAGGAGCATTTCCTGCCGGCCGGGCCCTTCGCGACGCTGCCGCTCAAGAACAACCGCTCGTCGCTCGTCTGGACCGAGAGCACATATGATGCCGAACGCCTGGTGAAGGAGGATGATTTCATTTTCGAGGAGGAGCTGGAGCGCCGCTTCGGCCACAAGCTCGGCCATCTCAAGGTGGTCGGCGGCCGCCGGGCCTTTCCGCTCGGGCTGACGCTTGCTCGCGAGTTCATCGCACCGCGTTTCGCGCTCGCGGGGGATGCCGCGCACGGCATTCACCCGATCTCCGGCCAGGGGCTCAATCTCGGCTTCAAGGATGTGGCGGCGCTCGCCGAGACCATCGTCGAGGCCGATCGCCTCGGCCTCGACATCGGCTCGCTTGCGGTCCTGGAGCGCTACCAGAGCTGGCGGCGTTTCGACACCGTCCGCATGGGTGTCACGACGGATGTCCTCAACCGGCTCTTTTCCAACGACATCATGCCGCTCCGGGTCGTCCGCGACATCGGCCTCGGCCTCGTCGACCGCCTGCCGTCGCTCAAGAACTTCTTCATCCGCCAGGCCGCCGGCGTCGCCGGTCGAGGCGATCCGCGGTTGCTGGCTGGCGAGCCGATTTGAACCGGGTTCGGGTATTGCCTGCGGCTGCCGCCACTTCTCTCGTTTTGACGGGAAGAAGGCCAGGGTGAGGGCAAACTACCCCCTATGAACTCGCTTGGCGCTAGTGAAAACGCAAGCCTCAATCCTCAATCTTGCGAGCCTCCGAGACCAGCATGATCGGCACGCCGTCGCGGATCGGATAGGCGAGGCGGGCCTTTTCCGAGATCAGTTCGTTGGCCTCCGCGTCATAGCTGAGCCGTCCCTTGCACAGAGGGCAGACGAGCAGTTCGAGGAGTTTCGGGTCGACCTTGCTGGCGTTGACGTCCATGGTTTTTCGTCACTGCAGGATATTGTCGAGATCGCCGAAGTTGCGGGCGAGCACGATCTCGGTGATCGCGATCAGCGTCTCGGCACGCGTCTTGAGGTCGGGCGCCTCCAGCAGCGCCTGCTTTTCCGCCGGCCCATAAGGCGACATCATCGCCATGGAATTGACCAGCGTGCGGTTGCTCGCCCGTTCCACGCTTTCCCAATCAGCTTCGAGCTTGTTGGCGTCGAGATAGGCGCGGAAGGCTGCGAGAAGCGCTTCGCGGTCGACGAGGTTCTCATCGTCCGGACTTTCAAGATCGCTCGCAAAGGGACCAATGCGGAAGCGCCGGTAGCCGCGAACGGCCGCGACTTCGGCGAAGAGGCGAAAGCGGCAGACGCCGGTGAGCGAGGTGATGTAGCGTCCGTCGCCGGTCTCGGCGAAGGAGGTGATCCGGCCGATGCAGCCAACCTGGCAGAGCGCCGGCACAGCGGAGGCGTCGATCTCGTTCCGCCCCTCGGCAAAGGAGGGCTGGACGATGCCGATCAGCCGGTTGCCGGCGAGCGCATCGTCGAACATGGCAAGATAGCGTGGCTCGAAGATATTGAGCGGAAGCTGTGCGCCGGGAAGCAGGAGCGCGCCCGTTAAGGGAAATACCGGAAGTATCTCCGGCAGGTCCTGCGGACCGAGATAGCGCGCATTTCCGACATGCATTCTGATAACCCTGCAGATAGCGGCTGCTGCGTCCTACCGCCGGCGCCGAGCCACGTCCAAGAAATGGTGCATTCCGCAAAAATCTCAAGGGAAAAGACGCGGGATGGAGCGAAGGACGGCGAAAAAACCGGCGCTCGAGCGGGAGGTTACCGCTTGAACAGGCCTAATGTATGTCGCCCAAAGCGTGCAGCGGTTTTGGGACAACGACATGCACAAAAACAAAGATCTAAAGAGCTTCGCGTGAATTCGTTTGAACGCGACGCGCTTTAGGATCCCGATGCAAAAAAGCCGGCCCATGGGCCGGCTTCCAATCGATGAAAACTCTCTTCTTCGGCTTACTGGCACGCCTCGATCTGCTTCAGCGCGGCCGAGATGCCGGAGAGAGAATAGGAGTAGTTGGTTTCCGTGCCCCTGCGGGACTTGGCGGTGACAGACATGGCCTTGCCGGATTTCATCGCGGCGACCAGGGCCGGCTCCTCGGCAGCGTTTTCGACCCAGGCGGAATTGCCCTTGGTGAACATGACGAAGGTGCGGCCGTCGATCACCACATTGACCTTCGAATTGTCCTGCAACTGGTAACCCATCATCGCCTGCGGCTCGTAGCTGATGTTCTGGCCGGGGCGCTGCGAGACGAGGAAGAAGATATCGCCGTGATCGACGCCGGCCGGGCTCTTCTCCTTCGGCACGGAGAGAACGTAGCAAACCTTGCCGTTGCCGGACTGGTAGGAATAGGCGCCCCAGGCGCTGAACTGCTGGATTCGCGTCGGCGATTGCGCGGAAGCCACGCCGGCTGCAGCCAGTACGAGTGCGAGTGCAGTTGCGATCTTTCTTACAAACATGGGGTTCCTGCCGCTTGTCTTGCTTACGTCGCCCGATACAGCCTCGGACGGGCAACGCATAGTCACGATTTGAATTTATTTTGACTTAATTCAGGTTACTAAACCGTCAACGATCCCGGAAAACCGCCCTTTTGCTTCCAGACGGGCTATCGCACGCGAGCACCGGTCCGCCCATCGCTGTTGGCATCAAGGTTCGCATGCGGATTGCCGGTTCGGTCGACGTTGCCACTGCAAGAGCCGTTGCCCGGTAGGAATCCTGTCTCAAATCTTCATCGGGGAGCGGCCGCTCTGCTGCCTTCGCGGATTACTGCCCCTTTTCCCGGAATCTATGTCACAAAGAATCAGGCAAGAGTTTGACTTTCCGGCAGGAATACGGCGTCGCGTCGGCGCTTTGCCGCGTCGGTTGCCGCGGTCCGTCTTATTCGTCGGGCCGGTCACGCATGGCCTCGTCGGCCTTCTGATAATGCGTCTCCCTGATCTGTCCGCTGATCGCGGCAAAGGCGGCCGTCAGTACGGCGATATCGTCGGAGAAGCCGACGACGGCCAGCACGTCGGGCACGAAGTCGAGGGGAAGGACGAAGTAAGCGAGCGCCGCCAGCAGAACGCCACGCGTGCGCGTCGGCGTGTTCGGGTCGACCGCGCAATAATAGGCGGCGACGAGATCGCGGCTGAAGGGGATTTGCCGGGCTGCTCGGCGGAAGGTCGGCCAAAAGCGGCGGCGGACCTTGCGCTCCCTGCGCTCCTGTTCGGATTCCTCGCCGGGGAGAAGTATTTCACCGATCTTGATGTCGTCCATCGCGTCCGTTCCGGTAATTCAAAGTGCTGCAGCGATCTTTGCGCGTCAAACAAGATGCGCGGCGCCGTAGTATCGCAGCCTGATATGGGAAGGCGGGGCGCTATTTCAAATGGTCCGGCATGCGGCCCGCGGCCGCCCGATCCATTTTCGCCGCCAGCTTGAAGTCGAGCTCCGTCAGGCCGTTCGCGTCATGGGTCGAAAGCGTGACATCTACGCGGTTGTAGACATTGAACCATTCCGGGTGATGATCGAGTTTCTCCGCGGCTAGCGCGCATTGCGTCATGAAGGAGAAGGCCTCTGCGAAATTCTTGAAGCGGAACGCCTTCCAGATCGAAGCGCCGTCTTCGGCAAGGACCCAGCCTTCCATCTTGTGCAGATGCTCGGCGATGGCCGTCTCGTCCAATTTTTCCGGGCGCATGCTGTTCCTCCTCGCTGCGTCTTGTATTTAACAACGACGTCGCGCCCGAGAAAGTTCGGGCGCAACTTCGCCGCGCCGACTGCATGTTTCCTTAAATCCTAGCCGATTTAAGGATAAAAACATGCAGCAATTCAAAGAGCTACAGCGACCTTTGCGCGTCTGTGAGACGCGCGGCGCTGTAGGCCACTCGCTCGAATAAGATGAAACCGGTCAGAATTCTCTTTGTTTGTCTCGGCAATATCTGCCGCTCACCGCTTGCGGAAGGCGTGATGCGCGAGCTGGCGAAGCGGGCCGGCTGCGGGCAGACGATCGTGGTCGATTCCGCCGGCATCGGTGCCTGGCACGTCGGCGATCCGCCCGACCGTCGATCGATCGCGATTGCGCGGGCGCAGGGGATAGACATCGCGGGCTTACGCGGTCGCAAGATAGCGGTGGCGGATTTCGCCGCGTTCGACCTCATCCTCGGAATGGACGGAAGCAATGTGCGCGACCTCAGGAGGCTCGCGCCGCCGGCCGCGGCGCACAAGGTGCATCTCTTCCTAGCCTATGCCGAAGACCGCAACGAAGATGTTCCGGACCCCTATTACCAGACGGCAGAAGCCTTCGAAGCGCTCTACCAGGCGCTTGAAGCGGGCTGTTCCTCGCTGCTCGCGAAGCTCGAACGCACTTCGTGAAGCGGGAAGACCTCTTCCGTCAGATAGGGCCCGCCACCGACTGAATCGCGCGACGACAGCAGGACAAAGCGCGAGACGGCGAAGGGCGCGGTGAGGAAGTTGCCGCGTCCGGAGAGATATTCGACGACATCCTCGACGCGCGAGGAACGCAGCCGCGCGAGTGTGACGTGCGGGGTGAACTTGCGCGGATCCGGGGCGAGCCCGATGCGCTGGCAGATGCGTTCGATCTCCGCCTGGAGCGCATACATTTCCGGGCTGTTGCTGACGCCGGCCCAGACCGAATGCGGCTTCTTCGAGCCGAAGGCGCCGGTGCCCGAGAGTTGAAGCTGGAACTCGGGCCGTTCGATGCGGTCAAGTCTGTCGATGATCTCGTCGGCGGTGCGCCAATCGACGTCGCCAATGAAGCGCAGGGTGATGTGATAGTTCTCCACATCGATCCAGCGAGCTCCGGGAAGACCTCCGCGCAGCAGAGAAAGACTCATTGCTGCATTGCGCGGAATTTCGAGGGCGGTGAATAGTCTCGGCATGGCGAGCTCCCCGAATCTCTTGCAGATAACTCAGCGAATCACGCATCGCACCTGCACGCAACCATTATTTGATACTGCGAAACATTAACTTTCTCTTAACTGTGGATGCGTGGTCATTCTCCTTTCGCAAGCGAGTGGACGAAAAGCTCCGCCGTCGGCAAAAAGCGCTCGACCATAATGCCGATCCCGTCACCGTTCGGGTGCATGCCGTCCTCGAGCTTCAGGCCCGCCTCGGTCACGACACCGTCGAGGAAGAAAGGGTAGAAGACGAGATTGTGTTCCTTGGCGAGCTCCGGAAAAATCGGGTTGAAGCGCGACGCGTATTCCGCCCCCATGTTCGGCGGCGCCAGCATCCCTGCGAGCAACACGGCGATACCGCGTTCCTTGAGCCGCGTGATCATCGCTGCGAGGTTCTTGCGCGTTTCCTCCGGCGGGATCCCGCGCAAGGCGTCGTTGGCACCAAGTTCGAGGATAACACCCTTGGTACCGTCGGGCACGGACCAGTCGATGCGGGCGAGACCGCCGGACGTCGTGTCGCCCGAGACGCCCGCATTGGCGATGGTGACGTCG
Organism: Ensifer aridi; assembly: GCF_002078505.1. Classification (GTDB taxonomy): domain Bacteria; phylum Pseudomonadota; class Alphaproteobacteria; order Rhizobiales; family Rhizobiaceae; genus Sinorhizobium; species Sinorhizobium aridi. The sequence continues at coordinate 172,180 of NZ_LUAV01000016.1, read as the reverse complement.
AGCCCCTTGTCCCTCAGCGCCTTCTCGAGGCGCGCCGGAAAAGCGTCCTCCGGTGGAAGCTGAAACCCGGCCATGAGGCTATCGCCGAAGCCGACGAGGCTCACGCTCTCGGCGCGCGCGGTCGCCGATAACGCGATTGTCATTGCGAGGCTCAAGAAAAACGGGAGAAAGTCTTTTAAAGCCATAAGTTCGTTCCTAGGTTCAGGACCTCGATCGGGGCAATCGTTTCGTCAGCCTTATCAGATTTCATATAGGACTATTCGGCGTGGCAAAAACCATCATCGAGCTGAAAAATGCGGAGTTGACTCTGGGCGAGGCGGCAGCCTCGGTGCATGTGCTGAAGGGTGTGAGTCTTGCGATCGAAGCGGGTGAATCGGTCGGGATCGTCGGCCCTTCCGGGTCGGGAAAATCGACGCTCCTGATGGTCATGGCCGGGCTGGAGCGGCTCGATAGCGGCGAAATCATCATCGACGGCACGAGCCTCCACCGGTTGAAGGAGGACGCGATCGCCGACTTCCGCGGCCGCAATATCGGTATCGTCTTCCAGTCCTTCCACTTGATCCCGAACATGACGGCGCTCGAAAATGTCGCAGTGCCCCTGGAACTCGCCAATGTGCAGAATGCCTTCGACATAGCACGCCGGGAACTCGTCGCGGTGGGGCTCGGCGAGCGCCTGACGCATTATCCCGGGCAGCTTTCGGGCGGTGAGCAGCAGCGCGTGGCGATCGCGCGGGCGCTGGCGCCGTCGCCGAAGCTGCTGATCGCCGACGAGCCGACGGGCAATCTCGACGCGGAGACCGGCCGGCAGATTGCCGATCTCATCTTTGCCGAACAGCGCGAGCGCGGCATGACGCTCGTGCTCGTCACGCATGACGCAGCGCTCGCCGGGCGCTGCGACAGGCAGATTCGGGTGCGCTCCGGCGAAATCGTCTCCGATGCCGGAACCGAATTGCTCACGACTTCCGTGCGGCAGGGAGCTGCATCGGCATGAGCGAGGCAAGTGCCGTTCGCCGTCTCCGTCCGCTCCTTGCCCTACGGCTGGCGCTCCGGGAGATGCGCGGGGGCTTGAAGGGCTTCTATATTTTCCTCGCCTGTATCGCGCTCGGAACAGCGGCGATCGCCGGCGTCAACTCGCTGTCGCAGTCGATCAGCGCGACGATCGCCTCGCGGGGGCAGGAACTCCTGGCCGGCGATATCCGCTTCGAGCTCAACAACCGGGTGGCGACCGCTGAGGAGCGTGCTTTCCTCGATAGCCACGGTCCGGTTTCGGTGTCGGCGGGGCTGCGCTCCATGGCGCGGCTTGCCGATGGCTCGAACCAAGCGCTCGTCGAGCTCAAGGCCGTCGACCGCGCCTATCCTCTTTACGGCACGCTCGAAAGCGAGCCGGCCAGGCCGCTTGCCGAATTGCTGGCAAGGCAAGGCGATGCGTTCGGTGCCGTCGCTGCACCGCTGCTGCTTGAACGTCTTGGCATCGCGCCTGGCGCGGAAATCCTGCTCGGCAATGCGCGGATCCGCATCAACGCCACGCTCGTGCGCGAGCCGGACGCGGTTTCCGACGGTTTCGGCTTCGCTCCCCGGTTGATGATTTCCGACGAGGCGCTCACTGCCTCCGGGCTGGTGCAGACCGGCAGCCTTGTCGAGCATAGCTATAAGGTCCGTGTGCCCGACCCCGCGCAGGTGAAACTGATCCGCACGCAAGCGGAGACGCGCTTCCCCTCCGCCGGCTGGTCGATCCGCACCAGCGGCAATGCCGCTCCGTCGCTCAACGCCAATATCACCCGTTTCTCGCAGTTCCTGACGCTCGTCGGGCTGACGGCGCTTATCGTCGGCGGCGTCGGCGTTGCCAATGCCGTACGGTCCTATCTCGACGGCAAGCGCAGCGTGATCGCGACCTTCAAGTGCCTCGGCGCACCGGCGTCGCTGGTCGCGATGATCTATCTTGCGCAGATCCTGATGATCGCGCTGATCGGGATTACGATTGGCCTCGTGCTTGGCGCTCTGATCCCCTTTATCGCCGCGCAATTTCTTGTCGATGTGCTGCCGATCTCCACTTCGTTCGAGCTCTACCCTTCCGCGCTCGGTCTCGCGGCGCTTTTCGGCCTTCTGACGGCGCTCGCCTTCGCTGTTCTGCCGCTTGGGCGCGCGCGCCGGGTGCCGGCGACGGCGCTCTTCCGCCAGCAAGGCTTCGACCCGAGCGGCTTTCCCGCCTGGCCCTATCTTCTCGGCGCTTCCGCCTGCCTGGCGGCGCTTGCGGGGCTTGCCGTCTGGACGGCGTACGACCGCTACATCTCGCTGGTCTTTCTCGGTGCGATCGCCTTTGCCTTCATCGTGCTGCGCGGCGTAGCGCTCCTCATATCCTGGCTCGCGCGGCGCAGTCCGCGCGTCCGTTCGCCGGCGCTGAGACTGGCGATCGGCAATATCCACCGGCCGGGCGCGCTGACGCCATCGGTGGTCCTGTCGCTCGGCCTCGGCCTGGCCCTTCTGGTGACGTTGGCGCTGATCGACGGCAATCTCCGGCGCGAGCTCACCGGCGACATGACCGAGCGCGCGCCCAACTTCTTCTTCGTCGACATTCAGGGCAGCGAGATCGAAGGTTTTCGCTCCGTGCTCGACCAGGCGATGCCGAGGGGCAAGGTCGTCGAGGTGCCGATGCTGCGCGGCCGCATCATCGCTTTCAACGGCGAGGACGTGAACAGCCGAAATGTCCCTCCGGGCGGCCAATGGGTGCTGCGCGGCGACCGCGGCATCACATATGCCAAGAGGAAGCCGGAGAATTCGACGCTTACCGAAGGCGCCTGGTGGCCCGAGGACTACAGCGGCGAGCCGCTCGTGTCGTTCTCGGCGGAAGAGGCCGGCGAGCTGGGTCTGAAGCTCGGCGACACGGTTACCGTCAACGTGCTCGGCCGCAACATCACGGCCAGGATCGCCAATTTCCGCGAGGTCGAGTGGGAATCGCTGTCGATCAACTTCGTCATGGTGTTCTCGCCGAACACCTTTGCCGGCGCGCCGCATGCGTGGCTCGCGACCATCATCGATCCCGATGCCACGGCGCAAGAGGAGGCGGCGGTGCTGAAAGCGGTGACGAACGCCTATCCGACGATCACCAGCGTGCGCGTCAAGGACGCGCTCGACATCGTCAACACGCTGCTCGGCCAGCTCGCTACGGCGATCCGCGCCGCTGCTGCCGTCGCGCTCATCGCATCCATCCTCGTGCTCGCCGGAGCGCTTGCCGCCGGCAATCGTGCCCGCATCCATGACGCAGTGGTCCTGAAGACGCTCGGCGCAACGCGGGGAACGCTGATCCGTGCCTTCAGCTACGAATATGTGATCCTCGGCCTGGCGACGGCCGTGTTCGCGCTGTTTGCCGGCGGCGTTTCGGCCTGGTTCGTCGTCAGCCGCATCATGACGCTGCCGTCGAGCTTCCTGCCGGACGTGGCCGTTGCCACGATCGCCATCGCGCTCGTCGTGACGGTCGGCATCGGGCTCGCTGGAACATGGCGCATCCTCGGGCAGAAAGCCGCGCCGGTGCTGCGCGAACTGTAGGCTCAATCGACGCGAACGGCACAGTTTTCGCCGTCTCGCATTCGCTCATGGTGACTCGTCGCGAAAAGAATGCTAAAGCGCCCGGCAATTCAGAGCTTCGCGCGCCCTTCGAGCGCACCTTAAGGCTCGCCCGATTTCAATTCGATGACTGGGACTTGATCCGGACCGTTCTCCGGACACCCCTTCGCTGTACGGACAGGACGACACGAGCATGGCAGCCACAGAGATCTTGAGCAGGGCGGACATCGTCAAGGCGCCGGAGGTGCGCGTCGTGCCGCGGACTGACAAGCCGTCGCTGATCGGCCTCTTGCGCGAGGACATGGCGAAGCTGCTTGTCGAGAGGGGCGTGCCCGAGCGTCAGGTCAAGATGCGCGTCAGCCAGCTCTGGCACTGGCTCTATGTCCGCGGCGTTTCGGACTTCGATGAGATGTCGAACGTCTCCAAGGACATGCGTGAGATGCTGAAGGAGCATTTCACCATCGCCCGGCCGGAGATCGTCGAGGAGCAGGTCTCGAACGACGGGACGCGCAAGTGGCTCCTGCGCTTTCCGCCGCGCGGCGCCGGCCGGCCGGTTGAGATCGAGACGGTCTATATTCCCGAGGAAGGCCGCGGTACGCTCTGCATCTCGAGCCAGGTCGGCTGCACGCTCACCTGCTCCTTCTGTCATACCGGCACGCAGAAGCTCGTGCGCAACCTGACCGCCGAGGAGATACTCTCACAGCTTCTCTTGGCGCGCGACCGGCTTGGTGACTTCCCCGAGCGCGACACGCCGCAGGGCGCGATCGTGCCGGCAGAAGGCCGCAAGATCACCAACATCGTCATGATGGGCATGGGCGAGCCGCTCTACAATTTCGAGAACGTCAAGACGGCGCTCCTCATCGCCTCGGACGGCGACGGCCTCTCTCTCTCGAAGCGGCGGATCACCCTTTCGACCTCCGGCATCGTTCCGGAGATCTACCGCACCGGCGAGGAAATCGGCGTGATGCTGGCGATCTCGCTGCATGCCGTCAAAGACGAGCTGCGCGACATGCTGGTGCCGATCAACAAGAAATATCCGCTGAACGAGCTGATGGAGGCCTGCCGCGCCTATCCGGGGCTTTCAAACGCCCGGCGCATCACCTTCGAATATGTGATGCTGAAGGACGTCAACGACAGCCTGGAAGACGCCAAGGAGCTGGTGAAGCTCCTGAAGGGCATTCCGGCGAAGATCAATCTCATCCCCTTCAATCCGTGGCCGGGCACCAATTACCAGTGCTCGGACTGGGAGCAGATCGAAAAGTTCGCCGACTTCATCAACCAGGCCGGCTACGCCTCGCCGATCCGCACGCCGCGCGGCCGCGATATCCTCGCCGCCTGCGGCCAGCTCAAGTCGGAATCGGAACGCATGCGCAAGGTCGATCGCCTCGCCTTCGAGGCGATGATGATCGCCAATCATGGCGAGGACTAATCTTTCGCCAAATGCGGCGCAGCGGCGATCGGGATCGATGAAGAAGTTTGATGGATGAAGCAGTTTCCATCGATTGATTTCACCCCTTCGCTTTCCTAAGAAGGCGGCGAAATCATTCCTGAGCGGGATGCGGAAGGCGCGACGCTATCCGAAATCCCTTGCCAAAAATCGGAGGATACCCATGCGTTCGCTTCTCATCGCGCTTGCCGCCACGGTGGCGCTTTCCCTGCCGGCGCACGCCGACGAAGTCACGGTTGCCGTGACGGCGATCGTCGAACATCCGGCGCTCGATGCCGCCCGCGACGGCGTGAAGGATGCGCTTGCCGCAGCCGGCTACAAGGAAGGCGAGAACCTGAAGTTCATCTACGAGTCGGCGCAGGGCAATCCGGCGACCGCCGCGCAGATCGCCCGCCAGTTCGCCGGCGAGGCGCCGAGCGTCATCGTGCCGATCTCGACGCCGTCGGCTCAGGCCGTGGTCTCCTCCACCCGCGACATCCCGGTGGTCTTCACCGCCGTTTCCGATCCGCTCGGCGCACAGCTCGTCAAAGACATGGAGAAGCCCGGCGGCAACGTCACCGGCCTTTCCGACATGTCGCCGGTCGCCGAGCATGTGGCGCTGATCAAGGAAATCCTGCCGAACGTGAAGACGATCGGCTATCTCTACAATTCCGGCGAGGCGAACTCCGTGTCGCTGCTGGCGGCGCTCAAGGCGGAGGCCGAGAAGGCCGGTTTGACGGTGGTCGAATCCGCTGCGACGAAGTCGGCCGAGGTGCAGGGTGCTGCCCGCGCGCTCGTCGGCCGTGCCGACGCGATCTACATCCCGACCGACAACACGATCATCTCCGCGCTCGAAGGTGCGGTCGCCGTTGCCGAGGAAAGCAAGGTGCCGCTCTTCACCGCCGACACGGACTCCGTCTCCCGCGGCGCGATCGCGGCCCTCGGCTTCAACTACTATGACGTCGGCAAGCAGACGGGCGAAGTGGTCGTCCGTGTTCTCAAGGGCGAAAACCCGGGCGACATCGCCGTCAAGGTTGCCGACGGCACCGACCTCGTGATCAACAAGGGGGCCGCCACCCGCATGGGTGTCTCGCTGCCTGAGAGCGTCGTCGGCCGGGCGACCCGCACGATCGAATAACAACTGTGGCCTTTCGAACCAGAGTTTGTTGCCTTTTTGCCGCCCCCGTTCCATACGGGGGCGGTTCGCTTATCGAGCGGGATGAGGAAAGTGCGCATCCCGCGCCAACTTTAGAATGCATGTTCCGCATGCGTCTTGAGCCTGCGGAGCATCGGAGAAGAGGACTACCGGCGTTGAGTCAAATCGCTTTCTGGGGAGCCGTGGAGCTGGGGCTCGTCTATGCCTTCGTCGCCGTCGGCGTCTTTCTCGCTTTCCGGGTGCTCGACTTTCCCGACCTGACCGTCGACGGCTCCTTTCCGCTCGGCGCCGCCGTCACCGCGGTGCTGATCATCGCCGGCGTAAACCCATGGCTCGCCGCGGCTGTGGCGATGGTTGCCGGGGCGACCGCGGGCATCGTCACGGCGCTTCTGAACGTCAGGTTCAAGATCCTGAACCTGCTTGCCTCGATCCTGACGATGATCGCGCTCTTCTCCGTCAACCTTCGCGTCATGGGCAAGCCCAACGTCGCGCTGATCAATGCCGACACGATGCTCTCGCCCTTCTATGGCCTCGGTTTGCGGGACTTCTACGTGCGGCCGCTTTTCGTCGGCATTCTGGTGCTCGTCGCCGTCGTCCTCGTCTGGCGCTTCCTCGAAAGCGACGCGGGGCTCGCTATGCGGGCGACCGGCGCCAATGCACGTATGGCGCGCGCGCAAGGCGTCGACACCAGCCGCCAGATCTATCTCGGCATGGCGATCTCCAACGCGCTCGTCGCCTTCGGTGGCGCGCTCTTTGCCCAGACCAACGGCTTTGCCGACGTGACCTCGGGCGTCGGCACCATCGTCGTTGGACTCGCCGCCGTCATCATCGGCGAGACGCTTTTCGGCGCGCGCGGCATCCTCATTGCGCTTGTCGGCTGCGTGTTCGGATCGATCCTGTATCGCATCGCCATTCAGGTGGCGCTCTCGACCGACACGCTCGGCCTGCAAGCTTCCGACCTCAATTTCGTGACCGCGGTGCTCGTCACCGTCGCGCTCATCCTCCCCCGTCTGCGCCGCAGAGGTGCCGCATGATCAAGCTCGAGAACATCCAGGTCGTCTTCGGCAAGGGCACGCCGCTGCAGAAACAGGCGCTGAACGGCGTCAGCCTGACGATCGAGGAAGGCTCCTTTGTCACCGTGATCGGCTCGAACGGTGCCGGCAAATCGACGCTGCTCGGCGTGCTTGCCGGCGATGTGCTGCCGAGCGGCGGCCGCGTGACGATCGGCAGCACGGACGTGACGCGCAAGGGTACGGCCGCCCGCGCCGGCCTCGTCGCTCGTGTCTTTCAGGATCCGCTCACCGGCAGTTGCGGCGCGCTCTCGATTGAGGAGAACCTGGCGCTTGCCGCCAGGCGCGGCGAGAGACGCGGCCTCACGCCGGCACTCGGATCGAGGCGGCGCGAACATTTCCGCGAGCGCATCGCCGAGCTCAATCTCGGCCTCGAAAACCGCATGCGCGATCGTATGGACCTGCTTTCGGGGGGTCAGCGCCAGGCGGTCTCGCTGGTAATGGCGACGCTCGCCGGCTCGGAAGTGCTGCTGCTCGACGAACACACGGCGGCGCTCGACCCGGGCATGGCCGAGTTCATCATGAACCTCACGCAGAAGATCGTTTCGGAGCGCAAGCTGACGACGCTGATGGTGACGCATTCGATGCGCCAGGCGCTCGACTTCGGCCACCGGACCGTCATGCTGCACGGCGGCGAGACCGTGCTCGACGTCGCCGGCGACAGCCGCAAGACGCTGCAGGTCGAGGATCTGATCGCTATGTTCCGCCGCATCCGCGGCCAGACGCTCGACGACGATGCGCTGCTGATCGGCTGAGGAGCCGCGCCGGCCTCGCGTTCCGTCGCCATTGCCCTATCCGGCCTGCCGGCCACCTTCTCCCCGCATGCGGGGCCAAGGGGACTCGCGGCGCCCTCTCAAGTCCCCTCTCCCCGCTCGCGGGGAGAGGGATAGGGTGAGGGGCAACTCGTGTCTGCGATTTTGTCCTTGAATCGGTGTTCCGGCTAAGAACCCCGGAACGCCGTGACCTCGATTTCGATCAGCATTTCCGGGCGGATGAGATCGCAGACGACCATGGTGGCGGCCGGACGGATCTCGCCGAAGACCTCGCCGAAGATCGGAAAGACCCGGTCGGCGAAGCTCGCATCGGTGACGTAATAGTGGTTGCGCACGACGTCGGAAAGCGAGAAGCCCGCTTCTCTCAGTGCACCCTCGATCGTCCTCAGGCAGTTGCGCGCCTGTTCCTCCACCGTCTCGGGCATGGTCATGGTGGCATAATCGTAGCCGGTCGTGCCGGAGACGAAGCACCAGTCGCCCTTGACGACGGCACGCGAATAGCCTGCCGTCTTTTCAAAGGGCGAGCCGGAGGAGACGAGCTTCACCGTCATCCGCGGCTCAGGCCCAAGGGCGCGAGGTGGCGTTTGCCTTCTCGAAATTGTCGATCGCGCCGCCCTTTTCGAGCGTCAGGCCGATGTCGTCGAGGCCGTTCAACAGGCAATGGCGCTTGAAGGCATCGATCTCGAACTTGATCGAGCCGCCGTCCGGGCCGGTGATTTCCTGCGCTTCGAGGTCGACCGTGAGGATGGCGTTGGAGCCGCGGCTGGCGTCGTCCATCAGCTTGTCGAGGTTCTCCTGGCTGACGACGATCGGCAGGATGCCGTTCTTGAAACAGTTGTTGTAGAAAATGTCCGCAAAGGACGTCGAGATGACGCAGCGGATGCCGAAATCGAGGAGCGCCCAGGGCGCGTGCTCGCGCGAGGAGCCGCAGCCGAAATTGTCGCCGGCGACGAGGATCTTGGCATTCTGGTAGGCCGGCTTGTTGAGGACGAAATCCGGGTTCGCCGTGCCGTCCTCATTGTAGCGGGCTTCGGCGAAAAGGCCCTTGCCAAGACCGGTGCGCTTGATCGTCTTCAGGTAATCCTTCGGAATGATCATGTCCGTGTCGATGTTGACGACGGGCAGTGGGGCGGCAACGCCGGTGAGCTTGACGAATTTGTCCATGACTTGGGCCTTCGATTTCAGCGGAAATATTGCAAGAGCGTTTAGATCAGTTTTGCGCCGAAATGAAGGAGAATCTGCTTTCGCTGGCCGCAGGCCGCGAAGGTGGAACCGAATGCGGGCGGAAACCGCCTCGCACTTTTCCTCATCCCGCTCTTAGAGATCGATGATCGTGCCGCGCCCGTCGTTCCAGATCCGCATTTGGCGCTCAGCGCCGGTCGGGTTCGTGCGGGCATGGACATGTGCCGGCCGCCGGTTGAGCTTTGCGGCGATCGCGCTGCCGATAGCGACGACGGCGGCGATGCCGGCGAGCGCCAGGGCGAGCGAGGCGGTGAAGACGAAGGCCACGAGCGTGACTGTGATGGCTACGGCCGTGAAGAGAACAGAGCGGATGCTTTGCATGATCGTCACCTTTCTATCGGGCATGTGGGTGCTGGATGGATGGCTTACAAGAGGGGCCAATTCGTGTCCGCTTGCGCAAAAACTGAAAGGCGGGCACAACGGGTGGCATGACAAGAGCGATCGACCATCATCCCGTGCGGTTGCGCCGTTCGGTGCTCTCGGTTCCAGCCGACAATCCGCGCGCGCTCGCCAAGGTGCGCGATCTCGCGGCAGATGCCGTGATCTTCGACCTCGAGGATGCGGTCTCGCTGGAACGCAAGGCTGAGGCCCGCGATGCGCTCGTCCGGCATCTTGCCGGGAACCGGCCGGAGGGCGAAGCGATCATCCGCGTCAACGCGACGGGGTCCGGCTTCGGCGAGGCGGACCTCGCCGCCGCTCTTGCCGCGAAGCCCGACGCGATCCTCTTGCCCAAGGTGGAAAGCCCGGCCGATGTCCAAGCCATGCTCGACTGGTTTGCGGAAAAAGACGCCCCGGAAAGCCTGAGGCTCTGGGCGATGATCGAAACGCCGCGCGGGGTCATCAACGCGCCGGCAATCGCCGAAGTCGGCCGCACCTTCGGCGGCCGACTCGATTGCTTCGTCGTCGGCTTGAACGACCTTCGCAAGGAGACGGGCGTTCCAGCCCTTGCCGGCCGCACCTATCTCATCCCTTGGCTGATGCAGATACTCCTTGCCGCTCGCGGCAGCGGGCTCGACGCCATCGACGCGGTCTTCAACGATTTCCGCGATCAGGAGGGTTTCGAGGCGGAGTGCCGGCAAGGACGCGAGATGGGCTATGACGGCAAGATGCTGATCCATCCGGCGCAGATCAATGAGGCCAACCGGTGCTTCGGCATCGATGAGGCCGCGGTCGCGGAGGCGCGGGCGATCATCGATGCCTTTGCGTTGCCGGAGAATGCGGGTAAGGGCGTGATCAATCTTGACGGCCGCATGGTCGAACGACTGCATCTCGAGCAGGCGGTAAAGCTCGCCGCCAAGGCGGACATCATCGAAAAACGAAAGGCAAAAACTTGAAGCTCTATCGCTTTCTCACCGGTCCCGACGACGCTTCGTTCTGCCACAAGGTGACGGCGGCCTTGAACCAGGGATGGGCGCTGCACGGCTCGCCCACCTACGCCTTCAATGCCGATACCCAGCATATGCAGTGCGGTCAGGCGGTGGTGAAGGAGGTGGAGGGCAAGGACTACGATCCGGATATGAAGTTGTCGGAGCAGTAGGCGTCATTATCGGGTGGGATTGCCCCTCTCCTCGGGTTTAACCCGAGGACTAGCCCTCTCCCCCGCGCGCGGGGAGAGGATTTTGTGCCGGGGCGTTGCCGCGAGTCTCTTTCGCCCCGCTTGCGGGGAGAAGGTGGCCGGCAGGCCGGATGAGGGCGAATACGGACGGAAGCGGCTTCAACCGCCGACGTGCTCCACGCTCGCCTCGATCCGCTCCATGTCGTCGTCGGAAAGGCCGAAATGGTGGCCGATCTCGTGGATCAGCACGTGGATGATGATGTCGCCTAGCGTTTCCTCGTTTTCCGCCCAGTAATCCAGGATCGGGCGGCGATAGAGCGTGATCCGGTTCGGAAACTCGCCGGTCTCCATGGTGAAGCGTTCGCCGATGCCGCGGCCTTCGAAGAGGCCGAGCAGGTCGAAGGGCGTCTCCAGCGCCATGTCTTCGAAGACGTCGTCACTCGGAAAATCGGCGACTTCGATAATGAGGTCCGTCGTCAGCTTGCGGAATTCCTCAGGCAGATGGCTGTAGGCTTCAAACGCGAGCTGCTCGAATGTGGAAAGCGTCGGTGCGTGGCGTTCCCGCCAATCATCGGTCTGGTCAATGCGGGCCATGGGCACTCCTTGTTGCCCTCATATAGCGATTTTGCCTTTGTTTTTCGAGTGTCGAATTTTGCCCGGGCAAGATGAGGAATAAATTCTCGTGCCTGGCTGTTGACTCTTCCGGCAAGCTCTGGAATCCATAAGAACATAACATGAACAAATGTGGGGAGTTGACCGTCATGGCCGGGAACGGCATGCAACGGCAAACCGTTCTTTCCCTTCGCGAGACCATTGCGCGGATCGAGGACCGCAGACTGCCGGGGTGCGTCCGGGCGGCGAGCGCGGCCGACCCCGCCGGCTTTCGGGGCGAGAGGGAAGAGGCCTCCCGCCGCAAGCTCCTGCCCGTAGGGGTCCCGCAGTTCGATGGCGTCCTCAAGGGCGGGCTGCCGCTCGAGGGCATGACGGAAATCCGCAATGCCGAAACCCGCGATGCGGGTGCGGCCGCCGGCTTCGTCGCGGCGCTTGCGGCGCTCTATCAGCGGGAGAAAAAGGAGAGGGGGCATCTAGCGCCGATCCTGTGGATCAGTCAGGCGCTTGCCTGCCAAGAAGCGGGCCAGCCCTATGCGCCTGGACTCGCATCTTACGGCCTCGACGCCGAGCGTTTCCTCTTCGTCTCGGTGCGCACGGTCAAGGATGCGCTCTGGATCGCCGAGACGGCGCTCTCGGTGCCGGTCTTCGCCGCGGTCGTTCTCGAAATCCGCGGCAATCCGGCCTGTCTGGCCTTAAGCGAGAGCCGGCGCCTGCATGTGAGAGCCCGGGCGGGCGGTGTGCCTCTCCTCGTCTTCCGTCAGGCGGGCGAGGAGGAGGCGAGCAGCGCCTTCTTCCGGTTCCAGGTCAAGCCGGCGTCGGCCGGCGAACGTCCTCTTCCCGATGGTTCGGTGCTTTGCGGCAGCATCGGCCATCCCTCCTTTCACCTCCTTGTCGAAAAAAGCAGGGCTTATGCCCCTCTCGACATCTTTATGGAATGGAACGCCCATGACCGCCGCTTCTACCCCATCGACGAGCGCCGGAGCGCCGCTCTTCAGACAGACGACAAGCCAGCGAATCCTGTCGATCCACTTTCCGCATCTGCCGGCCGATCGGGTCGCGCGCAGCCGTTGGGGCGCCTCGTGGCTTTCGCGCGGGCGTCCTGACCACCCGCCCGTCGTCTTTGTCGCCAAGATCGACAATGCCATACGCCTCGTCGCGCTTGATACGCTTGCGGAGAGGATAGGCCTGAAGCGCGGCCAGGGAGCGGCGGAAGCCCGCGCCATGTGTCCCTCGCTCGACGTGATCGCCGCTGATCCTTCGGCGGATCAGGCTTTTCTGGAAGCGCTTGCGGATTGGTGCGATCGCTACACGCCGCTCGTGGCACTCGACGGCACGGACGGCCTGTTCCTCGACATCACCGGCTGCGCGCATCTCCACGGCGGCGAGAAGGCGCTGGTCAGCGATGTTCTGTCGCGGCTGTTTTCGCTCGGCGTCGAGGCGCGGGCGACCGTCTCCTCTTCCGCCGGCCTCTCCTGGGCGGCTGCCCGCTACGGCAAGGTGGCCGTCATCGCACCCGATGATGCAGACTGGGTTCTTGCACCCTTGCCGGTCACGGCGCTGCGTCTGCCGGCGGAAACCGCGGCCGCGCTCGAGCGGGTCGGGTTGAAAGAGGTCGGCGACCTTCTCGAAGCGCCGCGCGCGCCGCTCGCCCGCCGCTTCGGCTCCTTCCTTCTCCTGCGCCTCGATCAGGCGAGAGGCCTTGAGGACGAGCCTCTTTCTCCTCGCCTGCCTGTGCCGAGCTTCTCCTCCGAGCGCCGGCTCGCCGAGCCGCTTCAGGATGAGGAATACATAGTCGAATTGACCCGGCATCTCGCCAAGGATGTCCGTTCCTCGCTGGAGCGACACGGCGAAGGCGGGCGGCTCTTCGAGCTCCTCCTGTTTCGCGTTGACGGCCGAGTGTTCCGCGTTCGGGCACATGCGGCCGTGCCCTTGAACGATGCCGATCGCATCGCCGCCCTCTTTCGCGAGCGATTGCAGGCGGTCCATGACGATCTCGATGCCGGATATGGCTTCGAAATCCTCCGGCTTGCGGTCATCAGAAGCGAAAGGCTCGATCCGGCGCAAGAGGATTTTTCCGGCGTTGCCGATGAAAGCCAGCCGCTGGCGGCCTTTATCGACAAGGTTGCCGCCCGTTTCGGGCCGGATTGCCTGATGCAGGCAGCCCTTTTCGAAAGCCACCTGCCGGAGCGGGCGGGCGGGTTTGCACCTTTGAGAGATGTGGCCGCCGCCATGAGGCCTTCCGCCCTTGAAGGCAAGGCTATCCCTGAAAACCGCCCGCTTCGGATTTTCGCACATCCCGAACGGGTGGAGGCGACAGCCGAAGTGCCGGAGGGCGCCCCGCGCAGCTTCAACTGGCGAAAGACCCACTATCGCGTCGCCCGCGCCGAGGGACCGGAGCGCATCGCCGCCGAGTGGTGGATCGATGGCGAGGCCCATCCGACGCGCGATTATTTCCGGGTCGAGGATCAGGAAGGCCGCCGTTTCTGGCTGTTCCGCGAAGGCCTTTACGGAAGGGAGGTTTCCACGGCTCGCTGGTTCATGCACGGAGTTTTCGCATGAGCGCGGATACTGTCTTCTACGAACTCGGCGCGCGCACGAATTTCTCCTTTCTTGAAGGGGCGGCACCGGCCGAGGAGATGGTCGTCTTCGCCAAGAAGGTCGGGCTTTCAGGTCTCGGTATTGCCGATCGCAACAGCGTCGCCGGTGTCGTCAGGGCCCATGCCAAGGCGAAAGTGGAGGGCTATCCTTTCCAGCCGGGCGCCCGTCTGGTTTTTACCGACGAAACGCCGGACATTCTCGCCTATCCCAGGAACCGGCGGGGGTGGGGACATCTCTGCCGCCTGCTCAGCGCCGGAAACCTGCGCTCGAAGAAGGGCGAGTGCACGCTTTATCTCGCCGATCTCCTCGAATGGCAGGAGGAGCTTCTGCTGATCGTCATGCAGGGAGAGGGGCGGCCGGAGCCGGAAACCTTAGGAGCGCTGCTTGAAAAATTGCGGGAACATGCGGGCGGCCGGCTCTATCTCGGCATGACGCCGCGTTATGACGGCTTCGACCGGCACGATTTCGCCGTGCTTGCGGCGGTTGCCCGCAAGCACGGCATCCGGCTTCTCGCCACCAATGATGCGCTCTATCACGATCCGCACTACCGGCCGCTTGCGGATGTCGTGACCGCCATTCGGGAACATGTGACGATCACCAGCGCCGGTTTCCTCATCCAGAAGAATGCCGAAAGGCACCTGAAGGGGCCGAAGGAAATGGCGCGGCTTTTCAGCGACTACCCCGAGGCGATCGCCAATACGCAGCGCCTTTTCAAGCGGCTCGCCTTCAGCCTCGACGAGCTCAGCCATCAATATCCGGACGAAAACGCCGAAGGCGAGACGCCGGCCGAAAGCTTGCGAAGGCTCGTCGCGGAAGGCGCGGAGATACGCTATCCCCACGGCGTGCCGGAAAAGGTCAGGCGCCAGATCGAATACGAGCTCGAACTCATCCACGACAAGAAATACGAGCCCTACTTCCTGACCGTCCACAAGCTGGTGAAGTTCGCCCGCAGTGAGCACATTCTCTGCCAGGGGCGAGGGTCCGCCGCCAATTCCTCGGTCTGCTTCTGCCTCGGCATCACCGATGTCGATCCGCAGAAGTTTACGCTGCTCTTTGACCGCTTCCTGTCGCGTGACCGCGACGAGCCGCCCGATATCGATGTCGATTTCGAGCACGAGCGGCGCGAAGAGGTCATCCAATATATCTATAGGACCTATGGCAGGGAGCATGCGGGCCTCACCGCCGCGGTGATCAGCTATCGCTCGCGCTCCGCCGGGCGCGAGGTCGCCAAGGCTTTCGGCCTTTCGGAGGATGTGCAGTCGGCTCTCGTCAGCTCGATCTGGGGCTGGGGGACCTCGCCCTTCACCGAAGAGCAGGCGAAAGGTGCGGGGCTCGACGCGGCGGACCCGCTGACGAGGCGCGTTCTTGCCTATGCCAGCCTGCTCATGAACTTTCCGCGGCATCTCTCGCAGCATGTGGGCGGCTTCGTGATTACCCGCGACAGGCTCGACGAGGTCGTGCCGATCATGAACACGGCCATGCCCGACCGCTACATGATCGAATGGGACAAGGACGATCTCGACCAGTTGAAGATCCTGAAGGTCGACGTGCTGGCGCTCGGTATGCTCACCTGCCTCGCCAAGGCCTTCAAGCTCCTCGAGGCGCATTACGGGGAAGAGAAGATACTGGCCGAAATCTATCAGGATCAGCAGAAGGCCGTGTACGACATGATCTGCCGCGCCGATACGGTCGGCGTCTTCCAGATCGAAAGCCGGGCGCAGATGAGCATGTTGCCGCGCCTGCAGCCGCGCGAGATGTACGATCTGGTGATCGAGGTCGCAATCGTTCGCCCCGGCCCCATCCAAGGCAACATGGTGCATCCTTATCTGAAGCGGCGCGAGGCGCAGCGCAGGGGAGAAGCGGTCGACTATCCGAGTCTGGAATTGAAGGCGGTCTTGGAAAGAACTCTGGGCGTGCCGCTGTTCCAGGAACAGGCGATGCAGATCGCGATCACCGCCGCCGGCTTTTCGCCGAGCGAGGCGGATCGCCTGCGCCGCGCCATGGCGACCTTCAAGCGGACGGGCACGATCCATACCTTCGAGCGGAAGATGATCGAAGGCATGGTCGCGAACGGGTACGAGAGGGAGTTTGCCGAGCGCTGCTTCAACCAGATCAAGGGTTTTGGCGAATACGGCTTTCCCGAAAGCCATGCCGCCTCCTTCGCCTCGCTCGTCTATGCCTCGTCCTGGTTCAAGACCTATTATCCAGACATCTTCTGCGCGGCCCTCCTGAATTCGCAGCCGATGGGCTTTTATGCGCCGGCGCAATTGGTGCGCGATGCCCGCGAACACGGGGTCAAGGTGCTGCCGGTCGACATCAACCATTCGGACTGGGACGCCCTGCTCGAAGGCGAAGGCCTGTTCAACAAGGATGCCGTTGACCCGCGTCACGCCGAAATGCGGGAGGCCATCAAGTCCAAGAAGGCCGTCCGGCTTGGTTTCCGGCTGATCAAAGGGCTGAGCCAAACGGATATGGAGGCGCTCGTTGCGCATCGAGGGGAGGGATACCGCTCCGTTCATGATCTCTGGACCCGGTCCGGACTGACCCGTTCAGTCCTGGAACGCCTTGCGGATGCCGATGCCTTCCGCTCCATCGGTCTTGATCGGCGCGCGGCCCTTTGGGCGGTGAAGGCTTTGGATGAGCAGTCGGCGGTCGAGCGTCTGCCGCTTTTCGGTGGGGTGGATTCCACGGATCTGCAGGCCGAGCCCGCAGTTACTCTTCCCGACATGCCCGCAGGCGAACATGTCATCCATGACTACCGCTACCTGACGCTCTCCCTGAAAGCGCATCCGGTTTCCTTCATGCGCGAGGATTTTGCGCGAATGGGTATTCTTCGCAATCGAGATCTGGCGAAGACGGCAACAGGGAGATGGGTAACTGTGGCCGGCCTTGTGCTCGTCCGCCAACGGCCAGGTTCGGCCAAGGGCGTCATCTTCATGACGATCGAGGACGAGACCGGGATTGCCAATATCATCGTCTGGGAAAAGACATTCCAGAAATACCGACCGCAGGTCATGGGATCGCGACTTGTGAGGGTGCGTGGCCGCTTACAGAGCCAAAGCGGTGTCATTCACGTGGTCGCCGATCACCTCGAGGATATAACGCCGATGCTCGGCCTCCTGCGCAAGGAAGCGCGGCGATTCGGCGCCAACGATCGGACGGACGAGACCTTGCGGCCGAGCGCGGATGCTCGCGACAAGAAGAAGCTCCGGCAATTGCGTTTGGGCCTCTCTGCCGATGCGGCGCCAAAGGGCGATGCGGGGAGCGACGTGGCCGAGGTCATGCCGAGAGGTCGCAATTTCCATTGAACATCGCCCGCTATCGCATCGATGTCGCTCTATGAGATTGCTGTCGTGCAGTCTGAACTGTGTAAAAATGTCGCAGCTTGCGACGTCGAAATTGCAAGTTCTGGAGGAAAAAACGTCTCCTTAGAATCCTCTAATGTGCTGAAAATGCGATAATTTTCGTCAAGTCTAGAATCGATCTAAAGCACCCTTCAACTTTACGGAGAGGAGTTTTTTGTTGACGGCAAATATCCTCTTTTGCTTTATCGGAAAATCAGAGCGTTGCGTGTCACAGGCAAGACGAAATGCTGGTTTGCAGTTGCAATTTCATCAGTGAAAAAGAGATCGAAGACACGATCATCAGCCTCCTCGATGAGGACTGTTGGCAGCTGATCGTGCCGGCGAAAGTTTATCATGCGATGGAAAAGCGCGGCCGTTGCTGCGGCTGCTTCCCCAACGTCGTAGACATCATCATCCGCACCACCGAAGAATATCACGCCAGCCGCCACTCGACGGAAGCCGAGATATTTGATTTCATGACCCGCCTCAGACAATTCCATGAAGAAAACCGGAGGGCGGATATTGAAAGGCGACGCAAAGGTCATCGAGCAGCTTAACGAAGCGCTCTTTCTCGAACTCGGTGCCGTAAACCAGTACTGGCTGCATTACCGTCTTCTCGAAGACTGGGGTTACACGCTGCTCGCCAAGAAGGAGCGCGCCGAGTCCATCGAGGAGATGCACCACGCCGACAAACTCATCGCGCGCATCATCTTCCTCGAAGGTCATCCGAACCTGCAGACCGTCGCACCGCTTCGCATCGGGCAGAATGTCAGGGAAGTGCTGAAGGCCGACCTCGCCGGCGAATACGACGCCCGCACGGCCTACAAGAACTCCCGCGATATCTGTCACGCCGCCGGCGACTATGTCTCGATGAAGCTCTTCGAAGAACTGCTCGCCGACGAGGAAGGCCATATCGATTTCCTGGAGACCCAGCTCGACCTGCTCGACAAGATCGGCGAGGAGAAATACGGCCAGCTCAACGCCGCTTCGGCTGACGAAGCCGAGTAAGCGTGAAGTCTCTTCGATTGCGAGCGCCGCGCTCTGGAGCGCGGCGCTCTTTTTTCATCGATGACAGAGAGGGTGAGGGGCGCGCATGTGGGTGGGCCGAGATGCCCGCAAGCTTTCCTCTTTAACCACTCAGCGCACCAGGTGGGAAAAGGCTGCGACGACCTGCTCATAGGCCTTGCGCTTGAAGGGCACGATCAATCCAGGCAGCTCGTGCATCGGCTTCCACTCCCAGGCGTCGAATTCCGGATCGTGGCCGCCGGGCGGCGGGTTGATGGCGATCTCGCTTTCGTCCCCTTCGAAGCGGAAGGCATACCAGCGCTGCGTCTGGCCGCGATATTTGCCCTTGAGGCCGATGCCGATCAGGTGCGGCGGCAGGTCGTAATTGATCCAGTCCGGCGCCTCGGCGATGAGCGAAACCGAGCGAATGCCGGTCTCCTCGTAAAGCTCGCGATAGGCAGCTTTCAGCGGGTCCTCGCCGTCGTCGATGCCGCCTTGCGGCATCTGCCAGAGCTGCGGCGAGCCGTCATATTCCGAATTGCCGACGGCAAGCCGGTGCCCTGCCCAGACGAGGCCCTCATGATTGAGGACCATGACGCCGACGCACTGCCGATAGGGTAAGTCCTCCGCCTTCACGATCCTGCCTTTGTCCTTACCCATATCCACTTTTCCTTAGCTGTGTCCGCGACCTCGATTACAGCGCCGCGCGTCTTATCAGACGCGCAAAGGTCGCTGTAACATTTTGAAGTGCTGCATGTTTTTATCCTTAAATCGGATACGATTAAGGAAACATGCAGTAACTCAATTTTGTTGCGGATCCTTGACGAGCGCGGCCGCGCCGACGAATTCGATGCCGCGGCCTTGGGCCTCCTCCATCCACTCGCCGATTGCCGCGACGCTTTCTTCGAAGGCGGAAGCGACGCCGATCGCCGTGCCGTTACGCCGCGCGATGCGCTCCAGTTCGTCGAGCCTGCGCAGGATGGCGCTCCGGCTGAGTTCGCCGTCGAGGACGAGATCGGCAAAGCCGTGCGGCACGTCGAAGGCGCTGGCAAGCGTTCCGGAGAGCGACTGAGCCGACGTGCCGTCGTCGAGGAACAGGAGGCCACGCTTGCCGAGATCGCGCATCACGGGCTCCAGCGCATCCGCGTCGGAGAGAAACCGCCCGCCGAGATAGTTCATGATCCCGGTGTAGTTGGTGATCTGGCCCATGCTCCGGTGCAGTTCCGCGAGGTTCTTCTTGGCGCTCGAGGAAACGCTGAGAGCATGCGGCCCCGGGTCGTTATCCGGAAAGTCGAAGGGCTCCATCGGCACCTGCAGCAGGATCTCGTGCCCGTCGCGCCTCGCATCCTGCATCCAGCGCTGCAGGCTGTTGCCGGCCGCGGCAAAGGCGAGCGTCACTTCCGGCGGCAGGTCGCGGATGGCGCGCTGCGTTCCCGTCTGGCTGAGGCCGAGCCCGCCGACGACGATCGCGATGCGGGTGCCGCGCGCGCCGGACCAGGGGCGCGCATACTGGTCCATAGGTCGTAAGCCGCCCGGGCCGATGATCGGCAGGCGGCCCTCGGGGCCGTCCTCCAGCAAATCCTCGTTCGGAAGCGCCGCCATGCGCGGGTCCTGGCCGCGTTGCCCGACATTGGTCAGCGCCGGGCCGTCGCTTTCGCGCGACCGCGGCGTGTATTTCGTCACCGTCGCGCCGTCATCGGTCAGCACCTTCTCAACGTGGGCGCCGGCGAGCGCGCCGCTGCGGCCGAGCGCCCCGGTGACTCTCTCGCTGTCAGGCTTCCTTGCGGCCGGTTTCTCATTGGCGACAGCGGTCGCTTCCGTCGCTGCCGGCGTCGCAGGCCTTCGCGTCAAGCCGTCGGGAGAAAGGGAGCTCCACGCGGAAAGTCCGATGACGGCGAGCGTCCCTAGGCTCAATCCCGAATAGCGAAGGACGCGTCCGAGATCGCGCTTGCGCGCCGGCTTCTCCTTCCGGTTCTGGCCAAGCGGGGCATTGAGATCAGTTCCCAAACGGAGCCTCGGTCGAGCTTACGGCATGTTTCCTTAAATCATACCGGATTTAATGACAAAAACATGCAGCAATTCAAAGTGCTCCAGCGTCCTTTGTGCGTCTGAAAAGACGCACGGCGCTGCAGATCAGGCCTGAATCGCCCGTCGGTCACGCGGCCGATTCGAAAGACCAGCGACAGGAAATCCGTGCACTTCTTCCCGATCATGTCCGGCAAAAGCCACCTTCGCGGGAGAATCATCGCATATCCGGCTGTATCGCCGATGCATAATAGAAAGGCGCCGGGTTGAACAGCCCGGCGCCTTTTGTCAGTCCTCGGTCGGCCCTTATTTCTTGAGCTCGGCCTGTTCCGGATTGGCGGGGAAGGCCGGATCCGTCTTCTTGCCGCGCAAGAGGTCCAGCGCATAGTTGAGCTGGATGTCGTCCTTTGCTTCCGGCGGCACGTAGGCGACCGATCCGGAGCCCTCGCCGTCCTCGTTCTGGCCCTTGATGTGGCCGCGCAGATCGGATTCGCCCTGCGCCTCCACCTTGCCCAGGAGTTCCGGCGGCAGCGGCTGCTCGACCTTGACGTCCGGTGTGATGCCGGTGCCCTGTATCGACTTGCCGGACGGCGTGTAATAGAGCGCCGTCGTCAGGCGCAGCGCGCCGGCATCGCCGAGCGGGATGATCGTCTGGACGGATCCCTTACCGAAGGAGCGTGTGCCGAGCACGGTCGCGCGCTTCAGATCCTGAAGGGCACCCGCGACGATCTCCGATGCCGATGCCGAGCCGCCGTTGACGAGGACGATAACCGGCTTGCCGTCGGCAAGGTCGCCGGGCGTCGCGTTGAAGCGGCGGGTTTCGTCCGGGTTGCGGCCGCGGGTCGAGACGACCTCGCCGCGCTCCAGGAAGGCGTCGGAGACATTGATCGCCTGATCGAGCAGGCCGCCCGGATTGAGGCGCAGGTCGAGGACATAGCCCTTGAGCTTGTCCGCCGGCACTTCCGCCTTGATCTTTTCGATGCCCTTCTTCAGGTCGTCGAAGGTCTTTTCGGTGAAGGAGATTACCCTGAGATAGCCGACATCGCCCTCGGTGCGGACCTTGACAGCGCGGACGGCGATCACGTCGCGCACGATCGTCAGCTCGATCGGCTTGTCGGCACCCTTACGCAGGATCGTCAGCTTGATCGGCGTGCCGACGGCACCGCGCATCTTGTCGACCGCTTCCTCGAGTTTCAGGCCGCGCACGTCCTGGCCATCTATCTTGGAAATGAAGTCGCCGGCAAGCACGCCGGCGCGTGCGGCGGGCGTATCGTCGATCGGGCTCGTCACCTTGACGAGATCCTCTTCCATCGTCACCTCGATTCCGAGGCCACCGAACTCGCCGCGCGTCTGCGTGCGCATGTCCTCGGCGTCGGCCGAGTTCATGTAGCTCGAATGGGGATCAAGGGACGAGAGCATGCCGTTGATGGCATTCTCGATCAGCTTGTCGTCCTGCGGCGGCGTCACGTATTGCGCGCGGACGCGTTCAAACACGTCGCCGAAGATCGCCAGTTCCCGGTATGTCGACGAATTGGCCGCCACGGCCGGGATGGTTGCCGAATAGACGACGCCCATCGCCGTCGCCCCCATCAGCGCCCCGACCAGAACAAGTGAAGCTCTACGTATCATTTCGCGCCTTTCCAACCTCTGCTGCGGTCCACCACGGTCGGGAATCAACCGGTTTCCCGTCTTTCCGGAACTCAATGTAAAGTGTCGGCCGGTCCGTTTCCAGCGTCAAGGCCGCCGCACTCGCCACTCTTTTTGCACCCATGGTCGCAACCGGCTCGCCGGCCACGACGAATTGCCCTGGGCGCACGCTGACGCTTTCCATTCCGGCGAGCACGATGTGATAGCCGTCGCCGGGATTGAGAATGATCATCTGCCCGTAGCTGCGGAAGCTGCCGGCATAGACCACCCACCCATCCGCCGGCGTGGTCACCAGCGCGCCTGCATTGGTTTCGAGCATGATCCCCTGCAGCGAGTGCCCGGTGCCGTCCGCGTCGCCGAAACGACGTACAAGCCACCCCGCGGCGGGATAGCTGAGCCTCTCCCGCAATTCCGAAAAGACATATGCAGGCGCAATGCGGTTTTTGTCGGGCACGGCGCTCTTGGCGAGCTCGCGCGCCGCCTCGCGCTCGGCTTCGTTCATCCGGCGGCGCTCCTCTTCCTCGGCGCGCGCGGCCGCGGCCGCTTCGCGCACCGAGGAGATCTCGGTTTCGAGCGAGGCGATCAGGCCCTCGAGATTGGTGGCCTGCAAGGCAAGCTCCTCAGCCTTGCGCTGTTCGGCCGCCAATTCGGTCGCATTCTGCTGCCGCAGCTTTTCCTTTTCGGCAACGAGCATCGACATGCGCCGTTCTTCCTCGAGACTGGCCGTCATCGCCGCCGTCAGCTCCTCGCGCTGGGTCGCGATACCGCTTCGGATGTTGGCGAGCGCCTTCAGGTCGGCGACCAGACTTTCGGTTTGTTCGCGTATTTCCGGAACGACGGCGCCGAGCAGAATGGCGCTGCGGACGGAGGCAAGCGCGTCCTCCGGCGTCACCAGGACCGCCGGCGGCGGGTTGCGGCCCATCCGCTGCAAGGCGGCAAGCACTTCGGCAAGCACGCCGCGCCGACCGCGAAGCGAACGCCGCACCACGTCTTCCTTCACGCGCAGATCGCCGAGCTTCCTTTCGCCATCGGCAATCTGGCGATCCAGCTCCTGCCGCTTCTTGGCCGATTCGACGAGCGCCGCACGCAATGCCTCGTTGCTCTTGTCGATCTCGGCGATCGTCTGTTCGAGAGACTGGGCGCGCTCGCGCGAAAGCGAGATCGTCTTCGACAGAGCCTCGAGCTCGCTTGCCGTGCTGTCGCGCCGCAGCTTCAGATCGGCGGTCGGATCGGGCGGGCCCTGCTCCACGGTATTCGTATCGGCAGGAGCGCCGACAGTCGTGTCCTGAGCTGTCGCCGGACCGATCATGGACAGGAACACCGCCGCGATCGCAGTGCCGCGGCCGATCCGCCGCGCCCAGCGCGCCCCCGGCACCAAATCGGCTCTATTTCTTTGAGGTCTCATCCAGTCTCGTGCGTCAAAAAGTTAGGAAACCCTAATCTGATTTGGTTGGGCGCACCAATACATATTCTCGTTATTGCTGCGAGAGGGGCGGTGGAGCGGCGCTGCTCCTTGGTGGGCGGAGCAGGCGGAATGCAGGCCGGATGAGGGGAGGCCACTCAAAGTCGTTCACGCTCGATGATAAGGATGGCCCGAAAGGATGGTCACCGCGCGGTAAAGCTGTTCGGCGATGAGAATGCGCACGAGCTGGTGCGGCCAGGTCATTTTGCCGAGACACAGCACGGCGTCGGCGCGCGAATGGAGCGCCGAGTCGAGGCCGTCGGCGCCGCCGATCGCGATCATCAGGTCGCGTTTGCCGCTGTCTCGGAACGTGCCGAGGAGGCTGGCGAAGGCCTCCGAATCGAGCGCCTTGCCGCGTTCGTCGAGGAGCACGAGCAGGCTGCCGTCGGCGAGCGCCTTTTCAAGCTGGGCGGCCTCCTCGCGTTTGCGTGTTCCGGCGTTGGCGGCACGGCTCTCATTCACTTCCACGACGCGCGCGAGTTCGAGGCCGACGGCCGGCCCGGCCTTTGCGAAACGGTCGAGATAGCGGCCCGCGAGATCCTTTTCCGGCCCCGCCTTCAGGCGGCCGACTGCGAAAAGTCCGATACGCATGACCCGATCTGTCCCCAACAAAAGATGCAGAACTTAAAAGTGTGGCAGCGACTTTCTGGTCAACGCGCGCCGCTGTGCCTGCCACCGCTCATCGGCGATGACAGCCGCATTTCAAGTTCGGCACTGGCCGTCGCTCCGTCCCGAGACGATGGGTCAGGATCGGGCGGCGTGTCTCAGTGCAGGGTGCCGTCCTCGATCTCCGGAGCCGCCCACATCTTTTCGATGTTGTAGAACTCGCGGATTTCCGGCCGGAAGATGTGAACGATCACATCGCCGGTGTCGATCAGCACCCAGTCACCACCCTCGAGACCTTCGACGCGGGCGTTGCCGAAGCCGTCGTCCTTCAGGTCCGTTATCAGGTGGTCGGCAATAGCCATCACATGCCTGTTCGACCGCCCGGAGACGACGACCATGAAGTCTCCCAGGGCCGATTTTCCGGCAATGTCGATGGTAACGATATTTTCTGCCTTTGAGTCCTCTAGGCTTTCGAGGACCAGTTGAAGCGCACGGACAGCGGCTTCGTCGCTTGCTTCCGCGCGGCGCGGGAATGCGGAGATCGCATATCCCTTGGCGTGTGCTGTTGTCAGGGTTTTTCCTTTCCAAATGAACAGAACAAGCACTTTCGATTCGAGCTTCAGGTCGAACCGTCCGTAAATGTAGGCACCAAACCTATACGGTTTCAAGACACGAGAATTGAATCATGGGAAATCACCCCGATTTGGCGGCTGCGTATTCTCTTAAATCGAAGCCGATTTATGGATATGAACATGCAGCAATTCAAAAGCTACAGCGAGCTTTGCGCGTCTGACGAGACGCGCGGCGCTGTAGAGCGCAGCGCCGTCGAGCTCAGGGGCGAGCGCGGCCCGTGGATGAAGGTCCAGGCCGGTGCGTGGCGAAAGGCCAGCGTTCCCGCATCGTCTTCGTCGACGCGCGCGTGGCCGAAGGTTCTCGCCATGCGCGACGAAAGATAGGCAAGCGTCGAGCCCGGCCGATCGACGACGGCGATCGGAAAGGTGCCGACGATCTTGCGCCAGTTCTGCCAGCGGTGGAAGTTCTTGAGATTATCCGCCCCCATGACCCAGACGAAGCGTACGTCGCGGTTCAGCGCCCGCACGATCTCGAGCGTGCGGGCCGTGTAGCTCTGCCCGAGCTTCTGCTCGAAGGCGGTGACCTTGATGCGAGGATTCCGCGCGATCTTCTCGCTCCACGCGATGCGCTCTGCAAGCGGCGCGAGATTGTTGCGGTCCTTTAGCGGGTTGCCCGGCGTCACCATCCACCAGAGCTGGTCGAGCCCGAGCCGGCGCAGCGCCGTCTCGGCGACGAGCACATGGCCGTCATGCGGCGGATTGAAGGAGCCGCCGAACAGACCGACCGCCATGCCGCCCTCGACATAAGGCATGCGCAGATAGCGCGGGTTCACTTCGCCGGGTGTCGTCAGGGCCGCACCTGTCCCGTGCCGCGCACGCGATATTTGAAGGACGTGAGCTGCTCTACGCCGACTGGCCCGCGCGCATGCATCTTGCCGGTGGCAATGCCGATCTCGCCGCCCATGCCGAATTCGCCGCCATCGGCGAACTGGGTCGAGGCATTGTGCAGAAGGATCGCGGAATCGATCTCGGAGAAGAAGCGCTCGACGATCGCCGGGTCCTCGGCGATTACCGCCTCCGTGTGGGCGGAAGACCAGGTGTTGATGTGCCCGATGGCGCCGGAGATGCCGTCGACGAGTTTCGCCGAAATGATCGCATCCAGGTATTCCGTCGCCCAGTCCTCGTCACTCGCCGCCTTCAGGCCGGGCAAGAGGTCCTTCAGCTCCTCCGATACGCGCACTTCACAGCCGGCATCGAGGAGCGCCTGAAGCAGCGGCTTTGCGAAGTTACCTGCGGCATTGCGGTCGATCAGCAGCGTTTCGGCGGCACCGCAGATTCCCGTGCGGCGCATCTTGGCGTTGACGACGATCTTCCTTGCCATATCGAGGTCGGCCGAAGCGTCGACATAGATGTGACAGAGGCCTTCCAGATGCGCGAAGACCGGCACCCGCGCCTCGTTCTGCACGCGGGCGACGAGGCTCTTTCCGCCGCGCGGCACGATCACGTCGATCGCGCCGTTGAGGCCGGTGAGCATGGCGCCGACGGCGGCACGGTCGGCGACCGGCACCATCTGGATCGCCTCTTCCGGAAGCCCTGCGGCCTTCAGACCTTCGACGAGACAGGCGTGGATCGCGCGCGAAGAGTGGAAGCTGTCGGAACCGCCGCGCAGGATGACCGCATTGCCGGCCTTGAGGCAGAGCGCGCCGGCATCGGCCGTGACATTCGGCCGGCTTTCATAGATCACGCCGATGACGCCGAGGGGCGTGCGCACGCGCTCGATATGCAGACCGTTGGGGCGGTCCCATTCGGCGATCACTTCGCCGACCGGATCCTTGAATTCGGCAATCGCGCGAATGCCGTCGGCCATGTCGCGGATGCGGCTTGCCGTCAGCGTCAGCCGGTCGATGAAGGCTTTTGCGACACCCGACTCGTGGGCGTTTTCGAGATCGACCGCATTGGCGGCGAGGATCTCGTCGCTCCTCGCGAGGATCGCATCCGCCATGGCGATGAGTGCCGCATGCTTGCGCTCGGCGCTGGCAATCGCAAGCGGTCGGGCGGCCGCTTTCGCACGCCGGCCGATCTCCAGCATGATCGCGTTGACGTCCTCTCCGTTGTCGACCGTGTCAAGCATGGAGCTTGCCCTCTCTTTCATCTCGTTCCTCCTCGGCCCGCGCGGCAGCCGGGGCGGTCATCACCATGTCGTCGCGGTGCACCATGGCAGCGCGGCCGGCATAGCCGAGGATCGCGCCGATCTCGGCCGATTTCTTGCCGGCGATCTGGCGCGCCTCGTCGGCGTCGTAGCCGGCAAGCCCACGGGCGATCTCGCGACCGGTGTTGCCCAAGATGGCGATCGTGTCGCCGCGGCTGAAAGTTCCCGTGACCTGCCTGACACCGGCCGGGAGCAGGCTCTTGCCGGAGCGCAGCGCCGCTTCCGCGCCGGCGTCGATTGCCACCGAGCCGGCGGGAAGAAGCTGTCCGGCGATCCAGGTCTTGCGCGCGGTTACCGGCGAGCCGGCAGGCGCAAACCACGACGAGCGGGCGCCCGCTTCGATCGCCGCCAGGGGATGGTCCGGCTTGCCGGAGGCGATGATCATGGCGCAGCCGGCCGTGGTGGCGATCTTGCCGGCATCGATCTTCGTTCGCATGCCGCCGCGCGAGAGCTCGGAGGCCGCCCCGCCCGCCATCGCCTCGATCTCGGGCGTGATCTCCGCGATCGTCTCTAGGAAGCGCGCCTCGGGGTCGAGATGCGGCGGTGCGGTATAGAGCCCGTCGATATCGGAAAGCAGGACGAGCAGATCGGCACCGACCATCGTCGCGACCCGGGCCGCCAGCCGGTCGTTGTCGCCGTAGCGGATCTCGGTCGTCGCGACCGTGTCGTTCTCGTTGATGATCGGCACGGAGCCGAGCTTCAAGAGCTGGCCGATCGTCGCGCGGGCGTTGAGATAGCGGCGGCGCTCCTCGGTATCGCCGAGCGTGAGCAGGATCTGGCCGGCGACGATGGCATGGGTCGAGAGGCTCTCCGACCAGGCGCGCGCAAGCGCGATCTGGCCGACGGCGGCAGCGGCCTGGCTCTCCTCGAGCTTCAGCGCGCCCGCCGGCAGGTCGAGCACCGTGCGGCCGAGCGCAATCGCGCCAGAAGAGACGACGAGCACTTCCGCGCCTTTCGCCTTGAGGGCGGCGATATCGGCGCACAAGGCGTCGAGCCAGGCCTTCTTCAGCCCCGTCTTGCGGTCGACGAGCAGCGCCGATCCGATCTTGATGACGACCCGGCGGTATTTCTCGATCGCTTTGCGGGTCTTCGTCATCTCACGCGTTCTCCTCGCCGGATTTGGCGGCGACAATGACGCCACGCAGCGCCCGCAGCGCTTCCGTCATGCCCCTGTTGGTGACGGCCGAGAGCAAGAGCGGCGGCGTGCCGCAGGCCTTGGCGAGGGCCTTCGATTTGGCCTTCAGCTCCTCATCGTCGAGCACGTCGATCTGCGACAGCGCCACGATCTGCGGCTTCTCTTCAAGGCCGCCGCCATAGGCATCGAGCTCGTGCCGCACCGTCGTATAGGCCTTGGCGACATCCTCCTCCTGCGCGGAGACGAGGTGTAGCAGCACGCGCGTGCGCTCGACATGGCCGAGAAAACGGTCGCCGATGCCGATGCCTTCATGGGCGCCTTCGATCAAGCCCGGAATGTCGGCGATGATGAATTCCTGTTCGTCGACTGTGGCGACGCCGAGATTGGGGTGCAGCGTCGTGAACGGATAATTGGCGATCTTCGGCCGGGCGCGGGTGCAGGCGGCG
Organism: Ensifer aridi; assembly: GCF_002078505.1. Lineage (GTDB taxonomy): Bacteria > Pseudomonadota > Alphaproteobacteria > Rhizobiales > Rhizobiaceae > Sinorhizobium > Sinorhizobium aridi. The sequence continues at coordinate 143,736 of NZ_LUAV01000016.1, read as the reverse complement.
AGAAAGGTCGACTTGCCGGCATTCGGCAGGCCGACGAGACCGGCATCGGCGATCAGCTTCAGCCGCAGCCAGATGGTCTTCTCCTCGCCTTCGAGGCCGGGATTAGCCCAGTTTGGCGCCTGGTTGGTGGAGGATTTGAAATGGGCATTGCCGAAGCCGCCATTGCCGCCGGCGGCGAGACGATAGCGCTGGCCTTCCTCCACCATGTCAACAATCAGCGTCTCATTGTCTTCCTCGAAGATCTGCGTGCCGACCGGCACCTTCAGCGTCACGTCGGCGCCCTTGGCGCCGGTGCGGTTGCGGCCCATGCCGTGCGTGCCGGTCTTTGCCTTGAAGTGCTGCTGGTAGCGAAAGTCGATGAGGGTGTTGAGGCCGTTGACGGCCTCCACCCAGACATCGCCGCCGCGACCGCCGTCGCCGCCGTCCGGACCGCCGAACTCGATGAACTTCTCGCGCCGGAAGGAAACGGCGCCCGCGCCGCCATCCCCGGACCGGATATAGACCTTTGCTTCGTCGAGAAATTTCATGTGGCTGCCATCTGTTTTCTGTATCGGCTAATTTGCCGCCATCGATATAGGCGGTTATCTTGGAGGTCAAAGACTATCGTGCGCTTCACGAGCTACAATATCCAATACGGCATCGGTCTCGACGGGCGTTTCGATCCCGAGCGCATCGCCGCTTGCCTTCGCAACGCCGATATCATCGCCCTGCAGGAAGTGACCCGCAACTTCCACCGCAACGGCAATGTCGATCTTGTTCGGACCTTCGAAGAGCTGCTTCCCGGCTATTTCTCCGTTTTCCATGCGCCATGCGACCTCGATGCCGGCTCATCGATCGAGAACGGCCGTGCCATCAACCGCCGCTTTCAGTTCGGCAACATGATCCTGTCGCGCTGGCCGATTCTGTGTGCGCGGCTGATCATGCTGCCGCGCACGCGCACCGTGAGCCCGATGAATTTGCAGCGCGGCGCGACGGAAGCCTTGATCGCCACGCCCACGGGCCCGCTGCGCGTCTATTCCGTACACCTCGACCATGTGTCGCCCACCGAGCGGATCTCCCAGATCGAGTTCCTGAAAGAGCGCCTCATCAACTATCCGCTCGAGGGCGGGGCGATTTCCGGAGCCGCCGATTTCGGCTTTGCCGAGCCGCCGCATCCCGAAGAATTCGTGGTGATGGGCGATTTCAACATGGAGCCGGAATCGCCGGAATACAACGCGATGACGGGGACTGCCGACGCATTTTACGGACGTTCGCTCCGCGTCGGCAATCCGGTCGACGCACTTGCCCATCTGGGTCGGCTGACTCCGCAAAGCTATAGCTGGATCCATCCGGACGACCCGCAAAGGCGCATGCATCTCGATTATTGCTTTCTCAGCGCCGGCCTTATCACGCGCCTGAAGGACGCCTGGACCGATTACGAAGCGACGGGATCGGACCATCTCCCCGTCGGCTTCGAGCTTCATTGAACATGAAAACCCCGCCGGAGAGGAGCCGGCGGGGTTCGGATTGTTCACGCCGGCCGGCGCAGCCCCTCGGCCGCAAGCCGCGTCTCGATATGTGCCACCATGGCGTTGCGGGCGAGCGCATAGATCTGGCTGCAGCCGGTCACCTTGAAGCCGAGCTTCTCCTGCAGCCGCAGCGAAGCCGGATTGTCGGCAAAGACGCCCGAATGGAGCGTCACCTCCGGCATGCGGCGAAAGAAGCGCTCGACGGCGGCATAAACCGCCTCGCTCGCCAGGCCCTTGCCCCAGTAGAACCGGTTCAGCCAATAGCCGACATGCCATCGACCGTGCCGGAGCTCGATGCCGATGCAGCCGATATGGACATCGTCGCCCGCGGTGATCGCCAGCGTCCAGTCCGGTAGGACATTGGCGGTCTGGCGGTTGAGCCAGTCGAGCGCATCCTGCTGGTCATAGGGAGCGGGGACGCGCGCAAGCATGCGCGCGACCTGAAAGTCGCTGAGCGATTCGGCGATCGCTGGCGCATCGGAGAGCCGATGAGGGCGGAGTCTCAGCCGCTCCGTCTCGATCACCGGAGAGGGGCCGGGATCGGGACGGGCAACGAGGCGCGAGCGTTCGGAAACGAGCGCGTTCATCGGACACCTCCCCAGCTTCTCAGCGATACCCAGGTCTTGCGGTCGAGCCGGTACCACTCGACGGCAACCATGCCGCCGAGCGCCAGGCTGCCGACCATGCCGGAGCCCTGGAACTGGAAACCGCACTTCTGGATGACGCGGCGCGAGGCCATGTTCATGACCCGGCAGCGCGCATCGATCTGATCGATGTCGCGGGTGCGGAAGGCCATATCGGTCAAGGTTTGCGCCGCTTCCGTGGCATAGCCCTGGTTCCAGTAGGGCTCGCCCAGCCAATAGCCGAGCTCGACCGTCTTGCCGTCGGCATGCGGCTCGATCCCGCAGCAGCCGAGGAATGCGCCGTTGTCCGCTTTCGTGATCGCGTAGACGCACTTGCCAATCGTGCCGGCTTTTGCACGTCGCACGAAATCGGCCGCATCCGCCGTGGTGTAGGGGTGCGGCATGCGCGAGACCATGGTGGCGATATTGGCGTTGTTGGCAAGATGGGCAAGGGCGTCGATATCGTCTTCATGCGGCGCGCGCAAAACGAGCCGGGGCGATAACAATATCGGGCAATCGGTCCTTGACCGCTGAGGCCTCAGCCTTTGTTCGGGAGACCGGGATTGGTCTTCCCTCAAGAGCTCGGTTTGCATGGTTCTTCCTCCAGAGACGCGAAAAGGGGAGTTGGGTATTGCCCCATCTCCCCTTTTGAAGTCTGGCCTTTGAACCTTGCGGGTGCATCAGCCGGGTCGATGAGACGCCGGCTGTTTTAGAGCGCTACCGGCTTATTCCGCTGCTTCCGCTTTCGGCATTACAGACACGTACACGCGGCCATTGGCCTTCGTACGGAAGTCCACGTTGCCCGCCGTAAGCGCAAAAATCGTATGATCCTTGCCGAGGCCGACATTGGCGCCGGCATGCCACTTCGTGCCGCGCTGGCGCACGATGATGTTGCCCGCAACGACGGCTTCGCCGCCGAACTTCTTCACGCCAAGGCGCTTGGACTCAGAATCGCGACCGTTGCGCGACGAACCGCCAGCTTTCTTGTGTGCCATTGGTGTTCTCCTTTAAACCTTCGATCCTGGAACTCAGTTTGCAGCTTCTTCGGCGGCGGCTTCGGTCTTCTTCGAAGCCTTCTTCGCCTTGCCGCCTGCGGCAGCGATGTCCAGGATGCGGACGATCGTCTGGTGCTGGCGATGGCCGCGCGAGCGCTTGGAGTTCTGGCGGCGGCGCTTCTTGAAGGCGATGACCTTCTTGGCGCGGCCCTGGTCCACAACTTCGGCGCTGACTACGGCACCTTCGACAAACGGAGCACCGATGGTGGCATCGGCGCCGGCGCCGACCATCAGGATCTCGGTGAATTCAATCTTGTCGCCAGCAACGCCTTCGAGCTTTTCGATGGTGATGACGTCGTTGGCCGCCACGCGGTACTGCTTACCGCCGGTCTTGATGACTGCGAACATATTTTATCCTTTCATGTTCGGTCCGGCTCTTTGCCTCGAGAGACAAGGCCGTCTTTTTATCAGTCGTTACGTGGAGCGAAGCGCCTCGGAAACCCTAAACCTTCGCCAGTGAACGGGCACAAGCTCGTACCCGGCGCGGCATGGCAGGACCACACCACCTCATTGCGCGGATTAAGAGAATCGCTCTTGCTTGTCAAGGCGAAAGCCACCATATCGCAGATATTCTTCTAAAGAGCCCTTGCCAGCGGCGGAAACTGCCGCTATGAACCGGCCGCGCTCGAGAGAGCGCCAACCGGCCCGCGGAGAGGTGGCAGAGTGGTTGAATGCACCGCACTCGAAATGCGGCATGGGTGCAAGCCCATCGGGGGTTCGAATCCCCCCCTCTCCGCCATCTAAGGTCTTGATCTAGCATATGTTTTTTCGTCTGCGAGTCTCTCGCTTGGCATCGCAGACGTCTATGCCGCCGATCACCAGCCTGAAAGGGCCACGTTTGCGGCGCATCTCCAGCTGGAGATCCAACGCCACGCCGCTTCACTTTGGTTTCTGATTACGGATCCGTTGCGCGTTATTCTTTGAAACCTGGTGATGAGTGAGTCGCCTAAGACTGCGGTCTCGAACCCCCGCTTGAAGTAGGCATTGTCTTCCTGCATGGTCGGCGCCTCAGCTATTGGGGATGGGGATTGAGCGTCGAGAATGAGGGAGCGTTCTGAAAATGAAGGCAGATTGCCCGCACTGGCACTTTGGTATCGAAGAGCACAGCGGCAGCCGGTAATCGACAAGCGCCCCGCGCTTGAACTCCACGTCAATCTGTGGAGGCGAACGGGCCATAAAGCTCGCGAAAAGGACATCAATTATCTCGACCTTGGAATCCAGATACATGAGTTGCGTGATCTAACGGCGCTGCAGCTATACGTGCCATTCTCGTTGGATGACGGTCCCGTCGAGGATCTCGGCTATCGCCTTAGACAAAGAGAAATAGCAAGCGCTGTATTCAATGAAGTGCTGGACGTGGAAGATGGTCAGGAATGTCAGCCATCGTTCTTCATTCGGAAGAACGGTGACCACTTCTTGACGGTTCATCCGATCGATGAAGGCTCCGACATCCAACAAGATTCCGCCGGTCAGGGGACAATTCTTATATTCGACGAGAATTTCTGCTCGAAACTTCAGTCGCCGGGCGAACATTATATGCGTATTCGCTTCAAACTGAATAATAGGGCTGCGGAGATATTCAGTTCGGATGTTAGTAGTGAAGACGGGTTTCTGCTCAGTTCGATCACGACGTCAGAAATTACTGAGATACGAATAAATGAAGCGAGGAGTATTCCAGAAGCGGTTCAGAAACGAGCAAAAGAGGGAGTTTGGCGATCACCTCAAATAACCGCCATCCACTACTTTCTTGTTCGGGAGATCAGTTTTGACCTCGTCGCCTCCCATGCGAGCTTCCGGAAAATAAGACGAATGGAACCGGAGTGGGACGCCTATCTTGGCGGTGAGTTCCCCGACGGTTCTGCGCGCAATATGCTTATCTACCATTGGCGAAAGAGCGGCGATGGGAGAGAGGGTGACGTCGGGGATTTTGTAACTTTGGCCAAATTTCGTAGGTCAAAAGGTAATATCCTACTATATATATTCCTCGTAGTTTTTTTTGGAAGTTTAGGAAGTGGTTTGCATTCTTCTTTCTCATTCCTGATCGAGAGGCCGAAAGCACAGGAATTCACTTGGATGCAATTATTCTTTCCGCCAACTGGTTGGGCATATGTCGCCGCAACAGGGTGGATCGCATTAATCACCGGCCTTGCGCTGACCTATCAAAAGTGGCCAATATGGCCTAGACGTAGGTGAGCGGTCCTCTACCTAGTTAATGTCGTCTAGTGTATTATAGCGATTCGCCTCGCCCGGGAGCCTTCATGCATCTACATCACGTCGATAGCGCACCAGTAGCGCCAGCCCGTCCGGATTCGAACGGTCTGAGCCTTATATCTGGGTTCGACGCGCTTTATCCCGATATTGAGCATTGGTTTGCTTCAAAGGTTGCTCCTGGCCTCTCGGATGGGAGCAGGCGGCTGCTCATCGAACGGGACCTAGATTCTGTGCGGGGATTTGCGATCCTCAAGAAGGAGGCGCATGAGCGCAAGATTTGCACGTTGTGGGTTCGTCCCGACCAACGTAGGCGGGGCGTCGGACAACGACTCATCGATGAGTCGATCGCCTGGCTAGAATGCGAGAAACCTATGTTGACCGTGCCAGAGGAAGCGATCCTGGATTTCTGGGGCTTGTTGACCAGAAATGGTTTTGAGCTGCGGCAGCGTGCTGTCAATTACTACCGGTTAGGCAGGTGCGAGTATGTTTTCAATGGTAGACTGCCTGGACCGTTAGATGGTGCCATAATGCAATAGCACTCTTTCGAGCACGTCCTCCTCCTGCGGGTTGACGACCTCGATTGGACATCCACGTTCAGCCGCAACGTGTCGCATTTGCTGGAGCTCTGATCTCTGCAGCATTTCCATCATTGCTAAAGCATCAGCTGTTGCCTCGATGCCCTTTCGCTGCAGGAGACGCCGAGGCTCCGTTTGCATGAAGACGAATGCGCGGAGGGGAAGGTCCTTGAAAAAAGAGGCTGGCACTTGGAAGAGGTGGTCGCCGACGGGTATTGTCAAATGCCCGTCGAGTATAGTCTTGCTTGTGAGACGTTTGGCGAGCAGGGCGTTTCGCAGGGTCTGCTGATTTTCCTCGAGCTCCGGAGGGGAGGGCTTCTCGGTCGGTCGCCAGAAGTCTCTTAAGATTGAGCTCGCCCGCAGGTGCACAAAATCAGGATGGCGAGCGACAAACCGCTCGAGGGCTGTAGTTTTTCCCGTTCCCGATGCGCCGCCAGCGAAAATCATAGTTTAACAACAGCTTCGTTCAAAGAGTCCGCCCATCTCCATGACTGCGGGGGCTTGAAATTGTATTTCTTTTCTAACTCATCACGCGTCATTTCCGGGAAGATGTTTTCCATCAAACTCAGCCGTATGGCACTCGCGACCTCTAGCCCATCGAAATAAGCCAGATACTCGGAACGCAGACATCCCGTCTTACTCCCAATTTCATCCCATAGCACTTCTTTCGATTGAGCAACTATCTCAACGACATTGCAAGCACATGTCACCTTCGAATCCGGTGCAGTGCTGTAGATAAGGGCGACTTGCCCAACAGCTTCTTTGGGAGGGGGTCTACGGCGGAGCTCGTAGGTCTTCTCGCCGCTTGCGATCAGTCTTGCCCATCTCGGTTTGATGCTGAACATGAGCAACGCGGCAGTTCCTTCTCTGTAACCGTAGCTGGTGCGTTTTATCCCTATCGCATGAGTCGTGCCAGAAAAGTTTGTGTAGCGGATCGCTTTCATCGCGCGATGGTGCTCTGATTAGGTTGGCATTGCAGGAGGCTCCGTTGTTGATTGCGCCGGTTAATCCTTGGCAGCCCTCTGAGGGCATCCTACGCGTGATCTGCAATATCCAGTGGAGATCACATGGCGACAATCCGTAAACCAAGAGGAAGCTGGCAAGCCAGGTGCGCCGTCGCGGCATGAAACCCTGCTGCAAGTCCTTCGACACGAAGCAGGAGGTCGAAAAGTGGACGCCCGCGTCGGGAGTGAATACCTCGGGTCGTTGCTAACGATGAACAGCGACCCGAGGCATAGCGTCACTTCTTCTTCACAGTCTCGACTGTATGCGTGCGGGGCTTTGCTTTGGCCGTGGAGACCTTGGTAAAGCGACCGGTGACCGCGCTGCGGCCGATTTTCGTTGATTTAGGCATTCTAAATTCACCTCCTTCCCGTAAGTATCGGTTACTTCCCAGGAGACACGGAACGATCGCGCCTCTCAGGTCAACTTGCCGGGAAGTCTGGAGGTAGTTGTTTTGCAGGGGGAATTTCAGGGAACATCCGTCCCTTCATCACATCTGCAATTCGGCCGAAGTTCAGCCCTGCGTAATAGCCCGAGATCCAAGAGTATGGGATCTTCTTTATCCGGGCCAGTTTGATGATCGGAACCATGTCCGGAGTCACCCTACGGTCGTGCATATCCTTTCCTTTCTAGAAAGGCTATGACCGAATAACGGTTGACGGGATTCCTAAAATGAATCATGGTCGAATTGCAAAGATGTCCGTTACGCGGTCATTGTTCTGACCCGAAACCATTTTCGGATCAGTTTGAATCGAGGCGCACGCGCCCCGGCTCTGACGCCCTTGTGGCGACTGCTGAAATAACCGGGTGGCTAGACCCCGTTAGATCAGGAAGTGGTTTACACATGGGAACTAGTGCTTTTCGGAGGACTGCTGGCCCGGTCTACCGGCTGTAAGTCCTCCGAATTCATCTCATTTGATTCTCCCCTCTTTCACGTATTTTGACCACATGACGCGAGCAGCGGCAGGGTTCATGTTGCACGCTTCAGCCGCAGCGTCAGAGTTAGCGAACAGGTGGACGTGTCGCGACGATAGCATCAAAGTTCCGGCGAACTCATCCGCTTGCCATTCGCTATCGGTGTAAATCTTGTCCGCATCCTCCCGCGATCTGGCAAACTTGACATCGCGATGCATAAGGAAGTGCGCAAACTCATGGCACGCGGTAAATCGGTCGCGCCGGTTCCCCCTACACGCGCCTTCATAGACATCTTCCCGGAAGATAATTGAATTCGAGCCGGCCAATACTCGGCCCTCGTCGTCGCCCATCACTGCCGCCGTTTCGACGTCTATAAAGAAGTCCGGAAGGATCTTGTTCAGCTTGAACTCCAAAACCTCCATAATAGGAAACTCGACCTGGTCATCAGAGACGAAAACTTCCCGGATCTTTTCCGCAAATCTCCGCAGCTTGTCGGTTGACATAGGGGGCACCACGATCCCCCGGCGTTTTCGAAAGAATGGCGATTCTCCGCCGATCGACTTCAAGACGATCTTCTTCAACGCCTCCATGAGATCACTAGGAACGTCGTCAAGCTTCCGAGCAAATGCTGCGACTAGCTCGCGTTGCTCTCCGCGCAAGTTGTCGACCCTGACTTCTTTGCGGGTCTTCTCAGCGGCCCCACGCAGCCGACGGATCTCCTCTGCCGACAAATTCATCGCCTGTGAGATCTTGTGAAGATAGCCGTCCGGGATCTGTTTGCGCCCAGTCTCAATCGCAGAAACAAATGCTGTGCTCTGGTCCAGCTTCACAGCAAGGTCCAAGAGCCGCATGTCTCTGTCAAGGCGTAGCTTTCGAAGCTCGACGCCGAATGGTGTAAGCTTTGCCATGGCGAATCTCCCTGCAATCGATCTTTGGAGAGAAGAAACCATTCACGAAGAAAAATCAACCAAGAAGGAAGAAAAATATTTGAATGCGGTTGAGGCATCTCAAGCGACCTCGTTAGGGGGCTTAGGCGTTAAAACCTTCGTCTTCCGGGATTGTCGTTTGTTGGCTTAGCTCTTGGCACCCCTCCCGGGGCATCCTACGCGTGATCGACAACACGGTTGGAGATCACATGGCGACGATCAGGAAGCTCAGAGGACGTTGGCAAGCTCAGGTCCGCCGGCGTGGGATGAAGCCCCGCTGCAAGTCATTCGACACGAAGCAGGAAGCCGAGAAGTGGGCTCGCGATCTGGAAGCCCAGGTCGATCGCTTCGGTGCCGCTCCGGACACGCGGATCCTCGAGTCGACGACGCTCGCCGAGCTCCTTGAGCGCTACAAGCAAGAAGTCTCGCCGACCAAGCGCGGTTCCGTCCAGGAAATCCAGAGGATCGACGTCCTCAAGCGACATGGTATTGCATATCGAACGATGGTTGGGCTCTCTCCACAAGACATTTCAGCCTTCCGCGACGAGCGCCTCCGAACCGTAGCTCCATCTACTACCGTGCGCGAGCTCGCGATCCTGAGCCATGTCATTGAGGTTGCTATGCGCGACTGGGGACTGCCGCTGAGTCGAAATGTCGTGAAGCTCGTGCGCCGTCCAGTTATTCGTAACGAGCGCAAGCGTCGTCTGCAGGGCGATGAAGAGCAGCGCCTGCTCGACGCATGTGCCGGCGGGAAAATTCCGTTCTTCAAGACGCTCATCATTGTTGCCATCGAGACCGGGATGCGCCGTGGAGAGATCCTCGGGCTGCAATGGTGCGATATCGCGCACAATCGCCGGGTGATCGCGTTGAAGATGACGAAAAACGGATCCGAACGAGAAGTGCCTCTGTCACAGCGCGCGTTCGACGCGCTGACGGAGTGGAAGACGCGGGCGGATGCGGACCAGCCCCGCGTGTTTCCGATGACTCCAGGTTCGCTAGAGCAAGCTTGGTATCGTCTTCTCACCCGGGCTGAGGTGACAGAGCTAGGGTTCCACGATCTACGTCACGAGGGGGTCAGCCGCTTGTTCGAGCGCGGGCTCAACGTGATCGAGGTAAGTAGCATCTCAGGGCACAAAGAGCTCCGAATGTTGAAGCGCTATACCCACTTGAGCGCCGACGATCTTGTCGGTCGCCTCGGATAGATCAATCTACAACTCCGATGCGTCGCGCAGCCCTGCGCGACCTTTACATTTTCCCGATCGCACGCAAGGTTTGTCAGGTTTGTAGACGAAAACCGTTGCAAAATACCTATCGATGGTTGCGTTCGCGGGTGTGCAGACGTTGTCAATTGACGCCGAAGCCTGACGAACCTTTACGCTAACTTTACGCTAACTTGACAGATCCGCTTGATTTCTGCGTTTTCGCCCCACGCGTAAAGGTTCTCAAGCCCGCTTTGGTTGTGTCGAGCCAAAGCTTAGCCTGGGCGTTCTTGAGACGGTGCCGGACACAAGGTGCAAGTGCCTACGGTGTGGCAGGTTGGTCGGTCGAGGTCTCTCAAAACCCCTTGATTCTCAGCGTCGAACACATATCCAAGTGTGTCACCAGGTATGGAGTAGTAGATATCTTCGAGCGATGCGGCCTCGCCATTCCGGTATGAATAGGGTCGGGCTGCCCCAGACAGCGTCATACTTGCGATTGGATTGACGTCATCGCCGGCGATCATTCGCTGCGCGCCGCCCTACTGTTCGCCACCATCCGGTGCCGAGAAGCCTCCTTTGCCTTTCTCACGCCGAGCCTCGGAGAGGGCGACCCGGAGAGCGAAGTCCTAGGAAAAATCAACGTCTATGATGGGGATGCCTTCCATGCTGGCGAGTGCCCGAGGTCCAATCCTCCCATGAAATCGACAGGGAAGCTCGTAGGCGAGCGTGGGCGATGAAGCGCACTTCTTACGCATTTCGCACCACGGATCGCGCCAGCGAAAAACCTCGAGTCAATCGCGTGTAAGCGGGTCTGAACTTTCGCTCACGACCTTATGCGCTCCAATCGCGATCCCGCTACAACTAGAACAGCAAGTGCTTGCACACATTTCATGAACACAAACCGGACGACAGCCGTCGTCCGAAGGAGAAGCTATGTCATTTTACTCCAACTCGTCAGCCCAGAGGCTTGGCGACACCATCGAGGCTATGCGCCTGGTGATGCCCGGCCTGCTGGAACGTGAACGCGAGGTTGCGGATAAGAAGTGGTTTGCCTATCGCTTCATGTCACCGCTTGCTGCAACGAAGCATTTCGCGGAATTGTATAGCAAGGGGTTCAAGGAACACATCCGGTTCAACCGAGATCGTGACGAGGCGGAGCTCCGGCAGGGACTGGGGCAGAAGATCTTCAACAAGCCCAGCCGCTCCCTGACTGAACTCTGGCATGCTCGTCAGCGCGCGGATGAACTTGGCCTTCCCTACGAATTGCTTATCGAATTTGGTTTCGATTTTGCCCGCAAGGGTGGCTGGAAGAATCCGCCTCGGCCCATGCAGCTCTTCGGATCCGCAGAATCTGGCGTCGCCTGGCCGCTGGAGATCAAGAAGTTTCTGAACGACCGGCTGCCCCTGTTGGTTGATAGGTTTGCAGGTCTTCCGCAGTATCGTGTCGAGAACTACCGGCACCTGCCGGTCCAGGACGAGTTCCGCGCCTACCTCGTGGATCATCTTGGTGCCTCCACCAAGCCTTGGGCATTTCGGCTGACTGGACCGTGCATTGAGAAGCGGCACCTCCCCGTGCTGCTCGCGATCAAGCTCGCACCGAAGGACCAGCGTGGGCGTATCATGACCGAACTTCGCCTTGAACTGGAAAGCGATCTGCTCCTTGAGACGCCGAAGGTGTCTCTTCCGAAGATTGCATTCGTGCCCGCCTGTTTCGGCCTGGCTACCTCAGACCCGGCTGCATCACGCTGCTCATCATGCTCGTTCAATATGTATTGCCAGCATATGAGCAAGGCTGTGTCAGCCGAGATGATCAAGCGTCATGGCAGCGTCTCTACGCTGAGGGACGAGCGGGACGAGAAGCGCAAGGCAGGGCAGCGGCGTAGGACCGCGCGGTGCCGCGCAAAGAAGAAGGCAGCGAACTTGATGTCATCACCCGAAGCGAATTGACCGCCCGGACGGCAGCAGTGTAACGGTCTGCCAGATGTATTTATTATTCTAATTAGATATAATAAATATTTGGTCGAGCGTTACACTTTTTCGGCCAAATCCTGCCTCCGGGCGGTCGCTACGCTCCCCTGTTTCTTCCTGACTATAAGCAGCGCGCCGGACCGGCGCGCTGACCAAGCCCTATTCCCTCTGAGGGAGGTCGCTGGGTTCATGAGGCCTTGAAGAGCAATAGGCTGTCAGACTTCTGGCTCCGATCCGACAAGGAGATCGAAGAGACTTTTGCTGGCCTTGAATAAACCTGCCGCTGTCGGTGAAGGTCATGAGCCGTCGGCGAACTCGGCCTGTTGCCTCAGAAGTCGCGCCAGCGTCCGCGGGTGGACGCGGTATTCGTTAGCGACCTCGGCGATCGGTCGCCGGGCCGTTTCAATGACTGTTTTGGCATCAACCAATTGCTCTTGCGTCATCGCCGGCCTTCTGCCGATTCGGCTACCTCGAGCCCGAGCAGCGGCCATTCCGGCTCGGGTTCGTTCGCTAATCAGCGAACGCTCAAATTCGGCCATGCTTGCCAACACGTGCAACAAGAGGCGACCTCCCGACGTGCTGGTGTCCAAGCTCTCGCTCAGCGACCGGAACTCGACGCCGCGCTCGTTCAGATCGCGGACGAGCTTGAGCAGTTCAAAGAGCGATCGTCCCAGCCGGTCGAGTCGCCAGACAATGAGGGTGTCGCCGGCACGCAGTTTCTTCAGAAGCTCACTTAGCCCTGGACGAGAAAAGTCCGAGCCTGAGAAACCCTCATCCGTGTGGATCCTGTCACAGCCTGCGGCTTTCAGCGCGGTCAACTGCAGGTCCAAACTTTGTTCGGTCGTGCTGACACGACCATATCCGAAACTCGGCATCTCCACCCTTGTCGGTTCTCGTAAGCAGAAGGGTAATCCGCTGATACTACCCGCCAAACCATTGATTTAAAGGAACCTTTTTGTGCAGGCGGGAATTTCTGTTGACCACGCGAACCACGCTGAACGAATTCAGCGAGTTAGCGCGGGCGCTGAAACGCGGGTTCGTTATGACGGAACCCTTCCCTTTTGTGCAGCGAACTTGATCGCTCTTGCCTCGGTGCTCTCAATGAAGCTCTTGCCGCTCTCGATGCTCATATTCTCTGCTGCCGCCTCCTCCTCGTTCGCTGAGGGGACCACCGTTCACGCGTTTATTGGCACGAAATCGATGGAAACAAAGGCAAATGCGCTCGAGGTCACGTGGTCCAGCGAGTTGGAGGAGATCGAGATCCATGACGAGAAGATCGAAAGCAGCAGCCCGTTCCTTCTTCGCTGCGGAGATGACGGACGGCAGTATGTGATGATCTCCATCCCAGCAGAAGACGACATTTGGCCCACGGTGACAGAAGATGTTCGTGCGACCGCGGACGTGATGGCATTTGGTAGTGATCTCGAAATTACAGGTGTGCCGCTTTCCTCGATGAAAGCGGGAAGCCACCGCTTGATCTTCGTTGATCTCGGAAAGCGCATCTCGGAATTTGTCCGGCATTGGTATAGTGGCATGAGCGTCAGGATCGCCACCAAACCTGGCCGAGGCTTAGAAGACCTAAATTTCATAGTCGCAGCCCCGCTGCCGGATGCAGGTGCACGTGAAAAGTTTGCTGAGACGATCGCTCTTTGCCAGATATTTGCGCGGTAAATAAAACGCCTGTGTGCGCTCACCGGCACGTTTGGCTCGGCGGCTGCGCTGTTGCAACGTCAGGATGGACGGAGCCAGCCAGCGACCTCCTGTGAGTCAACCAGGACTCATTCGTCACGATAGCGCCAAGAATTGCGGTAGGCCTCTTCGTCCGACATCAGCACAGGAAACCCTTTGCATAAAGGATCCAGCTCTTGGATGTATTGCTCCGCCCAATTAACCCAGGTTTGCGTAGGTTCAAGATCGTCCGGCGGCTCTTTACCGAGCTTGGCTTTGACCGCCGCAACATAAGCACGAAGAGCCTCAGCCTCGTTGTGCTGGCGGGCCTGCCCTTTCAGAATGGCGACCCGCACGCGTTGAATTTCCTGCAGTCGCCGGCGCTCCGCCTCTTGCAGCTGCCAAATTTCAGCTTGCCGCGCCTGTTCTTCTCGCTCCAGACGTCGGGCACGGAGAGCTGCTCCAGCCAATGAGACGCCCTCGATAAAACTCGGCAGCACCGACTCCAATGTCTGCTTCTTCCCATCGGACCAGTTCGATCTGACGCCAAGGTAGGAGGCGTTCGTGATGGTGAATTTGAGCTCCCCGGACGGCACATAGTCGAATTCCGGTATCTTGCTCCAGGAGTAGAGCTTGCTCTCGCGGACTTCGGTTGGTGTCGGGACGTGCGGAACATTCTTGGCGTTCTCGGCGAGAGAAATCTCGACGCGTTCTCCACTCGCCAACAGCTCCCAATCACCATCCTTCGAAGGCTTGATCTCCCAGTTTTCGGATGGAGCTGCGGCAATGACGCTCGAAATCAGCGACAGCACACGTTCAGCTCCTAGTGGCGACGCGCGGATTTTGAACGGGCTCACGTTGATGTAAGCGAATTCGCCGGGCTTTTTTGAGCGATTGAACGCCTTCCTGATCTTTATCAGCACCGGGTGAGGCTTTTCGATTTTCTCAGCCGTCGGCTCGGCCTGTGGTTCGGAGCCACCTGCCTTCGTGACCTCTGGTTTGATCGGCTTCGGACGCATCTTCACGCCTGGCGAAACCTGAACGCTCACGTTTTCATCAAACCGAGCGATTTCGAGGGGTGGACGTTCTACCGCCTTTCCATGTGCGAGCTTCTGCCAATAACCGAGGGGAGGCACCGGTATATCGTAACGGCGGCATGCCTTCGCGAGTCCTTGGTCGGAGAGCCCAAGCTCAACTGCAAGCTTGTTCATCGGCTTTGACCACACGAGATCATAGATCTGTCTCCGCGACAAACTCATTGGTTTTCCCACATGTCTGGCTTCGAGCCGCACCCTACTTGCGCAAAGGCAGATTGTGCAAGACAGTGCGCGCAACCGAGGAGAATTGCATGACCAAGGCGTGGATGGTTCGGGCGGAGCAGGGCGGACGTCTGTTCGACGTGTTCAGGGACAACAATATCGTAGCGATCGGTTGGGCCGAAGTCGGTGACCTGAGGGATGTGAAATCGAGGAAATCGATCGCCGAACGCGTCGCAGCATCATGGCCAAAAACCAAGCCTCAGAGTGTAGCGATGGGCGCCGGCCAACTGCACAGATTCGTGAACGAGATGGCGATTGGAGATATGGTGGTGACCTATGATCCTTCTCGCCGCGTCTATCTCGTCGGGGAAATAGCCGACGAGTATCGCTTCGATCCGTCGTTCGACGCGGCTGATCCACAGGTGCGGCCAGTGCGATGGAAGGGGGAAGTCAGTCGTGACTTGCTTTCGGTAGCCAGCCGTAACAGCCTCGGCGCGATATCAACACTGTTCCTCCTCTCCCGCGGAGTTGTCGATGATCTTCAAAGGGCGCTGACTTCGGGTGAGCCGGCCAAGATCGAAACGGCGGCCAGCGAAAGTGATGGGGTGGAGGAAGATGTATTTCAGTCAATGGAAGCCCGAGCGTTGGAGTTCATAAAGGATAAGGTGAACGCTCTCGATTGGGACGACATGCAGGATCTGGTTGCAGGCTTGCTACGCTCACTCGGCTACAAGACTCGCGTATCCGATGCCGGGCCCGATCGCGGTAAGGACATCGTTGCGTCGCCTGATGGCTTCGGCTTCGAGTCTCCCCGAATCGTCGTCGAGGTGAAGCACCGCAAGGGAGCGATGGGCGCTCCCGACGTTCGAAGTTTCCTTGGCGGTAGGCACTCGCAGGACAAGGGCCTTTACGTCAGCACCGGGGGCTTCACGCGGGAGGCCCGCTACGAGGCCGAACGTGCGAATATTCCGCTCGCCCTCATGGATCTCGACGAGCTTGTGAAGAGCCTTCTGGAACAGTATGGCAAGCTAGACCTTGAAACTCAGCAGCTCGTGCCCTTGAAGCGCATTTTCATTCCGGGTTGGCCCTAAAAGAGTGTGACTGCCGTTTGACGATGACTCTATTCCAGCTCGGTTGAAGTGCATCCACCAATGCAGCCTCAAGGGCGATGCGGTCCGCTTTCGCGCCGGACTGCGGCCGGAACCAAAGTTCAATCTGGTTGCCGTTGCGCGCTGTTTCAAGGAGGAGATTGTTGACCCGACAATTCGTTTGCTGCCCTCCCTTGAAGCAGTTGCGGGGCGAAATTGAGCCATAGCCAGGACCCCACCGCTGGTGAAGGTTCGCACACTCCCCGACATAAACTGGCTGCCCGACCACAGATACCAGATACACCCCCGCCGCTCTGCTTTTGGAGCTTATGTGAAAACGGCAGAATGGGCCCTGGCCGTAAGCGTGCAGAGGAGTTGACGGCGCTCGGGAAAAACGGTTCTGAGGAAAAAGCTCGATCAGAGCGCCGTCGGAATCGCGTTCAACGACGATAGCACCGATGTAGCCGAATTCGACCTCTGCAAAACATCTCGACACCCGCGTATCGTATGGATCGTGATCTGAAACAGACACGGCCCCGTCTACTCCGCCGCCTCGGTCGACTGGGTGTTTGCCGATTGTCTCGGAGCAAGTTTCATGGCCTCCACAATGTCCATCGTCTCCACGGACACCCGGGTGACGCGCGCGATAAGGTCGATCACCCTCTCCTTGTAGTCGGCAAAGCGGTAGGTATTGAATTTCTCGCGGATGGTTGGGTCTTTCGGAGTTTTTTCTCTGTATTGGTCGAGAACCCATTCAAGACCTGACCGATTACCGAGTTTGTAATCCCAAACTTCTTTCGGAATGCCAGAGATCGTCGTCTCGGTATCCAGGCGGATAATGCCGTTCTCCTTTTCAGCTCTGAGGAGGGTCTTGGGTGCGACGCCTCCGGCGCGCGCTTTTTCGTCTAACATATCTGTTCGAACGAGCGCCCAAGGGTCGACCTTCTCATAGCCAATATGCAGTTCCATTAGCTGCCTGCCCCAGGTCGACCATTGGCGAAAATCTGAATAGAAAGGAACGCGCGGGAACTCACGCTTTAGGTTAAGTGCATATTTTTGGCGATACAGTGGATCGTGCAGCACGCCGTAGACGTAGTGGAAGATGTCTTCCTTGGTGATCTTCGCTGATTTGCCGTAGTGCTTCTCAAACTGACGTAGGCCCCAATCGGTAATGTTGTCCAATCGTTCCCCGGAGGAGGTGTAGCGGTGGAGTGGGAGAAATTGCATGGGATCTAACGAAACTAGCGCATAGTTTGGGATCGCGTCCCCTGCGAGCGCGCAGAATTCCAATCTCTGTCCCTCAACAAATGATATCCATTTGTTACTAGACTTTGATGGACTAAATATCTCTTTCAGTTGGTAGAGATCTTCATTAAGGACCTCGTCATAGTAGACTTTGAATTTTATGAATGGTCTATAAGTAGTGTCCTTGATTTTTCTTGAATCAAAATTAAGTTTACGTCCGCTCCGAAGATGTCTATTTAATTTTCGTGTCCATTTAATGATTTTGTCGGGGGAATCTGTTTCCTTAAGCTGACTGAAATCTGACGCCTCCATTATTTTCTGATAGTGATTGATCAGAAATTCCATCTGATGCGCGACCTCAGCCGAGTTGGGCGCGATAGTCCATTCATCGCGGTTGGTCTTCAGACCTTGAGAGAAGCGTCGAAAAATCGCTCTTTCCTGATTACTGGCTTTTGCTGACTTGGTCTTTTTATCGGCGACAGGGATCAAGTCATCCCAATCATTCACCGTTAGATTAATCCAGTTGCCCTTTTTGTCCGGCTCGACGCGCTCGAAGGTGAGCGTCGACAGCCTGGACGAGGCTAAGAAATCAAGTTTGTCCGCGGCCGTGTCGAATTCTGGCCGGCGAGTATAGAAGATTTTACAGCCCTTTTGCTTTCGGCGCTTTATCAGGAAGGAGATGGCTACGCCGGTCTGGATGCCGAACACGTTATGCTTCGTGCCCGACAGTTTTGGATTGGCGCGCACGTCGCCGCCGAGGTCGACGACGTAGATCTCGTTGAACTCCCCGGCCACCGCCTTGCGGAAGCCGTCGAAGGTGCGGCTGTCGATGAAGCTGCGATTGGTGACGAAGGCGAGCACACCGTCGTCATGCATGCGGTCCGATGCCCAGCGGAAAAACCGAGCATACATGTCGTAGACCTTGGTCTTCTGAGCAGTCGAGAGTTGGATGTAGCTCGATTTGATCAACTCATCGACGCGCGGATAGGCGCGGTTCTTGTTGTTGTCGTTCTCATTGGCTTGATTGGCGTTATATGGTGGGTTGCCGATGATCACTGATATCTTGCGATTGTTCTGCCGTTTCACGCGCTCAACGTTCTCGTCCGACAGCGCCGCAAACATGTCGTGCTGGTGACCAGTGCGAACACGAAGACCCTCGACGTTGTCTAACGTATCAACAAAGCACAGATTGGGAAATTCGGCGAATTGGCCAGAAATCGCGGCATATGTCGCCTCAATGTTCAGGTTGGCGACATAATAGGGCAAGATTGCCACTTCATTAGCGTGCAGCTCATGCCCGTATTTGTAGGCCAACTTTTGTGGGTTGCCGCGGAAATATTCTAGAAGCTCGCAGATAAAGGTGCCGGTGCCGGTCGCCGGGTCAAGGATCTCGACGTGATGGTCGATCAGGTTCTTGTTGAAGTGTTTTTCGCAAAGCCAGTCAGCTCCCTCGATCATGAATTTCACGACTTCATTGGGCGTATACACCACGCCAAGCCGGTCGGCTTTCTTAGTGTCATAAACCTTATAGAAGTTCTCGTAGATCACTTTAAGGAACGTCTGCTTCTCCGAATGGCTGGTGATTTGCGCCGCATTCGCCCGGATTGCAGCATAGTAGGGCTCAAGGCCCTTCAGCGTCTCTCGCTTGACGGCGCCAGTGAAGAACTTGCTTTCCAGGGCATAGAGTTCCTTGGCGATATTGTTCTCGCGGTGGAAATCGCCCTCATTGAACACATGCGCGAATATTTCCTCGGTAAGGATATGCTGGATCAGCATTTCCCGAACATCAGCTTCGCCGAGGGCGGGGTTGATCGTTTCCTTGCAAGCTTCGAGGAAACCAGCCGCGGCATCGCGGAACATGGCGTTTTCAACATAGGCCGTTTCGATGCGCTCGCGGAGTGCAGAAAGCACGGCCGGCAAATCAGCCTTGAACTGCTCGACCGCCTTACGGAACTCGGCAATCTCGGCGCGCTCATAGCTAAAGAACAGTGCAACGAGCTTCAGAAGCGCAGCCGTATCAGTCATCGGCGCGCGCATGACCTCTTGGCGATTTTGATAAAGGACCGCAATCTCCGAGTTCTCGAAGACAATGTTGTCCTGCGGATAACCCTTAGCGAGTTTCTTGCGGATCTCCTCATCGAGATCGTCCTTGGTATCCTTTGCCTCCCAGTGGCCGAGCGGCACCCGGATATCATGCAGCACTGTGCCATCAGGATAAACTGTCGTCCTCATCGAGGTTTGATGGGGGTATTCCTCCATGAAGATGAGCTTGCTTGACGTGGCCCAGGTATCGAGCAGGCGGCGAAATGCAGGCCTGATGATCTGCTCATTCGAGAGCCCCGAGAACCTCCGGAGGCGGTCGATTTCATTCAGGTATTGATTTATCAGGTGCTGACTCATGGTTCCCCCATGAGCGGAACTTACTGGCATTGCTCAGCTTTCGGTAGTGCTTTTATTGCGTTTTATCTGGCTGCAAGATCTTTGAGTCCGGCCTCATGCAACCAGGCGACCCATTGTAAGAGAAACTCGCGGAATCCGGTTTCGCTTATGCGGAGGAGCCGAAGACTTTCTGTGACCGAGCTACCGGGCGGGCAGTAATCACGCTTTTCGCACCTAACTCTAGGGTAGCGAGGTTTCGCGCTCACCAAACACAGCATAGATGCCTGACCAGGAGTGGTCCTTCCCTCTTTATTCAGATAGAGGATGCCCCCATGTGACAACGCGTTCCGCAAACACGATAGAAAGGCGGAAAAATCCATGCGTCGGGCGGCATGGCGAGCCTCTTCCGCATCGAGCAGAGCCGCTAAATCGTCACTTAATCCGTCAGCGATGTTGAATGGTTCGACCTTACTGAGGTAGGCCCAGTCAAATGCTTCCAGTTGCGGATGATCCGCTAACTTTTTTCCTCTGGTGGCAGCATCGATTCGCTCGGCGAGTCGCTGCGACCGCCCCCGATCGTTAGCGTAACCCACGTCCTCGTTCTGATGTTTTTGGATGCGTTCAATGGGTATCGTGAGCATTGGCGTGGCAAGTGCCAGGGTAAGCGTGGTCGTAAGTGGTCCACCGTGTCGGGCCGCAAATTCTTCATCCTGTTGAACGATCGGCAGAAGGTGATTGAGAAGGTCCAGACAACGGATCGGCAGATCCAAGCTGTAACTGTTCATTGGCAATACCATCGACGCCCTCTCCGCTTCTGTCTGATCGTTCTAAGCTGCCAGTCTAGGAAGTCTAGCTGGATCTCCGAGCGGCACATGCCGGCCACAATTGATTTGGGCCGCATTCCAATCGAGGGAGCTTTCGGTCTTGCTGATGAACCCGACCGCGCCGACAAGGCGCCAACCGGCCCCGCGGAGAGGTGGCAGAGTGGTTGAATGCACCGCACTCGAAATGCGGCATGGGTGCAAGCCCATCGGGGGTTCGAATCCCCCCCTCTCCGCCAGTAACGTTCAAACCGGCGCCTGACTGCTGCGCGCCGAGACTGCCGCCCTGTTTCCCGCCAAACCGTTCCTCGCCCACGCCGCCCAAAGCTCCGCTGACGGCAACCAGATCCAGCCTCCGGCTTCATCACCGACGGCTTCCGACTTGCCGACAGCAGCGCACGCCGCCGTCAACAGGCAGATCCAGGCTGCCCGTCTTTCGTGATCATATTCGGCCATGATCTTCTGCAGCAGGCACTCGTTGCGCCAGCCGACGTAACCAAGCAGTGTTTCGAAAACACCGGCCTCAACGGCATGGTCGTACAGCCAGTCGAACTTCTTCCGCCTCGCGGCCTTCGACATGGCAAAACGCTCATCCTCAAGCAGAACCCCGAGAAAAGCGTTGGGGAAGGCTTCGATGATCGCGGTGCCGGGGATGATGGCTTTGCCGATCGGCGTCGTGTCCGCGAGGTGGCTCACCTGTGCGGCAGTCTCGGCGGCGGCTTTTCTCAAGGCTCGGCCGTAGCCGTGCTGGCTAAGGCCCGGTTTGCAGCGTTTCTGAAAGGCGCCACGGGTGAAAAGGCGTTCGCAGAGGCGGTCGAGATCGTCGGGCGCGTCGGGAGGAGTGAGAGGTCCGTCGATGGCGATCACAGCGAATGTCGTTGACGCGGGAATGTGGCGTTGTCGGCGCTCCCAATCGGTGTGCGTCCTCGCGGCGCCGCAGTCGTCGCCGATGCTCCAAGCAAGGCCCGTGGTGGGGCGGGAGCGTGAGTAGCCGACATCGATGCCGAGCAGTGCGAGTTTGTCAAAGGGCATTTCTTTTCCCGTCGCCGCTGTCTGCGTCGGGTCGAAGCTCGCCGAAGCGGAAGTGTTACCCATGTGTTCGGTCCGCTATAGCAGCAGGTCGTCAGCCTTCGGGCCGGCTCCCGGCTCGAGCCCCGCATTCCTCTTGAGCCACACCTCCAATGCCGCGATCACCGACAGTCTGAGGCTCGCGTTGCGGGTCAGCGCGCGGGCAAGCGGGCGGCCATCGGGCGGGAAGCCCAGTTCGCGCATCACGTCGTTGGGGCTCAGCCGGCGCCGGGCCATGATCGTCCGGATCTCGGCGATGGTGGAGGGAAGCAGGTAGCGGCCGCTGGCGATCGGGGTTCCGGCGGGCCGCACATCCGCTGCCGGAGAGGGAACGGGCGGGGTCGTGGCGATCGCGGGCAGCGCACCTTTGGCGGCGAGCCATGTCAGGAAGCTGTCGCGCTCGACATCGCTCGCCTTCATCCAGGAGTTCTTGAGCTTATCAAGCCGGGTGCGCTCCGGCTTCAGGCCGGCGCGGACGAGCGCTTTGCGCAACGACGGGATCTCCCCGGTGAGCAGCGCGGCGTGGATGTCCGGGAAATCGGTCTTGAGCCGTTGCAGGTGGAGCTCATCGCGCTTCGTTTTCTTCGCCATCTTGGTTCCGACAGTGATTTCCATCGTCGTCTACCGTGCCAGGAGCGACGGGGCGAGCAAAAAACATCTCGGTGCCCGCTGGCACCGTCTGCCCTGTCGCCCATCTCCCCCACAAGGGGGATGAAGGCAAGAGGCGCCGCGCTTCCTCTCGTCGCCTCTCAAGCTCGGCACAAGTCAGCCTTTCTACCATCGCGTCAACAGCCGGGATGTGACGCGGCGAAAAGGACAATGAGATGTCTAGCGATATTGACAGCGATCCGCGGGATTCGACGGTCGCCCTCTACCTCATGAACAATGACGGCGACGAGCTCACCGATATTCTGGTCGCTGCGCTCGAAGATGCATTCCGAATCCTCAAAGAGGAATGGGCCCGGACGATGCATTGAGGCGTTTGCCGGGAACCCGGCTTTTCGCAGCGCCCGACGCTCTCAAAAGGCGCCAGAAAGTCCAGCCTCATTCAAGCGCGCCGTACCAAGTTCTCCACTGAAGCCGCCAGCCTCAGCAACCTTTCGTCCGCCCCGTTTCGCGCCATCAGCATCAGCCCGGCCGGCAGGCGCGTGCCCGGCATCGGCACGGTGATCGCCGTCAGGTCGAACTGATTGGCGACCTGCGTGTTGCGCAGCAGCAGGTCTTCGACGCGGCGGTACTCTCTTTTGTCGCCCTCCACCGAGGCGATGCTGACGGCGGAAATAGGGGTTGTCGGCAGGAGGATGAGATCGAAAGGCGTCAGCCGTTCGTCCATGGCGCGGACGAGCTTTTGCCGCGTCCTCAGCAGGTTTTCGATGGCCGAGTCGGGGACCGCGAGGCGGCGGCGGAGCGTCGATTTCACGCGGATGTCGACGGGTGCGTTCTCGTCCGTCAGCCAATCGACATGGATGCGGCTCGCTTCGAGTCCGGCAAGGGAGCCGATCGAGGTCGCCTCGGCGAAACGGGCGAGGAGATCGTCAATCGGGCAGTCGGCGAGCTTTGCGCCGGCGCGCGCGAGCATTTGCAGGCTCGCGTCGAACGCCCTGGCGATGTCTGGCGCAAGGCCCTCCAGGAGAAGACCTTGCGGAATGGCGAGTTTCAGACCCCCAAGCGAGAGCGGCGTCAACGGCTTCGGCATTTCGCCGGCCATGACCGCGTCGGCGGCCGCGCAGTCGGCAGCGGTCCGGGCAAGCGCGCCGATCGAATCGAGGCTGGGCGAGAGCGGAAAGGCGCCGTCGAGGGGTAGGCGGCGGGCGCTCGGCTTGAAGCCGACGAGGCCGTGAAGTGCCGCCGGGATGCGCACGGAGCCGCCGGTGTCGGAGCCGATGGCGATCTCGCTCGTGCCTTCCGCCACCGAGACGGCAGCACCGGACGACGAGCCGCCGGGAATGAGGCTCGCGTCGATCGCGTTGCTGGGCACCGGATAATGCGGATTGAGACCAACGGCGGTGAAGGCGAACTCCGTCATATGCGTCTTACCGATGATGACGGCGCCCGCGGCGCGCAAGCGCCGGACAACCGCGGCGTCTGCTTTTGCGGGTGGAGCGTCGCGACGGATGATCGAGCCGGCAAGCGTCGGCTCGCCGGCGATATCGAAGAGGTCCTTGATCGAGACGATCCGGCCGTCGAGGGGCCCGAGGCTTTTTCCCTCGCGACGCCGCCGGTCGGCGGCATCGGCTTCCGCGCGGGCGGTTGCGTGATAGAGCTTCATGAAGACGCGTTCTTCGGCGCGTCGGTCGTCGAGCCGCGTCAGAATGGTTTCGAGCTGGTCGCGGGAAGCGGCGTTCGATTGGCGCAAGGCGAGACCTCGTGAAACGGAGACAGCCGCGGGGCGTGCACCAAAGGTACGTACCGCTTGAGGGCCGGCGATGGCAGCTATGGTTTATAGCGCCGCGCGTTTGTTATACAATAAAGAGCACAAGAGCTGCCGGAATCCATCGGGAGGCGCCAATGCCGATCCTGCGATCGTCTGCAATCCTCGACTCCTCTGCAATCCACGAGGTCAGATACGATGCGCCGCGCCGGACGCTGAGCATCTGGTTCATGGGCAAGCGCAGGCCCTACCATTACCTCGATGTTCCGGAGCGCGTGTACGAGGAACTCCTGCATGCGGATTCCGCCGGGAACTACTTCAATCACAACATAAAAAATCACTACGATTTCATGCATTGAAGGTCCCCCTCATCCGCCTAGGCGCTCTTCTCCCGATCACTACGGGGAGAAGGTGCCGGCACGCAGGTGAGGGGCAAACGATGTTCGGCCTCGCCATGTGTTTAAGGCCGCATCAGCGCGTTCAATCTCCACACTTTCACAGAACTGTCGCCAAACCGTTCAAATAGTTTCATGTGCTTGTAAAGCCGCTGACATGCGGCTCGCCAATGGTCCGCTCGCGAAAGCGATGATTCGCGAAACGGAACCGGAGGCAGGTTTTGGCTCATCGAAACACGCTGACGAGGCGTTCTTTTCTCTTTTCCGCCGGCGCCGCCGGCCTCGCCGCTTCTTCCGGACTTGCGACCCCCTTTTATGCCCGCGGCTACGGCCGGCCGGAATTCCTGCATGGGGTGCAATCCGGCGATGTCGATACGCAATCGGGCATGATCTGGACGCGGGTGGATCGACCGGCGCGGGTGGCGATCGAATATTCCACCACCGACAGCTTCGCGGACGCCGCCCGGCTTCCCGACATCGATGCGACGCCGCAGACCGATTGCGCCATCAAGTGCCGGCTCGACCATCTGCTGCCGGACCAGGACATCTTCTACCGCTTCACAGCCACCGATCTCTATGATGGCAACCGCGTTTCCGAACCGGTCGTCGGGCGGTTCCGCACGGCGCCGCTCCGCCGCCGGTCGGTGCGCTTCGTCTGGTCCGGCGATACGGCGGGGCAGGGCTGGGGCATCGACGAGGTCGGCATGAAGACCTATTCGACCATGCTTCTCCATGAGCCGGATTTCTTCATTCATTCCGGCGATACGATCTATGCCGACAATCCGATCCCCGACGAGATTAAGCTGCGCGACGGCGGCATGTGGAAGAACCGGATCGTGACGCCCGAGAAGCGCGACGTCGCCCGCACGCTCGAGGAATATCGCGGGCAATGGAAATACAACCTACTCGACGAGCACGTGCGGGGCTTGAACGCCGTCTGTCCGACTTTCTACCAGTGGGACGACCACGAGGTGCTGAACAACTGGTCGGCCTCGACGGACCTTCGCGACGATCCGCGCTATCCGGAAAAGGATGTCGCCGTCTACGCATCTCGTGCGGCCCGCGCGTTCCATGAGATGACGCCGATCCGCACGCTGCCGACGCAGCCGGGCCGCATCTTCCGCAAGATCGCCTATGGGCCGCTGCTCGACGTCTTCTTCGTCGATCTGCGCTCCTATCGCGGACCGAACCAGGGGGAGGGGGATTCCGGCCTTTTCGGCTGGCGGCAGGCGGATTGGCTGAAGCGCGAGCTTGCGGCCTCCAGCGCCACCTGGAAGGTGATCGCCTGCGACATGCCGGTCGGCCTCGTCGTCTGGGATGACTATTCGGCAAAGCGCGGATCGGATGCGATCGCCAATGGCGACAACGGCGCGCCCAAGGGCCGGGAGACGGAATTCGCCGATCTCTTGCGCTTCATCCGCGACAATGCGATCGAGAACATCGTCTGGCTGACGGCGGACGTGCATTACACAGCGGCGCATCATTACGATCCGTCGCGTGCGGCCTTCAAGGATTTCTTGCCCTTCTGGGAGTTCGTCTCGGGGCCCCTCCACTCCGGCACCTATGGGCCAAAGGAGCTCGACATGACTTTCGGCCCGGAGGTCCGCTTCATCAAGGCCTCTGGCGGAGGCATCGACAGCAATCTGCCGCCTTCGGCGGGCCTGCAATTCTTCGGCATCGTCGACATCAGCGGACAAACCCGGCAGATGACGGTACGGCTCATGGACCGGCAGGACCAGGAACTCTGGCGGGTGACACTCGATCCGGCGGCCGTCGCATGAGGCGAGAGAGCTTTATGCACGCCTGCTCTGCGTTCCGGCCCCCTTTCGCTCATGCGAAAAAACCTGTATGAGCGCGGCAACTGAAAAAGCGGTACCCGCCTTGCTGGGCGTACCCACGAACTTTCCGAGACAAAAAATGAGCATTCGTAACATCGCGATCATCGCGCACGTCGACCATGGGAAGACCACGCTCGTTGACGAACTCCTGAAGCAATCGGGCTCCTTCCGCGAAAACCAGCGCGTTGCCGAACGCGTGATGGATTCCAACGATTTGGAAAAGGAACGCGGTATCACCATTCTCGCCAAGGCGACCTCGGTCGAGTGGAAGGGTACGCGTATCAATATCGTCGACACCCCCGGACACGCGGACTTCGGTGGCGAGGTCGAGCGCATCCTGTCGATGGTGGACGGCGCGATCGTGCTCGTCGACGCCTCCGAAGGGCCGATGCCGCAGACCAAGTTCGTCGTCGGCAAGGCGCTGAAGGTGGGCCTCAAGCCGATCGTCGCGATCAACAAGATCGATCGCCCGGACGGCCGCCACGAGGAAGTCGTCAACGAGGTCTTCGACCTCTTCGCCGCGCTCGACGCGACCGACGAGCAGCTCGACTTCCCGATCCTCTATGGTTCGGGTCGCGACGGCTGGATGAACGTCAATCCCGAAGGTCCGAAGGACCAGGGAATGGCACCGTTGCTCGATCTGGTTCTGAAGCACGTTCCCGAGCCGACGGTGGCGGAAGGGCCGTTCCGCATGATCGGCACGATCCTCGAGGCAAACCCCTTCCTCGGCCGCATCATCACCGGTCGCGTACATTCCGGTTCCGTCAAGCCGAACCAGGCCGTAAAGGTGCTGGGTCAGGATGGCAAGCTGCTCGAGTCCGGCCGTATTTCGAAGATCCTCGCCTTCCGCGGCATCGAGCGTCAGCCGATCGAGGAGGCGCATGCCGGGGACATCGTCGCAATCGCCGGACTGACCAAGGGCACCGTCGCCGATACCTTCTGCGATCCCTCCGTGACCGAGGCGCTGACAGCCCAGCCGATCGATCCGCCGACCGTCACCATGTCTTTTATCGTCAACGACTCGCCGCTTGCCGGTACCGAGGGCGACAAGGTCACCTCGCGCGTCATCCGTGATCGGTTGTTCAAGGAAGCGGAAGGCAACGTCGCGCTGAAGATCGAGGAATCCTCCGAGAAGGACTCCTTCTTCGTTTCCGGCCGCGGCGAACTCCAGCTCGCGGTGCTGATCGAGACGATGCGCCGCGAAGGCTTCGAGCTTGCGGTTTCCCGTCCGCGCGTCGTCATGCACAAGGACGAGAGCGGCCAACTCCTGGAGCCGGTCGAGGAAGTCGTCATCGACGTCGACGAGGAGCATTCCGGCGTCGTCGTGCAGAAGATGTCGGAGCGCAAGGCCGAGATGGTGGAACTCCGTCCCTCCGGCGGCAACCGCGTCCGCCTCGTTTTCTTCGCGCCGACCCGCGGCCTCATCGGCTACCAGTCGGAGCTTCTGACCGACACGCGCGGTACGGCGATCATGAACCGTCTGTTCCACGACTATCAGCCCTACAAGGGCGAGATCGGAGGCCGCATCAACGGCGTGCTGCTCGCCAACGAGCCGGGCGAGGCGGTCGCCTACGCGCTCTTCAATCTCGAAGACCGCGGGCCGATGGTGATCGAGCCGGGCGAAAAGGTCTATGAGGGCATGATCATCGGCATTCACACCCGCGACAACGACCTTGAGGTCAACGTGTTGAAGGGCAAGAAGCTCACCAACATGCGCGCTGCCGGCAAGGACGAGGCGGTCCGCCTAACGCCGCCGATCAAGATGACGCTCGAGCGGGCGCTTTCCTGGATCCAGGATGACGAGCTGGTAGAAGTGACGCCGAAGTCGATCCGGCTCCGCAAGCTCCACCTCGATCCGCACGAGCGTAAACGCTTCGAGAAGTCCCGCACCGCCGGCGCGGCATAAGCGGGCCGGGCGACGGGCTGACCCATATTTTGATTGTCGATTGCAAAACCCCGGAGCGATCCGGGGTTTTTGCTGTGTGTGCCGTTCGCGGCCGGCTTGCGGATAAAGTTAAAAAGGCGTTAACCTTCGGGGGGATGCCGTTAAAGTTGCCTGTGGGTTAACGGGCCGCGGCAACCCGGCGGGATTCCGGTTCGCAGTGTCGTGTGTTTAGAGTCAGGTCATGAAGACTGTTTCGATCGAGGTGAGGCCCGGGGAGCCGCATGAGGCGGCCGCAATCGCCGACGCGCATCGCGTTTCTTGGCTGCAGACATATGGGGGCATCATTCCGCACCGCCCTCTGATCCGGATGGTCAACCGGCGCGACGAGATGTGGTGGCGGAAGGCCACGCGCGGTCCCGCGACGCTGCTCGTCGTCGACGTGGCGGGAACCGTAGCCGGCTATGCGACGCTGGGCTTGAGCCGCGCGCGAGCGCTGCCGCAGGAGGGCGAGATCTACGAGATCTATCTGCGCCCGGAATATCAGGGCATCGGCCTCGGCCGCGTCCTCTTCGGCGAGGCAAAGAGCCTCCTGAAATCGCTCGGCTGCGAAGGGCTCGTCGTCTGGTGCTTGGAAGACAGCGAGCACGCCTATAATTTCTTCCTGTCGGCCGGCGGCCGCGACATAGCCGAGGGTATGGAAGATTTCGGCGAGAAGCACCTGAAGAAGGTCGGCTTCGTCTGGAACTAAAGCGAGATCACTAAAATCGGAAGAGGTTAGTCCGGCAGTACGCTGTTGGGTTCGGCTGCCTTGTCGCCGCGCTTGCCATGGTAGGCCGCTTGGTCAATGCCACAGCGGAAGGTCGGCGCCACCTCGTCGGCGATCTTGCGGGCGAGTGCGTTGGGATCGGGATTGGCCAGTGCATCGACATAGCCGGCGACGCAGCCCTTGCCGTCTTCCTTCTGCGCAACCTTCGATACGACAAGAACTTGGCCTTCAAGCGCAGGAAACGATTCGCCCGTCTTCGGATCGGGGTTTTCGATGACCCAGCGCAAGATCGTTGCGACGGGGGTGCCGCCTTTGGCGATGCGCCATTCCACCGTCGTGCCGGCGTGGTTGAAGGGGAAGAAGCTCTCGAATGCCTCGTCGATATAGCGCTTGTTGAGATGCCCGAAGGAGAAGCTCTGGCGGATGTCGATCTCCTTGAAATGAACCGGATAATCGTCATGGCCCGGGCAAGTCATCAGGGAGTACCAGCCCGGCTCCTCTTCGATCGTCTTGCACTCGTCGCGACTGACGTCGACATAGAGGCTTTCATTTGCCATTGCCGGCCCGACTGACAACAGGACCAGCGACAGCCATGCAACCTTTCCGTTCATCGTGATCTCCCTCGAACGAGATTTCGGCACCACGCAGGTCGTTCGGCGACGACGAAACGACCGGTTGAATCTGCACTGCGGACGAAAGTTTTATTGCATCGCGGCATGTTTCCCTTTATCGACGGGCGACTTTTCAACAACCCTGGAGGTGCTCATGCGGATCGACGCGATTTCCATCGGAAAGAATCCACCAGAAGATGTCAACGTGATCGTTGAAGTTCCCGTCGGCGGCCATCCGATCAAGTACGAGATGGACAAGGAAGCCGGCACGCTGGTGGTCGACCGCTTCCTCTACACGCCGATGACCTATCCGGGGAACTACGGCTTCGTGCCGCACACGCTTTCCGATGACGGCGATCCGATCGACGTGCTCATCTGCAACACCCGTCCGCTGGTGCCGGGCTGCGTCATCAATGTCCGCCCGATCGGCGTGATGATGATGGAAGACAATTCCGGCAAGGACGAGAAGGTCATCGCGGTTCCTTCGGCGCATCTCACCAAGCGTTACGACAAGGTGCACGACTACACCGACCTGCCGGAAATCACCTTGAAGCAGATCGAGCATTTCTTCGAGCATTACAAGGATCTGGAACCCGGCAAGTGGGTGAAGATCTTCGGCTGGAGGGATGCGACCGTCGCCAGGCAACTGATCGTCGAAGCGATCGAGCGCGCCAAAACCAAGAAGTAATTATTCCGTCGTGCCGGCGATGTCGGCGAGGCGTTTCGCGATAGCCTCCGGATCGGCCTCGATCCGGAGGATTTTTTTGCGCTGGGTGTCGCCGGAGACGAGCGAGACCTTGTTCTTCGCGAGACCGAGCGCCTTGGCAAGAGCGGCGATGAGCGCCTCATTCGCCTTGCCCTTTTCCGGGACGGCGCGCACCCGCACTTTGAGGTGTTCCTCGCCGTCGGCCGCCGTTTCGAAGCCGTCTATCGCATCGCGCCCGCCGTTCGGCGTCAGTCGTACGGTCAGGCGCACATGGTTGCCGTGACTGGTGAGCGCGGCGCGCGCCACGTCAGAGCGGGATGAGGAAAATTGTGTGCGGTTTTCCGCCCGCATCCCGCTCTCACTCCTTAGAAGCGATCACGTTCATGAATTTTGGTCGAACCGACCAAAATTCATCGTGATCTAGCGGATGAGGGCCGGAGCGATCGTCGTATTCAGGAAGAGCTGGATGAAATAGAGGATCACCAGCACCACGAGCGGAGAAAGATCGACTCCGCCCAGGTCCGGCAGCACGCGACGGATCGGCCTGTAGAGCGGTTCGGTGAGCTGATAGAGCGAACGGCCGATCATGTTGATCGCCTGATTGTTCACGTTGATCACGTTGAACGCATAGAGCCAGGAAAAGATGGCCGAGGCGATGATCAGAAACCACGCGATGTTGATGATGAAATTCAAGGTGCCGATGACAGCAAGCATGCCCGTCTCCAATTCATTGTCGACAGACATGTAGACATTGGAAACTAAACGGGCAAGTACGCCGCTACGCCTCGCACGATCATGTTTAATGGCGAGGGCGGGAAGCGCCCTCGTCCTGCTGCCGCGATCTTCTCCCGCAAACGGGACGAAAGCGACTCGCGGCGGACGGCCAATTCCCCTTACCGCCTGCGGGGAGAGGGTCAGGGCGAGGGGCGAGCATCCCCGCCGCGCAAGAAGATCAGCTCGAGAAAACTCTCCATCCAGGTCCGCAACGGATGGTCGTGAAGCATCCGGCCCTCCAGATGGGCTTTGCCCATCTGCGCGCCCGGAAGCACGAAGCGGTGGGCGCCGTGGACCACCCAGCGGTGCATCATCGCGCGCGTCAATTCACCATGGAACTGAATGCCCCAGGCGTTCTCGCCGTAGCGGAAGGCCTGGTTCGGATAGGTGTCGCCGGTTGCCAGCAGCTCGGCGCCCTTGGGCAGGTCGAAGCCCTCGCGGTGAAAATGATAAACCATGGCCGGCCAGTCCATCAGTGCCTTGCCGGCCTCCGTGGCCTTCAGCGGATACCAGCCGATTTCCGTCATGCCCTCGTGGTGGGGCGCGACCTTGCCGCCCAGATTGCGAGCGAGCATCTGCGCCCCGAGGCAGATGCCGAGATAGGGCTTGTTTTCGAGAAGCGGCACCGACAGCCAGTCGATCTCGCGGCGGACGAATTCCTCCTCGTCGTTCGCGCTCATAGGCCCGCCGAAGATGATCGTGCCGGAATGGCCTTCGAGCGTCGGCGGCAGCTCGTCGCCCAAGGCGGGGCGGCGGATATCGAGAGGAAAGCCCTTCTGCTGCAAAATGTGACCGACGCGGCCAGCACTCGACCGCTCCTGGTGGAGCACTATGAGGATGGGTCTTTTGGCGTCGCGGGCCTCTTGCGGCATCGTCAGCTTTCCTGTTGCGCCTCGCTCTCCTCCTCGAGATCGATCTTGGCCGCTGCCTCCTGCCGTTTCAAGAGCCGGTCGCGCCCGGAGACGCCGAGAAGATCGGCGATCCGCCAGATCGCATGGTCTTCCATCTCGCTGCGCTTGCCGTCGGCGTAGACGATCTCCCACAGCATGCCGACGAGCTCGACCCGTTGCTCCTCCGAAAGATGGCGTTTGATCTCGGAGGTGAA
This sequence comes from Ensifer aridi, assembly GCF_002078505.1. Lineage (GTDB taxonomy): Bacteria > Pseudomonadota > Alphaproteobacteria > Rhizobiales > Rhizobiaceae > Sinorhizobium > Sinorhizobium aridi. Next base: position 111,775 of record NZ_LUAV01000016.1, on the reverse strand, counting down.
CCGGTAGAAGTCGATCGCCTCGCTCTCGGCGGTCTCGCCGGCTGCAACGAGCGCGTTAAGGGCGGCGTCGTCGAGCTTGTAATGCGACTTGATGAGCTCGCGCATCTTGCGGCGCTCCGAGGCGCGAACCGCGCCATCCGCCTCCATGACCTGAAAACAGAGCCCGATCACCGCCACACGCGGATCGTCCTTGTCAATCCGCGCCGTCGAGCCCGTCAGCTCTTCGAGAAACACCTTAAACCGTTCAAACATGTCCCGTCGCCAGCCCAATCGAAATATCAACTCAGAACAGCCGGAAGCCGGCCTTGTCCTTTTCCGCGGATGCAGGGTCGCGCACACCCGGATCGTCCGGCGGCCGGCCGAAGAAGGGATCCGGCGGCTCCTCCGTCTGCTCCCTTCGTTCAGGAACCCGGATCGTCGCGTCGCGCGCGGCTTCGGCTTCCTTGGCGGGCGTCGGCTCCGGCGTCACCGGCGTTGTGTGCTGCGCGGGCGACGATATGGGCGACGTGGGCGACACGGGCGGCAGGCTACGGATCGCCTCCTCGGCGTTCAGATGACCGTCCTCCGCGGCCGAAAGCTGCGAGGGCGGCGCCTTCCATTCGAAGGCGTCAAGCCGGCCACTGACCGGCGAGACCGGTAGCCAGCCCGGCGAGGTGACGCCATCGGCGGTCCAGGCCGGATCGCGCGGACTCTTCAGCGCCTGCGCCATCCAGTAGCGGATGCGGCCCTCGTCGCCGGTATCGGCTTCCTCGACATCCGCGAGCAGCAGGAAGATGCTCTCGGTCGGCTCCAGCCGGGCGGCAGCCTCCGCCTTTGCTCGGGCGAGCGGGAGGTCGCGCGCCTCGAGTGCCGCTTCGGCGACCGTGGCCAGCGCCACGGCATTGTTGCTTCGCAGCGATTCGAGCTTCTTCGCGCGCTTCAACCGGTCGATGGCGGAATCGCCGCCGCGTGCCCGCACATAGATGCGGGCTATATCGGGATGCGGATCTAGCTTCCAAATCCGTTCGAGGATCGAGGCGCCCTTGCGCAGATTGTCCTCGCGAAACAGCGCCTTGGCGGCAACGAGTGCGGCCGGGATCAACCGGTCGTCGAGTTTGAGCGCCGCCAGCGCGTCATCGCGAGCCGATTTCGGATCACCGTCGAACCTCTCCATCGCGCGTGCGGTCAAGAGCACCGCCTTCTTACGATCCACCTCCTTTTTTTCGAGCACGTGGGCGGCACGGCTCTGGTCGAGAAGCCGGATCGCTTCGTCCCACTGACCGGCCTGACTGCGATGATCCAGCGTGGCCAAGGTCGCCCATGTGAGGTGCGGTGCCTTTTCGGCGGCGCGCTCGGCATATTGCCGGGCCGCCTCGTTGGCACCGAGCCGCCTGGCTTCGAGGTAGAGCCCACGCAAACCGAGCTCGCGTGTTTCGGGATCGTCCGCCATCAGCTCGAATTTCTTGCGCGCATCGTCGTACTTGCCTTCGATGAGGGCGGTCTGCGCCTCCAGGAGATGGATGAGCGGCTCCTGGTCGGCACTGATCAGGCTGCGCGAGCGCGCCGCCATCTTGCGAGCGATATTGGCATTGCCGGCACCGGCAGCGATCAGGCCGGTCGACAGCGCCTGGTAGCCGCGATCGCGCTTGCGGGCGCGAAAATAACGGGTCACGGTGTGGGGCGATAGCCAGATCGCACGGATCAGCCAGACGACGATCAGGACCGCGGCAAAGAGAGAAATCAGGATCGAGGCGGCGCGCATCAGGCTCATTTCGATGCGCTGGCCCTGCCAGATCAGAGACAATTCCCCGGGACGATCCGCAAGCCAGGCAAAGCCGAGGGCGAGGCCGAGGATAAGGAGGATGAAGAACAATATCCGGATCATTTCGTCTTCTTTCCCTGTCCCTAGCCCTGTGTGCCGGTTCGCGTCATGGTCTGGGCCACGGCCGCGTCGATGACGGTCTCGACGCCGAGCCTCCGGTCGAGCTTCTCCTTGAAATCCAGCCCGGCGGCTTTCGCCGGCGCGGGAAGGCCCGCCCATTCCAGCGATGCGCCCTTGAGATCGCCGTTGTTGAGCTTGTCCTCGATGCGCGCGATCACCGCCTCCGGCGTGTCTCCCTCGACGCTGCCGACAGGACGCACGCGAATGCCCGACATGGCGCTGGACATCAGGCGGGCGAAGATGCCCTCGTTGGGATCGGGCTGGTTGAGCGCATCGAGCATGGCATCCGCCGTCGCGGGAAAGGTCTCCCGCAGCTCTTTGCGCGTGGCGACGCCGGTTGCGGCGACTTCGGCGAGATCCTTCACCGCCGCGTCCTCCGGCGCAATGCTGCGCAGTGCGTCGAGTTCGGCGAGGAAAGGCCCGCCGCGGTCGATCGCCGTCTTGAGCGCGGTGACGGCGACAGCCCTCGCCATCTCGATATCGTTCACCGGCTCGGCGAGTTTCTGTTCCGCCTGGTCGATACGACCGGAGAGTTCCGCCCTTGCGGCATCCACCGACTGGCGTGCATCGGCAAGATCGGTTTTCAAGGCGGCGATTTCCTCGGTGAGTTTGGCGACCTGCGCTTCGAGTGCCGTTACCTCCGGAGCGCCAGCCGCAGAAGCGCCAGGCTCACGAGCCGCCTGTTCCAGGGCGGCGAGGCGGCTCTCCAGCGGTGCCACGTCCACCGCCGCCGGGGCCGGTCTTGACTGGAGCTCGGCCTTGATTGCCTCGATCTCGCTCGCGAGGCCTTGGTCGAGGTTCACCCGCTCCGGTCCCAGCGCCGGTATGTAGCCGGCATATTGCAGCACGCCGGCGCCGGCGAGCGCAACGAGACCGCCGAAGATACCGGCGGCAAGCGCACCGGCGCTCGTCGTCTGCCTTCTCTTCGGTTCCGGCACGGCATCGTTGCTCAGGTGCGGAGGCTCCTCGTCGAAGGCGGCAGCGGCCGCATCGGCCCGCGCCTCCTCGGCCTCCTCTTTCGCCTCTGCCTCTACAGCCTCACTCTCGCGCGGCTCAGCCTCGCCCGCCTCGGACATCTGGTGTGCCGAAATATCCGCCGGTTCATCCGTCACAGAATCCCGGTTGGCGATGGATTCCGTTTCTTCGGTCACGGTTCTTTCCGCCTCAAGGTCGATCGTCAGCGGTTCCTTCTCGGATTTCGAGCGGCGCGGCGGCTTTTCCGATACCATGGTGACCTCTTACCGTTTTGTTGCCCGCGGGCAGCATGTCCAGTCGGAGCAGGATGCCGGCGGTTCTCCTCATCCCTCTAAAGCCAAACCTAGTCAGGGAAATCGGGCGGGGAAAGTCCCTGCCTCCCCTTTTTAGAGGAATTGCCTCAGATGATCCTACTGCTCCGTGCGTCTTTTCAGATGCACAAAGGACGCTGTAGCCCTTTGAATTGCTGAATGTTTTTGTCCTTAAATCGGCAACGATGTGAGGAAACATGCAGTAGTCCCGCATCCGGTGCGGGCGCGAATCCGATGCCGACTTTGTTGATCCCGTCTCATAGGAGGCGGAAAAGGCTTTCTTCGTCAGGTGTCGCGGCCACCTCGACGGCAACGCTACTCGGGAGAGCCTCCCTGGCCGAAGGGCTCAGGCAAAGATAACGTGAGGCGAAAGCCGCGGCATCGAGGCCGCTTTCGTGGAGAACGGAGACGAAACGGCGCGCGGTCTCGCGCGAATAGATGAGCACCGCATCGAACGCTCCGGAGCCGACGAGATCGGCCAGCGTGTCCGGCCGATAGGTGACGGGCACCATCCGGTAGCATTCGACCGTGACATAGTCGATCTGACGGTCGCGCAGGCCTTGTTCGAGGCCGTCGACGCGCGGCGTGCCGGCGAGATAAATGAGCGTCTCGCCCGCGCGCATGCGCGCGGCGATCTTGTCCGCCAGCCCTTCGCCGGTTCCAGGTCCGGTGCGGATGTCGGTAAAGCCGAGATCGGCAGCGGCTCTCGCGGTCGCCTCGCCCACCGCGAAAAGGGGCGCCGTAAGATGCGGTTCGATTGCGGTGCCGAGCGCGCCGAGGACGCGGATCGCCTCTGCGCTAGTAACCGCGATGGCATCATGGCGTTCATTCAATGCAGCCCGAACGGCGCCCGTGAAATGCTCCGCTCGCATCAGGGGCAGCATGACCGCTGCGTGCCCCATCGCCTGGAGCTTCGCCGCCGTCCGTTCGGCGGCCGGCTGCGGGCGGGTGACGAGCACGCGCATCGGTTCAGATCCAGCTAGAGAAGAACCCCGGCCCGGCCTTGGCGCGGATCTCTTCGCCGGCCTTGCGGCCGAGCTCCGTCGCATCGGCTGCCTTGCCCTCGATGGCAATCCGATGGCAGGTCGTGCCGTCGGGCGTCAGGATCATCCCAGAGAAGCGGATATGCGTGCCGTCGGATCGGGCGTAGCCGGCGATCGGTGTGCGGCACGAGCCGTCGAGCGTCGCGAGGAAGCCGCGTTCGCAGAAAACGGCCTCATGGGTGCGCTGGTCGTCGATCGCGGCAAGGAGAGCGTTGACGCGCTGGTCACCGATGCGGCTCTCGATGCAGATCGCGCCCTGGGCCGGGGCCGGGGGGAATTCCTCCGGATCGAGGAGTTCGGTGGGCACGTCGGTCATTCCTAGGCGCCTAAGCCCGGCGAAGGCGAGAAGCGTGCCGTCGACCTGGCCTTCGGCGAGCTTGCGCAGTCGCGTCTCGACCTGGCCGCGATAGGTGATGACGTTGATGTCGGGTCGGAGCCTGCGGATCAGCGCCTGGCGACGCAGCGACGACGAACCGACGGTGGCGCCTTGCGGCAGGTCCACGAGCTTTGCGGCCGTGCGGCCGATGAATGCATCGCGGATGTCTTCGCGCGGCAGGAAGGCGGATAGGAAAAGTCCGTCGGGCAGCTTCGTCGGCATGTCCTTCGACGAATGCACCGCGAAATCGAGCTCGCCCGACAGGAGCTGCTGTTCCAGCTCCTCGGTGAAAAGGCCCTTGCCGCCGATTTCCGAGAGCGGCCGGTCGGTGATTCGGTCGCCCTTCGTCGAAAGAACGACGACCTCGAACATTTCCGGCGGCAGACCATGGGCGGCGGCGAGCCTGTCGCGCGTTTCATGAGTCTGGGCCAGCGCCAGCGGGCTGCCGCGCGTGCCGATGCGGAAAGGTTTTGTTTGCATCCTTTGCCATCCGTTGTTACTGCATGGTTCCTTAAATCGGCTGATTTAAGGATAAAACTATGCAGCACTTCAAAGCGTTACAGCGTCCTTTGTGCGTCTGAAACACGGGACGACGCTGTATGAGTTTCGTGTACCCACCTTTCACTGCGACCGCAATCATTGAGTATAGCACGTGACGTCCCCGCCCTTGTGCATCCTCGGCATCGAGACAAGCTGCGATGAAACCGCGGCTTCGGTCGTGCTGCGCGACGAGAAGGGGGGAGGCCGCATTCTCGGCGACGTCGTGCTCAGCCAATTGGAAGAGCATAGCGCCTATGGCGGCGTCGTGCCCGAGATCGCGGCGCGCGCCCATGTCGAGGCGCTCGACACGCTGATCGAAGAGGCGCTGCTGCGTGCCGGCGTGACTCTGAAGGACATCGACGCGATCGCTGCAACGAGTGGTCCCGGTCTGATCGGCGGCCTCATCGTCGGCCTGATGACCGGCAAGGCGATCGCTCGCGCCACTGGAAAGCCGCTCTACGCCGTCAACCATCTCGAGGGCCATGCGCTGACCGCGCGACTGACGGACGGGCTTTCCTTTCCCTATCTGATGCTGCTCGTCTCCGGCGGCCATACGCAACTGATCCTCGTCAGGGGCGTCGGCGACTACGAGCGCTGGGGCACGACGATCGACGATGCACTCGGCGAGGCCTTCGACAAGACGGCGAAGCTCCTCGGCCTTCCCTATCCGGGTGGCCCGGCGGTGGAGCGGGCGGCAAGCAGCGGAGATCCGGAACGCTTCGATTTTCCGCGGCCGCTCGTCGGCGACGCGCGGCTCGACTTCTCCTTCTCGGGCCTCAAGACCGCGGTGCGACAGGCGGCGCAATCGCTGGAGCCGGTGAGCGAACAGGACATCGCCGACATCTGCGCCTCCTTCCAGCGCGCCATCTCGCGCACGCTCAAGGATCGCGTCGGGCGCGGCTTGAAGCGGTTCAAGGCGGAGTTTGCCGCCGTCGACCATCCCGCTCTTGTCGTCGCCGGCGGCGTCGCCGCCAATCAGACGCTCAGGGCGACGCTGCAGGCGCTTTGTGACGAGCACGGCTTCCGCTTCGTCGCGCCGCCGCTTGAGCTCTGCACCGACAATGCGGCGATGATCGCCTGGGCGGGGGCGGAGCGCCTGGCGGCGGGCCTGCCGGCCGACGGCCTCGATGTGGCGCCACGCTCGCGCTGGCCGCTCGACGCGGAAGCCAAAGCATTGATCGGCTCCGGCAGACGCGGCGCCAAGGCATGATGGACAGAAGATGAGCGGCAATTCGAACAGCGTGCCAAAGATCGTCGTCGTCGGTGCGGGTGCCTTCGGGACCGCGCTTGCCGCCGTCGCGGCCGCAAAGGACAAAGCGAAGGTCACGCTGCTTGCGCGCCGGGCCGAAGTGGCAGAGGAATGCCGCCGGACGGGCCGTAACGAAGCGGTTCTGCCCGGCATTTCCCTCCCCCCCGGCCTTGCCTTTTCCCCCGATGCCGCAGTGCTCGCGGATGCCGACATCGTCCTCTTCGCCATGCCTTCGCAGGAGCAGAGAGCGGGGGCCCGCGGCTATGGCGCCCGGATCCGCAGCGATGCGACGATCGTCACCTGCGCCAAGGGTTTGGAACAGTCGACTGGCAGGCTGCTCACGGACGTGCTCGGCGAGGAATTGCCGGGTCATCCGACCGCCGTGCTCTCCGGCCCGGGCTTTGCCGCCGATATCGCGAGCGGGCTTCCGACGGCGATGGTGATCGCGGCGCCGGACGGCGATATGGCGGCGGCGCTTGCCGGCGCGCTCTCCGGACCGACCTTCCGCCTCTACCCGTCGACGGACCGCATCGGCGTGCAGCTTGGCGGTGCGCTCAAGAACGTGCTGGCGATTGCCTGCGGCATCGTCGAAGGCGCGGGGCTCGGCGATTCGGCCCGTGCCGCACTGATCTCCCGGGGGCTTGCGGAAATGTCGCGGTTCATCGTCGCCAAGGGCGGCGAGCCCGACACGGTGCGCGGTCTTTCGGGGCTCGGCGATCTCGTGTTGACGGCGACGAGCCACCAGTCGCGCAACCTGCGTTTCGGCATCGCGCTCGGCAAGAATGGTCGCGCCGGTGGCGAGCGGGGCGAGCTGGTCGAGGGTGCCTTTGCTGCCTCGGTCGCGGCGCGCGTGGCGCAGGATCTCGGCATCGAGATGCCGATCACGCAAGCCGTCGCCGCCATAATCGATGGCAAACTCGACGTCCGCACCGCTCTCGAACAGTTGATGTCGCGGCCGATTACCCAGGAATGATCGGCACCCAAGAACAATGCCTTCAGGAGGATCCATGCTCTTCGCACTCGTCTGCACGGACAAGCCCGGCGCGCTGCAATTGAGGCTCGACACGCGGCCCGATCACCTCGCCTATCTTAACGACCTCAACGCAAAGGGCATTCTGAAGATCGCCGGACCATTCCTCTGCGAGGACGGCAAGCCGACCGGGAGCCTGGTGATCGTCAAGGCTGAGACGCTCGAGGCGGCGAAGGCGATCGCCGCGGCCGATCCTTATGCAAAGGCAGGGCTCTTCTCGAATGTCGAGATCAAGGCCTACAACTGGGTCTTCAACAATCCGGAGGCTTGAGGGGCGATGGCTTACTGGCTCTACAAATCCGAACCGAACAAATGGTCCTGGCAGATGCAGAAGGATGCCGGTGAGAAGGGCACCGAATGGACCGGCGTGCGCAATTATCAGGCGCGCAACAACATGCGGGCGATGAAGATCGGCGACAAGGGCTTCTTCTACCACTCCAACGAGGGGCTGGAGATCGTCGGCATCACCGAGGTCTGCGCCCTTTCGCATCCGGATTCGACCGCTGAGGGCGATGCCCGTTGGGACTGCGTCGACATCCGCGCCGTCATGGACCTGCCGCGCCCGGTGTCGCTCAAGGAGATCAAGGAGAACCCGAAGCTCGCCAAGATGTCGCTCGTCACCTCCATGCGCCTTTCCGTGCAGCCGGTGACCGAAGACGAATGGATCGAAGTCTGCCGCATGGGCGGGCTCGACAATCCGCCCAAGTAATCTTGAAACCAAGTAATCTTGAAGACCGATCCCGAAAGCTTCATCCGCGCCAATACCGGCATTCTCGCGCCTCCGCATGTGCCGGAAGTTCGCCTGCATCTTGCGAGCGAAGCGCATGAACTGTGGCTGAAGACGGAGGAGGAACTGGAGGAGATCGGTCTGCCGCCGCCCTTCTGGGCCTTCGCCTGGGCGGGCGGTCAGGGGCTCGCCCGCTATGTTCTCGATCATCCGGAAACCGTGCGCGGCCGCCGCGTGGTCGACTTCGCCTCCGGCTCCGGCCTCGTCGCCATCGCGGCGAAGATCGCCGGCGCTGCCGAGGTTCTGGCCGTCGACATCGACCCGTGGGCGGAGACGGCGGTGCGGCTGAATGCGAAGCTGAACGGGGTGGCGGTTGCCTTCGCCGGCGCGGATATCATCGGCGAGGAAAGAACAGCCGACGTCTATCTTGCCGGCGACGTCTTCTACGACAAGGGCTTTGCTGATCTGCTGATCCCGTGGTTCGATGCGCTCGAACGCGCCGGCGCCATCGTCCTCGTCGGCGATCCGGGGCGCGCCTATTGCCCGCGCGAGCGGATGACGGCGCTTGCGACTTATGAGGTGCCCGTGACACGCGCGCTCGAAGACAGCGAAGTGAAGCGCACGACGGTCTGGCGGTTCGGAGCCGCCAAGGGCGGGCGCAAGTGACGGCCGCCCGCTCGGGCCTCTATGGATAAGACCCTATGGCCGCACGACGCAGACGCCGTGCTCCCAGGGGCAGGCGCTGGCGTTGGTCTGTGGCGAGACGATGATGATCTTGGCGCGCTTCGAGGGCGGGGCGATGCCAACGAAATCCTCCGCGGCATAACGGTAGCCGCCGTCGCGGCTGAAATAGATGCCGTTGCCCTCCTCCCGGAAGGCCGAAAGGCCGCCGGCATAGGTGCCGATATCCGGTATCGGGGTGGGGAAGTCGTAGCTTCCATAGCTGCCATAGTCGGCGGAGCCGTATCCGCCGCCGTTGATGATGATCACCGCGCCATGCTTCCACTTGCGTCGAGCGTACTGCGGCCAGCGGTGCTTCAGTCGCACATGCCGGGTTCGCGTTTGAACTTCGGGGAGGCCTTGCGAAGAGAATGCCGGGAAATCGTCGAAGCCGGACATCACCGAGCGGTGCCGTCTACGGCCGGCAAAAAAGCGATGGCCGCCGTGCCATCTGCGCCAGGCGTGATGCGGCAGCCTGTGCTTGAGCCGGATGTGGCGGGTACGGGTCTCTACATTGCCAAAGCCGCTGTTATCGTCGGCCCGCACCGGCACGCTTACAGGCATCGCAAGGGCGAAGGCCAGAACTAAAACTTTGGTTGCATGGACTGCCCGCAACAGATTCATTCTGTCTTGCCCTCCGGATCATGCTTAATAAATCCTTAAGGCGCATCCTGTGGCAATCGCGGGCAAATGTCACGGATTTGCTTATGTTTTTCGCGCATATCGTTAACGGATGGCACGTCTCTGTCAGGCCGGAAAATGCCGCTTTTCGTCTAATCGATTTTATTTATTTTGCACTGCAAACACACTTGTCGTTAAGCATTCTGGTGATTAAAGGTCCGAATGACTGAATTGCGCACAATCGGGTGCTATACCGGACAAGATTAGTCCAGTTTTGGACGCCAAATCCGGTGATTCCGTGAGGTTCCGATGACGAATGTCACAAGAAGCCGGCCGCTCTCGCCGCATCTTCAAATCTACAAGCCGATCCCAACAATGGTCATGTCGATCATGCATCGCATCACCGGCGGCGCACTCTACTTCGGCACGATCCTGGTCGCCTGGTGGTTGATCGCCGCCGCCTCGGGTGCTGCCTATTACGACTGGGTGAGCTGGCTGTTCGGCACACTGATCGGCAAGGTCGTCCTCTTCGGCTACACCTGGGTGCTGATCCATCACATGCTCGGCGGCATCCGTCACCTCATCTGGGATCTCGGCTACGGCTACGAGAAGCATTTCGCGACGAGGATGGCCAAGGCGACGATCATCGGGTCGGCGACGCTGACGCTCGTCATCTGGATCGTCGGTTATCTCGTTCGCTAAGGGGACGTTGAACATGGATATGCGCACACCCCTCGGCAAGGTCCGCGGCCTCGGTTCGGCCAAGGAGGGCACGGATCACTTCTGGCGTCAGCGGCTGACGGCGGTCGCCAATCTTCCGCTACTGATCTTCTTCGTCTTCTTCGTGGCCCGCTATGCCGGCGCACCGCATGCGGAGGTCGTCGCGGCGCTCTCGAACCCGTTCGTGGCCGTGATCATGGCCTTCGTGGTGACTTCCGCTCTCGTCCACATGCGGATCGGCATGCAGGTCATCATCGAGGACTACGTTCACGCGGAGGGGGCGAAGATCGCGCTTCTCATGCTGAACACATTTTTTGCGATCGCGATCGGCGGGCTCTGTCTCTTCGCCATCCTCAAGATCGCTTTTGCAGGGTAATTCGTCATGGCATCGATCAGTTCACCCGCTGCGAACGGCAAGGCCTATCAGTATGTCGATCACGCCTTCGACGTCGTCGTCGTCGGCGCCGGAGGCGCGGGGCTGCGCGCGACCCTCGGCATGGCCGAACAGGGCCTGAAGACCGCCTGCGTCACCAAGGTCTTCCCGACGCGCTCGCACACGGTCGCCGCCCAGGGCGGCATCGCCGCCTCGCTGCAGAACATGACGCCGGACTGCTGGCAGTGGCACCTCTACGATACGGTCAAGGGTTCCGATTGGCTCGGCGATGTCGACGCCATGCAGTATCTCGCCATGGAAGCGCCGAAGGCGGTCTATGAGCTCGAGCACTATGGCGTGCCCTTCTCGCGCAACGAGGAAGGGAAGATCTACCAGCGCCCCTTCGGCGGCCACATGCAAAACTACGGTGAAGGTCCGCCGGTGCAGCGCACCTGCGCGGCGGCCGACCGCACCGGCCATGCGATCCTGCACACGCTCTACGGCCAGTCGCTCCGGAACAACGCCGAGTTCTTCATCGAATATTTCGCCGTCGACCTGATCATGTCGGATGACGGGCGCTGCACCGGCGTCGTCGCCTGGAACCTCGATGACGGCACGATCCACCGCTTCGCCGCGAAGATGGTGGTGCTCGCGACCGGGGGCTACGGCCGCGCCTATTTCTCGGCGACTTCGGCGCACACCTGCACCGGCGACGGCGGCGGTATGATCGCGCGCGCCGGCCTGCCGCTGCAGGACATGGAATTCGTGCAGTTCCACCCGACGGGCATCTACGGCGCCGGCTGTCTCATCACCGAGGGCGCACGCGGCGAGGGCGGTTATCTCGTCAACTCGGAAGGCGAGCGCTTCATGGAGCGCTATGCGCCTTCCGCGAAGGACCTCGCCTCGCGCGACGTCGTTTCCCGCTGCATGACGATGGAGATCCGCGAGGGCCGCGGCGTCGGCAAGAACAAGGACCACATCTTCCTGCACCTCGATCATCTCGATCCGAAGGTGCTGCACGAGCGCCTGCCGGGCATCTCGGAATCGGCGAAGATCTTCGCCGGCGTCGACGTCACCCGCGAGCCGATCCCGGTGCTGCCGACCGTTCACTACAATATGGGCGGCGTGCCGACCAACTATTGGGGCGAGGTGCTGAATGCCGACAGCCAGAATCCCGAGCGGCTCGCGCCCGGCCTGATGGCCGTCGGCGAAGCCGGCTGCGCCTCGGTGCATGGCGCCAATCGCCTCGGCTCCAACTCGCTGATCGATCTCGTCGTCTTCGGCCGCGCCGCGGCGATCCGCGCCGGCCAGATCATCGACCGCAACGAGTCGGTGCCGGAGGTCAACACGGCCGCCTGCGACCGGATCATGGAGCGCTTCGACCGGCTGCGGTTTGCCAATGGCGGTACGCCGACGGCGGTGCTACGCGACAAGATGCAGCGCGCCATGCAGGAAGACGCGGCCGTGTTCCGCACCCAGGAATCGCTCGAATCCGGTTGCCGGCGCCTCTCCGCGATCTGGAAGGAACTGCCGGACGTCAAGGTCACCGACCGCTCGATGATCTGGAACTCCGACCTCGTCGAGACGCTGGAACTCGAAAACCTGATGGCGAACGCGATCACCACCGTCTACGGCGCCGAAGCGCGCAAGGAAAGCCGCGGGGCGCATGCGCGCGAGGATTACAAGGACGGCCCGCTCGGCGGCCGCGACGACTTGAACTGGCGCAAGCACACGCTGGCCTGGGTCAACGAGGCGGGCGAAGTCCGGCTCGACTATCGTCCGGTCCACACCGAGCTCATCGCAGACGGCATCGATCCGAAGAAGATCGAGCCGAAGGCGCGCGTCTACTGATCTCGAGGATTAAGGCACATGGTTGAACTCGCACTTCCCAAGAACTCGCAGATCAACGAAGGCAAGGTCTGGCCGAAGCCGGCGGGCGCGACCAATCTGCGCGAATACCGCGTCTACCGCTGGAATCCAGATGACGGCAAGAACCCGCGGATCGACACTTACTATATCGATATCGACGATTGCGGGCCGATGGTTCTCGATGGCCTGCTCTACATCAAGAACAAGATCGATCCGACGCTGACGCTTCGTCGCTCCTGTCGCGAGGGCATCTGCGGCTCCTGCGCAATGAACATCGACGGCACCAATACGCTCGCCTGCACCAAGGGCATGGACGAGATCAAGGGCTCGGTAAAGATCTACCCGCTGCCGCATATGCCGGTGGTCAAGGATCTGGTGCCGGATCTCACCAATTTCTACGCCCAGCACCGTTCGATCGAGCCTTGGCTGAAGACGGTCTCTCCGACGCCAGCCAAGGAATGGCGCCAGAGCCACGAGGATCGCCAGAAGCTCGACGGTCTCTACGAGTGCATCCTCTGCGCTTGCTGCTCGACTTCCTGTCCGAGCTACTGGTGGAACGGCGACCGTTATCTCGGTCCCGCCGTTCTGCTACAGGCCTATCGCTGGCTGATCGACTCCAGAGACGAGGCGACCGGCGAGCGGCTCGACAATCTCGAGGACCCGTTCCGGCTTTACCGCTGCCACACGATCATGAACTGCGCCCAGGCCTGTCCGAAAGGCCTGAACCCCGCCAAGGCCATCGGCGAAATCAAGAAGATGCTGGTCGAGCGGCGATTCTAACGGTTGCACTTTTCGCAAATTGTCTGACGGCGGGCTGCGGCCCGCCGTTCGTTTTCACGGCTGTCACACCGACGTGTCGGTAAGTGATTTGAAAGCTGTGGCGAGGCGCATAGGTAATAGTCCGAGGATGGAGGTTGCCGATGCTTCGCCTGCTGTTCGGAGTTCTCGCCAGTTGCTTTCTGCTGCTGCCGGTGCGGGCGGCCGAGCCGCAATATGCGATCTTCGCCGGCGGCTGCTTCTGGTGCGTCGAAAGCGACTTCGACGACGTGCCCGGGGTCCTCGAAACGATCTCCGGCTATGCGGGCGGCCGGAATGAGAACCCCACCTATGAGGATTATGCGAAGGGCGGGCACCGCGAAGTGGTGCGGATCAAGTTCGATCCCGACAGGGTTTCCTATGCCGAGCTCGTCGGCGTTCTCTTCCACACGACCGACCCGACCGATGCCGGCGGCCAGTTCTGCGATCGCGGCTTCGCCTATACGACGGCGATCTATGCGCTGACCGACGGTCAGGCCATGGACGCAAAGGCCGAGAAGATCAAGGCCGAGGCGGAGCTCGGCAAGCCCATCGTCACGCCTGTCGAGGGGCCGGCCAAATTCTGGCCGGCGGAAGGCTATCATCAGGATTTCGCAGCCAGAAACCCGATCCGCTACTGGTACTACCGCAACGGCTGCGGCAGAAACCGGGCGGTCGAGACGCTCTGGGGCGATCGCGCCTACGCCGGGGTCAGTCACTGATCGCCCAAGTCGATCCGACCGGAAATAATGTTCAACGCGCCGCCCAGTTCGCGCCGCGGCGGAAGATCGTGCGCATTTCCGGAACTTCGAACTCCTTCGCCACATGGCCGAGCGAGGAATAGAAAACCCGGCCCTTGCCGTACTTGCGCTTCCAGACGACCGGCATCACCACGCCTTCGATCCACCAGGCATGTTCGCCCGAGAAGGTGGTCGTCGCCAACACCTCGTTCGACGGGTCGACATGCATGTAATATTGCTCCGAGGTGTAGGGAAAATCGGAGATGCCTTCCATCAGCGGGTCGTCGGGCCGCGTGATATTCACGCGATAGTCGATGATGTTGCCGGGATGGGCCACCCATTGCCCGCCGATGATGAACTGGTATTCGACGCTCTCGCGGAAAGCATCGCCCGCGCCGCCATGATAGCCGGCGATACCGACACCGCCCTCGACAGCGGCGGCCAGGTTCTTCACCTCCTCCTTCTCGATCTTCGACATGGTCATGATCGGCACGACCAGCGAAAGGTCGTGGATTGCGGGATCGGCGAAGGCTTCGGTCGTGTGCTCCAGATAGACCTTGAAGCCGTCCTCCTCCAACATGTCGCGAATGATATGGGCGCATTCCTGCGGCTCGTGCCCGCTCCAGCCGCCCCAGACGATCAGTGCCTCGCGCATGTCGAACTCCTCCTCGATTCCATTTTTCCTGACGCGGGATCCGGGCGGAAAACCGCGTACACTTTTCCATGATCCCGCGTTAGCGGCCGATGCGGCCGTCAACGAGCGACTCCGACAGGGGCGCCGGACGCTCGGTCTTCGTGGTGATACTGATGGTGGTGCCGGTTTCCGCCGCCCTGTCAAAGGCTTCCATGACCTCGAGCACGTGCAGCGCCAGATCTCCGCTCGCCCGGTGCGGCCGCCCCGAGCGAATGGCATGCGCCATGTCGGCGACGCCCAGTGAGCGGTAGTTGCCGTCCGCATAGGGTGCGGCTGTGACAGCCGGCTCGAAGGTGCCGCCTTTCTTCAGAAGTTCGATCTGACCACCGAAATGATTCGGATCCGGTACGATCAGAGTGCCCTCCGTTCCGTAGAGCTCGAGAGGCACATGCTTGTGGCCTGCGACGTCGAAACTCATCGCGATCTGCACCACGGCCCCGTTCTCGAAGGCCATCACGCCGGCGACGTGGGTCGGTACGCGAACGGGAATGCGCTCGCCGTTGCGCGCTTCGCTGGTGATCGTTCGCTCCTTCCGTGCCGCCGTGGAAAAACCGGCGACCTTGGCGACGGGTCCGAAGAGGTTGACGAGATCGGTGATGTAGTAAGGGCCCATGTCGAGCATCGGTCCGCCGCCCACGTCGTAGTAGAAGTCCGGATTTGGATGCCAGCGCTCGTGGCCCGGGCACATGAAGGTGCCGGTGCCGCCGATGGGCGTGCCGAGCACGCCCGAATCGACGATCGCCCGCGCCGTCTGATGCGAGCCGCCGAGGAAGGTGTCGGGGGCGGCGCCGATACGCAGGCCCTTTTCCCGCGCCAGCGCCACGAGCTTGCGCCCATCCGCGAAGTCGGTGGCGAGCGGTTTTTCGGAATAGGTGTGCTTGCCGGCGTCGAGTGCCTGCATGGCCACCAAAACGTGCGCCTTCGGCACGGTCAGGTTGACGATGAGTTCGATCGAAGGATCGGCGAGGAGATCCGCGACGTCCCGGGCCTCGACATTGAACTCCGCGGCGCGCTGTTCGGCGAGGCCGCGGTTCAGATCGGCAATGCCGCGGATGTCGAGGATCGGAAAGGATGCCATCGCCTTCAGATAGGCCGGCGAAATGTTGCCGCAGCCGATGATGCCGATACCGAGTTTTTCCATCAGTCTCCTCCCGAATGGAAATTTGCAGAAGATCGGCTCAGCGCTTCAGAGCGCCGGCGCCGGACCGGTCGTCCCCCAGGGAGACTCGTAGAGTTCGCAAAGCGCCACGACGGCCGCTCCTTGCGCCCAGGTCTCGTCGGCGGATTCTTCAAAGACAAGCTCCGCGACGGTGCGGATAGAGGGCGGAATCGCGCTCTGATAGGCCTGGCGTATGCTCTCGACGAAGACGGCGCCGAGCGACAGGCTCGAACCGACGATGACGACGCGAGGCGGGCCGAACAGCGTGACGATATTGGCGACCGCAAGGCCGATTGCTTCTCCTGCCCGGGAGGCGGCCGCGATCAGCGCATTGTCCTCCGCCGCGATCAGCGTCTGCGCATGCGCCATGCCGCGCCCGAGGCGCACAGCCTCGGCGAACCGCCCGTCCATCGGATGTTCGCCGAGAATCGCGCTCTCCCCGGCAAGGGTCGAGAGCCGGACGGTTTGGCTCTGGCCGACGCCCAGCACGAGGTCGCCAAGATTGTGGCTCAAGCCGCCGGCGCCGCGGAAAAGCTGGCCACCGTGCAGCACGCCGAGGCCCAGCGTCTGCTCCAGCGACACGAGCACCATGTCGTCGAGATCGCGGGCGCGGCCGAACCAGTGATGGGCAAGCGTGATCGCATGCGCGTCGCTCTCGACGATGGTGGCGACGTTGAGCCGGCTCGTCATTTCGCTCGCGAAGTCGACGCCGATTTCCCGGAAAATCGGGCTGGAGCGGACATGGCCGGTGCGGTGCTCGACCACGCCGGGAAGGCCGATGCAGATCGAATCGATCTCGTCGAGCGACAGGTCGGCGTCGACCACGCAACGGCGCACGCCGTCCTCGATCAGGTCGGCGATGACGGCGATGGGCTGGCGGTCGACCCGAATAGGCAAGGTGAGCTCGGAGAGAACCTCGCCGCGGAAGTTGGTGACGACGAAGACCATCCGATTGGCAGCGATCTTGGCGCCGACGACGCGGGCGGCGTCAGGGTTGAGCTCCAGCATGACGCGCGGCCTTCCCCTAGCGGCGGCGTTGCGGATGTCGCCCTCGTGCCGCGTCAGAATAAGGCCGTCGTCAAGCAGCGACGCCGTGATGGCGGAGACCGTCGTAGTCGACAGTTCGGAGCGTTCGCTGATCTCGACCCGGGAGATGGGGCCGTGCCGACGGATCGTATCGAGCACGTTGAAGCGGTTTATCGCGCGCATCAATTCGGGATCGGCGGTCTTCATGGTGGGGAGGATGCTCGCGTGTTTATGGCTGACTGGATCTGATTATTTGGCCGGAATACGAATTAAATAACGGGCAATTCGCGCGCTCTGTCAAGCGGAATGCCGGAAAAAATGCGGCGCCTGTTGACATTTGCTGGCATCTCATCTGAATTAATCCGTGTTGGGGAAAAATTGGTGAGGACGTTTTGCCCCTGGGAGGAGATAGATGATGATGCTTGAACGCGGGTTGGCGCCCCTTCGCGCCGCCAGACTGTCCGCGCTTGCCGCCGCAGGCGGCATGGCGCTTCTCTTCGGCACGAGCCAGGCATTCGCCGACACGGTGGTCAAATGGCTCCACCTCGAGACGGTGCCTGCCCATTTGAAGATGTGGGAGGACATCGCCGCAAAGTATGAATCCGAACATCCGGGCGTCGATATTCAGCTCCAATTCCTGGAAAACGAGGCCTTCAAAGCGAAACTGCCGACCCTTCTACAATCCGATGACGCTCCGCATTTCTTCTATAGCTGGGGCGGCGGCGTGCTGAAGCAGCAATCCGAGACCGGCGCGCTGATGGACCTGACGGAGGCGATGCGTGCCGACGGCGCAGCCTGGGAGAAGAGCTACAATCCCGCCGCGGTCAAAGGTCTCACCTTCAACGACCGAATTTATGCGGTTCCCTTCAAAATGGGAACGATCAGCTTCTTCTACAACAAGGCGCTCTTTCAGAAGGCCGGCGTCAAGGCCGAGGACATCAAGACCTGGGACGATTTCCTCAAGGCGGTGAAGACGCTGAAGGACGCCGGAATCGCGCCGATCGCCGGCGGTGGCGGCGACAAGTGGCCGCTGCATTTCTACTGGAGCTATCTCGTCATGCGCAATGGCGGTCAGCAGGTCTTCGAGGATGCCAAAAACAACGAGGGCGAGGGCTTCCTGCACCCGGCGATCATCAAGGCCGGCGAGCAGCTCGCTGAGCTCGGCACGCTCGAACCGTTCCAGGGCGGCTATCTCGGCGCGACTTGGCCGCAGACGCTTGGCCTCTTCGGCGACGGCAAGGCGGCGATGATCCTGAGCTTCGAGCATACGGAGGCCACCCAGCGCGCCAATTCCGGCGACGGCAAGGGTCTTGCACCGGAGAACATCGGCCGCTTTCCTTTCCCGGTCGTCGAGGGAGGAGCGGGCAACGCCACCGATACGCTGGGAGGCCTCAACGGCTGGGCGGTGACGAAGAACGCTCCGCCGGAAGCCCTCGATTTCGTGCGCTATCTGACGAATGCCGAAAACGAACGGCTGATGGCAAGCATCGGCATGCTTCTTCCGGTGGCGGTCGGTGCAGAGGACGGCGTCACCAATCCGCTGCTGCGAGCGGCGGCCGACCAGCTTGCAGCCTCGACCTGGCACCAGAACTATTTTGATCAGGATCTCGGCCCTTCAGTCGGCCGCGTCGTGAACGACGCTGCCGTCGAGATCGTTTCCGGTCAGATGTCCGCCGAAGAGGGAGCCCGGATGATCCAGGACGCACGCGAACTCGAATGAGCGCGAGAACAGGGGCGACGGGAAATCCGTCGCCCCTGTTCTCGACCATTCGGAACGTACTCAGCGAGGATATGATGACCGACATGACTGCGACGATGACCGCGGTGCCGGCCACGGCGAGCGGCAAGAAAGTGCGCTACAAGAGCCCGACCGTCCGCGGGCGGCTGCCGGTGCTCATCCTTTTCCTGCCGCCGGC
Source organism: Ensifer aridi (assembly GCF_002078505.1). Taxonomy (GTDB): domain Bacteria; phylum Pseudomonadota; class Alphaproteobacteria; order Rhizobiales; family Rhizobiaceae; genus Sinorhizobium; species Sinorhizobium aridi. Next base: position 92,970 of record NZ_LUAV01000016.1, on the reverse strand, counting down.
CCTGCTGCTCTTCACGGTCTTCGTCATCCTGCCGATGGGAGAGGCGGCGTGGTACAGCCTCTATCGCTGGAACGGCTATGGCACGCCGCAGCAATTCGTGGGCTTGCGCAATTTCGAGGTGCTGTTCAACAACGCCGCCTTCTCGCAGGCGCTGATCAATAACGGCATCATCATTCTCGTCTCGGTGCTTCTGCAGATTCCGCTGGCGCTCTGGCTTGCGATGATGCTCGCGCACCGGATCGCCGGCGTCGTCGCCTTCCGGCTGATCTTCTTTCTGCCCTATGTTCTGGCGGACGTTGCGGCAGGTCTCATCTGGCGTTTCGTCTATGACGGCGACTACGGACTCGTCGCCGCGGTCGCCGGCTTCTTCGGCGTTGCAACGCCCTATGTGCTCGCCGATCGCGGCCTTGCCATATATGCGGTGCTCGCGGTCATCATCTGGAAGTATTTCGGCTTCCACATGATGCTGTTCATCGCCGGCCTGCAGGCGGTGGACAGGAGCGTGCTCGAAGCCGCCGAGATCGACGGCGCGACCGGCTGGCAAAAATTCCGCTATGTGACGCTGCCGCTGCTCGGCTCGACCGTCAGGTTGTCGATTTTCTTCGCCGTCATCGGCTCGCTGCAGCTCTTCGACCTCGTCATGCCGCTCACCGGCGGCGGGCCGTCGAACTCGACGCAGACGATGGTGACCTTCCTCTACACCTACGGTGTCACCCGCATGCAGGTGGGGCTCGGAAGCGCGGTCGGCGTCGTTCTCTTCGTCATCTGCGTCACGCTCGCCTTCGGCTACAAACGGATCTTCATGCGCCATGACTGACACGACCTCTTCCGTTCGCATGATCACGGGCACCCGCCTTTACCTCTACGTGTCGCTGTCGCTGGTGGCGATGCTCGTTCTCTTACCCTTGGTGACGACCGCGCTCGGCGGCTTCAAGTCGCTCGGCGACCTGCGCGTCAACCCTTTCGGCCTGCCCTCCGAATGGCTGTGGTCGAACTATCTCGATATTCTTTTCGGTGACCGCTACTGGCGGCAGATGCTCAACTCGCTGTTCATCGCGACCGTCACGGTGGTGCTGACGGTCATCGTCTCGGCGATGGCCGCCTTCACCTTCGCCCATGTGAAATTCTTCGGCGCGAACCAGTTGCTGAACTACTTCCTGATCGGGCTCATGTTCCCCGCGGCAACCGCGATCCTGCCGCTTTTCATCCGCATCCGCGATCTCGGCCTGCTCGACACCTATTGGGGCGTCATCCTGCCTCAGGTCGCCTTCGGCCTCGGCATGAGCATCCTGCTCTTCCGCAACTATTTCCGGAACCTGCCGGAAGAACTCTTCCAGGCTGCTTTCGTCGACGGCTGCGGCTACATCCGTTTCTTCTGGCACATCTCCATGCCGCTTTCGCGCCCGATCGTCTCGACCGTCGGCATCATCACCTTCGTGCATAGCTGGAACAGCTACATCCTGCCGCTGATCATGCTGAACACGGAGGAGAAATATCCGTGGCCGCTCGGCATCATGGTCTACCGCGGGGAGTTCGGCACCGATTGGCAGCTCGTGCTCGCCTTCATCACGCTGACGATCCTGCCGACGGTCATCGTCTTCTTTCTCGCCCAGAAGCACATCATCGCGGGCCTCACGGCCGGCGCAGTGAAATCCTGAGCCCCTCGTTTCAAGGAGCAAGCATCATGGCATCGGTCGAACTCAGGGACATCCGCAAGAGCTACGGTGTGCTCGAGGTGATCCACGGCGTGTCGCTTTCGATCGGGGAGGGCGAGTTCATCGCCCTCGTCGGTCCCTCCGGCTGCGGCAAGTCCACACTCTTGCGCATGATCGCCGGACTGGAGGATATCACCGACGGCGAGGTGCTGATCGGCGGCAAGGTCGTCAATCCGCTGACGCCGCGCGAACGCAACATCGCGATGGTCTTCCAGTCCTACGCCCTCTATCCGCATATGACGGTGGCCGAGAATATGGGCTTCAACCTCAAGCTCTCCGGACTTCCCAAGTCGGAAATCGACAAACGGGTGGGCGAGGCGGCGCGCATGCTGGCGTTGACGGAGCTTCTCGACCGCAAGCCGAGCCAGCTTTCCGGCGGCCAGCGCCAGCGCGTCGCCATGGGCCGGGCGATCGTCCGCGATCCGGCCGTCTTCCTGTTCGACGAACCTTTGTCCAATCTCGATGCCAAGCTCCGGGTCCAGATGCGGACCGAGATCAAGGCCTTGCACCAGAAGGTCGCCACCACCTCGATTTACGTTACCCACGACCAGATCGAGGCGATGACGCTTGCTGACCGCATCGTCGTGCTGAACGGCGGCCGTGTCGAGCAGGTGGGCACGCCGCTGGAGCTCTACCGCACGCCCGCCAACCTCTTCGTCGCGGGCTTCATCGGTTCGCCGGCCATGAATGTGCTCGACGGGACGGTCGAGGCCGCAGACGGCGAGCCGGCGGTGCGCCTCCGGGACGGATCGGCGATCCGCATCGCGCCGGAACGCAAGGTGCGGCTCGGGCAGGCGGTTCGCATCGGGCTGCGGCCGGAACATTTCGTCGCCGGCGATAAGGGCAACGCTATTGTCGGCCGGACATTGCTCGTCGAGCCGACCGGCGCCCAGACGCATGTCCTCTTCGAATTCGCCGGGGAACAGATCACGGCCGTCGTCGACGGCGATCACCCGGCCCGGCACGGAACCCTGTTCAAGGCGGCGATGGACCGCAGCCAGGTCTACGTCTTCGACCGGCAGAGCGGCGCCGCGCTCTGAACGCCGCGGCAGGCCGCCGCAACGATGCCGGATGGCCTTCGCGCGAGGGCCCGCGAGCCCGTGTCGGGTTGGCATCTTCAATCGCATAACCGACGAGAGTGAAATGGCTCGCCTTGATTTGAAAGGTGGATTTGCTGTAATTCGGCCTTTATTATCGCGTTGCATCATGGTTCGCGGACAATCTCGGGGGTGAAGATATGCGGGTTTTACATGCGGCGGCCGGGTTGGCGATTGTACTTGCGCTGACCGGATGCCAGCGGACGTCCTTCGGTGGTTTCGGTTCCCGGGATGTTTCTCCCGGCCCCGCCCCCCTACAGGCGCAGCCCGTACCCTCGGTTTCCTCGGGTCAGCTTCCGGCTCCGACGGCCGGTGCATCGCAGTTTCCGGCGGCGCCGACTGCGGGCGCGGTAACGCCCGGCGGTGCGCCGGCGGGTACGGAGGTCGCAGCGGCGACCAATGCGCTCGACGTGACGAAGGAATCGATGGTCGGCAACTGGCGTGTATCGAGCGCCGGCAGCTCCTGCGACATGTTCCTGACGCTCACCAATCTCGGCAGCGGTTCGCGCGGCGGCACCCGTGGTTGCGCCGGCGAGCTGACGACCATGGGTTCCTGGGAGGTGACCGGAAAGCAGGTCGTGCTCAAGGACCGCAGCGGCAATCCGATCGCTCGTCTCTACAAGACGGCGGATGCGCGCTTCGACGGCTCCACCAATGGCGGTCAGCCGGTCAGCCTCAGCCGCTGAGCGAATTCGGGTCCGGCTTCGCGCCGGACCTTCAAACGGCCTGTAGCCGCGGTGGGGCTCCCGCCTGCAGCCTGCGTCTCACCTTCAGAACAAGCCTCCTGGCACACCCGGACGCATCGTGCTCAACCCCGACGACAGCATTCACCACAAACTCGAAGCGCTCGTTACCGCCGGAGAGCGACAGCGCGACCCGGCGCAATTTGCAATCGCGCGCAGGCTCGATAATCTGACGGCGGAACTGCTCGCCAGCCGCCCGTCGCGCAAGGCCAACGCGCTCGGCTGGCTTTTCGCCGCGCGCAAAAAGGATCACGCGCCGGTCAAGGGCCTCTATATCCACGGTGGCGTCGGCCGCGGCAAGACCATGCTGATGGACATGTTCTTCGACGCTGTGCCTATTCAGCGCAAGCGGCGCGCCCATTTCCACGAATTCATGGCCGACGTGCACGAGCGCATTTACAAGCACCGGCAGAAGCTCAAGAACGGCGAGACGAAGCAGGCGGACCCCATCCCGCCGGTCGCCTCCGAGCTTTTCGGTGAGGCGCGGCTTTTATGTTTCGACGAGTTCACCGTCACCGATATCGCCGATGCGATGATCCTGGCGCGGCTCTTCGGCGAGCTGTTCGCCAAGGGCTGCGTGCTCGTCGCGACCTCCAATGTCGAGCCGGACAATCTCTACCGCGATGGTCTCAATCGCGGCCTTTTTCTGCCCTTCATCGATCTCCTAAAGGCGAACGCGGAAATAATCTCGCTCGATACGGATACGGACTATCGCCTTCAGAAGACTGACGGAACGCCCGTATGGCTGTCACCGCTCGGGCCGGAGACCGAAGCCGCCATGGACCGAGCCTGGTACCAGGAGACGGGCGGAGCGCCGGTCGCCTCCGCCGAGATCGGGCGCAAGGGCCGCATGATCCGCATACCGGCGGCCGCCGGCCGAAGTGCCCGCTTCACATTCGCCGATCTCTGCGCCGCGCCGCTCGGCGCCGCCGACTACCTCGCACTCCTGACGCATTACAGCACGATCTTCATCGATCACGTGCCGCATCTCGGACCGCATCTGCGCAATGAGACGAAGCGATTCATCATTCTCGTCGACGCTCTTTACGATCAGGGCGCGCGTCTTTTCGCCTCCGCCGTCGCCGAGCCGCAGCATCTGCTCACTGCCAAGAAAGGCACGGAAGGCTTCGAATTCGATCGGACGGTTTCGCGTCTGATCGAGATGCAGAGCGAGGAATATATCGCCGCACATCCGGTAGATTCCGGCGTTCAGTGACACAATCGTGACGGATATTCTTACGCTTACGTAAGAACTTTTTGATCTAACCGATTGAAATTGCTTTGCTCAAAAGTATGGATTGATATTTTACCTTTTGCCGTTTAAGTGGCTTTTCCGAAGGTTTGGCGTTTGCCGCGTTTCAGGCCTCGATCATATTGGGATCACAAAGGAAGCACTTTCATGGCGCGCAACAAGATCGCACTTATCGGTTCAGGGATGATTGGTGGCACGCTGGCGCATCTCGCCGGCCTGAAGGAGCTGGGCGACATCGTCCTCTTCGACATCGCCGACGGCATTCCGCAGGGCAAGGGCCTCGACATCGCGCAGTCCTCTCCGGTCGAAGGCTTCGATGCATCGCTCACGGGTGCCAGCGACTATGCGGCGATCGAAGGCGCAGACGTCTGCATCGTCACCGCCGGCGTCCCGCGCAAGCCCGGCATGAGCCGTGACGATCTGCTCGGCATCAACCTCAAGGTGATGGAACAGGTCGGTGCCGGCATCAAGAAATACGCTCCGAACGCCTTCGTCATCTGCATCACCAACCCGCTCGACGCCATGGTCTGGGCACTGCAGAAGTTTTCGGGCTTGCCGAAGAACAAGGTCGTCGGCATGGCTGGCGTTCTCGACTCTTCGCGTTTCCGCCTCTTCCTCGCCCAGGAGTTCAACGTTTCGGTCAAGGACATCACCGCCTTTGTTCTCGGCGGCCATGGCGACACCATGGTACCGCTCGCCCGCTATTCGACGGTTGCAGGCATTCCGCTGCCGGACCTCGTCCAGATGGGCTGGACCACCAAGGAGAAGCTCGACCAGATCATCCAGCGCACCCGTGACGGCGGCGCCGAGATCGTCGGCCTCTTGAAGACCGGCTCGGCCTACTATGCGCCGGCGGCTTCCGCGATCGAGATGGCCGAAGCCTACCTCAAGGACAAGAAGCGCGTGCTTCCCGTCGCGGCCCATCTTTCCGGCCAGTACGGCGTCAGGGACATGTATGTCGGCGTGCCGACGGTGATCGGCGCCGGCGGCGTCGAGCGCATCATCGAGATCGACCTCAACAAGGGCGAAAAGGAAGCCTTCGACAAGTCGGTGGCGGCGGTCGCCGGCCTTTGCGAAGCCTGCATCAACATCGCACCCAGCCTGAAGTAACCGCCATCCGGCCTATCAGACAGGAAAGAACCCATGAACATCCATGAATACCAGGCCAAGGCTCTCTTGAAGAGCTATGGCGCGCCGGTCGCGGAAGGTGTCGCGATCTTCTCTGCCGACGAGGCCGAGGCGGCCGCGAAAAAGCTGCCGGGACCGCTTTACGTCGTGAAGAGCCAGATCCATGCCGGCGGTCGCGGCAAGGGCAAGTTCAAGGAACTCGGCCCCGATGCAAAGGGCGGCGTTCGCCTGGCGAAGTCCGTCGAGGAGGTCGTCGCCAACGCCAAGGAAATGCTCGGCAACACGCTCGTGACCAAGCAGACCGGCCCGGCCGGCAAGCAGGTCAACCGTCTCTATATCGAGGACGGGGCCGACATCGAGCGCGAGCTCTACCTCTCGATCCTCGTCGACCGCTCCGTCGGCCGGGTCGCTTTCGTCGTCTCGACCGAGGGCGGCATGGACATCGAGGCGGTTGCCGAGCACACGCCGGAAAAGATCGTCACCGTTGCGATCGACCCGGACAAGGGTGTGACCGCTGACGATCTGAAGACGCTGACCGACGCGCTGAAGCTCGAAGGCGAAGCGCGCGCAGACGCCGAAAAGCTCTTCCCGATCCTCTACAAGGCCTTTGTCGAAAAGGACATGAGCCTGCTCGAGGTCAATCCGCTGATAGTCATGAAGAACGGCCGGATGCGCGTCCTGGACGCCAAGGTCTCCTTCGACGGCAATGCGCTCTTCCGTCATGAAGATGTCGTCGCGCTGCGCGACACGACGGAAGAGGACGAGAAGGAAATCGAAGCCTCCAAGCACGACCTCGCCTATGTCGCTCTCGACGGCAATATCGGCTGCATGGTCAACGGCGCCGGTCTCGCCATGGCGACGATGGATATCATCAAGCTCTACGGCGCCGAGCCCGCGAACTTCCTCGATGTCGGCGGCGGTGCTTCGAAGGAAAAGGTCACGCACGCCTTCAAGATCATCACCGCAGATCCGGCGGTGAAGGGCATCCTGGTCAACATCTTCGGCGGCATCATGAAGTGTGACGTCATCGCCGAAGGCGTTCTGGCTGCTGTCAAGGAAGTTGGCCTCAAGGTGCCGCTCGTCGTGCGCCTCGAAGGCACGAATGTCGAGCTCGGCAAGAAGATCATCAATGAATCGGGCCTCAACGTCATCTCCGCCGATGATCTGGACGATGCCGCCCAGAAGATCGTTGCAGCCGTGAAGGGAGCCTGAGGTTTCATGTCCATCCTGATCAACAAAGACACCAAGGTCCTCGTCCAAGGTCTCACCGGCAAGACGGGCACATTTCACACCGAACAGGCGCTTGCCTACAATGGCACCAAGATGGTCGGCGGCATCCACCCGAAGAAGGGTGGGGAGACCTGGACTGGCGCCAAGGGCGAACAACTGCCGATCTTCGCGACGGTTGCCGAAGGCCGTGACGCCACGGGTGCCAACGCGTCCGTGATCTATGTTCCGCCGGCCGGCGCGGCCGCGGCGATCATCGAGGCGGTCGATGCGGAAATCCCGCTCATCGTCTGCATCACCGAAGGCATTCCGGTCGCCGACATGGTCAAGGTCAAGGCGCGGCTCGAAAAGTCGTCCTCGCGCCTCATCGGCCCGAACTGCCCAGGCGTGCTGACGCCGGACGAATGCAAGATCGGCATCATGCCCGGCAACATCTTCCGCAAGGGTTCGGTCGGCGTTCTGTCGCGCTCCGGCACGCTCACCTACGAGGCTGTGTTCCAGACCACGAATGAGGGCCTCGGCCAGACGACGGCCGTCGGCATCGGTGGCGACCCGGTCAAGGGCACCGAGTTCATCGACGTGCTCGAGATGTTCCTCGCCGACGACGAGACCAAGTCGATCATCATGATCGGCGAGATCGGCGGCTCGGCCGAAGAGGATGCGGCGCAGTTCCTGAAGGACGAGGCCAAGCGTGGCCGCAAGAAGCCGATGGTCGGCTTCATCGCCGGCCGTACGGCGCCTCCCGGTCGCACCATGGGCCATGCCGGCGCCGTCATCTCGGGTGGCAAGGGCGGCGCGGAAGACAAGATCGCCGCGATGGAATCCGCCGGCATTCGCGTCTCGCCGTCTCCGGCCCGCCTCGGCAAGACGCTGGTCGAAGTTCTCAAGGGCTGACCACAACAGTGCGATGGGGCGGCATACGGTCGCCCCATTGGAGCCACGAAAGACACCATGATGATGCGGTCGGGCGAGATGGGCGAAGGCCCCTGATCCGGGCGCCAGGCAAACATGACCGGGACAATCCGGCAACCCAACTTAAGTCAGGAGGCGGACTCACGTCCGCAAGAGACCATGACAAGGCAAGAGGCCAACGAGCAATTCCAGCTCACATCGTTTCTGGACGGCGCCAATGCCGCCTATATCGAGCAGCTCTACGCGCGCTATGAAGCGGATCCGTCTTCCGTTTCGGCCGAATGGCAGTCCTTCTTCAAGGCGCTCGCCGACAGGCCCGAAGATGTGGTGAAGGCGGCCAAGGGCGCCTCCTGGAAGAAGAGCAATTGGCCTATTCCCGCCAATGGCGAACTGGTCTCGGCGCTCGACGGTGACTGGGGCACGGTTGAAAAGGTCATCGAGAAGAAGGTCAAGGCCAAAGCAGAGGAGGCCGCCGCCGTCGCTGGTGTTCCGGTCAGCGAGGCCGAGGTTCATCAGTCGACCCGCGATTCCGTGCGCGCTATCATGATGATCCGCGCCTATCGCATGCGCGGCCATCTGCACGCCAAGCTCGACCCCCTCGGCCTTGCCGATCCGGTCGAGGATTACGACGAGCTCTCGCCGAAGACCTATGGCTTCGAAGAGAAGGATTACGATCGCAAGATCTTCATCGACAACGTGCTCGGTCTCGAATACGCGACCGTGCGCGAGATGGTCGAGATCCTCGAGCGGACCTATTGCTCGACGATGGGCGTCGAGTTCATGCACATGTCCAACCCGGAAGAGAAGGCCTGGATCCAGGAGCGGATCGAGGGTCCGGACAAGGGCGTCGAATTCACCCCCGAGGGCAAGAAGGCGATCCTGCAGAAGCTGATCGAAGCGGAGGGCTTCGAGCAGTTCATCGACGTCAAGTACAAGGGCACCAAGCGTTTCGGCCTCGACGGCGGCGAATCGCTGATCCCGGCGCTCGAGCAGATCATCAAGCGCGGCGGACAGCTCGGTCTCAAGGAGATCGTCCTCGGCATGGCGCATCGCGGCCGTTTGAACGTGCTCTCGCAGGTCATGGCCAAGCCGCACCGGGCCATCTTCCACGAGTTCAAGGGCGGTTCCTATGCGCCTGACGACGTAGAAGGCTCGGGTGACGTGAAGTACCACCTCGGCGCCTCTTCCGACCGCGAGTTCGATGGCAACAAGGTGCATCTGTCGCTGACGGCGAATCCGTCACATCTCGAGATCGTCAACCCGGTGGTCATGGGCAAGGCGCGCGCCAAGCAGGACCAGATCGCCACCGTCTTCGAGGGCGACATCATTCCGCTGCGCGAGCGCGTCAAGGTCATGCCGCTGCTGCTCCATGGCGATGCAGCCTTTGCCGGCCAGGGCGTCGTTGCCGAAATTCTCGGCCTGTCCGGCCTGCGCGGTCATCGCGTTGCCGGCACCGTGCACTTCATCATCAACAACCAGATCGGCTTCACGACCAACCCGGCCTTCTCGCGCTCTTCGCCCTATCCCTCGGACGTAGCGAAAATGATCGAGGCGCCGATCTTCCACGTGAACGGCGACGATCCGGAAGCGGTCGTCTACGCCGCCAAGGTCGCGACCGAGTTCCGGATGAAGTTCCACAAGCCGGTCGTCATCGACATGTTCTGCTATCGCCGCTTCGGCCACAACGAGGGCGACGAGCCGGCGTTCACGCAGCCGAAGATGTATCGCGCCATCCGCGCCCACAAGACGGTGGTCCAGCTCTATTCGCAGCGTCTGATCGCCGAAGGCCTCATGACCGAGGGCGACGTGGAGAAGATGAAGGCGGACTTGCGCGCTCATCTCGAGCAGGAATTCGAGGCCGGCCAGTCCTATAAGCCGAACAAGGCGGACTGGCTCGACGGCGCCTGGTCGGGCCTGCGCACGGCCGACAACCAGGATGAGCAGCGCCGCGGCAGGACCTCGGTGCCGATGAAGCAATTGAAGGAGATCGGCCGCAAGCTTTCCGAGATCCCGGCCGGCTTCAGCGCGCATCGAACCATCCAGCGCTTCATGGAAAATCGCGCCAACATGATCCAGACCGGCGAGGGGATCGACTGGGCGATGGCTGAGGCGCTTGCCTTCGGTACGCTCGTGACGGAGGGGACGAAGATCCGTCTGTCCGGCCAGGACTGTGAGCGCGGCACCTTCTCGCAACGCCATTCCGTCCTCTACGATCAGGAGACGGAGGAGCGCTACATTCCGCTCGCCAACCTCTCGCCGACCCAGGCCCGCTACGAGGTCATCAATTCGATGCTCTCGGAAGAGGCGGTGCTCGGCTTCGAATACGGCTATTCGCTCGCCCGTCCGAACGCGCTGACGCTCTGGGAAGCCCAGTTCGGCGACTTCGCCAACGGCGCGCAGGTGATCTTCGACCAGTTCATCTCGTCGGGCGAGCGCAAGTGGCTGCGCATGTCGGGTCTCGTCTGCCTGCTGCCGCACGGTTATGAGGGCCAGGGGCCGGAGCATTCCTCCGCGCGCCTGGAGCGCTTCCTGCAGCTCTGCGCGGAAGACAACATGCAGGTCGCCAACGTCACGACGCCGGCGAACTACTTCCATATCCTGCGCCGCCAGGTGAAGCGCGATTTCCGCAAGCCGCTGATCCTGATGACGCCGAAGTCGTTGCTGCGCCACAAGCGGGCGGTCTCCAGCCTCTCCGAAATGGCCGGCGAGAGCTCCTTCCACCGGCTGCTCTGGGACGATGCGGAGGTCATCAAGGACGGCCCGATCAAGCTGCAGAAGGATTCGAAGATCCGTCGCGTCGTCATGTGCTCGGGCAAGGTCTATTACGACCTCCTCGAAGAGCGCGAGAAGCGCGGCATCGACGACATCTATCTGCTGCGCGTCGAGCAGCTCTATCCGTTCCCGGCCAAGGCGCTCATCAACGAGCTCAGCCGCTTCCGTCATGCGGAGATGGTCTGGTGCCAGGAAGAGCCGAAGAACATGGGCGCCTGGTCGTTCATCGACCCCTATCTCGAATGGGTCCTTGCCCATATCGACGCGAAGTACCAGCGGGTGCGCTACACCGGCCGCCCGGCCGCCGCTTCGCCGGCAACCGGCCTGATGTCCAAGCACATGGCGCAGCTTGCCGCCTTCCTCGAGGACGCGCTGGGGGGCTGATCAAGCCCCTCACGGTCTGCCAATCGCTGGAGCACTTCCAGGAAAAGTGCGTAGCGGTTTTCCGTCCGGGAGTGCGTAACTTAAGAGCTTGAAACAGAAATCTGATCAACGGACAAAAATCATGGCAACAGAAATCCGCGTTCCCACCCTTGGCGAATCCGTCAGCGAAGCGACCGTCGGCACTTGGTTCAAGAAGGTCGGCGACGCGATCAAGGCCGACGAACCGATTCTCGAGCTCGAGACCGACAAGGTGACGATCGAAGTTCCGGCGCCGGCCGCCGGCACGCTTAGCGAAATCGTCGCGCAGGCGGGCGAAACCGTCGGCCTCGGCGCGCTGCTCGGCCAGATCGCCGAAGGTGCGGGTGCTGCCGCCGCGGCTCCGGCCGAAAAGATGCCCGAGCCCGCTGCCGCCCCCGCCGCCGCAGCCCCTGTTGCGCAACCGGCAGCCGCTGCCGCGCCGCAGGCGCCCACATCGATGCCGCCGGCGCCGGCTGCCGCCAAGCTCATCGCCGAAAACAACCTTTCCGCCGATCAGCTCGACGGTTCGGGCAAGCGGGGCCAGGTGTTGAAGGGCGACGTGCTCGCTGCGATTTCCAAGGGCATCTCGGCGCCCGCCGCGGCCGAGCCGGCCAAGGTCCAGGCACGTGCCCCGGCACCGGCGGAAGATGCCGGTCGCGAAGAGCGCGTCAAGATGACCCGTCTGCGCCAGACGATCGCCCGCCGCCTGAAGGATGCGCAGAACACCGCCGCCATGCTCACCACCTATAACGAGGTGGACATGAGCGCGGTCATGAGCCTGCGTTCGAAGTACAAGGACATCTTCGAGAAGAAGCACGGCGTGAAGCTCGGCTTCATGGGCTTCTTCACCAAGGCCGTGACGCATGCGCTCAAGGAGCTGCCGGCGGTCAATGCCGAGATCGACGGCACCGACATCATCTACAAGAACTTCTGCCATATCGGCGTCGCCGTCGGCACCGACAAGGGCCTCGTCGTTCCGATCGTGCGCGATGCCGACCAGATGTCGATCGCCGAAATCGAGAAGGAAATCGGCCGGCTCGGCAAGGCGGCTCGCGACGGAACGCTCTCGATGGCGGACATGCAGGGCGGCACCTTCACCATCTCCAACGGCGGCGTCTACGGTTCGCTGATGTCCTCGCCGATCCTCAACGCGCCGCAGTCGGGCATTCTCGGCATGCACAAGATCCAGGACCGCCCGGTGGCGATCGGCGGCCAGGTGGTCATCCGCCCGATGATGTATCTGGCGCTCTCCTACGATCACCGCATCGTCGACGGCAAGGAAGCAGTAACCTTCCTCGTTCGCGTCAAGGAAAGCCTCGAAGATCCGGAGCGCCTCGTGCTCGATCTCTAAAGGAGGCGGGGGCGTGAGCCCCCGTTTCCTTCTCCTCGACGCTCGCCGTCCCCGCCGACGCGCCAGCAGGGAATCGACAGTCATGGCGCTAGAGGTTAGGGTTCGGGAGGCACGTTATGCGCGCATTCAGGCTCTCTCCGGCTCCATCTGGGTCTTCAAAGCACCGGTCGCAAAGGCATGAGCAACTATCTGATCGAACTCGCTTCGCTGATGGCGATCTTCTCCTTCGCCATCGTTTCCCCCGGCGCGGACCTCGCCATGGTGATGCGGCAGTCGCTGGTGCACGGCCGGCGGCAGGCAATCATCACCTCCTTCGGCATCGGCACATCGCTGATGTTCCATGTCACCTATACCATTCTCGGCCTGGGGCTGATCATTTCCCAGTCAATCTACCTCTTCAACATCGTCAAATGGTGCGGCGTCGCTTACCTCATCTATATCGGCGTCAAGGCGCTTCGCGCCGGCCAGACGGAGATCGCCGTCGAGGCGGGTGAAGATTCTGGCAAAGGCAGGGGGCAATCGGCGCTGAAGGCCTTCGGCCTCGGCTTCGCCGCCAACGCGCTCAACCCGAAGGCGGTGTTCTTCTTCCTGTCGATCTTCTCGACCGTCGTCAGCGCCCATACGCCGATGATGGTCAAATTCGGCTACGGCCTCGTCATGGCGAGCGCTCTGATCCTCTGGTTCGTCGGTGTCAGCCTGTTCATGACCACGCCGCGAATGCGCGCTGCATTCACGCGCGCGAGCAAGTGGATCGACCGGGCGAGCGGCATGGTCTTCATCGCGCTCGGGCTGAAGCTCGCGACGGAAAAGGCCGCCTGATGACGGGCGGCTGGAACGTCCTTTCCGTCGCGCTAGCGGCCGTGCTCACTGCCGCGCCTGCCTTCGCGGACGAGTGCAAGCAGGCGCATGCGATCTATGCCGATCCGGCCGGCACTTACGAGTTGCGCTTCGAGCCGGTAGGGTCGGAAGCGGCCGTCACCAGCAATCACTTCAAGGTCAAGGTCGGGGAGACCAAGCTTTTTCTCGACGGCGTCGTGATGCAGTCCGGCGAGCCGTTGCGCGCGAACGGGATCGTCATGAATAATTGCCCGACGGGCGACGTGACCGGCGCGGAACTCGAGGCCTGCACCGTCTGGCAGGGCGTGATTTACACGGTCGACAAGGCCGGCCGTATCGACCTGCTTCAGGCTGAGGATGCGCCGGCCGCCGAGCAGATCCTGCTGCCTCATTTCGGCCCGTCGCTGCGTGCATCGAGCGCCTGGGGCGAGGGCAAGGCGAATGCCGACAGCTCCGACGTCTTTGTGTTCAAGGGATGCGCCAAATGAGCGACGGGCGCGTGCTTCTCGTCACGGGCGGCAGCCGCGGCATCGGTGCTGCAGTCTCGCTTGTCGCGGCTGACGAGGGCTGGCGGGTCGCCGTCAATTATGCTTCCAACCGGCAGGCGGCCGAGGACGTGGTTCGCCGTATATCGGATGCCGGAGGTGCCGCAATCGCGGTCGAGGGCGACGTCGGTACCGAAGGCGGGGTGCAAGCGATCTTCGCCGCCGTCGATGCCGCCTTCGGTCGCCTCGACGGGCTCGTCAACAATGCCGGCATCGTCGGCGCGCCGCAGCGCATCGACGCGATTTCGCCGGAACGGCTGGAGCGGATGTTCCGCGTCAACGTCACCGGCTCCATCCGCTGCGCGGCGGAAGCCGTGCTCCGGATGTCGACGCGTCACGGCGGGCGCGGCGGCGCGATCGTCAATCTTTCGTCCGTCGCGGCCGTGCTGGGCGCTCCCGGTCAATATGTCGACTACGCTGCCGCGAAAGGCGCGATCGACAGCTTCACCGTCGGGCTCGCGCGCGAAGTAGCCTCGGAGAGCATCCGCGTGAACGCGGTGCGTCCCGGAATCATCGACACCGAAATTCATGCGTCCGGCGGGCTGCCCGATCGCGCCCGTGACATGGCGCCTTCCATTCCCATGCAGCGTCCCGGCACAGCCGGCGAAGTTGCCGACGCAATTCTCTATCTCCTGTCGGATAAGGCGACTTATGTGACCGGAGCCATTCTCACTGTCAGCGGCGGGCGATGATCGTCCTCTTAAGACCGTCCTCCCAAGAAGGATTATCAAATGGCTTATGATCTCATCGTCATCGGAAGCGGCCCCGGCGGCTATGTCTGCGCCATCAAGGCGGCGCAGTTGGGCATGAAGGTTGCCGTGATCGAAAAGCGCGCCACCTATGGCGGCACCTGCCTCAATGTCGGCTGCATTCCCTCCAAGGCGCTGCTGCATGCTTCCGAGATGTTCCATCACGCGCAGCACGGCCTTGAGGCGCTCGGCGTGGAGGTCGCAAGCCCGAAGCTCAATCTCGAAAAGATGATGGCCCACAAGGACGCGACCGTTAAGGCGAATGTCGACGGCGTCTCCTTCCTCTTCAAGAAGAACAAGATCGATGGCTTCCAGGGCCTGGGAAAGGTTCTCGGCCAGGGCAAGGTTTCCGTCACCAACGACAAGGGCGAGGAGCAGGTCCTCGAAGCGAAGAACGTCGTCATCGCCACCGGCTCGGACGTCGCCGGCATTCCCGGCGTCGCGTTCGAGTTCGACGAGAAGGTCATCGTCTCGTCGACCGGTGCGCTTGAGCTGGAAAAGGTGCCGGCGAGCATGATCGTCGTCGGCGGCGGCGTCATCGGCCTCGAGCTCGGCTCCGTCTGGGCACGCCTCGGCGCCAAGGTGACGGTGATCGAATTCCTCGACACGATTCTCGGCGGCATGGACGGCGAGGTCGCCAAGCAGCTCCACCGGATGCTGACGAAGCAGGGCATCGACATCAAGCTCGGCGCCAAGGTGACTGGCGTTACCAAGCCTGGCAGCGGCGCAAGGGTCACCTTCGAGCCGGTCAAGGGCGGCGATTCCGCCACGCTCGATGCAGATGTCGTGCTGGTCGCGACCGGCCGCAAGCCCTGCACCGAGAACATGGGTCTCGCCAAGGCCGGCGTCGTGCTCGACTCGCGCGGCCGGATCGAGGTCGACCGTCACTTCCAGACGAGCATCACCGGCGTCTACGCGATCGGCGACGTCGTGCGCGGCCCGATGCTCGCGCACAAGGCCGAGGACGAAGGCGTGGCCGTAGCGGAAATCATCGCCGGTCAGGCCGGCCATGTGAACTACGATGTCATTCCGGGCGTCGTCTATACCCAGCCGGAGGTCGCCTCCGTCGGCAAGACGGAGCAGGAGCTGAAGGCTGCCGGTATCGCCTACAAGGTCGGCAAGTTCCCCTTCACCGCCAATGGCCGCGCCCGGGCGATGCTTCAGACGGACGGCTTCGTCAAGATCCTCGCCGACAAGGAGACCGATCGCGTACTCGGCGGCCACATCATCGGCTTCGGCGCCGGCGAGATGATCCACGAGATCGCGGTGCTGATGGAGTTCGGCGGCTCGTCCGAGGATCTCGGCCGCACCTGCCACGCGCACCCGACGATGTCGGAAGCTGTGAAGGAGGCGGCGCTCTCCACCTTCTTCAAGCCGATCCATATGTGACAAATAGCGCGGGGGCTGCGACAAGTGGCCCCCTGCTTCGCGCCGAAATCCGGCGCAATCATGGACCATTCACCGCAGCCATGACCGCCTCAGATTGGCGGGAACGGCGAAGGCGAAAGGGGAAGCGTTCATGAGACCACGAAGCGTTGCCGCCAGGCTGCCGAACGCTTGGCTTCCCGGAGCCGACTGGGCGGACCGCTACGAACTTCTCGTCTTCGGCGAGCGGATGACTGCGGCCGAGGCGGCGCGGCGAGCGCTTGGAAGCGCACCCGCCTGGGTGCAAAGTCTCCTTGCATTGCGCAACCGCCTCGCGTCTCTCATCGGTCTGAACGCAGCCGCGCCCCCCGCGCATTCCGGCCTGATCGGCACCTTTCCGCTGCTGCACAGCGACGATCGCGAAGCCGTTGTCGGCTATGATGACCGCCACCTGGATTTCCGTATCGTCGTCGATGTGCGCGAAGGGCCGGCCGACAGCCAGGTTATCGGCATGACCACCTTGGTGCGCCGCAGGAATTTTTTCGGCCGGCTCTATCTCGCTGCCGTCATGCCCTTCCACAAGGCGATCGTCCCGACATTGCTGGCGGGGTTGAGCGACCGGCCGCGAGCGGCGGTCAGTTGACAGGTGTCACGGTAAATCCCTGCTGCCGCAGGAGCTCCACGAGGCCCTCCTTGCCGGGAAGATGCAAGGCGCCGACGGCCATGAAGGCGCCGCCATCCTTCAGCATGGGCGCAGCCCGTTCCGCCATGATCTTGTTGCGGTCGATGATGATGCGCTGCTCGAAATCCGCATAGCCGACATCGTCGGACGAAACATCCGCGGAGACGAATTTCATCATCGGCATGATCATGCCGGTATCGCCGGAGAGGTAGAGGTCCGTGGTCGTTGCGAGCACGTCGTCCATGGTCTTGCCGAGGGCGAGCGTCTGGATCAGTGCGCTTAGATGCAGTTCGACCGGCAGCGAATCCATGGCCGCAAGCTGCTCGACCAGCGTTTCCAGGCCCCTCAAGCTCTTGCCCTCTTTCACCGCATCCTCCGCGAGCTTCTTGTCGAGGAAGGAGGCGCCGGCTGCCTTGCGCGAGAACTCGCAGGTCGGCAACGCCACGAAGCTTGCGATCATCCAGGGCTTCATCTTGGCCACGAGCGGCAGGGGAATTCCCCGCGCCTTCAGTCCCGTCTCGAGGCGCGCCCGATCCTCCGGCTTCAGGAAGTCGTTGATCGTCCTGTTATCGGCGAACATGGTGAGGTCGGGCCGCATCATGATCGCGGCGCTGGCCTTCTTGTCGTCGACGATCTCGTCGGATTCGACGATAACGGTCCGAGCTTCGGCGAAGGCGTCAGCGGCACCGGCTGGCATTGCCAGCACGCGCGGGTCGGTCACATGCATGGTGCCGAGCAGAAAGGAAGGTTGAGAGCGCCCGCCCTCGATTTTCCAGAGAAGGCCCTTTCCATTGGGGATGGCCGCGGCCTCTTCGCGCAGAGCCACCAATCGGGCGGGGTCGGAGCGCTCGAGTGCCATCAATATGTTGTCGCCGCCGCAATCCGCGTCTTCCGCCCTTGCAGCCGACACGGAGAGCAATGCGATGATGAGACTTGCGGCAAGGACCACATGCAGGAGCGCAATGAGCCCCAAGAGGCCGTCGGCCGCTTTGGCCGCAAGATCGCGAACGGGTCTGGTGATCGTCGTCATGGGTGCCCCCGGCAATGAGCTGGAACCCTACGCCCCCTCGGTCACGGGTTCCTTAACGAGGTTGGTTAACGGACAAGCATGCCGGATTTTAGGCGCGGGGATGAGCGCGGTCGTAGATTTCCAGGAGCCGCGTGGAATCGACGCCGGTATAGACCTGCGTCGTCGAGAGGCTGGAATGGCCGAGCAGCTCCTGGATGGTGCGGAGATCACCGCCGCCCGCCAGAAGATGGGTGGCGAAGGAGTGGCGCAGTGCGTGCGGCGTCGCCGAATCGGGCAGACCGAGTGCGGCGCGAAGCTTCTGCATCTCGCGCTGGATGATCGCGGGCTGGAGCCTCGCGCCGCGGGCGCCGCGGAAGAGCGGTTCACCGGGACCGAGGTGGTAGGGGCAGAGCTTTCTGTAAACCACAACCGCCTCGCCGGCCGCGGCGATCAGCGGCACGATCCGCGTCTTCCCGCCCTTGCCCGTGACGCGCAGTGATGTCACCGTATCCGCGAAGTCGCCGGGCGTGAGGTCGAGCGCTTCCGATATGCGCAGGCCGCAGCCGTAGAGCAGCGTGAGTACGGCGGCGTTGCGCGCTGCGATCCAAGGCTCCTCCGCGAGTTGCGCGTCGGCCGTCACGACCTTCAGCGCCTCGCGGTCGGTCAGCGGCTTCGGCAGGGACTTCGGCTGCTTCGGCGAACGCACGGCGCCCGCGCCCGCGGCATTGGCGAGGCCGTTCTTCTCGAGATATCGCAGAAAAGAGCGCAAGCCCGCCAATCCGCGCCCAAGGGTGCGCGCGCCGGCGCCGCCTTTGCGCCGATGCGCCAGAAACCCGCGCAGATCGGCCGGCCGCAGGGCACGGATATCAGCAAGCCGGGGCGGGCCGGCGAGGTGTCCGGTCAGAAAGGTCAAGAATTGCCGCGTATCTCGCTCATAGGCGTCGATGGTCTTTTCCGAGAGCCGGCGTTCCTCGGCGAGGCTTGCAAGCCACCGCTTACGCTCCGCCATCACTTCGGGATGGCCAATCACAAGAAGCTCGTTCATCGTCGGTCCAGCGATCACCAGGGAACGAGGAGATCTCAGCGATTTTCCGCCCGCACCCCTGCTTCCTTCGTTGATTTGGTTGCGTCGAGCATGCCATCGGCGCCTTATGTTTTTGCTAACGTACAGTTGTTTGCCGATAAGCACTTGGAATTTGTCATTGTTCGATCATATTGAACTGCGATGTTCGGTCAGCAGCGGCGGATGGGACCATGGCAAGACGTGATTCGGCGAGCGCTCTGGCGCATTTTGCAGAGGCAATTGCGCTGGTCTCGCAAGGGCGTCCCGGCCATATCGTCGACACGCTGATCGCCGAGCGCGGCCGGCGGATCGTTCGCCATCCCCTGTGGCCGGTGATGCGGCCCTTTCTCTACACGCTCCTCAACTACGGCAAGGCGATCGAATTCGCCAATGCGGTCGCCAACATGCCCGGCTTCCAAGCCTTCGAGCATCTGAGTTCGCTGCTCGCGCTCGACATTCGCGTCGACAAGCCGGAGCGCATCCCGGAAAAGGGCGGCTTTCTGCTCGTCAGCAACCATCCGACCGGCATCGCCGACGGCATCGCAGTCTTCGATCTCCTGAAGAACCGCCGGCCGGACATGATGTTCTTCGCCAATCGCGATGCCATCCGCGTCAATCCGCGTTTCGTCGAAATGGTCATCCCCGTCGAATGGCGCGAGGAATACAAGTCGAAGCTCAAGGCGCGCGAGACCTTACAGGTGACCAACCGGGCGATCGAGGAAGGCAAGGCCACCGTGCTCTTCCCGTCCGGACGTATCGCCTATTGGGCGGACGGGCGGCTCAACGAGCGCCCCTGGAAAAGCTCCGCGGTCAGCTTCGCGCGCAAATACGGCCTGCCGGTCCTGCCCGTGCACATGAGCGCACGCAATTCCGGCCTGTTCTACTGGTTCGCCAAATGGTCGACGGAACTGCGCGACATGACCGTCTTTCACGAGCTCCTGAACAAAAAGGGCGACCTTTTCGATTTTCGCGTCGGCAATCCGATCGCACCCGAAGCGCTCGACGGCGATCCGACGGAAGTGACTCGCGCGCTTGAAAGACATACGGTTTTTGAGCTTGCCAGGGATAGTGATGCGATGTTCGCGCCGTCGGCCAGGTAGATCTGAGCAGCGGCTCTTCTCCATGTGCGGCTTCTCATCCCGCCTACCGGCCACCTTTTCCCCGCAAGCGGGGCGAAGGAGACTCGCGGCGACCCTCAAGTCCCCTCTCTCTGCTTGCGGGAAAAGCGTTAGGGTGAAGGGCAGATCCCACGCAGCGCGACCCGAACGCACGAAGGCCTCGCATTGCTGCGAGGCCCTGCAAAAGTCCTAAGTCCGTATGCTCAGGCGATCTTCTGGCCGGTCTTCGCCCAGTCGGCAAGGAACATTTCGAGGCCCTTGTCGGTCAGCGGGTGCTTGACCAGTGCCTTCAGCGTTGCAGGCGGAGCGGTGATGACGTCGGCGCCGATGAGGGCGGCCTCCTTGACGTGGTTGACGGTCCGGATCGAGGCGGCGAGGATCTCGGTCTCGAAGCCGTAATTGTCGAAGATGTGGCGGATTTCGCGGATCAGATCCATGCCATCGAAGGCGATGTCGTCGAGGCGGCCGATAAAGGGCGAGACGAAGGTCGCGCCGGCCTTGGCGGCAAGCAGCGCCTGATTGGCGGAGAAGCAGAGGGTGACGTTGGTCTGGTGGCCGTCGGAGGTCAGCGCCTTGCAGGCCTTGAGACCGTCAAGCGTGAGCGGCAGCTTGATGCAGATATTGTCGGCGATCTTCGAAAGTGCGGCCGCTTCCTTCATCATCTCGCTATATTCGGTCGCGGTCACCTCGGCCGAAACCGGCCCTTCGACGATCGAGCAGATTTCCTTGGTGACTTCGACGATGTCGCGGCCCGACTTCAGGATCAGCGACGGATTGGTGGTGACGCCGTCGAGCAGGCCGAGATCGTTCAGTTCCCGGATTTCCTTCACATCGGCGGTATCAACGAAAAATTTCATGGGAGTCTTCCTTTGGCACTCAGCCGTTCGGGCGCCTCTCCGCCGGCAGGAAATTCCAAGACGGAAATCGCGCGCGTTGAAACTCGGGTGGAACCGTGACAAACCCTGCTTCCGGCAAGGCAGCGGTTCGCTGCGCAGTTTTCTTTAGCGGAAAGCGGTGGCAAGGTCACGGCAAAATGACTCTTGATTCAACCGATTTATTCGGGGCCCTGTTCGACCGCCGCGTGGTGCCCGTGCTGGTGCCCATGCCGGCGCCGAAGGCCTATTCCTACGTGGTGCCGGACGGCATGGCCGTCCAGCCCGGGTCGATCGTGCAGGTACCGCTCGGACCCCGCCTCGTCGTCGGTGTCGTCTGGGATGGCGGTGAGGAGAGCGACGTCGACCCGAAGAAGCTGAAGGAGATCGAGAAGGTCTTCGACTGCCCGCCGCTCAACCGCGAGATGCGCGCCTTTCTCGACTGGGTGGCGGCCTATACGGTGACGCCTCCGGGGCTCGTCGCCCGCATGGCGCTCAGGGCGCCGACGGCTTTCGATCCCGAGCCGATGGTCGAAGCGCTGCGCCTGACCGATATGCGACCGGAGCGGATGACGACGGCGCGCGAGCGGGTGATTGCCGCAGCGAGCGACGGATTTTCCTGGACCCGCTCCGGACTTGCCCATGCTGCGGGCGTCTCCTCCAGCGTCATCGACGGCCTTGCCTCCCACGGCGTGTTCGAAACGGTGTTCATGCCGCCGCCGCCCGTCGTCGCGGCGCCCGATCCGGATTTCGCCGCCCCTCGTCTGGAGGGCGCTCAGAAAGACGCGGCCGCCGACCTGTTGACGGCGGTCGAAGAGCGCAAGTTCTCCGTCTCGCTGATCGACGGCATTACCGGCTCCGGCAAGACCGAGGTCTATTTCGAGGCGATCGCCGCCACCTTGCGCGCCGGCAAGCAGGTGCTGATCCTGCTGCCGGAGATCGCGCTCACGGCAAGCTTCCTGGAACGCTTCCATGACCGCTTCGGCGCCAAGCCGGCCGAGTGGCATTCCGACCTTGCGCCGCGCATCCGGGAGAAAGTGTGGCGGCAGGTGACGACCGGCCAAGTGCGCGTCGTCGCCGGCGCCCGCTCGGCGCTTTTCCTGCCCTTCGAGGATCTCGGGCTCATCATCGTCGACGAGGAGCACGACCCGGCCTACAAGCAGGAGGATCGCGTTTTTTACAACGCCCGCGACATGGCCGTCGTGCGCGGCCGGATCGGCGGTTTTCCGGTGGTGCTGGTTTCAGCCACGCCGTCGGTCGAAAGCCGGGTCAATGGTGAGGTCGGCCGCTACCGGCCGATCCACCTGCCGACCCGCTTCGGCGACGCAGCGCTGCCCGATCTCGGCGTCGTCGACATGCGCCGCCACCCGCCGCAACGCGGCGGCTTCCTCTCGTCGGTGCTCTTGAACCATATCGGCAAGACGATTGGACGCGGCGAACAGGCGCTCCTGTTCCTGAACCGCCGTGGCTATGCGCCGCTCACGCTTTGCCGCGTCTGCGGCCATCGCTTCCAATGCCCGGACTGCTCGAGCTGGCTCGTCGAGCACCGCTTCCGCGGACAGATCCAGTGCCACCATTGCGGCTATTCGGAGAGGACGCCGGAGGCCTGTCCCGAATGCGGCACGCTCGATCATCTGGTCGCCTGCGGCCCCGGCGTCGAGCGCATTGCCGAGGAGGTCGATCGGCATTTCCCCGAGGCTCGCACCATTGTGCTTTCCTCCGATCTCATGGGCGTCAAACGGCTGCGGCTCGAGCTCGAGGCGATCGCCCGTGGCGAGGCGGACATCGTCATCGGCACGCAGCTCGTAGCCAAGGGGCACAATTTTCCTATGATGACGCTGGTCGGCATCGTCGATGCCGATCTCGGCCTTGCCAATGGCGATCCGCGTGCGGCCGAACGGACGTTCCAGCTCCTTTCGCAGGTGACGGGACGCGCCGGGCGGACCGGTTTGAAAAGTCTGGGGCTCTTGCAGACCTATCAGCCGCAGCATCCGGTGATGCAGGCGATCGTCTCGGGCGATTCCGATGCTTTTTACGAGCGCGAAATTCAGGAGCGGGAGAGGGCGGCACTGCCGCCCTTCGGCCGGCTCGCCTCGATCATCGTATCGGCCGATACGCGCGGCGATGCCGAAGGCCACGCCCGCGGATTGCGCAACGCCGCCCCGCGCGTCGAGGGAATTTCCGTGCTCGGGCCAGCCGAGGCGCCGCTCGCGCTCATCCGCGGCCGGCATCGCTTCCGCCTTCTCGTGCATGGGCGGCGCAACAGCGACATGCAGTCTTTCCTGAAGGCGATGATCGCCGCGGGACCGAAGGAACGCGGATCGATCAGCGTCCAGCTCGACGTCGATCCGCAGAGTTTCCTGTGATCGAATCTCCTTTGGCGATACAGCGGATTCCCTTTGGCGCCGACATGCGCTAGACCAATGGCGCGCCGACGAGGAATCGTGGGCGGTGTATGCACTGAGATGATTTGCCGCAGGGATGGCCATGGAGTTCTATATTCCGACGGAAACCGGGGAGTTCCTGGCCTTCTGCGCCGCCGCGATGGCGGCACTGATCGGCCTTGTCATGCTCTTCGCGCCTCGCCTTACCTTTCGCGCCGCCGGCATCGGTGTCGCAGAGGGACGTCGCGGCGGACTGGCGGAGGCCCGCTCCACCATGGGCGGAATGCATCTGGGCCTCGGTCTCGCGGCCCTCATGCTGGCGCAAACCTGGGTCTATCTCGCCGTCGGAGCCGCCTTCGCACTCGCTGCCTTCGGCCGCATGCTTTCGATGATGAGCGACAATGGCGTCACGCTTTTCAACTGGGCCGCGCTCGCCGTCCAGTTGGCGCTTGCGATCCTGCCGCTTGCCTATGTCTTCGGGCTGATCTGACCCGCCGGAGACGGCCTGCAGCAGGCTGCAACGGAATTTACAGCAAATATCGACTGAACCAGCCGACTTATGCCGCATTCGTGCCCTTGGCGTGTTGCGAGTCCAAACATCCTATGCTAGACGAACCGCGAATTGCGGGGGAAGTGGGTCGAACGGCCTCGATGTCCTGCGAGTTATTGCAGCAAATTCAAGATGTTAAGTCAACGGTTCGCCGCTGCTGACGTTCTTGGATGATTTTGAGAGAAGCTTGTGCCCGTGGCAGACACATCCCAGCTTATTTCCGGTGTTGCAGAACGATATGCATCCTCTCTCTTCGAGCTGGCGCTCGAGGCTGGTTCCGTCGAGGCGGTCGGCGCCGATCTCGCTCGCGTCCAGGCACTGATCGACGGCAGCGAGGATCTCAAGCGTCTCATCGTCAGTCCCGTGTTTTCCGCCGAAGACCAGTTCAAGGCCGTTTCGGCGCTCGTCGAGAAGTTCGGCTTCTCCGGGCTCACCGGCAACTTCCTCAGGGTCGTCGCGCGCAACCGCCGCCTCTTCGCGCTGCCGGGCGTCATCAAGGCCTTCCGCCTGATCGCTGCGCGCCACCGGGGTGAAATCACTGCCGACGTGACGTCGGCGCATGCGCTGACTGAAGCGCAGCAAACCGAATTGAAGGCGACGCTGAAAGGCGTCACCGGCAAAGACGTGGCGGTCAACGTCACCGTCGACCCGTCTATTCTTGGAGGTCTGATCGTCAAGGTCGGGTCCCGCCAGATTGACACCTCCCTTCGCACCAAACTCTCTACCCTTAAGCTTGCACTGAAAGAGGTCGGCTGATGGATATCCGCGCCGCGGAAATTTCCGCAATTCTCAAAGATCAGATCAAAAATTTCGGCCAGGAAGCAGAAGTCTCCGAAGTCGGTCAGGTGCTCTCCGTCGGTGACGGTATTGCCCGCGTCTACGGCCTCGACAATGTCCAGGCAGGCGAGATGGTCGAATTCCCGGGCGGAATTCGCGGCATGGCGCTGAACCTCGAAGCCGATAACGTCGGTGTCGTTATCTTCGGCTCCGACCGCGACATCAAGGAGGGCGACATCGTCAAGCGGACCGGCGCCATCGTGGACGTCCCGGTCGGCCCGGAACTGCTCGGCCGCGTCGTCGACGCGCTCGGCAACCCGATCGACGGCAAGGGCCCGATCAACGCCAAGCAGCGTGCCCGCGTCGACATCAAGGCGCCTGGCATCATTCCGCGCAAGTCGGTGCATGAGCCGATGTCGACCGGCCTCAAGGCGATCGACGCCCTCATCCCGGTCGGCCGCGGCCAGCGCGAGCTCGTCATCGGGGACCGCCAGACCGGCAAGACCGCGATCATCCTCGACACCTTCCTGAACCAGAAGCCGATCCACGACAACGGCCCGGAGCAGGACAAGCTCTATTGCGTCTACGTCGCCATCGGCCAGAAGCGCTCGACGGTTGCGCAGTTCGTGAAGGTTCTCGAAGAGCGCGGCGCTCTGCAGTACTCGATCATCATTGCCGCCACCGCCTCCGATCCGGCGCCGATGCAGTATCTCGCTCCGTTCGCCGGCTGCACGATGGGCGAATACTTCCGCGACAACGGCAAGCATGCGCTGATCGGCTATGACGACCTTTCCAAGCAGGCCGTCGCCTACCGTCAGATGTCACTGCTTCTCCGCCGCCCGCCGGGCCGCGAAGCCTATCCGGGCGACGTCTTCTACCTGCATTCCCGTCTTCTGGAGCGCGCTGCAAAGCTCAATGACGACAACGGCGCCGGCTCGCTGACGGCTCTGCCGGTCATCGAGACGCAGGGCAACGACGTGTCCGCGTTCATTCCGACCAACGTGATCTCGATCACCGACGGTCAGATCTTCCTTGAAACCGACCTGTTCTACCAAGGCATCCGCCCGGCCGTTAATGTCGGTCTGTCGGTTTCGCGCGTCGGTTCCTCCGCTCAGATCAAGGCGATGAAGCAAGTCGCCGGCTCGATTAAGGGCGAACTCGCGCAGTACCGCGAAATGGCCGCTTTTGCGCAGTTCGGCTCCGACCTCGACGCCGCGACGCAGCGCCTCCTGAACCGCGGCGCCCGCCTGACCGAACTCCTGAAGCAGCCGCAGTTCTCGCCGCTGAAGACGGAAGAACAGGTCGCGGTCATCTTCGCCGGCGTCAACGGCTACCTCGACAAGCTGCCGGTCAACGAAGTCGGCAAGTTCGAACAGGGCCTGCTTTCCTATCTGCGTTCGGAAGGCAAAGCCGTCCTCGACACGATCCGCACGGAAAAGGCGATCTCGGACGACACCAAGGCCAAGCTGAAGACCGCAATCGACAGCTTCGCCAAGTCTTTCGCCTGAGCGGACCTCAACTAGGACGGACAACGGATGCCTTCACTTAAGGATCTGAAAAACCGGATCGCCTCCGTCAAGGCGACGCAGAAGATCACCAAGGCGATGAAGATGGTCGCCGCGGCGAAGCTTCGGCGTGCCCAGGAGGCGGCCGAGGCCGCCCGGCCCTATTCGCAGCGCATGGCTGCCGTTCTCGCCAATATCGCCCAGGCGGTCGGCGCGGACGACGCCGCGCCACGGCTGATGACGGGCACCGGCCGTGACGACACGCATCTGCTGATCGTCTGCACCGCCGAGCGCGGCCTCTGCGGCGGCTTCAACTCGCAGATCGCCCGCTTTGCCCGCGATCATGTGCGCAAGCTGCTTGCCCAGGGCAAGACGGTCAAGATCATCTGCGTCGGCAAGAAGGGCTTCGATATTCTGCGGCGCGAATTCGCTTCGCTGATCATCGACCGCGTCGACCTGCGTGAAGTCAAGAAGATCGGCTTCGAGAACGCGGACCGGATCGGGCACAAGGTCATCGAACTCTTCGAAAACGGCGAGTTCGACGTCTGCACGTTGTTCTATTCCGAGTTCAAGTCCGTCATTTCGCAGATCCCGACCGCGCAGCAGCTCATCCCGGCGACGGCGGGCGAGGTTTCCGCCGAGGCCGAGACCGCATCGGCGATCTACGAATACGAGCCGGATGCTGCGGCCATCCTCAGCGACCTCATACCGCGCAACATTTCGGTGCAGATCTTCCGGGCCCTGCTCGAGAACGTCGCCGGCGAAATGGGCGCCAAGATGAGCGCCATGGACAATGCGACGCGCAATGCCGGTGAGATGATCAACAAGCTGACGCTCAACTACAACCGTCAGCGTCAGGCGCAGATCACCAAGGAACTCATTGAAATCATCTCTGGCGCGGAAGCGCTCTAAGGTTACGAGAAGAGGGTCAGAATATGGCTAGGGCAGCTACCCCGAAAGAAACCGCAGCGGCGAAGAAGCCTGCTGCTCCGAAGAAGGCAGCTTCCGCCAAGACAGCCGTTGCGGCTACGGGTGCTGTCGGCCGCGTGACGCAGGTCATCGGCGCCGTCGTCGACGTCTCGTTCGAAGAAGGCTATCTCCCGCAGATCCTGAACGCGCTGGAAACCGACAACAAGGGTAACCGCCTCGTTCTCGAAGTCGCCCAGCACCTCGGCGAAAACACCGTCCGCACGATCGCCATGGACTCGACCGAAGGTCTCGTCCGCGGCCAGTCGGTCGTCGACACGGGCGGCCCGATCGCCGTTCCGGTCGGCAAGGAAACGCTCGGCCGCATCATGAACGTCATCGGCGAGCCGGTCGATGAAGCCGGCCCGGTCGAGACCTCGGCCCGCCGCGCCATCCACCAGGACGCCCCGGCTTATGTCGACCAGTCGACGGAAGCGCAGATCCTCGTCACCGGCATCAAGGTCGTCGACCTGCTCGCTCCTTACGCCAAGGGCGGCAAGATCGGCCTCTTCGGCGGTGCAGGCGTCGGCAAGACCGTTCTGATCATGGAACTGATCAACAACGTCGCCAAGGCACACGGCGGTTACTCCGTCTTCGCAGGCGTCGGTGAGCGTACCCGCGAAGGCAACGACCTCTACCACGAAATGATCGAATCGGGCGTGAACAAGCACGGCGGCGGCGAAGGCTCCAAGGCTGCGCTGGTTTACGGCCAGATGAACGAACCGCCGGGTGCGCGCGCCCGCGTGGCGCTCACCGGTCTGACGGTCGCCGAGCACTTCCGTGACGAAGGCCAGGACGTTCTCTTCTTCGTCGACAACATCTTCCGCTTCACCCAGGCGGGCTCGGAAGTGTCGGCTCTGCTCGGCCGCATCCCGTCGGCCGTGGGCTATCAGCCGACGCTCGCCACCGACATGGGCGCGATGCAGGAGCGCATCACCACGACGACCAAGGGCTCGATCACCTCGGTTCAGGCGATCTATGTTCCGGCCGACGACTTGACCGACCCGGCGCCGGCGACTTCGTTCGCCCACCTTGACGCCACGACCGTTCTGTCGCGCTCGATTGCGGAAAAGGGCATCTACCCCGCGGTGGACCCGCTCGACTCGACCTCGCGCATGCTCGACCCGATGATCGTCGGCGAAGAGCACTATGAAGTGTCGCGCAAGGTGCAGTCGACCCTGCAACGCTACAAGGCGCTCCAGGACATCATCGCCATCCTCGGCATGGACGAGCTTTCCGAAGAGGACAAGCTCGCCGTCGCCCGCGCCCGCAAGATCGAACGCTTCCTGTCGCAGCCGTTCTTCGTCGCCGAAGTCTTCACCGGCTCGCCGGGCAAGCTGGTCGCTCTCGAAGACACGATCAAGGGCTTCAAGGGCCTCGTCAACGGCGAGTACGACCACCTGCCGGAAGCCGCCTTCTATATGGTCGGCTCGATCGAGGAAGCTATCGAGAAGGCGAAGAAGCTGGCTGCCGAAGCCGCCTAATTGCATCGTGAACCGTGGCGCGGAGCGACCGCGCCATGGTTTTCATTCCGCCGCGGCTCAAGCGGTTGAGAACATGCACAGCCGCCGCCATCTCGCGGTGCGCTTACCGGAAGTGAATGGTCATGGCCGACAGTTTCAATTTTGAGCTTGTTTCCCCCGAGCGCCTGCTGCTCTCCGAAAAGGTTACGGAAGTCGTCATTCCGGCGACCGAGGGTGAGATGACCGTGATGGCCCATCACGCGCCGACCATGACGACCGTCAAGCCGGGTGTGGTCACGGTGAAGACGGCCGGCGGCAAGACCGAGCGTTTCGCCGTCTTCGGCGGCTTCGCCGATATCCTGCCCGATGGCTGCACGCTCCTTGCCGAATCGGCGGTCCATGTCGACGAGCTCGATCGTACGATCCTCGAGAACCGCATCGACGCGGCGCGCGCCGAACTCGAAGGCGCTGTCGACGAGAAGAAGACGCGCATCGAACAGTTCATCGCCGAGCTGACGAAGCTCGGGGAGATCGTCATCCCCGCCTGAAAGGGACATCCCGACGAGGGATAATGCTCATCGAACCCCGCCTCGAGCGGGGTTTTTCGTGTTTAAGGCAATCGCCTCCGTTCGTTGTCAGCAACATTTGACGACGGGTCGAGTGACAGTCGCCGCTTACAGAGCGTGTTCAAATGCACCTCACGCTAGCCCTCTCCCCACAAGTGGGAGAGGGCCGAGTATCGCCGCACCGCCTCCTCATGGGGGAGGGGGAACGGTCGGGTGCCGCGGGTCTCCTTCGCTCCGCCTGCGGGGAAAAGGTGGCCGGCAGACCGGATGAGGGGGATGGGCGGCTCCGGGCGAGACTGCCGTGAACGCAAAATGCCCGGATCGTGTCCGGGCATTTTGGGTCTCTCTTCCGAGGATGAGCATCAATCGCCCCAGAGGAGCGGGGCAAAACTCAGCTCGCCGCGCGTTCCTCGTGCTTCTGAGCGTAATAGCGGCCGAAGCGGTTGGCGAGGAAGGTGTCGAGCGCGATGTCTTCCTGGCGCACGAAGCCCTTTGTCGGGATCTTGCCTTCGGCGAGCAGGTCGAGCACGGCGCAGATGCTGCCGGCCGTCGTGATCTGGATGCCGCTCTGCATGCGTCCTGCAACGACGCCGCTATAGACCTTGTTGGCGTAGGTCTCCTGGATCAGGCGGCCTTCGCGGTAGCCGGAGACGGTGACGAAGATGACGACCACATCCTGGGTCGTCGTCGGCAGTGCATTCTCGAGAATGTCCTTCAGCACCTCGCGGCGGTGACGCAGGCCGAGGTCATTGAGAAGCGCCTTGAAGATTGCGGCGTGACCGGGATAGCGGATCGTCTTGTAGTTCAGCGTCCGCACCTTGCCCTTAAGCGTCTCGCAAAGGGTGCCGAGGCCGCCGGAGGTGTTGAAGGCTTCGTAGGTGACTCCGTCGAGCGAGAACTCCTCGCGCTCTTCCATTGCCGGAACTTCGATCAGAGAACCCTCGACGATCGCCTCGCAGGGCTCGATATATTCGTTGATGACGCCGTCCGTGCTCCAGGTGAGATTGTAGTTGAGCGCATTGGACGGGTATTGCGGCAGGGCGCCGACGCGCATGCGCACGCTCTCGAGCGTGTCGAAATGCCTGGTGAGATCGTTGGCGACGATCGAGATGAAGCCGGGAGCGAGGCCGCATTGCGGGATGAAGGCCGTCTTCGCTTGTGCCGCAATCGTCTTGACCTGGCGGGTCGACTCGACGTCCTCGGTGAGATCGAGATAGTGGATCTCCGCCTCGGCTGCCGCCTCGGCGATCGCGACTGTAAGATGGAAGGGCGCGGCGCTCAGCATCGCGAACTTGCCGGCGAGCAGGCCGGCCAGCGCATTGCGGTCGGCAATGTCGATGACGGCGGTCGAAATTGCATCGTGCTTTTCGATCTGCGCCAGCTGCTCGGCGCTGCGATCGGCGACGCAGACCCGATATTCGCCGGTATGCGCCAGCATGCGCGCAATGGTCGAGCCGATCTTGCCGGCGCCGATGACGACGATGTCTTTCATTCTTCTTTTTTCCCAGGGTATGAGCTTCTTCAGTCGTAATTATCCTGCCGGATTCCGTTGATTTGAAGCGTCGATCTGGCTAAATCGCCGGGAAGAGATCGGCATTTCGCCGATCGGAGTCGACGATATGCAAATGACCGACAAAGATCGCGAACTGCTCGCCGTGCTGAGCGAGAACGCCCGCATGCCGACCGCGACGATCGCCCGCCGACTCGGTCTCTCTCGCACGACGGTACAGGCGCGCATCGAGCGGCTGGAGCGCGAAGGGGTGATCGCAGGCTACGGCGTGCGGCTTTCGGAGGGCTATGAGCAGGGCCTCGTCAAGGCGCATGTGCTGGTCACCATCGCGCCCCGGGCGCTGAGCCGGGTTACGCCGGAACTCGCGGCGATCCGCGAGATCCGCACGCTGCATTCGGTGAGCGGCAGCTTCGATTTGATCGCCGTTGTTGCCGCAGCCTCGATCAGCGAACTGGACCATTTGATCGATCGAATCGGCGAAATCGAAGGCGTCGAAAAGACGCTATCGTCGATCATCCTCTCGACGCGGATCGATCGCTGACGATTGCGATCCCGCATCAGTGCCTGGGCGTTGCGGCCGGTCGCCCGCGCCCGCCCGCGTGTCTGCCGGCGCGCTCGCCATATCCCAGCCGCTCGGGCCTCGGACGAAGGAGACGATCGAGCCGTCGCCGGGCGGCAGCCATCTCTCGCGGTCGAAATAGACCTCGGCAACGCTCTTCGGTCGCGTCCGCGCCGCCTGATTGGCGAGGAAATTGTACCTGGGCGTTTCGCCCGATTCCCGCTTCAGCTGGATGCGGCTGCCGAAACGTTTGAGATCGAACTCCTTCAACGCCTGGATCTTCAAGGCGATGCTGGTGCTATCGGCCCAGCGGACCTCGGTCAGGAAGACGGAAGCAGCCTTCGCCGCCGCACTCGTGACGGCCTGCGTGTCCTCAGCGTTCTCGATGTTGAGCTTCACGCGGAAGGAGGTGATCTCATCCTCGCCGCTGCCCTTGACCAAGATGAAAATGGACGAGCTTTGCCCCTCGCCCGGGCGGGGAAAGGGAACGAGCGTGGAGCATTCCCACCGGCCGCTCTCGGCCGACTTCCATTCGAGGTCGCGGAAGCCAGCCTCGCGCAGGCCTTCGCAAAGCGCACGCGGGTCGCTG
Organism: Ensifer aridi; assembly: GCF_002078505.1. GTDB lineage: Bacteria > Pseudomonadota > Alphaproteobacteria > Rhizobiales > Rhizobiaceae > Sinorhizobium > Sinorhizobium aridi. Next base: position 61,262 of record NZ_LUAV01000016.1, on the reverse strand, counting down.
CGGATTTCGCGGATGAATTGCTGCTCCGGCGTCTTGAGGTCCGCAAAGATCTGGGTGGGCAGGAGTGCTTTTTGCGGTTCCGGCCGCTTGCGCGGCGCAGCATGCTCGGGCAGCCGCTCCTTTTCCGGCGGCTTGATCTCAAGACCCATTGCGGCGAGGAGTTGTTTCAGGTTGCGTTGTTCATTGGCGAAGAGCACGGTCGCGAGAATTGCCGTGAAGATCAGCGCGACGGCGATCAAGAAGAAAGCGACGCCGGAACGGCCTTCCTGCTTCTCCTCCATATCCCCTCATTGCTCCGCCTTAGCGCGGGACGCGTGTTTCCGCTCCCGCATCGCATCTTTTGAAGACGGCGCACAATACGGGATCATCGCGCCGGCGTCCAAGAGGCGTCGTGCTCGAAACAGCCGAGAGAGGCAGATGGCGGGAGCGCAAACGTCGCTCTCCCAGGCTTGCGCCGCGGCCCCTCCCCAACTCCTCCACACAAGGGGAAGAGGGCTTTGGAACGATTCGACCTGAGACCACCTATTCCACGCTCGTTCGCCGCGCCTCCATGCGCGCCGTCTTCCAGGTGGAATAGGCGAAGGCGAGGAGGAAGATCGCCGTCATCAAGAGCACGATCGTCGGGGCCGGGGCGCTGTCGATGAAAAAGGAGAGATAGACGCCGGAAAAGGAGGCAATGGCGGCGACCGCGACGGCGACGATCAGCATGCCGCGGAACGTCCGCGTGACGAGATAGGCGATCGCGCCGGGGGAGATCAGCATGGCGATGGCAAGGATCAGCCCGACCGCCTTGAGCGCGCCGACGATCGTTAGCGACAGGATCGCCAGCAAACCGTAATGCAGCCACCCGACCGGCAGGCCGACGGCGCGTGCCTGCGCCGGATCGAAGGCATGCAGCAGGAGATCGCGCCACTTGAAGGCGAGGATGCCGGCTGCCACGGCCGCGATGAGGCCCGTCTCGAGAATGTCGCCCCAGCCGATGCCGAGCATGTCGCCGAAGAGGATATGATCGAGATGCACGTCGCTCTGGATGTTCACGTAGAGGACGAGACCGAGGCCGAACATGCCGGAAAAGACGACGCCCATCACCGTGTCCTGTTTAATGCGGCTGTTGTCCTTGAGATAGCCGGTGAGGAGTGCGCAGCACATGCCGGCGGCAAAGGCGCCGGCGGCGAGCGGTAGGCCAACGATATAGGAGACGACGACGCCGGGGAAGACCGCGTGCGAGATCGCGTCGCCCATCAGCGACCAGCCCTTCAGCACGAGGAAGCAGGAGAGCATCGCCGTCGGGATCGCGACCAGAACCGAGATCAGGAGCGCGTTGCGCATGAACTCGAATTCGAACACGGCAAGGAGCATGTCGAGCGAGATCATCCTGCGGTCTCCAATGCTTCAGATGCGCGGCGACGGGCGGCAAGCAGTCCGTGCTTGGGGGCAAGCACGAAGGCGAGCAGGAAGATCGCCGTCTGCAGCACGATGATGATGCCGCCGGTCGCGCCGTCGAGGAAATAGCTGGAATAGGCACCGACGAAGCTCGTCAGCGCGCCGATGGCGATGCTGATCACGATCAGCCGCGGGAAGCGGTCGGTGATGAGGTAGGCGGTTGCGCCGGGCGTCACGACCATGGCGATGACGAGAAAGGCGCCGACGGTCTGCAAGGCCGCGACCGTGCAGGCCGAGAGCAAGGTGAAGAACAGCACCTTCAGGAAAGTCGTATTGATGCCGATCGAACGGGCGTGGCTTTCGTCGAAGAAGGTCACCATTAGGTCCTTCCATTTCGCCGATAGGATCACGAGCGAGACGATGCCGATGAGAGCGAGTTGCAGCGTGTCGGCCGGGGTGATCGCGAGGATATTGCCGAGCACGATCGTCTGGATGTTCACCGAGGTCGGCGACAGCGACACCATGAAGAGGCCGAGGCCGAAGAAGGAGGTGAAGATCAGGCCGATGATCGTGTCCTCCTTCAATCGCGTGCGCTGATTGAGGAAGAGCATGGCGGCCGCGGCGAGCGCTCCGGAGAAGAAGGCGCCGAGCGAGAAGGGGAGGCCGAGCATATAGGCGCCGGCAACGCCCGGCACGATCGCGTGCGAAAGCGCGTCGCCGATCAGCGACCAGCCCTTCAGCATCAGATAGGCCGAGAGGAAGGCGCAGACGGCGCCGACGAGCGCGCTGACCCACATGGCATTCACCATGTAAGTGTAGGTGAACGGCTCGAGAAGCGTGGCGATCATTCCTTGTCCGCCTCGGATGGGGTTTCGGGCTTCGCGGGCTGCGTCACCATCTGCCCCTTCGCGCCGTACATGACGAGCGGCCGTTCATCGTCGGTGATGACGGCAAGCTGGCGAGGATCGGCATCGTCGTGCAGGTTCTCTCCACCGAGCACGAAGTGGCGCAATACGCCGCCGAAGGCGAGTTCGAGATTGTCACGGGTGAAGGTCGTTGCGGTCGGCCCGTAGGCAAGCACCGTGTTTTTCAGAAGGATAGTGCGATCGCAGAATTCCGGCACGCTGCCGAGATTGTGGGTGGAGACGAGCATCACGCGACCTTCCTCGCGAAGCGCGACGAGCAGGCGGATGATCGCATCCTCGGTCTTGACGTCGACGCCGGTGAAGGGCTCGTCGAGCAGGATGACGCGGCCGTCCTGCGCGAGCGCCCGGGCCAGGAAGACGCGCTTCTTCTGGCCGCCGGAGAGTTCGCCGATCTGGCGCTTGCGGAAATCGCTCATCCCGACCCTAGCCAATGCCGCCTCGACCGCCTCGTGGTCGGCGTGCTTCGGCATGCGCAGCATGTTCATGTGACCGTAGCGGCCCATCATCACCACGTCCTCGACAAGGACGGGGAAATTCCAGTCGACCTCCTCGGCCTGGGGCACATAGGCGACGAGGTTCTTCTTCAGCGCCTGCGGTACGGTGAGGCCGAGTATCGAAATATCGCCCTTTGCCAGCCGGACGAAGCCCATGATCGCCTTGAAGAGCGTCGACTTGCCGCTGCCGTTGACGCCGACGAGAGCGGCGATCGTGCCGGTCGGGATCTTGAAGGAGGCATCGCGCAGCGCCCGGTGGCCGTTGCGATAGGTCACCGTGGCGCCGCTGACGCGGATGCCGTCTGCTTCCTCTTTTGGAACCGCTTTCGGATAGGCGCGGGCCTTTTCCTGAAGGTTCATTGCGATAAGCCTTTCGCGATCGTTTCCGATGTAACGCGCAGGAGATCGAGATAGGTCGGAACGGGGCCGTCGGCCTCGCTCAGGGAATCGACATAGAGCACGCCGCCGTATTTTGCACCCGTCTCGCGCGCGACCTGCTGGGCAGGATCGGGCGAGATCGTGCTTTCGGAGAAGACCACCGGAATGTGGTTGGCCCGCACCACGTCTATTACTTTGCGCACCTGCTGCGGCGTGCCTTGCTGGTCGGCGTTGATCGGCCAGAGATAGAGCTCCTTCAGGCCGAAATCGCGGGCGAGATAGCTGAAGGCGCCCTCGCTCGAAACGAGCCAGCGTTTCTCCGCCGGGATTTTCTCGAGTTCGGCGCGGATGGGTGCGATCGTCGCCTCGATCTTCTTCTTGTAGGCCTCGGCATTCGCCTTGTAGATCTCGGCGTTTTCCGGATCGTGCTTCACGAAAGCATCGCGGATGTTGTCGACATAGATCAGAGCTGCGGAAGGCGACATCCAGGCGTGCGGGTTCGGCTTGCCGGTATAGGGGCCTTCGGCAATCCCCATCGGCTCGACGCCTTCGGAGACGACGACGCCCGGAATGTCATCGAAATTCTGGAAGAACTTTTCGAACCAGAGCTCAAGGTTGAGCCCGTTCCATAAAATGAGATGGGCGTCATGCGCCTTCAGGATATCGCGCGGGGTCGGCTGGTAGTTGTGGATCTCCGCCCCCGGCTTGGTGATCGATTCGACGGTTGCCGCGTTGCCGGCAACGTTCCGCGCCATATCGGCAATGACTGTGAAGGTGGTGACGGCCTTGAACTTTTCCGCTGCGGCGGCGGTGCCGGGCAGGAGGGAAAAGGCAGCCATTGCCGCTGCTGCCGCCAGTATCATGCGCCTCGTCGGATCGATCATTCAGCTCTCCTCTTTGCAGACCTACATTATGGGTAGGCGAATGGCCTGCATAAGTCAATGCAAATGAGAACCATTTGCAACTAGCTATTTTCAAACAGATGACCCTTGGCTAGTGTCGCCGGATGAGAAAGACGAAGAATCGGATCGAGGAACTGGAAGGAATCCTGCGTGAAGGCGGCGTGCGCGTCACGCGTCAGCGGGCGGCGATCCTCAAGATTCTGGCCGAGGCGGAAGACCATCCGGACGCCAGCGAACTGCACCGGCGGGCAAAGGAAATCGACGCGACGGTGTCGCTCTCGACCGTCTACCGGACGCTGTCCGCGCTGGAGCAGCAGGGTGTCGTGCAGCGGCACGCCTTCGAGAGCGCGACTGCCCGGTTCGAGACGGCGGATGCGCCGCATCACGACCATCTGATCGACATCGAAACGGGCGCCGTGATCGAGTTCCGTTCCGACAAGATCGAGCAGCTCCAGGCGGAGATCGCTGCCGAGCTCGGCTACGACCTGGTGCGCCACCGGCTGGAGCTCTATTGCCGCAAGCGCAAGGACTGAGCGGTCAGCCTTTCGGGACGACCGCCGGCACCGCGCGTCCGGCGGGCATGGTCATGGCGGCGACCCCGAGGATGACGCAGCCGAGCCCCAGCCACGCCGTCGCTGACAGCGTCTCGCCGAGAAACAGCACTCCGATCGCAACGCCGATGGGAACGCGAACGTAAGCCTGAGCCGTCGCACCGACGGAGCCGAGCGTTTGGATCAGGCGGAAATAGATGGCGAAGGCCAGTGCTGTGGAGAAGACCGAGAGGCCGAGGAGCGCCGTCAGAGACTGGGCCGAAGGCGTGAGCGTCCACGGCTGGTCGACGATCAGGCTCGCTGGGACGAGCAGAGCGGCGCCCGAGATCAGCGATCCGGCGGCGGGGATGATCGGATCGAGGTCCTTGAAGCCCTTGCCGAAGATCGCGGCGCCCGCATAGCAGACCGTCGCAATGACCACCGCGATCTGTGCCGCGAGTTGATCACCGATACCGCGAAACGCCTCCAAACCGATGACCAAGCTTGTGCCCGTCAGCCCGGCAACGACGCCGACGAACTTGCGCGTGGTAACCGCCTCGTGGCGGGTGATTAGCGCCGTCAGCAGGAAGGCGAAGATGGGCGTGGTGGAATTGAGGATCGCTGCGACGCCGGCGTCGATCGTGCGCTCGGCCCATGCGATTAGCGTGAACGGAAGGACGCTGTTGAGGCAGGCCTGGAACAGAAGGCGCCGCCAAGTGGCCGCGTCACGCGGCAGCGAGAGGCCGCGCCAGCCGATGACGGCGAGAAGGATCGCCCCGGCGATCAGGGTCCGGGCGGCGATCAGCGTTATCGGCGGAATGGTTTCGACGCCGATCTTGATGAAGGTGTAAGAGGCGCCCCAGAGCGTCGCGAGAGCGAGAAGAAGCAACAGTTCGCAAGCGATGTTTGTTTTGGCGGCAGCGATCATCGATCAGTCCTTGAAGCGAGTCCATGCCGCTCTTCTAACCTCGCTGGAGAGACGGATGCTTCGGTCCCGATCGAAGTGTGGTGAGATCTCCCTGGGCGGGAGATCTCCACTGCATGTTTTTGTCCTTAAATCGGGTACGGTTTAACCAAACATGCAGTAACGAAAACCGGGGCTGTTTCCAGCCCCGGTGCCGCATCTCCGGTATCGCGGCACCGCCCGAAACTCCGGGCGGTGCCTTTGTCATTGGATTAGTTCGTCTGCCAGCTCTTGACCAGTTCGTCGTAGTTGACGGTGATCGGCTTTTCCTTCTCGTTCTCGACCTTCAACTGCGGAGCGAGGTTGCCGGCCTTGACGGCTTCCGCATTCCAGTATTCGAGATCGTGCTCCTCGGCGAGCTTCGGACCGATGTCGCCCTGGATGCCGGCGCGTTCGAGGCGCTGCAGCACCTTCTCCTGCTCGGCGCAAAGCGAGTCCATGGCTTCCTGCGCGGTCTTGGCACCGGAAGAGGCGTCGCCGATCGCCTGCCACCAGAGCTGTGCGAGCTTCGGATAGTCAGGCACGTTGGTGCCGGTCGGCGACCACTGCAGGCGGGCCGGCGAACGGTAGAACTCGATCAGGCCGCCGAGCTTCGGCGCGCGATCGGTGAAGCTCTGGTGATCGAGCGTCGACTGGCGGATGAAGGTGAGGCCGACATGGCTCTTCTTCACGTCGATGGTCTTCGAGGTGACGAACTGCGCGTAGAGCCAGGCGGCCTTGGCGCGGTCGTCGGGCGTCGACTTCAGAAGCGTCCAGGAGCCGGCGTCCTGATAGCCGAGCTTCATGCCGTCCTTCCAGTAGACGCCATGCGGGCTCGGAGCAAAACGCCACTTCGGCGTGCCGTCAGCGTTCACGACCGGCAGGCCTTCCTTCACGAAGCTGGCGGTGAAGGCGGTATAGGTGAACATCTGCTGGGCGATCTCGCCTTGCGACGGAACCGGACCGGATTCCGAGAAGGTCATGCCCTGGGCGGCAGCCGGCGCATAGGCCTTCATCCAGTCGAGATATTTCTGGATGGCGTAGACCGAGGCCGGGCCGTTGGTATCACCGCCGCGTGCGACGCAGGAGCCGACGGGGCGCGAGTTCTCGTCGACCCTGATGCCCCACTCGTCGACCGGCTTGCCGTTCGGGATGCCCTTGTCGCCGTTGCCGGCCATCGACAGCCAAGCGTCGGTGAAGCGCCAGCCGAGGGACGGGTCCTTCTTGCCGTAGTCCATGTGGCCATAGACCTTCTTGCCATCGATCTCGCGGCCGGTGAAGAATTCGGCGATGTCCTCATAGGCCGACCAGTTGACCGGGACGCCGAGGTCGTAGCCGTACTTGGCCTTGAACTCCTCCTGGTTCTTCGGATCGTTGAACCAGTCGTAGCGGAACCAGTAGAGGTTCGCGAACTGCTGATCGGGAAGCTGGTAGAGCTTGCCGTCCGGAGCCGTGGTGAAGGACTTGCCGATGAAGTCGTCGATGTCGAGGTTGGGATTGGTGACGTCCTTGCCCTCGTTCGCCATGAAATCCGTCAGGCTGCGCGCCTGCTGATAGCGCCAATGGGTGCCGATCAGGTCCGAGTCGTTGATGTAGGCGTCGTAGACGTTTTCGCCCGACTGCATCTGCGTCTGCAGCTTTTCGACGACGTCGCCTTCACCGATCAGGTCATGCGTGATCTTGATGCCGGTGATCGCAGTGAACGCCGGGGCCAGCACCTTCGATTCGTATTCATGGGTGGCGATCGTTTCGGAGACGACCTTGATCTCCATGCCGGCGAAAGGCTTCGCCGCATCGACGAACCATTGCATTTCCGCTTCCTGGGCGGCGCGGTCGAGCGAGGAGAGATCGGCAATTTCCTTGTCCAGGAACTGCTTTGCCTCTTCCATGCCGGCGAATGCCGAGCCGGTAAGTGCCAGCAGCATAGCCGCCGTCGTTGTCAAAAGGTGCCGTCGCATCAATTCCTCCCTTGGGTTTTGCGATTGCGTTTCCTTGCAGTTTCGAAGGGCGCGCTGGCGGCGTGCCCTTCATTCCGATGCCTCAGACGTAGCGGAAGACGCCGATGGCGTAGATCACCGAGAGGGCGAGTGCCCACCAGAGATTTGCGCCGACTAGTCCCAGCCATGCGAGGTGAATGAATGCGCTTCCGAGCAGCGAGACGAACAGCCGGTCGCCGCGGGTCGTCTCGAAGCGAAGAATGCCGACGCGCGGATTGCCGCCGGGCCGGGCATATTCCCAGACAGCCATGAGCGACAGCAGCGCGAAGATCGTCAGAAAAAACATGGCGGTCGGGAACGACCAGGCCATCCAGCCACCGGGGATCAGCGAGGCGAACCAGTCGCGCTCGCCGTCCTCCACTGGCAGAGCGGAAATGAGCAGGCCCGCAGCTGCGACATAGACGACGAGCACGGCGACAAGTGCGACGGGCCAGCGGTTCTTGCGAGTGGCGATGCTTGCCATCAGACCCTCCCCAGGGCGAAGCCCTTGGCGATGTAGTTGCGGACGAAATAGATGACGAGCGCGCCGGGGATGATGGTCAGCACACCGGCGGCGGCGAGCACGCCCCAGTCGAGGCCCGACGCCGAGATCGTGCGCGTCATCGTTGCGGCGATCGGCTTGGCGTCGGTCGTCGTCAGCGTGCGGGCGAGCAGCAGCTCGACCCAGGAGAACATGAAGCAGAAGAACGCGGCCACACCGATGCCGGAGGCGATCAGCGGCACGAAGATCTTGGCGAAGAACCGCGGGAACGAGTACCCGTCGATATAGGCGGTCTCGTCGATCTCCTTCGGCACGCCGGACATGAAGCCTTCCAGGATCCAGACTGCGAGCGGCACGTTGAACAGGCAGTGCGCGATCGCGACAGCGATATGCGTGTCGATGAGGCCGAAGGCGGAGTAGAGCTGGAAGAAGGGAAGCGCGAAAACCGCGGGCGGTGCCATGCGGTTGGTGAGCAGCCAGAAGAACAGGTGCTTGTCGCCGAGGAAGCGGTAACGCGAGAAAGCGTAGGCCGCCGGCAGCGCCACCGTCACCGAGATAACGGTATTGAGCACCACATAGATGATGGAGTTGATGTAGCCCGAATACCAGGACGGATCGGTGAAGATCACCCGGTAGTTCCCGAGCGTCGGGTTCTGAGGCCAGAGCGAGAAGGCGCCGAGGATTTCGCTCGTTTCCTTGAAGCTCATATTGACGAGCCAGTAGATCGGCAGCAGCAGGAAGACGATGTAGATCGTCGGCACCAGCCAGGAGAGGCGCTGCGAAAGCGGTTGCTTGTTGGTCATCATGGTTTCCTCCCTCCTTTCTCAGCCCTGCGCGTCGCTCGTGGTCATCACCGTGTAGAAGATCCACGACAAGAGCAGGATGATGAGGAAGTAGATGATCGAGAGGGCTGCGGCGGGGCCGAGGTCGAACTGGCCGATCGCCATCTTGACGAGATCGATCGACAGGAAGGTCGTCGAGTTGCCGGGACCGCCGCCGGTGACGACGAAGGGTTCCGTGTAGATCATGAAACTGTCCATGAAGCGCAAGAGGAAGGCGATCAAGAGCACGCGCTTCATCTTCGGAAGCTGGATGTAGCGGAAGACGGACCAGCGCGAGGCGCCGTCGATCTTGGCGGCCTGGTAATAGGCATCCGGGATCGAGACGAGGCCGGCATAGCAGAGCAGGACGACGAGGCTCGTCCAGTGCCAGACATCCATGATGATCAGCGTCACCCAGGCATCGATGGGGTTCTGCACATAATTGTAATTGATGCCGAGCGAGGCGACTGCTCGTCCGAGCAGCCCGATGTCGACGCGGCCGAAGACCTGCCAGATGGTGCCGACGACGTTCCACGGAATGAGCAGCGGCAGCGCCATCAGCACAAGGCAGATCGGCACGCCGATGCCCTTCTTCGGCATGTTGAGGGCGATCACGATGCCGAGCGGGATCTCGATCGCGAGAATGATCGCCGAGAAGATCAGGTTGCGGGTGAGCGCGTCCCAAAAGCGGTCGGATTCCAGCACCTCCAGGAACCAGTCGGTGCCGGCCCAGAAGAACTCGTTATTGCCGAAAGTGTCCTGCACCGAATAGTTGACGACCGTCATCAGCGGGATCACCGCCGAGAAGGCGACGAGCACGAGCACCGGCAGGACCATGAACCAGGCCTTGTTGTTCCAGGTCTTTTCCATGTCAGGCCTCCTCACCGACGCGCCAGGAATCGGCATAGATGTTGATTGCCTTCGGATCGAAGGTGACGCGCGGCTCGGCAGGGATCTCGCCGTCCTCGTCGACGACGATCGAGATCAGCCGATCGGCGAAGCGGGCGCGCACGATCTTGTGGCGGCCGATGTCCTCGACCTTGGTGATCGCGACGGGCATGCCCTCGCGGCCGAGCGAGATGAATTCCGGACGGATGCCGAGTTCGGTCTTCGCGCCAGCCTCGATCTTCGGCTGGAAATTCAGGCCAATGCTTTGGTCACCGATAGCTGCCCTGGCTCCGTCGATCTCGGCCGGCAGGACGTTCATGCCCGGTGAGCCGATGAAATAGCCGACGAAGGTGTGGCGCGGCCGCTCGAAGAGTTCCGCCGGCGTGCCGATCTGGACGATCTGGCCGTCATACATGACGACGACCTTGTCGGCGAAGGTGAGCGCCTCGGTCTGGTCGTGCGTCACATAGACCATGGTGAAGCCGAATTGCTTGTGCAGCCGCTTGATCTGCGAGCGCAGCACCCATTTCATTTCCGGGTCGATGACGGTCAGCGGCTCGTCGAAGAGGATGGCGCTGACGTCGGAGCGGACGAGGCCGCGGCCGAGCGAGATCTTCTGCTTCTGGTCGGCCGTCAGCCCGCGTGCGGTTTTCTTCGCCCAACCGCCGAGCCCGGTCATTTCGATGATCTCCTTGACGCGGCGGTCGACCTCCGCTTCCGGAACCCGGCGGTTGCGGAGCGGGAAGGCGAGATTGTCGTAGACGGTCATCGTGTCGTAGATGACTGGGAACTGGAACACCTGGGCGATGTTGCGCTGCTGCGTCGTCAGATGCGTGACATCGGTACCGTCGAAGAGGATGCGCCCCTCCGACGGGTTGATGAGCCCCGAAATAATGTTGAGCAGCGTGGTTTTGCCGCAGCCTGAAGGGCCGAGCAGCGCATAGGCGCCGCCGTCGTTCCACTCGTGATGGACTTCCTTCAGCGCATAGTCGGCTTCCGACTTCGGCTTGGCGCCGTAGGCGTGGCGGATGTGGTCGAGATCGATGCGTGCCATGGTCTCCTCCCCGACGCTTTCTTCAGGCCGTCCCGCCGACCGCCCGGCCGTCCGGCCCGAAGGCCATCAGATGGCGGGTGTCGACGAAGACCTCGAGGGTCGCGTCCGGTTCGATATCGTGAATGCCCGGCGCCAGCATCACCCAGCGCGCATCGGCGAAGCCGACGTGAATGAAGCTTTCCGAACCGGTGATTTCGGAAATCGCCGTCTTGACGGTCAGCGGATCGCCGCTTCCGTTGGGGCGGTCGAAGGAAAGGTGGTGAGGTTGGAAGGCTACCGTGCAGGGGCCGTCGGCGACTGCCGCCAGATGCGCGGGAACGGAAAGCACCGGCTTACCTTCGAGCGTGAAATGCGATCCCGCTTTCACGAGGCCGATCGTGTTGAGCGGCGGATCGGCGAAGGTGCGGGCGGTGACGATGTCGACCGGACGGCGATAGACGTCGATGGTGCGGCCGAACTGGGTGATGCGGCCCTCGCTCAAGGTGGCGGTGTTGCCGCCGAGCAGGAGCGCTTCGGAGGGTTCTGTCGTCGCATAAACGAAGATCGCGCCGGAAGCGGCGAAGATCTTCGGCAATTCCTCCCGCAGCTCCTCGCGCAGTTTGTAGTCGAGATTGGCGAGCGGCTCGTCGAGCAGCACCAGGTCGGCATTCTTGACGATGGCGCGCGCGAGCGCCGTGCGCTGCTGCTGGCCGCCGGAAAGATTGAGCGGCGTACGGTCGAGATAGGGCGCGAGCTTCAGGAGATCGGCCGCCTTGCGCACTTCCCGGTCGATGGCGGCGCTATCGGCACCCCTGATGCGCATGGGCGAGGCGATGTTTTCGTAGACCGTCATCGCCGGGTAGTTGATGAACTGCTGATAGACCATGGCGACCGAGCGCTTCTGCACAGGCAGGCCGGTGACGTCTGCGCCGTCGAAATGGATCGAACCGGAGGCGGGCTTGTCGAGACCGGCCATCAGCCGCATCAGCGACGTCTTGCCGGAGAGGGTCGGGCCGAGCAGCACGTTGAGCGACCCCCGCTCCAGCGCAAGGTCGGTCGGGTGGATATGCGTCTCCCCGCCCACGACCTTGGATATGTTTTTCATTTCAAGCATTGAATTCTCCACCCAGCCATCGGCAGTCCCAAGCGCGGAATAGAGCGGGACGAGGAAAAGTGTTTTCGGTTTTCCGCCCGCATCCCGCTCTTTTTTGATCGATCACGCTCATGATTTTGGGTCGAATCCACCCAAGATCATCGTGATCTACGCGGCTGCGCTGGCCGCGTCCCGCATATACTCCTCCAGTTCCGCGGTTTGCGCCCGCGAAAGCTTCAAGCCCAGCTTCGTACGGCGCCAAAGCACGTCCTCCGCACGCAACGCCCATTCCTGCCCGATGAGCCAATCCACTTCGGCCGCATAGAGGTCCGCCCCGAAGCGCCTTCCGAGGTCGGCCTCGCTTGCGGCATTGCCGAGAAGCCGCGCCGCCCGCGTGCCATAGAGCCGGACGAGGCGGCGGGCGTGCGAAGCGGCCAGAAAGGGATAGTGCGCTTTCAGTTTCGCGACCTCCTCCTCGTAGCCCGCAACTGGAAATTTGCCGCCCGGCAGATGCGATCCGGCCGTCCATTTCTTGCCCTTAGCGCCGATCGCCTCGCCGATCTTGTCTAGAGCAGATTCCGCGAGCCGCCGATAGGTCGTGAGTTTGCCGCCGAAAACATTGAGCAACGGAGCCTCGCCGTTCTCGACGCGCAGTACGTAGTCGCGGGTCGCCTCCTGCGCCTTGCTTGCGCCGTCGTCGAAAAGGGGACGCACCGCCGAATAGGTCCAGACGATATCCTCTTTCGTGACCGGATCACTGAAATATTCGCTCGCCGCCCTGCAAAGATAGTCGATCTCGGCATCACTGATGCGCACGTCCGCCGGGTTGCCGGTGTAATCGCGGTCCGTGGTGCCGATCAGCGTGAAGTCGTCCTGGTAAGGAATGGCGAACATGATCCGTCCGTCCGGATTCTGGAAGAAATAGGCGCGTGGATCGTCGAACTTCTTGTTCACGACGATATGGCTGCCCTGGACGAGGCGGACATTGCGGACGTCGTTTTTGCCGAGGGTCTCGGCGAGCACCCGGTCCACCCAGGGACCGGCGGCGTTGACGAGCATGCGGGCGCGCACCGTTTCGCGCGTGCCCGTCGTCACGTTCTCGATCTCGATCGCCCAGCGACCGCCCTCGCGGCGGGCAGAGACGACGCGGGTGCGGGTCATGATCCGCGCGCCGCGATCGGCGGCGTCGCGCGCGTTCAAAACCACGAGACGGGCGTCGTCGACCCAGCCGTCGGAATATTCAAACGCCTTGATGAAGAGACGCTTCAAGGGCGCACCCGCCGGATCGCGGGTCATGTCGAGCGTGCTCGTCGGCGGGAGCAGCTTGCGACCGCCGATATGATCATAAAGAAAGAGGCCGAGGCGGATCAGCCAGGCTGGGCGGGGGCCGCCTTTGTGGTAGGGCAGCACGAAGCGCATCGGCCAGATGACGTGCGGCGCCATGGCCCAGAGCACCTCGCGCTCCATCAGGGCCTCCCGCACAAGCCGGAATTCATAATGTTCGAGATAGCGCAGGCCGCCATGGATGAGCTTGGTGGAACCGGAGGAGGTTCCGGAGGCGAAATCATTCATCTCGGCAAGCGCGACGGAATATCCTCGACCGACCGCATCACGCGCAATGCCGCATCCGTTGATGCCGCCGCCTATGACAAAGACGTCGAAGATTGCCTGCTCTGACACTGTATGCTCCCCTCCACATTTCGCGACGCACAATTTTTACGCAATCGCGAAAGTGAAAGCAGTTAAAGCGAAAACATTTCGAATGTCAAACGAATGTTTCCCGAATCTCAGATGATGGAACACGCATGCCCGGTCAGATTTCCGTCTCGATCAGTTTGACACCCTGGTCGGCGCAGATTTTCTTCACGTTTTCAATGATGCAGCGGTCGGTGATGAAGGTTTGCACCTGGGAGATATGGCCGATGCGGACCGGCGCGGTGCGTTCGAATTTGGTCGAATCGGAAACGAGAATGACATGACGTGCGTTGGCAATGATCGCCTGCGCGACTTTGACCTCGCGATAGTCGAAATCGAGCAGCGCGCCGTCATGGTCGATCGCGGAGGCGCCGATGACGGCGAAGTCCACCTTGAACTGCTTGATGAAGTCAACCGCCGCCTCGCCGACGATGCCCCCGTCAGAGCCGCGCACGACGCCGCCGGCAATCACCACCTCGATCGAGGGGAAAACCCGCAAGCGATTGGCAACATTTATGTTGTTGGTGATGACCATCAGTTCCTTGTGGTCGAGCAGCGCTTCTCCGACCGCCTCGGTGGTGGTGCCGATATTGATGAAGAGCGAGGCGTTGTCGGGAATGAGGCTCGCTGCGGCGCGGCCGATCGCCTGCTTTTCCGCCGCTGCGATCTGGCGGCGAGATTCGTATTTGACGTTCTCTTTGCCGCTCGGGAAGATGGCGCCGCCGTGAATGCGGTTGAGCACCCTGGCGTCGCAGAGATCGTTCAGGTCCTTGCGGATCGTCTGAGGCGTCACGGAGAAGCGCTGGGCGAGGTCCTCGACGAGTACGCGGCCCTCGGCTTTCGCCATTTCCAGGATTTCCGCCTGCCGCTCCGTGAGATACATCCGACGCTCCCTCGTTTTCGTTTTCTTTCATAATATGCAAAAACGAAAGCCGCGCAATTTCAGAATCAGCGATTGAACTGGAGTTTCGATTTTCGGCCCGCAAGCGTGAAGCGGACGTTGCAATCGATCGGCGGATGCGCCAGCGTGGTTATGAATTCGATTGGCCACGGCGCGCTTTAAGAGGAAGACAAGCACATGTTTCATCCGGCCTTGTTCAAGGGCATGAATGTGGTGGTCACCGGCGGCGGTCGGGGCATCGGCCTTGAGGTCGCGCGGCAATTTCTCGACTGCGGCGCCCGCGTGCTGGTGCATATGGGCCGGACGATCGCCGCCGATCGTCCGGAATTTCTCGATCTCGCCGCCGCCGAGGGGAGGGCGTTCCTTGCAGCGGCGGATTTTCTTGCAGCAGGGGGCGTGGAGGGCCTCGCCGATGTGGTGCGGAGCCGCTTCGACAGCCTCGACGTGCTCGTCAACAATGCCGGGACGATGGTCGGCCGCTTCTCCGCGGCAGATATCACCGACGACGACTATCGAACCGTCGTTGCGCTCAATCAGACATCGGTCGTCGAGATGACGCGAGCGATGCTGCCGCTCCTCGGCAAAGGCACCCATCCGGCGATCGTCAACACCGTCTCGATCTCGGCGCGCACCGGCGGCAGCGCCGGCTCGTCCATCTATTCCGCGACCAAGGCCTTCGTCGCCATCTATTCGAAGGCGCTGGCGCGCGAGCTGGCGCCGGCAGGCATCCGCGTCAACTGCGTCTCGCCCGGCACGATCGCCACCGACTTCCACGCGCGCTATTCGTCGCCAGAGAAACTGGAGGCGACGCGCAAGACGATCCCCCTCGGCCGGCTCGGCACCGCCGAGGATTGTGCGCCCGCCTATCTCTTCCTCGCTTCGCACGCGCTTTCGGGCTACATCACCGGGCAGGTGCTGGAGGTGAATGGTGGGCAGCTCATCGCTTGAGATCCAGGCATGATCGACAAGCTGGAATTCTTTCTCGCGCTCGCCCGCGAACGGCATTTCGGCCGGGCGGCGGAGGAGTGCGGGGTCACGCAGCCGACGCTTTCGGCCGCGATCCGCCAGCTTGAAGACCAGCTCGGCGTCATGCTCGTCAATCGCGGCTCGCGCTTTCAGGGGCTGACGCCCGAAGGCCAGCGGGTGCTCGAATGGGCGCGGCGGATCGTCGGCGACACGCGCACCATGCGGGAGGAAATGCGGGCGGCGCGAAAAGGTCTGTCGGGTCATATCCGGCTTGCCGCGATCCCGACGACGCTTGCCATGGTGCCGATGATCACTGCGCCGTTCCAGGAGAAGCATCCGGACGTCACCTTCTCGGTGCTTTCGACGACGTCGCTGCAGATCCTGGCGCTCCTCGAAAACCTCGAGATCGATGCCGGTTTGACCTATCTCGAAAACGAACCGCTCGGCCGCGTCACCAGCGTGCCGCTGCAGGTCGAGCAATATCATCTGGTTACGGCCGCTGGCACGCCTCTTTCGGATCGCGAAAGCGTGACCTGGAAGGAGGTGAGCGGCATTCGGCTTTGTCTATTGACTGCGGATATGCAGAACCGGCGGATCATCAATCAGCACTTTGCCGAAACCGGCGCGGTCGCGAACCCGACGCTCGAATCGAACTCGATGATCGTGCTCTTCTCCCATGTCCGCACCGGCCGCTGGGCGAGCATCATGCCCTATAACGTCGCGAAATCCTTTGGTTTTCCCGAGGATATCCGGTTGATTCCGATCGTCGAACCGGACGTGCATCACACGGTTGGCCTGGTGGCGACCTATCGTGAGCCGTTTACGCCATTGGTCTCGGCTTTGCTGCATGAAGCGCGCATTCTTGGTGAGCGCAACAGGGCTCAATAGATTTTTTCTATCGATCGACGGAACAGCATTATTGACCCTTCGGAACATAAGCGCGAAGCTTGTCTTGTAGGCAGAGGTCGAAGAGGCTCCGATCTTTGCCAAGTGATTGAAACGGCGTGACGACGGTCGAAAATTCGACGGCACCGCGCCGCGAGCCGGGAGGGCTCTCTCAGTGAATATCCATCTGCCGCGTGCAGACGTGACCGAACGGACGCTGGCGATCGTCGGCGAACTTAAAAGCCTGGAAGGCCCGCTGCTTCCGATCCTGCACGAGATCCAGGACGAGTTCGGCTACGTGCCAGAAGAGAGCCTGCCGGTCATTGCCCGCGAACTCAATCTGTCGCGCGCCGAAGTCTACGGCGTCGTCACCTTCTATCATGATTTTCGCGAGCACCCGGCGGGGCGGCATGTGCTGAAGCTCTGTCGTGCCGAAGCCTGCCAGTCGATGGGCGGCGACCGGCTTGCCGAACGCGCTAAGGCCCTGCTCGGTATCGATTTCCACGAGACGACGCCGGACGGCGCCGTGACGCTCGAATCCGTTTACTGTCTCGGGCTCTGTTCCTGCTCGCCGTCGGCGATGCTCGACGGCGAGGTGCATGCTCGGCTCGATGAGGCGGAACTCGAGACGCTGGTCGCGGAGGCACGCCGATGACCGTGAAGATCTATGTTCCGCGCGATGCCGCAGCGATTGCCCTCGGCGCCGAAAAGGTGGCGAAGGCGATGGCCGACGAGATCGCTGCGCGCGGCCTCGACGCCACGATCGTCCGTAATGGTTCGCGCGGCATGCATTGGCTGGAGCCACTGGTCGAGGTCGAAACAGCCGAAGGCCGCATCGCCTATGGGCCGGTGAAGGCGCGCGACGTCGCCTCGCTCCTCGATGCGGGACTCGTCGACGGCGGCGCGCACCCACTCTGTCTCGGCAAGACGGAGGAGATTCCCTTCTTCAAGCGGCAGACGCGGCTGACCTTCGCCCGCTGCGGCATCACCGATCCCCTGTCGCTCGAAGACTATCGCGCCCATGGCGGCTTGCGCGGTCTCGAGAAGGCGGTGTCGATGCAGCCCGCGGCGATCGTTGCCGAGGTCACCGAGAGCGGCCTTCGCGGCCGCGGCGGCGCCGGCTTCCCGACCGGGATCAAGTGGAAGACCGTCCTCGAAGCGAGGGGCAAGCAGAAATACATCGTCTGCAATGCCGACGAGGGCGACAGCGGCACCTTTGCCGATCGCATGATCATGGAAGGCGACCCCTTCGTCCTGATCGAGGGCATGGCGATCGCCGGCATCGCGACGGGCGCGACCAAGGGCTACGTCTACACCCGCTCCGAATATCCGCATGCGATCGCGGCGATGACCGAGGCGATCGAGATCGCCCGCGCCGCTGGCGTGCTGGGCGCTTCGGTACTCGGCTCCACCCACGCCTTCGACATGGAAGTCCGGACCGGCGCTGGCGCCTATGTCTGCGGCGAGGAGACCTCGCTCTTGAACAGCCTCGAAGGCAAGCGCGGGCTCGTGCGTGCCAAGCCGCCGCTGCCGGCGCATAAGGGCCTGTTCGACTGCCCGACCGTCATCAACAACGTCATCTCCCTCGCCTCGGTGCCGGTGATCCTCGACGAGGGCGCGGCCTACTACCGCGACTTCGGCATGGGCCGTTCGCGCGGTACGATCCCGATCCAGATCGCCGGCAACGTCAAGCATGGCGGCCTTTTCGAGATCGGCTTCGGGCTGACGCTCGGCGAGATCGTCGACGAGATCGCAGGCGGTACGGCGAGCGGAAGGCCGGTCAAGGCGGTGCAGGTCGGCGGCCCGCTCGGCGCCTATTTCCCGCGGGCACTGTTCGACACGCCGTTCGACTATGAGGCCTTCGCCGCAAAGGATGGGCTGATCGGCCATGCCGGCATCGTCGTCTTCGACGATACCGCAGACATGTTGAAGCAGGCGCGCTTCGCGATGGAGTTCTGCGCCGTTGAAAGCTGCGGCAAGTGCACACCCTGTCGCATCGGCTCGACCCGCGGCGTCGAGGTCGCGGACAAGATCAGGGCCGGCATCGAGCCGGAGAAGAACCGCGAGCTGCTTGCCGATCTCTGCAACACGATGAAGTTCGGCTCGCTCTGCGCGCTTGGCGGCTTCACGCCCTATCCGGTGATGAGCGCGATGACGCATTTCCCGGAGGATTTCGAGCCGGCACCGGCGGTGGAGGCTGCGGAATGATCGAGTTCGGCGGAAGACACTTTGTCCTCATACACGGCAGCGATGTACAGCGCGATGGCATGTATATCGAGATCAGCGAGCAAATTGATGGCGGAACGCACGTCGTGCTTGAAGTGTTCTATCGGGACGAAGACGGCCGCATGACCTTCTCGGCTTTCTCTGAAGACTTGCCGTTAGAACTTGTCGAATTTGCCGCGCAAACAGCGCGAGAACGATTGACCCCCCGTATGGTCGGCATGGGAGCAGTGCAATGAATTTGGTGCGTGAAATCGACTTCGGCACTCCTGCTTCGAAATCCGAAAAGCTGGTGACGCTGACGATCGACGGGCGCGAGATCACCGTGCCGGAGGGCACGTCGATCATGCGCGCGGCGATGGAAGCGGGCATCGAGGTGCCGAAGCTCTGCGCCTCCGACATGATGGAGGCCTTCGGCTCCTGCCGCCTCTGTCTCGTCGAGATCGAAGGCCGCGCCGGCATGCCGGCCTCCTGTACGACGCCGGTGGCAGCGGGCATCAGCGTTTCGACCCAGACGCAGCGCCTCAAGGATGTCCGCCGCGGTGTCATGGAGCTCTATATCTCCGACCATCCGCTCGACTGCCTCACCTGTGCGGCCAATGGCGATTGCGAGCTGCAGGACATGGCCGGCGCCGTTGGCCTGCGCGACGTGCGCTACGGCTATGACGGTGCCAACCACGTGAAGGCGCGCAACAATGGCGAGATCAATCGCCAATGGGCGCCGAAGGACGAGTCCAATCCCTATTTCACCTTTGATCCGTCGAAATGCATCGTCTGCTCGCGCTGCGTGCGCGCCTGCGAGGAGGTGCAGGGCACCTTCGCGCTGACGATCAGCGGTCGCGGCTTCGATTCGCACGTCTCCGCCGGCATGAACGAGGACTTCGTCTCCTCCGAATGCGTCTCCTGCGGCGCCTGCGTGCAGGCCTGCCCGACGGCGACGCTGACGGAAAAATCGGTGATCGAGATCGGCCAACCGGAACACTCGGTCGTCACCACCTGCGCCTATTGTGGCGTCGGCTGCTCCTTCAAAGCCGAGATGCGCGGCGAGGAGCTGGTGCGCATGGTGCCCTGGAAGGACGGCCAAGCGAACCGCGGCCATTCCTGCGTCAAGGGCCGTTTCGCCTATGGCTATTCGAACCACAAGGATCGCATTCTCAATCCGATGATCCGCGAAAAGATCACCGATCCCTGGCGCGAAGTCACCTGGGAAGAGGCCTTCGCGCACGTGGCCTCCGAGTTCCGCCGCATACAGTACCAATACGGCCGCGATTCCGTCGGCGGCATCACCTCGTCGCGCTGCACCAATGAGGAGACCTATCTGGTTCAGAAGCTGGTGCGCGCCGGCTTCGGCAACAACAATGTCGATACCTGCGCCCGCGTCTGCCATTCGCCGACCGGTTACGGCCTCAACCAGACCTTCGGCACCTCGGCCGGCACGCAGAATTTCGACAGCGTCGAGCATACGGATGTCGCGATCATCATCGGCGCCAACCCGACCGACGGCCATCCGGTCTTTGCCTCGCGGCTGAAGAAGCGGCTGCGCGAGGGCGCGAAACTGATCGTCATCGACCCGCGGCGGATCGACCTCGTCCGCTCGGCCCATGTCGAGGCCTCTTACCACCTGCCGCTGAAGCCGGGCACCAACGTCGCGATCCTGACGGCGATGGCGCATGTCATCGTCACTGAAGGCCTCGCCAACGAAGCCTTCATCCGCGAGCGCTGCGACTGGTCGGAATACGAGGACTGGGCCGCCTTCGTTGCAGAGCCCTATCACAGCCCGGAAGCAACCGAGGTCTATACCGGCGTTCCGGCCGAACTGGTGCGCGGGGCTGCTCGGCTTTACGCCACCGACGGCAATGGAGCGATCTATTACGGCCTCGGCGTCACCGAGCACAGCCAGGGCTCGACCACCGTGATGGCGATCGCCAACCTCGCCATGGTCACCGGAAACATTGGCCGGCCGGGCGTCGGCGTCAATCCGTTGCGCGGCCAGAACAACGTGCAGGGTTCGTGCGACATGGGCTCCTTCCCGCACGAGCTGCCGGGCTACCGGCACATCTCCGACGACGCGACGCGCGAGACCTTCGAGAAGCTCTGGGGCGTCACCCTTAACAACGAGCCGGGCCTGCGCATCCCGAACATGCTCGACGCCGCCGTCGACGGCACCTTCAAGGGCATCTACATTCAGGGCGAGGACATTCTGCAATCCGATCCAGACACGAAACATGTGGCCGCCGGCCTTGCGGCGATGGAATGCGTCGTGGTGCAGGATCTCTTCCTTAACGAGACGGCCAATTACGCCCATGTCTTCCTGCCCGGTTCGACCTTCCTCGAAAAGGACGGCACCTTCACCAATGCCGAGCGGCGCATCAATCGCGTTCGCCGCGTGATGCGGCCGAAGAACGGCTATGCCGACTGGGAGGTGACGCAAAAGCTCGCCCAGGCCATGGGGCTCAGCTGGAACTATGGCCATCCGTCCGAGATCATGGACGAGATCGCCGCGACGACGCCGACCTTCGCCATGGTCTCCTATGACTATCTCGACAAGATGGGCTCGGTGCAGTGGCCCTGCAACGAGAAGGCGCCGCTCGGTTCGCCGATCATGCATGTCGACGGCTTCGTGCGCGGCAAGGGCAAGTTCATCCGCACTGAATATGTGGCGACGGACGAGAAGTCGGGGCCGCGCTTCCCGCTGCTTCTGACGACGGGCCGCATTCTTAGCCACTACAATGTCGGCGCGCAGACGCGGCGCACGGAGAATGTCGTCTGGCACCCGGAAGACCGGCTGGAAATCCATCCGCACGACGCCGAGCAGCGCGGCATCCGCGACGGCGATTGGGTCAGGCTCGCCAGCCGCTCGGGCGAAACGACGCTCAGGGCGCTGATCACCGACCGCGTCGCGCCGGGCGTCGTCTACACCACCTTCCATCACCCCTCGACGCAGGCGAACGTCATCACGACCGACTTCTCCGACTGGGCGACGAACTGCCCGGAATACAAGGTGACGGCGGTGCAGGTGACGCCTTCGAACGGTCCATCCGACTGGCAGCGTGATTATGACGAGCAGGCGCGGCAGTCGCGGCGCATCGCCGGCAAGTTGGAGGCGGCGGAATAGGAGGCGGGATGGCGGACAAGCGAGTTTCCGCCTCTCCGGCCGTCGTCACGGTCCGGGCGGCGGACATGAGCCGTTTCCGGACGACGATGAAAGTTCCCGAAGCGGCGCGCCGGGCGGGCGCGATGGTCACGCAATCGCGCCTCGTGCCGGAGGAAATGCCGATCGCGCTGACCTACGGCGGCTCCACCCATGCGGTGATGATGGCGACCCCCGCCGATCTCGAGGACTTTGCAGTCGGCTTCAGCCTGACCGAGGGCATCATCACCGGTCCCGAGCAGATCGAGGCGGTCGAGATCGTCGCCGAAGAGAAGGGTATCGACCTGCAGATCACGCTCGTCGACGAGCAGAACGAGGCGTTGCGGCTGCGTAGGCGCCATATGGCGGGACCCGTCGGCTGCGGGCTTTGCGGCATCGAATCGATCGAGCAGGCGGTTCGCCAGACGCCGGATGTCTCCGGCTCACCGCTCCGGCTTTCCGAGCAGGATGTGGTGGACGCCGTGGGGCTTCTCGACGGTCGGCAGCCGCTGCACATCGAGACGCGCGCGGTGCATGGCGCGGCTTTCTATGTGCCGGGTCGCGGGTTGACCGCGGTTCGCGAGGATGTCGGCCGCCACAATGCACTCGACAAGCTGACGGGTGCCGCCGCGCGCGCCGGTTTCAAGGGCACGCAAGGCGCGGTCGTCGTCACGTCGCGGGTGTCCGTCGAGATGGTGCAGAAAACCGCGATCGCCGGGAGCCCGGTGATCATTGCGATTTCCGCGCCGACGGCGCTCGCCATCCGTACGGCGGAAGAGGCGGGTATGACGCTCATCGCGCTGGTGCGCGGAGACGAGTTCGAAATCTTCACCCATGCGGAGCGTATAGGTCGGGACGAGGAAGAACGGACGCCGTTTTCCGCCCGAGTCCCGCTCTGATCGATTTTAAGAGAAGCGGAGCAGTTGCCGAATGTCTGAAAACACCAACGCCAAGCTTATCTATATGGCGAACCAGATTGCCACCTTCTTCCAGAGCCAGCCCGCGCAGGAGGCGGCGCAGGGGGTCGCGACGCACATCAACAAATATTGGGAGCGGCGCATGCGCCGTAAGCTGTTCGAGCATATCGAGGCCGGCGGGGAGGGGCTGAACCCGCTGGTGATCGAGGCGGCCGCGAAGATTCGGAAGCCGGAGGCGGCTTAGTCCAGCGATCGATTTGCTGCGTGAAAGGAACCCCTTGTATCTGCCGCTAAGCGGCAGATAAAAGGGGTTGGGGAGGGGCCTCTTTGACTATCCTGGCGTGTGGAATCGGCAGCTAAGCGGCAAGCTCTTCCGTCTCGCGTTCCTTGAACATGCGAGCGAGATTGAGGAAGCAGATCATGCCCGACTCGTTGGCGATGATGCCTTCCGCGAAGCTCTTGTCGAAGGAGGCGGTCACTTCCGGCACCGGCTGCACCTGGCTGCCTTGCACCGTCAATATGTCGGAGACGCGGTCGACGACGAGGCCGATGACCATGTTGTGGACCTCGGCGACGACGATTGCGCTGCGCTCGTTGGCGACGGTCGATTTCATGCCGAGCTTGTGGGCAAGGTCGATGATCGGGATCACCGTGCCGCGCAGGTTCATGACGCCGATGACCTCCGGCGGCGCGTGCGGGATCGGCGTTGACGGAGCCCAGCCGCGGATCTCGCGGATCGTCGTCGTCTTGACGCAAAATTCCTGGTCGTGGAGGCGGAACGCTATGATCTCGAGCGTCTCGCCGTCAAATGCGGCCGTCCTCAGCGTGCCTGTCATCGAAGGTCCTTCCAGCTTTCCGGTCGGGAGTGGTGATCCGCCGACGACATCCGGCGAAGCGCAAGCCGCATCATGCGCGGAAATCCCGCTTTGCGCTTTGGACGGCCAGTCTAGTCCGGATTCGTTAAGACTTGCTTTTGCGGCGTTTCGTCCGCTGCTGGGGACGAAAAGGGGCGCGGGAAAGCGGCCAAGCGGAAGCGAGCACCGTGGTCATCCACTGCCTCCGCTTGGCGTCTCTTCAACCGCGTCCACCGCGGCCGTCGCCCATTCTCAGGCGCTGCGGGTCGGGCGGTCAAGGATGCGGCGGCCGAAGAGGCTCGCCGTCAATTCCACCAGGATGCGTGCGCTCTTGCCGCGATCATCGAGGAACGGATTAAGCTCGACGACATCGAGCGAGGAGACGAGGCCGCTGTCGCAGAGCATCTCCATGATGAGGTGCGCTTCACGGAAGGTCGCGCCGCCCGGCACGGTAGTGCCGACGCCCGGAGCGATCTCCGGATCGATGAAATCCACGTCGAGGCTGACATGCAAAAGGCCGTTGGAGACGCGGACCTCGTCCAGGATCTTCCGCATGATCTGGGCCATGCCCATCTCATCGATCGCCCGCATGTCATAGACGTTGACGCCATGCTCGGCGATTTCCTCGCGTTCGCGCTCGTCGACCGAACGAATGCCGACCTGATAGACCCTCTTCGGGTCGACCAGCGGGCGATCCTTCGGGAGGACGGGCGCGAATTCCGCTTCACCACAGAAGAAGGCGACCGGCATGCCGTGCATGTTGCCGGAGGGCGAGGTCACCGGGGAATTGAAGTCCGCATGCGCATCGAGCCAGAGGACGAAAAGCGGCCGGCCAACCTCCTGAGCATAGCGCGCCATGCCGGAGACGCTGCCCATCGAAAGGGCGTGGTCGCCGCCAAGGATCAGGGGGAAATGCCCCCTGCGTGCTGTGTCGTGCACGGCGTCGTTGAGCGCACGGGCAAAGGCGGCGACGGTCTGCAGATTGTTGGCGCCCGGGTGATTGGCGAGGTCGCGGGCCGGCAGCGGGCGAATGTCACCATCGTCGTGAATCGTGTGGCCGAGCTCGGCGAGCACGGTGTCGATGCCAGCGATCCTGAGCGCCGCCGGCCCCATCGCGGCGCCGCGGCGGCCGGAACCCTCCTCTATGGGTGCACCGATCAACGTGATGCTCTTCATGTCCGCCTCTTCCTCTATTCGATTGCGTGAAGTCGAGCGAATTATCGGCAAAAAGCGTGACAGCAAAAAGATGGAAAACTGTCGATTGGAAGGCTATGATTTGCACATTGGCAATTTGCCTTTGACAAAGTGATCAGCATGGACGACCTCGATCAGGCGCTCATCAGCGCACTCCGGCAAAATTCCCGCATGCCCGTGTCGACGCTCTCGGCGATGACCGGCGTTTCGCGCGCGACGGTTGCCGCGCGTATCGACCGGCTGGTGGCGAACGGCACGATCGCGGCTTTCACGATCCGAACCGGGGCGGAAATCCCCGCCTCCGGCGTCCGCGCCGTCGTCATGATCGAGGTGCACGGCAAGATGGCCGATCGCGTCGCCGAGCAATTGCGCGGCTTGCCGCAGGTGCGGGCGCTGCACAGCACCAATGGCCGATGGGACTTCATCGCCGAGCTCGAGGACCGCGATCTCGCGAGCTTCGACGAGACCTTGCGACGGATCCGCCTGATCGACGGCATCACCGTTACCGAGACGAACATCCTGCTGAAGACCAGCAAGATGGCCGGCGCGCCGTAACAACTTTTCCGGGTTCGCGATCGGTTTGTTCTTGATTTGTTCCGGGCATCCTGTAAGATGCTCCACCTCAGCGAAAAAACACAGGCGTGAGGAAGGGCGCGGTCCGCTCGCACCCGTTCTCATTTGTTTGAACGATCACGGTCTTGATCCAGGGTTCCACTGACCCGAAATCATCGCGATCCAGGGAGGTTGCCATGGCCATTTATTCCGGCGGTCCGACAGTGCGGCAGATCTGCATAAAGCTGTTCGTCAGGCATGGGGACGAGGAGCGGGCAATCGCCTTTTATCGCGACGTTTTCGGCGCCGAGCTTCTCCAGCGCCATGAGTGGCGCGGTATCCTGACGAGCGCCGATCTCTCCATCGGCGACTCCGTCTTCCGCGTGGCCGGAGCCAACCCCCGCCGGGATGCCGAACCGAGGCTCGGCGGCCCGCGGTCGCCGCACGCGCTCGGCACGACTGCGGCGATCCTCGAGCTTCACGTCAATGACGTGGATCGCGTCATCGAACGGGCGATGGGCGCCGGCGCAAGCCTGCGCAATGCCGCCGAAACGCTGCCGACCGGAGATCGCGTCGGTGCGCTCATCGATCCTTTCGGCCACATCTGGGCGCTGTTCACGGCGCTTGACGAGAGCGAGACCTTGGATGCGTTCGGCGTCGACCGGAATGCCGCGTGACCGGCGAGCTTCGTGCTGAATCAAGCTCCCTCTCCCTGTCGGCTCTCGTGGCCCCTCGCGGGGAGGGGTCTTCCTCCCGAATTGCTCGCGCTTTTTCGCCCCCTTCAGAAAAACTCATCCAGCAGGCAATAGAAGGAGAGTTTCTCCTGATCGGCGCTCTGAAGACCATATTGGGCGAGGAAGGGCGACACCCATTCCTCTCCCACATTGTAGGCGATGCTGCGGCAGGCTAAGGCAATGTCCTGGTGGAGATCGGCGACGCCCAGTCGGCCGCAATCGATAAAGCCGGCGAATCGGCCGCCCGCCGCGATGATGTTGGGTAGACAGGCGTCGCCGTGAGCAACGACCAATCGCTCGTCTTTCGGCTTGAGCGATAGGACCTCGCCGAAGAGTTCACTCGCTGCCCTGCCTTCCCGCTCGTCGTCGAAATCGCTCTCGTCGACGAGGCCCGCCTCCATCCGCGCCCTTGCGGCAGCGATGCTCGTCTTCAGTCGACGGTCGAAAGGGCAGGCCGCCGGGTCGAGCTGATGCAGCCGGCGGAGGCCATCGGCGAGGATTGCTATGCGCTCGGCAGGCGGCAGCGGGGAAGAGGCAAGGTCGATACCCTCGACTGCTTGCAGCAAGAGCCAGCTCTGCCCTTCGTGATCCGCGCTGCCGAGAACCGTCGGACAAGGGATGCCCTGTCGGGCAAGCCATCGCAGGCGCGCCGCCTCGTCGTTCAGTTCCGAAAACCGTCCCGCCTTTTCATGTTTCAGGATCAGGCGAGGGCGATTGTCGGACTCGAGCAGCACCACGGTCGAGGCCGAGCGGCCAAGCGTATCCCGTTCGAAGCTGTAGCCTGACAACTGCAGACGGAAACCGGGTGGCAGATCGGTGTCTTGCACTTGCATCGCTTGGCTTAGCGCCTTGACCTTCTTCAGTGGCGAGAAACCTAGTATTCCCTCTCGAAGAAAATGCCGCCGGCGGCCGAGCCGTCGCCGGCCGCTTCGCCCTTCAGCTTCACGCCCCGGCCGACATCGAGATTGATGATTGCCTTGCTGGAGGCCGAATCGGAGCCTTGCTGCAATTCGAGATAGGTCCGGTCGTTGAGGTATTTGCCGGCGCGCAGTTGCGCGCCGCCGCTTTCGTCGGTCGTGATGTCCAGATCGTCGACGCCGAGCTTGTTGCGCAGGCCGTCGAGCAGCGAGGTGGAGCCGCCGCCGGCGAGCTGGCCGACCGCGGAGGCGAGCTGGGCGATCTGGAAGGCCGACAGGTTGTTGAGAGACCGGTTGAAGATCAACTGCGCCAGGATCTCGTCCTGCGGTAACGCCGGAGAGGAGGAGAAGGTTACCGTCGGATTGTTGGCAGGACCGGCGATGTTGACGGTGATCGTCGTCGAACCGGCGCTCGAGGTCGCGTCTAGGTCGAGCGTCGGGATGAGATCGCCGCCGAAGCCGATATGGCCTTCGGTGAAGGTCAGCCGCTTGCCGAGGATTTCGAGGCGCCCGCGCCGCATGTCGAAGTCGCCGGAAACGACCGGTTGAGCGGCCGTGCCGCGAATCGTCAGGTCGCCGCCAAGCTCGGCGTCGATGCCGCGGCCGCGCACGAAAAACTGTCCCGGCGAACGGACCGCGAGATCGAAGGCGATGACGCCGCGGGCCTCGACCCCTGCACCGGCCGAGGTGTCCCTGCGGAGGTCTCTTGCCATCCGCCGTACCTGGGGCGGGGCGTTCCTATGCTCGATGTCGATGGCCGAGAGCGAGGCCGGCAATCTTTCCGGAATGGTGATCGCCGCCCGGCGGATCGTCACCCGACCGCCCAGCACGGGCGTGGCGACGAGCTGACCTTTGAGCGTCAGGTCGCCGGCCAGATTTGCCGTAAACAATGTGCCGTCGACATAGGTGGCATTGTTGAGGCGAATCCTGAGATCCGCCGGGAAGCCGGACCCGGCGGCGATGCCGATCGTCCCGCTCGCCTCGATCGATCCGCCGGTCGCGAGATTGGCCGAGAGCCTCGAAATCCTCGCCTGACGTCCGTCGAGCGCGATATTGGCTGCAAGATTGTTCAGGGCGAGATTGCGCCGTACATCGACGAGCCGGCCGCCGCTGGTCGATACGGTACCGGTAATCTGCGGCGCCCGGGCCGACCCGGTGAGCGAGAGATCGACCCTGGCCGATCCGGTGAGTGTGAAGCCCTGTTCCGCCAAAGTATTGGCGAGGAGGCCGAAGGGCACGTCGCCGGCGAATTTCATCGACATCGGCATATTGCCGCCGATATCGACATGGCCGCCTCCCCGGAAGGAGAGATCGCCCGGACCCGATACCGTGACGTCGACGGTAACCCGGTTGTTGGCGTATCGGCCCTTCGCCGAGACCTCAAGCGCCGACACGCCGGCACCGCGCGCCGCCGCCACCGACGCGGCGTTCCATCTAAGATCGTAGTCGACGACCGGGGCAGCCGCGGTTCCACTCACTTCGACGGTACCGTTGATCGCGCCTTCAGCGCCGAGCGCCGGCGCGAAGGTGTTGATCAACGCGGCGGGCAGCGCGTTGAGCTTGGCCGAAATATCGAGCGAGGGGCCTGCGGTTCCGGTGACCGCGATTGCGCCTTTCGACGCTTGAATGGTCAGGTCGCCGAGACGCACGGCGCCGTTTTCGATGGCGACGACCGTCGGCTTGGCGAGCTTCAGCGGGAGCTTCCTCGGCGCCGCCGTGAAGGAGGCGAGGCGGATTTCCGTGCGGCCGCCTTGGCTCACCATGTCGCCCTTCGCCGCCAACGGGGCGCCGTCAAAGCGGCCATCGACCGCGAAGCCGGTCCGGCCGCCTTGCTGCTCGAAGGTGAGATTGACGTTGGAGACGCGATTTTGCCCCTGGGCGACGCTCTCCGCCCTGACGCTGCCTCGGATTGCCAGAGAGGCGATGTCGGCGATGCTAATGTCCGCGACCGGCCTGGCGATCGTCAGCGCGTCGCGTTTGATGCCGCTGCCGCTCGCCTTCAGCGTAACGGACGTGATCCCGTTTGCAGTGCGGACCGTCGCCGAGCCGGAAAGGTCGCCAGAGGCCCTCTGCCCGGCCAGCGCGGCGACCAGTCCGAGATCGGGCAGGTTGAAATCGATGGTGCCGTTCGGCTTGAGGTCCGCCGTCAGATCGAGCACGCCCGTCAGCCGGTTGTCGCCGACCTTCGCTTCGAGGGTGGGAATCGACGTGCGGCCGTCCTTGGAAACCACCTCCGCCCTGACGTCGATCGGCTGACCGTCGAGGCCGCCGCTCGCGGTGAGCTTCGCCTGCGGGCTGCCCGGGGTGACCGTTGCATCGGCCGTGATCGTGAGGTCCGTCAGCGAGCGGCCGGCAAGCATTGCGCCGCTGGAGGTCAGCTCTCCCTTGACGGCGAGAGCGTCCGGCGGACCGGAGATGTCGGCGTTGAAGGCAGCCTTTCCTTCCGCGTCGGCAAGCAGCTTGCCGAGCGCGGGCAGCGTGCCCTCGACATTGGCCGTCACCCGGCCTTCGGCGATGCCCGCCGAACCGCTGGCATTGACGGTCCCGGACCGGACCTCGAGAGTGCTCAGTCTGACGCTGCCGTCGCCGCCGGTCTTGATGTCGCCCGAGACGGTAACCGGCGTGTCGAACCTTGTTGCTAAGCCAGCCGGCAGCACGCGCGGTTCGGCCTGCAGCTCGAAGCTTGCCGTCGCGGTCTGCTCGGCGCGGGCGAGGCTGCCGGTGAGATTGCCGCGGAAGCCTGGGCTCTCGATCGCCGTCGGATCGAAACGGATCGCCGCTTCCGTGACAGTGACCGTGCCCTTCGCGGTCAGGTCCTGCGTGGCAATGCCGGCGGATCGCAGCGAGGACACGGATGCGCCGCTCCAGGCAAGATCGTATGCGACCACCGGCGCCTGCGTTTCTCCGTCGATATCGACAGTGCCGGCAACGGCGCCTTCCGCGCCGAGGGTCGGTGCCAGCGTATTGAGCAGCACGGCCGGCAGGCCGTTTATGCTCGCCGACAGGTCAAGCCGGTCGCCGGCGGTTCCAGAAACGGCTACTGTGCCCGTCGAGACCCGGATGGTCAGATCGTCGAGGCGAGCGATACCGTTTTCGACCGCGACCACCGTCGGCCCGGCGAGCTCGAGCGGCACGCGCCTGGGCGCGGCCGAGAAGGAGGCGAGGCGAACCTCGGTGCGGCCGGCATTGCTCGTCAGTTCGCCAGTCGCAGTCAGTGGCGCGCCGTCATAGAGGCTTTTCGCGGAAAAGTGGGTCTCTCCCGCCTGCTGGTCGAAAGCGACGTTGACATCCGATACGCGGTTTTCCCCTTGTGCGACGCTCTCCGCCCTGATCGCCCCGTTGATTGCGAGTTTCGCGATGTCCGCGATCGCGAGGTCGACCTCGGGCTTCGCGATTGCCAGCTCGCCACGGTGAATACTGCTGCCATTGGCTTTGATCACAGCCGACGTAACGCCGCTCACCGTCTGCAGCGTCGCCGAACCGGCAAGATCGCCAGAGGCCTGCTGACCGGCCATGGCAGCGATGAGGCCGAGGTCGGGCAGGGTGAAATCGATCTGTCCGTTAGGCTTGAAGTCAGTCGTCAGATCGAGCGTGCCCGTCAGGCGATTGTTGCCGATTTTCGCTTCGAGCGCCGGAATGGACGTGCGCCCATCTTCCGAGACCACGTCGGCGCGAACGTCGATCGCCTGCCCGTCGAGGGTGCCCGTGGCGGTGAGCCTTGCCTGCGGGTTGCCTGGTCTGACCGTCGCATCGGCGGTGACCGTCAGGTCCGTCAGTGAACGGCCGGCAAGGACGGCGCCGCCGGAGGTCAATTCCCCGTTGACGACGAGCGCGTCCAGCGGTCCGGAGATGCCGGCTTGGAAATCAACCTGGCCTTCCGCTTCGGCAAGCAGCTTGCCAAGATCCGGCATCGTGCCATTGACGTCGGCCGTCAGTTGCCCCTCGGCAAGTGTAGCCGAGCCCGTGGCGTCGAGGGTGCCAGATTTGACCTCGAGAGCGCTCAACTTCACGCTGCCATTGCCGCCGGTCTCGAGCTTGCCCGAGACCGCGACGGGCGTGTCGATTCTTGTTGCAAGCCCTCTTGGCAAGAGGCCGGGCTCGGCCTCAAATCTGAAATTCGCGGCGGCCGTCCCCTCAGCACGGGAGAGGCTGCCGGAGACGCTGCCGCGGAAGCCGGCGCTCGAGATCGCCATCGGATCGAAGCGGATCTCAGTCTCCGTGACGGCGACCGTGCCCCGCGCCGTCAGATCCTGCGCGGCAATGCCGGCAGATCGCAGCGACGACACGGATGCGCCGCGCCAAGCGAGACCGTATTCGATCAGCGGCGCCGCGGCTTCTCCGTCGACGTCGATCGTACCGTCGACGATGCCTTCGGCGCCGAGGGCCGGCGCGAAATTGTTGAGCAGCACGGCCGGGAGGTCGTTCAGGCTCGCCGCGAGGTCAAGCGTATCGCCGGCCGTACCGGAGACGGCAACGGTGCCCGTCGAAGCTCGTATGGCCAGGCCTTCGAGACGAGCGACACCGTTTTCGATTGCGATAACCGCAGGCTCGGCCAGCTCGAGCGGCAGGCGTCTGGGCGCCGCGGAGGCGGAGACAAGGCGGAGTTCGGTGCGCCCGGCGTTGCTCGTCAGCTCGCCTGTTGCCGTGAGCGGCGCGCCATCATAGAGGCCATCGGCAGAAAAGTTCGTCCTTCCCGCCTGCTGGTCGAAAGCGAGTTTGACATCCGATATGCGGTTAGCCCCCTGCGAAAGGCTCTCGGCCCGGATTGCCCCCCGAACCGCCGGGTTGGCGACATCGGCTATGTCGACGTCGATCTCCGGTCTGGCAGCCGCCAGTGCCCCGCGCTGAATGCCGCCGCCATTGGCCTTGATCGCAACCGACGTGATCCCGTCAGCAGTCTGCACCGTCGCAGTCCCGGCAAGATCACCCGATGCCTGCTCACCAGCCATGGCGGTGAGAAGCCCGAGCTCGGGCAGCCTGAAATTGATTCGGCCGTTCGGCCTGAAGTCGGCCGTCAGCTCGATCGCGCCGGTAAGGGTATTGCCGCCGATTTTTGCTTCGAGTGCGGGAACGGAGGTGCGGCCATCCTTCGAGACGACGTCGGCGCGCATGTCGATCGCCTGGCCGTTGAGCGCGCCGGTGGCGGTGAGCTTCGCTTCGGGGCTGTCGGGTGTCGCGGTCGCGTAGGCACCGATCTTGAGATCGCTCAATGTTCGTCCTGCCAGCGTCACGCTGCTCGAGCTGATATCCGCCTTGACGCCAAGCTTGTTGACAGGACCGGACGCGGTCGTATGGAAAGCCACGGCGCCCCTGGCTTCGTCCACCAACCTTCCAATTTCCGGGATTGTGCCTTGGATGTCGGCGGTGAGCGTCTCGCCTGAAAGGGCAAGCGAGCCGGAGGCTTGGACGGTCTCCGACTTGATGTCGAGACCGCTGAGCCGAACGGTGCCGTCCTCTTCCGTCGCGACATTGCCGGAGAGCTCGATTGTCTTGTCGAATTTATCCGCAAGCGGGGGCGGCAACACGTCCGGAACGGCGAAGAGCTTGAATGCCGCCTCGAGCGATGCGTCGGTGCGATCAAGATTGCCGGTGATCGAGCCGCCAATGCTGGCGCTCTCGATGGTCAGCGGATCGAAACGAATGTCGTCCGGCGCGACGGTCATCGTGCCGTCGAGCTTCATCGGAGCTCGTATTGCCCGCTGAAGGTCGGCGCTCGCAAACCGGGTATCTCCTATGTCCACGGTGGTCTTCAGTGGTCCGGACCGCGTTTCCAGATTGAAGGCGTCGCTTTGCGCCGAGAGCCGAATGGCGGTGAGGTTCCCCTGCGGCAGTGAAACCGAGGGTACGTCGGCGGCTATGTCGACAATCGCCGACTGCCCGTCGCCGATGAGCGACAGGTTCGCTGCGTTGATGCGTGCCTGTAGTTCGCCGTTCTTCAGCGGCCAGCGGAAATCGAAGGGCCCGCTCGTGCCGGTGACGCTTGCCTGAAGGTTGTTTTCGCCACGACTGTCGACGGTTCCCGAGGCGTTCAGGGTCAGGGCACCGGTCGAAAGCTTGCCGGCGTCGATCCGGATCCTGCTCTTGCCGTCGAAGGCGGCGGTGAGATCGATGCTGGTCGTTCCCTCGAAAAGCGGCTTGAAAGCGGCCGGCATCAGGGCTGCAAGGGCGCCGCCGCCAGAAACGGCGAGATTGTGCATGCCGTCCTGCGCCAATACATGCCGTCCATCGAGCCTCAGGATCTCGCCGCCGTCGAGCGAGGCCGTGCCCGACCCCGTCCAGTCGGAAAGCGGGCCATCACCCGATAGCGTTATGTTCACTGCGGGCTCGCCGGGCAGGCGCATGAGCTTCGCCAGAAGTCCGCCCGTCGGTTCAGAGACTTGCGCGTCGAGTTTCAACTGGTTGCCGGCCGGATTGAAGACGAGGTCGGCGACGGCCCGCGCGTCCGGCCGATCGCGTTCGGCGGCGTC
Source organism: Ensifer aridi (assembly GCF_002078505.1). Lineage (GTDB taxonomy): Bacteria > Pseudomonadota > Alphaproteobacteria > Rhizobiales > Rhizobiaceae > Sinorhizobium > Sinorhizobium aridi. Next base: position 27,958 of record NZ_LUAV01000016.1, on the reverse strand, counting down.
AACCGCGAGCGCAATGCTGGAATTCGTGGCGTTGACTTTACCCTTCGCTGTCAGAAAGTGATCCTGCCCGGCGATCTGTTTGCCGATCATGATCTCACTGACATCGAAGGCATCGATCTTGAGGTCGACCGGGAGCGCTAAGGTCGAGCGCACTTCCTTAGTCTCTGTCGAGGGAATTGGCAGCCGCTCCAGACGGACCGAACCTGCCGAAACCTTGCTGGCGTCGAAGCGCAGCGAAAGGAGCTCCGCCGGCGACCAATCCACCGAAAGGTCGCGGACCTCCGCATAAATTCCTTCGCCGTCGAAGAGAGTGACGGTTCCGGCGGTGAAGTCGCCGGTCAGCAGGGGCCCCGGATCCTGGATGCGGACGATCTGATCGGGAGTCCCGGCATATTTCTCGATAGCCCAGGCGACGACACGCGCTCCGGGCACGGTGAAGCCGAGGAACGCGACAAGCAAGAGCAGCGCGACCAGCACGGTGCCGAGAACGGCGAAGAAATAGCGCAGCGCGGATCGAAGAGTGCCGATGACCTGATTCATGTCCTATCCATAGACCATGTTGCGCCGCTCTGGAATCGTCAGGACGGAAACGCATCACCCCGTGGGGCCGGCTTCATCTATTCTACCACGGCGTCGCGACCTTGATCAGAAGGACTGCCCGATGCCGGCATAGATGCCGTAGTCGGTGCCTCCCGGGTATTTGTTGAGCGGCACGGCGAAGTCGAGCCGAATCGGTCCAAAGGGCGTTGCATAGCGCAGGCCGATGCCGGCACCGGCGCGGATATCCGAGAAATCGGGTGTCGTGCTCTCCGAAACGCTGCCGGCGTCGATGAAGGGCACGATGCCGATCGTGTCGGTAACCGCGATGCGGGCCTCGAGCGTGCCGTTCACATAGGAACGGCCGCCCGTCAGCTCGTTGTCGGCGTTGCGTGGGCTTATTTCCTGGAAGGAATAACCGCGAACCGTTCCGCCGCCGCCGAGAAAGAAGCGCCTCGTCGCCGGTATGTCGGAAAGCTCGTCGCCGCCGACGAGAACACCGGCGCCGAGCTTCCCGGCCAGTACGAAACGGTTCTCTTCTCCCGGCGAGTAGTAGGCCGATGCGGAGGCCTCGAACGAACTGAAGAAGGTCTGCCCCTCGATTTCGTAGCTCGGCTTGGCGTTGATCAGCGCCCGGTAGCCCTCCGTCGCATTCAGCTTGTCGTCGCGTGTGTCGCGGACATATTCGAACGGGAGGGCGGCGGTGACATAGGAGTTCGAGCCGAAGGCATCATCGATATCCGCCCAGCCGAGTTCCACGCCGGCCGAAATCGTGTCCGTCGGCGAAAGCTCGAAGCTCGCGCCCGCCGCCGCGGTAATGGTCTTGGCACTATAAGCGTCCGGATCGAGGAGGCTTGCCTTGACGCTGGCGGTGAAGGTCGACGCCGGTCCGAAGGCCCCGGGTTTCGCGAACAGGATGCCGGCCGAATAGTCGAGGCTGCCGACGTCCGTGGTCTCGCCGATGCGGTCGACCGAACCTTCGATCCGGAGCGACTCGGCGCGGCCGAAGAGATTGCGGTGGCCCCAATAGCCCTGCACGCCGAGACCTTCGGTCGTCGAGACCTGGCCGCCGAAGCCGAAATAGCGGTGCTTGCCTTCGGACACGTGGATATTCATCGGGAGGGTGCCGTCGGGGGCGAGCGTGTCGGCTTCGTTGATGGTGACGCTCGAAAAGACGTTCAACTGACGCAGGCGCTCGGCAGCCTTGCGGATGTTTTCCGGCGAATAGCGGCGGCCGTGGTTGAGACGGGAATAGTCCCGGACGAAATCGGGATCCACAGTCCTGGTGCCCGTGACGGTAAGGTCGCCGACGGGTGCGACCGGCCCCGCGTCGGCGCTGATCGTGACGTCGACAGTGGAGGTGGCGTGGTCGGCGACGACGCTGCGCTCCGTGAGTTTCGCCAGCGGCCGGCTTTGCTCTTTCAGGTCGTTCACGATCCGCTCGCCCGCCCTGATGATCAGCGTCGAATCGGCACGGGCGCCGCGCCTGAGTTCGTAAGTCGCCGGGTCGAGGCCGGCGGCGTCGCCTTCGAACCTCACCGAATCGAGCGTGAATACCGGCCCCGGCGTGACGCGGACAGTGACAGGAACGGCCTGGCCGTCCGGGAAGGATGGATCGGGCGGCAGGCTATCGATATCCTGCCCGTTGATGAGGATGCTGATCGAGCCGCCGTAGCGCGCTCTTTCATAGAGGACCGCGAGAAGGCGGTCGCGGTCGTCGCGCGCCTTGATGGCCAGCCCGAGATCGCCGGAAACAGGCTCCTCCTGATCCTGAAAGAGCTGCGACCCGTTTTCGAGCGCCTCGCGAAGCTCCTCGTCGTCGGTGCCCGCGTCGAAGGTGAGCGCATAGCGGACCGGATCAATGACCTGCACTTCCTCCTCGGGACCTTCGAAGAAGCGCATGCCGAAGATCCTGATCGCATGCGCATTACCCGCAGCAATCGGACCGAGCGCCGTCGAGGCCGCAAGGGCAAATACCGTCGCAGCCTTCCAATGCGCGATACTCCATCGTGGTGGAGACATTCCTCCCCGCATCCCGTTCCAGGCGACTCTTTACTTACTGCCTGCATATGCGGCATCGGCCACCATAGCAGGGCATGGTTTTCCATGTGTTAACGGTGAAGGCCCATCTGTTCCACCCTGGAAAGCGAGATTCGGCGACGTTTTTCGGCAAAAAGGACTCGTTATGTTGTGTGACAGGCACAAGAGCCGATGCCGTTCGGCGGCTTGCGAGACCGCAGCGAACCTATCAAGAGGCCTTTGAATGAGGCAAAAGGTCAGGGAAGAGCCAGCTCTTGAGTGGCGTCGGATCGAGCGACTTTCGGATTGCTGGCACCGGCGATTTCGAGGGAACCGATGATCGCCGCCAGGACCGGCACGAAAATGCAAAGCCGCAGCAGCAGCCGGCGCATTTCCAAGGGATCGAAGTTTTGCCATTTTTCATGGCCGCGGGCAAAAGCCTGCTTTGCCAGTGCGACATCAACAATATTCATGACCGTCACTCCGTATCTGTAACGACGGTCTTTGGTCGAACACGGCTGACCAAGTTCGACAGGCGGCACGAAAACTCCAAAAAAATTCTCACCGCCTGTCGAAATGTGCTTCTTCTGTTCGTCAACCGGGCATCGAAACACGGGAGCACTCATCATGAAGTATCTCTGTCTGGTCTGGTGCGAGGAAGGGAAGTTCGAGGCATTGTCCAATGAGGAGAGGGAACAACTCGATCGCGACTCCATGGGTTATGACCAGGAACTGGCCAGAAGCGGACATATGATTGCTACGGAAGCGCTGCAGTCGCCCGCGAACTCCGTTGTCGTACGCGTGCGCCACTCGGAGATTTCCGTGACGGACGGCCCCTTCGCCGAAGCCAAGGAACAGCTCGCCGGCTTCATCCTGATCGAAGCGAGGGATTTGAACGAGGCGATCCGCGTTGCGGCTGGGATTCCGCTCGCAAAGCTCGGCAGCATAGAGGTGCGGCCGGTTCACAATTTCGGTTGAGGCTCAAGGAGGAACCTATGCATTATCTCTGCCAATTCTGGTTTGAAACGGGCGGAAAGGAACTATCGAAGGAAGAAGGGGAAAAGCTCACGGAAGAGTGCCGCAGCTATGACGAAGGCCTCACCAAAAGCGGCCATCTGCTGCTCGCTCAGGCCCTTCGGCCTCCGGCAACTGCAAAGACAGTCCGCATGAGCGACGGAAAAATTTCGGTCACCGACGGGCCCTTCGCCGAGATCAAGGAACACCTCGGCGGTATCATCCTCATCGAAGCCGAGAACATGGACGAGGCGCTTCGCATCGCAAGTCGTTCGCCGCTAGCCAGGATCGCCGCCATAGAAGTGCGCCCGGCCTATTCGATCAACGAGGCGTGATATCGCGTGTTATCGGAGGTGGAAGGCATGCCGACACGGCTGAGGTGACGTCTTGCAGAAGCTGATCGACGACATCTACCGCTCTCATTCGCGCAGGGTTCTTGCAACGCTCATCCGCCTGCTCGGCGATTTCGACCGGGCGGAGGAGGCGCTGCACGAGGCCTTCGCCGAAGCGGCGCGGAAGTGGCCAAAGAACGGGGTTCCGGAGAACCCAATGGCCTGGCTGGTGTCGACGGGACGCTTCCGTACCATCGACCAGCTGAGAAGGCGGTCGCGCTTCGACGCGTCGCTGAAGGATATCGAAGACAGCCTCTACCCGGCCAAAGAAGCGGAGATCGGCGATATGGATCTCATAGAAGACGATGTGCTCCGCCTGATCTTTACCTGCTGCCATCCCCTCATTCCGGCGGATGCGCAGATCGCCATGTCACTCAGGGAAATATGCGGGCTGACGACAGAGGAGATCGCGCACGCTTTCCTTATTCCTCCGCCGACAGTCGCGCAGCGGATCGTGCGCGCCAAGAACCGCATCCGCTCTGCCGGAATTCCCTACGAGGTGCCGGACAAGGACCAGTTGCCGGATCGCCTGCAGCGGGTACTACACGTGATCTATCTGGTCTTCAACGAGGGGTACTCGGCTTCCTCGGGAACGGATATCGTCAGGGCGGATTTGACGGCGGAGGCCATTCGGCTCTGCCGCACACTGCTTGCCCTTCTGCCGGACCCCGGGGCTTCAGGGCTGCTTGCGTTGATGCTGCTGCAGGACTCGCGGCGCGCGGCGAGGCGGAGCGCTACGGGCGAGATCATCTTGCTTGCCGATCAGGACCGCGCGCTGTGGGACCGTGAGATGATAAGGGAGGGGCTGGCTCTGATCGATGCGGCGACCGAGGGTGGGGCGGTCGGCTACTATGGCCTGCAGGCGGCAATCGCCGCCGAACATGCGCGGAAGCGCAAGGCGGATGAAACCGATTGGCACCGCATCGTCCGGCTTTACGACCTGCTTCTTGGCGCCCGCCCCTCGCCCATTATCGAACTGAACAGGGCGGTGGCCGTTGCCATGTGCGAGGGACCTGCGGCCGGGCTTGCGATCGTAGACGCGATCCTCTCCAGGGGAGAGCTGCGGGATTATCATCTGGCGCACGCGGCCCGCGCCGATTTCCTGCGCCAGCTCAAGCGTTTCCCCGATGCTCGCCTCGCCTATGAAAACGCCCTCGGACTTTGCCGCCAGGAACCGGAAAAGGCATTTATCCGCAAGAGGATCGCCGAGCTTCCCGAGTGACACGCAGCCTACTGCATGTTTCCTTAAATGGTAGCCGATTTAAGGACAAAAACATGCAGCATTCAAAGTGCTACAGCGTCCTTTGTGCGTCTGAAAAGACGCACGGCGCTGTAGAAAGCGCGGCGGCAGCCGCCGAATACCATAAAAAAGCCCCGGATAGCTCCGGGGCCGATGTTCGCGAACTGCCGCAGCAATCAGCAGGCGTCGATGTAGCGACGGCCGTAGCGATCGCGGTAGTAGCACTGGCCCGGCTGCTCGGTGGCACGGCCGATCAGCGCGCCGGAAACACCACCGATGGCCCCGCCGATGGCCGCGCCGCGCACGTCGTTCGTGATGGCGCCGCCGATGACCGCGCCCGATGCAGCGCCGATGCCGGCACCCTTTTCCGTCTGCGTGCAGCTTGCGACCGACAAGGCGACCAGCACAAGTGCGATGGCTTTCTTCATATTGTCCTCTCCGATTTCAACGGATTCAGCTTGTCGCCTCGTCCGTCTTTAGGGTGAATGGAAGGGCGACGCGACCGTCGCTCTCCACTTGAACTTGCAATCCGGAAGATACCCCGCCGCCGTGTAAAGTCCACGGGGGGGGCAAATCATTCCCGCCGCAAGATAATGCGCTCTTTCCTGAACAGAAGATGAAGGCGCTGTCGCCGCTGTTACAGACGGCCCTGGATTTTTTTGCCATTCGGCAGCCGAGACGGTTGCGACATTCGGAAAAAAAACAAATGATACAACGTCGCCGATCGGTCCGGGAGGAGCGGACCGCTGGCAGAGGGCATTGATATCAGTGACGCGTACTTCCAGTCGCGTGAACATATCACCCGACTTGAAGCCGCGCTCGAAATGGCACTGACCGACCCCGGAGGAGCGAAATGGCGAAAATAACAATGACGGTCAACGGCCGCCAGGTGAGCGGCCTGTGCGATGACCGCACGCTGCTGGTGCACTTTATCCGCGAAAATCTTGGCCTGACTGGGACGCATGTCGGCTGCGACACGACCCAGTGCGGCGCCTGTGTCGTCGATATGGACGGACAGTCGGTGAAAAGCTGTTCCATCCTCGCCGTCCAGGCGGCAGGGTCGTCGATCACGACCATCGAGGGGCTTTCGGCCAACGGCGAGCTTCACCCGGTCCAGGCGGCCTTCAAGGCCCATCATGGGCTGCAATGCGGCTTCTGCACCCCCGGCATGGTGATGACCGCGGTCGACATGATCCGCCGTCACGGCAGCAATCTCGACGAGGCGACCGTGCGCGCCGAACTCGAGGGCAATATCTGCCGCTGCACCGGGTATCACAACATCGTCCAGGCGATTCTGGCCGCCGCGGCCGAGATGGGCGGCGCCCGCCACGCGGCGGAGTGACGGAAGCCGGATTCTACTGCATGTTTCCTTAAATCGTACCCGATTTAAGGATAAAAACATG
>NZ_LUAV01000016.1:0-21324 GCF_002078505.1 Ensifer aridi | reverse complement strand
GCGCGTCTGATAAGACGCGCGGTGCTGTAAGGCGAGAGCGGGATCGGGGCGGAAAACCGCGAACACTTTTCCTCATCCAGCTCGAACGCGAATTCATCGCAGGGTTTCGCTGAATGTCTCGGGAGGAGATAAGCAATGAGCGTTGACGGAATCGGCGCGCGGGTGGCGCGCAAGGAAGACAGGCGCTTCCTGACCGGCAAGGGGCGCTACACGGACGATATGAGCGTGCCGGGCATGAAATTCGCGGTCTTCGTGCGCAGTCCGCACGCGCATGCGACCATCAAAAGCATCGATGCGAAGGCTGCGAAGACCATGCCAGGCGTCATCGACGTGCTCGACGGCAAGCAATTGCAGGCCGACGGCATCGGCAATCTCATCTGCGGCTGGATGATCCATTCGAAGGACGGCTCGCCGATGAAGATGGGCGCCTGGCGACCGCTCGCCGACAAGACGGTACGCTATGTGGGCGATGCGGTGGCGATCGTCGTCGCCGACAGTGTTGCCGAAGCGCGGGACGCGGCGGAAGCGGTGGCGGTCGACTACGAGCCCTTGCCGGTGGTCACCGATCCGGTGGAGGCGCTTGGCGAGGGCCAGCCGCAGATCCACTCCGAGGCGCCGAAAAACCTGATCTTCGACTGGGAACTCGGCGATGCGGCAGCGGTCGACCGGGCGATCGCCGCGGCGGCGCATGTGACGGAGATGAAGATCGTCAATAACCGCCTGTCGCCGAACGCCATGGAACCGCGCGCCGCGCTCGGGATCTACGATGCCGGCGACGATCACTATACCTGCTACACCACGAGCCAGAATCCGCATCTGGCGCGGCTGGTGATGAGCGCCTTCTACAATGTCGCGCCGGAGAACAAACTGCGGGTGATCGCCCCGGATGTCGGCGGCGGCTTCGGCTCCAAGATCTACATCTATCCGGAGGAGATCGTCTGTCTCTGGGCGTCGAAACGCACCGGCGTGCCGGTGAAATGGACCGCAGACCGCACCGAAGCCTTCCTGACCGATGCGCATGGCCGCGATCATGTATCGACGGTCAAGATGGCCTTCGACGGCAACAACCGGATCACCGCGCTGAAGGTCGACACCATCGCCAATCTCGGCGCCTATATGTCGCTCTTCTCCTCCTGCGTGCCGACCTATCTCTATGCGACGCTTCTGTCGGGGCAGTACGCGATCCCGGCGATCCACGCCAATGTCCGCACCGTCTACACCAACACCGCTCCGGTCGATGCCTATCGCGGCGCCGGGCGTCCCGAGGCGACCTATCTCCTGGAGCGGACAATGGAGACGGCGGCGCGCGAACTTGGCCTTCCGCCGGGCGAACTAAGGCGCATCAATTTCATCCGCACCTTCCCGCATCAGACGCCGGTGATCATGAACTATGACGCCGGCGACTATGAAGCCTCCTTGAACGCGGCGATGGAGGCCGCCGACTGGAACGGCTTTGCGGCGCGCAGGGCCGAGGCGGAGCGGCGCGGGATGAAGCGCGGCATCGGCATGAGTTGCTATATCGAGGCCTGCGGGCTTGCGCCTTCCGCCGCGGTCGGTTCGCTAGGCGCCGGCGTGGGCCTCTGGGAATCGGCCGAGGTCAGGGTCAATGCGGTCGGCACGATCGAGGTGATGACCGGATCGCATAGCCATGGCCAGGGGCATGAAACCACCTTCGCCCAGCTCGTCGCGGAGCGCTTCGGCGTGCCGATCGACAGTGTCAACATCGTCCATGGCGACACGGACAAGGTGCAGATGGGCATGGGTACCTATGGTTCACGCTCCGGCGCCGTCGGCATGTCGGCGGTCGCCAAGGCGCTCGACAAGGTCGAAGCCAAGGCCAAGAAGGTGGCGGCCCACCTGATGGAGGCCGACGAGCGCGACGTCGTCATCGAAGACGGCGCGCTCAAGGTCGCCGGCACCGACAAGTCGGTCCCCTGGTCGCAGGTGGCGCTCGCCTCCTATACGGCACACAATCTGCCTTCCGGCATGGAACCGGGGCTGAAGGAAAGCGCCTTCTACGATCCGAGCAACTTCACCTTCCCGGCCGGCTGCCACATCTGCGAAGTGGAGGTCGATCCGGAAACCGGCCAGACGAAGATCGTGCAGTTCGTGGCGGCCGACGATTTCGGCAACATCATCAACCCGATGATCGTCGAGGGCCAGGTGCATGGCGGCTTGGCGCAGGGCATTGGCCAGGCGCTGCTCGAGGGGGTCCATTATGATGACAGCGGTCAACTCCTGACGGCGAGCTACATGGATTACGCCATGCCGCGCGCCGACGACCTGCCGTCCTTCAAGGTGACGACTTCGAACACGCCCTGTCCGGGCAATCCACTCGGCGTCAAGGGTTGCGGCGAGGCGGGAGCGATCGGTTCGCCGCCGGCGCTGATCAATGCGGTCACCGACGCGATCGGCAACAACGAGATCACCATGCCCGCGACGCCGCAGAAGGTCTGGGCCGCGGCGCAGGCCGCCCATTGATCGGGAGGACGAGAGATGTACGACACCAACTATCATAGGGCCTCGTCGATCGACGAGGCGGTGAACATCATGGCGGCGGCCGCGGAAGGCAAATATCTCTCCGGCGGCATGACGCTGATTCCCACCATGAAGCAGCGGCTGGCCGCGCCGAGTGATCTCGTAGATCTCAGGCACATCGCGGAGATGAAGGGCATCGCGGTCGATGGCCGCTCGGTCAGGATCGGTGCTGCGAGCACGCATGAGGAGGTCGCCACCTCCGCCGCGCTCGCGGCCGTCTGTCCGGCCATTTGCAGGCTCGCCGCTCATATCGGCGACCCGCATGTGCGCCACATGGGCACGATCGGCGGCTCCATCGCCAACAACGATCCGGCGGCCGACTATCCGGCGGCGATGCTCGCGCTCGACGCGGTGATCGTCACCGACCGGCGCGAGATCAGCGCCGGCGACTTCTTCACCGGCCTCTTCGAAACGGCGCTCGAGGATGGCGAGATCATCACCGCCGTCCGTTTCGAGGCGCCGGCAAGGGCGGCCTACCAGAAGTTTCCCAACCCTGCCTCGCGCTACGCGATGACCGGTGTTTTCGTCGTCCGCCGCGATGATGGGGGTGTTCGCGTCGCCGTGACCGGGGCCGGCTCGGACGGCGTCTTCCGCCACCCGGGCCTTGAGGCGGCGCTTGCCGCCAATTGGTCGCCGGACGCCGTCGCAAACGTCATGGTCGATGCTACCGATCTGCTTTCCGATCTGCATGCGAGTGCTGCCTATCGCGCCAATCTCGTCAAGGTCATGACGAAACGCGCGGTGGCCGCGGCCTGAATGGGCTACTTAAGTATTGAAAAAGGGCGGTCGCGGCCGCCCTTTTTCACAATTGCTTGACTTCGATCAAAGTTGAAGGGATTGAGTTGCACTAGCTGTTTTGGAATAGTTCAAAAGTAAGGGGCCTTTTGCCGCAGGCGTCGAGGCCTTTCCGGGGTTGACCCTCGGATCGCTTTGAAGGAACAAAGCGGCAGGCACTGGAGTTGATGATGGATTTCGAGAGTTTCTTCAAGAACGAGCTGGACGGGCTGCATCAGGAAGGCCGCTACCGGGTTTTCGCCGAGCTCGCCCGTCACCGCGGTGATTTCCCGAAGGCGACGCGCTACACCACTGAAGGCACCCAGGAAGTCACCGTCTGGTGCTCGAACGACTATCTCGGAATGGGCCAGTCTCCGATCGTCACCGAAGCGATGAAGCGGGCGATCGACGAATGCGGCGCCGGTGCCGGCGGAACCCGCAACATCTCCGGCACCAATCACTACCACGTTCTGCTCGAGCGCGAGCTTGCCGACCTGCACGGCAAGGAATCGGCGCTTCTGTTCACCTCGGGCTATGTCTCCAACTGGGCCGCGCTCGGAACGCTCTGTTCGAAGATTCCCGGCGTCATCGTCTTCTCGGATGCCGGGAATCACGCTTCGATGATCGAGGGCATCCGTCATTCGAAATGCGAGCGTGTCATCTTCAAGCATAATTCGGTGGCCGACTTGGAGGCGAAGCTTGCGGCTGCCGATCCACGAGCGCCGAAAATCATCGCCTTCGAGTCCGTCTATTCGATGGATGGCGATATCGCGCCCATCAAGGAGTTCTGCGATCTCGCCGACAAGTACGGTGCGATGACCTATCTCGACGAGGTGCATGCTGTCGGCATGTACGGCCCGCGCGGCGGCGGCATTGCCGAGCGCGAAGGGCTGATGCACCGCCTCACGGTGATCGAAGGTACGCTCGGCAAGGCCTTCGGTGTCATGGGCGGCTATATCACCGGTTCGGCGGCGCTTTGCGACTTCATCCGCTCCTTCGCCTCGGGTTTCATCTTCACGACCGCGCTGCCGCCGGCGCTCGCCGCCGGTGCGCTCGCTTCGATCCGGCACCTGAAGGAAAGCCAGATCGAACGCTTCGCGCACCAAGAGCGGGTGCGGCGGCTGCGTTCGCTGCTCGACCAGCGCGGCATTCCGCACATGGTCAATCCGAGCCATATCGTGCCGGTGATGGTCGGTGACGCGGCCAAGTGCAAGTGGATTTCCGACCTTCTGCTCGACAATTTCGGCGTCTATGTCCAACCGATCAATTATCCGACGGTGCCGAAGAAGACCGAGCGCCTGCGCATCACGCCGACGCCGATGCATTCGGATGCCGACATCGACCACCTGGTCGGCGCGCTGCATTCGCTCTGGTCGCGCTGCGCGCTGGCGAGAGCGGTGGCGTAAGTTTCGGCCGACCGATGCTCTGCTAGATCAGCCCGGCGGCCGCCCGCCGGGCTTTTTCGTCCGCCGCAAACACGTCGTCCATGCTGGCGGCCGCGGGCAGGTCGGCGAGCCTGTCCATCACCTTTTCGACGATTTCCGCCATCGCCAGGAAGCCGACTCGGCCCTTGATGAAGGCCTCGAGCGCTGTCTCCTTGGCGCCGTTCAACACCGCACCCTGGACGCCGCCGGCTTCCATTGCGCGGCGCGCGAGTTTCAGTGCCGGGAAGCGGAGTTCGTCCGGCGCTTCGAAATCGAGCCGCGCAAGCTTGGCGAAGTCGAGCCGCTCGATCGGCAGCTCGCAACGCTTCGGATAGGAAAGCGCATAGCCGATCGCCGTACGCATATCGGGGCAGCCGAGCTGGGCGAGCACCGAGCCGTCGGTGTAGCCGACCATCGAATGGATCACCGATTGCGGATGGACGATTACCTCGATCTGGCCGGGCTCGAGGCCGAAGAGATGCCGCGCCTCGATCATCTCCAGCGCCTTGTTGAACATCGAGGCACTGTCGATCGAGATTTTTAGGCCCATCGACCAGTTGGGATGGGCGCGGGCGATGTCGGCCGTCACGTGCCGCATCTCGTCCAGCGATTTGGTGCGGAACGGGCCGCCCGAAGCCGTCAGGATGATCCGCTCGACCGCATGGCGCTGATCGTTTTCCAGCACCTGGAAGATCGCGTTATGCTCGCTGTCGACGGGAAGCAACCGGCCGCCGCCTCGTTTGACAGTCTCGAGAAAGAGGCTGCCGGCAGAGACGAGGCATTCCTTGTTGGCAAGCGCTATATCGGCGCCGCGGCGGGCGGCCGCAAGTGTGGGGCCGAGCCCCGCATTGCCGACGATCGCCGCCATCACCCAACCGGCATCCCGTTCTGCTGCCTCGATCAAGCCGCTTCTGCCGGCGGCCACCTCGATGCCGCTGCCGCCGAGTGCATCCTTGAGTTCGCCGTAGCGATGTTCGTCGGCGGTCACCGCGAGCTTCGCGCCGATGCGGCGCGCCTGCTCGGCGAGCAACGGGATGTTGCCGTTTCCCGTCAGAGCGGCGATTTCGAATCGGTCGCGCCCGCCGAGCCGCTCGATGACGTCGAGCGTATTGGTCCCGATCGACCCGGTGGAACCCAGTATCGTCAGGCGGCGCTTGCCTTCGTCGCCGGATGCCATTGCCAAATCCCGTATTTTTTCTCGTTTGAACGATTTAGATAGGCTCTACAGCCGAAAGCCGCGCGCAACAAGCGCGGAATGGCCCATCTTTCCATCGCATGTTTCACCGTTGTTGAATGACGACCGTGCGGGTGTTTTCCTCTCGCCTTGGACATCGTCACTTATTAGCATCGGCATTGGCGGCGGAACCCGCCGATTAGTTCAGGAGTTGCGATGCTCAAGGCTCTGATTGCCGCTTCCTGCGCCTGCGTGCTGGTCGAGCTCGCCTCGATGCAGACGGTCGCCGCGGAAAAGGTGCCGGAGGAGCTCGTCGGCACATGGCTCGCCGAAGACATTGGCGGCAGGGGGGTGATCGACGATCTCCAGACGACGCTCAAGATCCGCGAGGACGGTGCCTATGGCGGCATGGCCGGCTGCAACAATTTCACCGGAACGTTCAGCCTCTCGGATGCGACGATTTCCTTCGGGTCCGCGGCGGCGACGCGCAAGATGTGCGCGCCGGCGATCATGGATCAGGAGCAGAAATTCCTTAATGCGCTGGGCGCCGAACTGGGCTGGAAGATCGAAGGCGGGAAGCTGACGCTCGTAAGATCGAACGGCACGCCGGTCATGCGCCTCGCCTCCATGAAATATCCGAGCGCGGGTGCCGAAGTAATGCTGCGTATCCCCGATGCCAGTGCTGTCGATCGGAAAACGGTCCGATACGACTGCGGCGGCGAGACGGTCGAAGCCGAATATATCAATGCCGGCCCGGTATCACTGGTCACCTTCGCGATCGGCGGCACCTACATCGTCGCCTCGAGCGTCATCTCCGGATCGGGCGCCAGATATGCCGGCGGCCGCTATATCTGGTGGGCCAAGGGCGAGGAGGCGACGCTCTTTGATGTGACGAAGGGCGAGGAGGATCCGGGCGTCGTGTGCGAGAGGAAAGATTAGTCCGGCAGGAAAATGGTGATCCCGACGCGATTCGAACGCGTGACCCTCAGATTAGGAATCTGATGCTCTATCCTGCTGAGCTACGGGACCACTCGGAATAGACCCATACAAAAGCGAGGCTCTTTCGCCAAGTGTTTTTCCGTTGACGCGGCCAATTTGCGGGCGCTTCAAGGTCGGGGACTAGCATCATCGATGTCGGGAATGCTAAGCAGGGCCGGGCGTCGCCGGAGGAGGCGTCGCCGCTGTCCTCGTAAACGGCACCCATCCTAAAGACCTGATCCACACATGTTCATCGGAATTGACTGGGGCGGCACGAAAATGGAGGTCATCGCGCTCGATCGCGATGGCGAGACGCGTGCCCGGCATCGCGTTCCAACGCCGACCAGCGGCTATGACGATTGCATCCGCGCCGTGGTCGATCTCGTGGCCTCGGCCGAACGGACGGCCGGCGAGCGGGGCTCAATCGGCATCGGCATTCCCGGCAGCCCCAATCCGCGCACGGGAATCGTGCGCAATTCCAATGCGGTGCTGATCAACGGCAGGCCGCTCGGCCGCGACCTGGAGGCGGCGCTCGGGCGCGAGGTGCGCCTTGCCAATGACGCCAATTGCCTCGCGGTCTCCGAAGCGGTCGACGGGGCCGGCAGGGATGCGCGCGTCGTCTTCGGAGTGATCGTCGGAACCGGCCACGGCGGCGGGCTTGCGATCGACAAGAAGGTTCATGCCGGCTACCAGGGCGTCGCCGCCGAGATCGGCCATTATCCGCTGCCCTGGATGACGAAGGACGAGTATCCGGGCCACAAATGCTGGTGCGGCAAGCTCGGCTGCCTCGACATGTATGCCTGCGGCACGGGGCTCGAACTCGACTACCTGACGACGACGGGCACGAACCGCCGCGGGCGGGATATCATCGAAGCGAAGCGTGCGGGCGATCCGATCGCTACCGGCGTTTACGAGCGGTTCGTCGACCGGCTGGCACGGAGCCTGGCGCTGCTCACCAATGTGGTCGACCCGGACGTTTTCGTGCTTGGCGGCGGCATGTCCAATGTCGACGAGATCTACTGCGAATTGCCGGCGCTCATCACGAAATACCTGTTCGGCGACAGTTTCGAGACACCAATTCGCAAGGCGGTGCATGGCGACAGTTCCGGCGTGCGCGGCGCCGCCTGGCTTTGGAAGGAATAGAAGAATAGCCAGAGCCGGGGAATTTTCCGCCGCCATCTCGCGTCTCATTCGTCCGATTCAATCACCACAAGCGGAGGCATCATGAATATCGACAATGATCTGCGACGGATCGCGCTGCAGGAGCAGCAATTGCAATTCGAGCAGTTCGATCTCGACATGGCCTGGAAGCTCGGCTCGACGCTCCGGCGCATGGCCGCCGAGCGCAAGCTCGGCGTCGTCATCGACATCACGCTTTTCTCCATGCAGGTCTTCTATGCGGCGCTCGATGGCGCGACCCCGGACAATCCGAACTGGGTGCGGCGCAAGCGCAACACGGTCTTCCGCCTGTTCAGGAGCAGCTACGCGACGGGCCTCAATCTCGCACGCCAGCAGACGAACCTGCAGGCGAAGCTCGGCCTGCCGGACGCCGAATTTGCCGCCCATGGGGGCAGCTTTCCGATCGTCGTGAAGGGAACAGGCTGCATCGGCGCCGTCACCGTTTCCGGATTGCCGCAGCGTGACGACCATAACCTCGTCGTCGAAGCGCTCGCCGAGGTCCTCGGCGCCGATCATGATGCGCTGAAGCTCGAGAATTGATGGAAAGCAGACAGGGCATGAATATCGATCTGCAGGCACGCGAGCTCGCCGGCTGGCTCGTCGATGCGGCCCTGCCGCTCTGGTGGAAAAAGGGCTTCGATTCGGAAAGCGGCGGCTTCGTCGAGACGATCGACATGAAGAGCGAGCCGACGCGGGCAAACCGCCGCTCGCGCGTGCAGCCGCGACAGGTCTATTGTTTCGCAGAAGCCGGTCGGCGCGGCTGGGGCGGGGACTGGCGGACGGTCGCCGAAGGAGGACTTGCCTATTTCGATCGCGTCTACCGGCAGCCGAGCGGCTTCTACGGGGCTCTAGCCGATGCCGGCGGCCAGATCATCGATCCCTCTTTCGACCTCTATAACCAGGCCTTCGCGCTCCTTGCCTTTGCCTATCTCGCCGAGGTCCTTCCCGAGCGCAAGGCCGAGATGATTGGGCGCAGCGACGATCTCAGGCGCAAGCTCGAGGCTCACTGCAAGCATCCGCTCGCAGGCTTCGAGGAGGACAATCCGCCACGCTTGCCGCTCGGCTCCAATCCGCACATGCATCTCTTCGAAGCGTGCCTTGCGAGCGAGGAGGTCGAGGGATTCGACCGCGTCGCCTGGACCAATCTCGCCGACGAGATCGCGCATCTGGCTATGGAGCGCTTCATCGATGCCGAAAGCGGCGCGCTACGCGAATTCTTCGATCATGATTGGGTACCCTTTCCCGGCGAGAAGGGTCGTATCGTCGAACCGGGCCATCAGTTCGAATGGGCGTGGCTGTTGCTCCGCTGGGCGGAACGGCGCGGCAATGCTGAAGCGATCGGCAAGGCGCGTCGACTTTTCGAGATCGGCGAGGCCTACGGCATCTGCCCGGAGCGCGGCGTGGCGGTGATGACGCTGCTCGACGATTTCTCCGTTGCCGATCCGGTGGCGCGCCTCTGGCCCCAGACGGAGTGGCTGAAGGCGGCGATCCGCTTCGCTGCCCTGACCGATGGAGAGGAGCGGCAGCGCTATCTTGCTTCCGCATCGCGTGCCACCGCGGCGCTCCAGCGCTTCCTGGAAACGCCGGTCCGCGGTCTCTGGCGCGACAAGCAGAAGGCCGACGGCAGCTTCATCGACGAGCCCGCGCCGGCGAGCAGCTTCTATCACATTCTCTGCGCGATCTATGAGACGGAAGACTGCCTGAAGCGCGTGTGAACCGTGCGCCCATGTTGCTTTGACGGCCTGCCGCTCCTGCGGCGGGTCTTTTTATTGCTCTTGCGGGTAATTGTGATCAGATCGTATGTTGACATAAAGATATCTTTATGTGACTTAAGCGATGTCGTTTTCAGAACGGGAGATTTCCCATGTCCGCCGCTTCGCTATTCGGAGACGTCTCGCCCCGGCCCGATGGATCGGAAGTCTTCCGCGCCTTGAGGCAAGCGGCAGCCGAACGCATCCTGATCATGGACGGCGCCATGGGGACCGAGATCCAGCAGCTTGGTTTCGCCGAGGATCATTTCCGCGGTGAGCGCTTCGGCGGCTGCGCCTGCCATCAACAGGGCAACAACGATCTGCTTACGCTGACGCAGCCGAAGGCGATCGAGGACATCCATTACAGCTACGCCATCGCCGGCGCCGATATTCTTGAAACCAACACCTTCTCCTCCACCCGCATCGCCCAGGCCGATTACGGCATGGAGGAGATGGTCTACGAGCTCAACCGCGATGGTGCGCGGCTCGCGCGCCGGGCGGCGAAGCGCGCGGAGGCCAAGGACGGCAGGCGGCGCTTCGTGGCGGGCGCGCTCGGGCCGACCAACCGCACCGCCTCGATCTCCCCCGATGTCAACAATCCCGGTTACCGCGCCGTAACCTTCGACGATCTGAGGTCGGCCTATGCCGAGCAGGTGCGAGGCCTGATAGAGGGCGGAACCGACATCATCCTCATCGAAACGATCTTCGACACGCTGAACGCCAAGGCGGCGATCTTCGCCACGCAGGAAATCTTTGCGGAGAAGGGGATTCGCCTCCCCGTGATGATCTCCGGCACGATCACCGACCTCTCCGGCCGCACGCTCTCCGGCCAGACGCCGACCGCTTTCTGGTATTCGGTGCGCCATGCCGACCCCTTCACCATCGGGCTCAATTGCGCGCTCGGGGCGAACGCGATGCGCGCCCATATCGACGAGCTTTCCACGGTCGCCGATACGCTCGTCTGCGCCTATCCGAATGCCGGCCTGCCGAACGAATTCGGCTGCTACGATGAAAGCCCGGAGGCGATGGCGGCGCAGGTGGAAGCCTTTGCGCGCGACGGGCTCGTCAACATCGTCGGCGGCTGCTGCGGCTCGACACCCGCGCATATCCGCGCCATCGCTGAGGCGGTCGCCAAATATCCGCCGCGCCGTGTGCCGGAGATCGAACGGCGCATGCGGCTCTCGGGCCTTGAGCCCTTCACGTTCACCGACGAAATTCCCTTCCTCAATGTCGGCGAGCGCACGAATGTCACCGGCTCGGCCAAGTTCCGCAAGCTGATCACCGCCGGCGACTATGCCGCCGCTCTCGATGTGGCGCGCGATCAGGTCGCGAACGGCGCCCAGGTCATCGACGTCAACATGGACGAGGGCCTGATCGATTCGAAACAGGCGATGGTGGAGTTCCTGAACCTCGTCGCCTCCGAGCCGGACATCGCCCGCGTGCCGGTGATGATCGATTCCTCCAAATGGGAGGTGATCGAGGCCGGACTCAAGTGTGTCCAGGGCAAGGCGCTGGTGAACTCCATCTCGCTGAAGGAAGGCGAGGACGCGTTCCTCCACCATGCGCGGCTTGTGCGCGCTTACGGCGCCGCCGTCGTCGTGATGGCCTTCGACGAGAAGGGGCAGGCCGACACCAAGGCGCGCAAGTTCGAGATCTGCCGGCGCGCCTATCGCCTGCTCACCGAAGAGGTGGGCTTCCCACCCGAGGACATCATCTTCGATCCGAACATCTTTGCGGTCGCGACCGGCATCGAACAGCACAATAATTACGGCGTCGATTACATCGAGGCGGCGCGGGAGATCGTCGCGGCGCTGCCGCATGTGCATGTCTCGGGCGGCGTTTCGAACCTCTCCTTCTCCTTCCGCGGCAATGAGCCGGTGCGCGAGGCGATGCACGCGGTCTTCCTCTATCACGCGATCCATGCCGGCATGGACATGGGCATCGTCAATGCCGGCCAATTGGCCGTCTATGACGCGATCGACCCGGAGCTGCGCGAGGCCTGCGAGGATGTGGTGCTCAACCGTCGTCAGGATGCGACCGAGCGCCTCTTGGAAATCGCCGAGCGCTATCGCGGCCAGGGCGGCGCGCAGGGCAGGGAGAAGGACCTCGCCTGGCGTGAATGGCCGGTCGAAAAGCGGCTCGAGCACGCGCTCGTCAACGGCATCACCGAATTCATCGAAGCGGACACCGAGGAAGCGCGGCTCGCGGCCGAGCGGCCGCTGCACGTCATCGAAGGGCCGCTAATGGCAGGCATGAATGTCGTCGGCGATCTCTTCGGCTCGGGCAAGATGTTCCTGCCGCAGGTGGTGAAATCGGCGCGGGTGATGAAGCAGGCAGTCGCGGTGCTGCTTCCTCACATGGAGGCGGAAAAGCGCGCCAATGGTGGCGGCGAGACGCGCGAGAGTGCCGGCAAGATCCTGATGGCGACCGTCAAGGGCGACGTGCACGACATCGGCAAGAACATCGTCGGCGTCGTGCTTGCCTGCAACAATTACGAGATCGTCGATCTCGGAGTCATGGTGCCCTCGGCAAAGATCCTGGAGGTGGCCAGGGAGCAGAACGTCGACATCATCGGGCTGTCCGGCCTCATCACGCCCTCGCTCGACGAGATGGTGCATGTGGCGTCCGAGCTCGAACGCGAAGGCTTCGATATTCCGCTCCTGATCGGCGGCGCGACGACCAGCCGGGTACACACGGCGGTGAAGATCAATCCGCGCTACAATCTCGGCCAGACGGTCTATGTCACGGATGCCAGCCGCGCCGTCGGTGTCGTATCGAGCCTCATGTCGCCGGAGGCGCGAGACGCCTATAAGGAGACCGTTCGCGCCGAATATCTTAAGGTCGCCGATGCGCATGCGCGCAACGAGGCGGAAAAGCGCCGCCTGCCGCTCTCCCAGGCGCGGGCGAACGCCCACAGGATCGGCTGGGAAGCCCACCGGCCGAAGACGCCCTCCTTCCTCGGCACGCGCGTCTTCGACGAGTGGGACCTCGCGGAGCTCGCGCGCTACATCGATTGGACGCCTTTCTTCCAGACCTGGGAGCTGAAGGGCGTCTATCCGCGCATTCTCGACGACGAGCACCAGGGCGCCGCCGCCCGTCAGCTCTTCGACGACGCCCAGGCGATGGTCGAAAAGATCGTCGCGGAAAAGTGGTTCGCACCGAAGGCCGTCGTGGGCTTCTGGCCGGCAGGCAGCGTCGGCGACGACATCCGCCTTTTCACCGACGAGGCGCGCGATCGGGAGCTCGCCACTCTCTTCACGCTTCGCCAGCAATTGGTAAAGCGCGACGGGCGGCCGAATGTCGCGCTCTCCGATTTCGTCGCGCCGGCCGACAGCGGCAAAGAGGATTATGTCGGCGGTTTCGTCGTCACGGCGGGCATCGAGGAGGTGGCGATCGCCGAGCGCTTCGAGCGCGCCAATGACGACTATTCGTCGATCATGGTCAAGGCGCTTGCCGACCGTTTCGCCGAGGCCTTTGCAGAGCGCATGCACGAATATGTGCGCAAGGAGCTCTGGGCCTACGCGCCGGAGGAAAGTTTCACGCCGCAGGAGCTGATCGCGGAACCCTATCAGGGCATCCGGCCGGCGCCCGGCTATCCGGCACAGCCGGATCACACGGAGAAGGAAACGCTGTTCCGGCTTCTCGACGCCGAGGCGGCAATCGGCGTCAAACTCACCGAAAGCTACGCAATGTGGCCCGGCTCCTCCGTCTCCGGCCTCTATATCGGCCACCCAGACGCCTATTATTTCGGAGTCGCCAAGATCGAGCGGGACCAGGTGGAGGACTACGCCGAGCGCAAGCGCATGGACGTGCGCGAGGTCGAACGCTGGCTCTCGCCGATCCTCAACTACACGCCGATACCGGAGGCCGAAGCGGCGGAGTAGAAGCCGTCGCCTTCACGAGGCGGCGAGTCATCACCGGTTCGCCGCCAGGATCATTTGCGCCGCCTTTTCGGCGATCATGATCGTCGGCGAATTGGTGTTGCCGGAGGTGATGGTCGGCATGATCGAGGCGTCGGCGATCCGCAGCCCTTCGAGGCCGCGCAGGCGTAACTCGGTATCGACGACGCTCTCTGGACCTTCGCCCATCCGGCAAGTGCCGACGGGGTGGAAGATCGTCGTGCCGATGTCACCCGCCGCGCGCTTTAGTTCCTCATCGGTCTCGTAGTCCGGCCCCGGTTTGAACTCGACGGGATCGTAGCGGGCGAAGGAGGGTTGCGAGACGATGCGGCGTGTGAGCCGGATCGCCCTGACCGCCACGTCGCGATCTGCTTCCGTCGTGAGGTAGCGCGGGCGAATGTCGGGGGCGGTGGCGAAGTCCGGGCCTTTCAGATGCACCGATCCGCGGCTTTCGGGCCTCAGATTGCAGACGCTGGCGGTGATCGCCGGGAAGGGGTGAACGGGCTCGCCGAATTTTTCGAGCGAGACCGGCTGGACATGATACTCGAGATCCGGTGTCTCCTTTTCGGGCCCGGAGCGGGTGAAGATGCCGAGTTGGCTTGGGGCCATGGCCATAGGACCGGAGCGGCGGGCGAGATATTCGATCCCGATCGCTGCTTTGCCTAGGAATGAACTCGCCTTCTCGTTGAGCGTCGGCACGCCCGTGACCTTGTAGACGAGGCGCAGTTGCAGGTGGTCTTGCAGGTTCTCGCCGACGCCGGGCAATTCATGCCGCACTTCGATGCCGTTTTCCTTGAGGACTTCCGGCCGGCCGATGCCGGAAAGTTCGAGAATGTGAGGCGAACCGATCGCGCCGGCCGAAAGCACCGTCTCGCGGCTGGCGCGCACGCGCTTGGCGATGCCCTCGTGCTGGAACTCGACGCCTGCGACGCGCCCCTCTTCGAGGATCAATCTGCGCACATGCGCCTTCGTCAGGATCGTGAGGTTGCGCCGGTGTCTGGCGGGCTTCAAGAAGGCCTTGGCGGTGTTCCAACGGATACCGGAGCGCTGGTTGACGTCGAAATAGCCGGAGCCTTCATTAGTGCCTCGGTTGAAATCGTCGGTTTCGGGAATGCCGGCCTCCGCCGCCGCCTTCTGGAAGGCATCGAGCACCGCCCAGCGGACGCGCGCCTTCTCGACCCGCCATTCGCCGCCGGCGCCGTGCATCTCGTCGGCGCCGCGATAGTGGTCCTCGGATTTCTTGAAGAGCGGCAGCACGTCCTCCCAGCTCCAGCCCGTGCAGCCGAGTTGGCGCCAGTGGTCGTAGTCGCGCGCCTGGCCGCGCATGTAGATCATGCCGTTGATCGAGGAGCAGCCGCCAAGCACCTTTCCTCGCGGATAGCCGAGCGAGCGGCCGTTCAGGCCTTCTTCCGCTGCGGTGGTGAAGCACCAGTCGGTGCGCGGATTGTTGATGCAGTAGAGATAACCGACCGGAATGTGGATCCAGTGGTAGTTGTCGCTGCCTCCGGCCTCGAGCAGCAGCACGCGGCGATCCGGATTTTCCGACAGGCGGTTTGCGAGCACGCAGCCGGCACTACCCGCTCCGACGATGATGTAGTCGAACGTGTCCATGGCTTTCTCTAATGTCGGGGTCCGCGATCATGCTACGGACCATGTTCAGTCAGTGTGAGTGGCGGTGCTCGAAGCCGAGCTTGCGGCCGAGACGGGAGTTGTAGAACTCGCCGACGATGCCGCGACGGAACAGAAGCACGCAGACCATGAAGACGACGCCGGTGATGATCGTCACCGGAAATTCCGAGGTCGCCAGATAGTTCTGCAGGGTGACGACGAGCGCGGCGCCGAAGAGCGGACCGATCAGCGTTCCGATGCCGCCGAGAAGCGTCATCAGGATGACCTCGCCCGACATCTGCCAGCCGACGTCTGTCAGCGTCGCGAACTGGAAGACGAGTGCCTTCAGGCCGCCGGCGAGGCCGGTGAGCGTCGCCGACATGACGAAGGCGGCGAGCTTGTAGTTCCTGACCGAATAGCCGAGCGAGATCGCGCGCGTCTCGTTTTCCCGGATCGATTTGAGGATCATGCCGAAAGGCGAATTGATGATCCGCCAGATGATTATGATGCCGATGACGAAGACCGCAAGCACGAAATAATACATGTTCGTCGACTGCGAGAGGTCGATCACGCCGAAGAGATGGCCGCGGGGCACCGATTGGATGCCGTCCTCGCCACGGGTGAACTCGGCCTGCAGGCAGAAGAAATAGAACATCTGCGCGAGCGCGAGCGTGATCATCGCGAAATAGATGCCCTGGCGGCGGATGGCGAAGAAGCCGATGATCGCGCCCAGGAAAGCGGCGCCGACGACGCCGGCGAGAATGCCGAGCTCGGGCGGCAGACCCCATTCCTTGACGGTATGCGCGGTGAAATAGGCCGCGCCGCCGAAGAAGGCGGCATGGCCGAAGGAGAGAAGCCCCGTATAGCCGAGCAGCAGATTGAAGGCGCAGGCAAAGAGCGCGAAGCACAAAAGCTTCATCAGAAAGACGGGGTAGAAGAACAGGGGGGCTAGCACCAAGACGGCGAGGCCCACGCCGAGAAACACCGTCTGGACGACGACCGGCGTTCGTTCCTTCTGCTTCTCAAGCTCGAGTGTCAGAGTCATGTCAAGCATCCCGGCCGAAGAGGCCTGCCGGCCGTATGAGGAGAACGATGGCCATGATCACGAAGATCACGATGTTGGAGGCCTCCGGATAGAAGACCTTGGTAAGGCCCTCGGCGACACCCAACAGGTAGCCGGTGACGATCGCGCCCATGATCGAGCCCATTCCGCCAACGACGACCACGGCGAAGACGACGATGATGATGTTCGATCCCATCAGCGGCGAGACCTGGTAGATCGGGGCGGCAAGCACGCCGGCGAGCGCCGCGAGCGCTGCGCCGAGGCCATAGGTGAGCGTCAGCAGGAAGGGGACGTTGATGCCAAAGGATTGCACGAGAACCGGGTTCTCAGTGGCTGCGCGGAGATAGGCGCCGAGTTTGGTCTTCTCGATCATCAGCCAGGTGCCGAGGCAGATGAAGAGCGAGAAGGCGATCGCCCAGCCGCGATAGATGGGCAGGAACATGAAGCCGAGATTGGCGCCGCCCGTCAGCAGCGCCGGCGTCGCATAGGGCTGCCCCGAAGCGCCGTAGAGATAGCGGAACGTGCCCTCGACGGTGAGCGCCAGCCCGAAGGTGAAGAGCAGACCGTAGAGCGGATCGAGGGAATAAAGCCGCCTGAGCATGGTGCGTTCGATCGCCGCGCCGATGAGGCCGACAATGAGCGGTGCAAGGATGAGGGCCGGCCAGTAGCCGATGCCGAGATGCGACAGGAGCAGCCAGGCGATGAAGGCGCCGAGCATGTATTGCGCGCCATGGGCGAAATTGATGACGCGCAAGAGGCCGAAGATGATGGCGAGGCCGAGGCTCAAGAGCGCGTAGAAGGAGCCGTTGATGAGCCCGATCAGGAGCTGTCCGAGAAGGGCCTGCAGCGGAATTCCAAAGATCATCGTCATGGCTTAGACCCCGAGCACGTCATGCAACATGTCCATGCGCGCCGAAAGTTCCGATACCGGGAACTCGCCGGCGACCTTGCCATGGTCCATGAGATAGAAGCGGTCGGCCACCTTGCTCGCGAAACGGAAGTTCTGCTCCACGAGAAGAACGGTCATGCCGCGCTCCTTGAGTTTCTTGAGGACGTCGCCGATGCGCTGGACGATGACAGGCGCAAGCCCTTCCGTCGGCTCGTCGAGCAGCATCATCCTGACACCGGTGCGCAGGATCCGGGCGATCGCCAGCATCTGCTGTTCGCCGCCCGAAAGCTTGGTTCCTTGGCTGTTGCGGCGTTCGTGGAGATTGGGAAAGAGCTCGAAGATCTCGTCGATCGTCATGCCGCCCTTGGCTATGGCCGGCGGCAGCAAGAGGTTTTCATAGACCGAGAGCGTCGAGAAGATGCCGCGCTCCTCGGGGACGAAGCCCAAGCCGCGATGGGCGACGCGGTGAAGGGCGACGCGGATCAGGTCCTCGCCGGCGAAACTGATCTCGCCCTTGCGCTTGCGCACGATCCCCATGATGGCGCGCAGCGTCGTCGTCTTGCCGACGCCATTGCGGCCGAGCAGCGTCACCATCTCGCCCTCGCCGACGGTCATGTCGACGCCATGAAGAATATGGCTCTCGCCGTACCAGGCATGAAGCCCGGAAACCTTGAGCAGCGGTTTCATGTCAGGCCTCCTCCGTGCCCATATAGGCCGTGCGCACGAGCGGATTGTTCGCGACCGTGGCATAGTCGCCTTCCGCGAGGATCTCGCCTCGCTGCAGGACCGTGACGTGGTCGCACAGCGTTTCCACCACTGAGAGGTTGTGCTCGACCATCAGCACCGCGCGCTCGCGCGCCACCTCGCGGATGATCTCGGCGACCATGCCGACATCCTCATGGCCCATGCCCGCCATCGGCTCGTCCAGCAGCAGCACCTTCGGATCGAGCGCCAGCGTAGTGGCGATCTCGAGTACGCGCTTACGGCCGTAGGAGAGATCCGCCGCGACCGCGTTGCGTTCCTTCTCGAGTCCGACCGAGCGGATCAACTGATCGGCCTTGACATTGAGCGCATCGAGCGCGGAGAGCGGCTTCCAGAACTGGATCGCCAGGCGGTTCGGCCGCTGCAGGGCGACGCGGACATTGTCGAGCACCGAGAGATGCGGAAACACCGCCGAGATTTGGAACGAGCGGACGAGACCCTTGCGAGCGACCTTGTCGGGCGCCATGTTGGTGATGTCCTCGCCCAAGAGCGTGATCGTGCCGTGCGTCGGCTGCAGGAACTTGGTGAGCAGGTTGAAGACGGTGGTCTTGCCGGCCCCGTTCGGGCCGATCAGCGCATGCACACGGGCATGGTGGACGTCGAGATCGACGTCCTTGACGGCGGTAAAGCCGCCGAAGTCACGGCGGAGGCCGCGGGCGGAGAGAACAATCCGCGGCGCTCCATTCTCTTGAGGCATTGCGAGGGTCATCGCGCTGTGCCGGTTACGATTTCACGAGCTCGCAGCCGCTCTGGGCCGGATCGATGAAGGCGTCCTTTCCGGGAATGGTTGCGAGAACCTTGAAGTAATCCCAGGGTTCCTTGCTCTCATCCGGCTTCTTGACCTCGAGCAGGTACATGTCGTGGATCATCCGCCCGTTTGGCGCGACGGTGCCGTTCTGAGCGAAGATATCGTTGACCGGCAGGGCGTGGAGTTCCTTGGCGACTACTTCGCCGTCGTCGGTGCCGGCTTTCTCGATCGCCTTCAGATATTGCAACACCGCAGAATAGGTACCGGCATGCACCATGTTCGGCATCCTGCCGGTGCGCTCCATGAAGCGCTTGCCGAACTTCGCACTCTCCTCGTTGCGATTCCAGTAGAAGCCTTCCGTGAGCGTCAGCCCCTGCGCGGCCTCGAGCCCGAGCCCGTGGACCTCGGCGAGGGTGAAGAGCAGAGCCGCCAGGCGCTGTCCGCCCTGCACGATGCCGAACTCGGCGGCCTGCTTGATGGCGTTGGAGGTGTCGAGGCCGGCATTGGCGAGGCCGATCACCTTGGCGCCGGAAGATTGCGCCTGCAGGAGGAACGAGGAGTAGTCGGTGGTCGCCAGCGGATGGCGGACGGCGCCGACGACGGTGCCGCCGTTTTCCTTGACGAAGTTGGCAGTGTTTTCCTCGAGCGAATAGCCGAAGGCATAGTCGGCGGTCAGGAAGAACCAACTGTCGCCGCCCTGCTTGACGAGCGCGCCGCCGGTGCCGACGGCAAGCGAATGCGTGTCATAGGCCCAATGGAAGCCATAGGGGCTGCACTGTTTGCCGGTGAGTTCGGTCGTCGCCGCACCGGTGACGATGTTGACCTTCTTCTTCTCCTTCGAGATCGCCTGGACGGCGAGCGCCACGGAGGACGTGGTGAGCTCCATGATGCTGTCGACCTGCTCGGTGTCATACCATTGCCGGGCGATGTTGGAGGCGATGTCGGGCTTGTTCTGGTGGTCGGCCGTCACCACCTCGACCGGGGCGCCGAGCACCTTGCCGCCGAAGTCCTCGACCGCCATCAGTGCCGCCTCGTAAGATGATTTGCCGCCGAAATCGGCATAGACGCCCGATTGGTCGTTCAAGATGCCGATCTTGACCTTGCCGTCGGATGCGTCGGCAAAAGCGGCGGTGCTGCTGGCGAGCACCATTGCGAGCGTGGCGATCAGTTTCCTGTGCATCTGTTCTCCTCCCAGGATAATGCAGGGCGACGCGGACCATCGTGCGCAAATAGATAGGGCTCGGCCGCGCCCTTTCGAGGCGTCGGCAGTTTCCGTGTCGCTCTGTTCAAATTTGGCCAGACATACTCCTCAAATGTCGGCCTTGACACCTACAATCCCGAAAATTCTGCTTGGATGCAAGCCGGATGGACCGTAAATTCCAAACAGCGTCTGTTCGTTTTTGAACAGAGAGGTGGGAATATGAATCCGAACTTCACTTGGGACGACCTGCAGTTCTTCCTTGCGGTGGCAAGAACGGGCCAGCTCTCGACCGCCGCGCGGCGGCTGAGGACGAGCCATGCGACGGTTTCTCGTCGCATCGACCGGCTGGAATTCGCGCTCAAGGTCAAGCTCTTCGAGCGCAATCCGCGCGGTTACGTTCTGACCACCATGGGCCAGCGCTTCGTCGAGACTGCCGAGCGGATCGAGCGGGAGACGGAGCAGCTTCAGCTCGACGTCAGCCATGGCATGACCGCTCAGCGCGGCGTCGTGCGGCTGAGCACGCTCGAAGGCTTCGGCAATTTCTTTCTAGCGGACCGGCTCGCGGACTTCGCCGACCGCTATCCGAACATCTCGCTCGAACTCGTGGCGATCCAGCAGATCATGTCGCTGTCGCGGAAAGAGGCGGACATCGCCGTGGCGCTCGCCGCCCCGAAGGCGGGGCCCTACCATTCAGAGGTGCTGACACCCTATACGCTGCATGTCTACGGGGCGCGCAGCTATCTCGCGCAGCACCCGCTGATCCGCACGCGCCACGATCTCACCTCCCACCGTTTCGTCGGCTATATCGAGGACATGATCTTCACGCCGGGGCTCGACTATCTCGGCGAGATCCAGCCGGGTCTGCGCGCCCACTTCCAGAGTTCGAGCATTCTGACCCAGTTGAAGGCGGCGCGTCAGGGGCTTGGGCTTTGCGTGCTGCCGCATTTCATGGCGAGGGACGAGCCCAAACTCGAGATCGTCCTGCCGGAGGAGATCGAGCTCAAGCGCACCTACTGGCTCATCTGCCACCGTGACCTGATCGCGATGCCGCGGGTGAGGGCCGTGCGCGACTTCCTCGTCGAGGCGGTCAACGAAAACCGTAGCTGTTTTCTGCGCGAAAGAGCGCTGCCGTCCGCTGCTCAGAGGCGGGCCCTTGAAGCGTAATGAGGCGTTAACCATATATGCAAGGCAGCGCAGGTCGGCTTTTCCGCTCCTGGCGCGGGGAAATCAGGCATCGCCCTCCTGATTCCCGGGGCGTTTTCCGGTGGCAATGAAATTCCCCTTGTTTTTCAGCCACTTGGAAAATTTTGAAGATTTTTTGAAAATCGTTGTTGAC
>NZ_LUAV01000015.1 GCF_002078505.1 Ensifer aridi | reverse complement strand
AGATGGATTGCGCAGAACCGGAGTGGGCACGACGGCTTTGGCAAGCTCCTTGGATTCGAGGAGCGCGGCATCCTGATCCGAGATAAGGATCGCATCGACCTTGTTCGACTGGAGTTCCAGGATTGCCTGATCGCGCGTAGGAACTACTACGACCGTGGCGTTGGGCGTGACTTTTTCGGCGATAGTCTGCATCGTGCTACCCTTCTGGACAGCTATGCGGGTTTCCTTTGTGTCCATCTCGCGCCAGGTCTTGGGCTCGAAGCCTTGGCGGGCAGCGAGAGCCCAAACGCCATCCACGATAGAGCCCGGCACGTAGTCGACGACGAGACCGCGACGAGGGTTGGGGTTCAGCCCAACAGCCAAATCCACCTTTCCTGCCTGAAAATCGGCGGCAAGGTTGCCCCAGGTGGTTTCGTAAAACTGGATTTTGACGTCGAGCACAGTCGCGATGTCCTTGCCCCAGTCTACGAAAAACCCACTCCATTCGCCCGTTCGCGGATCTTTGATGTAGCCCGGCTCCTCCGCGACCATGACCGGAAACTTCAGAACGCCGCTCGATTTGATGCGGTCGATGACAAGAGAAGGGTCTTCGGCTCTAGCCGGTGCCGCACTTGGCCCCATAAGGGCCGCCACACCCATGGCGGTAGCGACGATCGCATTCATCCAACGGTTCATTGCAGTCTCCTTGCTCCCATTGAATTATGTCATTATGCGATTGTACTATAGCATTTGCGCAGAGAGACGCAAGGTTAAACTTCTCGCGGGTCATGTCTTTCAGCGAACACGGTATGCCGTGCACGAGATCCGGGGCGTGCGGCCTGCGACGAGATCACTGATGAGACCTGCGGTCATTGGGGCACCGCTGATGCCCATGTGACCGTGACCGGTCGCGAACAGGATCCGAGCATGTTTCGGATGGGGAGCGATGATCGGCAGGCTGTCGGGCGTAGATGGCCTTACTCCCACCCAATCTTTCACCTCGGTGAACGAAAGGTTTGGCAGCATGGTGCGGGCGCTCGCTCGCAGCTTGCTGATCTGACGTTGGTTGCAGGGCGCGTCTGGGGCGTCGAATTCTGCTATGCCTACAATGCGCAGCCCCTCGTCCAGTGGCGTAGCAACGAAGGCTGAAGCCGCATCGGTCACAGGCCGACTGATAACGCCGGAGATTTCAGGCATCGTAATGTGATAGCCACGCTCGCTGGCCAGCGACAGGGAAACTCCGAGGGTGCGCGCAAGATCGCGGCTGGCTATGCCAGCCGCAATGACAACGGTATCGAAATTGTGGGGACCGGTACTTGTCTGAAGTGTCACTCCTGCGGCTCCAGGCTCGATAGCCAAAACCCGCGCTTTACGAACCGACACACCAAGTGCCGTGGCTTGCTGCATCAGTCCTTCCACAAGCCCAGACGATGAAACCACATGGCCACCTCCGGGAAAGTAGATTCCGCGTCGGTAGTCTTTGGAAAGTGCTGGCTCGAGTTCACGCACCTGTTCGGCGTTAATCCGCTCGAAGGCCACGCCATGCTTTGCCCTCAGACTGTCCACCACCACATCCAGTTCACTGAGTGAAGTGTCACGCCAGACATGCAGCGCGCCATTTGGGCGGAACAACCGATTCCATTCCGTTTCCCCCAGCATATCGCGATACAGGGCCGCACATGGGGCGTTAAGAGCGTGCAGGGCCGAATAGGCAGTCTCCCAAGCCTGTGGTCGACCTGTCAGCAAGAACCGAGTGAGCCAAGGGACCGTCCGGGGCAGTTCGCGGGTCGCGAGGCGCACAGGGCCGTTCGAGTCGAAAAGCCAGCGGAGCGCACGCCACATCACGCCGGGATAAGCCATAGGGAAGGAGGCTCCCGAATTGTATTGAGCACCGTTTCCAAAGGAACATCCGTGGCCGATTTGCCCTTGCTCCACGACGGTGACGCGGTGTCCTTCCCGCGCAAGCACGAGAGCGCTGCTCACGCCGACTATACCCCCGCCGACGATGGCCACGGTTCGATGTTCAGACACGGTCCTTCTCCCCAGGTCGCCAATAGATCAAATTCGAGATGAGCAATCATTGCGACTTGCTCCTTCTCCAAAGGATTGCCATAGGTCGCGACTTGATGCAATCATCATATTGCTATATTACAATAGCGTTCTCGCTGGAGACGCATCAGTTTTTGGTGAGGCGGAATTGGCGGCAATGAAGTCTTCTGCCTTCCTGATCAACATCGCGCGCGCAAGTCTAGTTCGAGAAAAACCTCTTAACGAGGCGCTGGCTGTGTTCCGGCGTGCAAATTTGGCTCTGACTCAGTTTTGATGCAGTTGTGACGATGCTGCTTGCTGGTTTCCATAAAGGAATCAGCATGATGAGCACCAAGTTTCGCCCCTCTGATTTGGTACCGGCTGGCTTCATCGCCGAACGCATCACCCACATTGACGATGAGACCTGCTTTTTGCTTTCCCGAGCCGGTGCTGCGGCGGCGTGTCCGGCATGCGGACGAATGTCGCGAACGGTTCGAAGTCGCTATCGCCGCCAAGTCGCGGACCTTCCCCTCGCTGGGAAACGCGTCAGGTTGCTCGTGCAGACACGAAGGTTCGCTTGTGATGCCGTGCTTTGCGGGAGACAGATATTCGCTGAGCGGTTTGGCGATGTGCTGCCGCCCTATGCCAGACGAACCGGGCGTCTTGAGCATCTCGTCCACCATTTGGCGCTTGCACTTGGAGGACGCCCGGCGGCGCGCTTTGCCCAACGGCTGATGCTTCCCGTCAGCAACGACACCTTGCTCCGCGTCATCCGCAGGCAAGGACTACCGCCGTCGACCCCGCCCTTGGTGATTGGCATCGACGATTGGGCCTGGCGGCGCAATCATCGCTACGGCACGATCGTGTGTGACCTGGAGCGTCGGCGGCCGGTCCGTCTGCTGCCGGACCGTGAGCCGGCGACGGCGGAAGCTTGGCTGCGGCAGAATGCACAAATCCAAATCATTGCCCGCGATCGTGGCGGTGCTTACGGGCTCGCGGCGGCAAAGGCGTTGCGGCCGAACGCCTTCAATACGAAGGCTATCTCCGGCGCGAACAGACCAACGCGGCCATCATGGTGCTGGCAAAGGACGGTGTCACGATCAAGGAAATCGTGCGCCGTACCGGTCATAGCCGCGGCTTGGTCCGCCAGGTACTCAGAGGGCAACGAAACGATGTCTTTCGGTCACGGGAAAGCTCGTTGGAGCCCTATCTTGAATGGCTCGACGCGCAATGGGCTGCCGGCAAACGGAACGGCACCGAGCTGTGGCGGCGTTTGAGAACTCAGGGCTTTCGTGGTTCGCGCCGGGTCGTGAGTGAATGGGCCACACGGCGGAAGCGGGCCGACAAGGCCGATGCGGAATCATTGACCCGTATTCCCTCCGCCCGAACGATTGCCCGCCTTTTGACAACCAGCAGAGACAACCTGACGAAATCCGAGACGGTCACCATCGCCGCGATCGAAAGCGGTGTTCCCTTGCTCGTTACGGCTCGCGGTATCATTGCCGACTTCCATTTGATGATCCGACGCAAGTCGGAAAACCAGCTCGCGTCGTGGATCGACCGTGCCTGCGACAGTCTGGTTTCCTCTTTTGGCAACGGCGTGGCGAAAGACATTCAGGCAGTCCGGGCGGCTATCGTCTCTCCGTGGTCCAACGGGCAAACAGAAGGGCAGATCACCAAGCTCAAGCTGGTAAAGCGCCAGATGTACGGACGCGGAAAGCTTGATCTTCTTCAAGCCCGCCTGATTGGCGCAACATGAGAGAATTGCACCAAATCTGCGTCAGAGCCAAAATTGGACGCCGATAAGGGTGAATTTTGCACACGATGACGTAATTGCTCACCTTCGTCCTTCGAGTAACGCTCAATATCTGAGCACCATCTTTCGAAGGAGACCGCCGTATGAAACAGTATGTTGGCCTGGATGTATCGCAGCGAGAAACTGCCGTTTGTGTCGTGGACGAGACCGGCCGAATGATCTTCGAAGGCAGGGCGAAGTCAAATCCTGGAGCCTTGGCAGAACTGATCCGAAAGAAGGCCCCTTGCGCTGAACGCATCGGCTTTGAGACCGGCGCCATGTCGAGTTGGTTGTGGCATGAGCTCACGCGCATAGATCTTCCCGTCGTCTGCATCGACGCACGGCATGCGAAAGCGGCATTGTCGGTGCGCATGAACAAGAGTGACGAGAATGATGCCCGCGGTCTGGCTGAACTGGTTCGTATAGGTTGGTACAGGGAGGTGAAGGTCAAAAGTGCTGAAAGTCAGCAGGTTCGATCCCTGCTCGTAACCCGCTCACGCTTGATCCAAATAAGACGTGATTTGGAAAATCAGATCCGGGCGATGCTAAAGGAGCATGGCCTGCTCTTCGAGCGTGCTATCGGATCGATGTTCCGGCGTAAGGTCGTAGAATTGGTTGATACTGGCCATGTTCTTCGGGATGTCATCGAACCGCTGCTTTCCATCCATGAGCAAGTTTGTCGTGAACAGGAAAAACTCGATAAACGGATGGCTGGACTTGCTCGCACCGATGAAACAATCCGCCGGCTGATGACTGTGCCCGGCATCGGCGCGATTACGGCGCTGACATTCCGCCACACCATCGATGATCCGAGTCGGTTCAGATCGGCCACGACGATTGGCGCTTATCTTGGTCTGACGCCCAGGCGAAAACAATCGGGGGAGACCGACACCAACGGAAAGACCTCAAAATGGGGCGATCGCCTTCTACGGACCTATCTGTTCGAAGCTGCGTCAGTCCTACTACATCGGACCAAGAAATGGTGCTCGTTGAAGGCATGGGGGCTGCGGCTTGCGAAACGCATTGGGATGAAAAAGGCGCAAGTCGCTGTTGCTCGGAAGCTTGCCGTCATCCTTCATTGCATCTGGGTGGATGGCACTACATTTGAATGGAGTTCCGAGAAAAAAGCCTGACTTTCTCTACGAGTTTGTAGGCCCGAGCGGGTCTGCGATGTCCCCGCCGGGACGGTGGTTGCGGTGACTTCGGTCAATCGGCTGGTGGCCAAACAGGCACGCCGTTGCACACGTTGAAGCGCCCGGCCCGAACATCATCATGAGGCAACGACCTCGGAAAGGACCATGACCCGGCAAGGATGTAACAGACGCTTGACAACCATCCGCAATTAAAGGGCCGATTGACAGCCGTGAGCTCTTTGAATAGGCCGAGATGACGTTACCACTCGGTTTAGGGCGGCGTAAGGGAGGCCAACGGCGCAATTCCAACTAAGCACGCAGGTTCCGCCCCAGTGCGAGCATCTGAGGCAAAAGGATGGGGTCACCGGCTCCAGAAGCAACGGGATGGGACGCGAAGCGGGCAATCACCATTTCGGCGTTCGGGGCTATATACAGACGCTGGCCATGGATACCGCGGCCCTCAAAGGCGCCCAGTTCGTTGTTCGTGACCCACCACATGCTCCGGTATGTATAGCCGGGCAGCGGCATATTGTGGTACTTTGCCGTATCAATGCCCTTGCACACGTCATGCACCACGGACGCGGGGATGAGTTGCCGTCCATGCCAAGCGCCCTCACATCGCATCAGTTCGCCAAAGCGCGCAAAGTCTCGCAGCGTGGTGCTCAACCCCCCATCAGCGAGCGGCATGCCCACTGGATCGACCTCCAGATAGCCATCCTCCTCGCAGCCAAGCGGCGCCCAAAGACGCTCATGCAGCAGTTGCGCGAGCGTGCAGTCGGTTACCCGCATCATAACCCAGGCGAGAACCTGGGTATTCAAGCTTTGATAAGCGAACTCTCCATGCACGCCTTGCTTGCGCACGTTGCGCAAGTAATCGCATGAGCTTCGCGGCCCATCGTAGCTAGCTGGACGCGGCAGCCGTCCAAAAGCCCATCGATAGGCCCAGAGATCAGAGTCGTCGCCGGTGTAGTTTTCTGAGTGAGCCAGACCCACCTGCATATCCAAGACCTGGCGAAGTGTGGCGTCGTCCCAAGCCGTTCCCCGCAACTCCGGAAGGTAGTATGAGATCGTTCTCGTGTCGTCGAGCACGCCTTCATGGACGAGCACCGCGGCGAGCGTGCCGGTGTACGACTTCGTGCAGGACTGGCACTCATGGGGCAGGTGTGGCTCGAGCGCGCCGAAGTAGCGCTCGTATATGATTTTTCCCCGATACAGCACCAACAGACCATCGGTGTAGGTGTCCACCAATGCGTCATCGAAGCGTCGGCTTTGTCCGTGCATGTCGGCGAAGATTAGCGCGTCGAGGGCCGCGGACATGTCGTTCCGTTCGAACTGCGACGGCGTGCCTCGCCCGCGCCACACGTTCATCGTGGGCATGAGCTCGCGCATGTGCGAGAACGACCAACGGATTTGGGGGAAATCTCGGAAGGTGCCGCCCTCGAACGTGATGCGCTTGTTGACTGGCGGCGGCGCGCCGCGCATCCAACCCAACTCGTGAGGATCTGATGCTGGACCGTCGAGATAATATTGCCCGTCAAACTCGAGCATAGGCATAACAGCCTCTCCTCTTCATGATATATCTAACAAAACCACTTCAATCCCAGCTCCGGTTCCAGACCCTGGTCGGCTCTCAAGCTGTGAAAAGGTCGACAGGTCCCGCACCCGAAAGCTGTTCTATGCCAGTTTGTGTCACCACGTATGTGCCGCCCAGCATTACACCAAGCCTCTCTTCAGGGAGCGAAAGCCAGGAGTGCACATAGAAGGTCATTCCGGGCGTTAACGCGCCGTTCGAGAACCGATCGATCTGGAGTGAACTTAACCAAATTGGGGGGTAGGCGACGCCAATACCTACACCGAACCGCATCTGCGCGGCTTCGCCAAGCCCCGCCCGTTCAATTGGTTTACGCGAGGCGACGTCGATATCAGCTACGGGTGTGCCAGGAAGGCACTTTTCCAGCCCCGCGAGCAAGGACTCTCGTCCGACATCGTATAGTCTGCGCGCACTCGAGCTGGGGTCACCGGTCGCCATCGTTATCATCGAAACGCTGTGATACCGCCGGGCAACGCCAGCGAACTCCAGGTGCACGAGGTCACCCGTACTAATGGTCTTAGGCATTGCGGTCGCATGGCCGCCGGCCGAGCGTGTACCGCTTCCGCATTCCGTCGGAAGAGCTGGATAGTCGCTTCCAGCTTCTCGGGCCGCCTTTTCTACGGCTGCACAGAGGGCAAACTCACTGATCCCCGGGCGCAAGATATTGCGCGCAGCTTCAAGGCCCAGATTTGCATAGCGCGCGGCTTCCCGCATGTAACGAATCTCAGCTGGTGACTTTATGAGCTGAATACGGTTGAGGAGGTGGCTGATGTCCTCCAATCGAGCAGTCCGCATTGCGTGTTCAAGGGCCCGGGCATAGCTAGCAGTGACAGCCGGTGACTGCATCTCCAGCCCCAAGCGGCCGGTTGCGATCCCATGGTCGTGCGCGATTTTCCCAACTTGTGCTGGCACATCGTCTACGAAGAGTTGGTACGTCCGTATATCGGTGAGCCAAGAGGTTTCCTTGACCAGAGGAAGGTCTACGTTGCGCACCAGTAGGGTCGGATCGCGCTCGTCATGAACACTGAGTATGAGAGCTTGCGGACTTATATTGGCGCTGACGGAGTCGTATCCGACCAGATAGAAAAGGTTTTCTGGCGCGACAACGATACAGCCATCGTAGCCGGCTGCCGCGAGTTCTTGGCGAGCACGTGCAATGCGGGACCTATGTTCGGCTTCTGGAAAGGCTGCGAATGGCGGAGCGATCATCGTAATTTCTCCTGAGCATAGTCCGACCGATTGCCGTTGGGCTGGTATTCCGGTTCAACCCCCGACGGAGATTGAACCTGCGGCCCGATTCCGGAAGCTCGGCGGTTCGGTGGGCATTGTACGTTTCCATCATTTGACGATTACGCCATCCTTCGGCGTCGACGCCACGCGGAGCTTGGGAACGATGCGGTATCGTGTGGCTTGTTCGTAGTCGAAGGCCATGGCGAGAAGCTTCGCCTCATCCCATAGCCGCCCGACAAAGACCAGGCTGAAGGGGGAACCATTTCGATAGGCGCCCGCCGGCACGGTCACGGCGGGACTACCTGTAATGTTGATCTCCGAAGAGGTGGTCGCCCCGTAAGGCTCGCCGAAAAGCGACGGCACAGGGTACATCATCTGCGGGAAAACGAGAGCGTCCAGCTGTTTTTCCTGCATGATCTTGTTCAAGATGCGCAGGTATTTTTCCCGAAGCGCGCAGAAACTCGAGAGGTCCGGAACTTTGGCCGGGTTCGATATAGAGGCCTTCAGCATCGGAAGCGCATCGACATACCAAGCTAAAGGCCCCTTCCCCTCGAGTGGGCTTTCTCCGGCCAACTTGACGAGTTCGCCGATCGAATGAGCGGCAGCATTTGGACCTAATCGGCGAAGGTACTGCTCGAGATCATACGCAACCGACTCGGTCCCTCGGGGATCATAGTCAACATCCGGTAGCCGAAGAGCTAGATCGGCGAACCCAGATCCGGCGAACGGGTCGGGGACCGCAATGGCACCTCGCTCCTGCAATTCCGCGATTGCTCTCTGATACAGTCTCTCAGTTTCCTCCGAGAGTGCGAGGGCCGGATTTCGCCATCCAGGACCGTACAGACCGATGCGCTTTCTCTGCAGTGCCCCTTCGCTGAGGCCAGCGGTGTATCCCCCTTCCGGAATGTTTCCGATAGACGCGATGGTTTTTGGGTCTTCTAAGGTGTAGCCAGCCAGCGCATCGAGGACCACCGCAGCGTCGTGAATGGTTTTTGCGTGAGGCCCGATGACGTCCCGGGTGCTTGCCGCCAGTGGAACAACACCGGCATTGGGCACAAGACCAAAAGTTGGCTTCACGCCGACCAGGCTTTGGGCGGCAGCGGGATTCTGGATAGAGCCGCCGGTCTCTCCGGCAAGACCGACGACAGCAAAGCTGGCCGAGACGGCGGTCGCCGTTCCGCTGCTGCTGCCGCCCGGAGCCAGGTCGCGGTCGACAGCGTTGTAAGTCCGACCATTCCAGCTTGTATTCGCGTCTGTGCCGGACTCTCCGAAAGACGGCATGTTCGTCTTGCCAAGTATGATGGCACCTGCCGCTCTCAGTCGAGCGATCACCGGTGCATCAGTGGAGGGGACGAGGTCGGCACCCCCTGCGCGACTGCTGAGTTTTTCCCACCCGGCTGTCGATGGCAGCCCAGCGACGTCGATCGAATCCTTCACGACGACTGGAACGCCGGTCAATGGTGAAACCCCTTCTCCGCACTCGAAGCGCCTGTCGATTTCCTTGGCGTCCTCAAGTGCGAGTGGGTTCATGGTGACGAAAGCATTGTATAAGGGTTCGTACTCTGCAATCCGATCCAGAAAGGCTCGAGTGAGTTCCTCGGCAGTGTAACTCTTCGAGGCATATGCATGCTGAATGTCAGTAATGGAGAGCTCTAAAACACAAGGTTCCCCCCTGAGCCCCCCTGATGCGATCGGTGCTGTCGTGTTCACGTCCCCCCCCTTTCGAGGTGATCTTGTTTGCTTCAGGCTCTCGATTGCTTCGCCTCAGTTCAACACAATGCAGTTATCCGCATTCCAAGATACGATTACCGCGGTTCCGCTCGAGAATTGGGTTTGTCGCCGATTCTGTTGCTTGATGGTTATCCTCTCGTCTTCACAGCGAACCACGTAACGGGTCGACTCGCCTAGGAAAAGCGCATCCTCAACCACTCCATCAAGGGTGTTCGGCACATCGGTCATAACGCCGCGAGGGCTGATATCAACATGCTCCGGCCGCGCGAATAGCCAACCGGACTCGCCATCGGATTGGCCGTTCAGCCGAGCCATGCCACGCACGCGGCCTACGATGCTCACCGTGCCGGTCCCGTTTTTGGTTTGGCCGATGCGACAGGGCAGAAGGCTGGATTCGCCGACGAAAGAGGCGACAAAGCGGTCCTGTGGCTTGTAGTATATGCTCTTGCTGTCAGGGACTTGAACGAGCCTGCCTTCGTTGATCACGGCGATCCGGTCGGACATAGTGAGCGCTATCCTGGTCATGCGTCACGCAAGGGCGCGCCGCGCTCGCGCCAGTCGCTCGCGATGCTCGGTTTCCGGGAAGGCAGGATCTGCCTGCACGGGCACGGACGTGTGGCTCACCATAGTCTGACTCCCCAAGAATTGCATTATTGCATTATAGTATTGTACTATATCATTAAGATGCCGGTGTGCAAGACGAGATTTGATGGCGGGCGACACTCGAGTGCCACTGGATAGGATTTTTGGACGACACAGATTGCAGAGAAGCCCGCGATGCATTTAGCGGTTTGAGTGGCGAAAAAGGTGTCCGCGACATTCTTGGAGGAGTTCACTCGTGGAAATGATACAACGTATCCTAGGCAACTTCCCCACTGGGGTGTAACGGGCTGCCCTGCTCCCGTCGTCAAGCAACTGGTTCGCCGACGCTGGGTCCTTGGAACGGCGATCCGGCGCGGGCCGGCAACGCTGGAGAGCGGCCGTGTAGTGTCTCCGACCCCTGAGATGCTGCAGTCGCGGGCATGCCGGTTCATGGGGACGAGCTCGCGCTACTGATCGCGGAGCGGGTTCGTCGGCAGCTTCCGGGCTGCCACGGAAACCTCATTGTCGATGCCATCGTCAAGGTCGAGCGGGAGGGCGGCTATCCCCTTACCGACGCCCAGCGCGAGGCAGTGTACATGGCGACCTAATGTGGCGTCTGCATGATCAGCAGAGGTGCGGGAACGGGCAAGATGGCGGTCGTCCGGGCGATCCTCGCTGCGCTGGAAACATCGCGAAGCGATCTCCATTGTATTGCCCCCGAACTTCGTCGGTCACTCCTTTGCTTATAGTGGTCGAAGGCCAACGCTCATCGGTTATAGACGCGGCAGCCTTACCTTGCGTTATCTCGGTTCGCAGTCACGGTCTAATAAACCCAATGCCGTTCTCGATAGTGATGTCAGTTCCAAACGGCTTCGACAGCTTTTGAAGGCGTTCTAAAATCGAGTTTGCTTGCGCAGGAGACGCGAGTTTTGGCACGCCCCTGTTGGCCAGCCTCTTCGAATGACCCAGTTCGATTGGATATAGCCGCAATTCGGCAAGTTGGTTCTGATCAAATCGGCTGACGGCGACAATGCTCTCGTAGAAGACCGGATCCTTGAACCCTGGGTCTGAAGCGTATCCAGATGACATCTCGGCGGCAGTAACTTCTGCATCTGTATTAGCGCGCAGATCCTTGCCATACCCCTCAAACATGTCAGCGCCTACTGGAGTCCTTAGGTCGTCCATTATGAAGTTGCCCAAGCTATAAAAGATCGGCCGCCCCTTGTAGATCTCGATACCTCTCAATTGATGCGGTCCATGTCCAACGTATGCGTCTGCTCCCGCGTCAATTATTTTATGGGCGAGCAATCGTTCAAACTCAGCTGGCTCCTGGCTCCAATTTCCCGGCTGGTGCGCGTGATTTGTGAAGATGCAGAAGTCAGAAAACTGCTTGCCGCTACGAACGTTTCGTAAGATGTCGGCGATATCACCGGCGTGAGCATCGTAGCTATAGCCGGCATGTTCCCCGGCGCGGTATTTCATTCCGTCGATCACGATCACGCCGGGATCATTCTCGTCAGGCCTAGGGTTGGGCAACGAGTCACGTACCTGCCGTAAACTCTCAAGCATTTCTGGGCGGACCACGATGCTTTTCGCCAATCGAAGAGCGTTGAGTCCTGGTCGACCAGGCGCCTCACCGGCAGGATCGCCGGCACGAGACATTGGCGTGAACGATGTTGCGCACGACAGCAATCCCACGCGGCCGCGTGCTGTTTCTAAAAAACGAGCGGCGCTGGCTTGTGCGCGATTCTCACCCACACCTGCGTGAACAATCCCGCTCTGATCAAGCACCCGGCTCGTTTCACGCATGCCCTCGACGCCCCAGTCAAAGGAATGGTTATTAGCGCGGCCCATGATGTTGAACCCGATCGCCTTCAAATCAGGTCCAATCTCCGGAAGGCTGATATGGTACGCACCGCCATACTCAGCCTCGGGGCTACCATTGAACGACCGAATATCGATAATCAGCGTCTCCATGTTGCCGAAGGTAGCGTCCGCACCACGTAGAATATCGACGACATCGCTAAAGCCGGGATGATGCCCCTTAGTCAGCGCTCGTGACACGATGACGTCCCCGACTGCTACCATCGTGAAACCGTCAACGACATTCGTCGTGATGGAACCGGCGATGTCATAGCAGCCAGATTCCCCGACCGAATAACAACCATTCTCTTGTGAATTCTCCGCCATTCCCTCTCCTCGATTTCTCATTGACCACCAAACCAATGTTTATCTCCAGGCTCGAGTTGTGCGGGGGAAACGGCTTGGGGAAATGCCACGGGGTCGAGCGAACGAGTTACCGCTGCATGGAAGAAACTTTGTGTCATATTCGTCAAGGTGGCCTGCCAACATGAGTCTGATCCTCAACAAAGGCGGCCAAAGTCGTATCGGTCCCCTACCTATTTCCTCGTAGCCGACGCAGAACGCGAAGCCCTCGGAGCGCTTCAACGGCCTTCGTCTGTTCCTGAGGGCAAAGCACCGTCTTTGGTGTGGGCTAACCGCCTTGAATCCCTCTTCCAAACCAAACTAAGTCGAGTTTCACGTCCTTTTTCTGCATAGATGGCAACGAAAAAGTAGAGTTGCTGCAAATCGGCAGGAAAATGCGGCCGAATTAGTCTTACCGCTGTGGTAGCTTCTTAACCCAAGAACGCGCCCATCGTCGAGGAAGAAGGTGAAAGCAGGCCAGCGGTTCAGCAGGTAATCGAAGGCCTTGGCGAGATCATGATCGCGCGACAGCTTGGCACGCTGAGCCTTCATCCACGCTTCCAGCTCCGGGACCAAGCGTTTGCTGCGCTCCTGACGAACGGCCTTTCGGACGTCCGCGCTTTGACCGTTGATGTCGCGCTCGATGCCGAACGGGGCATCGATCCGCTGCACCATTTCCAGGGCGATCGGCGCGAGAGGGCCGGCTTCTTGCCCTGCGCTCGTCGGGGCGCATTCGCCTCGACGCCGGCCATCGCATAAAAGGGCCGCCTCGCATGGACCCAGCAGGCTGCTTCCGTTATTGGGCCGAACCGTCGATTCGGAAGATAGAGATTGGCGTAGCCTTTGTAGCCGTCCGGCCGGAGCGGCAAGGAGGTCAGGTATTCAGTAGGAGCCCCAACTGCGAGAGGATGGGACGGCTGTTTAGCAGCCATTCCATCGGACAGAGGAGCTCGTCATGACACCACTTCGCCAGCGCATGAGCTAGGACATGCAGGTGCGCAATTTTTCGCTCAATACCCAGCTCTCATATCTCGGCAGGTATCGCTGTTTGCACGATATTTCGGCAAGGCGCCGGACTTGCTCGGCCGGCGCCGACGTGCGCACTATTCAATTGCTGCTTGGTCACCGCAGCCTCGCGACCACCGCCCATTACCTGCGCATCGCCACCAACAAGGTCTGCGCTACGGCGAGCCCCTTCGAGCTTTTGCCACGTCCGGCGCCCACCCCGCCGCCGCCTGCCAAACCTGAGTATTTCTGAGCCCCAATGGTCCGTTCAGGGCCGGAAGTGGCGGATATATTCCGTCGCTACGGTGAGGCCTATCGTGCCCAGCACGCATCGCTGTCGACCGCTCAGCGCCGTGTCATGACGGCTATCGAGTTGTGCCGCACCGCCGCGCTCGGCGGGCACATCGAAGCATGCGATCAATGAGGCCACCGGCGCATCGCCTTCAACGGCATGCCGGTTCCCGCGCCATCGGCGGGCCAGGCTCCGAAGGAGTACCGCGATCGTTACGAGGAACTCACCGGGCGTTTTCTCAGGCAATGCCCGGCCTATCGTCAAGGGCAGATGATCACCATCGAAATCTTCGACGGCGTCACCGGACTGCCGCGATGCTGGGACACGTCATGAAAGAAGCGCGCCGCTTTCATCGTCACCGTCGCACCGTTCCGCCGCAAAACTTGTCGGTCCCGAAAAGGTGTATCCCATTGCAATTATCAGCACTTCCCGGCAAGTTACAACGGCAATCCTGACCCTTGTCGAATTCGAAATCGGCTGTTTTCGTCCCGTGCACCCAGCAGCGACGCGCGTCAACACCGCCCCTGCGGCGCCTTCCCTTGGAGCCGCACCATTCAATAGTCCATAGGACCTGAATCGCGCCCGCGGCTTAGCGCAACACGTTTTAGCGCACCGGCGCCATCGGCCTCGGCGCGCCCGTGAACGTGGATACACGCGACGCCACGCCAAAAAACGATCTGCACTATGGAAACATTTCCATAGACGTCGAAACTGGACCTTCGCCGGCTTCCAGCGTGGGGCCGATCGTGCCGCCATCATGCTCACTGTCATCACGACTTGCCGTGTCAACGCCGTCGACCCAAAGGCGTGCTCGCCGATGTGTTCGCCCGCATCGCCGATCTTCCCGTCTCCCGCCTGCAGGAACTGCTGGCTTGGCAATGGAAGACCCACAAGCGGACGGCTGTTGCGGCGGCCGCGTAAACACCTTCCGGAACAACGCTTGCGAACGCTCCAAGCCTTCATCGGTCAGGATCAATGACTTCGACTTGTTGACTGGGTAGCCGATCATGCCCTTTTTATGAAGCCGATCCGTCGTTGCCCAGTGGAGACCCTTCCAAGCACAACGCGGCAGCGTCAGCCATAGCAGCGCCAAAACGGCATCGTCGATCTTGTCCTCATCAATCTCCATGAACCCACGTCACCACGCGCGGCGCCCAAAGTCCTGCGGCCCTGCTCGGATGGATACGCAACAGACGTGAGCGTCACCGCGGCCGGAATATCACGTTTGTCGAAAATATCGCCGACAGAGGCGTGCCAGGCGGGATGATTCAGCGCAAAGCCGCAGCCCGTTACAAATCCCAGCCCGGGAATGAGCCATGGCCTGACAAAGCCAAGCCCGGCGGAAATTGCCAGCACTATCGACGTAAGCGCGATCAAAGCCAAGCCAACTATCCTTACCGATAGCCGCCCGAAATTATCGGCAATGACTCCGGCGATGAGGAGAGCAAGAACGCCAGCAAGGTTGTAGAGGCCTGCACGAGCGCGACCATCGGATCGGAAGCGGAAATCGTGGCAATGAGCCAACTGATGGCAACCGCTTGTACGAGCCATCCGAGATTGGCTACTTGATTGCAGGCCCAGGTCGATCGGAACGCTGTTTTGCGCAGTTGAGCGAGGGTCGTTGGAGTGGGCTGGGCTGGATCTTCGCTGCATGTTTCTGTGACCTTCAAGCCTCCCAACGCCATTGTTGCGACGCAGTAGGATACTCGCTACCGAAACGAATTTTGGCGTAATGCAGTCCACGAGTGCAGGAAACCAACATTCATCAATCGCGGCGCCAGCACTGCGCGTCCCGGCGCTGATTGATCTTGACTGGGTAAAAGTGGCTGCCGGCTGGCTATGGTCGACAAGTTGTCTCCCACGTTCTCACCTTTCTAACTGTCACGGCTTCCTGATTTTGAATGACGCACGTCAATGCAACACGGTGCAGCGATCCGCATCCCAGGATACGGTGACTGGGGTCTTCCCTGCAAAGTGAGGCTGCCCCCGATTCTGCTGCTTGACCGTCATAGTTTCATTTCCGCACCGAACCGTGTAGCGCGTCATCTCGCCGAGAAAAAGCGCGTCCTCGACGACTCCATCCAGAACATTCTGCGCGGTGGATGTCGCGCCGCGCGGGCTGATATCAACATGCTCCGGCCGCACGAAAAGCCAACCAGACTCGCCACCGGATTGTC
This sequence comes from Ensifer aridi, assembly GCF_002078505.1. Taxonomy (GTDB): domain Bacteria; phylum Pseudomonadota; class Alphaproteobacteria; order Rhizobiales; family Rhizobiaceae; genus Sinorhizobium; species Sinorhizobium aridi. The sequence goes on along the minus strand of NZ_LUAV01000015.1, from coordinate 4,273 downwards.
CACTCAATCGAGCCACCCCATTAGCTCGGCCGGCAATGGTCACTGTACCGGTCCCGTTCTCGATTTGATTGACGCGACAAGGCAGAAGGTTAGATTCGCCGACGAAAGACGCGACGAAGCGGTCCTGTGGGCTGTAATAGAGGCTCTTGCTGTCGGCGACCTGAACGAGCCTACCTTCGTTGATCACCGCAATCCGGTCGGACATAACGAGCGCTTCGTCCTGGTCGTGGGTGACGAAGATGACCGTGATATTCAATTCTTTCTGGATCCGCATGATCTCGATTTTCATATGTTCGCGCAAATTGCGATCGAGAGCGCCGAGCGGTTCGTCCATCAGCAGGAGGCTTGGATTGAAGACGATGGCACGAGCGAGGGCAATGCGCTGCTGCTGTCCGCCTGATAGTTGGTTAGGATAGCGGTCGCGATACTGGTCCATCTTAACCAGTTGCAAAGCGCGCAACACTTTCTCCTCGACCTCGGAGCGAGCAGCCTTGCGGACTGTGAGGGGGAAGGCAACGTTCTCAACCACCGTCATGTGCGGAAATAGCGCATAGTTCTGGAACACCATTCCGATACCACGCTCATAGGGTGGTACGTCCACAATTGAGCGACTGCCGAGCAACATGTCGCCGCCACTCGGTGTTTCGAAGCCGGCGATCAGTTTCAGCGCAGTGGTTTTGCCGGAGCCGGACGGACCAAGAAAGGTGAGGAACTCACCGGGTTCAATGTACAGGTCGAAGTCACGCACGACGTGGAGCGCGCCGTAGAACTTTTGGATTTTCTTCATCTCAAGGCTTGTGGACATTATTTCCTCCATTCGTTCATTTGCTGGCGCTGATCGCAGTTCGTTGCTCATGCCGTAGCCTGATCCACTGAGCTGTGAGGATCGATACAGTTACGAGCGCCACGATCAGAGTCGAGGCAGTGCTGAGCAGCGGGTTGAGCTGGAACCTGATATCGCCCCAGAACTTGACCGGCAGCGGCGATGTCTGTCGTCCGAGAAGGAAGATGCTGATGAGCAGTTCGTCGAACGACGTTAGAAAGGCGAGCAGGCCTCCGGTCCAAAGCGCCGGCTTAAGGATCGGCAATGTTACCAGCCGTAGCACCTGTAAGGGGCGCGCACCATGAACTGCCGCCGCACTTTCGAGCGACCGGTCGAACCCGCGCAGGGCTGCGGCCATGACCACGATGACGTACGGCACGGACAGAAGTACATGTCCAATGACCAGTCCGGCGAAGCTCCCGAGCAAACCAATCCTTGCTTCGAAAATATAAAGCGATGTGGCGATAATCACGACCGGGACCATAAGAGGCGACAGCGAGAACAGGAACAACGGCCTTTTGATAGGTAGTGTCGTGCGGACCAGCCAGAAGGCACCCATGGTGCCAATGAGCGTCGCGAACAAGGCAGCGACGAGCCCGAGTTGAATTGAGAAGAGGAAGGATGTGTGCCAGTCGGTCGCGTTCGCCAATCTCTCCCACCATTGGAGCGAGAAGCCGGGAGGGGGAAAGACGACGAACGGAGACGAACTAAACGAAAGGAGGACGACGACGATGAGGGGCGCCGTAAGGAACACGAGGATGACGGTAGTATAGGTCCAAAGCCAGCGCGACTGCTGGGTCAAAACTCTTTTCGTCACCACATGAGCGAACGCTTCAAAGAGGCTCAGGATAGGGTGAAAAGCCCGTTTCGCTCCTGAGAGGAGGCGTGACCTCTCGCTGATCTTCCGATTTGACGGTTCGATGGTCGCGGAAGACCAGATCATTTCGAGAGGGATAAAAAGACTTGCCAGGAAAAGCGTGGCGATCGTCACCAGAAGGAGTACAACTGACGAGGCATAGCTGAGTTCGAAATTCAGAAGCGTCGTCATCTGCGTGACAATCTGCTGCGATATCATGGCGTCTCTCGGCCCGCCGAGCAGGGCCGGAGTGATGTAGAATCCGATCGCGACAATGAAGATCAGAATCCCGGCGGAGAACACGCCCGGAAGGCTCATCGGTAAATAGACCCGCACGAACGCCTGCACCGGCTTAGCGCCGAGAATCTGCGCGGCGCGAGCGAAGTCGTGGTTGATCCGCGCCATTGATGAATACATTGTGAAGATCGCCATAGGGATGAACACATGCACCATGCCGACGATGACTGCGAAAGTGGTGTTGAGGAGCGGCAGTGGCTCGCTGACAAGGCCAAGCCAAATCAGCGCGTTGTTTATTGGTCCCTCTCGGCCCAGGATGATCATCCAGGCGTAGGTTCGGATAAGGAAAGCCGTGAAAAGTGGGACAAGAATAAAGACGCTCACGATCGAAAATGCACGCGATCCCATCTTCGTCAGAAGGTATGCAACGGGATAAGCTGCCCCCAACGAAAGAACCGTCACGATCAGCCCAATCTTCAGCGTATGGAGCATGATATTGAAGTTGATCTCGTCAGAGAATATGCGCGCGTAGTGCGCAAAATTCAGCTTGGTGCCCTCGACGCTACCCCACACGATATTCGATAGCGGAATAATGAGGAATCCGACAAGGAGCACCAGAAGCGGCGAGGCAACGACAGCGCCGCGGATCCGCCGATTTGCGAGTAGCCCATTCAGGAAATTCTGGCCCCTGGCTACATTTCCAATTATCGGATCAGCGGCCCTTTCTTTTGCCAACAGTGTGTTCATGTGATTATTGTCCTTCCCTACGTCCTTCACGGACTTGCCTCCCTCACAGAGACCAACAGCAAGCAAGCCTCTTTCGGCGTGGGCGCCTCGTCGTGCGCCAACGACGACGCCCGTCTCGAGCGCTCTAATATGTGCCCTGTGTTGCCTAAAGCGCGTAAGCCGACGTGCTTTAGATCTCTGCTTTTGTGTATTTTGTACCGCTGGACACTTGAGCGACATGCCTCAATTGATCCCGGATCGTCTCTAGGGACCGTCCTTGCTGACGGGTGCAACAGTCATTTTAGCGTCGAACTTCTCATCTGACGATATGCGGGCGGCCAGATTGCGACTGACCACCTCGCATTCGCAAGTCAAGATGCGCGTCGTAGAATGCTGGTAGCGGTCAAAGCTTCCCGCAGCGGCAGCCGGATCACTGCGCTAATACTTCTTGGCAACGCTCGATCGCATAGTCCAAGTTAGTACGGCCGTCCGCTCTGGTTTCTTCCCACCAGGCGTAGTTCTGGGTCACCTGTTTCTCCGCGACCCCTGGCGCACCCGGCAAGTTCTCGACCAGTTCTTTCGGTAGAAGCTTGTAAGCATCTCTGTTCGGAACACCGTAAGGAATTGCTTCCGCAAATGCCGCCTGCGCTTCTGGACGGGCAATATAAGCGAGGAACTTGGCCGCATTTTCCTTGTTGGGTGAGTTCTTTACGATCACCCAATCATCGTGTTGCAGCAGGGACTGATCCCAAGAAAGGGCAACCGGTGCACCTTCCTTGCGCAGATTGATAATTCGACCATTCCACGCCGATCCCATGTCGGCTTCGCCATCGATGAGAGCCTGGGGAGCCAAGCCACCCGCGTCCCACCCCCACCAGCGCCCAACATTGGGTGCGATTTCCTTAACCTTGGCGAAGGCGCGATCCAGGTCGAGCGGATAAAGCTTTTCCGGCGGGACGCCATCGCCCATGAGTGCTCCCTCGAGCAGCGCTCCATGGAGTATGTTCCCGCAATTTGGAAGGGCCCGCTTCCCCGGGAACTTGACAACGTCATAAATATCGACCCAGTTTTCGGGATGCTTGGTCCCTTCCGGATACTTCTTGGTGCTGTACGTGGGAACGACGGAGTAGGTGTGTGAGCGAAATGCGTATTCAGTTCTCGCTTCCTCGGGTATGCCAGCCAGCGTTTCCTTTGAGAAAAAGCTGTAATCGATTTTGTCAACAAATCCTTTAGCAACCCAACTCTGGATTTCACCTCCGCTGATAAAGGTCGTGTCAGCGATAGGCTGTCCAACCTTTATCGAGGTCAAAAGCGCTGCATTCTCTACAGGAGCAGTTACTATCTTGATCCCGGTATCGCGCATGAACGGATCAAGCCATGCCTTCTTCACTGCGTTGTCGAAGGCTGAACCGGTGCCACCAATGACAACAAGTTCTCCTGTTCCCTTGAGATTGACGGGAATCTCCTCAGATTGCGCAATTGACGGCAACGCAGCTAACAGAGCCGCACCGATGGCAAGTTTCATAGTCGTGATCATCATTTGTTCATTCCCCTTTTTTGATTGGGTTGGCCCGCTAGTTGTTCCTTGTGTCGCGACGGCGCGGGCTTTGCGTGCGGCACATGGTGGGCTA
>NZ_LUAV01000014.1:383662-414271 GCF_002078505.1 Ensifer aridi | reverse complement strand
GTTTTTACACAGCCAGGGTCGAGTAGTGTCATGTTCGCAGCAACGTCCGTTCCGAAACTGAGTGGTGCCAGTTGAACGCATAAAGACACATGAAATTACAACTCTCTGCGCAATCAGGCCCCCGCAACCAAACACTCAACGCCCGCAATCAACGCGTCGCACAATACCCATGCCTCCGGATCCCGTCGCATCTGTGCGGCGGCCCATAATCCGGCCGCTGTCCCTGTCGTCGGTGCTGGCTCCGCTGAGCCTTGAGCCCTTTACTGATAGTGCAGGGGAAACCGGTTCAGGCAATCCCGTGGCGGCGCATGATGCAGAGAGGCTGACGAGCTCGTCGCCCCCAGCGACTGAGCGGAGCAGGACGCAGGGGGCGGTACCCGCGTCCTGCTGCAGGGGTTACTTGACCTCGGTCACGGTCAGCTTGCCGTCGACGCGCTCGGCGACGAACTCGATATTCGCGCCTTCCTTCAGCTTCTCCAGGAGAGCGTCGTCCCGGACGCGGAACACCATCGTCATAGCGGGCATGTCCAGGCTCTTCAGTTCCTCGTGGATCAGCGTGACCTTCTTTGCCTTGAGATCGATCTTCTTGACAGTGGCTTTGGTGAACTCGGCAGCGAGAGCTCCGTCGGCTGTTCCGAGGGCGAGCGCAGAGGCGAGCGTGAGCTTGACGAGCGTTTTCATGTTGAACTCCTTTCGATGATCACTTCTTGGCAACGGTGACGTCGCCGTACATGCCTGCGTCGTAGTGGCCGGGCACGAGGCAGGCGATCTTGAACGTGCCGTCGTTGGTGAACTTCCAGACGATCTCGCCGGATTCCCCGGCGGTCAGGCGGATCGCGTTCGGATCGTCGTGTTCCATCTCCGGGAACTTCTCCATCACCGCCTTGTGCTCCATGATCTTGTCTTCCTGATCGAGCACGAACTCGTGTTCGAGTTCGCCCGCGTTCTTGATCGCGAAGCGGACGGTCTGGCCCTTGCGGACCTTGAAGGTCGACGGCGTGAAGATCATCTTGCCGTCTTCCGTCTCCTTCATGGTGACCCGGATCGTCTGGGTGGCGTCGGCTTTCTTGCCGGGTTCGCCGACGGCCATGGCCTCGCCGTGGCCGCCTGCATGATTGCCACCAGCGAACGCCGGAGTGGCGAGTGCGGCGATGATAACTCCGAAGATCTGAGCCTTCATTGTGTGGTCCTTAGGTTGGTTGAACATCGGCATGCCGGATCAGCCGTGGTTTGAGTGCTTCGGCGTGATCTGGGTCTTGGCGTCCTTCGCCTTGGTCCAGTCGGGAAGTTCGCCCGTCCACTCCCAGGCTTGCGTTCCGGCCGGGTTTTCGTACCAGCCGGGGTCGGCGTAATCGCCGGCCGAGATGCCCTCGCGCACCTTGACGACCGAGAACATGCCGCCCATCTCGATGGGGCCGTGCGGACCCCAGCCGGTCATCATCGGGATTGTGTTTTCGGGGATCTCCATCTCCATCTCGCCCATGTCGGCCATGCCCTTGGTGCCCATCGGCATGTATTCCGGCTGGAGCTTCTTGATCTTCTCGGCGACCTTCTTCTTGTCGACGCCGATGAAGGTTGGGATGTCGTGCCCCATGGCGTTCATCGTGTGGTGCGACTTGTGGCAATGGATCGCCCAGTCGCCGACGTATTTGGCGTCGAACTCGTAGGCCCGCATCGCGCCCACGGGGATGTCGATGCTGACCTCCGGCCAGCGCGCCTCCGGCCGCACCCAGCCGCCGTCGGTGCAGGTGACCTCGAAGTCGTAGCCATGCATGTGGATCGGGTGGTTGGTCATCGTGAGATTGCCGACCCGGACGCGCACCCGGTCGTTCTTGGATACGACGAGTGGGCTGATGTCCGGGAATACGCGGCTGTTCCAGCACCACATGTTGAAGTCGGTCATCTCCATCACGCGCGGCATGTAGGAGCCGGGGTCGATGTCGTAGGCGTTGAGCAGGAAGACGAAGTCGCGGTCGACGGGCATGACCTTCGGGTCCTTGGGATGGACGACGAAGAAGCCCATCATGCCCATCGCCATCTGCACCATCTCGTCGGAATGCGGGTGGTACATGAAGGTGCCCGACTTCACGAGGTCGAACTCGTAGACGAAGGTCTTGCCGACCGGGATATGCGGCTGCGTCAGGCCGCCGACGCCGTCCATGCCGGAGGGCAGGATCATGCCGTGCCAGTGGATCGTCGTATGCTCCGGCAGCTTGTTCGTGACGAAGATGCGCACTCGGTCGCCTTCGACCGCTTCGATGGTCGGACCCGGCGACTGGCCGTTATAGCCCCAGAGATAGGCGGTCATGCCCTCTGCCATTTCCCGCTCGACCGGTTCGGCGACGAGGTGGAATTCCTTGACGCCGTTGTTCATCCGGTAGGGCAGTGTCCAGCCGTTGAGGGTAACTACAGGGTTGTAGTCCGGACCGGACGTCGGCTTTACCGGCGGCTGGGTCTCCGCCGTCTCCATCACGGCGGCCTCTGGCAGGCCCATGTTGGAGGTCTTCGCCCAGGCGGCGGTCGACACCAGTGCGGCGCTCGCGCCGAGCAATTGTCTTCTGTTGAACATTGCCTGTTCCTTTCCTTAATGACCGCCACCGCCGCTTTCGGCGGCAGCCGCGACTTCCGTTTCTCTCGAGGCCGCGCCCGCGCCGCCGCCGTAGATCGCGGGAGCGAGGTTTGCCTTGGCCAGCCAGAAGTCGCGCTTGGCGTTGACCGCAAGCAGGATCGAATTGACCTTGTCGCGCGTGTCGGCGAGCAGCTCGAATGCGTTGGTGATCATCGCGTTGTAGGTGAGGAGGGACTCCTCCTCGATCTTGGTGCGCAGTGGCACGACGTTGTTGCGGTAATGCCCGGCGATGTCGTAGTTGGCGCGATAGGCCTGATAGGCGGAGCGTGCTTCGGAGCGGACGTTCACCGCCTTCTCCGCGAGCAGGTTTGCCGCCCGCATATAGGCGAGCTCGGCCTTGCGCATGCGCGCCTTGCCGCTGTCGAAGATCGGGATGACGAACTCCAGCTCGGCCTGGCCGGTCGTCTCGGTCTCGACCTCGCCGTCCTCCTTCTCGCGTTCGGTCTCGAAGCCGGTCAGGAGTTCGAGGTCGGTGACGTAGCGGGTCGCTTCGGTGAGCTTGTAGGATTTGGCCGTCGCCTCGAGATCGAGCTTCGCCATCTGCAGGTCGACGCGGCGCTGCAGAGCTTCCGCCTCGATGAGGTCGAGCTTGATCAGACCCTTGGGCAGCGGCGGCAAACGGTTCGGGATCTGGTAGTCGATATCCGAGCCCCACAGGCCTATCAGCCGCGTCAATTCCTCCTTGGCGAGGCGAGCCTCCAGCCGCGCCTTGGCCGCCTGTCCCGCCAGTTCGGCGTAGAAGACGTGCTCGCGAGCCTGGGAGCCCTTGGTCATCGCTCCAGTCTCGCCAAGCTTCTGCGCGAGTTCGGAGGCGGCGTCTGCCGCGGCCTGCGCCTGGTTGAGCTGGGCCACCGTTTCCCAGGCTGCGACCGCATTGATCCAGGCACGTCGCGTGTCGGCGGCGAGCTGCAGCGTTTGTAGTGCCGCATTCAACTGCGCCTGCCGGAACCGGGTATCGGCGATGGCAATGTCCCGTTGTCGCGTGGCAAGCGCCAGGATATTGGAGGCGATTATGCCCTCGACGGATCTGAAGGCCTCGATCCCCGGTGCGCCGATGCCGTTGAAGCCGATTGCGACGGTCGGATTGACTAACATCGTCGACTGCCAGGCGTCGGCGGCGGAATCGCCGAGATCGGCATAGGCGGCCTGCAGGCCCTTGTTGTTGAGCAGCGCGACCTGAACCGCCGTCTCGACGTCGATGGTCTTCTTCGCGATCAGCGTCTTCACCCGGTCCGACACGACGCGAGCCTGCTGCTGGTTCTGCACCCAGACCGTCTGCTTGCCCGTGGCCTCAGCCGTCTTCGCCTCGACGGAAGAGAACCCGGCATTCTTCGCCGCATACTCGGTGGCCGAGACACAGCCGCCAAGCACCAGTGGCAGAGCAAGCGTCGCGGCAAGTCTGGCGTTCATCATGACGCGCCTCCTTCCGGAGTCTGTGCGTCGTTCTGGTTACGCCACGGCTTGGGATCGACCGGGACGCGATGGGTGTAGCCCGAGACCGGGCTCGTATATCTGAGGGGGCGGACTTCGGCCTGCGAGGCGGCGAGATCGTCCGAAGCAATGACGTCGGGAGGTAATGTGGTGGCGCATCCGCTGGCAAATAGCGGCAGTGCGGCCATGATAAACAAAGGTCTCATGGTTATGTCCGAATAGGAATTGCAGCGGCGCTTGCGAGCAAACAACGCTCACGAACGCACGGATTCGACCCGCGAAAGCGGATATGTCCTACTCAGATATTCGGGGGGCGGTGCAGCGGCGGGAGTTCGCCCATCGTTCGGGCATCGTCGACGAACTCGCGGATGGAAGCGACACGGGGCCCGCCGACCGCGTCGGCGTCGGTGACGATGGCCATGCTGACGCAGAAGCCCTTGCAGCAGTCGGTCTTCACCAGCTTCTGAAAGTCTTCCGGGGAGGTATGGTGATCGCCGTGGCGATGGTCGGGTGTCGCCATTTCGTGGTGGTCATTGAACTGAACGATGTCGGAATTCGCCCAAGCTCCGTGCATCGCGGCGGAGGCGGTCGGCAACGAGTATCCCGCCAGCGACATGACAATCACCAAGCGAAGCAGAATCAGCATCTTTTGCAATGTGATTCGAGGCATACCCATACCCGAGGACTAACATTGGTCCCGAAGTTGTCAATTGTCAGTTTCTAACCTTGACGCGATTCGCGTCTATTATGTGGCACCGCAGCGAACCGGTCGCGCCGTCGATCCGATGCTGAATTCGGTGTAATGGTTTCAACGATGGCAAGGTCAAGCGAGAAATGGCTGGGAGCAGAAAGCAGCATCATCATCATTCGCCGTCCCTGTCCGCCAATCCGCAAGAGGTTCGATGACGAGCCTGACTGCGTACCTCGGCCTTTTCCTGGTTGCACTCGGCGCGGCGACCGTACTGCCTTTCCAGTCCGAGCCGCTGCTTGTCGGACTGCTTGCGTCAGGCAAATTCTCGACGATCTGGCTGCTCGTCGTCGCCAGCCTCGGCAACGTGCTGGGGTCGGTCTGCAACTGGGTGCTCGGACGCTTCATCGATCGGTTTCACGACCGCTCATGGTTTCCGGTGAAGGCGTCCTCGTTGGAGAAGGCAGGCGGATGGTACCGTCGCTATGGCCGCTGGTCGCTGCTCCTCTCCTGGATGCCTATCTTTGGAGACGCACTGACCGTGCTTGCTGGCGTTTTGCGGGAGCCCTGGTGGTCCTTCCTGCTGCTGGTCACAATCGCCAAAACGGGGCGCTATCTTGTCCTCGCCACGGCAACGCTCGGAATGCAGTCGGCACTTGGCATTTGATTTGGCGGATCGTCCCGCAGCGCTTCGTTCAGCCGGAACTATTCAGTCTCGCTTTAATCGAGTTCATCTGCTCGATTTCCTTGCGCTGCCCTTCTGAGATTTGCCTGCATAGATTCACCAGTTCCTCGTCCGTGAGCGTCGCTTCGCGGCACATCAGAATAGCTCCCGAATGATGGGGGATCATCGAGGCGACGAACTGATCGTCGTCGATCCGGGCCTGGATGCGGGTTCCCGTAAACGCCGCGACGAAGAGGGCGGCCAGACCGAGATAAAGGGCTATGTTCAGACCCTTGTTCTTGTACATCCCGCCCATGGTCGCGAGCATGATGATTCCCATCGGAGCGACCATCGTCAACGCCATGTAGAAGGTGTTGAGGTTGTTACGGAAATCGGCCCAGCCGTCGATCATCGAGAACATCACGATATACATGACGATCAGACTGAGCGCCATATTGATGGCGAACATCAGGTAATGGTGCGTCGTCGCGTGCCGGCGCTGTGTCGGCTGTGTGTCTTGCTCTTTCATGGCGATCCTCCGCTTCACTGCCGTCTGCGACAGCCATAGGAACCGGGGGCTCGCGCATTCGTTCCCGCAAAGAGGCTATGCCGCTGCCTCTGCAACCCGGGTCACGGATCATCCGGAAATCGGTGCGTCGGACGACGTTCGGCCGCATTGTTTTGCTCACCGAAATCTGTCGGCAGCATCCTTGGCCATCCGGTTCACGCACCAGTGTGCGTAGATCGGCCCAAACATCGGGCCGAGAAGCTTTGCCGCTATCGTCGCCGGGTAGTCATAGTCGATGAACACGCGCAACCGCGCGGGCTGGCCAGGTTCGCTGATCTCGAATCCCATGCGGTAGGCGCGGATTACGAGGAGATTCGGGCAGCCTCGCGTCTCCCATACCTTGCGTCGAGGTGGCTGCCGCTCGGTGATCACTTCTTCGACGGAAAGCACCAGACCAAGTATGTTGCCACGCATCTTGATAACCGAACCGGCAGTGCGGCCTCTGGCTTCGTCGAACTCGTACGACATCCGCCCGCCGAGCATCATATCGAAGGCTTCTGCATGTGCGAGCCGAGGCTCGCCTGGTCATCCAGATAGTCAAAAAGCACGTCTGCGGAGGTCGCTATATCGGTAATGGCTTGTGCCGCGTGAGCGTAGGTCATGTGATATCGTCGGTTTTTATGCGGTGGTCCCCGTGGCGATGACCGCCATGACCATGGAAGAGGTGCATCAACGGACAGGCGAGCAGCAGCAGGTACGGAGCGAGGCCAAATGCATGCTGCCAGTGCTCACGCAAAATGAAGAACGCGACGATCACCGCGAGCGAGGCGGCGAATAGCGTCCACTTGCGGTCCCAAATCATATCCGTGTACTCCTCAACCTGAGCGAATTGCCGATCACGCTGACCGACGAGAGCGCCATGGCGGCCGCTGCGATGATCGGCGACAGCAAGAGTCCGAATGCGGGGTAGAGCACGCCAGCCGCAACCGGGACGCCAGCGGCGTTGTAGATGAAGGCGAAGAAAAGGTTCTGCCGGATGTTCCTCATCGTGGCGTGGCTGAGCTGCCGTGCCCGCACGATGCCCTGAAGATCACCCTTGAGCAGCGTTACGCCCGCACTCTCGATTGCCACATCCGTCCCCGTTCCCATGGCGATGCCGACGTCGGCGGCGGCGAGGGCAGGGGCGTCGTTGACGCCGTCTCCCGCCATGGCGACGATGCGACCCTCGTTTCTCAGACGCCTGACGATTTCGCTCTTGTGCTCCGGCAGGATTTCCGCCTCGACCTCCGTGATGCCGAGCTTGCGAGCAACCGCATTGGCCGTGGTCCTGTTGTCACCAGTAAGCATTACCACGCGAGCACCGTCCTTCATCAGTGCCTCGACGGCGGCGGGTGCCGTCGGCTTTATAGGATCGGAGATCGCGAACAAGCCGCCGACTCTGCCGTCCATGGCGACGAAGATGACGGTCGCTCCCTCGCCCCGCAATGCTTCCGCCTTTTCGGTGAGCGGGGTTACGTCCACCTTCTCCTCGGACATGATTTGGTGGCTTCCGATAACGAGCCTGTGTCCCTTTATCGTGCCCGTGACGCCTTTGCCGACCGGGCTGTCGAAGTTCTCTGCCGTCCCGAGAGCCAGCCCCCGCTCATTGGCGGCCTCGACGATTGCCGCCGCGAGCGGATGCTCGCTCGCCCGCTCCAGTGTGGCGGAGAGCTGCAGGAGCTCGTCCTCGGCTATCCCGTTCACGGCGACGACCGATGTGACCATCGGTTTGCCTTCGGTTAGGGTACCAGTCTTGTCGACCACAAGCGTGTTGACCTTTTCGAAACGTTCGAGCGCCTCGGCGTTCTTGATCAGCACGCCGGCGCGAGCACCCTGTCCGACGCCGACCATGATCGACATCGGCGTGGCGAGGCCCAGCGCGCACGGGCAGGCGATGATCAGCACGGCGACGGCGGCGACGAGTCCATGGGTGAAACGCGGTTCCGGACCGATCCACATCCAAGTGGCGAAGGCGACGATGGCGATGAGGATGACAGCGGGCACGAACCAGCCCGAGACCTCATCGGCCAGCCGCTGGATCGGCGCGCGCGAGCGCTGGGCTTCCGCCACCATCTGTACGATCTGCGACAGCATGGTGTCACGGCCGACCTTCCCGGCCTCCATGACGAAGCCGCCCGTCTTGTTCATCGTACCGCCGATCAGCTTCGCCCCGACCTCCTTGGTGACGGGCATGGACTCTCCGGTAATCATCGACTCATCCACCGAGCTTCGGCCTTCGACGAGCGTCCCGTCGACCGGGACTTTCTCACCCGGCCGCACGCGCAGCCGATCGCCGACGGCAACGGCTTCGAGCGGCACGTCTTCGTCGGTTCCGTCATTCCGGATACGACGGGCCGTCTTCGGGGCGAGATCCAAAAGCGCGCGGATCGCTCCGCCCGTCTGCTCGCGAGCACGCAGTTCCAGAACCTGCCCGAGCAGGACGAGCACGGTGATGACCGCTGCGGCCTCGAAATAGATTGGGACCGCTCCGTCGGCGGATCGGAACGTCGCTGGAAACAGTCCGGGCGCAACCGTCGCGATCACGCTGTAGACCCAGGCCACGCCCGTGCCCATCGCGATCAGGGTGAACATATTCAGGCGGCGAGTGACGAGGGAGCGCCATGCGCGTTCGAAGAAGGGAGCGCCCGCCCAGAGGACCACGGGGGTCGCGAAGACGAGCTGGAGCCAGTTCGACGTCTGGGCGCCGAGCAGCATGTGCAGGTTGGTGAGGTGACCGCCCATTTCGAGTGCCAGCACAGGCAGTGTCAGGACGAGCCCGATCCAGAACCTCCGCCGCATGTCGACGAGTTCCGGACTGGGACCGGTTTCGGCGGTGACGACTTCGGGTTCGAGGGCCATACCGCAGATCGGGCAGTTGCCCGGACCGATCTGCCGCACCTGTGGATGCATCGGGCAGGTGTAGATCACCCCGTCACGTTCTTCAGTGCGCGACCCCCGGACGTGCGCAGTGGCGTTGTCGCTCGCATGATGATGGCGATGGTGCTCGTGACCCGGAGGTTGATGTTTGTGCTCATCCATGGCGGACAGCTCCATAACGGGACCGCTCATCAAGCAAAGATAGAGCCCCAAGCCTCAGAGCCAATGTCACGCCCCAAAACGTTCAACATCTCTGACGATTGCGCGACAAGTCGTAAACCGCAGGAATTGACGCCTCACAAAGCGGCCACGCCAAATGGTGCCCTGATACCAAGCTTCTTGCCATCCGCCGAGCCGGCGATCTCTTCAATGATCGGGCACTCGGGGCGGTCGTCGCCGTGGCAGTGGCTGGCTAGATGCTTCAGCGTCTCCGCCATTTCCTGAATTGCGGCGATCTTGCGCTCCAGTTCGGCGATGTGCTCCAGAGCCACCGCCTTGACGTCCGCGCTGGTTCTGGACCGATCCCGCCAGAGGGTGAGCAGATCCTTGATCTGATCGACCGAGAAGCCGAGATCGCGGGCGCGGCGAACGAACCGAAGCGTGTGAATGTCGTTGTCGCTGTAGACACGGTAACTGGAGGCGGTCCGAAGGGCAGGGCGGATCAGACCGATCTGCTCATAGTAGCGGATCATTTTCGAGGAGATGCCGCTGGCCTTGGAAGCTTGACCTATATTCATGGTTCACCCTTTCGTTACGGGGCGTCCGGCATCGCCGAACGCCTCTGCTGTTCTCAGGCAGGATTGATCGACCGCAGCCGCAGAGCGTTGCCTAGGACGAAGACGCTCGACATCGCCATCGCAGCCGCCGCCAGGATCGGCGAGAGCAGGGTTCCGTTCAGCGGGTAGAGCACGCCTGCGGCGACCGGAACCAGGCTGACATTGTAGGCGAACGCCCAGAAGAGGTTCTCCTTGATGTTGCGGATCGTAGCCTTGCTGAGGGCGATCGCCTTCGGGACACCGTTCAAGTCTCCGGACATCAGGACGACATCGGCGCTTTCGATTGCGATGTCGGTTCCCGTGCCGACGGCAATGCCGACGTCGGCCTCGGTGAGCGCAGGGGCGTCGTTGATACCGTCGCCGATGAAAGCAACCCTGCGGTCACCGTGCCGGAGCTTGCTGACGGCCTCAACCTTGCCGTCCGGCAGCACCTCGGCGACGACTTCGTCGATGCCGAGCTCCCTGGCTATCGCTTCGGCCGTGCGGCGATTGTCGCCGGTGATCATCGCCACCTTCAAGCCGAGATCGTGCAGGGCTTTGACTGCCTCCGGCGTGGTTTCCTTGATTGGATCGGAGACGGCGATGATCGCCGCCAGCCGGCCGTCGATCGCCGCGTAGAGCGGCGATTTGCCGCCGTCGCCAAGCCGCTCGGCCTCCTCAGCGAAGGCGGAAACGTCGATGCCGTGCTTCTTTAGCGCGCGATCCGCGCCTACGAGGACTTCCAGCCCATAAACAATCCCCCGAACACCGAAACCCGGAGTGGCTTCGAAGTCCGTCGCGGGGACCACTGCAACACCTCTGGACCTTGCCGCCGACATGATCGATTCCGCGATCGGGTGTTCCGAAAGCGCCTCAAGGCTCGCAATAAAGGAGAGGACCTCGTTCGCATCGAACCCGTCGCTGACGATGACGTCTGTCAGCTCCGGGCGGCCTTTCGTGAGGGTGCCGGTCTTGTCGAGCGCGACGACATCGGCTTCCCGCAAGCTCTGCAGCGCCTCGCCCTTGCGGAAAAGGATGCCCAGCTCGGCGGCGCGCCCCGTGCCGACCATGATCGATGTCGGCGTTGCCAGGCCCATGGCGCAGGGGCAGGCGATAATCAGGACGGCAACCGCGTTCACCAGCGCGAATGAAAGCGCGGGCGAGGGGCCGAACGCGTACCAGGCGGCGAAGGTCACCACCGCCGCGAGGATGACCGCGGGAACGAACCACCCCGTCACCTTGTCGACCAGCGCCTGGATCGGCAGCTTCGATCCTTGTGCTGCTTCGACCATCCTGATGATCTGAGCAAGCAGCGTGTCGCTGCCGACCTTGGTCGCCTTGAAGGTGAAGGACCCGTTCTTGTTGATGGTGCCGCCGATGATCTCGTCTCCGGCGGCCTTTTGCACCGGCACAGGCTCTCCGGTGATCATGGATTCGTCGACGTAGGAACTGCCTTCGAGGACTGCGCCGTCGACCGGGATCTTCTCGCCGGGCCTGATCCGGATGATGTCGCCGACGACAACGTCGCTGATCTGGATCTCCAAGAACTCGCCGCCATGAGACACGAAAGCGGTTCTCGGCTGCAGGCCAATCAGCCGCTGGATCGCTTGGCTGGTGCGGCCCTTCGCACGCGCCTCGAGGTAACGGCCGAGCAGGATCAGGGTGACGATGACTGCTGCCGCCTCGTAGTACACGTTCGCCGTTCCGGAAGGTAGAACGCCCGGGGCGAAGGTTGCGACGACGGAGTAGCCCCAGGCGGCGGCCGTCCCGAGTACCACCAGCGAGTTCATGTCGGGCGTCCGGCGCAGAAGGTTCGGCACGCCCTTCTTGAAGAAGCGCAGCCCCGGTCCGAACAGGACCACGCTCGCCAGTGCAAACTGGATGTAGAGGTTGTGGCGCATGCCGATGGTGTCCATGACCAGTTCGTGGACGCCCGGCAGGAAGTGAGAACCCATTTCGACCAGGAAAAGGGGCAGGGTCAACAGCGCCGAGAATATCACCAGGATCTTGAGTCTGCGGACTTCCGCGGTGCGGTGATCTTCGGTTTCCTTGGCTGCCTCGGTGACGGCCGCCTTGCGGACCGCATATCCGGCATCTCGAACCGCAGCCTCGAGCGCCCCGACATCAACCGCACCGGAAACCAATCGAATGGTCGCCTTCTCCGTTGCGGGATTCACCGACGCATCCGCGACACCCGGAACGGCCTTCAACGCCTTTTCCACACGAGAAACGCACGAGGCGCAGGTCATTCCTTCGACATCAAGTTCCTGGATTTCGACCTTGGGCTCGTAGCCGGCATTCTCGATCGCGCGAAGAACAGCCTTCGTATCCGGCATTCCGGTGAACTGAACGGTCGCCCGTTCGGTAGCCAGGTTGACGTTTGCCGAGGCGACGCCGGGCACTGCCGAAATAGCCTTCTCGACGCGTCGCACGCAGGAAGCACATGTCATGCCATTAATGCCGAAGTCGGCGGACATAGGAAGAGACGTCGATTTCTCGATCTGAGTTAATGCAGTCATCGAAGCGATCCAATTACAACTGCAGTATCAGATACTCCTTCCAACAATGGTAAGGTCAAGGCTTATTGTGAAGAGTTTTCCATGCGCCCGCCGCTGCCGTAGAGGAGGAGGGCAGGCAGGCCGCTAAGCCGCTGTGCGGATCGGATCGAAAGAGACGTCGAGGACGGCATCGAGCTGTCGGTCCAAGAAGCGCCCCGGGTCGGCTTCGGAATCGAGCAAGTGCGTGTTGGCACATGCTTTGAATACTCCACGGCGGTAATAAGGGCGGCGAACATGCCGCTGGGCAACGCACCGGATGTAATGGCTCGAAGCCGGCCAGAAGTAGAAACTGTAAGACCGGCAAAGCACCCGGCACCTGCCTTCGGCTCAATGCCCTGTAAGGACAAGTGTCTGCACCGGCAGGAGCAGCGCTTGGAGCCTGAGGATCATCGCATGCACGAGCCCGACCGCATCCACCATATGCAGGAACAGCCAGCGTGAGGTGCTTATGTCGGGCGACTGCAACTGATCGTGGTTCCTGGTGTAAGCATTGGCGATGCAACTGCTTCCCGGCGGTATGTCCGGGAACTCGCCCATAAACAGCGGTTCGAGAAATGTGGTCAGCGTTCCCGGTCTAGCCATTTGTTGCACGTCTGCGAGCTGATCGGTCGGGCGAATCTGCCCGGTTGCGATGACCTGCTGGACCTCGGTGACGACCATCGGGATGATGGTGAAGGGTTTGCCGATGCAGGTCGCCTCGGCGATCATTCCGGGTTTCATGACCTGGGCCTCGATCTGGCCGAAGCCGGCAATCAGCCCTATGCGGCGATCATCGGGCACGAGAATGCCGGCCGACCGGATTGCCGGATTGACGATGTCGCCGGGCCGCAAGGCGAATTGCTGAACCATGCCGGCCGTTCCGGCACGTATAATGGTCTTGTCGAGTTCCACCTGCGCTTGGGCGAGTGTCGCCTGGGCGCTTGCCTTCTGCGCCGGCAACAGGGTCGAGATCTTTGTCTCCAGCGTCTGCTTGTTCGAAATGGCCGCATCGAGTGCACCCTTCCGGGCGTCCACGGTAACCTGGCGCCTTTCGATTTCGCGCTTTGCCACCACGTTGGGATTGCGGCGATTGAGTTCAACCTGTGTGGCCAGTTCATCGAGGGCCTGCTGGTAGGCGCCCTCTGCCTGCGCGATCAGGCCGTCGGCCGATGCCAGTTCGGTCTTGGCGACAGCCGTTTCGGCGTCGATTTCCGCGACCCGCCGTCGGGCCGTTTCAAGCGCAGCATGCTGTTCCTTGTTATCGAGGCGGAACAGGGGAGCGCCGGCGGCGACCTTCTCGTTCGTGCCGACGAAGACCTCGGCCACCCGCCCATTTCTCTCAGGCAATATGGTGACCGTACGGAAGACCGCCGTGACGTTCTTTGTTGACGGATGATAGTAGAAAATCAGGGTTATCAACGACACCGTCAGGATCACACAGGCGGTGATGCCCCATCTCAGCTCGAACCACATCGAATAAAGATTGATCTCTCGCCCGATCCTCTTTCCCTGAACGTAGCGTCGGAAGAGGAAATCCGGAAGGATGGTAAGCATCGAACAGATCAAGAACTCCAGCACGGCTCATCCCCTCCGCTCTGATAAGGTGTCGTTCGGCGAAGGCTCCGGTTCGAACGGTGCCCATTGGTGCTCGGGCTGCGCCGGATGAGGTTTTGACGGCGTGACGGGAGGTTCCGTCGCCGCGGTTTCGAAAGGCCGTTCGTCCCGATGGGCGATTTTTCGTAGCGAGTCGGCCATCGAACTCATGGGTGTCGAAAAGTCCGGAAATTCGATCAATGCCAGGAGCAGCGCGGCGATCCAGAAGAGGTGATTGTGCGTGAAGAGCGCAATCAGCGACAAAACAGCCACTAATTGTAACTGCACCTTGCTGGCGCCGTGCGCCATATGCTCCGGCAGGGCGTGCAGCCGTAGGTACAGGAGGCCGATCAGAAAGATCAGCAGCAGCACGAACACGACCATGATGTTGAAGAGAACATCCGTGTCGCCCGGAGCGGTGATGAACACCGGCAGATGATCGATCGCTGACGGATGCAATGTCTCTGGCATTTCCGCGATCCCCCAAGAATACTATTTAGCATGATCTGAGTTTCGGAGCATCACTTCAGAGCCACCGCTCAGTCGTCAGCGACGTCCCATTTGTCGTCCGGATCGAAACGATCGATGAACGGCACGATCGCCTCGGTGCTGGACCCAAGATCCCGTTCATAGACGATGCCCTGCTGGTTGACGACGAAGGTGTTGACGCCGGTCTCGGCATATTTGACCGGCCAGGCGATCAGGCCAAAGCCGGCAATCATGTTGCCGTTGATGACGTAGTCGTATCTACCACCCGCGATGTTGTCGCCCTGCGAGGTCAGGATGCGGAAGCGATAGCCGTAATAACCCTCGCCGGCCTTTGCCTTCTCCAGCGCCGCCTCGCTGATGGCGTCGCCGACGGGACTTATCTCCCCGCCCTCGCCGGCGGGCCAGTAGAGCCCATCGGTCTGGCCCTCGCTGCTGATCAGCCTCTGAGCATATTCCAGCACGCCGTCCGCATCGCGGTCCTTCGAGGCATAGTCCTTCTGCGCCTCGACATAGGCGCGCGCCGCCTCGATCGCTTCCAGCTCGTTCTCGCCGACGCGGCGGTTGACGATCTCCTCTAGGCCGACATAGGTGTCGAAGGCCCATTTGCCGTCCTCGCCTTTGGCGATCGGGAACGGCAGCGGCCAGAGCCGATCGCCGATTTCGAGGACCTTCCGCTCGTCGAGATCGCGCATTACGACGTTGCGGGCAGCGCCCTCGCGAATGAGCGCGAAGGTCTCCATCGCGCCTTCGGCCGCTTTAAGCTTTGCCGCGTCCAGGCCCAGGAGCTTTGCCAATCCGTCGAAATCATTGGCCGCAAGCGCCGACTTGAAGGCCTCCACGGCCTTCGACGGATCGTCGAAGGCCGGCGGGTCATCCGCCGCGACATAGTCAATGATGCTTCCCGCTTCCTGCGCCTGTGCGAGACCAATTGGCATCGGGGCAAAGACGGCGGCGAAGGAGATCGCCGATCCCAGAAGAAGAATGTGAACGCGCTTGCTCATCGTCGTGCTCCCCACTGCATGTCTCCTTAGAATCGACCTCGATTTTAAGGAGAGAGGCATGCAGCAATTCAAAGTGCTACAGCCACCTTTGCGCGTCTGATGAGACGCGCGGCGATGTAACGTCCGCTCAGCGTCCGCGGCCGCCGCCGCGCTTGATCGCCTTATGCCCTCCGCCCCCGCGCTGGCCCCCGCCCATGCTGTGGCCGCCCCGGCGTGACGATGCCACCTCGCGCCGCCCGGAATTGACGTTGCCAAGACCCGAGGGCTTCTTCGGCCGGTTCTCGGCCTTGGCCGCCATCTTCGGCCTGCCGGCAGGCCGGTCGACTTGCGCGGGCTTTTTGTCCTTCGGGCGGTTGATGCTCGGCTTGGGGACGTCCGGCCTCGCTTTCGCCGCCGCCTGCCTGCCGCCGCCAGGGCTCGCCGCCGGCCGAGGCTCCGCCTTCAGCCCCTCGAGCGTGCTCTTGCGCACGTCCTTGAGCTGGCCGCCGCCACTGCCCGGGCGCGCCACCGACCGGTCGCGCTGGAGTTCCGCGGCGCGGTTGCGGATGTTGTTGCCGCCATTGGCCTTGATGTTGTTCTCTATGTTCGTCCGGTCGAATTTGCTCAACTGGTCTCGATCGAGCGTGATCTTGCTTCGGTCGACATTCCTCCAGTCGATGTCGTTCCACTTGACCTTGCCGGTGAAGTCGATGTCGTTGAAGCACTTGTTGCAGTCGATATTGATGTCGCCATTCCAGCGACCGCCCCAGACACCCCAATCGTCCCAGTCGACGATGGCGGCCCAGGCAAAACCAGTCACGGCGCCGGCGAAGAAGGTTGCGGCCGGATAATAGTAGGCGGGGTAGGGATCGGGATAATAGGCGATCGGCACCGGCGCGTAATCCCGCTCGTAGAGCATCTCCGGCGGATATTGCGGCACGTAGATCTTTTCGGTGTTCGCTGGCTGGATGACGATGTTGTCGCCCTCTTCGACCACCGTCACCTTGTCGTCCGTCTTGATGACACCCTTGGCGACCGCCTCATTTCGCAATTGCTGGATCGCGATCAGCACATCCTTCTGCTGATAGGCGATCGCCTGGCCGAGGCTCTGCGTCCATTCGAGGTCGTCGCTCATCATCTTGACGATCTCAGGATAGTTGAGCAGCGAGACGATGCTCCCGTCCCAGTCCGCCTTCGGCTTCAGCCCGGAGTTCTTCGCCCGGGCATCGAGAAAGCGTTCCGCCTCGACGATCTGCAAGGGAAAGAGCGAGGCGGCGGATATCAGCGCCACCAGCTCATCGGGATAAAGCGCGATCCGCGCCACCAGCACTTCAAGCTCGTCCTCGGTAAGCGGTTCCGGGGCGGCCTGCTCCTGCGGGGCGGGGGCAGACGCGGTCGCCTGCGCGAGCGCCCCCGGTGCCTGGATTGACAGCATCAATATGCTGCCAATTGCAATCATCGCTGTCCTGATCATCTGTTTACTCCCTGGCGCCGGTTCGCCTCTCGACCTCCCGGAGCGAACCGGCCACGTCTCTAGTTCCAGCGGTAACTCCTACTTCACCAGTTCGATCTCGCTCGGCCACCAGTCCTTTGTGAATCTCCTGGATCAAAGACTCTGCTACGTCGCGGTTCGAGATGAACTCCGGGAAATATGATCCTGCACGCGCATTCTCGGTCTCAGGGCTTGGGCGTGTACCAGATCGGTGACGTGTAGGCGCGCTCTTGCAGGGTCATGGTGGTACCGCTGAGCGCCTTCACGCCGAAGCGCTTGGCGTCGTAGGCTGTCCAGCGCGGGGTCGGGATCTCGATGACACGGCCGTAGTAAAAGGCGGATTGGCTGGCGTCGAAGTCGGGGTCCTGCCACACGGCGATCAACTCAGGCGCGCCGATCGTATTGGTCCATGTGGCGTTGGCGACATCCACGCTGTCGCCGACGGGCGGAAGCTTTCCGTCGGCGCCGGCCTTGCGGTCGCCCGACCAGGCGACGTCGTAAACCTTCTCCTGCAACTTGCCATCCTTGTCGAGCCAGCCCTTGACGATCTGGTAACGATCGAGATTCGCCCCGATCGGATCCTTCAGCGCCGCAACCAGGAAGGTCGGCGATTTGCCCTCTGGTGCTTCGCCGAGATCTCCGCCCATCGGCACGCCCTTGGCGTAGCCGATGCCCGCCGGCATGCGGTTTTCCGCGTCCCCCGGTCCGAAATCCCAGCCGCCGAAGAAGCGCACGATCATCCGCGGGCCGGTCGTGGCGTAGGTTTCCTTGCGCTGCATGGCATCCCACAGAGATTCGCGGGTGTTTTCCTTGGCCCAGACGGCGGCATAGCCGGAAGCAGAGACTTCCCAGTCCATCACCTTCACGCCGGTTTTAGGGTTGTCGATGAAGGCGGCGGTCATGCGATGCGGGCTCGGCTCCTGTGGGACGGTCTTGCCGAAGAAATTGTCCTCCTCCAAGGCCGTGAGGGAATTATGCGCGTCGCTGCTGCCGACCAGGCCGAACTTGTAGGGGTTGGTGCCGAATTCCTTCTCCAGCTTCAGACCGTTCTTGTAGGCCGAGCGGACGTATTCAAATTCAAGCATCTCCTTCGTCTTCGCAACGCTGCCATCGAGATTGCCCTTATCCCAGATCTCGAAATTGGCGAACTCGTCATTCGGCGACAGGAACGGGTGCGCCTCG
The DNA here is from genome assembly GCF_002078505.1 of Ensifer aridi. Taxonomy (GTDB): domain Bacteria; phylum Pseudomonadota; class Alphaproteobacteria; order Rhizobiales; family Rhizobiaceae; genus Sinorhizobium; species Sinorhizobium aridi. The sequence goes on along the minus strand of NZ_LUAV01000014.1, from coordinate 396,407 downwards.
CCCGTCCCCTTGGTCTGGGTCGCTTCATAGAGGCGCTCCCATTTCGCGCGCGTTTCGACATAGCCGCTATCGAGTTTCTTGCCGAAGGCCTCGACGGTCGGGAACATCAAACCATTGCTCAGATTGCCGTTATGCGCGATCGCGAGGACGTTACCGCCGGTCTTTTGTTCGTAGGCTTCCATCCACTTCCAGAGGTCGACCGGATTATCGCTGCCGTAAGGCGGATAGACGGTGAAGGGTTCGACCTGGCTCGCCTTGTCGCCATTGTCGCGGAAGATGACATTGCGGTGCAGGTTGTTGCCGCCCGTATTCGACGTCCATTCGAAACCGATGAAAGCGGTGAAGTGCCCTGGGTCGTTGTGGTGCTCCGCCGCGGCAATGGTCTCTTGCCAGGCGCTGTGATAGGGGCGCGTCCCCGGGAAGTACATCAGATCCTTGGGGAAGGTGCCGTGCGAAAAGGCGACGATGATTTGCATCGCGGCCTCGCCGCCCTTGCCGGATTGGATCATGTCATACCATTTGCGGCCGGTTGGATCGGCGACAAGGTCTGGCTTACCGGCGAACAGATCGGGGAAGAAGCCCATATTGTCGGAGTGATCGGCAACGACGAGAAAGTCGAGCGGGCGGGAGAGCTTCACCGGTTGGCCGGTGGAGGAAACAACCTCTTCGCCCTGTGCGAACCGATAGGCGTCCATCGGTCCGAGACGCGCACCAAAGGCGCCGGCGTCCATGGAAAAGGACGTGTGCAGATGCGTGTCGCCGAAGAACGGTCGCGTCGGAAAGTCGCGGCCGACATAGGGCGAGTAAGCCGGCGGGCGCTGGTGCGCGCGGTCGGCGGCGTCCTTGCCGAGCGTGCCAGCGTCCTGCGCCAATGCGGGCAGCACGAGACCGAATATCACCAGGCTGGTAAGCGCCGTACCCTGCAACAAAACTTTTGTCATGATTTCCCTCCTGAATATCGATTTGTTTCAGTGGTGTCCCGGACCGCAGGCGAGCGCGCCGCCGTTATCGGAAATCTTGAGTTGGGGTGGGCTACTTGCCTCGGCGGTTGCCGTCGCGGGCGCGGTGAAAACCGCCGGCTTCGACGAGGCGGCCTTAACTGCGGTGCCGGGAAGCGGCTGACGTCCGACCTGTTCATAGGCAAGCAGGAACCGCGCCTGTTGCGCCGCTGGTCCATAAAGGCGGATGAGACCGAGCTCGTGCGCCTTGCGGATCGTCAATCGTCCGCTGGCGATCTCGCCGATAACGATCTCACCGGATACGAGAACGACATCACCCGGTTCGGGGCCTGTCACGTGCACGCGTGTCCGCGACCCGCTTTCGCCCGACTCAAACCGCGCCCACAGCATCGGCTCGATGAGGACGACCGAGACCGACGGGCCGCGCATCCCGCCCGAGGTCGCGCCCAGCCCTCGGCCAAGCCGTTCAAGCGATCGCACCGTCTTGCTGTATTTTGCGCCGAACAGATCCGGTGCCGCCGGGTCCGGAGGCGGCAACCGATGCGCGGCGATGGCGGCCGAAATGGAGCCGAGCACGTGCAACGCGTCCGGATAGACCCAGTTCAACAGCCCCCGCGCCATCGTGACATCGTCATGGTAGCCGCAGGCAGAACTAGCCGAGGGCGACAGCGTTGCGGCCGCCGCTAGCGACAGCAGGAATAGACGGGTCACGTATACGTGTCGGCGCATCGTCGACTCCCTAAAACATCGCCAGTCGTTGCATCGTCCAGAACATGGCAAGCGAGCCAATCGCATAGGCCGGAACGCGTTGCCCCCAGGCCGGAAGCGGCAGGGGGAGACGACGTGCAACGGCTGCAAGCGCCAGCACTGCGGCCACGAAGAGAAGCTGGCCGATCTCCACACCGAGGTTGAAGAAAAGAAGCGCAAGCGGAATGTGGGTCGTGGGCAGGCCGGTCTCGCTGAGCGCGCCGGCAAAACCGAAGCCGTGCAGCAGACCGAAACCGAAGGCGACGAACCACGGCGCCTGCGCCGCTATGCCATGGTATCCTTGGTCCCGACGTATGATTTCGGCGGCAACGAAGACGATAGAAAGCGCGATCACCGCCTCCACGGGTGTCTGCGGCACATGCACAAGCCCGAGTGTCGCGAGCGCGAGCGTGATGGAATGGGCAATGGTGAAGGCGGTGATCGTCTTCACCAGCGGCCTGATGCCGTGTGCCAACATGAGAAGCGCGAACACGAAGAGCAGGTGATCGATACCGAACAGGATGTGCTCGATCCCGAGCACCAGGTAGACCCCGGCGACCTTCAGGGCGGACTCGGCTACCGGAATCGTTGTCGACGGCTCGCTCGGGGTCAGACGCTGCGTCCATGCGCTGCCATCCAAGTACTCTATGTGCGCCAGCACGTCGGTCATCGTTGCCTCGAGCCCGGCGATCGTCAGCATCTGCCCGCGTAGGGCAGGGGCGTTTAATGTCCAGGTCTCGATCGCCGCACCCGGAACGATGTGGACTGTGGGCAGCGACGCGTTGCTTCCGCCGGAAAATACGGGCCTGAGGGCCAGCCTCATCTCGCCGCGCATCGGTACCTTCCACATCACGGAGAACTCGCCCGGCGCCCGCTCGCGTAATTCGAGATAGGCCGGCCGGACCTCGTGCGCCATGGCTGCGGCGGCGACAAGCAGCGGCAGGAGCCAGCCAACGACAAGGGCCGCGCAGCAGATGACGGCAAGTCGCCTCATCGGACACCCACCATTGTCTGTGCCCAACCGCTGATAAGTGGTTCGGCGCTCGGCTCTGCCACGATCTCGTATTTCTTCAGCAACTCCGCCAAATAGCGCCGCTCGTAATTGCGCCGCTGCTCGTCACGCCATTGCGCAAGCACCTCGGCTTTCACCTCGGCGAAGGGCCTCACCGCGGCGGGAACCACTTCGGATACGCGAACGAGATGCTGCCCATAGGCGGATTCGATCGGACCCATCCATTCGCCCGTCGGCAGTGCGGCGACCGCGCGGGCGAAGGCAGGGCCGAACTGTGCGGCGATGTCGCTTTCCTTGCCGGCCTCCAATCGCGCCGCCGCCAGCCACTGATCCCCTTGATTGATGATCGCCGTTTCGTCGGGGCCGTCCGATGCGGCGAGCACGCGGCGCGCGTCGGCTGCCGCGTCGGGCCGTTTCGAGCCGCTGAAGAAGACGTGATCGAAAGACACACGCGCTTCCTGGCGGAACATGTTCGGATGGGCATTGTAGAACTGGCGCAGATCGTCTTCCTTCGGTTCGGCGATGCGTGCGGCGTCCTCGATCAGGAAGGTTAGCTTTTGTGCCAGTCTGCGCCGAATGACCGTATCGTCCTGGTCGAGGCCCAAGGCGCGGGCTTCTCGCGCCAGCAACTCTTCCTTCACCAACTCGGCGACGAGACCGCGTAGTTCGTCGTTGGAGGGCGTGCGGCGCCATTGACTGGACCATGTCTCGGAGACCCAACGCAGATGTCCGTCACTGATCCTGATCTCCGGCCGGTCGCTTGCCGCGGTGTCGTCGTTCAGCCAGGCATAGGCGGCAAAGAGGGCAAGACCCCCGATGGCGAAATGGAAGAGAGGTTCTCTCAGCAGCTTCATGACACCATCCAGTTAGTACCTCGGCGATCGGGAGATCGGGACGATGTTTGCCCGCTCCAGCGCCTCGGCAATCTCTTCGGCGAGGTCCTTGATGAGTTCCTCGTATTCGCGGCGTCGCGCCATGCGGAGGTTTTCCGGCAGGTGCACTGTCGCAGCGAGAGCCGCTTCGGCGGCGGCAAGATCGTCGCACATGCCGCGAAAGTTCTCGTCCCGCGCAAGCAGCGTCTCGATCTCAGGGCCTCGCGCCGGAAACCGGCGCGTGGCCGATTGCAATCCATTCCTCCCCACTGCGCCTTCCGACCGCGTACCCATTCTTCGAGAACCCCGGAACTATTGGCGGGAGATCATATTGCTTTGGATCAATGCAGGGATGTAATTTACGTGAGCAAACAGGAATAAGCGGCAGCCAACGAACCTGCGGCGACCTGGTTGGGGGCACTGCGGGGGCTAGACGAAAGCCGCCACCAGCCGAAGCCGTCGCGGCCTGCATCCACGCCCATACAGATATCAACTCACCTTTTTCACAGGCGGTATCGTCCAAGAACCATCAATGATCGAGGGATTGCTCTCGTTGGGCCAGTAGAGGCGCATCATCAGGATGAATTTTCCCTTGGGCGCCGGCAGCCAATTCGATTCCTTGTCCGCTCCCGGTGAGTCGTGCTGGATCAACAGGTCGATCGAGCCGTCCGGATTTGCCTTGAGTGGCTGCCGTGCGCTGATCGAGTAACGATTGAGCGGATTATCGACAAAGAAGTAGTCCGCATCATACATGGTCAATGACCAGAAACCCGAAACGGGCGGCGTAAGCCCTTTCTTGAACGTCAGGACGTATTTCTCGGACCCGTTATATGCCCGCTTGATCACACCGCTGTCGGACTTCAGCGAGGTCGGGTAGATCGCATCCTGGGGTCGGTTTGCTCCGAGACCGATCGCGGTAACAAGGGCACGCTGGATATAGTTGGTGCCGTAGATGCCGGTCTTCGTTGTGAAGCCCCAGCCATCAATATCCTGCATGTCGCCGTCGCTGAATTTGAAATGCATCATGATGCGTGCGAAACCGAGCTGCGGCACCCGCTTCACAAACGCCGGATCGAACCTGGTCTTGTCGAAGTCCTGGCCAGGAACGATACCAAGTTCGGCGAGCTTGGCGACCATGGGCGCATCTGCATCGGTCGGCGGATTTCTTTTCAGGAGCTCGGCGAAGACGGTGAAGTACTCGATGGCGTCCATATTGTTGACTTGCTCGCGAACGGCAGTCTTCATATCGATCGATGGATCGACCTTGCCCTTGGGTGGAGTCCAGTCCTTCCCCCATGCGCTTAAGGGGGAGAGCTTCACTTCATCCTGCAGCTTATGAACTTCAGCATAGTCGTCCGGGGTGCCTGTGCAGTAGATGCGTCCAAGTAGCCAAACGATGCTCGTCGGAGACTTATACTGGGTCACACCCTCCGGGAGCGTCCCCTCCCAGCCTGGGCCGGTAACCACAAACGTCTGTGCGCCCGTGCCCGTGGTGCGTTTTCCGGGGACGTCGAACACTGTTGTCCAGCCATCCAGCATCGGAAACAGGGCATAGCGGTCCTTCATGTCCGGCAGGCTAACGACCCAAGGCTCATCCCCCACATCAAAGAACGCGGTCGTATAGAGGGTATCGGCGTTGGGCGCCGTCACGTCTCGGAACTTGGCGTCCGGATACTGGCGCAACTTGATCAGATGCCCCATAGGGCCCCGGCTTCCCTTCGCCTCGGCGACATTGGTAATCACCCGCCTGGTCATTTCCATTGTCACCAGAGGATATGCATAAATATAGGCCTCGACAGCCAGCGCGAACTCATCGAGTCCTTCCGGCAAATCTGCTACCAACGCTTCTCCGGCCATCGCAGGCGTACCAAGAGATCCAGCCGCAAGCGCCCCAAGACTGGCCGCCGTCAAGTCACGACGCGTAATACACATTTTATCCCTCCAGCAAAAATTGAGTTTCGACGCAGGCACTGAGTTCAGTCGATGTAAGCGACGACATGACGCCCACCGATCGTTGGCGGGCCTTCCCAACCGGTTGCCGAGTGGCAACTTGCAAGCCACTCTCGGCACCATTGCTCTCCGATCGCCGCCCCATTTTCGAGTAGCCTTTGCAACCTGGAATAATTTAATCGAGATCATATTGCTTTAGATCAATGCAGGGATGTATTTTACGTGAGCAAACAGGAACAAGCGGCAGGCAATGCACCGCTGCGGCCTGTGGGGGGCAAGGCAATGGTCCAGACCCGTTCAGTCGAAATCGACCAGGCGGCGACACCGCCGCTGCCGGAGTCCGAAATACGCGCGCAATTGCAGCGGATTCAGACGAGTCCGGAATTCGACGTGCCGGAACGGGCGCGCAAGTTTCTCTCCTATGTCGTGGAGGAAGCCATCGCCGGGCGAGGCGATCGAATAAAGGCCTATTCGATCGCGATGGAGGTCTTTGGCCGTGACTCGTCGTTCGATGCGCAGAGCGATCCCGTCGTTCGAATAGAAGCCGGACGCATCAGGAGAGCGCTTGAACGTTACTACCTGACCGCGGGCCAGAACGACCCGATCCTCGTCACCATGCCGAAGGGAGGGTATGTTCCTGCTTTCGGTCGGAATGATCGCGGCCCGTTCCCGGAAGGGAGCGCGCAGGGCAAAACAGAAGAGCATAGCGAGCATTGGGTAGGGCGTTGGAAACCGATCCTTCTCGCCGCCTCCAGCATCCTCATTCTCGCATTCAGTGTGCTGTACAGCTTCTTGAGAACCGACGAGCTGGCTGACGCCCCGATAAACTCGGCAGACATCGTGCGGGCGGTGCCGGATGTGCCGCGATTGATTGTGCTGCCGTTCGAGGATCTGTCGCGGACCGGTGGTTCGGACATCGTCGCGAGAGGTTTGACCGACAAGGTCATCGAACAGATTTCCAAGTTCAAGGAGATCGTCGTGATCGCAGGCCACTCACCCGAGACATCGGGGCAAACGCCCTCGAGTGGCGACGCCATGGCGGCGCGCTATGCCCTCTCGGGTGGCGTGCGGCTCGACGGTGACAAGCTTCGCCTTGCAACCCGTCTCGTCAAACGCGACGACGGTTCGGTCTTGTGGGCCGAAAGTTATAGCGAGAGCCTTCAGGTTCGCAGCCTACTTGACCTCGAAACCAATGTGGCGCGCGCGGTGGCCACGGCCCTGGCTCATCCCTATGGGGTCATTTTCCGAGCGGATGCATCGAAGGCGGCCAACATGCCGCCGGACGACTGGGAAGCCTATCAATGCACCTTGGCCTATTATGGCTATCGTGCCGATCTCAATCCGCAGACTCATGTTGCGGTTCAGGGCTGCCTCAAGCGGGCAGTCGAAAGATTTCCCGGTTATGCGACCGCGTGGGCGCTGCTTTCGCTCACCTACATCGACCAGTTGCGGTTCCGCTACCGCCTCGACGCTCCCTCTCCCCCGCCGCTCGACCTTGCCATCGGTGCGGCCAGACGCGCCGTCGAACTCGATCCCCAGAATGTGCGCGGTCTGCAGGCCGAGATGCTGGCCTTCTTCTTCCGCGGTGACGTCGAGACTGCATTGAAGATTGGCTCGCGCGCGCTGGCAACGAATCCGAACGATCCCGAGCTCAGTGCAGAATATGGGATTCGGCTTGCACTTTCAGGCGAATGGACGCGCGGCTGTGCGCTCGTCGCGGAAGCTATCGGCAGAAATCCGGGTCCGCTCGGCTACTTCGAGACCTCGCTCGCCCTCTGCTCCTACATGCAGGAGGACTATGGCGCCGCAGAGCAATGGATCCGGGCGGCCGACGTGCAGAGCAATCCGCTCTATCATTTCATCGTCGCGGCCATTCTCGGACAACTTGAAAAGACGGAGGAGGTGGCCCGGGAGCGTCAATGGATCGAGGCCAATGCGATGGGCCTTCTCAAGAATATCCGCCGGGAGGTGGCGATGCGCATCCATCGGCCGGAGGATCAGGCCCATTTCCTGGAAGGGTTGGAAAAGGCAGGCCTGACTGTCCGCTAAGTCCGCACAAGCCAGGGCCATTTCCCGCGTTCGGGGGTGATCACGTCGATAGACGCTACGCGATGCTACATGTGCTCAGCCCCTCTTCGTACTAGAAGGCGGTGAGAAGCCACGGTTCAGACGAGGAAGAGGAGTCTGGCCCCCTCAAGATACACGTGATAGTCGTAAATTACGGCGACCGCCACCGCCAACCCCGGGATATCAAGATGACAGTTGGGCAGCTTTCAGCTTGCGCGTCTAACAAGAACGGACTTGTGCGCCCATGATGCACGGATCCACCGTCTACCCCTTCTTCGGTAATCCTGCGGGACGCGGTTTTGGCGCGCTGGCGGTGGTTGTTCTCGTCACGTCCTTGTTGGCAGCTTGCGCCAGCCGCCCGACGGGTGTGCTTCAACCGGTAGCTGCCTCACCGGCCGCCACCCAGGTCGAGATGCTGGTCGCGACCACGCGCGACCGATCGGAAAATCCCGGCGAGATGTTCAGCGGCGAGCGTGCGCTGGCGCCCGCCTTCGCCGAGATCACCGTATCGGTCCCACCCACAGGTGTGAGAAAGGCCGGCGAAGTCGCCTGGCCGCGCAGGCTTCCGCCCAATCCGTCAACGGAGTTCGCAACGGTCAAGGCCGAGCAGGTCGATCGGGCGACGGCCGAGAAATGGCTGAGCAATGCCGTGCGCGAGAGCCCGGACCGCAGCGTCCTCGTCTTCATCCACGGCTTCAACAATCATTTCGAGGATGCCGTCTTCCGCTTCGCCCAGATTGTCCACGACTCGGGCGCGCACAGCACCCCGGTGCTGGCGACATGGCCGTCGCGCGGCAGCCTGCTTGCCTATGGCTATGATCGAGAGAGCACGAACTATACGCGCAATGCGGTCGAAAGGCTGTTCCAGTATCTGGCGCGCGACCCGGAGGTGAAGGAGGTCTCGATCCTCGCCCATTCGATGGGCAACTGGCTGGCGCTCGAATCCTTGCGGCAGATGGCCATCCGCAACGACGGGCTGCCGGCCAAGTTCAAGAATGTCATGCTGGCGGCGCCCGATGTCGATGTGGACGTCTTTCGGTCGCAGATCGCCGACATGGGCAAGCAACGCCCGCGCTTCACGCTCTTCGTCTCGCGCGACGATCGCGCGCTGGCGGTTTCGCGACGCGTCTGGGGCAATGTCTCGCGGCTCGGCGCGATCGATCCGGAGCAGTCTCCCTATAGGGAAGAACTGGCGGCGAACAACATCGCAGTCATCGACCTCACCAAGATCCAGGCAGGTGACAGGCTGCACCACAGCAAATTCGCGGAATCGCCCGAAATCGTCCAACTGATCGGCACGCGCCTGTCGGCCGGTCAGACTTTAACCGACAGCCGGCTGGGGCTTGGCGATCACATCGTGGCGGCGACCGCCGGCGCCGCACATGCGGTCGGGACCACAGCGGGTCTGGTCGTTGCCGCGCCGGCTGCAATAGTCGATGAGAACACCAGGCGAAACTATAGCCACCATGTCGAGGCGCTTGTCGGACCTGCGGGTCAGGCAACGGGAACCACAACCGACGCCGCTTGCAACGGCAGAAATGAGGTCGAGGCCGCAAGTTGCGCTCGGTAATTGGTTCTAACAATGCGTGTCAAAAAGTGTCTGGTCAAACGACGGCACTCGGTGATGATGAAATCAAGGTGATTCACTGGCGGTGCAACAGATCTATCGGGGGAAAAGATGACGTCTCGCCTCATTCGAGCTCTGACATTCGTGGGAAGCCTTCTTGCCGCCGGCGGTGCGATGGCCGCGGATATTCGTTCACCGCTGACGCCGGAGGTTCAAGAGACGACGACCGAGAGCGGCTGGACGTTTTCGTTCGCGCCTTACTTCTGGGCGGCGGGACTTTCGGGGGATGTTGCACAGTTCGGGCTGCCGGAAGCCCATGTCGACGCCAGCTTCAGCGACATCTTCGACCATCTCGATTTCGGGGCGATGGCGATCGGCGAAGCTCGCTACGGTCCCTACAGCATCTTCGGCGATATCATGTACACCAAGATTTCCGGTCAGGCCGGCACACCGAGAGGCATTCTTGCAACCGATGTCGAACTGACCTCCGAGACCTTCGCCGGCCTGCTCGGTGTCGGTTACGCGGTCTTCGAGGACAGTTCCGCGCGGCTCGATATCGTCGGCGGCCTGCGTGTCTGGTCGGTCGAAAGCGAGCTCTCCTTCCGCGGCGGTGTTCTCGACGGGCGTTCCAGAACGGATGACGCGACCTGGGTGGACGGGTTGGCCGGCTTTCGCGGCACTTACTCGATTACGCCGGAACTCTACCTGACGGGCTGGGGCCTTGTCGGTGCCGGTGGTGCCGACCTCGACTGGGATGTCGCCGGGGCGATCGGCTACCGGTTCAGCGATACGGTCTCGGCCGTCGCCGGCTACCGCGCCCTCGGGGTGGACTACAGCGACGACGGTTTCGTGTTCGACGTCGTGCAGCAGGGGCCGATCCTGGGTCTGGTGGTGCGGTTTTAAGGGCCGCTGCCGTCGAGCCTTCGTTCCTAATTAGCCGCGCCCGCGTTCAGAGTCGAAGTGGAACGCATGCCGGTCGAGAAAGCGATGCTTTCTTACCGGAGACGTCGTGGTCGGTTTACGCCAAAATCGCGAAGAGCAATTCATGGAGCCGCCACTATCGGGGTTGGGTCCTTGCCGCTTCGGCATGGACCGCTTCGATCCGCGTCAACATATCATTTGGGTGTATGCTGCTCTCGGTGAGCGGCAGCAGTCGGCCCGGGCAGGATGAAAGCTCTCCGTGGTACCCAAAAATGACCAAGCCCAGCCTATTCCGCATCATCCATACGGCGATCATGAACAGGCTGCTTCTGATCGTCATTGCGCTGATGATCGCGTCGCTCTTCAGCGTGCTCCTGATCAGGGGTGGTAGCTTTACAGGCAGGCAGCCGAGCCCGGAACCGAAACGGGTTTCCGACGGGGTATCACCGGCATTCTGCGAACGAGAAACGGTCGGCAGGAGGAAAGACGCGGTAGCGCCGGACAGCCTCCCGCACTCCGCGTCATGCCCGCCGATTAAATGGCAAGCATCATCGGCGATAGCTGGATGAGGAACCGGCGCGCTGTCGTTCGCGTCCCGCTCTCCCGCGGCTTTGTTCCGATCTGGCTTGGAAGTGCCATGGAGACCTTTGTGCGTCCGATCAGACGTGTAGCACGTCACCGTCAACAATGCCGCTCGTCACGCCGAACCAAATCGGTCCCGGGGTTCGCGCTGCGGCCGCAGATTCGCCATCTTCAGAAAATCGACGAAGGCGCGCAGCGCGGCGGGCATCTGCCTCCGGCTGGGGTAATAGAGATGGAAACCGCCATAATACGGGCACCAGTCTTCGAGTACCCTTACGAGCCGATTTTCGGCGACATGCGTTTCGACCTGGTCCTCGAAAGCATAGGCAATGCCGGCGCCGAGTAAGGCGGCTTCGACCATGAGATCCTGGTCGCCGACGACGAGCGGACCGTTCACTTCGACGCTCAACGCAATGCCGCCGCGCTCGAATTCCCATTCATAGAGCCGCCCGCTCTCGAAACGGAGGCCGATGCAGGGCAGGTCCTTGAGCTCTTCGGGAGCTCTCGGCCTCGGGTAACGCTCGAAAAATGACGGCGCTGCGACGATCGCAGAGCGCTGCCGCGATCCGATCGGGACGGCGATCATGTCCTGAGCGATCACTTCGCCGAAGCGTATGCCGGCGTCGAAGCCCTCGGAGACGACATCGACAAGGTCGTCTTCGACGACGATCTCGATGCTGATCCGCGGATAGGCGTCGAGAAATCGTGCGACGACGGGCAGCAGCACCATTTTTGCCGATACGCGCGCCGCATTGAGTCGCAATCGGCCGACCGGTGCGCCGCGCAGGTTATTGAGATCATCGAGCGCGTCGTCGATGTCGCGAAACGCCGGGGCGACACGGGCGAGCAGGCGCTCGCCGGCTTCCGTCAGGGCAACGCTTCGAGTCGTGCGATTGAAAAGGCGCAGGTCCAGCTTTTCCTCGAGCGCTTTGAGGGCGTGACTGAGGGCCGAAGGGGTACAGCCGATCTCGTCGGCGGCGCGGCGGAAGCTCAGATGCCGCGCAAGCGCCAGGAACGGCATCAGGTCCGAGGGGGATATGCTGCGCATTATTGAACAATATTCACTAACCCAAACAAAATCTAGCCGATTATCTCAATGATGCCATCGGCGTACAACCTCCTCGTCCGCCGATGAAACGGGCGGACCCCGACAAAGGAGACTCACATGCACACTTGGTTCATCACTGGGGCGTCCCGCGGCTTCGGCGCCCTGATTGCGGAGAAGGCACTCGCCAAGGGCGACCAGGTCGTTGCGACCGCGCGCAACCCCAAGGCAATCCTCAAGCGTTTCGGCGAGCGGCCCAATCTCTTGGCGGTGGGCCTCGACGTCACCGACGAGGCGCAGGTGCATGCGGCAGTCAGGCAGGCCGTTACCCGTTTCGGCCGCATCGACGTGCTCGTCAACAATGCCGGCTACGGGCTGCTCGGGGCGGTCGAGGAGGCAAGCGGCGCAGAGATCGAAGCGCTCTATCGGACGAACGTCTTCGGTCTTCTCGCCGTTACCCGCGCGGTGCTGCCGCACATGCGTCGACAGCGGTCCGGGCACATCCTCAACTTCTCATCGGTCGGAGGTTACCGGAGCGTTGCGGGATTCGGCGTCTATTGCTCGACGAAGTTCGCCGTCGAAGGCCTGACCGAGGCCCTTGCGGATGAGCTGCGCCCGCTCGGCATCCATGCGACGGCGATCGAACCTGGCTATTTCAGGACCGATTTCCTCGACTCGACCTCGCTTTCGGTGAGCCCGACGCAGATCGCCGACTATGCCGAGACAGCCGGCGCCGTGCGCACGAAAGCGACTGAGATCAGCCATCACCAGCCGGGCGATCCGGACAAGCTGGCCGAGGTGGTGGTCGCCTTCGTCGATGCGCCGAATCCGCCGGTCCGGCTTCCGCTCGGCAGCGACACGGTCGCGGCGATCGAGGCCAAGCATGCCGCCGATGCCGAGCTTCTCGCCGAGTGGCGTTCGGTCTCCGCTTCGACCGATTTCGCCACCGCGGCCTGATCGGATCACAAGCTACTGCATGTTTCCTTAAATCGTACCCGATTTAAAACATGCAGCAATTCAAAG
>NZ_LUAV01000014.1:2401-383639 GCF_002078505.1 Ensifer aridi | reverse complement strand
TGAAAAGACGCACGGCGCAGTAGGGGCGCCGTTCATTCGAAGGCGCCCCGCCGGCTTTCCGCTCGGGGCATCTCCGTGGCCCGGTTCAGGCCGGCTCCACACGCCCCGGACGGGTGGAGCCGGGTGTGGCCGGTCGGAAATTTCGCGCCGGCGCGGGGCGGCCGACATGGAAGCCCTGGACTTGGTCGATCCGGAATTGCCGCATCAGCGCCAATTGCTCCTCGGTCTCCACGCCTTCGACAAGGATCTTCGGACCGCGATTGCGGACGAGACCGATGATGTCCTTGAGCATGGCCTTGCCTCTCGGAGCGTCGCAATCATGCAGGAACGACCGGTCGATCTTCACCGTATCGAAATCGATCAAACGTAGCCATGACAGGCCGGCGAAGCCGGTACCGAAATCGTCGAGCCAGATGCGGATGCCGAGCGTCTTCAGGTCGCTGATGCAGCGCAGGATATCCGAATGCATCTCCATATCGAGCCCTTCGGTGATCTCCAGCGCCAGCCTGCCGCCCGCCACGCCCGTTTCTCCGAGGATGGCCGCAACGGAAGCGGCGAAGCCGGGCGATCTCAGTTGAATGGGCGAGACGTTGACGCTCACGACCGGGACATGATCGTTCGCCAGCAGTTCCTGGCACACCGTCCGTATGGCCCAGCGGCCGAGATCTAAGATGGCGCCGGTCCTCTCGGCAATGGGGATGAACAGGCTTGGAGGCACGGCGGTGCCGTCCAGCATTTTTAGGCGCATCAGCGCCTCGACGGCATCGACGCGGCCTGACGCGACGTTTCGTATGGGCTGGTAGACGAGCGAAACGAGCTTCTGGTCGATCGCGATCTTCAACAGGGCCGCGATATGCTCACTCTCGTCGCTGCTCTGCGGATCGTTCGGGTCGAACAGTCGGGTGCAGTTTCGGCCGTTTGCCTTTGCCCCATAAAGCGCGCGGTCCGCCTCGTGGATGAGCCTCTCGAGCTTCGATCCGGTCTGGCTCCTCGTGAAGGCGGCGCCGACGCTCACGGTCACGATGGACATCCCGTCCCGTCGCTGCTCGTGCGGCAGGGCAAGCGTCTCGACGCCGCATCGAATAGTCTCGGCGAGGGCCGCCGCCTCCTCCCGCGTCTTCAGGCGGGCGAGCACGATGAACTCCTCACCGCCATAGCGTCCGATCGAGCCATTGTATCGTTCGATTGAGTCCTTTAGGGCATTGGCAACCAGAACCAGACAGCGGTCGCCTTCCTGATGACCATAGAAGTCGTTGTATCTCTTGAAGAAATCGACATCGATAAGGATCGCGGCGAAGCTCTTTCCGTATTTCTGCCAGTCGCTCCAATAGTCTCGGAGCCTTTGATCGACCGCCCGGCGATTGTCGAGCCCGGTGAGGGAGTCGGTGTTCGACAGCCGCAGCAGGGCTCTTCCGCGTTCGGAGGCCTCCTTTTGCTGAATCCGCGCCTCGAAGGCATTCAGAAAGACCTTGAAGCGCTCTCTGTTGAGCTTCCAGTTCACATAGGACGTGAAGATAAAGCACGAAATGTAAAAGGTTCCGAAGGCAAGCTGATAGGATGCGCTCTTCGGAGTAAAGAAAAATAAAGCGAAGAAGAACGTGGCTAGAACGATGCTGGATGTGACTACTGAGAGACGGAACTGGAAGCTGAAGAACAGATTGGCGCCCATCATGAAGATGGCGCCGAAGATCATATAATAGGAAATGCTTTCGATCTGCGTCGTCATCATCGCGGGAAACAGCCAGCCCGCATGACCGAGGACGAGCGCCGCCGCGCAGGTCAAATCGAGCCATTGCGTTTTGGCGTTCATGCGAAACTGCGTTTCGATGACAAGGATGGCGACGGCGCCGATCACGAAGCGTGCCGCGATCGTGTAGGGGGCGACATCGGGAATGAGCAGGATATCGGTGACCAGGAACAGGAGATAGACGGTGACGGCGACCCAGAGTCCTTGCCTGACGCCGTTCCTCCGGGTCATCTCGCCTTCTTGCCGATAGAGGGCATAAAGCTCCTCTGCCCGCGGCCTATAAGGCTGCGCTTGCAAATCGATCTCAACTCCGTCGGCCAGGGTGTGCTTCATGCACTGATCCATTGCTTTTGCGTATGCTTGCCGAGGGCGGCGGCCTCTCCAGCAATCGACGCGATTTAGATGTCCCGCGCCTATCGTCCCGTAGCTAAACTACCGACGACGGGCAGAAATATTCGGGCACAATAGTAGAAGCGGATTAAGGTTTGCTGAATTAGCAGAGGTCAGCAACGTACATCTCACTGTACTGAAATAAACCAGTCAGATGGTTTGTTAACCATATTGCACGAAAGCTTGAGGCCCCGCTGGCGCGCCGCGCATTGCCGCGCATAATGTTAACAAACAGTTAACGGATGAGCATCGCGTGAGCCAAATTCAAATTGTCTTCGACGGCGAAAGCCTTATTACACCCACCGCAATTGCAAGCGAATTCGCTTCATCGAAAATCGAGCATCACGAAGAGCAGTTTTCGACCGGAAGAGCCGAGATTGCACTGATCCTGAACATCACGCAGCAACAATTCGCACATGGTGCGAATCCGGCGGAAATAATACATAGACTTGCCGGATCTCTACATGAGACGCGCAATAAATATCACCCGAGCGTCTGGCAGGAACTCATACCGATCGTGCAGGATCATCCGGTTTCGGAGTTCTTCCTGCAGGACCCCTTCACCCGCTGGTCATTCGAGAAGCCGAGAGGCTATTCAGGCGATGCCCAACTGCTCGACTTCATCTACGGACATCCAAGCATTACCGGCGAGATCACGAGAGCGACGCCGCTCGGGCAGGCGCTCTACGACTACACGAAGGACGCTTCGTCGTCGGTGGCAGTGAGAGAGCGGCGCGATCTCTTGACGCGCCACGTCGACGAGATCGCTGCGACACGGGGCGGGGAGGCGGAAATCCTGACGATCGCTGCCGGGCATCTGCGCGAAGCCAATCGTTCGACCGCCTTGCAGGAGCGGCGTATAAAGCGGTGGGTCGCTCTCGACCAGGATCCCCTGAGCGTCGGCTCGATCGCGCGCGACTTTGCGGGTACCCGCGTGGAGGCGATCGACGGCTCTGTCCGAGGTCTCCTGGGCAAGGCCCACAAGCTCGGTCGGTTCGACTTCATCTATGCTGCCGGGCTTTACGACTATCTTGCCGACAAGGTCGCCGTGAAGCTCACCCAAAGATGCCTGGAGATGCTGAAGCCCAACGGGGTCTTCCTTTTCGCCAACTTCGCGACCGATATCCGCGTCGATGGCTACATGGAGACCTTCATGAACTGGGCGCTGCTGCTGCGCTCGGAATACGACATGTGGAAAATCATCCACGCCAGCGCAGACCGCGAAAGCTTCGAGGCGCGCGTCGAGTTCGGCGCCAACCGAAACATCGTCTACGGCATCATCCAGAAGCGCGCGTAAACGGCGATCTAACTGCATGTTTCTTGTAGCGACTTCGCGCGTCTGACAGGACGCGCGGCGCTGTAGGTTCGCCGCGGCGGTTTCCGCCTGCCCGCCGCGGCCGCAAGCGCAGCGTCCATTCCAAACATGGACGTCAATGCTTCAGCCGTGAGCCTTTGCAGCCGTAGAGGGTAGGTCCGGCATGCAGGCGCGCCCATGCGCCGCCGGGCAGCGAAGGCTCCAGCGGCAATAGCGACGTCACCGTCAGGAAGCGGGCTGAGAGAGAGCTTCCGCTCGGTACGAAGGAGATCGGCCGCTGGAACGCTCGATCGTCCGGTTCCTCTTCTTCCGCGCCCCTGGCAGTCGCCGTCAGGCGCCACAAGACCTCCCGCGCCCTCGCTTTGCAGCGAATATGATCCGGATCGTCGGAGGAGATGTCCTCGAAGCTCGAGAACACGGCTATGGCAGCATCTTTCCGCCCTGCAGCGAGGAGCGCGACGGCCAGTTTGTATCGCACGAGGCCGCGATGGGGATGGCGGGTAAGAAGGCTTTCGAAGGTCTTGCTTGCCTCGCCGTAGCAGGCTTGCGCCACTTGCGAGTCTCCGAGTCGATGCCGAACGTCGTCGGCATCCGGCGCGATCGACAGCAGACCGCGATAAAGATGCTCCGCCTCCGCATGGTCACCCTTGTCGCTGCAGAGCAGCGCGAGCCCACGCCGCGCCTGAACATGCCCAGGCATGGTACGGATCACCTGTCGATATCCGGCCTCCGCCTCATCGATTCTGCCTTGCGTATGTAACGTCACCGCGCGCTCGAACACGATATCGATGCTGCGTCGGTTCAGCATGTCGTGCAGGTTGCGGCCGGTCCTGGTTCTGACGAGGACGCTGTGGATGCGCCGCCCGAAAGGATTTACCTTCTCGCCTTCATCGGCGTTCTCCACCCGGGCGAACGGCCCGTCGGGGAAGGCGCCGAGCAACCGCTCCAGCCGGGCTGGAGTGGGGTTGCAGCAATCGAACCGGATGCTCGTCCAGTTTTCGGTCGCGATAAAGCCGGCGAATGCATCCGCCGCGTCGTCTTCCAGGCCCGGCACGCAGAGGAAACCGCCATGGCCGATGCCGTGGTTGCCGATCATCAGGATCTCGTCGCAGAAGAGTCCCGTTCCCTGATCCTGATAGGTCGCCACCTCAAGCGGCAGGAAAGCTTGGTAGTGCCCGCCGGTCTGCTGCTGCCTCAAGGCGAGGATGAACCATCGCTCTTTGCACGGCAGGTATTGTTTCAGCCAGGCCCAGGACAGGAAAGGATGAGACTCCGGATCTGAGAGATATATTCCGTTCCAGTTGTCACGGATCGCTTCAAAATCTTTGGTGTATTCGATGACTTCTACTATCATTTTCGCCTCTCCGAGGCTGTACGCAGTAAGAACAAAAAAATATTGCGATTAAATGCTTCTAAAAATAAGGTCGGGGCTAAAGCGTCAATAGCTCTTATGTATTATGTGCCGCGCTTGCGCGAAGAGCCTTGAATTGATGCGCCCCATAATTGAATATTAGCAGGTCTTGGCGCGGGATGCGAGCGGAAACAGCATAGGCTCGCTCTCGTCTTTGCCTTCCGCGTCGGAACGAAACGGATTCAAAACGGCCTATTTGGAGCCTTCGTTCCGAAGCGCGTGCCCGCCCCAATCGATCCAAGATTATCGACGTGCTCGGTTCCATCTGGTGCTAGATCGAACGCTCGTCGAAGTTGGGCCGCGAGCGAATGAAGGCCCAGAGACGCTTGCTGATATCGGCAATCTCGCGGATCGCGTTGTCGAGGCGTTCCAGCTCGCGGGCATCGACCTGCTCGACCTTGCCGTAGCGCACGTCCTTTTCGCCTTCGACCAGCCGCATCATCTGCGTGCTCGAAATCTCCCCCTGCTCGTCGAAGGAGTAGATGCAGTGGTTGTATTTGTTTCTGACCTTTGCTTGCAGTTTGAGCCGCTCCGTGATCGCAAGTACCTCGTCGCGAGTCTCGGCGGGCGTCGTCGGCAGCTTCGCCAGACGCTCGGTCAAATCGATGCGCGCGCGTGTGGTGTTCAGCGTCAGGAAGACGATGATCGCCGATTCCTTCTCCACCTTCAGAAGGTGGGCGATGACATAGATCAGCAGGCTTTCCGTATTGGTCCAGACGTAGTTCAGGCGACCAACGAGCAAAAGCACATCGTGTGTAGCCGCCATGGCGATCTCCAAGCGGTCCTGAGGGGCAGCGCCAGGACCGGTCTTCGCTTCTTCATCGTTCCATAAAGGCGCGCGCCATGCTGTCCCGGATCGGTTTCGTCAGGTAGTCGAAGAAGGTTCGTTCGGCCGTTTGGATGAGGATCTCGGCGGGCATTCCCGGAGTTGGCGCGAAGCCTGGAATTCGCGTGAGTTCACTTACCGGCAGATTGACCCTGGCGAGATAGATGTCCTGTGCCCCGCTGTTCGCAGGATCGGGCAACGAGTCGGCAGAAACATAGAAGACCTCGCCGTTTAGGACCGGCGTCGTCCGCTGATTGAGCGCCGTAAGCCTGACGGTCGCCTTCTGGCCGATCTTGACGCTGTCGATCTCGGTGCGCAGCACCTGCGCCTCAATGATGAGAGGGACGTTCGACGGCAGGATCTCCATAATGGGCTTGCCGCTTTCGATGACGCCGCCGGACGTGTGATAGTAGAGCCGGACGACCGTGCCGCTGACCGGCGCGTTTATCGTCGCGCGACGCAGCACGCTCGCCGCACCTCTCAACTGCTCGCGGACGGAGTCCAGTTCGGCCTCCACCTTCTGCAATTCTTCAAGCGCGCTCTCGCGATAGGTTTCCTCCGTTTGACGGACCTGCTGCTCCTGTTTCAGGATCTGGGCGCCCGTTTCCGAAATCTCGGCTATCAGCCTCCCCATCTGCCCATCCGCGTCGGCGATCGCCCGCTGGACGGACTTGATCTCCGTTCGACGGATCAAATTCTTGTCCAAGAGCGACTTCTTGCCGGCCAGTTCCTCCTCGAGGAGGGCATGCTGCCGGCGAACGGCTTCGAGTTGGCGCTGGTAGCCTTCGGCGCGGAACCGAAAACCCTCGATGTTCTGTCTGAACAGCCCGACTTCGCTCTCCAGCTTGCTTCTCCAGGCCTGAAAATTGAGTTCCTGGCTCTCGACGATCGGGGCGAGCTCCGGGTCGTCGAGATGGGCGGCAAGAATGTCCGGCAGGGCAATCTGGTCGCGACCCTGAACCTGGGCCGTGAGGCGGGCGACGATCGCCTCAAGGCGGGCGCGCCGCAGAAACAGCTGACGTTCATTGGCGAGCGCTGCCGTCTCGTCCAACCGGACGAGCGGCTGGTCGGCGTTTACGTGGTCGCCTTCGCTCACCATGATGTCCTCGATGATCCCTCCTTCAAGGTGTTGGATGATCTTGTTCTGGCCGGTGGCGACGAAGCTTCCCTGCGCTATGACTGCTGCTGCCAGGGGCGCCGTGAAGGCCCACAGGCCGAAGCCCCCGAAGGTGATGGCCATGAGCACCAGCCCGGCGATGGTCTGCCTCCAGATCGACCGCGGAACCTCTGCATACCATTGGAGGTCGTAAACTTTGACTGTGTCCGTCATGGTCGCCTACGTAAGCTGGTTGTGGTCGAGCGGATTGCCCTCGAGATTCATGCCGCGCGAGGAGAGGGCCTTCAGGACGTCCTGGCGCATGCCGAAAAGGGCCACGGTGCCGTTCACCAGGAGCAGAACCTTGTCGACGCTGTTGAGGAGGGCGGGCCGCTGGGTAATGGTAATGACGGTGATTTTCTGCTGCCTGGCATGGGCAAGCGCGCGCGTTAGCGCGGCCTCGCCGGCGCTGTCGAGATTGGAATTGGGCTCGTCGAGCACCACCATGCGCGGGTTGCCGAAAAAAGCCCGGGCGAGCGCGACGCGCTGCTTTTGCCCGCCGGAGAGCGGCGATCCGTCGGCCGCGACGAAGGTCTCGTATCCGTGCGGCAGCAGGGCGATCATGTCGTGCACGTCGGCAAGCTTGGCGGCGGCATAGATGTCGGCGTCGCTGGCGTCCTCCTGCATGCGCGCGATATTGGCCTTGATCGTTCCCGGAAAGAGCTGAACGTCTTGCGGGAGATAGCCGATATTTTCGCCGAACTGACGCTGATCCCAGTTCCTCAAGTCCATGAGGTCGAGCCGGACATTGCCGGAAGTGGGCAGGATGGAGCCGACGAGCATCTTGCCGAGCGTCGTCTTGCCCGCGCCGGAACTGCCGATCACGGCAAGGGAGTCGCCCGGACTGAGCGAGAAGGTCACGCCGTTGAGGACGACGCGCTTGGTGCCCTGCGGGACGAAAAGCAGCCGCTCGACGTCGAGACGGCCCTCGGGACGGGGCAGTTTCAGTCGCTCGAAATTGAGCGGCGAGCTCTGAAGCAGCGAAGCGATGCGCGAATAGGCGGCACGCGACTGGATGACCTGGTGCCAGCCTTCGATCGCTCCCTCGATTGGGCCGAGCGCCCGGCCGGCGACGATCGATGCGGCAATGACCATGCCGCCCGTTAGCTCGCCATCGAGGGCGAGATGAGCTCCCCAGCCAAGCATCATGACCTGGGTGAGCAGCCGCACGGCCTTGGAGAGCGAGGCAAGGGCTATGTTGCGGTCCTGCGCCGTGACTTGGGCCTTGAGCGAGCCGGCCATGTCCTTGCCCCAGATACGCACGGCTTCCGGGATCATCGCCAGCGCGTTGATGATCTGCGAATTGCGCGACATCGAGTCGAGGTGGAGGTTCGCCTTGCTCTGGAATGTGTTGGCCTCTCCAAAGGGGGCCGCCGTCGCCTTCTGGTTCAACAAGGTGACGATGAGCAGGAGCAGGGCCGAAGCGATGACGATCGAACCGAGATGCGGGTGGATCAGGAAGACCGCCAGGACGAAGAACGGCGCGATCGGAGCATCGAGGAAGGAAAGCAGCGTGCTCGACACCAGAAAGGAGCGAAGCTGCTGCAGGTCTCCAAGCGTCTGATATTCCCGCCCGTTGCTGTGCAGCGAGGCTCGGGCGGCCGCGCTGAGGATCGGCGCACCCAACTGGGCGGCAACCTCGACCGCCGTCCGCATGAGGATCATGCGGCGAATTCCGTCGAAAACGGCCTGCAGAATCACCGCACCGACGATCAGCACGGTGAGCATGACCAGCGTGTCGACCGAGCGGCTGGTGAGCACCCGGTCCGATATCTGAAACAGATAGATCGGTATTGCGAGCACGAGCACATTGGTTGCGAGCGTGAACACCATCACGACCACCAGGTTCTGCTTGATCGCCCGCAGACCTGCCTTGAGGCTGGCGGAAAAATCGACCGGGCCGAGGCGCTTGTGGAAAACGCCTCCGCCTCCGCCATTGCCACCGCCGCTTCCTCCGCCCGAGGAGCCGCCTTTGTCGGGAGATCTAGGCTCAGCCTTGATGGGGCCCCGGTCGCCGTCGATCACGACCATCCCCGGTATGGAGGACTTATCCTTGAGTTCGGACCTTGGCTCGATGCTCGGCTTTTCGAAGCGCGGTTCGGGCCGGACCTCCTGGACGGGCGGACGCTGCTCGGCACTGCCGCCTCGCGGGCCGGGCACGATTTCGGCGGTGTTCGCGTTATCGGCCTTTAGCGTGGGCGTCCTTGTCTGTTGCATGACCTCCGTCGTCGCCGTCGCGCTCCGTTCGGACGTAGGTGGTGCGGCCGTATCTGCACGATCTGTTTCCTGGCGAATTCTTGCGGCCGCCGCGCCGCGAAGCTGATCAACCACCTTGTCGAACTCCTTGACACTGCAATCCAAGACATTTTCCGTGCGGTCGATTCTGCGGAGCAGTTGCTGGCGGGCAGCATCCGCGGCCGGGGTCTGCGGGGAGAACTCCGCCTCGTCCGCAGCCTCGTCGCCATCGGTTGCGAATTGCTCCCGGGACGGATCGCGGTGGTCGGTCATCATCTCCTCCCGCGCTCCCATCAGGCCAGCATGCTATGCATGGGGTCGGCATTCGCCGTATCGATTGCAGGCGGTGCGTGATCCGGCGGCTGCGGCCCCGGGTCGGGGGCCATCATGTCCTCACCGAGAAAAGCCACCGCTTCGTTGACGAGCGCATCGGGATCCTGACCACCGAGATACGGTTCGGTTTTGATCAGTTCGGCCTGGATCAGGATTTCGTCCGAATAGGCCTGGCCGCCCGTGTAGATGGTCCCGCCAGCATCGACATCGACGATGCCGGCGTAGTTGACCAATGCATTCGAACCCGTCGAAACCGTCCAGTCTGCTTCTGGATGGGCCGCAAGCTTGTTCATCGCCAGCGCGACCGTGTCGCTATCGCCCAGAATGTTGGTTTGCTTGACGTAGTTGAGGTTGATGAGGTCGCCTGAAATATAAAGCACCTTCAGGCCGCTCATGCCGGCGAAGGCGCCATCCTGCAGCACATCGTCCGGGAGCGACTTTTTTCCGCTTGCGAGGTCGCCGAAGGCGTCGAGGTAGGATTTCGGCATCGGTTTGACGGAGGTCGCGCCACCGGCTTCCACGATGCCCGCTTCGTTCCAGAGCAGGTTTCCATCGGTGGAGGCCGAACCTTTGCCGCTGGTGCCGAAACCTTCGACGGCGCCGACAAGATCGTTGTCCAGCAGGATGTTCAACTGCTGAATGATGTTGGCGTCGTAGACATTTCCACCGATGGAGATGAGATCGTAGTAATGTCCGAGCTCCGCGAGCGAGACATTGTTGATCGCGGTGTTATTGCCGGTGATGATCGAAGCCGTCGCGCCAGCGGACGCCAGGATGGCCGTGTCCTCATCGGTCATGAAGGTGAATTGCTCGAACCAGTTCATGACCAAGAGGTCGCCCTTGATCTCGGTGACGGCCCAAACGGCGGGGAAGCCGCCGGGTCCGGCCTGCTCCGCGTCGCCGGGGTCGGGATCGAGATGCTTGAACATCGCGATGTTGAAAGCCTCGGTCGGCTTGCCCGGCTCGAGGGTCCAGCCATTGAGGGCGGGGCTCAAGAGATCGTTG
This sequence comes from Ensifer aridi, assembly GCF_002078505.1. GTDB lineage: Bacteria > Pseudomonadota > Alphaproteobacteria > Rhizobiales > Rhizobiaceae > Sinorhizobium > Sinorhizobium aridi. Next base: position 373,221 of record NZ_LUAV01000014.1, on the reverse strand, counting down.
TCACACAGGACGTTTATCTGCACGATCGCATTGAGCTCGACATGGTCGCCGGCAACGGCGAGCACATGCGACTGTAGCCAGTTGCTCGTCAGCTGGACGGAATTGACCAGCGTGTTGCCGCCGGCTTCCAGTTCGACCGACGCCTCGATCGAGACATGACCCTCGCCTGCCTTGAAGTTGCCGCTGGCGTGATTGGAGGTCGCCGGCTTGTCCTCCGGCGTTTCCTCCGGTGGCGGCAGGTAGTCCTCAAGACGCGGTGCATCCTCTACGACCTCTCCGTTGACGAAGGTTCCTTCGAGCGTATCGGATTTCACCACGACGGTGTCTTCTTGTCCGTCACTTTCCGCAGAGAAGGCGTCAAGCTCTCGCGCCACAGTGGTGACGAAGGCGGCGATTTCTTCGGGGGAGCCGGGAATCTCTTCGGCGCCGATCGGGGAGATCTGCCGCGCCGCTTCGACGAGACCGTTCATGAGCGCGGTATTGTCGAGCTGAGGATCGAATCGCAGTCCATGACCGCCAAGGCTGACGGCGTCATTGTCCGAGAGCCATATCTGTTGAGAAGCGTACACGGCCGTCGATCCGGGCGGATCGATGTGAAGTTCGGGAGTGCCGGCTGATGATGAGGCGGCCCATCCGTGCCGGCTATCGAGCTCGCGAGCGTCGATGCCGTCAGCTTCGCGCGAAATCTGTATTTCGGGTGGGCGAAGGCCGGGATATAGCCTCGGGTTCAACTCGACCAGATCCGGCTCGGCCGGTCGGTAGGAAATACCGGGGTCGAAGTCCTTGAGCTCATAGGGTGCCTTCACCGTGACCGGCACGGAAGGGAGCTCCGGCGGCTCGTCCTGCGCTTTCTGGAGGGCCTTGAATTCTTCGTAGGCGTCACGCAGACGAATTTCTTCAAGAGCGATTGCGAAGAGGCCGATGAAGTGGGAGATCGCCTCGGTCGTCTTGTCGAAATACAGGGTCATTGTCAGCCCCCTTTTTTATTTCGGTGCTGTGGGACTGCGCGGGGGGAACCCGCGCAGTCCATTTCAATGCCCGATTCCGAAGAATGCGGATCGGTGACGTCGCTTTACGGTCAGGCGTCGTCGTCCTCGCCAACCGTCGTGCTGCTGTAGTTGCCGCCGACGACCGTCATGTCGATGGTATTGCCCTGCAGATTGGCGCCGAGCACGATCTGCTGGTTGAAGGCGTTGGTGTCGATCACCGCATCGGCTGTTGCCGAGGAGATCCCTTCGAGGAAACTATCGTCTCCATTGTAGGAACCCCACGTGCCGCCAGCTCCACCAGCTCCGCCAGCCCCGGTCGTCGCAATGCCGCCAGCGCCGCCAGCTCCGCCAGCTCCGCCTGTGGCATCACCGGCTACGCCGCCACCGGCCCAGGTGTCGCCTGCCCATGCACCGGTGAGAGCAAGGCCGCCATCGCCGGCACCGCCGGTAGCTGCTCCGCCGGTCCCGACGCCGCCGAAGGCATCACCGGTTGTTCCGCCGTTCGCGGTAGCAGCGCCACCGCCACCACCACCGCCGCCGTTACCGGCACCGATGCCGATGCCTGCACCCACGCCAACACCTGCGCCCAGCGCGTCGCCGCCGTCACCTGCATCGCCCGAGCTGCCACCATTGGCGTTGCCGGTCCTGCCAAGGGCGATGCTGTTGCCGCCATCGTTGTCGCCGCCATCGCCGCCGAAGTTCAGGATCGGAATCGAGAAGTCGTCGGTATCGGCACCGTCGCCGCCGTTGCCGGCATCGCTGGCGTTCGCGTCGTCGCTTTCGACGTCACCCGTCTCGCCGCCGTTGCCGGCTGTGCTGTTGCCACCGTCGCCGCCGGCTGCCGCGCCGACGCCGAGACCAACACCGAGCCCGAGCCCGACACCGAGGCCAGCACCGCCGTTACCACCGTTGCCGGCGGTAGCCGTACCGCCGTTAGCGCTACCGCTCGTGCCGCCCGTACCGACGCCGACGCTTGCCGCGATGCCGCCGAGGCCGTCGCCGCCGGTCGCGGAGCCATTGTTGATTGCGTCGCTGCCGATCGCCTTACCACCACCGGCGAAGCCACCAAGCGCGTTGCCACCGTCGCCGCCATTGCCGCCGTCGGCATCGGCATCGTCGCCACCCGAGCCGCCGTCGCCGCCGGCGTCGATGCCGTCGTCAGACGTGGCGGAGCCGGCATTGGCGTTGCCGTTCTGGTTCAGGACGCCACTGTTCGAAACGTCGTGCAGATGGTCGTCATCCGACATGATGGCGGATTGGCTGAAGACGTTACCCACGTCATTGCCTGAGCCATTAAGCGAGTCGTTCAGGATGTCCTTGAAGCTGACGCTCGCCATGCCGTGAATGGTCGAATTGTCGACATCCACGAAATCATCGTCCGTCGGCTCCCACCCCGAGAGGTCAAGATCGACATCTACGTCCACATCGACATCGGTCTTGCTTTCGACGTCAACCTTCGTCTCGTTCTTGTTGAGGTTCGCGTTCAGGTTGGCATTGCCGTTATGGTTGGCATTGCCGTTCCCGTTCAGGTTGGCGTTGCCGTTCCCGTTCAGGTTGGCGTTGCCGTTCCCGTTCAGGTTCCCGTTGCCGTTCGCGTTTCCATTGGCATTGCCATTGCCGTTCAGATTGCCGTTGAGGTTATAGGACTCGCTGGACTGCGTCTGGTCTTGCCCCTGATCCTGCGCTTGATCCTGCCCTTGGTCCTGATCCTGCTTCTGCTTCTGAAGTTCGAGCTGAGCTTGAAGTTCGTGCTGGCTCTGGTCCTGGTCTTGATCTTGGCTTTGGTTGTCCCACGGCCACAGGAAATGTTTATCCTTGCTCATAGAGATGTCCTCAAGTTGAGGCCGCGACAGCCGAACCGCCTTTTTCTCTCACGCGGTTTGGGGCCATGCGGTCTGGTGGGTGAAATGAACAAAGTATTTCAATGAAAATTTGGATCGTCGGGGCGGCCTGGCGCAGCCCGGATCTCGCACACAGATTGTTGCGGTAGCAGCAGTCCTCCCCTGTTTGGAGCAGTCGGGCCTCGCCTCCAGAAAGGGTTGCGCGTCCGGCGCAATCCTGGTCCTCCCGGACCCGAGCCTCCCTGCTCGTTCATTTGCCTGGGCAGTCTGGTTGCAACCTGCACAAATTGTAAGCTGCCTGTTCGGATTAGCTCGCAGGGCAGCTGCGGGAATTTTTACCTCACCTCAAGGTTGATTGCGGAAGAGAGAGTCATAGGAGGGAAACCATGCGAGTAGTTTTGTGGACGCTACCACTTTCGAGGTACTTGCCGTGGCCGACCTTCAAGGCCAAACCTACTCCAATCGGAAGAAACCTAATCGGAAGTGGACATGAGTGATCCTGACGGAGGTGTCGGCAACGACAACCAGCGCCTATGAAGAGATTTCACGAGATACTTCTCTTGATCGGACAGTTGAACTACACGTGGACCAACACGGAAAGTCTGCTCATCTACTTGATTGCCGGCCTTGCGAATGTGGACAAGGAAACTGCGGTCATCATTTTCCTGACGCTGAATACGACACGCGCCCGCATCGAGCTCGTAGAGCGGCTCGCCAAGATGGCCAAGACGGCGCCCGAGCGCCGACAGGAGATCCTGGCTGTGACTCAGCAGCTTGGTAAGCGGGCAAAGCTCAGGAACAAGTACAGCCATTGCGTCTATTCGTTCGACGAGACCGGGGATCAGGCAAGCACGCAGCTGATGGCCATCTTCGACAGCAGGGACACCATCAGGTACGGCAAGATCGAACAGATCGACGATGCGGAGGTGGCGAGGATCAACGAGGCGATCGACCAAATCATGAAGATCAACAAGGCGATCTGGAGTATCGTCGAGAGACACTCGTTTCCGCGCTGAGCGAATTCAGGGGAGCCGGGCTATTTTCTGGATCTATCGGAAAGATTAACGGTGCGTTCGGACAGGCCCCAGCTCTTCGTCACGAAGGATGCGGTAAGAGGGAGCCAGCACCGAAACCCTTTCATCTTTTATAGGGATTTTTGGGGCGCTGGCTCTCTTAACAGTTCAGATGAACTTGTCGTTCACGGGTTCCGATTTCCATATTTTACTTTTTCAATATACTTGGCGGCATCTGCCTAAATTACTACGTGTTTGAATAATTAGTCATACGCTTAGTCATATGTACGCAATATAGATACTTCCGGATACGCTGGACATTGCCCGGAGACGCACTAAAGCCTGTGCGACGATCGGAGTGTGATCCGGAATGCGACGTAGCGAAAGCTATCAATTGTAGTTAGGACTCGCGGCGCTCGCCCTGTGGCTGCGACAATCGCCGCTCGAAGCGCATGCGTCGAGGCAGGAGATGGAGCGCCAAAGCCCAGCTCGTACGCTGCTGCGTCGCCAGGTCAATCGGCGTTCCGCGTTAACACAATGGTAACATTTGAGATTTACGGGCTTTCCCGCTCGCGCATCGCGAGCCGCCGTTGCAGCCACGAAAGAAGGCGCCCGGCAAGCGATCGGAACGCTCTTCGGCCGATGGAGCGTGATCCGACGCCGGAGCACCTGTGGCAGTAATTCGTTATGAGTACGGTTGTGGATGCATGACCCGGCGGGCGAGCCGTCGCAGGGGCCCTATCCAACGATAGGGGTTGCGGGACCGGCCGCGATTGCGCGCTCTTCCCGTCTGCCGGTGACGCCACATTTACCCGTCAAAAGCAAAGGATCGCCGCTGGAAGCGGGAAAATAGCGGGATTGCCTTTGGCCTAGCGCCTGTATCTCCGCCAATTAGCCCAAAAATGGTTCACTTTCGAACGATTTAGACGAGAATGTGGCACTCATCTAGCCCTTTTGGGTGGTTTGCGATCCCCCATATTTACGATAGATTAGTCATTACGAATTTTTCCTTAACGGTAAATTCGCTTTTTTAAACCGAATAAATTTTCAAGCACTGGGCCCTCCCGACGGGTCAGAAACCCGCAAAAATATGGGGGTCTAAGGAGGGGTAAATGTATCGTACGAGCTCGAGTCTGAGCAACTTTGAAGATAAGGTATTGCAGAAGAAAAGTAAGATCCTAATGCTCGCCAAGACCGACCTGTTCGCCGAATGCCTGACGCAGGCGATCAGCGCGCGTTTTCAAGATCAGGAAGTCGTGAGCCTTTCCGATGCCGACGGCCTTCTGGACGGGAATCTCGTCGACCTAAGCCTGGTCATGCTCTATCGCATGCCCACGGCGGCATTTCCATCGATCATCAGGATGATCCGTGAGTTTCATCCGAAGGCGGCGATCGGTCTGGTCGTAGAGGATGCGGATGATCTCGACTCGTCGATCGCCGGGTTCGTTGACGAGGGGCTGATTCACGGCGTGCTGCCGCGTAATCTCCATCTCGACGTCTGCCTGACGGTTATCGACCTCCTCATGAAAGGGGGCGAGCATTTTCCCGCCGCACTGCTCAGGCGTTTGGCGCCACAAGGACACGCTGCCGGTGGTCTTGTCGCGCAACAGGAGGCGGTTTGTGAAAGCATCGATCTGGAAAGCGGCGCCGACATCGGCAAAGGCGTACTGACGGCGCGCGAGATTCAGATTCTCGATCTTATCTGCATGGGTACGCAGAACAAGATCATCGCCGATCGGCTCGGCCTCTCCGAGAACACCGTGAAGGTGCATGTTCGCAACATCTACAAGAAGATGAACGTGCGCAATCGCACGGAGGCGGCGTCGCGCTACTTCAGAAGCGAAGCGGATCTCGGCTCGCTCCGCATGCCCTCGCGTTGGCGCAACTGACGCGCGGCCTCTTTTGCACGCGCAGTGCCTAGACTATCATCTTGAAGGCTGCTCACGGCGCCGCACGAAAGGACGTGCGGCGCCGTGAGGCTGTATTGCGGCGGCCGCCTATTCGGCAGCCTGCGGATTCTTGAGGGTGCCACGGCGGATCTGATCGGCTTCGATCGATTCGAATAGCGCGCGGAAGTTACCTTCGCCGAAGCCCTCGTCGCCCTTGCGCTGGATGAATTCGAAGAAGATCGGGCCAATGACGGTACGGGAGAAGATCTGCAGCAGGATCTTCGTCATGCCGCCGTTCACCACGCCCTCGCCGTCGATCAGGATGCCGTGCTCCTTCATCCGTTCGACCGGTTCCTCGTGGCCGTGGACGCGCTCGTGCGACATTTCGTAATAGGTCTCCGGCGGTCCCGGCATGAATTTGAGGCCGTTCTCGGCCAGCTTGTCGACGGCATTGTAGATCGCCTCGGTGCCGACGGCGATGTGCTGGATGCCTTCGCCCTTGTACTTCTTCAGATATTCCTCGATCTGGCTGGTGTCGTCCTTCGACTCGTTCAAGGGAATCCGAATCTTGCCGCAGGGCGAGGTGATCGCGCGGCTGACGAGGCCGGTGATGCGACCGTCGATGTCGAAGTAGTGGATCTGCTTGAAATTGAACAGCTCGCGATAGAAGGCCCACCACTTGTCCATATTGCCGCGATAGACGTTGTGGGTCAGGTGGTCGAGATAATAGAAACCGACGCCGGCCGGCTTCGGATCACGCTCGCCCAGCCATTCGAACTCGGCTTCGTAGGCGGAGCCCTTTTCGCCGTAGGTTTCCACGAAGTAGAGAAGCGAGCCGCCAATGCCGACGATCGCCGGCACATCGAGGCACTTGTCTTTGCCGGCATAGGGCTCGGCGCCTTTCGCAACGGCGTGCTCGAAGGCATGCTTCGCGTCGACGACGCGCCAGGCCATCGACGGGGCGCAGGGCCCGTGCTTGTCGACGAAGCGCATGGCATGCGAGCCAGGCTCCGCGTTCAGGATGTAGTTGATGTCGCCCTGCCGCCAGACGGTGATGTTCTTCGTCCTGTGCTTGGCAACCGGCATGTAGCCCATGCGACTGAAGAGGTCCCTGAGCTTCTCCGGTTCCGGGTGGGCGAATTCGACGAACTCGAATCCGTCCGTTCCGGCGGGATTGTCCGCCGAAATCGTTGCAGGCGGTGCGTCATGCGGGAACGGGCCCATGGAAAGTCTCCTCTTATCCTCCAAACTCCGTTGAAGTATGGCGCAAACCCGATGCATGATGCTTGTATTCTTGCATCAATTGACGAGAAGCATGCATGAAATATGCGGAAGATGACACGGGGACGCATGAATGGAGCAGCTTGACGGATTCGACCTCAAGATCCTCAGCGAATTGCAGCGCGACGGACACCTGACCAACAATGAATTGTCCGAGCGGATCGCGCTCTCACCCTCCCAATGCTCGCGGCGGCGCACCCGGCTGGAGGCGGAAGGCTATATCACCGGCTATCAGGCGCAGATCGACCGCCAGAAGCTGGGGCTCGACCTTATGGTGGTGATTTCAGTGACGCTCGCCACGCACAACCGCGACAATGCCAAGCGTTTCGCGAAGCTCGTCTCCAGCCTGCCGGAGGTGCTGGAAGCCTATGCGCTGACCGGCGAGATGGACTATCACCTGCGCGTGGTGACGCCCGACCTTGCCGGGCTGTCGCATTTCGTCAACGACGTGCTCTTGCCGCACGACAGCGTCCAGCACGTGAAGACTTCGATCGTGCTCGAAACGCTCAAGAGTTTCGAAGGGCTACCGATACCGGAGCGAATGAAGGGTTAGCGATTATTCGCCTGCGACCGATTTCTTCATCGCCCGTTCCACGGCGCGCAGGCCTGTGGCGAGTGCTTCCATATCGTCCGCGCCGAGGGTGGAAAGCAGTTCCGCCTGATAACGCTTCGCGAGCTCCGTCAGCTCCTTATAGGCCTGCTCGCCTGCAGGGGTCAGCGCCAGGTGCTCGAAGCGGCGGTCACGGCCATCCTCTTCGCGCTTGAGCCATCGGCGCTGCTCGAGGCTGAAGACGGCGCGGCTCACCTTCGTCTTGTGCATGGAGGAATGTGCGCCGATCTCGGTTGCCGTCATGCTGCGGCCCGAGCTGCCGAGTGCTGCGAGCGTTCGCCATTCGGGACGGGTGAGCTGAAAGCGCGCCTTGTATTGCGCGGCAAAGCGCAGCGCCACGAATTCCGCCGCACGGTTCAGCCGATAGGGCAGGAATGTCTCCAATTCGAACCCGTTCTCCGCCATTCGCACCTGTCCTTGATAGTTACAAAATCAATAGTTACGATTGTAACTAATATGATGAGAAGGCGAGGAGGTGCAAGCCATGTTAGAGAAGGCGGAAAAGCGGCGCGGGACCGCAGCGGGCCAGGAACGGACGCTCAATTACATGCCCGGTTTCGGCAACGACTTCGAAACTGAAAGCCTGCCCGGCGCCCTGCCGCAGGGGCAGAACAGCCCGCAGAAGTGTGAATACGGGCTCTACGCCGAACAGCTCTCCGGTTCGCCGTTCACAGCGCCGCGCGGCACCAACGAACGATCTTGGCTCTATCGCATTCGGCCGAGCGTGCGCCATACGGGGCGTTTCCGCAGGATCGATTATCCGCTCTGGAAGACGGCGCCGCATATCGTCGAGCATTCACTCGCGCTCGGGCAGTTGCGGTGGAGCCCTCTTCCCGTTCCAACGGGCACCCTCGACTTTCTTGAAGGCATCCGCACCATGACGACGGCGGGCGATGCGCTTACGCAAGCCGGCATGGCCGCGCATGTCTATGTCTTCAATGCCGACATGGTGGACGACTATTTCTTCAACGCCGATGGCGAACTCTTGATCGTGCCGGAAACCGGCGCCATCCAGGTCTTCACCGAACTCGGCAAGATGGATGTGGAGCCGTCGGAAATCTGCCTCGTGCCGCGCGGTACAATGTTCAAGGTCACCCGCCTCGGCGAGGAGCAGGTCTGGCGCGGCTATATCTGCGAGAATTACGGCGCCAAGTTCACGTTGCCGGACCGCGGCCCGATCGGCGCCAATTGCCTCGCCAATCCGCGCGACTTCAAGACGCCGGTTGCAGCCTTCGAGGACAAGGAGACGCCGTGCCGGGTGCAGGTGAAGTGGTGCGGCTCCTTCCATATGGTCGAGATCGGCCATTCGCCGCTCGACGTCGTCGCCTGGCATGGCAATTACGCGCCTTACAAGTACGACCTCAAGACCTTCTCGCCCGTCGGCGCGATCCTGTTCGATCATCCCGATCCATCGATCTTCACGGTGCTGACGGCGCCGTCGGGCGAGGAGGGTACGGCAAATGTCGATTTCGTGATCTTCCCGCCGCGCTGGCTGGTTGCGGAGCACACCTTCCGTCCGCCCTGGTACCACCGCAACATCATGAGCGAGTTCATGGGGCTGATCTACGGGCGCTACGACGCGAAGGAGGAGGGCTTCGTACCCGGCGGCATGAGCCTGCACAACATGATGCTGGCGCACGGGCCGGATGCATCCGGCTTCGAAAAGGCGACGAACGGCGAGTTGAAACCGGTGAAGCTCGACAATACCATGGCCTTCATGTTCGAGACCCGCTTCCCGCAGCAGCTGACCAAATTCGCGGTCGAACTGGAGACGCTGCAGGACGACTACATCGACTGCTGGGCCGGCCTCAAGAAGCGCTTCAACGGAACGCCGGAGGGCGATTGGTCTTGAGCGCACGTCTTGTTTTGCTTGGCAGCAAGGGCGGCCCGGCGATCCGGCCGGGTGGCCCCTGGCCGACATCCTCGCTCCTGGAGATCGCCGGTCGCAGGATCGTGATCGACTGCGGGCTCGGCGTCACCCGTGGGCTGACCGATGCCGGCATGTCGCTCAAGGCGCTGGATATGATCGTCGTCACCCACCTGCATTCGGACCACGTGCTTGAACTCGGGCCGTTGATCCACACCGCCTGGACTGCCGGCCTCGCGGACCTCGTGCGCGTCTTCGGACCCGCCGGCACCCGGGCCTGCTGGCAGGGCTTCCTTCAATCGATGGCCTTCGACATCGATATCCGGATCGTTGACGAGGGTAGGCCGGATCTCCGCAGGCTCGTCGAGGTTGTCGAATTCTCAGACGGTGAAGTGTTTTCGCAGGACGGCCTCACCGTGTCGGCGCTACGCGTCGATCACCCGCCGGTCACGGACTGCTTCGCTCTGCGCTTCGATCATGCGGAGGGCACGGTCGTGTTCTCCTCCGACACGGCCTATTTCCCGCCACTGGCCGATTTTGCGAGCGGCGCCGACATTCTCGTCCACGAAGCGATGCTCGCTGCAGGGGTCGACCGCCTCGTGGCGCGCACCGGCAATGGCGCGCGGCTGAAGGAACATCTGCTTGCAAGCCACACATTCGCAGAACAGGCGGGCGCGATCGCAGAGGCGGCCGGTGTCGGCCGGCTCGTGTTGCATCATCTTATCCCGGCCGACGACCCGGAGGTCTCGCAAGCCGACTGGATCACGGCGGCGCGCAAAAGCTGGCCGGGCGCCTTGACGGTCGCATCCGACGGCCTTGTTGTGGAGTTTGCGGATGATTCGTCCGTGTAGAGGAGGACTGCATGAAATTGGCGACACTCAAGGACTCCACCCGCGACGGCAGGCTCGTCGTGGTCTCGAAAGACCTGACCCGTTGCTCCGAGGTCGGCCATATCGCCCGCACGCTACAGGCGGCGCTCGATGACTGGGCACATGTGGGGCCGCGGCTTGCGCGCGTTGCCGAGGGAATCGAGACCGGGTCGCAGCCGACCATGCGCTTTCATGAGCATGATGCGGCTTCCCCTCTGCCGCGGGCGTTCCAATGGGCGGATGGTTCGGCCTATGTCAATCATGTCGAGCTCGTCCGAAAGGCGCGCAATGCCGAGATGCCGGCGAGTTTCTGGACCGATCCGCTGATTTACCAAGGCGGCTCCGACAGTTTTCTGGGCCCACGCGATCCGATCCTGATCGCCGACGAGGCCTGGGGGATCGATATGGAGGGTGAAGTTGCGGTGATCGTCGACGACGTGCCGTTGGGCGCAACGGCGGACGAGGCGAGGGGTGCGATCCGCCTTATCATGCTCGTCAACGACGTTTCGCTCCGTGGCCTCATTCCGGGCGAGCTTGCCAAAGGTTTCGGCTTCTACCAATCGAAGCCGTCTTCCTCCTTTTCGCCCGCAGCGGTAACGCCGGAGGAACTGGGCGAGGCCTGGGATGGCGGCAGGCTGCATCTGCCGCTCCATGTCGATCTCAACGGCAAGCCCTTCGGCCGCGCCGACGCCGGGATCGACATGACGTTCGACTTTCCGCAGTTGATTGCTCATGCCGCACGGACGAGGCCGCTTGCGGCGGGCACGATCGTCGGCTCCGGCACCGTTTCCAACAAGCTCGACGGCGGGCCCGGGAGGCCGGTTTCGGAGGGCGGGGTCGGGTATTCCTGCATTGCAGAACTGCGCATGATCGAGACGATCGAGAGCGGTGCGCCGAAGACGCAGTTCCTGAAATTCGGCGACGTCGTCCGGATCGAGATGAAGGACAAACGCGGCCATTCGATCTTCGGCGCTATCGAACAGAAGGTCGAGAAATACGAGCGCGCCTGAAGCGGTGCGGCGGAGGCGAAAGTGGCGAACGAGACCGTTCTTTACGACTACTGGCGCTCCTCGGCGAGCTACCGCGTGCGGATCGCGCTCAACCTCGTCGGCGAAAGCTACCGCTCCGTTCCGATCGATCTGCTTGCGAAGGCGCATCGCGCGCCCGAGCACCTCGGGCGCAACCCGCAGGGGCTCGTGCCGGTGCTCGACATCGATGGCGAGCGGCTGACGCAATCGCTCGCCATCATCGAATATCTTGCGGAGACACGAAAAGGGGCCGGCTTTCTTCCTGCCGATCCGCTCGGCCGGCAACGCGTCCGCGCGCTTTCCTATGCGGTCGCAATGGAGATCCATCCCGTCTGCAATCTCGGTGTCGTCGCCCATGTAATGGCAAGTGCCTCGGACGGCGAGCTGGCGCGGCGGACGTGGATGCAGAAATTCATCGGCGAGGGCCTGGCCGCGTTCGAGAGGATGCTGGATCACCTTTCGACCGGAACATTCTGCCACGGAGACGACCCGAGCATGGCAGACATCTGCCTCGTGCCGCAGGTCTACAATGCGCGGCGCTGGGAGGTCGATCTCTGCCATTGCCCGCGGATCGTCGCCATAGATCAACGCTGCGCCGAGATCGACGCCTTCGCGAGAGCGCACCCCGATCAGGCAAAGCATTAGCGAGCCCATTCCGATTGCCGTTGCGCGCGGCGCAGCCGTGACCTGTTCCGTCCACCCGATGTCGCGAATGGATCGGCGGGGCGTAAGCCGCCACGCTAGTTTTCGCGTGACTGCCCATGTAAGGGGGCGCGGAAACACCTCAAGAACGAGAGACCCATCGATGAAAAGCTATGTGCTGACCGTCACCTGCAAATCCACCCGCGGCATCGTTGCCGCCATCACCGGCTATCTCGCGGAAAAGGGCTGTTACATCAGCGACAGCTCGCAGTTCGACGATCTCGAAACGGGCCTCTTCTTCATGCGCCTCACCTTCATCAGCCAGGAAGGCGCGAAGCTGGAGGAGCTGCGCGAAGGCTTCGAGCCGGTCATCAAGCGCTTCGGCATGACGATGGAGATCCGCGATTCCGAAGAGCGCATGAAGGTGCTCCTGATGGTGTCGCGTTTCGGCCATTGCCTCAATGACCTGCTCTACCGCTGGAAGATCGGCGCGCTGCCGATCGACATCGTCGGCGTCGTCTCCAACCACTTCGACTATCAGAAGGTGGTGGTCAACCACGACATTCCCTTCCACTGCATCAAAGTGACGAAGGAGAACAAGCCGAAGGCGGAAGCCCAGCTCATGGAGATCGTCGAGCAGACCGGCGCCGAGCTGATCGTGCTTGCCCGCTACATGCAGGTGCTTTCGGATGCGCTCTGCAAGAAGATGTCGGGGAAGATCATTAACATCCACCACTCCTTCCTGCCGAGCTTCAAGGGTGCCAACCCCTACAAGCAGGCCTATGAGCGCGGCGTCAAGCTGATCGGCGCGACGGCCCATTACGTCACCGCCGATCTCGACGAGGGGCCGATCATCGAGCAGGACATCGCCCGCATCACCCATGCGCAGTCGGCCGAAGACTATGTCTCGATCGGCCGCGACGTCGAAAGCCAGGTGCTGGCCCGCGCCGTGCACGCCCATATCCATCACCGCTGCTTCATCAACGGCAACCGCGTCGTGGTCTTCCCGCCGAGCCCGGGGAGCTATGCGTCCGAGCGGATGGGCTGAGAGCCGGGACTACCGCTGTTGCTTCGCCATCGTCGCGGCTTATAGTCACTCCTGATTATAGCGAAGCGGGCGCGGCGCGGGCGATTGCCTCTCACCCTGGCCCTCTCCCCGCAGGCGGGGAGAAGGTCGCGGCAGCGGGATGAGGGGCTGCCGAAACATACTTTCTCGTCCCGCCCGAGGAAGGCCGACCGATCATCGGCTGCATGGGAGGATTTGAGATGAGCAATCGCGATCCAGTCGTCATCGTTTCGGCGGCGCGCACGCCGATGGGTGCCTTTCAGGGCGGGCTCAAGGATTTGACGGCGCCGGAGCTCGGCGCTGTCGCGCTGAAGGCGGCACTCGATCGCGCCGGTCTGAATGCCGTCGACGAGGTGCTGATGGGCAATGTTCTGCCGGCTGGTCTCGGGCAGAACCCCGCCCGGCAGGCGGCGCTCGGGGCGGGCCTCGGTGAGGAGACGCCTTCGACGACCGTCTCCAAGGTCTGCGGCTCGGGCATGAAGGCGCTGATGCTCGGCCACGACGGGCTCCTCTCCGGCAGCGCATCCGTCGTTGCCGTCGGCGGCATGGAGTCGATGACGAATGCCCCTTACCTCCTGCCCAAGGCCCGCGGCGGTTTCCGCCTCGGCCACGGCGAGGTCAAGGACCACATGTTCCTCGACGGGCTCGAGGATGCCTATTCGGGCCGCCTGATGGGGACCTATGCGGAGGATACGGCGCAGCATTATCAATTCTCCCGCGCCGATCAGGATGCCTTCGCTCTTCGCTCGCTCGAACGGGCCTTGAAGGCGGCGGAAGACACGTCCTTTGCCGAGGAGATCGTCACGATCATCGATGGCGGCAAGCGAGGGAGCGCCAAGCTCGACCGGGACGAACAGCCGATGAAGGCCGATCCCACGAAGATCCCGAAGCTGAGGCCCGCCTTCCGCGACGGCGGCAGCGTCACGGCCGCCAATTCCTCTTCGATTTCCGACGGTGCCGCGGCGCTCATCCTGATGCGCGCAAGCGAGGCGGAGAGGCGCGGGTTGACGCCGCTCGCGATCGTCGCCGGCCATGCCGGCCATGCGCGGGAGCCCGCATGGTTCACCACCGCGCCGATCGGCGCCATAGAAAAGCTCATTGACAAGCTTAACTGGGAAAAGGGAAGCGTCGGCCTTTACGAGATCAACGAGGCCTTCGCCGTCGTCGCCCTGGCGGCGATCCGCGATCTTGGCCTTTCCGACGACATCGTCAACATCCACGGCGGCGCGTGCGCGCTCGGTCACCCGATCGGCGCCTCCGGCGCCCGTATCGTCGTGACGCTGCTCCATGCAATGCGCGCGAACGGCGTCAAGCGCGGGATCGCCTCACTCTGCATCGGCGGCGGCGAGGCGACCGCGGTGGGGCTGGAGTTGTTGCAGTAGGCGTGTGGGGGTTAGCCCCTCATCCTAACCCTCTCCCCGCGCGCGGGGAGAAGGTCGCGGCAGCGGGATGAGGGGCAATCCCGCAACCGCCTCAAATATGTAGCGCGTGTCCCATGCCCTTGAACGCGGCCTCCTGGAACGCCTCCGATTGCGTCGGGTGCGCATGGATCGTCCCGGCGATATCCTCAAGACGCGCACCCATCTCGATCGCCAGCGCGAAAGTGGCCGATAGTTCCGAGACGCCATGGCCGACCGCATGGATGCCGAGGACGAGATGGTTGTCGGCGCGGGCGACGATGCGCACGAAGCCATCTTCCGCAAGTGTCGTCATCGCACGGCCGTTCGCCTGGAAGGGGAATTGACCGATCTTGACCTCGATGCCGGTCGCGCGCGCCTCTTCCGGTGAAAGCCCAGCGCTGACGATTTCCGGATCGGTGAAGCAGACGGCCGGAATGCAGCGCTTGTCCCAGCTTCGCTTCTGCCCGGCGACGATCTCGGCAACCATTTCGCCTTGGGCCATGGCGCGGTGCGCAAGCATCGGCTCGCCGGTCACGTCGCCGATCGCATAGATGCCGCGCATCGACGTGCGGCACTGGTCGTCGATGCGGATGAAGCGGCCCGACCGGTCGAGATCGATCTCCTCCAGTCCCCAGCCCTCGGTCACCGGTCTACGGCCGACGGTGACCAGCACCCTCTCCGCCGGCACCTCGAAGGGGCGGCCGTTCTCCTCGGCAAGCAAACCGCGCCGATCGGCCGCAAGCCGCTTGGCCGCGGTGCGGGTATAGACCTCGATGCCGAGTTCGCCGAGACGCTTCATCACCGGCCTCGAAATGTCGGCATCATATTGCGGCAGGATCCGGTCCATGGCTTCGAGCACGGTCACCTTCGAGCCAAGCTTGGCGAAGGCGGTGCCGAGTTCGAGGCCGATATAGCCGCCGCCGATGACGGCGAGCGTTTCGGGCACCTGCGTCAATGCCAGTGCCTCGGTCGAAGAGATGACATTGCCGCCGAACGGCAGGTCCGGAAGCTCCACCGGCGCCGAGCCGGTGGCGATCACTACCGCCTCGGCGCGAATGCGCTGCAGACCGATTTCGGTTTCCACATCCACCGTCTTGCCGTCGACGAAGCGTGCCTCGCCGACGACGGCTTTGACGCCGGCCTTCTTCAGGAGCCCGGTGACGCCGCCGTTCAGACGGCCGACGATGCCGTCCTTCCAGGCAACGGTCCGCTTGAGATCGATCGCCGGCGCATTCAAGGACAGGCCGAGCGGGCTCTTGCCGGAGGCCGCCACCCGGAGCTTGTGAAATTCATCGGCCGCATGGATCAGCGCCTTGGAGGGGATACAGCCGACATTGAGACAGGTGCCGCCGGCCTTCCCCTTCTCGACGATCACGGTGTCGACGCCGAGCTGGCCGGCGCGGATTGCGCAGACATAGCCGCCGGGGCCGGCGCCGAGCACCAAGAGCTTGCAGGAGATTTCCTTCATGGCTTCTCACCCTTCAACGAAAATCAGCGCCGGTGTTTCGAGCAGCGTCTTCAGCCGCTGGACGAAGACCGCGGCATCCCAGCCGTCGATGACGCGATGGTCGAAGCTCGACGAGAGATTCATGATCTTGCGCGGCACGAATTGCGTGCCGTCCCACACTGGCCGGGTCGCCATCTTATTGACGCCGACGATCGCGACCTCCGGATGGTTGATCACCGGCGTCGAGGCGATGCCGCCAAGTGCGCCAAGGGAGGAGATGGTGATCGTCGAGCCGGTCAACTCGTCGCGCGTCGCGGTGCCGGTGCGGGCGGCTTCCGCCAAGCGGTTCAGCTCCGCAGCGCAATCCCAGATCGTGCGTGCCTCGGCGTGACGTACGACCGGCACGGTAAGACCGGCAGGCGTCTGGGTGGCAATGCCGATGTGAACGGCCGCGTGCCGGTGGATGATGCCGGCATGATCGTCGAAGGTGGCGTTGACACCGGGCTGTTCGGCGACCGTCTTGATGAGCGCACGCATCAGGAAGGGTAAGACCGTCAGCTTCGGCTGCTCGGGCTTGCGGTCCCGATTCATCGTCGCCCGCAGGTCCTCGAGCGCCGTCATGTCCACTTCCTCCACATAGGTGATGTGGGGGATGCGCGAGGTCGAAAGAGACATCTTCTCGGCGATCCGCCGGCGGAGGCCTGTGATCTTGATCTCCTCGACCGCGGTCTTGCGGACGAGGCCGATCTGCGCCGGCACCGGCTCGGCTCCGCGGCTGATGAAGAGATCGAGGTCCTCATGGGTGATGCGGCCGGCGGGTCCCGTGCCGATCACTTGTCGAAGATCGATACCGCTGTCTTTGGCCCGCAGTCGCACCGCCGGCGAAGCCAGCGGTTTCTTCGAGAGGTCCCGTGCTTCGCGTGGCGTTGGCGCCGGTTTCGGCGCGGCCTGCTCAGGCTTCGGCCGCAGCACTTCCTCCCTCTTCGGCTGGGGCGCTGGGGCAGGCGCGGCGGCCAAGGGCTCTTCGAGCACTGCTTCGGCAAGCGCTTCCGGAACGCTGTCCGGGGGTGGTTCGCCCGCCTCGCCGGCTGTCTCTATTCTGACGAGCGGCGCCTTCACGGCAACGGTATCGCCGACTTCCGCTCCGAGCCACAACACCTTGCCGGAGACCGGCGAGGGGATCTCGACCGTCGCCTTGTCGGTCATGACGGCGGCGAGCACCATATCCTCGCGGACCGGGTCGCCGGGTTTCACATGCCATTCGACAAGCTCGGCTTCGGCGACGCCTTCGCCGACATCCGGCATCTTGAGAATGAATTCGCCCATCGCGTCAGCCCTCCATTGCTTCCATGAGCGCGCGGCCGACGCGCGCCGGGCCGGGGAAGTAATCCCATTCCTGGGCGTGCGGGTAGGGCGTGTCCCAGCCGGTCACCCGCACGATCGGCGCTTCGAGATGGTAGAAACAATGTTCCTGCACGAGGGATACGACCTCTGCGCCGAAGCCGGAGGTCAGCGTCGCCTCGTGCACGACGACGCAGCGTCCGGTTTTCGTCACCGATTGCACGATCGTCTCGAGGTCGAGCGGCAAGAGGCTTCGCAGATCGATCACTTCCGCGTCGATCCCCGTTTCCTCCGCAGCCGTGAGCGCCACATGCACCATCGTGCCATAGGTGATCACGGTTACCGCCGAACCCTGGCGGCGGATTTCCGCCTTGCCGATCGGAATGGTGTAGTGTCCGTCCGGCACGTCGCCGAGCTCGTGCTTCGACCAGGGGATGACCGGGCGCTCGTGGTGTCCGTCGAACGGGCCGTTGTAGAGTCGCTTCGGCTCGAGGAACATGACCGGGTCCGGATCCTCGATCGCCGAGATCAGGAGACCCTTGGCGTCATAGGGATTCGAAGGCACGATGACCTTCAGGCCGCAGACATGGGTGAAGAGCGCTTCCGGGCTCTGGCTGTGAGTCTGGCCGCCGAAGATGCCGCCGCCTGTCGGCATGCGCACGACGATCGGGCAGGTGAAGTCGCCGTTCGAGCGGTAGCGGATGCGTGCGGCCTCCTGGGTGAGCTGGTCGTAGGCCGGATACATGTAGTCGGCGAACTGGATCTCGACGCAAGGCTTCAGCCCGTAGGCCGCCATGCCGATCGCGGTGCCGACGATGCCGGACTCGCTGATCGGCGCGTCGAAACAGCGGGTCTTGCCGTATTTCGCCTGAAGTCCCTGGGTGCAGCGGAAAACGCCGCCGAAATAGCCGACGTCTTCGCCGAAGACGACGACATCCTCGTCGCGCGCCATCGAGACGTCCATGGCACTGCGCACCGCTTCGATCATTGTCATTCTGGCCATTTCAGTACCCCGCCTTCTGCCGCTGGCGACGAATGTGCGGCGGCATCTCGGCATAGACGCCCTCGAAGATGTCGCGCACCGAAGGTCTGCCGCCGGCATGCAGCGTGCCGTGACGTTCGGCTTCCTTCTGCGCCTGGATCACCTCGTCCATGATCTCGGCTTCCGCTTGGGCGTGCCGCTCCTCGGACCAGACGCCGCGCAGGATCAGGTGCTTCTTCAGCCTCAGCACCGGGTCGCCGAGCGGCCAGGCTTCCGATTCCGTCTTGGGGCGATAGGCGCTCGGATCGTCGGAGGTCGAATGCGCACCGACACGATAGGTCACATATTCGATCAGCGTCGGGCCCAGATTGCGGCGCGCCCGCTCCGCCGCCCAGCGCGCGACCGCATAGACGGCAAGATAGTCATTGCCGTCGACGCGCAGCGCCGGAATGCCGAAGCCCAGACCGCGGGCGGCGAAGGTGCCGGAGCCGCCGCGGGCGATGCCCTGGAAGGTCGAGATCGCCCACTGATTGTTGACGATGTTGAGGATGACGGGCGCCTTGTAAGTGGAGGCGAAGACCAGAGCGGAGTGAAAATCCGACTCGGCCGTCGAGCCGTCGCCGATCCAGCCGGCGGCGATGCGTGTGTCGTTCTTGATGGCCGATGCCATGGCCCAGCCGACGGCCTGGACGTATTGGGTGGCGAGATTGCCGGAGATCGTGAAGAAGCCGTGCTCCTTGGAGGTGTACATGACCGGCAATTGGCGGCCGTGGCAGGGATCGCTCTCGTTCGAGAAGATCTGGTTCATCATCTCGACCATGGGGTAGTCGTCGGCGATGAGCAGCCCGGCCTGCCGATAGGTCGGGAAGTTCATGTCTCCCTTGCGAAGCGCCTTGCGGAAGGCGCAGCTCACAGCCTCTTCACCGAGATGCTGCATGTAGAAGGACGTCTTGCCCTGGCGCTGCGCCATCAGCATGCGCGCGTCGAAGGCCCTGAGTAGCATCATGTGCCGGAGCCCCGTCAACAGTTCGTCATCCGAGAGGAGCCCGGCCCAGGGGCCGACCGCCTCGCCCTCGCGGTTGAGCACGCGGATGATCGAATAGGCAAGATCACGGATCGCTTCGGGCTCCACATCGACCTCGGGCCGTGGCACGGAGCCCGCCTTCGGGATTTTGACGTTGGAGAAATCTGGCTGATCGCCTGGCCGGACGGCCGGCTCGGGAATATGCAGACTCAGTCGACTGAATTCGTCCATGCGGATTCCGGCCTCCCTTCCGGATTGCGCATCGCAGGCAAGTCAGCCCTCGAGGAAAGAGCTTCGCGGGCTCGTGCGACGCTGATGACGGCGGGGCAAATCGCCTGAGCGCGCTCCTCCGCCCTCAGGCCTGCCTGGCTTGCCGACAACCCTCGTTCTCCCAAAGGGTTATGATCACAGACTGCCACGAGTCAGGGCTTTCATGAAGGCTTTTCGACCGCGATCCGCTCGTCCGCCTGAAGAAAGACAGATTCATGCCGACGCTCGCGCCGGGCTGATCTTCAAGCCGGTGCAGGCTCGCGTGTTCGGGTAATTTTCTTTCGCGATCTGCGCCGGTGAGGGGCGTTCAAGGATCTCAGACGGGCGGTGCGATCTCGATCGGCGTGCCGTCGGAGAAGCGCGACAGCCGAAACTCGGCAGGATCGACGATGGGTTTCTCCCCGGTCACGAGATCCGCGACGAGGTGCCCGGCGCCAGGCCCAATGCCGAAGCCGTGGCCCGAAAAACCGGTGGCGATGACGAGACCCGGCACCTGTTCCGCGTGGGAAATAACCGGCACCACGTCCGGCGTGACATCGATCAGGCCGGCCCAGATCTGCACCGGTTCGACGGCGCGGAGCTTCGGAAGAGCCTTTCTCGCCTCCTCGAATGCCTTGAGCACGGATTTGGGATCGGGACGCGGGTCGAGGATGCGGCATCTCTCGAAGGCGCCCGGTCGGTCGAGCGGTTGGGGTGCGATCTCGAAAAGCTCGCGCCAGCTCTGAGCGCTGAGTCCCACCTGTACGGCCTCGCTCTCGGCCTTTCGCGCCGGCCGAAAGTCGCGGAAGAATGCAAAGGTGTCCGGAACGAGCGGATGCAGGTTTGTGCCTGCCGTGGCGATCGTGTAGCCGCCGTCGAGCCGCTTGCGGTAGGCGTAGGTCGCGGTTGCACCGGCGCCCTCCGGCCCACCTTCGATCGGCGCGGTCCTGAGTACGGTGTTGCGCACCTTCAGCTGCGGCAGACGGATGCCGAGGCCCTTGCAGAAGAGCCGCGACCAGGCGCCGCCGGCAAGCACCACGGCCGAAGTTTCGATGCGGCCCCGTTCGGTGACGACGGCACTGATTCTGCCGGTGCTTTTCTCGATGCCGCGGACCGCGCAGCCAGTGACGATCACAGCACCGGCGCGCCGCGCTCCCGAAGCGATCGCCGGCACCGCCTTCTGCGGCTCGGCCCTGCCGTCGCTCGGCGTATAGAGGCCGCCTTTGTAGGTGATTGCCGCGCCGGCCATGAGAGCCGATGTTTCGTCCGGACCGATTTGGCGGCTGTCGACGCCGTAGGGCTTGGCGAGTGCCAGCCAAGCATCTCGGTTTGCGATATCCTGCTCCGTCTCGGATATGTAGAGAATGCCGCTGCGGCGAAAGCCGGTTTCGCCGCCGACACGGGCATCGAGCGTGTCCCAGATCTTGAGTGCCGCGATCGCGAGCGGAATCTCGCGGCGATCGCGGCCCATCACGCGCACCCAGCCCCAGTTGCGGCTCGACTGTTCGCCGCCGAGCACGCCCTTCTCGCAAAGCACCACCTTGACGCCGCGTTCGGCGAGGAAAAGCGCCGCGCTGGCACCGATGATGCCGCCGCCGATGATGACGACGTCGGCCTTGCTGGGCAGCGAATGATCGGTGATGACGGGATCGAGAGCGGGACCGGGCATGATGTTGTCTCTGCGATGGGCACTTTTTCCTATGGCTGCATCCGTTCGCGGCTTCGATCAAGCCCGGGAGTTCGGTTTTCAGGTCTCCATGCACAGGTCCCATGCCACCGCGCCTTTCCGTCTCTTTCCACAGCCTTTATGTTTGCTCCATGCGCGATACCGATGAAGAACTCCGCCCCATCCTCCGCATCGATTTTCCGCCGGGCGAGCGGCTCGGGCGCGGCAAGATCATGCTGCTCGAACTCATCCGCGAAACCGGCTCGATTTCCGCCGCCGGGCGGGCGATGGACATGTCCTATCGGCGCGCCTGGCTGCTCGTCGATGCCTTGAACCGCATGTTCAAGGAGCCCTCCGTCGAATCGCAGCGCGGCGGGAAGCAGGGCGGCGGTGCGGTGCTCACCGCTTTCGGCGAGACGCTGATCGCACGCTTCCGGGCGATGGAAGCCAAGGCGCGCGCAGCGATCGAAGACGACCTCCACTGGCTGGAAGCGATGCGTGATCGAAATACGGCGTTTCCCAAAGAGACTATCTCGCCCGAATGAGCCGTTAAAGGCGGCGTCGATCCGTAACGGAAATCGCCCGGTCGCGGGGGAGGGCGCGCGCAGTCGGGCGACTTCGTTTATGCAAAGCGTGACCTCAGAACTCCTCCCAATCGGCCGCCGCTGCCGTTGCCGTCCGGCCGCCGAAGGCGCCAGCGAGCTTGCGGGTAAGCGCGCGGGCCGGCGAGGCGGCCGGCCGGCTGTCACGACCGGCGACATGCGGGCCGGCGCCCGCCTCGAGCGTGAAGCGGGCGATCAGCCGGGCGAGGTTCGCCGCCTCGTCGGCGAGCCGGTTCGTCGCCGCCGTCGATTCCTCGACCATCGCCGCATTCTGCTGCGTCACCTGGTCCATCTGGTTGACGGCGGTGCTGACCTCCGAAAGCCCCGTCGACTGTTCCTTGGCGGCGGTGGTGATCGAATGCACATGCTCGTTGATCTTGACGACATGGCTCGCGATCAGCTCGAGCGCCTCGCCGGTCGCCGTGACCAGTTTCACGCCGGAATTCACCTCCTCGCCCGAGCGCGAGATCAGCGCCTTGATGTCTTTCGCCGCATTGGCCGAGCGCTGCGCGAGCTCGCGCACTTCTTGCGCGACGACGGCAAAGCCCTTGCCGGCGTCGCCCGCCCGCGCCGCTTCCACGCCGGCATTGAGTGCCAGGAGGTTGGTCTGGAAGGCGATCTCATCAATGACGTTGATGATCTGGCCGATCTCGCCGGAGGCCTGCTCGATCCTCCCCATCGCCGAGACCGCATCCTTGACGACGGCGCTCGACTGCTCGGTGCTTCTCCTCGCCTCGTCGACCATGTGGGTCGCTTCGAGCGCCCGCTCGGTCGAGCTTTTCACGGCGGCGGTGATCTCTTCGAGCGCCGATGAGGTCTCCTCGAGCGAGGCCGCCTGCTGCTCGGTGCGCCGGGAGAGATCGCCCGAGGCCGTGCGCATCTCGCCGGCGCCGCCGTTGATCGTGTCGATCGCCGTGCGCACCTCGCCAAGTACCGCGCGCAGGTTGGCCATGCTCTGATTAACGTTTTCCTTGAGCTCACCGAAGGCGCCCTGGAACTCGCCCTTCATGCTTTTGCTCAGATCGCCCTCCGCGAGCGCGGCCACGACACGGCGGGTCTCGGCAATGCCGCGGTCGACCGAAGCGACGAGTTCGTTGACCTGGGCGGCGAAGCGGTTGAGGTCGGCGTTTTCATAATCCTTGCTGATGCGCTTTGTGAAATCACCAGCCACGGCCGCCGAGACGACCGTGCCGATGCTCGACTGCAGGTCGGCGCTCTTTGTCTGCAGTGCCGCCTCCTGCGCGTTCATCTCGCGCACCCGGATGCCGTTCTGCTTGAACACCTCGACCGCGCGCGCCATCTCGCCAATTTCGTTCGTCCTGTCGGTGAAGGGGACTTCGACCGAGAGATCGCCGTTGGCGAGCGTGCGCATGACTTCGGTCGTGCGGTTGATTGGCTGTGAGACGCCGCCGATCGCAAAAGCCACGGCGCCGACGCCAGCCAAGCAAGCAATAGTGAGCAGCATGACGGTCGCGATGCGGGCGCTCGCATAGTCGGCCGTGCTGTCTTGGTAGCTCTGCTTCGCGCCGGCAATGTTGAGGTCACGGAAACCGTCGGCCAGTTCGTCCAGTTCGTTGTAGCTTTGACGCATGGCGCTCGTCAGGAACTCCCCGGCCTCGTCTTTCTTGCCGGCGCGGGACATGGCGATCAGTTCGTCATGCTGCTTCAGGTAGATGGCGAGCACTTCCTTGAACTTGCCGTAGAGTTCGCGCTCCTTCGGGTCGGAAACCAGCCCGTCATAGATCTTCATCCGATCATCGAGCTTCTTGAGGTTTTCGGCGATTGCATCGTCGGCCCGCTTCATGCCGGCCTCGGTGCGGTTCACGAGATGCCGATTCTCCGAGCCGCGGAGGTTGGCAATGGCCGTGTTGATCTTGTTAGTGATATCGACGCTCGGCACCCAGCGAGTCGCCAGGTTCTCGACGTCCGCATAAACGCCGCCAATGAGCAAGTGGGCCAAAAGACCTTGCCCGACAATCAGCAGCAGCAGCAAAGCAAAGGCGCCGACGAGCGACGCTTTCAGGGAAAGTGAGATTCGATGCATCCGTTCCTCCTGTCATTACAGGAAGTCGTCATGGCTCCTGTTCCAATGAAGCTGTAAGAAGTACCGATCGAGTCATTCGCGCGGCAGCGGTCGCGTTCATGCGCCATGGAAGTCATCGCGGCCGGCAAGATGCTGCAACCTTTGCACGCATGCTGCGGCGCACAGCTATAGATGTCTTGTAAAGGTTACTAATTTACTTCCTGAGGTTGCAGCGCCGCGCTGGTTTCTGCGGAGTTGGGATAACAAATGCGCTTTTTGCATCGATTGCGGAGATAAAAATTGCCCTTGGTTCCGAAAAAGGTGCGAAATATCAAAGGCATATGTCTGCAGCATCTTGGCGGAGACCACCGCTCCATTTTTCGCCGATGCACCGACTGGTGGTGGGCCGACGATCGGCGGCGGGCGCTTTCTAGTAGTCGAGAGCGATGGTCTTGATGATCGCATGCACCGACTTTCCCGCTTCGAGTCCAAGCGCCTCACGCGAAAGGGTTGTAATGCGAGCCACGATGATATTGCCGCCACAATTCACGCGGACGTCGACGCTGCCTTGCTGCATTGGCGAAAGATCGGAGATCGTTCCTTCGAGGACGTTGAGCGCACTGATGGCTTCCGGGCGTCTCGTCGCCAGCATGACGTCACGGGCGGCAATGTAGAGGCGAAGGTTTTGTCCGGGCTGCGCGACGAGATGCGGTACGCGGATGATGCAACTGCCGGCTCGCACGAGCGTCAGCTCGTGGAGCTTGTCCTGATCCTCGACTGTGCCGTCAATGAGTGCCCCGGCTTCCCGGCGATCGATGGCGAGCGTGGCGGCGGGCTGGCTGAGGACCGCGGAAACGTCGCCGGCTGCCTTCACTCGGCCATCGTCGAGCACGACGACGCGGTCGGCCAGCCGCGCGACTTCCGCCACCGAGTGGCTGACATAGACGATCGGGATCCGCGTCTCGTCGCGAAGTCGTTCCAGATAGGGCAGGATCTCGGCCTTTCTTGCTTCATCGAGGGCGGCGAGCGGCTCGTCCATCAGGAGCAGGCGGGGAGAGGCGAGCAGCGCCCGGCCGACGGCGACGCGCTGGCGCTCGCCGCCCGAAAGCGTTGACGGGCGCCGATCGAGCAGGTGGCCGATACCGAGCATT
This sequence comes from Ensifer aridi, assembly GCF_002078505.1. Lineage (GTDB taxonomy): Bacteria > Pseudomonadota > Alphaproteobacteria > Rhizobiales > Rhizobiaceae > Sinorhizobium > Sinorhizobium aridi. The sequence goes on along the minus strand of NZ_LUAV01000014.1, from coordinate 348,241 downwards.
TCGACGATCCTGCCGAATTCCGACGCGGACTCGCTCGCGCCTGCGAACCAGCGTCCATAGGCGAGATTGCGCCGGACGCTCAAATGCGGAAAGAGCCGGGCCTCCTGGAACACATAGCCGAAACGGCGGCGGTGGACAGGTGCGAAGACCCCGCGCGCGCTGTCGGCGATCACGTCGCCGTCAAGGACGATACGGCCCGTGTCAGCTCGCAGGAGGCCGGCGATGATATTGACGAGCGACGTCTTACCAGAGCCGGAGCGGCCGAAAAGTGCTGTTACTCCACCTTCGGAGCCGAAGGCGGCGTCGATCGTGAAGGAGCCGATCCGATGACGGGCTTCGACCTCGAGCCTCATGCCGCCACCGTTCGCCGCGCCGCGGCCGCCGCGAGGACCTCCGACAGCATGAGCGCCGCCATCGAGACGATGATCGATATGATGGTGAGGCGCATTGCGCCCGCGTCGCCACCCGGCACCTGCGTGAAGGTGTAGATCGCCGCGGAGATGGTCTGCGTCTCGCCGGGGATGTTGGAGACGAAGGTGATCGTCGCCCCGAACTCGCCCATGGCCTTGGCGAAGGAGAGGATCATGCCGGCGACGATGCCGGGAAGGATCAGGGGCAACGTCACGGTCAGGAAGACCCAGCCGGGGCTCGCACCGAGCGTTGCGGCGGCGTGTTCGAGCTTGCGGTCGACCGTTTCGATCGAGAGCCGGATGCTGCGCACCATAAGCGGAAAGCCCATGACGGCACAGGCGAGTGCCGCCCCCGTCCAGCGGAAGGAAAAGACGAGCCCCAAATGCTCGGCAAGGAAGGCGCCGATCGGTCCGCGCCGGCCGAAGAGCAGGAGAAGCACGAAGCCGGTGACGACCGGCGGCAGGATCAACGGCATGTGGACGAGGCCGTTCAGGGCCGACTTGCCCCAGAAGCGACCGCGCGCCAGCGCTATGGCTACAAGAAGCGCGACGGGCAGGCTCGACAGCATGGCGACGGTGGCCACCCGGAGGCTTAACCGAACGGCCGTCCACTCCGCGTCGCTCAGGCTCATCCAGTCCAAACGTCGAAACCCCTGTCCTTGAAACGCGCCGCCGCGCAACCGGAGTTGCGGCGGAGAAGGCGACAATACGTGCTTCGCTTCTCTTCCTGAAGAGGAGCCGAACTATTCCAGCACCGCGAAGCCTTGCGCCGAGAAAAGCGCAGCGGCCTTGGGTGATCTGACGAATTGGAGATACGCCGCCGCATCGGCATTCTTGCTTTCGGCGGTGATGGCGATCGGGTAGATGATCGGCGGATGGCTGCCTTCCGGGAAGGTGCCGATCACCTTCACGCCCGGATCGGCCGCGGCGTCGGTCTGATAGACGATACCCAAGGGCGCCTCGCCGCGCGACACGAGAAGGAGGGCGGCGCGCACGCTTTCGGCGCCGGCGACCTTATCTGCGACGCTCGGCCAGATGCCGAGCTTCTCGAGGGCGGCCTTGCCGTATTTGCCGGCGGGAACCGAATCGACCGCACCCATCGCCAGGCGCCCGTCGCCGAGAAGGTGGGCTAAGTCGAGGCCGGGTTTGATTTCGACGGCTGCGGCATCCGCTTTGCCGGAGACGAGGACGATGCGGTTGCCGAGCAGGTTGGAACGGCTGTCGCCCTTTATCAGCTTCTTCTCTGCGAGGTAGTCCATCCAGGCAAGGTCGGCCGAGATGAAGATGTTGGCGGGCGCGCCTTGTTCGATCTGTTTCGCCAGTGCCGAACTTGCCGCATAGGAGGTGGTCGTCTCCTTACCAGTTTCTTTGCGCCATTCCTCGTTGATTGCGTCGAGGGCGTTCTTAAGGCTCGCTGCGGCGAATATCGTCACCTTTTCCGCCGCATGGGCGGGGGCGAATGCGGCTCCCGCTACGATGCCAAGCGCCAGAGCCAAAGTCTTCAGTCCGAGACCTCTAGACCTCAGAGCCTTGAGCCAGTCTCTCCGTCCTCTCGCCACACCTGCCTCCATCTCACTCGTGATATTTCCGAAGATATAACGCATGGCTTTTTGGTAGCGCTATATCTGAAGAAATACAATGCTGTTGTGCGAGGGTAATCAAAACGGTGAACCGAGACGTCCAAATAGTGCAGGGGCGCTTGCGATGGGCGGTCGCACGTCTAAATTCCGATGGAGACGAAACAAGGTGACGACGCTTATGGATGCGACGATCAGGCTGGAAGAAAGCTGGAAGGCCGTGCTGGCGCCGGAATTCCGTCACAGCTACATGGCTGATCTCAAGCGCTTCCTGGTGGAAGAAAGGCAGCAGGGCCGGCAAATCTTTCCGAGGGGAAGCGAGTATTTCCGGGCGCTGGACCTGACGCCGCTCGACAAGGTGCGCGTGGTCATTCTCGGTCAGGATCCTTATCACGGCGACGGCCAGGCGCACGGGCTGTGCTTCAGCGTGCGCCCGGGCGTGCGCATACCGCCGTCGCTCATCAACATCTACAAGGAGCTTCAGGAAGACCTTGGCATTCCACCGGCCCGCCACGGCTTCCTCGAGAGCTGGGCGCGGCAGGGCGTGCTGCTCCTCAACGCCGTGCTGACGGTCGAGCGCGGCCGGGCCGCTTCGCATCAGGGGCGCGGTTGGGAGCGCTTCACGGATGCCGTCATTCGCGCCGTCAACGAGCAGGAGCAGCCGGTCGTTTTCATGCTCTGGGGCTCCTATGCGCAAAGGAAGGCGGCCTTCGTCGATCGTTCTCGGCATCTGGTATTGACCGCGCCGCATCCTTCGCCGCTCTCGGCCCATTCCGGCTTCTTCGGCTGCCGGCATTTCTCCAAGGCCAACGCCTTCCTTGTGTCCAAGGGGCTCGATCCGATCGATTGGCGGCTCCCGGAGGACCCGCCGCTGGCAGTCGACCTGCAGATCGCGCCTATCTGTTGACGCGGTGATTGCGCCTCTCGTCGCGAACGGACTTGCGCCCGCGATCTCGATCCGCCAAAGACGGGCCTATGCGCGGTCAGCGCGATAGGAGAGACGCATGCGGCACATCCTGATCATCGGTATCGGTGCGGGCAACCCGGAGCACATAACGATCCAGGCGATCAATGCGCTGAACCGGGCCGACGTGCTCTTCATCCCGACGAAGGGAGCAACGAAGACGGAACTCGCCGAAGTACGCCGCGAGATCTGTGCCCGGTACCTAGCGCGGAGCAACAGCCGCACGGTCGAATTCGCCGTGCCGGTCCGCAGCACCGAAGGCCGCAGCTATATCGAAAGCGTCGACGACTGGCATGCGAGCATCGCCACTACCTACGAGGCGCTGCTCAAGGACGAACTTGCCGATGGACAGACCGGCGCCTTTCTCGTCTGGGGCGATCCGATGCTCTACGACAGCACAATCCGCATCGTCGAAAGGGTGAAAGCTCAGGGACGGATCACCTTCGATTTCGACGTCATTCCCGGCATCACCAGCCTGCAGGCGCTCTGTGCCAGCCATCGCATCCCGCTCAATCTCGTCGGCAAGCCGGTCGAGATAACAACCGGCCGACGGCTCGCCGAAAGCTTCCCGCACAAGAGCGAGACGGCCGTCGTCATGCTCGACGGCGAGCAGGCTTTTCGGAAGATCGAAGATCCCGACGCCGAGATCTATTGGGGCGCCTATCTCGGCACGCCGGACGAGATCGTCATTTCCGGGCGTCTTGCCGAGGTGAAGGACGAGGTTCTGAAAGCACGCGAGGCGGCGCGCGAGCGCATGGGCTGGATCATGGACATCTATCTTCTGCGCAAGGGGGCCGATTTCGATGAATAGTCGCCCGGAGGTCTTGGAGTGCCTTGATCTCTCTCCAGGCGCCGGCCTGTGGTATAGGCTCCACCAGGAAATGGCTGCCGAGGCGGCATTTCTTGCGAAGGATGACGGAGGACGATGACAAGCTGCGCCGCGCCACCTGAGTTGTCCGGAACCGGCACATCGATGCGCCGTGGCGCCTGTCCGTCGCTCGCCGCCCCGATGCAGACCGGTGACGGGCTGCTCGTGCGGCTGAGGCCCGCGGCCGATGGCCTGACGCCGGCGGAAGTGAAGGCGCTTGCCGGCGCGGCCGCGGCATGCGGCAGCGGGATCATCGAGATCACCGCGCGGGGAAACCTGCAGATCCGAGGCTTGACCGCAGCGAGCGTTTCCTCGCTTGCCGCCGCGGTCGGGGAGGCGCGGATCGCCGTTGCCGAGGGCGTCGCAATCGAGACACCGCCGCTTGCCGGATTCGACCCGGGCGAGATCGCCGATCCACGGCCGTTAGCGCAGGCGTTGCGGGCGGCGATCTCTGGCGCACGGGCGCTCAGGCTTGCGCCGAAACTGTCGATCATCGTCGACGGCGGCGGCCGTTTCCATCTTCAAGACATGGTCGCCGACCTGCGTCTCAGTGCGATCGTCCGGGACAAAAGTGTTTTCTGGCTGCTTTCGATCGGCGGCACGGCGCGCTCGGCGACGCCCATTGCCCTTCTTAAGGCGCGAGAAGCGGTCGCTGCAGTCATGGATGTGTTGGCTGAGCTCAACGCGCTTGGCCCCGCGGCCCGCGGCCGCGACCTCGATGCGGATCGGCTTCGGCAGCTCTGGCCCTCCGACATGGACTTGCCGCCTGCAGGTGACGGCGGCAGACCTTTGCCGCCGGCGGGCATCCATGCTTTCGGCGGTGCCAGCATTGTGCTCGGCCTCGGCCTCGCCTTTGCGCAGACCGATGCGGACAATCTCACCGCGTTTATCCGGCAGGCCGAGGAGCTTGGGGCCTCCGAGATCCGCCTAGCGCCGCGACACGGCCTTTTCGTGCTCGGGCTTTCGAGCGAGGCGGCAGCACTGGCGCAGCACCTCGCGTACGCAAACGGCTTTCTCGTCTCCTGCGACGATCCGCGCAATCACATAGCGACCTGCGCCGGCCTTGCCTGCGCTTCGGCCCTGATGGACACCAAGGCGACGGCAGCGCTGATGGTCGAAGAGGCGCCCGACCTTCTCGACGGTTCGCTCATCGTGCACCTTTCCGGCTGTCGCAAGGGGTGCGCCAGGCCGGCGGCCTCTCCGCTGACGCTCGTCGGTGCGCCATCAGGATATGCGCTTGTCGTAAATGGCACTGCTTCCGTCGCGCCGAGTGCCTACAGGGATGAAACCGGAATAGGATCCGCACTGGCCGCTCTCAATGGCCTGGTGCGGCAAAATAAAGACGCTAGCGAATCGGCGCTCTCCTGTCTTACACGGCTCGGGACCGCGCGCATCGCTCAAGCGTTTGAACAGGGATAGAAATGCCTGATTACGATTATATCCGCGATGGCAACGCCATATACGAGCGTTCCTTCGCGATCATCCGGGCGGAAGCCGATCTTTCCGGCTTCTCGGAGCAAGAGGCCGATCTTGCGGTGCGCATGGTGCATGCCTGCGGCTCCGTCGAGGCGGCGCGCCAGTTCGTCTTCTCGCCGGATTTCGTCTCCGCCGCGCGTACGGCGCTGAAGAACGGCGCGCCGATCTTCTGCGATGCGGAGATGGTCGCCCACGGCGTAACGCGGGCGAGGCTGCCGGCGGGTAATGAGGTCATCTGCACGCTCCGCGATCCGCGCACGGCGGAGATTGCAGCCGAGATCGGCAACACGCGTTCGGCCGCGGCGCTCAAGCTCTGGGGCGAGCGGATGGCGGGCTCCGTGGTTGCCATCGGCAATGCGCCGACGGCGCTCTTCTATCTGCTTGAAATGCTGCGTGACGGCGCGCCGAAGCCGGCGGCGATCCTCGGCATGCCGGTCGGCTTCGTCGGCGCGGCCGAATCGAAGGATGCGCTCGCCGAGAATTCCTACAGCGTTCCCTTTGCCATCGTGCGCGGCCGACTCGGCGGCAGCGCGATGACGGCGGCGGCGCTGAATTCGCTCGCGAGGCCGGGTCTGTGAGCGCCGGCGAAGTGGGAAGACTGATCGGTGTAGGAACAGGTCCCGGCGACCCGGAGCTTCTGACGGTGAAGGCGGTCAGGGCGCTCGGCGAGGCGGATGTCGTCGCCTATTTCGCCAAGGCCGGGCGCAACGGCAATGGCCGCGCCGTGGTCGAGGGCCTGTTGAAGCCCGACCTGGTCGAGTTGCCGCTCTACTATCCAGTGACGACCGAAATCGACAAGGACGCGGAGGCCTATAAGCGCCAGATTACCGATTTCTACAACGCCTCGGCCGAAGCCGTGGCTGTGCATCTTGAAGCCGGGCGAACGGTCGCGGTGCTGAGCGAGGGCGATCCGCTTTTCTACGGCTCCTACATGCACCTGCATGTGCGGCTTGCCGGCCGGTTCCCGGTCGAGGTCATTCCCGGCATCACCGCCATGTCCGGCTGCTGGTCGCTCGCGGGGCTGCCGCTGGTGCAGGGCGACGACGTGCTCTCGGTCCTGCCCGGCACGATGGGCGAGGGTGAGCTTCAGCGCCGCCTCGCCGACACGGAGGCCGCCGTTATCATGAAGGTCGGGCGCAATCTGCCGAAAATCCGCCGGGCGCTCGCCGCAGCCGGCCGCTTAGAGAACGCCGTCTATGTGGAGCGCGGCACGATGAAGAACGCGGCGATGGTCCCGCTCGGCGAGAAGCCCGACGACGAGGCGCCGTACTTCTCGCTGGTGCTGGTGCCCGGCTGGAAGGACCGCCCGGGTCGCGAAGGCAGGCTGCGAGAGGAAAGACGATGACGGGAAAGCTCTTCATCGTCGGCACCGGCCCCGGCAATCCGGCACAGATGACACCGGAGGCCAAAGACGCGATCGCCGTTGCGACCGAATTCTTCGGCTACGGCCCCTATCTCGACCGTCTGCACCTCAGAGCCGACCAGCGGCGCATCGCCTCCGACAACCGCGAGGAACTGGACCGGGCCGAGGCGGCGCTCGTCCGCGCCAGCGCCGGTGTCGACGTCTGCGTGGTCTCCGGCGGAGATCCCGGCATCTTCGCGATGGCGGCGGCCGTCTGCGAGGCGATCGACAAGGGGCCTAAGGAGTGGCGGCAGGTGGATCTGAAGATCACGCCGGGCGTCACCGCCATGCTTGCCGTCGCCGCGCGGATCGGCGCGCCGCTCGGCCACGATTTCTGCGCCATGTCGCTCTCGGACAATCTGAAGCCCTGGGATGTCATCACCAAGCGGCTGAGGCTTGCCGCAGAGGCCGGGCTCGTCATCGCCCTCTACAATCCGATTAGCAAGGCGCGGCCCTGGCAACTCGGCGAAGCCTTTGAGGTCCTGCGGCAAGTGCTGCCGCCCCGCGTGCCGGTGATCTTCGGCCGAGCCGCCGGGCGGCTTGACGAGCGCATTGCGGTCATGCCGCTCGGCGAAGCCGATCCCTCCCGTGCCGACATGGCGACCTGCGTGATCGTCGGCTCGCCCGAGACACGGATCATCGCCCGCGATGGAAAGCCGGATCTCGTTTACACGCCGCGGTCCTTCACCGGGGAAAGCCATTGATGGATGCGTTCGAGCGCCTCGTTGCAGTCGCTGACCGTCGCCACGTCGGCGGGCTTGTGGCGCTCGACCATCACCACCTCGAGCCCGAGCTTTCGTGCCGCGGCGATCTTGCCATAAGTAGCGGTGCCACCGCTGTTCTTGGCGACGACGACGTCGATACCATGCTGTTTGAGCAATTCCACCTCGTCGCTCTCCGCGAAAGGACCACAGGCGAGTATGGCGGTGATGTCCGGAAGGGCGAGCGGGGGTGTCACCGGGTCGACACTGCGCACGACGTAGCGGTGCTGCGGCGCCCTTTCGAAGTGGAATGCCTCCTGGCGGCCGATCGCGAGAAACACGCGGCGCGGCGCTTCGCCGAGGGCGGAGACCGCCTTGGCCACACTCTCGACGCGCGTCCAGCGATCGCCGGCTTCGGCCTCCCATGCGGGGCGGCGGAGCGCAAAGAGCGGCGTTCCGGTCGTATCCGCCGCCGCGGCGGCGTTGTGCGATATGCGTGCCGCGAAGGGATGCGTCGCATCGATGAGAAGGGCGATGTTCTCGGCCTTCAGGGAGGCAGCGAGCCCCTCCGCTCCGCCGAAGCCGCCGATGCGCGTCGGCAAGGGCTGCGGGCGCGGGTCGGCCGTGCGGCCGGCAAGCGAGATCGCCGCGTCGTAGCGCCGATCGGCTGCGAGGCGCTCGGCCAGCTCACGCGCCTCCGTCGTGCCGCCGAGGATCAGGATGCGAGGTCTGTCCATGGCTGACATGTCGAACAGTGGCTCGGCCATCATCGTCTCTTGGCTCACCATCATCGGTATCGGAGAGGATGGTGTAGCCGGTCTCGGCGACGAGGCCAAGCGGCTCATCGAAGCTGCACCGGTCGTTTTCGGCGGTGCCCGCCACATCGAGCTTGCGGCGCCGTTGATCAAGGGCGAGTGCCACATATGGCAGAGCCCCTTCGAAAAATCGGTCGAGGCCATCCTTGCGCGGCGCGGTAGCTCCGTCGTCGTGCTCGCCTCAGGCGATCCGTTCCTGTTCGGGGTCGGCGCCACGCTGGCGCGCCGCGTCGACGTCAAGGAAATGCGCACCATTCCCGCGCCATCCGCCTTCAGCCTTGCCGCCTCGCGGCTGAGCTGGGCGCTGCAGGAGGTTGCGACAGTTTCGCTGCACGGGCGCCCGCTCGATCTCATCCGGCCGCATCTGCAGCCGGGCGCACGCGTGCTGGCACTGACCTCGGACGAGAACGGGCCGAAGGCGCTTGCCGAACTGCTCAGCGGGAGCGGTTTCGGTCGGTCGCAGCTTACGCTTCTCGAGGCAATTGGAGGGGAGCGCGAGCGCGTCTCCCGTCACATCGCCGCAAGCTTCGCGCTGGAACAGGTCGACGCCTTGAACGTCTGCGCCGTCGAAGTCGTCGCCGATGCGGACGCGCGGATCCTGCCGCTTGCGAGCGGCCTCGACGATAGACTCTTCGAACATGACGGCCAGATCACCAAGCGCGAGGTGCGGGCTTTGACGCTCTCGGCCTTGGCGCCGCGCAAGGGCGAGCTTCTCTGGGACATCGGCGCCGGCTCGGGCTCGGTCGCCATCGAATGGATGCTGGCCGATCCGGCGATGCGGGCGGTCGCGGTCGAGGCGTCATCCGAGCGAGCCCAGCGTATCGGCCGCAATGCGGCCCGCTTCGGTGTGCCTGGGCTCGTGGTCGTCGAGGGCGAGGCGCCGGACGCATTGCGAAACTTGGCGCGCCCGGATGTGATCTTTATCGGCGGCGGCGGTAGCGAGCCGGGCGTGATGGACGCGGCGGTCGCGGCGCTTTCCCCCGGCGGACGGCTGGTCGCCAATGCGGTGACAACGGAAATGGAAGCGGTGCTCATCGCCCACCATGCGCGGCTTGGCGGATCACTGATCCGCATCGATGTCGCGCGGGCCGCGCCCGTCGGCTCGATGACGGGCTGGCGCCCGGCCATGCCGGTCACGCAATGGTCGTGGATCAAGGCCTGAAAGATTCTCGAGAGGACAGACTATGACGGTTCATTTCATCGGCGCAGGCCCGGGCGCGGCAGACCTCATCACGGTCAGGGGACGGGACCTGATCGGCGACTGCCCCGTCTGCCTCTATGCCGGCTCGATCGTCTCGCCGGAACTGCTGCAATATTGCCCGCCCGGCGCCCGCATCGTCGACACGGCACCGATGTCGCTCGACGAGATCGAGGCGGAATATGTACGCGCTGCGCAAGCCGGCGAGGACGTCGCACGGCTGCATTCGGGCGACCTTTCCGTCTGGAGCGCCGTGGCGGAGCAGATCAGGCGGCTCGAGAAACATGGCATTCCCTATACGATGACGCCCGGTGTGCCCGCCTTCGCTGCCGCCGCTGCGACGCTCGGCCGCGAACTGACAATTCCGGCGGTGGCACAGAGCCTGGTGCTGACCCGCGTTTCCGGCCGCGCCTCGCCAATGCCGAACAGGGAGACGCTCGCCGCCTTCGGAGCCACGGGCTCAACGCTTGCGATCCATCTCGCCATCCACGCGCTCGACCGCGTCGTCGAGGAGCTGACGCCGCTCTATGGCGTCGATTGCCCGGTGGCGATCGTCGTCAAGGCCTCCTGGCCGGATGAACGCGTCCTGCGCGGCACGCTCGGTGACATCGCCGCGAGGGTCGCCGCCGAACCGATCGAGCGCACGGCGCTCATCTTCGTCGGCCCGGGCCTCGAAGCCTCGGACTTCCGCGAGAGCTCGCTCTACGATGCAGCCTATCAGCGCCGCTTCCGCGGACGCGAATAGGCGGAACAGCCGGTCGGCTATCGCCGCGCCTGCTCGACCCCGGGAACGCTGCCGATCTCATCTGCAAGGAAGTCGACGAGAAGCCGGACCCGGGCGATGCCCGCGCGCTCCGGAACGATCAACATGCTGAGCGGGACCGGTGGCAGCGAATAGTGGGGTAGGACCACTTCGAGCCTGCCCGCTGCCAGAAGGTCGCCGACAAGCCATCGATGCGCAGGCGCGATGCCGCGCCCGGCGACGAGCGCCTCGCGTGCGGCAAGCCCATGGTCGACCCGCAACCGTCCGCCGAAGGGCACCGCGTGATGACTGCCATCCGGCCCCTGCAGGACAAGAGTGTCGCTTCCTGCGACGTTCGACATCCGGATGCCCTCATGGCCGGTCAGATCCCGCGGAACGGCCGGCCTCCCCCGTTGGGCCAGATAGCCCGGCGCCGCCACGAGCAGGCGACGGCTCTGGCCGAGCGCCTTCAGCCGCATCGAACTGTCGGTGAGCGGACCCAGGCGGAGCGCGATGTCGACGCCTTCGCGCACGAGGTCGACCCGCTCGTCGGTAAGGCTCAAATCGACGCCGATGTCGGGATAGCGGTCCTGAAACGCGAAGATCAGCCGGCTGACATGGAGAACCCCGAAAGCCGCCGTGCACGAGACGCGGACCGTGCCGGCCGGCGCGCCTCGCGTGCCTCTTACCTCGTCGCCGGCCTGCTCCACGAGGCGGAGGATCTCGACGCTCCTGGCATAGTAGCGGCTGCCCTCATCGGTCATCGTCACGCGTCTGGTGGTCCTGGAGAGCAGAGGCACCCCGACTGCTTCCTCGAGCTCGCGCAAATGCCTCGTGACGGTCGACTGACCGACCCTAAGTTCGCGCGCGACCGCCGACAGGCTTCCGCGCTCTGCGACGCGCACGAAAGTGCGCATGCGCTCGAGAGTGACGTCGGATTTATCCATTATTCGGCACGATCTCATGCATTCCCTACACGTAGCGGATCGGGCGGATGCTGGCTACCTAGAGGGACGAAAATCTCACCAGGAGAATGATCCATGAAAGTTCTGCTCGTCTTTGCTCATCCGGAACCGCGCTCGCTCAACGGAGCGCTCCGCGACGTCGCGCTCAAGGAGCTCGAAGCACAAGGCCATGAAGTGCGGGTCTCGGATCTCTATGCCCAAGGCTGGAAATCCGAGGTCGACCGCGCCGACTTCCCCCTGCTGGCGCCGGACGCGCGGCTCGTGCCTGTCGCAGCCTCCAAGAAGGCCTTCGAAGCCGAGGCGCTGACGGAAGATGTCAAGGCGGAGATCGAGAAGCTTCTTTGGGCCGATGTCCTCATCCTCCAGTTCCCGCTCTGGTGGTTCTCCATGCCGGCCATTCTCAAGGGCTGGGTCGACCGCGTCTTCGCCTACGGCTTTGCTTACGGCGTCGGCGAGCATAGCGACAAGCGCTGGGGTGACCGCTACGGCGAAGGGAAATTGGCGGGCAAGCGCGCGATGCTGATCGTGACCGCCGGCGGCTGGGAAGAGCATTATTCGGCCCGCGGCGTCAACGGCCCGATAGATGACCTCCTGTTCCCCATCAACCACGGCATCCTCTACTATCCGGGCTACGACGTGCTTCCTCCATTCGTCGCCTATCGCGTCGATCGTTTCGACGAAGCGGCTTTCGAGCCGCTGGCCGAGCGCCTGCGCGAGAGGATGCGGAGGCTCGGCTCGACCCCGCCCATTCCCTATCGGCAACAGAATGGCGGCGACTATCTGATCCCGAGCATGCAGCTCCGTCCCGGCCTCGGCGAAGCAGGCGCAACCGGCTTCGCGCTTCACCTCAATGATGCGCGCGAGGCGTTTCGTCAGGCAGGCGAATAGCTATTCCTCATCGAGTGCGGGTCTCGGCTTTCGGGGAACGTCCTGCCGTTCCTCGAACCGGTCGCGGTAAAGGGCTGCCTGTCCGAGCAGCATCAGCGTTACGGGCGTCGTCACCGTAACGAAGAAGATGATCAGCAGCTCATGGAAGACCCAGCGGCCCTGCAACACGGCAAAGCAGAGGATCGACGCCAGGCAGATGAGGATCGTGCCGCCGCTGGTCGCGATCGTCGGGGCGTGCAGGCGCTCATAAAAATCGGAAAGACGCAGAAGGCCGAGCGACCCTATCAGCGTCGTCGCCGCGCCTAAAAGCAACAGCGCGCACACGGCAATCGCCGCCCAGGGCGGCAGGTCGGTCAGGTGGCTCATTCGATCACCTCGCCGCGCATGAGGAACTTGGCGAGCGCGATCGAAGAGGCGAAGCCAATCACGGCAATGATCAGAGCCGTTTCGAAGTAGACCGTGTTCGCGGTCCGGATGCCGAAGCTCAAGAGCAAGAGCATCGCGTTGACGTAAAGCGTATCGAGGCCGAGGATGCGGTCCTGCGCCCGCGGTCCCCTGGCGATGCGGTAGAGCGCGAAGGCCATGGCGAGCGCCAGCATGCTCTGCGCGAGAAGTACGGACCAGATGATCGCAAGCTCGATCATTGGAATATCTCCTTCAGTTGGGCCTCATACCCCTTGACGGTTCGCCGCCACAGGGCCTCGTTCTCGATGTCCAGCACGTGGATGAGTACCGTTTTCAGGCGGCGGTCATATTCGAGCCAGGCTGTTCCGGGCGTGGCTGTCACGATGCAGGCGAGCAGCGCCAACGCGTTTTCGTCATCGAGATCGAGATCGATGGTCAAGAAGCCGGCATTGGCTGGACGCCTGCGCGAGCGCAGGATGATGCCGGTGACGGCAATATTCGACCGTATGATGTCCCCCACGACGTGAACGGCAAGCCCGAAGGCGCGTCCCAGACGGTGCAGATTGGACCGCGCGGGCTGCAGCTTGAGCGTCACCCAGGCGAGCACCGCGCTCAGAACCAGGCCCAGCAGGATCGAGCCCGGTGCCACCGACTGGTTGAGCAGCAGCCACATGACGAACAGGCCGGTCGAAAGCAGTGGGTAGGGAAGCCAGGTGCGCATCGGCTAATTGCCTCCCGTCCTTGGCGCCGAAAGCACCCGCTCGCTATGAACGAGGGGCGAGAGCAGATCGTCGGCGGTCGCCTGCATGTAGCGCATGGCGGGCCCCGCCTGCAGGCTCAGGAAGACGCAGGCGCCGAGCAGAACGAGAACGGGCGCGATCTCGACGACCACGACGCGCGGTATCGTGCCCTCGATGGAGGCCCAGAAGGTGCGGATGCCGATGCGGTTCATGGCGATCATGGCGGCCAGGCCCGACAGGATGATGAGCAATACATAGGTCCAGTCGGCGGGCGATGTCGCGGCTGCAAGATCCGCTTTCGAACCGTCGAAGAGGCCATGCAGGAGCGCGAACTTGGCGATGAAGCCCGAAAGCGGTGGCAGGCCGGACAAGAGCACCGCGCACAGGCAGAAGCAGAGGCCGAGCACAGCCATCGTCCCGGGTATCGCGACGCCGACCTCTTCCTCTTCTTCATCCTCGTCGAAGTCGCCATAGGCCTCCATCGTCACCGCCAGCACGTCGGCCCCGGCATCGCGGCCGCGTTCGACGAGCTCGATGAGCAGGAAAAAGGCGGCGATCGTCAGTGTCGAACTGACGAGATAGAAGAGCGCGCCTGCCAGCATCCCCTGATGTCCGAGGCCGAGCGCGGCAAGTAGCGTTCCGGAAGAGACAAGTACCGAATAGCCCGCGAGGCGACCCATCGCCTGAGAGGCAAGCACGCCGATCGCGCCATAGGCGATCGTCAGCATGCCGCCGGCGACAAGCCAGTCCTGACCGAAGCCGGTCGAGGCTCCCGCCGCGGCGCCGAAGACGAGCAGATGCAGGCGGATGATAATGTAGATCCCGACCTTCGTCAGGATCGCGAAGGCGGCAGCGACCGGCGGCGTCGCCGCCGCATAGGCCGTCGGCAGCCAGAAGCTCAAGGGCCACATGCCGGCCTTCACGAGGAAGGCGACGCCGAGAATGGCGGCGCCCGCTTCCACGAAATTTCTGTTTTCTGGGGCAAGCGTTGCGAGTTTCGTTGCGAGATCCGCCATGTTGAGCGTGCCGGTCACCCCGTAGATCAGGCTTACGCCGATCAGGAACAGCGCCGAGGCGGCGAGATTGATGGCGATATAATGCAGCCCCGCTTTGACGCGCACCGGACCGGAGCAATGCAGCAGCAGGCCGTAGGACGCCGCCAGCATCATCTCGAAGAACACGAAGAGGTTGAACAGGTCGCCCGTCAGGAAGGCACCGTTGAGACCGGCCACGAGAAGCTGGAACAGCGAGTGGAAGTGGTGGCCCGCCGTGTGCCAGCGCGCCATGGAATAAACCTGGGCGGCGAGTGCGAGGCCGCTCGCAAGGCACAGCATCAGCGCCGAAAGCCGGTCGAGAACAAGCACGATGCCGAAGGGCGCAGGCCAGTTGCCGAGCTGGTAGACACCCGTTCCGGGCGAGCCGCCCGCTGCAAGGCGCACGAGGATCATCGTCACGACGAAGACGACGAGTGTCGAGGCGAAGCCGATGGCGCCCTTGAGCGTGCGCTTGCGCTCATCGATCGGGATCAGCACCGCCGCCACGGCGAGCGGCACGAGGATCGGCAGGACCAGGAGATGCTGCAGCCATTCAATCACCGCGCTGCTCCCTCCCGTCGACGTGGTCTGTCCCGGTGAAGCCGCGCGAGGCGAGCAGCACGACGAGGAAAAGCGCGGTCATGGCAAAGCCGATGACGATGGCTGTCAGCACCAGCGCCTGCGGAACGGGGTCGGTGTAACGAACGAGGTCGCCGACGCCGCCCGGTTCGAGCAAAGGTGGGGCGTTCACCCTGAGCCTGCCCATGCCGAAGATGAAGAGATTGACGGCAAAGGAGAGCAGTGAAAGCCCGATGATAACCTGATAGGTTCTCGGCCGCAGAAGAAGATATACGCCGGATGCCGTCAGCACGCCGATGCCGGTAGAGAGAACGAGTTCCATTACTCTGCCGCCTCCTTCTCCGGACGCGTGGCTCGGGCGTGTGCGCGCGGCGCGCGCACCGATTGGTGCGCTAGCGCAATGAGCATGAGCACGGTTGCGCCGAGCACGAGCGAGAATACCCCGAGGTCGAAGAGGCTGGCGCTCGCGAGTGGCACCTTGCCGATGATTGGCAGGGTCGCATATTCGGCGCGCGAGGTGAGGAACGGATAACCGAAGAGCCATGATCCTGCGCCCGTGGCGACGGCAATCAGGAGACCGATGCTCATCCAGCGAAGCGGATGGATGCGCAGGCGCTCCTCGACCCAGCGGGTTCCGCCCGACATGTACTGCAGGATGAAGCCGATCGACATGGCAATACCCGCGGCAAAGCCGCCGCCCGGCAGGTCATGCCCGCGCAGGAAGAGGAAGGCCGCGAGCATGCCGGTCACCGGGAACATCCAGCGCATGATCACGGACGGGACGAAGAGATATTCGGCGACACTGTCGCCCGCGGTGCGGTCGGGATGGTCGTCATCGAAGGCGTTCTGCACTCTTTGCTGTTCCGGAGTTTCGAGGCTGTCGGCCTGCGGTCGGAAGCGCAGGAGGAGCGCAAACACCGTCAGCGCGACGATGCACAAGACAGCGATTTCGCCAAGCGTGTCGAAGCCGCGGAAATCGACGAGGATGACGTTGACGACGTTGGTTCCGCCACCCTCCTGGTAGGCACGCGCGAGGAAGTAGTCGGCAACGGTCTCGGGGAGCGGTCGCGTCATCACCGTATAGGAGATGAGCATCAGTCCTCCGCCGGCGATGATCGCGAGCAGGAAATCGCGCAGGCGCCGGGCGCGGGTTCGCAACGGAATGTCCTCGGCGGTCTCCGGCCCCGCGATGCGTTTCGGCAGCCAGCGCAATCCGAGCAGGATGAGCACGGTGGTGACGATCTCGACGAGAAGTTGGGTGACGGCGAGATCCGGCGCGGACAGCCAGACGAAGGTGATGCAGGTAACGAGCCCCGCGCCGCCAAGGAGCACGAGCGAGGCGAGGCGATGGAACTTCGCCATGACCGCCGAGCCGACAGCGCAGGCTATCCCGACCGCCCAAAGCAGCGCGAAGGCGGGATCGATGCCGCGGATCACGAGTGGGGGCAGGGTGAAGCCGCGGATCAGAAGCGGCGACGCCCCTGCCACAAGGGCAAGAAAAACAAGGAGGCGCATCTGCGGCTGCAGGCGGCGCGTGCCGAGCTGCTGTTCGAGCGAGCGCGCCCATTTCCACGAAAGGGTCACCAGAACGCGTTCGAAGATGCGTTGCCCCTCCAGTAGGCGAAAGACCGGCGGTCCCTCTATGCCGGTCGCGAGATAGGAGCGCATCAGGAAATAGAGACCGACGCCGCCAGACAGCGCGACGAAGCTCATGATCAGCGGGATGTTCAGGCCGTGCCAGACCGCAAGGCTGTAGTCCGGCGTTGCGTCGCCGAGGATCGAGATGACGGCAGTGTGCAGGAAGGGGCCGATCGTCTGGGCGGGGATAATCCCGACGACGAGGCAGGCAAGCACCAGAAAATCGATCGGTGCCCGCATCCAACGCGGCGGTTCGTGCGGCTTGCGCGGCAGGTCCGTTGGAGTCGGACCGTAAAAGACACTGTGAATGAAGCGGAGCGAATAGGTCACGGCGAACATGCTGGCGATCGTCGCGACATAGGGCGTTGCCGTATCGAGCGGGTTGACGAGGTGCGTTTCGATCGCCTCGGCGAAGAACATCTCCTTTGACAGGAAGCCGTTCAGCAGCGGAACGCCGGCCATGGCGGCGCTGGCCACCATCGCGAGCGTCGCCGTGATCGGCATGAATTGGAAGAGCCCGCTCAGCCTACGCATGTCGCGCGTGCCGGTTTCATGGTCGATAATGCCGGCGGCCATGAAGAGCGAAGCCTTGAAGGTGGCATGATTGACGATGTGGAAGACCGCGGCGACGGCGGCGAGCGGGCTGCCGAGGCTCAGGAGCACGGTGATGAGACCGAGATGGCTGATCGTCGAATAGGCGAGCAGCCCCTTCAGGTCCTGCTGGAAGATCGCGAAATAGGCGCCGAGCAGCAAAGTCGTCAGGCCCGCGAGGCCGACGAGCCAGAACCAGGCCTCGGTGCCGGCCATCACCGGCCAGAGTCGCGCAAGCAGGAAGACGCCGGCCTTTACCATCGTCGCCGAATGCAGATAGGCCGAAACCGGCGTCGGCGCCGCCATGGCGTGCGGCAGCCAGAAGTGGAACGGGAACTGGGCGCTCTTCGTCAACGCGCCGAGCAGGATGAGGACGAGCACCGTCACGTAGAGCGGATGGTTGCGGATCGCATCGCCGGACGCGAGCACTGCGTCGAGATCGTAGCTGCCGACGATCCGACCGATGATCACCAGTCCGACCAGCATGGTGAGGCCGCCCATGCCGGTCATGGTCAGCGCAATGCGCGCGCCGTCGCGGGCGTGTGCATTGTGGTGCCAGTAGCCGATCAGCAGGAAGGATACGATGCTCGTCAGCTCCCAGAAGACCGCAAGCAGGATGAGGTTGCCGGAAAGGACGACGCCGAGCATCGAGCCCATGAAGGCGAGGAAGAGCGCGAAGAAGCGCGGCACCGGGTCTTCCTCGGCCATATAGTAGCGGGCGTAGAGAACGACGAGCACTCCGATCGCCGTGATCAGCGCGCAAAACAGCCAGGCGAAGCCATCCATGCGGAGCGTGAAGTTCAGGCCGAGCTCGGGGATCCATTCGAGCTGATAGCGAAGCACGTTGCCGGAGGCGACGATGGGGTAGAGGCCGGCCGTCACCAGGAAACAGACGAGAGCGATGGCGCCCGCGAACCAGGCTGTGGCACCACGTTGATCGGACGGAAAGAAGATTGCGATGAGGCTTCCCGCGAAGGGGGCGAGAATGAAAACCGAAAGCAATTTCTCCGCGTATTCGATCGTTCCGTCCCCTTATGGGTGTGTTGGAGATCGGGACTCCCGGTCCCGTAAGGACTGCCGCCGAGCGGCGGTCGCAGAAGGTGGCCCACTGCATGTTTCCTTAAATCGTAGCCGATTTAAGGATAAAACATGCAGCAATTCAAAGTGCTACAGCGACCTTTGCGCGTCTAAGACGCGCGGCGCTGTAGATCATCCGCGAAGCGGCAGAAGGCATATGTTTTTATGACTTTTTTCCGGACGGCTGCCAAGAGTCGGGGGCAAGAAAAAGACCTGCGCCGAGCGACTTTTGGGTCGTTGCGCTGTCACGTCAGGCGGCGCGCCATCTCCGCTCGAAGACGAAGGTGGCGAGATCGTTGGCGCTCATCGGCCGGGCGAAGGCATAGCCCTGCAAACCATGGCACTCCAGCTCTTTCAGGATATGGGCATGGTCGAGTGTTTCGACGCCCTCGGCGATGACCTCGATGCCGAGCGATGTGCCGATATCGATGATCGACTCCACGAGCCGGCGCTCAGCCGGAGAGTCGAGAATCGGCAGCACCAGTTGGCGGTCGATTTTCAGGCGGCGCGGCGTGAGTTTCAGAAGGCTCAAGATCGAGGCATAGCCGGTGCCGAAGTCATCGATCTCGATATCGATACCGAGCTCCTTGATGCGCCGGATATTCGACATGACCGTGACGTCGTTCTCGTCGAAGGAGATCGATTCAAGCAGTTCGAATGAGAGCCGCCCTTTCGGTATGGACATCTGCTCCAGCCGGGCGACCAGGCCCTCGTCCCGCAGACGCGAGTAGGAAAGGTTGACCGAAACTTTGGGGATGTGAATGCCGTTCGCCTCCCAGCGGCAGATCTGAAAGAGTGCCTGTTCCAGGATCTTCTGGTCGATCGCGGCGACCACGTTGATGTCTTCCGCCGTCTTGAGGAAGGCATGCGGTCCGATCAGCCCCTTGGTCGGATGATCCCACCGCGCCAGGGCTTCGACGCCGATAATGTCCAGCGACTTCGGAGAGAACTGCGGCTGGAAATAGGCGACGAATTCGTTCTGTTCCAGCCCACGCAGGATCTCGTCGGCCGTCTGTTTCGTCTGGAAGACGGCTGTTTTCAACGCGCCGGTGAAGGTTTCGTGCCGGTTGCGGCCGCGGCGCTTGGCCTCGTAGAGGGCGATATCGGCATTGACGAGAATCTGGGAAAGTTCGTCGGCCGCGGCAGTTTGCGCGGCGATGCCGATGCTGACGCCGATGCGGCACTCCTGATCCTTGTAACGAACCGGCGAGCTCATCGCCTCGATGATGCGCGAGGCCAGCGCCGTATCCTCCTCGGAGCTGCCGCCTGCGCGAATGATGACGAACTCGTCGCCGCCGATCCGGGCGACGAAGTCGCTCTCGCGCGCGTTCGAGCGCAGGAGCCCGGCGGCGTGCCTGAGAATTTCGTCCCCGGCCGCATGACCCATCGTATCGTTGATCTGCTTGAAGCGGTCGAGATCGATGTGGAAGATGCTGAGCCTGGCACCGGCGTCGAACTTTCGGACGCGGTCGGCGAGGATCTGGTCGAGGAAGCGGCGGTTCGGCAGGCCAGTCAGCGGATCGTGCAGCGCGTTGAATTCCATGCGGTGGCGAGCGGCTTCCAGCTCGGCGCTGTGCGCTTCGGCGAGGCGTTTGGCCTCCGATAGGGTCGCGCGCGTCTCGACGTCGGCCGTGACGTCCCAGTTGACGCCGACGATCTTCCTGTTGCCGTTCGCCCCGACATAGGTCGAACCGATGGCACGGATGTGGCGGATCTCGCCGCTTGGCAGGCGGATGCGAAATTCGGTGTTGTAAGCGCCGCCCGTCGCCAACGCCTCGGCGAATTCCGCTTCGGCGCGCGCGAGATCCTCCGGATGCAGCGTGTCCCTCCAGTCGTCATAGACCTCGCGCATCGAAGATCCGATGCCGTAAAGCTCCTTCATGCGGCTGTCCCACAGGAGCTTGCCGCTGTCTATATCGAGCTCCCATACGCCGATCTCGGAGGTGTCGAGGGCGATCTTCAGCCGGTGGGACAGCTCCTGTAGCTGGTCCTTGTTCTGCCGGAGGGCGCGCATGTTGTCTTGTCGTTCGGTCGTCAAATGCCCGGTCACGATCATCGGGACGACGATCATCAGGCCGCCGAGCAGGATGAGCAGTCGAACCAGCCAGGCATTCTGCGGCGTGGTCGGCCAGCCGCCCTTCGGTATGGCCGCCATTCGCCAGGTGCCGCCGGGCAGCATCACGTTCAACTCCACCGGCGCCTTATCGAAGATCGCCGCATCGCCAAAGAAAATCGCGCCACTTCGACCTTGGCCGTCACGGCCGGCAATGGCGATGTCTAGCGTAGAGGACACCAGGCCGCTGTCGCGGTAGAGCCGGTCGATATCGATGACCGCTGAAATCAGGCCCCAGAAACGTTTGTTGCCGCCGGCACTCGTCGTCACCGGAAACCGGCCGATCAGTCCGCGCCCGCCCTGGACAAGATCGACCGGGCCGGCAAGCACCATCTTTCCGCTTGCCACTGCACGCATGACGGATCCGCGTTGTTTGTCATTGGTGCGGTAGTCGAGCCCGATCGCCTTTTCGTTACCTGCCACCGGATAGACCATCGAAACGACCAGGCCAGGTGCGGCCGCAAGGTTGCGCAGTTGCGAACGCTCGCTGAAGACGCTTCGGGCCAGGTCACTGAACCGAGGCTGTTGCATGTCGGGCTCGGTCGCGACCGTACCGATCAGACCACGGACGAGCTGGACGTTTCCATTGATATAGGTCTCCAGTTTGGAACGGATCGGATTCAACTCGTCGGCCACGATCGAACGCATGCGGGCTTCCGAAATGATCCGATTCTGATTGTCGGCGAGAATGCCGGCAATCAGAACAACAAAGGTCGCGATCATTGCCGGCAGATAATTGAGCGTCAGAAATCGCGAGAGGCGGGATTTCCCAAGATGCTGAAGATTTGTTTCTGACACAAGACGGCCCTGCGAATGCGAACTGGTGCGTTAGTCAGCCTGAATATTCCCAAACTCTCCTTAACAATTCTTCATTCGCATTCGCTGAAATAGCTGAGTTCGCTTTAGCTCATTTGTTTTTGAGCATGTCGATGTCTTAAAACCGCTGCACATTTTTGGGCGACATGCATTAGGCTTTCATCCCGATCATCGCCTGCAAGGTCTCCAGCCTGTCGGCGTCGCGGGGCAGCTTGTCGGGCCTCAGCCGCGCGATGCGCGGAAAACGCATGGCCACGCCCGACTTATGCCGGGTCGAGCGGTTGAGACCTTCGAAGGCAACCTCGACGACGAAGCCGGCGTCGGGCTCGGCGCGCACCGCCCGCACCGGGCCGAAACGCTCGACCGTGTTGTTGCGCACGAA
This sequence comes from Ensifer aridi, assembly GCF_002078505.1. Taxonomy (GTDB): domain Bacteria; phylum Pseudomonadota; class Alphaproteobacteria; order Rhizobiales; family Rhizobiaceae; genus Sinorhizobium; species Sinorhizobium aridi. The sequence goes on along the minus strand of NZ_LUAV01000014.1, from coordinate 326,860 downwards.
CTGGTCGAGGATTTCGAGCTCGGCGTCGGTGAAGCCGAAATAGGCTTTGCCGACCGGCACCAGACTGGTCACGCCTTCGCTCTCGGTCCAGACGCCGAAGGTGAAATCGGAGTAGTAGCTGGACCGTTTGCCGTGGCCGCGCTGCGCATACATCAGCACGGCATCGATGTTGAACGGCGCCCGCTTCCACTTGAACCACGGACCCTTCGCTCGTCCGGCCACATAGGGCGAATCGAGCCGTTTCAGCATGACGCCCTCGATCACGGGATCCGGAGGGTCCGAGCGCAGGCGGTCGAGTTCTTCCCAGGTCGAGAAGGCGACGAGAGGCGAGAGGTCGAAATGCTGCGGCGAGGCGGCCTCGATCAGCGCCGACAAGGCCTCACGGCGGACGCGAAAGGGTTCGGGCCGGATATCACGCTCGCCTGAAAAGAGGATGTCGTAGCCGCGAACGAAGGCGGGATAATCCTCCAGCAGCTTGCGGCTGACGGTCTTGCGGTTCAGCCGTTGCTGCAAGTCGGCGAAGGTGGCGGTCGCGCGGTTGCTGCGCATCGTTCCGCCGACGAGCAGCTCGCCATCGATCACGCCGGAAAAGTCGGCCGCTTCGATGATTTCCGGAAAGGCGGCCGAGATCTCGTCGCCGCTACGCGAATAGAGGCGCCGAAGCCCGCCGACATTGGCAAGCTGGACCCGGATGCCGTCCCATTTCCATTCCGCCGCGAAGTCGGCCGGATTGAGCCCCTCGAGATCGCCTTCGCCGATCGGCGTCGCAAGCATGACCGAGTGGAAGACGGCGGGCGTCTTCAGTACCGGCATTTCCGCCTGGCCGGTGAGCCAGAGGAAGAGGGGCAGATAGGGCGGCGCCAATCCGTGCCAAAGCGTCTCTATCTCGCCCACTTCCTTGCCGCCCATTTCCGCCAGCGCCTGCTTGGCGAGCCGCGCCGAGGCGCCGATCCGCAAGCCTCCGGTGACGAGTTTCAGCAGCGCAAAACGGCCGGAGGTGTCCAGCCGGTCCAGCATGTCGCGGACGAGCGAACGCACCTCGGAACGCCCCGCCCTCTGAAGCCGCTCGACAGCCTCGCCGAGCGAAATGTCTGCAGGCGCAACACCCTCCGGCGGCTCCCAGGCAAGCGAAACCGTTTCCGCGAGGTCGCCGACATAGTCATAGGAGTAGTGGAACAGCACCTCGTCCATACGTTCGAGCAGCAGGTCGCGGATGAGCGCCGGCTTCACCGTGTTGAGCGAGAGCGTCCCGGCGATCGCCGCCAGCGCGTAGCCGCGGCTCGGATCGGGGGTGCTGCGGAAATAATCGGCGAGCAGCCGTATCTTGCCGTTCCGTTGCGGCGTGAGAACGAGGCGGTCGAGGAGTTCGGCGAAGGTTTTCATCCGTCATTCTCCCTCGTCCTCGTAACCGACCAAGTGAAGCGGGCGTGCCGGGATGCCCTGCAACTCGCACCAGCGCACCAGCGCTTCCTCGCGGCCGTGCGTCACCCAGACTTCCGCCGGCGCGACCTCGCGTATCGTTTCCGTCAGTTCCGCCCAGTCGCAATGATCGGATATGACGAGCGGCAGCTCGACGCCGCGCTGCTTGGCACGCTGGCGGATGAGCATCCAGCCGGAGGCGAAGCTGGCAAGCGGATCGGGGAAGCGCCGCGCCCATCGCTCGGCGAAGGCCGCCGGCGGGCCGATGACGATCATCCCGGCGAAGTCCTGGCGGCTTGCGGGGCCGAGGGTCGCCGGGCGGATGTCGCCGAGGTCGATGCCTTGGCTCTGGTAATAATCGCAGAGTTTCGCGAGCGCACCATGAATATGGATCGGCTCGTCGTAGCCTTGCCGCCGCAGGAGCGCGATGACGCGCTGCGCCTTTCCGAGCGCGTAGGCGCCGACCACATGGGCGCGCTCGGGAAACTGCTTCAGCGACATGAGGAGGCGCGCAATCTCTCTTTCGTCGTCCGGGTGGTGAAACACCGGCAGGCCGAAAGTCGCCTCAGTAATGAAGACGTCGCAGCCGATCGGCTCGAAGGGCGGGCAGGTCGGATCCGCCCGCCGTTTGTAATCGCCGGAGACGACGATCCGCGTCCCGTCCGCCTCGACGCATATCTGCGCCGAACCGAGCACATGGCCGGCCGGGCGGAAAGTGACCCTCACGCCGTTGATCGCAATCGTTTCGCCGAAGCGTGCTATTGCGCTCGCGCCGCAGAAGCCATCGCCATAGCGCAGGCGCATGATGTCCAGCGTCTCGCGCGTCGCGAGCACGTGGCCGTGCCCAGCGCGCGCGTGATCGGAATGTCCATGCGTTATCAGCGCCCTTTCGACCGGCTGCACCGGGTCGATATAGAAGTTCCCGAGTTCGCAGTAGAGCCCTTTTGGGGCGGGGTAGAGTAAGTTGTCCGGCTTCATGCCGAGAAAGATAGCCGGTGCTGGCATATCTGCCAGCTATCCGCGCAAGTTTTTCGCCGCAAGCCGCGGCGGATCGGATTGACCCGCGACCAAGGCCTCCCCCCAATGGGAGGGGCTCTTTCTGAGGCTCAGCGGCCGTTCGCGAGTGTCTCGCCGATGAGGCTCAACACCGCGCCGGCATCGATGCCGATGCAGGCCCGCTGGCTCGGCAGTCCGTCCCAGGCATTTGGGGGGAAAAGCCGCCCATCCGGCTTCTGGATCGTCTGGCCGTCGGCGATGCCGCCGCATATCACTCGGATGGCGCCGCTGCGGGTTCGAAACAGGTCCGGCGCGACGACATAGGCGCAGGCGCAACTGTCGTGCACGACCATGCCGTCCTCGACATGCTGCTCGTAGAAGTCGACGTAGAATTGCGAGATGTCGTAAAGAAGCCTGGCCGGCGCGCCGCCGCGCTCGGCGATGTCGGAGAGCATGGAGCGTGTCATCACGGTCCGCATCGTCACGTCGAGCCCGATGACGGTCACGGGCCAGGGTGCTGTCATCACGAGATCCGCCGCTTCCGGGTCACCGTGGATATTGGCTTCCGCGGCCGGGGTGATGTTGCCGGGAACGTCGAAAGCGCCGCCCATGATCACGACGCTCTTGACGAGGGCGGCGATGGCGGGGTCGTCGCGGAGCGCCCGCGCCAGATTGGTCATGCGGCCGACGGCGACGAGCGTCACTTCGCCGGGATTGGCCCGAACCGTGTCGATGATAAAGCGATGCGCGGGCCGCGGGTCGAGCGGCAGATCGATCTCGCTCGGCACGTCGATATTGCCGAGCCCGTCGTCGCCGTGAACGCTCGTCGGCCAGCCGACATGCGGCCGTTCGGAATCGAGCGTTTCGCCGATCCCCTTTGCGACTGGTGCCGCGATATCCCAGGACCGCTTGAGGAAGAGCGCGTTGCGGGTGGTCGTCTCGACTGAGGCGTTACCGAAAACCGTGGTGATGCCTACGAGGTCGATAGCCGGATGGCGGTGCAGGAAGAGAAGGGCCATGGCGTCGTCGACACCCGGGTCAGTATCGAAAATAACCTTGTGCATGTCGTCTTCTCTTCCTCAAAGGTGGCCGCCGGCTGCGTCCTGTTCGTAACGTCGTGAAAGGCGGCAAATGGACAAGATGCGAGCGAAAGTCAATCGGCGTTCCCATGCTTGAAGCGGCGTGCCACAGCCGCATGCTTTCCCGCTTAAACTTTCCGAAAGGTGGTTGGCCTATCGTTGAGGGAGCCCTTAAGTTTTTCTTGCAACCTTGACGACGACAGCGGAGCCGCCCCGTGAAGGCAATCCTCAGCAAATTGCGCCCTTCGAAGCGGCTGGTGGTCATCCTGTCCGCCGCGCTTGGGGTCTCTGCTGCCTCCGGCGGCGCCGCCGTCTATGTCGGCCGCGACAAGTTCCTGAACCGATTTGCGGAGCCGTCCGCTTCCGGTCTCGAATGCACGGCGCTTAGGACGCTGAAGCTCGATCACAACGGCCAACGCTGGATCCGCCTGCATGTGAAGACGGACAGGGCCGGCGGACCGGAGCGGATCAGAACGGCGCTGCGCGTCGTCGGCGCGCTCGCCAACAAGGAAAAGGCAGACCTCTATCAAGTGGTCGTCCTCGATGCGGCGGGTCCGGAGGATCGCGCCGGCGTGCGCGGAGCGGCCGTCGGCGCGGAGGTGCTCTTCGCTCCCGGCCCGCGCAGCGTCCCAGGTATGGATGAGCCGTTCCGCGCCTCCTACAACGAGGCCATGGCCAATGCGGCCGGCATGTTCCGCGGCAAGCTCGTCACGCTCGGGTTGGACGAGGTACGCGCCATCATGGCCAGGATGGACGATCGCTCCTTATGCATCGATCCGGCAGCGGCGCAGATAGAAGGTGCGGATACCGCGCCAGCAGCCAAGGAGACGACCGCGAATGCCGAAGGGCACGGCGGCCACTAGAGCAATTCCATGAAGAGGTAACGGTTTCCCGCTCGGAATTGCGTAGTTTCAAAGAGTTAACTCACAAAACGAAAAGCCCACCGCTTGCGCGGTGGGCCTGTCTCTGAGCGGCTGTCGCGGGCTCAATCAGCCTTGTGGCGTCGTGCCGGGAAGAGAATGACGTCGCGGATCGACGGCGAGTTGGTGAGCAGCATGATCAGCCGGTCGACGCCGATGCCCAAGCCCCCGGCGGGCGGCATGCCCTGGTCCATCGCGTCGAGGAAGTCCTCGTCCAGCGTCTTTTCCTTCTCACCGCGGGCATGCGACTGCTCCATCTGCTCGACCATGCGGGCGCGCTGCTCGACCGGGTCGTTGAGTTCGGAAAAGGCATTGCCGATCTCCCAGCCGTTGCAATAGGTCTCGAAGCGCTCGACGAGCCGCGGTTCACCCGGTACCTCCTTGGCGAAGGGCGAGATGTCCTTCGGGAAGTGGATGACGTGGGCCGGTTGAATCAGCGTCGCCTCGACCTTCTCCTCAAAGATGAAGGCGAGGACTTCGCCCCAGGTCGCATCCTTCTCAACCTCGATCCCGGCATTGCGGGCTGCCTGGCGCGCTTCCTCGTCGCTCTGGATCGCAAGGAAGTCGATACCGATCGCGTCCTTGACGGCAGCCGGCATGGAGACGCGCGGGAACGGCCCCTTGAAGGAGAGCTGCTTGTCGCCGAACTCGAACTCGGTCTTGCCGTGGATCGTCAGCGCCAGCGTCTCGAACAACCGTTCGACGAGGCCCATCATGTCCTCGTAATCGGCATAGGCCCAGTAGCACTCCATCATCGTGAATTCCGGATTGTGCCGGGTGGAGACGCCTTCGTTGCGGAAATTGCGGTTGATCTCGAAGACCTTGTCGGTGAGGCCCGAAACCAGCACGCGCTTCAGGTAGAGCTCGGGCGCGATGCGCAGATACATGTCGAGCTTCAGCGTATTGTGATGGGTCTTGAAGGGCTCGGCCGTGGCACCGCCGTAGATCGGCTGCAGCATCGGCGTTTCCACTTCCATGAAGCCTTCGTCCTCGAGGAAACGGCGAATACCGGAGACGATGCGGCTTCTCTGCTGGAAACGGAGCTTCGATTCCTCATTGACCATGATGTCGAGATAGCGCTTGCGGTAGCGCGTCTCGATGTCGGCAAGCCCGTGATACTTCTCCGGCATCGGCAGCAGCGACTTGGTCAGCATCGTGATCTGCTGCGCGTTGATCGTAAGCTCGCCGCGCTTCGTGCGGCGGACAAGGCCGGTGACGCCGATGATGTCGCCGAGGTCGATCATCGGCAGCAGGGCGCGTGCCTTTTCCGGCGTCGTATCCTTGTGAGAGAAGATTTGGATCTTGCCGGAGGCGTCATGGATGTCCATGAACATGCCGGAATTGCGCGAGGAATAGACGCGGCCCGCGACGGTGACGACGTCCTGCGTCTCGGTGTCCGGCGCGAGGTCCTGGTATTTCTCGGCCAGTTCCGCATTGGTCATCGTCCGGTGGAAATGCGCCGGATAGACATCGCCGATCTGCCCACGCAGGAGCTTCAGCTTCTGGGCGCGCACTTCCGTCGCGTCGGAGGAGAGGCCGGCGGTTTCTGTCTTGTCGTTCATGGTCCTGTCCTTACTTTCCGCTGCCCACCATGGAGGCGACCACCTGCGCGGCGACCTTCAGCCGCTGGCGCACGACGGAGCGGCCGAGGAGCTCCATCGAATCGAACAGCGGCAGCGAGCGCTGCGAACCCGAAACGGCGACGAAGAGGGGGGCGACAACCGCTTTCAGCTTCTTGCCCATGCGCTCGGCGCTGGCGCGCAGTTCCGCTTCGATCGATTCCTTGTTCCACTCGAAGATCTTTTCGAGATCCGGCTGGACGGTGTTGAGGACTTCGAGCATCTCCTCGGGCGAGGTCTTGACCCGGGCAAAGGCCGCCGGCTGCAGGCCGAGATCCGACTTGAAGAGGAAGCCGGCAAGGTCCGGCAGCTCGCCGAGCTTCGAAATGCGCGACTGCGACAGCTTCAGACCTTCCTTGAGACGATCGTTCTCCGACGCCCAGGCGAAGACCCGTGCGGCGAACTCCTCCTCGGAGAGCTTTTCGCGGATCCAGCGGGCATTCAGCCAGTCGAGCTTCTGGATGTCGAAGATCGCGCCGGCCTTCGAAAGGTTTTCCGGATCGAACTTCTCAGCCAATTCCTCCATCGTCAGCAGTTCCTCGCCTTCGGCGATCTGGATGAAGAACAGGCCGAGGAAGTTCATCAGCGCTTCGGGCAGATAGCCGAGCGCCGTGTAATAGGAGATCGAGGTCGGGTTCTTGCGCTTCGACAGCTTCGACTTGTCGGCATTGCGCATCAGCGACAGGTGCATGAACTTCGGCGGTTCGAGGCCGAGATACTGATAGATCAGGATGTGCTTCGGCACCGAGGCCAGCCACTCCTCGCCGCGCGCGACGTGGGTGATCTTCATCAGATGGTCGTCGACGACGTTCGCCATATGATAGGTCGGCATGCCGTCGGCCTTCAGGAGCACCTGCATGTCGACCGCATCCCACGGAATTTCGACATCGCCGTAGACGCCGTCGTGGAATTTGCACGAGCCTTCGGTCGGAATCTTCATCCGCACGACATGCGGTTCGCCGGCATTGACGCGCGCCGTCACTTCCTCGGCCGAGAGGCTCAAGCAGAGGCCATCATATTTCGGCGGCTTGCCGGCGGCGCGCTGAGCCTCGCGCATCTGTTCCAGCCGCTCGGGCGTGCAGAAGCAGCGGAAGCCGTGGCCGTTTGCGACGATCTTCTCGACGTAGGGCTTATAGATGTCCTTGCGGTCGCTCTGGCGATAGGGGCCGTAGGGGCCACCAATGTCGGGACCTTCCGACCATTTCAGTCCGCACCACTTCAGCGCGTCGAGGACCTTTTTCTCGAATTCCGGCGTCGAGCGCGTCGCGTCCGTGTCCTCGATGCGCAGGATGAATTCGCCGCCGTGCTTCTTGGCGAAAAGATAGTTGAACAGCGCGATATAGGCGGTGCCGACATGCGGTTCGCCGGTGGGAGAAGGTGCGATACGCACCCGGACTGCAGAATCTGCCATGGTCGTTGCCCGTCTTGACGTGCTTTCGAGGCCCTTGCCGGAGTGTCCTCCGGCCCGCGGGCGCGTATTTTATGGGAAGGAAAGGCCCGCATGGGTGTCGCACCAGCGGTATCGGCGGGCAATTCCAGTCGGCAGGGGTGAGACCATAGAAAGCCCCACATGTCAACGGAAAGAGCAGAGGCCGACCCTGGAACGTTCGCGAGGCTGACGCGTTAGAGGCACGAGGACGCGCGGGCCATGGCAGCCGAGCGTGACGGAATCGCGAACAAGGATCGTTCCGGGTTCCGTCCGTGCCCGATGAGATGGCAGCCAATTCCTCCCCTTCCGGCCCGCATCCTCATCCCTCCCGCAGCAAGAGGCCCGCATTCGCGAATGCGGGCCTCCGTTTGCGACGTGAACGGTCAGTGCAGCTTCTGGGCCTGTTGTTTCCTGAGGCGCGCGTTGCGGGCCATCATATTCAGCGCTTCGACGAGCGCCGAGAAGGCCATGGCAGCGTAGACGTAACCCTTCGGCACGTGGAAGCCCATGCCTTCCGCGATCAGCGTGGTGCCGATCATCAGGAGGAAGGCGAGCGCCAGCATGACGATCGTCGGATTCCTCTCGATGAAATTGGCAAGCGGCGTCGCCGCCAGCAGCATTACGGTGACGGCGACGACGACCGCGGCGACCATGATCGGCAGATGCGGAGTCATGCCGACGGCGGTGATGATGCTGTCGACGGAAAAGACGAGATCGAGCAGCAGGATCTGGCCGATGGCGGCGGCGAAGCTGTTGATCGCCGAGCTCGCGATGAAATCCTCTTCATGATCGCTCGGATCGACGCTGTGGTGGATTTCTTTGGTCGCCTTCCAGACGAGGAAGAGGCCGCCGGCAATCAGGATCATGTCCTTCCAGGAAAAGGCGTGGCCGAAGATTTCGAAGACCGGCTGCGTCAGTTGCACGATCCAGGCGATGGTACCGAGCAGCGCCAGACGCATGATCAGGGCGAGGCCGATGCCGATGCGGCGGGCGCTGACGCGGTTCTCGGCGGGCAACTTGTTGGTGAGGATCGAGATGAAGATCAGATTGTCGATGCCGAGGACGACCTCCATGACGATGAGTGTGATGAGGGCGACCCATGCCTCGGGGCTTTGGGCGAGCGTGAGGATTTCCTGCATCGGCGATCTTTTCCTTTCCTAAACCACGCGTCATCGCGCGAGACCGCCGCAGTATTTAAGGATACTTCCGAAAGTGGCAAGGCCGCCGCGCCTTCGCGGCGGCCTTTCGGATCAGGCTTTGAGCGGCACCCAAATCTCCACCGCCCCCATGCCCGAGTGCGGATCGAAGCGCTCGTCGTAGCGCTCGAACATGTCCGGTACTTCGCCGTGCTGGTACCCCGATTGCGGCAGCCAGTTCGCGAAAATGTGATGCGCAGTTGCGGCGATCGTCGAGATATGCCCGCGATGCACGAAGACTGCATAGCGCTGCCGGGGCAGCTTTAGCGTCGAAAAGCCGGCCGGCAGAGCATCCGTGTCCTCCACCTCCAGGGCAGTCATGTAGCGGAAGCTGCCGGCCTCGGCATCCGAGTGCGTGCAGACGCCATAGGCAATGTTGCCGCGCTGGCCGGGAACATGGCCGAAATGCGCGTTGAAGCGCTGCCAAAGCGAAGGAATGCCCTCGGTGCGGTCATAGGCGTAAGTTTCCGCGAGACCCGCGAGAAGAAGCTCGGGACTCTCCTCGAAGCGGGGCGGTTCGATTTTCGATGTGCGTGCGTCGTCCATCCTGATCGGCTCCATCAGCTCGATGTTGCGGACGTGCCCTTGCTTGCGGACGGATTCGGGTGTCACGCCGAATTGCTCGCGAAAGGCACGAGTGAATGCCTCATGCGAGCTATAGCCCGCATCGAGGGCCACCTCGAGAATGGTCGAGGTGCCGTTCGCCAGGAGGAGCGCCGCCGAGCTCAGGCGGCGCCCGCGGATATAGGCACTGATCGACCGCCCGGTCGCAAGGCCGAACATGCGCGACAGATGATAGCGCGACTGGCCGGCGGCGTCGGCGATCTGGTCCAGCGATATATCCTTTGCGAAATGGCTCTCGATGAACCAGATCGCCCGTCCGACGGCACTCATGGTCACTCCCGTGATAGACAGCTCGCTCATACGGACTTATCGGAAAGCGCGCTTGATCGCGCTTGCTCGATTGTAGGGACGTAGCGCTGCGCGTCGACAGCAAACTCTCCGGTTCGGCCGCAACAACCAGCCATTGCACTCGCATTTCGGTGATCTATGTTCATCGTCATGGAAACGACCGGCGCTCTTTTTTCGTGGGATCAATGTCGTCTCGATTTCGGTGACGGATCTCGATCGTGCGCGAGAGTTTTACGGGAACGTGCTCGGCTTCGGGCGGCCGGTCTACGACCTTCCAGACGCGGGCTGGATCGAGTTCTCATCGGGTGGAGCGGGCGGAAACGTCGCAGTGGTTCTGGCGGAGAGCGGCTGGGTACCCTCCACCGGGACGACGCTCGTCCTTGACGTCGAGGATTGCCGCGCAGCGGTCGACGAATTGCGTCGCCGTGGGGTCGATTGCGAGGACGCGCAGGTGTTTCCCGGTTTCGTGACCTACGCGAGCTTTTACGATCCTTTCGGCAACCGCCTGCAGATGTGCAGTCCGGCGTAGCGTTCTTGCACTAGCAACAAAGCCATGTGCGGTACCCGCTGCCTTTATCGGGCCCGCCGAGCGTAGGCGGCGAGGAAGATACGGACTGCCGAGGCCACATTCTTTTCGATCCGGTCCGCCGGAACCGTGTCGCACATGCCGAAGAGGCGGCCTTTGAAGATGCCAGCGTTCGACAGTTCGATGAACTGTTTAGCCGCCAGTTCCGTGTCGTCGATTAAGAGCGCGCCTGCCTCCACCTGCCGATCGAGATAGGCTTTCAGCACGGTGTAGCCGTTCTCCGGCGTTGCCGTGAAGAAGCGCTGCGCCAGCCGCGGCATTCGGTCGATGACGCCGAGCACGGTGCGCATGGCGCGGATCGTGTAGTCGGAGGTAATGCTCGTGACCAGCGTTACGCCGAAATCGTGCAACGCCTCCTCGATCGGTGCATCGTCGTTCAGGGACTGCTTGGCGCTGCTGACGATGCGGCTACGCTCGCGTGCGATGAGCGCCTCGAAAAGGTCTTCCTTGTTTTCGAAATAGACATAGAGCGTGCCCTTCGAAACGCCCGCCTCACGGGTGATGTCGTTCATGCTGGCAGCGTCGAAATTGCTGCGCATGAACACGCGCTTGGCGCCTTCGAGGATCTGCTCGCGTTTGACCGGATCCTCGCCGGCGGCGCGCCGCCCCGAAGCTTGCTGTTCCTGGTCCCGCAGGGACTTTTCCTGCCGTGCGCTTTTCTCTGACGTCATGACGCCGGGTGTTTCCAATCCTTCAGATCACGAGATCATAAACGCGATCGATTCCGACAAAAAGCAAGGGGCGCGGGAAGGGGCCGCACATTTTCCCTCGTTTTCATGTATCGAACCGCTTGGTTCGATTTGCTCTTGATATGCGATGCAAAAGGCATTATGTCAAGTGCAATCGAACCGAACGGTTCAGTTCAATTTTAGCGAAAATCGGTGTTCCATGTCCGCTTCCAGCACCTCCAGCGCCGCCCGTGTTCGCCCCGTCGGCGACGATTTCGAAGTAATCGATACTCAGAAGACCACGGCCAAGGACGTCACAGACGAGGCCCCATCCGTTGCCGAAGTCCCGGCTGCCGAGGCTGCGGTCCCGCAGAAGAAACGCCGCAAGCTGATCGTCCCCATCCTGGGCCTGGCGCTCCTCGGAGCCGCCGGCTGGTACGGTTACGACTGGTGGACCAACGGGCGTTTCATGGTCTCCACCGACGACGCCTACATCGAGGGCGACATCGCCACCATCTCGCCTAAGGTTTCCGGCTATGTCGCCAAGGTCGATGTCGTCGCTAACCAGCATGTGAAGGCGGGCGATCCGCTCGTCACGCTCGATCACGGCGATTATCGCATCGCGGCCGAGCAGGCTGAGGCGCAGATCGCGACGCAGAGGCTGGCGCTCAGCCGTTTCGACGCGCAGATTGCCGGCGCCAAGGCGAGCCTCATCCAGGCCGAAGCGCAGAAGAGGGCCTATGAGGCGACCGTGCGCGGCGCGGAACTGACGCAGAAGCGCGCCAGCGACCTTCAGTCCAAGGCCTTCGGAACGGACGCTTCGCGCGATAGCGCCGATGTCGCGCTCGACCAGGCGCGGGCAAATCTCGCCGGTGCCGAGGCCAACATCGCCGCCGCCAAGGCCAACATCACCGTACTCGAGGCGCAGCGGACCGAAGCGGAAAGCACGATCCGCTCGCTGGAGCTCGCGCGTGACAAGGCGAACCGCGATCTCGGCTTCACCGTGCTCAAGGCACCCTATGACGGCGTCATCGGCAATGTCGCGGTTCAGGTCGGCGATCTTGTATCGGCCGGCCAGCGGCTCGCCGCCCTCGTGCCGACCGATCAGCTCTATATCGATGCCAATTTCAAGGAGACACAGATCGCGCATCTCGTGCCAGGCTCCAAGGTCCAGATCCATGTCGACGCCTATGAGGATCATCCGATCGAAGGCACCGTCGCATCGATTTCGCCGGCTTCCGGCTCGGTCTTCTCGCTGCTGCCGGCGGAGAACGCGACCGGCAACTTCACCAAGGTGATCCAGCGTGTACCGGTGCGCATCACGCTTCCGGCCGACGTGCTCGCCGCAGGGCATCTACGTGCGGGTTTGAGCGTCGTTGTCGACGTCGACACCCGTACGGCCCCGGAACAGTCGAAGGTCGCAGAGGCGAAGTAAGCGCGCAGCGAGGAGTGGCGGAAATGGCCGCAACGGCAACAGCGGGCGCGGCTGCGCCGAGCGTACCTCAAGCCGAGGAGCAGATGGACCCGCGGCGGCTCATCGCTTTCTTCGCGATGGTCGTCGGCATGTTCATGGCTATCCTCGACATTCAGATCGTCTCGGCCTCACTTGCCGAAATTCAGGCAGGCCTCTCTGCCGGGTCGGACGAGATCGGCTGGGTTCAGACCTCCTATCTGATCGCCGAGGTCATCATGATCCCGCTGTCGGGGACGCTTGCCCGCATCGTCTCGACGCGGGTGCTCTTCTTCGTCGCCGCCGCCGGCTTCACCGCCGCGAGTGCGCTTGCCGCCACCGCCACCAATATCGAGCAGATGATCGTCTATCGGGCGATCCAGGGCTTCATCGGCGGCGGCATGATCCCGTCGGTCTTTGCCGCGGCCTTCACGATCTTCCCGCCCTCGAAGCGCAACATCGTCTCGCCGATCATCGGCCTCATCGCGACGCTTGCGCCGACCATCGGCCCGACGGTCGGCGGTTATCTCAGCCACGCCTTCTCCTGGCACTGGCTCTTCCTCGTCAACGTCATTCCCGGCATCATCGTCGCGACGCTCGCCTGGACCTTCATCGACTTCGACAAGCCGGAACTCGGGCTGATCAAGAAGTTCGACTGGTGGGGGCTCGTATCCATGGCGATCTTCCTCGGTTCGCTCGAATATGTGCTGGAGGAGGGCAACGCCAACGACTGGTTCAGCGACGAGCACATCGTCATGGGCGCGGTCGCCACGGCACTTGGCGCCGTCGTGTTCTTCTACCGCGCGTTCAAGGTCGAGTTTCCGGTGGTGGATCTCAGGGCCTTCGCCAATCGCAACTTCACTTTCGGTTCGCTGTTCTCCTTCGTGATGGGCATCGGCCTCTACGGCCTCACCTATCTTTATCCGCTCTATCTCGGGCGCATCCGCGGCTACGATTCGCTGATGATCGGCGAGACCATGTTCGTCTCAGGCCTCGCCATGTTCTTGACGGCGCCGGTCGCAGGCTTCCTCGCGGGCCGGGTCGATCCGCGGGTGATGATGACCGTCGGCTTTGCCGGCTTCGCGGCGGGCACCTGGACAATGAGCCAACTGACGGCCGATTGGGATTTCTGGGAACTGCTCGTGCCGCAGATCCTGCGCGGCTGCTCGCTGATGCTCTGCATGGTGCCGATCAACAATATCGCGCTGGGCACGCTGCCGCCGGCGCGCATCCGCAATGCCTCCGGTCTCTACAACCTGACGCGCAATCTCGGCGGCGCCGTTGGTCTCGCGATCATCAACACGATCCTGACGCAGCGCCAGGATTTCCACTACGCGCGGCTTGCCGAGCATGTCCAATGGGGCAATCCGGAGGCGGTGGAGCGGCTCAACAATATGGCCTCGAATTTCACCGCCCACGGCCTCGACGGAACCACGGCCGCCGTCAAGCAACTAGCGGCGATGGTCCAGCAGCAGGCGGTGATCATGTCGTTCATCGACGTTTTCCTGCTGCTGACGGCGCTGTTCCTGTCGATGATCATCGGCGTCATGATGATCAAGAAGCCAGAGGGTGCCGGTCCTGGGGGTGGTGGGCACTAAAGAGTTGGTGCCAGGGATTCTCAGCCCCACATCCGCCTGCGGCGAGAGGGCTAGGGTGACGGGCCGGCTACGCCGCGTGATCGAACGGCACGCTTTACGCGCTCCCAGCGTTGCTGCAAAATCCCGCGTCGTCCGAGCTGACGGAGGCGCGTGGAGGGACCGCGCGGGCGCCGCATGAATGATTATCCTCTCTTTCGCCCATCGCGGCGCATGTTTCTTGCCGGCGCCGGCGGGTTTGGCCTGTCGCTGGTGGTGTTCAGCAAAGGTGCGAAGGCGGCCGCTCCTCCAGTCGATGCCACCTTTCTTTTCTCCTGTGACATCCATGCCTGTCTCATTTCGACGGAGGGGCTCGCGCCGAATTGCGAGGAGGAAGGTAAGACCGATGCGAGCCTCCTGCGCCACGTCGCGGCGCTGAACGCGATTTCCGCGCTTGATTGGCCGGAGACGATCGAAGGCAAGCCGAGCGGTCTTGCGGGGGCCGGTACGAAGATCGGGCGTCCGCTCGGCCTCGTGCTCGGCGGCGACATCACCGACGACGGTGGCGGCCAGGTTCGCGAGCCGCGCGAAGGGCGGCAGTTGCAGCAGTTCCAGAGCCGGTACGAGCAGGCGCCAGGCCCGCATCATATCCACGTTCCCGTCTATGTCGGGCTTGGAAACCATGACCTCGACCAGGACGGTCCGCCGCCCAATGTCGACTGGTACCGGCGGGAATTGCGCGACTACGTCGAACTCACCCATCGCCAGACCGTATTCTACAAGCCGCCGGTGCCGGTCGCGAATTACGATCCGCTATCGGACAGCTATTCCTGGGACTGGGGCGGCCTTCATCTCGTGCAGTTGCAGCGTTTCGGCGGTGATGAGAACAAGGGCGCCGTGAGCGGCCTGCCGTGGCTCAAGCGCGATCTTTCCTCCTTCGCCGTCGACGGCCGGCCGGTCGTGCTTTTCCAGCATTATGGCTGGGACCCGTTTTCGATCGAGGTCTGGGACCCGGCGGCGAAGACCTTCGACGATCAGGGGACGGGCGAGCCGCATTGGTGGAGCGCCGGCGAGCGCCAGGCCCTCCTCGATCACCTGAAAGGATACAATGTCGTCGGCCTCTTCCACGGACACGAGCACGACCGGGTCATGACGTACAGGGTCGGCGACATCGACATCTTCAAGCCCAAGGCCGCGTTTCTCGGCGGTTTCGCGGTCGTCCGCGTGGCCGGCAGCTTCATGGACGTGGCCTTCGGCGAGGCGCAGGACGAGCCCGGCCGCGTCGTCTTCACGCAGGCCTTCAGCAAGCGTTTCGACTGAGACATTTCACCCTTTGCGTGCCCGCTTCGAGATTTTTGATTTACGTACATCAAAAATTCCTCTATGGGGTTTGCCGGGAGGAAGAAATGCGACCGACAGTTCACGATATCGCCGCCGAGGCGGGCGTCAGTCTCGCGACCGTCGACCGGGTCCTGAACAATCGCCCAGGGGTCAGAACCGTCACGCGCCACAAGGTCGAACGGGCGATCGCCACGCTCGGCTATGTGCGCGATGTCGCCGCCGCCAATCTCGCCAAGGGCCGGAGCTACCCCCTTGTCTTCATCCTACCCGCCGGCGAAAACTCGTTCATGCGCGGCCTCGAAGCCGAGGTGAGGGCCGCGATGGCGCGCTCTGCGGCCGAGCGGACGGATATCACCATCCTTTCCGTTCCGGCCTTCGACGCGCCGGCGCTTGCCGCTGCGCTCATGGAAGCGCGCGAACGGCGGCCTGCGGGCGTGGCCGTGGTTGCCGTCGAGGCACCCGAGGTGACGGAGGCGGTGAAGCGGCTGCGCGAAGACCGCATTGCCGTCGTCACGTTGGTTTCCGATTTGCCGGGTTCGGGCCGCGACCATTTCGCCGGCGTCGACAATATTGCGGCCGGGCGGACCGCCGGCAGCCTGATGGGCCGCTTTATCGGCGGCCGCGAGGGCGCGGTGGCGGTGGTCGCGGGTTCCATGCTGGTGCGCGACCATCGCGATCGGCTGGAAGGATTCCGGGCGGTGATGACCGAGGACTTTGCCGGGCGCTGCATCCTGCCGGTGATCGAAGGCCAGGATAATCCGACACTCGTTGAGAAACTCGTAGGCGCACTCCTTGAACGGCAGCCCGACCTTGCCGGCATCTACAGCCTCGGCGCCGGCAATCGCGGTCTTGTCGCCGCACTCGAAAAGGCTGGCAGGGAAAAGACCATTTGCGCGATCGCGCATGAGCTGACGCCGCACAGCCGCGCGGCGCTCGTTTCCGGCACGATCGACGCGCTCCTCAATCAGAATGCGGGCCACGAGGTCAGAAGCGCAATCCGGGTTCTGAAAGCCAAGGCGGATGGCCTGCCGGTTATCTCGGCGCAGGAGCGTATTCGCATCGACATTTTTCTGAAGGACAACCTGCCCCTCGAGCAGGCATAGGAGGACCCATGTATCTCGGACTGGATCTCGGCACGTCCGGCGTCAAGGCCATGCTGATCGATAGCGGGCAGAAGATCGTCGGGTCCGCTTCCGCCGCGCTCGATGTCTCGCGGCCGCATCCCGGCTGGTCGGAGCAGGACCCGGCGGATTGGATTCGCGCCGCCGAGGTGGCGATCAATGGCCTCAAGGAGACGCATGCGCAAGCGCTTGCCGCCGTCCGTGGGATCGGCCTCTCCGGTCAGATGCACGGCGCGACGTTGCTCGACGAGAAGGACGCGGTGCTCCGGCCTTGCATCCTCTGGAACGATACCCGCAGCTTCCGTGAGGCGGCGGCGCTCGACAGCGATCCGCAGTTCCGGGCGCTGACCGGCAATATCGTCTTTCCCGGCTTCACCGCGCCGAAGCTCGCCTGGGTGCGCGAGAACGAGCCGGAAGCTTTCGCCAAGGTGCAGTGGGTGCTCTTGCCGAAGGACTATCTGCGCCTGTGGCTCACCGGCGAGCATATGTCGGAAATGTCGGATTCCGCCGGCACGTCCTGGCTCGACACGGGCAAACGGAAGTGGTCGGAAAATCTGCTGGCGGCGACCCATCTTGACGAGCGGCAGATGCCGACCCTCGTCGAAGGGACCGACGGTGCCGGCACATTGCGCCAGGAACTCGCCGCACGCTGGGGCATGGGTTCCGGCGTCGTCGTTGCCGGCGGCGCCGGCGACAACGCGGCCTCCGCCTGCGGCATGGGCACAGTGGCCGAGGGCCAAGCCTTCGTATCGCTCGGCACATCCGGCGTGCTCTTTGCCGCCAATGCAAGTTATCTTCCCAATCCGGAGAGCGCGGTTCACGCGTTTTGCCACGCGCTGCCCAATACCTGGCACCAGATGGGCGTGATCCTCTCGGCGACGGATGCGCTGAACTGGCATTCGAGTATTACCGGCCGGAGTGCTGCCGATCTCACCAATGAGCTCGGCGACAGCCTCAAGGCGCCGGGTTCGGTGACGTTTCTTCCCTATCTTTCCGGCGAACGCACGCCGCACAACGATGCGGCGATCCGCGGCGTCTTTGCCGGTCTCGGCCACGAAAGCTCCCGCGCTGTCCTGACGCAGGCGGTGCTCGAGGGTGTTTCCTTTGCGATCCGCGACAGTCTTGAGGCCTTGCGCGCCGCCGGAACGAGGCTCACGCGCGTGACGGCCATCGGCGGCGGTTCACGTTCGCGCTACTGGCTGAAATCGATCGCGACCGCGTTGAACCTGCCGGTCGACCTGCCGGCGGATGGCGATTTCGGCGCCGCCTTCGGCGCGGCCCGGCTCGGCTTGATCGCCGCCACCGGGGCTGATCCCGTCGCCGTCTGCACCGCGCCCGAGACGGCCGAGACAATCGCTCCGGAGGCATCGCTCGTGCCGGCTTACGAGGATGCCTATCGGCGTTATCGCCGGCTTTATCCAGCGATCAAGGAAGCGACAATGTAACCAGCCCGCCCAGCCGGTCCGCGCCGGTCGCCGCGAGCGAGAGAATGAAAACGATTACCTTTCCACCTAACGGCCGGCCCGGCGAACGGTACCGGCACCACATTCCATGAGAGGAGACTGTCGTGAGCACGGGATTTTTCGGCGATATCGCCAAGATCAAATATGAGGGGCCGGAAAGCACCAATCCGCTTGCCTTCCGCCACTACAATCCAGACGAGATCGTCCTCGGCAAGCGGATGGATGATCATCTGCGCTTCGCCGTTGCCTATTGGCACACCTTCGTCTGGCCGGGCGGCGATCCCTTCGGCGGACAGACCTTCGAGCGTCCCTGGTTCAAGGATTCGATGGAAGCGGCCAAGCTGAAAGCCGACGTCGCCTTCGAGTTCTTCCAGCTTCTCGGTACGCCGTTCTACTGCTTCCATGACGCCGACGTTCGTCCAGAGGGCCGGAACTTCGCCGAGAATACCAGCAATCTCAACCAGATCGTCGATTACTTCGCCAAGAAGCAGGCGGAGACCGGCGTCAAACTGCTCTGGGGCACGGCGAACCTCTTCTCCAACCGTCGCTACATGGGCGGTGCAGCGACCAATCCGGATCCGGACGTTTTCGCCTTTGCCGCCGCGACGGTGAAGACCTGCATCGACGCGACGCAGCGGCTCGGCGGCGAGAACTACGTGCTCTGGGGCGGGCGCGAAGGCTACGAAACGCTGCTCAACACGGACCTAAAGCGCGAGCTCGACCAGCTCGGCCGCTTCGTCAACTTGGTCGTGGAATACAAGCACAAGATCGGCTTCAAGGGCACGATCCTGATCGAGCCGAAGCCGCAGGAGCCGACCAAGCACCAGTACGACTTCGACGTCGCGACCGTCTATGGGTTCCTCAAGAAGTACGGTCTCGAGAACGAGGTGAAGGTGAATATCGAGCAGGGCCATGCAATCCTTGCTGGCCATTCCTTCGAGCACGAGCTGGCGCTTGCCAATGCGCTCGGCATCTTCGGCTCGATCGACATGAACCGCAACGACTACCAGTCCGGCTGGGATACCGACCAGTTCCCGAACAATGTTCCCGAAATGGCGCTTGCCTATTACCACGTGCTTGCAGGCGGCGGTTTCAAGACCGGCGGCACCAATTTCGACGCGAAGCTCCGCCGCCAGTCGATCGATCCGGAAGACCTCTTGATCGGCCATGTCGGCGGCATGGATTGCTGCGCACGCGGCCTCAAGGCTGCGGCGAAGATGATCGAGGACAAGGCGCTCTCCGCGCCGCTGGAAAAACGCTATGCCGGCTGGAACGTGCCGGAGGCGAAGAAGATGCTCGAGGGCGGCTTCTCGCTTGACGAGATCGAGGCCTGGGTGCGCAAGGCCGATCTCAATCCGCAGCCGAAATCCGGCAAGCAGGAACTGCTGGAGAACATCGTAAACCGCTACGTCTGATGGCGGCATCGGCCGGAAACGGACGGGCGGCCTCGCACGACCCGACGCCCTTCCGCCGTTTCCGGAACTTATTCGCGGCTCCTGTTTCGGCGCCTGCGGATGCAATAAATCCTCTTCGCAGTGGGGCAGAAGCGGATTGCCCCTTGCGGAGAATCTGCTAGCTTCTCGCTCCTGCAACGTTGCAGGTTTATGAGTTATCACGAGTTTGCGGAGCGAGGCGGTTAGAGATCATCAGTCGACCGGCGTGCCGGTTTCTTAGACAGTGATTCACCAGGGAGGAAATTTGCATGAAGACGATCAAAGGACCGGGGCTCTTTCTTGCGCAATTCGCCGGCGATGCGGCGCCGTTCAACTCGTGGGACACCATCACCAAATGGGCGGCGGATTGCGGCTACAAGGGCGTGCAGGTCCCAAGCTGGGACGGCCGGCTCTTCGACCTCAAGAAGGCTGCCGAATCGAAGACCTATTGCGAGGAGATCTCCGGCAAGGCACGCGAGAACGGCGTGGAGATAACCGAGCTCTCGACCCACCTGCAGGGACAGCTCGTTGCCGTACATCCGGCCTATGACGAGGCTTTCGACGGCTTCGCCGCACCGGAAGTGCGCGGCAATCCGAAGGCGAGGCAGCAATGGGCAGTGGAACAGGTGAAGTTGGCGCTGACGGCGTCGAAGAACCTCGGGCTCAATGCGATGGCGAGCTTCTCCGGCGCGCTCGCCTGGCCCTTCGTCTATCCTTGGCCGCAGCGTCCGGGGGGGCTGGTGGAAACCGCTTTCGACGAACTCGCCCGTCGATGGAAGCCGATCCTCGACCACGCGGAGGACTGCGGCGTCGATGTCTGCTACGAGATCCATCCGGGCGAGGACCTGCACGACGGCATCACCTATGAGATGTTCCTCGAGCGCACCGGCAATCACGCCCGCGCCTGCATGCTTTACGATCCGTCGCATTACGTACTGCAGTGCCTCGACTATCTCGAGAATATCGACATCTACAAGGACCGCATCCGGATGTTCCACGTCAAGGACGCGGAGTTCAACCCGACCGGACGGCAGGGCGTCTATAGCGGCTATCAGAGTTGGGTGAACCGCGCCGGCCGGTTCCGCTCGCTTGGCGATGGACAGGTCGATTTCGGGGCGGTGTTCTCGAAGATGGCGGCGAATGATTTTTCCGGCTGGGCGGTGGTCGAGTGGGAATGCTGCCTGAAGCATCCGGAAGACGGCGCGCGCGAGGGGGCCGAGCTCGTCAAGGCCCATATCATCCGCGTCACCGAGAAGGCCTTCGACGATTTCGCCGACAGCGGCACCGACGAGGCGGCGAACCGACGGATGCTGGGGATCTAGCTCGGGATCTAATTGTCTGCCCCTCACCCTAACCCTCTCCCCGCAAGCGGGAGAGGGGATCCACCCCGCTCTCCCGCTGCGACAAGAGGCGGCGTCGCCACGAGTCCTTTCTCCCGCCTCGGGGAGAAGGTGGCGGCAGCGGGATGAGGGGCAATTCCACGCCAAACACTTCAGGAGAGGAAAACACGATGGCAATAGAGGGAAGCAGTACGGAAACGCGTCAACAGCGCATCCGTCTCGGCATGGTGGGCGGCGGCTCGGGTGCCTTCATCGGGGCGGTGCACCGGATCGCGGCACGGCTCGACGACCACTATGAGCTCGTCGCCGGCGCTTTGTCGTCGACGGCAGAGAAGGCGCAAGCATCGGGCCGCGAGCTCGGGCTCGATCCGGCGCGCGTCTATTCGGATTTCAAGGAAATGGCGATCCGCGAAGCTAAGCTCAAGAACGGCATCGAGGCGGTGGCGATTGTGACGCCGAACCATGTGCACTACGCCGCCGCCAAGGAATTTTTGAAGCGCGGCATCCACGTCATCTGCGACAAGCCGCTGACTTCGACGCTTGCCGATGCGAACAAGCTCAAGAAGGCCGCGGAGGAAAGCGATGCGCTCTTCGTGCTGACGCACAACTATACAGGCTATCCGATGGTGCGGCAGGCGCGTGAAATGATCGCCAGCGGCGACATAGGCGCGGTCCGCCTCGTGCAGATGGAATATCCGCAGGACTGGCTGACCGAGAACATCGAACAGTCCGGGCAGAAGCAGGCGTCGTGGCGGACGGACCCGGCCCGCTCCGGCGCGGGCGGCTCGACCGGCGATATCGGGACGCACGCTTACAACCTCGGCTGCTTCGTCTCCGGCCTCGAACTGGACGAGCTCTCCGCCGACCTCGACAGCTTCGTCAGCGGTCGTCAGCTCGACGACAACGCGCATGTGATGCTGCGCTTCAAGGAGAAGGACGGCGCACGCGCCAAGGGCATGCTCTGGTGCAGCCAGGTGGCGCCCGGCAACGAGAACGGCCTGATGCTGCGCGTCTATGGCACCAAGGGCGGCCTGGAATGGACGCAGAAGGATCCGAACTACCTCTGGTACACGCCCTTCGGCGAGCCGAAGCGCCTGCTGACGCGCGCCGGCGCCGGGGCCTCGCCGGCGGCGGCTCGCGTTTCGCGCATCCCCTCCGGCCACCCCGAAGGTTACCTCGAAGGCTTCGCGAACATCTACTCGGAGGCTGCGCGGGCGATCTACGCCAAGCGCAACGGCGAGAAAGTTGACCCTGCTGTCACATATCCGACGATCGACGATGGCATGAAGGGCATGATCTTCGTCGATGCCTGTGTGCGCTCCTCCAAGCGCAACGGTGCCTGGATCAAGGTCTGAGCCGGGTCGATACCTCCGGGGGAGGGCGACGCGCGCGTCGCCCTCTTTGTTGGGGTTGACATTTGTCGCCGCGGCCTTAGGCCACGCTCACGAACGAGAGCCGGCACTGTGTGCTTCCGGTTCCCTACAATCAGATGCAGCGGCATCCGTGCGCCGACTGCGCAGAAGACGAGGGCTCACTGATGATCGAAGCCAAGAAACTGGCAGAGCGCTTCCCCGGCGATTTTGTTTTCGGCGTTGCCACCGCATCCTTCCAGATCGAGGGCGCCAGCAAGGCGGATGGGCGCAAGCCGTCGATCTGGGACGCCTTCTCCAACATGCCGGGCCGTGTTTACGAGCGCCACAACGGCGACGTCGCCTGCGACCACTACAACCGGCTGGAACAGGATCTCGACCTCATCAAGAATCTCGGAGTCGAGGCCTACCGCTTCTCGATCGCCTGGCCGCGCATCATTCCGGAGGGCACGGGGCCGATCAACGAGAAGGGGCTCGACTTCTACGACCGTCTCGTTGACGGCCTGAAGGCCCGCGGCATCAAGGCCTTCGCGACCCTGTACCACTGGGATCTGCCGCTGGCGCTGATGGGTGATGGCGGCTGGACGGCTCGTACGACCGCCTATGCGTTTCAGCGCTATGCGAAGACGGTCATCGCCCGCCTGGGCGATCGGCTCGATGCGGTCGCGACCTTCAACGAGCCCTGGTGCTCGGTCTGGCTCGGCCATCTTTACGGCGTCCATGCGCCGGGTGAGCGCAACATGGATGCGGCGCTCGCCGCGCTCCACTTCACCAATCTCGCTCATGGCCTCGGCGTCGAGGCGATCCGCTCGGAGCGGGCGGACCTGCCGACAGGCATCGTCATCAATGCCCACTCGGTCTATCCCGGCAGCAACGGTGCCAAGGACAAGGCCGCCGCCGAACGGGCCTTCGATTTCCACAACGGCGTCTTCTTCAGCCCGATCTTCAAGGGTGAGTATCCGGAAGGCTTCCTTTCGGCGCTCGGGTCCCGCATGCCGCTCATCGAGGACGGCGACATGGCGACGATCGCCCAACCGCTCGACTGGTGGGGCCTCAACTATTACACGCCGATGCGGGTCTCGCACGATGCGGCCGCGGGTGCCGAATATCCGGCGACGATCAACGCCAAGCCCGTCAGCGACGTGAAGACGGATATCGGCTGGGAAGTCTACGCGCCGGCTCTTGGCACATTGGTCGAGACGCTGAACGCCGGCTACAAACTTCCCGATTGCTATATCACCGAGAACGGCGCCTGCTACAACATGGGCGTCGAGAACGGCGTCGTCGACGACCAGCCGCGGCTTGACTACATCTCCGATCATCTCTCGGTGACCGCGGACCTCATCGCCAAGGGCTATCCGATGCGCGGCTATTTCGCCTGGAGCCTCATGGACAATTTCGAATGGGCGGAAGGCTACAGGATGCGCTTCGGCATCGTGCATGTCGACTATGAAACGCAGGTCCGCACCATCAAGAAGAGCGGCCACTGGTACAAGGAACTGGCGGAGCAATTCCCCAAGGGCAATCACAAGCCGGCCTGAAGCAGACGCTTCTCCGAGTGCGACCGTTCTGCATAAAAAGAGTAGACTTTTTTGCTGAACACCGCGGCTTCGAAAAAACGTACCTGTGAAACCGGACTCTCGGCGGCGATAAGAAGCACATGTTGCGCGGCATGCCTGCCATGCCGCAGATGCGTTGAACCGATCGGTTGTCCGATGATAGAAAGTTGCTCCCCGTTCCGAATGCGTTGTCGAGTGTCGGTTTGACAGACAGCGTTCCCGTCCCGGCAGCGCGCTTGGGCCAGAGTTTCGAACATCCGAGAGCATCATGTATCCTTCCATCGCTCAGATCCCTCTTTCGGGGGCGACCGGACAATGACCATTCCTCCTTCCGACATTTCGCCTGAAGATGCGTCCGTCGTCTTCGATGCCGTTTCCAAGCGCTTCGCGGCGTCCGGCGGAAATGCGGCCTTCACCGCGCTCGACAATGTCAGCCTGACCGTCGCGCGCGGCTCGATCACCGGCATCATCGGCCGTTCGGGCGCCGGCAAATCGACGCTGATCCGGCTCGTCAACGGCCTCGAAAAGCCCTCGAGCGGCAAGGTGCTCGTCGACGGCGTCGATGTCGGCGCTCTCGACGAGGCGGGCTTGCGCGATTTGCGCCGCTCGGTGGGCATGATCTTTCAGCATTTCAATCTGCTTTCCTCGCGCACCGTGTTCGGCAATGTCGCGCTGCCGCTCGAGATCGCCGGCATGGATCGGCGAGCGATCGAGCAGCGCGTGCGGCCGCTGCTCGATCTCGTCGGCCTCGCCGACAAGCATGGCCGCTATCCGGCCGAGCTTTCCGGCGGCCAGAAGCAGCGTATCGGCATTGCCCGGGCGCTCGCCACGGAGCCCAAGCTCCTGCTCTCGGATGAGGCGACGTCGGCGCTCGATCCGGAAACGACGCAGTCGATCCTGGAGCTCCTGAAGCGGATCAATGCGGAACTGGGCCTCACCGTTCTGCTCATCACCCATGAGATGGAGGTGGTGAAAGCCGTCACCTCCGACGTGGCGGTGATCGACAGGGGCGAGATCGTCGAGCGCGGCCGGACCTTCGATGTCTTCACCCATCCCAAACACGAGACGACGCGGGCGCTTCTCTCCGGCCTGCCGGGCTCGAAGCTGCCGGAAGCGGTCGCCAGGGGCCTGAAGTCCGCGGCGGCTGCCGGCGACCGTGTCGTGGTGCGTCTTACCTTCTTCGGCGCGGCGGCTGAGCGGCCCTTAATCTCGCAGCTCATCCAATCGATCGGCGCCGAGGTCAACATAATCGCCGGCACCATCGACGAAATCGGCGGCAAGCCCTACGGCTCGCTCGTCGTCGCTTATGGTGCCGACGCCGAAACCGCCGGGAAGGCCGAGCACTTCTTCGCCGAGAACGGACTGGTCACGGAGGTGCTCGGCTATGTCGCCTGA
This sequence comes from Ensifer aridi, assembly GCF_002078505.1. Classification (GTDB taxonomy): domain Bacteria; phylum Pseudomonadota; class Alphaproteobacteria; order Rhizobiales; family Rhizobiaceae; genus Sinorhizobium; species Sinorhizobium aridi. The sequence continues at coordinate 301,990 of NZ_LUAV01000014.1, read as the reverse complement.
TCTTCTCATGCTCATCGGCAAGGCCACGCTCGACACGCTGCGCATGGTGGCGATCGCCGGTCTCATCGGTTCGCTGATCGGTCTGCCGATCGGCATCTTCCTTGCGACCAGCGGCAAGGGCGAGCTGTTCCCGGCGCCCAACGTGAACCGGATCGTTGGCCTCTTAGTCAATGCCACGCGTTCGACGCCTTTCATCATCCTCGTCGTCGCGATCATTCCCTTCACGCGCCTCGTCACCGGCACCTCGATCGGCACCAAGGCGGCGATCGTGCCCCTGACGATCGCGACCATTCCCTTCTTCGCGCGTCTCGTCGAGGCGGCGATCCGCGATATCGACAAGGGGCTGATCGAGGCGGCCCGCGCCATGGGCGCCACCCCGATGCAGATCGTCTTCAAGGTGCTGCTTGCCGAGGCGCGGCCGGCGCTGACCTTGGCACTCACCATGACCCTCGTCAGCTTGATCGGCTATTCGGCCATGGTCGGTGCCGTCGGCGGCGGCGGCCTTGGCGATCTCGGCATCCGCTACGGCTACCAGCGCTTCAGGCCGGACGTGATGCTCATCGTGGTCGTGGTGCTCATCGTGCTGGTACAGCTCGTGCAGAGCGCCGGCGACCGGCTGGCACGCCGCTTCGACAAGCGCAGCCGCAAGACCTGATCCTTCCAAGGCACCAACAGCGACAAAGGAGATATCCATGAAGAAGCTCATTCTAGCGGCGGCATTCGCCGCCCTTGCTGCCGGTACGGCGCTTGCAGAGACGATCAAGGTGGGCGTAACCCCGGGTGAACATGCCCAGATCATGGAGAAGGTGAAGGAAGTCGCCGCTCCCAAGGGCCTCGACATCGAGATCCTCGAATTCTCCGATTATGTTGTTCCGAACCAGGCACTCGCCGATGGCGAGCTCAATGCCAATTCCTTCCAACACCGGCCCTATCTCGACAACCAGATCGCCGACCGGGGCTACGAGATCGTCAGCGTTGGCCTGACCATCACCACGCCGATGGGCGTCTATTCGAACAAGGTGAAGAGCCTCGATGAGCTCACGGATGGCGCGACGATCGCCATTCCGAACGATCCCACCAATGGCGGTCGCGCGATCCTGGTTCTCGCGTCGAAGGGCCTCATCAAGGTCAATCCGGATGCCGGATTGAAGGCCACCCCGGCCGACGTCACGGAAAATCCGAAGAACATCCAGTTCGCCGAGCTCGACGCGGCCCAGCTTCCACGCTCGCTGGCCGACGTCGATGCGGCCGTGATCAACACCAACTACGCGCTTGAGGCTGATCTTCATCCAAAGGAAGACGCCATCGCCATCGAAAGCGAGAAGTCTCCCTACGCCAACGTCATTGCGGTGCGGGCCGCGGACAAGGATGCACCCTGGGTGAAGACGCTCGTCGAATCTTATCACGACGAAACGGTCAAGGCGTTCATCAACGAAACTTTCAAGGGTGCGCTCATCCCGAGCTGGTAAGCCTACCTGTGAGCGAGAACATGGACCGCGCACCGCGAGTCGGTGCGCGGTTTTCTTTGACGGCGAGAGCCGCTTCGCTATCCTCCGGGCAGTTCGAGGAGGAGCTGACATGAGCGGCATGAAGGGTGGATGTCTGTGCGGAGCGGTGCGCTACGAGGCGAAACGGGCGCCGCTTTACTCCGGCTTCTGCCATTGCCGGGATTGCCAGCGGGCCACGGGTACCGGCCATTGCTGTTATATGATGTTCTCGCGCGCCGACGTCGACGTCACCGGCGAGCTCCGCGCTTACGAGAAGCTCGCGGAAAACGGTAATGTGACGATCCGCTACTTCTGCCCCACCTGCGGCAGCCAGATCTTCTCGTCCGGTCCCGACCGCTGGACGGTCTATGCCGGCACGCTCGACGATATGTCGCTGTTTGAGCCCACCAATGCGGTCTTCACCCGCAGTCGCCCGCACTGGGACCGACCGGCCCATTGCGTGGACGAGTACGAGGCGTTGCCGGGCTGATCGGCCCGGAAGGTATCCAGCCGCCTCAGCTTCCGAGATGCCGTTCGCCGCGCTTCTTTGCTAGCGTGATCTGCCGCTGCCGTTCGCGGTAGCGCTCGCGGTCCTCTTCGGTTCGCGTGTCATGGCAGTGCACGCAGGAGACGCCTTCCTCGTGCAGGGGCGACAGGAGGTCTTCCTGCGTCAGCGGCTGCCGGCATGCGTGGCAGAGAGTATGCTCGCCTTCCTTGAGCCCGTGGGTTACCGACACGCGCTCGTCGAAGACGAAGCAAGCGCCATCCCAGAGGCTCTCCTCCGGCGGGATCTCCTCCAGATATTTGAGAATGCCGCCTTTGAGGTGATAGACCTCCTCGAAGCCCTGCTCCTTCATGAAGGCGGTCGCCTTCTCGCAGCGAATGCCGCCGGTGCAGTACATGGCGATCTTCGGCCTGTTGTTGAGGCCGTTATTATTGCGCACCCAGTCGGGGAATTCGCGGAAGGTCTTGGTCTTCGGGTCGACGGCGCCGCGAAAGAGGCCGATTGCCGTCTCGTAGTCATTGCGTGTGTCGATCACCAGCGTGTCCGGATCGGAGATCAGCGCGTTCCAGTCCTTCGGCTCCACATAGGTGCCGACCACATTGTTGGGGTCGATGTTCTCGACGCCCATGGTGACGATCTCCTTCTTCAGCCGCACCTTCATGCGCAGGAAGGGCATGGTGGAGGCCCGGCTCTCCTTGTGTTCGAGGCCGGCGAATTCCGGCTGCGCGCGCAGGAACGCAAGCACCGACCCTATGCCTTCATCGGTGCCCGCAATCGTGCCGTTGATGCCCTCATGTGCGAGAAGCAACGTTCCCTTCACGCCGTTCGCATGGCAGGCAGCCTGCAGCGGCTCGCGGAAAACTGCGAAACGCGGGAAGGAAACGAAATGATAGAGCGCAGCCACCAGAAACTGGCCTTGCTTTTCTGGGCTTTGTGTTACTGGGCGCGGTGTCGTAAGCATGTCCGTCATGCGGCACGCAAATACAGCTTTCGGGTCTCAAGCGCAATTGCGGCGAATCGCGCCGTGACCGCCCCTCGCGCGAGATGGCCCCTCACCCTAACCCTCTCGCCGCACGCGGCGAGAGGGGATAGAGGCGGCGCGGCATCGTCCCTTCTCCTCGTCTCTTACGGGGAGAGGGTCGCGGCAGCGGGATGAGGGGCAATTCTGCCAACGAGCCTACCTTCCGGCCTCGAGCCAGAGCAGCGCGACTGTGCGGCTCTCGCTCTCCGGATCGTCGAGGAAGACCGCCTCTGCTCGTTGCAGCACTTCCGTCCTCAGTTCCTCCTGCCGGGCGATGACCGCGGAGAGGAGATGCGCCTGGTTCTGGCTGTCGCCGGCAAGTTCCGGCTGCTCGTTAATGAGCGACGTCATCGTCGAAAGGTCATTCAAGTGGCCGAGCACATCGACCAATTCCTTCGCGTCCGCCCTTTTTGCTTGCATCGCCGAAGGCCATGCCGCGCGCAGCAGGGCCAATTGCATTCGATAGTCTTGCACACGCTTGCGCAGTTCGTGGAAGACCGAGGCATCAGTGCTTGTTTCGCAAGCGCATTTGGTGCGTGCTGCGCGCCTCAATGTTCTTCGCCAACCCTTCTCCAGTCGGCTCGCGGATTTGCGCCGACCATCGTTGAAGGAAACATGGGCGAGGGCTGCGAGTGCCTGTTCGCAATTGACGATGGTCACGTCGATCTTGCCGTTGAGGTCGGTTTCGCTTGTCGCAATCTGGTCACGGCGCGCCGTCAGGATCGAGCAGACCTTGTCTAGCGCGACCTGCTGCTCTTCGTTTGCCGCGTGCAGGCGCAGATAATTGGCGTTCTCGACAAGAGCGGCTGCGTCGCGAACGGTCGACAGATTCCGCGCCATGTCGCGGATGCGGGCGTTTTCCTGTCGCTGGAATTCCGGCGCGTCGGCGGCGACGAGCCGATAGAGCGAGCGCAGGCGTTTGAAGCTCTTGCGGGCGTCGTGGATCGCCTCGTGCACGCCAGCCGGCTTTTCCCGCAGCACAGCCACGGCACGCTCGATCTGTTCCGCTCCGACGGCGCGGAAGCCCTCGGTGAAAGGCCGACCCGGATCGAGCGCATAGGTCATGATTGCGCTTCCAGGAGCCCCTCTGTGGCAAGCGCCTGGTTGGAATAACGGCGGTCGCCGGTGATCTCGCGCCCGAGCCAGGCCGGCAAGGCGGGCAAGTCGGTTTCCCGCTTCATCTCGACTTCGGCGACGACCAGCCCTTCGAGCGCGCCCTCGTAGACGTCGACCTCCCAGGTGAAGCCCTTGTACGGCACGCGGTACCGCCGCTTCTCGATGACGACCCCCACCGCCTGCGTCAGCAGCTCTCGGGCGTCGTCCATGGGCAGGTCATATTCATATTCGTGACGCACGAGCGCCGATTTGCCGATCTTGATTGTGAGGCGGGCCCGTTTGTTGCCATGGATGCGGACGCGCACCGAGCGGTCCTCCATGGTTACGATATAGGCCTGCCGGAGCCTGGTGCCGCCGTCGGCATGCTCGCGCCAGCCGCTGGAAGCGACCAGGAATTTGCGCTCAATCTCCTTCGCCATGGATGTCCTGCCATCTCGAGAGGTCGACGGCCATCAAAGTACCGTATTGCGGCTGAGGCTCAAGCCATCTCGTTGCCGCAGATGATATTTATCGTCTGCTTCCAATCGGCGCCGGCGCGGCGCGGCAGCTTTCGGTCTCGACAATGACGAACAGGGAGGCTATGCGAAGTGCGGCATTCAATCGTTTTAAAAGGGACGGCGGGCATGAGCGTGAAGACCGACAAGCTTCTTTCCATCCTCAAGCTGCAACCGGTGGTGCCGGTGCTGGTGATCGACGATGCGGCAACCGCAGTTCCGCTCGCGCGGGCGCTCGTCGCCGGCGGATTGAAGGCGATCGAGATCACGCTCAGGACACCGGCGGCGCTGGAGGCGATCCGCGCCGTTGCGGCCGAAGTCGAGGGTGCGGTTGCCGGCGCCGGAACCATCCTCAACGCCGCCCAGTTCGAAGAGGCGGTAAAAGCCGGATCCGAGTTCATCGTGAGCCCCGGCACGACGCAGGAATTGATCGAAGTCGCCAATGACCACGAGGTACCGCTGCTTCCCGGTGCGGCGACGGCCAGCGAAGTGATGGGCCTGCGTGAAGAGGGCTACAACGTCATGAAATTCTTCCCGGCCGAGCAGGCCGGCGGCGCCGGCTATCTGAAGGCGCTCTCTTCGCCGCTTGCCGGTACCCTGTTTTGCCCGACCGGCGGCATCTCGCTTGCCAACGCGCGTGACTATCTGTCGCTGCCGAACGTTATCTGCGTCGGCGGTTCCTGGGTGGCGCCGAAGGATCTGGTCGCCAAGGGCGATTGGGCCGGCATCACCAAGCTTGCGGCCGAGGCCTTCGCGCTGAGAGGTTGATCCGGCAGCAGGCATGCGAGCAGGTGAGGGCCGGCCCTGTCCGGCCCTTCTTCGTTCGGGGCGCCAATTTGTATTTGCGCCGGAGCGTTCCTATGTCTCAATTCGCCAACAAAAGAGCGGCATGGGAGCGATAGTCGCGTGCATGTAAATCGCGCGTGGAACCTAAAGGAGCAAGACCGATGTTCGATGCGAAGAAATTGCTGGATCAGTTCCTGGGTTCGCAGGTACCCGGCGCCGGCGGCACCGTCCGCGGCCGGGCGGATCAGGTGACGAAGCTCGCCAAGGACAATCCGCTCGCCACCGGCGCGATTACGGCTGTCCTCCTCGGAACCAAGTCGGGGCGCAAGCTTGCAGGCAATGCGGCCGTGCTCGGCGGCCTCGCCGCGATCGCCGGTCTCGGATATCAGGCCTACAAGAACTATCAGGCCGGACAGGCGCCGGCGGCGGAGCCTGCCTCAAAGCCGCTCGCCGAATTGCCGCCGCCGCCGGCCAATTCCGGTTTCACAGCACCCCATGCCTTGAGCGAGGACTTCGCACTGGTGCTCGTTCGGGCGATGATCGCTGCCGCGCGGGCGGATGGCCATATCGACGAGGCCGAGCGCCGCCACATCATGGACAAGCTGTCCGTCTCCGGCCTTTCGGCGGATGCGGCGGCTTTTCTGGAAGCCGAGCTTTCCAATCCGATCGATCTCGACGCCATCGTCGCCGCCGCCAAGACCGAGGAGGAGGGGGTGGAACTCTACACGGCATCCCGTCTGGCGATCGAGCCGGAAAGCCGGGCGGAGCGCGGCTATCTCGATCTGCTCGCCGGAAGATTGGGACTTGCCGATGCGCTGGTCGACCACATCGAGGCGACGGTTTCGGCGGCAAAGGTTCCCGCCTGATCGGGGGACGCGCGATCTGAAGTCCGAAGGGAGGCGGGGGCCGCGCCTCCCTTCGCGCCGTTTCATGGGTTCATCAACCAGTTTGAATTTGTAACGGTCCGGCCTCTGTCCTATTGCGAAGGCAATTGGAGTGGGATGAGGGAAGGTTGGTCAATGCGTGATCTCAGCGATTGGAAAGGCTGCCCGGCGCCGAAACCGGTGACCATCGAAGGGCGCTATGTGCGGATCGAGCCCTATGATCGGGCGATGCATCTGCAGGCGCTCTGGAACGAGGCCTTCGGCGGCATGGCCATCAACCCGCTCTTGAAATATTTCTCCCAGGACGATTTTTCCGGCATCGAGGACTTCGACGCTTGGCTGTCTGGGGTTCAGCAAAAATCCGGATGGATCACCGAAGTCTTCCGCGACAAGGCGACCGGCAAGATCGTCGGCATGGCGAACTACATGCGCGCGGACCCGGCCAACGGCGTCGTCGAGGTCGGCGGTGTGGCGCACGGAGCGGCCATGGCGCGCTCGCCGCTTTCGACGGAAGCGCATTATCTGATGGCGAGGCACGTCTTCGAGGATCTCGGCTACCGGCGCTACGAGTGGAAGTGCCACAGCGAAAACCAGCCGAGCCGGACCACGGCGGCGCGCCTCGGCTTTACCTTCGAGGGCATCTTCCGCCAGCATATGATTTCAAAACGCGCCAATCGTGATACCGCCTGGTATTCGATGATCGACAGCGAATGGCCGCTTCTCAAGGCGGCGTTCGAGCGCTGGCTCTCGGCCGACAATTTTGACGGCCAGGGACGGCAGAAGCGGCGCCTCGAAGAGATTCGCGAGGAGCTTGCGACGAAGGAGCAAACGTGACCGCACCCGATAAAAAGGAAAAATCCGCGGCAGTCGCCGCCGCTGTCATCCTGCTGGTGGTCGGGATCGGCTTTTTCGCGCTGCCGTCGATCATGCTGGTCCTTGGCGATATCTCGCCCTGGCTCGCCGCCGGCTTCGGCGCACTCTTCGTGCTTGCCTTCTTCCTGATCTTCTGGCTGCGCGCCCGCCATCAGCGCCGGAAAGGGCTGTAGCTGACTGCGTCTCACCCCTGCAGCGCAGCGCCCAACAGAACGAGCCCAAGAACAAGCACCATGAGCGCCCCCGCGATCTCGATGCCGTTGGAGATTCGCGTCGCGGCCGAATCGCTCGAGGCGTAACGCACGGCGACGCCCTTGGCCGTGACGGCCAAGGTTGCGAGGATCGAAACGGTGATCGCCGTGCCGATCGACATGGCGAAAACCGAAAGCACGCCGCCGAGATAGAGCCCGTTCAGAAGCGCGAAAGAAAGCACGATGAGCGCGCCGGAGCAGGGGCGCAAGCCCACAGCGACGATCGCCGACCAGGCTTCGCTGAGCGCAAATCGGTCGCCTTTCAATAATGCCGGATCGGGGGCATGGGCATGCCCGCAGGTTGCGCAGACCTCACCCGCCCCATGTGCATGGTCGTGATGATGATCGTGGCTGTGGCCGTGATCGTGATGGCCATGGTCATCGTGGGTGTGCCCGCCGGCGAGCTGGGATGCCGGGCGTGCCATTGCGCGCAGCTTGCGGAAGACCAGCCAGCCGCCGAAGGCGGCGATCAGCGCGTAGCTTGCGACCTCCAGCGAATGGGTGGCGTTCGTCATGCTGATCGACGAGCCGCGCAGCACGAGATAGACGGCGCCGATCAGCAGGATGGCGACGACGCCCTGCAGGAGCGAGGAGAGAAAGGAGAGCAGCACCCCGCGCTTAAGTTCCGTCTCGTTGGCGATCATGTAGGAAGAGATGACCGCCTTGCCATGGCCGGGACCGGCGGCGTGAAAGACGCCATAGGCAAAGGAAAGGCCGATCAACGACCAGAGCTGCCAGGGGTTCTCGCGCATGCCTTTGAGCGCGCCGGTCAGCATACGGTAGAAGCCCTGCTGCTCCATGTTCACCCAGGCGAAGAAACCGCCGAGAAAACCGGTCGTCTGGACAGAGGGTTCGGCCGTACCGATGCCCAGCGGCGACTGTGCCATCGCCATCGTCGCGGAAAGGGCCGTCAACAACAGCGCAGCCGCGAGCGGGCGGCCGATCCGACGGGCGTTCAGCATGTGACCTCGATCCTCGTTGCGAAGAGCTTCGACATGTCGGTCCCGGTCGGATCGTTCCAGAAGGCGTCTGTAAGCGTGTCCTTGTTCTCGGCCAGCACTTCGTCCGGATCGGGGCGCACCACCTGATGCTCGCAGGCCTCGATCTTGTCGCCGACAACCTTGAGGTCCTCGTCGGTCGGAAAGTCCATCGCCGTATACATGGTCGGGTCGTAGACGCCGAAGGAGAGCTTGCCCTTGAGCGGCATCGCCTCGGCCGGTTTGACCGCGAACATCATGAGGAGCTGGTTGTCCTTGTAATCGACGGTGATGCTGTCCGGCCTACTGACCTTCACCGATTTCCCGTTGTCGGAAATCGTCGTGTAATAGTTGTACTCCGCAAGCGATTCGAGCACCGTCTGGCCGACTTCCTTCAACTCATCCGGGTCGAGGGTAGCATTGGAGTTCTTGTCGAAGTCGAGCACCACGCTTGCCGAGAACAGCTCGTCGAACCGCCAGACATTCCTCAATTCGCCGATCTCGCCCTTGTCGTCGGAGACGATCTCCAGCCGTGCTTCGGCGAAGATATGCGGATGGGCGAAGGCGAGCGTGGGCGCAACGAGCGTCGCAAGGCCGGCTATGGCGAGGCTTTGTATTTTCATGGGAATGGAAATCCTTTCGGCCGGAGCCGTGCGAATCGTCTTCCGAATGTACTGCAAATGGGACGGAATTGGGACTTGGCACCTTGGCTTTGGTCCCGATGCGCAAAGACTCTAACGGATCTTGCGGAACCAGCCATGCAGGAAATCGACGAAGGTGCGTACCTTGGCCGGAAGATAGCGGCGATGCGGATAGATCGCGTAGATTCCGCGATCCTTGGGCAGGAAGTCCTCGAAAAGCGTCACGAGCTCGCCGGAATTGATTCTCGGCCGGGCAATGAAGTCGGGCAGGATCGCCACTCCGATGCCGCTTACGGCGGCGCGAGCCGCGGCAAGCGGGCTGTTGACCTCGATCGGCCCGCTCACGGGCACCGTGAAGGGCGAACCGTCCGGCTCGACGAAACGCCAGTTCGAGTAGGATCGGCCGTTGGTGTCGAGGATGCACGGGACATGCGCGAGGTCGGTCGGATGCGCAAACGGACCGGCCTTCGCCAGGAAGTGCGGTGAGACGCAGACCAGTATCTGGAAGTCGTCGAGCTTGCGCGCGATCAGCGTCGAGTCCTCTAGCCGCGTTATGCGCACCGCGACGTCGAAGCCTTCTTCCACCAGATCGATGAAGCGGTCGTCGGAGACGATCTCGAGCGACAATTCCGGGTGCTCCTTGCCGAAGTCGATCAGCGACTGGCCGATATCCGCATCGACGAAGGTCCGCGGCACGGTGATTCTGAGCCGGCCGCGCAGGTCGGAATTGTTGGCGCGCACGAGATCGGCGAGGTTATCGATCTCCTTCAGGATCTCGGACGCCGTGCGGTAATAGGTGTGGCCGGCCTCGGTGAGCGAAAATTGCCGCGTCGTCCGGTTAAGGAGGAGGGCACCGAGTTCGTCTTCGAGCTCCCGCACATATTTCGAGAGCAGAGCCTTGGACTTGCCGACGCGCCGAGCGGCCGCCGAAAAGCCCTCCGCGTCCACGACATCGATGAAGGCGCGGATGCGGGTTAGGGTATCCATGATTCGTCTTTCTCTTCTCGCCTGCGGGCGCCCGCAGACTCTCGGAATCCCGATATTTCGCGCCTCTGCCCGCACGCACCGGCGTCGCTGCGATCGTTCATTGAAAGTGAACACTGGCGCCGCTGCCCGGTCCAGAAAAATTTATAGCCGAGGCGGAAAAAACTCTTGATTACGACAGTGATTTTTCTTACCTACGCCCTTGCCCAAAGTCGCACGTGCCTGTGGGTGTCCGCCGACCCTCGATTAGGTGAGGTCATCGGTAAGGTACCTGGAACTAACCCCTCCAGTCGCTATTCCGGCCAACCGGGAAATGCGAGGACATCTTGAAGCAACGACGGTGCGGGCCTTTCTGGTGTCTGCCGGCTTTCCATCAGCCGGGGTTACTGAAGAGGCACACCTTCATTGCCGGAAGTGCGGTTGGGTTATTCCCTCCAATCCATGGCAGACAAAGCCGAATCTTAGCCTTCGCGGGCTTCGATTCATCGTTCGCGCATCGAGCGCATGCATGGTTCCGGGGTCTCCACCGGCTGGTTCCAGAGCAAGCGCGCGTATGCCCTTTGTCCTCCACAGTTGTGGACTTTAATGGATCGGGGAATATGGCCATGACCACCGCACGCATCATCGACTTCCTCAACACCCGACGACCCGAAGGTCCTTGCCTCGTTGTCGACCTCGACGTCGTGCGTGACAATTTCAGGGCCTTCCGTCATGCGCTGCCCGACAGCGCGATCTACTACGCCGTCAAGGCCAACCCGGCGCCGGAAATCCTGCGCCTTCTCGCCGGTCTCGGCTCCAATTTCGATTGCGCGTCCGTCGCTGAAATCGAAATGGCGCTCGATGCCGGTGCGACCCCGAGCCGCATTTCTTATGGCAACACCATCAAGAAAGAGCGCGACATTGCGCGTGCCCATGCGCTGGGGATCAACCTTTTTGCGGTCGACAGCCATGAAGAGGTCGAGAAGGTTGCGCGAGCGGCTCCGGGTGCCCGTGTCTTCTGCCGCGTGCTGACGGACGGCGAAGGCGCCGAATGGCCGCTGTCGCGCAAGTTCGGCTGCGTACCACAGATGGCGGTCGACGTGCTCGTCTACGCGCATCAGCTCGGCCTCGTCTCCTATGGCGTGTCGTTCCATGTCGGCTCGCAGATGACGAAAGTCGACGCCTGGGATTCGGCGCTCGCCGACGCCAAGCGCGTCTTCGTGCAGCTTGCCAAGCAGGGCATCGAGCTCAAGATGGTCAATATGGGTGGCGGCTTCCCGACGAAGTACTTGAGGGACGTCCCGTCGGCAGAGGCCTATGGTCAGGCGATCTTCGGTGCGTTGAAGAAGCACTTCGGCAACAATATCCCGGAGACGATCATCGAGCCGGGCCGCGGCATGGTCGGCAATGCCGGCGTGATCAAGGCGGAAGTCGTTCTCGTCTCGAAGAAGTCGGACAACGACAATCATCGCTGGGTCTTCCTCGACATCGGCAAGTTCGGCGGTCTCGCCGAGACGATGGATGAGGCGATCCGTTACCCGATCCGCACGGCGCGTGACGGCGACGCGATGGAGCCCTGCGTGCTCGCCGGCCCGACCTGCGATTCGGCCGACGTGCTCTATGAGAAGAACATGTATCCGCTGCCGATCTCGCTGACGATCGGCGACGAGGTTCTGATCGAAGGCACGGGCGCCTACACGACCACCTACTCGGCCGTAGCCTTCAATGGCTTCGAGCCGCTGAAGGCCTACGTGATCTGATCCAGCCTGCTCCCGCGGTTCCGCGGGAGCGGCGATTTCACAATTCTTCTCTGGTCCGCCTGAAGCGGTTTTGATGACGGGAGGCCCCGATGGCCGCTGTTGTTGATACCCTGCGCGCGTTCTTCGCGCCGTCCACCTTTGTGATCGACTCCGAAAATCCGGGCGACGTCGTCGCGCGCGAAAACCTGCTCGACCGTGCCATGGGTCCCGGCCGCCGCAGGAAATCGTCGGAGAAACTGCGGCGCGGGCGCGTGCCGGCCGAGGGGCTGGCCCTCGTTGCCCGTGATGTCGACGGTCACGTCATCGGTACCGTCCGTCTCTGGAACGTCGAGGCGGGCGTCAATCGCGAGGGTCAGGCCGTGCCGGCATTGCTGCTCGGTCCGCTCGCAGTCGATCCGGCGTATGAGGGCAAGGGCATCGGCGGTACGCTGATGCGGGCAGCGATTGAGGAAGCCAAGAACCGCGGGCATGGCGCGATCCTGCTCGTCGGCGACGCAGCCTACTACGAGCGCTTCGGCTTCTTCGCCGCGCGGGCGCAGCATCTCGTTATGCCGGGCCCGTTCGAGCGCAATCGCTTCCTCGCGCTCGAACTGAAGGAAGGCTGGCTCGAAGGGGCCGCCGGCATGCTCGTCGCCAGCGGGCGGAAACTCGCGCTGCCCCCGGTCAGACGCGCCGCGTGAACTTTCTTCCGCCTCTCACCCTGCGGAGGCGGATAACGAACAGCGCTCCTGCCTTCGGCGGCGGGAGCGCTGTAATGTTTTCAGAAATCTTTTTCGAGGCCCCGCCGTTGCCTCACGGTGCAAAGGGCTTCCTCGCGTCGTAGCAGACGAAGGCAAGCTTGTTTCCATCAGGATCGCGCGCGTAGGCGGCGTAAAAGCCTTCCCCGTATTGCGGGCGAAAGCCAGGCGCGCCTTCGCTGCTGCCGCCATTCTCAAGCGCAATCCGGAAAAGGCGATTTATGACGTCCGCCGTTTCGATAAGAAACGCCGTCATTATGCCATTACCGACCGTCGGCTGCCTCGCCGTTGAACGGATAGCCCGTGAAGAAGCGCGGAGTTCGATCGTCATCCTTGCGTCCCCAAGAGGCGACCTGTTCGTCGCAATAGCAGCGCTCCTGACCTATAAGGGCCATCAGCGGATCGTAGAATCGCATAGCCCGCTTCAGATCTTTCGTTCCGACCATCGTATATCCGATCATCCACTGTCCTCTCTGCGAGCGCGTTAGTTGGCGGCACGCCGGTAGAATGCCAGCGAGCCAGCGAGCGCCAGGAGCGCGCCGCCGCATGCGCGGTCGAGCCAGATCGCGCCGGAGCGTTTGAGGAAGCGCACGGCCTGCGAGCCGAGCAGCGCATAGCCGAACATCACGGCGAAATCGATCGAAGCGAAGACGAGAGCGAGCATCGCATATTGCGGTGCCTGCGGCAGCGTGGGCTCGATGAACTGCGGCAAGAAGGCGGAAAAGAACAGATAGCCCTTGGGATTGGTGACGGCGACGAGGAAGCTCTTCATGAAGATCGAGCGCGGAGTTCCGCCTCCCGCCCCTTGCGGTGCTTGCGACGAGATATCCAGCGTGCCCTGAGAACGCAGCAGGGTGACGCCGAGGAAGGCGAGATAGGCGGCGCCCAGCCATTTGACGACCGAGAACCAGAACTCCGATGCCGCAAGCAGCGCGCCGAGGCCGAGCGCCACGGCGCCGATCAGCACGAAGTCGGAGAGCACTGCCCCGACCATGCCTACCGTTGCCCGCTTCACCCCATAGCGCGAGCCATTGGTGAGCGCGAGAAGCACGGTTGGCCCGGGCGTCGCGATGCCGATCAACGCGACGAGCGCAAATGCAAGAATGGTGACTTCGCTCATGGTGTCCTCCCCTGCCGATAGCCAAGTCCTCCCACAGCTTTCGCGTGTGCGCAAGGCGCCAATTCGTGGTCGTAGGCATCGGCCGCCTCGTTTGACAGCCTCCGCAGTTTCCCCTATGGAGGCGCCGGGCGAGGGCCCCCGCCGTCCGCGAGCGTCAAGCTTTGGTGAAGCCCCTCTTTGCGACACGGTCACGCCGAAACGGCATGCGCGCCGATGGCAATGCGGACACCCATCCTGAAATCGCATGCCGCAGCAGGAGACCCTGTCATGACGCATGAAACACGAAGACTTCCCTCGCTCGACGTGCTGAAGGATCAGGCAAAACGCCTGCGTTCCCGGCTTGCGTCAGAGGGCGAGGAAATCAGTCATTCCAAGTCGCTTGAGTTGATCGCTGCTCAATACGGCTTTCGCGATTGGAACACGCTCCACGCCGCCGCCGGCAACCGGCCGCCCTTCAATCCCTGGATGCTAGGCTCGCGTGTCACAGGCCACTATCTCGGCCAGGCCTTCGAGGCGGAAATCCTCTCGGCCCAGGCGCTCGGAGCAACGGGACGCTATCGTCTGACGTTCAGGTTCGACGAGCCGGTCGATGTCGTCACCTTCGAAAGCTTCTCGGCGTTTCGTCACCGGGTGACGGCAACCATCGATGAAAGCGGGCGGACGGTCGAGAGGACTTCGAACGGCCGGCCGCATCTGGAGCTCGAGTGGTGAGGATCGGCGGGAGATTTGCCCCCAATCCGGCTGCCGCCACCTTCTCCCTCAGGCGGGGAGAAGGCACACGCGGCGCTGCCTTCGCCCGCCTTGGCGGCTTCGCACGTCCCCTCTCCCCGCGTGCGGGGGGGAGGGGCTATCGCATGCACAAGGCTAGCTACCCGGCAATGTCCACCACGCCGCAGTCGCCGGCTGCCGAACCAAAGGCGAGCTGACGGCCGCTTCTGTTCCAGGCCATGGCAGTGACCGCGCCCTTGCCGGGGCGGCGTAAAAGCACTTCCTTGCTGTCGGCGAAGCGGGCGGCGAGGATCATGCCGTCCTCGTAGCCGATCGCGACGATATCCTCCGCCGGATGGCAGGCGACCGTCGTCACCATCGTGTTGCCCCGCGTGCCGAGTTCGAGCGGCGCCTTGCCCATCGGGCCGTCCTTTCCCTGGAAGGGCCAGACGATCGCCGCCGGGGCGCCGGAGGAGGCGAGCCATTTGCCCTTGGCGGACCAGGAAAGCGACTTCACCTTGGCGGGGTAGCCGGTCATGCGCATGTGCCGCGTTTCGGCGCCGGGTTTCGCATCGAGTTTCCAGCCATGCAGCGCGTTTTCCTGCATGGTGGTGACGACGAAGCGGCCGTCCGGGGAGAAGGTGACGCCCGTATGCGCTCCCTTCCACTCGAGGTCGATCGGCTGGCCTGTCATCGCGACCCAGTGCAGCGACACGCCATTGTAGCGCGCGACCGCAATGCGCAGCCCTTTGGGAGCAAAGGCAATGCCCTCGACCGTGCGCTCCTCCGGGAATTCCCTGGTCGTGCCGTCGCCTAGGCGGACGAAGGTGGTCTTGCCATAGGCGTAGGCGACCGCGCCTTGCGGTCCGGCGGCGACTTCGGAAATCCACTTGCGTGCGGTTTCGGCCACGGGAGTTGCGCTGCCGTCTGCCGAAATGCGCATCACCTTGCCGTCTTCGCCGCCCGTCAAAAGCGTGTCGCTGGCCTCGTCATAGGCGAGCGAAAGCAGGCCATCATGGGCTTCGGTCGTCTTGTGGCCCTGGTCGAGGCGATGAATCGTGCCGGCGGCCCCGGCGAAGAAGGGGACATCCTTGAGAAAGGCCACGCTGACGACGTGGCCTTCGAGATCGAGCGGAGCGACGGTCGGCATCAGTTGGTCAGGCTCTCTTGTTTCAGCATGATCTTATCCGAAAACCCGTAGGCGCTTTCCCGCATCATGCCTGGACTTCACATGCCTTGAAGGTGCGCTCGATTTTCTCGCGGTCGAGATCGCGCCCGATGAAGACGAGCCGGCTCTCCCGCTTCTCGCCGTCCTTCCAGGGGCGCTGGTGGTCGCCCTCGATGATCATGTGGACGCCCTGGACCACATAGCGCTCGGCGTCGCCGGCAAATGCGATGATGCCCTTGAGGCGCAGGATGTTCGGCCCGTCCGTCTGCGTGATCTTCTGGATCCAGGGGAAAAAGCGGTCCGGGTTCATCTCGCCGCCCCTGAGCGAGATCGACTGCACCGTCACATCGTGGATCGGTGAGGGGCCATGGTCGTGGTGATGATGATCGTGATGGTGGTGATGATCGTGATCATGATCATGGTGATGGTGGTGGTCGTGATCGCAGTCGGGCCCGCAGACATGGTCGTCGTGCTCACCCTGCTCAAGGAAGTGCGGATCGTTTTCGAGCGCCTTTTCGAGGTTGAAGGCACCCTGGTCGAGCACTTTGGTGAGGTCGATCTCGGAGCGCTGCGTCCGGTAGATGCGGGCCGACGGGTTGATCACGCGCACGGTCGCCTCGATGCGCTCGAGTTCTTCGGGCGTCACCAGGTCGGTCTTGTTGAGGAGCACGACGTCGGCGAAGGCGATCTGGTCTTCCGCTTCGCGGCTGTCTTTCAACCTCAGCGGCAGGTGCTTGGCATCGACCAGCGCCACGACGGCGTCGAGCTCGGTCTTCGCACGCACGTCATCATCCATGAAGAAGGTCTGGGCGACCGGCACCGGGTCGGCAAGGCCGGTGGTCTCGACGATGATGGCGTCGAAACGACCGGGCCGGCGCATCAGTCCTTCGACGACACGGATCAGGTCGCCGCGGACCGTGCAGCAGACACAGCCGTTGTTCAACTCGTAGATTTCCTCGTCGGACTCGACGATCAGGTCGTTGTCGATGCCGATCTCGCCGAATTCGTTGACGATGACCGCATATTTGCGGCCATGGTTCTCGCTCAAGATGCGGTTGAGCAGCGTCGTCTTGCCGGCGCCGAGATAGCCCGTGAGCACGGTGACGGGGATCGGCTTCTGCGTGGTCGTTTCGGTCATGGGAGCCTCGGTGATTGGCGATGCGCCGCGGGCATCGGTGTTGGCGTTTGATATAGGAGATCAAGCGGCGATGCGCAAATGCGACGGGACGTTTTCGCCGACGGGCGCTCACGCAAGATCGCTGACATCGAAAGCGTTCACGTCCTCGAGCAGTTCGACAATGCCCTTCACCGCATGATCGAGTAGGAGCTCGCCGCGTTCGGCCGTCGCTGCGGCGGCATTGCCGGCAACGCCTTCGGGGTTCAAATCCAACATCTTCCAGCCGAAGGCATGCGTGCCATAGGCACTCAGGTGCCTGAAGCGGCGGGCAAATTCGCTCTGGCGCGAGGGGAAGCGGCGGGCCTTCGACATGTCCACCTTGTCCGGTGAGAGCGCCAGCATCACTGACGTTTCGATATCCCCGCCATGGATGTCGATCGCCTTGTCCTCGGCCCCGATCCATCCCTCCGGCTGGCCGAAGCGCGTCCAGCTCGTCGCGACCGCAAGCATGGAGAAACGCATGCGCGCCTCGGTTGCGACAATCGTCATCAGGGGCGAGTTGCCGCCATGCGCATTCAGCATCACGAATTTGCGGATGCCGAGCCGCGCCAGGTTTTGCGCGATCCCGAGCCAGCGCGCGATCGCTTCGTCATAGGCAAGCGTGAGGGTGCCCGGTACGTCCATGTGCTCGACCGAATAGCCGACGGGTTCGACCGGCAGGAAGGTCACCGGCAGGCCGTCCGGGAGCGCCGGGATTACCCGCTCGACGATGCCCTCGGCGATCAGCCGGTCGGTCTCGAAGGGAAGATGCGGCCCGTGCTGCTCGTGCGCGCCGAGCGGTAGCACTGCGATCCAGTCCCTCCTCTCGAAGGGCGCGAGATCGGCGGGATTGTCGTCCCAGCGGGCTTTCGGCAGCGACATTTCTCTTCGGTCCTACGCGTCGTTTGTCGTAAAATTGTTATTTGAGTCATACAGTTCGTAATCTCAAGCGGTATTGCTATAAAGGCAATGTACGGGATTCGGCGGGAGGTCCAATGGGCAAGAAGAGCAAAGCCGAAAAGAAGGGCAAGAACGGCAAGAAGAGAGACGAGATCGTCGCCGAGGCGCACGATCACGATCTGGCGTCGATTCTCGTCCAGGCGGCGCGCTCGATGCGAACGGTGCTGTCCCGCAACCTCGTCGAAAGCGGTCTCTACGCTGGCCAGGACGGCGTCATGCTCGCGCTTGCCGAGACCGACGGCCTGACGGCCGGGGCGTTGGCGGCGAAACTCGGCGTCAAGGCGCCGACAATGACGCGCACGATCGGCCGCATGGAAGCGCAGGGCTTCCTCGAACGTCGGCCGGACAAGGACGATGCGCGGCTGACCAAAGTGTATTTGACCGGCCCCGGCCGCGACCGCCTGCAAACCATCGCGGAAGCCGGCCATCATTCCGAGAAGCTCGCGACACGCGGCCTGACCGACAAGCAGGTGCGTACGCTTTTGAAGCTCCTGCGCGTCGTCGACAGCAACCTTCAGGCCGCCCGGGCTGCAGATTGAAGCGGCAGCCGCCCGACTTGCAGCGATGATTTAAACAGTTTAAAGAGGGTTTAAATCGGGCTGACACCATAAACGGGAAATCGGGGGGAACGGTGGCGCAAAAGGTCAAGCTTTCTACAATCGCGGAAACACTCGGCCTTTCGACGGCGACGGTATCTCTGGCACTACGCGACAGCCCGCTCGTGGCGGCAGTCACGCGTGACAAGATCAAGGAGCAGGCGCGCGCGCTCGGCTATATCTACAATCGCCGCGCCGCGAGCCTCAGGACGTCGCGTTCCGGCATCATCGGCGTCGTCGTGCACGACATCATGAACCCGTTCTATGGCGAGATCCTGAAGGCGATCGAGGCGGAGCTCGATCGCGACAAGCAGACCTTCATTCTCTCCAATCACTACGATTCCGTCGAGAAGCAGCGCGATTTTATCGAGACGCTGCTGCAGCTCGGCGGCGACGGCGTGATCATGTCGCCGGCTATCGGCACGCCGGCGGAGGACATTCAGCTTGCCGAGGACAACGGCATGCCAGCGATCCTAATCGCACGCTCGATCGATGGCCTGGATGTGCCGATCTTCCGTGGCGACGACGCCTACGGCATCGCCCTTGCCACCAACCACCTGATCGGCCTCGGGCATCGCTGCATCGCGATGGTCGGCGGGACCGACCAGACCTCAACCGGGCGCGATCGTTACCAGGGCTATGTCAACGCGTTGCGCAAGGCGAATATCGACGTCGATCCGAACTTGCGCATTCCCGGCCCGCGTTCGAAACAGGGCGGCTTCGAGGCCGCGGTGCATCTACTGTCGCTGCCGCAAAAGCCGACGGCCGTTGTCTGCTGGAACGACCTTGTTGCGATCGGCATGATGAACGGTATCGCCCGCGCCGGGCTCGTCCCCGGCGTCGATATCTCCGTGACGGGCTACGACGACCTCGAGGAGGCGTCGATTGCGACCCCAGCCTTGACCACTGTCTGGAACGGCCAGGCGGAAGTGGGCCGCAGCGCCGCACGCGCGCTCCTCGACAAGCTTTCCGGCAGTCACGAACCGGACGGCATACACCTGATCAAGCCGGAAATGCGCATCCGCCAGTCGACCGGCCCGCTTCGCGTCACCGCTTGATCGCTTCTCGCCTGCATGTTTCCTTACAGCGACCTTTGCGCATCTGATAAGACGCGCGGCGCTATAGAAGAGGAACATCGATGAGCCGTCCCAGAATTCTCGTGCCCGGCAAGATCAATGAACGCGTGCTCGAACGCCTCCCGGAGATGTTCGACACGGTGAGGATCGAGCGTGCCGATGTGGCCCTGGTGACAGCGGAGATGGCCGACGTCGCCGGCATCGCCGTTTCCGGGCGCCTGCCGGTGGATCTGATGGATGCCTTCCCCAAGCTTGAAATCGTCGCCAATTTCGGCGTCGGCTATGATGGTGTCGACGTCGCGCGTGCCGCGGCGCGCGGCGTCGTCGTCACCAACACGCCGGATGTCTTGACCGAGGAAGTCGCCGACACCGCGATCGGCCTTCTCATCAATACCGTGCGCCTGCTGCCGCAGGCGGAGCAATGGCTGCGGCAGGGCCGCTGGATTCGTGACGGCGCCTTTCCGCTCTCGCCGCTGTCGCTCAGGGGCCGAAAGGTGGGGCTTTTCGGCCTGGGCAGGATTGGCCTCGCGATCGCCCGGAGGCTAGAAGCCTTTGGCCTTTCGATCGCCTATCACACGCGCACCCCGCGCGAGGGGCTCGCCTTTGCCTATCATCCAACCCTGCGGGGCTTGGCCGAGGCCGTTGATACGCTGATCGTCATCGTGCCGGGAACGCCGAGCACGCTGAAGGCGATCAATGCCGACGTTCTCGCCGCGCTCGGGTCCCAGGGCGTTCTGATCAATGTCGGCCGCGGCTCGACGGTGGACGAGGCAGCGCTTGTCGCAGCGCTTCAGAACGGCACCATCGCCGGCGCCGGCCTCGACGTCTTCGAGAACGAGCCGCACGTGCCGGAAGCGCTGCTCGCGCTTCCTAACGTTACGCTGCTGCCGCATGTCGCCTCTGCGTCGGTCGTTACCCGCAACGCCATGGCCGACCTCGTCGTCGACAATCTGAAAGCGTGGTTTTCGACCGGAGAGCCCCTCACACCCGTCGTCGAGACGCCGTTCCGGCGCGAGGGCCGATAGGGCGGCGTCTGGGCGCCTGCATTATTGGGTCTTGCTCTCCCGGTAAGCACGCACAGCATCGCCAAACGCCTTGAAGAGGGCGGCCGACGGGCCGTCGGTCCGGACCCAATATTCCGGATGCCATTGGACACCGACGGCGAAGGCCTTGGCGCCGATCACCGATACCGCTTCGATCGTTCCGTCGTCAGCAACGGCCTCGACGGCAAGGCTCGGCGCGGTGGCGGCGATCGCCTGGCGATGCAGCGAATTGACCCGGATCCGCCCGGCGCCAAGAACGGGGGCCAGGCAGCTTCCCTCCTTCACGACCACGTCCTGGCGAATGCCGTAGGCGACATCGAGATCCGGCACGTCCGGCTTGCGATGGTCCCAGATGCCCGGTTGCTCCTGAATCTCGGTCGCGAGCGTGCCTCCGAGCGCGACATTGAGTTCCTGTATGCCACGGCAGATGGCGAGCAGCGGGATGCCGCGGTCGAGCGCCCGGCGGATCAGCGGCAGGCTGGTTGCGTCGCGGTCCGGATCGAAGGGGCCGTCAGCCTCCGTCGCCTCTCTGCCGTAGAGCGACGGATGGACGTTGGAGCGGGCGCCGCTCGCCAGTACCCCGTCGACTCGGTCGAGGATTTCATCGGCGTCGTTGCCGGTTTCGAGCGCGGGAATGAGGAACGCCATGACGTCGCCGCCCTCGACCGCCGCGCGTACATATTGATTGGCAGCAACATGCCAGATATTGCCGTCGAATTCGCGAAAATCGCACGGAATGGCAACGACAGGTTTCGACATCGTCAGACTCCGGTTATCGTTGGGGAAAGCCTTGCCGTCAGAATCTCTTTAAAGTCAACTGCGGAGAAACGCGGGTTGTGCGCACCTCTGTTGTCGAAGGCGCGGGGCTTGGGAAAGGCAGGAATTCGCGAGCATTTCTTCAAGATCCGGTAACCATTTCGCAGGGAAATGCCTCGACGCTGGCGCAAACGCCTGACGCGCTGAAGTTGTATTATCGTCCCTCCCTATTGAAGGCACCTATTCTCGGCTGTAAGGTGCAGGCATTACTTGCGCTTCATGCAATGTTCGGTTGAGCTGCCGGCGCATACTACATCCCATCTGCCGGTTGTTCTGCGTTTCGGCTGATTTTACGCGATATTAGACGAAATCTTTCGTTAAACCCTCGATCCTAACAATCCGGCAAACCGGAGCTTAAGTTCATGACGCGCAATGAACGGGGCGCTCTTCCGACAGATATATACCTGTCGTTCGTAAGCTCGCTCTACCAACATCGCCGCACGTTGGTGATCGGCGTGCTGTCTCACGTCGTGACCTTTCTGCTCGTGTTCCTGAAGACCGCCGATGCGCTTTATCTTGGCTGCGCGGCAGCGGTCGTCGTTTTGTGGGTCCTGCGCAACCTCGACATGATCCGGTTCGACCGGCAGGATTTTTCCAATGCGGATCACGCGACGGTCAGGAAATGGGAGAACCGGTACATCGTCGGCGGCGTCGCAGTGACGCTGACCTGCGGCATCGCCTGCGGATATGCGATTGCCGTCACACGGGATCCCTTCGCCCAGCTCGCATGTATTTCGGTGACGCTCGCGTCGATGATTTCACTGGTGGGGCGCAATTACGGGTCGGAGCGGGCGGTGCTGTTGCTGTCGTCGTCGGCCTGCCTGCCGATGATGATCGGCGCCTTGTCCCTGGGCGATCCCTTCATGGCCGTGCTCGCGGTCCTGTTGTTGCCCTTCATCCTGTCGACCTGGGCGATGGCGAATAATGTGCGCGCCTTCCTGTACGAGAACGTGCTTGCTGCCCGCGACGAGAACGTGCTTGCCGCCCGGGAAATCAGGACGATCGCGGGACAATTCGACACTGCGCTCAACCATATGACGCACGGCCTCTTCATGCTCGACGGCGACAATTGCGTCGTGGTGGCGAATGAGCGTGCCTGCGAACTTCTCCGTCTCGGCAACAAGGCGGAGCTCAAGGGCCGCCACCTTGATGAAGTACTCGCGCGCGGTGCTCGCGGAATGGAGCTCGACCTCGAAAAGAGCGAGAACATCGCCGGCCAGGTCGATCTCCTTATCAAGGGGAAGCGTTCGCGCGCGCTCGTTTCGCTTGCGGAAGATCTCTTGCTGGAATTCTCGGCGAGCCGTCGGGAGAATGGCGAAATCGTGCTGATTTTCGAAGACGTGACAGCGCGGGTACAGGCAGAAAAGCAGATCCTGCAGATGGTGCGCTTCGACGCACTGACCGGACTGCCGAGCCGCGATTACTTTGCCGAGCTCACCCACAACGCAGTCGCCGCCGACGCCGCACATGATCGCGACATCGGTTTCTTGCTCATCGACGTGGCCGAATTCAAGCACGTCAACGACACGAAGGGCCATGTCATCGGCGACAAGCTGCTTCAGGCGATCGCCGATCGCCTGAAGAGCCTCGCGGCGAACGAAGCGATTGCGGCACGCTTGATGAGCGACGAATTCGTCGTATTTTTCCACAACAAGGCGGGCCGCTCCGATCTGGAGGAGCGGATTCGCGCTCTTCACGCGAATCTGCATGGCATCTATGTGGCCGGCGGCTTCACTTTCAACATGGCCATGAATGCCGGCTTCGTCGTCGTGAAGAGCCGCGATTTCCGCTTCGAGGAGCTGCAGATCAAGGCGGATTTGGCGCTAGCAGAGGCCAAGGCCCGCGACAACGGAGGCTGCACCGCCTTCGAGGGTGAAATGGAAGCGCGCTATCTCGATCGCCAAAAGCTCAAGAGCGATCTGCGCGCGGCGATCGGCGCGGGTGATCTCAGCGTCTCCTATCAACCGATGTTCACGCCTGACGGTTCGCGCGTCGAATGCTGCGAGGCCCTGGCGCGCTGGACCCACGCCGAGCGCGGGCCGGTGCCGCCCAACGTCTTCATCCAGCTCGCGGAGGAAATGGGGCTCGTCACAGAAGTGACGCGCTTCGTCCTCAGACAGGCTTGCCGCGACTGCCTGGATTGGCCGGGAGAGGTGGCGGTGTCCGTCAATCTGTCCGTTCTCGACCTTCGCGGCGACGAAATCGTCGCGATCGTGATTGAAGCCCTGGAGGAGACCGGTCTTGACCCGGCCCGCCTGCACCTTGAAATGACGGAAAGCTGCCTGATGGACGAACCGGAGAAGGTTCAGGCCGTCCTTCACGAGCTGCGCAAACGCGGCATGACGATTGCGATCGACGACTTCGGGACGGGTTATTCGAGCCTTAGCTATCTCGATGTGCTGCCGGTGAGCGTCATAAAGATCGACCGATCTTTCGTTCACAACATCCGCGAGGATTCGCGACGCTTCAAATTGCTGCTCGGCACGGTCAATCTCGCCCGCGCGCTTGAACTCAAGGCGGTCGTCGAGGGGGTGGAGACGACAGATCAGCTGCAGCTCATAAACGAGCACAATTGCGCCGATCTGATTCAGGGCTTTGTCTTCGCGGCTCCAATGTCGGCCTCGGCCGTGAGAACTCTTTGTGAGCAGGGGGTGCGCAAACAAACCGCAGCTATCTCCGCCGAGTTCATCGCCTGACGGCTCAATCCTGTTAACGGCGACCGCTTGCCGCTTGCTTTCCCTCCATCGATTATGCCGCAGCTTCGCGGGCGGGTTTTCGTTGCGAATGACCCGCGCATTGTGTATGCGGAGCTAAAGGATCGCTCGCGCGCCTGCGCGAAAGCGGCCCATGGGTGGATCAAGGCGGACCGCCGTCGGCGGTACCGCGGCATTCTGGAGAATTGGACGATGGCAGAGCATCAGTCGGGACCGGTCGAGACGGGCGCACCGATGGACTATTCCGAGCACGAGAAGACTTACACGCTCTTCATCAACGCAACGAAGTACGGCACGCTCTTCTGTGTGGCGTTGCTGATCGCCATGGCTGCCGCTTTCTTCACGACCATGGGCTTCTTCAGCTCTTTCGTGCTTTTCATTCTTCTCAACGTTGCCGGTTATTTCATGCTTCGCTAACCGGTATTCCCGATAGGTCCGTTCGAGGCGGGGGAGGAGGCTCCCCGTCTCGGTTGCCGCACCGGTCGGGCTTTTCCCTCACGGCGTGAGGAGCACTGTCGCGGCGGCGGATAAAGCTCCGCCTTCGAAGGAGGGAGTGCCTGCGGCTCACGGCGCCGCGGCATCAGGTGGACTAAGGTCGCTATGGCACTTTGAAGTGCTGCATGGTCTTTCCCTTGAATCGGCTCCGATTCGAGGAACCATGTGAGTAAGGGGTGGCGTGCCAGCGATCGCCCCGGCATCGAAGACAACGTCCGCAACCCAGCCTGACTGGTGCGGGCCAGGAGGGGGACTTGTGAGCGAGATTGTCTTTATCGCCAAGGAATCGGATCCGAACGAGGGGCGCGTTGCCGGTTCCGTCGAAAGCGTCAAGAAGCTGAAATCGTTGGGTTTCGACGTGGTCGTGGAAGCCGGTGCGGGTTTGCGTTCGCGCATGCTCGATGCCGAGTATGAGAAGGCCGGCGCCCGGATCGGCACGGCCGCCGACGCGAAGGGCGCCGATGTCATCCTCAAGGTCCGCCGACCGACGGAAGCGGAGATCGCCGGCTACAAATCCGGCGCGATCGTCATCGCCATCATGGATCCCTACGGCAACGAAGAGGCGATCGCCGCCATGGCCGGCGCGGGGCTCACCGCCTTCGCGATGGAACTGATGCCGCGCATCACCCGCGCCCAGTCGATGGACGTGCTCTCATCCCAAGCGAACCTCGCCGGTTATCAGGCGGTGATCGATGCGGCGCACGAATACGACCGGGCCCTGCCAATGATGATGACGGCGGCCGGCACCGTGCCGGCGGCCAAAGTCTTCGTCATGGGCGCCGGCGTCGCCGGATTGCAGGCGATCGCGACAGCGCGGCGCCTGGGGGCGATGGTGTCGGCCACTGACGTTCGCCCGGCGGCAAAAGAGCAGGTCGCCTCGCTCGGCGCCAAGTTCATCGCCGTTGAGGACGAGGAGTTCAAGGCGGCCGAGACCGCCGGCGGCTACGCCAAGGAAATGTCGAGGGACTATCAGGCGAAGCAGGCCGCGCTCGTCGCCGAGCACATCGGCAAGCAGGACATCGTCATCACCACGGCGCTGATTCCCGGCCGCCCGGCGCCGCGCCTCGTCACCCACGAGATGCTTCATTCCATGAAGCCCGGCTCGGTCGTTGTCGATCTCGCCGTCGAGCGCGGCGGCAATGTCGAAGGCGCGGAGGCCGGCAAGGTCACGGAGGTCGGCGGCGTCAAGGTTGTCGGACACCTGAACGTGCCGGGCCGCATCGCCGCCTCCGCCTCGCTGCTCTACGCCAAGAATCTCGTCACCTTCCTGGAGACGATGGTTTCCAAGGAGACGAAGACGCTCAAGCTCGACATGGAAGACGAGCTCGTCAAGGCGACGGCGCTGACCCACGGCGGGGCGGTGGTGCACCCGGCCTTCGGCGGCGCGAATCGGGGGGAGAAGTAAATGGCGAACGAACTTCTGGACAAGGCACTGACCGATCTCGAACGGGCGGTCGAGGCGGTTCGGACGGCGGCCGAATATGTGCCGGACGCGGCCGGAGCGGTGGCGCATGGCGCAACCGGCGGGGCGATCGATCCTTTCGTCTTTCGCCTGGCGATTTTCGTGCTGGCGATCTTCGTCGGCTATTACGTCGTCTGGTCGGTGACGCCGGCGCTGCACACGCCGCTGATGGCGGTTACCAACGCGATCTCCTCGGTGATCGTCGTAGGCGCGCTTTTGGCGGTCGGCATCTCCGCCTCGGGGCTCGCCACCGGCTTCGGCTTCGTCGCGCTGGTGCTCGCTTCGGTGAATATCTTCGGCGGCTTTCTCGTCACCCAGCGCATGCTCGCCATGTACAAAAAGAAAGACAAGTGAGGTCGGCCGATGAACGCTAATTTCGCAGCCTTCCTCTATCTCGTCTCCGGCGTGCTCTTCATCATGGCCCTTAGAGGCCTGTCGCATCCGACCACGAGCCGGAGGGGCAATGCCTATGGCATGACCGGCATGGCCATCGCCATCGTTACGACGCTTCTCCTGGCGCAGCCCTCGGTCGGCGGCTTCCTCTTGATCGTGCTTGGCCTCGCTGTTGGCGGCGGCGTCGGCGCCTATATAGCCAAGCGCATCCCGATGACGGCGATGCCGCAGCTCGTCGCCGGTTTCCACTCGCTCGTCGGTCTGGCCGCGGTGCTGGTCGCCGCCGGCGCGCTCTATGCGCCGTCCTCCTTCGGCATCGGCGAGGTCGGCTCGATCCATGCCCAGGCGCTCGTCGAGATGGCTCTCGGCGTGTCGATCGGCGCGATCACCTTCACCGGTTCGGTCATCGCCTTCCTGAAGCTCGACGGTCGCATGTCGGGCAAACCGATCCTGCTGCCCTATCGCCATCTGATCAATCTGATGCTCGGAGCCCTTGTCGTCTTCTTCATCATCGGGCTGGCGCTGACGGAGAGCCATTTCAATTTCTGGGCGATCGTGCTCCTGTCGCTAGCGCTCGGCGTCCTGATGATCATCCCGATCGGCGGCGCCGACATGCCGGTGGTGGTGTCGATGCTCAACTCCTATTCCGGCTGGGCGGCCGCCGGCATCGGCTTCACGCTCGGCAACTTGGCGCTGATCATCACCGGGGCGCTGGTCGGCTCCTCGGGTGCGATCCTCTCCTACATCATGTGCAAGGGCATGAACCGGTCCTTCATCTCGGTCATTCTCGGCGGTTTCGGCGGCGAGACGGCGATCGCCGGCGGCGACGGCGGCGTGCAGAAAACCGTGAAGCAGGGCTCGGCCGACGATGCCGCCTTCCTAATGCAGAACGCCTCGAAGGTGATCATCGTGCCCGGCTACGGCATGGCGGTGGCACAGGCACAGCATGCGCTTCGGGAGATGGGTGACAAGCTCAAGGAGGCGGGCGTCGAGGTCAAATACGCCATCCATCCGGTCGCCGGCCGCATGCCGGGGCATATGAACGTGCTCTTGGCGGAAGCGAATGTGCCCTATGACGAGGTGTTCGAGCTTGAGGACATCAACTCGGAATTCGCCCAAGCGGACGTCGCCTATGTCATCGGCGCCAACGACGTCACCAACCCAGCTGCGCGCGACGACAAGACCTCGCCGATCTACGGCATGCCGATCCTCGACGTCGACAAGGCCAAGACCTGCCTGTTCGTCAAGCGCTCGCTCGGCTCCGGCTATGCCGGCATCGACAACACGCTGTTCTACAAGGACGGCACGATGATGCTGCTCGGCGACGCCAAGAAGGTGACCGAGGAAATCGTCAAGGCGATCAATCACTGAGGACACTTTTGCTACCGAGCTGAATGCCCGCCTCGTACAGCGCCGTGCGTCTTTTCAGACGCACAAAGGACGCTGTAGCACTTTAAATGCATGTTTTTGTCCTTGAATCGGGTACGATTCAAGGAAACATGCAGTGAGGCGGGCATTTGCGTAATTGGCGGACGAACAGTGTC
This sequence comes from Ensifer aridi, assembly GCF_002078505.1. Taxonomy (GTDB): domain Bacteria; phylum Pseudomonadota; class Alphaproteobacteria; order Rhizobiales; family Rhizobiaceae; genus Sinorhizobium; species Sinorhizobium aridi. The sequence continues at coordinate 274,244 of NZ_LUAV01000014.1, read as the reverse complement.
GGGTCCAATTTGGTCACGCGCTCAGCCGGGGTGGATGTCCGGATCCCAGGTGAAGAGCTCCTTCGCTTTAGCGACGCCGCGAAGCGCGAAGCGCCCGAGCGACACGGCATTGGCGCGATGCGCGGCCGGCGAAGCCTCGATGAATTCCGAAGACATGATGACGTGCCGTTCCATCGAGCGACACATCGAGACGATGCGGCTCACCTCGTTGACGGCGGGGCCGACAACGGTGAAATCGAGTCGGCTCTGGCTGCCGATGTTTCCGTAGAAAACCTCGCCGATATGCAGCCCGAGATAGACGTCGGTGGTCGGCTCTCCCTTCTCGAGCCGTCGCGTGTTCAGGTCGGCGAGCATGATGCGCAGTTGCCGCTCGGCGGCGATCGCCGCACTGCAGGCGTCGGCCGGTTTGCGGCCGTTGAAGATGGCGAGGACACCATCGCCGATCAGCTTCAGCACGCTGCCGCCGTGCTCCTCGATCGCTCTGATCACCGTGCCGGTATACTCGTTGAGGAACGGAATGACCTCTTCCGGCGCGACACTCTCGGCGATGCGCGTGTAGTTGAGCAGATCGGAGAACCACATGACCGCCTCGATGCGCTCGGCCGCCCCCCGTTCGATGCTGCCCTCGACGACCCGTCTGCCAGCATCATGGCCGAGGTAAACGTCTGCGAGGGTGCCGATGATGCGCACGCATGAGGCCGCCTTCACGGCGAGCGCAAGCGTCGGCAACAGCGTTCGGAGCGCGTAGAAGTCCTCGTCGTTGAAGCCTCCACGTCTTTTCGTCGTCCAGTAAGAATAGAAACAATCCATCTGTCCGACGCGGCCGCGGTCGGTGAAGTGATGGATGAAACCGACGCAGTCGGTATGCCCTTCGGCCTTCAGCTTGTCGAACATGGTGAAGGGGACATGCGGCTCCTGTGCAAGGCGGACGCGGCGTTCGGTTTCGTTTTCCTGGAGCATGTGGAAGAAGATCGAGCGCTGCCAGTTCTCCTGGGCCTCGCCGCCGCTCGTCGATCCGTAGTGCACGACGTCCGGCACTTCATCGCTTTCGCTGTTCCACTGGAAGGCGCGGCCTTCGAATTCCGGGTGGAGCGTGTCGATCAGGCCGAGGGCGCGGTCGATGTGGATACCTGCTGCGCGGCACTGATCGCAGAAACCTGCGAGGAGGTCCTGTTCCTTGAGGCCGCGAATTCCCTCCTCCGACATCCACAGAACGATGTTGCGGATTACCTGATCCTTCATCCGAGTTCCCGTTGACCTGTCGCGCCGGTTCCACCGACGACCGATAGCACAGTGGCGCGCCTTGCCCCGGCGCGCAAGTCGCCTGGTCTTCATGTCGAGGAACAAGAGGTTCGCAGCAGGGGAGGGGTGAAAGGCCTCGGGGGCCTCTCCGCTATTTACGTGGTCAACCTGCCGGCGCCAGAACCAGATGATCGATACCGAGGGCGACGTTCAGGCCTTCCTGAACCTGGACATTGACCGGCTGCAGCATGAAGGCCTTGTTCGTGCCGCCGGCAATAACCTTTGCTCCACCGCCGACGGCAAAGCTCGCATCGGCGCCGACGCCGACATATTCTCCAGCCAAGGCATATTCGGTCAGCGGCGTGCCGGTTTTCGCCAGCACATCCCAGATCATGACGGTTTTGCCGGTGGCGCCGATATCGATGCCGATTTTGGTGATCGTGCCGGCATAGACGGCTCCGGGCGAACCATCGGCCGGCCTGAAGGTGCACATGAGGTTCTTGGTGGAGGTGACGATGAGCCCGGTGCCGCCTTCAGAGCCGCAGGTGAGGCGGCCGAGCGTCACGTAGCTTTGGGCAGAGGCAGCGCCGGAAAGGGCCGCAAGGGTGACTGCCGCAATGAAGGTTCGTTTGAACATCGCTCAGATCTCCGTGTTGAAGGTCCATGGTCTAACCGATCGAGCGTGGGATGGTTCCGTGCCCTGATCTACAGCGCCGTGCGTCTGTCAGACGCACAAAGAACGCCGTAGCGCTTGGGTTGCTGCGTGTCTTTGTCCTTAAATCGGCTACGATTCAAGGAAACATGCAGTAGCGAAGACTGAGACAAATGTCGGATCGCCGAAACGAAAACGCCCGCGGCAGTTGCCGCGGGCGTCCCAAATCGAATGGAGCGTGGCGTCAGGAGGTCGCCTTGACGCGGGCAAGGCCCGCGCGCGCCGGCTCGTATTTGGGATCGAGCGAAAGCGCGTGCGAATAGGACTTCGAAGCCTTGGCCCTTTCGCCGCGGCGCTCGTAGACCAGTGCCTGGTTTGCCCAGGACTCGGCCAGCTTGCCGTTGAGATTGATAGCCGTGTTGAAATCCGAGAAGGCGTTGTCGTCGTCGCCCTGGGCAACATAGGAAATGCCGCGCCCATTATAGGGTTCGGGCGAGCTCGGCGACAGCGAAATCGCCTTCGAGAAATCCTCGATCGCCTCGCCGTGCTGGTTGCGCGCCTGATAGATCAGGCCGCGATTGTGATAGGCGCGGGGATCGGTGGTGTCGAGCTCGATCGCCTTGTTGAAGTCGTTGAAAGCGGCATCGAGCTGGCCCGCCTGCCGATAGAGATTGCCGCGACCGATATAGGCGACGTCGTAGGTCGGACTGATCTGCAGCGCCGCATTGTAGTCGGCGAGAGCGGCTTGCTGGTTGCCCATGTTGCGCTGGACGAGCGCGCGGTTGGCATAGGCCTGGAAGAAGCGCGGATTCAGTCGGATCGCCTCGTCGAAATCGGCGAGCGCGCGGCGGAATTCCCCGGCGCGTCCGTAAGCCGAGCCGCGCACGTTGTAGCCTTCCGGGTCGCTCGGATTGGAGGCAATGACGCTTGAGAGCGAGGCGATGTTCTCTTCCGAGCCCTGCGCCCGTTCGACGCGAAACATCGATTCGGAATTGTCGGTCTGGCAGCCTGCAAGAAGCAGGGCAGAGCCGAGCATGAGAAAGGCGGCAAGCTTCGGCTTGCGCTGGTGGCGGCGGTTCGCCTCTTGGATGGTGTGACCGGAGACGTCCGCAGTCATGGCAGCAAGTGTCAAAGTCGATCCCTCAATGCGACAAGGTCCCGAAAGCCAATGGCTTTCCGTTTACGGAGACCAGCGAAGGCGCGGGCTCCACCCGGGCATCAGCGCCTCCGGCGATCCGGCCGGCGCTCCCGTTCGAGCGGCTGACCGTCGAACTCACACGGTCACGCTAGACCGACGACGGACAGGGTGTCCATATCGAAAAAAAAGCGGCGGCGATACCTCGCCCCCGCCATTTACATTGGAAAGCGTCGAAAAAACGACAATCAGCGGGCCAGAAGGCCTTCACGCTGTGCGCGCTTGCGAGCCAGCTTGCGGACGCGGCGGACGGCTTCAGCCTTTTCGCGCGCACGCTTCTGGGACGGCTTTTCGTAGAAGTCACGCATCTTCATTTCGCGGAAAATGCCTTCGCGCTGCATCTTCTTCTTGAGAGCGCGGAGCGCCTGGTCGACATTGTTATCGCGGACAAGTACCTGCACGTGAATCCCGTTCCTTTGTTCGAGTTGTAAAGCCTCACCATCAGGTTTGGGGAGGCAATAAATCTGCGTTCGCTGAGCTGAAAGCTCTACGATTAAAGGAGCGGATACCAGATCAGGGGCCGAAAGTCCAGCGGCGAGATCGTAGCTCTCGGGAAAAATGCGCCACAGCTGGGGCAAAAAAAGGCAAGCCGCGCGCTCGCACACTTGTCGCACTTAGTCGGCCATGTCGCAAGTCCGCGCAAGTCCGCCGGATCGCGTCGCAAAAGAAACGTTGCGTGGGCCTCGGATTTGCGATTTCTAACGCCAACAGAACATCTATCGAGGTTCATGGAGTAGCAGGCGGATGCGCAAATATTCTGTTTTTGCCGTGGCGCGCGAGGCGCTGCGCGGCCACAAGGGCTGGGGACCTCATTGGGCCTCGCCGGAGCCGCGCCAGCAATATGATGTGATCATCATCGGCGGCGGCGGCCATGGCCTCGGCGCCGCCTATTATCTCGCGAAGGAGCACGGCATCACCAATGTCGCCGTGCTCGAAAAGGGCTGGATCGGCGGCGGCAATACCGGCCGCAACACGACGATCATCCGGTCCAACTATCTGTATGAAGAGAGCATGGACATCTACGAGCATTCGCTGAAGCTCTGGGAAAACCTGTCGCAGGACCTGAACTACAACGTGATGTATTCGCCGCGCGGCGTCATGATGCTGTCGCACAACATCCATGACCAGCAGTCGTTCAAGCGGCACATCAACGCCAACCGGCTCTACGGCATCGACAATGAATGGCTGACGCCGGAGGAGGCCAAGGCCTATTGCCCGCCGCTCGACATTTCGAAGACCGCCCGCTATCCGATCAACGGTGCAGCACTTCAGCGCCGTGGCGGCACGGCGCGCCATGATGCGGTCGCCTGGGGCTATGCGCGCGCCGCCTCCGACCGCGGCGTCCACATCATCCAGAATTGCGAAGTGACCGGCATTCGCCGCGACGAAACCGGCCGTGTGACCGGCGTCGACACCAATCGCGGCTTCATCGGCGCGAAGAAGGTCGGTATTTCCGCAGCCGGCCATAGTTCGGTACTGATGCAGATGGCGGACGTGCGCGTGCCGCTGCAGAGCCAGCCGCTGCAGGCGCTCGTCTCCGAGCCGCTGAAGCCGATCTTCCCCTGCGTGGTGATGTCGAATTCGGTGCACGCCTATATCTCGCAGTCCGACAAGGGCGAATTCGTCATCGGCGCCGGTACCGACCAGTACAATTCCTATTCGCAGACCGGCGGCCTGCAGATCATCACCCATACGCTTGACGCGATCTGCGAGCTCTTTCCGATGTTCCGCCGCGTCAAGATGATGCGGCAATGGGGCGGCATCGTCGACGTGACACAGGACCGTTCGCCGATCCAAGGCGTGACACCCGTGCCCGGGCTCTATCTCAATGCCGGCTGGGGAACGGGCGGCTTCAAGGCGACCCCGGGCTCGGCCAATCTCTTTGCCTATCTCATCGCACGCGGGGAGCCGCATAGGCTCGCTGCGGGGCTGACGCTCGAGCGCTTCCGCACCGGGCGGCTCATCGACGAGGCGGCCGCCGCCGCCGTTGCGCATTGATGCGAGGACTTTCCAGATGCTTCTGATTTACTGCCCCTACTGCGAGGAAGAGCGCTCCGAGCTCGAGTTCCGCAACGGCGGCGATGCTCACATCGCCCGTCCGACCAATATCGCCGAGATCAGCGACGAAGAATTCGAGGCCTATTTCTTCCTGCGCGACAATCCGAAGGGTGTGATTTACGAAAGATGGCGGCATATCCATGGCTGCGGCCGCTTCTTCAACGCGGCGCGCGACACCGTCAGCGACCGGTTCATTACCACCTACAAGGCCGGCGAGCCGAAGCCCGATCTCGACGTCGAGCCGAAGACGCCTGAGACGGTCGAAACCTACGAGGCCCTGGAAGGAGCAGCGCAATGACTGGGGTCAATCGTATTTCGGGTGCCGGGCGCCTGACGCCCGCGCGCACCGCGCGCTTCACCTTTGACGGCCGGACGCTCACGGCGCTCGAGGGCGATACGGTCGCGTCAGCGCTGATTGCCAATGACATCCATCTCGTTGGCCGTTCGTTCAAGTATCACCGTCCGCGCGGCATTCTGTCCGCCGGCGCCGAGGAGCCGAATGCGTTGCTCGACGTCTCGCGCGATGCGGCCCGCCGGCAGCCGAACGTGCGGGCCACCGTCCAGGAGGTCTTCGACGGCATGAAGGTGTCGTCGCAGAACCGCTGGCCCTCGCTCGCCTTCGATGTCGGTGGGTTCAACGATCTCCTGTCACCTTTCTTCGCGGCCGGTTTCTACTACAAGACCTTCATGTGGCCGAAAGCCGCGTGGCACAAGCTCTACGAACCCTTCATCCGCCGCGCCGCCGGCCTTGGCGTTGCGCCGACGGAGCCCGATCCGGATCATTATGCGAGCCGTTACGTCCATTGCGACGTGCTGGTGATCGGCGCCGGCGTCGCCGGTCTCGCGGCCGCGCTTGCGGCGGCGAAGGCCGGCGCGAAGGTGATCCTGTGCGACGAACAGCCGGAGGTCGGCGGGGCGCTGCATTACGACAGCGGCACCGTCATCGACGGCAAGCCCGGTTACGACTGGGCGCAGGCGACCGGCCGGGCGCTTGCCGCCATGGGCAATGTGACGCTGCTCACCCGCACGACGGCATTTGGCTACTACAATCACAATTTCGTCGGCCTGGTGGAGCGCGTGACGGATCATCTCGCCGCCGTCGACAAGACGCTTCCGCGAGAGCGGGTTTGGCAGGTGCGGGCGAAGAAGGTCATCCTCGCCAATGGCGCCATCGAGCGCCATATGGTGTTCGCCAACAATGATCGCCCGGGCATCATGCTGGCCTCGGCGGCTCGCACCTATCTCAATCACTTCGGCGTCGCAGTCGGCAAGAAGGTCGGCGTCTATGCGGCGCATGATTCGGCCTACGAGGCGGCCTTTGACCTCAAGAGGGCTGGCGTCGCCGTGGCAGCGATCGTCGATTGCCGCGAGAGGCCGGGAGATGCGGTGCTGGCGCAAGCGCGTGAGCTAGGTATCGAGGTGCTGGCCGCTCACTCGGTCGTCAACACCACCGGCAAGCTCCGGATCACCTCGATCAATGTCGCGCGCAACGGCGGCGGCACGACGCGCAAGATCGCCGTCGATGCGCTGCTCGTCTCGGCGGGCTGGACGCCATCGGTGCACCTCTTCTCTCAATCGCGCGGCAAGGTGAAGTTCGACGCCGCGACCGAGCGCTTCCTTCCCGGCACCTACGCCCAGGAGTGCCTCTCCGTCGGCGCCTGCAATGGCACCGACGATCTGCAGGCGACGATCGATGAGGCGCTTGCCGCCGGCGAACTGGCGGCTCGTGCCGCCGGCGCCGAAGGCGGTGCACAGGTCGCTCTCACCGGCCGGAACGCTTTCGATTGGACGGGCGGCATGCATGGAGCGGCCGAAGGCGCGGGGGCGGACACGACCGTGAAGGCCTTCATCGATTTCCAGCACGACGTCTGCGCCAAGGACATCCGCCTTGCCGTGCGCGAGGGGATGCACTCGATCGAGCACATCAAGCGCTTCACCACCAACGGCATGGCCTCCGACCAGGGCAAGCTTTCCAACATGCATGGTCTCGCGATCGCGGCGGAAGCGCTCGGCAAGGAAATCCCGGCAGTGGGTCTCACGACCTTCCGCCAGCCCTATACGCCGGTGACCTTCGGCGCGATCGTCAGCCACTCGCGCGGCAGCCTCTTCGATCCGGCGCGCAAAACGCCGATCCATGCCTGGGAGGAGGCGCACGGCGCCGAGTTCGAGGACGTCGGCAACTGGAAGCGCGCCTGGTTCTATCCGAAGGCAGGCGAGAACATGCATGAGGCGGTCGCGCGCGAGTGCAGGACCGTTCGCGAGGTGGCAGGCGTCTTCGACGCATCGACGCTCGGCAAGATCGAGGTGGTAGGCCCGGATGCGGCGAAGTTCCTGAACCTCATGTACACCAATGCCTGGGACAATCTGAAGCCCGGCCGCTGCCGCTACGGCATCATGCTGCGCGATGACGGCTTCATCTACGATGACGGCGTTGTCGGCCGTCTTGCGGAGGACCGCTTCCATGTCACGACCACGACGGGCGGTGCGCCGCGCGTCCTGCACCACATGGAAGACTATCTCCAGACGGAGTTCCCGCATCTGAACGTCTGGCTCACCTCGACGACCGAGCAATGGGCGGTCATCGCGGTGCAGGGGCCGAAGGCGCGCGAGATCATCGCGCCGCTCGTCGAGGGCATCGATCTCTCCAACGAGGCCTTCCCGCATATGAGCGTCGCCGAAGGGCGGATCTGCGGCGTGCCGACCCGGCTCTTCCGCATGTCCTTCACCGGTGAGCTCGGCTTCGAGGTCAACGTCCCGGCGGACTACGGCCAGGCGGTATGGGAGGCGATCTGGGCGCGAGCCGAGCCGATGGGCGCCTGCGCCTACGGCACCGAGACCATGCACGTGCTGCGCGCCGAAAAGGGCTACATCATCGTCGGCCAGGACACGGACGGTACCGTGACCCCGGACGATGCCGGGCTCAACTGGGCGGTCTCGAAGAAGAAGCCGGACTTCGTCGGCATTCGCGGCATGCGGCGGCCCGATCTCGTTAAGGACGGCCGCAAGCAGCTTGTCGGGCTCCTCACCAAGGATCCGAAGGTTGTACTGGAAGAAGGCGCGCAGATCGTCGCCGATCCGAACGAACCGAAGCCAATGACCATGCTAGGCCACGTGACCTCGTCCTACTGGTCGCCAAATTGTGGTCGATCGATCGCGCTGGCCGTCGTCGCTGGCGGACGGGCGCGCCTCGGTGAGACGCTCTACGTGCCGATGGCCGACCGGACGATCGCCGTCGAGGTGAGCGACATGGTATTCTTTGACAAGGAAGGAGGTCGCCTCCATGGCTGACCAGGCAATCGCATCCCGCAAAGCTCCGCTCGCCGGCCGCCGCGGCGGCTCGCCCGCGGCGATCCTCACGCCCGCGGAACCGGCCTCGCGGATCTCGGTGCGCGCCGCGGCCGACGCAGTTGCCGGTCTGTCGGCCGCGCTCGGCGTTACCCTGCCCGTGCGGCCGAAGACGTCCGCTTCGAGCGGCCGGCGCCATGCGCTTTGGCTCGGTCCCGGCGAGTGGCTGGTGATCGACGAGGACGGCGCCGACCTGATGGCCGCGGCCGCATCGAGCGGGACCGTGCACTCGGCCGTCGACGTCTCTCATCGCAACACCGCTGTCATCGTCAGCGGACCGGGCGCGGAAGTGGCGATCAACAGCGGCTGCCCACAGGATCTGTCGCTTGCTCTCTTCCCGGTCGGCGCATGCTCGCGCACAATCTTCGGTAAGGCGGAAATCGTCCTCCTCCGCACCGCAGAGGATACGTTCCGCGTCGAATGCTGGCGGTCGTTCTCGCCCTTCGTCTTCGGCCTGTTGTCCGAAGGCGCCGAAGACGCGGGGCATTGAGAGAAAGCGCTCACTTCAATCGGAAGCGGCGGAGTGATCTGCTCGTCCTTCAATTTCTGTCGATCGACCAGAAATCATGACGTGACCATAAGTTGCAGCGGGGTGGGCGGAAAACCGCACACGCTCATCCCGCTCTCCGGTCCCTATCGTTGGCCGTTCTTCAAGGTTCAGGCGTTTATCCGCCACCCTTCCCACGCGATCCACCGGCCATGGAAGTCTGCGCGGCCGATCACTTGCCTTTCGCCGCCCGGCCATATTTGCAGCGACAGTGCCGCACCAGGCGCCTGCCCGTCGGTTTCCATCTGCAGTCGAGCGAGCGGTGCCTCTTCCGTCGCAGCCGCGCCAGCGGCGGCAATCAGAGCCTCGCCTTCTCCCTTTGCCGACTCCGGCAGGTATTGCCAGGCGACCGAGTGATAGACGACGTGGGTGGCGCCGAAAAAAACGCGTATCAACCGCTTCTTCAGCCAGTCGATCGCGTCGGCGCGCTCGACCAGGTCCCCTTGACCTGCCGCGATATCGAGTGCTTTCCTGGTTCGATCAAGTCGGTCGAACTGGTCTGCCCAGATGTAGGAGAGAAGCCGTAGTCGATCGTCGTCGCTCGCCGGGTCGAGCGGATGGAGGTCGCAGCCGGCGCGCTCGACGATTTCGATAGGTTGAAGGGGAGGGGTTTCCCCAGACCAGTCCGGAGCGATAAGCACCGCGGCGGTTTCGTCGCCCCAATGATCATTGCCAAGAACGTAGTGGTAGCGGTCCCAGTGCAGGTTCAGGCCGGCGCTGGCGCCGACCTCGGAGAGAACCAGCGGTTTTCCGAAGAGCTGTGCAACCGTGAGGAAACCCGGAAGCAGGGCGCCAGAGCGCCGCACCTCGTTGGTCTGCGGCGCGGAGGCGAGACGATCGAGGATGAGGTCGGCTTCCTGCCGGAGTGCCCGCCCGACCGCCTGCCAGAGGATTTCGTCGTCGACGCGATTCGGCGGATAGCTTGCTTTGAGACCGTCGTCGCGACCGGAGAGCACAAGCGCGTGCAGCGCGCCGGCGAGGCGCAGCGCGACGGAATCGCCACTCGACGTCGGGTTGCCGGGCCAGCGGAGAATCCGGTTGCCGACGGGCGAGCTTGCAAGTAGGCGGTCAGCGACGAGACGGCAGAGCCGGGCTGTGAAAGGCGAGCCCAAATCGTTGCAGGCTTTCGCCTGGTCGCGGAAGGCGTCGCGAACGCGCGCCTCGATGGCCGCCTCCTCAGGCATCCGCCGGCCGATCCTTGGGATCGAACTGGATGATCGTCTGCCAGGTCGCCGTCAGCGCGGGCTTTCTTTCTCCCTCGATCTCCACCGTGACGTCATAGGTGATCATCAGCATGCCGGCGCCGCGGAAGCGGGCATCGGCCATGGTGAAGCGGCCGCGCACGCGTGCGCCGCTCTTTACCGGCGCCATGAAGCGCACCTTGTCGAAGCCGTAATTGATGCCCATCGTCTGCTCGCGGATCTTCGGCAGGCAATTATAGTTCATTGCCGAGAGCAGCGAGAGCGACAGGAAGCCGTGCGCAATGGTCCCGCCGAAGGGCGTCTCCGCCGCGGCGCGCACCGGGTCGGTGTGGATGAACTGAAAATCGCCGGTCGCCTCGGCAAAGCTGTCGATAGTCTTTTGCGTCACGGTGATCCAGTCGGAGACACCAAGCTCCTTGCCGATCAGCTCCTTGATATCGGAAAGCGAAATTTCGTGCGGCATTTGATTGTCCTGAAGAAGGCCTCCCGATCGATCTATAGGCCGGTAGGGCGGGGCCTAGCAAGCGGTTGTAAGACTTTAGAAAACCTCGACAAAGAAAGTGACCGAACGGGCGGGAGCAAAGACCGGAGGTGCCGCGTCCGATAGTGCGTCGCACCATTCGCCGTCGAGACTCGCCGGCAACCGGAAGGGATGCGGTGCGTGGCTGCGATTGAGGACGACGGCGAGCCGCGTCGGTCGCTTCTGCTTGCGGTCTTCGGTCGCCAGCACCATGACGAGGTTGTCGGTCGCGGGGTGTTCCCAGTCCTCGACCGTCATCGGATGACCGTCGAGGCGCAGCCAGGCAACGTCGCCCATGCCGGTGAAGAAACGAGTGTCGGCAAAGACGCCGAAACGCCGGCGCATGGCAGAAAGCCGCGCGGTGTGATCTATCAGCTTGTCGTCGAGTTTGCTCCAATCGAGCCAAGTGACGGCGTTGTCCTGCGCATAGGCATTGTTGTTGCCGCGCTGGCTGCGCCCGCCTTCATCGCCGGCCGTCAGCATGATCGTGCCGCGCGAGGCAAAAAGGGTGCCGAGGAGAGCCATGGCATCGTGCTGCCGGGCCGCGGCGATTTCTGGATCGTCGATTGGGCCTTCGGCGCCGTTGTTCCACGAGTAGTTCTCATCGTGTCCGTCGCGATTGCCTTCGCCGTTCGCCTCGTTGTGCTTGCGGGCATAGGAGACGAGATCCGTCAGTGTGAATCCGTCATGGGCGGCGACGAAATTGACGCTGCGGGTCGCGGTTTCCCCCCAGCGGGAAAAGGTGTCGGAGGAGCCGGCAAGCGCGGTCGCGAGCGCGCCCATCGCATGCCGGTCGCCGCGCCAGTAGCGGCGGATATCATCGCGGGCCCGGTCGTTCCATTCGAGAAAAGGCTCCGGGAAATTGCCGAGCTGATAGCCGCCGGGGCCCGTGTCCCAGGGTTCGGCGATGAGGACACGGTCGCTGAGCACCGGATCGGCGGCAATGGCCGCGAAAAGGGCGGCATCGCGATGGAAGCCGCTCATGTCGCGGCCGAGGATCGAGGCGAGGTCGAAGCGGAAGCCGTCGACACCCGCGGTAAGCACGAAATGGCGCAGGCTGTCGAGGATCAGGCGCTGAACGACCGGATGGTCGCAGGCGATCGTGTTGCCGCAGCCGGTGTCGTTGATGAGCTCGCCGGGCTGGTCGGTCGCGTGGCGATAATAGGTGAGGTTGTTGAGGCCGCGCATCGAAAGCGTCGTGCCGAGCCGGTCGCTTTCGCCGGAATGGTTGAAGACCAGGTCCAGGATGACGCCGATACCCGCCTTATGCAGCGCATCCACGGTCTTGCGAAGTTCCTTGAGGCCGCCGGGTACCAGCCGCGGATCGAGCGCCATCGGCGCAATCGGATTGTAGCCCCAGCCGTTGTGAAGGCCGAGCGGCGGCAGGTGCCGCTCGTCGATCCAGGCGACGATCGGCATGAGTTCAACCGCCGAGACGCCGAGACGCTTGAGGTGATCGAGGACGACCGGATCGGCGAGAGCCGCCAGCGTGCCGCGTTTCCTTTTCGGAATGTCCGGGTGGAGAATCGTGAACGGCTTGACGGCCACCTCATAGATCAGCCCGCCGGGCTCAAAAAGCGGCGGCTTCGTCTTCACCGTTTTCGCCTCGGTGACGATCGCCTTCGGCACCAGATCGGCGGTCTCCTCGCCGAAGACCGTCAGCCGAGAGTCGTGACGAAAGGGGCGGTCGAGCTCCGTCGCATAAGGGTCGACCAGCAGCTTCGAGGGATCGAACCATAGGCCATGTTCGGGCGAGTAGATGCCGTCGGCGCGCAGGCCGTAGCGGGTGCCGACGGCTATGTCGGCGAGGGTGACGCTATGGACATCACCCTCGCGCAGCATCGCCAGGCGGCGCAGTTCCTTTGTGCCCGTCTTGTCGAAGAGGCAAAGGTCGATGCGCGCGGCATTGTGCGACCAGACGGCAAAGCGCGTTCCGTCGGGCGTCCGCGTCACGCCGAGAGGTGGAATTCCGGTCGTCGGCATGAGTGCAGGCCCCTGTTTATATTGCAGCTGAAGTCAATGCCGGCGTTCACCCCCCTCTCGCCTGCCGGCCATCTCCCCCACAAGGAGGGAGAATATGTGTGGCTTGCGCCTCACTCCGACCGAGTCGCTTCCGCAAGTGGAACGGTCACGTGAGGTACGAGGAGAGCCGCGGGGTCGTCTCCCCCCTGTGGGGGAGATGTCCGGCAGGCCAGAGGGGTAACCGGGGGCTCGATTTCGGAAGAGAGGGGCCAAGCCGCGGCCGCCTCCGTGCAACCCGTCAGGTAATGACGCTTGGTCCGTCGCGGCCGGTGCGTTTCTTGATCTCGGCGATCTCGTCGGCAACGGCGATCAGATCGGCGAGCGCTGCCTGTGTGTCGAGATCGTGGCGCGCCGGATCCGGCTCGTAGCGCTCGATATAGACGCGCAGCGTCGCGCCCGACGTTCCCGTGCCCGATAGACGGTAGACGACGCGTGATCCGCCCTCGAAGAGGATGCGGATGCCCTGATTCTTGCTGACCGACTTGTCGACCGGATCGTTGTACGAAAAATCGTCGGCCGTCTCGACCTTGAGCGCGCCGAAGCTGTTGCCGGGCAGTGCCGCGAGCTTGTCGCGAAGCGCCGCGATCAGGCCGTTCGCGGCATCGGTGTCGACCGCCTCGTAGTCATGGCGGGAATAGTAGTTTCGGCCGTAAGTCAACCAGTGCTTGCGCGCGATATCGAGCGCGCTCTCCTTGCGCGCTGCGAGAATGTTGAGCCAGAGCAGAACGGCCCACAGCCCGTCCTTCTCGCGCACATGGTTCGATCCGGTGCCGGCGCTTTCCTCGCCGCAGATTGTCGCGAGGCCCTCGTCGAGCAGGTTGCCGAAAAACTTCCAGCCGGTCGGCGTTTCGTAAAGGCCGATGCCGAGCTTCTCGGCGACGCGGTCGGCTGCGCCGCTCGTCGGCATGGAGCGTGCGATCCCGGCAAGCCCCTTGGCATAGCCCGGCGCCAGATGGGCATTGGCGGCGAGCATGGCGAGGCTGTCGGAGGGGGTGACGAAGATGCCCTTGCCGATGATCAGGTTCCGGTCGCCGTCGCCATCGGAGGCGGCACCGAAATCCGGCGCGTCCGGCGCCATCATCGTCTCGTAGAGCGCGCGGGCGTGCACGAGGTTCGGGTCCGGATGATGGCCGCCGAAGTCCGGTAGCGGTATGAAGTTCATGACCGAGCCCTTCGGCGCGCCGAGCCGCTTCTCGAGAATTTCCTTGGCATAGGGGCCGGTGACGGCGCTCATCGCGTCGAAGACGACGCGGAAGCCGCCGGCGATGAGCCTACGGATCGCGTCGAAATCGAACAGGCTCTCCATCAATTCGGCATAGTCGGCGACCGGATCGATGATCGTCACCGTCATGTTCTCGACCTGCTGGTTGCCTTCGACGTCGAGATTGACGTCCGGCACGTCGGCGATCTTGTAGCTGTCGATCACCCTGCTGCGGGCGAAGATCGCATCCGTCACCTTCTCCGGTGCCGGACCGCCATTGCCGACATTGTACTTGATGCCGAAGTCCTCGGTAGGACCGCCGGGATTATGGCTTGCCGACAGCACGATGCCGCCGAAGGCCTTGTATTTGCGGATGACATTGGAAGCGGCCGGCGTCGAGAGGATGCCGCCGCGGCCGACGAGCACGCGGCCGAATCCGTTCGCTGCCGCCATCTTGACGGCCTTCTGGATGACTTCACGATTGTAGTAGCGGCCGTCGCCGCCGATCACCAGCGTCTGGCTCTCGTAACCCTCGAGCGAATCGAAGATCGACTGGATGAAGTTCTCGGCATAGTTCTTCTGCTGGAAGACCGGGACTTTCTTGCGCAGGCCCGAGGTGCCGGGTTTCTGGTCGCTGTAGGGATTGGTGGAGACGGTTTTTATCATCTGTCTTAGCCTTTCGCGAGAAGACCGGAGTAGAGCGAAGCATAGCGTTCCGCACTCTTGGCCCAGGAAACGTCGGACTTCATGCCCTGGTTCTGCAGGCGCGCCCACACTTTCGGCTCGCTGTATGCACGCATCGCGCGCCGGATCGCAAGACGCAAGCCGTCGGCGTTGACCGGGTGGAACTGGAAGCCGGTCGCGACTCTGGCCGATAGCGCCGCCTCGTTGGCGTCGATGACCGTGTCGGTCAGGCCGCCGGTACGGGCGACGATCGGCACGCAACCATAACGCAGACCATAGAGCTGCGTCAGCCCGCAGGGCTCGAAGCGCGACGGAATGAGGATCGCGTCGGCGCCCGCCTGCATCAGGTGCGACAACGGCTCGTCATAGCCCGTTACCATGCCGATGCGGCCGCGATGGCGCGAGGCAGCGGCCATCAGCGCCCCCTCAAGCGCCCTGTCGCCGGAGCCGAGCACGACGAGCTTGCCACCACGCGCTACGACATCGTCGGCCACTTCCGCCAAGAGGTCCATGCCTTTTTGCCAGGTGAGCCGGCTGATGACGCAGAAGATCGGGCCGGAGCTCTTGTCGAGACCGAAGCGCTCTTCCAATGCCTCGCGGTTGGCCGCCCGTTGCTTGATCTTGGTGGGACCGTAGTTCCGTGCGATGTGCGGGTCCGTCTCGGGATTCCAGGTGTCGACGTCGATACCGTTGACGATCCCGGTGAGGTCTGCGGCCCGGCTTGCCAGAAGGCCTTCCATGCCCATGCCGAATTCCGGTGTCAGGATTTCATGGGCGTAGGAAGGGCTGACGGTGGTGATCGCCGTGGCCGTCTGCAGGCCGCCTTTCAGAAACCCGACATCGCCGTAATATTCGACGAACTGCATGGAGAAGGCCTCGGGCGGCAGGGAGAGTTCGGGGAAGATGGACGCGCCGAACTGACCTTGGAAGGCGATGTTGTGAATGGTCAGAACGGTCGGCATGTTCCGCGCCGAGCCGAAGCGCATATAGACCGGCGTCAGCGCCGCCTGCCAGTCGTGAACATGGACGATGTCCGGCTTCCAGCCGGCAACGACATCGTCTCCGGCGATTTCTGCGGCCGCGAGCGACAGGGCGGCGAAGCGGCGGAAATTGTCCGGATAGTCGCGGCCGGTCGGATCGAGATAAGGGCCGCCGTCGCGGTCATAGAGGACCGGCTGATCGAGAACGAGGAGGTCCAGTCCGTCAAGTTCGGCCGCAAGCACCGTCGCGGGGTGGCCGAACAGATTGCCGATGCCGCCGACCGCCTTCCTCTTTTTCAGCTTGTGGAGCACGGCGGGATAGCCGGGCACCAGCGTGCGCGTGCGGATGCCGTGGGGAAGAAGAGCCGCCGGAAGCGCGCCGACGACATCGGCGAGCCCCCCGGTCTTGACCAGCGGGAAGACCTCTGACGCAACGGACAGGATGTTCATGCAGACCTACATTCCCAGCTTGTCGATCATCGTTTGCGTGATCAGGCAGACACCGTTTTCCGTGCGGCGGAAGCGTTTCGCATCAAGCTCCGGATCATCGCCGACGACCAGCCCTTCCGGGATCACGACCCGACTGTCGATGACGACATTGCGCAGAATCGAGTGCCGCCCGATGGTCACGTCGGGAAGAACTACGGCATTTTCGAGTCGGGAGTATGAATTGACCCGGACGCCGGTGAACAGCAGGCTTTTGTTGAGCGCCGCACCGGAGATGATGCAATCGCCGGAGACGAGCGAGGAAGTCGCCGAGCCGCGGCGGTCTTCGTCGTCGTGAACGAACTTAGCGGGCGGTTTGATTTCGGAGAAAGTCCAGATCGGCCAGGTGCTGTCGTAGATGTCGAGCTCCGGCGTGATATGAGTGAGGTCGATATTGGCCTGCCAGTAGGCGTCGATCGTGCCGACGTCGCGCCAATAGGCCTCGCGCTCGAAGTCAGAACGGACGCAGGAGTGAGTGAAGCGGTGGGCGACCGCTTTGCCGTGCTCGACGATATAGGGGATGATGTCCTTGCCGAAGTCGCGGCTCGACTTCGGATCGGCGGCGTCCCGGCGCAACATGTCCATCAGGAACTTGGTATGGAAGACGTAGATGCCCATAGAGGCGAGCGCCAGCTCCGGGTTTCCCGGAATGCCGGGCGGATCGGCCGGCTTTTCGACGAAGGCGATGATCCGGTCTTCATTGTCGACATGCATGACGCCGAAGCCGGTTGCCTCCATCCGCGGCACTTCGAGGCAGCCGATGGTGACGTCGGCGCCGGAATCCACGTGCTGCTGCAGCATCAGCTCGTAGTCCATCTTGTAGACGTGGTCGCCGGCGAGGATCACCATGTATTCGACGCCGTGATCCTCGATGATGTCAATGTTCTGGAAGACCGCGTCGGCGGTGCCTTCATACCATTGCGTCTCCGAGACGCGCTGGCTCGCCGGCAGGATATCGAAGCTCTCGTTGCGCTCGGGGCGGAAGAAATTCCAGCCGCGCTGCAGGTGGCGTATCAGCGAATGGGCCTTGTATTGCGTCGCCACCCCGATGCGGCGGATACCGGAATTCAGCGCATTGGAAAGCGCGAAATCGATGATGCGGGCCTTGCCGCCGAAATAGACCGCGGGTTTGGCACGCCGGTCTGTCAGTTCCTTCAGACGACTGCCGCGGCCGCCGGCGAGAACATAGGCCATGGCATCACGAGCCAGAGGTTGCGTACGTTTTTCCACCATTTGTCCTCCCCAGGTCAGTTCGAGGACTGCTTGGCGGCATTCTGCGACGCCTCGCGGCCCACATGATTTCTCTACTCCGCCCGCCGGGCAATCCCGGCGGGACAAAATGCGCTACTCCTGCTCCAGCATCAGCGTCGCCAAAGGCGGCAGCGTGATGGTGGCGATTGTCTCTCCGTTCGATCTCTTCTCGGCATAGACGGCACCGCCGTTGCCCTTGCCACTTCCTCCATAGATTTCCGCATCGGTGTTGACGATTTCCTTCCAGCGCCCCGCGACCGGAAGCGGCACGTCGTAATGCTCCCGGTAGACCGGGGTGAAGTTGGTGACGACGGCGACCAGCTTTTCTCCGGGAGCCTTTCTCAGCCAGGCGAAGACGGAGTTTTCGCGATCGTCGGCGATCATCCACTCGAATCCATCGCCCTCGCAGTCGCGCGCATGGAGCGCCGGCTTCGACCGATAGGTGCCGTTCAAGTCGCGCACCAGGCGCCGCATGCCCTCGTGCAGATGATATTCGAGCAGGTTCCAGTCGAGCGCGCGGTCTTCTGCCCATTCGCGCCATTGCGCAAATTCCTGCCCCATGAAGAGGAGCTTCTTGCCGGGATAGCCCCACATGAAGCCGTAATAGGCCCGGAGATTGGCAAACTTCTGCCAGTCGTCGCCGGCCATCTTGGCGACAAGCGATCCCTTGCCGTGCACGACCTCGTCATGAGACAGCGGCAAGACGAAGTTCTCGCTAAAGGCGTAGAGCAGGCCGAAGGTCATGTCGTTGTGGTGGAACTTGCGGTGCACGGGCTCGCGCGCGAGATATTGCAGCGTGTCGTGCATGAAGCCCATGTTCCACTTGAAGCCGAAGCCAAGCCCGCCCGCATGGACGGGATGCGAGACCTTCGGCCAGGAGGTCGATTCCTCGGCAAGGGTGATCACGCCCTGGTGGATGCCATAGAGGCGGGTGTTCAACGTCTGCAGGAAACGGACGGCGTCGAGATTCTCGTTGCCGCCATATTCGTTCGGCACCCATTCGCCATGCTGGCGCGAATAGTCGAGGTAAAGCATCGAGGCGACCGCATCGACGCGCAGGCCGTCGACATGGAACTTTTCCGCCCAGTAAAGAGCGTTGTTGACGAGATAGGCGACGACCTCGTCACGCCCGAAATTGTAGATCGCCGTGTTCCAGTCGGGGTGGAAACCCTGGCGCGGGTCGGCGTGTTCGTAAAGCGCAGTGCCGTCGAACCAGCGAAGCCCGTGCTCGTCGGTCGGAAAATGCGCCGGGACCCAGTCGAGGATGACGCCGATGCCGACCTTATGGCAGCCGTTGACGAAGCGGGCAAAGCCTTCCGGCTCGCCGAAGCGGGCGGTCGGCGAATAGAGGCCGGTCGTCTGGTAGCCCCAGGACGGATCGTAGGGGTACTCGGAGATCGGCAGGAATTCGATGTGGGTGAAACCCATATCGACGCAATAGGGGATCAGCCGGTCAGCGAGTTCGTCCCAGGTGAGCATTTCGCCGTTGTCGCGGCGCTGCCAGGAGGCGGCATGGACCTCGTAGATGGAAATCGGCTGGCGGCGTGGGTCGACCTCCTCCCAATGCTGCTGGTGCGCCTCGTCCTCCCAGACCTGGGCGATTTCACCGGTCGTCACCGACGCAGTGTTGGGGCGGAGTTCGGAGCGCCTGGCGAAGGGATCGGCTTTCAGCGGAAGGAGCGTACCGTCCTTCCCGAGGATTTCGTATTTGTACGGGGCACCGGCGGGCACGTCGGGGATGAAGATTTCCCAGATGCCCGTATCAGTGCGCAGGCGCATGACGTGCCGGCGTCCGTCCCAGTCGTTGAAGCTGCCGACGACGGAGACGCGGCGCGCGTTCGGCGCCCAGACTGCGAAGTGGAAGCCCTCCGCTCCGTCATGCCAAATCTGATGAGCGCCCATCTTTTCGAAAAGACGAAGGTGCGATCCCTCACGGATATAATAGTCATCCATGGGCCCAAGCACGGGGCCGAAGCTGTAGGGATCGACGATGATCCACTCGCCGCCACTGTTGCGGGCGCGGTAGCGGATGGGCTGCTCTTTCCGGAGCGACACCGGTCCCTCGAAGAAGCCGGCGTCGTCGCGCCGCTCCAGTGCGCCGATTTCCTTGCCGGAGAGGGTTTCCGCCACTACCGCTTCTGCGCCGGGGATGAAGCACCGGGCGACATAGGTCTCGCCCGCTGCATGCACGCCGAGGACGGAGAAGGGGTCGTTATGGGTGCCGGAGAGTATTGCGACAATCTCCGGCGCTGGCAGCGTGCCTGACGGGGCGGGGGCTGGATCCTTGCCGGGAGCAGACGTCATCCGGCTCTCCAGATTTCTCCGGCATATTGCCGGATCGTGCGATCGGACGAGAACCAGCTCATGCGGGCGGTGTTGCGGATCGCCTTCGAATACCAATCCGAGGGCGTGGTCCAGAGCTGGTCGATCTCGCGCTGCGCTTTCGCATAGGCCTCGAAGTCCGCTGCGACCATGAACCAGTCATGGTTGTAGAGCCCGTCGACAAGGCTCGAAAAGCGACTGCGGTCGTCGGGCGAGAAGACGCCGGACGCGATCGCGGAGAGCGCCTGCGACAGCTCGCGCGAGGCTTCGATGATGGCGCGCGGATTGTGGCCTTCAGCCCGTGCGCTGGCCACCTCCTCGGCGGTCATGCCGAAGATCTTGATGTTTTCCTCGCCGATCCAGTCGCGCATCTCGACATTGGCGCCGTCGAGGGTGCCGATGGTCAGTGCACCGTTCAAGGCAAACTTCATGTTGCCGGTGCCGGATGCCTCCATGCCTGCGGTCGAGATCTGCTCGGAGAGATCTGCCGCCGGAACCATCACCTCCGCGAGCGAAACGTTGTAATTGGGGATGAAGACGATCTTGAGCAGGCCGCGAACGGCCGGGTCGTTGTTGATGACACGGGAGATATCGTTGGCAAGTTTGATGATCAGCTTGGCATTGTGGTAGCTCGGAGCTGCCTTGCCGGCGAAGAGCTTGACGCGCGGCACCCAGTCGAGCTCGGGATGCGAGCGGATCTGGTCGTAGAGGGCTACGGCCTCGATGAGGTTCAGAAGCTGGCGCTTGTACTCGTGAATGCGCTTGATCTGGATGTCGAACATTGCCGAGGGATCGAGGCGGATGCCGAGACTCGTCTGGACCAGCTTCGCCAGCCTCACCTTGTTGGCGCGCTTGACGGCGGCGAAATGCTCCTGGAAATCCGCCTTGTCGGCGAAGGCGTCGAGCGCCTGCAGCGCCTCGGTATTGTCCATGAATTCGTCGCCGATTGCCTCGCGGATCAGCGCGAACAGGCCTGGATTGCATTGCATCAGCCAACGGCGCGGCGTGATGCCGTTGGTCTTGTTGTTGATGCGGTCCGGGTAGAGCCGGTGCAGGTCGGCGAAGACCGTCTCCTTCATCAGTTCCGTGTGCAGGGCCGAGACGCCGTTGATCGAATGGGAGCCGACGAAGGCGAGATTGCCCATACGCACGCGCCGCTCGCCCGCCTCGTCGATCAGCGAGATGCTGCGGATCTCCTCGTCCGTCGCATGCTTCTGCCTGCGCGCTTCGATCAGGATCTTGGCGTTTATGGCATAGACGATCTGCATGTGGCGCGGCAGCAGCCGTTCGAAGAGCGGCACCGGCCAGCTTTCGAGCGCCTCCGGCAGCAAGGTATGGTTGGTGTAGGCGAAGGTCCGCCGCGTGATCTCCCAGGCCTGCTCGAAATCGAGTCCGTGTACGTCGGTCAGGAGACGCACGAGTTCGGCCACGGAGACGGCCGGATGGGTGTCGTTCAGCTGGATGGCGACGGCGTCCGGCAGAGAGGTGAAGTCGGGATATTGCTGCAGGTGCCGGCGCAGGATGTCCTGGAGGGAGGCCGAGGAGAAGAAATATTCCTGCCTGAGCCTCAGTTCCTGGCCAGCGGGGGTCGCATCGGCGGGATAGAGCACGCGCGTCAGGCTCTCCGCCTTGTTGCTTTCGCGGAGCGCCCCGATATGGTCGCCGGCATTGAAGGCATCGAGCAGGATCGGATCGATCGGTTGCGCGGCCCAGAGGCGCAGCGTGTTGACACGGGTCGCCCGCCAGCCGACGGCCGGCGTGTCGAAAGCCGTGGCGATGACGCGTTCGGCCGGCTTCCAGACGTAGCGCTGCACTTCCTCATCGAGATTCACGGTTTCGACGCTGCCGCCGAAGCCGATCTCGTAGGAACTTTCGCGCCGTTCGAACTCCCAGGGGTTGCCGTGCGCCAGCCAGGTTTCCGGCAGTTCGACCTGCCAGCCGTCGGCCATTTGCTGGCGGAACAGGCCGTGCATGTAGCGGATGCCGTAGCCATAGGCGGGCACGTCGACGGTGGCCATGGATTCCATGAAGCAGGCGGCGAGACGGCCAAGGCCGCCATTGCCGAGTGCCGCGTCGGGCTCGAGCCCGGAGATCACGTCGATATCGACTCCGAGCGAGGCGAGCGCGTCGCGCATCTCGTCCATCAGGCCGAGATTGGTCATGGCGTCGCGCATCATGCGGCCGATCAGGAATTCGAGCGACATGTAGTAGACGCGCTTGGCGCCGGTCGCATAGGTCTTGCGTGTGGATTCCATCCACCTGTCGGTAATGCGGTCGCGGGCGACGAGGATCGCGGCAGTCAGCCAGTCATGCGGCTTGGCGACTTTCGGGTCCTTGCCGATGCGGTACTTGAGGCGCTCGAGGATCTCCACCGCGAGCTGGCCGGGTTCGGACGACCGGGGAGCGGGATGCGGCAGTTCGGTGGTGGAGAGCCGATTCATCATGAGAACTGTCGTAACCCTTATTGCATTTCAGGAGGCTGCAGGCCGGAACCGACCTGGATCGAGGCAATTTATGCATCGATCCGAAGCGCTTGCAACAGGTGTTTTTCAAAGGTTTAAAATAGCAAGCGCTTGTCGGCGGGCGGGGCCGTGGTGATTTTCGACTGGCTCCGCACAAAGAAAAATGCCGCCCGGCGAGCCTGGGCGGCATCAAGGGGATATGTGGCGGCGCGGCCTTATTTGGTCAGGCGCGACGCCATGGCCGCCGCCTTTTCACCGATCTTCTTGAACTCGGCGACGAGTTCTTCTGCATTCTCCGCCTCGAGATAGTGCTCGCTGGATGTGGCGCAGTATTGGAGAAGGTCCTTGCCTCGCTGCGGGGCCATAAACGCGACCGCAAACACCTGAATGCCCGCAGTCTTAGCTTTGTCGCAATAGCTTTTGGTCATCGCATCCGAGGAAAGGTTGTCGGGTCTTCCGTTGAAATGCGTGTTTTCACCATCCGTCATGAACACGATGTACTTTTCCGGGATCTGGCCATTCTTCACGGCGTGCGCCTTGTCCTCAAGGTTTGCGCCTGCGCTGTCCTTTGCCGTCAGCTTTTCGTATGCGGTTTTGAATGCCGAGCTTGAATCGGTGCCGCCAATGGCCTTGAGCGCTTTGACATAGGTGCCGGCTGTCGGCGAGCCCCAGTTCAGCTTCGTTGCCGGATCCTGCTTGTCGTTATAGGAAACTGCGCCGGCACGCATGTACTCCTGTTCCGGATCTGCCAGCACCAGCGGCGCGAACATATCGTTTACGGCCGTCTTCAGCGTGCTGATCTTGTCAATATAGCATGGGCTGGTGGCCACCAGATTGGGATATTGCCACCAGTTCGACGAGGTATAGTTCGGACACCTGGTTCTCGTCTTATCGACCGTGGTGGTCTTCCACGCCATCGAGCCGGAGCGATCGAGCACCAGATACATGGAAATGGCATTCCTGGCCTCCGTGGCGCTTTCCGCCGTCGCCCGCGTCTCAAGCTCGATCGACTCCTGGCCGAGCAAGCGGGTCATTGCGTTGAACTGCAGCAGGTGCTTGTTGACGATGGAGACCTTGAACGACTTCCCTTTCGTGCCGTTCGGCGTTTCGGTGATGTTCACCTCCGACGTATTTACATCGTCCCACTCCGGCCGCGAGGCCGCATCGGTGCCCTCGGTCGCAGACTCGTCCCCCGCCCCAGGGAGATCCGCTGCGTTGCTGGCGGCCATCTGAGCTTTCAGGAACTTGCGTGCTATCGCCTTGGCTTCCTCGACGTCCGGCCTGGCATCAGATACCAGCGCGGAGGCCGCCGCAAGGGCGGCCGCATCGGTCGCATCCTGGAGCTGATTCTTGGTCATCAGCATGTTGGCCATATCGATGGAAACACCGCCGGCGGCAAGCAGCAGCGGCGCGAGCAAGGCCGTCATCATCGCGAAATTACCGCCCCGATCCTGGAGCATCGCCGCCAAGGATCGGCTTACAGTGGATCGTTTTCCCATCGTTGCATACCCCAGAAGAACACGTTGCAAGCCTGGGGCAAGATCTAACAGGTGACATCTTACCGTCCGCTTCAAGCGATCGGTTCAATCTTAATGAATGGGCGGAAAATCCCCGATTTTTTGGGGGTTCGCGCTCCCGCTACCGTGCGGAAATGAACGGTTGTGCCAATTCGGATCAGCCGACCGGAATGACGTCGACGGCCTGTTCCGTTGTGTGACTGCCGTAGCTTTTCAGCACGCCGATCACGGGTGCAACGTCGCCATAATCTCGGCCGTGGCCGACGACGATGTGATCGGTGCCGGCGGGAATGTTGTTCGTCGGGTCGAGTTCCATCCAGCCGCCGGTGGTGCCGCACCAGAAGCGGACCCAAGCATGCATCGCATCGGCGCCTTCGAGCCGCTCTTTGCCCGGCGGCGGCAGTGTTCTGAGGAAGCCGCTGACATAGCCGGCGGGGATGCCGAGGCTGCGCAGCGCCACGATCATCACATGGGTGAAGTCCTGGCACACCCCTCGCTTCAGCTTGAAGGCCTCGCCGGGCGTGGTGTTCACGGTCGTCGCTTCGCCGTCGTAGACGAAGTCGCGATGGATGCGATCGCAGACGGCGACGCCGATCTGCTGCACCGTCATGCCCTCTTTGGCGATCGCTCGCGCATAGGCCGCGATCTCCGGCACATCCGACAGGAGCGGGCTCGGACCAACGAAATGGTGAGGCGATTCGGCGTCGATCGACCAGCAGGCGGAAAGCTGGGGCGGCAGTCCGGCGAGCGGTGGCGAGAAATCGGCAGTGAGCGCGGACGCTTCCGCCTGAACCCGTGCCTGCATGCGGATGACGAGCTGGTCGTGCACCGAGCGGAACAGAATGGAGGTGGTCGGATTGGCGAAGAAGTCGACGCTTTCCGCCCGCTCGTCAGGCGTGGGCTGGCAGGTGACCGACCCGGCGATGAGGCGCTGGCGGCCGGGGATCGATGCGGGCAGTACGTGCACCAGATGCCGGCCGCCGCTCACCGGAACCTCGTAGCCATAGGTGATCTTCAGGCTGATGTCATAGAGCATGAAGCCGCCCTCCGTCAGCCAAGATAGGTCTGCGCGAGCAGGTCCGACAGTCTTTCGAGGTCCTGCTCCAGTCGCTTGTACACGCCCGCGTTCAGCGCGTCGGGCGTCATCACTGCGAGGCCGGAATGGAGCCGCATCGTTTCTCGGTAGAAGGGCGACATCTGGCCGTTGACGAAGGCGTTCGGCAGCAGTTCGACCTCCGTCTTGATCTCGTTCAGCTGATAGAGGATCGAACGTGGGTTGAGCGGGTCGAGCGCCAGGAGGTCCGTCACGGTCAAGGCGGCGGTGTTGACGTTGTAGCGGCGGCGGTGAGTCATGACGCTGTCTCCGATCTCGAGGAGCATGTCATAGGCCCCGTCGGGCGCCTCCGGTCCGGACATGTGGCCGAGCAGCCTCGTCATATGGAGGCCGCGTTCGAGATAGCGCCCGATCGACAGGAATCGCCAGCCGGTGAAGCGATACATGTTTTCGTGCACCAGGCCCGCAAAGCCGGCGAGTTTGCGCAGGAGGATCGTCATCGCGTGAGTGGCGTCGTCCCCCGCTTGTACAGTCGTATGGAACTTCCGCGCCGTCTTGGACAGGTCGTTGAGCGCGAGCCAGCCGTCCGGCGAGAAGCGGTCGCGGATGTTACCGGCGCTGAAGAGGGCACTTTCGACGTTGGAGAGCAGGCTGTCCGGCACCGGCTGGCGCGTGCTGATGTCGAGCGCGGCGAGATAGTCGCTCACGTCCTTCAAGAGCGGCATGTTCGGATCGGCCGCTTCGGCGAAACGACCGTGCCAGGCGCGCAGGATCCGAAGCGCCCCTTCCGCCCGCTCGATGTACCGGCCGAGCCAGAAGAGGTTGTCTGCCGCGCGGCTCGGCAGGCTTCCCGGCAGGTTGCGGGTGAAGCTCTCCTCCGCCGGAAGCAGCGTCGTGTGTTCGACCGGCTTGTCGCTGACGATCCAGACGTCGGCCGCAGTGCCGCCGGCCTGCATCGCGATTGCCGCCACATCGTCGCCGGAACCGATGCGGGCGAAGCCGCCCGGCATGATATGCCAGCCGTCGCGTGTGCGCGCGGCGAAGACCCTGAGGCTCATCGGCCGGGGCGTCAGTCGCCCGCGCACCCAGGCCGGCGTCGTCGACAGGGTGACGACCTCCTGCCCGACCAGCTTGCCGCCGTCCGTCGCGAGCCATTCGGCAACCGAGGTCTTGGCCGTTTCGCGCAAGGAAGCTCCGAGTACTGACCGGCCGTTGTCGTCGAAGAAGGGACGTGTCGAATAGGCCGGCCCGATGACCATGCCCTCGATATTGCCGGCGACCTGCGCGCGTTCGGACTCCTGCCCGCACCACCAGGTGGCGATCGACGGCAGCTTCTGCTCTTCGCCGGTGAGATGACGACAGATCGCCGGCAGGAACGCCAAGAAGGCGCGCGTCTCCAGGATGCCCGAGCCGAGCGCATTGACGATCGAGACGGAACCTGCTCTTAGCGCCTCGACGATGCCGGGCGTGCCGATGTGAGAGGACTGGTTGAGTTCCAGCGGATCGGCGAAGGACGCATCAAGGCGGCGCCAGAGCACGCCGACCGGCTTCAGCCCGGCGACGGTGCGCACCATCACCCGGCCGCCGACGACGGTCAGATCCTCGCCTTCGAGCAGCATGAAGCCGAGATAACGGGCTATATAAGCGTGTTCGAAATAGGTCTCGTTGGCGATGCCGGGCGAAAGCACGGCAATGCGGTCGTCGGGGTGCTGCTTGCGGGCCTGGAGCGTGTCGCGGAAGGCGCCGAAGAAGCCTGCCAGCCGATGAACGTGGGTTTCGGCATAAAGGTCGGAGAAGGCGCGTGTCGTCGCCACGCGGTTCTCGAGCGCGAAGCCGGCGCCGGATGGCGCTTCGGTCCGGTCGGAGAGCACCCACCAGTTGCCGTCGGGCCCGCGTCCGATCTCGAAGGAGCAGAAGTGCAGGAAATGCCCGTTGGCGGGCTTGATGCCGACGAGCGGGCGCAGGAACTCCGGATTGGAAGCAACAAGCGCCGGCGGCAGCAGCCCCTCCCTGACCAGCCGGTTTTCGCCGTAGATATCGGCGACCACCCGCTCCAGGAGTTCGGCCCGCTGCACGAGGCCCTCGGAGACGGCCGCCCATTCCGCGTCGTCGATTAGGACCGGGATGTGCGACAGCGGCCAGCTTCGTTCCGAGCTTTCCTTGCCGTAGGCGCGATAGAAGACGCCGGCATCGCGGAGATACCTGTCGGCGCGGGCAAAGCGGTTGGCGAGCTCGGTCTCATCCATCCGGTCCAGCGTCGCCAAAAGCCGTTGCCATACCGGACGGACATTGCCCTTCGCGTCGAGCATCTCGTCCGCGACGCCCGGCAGCGCGCGATAGCCGAACACCGGGTCGCTTTCGAGCCGGCTCTTCTCCGTTGCCTCTGCCGCCTGCTTCTTCGCCATTTACGCTCCTGCCGGACGCCTCAGGTCGAGCGTCAGGGGAAATTCCGCCGGCGGGGTCTCCGGCTGCAAACGATACATTCCGGCGGTGTGGCCCCAGGGTTCGAAGCGCGCCAGCCGACGTGCTTCGGCCTCGTTGCCGTTGACCGGAAAGGTCTCATAGTTACGCCCGCCCGGATGCGCAACATGATAGACGCAGCCGCCGATCGCGCGATTCGACCATGTATCATAAATGTCGAATGTGAGGGGAGAGTTCACCGGCAACACAGGATGCAGACCGGAGGTCGGTTGCCAGGCCTTGTAGCGGACGCCGGCAACGGCAACGCCGCTCGTGCCGGTTTTCGTAAGCGGTACCGGGCGGCCGTTGCAGGCGACCGTGTAACGGTCGGGATTGGCCGTTTCGAGCTTCACCTGCAGCCGCTCTACGGAGGAATCGACATAGCGGACGGTGCCGCCGATGGCGCCCTGCTCGCCCATCACGTGCCAGGGTTCGAGGGCTTGGCGGATTTCGAGCTTCGCTTCCGCGTATTCGACTTCGCCGCAGAAGGGGAAGCGGAATTCGAGTTGCGCCTCGAACCATTCGGGACGGAGATCGAAGCCATGGACGCGCAGGTCGGCGAGGACTTCGAGAAAATCCTGCCAGACGTAATGGGGCAGCATGAAGCGGTCGTGAAGCGTCGTACCCCAACGCACGAAGCGGCCCTCTATCGGGCTCTTCCAGAATCGGGCGATGAGCGCGCGCACCAGCAATTGCTGCGCCAGCGACATGCGCGCGTTGGGCGGCATCTCAAAGCCGCGGAACTCGATCAGCCCGAGCCGCCCCGTCGGACCATCCGGCGAAAACAGCTTGTCGATGCAGATTTCCGAGCGGTGCGTGTTACCGGTGACGTCGACGAGCAGGTTGCGGAACAGTCGGTCGACGAGCCAGGGCAGAGGCGGCAGACGACCGGCGCCCGGCGGCACCTGAGCGAGCGCAATTTCGAGCTCATAGAGCGAGTCGTGGCGGGCCTCGTCAATGCGCGGCGCCTGGCTGGTCGGTCCGATGAAGAGACCGGAAAAGAGATAGGAGAGCGACGGGTGGCGCTGCCAGTGAAGCACGATACTCTTCAAAAGATCCGGTCGGCGCAGGAACGGGCTGTCGTTAGGGCTGCGGCCGCCGACAACGACGTGATTGCCGCCGCCCGTCCCCGTATGGCGGCCGTCGATCATGAACTTGTCGGCGCCGAGCCGGCTCTGGCGCGCCTCCTCGTAGATCGCCGTGGTGATGTCGACGCATTCGCGCCAGGTGGACGCCGGATGGATGTTGACTTCGATCACCCCCGGATCCGGTGCGACCCGGATGACGTTGATGCGCTCGTCATGCGGCGGTGCATAGCCCTCGATATGGACGGCGAGGCCGAGCGCGGCGGCGGCGCGCTCGGTCGCGGCGATGAGATCCAGATATTCCTCGATGCTCGTCGTCGGCGGCATAAAAACGGAGAGTCGGCCATCCCGCGGCTCGACGGTGATGGCTGTGCGGACGTGGCCGTCGATTTCGTCGCGCGAAGGGGGGACCGGTGTCGGGGGCTCCTCGAAAGCCTGAAAGCGCGACTGCTGCGCGCGGCCCTTCGTTTCGGCGAAATCCGGCAGGTCGTCGCGCGGCACCGTCGGGTCGACGGGATTAATGTAGGGATAGGACGAAGGGGAAATATAGGGCAGGGAGCCAAGCGGCAGGCGATAGCCGACAGGGCTGTCGCCGGGCACGAGAAAGAGGCGGCCGCGCCGGGTCTTCCACTTCTCGCTCATCCATCGCCGGTCCGATGCACGCGCATTCCACGCCTGCACCGGCAGCACGTAGCCGGTCGGCGTCGTCAGGCCACGCTCGAAAACGCGGGCAAGGCGGCTTCGTTCCTCCGGATCCTTGAGCTTGGAGTTGGACGGATCGACATTGTCCGGGAGGTTTGCTTCCTTGATGATCCATTCGGCGGGATCCTCATAGGCCGGAACGACCATGTCCGCCGCAATGTCGAGTTCGCCGGCAACCGCGGCGAGCAGGCGCTCGGCGTCGCGCTCCGTCACTTCGTGGCGCCCGCGTTCCTCGGCGATGAGGTCGGGGCGCTGCCAGATCGGCAGGCCGTCCCGTCGCCAATAGAGCGAGAAGGTCCAGCGCGGCAGGCTCTCGCCCGGATACCACTTGCCTTGTCCGTAATGCAGGAAGCCGCCGGGCGCGAAGCGCTCGCGCAGCCGGCGGATGAGGGCGTCGGCCTTTTCGCGTTTGGTCGGGCCGACGGCGGCGGTGTTCCACTCGTCGGACTCGAAATCGTCGATCGACACGAAGGTCGGCTCGCCGCCCATCGTCAGCCGCACGTCGTTCTCGGCCAGCACCCGGTCGACCTTGTCGCCAAGCGTGTTCAGGGCTTCCCAGCTCTCGTCGGAAAAAGGCTTGGTGATGCGCGGATGCTCGGCGACACGAGCGATCTTCATATCGAAGGCGAAATCCGATTTCGTCTCCGGATCGCCGAAGAAGCCGCCCGAGATCGGCGCGGCGTTGCGATAATGTGGCGTTGCCGCGAGCGGGATGTGGCTTTCGCCGGTCAACAGACCGGAGGTCGGGTCGAGCCCGATCCAGCCCGCGCCGGGAAGATACACCTCGGCCCAGGCGTGGAGGTCGGTGAAATCGTGATCGGTACCGGAGGGTCCGTCGAGGGCCTTCAGGTCGGGCGTCAACTGGATGAGATAGCCCGAGACGAAACGCGCCGCAAAACCGAGGTTGCGGAGAATCTGCACGAGCAGCCAGCTCGAATCGCGGCACGATCCCCTGGCGAGGCCGAGCGTCTCTTCCGGCGACTGTACACCCGGCTCCATGCGGATGACGTAGCCGATTTCCTTCTGCAGCCGCGCATTGAGGCCGACGACCATGTCGACGGTGCGCTGGCGCGAGCGGTCCACGCTCTCCATGAATGCCGAAAGCCTCGGCCCCATCGGCTCCGGCGTCATATAGATCTTCAGGTCCTCGCTTAGGTCTTCGGCGTAGCGGAAGGGCCAGTGCTCGGCCTCTTCCTCGACGAAGAAGTCGAACGGATTGTAGACGGTCATATCGGCGACGAGGTCGACTTCGATCTTCAGCTCCGTCACCGGATCGGGAAAGACGTAGCGGGCGAGATAGTTGCCGTACGGGTCCTGCTGCAGATTGACGAAGTGGTTCGCCGGCGAAACTTTCAGCGAGTGGCTGATGACCTTCGTTTTCGAGTGGGCCGCCGGCTTCAGCCTGATGATTTGCGGCGAAAGCCTTACCGGTCGGTCATAGGTATAGTGGGTCAGGTGGTAGATACTGGCCTTTATCGACATGCGGCTTTTTCCCCTCGATGGCAGGTCCTTCGCCCGCCATTCGAGAAGACTTTTGTGCAATGCAAAGAAGAAAGCAAGCCGAAACCGGGGCGGCTCCGGCTTGCCTCCCGTCTCGTCAAACCGGCGGCGGATTGATCCGGGCGAAGCCCTCCTGCCGGTAGTAGGGAAAGTAGGGATAGGGCGCCGTCGCCGCGCTTGCCGCATCGAGTCGCGCGATCTGATCGGCGGCGAGCGACCAGCCGACGGCGCCGAGATTCTGGCGCAACTGTTCCTCGTTGCGCGCGCCGATGATGACGCTCGATACGGTCGGGCGCTGAAGAAGCCAGTTGATGGCGATCTGCGGGATGGTCTTGCCGGTTTCCTTTGCGATAGCGGTGAGCACGTCGACGACATCGTAGAGCTTCTCCTCGTCGACCGGCGGCCCGAAGGCGGCAGTATCGTGCAGGCGGCTTCCCTCCGGCCAGGGCTCTCCACGGCGAATCCTGCCGGTCAGCCGCCCCCAGCCGAGCGGGCTCCAGACGAGCGCACCGACGCCTTGGTCCAGGCCGAGCGGCATCAGTTCCCATTCGTAGTCGCGGCCGACCAGCGAATAATAGACCTGGTGGGCGACATAGCGCGGATAGCCGTGGCGCTCGGCGATTGCGAGCGACTTCATCAATTGCCAGCCCGAGAAATTCGAGACGCCGACATAGCGAAGCTTGCCGGAGCGCACCAGCGTGTCGAGTGTCGACAGCACCTCCTCGATCGGTGTCCCGGCATCGAAGGCGTGCAACTGCAGGAGGTCGATATAGTCCGTTCCAAGCCGCTTCAGCGCGTTTTCCACGCCCTTGATCAGCCGCGAGCGTGAGGAGCCCGCCTCGTTCGGTCCCCCGCCCATGGGAAGCGATATCTTCGTCGACAGGATCACCTCGTCGCGCCGCCCCTCTATCGCTGCGCCCAACACCTCTTCGGATGCGCCGTCGGAATAGACGTCCGCCGTATCGAAGAGATTGACGCCCGCCTCCAGGCAGATGTCGACGAGGCGGCGGGCTTCGGCCGCATCCGTCTTACCCCAGGCGCTGAAGAGCGGGCCCTTGCCGCCGAAGGTGCCCGCGCCGAAGCTGAGCGCGGGGACCTTCAATCCGGATGAGCCAAGCCGTCGATATTCCATTTCGCAAACTCCATTCTTGCCGATGATGTGGTTGACACAAGGATGGGGCCGGCTCTCTCTTGGATGTAGACCGCTGGCCGGAACATTATTTGTGAGTTGAATTCATATGTCGCGACCCTCCATCAATCGCTCGGGCGAAATGGAAGTCTTCGCTAAGGCGGTGGAGCTCGGCGGCTTTTCCGCCGCCGCCCGCCACTATCGGATGACACCGTCGGCCGTCAGCAAGCTTGTGCTGCGCCTGGAAGAGCGGCTGGGCGTGAGGCTCGTGAACCGGTCCACGCGTAAGTTGCAGCTTACGCCGGAAGGACATGCGTTCTATGAGCGCACCGTTCGCATCCTTGCCGATATCGACGAGGCGGAGCGCTCGGCATCGGCCGGCGAAAGCCCGACAGGCAGGGTGCGGCTGAATGTGAATGCGTCGTTCGGAACCCACATACTGATCCCGCTCGTGCCGGAATTCCAGAGGCGCTTTCCGGCTGTCACGCTCGATATCGTCATGACCGATGCGGTGGTCGACCTGATGGAGGCGCGCGCCGATGTGGCGATCCGGGCGGGGCCGCTCAAGAGCTCGACCTTGATCGCGCGCAAGCTCGGCGCGACGCGCATGATGGTCGTGGCGGCGCCATCCTACCTGGAGCGCTGCGGCACACCCTCCACGATCGAAGAGCTGAAGAGCCACGACCGGCTCGGCTTCTGCTATGCGCGCGCCGTCGACGGTTGGCCGCTGAGGACTGGGAGCGAAACGATTGTGCTGCCCGCTTCGGGCGCGGTGCAGGTGAGCGACGGCGAGGGGTTGCGCCATCTCGCCCTTACCGGTGCCGGCCTGGCGCGGCTTGCGGAATTCACCGTGCGCGGGGACGTTCGCGCCGGACGGCTCGTGCCCGTTCTGGAGGACCTCAATCCGGGAGACCTCGAAGAGATCCACGCCGTCTTTCTCGGCCAGGGCGGCGCGTTGCCAGCGCGCGTCAGGGCCGTTCTCGATTTCCTCGCCAGGTACGCTCGCGTCACGCCTGAGCCGGATATGAGAACGACGCAGGGCCAGGCCCCGGCACGAAGAGATCGAGCATAAACATGCGGTCGCCGGAACAGGACGAGGACGCATGTTTGCGCCCGTCCCGCTCCGGCGGATCAACGGCTTTCCACGGGGATCAGCGTTTCGGCGCGACCAGCGCGAAAAGCGCCCCTTGAGGATCGGTGAACTGCGCGATCCAGGCCCCGCCGGGCACTTCCATCGGTTCCATCATCGCTTGCGCGCCGCCGGACTTCGCGCGCTCGATCGCTGCGTCGAGCGCCTCGACATTGAAGTAG
Source organism: Ensifer aridi (assembly GCF_002078505.1). Classification (GTDB taxonomy): domain Bacteria; phylum Pseudomonadota; class Alphaproteobacteria; order Rhizobiales; family Rhizobiaceae; genus Sinorhizobium; species Sinorhizobium aridi. The sequence goes on along the minus strand of NZ_LUAV01000014.1, from coordinate 241,317 downwards.
TAGAGCCAGTAGGGATTGGGAACCTCCTTCGGCTTGGTCATCATGCCGCCGATCGGCTGACCGTTGTGAGCGAAGATCTGATAGACGCCCATGTCGCCCATATCCATCGCCTGGTCCTTGGTCCAGCCGAACAGCTTCGAGTAGAAGCCGAAGGCGGTGTCGAGATCGCCCGCCATCAGTTCGTGCCAGCCCACATTGCCGGCGGCCATCTGCTCCATGGAAGGCGGCGGTTCGCCGGCACCCTTGAAGAGGGCAAAGGCCGCGCCGTGCGGATCCGTGACGATCGCGAAGCGGCCGATATTCGGTATGTCCTCCGGCGCGCGATGAACCGTTCCGCCCTCTGCACTGACCTTGGCGGCGGTGGCATCCACGTCGTCGACCGCCACATAGCCGAGCCATGCCGGCGGCACCTTCATCTCGAGCGCGCCATCGGGCATCGTCATCAATCCGCCCACCTGGTGCTCGCCGGCGTAAAACAGCGTGTAGTTCATGCCCGGCACGCCCGCGTCGCGGGCGCTCCAGCCGACGACATTCTTGTAGAATTCCTCGGCCGCCTTCGTGTCCGTCGTCATCAGTTCGTACCAGACGAATTTCCCATGCATTGTCGGTCCTCCGGTTTTTTGGCTTTGGCAGGCTGTTCCGGCGAGGCGACGACTCGCTCGTCCCGACCAAGATCGTCGCAGTCCCGGTTAGCGGCGGCGATAGTCCGCCTGCATTACTTCTTTCCAGTCGCCGCTTTCGGTCTGGACGCGGGCCGTCAGCGTACGGCGGTTCGCGTCGATGAAAGTTATCCTATCCTGATATCGGGCGGACCGGCCGGGATTTTCGAAGTCAGGCCCTTCACAATTGAGGGCGAGCGTCTTGCCGTCGTCCTCGATCACGCCGTCATAGACCCACATATGGGTCATCATGGAGCCGACCCACGTGCCGACGTAGCGCTTCGTTTCCGGGTTGAAACCGAGCGTCATCAAGGTCTGGCCGGGGGTGCCGTCCGGCATGGTCCCTTGCCCTTCGCAGACGACCCAGAGGCCCTGCATCGAGCGAACCTTCTCCACCCATGGCGGGCTGTTCTCGCCCGTCCCCGTCGAATCTTCGGACGTGACCGTCCATTCGCCGAGCAGCTGTTCCAGCCATCGGTGTTCTTCCTGCGGTTCTGCTTTCACTGCTATCCTCCCATGGTGAGACGCGGCCGACGCTTCCCCAGTTCGCCGCGCAAAGAGCGACAACGTTGGCAAACGCCGAAGGTTCCCTGAACAATCGCGCGATTGAACGTTTCCGTCACGCCCGCCGCCGTGGCGTTTCGTCGTACTCGTCGTGCCGACGGACGAAATCCATGACCTCGCCTTCGTTGCGGCCCTTAGGTGCGCGGTCGAGCAGCATGAAGGTGCCGACCAGCTCCTCCAGTCCGCGGGCATAGGTCGAATAGGTATGATAGACGGTGCCGTCCTCGTCCTTGTAGAAGGCGCTGAGCCCGGGCAGTTCCTCATAGGCGTCGCCGCCGTCGATTTCGGTGAAGTTGTAGACGACCTTGCCGCCCGCGAGCTCGGCGGGCGTGAAGGACACGTGGAAATCGCTGTTGAAGCCATTGCCGAGAGCCGAGACCCAGGGGAAGTGCCAGCCCATGCGTTTACGATAGGCGTCGATCTTTTCCAGGGGCGCATTGGACGCGGCAATCAGGGTTACGTCATGATGGTTGAGGTGGGGAAGCGCGCCGGCGAAGTGATCGGCGACAAAGGAACAGCTCTTGCAGCCGGCTTCCCAGTTTGCACCGAGCATGAAATGATAGACGAGAAGCTGGCTGCGCCCGTCGAAGAGTTCGGCCAATGTCTTCGGCCCGGCTGCGGTGTCGAAGACGTAGGTCTTTTCCATCTTCACCCATGGCAGCGCCTGGCGCTCGGCGTTGATCTTGTCGCGCAGACGGGTGTGCTCCTTCTCCAGAGCGAGCAGCCTTTTGCGCGCCTCCAGCCATTCCCCCGGCGATACGACAGCGTGGTTCGGTGTCATGCCCGTTTCTCCTCCCTCGTGCACGATCCGAAGATCGGCAGACTTTACGGAATGAATTACGCAGCAATTCAAAGTACAGCGGTTTTTGCGCCTCAAGAGATGCCTGGCGCTGCGATGTAGCGCTTGACTAATTATGTTGATATCAACATTACTGTTCTATGTCAAAGTCGCCGCCGATACCTTTTTCCACCACCATTTTTGTCAGGGATACCTGTCTGTGCCTGCATGTTCAGCGCGCCGCCCGGGCGCTCGCCCGTCAGTTCGACGACGCGCTGAGGCCGCTCGACATAACGAACGGCCAGTTCTCGCTGCTGATGTCGCTCAACCGACCGGAGGCGCCTAGCATGAGTGCGGTGGCATCACTGCTTGCCATGGACCGCACGACGCTGACGGCGGCGCTGAAGCCGCTTGAGCGCCGCGGTCTGGTCGAGGTTTTCGTCGACCCGAACGATCGACGTCTGAGGCGGCTGAGGCTGACGGCCGACGGCGGGCGGTTGCTCGCCGAAGCCCTTCCGATCTGGAAGGAAACGCATGCGGCGGTCGACGAGCGTCTCGGCGAGCACGGCGCGGACCGTTTGCGCGCCGATCTGCTGGCGCTGACCTAATGTGATCAACGCCTCATTCCACGCTCCTTAAGGATTGCAATGACATCGGCGATCAGCGTCGTCGCTTGCCGCACTCTTTCTTCTCCCGTTTCCGCGCCAAGCGCATCCGCCCAGACGGTCTGGCGGGCGGTGATTTCGTCGAGCACCGTCTTGCCCCGTTCCGTAAGCGTCATCAGCTTCGCACGCTGATGCGCGGGGTTGTCCCTGTAGGCGATCAATCCCTCGGCTTCGAGGAGATCCGCGATGCGTTGCACGCCCTGTCGGGCGAGCCCGAGTGTGCGGGCGGCATCGGCGACCGACATCGCATTGTGTCTTGCTGCCGCCAAGACTTGCCAGCGGGCACTGGTCTGGCCGGATGGTTGCGCCAGCCTATCTCCTTCGGAGGTCAAGTGGCCTGCCAAGCGAAGCACGGAAATGGCGAATTCGGCGAAAGCATCGCCGGAGGGTGTACGCGAGCGTCTTTTCATATTGACAACATATTGTCATTATCCTAAATGACAATATGTTGTCATGTAGATTCAAAATTGGCAAGACGGCATTTCAACCGGGAGGAATGATGATGAAGACCACGTATAAAGGTAGCTGCCATTGTGGACGCATTCGCTACGAGGTAGACGTCGATCTCGAGGCGGGGACCAGCCGGTGCAATTGCTCCTACTGCTCGAAGCTGCGCTATTGGGGCGCGACCGTGAAGCCGGAGGATTTCCGGCTGATGTGCGAGGAGACCGGTATCGGGGACTATCAGTTCGCCACGATGAGCGGCCATCACCGGTTCTGCACGACGTGCGGCGTTGCGCCCTACGGCCACGGATATGTCGAGGAGATCGGGGGCGCCTTCGTTTCCATCAACGTCGCCTGCCTCGACGATGTCGAGCCGGCCGTGCTCGCTGCCTTGCCGATCCAGTATATGGACGGGCTGCATAACAACTGGTGGAATCCACCGGCCGAGACGCGCTACATGTGATTTCGACGCTCCACAGCAAAAGCTCCCGCTGCGAACGGGAGCCTTCTTAAGCGTGTAGCGCGCCGATTACCTGCCGCCGAGATCCCTGACGGCCCCACGGTCGGCCGAAGTCGCAAAGGCGGCATAGGCCTTGAGCGCGGTCGTCACTCGGCGCTTGCGGTGCTCGGCGGGCTTCCAGCCCTTGGCGTCCTGCTCCTGCCGGCGGGCGGCGAGTTCCGCCTCGTCGACCCTGAGACCGATGGTGCGGTTCGGGATATCGATGTCGATCATGTCGCCGTCGCGCACGAGCCCGATCGTGCCGCCGTTCGCTGCCTCCGGCGAGACGTGGCCGATCGATAGGCCGGAGGTGCCGCCGGAGAAGCGGCCGTCGGTGATCAGCGCGCAAGCCTTGCCGAGGCCTTTCGACTTCAGGTAGCTCGTCGGATAGAGCATTTCCTGCATGCCCGGCCCGCCCTTCGGCCCCTCGTAGCGGATGACGACGACGTCGCCGGCCTTGATCTCGTTGCCGAGGATCGCCTTGACGGCGGCGTCCTGGCTCTCGAACACTCGGGCGGGGCCGGAGAACTTCAAAATGCTCTCGTCGACACCGGCGGTCTTCACGATGCAGCCGTCGAGCGCGATGTTGCCCTTGAGCACGGCAAGGCCGCCGTCCTTCGAGAAGGGATGTTCGACCGAGCGGATGACGCCGTTTTCGCGGTCCATGTCGAGCTCGTCCCAGCGCGCGTCCTGGCTGAAGGCGACCTGCGTCGGGATGCCGCCCGGCGCCGCGCGGAAGAAGTTGCGCACCGTCTCGCTAGACGTGCGGGTGATGTCCCAGCGGTCGATGGCGTCGCCGATCGTTTCGCTGTGCACAGTGACGCAGTCGCGATTGATCAGGCCGCCTTTGTCGAGCTCGCCGAGGATCGACATGATGCCGCCCGCACGGTGAACGTCTTCCATATGCACGTCGGCCTTCGCCGGCGCCACCTTCGAAAGGCACGGCACCTTGCGCGACAGCCGGTCGATGTCGTCCATGGTGAAGTCCACTTCGCCCTCGTAGGCCGCGGCGAGGATGTGCAGCACCGTATTGGTCGAGCCGCCCATGGCGATGTCGAGCGCCATGGCGTTTTCGAAGGCCTGCTTGGATGCGATCGAGCGCGGCAGGACGCGTTCGTCCTCCTGCTCGTAGTAACGGCGCGCCAGATCGACAATGAGGTGACCGGCCTCGACGAAGAGACGCTTGCGGTCGGCGTGCGTTGCCAGCGTCGAGCCGTTGCCGGGCAAGGAGAGGCCGAGCGCCTCGGTCAGACAGTTCATCGAGTTCGCCGTGAACATGCCGGAACAGGAGCCGCAGGTCGGGCAGGCGGAGCGTTCGATGACCTTGACGTCCTCGTCGCTGACCTTGTCGTCGGCGGCGGCGACCATCGCGTCGACGAGATCGAGCGCGTGCGTCTTGCCGTGCAGTACGACCTTGCCCGCTTCCATCGGGCCACCGGAAACGAAGACGGCCGGGATGTTGAGGCGGAGCGCGGCCATCAGCATGCCGGGGGTGATCTTGTCGCAGTTGGAGATGCAGACCATGGCGTCGGCGCAATGGGCATTGACCATGTATTCGACGCTGTCGGCGATGATCTCGCGCGAGGGCAGCGAATAGAGCATGCCGTCATGACCCATGGCGATGCCGTCGTCGACGGCGATCGTGTTGAATTCCTTGGCGACACCGCCGGCCGCTTCGATTTCGCGGGCAACGAGCTGGCCGAGGTCTTTGAGGTGCACGTGGCCGGGCACGAACTGCGTGAAGGAGTTCACCACGGCGATAATCGGCTTGCCAAAGTCGCTGTCCTTCATGCCCGTCGCGCGCCAGAGGCCGCGGGCGCCGGCCATGTTGCGGCCGTGGGTGGTGGTACGAGAGCGATAGGCAGGCATGAACGTGTTCCTTCACGAACGAATGTCATCACGCGAATATGGCGATCCTTAAGCGCCAGCGCAGGGGGTAGTAGCGCAAAACTGCGCGCGCGTCATCTTTTGCGTCAGATTATTTCCGGTGCCGCTGTTCCGCGAACGCGCCCGCATCGCGGCAATGTTCCGGAGAGTGATGCGAGCGACGGCGGCAGGTGCTCCCATGCTTGCCAAGCCGGCGCAACAAGTCCATTGTTTTTTCTCGGCATTCACGCCTAGGGCCCTGGAAATCCGGAGCAAGCAGGCACGCTCGAGGTTCATCCGGGATGAACTGCCACGAATGCGGGTTTGAGATCGAAAGCGGTTTTGCATTCTGCCCGCGATGCGGTGCGAAACAGCCGGTGCCGTGCCCGGCCTGCGGCTATCCGTGTCCAGAGCACTTCGCCTTCTGTCCGCGGTGCGGCACCCAGGTGGGTTCCCCTTCCGTATCCAGATCGGCCGCGAAGTCTGCGTCGCAACAACCGCCGGCCAGGATCATTCCCGCCACGCCCCCCTTGCCGCCGGGGCCGGAGGCCGGCGCCGACCGCCGAACGGTCACAGTCGTCTTTGCCGATCTCTGCGGGTTTACGAGCCTCAGCGAGCAGGTCGATCCGGAGGTGCTTCAGGCGCTGCAGAACGAGCTCTTCGAGGAACTGACGCGTTCCGTGGAAGCCTTCGGCGGATTTGTCGACAAGTTCATCGGCGATGCTCTGCTCGCCCTCTTCGGCGCACCCGTGGCGCATGAGGACGATGCGGAAAGGGCGCTTCGCGCCGCGCTGGAGATGGTGACCAGGGCAGGGCGGGTCGGCGAACACTGGCGAAAGCGCATCGGCCTGCCGCTGAGCCTCCACATCGGCGTCAATACGGGAACGGTCGTTGCCGGTGCCGTCGGCGCCGGCGACACCAAGTCCTATTCGGTAACGGGCGACACGGTGAACACGGCGCAGCGGCTGCAGACCATGGCCGGTCCGGACGAGATCCTTGTCGGTCCGGTGACGCACAAGCTCACACGGCATGCTTTCGCCTACGAGACGCTCGGCGCCGTTGCGCTCCGCGGCAAGGCCGGCAGCTTGCAGGTGCATCGTGTGACCGGGGCGCTCGAAACGCCGCGCCCGGCAAGAGGACTCGACGCGCTCGGCCTCAGCGCGCCGCTGATCGGCCGCGACACTGAACTCGCCCGCTTGCGGGACTGCCTGACGCTTGCCTGCAGCGGGGCTGCGCAAATGGTCAGGCTCGTAGGCGAGGCCGGCATCGGCAAGTCACGCCTCGTCGGCGAGTTCCTGGCCGGCCTCGGCGAGGATCAGTGTTTCGCCCCTGTCGTCGTCAGGCGGGCGGCCTGTTCTCCCCTCGGAGAGCCGTCCTACGGGACACTCGCCACGGTGCTGCGCAGTGCCTATGGCATAGCGATCGGCGACTCTGCGGAGAAGACGCGGGAGCAGCTCGAGGCAGGCCTCGCGGAGATCGGCTTTGCCGCCGCCGAGGTCGAGGACGCGATGCCGCTCCTGTTTCATATCCTCGGCATGGGGGAGCGCGACGGAATCTTGCAGCATGTTCCTCCCGAGCAGCTCCGACGCCAGCTCTTCTCGCTCATTCGCACCCTGTTCGAGCGGCGGCTTGAACGAGCACCGCTATTGCTCCTCATCGAGGACCTGCATTGGGCGGATTCAGCCTCGCTGGAGGCGCTGCGCTTCGTGCTTGACCGGCTGGAACGCAAGCCCTTCATGCTCATCGCCACGCAGCGACCGGATGCCGGGCCGGAGCGGCTGGCGCCGGGCCGCACGAGCGTCACTGCCTTGCGGCTCGCGCCGCTCTCGCCAGCCACCGGCGAGCGCCTCCTGTCAGCTTACTTTGGGGAGGAGGGGCTTCCCAAGCAGCTCAGAAAGCGGATTTTGGCGCGTGCCGGCGGCAATCCGCTTTTCATCGAGGAGATTCTCCGCGGCCTCATCGATCTCGAAATGCTGCAGCGCGAGGGGCCGCATTGGCAGGTGGCCGAGGGTGAGGCGAGCGTCGACATTCCTGTCGGCATCGAGGCGGTGGTGCTCGCGCGTATCGATCGGCTGCCGCAGGAGGTGCGGCGCCTCGTCCATTGCGCCGCAGTGATCGGTCCGCGCTTCGATGCGGGACTGCTCGCTGCCATTTCCGCCGATCCGGCAGGAGTGGACGCGGGCCTAGAACGGCTATGCGATGCGGAAATCATAGAAGAGACGGCCGGAGAAGCTTCGCGAACATCGCAGGCCTACCGTTTCGTGCAGTCGCTCCTGCACGAAGTCGTCTACAACAACCTGCTCGTGAAACGGCGAACGGAAATCCACGCAGCGATCGCCAACGCGCTGGAGCGGCGCTATGGCGAGAACCCGGAACGGCTCGAGGAATTGGCGCTGCTGGGCCATCATTTCAGTCAGTCGGCGGACCGCGCCCGTGGCGCGCGTTATCTGATGGCGGCTGGGGACCGCGCGCGTCAGCTCTACGCCAACGAGGACGCGATCCGCTACTACCGGCAGGCCATGGCGGCCCTTGCCGCGCTCGGCGACGAGACGGCGGAATGGTACGTGGCGCGTGAGCGCATCGCCGACCTGCTGGTGCCGAGCGGTCATCGGGCCCAGGCCGAAGAGCATTATCGCGCGCTTCTCGCAAGCGAGCGCATCGCGGCGGATCCCGTCGCTTCCGCCCGAATCCTGCGCAAGCTCGGCCATCTCCTCTGGGAGGCCGGAAATCGCGGCGAGGCACAGGCGAACTTCGTCGAGGCCGGCGCCCGGCTCGAAAGGGCGGATGCGCCTGTCGAGAGCGCCTCGCTGCTGCAGGAGCGGGGGCATCTCGCCTTCCGCATGGGCGATTATCTCGCTGCCTCCGAATGGGCCGATGAGGCGCTGCGCCGGGTCAAGGGGCTTGATCCCGGTGCGGGTGAGGAGATGCGGCGCGAGGCGGCGCTGGTCACCGCCGAGGCGCTGAACACAAAAGGGGTTGCGCTCGCCCGGCGCGGCGACACGCGCGCGGCAATCGACGCGGTCGAAGAGAGTGTTGCCGTCGCGGAGGGGGCCGCCCTCATGCATGCGGCCTGCCGGGGATATACGAACCTTGGAGTGCTCTACACGATCGTCGACCCGAAGCTCGCCATCGATGTCTGCCGACGCGGTCTCGACATGGCCCGCCGCATCGGAGACCTCGGCTTTCAGGCGCGGCTGCTCGCGAACCTGGCGGTTGCCTATTGCACCTTCACTCATCGTTGCAGCGGCGACGGCGTCCCGGCGGCGCAGAAGGCGGTCGAGCTCGACCGGATGTTAGACCAGCGGGATCATCTACCCGTGTCCCTGCTTGTGCTCGGCCAGATCTATCAATGCCACGACCGGCCTCACGAAGCCCGCCGACTCTATTGCGAGGCGCTCGAGCTTGCCGGCGAGACAGGCGAAGCGCAGGTACTGTTTCCATGCTATGATGGTCTGGCGACGCTTTGTCTCGATGAAGGCGAACTTGCCGAGGCCGAGCGCTATTTCGGTCTGGCCCGCGACGTTTGCGACCGTCATGAGCTCGACCCCGAAGCCTTGGTGATATTGCCGTTCCTCGATTGAGGTTTTTTCGTCAGATTGGGCCGCGGGAGTGAAGCAGCGCCTCTCCTAATTTAGCTGAGGCGGACCCCACAACGCGTAACGGGAGGAAACAGCCATGGAAGAATATCGCAGTTCCGGGCCGTTGCAGCCGGGCGATCGGGCGCCCAACGTGGTGCTCGATGCGATCACCCATGAGGGCAAGATCGCGATTGATGATTTTCGCGGGCGGAAGCCCGTCTTGGTGGGCCTGTTCAGGGGCCTGCAATGTCCATTTTGCCGCCGCCAGATCGCAACGATGGCACAGCTCAAGGCCGCACTGAACGAAAAGGGTGTCGAAAGCCTGACCGTCGTGAATACGCCGATCGAGCGGGCGCGGCTCTATTTCCGCTACCATCCCCTGCCGAACCTTCTTGCCGCCGCGGATCCCGAACGGGTTTCGCACCGGGCCTTCGGTCTTCCCAACCCGGAGTTCACCGAGGACGAGGACGACTGGCCTCATAAGATCAGCATGCAGACCATAATGTCCATGCGCGTCGAGCTGCCCGACGAGCTGCCGGAACCGATGAACCCCATGGCGGCATCCGAATATCTCCAACAGGCGGACGGCTATGAGATGACGGAGGACGACAACCGCATGGCCGCAACGGCTATGGCACAGCTCGTCGGCGAGTTCCTCATCGACCGCGACGGCGTCGTGCGCTGGAGTTTCACCGAGGCGGCCGGAGGCGGAAGCAACATGTTCCGCGCTCCGACGCCGGAAGAGGTGATGTCGGCGGCCTCGCAGGTCGTGCATTGAGATGCGACATCCCTGGGCGGCATAGCAGACGCTCCTGTCGCCCCCGCGGCGCGCGCAACAAAAAAGGCCGGGTTGAACCCGACCTTCATCACCTGTAGCCACTGCCAGTACATCCGTGGTCAATGGCGAGGTGGGTATTTCCTAACCGCATACCATGACGATCGCGTGACAATGTCTCGAAAAAGAGCCGGACAGGTTCAATCGATTCGACGGGGGAAATACATAGACTCGACTCGATCCAGAGGTCGAAATCATCAACGTTGTGGAGAGATCGGAATGGTGGGCGTGACAAGGATCGAACTTGTGACCCCTACGATGTCAACGTAGTGCTCTCCCGCTGAGCTACACGCCCATCCGATGCGGCGCATAGACCACAAAACCGGCGTCCGCGTCAATAGGCTTTTCGAAGGTTTTTTGACAGAAATTTCTCGGGGCGCCTGCGGCGGGATTTCCGGTGCGGCGCTCGCACCTCAGCGCCGGTTTTCTGTCCGGTTTGATCGGCTAAGCCCTTGAAATAGCAAAAGGCCGCTGCTCGACCATGTTGATAGGCGGCGGCCTCGAAGCGGTTTCTTGCGTATCAGTCGGCCGGCAAAGCGGGCGGGCAATTCTGCCCTTTCTCAGGCCGCCAGCATCTTGTTGACCTCGTTGACGAGGTCGCGCAGGTGGAAGGGCTTGGAGAGCACCTTTGCATCCTTCGGCGCCTTGGAATCGGGGTTGAGCGCCACGGCGGCGAAGCCGGTGATGAACATCACCTTCAGGTCGGGGTCGAGTTCGGTCGCCCGGCGGGCGAGTTCGATGCCGTCCATCTCGGGCATGACGATGTCGGTGAGGAGAAGCGAAAAGGGTTCTTCACGAAGCCGGTCATACGCGCTGGCGCCGTTGTCATAGGAAAGGACCTTGTAGCCAGCCTTTTCCAGCGCCTTCACGAGGAAGCGGCGCATGTCGTTATCGTCTTCGGCAAGGAGGATTTTCGCAGTCATGTATTCGGCCGTGGCTACTTCTTTTCGATGCTTGTGGATAGCGGCAGCTTAGCCAACCGCAACATGGTAAATATCTGGTGAACAGGGGCGATCAAGTCCCCGAAACCAGCGGGAGGCCACTATGGACACAGAGGCGGCCAGCTGGCAACATGATCCGAACAGCAAGATCCCGACATGGTAAAAAGGGTTCCGATGGGGGAAGCGGTCGAGTTCGCGTTTTTCGAGGTTCTGGATCCCGCGAATCAGCGGATTCCTTTCGTGTTCAACTCCCCGCACAGCGGTCGCCATTATCCCCAGTCCTTTCTCGATCAGTCGCGCCTCGATCCGCATTCGATCCGCCGTTCGGAAGATCACTTCGTCGATGAACTGTTCCGCAGCGCCACCTTTCTGGGGGCGCCCTTGCTCCGGGCCCATTTTCCGCGTGCCTTCCTCGACGTCAACCGTGAACCCTACGAGCTCGACCCGCGCATGTTCGAGGGCGCGCTGCCGGCGCATGCCAACATCAGCTCGATGCGCGTTGCCGGCGGCCTTGGCACCGTGCCCCGTCTTGTTGCCGAAAATATGGAAATCTATCGCAGCCGCTTCCCGGTCGAGGAGGCCCTCGCGCGGATCGAGACGATCTACAAGCCTTATCACGCCACACTCCGGAAGCTGATCGCCCGCACCCATGTGCGGTTCGGGATGTCGATCCTCATCGACTGCCATTCGATGCCCGGCAATGTCCATCTTCCCGGAAGCGGCCAGCGCCCCGATTTCATCATCGGCGACCGTTATGGAACGAGCGCGGCGGCGGAACTGTCGCGCGCCGCCGTGGATCTGCTGGAAGGGCTCGGCTATGCGGTCGCCCGCAACAAGCCCTATGCCGGCGGCTTCATCACCGAACACTACGGCCGGCCGACTCGCGGGCTGCATGCGCTTCAGATCGAAATCAACCGTAGTCTCTATGTCGACGAAACGACCCTCGCCAAAAAGCCCGGATTTGCCGCCTTGGAGGCCGACCTCGCAACATTCATCGCCGCACTCGCGCGCCACGTCGAAGATTATGGCGCCTACCTGCCGCTGGCGGCGGAATAGCCGGCTACTGCCCAAAACGGCTCACATGCAAGAACCGGAACCGGTTTCAGGACCAAGTTCTGCGGCAAATTTAAAACGTTGAGCGGGGTGGTGCCAGCGGCTTGAGGGGTAAAAAGAACCGCGCCAGCGGCGCGGTCAAGTCTAGGGAGGAAACACCCAAGGAGGGTATTTGCAGCCACGAGTGACTGCAGGAGAACACTAATATTGCGCTGCACAATTGTCAAGTTTTAGGGGTACAGACTTTTGTATGATCGGCGTTTATTCGTCTGCTGGTTGTACAGCCGCAAATGATCGCCGCAGTGCCGGCCGGAGCGGACGTTGCCTTTCGGCGAATTTCGTCTATTCAGGATGACACTTCCCCTTTGCTCCTCCGAGAAAGTGCCATGCTACCGGATCGCTCCTTCTTCGACCGTCTCGCCGACGCCGCCAGGGCGCAAACCATGCCGCTTTTCCGGACGGGCGCCTGCGTGACGAACAAGCTGGAAGGCGGCTTCGATCCGGTGACCGAGGCCGACCAGTCGGCCGAAGCGGCGATCCGGGCGCTGATCGAACGCACCTTTCCCGGCCACGGCATTCTTGGCGAGGAGTATGGGAATGTCGGCCTCGATCGTGAACATGTCTGGGTCATCGACCCGATCGACGGCACGCGCGCCTTCATTTCCGGCCTGCCGGTGTGGGGCACCTTGATCGGTCTCTATCGTAACGGCAAGGCGATCATGGGGTTGATGGACCAGCCCTTCACAGGCGAGCGCTATTTCGCCGACGGGGAGAAGTCGGTCTATCGCGGCCCCGATGGCGAGAAGGTGCTTTCGACGCGGAACTGCGGCGGGCTTTCGGACGCCGTGCTCTTCACCACTTCGCCGCATCTTTACACGGGCGAGCTCAAGGAGCGCTTCGAGGCGCTGCAGGAGAAGGTCAGGCTCTTCCGCTACGGCTGCGATTGCTATGCCTTTGCGCTTCTTGCAGCGGGCCACGTCGATCTCGTCGTCGAGTGCGGCCTCAAGCCCTATGACGTCGGCGGACTCATTCCGCTGATCGAACAGGCGGGCGGCGTGATCACCAACTGGCAAGGCGGGTCGGCGGAAATGGGCGGCGAAATCGTCGCCGCCGGCAGCCGCGAACTCCACGCTCAGGCGCTGGAAACGCTGAACGGAAGACGCGTCTAGTTTTTTAAGTCTCTTCCAGGTGACGAAGCACGGGACCGTCGTCGTCGGGATCGGCGCCCGGCAGGAAAGCGAGAATCGCCGCCATTGCTTGGGCGCGATAACGGTCGGCCTCATGGAGGAGTTCGTGGCGCCCGCCGTCGATCGGGATCAGGTGGCCGGCCCGGAAGTTGCTGGCCAGGTATTCGATGGCAAGATAGGGCACGAGCCGGTCGGCCGTCGGCGCGAGAATAACGGTTGGAACCGTGATCCTCGTCAGGTGCTCTCGCTCCATGACGTGCCGGATCGTCCGGAAGGCCTCGCTCAACCAGCGGGCTGTCGGAGGGCCAACCCTGAGGCGCGGGCAGGCGTCGATCAGCGCCAGATTGCGCGCGTAGCGGCGGCTGTCCGTCGTTAGCACGTTGTTCTCAAAGGGAAGATGCTTGCCCCTGTCGGCGCGCAAGGGCAGGCTTCCAAAGCCGAAGCGGCGCATGGATGTCGCAATCGTCACGGCGCCGCGCTCGCCGACAACTTGGCCGCTCAACCCCACGAAGGGAGCGAGCAGCACCATGCGCTCGATGCGGCTTGCGAGGAAAGGCGCAAGCGACAGGGCGACAAGGGCGCCCATGGAATGGGCGACGATCGAGAAGGGCAGGCGCGTGTCGGGCAGGACGATCTCGTGAAGGAAAGCGGTGAGATCGCGCTCATAATCGTCGAAACGCTCCACATGGCCGCGGCCCGGCTGCGGCAGCAGCCTTTCGGAACCGCCTTGTCCGCGCCAGTCGAAAGTGGCGACCCAGAAGCCCGCCTCCATCAGTTCGCCGATCGTCTCGAAGTATTTCTCGATCGATTCGTTGCGGCCCTGCAGCAGGACGATCGTGCCGCGAATGTTGGCCGCCTTCGACTTGAACACCGCGTAGCGGATCTTGCGGTGGCCGGCGCCATCGAAATAGCCCGCCACGGGATTGCCCGGCATCGGGTTGTCGGGCGTGGAATAAAGGATCGTCGTCATGGAGGCGGTGGCCGGATCGGAAGCGTTGATCGACTGCGATAGAACTGGAGCGGGATGTGGGGCGGAAAATCGCTCCCTTTTCCTCACTCTCTAGCGATAGGCGGCGGCCTTTCGTCCGTCAAAGAAAAAAGCCGGAAACGGTGGATGAAATCCGGACGATCACCGTTTCCGGCCGCTGAAGGAGAAGGGACATGTCACTTCAGCCCTGGGCCATTCCGCCCAGTATCTCTCTTTTAACACTCGGCGGCTGAACCGCGGCCGAACCGGCCGTTCATATGCGGTTCACGAATCGCCCGAAAAGTTCCTCCAAGGGGTCCTCTTGAACTCATGCGCGTGCGATCCCATGTCTTGGTCGCGGACGCCGATGACGGGTCCGTTTACCGGTCGCGCCACAGCCGGGATGGGGTGGCAGGCCAGATCGCAAACCGTTGCTCTTAAGGAGGACGACACCATGCGTCACTTTGATTTTTCTCCCCTCTACCGCTCCACGGTCGGCTTCGATCGCCTGTTCACCATGCTTGACAGCCTTGGCCAGCCCGAAGCGCAGACCTATCCGCCCTACAACATCGAGCGCACCGGCGAGAACGCCTACCGCATCACCATGGCGGTTGCCGGCTTCGATGAAAGCGAGCTTTCTGTCGAAGCGCGCGAAAACACGCTGACGATCAAGGGCGAGAAGGGCGAAGAAAAGGGTGAGGAAACCCAGTTTCTCCACCGCGGCATCGCCAAGCGCGCCTTCGAGCGTCGCTTCCAGCTTGCCGACCATGTCGAGATCAAAGCCGCTTCGCTGAAGAACGGCCTGCTCCATGTCGATCTCGTTCGCGAGATCCCGGAAGCAGCCAAGCCGCGCCGCATTGAAATCTCCTCGGTTACCTCGCAGCCGAAGCAGATCGAGGCGCAGAGCGCTTAAGCCCCGCACGAAGTTCGAGACCACGAAGCTCGAGACGAATGGCGGCGCCCTCAGGGGCGCCGTTTTTTATTGCGGCTTTGTTTCCCCCAATCCGCTCCAGCTCTCAACAGCCGGCGACGAAGCGGTCGACGTCTTCGGCTCGCGTGGCAAAGCTCGTCACAAGGCGGTAGAGGGCTTCGTCCTCGGCGAGGCTGCCCTTGAGATCGTGCGGCACCGGCCAGTCGTAGAAAAGCGCGCCTCGTTCCTGCAATCGTGCGGCGACCGCCCGTTTCAGCACCACGAAGACCTCGTTGGCATCGGGCGCCCAGGCGAGCCGGCTCTCCGCCGAAGCCGTGACGCCGTCGGCGAGGCGCTGCGCCATGGCATTCGCGTGATGGGCGAGATCGAGCCAGAGGTCGCCGTCGAGATAGGCGTCGAACTGGGCGGCGATGAAGCGCGATTTGGAAAAGAGCTGCGCCGAACGCTTGCGCAGGAAATGCATCTCGTTCGCCCTGGAGAGATCGAACAGGATCAATGCCTCGGCGCACCAGCAGCCGTTTTTCGTTCCGCCGAAGGACAGAAGGTCGACGCCGCGTTTCCAGGTCATTTCGGCCGGCGTCGCGCCAAGGCTGACGAGCGCATTGGCGAAGCGGGCGCCGTCCATATGCAGCGGCAGTTGATGCGATTTGGTGATAGAGGCGATCGCTTCGATCTCTTCGAGCGAATAGACGGTGCCGCTCTCCGTCGCCTGGGTCAGTGTGACCGCCATCGGCTGGCCGCCATGGACGTTTTCCAGCGGGAACTGGCGGATCTCCGCGTCGAGCTTCGCCGCCTCCATCTTGCCTCGGGCACCGTCCACAGGGTTGAGCCTTGCACCGTGGGAGAAGAAGGCCGGCGCGCCGCATTCGTCGACGTTCAGATGCGCCTCGCGATGGCAGAAGACGACGCCGCCCGCCCGGTTGGCGCTTGCGAGCGCAAGCGAGTTGGCGGCCGTGCCGGTGGCGACGAAGAAGACGGCGACGTTCTTCTCGAATATCTCCGAAAACCTCTTCTCCACCTTCCGATCGAGCTCGCTCGTCCCGTAAGCGGAAGCATAGCCCCCCGCATGCATCACCAGGCTTTCGGCAATCGCCGGATGGGCGCCGGCCCAATTGTCGGAGGAAAAGATCATCTTGACGTCACCCTGTTTCCACAATCCGCGCCCGATCAGACGCCCGTCGACGAGACCATAGCCAAGATCGAGCGCCAGGCAATCTGTCTCGTCCGGCGGGGAGCCAAAGCGAGACCAGTTTGAAACCAAAGCGAAGAAAGCGGTGGCGGCTCGTAATAAAATTTCAAAAGTGCGAAATTTCCGGCAATGTTCTGCAAAATCTCTGCCATTATTTGCGGCGGCGCCCTTGCGAAGGGGGGCGCTTTCTGGCATAGAGCGCATGAAATAGGACAGGTTTGCTGTCCTATTTCGGTCTAGGGACCGGAGCAATCGCCGGAAGGCTCGCGAAAAGCGGCTGCCGGCGTGGAGAGCGAGGGGGTTTCGCCGGATTTCATTCGGCCGTTATCACCTGCCATCAGGATGGTCGCGGACATTCGTGCCTGATGAAGCCGCGCTTCATTTGCGACCTGATCAGGATCATGCGACGATAGTGCCCCAGCTTGCCGCAGTGCGAAATGCGCGACGCGGCGATAGGCGTGCGGGCCGCGGTATGCCCGGAATCCCCGGGTGCAACAGGAGGGAATAGGATGACGGATCATTCGCCATCACAACGGTTTGGGCTCAACCTCGCGCAAGATGCTGCGACGGCTGTGAAAACGCCCGCGTTCCCGTCTGGACTGCCGCGAAAACAGGGCCTTTACGATCCGCGAAACGAGCATGATGCCTGCGGTGTCGGCTTCGTCGCGCATCTGAAGGGCGAGAAGTCGCATCAGATCGTGCGCGACGGCCTATTCATGCTCGAGAACCTGACGCATCGCGGTGCGGTCGGTGCCGACCCGCTGATGGGCGACGGCGCCGGTATCCTCGTGCAGATTCCCGACCGCTTCTTCCGCGAGGAGATGGCGAACCAGGGCGTGACGCTGCCGAAGGCCGGTGAATACGCCGTCGGCTATTTCTTCATGCCGCGCGACGAGAAGCTGATCGCCCATTTCAAGGACGTGATCAGCGAGGTCGTGGCCGAGGAGGGCCAGCATCTGCTCGGCTTCCGGGACGTGCCGGTCGACAATTCGTCGCTCTCGAAGGCACCGGATATCGCGGCCACCGAACCGCATCACGTACAGGTCTTCATCGGTGCCGGCCGCGACGCCGCCACGAACGAGGAGTTCGAGCGCCGGCTGTTTACGCTGCGCAAGGTGATCTCCAACCGAATCTATGCGGAAGCTGATGGCGGCGATCTCGGCTTCTATATCGTGTCGCTGTCGACCACGACCATCGTCTACAAGGGGATGTTCCTCGCCTATCAGGTGGGCGCCTATTACAAGGACCTTGCCGACGAGCGCTTCCAGTCGGCGGTGGCGCTGGTGCACCAGCGCTTCTCGACCAACACCTTCCCGTCCTGGAAGCTCGCGCACCCCTATCGCATGGTCGCCCACAACGGCGAGATCAACACGTTGCGCGGCAACGTCAACTGGATGGCGGCTCGGCAGGCCTCCGTTTCCTCGCCGCTCTTCGGCGACGACATCTCCAAGCTCTGGCCGATCTCCTACGAGGGCCAGTCGGACACGGCATGCTTCGACAATGCGCTCGAATTCCTAGTCCGGGGTGGCTATTCGCTCTCCCACGCCGTGATGATGCTGATCCCGGAAGCCTGGGCCGGCAACCAGCTCATGTCGCCGGAGCGTAAGGCGTTCTATGAGTACCATGCTGCGCTGATGGAGCCGTGGGACGGGCCGGCTGCGGTCGCCTTCACCGACGGGCGCCAGATCGGCGCCACGCTCGACCGCAACGGCCTGCGTCCGGCGCGCTACATCGTCACCAGCGACGACCGCGTCATCATGGCGTCTGAAGCCGGTGTGCTGCCGGTCACCGAAGACAAGATCGTCAAGAAGTGGCGGCTTCAGCCGGGCAAGATGCTGCTCATCGACATGGAAGAGGGCCGCATCATCTCCGACGAGGAGGTGAAGTCGTCGCTCGCCAGCAAGCATCCCTACCGACGGTGGCTCGATGACACCCAGCTCATCCTCGAAGAGCTGAAGCCGGTGGAGCCGCGGGCACTCAGGCGCGACGTGTCGCTGATCGACCGCCAGCAAGCCTTCGGCTACACGCAGGAGGACACCAAGCTCCTGATGTCGCCGATGGCGACGACCGGCCAGGAGGCGATCGGCTCCATGGGCACCGATACGCCGATCTCGGCGATGTCGGACAAGCCGAAGCTGCTTTACACCTATTTCAAGCAGAACTTCGCGCAGGTCACCAACCCGCCGATCGACCCGATCCGCGAGGAACTGGTGATGAGCCTCGTCTCGTTCATCGGTCCGCGCCCGAACATCCTCGACCACGAGGGCATGGCGCATGCGAAGCGGCTGGAAGTCCGCCAGCCGATCCTGACCAATGGCGATCTCGAGAAGATCCGTTCGATCGGCCATACGGAGGACCGCTTCGACACGAAGACACTCGATTTCACCTATGACATCTCGCGCGGCGCCGAAGGCATGCCGGAAATGCTCGACCGCCTGTGCGAACGCGCGGAAGCGGCCGTCAAGGGCGGCTACAACATCATCGTGCTTTCCGACCGGCAGATCGGCCCGGACCGGGTGGCGATCCCGGCGCTGCTGGCAACTGCCGCCGTTCACCATCACCTGATCCGCAAGGGGCTTCGCACGTCCGTAGGCCTCGTGGTGGAATCGGGCGAACCGCGCGAGGTGCATCATTTCTGCCTGCTCGCCGGCTACGGCGCGGAAGCGATCAACCCCTATCTCGCCTTCGACACTCTCGTCGACATGCACAAGCGCGGCGAATTCCCGAAGGAGGTCGACGAGAAGGAGGTCGTCTACCGCTATATCAAGGCGGTCGGAAAGGGCATTCTCAAGGTCATGTCCAAGATGGGCATCTCGACCTACCAGTCCTATTGCGGCGCGCAGATCTTCGATGCCGTCGGCCTTTCATCGAAGCTGGTCGATAAGTATTTCTTCGGCACGGCGACCACGATCGAAGGCATCGGGCTTGAGGAGATCGCCGCCGAGACCGTCGCTCGCCATAAGGCCGCCTTCGGTGCCGATCCGGTACTCGCCAACACGCTCGACATCGGCGGCGAATATGCCTTCCGCATGCGCGGCGAAAGCCATGCCTGGACCCCGGATGCGATCGCCTCGCTTCAGCATGCGGTTCGCGGCAATGCGGAGGACCGCTATCGCGAATTCGCGGCGATGATGAACGAGCAGGCGAGCCGCATGAACACGATCCGTGGCCTCTTCACCATCAGAGGCGCCGAGGAAATCGGCCGCAAGCCGATCCCGGTCGAAGAGGTCGAGCCGGCTTCCGAGATCGTCAAGCGCTTCTCGACCGGTGCGATGTCCTTCGGCTCGATCAGCCGCGAAGCGCACACGACGCTGGCGATCGCCATGAACCGGATCGGCGGCAAGTCGAACACCGGTGAAGGCGGCGAAGAAAGCGACCGCTACATGCCGCTGCCGGACGGCTCGATGAATCCGGAGCGCTCGGCGATCAAGCAGATCGCCTCAGGCCGCTTCGGCGTCACTACGGAATATCTGGTCAATGCCGACGTGCTGCAGATCAAGGTGGCGCAGGGTGCGAAGCCCGGCGAAGGCGGCCAGCTTCCCGGTCACAAGGTGGATGCGACCGTCGCCAAGACCCGGCATTCGACGCCGGGCGTCGGCCTCATCTCGCCGCCGCCGCACCACGACATCTACTCGATCGAGGATCTGGCACAGCTCATCTACGATCTGAAGAACGTCAATCCGGACGCGGATGTCTCGGTGAAGCTGGTGTCCGAAGTGGGTGTCGGCACGGTGGCGGCCGGCGTCGCCAAGGCGCGCGCCGACCACATCACCATTGCCGGCTTCGACGGCGGAACCGGCGCGTCGCCGCTCACCTCGCTGAAGCATGCGGGCAGTCCGTGGGAGATCGGCCTTGCCGAAACCCAGCAGACTCTCGTCTTGAACGGCCTGCGCTCTCGCGTTGCGCTCCAGGTGGATGGTGGTCTGAAGACCGGCCGCGACGTCGTCATCGGCGCGCTGCTCGGCGCGGACGAATTCGGCTTCGCCACCGCGCCGCTGATTGCGGCCGGCTGCATCATGATGCGCAAGTGCCATCTGAACACCTGTCCGGTCGGCGTCGCCACCCAGGATCCGGTCTTGCGGAAGCGCTTCAAGGGTACGCCGGAACACGTCATCAACTACTTCTTCTTCGTTGCCGAGGAGGTGCGCGAAATTCTCGCATCGCTCGGCGTGAAGAAGCTCGACGACATCATCGGCGCCTCCGAACTGCTCGACCGCGACCGGATGATCGAGCACTGGAAGGCCAAGGGTCTCGACTTCTCGAAGATCTTCCACAAGGTGGAGGCTCCGAAGGAAGAAACCTATTGGACGACTCGGCAGAACCATCCGATCGAGGACATTCTCGACCGCAAGCTGATCGAGAAGGCGAAGCTGGCGCTCGAAACCAAGGTGCCGGTCGCCTTCGAGGCCGAGATCAAGAACGTCGACCGCTCGGCCGGGGCGATGCTCTCGGGCGCGCTTGCGAAGCGCTGGGGCCATAAGGGGCTCAAGGACGACACGATCCACGTCACGCTCAAGGGCACGGCGGGCCAGTCCTTCGGCGCCTTCCTTGCACGCGGCATCACCTTCGACCTGATCGGCGACGGCAACGACTATGTCGGCAAGGGCCTTTCGGGCGGACGCATCATCGTCCGGCCGCCGGAGAACGCGAGGATCGTGCCGCACCAGTCGATCATTGTCGGCAACACCGTGCTCTATGGGGCGATCTCGGGCGAGTGCTACTTCAATGGCGTCGCCGGCGAACGCTTCGCCGTACGCAACTCCGGTGCAATTGCGGTCGTCGAAGGCGTCGGCGATCACGGCTGCGAATACATGACCGGCGGTGTCGTCGTCGTGATCGGCGGCACAGGCCGCAACTTCGCGGCCGGCATGTCCGGCGGTGTTGCCTATGTGCTCGACGAGGAGGGCGATTTCGCCCGCCGCTGCAACATGGCCATGGTCGAACTGCAGCCGGTGCCGGAGGAAGACGATATGCTGGAGAAGCTGCACCATCACGGCGGCGACCTCATGCACAAGGGCCGGGTGGACGTCTCGGGCGATATGACCCGTCATGACGAGGAGCGGCTCTATCAGCTCATCTCGAACCACGTGCACTATACGGGTTCGGCGCGCGCCAAGGAGATCCTCGAGCACTGGACGGATTACCGGCCCAAATTCCGCAAGGTCATGCCGGTCGAATACCGCCGCGCGCTCGAAGACATGGAGCGCATGAAGATGGCGGAAGCGGCCGAGTAACCGGCCCTCGTGACAGCGGCCCCCGATCCGGTCTCCGGTGGCGGGGGCGACCACGCGCGCCTCGGGGCGCCTGTTTCAGATTTGAAGATATCAGGATCGTAAGATGGGCAAGGTTACTGGGTTTTTGGAGATCGACCGGCAGGTGGCGAAGTACCAGCCGGCATCCGACCGCATCCGCCACTTCCGTGAATTCACCATTCCGATGTCCGACCAGGAAGTGCAGAAGCAGGCCGCTCGCTGCATGGACTGCGGCATTCCCTATTGCCATGGGCCGACCGGCTGCCCGGTGCACAACCAGATCCCGGACTGGAACGATCTCGTGTACAACGGTAATTGGGACGAGGCGATCCGTAACCTGCATTCGACCAACAACTTCCCGGAATTCACCGGCCGCGTCTGCCCGGCGCCCTGTGAGGAAGCCTGTACGCTGAACCTCGAAGACGTGCCGGTGGCAATCAAGACGGTCGAGCAGGCGATTGCCGACAAGGCCTATGAGATGGGCTACATCGTGCCGCAGCCGGCCGTCACCAAGACCGGCAAGAAGGTCGCCGTCATCGGTTCCGGCCCCGCCGGCATGGCGGCTGCCCAGCAGCTTGCCCGTGCGGGCCACGAGGTCCACGTCTACGAGCGCGAGTCGAAGCCGGGCGGGCTGCTGCGCTACGGTATTCCCGACTTCAAGATGGAGAAGAACTTCATCGATCGTCGCGTCGAGCAGATGAAGGGCGAAGGCGTCACCTTCCACTGCGGCGTCAATGTCGGCGTCGACGTGGCCGTCCAGAGCCTCATCGACGAGAACGACGCGGTGCTCTATTGCGGCGGCTCCGAGACCCCCCGCGACGCCGCCATACCCGGCGTGGAGTTCGTCGGCGTGCATGACGCCATGCCTTATCTCGTACAGCAGAACCGCCGCATCGGGCGCGAGAACATCGATAGCGTCGGCTGGCCTTCCGAGCCGATCCTTGCCGGCGGCAAGCATATCGTCGTCGTCGGCGGCGGCGATACGGCCTCCGACTGCGTCGGAACCGCCTTCCGCCAGGGCGCCGTCAAGGTGACGCAGCTCGACATTCGCCCGCAGCCGCCGGAGAAGGAGGACAAGCTCGCCGTCTGGCCGTTCTGGGCGACGAAGATGCGCACCTCCTCCAGTCAGGCCGAGGGCGCGGTCCGCGAGTTCCAGGTCGCCACACTCGAATTCATCGGCGACGAGGACGGCAACCTGACCGGTGTCAAGTGCTGTCAGGTGGATGAGCGCCGCAAGCCGGTCGCCGGCACTGAATTCGTCATCAAAGCCGATCTGGCCTTCATCGCCATCGGCTTCCGTGGTCCGTTCACCAGCAGCGTGCTCCAGGACCTCGGCGACAAGCTGACGCTCAACACCGACCGCCGCGGCTCGACCAACGTCGTCGCCAACGAGCGGGATTACAAGACATCGGTCGAAAAGCTCTGGGCGGCCGGCGACGTCCGCCGCGGCCAGTCGCTCGTCGTCTGGGCGATCCGCGAAGGCCGGCAGGCGGCGCGCGCGATCGACGAGGCGCTGATGGGCTCGACGGTGCTGCCGCGGTAGTCAGCTTTGAGCTGCCTCCTATGGGGCTCATAGCTTAGCGGGGACATTTGCGGGCGTGCGGTGCCTCATGTACCGGTGTCATCCTCGGGTCAAGCCAGAGGATGACGGCGGAGAGGGTGGCAATCGAGATTCACCGAGCAGTCTTCGCCGGTGTCGGATTTCCTCTGCCAAACAGGCGCCCGCGCTCAATTCCGCGTCAAGGGCCTGCTGATCACCGTCTCCGGCTTCGCAAGCCGGAAATCATCCACGCGTCCAGGCGGAGCGGCGACGACCTCGCCTTTCTCGATGAGAAGATCGCGGGGGCTCTTGCCGGTACTCTTCAGCGGCGCATTGCCGCCGAGCAAAGCGGTGGCTCCGTCGAGTTCCGGATCGGTCAGACTGATCGGCTGCGTCTTGACGATGTCTTCGTTGGCGAGCGGTGCCGTGACGACTAGGTCCTTCAGTTCCTCGGCGCCGGGCACATCGGTCGTGGCTGCGGCCTCTCCCAGCAGCTTGCGGATGTCCTTCTCGACATAAAAGGCGAGCTTGCGCTTGCCTGCCTTCGTCAGGTTGATGCCGTCCGAGCCGCGCAGGCGGACCTGCTGGCCGTTGATATCTGAGCCTGTCAGGACGAACTTCCCCTCCTCGTCGACGAAGCCGTCCCATATGTCGATGAACTGCCCGCCCACCTTCTCCACTTCCTCGCGATAAATGCCGTTGAAGGTCACCATGTCGGCGGTCATGGCGGTCGACTGGAAGGGCGGCATGCCTACCCAGAGCACGGGCAGATTGTCCTTGCGCGCGAGCGTCGCGAAAGCGTTGACGCGCTTGCGATATTCTTCTGTCCAGAGATCGGTGCGGAACTTCTCTTTCACATCGCCCGTGCGCATTCCCTGGCGATCATTGGCCCCGAGGCTGATGACGATGACGGAGGGTTTGAGTTCCGCGATGTAATCGGGCAGGACCTTCGGCCAGTCGAAATAGTCGTTGCGGACAAGGCCCGAGGAGCCGTTGGCGCGTGTCTCGACTGCAATGCCGGGCGTCATTTCGAAGGCAACCTCCAGGCCGTCGCCGAGGCTGTCGGCGACGAAGTCGCCGATGACCAGAACTTTTTTCGCATCCGGCGACTTCTCGACGACCACGGGCGCCGGCGGCGGTGCTATGGCGGGCCGAGGCTTTGCGGTGCGGCTCGGGCGCGACCGTTGCGGCTCCGAGGGCTGCGCGCGACGTTTCTGCACGCGCCGCGGCCGGGGCTGGCGTGGAAAATCGTATTGATCCTCGTAATAGATGCGTCTTTGGGGAGTGAAGACGCCGAAGAGCCTCTGCAGCATATTGCGCCTCGGGACCGGCTCTTGCGCCTCGGCCATGGTGGCAAAGAAGCCGGTGACAAGCATCGCCGCGGCAGCCGCGAAGACTGGCGCAAAACGCATGAGAAGCGACCCTTTCCCGGCATCTCTGGTTCTAAACATGATTACTTACCGTCGAATGGCAGGGTATGCTCTCACCATACGCCAATTCACGGCGATTTGGGATCGAAGATCGCAAATCGCCGTGACTATGGAAGAGTGGCGAGTTACTTGCGCAGAGCGCGCAGAAGATGCTGCGTTGGCTCGCCGTCCGGCGTCAGACCGTTCTGCGTCTGGAAGGCCTGGATCGCGGCCTTCGAGCCGGAGCCGAAATTTCCGTCCACTTCGCCGTCGTAATAGCCGAGTTCCTTGAGGCGGTTCTGCAGTTCGAACTTCTCGCTGATGTCGAGCGAGCCGTCTGGACGCGGCCAGCGCTGCTGCATGCCGGCATAGCCGGCGATCTGATCGGCAAGCAGGCCGACGCCGAGGGCATAGGAGTCCGAGGCGTTGTAGCGCTTGATGACGAAGAAGTTCTTCGTCATCAGGAAGCCCGGCCCGCTGCCGCCACTCGGCAGCTTGAGTTCGGCCCGCATCTTCGGATTGCTGAAGCCCTTGCCGCCCGGGCGGACGAAGCCGAGTGCCGCCCATTGGCCGAGCGTCTTCGTCTGCCCGGAATACTTCGCCGCATTGCCAGGCGTCACAACTTCGTAGCCCCAGGTCTGGCCCGGCTGCCAGCCGTTCTTTCTGAGGAGATTGGCGGCAGTCGCCAAGGCGTCGGGCACGGAGTTCCAGATGTCGCGGTGGCCGTTTCCGTCGGCGTCGACGGCGTAGAGGAGATAGCTTGTCGGAATGAACTGCGTGTGCCCCATGGCGCCAGCCCACGAGCCCGTCAGTTCGCGCGGGGTGATATCGCCGCTCTGCAGGATCTTCAGCGCCGCGATGAGTTGAGTCTTCGCGTATTTCGCCCGCTTCGGGTCGGCATAGGCGAGGGTCGCTAACGCCCGCGGCACGTAGTGCAGCCGGTCGTCCTTCTGGAGGATCGCGCCGTAGTTGGATTCCATGGACCATATGGCGAGGAGGATCGTCCTGTCGACGCCGAAATGCCGCTCCAGGGCGTCGAGCGTGCGCCCATGCTTCGCCGCCATTTCCTGGCCGATGCGCTTCGTGTACGGGTTGACTCGCGCGTCGATATATTCCCAGATCTTGTGCTTGAATTCAGGCTGGTAGGCAGCCTTCTCGAGCACGGCCGGGTCGGGTGTCTTCACGCCGGCGAAGGCCTTGCGGTAGGTCGCCTGGCTGATGCCGCTCTTTGCGGCGGTCGCGTAGAAGTTATTGATCCAACTTTGAAAACCTTGGTCCGCAAGGGCCGGCAATGGAGCGAAGGCGGCGGCAAAGACGAGAGCGGCGGCGATATGTCTGAAGAACGTCCTGCGGTTTCTGATCATCTGCTGTCGGTTCCGTTTCTCGGCGGAGCGTTCAGCCGGCGTTCATGCCGGACCGACTACTCCGGGTTTTGCAATGTTGCCCGCACCAGGCCGCTGGAAGGGCAGCATGCGGTTCTTCTAGGGACCGAACGGCGGTGGCCGTATCGGATCGATGGAGAGCCTACAGAAACGAAGTCAACAAAGTCTTTACCATGAAAAAGCCGAGTCGTCTTCCTTCGTAAAATATTGGCAAACGGCGACTAATCCCAATCCAATTTGCCTATTTCAGGTTAGACTGAGAACCACTGCAGGAGGTGTCTATGACCGACAAGCGTAAAGTCCGCAAAGCCGTCTTCCCCGTCGCGGGGCTCGGGACGCGTTTTCTTCCCGCTACCAAGGCGGTGCCGAAGGAGATGTTGACGGTGGTGGACAAGCCGGTCATCCAGTACGTCGTCGACGAGGCGCTGGAAGCGGGCATCGAGCATCTGATCTTCGTGACCGGTCGCAGCAAGGCGGTTATCGAGGACTATTTCGACATCCAGGTCGAACTGGACCAGACGCTGCGCGAGCGCAACAAGAAGGCGGAGATCGAACTGCTCGAAGCCATGCTGCCGAAGGCCGGCACGACGAGCTTCACGCGCCAGCAGGCGCCGCTCGGGCTTGGACACGCGGTCTGGTGCGCGCGCGATCTCGTCGGCAACGAGCCTTTCGCGCTGCTTCTCCCGGACATGATCATGAAGAGCGAGAAGGGCTGCCTGAAGGGCATGGTCGAGCTCTATGAGCAGAGCGGCGGCAATGTCGTCGCGGTCGAGGAATGCGCGCCCGAGCAGGCACACAAATACGGCATCGTCGGCGTGGGCGAGAAGATCGGCGACGGCTTCAGGATCACCAAGATGGTCGAGAAGCCGGCGCGAGGCACGGCGCCCTCGAACTTCTTCATCAACGGCCGTTATATCCTGCAGCCGGAAATCTTCCCGATTCTCGAGCGTCAGGAGCGCGGCGCCGGCAACGAGATCCAGTTGACCGACGGCATGGTGAAGCTTGCTGAAAGCCAAGCCTTCGCCGCTTACCACTTCCGCGGCGAGACCTATGACTGCGGCGCCAAGGACGGCTTCATCCTGGCGAACGTCGCCTTCGCGCTCGAGCGCGGCGATATCCGTCCCACGGTCGAGGTTCCGCTCAAGGCGCTGCTGCAGGGACTGAAGTGATCCGGCCCTAAATTGCCGAATTGGGCCGCGTCTTCGGACGCGGTTTCCAGGATCGAGGTGAAGCCCGGCCTCAGCGCCGCAAGGTCAGACCCACGCCGACACGCGTCGTGTCGCTTGAGGGGCCGTTATCCCGGTTCGTGCGTTCGTAACTCACGTCCCCGGTCAGCGCGAGGTAGCGGCTCATGTCCCAGGTGAGACCGGCGCCGGTACGCCAGGTGGCCTCGTCGGAGGAGGCTGCATCCGATGGGAAGTCGCGTAGCGTCAGGCTGTTCGAGAGCCTCGCAACGAGTGTCGAGCGCAACTGGTGCGTGATCACGTTGGTCAGCTCGTAATTGATTGAGCCAGCCTCGCCCGGCGTCGTCGACGGGTCGAGATAGGTCAGCAAACCGAAGAGGACGTCCGTTCCGCGACGCGGCGACCAGTTGACGCGTCCGTCGACGGAGAGGCCGCTCAAATCGGCGAGCCGGTCGTCGTCGAAGCGGAAGGTCTCGTAGCCGAGCGCGAGCTCTCCATTGAGCTTCTCGCCGAGATCGACCTCCATGCCGACGCGGCCCGCATAATTCTGGTAGGAGCGCTCGAAACCGAACATGTCCCGGCGCAAGTCATAAATCGACCGGCCGGCGGAGGCCTCGAGGAAGGGGATGAGGGCCGGCGAAAGCTCGTAGCCGACGCGGCCGGTAAGGGTGCCAAGATTGCGGTCGCGGTCCCCTTGTGAAAGCGTCGTGCCGTTGTCGAGTTCGACATCGCCGTAGGTCCTGCGTTCGAAATCGAGGCCGACGGAGCCGCGAAAGAGGCCGAGGTCGCGCTCGACCGCCGCCCCCAGCCGATAGGTGTTTACGCCCGATTGCGTCTCGGCATTGGCGATGGCGTTCGGGTCGTTGGCGTCCTCGCGCTCGAAGCTGTAGCCGGCTCTGAGCCTCGCGATCGTCTCGTCGCTCAAGTCGAGGCGCAACTCGGCGTCGATGTCGGCGCGCGGCTCCTCCTCGCCTTCGCCTGATATGGTGTCCTGCAGCACGCCTTCACCCGTGACACTCAATTGGTGGCGAGACCAGTCGGAGGTGAGCGATCCCTTGAGCCCAGTTTCCAGGAAACTCCGGCTCTCGCTGCTGCCGCCGTTTTTCTGTCGTTCGTGATTGAAGGTTTCGCTGAGTGCCGGCTTCAGGACGAAGGTGCCGATGCGGATACCGGGTGCCTCGCCGGCATCTGGATCGATGCGGGTGCGCAGGCCGTCGATCGTCTCTTCGCGCCGGTTCAGGCGGTTGAAGTCCTCGTCGAGTGCGGGAGGCAGGTCGGTGCCGGCGACCGCACCGGTCATCTGCGGGTCGGTGGTGGCCGGAACATTCACCGCCGGGGCCGCGGCTGTCGCGGCTCCATTGCCCGCGAGCGGCGGATTGCCGAGGCTTTCCGCGCCCGCCGGCGTGCAGACAAGGACGGCACAGCCCGCGAGCAGCCACGCCCGCTTTGCCGCAAGCAGGGCGCCCGCCGTGATCGAGCGTGAAATTCTGGGCACCATCTGCCGTCTATCCGCGAAGCTGATTGCAGTCGTTTCCCAATGGTAAAGGCACGTGGTTAACCAATCGTATCTTAAGGGGAAATCGCTCGCGAGGCGGGTTGGGGAATCCCTTAAAGCCACCCTTTCAGTTCGCGGCGCACCACGTGGTTGAGCACCGCCATGCCCTCCGGGCTGTCGTTGAGGCAGGGAATATGCGCGAATTTCTCGCCGCCGCTATGGAGGAAGCTTTCGGCCGCCTGACCGGCGATCTCCTCGAGCGTTTCTAGGCAGTCGGAGACGAAGCCGGGGTTGATGACCGCGATGCGCTTCACACCGTCCTTGGCGAGTTTCTCGACGGTTGCGTCCGTATAGGGCTGCAGCCACTCCTCCGGTCCGAAGCGCGACTGGAACGTCACCATGAGCTTCTCCTTTGGCCAGCCGAGTTTTTCGCGCAGCAGGCGAGCGGTTTTCTGACACTGGCAATAATAGGGATCACCAAGATCGAAGTAGCTCTTCGGTATGCCGTGGAAGGAGGCAAGCACCACCTCCGGTTCCCAGTCGAGCGTTGCGAGGTGACGCTCGATCGAGGCGGCGAGTGCATCGATATAGACCGGGTCGTCATGATAGGGCGGAACGGTGCGCAGCGCCGGCTGCCAACGCATCTTCAACAACGCCTCGAAGGCCTTGTCGTTGACCGTTGCGGTCGTTGCGGCCGCATATTGCGGGTAGAGAGGGAAGACGAGGATGCGTTCGCAGCCCTCTTTCTGCAGCGCTTCCATGCGCGAAGCGATCGACGGCTGACCATACCGCATCGCCCAGTCGACGATGACCTGCGACTGATCGGCAAAGCCCTCCGCCATGAGTTGGGCTTGGTTGCGTGTGTAGGTTCTGAGCCAGCTTTCGTTCCGCTCCTTGTTCCAGATGAGCTCATAAGCCTTGCCGACCTTGCGAGGGCGCGTGTTGAGCACGATGCCGTAGAGGATCGGATACCAGAAAAGCCGCGACCACTCGATGACGCGCCTGTCGCTCAGGAACTCCTTGAGGTAGCGCCGCATCGAGGCAAAATCGGTGCCGTCCGGCGTGCCGAGATTGACAAGCAGCACGCCTATTTTCCCGAACTGGACAGAAGGGTGCGCGGCGGCGTTCGGTGCGGCGGTCATGGTATTCCTCACGGGTGCTGTAGGGCTAATAGGTGGGAGAGCGCCTTTTAGTTTCAAACTCTTCTAAGAAGAAAAGCCGGCGCGGGAAAGCCCGCGCCGGCCAACAAGGTCGAGGCAAATTGTCTTACTCGGCCGGAATCGCGAGCTCCCGGCCGACCTCGAGCGCCCGTGGTGCCGGGTCGCCATTGGCCGCAGCTATCTTCTTCCATTCGGTGCCGTTGCCATAGAAGGACTCGGCGAGATCCCAAAGCGTATCGCCCTTCACGATGACGTGTTTCTGCGGGCCACCGGCAGTTTGCGCTGGGGGCTTCGGTGCCGCTGCGGTTTCGGGTGACGCCTGGGGCGTGGGTGCTGCGGCGCCGCTCTCGGCCGGCTTGGGTTCGGCAGCCGGTTCGGTGGCAGGCGCTGCTGCCGCGGCGGCGACTTCTGTAATCCGGCCGTCGGTATACGGCTTGAATGGCTGATGCGCGGCAAGGTAGTCGGCAAGGACCGTTTCCAGCCCCGGGCCGTAATCGTAAGCGTTTTCGCCCTTGGTCTCGAAGACCGAATAGCCATCGCCGCCGCCGCGCATGAAGTTGTTGCTGACGAGCGAATAGGTCTTTTCCGGATCGAGGGGCACAAAGCTCTCTCCCTCCTTCACTTCGACCGAGACCAGCCGGCTGCCGGCGGGCTTCGAACGGTCGAAGGAGAATTTGAGGCCCGCTACCTGTGGGAACCGGCCGCCGCCTTCCTCGACTTGGCTGAGGCCGTTTTCGAGTGCAGCGCGGATGTCGGCGCCCTTCAGTTGGAAGGTCGAGAGCGTATTCTGGAAGGGAAGCACGGTAACGACTTCGCCCATCGTCACATCGCCGCCGTCAATCGAGGCGCGCAGCCCGCCGCCATTGGTGATGGCGATCGTCACGCCCTGGCCCTTCGTACGGTCGAGCATGGCATCGGCGACAAGGCTGCCCATCTCGCATTCCTTGGCGCGGCAATTCTCGCGCGATCCGTCGATCGGCGCTTCGGTCTTGGCGATGACCTTCGAGCGCAACTCTTCGATGGGCTTGGCGAGCTCCTTGATGCGCGCGACGACTGCCTCGTCGGGCTTGACGGAGGAATCGACGAGGACGGAGTCGCCTTTGGCGGTCTTCACGACACCGCTGTCGTCGAATGTGACGACGAGGTCGCCGAGATACTTGCTGTAGGAGCCGGCCTGGACCACCGGCACCTTGTAGCCGCCGGGGTTGTCGACCATCGTCGGGTAGGGGCCTTCGGCCTTCTCGTCGGTGTTGGAGAGGAGGCTGTGCGAGTGTCCGCCCACGACCACGTCAACGTCCGGGATCTTGGCAATGGCAGCGAGGTCGCGCGGGTAGCCGACATGGGTCAGCGCGACGATCTTGTCGACGCCCTGCTTCTTCAACTCCTCGACGGCACTGGTGATCGTCGCAACGTCCTCGCCGATCAGGATGTCCGGACCCACCGAGGAGAGTTCCGGCGTGTCGTTGGCGACCGCGCCGACGATGCCGATCTTTTGGCCGCCGAGATCCAGCACGATCGAAGGCTTGATCCGATCGCCGATCTTCGACTTGTGGCTCGGCAGCACGTTGGCGGTGACGACGGGGAAGGTGACCTTGTCGAGGAAGCTCGCAAGTCCGTCCTCGGCTTCGTCGAATTCGTGATTGCCGACGGTCATCGCGTCGAATTTCATGAGGTTCAGGAACTCCGCCTCGGCGGTGCCCTTGTAGGTCGTGAAGAAGAGCGATCCCTGGAAGTTGTCGCCGGCATTGAGCAGAAGCACGTTCTTACCAGCGAGTTCCTGACGCTTCTGATCGATCAGTGTCTTCAGGCGGGCGACGCCGCCGAAGCACTCGTTCTTGCCTTCTTCCTCGGCCGAGCAGGTCGAGTCGAACTTGTTGATCGATTCGATGCGCGAGTGAAGATCGTTGATGTGCAGGATGTTCAATTCATAATCGGCGAAAGCGGCGCCTGACGAGAGGGCGACAAGGGAAGCGGTGATGAGGCCGGTTCGCATGTATCGGATCATGATGTGCTCCTGTTTGCCTGTTGCTGCCGGCCGATTTCCAGAGCCTTGACCGGGGCGTGCATACGGCTTTTCCGCCCGCATCTCGCTTCCTGATCCAAGAGTTCCCCTCCTCGGCCGAGGCGGTTTCCCGGGGCGATGTTTTCACCAGTCGAGAGTGACTTCAAGCGATAAACACATGTCTTCTTTGCCGGATTCCAAATAGGGTTAAGCCAGCTCAGAAATAGAAAAGGCCCGGATCGGGGCCTTGTTTGTCGGATGGTGCACTCAGCCGCGGCGCGCAAGGGAGAACTGTGCACCCGAGTCCGTCGTGCAGTTCAGCTGAGTTGGCGTCGCCAGCGCGCAGTTCACTCTGGACTGGGTGTTGCGGACGAGCGATGTCATGTTGATCTCGACGAGCGTCGGGTTGACGTTCACATAGGTCCCGGAAGCGAGAAGCTGGTTAGTGTCGGTCGTGCGTGTCGAGAAGGTGCCGCCGGCGAAGGTGGAGACGATGCCGTTCGGGTCGACCCACGAGCCTTCGACACCCGACGTCCGATTCGACGGCACTTCCCGGATTTGTCGCGGTGAAGACTGACAAGATGCCAGCAGCGCGGCGGTTGCCAGGAGGGTCAGAGTGGCGAATGGCTTCATCGGCTTTTCTCCCGCGTCATGAGTTGGAGCGGGATGCGAACGCAAAACCGCTACACACTTTTGCTCGCCCGCTCTAGCGCACATTCCGCTCGACCGGAACCGTCCTGGCGGCAAATGAGCAGCGATCTTGGGCGCCGCAGCGACTTTATCCGGCAGGCGTTGCACTCGCGCCGCAGGGCGGGCCGCCTCATTTCGCGCAGAACATGCCGCGATCAAGAGTTGAAAGCAAGAGTGGAAGCGAGCGTCGTGCTTGACCCACATCTATGAAAAAGCCCGGAGCGGCGTCGCTCCGGGCTTGATTTCGACCGTTTCTGGCGAGATCAGCGAACGAGAATGTTCCGGAACTGCCAGGGGTCCCTGGTATCGATGTCTTCCGGGAAGAGGCCCGGACGGCCGTCGAGCGGCGTCCAGTCGGTATAGTGGCCCTCGACCGGACCGAGGTAGGGAAGCTGCACTTCGAGGCAGCGTTTGTAGTCCATCTCGTCCGCCTCGACGATGCCCGCTTTCGGGTTCTCGAGTGCCCAGACCATGCCGGCGAGAACGGCGCTCGTCACCTGCAGGCCGGTGGCGTTCTGGTAGGGCGCGATGCGGCGGGTTTCCTCGAGCGACAGCCGCGAGCCGTACCAGTAGGCGTTCTTCTCATGGCCGTAGAGCAGGACGCCGAGCTCGTCGATGCCGTCCTCCAGTTCGGTCTCGTCGAGGACGTGGTGCACCGGCTGCGGCGTGCCGCCATTGCCGAACATCTCGTGCAGCGACAGCACCGCGTCGTTCGCCGGATGGTAGGCATAGTGGCAGGTCGGGCGATAGATGGCTTCGCCATTCTTGTCGCGGACCGTGAAGAAGTCGGCGATCGAAATCGATTCGTTGTGGGTGACGAGGAAGCCGTATTGCGGACCGGGTGTCGGACACCAGGTGCGCACGCGGGTGTTGGCGCCCGGCTGTTCGAGATAAATCGCTGCCCTGCAGCCCTTCTTGTGCTTCTTCGCGTTCTTCGGCATCCACTCTTCGTGGGTGCCCCAGCCGAGCTCTGCCGGCTGCATGCCCTCGGAGATGAAGCCCTCGACCGACCAGGTGTTCCAGAAGACGTTGAGCGGTTTCGGGTGCTTGGTACGCTGGGTATCGCGCTCGGCGATGTGGATGCCTTTGACGCCGGCCTTCTTCATCAGTTTCGCCCAGCCTTCGCGGTCGTCCTGATGCGGCTCCTCATATTTAATGCCGAGGTCGTCGGCGAGGTTGAGGAGCGCCTTCTTGACGAACCAGGAGACCATGCCGGGATTGGCGCCGCAGGTCGAAATCGCCGTGGTGCCGCCCGGGTTCTTTTCCTTTTCACGGCGCACCGTTTCGCGCAGCGCATAATTGGTGCGGTCGGCATTGTCCATTTCGGTGTCGAAATAGAAGCCGAGCCAGGGTTCGACGACCGTGTCGATGTAGAGAACGTCGAGCTTGCGGCAGAGCTTCATGAGGTCGAGCGAGGACGTGTCGACCGAGAGATTGACGCAGAAGCCCTGGCCGCCGCCTTCGGTAAGGAGCGGCTTCAGGAGCTCCTTGTAGTTGTCCTTCGTGACGTAGGCCTTGACATGGCGCACGCCGTGACGCGTGAAGATCTCGGTGTCCTTGGCGTCCTCGCGCGGCTCCACCACGATCAACCGGTTCCTGTCGAATTTGAAGTGGCGCTCGATCAACGGCAAGGTGCCGTGGCCGATCGAACCGAAGCCGATCATCACGATCGGGCCGGTGATCTCGCCGTAAACCGGGTAGGTGGTGTCTGCCATTTTTGTCTTTCTCCTGAGAACGTCTCTGTGCAGAGGTTGAATGGGCGCAAAGCGCGCCTGGTATTCCGTCCTGTGCCTGCTGCATGACTTAAAGCCATGCAGCAACTTGAAGTGCTGCAGCGGCCTTGGCGCGTCCGAATAGACGCGCGGCGCTGTAGAGCACAGATTCCTGTCACAATAAAGGGCCGGCGGGTCAACCGAGACTTAAGACTTTGCTTAACCGGCGATCTCCAGCAACGCCGCGATCAGGGCTTCCCGCTTGCTGACGAGTCCCTTGTAAGCGGCTTGCGGAAGCGTGAGCTCGCTGAGCTGGCCGATGAAGGACCGGGTAAGCGCAGCCGCATCCGGCCGGCGTCTCAGCGCCGATAGCGGATCGGAATAGATGCGGATGGTGAAAACGATGGCGCCGGTCTGCGGCAATTTGCGCAGGGTCTGCCGTTCGACGCGGATGAAAGTCCCGTCTTCCGCGAGCGTCACGGCCTCGGCGCCGATTCCCTCGGATTTGGATTTCGGCAGATGCAGCGCGCCGTCGACGTTGACCGCCCAATTGAAGCGCTCGACCAGCCGGCCAGGGGGCAGCTTATCGAACATGCGGACGATCAGCTCCGCATTGCGGGTGCCCGCTTCGAAGCCGGGCACGGGCGCGTGAATCTCGTGCATCGCCCGGCCGAACTTCTCGGCGAGCGACCAGGAGGAGGGAAAGGCGACATAGGCTGCAGTCAGGCGCCAATCGCCCTCCTTGCATTCCATGATCGCCAGATCGTCCTGCACCAGCGATCCGGCCGTCACGAGCGCGGCGTCGCGGCTCAACGGCACGCGACGCTTGCCGACGACCATCGCATCGCCGTCGCGCCGATAGATGTGCGGGTAACAGCGCGGGAGGTATTCAACCAAGCTGTTCAGCAGCTCCGCCTGAGCCGCTTCTGTTCCATCCCCCGCAACGAAGACAGCATCGCGCTGCCCCTCCAGCAGCCTGGCCTTCTCTTGCAGATAGTAGTCGAGGGCGTCGTCCGGTTCTATCCATCGCTCGGGCTCGAGTTGGACAAGCCCGATCGTGAAAGGCTTCGACGAGCCGTCGTAAGGCGTATGCTTCATCCGCGATGACCAGACTGTTTTCGCCGTTTAACCATTCTCTTCCGTTTCGCATGCTATTCGGCTTGTCACAAGCGTCTCACGCCATAGCTTTTATTGCGTCGTCCGTTTCGCGTTGTGATTGATATTGCTGTTCGAGCTGGAGCTGACCGATCGTGTCCGGTGATCATCTCAAGACCCTCATGGGCTTAGAGGCAACAACGCCCGTACTGATCGCGCTCTATGACGCCCATGATCGGCTGCGCTACGCCAATGCGGCATTTCGTTCCGCCTATCATATCGGCGAGGACGAGACGCCGACCTGGGCGGAGATCATGCGCCGCAACTACGGCGCAGCCAAGGGCACAGTCCTCAGGACCGACGATATCGAGGCCTGGATCGCCTCGACCATCCACCGCCGCGGCAAGGTCCCGTTTCGCGCTTTGGAGACCGACCTGCACGACGGCCGCTGGTTGTGGATGACGGAGACTGTTGATGAGAAGGGCTGGATGCTGTGCATCGCCGTCGACATAACCAATGTGCGGGCGGAGGAGCGCAAATTGCGGCAGGACCGCGATTTCGCCTTGCGGGCCGTGCAGGTGGACCAACTGACCAATGTACCGAACCGGCGTTACACGATGGAGAGGCTCAACGAGTTCATCCAGAACTGCAGCGAGAACCCGCACATGTGGGGCTGCGTGGCGATCATCGACATCGACTATTTCAAGGCGGTCAACGACCGCTATGGGCACAGTCGAGGCGACGAGGTGCTGCTCGATTTCGCCCGACAGATGCAGGAGTTCGTCCGTCGTTCGGACTGCTTCGGTCGGATCGACGGCGAGGAATTCATGCTGATCCTGCCGGACACGACCGTCAGCGAAGCGAATCTCATCCTCGATCGCCTGCTCGACAAGGTGCGCACCGCAAGGCCGCTTTCTAACATCCCGGAGTTTTACTACACCTGCTCGGTGGGGCTTGCGGAGTACCGCGAGGGCGACACCGTCAGCGATATCTATTTGCGCGCAGACGAAGCGCTCTATCTCGCCAAGCGCGATGGGCGCGACCGTGTGAAGCGTTATACACTGCCCGGATCAGACCGCGAGTTCAGCCCGGATCAGACCTCTTAAGGAATTGCCGACGTAAAGGCGCCCGCCCTTGAGATCGGTGGCCGACAGCCGTTGGACCCGTGCTTGCCGCTGGCAGATGAGCTCTGTGCGCAGTACCCCCTCGAGCAGGCCGCAGGAGATTGGCGGAGTTTTCAGCGTTCCGCTGCCGTCGTCGAGGAAGATCGAGGTTATCGTGCCTTCGCAGACTTCCCCTTTCTCATTAAGCAGGATCACCTCGTCGGCGTCCGCCGGCGGAAACTCGTCGCGCGCCGCGTCGTAGACGCCGCGCCGGGTCGTTTTCATCCGGAGTAGCCTGTCGCGGGAATCGAGCCGTGTGGAAGCGATCCGTAGGCGCCACAGGGCGTCGCCGGAAAGCGGCGCAAAGGTCGCCGTCGTCACTGCTATGGCACCTTCGCGGCCGAGCGTGAGGCGGACGCGCAGCGGTGTTGGCGCTTCGGCAACGGCGCGGTTCAACTCCGCTTCCGCCGCGGCGGCACCGACAAAGCCGAGACGCCTGGCGGAACGCTTCAGCCGCGCCAGATGCAGCTTCAGCCGGGTGAAGCCATGCTCCGGCTCATACCGCAAGGTCTCGATCAGGGAAAAATCGCTCATCGGGCGATCTCGGCATCGCCGACGGCGAAGCGGGCCTTCAGGAGGCACTCGTCGTATTCGGCCTCGGCCTTGGAATCGAAGACGATGCCGCCGCCGACATTGAAGACGGCCCGGCCGTCGGGGAAGAGGGAAATGGTTCGGATCGCGACGTTGAAGCGCATCACGCCGTTCGGGGCGATGAAGCCGATCGCGCCGCAATAGGCGTCGCGCGGGCCGGACTCCAACTCGTGCAGGATCTCCATCGCCCGCATCTTCGGCGCACCGGTGACGGAGCCGCAGGGAAAGAGCGCGGCGAAGATCTCGGCTATCCGTGTGTCCGGCAGGAGCTTCGCCCTCACATGGCTCACCATCTGGTGGACCGTCGGGTAGGTTTCGACGTCGAAGAGCTTCGGCACATCGAGCGTACCGACTTCGGTGACGCGCGAGATGTCGTTGCGCAGCAGGTCGACGATCATGCGGTTCTCGGCCTGCGTCTTCTCGTCGCTGCGCATCGCGGCGATGATCGCCGCGTCCTCTTCGGCCGTCGCGCCGCGGGGCGCTGTGCCTTTCATCGGATGGGTCTCGATCCAGCCGTCGGTATCGACACGGAAGAAGAGCTCCGGTGAGCGCGACAGCAGGATCGGTCCATCGAGCGCCACGAGTGCGCCGTATTTCACCGGCTGGCGCTCGATCAGCGACCAGAAGGCGGCGAGCGGATCGCCGGACCAGCGAGCGTGGACTGGCATCGTCAGGTTCGCTTGGTAGCAATCGCCCTGGCGCAGGTGCTGGTGCAGCTTGTCGAAACGCTTTCGATAAACGGAAAAATCCCAGCCGGCGCGAGGCTCCGAGAGGAAGGGCTCGTTTTCCAACCGTCGCCGCGGCGTGGCGAGCGGATGCTCTTCCGCCGGCGCATCGAAGATGCCGAAGGACATCAGCGGCGTTTCCCGATTCTCCTCCGCAAAGGGCGCAAGCTTTTCCTCGAAGAGATGACCAGCTTCGTAGGCCATGTACCCCGCGATCCACTTGCCACCGCGGTGGGCCGCTTCGACCTCCTTGAGGCCGTGGTCGAATTCCGCCTTCGTTCGTGCCGTGACGATGCGCGAAGGTTCGGCGAAGACCGTGGTGCGGTTCTCGCTGTCGTCCCGGAAGAGGACATAGGGCGCGTGTTCGATCATCGAGGCCGATCGCTGTCGTTCATTCGTATGCCGCCGGGTCGCTCGCCGGCGCTTATGCCTTATCAAGCGCCTCCAGTTCGTCGATCAGCCCTTCAATCATCGACAGGCCCTGTGCCCAGAACGACGGATCGGTGGCGTCGAGCCCGAAGGGCGCCAGCAGCTCGGAATGATGCTTGGTGCCGCCGGCCTTCAGCATGTCGAAATACTTCTCCTGAAAGCCGCTCTCGGCATTCCGGTAAACGGCGTAGAGCGAGTTCACCAGGCAATCGCCGAAGGCATAGGCGTAGACATAGAAGGGCGAATGGATGAAGTGCGGGATATAGGCCCAGTAGGTCTCGTAGCCCTCCGAAAGCCGGATTGCCGGCCCCAAGCTTTCGCTCTGGACCGAGAGCCACATCTGCCCCAGATCCTCGGCCGTCAGCTCGCCCTCCTTGCGGGCCGTATGCACCTTGCGCTCGAATTCATAGAAGGCGATCTGGCGCACGACCGTGTTGATCATGTCCTCGACCTTCTGGGCGAGCATGGCCTTGCGCTCGCGCTTGTCCTTGGTTTGATCGAGAAGGGCGCGGAAGGTCAGCATCTCGCCGAAGACGGAGGCGGTTTCCGCGAGCGTCAGCGGCGTCGAGGCCATCAGCGCGCCCTGCGCGCCCGCGAGCACCTGGTGGACGCCATGCCCGAGCTCGTGGGCGAGCGTCATCACGTCGCGGGGCTTGCCCATGTAGTTGACGAGTACGTAAGGATGCACGGACGGAACCGTCGGATGAGCGAAGGCGCCGGGCGCCTTGCCGGTACGGACCGGCGCGTCGATCCAGCTATTGTCGAAGAAGCGCCGTGCGATCGCCGCCATTTCCGGGGCGAAGGCGTGATAGGCGGACAGCACCGTGTCCTTGGCTTCGTTCCAGGGAATGAGCGCGTTCGGCGTTTCCGGGAGCGGCGCGTTACGGTCCCAGAAATCCATCTGATCCATGCCGAGCCATTTGGCTTTCATCGCATAATAGCGATGCGAAAGGCGCGGATAGGCTGCCTTCACTGCTGCCGCAAGCGCATCGACCACTTCCCTCTCGACGCGGTTGGCGAGGTGGCGACTGTCTGCGATGTCCTCGAAGCCGCGCCAGCGGTCGGAGATTTCCTTGTCCTTGGCGAGTGTGTTGGTGACGAGCGTGAAGGTGCGTATGTTCGCCTTGAAGGTTTCCGCGAGCGCAAGAGCCGCCTTCTTGCGCACTTCCACGGAGGGATCCTGCAGAAGGTTGAGTGTTACTTCGAGCGGCAGCGCCTTGCCGTCGACCGTGAAGGTGAGCGACGCGACCGTCTCGTCGAACAGCCGGTTGAAGGCGCTCGCGCCGGTCATCGACTTTTCGAGGAAGAGCTGTTCCAGCTTGTCGTCGAGCTGGTAGGGCTTGTCCTTGCGCAGATCGAGAATCCAAGGCTTGTAATGGGCGGCGAGGCTGTCGGCCGCAAGGGCCGCGTCGATCACCTCGTCGTCGATGCGGTTGAGTTCCAGCGAGAAGAACAGGAGATGCGCCGATATGTCGGTCAGCTTCGACTGCGTATCGCCGTAAAGCTTGCCGTTCGCCGGATTGGACGTGTCGGAGAAATAGGTGAGGCCGGCGAAGGAGGCGATACGGCCCATCAGATCTTCGAGCGCCTCGAATTCCTTCACCGCCGCGCCGATGCCCCCGCTGCCGGTCTTTCGGGCGGCGTCCGCGAGCTTACCCTTCCATTTGTTCTCGAAAGCGATCGCATCCGCTTCCGCTCTCGCTATATCGGAGCGGAACGCCTCGGAGCTGGGCGAAAGATAGAGATCCTCGAGCCGCCAGGATGGCAGGTCGCCGAGATCGGCTGTTGGGTCTGCGGCCTGTTCGGCCGTGGCACGCAGGATGGACTGGCCGGAGGCGAGACGGGGCGAAGCGAAGTTCATCGTCGTTTTCTCTCGTTTTGAATGGGCCTGAGCCCTGAAGGTGGGCAACCGCATGAAGTCCATTGCTATCGCCCGCAATGGATAAAATGCAAGCATTTCTCAAAACATGATGTTCAGGCCTTTGTGGCACGAATGCTGGCATGATTTGGCACATGAAGCTGGCCAAAGAGTACCGCCATGTCCTGAGCAGGAGGCTTTCGTGACATCCCATATTCTTGTCATCGACGATGATCCGGTGCAGCGTCGGCTGCTGACGAACATGATCGA
Organism: Ensifer aridi; assembly: GCF_002078505.1. Classification (GTDB taxonomy): domain Bacteria; phylum Pseudomonadota; class Alphaproteobacteria; order Rhizobiales; family Rhizobiaceae; genus Sinorhizobium; species Sinorhizobium aridi. Next base: position 201,204 of record NZ_LUAV01000014.1, on the reverse strand, counting down.
ACGGCTCGGCCATGTCGCACATCTCGCCGACAATGGGCGTAGCGGGCTCGAACTCCTGGAGCGCAAGGGCGGCATCATCAACGTGATCCTGCTCGATCTTCTCATGCCTGAAATGAACGGTCACGGCTTTCTCGAAGCGCTCGCCGAGCGCGGCATCGATATCCCCGTCATCGTCCAGACGGGGCAGGGCGGCATCGAGACGGTCGTCCAGGCGATGCAGGCAGGGGCCTTCGATTTTCTCGTCAAGCCGGTTTCGCCGGAGCGGCTGTCGATTGCGATCGGCAACGCCCTGAAGATGGCGAGCCGCGACGGCAGGGTCAAAACGGCGCGGCGGCCGCGCGGCGGCGCCGTCGGCTTCGACGACATCGTCTCGGCGAGCCCGGCAATGATCCGCGTCATCGATCTCGCCCGCCGTGCCGCCCAGTCGAACATCCCGGTCGTGCTCGAAGGCGAGTCGGGGGTCGGCAAGGAAATGGTGGCGCGGGCGATCCAGTCGGCGAGCGAGCGGACAAACAAACCTTTCGTCACCGTCAATTGCGGCGCCATTCCACAGAACCTCGTCGAAAGCATTCTCTTCGGCCACGAGAAGGGTGCTTTCACCGGGGCGACCGAAAGGCACAGCGGCAAGTTCGTCGATGCCGACGGCGGCACGCTTTTCCTCGACGAGATCGGTGACCTTCCGCTCGAAGTCCAAGTCAAGCTCCTGCGCGCCGTCCAGCAGGGCGAGATCGAGACCATCGGTGCGCGTCAGCCGCAGAAGGTGAACGTGCGGCTGATCTCGGCCACCAACAAGGATCTCATCAACGAGGTGCGCGAGGGGCGCTTCCGCGAAGACCTCTACTACCGCCTCAACGTCTTCCCGATCACGATTCCGGCGCTGCGCCGGCGCAAGGAAGATATTCCGGTGCTGGTGCGCGCTTTCGTGGAGCGTTTCGCCGCCGAGCAGAGGCTCAATCAGCCGCTGACGTTATCGAGCGGAGCCATGGCGCTGCTGACGGCCTATGACTGGCCGGGCAACATCCGCCAGCTCGAAAACGCGATCTTCCGCGCCGTCGTTCTTGCCGAGGGCAACGAGCTCACGGTCAGGGACTTCCCGCAGATCGCCACCCAAATACCGGGTTACGTCGTTGCCGACCGCAGCGGCTTCTCCTGGGGCGAGGCGGGGCCGGAGCGCCGTCTAGCAGCCGCGGACCGAGCTGTGGCGCCGAGGGTCGAAACCGGCGCGCAGGAAAAAACCGTGCCGCGTGAACCGGCTTCGGACACGAGGCCGGAGAACGCCATCGCCAGCCTCAGTGAAGGCGGCGACGTAAGGAAACTCGCAGAGGTCGAGGAGGAACTGATTCGTTTTGCCCTGAAATTCTATCGCGGACAGATGAGCCAGGTGGCGCGCAAGCTCGGTATCGGCCGCTCGACGCTCTATCGCAAGCTCAAGGATTACGGCATAGACCCCGACAATCCGCTGCGCGATGCCGCATAAAGCTCATAGAATCGACGCATTCACAGCTCATTTGCCGTGCAATTCGGTCACCGCCGTTTAGACCTTGTTAGCAAACTGTTCACTATATTATAAGGGGCGGTGACCACTGTGGCATATTTGCCATGCTGTCACCTTATTTGACAGTCATCTGAGACAGCAAAGCACGGTTGTCCGTCGGACGGGGATTGAATGCCAAATTTGTTCGGTTTGGAGGAACCAATTGGTTCCTTAGCGCGCAGACTCTGCTCGGCGGTCGCCCGCAAGGCGCCGCAGGTTCTTGCCTCCATCGCCCTGGCTTGCTCCCTCGTCACACCTGGCATGGCTCCTCCGGTAGAGGCCGCGGGCCAGACCCGTACGCTGAAGCTCTATTTCATTCATACCAAGGAAAAGGCGCAGATCACTTTCAAGCGCAACGGCCGCTACGATTCTAAGGGGCTGCAGCAGATCAACCGTTTCCTGCGTGATTGGCGGCGAAACGAGCCGACCAAGATGGACCCGCGCCTGCTCGATCTCGTCTGGGAGGTCTATCAGAAGAGCGGTTCGCGCGACTATATCCACGTCGTTTCGGCCTATCGCTCGCCCGCCACGAACGGCATGCTGAGGTCGCGCTCGAAGGGCGTCGCGAAGAAGAGCCAGCATATGCTAGGCAAGGCGATGGACTTCTACATACCGGACGTAAGGCTCAAGACGCTGCGCGAGATCGGCATGAAATTCCAGGTCGGCGGCGTCGGCTATTATCCGACTTCGGGTTCCCCCTTCGTGCACATGGATGTCGGCGGGGTGCGTGCCTGGCCGCGCATGACGCGTAACGAACTTGCACGGCTCTTCCCCGACGGCAAGACCATGCATATCCCGTCAGACGGCAGGCCGCTGCCCGGCTACGAGCAGGCAGTCGCCGACTACAAGCGCCGCGTCGGCGCGTCGGCGATCCAGGTCGCCGGCGGCGGCGCAAAGGGCCCGGGCGACGTAGATGGCAAGCGCCGCAATCTCTTTGCGATGCTCTTCGGGGGCGGCGACGAGGACGAAGAACCGACGGCAATCGCCGCCGGCCCGGGCGAAGGCGGCGACGAGGAAGCCCCGGGCAAGGTCCAGACCGCGTCGGCACCGGCAAACCAGGAAGCGCTTCCGGGCGTCGCCGGTTCCACCGCCGCACCTCAGCAAGAACAGCAGGACATCAACGCGCCGGTACCGGCGGTGCGTCCCGCCTTCAAGGACGCTCCGGCTGATGGCGGCGTAGCGGTCGCGCTCGTCGCGCCGGAAAAGAACAGCGCCCAGCAAGCGCTTGCAGCCGCCATGCCGCAAACGCCGGAAACGTCCCCGGAATATGCCGACCTCGACGCGCTAAAGGTGCCGGTTCCGCAGATGCTCGACCGGCGTGACATGAATGCCATCGTCGCCAACGAGACGCTCGTCGCGTCCGTGGAGGGCCAAGCTCCGGAACTCGGCTTCGTGCCGGTGCCGGGCATGCGCCCGGCCGGCGAAGAGGCGCTCGCCGCCGTCGCCGACGCCAATGTCGTGGCTCCTGCCTTTGCGGAGCGTCCGGTCCTCGCATCCGCCGCCGAACCGCGTGGCGCTGCCGAAGCCAAGACCCGCGTCGCCCTTGCGGCGCCGACCGTCGAGGATGAGACGCCCGCTGCACCCCCGACGGTCCAGGTGGCCGCTTATGCGCCGCAGCCGAGCGCGACCTCGCGTGAGGCGATCTTCGACAGCGCCTTCGACACGCGCGCCGACGCGCCCTCGAAAGGCGCCCGCCCCAAAAAGCAGGACGCCGAGGCGGCAAGCCGGTCTTCCCTTCGCACCGAGCCGAAGCTCACGCAGAAGATCATCTCCGAGTGGGCGCTGACGACGGGCCGAGTCGCTACCCTGTCGAAACCGGTCAAGGCGCCGCGCTTCGTCAGCAAATCGCTCCGGGCAGCACCGACCACCGTCTATGCGGCGGGCTTCACCAGCAACACCGGCGCGATGGACACGGCACGCTTCAGTGGCAACGCGGTCAACTTCATGGAAGTGAAGAAGTTCAGCACCAACTGAGTTTCGCCTCCAATCTTCCGCTCCGCGCAAAGAAAAGCCCGCCGGTCAGGCGGGCTTTTCGTTAATATGGATCGGGCCGGATCAGGCCGCATCCTCGGCGGCGGGGACCATGCCGAGTGCCTGCAGATAGGTGTCGAGGATCGCTTCCTGCTCCATGCGCTCGTCCTGATCCTGCTTGCGAATGGAAATGACCTTGCGCAGGATCTTCGTGTCGAAGCCCATCGACTTCGCCTCGCCGTAGACGTCCTTGATATCGTCCGCGATGGTCTTCTTTTCCTCTTCCAGACGTTCGATCCGTTCGATGAAAGCGCGAAGTTGGTCGCGGGCAATGCCGTGAGCATCCGACATGGTCTTCTCCTTTATGGGGAATGAATTGGGGAATGAATTTCCGGGTGCTGTGACCTGCCGCGAACCGCGGCCGAGGTCAAGGGCGATTTGCGCAACAATGGCGCATTTCCCGCCTTTCACCTACGCCTTCGGCCGATTGCGCTCGAATGCCGCCTTCTGCTCGACGGATGCATCCTTCTGATATCGTTCGCGCCATTCGTCGTAGGGCATGCCGTAGACGATCTCGCGGGATTCTTCCTTGCTCATCGCGACGCCTGAGGCTTCCGCCGCCTCGCGATACCAGTTCGACAGGCAATTGCGGCAGAAGCCGGCAAGGTTCATCAGGTCGATGTTCTGCACGTCGCTGCGTTCGCGCAGATGCGTAACCAGCCGGCGGAACGCCGCAGCTTCGAAGGCGGTTCGCTGTTCCTGGCTGAGTTCGTTCATCGGGTGGTCTCCTCTTTCGTCAGCCTTCATAGGCGCCCGTGCGCGACGGATGGCGCCGATAGGCATGAAGCTCCGGCAGGGCATTCAACTCCGCGAGGATGGGCGCAAGGCGCGTCGTCCAGGCGGCAACGCCGGCTTCGTCGGCGATCAGGTCCTGGCGCACCTCGATCAGCGCGTGGGCAATGCCCGGCGTCATGCAGTGCCGGTACATGGTATCGCCCCTCAGCGCACCGTCATAGGGCTCATTGTTGCCGACGATGATATCGCCGGCCGCCTCGAGCCGTTCGATCAGCGGGAAGACGGCGCGCGGATCGTTGTCCCAGAGCACGGCGGCGTGCCAAGGGCGCGCGACCCCCTTCCAGGCGGGGGTGAAGGAATGCAGCGAGATCACCAGCGGCGCTCTCCCACCCTTCGCGGCGGCCTCGGCAATGGTCTGCGACACGGCTTGGTGATAGGGGCGGTGGAAGCGGTTCAGCCGGTTCTGCCATTCCTCGGCGGTTATCGGATAATTGCCGGGAATGATGGCGCCGTCCGAGATCTTCATGATCAGAGTCGGGTCGTCCTCGCCGCGGTTCGGATCGATGAGGAGGCGCGAGAAGCAGCCGAGCACGGCCGGGGCATCGAGCGCGGCCGATAATTGCCGCGTCAGCGGTTCGATGCCGATGTCGTAGGCGATGTGACGTTCAAATGTGCTTTCGGGGAGGCCGAGCCGGCCGTATTCCAGCGGCAAGCGGTTCATGGCGTGATCGGCGAGGAGCACAAGGCCGTTCCGAGCGTTGCCCTCGATGATCTCGTAAGGAGTGTAATGCCGCATTCCGCTCCTGCTTTGCTTGTCGAACGTCCTTGACCTGATTGCATGCAACATCGCCGTTCGCAAGAAAAAGGCGAAAGTCTTGCGATTTCTGTCACAGGAATGGGCAATATAATCGATTAGAGTTGCGTTGACTTTCGGGGCTGGCCGTCGCAAGAAAGTGCCACGCAAATCAAAACGGAGTTCCGCAGGAAGCCGTGTCTAGATATCCTTTTTCCAGAGCGAAGCCGGGTTCGACGACGTTGGAGGCTATCCTCCTGTTTTCCTTGGCAATGTCCGCCTCAGTTCTATTTGCCGACGAGGCCCGCGCCGACTTTCGCGTCTGCAATGGGACGCAAAATCTGGTTGGCGTGGCGATCGGCTACCGGGCCAAGGAGGGCTGGGTCACCGAAGGCTGGTGGCAGGTGCCGGCAACGACCTGCGCCACGCTGATCGAGGGCGAGCTCCAGTCCCGCTACTACTATCTCTATGCGGAAGATGCGGCCCGCGGCGGCCGCTGGACGGGCGACATCAACATGTGCGTCGCCGAAAACGAGTTCAAGATCGTCGGCGTGCAGGACTGCTTCGCCCGCGGGTTCCAGCGCATGGGATTCAAGGAATATGACACGGGGCGGCAGGGGAGCTGGATGGTTCAGCTTTCCGACACGCCCGGCACGCAGGAAAGCCAGAATTGATGAGACGGAACCGGAAAGTCAAAATCCTCGTCACACTCGGGCCGGCATCGGCCGACGAGCAGATGATCCAGAAGCTGCATGAGGCGGGGGCTGACCTGTTCCGTATCAACATGAGCCATGCCAGCCATGAGCTCATGCGCACACTGATCGAGCGGATCCGCGCGGTCGAGGCACGCTGCGGACGGCCGATCGGCATCCTTGCCGACCTGCAGGGCCCGAAGCTGCGCGTTGGCAAGTTCACCGAAGGCAAGGTCGAGCTGAAGATCGGCCAGACCTTCACGCTCGACAACAGGGACGTTCCCGGCGACGCGACGCGCGTCTACCTTCCGCATCCGGAGATTCTCGAAGCGGTGAAGCCCGGCGACCGGCTGCTGATCGACGACGGAAAACTGCATCTGCACGCTGAAAAGACGGACGGCAAGAGCATCGTCACCACCGTCGTTTCCGGCACCAAGATCTCGGACCGCAAGGGTGTCAGCCTGCCCGACACATTGCTCGGCGTCGGCGCGCTGACCGAGAAGGACCGCGTCGACCTCGACGCCGTGCTGGCGACGGGAGAGGTCGACTGGGTGGCGCTTTCCTTCATCCAGCGTCCGGAGGATCTCGCCGAGGTCCGCAAGATCGCCCGTGGCCGCGTCGGTATCATGTCGAAGATCGAAAAGCCGCAGGCGATCGAGCGCATCGACGAGATCATCGAGCTTTCGGACGCGCTGATGGTGGCGCGCGGCGACCTCGGTGTCGAGATGCCGCTCGAGTCTGTACCAGGCCTCCAGAAGCAGCTCACGCGCGCCTGTCGGCGCGCCGGCAAGCCGGTCGTGGTCGCGACCCAGATGCTCGAGTCGATGATCTCCTCGCCGGTTCCCACGCGCGCCGAGGTCTCGGACGTAGCGACGGCCGTCTTTGAGGGCGCCGACGCGGTGATGCTTTCGGCTGAATCCGCTTCCGGCGAATATCCGATCGAAGCAGTTTCGACCATGGCCTCGATCGCGAGCAGCGTCGAGCGTGACCCGCACTATCCCGGCATCATCTATGCCCAGCGGACGCCGCCGGAGGCAACCGGTGCCGACGCCATCTCGCTTGCCGCCCATCAGATCGCCGAGACGCTGAAACTCTCTGCGATCGTCACCTATACTTCCTCGGGGACCACCGGCCTGCGCGCGGCACGCGAAAGGCCGCAGGTGCCGGTCATCGCGCTTTCGCCGATCGTTCAAACGGCGCGCCGTCTCTCGGTCGTCTGGGGACTGCACTGCGTCGTCACCGAAGACGCGACCGATCTCGACGACATGGTCAACCGTGCCTGCCGCATCGTCGCGAGCGAGGGCTTCGGTAAACCCGGCGACCGCATCATCATCACCGCCGGCGTGCCGCTCGGAACCCCCGGCGCCACCAACATGCTGCGCATCGCCTATATCGGCTCCGACGGAATGACGGGCGTATAAGGAGCGTGTTCCTTCGGAGCGCCACCCACCAGGCGGGCTTCGGCCCGCCTTGCGATTTCTTGAAGATCGCGCGTCATACCTGAGACCTTCTCGATCGCGGCGACGACCAGGTCGGTCACCACATAGTCGGGCTTGTGTCCGAGATTGGCGATCCAGAGCAGCTCCGACCCGCTGATGGCGCTCGCAAGCCCACGCGAATGGATCTCGGCCAGAACGATGGCGTCCTTATCTCCGGTGATCACGACCGTCGGGGCGGAGATCTCCGCGTAGCGCGGCGACATCCGCGTCACGTAAGCGTGAAGGTTGGCGATGTCGACGGCGTTGTGTTGAAAGGTGGAGGGCCTCAGCACGAGATGCGGCGCGGTGTTGGCGATGTAATCGGCAGGACGCGGGTTGGGCCGGAATATCAACTGCGTCACGCTATCGATGCGCCTCAGGCCGAGCGGGATCACGATCGTGTGGGCGAAAAGCCAGCCGAGAAGCGGCAGCGTCGCCAACTTGACGTGCCAATCCACGCCGCCGGGCCAGGGATGCGTCGCCGGTGCGAGCAGCACGACGCCCAAGGTTCTGTCGGGGTGATGAAGCGCGAGGCTCGCAGCGATCGCGGCGCCGAAGGAGTGGCCGACGATGATCGCCTGTGAAATGCCTCGCTTTTCCATCAGTCGCACGATGGCATCGGCCTGGCCGTCCGGACGCGCGTTGGACGGCCCGCCCCGCTCGGAATAGCCGTGACCCGGTCGATCGACGAAGAGCATTTCGGCACGGCCCTCCAGTGCCGGGCGGAAGGCATGCAATTGGTCGAGGAGGTTGCCGCTCGCTCCATGTATGAAGACGATGGGGGGAAGATCTGCTGCCGCACTCGGTCGAATGTGGACGCAATTCATATGAAAGCCGCCGATGTCGACCAGTTCGCCGCCATTCGGAAATCGCGCCGTGATCCGGCGTGCCTGGTAGAGGCTGTAGGCGATCGTCAAGGCGAGGGCGGCGAGGATCAAAAGTGCCGGAAACATCAAGCGTCGGTCTGAAGGGATCGGGAAGAGCGGGAGGTCGGCAGAGACTCCGGGCTGTCAGGTTCGACTGCCGGCAAGCTTTTCCGCCAGTTCACCAAGCTGCTCCTGCGCCTTCCGGTCCGAGGGGTAGATGTCGAGAAACTGTTGCCAGGCCCGCATCGCGAGCTCGTTCTTGCCGCTGGTCTCCAGCATGGTCGCCATGCCGGCCAATGCGCCGAAATGCCGGGGCTCGATCGCCAGCACACGATATATGTCGGACATCGACTTGCGGTAATTGCCCATCTGGTAATGCAGGGTGGCGCGGCGATTCCAGCCTTCGACATAGTTCGGCGCAAGAACGATCACCTGATCGAGTATGTCGAGGGCGACCGCATGCTTGTCGTCGGTGATGGCCGTGTTCGCCCATTGCATCAAGAGGTTCACGGTCGCACTGCCGGAATCCTGCCATTCGAGGCGAATGCGGTCGGCTACCTGCCGCGCCTTTTCCTCGTCGCCTTCCTTCTTGAGCTCGGCGAACAGGGCGTCCAGGCGTTCTTTGGGTGTGGCGAGGCTGGCGACTTCCGCCTGTGCCGAAGGCTCTGCCGCAAGCAGCGGCGTGCCGGACAGCGGGGCGGACAAGGCGAAACACGCCAGAATCAAGGGTATAGAAAATCGCATGGCGGGCATCGTAGCCCGCCATGGAACAAGATCAAATCAATTTTGGGGGATCACCGAAGCGACCGGCCGATCAGGCGTGGCGGCAAAAGCCGCCCACGGGCTCAGCCCTGGCGTGCCTTGAAGCGCGGGTTCAGCTTGTTGATGATGTAGACGCGGCCCTTGCGGCGAACCAGACGGTTTTCGCGATGGCGGGTCTTCAGCGACTTGAGCGAATTCTTGATCTTCATTTTTCCTGATCCGCAGGTTTCGGGGAACGAAAATTCGCCCGGTAAATTCCAACAATCAAAAGCGCGCCATTCAGCGCGCTCTTCAAGTAGGCAGGCACATAGCCTGTCGGCCCTATTGTGTCAACCGCAAGACAGGGGATTTTGGCGCGCGGTCCCGTGATTCCGTGACCATCCGGTTCAGACGAGGCGGGTGAAATGACCCATCTTGCGGCCGGGGCGCGCCTCGCCCTTGCCGTAGAGGTGCACCAGCACGTTGCGCTCGGCAAGCAGGCTCGAAACGTCGGCAATGTCGTTACCGATCAGGTTCCGCATCACGCAATCCGAATGGCGCGCCGGATCGCCGAGCGGCAGTCCGGTGATCGCGCGGATGTGCTGCTCGAATTGCGAAACCACGCAGGCCGCCTCTGTCCAGTGGCCGGAATTGTGAACGCGCGGGGCGATCTCATTTGCGACGACGCTGCCATCGGCGAGAACGAAGAATTCCACTCCGATCACGCCCACATAGCCAAGCGCCTCGAGTATGGCGGTCGCCGCTTTGCGGGCGGCCTCCGCGGTCGACGCACTGACGGAAGCCGGCACGGTCGACATGTGGAGAATGCCATTGCGGTGTTCGTTTTCCGCCGGATCGAAACAGGCGGTGCTGCCATCTGTCGCGCGGGCGCCGATGACAGAGATTTCCCGGTCGAACGGCACGAAGCTTTCGAGGATCAGCGGGACCTGCCCCAGCGCGGCGAACGCCCCGGCGGGATCGTCATCGGCGGAGCGGAAGACGCGCTGGCCCTTGCCGTCGTAGCCGAGGCGTCGGGTCTTGAGCACGCCGACGCCATCGAAATCGGCAAGCGCCCGGTCGAGATCGGCCTGGCTGTCTACGGCGTGGAAGCGGGCCGTCGCGATGCCGCAATCGTTGATGAAGCGTTTTTCGACGAGCCGGTCCTGCGCGACTTCGAGCGCCTTCGGCGGCGGAAAGACCGGCCGCGATGCGCCGAGCTTCTCAGCGGCCGCCACGGGGACGTTCTCGAACTCGTAGGTGATGAGGTCCGATGCCTGCGCAAGCTCGTCCAGCGCACGCGGGTCGTCATAGGCCGCGACGATCTGGGAGTTCGCGACCTGTGCGGCGGGACAGTCAGGCTGCGGTTCGAGGATGACGGTGCGGAAGTTCAGGCGCGCAGCCGCCATGGCCAGCATGCGGCCGAGCTGGCCGCCGCCGATGATGCCGATCGTCTTCATGCCTGGTCTACCGGATATTCCGCGACCGATACGGTCTGCTGTTCGCGCCAGTCGTCGAGACGGTCGGCAAGGTCCTCATCGCTGAGCGCGAGCACGGCTGCGGCCAGAAGCGCCGCGTTGACGGCGCCCGCCTTGCCGATCGCCAGCGTGCCGACGGGAATGCCGGCCGGCATCTGGACGATCGAGAGCAGGCTGTCCTGACCGGACAGCGCCTTCGATTGAACCGGAACGCCGAAGACCGGCAGCGGCGTCATCGAGGCGCACATTCCCGGAAGATGCGCGGCACCCCCGGCGCCGGCGATGATCACCTTGAAGCCTTCGTCGCGCGCGCCCTTGGCGAAGCGCACCAGGCGGTCGGGCGTGCGATGCGCGGAAACGATCCGGGCTTCATAGGCGATGTCAAGCGCCTCGAGCGTGTCGGCCGCATTCTTCATCGTCTCCCAGTCCGACTGGCTTCCCATGATGATGGCGACGGGCGGGGGCGTAGTGTCGGTCACGTCTGTCTGGATCCGCTTCAGGCTATGATATCGGGGATGATCTGGTCTTCGATCTTGGTGATCTTGTCCTTGATCGCCAGCTTCTTTTTCTTCATGCGCTGGATGCGCAGGGCGTCGCAGCCGGTCTGGATCATGGCGTTGATCGCCGCATCGTAATCTTCATGTTCCTGCCTCAGGCGCGCGATAGTCAGTCTGAGTTCGGCCTGGTCCTGGTCCGGCATGCAAAGCGATCCCCATAAGCCGGTCGCGTCGAGCCGCGAACCGGAATTTCCTGCGTCGCTCTACCACATCTTGGGCGGTAACGGGAAGTTATCCGACGTCATCATTTCGCCTTCGACAAATGAAAAATGGCATGGCACAGTAGAAAGGTTTCAACCATGGAACATCCGGCATTTGCGTGCCGGATGCAAGCAAAAGGAAGGGACTGCCAATGACCATTGAGGCTCATCTTGCAACGCTTGAGAAAAAACATGGCGCCCTTGAAGAGGAGCTCCACGAAGCTCTCAACTCTCCGTCCTGCGAGGACGAGTTGATCAGCGAACTCAAGCGGAGGAAGCTGCGCATCAAAGACGAAATCGAACGACTTCGTTCTTCGACGACCACGCACTGAACGGTCGTTCCCGAGATCATCGGGAAAGCGTCATCTCTGCGTGAGACGACGCGGCGATAAGGTCAACAACAATCCCCAAAATCCAACTTACGGATCGCTGGACCGGGCTCTTTGCCCGGTTCGCTTCCGTTGCGGATTTCCGCGTCGGAGGCGTCAAGACTATGACCAGAACTGGTCGAGCCAGAGATTGAGCCGGTCGAAGCCGGGCTTGTGGATCGCGTAGATACGCCGCGTTCCGCTCGTCGAGACCGACACGAGATTGCAGTCGAGCAGCGCCTTCAGATGCTGCGATACGGCCGGGCGGCTGATCGGCAGGCCCTCGGCGAGTTCGTTCACGGTCCGCGGCGCGCGCCGCAATTCCTCCAGCAGATAGCGCCGGTTCGGATCCGCAATGGCATCGAATGGGTCCGCGATCGTCATGGCCGGAGGTTAAGCGAATTCCCGATGAGCGGCAAGAAAATTGTGCGTTGCGGCATGCCGCTTTGCTTTGCAGCAAAAGCGGCCGCTCAGAGCTGCTCAACTTCCGGACAGCAGGTTCGCAAGACCGTCCCAGACGAGCTTCGAGCCAGCGATGAGGGCCATCGTATACATGAACGGGTAAAAGACCTGCGGCTTCATCCGTCGGACGATCCATGCGCCGCATGCGGTCGCCACCATCGCGAGCGGGAAGAGCGTTGCCGATATCGTGACATTGCTGAGGTCGAGCTGGCCGAGGGCGAAATAGGGTACGAGCTTCACCGCATTGAGGATCGCGAAGAAGCGGACGATGGTGCCGGTATATTCGCGCGGCTCGAGCTTCAGGGGCAGGGCATAGATCTGAAACGGCGGACCGCCGGCATGGGCGACGAAGCTGCCATAGCCGGCAAGCGAGCCCCAGAGCGCGGCCGGGCCGGCGCGCTGCGGCTTTGGCCGAATGGGGGCGCCATTGCGGCTCAGCCAAACGGTATAGACATAGCGCAGCACGAAGGTGACCGTGATGAGACCGATGATCAGCCTCAAAGCGTCTCGCGGCACGTAAGCCGAGGTCGCCCAACCGACGGCGATGCCGGCGATGGCACTGGGCAGCAGCATGAAAAGGGTCCGCCGGTCGCCATGTTTGCGCCAGATCCATAGGGACACCATGTCCATGGCAATGAGGATGGGCAGAAGCAGCGCGGCCGCCTGAACCGGCGAGACGGCCATGGACAGGATCGGGACGCCCATCAGCGAGAGCGCCTCGCCCATGCCCCCCTTGCTGAGGCCAACGAGCAGGACGGCCGGAACGGCGATGAGATAGAAGTCGTAGTCGGGAAACATTGCGGGCGGTTGATCCTTCTGTCATCTCCGTCTATCGGTTTTCCCGAACGAAATCGAGTGCCGGCCCTCGGGGCAGATGCGTCGCCAGGATGACCACATGAGCAACACAGAAAACCGCTGCCGCCTCGTGCTGGTCGCACCCGATCTGGCGGATGCCGCGGAGCGTTCCAAGCTCGTCGGCGAGGCATTGAAGGGTGGCGATGTGGCCTCCGTCATCGTGCCGCAATACGGTCTCAGCGATCAGGATTTCCAGAAGCACGCCGAGGCGCTCGTGGCGGTGATCCAGCAGGCGGGCGCGGCAGCCTTGATCGAGGGCGACACGCGTGTTGCCGGCCGCGCCAAGGCGGACGGATTGCACATCGCGGGCGGCGTGGATGCGCTTGCCGAAGCGATTGAAAGGCACGCGCCGAAGCTGATCGTCGGCGGCGGCAATGCTACGGATCGCCATCATGCGCTCGAAATCGGAGAGCTTCGGCCGGATTACGTGTTCTTCGGCCGCACCGACGGCGACATAAAGCCGGAAGCGCATCCAAAGAATCTTGCGCTTGCCGAATGGTGGGCCTCGATGATCGAAATTCCCTGCGTCGTCATGGGCGGCACCGATCCGCAATCGGCACTTGCGGTAGCGGGGACGGGAGCGGAGTTCGTGGCGCTCCGCCTTGCCGTCTTCGGCGAGTCGGGGCAGGCGCCCTCCGTGGTCGCGGCCGTCAATGCATTGCTTGACGAAAAAGCGCCACGGTTTGAAGATTAAGACGTGCCGATGAGCCGCTTTTTCCTGAAACTCAGCCGGGTCACAGCCTTTGCCGTGGCAATCATTCTTGCCGCGGTGCCGGCTCGGGCCGTCGAGCCGGCGGCCACTCTCCCAACCGACGAGGGAAGCGTTCCGAAACGCGGGCGGATCACGCCGCATAACGGCGCGGCGCTACCGGAAGGCGCACAGGAGAAACCCGCGGGGACGACAGCGCCAGCGAAGCCGAAGGTCGGCGACGGCAACACGCCGTCGAAGGGCGTCAACGTGATCGAGCGGATGGGTGCCGACTTGCCCGCCCTTCCTCCCGAGAAGCCGTTCAACGGCAAGATCGATGAAGCTTATGGCGCCTTCCAGCGCGGCTACTATCTGACGGCCATGGACCTTGCCGTGCCGCGCGCCCAGCTCGGCGACCCGGCGGCCCAGACGCTCGTCGCCTCGATCCTCGAGCAGGGGCTCGGCGTGGCGCGCAACGCCAAAGCGGCGGCCTTCTGGTATGGCCAGGCTGCGGAGAATGGCGATCCTGCAGCCATGTTCAAATATGCCCTGATGTTGATGGAAGGGCGCTACGTCAAGCGCGACCGGAAGAAATCCGAAGAGCTGATGAAGAAGGCCGCCGATCTGGGCAATGCTTCGGCCCAGTTCAACTACGGACAGACGCTTGTCGCCGACATGCCAGGCGAAAAGGGCCTGAAGGCGGCTATGCCCTATTACGAGAAATCCGCCGAACAGGGCATCGCCGACGCGCAATATGCCCTCTCGCAGATCTATCTCAATGTCAGCGGCATCGAGGAAAGCAAACGCGCCCGGGCGCGCGAGTGGCTGCTGAGAGCCGCGCGGGCCGGCTACGATACGGCGCAGCTCGACATGGCGATCTGGCTGATCGAAGGCATTGCCGGCGACCGCAATTTGGAGGAGGGGTTCGCCTGGATGAAGCGCGCCGCCGACGGCGGCAATGTCGTCGCTCAGAACCGGCTCTCGCACCTCTACATCAACGCGATCGGAACACGCCCGGATCCGGTAGAGGCGGCGAAATGGTACGTGCTCTCGCGCCGTGCGGGGCTGAAGGACGATGCGCTCGAGGACTTCTATCTCGGCCTCAACGAGACGCAGCAAAAATCCGCGCTCGCGGCCGCAAACAAGTTCCGCTCGTCGTGAGCTTCTGCCTCCTGTGGGTCGGCGTCATCTATTTCGCTTGAACTTCCGGGGTTTTTGTGGTCATGAAGCCCCGATTTTCTCCGCGGCCCCTCATGCACCACTTGCCCGCGGACGGAGTGACGTCTCACTCGGTTTTTTGACGACGGATTCGTGAAACGCGGCCGCGCTTCCAAAGCGGCGGCCGCTTGCGAATTGTCAGACAGGTTCAATGCTCGGTCGGGAACACTCGGCCGGCTTTCGCTAGAGGATTGCCACATGGCTCGTTCTGCCCTTCTCAATGTCATGGTCCAGGCCGCCTTCAAGGCCGGCAAGTCGCTGGCGCGCGATTTCGGCGAAGTGCAGAACCTGCAGGTTTCTCTGAAGGGCCCAGGCGACTATGTTTCGCAGGCGGACCGCAAGGCAGAGCGTCTCATCCGCGACGAGCTCATGAAGGCGCGCCCGACCTACGGCTTCCTCGGTGAAGAGGGCGAGGAGATCAAGGGAACCGACGGCGCCCACCGCTGGATCGTCGATCCGCTCGACGGCACCACCAATTTCCTGCACGGCATCCCGCATTTCGCCATCTCGATCGCGCTGGAGCGCCAGGGTGAAATCGTCGGCGCGGTCGTCTTCAACCCGGCGACGGACGAGCTCTACACCGCCGAGCGTGGCGGCGGCGCCTTCCTGAACGACCGGCGCCTGCGCGTCGGTGCGCGCAAGGCCCTTTCCGATGCGGTCATCGGCACCGGCACGCCGCATCTTGGCCGCGGCAATCACGGCAAGTATCTGATCGAACTCCGCCACATCATGGGCGAGGTTGCCGGCATCCGCCGCTTCGGCTCCGCCTCACTCGACCTTGCCTATGTCGCCGCCGGCCGTTTCGACGGCTTCTGGGAGCGGGACCTTGCCGCCTGGGACATGGCCGCCGGGGTCCTCCTTATCCGTGAAGCCGGCGGCTGGACGACCGACGCCGATGGCGGCAACAGGCCGCTGGAGGCCGGTTCGATCGTCTGCGGGAACGAATATATCGCCAAGGCGCTACGCGAAGTCATCCAGCGCCCGGTGCCGGCGAAGTAAATCGCGCACAGCATGATGCGGGTGAGCAGGCGCGTGTGCCATTGCCTCGTGCCTTTGATGCCCGCGATTACGCAGGATCGCGGGCGATCTGCGACCTCCTGTCGCCTCCGTCGGCTTCTGTGCCGGAGGCTTTTGTTTTCCCTTCAATTTGGCGCAAAGTTCCACTAGTCTCCGGGCCATCGGCAGCATCGCTCTTCAAATCGCCATCGATTCAAGAATGGTGCGGCAATTCAAAGTGTTGCGGCCGCTCATTGCCTGCCCCGGCAGGCGCGCGGAATTGCCGCAAAACCGGGAGATTGGCAAACTTATGGCGAAATTGAATCTGTCCGGGTGGCGCGACCAGGAAGGCGCGGAGGAAAACTACAACCCGCACAAGCTTTCGAGCCCCATGCCCTATTTCTGGACGATGGTCCTCTTCCTGATCATCGTCGGGTTCGTCGCCGCGATCCTTTTCCGCCAGGCCCGCGAGGCCTTTGTCGGCAATCCCGGTCTCAACGGGCTGATCCTGGGCGTGCTTCTGATCGGCATCCTGCTGGCCTTCAACCACGTCCTCAGCTTGCGGCCGGAGGTTCGATGGTTCAACTCGTTCCGCGCCGCCGGAAGCGCGGACAAGGTCGGGCGCGATCCCGTGCTGCTCGCGCCCATGCGGGCTCTCATCGGCGGTCGCCAGACGACCGCGATCTCGACCATCGCGCTACGTTCGATCCTCGACTCCATCGCCACCCGGCTCGATGAATCGCGCGACATCACCCGCTATCTCGCCGGCCTGCTCGTCTTTCTTGGTCTGCTTGGCACCTTCTGGGGCCTACTCGGCACAATCGGCTCGATCAATACCGTCATCCAGTCGCTGGATGCGGGGTCCGGCAGCACGGAGGATCTCCTGAGTTCGTTGAAGGGCGGTCTCTCTGCACCGCTCACCGGCATGGGAACGGCCTTCTCCGCGTCGCTGTTCGGCCTTTCTGGTTCTCTGATCCTCGGCTTTCTCGACCTCCAGGCCGGTCGTGCCCAGAACCGCTTCTACACCGAGCTCGAGAACTGGCTTTCGTCCGTGACCGACGTTGGCTCCGGCCTTTCACCGTCGATCGATTCAATCGACGGTGCGCCGGCAGAAGAGCTGCGGCGGCTCACCGACCAACTCACCCGGCTTGCTCATGACGGCGGGGCGAACCAGCGCACGACGGCGGCGATGGCGAGCCTTGCCGAAGGCATCCAGGGCCTCGTCAAGAACATGCGCGGCGAGCAGCAGATGCTGCGGGACTGGATCGAAGCGCAGCAGGAGGAGGCGAAATCGATGCGCAAGACCCTCGACCGGCTGACGGCGCGCATCGGTCAGGCCGAGCGGATCACCGTCCAGCCGGACAAGGCCATCACGCAGGCGAAGCTCAGCCGCGTTGAAGAGAGTGGGGGTGACTGATCCATGGCGCTCGCCCGAAGAGGCCGCGAACCGCGGACGATCAATTACTGGCCGGGCTTCGTCGATGCGCTTTCGACCCTGCTCATGGCGATCATGTTCCTGCTCAGCGTCTTCGTCACCGCGCAGTTTCTGCTGGGAAGGGAGATCAGCGGCAAGGACGAGGTCTTGAACCGCCTGAACAGCCAGATCAACGAACTCACCCAACTCCTGGCGCTCGAAAAGAGCGGCAAGCAGGACCTCGAGGATTCGCTCGCCAACCTGCAGGCCTCGCTCGCTCAGTCGGAGGGAGAGCGGTCGCGCCTGCAGGCGCTGCTCGACAGGGGGGCCGGCAGCGCGGAGGTGGCCAATGAGAAGATCGGCCGGCTCGGCTCGGAACTGGAGAACGAACGGCAAGTCAGCGCGCGTGCCATGAGCCAGATCGAGCTCTTGAACCAGCAGATTGCGGCGCTGCGCAGCCAGATCGCCGCCATCGAAGGCGCGCTGCAGGCGTCGGAGGCGAAGGACCAGGCGTCCCAGGCCAAGATCGCCGATCTCGGCCGCAGGCTTAACGTCGCGCTGGCGCAGCGCGTGCAGGAGCTCAACCGCTACCGTTCGGACTTTTTCGGCCGCTTGAGGGAGATCCTCTCGGACCGGGAAAACATCCGCATCGTCGGCGACCGCTTCGTCTTCCAGTCGGAAGTCCTCTTCCCCTCGGGCAGCAGCGACTTGAACCCGGAGGGGCAGGCGGAGATGACGAAGCTCGCGACAGCCCTTCTCGACCTCGCCAGGGAAATCCCGGCGGAGATCAACTGGGTCCTGCGCGTAGACGGCCACACGGACAATGTGCAGTTCTCGCGTTCCGGACGCTTTGCCGACAACTGGGAGCTGTCGTCGGCACGCGCCACATCGGTCGTCAAATTCCTGATATCGAAGGGCGTTCCGGCCGATCGGCTGGTCGCTGCCGGCTTCGGCGAATATCAGCCGATCGCTGCGGGAGACAGCCCGGAGGCACGCGCGCAGAACCGTCGCATCGAGCTCAAGCTCACGGAGAAATAGCCCAGCCGGGCGCCCCTTGAATTGACCTTGACGTGTCGTAAGAGTTGCACCCAGGTCGAAGGACGCAAGGGGAGGGCGGCTTTCATGGATTGCGATGTGCTGGTCATCGGCGCGGGCCTTACCGGGCTAGTGGCGGCGTCCGAGGCGGCGGTGCGTGGCCGCAAGGTGGTCATTCTCGATCAGGAGGGGGAGCAGAATCTCGGCGGCCAAGCCTTCTGGTCGCTCGGCGGTCTCTTCTTCGTAGACAGTCCCGAGCAGCGGCGCATGGGCATTCGCGACAGCCATGCGCTGGCGCGCCAGGACTGGATGGGGACGTCGCAGTTCGACCGACCGGAGGACCATTGGCCGCGGCTTTGGGCCGAGGCTTATCTCGACTTCGCCGCGGGCGAAAAGCGGCGCTGGCTTCATTCGCTGGGCTTACGCTGGTTTCCGGTCGTCGGCTGGGCGGAGCGCGGCGGCGGGCTCGCCCATGGTCACGGCAATTCCGTTCCCCGCTTCCATGTTACCTGGGGCACTGGGCCGGCCGTGCTCGAGCCCTTCATCCGGCTTGCTCGGCAGGCCGAAAGCCGCGGTCTTGTCCGTTTCCGGTTTCGCCATCGGGTCGATGAGCTCGTGACGACCGACGGCATGGTGACGGGCGCACGCGGCGCAATCCTCAAGACCGATCCGGTTGCCCGCGGCCAGCGCAGTTCGCGCGACATCGTAGGCGATTTCGAGGTTTCTGCCGGTGCCGTGATCGTGAGTTCGGGCGGGATCGGCGGCAATCACGAGCTTGTGCGCCGCAATTGGCCGCGCAAGCGCCTCGGCCAGCCGCCGGCCTCGATGGTCAGCGGCGTGCCCTATCATGTCGACGGGCGCATGCTGGAGATCGCCGCCCAAGCCCGCGGTTCCGTCATCAACGCCGACCGCATGTGGCACTACACCGAGGGCTTGAAGAATTTCGCTCCGATCTGGCCGGACCACGGCATTCGCATCCTGCCGGGGCCCTCGTCCTTCTGGTGCGATGCCGACGGCAATCGTTTTCCCGCCCCGGCCATGCCCGGCTTCGATACGCTCGCGACCCTGGAGGCGATTCGCCGCAGCGGCCACGACTATAGCTGGTTCATCCTGACGCAGGCGATCATCAAGAAGGAGTTCGCGCTTTCGGGGTCGGAACAGAACCCGGATCTGACCGGCAAGAGCATCGCGCTTCTCCTGAAACGGCTCGGCAGAAATCCACCGGGTCCGGTCCAGGCTTTCATCGACAAGGGCGAGGATTTCGTCGTCCGAGACCGGTTGGAAGACCTGGTCGAAGGGATGAACAGGCTGACCGGCGAGAACCGGCTTTCGGCTGAGCACCTCAGGGAGCAGATCGAGGCGCGTGACCGCGAGATCACTAATCCCTTCTCCAAGGATGCGCAGGTCGCCGCCATTCGCGGCGCACGTGCCTATCGCGGCGACCGGCTGCTGAGGACGGCGAAACCGCACCGGCTGCTCGATCCGAAGGCCGGCCCGCTGATCGCGGTGCGCCTGCATATCCTCACGCGCAAGACGCTCGGAGGGCTGCAGACCAACCTCTCCGGTCAGGTGCTGGAGCTTTCCGGCGAGCCGGTGCCGGGCCTCTATGCCGCGGGCGAAGTCGCCGGCTTCGGCGGTGGCGGCATGCATGGCTACAACGCGCTCGAGGGAACCTTCCTCGGCGGCTGCATCTTTTCGGGCCGTGCGGCCGGACGCGCTACTGCGGACGTTTCGTAGAAGTTTGCCCCTCTCCTCGGGTTTAATCCGAGGACTAGTCTAGCCCGCTCCCCGTTCTGACGGGGCGAGGGACTTGGGAGGTTGCCGCTTGTCCCTTCTCCCCGTCGAACGGGGAGAAGGTCGCGGCAGCGGGATGAGGGGCGGCGCGGTTGGATCAAGTCAATCCATCTGGATGTTGGCGTCACGGACCACCGGCGTCCATTTCGCAAGCTCGGCCTTGACGTGGGCGCCGAGTTCTTCGGGCGTCGAGCCGACGATCTTCGCGCTGAACTCCTCCATGCGTTTCTGGACCGCCGGATCGGCGAGCGCCTTCTTCGCGGCCGCGTTCAGCCGTGCTACCACCGGTTGCGGCGTATTGGCCGGCGCGAAGAGCGCGTTCCAGGTATAGGTCTCGTAACCGGGAATGCCGGATTCGGCGATGGTGGGTACATCCGGGAATGACGGCGCGCGTTCGGCCGTGGTGACGGCGAGCGCCCTCAGCGTGCCGGCCTTGATGTGTCCGGAGGAGGAGGGCAGATTGTCGAACATGATCGGCACCTGGTTGCCGATCACGTCGTTCAGCGCCGGACCGGAGCCCTTGTAGGGAATGTGCTGCATCTCGACGCCGGCCATCTTCTTGAAGAGCTCGCCGGAGAGGTGCAGCGGCGTTCCGTTGCCGGAGGAGGCATAGCTATACTGGTCGGGCGCCGCCTTCAGCAGCGCCAGCAGTTCCTGGACATTCTTGGCCGGCAGTTCCGGATTGACCACGAGTACGTTCGGAACGATGACGAGCAGCGAGATCGGCGCGAAATCCTTTTCGGGATCGTATGGCTTCGTCTTCAGGATCAGCGGATTGAGCGCATGCGTCGCGACGGTCGCCATGAGGATCGTGTAGCCGTCCGGGTCGGCGCGCGCCACATTCGCTGCGCCGAGGTTGCCGCCGGCGCCGGCGACGTTCTGTACGATCACCTGCTGGCCTAGGTCCTCGGACATTTTCTGGGCGATGATGCGCGCGACCACGTCGGTCGAGCCGCCGGCGGCGAACGGAACGACGAGCGTTATCGTCCGATCTGGAAAGCTCTGCGCCTCCGCCGGCGCGCCGATGGCGAGTGCGGAAAAGGCAGCGAGGCCGAACGCGATGGCGGCGCGGCGGGTCAAGCTTAGAAATGGCATTCAGGATCCTCCCAATTCATCGACACGATACGATACAGCCGAAAGCCGGCCCTTTAAGAATAGGGCCGCGCTCCGGTCGTGCAATGGTGGGCGTGAGGATCGCTCGTTGAGACAGACGAAAGTCTAAAGCGCGTCACGCAAGATTGCTGCGGGGCGGCTTGTATCGCCCCGCATCAGTTCATGTTGGCGACGAACAGCGCTTCGGCGCCGTGATCGAACTGAAGCCGCGCCAGTTTCGCATAGAGGCCGCCCTGGCGGACCAGCGAGGCATGGGTGCCTTCCTCAACGATGCGGCCGTGCTCCATGACGAGGATGCGGTCCGCCTTCAGCACGGTCGCGAGCCGATGCGCGATGACGAGAGTGGTGCGCTCCCGCATCAGGCCGTCGAGGGCCGTCTGCACCAGAGTCTCGCTTTCGGCGTCGAGGGCCGACGTCGCCTCGTCGAGAAGAAGGATCGGAGCGTCTTTCAGGATTGCGCGCGCAATAGCGATGCGCTGCCGCTGACCGCCGGAAAGCGTCACGCCGCGCTCGCCCACAAGCGTGTCGTAGCCGCGATCGAGCCTGGCGATGAATTCATCGGCCTGTGCCGCGGCGGCAGCCGCACGCACCGCCTCGCGGCTTGAGTCCGGCGCGCCGAAGGCGATGTTGTCGTGAACGGAGGCAGCGAAGATCGTCACGTCCTGAGGCACGATCGCGATCCGCTCGCGCAGGTCTTTCGGATCGACGGTTCGCACATCCGTCCCGTCGACTCGGACGACACCCTTCGCGGGATCGTAGTGGCGGAGCAGCATCGCAAAGACGGTGCTCTTGCCGGCGCCGGAGGGCCCGACGATGGCCACCGTCTCGCCCCGCTCGACCGCAAAGCTCAAGCCCCTGAGGCTCTTATAATCCGGCCGGGCGGGATAGGCGAAATGAACGTCGGTGAACTCGATCTCGCCCTTTGCCGGCTGGGGCATGGCGACCGGGTGCTCCGGCGCCCGGATCTCAGGCACCTCGGTCAACAGTTCGTTCAGGCGTTCGGCGGCGCCCGCTGCCTGCGAGAGCTCGCCCCAGACCTCCGAGAGCGCGCCGAGACTGCCGGCGGCAAAGACCGAATAGAGCAGGAACTGGCCGAGCGTGCCGGCGGAAAGCGCGCCTGCGAGCACGTCCCGCGCACCGAACCAGAGCACGGCGACGACGCTGCCGAAGACCATGGTGATGGCGAAGGCGGTGAGCACCGAGCGCGCCTTGGTGGCGGCTCGCGCGGCGCGATAGGCCTCCTCGACAGCGGTGCCGAAGCGTCCCTCCGCATTTCCTTCGCCGTTGAAGGCCTGCACCGTGCGGCTGGCTGCGATCGCCTCGCCGGCGTAGGCGGAGGCGGCGGCAAGCCTATCCTGCGCTTCGCGCGAGCGCCGACGTACGGAGCGGCCGAAGGCGACGAGCGGGAACACGATGAGCGGGATTGCGGCAAGAACCAAGCTCGACAGCTTCGGGCTCGTATAGACCATCATGCCGATCGCGCCGAGACAGAGGATCAGGTTGCGCAACGCCACGGAAGCCGTTGCGCCGACCGCCGACTTGATCTGCGTCGTATCGGCAGTCAGCCGCGAGACGATCTCGCCGGACTGGTTGACGTCGAAGAAGGAAGCGGAAAGCTGCATGACGCGCGCGAAGACATCGCGCCTCAGATCGGCGACGATGCGCTCGCCGAGCGAGATGACGAAATAATAGCGGGCGGCGCTGGCGAGCGCGAGCACCACCGCCAGCACCATCAGCATGGAGAAATAGGTGTTGATGAAGCCAAAGTCGGAATTCGAGAAGCCGTGGTCGATCATTCGGCGAACGGCCATCGGCAATGTCAGCGTGGTGACGGCGGCAACGGTCAGCGAGATCACGGCTCCGACGACGAGGCGGCGGTAACGCTTGAGGTAAGGCAGCACGGTTGCGAGCGGGCGAATGGACTTGCGCGCTGGCGGTTGCGTTTCTTGTTTCGGCACGTGACCCCCGATCGCCCGCCACGGAGGCCTTGCGATAAGTCTTCCGAGCGGCACTTGTTATCCCGCAGACCTTCATGTATAGGCACGGCATCGAATTGGGAAGCCGCGGCCAAGAGCGGTCTGCGGCTTCATTTACGTGTTCGGTCCCAAAGTCGCAATGCCTTGCGACAATTGGACCCTGGAACTCTAGGAAGATCGTTATGAAGGCAGACATCCATCCCGACTACCACATGATCAAGGTGGTCATGACCGACGGCACCGAATACGAAACCCGCTCGACCTGGGGCGAGGAAGGTGCGACCATGAACCTGGAAATCGACCCGAAGTCGCATCCCGCATGGACCGGCGGCAATCAGCAGCTCGTCGATCGCGGCGGCCGCGTCTCCAAGTTCAAGAAGCGCTTCGAAGGCCTCGGCCTCTGATTACACGCGCTTCATGGCGTTTTCGAAGCCCGGCATTGCCGGGCTTTTTTGTTGCCTGCTACGCCTGCATAACAACGGTTCGCTCGCTGCTTCCGCACTGTGCACAAAAAAGCCCGGCGCATGGCCGGGCCCGGAGCCTGAAGACACAAGGCGTTGTGATTAGTTCGCCCCGAAGGCGGTCTGCAGCAGCTTTATCTGCGCCTTGACGCCGTTCTGGTTGTCCGGAACGAAGGCCGGGGCCTCCTGGGGCCGATAGATCTCGCGGTCGAGCAGCGCGACACGGTTCTGCAGGCGCAGCGACCGCTCGATCAGGTCCCGGAACATTTCCGGGAGATCGTTCCAGCCGGGCGCGTTGCGGTCGACATTGAAGCTGTCGAGGCGGACCTTGCTTTTCTCCGACAGCACCTGGTCGCGGCTCATCTCGCCATTGTTGACGGCGCGCTGGAGGAGAAGCCAGGAAGCCATCTGCATCAGCCGTGTGGTCAGCCGCATCGACTCTGCAGCATAGAGGACCGAAGCCATGCGCGGCAGGACCTTGGAGGCTGCGCGACCGGGACCATCGAGGTAGCTCGCCGTTTCCTCGACCAGGCCCATTCCCTCAGCGTAAAGCGCCTTGAACTGCGCCGAGGACGCAGCGTGCCCCGCGAAGCTGACGGTGTTCAATCCTCTTTCGGACATGGCCTGTTTTCCCTGGTTCAACGCATCACGACGGTCAGGTAACGGGCGGCTCTGGGAAAAGTTTCCTGAGGCCCCTCTTTGCTCGAAGAATGATCCCATACCGCATTCCGCGCAAGGGTATTCTTAAGAAAGGGTTAATCTCCACAATTCTTTGAATTTGCTGTGGCGAAATAAAAAAAGAGCCGCGCGAAGCGGCTCTCAAGGTAAAACAGGGAGAAAATCAGACCCATTCGCCAGTCGGTGAAAATGTCTGAGTCCGGAAGGAACCGGATGATCCGACAATCGCAGAAAATGCTTAATATGCGGTTAAGGCCCCGCCCTTTTAAGGGCAGGTAGCATCGTCTTCTGCAGAACATCCTGCTCTGACGCGGAAACGCGGATGCAGCAAAAGATGCTTTGGATTCAGAGTTCTAGAAGTGTCCTCGCGTTCACTTGGGCGCGCGCGTGGCTCCGGTCAACGGAAGAGGCCTTCGGCAGCCGAACGGCTCGCGGATTTGCGGGCGCGCTCGGCCTCCAGTCTTGTAATCTCCTCTCTCAGAAGCGCAATGCGTGCGTCCAGCTCGTCCACGGAGAGCAGCGAAAGATCGCTGCCGATCTCGTGGGCGGTCTTCTTCTTCGGCTGGTCGTCGTCAAACAGGCTCATTCGATCTTTCCTCCTCCTCTTGCGGCTCGTCGATGGCATCCTCCCGCGGCTCCTCGAATGGTGCTGCGCGCGGCGAGAGCTGCAGGCTCTCCGGCGTCGTCGCGGTACCGGCATTGACCGGCGAGAAGGTTTCGCGTTCGGCAACGGGCACCGGCGCGCGACGGCGGCTGCGGACCATCGCGTAAGCGGTAATCAGCATATGCGCGCAGGCCGTGATCATGAAGAGGCCATAGGGCCCGGTTGCGCTCATCACCGGACCGCCGATCGTTGGGCCGATGATCGTGCCGATACCGTAGAGCAGCAAGAGCCCGCCCGAGACCTTGACGAAATCCTCCGGCGTGGCGAAGTCGTTGGCGTGGGAGACGGCGATCGGGTAGAGCGCGTTGGCGGCGGCGCCGTAGATGGCGATCAGCGCCAGCACGATTGAGACCTGGCCGGGCTCGATCAGGAACAGCAAGAGACCTGCGAGCGCGCCGACCCCGGCGAGCGCGGCCAGGACGTAGCGTCGATCCATGCGATCCGAGATGCGCCCGGCCGGCAGTTGCATAGCCGCCCCCGCGAAGATCGCCACGCTCATCATTGCTGCGACGGTGCTGTCGGAAAGTCCGGCCTGTCGACCGAACACGGCGCCCAGCGTCCCGAAGGCACCGTTGGCGATGCCGACGAGCAGGATGCCGAGGAAAGAAACCGGGGAATTCCGGTAGAGACCGCGGAGATCGAGGCGAACCTGTTTCAGGGGTTGCGGCGAAGCGGCCTTGGACAGGAGCGTCGGCAGCATCGCCACACAATAGAGAATGCCGCAGATCATGAAGAAGAAGGTGGTCGACGTCTCTCCGAAGGGGATCATCATCTGACCGCCGACAACGCCGAAGAGGGTGATGGCGATGTAGAGCGAGAAGATCACGCCACGGCTCTCGTTCGTGGCGCGCTCGTTCAGCCAACTTTCGATGATCATCGATGTGCCCGCGGTGGAGAAGCCCGTCAGTGCGCGTAGCACAAGCCACCAAATAGGGTCGATCAGAATGCCCGTCAAAAGCGAAACGATTGCGATGAGCGCGGTGAAGACGCTGAATGCGCGCACATGGCCGATGCGTTTGACGACGTTGGGTGCGAAGAAACAGCCAAGCACGAAACCCGCGGCCCAGGATGTGCCGATCAGACCGAGTATGGTTGTCGGATAGCCTTCGGATGTCCCCCGCACGGGCAGTAGCAGGCCTTGCAGACCGTTTCCGAGAAAGAGGAAAAGAGTACCAAGCAGGAGCGCGGTGACAGGAAGCAGGTTTTTTCTCATCATCAATCCGAATCGTTCTGCCCAGGGCCAAGTTAGGGCGGAGATGCCGCTTTACCAGGCGGAATCCATGCACCCGGTCATTGCAAATCGGCCGCGAAAACAATAGCCCTCTATGCGACGAAAAGTGACGGCGGTATGACGTCACCAACGCAGGGTGGGAACTTTACCGAAATGAGCAGCAAGATACTGACGGTTCTCCTGCTGCTCGCCATGTGTGTCCAGCTCATCAAGCCGCTCGGATATCCGGGCCTGCGGCAGCGCCGAGATTTCTGGAAAATTGCCGTCTTCGCGATCGTCGTGACGATGGTGACCGTGCTCGTCCGGCCGTAACAGTCTACTACTGCAGATGGAAGCCGCTTCGCGCCTTCCTTTTTCCGCTATCGCGTTCCGTCGGGTTCCTTTCGAAACAGCGCACTCCGTGAGGCACGGCTATGTTTGCATCCACGGTGCTGAAGTCTCCGCACGACATGTCGACAGGAAAAGGTTAAATTGCCGTGCTCGGCCACAAGATGAAAATCGAGGGTTTCTTGGAACGCCGCCTCACCGCCATTCTCGCTGCCGATGTCGTGGGTTACAGCCGCCTCATGGGGACGGACGAGGCTGGGACCTTGGCGGCGCTGAAGCGGCATCGCCGCGAGCTCTTGGAGCCAAAGATCGCCGAACACAAGGGACGCATCGTCAAACTCGCCGGCGACAGCATGCTCGTCGAGTTTTCAAGCGTTGTGAACGCCGTTGCCTGTGCGGCCGCGATCCAGCGCGGCATGCTCGCCCGCAACGAAGGCCTGCCGAGGAGCCGGTATATCGAACTGAGGATCGGCATTCACCTCGGCGACGTGATCGTCGAGGACGGCGACATCTTCGGCGACGGCGTCAACGTCGCCGCGCGGCTCGAAGGGCTCGCCGATCCTTCCGGGATTGCGGTTTCCGCCTCGGTGCGCGATCACGTCGGCTCGAGGCTCGATGTCGGTTTCATCGACAAGGGCGAGTACAGTCTGAAGAACATCGCGTCGACCATTCGCGTCTATACGGTATCCCTCGGCGACGACTCGGTCTCGAAACATGCGGAACCGTCTGATGTCAGCGTCGACCGCGGCTACGAATTGTCGATCGCCGTGCTACCCTTCACCAATATGAGCCAGGATCCGGAACAGGAGTATTTCTCCGACGGCATCACCGAGGACATCATCACCGATCTGTCGAAGATTTCGCGCTTGCATGTCGTGGCCCGCAACACCGTCTTCACCTACAAAGGCAGGGCGGTGAAGGTGAAGCAGGCCGCCCATGAACTCGGCGTCCGCTTCATACTTGAAGGCAGTGTGCGCAAGGTGGGCGAGCGTGTGCGCATCACCGGCCAGCTCATCGACGCCCAAACCGGCGGCCATCTCTGGGCCGACCGGTA
Organism: Ensifer aridi; assembly: GCF_002078505.1. Taxonomy (GTDB): domain Bacteria; phylum Pseudomonadota; class Alphaproteobacteria; order Rhizobiales; family Rhizobiaceae; genus Sinorhizobium; species Sinorhizobium aridi. The sequence continues at coordinate 173,768 of NZ_LUAV01000014.1, read as the reverse complement.
CGATCGCGATCTGACCGATATCTTCGCGATACAGGACGAGATCACCCATGCGATCGTCGACCAGCTCAAGATAAAGCTCTTACCGGGGGAGAAGAAGGCGATCGAGAGCGATCCGACCACCTCGGTCGAGGCTTATACCTACTATCTCCGGGGCCGGCAGTTCTCGCGTACCTGGACCCGGTCCTACCTGCTGCTTGCGCGCCGGATGTTCCTCAAGGCCGTCGAACTCGACCCGAACTATGCCCGTGCCTATGCCGGCATAGCCGAATGCGAATGCGCGATCAGGGACTGGCACGAAAAGGACTTTCCGCTCGAGAGCATTCTCGAGATGAGTGCGCGAGCGCTGGCCCTCGATCCAAATTTGGCGGAAGCGCATGCCTCACGCGGACTGGCATTGAATCACGAGGGGCAAACGGAGGAGGCCGGCCGCGAATTCCGCCAGGCCTTAGCGCTCGATCCTTCGCTCTATGAGGCGAACTTGTACTATGGCCGCTTTCTGTTTGCGCAGGGGCGGTTCCAGGAGGCGATCGGATTCTTCGAGCGGGCGGCCGAGATCCGGCCGGATGACTATTTTTCGCCAATGCACCTGATGGGTTGTTATTTCTCACTCGGCATGGACGCCGAGCGCCGGCGCTGGGCGCGGATCGGTATCGAGCGGGCGCAAAGGGCGCTGGAACGGCATCCCGAGAATGCCAGCCCGGCCCATCGCGGTGCATTGGCGCTTGCGCATTTGGGCGAAGTCGAGCGCGCCAAGGAGTGGGTCGCTCGCGCGTTGGCGATCGACCCGGACGACGTGGTCGCGCAGTACAACGCGGCCTGCGTCTATTCGTTGCTTGGCGAGAGCGAGCGGGCGCTGGACCTGCTCGAGATCGTGGTGCCGCAGAGCTCCAGCTACCACCTCCTATGGTTCAACCAGGACGCCGACCTGGACGCCATTCGCGATCATCCTCGCTTCCGCGCGCTCCTCGACGCGCTTGGAGACGGCGGTACGCGCTGACGCAATCGGCTACTGCATGTTCCTTTAAATCCTAGCTGATTCAAGGGTGAGAACATGCAGTAATTCAAAGTGCTACAGCGACCTTTGCGCGTCTGGTAAGACGCGCGGCGCTGCAAGCCGCTCAGAGCTCGATCTCGCCCCGCATCGCAGTCACGCAGTCGCCCGAGATGCTGACTTTACGGACTGAGCCGTTCGTCTTGCTGACGTTGACGGCAATGAGGCTGCGGCGCCCCATCTCCACGCCCTGCTCGATGACGAGGTCGATTTCCGCGTCGGCCTCGGGAAGCTGCGACACGAGATAGGCACCGAGCGCGGCGGAAGCGCTGCCGGTTGCCGGATCCTCCATGACGTTGTCGAGCGGCGCGAACATGCGCGCCCTGATCTGCCACGGTTGCCCGGGCGTGCGGGCATAGAGAAACAGGCTGAAGCTGTCTTCGGCAAGCGGATAACGGGCATTCGCCTCTTCGAAGGCCGTGACGTTCGGGCGCGCTTTCGAGAGAATATCGACGTCCCTCACCTCCGCGACGGCGAAGGGGAGACCGACGGAGACGCGCACGGGCACGTGGGTCTGGTCAGCAAGATCGCCCGGGCGGAGCGAAGCGCAGGTGGCAATCGCCGTCGCATCGATGGCAGGACCGACGGCAAGTGCTTGTGGGGCGACGATCCGCGCACCCGTGACGATGCCATCGTTGCGGTGGAGGGCTACCTCGACCAGGCCGGCTCTTTCCTCAAACCGCAGTGCGTCGCCCAACTCCCGCCCGAAGACTTCCTTCTGCCGGCCGAGCACGAAGGCGGTGCCGACATTCGGATGACCGGCGAAAGGCACCTCGATTGTCGGCGTGAAGATGCGCACGCGCGCAGTGTTTCCAGGATTTTCAGGCGGCAGGACGAAAGTGACTTCGGAATAACCGAATTCGGTGGCGATCGCCTGCATCTCATCGTCGCTCAATCCCCGCGCGTCAGGGATGACGGCGAGCTGGTTGCCGGCAAAACGCTTGGAAGTGAAGACGTCGACGGTGACAAAGGAGACGGTGTTCATGGGAGCCTCTGGTCAATCGGAGATGGCACAGATTTAGAGGCCCTGCCGGGCCGACCGGAACGGCGAACTTGTCCCCCTGACAATTAAAAGTGTTGGCAAAAATAGAATGCCCGGCGACATTGCTGCCGCCGGGCATTCTCTCCTCGCTCCCCTTTAACTTTGGGCCGCTCAGGCGGCCTTTTCGAGATCCTTCTTCCAGCTTCCCTTGGCGGCGAGGCTGCACATCTTGGCGCGGTGCGTGAAGGCGCGCTGGCCGGCGGCGACATTTTCCGCGTTGCCCTTCCACGCGTTGAGCGCCTCCTGCTGCAGGGCGCGGCCATAGGAGAAGGTGAGCTTCCAGGGCAGGTCGTGCGCCGTGTTCATCGCCGAGAGATGAGCGGTGGCTTCCTCCGTCGACTGGCCGCCGGAGAGGAAGGCGATGCCGGGGACGGCTGCCGGGACGGTGCGCTTCAGCACCCTGACGGTGCGCTCCGCGACTTCCTCGACCGAGGCCGTGCGCGCCTTCTTGCCGTCGATGACCATGCTCGGCTTCAGGATCATGCCCTCGAGCTTGACCCGCGCATCGCCGAGCTCCTCGAAGACGGTGCGCAGCACCCATTCGGTGACTTCTTCCGAGCGTTCGATCGAATGATCCCCAGGCGCGCCGTCCATCAGCACCTCTGGCTCGACAATGGGCACGATCTTCGCTTCCTGGCAGAGAGCGGCATAGCGGGCGAGCGCATGGGCATTGGCCTTGATCGCGCCCCAGGTCGGAAGGGAGCCGGAGATGGCGATGACGCCGCGCCATTTGGCGAAGCGAGCGCCGGCCTCGTAGTACTTGGCGAGACGGGCCGCGAGTCCGTCGAGCCCTTCGGTGATCGTCTCGTTCGGGAAATGGGCCATCGGCTTGGCACCGGTGTCGACCTTGATGCCAGGAATCGAGTCCGACCTGCGGATGATATCGGCGAGCGGCGTCCCGTCGGCCGCCTTCTGGAACAGGGTTTCCTCGTAGAGGATGACGCCGGAGATGTATTCGCGCATCGCCTCGTCCGAGCGCAGCAGCATCTCTCGATAGTCGCGGCGCGAAGTTTCGGTGGACTCCAGCCCGATGCTGTCGAAGCGCTTCTTGATCGTTGCGGTCGACTCGTCGGCAGCGAGCAGGCCCCGGCCGTTGGCAACCATGGCAACCGCGATATCTTCCAGTCTTTCGCTCATCTTTTTCTCCCTACACACAGCGCCGAAAACCAGCGGAGCAGCGAATGAAACAGCCTGATCCGAGGCGCGAGAAACGTCTTGCGCGCCGGAGGAACAAAGGCGCGATAACAGAAGATAATGTGCGGGAAAATGGCAGTAAAAGGGGCTAAAACGATTTAAATAATTTTAATCGTTTGAAATGTCAGAATTATTTTTCGCCTCCCGGCCCGGCTCATCGATTTGCCCGGGCCGGGAGGCTGAAGCATTACTTCCGTTGATGAAGAATATCGACGCCCGGCAGCGGCTTGCCTTCCATCCACTCAAGGAAGGCGCCGCCGGCGGTCGAGACATAGGTGAAATCCTCGGCGACCTCGGCGTGGTTGAGTGCGGCAACAGTATCGCCGCCGCCGGCGACGGAGACGAGCGCACCTGCCCTCGTGCGCGAAGCCGCATGCTTGGCGGCGGCCACCGTCGCCTTGTCGAAGGGCGCGATTTCGAAGGCGCCGAGCGGGCCGTTCCAGACGAGGGTCTCGGCACGCGAGATCCATTCATTGATGGCATCGATCGACTTCGGGCCGACGTCTAGCACCATGGCGTCGGCGGGGATCGCCTTGATATCGACCACCTCATTGTCGGCGCCCGCCTTGAACTCGCGGGCGACGACGCCATCTTCCGGCAGCACGATCGCGCATCCGGCGGTCGACGCCGATGCGAGGATCGACTTGGCGGTTTCCGCAAGCTCATGCTCGCAGAGCGACTTGCCGACATTAATTCCCTGTGCCGCAATGAAGGTGTTGGCCATGCCGCCGCCGATGACGAGGGCGTCGACCTTCTTCACGAGGTTCTGCAGTAGGTCGATCTTGGTCGAGACCTTCGCACCGCCGACGATCGCGACGACCGGACGCTTCGGATTGCCGAGACCCTTTTCCAGCGCCTCGAGCTCCGCCTGCATGGTGCGGCCGGCAAAGGCGGGGAGGTGATGTGCCAGGCCCTCTGTCGATGCATGGGCGCGATGGGCGGCCGAGAAGGCGTCATTGACATAGATGTCGCCATTGGCGGCGAGCGCCGTGACGAAGGCGGGATCGTTCTTCTCCTCGCCCTTGTGGAAACGGGTGTTTTCCAGGAGCAGCACATCGCCGTCGTTGAGCTCGGCAATCGCGTTGGCGGCCTTGTCGCCGATGCAGTCGGCCGCGAAATAGACGCGCTGGTCGAGGATCTCCTCGACGGCGGGGGCGATCGCCTTCAGCGACATGTCGGCAACGGGTTCGCCCTTCGGGCGGCCGAAATGAGCGAGCAGGATGACCTTGGCACCCTTTTCGGAGAGCTCGCGGATGGTCGGCGCCACACGCTCGATGCGCGTGGTGTCGGTCACCTGACCGTCCTTGACCGGCACGTTGAGGTCGACGCGCACGAGCACGCGCTTTCCGGCGATATCGGTCAGATCGTCGAGAGTCTTGAAAGTCATCAGATAGTCTCCGGTGATAGTCTCTGGAAGAGGGTAGGGTAGTCGATGACGAGGCCGTCCGCGTCCACCGGCAGGTCGGCCGTGAAGCTCCGGTCTTCCGCCTCGTAGCGATAGAGCTTGCCGTCCTTGAGGCAGGTGTAATGCTGACCGTCGACCGTGGGCTCGAAGCTGTCGAAGGGACGTAGAGCATCTTGAGCCTGGCGGTTCCGGATTGCCGGGTGAGGCTGAGGCGGCGGATCGGAAGCGTATTGGTGAAAGGCGTGCCGGCGAGATCGACGTCGATGCAACCATCGAACTCCGGCAGGGCCGTTCCGTCGCTTTTGCGCCAGTGGCCGTGCCCGTCGGAGAGGAGGTGAAGCCTCTGTCCCGCGGTTGTTTCTCTGAGAAAGGAAAAGACGCGCCAGCCGGCGTCGCAGTCGATGCGGTAGCGGACGCCATAGGCCAGGCCGCCACGCTCGCCGATAAGAACGCTTTCGGCGCGGATCGCCGCGCCAACAGATGCATTCAACGGTCTGACCGTCAGATGTTCGAGCCCTTCCCCTTCGAGCGGGCGCCATCGCACCGTCGTTGAGGAAAGGGCCCGAAACATCGGTCTTAGAGGAGCTTGCCGAGTGCGACCGCCGTGTCCGCCATGCGGTTCGAGAAGCCCCATTCGTTGTCGTACCAGGACAGGATCGACACGAACTTGCCTTCCATCACCTTGGTCTGGTCCATGTGGAAGATCGAGGAATGCGGGTCATGGTTGAAGTCGACCGAGACGTTCGGCTGCAGCGTATAGCCGAGAATGCCCTTGAGCGGACCGTCGGCGGCAGCCTTGATGGCCGCGTTGACCTCTTCCTTGGTAGTCTCGCGCTTGGCGACGAACTTGAGGTCGACCACCGAGACGTTCGGGGTCGGCACGCGCACGGAGACACCGTCGAGCTTGCCCTTGAGCTCCGGCAGCACGAGGCCGACGGCCTTGGCAGCACCGGTGGAGGTCGGGATCATCGAGAGCGCCGCCGCACGTGCACGGTAGAGATCCTTGTGCATCTGGTCGAGCGACGGCTGGTCGTTGGTGTAGGAGTGGATCGTCGTCATCATGCCGTGGTCGATGCCGATGGCGTCGTGCAGCACCTTGGCGACCGGCACCAGGCAGTTGGTCGTGCAGGATGCGTTGGAGATGACGAGGTGGTCTTTCGTCAGCTTGTCGTGGTTGACGCCGTAGACGACGGTCAGGTCGGCGCCGTCGGCCGGTGCCGAGACGATGACGCGCTTGGCGCCGGCTTCCAGGTGAGCGGCTGCCTTGTCACGGGCGGTGAAGATGCCGGTGCACTCCATCGCGATGTCGACGCCGAGTTCCTTGTGCGGCAGTTCGGCCGGGTTGCGGATCGCGGTCACCTTGATCGGCTTGCCGTTGTTGATGACGATCGCGTCGCCGTCGACCTTCACGTCGGCCGGGAAGCGGCCGTGGATCGAATCGAAGCGCAAGAGGTGGGCATTGGTCTCGACCGGACCAAGGTCGTTGATGGCGACGACTTCGATGTCCTTGCGGCCGGATTCGACGATGGCGCGGAGAACGTTGCGGCCGATGCGGCCGAAACCGTTGATGGCGACTTTCACTGTCATTTCGTGTCTCTCCCTGTCAGAACGGGTGGTCGGAAAGGAGGGCGTTTCCGAGGACGCCCTCCGGCTTGATCAGGATAGTTTGGCTTCCGCGGCGGCGACGACCGCTTCCGGCGTAATGCCGAAATGCTTATAAAGATCCTTGTAGGGACCGGAAGCACCGAAGCTCGACATGCCAATGAAGGTGCCATCGCTGCCAATGAAATGATCCCAGCCCTGGCGGACGCCAGCTTCGACGGCGATCTTGACCGGCGAGTCGCCGATGATCGCCTGCTGGTAATCCTCGCTCTGCTCGGCGAAGAGCTCGAAGCAGGGCACCGAGACGACGCGCGTCGAGATTCCCTTGGCGGTCAGCGTCTGGCAGGCTTTGACGGCGATTTCGACCTCAGAGCCGGTCGCGAAGATCGTCACCTGTGCGTCGCTTGCCGAGATCAGGTCGTAGGCGCCGCGGGCGCAGAGGTTCTGCTCCTCATATTCCGTCCGCATCGCCATCAGGTTCTGACGGGTGAGCGCGAGGCCGGATGGGCGCTTGCGGTTCTCGAGGGCAAGCTGCCAGCATTCCGCGGTCTCCGTCGCGTCCGCCGGGCGGAACATCAGGAGGTTCGGGATGGCACGCAGCGCAGCCATGTGTTCGACCGGCTGGTGGGTCGGACCGTCTTCGCCGAGGCCGATGGAATCGTGGGTCAAAACGTGGATGACGCGGATGCCCATCAGCGCGGCAAGCCGGATCGACGGACGGCAATAGTCCGAGAAGATCAGGAAGCCGCCGGAATAGGGAATGAGGCCGCCATGCAGCGCCATCCCGTTCATAGCGGCCGCCATGCCGTGTTCACGCACGCCGTAGTGAATATAGCGGCCGGAGAAATCGTCCGGGGTGATTGAATGGGTCTGGCTCGTCTTGGTGTTGTTTGAGCCGGTCAGGTCGGCAGAGCCGCCGATCGTCTCGGCAAGCACGCCGTTGATGACTTCGAGCGCGTCCTCGGAGGCCTTGCGGGTCGCCGGCGAAGGCTTGGTCTCGGCGAGCTTCTGCTTGTAGGCGCTGATCGCCGAGCCGAGGCTGCCTTCGAGATCGCCTGCGAAGCGGCGGATAAACTGGGCCTTCTTCTCCGCCTCGGTGGCTTCGAGCCGCTCCTCCCATTCCTTGCGCGCCTTGACGGAGCGAAGGCCGGCGAGGCGCCAGGCGTCGAGCACGTCGGAGGGGACGGCGAAGGCTTCTGCTTCCCAGCCGAGCGCCTTGCGGGTGGCGGCGATTTCCTCGGCGCCAAGCGGCGAGCCGTGAACCTTGTGCGTGCCCGCCTTGTTCGGCGCGCCGAAGCCGATCACGGTCTTGCAGGCGATCATGGTCGGCTTGTCGGATTTCTGGGCCTCCTCGATCGCGGCGGCGATCGCGTCGGGATCGTGGCCGTCCACGGCGATCGTGTGCCACTTGCAGGCGCGGAAGCGGGCATGCTGGTCGGTCGAGTCGGCGATCGAGATCGGACCGTCGATCGAGATGTTGTTGTCGTCCCAGAAGACGATGAGTTTGTTGAGCTTCAAATGGCCGGCAAGCGCGATCGCCTCCTGGCTGATGCCTTCCATCAGACAGCCATCGCCGGCGATCACATAGGTGTAGTGCTCCATCAGCTCGGCTCCGAACTCCTCGCGCAGCTTGCGCTCGGCGATCGCCATGCCGACGGCGTTCGCAATGCCCTGGCCGAGCGGGCCGGTGGTCGTCTCGATGCCGGCGGCGTGGCCGTATTCCGGGTGGCCGGCGGTGCGCGAGCCGAGTTGGCGGAAGTTCTTGATCTCGTCAATGGTGATGTCGTCGTAGCCCGTCAGGTAGAGCAGCGAGTAGAGCAGCATCGAGCCGTGGCCGGCCGAGAGAACGAAACGGTCGCGGTTCGGCCAGGCGGGATTCTTGGGGTCGAAGCTCAAGTAACGCGTGAAGAGCACCGTCGCGATATCGGCGGCGCCCATCGGGAGGCCAGGGTGGCCGGAATTTGCCTTCTCGACGGCGTCCATGGAGAGGAAACGGATCGCATTCGCCATCCGATCGTGTTTTTCGCGAGAGATCATGACTGTTCCGTTTGAATTCGGTGGTCAGGGGACGGTCTCTATCCTCCAAAGACCGCGTGAGAAGCGGCAGACACATAGCAGGTGCACCGCGCGAGTCAATAAATACGGGCCCTCCGCGACCAAATGCGGCGCCTCTGCCGGGCCCGCAAAAACGGCGAGGATGGCACCGCGCGAGGGGCCGTTTGCGGGCGGAATTGACGATCCACAGCTTCCGCTGGCCATTGTCGCGCTTGGCATTGTTGAGACTTGCGTAATAGGTTTAAAAAGAAAAGGGCCGAAGCGGCGAATGTTCCGGCGATTCGGCTTTGGAGCGAGGCGCGTTCAGGCAAGGCGCAAAGGCTCCGGCACTTTGTTTTAGGGCAGAGCGAAGCTGCTTCCCTAGAAAGGTATCGGAAGACATGCCGGCAAAGACGGTCAAGGCGGCGATCGAGGAGTTGCGCAGCGCGGTTCAGTCCCTGGAAATCGCGATCGATGGCCGCTTCGACAAGGAAAAGGACGTGAGCGAGTTCGAAGGCGAGGTGCGGCGGGTCAACGAGGACCGGTCGCGGCTGGCACAGGAGCTTGACCAGTCCCAGTTCCGCGCCAACCGGCTGGAAGAGGTCAATCGCGAGGTGTCCCGCCGTCTCGTGACGGCGATGGAGACCATTCGGGCGGTTCTGGATCGTTGAGGTTCTGAAGCATGGCGCAGGTGACGGTGACGATCGACGGCAAGGCCTACCGCATGGCCTGCGAAGAGGGACAGGAAGACCACCTCAGCGACCTCGCCGCCCGGTTCGATCAATATGTCGGCCATCTCAAGGCTCAGTTCGGTGAAATCGGCGACCTCAGGCTGACGGTGATGGCTGGGATCATGGTCATGGACGAGTTGAGCGAGGTCGATCGGCGGCTGAAGAGCCTCGAAACCGAGGTCGATAATTTGAAGAGAGGCCGCGACACCGCGCTTTCCGATCAGGCGAGAAGCGAAGAGGCGCTCGCCTCCGCGCTTGCCGAGGTAACGGCGCAGATCCACGGCATTACCGCCAAGTTGAACGGCCGTCCCGCCGCACCCTCGAACTGAAGTTTCGGCCAGGCCCCGGCAGGAAATCGAAAATCGAGCGGTTGCGCCCAATCGCGCTCTGGCGAAAAGCTTCGGGACGTTCTATATCTGCGACGCGGTCTGCGCTTCCCGACAGGAACCACAATCCCCGGGGCCATACACGATCTCAAGGGAGCTGTCCCTGGCCGAACTCGTGGGTTCGGACATACGGCGCCCACCTACCTAGTAGGCGCCCGGGATCGTAAACAATCCATCGGTCGTTGTGGATCGCACTTCTTCCGTTTTGTGGGGCGATCTTGCTACGGCAGTCGCGCTCGCTTTCTCACCCCGCTGCGAAGGCGCGGCGGATGGCGTCGGCCATCGCGTCGACCGTCGGCGATCGGTCTTCCCGCCTTATGCGGAGCACGACGTTCGACATGTCGATGATGCCAAAGCCGTCCTCTTCGGTAAGTTCGCGGCAACCGGGCGGTATAGCGCTGCGGGACAGCGGAGCGATGGCCAGACCCGAAACGACGGCGGCGATCAGGCCGCTGCTGGTGCGGCTCACATAGGCGATGCGGCTCTCTATCCCGCGTTTTTTCAAGCTCCGCATGGCCAGATCATCGCACCAACCGCCCTCTACATAGGTGTAGGTCGCGATCGGCACAGGCTGCCGCTCGTGCGTGCCGTGCTGATCGGAGGTAACCCAGACCGTGGGGTCCACCATAAGCACCTCGTTGCGGGTTCGTCCGCCCGGCTCGAAGACGACGGCGATGTCGATTTCGCCGGCTTCGAGGGCTGCGAGGTTCGACATCGAAATGCCCTGCTGCACCGTCACCTCGACCCCCGGATGAACGGCCGCGAAGGCGCCGAGCGCCTTCGGCAGCGTGGAATTTATGTATTCCTCCGAAATCCCGATCCGGACGGAACCGTCGAGTGCAGGCAGGCGCATGGCCGCCGCCGTGTCGTCAAGGAGGGCGACGATGCGCCGGGCATTGTCGACGAGGCGCCGGCCTTGCGCCGTCAGGACCACGCCGCGCGAATGCCGCTCGAAAAGCGGCAAGCCGATCTGATTTTCAAGTTTCCTGATCTGCATGCTGACGGCGGATTGCGTGCGCCGTACCGCATCGGCAGCCCGTGTGAGATTGCCGGTGTCGGCAACCGCCAGAAAGGTCCTGAGCAGGTCGCTGTCGAGCGGAAGTGACATGGTGCCGCCATAAGAAAATTTGATGATAGGCATGTTTGCAATTCGTTTGTCGCCTGTCAATCAAAGGCGGAAGATCGACGGTGCCGCGCTCTCATCGAGGTTCCCGCCATGCCTGTTCTGGTCGCCCCCGCACCTCCGATCGCTCAAAGATCTTCACTGCCTGCGACCACGGTTGCGCTATGGCGGCTGCGCCTTGCCATCTATGCGCAATGGACAATCGTCAGTCGCCGGGGCGATCCGCACTTGCTCGCGGATGCCGGCCTCATGCACCAACATTGTCTTACGCGCGAAGAATGCCGGCGCCGGAGCGAAGCGGTCCGGCATCTTCATTGGATGCTATGAGATCAGCTCGAGCCGGGCGGCGCGGAAGATCGCTTCGGCGAGATTCTTCGCCCGGAGCTTGCGCATCGCCTCCTCCAGTGCTCTGTCGATCCGCTCCATCGAAATATCGGTCTCGCGCACCATGTCCTGCCGGGTTCGGCCGTGGGCGGCAAGGGCAAGGCAGCGCACTTCGAGGGGAGCGAGCTCGTCGATCTTGTCCGGCATGGAGCTGGCCTGTTCCGTTTTGGCCGCAATGTGGCCGAGACCGAAGATGTTAGATCATATAATTAGTTGAAATCGTGGGCGTTATTTGCATGCATGGCGCGAGCTGCGAAGTGAAACCGCGGCGGATGATGAACGCAGCGCTAACGCTGTGCCGATTTGACTGCGATGCAAAAGGCTGTCGCGAAGTGTTGCAAAAGCGGCGGCGACATGGTTCCAGCTAACGGGTTCTTTGCGTTATGGCATGGGCGGAGAGCAGCGTCGTTGCACCGGCGCGCCGGTCCGCCGGGAAGGGCGTTGGATGTCACCGAAGGATTTGAAGGCAGCGTTGAGGAAGGAACGTCTGGCGCTTCGCGACGCGATGCCGGCGGAAGTACGGATCGAAGCAAGCCTCGCCATGGCCGATCATGCGGCCGACATCATCGCGCTCGATCCCGGCCACGTCGTTTCTGGCTTCTGGCCGATCCGATCCGAGGCGGACATCCGGCCGTTGATGGTGCGGCTCAGGGATCGCGGCGCCCGGCTTTGCCTGCCGGTCATACTGGACAAGAAGACCATCGTGTTCCGCGAGCTCCTCGATGGCATCGCCGTGGTCGAAACGGGTTTCGGGACGACGGGGCCGGGCCCCGAGGCACCGGAGGTAGACCCGGACATCATGCTCGTGCCGCTCTCGGCCTTCGACGCAGCCGGGCACCGCATCGGCTACGGCGCCGGCTATTACGACCGGGCGATCGATCGGCTGCGCAGCAAAGGCCACATGCCGCGCCTGATCGGGATTGCATTCGACTGCCAGGAAGTGGCATCAGTGCCGGCTGAACCGCACGACGTGGCGCTGGACGCCGTGTTGACGGAGAGCGGTTTTCGGCACTTTGGAGCAGGATGAGGAACATTGTGCGGGTTCCGCGCGCATCCGGCTCCGAGCTATTAGAATTGATAACGTCATGACTTCGGATCGAATTGGCCCGAAGTCATCGTGATCCAAGCAGGATTGAACGGCATGCGACTTCTGTTTCTGGGAGATATGGTTGGCAGGACGGGCCGCATGGCGGTCTGGGAGCGCCTCCCGGGACTGGTCAGCGACTTGAAGCTCGATTTCGTCATCGTCAATGGCGAGAACGCCGCCGGCGGTTTCGGCATCACCGAGGACATATTTCTGGAGACGATCAGCGCAGGCGCCGACGTGGTGACGACCGGCAACCATGTCTGGGACCAGAAGGAGGCCGTGATCTTCTGCGAGCGGCACGACCAGTTCCTGCGTCCGGCAAACTATCCGGCCGGCACACCGGGCCGAGGATCGAACCTCTATTTCGCCCGCAACGGTGCCCGCGTACTGGTCGCCAACGTCATGGGCCGGGTCTTCATGCACCCGGAGCTCGACGATCCCTTCAAATGCGCCGAGGCGATCCTCGAGGCCTGCCCGCTCGGCTTGCAGGCGGATGCCATCGTGTTCGACTTCCACGCCGAGGCGACGAGCGAGAAGCAATGCTTCGGCCATTTCGTCGACGGCCGCGCCAGTCTCGTCGTAGGCACGCATACGCATGTCCCGACCGCCGATCATCAGATATTGAACGGCGGCACCGCCTATATCAGCGATGCCGGCATGTGCGGCGACTACGATTCCTCGCTCGGCATGGAGAAGGAGGAGCCGCTCAACCGCTTCATCTCGAAGATGCCCAAGGGCCGTTTCGAGGCGGCCTCGGGCCCGGCTACGATTTGCGGCGTGGGCGTCGAGATTTCCGATCGGACCGGGCTTGCCGAGAAGATCGCACCGCTCCGGCTCGGGCCCCGGCTCGCCGAGACGATTCCGCAATTCTGGGCCTGAGCGCCGCCTACCCCGCGGCCGCGCGTTGCTCGACCCCGCGTTAAAGCGGCGTGACATATCGCTTTTGCACGATTGTCTTTTTTCAAGTTTCGTGGGTGACAGTTCTCCCAAATGGTGGCAGGTTAGCTCGCAAAATGAGAGCCGCATAACGTGCGGCCGCTGTCGCAAGTTCTCATGACGTAGTGCCACCGGGGCCAGGTGCTCCGGACGAAATGTCGCCGCGGCAACCATAAGATCCCATCCACGTGCCGGGCGATCTTGATATCAGGTGCCTGGAGAGCGTGTATGTTGCGAAAGTGGTGTCTGCCGGCGATCGCCGCCATTTCCATTCCTCTTCTCATGTCGATGCCCGCCGGCGCGCAGGACGCGCAACTGCCGACGGTGACCGTCGCCAAACCGGTGGTGCGCGACGTCATCGATGCCGACGAGTTCATCGGCCGCTTCGAGGCGGTCGACGAGGTTTCGATACGCTCACGCGTAGGCGGCTACCTCGACGAGGTCTTCTTCACGGACGGCGCGATGGTGAAGAAGGGCGACAAGCTCTTCGTCATCGACCAGCGGCCCTTCCGTACCGCTCTCGCCCAGGCGGAAGCGGAGCTTGCCTCGGCGCAATCGACGCTCGATTTCGCAGAGACCACGTTCAAGCGAACGGAGTCGCTCGCCGGCACGGGCACCCTCTCCGTGTCCAGGCTGGACGACGACCGTCGGGCACTGCTCGCGGCGCAGGCGAGCGTGCGTGGCGCTGAGGCGGCCGTCGAGCGAGCCAAGCTCGATCTCGAATATACGACGATCACTGCGCCGCTCAGCGGCCGCGTCGACCGGCGGCTGATCTCGCCGGGCAACCTCGTCCAGGCGGATCAGACGGTCCTGACGACGATCGTGTCGCTTGATCCGATCGACTTCTATTTCGACGTCGACGAGCGCCGCCTGCTTTCCTATGCCCGAACCGCGCGGGAGCGCGGCAGTGCACTGCAGGAGGGCGCGGGATCGCTCTCGGTGCTTGTCACGATCGCCGACGCCACCGAACGGCCCTTCGAGGGTAAGCTCGATTTCGCGGAAAACCGGGTGGACAATCAGACGGGCACGATGCGGGTGCGCGCCCGCTTCGCGAACCCCAATTTCATTTTGCAGCCCGGCCTCTTCGGGCGGGTGGAGGTCGAAGGCTCCAACACCTATCGGGCGGTCCTCGTGCCCGACGAGGCGATCGCCGCCGACCAGAACGAACGTATCGTCTATGCGGTCGGCGAGGACGGCAGCGTCATGACCAAGCCCGTGCGGCTCGGGCCGCGGCTCCACGGTTACCGGGTTATCCGCAGCGGGTTGACGGGCGACGAGACGATTATCGTCAACGGCCTCGTGCGGGTCAGGCCCGGCGTCAAGGTCAAGCCCGAGCTCGTCGTGCTGCCGCAGGAAGCGGCGCAAGCGGCGGAGAACGCCCAATGAGATTCGCACATTTCTTCGTCGATCGGCCGATTTTCGCGTCGGTGCTCTCGATCGTGCTGCTGATCGTCGGCGGCATAGCCTACTTCCAGCTTCCGGTTGCGCAATATCCAGAAATCGCGCCGCCCACCATCGTCGTGCGCGCCTCCTATCCGGGCGCGGATGCCGAGACGATCGCCAATACCGTCGCCACCCCGCTCGAGCAGGAGATCAACGGCGTCGAGAACATGCTGTACATGTCGTCCTATTCGACGGCCGACGGCTCGATGGCGCTGACGATCACCTTCAAGCTCGGCACGAACCTCGACCAGGCGCAGGTCCTGGTGCAGAATCGCGTCTCGGTCGCCGAGCCGCGGCTGCCGGAGGAAGTCCGGCGCATCGGCGTCACGACGACGAAGAGTTCGCCGGACCTGATGATGGTCGTCCATCTGCTGTCGCCGAACGATCGTTATGACCAGCTCTACGTTTCCAACTACGCCCGCACGCGTATCCGCGACATTCTTGTCCGGCTCGACGGCGTCGGCGACGTCACGCTGTTCGGCGAGCGCGAATACGCCTTGCGCGTCTGGCTCGACCCACAGAAACTCTCCGCCTACGGTATGACCGCAGGCGACGTCGTCGAAGCGCTGCGCGAACAGAACGTCCAGGTTTCGGGAGGCTCCATCGGTGGCCCGCCGATGTCCGGCGACGAAGCCTTCCAATACACGGTGAGGACCGACGGCCGGTTCAGCGACGCCCGGCAGTTCCGTTACGTGATCGTAAAGGCTACCGAAGACGGCAGGCTGGTGCAGTTGCAGGATGTCGCTCGCGTCGAACTCGGCGCCCGTGAATATGTCACCAATAGCTACCTGAACGGCAGCCCGGCGGTCGCACTCGGCATTTTCTCCCGCCCCGGCACCAACGCGCTCGCCGCCGCGGAAGCGATCCAGGCGACGATGGCGGACCTTGCGAGGGATTTCCCCGAGGGTCTCGAATACAGGATCATTTACAACCCCACGGAGTTCATCTCGGAATCGATCAATGAGGTCTACAAGACCATCGGCGAGGCCGCGATTCTCGTTGCGCTAGTCGTGATCGTCTTCCTGCAGTCCTGGCGTACGGCGATCATTCCGATCGTCGCCATTCCCGTTTCGCTGGTCGGCACCTTCGCGCTGCTCTATGCCTTCGGCTTCTCGCTGAACATGCTGACGCTCTTCGGTCTGGTGCTGGCGATCGGCATCGTCGTCGACGACGCGATCGTCGTCGTCGAGAATGTCGAGCGCAACCTGGAGCGTGGCATGACGCCCAAAGAGGCGGCGCATGTGACGATGGACGAGGTGGGCGCGGCGGTCGTCGCGATTTCCCTCGTTCTGACCGCCGTCTTCGTGCCGACCGCCTTCATTCCGGGAATCGCAGGCCAGTTCTATCTGCAGTTCGCGGTGACGATCGCGGTGGCGACAGTGATCTCCGCGATCAACTCGCTGACGCTCTCGCCGGCGCTTGCGGCCGTTCTCCTGCGCCCGCACGACAATCACGAGCATGAGAGCCGCAATCCGCTGACGCGGCTCGGTCGCGGCTTCGCCAATGGCTTCAACCGTGGCTTCGACCGCATGGCCGATGGTTACGCATGGGCGGTGCGCCACCTCGTCACGACGACAATGGCGATTGTTGCGTCTCTCGTCGTCTTCGTCGCCCTGCTCGGAGCCACTGCCTATATGGCGCAGATCGTGCCCCGGGGCTTCATACCGCAGATGGACCAGGGCTACGCCATCGTCGTCATCCAGCTTCCGGAAGGTTCCTCGCTCGCGCGGACGGACGCGGTCGTGCGGCGGGCGTCCGAGATGGTTCGGGAGGTGCCGGGTGTCCGGGATGCGGTCGCCTTCGCGGGCTTCAGCGGCGCCACCTTCACCAATGCGTCCAATGCGGGCGTCATCTTCACGCCCTTCGACAGTTTCGAGGAGCGGCTCAAGAACAATCAGAGCGCCACGCAGATCGTCGGTCAGATCTTCGGTGCGATGCAGAGCATCCAGGAGGCCTTCATCATCGCCGTTCCGCCGCCCTCCGTTCGCGGTATCGGCAATTCCGGCGGCTTCAAGATGCAGATCATGGATCGCCAGAACGCCGATATGCGGCGCGCCCTCGGGCTCGCCTTTCAGATGATGGGCGCCGCCAATCAGACCGAGGGTCTGACGGGCGTCTTCACCACCTTCTCGGCGTCGAGCCCGCAATTCTTCCTGGCAATCGATCGCGACAAAGCACGGGCGCTGAACGTACCGATCCCGAACATCTTCGAGACGCTCTCGATCAATCTCGGGACCTCCTACGTCAATGATTTCAACGCGTTCGGCCGCGTCTACCAGGTCCGCGCCCAGGCCGACCAGCAGTACCGCGTCGAACGGGACGATATCCTCGCTCTCAAGGTGCGTTCCGCCTCCGGTGCTTTGGTGCCGCTTGGAACGCTCGTCGAGATTCGCGACACGAGCGGGCCGGCGCTTGTCCAGCGCTATAACATGTATGTCTCCGTTCCCGTCCAGGGCAATCCGGCACCCGGTGTCTCGACTGGAACCGCGCTCGACAAGATGGAGGCGCTTGCTGGCCAGATCCTGCCGCAGGGCACGACCTTCGAATGGACGGAACTCGCCTTTCAGGAGCGCCAGACCGGCAATACCGCCGTCTTCATCTTCGCGCTGTCGGTGATCTTCGTATTCCTGGCTCTGGCCGCGCAATATGAAAGCTGGGTGCTGCCGCTGGCGATCATCCTGATCGTGCCGCTCGCGGTTCTCGCAGCTCTGCTCGGCGTCTCGCTTCGCGGCTTCGACAACAACGTGCTGACGCAGATCGGGCTCATCGTGCTGATCGGCCTTGCCGCCAAAAACGCGATCCTGATCGTCGAATTCGCCCGCCAGGGCGAGGAAGAAGGCAAGACGCCGGTCGAAGCGGCGATTGAAGCGAGCCGTCTCAGGCTTCGCCCGATCCTGATGACCGCCTTCGCCTTCATCCTCGGCGTCGTGCCGCTGGTGATCGCGACGGGACCTGGCGCCGAAATGCGCCGGTCGCTCGGCACCGCCGTCTTCTCCGGCATGCTCGGCGTCACCTTCCTCGGCCTGTTCCTGACGCCGGTCTTCTACGTGGCGCTGCGGTCGCTGCGCCGGAAGCGGGCGCCGGCGGCCGAGCCGGCGGCTGCGGCGGGAGAGTGACAAAGGGTGGATCTGCGCTTGCAATGACGCGATTGTGAGCGGCTGTCAGTCGTTTGGCGCTGGACGGGATCACCAGCTTGAATGATCCTGCCTGCCGCTCGATCACGATGATTTCGGCCTCAAATCCATCCGAAATCATCGTGATCGTTTCTCATGAGTTGAGATGCGGGATGCGGGCGGAAGACCGCTTACACTTTACCTCATCCCGCGCCTGATAGCGTGTGAGAGGTGAAGGATGCTGCTGCGATACCTTGCCTACACCCTGGCCCTAATCTGGCTGATACATGCGTTCTGGCCGGAACCGGTGCATGCCCAACAGCAACCAGCCCCAGTCAGCCAATGCCAGGCGATTGCCGAAGCCATGCCGGCGGCGACCTTCGTCGGTTTCGCCGCGCCACCTGCGGCCACGCCCGCGGCTGCGGCAGCAGGAGAAGAGGTAAGCATCACCTTTCTCGGCCACTCGACGTTCCTGATCGAAACGCCCGGCGGCGTCTCGATCGCCACCGATTACAACGGCTGGTTCCGGACCGCGGCGCCGCCGACCGTGGTGACGATGAATAAGGCCCATTCCAGTCACTATACGCTGACGCCGGATCCGGCCATCCGTCATGTGCTGCATGGCTGGGGCGAGGACGGCGAACCGGCCCGCCATGACCTCGTTGTCGGCGACACCTATATCCGTAACGTGACGACGGATATCCGTTCCGGCTTCGACGGCATGGAACCCAATGGCAATTCGATCTTCATCTTCGAGGTTGCCGGGCTCTGCATCGGCCATCTCGGTCATCTGCACTACGAACTCGACGACAGCCATTATCGCCAGATCGGCCGGCTCGACGTGCTGATGGTGCCGGTCGATGGCGGCCTGACCATGGGCGCCGAGAGCATGAGCCGCGTCGTCTCCCGGCTTCGCGCCGCGCTCATCCTGCCGATGCACCGGCCGTTGACCAACGCCTTTCTGGCAATGTTCGGCGACGACTTCGACAAGAGCTTTGCCACCGGACCGACGGTCAAGGTCTCGCTTCGCTCGCTGCCGAGCAAGCCGCTGATCTACGTCCTCCAGGGGGTGTGAAAGCGGCCTTTTCGTTTTTCGAAAAGAAAAGGCCCTGCTGGACGGAGAACGGCAATGAAACTATAAGGCGCCCCATCCCAATAAATTCCATGCATGCAGAGGGCGCCATGGCTGGCCATTCACAGTTCAAGAACATCATGCACCGCAAGGGCCGTCAGGATGCGGTGCGCTCCAAAATGTTTTCCAAGCTCGCGCGCGAAATCACCGTCGCCGCAAAGACCGGCCTGCCCGACCCGACCATGAACCCGCGCCTGCGCCTCGCAATCCAGAACGCCAAGGCGCAATCCATGCCGAAGGACAATATCGAACGCGCGATCAAGAAGGCTTCCGGTGGTGACGCGGAGAACTATGAAGAAGTCCGCTACGAGGGTTACGGGCCGGGCGGCGTCGCAGTCATCGTCGAGGCGCTGACCGACAACCGCAACCGGACCGCCTCCAACGTCCGCTCCATTTTCACCAAGGCGGGCGGAGCGCTTGGCGAAACCGGCTCGGTCTCCTTCTCCTTCGACCGCGTCGGCGAAATCACCTACAAGCTCTCCGCCGGCGATGCCGACAAGGTGATGGAAGCCGCGATCGAGGCGGGTGCGGACGACGTCGAGACGGACGAGGAAAGCCACACCATCATCTGCGGTTTCGAAGATATCGGCGAGGTCTCTAAGGCGCTCGAAGGCACGCTCGGCGAGGCGGAGACTGTCAAGGCGATCTGGAAGCCGCAGAACACCGTGCCGGTCGATGAGGAAAAGGCACAGTCGCTGATGAAGCTCATCGACAACCTCGAAGACGACGACGACGTCCAGAACGTCTATTCAAATTTCGAAGTCTCCGAGGAAGTGCTGGCAAAGCTTTCGGCCTGACGCGCGCCTCTGCGCTCAGACATTCGACCCGCATTGCCGCAAGCAGTGCGGGTTTTTGCTGCCAGGAACGCGCGATCATGCGGCCGCCGCTAGACCGCGTTGCGCTTCGGAGAAGAGCTCCAGCGAATGCAGCCGCTTATCCATGTCAAAGATCGGCATGGAGATGATCAGCTCGTCCGTCTTGGTGAGATCGAGGAAAGCCGCGATCTTGCGGCGGATGGTTTCCGGGCCGCCGACGACCGCGTAGGTCATGGCGTGATCGACGAAGATCTTCTCGTCCGCACTCCAGAGGCTGTCCATCGACTTGACCGGGGGCGGGAAGCGCCCGCGCGCGTTGCGGCGAAGCGCCACGAAGGACTGCTGCATCGAGGTGAAGAGATAGTTCGCCTCCTCATCTGTATCGGCGGCAACGCCCATGACGCCGACCATGACCTGAGGCTTATCCAGCTGCTGCGACGGCGTGAAGCGCTCGCGGTAGATTTCGAGCGCGGAGAGCAGCATGTCCGGCGCGAAATGCGAGGCGAAGGCGAAGGGAAGCCCGAGCATGCCGGCGAGATGGGCGCTGAAGTGGCTAGAACCGAGCAGCCAGATCGGCACGTTCGAATCCGCACCCGGCACGGCGATGATCTTCTGATCCTCGGTGATGGGCCCGAGCAGCGCCTGGAGTTCGACGACATCGTTCGGGAAATTGTTGGAACTCGCCTCCATGTTGCGCCGGAGTGCCTGGGCCGTCCGCATGTCGGTGCCGGGGGCGCGACCGAGGCCGAGATCGATACGGCCGGGATAAAGCGCTGCGAGCGTGCCGAATTGCTCGGCGATGACAAGCGGCGAATGGTTGGGCAGCATGATGCCGCCTGAGCCCACACGGATGGCTTGCGTGGCCGCGGCCACATGGGAGATCACAAGGGATGTCGCGGCGCTGGCGATGCCCTTCATGCCGTGATGTTCGGCCAGCCAGAAGCGCTTGTAGCCATTCTCTTCCGCGGCGATCGCCAGCCGGCGTGAGTTCTCGAGCGATTGGGCGACGCTGCCGCCTTCGGTAATTGGCGAAAGATCGAGAATGGAGAAAGGGATCATGACAACGCCTTTTTCATTAAGAGAAATTGATCGATGGCAATGTAGGTTCAAGTTTCTTAACGCCAAGGCCGCTCTCGCGATTTTCCGCCGACGGGACAGCGTTTCTGTGTAATGTTTTTGTTTTGTTCACTTTTTGCTGGCAGCGTCCCCGTGAGCGACATAGGGTGAGGCATGCAGAGCACGATTCGCATCATCGGCATCGATCCGGGATTGAGACGCACCGGCTGGGGGATTATCGAGACGCTTGGCAATTCGCTGCGTTTCGTCGCCTCGGGCACCGTGACGTCCGACGGCGAGATGGATCTCGCCTCACGACTCTGCCAGTTGCACGACGGGCTTGCCGAAGTAGTGCACGGTTATCAGCCGCACGAAGCGGCGGTGGAGCAGACCTTCGTCAACAAGGACGCGACGGCGACGCTGAAACTCGGGCAGGCGCGCGGCATCGCCATGCTGGTTCCGGCGCGGGCGGGCTTGAGGGTCGCGGAATATGCGCCCAATGCGGTGAAAAAGGCGGTGATCGGCGTCGGCCATGGCGAGAAGCAGCAGATCCATATGATGCTGAAGGTCCTGATGCCGAAGGTCGAGTTCAAGGGCAACGACGCTGCCGACGCGCTCGCCATCGCCATTTGTCATGCGCACAATCGCCAGGCAATCACGAGCCGACTGGCGGCCCTTGCAGGCTAGTTCACTCGCCGGAATTTCACGCACAGAGCCTCCAAACCTTCCAGAAAGACGAAGCCAGATGATCGGCAAGCTCAAAGGCACCATAGACGAGATCGGTGAGGATCACGTGGTTCTCGACGTGCATGGTGTCGGATACGTCGCCCATTGTTCGGCGCGCACGCTCGCGAAGCTCGGACGGGCCGGAGAGGCGGCGGTGCTCTTCATCGAGACTTATGTGCGCGAGGACCAGTTTAAGCTGTTCGGCTTCATGACCGCGATGGAACGCGAGTGGTTCCGCCTGCTTCAGAGCGTGCAGGGCGTGGGTTCCAAGGTAGCGCTGGCAGTGCTTTCGACGCTGACGCCGGGCGAACTCGCGAATGCCATTGCCCTGCAGGACAAGACGTCGATCTCGCGCGCACCGGGTGTCGGGCCGAAAGTGGCCGTGCGTATCGTCACCGAGCTCAAGAACAAGGCGCCGGCCTTTGCCGGCGAGATGGCCCCGTCGATCGTACTCAGCCAAGAACTCGGCGAAGGCGTCGCCCCGGCGCCGATCGCCGACGCGGTCTCGGCGCTCACCAACCTCGGCTATTCGCGCGACCAGGCGGCGAACGCCGTTGCTGCGGCGCTGAAAAATGGCGGGGAGGGCGCCGACAGCGCCAAGCTGATCCGTCTCGGGCTGAGGGAATTGTCGCGGTGAGGGGAGGCAGGCCATTCTGCAGCCACAAAGACATTGGAGTAACGGCATCGTCAGCCGACCGCGCCTGGGTTGGCTGCGGCACCCCCGGTATGGTTGAACACGGCAGTACGGCGATGATCGGCATTGACGCCTGCGTTTCCCGTGACTGCGACTCAGCCCGAAATGGAAGTTTGAGATGAGTGAAGCCGCACGCCTGATTGCGCCGGAGAAACGGGGCGAAGATCTCGATGCGACCTTGCGTCCGCAGTCGCTCGACGAGTTCACCGGCCAGGCGGAGGCGCGCGCCAATCTCAAGATCTTCATCGAGGCGGCGCGCAATCGCGGCGAAGCGCTCGACCACGTCCTTTTCGTCGGGCCGCCCGGTCTCGGCAAAACGACGCTTGCCCAGATCATGGCGAAGGAGCTCGGCGTCAATTTCCGCTCGACCTCCGGGCCGGTTATCGCCAAGGCCGGCGATCTCGCGGCGTTGCTCACCAATCTCGAAGAGCGCGACGTGCTCTTCATCGACGAAATCCACCGTCTGAACCCGGCCGTCGAGGAGATACTCTATCCGGCCATGGAGGATTTCCAGCTCGACCTCATCATCGGCGAGGGGCCGGCCGCCCGTTCGGTGAAGATCGACCTTGCCAAATTTACACTCGTGGCGGCGACGACCCGCCTAGGGCTCCTGACGACGCCGCTGCGCGACCGCTTCGGCATACCGGTTCGGCTCAATTTCTACACGGTCGAGGAACTGGAGCTGATCGTCCGGCGCGGCGCGCGGCTGATGGGTCTCGGCATGACCGATGAGGGTGCGCGCGAAATCGCCCGCCGGGCGCGTGGCACGCCGCGCATAGCGGGGCGGCTCCTGCGCCGGGTGCGCGATTTCGCCGAAGTCGCGCGCGCCGAGGCCGTGACCCGGGAGATCGCCGACGAGGCGCTGACGCGGCTGCTCGTCGACAGCATGGGGCTCGACCAGCTCGACCGCCGCTACCTGACGATGATCGCCCACAATTTCGGCGGCGGGCCGGTCGGCATCGAGACGATCGCGGCAGGTCTTTCCGAGCCGCGCGACGCCATCGAGGACATCATCGAGCCTTATCTGATCCAGCAGGGCTTTATCCAGCGCACACCACGCGGCCGCGTGCTGACGGCCAACGCCTGGAAGCATCTCGGCCTCAACCCGCCGAAGGATATCGAGGCAATGCAGTTCCGCCTGACGCTGGAGGACGACTGAGGATGATCACCCGCCGCGGCTTCATGAAATTGTTCGGCGGCAGTTTCGCGAGCTTCGCGGCGCTCGGCAGCTATGGCTTTGCCGTCGAGCCGCTCGCGCGTCTCAATGTCGCGCGATATCGCCTGACGCCACCCGGCTGGACTCCCGGTCTCAAGCTCCGCATCGTGGCTCTTGCCGACCTGCACGCCTGCGAGCCCTGGATGCCGGCGAGCCGGATCGTCTCCATCTGCGAGCGAGCGAATGCGCTCAAGGCCGATGTCACCGTGCTCCTCGGCGACTATGCCTCCGGAATGAATCTGGTCACCCGCTATGTTCATTCGAGCGAATGGTCGAAGGCATTGGCGACGCTTGAAGCCCCGCTCGGCGTTCACGCCGTCATGGGCAATCACGACTGGTGGGAAGACAGGGCCGCGCAGCAGAACGGCGGCGGCGAGACTTTCGGCCATCGCGCGCTTGCGGGCGCCAGGATCGAGGTCCACAGCAACCGCGCCGTTCGGCTCGAGAAGGACGGCTTCGGCTTTTGGCTTGCCGGACTAGAGGATCAACTCGCGCTGCGCCCCGGCAAGATCTGGAGCCGGCGGCGGATGACCGGGCTTGATGATCTCGACGGCACGCTGCGACAGGTCACGGACGACGCTCCGGTCATCCTGCTTGCGCACGAGCCGGATATCTTTGCGACCGTCCCCTCGCGGGTTTCGCTGACGCTTTCCGGCCATACCCATGGCGGACAGGTGCGTTTCGTCGGCCATTCTCCCGTCGTGCCTTCCCGCTTCGGCAACCGTTACGCCTATGGCCATATTGTCGAAGAGGATCGAAACCTGATCGTCTCGGGCGGTCTCGGTTGTTCGATCGCCCCGATCCGCTTCGGGGTGCCACCGGAGATCGTCGTGGTCGATCTTGGATAGGCAGGTCCTGGCGCTTTCGCCCTCACTCCGCCTGCCGGCGGCGATAGGCAAGCTCATGATGACCGCACGCCCCCGGCCAATTCCCGGATGGTCGCCGCCAGCCGCTCGCTTCCGCCCGGCAACCAGCCAAGGGCGCGCAGCCTGTCGGTGGACATCACCTTGAACCCGCTCCGCTCCGCCGTTGGCGGCAAGGGATGGGGACAGCCGGTCGTCGACTGTAGGACGGAAAGGATTTCGCGGTTGTCGGTCAGCACGTCCGAGACGTTGAAGACTTTGCCGGAGACTTTCGCCGCGTCGGTTTCCAGCATCAGGCGAACGGCCTCAGCGAGATCATCGCCATGGACTTCCGTGCCGATGCGCGGCGCGACGGGTTTGCCGGCGAGATAATCGGCGAAGAGCCCGCTCCATTTGTGTTTCCGGCCGGGGCCTGCGCGGCCATATACGCCGGTGAGGCGCAGGCTGGCGGTGACGAAGCCATGGCCGGTAGTCGCTTTCAATGCATCCTCGGCGGCAAGTTTCACTTGCCCGTAGAGCGTGTCGGGCTCAGCGGGCGACGTTTCGTCGAGGACAGGCGACGCTGTCTCGCCATAGACGGCGCGGCTCGACAGAAAGACTGAGCGGCGCAGGCCGGCGGCGCGCGCTTCCTCGAAGAGACGGACCGTGCCGTCTAGATTAGCGCGGCGGAAACCCTCGGGGTCATGGCCTTCGCCGCCGCGGTATTTGCCTTCGACATGCTCGAATGCGGCATGCACGAAATAGTAGACGTCGTCGAAAGCGGCGATCTGGTCCGCATCCGGATCGAGGCGCAGCGGAACATGAGGTACGGCTCGGGAGAAGTAGCCGTCCGCGGGCGGCGAGCGGCCGCCGACCGTGACTTTGTAGCCGCTCGCAAGCAGATGCTCGACGATGAAGCGGCCGACATAGCCGGTGCCGCCAGAGACGAGAACGCGGGTCATCGCCCTGCAGCGCCGGCCGGAGCCGGATTCTCGAGCGCCGTGATGTCGGGAATGTTCTCGCCCGTCAGGTAGGCATGCCAGAGCTCGATCAGCGGACGCAGGGCTTCGGCGCGCGGATGGTCCTTCTCCCACGGTTTTTCATACTGGTAGTGAAGAACGCCGATCGATCGCCAGTCCCAGAGCGCCGGCAGGTTGAACCAGACATATTGCAGCATGTTCATCGTCACCGGCAGGCCGTGCCAATCCGGAAAGAAGCTCTGGAGAAACGTCTGATCCGTGCGCGGCCAGAAAGCGCCCGGTTGATCGAGCGCCACAAGCATCTGGTCGAAGGTCGCAAGCGACGGCTCGGCAACGAAGACGCCGGAATTCAGGCGGTGGAAGTCCGCGAGGCTCTCATAGACGTTCGGTGCGGCGGCAAATTCCGGATAGAGGAACAGTTTGTCGATATTGCGCAGAACCAATGCATCGGCGTCGATGAAGACGCAGCGGTCATACTCGACCAGCTGCCAAAGGCGGAGCTTGCAGAAATTGTCGAGCGGCGAGTGGAAGTCGGGCTTGCGGCCCTTTGTGAAGGGCGCCTGCTCATGGACGTTGCGGCGGGCGTGCCGGGCGTTGAATTCGTCCGAGAGCGGCAGGAGCTCCGTCCCGATGAGGCGACAGTCGAATTCGGTGAGCGGCTCGAGCTCGGCGGCATCCACCCCGCCGGTATGGAGCACGACGATATCAGCCGGCGTCCGCGTCAAGCGGATCGATCTTAATAACGCCCGTGCGCCGAGCGCGTAGTCGGCATTGGTGACGAGCGTCACGAAGGCATGGCGAGCAGCCATCGGAGAGGAGGGGCGGAGCCCCTCCGGAATGGCGACCGTGCCACTCATGAGACGGATTTCAGCCGCTTACCCTCCGGATCGTGGTTGATCAAGGGCGCGATGTCCTTCGTCCAGGCTGAGACGGCCGGGACGCGCGAACGGTCAACGCGGTAGGCGAATTTCTTCGCTACGTCGACGATTTCGGAAAGCAGCCCGTCCTCGAGGCGAATGGGGTTGAGCCCGAGAGCCAGGAATTTCTCGTTGTGCACGACGAGATCGTTTTCCGCCGCCTCCTTGCGCGGATTGGGAAGCCAGGCGATCTCGGAACCGGTTATTTTCGCGATCATCTCGGCCAAATCGCGGACGCGATGCGTCTCGGTCATCTGGTTGAAGATCTCGACGCGGCTGCCGCGCGCGGGCGGGTTATCGAGCGCGAGTTCGATGCAGCGGACCGAGTCCTGGATATGGATGAAGGCCCGGGTCTGGCCGCCAGTGCCATGGACCGTCAGCGGATAGCCGATGGCCGCCTGGATCAGGAAGCGGTTGAGCACCGTGCCGTAGTCGCCATCATAGTCGAAGCGGTTGATAAGCTGCGGATGCCGCCGCGTCTGCTCCGTGTGCGTGCCCCAGACGATGCCCTGATGCAGGTCGGTAATCCGGACGCCGTCGTTCTTGGCATAGAACTGGAAGAGCAACTGATCCAGGCACTTGGTCATGTGATAGATCGAGCCGGGATTGGAGGGATAAAGAATCTCCTGGCTCACCGTCTCGCCGCCCATCGTCTCGATGCCCACCGGCAGGTAGCCTTCCGGGATCGCCGCGCCGACGGTCGAATAGCCGTAGACGCCCATGGTGCCGAGATGCACGAGATGGGCGTCGAGCTCGAGCTCGACGAGCGCGTTCAGGAGGTTGTGGGTGGCATTGACGTTGTTGTTGACCGTGTAGTTCTTGTGCCGGTCGCTCTTCATCGAATAGGGCGCGGCGCGCTGCTCGGCGAAATGGACGATCGCGTCCGGGCGGTGTTCGGCGAGCCACTTCTTCAGGAGCTCGTAGTCGCGGGCGAGATCGATGAGGTTGAAGTGAATGCGTCGTCCCGTCTCGGAGTGCCAGATTCGCGTGCGCTCCTGGATGGAGTCCATCGGCGTCAGCGATTGCACGCCAAGCTCGGTGTCGATCCAGCGGCGGGAGAGATTATCGAGAATGTGGATGTCGTGGCCCGCATCGGACAAATGGAGCGCGGTGGGCCAGCCGACGAAACCATCACCGCCGAGGATTGCAATCTTCATGCAGGATTCTCCAGATCGGGAAGAGGACAAGTGCCCTGATAGGATAGGATTGTGACAAAGCTGCAATGCTTGCAATTGTCTTTTTGTTCCTGCACAGGAAAAGCAAAATCCTCCCGGAGAATGCCATGTCACTGATTTCGCTCGCCGGCGAGCTGACCGAGACCGGCCATCGATTGATCCAGCGGGTCTATTACGAAGACACCGACTTTTCTGGCGTCGTCTATCATGCACGCTATCTGCATTTCATGGAGCGTGCGCGAACCGATTACCTGCGGCTGCTTGGAGTGGAGCAGGCATCGCTCGCAATCGAAGGCGACTCGGAAGGTCTCGTCTTCGTCGTCCACCGGATGGAGATCGATTTCAAGCAGCCGGCACGAATGGACGATGTCTTGACCATCGAGACTACGACCGAGAAGGCCGGCGGCGCCAAGATGGTGCTGCAGCAGCAGATCCGCCGCGCCGGTACGCTGCTGATCGCGGCCAAGGTGATCATCGCGGTGATCAACGGCCAGGGCCGGCCGAGGCGCCTGCCGGAGGCGCTGGCGATCAAGTTCCTGTCGGCGGGGCAGAAAATCCCGGCCTGACCGCCCCAGCTCCCGCTATGCCGTCTCAGCGGTCGCCGTTCACACGGCGACAGTGCCCAGTATCTTCTTCGTCAACGACTGGCTGACCTTGCCGATCTCCTGCCACGGATCGGTGCCTGCCTCGATGCGCTCGATCATTTCCGGAATTAGGAAGGTGTCGGCGGCATCGAGCTCCGCGAGTTCCTCCCAGGCGACAGGTGTCGCTACCGGTCCGCCCTCGCGGGCGCGTGTGGAGTAGGGGGCAATGGCCGTAGCGCCGCGATCGTTCCTGAGCCAATCGATGAAAATTCGCCCTTTGCGCTTCGCCTTCGACATGGTGGCGACGAAATGGTCCGGATCACGCTCGGCGAAACCTTGCGCAACGGCTTTGGCGAAGCGTTTCGCCTCATCCCATTCGGCGTGCGGACGGAGCGGCACGATGACGTGGACTCCCTTGCCGCCGGTCACCATGGCGACCGTCTTGAGGCCGATACCGGCAAGTTCGTCGCGCAGGGTCGCGGCCGCCTTCTTCACAGTGGCGAAGTCAACGCTCGGATCGGGGTCGAGGTCGAAAACCAGACGATCGGGCTTTTCCAGCCGGTTGATCGTCGCACCCCAGATGTGAAACTCCAGCGTGCCCATCTGCACGGCGGCGACGAGGCCCTTGGCATCGTGCACGTACATGTAGTTTTCGGTATCTCCCGAGGCCTCCGTGA
This sequence comes from Ensifer aridi, assembly GCF_002078505.1. Lineage (GTDB taxonomy): Bacteria > Pseudomonadota > Alphaproteobacteria > Rhizobiales > Rhizobiaceae > Sinorhizobium > Sinorhizobium aridi. The sequence goes on along the minus strand of NZ_LUAV01000014.1, from coordinate 145,423 downwards.
TCGGTACTTCGCGGATTTCATCCGGGAAGCCATCGCTCGCATGCTTCTGGAAAAAGCATTGCCGCTCGCCGCCCTGTGGGCATCTGACCAGTGAAACGGGATGGTCGGCGGCAAAGGCGAGCATTCGGTCGGCGACCACCCCATAGTAGCGGGCGAGGTCGATCTTGGTGATACCCTGACCCTTGAAGAGGATGCGATCGGGGTGCGAAATGCGGATGCCGAGGACATCGGCATCGCCCTCGGCGCGCGAAGCCTTGCTCGGCTTCGCCGAGGATTTGCTCTTGCCTGTCTGCGCTTCGGCGTCCGCCGGCTTTGGCGTTTCCAGTTTCACGGCCTTGGCCTCCTTGTCCTCGCGCAATCCCTCGAATGAGCCGTGGCGGACGTGTCCGTCGGCCGTGAATTCGGTGAAGTCCACTTCCGCCACCAGATCTGGCGTCAGCCAGACGGCCTCTCGGCTTCGTTCCCGCGGCACCGTTTCGAATGGCGACGTGCGGCGCTTGCGCTTGGCGAAGGCGGCAGCAAGTTCGTCCATCGTTTCCCCGCTGAACCCTGTGCCGACCCCTCCTCGGTAGACGAGCTTCTCGCCCTCGAAAGTGCCGAGAAGCAGTGAGGCAAAGGGGCGGCCTTTCTTTGACGAGGGCGTATAGCCGCCGATGACGAATTCCTGCCGCCTCGTGCATTTCACCTTGAGCCAGCTTCGCGTGCGGCCGCCACGGTAAGGGGCGTTCGCCTCCTTGGCGATGATGCCTTCCAATCCGGCCCTGCACATGGCCGCAAGCACATGCTCGCCGCTGCCACGGACGTGTTCACTGTACTGGACGGTCGCCATTGGGCCAAGCGACTCAAGCAGAGCCCTCAGCTTCTCCTTTCTTTCGACGAGCGGCTCGCCGCTCAGGTCCTTGCCGTCGAGTTCCACCAGGTCGAAGGCGTATAGCCGGGTGCCTGCACCGGTTCTGAGCGCCTTCTGAAGGGCGGAGAACTTTGAACCCGCGTCCGACAAGGCGACCACCTCGCCGTCGATCAGAGCGGATTTGCAGTCGAGCTCGGCGAGCGCGGAGGCGACCGCGGAGAACTTCTCCGTCCAGTCGAGCCCGTTGCGTGTATAGCAGCGGACGTTCCCGCCGGCGACGGCGCATATCAGCCGGTAGCCATCGAACTTGGCCTCGTTCAGCCAACCGTCGCCGGCGGGCGCTTTCGTCACCAGGGTCGCAAGCTGCGGTGGCCTGAAAGCGGGCGGTTTCGCGGAGGGTTTCCGCGCCGGGCGCTTTTGCGCCTTTTCATTCTCGGCAATTGCGCCCGCCTTCAGATTGGCCGCCACGCTCTTGTCGGAGTGCCAGACATGCGCCCTTTTTTCACCCTTGCCTTCGGCGATCTCGTTCATGGTGCGGCCGGTACGCACGCTGGTGATGTTCTCCCGAATCAGGCTCTCGCCATCGTCCGAGGCGGCCTCGTCGGCTTCCTTGACCAGGAGCCAGTTTTCGCGCTTTTCGCCCTCGCGCGGCCGCATGCGAACGAGCGCCCAGCCACCGTTCATCCGGCTCCCGTGCAGCCGGAAGGTGAGCTTTCCCTCCTTCAGGCCTTCGTCAGGATCGTCGTCCGGCTCCCACCAGCCCGTGTCCCAGAGCATCACGGTGCCGCCGCCATATTGCCCTTTGGGTATCGTTCCCTCGAAATCGCCGTAAGCGAGAGGGTGATCCTCGGTTTGCACGGCGAGCCGCTTGTCTTCCGGGTTGAGGCTCGGGCCACGCGTGACCGCCCAGCTCTTCAGCACGCCGCGCCATTCGAGGCGGAAGTCGTAGTGGAGCCGCGTCGCCTCATGTTTCTGGACGAGAAAGCGTTTCTTTCCGGCGTGGGCTCGCACCATCGAGCCCCTCGGTTCGCGCGTTTTCGTAAAATCGCGGCGCCGATTGTATTCGGAAAGCGGTTCGTTGCGCACGGCCATGATGATCCTCATGCCGATTTGCGCCGACCACGGCGCGAAGAAGATTGCGCTTTCGTCTGCGGTTTCTTGCCTTCGCCGCTTTCGAGGCTCTTCTTCAATGCAGCCATCAGGTCGACGACATTGTCGCCCCGCTTTTGAGGACGCTCCTCCTCCTCGATCTCAACCCGCCCAGACTTGCCCTTCATCTTGCGCTTCACCAGCTCCTTGAGTGCCGCGGCGTAGTTGTCCTTGAAGGCTTCGGCGTTGAAGGGGGCGGTCTTGCGCTCGATCAGTGCGGTCGCGACGTCCAGGAGTTCCTTGTCGGCCTTCTTGCCGGAGATCTCGGAGAACATAGGGTCGGCTTTGCGCAGCTCGTCGGCATAGCGCAGCGTTTCCAGCAGGAGGCCATCGCCGCACGGCTTCACGGCGACGAGATATTCCCGGCCCCGCAGTGCCAGTTGCCCGAGCCCGATCTTATTCGAGGTCCTCAGCGCGTCGCGCACGACGCGGTAGGCATCCTCGGCCAGCTCATCGGCCGGCACGAGGTAATAGGGCTTGTCGAAATAGAGCGGCGGAATATCGCTGGTGTCGACGAACTGAACCAGCTCCAGCGTCTTCTTGGTCTCGAGCTTGACCGCGTCGACTTCCTCTGGCTCGAGCAGGACGTACCGGTCGTCGTCATATTCATAGCCCTTGACGATATCGTCGACGTCGACCGGCCCGATGCCTTCGACCACCTTCTGGTAGTGGATCGGCTTGCCCGAGGGCTTGTGGATCTGACGGAAGGAAATGCTTGCTCCCGAGCGAGTCGCGCTGAAGAGCTCGACAGGTATCGAGACTAGCGAAAGACGAAGCTGCCCTTTCCACATCGCGCGAGGTGCCATGTCTGCACCTCAAACTTTGCGGCGAGCGGATCGCCGCACCGGCTTTCTCCGCTTCTGTTTCGGCCGCCAGGCGCTCATTGCCCCCAAACGTACAAGCTCGGGCGAAGTTCCGCGCTAGAGCGGCCGTGAAGTGCCGTTCCGGTAACACTCCCTTAACGATAATGCTGTCTTAATCGGTGCATCAGGATTTGTGCAGTGCACGTCATCCTTTGACCAAAATTGACGGCAAGAAGGCAGGCTGAAGCGAATAGATCGCAATGCCGCGATCGGTGGCATACCGGGGCATTCTTTGCAGCAGGACGTTTGGGCGACCCGGTCATGAGCAATGAATTGCTCTGCCGGGTGTTTGGATTCGGGGACTGAAATCGATGGAACAGGTTGGATTGGCCGCGACGAGCGATGTGACCCTTTGGTCGCTCTTCATGGAAGCGGGCTTGGTCGTGAAGCTGGTCATGCTGGGGCTGATTGGAGCCTCGGTCTGGACCTGGGCGATCGTCGTCGACAAGATCCTGAATTACGGGCGTGTTCGTCGCCAGCTCGACAATTTCGAGCAGGTCTTCTGGTCGGGGCAATCGCTCGAGGAACTCTACCGCACCCTTTCGGACCGGCAGACGACCGGCATGGGTGCGATTTTCGTTTCGGCAATGCGCGAATGGAAGAAGAGCTTCGAGCGCGGCGCCCGTTCGCCGATCGGCCTGCAGATGCGCATCGACCGTGCAATGGACGTGACGCTCGCCCGTGAATCCGAAACGCTCGAGGCTCGGCTCGGCTCGCTCGCGACCATCGGCTCGGCCGCTCCTTTCATCGGTCTCTTCGGCACCGTCGTCGGTATCATGACCTCGTTCCAGGCGATCGCCGGTTCGAAGTCGACCAATCTCGCCGTCGTCGCCCCCGGCATCGCCGAAGCGCTTCTCGCGACCGCCATCGGCCTGCTCGCCGCCATTCCCGCCGTTATCGCCTACAACAAATTCACCGCCGATGCCGGCAAGCTGACGGCACGCATGGAAGCCTTCGCCGACGAGTTCTCCGCCATCCTGTCGCGGCAGATCGACGAGAAGCTGCAGCCTTCGCGTCAGGCCGCGCAGTAACACGGAGATCACGCTGATGGGTATGGCAGTTGGCGGAGCCAAGGGTTCGGGCGGACGTCGCCGGCGTGGCGGCAGGAGAGGCGCGATCAGCGAGATCAACGTTACGCCTCTCGTCGACGTCATGCTGGTGCTTCTGATCATCTTCATGGTGGCGGCCCCGATGATGACGGTCGGCGTGCCGATCGACCTGCCGGAAACGCAGGCGAAGGCGATGAATGCCGACACGCAGCCGATCACCGTTTCGGTCAACCCTGCCGGCGAGATCTTCCTGCAGGAAACGCCGATCGCGATCGACGAGGTCGTTCCGAAGCTCGAGGCGATCGCGACCACCGGCTATAACGAGCGCATCTACGTGCGCGGCGACACCAATGCCGATTACGGCACGGTGATGAAGGTGATGGCGCGCATCTCTGCGGCCGGCTTCAAGAATCTCGGTCTAGTGACCCTTCAAGAACAGGAAAAGTGATCCCCGATCATGAAGGGCGGTCTTGCTACATCTGCTGTCCTCCACGCCTTGGTCCTGACCTGGGCGCTGGTGTCGCTTGGCAGCCCGGCCGACTTCGAGGTCGCGGATGTCGAGGCGCTGCCGGTCGACATCGTTCCGGTGGAATCGATCACGCAGATTCAGCAGGGTGACAAGAAGGCGCCGGCCAAGGAAAAGGCCTCGCCCGTTCCGACGAAAAAGCCGACGCCTGTCGAGAATGCCGAGAACATCGGCGACAACGACGTGGACTTGAAGACACCGCCGACGCCGAATGCGAAGCCTGTCGACAACGAGTCTGCCGCTGCTCCTGAAAAGACCGAAAAGGCCCCGCCGACACCCGACCCGGTGAAGGAAGAGATCGAAAAGGTCGAGGAGACCAAGCCCGCTGCCGAACCGGCAACGGAAGTGGCGGCACTTCCCGAGCCGAAGCAAGAAGTGAAGCCCGATGTGAAGCCGGAACCGATGCCGGCGGAAGAACAGCCGGCGGAAAATCCGGAGGCCGAGGCCCTGCCCGACAAGGTGCCGACGCCGCAGTTGAAGCCCAAGGTCGAGAAGCCCGCACAGACGGCGAAGACGCCGGAACGCAAGAAGGAAGAGGCGAAGAAGGAGCAGAAGAAGCCGTCCTCCCAGAAGGAGAGCGACTTCAACGCCGACGAGATCGCCGCACTGCTCAACAAGCAGGAATCCTCCGGCGGCGGCGCCAAGCGCTCGACCGAGGAAGCGGCACTCGGCGGCAAGAAGACGACGACCGGCAACACGCTTTCCCAGAGCGAGATGGACGCGCTTCGCGGCCAGATCCAGAACAATTGGTCGATCATTCCCGGCATGGCCGACGCGGCGGATGTTCGCATCAAGGTGACGATGCGGCTCGATCCGAACGGCGAGCTCATCGGCGAGCCGGAGGTCGAGGCGACCGGCGGCTCCGATGCGGCGCGCCGGGCGCTGATGGGTGGTGCGCGCCGCGCCATCTTGAAATCCACGCCCTTCAAGGGGCTGCCGGCCGACAAATACGATTCGTGGAGTGAGGTCGTCGTCAACTTCGACCCGAGCTCGATGCTCTAGATAGGTTAGGCGGGACGCGGCGGAAACCGCACGTACTCTTCCTCATCCCGCGCTGGAAAGATGAAAGGCTGAAAGGCTTTATGGAAATGCTGAGACGCAATATCTTCCGCCTCCTGGTTGTACTGTTTGCAGGCTGCGGGCTCATTGCCTCGCCGGCAAACGCGCTCGTCGAAATCAACATCAACAAGGGTAACGTCGAGCCGCTGCCGATCGCGATCACCGACTTCCTGCAGGGCGAGCTCGCTCAGAAGATCTCCGACGTGGTCGCCGCCGATCTCAAGCGCTCCGGGCTTTTCGCGCCGATCGACAAGGGCGCGTTCATCGAGAAGATATCCAATCCGGACGCCGCCCCGCGCTTTGAGGACTGGAAGGTCATCAATGCGCAGGCGCTCGTCACCGGCCGAGTAACCCAGGAAGGCGACGGCAGGCTGAAGGCGGAGTTCCGCCTGTGGGATACCTTCGCCGGACAGCAGATGCTCGGCCAGCAGTTCTACACCCAGCCGGAAAACTGGCGCCGCGTCGCCCATATCATCGCCGATGCGATCTATGAGCGGATCACGGGCGAGAAAGGCTATTTCGATACCCGCATCGTTTATGTCGCCGAAAGCGGTCCGAAGAATGCCCGCAAGCGTCAGCTCGCGATCATGGACCAGGATGGCTTCAACGCCCGCGCGCTGACCAATTCCAACGACATCGTTCTGACGCCGCGCTTCTCGCCGAATCGTCAGGAAATCACCTACATGTCTTTCGAGAACCAGCAGCCGCGCGTCTATCTGCTGCAGCTCGAAACCGGACAGCGCGAAGTGGTCGGGAATTTCCCGGGCATGACCTTCGCGCCGCGCTTCTCGCCGGATGGCCAGCGGGTGATCATGAGCCTGCAGCAGGAAGGCAATGCCAACATCTACACGATGGACCTGCGCTCGCGCACGACCACGCGGCTCACCAACACCGCGGCGATCGATACCTCGCCCTCCTATTCGCCGGACGGCAGCCGCATAGTCTTCGAAAGCGACCGCGGCGGCAAGCAGCAGCTCTACGTGATGGGTGCCGACGGCTCCGGCCAGACGCGCATCTCCTTCGGTGACGGCTCCTATTCGACGCCGGTCTGGTCCCCGCGCGGCGACCTCATCGCCTTCACCAAGCAGTCCGGCGGCAAGTTCTCGATCGGCGTGATGAAGCCGGACGGTTCCGGCGAGCGCATCCTGACGACCGGCTTCCACAATGAAGGCCCGACCTGGGCGCCGAACGGCCGCGTCCTGATGTTCTTCCGTCAGAATGCGGGCGCCGGCGGGCCGCAGCTCTATTCGATCGACCTCACGGGCTACAATGAGCAGCTCATTCCGACGAAGGGCTTCGCTTCCGACCCGGCCTGGTCGCCGCTGATGGAATAGAGCGGGATCACGGAAATGCGTGGCGGGTTTTTCCCGCCCGCATCCCGCATCTTGAGGCGATAGAGTCGATCACGAGTGAATCGACCCGAAAAGCATCGTGATCGAGTGTCCACAGATGCGGCGGGGAATGTGACGGATGTGCCGCTTTCTCGCCGCAAAGTGCTGGTGTAGCAGGCGCCCAATGCAGATTGTCGATTTGTTAACCATAACTGTTGAAAAGCAATTAACCGCTTCCGGTTACAGTCTGGCAACCGTGAATTCAGCCACTTCTCAAGGAGACCCGGCCCCATGAGCCGAATTGACACCCCGGCGGCAAGCCGCATGCAGACCATCACCCGCAATCCAGTCATGCTCGCCCTTGTCATGACGCTTGCCCTTGCCGGCTGCGCTTCCAAGAAGAACCTGCCGAACGATGCCGCCGGCCTTGGCCTTGGCGCGGGCGCCGCGACTCCGGGCTCGCAGCAGGACTTCACCGTCAACGTCGGCGACCGCATCTTCTTCGATACCGACTCGACCGCGATCCGCGCCGACGCGCAGGCAACGCTCGACCGCCAGGCGCAGTGGCTTGCGAAGTACCCGAACTACGCCATCACCGTCGAAGGCCATGCCGACGAGCGCGGCACCCGTGAATACAATCTGGCGCTCGGCGCCCGCCGCGCCGCAGCGACCCGCGATTACCTCGTCAGCCGCGGGGTTCCGGCGAACCGCATGCGCACGATCTCTTACGGCAAGGAGAAGCCGGTTGCCGTCTGCGACGACATCTCCTGCTGGTCGCAGAACCGCCGCGCGGTAACTGTTCTCGGCGGCGCGGGAAGCTGATCAATCGGCTGGAGGATGACTTTGAAAGGCGGCCCGCGGGCCGCCTTTTCTTTTTTACCACACTTTGGCCGAACTCCGTTGCTTTTTCACGGCAATTGGAAAACTGTGCGGCATCCACCCTATGGAATCGGCGAATGTACTGCGGACCGCGATCGCAGGGTGGGATAATCGGCTACGAACAGGACAAATGAAATGAAGAAATTTGTCGTGGCAGGACTGATTGGTTTCGCGGCCCTCGCGGGTCTCGGCCCAATGGCGAATGCCATGCCGCTTTCCGGGCTTCTCATCCCGGTGCCTCCCACCGCTGCCGCCAGCAAGGACTTGCCGGTGGTGAAGGTGCAATCATCCGATGTTACACGGATCGGCCAACTCGAAGAACAGATCCGCTCGCTCAATGGGCGTATCGAGGAAATGAGCTTCCAGCTTCTGCAGATGCAGGAGCAGATCCGGAAGTTCCAGGAGGACAACGAGTTCCGCTTCCAGGATCTCGAAAGCGGCAAGTCTTCCTCCAAGAAGAGCGGCGCACTTGAAACGCCGAAAACAAGCGATCAGGCGTCCGTCACCCCCGAGGTGACGGATAGCCCCAGCACAAGCGCGCCCGCCGGCAGTATGGGCAGTGGCGATATGGCGGCCACCAGTCCCGATGCCACGGGTGCTGCTCCTCCGCCCACGACCCTCGGCCAGATCATTTTCGATGAAAGCGGCAATCCGGTCTCGGCAACGACGGAGGCGCAACCCGGCGTGAATGCTACTCTGCCGGGCGTTGATGCGGGCGTTTCGGGCCAGGGCGGCGGCCTCAACGACAATCCCGGAAGCGGCGAGCAGACGGCTTCCTTGAGCAACCCCGGCGACCTCTACCAATCCGCCTATGGCCATGTGCTTTCCGGCGACTATGGCACCGCAGAGCAGGAATTCCGCGACTATCTCGCTGCCTTCCCGGAGGGCGACAAGGCGGCCGACGCAAGCTTCTGGATGGGCGAGGCGCAATATTCGCAGGGCAAGTACAGCGACGCCGCAAAGACCTTCCTCAACGCCCATCAGACCTATGGCAAATCGCCGAAGGCACCCGAAATGCTCTTGAAACTCGGCATGTCGCTTGGTGCTCTCGACAACCGGGAAACCGCATGCGCCACCTTGCGCGAGGTGAACAAACGCTATCCGAAGGCATCGTCCGCCGTGAAGGCAAAGGTCACGAGCGAACAGAGCCGTTTCGGCTGCTGAGGCCGGCTCACATGCCTGACGCCGTCATCGACGCGGCCAGACAATTTCTTCGATCTTTCACCAAACCCAGCCGGGTACTCGTCGCCGTTTCCGGCGGCAGCGATTCCAAGGGGCTTCTGCTCGCGCTGCATTCGGCGCTCGGGGCAGCGGAATACGAGGGATTCTCGCTTGCGGCCTGTACCGTCGACCACGCGCTGAGGACGGAATCCGCCTCCGAAGCCGAAGCCGTCGCGTCTTTCTCTGCCGAACTCGGCATTCCTCATCGCATCGCTCGCTGGGAGGGCGAAAAGCCTGCAACCGGTATTCAGGCGGCTGCCCGCAACAAGCGCTACGAATTGCTGGCCGCGGCCGCCGAAGCGCTCGGCGCCGACTGCATTGTCACGGGGCACACGCTCGACGATCAGCGCGAGACGATCGCCATGCGCGGCTTGCGCGATGCGGGCGGGGGCCATGGCGCGGCGGGAATGGCGGCAAGCATGCTCTACGGACGCCGGATCTGGGTGCTGCGGCCGTTTCTCGATCTGCGGCGGGCGGATATACGCTCCTTTCTCGAAGGGCGCGGCGTCGGCTGGCTCGAGGATCCGAGCAATGCCAACCCTGAGTTCGAGCGGGTTCGCGTGCGCGCCCGGCTCGCTACGTCAGACAACGTACCAGGTCCTTCACCGGGCGGACGGCAGCGCGCCGCTTCCTCGGCGAGGTCCGCGGCGCTCATCGAAAAACACATCCGTGTGCACGACGCCCTGGTGGCTGAAGTTTCGTCGCGGCAGGCTGGCGACATCGACGATCCCGATTGGCGCCGGGCGCTCCTCACGGTCGCTACCGCGCTCGGCGGGCGCGATCACCTGCCGGCGCGCGCCACGGTCGAGCGCCTCGCCGGCTTTCTGCGATCAGCTGAGCCCGGCCGCCTCACTGCGGGACGGGTCGTGTTCGACCGTCGCAGCGGCGTTCTTTATCTTTATCGGGAGGCGCGCAATCTCCCGCTTCTCGAAATCGGGCCGGGGGAGAAGGGCGTCTGGGATGGACGCTTTACCGTGACGAGCAAGGGTCCCGCCCTGACCGTCACCGCGGCGCCTGCACCGGGCGAGAGGCGGATGCAGAGGCTTATTGACGCAGGCCTGCCGATGGGGGTTGCCAAACGCGCTTCCTTGGTGGCACCACACATCGTGACAGCGGACGCCACTTTGGAGGAGGCTTCGGCGGAAGTCGAATGCCGCATCGCCCCTTACGACACCTTTTTGCCGGGTTTCGACAGGATCATGGCGGATGCGATCGCCGTTCTGTTCGGGCGCGATCGATACCGCGCTCCGCCGGTTCGCGACGTTTTGACAGAAATGGAAGGGTAGCCGGCGGTTTGCCTTGGCAAGGCGGCACCGGAACCTTATGTTAGGAACAAGAGTACGGGTCGCCGATCGTGCGGCCTGCGGCAGGTTCCGGGGAGTTCGATGAACCCTAATTTTCGAAATTTTGCCCTCTGGGCAATCATAGCGCTTCTCTTGATAGCGCTATTCAGCATGTTCCAGCAGCCGACAGAACGAACCGGTTCGCGTGAAATTCCCTTCTCGCAGTTCCTGAAGGACGTTGATGCCAGCCGTGTCAAGGAAGTGGTGATCACTGGCTCGAAGGTGATCGGCAGCTATACCGAGAGCGGCGCGACCTTCCAGACCTATGCGCCTTCCGTCGATACGGCGCTTACGGAGCGGCTGGAAGCCAAGGATGTCACGGTGACCGTTCGCCCGGAGACCGACGGTTCGTCGGGTTTCCTGAGCTATATCGGTACGCTGTTGCCGATGCTCCTGATCCTCGGCGTCTGGCTGTTCTTCATGCGACAGATGCAAGGCGGCTCGCGTGGCGCCATGGGCTTCGGCAAGTCGAAAGCCAAACTTCTGACCGAAGCACACGGCCGCGTCACATTTGACGACGTCGCCGGCGTCGACGAGGCCAAGCAGGACCTCGAGGAGATTGTCGAATTCCTGCGCGACCCGCAGAAGTTCCAGCGCCTTGGCGGCCGGATCCCGCGCGGCGTGCTGCTCGTCGGCCCGCCCGGTACCGGTAAGACGCTGCTTGCCCGCTCGGTCGCGGGTGAGGCGAACGTGCCCTTCTTCACGATCTCCGGCTCTGACTTCGTCGAAATGTTCGTCGGTGTCGGTGCATCGCGCGTCCGCGACATGTTCGAGCAGGCGAAGAAGAACGCGCCCTGCATCATCTTCATCGACGAAATCGATGCGGTCGGTCGCCATCGCGGCGCCGGCCTCGGCGGCGGCAATGATGAGCGCGAGCAGACGCTGAACCAGTTGCTCGTCGAGATGGACGGCTTCGAGGCGAATGAAGGCATCATCCTGATTGCCGCGACCAACCGCCCGGACGTGCTCGATCCGGCGCTCCTGCGCCCGGGCCGTTTCGACCGGCAGGTCGTCGTGCCGAACCCCGACATCAACGGCCGCGAACGGATACTCAAGGTGCATGTCCGCAACGTGCCGCTGGCGCCGAATGTCGACCTCAAAGTGCTTGCGCGCGGTACCCCGGGCTTCTCCGGCGCCGACCTCATGAACCTCGTCAACGAGGCGGCACTGATGGCGGCGCGCCGCAACAAACGCCTCGTCACGATGCAGGAGTTCGAAGACGCCAAGGACAAGATCATGATGGGTGCGGAGCGTCGCTCCTCGGCCATGACCGAGGCGGAGAAGAAGCTCACAGCCTACCATGAGGCCGGCCACGCGATCGTGGCGCTCAACGTTCCCTCGGCCGATCCGCTGCACAAGGCAACGATCATCCCACGCGGCCGTGCACTCGGCATGGTCATGCAGCTGCCCGAGGGCGACCGTTATTCGATGAGCTACAAGTGGATGATCTCGCGTCTTGCCATCATGATGGGCGGCCGCGTTGCCGAGGAGTTGACCTTCGGCAAGGAGAACATCACCTCCGGCGCATCCTCCGACATCGAGCAGGCCACCAAGCTTGCCCGTGCGATGGTGACGCAATGGGGCTTCTCCGACCAGCTCGGACAGGTCGCCTATGGGGAGAACCAGCAGGAGGTCTTCCTCGGCCATTCCGTCGCGCAGCAGAAGAACGTTTCGGAAGCGACGGCCCAGAAGATCGATAACGAAATCCGCCGCCTGATCGACGACGCCTATGAAGCGGCGCGCAGCATCCTCACGGAAAAGAATCACGAGTTCGTGGCGCTTGCGGAGGGTTTGCTCGAATACGAGACGCTCACCGGCGACGAGATCAAGGCGTTGATCCGCGGCGAGAAGCCGGCACGCGATCTCGGCGACGACACGCCGCCGCATCGCGGATCGGCCGTGCCTTCGGCCGGCACCAAGAAAGAAGTCGGCAGCAAGGGCGAAGAGCCCGAAGGTGGCTTCGAACCGCAGCCGCAATAGGCCGGTTAGACATAGATGATCAAAGCCGCCGCTCCGAAGGGGCGGCGGCTTTTTTGCTGCGCCGTTTCTTTTTTCTTCTCCTGCGCTTGGTAACGCGCTGTAATGATTTCTGATGGTAGGATTGCTGCCGTTTCAGACGGTTTTGTGCCAAAGATGGCGCAAGGCCACTTGATTTTCCCGATCTGATCGGGGAGGGCGTTTTGACGACCAAGAGCGGGCGACGCTTCCCTCATTCCGAGTAGGAAATGGCCCGCAAGCCAGGTCTCCGCGGGCATGAAAACCACTCGCGGAACACGCAGGCAGATGGGACCCGCAAAAGAGATGTCCTGCCGGAGCAGGACGATGGAGTTTTTATGAAACGCAGATATTTCGGCACCGACGGTATTCGCGGGCAGTCCAATATATTTCCGATGACGCCGGATCTCGCCATGCGGGTCGGCATTGCGGTCGGAACCATTTTCAGGAACGGCGCCCACCGCCATCGCGTGGTGATCGGCAAGGATACGCGCCTCTCCGGCTACATGCTCGAAAATGCAATGGTCGCAGGCTTCACGGCGGCCGGTCTCGACGTCTTCCTGCTCGGGCCGATCCCGACGCCGGGCGTCGCCATGCTGACGCGATCGTTGCGCGCGGACGTCGGGGTGATGATCTCCGCGTCGCACAATCCGTTCCGCGACAACGGCATCAAGCTGTTCGGCCCCGACGGCTATAAGCTTTCCGACGATATCGAGGAGCAGATCGAGGAACTCCTCGAGCAGGACATGACGGCACAGCTCGCCAAACCGGAGGACATCGGCCGCGCCAAACGCGTCGACGGCGACATCTACCGCTACATCGAACAAGCCAAGCGCACGCTGCCGCGCGACGTTACGCTGCAGGGCCTCAGGATCGCCATCGACTGCGCCAACGGTGCCGCCTACAAGGTCGCGCCGTCCGCCCTTTGGGAGCTCGGCGCCGAAGTGGTGACGATCGGTACCGAACCGAACGGCGTCAACATCAACCTCGAATGCGGATCGACGCATCCGGCGGCGCTGCAGAAGAAGGTGCACGAAGTGAGAGCGGATATCGGTATCGCGCTAGACGGCGATGCCGACCGGGTTCTGATCGTCGATGAGACCGGGACCGTGATCGACGGCGACCAATTGATGGCGGTGATCGCCGACAGCTGGGCGGCCGACGGCGTGCTGAAAGGCGGCGGCATAGCGGCAACCGTGATGTCGAACCTCGGCCTCGAACGCTATCTGCAGGCACGCCGCTTGAAGCTCCACCGCACCAAAGTCGGCGACCGCTACGTCGTCGAGCAGATGCGCCAGGACGGCCTGAATGTCGGCGGCGAGCAGTCCGGCCACATCGTTCTTTCCGATTTCGGCACGACCGGCGACGGTTTGGTCGCGGCGCTGCAGATCCTCGCCGTGGTCAAGCGGCAGGGTAAGACGGTGAGCGAGGTCTGCCGTCGTTTCGAGCCGGTGCCGCAAATCTTGAAAAACGTCCGCATTTCAGCCGGCAAGCCCTTGGAAAACGCGACCGTGCAGCAGGCGATCGCCGAAGCCGAGGCGCAGCTTGCCAAGAACGGCCGCCTCCTCATCCGCCCTTCCGGCACCGAACCGTTGATCCGCGTGATGGCGGAGGGCGACGACCGTGGCCAGGTCGAGCGCATCGTCGATGAACTGGTCAATGTGATCGGCAGCGTGCGCAGTGCGGCGTAGGTTTTTTGCCGCCTCCATGCTTGTGGCCCAGAGGCTGCAGCGGCGTTGGGCCACATGCACAAGGGCAACGACCTAAAGCGTGTCGCTTGAGTTGAACGCGGCGCGTACACGACGTCGTGCGTCCTTTCAGACGCGCAAAGGGCGCTGTAGCATTTTTGAGTTGCTGCATGTTTTTGTGCTTAAATCGGCTACGATTAAGGAAACATGCAGTAGCTCCGGCGAATACCAGTAACAGTTAATATTTAAGGTAAATTTTTGTAGTTAATTAGGACTTAACCTTTCCCATTCATTATGCATGCCAAGCATACGGCGTGACTGCGATCATGTGCTGTTTAGCCGGGGCAAGGATACTCTAATGTATTGGGGTTGGGCATGAAGAAGATTTTAAGTGGCGTTGCTGCTATCCTGCTGAGTGGCGCGCCGGTCTATGCGGCGGACGTCTACCAGCCGCCTGCAGAAGCACCGTACGTCGAACAGCCGGTAGAGGTGGTCCAAGCCAGCGGCTGGTACTTGCGAGGCGATGTCGGATACGCTTGGAACGACCTGCGCGGCGCTCACTACTTCCAGGGCTCGAACAGCAATCTGGTTGATTTCGACAGCGCCGATCTCGACGATTCCTACGTTCTTGGCGGCGGTGTGGGTTATCAGATCAACAGCTATCTGCGCGCCGATGTCACGCTCGACTATCTCGGCGAGGCCGATTTCGAGGGGTCCACCAGCGGTAGCTGTGGTGTCGCTGTCAACTGCGTCTCGAACGATGTCGCGTCGATGTCCGCCTGGAGCCTGCTCGCCAACGCCTATGTGGATCTCGGAACCTACGGCGCCTTTACGCCTTATGTCGGTGCCGGTATCGGCGGTACGCGGGTGAAGTGGGGAACGTTGCGCAATACGAGCTGCGACGCCACCGATCCGACGAACTGCGATCCGACGGTCGAGCATAGGGGCGAAAGCGGATGGCGGTTCACCTATGCGCTGATGGCCGGCACTGCCGTGGACCTGACCTGCAACCTCAAGGCCGATGTCGGCTACCGCTTCCGCCATATCAATGATGGCAAGATGTTCGGCTACAATCTCAACAGCGGCCCGGCCTACGACAAGGACATTTATGTGCATGAGGCGCGGGCCGGCCTGCGCTATTCCTTCGGCGACAACTGCGAAGCGGCCTACGTGCCGCCGGCTGAGCCGATCGTGTACAAGTGATCCGCTACTGCATGGTTCCTTAATTCGTAGCCGATTTAAGGACAAAAACATGCAGCGATTCAAAGTGCTACAGCGTCCTTTGCGCGTCTGAAAAGACGCACGGCGCTGTAGGACTCTGGAATTTCCGGTGGGCCGCCCTTGGGCGGCCCTTTTCGTTTTGCCGGGACAGACAGAGTGTACAAAATGCTAAGATAGATGGTTAACCCATAGTTAACCCGAGCCTGCAATAGTTAACGCCGATGATCAGCATGGCTGCGCCCTTGAGGCGCACAAGGTCCAGCACTTTGAATTGCGGCATGCTTACCCCGAGCAGGTCCTGTTCAGGGAAGCATGCAGCAGCCAAGCCGCTGACGATCGAGGCGAAAGGGCATGGGAATGGACTGGCGGCAGGGATTTTGGAGCGTTGCATTTTGCGCCGGCCTCCTAGCGTCTGAGACTGCGTGGGCCGCCGACGAGGATTTGCTCGATGCTCCCGAGATTACGATCTCAAGGGAGGCTCGGGAGGCCGGTCGCCTCTATCTACGCGGCGACATTGGCTATGCCAGTTGGCTGGACGAGGGCGATCCCTACTATCGCAGCTTCGACGCCGGCACAGGCAGCTACAGCAATCTTTCCTTCGACCACGCCCGCTTCGACAAGCCGGTCGCCGGCACGCTCGGCATCGGCTACCAATTCACCGATGTCTTTCGCGCCGATCTGACGGCGGAATATTTTGAGGGCCGCTTCGACGGCTCCTCGCTTGTCGCCACTCCCTGCGCCGGCCAAGGGCCAGGAACGTCCTGTGCCCTTTCTCACAGCGCCAATTTCTCCGCATTGGGCGTAATGGCGAGCGGCTATGTGGATCTGGCGACGCTTGCCGGCTTCACGCCTTATCTCGGCGCCGGCATCGGAGCGACCCACATCGACTGGAACACCGTCCATGAGACGACGACCTGCGTTGCCGGCGGCGGCGCCTGTGCCGGCGCGGCCGGCGGGGCTTCCTATGCGGGACGTGACAGTTGGCGTTTCACCTATGCGCTGATGGCAGGCGTATCCTACGAGGTCACGGATCGTCTGAAGCTCGATATCGGCTATCGCTATTCGCGTATTGCGGACGGCGGAATGTTCGGCTTCGGTGCGGAGTCCCTTGCCGGGGCGAGCGGTGCCAAAGGATATGACGACGGCCTAACTCGCCATGAAATCCGTGCGGGCTTGCGCTTTGCGCTTTGGTGAAATGCGCCTACTGCATGTTTCCTTAAATCGTATCCGATTTAAGGATAAAAACATGCAGCCCTTCAAAGTGTTACAACGACCTTTGCGCGTCTGATAAGACGCGCGGCGCTGTAAAGCGCGTCGCATTCAGTGGAGCCACGCGACGCACTTTAATCTTTGTCTGAATGCATGTCGTTGTCCCGAAACCGCTGCACACTTGCGGGCGACATGCATTAGGCACGTTGCCGGAAACGCCATAAATTTTTTCAAACGCGACGCAAGGCGCTTGACTTCGTCTCCGGCTCACCATATTCCCGACGGCGGGACACCCCTCCCCAACGAGGGGCTTCTATCTGAGAGGATAGCATATGACGAAGCCTGCCAAGCCGGCGCTGCGCCCGGCGAATACCCATTTCTCTTCTGGTCCTTGCGCAAAGCGTCCCGGTTGGACGCTGGAAGCTCTCTCCGACGCGCCGCTCGGTCGTTCGCACCGCGCCAAAATCGGCAAGGCGAAGCTCGAGCAAGCCATTGATCTTACCCGTGAAGTTCTCGAAGTGCCGGCCGATTACCGTATCGGTATCGTGCCCGCTTCCGATACCGGCGCCGTCGAAATGGCGCTGTGGTCGCTGCTCGGCGCCCGTGGCGTCGACATGCTGGCCTGGGAAAGCTTTGGTGCAGGCTGGGTGACCGACGTGGTCAAGCAATTGAAGCTTGCCGATGTCCGCCGGTTCGAAGCCGACTACGGCGAACTGCCAGATCTCACCAAGGTCGATTTCGACCGGGACGTCGTTTTTACCTGGAATGGCACGACTTCCGGCGTGCGGGTGCCGAATGCAGATTTCATCCCGGCGGAGCGCAAGGGGCTGACGATCTGCGACGCGACCTCGGCCGCTTTCGCCCAGGCTCTCGATTTTACCAAGCTCGATGTTGTCACTTTCTCCTGGCAGAAAGTGCTGGGCGGCGAGGGCGGCCATGGCGTGCTGATCTTGAGCCCCCGTGCGGTCGAGCGGCTGGAGAGCTATGTGCCGGCCTGGCCGCTGCCGAAGATCTTCCGCATGACGAAGGGCGGCAAGCTTATCGACGGCATCTTCACCGGCGAGACGATCAACACGCCCTCCATGCTTTGCGTCGAAGATTATATCGACGCGCTCCTCTGGGCGAAGTCCGTCGGCGGCCTCAAGGGCTTGATCGCCCGCGCCGACGCCAACGCCGAGGTCATCCACCGTTTCGTTGCGGCCAACGACTGGATCGCCAACCTCGCGGTCAAGCCGGAGACCCGCTCGAACACGTCCGTCTGCCTGAAGATCGTCGACCCTGACGTCTCGGCGCTTGATGCGGATGCGCAGGCAGCCTTCGCCAAGGGCGTTGTCGCCCTTCTCGACAAGGAAGGCGTCGCTTTCGATATCGGCCACTATCGCGATGCCCCGTCCGGGCTCCGCATCTGGGCCGGTGCGACGATCGACACGTCCGACATGGAAGCGCTGATGCCATGGTTGACCTGGGCCTTCGAGACCCAGAAGGCAACGCTTTCGCAGGCTGCCGCCTGATTTCGATGCGATTGCTTCGCTCTCCCTGGAGGCGAAGCCGTTCCCGAACCGCTCAAGACCAGATCTTCAAGGAGGCCTTCATGGCACCTCGCGTACTCGTATCCGACGAACTGTCGGAAACCGCCGTCCAGATTTTCCGCGATCGCGGCGTCGAAGTGGATTTCGAGCCGAAGCTCGGCAAGGATAAGGAAAGGCTCGCCGAAGTCATCGGCAAATATGACGGTCTCGCCATCCGGTCGGCCACCAAGGTGACCGAGAAGCTGATCGCCGCCGCGACCAATCTGAAGGTTGTCGGTCGCGCCGGCATCGGCGTCGACAACGTCGATATTCCGGCCGCTTCGCGCCGCGGCATCATCGTCATGAACACGCCTTTCGGCAACTCGATCACCACCGCAGAACACGCGATCGCGCTGATGTTCGCGGTCGCCCGCCAGCTCCCGGCCGCCGATGGCTCGACCCAGGCTGGCAAGTGGGAGAAGTCGAAGTTCATGGGTGTCGAGATCACCGGCAAGGTGCTTGGCGTCATCGGTGCCGGCAATATCGGCTCGATCGTCTGTGCCCGCGCCATCGGTCTCAAGATGCACGTCATCGCCTATGACCCTTTCCTGTCGAAGGAGCGGGCGGAAGAGATGGGCGTCGTCAAGGTCGAGCTAGACGAGCTGCTCGCCCAAGCCGATTTCATCACCCTGCATGTGCCGCTGACGGACAAGACGCGCAACATCCTGAGCGCGGAAGCAATCGCCAAGACCAAGCCGGGCGTGCGCATCATCAACTGCGCTCGCGGCGGTCTCGTCGATGAGAAGGCGCTCGCCGAGGCACTGAAGTCCGGTCATGTCGCCGGTGCTGGCTTCGACGTCTTCGAGGTGGAGCCCGCTACCGAAAGCCCGCTCTTCGGCCTGCCGAATGTCGTCTGCACGCCGCATCTCGGCGCCTCGACCACTGAAGCGCAGGAGAACGTCGCTCTGCAGATCGCCGAGCAGATGTCGGACTATCTCGTCAAGGGCGCCGTCTCGAACGCCATCAACATGCCGTCGATCACCGCCGAAGAGGCGCCGATCCTGAAGCCTTTCATCAGGCTCGCCGACGTTCTCGGCGCCTTTGTCGGGCAGGTCACGGAAAGCGCCATCAAGGAGATCGAGATCCTCTATGACGGTGCCACCGCGGCGATGAACACCAAGGCGCTGACGAGCGCAGTGCTCGCCGGCCTGATCCGTCCGCAGGTGGCGGACGTGAACATGGTTTCGGCGCCGGTCATGGTGAAGGAAAAGGGCATCATCCTTTCCGAGGTCAAGCGCGACAAGACCGGCGTCTTCGACGGCTACATCAAGCTGACGGTGAAGACCGCGAACCAGACCCGCTCGGTCGCGGGCACCGTCTTCTCGGACGGCAAGCCGCGCTTCATTCAGATCAAGGGCATCAATCTCGATGCGGATGTCGGCAACCATATGGTCTACCTCACCAATACCGACGTCCCGGGCATGATCGGCTTCATCGGCACGACGCTCGGTGAAGCGAATGTCAACATCGCGAACTTCCAGCTCGGCCGCGAGAAGCAGGGCGGCGATGCGATCGCGCTGCTTTACGTCGACGGCCCGGTCTCCGAGATCGTGCTTGATCGGCTGCGCGCAAACCCGGCGATCCGTCAGGCAAAGCCGCTGGTGTTCAATATCGATTGAACGCCAGAGCACACTCGACACAGACGAAGCGGAGCGCGCCGGAATCCCGGCGCGCTCTTCATTTTATGACGGCGCGGTGCAGCAGGGCAGGCAAAGGGTGCGGTTACCGCGGCAGCTTCGGCCGCCCCCGTTCTGCGATCGCGATGCCGCCGAGGACGAGCGCCAGAGCCACCAGGTGGAAGGGCTGGAACGCCTCGCCGACGAGAAGGACGGAGAGAAGCGTCCCGAACACCGGGATGGCGTTGATGAAGAGGCCGGCGCGGTTGGCGCCGATCATCTCGACACCGCGGACGTAGAGGACCTGCGACATCAGCGACGGGAAGATCGCGGCATAAAGCACGATCGCCCAGCCGGTTGCGTCCGGTACGATCGCGCTGTCGGTCGAAAGCTCCCAGAAGAGGAGAGGCATGGCGCTTAACAGCGCCCCGAAGGCCGGGGCCGCGATGAAACTCTGCCAGTGCATCACGGGCTTCCAGCGCAGCGCGACCGTGTAGGCGGCATAGACGATACAGGCGAGGATCATCAGCGCGTCGCCGAAATTGAACCGCAACCACATCAGGCTCGCAAAATCGCCGTGCGCGGCCGTGAGCAGTACCCCGATCAAGGTTACGGTGAAGCCGACGACCTGGGCAAGCGAGGCCTTCATCCTAAAAAGCGCGAAATTGAAGAGAAAGATCAGCATGGGAATACCGGCCTGCAGGATGACCGCGTTGATGGCGCTCGTATGTTTCACCGCCGAATAGAGGAAGGCATTGAACAAGGTGAAGCCGACGGCTCCATAGGCGATCAGTTGCAGCCAGTGCCGGCGGATTTTGTCCCAGTCGCGGCGGATCTGCGGTGTCATCAATGCCAGGATGACGACAAGCGCGACCAGCCAGCGCAGCGTCGTCAGCATCATGGGGCTTACATGCCCGACGGCCATCTTGCCGGCGACCGAATTTCCGCCCCAGAAGAGCGCAGTAATGCTGAGATAGAAATAGGCTCTGGCGTTCACGATGAGGCGATCCGTGGGGGTGGAGCGTTGGGGTGCCGGACAGGCGGAGGGTTCGAGATATAGGCTTTAAACCGGCAGCTTGTCATTCAAAAAGGGCCGGCGGCAGGTCACAACGGGGTCGCTTTCCGAAAGACAACACAGTATAGATGCGCGGGTTTTAGAACAGCGCAATCTCTGCATGCGCGTGTGAACAGGAAGAGAATTATGACGAATGTCGTGGTGGTCGGTTCCCAATGGGGCGACGAAGGCAAAGGCAAGATCGTGGACTGGCTCTCGGAGCGCGCCGACATTGTCGTGCGCTTCCAGGGCGGTCACAATGCCGGCCACACCCTGGTGATCGACGGCGTCAGCTACAAGCTGTCGCTGCTGCCCTCCGGCGTCGTCCGGCCGGGCAAGCTCGCCGTCATCGGCAATGGCGTGGTGATCGACCCGCATGCGCTTATCGCGGAGATCGACAAGCTCGCCGGCCAGGGTGTCAAGATCACGCCCGAGAACCTGCGCATCGCTGATAACGCCACGCTCATTCTTTCGCTCCATCGGGAGCTCGACGGTTTCCGCGAGGATGCGGCTTCCAACAGCGGCACCAAGATCGGCACGACACGCCGCGGCATCGGGCCGGCCTATGAGGACAAGGTCGGCCGCCGCGCCATCCGCGTCATGGACCTTGCCGATCTCGATACGCTGCCGGCCAAGGTCGACCGGCTGCTGACCCACCACAATGCGCTGCGCCGCGGACTCGGCGAGGCGGAGATCAGCCACCAGGCGATCATGGATGAACTGTCTTCGGTCGCCGCGCGGGTGCTGCCGTTCATGGATACGGTCTGGCTGCTGCTCGACCGGGAGCGCCGCAAGGGCGCGCGCATCCTCTTCGAGGGCGCACAGGGCACGCTGCTCGATATCGACCACGGCACCTATCCGTTCGTCACCTCGTCGAACACGGTAGCCGGCCAGGCGGCTGCCGGCTCCGGCATGGGGCCGGGCTCGCTTGGTTATATTCTCGGCATCACCAAAGCCTACACGACGCGCGTCGGCGAAGGGCCGTTCCCGACCGAGCTCAACGACGAGGTCGGCCAATTCCTCGGTGAGCGCGGACACGAGTTCGGGACGGTTACCGGGCGCAAGCGTCGCTGCGGCTGGTTCGACGCGGCGCTCGTACGCCAGTCGGTCGCCGCAAACGGCATCACCGGCATCGCGCTCACCAAACTCGACGTGCTCGATGGCCTCGACGAGTTGAAGATTTGCGTCGGCTATACTCTGGACGGACAAGAGATCGACCATCTTCCCGCAAGTCAGGCGCAGCAAGCCTCGGTAAAGCCGGTCTATATTACGCTCGAAGGCTGGAAGGAATCGACTGTCGGCGCCCGTAGCTGGGCCGATCTTCCGGCGCAGGCGATCAAGTATGTTCGCCAGGTCGAGGAACTGATCGGAGCACCGGTCGCACTTCTTTCGACGAGCCCGGAGCGCGACGACACGATACTTGTGACGGACCCTTTTGAGGACTAGTGTCGGCGCAAAACAAACGGCATCGCGGCTGCGGCTGCGTGTCTGGAAATTGAGAAAGTTCTGATGGCGGATTTTGTTGCAGTTATTCGCAGGACGGTTGACGGCCTGTCGGAAAACACACCGGAAATGCGAGGCAAGGTCTACGAGAAGGCGCGCAGTGCCGTGCGGCGCCAGCTCGAGAACATGAACCCGCGGCCGTCGGACGACATGATCAACCGCCAGCTCAACAAGCTGGAACAGGCGATCGCCGAGGTCGAGAGCGAGAACGCCGAGGCCTTGCCGGCCATCGAGGAGGCCGAAACGGTCGAACCGGCGGCTGCGGAAACACAGCTTGTGGAGGAGCCTGCTAGCCCAGCCCCACCGGCCTCGGAGGCGGCGCCCGAAGAAGTGACCGAGGAGCCTGCGGCAGAGCTACCGGTCACAACCGAACCGTCGGTCCCGGCTTACGCAGAGGCCGAGCAGGGCGAGGAGGCCATAGAGGCGGCGCCGGCTGCCGAGGATAGGGTCCCGGACTACGAAGACCTTACCGCCGTCGAGACGTCGGAGGCGGAAACGCAGCATGAGGTTCACGGCGAGGAGCCTGTTGAGGAAATCCCCGCCGCGTCGGATCGGGAGGCGCCGACCGAGGAGCCGCAACCGTTCCATGACACTCAGCATGAATTTCCGGCCGAGGAAGCAACCGCGACGGAGGGCGAGCCGGAGCGTCTTGGCGACGACCAAGCCGAGGCGGCGCCGCATCAGCCGGAGCCGGAAAACCCAGAGCCGACGTCTGCCGAGTTCCCTCTGGCCGCCGAAACGCCGGCGAAAGCCGAGCAGCCTTCCGAGTGGGCATTGCCTGAATGGGAAGATGTAGCGCCCGCTGCATCACCGAGCGAACCGCAAGCGGCGCGCGACGAAGAGGCGAGCGAGCCCGAGCGACTGGGCATGCATCCGGTCGAACCCGAGACGGCGCAACCGGAACATCGCGCCGGCGAAGCTGATGCCGGGCGCTCGTGGTTTTTCGATGACAGCGATCCTTTCGCCACCGGAGAGGAACGCAAGAAGGACAAGGTCGAAGAGCCGGACGTGTCCGAGTGGTCATGGCCGGTGGAAAAGCCGACTGGGGCGAAGAACGAGGAAGAGCGCGCCGGCAGCGCTTGGGACCATATAGACGATCTGCTCAGCTATAATGAAGAGGGGCGAACGAACGGATCGGCTGCGAACGGCAAGGCGAATGAAGCGGGCGTCGAGCCTCTGACGGCACCGGCACCCGCGCGTCCGGCGTCGTATCGGGCTACGCCCAAACCCCGCCGGTTCGGCATCAAGCAACTGGTGATCGGCGTCGTGATCGCGCTCCTTCTCGGTGGCGGCGGATATGCCTATTGGCTGAACAGGGACGTCGGCAACGCCTGGATCGCGGACATGATCGCCAAGGTCATGCCGGCGGAACCTGTCGGGGCGCCGACGACTCCGGCCGGCGAGGGCGAGCCGGCGATCCAGCCTACCGAGCAGTCCGCCACGCCCGACGACACCGCGCCGCCCGAGGGCGCCTCGACCAAGTTCACCCAGCGCCTGCTTGCCGACGGAAACGAACGGGACGAGGGGCCTGCCGGCTCGAACGGCACGGCCGCCTCGCAGGAAGGCAAGTCCGTCGCCGCGCAGACGCAGGCCGGACAGCCGCAGACGGCGGACGTCGGCGTGCAGCAGGCTGCCGCCGATCGGGCGCCCTCGCCGGAAACGGGGCAAGGCGCCGCGCAGACACCGCAGCCCGAGGTCTCGATCGCCGATGGCGAGAAGATGTTCCTTTACGAGGAGAGACTCGGTCAATCGTCGCCGACCGCGATCCCGGGCTCCGTCGCATGGTCGATCAAGGAAGAATCGCCGGGTGGCGACGCCAAGCCTGAGCCCGCGATCCAGGCGCAGATCACGGTTCCCGACCGCGGCCTCACGGCCCTGATGACCATCAAGCGCAATGCCGATCCGTCCCTGCCGGCAAGCCATGTGATCGAGTTCGTGTTCTCACTGCCCGAAAACTTTGAGGGCGGCAGCATCGACGGCGTCCAGCGCGTGTCGATGAAGCGAACCGAACAGGATCGCGGCGATCCGCTGATCGCAGTGCCGGCGAAAATCACCGACGACTTCCACATGATCGCGCTCAACGATTTCGCCGAAGCGGTGAGCAATAACACCGAACTGCTGCGCAGTCGCACCTGGATCGATATCCCGGTCACGTACCGGAATGGTCGCCGCGCGCTCCTGACGCTCGAGAAGGGGGCCAGTGGGACCGAGGCCTTCAACAAGGCTCTGCAGGCCTGGGGCTCCCAAGGAAGCGCCGCCGCAGCCAGCGGGCAGTAGCACGAGCTTGGACAGAAAGCGAAGGCCCCGGCTGGACGTCATCCAGCCGGGGCCTTTTGATGAAGATCATTTCATTGTTTCATTGAAACGAAATGAATTCTTTGAACTCCGCAATTCCGGACGGAAAACCGTTACACACTTTTCCTGGAATTGCTCTAAGCGAGCAGATCAGGCGCCCTCGACAACCCGTAGCGCTTTAGCTTGCTCTAGCGCGGCCTTGCGGACCGCGTCCTGAACCTTCTCGAAGGCGCGGACCTCGATCTGCCGGACGCGCTCGCGGCTGATGTCGAACTCGGTCGAAAGGTCCTCAAGCGTCACCGGTTCTTCCGTCAGCCGGCGGGCCTCGAAGATGCGGCGCTCGCGGTCATTCAATACCTTCATGGCATTGCCCAGCAGGGCTCGGCGGCTGTCCAGTTCGTCCTGTTCGATCAGGATCTCTTCCTGGTTGTCGTGCTCGTCGACCAACCAGTCCTGCCATTGGCCGGAGTCGCCCTCGCTTGCCTTTATGGGCGCGTTGAGCGATGCGTCGCCGGAGAGGCGGCGGTTCATCGAAACCACCTCGTCCTCGCTGACCTTCAGGGTCGTGGCGATTTCCTTCACTTGCTCGGGCTTGAGATCGCCTTCGTCAAGAGCCTGAATGCGGCCCTTCAGCCGCCGCAGATTGAAGAACAGCCGCTTCTGGTTGGCCGTCGTGCCCATTTTGACGAGCGACCAAGAACGCAGGATATATTCCTGGATCGCGGCCTTGATCCACCACATGGCGTAGGTCGCCAGCCGGAATCCGCGATCGGGTTCGAATTTCTTGACGGCCTGCATCAAGCCGACATTGCCTTCCGAGATGACTTCGCCGATCGGCAGACCATAGCCGCGATAACCCATCGCGATCTTGGCGACGAGACGAAGGTGGCTCGTTACGAGCTTGTGCGCGGCGTTGCGGTCGTCATGCTCCTGATACCGCTTGGCGAGCATGTACTCTTCTTGCGGTTCGAGCATCGGAAATTTACGGATTTCATCAAGATAGCGGTTGAGACCGCCCTCTCCAGCAGCAATGGTCGGCAAAGTATTGCGGGCCATGAAGCACCCCCTTTGTGCGTCTCCGGCCTCCGGGACGGCAGGCCGGGCCTGTGGGTCTTCATCCAGACCCCACGAGGCTAGAAGATAAGTACGGCGAAAGCATGATTCAAGGACTCCGGTTTCACGCTGTCGTGAGGCCAGAGCAAGGAAAGGTCGCGGTTTGAAGCTCCTATTAGATTGGAATCCTTCGTTGCAAATTCAAGGGCCTACATGATCGCCCTTTCGCCGTGCAGGCGGAAAGCCGCGCGGTCATTCCGCTCTACAGCGTCGCGCGTCCGATCGGACGCGCGAAGGCCGCTGTAGCACTTTGAGTTGCTGCATGTTTTTATCCTTAAATCGCTACGATTTAAGCGCCGCGGTCAGTTCTTCCATATCCGCCGGCATCGGCGCCTCGAAGTGCATGGTCTCCCCCGTCGAAGGATGCTCGAATTGCAGCATATAGGCGTGCAGCGCCTGTCGGGGAAAGCGGTTGACCACGGTTTTTGCCGGTTCCGGCAAGAGGTTGGCTTTGGTGCGGAAGGCAGCGCCATAATCGGGATCGCCAATCAGCGGGTGGCCGATATGGGCCATGTGGACGCGGATCTGGTGGGTGCGCCCGGTTTCCAGGTGGCACTCGACGGTCGATGCGAGGCAGGTGCCGTCCGGTTTCTCATGATAGCGCGCGATGACCTCGTAATGGGTAATCGCCTCGCGTGCATCGTCGCTCTCCTCGTGCTTGACGGCGCGCTTCGTTCGGTCGCCGGCGCGTCCAAGCGCGGCATTGATGGTCCCCTTCAACTGGCGAGGCCGCCCCCAGACGACTGCCCTGTAGGCGCGCTCGAGCGGTCCACTGCGGCCGTGATCCGCGAATTGATCGGAGAGATGGCGATGAGCGGCATCGTTCTTCGCCGCCACCATGACGCCGCTTGTCTCCTTGTCCAACCGATGGACAATACCCGGTCGCTTGACGCCGCCGATGCCGGAAAGGCTGTCGCCGCAATGGTGGATGAGCGCATTGACGAGCGTTCCCGTCCAATTGCCGGCGCCCGGATGCACGACAAGACCGGCGGGCTTTACCAACACGATCAGGTCGTCGTCTTCATAAAGCACGTCGAGGGGGATGTTCTCGCCCTTGGGCTCCGGATCCTCGGGCTCGGGCAAGGCGATCTCGAACAAGTCACCGGGATGAACCTTCCGTTTCGGTTCGACGATCGTCGCACCGTTGATCGAAACGGCTCCTTGCTCGATCAGGCCCTTGATGCGGTTGCGAGAGAACTCGCCCGAAAGCGCTTCCGTCAGGAAGGCGTCGAGCCGTCCGGCGGCGTCCTTGCCCGCGGTCAGGACTTTCCTATTGCCGGTCGCTTGTTTAAAGGGATCGTTCATTCGTTTTATTCCGATAGAAAGCCGACCATGACTGCAATCGACCCCGATGAACAGGAAGAGAAGCCCCTTGATCCCGCGATGGAGAACGTCCGCCGCAAGATGGTGCGCCTGCAGCTCGTCTCGGCGGGCGTGATGCTGGTCATGCTTATGGCTGTCCTGGGCACGATTGTCTACAAGCTGACGCGCACCGACGGCCAGGTCGAGGCGGCCCAGCCGGCAGTGAGCGTGCCGGGCGATGCGCCGTTGAACGCGATCGCCGCGCTGCCGGCCGGCTTCTCCGTAAGCAATGTCGCGCTGTCCGGCTCGCAGGTTCTTTTCTACGGGAGCCTGCCGGGCGCCGAGCCGCGCGCGATTGTCTTCGATATCAAGGCGGGGCGCATCGTCGCCGACGTCACGGTCAGGACCAACTGACGATATGGCACCGCCGCCTGTCCGCATCGAAGATCCAGCCGACCCGCGTATAACCGGGTTCGTTTCGATCAAGGAGCGCGATCTGACCGGCAGGCAGGGCCGCTTCATCGCCGAGGGTACTGTCGTGCTCAGGATGCTGGCCGCCGCGCATCGCGCGGGGCGCGGTATTGCTGCCGAGGCGATCCTGCTGCTCGAAAACCGGATCGCCGGCCTCGCCGACGTGATCGCCAAGTTCCCGGCCGACATCCCCGTTTTCGTCGCGGATGAGCGGGTCTTCGACGCAATCGCGGGTTTCAACATGCATCGTGGTGTGCTGGCGCTCGGGCGGCGTGACCAGATGCCCGGGCGGGACGCGCTGATTGCCGCGCTTCCTGCATCGAGCCTTGTGCTCGCGGCATGCGGCATATCGAACCACGACAATATGGGTTCGCTCTTTCGCAATGCCGCCGCCTTCGGCGTCGATGCCGTGCTGATGGACGCGTCTAGCTGCGATCCAATGTATCGCAAGGCGATCCGTGTTTCGGTGGGTTCCGTGCTGACATTACCCTTCGCGCGCGAGGGTACGGCGGCCGAGCTGATCGAACAACTGCAGGCCGCCGGTTTTGCGCTTTGGGGCCTCTCGCCGCGCGGGGAAATGGACATAACGGCGATTCCGCCGGCGCCGCGCACCGCCTTGCTTGTTGGAACCGAAGGCGAGGGGCTGCCCGAGACAATCCTCTCGGCAATCCGCACCGCGCGCATCCGCCAGAGGCCGGGCCTGGACAGCCTGAATGTGGCAATGGCTGCGGGTATCGCGCTGCACCAGGTTGCGATGATAAACAAGCGGATTTGAGCGGCGCGCGTTCGCAGTTCTCGATGACTTGCCGCTTGTGTCGTGAAGCAGCGCCTATTCCGGCGGCAGCATTTCCTTCGCCCGCTGAGCCAGGCTCTGCCGATTTCCAGGCTTTGTCGCATCCTCGCCGGCAAGCAGCCCATGGATTGGCGAGGCCTTGCCCTCGCGCATCGCGGTCAACGCCACCATGCCGGCGGCAATCTCGGCAACCTCCCGGCGCAGTGCCTCGTCATGGGCGGTGGATTTCGAGTTGACGAGACGTTCAGAAAGGGCGGTGGCCCGGTTTCTGAGATCTTCGGAAAGCGCAGCCGTATCGTGACCTTCCGCCGCGGTCGGCGCGTCCTTCACATGGGCCGCGCTCTTCTCGTGCGGTCGCTTCGGCGGCTTAACGCCGGCGGCGCGAAGCGCTTTCGCGGCGTTGCGCACTTCGTGGTTGGCAAGTTCGACGCGTGTCTTCAGTCTCGCGATCTCCGCTGCCCGCTGCTCGAGCGCGCTCTCGCGGTCGGCATTGGCCGCCGTTTCATGGGCAAGTCTGCTTTCGAGCTGGCGTATGCGTCCCTCGTCCCTGCTGAGACGCAGCTCCATCTCCCGCGCGCGAGCGTTTTCGGTCTTGAGCTCCGCGCGCAACGCCTCGCGCTCATCGCGAAGCGTGGCAATCCGGCTCTTCAGGTGCTCGATCTCGGTTTGCCGCGCCGCGAGATCAATCTTGAGGCCATCGAGTTCGGCTGCGTGTTTGTCGACCTGGCTGTTCAGCGCACTCATGCGTTCGAGACGCTGTTCGAGCTGCCGCATGGTGGAGCGCATGTCGGCCGCCTCGACATTCATGTCCGCGAGTTGCGACTGCAGTTCGACATTCTCGCTCGCCAGCTTGCGCGCTTCCTTGAGCGTCCTCTCGTTCTGCAGCATCAGCGCGACGCTTTTGTCGCGCTCGCGGCGGAGGGTCTGCATTGTCTTGGCATTTTCGGCGGCATAGGTGGCGCGTGCCGCGTCCCTTTGCGCACGCACCTCCTGCGGGCTCAAGGGCATCGTTGCCTTCAGGCGGTCCTCCGCGAAGCGGACGATGCGTCTTTGGATGGCCGGCGCGACCAGGAGGGCGATGACGACCGCCGTCAGGAAACCCAGGGCGAAAAGAAGCGCATATTCAATCACGTGCTGGCCGTTTCAATCTGGACCCGATCTGGTGCCGTCCGCCCGGCGGGGCAGCTCTTTCCGCAGTAAACACGATGGCTCGAATGCTGCAACAATTACCGCGAGCTTGCACGCATTTTCAGATCCGCGAGGCGTGCCGAAGGCAAGAGCGCGTCGCTCGCGTGTCAGAAGGGGTTCCAGGTCGGCTGCTGCGTCAGCTTCAGGTAACCGACATTGACGCCGAGCCTCGCGCCGACGCCGGTGCGGATCGGGACGACAACGACATGCTCGTCGGTCAGAACGGTCATGCCGACGCCCGCGACCACGTAGGCCGAGCCCGAAACGCCGCCAAAACGCTTGTAGAGGGCCGGTACGCTCGGAAGATTGTAGACGAGCATCATTGCGCGGCTGCCCTGGCCGCCCCAGTCGAGCCCGAGCGAGGGGCCCTGCCAGAAGACGCTGTGCTGTCCTACATTCTTCGTATAGAGCTCGCCCTCGCCGTAAGTCAGGCCGGCGATGAAGGCGCCGGAGCCCTCCTGTCCCAGAATATAGCCGTTTGGGAGCCCGTAGCGTTCGAAGGCTCGCTCGACGACCTTGGCAAGCCCGCCGGAGGTCTCGCCGAAGAAACCGTGGCCGGCATCGACGATCTCCTGCATCGTGTATTGGCTTCTGTTCGGAGACTGGGCTTGGGCGGCGGATATGCCGGTGATCAGCATGCCGGCCACCAGGGCCATCGTGGTCAGAATAGCGCGGACAGCCACCAGGGTCGTCTTCGTCATCGGCTGCATCGGTTCCTCCGTCAGGCGCGAAAGCGGCCCCGTGCGGCCGTCATGGCCGGCTCTTGCATCGCTTGCGCGCTCGGCTCCGCCATGAGCCGTTTCTCACAAGAATGCGTATGGGACGCACTAGCTTTTTCAACGAGCGCACCTTATCCGCTTTCACCAGATTCGCTTGAAATCGGGGTGCTGAGACAATTTGAACCGATCATCTTAACAATCGGTTTACCAAATGTGATGTCATTATGGCCTATTGCGAAACGGGGCGCGCCCGCGCGTTTCATGGCTCGGCCATGACCCGTGCGGAAGTCGTCATTGGCCCCCCGCGAGCCGTTAGCGGATGGAACCGAGCAAGGAAGAACGATGGCAAAGAATCCGAACCTGACGTTGACGGGACCTGATCTGGCCGCGCTGCTGTGCAGTCGGGTGTGCCACGACATCATCTCGCCGGTCGGCGCCATCAACAACGGTCTCGAGCTCCTCGACGAGGGCGGCGCCGATGCCGATGCGATGGACCTCATCCGCACCAGCGCGCTCAACGCCTCGGTCCGGCTTAAATTCGCACGCCTTGCCTTCGGTGCCTCCGGCTCCGTCGGTGCCTCGATCGACACCGGCGAGGCGGAAAAGGCGGCCAAGGATTTTGCGGCGGCGGAGAGGAAGACAGAGGTCAACTGGAGCGGTCCGCGTGCGATCATCGCCAAGAACCGGGTGAAGCTTCTGTTGAACCTGTTCCTGATCGCCTATGGAGCGATCCCGCGGGGCGGCTCGATCGATGTGACACTCGAAAACCCGGAATTCGACGCGACCTTCACCCTTGTCGCAAAAGGGCGGATGATGCGCGTGCCGCCGAAGCTTGTGGAACTCATCTCCGGCACACCGGAAGAGGCGATCGATGCGCACTCGATCCAGCCCTATTACACGGTTCTCCTGGCAGAGGAGGCCGGCATGACGATCGACGTCGTTTCGAATGGCGAAGAGATCGTGTTCACGGCACGCAGCGAGGCTTAAGGGCTCACGGCTTCGCCGCTCAGGTTTTGCCAACATGTAAGGAATCGGATCCTCCGCCGGCTTGCGCCGCGGAGGATTTTCTTTGGGGACCCGAGGGAATCGCGGCGATCGATCGACGGGTTCAGCAACAGCGGAAAGAAAGCGTTAAGCAGTGGTCGTAACGGTTTCTTTGCCAAATCCGTATAGGCTTGCTTCATGGATGATACGCGCGTGTGAGGCGTGAAGGAGTTGAACATGCGGCGCTTGATGATTGCTGATAGCTCGGATGTCGTGAGGAAAGTCGGGAAGCGCATTCTGTCGGGCATGGGATTCCTCGTCTCCGAAGCGTCGAGCAGCCTCGAGGCGCTGGTGCGCTGTGAAGCCGAACTGCCGAAGATCCTGATCGTCGATGCCGGTCTGGACGGCGCGCTTGAGCTGATCGCCAATATCCGCCGCCTGCCCGAAGGCGCATCAGTGCGCATCTATTATTGCGTCGTCGAGGCGGACCTCAGAAAGATGATGGCCGGCAAGCGCGCCGGCGCCGACGACTTCCTGCTGAAGCCGTTCGACCGCAAAATCCTGACGAGTGTGTTCGCAAGCCAGTCCATGGCCGCCTGACACGCAGTCCGAACATGACGAGCGATGACGAGGCCGCGGCGGTGCCGCGGCTTTTGTTGTTCACAGGCGGGAACGTGCAGCCCGATGCAGAGGAGGCGCCAAGGCGCGCCGCGTCCGATCGAATTCGTCGAACTCATGCGACCGGCTTTGGCGACATCCATTTAACAGCAAAAAACCCGCCTCGGGAGGCGGGTTTGTTCGGCTTCGACCGGGACGCGTGGCAGATGCGGGAATGCTTGGGTCCCGGAGTGCCGAAATCAGGCGGTTTCGAGGTAGTCGTTGCCTTCGGGCTCGCGCAGCACGTAGCCGCGGCCCCAGACGGTTTCGATATAATTGGCGCCGCCGGCAGCGTTTGCGAGCTTCTTGCGCAGCTTGCAGATGAAGACGTCGATGATCTTCAGTTCCGGCTCGTCCATGCCGCCATAGAGATGGTTCAAAAACATTTCCTTGGTGAGCGTCGTGCCCTTGCGGAGCGAGAGCAGCTCCAGCATCTGGTATTCCTTGCCGGTCAGATGTACGCGCTGACCGCCGACTTCCACCGTCTTGGCATCGAGATTGACGATCAGCTCGCCGGTGGCGATGACGGACTGGGCGTGGCCCTTGGAGCGACGGACGATCGCGTGAATGCGCGCCACCAACTCGTCCTTGTGGAAGGGCTTGGTCATGTAGTCGTCGGCGCCGAAGCCCAGGCCCCGCACCTTGTCTTCAATGCCAGCCATGCCGGAGAGAATAAGGATCGGGGTCTTCACCTTCGAAAGGCGCAGCGTCCGCAGGACCTCGTAACCGGACATGTCCGGCAGGTTCAGGTCGAGGAGAATGATGTCGTAGTCGTAAAGCTTCCCGAGGTCGACGCCCTCTTCCCCGAGATCCGTGGTGTAGACGTTGAAACTCTCGGACTTGAGCATCAGCTCAATGCTTTGAGCTGTCGCGCTGTCGTCTTCGATCAGTAGAACCCGCATAGTCTTCCCCTTTTCCGCCGCCCAAGGTAGTCGTCGCCCCCTTACGCGATACGGATCCAGTCGTTGCCTGATTTGGAGGCTGCCATCAAATGGTTAACAAATTCTGATTCACTCTGGCAAGGTGTATCGAGAATGTTAAATATTTTTAGCAGTCTCCTGATTCCAAAAGTGAATCTGAAATGGCGATCTTCATGCGATACATGAGGAAACGCCGTTATCCGACTCTTCCGACTCGCAAATGCGCGATGTGCCACATTTCGTGCCTCAGCATTTACGGAGCCTTAAATCATCGCACCTATGATTAACGATGCCCGTAAACGAAAGGTTACCAGCGGTAGGTATTTGTTAAGGCCGCGGTCGATTTTCGTTTCCGGCCCGCACGGGGCCGGCGACACGGGCCCGAGATCATGCTGATTTGGGTTCAGTCTCCCCGAATCGCGAGCGTGATGGATTGTAAATTGCTGCAGCGCTTCTTGCGTCTGAAAGGATGCAAGGCGCTGTGGGATCAGTAACCGGGGTCTCGCTATCCACGGGAGTATTGCGTAATGAAAGCACGTGAGAGCCTTGTCCGCCTGAAGGAATTTCAGGTTCGGGAAAAGCAGCGTCAGTTGAGTCAGCTTCAGTTGATGATGGCTGAGTTCGAGCGAATGACCAAGGAACTGGAAAGTCAGATTGTCTTCGAGGAGAAGAAATCGGGCATTTCCGACCCCTCGCATTTTGCCTATCCCACCTTCGCCAAGGCAGCCCGCCAGCGGGCCGACAATCTTCAGGTTTCGATTCGCGAGTTGAAGGCGCAGCAGGACGCAGCCGAACTCGCGCTTGAGGAGGTCCAGGCCGAATACGCCAAGGCCGCGGCTCTGGAGGAGCGGGATGCGGGCACGCGGATGCGCGCGTAAAGGCACGCGGCATCCTCGATTTCTCCCGGAGCGGAATTTAACGCACGCCTCGATCGCTACGCGACGCGGGTGCATCCTCACGATTAAGACAAGCCTGCCTCCAATCGGAACCGAGGAGAGCGGGGCTCCTCCGGCTTTCAGGGCTGGATCACATCCTGCCATTCCGGATGGCGCATGACCTGGGCGCGCATGAAAGGGCAGAGCGGGATGATCTTCCAGCCGCCCTTTCGCGCCTCGTCGATAGCGTGCCAGGCAAGCGCCTGACCCACACCCTTGCCGCGCAATTCGTCGCAACCAGCGTATGATCGACGATGATGAGATGCGGTGACGATCTGGAATAGGTCATTTCGCCGGTGTAACCGTCGAGCGTTGCCGTGTAGCGGCCTTTCGCATTCATTTCCTCGTGGGCGATGTCCATCGGTATACCTTGCTCTCATCCTGGATTCGGGACGTCAGCATAATCCGGGTCCCTCGCGCAACAACCACGGCGCGTCCCCTGCGCTCGCGAGACGGGGCAGGGCGGTGTCGTGGTGGCGCCTGAAACGACACCGGCGGCTCAGGGGATCCCGAGCCGCCGGTGCGAATTATGGCCCTGTTGGGGGTTGGTCAGTGACGATACTGCTGGATGCGCGTCGTGCGCAGCCCGGCGAGACCGTGATCGTTGATGGAGGCTTGCCAGGAGAGGAATTCCTCGACGGTAAGGGCGTAACGCTCGCATGCCTCCTCGAGGCTCAGAAGGCCACCGCGAACGGCCGCAACGACTTCAGCCTTCCTGCGGATCACCCATCGCCGGGTATTGGCCGGCGGCAGATCCGCAATCGTCAGAGGACTGCCATCGGGGCCGATGACATATTTCACGCGTGGACGCATCATTTCGGTCATGGGACTCTCTACACAAACTCAAGACCATATGGATGCGACCTTAGCTTGCCACATTTAACATTTGCCTAAGCCGCCGGTAACAGTTTGCTAACAATTTTATGGACTTCAGCCCCGGAGCGACAATCGCGTCTCATTCGCTCGACGGGACGTCCGACAGATGAAAAACCCAGCAATTGCGCGGTTTCGGCACGTGAGTCATGCAATTACCACATTTCACTTCGACTGGAGTTCCTGGTAACGAGGCACCGAAATAACGAACGAGCGTCCAGGTGTACGCTCCCGCATTTTCACCCTCGGCATCGCAACCTTTGCGGCGGTCGCTGTCTTTTTCCGCCGTCGCGCAACGACTCCGCTGCATGGCTCCTTGTCGGTGCCGGAACCATGCCGAGCCGATGGGTGCTGCAACCCTTGCGCCACTCCGGCGAGGTGCTGTGATCCGGGTTTGAGGAGCCATTTGTCTTTCGAGCCGGCGGCAAAACCGGCAGTACGGTGACCAGGAATGAAGGAATCGAATGAGCCGGCCTTGCGGCGCGAGGCTGACGTAGGCACGTTTTTCGGAATCGATCCGGTGTCCGTCCGCACGGAATATGAGCTCCTTCATCTGATGCGGCAGCTGATCGCGCGCTATGATTTCGCGCATTTCATGATCGCGCGGCTGCCTTTGGCCGATGAGCAGCGCTTTTCCGAGCGGCTCGTGCTAAGCAACTGGCCGACGGAACTCGTGCGGCAGTATGATGCGAGTGAGATTTTCCAGACGAGCGTTCTCGTCGATCGAGTACGACAGACGAAGCTGCCGGTCGTTGGCGGCGCCGAACTCCTGGAGCCGGCGCGCAAGGGCGCCGGCAAGGCGCCGGTTCGCGGCCATCAACTCCATCCCGACATGGCGCGCCACTTCGCGGTGCTGCTGCACACGACCTATGGCGAGCCCTTCGTAGCGATGCTCTCCGGGACGCGGAACGAGCCGGTCGGTGCCGAGCGCGCGACGCTTTATCTCACCCTTGTACAGCTTTTCGAGTGCCTTGAGCGCACCTTCGATGCCGGCACCGCGACGCGCGAGAAGCTCTCGATGCGCGAGATCGAGTGCCTGCGCTGGGCGGCGGCCGGCAAGAGCAGCGATGAGATCGCCATCATTCTGGGCATATCTGCCTATACGGTCAGCAGCTATTTCAAGAGTGCCACCCGCAAGCTCGATGCCGTCAACCGCATGCAGGCGATCGCGCGGGCGATGCGGATGAAGCTGATCTGAAGGCAGGTCGCTCAGCCGGCCGCGGGCGCTCCGCTCTTGCCGCGATGAGCGCAAGTTTCTATATGTCGCGGCACGGAAGGCCGTAGAAAATGCCGCTGGCGCCGCACTCATGCGCTACGGCCTCAAGTGTAAACAGGGGTGTCGGCGAAAGCAGCCGCGCCGGATGCCGGATTGGATCCCGTGAACAGTCTCGATTTTGACCGCAGGCCCGAAGATACGCGCGTCGTTGTCGCCATGTCCGGCGGCGTCGATTCCTCCGTCGTGGCGGGGCTGCTCAAACGCGAGGGTTACGATGTTCTCGGCATCACACTGCAGCTCTATGACCACGGGGCGGCCGTGCATCGGGCGGGTTCCTGCTGCGCCGGCCAGGATATCGACGATGCACGGCGCGTCTGCGAGACGCTCGGTATTCCGCATTATGTGCTCGATTACGAGGCGCGCTTTCGCGAGACGGTGATCAATCCCTTCGCCGAAAGCTATGTCGCCGGCGAAACGCCGATCCCCTGTGTGGCGTGCAACCAAACGGTCAAATTCGCGGATCTGCTCGCGACCGCCAAGGAGCTCGGCGCCGATGCGCTCGCAACAGGTCACTATATCCGTTCGCGGCCGAGCCCTAACCCGCGCTATGCCGGTCAGCGCGCGCTCTACCGGCCGGCGGACGCGGAACGCGACCAGAGCTATTTCCTCTTCGCGACCACACAGGAGCAGATCGATTACCTGCGCTTTCCGCTTGGCGGTCTTCCCAAGACCGAGACGCGGGCGCTTGCCGAAGAGATGGGCCTCGTCGTCGCCAAGAAGGCCGACAGCCAGGACATCTGCTTCGTGCCGCAGGGCAAATATAGCGACATCGTCTCGAAGCTGAAGCCTAATGCGGCGCTCGCCGGCGAGATCGTCCATCTCGACGGGCGCGTGCTCGGCACGCACGAGGGCATCCTGCACTACACCATCGGCCAGCGGCGCGGCATCGGGGTCGCGACCGGCGAGCCACTCTATGTCGTTTACCTCGACGCCCGCTCGCGCCGCGTCATCGTCGGCCCCAAGGAGGCCCTTGAGACGCGCCGCGTTTACCTGCGCGACGTCAACTGGCTCGGCGACGAGGAACTCGACGAGGCGGCTACCCGGAGCTTCGAATGCTTCGCGAAGGTGCGCTCCACCCGGCAGCCGGCGCCCGCAGTTCTGAACCGCGATGCCGATGGAGTCTATGTCGAGCTCGTCGATGGTGAGGCGGGGGTTGCGCCCGGTCAGGCCTGCGCGCTCTATTCGGCGCCCGGCGAGGATGCCCGCGTCTATGGCGGCGGCTTCATCCGCAAATCCGAGCGCGAGCCGACCGCGGAGGCCGCGCTGAAAGCGCTGCTGGAGACGCCGGCGGCGGCCTGAGAGGATGCGAACGGACGCGACGCGAAAAGTTCACATTTTCCCCAATACATTGCTTGACACTAGCCGGAACAGCACCTTATAAGCCGCCCGTCCAGCCGAGACGGGCTTCGCCAGAGAAGCGTTTACGGCACCGGCGGCGGAGTAGCTCAGTAGGTTAGAGCAGAGGAATCATAATCCTTGTGTCGGGGGTTCGAATCCCTCCTCCGCTACCAACGATTTAGCCGACAGTGTGGAATCGATAAGGCTCGACAAGTATCCTTTTATTTGGATGGTGTAGGGCTCTCCTTTTTCTCTCGGGTGAACGATAACGGCCGCCACCAATTGGCGGAAGGCGCTTGCTGCACCAACGTCAAGCGTGCCGGTCTTTGTTGCGACGATGTCGGCAAGCTGCTCGACGTTCTCCTTGAAACGCTTAACCGCCTGCGGGTGGAGCTCAATGACGTTCGACGGCGATTCGCTTGCGGCAAGTTCTCGCTCCAGCCGCTCGCGCTCCTGTCGCAGTGGAAGCAGCAGGGCCGCAGCCTCTTCGTCTTCGATCAGACCTTTTGCGATTCGATCGACGATTCGCGTAATGCCTGCCTTGGCGTCGGCGAGGGCCTTCTCGGAAGTGTTCCTGTTTCTGCGCGCCTCGGCTTCAATTCTGCGGCGCTCTTCGCGGTAGGCTTTCACATATTCGTCGATGATCGCCGTGTCAGCAAACTGCATGCGCAAGCTGTCGAGCACCTGGCGCTCTATCCTCTCAATGTAATAGCGCGCGCCATTTGTGCAGCTTCGCGATTCTCGATAGGTGCTGCACTGGATCCGCGGGCCGCTGCGGTCAACGCCCATGAGCGCCATCCCGCCGCCACAGCAGCCGCACCGCAGGAGGCCAGAAAGCAAACGCTTTGACTTCGGCACGTCGCGCGGACGTGGGCCGCCTGTTGCCTCTTTGCGCGCCTGCACGGCGTCGAATAGCGACTGGTCGACGATACGAAGGTGAGGAGCATCGATCTCCTCATATTCGCTTTCTGGATTGATGCGCGATATGCGCCGACCGGTGGATGGGTCTTTGACCATGTGCACGCGGTTCCAGATCAGCCTTCCAGCATAGATAGGATTGCGAAGGATGCCGTTACCCCGCTGGCCGTTGCCATTGATGGTTGAGCCGTTCCATCGCAATCCTCGAGGGGCTGGGATGCCATCTGCGTTCAATGTCGCGGCAATTGCGCGTGGAGCGATGCCGGTGGCATAGAGCTCGAATATCCGCCGAACAGTCGCCGCTTCATCCTCGACGATCTCCAGTTCGCCTCTCTTGCCAAGCACAGGCCGGTAGCCGTAGGCCTTGCCGCCAGCATTGCGGCCGGAGCGCATAACGCCCACCATTCCGCGTTTTACCTTTTTGGCACCTTCCTCGCGCTGCATCTGGCCGATAACTCCATACATGCCGATCTGTACGGTATCCATGCGCCCGCCGTTGACGCAGTTCATTTCGACACCGCGGAACGTCAAGCTCTTGTGGATGTGCGCGAGGTCGGCGATGTCGCGCGAGATGCGGTCGGGTGCCTCTGATACCAGAACTTCGAACGCTCCCATTTCAGCCGCTTGCATAAGGCTAGAAAGACCTGGGCGACCAAACATGGATGCGCCGGACTTGGCGCGATCGAAGTATTCCTGAACGACATTAAGACCCAGCCTTTCGGCATGAGCCTTGCAAAGTCTGATCTGGTCTTCGACTGATTGGTCGTTCTGCAGGTCCGTCGAGTACCTGGCGTAAATGACGGCGCGCCTCATGATGGGCGATTGTCGTTGGCTGCCGACGCTACCATAGCGTCAATGCGGGCCTGCCGAATAGCCAAGGCTCTGACGAAAGCCAGAAACGCCTCTCGCTCGGGGGCACCGTTACTCGTGTAGTAGGCATCGTTAAATGTTGCCGGTCGCGCCGTCATCAGTCCTCCTCGGGTTGCGGGTGAGGCGTGAATTACAGTGTAAACATGCCATTTTGGCAATGGTGGCTGCGCAGAAAATGAAATGCCGCCGATTGGTGAGATCGACGGCGGGCGCTGTGGTGGCTCGGATAACCGGGGGAGCCCCGTGTTCAGCGAGGATCCACCCGACCGGCGGAACGTGTTCAAGCGCCCCACCTGGCTGCCGCCGCGGACGGCAGCGTTCAAGCATTATACACTCATCAATGTGGTGGCGAAAATACCGGCCGGCGCGCCTCAGTGCGGGAGAGGGTGGTGACCGCGCCTGCCATTGGTAACTGCGAAACTCAGTTTGCGGCGACCAGCCCATCGCCGAGAAAAGTGCGGTGCGGTCGGCCGTAGTCGGCGCCCAGCACCTGCACGTCGTACATTTCCCTTCCTGCAATAGTTCGTCTTCTATCGGCGACGATCGCGACCAATTCGCCGCTGCAAACTCGATCTCCAATTTCGAACCGGAAGCTCGGTCTTCTGCCGACCAACCGGCGCGGCAATTGAATTCTCTCAATGGTGTCAGGACGTACGTGTGCGGTCATTTCGGCTCCTCGTGTTGCGTTTGTAGCAGTGTGTTTGTACACTGTACCGACACAATAGCCGATTCCGGTGCGGTGTCAACATCCATTTGTACAGGGTACAAAAATGAAACCTATCCAATTGAAGATGGCACGTACCGCGGTCGGCTTAGGCGTACGAGAACTGGCCGAGCTGGCCGGCGTCACCGCGAACACGATTACGCGGATTGAAAACGGCGCAGACGCAAAGCAATCGACATTAGATGCCCTCCGTAAGGTACTTGAGGAAAAGGTGATCTTCCTTTCGGATGGCGAGACCACATCAGGAGGTGTTGGCGTTCGGCTACGCGATCGCCAGGCTTGACCAGAACCGATTCGCTTCCCATAGCTTCCGAAAGCGCCCACCAAGCGACCACCACCACTGAGGAGACATCGCTAATGCAGTCGGCATCCGTGCCGACGGCAACGTTTGTTCTCTATACGTGATGGATTGGATGGACTCGAAAGCTTCCCTCGACAAAATTTACACGACCGACGAAGCGGCTGAGCGCTTGCGTGTCACTCGGCGCACAATGATTAAGCTCGGCCGCGAGCTCGGCTCGTGTTCGGTGATTGGTCGCGAATATTTTTTCAGCGAGCGCGATCTGCTCGACATTTGGCAGGCCCAGCGAGCGATGCCGACGAGCGGTGAGGGACGTGCGGCCAAGGTGGGGGTTTTTGTGTCCGATGTGCGGCTGCAACACTCACTGCAGCGCCTCACGCAGCGGAAGCGGAGTCGGAGGCAGTGACTGATGACCCTCTCTCTCAGCTCCCCCTCTTCGCCACCGACCAGCAATTAGCCATTGCCATCGTCGGAAAAGCGCGCGCTGCGATGTGGGTAAAGACAGTCATCCCGCAGCTCGAGAAAAAGGGATTCCCGCGCATAGATCCGCTGCACGACGGCAGACCTGTGCCGCTGGTCAAGAAATTTTACGATGGCTATTTTGGTATTACGGCCGGCTTCTCGGTAGCCGCGCCTGATGGTGGCGAGGACTTAAGCATATGGAAGAGAAGACCGGCTTGACTCCATGCCGGCTTTGCATCCGGCCTTTTTAGCTACTTGTTTAACGTGGCTGCAAGCCGACCGGCCAAATCACCACGGGATAAAGCTCCAATACTGCCTAGCCGTGCTTGCGTCAATTCCCGGAGTTTGGTTCTCTGAAGATCCTGACGGGGGAACGAAGCGTGAGCTTGCCGGCTAGCAACGTTCTCCCCAATCAGGTGGCTCCCCGGAAGCGAGGCCAGCGCGAATGCTGGTCTCGCCGACAGGGCCTAACTAATCCTGCAACATGTCGTTGTCGGTCGCAACGACAAACAGTCGCCATACAAAATTAGTCAACAGTTGGGTGACCGTTCAACCGCGCACCGTCCTTGACCACCACCACGAGTCGAGCAACAGTCGCAACGGCAACAATTTAGGGGCGACTCGTGAAAGTCAAAATCCTTGCCGCGGCTGGTATCGCTGCGACCGTATCCTCGTGCGCCACAACCGAATCCATGTCGCGCATGAACACATATAAATTTCCGGTCCATCACGTGAAGATGGCCGACGACACTTACCGTGTGTACGAGCACAAGACGGACAACACCCTGATGGTCTCCCCGAGCCTCGGCAAGACGATGACAATCGGCGCTGTACAAGGCGCAACCCTCGGGCTGGCCGACACCATGGCGCCAGAGAAAAGGCTCGAGGCAGCCGCGCGACAGCATCTAGTGAATACTGGCCGCGGCGGCTGCAGAATCACTCGCGGCTATCTTCTGCAGAAGCCCCTTTACGAGTTCTTTTTCGAGTGCCCGACGGTGGCGCCGAAGGTATAGGGCGCGGTCTATGGCTGCGCCCTAGGGTCGCTAGCCTACCGGGAAGTACGTGAACGAGGGCGTCCCGGTAAACGTTGCGGTGAAGCCATCATAAGCATCGAGCTCGATGGTGACTGGATAGCCGGCGCCGAGCCCGCCCAAAGAGAAGACGCTACCTTCTGCCTTCGTCACGGTGAAAGCCGTGATTGTGCCCTCAATGCGAATGCACAGCTTTCGGCCGGTCGTATTACGCCAGAGCGTCCCGCTGGTCGGCGCAATCAGCCCCGATGTTGCCAATTGCGGGATAGCGCGAGAACGAACAGAGATCCGCTCGCCGCCGGCCACGAACAGCGTCCAGCCGGTATAGCCTGTGCCTATGTTTACCCCTTCGGCTTTGTTGTTCTGTCCAGCCGTGCAGTTGAAGCTTTTCGTCGCAACGATCGTGCCGCCGAGGAAGTTGTTGTCGTAAACGTTGGCGCCGGAAATCACCACTCCGAGGTCGACTTCCTCGATGTCGAGGGTTCCATCGAAAGTGTTGCCGAAGCAGTAGCCATCGCTCATGAACAGACCTGTGCCGGCATTTCCACTCGCCAGGCTGATGTCCGTGAACTGCACTTGTCGGAGCCATGCGGCGATAGTGCTGCTCGGCCCGCTGCCACCGTCTGCGATCGGGCGACCGGAAGCGCT
This sequence comes from Ensifer aridi, assembly GCF_002078505.1. GTDB lineage: Bacteria > Pseudomonadota > Alphaproteobacteria > Rhizobiales > Rhizobiaceae > Sinorhizobium > Sinorhizobium aridi. Next base: position 103,481 of record NZ_LUAV01000014.1, on the reverse strand, counting down.
GCCGTTCGCGATCACGCGGAGCTTGCTCTGGTACATTCCATTGATGACCAGGGCTTTGGTCGTTCCAGTGCCGCCATTGTTGATGATGAAATCAAGGGTACAGCTATTGTAGGCATCGCTGAAATCAGAAATGCCGATCGTCACCAACTGGCTGTTGTTGATGTTGCCAACGATGCGCGCCTGGAAGTCAAAGTAGAAAATCGCTTGAGCGTTGGGGTTGGATATCTCGAACCGGAAGCCGTTCTGGAAATAGAAGCCATCGTGGTTTCGGGCTGCTGCACGAATTTGAAGCCCGCGGTCTTCCGTCGTGAGCTCGGTGGGCTGCAGAAGGAGGTTTCGCGTCAGATAGTATCTGCCGTGTAACTCGCCCTGATATCCGAAGTCATCGAGGCAGAGCAGCGTCTGGAACCAGAGCTGAATCGCGTCGTGGTCATTGGTGTAGGTGACACCGAAGTCGGCCTTGGCGCCGAACATTTGCGGCGTGAGGATGTGTCCGTGGCGGACGTACGCCCCTTGGGAGCCATCCGTGGCCTTACCGTTTGGAATGATAAAGACGGCCTGAGTCGGGTCGGTGATGCGGGCTAGGGTCATGTTCGTCGTGCCGGTGAGATCGACGGCCGTGCCGGCGAACGCGTTGGCGACCGACGAGGCGAGCTTGAAACTATCCGTGCCTGTGCGGATCACGTAGTAGAGCGTGTTTGCGGCCAGTCCGTTGACCGCCGTAGCCGTGCGCACGGAATTGCCCGTCATGAAGCCGTGCGCGACGAGCGTGCACTCGTCTGTCGTGTCGTTGACGCTGGTAGTGGTGATGCTGTTCTTGATTACCAGCGCGGAAAGGTTTTCCGGATGCCAGAAGAACAGGCCGTCGCGAGTCCCGTCGCGCATGATCAGCGTGCGTTCAGCGGCAGGGTCGATCGCCTGCGCTGCGGCAAGAGATTCAACCACGACCGGAACGGACAGCAGCGCGCGCACCTGCGGGAACGTCCTGTTTTCGCGCGCAGCTCCGGTGTCGACGAGCATGGTGTTCGCAGAAAGCGGCGGGAGATTGACTCCGGCCGCCGCCGCTTCAGCCGCCGTCTTCGCCGCCTCGGCCGCGACCTGCGCCGCCTCCGCCGCAGCAACAATAGCCGACGAAGCCTGATCGCTCACAAGGCGGAACGTCGTGCCGCTGACGATGCCCAACACGATCATGCCTGCGACGAGCCCACCAGTTGCGATGTCGTTTCCGGTATTGGTCTTAATCGTGAGAGCGGAGCCCCCGTTAAAGCTGACGGTGACGGGAGAAGCAGTGTTCGCCTCAAAAACGTTCATGATGATGAGCGCGGATTCCGACACGGGAATAGAGCTCGTCGCCTGAATTGCGTTCGGCGTTCCGGCACCAGCATCGGTCGCCAGAATGAACGAATAGGGAAGATCAGCAACGCGCGTCCATGAGCCGGTGCCAGACGCACCGTTCTTGCGGTACACACCGTTGTTGGCAACGGTCGCGTCTCCATGTACCCACGCCATGGTGTTCGCGGCGTATGCCAGGCTGGCGTCCAGCGTTGCCTTCGAAGAGAAGATAAGGCCGCCAGTCGAAAGAAAGGCATTGATGATATTTTCATAGCCGGCGAGCAGCGCGCGGATCTCAGATTTTCTTACTTTGTGGTTTCCCGACGAGGGGATTCCGTCGGTTTCGTAGTCTCGATAGACGGTCGCGGCCGTAGCCATAGGGTCTCCCATAAAAGAAAAAGCCCCGGCGCTGGCCAGGGCTGTAAAACTCAGGTTTTCGGTGGGTGCGGGTTACGGGACGAAGCTGGTTCCGTCGTCGAAGGTCGCGCCGTCGTCGAACGTGACCTCGTCCTCCGCTGGTACGTCGATCGGCATTTCGTCTTCAGGCACCTCGTCAGGCACTGGATTGGGTATGCTCATTGCTCTCTCCCTCAGCGCCACTCGGCGCCGGCTTTTTCCGACTGGTACTTGGCCATGGTTGGCACCACTCTTCTGTTGGATTCGGTGACCGCGATTTGCACGATGGTGCCGCTGGCGGTTTGGATCCGCTGGTCGGCGACTTCGGCAATGACAGATGGATCAGCAGCCAGGTTGATGGTGATGACCTCTCCGCCACCTTGCGCCTTCGTGCCGCGCGGCAGAATCACTTCTCCGCGTTGCAAAATTGCGGGCACTTCCCCTGGCATAAGCCCAGCAACGCCGCCGGTATGGTATCGCTTAGCTCCGGCGAATACCGAAGGCGAAACCGCACGTTGCGGCGCCGGGCCGCCAGCTACTCCACCCTTGTGAAAGATGCTGCCGAGAATGCCGCCCAAGAAGCCACCGCCTCCGCCTGCAGAAGGCATGGAAAGTAGCTGCTGAACGACCTGCATAAGGATTTGCAAGAGCTCTTTGCCCTCGAGCTTCCCGTCAGCCAGCGCATTAGCAAGCCCCTGAACGGCCGTCTGAGCGACTTGGCCGAAGTCCGCGTATTGCTGCGTCAGCGCGCCCGTCTCGGTGCGTGTGCTTGCCGTGACGTCACGCAGGCCGGCCCAGGCGTCTTTTGCCTCGCCAAGCCCTGCTGTGAACTTCGCAGAGTAGTCGCCAACGCTGGTGCCAAGCGCATCCTTGCGGCTACTCTTGCCAACGCCGCCAGGACCAGCGAACCACGCTTCGGATGCACCCTGCATGCCGAACTGGTCGATATAGCCGGAGAAGATGTGATCGAAGATCCGGTCCTGAAACTCCGGATTGTTGAGGAACTGCTCAGGCGTCAGAACTGTGCCGATCGCTCGCTTCGACCATTCAGCGATGTTGCGGCCCATGATTTGATATCGACCATAGGCACGGTCGCCGTTCTCCAAGATGGGGCCGAGCGCACGATAATTGCCGCCGCTTTCAATGTTCGAAATCGACTGTCGCGCCGCCTGAAGTTGTACACGGCGGTTCGTGTCATCTGCCGGCAAAGGGTTGAACGGCACGATGCCGTCGGACATAGCCGGTACCGCGCTCTCAGCCTCTCTTCGAGCCGCGCTGGCCTTCTTGGCATATTCGCGAAGGGCCGCAGCGACGCGATTGATTGAACCGACGAACGAATCGGCCGCGGTTACACCGGTCTCACCCCAAGCCTGCGCCAGAGCGGTTGTCAGTTCTGCTGCCTCCCTTGTGGAGTCTTTGCCGTCCGCTACAGCGGCATCGAGCGCTTTAAACGCCGTCTGGATCCGAAGGATGCTCTCCTCTTCCGCGCCAGCGGCGCGCAATTGGGCAACAACGTCGACGAGCTCGACGGCCAGGCCCTTTGTCACCTCTCGAGCTTCGGCAAGGATCTTGTCGACATACTGCTCTGTGGCGTTCTGCAAGTCGGCGAGTTTCGCGGCCTTCTTCGCCTCCTCGGCAAATGCCTTCAGCGACGGCACGGCATCGCCCCACTCACGAGCGACAGCATCGATTAGGTCGACGTGCGCCTTGAGCGCAGCATCGGCCGCCTCTGTACCTTGGCCAACGCCTGTGAAGTAGGCTATTGCCCGCTCGCCGAGGAGTGTGAAAGCAGTCGTAGCTAAGGTGATCGGATTGAAGACCGCCGCAGCCAGGGCGCGGAAGGCGTTCGCTGCTCCGCCCGCAGACTGCAGCGCCATTCGGATCTGGTCCGCCTGTGTGGCGACCGCGCGCAATGGCGATGTGCCGGAAGCGATTTGCGCGGCGATATCGCCGAACTGGGCGGAAAGCTGCTTTGCCGCGAACCCCTGCTGTCGCATTGCCTCCGAGGAACGCTCAAAACCACGTGCCACGTTGTCATTCGCGCTCCTGAAGCTGTCCTCGGTCTTCTTTGCCGCCCGTTCTGCGGCCTTCGCAACGGCAGCTAACTGCTTTTCGAATTTTGCCTGTGTCGCCTCTATCGCGACGATGAGGCGAGCTTGATCTGTCTCACTCGCCATCCGCTGGCGCCTCGATAGATCCGGCGGCGGCGAGCGCTACTAACAGCATCGCCATCGCGATTGCTTCGATGCCGTGCCGCTCTGCGAGCGAGACGGCGATCGCAGATGCCTCGGCAAATGCATCCAAGATTTCCTGTTGCATGTGTACTCCTTCGCCTGACGGCGAAAACTTTATGTTGACGGGTTTCGCGCACCGCTTGATTGCGGCGCTGTTCACGAACAATCTGCCGGATAGACGGAATCGAAGGTGATCGGATGGATCTCAAAGACTTTGTGGCGGCGAGCCTTCAGCAGATTGTGGCGGGCGTGAAACAAGCGCAGGCTGCCGAAGACGGAGAAAACATCAACGCGGATGGCGCAGGCTTGCCCAGCGGCAAAAACGCATTTTCCTCCGGTTCCTATGGCACCTTCACAATCGTCGAATTCGACGTTGCTGTATCGGCGGAGACCTCAGGCAAAGGCGGCGCCAACTTGAAGGTTTTTGGTGTCGGCGTTGACGGGGGCGGCGAGCACAAGTCAGGTACGGCCAATAGAATTGCGTTTGCCATTCCCGTTAGATTGCCCGATGGCGACAATAAGCGCGCTGAGGAGATCAAGCGCAGGAACCGGGTGCACCGCGCTGAACGTAGTGTCGTTTAGCGGCGCCTACGCTTACCGCTCACCCAAGGCATCCCGAACACCTCCAACGCCCACGGCTCGCCCTCGTCCGGATGGCGCGGCAGTTCCATAAAGGCCTCGCCAAACCGCTTCCACGCGGCTTCGGCCTCCTCCAACGATGGGCGGCCATATTGATCCGTCTCGACGCCAACTTCCGCAAGCTGGCCGAAATAGTCGTGGCCGCTTGAGAATACGAAAGTCCACTGCTCTAGTCCGTCGGCTAGACGTCGTTTGTTCTCGCGTCGACGTACCGGCATCAGCGCCGGTTCCCATAGTCTGCCGTCCGCGGCGCGCGAGGTGCCTCTGGTGCATCGACGCCATCTAGGGCGAGCTCTCGAATGAGCCTGGCAAACGAGATGCGCGCATTCTGCAGAATGTCTACCTCGGGTCGAGCCTTTGGCTGGCCGAAGCGATCGGTGTAGGTCTGCCCGTCGCGGTCTAGCACCTCGCGGGCCGTCTGCGCCTGGTCCCAGGCCTCAGCCGCCAGTGTCAGAAGGCGCACGTGATGGCCATCGAGCTCAAAGTCGGCAAGCACCGATTTGAACCATTTCTGCGTCTCTTGCCGCAGGTGGGGCGGTGTTTTCGGTGATTTTGCCACCGTCTTCTCCTGTCAAAATCCTTGAAGATGCGGGTCGCGGAGAGGGGTCAGAATTTTTAGGCAACCGGGGCATCACGAATGTGCAAGAATGGCCCGCGCCGGTCCCCGACGGCTGAAGGCGGGAAGGGCTTGAGTACCCCCTCCCGTCACCACCCAATGACATGCTCGATGCGAAACTCAGGGCACCACGTCAGGGTGCCGTCGTCGAGCTCGAGCCGATAACTTCGGAACAGCGGCTCGTTTCTGCCTTCCGATGCCGACATGGCAACAATCTTGCCGCTGTCGCCGCGGCGTGTGCGTACGACGTCGCCGAGCGAGTATTTGAAATCAACAATCATCAGTGATCCTTATTAGGAGAGAGGAATGCCGCGCTTCCGCATCGCGGTTTCGGCTTTGCGGCGAGTAGCAGCGGTGCGGTTATGTTCGCGCACCAGGAGCTCGGCGCTGGTGGCCTTGCCGTAAGCGCCCCAAAGGACCAGCGAGATTTCAAACAGCCTGGCTTGCGTGATGAGACGGCGAGGCAAGTCACCGCTGTCGTCCCACTCCTCTTGCTCTGAGGCGAAACCAACGCTGACTTCGTTGACGAGCTGATCGCCGACGGTGACAAGTGCCTCCTTACCGAGCGGCGACTCCGGATTAGGAGTCAGGCTGTAATACAGCCCAACATTATCAGACCGGAGCGTAAGCGTTCCGTTGGCAACGCGGCCTAACGGTCTAGTCGCATCGTGCCCCCACAACGCCACGACGTCGGGGTATTCCCGCAGCGATCTATCGAAAGCGCCTCTGGCGAAGCGCTCTTCGAAGAGACCGGCTATCACCGCGGGCTGGCCCCACTGTATGGCGTACCCTGAAACGGTTTCAGCCACGCTGCTTCGCCTCTAGTTCTCGCTGTCGCTTCGCAACGGCAAGGCGGCGGGCGATTACCTTCGCAGATTCGACCCGCTCAAGGTGGCGCGTTTCGCCTGGCAGCTTTACCGCACGCTTCTTGTCGCGTTCTTTGCCGGCAGCCTGTTCGTATTCACTCAACATAGCCAAGCTCCTTCGCCTCCCTGAGGTAGCGCTGGACGTGACCGTCGCGCGGATCGCCCAAAAACCTCGGCTGCATCGGGCCGAGTGCGGTCCAAGAGACGTCCTCCCGCTCCAGTTGGTCGATGATCTCGACTAACTCCAAATGAGCGGCGTTAGCCTGCCGTAGCGCCTCGGCAACTGCCGCGACGCGACGCCCATATTCATCCTTGACCGCAGCACGAACCGCGGCGCTTGCTCGATCGCGACGATCCGTGAGCCGCCGTTTCAGTTCGGAGACGGCTTCCTCAAGGTCTCGAGCATGCTGCCGAAGCTCACGCAGGCGCGTGGGTCTGGTTTCGAGCGCAGTGTCGACGACTTCGCCGAGTAGCGCTGCAACACCTGCTCGCACTGCCGGAGCTGGGCGCTTTCGGATGTCCTCTTCAAGAGCGGCAATTTCGCGAGCCGTTGCTGACTGGTTGCTCTGGAGCGCAGCGATCTTCTGCTCGATCTCGCGGTGGTCCTGATCGGCTTCGCCTAGCGACGGCACGCGGAACTGAGAGGCGGTGACCGTCGACTTCTTCAGAATTCCCATTTCATTCTCCTTTGAAGGCTGCGCGGATGGCGCGCACAAAAGCTCTGCCGTTGATGGTGACTGCCCGACGCTGCTTCGTTCCCTGCCAGTGGTCCGGCAGCGTCCCCACGGGCTGGAAGCGATGCGCTCTGTCGGCATCGCAGATGCTGATTTCGGGCCAGGTGCTGACGACCTCGATCTGCGCGCCTGAGATATCCTGCCGCGCGTCTGCATCGCCGTTGGTGGCTATTTCCGCCAGCACGTCGAGATAATCGCCTGCCGACTTGCGAAGATGTTCCGGAGCGCCGGACATATCGGCGGCCCCTGGCGCCAGATCTCGATACGCGGATACCGTCTCCGGAATCGCTCTAAGCGGCACGTCCAAAGAAACGCCCACCAGCAAGTCGATGAAGTGCCAGACTTCTAGTTCCGGAGATTTGCGCGGGCCGCCCATAGGGAGGATGCCGGCGTCAGTCAATTTTCGAGCGACAGCGCGGCAGCGCGCCGGATCGAATCCGGCGTGCGCCACCAAGGCGTCGATCGCCTTTTTGGTGGTTGTCATTCTTTTCCCTTTGGAAATTGACGATTGTGGTGATCAAAAAAGAAAGGGCCGGAGCAGCCCGCAGCGGCGCTCCAGCCCAAGTATCCGGCCCACATGGGAGCCGGATTGGCATTACTGGTTTTACATCCGAACTCAGCAATAGGCGGTGAGCAACCGCGCGCGGCCACCCACCAGGGGTCATCGGTGACAGCGACCACCCCAAAACAAAAAGGGCACCGTTGCCGGCGCCCTTCCCCTTTATCCCCATTGGGATTTGAAAATGGGGTACTCCTATGCGGCCAGCTGACTGCGCCAGAAGCGATCGACGATGCCGAAGCCATCGAAGATCCGCGCTCGAGCCTCGCCCTTTGCGCCCTTGCTGCCAGCGCCGAGTCGTGCGCCGATCTCCGCAAGCGTCAGGCTGTCAACAACGGCCCACTCAAAGGCATCGAGGATCTTGGGAACGTACGCAAGCCTGTACCGCAGCACGGCCAGTTCGCGCCTGGCGTCGATGCTAGCGAGCAGCGGCCAGTCGCCGTTCCATTTCTTCGGCACAGGGGCGGCGCGGGTTTTCGTTTCCGATCCGGCCATCACGATACGCCGGGGTGCCGTGTCCATATTAGCCTTGCGGCCCGTAATAACCTTTGCGCCTTTGTCCTTGCCGTCCTCGTCGGTGTTGTGAACCACGTAAAGGTCTGTGGCTTCCCGACCCGCGAGGAGTGGCGTCTGCGCCGTGTCATGCAGATCGCGGTAGCGCTCGGCCAACTGCATGCAATGGTCGTTCTTTTCGGTTCGCAGGAGCTTTGCGAGTGGCCAGTCCTGATTATCGTTGGCGTGCTGGCCGCTGAGGCGATTGGACGTCAACCGCGCTGCTTGGGCATCGAGGCGCCAATTCAGGTCTGGCCCGTCGCTGGGGAGCTTCACTGTAATACCGCGCGCCTTGATGTGCGTGCGGGCCGGTTGCCAGTCGTCGGTGTCGTCGACCAACGTGGGGAGGGTATCGCGCCTGTCGAAAACAGGCACGTTGTCATTCGAACAATCCAAGCTGTCACCTCTGGATTTCGAGAAATACTGCCGACTCGCGTCGGCGGTGGATGATGTGCGGCAGAAACCAAATATAGTGTAAACAAGAGAAATACGCCACAACATATGCCATTAACGTGTAAACACCTGCAAACGTCAAGGGGCGCCCCTCGCGCGCGCTTGCGCGCACGCGCGAGGAAAAACTGTATTAGCGATAACGCTGTGGGGCGGCTCCGGTACGCGGCTTGACGATGGTGGAGATGTGACCACCCCTGTGGACTATTGCTTCTCAAGGTCCATAACGTAGAGCTTGAAGAGCTCGCCATTGCGATAAACTGGCTTTGCCTTCACTCGAATCGTAGACATCGCTGCCGCCGCATCGGCATATGGGTTCGGAAGTTGGCTAAACAGCGGATCTCTGACTTCCGCAGTTATGAAGCGATTTTCACTCTCGGGATTGATGATCTTAAGTTGTCTGCTGTGGTGGATGATCCCGTCCACTTGTAGATCCATAGACGTCATGTCGCCTACTTGATCATCTTGCTTCGATCGTATGGCGTCGGCGATGGGCTCATCAACAACGACCGGGGGAGAGCTGTCGTCGATCAGCGCGAGCCTTGCTGCGCCGTTTCCGACGGGAGCCACGACCTGGCGGGCTTGCGGAGCCAAACGATCGACGACACTTAGCACCATCTGTCGCCACTGATCATCGCTCTGATTCCTGGCCGCAAGATGATCTCGATTTATTTGCATGAGTGCCTCCAAGTGCATATTCGCCTCCGTAGGACGCCCGCCAAAGCGCATCAGGACATAGCTTAGGAAGTGCTTCGACATCTCGACGCCTCCCGCCACCACAAAATCTTTGAGCAACGGTAAGACCCACTGAGCCTCCTTCAGAATGGCAACAATCTCGACGGATCCAGATTTCGGCTCCTCAGTCGCCAGATGGAGCTCAAACCTGTGGCGCCGCTTAGCTGGACGCCCGTATGCCACTATAAAGAGACCTTGATTTACGATGTTATCGATGCCGATTAGCGCGGCGCCTAAGTGCCGCATAGGTAGGCGATGCTCATCAGCTTCACCGCCATCAAATTTGATATGTAAGTTTTGCATTGCCCCTCCGACGCGCATCGGGGGCATCTAAGCCGTTCATCAACCATTTGTGGAGTCTAGTTTCTTTGCAATCGAACTTTCCGCCCGATTGTCATTAGCGGGCTTCAGGTCCGGCCGCAGCCGATAGAACTCCTCCCAACTAAGGCGCCGGCCGTGCAGTGGGCGTTCGGGAAATTCGTCGACGTTGGTCATGTGTTCGCCTCCTATGCAGGGTTTCCAGGCGGGGGGCGCTTCACCTGCTCGACGACATCTGGCCAGGTAAAGCCGCCCTCGGTGCGCAGAACGATAAGCTTGGGTCCGAATGCTGACGACAGGTCGACGCCAACGACGGTAAGCGGCGCGCCACTGTCTGGGTCTCGTGCCGTGAATTGCGTTTGAAGGGGTATCACTTCGTTCATATCCGATCTCTCCTCTTTGATTTCGTTTAGGGGTGTGAAGCGCCGTGCCGGATTCCACCGGCACAGGGGTGCTTCCACCCCGTGGGGGGTTATAGGGGGGGGGGTGGAAGCGTTGGTGGAAGGCGGTGGAAGGTTGGTGGAAGCGAGGTGGAAGGGTTGGTGGAATCCTAATCCTCCGGCCCGAAATCCTCCCTTGCCAGCACCAGCCGCTGCCGCTGCCGCGATGCAGGACCGTCGACAACTATCTTGATCTCGCCAGATGCCAGCAGCCGGTTCATTGCATCCACGAGCCGGGGCTTGGTCACGCCTTCCGCCTCTGGCAACTTCGCCATGACGGCAGGCGCATAGGTCGTGCCGGGAACATGGCAGACGTTGCGCCCTTGGCGGTTCAGCATCGAAAGCAGGTCGCAGAACACCCGGTCAGCCTTGGCGGCAAGCAATGTCTCGCCGGCTTGCGGCTTGCCGTCATCGAGCACGAAAACGCCGTCCTTCCATCTCAGGCGAATTTCATCGCCAACCTTGCCGTAGTTGGATTTCATCGTCTTCAGGATGCGAAGATCCGGGTCCGCGTCATTGCCGTCTGGCCTCGTCAGATAAAGCCGGCTGCGGACAGAGTTATTCCACGCCGTGGAGCCCGACGAGCCGGTGCCGCTCTGCATGCCTTGCACAGACGGGTGAGCAAGCAAGACGATCGCGCAGTCAATCTCCATAGCTAGCTTTCGGAGCATCGCGATGAATTGACGGACCTGGCCCCGCTTGATCTCGTCACCACCGAATAGGTCGGCAGCGGTGTCAAGAACTATGAGCTTTGGCTTGAAGTCCTTCGCGTAGGTCTCGAGACCCTGCCAAAGGGAAGTCGGCTGCATGTTGCCAGTTCGGTCAGGAACAGCAAGAAGCGCGTCGCGGTCGGCTAAAGATATAAGGCGCAGCATGAAAAGGTAGTCGAGATCGTGACCATGAGCGCGGGCGATATCAGCAAGCCTGCGTTGAAACTCATCAGCGTCATCCTCGGCTCCAAGGTAAATTGTCCCTCCAGCCAAAGGCGCCAAACCAAGGGTGTCGAGCGACATCGCACCGGCTGTCGCTATCTGGAGGGCAAGAAGAGATTTCCCGACGCCGCCGTCACCATTGAGGATCGTGACCGTGCGCATGGGGATGAGCCCCTCGCAATACCATTGCCTCGGCGGGATCGGCTCGCCATGCCAGTCTGCTGGATTGAAGACCTTGATCGGGGCGTTGTCATTGGCGGCAAGCGCGATGACCTTCACGCAGGAATTCGAAACTATACTTGTGCCGCCGTCTGGCGTTTGGATCAGGCTGGTGAACGAACCGGCCCTAATAACAGTAGCGGGGCCGAAGGTTTCGTGCTCGACCTTATCGCCAGGGGCCAGCGGAGCGTCGGCTCTAACCTGCTTGTTGGCGTTCGTCATTATGGGCGACTTCCCTCTCAATAATGCTTGCAAGTTGGTTGGCGATTTCGGGTGCGAAAGTGACGGCCGAGCCGCCGGCAATCGAAGGACCGAAGACGCGAAGGCCAGACTGTGATTGGACAAGTTTCAGGCCATAGGCCTTGATCCCCGGCGCAATCTCAGCGTCGAAGCGCGCGAGTGTATTGCCGCTCCCTGGCGGGGCGACTTTGAGTGATAGTATTCTCATTGGGGTGTCTCTGGTGCGTAGGAACGAAGTGCGCTTAGGAGCGCTTCCTGCCAGGTGCCAAGATCAATGATATCAACGGCTTCCGTTCGGCTATTATGACCAGAACGGACCTCCGCTACCAACACACCTTTTGTCCAGCCCGGAGACAAAGGTAACAGAATGTACCTAAGGTATGGGTGACAACCTCTGTAGCTCGCCGCGAATTTCCGGTTCAGCTCGCCGCGCTCTTCCGGAATCTCGATAGCGAAAATCGGAAAAACTGAATTCCGCTTGCCCGTCAAAACTGATCAATCTCGAAGAACTTGCTTTTAGAATTTCCTCCTTACAGAGCCGGCCCTGGATAATCCACCCATGGGCTTTCAACGCGCGCCTCTCGCATCTGGAGCATGGAATACGCGATCTGCGGGTTACCGCGGCCGAGACGCAAGCTTTTAAGACAAGCCGGGATAGCTACTGTTGTCACGGGAGGAAGGTTGGCGGACCGGTATCCTCGATCGGCGAAATCCACCGATCATGTTTGCCGCCAGCGTCCGGGCCCCTGATGACCAATCATGCGCCAGTCATGTGCCGCCAGGAGCATGGAACTTATCCGCTCCACGGCCGTTCGACCTGAGCTTTAGCGTTTTCTTAAGCATGGAGCAGAAGTCATGAATATCGGCAAGCTTTTCGCGATCGGGTTGACGTTGACCGGTGCTCTGGCTGCCTTGCCGTCTCCTTCATCGGCCCAGGGTTTGGACCTGTATATCGGCCCCGGTGGGCCGGATCTGGAACTGCGCGATCGGAGATATGACGACGACGACTATCGGCCCTATCGCGGCTGCAGCGAACGCCAGGCCATTCGTCGTGCCTATAGGCTTGGGCTGCGTGACCCCGAGGTTCAATCCATCACCCGCAGAGAGGTGGCTGTCGACGGAGTTGGTCGACGCGGCCGGTACACGACCGTGTACTTCGCAAATCGACCCGGATGCCCTCGTATCGGCTAAGGTGTATCGGGTGCGCTGCGGCAGCCCGTGCAACTGACAAGATGCAGAATACAGGCGCGGAAACGCGGAACCCTGGGGCGCTCATTTTGTTAGGAGCGATGAGGAGGGTCGCATGCCGCCGCCGAAGGAGATGGATTCCGTACTGACCAATCTTCCCTTGAGAATAGGGGCCTACGTTCCCGACGATCTCCTGGAAGACTGGTTTGCTCCGGGCACAGGGATGAATCCTCCCTCGGCAGCGGCGCTCGCTGCAGCGATCTCCTACGGACGGCTCTTCGAGTGCGAATTCAAACACTATCCCGAGCGAAAAGAAGGCGTTTACTGGAAATGGGTACCAGCCATTTGAACGAGGACAAGCTGGAGGCGAAGGCGATCGCTGCGGTGGTGGAGGAGCTGGAACGTCAGGCAGCGGAAAATCCGTCGCGGCTTCGCGTTTTCCGGTCCGGAGACAAGCTCACCGTGAACGGTGAGATCGATGTCGATGCGGTGGTGATGGTGGTGGTCGGATCAATGGCGGGGGGGCCGTAAGCCGTCAGTACTAGCCCGAAGTCTCCCCGAAAGCCGTCAGCTCTGCACGGAGCCCTCTTGATCAGGACGGGTTGTCCTTGTCACCCGCGGCGCTTGGCGGATTTTCGTCGATCGTCTTCACGCCATCCGCGTTGACCCTCGTGTCCTCGATCCTGGTGGAGCTGGTAGAGGGGAATCGATCGACGTAGAAATAAAACGCCGCGCTGAGAATGATGATGATCGCGGCTCCGATCAGCGCGAGCCGCTCGCTACCCTTAGACATCCGGTCATCTCCCATAAATCTTCATCACAGAACCCGCAGTGGGTCGCAAATGTTCCGGTTTGCGGCAGGCGGCAGGGACCGCCATGGGTGCCTGCCCGAACTCTATCGCCTGCCTATCGCAGCACGCGACGTGCCGTTCCTGGCGTGTTCCTGCGCCGAGGTGAAAGACGGAAAGTGAAGGCGCTCGAGGAGCGTTAATCCCTTTGACTCCGCGCGAGCGGATTTCGGTCTTTTCTTGATCTGCATCTCCGTCGCGAGATTGTCCAGATAGCGTAACGCCTCTTCTGCTGCCTGCGTCGACGACGGATGGCTGTCGGCCCGACTCTCCTGCTGCAGCTCGCTTCTCGTCTTTTCGACAGCTTCCCTTATGAAGCCCCGCGGATCATCGCTTTGGGAGGCAGCCCAGCGCAGAAGACGGCGCATCAGCATCTCGTTGACACGCATTGCTGCAACTGCCTGACCGAGCATGAGATTTAGTTTCTGAAGCTTGTCGGCTTTGATTTTTCGGGGCATCGGAACATCTTCGCCTTTCTTCCGCCTTCGCGTTTTTCCCGCGGCGATTTTGCCGGGGGCTGTCGGAAGGTCGAACGGCCGGGTGCCAATTTTTGTTCCGGCCACCGTTGTTCTCCGGGGCAAGGCACGACCGCTGTCTGACGATCGCCGTTGCCCCAGGCCCACCCGCTCGACGGCAGTTCATTTTTGCGTCTCAACTTGCTTGCCTTTCCGGGAGGATGAGACACAATCGACGAGTGAGATGCCGCGAGGCGATGCCTTGCGACACAAAGCACCGGGCCGCGTTTTGCGCGGGTGCGGGGGCCGCGGCGACGTTGAACCCCCCTATGCGGCGCAGCTTGCCGCCGATGCGGAACCAATTGTGTTTGCCGACGTTACGTCCATGCATTTGGGAGGCGCAGGATGAGACACACGGACACTCGGAAGCTCGACAAGTCCCAGGCCAGACATGTCTGGGATGTGGCGGAGTATTGCAAGCGCAGCGGCATTCACAAGGCCGAGGAGCAGCGCCTGATCAAGGTTCTTGGACGCTACGCCTCCAGCCACGAGCTCCAGATGAACATCGTGCGGCCTCAGACGCGCACACGCTGAGATAGCTTGGCGTCTGCGCCGGCAGCGGAGGCAGCGTACGTGTGGACGGCTCTTGTTGGTGCATTCCTATTTATCTGCGGCCTCCTCTACATGGCTTGGGAGGCGCTCGGCCGGCGACGGCTGAGCGAGCCGCCTCGATCCTCTGAAGACAAACGCACGACGCTTGAGCCAAGAGGCCAGGGACTTCGCTTCCTCGGCCCCGTACGCAACTGGCTTGGTGTTGCGCTGATGGCAGGGGGCGCTGTCCTTCTGCTTTTCGGGGTGCCTTAATAGTTACGGACCCATTATCTCGATCAGGAAGGCCTCCGACGCGACGTCTGCCGACAAGGTGAGCGCCGCGGGCTGGACGAGGATGGCGGCGTCGAGTGCATGCAGCGTTGCGGAGACTCCTTCGGTCGCGAGCGTCAGGCTGCCGCGGTGGCAGAAGACGATGAATTCGCGCGCGCTCGTGGCGACCGGCAAGGAGCCCTCCACGTGAAGCCGACGCACCCGGTGCTTCAATGTCTGCCGCCGGGTCATCACGTTGAGATCGGTGACCGGGCCGTCGGTGAGCCTGGCCGAGGTGTGCACGTCGGCGGGGAAGGTGAGGGGTGGGTCGGCGACGGTCAGACGCTTCGGCGGACGCCCCTCTATCGCAAGCGTCATACCGGCGCCCTCAAGGATCGAGATGGTGCGGTCGATGCCGGGAAAGCTCGAGAAGAGGCCGTCGCTCGCGACCGTCGCCATACTGACGCGCCAATCGAAGTCGGCAAGCGTGGCGCGATCCGGCGAAACGGCGATCTCCACGGTTTCGCCACCGCCGTTCTTCCACGGCATATGCCTGTAGTCGCTGGCACGCAATATCCGCATCATCGTCAGCCGAGCCATCCTATAGACGTTCCGACCCAAACGACCGGAGCCGTCACTACTGCATGTTTCCTTAAATCGTAGCCGATTTTAGGACAAAAACATGCAGCAATTCACAATGCTACAGCGTCCTTTGTGCGTCTGAAAGATGCACGGGCGCTGTAGTCGACTCTAGACGGGCACCTGGCAGGCTTCGCGGCCCCGGCCGGGTGTCGTGGTCCCGGGCTGCGACGGGACCCGCGTCGGCTATTTCAGCTTGTTCAGAACCCGCGCGAACGCACGGTCGATCGCTTCCTCCCGATCGTGGCGTCCGTCGCGGATCGTCCAATTGCCCGCGACCATGACGTCACGAACGGCATCGTCGCCGAGCGCGAAGAGCCAGCGGTCGAGGATCCGGTCGCCATTCGCCGCGGCGATATAGGGATTTGTGCCGTCGAGCACGACCAGGTCCGCGCCTGCGCCGGCCTCTATGCCCACCTTCGCGATGCCGGCCGCCTGATGGCCGCCGGCAAGCGCGGCTTCGAAACTGCTCCTGCCGACAGAGACGCCGGGGCCGTTTGCGAGCCGGTTGCGCCGACGGTCGCGCAGCCGTTGGCCGTATTCGAGGAGCCGCAGTTCCTCTGCGACGGTGGTTGCGACATGGCTGTCGGTGCCTATGCCGAAGCGGCCGCCGGCGGCGACGAAGTCGACCGCCGGGAAGATGCCGTCGCCGAGGTTGGCTTCGGTCGCCGGGCAGAGGCCGGCGACTGCTCCCGATTTCGCCAGCCGGTCGGTTTCGTCCGGTGTCATGTGCGTCGCGTGAATCGCGCACCAGCGTCGATCGACCGGCATCTCGTCGAGCAGCCACTCGACCGGGCGGCGGCCGCTCCACGCAAGGCAATCCTCGACTTCGCGCGTCTGTTCGGCGACATGGATGTGAATCGGCCCGGGAACGGGCGCCGCATCGAGGATCGCGCGCATCTCGTCGGGTGTGGCCGCCCGCAGCGAATGGATGGCATAGCCGAGCTCGGCGCCGTCCGCGGCACAGACGGGAGCGAGGCGGTCGAGGAGCGCTAGAAAACGATCCGGGTCATGCAGGAAGGGGCGCTGTCCCGCATTCGGTGCCACGCCGCCGAAATTGGCGTGGGCGTAGAAGACGGGCAGGTGGGTGAGGCCGATGCCAGTCGTCTCGGACGCCTTCAGGATATGTAGCGACATTTCCGCCGGATCGGCATAAGGCGTGCCGTCCGCCTGGTGATGAAGATAATGAAATTCGACCACTCGACCGAAGCCGCCCTTTAGCATCTCCATGTAGAGCTTCGCGGCAATCGCCTCGACATCGTCCGGGTCGACGAGGGCGACGGTGCGATACATTTCTTCTCGCCATGTCCAGAAGCTGTCTTCGCCTGTGCCCGCAACCTCGGCGAGGCCGGCCATGGCGCGCTGGAAGGCATGGGAATGCAGGTTCGCCATTGCCGGGACGATCGGACCGGAAAGGCGCTCGTCGCCGTTGTCCGGCGCCTTCCCGGCTTCCACGGCGGCGATGCGTCCGGTCCGGTCGAGGGAAATCGCTACATTCTCCGCCCAGCCTGTCGGCAGCAGCGCCTGTTCCGCGAAGAGCCTGTGAACGGGGAACGTTGCCATGGCCGCCTTCCTGTGCATGGTTGTATATGGAACTATAGGTATTTTGTGGTGGCGTGCAAGTTCAAAATCAACGAAAAGAGTCGCTCGGTCGTTCGTCGGCGGAATGGAGCACTTTATGACGGCATTGGAGCGCAAAAGCGATCTGTCGACCTTCGGGACCGGGCCGGTGCCGCGCTACGAGGCGGTCAAGCAGTTCATCCGCAGCCGCATCGAGAGCGGCGAGTGGCCGCCGAACCACCGCATACCTTCCGAAAACGACATCGTCGCCGATCTCGGCGTCAGCCGGATGACCGCGAACCGCGCGCTTCGCGAGCTTGCGAGCGAGGGGACAATCACGCGGGTTCAAGGCGTCGGGTCCTTCGTCGCCACCCACAAGGGCAGCACGGCGCTTCTGGAAGTGCGCAACATTGCCGACGAGATCCGGGAGCGGGGTCATACGCACACCTCAAAGATCAGCCTCCTGCAGCAGGAGCAGGCGAGTCCCGAGGTCGCAGACGCGCTGGGGCTCGCAACCGGCGCGCGGGTCTTTCATTCGATCATCGTCCACGCGGAGAATGGCGTGCCGATCCAGATCGAAGACCGTTTCGTCAATCCCGCAATCTGCCCCAATTATCTGGAACAGGACTTCGGGAGCATCACTCCAAACGCCTATCTGACGCTGGCGGCCCCGATCACCCGCACCGAGCAGATCGTCGAAGCGGTGCTGCCGAAGCCGTGGGAGTGCAAGCTTCTTGCGATCGGCCGCTACGAACCCTGCCTGATGATCCGGAGGCGGACCTGGTCGGAAGCCGCGAACGTAACGGTCGCGCGGCTCGTCTATCCCGGTACGCGCTATCGTCTCGAAGGCGTTTCGCAGTAAAAAGCACCATCGCAAGAGACGGGAACGAAATGATGGAAGACGAATCGCTGAAGCGCCGCACGCTCCTTGCAAGGCCGGACGTGTCGGCCGACGAAGCGAAGGCAATCCTGTCGGAGCACTACGGCCTCTCCGGCGATCTTACGGAGCTCGGGAGCCAGCAGGACCGGAACTACCGCATCGATACGGGCGCGGGCCGGTTCGTCCTGAAGATCGCGAGGGCGGAATATGCGAGGCGCGAACTGGAGGCGCAGAACGCGGCCCTGCGCCACGTCGGGGCCATGTCGGATGCGCCGAAGGTGCCGCGGGTCATGCCGGCACTCAATGGCGACGACATCGTCACGGTTGCCATCCGGGAGCAAATGTATCAGTTCCGCCTGCTGACCTATCTTGACGGCACGCCTCTGACGCGGCGCAAGCACCTGGCCGTGGAAACGGTGAGCGCACTTGGCGATATCGCCGGCCGGCTCGCCGCCGCGCTCCAGGACTTCGACCATCCGGGCCTCGAGCGCGAGCTGCAATGGGATCTGAGGAGGGCCGGGCCGGTCGCGCTGCATCTGCTCTCGGCAATGGCCGATGTGGACCTGCGCAAGCGCATCGCCGAGGCCATGGTCGGCGCCATGCGCCGCGTGCAGCCGCTGATGCCGGACCTGCGCCTGCAGGCGATCCATCAGGACGTCACCGACGACAACGTCGTGAGCAGGGGCGACAAGAGCGGACGCCTGATCCCCGACGGCGTCATCGATTTCGGCGATGTGCTGAAGGGATGGGTGGTCGCGGAGCTCGCCGTCACCTGCGCATCGTTGCTGCATCATGCGGACGGCGATCCCTTCTATATCCTGCCGGCGGTGAAGGCATTCCACGCCGTCTGCCCGCTTACGGACACGGAGTTGAAAGCGCTCTGGCCGCTGATCGTCGCGCGCGCCGGCGTTCTCGTCGCAAGCACGGCACAGCAGCTCGAGATCGACCCCGACAATGCCTACGTCAAGGCCAATGCGCCGCATGAGCGCGAGGTGTTCGACGCCGCCGTTTCCGTGCCTTTCGAACTCATGGAGCACGCGATCCATCAGGCCGTCGGCAAGGACAGGGAACCGGGTTTTCCTGAAATCTCCGCATGCCTTCTGCCCGATATCGACACCGCGAGTTTCGGCATCGTCGACCTTTCGCTGCTCGGGCCGCATCTGCCCGCCGACCGCTGGCATTACGAAGACACCGAAGCGCTGCTCCTGCAGTCGGCCGCGCGCACAGCCGGGGCCTCGGCCACGCGTTATGGCGAATTCCGGCTGACGGAGACGCGGCTCCTCAGGGCCGAGGCACCGCGGACCTTCGCGCTCAGTGTGGATTTATGCCTGCACGGGCGGACGCCGGTGCACGCACCCTTTGCCGGGCGTCTTCACCAGCGCAGCGGCAGGCTGATTCTCTCGGCCGAGGGCCTTCACCTCCATCTCCATGGCGTGGACGTGGACATCGAAGAGGAGACGGTCGAGATCGGGGCGCGGATCGGCGTCATCCCGACCGATCCGGCCGCAGTCGGCTTCATGCGTGTCCAGCTTTGCACCGAGCCGGATATTGACCCGCCGCCCTTTGTTGCCGCGCACCAGGCGGAGGCGTGGCGCCGGCTCTGCCCGTCGCCGGCGCTTATCCTCGGCATCGATTGCAACGCACCGCTACCGGATGCGGCGGCGCTGCTCGATCGGCGGCAGTGCCATTTCGCGCGACCGCAGAAGAATTATTATCGCAAGCCGCCCGAGATCGAGCGCGGCTGGAAGGAGCATCTCTTCGATGTCGAGGGGCGCGCCTATCTCGACATGGTCAACAACGTCACCATCCTCGGCCACGGGCATCCACGCCTCTCGGCGGCGGTTGCGCGGCAATGGTCGCTGCTCAACACCAATTCGCGCTTCCACTATGCCGCGGTCGCCGAATTCTCCGAGCGCCTCGCAGCACTGGCGCCGGAAGGGCTCGATACGGTCTTTCTCGTCAACAGCGGCTCGGAGGCGAACGACCTTGCCATCCGGCTCGCCTGGGCCCATACCGGCACGCGCAACATCCTCTCGCTCCTGGAGGCCTATCACGGCTGGACGGTCGCGAGCGACGCGGTCTCCACCTCGATTGCCGACAACCCTCAGGCGCTGACGACACGGCCGGATTGGGTGCACCCCGTCGTCTCGCCGAACACCTATCGCGGGCCGTTTCGGGGGGAGGGGTCGACGGTCCATTATGTCGACGCCGTCGCGGCAAAGCTGCGGGAACTGGACGAGAAGGATGGCCGCCTTGCCGGCTTCATCTGCGAAACGGTCTACGGCAATGCCGGCGGCATTCCGCTGCCGCCGGGCTATCTCAAGGCGGTCTACGCCATGGTCCGGGCGCGCGGCGGCGTCTGCATCGCCGACGAGGTGCAGGTGGGCTATGGACGACTCGGCCACTATTTCTGGGGTTTCGAGGAGCAGGGCGTCGTCCCCGACGGCATCACCGTCGCCAAGGGCATGGGCAACGGTCATCCGCTCGGAGCCGTGATCACCCGCCGTGAGATCGCGGATGCGCTGGAGAAGGAAGGCTACTTTTTCTCTTCTTCCGGCGGCAGCCCGGTCAGTTGCGCTGTCGGGCTCACCGTGCTCGATATCCTTCATGACGAGGCCTTGCAGGAGAACGCCCGCACGGTCGGTGACCATTTGAAGGCGCGGCTGCAGGCGCTCGGGCAGAAATACCCGCTTGTCGGGGCCGTGCACGGCATGGGACTCTATCTCGGCGTCGAATTCGTCCGCGACCGCGAGACGTTGGAGCCTGCCACGGAAGAGACGGCGGCGATCTGTAACCGACTTCTGGAACTTGGCGTCATCATGCAGCCGACCGGCGACCACCTGAACGTGCTGAAGATCAAACCGCCGCTCTGCCTCGCCCGCGAGAGCGCCGACTTCTTCGCCGACGTGTTGGCGAAGGTGCTGGAGGAGGGGTGGTAGTCATTAGAGACGCGGATGCGGGCGGAAAACGCTCACACCTTTGCTCATCCCGCGTTACCCCTCGCTCAACATCTCCGCCTCGCCGCTCAGATGGCCGACCAGGCTGCGGCGGACGCGGCCGATGTCTCGCCCCGGCGGTTCGCCGAAGTGGCGGGCATATTCGCGGCTGAACTGCGACTGGCTCTCGTAGCCGACCTTATGACCTGCGTCCCCAGCGTCGAGGCGCTCCTCCAGCATCAGGCGCCGCGCCTCCTGCAAACGGAGTTGTTTCTGATATTGCAGCGGGCTCATCGCCGTGATCGCCTTGAAATGATGATGGAAGGAGGAGACGCTCATGCTGACGCGGCTTGCGAGATCGTCGATGCGCAGCGGCCGCGAATAGTGCTCCTTCAGCCAGGCGACTGCACGGCCGATCTGGTGCGGCTGGCTCTCGACCGTCGTCATCTGACGGAGTCTTGCGCCGTGCGGCCCGATAACCAGGCGGTAGAGAAGTTCCTGTTCCACCAAAGGCAGCAGGACTGCGATGTCGTCGGGCCGGTCGAGCAGGCGCAGCAGGCGCAATGCTGCGTCCTCCAGATCGGGCGTGAGCTTGCTGACTGCCATGCCGCGCGGAGAGCCGGACGATTTCGCTGCCCCGTGGCCGATTGCGTCCAGGAGCGCCGGGATCCTCGTCGTATCGATCTGAAAAGCCATGCTCAGATATGGTTCTTCCGGTGAGGCGACCGATACCTGCGAGAGCACCGGCAAGTCGATCGAGGTCAAAAGGTAATCCGAGGCGCCGTAGACGAGCGTCTCTTCGCCGAGCACGACGCGTTTGGCGCCCTGCACGATGATCGCGAGGCTTGGCTTATAGGCGGCGCAATTCAGTTTGGCGGTGCTCGAATGGCGATGAATGCTGAGGCCCGGTACGATGGTCTGGTAGTCGCCGTCTTCCCCGGCGATCCGGGCAATGATATCTATCATCCGCTGGCGCGGCATGCTTTGCGTGACTGTCATATTCATCGCTCTTTCCAATGCCTTAGTTCTGTATGAAAGCAGGACAAAGATAGGGTGGCGAGGTTACCTCGCCACGATGCCTAGGCAATTCTTGCAGGATCGTGCAAGAACTTTGCAGGATCGCACTAACGCATGGCCCTGAGAAGCAGCATAGTCCGCCGTGCCGCCCGCGGTCCATGGATCGCCGGGCGCGCCCTCCATTTTCAAGACATGAAGGACAGACCCATGGCCATTGCAAGAGGATATGCGGCGACGGATGCGTCGAAGCCGCTCGCCCCTTTCACCTTCGAACGCCGCGAGCCACGCGACGATGACGTGGTGATCGATATCAAATATTGCGGCGTCTGCCATTCCGACATTCACCAGGCCCGCAACGAGTGGGGCAACTCGACATTTCCGATGGTGCCGGGTCACGAAATCGTCGGCATCGTCCGGGCGGTCGGCTCGAAGGTCACCAAGTTCAAGATCGGCGACCGCGTCGGCGTCGGTTGTTTCGTCGATTCCTGCACGACCTGTGCGACCCGCGATCTCGACCTGGAACAATATCTGCCGGGCCTGGTGGTGACCTATAACGGCGTCGAGGCCGATGGAAAGACGCCGACCCAGGGCGGCTATTCCGACCACATCGTCGTCAAGGAAGGCTATGTGCTCTCCATTCCCGAGAACCTGCCGCTCGACGCCGCGGCACCGCTGCTCTGCGCCGGGATCACGCTCTATTCCCCGCTCCGCCACTGGAAGGCGGGCCCTGGAAAGAAGGTGGCGATCGTCGGCATGGGCGGTCTCGGCCATATGGGCGTGAAGCTCGCGCACGCGATGGGTGCCGAGGTCACGGTCCTTAGCCAGACGCTTTCGAAGAAGGAGGACGGGCTGAAGCTCGGCGCCGACCACTATTACGCGACGAACGATCCGGCGACCTTCCCGGCGCTTGCCGGCAGCTTCGACCTGATCATCTGCACCGTCGCGGCCGAGATCGACTGGAATGCCTACCTCAATCTCCTGAAGGTCGACGGCAACCTCGTGCTCGTCGGCATTCCGGAAAACCCCGTGCCGGTCCATGCCTTCTCGCTCGTGCCGGCCCGTCGCAGCATTTCCGGTTCCATGATCGGCTCGATCAAGGAGACGCAGGAGATGCTGGATTTCTGCGGCGAGCACGGCATCGTCTCGGAGATCGAGACGATTGAGATCGAGCAGATCAACGAGGCCTATGAGCGGGTGGTCAGGAGCGACGTGCGCTACCGCTTCGTGATCGACATGGAGTCCATCAAGGCGTGAGCTGGGGCGGACCGCTGCCACGCTCAAAGCAGCGGCAGCGGCCCGTCGTTCTTGATCTCCTCCATGACCGCATAGGTCCGGGTCTCCTTGACGCCCGGTAGCGTCCACAGCACCTGGCCGAGGAAGTTGCGGTAGGCGGCCATGTCCTCGAAGCGGGTCTTGACGAGATAGTCGAAGCCGCCGGCGACCATATGGCATTCCAGCACGGCGGGCGCCTGCTTGATGGCGGCTGCGAACTGGTCGAAGACTTCCGGCGTGGTCTTGTCGAGCATCACCTCGATGAAGACCAGGAGCCCGAAGCCCAATTTGTGCGGATCCAGCCGCGCACCGAAGCCGGAGACGTAGCCCTCCTTCAGGAGCCGCCGCAGCCGTTCGCTGGTCGCGGTCGGCGAAAGCCCGATACGGTCCGCCAACTCCAGGTTGGTGATCCGTCCGTCCGCCTGGAGGATGTTCAAGATTCTGCGGTCCGTCTTGTCGATCTGGTGCATGGCCGGCCCCGTTTCTCAGGCGGCAAGCCGCGTTTCGGCAAGCTTCACCCAATAGGAAATCCCGTGCGGGATCGCTTCATCGTTGAAATCGTAGGCGGGATGATGCAGGCCAGCCGTGTCGCCATTGCCGATGAAGACGAAGGCGCCCGGCCGAGCGAGCAGCATATAGGAGAAGTCCTCGCCGCCCATCATCGGGTCGAGCGCCGTGTTGACGTTGCCTTCGCCGGCAACCGTCGCCGCGACAGCGAGCGCGTGACCGGTCTCTGCCGCGTGATTGACGGTCACCGGATAGTTGCGGCCATACCAGACATCCACGGTGGCCCCATAGGCGCCGGCGATGCTTTCGGCGATCTGGCGGACCCGGGCCTCGCCGGTGTCGCGGACCTCCGGCGTCAGCGCCCGCACGGTGCCGGCGAGAACGGCCTGCTCCGGGATGACGTTGTGCGCGAAGCCGGCGTTGAATTTGGTGACGGAGACGACGACAGAGGCAAGCGGATCGACCGTGCGCGAAGCGATCGTTTGCAGCGCATTGACGATCTGCGCACCGATGGCGATCGGGTCGATGGTCTTGTGCGGTTGCGCCGCGTGGCCGCCGCGGCCCTTGACGGTGATGGTGAATTCATCGGTGGAGGCCATGATCGGGCCGGGCCGGCTGCCGAACTGGCCGACCGGCATGCCCGGCATGTTGTGCATGCCGTAGACCTCTTCGATCGCGAAGCGCTCCATCATGCCGTCCTTGACCATCTCGTTGCCGCCGCCGCCGCCTTCTTCCGCCGGCTGGAAGATCACAGCGACGCTGCCGGCAAAATTGCGCGTCTCGGCGAGGTATTTCGCCGCACCGAGCAGCATGGCGGTATGGCCGTCATGGCCGCAGGCGTGCATCTTGCCGGGCGTGGTCGAAGACCAGGGCCTGCCGCTCGTCTCGGTGATCGGCAGGGCATCCATGTCGGCCCTGAGACCGATGGTGCGGCCTGGGCCGCGGCTGCCGCGGATTAGGCCGACGACGCCGGTCCGCCCAAGGCCGGTCACGATTTCGTCAACGCCGAATTCCCTGAGTTTCCTTTCGACAAAGGCCGCCGTATTTTCCACTGCGAACAGGATCTCCGGGTTTTGATGCAGGTAGCGCCGCCATTCGGTCACTTCGTTCTTGAGCTCGGCGGCACGGTTCAAAATCGGCATTGTTCGTTCCTGTCACTTGAGGTCTATACTTGGGATCGGAGCGGTGGATTGACGCGGCAGCCAAATGAATGGGCTTTGCCATTTCCTCGCCATATAGGCTAAATACCGGGGCGATACGAGTAAACTCCGGAATTTCGAGGTAGGAATTGTGGCGCTAGCAGGATTTTTGGTGCGCAACAGGGCGGGCGTAGTGGGCGTTCTTGCAGGGGTCTGCGCGGCATTGGCCGCGGCGCTGCCGGCATCCGCCAATCCGAGGCTCGTCGTCGACGTCGCCTCGCTAAAGGTCTACGAGCACCAGGACATTTTCCAGAAATGGTATCCGGCTTCGCTGACCAAGCTGATGACGGCCTATACGACGTTTCGCGCGATCAAGGCCGGGCAACTGACGCTGGAATCCCCGGTGGTGATGTCGAAGAATGCGGCGTCCGAGCCACCGAGCAAGATGTTCTACAAGCCCGGCCAGGCAATGACTCTCGACAGTGCGTTGAAAATGATGCTGGTCAAGTCGGCGAACGACGTCGCAGTGGCGATCGCCGAGACGGTCGGCGGGTCCGAACAAGCCTTCATCGAGCGGATGAATGCGGAGGCGCGCCGCATCGGCATGACGTCCTCGCATTTCGTCAATGCCAACGGGCTTCCGGGCGAGGGGCAGTATACGACCGCCCGCGATCTCGCGGTGCTTGCGATCACGCTGAAGCGCGAATTCCCGGAATATGCCCCCTACTTCTCGCTGGAGGGCTTCACCACCGGCAAGAAGGACTATGCGAACTACAACATGCTGATCGGGCGTTTCGAGGGGGCGGACGGCATGAAGACCGGCTTCATCTGCGCCTCGGGTTTCAACCAGGTCTCGTCGGCTACCCGCAATGGCCGCAGCGTCGTTTCGGTCGTGCTCGGCGAGGACAGCCTCGGGGCTCGCGCCGACGAGTCGGCCAGGCTCCTGCAGATGGCGCTGACGACCAGCGACGCGGCAAAGCCCTCGCTCACGCAAATTGCGCCCTACGGCGAGACCCGCAACGTCGTCACCGACGTCAGCAAGGAGATCTGCTCGAAGCAGGCGGCGAAGGTACGCAGCGAAGGACGTGACGAGGCCGGTCGGCAGAAGCTGCTCTCGCCCTATATCCACGAGATCGACCGTCCGCTGAAACTCGCCTTTGCCGGGCTCATTCCGGGCAGTAACGACAAGAGCGCCAAGGCTGGGGTCGGTGTCACGGGGCAGGGCGATATCGCTGAAATTGCCAATGTACCGATCCCGGTGCCGCGCCCGAGCTTCTAAACGGAGTCTGCCATGAATGGTCCCCTGCCGCTGGTGCCGGTGTCGATCCTCACCGGCTTTCTCGGTGCGGGCAAGACGACCCTTCTCAACCGGTTGCTCAAGGACCCGGCGCTCGCCGATACGGCCGTGATCATCAACGAGTTCGGTGACGTCTCGATCGACCATCTGCTCGTCGAGGCATCGAGTGACGGCGTGATCGAGCTCTCGGACGGCTGCCTGTGCTGCACCGTCCGCGGCGAGCTTGTCGATACCTTGGCCGACCTCATGGACCGGATGCAGACAGGGCGCATCAAGCCGCTGAAGCGCGTCGTCATCGAGACAACGGGTCTGGCCGATCCGGCGCCGGTGCTGCAATCCGTCCTCGGCAATCCGATCATCGCACAGAACTTCCGCCTGGACGGCGTGGTCACGGTCGTCGACGCGGTCAACGGCGAACAGACGATCGGCAATCACGTCGAAGCGCTGAAGCAGGTCGCTGTCGCGGATCGGCTGGTGATCAGCAAGACAGGGCTTGCGAAAGGCGAGCAGATCGAAGCGCTTAAGGCGCAGCTCAGCGAGCTCAATCCGCGGGCGCCGATTATCGACGGGGACACGGACGAGGCCGGGCGCGCCGCACTGTTCGACTGCGGTCTCTATGACGCGTCGACCAAGGTCGCCGATGTCGGCCGCTGGCTTCAGGACGAGGCGGGGGCGGAGCGCCACGATCATGATCACGACCACGGTCATCACCACGATCATGAGGATCATCACCATCACGACGTCAATCGGCACGGCACGGACATCCGTTCCTTCAGCATCGTCCATGATCGGCCGATCGCGCCGATGGCGCTGGAGATGTTCATCGATCTCCTGCGCTCGGCCCATGGCGAAAAGCTGTTACGCATGAAGGCGATTGTTTCGATGGCGGACAATCCGGAACGGCCCGTGGTGCTGCACGGCGTTCAGACCGTCTTTCATAGGCCGGAGCGGCTTGCCGCCTGGCCCGATCCGGCCGACCGCCGCACGCGGATGGTGCTGATCACCAAGGGGCTCGAGGAGACTTTCGTTCGCGACCTCTTCGATGCCTTCACCGGCAAACCGCGCGTCGACCGGCCGGACGCGCAGGCTCTTGCGGACAATCCGCTCGTTGTTCCCGGGATGAGATTCTGATGCTATAGCCAGCGCCGGACGCGGGCCTGGTAGGCGCGGTATATGTCGCCGAATTTACGCTCTAGATAGGCCTCCTCGCGCGCGACCACCGCATAGCGGATGACGAGATAAAACGGCACCAATAGAACGAGGAACCAGAGGCTGTCGAAGCCGATGGCGAGGCCGATCAGACCGAGAAACATGCCGATATAGATCGGGTTGCGGCTGTAGCGGTAAGGTCCGTCTTCGACGATCGTCGTTGTCGGCTGCACGGTCTGGATATGCGTTCCTGCCCGGCGGAGTGTTGCCGCACTCCAGATCAGCAGTCCTAGTCCGGCAAGGAATGTGATGGCACCGAGGAGCCAACTGGCCGGTATGGCCTCCGGCAAGAGCGGTAGCGGATAAAGCCAGTCGAGCGTGAAGCTCGCAACGGCCGCCAGCGCCCAGGCGATCGGTGGTCGCACGGCCGCGTTGGAGCTGTCGCGGAAACTGCCGCTTGCCTCGTTCATCCCGCCACCCTATTGGCGCCCCCCCAACGCCCCGGACGGGATCATAGCAAGATTTCCGGTCGCGTTGGAGCGACTCGGGATTGGATTGTGATGGCACTGGGGAGTTCGCCCGTCACCCCTAACCCTCTCAGTCAGGCCCTTTTGCGAATGACGAAGCGATGGCCGCCCGCTGTAGGCGTGGCCTCTTCGAGCCGGTGTCCGTCCTCGTTGCAGAAATGCGGTATGTCGATCACCGCCAGAGGGTCCGTCGTTTCGATCTCGATCAGAGCGCCCGGCGCCAGCGACTCCATACGCTTTCGCGTTTTCAAAACGGGAAGGGGGCATTTCAGCCCCCTCAAATCGTACACGGTCCGGGGTTCGTCCGGCATCAATTGCCCCAAATCTTCCAGAAGGGGCGCTTCTTCGGCTGCTCGACGGCCGGCTGCTCGGGCGCTTGCATCTCGGCATTCGCGGCCGGAGCGTTCGCGACCTGTGCATTGCCTTCGGCCGGTGCGGCCGCCTGTTCTTGAGCGGCAGCCGGCTGTGGCTGGCCCGGCGCGGCGGTCAGTTGGACGGCGGCCTGCCCATCGGGTGCTGGGCTTACCGGGGCCGCTGCCTCGCTCTCGGGCTCGCTTTTCGAGAACAGATTCCAGAAGGATTTCTTCGCGGGCGCCTCTTGCAGCGCCGCCTGCTGGACCGGGCGTTCGACCGGGCTCTGCTGCGGCACCGGCACGTTTCTGCCCTCGCGGGTCGCCTTTTCGAGCGCCTCTTTCTGGATCAGGGCCGCCTGTTTGGCCTCCTCGGCCTCCTTCTGTGCGGCGAGCTTCTTCTCCAGATCGCTCACCTTCATCAGCTTGCCGGCATCGAGCGAGGTTCCGGTCGGCGCGTAGGCAAGCTCGCGGCCCTTGCGCTGTTCGGCGACGATTGCCTTGCGTTCGGCCTCGGTCGGTTCGTACCAGACCATGCCGTCGAATTTCTTCAGCGCCTTCTCGTAATCGCGCTGATAGTCCTTCTCGTAGGATGCCATGGCCATCTCAAGCGCCGGCGGCGTCGTCATGGCGGGGCACTGGCCTGCTGGATTGAACTTGCCGTCGGCCTGCTGATTGAAGACGTATTTCCTCTCGCAGACATTCACTTGCGGCGGACGCTTGGTCACCTCGAACTGGTCGTAGCCGGCCTTCAGCATCTTCCAGAATTCGATATTCGGATTGTCGCGATGGCGGGCCATGTTCTCCGCCGTCATGCGGAACGGGAAGGCCTGCAGTTGCACATATTCTTGGCCGCCCTTGAAGGCGTCTCGCGCGAGCGCAAAGATCTCGATGATCTGCTCGTCGGTCATCGAATAGCAGCCCGACGAGGAGCAGGCGCCATGGATCATCAGATGCGTGCCGGAGCGACCGTTGGCCTTGTCGTACGTGTTGGGATAGCCGGTGTTGATCGCGAGATAGTAGTTGGAATTGGGATTCATCTGATGCGGATAGAGCGGATAGAATCCCTCCGGCGCCTGACGGTCTCCTTCCTTCACTTTGGGGCCGAGCTTGCCGGACCAGGCACAGATCTTATAGCTCTTCAGGAGCTGGAAGCGGTTCGCCGTGTTCGCCTTCCAGAC
Source organism: Ensifer aridi (assembly GCF_002078505.1). Lineage (GTDB taxonomy): Bacteria > Pseudomonadota > Alphaproteobacteria > Rhizobiales > Rhizobiaceae > Sinorhizobium > Sinorhizobium aridi. Next base: position 74,413 of record NZ_LUAV01000014.1, on the reverse strand, counting down.
CTCTAGCGTTCCCTCTTCCTTGAAGATGCGCAGGAGGATCGGGGATGTCTTCTGCATCCCAAGCTCGCGCATCTTGCTGACCATCTTGCTCGAAAGCTGATATTCGGTCTTGTTCTTGACGGAGGAGAGGTTGACGGTATCGAGCGTTTCATTGGTGCAGCCGGCAAGCGCGGCTGCGACAGCGGCGGTGAGGAGAAGGTTCCTTAAACGCATCGGCAAAAGCCCGTTCTAGCCACAATCCATTCGTGCGCCCACTTTCCCGGGGGGAGGGGATCAGCGAATCACTAAGATATTATTCTTCACGAAATCTTAACTGTGCAGGCCCCCCTGCGAATGCCGCTTCTCATGGACCTCATGAATATGGCCAAGATTTGGCCACAGTCGCTTTCCGGTTGCTGACCATCGCGGTGCGCTCGCGATGATTCAGATCGGAGCAGTTTTGGGAGGAGACAAGGGGCGGCAACCACTCGGCGTCTCGCTCTTAGAGATTGCGGCCGATGTTCAGGTATTTCTGCCGCCGATCGCTCCGCAATTCGTCGCCGTTGCGCGCGGAGAGCTCCTTGAGCGCATCGGCGATCACCGTTCCGGTGCGGCTGATGACCGCTTCCGGATCGCGATGCGCTCCGCCTACCGGTTCGGGAATGATGCCGTCGATGACGCCGAGTGATTTCAGGTCTTCCGCCGTGATCTTCATGCTGGCGGCGGCCTCCTTGGCGCGCGTCGAATCGCGCCAGAGGATCGAGGCCGCACCTTCCGGCGAGATCACGCTATAGATGGCATGCTCGAGCATATAGACGCGGTTGCCGGTCGCGATCGCGATCGCACCGCCCGAACCGCCTTCGCCGATCACCACGGTGACGATCGGCACCTTGACGTTGAGACACATTTCCGTCGAGCGGGCGATTGCCTCGGCCTGACCCCGCTCTTCGGCGTTGACGCCCGGATAGGCGCCTGCCGTATCGACCAGCGTGATCAGCGGCAGACCGAAACGATCGGCCATTTCCATGATACGAACCGCCTTACGGTAGCCCTCGGGACGGGGGCTGCCAAAGTTGTGCTTGATGCGCGACTTGGTATCGTTGCCTTTTTCCTGGCCGATGATCGCGACCGGCGCGCCGCGAAAGCGAGCGAGCCCGGCCTGGATCGCATCGTCATTGGCGAAATTGCGGTCGCCCGCGAGCGGCGTGAATTCGGTGAAGAGGCTGGAGGCATAGTCGAGGAAATGCGGGCGCGAAGGATGGCGGGCGACCTGGGTCTTTTGCCAGGGGGACAATTTGGAATAGATGTCGGCCATCGCATCGCGGACGCGCCCCTCGAGCCGGGCGATCTCGTCTGACGTGTTCACGCTCTCGTCTTCGCCGGCGAGTTTCTTCAGTTCGAGAATCTTGCCTTCGAGATCAGAGATGGGTTTTTCGAAGTCGAGATAGTTGTGCATCAGATGCGTTTCCGATCATTTTTCGACAAGGCCGCCCTGCCAAGCCAATCTGTCCGCGGTCCTAATCCTGTTTTTTCGCCTGTTTGGCAAGGGGGTGATGGTTCTGCACGAGCTCATGCAGGCGTTCGTCCAGCACATGCGTATAGATTTGTGTCGTCGAAATGTCCGAGTGCCCGAGCAGTTCCTGCACGGCGCGAAGGTCGGCGCCGTTGGCGAGCAGATGGCTGGCGAAGGCATGGCGCAGGACATGCGGGGAGATCGCCGCGACCCTGATGCCTGCGCGCGCGGCAAGGCCCTTCAGATCGCGGGCGAAGACCTGGCGCGGCAGATAGCCGGACTTGCCGTAGGAGGGGAAGAGCCAGGGGCTGGCGGCGCCGTCTTCCTTTTCCCGCAACGCCTCGCCATAGGCCCGCATGGCACGGATAGCTGCCTGCGACAGCGGCACGAGCCTTTCCTTGTTGCCCTTGCCGCGGATGACCAGGAAGCGGCCGTTCTGTGAAAGGACGCTTGCCGGCAGCGATACGAGCTCGCTGACGCGCATGCCGGTAGCGTAGAGGAGTTCGATCAATGCGTGCATGCGCAACTTCGAAAGCGCGTCGTCGCCCGATTTCGCTTCCGCCTCCGCCTGGCCAATCAGTTTGCTGACGTCGTCGATGCTGAGCGTCTTCGGCAGGGCGCGACCTTTTTTCGGCGCGTCGAGGATGCCCGTCGGATCGTCGCCGCGTAAGCCTTCCGCATAGAGGAACTTGTAGAATTGCCTGAGCGCCGAAAGGCGCCGGGCCTGCGAAGATGACTTGAAACCTTCGCCGGCGAGATGGGAGAGATAGCTTCTTAGATCGTCGGCGGTGGCGGTGATCAGCCGCGTGCCGCGCGAGCGCAGGAATAAGAGCGCGTCCTTGAGGTCGCGTTCATAGGATTGCAGCGTGTTGACCGCTGCGCCGCGCTCGGCGCTCATCATCTCCAGGAAGGCTTCGAGGTGGGCCTCTGACAGATCCGTCATTGCGGCTTGTTGACCCGTTCTGTGGGAATGCGCACCGTGACGTCCCGCTCCACCGGGTCGACCAAGGTGACGAGCGCCACCATCGTGGCGTAGATAATGCCGGCCATAACGGCGCAGATGAACAGAAACCGGAAGAGGGTCGGCATTTCAGTCTCCTCTGCACGATCCCTGAAATTGGAGCCGATCAAGGATGCGATCATGCAGTGCGTGCCTATATGAACGGCTCCGCGGCCAAGTTCAAGAAGGCCGCGCGACGACTTGACGCTCCCCGCCGATTTGTCGATACCGGAGAGGAATGGGGAATATGAAGCGCAATGAACGACGTGACCGAACCGGTTTCCGCGACGCTCGCCGAAAGGGCAAAGCGCGCCCTCGGTAAGCGCAATCTCGTTTTCATCGGTCTGATGGGGGCGGGAAAATCGGCGATCGGGCGCCTCACCGCCCAAGCGCTCGGTATTCCCTTCATCGATTCCGACCATGAAATCGAGCGGGTCTCGCGCATGACGATCAGCGATCTCTTCGCCACCTATGGCGAGGAGGAATTCCGGGCGCTCGAAGCTCGCGTGCTGAAGCGGCTGCTCCGGTCCGGGCCGCGCGTGGTCTCGACCGGCGGCGGCGCCTATATCAACGAACGTTCGCGGCGGCAGATCAAGAAGGGCGGTCTGACGATCTGGCTCAACGCGGAACTCGACGTGCTCTGGGAGCGGGTGAACAAGCGCGACACCCGGCCGCTTCTGAAGACCGAGAACCCCAAGCAGACGCTCGAGAACCTGATGCGTGCGCGGTATCCGATCTACGCGGAGGCGGATCTTACAGTCCTCTCGCGCGACGTGAAAAAGGAAATGATGGTCGAAGAGGTCCTCGCCGCCATCGCTGATTACCAGAAAGCCTGACACGATGAACAGTAATGAGCTGCCCGCCGCCGAGCGCAAGGTTCGCGTGAACCTCGGCGACCGTTCCTATGACATCCTCATCGGTCCCGGCCTGATCGCAGCGGCGGGCCGAGAGATCGCGGCCCGCCTCAATGGCAGGAAGATGGCGGTGATAACGGACGAGAACGTCGCGCCGCGCTATCTCGAGCCGCTGATGGCGAGTCTCAAGGAAAGTGGTATCGAGGCGATCTCCCTCGTATTGCCGGCAGGGGAGAAGACCAAGAGCTTCGAGCACCTCATTCCGGTCTGCGAGGCGATCCTCGGCGCCAGGATCGAGCGCAACGACGCGGTGATCGCGCTCGGCGGCGGCGTGATCGGCGACCTCACCGGCTTTGCCGCCGGCATCGTCCGCCGCGGTTCGCGCTTTATCCAGATTCCGACCTCGCTTCTGGCACAGGTCGATTCCTCCGTCGGCGGCAAGACCGGCATCAATTCGCCGCACGGGAAGAACCTGATCGGCGTGTTCCACCAGCCCGAGCTTGTGCTTGCCGATACGGACGTGCTCGATACGCTGAGCCCGCGCGAGTTCCGCGCCGGCTATGCCGAGGTCGCCAAATACGGGCTGATCGACAAGCCGGAATTCTTCGAATGGCTCGAGCAGAACTGGCAGGCGATATTCGCCGGCGGGCCGGCTCGCATCGAGGCCATTGCGGTCAGCTGCCAAGCCAAGGCCGACGTCGTTGCCGCGGACGAGCGCGAAACCGGGCTGAGGGCGCTTCTCAATCTTGGCCACACCTTCGGTCATGCGCTGGAAGCGGCGACCGAATACGACAGCACGCGGTTGGTACACGGAGAGGGCGTTGCGATCGGCATGGTGCTTGCGCATGAGTTCTCTGCCCGGATGAACCTCGCGAGCACGGACGACGCGCGGCGCGTGGAAGCCCATCTCAGGGCCGTCGGCCTGCCGACGCGCATGGGGAACATTCCCGGGGCACTGCCGCCGGCCGAGCGGCTGATGGAGGCGATCGCCCAGGACAAGAAGGTGAAAGGCGGCAAGCTTACCTTCATCCTGACGCGAGGGATCGGACAGTCCTTCGTCGCCGACGACGTTCCGTCTTCGGAAGTGCTGAGCTTTCTTAAGGAAAAACATCCCTAATGAGCGGCGGCGCATTCCTGGCGTTTCTGGCGGATCATTGGCCGTCTCTCGTCTCGGTCCTTGGTCTGCTCCTGCTTTCCGCCTTCTTCTCCGCATCGGAAGCGGCGTTGAACGCGGCATCCCGGTCACGAATGCATATGCTCGAGAGCAATGGCGACGCACGCGCCGGCATCGTCAACGGATTGATCGAGAGCCGCGACCGTCTGATTGGGGCTCTGCTAATCGGCAACATCCTCGTGATCATCCTCGCCTCGTCTCTGGCGACGAACCTGTCGATCCGTCTCTTCGGCGTTTACGGTGTCGCAATTGCAACGCTTGCGATGACGGTCCTCTTCGTTGTCTTCGCCGAAGTTCTGCCGAAAAGCTGGGCGCTCGCGTCGCCCGATCGTTCCGCCCTTGCGGTGGCACCGACAGTGAGGCCCTTCATCACGGTGATCGGTCCCGTCTCCAATCTGGTGAATGCGATTGTCCGGCGCATGCTGAGCCTTCTCGGAGTAAACTTGTCATCGGAGGTGCCGATGCTCACCGCGCAGGAGGAACTGCGGGGTGCCGTCGATCTGCTCCATCGCGAAGGCTCGTTCGTGAAGGCGGACCGCGACTTGCTCGGGGGCGTGCTTGATCTCGGCGAACTCGAAGTTTCCGACGTCATGATCCATCGCACCGCGATGCGGGCGATCAATGCCGACGATCCGCCCGCCGTCTGCGTCCGGGAGATACTCGAAAGCCCGTTCACGCGCCTGCCGCTGTGGCGGGGCTCCGCCGACAACATCATCGGCGTCATCCATTCCAAGGATTTGCTCAGGGCGCTTGCCGAGCCGGATGTGCAGGCCGAGACGATCGACGTCGTTAAGCTCGCGCAGAAACCCTGGTTCGTGCCCGACACGACCAATCTCAAGGACCAGCTCAACGCCTTTCTCAGGCGCAAGCTGCATCTTGCCATCGTCGTTGACGAATACGGCCAGGTGCAAGGGCTCGTAACGCTCGAGGATATCCTGGAAGAGATCGTCGGCGACATCGCCGACGAGCACGACCTCGACATTCAGGGCGTCCGTCAGGAGGCCGACGGCTCGATCGTCGTCGATGGGTCCGTGCCGATCCGCGATCTCAACCGCGCGCTCGACTGGTCACTGCCGGACGAGGAGGCGACGACTGTTGCCGGTCTCGTCATCCATGAATCGAAGAGCATTCCGGAGGAGCGGCAGGCCTTCACCTTCTACGGCAAGCGTTTCATCGTCATGAAGCGGGTGAAGAATCGGATCACCAAGTTGCGCATCCGCGCCGCCGAGGAAGACGGCCCCGCCGGCTGATCTCACCAGCGCGTCGGCTCTCCCGGAGCGGCCGGTTCTACGGCAAGCGCGTGCAGTCCGGCGTCGAGTTCGGCCTTCAGGAGGTCGTTGATCGCCCGGTGGCGCGCGACGCGGCTCATGCCGGCAAAGGCGCTCGAGACGATGCGGATCCGCATATGCGTCTCGCCGCCGCCGTCGAAACCGGGCTGATGGCCGGCGTGTAGGTGGCTCTCGTTGATCACCATCAGGCGTTCGGGCTGGAAGGCCTGCACGAGCTTGTCTTCGATACGTCTTTGCAGCGACATCTTTCCGTCCCATTTCCCTGTTTGCCGGTGCGTCGAGATCGAGCGGCTGGCAAGGTCCGTGCGATGCAAAATAGCCGCACAAAGCCAGCAACATTCCGCTTTGTCAATTCTTGTTGTGGCCCTCTGTAAACCCCATAATGTGCGCCATGAAACTCGATTCAAAATATTTCGACCGCATCAGAACGCGCCCGAGGGGGGAAGCGCGCGTGGAGCCGTCTGCGCCTGTGTGCCAGTGGGACGGCTGCGACAAGAAAGCGGTGCATCGGGCGCCGGTCGGGCGCAATGCCGAAGGCGAATATTTCATGTTCTGCTTCGAGCATGTGAAGGAATACAACAAAGGGTACAATTACTTTTCCGGATTATCCGATACCGAGATCGCCCGCTACCAGAAGGAAGCGATCACCGGTCATCGTCCCACCTGGACGGTCGGCGTCAACAAGAACTCCCGCAACGGCCCGACGCAGTCGCAGATGCGCTCCGGCAGCGCCGGCGCGCAGGCCCGTATGCGCGATCCGTTCGGCTTCTTCAACGAGGCGCGCGCCCGGCAGGCCCGGCACGAACCGCGCCTGCGCAAGCTGAAGACGCTCGAGGCGAAGGCCTTTGAGACGCTCGGGGTTGCGGCCTCGGCGACCGCCGCCGATATCAAGGCCGCCTACAAGGAGCTCGTCAAGAAACACCACCCCGATGCGAATGGCGGAGACAGGGGATCGGAAGACCGCTTTCGGGCGGTTATTCAGGCCTACCAATTGTTAAAACAGGCTGGTTTCTGCTAACAACGCGGATTATGACAGAAAATACTATTTGCAGGCGCATGCGCGGGTGCCGTCCGGCGGCCGCTCTGGAGTTGTGATGAGCAAGATTGACCTCGACATTTCCAACCTCCCTGACACGACGATCTCGGTCCGGGAGGTTTTCGGCATCGATACGGATTTGCGCGTTCCCGCCTATTCGAAGGGCGACGCCTATGTGCCCGATATCGATCCGGACTACCTCTTCGATCGTGAGACGACGCTCGCCATCCTCGCCGGCTTCGCCCATAACCGCCGCGTCATGGTTTCAGGTTATCACGGCACCGGCAAGTCGACCCATATCGAGCAGGTCGCGGCGCGTCTCAATTGGCCTTGCGTGCGCGTCAACCTCGACAGCCATGTGAGCCGTATCGACCTCGTCGGCAAGGATGCGATCGTCGTCAAGGACGGGATGCAGGTGACCGAGTTCAAGGACGGCATCCTGCCCTGGGCCTACCAGCACAATGTCGCGCTCGTTTTCGACGAATATGATGCCGGTCGTCCGGACGTCATGTTCGTGATTCAGCGCGTGCTCGAATCGTCCGGTCGCCTGACACTGCTCGACCAGAGCCGTGTCATTCGTCCGCATCCGGCCTTCCGGCTCTTCGCGACCGCCAATACGGTCGGCCTCGGCGACACGACCGGGCTCTATCACGGCACGCAGCAGATCAACCAGGCGCAGATGGACCGCTGGTCGATTGTTACCGCGCTCAACTACCTGCCGCACGACAAGGAAGTCGACATCGTCGCCGCCAAGGTCAAGGGCTTCGTCGCCGGCAAGGGACGCGACACGGTCTCGAAAATGGTGCGCGTCGCCGATCTCACCCGTGCCGCCTTCATCAATGGCGATCTGTCGACGGTCATGAGCCCGCGCACGGTGATCACCTGGGCCGAGAACGCCTATATCTTCGGCGACATCGCTTTCGCCTTCCGGGTGACCTTCCTCAACAAGTGCGACGAGCTGGAGAGGGCACTGGTCGCCGAGCATTACCAGCGCGCCTTCGGCGTCGAGCTCAAGGAGAGCGCCGCCAACATTGTGCTCGAAGCAACCGCCTGAGGCCTCCCGAAGCTCCGGCTCGGTGACAAGCCGGCCGCGACCTTGAAGCGGGAGGTTTCATCCCGCTCCAATCCCATTTAGAATCGATGCGCTCGGAGATGTCGGCCAGTCCGGCTGAAGAAGGAACTGTCGTGAGCTCGAATTCCAAGGCGAAGTCGCAAACGAGGGAGAACGCCGCCGAACCGTTCAAGCGGGCGCTTTCCGGCTGCATCCGCTCGATCGCCGGCGATGCGGAGCTTGAGGTCGCCTTTGCGAACGAGCGGCCCGGAATGACGGGCGAACGCATCCGTCTGCCGGAGCTTTCCAAGCGCCCGAGCCGGCACGAGCTGGCTGTCGCGCGCGGGCTCGGCGATTCGATGGCGCTGCGCAAGGCCTGCCACGATGCCCGCATCCACGCGACGATGTCGCCGCAGGGGGCGGATGCGCGCGCAATCTTCGACGCCGTCGAGCAGGCGCGCGTCGAGGCGATCGGTGCGCTCAGAATGCCGGGCGTTGCCGATAACCTCTCCTCGATGCTCGATGAGAAATACTCCAAGGCGAACTTCGCCGCGATCGACGCCCAGGCGGACGCGCCGCTCGAAGAAGCAGTGGCTCTGATGGTGCGCGAAAAGCTGACCGGCGAGAAACCGCCGGCGTCCGCCGGCCAGGTGCTCGACCTGTGGCGCGACTTCATCGAGAAAAAGGCTGGCGGCGACATGCGCAACCTTGCGGCCGCGATCAACGACCAGCAGGCTTTTGCCCGCGTCGTGCGCGACATGCTGGCCTCGATGGATGTCGCCGAGAAATATGGCGAGGACGACATCGAGCCGGACGAGCAGGAAAGCGAGACCGACGAGGATCAGCCGCGCAGCCAGGAGCAGGACGAGAACGCGAGCGAAGAGGAGGAAGGCTCCGACGCCGCGCCCGCCGAGGAAAACCAGTCTGCCGAGGAGCAGATGGAAGAAGGCGAGATGGACGGCGCGGAGATATCCGATGACGATCTTCAGGACGAGGGCGACGAGGAGAGCGAGACGCCCGGCGAGGTCAAGCGCCCGAGCCACCCCTTTGCGGATTTCAACGAGAAGGTCGACTACACGGTCTATACCCGGGAGTTCGACGAGACGATTACCGCCGAGGAGCTTTGCGACGAGGCGGAGCTCGACCGCCTGCGTGCCTTCCTCGACAAGCAGCTCGCCCATCTGCAAGGGGCGGTCGGCCGTCTCGCCAACCGGCTGCAGCGCCGGCTTATGGCGCAACAGAACCGGTCCTGGGAGTTCGACCTCGAAGAAGGCTATCTCGACACCGCCCGCCTGCAGCGCATCATCATCGATCCGATGCAGCCGCTCTCCTTCAAGCGGGAGAAGGACACTAATTTCCGCGATACGGTGGTGACGCTGTTGATCGACAATTCCGGATCGATGCGCGGTCGGCCGATCACGGTCGCGGCCACCTGCGCCGATATTCTCGCGCGCACGCTGGAGCGTTGCGGCGTCAAGGTCGAGATCCTCGGCTTTACGACCAAGGCGTGGAAGGGCGGCCAATCGCGCGAGAAGTGGCTTACCGGCGGCAAGCCGCAGTCGCCCGGGCGTCTCAACGATCTGCGCCACATCGTCTACAAATCCGCCGATGCGCCCTGGCGCCGCGCCCGCCGCAATCTCGGACTGATGATGCGCGAGGGCCTGCTCAAGGAGAACATCGACGGCGAGGCGCTGATGTGGGCGCATGACCGCCTTCTGGGGCGGGCCGAACAGCGGCGTATCCTGATGATGATCTCGGACGGCGCGCCGGTCGACGATTCCACGCTGTCGGTGAACCCCGGAAACTACCTCGAACGGCATCTTCGCGCGGTCATCGAGCAGATCGAGAGCCGCTCGCCGGTCGAACTTCTGGCGATCGGCATCGGCCACGACGTGACGCGCTATTATCGCCGTGCCGTAACTATCGTCGATGCGGACGAGCTCGCGGGTGCGATGACGGAGCAGCTTGCCGCGCTCTTCGAGGACGAGAGTCTGCATCGTCGGCCGGGCCGGGCGCGTCGCGCCGGTTAATGGTTGGGCGGCCGATGCCGCCCATCCGTCATCTTCCGTTTTGCGGCTGTCCGCATTGCCCCATCCACGGAAAGCCCCTCGTTCTCATCGCACCGTGCTTGCCCTGTCCGGGAAGGTCCCTCCTCAGATGCTCCGCCGAAGTCTCGTCGTTCTTTCTCTGTTGGTTTCGGCTGCCGTCGCCCGTGCGGAGCCGATCAGCGAAATTGTTCAAGTCACGAGCCGGCAGATCCCGCAGTTCAAGGTGGGTTCCGACGAGACGATGTTCGGCTCGCTCGAATTCATCGGCGGCATTGAAATGACCTCGGCCAATCCGCTGTTCGGCGCACTGTCGGCGATCAGGTTCCGTGCGGATGGTAATTCCTTCGTCGCCGTCATGGATACCGGTCATTGGGTCGAGGGCGCCGTCACCCGCGATGATGCAGGCAAACTAGAGGGCCTCACCAATCTGACGGTCACATCGATGACCGATGGCAACGGCAAGGCGCAGCTCGAAAAATGGAGGGTGGATTCCGAGGGGCTGGCATTGCGCGACGGCCAGGCGATCGTCAGCTTTGAGCAACTGCCTCGCATCGAAGTCTATCCAGATCCCGGTTTCACCCATGCAAAACCCGTCGGGCAGTTGGCGCTGCCGTTTCCCGCGCGGGAGCTGCGCGGCAATGGCGGCCTGGAGACGATTGCGATCGCGCCGAAGAACGGTCCACTCTCGGGCGCCGCGGTCATCGTCTCGGAGCGCAGTGTCGACGAGGCGGACAATCTTCTGGCGGGCATCCTGGAGGGCCCGATGAGAGGTGTCTTTACGGTCGTCCGCGAGGACCCGTATTCGGTGACCGACGGCGCCTTCCTGCCCGGTGGCGACCTGCTTCTCCTTGAGCGTCGCTTCAATCTCGCCTCCGGCCTCGGCATGCGCATCCGCCGGATCGCTGCGGCCGACATCCGCCCGGGCGCGGTGGCCGACGGCGAGGTGATCCTCGACGCCGACATGAGCTATCAGATCGACAACATGGAAGCTCTCGATGTTGTAGCGCGCCCGGCCGGCGAAATCCGGGTGATCGTCCTTTCCGACGATAACCATTCGATCCTCGAGCGCAACCTGATGCTTGAATTCCGGCTCGCCAAATGAAACGGGGCCGATCGGCCCCGTGGGCTTCAGGCAGTCGCCTTCGCGGTGGTCGCCTTCGCCGCGGCTGGCATCGGTTTGATGACACTCATCAGCGCGCCATAGGGCAGCAGCAGGACGATGCCGCAAAGGATCTTGACCGCGAGATCGCCGAGCGCCCAGGAGATCCAGCGCGGTGCATCGACGGTCAGCAGACCGAGCACTGGAGCCGCCTCCAGCGCGAAGCTGTCGTTCGGGCCAAGGAACACGAAAAACGGCGCGAAGGCGAAGGAGAAGAACATCGCCGTGTCGAGGCCGGAACCGATGAGCGAGCCGGCGAGCGGCGCGCGCCACCAGGTCTGACGCCTGAGCCTGTTGAAGACGGAGATGTCGAGAAGCTGCCCGAGCAGGAAGGCCGAACCGGAAGCGATCGCAATCCGCGGCGTTGCAGCGAGGAAGGAAAGCACGACGGCGACCGCGAAGCCGGCAACGACGACGCGGCGCGCGATCTGCGGGCCGAACTGACGGTTGGTGAGATCGGTGACCAGGAAGGCGAAAGGATAGCTGAAAGCGCCCCAGGTCAGAAGATCGCCGAGTTGCATGCCGGCGATCGAACCCGGCAGCGGATACTGGACAAGGAAGTTCGAAGCGACGACCACGAGGGTCATCAGCGCGACATAGATGAAGAACGTGCGGTTGCTCAGCATTTTTTTATCCTGGGTGATGCCACCAGCGAGGGAAACCTTAGCCGGATGGCGGAAGCCCCGGCCCTAATGCGACGACACGAGAAAAAGGCTTGCCGGGCGAACCGCAAGCCTTCTCAAGCTTTGTCGGAAGCGCTGGCGCCAATCAGGCGGCTTCAGCGACCTTCTTGACGATCTGACGACGCAGCAGGCGCGCGCGCATGCTGAGTTCGTTCTCGTCGGCCTTCAGCAGGAAGGCGTCGAGGCCGCCGCGGTGCTCGACCGAGCGCAGAGCAGCAGCGGAAACGCGCAGGCGGAAGCGCTGGCCGAGAGCATCGGAGATCAGCGTGACGCTGCACAGGTTCGGCAGGAACTTGCGCTTGGTCTTGTTGTTTGCGTGGCTGACATTGTGGCCCGACTGGACGCCCTTGCCGGTCAATTCGCAACTACGGGACATGGTACACCTATTCTCTTTATCGCCGCCGGACAATGCGGTAGCGGGCCCAGAGCCCAGGCCGCGTTCCTGTTGGCCATTATTGGAAAAGTCGCGGTTCTATAGTCAGTGACGGGGCGCCAGTCAAGCCAAACCTGCGCATTCCCGAAAAACCAGCGCTTTTCCGCGAAGCTAGGTCTAAAATAACATCTGCTCTTCGAGGCACAAGACCCGTTCCAAGCCGCTCGAGGATGCGCTAGTTCTTTCTGGTACGATCAAGCGCGGGATTTTCGGCGAGCGGCCTAGAAAAGCCGCAAACCGCCTGCATTTCAAGGGATTGCGATAGCAAGGAATGATGGGGCACTGGGCATGAAGTTGCGCATGGGTTTTCGCGCGCCGGCACTCCTGGCCGCCGTGATGTTTTCCACAAGCTCGTTTGCAGCGGATGTCGAACATCAGACGGATTACAGCATCGCGCTGGCGGGGCTGCCGGTGGCGCGGGCGTCGTTCCACACCGAGGTCGAAAAGAATCGCTATACGATTTCGGGAACTCTGAATTCGGCCGGGCTCGTCGACATCATCAGCCGCACCAGGGGGCAAACGCGTGTCTCGGGGGTGATCGGTCGCGACCGTCTTCGCGCCTCCGAATATTCGATGTCCTATCGCAGCGGCCGAAAGGAGCGCGCCATCAATGTGAGCTTCCGCAACGGCAACGTCGTCCATGCGAGCATGGTGCCGAAACGCAACCCCCTGCCGAAGAACTGGGTGCCGGTGACGAGCCGCGACATGCGCAATGTGCTTGATCCGCTTTCGGGGCTAATCATTCCGGCGAGCAGCCGCGTTTGCCCGAACACGTTGCCGATCTTTGACGGCGAATCGCGGCTCGACATCAAGCTGTCGCCCAAGGGGACGAGGAACTTCAGGACCAAAGGGTTCGAGGGGGAAGTGATCGTCTGCGGCATCCGCTTCGTACCGAAGGCGGGATACAGGAAGGGGCGGGAGGACGTCGAGTATTTGCGCCGCCTGGAAACGATGGAGATCTGGTACGCGAAAGCGAACGGCGTCGACGTCTATGCTCCGGTCTATGCCCGCATACCCACAAAGATTGGACCGGTCACGGTTTCCGCGACGCGATTCGGCGGTTGAGGCGCCGCCCCATATGGTTTGGGCGTCCGCCCAAGTCGCCTCTTTCCGGAATCGCGCAAGCGCGATAGATCAGTGACAGTCGAGTGAGTGCCGGTGGAGCCCGCGGAGGCTGTTTCGCGATTGGCCTCGACGATACGATGACATGCGGGTCCGGCGTGCTCGGACCGCACGAGGGGCAGGAATGAAGGTCAAGGCAACACTGATCGGTTTCTCCGCGATCCTGATGTGGTCGCTGCTGGCGCTCTTTACCGCTGCGTCCGGCAAGATGCCGCCGTTTCAGCTTTCGGCCATCTGCTTCCTTATCGGCAGCTTGCCAGGAATCATCGTGCTGGTGTCGAAGCCAGAACGCCTGGCTCTTCTGAAACAGCCGGCAAAGGTCTGGGTCACCGGCGTTGCCGGCCTTTTCGGCTATCACTTTCTTTATTTCACGGCGCTTCGCAATGCGCCGGCCGTGGAGGCGGGGTTGATCGCCTATCTTTGGCCGCTGCTGATCGTCGTCGGCTCGGCGTTGCTGCCGGGCGAAAGGCTGCGCTGGTACCACATCGCCGGCGCGCTCGCCGGTCTTTGCGGCACGATCCTGATCGTTGCCCGAAACGGCATCGCCTTCGACGGCGCCTACACGCTTGGCTATGGCGCAGCCTTCCTCTGCGCCTTCACCTGGTCCGGCTATTCACTGATCACACGGCGCTTCGGCGCGGTGTCGACCGACGTCGTTACCGGCTTCTGCTTGGCGACCTCCGTTCTGTCCTTCTTCTGTCATCTCGGCCTTGAAACGACCGTCTGGCCGCAGACTGCCTTCGAGTGGCTCGCGGTTGCGGGGCTTGGCCTTCTCCCGGTTGGCGCGGCTTTCTATGCCTGGGATTTCGGCGTGAAAAACGGCGATATCCAGTTCCTGGGTGTGGCGAGCTACGCCGCACCGGTGCTCTCGACCTTGATCCTGATCCTGTTCGGCTTCGCCGAGCCGTCCTGGCGGATCGCGGCCGCCTGCCTGCTCGTGACCGGCGGCGCCGTGCTCGCGGCGAAGGACATGATCTTCCGCAAGGGCAAGGCCGCGGCGCAGCCGGCGGAGTAGGATCACCCCTCAGGCGGCCGCCAATCGGGCGGCGCCATCTCGAAGGCGGAGAAGTCGAAACCGGGTGCGACGGTGCAGCCGACGAGCGTCCAGTCTCCGAGTGATGTGGCGGACTGCCACCAATCGGCGGGAACGACGTGTTGCGGCCGCTCTCCGCCGGGGAGGTCCGGGCCGAGCCGGACGCGTGAAGCAGGCTTTCCCGGTTCGGCAATGCCGAGCTCGAGCGGCGAGCCGGCGTAATAGTGCCAGATCTCGACGGCGTCGCGGACGCGGTGCCAGTGCGAGCGATCGCCCCTCTCGAGGAGATAGTAGATCGCGGTCGAATGGCCACGCCGGCCGCCGGCCGGATCGCGGAATGTCTCACCGTACCAGCCGCCTTCCGGATGCCGGACGAGCCCGAGCATCTCGATGATCTCCGCAGCCGTCATTGCCGGCGACGTGGTCATCTAGAAATTGTCCTTGCGCTTGCGAATCTCAGCGAAAACCGCTGCGTCGCTCGCCTTCTCCATGCCGAGATTCGCGCGAATCCTCGGGTCGCCGGCGCGCAGGAAAGGGTTCGTCCGCTTTTCAAGGCCGATCGTCGTCGGCGCGGTGAATCCGCCGTCCAACCGGGTCTCCTCGATTTCCGCGGCGCGTTCCTTGAGCTCCTTGTTTTCCGGGTCGACGGTGACGGCGAAATGGGCGTTGGAAAGCGTGTATTCGTGGCCGAAATAGACGGCGGTGTCGTCGGGAAGCGCCATCAGGCGGTTCAGTGATTGCCACATCGTCTCGGCCGTACCTTCGAAGAGCCGGCCGCATCCGAGCGCAAAAAGCGTGTCGGCGGCAAAGAGCAGCTTGTCTTGAGGGAAATGGTAGCAGATGTGACCGGCCGTATGCCCCGGGGTTTCAATGATCTCGACCGGATGGCCGGCGAAGTCGAAGCGGTCGCCGTGGCCTACGGTCCTGTCGATGCCGGGAATCTTCGACGCCTCGTTCTTCGGGCCGATGATCGTCACGCCGAAGCGTTCCTTGAGGCTTACATTCGCGGCCACATGGTCGCCATGATGATGCGTCGTCAGGATATGCGTCAGTTGCCAGCCGCGCCGTTCGAGCGCGTCGAGGATCGGCTGCTCCTCCGGCGCATCGATCGATGCCGTGGCGCCGCTTACGCGGTCGTGGAGAAGCACACCGAAATTGTCGGTGCGGCAGAGGAAGAGGTCGAGTTCGAGCGCCGCCATCGCTTGGTCCTCCGATCGGGTATGGGTAGCGGGGTCGAGGAAAACCGCTCGCACGGTCCCGCTCTAGCGAATGTAGCGAGGCTCGCCTTGAAGTCTACTGCCTCAAGGCTAACATGTTGCCCATGCACACCGATATCGTCGATCTCCGCCAATTCTACCATTCCGAACTCGGCCGCATGGCGGAGCAATCCGTCAGCATGGCCCTCGCTTCGGTCTGGGCGCGCCTGCCGGAGGAGCGGCTCGTCGGGCTTGGCTATGCGGTGCCGTATCTCGAGCGCTTCCGCGCCGACACGGAACGGACTTTCGCCTTCATGCCGGCGGGCCAGGGCGCGGTAAACTGGCCGGCTGCCGAGCTCTCTTCGACCGCGCTCGTCTTCGACGAGGAATTGCCGCTGCCGGATGCCTCGATCGACCGCGTGCTGATGGTTCATTCGCTGGAATTCGCCGAGAGCCCGCGCGAGACAATGAAAGAGATCTGGCGGGTGCTTGCACCGGGAGGGCGCCTCGTGATCGTCGTGCCGAACCGACGCGGCGTCTGGGCGCGAATGGAGCACACCCCCTTCGGCTCGGGTCGGCCCTATTCGCGCGGACAGCTGACGGCGCTGTTGCGCGAAACCAACTTCACGCCCGGCGCGACGGCCGAGGCGCTGTTCTTCCCGCCCTCGAAGCGCAAGCTGGTTCTCCGCCTCCGTCACGGCATCGAGCGCTTCGGCCGGTCGCTCTGGCCGGTCTTTTCCGGCGTCATTATCGTCGAGGCGCAGAAGCGGCTCTATCAGGGCTTGCCGGTGGCCGCGCGTGCTTCGCGCCGAGTCTTCGTTCCGGTGCTGGCGCCGCAGGGTGTGCCCAGCACGCGCAGTCGATCGTAGCTCGGGCGTGTTTTCGCGCTATCCCCGCATCGACGCGGCCCACGTCGCACTCGACAAATATCGCCGGCCCCGGTATTGGCTGGACCGCATTCCTCCCGCGAAAGCTGAGCCGATGAACCTTGTCTCGAAGAGCCCTGAGCCGCGTCCCGGCATATTGGATATCGCCGCCTATGTGCCGGGCAAGGAACATGCGCCGGGCGTCGCCAACGTGCACAAGCTGTCGTCGAACGAAACGCCGCTCGGGCCGAGCCCGCGCGCGATCGACGCGTTCCAGCAAGCCGTGTTCACTCTCGAGCGCTATCCGGACGGCCAGGCGCATGCGTTGAAGGACGCGATCGCCGCCGTTCACGGCTTGAACCCCGCCAATATCCTCTGCGGCAATGGTTCCGACGAGTTGCTCGGCCTTCTTTGCCACACTTATCTCGCACCCGGCGACGAGGGAATCGTCACCGAGCACGGCTTCCTTGTCTACAAGATTCAGATCATGGCGGCCGGCGGCACGCCCGTGACGGTCAAGGAGCGGGATCAGCGCATCGATGTCGATGCGATCCTCGCGGCCGTGACGGAGCGGACGAAGATCGTATTCATCGCCAATCCGGCGAACCCGACGGGCACCTATATTCCGCTGGACGAGGTCCGTCGCCTGCATGCGGGGCTTCCGGCCGGCGTGCTGCTGGTGCTTGATGCGGCTTACGCGGAATATGTCCGGCGCAACGACTACGAAGCCGGGCTTGAACTTGTGTCCGGCAATCGTAACGTCGTAATGACGCGAACCTTCTCGAAGATCTACGGGCTTGCAGGCTTGCGTATCGGCTGGATGTATACGCCGCGCCACGTGGTGGAGGCGGTGGATCGTGTGCGCGGCCCCTTCAATCTCAACGCGCCGGCGATCGCGGCCGGTGCGGCGGCGATCCGCGACCAGGCCTTCGTCGCCGCGGCCGTCGATCACAATCTCACCTGGCTCGCAAGGGTCAGCGAGGCGCTTACGGCGGTCGGTCTTCGCGTCACCCCGTCGGTGACCAACTTCGTGCTGGTCCACTTCCCTGATGAAGCGGATAAGTCGGCCGAGGAGGCTGATGCGTTCCTGACGAGCCGCGGCTTCATCCTGCGTGCGGTCGGCGCTTACGGCTTTCCCAATGCGCTGCGCATGACCATCGGCTCGCAGGAGGCGAACGAAGGCGTGATCGCGGCGCTCAAAGAATTCATGGGACGTAAATGATGGCTCAGCAATTCGAAACCATCGCCCTTATCGGCATCGGCCTGATCGGTTCGTCGATCGCCCGGGAAATCCGCGAGAAGCAGCTTGCCGGAACGATCGTCGTCTCGACGCGCAGCGAAGCAACGCTGAAGCGCGCTGGCGAGCTCGGCCTCGGCGACCGCTACACGCTTTCGGCTGCCGAGGCGGTGAAGGACGCGGATCTCGTCATCGTCTCCGTGCCCGTCGGGGCCTCGGGCGCCGTGGCGGCGGACATCGCCGCGCATCTGAAACCCGGAGCGATCGTCACCGACGTCGGCTCGACGAAGGGTTCGGTCATCGCTCAGATGGCGCCGCACCTGCCCAAGAGCGTCCATTTCGTGCCCGGCCACCCGATCGCCGGCACGGAGCATTCCGGACCGGACGCCGGCTTCGTCGGGCTGTTCCGCGGACGCTGGTGCATCCTGACGCCGCCGCCCGGCACTGACGAGGAGGCGGTCGCCAGGCTGCGGCTCTTCTGGGAAACGCTCGGCTCGATGGTCGACGAGATGGATCCCGAACATCACGACAAGGTGCTGGCGATTGTTTCGCACCTTCCGCACATCATCGCCTACAACATCGTCGGGACGGCCGACGATCTGGAGACGGTAACCGAGTCGGAGGTGATCAAATATTCGGCGTCGGGCTTCCGCGACTTCACTCGTTTGGCGGCTTCGGACCCGACCATGTGGCGCGACGTCTGCCTGCACAACAAGGACGCGATCCTGGAAATGCTCGCCCGCTTCTCGGAGGATCTGGCTTCCCTGCAGCGCGCGATCCGCTGGGGCGACGGCGACAAGCTGTTCGACCTCTTCACCCGCACGCGAGCGATCCGCCGGTCGATCATCCAGGCCGGCCAGGATACGGCCATGCCGGACTTCGGCCGGCACGCCATGGACCAATAATAGGACCGCTTCATCAGTTGCCGCTCACAGCGCCGGCAGTACGCCCACCGGAATGAAGGCGAGAAAAGCGGTGCCGTCGCGCACGTTGAGCTTGACTGTCGCCTCGTTCCTGCCGCCTGCAAGCGCGTTCAGCATGTTGGCGATGTTGTTGACGAGATCGGTCTCGTCGGGAGCAATCTTAACGAGGTTTTCCCGCCAGGCATCGATATTCGCGATGGTCAGCGAAAACTCCCCGGAGATCAGCCCCTGATCGTCGACCGAGAAGGGTCCGGAGAGCTTGGCGGTCATTCCCGAGCCGGCGTCGAGCGTCAATTGACGCAGTTCCCCGCTGGCGCCGCGAAGCATATCAGACGAAAAGGCGCCGGCCTGCAGCCACTCGGCCTTGCCGGCGACCGTCAGATCCATCGCGATATCGGCGGGCGGGGCGAGGCTCGGTCCCTGGTCCGGGCGCAGGTCGAGCTTGTCGATGCTGAGTGCCGCGTCGAGATCGCCACCGTTCTGGCGCAGATGCACCTCGCCGTGGCTTGCGCCGAAGCCGAGGCCTTTGCCTGTCAGGGGCGAACGCGCGGTGCCCGTCAGGTTGTCATAGGCAAGCGAAGTTCGGTCGATACCCGAAAGGGTCGCCGCAAGGCTTGCGTGCAGCAGCGTCCAGTCGGCCGACACCGTTACGCCCGGCGAGACGCGGATTTCGGCGGGGCCGTCGAGTTCGATGACGGCCCGCCCGGGCTGGTAGACCTGCGCAGCCGATCTCAGGGCGCCGAAGGATGCGGAGGCGCCGCGGCGCGTATCGTCGAGGCGCACCTCGTTGCAGAAGAGACCGATGCGGAACGGAAATCCCCGTACCTCCATGTCTGTGCATTCGCCGCCGAGGCCGCTCGCCGGCCTTTCGGTAAGATAGGCCGTCAACCGTTTCTCGATTTGGTCCGCGGCAAGGAACCAGCCGGCGGAATAGAGGCCGCCGACGAGCACGACGCCCGCCGTGAGCCAGAGAAACTTCCTGGCGACGGGCGAGCGGTTGGCGACTGCGGTTAGCGTCATGATATCGACTACTCCATTTATAGTCGGGAGCGGCCTTTCGGGTGGCCGGTCCCGATGCGGCGAACTAGCGTAGGTCGCGTTCGTGACTTGGACTGCTTCAGCCAGAGCCATAAACGGGGTCGCTGTAGCACCTTGAATCGCTAAATGTTTTTTCCTTAAATCGGGTCGATTTAAGGAAACATGCAGTAGAAAATTCGGCTGAGCCGCAGGAGGCCGACACGTGATTCGGCGCCCGACAGGCAGCAAGGTTAGATGGCAGCGGATATGGACGAATTTTGGGTCTTTGGCTACGGGTCGTTGATGTGGAATCCGGGGTTTCGCTTCGAGGAGAAGTGGACGGCGCGCGCCTTCGGCTACCGCCGTTCGCTTTGCGTGCATTCCTGGGTGCATCGGGGAACGGAGCGCCGCCCGGGCCTCGTGCTCGGGCTCGACCATGGCGGCTCCTGTATCGGCACGGCTTTCCGCGTGGCATCCGCGGAAAAGGCTGACGTGCTCGATTATCTGCGCGAGCGCGAACTGGTCACACGCGTCTACAAGGAACGGACGATGCCGGTACAGCTTGCCAACGGACGTCGCGTGCCGGCGCTTGCCTATGTGATTGACCGCAACCACGTCCAGTACGCCGGCGCGCTGACGGCTGCGGAAGCGGCGGCGACGGTCGCGGTCGCGGTAGGCAAGTCCGGTCCGAATAGTGAGTATGTCCTCAACACGCTCGCGCATCTCAGGGAAATGGGCATCCGCGACCACTGGCTCGAGGAAGTCGCGACGAGCCTGAACGCCGGCGCGGCCGCTTCGGCACAGGTCCAGATCCGCTGATCCCGGCCGAAGCACGGCCGAAGGATCACAAACGATCGGCACCCTTTCCCTGTTATTCCGCTTTGGCTCTAAGTTCGCGCAGCCGTTGTTCCGCGCTAGGCGGCAGCGGCAGGTGCGGATTAGCGTTTACGGTTTCGATCAGAAGTTCATCGCTTGCGGCCTCGGTCACCTCCACCAGCTTCGCGAGAAATTCGTCCGGGTCCATGCCGGCCTCGATCGGCGGCAGGATACGCACCCTGAAATGGCCCGGGAAGCGCAGGAACTTGCGCCGCGGCCAGAACAATCCCGGATGCATGGCAACAGGGACGACCCGCACCTCCAGGTCTCGATAGAGCCGGGCAATGCCGTATTTATATTCCGGCGGCGCGCCGGGCGGCCGACGCGTGCCCTCCGGATAGATAATTAATTGCCGCCCCGCCGCCATTTCCCGCTTGGTGCGCTCCATCACCTCAGTCATCGCCTTGCCACGGGCGGCACGGTTCACCGGCACCATGCGCTGCTTGATAATGTACCAGCCGAACAGCGGTATCCAGGTGAGCTCGCGCTTGAGAATATAGAAGGGGTCTTCGAGCCAGGGCAGAAGTGCGTAGGCGTCCCAGAAGGACTGATGCTTGGGCGCGAAAATATAGGAGCCCCTCGGAATGTTCTCGACGCCTTCGACCTCGAAGGTCGTGCCGACGATCTTGGCGAGCAGCCAGTGATTGCTTCGCACCCAGTTCTTTGGCACGAACCAGGCCGCCTTGCGCGGCAGCAGGAAGTAGATCGGCGTCAGCACGATCATCTGGACGATCAGGTTGGCATAGAAGACCAGATTAAAGAGGATCGAACGCAGGATGATCATCTGGCAGGCTCTCGATGGGGTGCGAAAACTTCGGCCGATCAGCCGATTGCTTCGCTGCCTACACGAATATGCGATCGAGGAAAACAGTCTCGCGCCAGAGCGCATGAGAAGAGTGGGAGCTTCGCTCATCGGCCACGCCGATCGCCTTCTCCCGCGGAACCATTACTCTTCGGCGGGAGTCACCCGCGAGGGCTCGGTCCTGAGCCCGTTCGCCGAACGCCCGCCCACCATCTCGCGAATGGAGGCGATCGAGTATTTGCCGTATTCGAGCAGAATGGCCTTCAGCACGAGCGGATTGCGCAGCCAATTGGTCGTCTTGAGATCGGAATTGACGACGGGATAGGCGATGAACTTCGCTTCCGGTCTCGCGCGACGCAATTCGAGCAGGCTGCGCGGCATATGATAGTTGTTGGTGACGACGAGGATGGTCCTGTAGCCCCGGTCATGAATCCACTGCGAAGCTTCGGTTGCATTGCCGATCGTATCGACCGCTTCGTGGCCGATGTCGACGCAGCATTTGAAGAGGTCGGCCGAGCTCTGGGTATTGCGGCGGATCTGGCTTCTGGTCGTCGTCGGATGTACCCCGGAGATCAGCAGCCGCTCGCCGGCTCCGGCCTTGAGCAGGTCCACCGCCTGGTTGATCCGCTGAAAACCGCCTGTGAGGACGACGATGGCATCCGCCTTGGGGGTGGCCGGCGGCTGCAGCGAGGCAACCGTGTCGGCGAACTGCAGGAAGCCGGCAGTGAAAATGGCGAGGAAGGCGAGAAGCACGAAAAAGCCGCGGCGGAGAATCTTGCGCAGGAGGCTGCGGGACCGACGGCGGCGCGCGGCCCGCTCCAGCCATTTGCCCCTTTCGATCATTCCGCTCTCGCGTAGCTCTTGCGCCATCATGATTCTCTTCACATAGCCGCAGATTGCGGCAGGGAATAGATCGATTGCGGGCGATTCATGGCATTAGGCCTTCCCGGTCATGAAAGGCCCTAGCCCTGATAAGTATCCGTTCGGCCCGGGTCCGACCGGATGAGGTCGATCTCGTAGATGGTCCGCATGACGGTCAGGCGCGCCGTCAACGTCGTCAGCAGCGCGATGACGACGATGATCGCGAGAATGCCGAGATACCCCGTATAGCCGATGGCAAAGGTGCCGAACAGCGCCGTCGCCTGGTCGGTTTCCGGGGTCGCGAGCGTTTGCGATTGCCAGAAGCTGGCCATGGCAAAGCACAAGGCTGCAAGAAGCCCGCCGGCGCCGGCGCCCTTCAAGCTGATTCGGAGGAAATGCTTTTGAAATTCGGAAGCGACGAAGCCCGCCTCCGCGCCGACGAAGTGCAGCACCTCGACGATGTGACGGTTGCCGGAGAGCGCGCCGCGGGTCGCGAAGACGACCGTGAGCACCATGGCGGAGAAGACCAGCACCAGGACGCCGGTTCCGATCATCGTGGTCGTGTCCGCCATTGCGACCAGGCGATCGACCCAGGTGCGGTGGTCGTCGAGAAAAGCCTGCGGAATGGTCTCCGTCAGCGCTTGGCGCATCGCCACGAAATCGGGAGGGTTGTTCTCGTCGATCGTTATGACGACAAGTCGCGGCACGGGCAGTTCGTTGAGGTCCAATCCACCCCCGAGCCAAGGTTCCAGGAGGCGCGCCGTCGCCGCGCGGTCGATGATGGTGCCGCCCGTCGTGCCGCTGAAGGTCAGCGCCAGGTCGCGCGCATCCGCGAGCGCCTTCTCCATATCGAGGTTGTCGTCGGGCTTGATCTGGATGGTGATCTCCCGCGAGATCTGCGACTGCCAGCTTTGCGCCGTCGCCCGCACCATGCTGACGCCGCCGAGCGTCAGGCAAGCGAGGAAGGACATGATGGCGATGACGCACATCAGTGCGTTGCCGGACACGTTGGCCGACGGCACGATCGGCCCGGTCGGGCGTACGCGCATCTCGGTGCGGCGCTGCTGCGGCGGCGGGGCAGGGTCGCGGCGGGGGACGCGATTCTCATTCATAGATGTCAAGCCGCCCCTGTGACAGGATCATCCGGCGCGCCTCGACCTGATCCATGAGCGACAGGTCGTGTGTGGCGATCACCACGGCTGTTCCAAGCCGGTTCAATTCCAGGAAAAGATTGAGAAGGCGGCGCGCCATCGGCGGGTCGACGTTGCCAGTAGGCTCGTCGGCAAGCAGAATTTCCGGCCGGTCGATGAGCGCCCGCGCGATTGCGGCGCGCTGCTTTTCTCCGCCCGACAGGACCGGCGGGAGCACGTTGATGCGCTCGCCGAGCCCGACCCACTTCAGAAGTTCGAGCACATCCGAGCGATAGCTCGCCTCTTCCTTGCCACGGACCCGAAGCGGCAGCGCGACGTTTTCATAGGTCGTCAGATGGTCGAGTAGGCGGAAGTCCTGGAAGACGATGCCGACGCGGCGGCGCAGCATCGGGAATTCCTCGCGCGGGATGGAGGAAATGTTGCGATCGAACATTCGGATCAGTCCGCGTGTCGGCCTGAGCGACAGGAAAAGCAGCCTCAGCAGTGTCGTCTTGCCGGCGCCCGACGGACCGGTGAGGAACTGGAAGGAACGCCGCGGGATGTCGAACGTCAGGTCCCGGAGGATTTCCGGTCCCATGCCATAGCGCAATCCGACATTCTCAAAGTGGATCAATGGGACAGCCCTAGTCTCTCGTCACGCCCTCGACATCTGCCGCAAGCCGATCACCGCATACAGCGCCGCGTTCTTATCAGACGCGCAAAGATCGCTGCAGCACTTGGAGCCGCTGCGCGCTCTTATCCTTAAATCGGCGCCGATTTAAGGATACATGCAGTAGGGCAGCGCGCTTGCCAATGCAAAGCCGCGCGGCACTATGGTTAAGCAAGGGTTAATTTTCAATGAAAAGACGCCGCTTTCGCGGCCCCTTTCCGAAACATTAACCATTTTGGTTTACGTGTCGTCAGGATTTGATGCAATGCCCTGTTTCTTGCAGGGGTGGGGCGCGGCATTGCAGGAAAGCAGAAGTGCCATGGCGAGCTTGCATGTGGGCAAAAGAACTCGCACGGCCGCGACGGGAGACCGCCCATGCAGGCTTTTCGCGCAAGAACCAGGGGCATCGACCTCATTCCGCCGGAGCGGCGGCCGCGTTCCAACGCCGCCGCGGTTAGACCTCTCGACTATATCGACGTCGAGTTCGAGACCATCGCCGCTACTGTCCGCCGCAGCCCTTATCCGGTCTTCAACGACAATCGGCGATCCGCCGGCAGGCCAGTCCTGCGCCCCACGACGGTGCGCGGGAACGAGGGCGTGGCCGAGCGGGTCCTCGCGGCAGTCGAGGCGAGACTCAGCGTCATGCCGTCGCGGCGTTTCGCCGGTTTGGTCGCGGGCCTTGCGCTCTCCGCCTTCCCACTCGTCGCCGGATTCAGCGGTGAGGGGCAGGCCGACATGCATCCGCTCGCGATCGAAGGCATCAGCGCGTCGATGGATTATTCCGGCGGGATGCGGGTTCTCGCCGTCTACGGCAGGATCGACAACCGTTCAGCGACCGACCAACGTCTGCCGCCGGTCGTCGTCGACGTGACCAGCAATGGACGCAAGGTGACATCGACGCGGTTGACGCTTGAGGGGGCGCCGATCGCGCCCGGCGAGAGCCGCCATTTCGTGACGCGGCTTCCTTATGCGGGTGGAAAAGAGCCGGACGCAGCGGTTTCCTTCGCCGAAAACAGTGTTTCCGATCACTGATTGTGCTACTGCATGATTTTATTCCTGAATCGGTTCTGATCGAAGGAATCGTGCAGTGCGAAGGGAGGGCCGGCGTTCTTCCTGGCGAGATGGAGAAACCCGCATGCCTGTCGTCCGCGGCAAGAATATCGAAGTCCTTTACAGCGCCGAAACGATCGCTGCGCGAAATCGGAAAATGGCCGAGGAGATCGTTCGTGGGCCGCACAAGGACCTTCTCGTCATCTCGATCCTGAAAGGCTCCTTCATCTTCGCAGCCGATCTGATCCGCGCCATGCATGCGGCGGGACTGGCACCGGAGGTCGAGTTCATCACCCTGTCGAGCTACGGCAAGGGCACCGAATCCATGGGCGTCAGGATTACCAAGGATATCGATAGCGACGTGCACGATCGCGACGTGCTGCTGATCGACGACATTCTCGAATCCGGCCGGACGCTGCGCTTTGCCAAGGATCTGCTCCTGGAACGCGGCGCGCGACACGTCACGATCGCGGTGTTGCTCGACAAGCGAGAAAAGCGCCGTGTCGATCTGGAAGCGGACTATGTCGGCTTCGAATGCCCGGACCATTTCGTCGTGGGCTACGGGATGGATGTCGCCTATGCCTTCCGGGAACTGCCGTTCGTGGGTGTGGTGACGGGCGACGCGGAATAGCGCCTCTCGGCGGTCGTCCCGATCTGCGCAAGTCAGCCGTAACGACCCGCCCTGTGCGGGCATCCTCTGTCGAATACAACTCCATCCGTAAAATGCTTCCGATCGTGTTTACCGAAAGCAAACGAAAAGCTGTTTGTTTGAAGAGGCATCGCGACCAGGTAGATCATTGGTCCGGCGCTTAGGTTCAATGAAGGAGCGTCCTTGATATGCAGGGACGCTAGCGCTCCGTGAGAGCGAGCACGGGAGGCCATCATGGCGAGAATCCTGATTACTGAGGATGAGGATGCCCTGCGCTCATTTGTGGCGCGGGCGTTGCGACTCGATGGGCATGAAACCGTGGAAGCCGGCGATGGAGCTGACGGGCTCGCCTGCCTTCGCGATCAGTCGTTCGATCTGCTATTGTCCGATATTCGCATGCCGGTCATGGACGGCATCGAGCTTGTGCATCAGGCATCGGCCGCATTTCCGGCGTTGAAGATCCTGCTGATGACCGGCTATGCCGAGCAGCGCGAGCGTGCCGACGACCTCTCCGGCAAAGTTGTCGACGTGATCGCCAAACCCTTTTCGCTGCCGGACATCCGCAAGGCCGTTGCCTTGGCGCTCGCCGCCTGACGGCGCTTTCGCGCGAATTTAACGCGCAAAGCGGCGCTTTGCCCTCACTCTAACTTCCCGCACGCGGGGAGAGGGGGACTAGGCGGCGCCACGGTTCTCGCGGCGCCACGGTTCTCCTCGTCCCGTTTTGGGGGGAAGGTGGCCGGCAGGCCGGATGAGGGGCGCTTCACCAACGGAAGGCGCATCCCCAACTCGCATCCGCCAAGGTCATCACCGCATGTCGAGCAATCGTTCGAGATATTGCCGCTCCGCCTCCGGCGACAGGTTGTCGCCGAGCTTGCGGCGGATCTGTTCGAGGATCTGACGCGCCCGTTGCGTGTCGATCTCGTCCGGCACTTTCACACTCTGTCCGAAGTCGGGGCCGATATTCTGCTGGCGCCGTCCGAGCGGGTCGCGCCCGTTCTGGCCGTATTGCGGAACACCTTGCCCGGGGCCCTGTCCCTGCTGCGCCTGCATCTGGTTCATCATCTCCTGCGCGCCTTCGCGCAGTGCCTGCAGTGCGCGGCCCTGGTTGCCGACGGCCTGCTCGCCCTGGCCCTTGCCGAGAGCATCGGCTGCGCCTTCCATTTCGCGCTGAGCCTGGCCGAAGCCCTTGCCGGGCTGAACGCCGAACTCCTGAAGGCCCTTTTGCAACTCGCCCAATTGCTTGCCGAGTGCCTCCTGCTGCTGCTTGAGCTGCTTCAAGGCTTCCTTCAACTGTTCGGCGGTCATGTCGTCGAGCGGGTTGGGCTCGCCGTTTGGATCGCCCTGCTGTCCGGGGTCCTGAGGCATGTCCTGGCCGAAGAGCTCGTTGTCCTCGCCGTCGAGCGGGTCGCCGCGCTGCATCCGATCGCGCAGTGCCTGGTCCAGTTTGAAGGTCTCGTCCATGAGCTGCTGTTGCTGCTGCATCAGCTGGCCGAGCTTATCCATCTGCTGGCGCATGGCGCTGTTCTGCTCACCCATCTGCTGCATGCGGCCGGCCTGGAGATTGTTCATCATCCGCTGCAGCTCGGAGAGCATTTGCCGCGCCTGGTCGCGCGCGCCGGAGCGTGCGAGATTCTCGATCTGGTCCATCATCTTTTCCAGATCCTGCTGGCGCAGCACATTGTTCATATCGGGATTCGCGGCCATCGCGGGGTTTTTCGCAGCCTGTTCCGCGAGTGCCTGCATGTATTCCTGCATGGCCTGGCGCAGTTCCTGCATCAGTTTCGCGATTTCCTCATCCGAGGCATTGCGCTCGAGAGCGTCGGAGAGCGCCTGCTGCGCATCGCGCAACCGGCGTTCGGCGAGCGACAGGTCGCCATCCTCGATGCCGAGCGCGATCTCCCACAGATGGTCGGCGGCATCGCGCAGCATGTCGTCGTTGTGGGCGAGCTGCATGCGCGAGCGGGCCGATTTCAGCAAAAGGAAATGCGTGAGGTTGGGGATGGTCTGCTCGGGATAGAGCGTCAACGCGTCATTGAGGTCGATCGCGTGTGGCAACTGGTTGGCATCGAGCGAGAAGACCTGCCGCTCCTCGGCAACGGCGGCGGCGAGCGGTTCGAAGAACCGGCGCGCCGGAAGGGCCATTTCCTGCGGCACGCTTCGGCCTTCCTGCCCGGCGGCATCGCGGGCGACGAGCGTGATGCGCACGCGCTTTCCGGAAAGCGGATGCTCGCTCAAATTCCGGCTCGTCGTGGCCTTGGCTTCGCGGGCGTTGCGGCGCGGAAGATCGAGGCGGTATTCGGGAGGGGCATAGAGCGGCCGTGCATTCTTCGCCGGCTCTTCGAGCGGCTTGATCTCGGCCCAGGCCTGGGCGATGCCGTAATCGTCCTGGGCGAGGAAACTGATCTCAAGCGAGGAATTGGCTGTAGGCCGCGGTGCACCGTCGAAGGCGATCGCCGGGACGCTGTCCGGGGTGATCTTGAAGGTCCAGCTCTGGCCGCCGACGGAGAGCGTTCCGTCCTTGGTGATCCGATAGAGATGGTTGCGCGCGGCGTTCGGCGCTGCCTCCGCCGTTTCCGTCTTCGGTGACGCTCCTGCCTTGGCCTCCGACGTCGGGATGATCGCCGGCTCGGCGCTGCCCGACTCAGCATAGCTGACCGTCTCCTCGGCGCCGCCACCGGTTATCCGCACCGTGAGATCGCTGAACTGCGGTATCGTGATCGGCCCCTTGTCTTCCTCCGCTGCCGCCGTGTCCGGTCGGCCAGTCAGGAAAATCGGCGCGCGTCCGGTATAAGCGGGCGGCGTTACCCAGGCGTCGATGCGGATATCGGACGCAAGCGTCTGCTGCTCGGGCAGACGGAGCGCATCCGTCACCAGTCCCGCGCGGTTCGAGTAGGAATAGGCGAAGGCGATGAAGGCAATGAGGACGGGGACCGCCCGCAGCGCGAACCGATCGTGCCGCGCGATGTCGGGACGCGGCAGGCCGGTATCCAGTCCGCGGACCATCCGTGCCATGCGGGCCTGATGCTCGCGCCAGAGGGCGGCACCGAATGCGCCTTCCGTCGCCGGCACGTCGTCCTGAACACGGATCGCCTGATGGGGCAGCCGGTTACGGTCTTCCAGCATCCGGTCGGCCTCGGCCGTTTCCGGCCAGCGGATGCGGGTGAGCGGCAAGAGCGAGAAGAACAGCCCGGCAATGAAGGCGAGAAGGACCCCGGCATGCAGCCAGAACGGCGCGACCCGGAAGAAGCCGAGCCAGCCGGCGGAGAGGAAGAGGAGAACGAGCGAGGCCGGGAGCAGGATGCGCGGCAGAACCTCTTCGGCCAAAAGGACCAGGCGAGCGAAGAACCGCTTGGCCGCCAGCATCCTGGCGAAGGACTGCGGTCTTGGCGTTTCATCCTGCCGGAATTGCGTCATCCGCCCAAATTCCCTTTCGATCCCGTAGACGGCTTTGGATCACAGTCGCAACCGATTCAAGGTCAGAGCGGGGTGCGGGCAGAAAAACCGCTCACACTTTTCCTTTAATGCCACTCCAGCGATCCTCGCTCAGAATAACATCCTTTGTGGCGAAGGCGAGGGCGGCGGCAAAAAACAAAACGTGATCGCCGGACTCCGGTCCGCTCCTGGAGAGCGGCAACCGGATCAGTCGAGCCAATCCGGCATCGAATCGAGATCGATCAACGCCTCGTAATCCTTGCGTGGGCGGATCACATGGAAGCGATCGCCCTTGACGAGCACTTCTGGCACCAGAAGGCGGCTGTTGTAGGTCCCCGACTGGACCGCGCCGTAGGCGCCGGCCGAGCCGATTGCGAAAAGGTCGCCCGGTTTGGGCATCGCCATCTCACGGTCGAGCGCCAGGTAGTCGCCGGTCTCGCAGACCGGACCGACGACATCCGCCCTGATGCGCGGCGCGTTCGCGGCGGAAATCCTGACCGGTCTGATCTCGTGATAGGCCTCGTAGAGCGTCGGGCGGATCAGGTCGTTCATCGCACCGTCGACGATGACGAAGGTCTTGTCGCCGCCGTCCTTCACATAGATCACTTCGGTGACCAGAATGCCGGCATTGCCGACGATCAGCCGGCCGGGCTCCGTGACGATCTTGCAGTCGAGGCCTTTGAGCTGGTTTTTGACGATGTCGGCATAGGCGTCGGGCAGGGGCGGCGGATTGTTGTCTTCCCGGTAGGGAATGCCGAGGCCGCCGCCGATATCGACGTGGTCGACGACGTGACCGTCGGAGCGCAAGGTGTCGACCAGTTCGCGCAGCAGCTTGAACGCGTCGTCGAAGGGCTGCAGCTCGGTAATCTGGCTGCCGATATGCATGTCGATGCCTGTCACCTTGATGCCGGGAAGCGTCGCGGCGTGGGCGTAGACGCCGCGGGCCCGCTCCCAGGAGATGCCGAACTTGTTTTCCTTCTTGCCGGTCGAGATCTTCGCATGCGTGCGGGCGTCGACGTCCGGGTTGATGCGGAAAGAGACATGCGCCTGCTTGCCGGCGCGCACGGCCCGCTGGTTCAGGACCTCCAGTTCCGGCTCGGATTCGACATTGAAGCAGTAGATGCCCGCTTCGATGGCAAAATCCATCTCGCGCGCGGTCTTGCCAACGCCGGAGAACATGATCCGACTCGCGGGAATGCCGGCAGCGAGCGCGCGCCGCAGTTCACCTTCGGAGACGACGTCCACGCCCGCGCCGAGCCGGCCAAGTGTCTTCAGCACCGCCTGGTTGGAATTGGCCTTCATCGCGTAGCAGACCATTGCGTCCACGTCGGCAAAGGCTTCTGCGAAAACCCGGTAATGGCGCTCGAGCGTCGCGGTGGAATAGCAGTAGAAGGGTGTGCCGACGGCACGCGCGATGTCCGTTACGGGAACGTCTTCGGCGTAAAGAATTCCATCGCGATATTGGAAATGGTTCACGGCTGTTCCTTAGAGCAGGGGATCAAGCAGGAAGGGCCGGTCCTCGACCCTCTGCCTCGGTTCGGGTGTCCCGGTGGGCGTTTTCGTGTTGATCGGCGTGTTGGCCCCCGGCCGGTCGAGATCGCCCTTGCGTCCGCAGCCGGCGAGGACCAATCCCGGAATAACCAGCAGAAGCGCGAACCCGGCGGCCTTAGAAAATGTCATCGTCATTTTTTCCTTCGCCGAAGCTGAAGCGATTGATCTCAAGAGCGTCGCCGGGGCGCAATGGAGCCTGCCCATTCCTGCTCCGCTCTGGTGCGATGTCTTATCGATTTTTCAGCAGTTTGTGCACCCTGTTTGTGCGTTGTCGGCAACCCGCGCTAGTTGCGCGCCCGCCACCAGGCGATCTGCTTCTGGACCTCGGCCGGGGCCGTGCCGCCGAAGCTGGTGCGGCTAGCCACCGAAGCCTCCACGGTCAGCACGTCGAAGACCTTATCGGTGATCGCGGGATTGATCGCTTGAAGCTCGGCAAGCGAGAGCTCGGCGAGGTCGCAGCCCTTCTGTTCGGCGAGGGCCACCGCGCGGCCGGTCACGTGATGGGCGTCGCGGAAGGGCAGCCCCACCTCGCGCACAAGCCAGTCGGCGAGGTCAGTCGCCGTAGCGTAGCCGGAACCGGCGGCCGCCTTCATACGGTCGGCGCGCACGGTCATGTCGCGGACCATGCCGGTCATCGCGGCGATCGCCAGTTCAAGGCTTTCGGCCGCATCGAAGACCTGCTCCTTGTCTTCCTGCATGTCCTTGGAATAGGCGAGCGGCAGACCCTTCATCACCGTCAGGAGTGCGATCAGCGAGCCGTTGATGCGGCCGGTCTTGGCCCGCACGAGCTCGGCAGCGTCGGGGTTTTTCTTCTGCGGCATGATCGACGAGCCGGTCGAAAAAGCATCCGACAGGCGGATAAAGCCGAATTGCGGCGTCGACCAGATGACGATCTCTTCCGCGAGCCGCGACAGGTGCGTCGCGGCGATCGCCGCGATCGACAGGAATTCGAGCGCAAAGTCTCGGTCGGAGACCGTATCGATCGAGTTGCGCGTCGGCTCGCGGAAGCCGAGCGCCTTCGCGGTCATGTGGCGGTCGATCGGGAAGCCGGTGCCGGCAAGCGCGGCGGCGCCGATCGGGCTTTCATCCATGTGCTCGATGGCGTGGCGAACGCGCGAGCGGTCGCGGCCGAACATTTCGACATAGGCCATGCAATGATGGCCGAAGGTCACCGGCTGCGCCGTTTGCAGGTGCGTGAAGCCCGGCATCACCGTGTCGGCATGTTCTTCCGCTCGATCGAGGAAAGCGGCGATCAGGGCGGTTAGCGCCTTTTCCGTCTTCTGCAGCTCTTCCTTCACCCAGAGGCGGAAATCGAGCGCGACCTGGTCATTACGCGATCGCGCCGTATGCAGGCGGCCGGCGGCGGGGCCGATCAGCGCTGCCAGCCGCGCCTCGACGTTCATGTGGATGTCTTCGAGGCGGCGCGAGAACTCGAAGGCGCCGCTTTCGATTTCTGACAGGATCGTGTCGAGGCCGTGAACGATCTTGTCTTTATCCTCGGCGGAAATGATGTCCTGATGCGCCAGCATGGTCGCATGCGCTATTGAGCCGCGGATATCCTGGGCATAGAGCTTCTTGTCGAAGTCGATCGAGGCATTTATCTCCTCCATGATCGCGTCCGGGCCCGAGGCGAAGCGCCCGCCCCACATCTGGTTGGAGGATTTCGTCTCGGAACTGCCGTCAGCCATGAGGATGCCCGCCTTGGAGAATGAAATGCTAGACCAGAAGAAACGTCCTCCGGCCGTGAAATTGTTTGCGCTCGCCGCCCTTCTCGGGGTGATCGCCGGTGCGGCTGCGGTATACGTGAAGGAGACCGGGTCTGGCAATGGCGGCGTCACGCCGGCGGCCGACGCGAGCTGCCCGCTCGCCGCGGAGAAGGTCGCTTTGCTGACGCCGCTGATGCGCGGCCAGGTCGCGGCGATGACGCCGGCGGCCAATCCGCGCCCGATAGCCGGCCTCGATTTCGCCGGCCCGGACGGCAAGCCGCTGACGCTTGCCGCCTTTGCCGGGAAGACCGTCCTCGTCAATCTCTGGGCGACCTGGTGCGTGCCGTGCCGGGAGGAGATGCCGGCGCTCAACAGCCTGCAGAAGGCGCTCGGGGGCGATCGCTTCGAGGTGGTCGCGATCAACATCGATACCGGCGGTGACGACAAGCCCAAGACCTTTCTCGATGAGGTCGGGGTACACGAGCTCGGCTACTATCGCGATGCCTCGATGGGCGTCTTCAACACGCTGAAGAAGGAGGGCCTCGCCTTCGGCCTTCCCGCTACGTTGCTTCTCGACGAAAAGGGCTGCCTGATCGGCTCGATGAACGGCCCGGCCGCTTGGGACAGCGAAGATGCCAAGAGCCTGATCCGGGCGGCGCTGCCTCCGCATGCAGGCAGTTGAAAGGAGAAACGCGAGGCAGATCAGCGCGTCGGGACGGGGACGTCGCCGCGGTAGTCATAGAAGCCGCGGCCGGATTTGCGGCCGAGCCAGCCGGCCTCGACATATTTGACGAGCAGCGGGCAGGGCCGGTACTTCGAATCCGCCAAGCCGTCGTGCAACACCTGCATGATCGACAGGCAGGTGTCGAGACCGATGAAGTCAGCAAGCTGCAGCGGCCCCATCGGATGGTTGGCGCCGAGCCGCATCGCCGTATCGATGGCATCGACCGTGCCGACGCCTTCGTAAAGCGTGTAGATCGCCTCGTTGATCATCGGCAGCAGGATGCGGTTGACGATGAAGGCGGGGAAATCTTCCGCAACCGTGACGGTCTTGTCGAGACGCGCGACGAATTCCTTGGCCGTCCGGAACGTCTCCTCGTCGGTGGCAATGCCGCGCACCAACTCGACGAGCTTCATCACCGGAACCGGGTTCATGAAGTGGATGCCCATGAAGTGTTCGGGGCGATCGGTCGCGGAGGCGAGCCTGGTAATCGAGAGCGACGATGTGTTCGTCGCCAGAATCGCATCCGGCTTCATGATCGGACACACCTGGCCGTAGATCTTGCGCTTGACGGTTTCGTCTTCGGTGACCGCCTCTATGACGAGGTCGGCCTGCGAGAGGTCGTTGATGTCTACGGAACCCTTGATCAGGGAAAGCGCCCGCTTGCGGTCCTCGTCGCTCATCTTGCCGGAGGAGACCTGACGGGCGAGATTGCCGTTGATGGTGGCGAGCCCCGCCTCGATGCGATCCGCAGCGATATCGTAGAGCTGCACCTTATAGCCGGCGGATGCCGAAACATGCGCAATGCCGCAGCCCATCTGCCCTGCGCCGATAATTCCGACCGTCTTGATCATTGAAGTGAACACCCATGTTCAACAGGTTGCGCCAGCGATGCTGGCCGCAGATGCGAAAATACCGGATCGGCAAGGCCGACCCGGTACGATTGTTAATGCCATGCCGGCGTTTTTTCCAGCCTTTTTCGTATCAGCGGCCGACCCTTCAAAGCGCCTTCTCGAGCTCCGGCAACACGTCGAAAAGATCGGCGACGAGGCCGTAGTCGGCGACCTGAAAGATCGGCGCCTCCTCATCCTTGTTGATGGCGACGATCACCTTCGAATCCTTCATGCCGGCGAGATGCTGGATGGCACCGGAGATGCCGCAGGCGATGTAGAGATCGGGCGCCACCACCTTGCCGGTCTGGCCGACCTGCCAATCGTTCGGCGCGTAGCCGGCATCGACGGCGGCACGCGATGCGCCGACAGCGGCGCCGAGCTTGTCGGCGACCGGCAGTATGACTTCCTTGAACTTCTCGGAAGAGCCGAGCGCGCGGCCGCCGGAGATGATGATCTTCGCCGAGGTCAGCTCCGGCCGGTCGGAGGAGGAAAGCGCGTCGGAAACGTGGCTCGAAAGCCCCGGATCAGCGGCGGCCGCAACCGTCTCGATTGCTGCGGAACCGCCTTCAGGAGCCGCGGCAAAAGAGGCGGTGCGCACGGTGATCACGCGCTTCGGCTCCGTCGTCTGCACCGTCTGAATGGCGTTGCCGGCATAGATCGGCCGCTTGAAGGTGTCGGAAGAAACGACCTCGATGATCTCGGAGACCTGGGCGACGTCGATGAGCGCGGCAACCCGCGGCATGACGTTCTTGCCGACCGAGGTGGCGGCGGCGACAATCGTATCATAGTTGCCGGCGAGCGAGACGATGAGGGCCGCCAGCGGCTCGGCGAGATTGTGGGCGAGCGAGGCATCCTCGGCGACGAGCACCTTGGCGACGCCAGAGAGCTTCGCCGCCTGCTGGGCGACGGCCTCGACGCCGGAACCCGCAACGAGCACATGCACGTCGCCGCCGATCTTGGTGGCCGCCGTCAGCGCCTTCGCCGTCTGGTCGGAAAGGTGGGTGTTGTCGTGGTCAGCCAGAAGCAGAATGGCCATGATGGAATCTCCCTTTCCTTGAACCTTAGAGGACGCCGGCTTCGGTCTTGAGCTTCTCGACGAGCTCGGCGACCGACTTGACCTTGATGCCGGCCTTGCGGCCCGACGGCTCTTCCGTCTTCAGCACCTTGATCCGTGCCGCGGTGTCGACGCCGAAATCGGCCGGCGTCTTTTTGTCGAGCGGCTTCTTCTTGGCCTTCATGATGTTCGGCAGCGAGGCGTAGCGCGGCTCGTTCAGGCGCAGGTCGGTGGTGACCACCGCCGGCAGCTTCAGTTCCACCGTCTGCAGGCCGCCGTCGACCTCGCGGGTGACGTTCACCTTGCCGTCACCGATCTCGACCTTGGAAGCGAAGGTGCCCTGCGGCCAGCCCAAGAGCGCCGAGAGCATCTGGCCGGTCTGGTTAGAATCGTCGTCGATCGCCTGCTTGCCGACGATGATCAGGCCCGGCTGTTCGGCCTCGGCCACACCCTTGACGATCTTGGCGACGGCGAGCGGCTCGACCTGGTCCTCGGTCTCGACGAGGATCGCCCGGTCGGCACCCATGGCGAGCGCAGTGCGGAGCGTCTCTTCCGCCTTAGCCGGTCCGATCGAGACGACGACGACTTCGCTCGCCTTACCGGCTTCCTTGAGCCTGAGCGCCTCTTCGACCGAGATCTCGTCGAACGGGTTCATCGACATCTTCACGTTGGCAAGCTCGACGCCCGTGCCGTCCGCCTTCACGCGGATCTTCACGTTGAAGTCGACGACCCGCTTCACCGTCACAAGTATTTTCATGGATTCATTCCCTCCAAGAGCGTTCGCAGGAAAATGCGCCTTAACAGGGCGGCCTGATTGTCGGTTGGCGACATCGATACGCGTTTTTGCTCCATACACAAGCCGTTCTTGAGGTTAAATCGAGATGACCTGAGGCCAAATCGAGATGACCGCGCGCTATGATATTTACGTTTACGTACAGGTAATAAAAAGCTCTGGCAAGATGGGAGCGTTCCGGAGGGTCGGTGGGGCCATCGTCGCACGGGCAATCCCTTGAAATTCAAACGTTATCGCGTAGGAAGCGGGACGGCCGCGACCAACGGTTCAGCTCGGGCGACCCCAGTGCGGGGAGGGTTTCGCGGCGCCGGGAGCGGGCGGAGCCGTCTCCTCCGGCGTCCTCGTCCGATGTTCCACGGCACGTGGAGTGACAATCGTGCGATCGAAAAGCGGCACTTCGCGGCGTCGCAAAACGACGACAAGCAGAAGCCCGGCAACGATGCCGCCGACATGTGCGCTCCAGGAAACACTGCCCCCGGAATCGACTACGAACATGAAGAATTGCTGGCCGATCCAGAAGGCGAGCGGGATGGCGGCGGGCAGCGGCAGGGGGATGCGGAAGAGTACGAGCACCCAGACCCTGACCTTAGGATGCAGCAGGAAATAGGCGGCGACGACGCCGGAGATCGCGCCGGAGGCGCCGATCAGGGGCGCTTCCGAGGCAGGATCGAGCAGCCCATGCGCCAGCGCGCCGGCCGCCGCGCAGAGGAGGTAGAAGACCAGAAAGCGGAAGTGCCCGAGCGCATCCTCGACATTGTCGCCGAAGACCCAGAGGAACAGCATGTTCATCGCCAGGTGCGTGAAGTCGCCATGCAGAAAGGAATAGGTGACGAAGGTGAACTCGTCGGGAACGACTACCAGAGAGGGATCGAGTTCGGCGTAATCGAAGACAAGCGCTGGAATGTAACCGAGCCCGAGCACGGTGGCGTTGGCGAATTCCTCCGTCGCGACAGGTCCGGTGACGAGCCACACGGCGATGTTGATGACGATCAGCGTGATCGTCACATATTGCATGTCTATGTGCTTCAGATCGTTTCTGTCGTGCAGCGGTATGAACATGCGATCCCCAAGGTCGACGCCTGAAACTTATCTGTTCTTGCCGGGAACCCAGAGGACGTCGGCATGGCCCTTTTCGTTTGCCCAGCGGGCCGCGACGAAGAGGAAGTCGGAAAGCCGGTTGATGTAGGCGAGCGCCTCGCGGCTGACGATTTCGCTCTCGGTGTCGTTAAGCGCGACCATCTGCCGTTCGGCGCGCCGGGCGACGGTGCGGGCGACGTGGAGGGCCGCGGAAGCGGCGCTGCCGGCCGGCAGGACGAAGGAGCGCAAAGGTTCGAGGTCGGCATTCAGCCGGTCGATCTCGCCCTCCAGGCGCTCGACCTGGGCGGAAACAATCCGTAGCGGCTCGTATTCCGGCTTCTCGCCCATGTCCGGCGTCGCAAGGTCGGCACCGAGATCGAAGAGATCGTTCTGAACGCGCATGAGCATCGCGTCGAGCTCGGGAATATCAGACGTGTGCTGGCGTGCGAGGCCCACAAAAGCGTTCGCCTCGTCTACGGCGCCGTAGGCTTCGACCCTGAGATCGTTCTTCAGGCGGCGCGGACCGGAGACGAGGCCGGTCGTGCCGTTGTCGCCGGTCCGGGTATAAATCTTGTTCAATCTGACCATCGTGCTGTCGCTATCCTCAGGTCGGCCGGCCGCCACCGGTAACCCACAGCGTCAGCATGATCAGCACGAGAGCGATCGCCTGGAACAATATGCGCGCCTGCATCAGCTTGTTGGAAGTATTGCCGCTGCCGCGCCGCGCCATGTTCAACAGGCCGCGGACAAGCACGATCGCGACCAGGCCCATGGCAATCAGGGTCAGGCCGGTTAAGAAACTGGGCATGGCGTAATTCCCTTGTGGTTCGGTCAGCCGAGCCGACCGATGATGCGATAGAACAATGCCGCCGGCAGGAGCTTCTTCAGAAGCGCGCCCTGCTTGGCCGCCGTTGTCACTATATAATGCGGCCTTGGCCTACGTGCCGTCAAAGCGTGTTTCAAAACGGCGTAAACAGCATCCGGGCCGAGCTTGCCGGGGGCCGGCCTGTTCTCGCCGCGCAGGCGTTTCATCTGGCGCTCGTATTCCACCCGATGGACGGAGTTCTTGAGATCGATGAACCGCTCGATATAGGCGACGGCATTAGTCGTGAATTTCGATGCGATGGGGCCCGGCTCGATCAGGCTCACC
Organism: Ensifer aridi; assembly: GCF_002078505.1. Taxonomy (GTDB): domain Bacteria; phylum Pseudomonadota; class Alphaproteobacteria; order Rhizobiales; family Rhizobiaceae; genus Sinorhizobium; species Sinorhizobium aridi. The sequence goes on along the minus strand of NZ_LUAV01000014.1, from coordinate 36,385 downwards.
TCGATGCCGCTGCCGGCGAGTTCCATCCGCAACGTGAGCGAGAGCGCCTCGAGCGCGAATTTCGAGGCGTTGTAGGCGCCGCGCCAGCGATAGGGCACGATGCCGAGAATGGACGAGCACTGGACGATGCGGCCGTGTCCCCGGGCGCGCATCGCCGGTATGACGCGCCGCGTCAAGTCGTGCCAGCCGATGACGTTGGTTTCGAGCTGCAGCCGCAAGGCTTCGGTCGGCAGATCCTCGACCGCACCCGCCTGACCATAGGCGCCGTTGTTGAAAAGCGCATCGATCCGCCCGCCGGTCAACGCCATCACGGCCTCGACGAGCGCGGCGATCGTCTCGGGCCGGGTGTAATCCATGATGAAGGTCTCGATGCCCTCGGCCGCCAAGACCGCCTGATCTTCGGGCCGGCGCACCGTTGCGAACACGCGCCAGCCGTCGTTCTTCAGCGCCCGGGCGCAATAGGCTCCGATGCCGGACGAGCAGCCGGTGACGATGATGGTTGGACGATCGGACATCCGCGCGATTCCTGTGGAAATTCAAGCACCGTTTCCCATATTCATCGTTGGGTTACAATGGAATTGCATGTGCGACGGCCGGGACCGGAATCGAGGTCACGAGCCGCCGCAGGCGCCACGCCGGCTGGTCCTGGCGAAAAGCGGGACAGGTGGAGGAATCGGAGACGGAATGCCGGCATTCGTTCGCATCATCTGGAAGGTCGTGTTCGATGCGCTCTGGCATTTCAGCGAGGACGATGGCTGGGCGATGGCGAGCCATGTGGCGCTATCGTCTCTGATGGCCGTCTTTCCATTCCTGATCTTCGGCACCGCGCTTGCCAGCTTTCTCGGTGCTGACCGCTTCGCCGAGACGGCGGTCCACCTGATCTTCGATACCTGGCCGGAATCGATCGCAAAGCCGGTGGCGGACGAGGTCGTCCGCGTATTGACCATTCCGCGCGGAAGTTTGCTGACGATTTCCGTTCTCGCGGCTGCCTATTTCGCTTCGAACGGTGTCGAAGCGCTGAGGATCGCGCTCAATCGAGCCTACAGGGTCGCCGAAAGCCGCTCCTGGTATGTGACCCGGCTAGCTAGCCTCGGTTTCGTGCTGGCTGCAGTGCTCATTCTCGCCGCCCTCAGCATTCTCCTGGTCGCTGTACCGCTTGCCGTGCGCAATGCGGACGAGTGGCTTCCCTGGCTCGATGCGCTGCTGGCAGCGGTCGAAAGCTGGGGACTGACACTCACCCTGGTAATGCTCACGGCAGGATTGCTCGTCTCGCATCTGTGGTTGCCGGCCGGCCACCGCAAAGTGATGGACGTCCTGCCCGGCATCATGATTACGCTCGTGCTGTGGTCCGTTGGCGCTTACGCCTTCGCCACCTATATTGCGAACTTCTCCAACTATGTCGCAACCTATGCCGGGCTCGCTTCGATCATGATCGTGCTGGTTTTCCTCTATATGCTCGGCGCAATTTTCATCATAGGTGCCGAGATCAATGCGGCGATCCTGAAATACAGGGTGAAGCGCATGGTCATGCGCAGCTTCCAGCCGACGCGGGACGATTGAGCGGCATTTGGGGTGCAGTGCTGCACACGTCGTGCCGTCAAAGGATCATGGCCCGGACATCCGCCGGCGTGTATCCCGCGGCGCGGAAGGCGGCGATCCCTGTGTCCTCGCTGCTCTTAGACAACTTCCGGCCGTCCGGACCGAGAATCAGACGGTGGTGGTGATAGATCGGCTCCGGCAGGGAGAGAAGCCTCTGCAGCAACCGGTGAACGGATGTCGCATGGTAGAGGTCACGGCCCCGTACGACATGGGTAACACCTTGCTCGGCATCGTCGACCACAACAGATAGATGGTAACTCGAGGGTGCGTCCGAGCGCGACAGGATGACATCGCCCCAGGCGGCCGGATCGGCGGCGACGAGGCTAGTTTCGCTCGCTGGACTCGGCCCCATTTCCCGCCATGCGAGCGAAGCGTCGGCATGCTTTACCGCCTTTTCCATGTCGAGACGCCAGGCATACGGTCGTCCGCTTGCAATGATTGCCACTTGCTGGTCGGGCGACAGATCACGCTCGCGACCGGGATAGAGCGGCGTTCCATCCGGATCGCGGGGCCAGGGCTCGCCTTCCGCCTCCGCTGCGACCACCGCCGCCTTGATCTCGCCGCGGGTCATTACGGAAGGATAGACGAGACCCATCGCCTTGAGGCGCTCGAGCGCCGCCGCATAGACGTCAAGATGCTCAGATTGGCGCCGCACGGGCTCTTCCCAGCGGAGGCCGAGCCAGGCGAGATCCTCGAAGATCGCTCTCTCGAATTCCGGTCGGCAGCGCGTCTGGTCGATGTCCTCGATCCGCAGCAGAAAGCGGCCGCCTTCCGCCGTCGCCATTTCGTAATTGATGATCGCGGAGAGGGCATGGCCGAGATGCAACAGACCGTTGGGACTCGGCGCGAAGCGGAAAACGGGTTGTGCTGACGGTGACGGCATCGTTTTCCTTTGGCATGGAAGCGATATAAGGTCATCCGCTTTCTACGGCGCCATGCGTCTTTGCAGATGCACAAAGGATGCTGTAGCACTTTGGGTTGCTGCATGTTTTTGTCGGCTGCGATTTAACGAATCCAGTGGAGGGCGCATGCGGATCATCCGGACACACGAGGATATCGAGGCTGGCCTTGCCGGTCTGATCATGCTCGACGCGCGCCTCGAGCACGTCATCGACAAGGCGGGCCCAGTGCCCCTGAGACGCACCGACCCGGGTTATCGCGGCCTTGCCAACATCATCGTCTCGCAGATGGTCTCAAAAGCGAGTGCGGCGGCAATCTGGGAACGGATGGAGACGTCGCTCGGTGAGATCACCGTCGACACGGTGCTTTCGCTCGGCGACGACGATTGCCGACGCTTCGGTCTTTCGCGTGCCAAGGCGGATACGCTTAGGCGGGTTGCCGCGGCGGCGGCCGCGGGCGAGATCGATCTCGATGCCATCTGCAATGTCGAGGCGACGGCGGCGATCCACGAACTGACGGCGATCAAAGGCATCGGCCGCTGGACCGCGGAGGTCTATCTGCTCTTCTGCGCCGGTAATCCGGACGTGTTTCCGGCAGGCGACGTCGCCCTGCAGAACGCAGTCGGCCATGCGCTCGCTCTCGAGATCCGCCCGACGGCAAGCGAAATCGATTCGCTCGCGGCCTCGTGGTCGCCCTGGCGCAGCGTTGCTGCGCGGCTCTTCTGGGCCTATTACGCACAGGAAATGCGACGCGACGCGCTGCCTGTGACGCCTTGAAGAAAAAAGCGAAACCTTTGTTCCGTTTTTCTTTGTGGCTTCACAATCCTGTCGCAACGCGCCTAATATAGAAGATGCAGATGCCGAATCGCTCAGGAGAGTACGCTTGACGATTGCAGTCTCACCTCAGGCCCTGCCGGCGCTTGTATTGAACGCCGACTATCGGCCGCTGAGTTATTATCCCTTGTCGCTCTGGTCCTGGCAGGACGCGATCAAGGCGGTCTTTCTCGACCGGGTGACAATCCTTGCCGAATACGAACATTCCGTCTCGTCGCCAAGCTTCTCCATGCGGCTGCCGAGCGTCGTTTGCCTGAAGAGCTACGTTCAACCGTCGCGCCACCCGGCCTTCACCCGGTTCAACGTGTTCCTGCGCGACAAATTCGAGTGCCAGTATTGCGGATCGCCGGATGATCTGACCTTCGATCACGTCATCCCGCGTGCCCATGGCGGTCAGACCACCTGGCAAAATGTCGTCGCCGCCTGCTCGCCATGCAACCTGCGCAAGGGCAGCAAGCTGCCGAAGCAGGCGGGCATGTTCCCGCACCAGAAGCCTTACCAGCCGACGGTACAGGATCTCCACAACAACGGCCGGCTTTTCCCGCCGAACCACCTGCATGAAAGCTGGATGGACTATCTCTACTGGGACGTCGAGCTGCAGCCGTAACGCTACGCACCCGTTTGAACTTGCGGCGACGCCGTCGCTTTCATCGATTACGCCTTCGTGGCTCCGCGCAGGGCGATTGCCGCGAGGATGAGGCTCGCGATCACGTTCCAGCCGGCAAAGGACAGACCGAAGATGCGCAGCGCCGCATCGGTGCAAGAAGGAGCGTGCTTGGCGTCGAGGTCGCCGAGGAGATCGCCGACATCGGACGAAACGCCCTGTGCCGCCGTGGCGCAGGTCGAAGGGCCCTCCCAAAAGTGCCACTCGACGCCGGCGTGATAGACGCCGATGCCGGCGCCGACGAGCATCAGGATTCCGACGAGAAGAAGCAATGTGCGCGTGATCCAGGCCGGCGCCTTTAGGACGCTTGAAAGAACGGCCAGAACGCCGAGCGGAATGCCGTAGTAATAGGGATCGCGCTGCAGCAGGCAGAGCGCGCAGGGGATATAGCCGCCGATGTGCTCGAAACCAAGCGCGCCGCCGACGGTCATCGCCATGCCGAGCGTGACGAGGCCGGCGAGAAGCAACTGCTGGCGTTGTGCAACGGAAGCGTCGATCATGAATCCCTCATAGCAGGCTGCGCAAACGGCGCCGGCACCACGTGTTCAAACGGTGCCGCCTTATTATGTAGGATCGACCTCGCTGTAAATCGCCCCCTGCTTTTCCTTGTCAGCACGCTTTTGTGATTGCCGTTGCGAAAATCGCAACTTCGCGGTTGACCGCCGCGAAAACGATCGTGTAAACCCCAAACCGCTGATATCACCTAGCCTTAAGCCCCATTGGCGGAATTGGTAGACGCGCTCGACTCAAAATCGAGTTCCCAAAAGGAGTGCTGGTTCGACTCCGGCATGGGGCACCAACTACAACAGCCGTAGATTCGATTTTCTCGGCTGCTTTATCCCCTCGCAATGCCTGAGTTCGTCGACCGACATTGCCGCTTACTAATCGGCTGAGCGGCGGCAGGCTCTCATCAAAAGAGGGTCCGCCATTATTCGGGCGGACCCTGTCGCTCGTAGCTCTACGCCAGGATCAGGACGATCTTGTATGTCGACGGTTCAACGATGACGATCCGGCCATCCGCCAGCACGAAGAATAAGTAGCCTTCGTATCTCGGCACGATCTTCACTATGCGCGGCGGCAGCGGCTTCACCTTGACCCTGACTGGCTCAGGTATCACCACGCCGACCGAGACGTCGACGTCAACCTCTACCGGCTCCACCTTCTCTTCGCGGATGATCTGGGTGATCTCCGTCTTCTGCTCTGTCGTCACTTCCACACTGGTGGAGGATCCCGAGGTCTCTTCCTGTGACTGCTGCGAGTCGGTCTGAGCAGGCTGATCCTGCTGCTGCTCAGTGTCCTGCTGCTGAGTACCTTGCTGCTGAGCGTCGGGCTGCTGGTCCTGCTGCTGGCCGGCATCGGGCTGCTGCTGTGTTTCCGTACCGGTTTGTCCTTCCGGCTGGCCTTGCTGCTGGTCGCCAGTGGTTTGGTCTTGTTGCTGGCCTCCTGTTGTCTGGTCTTGCTGCTGGCCCTCCGTCGGCTGTTCCTGTTGCTGCGTTCCGCCCTGGGCGTCGGGTTGGCCTTGTTGCGTGCCCTCTTGCGGCTGCGGACATTCCTGACCGGCGGGACATTCGGTGGATTGTCCCTGGGCCGGTTGCTCCGTCTGTGCAAGCACCGGCCCGCAAGCCATTCCGAGGCCTAGAGCAATAGCGCTTTTTATGACGATACTTGTCATTAGATGTTCTCCAATAATGCATCGTCCCTTCAAGCGGCGAACCGAGCAGCTCAAGCTTTGTTCCAGAGTTCTTCAAAGCCGGTGCCGGAATAAGGAAATTTGCTGGTCTGGTGCCCGACAAGTTCCTCATGGCTGCGACCGGGCTCGCCACCCATTGAATTTCAAGGGGCAGCGATGTTAGCTGCGTTGCAACATTTCTGTTGTGACGAGTCATGCTGCCGAAGATCGACAACTACGACGAACTCTATCGCGAATTCCGCTGGCGGATACCGGAGAAGTTCAATATCGGCGTCGCCGTCAGCGACGCCTGGGCGGCGCGCGATCCAGAGCGGATCTGTCTGCAGCATTTCAGCCCGGAAGGAGCGCATCTGTCGCTCACCTACGGTGCCTTCGCGACGCGCTCTTCCGCATTCGCAGGAGGGCTCGGGGCGCAGGGGATCCGGCCCGGCGATCGCGTAGCCATTCTCCTGCCGCAGGGCTTCGAGGCGGCAATCGCCCATGCGGCGATCTACAAGCTCGGCGCCGTCGCCCTGCCGCTTGCGCTGCTCTTCGGGGTCGAGGCGCTCGCCTACCGGCTGCGGGATGCGGAGGTGAGCGCGATCGTCACCAATCGGTTCGGCTACGAGCGGATTGCGGCGATCCGGGGCGAACTGCCAGCACTTCGGCTGGTCGTCCTTGCGGAAGAGGATGAAGAGCCCGGCACTGTGCGTTTCCGCGAACTTGCGTCACGGGAGGGCCGTTTCGATGCTGCAGACACGACGCCCGATGATCCGGCACTGATGATCTATACCTCCGGCACGACGGGACCGCCGAAGGGGGCCTTTCATGGGCATCGCGTTCTGCTCGGCCATCTGCCGGGATTTCAGTTCCATCATCATTTCCTGCCGAAGCCGGGCGACCGGATGTGGACCCCGGCCGACTGGGCTTGGGCCGGCGGCCTCCTGAACGCGCTCTTGCCGTCGCTCTTCTTCGGCGTGCCTGTGGTTTCCTCGCCGGCGCAGAAATTCGACGCCCATATGGCTTTCCGGATCATGGAAGAGATGGACGTGCGCAACGCCTTTATTCCGCCGACTGCGCTCAGGCTCCTGAAATCCGTCGAGCGCCCGCGCGACCGGTACAGGCTCAACTTGCGGACGATCGGGTCGGCGGGAGAGGCGCTCGGGCGCGAGACCTTCGAATGGGCGAGAGCCGCGCTCGGCATCGAGGTGAGCGAGTTCTATGGCCAGACGGAATGCAACATCGTCATCTCCTCGTCGGCAGACCTCGGCGTATTGAAACCCGGCTCGATGGGCAAGGCCGCGCCCGGGCATCAGGTCGCGATCATCGACGGCGATGGACGCGCGCTGCCGCCCGGCACGGTGGGGCAGGTTGCGGTCAAGCGCCCCGATCCGGTGATGTTCCTCGGCTACTGGCGCAATGAGAAGGCGACCGAGGCGAAGTTCATCGGCGATTGGATGACGACCGGAGACCAGGGCGTCATGGACGAAGAGGGCTATTTCACCTTCTTCGGCCGTGACGACGACGTCATCACCTCGTCCGGATATCGGATCGGGCCCGGCGAGATCGAGGATTGCCTGGCGGGGCACCCGGACGTGCAGCTTGCGGCGGCTGTCGGCAAGCCGGACGCGGTCCGCACCGAGATCGTCAAAGCCTATGTGGTGCTGAAGCAGGGCGTCGCCGCCAGTGAAGAGACCGCGGCCGATATCCGCCACTGGGTGAAGACGAGGCTTTCCATGCATGAATATCCGCGAGAGATCGAGTTCGTCGATAGCCTGCCGCTCACCACTTCGGGAAAGGTCATCCGCCGGTTCTTGCGCGAGAGGGCGGCCGCCGAGGCGCGGGCGCAATCCGGCTGGGAATGATTGCCCGGCCGGTCACCGGCCAGCGAGCGCACGTATCTTTTCACGCAGCAGACGGGCCATGTTGCGGGTGTTGCGATAGAGGTGGAGCTGAGCCGCAACCTGGCGCACGTCCCGGTCGCGGTTCTGCTCGAGGCCGATAACGAGTGTGCCCATTTCCTCGCGCTCCTGCCACAGGCGGCTCATTACTGGATGATCGGGCACCGCGCAGGAATCGGAGCGGACGATATTGGCGTCGTCGAGGTGCCATTCGGTGAGTTCCGCCACCAGGAGTTTGCCCGGCGAGAACTTCGCGTAGCGCTCGTCATAGGCCGTCTTCCACGCATAGGCCTCGCCGGCCATCAGCAGCACGACGATCGCCGCGATCGCCCTGCCGTTGAGGTCGAGCGTGTGGATGCGCACGCTGTCCGCCTCGGCGAGATTGGTCACCGCTTCCCTTGCGAAGGCGGCGCGAAAGCGGTCCATGATCATGGCGCTGCGTTCGCGGCCCTTCCAGCCGGATGCCTCAAGCGCCAGGAACTCCTCCAATCGCAACCGGATCTCGTCCGGCCGGCGCGCGACATTGTAGGCGAGGGTTCCCTCCTTGCCGAGATTATTCCATTGCCGCCTCAGTTCCTTAAGATGCGCGGGGCTGATCGCCTTGCGCAGGTAGGTTGGGCCGTCGAGCAGGCTTTCGAGCATCGGCCGGCTGAAGGTGTCGGTCACCGTCAACGGCAGGTTCTCGCTGATAGCGACGGCGCGGGCGAGCTGTGCGAATTTGCCTTTGAGCCTCAGGTCCGGAAGCACGAGGATGGGCGGCAGGCCGGAGGAGGGGGCGGCCAGCGCCTCGTAAAGGTTGCTGATCGTTTCGGCCGCGTCCTCCGCATCCAGAAGCGGCGTGCCCAAAGGGCCGAACGGGTTGGACCAGGCGCGAATGATGGTCGCACCGATCGAGAAGCCCGGCTTCTCGATGGAAAACGGCATAAGGAATCGGATGCGGCTGCGCTCTTCGATGTTGTCGCGGATCACGGCGAGCCGGATGACCCGGTCCTCGAGCCGCGGCATTGCCGGGGCGAGGAAACGACCGGTGAAGAAGACGTTCGGCTCGATCGCGCGGTTGGAGAGGAAGTCGAGTTCCCGCTGCAGCTCGTAGCCGGCTCTCGCCGGATAGACCGCCAGGTGCCGTCCGGGACGCCCTACCGTCAAGGTCCTTTCGGCCTGCGAAGTGTCGAAGCCGGGATGCGCCAGACCGCCGAGCAGCCGGGTCGCACTGCTGTTTACGTCTCCGGGAAGATGGACATTGCCGCTCATGGCTCAAATCGCCTCGTTCTTGTCGTTGCCGCTCATCGCGCCCGCAAGCGCCAGCAGCGCGAAGCCGAAGGTGTGTCTGACGGCGACGTGCAGGATCGCCGCCTCCGCAAACATGGCACCGGCCGTCGCAGCGGCCGCGCCGGTCAGACCGAAAAGCGGGATAAGCGTTACATTCAGTGCGATATTCGCGGCGAGTGCGCCTGCATAGAGGATCACGCAGAGCTTCTGACGCCCGGCCATGGTGAGCAGCGTTTCGGCGGGGCCGACGAAGGCCTTGGCAAGAATGCCGGCAAGCAGGATCGCCATCAAAGGGGTGCCTGCGGTGAAGGCCGGGCCGAAGAGCGAAAGCAGGAAGTCGCCGGCCGCGAGCACGGTGCCGCCGATCGCGAGCGACGGCCAGAAGGACCAGCGCGCGCTCTCGACGGCGATCTCCGCCAATTGCTTGCGGTCACGCAGAGCCATCGCCGCGGAAAAACGCGGGCCTGCCGCCGCCTTCACCGCGAACATGACGAAATGAACGAGCGCCATGGTCTTCGCTGCCGCGAAGTAGATCGCCACATCGCCCGGTTTGAGATAGAGCCCGACGATCACGACATCGGAATTGGTGAGCAGGAAACCGAAGCCGTCGACGAGAAAGATGGGCACCGAAACACGCAGCCAGCGCCAGAGCTCGACCTTCTTAGGCCCGCGAACGTAATGCTTGCCGAGCCGCCATATCATGGCAAGGAACTGTCCAAGCGTTGTCACATAGGTGGCCGCCAATGCGGCGGCCACGGCCGTCGTCGCGTCGTGGGGCATCCCGGCCGAACTTGCGAGCAGCATGAAAGCGAGAATGAGCAGTGGGCGCGCGATGTAGGTCGGGCCCATGGCGGCGATCGCCCAGCTATGGGCGCGCGCGGTGCCTTCCATCACGTCGCCGAGGGCGATCATCGGCAGGGTGATGAGGCCAAGATAGAGCGGAATGATGTAATAGCCTTCGATCATGGAGCCGAAGAGCCAGAGGCCGGCCCCGCCGACCATAGCGAGTGCCGTCGCCGAGAGCATCGCGAAGATGCGTGCCGTCATCGTGAGACCGCGGATTTCGGCAAGGGCGGCGGCCGTGTTGTATTCCGGCAGGAAGCGGATGATCGCGGCATGGAAACCAAGGCACGACAGATTGCCGAAGAGCACCGCCAGCACCCAGACGAAGATGAAGATGCCGTATTCGAATTCACCCATCAGGCGTGCGAGGACGATCTGTGAAACGAAGGCGATGGCTGCGCTGAGAATGCGGATGGCAAAGGCGGTGAGGGCCATTCGCTGCGCCCGGCTGCGGGGATCGGCGCCGGACAGAACGGGCACGAGCCGCCGCAGCAAGGAGTACAGGCGGTGCCTCAGCGCCGACGGCAACATTCGTCCGGCTGATTGACATGCCGCCATGAACACGAGGACACCCTGAGATTACGCAATACAGGGCTTCACTTCTGCCAGATCAGCGTTAACAAACGGTTCAGTCCGGTCGTATGTCGAAGACGTCGCGGCCGCAGCCGAGTTCGCGCCGCGCAAACCGAACGCTGATCCAGCAGACATGAAAATGCCGCCCGGGGGCGGCATCCAAAATGAGGGAAATGCGGAGCGGTTCTTGCCCGCATCCCGATCTCAGCGATCAGCTCCCGAAATCATGCCTCGTACATGCCGTGGCAATGCTTGTATTTCTTCCCGGAGCCGCAGGGGCAGGGCTCGTTGCGGGCGATCTTGCCCCAGGTCGAAGGATCGGCCGGATTGCGATCCGCCTGAGCGGCAGCCAGCATGGGTGCCGCCGGCGCAAAGTCGTCCTCGCCGGTCAGCGGATCGATGTGATGTGCTTCCATCGGCGGCAGTTGCTGCGGCGGTTCGGGCGCCTCGCGCACCAGTTCGACGCGCATCATCTGCGCCGTGACAGCCTGCCGGAGGTTCGAGAGTAGGGCCTGGAAAAGTTCGAAGGCCTCGGACTTGTATTCCTGCAGCGGATCACGCTGGGCATAACCGCGGAAGCCGATGACCGAACGCAGATGGTCGAGATTGACGATGTGCTCGCGCCAGAGGTGGTCGAGCGTCTGGAGAACGACCGAGCGCTCGACATATTGCATGATGTCGGGCCCGAAACGATCGGCGCGTTCGGCGGCCGCCTTGTCCGCCGCGGCGGTAATGCGCTCGCGGATATCGTCCTCGGCGATGCCGTCTTCCGCCGCCCATTCGGCGATCGGCAAGTCGAGATTGAGGTATTGCTGGACGTCCGCCTTGAGCCCCTCGACATCCCATTGCTCGGCATAGGCGCGCTCGGGGATACGCTTCGAGACGATATCCTGGATCACTTCATTGCGCATGTCGGTGACCGTCTCGGTGACGTTCTCCGCGTCCATAAGCTCGATGCGTTGCTCGAAGATGACCTTGCGCTGATCATTGAGCACGTCGTCATATTTCAAGAGGTTCTTGCGGATATCGAAGTTGCGCGCCTCGACCTTCTTCTGGGCGCGTTCGAGCGCCTTGTTGATCCAGGGGTGGACGATCGCTTCGCCTTCCTTCAGGCCTAGCTTCTGCAGCATGCCGTCCATGCGGTCGGAGCCGAAGATGCGCATCAGGTCGTCCTGTATCGACAGGAAGAATTTCGAGCGGCCGGGGTCACCCTGGCGGCCCGAACGGCCGCGCAGCTGGTTGTCGATGCGGCGGCTCTCGTGCCGTTCGGTGGCGAGGACATAGAGGCCGCCGGCGGCGAGCGCCTTGTCCTTGAGCTTCTGGACTTCTTCGCGGATCGCCTTTTCGCGCGCTTCGCGCTCCGGTCCCGGCTCGACATCGGCCAGTTCCTGCTGGATGCGCATGTCCGGGTTGCCGCCGAGCTGGATGTCGGTGCCGCGGCCGGCCATGTTGGTGGCGATCGTAACCGCGCCCGGAACGCCGGCCTGGGCGACGATATAGGCTTCCTGCTCGTGATAGCGGGCGTTCAGCACCTGGAATTTCGAGAAACCGCTCTTCTTCAGCATCTCGGCGAGCAGCTCGGACTTTTCGATCGAAGTCGTGCCGACGAGCATCGGCTGGCCGCGCTCGTGCGCCGCCTTGATCTCTTCGATGATCGCCTTGTACTTTTCCCCGGCCGTCCGATAGACCTCGTCGTCCTCGTCGAGGCGCTTGATAGGCAGGTTCGTCGGAACTTCCACCACTTCGAGACCGTAGATATTGCCGAATTCCTCGGCTTCCGTCGCCGCGGTGCCGGTCATGCCCGCAAGCTTCTCGTACATGCGGAAATAGTTCTGGAAGGTGATCGACGCGAGTGTCTGGTTTTCAGGCTGGATCTGCACCTTTTCCTTGGCTTCGAGCGCCTGGTGCTGGCCTTCGGAATAGCGGCGACCCGGCATCATGCGGCCGGTGAACTCGTCGATGATGACGATTTCGCCGTTGCGCACGATGTAGTCCTTGTCGCGCTGGAAGAGCTTGTGGGCCTTCAGGGCGTTGTTGACGTGGTGGACGATCGCCACGTTCTCGATGTCGTAAAGCGACTCGCCCTTCAGGAGGCCGGCCTCGCGCAGCAAGTTCTCGATCTTCTCGGTGCCTTCCTCCGAGAAATTGGCCGAGCGCTGCTTTTCGTCGATCTCGTAATCTTCCGGCGACAGGAGCGGAATGAAGTCGTTGATGGTGTTGTAAAGATCGGAGCGGTCGTCGAGCGGGCCGGAGATGATCAGCGGCGTGCGCGCTTCGTCGACCAGAATCGAATCCACTTCGTCGACGATCGCGAAGAAGTGACCGCGCTGCACCATCTGTGCGCGTTCGTACTTCATGTTGTCGCGCAGATAATCGAAGCCGAGTTCGTTGTTGGTCGCGTAGGTCACGTCGCAGGCATAGGCGTCGCGGCGCTGTTCGTCGGACAGCCCGTGGATGATGACGCCCGTCGTCAGACCGAGAAAGCCGTAGATGCGACCCATCATGCTCGCGTCGCGCTGGGCGAGATAGTCGTTGACGGTGACGACATGCACGCCCTTGCCGGCGAGCGCGTTGAGATAGACGGGTAGCGTCGCGACGAGCGTCTTGCCTTCGCCAGTCTTCATTTCGGAGATGGCGCGCTCGTGCAGGATCATGCCGCCGATGAGCTGGACGTCGAAGGGGCGCAGCCCGAGAACGCGGTGCGCGGCCTCCCGCACGACGGCAAAGGCCGGCACGAGGATGTCGTCCAACGTCTTGCCTTCGGCGAGCTGCTGACGGAATTCCACCGTTTTTGCCGCCAGCGCTTCATCGCTCAGCGCTTTCATTTCGGATTCGAGAGCGTTGATGGCATCCACCCGGCCCTTGTAGCCGCGGACGCGGCGATCGTTGGCCGAACCAAACAACTTGCGGGCAAAGCCGCCGAGACTGACCATACGAATGGTCCTTTCCTTATGTGTCGCCCTGGGGTTCCAGCTTCCCGGTCACAAAACCGCGCAATGCCGTGAAACCCCGGAAACTGTTCTGGACGCGAGGTTGCGTGACAGATAAGAGGGGGGTCGGATTATGTCAACGCACTTGCACGGCTGGATGGCTGCAGAACCGCCACATTCTGGTGTTGTGCAGCCGCTCGAAGGCCGAGGACAATCGCGCTGGCGGTCAATGGTGAAAGGTTAATATCATGCCTAAATACAAGACTCTGGCAGCCGCGGCGCTGGTCGCGATTATCGCCGCAAGCGGTGCTGCGCGCGCCGAAGGGACCGATCCCGTGATTGCGAAGGTGGGCGATCAGGAGATCCACCAGTCGGAGCTTGATCTCGCCATCATGAGCCTCGATCCGCAGCTTCAGCGGATGCCCGATGAACAGAAGCGCGCAGCAGCACTTTCCGCGGTCATCGATGTCAAGCTCCTGGTAAAGGACGCGGAAAAGGAAGGGCTCCAGAACGACGAGACGTTCAAGCAGCGCGTCGCCTTCCTGACCGAGCGCGAGCTTCACAACGTCTTCTTCAAGAAGCATGTCGTCGACGCGGTAACGCAGGAAGAGGTGAAGGCACGGTACGACAAGGAAATTGCCGCCATCCCGCCGCAGGAAGAGGTGAAGGCGCGTCATATCCTCGTCAAGACCGAGGACGAGGCCAAGGAGGTCATCAAGGAGCTCGATGCGGGCAAGAGCTTCGTCGAGCTCGCCAAGGCCAAGTCCACCGATCCCAACAAGGAAGAAGGCGGCGACCTCGGCTATTTCACCAAGGGCCGCATGGTGCCGGAATTCGAGACGGCCGCTTTCGCGCTGGAAAAGGGGGCCTATACAAAGACGCCGGTCAAGACGCAGTTCGGCTTCCATGTGATCCTCGTCGAGGACAAGCGTCCGCAGGCTCCGCCGACGCTCGAGCAGGTCGAGCCGCAGGTTCGTCAGCTTGTCATGCGCGACAAATATCTTGAGCTTCTCGCTTCCGCGAAGAAGGCGACCGCGGTCGAGATCTCCGACCCAGCGCTGAAGAAGGCCTATGACGAGGCCGGTAAGGCGCAGGAGAGCAAATAGTTTTCCGGCTGCGCGATTTCCTTCGGAAGAGGCATCGCGCCGAGCAGGAAGGGCAAGCTTGACTTGCCCGCATTCCGCTCTGCCCTCAACAGATCAGAATGCCCGACGGCTGAATGCCGTTCGGGCATTTGTCGCACCATCCGAGGCTTCTCAAAAGCAGGTTTCTCCCATGTCCGGCTCCGTTTCCCCGCTTGCTCCGAAAACCTTTGCTGAAATGCCGGCCCTCCGCGGCGTACGCATGGCCACCGCCGCTGCCGGGATCAAGTACAAGAACCGCACGGATGTGCTGATGATGGTCTTTGACCAGCCGGCGGCGGTCGCCGGTGTTTTCACGCGGTCGAAGTGCCCCTCCGCCCCGGTCGATTTCTGCCGTAAGAATCTGCCCGGCGGCATTGCGCGCGCCGTCGTCGTCAATTCCGGCAACGCCAACGCCTTCACCGGCAAGAAGGGCAGAGAGGCGACGGAGCTTACCGCCGAGGCCGCGGCTAAGGCTGTCGGCTGCAGCGAAGGCGAAGTCTTCCTGGCATCGACCGGCGTGATCGGCGAACCGCTGGACGCCACCAAGTTTGCCGGCGTGCTCGATCGTCTCGCTGCGTCGGGCACCGAGGATTTCTGGTTCGAGGCGGCTAAGGCGATCATGACGACGGACACCTATCCGAAGGTCGCCACCCGCAGCGCCGAGATCGGCGGCGTCAAGGTCGTGATCAACGGCATCGCCAAAGGCGCCGGCATGATCGCGCCCGACATGGCGACCATGCTCTCCTTTGTCGTCACCGATGCGGATATTGCGCCGGATGCGCTACAGGCGTTGCTTTCGGCCGGCGTCGGTCCGAGCTTCAATTCGGTGACGGTCGACAGCGACACCTCCACCTCCGACACGCTGATGCTCTTTGCGACGGGTGCTGCGGCGAAGGACGGCCAGGCAAAGGTCGAAGACGCGGGCGACCCGCGTCTCGGCGGTTTCCGCGCCGCCCTCAACGACCTGCTGCGCGACCTCGCCCTTCAGGTGGTGCGCGACGGCGAAGGCGCACGCAAGATGGTGGAAGTGACCGTGGAGGGAGCCGAGAACGACGCCGCGGCCAAGCGCATCGCGCTGTCGATCGCCAATTCGCCGCTCGTCAAGACGGCGATCGCCGGCGAGGACGCCAACTGGGGTCGCGTGGTCATGGCCGTCGGCAAGTCCGGAGAGATGGCGGAGCGCGACCGGCTGGCAATCTGGTTCGGTGATGTGCGCGTTGCCGTCGAGGGCGAGCGCGATCCTTCCTATTCGGAAGCGGCCGCGACGGCGGTCATGAAGGGCGAGACCATTCCGATCCGTGTCGATATCGGCCTCGGTTCCGGTCGTGCCACGGTCTATACATGCGATCTCACCAAGGAATATGTCGAGATCAACGGCGACTACAGAAGCTGATGCGTTTGGAGATTGCGTCGATGTGCGGCATGGCGGCGCAATCGTTGCTCCTCGTTCCGCCAACGCGCAGCATTCAAGGCGATGGACATGACATCGAACGACAGAAAGCCCCCGACTGAGACGGCGACGGACGGGTATCCCGTAACGGTCGATCTTCCGAGCGTGCGGCGGCTGGAGGCTGTGGGCTTCCGGGCCTGGCCGGCGGCCTCGGTACAATATGACGGCAGCTGGCTCATCCGGCTTACCGCCGGGCACCCGTCCAAGCGCCTGAATTCCGTCAATCCGCTCGATCCGTCCGACTATCGTGACATCGCCGTCCGACTCGAAAAGGCGGGCAGGCGCTTCGCGGAGCTCGACCGTCCGCTCACGGTCCGTCAGACGCCGCTGACGCCGCCGCAGATGATTGCCTATATGGACGAGCAAGGCTGGACATCGTTCGCCCACAGTCTGGTGTTGGCGCTCGACCTCGCCGAACGGGATTTCGGGGAAGGCATCGACCATCTGCCGATCAAGGATGTCGGCCGTTTTGTGGATGCCCGTATCCTGATCGGCGGGGAGGCTGCGGAGACCAAGCCGGCGCTGAGCGAAATCATCAACGCCATCAAGCCCGAATGCGGCCTGTTCCTGTTCGAGGACCGGAAGATCGGTCCGACGGCGGTGTCGCTCGTCGTGCATGACAACGATCTTGCCGGCATCATGCAGTTCGCGGTGGCCGAGGCGGTGCGCCGGCAGGGTGTCGGCAGGGCGCTTTTGGATGCTTCGCTGCGCTGGGCGCGGCTCAAGGGCGCGAAGAAGGCGTGGCTGCAGGTGGAGGCGGCAAACGAGCCGGCGGTTGCGCTTTATCGTGATGCCGGCTTCACAGAGGTCTATCGTTATCTTTATCGAGCGCCGAAGGTCTGATGGCAATGCAGGGGAAGAAGATCGTGCTCGTTGCCGCCTGCGCTCTGGTCGATGCCGATGGGCGCATCCTTTTGGCGCAACGCCCGGAGGGAAAACCGCTGGCTGGCCTGTGGGAGTTCCCCGGCGGCAAGGTCGAGCCCGGTGAAACGCCCGAGGACACACTGATCCGCGAGCTCGATGAAGAGCTCGGCATCCGCACCAAGGTGGCCTGCCTCGCTCCGCTGACCTTTGCGAGCCACAGCTATGACGAGTTCCACCTCCTGATGCCGCTCTATATATGCCGTCGCTATGAGGGTTTTGCTGAAGGTCGCGAAGGCCAGGCGATCAAATGGGTGCGGCCAAAGGCACTGCGCGACTATCCCATGCCGCCGGCGGATGAACCGCTGATTCCGTTCCTGATGGATCTGCTTTAGCGCGGGAAGAGGAAAAGTGTGCGGTTTTCCGCCTGGATTCCGCTATCTTTTTGTTCCGTCTTCTGCGTTGCAGCGAGAAAACGGCCATGGCCGAATTTCAATTCCCCTTAAATTCCAAAATTCATTAATCGAAAGTTTATCACCCGCGGGCAAAATCGAACCTATCAGTTTCGGTGCCTGTCGAGTTCGACGGCGCCGTTTTTCGAGCAGGTGTGGTCGGGTCGAGGCTTGGGAAGGGTGCTTTTGCCCGCCGCTCTTCGTGTTTCATGAGGCTGGCATGGTGGACGAGGATTTCTGGAGGACGGTTCAGGACAAGGATCTGGCGACGAGCCAGTCCCGCCGGACAGGTGTGCTCAATCTGTCGCTGCTGTTCGGAACAGCGGTGATCGCATTGACGCTGATCCTGACGCCGATGCTGTCGTCCAAGAACGACAAGCGGATGCTCGCGAACACGCCGATCGGCTACGACAATATCTCGACCGGTTCGATTCCCTCCGGCGGCACGGCCAAGCGCTACACGGTCCGCCGCAGCGTGCTCCAGGAAATGCCGGGCGCCGTCTGCATCATCGATGCCGATGGCAGCAAGAGCGGATGCTGAGCGCGGCACAGGTGATAGATGCGTGGCGGACTGGAGGACGAATGCGCATGCTAAGATGCCTGGTTCGCAGCCGTGATGGCGCCACCGTCGTCGAATACGGCCTCCTCGCCGCACTGATTTCCGTCGGACTCCTCATCGGGCTTCAGAATTTCTCTGGTGCGCTGCTCGACATGCTGACTTTCATCACCGATACGCTCGAGGGAGCCTGGGCGTAGGCCCGAGCGGCCGGCGCGCCTCAGCAGCGACGCTATCGGACGCGCAAAGGTCGCTGAGGCGGCCGAATCACGCGTCGTCTCCGCGATCTTTGAGCTTGTGCTCTCTGGCCCCCAGCGCATCGGACAGCCGCTGTTTCGCCGAACCGGGCTTCAGCGGTTTCTGCTGACTCTCGTGCGGCGCCCAGCCGGAGACATAGATGATCGAGAAGGTGGCGCGGACGCGGCCGTCCGGGTCGGAGAAACGTTCCGCGTAGATCTCGGCCGCCTTGAGAAAAAAGCGTTTCGGCATGGGCTTGCGGTTGCGCGAGGCGAGCGGGTTGTTCATGCCCATCGCCCGCAGGTCCCTGATCAAATCGAAGAGCGAATCATAGCGGACCGTGTAGGTTTCGGCATCGGCCACTGGCAAGGCGAAGCCGGCCCGCTGCAGAAGGGCGCCGATGTCGCGCACGTCGGCAAAAGGGATAACCCTGGGGCTCGCTCCGCCCGTGAGTTCCGCTTCCGCGGCGAGGAGCGCTTCGCGAAGTTCTTGCAGCGTGCCGCTGCCGGGAATGGCGGCGAGGAACAGGCCATCGGGCTTCAAGACACGGCGTGCTTGAATGAAGACACCGGGCGTGTCGTTCGTGAGGTGCAGCGACAGCGGCGAGACCAGCAGATTGAGAGAGTCCGGTTCTGCGGGGATGCGTTCCAGAGGCGCGATCGTGACCGGCGCGTCGGCAGAGCCGAAGGCGCGATCCGTCTCCACCCGCTCGACGGTTCCGACCTTGCCGGTCTCGGCAAGACAGCGCGCGGTAATCCCGGTATAGCCGTGCAGTTCCATAGCCTTGTCGAATTGCCGTTCGACCACGCTCACGCGGTCAGCCAGTTCCTGTCCGACGATATCGAGAAGGAACGTCGCCTTCTGATCGCCCTGGCGAAGCGCACGGCGGCGATGCGCCTCGACGAGGCTCTGGTCAAAGATGATTTCCACGATACTCTCTCCGCAATTCCGGATGCGAGAGAAACCCTGACGCGGACAAAGTCAACCTCATGGAACAGGACGAATGGAGAAATCGAGCCAGGGGCTGGGCGGCACTGCTCCGCCGGCTCGCAGCGGACGCGATCGATCTCGTCTTTCCGCCGGTCTGCTGCGGCTGCGGCCGTCTGACCGGCGACGCGCGTGCTGTTTGCCCCTCCTGTTGGGGCGGCATGCGGCTGATCGAACGGCCCTATTGCGAGGTCCTGGGACTGCCTTTCGCCTTCGACCCGGGGGCGGGCGTGGTTTCACCCGAGGCGATCGCGAATCCGCCTGTTTTCGATAGGCTGCGCTCCGTCGCTGTTCACGACGGCATCGTGCGCGATCTGGTGCACGGCTTGAAATACCGCGACCGCACGGATCTTGCGCCGATGATGGCCGAATGGATGATCCGAGCCAGCGACGGCGCCGTTGCTGCGGCCGACATGATCGTGCCGGTGCCCCTCCACGAATTCCGTTTATGGACACGAAAGTTCAACCAGGCTGCGGAGCTTGCGCGCTCCGTCGCCCAAGGCTCGGCAAAGCCCTATCGGCCGGATGCGCTGCGCCGCGTCAAGCGCACGAGCCGGCAGGTGGGCCTTGCTGCGCGAGCGCGCGAGGAGAATGTACGCGGCGCCTTCGCTGTCCCGGAAGGCGTCAGGCAGGGCCTCGTGGGCAAACGTATCGTGCTTATCGACGATGTCTACACGACCGGCGCAACCGTTTCCGCTGCGACGCGCGCGTTGAAGCGGGCAGGGGTCGGAGACGTTACGGTTTTGACCTTTGCAAGAGCCATGCCCGGTCCTATATGACAAAAAGATGTCCGGCATCGATGTCGGTAAAGGAGCAGTTGGAGAGAATGGCTTCGGTCGTCATTTATACGCGTCAGTTCTGCGGCTATTGCACGCGAGCGAAGAAACTTCTGGAAAGCAAGGGCGTCGATTTCATCGAGCACGATGCAACCTTTGATCCGGGGCTTCGCCAGGAGATGATCGAAAAGTCCAAAGGCGGCAGGACATTCCCACAAATCATCATCAACGACGTCCCTGTCGGCGGTTGCGACGACCTGCATGCGCTCGATCGCACCGGCAGGCTCGACGAGATGCTCGCGGCCTGAGGTGGAATGAAGAGGCGGACGCGCAGCCGCGGCCCGCCCGTCCGAAGAGAGTTGGGTTGTGAGGGTTTCGGATCGCCTGATCCAAAGCTTCTGCCCGGGAGAAAGAGGCGATGACATTCAAGGCTGCTGCCATCCAGATGTGCTCCGGCGTCGATCCCGCAAGAAATGCGGAAATGATGGCGACGCTGGTGCGCGAGGCTGCGTCGCAGGGGGCAACCTATATCCAGACGCCGGAGATGACCGGCGCGATCCAGCGCGATCGGGCGGGGCTGCGCATGGTGTTGAAAGACGAGGCGAACGATCTCATCGTCGAGGAGGCCGCGCGTCTTGCCGGCGAACTCGGCATCTATCTTCACGTGGGCTCGACGCCGATCGCCCGTCCCGACGGCAAGATCGCCAATCGCGGCTTCCTGTTCGGACCCGACGGCGCCAAGATCTGCGATTATGACAAGATCCATATGTTCGACGTGGATCTGGAGAATGGCGAAAGCTGGCGCGAGAGCGCCGCCTATCACCCGGGTGCCACCGCCCGCATTGCCGATCTTCCCTTCGGCAAGCTCGGCTTCGCCATCTGCTACGATGTCCGCTTCCCCGAACTCTTCCGCCAGCAGGCGGTAGCCGGGGCCGAGATCATGTCGGTGCCCGCAGCGTTCACGCGCCAGACGGGCGAGGCGCATTGGGAGATCCTGCTGCGCGCCCGCGCCATCGAAAACGGCCTGTTCGTCATCGCTGCCGCCCAAGGAGGCAAGCACGAGGACGGCAGGGAGACGTTCGGCCACTCGATGATCATCGATCCCTGGGGCAGGGTGCTGGCTGAAGCCGGCTCCGCCGGCGAAGAGGTTATTCTGGCCGAAATCGACGTGGCCGCGACGCATGGTGCGCGGGCGCGGATTCCCAATCTCAGGAACGCGCGGAATTTTGTGCTGGATGAAGTGGTCCCGGAGGGGAAAGGAGGCGTTGCGGCTTGATCCATTACAATCTTTCCTGTGACAATGGTCACGGTTTCGACGGCTGGTTCGCGTCGAGCGACGACTTCGACCGCCAGGCCGCAGGCCAGCTCATCAGCTGTCCCACCTGCGGTTCAGCCTCCGTCAGCAAGCAATTGATGGCACCCGCCGTCGCGACCGCGCGAAAGAAGGAAGCGCATCAGGCACTGGTGATGGACAAGGCGCAGAAGGAGACGATCGCCAAACTCCGGGAAATCGTAAATTCGATCCGTGCAAACGCCGAAGACGTCGGCGAGCGCTTCCCGGAAGAGGCGCGCAAGATCCATTATGGCGAGGCCGATCAGCGCGGCCTGATCGGCAAGGCGAGCGCCGACGAAGCGATCGCGCTGCTCGAAGAGGGCATCGAGATCGCACCGCTGCCGGTGATACCGGACGAGGCGAACTGAATCGGGGCTTTTCGCTTGCTCCGCCTCAGACCGGTCGCTTGGCGACGATCATGTAGTTGACGTCCATGTCCCTCGACAGATTCCACTGATTGGCGAGAGGATTGAAGAAGACGCCGGTGCGGTCGGTGATCTGCATGCCGCTCGCCTCAAGCGGCTTTTCCAGTTCTTCCGGCCGAACCAGCTTGTCGTATTGGTGCGTGCCGCGCGGCAGCCAGCGCAGCACGTTCTCGGCGGCGAAGATGGCGAGTGCCGCGGCCTTCAGCGTGCGGTTGATGGTGGCGACGAACATCAGCCCGCCGGGCCTGACCATGTGCGCACAGGTCGTCATGAAGAAGTCGACATCGGCGACGTGCTCGACGACCTCCATGTTGAGGACCACGTCGAAGCTTTCGTCGGCTTCGGCGAGCGCCTCGGCCGTCACCGCGCGATAGTCGACGGCAACGCCGCTTCCCGCCGCATGCGCCTTGGCGATGCCGATGTTCTTTTCCGAAGCGTCGGCCCCCACAACCTCGGCTCCCATCCGGGCCATCGGTTCGGACAGAAGCCCGCCGCCGCAGCCGATGTCGAGAAGACGCAGGCCCTTGAGCGGTTGCGGGCCCTTAGGGTCGCGTCCGAGATGCTCCGAAACCTTGTCGCGGATATAGGCAAGCCGCACCGGATTGAACTTGTGCAGCGGGCGGAACTTGCCGGTCGGGTCCCACCATTCGGCTGCCATGGCAGAAAAGCGGTCCACTTCGCCCTGGTCGATCGTCGTGCGTGCCGTCTCGCTCATCAGAGCCTCCTCGGGTTCTCGGGTCCGGGCGGAACTGGCCGTTGATCGACCGATCGCCGTCCTTTCTCTCGTGGAGTCGGACGATCGACGGGCGATGTCAAGGGGCGGGCGCCCGAAGCCCTCAATCCGCGACAGGCTGGTAGTGCAGGATGACCACGCCGGATTTGAGCGGCCGGACATGCGTAAGTTCCAGCTTCGTCCGCTCAGGGATATTCTGAAAGAGCGGCGTCCCCTTGCCGAGCAGCACCGGATTGATACCGAGGCGGTATTCGTCGACCAGTCCCCTGGCCGTCAGCGTCGCGGCGAAGTCGGCGCTGCCGAAGACGAAGATCGAGCCGCCTTCGAACCGCTTTAGCCGCTCGACCTCCGCGGCGGCATCACCCGTAACGAGCGTCGTGTTGTTCCAGTCGGCGCTCGCGAGCGTCCTCGAGAAGACGTATTTCTCGATACCGTTCATGAAAGTCGCGATCTCGCCCTCGGCCGAGGGCCAGTAGGCTGCCATCATCTCATAGGTCACGCGCCCGAAGAGCAGCGTACCGGCGTCGCGTTGGGTCTCGCCGATATAGGCCGCCAACTCGTCCTCGAAGACGAACCAACTGATGTCGTGGCCGGGCGCTTCGAAGAAACCGTCGACGCTGACCATGTCCCACATGATGATCTTGCGCATTGTCTTCCTCCCGCTGGGCAGCCGCTGCGGCCGCCGCCTTGTCTATGGCATGAGGTTGCCATTGCTGGTTTTAAATTGCAAGCGGTTCTGTTCCTAGACCATTTGTCGGATCGGTGACACGGGCAGGCGGAGGCGTTTCGCCGCCGTGGCTTTTGCTGCCGAGTTGCCTTATCCTCGCCCGTTGCCGGCATTTCAGGAGGGGCGCGACAGAGATGTCAGGTGGCGATGACGACGACCAGCTGGGGCTCGACCTTCTCATTCGCGGCTTTCAGGTGTCGCGGATCATTCGTCTTGTCGCCGATCTCGAGATCGCCGATCGGATAGATCCAGAGAGACCGACGAATATTGCAGGGCTTGCAGATGCGTGTGGCGTCCTTGCCGAACCGCTATTGCGCGCCCTGCGTGCGCTTGCGGCCTTCGGGATATTTCGGGTCGACGCGGAAGGAACGGTTAGCCATACGCCTCGCTCGTTGCTTTTGCGCACCGACACGCCAGACAGCCTTCACCATAGTGCGCGCTTCTGGACCACGAGGGGTTCGTGGCGTGCATGGGAGTTTCTGGAAGCAGCTCTCCACGGCAAGGTGCCGCATGAAGAGGCCTGGGGAACGGATCGCTTCGGCTATCTCAGCGACAATCCGGCGGAAGGCCGCCTGTTCGATGCCTTCATGGCCAACTTTCCCGACGATCGGCACAATGCTCTCGCTGCCGCCTATGACTTCTCCAATGTGGGCCTCATCGTGGATGTCGGTGGCGGCAATGGCGAATCTCTGCGCCGCATCATCGCGCGACATGCCGGCGTGCGTGGTATCGTCTTCGATCGCCCCGAAGTTATCGCAGCCATTCCTTCCGAGATGCTTGCGGGCGGCCGAATAACCACGCAGGCCGGCAGTTTTTTCGATGGCCTTCCGCCGGGAGCGGACCGCTACATGCTGATCCGGGTCCTGCACGACTGGCCGGACGAGGACGCGCGCCGAATTCTTCAGTCCTGTCGCGCCGCAATGTCGGATGACAGCCGCCTGCTGATCGTCGAGGCTCTGATGGAGCCGGATCCGTCGGTCGGGTCAAGAACGGAATATCTGATCGACATGCAGATGATGGCGATGTTCGGCCGGGCGCGTGAACGGACGCAGAGCGAATACGGCGGATTGCTTGCCGAGGCGGGCTTCGACCTGGTGAAGGTCAGCCCGACCGCATCATCGGTCTCCATTATGGAGGCGGCGCCGCGTTGATAAGTCATGGGTTCCTTCCCATTGCACGCTGCCCCCTGATCCGCTAAGAGACGCCGCGACTTTCCGCTCTCGCGGAAGCGGTGACTGGCCGATGTCCGAGAAGTCTCTCCAAGCTTTTTGATCGTCAGGCGCCGATGGGGAGCGCTGTTCCCGCGTACGCGCGGAAAACATGTTGGTACGGTAGAGGCGAAATGGCACGCATCGTGATGAAATTCGGCGGAACCTCCGTCGCAGATTTGAACCGCATCCACAATGTCGCGCGCCATGTGAAACGCGAAGTCCATGCCGGCCACGAGGTTGCCGTCGTCGTCTCCGCCATGTCCGGCAAGACCAACGAGCTGGTCGGCTGGGTCGAGAACATGCCGAAGGTCGCTGGCTCGAATGCGCCTTTCTACGATGCGCGCGAATATGACGCCGTCGTCGCTTCCGGCGAACAGGTGACCTCCGGCTTGCTCGCGATCGCGCTGCAGTCGATGGGCATCAACGCACGGTCGTGGCAGGGCTGGCAGCTTCCGGTCAAGACCGACAACGCCCATGGAGCGGCCCGCATCCTCGACATCGACGGCGCCGATATCATCCGCCGCATGGGCGAGGGCCAGGTAGCCGTCGTCGCCGGCTTCCAGGGTCTTGGCCCGGACAATCGCGTGGCGACACTCGGCCGCGGCGGTTCGGATACGTCGGCGGTCGCGATCGCCGCCGCCGTCAAGGCCGACCGCTGCGACATCTACACGGACGTCGATGGCGTCTACACGACCGACCCACGCATCGAGCCGAAGGCGCGGCGGCTGAAGAAGATCGCCTTCGAGGAAATGCTGGAAATGGCCTCCCTCGGCGCGAAGGTGCTGCAGGTGCGCTCGGTCGAGCTCGCCATGGTGCACAAGGTGCGTACCTTCGTGCGCTCGTCTTTCGAGGATCCCGATGCGCCGGGCATGGGTGACCTTCTGAACCCGCCCGGAACGCTGATTTGTGATGAGGATGAGATCGTGGAACAGGAAGTCGTAACCGGCATTGCCTATGCCAAGGATGAAGCCCAGATCTCGCTGCGCCGCCTGGCCGACCGGCCCGGCGTTTCCGCCGCGATCTTCGGGCCGCTCGCCGAGGCTCATATCAACGTCGACATGATCGTGCAGAACATTTCGGAGGACGGCTCCAAGACCGACATGACCTTCACCGTGCCGTCCGGCGACGTCAACAAGGCACTGAAGGTGCTTTCGGAAAACAAGGAGAAGATCGGCTACGACGTCGCCCAGTCGGAATCCGGCCTCGTCAAGGTCTCGGTCATCGGCATCGGCATGCGCAGCCATGCGGGCGTTGCCGCTTCCGCTTTCCGGGCGCTCGCCGAGAAGGGCATCAACATCAAGGCGATCACCACCTCCGAGATCAAGATTTCCATCCTGATCGACGGACCATATGCCGAATTGGCGGTTCGCACTTTGCATTCCGCTTACGGTCTGGATAAGAGTTAAACAGCAGGCGTTCGATTTGGGATTCGCGGCTGGTCACGGCCGCGATATCCTGTCACATGCCGTGGTTTATTCTTGATTCTGGAGACCCTACGCGATGAGAGACCTTTCCGCGGGTCCGCGCGTTCTCCTCAAGCGGTTGCGCGAGCTCATGGCGGAACCGCTCGAGCCGCAGGAGCGCCTTGACCGGATCGTGCGCCAGATCGCGCAGAACATGGTCGCGGAAGTGTGCTCCGTCTATGTGCTGCGCTCCGACGGCGTGCTCGAACTCTACGCCACCGAAGGTCTGAACAAGACCGCCGTGCACCTGGCGCAATTGAAGATGGGGCAGGGCCTCGTCGGCACGATCGCCGCTTCGGCGCGGCCGCTCAATCTCTCCGATGCGCAGTCGCATCCGGCCTTCACTTACCTGCCGGAAACGGGCGAAGAGATATACCACTCGTTCCTCGGCGTGCCGATTCTCCGCACCGGCCGCGCGCTCGGCGTGCTCGTCGTGCAGAACAAGGCGATGCGCAACTATCGCGAGGACGAGGTCGAGGCTCTCGAGACGACCGCGATGGTGCTCGCCGAAATGGTGGCGACGGGCGAGCTCAAGAAGATCACAAAGCCTGGCTTGGAACTCGATCTCTCGCGGCCCGTGACCATAGAGGGCAACAGTTACGGCGAGGGAATCGGGCTGGGCTACGTCGTGCTGCACGAGCCGAGAATCGTCGTCACCAATCTGCTCAACGAGGATACCGACCAAGAGCTGCAGCGGCTTGCCGAGGCACTCGGGTCGCTCCGCATCTCGATCGACGACATGCTGTCACGCCGTGACGTGTCGATGGAGGGCGAGCACCGCGCCGTGCTCGAGACCTATCGCATGTTCGCCCATGACCGCGGCTGGGTGAGAAAGCTGGAGGAAGCAATTCGCAACGGCCTCACGGCCGAAGCGGCGGTGGAGCGGGTGCAGAGCGAGACCAAGGCGCGGATGATGCGCCTCACGGACCCTTACCTGCGCGAGCGCATGCACGATTTCGACGATCTCGCCAACCGGCTCTTGCGCCAGCTTTCCGGCTATGGCGCCAAACTGTCGGCGGCCGATTTCCCGAACGACGCGATCATCGTCGCGCGCGCCATGGGTGCCGCCGAACTGCTCGATTACCCGCGCGAGAACGTGCGCGGCCTGGTCCTTGAGGAGGGGGCGGTCACCAGTCACGTGGTGATCGTCGCCCGCGCGATGGGCATTCCGGTGGTCGGGCAGGCGGCAGGAGCGGTGGCGCTTGCCGAAAACCGTGACGCCATCATCGTCGACGGTGACGATGCGAAGGTGCATCTGCGCCCGTTGGCCGACCTGCAGCGCGCCTACGAGGAAAAGGTTCGTTTCCGCGCCCGCCGCCAGGCACAGTTCCGTGCACTGAAGGACGTCGAGCCGCTGACGAAGGACGGCAAGCGCATCACATTGCAGATGAATGCCGGTCTGCTCGTCGACCTACCGCATTTGAACGAGGCGGGAGCGGAGGGCATCGGCCTCTTCCGCACCGAACTGCAATTCATGATCGCCTCCACCATGCCCAAGGCGGAGGAACAGGAAGACTTTTATCGCAATGTCATGAAGCAGACGGGAGGCAAGCCGGTGACCTTCCGCACGCTCGATATTGGCGGAGACAAGGTCGTACCCTATTTCCGTGCCGCCGAGGAGGAGAACCCAGCGCTCGGCTGGCGCGCCCTTCGGCTGTCGCTCGACCGGCCCGGTTTGCTGCGAACCCAGTTCAGGGCAATGCTCAGAGCGACGGCCGGCGCCGAACTCAAGCTGATGCTGCCGATGGTGACGGAGGTGGCGGAGCTTAGAGCCGCGCGCGAACTCCTGCAGAAGGAAATCGAGCGCCAATCGAAGATAGGCGAGCAATTGCCGCGCAAGCTGCAATTCGGGGCGATGCTGGAAGTGCCGGCTCTGCTCTGGCAGCTCGACGAACTGATGGCGGAAGTGGATTTCGTCTCGGTCGGTTCGAACGATCTCTTCCAGTTCGCCATGGCGGTCGACCGCGGCAATGCCCGCGTCTCCGATCGCTTCGATGCGCTCGGGCGGCCGTTCCTGCGCCTTCTCCGTGACATCGTGCGCGCGGGCGAACGCAATAGCACGCCAGTGACGCTCTGCGGCGAAATGGCGAGCAAACCGCTTTCGGCCATGGCACTGCTCGGGCTCGGCTTCCGGTCGGTTTCGATGTCGCCGACGGCCGTCGGCCCGGTCAAGGCCATGCTCTTGGCGCTCGACGCCGGCAAGCTGGCCGAGGTGCTCGATGCTGCACTCGACGACGTCAAGGCCGAGACGTCGGTCCGGCAGCTCCTGGTCGATTTCGCGGCCGCAAACGGCATACCGGTATAGGCTGAATCAGAGCGCTGTTGTCTTCGTCCGGACAGCATTCGGGCGGGGCCAAACGCATTTGGAGTGAAACTTGGCAAAGCTTCCCGTTGAAAAGATGCTCGAACTGGAAAGGCGGTTCGGCGAGATCGAGGCTCGCATGTCCGCCGGCCCCTCTGCCGACGTCTATGTGAAACTCGCGTCGGAATATTCCGAGCTGCAGCCGGTGGTGACGAAGATCCGCGCCTACCAACAGGCTGAGCGCGAGCTTGCCGATATCGAGACGATGCTTTCCGACCGCGCGACGGACAAGGAGATGCGCGACCTCGCCGAGATGGAAAAGCCCGAGGTCGAGGAGCGAATAGAAGCGCTTGAGCAGGAGATCCAGATCCTGCTCCTGCCGAAGGACGCGGCCGACGAAAAGAGCGCCATACTCGAAATCCGTGCCGGCACGGGCGGTTCGGAAGCCGCACTCTTTGCCGGTGACCTCTTCCGCATGTACGAACGCTATGCCTCCACCAAGGGCTGGCGCGTCGAAGTGCTTTCGGCGAGCGAAGGCGAGGCCGGAGGCTACAAGGAAATCATCGCGACCGTTTCGGGACGCGGCGTGTTCTCGCGGCTGAAGTTCGAGTCCGGCGTCCACCGGGTGCAGCGTGTTCCGGAAACGGAGGCGAGCGGCCGCATCCACACGTCGGCGGCGACCGTCGCCGTCCTGCCGGAAGCCGAAGAGATCGACGTCGAGGTCCGGCCCGAGGACATCCGCATCGACACCATGCGCTCCTCCGGCGCCGGCGGTCAGCACGTCAACACGACCGATTCGGCCGTGCGCATCACCCATATCCCGACCGGCATCGTTGTCACCAGCTCGGAGAAGTCGCAGCATCAGAACCGTGCCAAGGCGATGCAGGTGCTGCGCTCGCGGCTTTTCGACATGGAGCGCCAGCGCGCCGACAGCGAGCGTTCGGCGGACCGCAAGAGCCAGGTGGGATCCGGCGACCGCTCGGAGCGCATTCGCACCTATAACTTCCCGCAGGGGCGCATCACCGACCATCGCATCAACCTTACCCTCTATAAGCTCGACCGCATGATGGAGGGGGAAATCGACGAGGTGGTGGATGCGCTGCTGGCCGACCATCAGGCGAGCCAGCTCGCCCTCCTCGGCGAAAGGCAGAACTGAACGACGATGGCCGAGACACTCGACAGCCTTCTTGCCGAAAGCCGCGACAAGCTGAAGGCCGCCGGCATCGAGGCGGCAGCACTCGATGCCCGGCATCTGGTTTCCGGCCTGCTCGGCCTTTCGCGCGCCGCGCTGGTGACGCGGGGAGGGGAACCCGTCGGTGAGGCGGATGCGGCGCGGATACGGGCCGCCATCGAACGTCGTGCGGCCCATGAGCCCGTCCATCGAATCCTCGGCGAGCGCGAGTTTTTCGGTCTGAACCTGAAGCTCTCGAAGGACACGCTGGAACCTCGGCCCGATACCGAAACGCTGGTCGGCTGCCTGATACCCCATGTGCGGCGGATCGCCGCAAGAAAGGGAAGCTGCCGAATCATCGATCTCGGGACAGGAACCGGGGCAATCTGTCTCGCTCTTCTCAACGCGGTACTTGACGCACGGGGTCTCGGTACCGATATATCGGACAACGCCTTGCAGACGGCACGAGAAAACGCTCGCAGGAATGGCTTGGCAGAACGCTTCGAAACCTTGCGCAGCAACTGGTTCGAGGCTGTGGAAGGGCGGTTCGACGTCATCGTCTCAAATCCGCCGTATATCCGGTCCAGTGTCATTGCAGAGCTTGATCCGGAGGTGAAATACCACGATCCGGTTGCCGCACTTGACGGCGGAGACGAAGGGCTGGATGCCTATCGTGCCATTGCTCTTCACGCCAGTCGCCATCTTGAAACGGACGGCCTACTTGGCTTGGAAATCGGTTTCGACCAAAAGCAGGCGGTGACTGCGCTTTTCGAAGCGCAAGGATTTCGCTTGCTCAGCGGTGTGAAGGATCTCGGCGGTAACGACCGGGTTCTCGTGTTCGAGCAGGACGTTGAACGCAGCAAAGACCGTTGAAAAAATGCTGCACTAGCGCCTCTCTTTTCTGGAAGAGCAAAGAAAGGGCTTGGAATCCCAAAGGAAGCGGGCTAGTTTCACCCCGCGCACTGGGCAGAAGGTCATGGACCAAAGATTCGTTCCAGTATGACCTGGCCACGGGGATTGCTCTCAAGAAAGAGTTGCTAGGGTTCGACAGTGCCTTGTGCGGGTACCTGTTAATTTGACGTCAGTCGGCGCCGAGATCGTGAACGAGCGGTCTGCCGTGGCGCGTGTTTACTCGGGCGCGGAGAGTCGTGCCGAGAGCGGAATCACATGATCATCATTATCAAGAAAATTCGGGTGAATGGACTATGAGGCCTGGACAGCAAAACAAGCGCGGCCGTGGGCGGAATAACAACAACGGAAATGGAAACAACCGCAAGGGATCCAATCCCTTGACGCGGACTTACGATAGCTCCGGCCCCGACGTTAAGATTCGCGGCACCGCCCAGCACATCGCTGAGAAATACGCTGCGCTTGCCCGCGACGCCCAGAGCTCCGGCGACCGCGTCATGGCGGAAAACTACTTGCAGCACGCCGAGCACTACAACCGCATCATCGCGGCAGCGCAGGCGCAGATGCAGGATCGTTTCCAGCGTGAAGAACGCCAGGACTACCAGGATCGCGATCTTGTCGACCGCGACCAGGACGATCTGGATCAGGTCTACGCCGATGAAGCACCCGGCGTCGCAGCCGCGGCACCCGTCAGCGAACCCCAACCGGTCATCGACGGTTCCGGCCCGCAGCCGGTGATCGAGGGCACGCCGGCCGAGGTCGCAATGGAAGAGGAAACGCCGGCGGTTTCGTCCGGTCGCGGGAACTCCCGCCGCCGCAGCGCAAACCGGCCCCGCCGCCAGCCGCGTCGCGGCGCGCAGGAGGAGGCGGCCGGCGAACAGCCGGCGACCGACGCCGGCGGCACCACGCCGGTGCTTGCCGCCTCCGAATAACGCTTCGGCGCCTCGGACCTGCCTCAAGAGTAAACGAAGCCCAGCCCCTCAACGGCTGGGCTTTTTTGTTGCCGCGGCACCCGTGCGAAAAGTCGATTTTTCCTGGCTGCATTTTCGCCGCTATGCCTACAGCGCCGCGCGTCTGATTAGACTCGCAAAGGTCGCTGTAGCCCTTTTGTATTGCTGCATGTTTTATTCTTAAATCGGATACGCCTTTAGGAAACATGCAGTAGCGGCGACCCTTTAATTTCGCAGAGCGCCGTCCCATATTCGCCCTGAACGCTTGATCCCCGCGCAAGGCGAGAACGAGAGATAATG
The DNA here is from genome assembly GCF_002078505.1 of Ensifer aridi. Lineage (GTDB taxonomy): Bacteria > Pseudomonadota > Alphaproteobacteria > Rhizobiales > Rhizobiaceae > Sinorhizobium > Sinorhizobium aridi. Next base: position 5,237 of record NZ_LUAV01000014.1, on the reverse strand, counting down.
ACAGGCTTGCCGAATGCGGGAGCCTGATCCTGAAACACCGGCCAGTGCCACGATGATGGGCTCGCCGGTTTATGGAGGTAAGAATGAATATCGAAAAATATTCCGAACGCGTTCGCGGCTTTCTTCAATCGGCACAGACCTATGCCTTGGCAGAGGGCCACCAGCAGTTCACGCCGGAACACGTCCTCAAGATATTGCTCGACGACGACCAGGGCATGGCCGCTTCGCTCATCGAGCGCGCCGGGGGCGACGCGCGTGAGGCCCGCGCCGGCACGGCTGCGGCGCTGGCAAAGCTCCCGAAGGTCACTGGCGGCAGCGGGTCCGTCTATCTCTCCCAGCCGCTCGCCAAGGTTTTCACGACTGCCGAGGAGGCGGCCAAGAAGGCCGGCGACAGTTTCGTGACCGTCGAACGCCTGCTTCTGGCGCTGGCGATCGAAAGCTCTGCCGCAACCGCTTCGATCCTTTCCAAGGCCGGTGTGACGCCGACGAAGCTCAACCAGGTCATCAACGAGATCCGCAAGGGCCGCACCGCCGATAGCGCGAACGCCGAGCAGGGCTTCGATTCGCTCAAGAAATACGCACGCGATCTGACTGCTGAAGCGCGGGAAGGCAAGCTCGATCCGGTGATCGGCCGCGACGAGGAAATCCGCCGCACCATCCAGGTGCTGTCCCGCCGGACGAAGAACAATCCGGTGCTGATCGGCGAGCCGGGCGTCGGCAAGACGGCGATCGCCGAAGGCCTGGCGCTGAGGATCGTCAACGGCGACGTGCCGGAGAGCCTGAAGGACAAGCGCCTGATGGCGCTCGACATGGGCGCGCTGATCGCCGGCGCGAAATATCGCGGTGAATTCGAGGAGCGCTTGAAGGCCGTACTCAACGAGGTGCGCTCCGAAGAAGGCGAGATCATCCTGTTCATTGACGAGATGCACACGCTGGTCGGCGCCGGCAAGGCGGACGGGGCGATGGATGCCTCGAACCTCTTGAAGCCGGCGCTTGCGCGCGGCGAGCTGCACTGCGTCGGTGCGACGACGCTCGATGAATACCGCAAACATGTCGAGAAGGACGCAGCACTTGCTCGCCGGTTCCAGCCGGTGTTCATCGATGAACCGACGGTCGAGGACACGATCTCGATCCTGCGCGGCTTGAAGGAAAAATATGAGCAGCATCACAAGGTGCGGATCTCCGATTCCGCGCTGGTCACGGCTGCGACGCTTTCCAATCGCTACATCACCGACCGCTTCCTGCCGGACAAGGCGATCGACCTCATGGACGAGGCGGCTTCGCGACTCAGGATGCAGGTCGACTCCAAGCCCGAGGAACTCGACGAGCTCGACCGTCGCGTCATTCAGCTCAAGATCGAGCGCGAAGCGCTTAAGAAAGAAACCGACGCTTCCTCCAAGGATCGTCTTGCGAAGCTGGAACTCGACCTCTCGGCGCTGGAGGAGCAGGCCGCTGCCCTGACGGCGCGCTGGCAGGCGGAAAAGCACAAGCTCGGGCGGGCCGCCGATCTCAAGAAGCAGCTCGATGAGGCGCGCAACGAGCTTCAGATCGTCCAGCGTAAGGGTGAATTCCAGCGGGCAGGGGAGCTTGCCTATGGCGTGATCCCGAAGCTCGAGAAGGAGCTTGCTGAGGCGGAAAGCCAGGACGGCGCGAACGCAAACCCGATGGTGCAGGAGGTTGTGACCCCGGACAACATCGCGCATGTCGTTTCGCGCTGGACCGGTATCCCGGTCGACAAGATGCTGGAAGGCGAGCGTGAAAAGCTGCTCCGGATGGAAGACGAACTGGCGAAATGGGTGGTCGGCCAGGGCGATGCCGTGCAGGCGGTCTCACGGGCCGTTCGCCGCGCGCGCGCCGGACTGCAGGATCCGAACCGGCCGATCGGGTCGTTCATCTTCCTCGGCCCCACCGGGGTCGGCAAGACGGAGCTTACCAAGGCGCTTGCCCGGTTCCTGTTCGATGACGAGACCGCGTTGATGCGGATCGACATGTCGGAATATATGGAGAAGCACTCGGTCGCCCGGCTGATCGGCGCGCCTCCCGGCTATGTCGGCTATGAAGAAGGCGGGGCGCTGACCGAATCCGTTCGCCGCCGGCCTTACCAGGTCGTGCTGTTCGACGAGATCGAGAAAGCGCATCCGGATGTCTTCAACGTGCTTCTGCAGGTGCTCGACGATGGGCGTTTGACCGATGGTCAAGGGCGCACCGTCGACTTCAAGAACACGATGATCATCATGACCTCGAATCTTGGTGCGGAATACCTGACCGCACTTGGTGAGGACGAGGACAGCGACGCGGTTCGCGATCAGGTCATGGAAGTGGTGAGAGCCGCTTTCCGTCCGGAATTCCTGAACCGTGTCGACGAGATCATCCTGTTCCACCGGCTGCACCGGGCACAGATGGGCGCGATCGTGGACATTCAGCTCGAAAGGCTGCGCAAGCTCCTTGCCGAGCGCAAGATCACGCTCGAACTCGAGGACGAAGCGCGGAGCTTCCTCGCGGAAAGAGGCTACGATCCGGCTTACGGTGCCCGGCCGTTGAAGCGCGCGATCCAGAAATATGTCCAGGATCCGCTGGCGGAGAAAATGCTACAGGGCGAGTTCCCGGACGGCTCGGTGATCAAGGTGCTGGCCGGGTCCGACCGGTTGAACTTCAAACGCGGTGCATCCGCCGCGCAGGAAGCCGCCTAATTGCATGTCGCCCAAAAGTGCGCAGCGGTTTTGGGCGACATGCACAAAAACACGGGACCTAAAGCGCGTCGCATGAATTCGATTGAACGCGCCGCGCTTTACAGCGCCGTGCGTCTTTTCAGATGCACAAAGGACGCTGTAGCACT
>NZ_LUAV01000014.1:0-2384 GCF_002078505.1 Ensifer aridi | reverse complement strand
TTTGTCCTTAAATCGGGTACGATTTAAGGAAACATGCAGTAGGCGGCCTCACCACCGAAGACAGAAGGCCGCCCCTGAGGCGGCCTTCTTGCGTTCGCATCAAACCGGTTTCGCCGTTATTGACTCGCGACTTCGCTCGCATCGTCCCTGCCGAGGAGTTCGTCGATGCGCTCGCGCTCTTCCTCGAACTTTGCCAGCGCCTCGCCGGAAAGCGACTTTCCTCCTGGCAAGCGGATGCGGAGCGGGTCGACCTTATTGCCGTTGACGATCAATTCGTAATGGAGGTGCGGACCGGTCGAAAGGCCGGTCGTTCCGACCCAGCCGATCACCTGACCCTGCACGACCTTGGCGCCGGGCTTCACGCTCTTAGCGATCGCACTTTGGTGGTTGTAGGACGAGACATAGCCGTTGGCATGGCGGATCAGCGTCTGGTTGCCATAGCCTCCGGAATCCCAACCGGCCTTCTCCACGACGCCATTGCCCGCCGCAATGATCGGGGTGCCGCGAGGGGCGGACCAGTCGACGCCCGTGTGCATGCGCGAGAAACCGAGGATCGGGTGACGGCGCATGCCGAAGCCGGAACGGAAATGACCGTTCGGAACCGGGTTGCGCAGCAGGAACTGGCGGATGCTCTTGCCGTCCTTGTCGAAATAGTCGACCGAATTGTCATCCGGATCCTGGAAGCGGTAGAAGCGTGTTTCCGCATCGCCGAATTTGGCGTTGACGTAGAGAAGCTCCGACTCCTCTGTTGCTTGCCCGCTTTCATCGGTGACGGAGAAAAAGGCTTCGAGCGAATCCGTCGGCTTGAGCTGGGCCTGGAAATCGACATTGCTCGCGAGCAGCTTGACGATGAGCGCGACCATGTCGGCGTTCATGCCGTAGGAGAGTGCGGCGCGATAGATTCCATCATAGACGCGGGGCAGGTCGTGACCGCTGGTGACCACCGGCGTGCCGGTGTCGTCGAAGGCGGTCGCGACCGCGTCGAGCTTCGGCGGTTCGGCGCCGGGAACGAAGCGACCGCTGTCGTCCACCGCCATGGTGAGCACGTGCCGGTTGCGCGAGTAGATCGTGGCGCGGACGATTCGCGCCTCCTCGCCCTTCTGGATGATGCCGATACGCAGCACGTCGCCGGCGGAAAGCTCCTTGGCCCCGAGCGCCTCTTCGAGATAACCGGCCGCATCCGCGGCCTGAGCTTTGGCGTAACCGGCATTGATCATCACCGTCGCAATCGGCGTCGCGCGGCGTACCGGTATGACGTCATCGGCATATTCGGTGCTCTGCTTGGTGATGTTCTCGTAGGTGGAGACGCTCATGTTCTCCTCGACGATGCGGGCAGAAAGCCCCTGCATCAGGTCGAGGTTGCCGGCGTCCGAGGCAAAGCGTTGCGGGTCGACATAGAAGAGCGATGCTACCTGCGTATTGCCCTCCGTCAGCACCGATCCGTTGGTGCGGACGTTCTCCTCGACCTCGTCGAGCGACATAGACGGTCCGAAGGCAAGGCCGGCGCCATTCACTGGAAAATCCACGGTTTTCAGTGCCACCTCGGACTCGACGTCCGAGCCGTAGATCGTTCCGGTCTTGGCGGTGGGTGCTTCCGCGTCCGCCTCGTCCGTGGAAAAGATCGCCAGGGGGTCGAAGTCCGGATAGCTTTCGGAAGTCTGGTGGTTGGCGGCCAGCGCCATCTTGACGTGAACGAAGGGCTGGCGGCGGACCACCTCCTTCTCGCCGTCATGGATCATGGTGGAGACTTCCATGACCGTCTTGTCGGCCGGCTTGGCGACGATATTGGGCGAGAGAATGCGGTCTCCGCGTTTGGCGGCACCGGCAGGAGTCGAGGGATCCAGTGCTGCAAAGGCCTCCGCCGGGATCGCAAGCTGCTGGCGGCCGTCGAGAGCCGCGAAAAGCGCGACGCCCATCAACAGGCTCGAGGTGATGCCGGTCAGAAACGTGCCCGAAAGCCAGCGCATGGAGATCTCGCGCCGGTCCGGCGCGCGACGGCCATCCGCAAGGATCGGCGGTTGGTCGCCGAGCGACCGCAGCATCTTCCTGTTGCTGATCATGCCAACTGGAGGTCCCCGATTGCTCTTGCCGTGTTCTTATAATCGTACTTTTTACGAAGGTGTGCCTGTTCCGAGCGCCGAAGTCAAATCGCTGCGCTGACCTGGCCGGCGCGCCGTTTACCGGACGACGCGCGTCGGTGATTGGCTTAGATCGGCCGATTGTGAAGAAGTGAAGGCGAAATCCCCTATCCACAGGGGTGGCGGAAACGTGAAAAAAGAATCTTCCAGCCACAAAGCCCTGCATTTCCGGGCTTTGTCAGAAAACTGTCATTTTTTTCGAAGAACCCTGTTGACGTGTCGGGGGTGGCGGGTCTATAAGCCCGA
>NZ_LUAV01000013.1 GCF_002078505.1 Ensifer aridi | reverse complement strand
CCCGCCGCGGGTGACGACGCCGCCGCGAAGCCCCTTGGCATGCAACAGCGACGGCCATTCCTCGACCGCGGCAACCTCGGCTCCGGTGATTGCCTTTGCCTCCGCCTCGTTCATGAACAGGTAATCGAGGCCCGCGAGGCACTCGCCGTAGCGGATCACCTTTGCCGGAGAAACGGCGATACCGGCGATGAGCCGCCTGTCTCCGGAAGCCGCGCCCACAAGCGCTGTCAATGTCTCCTGCGGCAGGTTCGCGTCCATCAGCACGAGATCGCTCACTGCCAAGACCTCCCGCGTCGCGCGCTGCTGCAGGCGGCGCGGCGTGAACAGCGTGTAGAGATCCATGTCCGCGAGTGCGATGACGAGATTGCCGTCGTTTTCAAGGATCGCCGTATAGCTCGGCGTCTTGCGGTCGAGAAAGATGAAAGGGCGATCGATCAGGCCGGCGGCGGCCGCGGCCGCAGCCACCATGTCGCCGGCAGCGTCGCCGCCGCGCGGGCCGATCATCCGCACGCGATGGCCAAGGCGGGCGAGGTTTCGCGCGGCATTGAAGCCGCCGCCCCCAGCTTCCTCGAACCACCTGCCGGGATTGCTCGCTCCCGGCGTCGTCGTGCCGCTGATCCGGCCGCGGCGATCGATATGAGCGCCGCCGAAAACGGCGATGTCCCGTGCTTTCATGTCCGCTCCAGTAGCCCCATTGCGAGGGGGCCAGAAGAATTTGTAGGCCGTTCTTCCGCCCGCATTCCGCTCTATTATTCCGGAATTGGGATCAGTCTGGGCCTACAGCGCCGCGCGTCCAACTGGACGCGTAAAGGTCGCTGTAGCACTTTGAATTGCTGCATGATTTTGTCCTTAAATCGATTCCGATTTAAGGAATCATGCAGTAGCCGATCCATCGCGATTCTCAAGGCGAACCGAGCGATGGACGAAAGTCCCGCGCCGCCTGTGGAAACGGCGTATAACGCGCCCGTGAACAGGAATCGAACAGACAAAGAATAATTTATATTATTCAAGTGGTTGACACGCCATTGCAAAAACAGAACAAAACATGTACAAAAACTCCTGCGGCGGCTTCATTGCCTCGATAGCTCCAATAACCTAAAGGTGGACCCAATGGCACAAAACTCTTTGCGGCTTGTAGAGGACAAATCGGTGGATAAAGGCAAGGCACTTGAAGCGGCTCTTTCCCAGATCGAACGTTCGTTCGGCAAGGGATCGATTATGAGGCTCGGATCGAAGGACAGTGTGGTCGAGATCGAAACCGTTTCGACCGGCTCGCTCGGCCTCGATATCGCGCTTGGCATCGGCGGACTGCCGAAAGGCCGCATCATCGAGATTTACGGTCCGGAAAGCTCAGGCAAGACGACACTGGCGCTTCAGACCGTTGCCGAGGCGCAGAAGAAGGGCGGTATTTGCGCTTTCGTCGACGCCGAGCATGCGCTCGATCCGGTCTATGCCCGCAAGCTGGGCGTCGATCTGGAGAACCTCCTGATCTCGCAGCCCGATACGGGCGAGCAGGCGCTGGAGATCACCGACACGCTGGTCCGCTCCGGTGCGATCGACGTGCTCGTCGTCGATTCCGTCGCGGCGCTTGTGCCGCGCGCCGAAATCGAAGGCGAGATGGGCGACAGCCTGCCGGGCATGCAGGCGCGCCTGATGAGCCAGGCGCTGCGCAAGCTGACGGCCTCGATCTCCAAGTCCAACTGCATGGTGATCTTCATCAACCAGATCCGCATGAAGATCGGCGTGATGTTTGGCTCGCCCGAGACGACGACCGGCGGCAATGCGCTGAAGTTCTACGCATCGGTCCGCCTCGATATCCGCCGTATCGGCTCCGTCAAGGAGCGTGAGGAGGTTGTCGGCAACCAGACCCGCGTCAAGGTCGTCAAGAACAAGATGGCGCCGCCCTTCAAGCAGGTGGAATTCGACATCATGTATGGCGAGGGTGTTTCCAAGACCGGCGAACTCATCGATCTCGGCGTCAAAGCGGGTGTGGTGGAGAAATCCGGCGCCTGGTTCTCCTATAACAGCCAGCGCCTCGGCCAGGGCCGGGAGAATGCAAAGCTCTTCCTGCGCGACAATCCGGATCTTGCCCGCGAGATCGAGATGACTCTCAGGCAGAATGCTGGCTTGATCGCCGATCGCTTCCTCGAAAATGGTGGACCGGAGAGCGACGGCGACGACGTCGCCGAGATGTAAGAAGCCGAACGACGGAATTTCATCAAGCCGGCTGTCGTTGCGGCAGCCGGCTTTGCTGCGTCTGGACAGCGTGATGCACGGAAGATAAAAGCCAGTGGTTCCGACGGCTGCGCTCGTTGGAGGGGCGGCTATGAACATAGGCGCGGGGTTGAAGAATGCGGCAGGCGGCCCAGTGAAGGCCGGTCGCCGCCGGGAATGGTGCACAGATAGGACGCAAGATGAGCGGCGTGAATGAAATCCGGTCGATGTTTCTCGACTATTTCCGCAAGAACGGCCACGAGATCGTGCCGTCGAGCCCCTTGGTGCCGCGCAACGACCCGACGTTGATGTTCACCAATGCCGGTATGGTGCAGTTCAAGAACGTCTTCACCGGGCTCGAGCAGCGTCCGTATTCTACCGCGGCCACGGCGCAGAAATGCGTGCGCGCCGGCGGCAAGCACAACGACCTCGACAATGTCGGCTACACCGCCCGACACCATACCTTCTTCGAGATGCTCGGCAACTTCTCCTTCGGCGACTATTTCAAGGAGCGCGCGATCGAGCTTGCCTGGAACCTGATCACCAAGGAATACGGGCTCGACGCCAAGCGCCTGCTCGTGACCGTCTATCACACCGACGACGAGGCCTACGGCCTCTGGAAAAAGATCGCCGGATTCAGCGACGACCGCATCATCCGCATTCCGACGAGCGACAACTTCTGGGCCATGGGCGATACCGGCCCCTGCGGCCCGTGCTCGGAAATCTTCTACGATCACGGCGAGCAGATCTGGGGCGGACCGCCCGGGTCGGCCGAGGAAGACGGCGACCGCTTCATCGAGATCTGGAACCTCGTCTTCATGCAATACGAGCAGGTCACGAAGGAAGAACGCATCGACCTGCCGCGTCCGTCGATCGATACCGGTATGGGGCTGGAGCGCGTTGCTGCAGTACTGCAGGGCCAGCATGACAACTACGACATCGACCTTTTCCGCGCGCTGATTGCAGCCTCCGAAGAGGCAACGGGCGTCAAGGCCGAGGGCGATCGTCGCGCGAGCCATCGCGTCATCGCCGACCACCTGCGCTCGTCCGCGTTCCTGATCGCCGATGGCGTGCTGCCCTCGAACGAAGGCCGTGGCTATGTCCTGCGCCGGATCATGCGCCGCGCTATGCGTCATGCGCAATTGCTCGGCGCACAGGAGCCGCTGATGTGGAAGCTCCTGCCGGCGCTCGTCGGCCAGATGGGCCGCGCCTATCCGGAGCTCCTGCGCGCCGAGGCGCTGATTTCGGAAACACTGAAGCTGGAAGAGACGCGTTTCCGCAAGACGCTCGAACGTGGCTTGAACCTGCTCGCGGACGCTTCGGCCGGACTCTCGGAAGGCGACCAGTTCAGCGGCGAGACCGCCTTCAGGCTCTATGACACCTATGGCTTCCCGCTCGACCTGACGCAGGATGCGCTGCGCGCCAAGGGCATTACCGTCGATACCGACGCGTTCTCCGCCGCCATGGAACGACAGAAGGCCGAGGCCCGCGCCAACTGGGCCGGCTCCGGCGAAGCTGCGACCGAGACCATCTGGTTCGAACTCAAGGAGAAGCACGGTGCCACCGATTTCCTCGGCTATGACACTGAAGCGGCGGAAGGTGTGATCCAGGCGATCGTCCGTGACGGCGCCGTGGTCGAGTCCGCTGCCAAAGGCGAGACCGTTCAGGTGATCCTGAACCAGACGCCCTTCTATGGCGAATCCGGCGGCCAGGTGGGCGACACCGGCGTTATCACCACCGAGACGGGCAAGCTCACCGTCACCGACACGCAAAAGCGCGGCGAAGGGCTCTTCGTACACTACTGCGTCGTGGCGGAAGGCAGCGTAAAAACCGGTGAGGCGGCCGCCTTGACGGTCGATCATGCACGCCGCACGCGGCTCCGCTCAAATCACTCCGCGACCCACCTGTTGCACGAGGCGCTGCGGGAAGTCCTTGGTACACACGTGGCGCAGAAGGGCTCGCTCGTTGCGCCCGATCGCCTGCGCTTCGACGTATCGCATCCGAAGCCTATGACGGCGGAAGAATTGAAGGTCGTCGAGGAGATGGCGAACGAGATCGTCGTTCAGAACACCCCGGTGACCACGCGGCTCATGAGCGTCGACGATGCGATCGCGGAAGGTGCCATGGCGCTCTTCGGCGAGAAATACGGCGACGAAGTGCGCGTGGTGTCGATGGGGCAGGGTATTCGCGGCTCGAAGGCAGGGAGGCCCTATTCGGTCGAGCTTTGCGGCGGCACGCATGTCTCTGCGACGGGCGATATCGGCCTCATCCGCATTGTCTCTGAGGGAGCCGTCGGCGCCGGCGTGCGCCGCGTCGAGGCACTGACGGGCGAGGCAGCTCGCGCCTATCTCAACGAACAGGACGAGCGGGTAAAGACGCTCGCTGCGGCACTCAAGGTCCAGCCTTCGGATGTCCTCGGACGGGTCGAGGCTCTTCTCGATGAGCGGCGCAAGCTGGAGAGGGAGCTTACCGAGGCGAAGAAGAAACTCGCGCTCGCGGGTGACGGTCAGAACGGTTCGGGCGATGCGGCTCGCGAGATAGGTGGCGTCCGCTTCCTCGGCCGCGTCGTGTCCGGCGTCGAGCCGAAGGATCTGAAGAGTCTCGCGGACGACGGCAAGAAGACGCTCGGTTCCGGCGTCGTCGCCTTTGTCGGCGTCAGCGGTGATGGTAAGGCGAGCGCCGTCGTGGCTGTGACGGACGACCTTACGTCGAAAGTCAGTGCGGTCGATCTGGTGCGCGTCGCCTCTGCGGCGCTCGGCGGCAAGGGCGGCGGCGGACGCCCGGACATGGCCCAGGCCGGCGGGCCGGACGGCGGGCGTGCAGCCGAGGCGATCGAAGCGGTCGCCGTTGCGCTGGCTGGCTGAGCGGCACGCAAAGCAAGGACGAAGAAAAGGGCGCTGCGGCGCCCTTTTTCATGTCTGTTCGTTTCGGATGACTTCGAGCGCTGCCTCGATCGAGGCGCGCATCAGCACGCGCGGCGGCCGGACATGGTGCTGATAGAGCGCGCGGCGTACCTGCGGCCTCGCGCCGGTGATGATGAAGCGCACTCCGCTGCGTTCCGCCTTGCGCAAAGTGCCTTCGATGACGTTTGCGGCGGTGGAATCCAGGAACGGCACTTCGGTGCAGTCGAGAATGAAATTGCGGCGCTGGTCGGCTATGCGGTCGAGGACGGTCCCCACGGTCGCTGCCGAGCCAAAGAAGAAGATGCCGGAAATGCGATAGATTACCGTATTGGGGTCGTCGGCAACGACGGGATGTTCCTCGCCATTCTCCTGGGGCAGAGGCGACAGCGGTTTCGTTTCGCCGATCGAGATGCTTTTCGCCATGCGATCGATGAACAGCACGGCGCCGAGCGCGAAACCGATGACGATCCCCTCCGTGAGGTCCCGAAAGACGACGATGAGAAAGGTGGCGAGCAAGACGACGGCGTCGCCATAAGAGGAGCGCAGGAGCGCCATGACGGGGGGGGTTCGATCATGTTCCAAGCAACGATCGCGAGCACGCCCGCCAGCGAAGCAAGCGGGATGTAGCTCGCGAGAGGGGCCGCCAGAAGCATGAAAAGCAAAAGAAAGACGGAATGCAGCATGCCGGAAACCGGGCTCGTCGCACCGGCGCGCACATTCGTCGCCGTCCGGGCGATCGTACCGGTGACACAGATGCCGCCAAAGAGCGCCGAGCAGATATTTGCGACCCCCTGGGCGATCAGTTCCATGCTGGAGCGATGCCTGCGCCCCGTCATTCCATCCGCGACGACAGCCGACAGCAAGGACTCGATCGCGCCGAGAAGGGCAAACGAGACTGCGTCCGGGAAGACGGCGGCCGCCTTGTCGAGCGAAAGCGGCGGCAAGGTGGGAAGACGCAGCCCGCGCGGGATGCCGCCGAACCGCGTGCCGATCGTTTCTGCCGGCAATTGCAGGAGAGCGACGAAGGCCGAGGCGGCCGCGACCGCGATCAGCATGCCGGGCCAATGCGGCCGTAACCGGCGCAGCCCGAGAATGATGCCGATCGTCAGTGCCGCCGTCAGCACCGCTGCCCAGTTGACCGTGCCGGCGGCGTGGCCGAGCGCGATGAGCTTGTCGACGATCGGCCCCGGTTCGGCACCGGAAAGCGTGAGGCCAAAGAGATCACGCAACTGGCTTGCGAAGATGATCACGGCGATCCCGGCGGTGAAGCCGACCGTGACGGGGTAGGGGATGAACTTGATATATTGGCCTAACCGCAGGTAGCCCGCGGCGATGAGCATGATGCCGCCCATGGCGGTTGCGAGCAGCAGCCCGTCCAGGCCATGGCGGGCGCCGGTGGCGGCGACGAGGACGATGAAGGCGCCCGCCGGGCCGCCGATCTGCACGCGGCTGCCGCCGAGAAGCGAGACGATGAAGCCGCCGACGATCGCGGTATAAAGCCCCCGGTCCGGCGTGACGCCGGAGGCGATGGCGATCGCCATGGAGAGCGGCAGCGCCACGATCGCGACGGTCAAGCCGGCGAGGGCGTCGGCCCTCAGGCGGGCGAGGCCATATCCTTCGGCAAGGGTGCTGATCGTTTTCGGAACGAGGGAGTCGGGCATCGGCGAGGCTTTTCCGGATGCCGTCACGCTGGCGGAATTGTAGGTGTCGGCATGCTCAGCCTAGCTGAGTCGCGACGCCGCACAAGCAGTCGGGAAAAGGGTAAAGAACAGCAGGATTTGTGAAATCGAACTGTGGTTTGAACGAGTCCGCGAAGCGCGAAAGGTTCGACATGGGTGTTCGGCATGGGTGAAGGTGCGTGGTCGACATATGAAAAGCGGCTCCACCGCGTCTCGGCTCATATCTATGCGCATCTCGACGAGGAGCTTGATCTAGACCGCCTATCGGAGATCGCATGCCTGTCGCCGCACCATTGGCACCGCATCTATCGTGCGGTGCATGGGGAAACCTTGGCGGCGACGGTGAAGCGGTTGCGGCTGCAAAGGGCGGCCGCCGATCTCGTCCAGACCGATCTCCCGGTAGAAGCGATTACGCGACGCTCCGGCTACCCGAATGTTCAATCCTTCAACCGCACCTTCAAGGCCGTCTACGGCCTTCCGCCGGCGCGTTACAGAAGGGAGGGGAGCCACAAAGTCTTCGAAACCTCTTCGCCGAAAGGAAATCCTGCCATGTATGATGTCACCTTGCGACAAATCGATCCCCTTGCACTCGTCGGCGTAGCTCATGCGGGCTCCTACATGGCAATTGGCCAAGCCTTCGAGACGCTCTTCGGCACACTGTTTGCACGCAGCTTGTTCCGCCCGGGGATGGAGATGATCGGCATTTACCTGGATGATCCGGAACTGGTGGAGACGGAAAAGCTCCGCTCCTTTGCCTGCGTGACGGCGACGGACGACGTCCCTGTCGAAGCGCCACTGACACCGCAGAAGATCGATGGTGGCCAGTACGCGGTGCTGCGACACAAGGGGCCTTATGCCGATATGCCGAAGGCCAGTGGCTCTATGCGACTTGGCTGCCGCAGTCCGGCCGCGCGATCCGCGACAGCGTGATGTTCGAGAAATATCTCAACAATCCGCGGGAAGTCGCCCCGACGGACCTGCTCACGGAAGTCCATCTGCCGTTGAAATAACCCCTGCGCGCGGGTACCGAACATAAACCGCATCGCATTTAAATGGAGCCATGCGACGCGCTCTAGATCTTTGTTTTTATGCATGTCGCAAAAAACGCGCGCATTTTGAGCGACATGCATTAGCCGATCTATCCGATGACACCCCAGTGGCGCAGCCCCTCGATCACGCCGTCGGCATGGGAGGCTTGGGCGAGAAAATGTCGGCGATCATGCCCGATGGCTTGGCGCAGCTCGGGAAGCGCATTGGAAACGACCACGCCGCGCACATGCGGCATTTCGAACATCTCCCGGTCGTTGCCGGTGTCGCCGGCGACGACCACCTCGTCGAGGTCGACTGCCAGTTCGCGGCAAATCCAGGCAAGCGCTCGCCCCTTGCCGCCTGCGTGTGGCAGAATGTCGAGATCGCGTCTGCTCGAATAGATCAGTTTGACATCCAGTCCGGCGCCCACCAGCCTCGCGGCGATCTCATGGATGCGTTGCTCTTCGGCGTCGTGCAGACACCAGCTCGACTTGTGCGGATGCTGATCCGCGGCCGCCTGGGGTATTACGCCCTCGATCGTGTTCATGACGGCCGCGAGTGCTGCCGCATCGAGCGGCTGGCCGAGTTCCTTGACGAAGCCTTCGACGCGCGCCCGCATTCGCTCATCGATAATCATTGTGCCGACGCCTCCGATCACGTAGTCGGGCTTCGGCAACAGCTTTGCGTCGACCAGTGCCAGCATGTCGTCAGCTGGCCGGCCGCTGTTGTAAATGAGGAGCGGCCGCTCGTGCCTGCTGAGCGCATCCCATGCGCATTGGAAGCGTTCGGCGGCTGCCTCGTGGCCAAGAAGCGTACCATCGATGTCGGACGCAACAAGTCTTACGGGCTTGATCGCCATCTTTTACCGCCCCCTCCGCTACCTCGGAAAACGATCGGGCGCTGCAACCTGTTCCGCGCAGCCTTCGGGTTACCCGCCGCGGCAATCGTCACCGGAATGCAAGAAACCCGGCACATCGGCCGGGTTTCGAACATCGCGGCAATCTCGGCCGGCCTTAGGCGGCCATCGCCTTCCTGAGATTCTCGTCGATCTTGTCGAGGAAGCCGGTGGTCGAGAGCCACGGCTGGTCGGGACCGATCAGGAGCGCCAGGTCCTTGGTCATTAAACCGGCTTCGACAGTCTCAACGCAGACACGCTCCAGCGTTTCGGAGAACTTCGCAAGTTCGGCGTTACCGTCGAGCTTCGCGCGGTGGGCAAGGCCACGGGTCCAGGCGAAAATCGATGCGATCGAGTTGGTGGAGGTTTCTTCGCCCTTCTGATGCTGGCGGTAGTGACGGGTGACCGTTCCGTGCGCTGCTTCCGCTTCGACCGTCTTGCCGTCCGGCGTCATCAGCACCGAGGTCATCAGGCCGAGCGAGCCGAAGCCCTGAGCGACGATGTCGGACTGGACGTCGCCGTCATAGTTTTTGCAGGCCCAGACGTAGCCGCCGGACCACTTCAGAGCCGAGGCGACCATGTCGTCGATCAGGCGGTGCTCATACCAGAGCTTCTCGGCCTTGAACTGCGCGGCGAACTCCTCGTCGAACACCTTCTGGAAGATGTCCTTGAAGCGGCCGTCATAGGCCTTGAGGATCGTGTTCTTGGTCGAGAGATAGACCGGCACCTTGCGCTGCAAGCCGTAGTTGAAGGAGGCGCGGGCGAATTCGGTGATCGACTCGTCGAGGTTGTACATGGCGAGTGCAACGCCGGCGCCGGGGGCATCGTAGACGTCGTGCTCGATCGTCTGGCCGTCTTCGCCGACGAACTTGATCGTGAGCTTACCCTTGCCCGGGAATTTGAAGTCGGTAGCGCGATACTGGTCGCCGAAGGCATGACGGCCGACGATGATCGGCTTGGTCCAACCCGGCACGAGGCGCGGCACGTTCTTGCAGATGATCGGCTCGCGGAAGATGACGCCGCCAAGAATGTTGCGGATCGTGCCGTTAGGCGACTTCCACATCTTCTTCAGATTGAACTCCTCCACGCGGGCCTCGTCCGGCGTGATCGTCGCGCACTTGACACCGACACCGTGCTTCTTGATGGCGTTCGCGGCATCGATCGTCACCTGGTCTTCGGTCGCATCGCGGTTCTCGACGCTGAGGTCGTAATATTCGAGATCGAGGTCGAGATAGGGATGGATCAGCTTGTCCTTGATGAACTGCCAGATGATACGGGTCATCTCATCGCCGTCGAGTTCAACGACCGGATTGGCGACCTTGATCTTTGCCATGAATATGCCTCGTGCTTTGTGGGACACCGGACGCGATGTCCTCCGGTGGAAAAATCCACAGCCCTATAGCACTGTGAGGCGGCAAGGCAAAGCGTGCTGGGCCGAAACTTTGGGTGCAGGAAAGGGGACCGTTGTTTGCGGACGAGCTCTCAATCGAAGACTTTAATTTGGGAGCCATTTGTGCGAGGGAAGCGCCAAACAGAAGGCGATATCGGAAATGGCAGGCACCAACAGCGAGCGCGAACTCTTGACCGAAGGCCCGGCGATCATTCTCGCCTATCCGCAGCTCGGCGAGAACATCGGCATGGTGGCGCGCGCCATGGCGAATTTCGGGCTGTCGGAGCTGCGCCTCGTCAATCCGCGTGACGGCTGGCCGAACGAAAAGGCGCGCTCTGCCGCCAGCCGCGCCGATCATGTGATCGACAGGGCCAAGCTTTACGGTACGCTCGAAGAGGCGATCGCGGACCTCAATTTCGTCTATGCGACCACCGCGCGCGACCGCGATGGCTATAAGCCGGTCCGCTCGCCGATCATTGCGGCGCGCGAACTGCGCCAGCGATTCAAGAGCGGGCAGGGGGTTGGGATCATTTTTGGCCGAGAGCGTACGGGATTGACCAACGAGGAAGTGGCGCTCGCCGACGAGATCGTGACCTTCCCGGTCAACCCCGCCTTCGCCTCGCTCAATCTCGCACAGGCCGTGCTGCTGATGTCCTATGAATGGATGAAGACCGGCATGGCATCGGAGGAGGAGACCTCCTTCCAGGCGATCGAACAGCGGCCGGCCACGAAGGAACAGCTAAACGGTCTGTTCCAGCATCTGGAGGAAGCGCTCGATGCACGCAACTATTTCCGCCCCGCCGACAAAAAGCCGAAATTGGTCGAAAACCTGCGTGCCGTTCTGACGAGACCATCCTTTACCGAATCCGAAATTCAGGTGCTGCGCGGCGTCATCTCTTCGCTCGACCGGTTCACCCGCGAAAATCCGCGTGGGTCGGGCGCGCCGGTTGACAGCAGCAAAGGGCGCGGCAGGAAAGTGCACGGCGGCGGTGACGACTGAACTGAAACCCATTCTCGTCTTCGATAGCGGGATCGGCGGGCTGACGGTGCTGCGCGAAGCGCGCGTGTTGATACCGGAGCGGCACTTCATCTATGTCGCCGACGATGCCGGCTTTCCCTATGGCGGCTGGGAGGAGGGCGCGCTTAAGGAGCGCGTAATCACCCTTTTCGGCCAGTTGCTCGCCAGGCACGATCCGGAAATTTGTGTCATCGCCTGCAACACGGCCTTCACGCTCGTAGGTGCGGATTTGCGCGCCGCCTATCCAGAGATGACCTTCGTCGGCACGGTCCCCGCCATCAAGCCCGCGGCCGAAAGAACGCGTTCGGGTCTCGTCTCCGTGCTCGCGACGCCGGGCACGGTGAAGCGGGCCTATACGCGCGATCTCATTCAGTCCTTCGCCTCGCAATGCCATGTCCGGCTTGTCGGCTCGGAAAACCTGGCGCGCATGGCGGAGGCCTATATTCGCGGCGAGACGCTGGAGGACGAGGCGGTCTTGGCAGAGATCGCCCCTTGTTTCGTGGAGATGGACGGCGGTAAGACCGACATCGTCGTGCTCGCCTGCACGCATTATCCCTTCATGGCGAACGTCTTTCGGCGGCTGGCGCCCTGGCCGGTCGACTGGCTGGATCCAGCCGAGGCGATCGCGCGGCGGGCGCGTTCGCTCGTTCCAGTGCCGAACGGTTTCGGACCGTTGAACGGGGAGGACCCGGCGATATTCACCTCCGGCAAGCCAGATTTCGCCACGCGACGGTTGATGCAGGGCTTCGGGCTGACCGTGCTTTCCGCGTAATTGTCAGAAGGCTGTAGGCAGGATGAAGGCGGCCAGAGCAAGCACAATGGCGATCGCAAGGGCCAAGCTAAGCCAGGAGCGGCGCGCTTCGGCCCGCGAGGTGACGCGGTAAGCGTCCTTGCCCGCTTCGCGCATTTGCTTGTCGAATTGAAAGTGGTTTTCGGTTTCGCGTTGGGACATCAGATTAGTTTGCAACCCCTATGTGAGCCCGTTATTAGGCTTCCAAAAAGAGATAGTAGCAGTTCTACCTGCTTTCAACTTTTGCGAGCTTTCTCCTGCGAAGCAATTTTACTGTCTCCGAATGACCAGCGTATTCCTGTGAGTTGTCAGAATAGCAGTCCTGACCGCGGGCAAAACCGTGCTAGGTGTCGATCGTTTTGCGATCCCGGCGGGGTTGCGAATCACTCCATGGTAAAGAGGTGGGAATGAAAGTCGGCATCGACATGGGAACGACGTCCGAGGGGACTTCGGCCTCGCTCGATATCGAAGAGCTTCTGGCGACGCGTCTTCTGGTCCAGGGCAATTCCGGCTCCGGAAAGTCGCATCTCTTGCGCCGCTTGCTCGAACAATCCGCCCCCTGGGTGCAGCAGTGCATCATCGATCCCGAAGGCGATTTCGTCACGCTTGCGGACAAATTCGGCCACGTGGTGGTCGAGGGCGAGCGCACGGACGCGGAGCTCATCGGCATCGCCACGCGCATCCGTCAACACCGCGTTTCCTGCGTCCTTTCGCTCGAAGGACTGGACATAGAACAGCAGATGCGCAGCGCCGGCATGTTTTTGAACGCGATGTTCGATGCGGACCGCGAGTATTGGTATCCGGTTCTCGTGGTCGTCGACGAGGCACAGATGTTTGCCCCGTCAGTGGGCGGTGACGTTTCGGAAGAAGCGCGCAAGATCTCGCTCGGCGCCATGACCAATCTCATGTGCCGCGGCCGCAAGCGCGGGCTTGCGGGCGTCATCGCCACACAGCGGCTGGCGAAGCTCGCCAAGAATGTTGCGGCGGAAGCCTCAAACTTCCTGATGGGACGCACCTTCCTCGACATCGACATGCTGCGCGCCGCCGATCTGCTCGGCATGGACCGGCGAACGGCGGAGATGTTCCGCGACTTGAAACGCGGTTCCTTCGTGGCGCTTGGCCCGGCGCTGTCGCGGCGGCCGCTGAAGGTGACGATCGGCTCGGTCGAAACTTCGGCACGATCGACCAGCCCGATGCTGATGCCGCTGCCGGAAGCGCCGCAGGATGTCGAAGATCTGATCTTCACGCCTGATCCCGAGGAATTGAGCCGGCCGGTAACGCGGCGCCCGGTGCCGCAACCGCGTCCCGCGACCGACATTCTGGCCGAATTGTCGCGGCCGCGTCCGGAGCCGGCGGCGGCTGTCGAGGTGAAGCAGGCCCAGCCGGAGATATCCGCAGAGGAGCGGGAAGCGCTGCTCGACAGTCTCTTTGTCGAGATCCTGGGAAATCCCGAGGCTGCATTCCGGCCCGATGCCGAGCTTTTCCAGGATTTCCTCGTCCGTTGCCGCATTCGTCGCGTGCCCGGCCCAGCGCTCTCGCTCAGTGCTTTCCGCCGCAAAATGGCGATCGCCCGGTCCGGCGTCGATGCCGACACAGCGGCAAGCGAGACCTGGTCCTCCACGCTCCGGCTTGCCGACCGGGTGACGGAGGACCTGCAAGGTGTGTTCCTGATGATGGCGCAGGCGGCCCTGCGCGGGCTGCCGTGCCCTTCGGACGCGATGATCGCGCGGGCTTACGGCACACACTCCGCCCGCCGCGCTCGGCGGCTGCTTGGCTACTTCGAGGAGCAGGGGCTCATCGTGGTGCATGCGGATTTCTCAGGCAAGCGCATCGTCGCTTTCCCCGATCTTGGCAAGGAGACGGCTCCGGGCGACGCAAATGCCCCGGATATCGGCGGCTCCGAGCGCGCCGCTGCGGAGTGAGCGGTGGAATTAGCGGAAATCGCTATATTTCCGTCCCATCTCATTGACAATTCGGCGGTCAGTGCTTAAAGACCCGCCCAACGCCGGGCAGCGATGCCCGGTGTTTCATTTGACATGTCCCGTGGCTTCTCCGCGTTCGCGTGATCGCGAGAGGCCTGTCAGAGCCCCGAAAATGGGTTCAGAGGAGGGCGTGTTTCCTTGACCGGTTTGGCAACAAACCGGCGTAACTTGTTGAAAGGAAATGCGATGAGCAAGCGCGAATCGTCCAAGTACAAAATTGACCGCCGCATGGGCGAAAACATCTGGGGCCGTCCGAAGTCCCCGGTAAACCGCCGCGAATACGGCCCCGGCCAGCACGGCCAGCGCCGCAAGTCCAAGCTTTCGGACTTCGGCGTGCAGCTGCGCGCCAAGCAGAAGCTGAAGGGCTATTATGGCGACATCCGTGAAAAGCAGTTCCGCGCGATCTTCGACGAAGCTTCCCGCCGCAAGGGCGACACGCCGGAAAACCTGATCGGCCTGCTAGAGTCGCGCCTCGACGCGATCGTCTACCGCGCCAAGTTCGTTCCGACTGTCTTTGCTGCCCGCCAGTTCGTCAACCACGGCCACGTCAAGGTCAACGGCGTCCGCGTCAACATCGGTTCCTACCGCTGCAAGCCGGGCGACGTCATTGAAGTCAAGGAAAAGTCCAAGCAGCTCGTGTCGGTTCTCGAATCCGTGCAGCTCGCCGAACGCGACGTTCCGGATTACATCGAAGCCGACCACAACAAGATGGTTGCGACCTTCGTCCGCGTTCCGGTTCTGACCGATGTTCCGTATCCGGTCGTCATGGAACCGCATCTGGTCGTCGAATTCTACTCGCGTTAATCAGGCCTGGCCTGGCGAATATCGAAAAAACCGCCCGGAGACGGGCGGTTTTTTTGTACGAAGATGCCCGACGAATCCCATAGGTTGGAGCGGGCGCAGGGGACACACCGTATATCTTGCCTGGTACCGCCCTTAGTGAGGAGTGTCGCATGCACGAGCCGAGAACGCAGCAAGACCTTCAGGCGATCGTCGACGACATTTATCTCGAGCTGACGCCGCGCCTCGGAGAGGGCAAGGTCGCAGACTATATCCCGCAGCTTGCCCGCGTCGATGCGCGGCATTTCGGGATGGCGATCGTCACCACCGATGGCGCGGTGTACCGCGTCGGCGATGCGGAAGTGCCGTTCTCGATCCAGAGCATTTCCAAGGTGTTCACGCTGACGCTGGCGCTCGGCAAGCATGGCGAGAATATCTGGCACCGGGTCGGACGCGAGCCATCGGGTTCGGCCTTCAACTCGATCGTCCAGCTCGAGCATGAGGGCGGCAAGCCTCGCAATCCATTCATCAATGCGGGCGCCATCACGATCAGCGACCTCATCCTTGCCGGGCATACGCCAAAGGAACTGATCGGCGAGATCGTACGGTTCATCCGCTACCTCGCTGATGACGAGAATATCGTGATCGACCATGAGGTCGCCCGTTCGGAGACGGCGACTGGTTACCGCAATTTCGCGCTCGCCAATTTCATGCGCTCTTTCGGGCGGCTCGATCATCCGGTCGAGCACGTGCTCGGCGTCTATTTCCACCATTGCGCGCTCGCCATGACCTGCATCCAGCTTGCCAAGGCCGGGCTGTTTCTCGCTGCCGGCGGCGCCAATCCGCTGACCGGCCATTCCGTGGTCTCGCGCCAGCGCGCACGGCGCATCAATGCACTGATGCTCACCTGCGGCCACTATGACGGCTCCGGCGATTTCGCCTATCGCGTCGGCCTGCCAGGCAAGAGCGGCGTCGGCGGCGGCATCCTGGCGGTGGCGCCGGGCAAAGCTTCCGTTGCGGTCTGGTCGCCGGGGCTCAATGAATATGGCAATTCGCTCCTGGGATCGCTGGCGCTGGAGATGCTCGCCGGCCGCACCGGCTGGTCGGTGTTCGGGCCGTAGCCGAAGCCGAAGTACGGGCCTCGCGCTGTTTCCCCTTGATCTTCGGAACCGGACGGGGCAAGTGCAGCTTCAGAACCTTGGGCGCACCGTTTTCGCCCGCAGAATCCGAAGACTGCCGCCATGGAACTCGCACAATCGCCTTCGTACGACACAACGAACATCGCCCTTGATGCGGAACACGTTGGCCTTGATGCCGACGTCCATCCGCTTTTCTCGCGGATGCCGTCATCCGTCTCCTTCAACAAGCTCCGCAAGCGCCTGCTCAGGCAGGTACGCCAGGCGCTCGACGATTTCGGCATGCTGAAAGGGGCGAAGCGCTGGCTTGTCGGCGTCTCGGGCGGCAAGGACAGCTACAGCCTGCTGGCCTTATTGATGGACCTCAAGTGGCGCGGGCTTCTCCCGGTCGAGCTCATCGCCTGCAACCTCGACCAGGGGCAGCCGAATTTTCCGAAGCACATTCTTCCGGACTATCTTTCGTCGATCGGCGTCAAGCATCGCATCGAATATCGCGACACCTATTCGATCGTGAAGGAGAAGGTTCCAACGGGAGCGACCTATTGTTCGCTCTGTTCGCGGCTGAGACGCGGTAATCTCTATCGCATCGCTCGCGAAGAGGGCTGCGACGCGCTGGTGCTCGGCCATCATCGCGAAGACATCCTCGAAACCTTCTTCATGAACCTGTTCCATGGCGGCCGCCTCGCGTCGATGCCGGCGAAGCTCTTGAACGACGAGGGCGATCTGATGGTGCTAAGGCCGCTTGCCTATGCGGCGGAAGACGATCTCGCCAAGTTCGCGGCCGCAATGGCGTTTCCGATCATCCCCTGTGACCTCTGCGGTTCGCAGGACGGCCTCGAGCGCAATGCGATGAAGGCGATGCTTGCCGACATCGAGCGGCGCATGCCGGGGCGCAAGGACACGATGCTGCGCGCGCTGGGTCACGTGAACGCCTCGCACCTGCTCGATCCGAAGCTTTTCGATTTCCAATCCCTTGGCCCGGAGCCCAAAGAATGAACCAATCCATCGACATCGCCGCGCTTGCCAACCTTCTGCAGGAGGCGGCGGTCAAGGAAATCCTGCCGCGGTTCCGCAATCTCGGATCGGGCGACGTGCGGATGAAATCCGAAGCGATCGACCTCGTCACCGAGGGCGACGAGGCGGCCGAGAGGCTGATCAAATCGAAGATCGATGCGATCGCACCCGGGGCCGTGTTCATCGGTGAGGAATCCGTGGCCGCCGACCCCGCAATCCTCGACAAGTTGGCCGATGCCGAGCTCGCGATCGTCGTCGATCCGATCGACGGCACCTATAATTTCGCGGCCGGCCTGCCGCTCTTCGGTGTGATGGCGAGTGTCGTCGTCAAGGGGGAGACGGTCGCGGGGATCATCTACGATCCGCTCGGCAACGACTGGGTCATCGCGGAGAAGGGCTCAGGCGCCTGGATGTGCCGGACCGACGGCTCGCAGGAAAGATTGGCGGTCACCGCCGGCGTCGCGCTCGAAAACATGGTCGGCGGCGCATCGACCGCTTTCTACAAGGAGGACGACCGCCGGATCGTCATGGGCAATCTGGCAAAGGTTCGGATGGCCACCAGCTATCGCTGTGCTGCGCATGAATATCGCATCTTCGCCGGCGGCCACCTGCATTTCCTCATGTATCAGAAGCTGATGCCGTGGGATCATCTTGCCGGCACGCTGATCGCCGAGGAAGCGGGCGCCTACGCGGCGCGCTTCGATGGGTCGCGTTACCTGCCGGCCCACACCAATGGCGGGCTGCTTCTCGCGACCGACAAGGAAAGCTGGGAGGATCTGCGGCGAGAAGTCTTCACCGTCTGATGCCGCGATCCGAGATTGAATAGAAGAAAAGCCCGTCCGGGCAGCCGGGCGGGCTTGTCCATTACATGTGGGCACCGCCATGCTCGTGAGCGGCATCCTTGTCGCCTGGATGAGTGAAGAGTTTCCCCCGTTCCGCCCACAATGTCGCGAGGATGGTGAAGAGGCCGAACAGGGCGAAGCCACCAAAAAGGGGCTGCAGCGTGCCGTTGAACAGTTGACCGACACCGGCCCCGAGCAGCGTGCCGCCGGTCGTCGAAACGAAGCCGGTGATCGCCGTTGCCGTCCCGGCCAGATGCCCCATCGGCTCAAGGCTGATGGCGGTGAAGTTCGTCGCGATAACCGCGAAGAACATCAAGAGGATGGAGAAGAGCAGATAGCTGATCGCAAAGGCCGGTGTGCCGGCGAGCGAGAGGGCATAGCCGATCGCCGCGAGCAGGGTGAAGAGGATCATCGCTGCGTGCGAGATGCGGCGCATGCCGAAGCTGCGGACGAAGAAGCCATTGGCGAAATTCGCAACGGCGATGCCGCCTGCCGTTCCGGCAAAGGCGATCGGCAGCCAGTCGACGAGGCCGTAGACTTCTCCGAAGACCTGCTGAACGGAGACGACGTAGGCGCAGATTACGGCGGAGAAGAGCGTAAGCCCGATCATATAGCCGCAGGTTATGCGGTTCGTAAGAACGGTGCGGAAGCCCGAGAGGACGGCGCCGACCGAAAGCGGCAGGCGATCCTCCGGCGGCAGGGATTCCTTCATCCGGGTCATCGCCCAGATGAACAGGACGGCGCCAATGCCGCCGATAAGGATGAAGACCCAGTGCCAACTCGCATAGACGATGACAAGCTGGCCGAGGGAGGGGGCGACGATCGGAACGATCATGAAGACGATCATTACATAGGACATGACGCGCGCCATTTCACGACCGCCGAAACAGTCGCGGACGACCGCCATGGTGGTGATGCGAATGGCGGCGGCGCCGATTCCCTGAAGGAAGCGCAGCACGAGCAGCGTTTCGAAGCTCGCCGCCTGTGAGGCGGCGAACGACCCCAGCGTGAAGAAAGCCAGGCCGCCGAGCAGCACCACGCGCCGACCGAATGCATCGGAAATGCTGCCGAAGAAGATCTGCGAGACTCCGAAGCCGAGCAGGAAGACGCCGATGACGAGTTGCGTGTCGTTGGCGTTGGCGACGCTCAGCGACTGCCCGATGCTCGGCAGAGCAGGCAGCATGCTGTCGATCGCGAGTGCGATGCTCGCCGTCATCACCGCTATGGTCACGATGAATTCGGCGAGGCCCATCCCGAGCCGCGCAGCGCCTGAGACGCCATCTATATGTTCGGATTGCCGTTCATCGAGCGAAGATTGTTGGGAAATGGAGGTCATTGTCGAAAATCCGTAAGAGCTGATCTTGGGAGGAGAAAAATCGAGCTGGCGGATGAGGCGCTCGCGCCCCCGCTAACCCGCCGGATTGTGCGGCTCGAAAAGCCTGCCGCCTTCAGCGATCAACACGCAGGCAAGCGCGACGACGCCGACAGTGAAGAAGCCGACCGCAAGCGGTGTCACGGAACCATCGAAAGCCTGGCCGATCAGCGCACCGATCAGCGCACCGCCGATGGTCTGGGTGAAGCCCAGAACAGAGGAGGCGGTGCCTGCCACATGGCCGAGCGGCTCCATCGCCATGGCGTTGAAGTTTGCCGCGATCAGACCGAACTGAAACATCGCTGCGCCGTGGAGGACGATGAAGAGCGGCAGCGACAGCGGCCCCATCAGCGAGACTGACATCCAAACGAAGCTTGCCAACGCAAAACCGAGAAGCGCGGCATGCGACAGCGCCCGCATGCCGAACCGTTGGACGAGGCGCGAGTTGGTGAAAGAGGCCAGCGCCATCATGCCGGCGAAGGCGGCGAAGACCGCCGGAAACCAGATCCCGAGCCCGTAGACCCCCACGAGAATCTGCTGCGCCGAGTTGACGAAGCCGAAAAGGGCTCCGAGGAGAACGGAGGTCGCAAGCGTGTAGAAGAGCGCCAGCCGGTTCGTCAGAACGATGCGGAAACCGTTTGCGATCACCTTGGCCGTGAAGGCACGCCGATGGGCCGGAGCCAGCGTTTCCCGAAGCCGCAGTGCGACCGACGCCGCGACCGCGGCCGCAAATAGGGTTATCACGACGAAGATCATGTGCCACTCGGAAAACAGCATGATCAACTGTCCGATGCTCGGCGCGATGACGGGAACGATCATGAACACCATCATGACCAGCGACATGATCTCCGCCATCTGACGACCGCCAAAGACATCGCGGACGATCGAAACGGTGACGACTCGGGTTGCGGCAGCGCCTATGCCCTGCACGAAACGAAGGGCCAACAGTGCCGAGAAGGTCGGCACGAAGACGATTGCGAGCGCGCAGACGCCGTAAAGCCCCAGTCCGCCCAGTAGTGGCGCCTTTCGCCCGAAGCGGTCGGACAGTGGTCCGAAGAAGAGTTGCGCGCAGCCCATGCCGATCAGATACGCGCTGATGACGTATTGCCGATCATTTTCATCGATGACCCCGAGGCTTGCGCCGATTTCCTGCAGTCCCGGCAGCATGATGTCGATCGAGATCGCGTTGATCGACATCAGCATCGCCATAAGCGCGATGAACTGCACCTTCGTCAGTCCCGAGATGGCCGCGGTGTGGTCTATTGGCTTTGTCATTTCACATATCCCGCCGGCTGCAGGTCGGACGCAGCCGGTTATCGCCGCGCTGAGCCAACACGCGGCATGTGCAAAATTTTAAGTTCGCTGATAAACTCAGTCTTTTATGGTATTCGAGCAGAACGCAGTACGGCCGGGTTGCCGGCCCTGTGCCAAAGATCATTCAAGACGCTCACTCCCCCTAACGCACGGCAGTGAACGAGGCATTTTTCGAAAGGCGCTTCAGGCAGGCTTCCCCGTCACTGCCTTCCGTCACGATGTCTTTGTGACCCGGCTTGAGCTTCGACGCCTGCTCATGAAGCGTGCCGAAAATTAGAATCCCAGCATGTATCTCCAGAATCGAAAAAGGCGGTCACCCCGCCTTTTTGAGGATTGCGAAGATGCCGACCGGAGGTGTCAGGCGGCACCCTTGATCGAAATGCCCTGATCCTGAAGAAGAGACTGCAGTTCGCCTGCCTGGAACATCTCCCGCACGATATCGCAGCCGCCGACGAATTCGCCCTTCACGTAGAGTTGCGGAATGGTCGGCCAGTTGGAATAGTCCTTGATGCCCTGGCGCAGGTCCGCGTCAGCGAGCACGTCGATGCCCTTGTAGTCGACGCCGACATAATCGAGGATCTGCACCACTTGGCCGGAGAAGCCACACTGCGGAAACTGCGGCGTGCCCTTCATGAAGAGAACGACGTCGTTGCTCTTGACTTCGTTATCGATGAAATCGTGAATTCCGCTCATGATGTCTTCCTTCCTGCGCCGGCTTCAAGGGCCGGATGTAGATTGCAGCTTAGATAGCACGCATGCGCATGCTTTTCATCACCCAATCGCATAAATATTGATGGGCCCTCAAAGTTCGGCTTCCGCAGCACTCCTGAGCGTATCGCATCCGACTTGCCTCAGGTGAGCTTCTGTCTTCGTCTCGATGCATGTCGCTGGGCTAAGGCCCGCCACACTTTCGGTTGACCTGCATCAGGCGGAACGGCGGCGCAGCTTGCTCCGGGCCGCCGCCGTGCGGCGACGGCTCACTTGTTTCTTGGCCGGCTTGCGGATCACAGCTTCGATGATGTCCGCGACGATCCCACCGCTCGGTTTGGCTTTCCTGGTCCGGCGCTTCGTACGCCTCGTCGCCGTTCTCGTTGCGCCGGTCTTCTTGAGAATTTCCTTCAGCGCGCTGTCAACGACGCCGCTGACAAGCTCCTTGATCAGGTCGGCCATTCCGGCTTACTCCGGTGCGCTGGTCTGAAGGGCGAGTGCGTGAAGAATGCCGCCCATATTGCCCTTCAGGGCATTGTAGACCATCTGGTGCTGCTGCACGCGGGTCTTGCCGCGAAACGCCTCGGCCACGACTTCGGCGGCATAGTGGTCGCCGTCACCGGCCAAATCGCGGATCGTGACCTTCGCACCGGGGATTCCGGCCTTGATCATGTCTTCGATATCGCCTGGTGTCATGGGCATGATACGCCAACTCCCTTATTGTTCTGCAGGCGGACAGCCTTGCCGACCGCCATACGTGAAATCAAGGGAACCACGATTCAGGGGCGGAAAGCAAATGCTGATTTGACCCTTTCGAGCGGTAGCTCCGGTCAATTGTCCGGCGCGAGATCACCGCCCATGTAGTCGGGGAACCACGCTTCATGCGCGGAACGCAGTTCGTCGACGGAGACCGCCTTTGCATCCCCGAGCTTCACCGCATCGCCCCCGGTCTTGCCAATGACCGGCAGGTCGATGCCGGCGACCGCCGCCCGTGCGGCGACCGCATCGAGCTTGTCGGGAGCGACCGTAACGACATAGCGGCCCTGGTCCTCTCCATAGAAGGCCGCAATCGGATCGTTCTCCGGAACCGCGATCGTCGCGCCGATGCCGGAAGCCATCGCCATTTCCGCAACGGCAAGCGCGAGACCGCCCGAGGAGCAGTCATGCACGGCCGTAACCAGCCCGTCCTCGATCAGGGCGCGAACGAAATCGCCGATGTTGCGCTCATGCGCCAGATCGACATACGGCGCAGGGCCGTCGGTGCGGCCGTGAATGTCGCGCATATAGACCGACTGGGCGATATGCGTGCCCCATCCTTCCGGTGCTCCGGCGAGCAGAATTACCTCGCCGGCGCCGGCGAACCGGACGCGCGCCATCTTCGACCAGTCCTTGATGAGGCCGACGCCACCGATGGTCGGTGTCGGCAGAATCGCCTGGCCATTGGTCTCGTTGTAGAGCGAGACGTTGCCGGAGACGATCGGGAACTCCAGCGCGCGGCAAGCTTCGCCGATGCCTTTGATCGCATGCACGAGCTGGCTCATGATTTCCGGGCGTTCCGGATTGCCGAAGTTCAGATTGTCCGTCGCGGCGAGCGGCAGGGCACCGGTCGCCGTCAGGTTGCGCCAGCACTCGGCGACGGCCTGCTTGCCACCTTCGAACGGATCGGCCTCCACGTAGCGCGGCGTCACGTCGGAGGAGAAGGCAAGCGCCTTGGTCTCATGACCGTCGACGCGGACCACCCCGGCGTCGCCGCCCGGCAGTTGCAGCGAGTTGCCCTGGATCAGCGTGTCATACTGCTCGTACACCCAACGGCGCGAGGAGTTGTTGGCGGAACCCACCAGCTTCAGAAGCGCGTCGGCGACATCGGCCTGCGGGACATCATTGGTGGCGAGAGGCGAGGGCATCTTCGCCGGCGTCCAGGGACGGTCGTATTCCGGTGCCTCGTCGCCGAGTTCCTTGATCGGCAGGTTCGCGACTTCTTCGCCCTGGTGCAGGATGCGGAAGCGCAGGTCGTCGGTCGTCTTGCCGACGATCGCAAAGTCGAGGCCCCATTTGACGAAGATCGCCTTGGCTTCCTCTTCCTTCTCCGGGCGCAGCACCATCAGCATGCGCTCCTGGCTTTCCGAGAGCATCATCTCGTAAGCCGTCATCTGCTCTTCGCGCACCGGTACCTTGTCGAGATCGAGCTCGATGCCGAGATCGCCCTTGGCCCCCATCTCGACGGCGGAGCAGGTGAGGCCGGCAGCACCCATGTCCTGGATGGCGATGACCGCGCCTGTCTGCATCAGCTCGAGGCAGGCCTCGAGCAGGCACTTCTCGGTGAAGGGATCGCCGACCTGTACGGTGGGCCGCTTCTCTTCGATCGACTCGTCGAACTCGGCGGATGCCATCGTTGCGCCGCCGACGCCGTCGCGGCCGGTCTTGGCGCCGAGATAGACGACGGGGAGGCCGACGCCTTCCGCCTTCGAATAGAAGATCGCGTCGCTCTTTGCGAGGCCCGCCGCAAAGGCATTGACGAGGATGTTGCCGTTGTAGCGCGCGTCGAATTCGACCTCGCCGCCAACGGTCGGGACGCCGAAGGAATTGCCATAGCCGCCCACACCGGCGACGACGCCGGAAACGAGGTGGCGAGTCTTCGGATGATCCGGCGAGCCGAAACGCAGCGCATTCATCGCGGCGATCGGACGGGCGCCCATGGTGAAGACGTCGCGCAGGATGCCGCCGACGCCGGTCGCGGCTCCCTGGTAGGGCTCGATATAGGACGGATGGTTGTGGCTTTCCATCTTGAAGACGACGCAGTCGCCGTCATCGATATCGACGACGCCGGCGTTTTCGCCAGGCCCTTGGATGACACGCAGGCCTTTGGTCGGAAGCGTCCGCAGCCACTTCTTCGAGGACTTGTACGAGCAATGCTCGTTCCACATGGCCGAGAAGATGCCGAGCTCCGTGAAGGTCGGCTCGCGCCCGATCAGGCCCAGGATCCGCTCATATTCGTCTGGTTTCAGCCCGTGCGAGGCGATCAGGTCCGGGGTGATGGGGCGGGTGTTGGAAATCGTCATCGTCGACCGTCAATCCTTCGGGCGGCGCGCACCCCTTCCGAGAGGGACACGGCGCGTGCGAACCGCAAATAGACATTATGGGGCGCTTTGCGGCTTCTTTAGCCTATGCTGCCGCGCGGCGCGACAGAAAAATACGGTCGATCAACAGCGCGCGGGCAGGGCCGGCGGCGGCGCGTAGAAAGGCCTCAGTCGAAGCTGTCGTAGCCGGCGCGTCCGCTATCGAGCAATCGGCGCAGGATTTCAAATCCTGTCCGCACGTCCGATCGATTGACGGGCGAGGAGAAGCCGATGCGAATGCGATGAAAGACCCGGTCGGCGCGTCCCGCCTTGAATTCGTCCTCGTCGTCGACGAGCACGCCTTCCTGCAGCGCCGCCTGCTTGAAAGTGCCGGACAGCCAGGGTTCCGGCAGCTTCAACCAGAGAAACGGCACCTTCGGATGAGAGTTGAACGAGAAGCCTGAGAAGATTTCGCGCGCCATCGCTTCGCGGGCGCCGATCTCCTCGACACCGCGGTTGCGCAGGACCGATGCCGATCCGGAAAGTACGAGCCGGGCGCAGAGCTCTGCAAGGATGAAGGGCAGACCGCCGCTTACCATCTTGTGAGCGACGCGAATACGCTGGCTGAAATGCGGCGGGCAGGCGACCCAGCCGCCGCGCACCCCGGCGGCGACCGACTTCGAAAGGCCGCCGACAAGGAAGGTTCGCTCGGGCGCAAGTTCCGCCAGCAATGGGATCGGATCGCCGGTCATCGCGCCGTAGAGATTGTCTTCCACGAGCCAGACGCCGTATTTGCGTGCGATCTCGACGATCGCCCGGCGCCGGTCGAGCGGCATGACCGCAACCGTGGGATTGTGGGCGCCGGGCATGAGGAAGGCGAGCTTCGGGTGCTGCTGCGCGCACACGCGTTCGAAGTCGTCCGGGAGCAGCCCGAACTCGTCGCTCTCCACCAATGTGATCCTGCGGCCGATGAGACCGGCGCTTCGGCTGATCTGCGAATAGGTCAATGTCTCGAACGCGATACGATCGCCCGGCGAGGTGATGGCGGCAATCACCGCAATCACGGCGGCATGCGCGCCGAGCGTGGGCACGACGCTTTCCGGCGGCGGCTGGAAATTGCCGCATGCCAGCCACAGCGAGCCTGCTTCGAACCAATGATCCGGAAAGTTGCGGGCGTAGCTGGCGATGTCCGCGTAATGCTCGCGACTGATGTCACCCAGCAGTTTCGCCAGAACATCGCCTTGTCCGATGTCCGGCGCGGCCGTGCTGTCGAAACGCAGCTTGCCGGCCGGTGCGATAAGCGGTCGCGTTCCGGCGAGCGAGGTCGTCAAAGGGTCCGCCTGCTCGGCGGGCCTGCTCTCCGGATGATCCAAGACGTAGGTGCCGCGGCCGACCTCGCCGCTGACGAGCCCTCTCTCACGCACAATGCCGTAAGCGCGGCCGATTGTGCCGATCGTCACGCCGATATCGAAGGCGAGATTGCGTTGCGGCGGTAGCTTCGCGCCGGCGGGGAGGGTGCCGTCGCCGATTGCTTGCTCGATCTGATCGGCAATCCGCACGTAAAGCGGTCCTTGCCCCTGCTGTATGTCGGGAAGCCAAGTTGTCATAGTGACAATTATCTATATTGCTTCGCCGCCTGCGTCAATTATCTCTGTCTAGGAGAATTCAAGCAATGCAACGGTGATGACAATGAGTGCAATTGATGCAATTCAGCCGGGGCGAGACGCGGCCTATGCGCGAAGCCGATTCGCCTATGGTGGGCAAGGCGCGGAGCGGAATCTGCTGTCGCGACTCTGGCATTTCTACTGCGCATTGGCCGCCAAGAGGCGCAGCCGCTTGGCCCTTGACGAACTGAGCGCGCACCTGCTCACGGACATCGGAGTGACGGAGGCGGAGGCTCGGAGAGAGGCGGCCGTTCCGTTCTGGCGCTAATGCATGTCGCCCAACAGTGTGCAGCGGTTTTGGGTCAACGACATGCACAAACAAAGACCTAAAGCGCGTCGCATGAATTCGATTGAACGCGACGCGCTTTACAGCGCCGCGCGTCCAATCGGACGCGCAAAGGTCGCTGTAGCACGTTGAGTGCTGCATGATTTTGTCCTTAAAATCGATTCCGATTTAAGGAATCTCGCAGTAGCGCGCACGGGGAGAAGTCGGCAGCGGCTCCAACGCCGTGGCAGGAGGGAGCCACCGGCTCACCGAACAGTGGAAATCCCCCGGGGAGCGGCTCCGCAGAATGCCGCTGCGCATGGCGTATGTCGCGATACGCGTCAGAATGGTATTGTTGCAGCCCTATTGGCCCTGCCGAATAGCAATTGGAGGGAAGCGATGGCGAAGGGATACTGGGTTGCCTCTGTCGATGTGACCGATCCGGAGGGATACGAAGCCTATAAAGCGGAGAATGCGAATGCGTTTCGAAAGTACGGCGCGCGCTTTCTCACCCGCGGTGGCCAATATGAAGCGCCTGAGGGAAAGCTGCGTTCGCGCATTGTCCTGATCGAATTCCCGACATATGACGCGGCGGTGGAGTGCTATCACTCGCCCGAGTATGCGAAAGCCATGGCGCTTCGGCAGGGCAAGTCCGTGATGGACCTGGCGATTGTCGAAGGTTACGACGGCGCCCAGCCATCGGCTCCATAATGTCCCTGTTGAGCCGGCCTGCGAAAGGCGGCTCAAACTCAGGTGCCTGACGGTATGTCGAGACGGATCGTGCTGCAGGTCGAATTGCGGGCGCCCGGTGCTCGGTTTAGCTGCAGCCCTGGCCGCCGGCGGCCCAGCGGCGGACGTCCGTTGCGATGCGCGTGCCGACGGGCTCGCTCAGCAGCGGTCCGAATGCCTGCAGACGAGCGGGGTGGCCCTCGGCTTGGATAACTGCAAGCGGTCGCGCCTCGGGCGACTTGCGCGGCACAAGCAAAATGCGCGGCCTTCCGGAGAACGAATTGAGTTCCGGGGCAAGACGATAGGCCTTGAAGGCGGCGTCACCCGACTTGAACCAGCAGGCATTGGCGCCGAGCGCCACCCGCTCCATTGTCGGCAATGCTGCAGTACTCGCCGCCGGCGCGGGAGGTTTCGATTGGCAGGCGGCCACAAGCGCCAAACTTGCGGAAGCGCAAGCGAGCGCGATAAAACGTCCGTGATTCATGGATGACATTGGCGGCCCCGCTCGGCTGACGATCGATGCCGCCTTCTAGCAGCGATAAGGTTAAGCAGCGATTACGTCGAGCGCGGATGCGAAGATTCCGCGTCCGTCAGAGCCGCCATGCGCCACTTCGATTAGATTTTCCGGATGCGGCATCATGCCGAGCACGTTGCCCTTGGCATTCATCACGCCGGCGATGTCGTTGATCGAGCCGTTCGGATTCGTGCCTTCTGCATAGCGGAACACGACCTGACCGTTGCCCTCGATCGTCTTCAGCGTTTCCGCATCGGCGAAATAGTTGCCGTCATGGTGAGCAACCGGAGTGCGGATCACCTGGCCTTTGGCGTAGGCGCGGGTGAAAGCCGTTTCGGGATTGACGACTTCGAGCTTCACTTCGCGGCAGACGAATTTCAGCGAGGCGTTGCGCATCAGCGCTCCCGGCAGGAGACCCGCTTCGACGAGAATCTGGAAACCGTTGCAGACGCCGAGGACGCGCACGCCTTGCTCCGCCTTGGCCTTGATCGCCTGCATCACCGGCATGCGCGCGGCGATCGCACCGCAGCGCAGGTAGTCGCCATAGGAGAACCCTCCGGGGATGACGATCAGGTCGACATCCGGGATTTCCGTCTCGGTCTGCCACACGGTGACCGGCGCCTTGCCGGAAATCTTGGTGAGCGCCGCGATCATGTCACGGTCGCGATTGAGGCCTGGAAGCTGGACGACGGCTGACTTCATGACGTACCTACCTTGCCTTTGCCCCGGAACGGTTTCCGAGGCTGTTTCGAACGCACCGCAGGGATTGATCTTCGCGATTCGACATCGGCAACGTCGGCTGCCCACGCCAGCACATCAACCCAACGAGCGCTGTTCCCTCACGGTCAGGCGAGGGAGATGCTATAGTTTTCGATGACGGTGTTGGCGAGCAGCTTCTCGCACATGGCCTTGAGGTCGGCTTCCGCCTTGGCCTTGTCGGCTGTTTCGAGCTGCAGGTCGAAAACCTTGCCTTGGCGGACCTGACCGATGCCGTCGAAGCCGAGCGCGCCGAGTGCACCTTCGATTGCCTTACCCTGCGGGTCGAGAACGCCGTTCTTCAGCGTCACGGTTACGCGTGCCTTGATCACTTCTGCTTTCCCTGAATTTACTTGACCAGCACCGGACCAGAGCCGCGCGGCGGCTCGTTCTCGTTGATGATGCCGAGGCGGCGGGCCACTTCCTGATAGGCTTCGACCAGACCGCCCATATCGCGGCGGAACCGGTCCTTGTCCATCTTCTCCTTCGTCTCGATGTCCCAGAGACGGCAGCTATCCGGCGAGATCTCGTCGGCGAGAACGATGCGCATCATGTCGCCTTCGTAGAGGCGGCCGCATTCGATCTTGAAATCGACGAGCTGGATTCCGACACCGAGGAAGAGGCCGGAAAGGAAATCGTTGATGCGGATGGCGAGCGCCATGATGTCGTCGAGTTCCTGCGGGCTCGCCCAGCCGAAGGCGGTGATGTGCTCTTCCGAAACCATCGGATCATCAAGCGCGTCGGCCTTATAATAGAATTCAATGATCGAGCGTGGCAGGACGGTGCCTTCCTCGATGCCGAGGCGCTTGGCCAGCGAACCCGCGGCAACATTGCGCACGACGATCTCGAGCGGGATGATCTCCACTTCCTTGATCAGCTGCTCGCGCATGTTGAGGCGGCGGATGAAATGCGTCGGAATGCCGATCTTGTTGAGATGGGTAAATATGTACTCGGAAATGCGATTGTTGAGCACGCCCTTTCCGTCGATAACGTCATGCTTTTTCTTGTTGAAAGCGGTGGCGTCATCCTTGAAGAACTGGATCAACGTGCCCGGTTCCGGACCCTCATAAAGGATCTTGGCCTTGCCTTCGTAGATACGGCGGCGACGATTCATGGATTTGTCTCTGTGGTTGTTGGCGCTCTTGGGTAGCGCATTTGGGAATTTTCTCAGCGCGTCCATATCTGAAAAGAACACATTTCACAATCGGCGTGTCTTCCCATCCCCCGATTTAGATTAGGGTATCATGAAAGTCGGCAAAGACGAAAACGCACGTTGCACTTTGCGTGGCGTTTGGTTTATGGCGAGAATGCTTCCGGCAGGATTTTTTGAGGGAGATCGATTGATGACGACGATGCAGGATCGCGAGAAGGCCTTCGAGGCGAAGTTTGCACTGGACGAGGAACTGAGGTTCAAGGCCTTGGCGCGCCGCAACAAGATGCTCGGTCTCTGGGCTGCGGGCCTTCTCAAGAAGGCTGATCCGCAAGCCTACGCCAGCGAGGTCGTCGCCGCCGACTTCGAGGAGGCCGGCCACGAGGATGTAATACGCAAGATCAAGGCCGATTTCGACGCCGCCGGCGTGGCCCAGTCGGAAGACGAGATCCGCGCCCGCATGCTGGAGTTCCTGGCCCAGGCTGTCGAGCAGGTCCAGAATAGCTGATTTCCCTGCATTCTTTGGAAGATGGTGGCCGCCCGATCCCTGATTGGGCGGCCTTTTGTTTTGCCGCAGTTCAAGGCGCGGCTCATGCTTGCAGGCGGCTCAGGAACTGGGCGAAGACCATCGAGCCTTCCGGCCAGGGGCCGTGGCCCGATTCCGTGTTGATATGGCCGGCATCGCCCGCATCGATCAGCAGCGATCCCCAGGCATTGGCGATGTCGCCCGCGTGTTCGTAGGAGCCGAACGAATCGTTGCGGCTGGCGATCATAATCGACGGGAAGGGTAGGGGATCGCGGGGATAAGGACCGAAGGTCATCAGATGCTTCGGTCTGATATTGGGGTTGGCGACCTCCGGCGGCGCAACCAGGAATGCGCCGGCGATCTTGCGCGTGCAATGCGGCAGGGCGTGGACCGTTGTTGCGACTCCAAGTGAATGGGCGATGACGACGACCGGCTTCTCGGCTGCGTTGACCTCCTCGACCATTCGCGCCACCCAATCTTCGCGCACCGGCTTCGACCATTCCGCCTGCTCGACGCGGCGCGCGGTCGAGAGCTTGCGCTCCCAACGGGTCTGCCAATGGCCGGGGCCGGAATTGGTATAGCCCGGAACGATGAGAATATGAGTTTCGGAGACCTTCATGATCGCCGCGATTTGGAGGCGAAAAGAGCCGAAGTCAAGGCGGAGGCGACAGAGGCCGCGTTTTCTGTATAATCGGACTTGTCGGTCGCGGTTTGACAGCGGCCCATTTTTTTCGCCGCTGTCGTGGGTCCGTGGCCGCTCTGGTTCGTTGAGGAGTGTGAGCCATGACAACCTTCCATGTTCTGTCGGGAACGAATACGACTATCGCTCCCGGCATACGAAAGATTGGCATTGCAGATGTGTTCGATGCGTTGCGTCTCGGGCTGGATGACTTCCGCGAGAAGCCGTCGCATTATGTTTTTCTGTGTCTCATATATCCCGTCGCCGGCGTCGTGCTGATGACCTGGAGCGCGGGCGCGAATATGCTGCCGCTGCTCTATCCGCTCGCGTCCGGCTTTGCCCTCATCGGGCCGGTTGCGGCCATCGCTCTCTACGAGATCAGCAGGCGCCGCGAACTCGGTATGGACGCGCGATGGCCGCATGCCATGCGGCTCCACCGCCACCCGGCGATCCCATCGATCCTCGCGGTCGCAGGCCTGCTGTTCGTGATCTTCATTGTCTGGCTGCTGGTCGCCCAGGGCCTTTACGTAACCATGTTCGGCCCAACCCCTCCGGCCACCATTTCCGAATTCTGGAACAATATCATCGGCACGGAACAGGGGTGGAACCTGATCATCGTCGGCAATCTCGTCGGCTTCGTCTTTGCGGTGGTCGTGCTTTCGATCAGCGTTGTGACGTTCCCGCTGCTGCTTGATCGCGATGTTGGGGCGCTCACGGCGATCGAGACCTCAGTGAGGGCGACGCTTGCCAATCCTGTGCCGGTTGCCCTTTGGGGGTTGATCATCGCAGCCGGCCTGGTGCTCGGCTCAATCCCGGTCTTCGTCGGGCTTGCCGTCATCATGCCGATCTTCGGCCACGCCACCTGGCACCTCTATCGCAAGCTGGTGGAACCCGCAGGGGGCGACGCGGTCGGTAGGCGCGACCAAGCTCTCTGATCCACCCAGCACGAGACGGCGCGCGCAAAGCCGCATCGCTTTGCGCGTACCGCATCTCGATTCACTTGCCGAGGTCGCAGGTCAGCGGAAGAATTTGTAATAGGACGAGATCTGGGCCGCCGTATTCGACGACAGGTTGAGCTTGACGCCGATCCTGTCGCCGCGAACCCAGCGCACCATGCCGGTGAGAAAGCCGAGCTCTTCGCTGCGGATCGTCACTTCCTGTCCGGTCCGGGCACCGAGATCGAAGAGGAGCTGGAAGCAGATGCCTTCTTCGGAAAGGTCACGTACGATGCCGCTGCTCGAACCGGTCTTGCAGGTGACCGTTCCTGTTATCTTGGTATCGTTACGCGCTGAATGCTGTCCTTGTACGCCATGGCTTCCTCGAAACCTGATCTCGCAGGCTTCGATTTTTTCCACGCAATATCTAAGGAGCCGCTAAAGAAATCGCCCGCATTTGAGCGAAGAACGCCGATGCGGGCGACAGCAAGGCTTACGCCGTGCCGAAGACGCGATGGAAGATCGTGTCGACATGCTTCGTGTGATAGCCGAGGTCGAACTTCTCGCGGATTGCCTCCTCGGAAAGCGCCGCACGCACCTCGGCATCGGCGAGCAGTTCTTTGAGGAAATCCTTGCCCTCTTCCCAAACCTTCATCGCGTTGCGCTGGACTAGCCGATAGGCATCCTCGCGCGACACGCCGGCCTGGGTGAGGGCGAGGAGAACACGCTGCGAATGAACAAGCCCGTGGAACTTGTTCAGGTTCTTCATCATGTTCTCCGGATAGACGACGAGTTTGTCGATCACCCCGGTCAGCCGTGCCAGCGCGAAATCGAGCGTCACCGTCGCGTCGGGTCCGATCATGCGCTCGACCGAGGAATGCGAGATGTCGCGTTCGTGCCAGAGCGCAACATTCTCCATGGCCGGGACGACGAAGGCGCGCACCATGCGCGAAAGGCCTGTCAGGTTCTCCGTCAGCACAGGATTGCGCTTGTGCGGCATCGCGGAGGAGCCCTTCTGGCCCGGCGAGAAATATTCCTCCGCCTCCAGCACTTCGGTACGCTGCAGATGCCGGATTTCGGTCGCCAAGCGCTCGATCGAGGAAGCGATGACGCCGAGGGTCGCGAAATACATCGCGTGGCGGTCGCGCGGGATCACCTGCGTCGAGACGGGTTCCGGCTTCAGCCCGAGTGCCTTCGCCACATGTTCCTCGACCCGCGGGTCGATGTTGGCGAAAGTGCCGACCGCGCCGGAGATGGCGCAGGTCGCGATCTCCTCGCGGGCGGCGACAAGGCGCTGTTTGCAGCGGTCGAACTCCGCATAGGCGAGCGCAAGCTTGACGCCGAAGGTGGTGGGCTCCGCGTGGATCCCGTGCGAGCGGCCGATCGTCACCGTATCCTTGTGCTCGAAGGCTCGGCGCTTCAGCGCCTCCAGCAACTTGTCCATGTCGGCAAGAAGCAGGTCGGTCGCGCGCACGAGCTGCACGTTGAAACAGGTGTCGAGCACGTCGGACGACGTCATGCCCTGGTGCACGAAGCGGCTGTCGGGCCCGACGAACTCGGCAAGATGGGTGAGGAACGCAATGACGTCGTGCTTGGTGACCGCTTCGATTTCATCGATGCGGGCGACGTCGAATGTCGCCGCGCCGCCCTTTTCCCAGATGGTCTTGGCCGCTTCCTTTGGGATCACGCCGATTTCGGCCAGCGCATCGCAGGCGTGCGCCTCGATCTCGAACCAGATGCGGAACTTGGTTTCCGGCGACCAGATGGCCACCATTTCCGGCCGGGAATAACGGGGGATCATGGGCTTCACGCTTTCGTCGTCAGTGGAGGATGGCTGTGCCTCTATCAAAGATGACGGTGAAGCTCAACGCCGTTGCCGCGCATCCGAACGTGCGAGCGCCAGGCTTGCGACGACCAGCGCCAGAACGGCGAGCGGCAGGTAGAGCCGGACGCCCAGGACCAGAAACTGGTAAATGGCGCCAGCCGAGGTGAACGCCAACTGGAAGAACCAGGTGCGCGTGCCGGCCGCGGCGTGCCACTGCGCGTAGAACATCCGGTAGTCGAGCGCGAAGAGTAACGCCGTGGCGCCGATTGTGCCTGCGACTAGGCAGAGGAGAAAGGCGGCAAAGCGCGTTGAGGTCGTGCGCCCCCGGGCCGCATAGCGCGCGGCGAACAGCGAGGGCGGCCAAGCGAGCAGGCCACCGGAACCGTAGAGCACAAGGATGCTCTTCAAGTGGAACGTGGCGTCGTTCTCGCGAAGCCAGAGCGCAAGCCACGCCGACAGCGCCATGGTGAGACCCCAACAGGGAGCGCCGATCAGGATCTCCCGCAGGGTCGGAAAGGAATGCGTGAAACGAGAAGGCCTCGGCAGGGCCGCGTCCGGGTGCTCTGCTATGGCTCGAACCGCCGCTTCCTCCTCCATCATCCCCGAATCCGGATCGGCACCGCAATCCAGCGGCCATCCCTCGAGCCTTCGAAACCGAGCGACTCGACCAGGATCATGGCCACGTGCACCTCGGAACCATCGTCATTGGTGCGAGTGACGACGCCGCCGATGCGATAACCCGTTGGACAGCGACGGCTCTGCGGAATTCGTACGTCATCCTGAAGCACGTCCGCCGCAGGCTTATTGGCCTTTTCGGTCATCGTCAGGCGGAAGCCTTTGACCTCTTTTAGGAAATCCTTGCAGATCCCCTCCGGCTCGAAGCTCTTTTCCTCGAGCTTCAGCGCATAGGTCTTGCGGAAGGGAGCGTCGGCGGGAAAGGCGTTGTAGCGCAGTGCATGCGGCGCAGCATCCGCTTCGGTTATTGGATTGTAGGCGGCCAATATTCCCGGTGTCTGGTCGAGGCGATGGGCGTCGATCAGTGGCGCGGCGCGGCTGCGGGCTTCGCTGCGCGCCCGGTGCAGACCGCCCCCGTCCTCCTGGACCACCGCGCGTACGGGTGCTCCGGGCAGGAAGCTGTCGGTGCGCGTGTCGAGGATGTAGATCGTCGAGTACGGAAAGCCGGAGCCATCCTGGACGCCATATTCCTCGAAGGCGAAGACATTACCGTCAGATGAAAAGCCGATCGGCTGAAGCGCAGCATAGTCGCCGGCAAGAGCGTCCGCGGCAACCGCCGCGGCCAGCGCCACGCCTGCGATGGCCGAACGCATCATCATGCGCGGGCCTTCTCCGCCGGAGAGCGAATGGCTTCGATGGCGCGGCGATAGGCCTCGACCGAGTCACCCTTGAATATGGCCGAACCGGCGACCAGCACGTTGGCACCGGCCCGGGCAACGATGTCCGCCGTTTCTGGCGCTATGCCGCCGTCCACCTCGATCTCGATAGGTCTGTCGCCGACCATCGCCCTGATGCGCCGGATCTTCTCCCCCATGGCGCCGATGAACTTCTGGCCGCCGAAACCGGGGTTGACCGTCATCACCAGGATCAAATCGACCGTGTCGAGGACATATTCGATGGCGCTTTCCGGTGTCGCCGGGTTGAGCGAGACGCCCGCCTTCTTGCCAAGAGACCGCACGGTCTGAAGTGAGCGATGCAGATGGGGTCCGGCTTCGGCATGGACGGTAATGATGTCGCAGCCGGCCTTCGCAAAAGCTTCCAGGAAGGGGTCGGCGGGGGAGATCATCAGGTGGCAATCGAAAGTCGCCTGCGTGTGAGGACGCAGCGACTTGATGACGTCCGGTCCGAAGGTGATGTTCGGCACGAAATGGCCATCCATGACGTCGAGATGGATCCAGTCGGCGCCGGCATCGACGACATCGCGAACCTCCTGGCCGAGTTTGGAAAAGTTGGCCGCCAGGATCGACGGGGCAATGCGAATGGGATGTGTCATCATAGGCTCCGGCTCTTTCTGGCGCCATAGCATCCTGCCGCCGCCTGAACAACTGCAGAGAAGAAATCCGGCGGGCGACGCTCAGGAACGCGCCGACCAGGCGGGTATCAGATCGTCGCCGGTGTCACGCGCATCGTAAACCCCGCGCGCAATGGCGCGCGCCATCGTAGCCGCCGCTGCGGCGCTGAGGTCGATGAAATCCTGCAGCAGCAGTGTCTTGCCGCTGGCGCCGGTCGAAAGCGCGAAGACGAGATCGCCGTCGAGCGGTGTATGCGACGGCCACAGCGCGCGGGAAAAGCCGTCATGGGCGGCAATCGCCAAGCGCTTCGCCTCGGCCTTGGTGAGAACCGCGTCTGTGGCAATGACCGCAATGGTCGTATTTGTGCCCGCCGCCTGGCGTTCGCGGAACTTGAACCGTGGGATGCCCGCATCCTGTGGCCAGGGAGAGGGCTGGCCCAGCCCGCCGAACTCGCCGTCCAGTTCAAAGGGAGCGGCCCAGAAGTGGCGCGTGTCACTCACCGTTGCCGAACCGACCGCGTTGACGGCCACAAGGGCGCCGATGGTGATCCCATTGGCCAGTATAGTGGATGCAGAACCAAGACCGCCCTTGAAAGTGGCTGTGAGGGCGCCCGTTCCCGCACCGGCGGTCCCCGTCGCGAACGTCGGCGCCGCGGCACGCGCTGCTTCGTAGCCGAGATCACGATAGGGGGAAAAGCGTCCCCAATTCTTTTCTCCGCCATTGGCGAGATCGAACAGGATCGCCGCCGGCACGATCGGAACCCGGTGCGGTCCGACGGCAAAACCGCGCCCCATTTCACGAAGTGCCGCCTGCACGCCCGAGGCGGAGTCGAGGCCGAAGGCGGAGCCACCGGAAAGCACGACCGCATCGACGGCCTGGACCGTATTGTGCGGCGCGAGCAGATCGGTTTCGCGCGTGCCGGGTGCGCCGCCAAGCACCTGCACTGCGGCTGTCGCCGGCGGATCGCAAAGTACGGCGGTGACGCCGGACTTCAGACGGTGATCCTCGGCATTACCGACGAGCACGCCGGCGACATCCGTGATCAGATTGTTCTGTCCTTTGCGCATCATTGCGCATTGCCTGCATTCAAAGCTTCGACGAAACGGCCGTCCTTCCATTGCATCAGCCTGAAGGGCGTCTCCGCCCGCTCATGAGCAGTATTGAACTGAATGGGTCCGAGGACAGTCGGGAAGGGGCCCTTCAGGAGCGCATCCGTAAGGGCGCTGCCGTCCTTTGCTGCTTGATCCTTTGCCTGCTCGAGAATCGACATGGCCGCGAAGGCGGGAAGCACATAGCCGTCCGGTTCGATTTTCGCGACACGCATTGCATCGACGACAGCCGCTGCCTCATGAGATCGCGCCGGATCGGGTATCGTCACGGCAAGCACGCCGTTCTCGAGCGGCACGTCGAGATCGGCGGCGTTCAGCACGTCGCCGCCGAGGAGCGTTATCGCCACATTTTCCGCTTTGGCATCGCGCGCGATGATGGCCGTGTCATGCCGGTCGCCGCCGGTGAAGACGTGGGTTGCGCCGCTCTTTGCCAGCCGCCGAACGAGGCTTACCTGCTGTTCCTGGGCGGGACGGTAAGTATCGGTGAAGACGGGTGTCACCCCGATCTCGGCAAGAGCATTGCGGACGCTCTCGACAAGCTCGCGGCTATGAATCGTCCCGTCATCGATGAGGGCGAGCGGCTTGCCCTTCCAGTTCGATATGATGACGTCGGTGATCGCCGCAGCTTCGGCCTTGGCGGTTGGTGCAAGCCGGTAGAACGGCCATTTCTTCTTGAGAGCGTCTTCCATCAGGATGTCGGAACGGACGCCGACGGTGATCGCGGGGATGCCGGCTTCTGCGAGCGCCGGCAATGCTGCCTCGAGGCTCTCCGTGCAGAGGAATCCGATGGCCGCCTCCGCGCCGCTCGCAAGCAGCCCCTTCTTCAAGGCCTCGCCACCCGCCGGATCGCAGCTTTCGCCGATCGGAATCACCTCGCTGCCACGGTCCGTCGCCTGGAAGGTCGCCCCGTCCATGATCTGTTTTCCGAGCATGGCAAAGGGGCCGTCGGCGGGAGCGACGACGGCGACCTTCAATCCGGCCGCGGACGCAGGGTTGCTCAGCGCCAGTGCAGCGACGAAAAGGCTCGAAACGATTGATCTAAACATGGGTTTTCCCGCCATCGACCGCCATGTTTTAAGGATGTGGCTCCACTCGTCAAAGGAAAAGATTGTGCCTTTGTCGGGCTTTGTCGCCGCCGCAATCTCAATGGCCGCGGATCGGCAAGATTCTCGTTGCGCCGGGTTTCATATTTTCCACGAGAGTCTATGTATGAGCGAGATATCGTTCCGGAGCGAGATGTGTTGGAGAAGACCCGGCTGGACCCGATAACCTACCGCGACGCGATGAGTCGCATGTCGTCGCATGTGCAGTTGATCACTGCGGCCGACGGCGGGGAACGGCGCGGCGTGACGATCACAGCCTCCTGCTCCGTATCGGACGATCCGCCAACCGTGCTTGCCTGCCTTAACGCCGCCAACAGCCGCAACGACATCTTTTCGCGCGGCGGCAGCTTTGCGTTGAACCTCCTCGGCGGACAGCACCTCGCTTTGGCGCATGCCTTTTCGGGCCGCGATCAGCTCGATATGGACCGCCGCTTCGCACTCGGGCGATGGACGCAGCGGATGACCGGCGCCCCGATCCTCGTCGATGCGGTTGCCGCCTTCGATTGCCGCCTGATCGAGGCTAAAATCATGGCAACCCACCTCATCCTCTTCGGCGAAGTGGTCGACGTGCAGATCGGCGAGAAGCAGCCGCCGCTCATTTATGTGGACCGGGGATATCGCACGCTATAAGTTTTCCCTGCCTGCGGAGGAAATATGGCGCGACACGAGACAGGGAAGCTACCCCAGTCCATCGACGAGACGATCGCGATGCTGGAAGCGCATGATTATCTCGCCGGCACCGCCCTCGCGACCGTTCTTTTCCTGGCGCTTCGAATGAAGCGTCCCCTGTTCCTGGAGGGCGAGGCAGGCGTCGGCAAGACCGAGATCGCCAAGGTCCTCGCCCAGGCGCTCGACCGCCCGCTGATCCGTCTGCAATGTTACGAAGGCCTCGACGTCGCTTCGGCCGTTTATGAATGGAATTATCCGGCGCAGATGCTCGAGATCCGGCTTTCGGAGGCGACCGGC
This sequence comes from Ensifer aridi, assembly GCF_002078505.1. Taxonomy (GTDB): domain Bacteria; phylum Pseudomonadota; class Alphaproteobacteria; order Rhizobiales; family Rhizobiaceae; genus Sinorhizobium; species Sinorhizobium aridi. The sequence goes on along the minus strand of NZ_LUAV01000013.1, from coordinate 87,365 downwards.
ACGGTTGACCGGCAAAGGATCGAAAGCGACATCTTCTCGGAGCGGTTCCTAATCCGCCGCCCGGTTTTGCAGGCGATATCGACCGTCGCCGGGCGCGCGCCGGTATTCCTGATCGATGAGCTCGACCGGACCGACGAAGCATTTGAGGCATTCCTCCTTGAAGTGCTGTCCGACTTCCAGGTCACCATCCCCGAACTCGGCACGATCAAGTCCAGCGAACCACCGATCGTCATCATCACCACAAACCGCACACGCGAAATCCATGACGCGCTGAAGAGGCGATGTCTCTACCATTGGGTCGACTATCCAAAGGCGGCGCAGGAACTCGAGATCATTCGCCGCAAGGTGCCCGGCTGCAACGCGATGCTCTCCCGCGAGATCGTCGCCTATGTGCAGAAGCTCAGATCGGTCGATCTCTTCAAGAACCCCGGCGTCGCCGAGACGATCGACTGGGCGACGGCACTGACGGAGCTCGATGCGCTGGCGCTCGATCCCGAGAAGGTCGCCGATACGCTCGGCACCCTTCTCAAATACCAGGACGATATTGCCAGGATTGAAGGCGCGGAGGGGCGGCGGCTGCTTGCCGAGGTGAAGGCCGAGCTGGCGCAGGGTTGAAATCATGACTGGAGAGCCGCGTATCGATGGCCTCGAGCTTCCGTCGCTGCCCAGAGAAGGACGGCTCGCCGACAATATCGTCTTCTTCGCCCGGGCTCTCAGGCGCGCGGGGTTGAGGATCGGACCCGCCGCCATCGCGGATGCCATCAACGCCGTGAGCCTGATCGGGATCGGATCGCGTGCTGAATTCTACGCGGCGCTCCAGTGTATCTTCGTGAAGCGGCACGAAGATCAGGCGCTCTTCGACGAAGCATTTCGACTTTTCTGGCGTCCGCGGGATCTCGTCAGCAAGATGATCGCACTGATGTCGCCGGTCTTGCCGCAGCGCCGCGAAGACCGGCGGCGTCCCGGCCAAGCGCGTATCGGCGATTCGCTTCTTGCCGGACAGCATGACGCCCGGCCGCCGCGGGAGGCGCCGGAAATGGAGATCGACGCGCGCTATACCGCCTCTGGCCGGGAGCTATTCCACAAAGCGGATTTTGCCCAAATGAGCGCGGCCGAAATCGTCGAGGCCCGGAAGGCGCTCTCCTCTCTGCTGCTGCCGCTCGATCGAGTGCGGACGCGACGCTATCGGACTTCGCATCGGCCGAGGCGGATCGATCCTAGAGCGACCATGCGCGACGCCATGCGACTTGGGGGCGATTTCATCCTGCCACGTTTTCGCGAGCCGCGCCGCGTTCATCCGCCGCTGGCTGTGCTCGCGGACATTTCCGGCTCCATGAGTCAGTACACGCGCGTTTTCCTGCATTTCCTGCACGCGTTGACTGAGCAGCGGCATCGGGTCCACACGTTTCTTTTCGGCACGCGGCTGACGAACGTCACCCGTCAGATGCGCTACCGTGACCCCGATGAAGCGCTCGACGAATGCGTTGCGGCCGTTGAGGACTGGTCCGGCGGGACACGCATCGGCGAGACACTTCGCGAGTTCAATCGCCGCTGGTCGCGCCGAGTGCTCGGGCAGGGTGCCATCGTACTCTTGATAACCGATGGGCTCGAGCGCGACGACACGACCGAATTGCAGGTCGAGATCGACCGCCTGCATCGCTCTTGCCGACGTCTCATTTGGCTCAACCCGCTTCTGCGATTCGATGGATTCGAGGCGCGCGCCCGCGGCGTCAGGGCAATGCTGCCGCATGTCGACGAATTTCGGGCGGTGCACAATCTCGAATCCGTCGCAGAGTTGGTGAAATCGCTCTCCGCTCAAAGGACGCGCGACGCCGATCCGCGACGCTTCCTGAATGGAGCGAGGGGCGAACAGCGGCTGTGAGATGCGCTGCATTCGGCCAAAGGGCGATAGAGCAATCACGATCATGTGGCTTGCTTCGATCGAGAATCGCCACGATCTAAGGGAACGAAACTGGAGTGCATGCGATGCTGAATGAGCCGAACGCCCTCGACCCCTTGGAAACTGCCGAAGCCTGGCGCGGCCAGGGACGTGCCGTGGCTCTTGCCACGGTCATCGAGACTTGGGGCTCAGCGCCCCGTCCTGCCGGCAGTCATCTGGTCATCGATCGAGAGGGCAATTTCCAAGGCTCGGTCTCGGGCGGTTGCGTCGAGGGCGCCGTCATTGCCGAGGCCGCAGATGTGATCGCGTCCGGCGTTCCGAAGATCCTCGAATTCGGTGTCGCCGACGAAACCGCCTGGCGGGTAGGACTTTCCTGCGGCGGTCGGATCCGCATCTATGTCGAGCGAATTGACGGCTGAACGATGGAACTCTCCACACTCCAGACACTCAATGCGGCCCGAGCAGCGCGACGGGCGGCTGTCGTCGTCACCGATCTTGCGGAGGGCAGCGCGCAGGTCTTCTTCGAAGGAGCGGATTTTCCACACGAATGGGATGCCGCGCTTTCGGGGGCGCTCCGCACCGGTCGGCCCGGGGCTGCAACCATCGAAGGGCGATCGCTGTTCTTCAACGTCCACTTGCCGCCGCCGCGCATCGTCGTCATCGGCGCGGTTCACATCTCGCAGGCTCTAGCCCGCTTTGCGCCCGTCGCGGGCTTCGACATGGCGGTCATTGATCCGCGTACCGCCTTTGCGACCGCCGAGCGCTTCCAGGGCGTCGAGCTTGTCGCCGATTGGCCGGAAGATGTTCTGCCCGCGCGGCCGCTCGACCGTTACACGGCGCTTGCAGCCCTAACGCACGATCCGAAGATCGACGATTATCCAATCAGGGCCGCATTGGAGGCGGGGTGCTTCTATGTGGGTGCACTCGGCAGTCGCAAGACCCATGCGAGCCGCGTCGAACGCCTGCTGCAGGCCGGCGTCTCCGCGGAGGCGATCGAACGAATCAGGGCGCCGATCGGCCTCGACATAGGCGCCGCAAGCCCCGCAGAGATTGCCGTCGCCGTTCTGGCGGAAATCATTGACGCTTTGCGGCGGCGCGATCTCAGCGGCGCAGGAGGTGCGCCATGAGGTTCGGTTCCATGCCGCTCGCTGAGGCGGAAGGCGTAATCCTCGCGCATGCGCTGAAGGCCGATACATTGAAGCTCGCCAAGGGCCATCGCCTCAGCGCCGCCGATATCGCGGCGCTTGCCGAAGCGGACGTGGCGGAGGTTGTCGCCGCTCGGCTAGAGGCGGGCGATCTGCCGGAAAACGAGGCGGCGGCGCGCGTTGCCGCTGCGATCGCCCCGGATCACCTCCGTTTCTCGCAAGCGGCGACCGGTCGGGTCAACATCTATGCGACCGTTGCCGGCCTTTTCGTCGCCGATCGCGTCGTCGTCGACCGATTGAACCGGATCGATCCGGCGATCACGCTCGCCTGTCTTGCCGACCACGTCGCCGTCGACGCCGGTGACATGGTCGCGACGATCAAGATCATTCCACTTGCCGTGCCAGGCGCCTCGGTCGAGCAAGCTGCCGCTTTGTTGCGCGCCGAGCCTGCCTTCGAGGTGAAGCCGTTCACGGCGCGTCGCGCCGCCTTGATTGCAACTGAGTTGCCATCGCTCAAACTCCAGGTGATGGACAAGACGCGCGCCGTCCTTTCCGCGCGGCTCCTGCAGTCCGGAAGCCGAATCGACACCGAACTGCGAGTCGCCCATGCCGAGGAGGCGGTCGCTGCCGCAATCGCCGAGGTCAAGGCTGCTCATGATCTGATCATCGTCTTCGGCGCCTCGGCGGTGGCTGACCCGCAAGATGTCGTGCCCGCCGCCATTCGGCGCGCCGGCGGCGTGGTCGAGCACGTGGGCATGCCCGTCGATCCCGGCAACCTGCTCATCCTCGGCCGGGTGGGTGAAATCCCTGTTCTGGGGGCGCCGGGCTGTGCCCGAAGCCCGAGGGAGAATGGCTTCGACTGGATACTGGACCGTCTGCTCGCCGGCGAGTGGCCCACCTCAACCGATATTACCGGGCTCGGGGTCGGCGGCCTGCTCAAGGAGATACCGACACGGCCGCAGCCGCGGGAGAAGGCCGTCAGCGACCGACCGGGCCCGGTGGCGATCGTCGTGCTGGCGGCCGGCCGGGCAAGCCGGATGGGGCCGGAGGGCCGGCACAAGCTTCTCGCCGAGTTCAACGGTGTTCCTCTTGTTCGCCGCTCAGCTGAAGCAGCGCTTGCGGCCAGCAATGGCAAGGTCGTCGTTGTTACCGGACACCGCGAGCAGGAGATACGGGCCGCGCTCGCGGGCCTGCCGGTCACGGTCGTTTCCAATCCCGACTATGCCAGCGGCATGGCATCCTCGCTGGTGGCGGGCCTCGCATCGGTGGGGGATGCGGTTAGCGGAATCTTGGTGATGCTCGCCGATATGCCGGGCATCGGGTCCGAACATCTCTCGAAGCTGATTGCGGCTTTTGATGCCGAAGCGGGGCAAGCTGTCGTGCGAGCGGTGGCAGATGGGCAGCGCGGCAACCCGGTCATTCTGCCGAGGGAAACCTTCGCCGCCGTACGCGAGCTCGTCGGCGACGTCGGAGCGAGACATATAGTGGAGCGGTGCGGTCTTCCGGTAATCGATGTCGAACTGGGTGCGGCCGCCCGCCTTGACCTCGATACGCCCGAGGCAATCGTGGCGGCGGGCGGCGTCTTGAAGGAGTGAATAATGGACAATGCGGCGATCGAGGAAATGTTCGAAACCCTGGGACCCGTTACGATCCGCCGCATGTTCGGTGGCAAGGGCATCTATTACGAAGGGGCGATCCTTGCGGTCGAGGTGAATGGCGAGATCCTTCTGAAAGGCGACGCGCAGTCGGCCCCGGAGCTGGAGGAGGCAGGCAGCCGGCAATGGAGCTATGAAGGCAAAGGCAAGCCGGTAAAGATGCCCTATTGGAGCATTCCTGAAGTGGCCTACGACGACCCGGACGAAATGGCCCGTTGGGTGAAGTTGGCCTATGCGGCCGCGCTCAGGGCGAAGAAGTAGAACGGCTAGCTCTTTGAACCTCCGCAATTTCGGACGGAAACCGGTTACACACTTTTCCTGGAATTGCTCTCGCTAACCGAGCGCTCGAATCGCATCCGCGGCGAAGCGGGACAAAGGCTGGGGCAGCGCGGTAAGGTCGAACCAGCCGATCTCGGAGAGCTTGTCGGGCTCGGTGAGGCGCGGCTCGCCGGAGAAATCCTCCGTCACATAGATCAGCGAGATCCAATGTTGCCGATCGGATTCGATCATCTGTTCGCTGATGCACAGAAAACGCGTCGAATGAATCGAGAGGCCGCTTTCCTCCTCCGCCTCGCGTCGGGCGGCATCCTCGGAGCGTTCCATGTGGTCGACCTTGCCGCCGACGATGCTCCAGTGTTCTGCCTCCGGCGCCTTCAGGCGGCGGCAAAGCAGGATCTTGCCGTCACGCAGGATGGCGAGGCCGCAACCGAGACCGGGAAAGTCGATGCCTGGGGAGGCCATGGCCCCGCAATCAGGCCTTGCCGGCGATCAGCATGAAGGCCGGAATCTCGTCGCCGAATCCGACCGGTGTCGGACCATCGTCATGGTCGCGGCGATTCCGGTTCCGACGGTCGCGATTGTCGTCGTTGGCAGCACGCTGCGCGCGGCCTGGATGGCTCTGCTTGCTGTCGGCATTACGTTCCGTCTTCACCGCGTCAACCCTTTCCGCAATCGGTTCGAGTTCCTCTGCACCGTTGTTTCGGGCGACATCGGACCTGTGCTCGGCGCGCGCCTTGCCGGAACGCTCCGTATCCTTCTTTCGTTCCTTGCGGCCATCGCGTCCGCGATCACGCCGGCTGTCGTGGCTCTCCATGGGCTCCGGTAGCTCGGAAAGATCGCCGCTCAGCCATTCGACCTTCTGGCCGATGAGCTTCTCGATGGCATCGGAGAACTTGGCGTCGCGCTTCGTGACGATGGTGAAGGACGCGCCGGACCTGCCGGCACGACCGGTGCGGCCGATGCGATGGACATAATCTTCCGCATGGATCGGCACGTCGAAATTGAAGACATGGCTGACATCCGGAATATCCAGTCCGCGCGCTGCGACGTCGGAGGCGACGAGCAGCTTGATGTTGCCGTCCTTGAAGTTGGCAAGCATCGTCATGCGCGACCGCTGATCCATGTCGCCATGCAGCGCGCCGACGGAGAAGCCGTGGCGGTCGAGCGAACGGAAGAGCTCGGCAACATCCTTCTTACGATTGCAGAAGATGATCGCGTTCTTCAGGTCATCCTGAGCGCGAATGAGATCTCGAAGTACGGCACGCTTTTCATAGTCCTTCGCATGCGAGGCGACGAAACGTTGTGTCACCGTTGTCGCCGTAGAGGCGGCGCGCGTAACCTCCACGCGCTCGGGGTTCTGCAGGAAGCGATCGGCAAGCTTCTGGATTTCCGGCGGCATCGTCGCCGAAAAGAACAGCGTTTGTCGGGTAAAGGGGATGAGCTTTGCGATTCGCTCGATATCCGGAATGAAGCCCATGTCAAGCATACGGTCGGCTTCGTCGATAACGAGGATCTCGACACCCGACATCAGCAGCTTGCCGCGCTCGAAATGGTCGAGCAGACGGCCGGGCGTGCAGATCAGGACATCGGCGCCGCGTTCGAGCTTGCGATCCTGTTCGTCGAAGGACACGCCGCCGATCAGAAGCGCGATGTTGAGCTTGTGATTCTTGCCGTACTTGTCGAAGTTCTCCGCGACCTGTGCCGCGAGCTCGCGCGTCGGTTCGAGGATCAGCGTGCGCGGCATACGGGCGCGGGCGCGTCCCTTCTCCAGAAGAGTCAGCATCGGCAGCACGAAGGATGCCGTTTTTCCCGTTCCGGTTTGCGCGATTCCGAGAATATCGCGCCGCTGCAGGGCCGGTGGGATGGCTCCTGTCTGAATAGGCGTCGGCGTTGTGTAGCCCGCGTCGGTAACTGCGGAGAGAACTTTTTGGCTTAGGCCAAGGTCAGCAAAATTGGTCAAAGGGGAGACTGTTTCCGTTCCGGTTCAATAGAACACTGATCGATCGATGGAAAATGCACCAGCATGTGGCGGCGCTCTTAAGACGAAAGGCGTCGAAAGTCAAGAAATCCAGCACGTTGAAGCGCCAGAAGGTAAATAGGTGCGCATCTGTCGCGTTTCCTGTCAAGCGCGAGGAGGTGATGCGCGCTTCCTGATCCTCAATCCAGGTAGCCGGCGAGCCTCGTTCCGGCCTGCAGGAACTGCATTGGATCGACGGCCTCGCCATTCAGGCGAACCTCGTAGTGAAGATGGGGCCCTGTCGACCGCCCCGTGCTTCCGGACTTGCCGATGACCTGATCGGCCTTCACCTGATCGCCGACATCGACCAGGATCATCGCCAGGTGCGCGTAGCGGGTCGAGACGCCGTTGCCATGATCGACCTCGATCATGTTGCCGTATCCGCCGGCCGGGCCGGCTGCGGTTACGGTTCCCGCTGCGGTAGACCGGACACGTGTCCCGATCGCCGCGCGAAAATCGATGCCGGCATGAAGCGCTAGACGTCCGAGGAAGGGGTCTGGCCGATTCCCGAAACTGCTGGTGATGTCGCTTGCCGGCGCAGGATTGGCGAGGGGGAGCTTCCGCGCGGCGTCGCGGGTCCGGTCGAGCTCGACAAGAGCGCTATCCAGAGCCACCAGCGACTGGTCGAAGCGATCCTCGTTCTGCGGCTCGACGAAGGGGCCCCCGATCCCCGTCTGCGTTGCGGCGTCCGCCACAGGCGCTTCCGACATCGCGGGGAAAGTGAAGCCCGTGCGTTCGACGATCGTCCTGATCGCTTCCGAGGCTCTGCGCGCGCCGTCCGTCATTTGTCGCACATGGGCCATCTGGTCGTGTTCGATGCCTTTGAGCGACAGGGTGACCTTCGAGAATATCCGGTCCGCCCGGTCGGAAACGCTCTCGCCGTTTTCGTCCGCAGCGGCGGGCGGAGCAAAGCCAAGCGCAGCGCGACGGCCTGATGGTGCAGCATCCTCACCGGCCATGCCCATGATCTTTTCGATGGCCTTGATGCCGCCAGAGGTGTCGGCGCCGCGTTGGTAGGCCAGCGGCTCCGTGGTAGGCACGGCTGCTTCCTGGCCGATATCGTCCGGGTCTTTCCGGCTTTCCGCCAATACGCCAAGCTTGTCGGTTCGGGCGCTCAGCGCCAACTGCCGCTGAAGGAGCTTTTCGACTTTTTCTTCGACGATTTGCTGATCGAGCAATTGCCGACTGGTCACCCGGTCCACCTGCGCCCGAAGCGCAGTGATTCGGTCCTCGTATTCATGCTGCATGCGCGCCTGACGCGCGATCGTGCCGCCGATCAAATCGTCGCGAAGCACGAGATAAGCGGTAGCGGCAAGATAGCCGACAGCGAAAACGCCGGCGGCGGAGGTGGCGAGCGCCACCATCCAGGGACTGACCGTCATATGTCTGACCTTGTCGCCGCTCGCCAGGAGCAGGACGTGGTTTTGCCTGCGCTTTCCGAAGGCGCTGTTTGCCGACCGAACAGACACCACATCACCCCCGCCGATGCGAACCAAGTCGCGTTGCCCGGGAATGATTACACTTTATTAGGGTTAACAAAGCGTGAGTGGGCGCCTGGTCAGATGTTCGTCGATGCGGTCATCGAGCGGTAGAAGGAGGGCGTCAGCCCCGCTTCCGCCCGCGCTATGTCGTTGAACGGCGGCTTAAGCGGCCCGCGGAAATTCGCTCGCACCAGCGCCTGGAAGGTCGCGGCCGGGTCCTTCCTCTGGCGCGCGCAAAGGAAGCGGAACCATTTCGCCCCGACTGCGACGTGCCCCTTTTCGTCTTCATAGATCACGTCGAGGACGGCGGCGCTTTCGTGATCGCCGGTTTCGCGCATCTTCGCCCGTAGCGCCGGCGTGACATCGAGACCACGCGCCTCGAGGATGAGCGGAACCACGGCGAGGCGGGCCGTCAGATCGTTGCGCGTATCGTGAGCGGCCTGCCAGAGACCATCATGCGCGGGCAGGTCGCCATAGTCCGCGCCGAGATCATTCAATCTCTGCCTGACCATGCGAAAATGCTTGGCCTCCTCGAAGGCAACCTGCATCCATCCGTCGAAGAAGGAGTTGGGAACGGCCTCGGAAGCAAACCGCGCGACGATATCGAGGGCGAGGTCGACCGCGTTCAATTCGATATGAGCGATGGCATGGAGGAGGGCGATTCGCCCTTTGAGCGAACCGAGCGAGCGCCGCTTGACCTGGGTCGGCGGCGTCAGAACCGGCCTCTCCGGACGGCCAGGCCGCTCGGGAACGGAGCGATCGAGCGGCGAGCGTAACGACAGCGATCGCGCCTGCCAGCGACGGGCGGCCTCCTGCGCAAGTTCTGTCTTGACGGCAAGGTCCGCCGCGCGGACCGCCTCGACGGCTGCGCCGCGCAGGCTATGGAATTGCGGAAGCGTCGTCATCGCTTGCCCAATCGGCTCAAATGGTCTTGGCGGCGGCCAATACCTCGTCGGCGTGGCCGGCAACCCTGACCTTCTCCCAAACGCGGACGATGGTGCCCTGACGATCGATGAGGAAGGTCGTTCGCTCGACGCCCATGTATTTGCGTCCGTACATGCTCTTTTCGACCCAGACGCCATAGGCGTTGACCACCGCCTTTTCCTCGTCCGCAGCAAGCGCGACCGCGAGATTATACTTCTTGGTGAAGCGGTCATGGCTCTTGGCCGAATCGGGCGATATGCCGATCAAGGCGACGCCCGCGCGTTCGAACTCCCCCGCAAGTGCTGAGAAGGAAATGGCTTCCTCCGTGCAGGTCTTGGTGTCGTCCTTGGGATAGAAGAACAGCACCACCGGTCTGCCGCGAACCGCGCTAAGCGAAATCGTACCACCACCGTCACGGGGAAGCTCGAAGTCCGGAGCGACATCGCCTGGTCCCAATCCTGCCATGATTAAACCTTTCTTACGCCAAGTTTTGTGGACATTCCGCAGTTAGAGCCTTTCTAGCTCAATGGAAACATTCTGTCGGCTCGGAACGTTTGCTCGGCGGCCAAAGTTTTCCATCGAGCCGGGAAAAGGGCTCCAAGGGGCATATCGAAGCAGGGGCATATCGAAGATCGTGGGAGCCCGTCCAGCGGGTCTGTGCTAGATTTTTGACAGGTGCCGGACGGCTTTTTTGGCTATTGCATGTCTTCTTAGATCGACCTCGCTCTAAGAAGACATTCAGCAGTTCAAGAGCGCTACAGCGACCTTGCGCGTCTGATAAGACGCGCGGCGCTGTAGGAGTTACTATTGATGCTTCGTCGCATGCCGAGGGGAAACGGAATTGTCCTGCGCTTTCCACAGATGAGATGCGAAGCGTGGTGACTCGGTTCGATAAATTGTGGTCTACATGGGGCGAGAGAAAGTACCGGCCTTCGCACGTGACAACGGGCTGACGGGAAACAAGCATTTTGGCAATCAGGTCGAGGACGCTCGCGCCGATGAGTGATATCCGCGGCGAAAGGCTCTGCTTTCGCAAGGAAGACATCGTCGCGCTGCATGCGTTGCCCTCGGCGCAAGCTCATGACCCGGTCATTGTGCACACGCCGACGCGGCTTGGTGCCCTGCGCCTCTGCGGCAGGATTCTTCTTTGCTGCTCGCTTGTCGTCTTCGTCGTTGTTGCCTCGCTCGTCGCCGCGATCGAAAGCGGGCTAGTCGATGGACCGTTGAACGCCCGCGCACGCTCGGCACTCAATGCGGCTCTCGGCGAGAACTACAGCGCCGATGTGGAAAGCACGGTCCTGCGCATGACCGGCGGAGGGGCGCTTGCGCTCAAGGCGCGCGGCGTCACCTTGAAGGAGAGCGGTTCCGGCCGCCACTTGGCCAATCTTGACGCGATATCGATCGCGCTCGACCCCTTCGCCCTCATGACCGGCCGCATCTCCGTCTCAAAGCTTGAAGCGGAAGGAGGCGAGCTCGACACGGGCCTGTTGCCGCGCGGCGAGCCGATCGACCTTACCAAGATCCGTATCGCCGATGTCGGCGAGGCGCTCGAAGGCTTGTTCGCGCAGGTCGACCGTATGTCGCGGCTGACCGCGGGCAGGGCGACGCAGACAGTATTGCTTTCGGATTTCAGCCTGTCGGTCGCGGGATCCCGCGGACGCGTAGTTCCGGTGGAGATAAGGACGCTCGAGTTCAGCCACGACCCGGACAGTTCCATGCGCGTCGGCGGAACGGTGGCGGTTGATGGCATAGAGGCGCAGTTTTCGGCGCGGGCTCCCGGTAGCGGAGGTCGGGTCGCCGCTTTCGAGGCCGCGCTCAACGCCCTGCCGCTCTCGCCGTTTCTCTACCATGGCAAATTGGCCAAGGAGGATGCCTTCGGCATAGACGCGGCCGCCGACGTGATGCTGAAGGCCACGCGCGCGACGGACGGGAAGAAGCCGGTGCTTAGTGTCGCCGTTAAGACTTCCGAGGGCTCCTTCCATGCCGGCGGGCTCGTTTCCGCTCTTAAGCCTTCGGAACTGAACGTGTCCTATGACTTCGAGCGTGCATCCGTGGAAATACTGCCGTCGATGGTCAGGATCGGCCGCTCGACGTTTCCCTTCACCGGCGCGCTGATCGACCTCGACAAGATCGCCGAGGCCGATCGGAACGGCTTCGCCGTCGACCTTCTGCTTAAAGACGCGAGCTCGGATCCCGAAGACATGCAGGAGCGTCCACTCGCCTTTGACGCCAAGGCGAGCGGGCGCTTCGACGCCGACACCCACCGGCTGATCTTCGACCAGTTGGCGATCTCGAGCCCGCTCGGCTCAATGGTCGGTTCGCTTTCGGCTTCCTTCGGCAAGACGTCGCCGCAGATCAGTTTCGCTGCACTCAGCGACAGGATGCATTCGACGGCCGTCAAGCAATTGTGGCCTTGGTGGCTCGCCAAGGGTGCCCGCCGCTGGGCGATCGGCAATCTCTTCGGCGGCACCGTGACCGATGCACGCATCGAGGTCTCGATCCCGGAGGGGCGCATCGCCGACAGCGGCGGCGACCTCAGGCTCAACGAGAAAGAGCTCAACATCAATTTCGCCATCGATGATACGCGGATCAATATCGCGGGCGAAATTCCGCCGCTGCGCGATACGTCCGGACGCTTCACCCTGAGCGGCGAGCGGATGTCCGTCGCGGTAGGAAAGGGCGCGGCCTATTTCCCCTCCGGCCGCTCAGTCGCACTGGACGGCGGCGATTTCATCATTCCCGACGTCTACGCCAAGCCGCTGATGGCGGAGATGAAGATCAACGTCGGAGGGCAAGCCGACGCCATAGCCGAACTCGTGCGCTACAAGCCCATCCAGGCGCTGCAGAAGACGCCCTTTGTGCCTGAGGATTTCACCGGACCGATGACGGCGCTGGTCGGCGCGCGGTTCGGGCTCATATCGGACCAGAAGCCGCCTGCGCCGCTGTGGCAGGTGGAAATGCAGCTTGAGGATGTCACGATCAATCGTCCGGTCGCCGAGCGCTCGATCGCCAATCTCTCCGGAACGATGCGGATCGACAATGCACAAGCCGTACTTCAGGCGGACGCCCTGATCGACGGCGCGAAGATGCGCATCGCGCTCACCGAACCAGTGGACGCCAAGGCGAATGTGACGAGAACACGTGAAATCTCCGGAACGCTCGACGATGCGGCGCGCGCAAAGATCGCCCCGGCATTGTCCGGCATCGTGAGCGGTCCGATCGGCGTCGACGTATCGCTTACCGAAGACGGGAGCCAATCCGTTAAGGCAGACCTCGGCAGGGCCTCGCTCTCCTTGCCTTGGGTCGGCTGGAGCAAGGGCCCCGGCATCGCCGCTCATGCACAGTTCACTGTCAAGGCCAGTGAAGGCATCACCGAAATAGGCGATTTCCATCTTACGGGCGACGGCTTCGGCGCCGCCGGGGATCTGCGCGTGGACGACGCCGGTCTGGCATCGGCCCGGCTGAGCGGTGTCCGCCTGACCAAGGGCGACGACTTCGCGGTGACCGTGGACCGCGGCAAAGGCGGCTACACGGTCGCGCTCACAGGCTCGGCTGCGGACCTCAGACCAGCGCTCGCGCGCGCGAAGGAGGAAACGGGCTCCAGCGACGACGGCAACGTGAAGATCAATGCGCGGCTCGACCGGGTTACCGGCTTCAATGGCGAGGTCTTCTCTGATGTAAGCTTTGCCTATGCGAAACGCGGCGCGCTGATCGACGATATTGATCTCTCGGCGCTGACGGCGAGTGGCCAAGCCGTGGTTGCGCGGCTTGTGAAGGCCGGTGCCGACAACACGCTCGAATTGACGACTAGCGACGCCGGTGCCTTCGTGCGCTTCACCGACATCTACCGCAACATGCGCGGCGGCCTCCTCAATCTGCGGCTCCGTGATCGGGGCGGCAACTCCTGGCGCGGCACGGTGGATGTCCGGAAATTCTCCCTCGTCGGAGAACAGAGGCTGCAATCGATGGTCTCGACGCCGGCCGGCGAAGACGGGCGCAGCCTCAATCAGGCGGTGCGGCGCAATATCGATGTGAGCACGGCGCAGTTCGAGCGCGGCTTTGCGCAGCTCCTTCTCGACCGCGGCACGATCCGGGTCGGCAGCGGCGTGCTACGTGGCGTCGACGTCGGCGCCACCTTCCAGGGAACGATCCGAGACGCTAATGGCCGAATGGATATGACCGGAACCTTCATGCCGGCCTATGGCCTGAACAGGCTTTTCGGCGAACTGCCGCTGATCGGCGCTCTGCTCGGCAACGGTCGCGACCGCGGCCTGCTCGGCATCACTTTCAAGCTCACCGGCCCGTTCAATCAGCCGCACCTGACGATCAATCCGCTCTCGATCATAGCGCCGGGGGTCTTCCGCAATATTTTCGAGTTCCAATAAGAAAGGCCGGCGCAGCGCCGGCCTTGAGCTCGTTTCCGTATTCTCGTCGCAATGCATGTCGGCCAAAAGTGTGCAGCGGTTTTGGGACAACGACATGCACAAGATAAGACCTAAAGCGTGACGCGCTTTAGACCGGCCGCACGAGCATGTGCTTCTTCTTGCCGAGCGAGAGCTTGATGACGCCGTCGCCGGTCACGTCGCCGCTCCCCACGACCCTGCGCTCATCATTGATCTGGTCATCGTTGATGCGGACGGCTCCGCCTTGAACGTGCCGGCGGGCCTCGCCGTTCGAACCCGCGAGGCCGGCTCGCACCATGAGGTTCAACAGGCCGACACCCGATTCGAGCTCGGGGGCGGGGACGTCGACCGACGGGAGGTTCTCCGCGAGCGCGCCTTCCTCGAATGTCTTGCGCGCCGTTTCGGCGGCCTGTTCGGCGGCTGCGCGCCCGTGCAGCATGGCGGTGACTTCGGTCGCGAGGATCTTCTTGACCTCGTTGATCTCCGAACCGCCGAGCTTCGACAGCCGATCGATTTCCGGCATCGGCAGCGTCGTATAGAGCTTGAGAAAGCGGGAGACGTCGGCGTCCTCGGTGTTTCGCCAGTACTGCCAGAAGTCGTAGGGGCCGAGCATGTCCGGATTGAGCCAGATGGCGCCGTTCACCGATTTGCCCATCTTGGCACCGGAGGCTGTCGTCAGCAGCGGCGAGGTGAGGGCGTAGAGTTGCGGCGTTCCCATGCGATGGCCGAGATCAATGCCGTTGACGATGTTGCCCCACTGGTCCGAACCGCCCATTTGCAGCCGGCATCCAGTGCGATTGTAAAGCTCGACGAAGTCGTAGGCCTGCAGGATCATGTAGTTGAATTCGAGGAAGGACAGCGACTGCTCGCGATCAAGACGCGTTTTGACACTGTCGAAGGAAAGCATGCGGTTGACAGAGAAGTGGCGTCCCACGTCGCGCAGGAATTCGAGGTAGTTGATACCCAGCAACCAATCGGCGTTGTTGATCATCAATGCATCAGTCGGGCCGTCGCCATAGCGCAGGTAGTTCGAGAACACCGTCTTGATGCTCGCGATATTGGCAGCGATCGTCTCAGGCGTCATCAACTGGCGGGCTTCATCCTTGAAGGACGGATCGCCGACCATGCCGGTGCCGCCGCCCATCAGCGAGATGGGCCGGTGCCCCGTCGCCTGAAGCCAGTGAAGCATCATGATCTGGATAAGGCCGCCCGCATGCAAGCTCGGAGCCGTCGGATCGAAGCCGATATAGGCAGTCACGGTTTCCTTTTGGAACAACTCGTCGAGGCCGGCATCATCCGATGTGGTATGGATGAATCCGCGTTCTTTGAGGGTGTGGAGGAAATCGGACTTGAACTCGGACATAATCTGTTTCTTTCGGCTGGGTAGAACGTCTGCGGCGGGCCTTTATCATTGTTTCGCCGAAAGTGCACGTTTTTGCTCGGCCGCCGATTTGCTATGAAAGCCCAAAGCTATTCGTGGCGTTCGACCGGCATCGCGGTCCGATCAGACATTCCAGCGGAGGACGTGCATGGGGAAAATGTTGACGGCGGTCGGCCTGATGAGCGGCACGAGCATGGACGGGATCGATGTCGCGCTCGTTGAAACGGATGGTGAGACCGTCGTTCGTCGCGGACCGTCGGCCGGATACCCCTATGATGCGCGGTTCCGGGATCGCCTGAAGCGCGGCCTCGAGGATGCGAGGTCGATTGCCAAGCGAGATGAACGGCCAGGGTCGCTCGCCGATCTGGAGCGCGACCTGACGTTGCGCCATGCCGAGGCTATCCGGACATATCTAAAGGATAACAACGTTCTACCGGAAAACATTGATGTAATAGGTTTTCACGGGCAGACCGTGCTGCACCGTCCCGATGAAGCGCTGACGGTGCAGATCGGCGACGGCAACCTGCTCGCGAGGGAAACGGGAATCGACGTCGTCTACGATATGCGGGCCAATGACATGGCCCATGGCGGCCAGGGAGCGCCGCTCATTCCGGCCTATCATGCGGCCCTGGCGCGCGGCCTCTCGGCAAGGAAGGAAATCAGCGCACCCGTCGTCTTCGTCAACATCGGCGGCATTTCCAATCTCACTTTCATCGGCGCCGGTGATGAGCTCGTCGCCTATGACAGCGGGCCGGGCAATACCCTGATCGACCAATGGGTCGAGGCCCATGCCGGCATCCCCTACGATCAAGGTGGCATGATCGCGAGCGAGGGCCATATTCTTGCCGAGCTTGCCGACCGCTACCTTTCCCATCCCTTCTTCACCGCGGAAAAACGCCGCTCGCTCGACCGCAACGACTTCGTGCCGCCGACGGGCAATGAGGCGAGCCTCGAGGACGGCGCGCGTACGCTCGCCTATGTGACGGCGGCCGCCGTCATCCGGTCCGCGCGACACCTTCCGACAGCACCCAAGACTTACATCATCTGCGGAGGTGGTCGTCTCAACCCCGTCATCATGCGCGATCTGAGCTCGCTTGCGGAGGCAGCAGAAGGGCGAGTAGTCGCGGCGGAGGCACTGGGGCTCAACGGCGATTCCATGGAAGCGGAGGCCTGGGGCTACTTGGCCGTTCGATCCCTCACGGGACTGCCCCTGACATTTCCGGGAACGACAGGCGTCGACCAACCCGTAAGCGGTGGGCGGTTGGCTTCGAAGCCGGCCGATGCTCTGAAGGGACACGGCTGAGCCTCGTTTTAATGGTTTCTTCGTGCACGCTCGCTAAGCTGCTTCACGGTCCACAGGCGCGAGAGTCGCGGATCGATTGAACTGCGGCTGAGGTTTGGATTCTGTCGATGGGTGGTGCGATTTCCCTGCTGGCGGTGAACTTCATCATTGCCCAGGTCTTCGTCGTGGCTTTTTTGGTTGTCGCAGCGAAGAGTCAGGCGAAGCGGCCGGCGATCTGGTGCGCCTGTGGTTTCGCAGTCGCCTCGCTCTCTGCCGTGTTCGAGACCGTGCTGCCGTTCTCGCTCGTGCCGAAGCTTTTTGCCGTCGGCGCCTTTGCAAGCGTGCTTGCGGGCTTCATCCTGATCCGCTTCGGCCTCGGCTTCTTCTACCGTGTCCCGGCGAACTTGCCTTTCGCGACAGCCCTTTTCGCCGGTTCGGTGGTGCTCGATCTGCTCATTTACGACCTTCCTCGCGGAACGCTTAAGCACGCCTTCTTCTATCAGATGCCGTTCTGCCTCGTGCAAGCTTGGTCGGCCTCGACCATCATCCGGTCCGAGCGCCGCTCCCGTGCCGACTGGAGCCTGTTCTGTCTCCTGGCCCTCAGCTCGATCTATTACGTAGTGAAGGTCTACGCTGCGATCGCTGCCGAATCGGGGACCACGGCGGCGGATTACCTCGCAAGCCCGTTTGCGCTCGTATCGCAGGCCTTGGGCGCCATGCTGATCGTGGCAACCGGCATGGCGATACTTGGGGTGATGGTGAAGGAAATCATCGACGAGGCGCGAGCCAGCTCGGAGCTCGACGCGCTATCCGGTCTCTGCAATCGTCGCGGCTTTGCCGACCGAGTCGCTCCGCTCTTGCAGGAGGGAGGCGATGACGGTCCCGGCACGCTGATCCTTACCGATCTCGACCGCTTCAAGCTGGTCAATGACACATACGGCCACCACGCCGGCGACGAGGTGATCCGGCAATTCTCGTGCGTACTTCGCGAGCTTATGCCGAGCAGGGCTGTGGCGGGGCGCCTCGGGGGCGAGGAGTTCGCTGTATTTCTTCCGCGGATCGGGCCGGCTGACGCCCGGGTGCTCGCTCATGGCATGCGTGCCGCGATCGCGTCGACGCGGATCATTGGTCTTCCGGAGGTAGCTGCGGTCACCGCGAGCTTCGGCGTTGCGGTCGTTGCTGCTGAAGAACCGCTGGAATTGGCGATGCAGCGGGCCGACAAGGCGCTTTATGCTGCCAAGGCGGGTGGGAGGAACCGGGTGGAATGCGCGGAGGCGCCGGTACACGTCGTCGCAAATCCACGTAGAGCAAGATCATAGGTGCAAAGCGGCCCGGAAACCGATCACGATCTCCGGGCCGTCCGAATTAGCTGAGCAGGTGACGTATTAGCGAATGCGTTTGGCCGCAGGCTCCGGCACCAGCTCGCCATTGAGGCGGCGGTCGAGATAGTCCTCGCATTCCGCCATCAGGGTTTCGATCTGGCCGTTGAAGAAATGGTTAGCGCCGGGGACTGTCTTGTGCGTGATCAGAATGCCCTTCTGCGCCTTCAGCTTCTCGACGAGACCGTTGACATCCTTCTCCGGCGCAACCTTGTCCGCATCGCCGTTGATGATCAGGCCGGATGAGGGGCAGGGCGCCAAAAACGAGAAGTCGTAGATGTTCGGCTGCGGGGCGACTGCCATGAAGCCTTCGATCTCCGGGCGGCGCATCAGGAGCTGCATGCCGATCCAGGCGCCGAAAGAATAGCCGGCCACCCAGCAGCTCTTGGAATCCGGGTGGAGACTTTGCACCCAGTCGAGCGCGGAGGCCGCATCGGAAAGCTCGCCGGCGCCGTGATCGAACTCGCCCTGGCTGCGCCCGATGCCACGGAAATTGAAGCGCAAGGTCGTGAAGCCGCGCTTCTGGAACATGTAGAAGAGCTGATACACGATCTGGTTGTTCATCGTGCCGCCGAACTGCGGGTGCGGATGCAGGATGATCGCAATCGGTGCGCTCTTCTGCTTCGAAGGCTGATAACGGCCCTCGAGGCGACCGGCCGGTCCGTTGAAGATGATTTCGGGCATTGGCTCTCCGGGAATGTTTCTGGTTCAAATCGTGGTTCTTAGCGCCAAGCTGTCTTGACTAAAGCAGTCAGCTTTTCTAAAACCTACTTTAGAACCGTTCAAAACTTCGGTGCGGACATTCCGCATGCGCTTCGTCTCATAAGGCAAGCGGCGCGGAGAATTCAAGGAAAATGCAACGGCGTAGCTCATAGGGATGAGCCGTTCGCTCGGGCAAAGGAAGCAATGTCGGGACAGCGTATTTATATGGACTGGAACGCCACGGCGCCGCTTCTGCCGGAAGCGCGTGAGGCCGTTCTGTCCGCGCTCGGCCACATCGGCAATCCGTCATCGGTGCACGGCGAAGGTCGGACGGTCCGCGCCCTCATTGAATCTGCCCGGCGTGATGTCGCCACCCTCTGCGGCGCGCAAGCCTCGGCGGTCATCTTCACCAGCGGCGCGACGGAAGCGGCCAATCTGGTGCTGACGCCGGATTTTCGCATGGGGCGCACGCCGCTCAAGATCGGCAAGCTCTATGTTTCGGCGATCGAGCATCCGGCCGTCCGCGAAGGCGGGCGGTTCCCGCGCGAAGATGTTTGCGAGATCCCGGTCACCCCCGCCGGCATAGTTGATTGCGCGGCACTGGAAACATTGCTTCAGGCGCACGACCGTCAGGCCGGCTTGCCGATGGTGGCGGTGATGCTTGCCAATAATGAAACCGGTATCATCCAGCCCGTCACCGAGGTCGCCGCCATCGTCCGTGCGCATGGCGGTCTGTTGGTTGTCGATGCGGTACAGGCGGCCGGCCGCGTGCCGCTCTCGATCGAGGCTCTTGGCGTCGATTTCCTGATCATCTCGTCGCACAAGATCGGCGGCCCGAAAGGAGCGGGGGCGCTCGTCGCCCGTGGCGAGATCATGATGCCTGCACCGCTGATCCGCGGTGGCGGACAGGAAAAGGGACATCGTTCGGGAACGGAGAATGTGCCGGCGTTGGCAGGTTTTGCGGCTGCGGCCCGTGCCGCGGCAAGGAACATCGATGGGCGCATGGCGGCGGTGGCAGCCCTGCGCGACGGCCTCGAAGTGGCAATGCAGTCCCACGCGCCGGATGTGATGATCCACGGGCGCGGCGCTTCGCGGCTCGCCAACACGTCTTTCTTTACGCTGCCCGGCCTGAAGGCAGAGACGGGGCAGATCGCTTTCGATCTCGAAGGCGTGGCGCTCTCGGCAGGCTCGGCATGCTCTTCCGGCAAGGTAGGACAGAGTTATGTGCTGACGGCGATGGGCTATGATCCGCGTCAGGGGGCACTGAGGATTTCGATCGGCGAGCGGACGACGCAAGCGGAGATCGAGCGCTGCGCCGCCGTGTTCGCGAAAGTGGCGGCGCGACGCCGCTCGGCCGGGCAGGCCGCCTGACGACGGAAGGGATTGAACGAAATTGCGGAAAAGCAATTTTCCGCTTGGCAAATGGGGTGAAAACCGCCTTTTAGCCATTACATAAGCGGTGCGCAGAATTTGCACCGCGTTGACAAGCCACCGGACCTTGTATCCGGCGAGATTGGAGAACGACATGCCTGCCGTGCAGGAAACCATTGATCAGGTCCGCCAGATCGACGTGGACCAGTACAAATACGGCTTCGAGACGAAGATCGAGATGGACAAGGCTCCGAAAGGCCTGTCCGAAGATATCATCCGCCTGATCTCGTCCAAGAAGAACGAACCGGAATGGATGCTTGAGTGGCGCCTCGAGGCCTATCGCCGCTGGCTGACCATGGACGAGCCGAGCTGGGCGCGCGTCAAATATCCGAAGATCGACTTCAACGAGATCCACTACTATGCCGCTCCGAAGGGCACGACCGGGCCGAAGTCGCTCGAGGAGGTCGATCCGGAGCTCTTGAAGGTTTATGAGAAGCTCGGCATTCCGCTGAAGGAGCAGGAGATTCTCGCCGGCGTCGAGAAGTCGAAGATCGCCGTCGATGCGGTGTTCGATTCCGTTTCCGTCGTCACCACCTTCAAGGAAGAACTCAAGAAGGCCGGCGTGATCTTCATGTCGATCTCTGAGGCGATGCGGGAGCATCCGGATCTCGTCAGGAAATATCTCGGTACGGTCGTACCGCAGTCGGACAACTTCTATGCGACGCTGAACTCCGCCGTCTTCACCGACGGTTCCTTCGTCTACGTGCCGAAGGGCGTCCGGTGCCCGATGGAGCTTTCGACCTATTTCCGCATCAACGAGCGGAACACCGGCCAGTTCGAGCGCACGCTGATCATCGCCGACGAAGGCGCCTATGTCTCCTATCTGGAAGGCTGCACGGCGCCGCAGCGTGACGAGAATCAGCTTCACGCCGCGGTAGTCGAGCTGATCGCGCTCGATGACGCCGAGATCAAGTATTCGACGGTGCAGAATTGGTATCCGGGCGACAAGCACGGCAAGGGCGGCATCTACAACTTCGTGACCAAGCGTGGCGATTGCCGCGGCAAGAACTCGAAGATCTCCTGGACCCAGGTCGAGACCGGTTCGGCGATCACCTGGAAATACCCGTCCTGCATCCTGCGCGGCGACGGCTCGCGCGGCGAGTTCTATTCGATCGCCGTTTCGAACGGCCATCAGCAGGTCGACTCCGGTACGAAGATGATCCATCTCGGCAAGAACACGTCGAGCCGCATCATCTCGAAGGGTATCGCCGCCGGCGTCTCGGACAACACCTATCGCGGTCAGGTCTCCGCCCACCGCAAGGCGGAAAACGCCCGCAACTTCACCCAGTGCGACTCGCTGCTGATCGGCGACAAGTGCGGCGCGCATACGGTGCCCTATATCGAGGCGAAGAACTCGACGGCGCAGTTCGAGCACGAAGCGACGACGTCGAAGATCTCCGAGGACCAGCTCTTCTACTGCCTGCAGCGCGGCATCCCGGAAGAACAGGCGATCGCGCTGATCGTCAACGGCTTCGTCAAGGAAGTTATCCAGGAACTGCCGATGGAATTCGCCGTCGAGGCGCAGAAGCTGATCGGCATCTCGCTGGAAGGCTCGGTTGGTTAAGACCCTGGCCCGATGAACGAACCGGCGCGCACGGGTTTGCGCGCGAGAAATTATTCGCCCAAGAGGACGATTTGAAAATGCTTGAAATCAAGAATCTGCATGCACGTATCGCCGAAGACGGCACCGAGATCATCCGCGGCCTGGACCTGACCGTGAAGGCCGGCGAGGTTGCCGCGATCATGGGCCCGAACGGCTCCGGCAAGTCGACGCTCTCCTATATCCTTTCGGGGCGCGAAGACTATGAGGTGACCGAGGGCGATATTCTCTACAACGGCGAGAGCATCCTGGAACTCGACGCTTCCGAACGTGCGGCCAAGGGCATCTTCCTCGCCTTCCAGTATCCGGTCGAGATCCCGGGTGTGGCGACCATGCAGTTCCTCAAGGTGGCGTTGAACGAGCAGCGCAAATATCGCGGCGAAGACGAACTGACGACGCCGGAATTCATGCGTCGCGTCAAGGAGGCCGCCGCCGAGCTCAAGATCGCGCCGGAAATGCTGCGCCGTCCGCTGAACGTCGGCTTCTCGGGCGGTGAAAAGAAGCGCGCGGAAATCCTCCAGATGGCGCTGCTTGAACCGAAGCTCTGCATCCTCGACGAGACCGACTCCGGCCTCGACATCGACGCGCTCAAGGTCGTGGCCGACGGCGTCAACGCGCTGCGTTCGCCGGATCGCGCCGTCGTCGTCATCACACACTACCAGCGCCTGCTCAACTATATCGTTCCGGACTCGGTCCACGTCCTCTACAAGGGCCAGGTCATCAAGTCCGGTGACAAATCGCTCGCGCACGAACTCGAAGCCAACGGCTACGCGGATATCATCGAGGCGGCAGCCTGACGCCTGTTGAAGGAGTGTTCGAATGAATATGCAACAGGCTATCAAGATGACGGCAGCCGAAACGGCGCTCGTCGACGCCTACACCGCGCAGATCGGCGATCTGCCGGGTGACGGTGCCGTGCTGTCGCTTCGCGACATGCTGGTAGACGAGCTTAAGACCGCCGGTCTGCCGACGCGGCGCGTCGAGTCCTGGCATTATACGGACCTGCGCACCTTGCTGCGGGCCGTGCCTTCCGCCGACCCGTCGGCCTTTGCCGACCGCGTCGATCCGATTGTTCCGGGCTCGTCGGTGCTTTCGGTACGCAATGGTCAGGCCGATCTCAAGAGCGTTCCCGAAGGCATAGCCGCGCGCTCCTATACCGAGAGCCTGATCGATGGCTCGGCTGTGGCCGGGCTTGCCGTGCTCGGCGCTGACGACGCGATCGGCCGGATCAATGGCGGCCTCGTTCGTGGCGGCCTTGAAATAACGATCGCCGAGGGAGCGGAATTCCAAGCGCCGATCGAGATCCAGGTCGCCCAGAGCCATGGGCAGGCGCATACGCGCTTCCCCATCTCCTTCGGAGCCGGTTCGAAGGCAACCGTGATCGAGCGACACTTGTCGACGAATGCGGAAGCAAGTTTCGTATCTTCGGTCAGCGACGTTACGCTTGCCGAAGGCGCAGACGTAATCTGGATCATCGTGCAGCAGCAGGGACCGGCCGACACCCATCTCGGTCAGATCCGCTTCGATCTCGGCAAGAGCGCGAAGCTTCATCTCTTCGTCATCAATGCCGGCGGCAAGCTGGTACGCCAGGAACTGCATGGCAGGGCGAGCGGCGAGGGCGCGGACCTGACGCTGCGCGGCATCAACCTGCTCGGTGGCGAGAGCCACACGGACGTGACCTTCACGCTCACCCATGCCGTGCCGCACACCACCTCGAGCGAGATCATCCGCAACGTAATCTTCGATCGTGCGAGGGGCGTGTTCCAGGGCAAGATCCTGGTTGCGAAGGACGCGCAGAAAACCGATGCGAAGATGGCCTGCAACACGTTGCTGCTTTCGGACGAGGCCGACATGTCGGCGAAGCCGGAGCTGGAAATTTTCGCTGACGACGTGCAGTGCGGCCACGGCGCGACCGTCGCGGATATCGATCACACGCAGCTCTTCTACATGCTCGCTCGCGGCATTCCGGAAAAGAAGGCGCGTGCGATGCTCGTCAATGCCTTCGTTGCCGAGATCGTCGAGGAACTGGAAGATGATGAGGCGCTGGTCGAGGCGCTGGAAGGCGTGATCTCGGCCTGGCTCGAAAAACACGCCTGATTGGACGAAGGACATGGAACATACTGTGCCGGTGCCGACCTATGACGTCGAAGCAGTCAGAAGGGATTTCCCGATCCTTTCGAGGACTGTCTATGGCAAGCCGCTCGTCTATCTCGACAACGGCGCATCGGCGCAGAAGCCGCAGGTCGTCATCAATGCAGTCGCCCATGCCTACGCCCAAGAATACGCCAACGTCCATCGCGGCCTGCATTTCCTCTCAAATGCCGCGACGGAAGCCTATGAAGGGGCGCGCGAGAAGGTCCGTCGTTTCCTGAATGCGCCGTCGGTGGAGAACATCATCTTCACCAAGTCCTCGACGGAGGCGATCAATACGGTCGCCTATGGCTACGGCATGCCGAAGCTCGGCGAGGGCGACGAGATCGTGCTTTCGATCATGGAGCACCATTCCAACATCGTGCCTTGGCATTTCATTCGCGAGCGCCAGGGTGCGAAGCTCGTCTGGGCGCCGATCGACGACGACGGCGCGTTCCACGTGGAGGATTTCGTCAAGTGCTTGACGGAGCGGACGAAGCTCATCGCCATCACCCACATGTCGAATGCGCTCGGCACTGTGGTGCCGGTGAAGGAGATCTGCCGCATCGCTCGTGAGCGCGGCATTCCGGTGCTCGTCGATGGCAGCCAGGGCGCGGTCCACATGCCGGTGGACGTCCAGGACATCGATTGCGACTGGTACGTGATGACGGGCCACAAGCTCTATGGCCCGTCCGGCATCGGTGTACTCTACGGCAAGACGGAGCGGCTCAAGGAAATGCGTCCCTTCCAGGGCGGTGGCGAGATGATCGAGGAAGTGACCGAGGACCGTGTCACCTACAACGATCCGCCGCACCGCTTTGAGGCGGGCACGCCGCCGATCGTTCAGGCGATCGGGCTCGGCTATGCGCTCGACTACATGGAGAAGCTCGGCCGCGAAGCGATCCGGGCGCATGAGGCGGACCTCACCGCCTATGCCCGCGAGCGCCTGTCGTCGGTCAACTCCCTCCGCGTCTTCGGTGACGCGCCCGGCAAGGGCAGCATCTTTTCCTTCGAGATCGCCGGCGTCCACTCGCACGACGTTTCAATGGTGATCGATCGCGCGGGCGTGGCCGTCAGGGCAGGCACCCATTGCGCGCAGCCGCTCTTGAAACGCTTTGGCGTCACCTCCACATGCCGTGCATCCTTCGGCCTCTACAATACCCGGGCCGAGGTCGACGCGCTGGCGGAAGCGCTCGAACATGCGCGCAAGTTTTTCGCTTAGGGAGACGGATATGAGTCTCGAGCAAACGCAAGAAAAGGTCGATGTCCGCGAAGGCATCGTGCATTCGGCCATTCCGGCCGAGGAACTGGCACGCCTCAGCGACGACATCATCGCCGCGCTGAAGACGGTTTACGACCCGGAGATTCCTGCCGATATCTTCGAACTCGGCCTCATCTACAAGATCGACATAGAGGACGACCGTATGGTCAAGATCGACATGACGCTGACGGCACCCGGCTGCCCCGTTGCCGGCGAAATGCCGGGCTGGGTCGAGAACGCTGTCGGCGCCGTCGAGGGCGTTTCGGGCGTCGAAGTGACGATGACCTTCGACCCGCCGTGGACGCCGGACCGCATGTCGGAAGAGGCGCAGGTCGCGCTCGGCTGGTACTGAGCCCGCGAGCGGCATATTGATCCGTTAACACACGGGCATTACATTCAATCTGGAAAGCGCCGGGCCTTTAACCCGGTGACATGAAGGAGACCGAGCCTATGGGCTTTGCCGTGATGAGCCTCACCGACGCCGCTGCCGGCCGCGTCCGGTCGATCGTCGAGAATGCCGGCAATGATGCCAAGGGCATTCGCTTGAGCATCAAGAAGGGCGGTTGCGCCGGCATGGAATATGCCGTCGATCTCGTGACCGATCCCAACGCCAAGGACGATCTCGTCGAACATGAGGGCGCCAAGGTCTGGGTCGCGCCGGAAGCCGTGCTCTATCTGCTCGGTACTCAGATGGATTTCGAAGTGACCGCCTTGCGCTCCGGCTTCACCTTCAAGAATCCAAACCAGACGTCCGCATGCGGCTGCGGCGAATCGGTCGAACTGAAGCCCGCAGACCTCGCAGCACTTGCCGCCCAGGGCAATCCGGTGGTGCGCCCGAACTGAGCGGCTGCGCACGTCTCTTGCATTGAGAAAAAAGCCCGGCTGACGCCGGGCTTTTTTCTTTGCCGAGAGTGAGGGGGCGTGCGCGGGTCACGCCTCCGGCTCAATTTACTCCGCCGCCTCCGCGTAGCTTTCGATAGGCGGGCAGGTGCAGACGAGATGGCGGTCGCCATAGACATTGTCGACTCGGTTGACCGGCGACCAGTATTTGTCGACGCGGAAGGCCCCGGGCGGGAAGCAGGCCTGTTCGCGAGAATAGGGCCGATCCCAATCGCCGACGAGGTCTTCCACCGTATGTGGCGCATTCTTCAGCGGATTGTTGACCTGGTCCATCCGGCCTTCCTCGATCGCGCGAGCCTCTTCACGAATCGCCAGCATCGCATCGCAGAAGCGGTCGAGTTCCGCCTTTGTCTCCGATTCCGTCGGCTCGATCATCAGCGTGCCGGCGACCGGCCAGCTCATCGTCGGCGCATGGAAGCCGCAGTCGATCAGCCGCTTGGCGACATCGTCAACCGTCACGCCGGCGCTTTCGGCGAGCGGCCGCGTGTCGATGATGCACTCGTGCGCGACGCGCCCCTTGGCCGACTTGTAGAGCACGTCATAGGCGCCCCTCAGCCGTGCCGCGATATAGTTGGCGTTAAGGATCGCCACCTTCGTCGCCTGGGTGAGGCCTTCGCCGCCCATCATCAGGCAGTAACTCCAGGAGATCGGCAGGATCGACGCCGAACCGAAAGGAGCGGCGGAAACCGCGCCTTCATGCCCGCCGGTTTCCGGATGGCCGGGAAGGAAGGGAGCCAGATGCGCCTTGACGCCGATCGGCCCCATGCCGGGCCCCCCGCCGCCATGCGGAATGCAGAAGGTCTTGTGCAAGTTCAGGTGGCTGACGTCCGCACCGATGTCTCCCGGGCGGGCAAGGCCGACCATGGCGTTCATGTTGGCGCCGTCCAGATAGACCTGGCCGCCATGCTTGTGGACGATCTCGCAGAGCTCGCGGACATTCTCCTCGAACACGCCGTGCGTCGAGGGGTAGGTGATCATGCAGCAGGAGAGGGTGTCCGCATATTGCTCGGCCTTGGCGCGGAAGTCGCCCATGTCGATCTCGCCGACGTCGCTCACCTTGACGACGACGACCTTCATGCCGGCCATTTGCGCGGAGGCCGGGTTGGTGCCGTGCGCCGACGTCGGGATGAGGCAGACGTCGCGATGGGGATTGCCATTGGCGATGTGATAGCCTCGGATTGCAAGCAGCCCGGCATATTCGCCCTGGGCGCCTGAATTCGGCTGCATCGAGATCGCGTCATAGCCGGTAATGGCGCAGAGTTTTTGCGACAGGTCTTCGATCATGTGCCGGTAGCCGAGCGCCTGGTCGGTCGGCACGAAGGGGTGGATCTCCGAAAATTCAGGCCATGTGATCGGCAGCATCTCCGCCGTCGCATTGAGCTTCATCGTGCAGGATCCGAGCGGGATCATCGCGCGGTCGAGCGCGAGATCCCGGTCGGCGAGGCGGCGCATATAGCGCGTCATCTCGCTTTCTGCGCGGTTCATGTGGAAGATCGGATGGGTGAGATACTCACTGGTCCTGAGCAGCGCCTGCGGCAGGCGATAGCCCGGCTCGAACTCCTCCACCTTGAAATCGCCGCCGAAGGCGCGCCAGACCGCTTCGAGCGTGACGGGCCGCGAGCGTTCGTCGAGGCTGATGCCGATCTTGGTCGAGCCGATCTTGCGAAGGTTCACTTCTTCGGCGACTGCGGTCTTCAAGATGATGCCTTGCAGCTTGCCGACTTCGACGGTGATCGTGTCGAAGAACACGTCCGGCTCGACGGTATAGCCGAGCTTTTCGAGCCCCATGGCGAGGCGGACCGTCTTCTGGTGCACGCTCTGGGCAATCGCCTTGATACCCTGCGGACCATGGAAGACCGCATACATCGAGGCCATGACGGCCAGCAGCACCTGGGCGGTGCAGATGTTCGACGTGGCTTTTTCGCGGCGGATATGCTGTTCACGCGTCTGCAACGACAACCGGTAGGCGCGGTTGCCGCGCGAATCGACCGACACGCCGACGAGGCGGCCGGGCATGGAGCGCTTGTAGGCATCCTTGACGGCCATATAGGCAGCGTGCGGGCCGCCGTAGCCGACCGGTACGCCGAAGCGCTGGGTCGAACCGACCGCAATGTCGGCGCCCATTTCGCCCGGAGACTTCAGAAGCGCCAGTGCCAGCGGATCGGCTGCGACGGCGGCGATTGCGCCCTGCTCATGCAGCTTCGCGATCAGGCCGGAGAAGTCGCGAACGTGGCCGTAGGTGCCGGGATACTGGAAAATCGCACCAAAAACGCCCGCGGCGTTCAGATCCTTGAAGGGATCGCCGACGACGATCTGCCAGCCGAGCGGCTCGGCCCGGGTCTTCAGAAGCGCAATCGTCTGAGGATGGCAGTTCTCATCGACGAAGAAAGCCTTCACCTTCGACTTGGCGACACGCTCGGTCATGGCCATGGCTTCGGCCGCCGCCGTCGCCTCATCGAGCAGCGAGGCGTTCGCGACATCGAGACCCGTCAGATCACAGACCATCGTCTGATAGTTGAGCAGCGCTTCCAGCCGCCCCTGGCTGATTTCCGGCTGATAGGGCGTGTAAGCGGTGTACCAGGCCGGGTTCTCCAGAATGTTGCGCTGGATCACCGGCGGCGTGATCGTGCCGTAGTAGCCCTGGCCGATGAGTGAGACGAGTTTCTGGTTGCGGTTCGCCGTCTCGCGCAGCTTGTCGAGCGCTTCGCGCTCCGTCATCGGCGTGCCCCAGGCAAGCGGCGTCTTCTGCCGGATCGACGGCGGCACGGTGTCGTCGATCAGCGCGTCGAGGCTCGGATAGCCGACGACCTTCAACATCTCTTCCATCTCGGCCGGCGAGGGGCCGATGTGGCGTCGGTTGGCGAAATCGTAAGGCTTGTAGTCGGTAAAGGTGAAGTCCTTGGGCATGCTCATCAGCCGATAAGCTCCTTATAGGCCGCCTCGTCGAGAAGCGCGTTGGCTGAGCTCGGATCGGAAAGCTTCAGCTTGAAGAACCAGGCCGCGCCCTGCGGGTCGCTATTGACGAGCGAGGGATCGTCGACGATCGCCTGGTTGACCTCGACCACTTCGCCGTCGAGCGGACAATAGACGTCCGATGCCGCTTTGACGGATTCGACGGTCGCGGCCGAGGCGCCCTTGGAGAAAGCGGCACCGGCTTCCGGCAGCTCCACGAAGACGAGATCGCCGAGCTGACTCGCTGCATGTTCGGTGATGCCGATGGTCGCGATGTCGCCGTCGATCTTCAGCCATTCGTGTTCTTCGGTGAATTTCAGCATACGCACTTCTCCTGGGTCAGCGCTTGTAGGTTTGTTTGACAAAGGGCAGGGCAGAGACGGTGAGGGGCAGATATTTGCCGCGCACCTCCGCGAAAAGCCTAGTGCCGTTTTCCGCATGCTCGGCGTCGACATAGCCCATGGCGATCGGGCCATCGACGCTCGGGCCGAAGCCGCCGGATGTGACGGTACCGGCCGCCTGCTTGCCTTCCGCATCGATGAAAAGCTTGGCCCCACCGCGAACCGGCGCTCGGCCTTCCGGCTTCAGGCCGACGCGGCGACGGCTGACGCCATCGGCAAATTCGGCAAGGATCCGGTCCGCGCCCGGAAAACCGCCGGCCCGCGTGCCGCCGGAGCGCCGGCTCTTCTGGATTGCCCATTCGAGCGAGGCTTCGACCGGCGTCGTGCCCGTGTCGATGTCATTGCCATAAAGACAAAGGCCGGCCTCGAGGCGAAGCGAATCACGCGCTCCGAGACCGATCGGCATCACATCCGGGTGTTCCAGCAGGCGCTGCGCCACATCCACCGCCGAGGCCGCGGGAACCGAGATCTCGAAGCCATCCTCACCGGTATATCCGGAGCGCGAGATGATGCAGCTCACGTCGTGGAGGTCGGCCTCAGTCACGTCCATGAAGCGCATCGATGCGACATCCGCCCAAAGCTCTCCGAGCACGGCTTCGGCGCGTGGCCCCTGAAGGGCGAGCAAGGCGCGGTCGTCAAGGAGCGTGACTTCGCAAGTGTCGCCGACGCCGCGCTTCAAATGCGCGAAATCGGCATCCTTGCAGGCAGCATTGACGACGAGGAAGAGATGGTCGCCGCGGTTGGCGATCATCAAATCGTCGAGGATTCCGCCTTCGGCATTGGTGAAAAGTCCGTAACGCTGGCGATCCTCAGCAAGACCGAGAACATCGACCGGCACCAGCCGCTCGAGCGCGAGTGCCGCATCCTCGACGCGCCCGGATTTCGGGCGAATCACGATCTGTCCCATGTGGGAGACGTCGAAGAGACCGGCTGCGGCCCGCGTATGCAGGTGTTCCTTCAGCACGCCTTCCGGGTATTGCACCGGCATGTCATAGCCGGCGAAGGGCACCATGCGCGCACCAAGCGAAAGGTGCAGCGCGTGCAACGGCGTGTGCTTCAGATGGGAAAGGTCTTCCAAGTCCGGCCTCCAGGTCTGGCGCATTCGCGCGCCGGCTCACACTACCGGCGTGAAAACGCCGACAAATTCGAGCCCCCTCTGTCCCTTTGCCTGAGATTGTTATCCCTTCGGCGAGCGTAAACGCTTCTCTCCAGAGTCCTACCGGCACCTTGCTGGTCCTTTGGCCTGAGAGTTTCCGGGGCGGTTGCTCCTTCGGCACCGGATCGAACCGGTTTCTCCCAACAAGGTCGTCTCCAGATAACGGCGAAGGCCGGATTTTGGCAAGTGCCTATGTCGCGACCGAACATATTTTTGTCGCCGTCGCTTCACCATCGTCCGCGGGGAGCATCCTGCGACAAATCAGCCTTTGCAAATCCTGCCGGTTGTGGGTAACGAGAAACGGGACAATGAGGCGGAAATGATCGGGCGTGGGAAAAAATGGCGGATGACGGTGCGGCTGGTCGCAGCCTTTGCACTCGTCTTTCTTTCCTTTGCCCACAAGCCGGCCCTTGCAAAGGGGCTAAGTCTCGCGACGTCCGCCGAATATCTTCTTCCCGATGGCACCTTCGCCGATATCTGCTTCGGTACCGAAGGCGTCGACCATGACGCGGGGCGTGGCAAGTCGTCTTCAAGCGCCCCGATCTGCGAAGCCTGCCGTCTCGCGGCATCCGTCCTCCTGCCAACGCCGACCGGCGAAAGCATGCCAGCCGAAAGGGGCAACTGGCTTGCAAAAGCACCAATCGTCGAGGCAGAGGCAGCGCTGGCGCCCCTGCGCCTGCTGCCGCCCTCCCGTGGCCCTCCGCGTCTGTCGTAACGCACTGAAACCATTCCACTATCGCAGCCGCTGAGGCGGTATCGACCACGAGCGCCGGAGCTTCTCGTTTGAAGGCGCGTGGTACGGGGATTACGACATGACCAAGATCAGATTTGCTTCTCTCACCACCGGCCTGACGCTCGCTGCCGCCGGTTTCGCTCATGCTCACGCGACGTTCGAAGTCGACAAAGCACCCGCCGAAAAGACCTTCAAAGCGGTTCTGCAGGTGCCGCACGGCTGCGACGGCAAGGCGACGACGGAAGTGCAGGTGAAGCTGCCCGAGGGCTTCGTCTTCGCTAAGCCGCAGCCCAAGCCGGGCTGGGAAGTCGAAATCGTCGAGGGCGGCTATCAGAAAACCGACGACGATCACGGGACGAAGGTTTCGTCCGGTCCTATCGAGATCCGCTGGAAGGGCGGCAATCTGCCGGATGAATATTACGACACATTCGTCATCCGCGGAAAACTCTCAGGCTTCGACCAGGAAACCGTGCTCGCCTTTCCGACAACGCAACTTTGCGGCGCCGACGGCAAGGTCGTCTGGGATGAGGTGCCGGCCAAGGGGCAGGACGCCCATTCGCTGAAGAACCCGGCGCCGACCGTGACGGTAACGCTTGCCGGTGGAGACGAGCACGCGGGACATGGCGGAAAGCAGGGGCAGGAAGTGACCGCTGGCCCGGTCGAGGCCGGCGATCTCCAAATCTCGGGCGGGGCGGTGAAGGCGATGCTTCCGGGCGCCAAGGTGGGTGGCGGCGGCTTCGTCGTCAAGAACAACGGCGACACCGACGACCGGCTGCTTGCCGTGGAAAGCCCGGCCGCCGGACGCGTCGAACTGCATGAGATGACGATGGAGAACGACGTCATGAAGATGCGTAAGCTCGACGATGGCATCGCGATCCCTGCCGGCGAGACCGTCGAACTCAAGAGCGGCGGCCTGCACCTGATGTTCATGGAAGTGAAAAAGCCCTTCGCCGAGGGCGATGGCGTGCCGGTGACGCTCAGCTTCGAGAAGGCTGGGAAAGTGGACTACGTCCTGCCGGTCGGCGCCGCAAGCGGCCACAATACGCCCGGTCATGAACATAAATAGTCCCGAGCGGCGGCATTGACCGCGCAATGCGCCGTGGTTCGCGCGAGCCCGCTTTCTGACCGGTTCATTTTCCCTGAATAAACCGGTCAAGCATCTCGGCGATCTCGTCGCTTTGCTGCCCTTCGTCTTCGTCCGGATTCTCGTCCGGCAGGCTCTCCTGTTGGTCGCCACTCTCTTCGTCTTGCATATATTCGAGATAGCGGCGCAGCGCCTCGGCCTCGCTCTCCTGCGGCGGGCGACGGTTGGCGCTGATCAACATGAGTGCCAAGGGCAGAGCGCTCCTTATCGTCGGGATTGCTCCCTGGTGGCGCGGCGGCTCTTTGCCGACCGAAAGGAGCGTGATCGCCTCATCGGCCGGACCATCGCCGCGCACGCGCGCGGATGGCTTGACGGCTTCCGCCGCGTAAGCCGCCGTCGTCGCGGAAACGGTAACGACTTGGGTCATCCTCTTCACCCTGGATCACGAATGTTCTTCCTGTGCCAGATTTCGCTTGCGGCCTGGTGAAGTCGAGTGCTCGGGTTTTAGGCAAATCCTAGTATTTGGTGGCTCGGGCTGAGAACAGTTGCGGAGCTTGTTGGAGAGACCGAAGGCGAGGAGGCAACCACATCGTCGAGGGCTGCGCAGCGTTTGCTCTCCACTACACGCAAATTTCTATACCGACGGTTGAGCAGCATGTACAATCGCCGTCGCAATGAAGAAAACGACGCAGTCCTGCGCAGTGCAAGTGCATCGGGGAACAATAATCAGGAAAGGACGAAGCTCTATGCGCGCGATCGTATTATTGCTAGCGATCTCTACTTTGTGCGCGTGCTCGCAAACAGGGAGGCCCGACACCGAGCGCTACAGAGAGCGCTATTATGGGGGGCAAGGGGAGTATTACACCGGCGTCGTACCGCCGACGCCCTTCTAATGAGATTGCCCGTACCTGCATCAAAAGAAATGGCGCGCAATGGCCGCACGTGGACAGGCGATCCTGCGCCGTCGCTTTGGCGGGGCTCGGAGCCCAACATCTTGCGATCTTCCCGTGGCCTGCCGCAAGACCGAGTGACGAGTGGGTGCGACCGCGAAGTTGGAATTGATCCTGCGCGTATGGCGGAATATCAATGGTCATCAATCTGTTAGGAAAGGTACGAGGCCTATGCGCAAAATCGTATTGCTGCTCGCACTCGCAACGCTAGCGGCGTGTTCGCATACCGGAGTCGGCTATGTCGGCGGCGAGGGTGAGTATTATCAAGGGATCGTTCCGCCGCGGTGATTCTGCGGCCGTGCGAGCCTGACATCAGCCGCCGGCAGGCCACCTCATCATCCAATATCGGTCCTGTCTTCGACGCATTTCTGCGGCGATCATGGTCTCGTCGCGCCGCAGGGAAAGGCGCTGCGCCGCGGCCATACCGTCTCGCCAGACGGACATGGGCGCGGTCCTCCATTTCATGCAGCCAGAGGGAAACACCCGACCAGAGAGAGGAGCGCTTCGCTCTTTACGTGTTTTTCTCAATACCCAACCCGCAGCCCGCCGGGGCTTGCAGCGCCGAAATCGGGAACCGGGTTCGGCCCATACCACTGCGCGTAAGTCGTGTTGCCGGCGCCAGTGCTTGCGCAGCCCGACAGTACAACAAGCATCAAGATCGTCAGATATTTGAGGGGCATGGACTCTCCGATTCGGCTTCGTCAGACACGGCCAAATTGCGGCATCCGAAGCGCCTAGTCCATTGGTTTGACATGACTCTCTTGCTTTTTCTTACGGTCAAGGTTGCAACCATCTGGTTCAATCGCACACTGTAGCCTTGAAGATCGGGCAAAGGCTCGAAGTCGTCCGACAACGGGAGAGCAGCAGTGATTGAAAAACCACGCGTGTTCGGAGCGGCGTACAGCGTTTACGTGCGGATCGTTCGGCTTACGCTGGTCGAGAAGGGTGTGGATTACGATCTCGTTCCTATCGATATCTTTGCGAGCGACGGCCCGCCACCCGCCTACCTAGAACGGCATCCGTTCGGGCGCATTCCTGCCTTTGAACACAATGGATTCAGGCTGTACGAGACCGGTGCGGTAACGCGCTACGCCGACGACGTGTTCGACGGGCCGAAGCTTCAGCCTGCCGATGTTCGGGAGCGAACCCGTTGCAATCAACTGATGAGCATCGCTGACAACTACGCCTATCCCACCTTGGTGTGGAGTATTTATGTGGAGCGAATCTCCAAGCCGGCGAAGGGCGCGACCGCTGATGAAGCCACCATTGCCGCAGCGCTTCCGAAGGCGCGGATATGCCTGAAGGCCATGTCAGACATCATGGGGACGGCGCCCTGGCTTGCCGGCGAGACCATATCGCTGGCCGACCTCTATGCCGCACCGATGTTCGATTACTTCCTCGTGGCGCCGGAAGGCCGGGAGATGATCCGGCAATACGACAATCTGGCGGGGTGGTGGGCCCGAATCGCTGCCCGGCCCTCGATGAAGGAAACTCAGCCAATCCACATGGACTGACCGCTTCGACCGTCGCCAACGCCGGTGGTCAGAAGCGCTTCTTGAGAAAATAGCGCGGAATAGAGCCCGGTCCGCCTTCGAGTTCGCCGAAGAGCTCGAAGCCGAGCTTCTCGTAGAAAGGTCGCGCCTGGAATTCGAAGGTGTCGAGCCACAGGCCGATATAGCCGCGCGCCTTGGCGATCTTCTCCGCTTCCTCCATGAGCCGCCGGCCGAGCCCGTGCCCGCGATATTCTTCGGGGATCGCCAGATAGCGGATGAAGGCCCAGCCATAACCGTCGACGGCATAAAGCCCACCGACGGCCGCTCGCGTTTCCGGATCGCGGATGATGACGGCAAAGCCGGGCTGGTCGGCCATGCCGCTGTTGGCAGTGTTATAGACGTTCAGCGCCGCGACGATGGCGCGGATGTCGTCAGGATTAGGATCGGTGGGGATGATGTCGAGGAGGGGAGTGGGCATATACCTTTGCTCTCTCTTTAGACGGCAAAAGCCCAAGGTGTGACCCTTGGGCTTTCCCGGAGTAGTTCAGCAGCAGCAGCCGGCGCTGCTAATCAGGAGCACCCGCTCGTCGCACCACACGTATCGCACTTCTCGCACGTACCATTCCGCACCATCGTGAAGTTCTGGCACTCGGAGCACATGTTGCCGGTGTAGCCCTGCATGATAGAGCGGGCGCGGCGTTCGGCTTCGACCTTCTTGGCCTCGCTCTTGGCGGACGCAGCCTCCGCCGCCGCCTTGTCGGAGAAGAGGGCGGTTACTTCCTGTTCGACCTCTTCAGCGATCTCCTCGGCAAGCTCGGCGGCGCGCTCCTCGTAGTCGCGCTTGAAGGCGACGACTTCCGAGGTGGTCGCAGCCACTGCTGGCTCCAGCCTGCGGGCGGCATTGCCGGCGATCGAGGTCACCGTGGCGCCGCCGGAGGCGCGGGCAGGGGCGGCGGTTGCGGCACCCTTCGGCTCGGAGCGGTCGCCCGAGCCGCCGACGAGCGTCGGCTTGTAACCACGGGTCCAGCCGGTCGAGACGAGATTGGTCTTGCCTTCCTGGATGCCGCGACCGAGCGCCGTGTTGCTGAAGTCTGAGGTATCGACATGCGCAAGGTCGTGGCGGCCGAGATAGGAGACGGCGAGCTCGCGGAAGACATAGTCGAGGATCGACGTCGCGTTCTTGATCGCGTCATTGCCCTGGACCATGCCGGCCGGCTCGAACTTGGTGAAGGTGAAGGCCTCCACATATTCCTCGAGCGGCACGCCATATTGCAGGCCGAGCGAGATGGCGATGGCGAAGTTGTTCATCATCGCGCGGAAGGCGGCACCTTCCTTGTGCATGTCGATGAAGATCTCGCCAAGACGACCGTCGCCGAATTCGCCGGTTCGCAGGTAGACCTTGTGGCCACCGACGATCGCCTTCTGGGTATAGCCCTGGCGGCGGTTCGGGAGTTTCTCACGGGCACGCACGACCTTTTCGATGACGCGCTCGACGATCTTCTCGGTGACCGCGACAGCCTGGGCCGCAGCCGGCGCCTGCATCAACTCTTCGATCACTTCCTCGTCCTCTTCGTCCTCGATCAGCGAGGCGTTCAGCGGCTGCGACAGCTTGGAGCCGTCGCGATAGAGGGCGTTGGCCTTCAGCGCCAGCTTCCAGGAGAGCATATAGGCGTTCTTACAATCCTCGACGGTCGCCTCGTTCGGCATGTTGATCGTCTTCGAGATCGCACCCGAGATGAAGGGCTGAGCGGCTGCCATCATGCGGATGTGGCTTTCGACCGAAAGGTAGCGCTTACCGATCTTGCCGCAGGGATTGGCGCAATCGAAGACCGGCAGGTGCTCGGCTTTCAGGAATGGCGCGCCTTCGAGCGTCATCGCGCCGCAGACATGGATATTGGCGGCTTCGATGTCCTTCTTCGAGAAGCCCAGGTGCTCGAGGAGGTTGAAGTCCATCGAGGCGAGCTGCTCGTCCGTGACCTTGAGCGTCTCCTTGAGGAAATCGGCGCCGAGCGTCCACTGATTGAAGACGAACTTGATATCGAAGGCCGATTTCAGTGCGGCGTTGACGGCATCGACCTTCTCGTCGGTGAAGCCCTTCGCTTTCAGCGTCGCCGGGTTGATGGCGGGCGCCTGGTTGAGGTTGCCGTGGCCGACGGCATAGGCCTCGATCTCGGCGATCTGGCTCTCCGTGTAGCCGAGCGTGCGCAGCGCTTCCGGCACGGCGCGGTTGATGATCTTGAAATAGCCGCCGCCGGCGAGCTTCTTGAATTTCACCAGCGCGAAGTCAGGCTCGATGCCGGTGGTGTCGCAATCCATGACGAGGCCGATTGTGCCGGTCGGCGCGATCACCGTCGCCTGGGCGTTGCGGTAGCCGTGCTTCTCGCCGAGCTCGACCGCCTTATCCCAAGCGCTCTTGGCATGCGCGATCAGCTCCTGATCGGGGCAATCGCCATGGACGAGCGCGACCGGATTGACCGAGAGCCCCTCATAGCCGGCCGTCTCGCCATGAGCCGCACGGCGATGGTTGCGCATGACGCGCAGCATGTTGTCGCGGTTCGGCGCAAAGCTGGGGAAGGGGCCGAGCTTGGCGGCGATTTCTGCCGAGGTGGCATAAGCGACGCCGGTCATGATCGCCGTCAGCGCGCCGGCGATGGCGCGGCCTTCGCGCGAATCATAGGGAATGCCGGATGACATCAGGAGACCGCCGATATTGGCATAGCCGAGGCCGAGCGTGCGGTATTCATAGGAGAGCTCGGCGATCTCGCGCGACGGAAACTGCGCCATCATCACCGAGATTTCGAGAACGATCGTCCAGAGCCGGACGGCATGTTCGTAATCGCCGATGTTGATCCGCTTGGTGGCGGCATCCTTGAACTGCATCAGGTTGAGCGATGCGAGATTGCAGGCCGTGTCGTCGAGGAACATGTATTCCGAGCACGGGTTCGACGCGCGGATCGGGCCGGCAGCCGGGCAGGTGTGCCAGTCGTTCATCGTCGTGTTGAAGTGCAGGCCCGGATCGGCCGAAGCCCAGGCGGCATAGGAGATCGACTCCCAGAGGTCGCGGGCCTTCACGGTCTTCATTACGCGACCGTCCTTGCGGGCGGTCAGGTGCCAATCGCCATCGGCCTCCACGGCGCGCAGGAAGTCGTCCTTGATCGAGACGGAGTTGTTGGAGTTCTGCCCGGAGACGGTCAGATAGGCTTCAGAGTCCCAGTCCGTGTCATAGGTCTTGAACTCGATGTCCTTGTAGCCCTGGCGCGCGAACTGGATGACGCCCTTGACGTAGTTTTCCGGAACCAGAGCCTGCTTGGCAGCGCGGATCTCGCGCTTCAGAGCCGGGTTCTGCTTCGGGTCGAAGCAGGCATCGTCGCTGCCGTCACAGTTGACGCAGGCCTTCATGATCGCCTTCAGGTGCTTGGCGACGATCTTCGAGCCGGTGACGAGAGCGGCGACCTTCTGCTCTTCCTTCACCTTCCAGTTGATATATTCCTCGATATCCGGATGGTCGATGTCGACGACCACCATCTTGGCGGCGCGGCGCGTCGTGCCGCCCGACTTGATGGCGCCGGCAGCGCGGTCGCCGATCTTCAGGAAGCTCATGAGTCCCGACGACTTGCCGCCGCCCGAGAGCTTCTCGCCTTCGGCGCGCAAGTGCGAGAAATTGGAGCCGGTGCCGGAGCCGTATTTGAAGAGGCGCGCCTCGCGCACCCAGAGATCCATGATGCCGCCTTCGTTCACGAGGTCGTCGGCAACCGATTGGATGAAGCAGGCATGCGGCTGCGGGTGTTCGTAAGCGGACTTGGACTTCGTCAGCTTGCCGGTGAAGGGATCGACATAGAAGTGACCCTGGCCGGGACCATCGATGCCATAGGCCCAGTGCAGGCCGGTGTTGAACCATTGCGGCGAGTTCGGCGCGACGCGCTGGGTGGCGAGCATGTAGGCGAGTTCGTCACGGAAGGCGGACGCATCTTCCTCGGTATCGAAATAGCCGCCCTTCCAGCCCCAGTAGGTCCAGGTGCCGGCCAGGCGATCAAAGACCTGTCGGGCATCGGTTTCGGAGCCGTACTGCTCTTCCTTCGGCAGCGCCTTCAGCGCTTCCGCGTCCGGAACCGAGCGCCACAGGAAAGAGGGCACGTCGTTTTCCTCGACCCGCTTCAGCTTCACAGGCACGCCGGCCTTGCGGAAATATTTCTGCGCGAGAATATCGGCGGCGACCTGCGAGAACTGCGCGGGCACGTCGATATTCTCGAGCCGGAAAACGATCGACCCGTCTGGATTCTTGATCTCACTCGTCGCCTTGCGGAATTCTATCTCGGCATAGGCGGATTGCCCTGCCTTCGTGAAACGACGCTCGATCTTCATTGTCCCGTCCTTTGTTGCCGTGCGCCAAGGCGCAGTTAACCCCGCCCGGCCGCGAGGGTTCCCGCAGCCAGCTTCAGCTTCCATCGATGTGAGGAAACCCAGCTCCTGGGTAACCCTGTATCTTGTGATGATGCTGGCCGCAAACACTAAATATAGTATTAACAGGTTGTTTATGCCAGCGCGAAATGCTGCTTCGGCGCCCTAAAATTCGCGCAAAATTCCTCCATTGCGGCAGCAGGGGAGCCCCGCCGGAGCCACATGTCAGAATCGACGATTTGGGGAGAAGAACCGGCCTCTGAACTTTCCGGTCCGCCGCCGTCGCAACGTAAAATCCATTAACCGTGAATCGCCTCGGGGCGTCAAGGGGTGGTTTGTGACGGAAGTTTGAGCGCTAGATGTTGTGTGGACCGACTGTGGAAAACGGGGACATCGATCAAGCCCTTGAAAATCAGGGGCTTCCCGAATTTGCTTGCGAAGATGCCGCAGCGACAGGCGGAAAATCAAATTTTTATGGATGAAAAAGCGGGTAACTGGAATGCCGTTGCGCTACCCGCGATTGCGAAGCCGCCGGGAATGTGACGTAGGGACACGTGATTCGTTGGCGCGACCTATAGATCCCGACGAATAGGCGACCACAACATCTTGAACGAGGCGTCCTTTCGCCTTTTGTGCGCAAGATGCCCGGTGGAAACGCCCTCCCGGCGGGCCGCCGGATGCGCACGGCCTCAGCCGTCCACGCGCTTCTGCAATTCCCTGGCACCGTTCGGCGCGTTGACCTTGCCCGAGGTGATGAAGAAGGCGAAGACGTTGCGCGGTGCCTCTTCGGGTTTACGCTCCGGCGCACTCTTCTCAAGATCGTCCGGCTCGCCGCCCGCCGCAAAGGTCTTCAGCCGATCGGCCCAGAGATCGAGCCCCTTGGGCGGGTAGCAGGTCTTCACGTCGTCGCTGCCTTTCTGCAGCCGCGCATAGACGAAGTCGGTGGTGACGTCGGCAATCATCGGGTAATCCGCGTGTTCGGCGAGAACGACGGCCACCTTGTACTTCTCGAGCAGCTTCACGAAATCCGCCACTTGGAAGGTCGGATTGCGGACCTCGACGACATGGCGAAGCTTCAGCCCGTCCTGCTTTTCCGGCAGGAGTTTCAGGAAGCCCTCGAAATCATCGGGATCGAACTTCTTGGTCGGCGCGAATTGCCAGAGGATGGGCCCAAGACGGTCGCCCAGTTCCGTCAGCCCCTGCGTCAGGAATCGCTCCATGGATTCACCGGCTTCGGAGAGGACCCTGCGATTCGTCACGAAGCGGCTGGCCTTCAGCGAAAAGATGAAACCGTCCGGCACCTCCGCTGCCCATTTGGCGAAGGTCTCGGGCTTCTGCGAGCTGTAATAGGTGCCGTTGACCTCGATGGTCCGCAACTCCTTGCCAGCGAATTCGAGCTGCCGCTTTTTCGGAAGATCGGAAGGGTAGAAGGTGCCCTCCCAGGGCTCGAAGTTCCAACCACCGATGCCGACGCGGATCTTTCCTGAATTTGCCATCCTCTCCTCCCTCAAAGCCGCCTTGATCAATTCTCAAAAGCTCGACCGTCATGAAGGGCAGCTTCAGTCGCCACCCGAATCACTCCGCCGCCACCACCTTTTTCACCGGCCGGCGCTCCAGAAGCTCCTTCAGGAAGTGTCCGGTATAGGAGCGCGGCTCCTTCACAACCGCCTCGGGCGTACCCTGTGCGATGACCTCGCCGCCACCGTCGCCACCCTCCGGGCCGAAATCGATGATCCAGTCGGCCGTCTTGATGACTTCGAGATTATGCTCGATGACCACTACCGAATTGCCCTGGTTGACGAGTTCATGCAGAACTTCAAGAAGCTTGGCTACGTCATGAAAATGCAAGCCTGTCGTTGGCTCGTCCAGAATGTAAAGCGTGCGTCCGGTGGAGCGTTTCGAGAGTTCCTTGGCGAGCTTCACGCGCTGGGCTTCGCCGCCCGAAAGCGTGTTGGCCTGCTGCCCGATCTTGATATAGCCAAGCCCGACCTGATTAAGCGTCACTAGCTTGTCGCGGACCGCCGGAACGGCCGAGAAGAATTCGACGCCTTCCTCGACCGTCATGTCGAGCACGTCGGCGATCGACTTGCCCTTGAAATGAACGTCGAGCGTTTCGCGGTTGTAGCGCTTGCCGTGGCAGACGTCGCAGGTGACATAGACATCCGGCAGAAAGTGCATCTCGATTTTGATGACGCCGTCGCCCTGGCAGGCCTCGCAGCGGCCGCCCTTGACGTTGAACGAGAAGCGACCCGGTTGATAGCCGCGCGCCTTCGCCTCCGGCAGCCCGGCGAACCAGTCGCGAATCGGCGTGAAGGCGCCGGTATAGGTGGCCGGATTCGAACGAGGCGTGCGACCGATCGGCGACTGGTCGATGTCGATCACCTTGTCGATATGCTCGAACCCGTCGATGCGATCGTGATCGGCCGGGTTTTCGCGCGCGCCCATGATGCGGCGCGCCGCCGCCTTGTAGAGCGTTTCGATGAGGAAGGTCGACTTGCCGCCGCCCGAGACGCCGGTGACGGCGGTGAAAACGCCGAGCGGGATA
Organism: Ensifer aridi; assembly: GCF_002078505.1. GTDB lineage: Bacteria > Pseudomonadota > Alphaproteobacteria > Rhizobiales > Rhizobiaceae > Sinorhizobium > Sinorhizobium aridi. The sequence goes on along the minus strand of NZ_LUAV01000013.1, from coordinate 45,783 downwards.
GACGCGGTGACATTCTTCAGATTGTTAGCCCGCGCGCCTACAACCGTGATTTCCTTCTTCTTTTTTGGTTTGCGTCGTTCGCTCGGCACCTCTACCGACAGCTCGCCCGAGAGATATTTTCCCGTCAGCGACTTCGGATTGGCCATGATGTCGGATGGCGTGCCTTCAGCGACGATCTCACCGCCGTGGATGCCGGCCGCGGGGCCGATATCCACGACATGATCCGCCGTCAGGATCGCATCCTCGTCATGCTCGACGACGATCACCGTATTGCCGATATCGCGCAGGTGCCTCAGCGTGTCGAGCAGCCGGGCATTGTCGCGCTGGTGCAGGCCGATCGAAGGCTCGTCCAGCACGTAGAGAACGCCGGTCAGTCCGGAACCGATCTGCGAGGCGAGCCGGATGCGCTGACTTTCGCCGCCCGAAAGCGTGCCGGAATTGCGCGAGAGACTCAAATATTCGAGGCCGACATCGTTCAGGAAGCGCAGCCGTTCGCGGATCTCCTTGAGGATGCGCACGGCGATCTCGTTCTGCTTCGGGCTGAGGTGATCAGGCAGCGCCTCGAACCAGTCTCGGGCGGCGCGGATCGACATGTCGGTGACCTCGCCGATATGCAGCCGATGGATCTTGACGGCGAGCGCTTCCGGCTTCAGCCGGTAGCCGGCGCAGGCCGGGCAGGGTGCTGCCGACATGAAGCGCTCGATCTCCTCGCGCGCCCAGGCGCTGTCGGTCTCCTTCCAGCGCCGTTCGAGATTGGGCACGATGCCCTCGAAGGTCTTGGTCGTATTGTAGGAGCGGGCGCCATCCTGATAGTGGAAGGTGATCTTCTCCTCCGTGCCGTAGAGGATCGCCTTCTGCGCTTCCTCGGAGAGTTCGCTCCAGCGGCTGCCGAGCTTGAAGCCGAAGACCTGGCCAAGCGCTTCGAGCGTCTGGTTGTAATAGGGCGAGGTCGACTTCGCCCATGGCGCGATCGCGCCGTCCCGCAGGGTCCGGTGCGGTTCCGGCACGATCAGCGCCTCGTCGATCTTCTGCTGGCTCCCGAGACCGTCACAGGTGGTGCAGGCCCCGAATGGATTGTTGAAGGAGAAAAGCCGCGGCTCAATCTCGGGTATCGTGAAGCCCGAGACCGGGCAGGCGAACTTCTCCGAAAAGAGCACGCGCTCATGCGTCTCGTTCAGCGACTTGTTGGCCGAACCGCCGGCCGCCGTTTCTTCCGGGGGCAGCGGCCGGTCGGCGAACTCGGCGATCGCCAGCCCATCGGCGAGCGTCAGGCAGGTCTCGAGACTGTCGGCGAGGCGCGTCGCGATATCGGGCCGCACGACGACACGGTCGACCACCACATCGATGTCGTGCTTGTACTTCTTGTCGAGCGTCGGCACGTCGGCGATCTCATAAAACTGGCCGTCGACCTTGACGCGCTGGAAGCCCTTCTTCATCAGCTCGGCGAGTTCCTTCTTGTACTCGCCCTTGCGGCCGCGAACGAGCGGCGCCAGGATGTAGAGCCGCGTGCCTTCGCCGAATTCCAGCACGCGGTCGACCATCTGACTGACGGTCTGGCTCTCGATCGGCAAACCGGTGGCCGGCGAATAGGGCACGCCGACGCGCGCAAAAAGCAGGCGCAGATAGTCGTAGATCTCGGTCACGGTGCCGACCGTCGAGCGCGGGTTGCGCGAGGTCGTCTTCTGCTCGATCGAGATCGCCGGCGAGAGCCCGTCGATCTGGTCGACATCCGGCTTCTGCATCATCTCCAGGAACTGGCGGGCATAGGCCGAGAGGCTCTCGACATAGCGGCGCTGACCTTCCGCATAGATCGTGTCGAAGGCCAGCGACGATTTGCCGGAGCCGGAAAGGCCGGTCATCACGATGAGCTTGTTGCGCGGCAGATCAAGGTCGATACCCTTGAGATTGTGCTCGCGCGCACCGCGAATGGAGATGGTCTTGAGTTCACTCATCGGAAGCCAGTTTTGAATATCGGTTGAAAGCCTCCTATGTAATGACGACAACGCCCATGTCGAGGCGCAATCGGCAAAAGAGGGGCTCAATTGCGATTCGGTTGACAGGATCATAGAGAAACATTAGAACAAAAAAAGAACAAAATGTCAGCGGTGTTCCTGGACAAATCAGTTGTGGATTACGGGCGATGCGGGGCGTATCCGCGGCGGCGGGCCGTTAAGATGAGCACTCTTGAGAGATTGGAAAGCCGGACCGGTGGTGCGGCGACAAGTACGGGAAAAGCGATATGGCTGGTAGCGTCAACAAGGTGATCTTGATCGGAAATGTCGGGGCGGACCCCGAAATCCGGCGCACGCAGGATGGCCGGCCGATCGCCAACCTCAGGATCGCCACATCGGAGACCTGGCGCGATCGGAATTCGGGCGAGCGTCGCGAGAAGACCGAGTGGCACACCGTGGTCGTCTTCAACGAGGGGCTCTGCAAGGTCGTCGAGCAATATGTGAAGAAGGGCGCCAAGCTTTACATCGAAGGCCAATTGCAGACGCGCAAATGGCAGGACCAGAACGGCAATGATCGCTACTCGACCGAAGTCGTTCTGCAAGGCTTCAATTCGACGCTGACCATGCTCGACGGCCGCGGCGAAGGCGGCGGTGCCGGTCGCGGCGGCAGCGACTACGGCGGCGGCTATGAAGATTACGACCAGCCGCGGCAATCCTCAGGCGGACGCTCCGGCGGTCAATCCAACCAGGGCGGCGGCAATTTCTCGCGCGACCTCGACGACGACATTCCGTTCTGATCGGCAGGTTTGAACCCGCCTCCGCGTTCGGCCCGCCCCTGAGCGGGCCGTTGTGTTTTCCCAGCCTAATGCATGTCGCCCAAAAAATTGCAGCGGTCTCCGGGACAACGACATGCACAAAAACAAGCACTAAAGCGCGTCGCATGAATTTGGTTAAACGCGACGCACTTTAGACGCGAAACGCTGAGCGCACTCCGTCGAGGACGAATTGCACGGCGAGCGCCGCAAGGATGACGCCAAGCAGACGGGTGAGGATCGCCCGCCCGGTTGTGCCGAGGAAACGGTCGATGCGCTCGGCGATCACCAGCGCCAGGAACAGCAACGCCATCGAGGCGGCGATGACGACGAGCAGTTGCACGCGGTCGATGATGGAGGGGAAGGAACTGCCGAGGAGGATGGTCGCCGAGATCGCTCCCGGTCCGGCGATGAGCGGCAAGGCGAGGGGAAAGACCGCGATATTGTGGATATGGTCCTTCGTAATCGCGGCTTCTCCCGTCTTTTCTTTTCGCTCCTGGCGCCGCTCGAAAATCATCTCGAAGGCGATCCAGAAGAGCAGCAGGCCGCCAGCGATGCGAAAAGCGCCGATCGAGATACCGAGCAGACCGAGAATGCCGTCGCCGAAGAGCGCGAAGGCCGCCAGGATGAAGAAGGCAATCAGCGAGCCGCGGGTTGCGACCTGAAAGCGCTCGTGCCGGCTCATGCCAACCGTGAGGCTGAGAAAGATCGGTGCGAGCCCGGGCGGATCAAGCGTGACGAGCAGCGTCGTCAGCGCATTGACCAAAAGATCGGCATTGAACATCCGTATCCCCTCTCCGGATTTTGACCCCGGTTCTCCTGGTGATGTCGGCCGCATTCTTAGGCACGCGACGGGTGCTTGGAAAGGGGCGGGTAGCCAAGCGCCGCACAATGGCTTAAACCGACTTTACGACCGGGCAGAACACGGCCTGCCAGGACCTTCCGATTCGTGGGCGTCTGCCCTAGAAAAGCCCGCTCCGGCGGCAAAAGACTGTTCAAAACCACCCGCCGAAAATTGGCGCTGAAGGCCGCCTTCGGCTATAAAAAACCGACTGATTCTGAACAAAGATCGTGATCAACATTGACTGAGCAAAGCAATCCAGGCGGCGGGAAAACTCCGCCAGGCATCGAGCCGATTTCCATTATCGAGGAAATGCAGCGGTCCTATCTCGATTACGCAATGAGCGTGATCGTATCTCGCGCGCTTCCCGATGTGCGCGATGGCTTGAAACCCGTTCATCGGCGCATCCTCTACGGGATGAGCGAGCTCGGCATCGACTGGAACAAGAAATACGTCAAATGCGCCCGCGTCACCGGTGACGTGATGGGTAAATACCATCCGCACGGCAACATGGCGATCTACGACGCCTTGGCTCGCATGGCGCAGGACTGGTCGCTGAGGCTGCCGCTCATCGACGGCCAGGGTAACTTCGGTTCTGTCGACGGCGACCCGCCGGCGGCAGAGCGCTATACGGAGTGCCGGCTGCAGAAGGCAGCGCATTCGCTGCTGGACGATCTCGATAAGGAAACGGTCGATTTCCGCGACAACTACGACGGCACCCTGCAGGAGCCCGTCGTCGTCCCGGCGAAATTCCCGAACCTGCTCGTCAACGGCGCCGGCGGCATCGCCGTCGGTATGGCCACGAATATCCCGCCGCACAACCTCGGCGAAGTCATCGACGGCTGCATCGCGCTGATCGACAATCCTGCGATCGAATTGCCGGAATTGATGCAGATCATTCCGGGGCCGGATTTTCCGACCGGCGCGCTGATCCTCGGCCGCGCGGGCATCCGCCAGGCCTATGAGACCGGCCGCGGCTCCGTCATCATGCGCGGGCGTGCCCATGTTGAGCCGATGCGCGGCGACCGCGAGCAGATCATCATCACCGAGATTCCCTATCAGGTGAACAAGGCGACGATGATCGAAAAGATGGCCGAACTCGTGCGCGACAAGCGTATCGAGGGTATTTCGGACTTGCGCGACGAATCCGATCGTCAAGGCTATCGCGTTGTCATCGAGCTGAAGCGTGACGCCAATGCCGAGGTCATCCTCAACCAGCTCTATCGCTACACGCCGCTGCAGACCTCCTTCGGCTGCAACATGGTAGCGCTGAACGGCGGCAAGCCGGAGCAGATGACGCTGCTCGACATGCTGCGCGCCTTCGTCTCCTTCCGCGAGGACGTCGTTAGCCGGAGAACGAAATACCTCTTGCGCAAGGCGCGCGAGCGCGCGCATGTGTTGGTCGGCCTCGCGATCGCCGTCGCGAATATCGACGAGGTGATCAAGCTGATCCGCCAGGCGCCGGATCCGCAGACTGCACGCGAACAGCTCATGGAACGCCGCTGGCCGGCGCATGACGTCGATGCACTGATTCGGCTGATCGACGATCCGCGCCACCGGATCAATGACGACGGCACCTATAATCTCTCGGAAGAGCAGGCTCGCGCCATACTCGACCTGCGCCTGCAGCGCCTGACGGCACTCGGCCGTGATGAAATCGGCGACGAGCTCAACAAGATCGGCGAGGAAATCAAGGACTATCTCGACATCCTCTCCTCGCGGCTGCGCATAATGCAGATCGTCAAGGATGAGCTTGGGGCAATCCGCGACGAATTCGGCACGCCACGCCGCACCGAGATCGCCGATGGCGGCCCGGACATGGACGACGAGGACCTGATCGCTCAGGAGGACATGGTCGTCACCGTGTCGCACCTCGGCTATATCAAACGCGTGCCGCTCACGACCTACCGCGCACAGCGCCGAGGTGGCAAGGGCCGCTCCGGCATGGCGACCCGCGACGAGGATTTCGTTATCCGGCTATTCGTTGCCAACACCCATACGCCTGTCCTGTTCTTCTCCTCCCGTGGCATCGTCTACAAGGAGAAGGTCTGGCGGTTGCCGATCGGCACGCCGCAGTCGCGCGGCAAGGCGCTGATCAACATGCTGCCGCTGGAGCCGGGCGAACGCATCACCACGATCATGCCGCTGCCCGAGGACGAGACGACCTGGGAAAACCTGGACGTGATGTTCTCGACCACCCGCGGTACGGTCCGCCGCAACAAGCTCTCCGACTTCATCCAGGTCAACCGTAACGGCAAGATCGCGATGAAGCTCGAGGAGGAGGGCGACGAGATCCTCTCGGTCGATACCTGCACCGAGCTTGACGACGTGCTGCTGACGACGGCATGCGGCCAGTGCATCCGCTTCCCCGTCTCCGACGTGCGCGTCTTTGCCGGCCGCAACTCGATCGGCGTGCGCGGCATTTCGCTTGGCGACGGCGACCGGATCATCTCGATGGCAATCGTCGGCCATGTCGATGCCGAGCCGTGGGAGCGCGCCGCCTATCTGAAGCGCTCGGCGGCCGAGCGCCGCGCCACGACCGGCGAGGACGAAGAGATCGCGCTTGTCGGCGAAGAGGTGACCAACGGTGGAGAGCTCTCCGACGAACGCTACGAGGAGCTGAAAGAGCGCGAACAGTTCGTTTTGACGGTTTCGGAGAAGGGCTTTGGCAAGCGCTCGTCCTCCTACGATTTCCGCACTTCCGGTCGCGGCGGCAAGGGCATCCGCGCCACCGACACGTCGAAGACAACGGAGATCGGCGAGCTCGTCGCGGCTTTCCCGGTCGAGCACAACGATCAGATCATGCTTGTCTCTGATGGCGGCCAACTCATCCGCGTGCCGGTCGACGGCATCCGGCTGGCGAGCCGCGCCACCAAAGGCGTCACCATCTTCTCAACCGCCAAGGACGAGAAGGTCGTGTCGGTCGAGCGGATCAGCGAGCCGGACGGCGAAGACGAGATCGAGGAAGTCGTCACCGCCGGTGAGGCCATCGTGGCGGAACCACCCGCTGACGCCGAGGATTGATCGCGGAGTGCGACAGAGCAAGAAAAGCCCGTCATCCACGGCGGGCTTTTTTTGTGGGCGGATGGCGCTACAGCGCCGCGCGTCTTATCAGACGCGCAAAGGTCGCTGTAGCATTGCTGCATGTCTTTGTCCTTAAATCGAGGTCGATTTAAGGAGACATGCAGGAGGCAGCCTGTTGGCGGATATAATTCTGCAGCGCCTCCGCAAGCGCATCGAAAACGACCCGGCAGCGCGGCGTCGTGCGCAGGCTTTCATGCATGACCAGCCAAGTTTCGAGCTTCATCTCGAAGCGGTCCGCCAGGACGTGCGCGAGTTGCGGATTGCTGGCGGCGAGCGCGTTCTGGCAGATGCCGATCCCGAAACCGGCGCGGATGGCCGAGAGCTGGGCGAGATTGCTATCGGCTTTGAGCGCAAAACGAAGCGCCGGCAAGTTCGGCGCCCTCGCCAGGACGGCGCGGATCGCCGCCGTCCCATGGTCATAGCCGATGAGATCGTGACGGGCGAGGTCGTCGAGCGTTTCGGGCACGCCGCGTCGGTCGAGATAGGACCGATGTACGTGGAAGCCGAGCGGAATTGCGCCGACATGGCGGGCGACGAGCGCACCCTGTTCTGGCGCGACCATGCGCACGGCAATATCGGCCGCCTGACGCAGGATGTCCTCGACCGCGTCCGAGGCTGACAGTTCCATGCTCAGTTCCGGATTGCCGACTGAATTGCGAAAGCCGGTGATGCCCACGAAGATGAAGGATACGGATTGGGCAAACGCGCTGGACGCTTTCCGGGCTCGAACCGCTTGACGGTCGCAAAATCGATCGACGCTACAGAGGACAGGTTTCGGGAACGGAACGGGCGAAGAAGACACGGCAGGCGGGGCGGTAGAGCGAGAGATGCAGCCGCCAATTGAAGATCAGTGATTTCACCTCGGAACGAACGAAGTCCTGCACATTGGTTCGAAAAAGGTTACGGTTCTTTGTTTGCGCCACAGCGGACCGCGCGTCGGCGAGCGGCTGTACGAGCCTGTGAAAATACGCATTTGAAATCCGGCTCCTCGAAAAGCCCCGCGTGCCTACGGGCTGTCGACGGAATATGTTGAGCCCGTCGTCGAGCCGCATCGTTACCTCGTTGCGAAAACATACCTTCGATGTTCTGCGGGCGCATTGGAGGAAATACATCTGGTCCTCCGATGACAGCCGCAGGCGCTCGTCGAAACGGACGCTCCCAAGGACGATCGCGTCGAGTACTGTCGCCGAAATGTGGACGGGCCATGAAGTCAGGATGATTTCGAAGAAATCGGCGTCGAGGGCGAAAAGCCTGCCTCCGTCGTCCAGTGCCCGGCCATACTCGGTCAGGCGCGTCTGGGTGAGACGCGTCGAACTGCGCGAAGGCCAGGTATAGTCAGAAAAATAGAAGTCGTAGCCGCGCCCGAGCGCTTCGATGGCATATTGCAGATGACCTTCGGTCCAGACATCGTCGGAATCCAGGAAGGCGATATAACGGATCTCCGGGGTAATGGAGTCGAGTCCGGTGTTGCGGGCGCTTCCCGGTCCACCGTTCTTGCGCGATATGATCCTTATGCGTGTACGCTCGCTTTCGGGACGGCGCTCGACTTCCGCCGCTGGCGATAATGGGCTTTCATCATCCACGACGAGGACGAGGACGTCTTTGTAGGTTTGGCGGAATATGCAGTCGAGAGATCGCGTCAGGATACCGGATTCGGCTTGATAAAATGGAACGATTACAGCAACGCCCATCATTCCGCCCGCTCTTGCGAGAGTAAAACCTAAAGTAGATTTCTGATACAATAATACAATAAGTTGATAAGGCAATCAATCACTTCGGCGGTTGGGCCGGACTTGGCCAAGCGGGCGGTGAGAACGACGAAGAATGCGAAATTGCGCTTGGTTTTCTCACAGCGTAGCGCGACCGACGACAGCCCGGACGGGCGGCAGCACTTGTGTAGATCAGTTCCTGAAAACGATACAGGCGCCGCCGCTCTTGCGAATGGCGGCGCATAGCTTGTTCGCTTCAGCGCGCGTCTGTCGGCCTATGCGGGCCGCGTAACGGCTTCTGGCGCCAAAACTGCCGTTGCGCTCTCGCACAAGAACCGCCTTTTCGCTGTTTATCGGCGCCGGCAATCTTCTGATGGCGTTCAGGAACAACCGCTGCGCCACGGATTTCCGATAGTGCGCCGACACCTGAACACCCCAGGGTGCCCAGGCGGCCTCGTCGGCTATGACGACTTCGCGCAAACGCCGCGTATTGGCGAGCGCAACGCAGCCATCCAGGAAGCTCTTGTCCTTGTCGAGCTCGATATTGAGGGCCTTCGGGGGATTGTCCCGCCAGTCTTCGACGGGATGAGCTGTGATCGCCAGGACGTAATCACGCGTCTCGTACGGTAGGCGGTCGTTTTCCAGGAAGCGCTCGAGGCCAGCCTCGCCGGCATTGTAGGCCGCTGCCGCAAAGCCGAGATTACCATAGCGCGACTTGAGTTCGCTTAAATACTCGGCAGATTTGCCAAGGGCCGCCACGGCGTCGAAACTGTTCGACAAGCCGCGCAGCTTTGCCGTTCCCGGCATGAACTGGGCAATTCCCTCCGCGCCCTTCGGACTGATGGCGTCCGGCTGGAAAAGGCTTTCACGCCAGATCAACCGGGCAAAGAAAGGAGCCGGCAGGTCGTTCGCCTCGGCATAGTGTTCGATGATGCCGCAGACATCCCGGGCGAAATTATCGGGGCTGATGCAGAGACGAATGGATGGGTGTACTGCGGAAACGCCCGAATAGAGGCACTTTCGCGGAGGAACCGGCGCATCGGTGCGGGCCTCGGCAACACCGGAGACGGCGGCGATAGAACACCCTGCAACGGACAACACCGCCGCAGCAGCGCGCGCCAGACGTCCCATTCGGTTATCCCAGATGCGGCATCTGCCCGCTCTGCCTTGCTCGACCATACGGCTCCTCAGCGACGAACGAGTGCCTATAGATAACACCTTCGACGGCGGTGAAAAACCACGGTGCGCGATTTCAGTCCGGAGATTCCGTGGGTATCCGGAGATTCCGTGGGTAATGGTCGGCTCCCCCTCGGGCTCAAGGGTCCATTGTTCGATGTGGTGCGTAAACATCGGCGCAGAATAGGCGACTGGTGTGCAAAGAACCCCGTGCATGACGGGGTCCTCTGTTCTTTGCGGCTTCTCAGGCGACCTCATCGAGCGCAGGGTAATCGGTATAGCCCTTGGCGCCGCCGCCGTAGAAAGTCGCCTGGTCCGGTGTGTTGAGCGGCGCGTTATTCTTCAGCCGGCGCACGAGATCCGGATTGGCAATGAAGGGCTTGCCGAAGGCAACGAGGTCGGCTTCGCCGCTTTCGATGGTACCGATCGCCAGATCGCGGTCATAGCCGTTGTTCGTCATCCAGGCCGCCTTGCCGCCCGCGGCCACATAGGCGGCGCGAAGCGCCTCGTAATCGAATGGACGATCGCCTTGCTGATGGTCGCGCGGGCCGCCGGTCGCGCCTTCGATGATATGGATATAGGCAAGGGGATAACGAGCCAGTCGCTCGACGACATAGCTGAAAAGCAGCTGCGGCTCTGGATCGAATGCGTCGTTCGCCGGGGTCACGGGCGAAATGCGGATGCCTACCCGGCCTGCGCCGATCTCGCCCGTGATCGCGTCGACAACCTCGAAGAGGAATCGGGCGCGGTTCTCGATCGAACCGCCATAGGCATCGGTGCGCCTGTTGGAGCCGAAGCGCAGGAATTGATCGATCAGGTAACCGTTGGCCGCATGGATTTCGACACCATCAAAGCCCGCCTCGACCGCAGCGCGCGCCGCTTTGCGGTAATCTTCGACGATCCCTGCGATTTCGGCGAGTTCCAGCGCCCGAGGTTCCGACGTTTCCGCGAAGCTGCCTGTTCCGTCCGGGTTGACGAGGTATGTCTTCGACTTCGCACGGATCGCCGACGGCGCCACCGGCTTGCCCCCGCCGGGCTGCAGCGATTCGTGCGATATCCGGCCGACATGCCACATCTGCACGACGATCCTGCCACCCGCCTCGTGCACCGCATCCGTCACCTTGCGCCAGCCCTCCAACGCCTCGGGCGTGTAGAGCCCGGGCACGTCCGCGTAGCCCTGGCCTTGCTGACTGATCGCCGTCCCCTCCGTAATCAGCAAGCCCGCTGACGCTCGCTGCTCGTAATAGGCGGCGTTGAGGGCGTTGGGGACGGCTTTTGGCGACCGATTCCGGGTCAGCGGCGCCATTACGACACGGTTCTTGAGCGTGATGTCGCCAATGGTGATCGGGTCGAAAAGAGAGGCCATGGATTGTCCTTTCCGTTGGGTTCAATCTAGGGAGGTGAGGGAGTTCGTTAGAGGTCGCCGATAGCCTTCAGGAACTCGGCGATCGTCTCTTCATTGCGCCTGTAGAACACCCACTGGCCGACGCGGCGGGTCGTCACGAGACCCGCGCGCTGCAGCACGGCGAGATGCGAAGAGACCGTCGATTGGGACAGGCCGCATCGCTCGAACTGACCGGCGCAAACGCCCATCTCCAGCGGATGCTCCTGAGCCGCGAAATGCGCCTGTGGCTCCTTCAGCCACGTCAGGATATCCATTCGAGTCGGATGTGCCAGCGCCTTTAGGATTTCGTCTCTGTCCATAGTATTTCGATGTATCGAATTTTACCGATATATGTATCGAAAAGCGGCGATATACAAGTCACAAGAGTGTGATGCGCGAGTGGGCAAAAAAAGAGGGCCACAAGAAAACTTGGGCCCTTTCAGTTGTGAAGGTTTCTAACCTCCAGAGGGGAACAGCTGTTGCAGCGGCTGGGGAGGAGAAAGCCGCTAGATGCATCAGCCAAGAGAGATATGGGGGGTGTCACGCCGGGTTTCAATAGCCGTGCCCAAGAATTTCGCAACTGGGGGCTGCAGGCCGCAAGAAGGCAAAAAAAGAGGGCCACAAGAAAACTTGGGCCCTTGTAGTTGTGAAGGTAATAAGAACCTCCAGAGGGGAACAGCTGCTGCGGTGGCACTGGGAGGAGAAGCCACCAAAGATGCATCAGCTGGGTGTGGTATGCTGTTTTTTTGGGCTTGCAGCAATCATTTAATATGCATGACAGCCATGCCATGTGCGCATCCCTGCACATTTTTGCAGCGCACAACCAGGCTGCTTCACGAAAAAATTTCACCCATGAAAAAATACGATATGAGAAACAGCAGCTTAGTATGATTATTGGCAAATGCTCACAAATCGGGCAACCGAAGCGACGATCAGAAATTCCAGTTCCGAGCCTTGGCGACGATGTAATCGCGGAAGACTTTCAGCTTCGCAGAGTTCTTCAATTCGTCGGGATAGCAAAAATAGGTGTCGAAAGACGGAATATCGGCGCTGATCGGAAGCTGGATCAGGCCGGGGTCGCGACCGACGATATAGTCCGGCAGCATGGCGATGCCGATGCCGAGCAGGCAGGCACGCTTGATCGAGGTCTGGCTGTTGATCTGAAGATGCGATATCCGCGGATTATCCGGGTCGCGCCCTGCGATCTCCAGCCAATTCACATCGAGTAGATAATTGGGCGCCGGCTCGCCGAAGGTGATGATCCGGTGATTGTCCAAGTCGTCGAGCGATTGCGGCTCGCCGTGCTTGTTGATGTATGACGGCGCCGCATAGATATGCATGTGCACGGTGAAGAGCTTGCGCTGGATAAGGTCCGACTGCTGCGGCTGACGCAGCCTTATGGCGCAGTCGGCGTGACGCATGTTCACGTCAAGCTCTTCGTTATCGAGAATGAGCTGTACCTGGACCTCGGGATACAGCGACATGAATTCCTGTATCTTGTCGGTCAGCCAGCCCTGGCCGAGGCCGACGGTCGTGGTGATGCGCAGCTTGCCGCTCGGCTTGTCGGTGGTCTCGCTGAGCTGCGCCTTGACGCTTTCAAGCTTCATCAGCACTTCATGCGCCGTGCGATAGAGCATTTCGCCTTGCTCGGTCAGGATAAGACCGCGTGCGTGGCGATGAAACAGCTTGATGCCCACGTCCTGCTCGAGAGCGCTAACCTGCCGGCTGATCGCCGATTGCGAGAGGTGGAGCTTGTCTGCCGCGTGCGTGAACGAGCCGGCCTCGGCCGCCGCATGAAATATGCGCAGTTTGTCCCAGTCCAGCGACATAAAATCCCCCATAGAGGGTCAATCGGAGAAGCCTAGTACCTTCCTCCGGATATGACCGATGCATCTGTTCCCATGCGGGGCCACTCCGTTCTGGCGTGCGCCCCTATTTGCAGCTTCTATTCGGCCGCAATTGCGACGGGCATATGACCCGCCAGATATTTCTCCGCTTCGAGCGCCGCCATGCAGCCCATGCCGGCGGCCGTCACGGCTTGGCGATAGACGTCGTCCGTCACATCGCCAGCGGCAAAAACGCCTGGAACATCCGTCGCCGTCGAATCCGGCGCAGTCCACAGATAGCCGTTCGGCTTCTGGCGAAGCTTGCCCTTGAAAAGTTCTACGGCCGGCGCATGACCAATGGCGACGAAAACGCCGTCGATTGCCATGTCGGTCGTCTCGCCGGTCTTCGTGTTGCGAAGCTTCACGCCGGTGACGGAGGCAGGCATTGGCGGCTTGGCGGCTGCGCCGAGATATTCGACAACCTCATGATCCCAGATGATCTTGACGTTCGGCTTGGCGAAGAGGCGCTCCTGCAGGATCTTCTCGGCCCGGAATGCATCCCGGCGGTGGACGACGGTAACGCTCTTCGCAAGATTTGAGAGATACAGCGCTTCCTCGACCGCGGAGTTGCCGCCGCCGACGACAATAACATCCTTGTTGCGGTAGAAGAAGCCGTCGCAGGTCGCACAGGCTGAAACGCCGAAGCCCATGAATGTCTGCTCCGTCTCGATGCCGAGCCATTTTGCCTTGGCGCCTGTGGCGATGATCAGCGCGTCCGCCGTCCAATCCGTTCCACTGTCAGTCTTGATGCGGAAGGGGCGGACGGAAAGGTCGACATCGGTCACGAGGTCATTCACGATCTCCGCGCCGACATGAGTCGCCTGCTTCAGCATCTGCTCCATCATCCATGGCCCCTGGACCGGATCAGCATAGCCTGGATAATTCTCCACATCCGTGGTGATCATCAGTTGTCCGCCCTGTTCCATGCCGGCGATCAGCACCGGCGAGAGCATGGCCCGCGCTGTATAGATCGCGGCGGTGTAGCCGGCCGGGCCGGAGCCGATGATCAGCACTTTGGTGTGGCGGGCGGTCATGCTCTTGTCCTTTCGTCATCGGAGAGCCGGGGGCGGTCGTCCGGTGCGATTCAATAATGGCAAAATATTGCCTTACTTTAGGTATTCACAGCGCGCACTTTCAAGGGCATACGCGCTGATACACACAAGTGGTTGCGTCACCAACGTCAATTTGACACCAAATCGGACATTTTCGCATCGGTTTGATGGTGGCCACTGGCGTAAAGATCGCCGCCGTGGAACGCTGCGTAAGGTTTTTGTGCATGCAACCGTAAGTACCCTCGTGTCGGCATCCGATAACGTGCTACCCACATGCGAGACAGCACTGGCGGGCTCGCTACAGCCACGCAGCAGATCGATGGGGCGCTCGTCGAACGCAACGAGGGCGAGCTCTGCGATGTCGCGGCAGCCGAACGAATACCGGCGGACATATAAGGCCTTATCCGCCAGGCCGACGAACGTGGGGATGTTGGGCAATGGTCGTACGCGTCGAGCTCGATGCCATCGATATGAAAATATTGCGTGAACTGCAGGGCAACGGCCGGATCACGAATGTGGAACTCGCCGACCGCGTGGGAATTTCCGCGCCTCCTTGCCTGCGCCGGGTTCGCAAGCTCGAAGAGGCCGGCGTCATCCGCGGCTACCGCGCGCTCCTCAACGCTTCCGCTCTGGGCTACGACCTCGTCGCCTTCTGCATGGTCGGGCTGAAACACCAATCGGATGCCAATCTGAAGGCGTTCGCCGCCCGCACCGCCTCCTGGCCACTCGTCCGGGAGGCCTGGATGGTGTCGGGAGAATCGGACTTTCTGCTGCAGTGCGTGGCCGAGAACCTTGCGAGCTTTCAAGATTTCGTTATTGAGGAGCTTACCGCAACCGAGAATGTCGATACGGTGCGGACCATGCTGACCATCCGTCAGGTAAAGGACGCGTGTCAGGTGGAAATCTAAGACGCGGACCGTGCGGCTGCGGCGCATTCGGACCAGAGTTTCGCTAGGCGTAAAGAATTGATACATCTTCAGGACGCAAGCGTGCATTCTGCGCGCAGGGGGCCAGCCGGGGCGGCCACATGACGCCGAAGCTCCGCTTTCCGCCTTTATCATCTGCCTAAACGAGGAAGCCTATCTCGGTAACTGCATCGCGAGCCTGGAGCAGTGCTCCGAGATCGTTATCGTCGATTCAGGCTCCACCGACGGTACTGCAGCGCTAGTGCAATCCTACGTCGATGCGGGCTGGCCCATCCGGTTCATGCATGAGCCATGGCGCGGTTACGCCGGACAGAAGCAATTCGCCCTGGAGCAGTGCAGTGAGCCCTGGTGCTTCAATATCGACGCCGACGAGAGACTGGACGAAGCGCTGCGTAGGCTGCTCCCCAGCCTCCTTGCCGCGCCAGACGACATCGTTGGATGGCGGGTGGCGCGCCGTCCCTATCTGATCGGCTATGGATACACTCCTGAAAACGTCCGCGAGCGGCGGAATCTGCGACTGATCAGGCGGGGAAGGGGACGCTACGACCTTAGCCAGAAAGTCCATGAAGGCATCATACCCGATGGCAAGATCGGAGATGCCCGCACCGGCAGCCTGCTGCATTACCGCCCATTGGTGATGGATGAACAGGTGCTAAAGGAGAATAAATACTCGACGCTGAAGGCAGACCAGCAGGTCGAAGCAGGAAAACCGCCCCGCTTCTACAAGCTTGTCTTCGGTCCGCCGCTCTATTTCCTCAGGCTTTACTTCCGCAACGGCCTCTGGCGCTGCGGCTTGTCCGGTTTCATCGAAGCCATGACGGGCGCGGTCTATGCGTTTCTAACGGCGGCCAAGATCTATCAACGGCATGCGCTCAAGGCTCGTCCGAACGTGGACGATGCGCCTTCGCGCTGACGGCTGCAGGGGTTTGTTCGGCATGAAAGTCATGCACATCCATTTCGGCAAAGAAGGCGGAGCCGAGCGCTTCTTCGTCAATCTCGTCAATGCGCTTCACGACAGAGGGATCGAGCAGCGCGCATTAATCCGGCCGGACCGTAGCTGGCGCAAGGACATTGAGGGCAGCGCGACGATCTATGAGGGTGTTTTTCGGCGTATTTCGCTTTCGCGCTTCCTGCTGAAATGGCGGATGAACCGCATCCTTCACGACTTCAAGCCGGATGTAATCATGGCATGGCAGTTGCGGGCCAGCCGGTTCATGCCGGCACGCGCCAAGTCCTTTCGCATCTCGCGCCTCGGCGATTACCCCGAGCATCTCGGCTACTACACCAACGTTGAAACGCTCGTCTGCATCACCCCAGACATCGCCACGAAGGTTCGCGAACTCGGTTGGAAACGCGACGTCGAGGTGATCGCGAACTTCACCCGCGCCAAGCCGATTGCCCCTGTCGACCGCGCCAGCATGCAAACCCCTGCAGACGCATTCGTCGTCGTCGGCATGGGCCGCTTCGTCAAGCGAAAGGGCTTTGACGGGCTTATCCGCGCTGTAAAGAAGGTGGAGGGAACCTATCTGTGGCTCGTCGGCGACGGGGCGGAGCGAGCGCAGCTCGAACAGTTGACGGACGAACTCGGTATGCGCGATCGCGTCCGCTTTGCGGGATGGCAAACCAACGCCTATGGTTTTCTCGCCGCCGGGGACGTCTTTGCGATAAACTCCTCGCATGAACCGCTCGGCAACGTCTGCTTCGAGGGTTGGGGGGCGGGGAAGCCGACCATTTCCTCCCGCGCCGAAGGTCCGTCCTGGGTGATGACCGATGAGAGCGATGCGCTGATGGTCGATTGCGGCGATGACGACGGCCTCGCCGACGCCATTCGGCGCCTGCGCGACGATGCTGTGCTTCGCGAGCGGCTGAGCGCCGGCGGGCGCGAAACTTTGCGCACCCGCTTCTCCGAAAAGGCCATCACCGACGCTTACCTCGATCTCTTTGCCAGGGGCACCGCAAAGCGATGAAGGTGATCCACTTCCATTTCGGCAAGGACGGCGGCGCCGAGCGCTTCTTCGTCCATCTCGCCAATGCACTCGCGGAACGCGGTGTCGAGCAGACGTCCATCATCCGACCGGGACGCGCCTGGCGCCGGGAGATCGAAGGCGCCACGAAGATCAAGGAGAGCCATTTTCGCAACCTCTCGCTCGATCGCCTCCTGCTGCCGTTGAAGGTAAGGCATATGGCGCGGCGCGAGAAGCCGGACGTGCTGATGGCCTGGGCGCCGCGCGCAAGCGAGTTGATGCCCGACTACAAAGATGCGCTCAAGATCTCCCGTCTCGGTGACTATCCCACCCGTCTCAGCTATTTCAAAAACACAGATTGCCTCGTCTGCAACACGCCTGGTATTGCCGAGCGCGTCCTAAGCCTGGGATGGAAACGGCAGGTCAAGGTCATTTCCAATTTTACCGACGCCGAACGTGTCGAGCCGTAGACAGGGCAATGCTCGACACGCCTGTCGACGTGCCCGTCGTCATTTCGATGGGACGCTTCGTCGAGCGCAAGGGATTTCACACCTTGATCGAAGCAATCGCCAAACTGCCGGGCGCCTATCTATGGCTGCTCGGCGACGGTGAAGAGCGGGACAGCCTGCAGAAGCTCGCAGCCGATCTCGGCATCTCCAACCGGGTGCGCTTCGCCGGCTGGCAAAAGGATGCACGGCCGTTCCTCGCAGCCGCCGACGTCTTCGTCATGGCCTCGAGCCACGAACCACTCGGCAACGTGGTCCTGGAGGCTTGGGCACAAGGGACACCGGTCGTATCGAGCTGCTCCGAGGGGCCGGAATGGTTCATGCGCGATGGCGAAAATGGCTGATGGTCGACATAGGAGACGCAGATGGTTTTGCGCATGCGGTCGAGCGGATCATCAATGCGCCCGAGCTGGCAAAACAACTGGCCGAGCGCGGATACCAAACTTTGGTCAGCCAGTTCTCCAAGGAAGCAATCACGGACGCCTATCTGAAGCTCTTTGCCTCGCGACGGTAAGACGGCTCTGCGTTCTCCTCATACGCGGACAAGAATTTCAGTCAGCGCATAAGGTTTTCGTAGACCGCTCCGATCGCTCGGGCTTCCGCTTCTATGGCAAAATTTTTCGACGTCCGCGCGAGCCCGTTGGCTCCGGCTGCCGCCAGTCGCGGCAGATCGTCCATGAAGACGGCCGCGCCGTTGACCATCGCCTCGAGATTGTCGGCCGCAATGATGAGACCGGTTTCCTCATCGCCGACGGCGATCAGCTCGGAAAAGGCACCGACTTCCGTCGCCACGACGGGCACGCCGGTCGCCATGGCTTCGAGCGGCGTCAGGCCGAAGCCTTCCCAGCGCTGCGGGGCGATGAAGAGATCGAGCGCCTGGTACCAGTCCGGAATGTTTGTGTGTTCGCCGACGAAGAGAATACGATCGGCGAGCCCTGCTTTGACGACGCGTTCCTTCAGTTCGGACTCGAAGGCGAGGTGGGAACCGGTGGCCCGCCCGGCAACGATCGCACTCCATTCGGGCCGGCCGGGCAGGAGAGCGATCATGCTGTCGACGAAAAGGTCGGTCCCCTTCTGGCGACGCACGCGCCCGAAGCATCCGACGAACTTCTTCGACGGATCGAGACCGAGCCGACGTTTGGCTTCTGCCTTGTCGCCGGGCGGCCGGAAGCGCTTGGTATCGATGCCGTGCAGGACGACGGTATTCGGCACCTCCAGATAGGCGGCAGTTTTTGCGCTCGTCGCGATCACCGCATCCATCCGGCGAATGAGGAACTTGCTCCACCCGGTGTGCCGGCGCTGCGAAGCCGAGGTGAAGACAATCCGGATCTTCATGCGCAACAGATCGCGCAGGAGGATCGCGGGCAGCATTTCGACGTTGCGCCGCGCGTGCCAGACACGGCACGGACGTCCCGCCGGTCTCCTCCATAGATGGATCAGGTCGCGGTACCGGACAGACGGCAAATTCTTGGGGAGCCCCGGGCCGAGCACCGCGATCTTCTGGCCGAGAGCGCGCTGCACCGGAATGAGCTGGATGATCGTCGAAGTAACGCCGGAGAGCCGGCGCTTGAAATTGGGCGCAATCACCTCGACGTCGCGTATATCGACCACGTGTGCGCTCTCCTCGCGCATGCGACAATCACTATTGGGAAAAGGGGCGGAGCGGGGACGCGCGCCAGTGCGGGGCGGTCAGCCCCAGTGAATGGCGAGAATTTCGTATGCCTTGGAGCCGCCGGGAGCGTTGACTTCGATCGAGTCGCCCACTTCCTTGCCGATCAGCGCGCGAGCGATCGGGGAAGAGATGGAAATGCGTCCCGCTTTGACGTCGGCTTCCTGATCGCCGACGATCTGGTAGGTCTTTTCCTCTTCGGTATCCTCGTCGACGAGCTTCACCTTCGCGCCAAACTTGATCTTCGAACCGGACATCTTCGACAGATCGATCACTTCGGCACGCGCAATCAGATCCTCGAGTTCGCCGATGCGACCCTCGTTATGGCTCTGAGCTTCCTTGGCCGCATGGTATTCGGCATTTTCCGACAAGTCGCCATGAGCGCGAGCCTCAGCGATCGCTTCGATGATTCGCGGGCGTTCCTCCTGCTGGCGCCAACGCAGCTCCTCCTGCAGATTGACGAACCCACCCTGTGTCATCGGCACCTTGTCGACCATTTCATCATCCTTCATCAGACACGCGGCGCCGCCTTTCGGCGGCGCCCACGCAAAAGAAAACGGTCGCCGGAGCAAAAGCACCGGAACCGTCCGAAACATCCGAACCGTTCTTATAACAGAAACGGAAGCGCGAAAGCCAGATTTTTCGCGGTCCTTCCCCGCGGTGGCCGAGCCGAACACAATCCGACGCCGGGTGAAGGAAAGCCTCTTTACCTCAACCGCAGTTGAGGTTGTATCAGTGCTGGTTCCATCAACGAAGGAACGATACGGAACCGACCCCATGAGTTTAGCCGAACAGAATTTAGGTGCCGATACGACGCAGCAGGCGGAGGCCGAGGGCCGCTGGAGCGAACTCTTGCAACCCCGCCACTTGGCGGCGACCGTGACCTTGTGCCTCGGTGTCGCACTCTTTGCCTTCAACGAATTCTTCGTCTCGACGGCGCTGCCGACGGCAGTCGAGGAATTCGGCGGGGCTGCCCTTTTGTCTTGGGCGTTCACGCTCTACCTCGTGTTCGCCATCGTCGGCGGCGCCATGGCGGCCAACCTGAAGACGGGGTTCGGCGCGCGCAAGACGCTGATCGCCGCAGCGCTTGTCTTCGCCACAGGAACCGTGATCGCTACGACGGCGAGCGGCATGCCGCAGGTGCTCGCCGGCCGGTTGCTGCAGGGCTTCGGCGAAGGCATAGTCGCGGCCGTCTGCTACGCACTCATTCCGGAGCTCTTCCCGCCGCGCCTCGTGCCCAAGGTCTTTGGCGCGGAAGCGATCGTCTGGGCTACCGCCGCCTTTGCCGGCCCGCTCATCTCCGGGCTGCTCACGGAACATTGGTCGTGGCGCGCAGCGTTCTTCGTCAATATCCCGGCCGTGGCGATCTTCGTCGCACTCGTCGTTGCGATCGTTCGTCAACCGGCGCGAGGCGCAAAAGTGGCGGTAGCGGTTCCGTTGCCGCGGCTCATCGCCTTCGGCTTCGGCGTCCTGCTGATTTCGCTCTCGAACACTGCAGACAACGGCTATGCGATGGCGGCCCTGCTGGTGGCGGCGCTCGCGGTTTTCGTCGGTACGATCCGCTCCGATCGTCGAGCACCGCGCTCCATCCTGCCGCCAGACGCTTTTTCGGTCAGCAAGCCGCTCGGCACCGGCCTCTGGGTCGTTCTGCTGATGCCGCTGGCCCAGTCCTCGGGCTCCGTCTACCTCGTCTATGCGCTGCAACGCCTGTGGGATTTCGGCCCGACTGCCGCCGGGTTCTCAAGCGCGTTGATGGCCATGTCCTGGAGCGGGACGGCGATACTGGTGGCGAGCCTGCGATCGCATGCGATGCGCGTTCGATTGATCTCCACGGGCCCGTTGCTTCTTTGCCTCGGCCTCGTTGGATTGACACTTGCCGTCGGCGCCGGCGAGTACCGCCTGGTCTTCATCAGCCAGATCGCGATCGGCGCGGGTTTCGGTGTTTGCTGGGGGACGCTCAGTCAGCTTTTGATGGACGTATCGAGCATTGAGGAGCGCGACAAGACGTCCGCTCTGCTGCCGACGCTGCAATCGGCGGGTTATGCGATCGGCGCCGCCGTTTTCGGGGCGACCGCCAATGCGCGGGGCTTCGACGAAGGCGCCAGCGATCGCGTGATCTCTGCGGCCTTGCTCGCGGTGTTCGCCCTCGCTTGCATCATCGCCGCCGCATCGCTCGTCTTCGGCATAAGGACCCGTAGCCTTGTGCGGCAGAAGGCGCGTGCCGCGCCGCACGGACAGGCAGGGACGCGGGGATCGGTTTGAGCCGTTGCCTGGCCGGGGAGCCTGTCGCCTGTTGCTTCCCGCAGCGATGTGCGCACCCGTTTTCGGGTGCGCAAGCGGAGGCGTCAGGCGTCGAAATAGCTCTGCAGCGGGCGCACTTCGAGATTGCCCGCCTTCAGCGCCTTGATAGCAAGTGCCGCCGCCTCGGCGCCTGCCATCGTGGTGTAGTAGGGGACCTTCTGCATAAGCGTTGCGCGGCGAAGCGACTTGGAATCGGATATCGCCTTGTTGCCATCCGTGGTGTTGATGACGAGCTGGACCTGTCGGTTACGGATGGCGTCCTCGACATGCGGCCGGCCTTCCAACACCTTGTTGATCTTGGTGGCGGTAATGCCGTGCTCTCCAAGGAAGCGGGCAGTGCCGCCGGTGGCCATGACCTTGAAGCCGATATCCGAGAGAACGCGGATCGCCGGCAGGACACCCGGCTTGTCCTCGTCGCGAACCGAGACGAAAACTGTTCCATCACGCGGCAGATCGACGCCAGCGCCAAGCTGCGATTTGGCGAACGCGAGCGCGTAATCCGTGTCGAGCCCGATGACTTCGCCGGTCGAACGCATCTCCGGTCCGAGCAACGTGTCGACGCCCGGGAAGCGGGCGAAGGGGAAGACCGCTTCCTTGACCGCGATATGTTTCAGCTTGCGCGGGTCCGGCCATTTGCCGTAGGCGGCGACTGCTTCCTCCAGCGTCTCACCGGCCATGACACGCGCGGCGATCTTCGCGATCGGCGCGCCGATTGTCTTGGCCACAAACGGGACCGTGCGCGACGCGCGCGGGTTGACCTCGAGCACATAGATAGTGCCGTCCTTGATGGCGAACTGCACGTTCATCAGGCCGCCGACATTCAGTGCCTTTGCAAGCGCCGTCGTCTGGCGCTGGAGCTCGTCGACTGTCTCGGAGGAGAGGGTGTGGACCGGGAGCGAGCAGGCGGAATCGCCCGAATGGATGCCGGCCTCCTCGATATGTTCCATGATTCCGGCGACGAAGACATCTTTGCCATCGCACAGGCAGTCGACGTCCACTTCCGTCGCGTTCGTCAGATAGCTGTCGAAGAGGAGCGGGTTCTTGCCGAGCAGCGTGTTGATCTGCCCGGTCTTGTCGTTCGGGTAGCGCTGCTTGATATCCTCCGGCACGAGCCCCGGAACCGTGTCGAGCAGGTAGCTCTGAAGCTGGCTTTCCGAATGGATGATCTGCATGGCGCGACCGCCGAGAACGTAGGACGGGCGGACAACCAGCGGGAAACCGATTTCGGCGGCAACGAGGCGCGCCTGCTCGACCGAATAGGCGATGCCGTTGTTCGGCTGGTTGAGGTCAAGCTTCATCAGGAGCTTCTGGAACCGGTCACGGTCTTCGGCGAGGTCGATCGCGTCCGGCGCTGTGCCCAGGATCGGGATGCCGTTCTTTTCCAAAGCCTCTGCAAGCTTCAGCGGCGTCTGGCCGCCGAACTGCACGATGACGCCGTGCAGCGTGCCGTTTTCCTGTTCCGCGCGCATAATCTCGATGACATCCTCGGCCGTCAGCGGCTCGAAATAGAGCCGGTCGGAGGTGTCGTAGTCTGTCGAAACCGTTTCCGGGTTGCAGTTGACCATGATCGCTTCATAGCCCGCATCCTTCAACGCGAAGGCTGCATGGCAGCAGCAATAGTCGAACTCGATGCCCTGACCGATTCGGTTCGGGCCGCCGCCTAGAATGACCACCTTCTTGCGGTCGGATACCTGCGCCTCGGAACGCGCGACGCCGACGAACGGGGTCTCATAGGTCGAATACATATAGGCGGTCGGCGAGGCGAACTCGGCAGCGCAGGTATCGATGCGCTTGTAGACAGGGCGGACCTTCAACGCGTTGCGCAGTTCGGCCACTTCCTTCGGGCGCTTGCCGGTGAGCGTCGCAAGCCGGGCATCGGAGAAGCCCATGGCTTTCAGCATGCGCAGGTTCTCCGCGTCCTGAGGCAGGCCGTGTTCGCGGATACGCGCCTCCATGTCGACGATCGCCTTGAACTGGGCGATGAACCACGGATCAATCTTGCAGGCTTCGTGCACCTCCGCCTCGCTCATGCCAAGACGCAGCGCCTGGGCGACCATGCGCAGGCGGTCCGGCGTCGGCGTACCAAGCGCGGCGCGGATCGCATTGCGGCCGTCGCCATTCTCGTCGAAGTCGGGAATCTCGATCTCGTCGAGGCCGGTGAGCCCCGTCTCCAGCCCGCGAAGCGCCTTCTGCAGCGATTCGGCAAAGGTACGGCCGATCGCCATGACCTCGCCGACCGATTTCATCGCGGTCGTCAGCGTCGGTTCGGCGCCCGGGAACTTCTCGAAGGCAAAACGCGGGATCTTCGTGACGACATAGTCGATCGATGGTTCGAAGGAGGCGGGTGTGGCGCCGCCGGTGATGTCATTGTCCAGTTCATCGAGCGTATAGCCGACGGCGAGCTTGGCAGCGATCTTCGCGATCGGGAAGCCGGTGGCCTTGGATGCAAGCGCCGAGGAGCGGGAAACGCGCGGGTTCATCTCGATGACGACGAGGCGACCATTTTCGGGGTTGACCGCGAACTGCACGTTCGAGCCGCCGGTTTCGACGCCGATCTCGCGCAGCACCGCGATCGAGGCGTTGCGCATGATCTGGTATTCCTTGTCGGTCAAGGTCAGCGCCGGAGCGACGGTGATCGAATCGCCCGTGTGCACGCCCATCGGATCGATGTTTTCGATCGAGCAGATGATGATGCAATTGTCCGCCTTGTCGCGGACGACCTCCATTTCATACTCCTTCCAGCCGAGGACCGACTCCTCGATCAGGACTTCCGTCGTCGGCGAGGCATCGAGGCCGTTGCCGACGATCTCGAAGAATTCCGAACGGTTATATGCAATGCCACCGCCCGTACCGCCAAGCGTGAAGGAGGGGCGAATGATCGCCGGCAGGCCGACCTCGTCGAGCGCCTGGGCGGCAATCGCCATGGCGTGGTTGACATAGCGCTGCTTGCGGTCGCCTTCGCCGAGATTCCACTGGTTCTCCAATTCGTCGAGGGCACTGTCGAGTTCAGCGCCGGAAAACTTGGCCTTGAGCGCGGCGCGCTCGGCCTCGTGCACCTTGCGATCGTGATCCTTGATGTCGGTGGCGTTGGCCAGTTGCGATTTCGGCGTCTCCAGCCCGATCCGTGCCATTGCCTCGCGGAAGAGGGCGCGGTCCTCCGCCTTGTCGATCGCTTCGGGTTTGGCGCCGATCATCTCGACATTGTAGCGGTCGAGCACGCCCATGCGGCGCAGCGACAGCGCCGTGTTGAGCGCCGTCTGGCCGCCCATCGTCGGCAGCAGCGCGTCGGGACGCTCCTTGGCAATGATCTTGGCGACGACCTCGGGCGTGATCGGCTCGACATAGGTCGCGTCCGCCAGCCCCGGGTCGGTCATGATCGTCGCCGGGTTGGAATTTACCAGAATAACGCGGTAACCTTCCTCCTTCAACGCCTTGCACGCCTGGGTACCGGAGTAATCGAATTCGCAAGCCTGACCGATGACGATCGGCCCCGCGCCGATGATGAGGATCGATTTGATATCTTGGCGCTTCGGCATGGCAATCATCCGTTTCTGGCTGCGCGAAAAACCGGCCAGGTTGGGAGGTCACCGGCCGGGTCGCGCATTGATGGTCTTTTCAGGCTAAAAGCGGCTTATAGGCAAATGTTTCTGCAAGCGAAACCCCGAAAATTCCAGAATCGACAATAAAGCGAACATATTTGCGCCGGCCCTTCAAAGTGCCGACCTGCGGCGAAAAATCACCTTCGATGCCGTCAAGCACAGACTATCCGCAAGAAGGGATAACCAGCACCTTGACCTCTCCAGCAGCGGCCGGACAGGTGATGATGCCCGGCGCCTCCGCGAGCGGCACGCGACGGGAAATCAGCCGGTCGATTTCGATCGCACCGGAAGCAACGAGATCGGCGGCACGGCGATGGACAAAGGGATTGATGAAAGAGCCGAGCACACGAAGTTCGCGGAAGAGGATGTCGAAGGGCTCGATCTCGACCTTTTCGCCCTGCGGCAACACGCCCAGGATCACGACCGTGCCGCCCGCTTTGGCGAGCCGCGTCGACTGCTGCACCGTTTCCGCGACGCCGGCGCATTCGATCACCACGTCGACGCCTCCCGGAACGAGACCTGCCGGGCCGGCGATCGCTTCCACGACCTCAGTGGCCACCGGATCGACGGTCGCGGTCGCGCCGACCTCTTCGGCCAAACGGCGCTTCGATGCCTGGCGCGTCGAGAGAATGACCGTCGTCGCGCCGGCGAGTCTCGCGAGTTGAACCGTCAGGAGGCCGATCACGCCGCCACCGAGGACTGCCACCGTCGAGCCCGTTTTTATCCCCGCAATATCGATGCCGTGCAGGCAACAGGCGAGGGGTTCACAGAAGGCGCCATGCACGGGATCAAGGGCAAGCGGGATCTCGAAAGCCTGCTTCTGCGGCACCAGGACGTATTCGGCGAAGCCACCGTCGCGATGGATGCCGATCGCGCGCAGATTACGGCAGAGATTGACTCGCCCCGCCTGACACTGGGGACAGCGGCCACAGGAAATATTGGGATCGCCGGTGATCCGGGCGCCGGGCGCGATGCCCCGGACGGCGTCGCCCGCCTTTACGACGATGCCGCAGAATTCGTGCCCGAGCGTGACCGGTGGCGTGGACGGAAATTCGCCATGAAGAAGATGGCGGTCGGTCCCGCATATGCCGCAGGCCTCCACTTTGACGAGCAGATCGTCGGGCCCGGGCTCAGGCACCTCGACGTCCCGAACGGAGATATTACCCACCGACTCCAGACGCACTGCCTTCATCTGCCCCTCCTGCCGTTCTGCTTCTTGGATCGGAACACGGGGAGGGCGAGGCGTCAATCCTGCCACCTACTCTCAAGGCACATAGCCGTCGACGGCACCCGACAATACCGCCCGCAGCATGCAACCGGCTGCCGGCGATTGCGTTTTACAAGACTCGTCGTCCGGACGTATAAATCATTGGGCGCGCTGAAGTAGAGGCGACGCCTTCTGGAGGAAAGACCATGGAATGGAAGGGCCGCCGCCAGTCCAGCAATGTCGAGGATCAGCGCGGGGCAAGCCCCGGGGGCCCGTTCGGGCGCGGGGGCGGATTCCGTATACCTGGCGGCGGAATGCGCCGTGCCGGCGGTGGTATGAGCTTCGGCACGCTGATCTTCCTCGTCATCCTCTATTTCGTGCTCAGGGCAATGGGCATCGATATGCTCCAGATCCTTGAAGGCGGGCCGGTGAACATGCCGGGTTTCGAACAGAGCGATGGCTCGCAAGCGCCGCGCGGTTCGGCCGAGGAAGAGGAGATGAAAGCCTTCATGGCCACGGTGCTCGCGGAAACGGAAGACACCTGGAACGGCATTTTCCAGGCGAGCGGCGAACAATATGAAGAGCCAAGGCTCGTGCTCTTCAATGGCGCGGTTCGCTCGGCCTGCGGCTTTGCCTCGGCTGCATCCGGTCCCTTCTATTGCCCCGGCGACCGCAAGGTCTACCTCGACATGAGCTTCTTCGACGAGCTCGCGCAGAAATTCGACGCCTCCGGCGACTTCGCCCAGGCCTATGTGCTGGCGCATGAGGTCGGTCATCACGTCCAGAACCTCATCGGGGTCCTGCCGAAGTTCAACCAGATGCGCCAGCGCATGAGCGAGGCCGAGGCAAACCAGATGTCGATCCGTGTCGAACTCCAGGCCGACTGCTTCGCCGGCATCTGGGGCAAATACACCGAACAGAAAGGATTGCTGGAGCGCGGTGACCTTGAGGAGGCGCTGAACGCCGCGACCCAGATCGGCGATGACACCCTGCAGAAGCGGATGCAGGGCTATGTCGTACCGGAAAGCTTCAACCACGGCACGTCCGAGCAGCGGATGCGGTGGTTCAAGCGAGGTTTCGACAGCGGCAAGATGTCGGACTGCGACACCTTCTCCGGCTCCGTCTGATCGCTCGGGTTCCGACAGCGGCGCTCCATCTTCCTCGTTCATCCGTGCCTTTCGCTGTCCATGTGCGCGAGTTGCGCCTCGGGGTAGCGGGCGCCGGCGGCGGCGCCCTTCGGGACGGAGCGCTCGATCGCCGCCATGTCATCCGCATCGAGACGAAGCGATTGGGCGCCGAGCGCCTCGGAAAGCCTGTCGCGACGGCGTGCGCCGATGAGCGGCACGATGTCCGCCCCATGCGCGGCGACCCAGGCGATGGCGATCTGCGCCACGGTCACGCCTTTGGCGTCGGCGACGCGCCTCAGCGCCTCGACCAGCGCGAGGTTCTGATCGACATTGCCCTCCTGGAAGCGAGGGCTCATGGCGCGGAAGTCGCCGCTTCCCGCCGCTCCCTTCTGCCAGTGGCCGCTTATCAGCCCGCGCGACAGCACGCCGTAGGCAGTGATGCCGATCCCGAGCTCGCGGCAGGTCGGCAGGATCTCGTCCTCAATCCCGCGGGAAACCAGCGAGTATTCGATCTGCAGATCGCATATCGGATGGACGGCGGCCGCGCGCCGGATCGTCTCCGGTCCGACTTCGGAGAGGCCGATATGACGGACATAGCCGGCTTTCACCATTTCCGCTACGGCACCGATGGTGTCCTCGATCGGCACGTCGGGATCGAGTCGGGACGGGCGATAGATGTCGATGTACTCGACGCCGAGGCGCTGCAGCGTATAGGCGAGGAAGTTGCGCACCGCCTTTGGCCGGGCATCGTAACCGAGCCAGGCGCCGGCTGCATCACGCATGGCGCCGAACTTCACGCTGAGCAGCACTTGGTCGCGATCGCAATCCTTGAGCGCCTCGCCGATCAGCATCTCGTTATGACCCATGCCGTAGAAGTCTCCGGTGTCGAGCAAATTAATACCGGCATCTAGCGCGGCATGGATCGTGGCGATGCTCTCCGTGCGGTCTGCGGGACCGTACATGCCCGACATTCCCATGCAGCCGAGCCCGATGGCGGAGACTTTCGGACCGGATTTTCCAAGCGAAACCATTTGCATCTCGTCTCTCCTTTTTGAGGCCGTGCGTTCGGTGCAAGGTTTACTTCCGATTTGGCTGTGCGATAATCAGGCAGAAACCAAACAGCTTGTGCGGAATATCGTACAATGAGCGACCTTCCACTTGCAGACCTCGATGCCTTCGCCGCCGTCGCGCGCGAACGCAGCTTTCGAACCGCTGCCCGCAAGCGCGGCGTCTCGGCCTCCGCCCTCAGCGAAGCGCTGCGGCGGTTGGAGGCGAGGCTGGGCGTGAGACTGCTCAACCGCACGACCCGCAGTGTCACCGCAACGGAAGCGGGCATGAGACTGTTCGAGCGGCTGTCGCCCGCACTTGGCGAGATCGCCGGCGCGCTCGATCAGGCCGCAAGCGAACGCGACAAGCCGGCCGGAACATTGCGGCTCAACGTCCCCACGATTGTCGCGCGGGTCATCCTGCCGCCGATTATCGGGCGCTTTCTCAAGGCCCATCCGGCGATCAGTTTGGAAGTGGTCGCTGAGGACGGCTTCATCGATGTGCTGGCTGCAGGATTCGACGCCGGCGTGCGCTATGAGGAGCGTCTGGAAAAAGACATGATCGCCATCCCGATCGGGCCGCGAGTGCAGCGCTATGTTACCGCTGCGGCCCCGGACTATCTCGCCAAGCATGGCGAGCCGCAACATCCGCGCGACCTCCTGGAGCACGCGACGATACGCCACCGTTTCCAGAACGGCATTGCGCTCGCCTGGGAATTCGGCGAGGGCGCGGCGGCAATTACTGTCGCGCCCCCCGCGACCGTGCTCGCCAATGCGATCGATCTCGAAATCAGCGCCGCCGTCGGTGGTCTAGGAGTGATCAGAAGCTTCGAGGAATTCCTGCTGCCTGAGATCAAGGCGGGCCGCCTCGTTCCGATTCTGGAGGCTTGGGTTACCAGCTTTCCAGGGCCGTTCCTGTACTACGCCGGCCGTCGGCATCTTCCGGCTCCGCTTCGCGCCTTCGTCGATTTCCTGAAGGCCGAACAGCGGCACTCAGAGCGCTACGGCATGTTTCCTTAAATCGTAGCCGATTAAAGGAGAAAAACATGCAGCACTTCAAAGTGCTACAGCGTCTCTTTGTGCGTCTGAAAAGACGCACGGCGCTATAGGGTTGCAGCCAAAGGCCAGCAAGCCATCAACAGACGAGATCATTTCGATCATAAACTTTGAAATGTTCACGTATTGTTTGCGTCGTGACAACACGATACACCTTATTTGGTAACGTCGTTCACGTTCTGTCCCGCTTGCGGACAACGGGAGGGAAGACTCATGCGGGACAGCAAATTTGTACGGCGTGGTCTGTTCCTCGTCTTCCTCATCCTCTTTCTCGACATCATGGGCATCGCGATCATCGTGCCGGTGCTGCCGAGCTACCTGGAGGAGCTGACGGGCGCGGATGTCGGCGAGGCGGCGATCGACGGTGGCTGGCTGCTGCTCGTCTATTCGGCGATGCAATTTCTCTTCGCACCGCTGATCGGAAACTTGAGCGACCGATTCGGGCGTCGGCCGATCCTGCTTGCCTCGGTGCTCACCTTCGCGATCGACAATCTGATCTGCGCGCTTGCGACGAGCTATTGGATGCTCTTCGTGGGGCGCATTCTCGCCGGCATCAGCGGCGCGAGCTTTGGAACCGCGTCCGCCTACATCGCCGACATTAGCGACGACGGAAACCGCGCCAAGAATTTCGGCCTGATCGGCATTGCCTTCGGCACGGGCTTCGCCCTCGGTCCGGTGGTCGGCGGCTTTCTCGGGGAGTTGGGGCCCAGAGTGCCCTTTTACGGCGCGGCGGGGCTTTCCTTCCTCAATTTCGTCGTCGGGCTCTTTCTCCTGCCGGAGACGCTTGCGCGCGCACACCGGCGGCGCTTCGAGTGGCACCGAGCCAATCCACTCGGTGCACTCAAGCAGATGCACAACTATTCCGGGATCGGTTGGGTGTGTCTCGTCTTCTTCCTCTACTGGCTGGCCCATGCCGTCTATCCCGCCGTGTGGTCGTTCGTATCCTCCTATCGCTATGGATGGAGCGAAGGGCAGATCGGACTCTCGCTCGGCATCTTCGGCGTAGGCGGCGCGTTCGTTATGGCGGTTGTCCTGCCGCGTGTCGTGTCGAGACTGGGCGAAAGACGAACGGCAACGCTCGGGCTCGTTTTCACGGCGCTTGGAATGACCGGCTATGCGGCCGCGTGGGAGGGCTGGATGATCTACGTCGTCATCGTAGCAACGGCACTCGAGAGCCTCGCGGATCCGCCGTTGCGCAGCATCGCATCGGTCCACGTCCCGCCGTCGGCGCAGGGCGAATTGCAGGGGGCACTCACCAGCATATCGAGCATAACGACGATCCTTGGGCCTTTGATCTTCACTCAGATCTTCGCCTATTTCACCAGCCCCGTGGCCACCTATTCGTTTTCCGGCGCGGCTTATGCGCTTGCGGGCTGTCTGATCGTTGCCGCGCTTGTGGTCTTCCTCTCCAAGGTGCGCAGTGTTCGCGGCGACGCTTTCGAGGAGACGGTCCCGAGACCAACGCAGGCCTAGCGGCTCCCGGCAGGTCATGCCTGCAAATTGATCAATTTTCTTGATCCATCGATGAAAAATCGAGCAGTTCGGTCTTTATTGCTGGCGCTCGCGCCGGTGGTGCTCTAATTCGAATACCCTCCTTCATTTTCCGACTTTTTGCCGCTGCAGAGCCAGGATTTTCCATGCTGACCGCAAACAAAGACCTTGTGCTTCCGCAAACCGACAATTCGTGGGGCATGCATTTTCGCGCCAGCGTGTATCTCGGCGTTCCCTTCATCGGCGCCCAGCTTGCCCAGCTTGCAATCAATACGACCGACGTTCTGATGGTCGGCAAGTTGGGTGCGACGCAGCTCGCGGCCATCATCATTGCGACGCAGGTGTTCTTCACGGTCTTCATCTTCGGCAGCGGCTTTGCAAACGCCGTCGTGCCGATGGTCGCGCAGGCGCAAGGCCGGGGTGACAAGATGTCCGTACGACGTTCGGTCCGAATGGGCATGTGGGTGGTGCTGCTCTACGGCATCCTGACCGCACCGGCACTCTGGATGGCCGAGCCGATCCTGCTGTTGGCCGGGCAGAAGCCAGAGGTCGCAAAGCTCGCCGGGGAATATCTGCACGTAGCGCAGTGGGCGATCTTTCCCAGCCTCGTCTTCATGGTATTGCGCGCCTTCCTAAGCGGCCTCGAACGGGCAGGGGTGATTCTGTACGTGACGCTCGCGACCTTGGTTCTCAACGCCGTGCTTTGCTACGTCCTGATCTTCGGTCATTTCGGCTTTCCGGCGCTCGGCATATTCGGAGCCGCCGTCGCGGCACTCGGCGTGGCGCTGCTCGGCGCCGTGCTGACAATCGGCTACATCCGCAACCGGCCGGAACTCAACGGATATGAACTGTTCGTGCGTTTCTGGCGGCCGGACTGGCCCGTCTTCCGCGAAGTCATCCATCTCGGCATTCCGATCTCGCTGACGATCCTAGCCGAAGTCAGCCTGTTTACCGTCGCTTCGCTGCTTATGGGAACCATCGGCACGATCGAACTCGCGGCGCACGGCATCGCGCTTCAATTCGCGTCGATCGCCTTCATGATTCCGCTCGGCCTGGCCCAGGCCGGGACCGTGCGTGTGGGCCTGGCCTATGGCGGTGGTGATATGCTCGGCGTCAAGCGCGCGGCGATCGCCGTCCTTGCACTCGGCTGCGGCTTTGCCGCCGTCGGCAGCACGATTTTCGCGCTGTTTCCCTATGAGCTCGCAGCCCTCTATCTCGATACGAGCCGCCCGGACGCCGCCGAGGTTCTGGCCTTCGCGGGGCCGCTGATCGTGATAGCCGGCGCCTTCCAGCTCGTCGACGGGCTTCAGGCGATCGCCGCGGGGATGCTGCGCGGTCTCAAGGACACGACCGTGCCGATGATTCTGGCGATGATTTCCTATTGGCCAATCGGCTTCTTCTGCGCCTGGGCCTTCGCCTTTCCGCTGAAGTTTGGTGGGGTCGGCGTCTGGTTCGGCTTCGTGCTCGGGCTTGCAGCAGCGGCGCTATTGCTCAATTGGCGCTTCTTCCGCCTGCTTCGCTTCACGCGCACAGCGCCTGCCGTTGCCTAGAAAAGAAAAGCCGGACGGGCAGGGGAGGCCGTCCGGCTCGTAAGAGCGACCACATCAGGGGAAAAATGAGGCCGCTTATTCTGAAGCTTCCCTGTGGGAAGCTTCCTGGAGGCATTCACATCAAGAACTGGAGACGACAGGCGCCCGATCACGTCATCTGCGCCGCAGTCGATCGGTTCTCACCGGCACGGCCGTCGGCTCGCGAGCCTCGTCGCGAAGTGCATGGATAGTCGCAACGACCATTGCGAAGAACATCGCCACCGAAAACAGAGCCAATCCCATCGCCGTCTCCCTTCCATCGCTAAACGGCACGCGCTTGAAAAAAGTTCCGTCACTGTGGCTTCACATTACAACTTCCGGTATGAAGCCCTCTTGAACGTTGCGTTCATCTAGCATTCATTCTTTCTGTGCCGCTGTTTCCCCGGGAACATCGCACGAGCCTTGCGGTTCGCCGTCGTCCATGACAAAAGGCTTCACCAAACGGAAACAGGCGCAATGACCACGGCTTTTTATCCCGGCTCCTTCGATCCGATCACAAACGGCCATCTGGATGTGCTCGTCCAATCGTTGAACGTCGCAGGGAAAGTAATCGTGGCGATTGGCGTCCATCCGGGAAAGGCCCCGCTTTTCTCCTTCGAGGAGCGGGCGGATCTCATCCGCCGCTCGCTCAGCGACTTGCTGCCGGAGAGGGCAGCGGACATCGCTGTCGTCTCCTTCGACAATCTTGTGGTCGACGCCGCCCGTCAGCACGGGGCAAGCCTTCTGGTGCGCGGCCTGCGGGACGGGACGGACCTCGACTACGAGATGCAAATGGCGGGCATGAACCGGCAGATGGCGCCCGATATTCAGACCCTGTTTCTGCCGGCAGGCACCGCATCCCGGCCCATTACGGCCACATTGGTCCGGCAGATCGCGGCTATGGGCGGTGACGTCAGCGCCTTCGTTCCCAAGGCGGTCCACGAGGCGCTGCAAGCGAAGCGCAAGTAAGCTCACATCACGGCAAGGAGACTCCATGAAAATCCTCCAACTCGCGTTCGCAGGCGCCCTCGCGCTCGCCACTTTGACGGGAGGCGCCCTGGCGCAGTCGAGCGAAAACATCCTTACGATCCAGCTCAAGGACGGGCCCGTCGTCGTCGAGCTGCGTCCTGACATCGCGCCGAAGCATGTCCAGCAGATCAAGGAGCTCGCTGCCGCCGGCGAATACGACAACGTCGCCTTCCATCGCGTCATCGAGGGCTTCATGGCCCAGACCGGAGACGTGCAGTATGGCGACATGAAGGCCGGTTACCAGGCTGAGCTCGCAGGAACGGGCGGCTCCTCCAAGCCCGACCTGCCAGCCGAGTTCTCCAACGTTCCCTTCGAGCGCGGCACAGTCGGCATGGCGCGCTCCCAGGACCCCAATAGCGCCAACTCGCAATTCTTCATCATGTTTGCGCCTGGCGACTTCCTCAACGGACAGTACA
This sequence comes from Ensifer aridi, assembly GCF_002078505.1. Classification (GTDB taxonomy): domain Bacteria; phylum Pseudomonadota; class Alphaproteobacteria; order Rhizobiales; family Rhizobiaceae; genus Sinorhizobium; species Sinorhizobium aridi. Next base: position 11,982 of record NZ_LUAV01000013.1, on the reverse strand, counting down.
CGGTCGTCGGCAAGGTCGTCGAAGGCATGGAGAATGTCGACAAGATCAAGCGTGGTGACGATGCCAATAATGGCGCCGTCACCGATCCAGACCGCATGATCAGCGTCAAGGTCGGCAGGTAAGACTGAAAACAGAAGGAGAAGAACCATGGCCGAGATCAAGGATCCGGAAAACACGATCATCATGGAAACCACAAAGGGCAGGGTGGTGATCGAGCTGCTGCCGGACGTCGCTCCGGGCCATGTCGCCCGCATCAAGGAACTGGCGCGCGAAGGCGCCTATGATGGCGTGGTCTTCCACCGTGTGATCGAAGATTTCATGGCCCAGACCGGCGACGTGCAATACGGCAAGACCGGCAGCGAGAGCTTCAACCCGGCACGCGCCGGCATGGGCGGTTCCTCCAAGCCGGATCTCAAGGCCGAGTTTTCCGATGTGTCGCATGTGCGCGGCACCTGCTCGATGGCACGCAGCCAGATGCCGAACTCGGCGAACTCCCAGTTCTTCATCTGCTTCACCGACGCTCCCTGGCTCAACAAGCAGTACTCGGTATGGGGTCAGGTCATCGAAGGCATGGAGAACGTCGATAAGATCAAGCGCGGCGAGCCGGTGCGTGATCCCGACTCGATCGTGTCGATGCGGGTTGCCGCCGACGCCTGATTTGGGCTAATGCACAGACCCGCCCTGGTCGCGCGCAGAGCCGCCGGGGCGGGTTTTGCTTTTGTTTGACATCTTCGATGCGCGTAGACCTGTTCGATTTCGACCTGCCGGAAGCCTCCATTGCGCTCAGGCCCGCAAGCCCGCGCGACAGCGCGCGCATGCTCGTCGTGCGGCCGCAGGGTGAGCCGGCCCTCAGCGACCATGGCGTTCTCGACCTTCCGTCGTTGCTGAGACCCGGCGATGCCTTGGTATTCAACGATACCAGGGTCATCCCCGCGCAGCTCGAGGGCATCCGCCATCGCGGCGAAGATATAAGCACGCCGGTTTCGTTGACACTGCACATGCGTATCGCGCCCGACCGTTGGAAGGCTTTCGCGCGTCCGGCGCGCCGGCTGAAACCGGGGGACCGCATCAGCTTCGGCCACGGCGGTAATGCCTGCCTCCTCGGCTCCCTGGAGGCGACGATCGAGGAGAAGGGCGATGCCGGCGAAGTGACGCTTCGTTTCGATCTCTCCGGCCCGGTGCTCGACGAAGCGATCATGGCCGTCGGTCATATTCCGCTGCCGCCTTATATCGCTTCGAAGCGGGCGGATGATGCACAGGACCGAACCGACTACCAGACAATCTATGCGCGGGAAGAGGGGGCGGTCGCGGCTCCAACCGCAGGACTTCATTTCACAGACCGCCTCTTCGCCAGGCTTGACGAAGCCGGTGTCGAGCGCCACTTCGTGACCTTGCATGTCGGGGCCGGGACGTTCTTGCCGGTCAAGACGGATGATACCGACGATCATGTGATGCACGAGGAAATCGGCCATGTCGACGCGGCAACCGCCGAGAAGCTGAATGCCGTCAGCGCGCGCGGTGGTCGCATCGTCTGCGTCGGAACGACATCGCTTCGGCTGATTGAGAGCGCGGCCACCGAGGATGGCACCATCCGTCCCTGGTCCGGACCGACCGGCATCTTCATTACGCCGGGTTACCGCTTCCGCGCCGTCGATATGCTGATGACCAATTTCCACCTACCGAGATCGACATTGTTCATGCTGGTCTCGGCCTTCGCCGGCCTTGATACGATGCGTGCCGCCTATGCACACGCCGTCGCGACCGGCTATCGCTTCTATTCCTATGGCGATGCAAGCCTGCTTTTCCGGAAAGACTGAATGACCGAGACGTTTCAATTCAAGCTGCTTGCGACCGACGGCAACGCTCGCCGCGGCGAGATCTCGACGCCGCGCGGGACGATCCGCACGCCGGCCTTCATGCCGGTCGGAACCGTCGGCACGGTCAAGGCGATGTATCTCGACCAGGTGCGCGAGCTCGGCGCCGATATCATTCTCGGCAATACCTACCACCTGATGCTGCGCCCGGGCGCCGAACGCGTTCACCGGCTCGGCGGCCTGCACAAGTTCATCGGCTGGGAGCGGCCAATCCTGACCGATAGCGGCGGCTTCCAGGTGATGTCGCTCTCCAGTCTGCGCAAGCTCAACGAACAGGGTGTAACCTTCAAGAGCCATGTCGACGGCGCGCTCTATCATATGTCTCCCGAGCGCTCGATCGAAATCCAGGGCCTCCTCGACAGCGACATACAAATGCAGCTCGACGAATGTATCGCGTTGCCGGCGGAGCCCCAGGAAATCGAGCGCGCGATGGAGATGTCGCTGCGCTGGGCGGAGCGCTGCAAGATCGCCTTCGGCGACCAGCCGGGCAAGGCGATGTTCGGCATCGTGCAGGGTGGCGACATTCCGAAGTTGCGCGAACGCTCGGCGCAGGTGCTCAAGGACCTGGACCTCAAGGGCTACGCCATCGGAGGCCTTGCCGTCGGCGAGCCGCAGGAGGTCATGCTCGACATGCTGGACGTGACTTGCCCGGCACTGCCTGCAGAAAAGCCGCGCTACCTGATGGGGGTCGGCACGCCGGACGACATTTTGAAATCCGTCGCGCACGGCGTCGACATGTTCGACTGCGTGATGCCGACCCGCTCCGGTCGTCACGGCCTTGCCTTCACCCGCTTCGGACGAATCAACCTGCGCAATGCCCGCCATGCCGAAGACACGCGCCCGCTCGACGAGCAATCATCCTGCCCGGCGACGCGCGACTATTCACGCGCCTACCTGCACCATCTGATCCGCTCGAACGAATCGCTCGGCGGCATGCTCTTGAGCTGGAACAATCTCGCCTATTATCAGGAATTGATGGCCGCCATCCGCAAGGCGATCGGGGAGGGGCGTTACGCCGATTTCATGGCGGAGACCCTGGAGGGCTGGCAACGCGGCGATCTGCCGCCGGTGTGAACGGTTAAGCTGCGGACCGGCAGGGCGCCTGCAGACGACGCAAGCCACCCAAGTTCTCATCCCGTGCGGGCGCCGCGACGGGCACCGCAGCATGACGTGAACTTTTTTCCCGAGCCGCAGGGGCAGGGATCATTGCTCCGACGCTGCAAGCGGCCGATCAAGGGCAGGAGAACTGCGGAAGGCATCATCGACGCCAAAAGAGTGGTCAACTTGGCCGATATGCCTGGCACGACGAGGCGGCGCCCGGATTTGAACCCGCGCCAGGCGCGTTCGGCGACGTAAGATGCATCCAGCTTTGGCAAGACCTTGAACAGCGCAGCCCGATTGGCGCCGGACGTCGCAAGGAACTCCGTCGAGACCGGTCCCGGAGCGACGCACGTGACGGTCACCCCTGTGCGGCGTAATTCCTGATGAAGCGCCTCGGAAAAGGAGCGCACAAAGCCCTTGCTGGCATAGTACAAGGCCATGTACGGGCCGGGAGTGAAGCTCGCGACCGACCCCAGATTGATCACGCCGCCACGGCCGCGCGCTACCATGCCCGGCAGAAAGCGCAGCGTGAGATCGGTGACGGCGCGGATGTTGAGATCGACGATTCCGATTTGTTCCTCCACAGGCAATAGCGTCGCGCTGCCGCGCAGGCCGTATCCGGCGCTGTTCACCAGAACGTCGCAGATCAGGCCGTTTGCGGAAAGGAAATCCTCGAGACGCTTTGCAGCGTCCTGGGCCACAAGATCCAAGGCGAGTGTAAGGGCCTCGCCGCGAGTCTTTTGAATATCGGCGGCGGCCGCCGCCAATCCCTCGGCCGAGCGCGCGACCAAAACCACCGTTGCGCCATCCGCGGCAGCAACTTCGGCAATCGCCTTGCCGATGCCGCGGGACGCGCCGACCACGACGACCGCTGGCCGGAGTTCGCCAATCATGTCTGCGCTCCCGAAGCAGCCGCGGCCTGAACATTCTCGCTCGAGGCGTAATTTTGCACTTCGGCAGCAATCTCGCCGTTCAAAATTCTCTCGAATCGCTCCAATGCGCGCGCCACATTGGCGCCGTCCATCACCCTGTGATCGTAGTGAATGCGGACGGTGACCAAACCCTTCTCGTCGATCGGGCCGTAGTTGAGGAGACTGGTCAAGGGCGTCAATGGATTCAGAGATTCGGCACCGAGGCCCGAATAGACGGACAATTGGAACGTCCCAAAATGGCGCGCCCGCTGCCGTCCGATATTCAGTCCGAGCCACATCAGCAGCCATCTGATCGGCGCCGGCAGGCGGGCGATCTTCAGGGCGCGCCGGAACTCCTTGACCTCGAGCACCGGGCGCGTTCGCGCCGCCTGGATCAATGCGCCGAGCTCCGCAATCGAACGGCGCTCGGGATTCTTGATGGAACTCAGCAGAACGACTCGCTCTCCGTGGAACTCGCGCTCATGCGCGATGGAGGCAACACTTGCCGGATATTCGTAGAGCTGCGGCCTTGGGAATTTGACGTAAGCACGCCGCAGCTCGGGCGTCTCCAGGGCAAGGAGAGCATAACCTTTCAGGAAAAGCGTCGTCCAGGAAGGCCTGCTTGGCTGTGCCATTCGCGCCTTCAGGAGCGGGCCGAGATCCATCTGCCGCTGCACGCTCACCCGTGGCACGCGCATCGAGAACCGCATCAGGTCCCCGACAAGGCGCCGCGGCGCCGAAAGCTTGAGAGCTCGGCCTCGCATCATGCCACCTCTAGTAAATGTAGGGAATGATTCGCTTGGTGCTCTCCATATAGTCGCGATATTGAGAGCCGAATATTTCCAACATCATGCGCTCCTCCTCGTTCACCCTCAACAGGAAGAGGACTGCGAAACCGATCAGGCCCGCCAGCCCCACGACCCAGTTCGACAGCAGGAACGCCTGGCCGAGGCCCATGAGCAGGAACGAGGTGTACATGGGATGCCGCACAAGGGCATAGGGACCACCGCGAATCAGCTCATGCTTGTCGCGAATCTCAAGCGTAATCGACCAGTTGCGGCCGAGCTCCTTGTGGGTTCTCCGAAAGACCCACATCGCAAGCGAGAAAATTGCCGTCCCAACCGTGATTGCCCAGACGCGGGCAGGGTAGTCGGCCGCTCCCGGGATGCCGGTAGCTACGTAAAAGCCGGGAAAGATCGCAAGACCGCACAGCGCTGCGACGAGCCCGATGATCTCGGAAGGCGAACGGCGGTGACTTACGACGCGCACGCGCTTCGCCCGACGTTCGTACGGACGCCGAATGAAGTACCAGGCGACGATCCCGAGCACCCAGATGATCTCGCCGATGGAATCTACCGACATGTTCACTCTAGTTCACCAAGGCCCGCCACCATTCGAGAAAGCCGCGCCAAACGGCGACGATGGTGGCCGGGCCTCCCTTCGACAGGCCGTTCTTTGACGACGCTCGGATTCGGCTGGATGACGAGCCTCGTGACCGGCCGCTCTCACCCTGCGTTCATCTCCCGCAGCTTTGTAATGAATTGTTGTGGCCTAAGCCAGATGCCGGGAGTCTTATATCCCATGGAGCGGGCAATTTCCGCCACGAAGGCATTGCAGTTGTAAAACGTAGCGTGCCAGAAACGCGACTTGGTCTTCAGTTCTCTGATGAAGGCGACGACCTTCTTGTACTCCGCTTCCGTCAGCATGACGCGCCAGCTTGCGGAACGATATTCTTCCTCGAGATCGCCATCGCTCGCGCCGGTCTCTGCCGGGACCGGCACGAAATGACCGACGACGTAGGGTGTTGGATCAACGGTGGCCGGCGCGAGTCCCGCGACCTCGCGTTGAACTATCGCCCCGGCTTTGTTTGTTCGCCCGAAGATGACATAGGTGTGGCCATAGCTGAGTGCATATCGCGAGCGAAACTCGATGAAGTACCCTCGCTCTCTCGTTTGCGATGCCAACTTGGCCGGCGCGCCATACGGGCTACTCGAGACGTAAGCGGGCTGGGGACCCTTGTCTTGCGTCTGGCAAGCTACTGCCGCGAATGCGAGCAAGACGACAAGCGATATACGGCCGCGTACAAGCGTCATCTCATTAACTGCGCTCTATCATCCGAGCCCTGATCAATCCAGACCTCGGGCCGGCTCCTGATAACTGCCGGCACCCTTGGCCGTCAGCCTCGGAGCCGATCTAGTATTGAATAACGTGCCGCGGGGAAATGCTCCTTAGAACTTCCCCACGGCACAAAGTCACCTGTTACTTATAAACCGGCGCAGGCTCTGCTGCTACTGGCTCTGCAGGCGGCGGGGCCTTGCCCTTGCCCTTGCCGATCGTATCGCACGCGGTGAGACCGGCAATCGAAAGCAACGCAATCATCACGACTAGAATTCTGCTCATCAAGAAGTCCTTTCCTCAATAGTCGGAATGGGTTATCGAAGGCAACACTCCAAGTAATAGTGGCGATTTGCGCCCGGGCCTAGTGCAGAAAGGACACACTTGATATCCGCTTTATGGTTACCGGGTTATCAACCGCGCCTGAACACACAAGGCTTAGTTATTTATACCGAAAAATTAGGGAAAACACCATCAGATGAGCAGCACAGTCGTACCCACGGGGACACGGCTGTAGAGATCAACGATGTCTTCGTTCGTCAAGCGCACGCATCCGCTCGATACCGCTTGACCGATCGTCCACGGTTCGTTCGTTCCGTGCAAGCGGAACATAGTGTCGTTTCCGCCGCGGTAAAGATAGAGGGCAGCCGCCCCCAGTGGATTGTGAAGCCCGCCGTCGACTCCGCCGGCATATTGCGCGAGCCATGGCTTGCGCTGAATCATGTTCGCGGTCGGTGTCCAGGAAGGCCACTCCGCTTTGCGACCGATCGTCGCTCTTCCCTTGAGTGTACGTCCTTGTTCGCCGACGCCGATGCCGTATCGAATCGCTGAACCGCCGTTCTGCACGAGATAGAGATATCGCTGCTCCGTATCGACGACGATCGTTCCCGGCGGCTCGCTTCCATTAAAGGCCACTTCCTGCCGCCGGAATTGAGGGGCTATACGCGTTCTGGCTTCGCGAGGGCCCCTTGTCGGTTGCCACGTGCTACATCCAGAGGCCAAAAGAGCCAGACCGCCCACCAAGAGGGCCCGGCGCGCAATACGGTCGTTCTCCATTCTCACCTGCTGAGTTAATTGTGAGTCCCTACCGGATTCGTGTTTAACACCCAAGCGCGTGCCGGCCAAGTCTCGCAACGCCGATGGCGGCTGGAAGCGGTCCAAAGTTGCCTGGGCGCACAGGTGCCCTCGAGTTGCAGTCGCCATGTCCGCAAACCTATTGCGCTGATTCGCTTTGCTAGGCCTCCCGGAGAGATGGGGCAGATATTCTGTTGGCGAGCGCGTCTGGCGCCAGACTGTGTCGTTTTGGGACGAAGTCGATCGGCTCCGATGGATGAAACCTCTTGCGACAAGCATCCCCGTCTGCTCGACTGGATTTGGGTAGGGGAGGAAGGAGACACGATGAAGCTTGGCTTCGAAGGCAAAGTCGCGATCGTAACCGGAGGCGGTTCCGGAATAGGCGCTGCCATTTCCCGGCAACTTGGCGCCGAGGGCGCCGAAATCGTCGTCGCCGATCTCGACGCCAATGCAGCCAAGAGCGTGGCTGCCGAGATTCGAGCGAACGGGGGAAAGGCCGGTGACTTCTGCGTCGACGTTGCCGATGCCGGAGCCGTAGCGGAACTGGTCGCGTTCGCTGTCCGGGAGTGCGGCGGTCTACACCTCGCGGTCAACAATGCGGGCATCGAGGGACCTCGGAAAGCGACGGCAGACTATCCGCTCGACCACTGGCACCGGCTGATCGACGTCAACCTGAACGGCGTCTTCTACTGCATGAAACACGAGATCGCCGCCATGCTGAAAAGCGGGGGCGGCGCCATTGTCAACATGTCCTCCATTCTCGGGTCTGTCGCATTACCGACCGCCTCAGCCTACACGGCAGCCAAGCACGGCGTCGTCGGACTGACGAAGGCCGCCGCGATCGAATACGCAAGGATGGGTGTCCGCATCAACGCCGTCGGCCCTGGCTGGATCGAAACGCCGCTTCTGTCGGAACACTCCGAGCTGGCAAGCAGCCGCCGCCTGGAGGCGCTTCAGCCTATGGGCCGGCGCGGGAGGCCGGAAGAGGTGGCGGCACTCGTCTGTTTCCTTTTGTCCGAACAGGCGAGCTTCATCACCGGCAGCTACCATCCGATCGACGGAGCCTATACAGCACATTAGGGCAGGCTGGCTGTCGTGGCCGATGCTTTCGTAAATTTAGAGAGGGGCAGCCGGCGAGAGGGGCGAAGAGGATTAGCGAATGTCCGTGCTTGCGACAAAGCGGCTTGTCACGCGCTTTTATGCCGACATGTTTCGCGACCTGTCTGCCGCGGCAAAATGGGTGCATCCGGAGTACGTCGATCACAACAATCCGAGCGGCGAGCGTGGCCCCGAGGTCTTACGCGCGCACGTCGATGCGCTCCTGCAGACGTTTCCGGATTTTGAGCTCAGGATCGAAGACCTGATCGCCGAACGCGACAAAGTCGTCACCCGAGTGGCCGGCCGAGGAACGCACAAGGGAACTTGGATGCAAATCGAACCTACCGGATTGGTCATCGAGGTCAAAGGCATCAACATCGAACGCGTCGCCGATGGACTGATCATTGAACACTGGGGCGAGGCGGACACGATCGGTATGCTCATCCAGATGGGCGTCAATCCCTTTGTCGGCCGGCAGCCACGCTGACCGCTCGCGATCTGTTCGGAAGAACAGTGCGTCTAGGCGCGTTGTCTCTCACAAGTCGTTTACCCTCAGACCCACCCGGTGGAGAATCTAGGCCGGCAGCACGAGGCAAGTGCCTCGATCAGCCTCACCGTCTCTCTGCCATCAGAAACAGCGCCAGTGCACAGCACAGCAGACCAAGGGTCAATGGCAGGCCCTGATGCCCGATCAGCTGCATCGCCAGTCCCGCCGCGGGCGAGCCCACGATGCCGCCGACGCCCCATACGGACGCGAAGGCCGCATTGCCGGCGATCAAGGCTTGACCGGTGAAACGCTCGCCGAGTTGGATCAGCGACACGGTGTAGATCCCGAACGAGACCCCGCCCCAGACGAAAACGAGCGGCCAGATGAGCCAAGAGTTGAAGATCGACGGCAGTAGCAGGCAGCCGGCCAGCGAAACCAGGGCACAGAATAACATGGTGTGCGTCGAGCCGAACCGTTCGGCCAAGCGCCCGATCAAAACCTGCAGCGCGGCATTGCCTGCGATGAAACAGGTGATGAGCGAAGCGATGCGCTCCTCGGCGCTGCCGAGCGCGGCGCCATAGACCGCGAACAACGAAAGCAGGACCTGCTCCAAGGCGGCTGCGGCGAAAACCGCAAACAAGAGGAGCGGCGCCAGCGCGAAGAAGGCGCCGACCGATGTTGCTTCGCCTTCATGCGGCATCTTCGGCAGGCGCGGCACGACCGCAAGCACGGTCAGGCCGCAGAGAAGGAAGGCCACGATGCCGATCATGAAGGGCGGCCAACCCTCAGTGCCGACCAGGCCGAGCGACAGCGGGCCGATGGCGAAGCCACCCGAAACGATCGATGAATAGAGGCCCATGATCCGGCCCCGGCGTGGCGCGGGCGCGATCGAGATCAGCCAGGTTTCGCTGATCACGTAAAGCGGATTTGCGAAGAAACCGAGCAGGAAGCGCAGCGGCATCCAGGCCCAGACTTCCTGCGTCCAGGCAATCGCGAGCAGGGTGAGCGCAGCCAGGATCGAACACAGGATCGCGAATCGCGCCCCGCCCACGCGCCGGGCCAGCGGCGGAATGAAGGGCGCGGATACAATGAAACCCAGCGGCGTCATCGCCGCCGACAAGCCGATTAGGCCGGGCGTCGTCCCCTGCCGCTCCAGGATGAAGCTGAGCAGCGGATAGGTGAGCCCCTGTGCCAAGGCGAACACCGTGACGGTCGCGATGATGCCCGCCATCGCGGCCCATGGCGTCCGATCCTCTCGCGGTGATGTCGTGCTGTGCAAGTGCCGGCGAGCCACCGCGGCACGCGGAAACTGGCGATCCGGTGTCATTACGGCATTCGCCTCATAAAGGGTTTGACACTTGCCAGAAGGGCTTGGCGATCTCTGCCTCGACCTCGCGTCTCGTCAGACCGATATCGTCGATCAAATGGGGATCGTCCCTCAACTTTTGCTCGAGTTCCCAGCGAAAGCGTATCCGCTCGCCCCAGGTCGCGATAATGCTTCGCAGGGTCGCCAGGCTGTAGTGCCGACGCGACACTTCCGCCGGCTCCACGGGCGTTCCCGGCTGCGCCGCCTGAAGCGGGGCCGACGCAAGGGTAGGGGTATCGTTCATGGCAACCTCCACATGGTTTGAAGGCCCGGGGCCCAGACCTGAAAGAGGCTGAATTCTGCAGGATACGAACGGCGCGGTAATTAAGGTCTCCCAAAAAGTTCTCAAAGACTTCTAAACGGGCTATAGAGCGCCCTATGCGGGGATCACGTTTCGCCTTTGGTCCGTTCGTGCTTGATTCCGGTGCGGGAACGCTGCTTCGGAACGATGATCCCGTTGCCGTAGGCCACCGCGGGCTGAAGCTGCTTGCGGCGCTCGTCGGACGGCCCGGTGAAATCCTGGGTAAGGCCGAGTTGATGGATGCGGCGTGGCCTGGCACGGCCGTCGAGGAAGGTAACCTCACTGTCCAGATCGCGCTGCTCAGGAAGCTGCTTGGTCCGGCCGCAGACGGTGGTCAATGGATCTCCACGATTCCGCGCGTCGGCTACCGCTTCGCGGGAGCCGTCGAACGGCTCGGTGGCGCGAGGCGAGAGCCTTTGCCGCTGCCCGACAAACCATCGATAGCCGTGCTGCCCTTCGTGAATGTCAGCAACGATTCCGAGCAGGAATCCTTCGCGGATGGGTTGACCGAAGACCTGATCACCGATCTATCCAGGGTCTCCGGCCTGTTCGTCATCGCACGCAACTCCGCCTTTGCCTACAAAGGAAAGGCGATGGACGTGCGCGCGATCGCTGAGGATCTTGGCGTGCGCTACCTACTGGAGGGTAGCGCACGACGCGCCGCGGGACGCGTGCGCATCAACGCCCAGCTGGTCGACGCGATGAGCGGCGACCATCTATGGGGGGAACGCTTCGATCGCAGCCTGGACGATATCTTTGTCGTCCAGGACGAGGTCACCGGCAAGATCGTGGAGGCGTTACTCGGCCGGCTGCGCACACCGCCGCCGCGCAATCGTCCTAAGAATCTCGAGGCTTACGATCTCTGCGTGCGGGCGCGCAAGGTGATGGATGATTCGCCGCAGATGGCTCAGGAAGCGCATCTGATGCTCAGGCGCGCCGTTTCGCTCGATCCGGAATACGCCGAGGCCTATCGCTGGCTTGCCATAAACCACTGGATGGGATGGGTGCATTCGGGCGGACCAACTGAAGCTAACCGCAGCATTGCTTTGGAACTGGCGCGCAAAGCTGTCGCGCTCGATCCCAATGATGCTGGCTGCCGCTGGGTCCTGGCTTACCTGCTGGCCTACGAGCGCAACTTCGCAGAGGCGGATGCGGAATTCGCCAAGGCGATTGAACTCGACCCGAACGAGGCCGACACCTGGGCGGCATTGTCCGACATCACGGTCTTGGCCGGGCGGGTGGAGGAGGGCCTTGACCACATTCGAAAGGCGTTCCGCCTGAATCCGTTTCCGGCAAGTTGGTACTATCTGACGCTCGGCCAAGCGCAATACGCGGCCGGCGAATACGAAGCCGCTGTCGAGACACTGCGCCAGGACGAGACGTATCGTACAAGCTCACGCCGCTTCCTGGCGGCAAGCCTCGCTCAGCTGGGCCGGCTCGACGAGGCGCGCGCAGAGGTCGAATTGTTCCTCGTCGGTAACCCGCATTTCACAATCCGCCACTGGGCCACGACGGAGCCATTCCGCCACGCTGCGACGCTTGAGCATTTCGTTGATGGCTTCCGCAAGGCCGGCCTTCCGGAGTGACGCGCCGGCGTGTCGCACTTCATCCTTGAACCCACCCGGCTACACACCTGTGGCGGCCAGGTTGAAATG
>NZ_LUAV01000012.1:371096-530056 GCF_002078505.1 Ensifer aridi | reverse complement strand
AAATCCTGCCCCCGCAACCACTGATTCAGACACCGTCATTCTCCTCAGTGCCATGAAACCTGTTTCTGGCGGCTTTTCAATAGGTTGTAGGCTCGTCCAGCCTAGGATCGTGCCCAAGTCGCCGTACATCACAGCGTCCATATCGCCGCGATTAGGCCCCGGGGTAAGAACAATCTTCTCGATTAGATAACGAATTGCCTCTCTTGCGGCCGACTGCTCCTCAGGCTGGTGTAGGGCATCTAAAAGCCGCTCGACTTTCGATGCATAAATCTTGCTGGCGTTCTGAGGAATATTCCGTACCGTATACGATACTTCTACTTGAGTAAGGTATTCGGCGAGTTCGTCTCTGCGAGTCTCCAAGGATGTCAATTTTTCCTTTAATGAGATGTGATGCATCCCGTCTGCAACCGCCTCCAACACGTGGCCTATTTGCGTCTTTACCATTGCCATCTCTCTTTCCCAACTTGCGCTATGAGCTCGTCCTTCTTGTCTCAGGCGGTTGGTCTCGACCTCACAAGCGCGTACCGCCTCTGCGACGGCGCCTTCGTCCATTAATTGGTCCTTGATTCCGATCAGAACTCGCCGCTCCAACACCTCGCGTGGAATGCTCCGGGAGTTTGTGCAGGTGCGTTTACTGATGTGGTTTGAACACGCGTACCGGCCGCCCCCACGTAGTGAAAAGGGTCCACCACAGCAGCCGCAAATGATTAACCCGGAGAGCAACGACTTGGGTCGCCGCGCCGCGTTGAGCTTGTTTTGCGCATGATACGCGCGAACGCCTGCAATATTGTTCGCCATGCGCTCAGCGATCTCTCGTTGTCGTTCCTTCACTGCTTGCCAGAGATCGTCATCCACGATTCTAAGTTCGGGGACTTCTGAGACTACCCACTCCCCCGGCGGGTTTTTTCGGGAGACGCGCTTACCGGTCTCGGGATCTTTGATGTAGCGTAAGCGATTCCAGATCCTGCGCCCCAGATACATTTCATTATTCAATATACCCGTCCCCCGTCCCCCCTGTCCGCGAATTGTGCCGTCAGACCAGCTTGTTCCTCGTGGGCCGGGTATCCGCTCGTCATTCAGTCGGCGGGCAATCTCTGTAGGCGATACGCCGGCAGAGAATTCGCGAAATATCCTCCGAATAATGTTTGCTTGCTCTTCGTTGATTTCACGCTCTCCGCAGAGGAGATCGCCTGTGCCTGACAGGTGCCTGATTACGTTGTACCCGTAGCAATTCCCTCCGCCTGAGTATCCACTTACAACTCGGCCTCGTAACCCCCGACGTATCTTTGCGACGAGATCGTCCAGAAAGATGGCGTTCATTGTGCCCTTAAAGCCAACGTGCATTGGGGTGATGGCGCCTTCACTCAAAGTGTGCATCGCCACATCGTGGAACTTCAGTAACTTGAACAGGTTGGCCAAATCTGCTTGATCGCGGCTGATACGATCGAGAGCCTCTGCCACGACGACGTCGAACTTGCCGCGTTTTGCATCCATTATGAGCTGCTGGATACCCGGACGAAGTATCATATTGTCACCGGAGATAGCCGCGTCGTGGTAAGTGCCGACCTCCTCCCATTTTTGACGTGCGATCAGATCCCGACAGACGCGGAATTGATCCTCAACCGACTCAGGTCGTTGAAGATCAGTTGAGTAACGGGCGTAAGGAACAGCGCGCATCAGATTTCTCCTCTTGGTGCCCACCTGCCAAAGCGGCGGGAGGTCGCTTCGTTTGGTTCTGCCAGCTCGATGTGTGAGCTCCGGCCTGCGCATGAGACTACGGATTTCGGTCCGAGCGTTCGTTCAGCTCGCGAGCGATTTGCCTCCCTATTAGCCGGGCCAGCGTTATCCGCCGCCTTACGCAAGTCCTGTCCGGCGTTGAGGTCGTGGGGGTCACCGACATCGACCAGGCCCGCGCCGCTGCCGCCGCCCCCGAAGGGGCGGAGGTGTTCGCCACCCCCACGGCATTGATCTCTTCGGAAAAAGTGCAGGCGGTGGTCATCTGCTCTTGGGGGCCGGCGCACGAGGAGCAACTGCTCGCCTGCATCGCCGCCGGCAAGCCCGTGTTCTGCGAAAAGCCCCTGGTGACGTCCGAGGCCGCCGCGCTGCGCGTGATGGAGGCGGAAGTGGCCTTTGGCCGGCGAGTTGTGCAGGTGGGCTTCATGCGCCGTTTCGATGCCGATTATCGCCGCCTCAAGGCGGTGATCGACGGCGGAAAACTTGGCTCGCCGCTGATCTTCCATTCCGTGCATCGCAACGCCTCAGTGCCCGAGGGCCTCTACACTTCGGAGATGCCGCTGAACGACACGCTGGTGCATGACGCAGACATCGCCCGCTGGCTCCTGTCGGACGAAGTCTCTGGGGTCGAGGTGCGCGTGCCGCGGCGGTCCTCGCGTGGTGGCGAGTTGCCCGATCCGGTCTTCGTGCTGTTGCACATGGCTTCGGGCGCGCTGGTCGACGTCGAGATTTCGGTCAACATCGCCTATGGCTCCGACATCCGCGGCGAGGTCAGCTGCGAGGAGGGCGTCGCCGCGCTGCCGAACCGTCCGGCAACCGTGATTTCGGATTCGAACGGCATCCGCCAGGCGATCCCCGAGGATTGGCGCGAGCGCTTCATCGAGGCTTACGACCAGGAGTTCCGGGAATGGAGCGTGGCCGCCTCGGAGGGCACCGCGACCGGTCCGTCCACCTGGGACGGCTACGCCGCTACGCTGGTGGCTGATGCCGCCTTGCGAGCCGTGGCCAGCGGCGGCCTTGAATCAATCAACATGATAGCGAAACCCAGCCTTTACGGACCTCCGACCGCCATGGCGGCGGAATGAATCGGTCGGTCATGTCAGGAAAGACAATCAGATGATCAACGGAGAAAGAACGATTTCCCGTCCGCTCCGCTGGGGAATGGTCGGTGGCGGCCGCACCGGTCAGGTGGGCTACGAGCACCGCACCGGAGCACTCAGGGACGGTACTTACCAACTGCTCGCCGGCGCCTTCGACCTCGACGCGGAGCGAGGCCGAGACTTCGGCGTGAAGCTCGGCGTCGAGGCGGACCGCTGCTATCCCACTTATCAGGACCTGATCGCGGGCGAGGCCGGGCGCCCCGACGGCGTCGAGGTGGTCTCGATCGCCACGCCGAACTTCACTCATTACGAGATCGCCAAGGCGTGCCTTGAGGCCGGCCTGCACGTGATCTGCGAAAAGCCGCTGTTCTTCACCGTGGCGGAATGCGAGGAGATCGAAAAGCTTGCCGCGGAAAGGGGCCTGATCGTCGGCGTGACCTACGGCTTCACCGGCCACCCTCTGGTTCACCAGATGGCGGCCATGGTCAACAAGGGCATGCTCGGCGATATCCGCATTGTCGACATGCAATATACCCACGGCTTCAATGCGGGCGACGATGTTGGCGCGGGCGAGGCCGTTAGATGGCGCACCAATCCGAAGACCGCCGGCCCCACCTTCGTCCTCGGCGATATCGGCACGCATCTCTACTACCTCTCCGAGATCGTGCTGCCGCATATGAAGATCGAGAAGCTGCTCTGCGATCGCAAGGCGTTTATCCCGACCCGCGCACCGCTTGAGGACCATGCCACGGTGCTGATGCACTACGACAACGGGGCGCGCGGCCGCCTCTGGGTCTCGTCCGTGGACGCGGGCAACATGGGCAGCCAGCGCTATCGATTCGTCGGCTCCAAGGCCTCCGTCGAATGGTCCGACAGCCGTCCCGATCAGTTGATCTACGAAGTGCAGGGCGAGCCGAACCGCACCCTCCATCACGGTATGCCCTACCTCGAGGAGGAAAGCCTTGCCATCGATCGCATGGGCGCGCTGCACACCGAAGGCCTCGGCGATAGTTGGTCGAACATCTACCTATGGATCGCGCAGGCGATCGACGCCAAGAACCGCGGCGACGAAGCCTTTCTGAAAACCCATCACTACCCGGGCATCAAGGCCGGCACCGAAGGTGTCCGCTGGCTGGAGAACTGCGTCCGCTCGGCCGACGCGGGCTCCGCCTGGGTCGATTTCAAGTAGCTCCTCCCCAACTGGGGCGCACCGCAGTGCGCCCCCCTTTTTTGGACAGAGACAAGATGAAACTTTCGATTTGCACAGATGTCATGGGCAATCTCTCCTTCACGGAGATGCTCGACAAATCCGTCAAACTCGGCGTCGAGGGTATCGAGATGACCGGCGGCGGCTGGTCGCGGGCGCCACATTTCCGGGCCGACGAGCTCCTGGCAGACAAAGCGCTACTGAGGGCGAAGCTGAGGGAGATCGAGGCGCGCGGCCTTGAGATCGCGGCCCTCAATTGCTCGGCCAATCCGCTCGATCCGGGCGAGATGGGCAAACGCCACCTGCAAGAGATGAAGGACACGATCCGCCTCGCCGGCGAGATCGGCGTCAAGACCATCGTGACCATGTCCGGTCTGCCTGAAGCCGCGGCTGGCGACGTAGTCCCCAACTGGCTCGTCTATACCAAGAGCTGGCCCGACGAGATGCCCGAGCGCGACCGCTACCAGTGGGAGGATCGCGCCTTCCCGCTCTGGCACGATCTTGTGGGGCTAGCCAAGGAGGTCGGCGTCGAGAAGTACGCGCTTGAGAACTTCTCGGCAATGCTTGTTTGGAACCCCGAGACACTGTTCCGCCTGCGCAATGAGGTCGGCTCGACGGTCGGGATGAACCTCGACCCCTCGCATCTGATCTGGATGGGGGCGGATCCGATCGCCTCCGCCCGCGCGCTGGGTTCGGCAATTCACCATTGCCACGGCAAGGACACCCGCATCGAACGCGGCCTGGCGGATGTGAACGGCCTGCTCGAACTGAAGGAGGTCACCGACGTCGCCAATCGTAGCTGGAACTATGTTGCCGTCGGCGCCGGCCGTGACCTGCAATGGTGGAAGGAATTCTTCTCCGTCGTCCGCATGTGCGGCTACAACGGCTGGGTCAGCCTCCAGATGGAGGACTTCACCATGTCCACTGAGGCGGGGATCCAGTCCTCGATTGACGCGCTTCAGGCGACGATCAGCCGCTAAGATATTTTGCAGGTGCCGCCTGCAAACGCTCGCGGCACCTGCAGATTGTCAAACAGACACGATCCACACCCTCGATGACGTGAGAAACGGGCAATGGAAGAACCCCAAAGCAATCGTTTGAAAACCCTCCAGAAGTTGAAGTGCGAAATCGCCCAGCGGCAGATCACCTTTCCGGGCACTCTCGAGCGAGTGGCGCGAGAGGTCATCGATCGCCCCAAAACGGCAGCCTTCGAGAGCGCCGCAACGATCGCCAGACGATGCAATGTCTCGGTGAGTACGGTTCAGCGGCTGGCGCGGCACCTCGGCCTTCGCACGTTCACCGACCTGAAGACTATTCTGCAAGAACATATTCGCGATAGCGCGCAGCGTGGTTAGCGGTAGCCCTATCGAAATTTACCGGTGTCCCCCGGCTGTGTCACAGGGCCGACTACGTGATCGTCGCGGTTTCACAGCGCATGGTCGGCCAACGATACCTGTGACTTCAGCTCCCCGCCCTTTGCAGACGTCCATCGACTAGTGGCGAACGACTGCAACGGGTCGAGTCGTGTCATTCAGCGGATTCGAAGCAATGTCCGCTCCGGAAACTGGTTTGCCCGTTGAACGCATAAAGACACATGAAATTACAAGTCTCTGTGCAATCAGGCCCCCCGCAACCAAACTCAAGGCCCGCAAACAACGCGGGCCTTTGCTTTTTACCCCCCGCGCAATACCCCATGCTTCCCGATGCCGTCGCACTTTTGCGGCGGTCCATGGCGGCGTCAACGGCAGCGGTCGATACGAGCATTCCGTGTATTCTGTGCGGGTATCTCTTCTCAGAGCGTGCCACCTTACCTCGTCACCGGCATTGTCTGCGCGGTCCGCCGCTAAAGGGCTGGTAACTATTGTCCTCGGGGCGGTACGATCGGTATCTGCTGAAACAATAGCTGATGTGTTCCGGCGCCAGATTCGTGCCTGCCCGCGTGTCGGCCCAGAGATCTTCCGTGCGGGTTGAAGGGGCGCCGGCACCCCCCGCATAGCTGTCGCTTGGTTGCGGCAAAGCATGCTCGGACTGGACCTGGTCTGCATCGATGTAGGGTGAGATGCAGGTCCGCCGGCCGCCAGTGAAGGGCGTGTAGCTGTTGTCGCCTGGACGGTAAGACCGATACCGTTTCGCACACCATTCCACATGGGCAGTCCGCTCGGTCGATAAGGTCGGCTCCTCATCGTTGGGCGCCCGTTGCGTCGAGGAAGTAACGGTCGTGTCCAACGGTTCCGAAAAGCGCTCCCCCTCGGCGTCTCTGCCCAATGCAGTT
This sequence comes from Ensifer aridi, assembly GCF_002078505.1. Lineage (GTDB taxonomy): Bacteria > Pseudomonadota > Alphaproteobacteria > Rhizobiales > Rhizobiaceae > Sinorhizobium > Sinorhizobium aridi. The sequence continues at coordinate 523,743 of NZ_LUAV01000012.1, read as the reverse complement.
ACTTCGCGTTCTCCGGAAGCGTCGGGGTCAGCAGGTGGCCTGGTCGGCAACCTCGGTTGCTCCTCGCTGGGCGTCGTTTGAATCGACGCGGTGGCCATCGTGTCCAAGGGCTCCGAAGGGTGTTCCTCCTCGGCCTCGTTTCCCGTTGCGGCCACCCCAGGTTCTCTCGAAGCCGTGAGATCAGTTGCCGCCGAGCGGGCGGGGAGCCGCTCGAATCGCTGGGTCGCCGTGTTTACTGCTCGCGGATTCCTGGTCCATATTTCCGACTGATTCATGTCCAGCCGCGCCTCGCGCGCTGGCTTGCCGGTGAAGAACAAAATTCCGACAGCCGCACCGCTCAGGAATAACGCGAGGGCAAGTATGAAACCGCCAAATACCGCCAACGCCGTTTTCACCTTGCCCTCCTTCGCTCGTCGTTACGAAGAATGCGAGGGCTCCGTATCAAGTTCCGGCCCCGGGGCATGAAAAATGCTAGGATGACCTTCGGAAGAACGCACGATTGGAGAACTACGCGGCTCCTCAAAGGCCGCCGCAAGACGTGGTCAAGCCTTCTTCACCTTCTCCGCCGCCGTATTCGCCTTTCGCGGGAGTTTCCCGCTTTTGAGTATTGCCGCGGGTTCTGTCACGGTTCGACTTTTCGTACGCTGTTTTGTTCTCGCTGACTGACCTTGCCTGTTTCCAAGGAGCGGAGAGGTGAAGGTCCGCAACGGCAGCAGGAGAATGCGCGCGCCGATATCGCCACCCGGCGCCGTCGCGCCTTGGAAACCTCCCCGACGACGTTGCCGATCGTGGTCGGCGCAATTCACGCGCGCGATGGGGCGGACGCACGCAAGCAGGTCAAGACGACAAGGCCGACCGGACTGGTGAATCAGCACCGCGCGATAATGATAGTGCCGTCCGGTTGCCTGTATCTGCAGTTGCCACGGCTGTGAGCCGGGGTCGTTGCAGTTCCAACCGCTGCACCGACGAGAGCTCCGCCAGCCGCACCTACGACGGTGCTCGTCGTGTCTCGGCCGATTAGCTGGCCTGCGACCGCGCCCGTTCCGGCCCCTATCAAAGCACCGCCCAAGCCGCGTTGGTTCTGTTCCGTGGCGCAGCCAGTCGAAATGGCGGCTATAGTCGCAAATGTGACGGAGAGCATTGTCCTTCGGGTGGTCATGGCATGCTCCTGGTTTTTATGAGAACGGCCCCGATACCTCCGACGTCCGGGATTGCAAACTGTATGCCATATATCTGCGGCCGGACCGGCTGACGTCGCCGTTTCTGTCGCTCGCCTTCCTACGGAGAGCCGAGCTTCCGAGCCTCATCGCAGTATTGCAAGTTTGAAGTGGCATGACCTGCGTCTGAGGCTCAAGCGGCAGCAGGTCCACTCGCCACCTGTGAGGTGCACTTGCGCCTCACAATGGAACGATGACAACGGACATCATATACATCCTGCGGTTGCTGCGATCAACCATCGAAAGTGCTCAGCAAGACCAGGCGTGCTGCAGATCGGCGTGACGGCAGCCCGAGAGGCGCGAGCTCTTGGCCGGTTAAGTAGGCACAATGCGCTCCACCAAGCGACCGTTGAAAGTCACTTATCGCCGCTGACGCCGGCGATCGCCCGTAGGCGCGATGACTTCTCACCTGCTGTGTCCGTTGCGGCGATGATCCCTAAATAATCTGACAGCGCCACTCATGGCTTTGCGTCAATTTCTTCTCATGCAAATGGCAAGAGAGGAGATGATACGATGACGGACAATAGGCCGATCTCAGGCAGCCAAGCTTATGTCGCGACGGAATTGATTGGGCCGCAGCGCAGGATCACCGCGTTCACGCCGCTCGAAGGGCGCGGCCTGCCCATGCGATTGCTCGCGCGCCTTGCTCGATGGATGGACACGCGGCGCGGTCGCTTGGACCTGCTCGAACTCTCGGACTATCAGCTCAAGGACATTGGCCTGTCTCGTGCGGAAGCATATAACGACTTCTACAAACGCGACTTGTAGGATCGGAATGTCCCAGTTTTCGTGTCAGACAATTCTTTCAACATCGACCGTCAGACTTCGGGACGTCATCTGCAACGGGGCATGTGCCCACCGGAGCGCTGAAGAAAGCGCGCATTCGACGAGCCTGGCTTATCCTTATCGCGGCGTTTTTATGCGCCATGTGGGTAGGAGCGACGCGGTGGCCGAGCCCAATCAGGTGATTTTCTTCAATGGCGGCGAAGGATATCGCATCAGCCACCCGGTCGCGGGCGGAGATGCGTGTCTCGACGTAAAGGTTGGCGAAGAGGTGCTGTCCGAGCTCGCGCCGAAGGAGCAGTTGCGTTCCGGCTCGGGTGTATCCTTCAAGCGCCAGCGCCGGCGCATCGACGCGCGCGCCCAGGCGCTCGTTGCTCTTTTGCGTTACAGCCTCGGTCGGGGTATTGCCGAGCCCCTCGAAGCCGAAACGCTCACGCTCACGCTCATCCGGCGCTCTCTCGGGGAGCGGACGTCGCATGGTGCGGCCGGTACCTACGGCCGAGAAAAGTTGGTGGACCGGGCCAAACTCGTGCTATCGAGCGATCTTGCCCGCCGCTGGACGCTGGGGGAGGTCGCAAGGGAGGTTGGCGTCTCACCGGTCTATCTCACCCAGGTCTTTCAACAGGTCGAGGCAATGCCTCTTTACCGCTACCAGTTGCGCCTGCGGCTGGCGCGGGCGCTCGATCTGCTTGGCTCCCACCATGATCTTACCGCGCTCGGGTTGGAGCTCGGCTTTTCCAGCCATAGTCATTTCAGCTCCTCCTTCAAGCAAGCCTATGGACGTACGCCGGCCGAGTTTCAACGCAGCCTTCGTCTTCGCTAGATCACGATGATATTAGGTCGAACCGACCTAAAATCATGAACGTGATCGATTCTAATAAGTTGGCGCGGGATGCGGGCGGAAAACCGCGCACAGTTTTCCTCATCCCGCGCTAACGCCTTTCATATTGCTAAAAAATCTGACAGCGCCGCGGGCAGCGCCGTGGTTTTCTGCGGTGGTCGAAGCAAAATCACGGACGAGGAATGAAACGATGACCCAGAGGACCTGTGCAGCTTGCGACTGCGAGCTCGATCAGCAGAGTATTAAGGTGAAACTTGGCGGCAAGACGGTAGAAGTCTGTTGCGAGGAGTGCGCCGCGGCACTTGGTGAAGCGGAAGCCGCAAAGGCTTCAGCCGAGGCCGAGAAGTAAATCGATCGCTATGCGCGTGTGACGGCGACGGGCTTCTCTCAGTCGTTTGCCGGATGGCGGGCGAAAATGAAGTGAGCCCACTCGGTCTGAGCGGGCTCACCTGCAGTCAATAGGTCAAGGCCTTGTCATCACGTGCGGGGCTTGAGGTTCTCCGGATCGTAGAGCGGCTTGTAGCCCACTCCGGCAACTTCGACCGGGTAGGTCTCGGCGAAATACTCGACCTGCAGCTTGCGGCCGACCTGGCAATAGGACCAGGGCAGATAGGCGAGCGCGATGTTCTTGCCGATCGTCGGGCCGTAGGCGATGGAAGTGGTGTAGGAGCGGCGGCCGAGTTCGTCGACCAGGACCTCGCCGGTCTCCGGGTCCATGACCGGCAGGGTGCCGACCGGGTACCGCTTCACGCCGTTCCTGTCGGTGTTCTCCGTCATGACGAGCGTGCAGAGCATGGCGGGCTGGTGCTCGCGCGCCTTGTACTCCAGATGCTTCGCCTTGCCGCGGAAGTCCGCTTCCTTGACCTTCGGACGGGCAAGGTCGGCCTCGATGAGGTTGTAATGGGTGAGAAGATCCGCGTTCTGCAGCCGCAGGCTCTTTTCCATGCGGCGGGAGTTCGCATAAGTCTCGACGCCGAAGGCCATGACGCCCGTTGCGCGCAGCGCATCCCAAACGGTGAGGCCGTCCTCGTACTTCATGTGCAGTTCCCAGCCCTGCTCGCCGACGTAGGAGATGCGGAAGGCGGAGACCGGCTTGCCGGCGATCTCGATCTGCTTGATCGCGGCGAAGGGGAAGTTCTCAGGATCGAGGCCGGCCGGATCGGCAACCACCTTCTTCAGCGTTTCGCGGGCATTGGGGCCCCAGATGCCGATGGTGATGAACTGCTCCGAAACGTCCGTGATGGTGACGTCGAGGCCCCGGTCTTCCGCGACACGGCGCATGTAGTGGAAGTCGCGCGGACCGGCATCGGCGCCGTTCACGAGACGGCAGCGGTCGGCCATGCGGAAGACGGTGAAGTCGGCCCGCACCATGCCCTCGTCATCGAGGAAGTGGGTGTAGATGCCCTTGCCGATATTGCCGTCTCCGCCGATCTTGGCGGCGCAAAGCCACTCGAGAAGCTCGACATGGTCCGGACCTTCGATGTCGACCATGTGGAAGTGCGAGAGGTTGACGATGCCGCAATCCTCGCTCATCGCCAGATGCTCGGCGTTGGAAACGCGCCAGAAATGGCGGTTGTCCCACTCGTTCTCGCGCACCGGAACGCGGTTGCCGTATTTTTCCAGGAGGTGCTCGTTGGCGGCATAGCCGTGCGCGCGCTCCCAGCCGCCGAGTTCCATGAAGTAGCCACCGAGCTCCTTCTCGCGCTCGTAGAAGGGCGAGCGCTTGACGTTGCGGCCGCCCGCATAGGGCTCGCGCGGATGCACGGCCGGGAAGTAGATCTTCTGCGCCGCCTCGAAGCAGCGCTCCTCGATGAACTTCTCTTCAAGCTGGTGCGGGTAGAAGCGGGCGTAGTCGATCGAGGCATGGTCGGTATGGGTGCGCCCATCCGTCATCCAGTCGGCGATCAGCTTGCCGTAGCCCGGGCCGTCCTTCACCCAGATGGCGACGCAGTACCAGAGGCCGCGGACCTTCTGGCTCTCGCCGCAGGAGGGTCCGCCGGCGGCCGATACCTGCAGGAGCCCGTTGAAGGAGTGGCCCTCGTTATAGCCAAGCTCGCCGAGGATCGGCGTCAGTTCCATGGCGCGCTCGAGGGGCTCGATGATCTGCTCCATCTCGAGGTCGCGCTGAGAGGGCGACAGGCGTGCCTCGTGCTTTTCGAGAATGTCGCGCGGATGGCAGAGGCGCGGATTGGTGGTCTCGTAATAGCCCCACTCGATCTGGCCGCCTTCGGTGGTCTTCGGGTCGCCGGTGTCGCGCATATAGGCCGAGTTGCCCTGGTCGCGCAGCAGCGGCCAGCCGATTTCCTTGCCGGTGCCTTCGAATTCGTTGTAGGGGCCGAAGAAGGTGAGCGGATGGTCGACCGGCATGACCGGCAGGTCTTCGCCGACCATTTCGGCGATCAGGCGGCCCCAGATGCCGGCGCAGACGACGACATGGTCGGCCATGATCGTGCCCCGATGGGTGACGACACCTTTGATGCGGCCGTTTTCGACGAGGAGCGAAGTTGCCGGCGTATTGCCGAAGATCTGCAGCTTGCCGGACTTTTCCGCCGCATCGACCAGCTTGCCGGCGACCGTCTGCGAGCGCGGGACGACAAGGCCGGCATCCGGATCGAACATGCCGCCCATCACTTGATCTTCCTCGATCAGCGGGAACAACTTCTTGATTTCGGCCGGCGAGACATAGTGCGCGCGGGTGCCGAAGGCCTTGGCGGAGGAAAGCTTGCGCTTGATCTCCTCCATCCAGGCGTCGTCGCCGGTGCGTGCGACTTCCAGGCCGCCGATGCGGGCGTAATGGCCCATCTTGTCGAAGAATTCGATCGAATATTGCGTCGTCCAGACCGAAAGATAGTCGTGGCTCGTCGTATAGCAGAAGTCCGAGGCATGCGCCGTGGAGCCGATGTCGGTCGGGATGCCGGATTTGTCGATACCGACGATATCGTCCCAGCCACGCTCGATCAGGTGGTGGGCGACCGATGCGCCGACGATGCCACCCAGTCCTACGATTACGACCTTCGCCCTTTGCGGAAACTCTGCCATTGATTGCGACCCTGGTTTAGTTTTGAAGCCGGATATTAGAGCCTGCGGCGCCGCGACTTGAGCCTGTCTACGACATAATCATCGTGCTGCACGACCAGAATGATGCGGTCCGCGGATGGGGAGGGCCGCGGTCACGTGAACGTTCATCTAGCTGATATCACGAGAAAATCCATCCCGCGCGACGGCGAAGAACAGGCTTTTCGTCGACGAGGCAGGCAGCCGCAGACCGTGTCGCCGGAACGCGACCTTCGGCGGCGGCTTTTTACTCGCCGCCTGCGAAGAAAAGTTGGCGCGTGAAGAGGATATAGTTCGACTCCGACACCATTAGCGCCACGAAGACCAGGACCAGAAGCGGAGGCAGGATGATGGCATAGATCAGCGCCAGGCGCTCCCAGGCCATGTGCATGAACACGGCGACGATGAGGCCGGCCTTCAGCATCATGAAGATCAGGATCAGAGACCAGCGGAGATAGCCCTGCAATCCGAAGTAATCGACGAGGTACGAAAAGGCGCTGAGGACGAAGAGCAGACCCCAGACCAGGAGGTAGAGCTTGATCGGATGCTGCTGTTGTTCCGTATGCACCGAATGTTGTGCCGCATGGACCTCCGCGTGAGCCATGATGCCCTCCTCACCACAGATAGAAGAATGCGAAGATGAAGACCCAAACCAGGTCGACGAAGTGCCAGTAGAGGCCGGTGATCTCGACGATCTCGTAGCGGCCCTTGCGGCTGGTGAAGAAGCCGCGCCGCTCGGTATCGAAATCGCCGCGCCAGACTTTGCGCGCGACGATCAACAGGAAGATCACCCCGAAGGTGACGTGGGTGCCATGAAAACCGGTGATCATGAAGAAGGAGGAGCCGAATTGCGCCGCCCCCCAAGGGTTGCCCCAGGGCCGGACACCCTCGGCAATCAGTTTCGACCATTCGAAGGCCTGCATGCCGACGAAGGTGGCGCCGAAAAGGGCGGTCAGCAACATGAGCGCCGCGGTTTTCCGCCGGTCGCGGCGATAGCCGTAGTTGACGGCCATGGCCATGGTGCCGCTCGAGGAGATGAGAACAAATGTCATGATGGCGATCAGGATCAGCGGCAGGTGCGTTCCGCCGATCTCGAGGGCGAAGACCTCGCTCGGGTTCGGCCATGGAACGGTGGTCGCCATCCGCGCCGCCATGTAGGCGAGCAGGAAGCAGCCGAAGACGAAGGTGTCGCTCAAGAGAAAGATCCACATCATGGCCTTTCCCCAGGAGACGTTCTTGAAGGTGCGCTGGTCCGAGGCCCAGTCCGCCGCCAGCCCCGCCAAGCCGGGCGGGCGAGGGAGCGTTTCTGCTGCGGGGTTCTTGATCGGTGCAGACATGTTCAGCGTTCCTATGTCAGCAGTTGGCGGCAGAAATCGATGACGTCGCTGGCCCAGCCGGCAAAGAGAGCGAAGAGAACCAGCCAGACGATCAGCATGAAATGCCAGTAGACGGCACAAAGTTCGATCGACAGGCGCAGTCTGCGGTCGAAGGGCGTGTTCCAGGCGCGCGCGGTTACTCGACCGAGCGCAAGGAGTCCGCCGAGGATATGCAGGCCGTGCATGCCGGTGAGCATATAGAAAAAGCTGTTGGCGGGATTGTCGGCCAGGAGATATCCGGCGCCCGAAAGGATACGCCAGGCGAAAAGTTGACCGGCGAGAAATGCAAGGCCCGCCGCCAAGGCTGCGAGGAGACCCGTTCGCGCCGCTTCGTCGTGCCGCCGCTCCGCCTCCACCTTCGTCCAGTGCAGGGCGATACTGCCGGCTGTGAGGATGCCCGTGTTGACCCAGAGAAAGCCGGGCAAGGGAAGTGCTCCCCAATCCGAGGAGGTCATGCGCATGAAATAGGCGCTGATGGCAAGCGAGAAGAGTGCGCCGACGACGGCGAGAAAGACGCCGAGACCGACCTTCGCCGGGGGCATCGGGGCGCCGCTGCGACGATCATGGGCGTGGCCGACTTCCAGCCACGGCCGCGAAGTCACGCGCTGCCCGGCAAGCCACCAGACGATGACGGCGGCGACCGTCGCCAGAAAGAGCACGACGACGCTCATGAGGCCGCCTCATGGCTGACGCGGCCCGGCGACGGCTGGTTCTGGGGGATGAAGTCTTCCGGAGCGCCCGGGACGCTGTAGTCATAGGCCCAGCGATAGACGACCGGCAATTCCTTGCCCCAATTGCCGTGGGGCGGCGGCGTCTCGGGCGTCTGCCACTCGAGCGTCGTCGCACGCCAGGGATTGCCGCCGGCCTCTCGGCCATGGCGCAGGCTCCAGACGAGATTGAAGAGAAAGACGATCTGCGCCGCGCCGACGATCAGCGCCATGACGCTGATGAAGGCGTTGAGGCTGTGGACGGAGTCTGCCACGAAGGCCATCTCGCCCAGTTCGTAGTAGCGGCGCGGCACGCCGACGAGGCCCACATAGTGCATGGGGAAGAAGATCGCATAGGCGCCGATGAAGGTGACCCAGAAATGAATCTGGCCGAGCACTTCGTTGAGCATGCGCCCGGTGATCTTCGGGTACCAGTGATAGATGGCGCCGAAGATGACCATGATCGGTGCGACGCCCATGACCATGTGGAAATGCGCGACGACGAACATCGTGTCGGAGAGCGGAACGTCGACGACGACATTGCCAAGGAAGAGTCCCGTCAACCCGCCATTGACGAAGGTGACGATGAAGGCGAGCGCGAAGAGCATCGGCAAGGTTAGATGGATGTTGCCGCGCCAGAGCGTCAGCACCCAGTTGTAGACCTTGATCGCAGTCGGCACCGCGATGATCAGCGTCGTGGTGGCGAAGAAGAAACCGAAATACGGGTTCATCCCGCTCACATACATGTGGTGGGCCCAGACGATGAAGGAGAGGCCGCCGATGATCACGATCGCCCAGACCATCATCCGATAACCGAAGATGTTCTTGCGCGCATGCGTGCTGATGAGGTCGGAGACGATGCCGAAAGCGGGCAGCGCGACGATGTAGACTTCCGGGTGGCCGAAGAACCAGAAAAGATGCTGGAACAAGATCGGACTGCCGCCGCCATGCTGCAGTTGCTCGCCCATTTCGACGATCGCCGGCATGAAGAAGCTCGTGCCGAGCAGCCGGTCGAAGAGCATCATCACGCAAGCGACGAAAAGGGCAGGGAAGGCGAGCAGCGCCATGACGGTCGCGGTGAAGATGCCCCAGACCGTCAAGGGCATCCGCATCAGCGTCATGCCGCGGGTGCGGCCCTGAAGCACGGTGACGACATAGTTGAGGCCGCCCATGGTGAAGCCGATGATGAAGATGATCAGCGACGAGAGCATTAGGATGATGCCCCAATCCTTTCCGCCCGGCGTGCCGGAGAGCACCGCCTGCGGCGGATAGAGCGTCCAGCCGGCGCCGGTGGGCCCGCCGGGTGCAAAGAAGCTCGCGACGAGCACGAGGACCGCCAGCAGGTAGATCCAGTAGCTCAGCATATTGGCATAGGGGAACACCATGTCGCGGGCGCCGACCATCAAGGGGATGAGGTAATTGCCGAAACCGCCGAGGAAGAGCGCCGTGAGCAGGTAGATCACCATGATCATCCCATGCATGGTGATGAACTGATAGTAGGCCTCGGCATCGATCAGTTGGAATGTGCCGGGAAAGCCGAGTTGAAGGCGCATCAACCAGGACAGAACCAGCGCCACCATGCCGATCGCGATCGCGGTTGTCGCATATTGGATGGCGATAATTTTCGCGTCCTGGCTGAAGACGTAGCGCGTCCACCAGCTATGCGGATGATAAAGCTCAACATCCTCGACTTCGGGAGGCGGGAGCGCCTCGCCAATACCGGACCGGACGTCGACCATCATATGCCCTCCCAGGTTGCTACTCCACGGCGCCTCCTACTGCGCCGCTGAGGCGGTAATCGCAGTTGCCGCCGGGCTTGTTTCGGACGATGCGGATAGTTGCGAAAAGGTCTGCTGCTCGGCGAGCCAGGTCTGATAGTCTTCCTCGGTGTCGACCACGACGGTGCCGCGCATCTGCGGATGGCCGACGCCGCAGAGTTCCGCGCAAAGGATTTCAAAGGTTCCCGTCCGCGTCGGGGTGAGCCAGAAGTAGGTCACCATGCCGGGGATCATATCCATCTTGGCGCGAAACTCCGGCACGTAAAAGTCGTGCAGCACATCGACGGACCGGAGCACGACCTTGACCGGTTTGCCGACAGGAAGGTGAAGCTCGCCGCCCTCGATGATGACGTCGTCGAGGCTGGCGGTGTCGTTCCGATTGAGGCCGAGCGAATTTTCAGGCGCGATATTGCGCGTCTCCGTCGTTCCGAGCTTTCCGTCTGCGCCAGGGAGGCGGAAGCTCCACAGCCATTGCTGGCCGATGACTTCCACTTCCGCTGCATCCTGCGGCACGGTGATGAACTGGTTCCAGACGAACAGGCCAGGCGCCAGCATTGCGGCGACGCCAAGCGTCGTGCTCGTCGCCAGCCAACCTTCGAGCTTCTTGTTCTCGGGCTCGTAGGCCGCGGTGTTGCCGGGTCGGTGGCGGAAGCGCAGCACGCAATAGGCCATGAACAGGACGACGGCGGTGAAGGCGATGCCGGTGATCCAGAATGTTATGATGATGGTATTGTCTATGTAATTCCAGTTGGAGGCGATTGGTGTCCACCACCAAGGACTCAACAAATGGAACAACACCGATCCGACGGCCAACAGAACCAGAATTACAACCACGGCCATTTTCTGTCCCCTCCTCGCCATGATCGGCCGTGAGACGAATGCGCAATCCGCAGCGTTCCGATCACAATTATTGCACGAACGGAAAATACTGGCAAATCATCGGGAAGGCGTGGATTTCTCCCATCCCGAGGGTAGCTCCTATTTCGGGTGTTGTTTGAGATAGGCAATCACGTTGGCGATCTCCTCGTCCTTCTTGAGGCCGGGGAAGACCATCTTGGTGCCCTTGACCTTGGCCTTGGGATTACGGAGATAGTCGCTCAACGTCGCGTCGTCCCAGACGAGGCCGCCCTTACCCGCCTCGACCATGGCTTGCGAGTACTTGAAATCCGGGTGAGTTCCGGCCGTTCTGCCGATGACGCCCTGGAGCGACGGTCCGACCTTGTTCTGGTCCTTGTCGACAACGTGACAGGTCGCGCATTTCTTGAAGACGGTGGCGCCGGCTTCGGCATCGCCCTCCTGGGCAAGGCCCGCGGCCGGACAGAGAACGAGTGCCGAAAAAGACAGGGCAACAACAAGGTTTCGCATCATACTTCCTCAATTTCGCTCGGCGCGGGGCAAAGGAAGAATATCGTCAAATGGTGGCGTTGGCGGTGCTTGCTTCTCTCGAGGATTGGCGCGCCGAGGCGGTTGATACTTGCGACAAAGAAGAAGCTAGTCCTCGGGGGAGAGAAGTCAATCGCCTCTTCGAAGTAGGCGCCGGGCAGCGGTCTTCCGGGCGGCGTCAGACGCGTCTGCCTTCGCCATCGAAGAAATGCAGTTGGTGCGTGGGGAAACGAACGGGGATCGTGCCGGAAGCCGTGAGGAACGAGCGGTCGTTGGTAAAGGCCTTGAAGCCGGCCCGCCCGAGTGACAGGTGCAGGATGATGCCGAAGCCGGTCGGCTCGACCAGATCGACGGTAGCGAGAAGCGTTTGCGGCCCGTGGCCGGCAAGCACAACGTGTTCCGGACGAATGCCGAGCGTGGCGGCGGCGCCTTCGGGAAGGGGCGCGGGCGCGTCGAGTGGAATATGCACCCCGCCCTCGATCTCGAAAAGAGGCGTGGCGCCGCCATGATACGTTCCCTCGAAGAAGTTCATGCCGGGCGAGCCGATGAAGCCGGCGACGAAGAGATTGGCGGGACGATCATAGAGATCGAGCGGGCTTCCCACCTGCTGCACCACACCGGCGTTCATGGCGACGATGCGATCGGCAAGCGTCATGGCCTCGATCTGGTCGTGCGTGACATAAATCGATGTCGCGCCCAAGTCCTTGTGCAGTTTCTTGATCTCGGCGCGCATCTGTTCGCGCAAGCGCGCATCGAGGTTCGACAGTGGCTCGTCGAAGAGGAACGCCTTCGGCTGGCGCACGATGGCGCGGCCCATGGCGACGCGTTGGCGTTGGCCGCCGGAAAGTGCGCGTGGACGGCGCTCCATGAGCGGCTCGAGACCGAGCTTGGCTGCAGCGCCTACGACCACGGCCGTAATCCTCTCTTTCGGCGTCTTCCTCAGTCGAAGGCTGTAGCTCATATTCTTTGCGACGGACATATGCGGATAGAGCGCATAGGACTGGAACACCATGGCGATGTCGCGGTCCTTCGGCGCAAGCTCGTTCACCCGTTTGCCGGCAATGCGGATTTCTCCGGCAGTGACGCTTTCGAGCCCCGCGATCATGCGCAGGAGGGTCGACTTGCCGCAGCCGGAGGGGCCGACGAGCACGACGAATTCGCCGTCGCGGATATTGAGGTCGACGTCATGCAGAACCGGGTGGACGCCGTAGGATTTCTGGATATTGGCGATATCGATGGAAGCCATAGCGTGATCCTCAGCCTTTGACCGCACCGGCCGTGAGGCCCTGGACGAGATAGCGTTGAATGAGCAGGAAGAAGAGGCAGGCCGGGATCAGCGCGAGCACGCCGGCAGCCATCATCTGACCGAAGTCGACCGAGAATTTCGAGACGAAGGACAGAAGCCCGACCGGGAAGGTCGCCTGCTCGTTGCCGGAGATGAGCATCAGCGAGAAGAGCAGTTCGCTCCAGGCGGCGGTGAAGACGAAACCGAGGGTCGCGGCGATGCCGGGCAACGTCAGCGGGAGGATGATCTGGCGGAAGGCGACGAATTGCGTGGCCCCATCGATCATCGCCGCCTCTTCGAGATCCCTCGGAATGCCGTCGAAGAAGGACTGCATTAGGAACGTTGCAAAGGGCACGTTGAAGGCGGTGTAGACGATGACGAGTCCGGTCAAGCTGTTGGTGAGCCCCAGTGGCGAGAGGATCTTGAAAATCGGGGCAACCAGCATCACCAGGGGGAACATCTGGGTCAGCAGCATCAGCGTGACCAGCCAGTATTTGCCACGGAATCGGAAACGCGAGAGCGCATAGCCGGAGAGCGAAGCAAGGATCGTCACCACGACGGCGGTCGAGCCGGAGACGATCAGGCTATTGCGGAAGAAGACCGGGAAGGCGCTGTGCCTGAGCACGAAATCGAAATGTTCGAGGCTCGCCCTCGACGGCCAGAGGCGGATTCCCTCGGAATAGAGCAGGTCGTTCGGCGTCACCGCCACTTTTAGCAGCCAGAAGAGCGGAAAGAGCGCGAAGGCAATATAGGCGAGGATCGCCAGGCGGTGCGCCATGGTGAGGAGGGCTGGCTTTACGCGCATCGGTTCAATCCTTGCTCAGGAGCCACTGTCTCAAGATGACGATCAGCAGCGAATAGGCGAGGAGCAGTGCGAGCAACACCAGCGCGACCGCCGAGGCATAGCCGAAGTCGAGCCGCTTGAACGCCTGGGTGAAGATGTAGCTGGCGACAATCTGGGTCCTATCGGCCGGGCCGCCATTGGTCATGACGATGATGAGATCGGCGAAGTTCGAGATCCATACGGTACGGAGCAGAATGGTGATCGCGATCGTCGGCGCCAGGAAGGGAAGCGTGATCGAGAGGAAGCGCTGGAACGCTCCCGCTCCGTCGATGCTCGCGGCTTCGTAGAGGTCGCGCGGGATCGCCTGCAGCGCGGCCAGGAGCGTGATCGCGAAGAAGGGAATGCCCCACCAGATATTGGCGACGATCGGCCCCCACATGGCAAGCTGCGGATCGGAGAGGATGTTGGCCGGCTGGCTCATGATCCCGAGCGCGTAGAGCCAATGCGGCAACGGTCCGACGACGGGGTTGAAGAGCCAGGCCCAGTTGAGGCCGGCAAGGAAGCTCGGAACCGCCCAGGGTAGGAAAACGAGGGCCTGAGCGATCGCACGGCCGCGAAACGGCTTATCGAGCAGCAGCGCCAGGACGAGGCCGAAGGCGAACTGCAGAAGAACCGATGCACCGGTCCACCAGAGGGTGTTTCTGAGCGAGCGGAAGAAGGCCTCGTCCTGAGAGAGAGCCCGGAAATGATCCAGCCCAATGAAGGCGCCGGAAAAGGGATTGAGGAGCTGGACGTCGCGGAAAGCATAGGAGACGCCGAGCACCAGCGGCACCAGCATCACCGTGACGATCAGGATCAGTGCCGGCGCGGTGTAGAGATAGGGAGCAGAGGCATCCGCGATGCGCTTCATCAGCGGCGGGCGGACCGCCGGCAGACCCGGGCGTACGGCATAGTCCATCGATCGGAGTTCCTCTTCGTCGCGCTTGGCGTGCCTTGTCTTTCGCCCTGTCGAGCAGGGGGCGGCGCGAACGCCGCCGCCCTCTGTGGCGTTATTTCTTGCTCGCCAGATATTTCTGCTGAGCCTTGGTCAGGTAGTCGGCCCATTGATTGGCGAGCTCTTCCGGCGTGATGTCGCCGAGAAGCGCCTCCTGGCTGGTCTTGATCGCGAGCGAGTCCTTGAAGAAGGCGAACTCTTCGAGATAGGTCGGCATGACCGTCGGAATGGCGTCCTTGTCGGCGAGTTCATCGAACCAGCCCTTGAACTGCGGGCTCGAATAGAAGGGGTCGTTCTCGGCCGACTTGTGGACCGGCAGTGCGCCGGTTCGCTTGTTCCACTCGATATTGCCCTCCGGCCCTTCAAGCGTCTCGATCAGCTTCCAGGAGAGATCCTTGTTCTGACTGGCGGACAGCATAGACCAGCCGGCATAGCCGATCGTGGGGAAGGTCTTGCCGCTCGGGCCCTTGGGCATGGTGGTGACGCCGAAGTCTTCGGGCTTCATACGCTCCGCGATCGCGATCAGCGCATCCGGGTCCTGGTCGAGGAAGGCACAGGTACCGCTATAGAAGCCGGCGACGATCTCATTGAAGCCCCAGTTGACGCTGTCCTTGGGCGCCAGTCCCTTCTTGTAGAGGTCGATGACCCAGGTAAGGCCCTTGACCCAGCCCTCACTGTTCATCGTCGAGGTGCCGTCCTCATTGAAGAACTCGTTGTCGCCGGCCATCGTCGCGGCGAACATCACCCAGCCGTTGAGCCCGCCCGGGCCGCCGCGCAGGCAGTAGCCGGCCTTGCCCGGGAGCTTGGACACCGCTTCGGAAGCCTTGACGAAATCGTCCATCGTTTTCGGCGGCTCGGCGACACCGGCCTCCGAAAGCAGCTTCTTGTTGTAGAACATCGCCCGAAGATAGAAGCCGTAGGGCAGCATATAGGCGGTGTCGTTGACGTCGCGGCCGAGCTCGAGCGCGCGTTCGGTGAGGCCCGAGGTGTGTTCCCACTTGGCGAGGTAGGGCTCAAGGCTTTCGAGCATGCCGTTATTGGCATAGAGCGACAACCAGGTGTCCGGCATCTCCATGACGTCCGGGATTTCGCCGGCGGAGACCATGGTCGCGAATTTCTGGAAGGCTTCGCCCCAGGGGAGCGAAATGATCTCGACGGTCGTGCCGGGGTTCGCCGCCTCGAATTTGGCAACGATCGATTTCAGCGTTTCGGTCCGCTCAGGGCTGGTGATGACCTCGACGAGCTGGAGCTTCGTGTCGGCAAGGGCGCTGCCGGCCATCAGCGTGGCGAGCAGGGTAGCTGTGATCAGTTTCCTCATTTTTTGTTCCCTTTTGTTCTCGCTGGTTGCTTGTTCGTCAGCCTTGCGAAGCGGCGGCGATCGCCGCTTCGAGATCGCTCCAGAGGGCCTCCGTTCCCTCCAGGCCGACATGGAGCCGTACCGACCGCGGAGAAATGCCGAAGGCGACCGCGGAATTGGGTTGAGCTTTCTGCGCGAGGACGACTTCGCCAGGTACGACGAGGCTTTCATGACCGCCCCAGGAGACGCCAAGCTTGAAGAATTCGAGGTGATCGGCGAAGCGGCGGATATCGACGCTCTCGCGGAAGACGAAGGAGAAGAGCCCCGACGTGCCCGAAAGGCCGGGCGGCAGCTTGTTCCCGAGGCCGGGATGGCAGACGGCTTCGACGAGCGGATGCTCGGCCAAGCGCCGGGCGATGACGAGCGCCGAGCGCTCATGCGCCTTCATCCGGATCGGCAGGGTGCGAAGCCCGCGGATCAGCAGCCAGGCGTCGAAAGGCGAGAGCTTGCCTCCGAGATAGGGATAGGCTTCCGAGCGAATACGGCCGATCAATTCCTTCGAGCCGGCGACGACGCCAGCGACGACATCACTATGGCCGCTCAGATATTTTGAGGCGGAATGGATGACGAGATCGACACCGAGCGAAATCGGCTGCTGGAACACCGGGCTCGCCCAGCTATTGTCGATGACGGTGACGATCCCTTGCTTCTTGGCAAGCGCTGTCAGCGCCGCCACGTCGTGGGTGTCCATCACCCAGCTCGTTGGACTTTCCATGTAGAAGAGCTTGGCACCGGGGAGCGCTTTGGCGACCTCTTCCTCGTCGCGTCCGTCGACATAGGTGACTTCGACCCGCATGCGCTTCAGATGCGTGCCGAACAGGCGGAAGGCATCGGGATAGAGATGCTTCACCGCGACGATCCGGTCGCCCGGCTCGACAAAGGAGAGGACGGTGGAGGAGATCGCCGACATGCCGCTCGCAAAGCCGATCGCGTCCTCCGCACCTTCAAGCGTGGCCAGCATCTCCTCGAAAGCCCGGACCGTAGGGTTGAGGCCGCGCGTATAGATCGGCCGCACGCGCTCGCCCCGATAGGAGGCGATCATCTCATCATAGTCCTTGAACGTGAAAAGCGACGTCTGGACGATTGGCGGCACGACGGCATCGAAGGCGTGGCCGTCGTCATGGGCGACGATCAGGGAGGCTCTGTCGAACGGATCGAAGCCGTCGTTCATCTGGACATTTCCTTGATGTCTTCCTCGACGATTGCGAGGATTTTCAGTGTTTCTTGGCGCGCGGCGTCGGCATCCTGCGCAGCGATCGCGTTGAAGAGCGTGCGGTGAAACGGAAAGGATCGCCGCGCGAAATCCGGCCGGTCGAACGGTTTCTCCCAGAAGCGCTCGAAGGCCTCACGCATCTGCTCGAGCAGTTGCCGGAAAAGCGGATTGTGGGTCGCGTCGTAGATCGCGAGATGAAAGGCGAGGTCCTCCGGGCCGGAGGTGCCCTTGGCGAGATGGACGCGTTCCATTTCGTCGAGCTTCGTCTCGATATTGATGAGGTCGGCATCGGTGCGACGGCGAGCCGCCACCATCCCGGCCTCGGCCTCGATACCACGACGCACTTCCAGCGTCTGCAGGAGGGCGTCGCGCAGATGCTCGGTGTCGAGCGCCAGCGGCATGTGGATGGTCGCGCCGGAAATAGCACGCAGGAGATAGGTGCCGCTGCCTTTGCGCGCCTCGACGACGCCGAGTGCCTGGAAATGGCTGAGGACTTCCCGAACCGTCGAGCGTCCGACGGCAAGTGCCGTCATCAACTCGCGTTCGGCCGGCAGCCGGTCGCCCGGTTTCAGGCCGGCTTCCTGGATGTAGTCGGCAAGCGCGGATATCACCTGCTGCGCCCGATCGAGGGGCGGCAAGGGTAGCAGCGTCGCTCTATCCTGCTGAGGCATCCGGTTCTCCGGGACCAGAATTGGTCTGACATCTGAGCAATATGGCAGCCAGGGCGCCGCATGGTCAAGGGGCAAGATTTGCGATATGCCTCCTGCTGCCGACAGCTCGACAGCCTGCAAAGTCCGACCGAACGGCTCAGCGCCTCTCTGGAAACCGTATGATGGCAAGCGCGAAGAAACCCTATGCCGGGGACGGCCGCTATCCGACAAGCTATTACGCGGCCTCCCGCAACATCATCCGCACGCCCGTTAAACTTGAGGGCCGGACCGAAACCGACATCTGCGTCGTCGGCGCCGGCTATTCCGGCCTGTCGACAGCCATTCATCTCGCCGAAAAGGGCTACAAGGTCACCGTGGTCGAAGGCGCCCAGGTGGGTTGGGGCGCTTCGGGACGCAATGGCGGCCAGATCGTCAACGGCCTTAATGCCAGCCTGTCGACGATTGAGCGCCGCTACGGCGAGGATGCCGCGCGCTTCATCGGCGGCCTCGTGCAGGAGGGCGGGCGGATCATCCGCCGGCTCGTCAGCCAATACCAGATCGAGTGCGACCTGAAGCCGGGGAACATCTACGCCGCCTATACCGGCGCGCATATGAAGGAGCTCGAGGCAAAGCGGGCGCTCTGGCGCAAATACGGAATGGACGATCACCAGCTTCTCGATCGCGAGGCCTTGCGCAAACTCGTCAATTCCGAGGCCTATTGCGGCGGCATGCTCGACACCACCGGCGGCCACATGCATCCACTCAATCTGGCGCTCGGCGAGGCCCGGGCCTTTGAGAGCCTCGGCGGCACCATCTACGAGATATCGCCGGTGACGCGTGTTGACCACGAGGCGGCGCGGCCGACAGTCTACACGGATCAGGGCGAGGTCTCCGCTCGCATCGTCGTGCTCTGCGGAAACGCCTATCTCGGCGATGCGGTGCCGGCGCTCGTGTCGCGCGTCATGCCCGTTTCGACGCAGATCATCACCACAGCGCCACTCGGCGAGGAACTCGCCCATTCGCTGATCCCGAGCGACATGTGCGTCGAGGACGTGCGCTATATCCTCGACTATTTCCGGCTTTCCGCCGACAAACGCATGATCTTCGGCGGCGGCACGGTCTATGGCGGTACCGATCCGGCGGACGTCGCGGCCAAGCTCAGGCCCAATATGGAAAGGGTGTTCCCGCGCCTCAGGGGCGTGAAGATCGACTATGCCTGGAGCGGCAACTTCGCACTCTCCTTCACGCGCGTGCCGCAGATGGGCCGGAGCGGCGCCAACACCTATTTCGCGCACGGCTACAGCGGCCACGGCGTCACGGGTTCGCATCTCTTCGGCCGCATTCTTGCCGAAGCGATCGACGGCGACGCGACCCGCTTCGACGTCTTTGCGAAGCTGCCCTGGTTTCCGTTCCCCGGCGGGAGGATGTTCCGGGCGCAATACTCGACGATCGGCTCCTGGTGGTACATGTTCAAGGATGCGGTCGGCTGGTAACCGCCGCGAAGGCTCCCTGAGCGTTCCGAGCAGCGCTCGGCGCACCCGGTTGCGGCGGGCGCGCGTTTCTCTTCGAGATCGATTCCGCTGCAGTGGATGTTGCGCTAGAGTTTCCCATTCGCAGGCATCTGTGGCGGCTTCCTGGCCGGTCTTCGACGAGATCGCGGGTTGAGGCGAAGAGGGAGCATCCGGATCGGGGGCATCTGGGCCCAAACGCCATCCGATGCCACGGCAAGGAGAGTGCCGGATCGTCGCGCCCATCAGGGGAGGTCGGAACATGTTCATTCGCTTCGGTTACCAAATCGGTATCGAATGTGCGCAGCCGACCCCGATGATGACCTATCTTTCAGTTGTGCCCGAACGACGCGACGATGTCGTGCGCGAGCGCGGGCCAGTGGCGTCGCCCGTCGTCCCGATGGAGGAAGTTACCGATCCGCACGGCAATGTCTGTCTGCGCATGATCCTGCCCGAGGGGGAAACGCGCTTCGATTACGACGCCGTGATCAGGGATGAGGGAAAGCTCGACGCCTTCGACCCGCTCGCCGAAGCGGTGCCGGTGGAGAGGCTTCCGCCGGCCGTGCTGCCCTATCTCTGCGCCAGCCGCTATTGAGAGACTGACCGGCTCGGTGCACTGGCGTGGAAGCTCTTCGGCGATGTGTCGGCGGGATGGCAGCGCGTGCAGGCAATCTGCGATTACGTGCACGACCGGCTGCTCTTCAGCTACGGCTACGCGCAGGCGATGTGCACGGCACTCGAAGCGCATGAGGACCGGCTCGGCGTCAACCGCGACTATGCGCATCTCGCCGTCACGCTTTGCCGCTGCATGAACATGCCCGCCCGTTACGTCAACGGCTACATGGCCGATCTCGGCATGCCGGAGACTCCGGCGCCGATGGATTTCAACGCCTGGTTCGAGGTCTTCCTGGGTGGCCGCTGGTACACGTTCGATGCCAAGAACAATGCCCGGCGAGCAGGCCGCATTCCCGTCGCGCGCGGCCGCGATGCCGCCGATATCCCGTTGATCCAGACCTTCGGCAAGCATCAGCTAACCGCCTTCACGATCTGGACCCTGGTCGAGCCCGACAGCGGGCTCAGCCGCTCGCACCGCTCGGCCGACGTGTCGTTGCTGAAGCCCTGGTTCAGCGAAACCTGGTCGCGCCACCTGCAGGAGCGCGAGCGCAACAACAGCCATTAACACCGGCGTAAACGGATTTTTCATCCCTCGCGCGATCTGCAGAAAATAATATCTACAAACTCAATCGAGAATATAGGAGAACATGGATACAGGCCAACGCCATAACAGCGGAGAGATGAGATGAACGCGACCAAGGCGATGACCCAATCCCGCTACACCGTCTACCGGCCTCAACCGGCCCGGCGCCCATCGGCCAAGCTCATTCCCCATTCCATTGCGGTGGCCGCCGCCTTTTGTTTCGTCTGCGCACTCGTCATCGGCGCGATCTGAGGTCAGCGCAGCGGCGACAAATGCTCATGCGCTGCCAGCCATTCTCCGGCTGCTGTCTTCTCGAACACAATCGTTTCCCGCTCTTTCGTCGTTGTCGGTTCGCCAGCGAATTCAAGCTCCGTTTCGACGCGGTGCGTGAAGATCGCGACGTCGCCGAGCATCTGGACATGCCGGTCGCTGGACCGACAGGCGAGGACGCGGAAGCCGTCACGCTCCTCCCATAAAGCCCATTCCGCCTCGTATTCGGCACGGCTCAGCAACGGCCGATCGAGGTTGTGGAACACGAAGGTGGCCGCCGGAGCAAAGGCAGCGAAATAGGCAGGGCTGTCGTGGCGCGCGAAAGCGGCCACGAGCCGGTCGGCGGCGGCAAGCACCGCTTGGGTCTGATCATGCGTCATTGTCATCCCGTTGAAGGCTGGATCAGCGGCTCACGATCAATGTGGCAAGCGGCCGATTTTGCCGCGCGACACGCGCCTTGAGCTCATCGAGCGACATCGCCTCGTCCTTGGCGAACTCGGTGAACTCCATGTTGAGATTGTTGAAGAACATCTCGCCGACGGCCTGCGTGTCGAGGTCCGGCGCGACGAGGCCTTTCAACTGCAGCTTGCGGATGAGGGTTGTGACCTGATCGCAAAGCCGCCGGTCGAGTTCGGTGTAGCGCTTGCTGAAAGGGCTCGCCGGCTGCTGGATCGAAATCGCCATCGCCGTGCGCCACATTTCCTTGCTGAGATAGACGAGCGAATGGCCGTAATACTGGCCGATCAACGCATCGAGCGCCCGTTGGACCGAAGCCGGCGGGTCGTCCACGATTGCTTTGCCGGCCGCCAGGACTTCTTCGACCTCCATCGAGACGGTCGCGACCAGGATATCGCCCTTGTTCTCATAATAGTTGTAGAAGGTGCCGACCGAGACCTCCGCACGTTCCGCAATGTCCTCGATGCGGGCGCTGTCGTAGCCGACCTCGCGGAAGAGGTCGGTGGCCGCTTCCAAAATGCGTCGATTCCGGTCTGCCTTTTGTCGTGCTCGCAAGCCCGCCATGAAATGTTTCCTGGAATTATGAATGTCCTCAAAATTGAGATTGACTTAAAAAATGAGTTCATTCAATCTTTTTTCGAAGGCGCCAAGACGAGCGTCACAAACAGAGGGCAACAGCATGATGAAGTCAGTCCACGGTGGCGCGGGCGCGCGCCGTCTGCTCGCCTCGGCGGCGGCACTTGCCGTCACGGTCGCATCGATTAGCTCCGCTCCGGTGCCGGCCTTTGCGCAGGAGGAGCTCAATGCGCTGGTGTGGTGCGACCACACGGATCCGGCGCTGCTCGAGCCCTTCGAGAAAGCCAACGACGTCAAGGTGAATTTCAAGGTCTATGAGGGCACCGGCGCGGCGCTGTCGATCCTCGATCAATCGCGGCCCGGTGACTGGGACGTGCTGGTGATCGACGGAGTCGATGTCCATCGCGCGATCGAGCTCGACCTCCTGGCGGAAATGCCGGCCGACAGGCTGCCGAGCGCGGACATCTTCCCGGAAGTGCGGATGGAGGCCAACAACATGAAGGACGGCAAGACCTACGCCGTCACCGAGAAGTTCGGCTACAACACCATCTCCTACGACAAGACGAAGGTCGATCCGGAGGACATGCAGGACCTGTCGGTCATGTGGTCCGAGAAATACAAGGGCAGGGTTGCCATCTATGACTATTATCTGCCGGTGATCGGCCTTGTCGGGCTGGGACTCGGCAAAAAGACGGCCGAGCTCTCCGAGGCGGACATGCCGGCGATCAAGGAAAAGCTCGCGGCGATGCGGGCCGTGTCCAAGCAGGTGAGCGATGTGGTTTCCTCGCAGACGGCGCTCGCGACCGGCGAAGTCGACATTCTCGTCGGCGGCGGTGAGTGGCTCACGGCCGGCCTCTCCACCGACAAGCCGAACCTCGACTGGACGATCCCGGAACAGGGTGCCGTCCGCTGGGCGCAGTCGATCGGCGTGATGAAGGATTCCAGCAAGCAGGAGCTTGCACTGAAATTCGTGCAGTACATCCTCAGTCCGGAAGGGCAGGCACGGCTGGCGACATCCTCCTGCTATTGGGCGATGCCTGCCAACAGCAAGGCCGGGGCGCATCTGACCGAGGCGCAGAAGACGGCGCTGCGGTTCGACGATCAGGCGGAGTACCTCAAGAAGACACAGCTCTATCCGATCCCGAGCGCGGAACTCGATCAGCAGTTCCAGGATGCGTGGACCGAAATGCTGCAGCAATAGGATGCGCCGGTGGTCCTCTCCTGTGGGGACCCTCGCTGATGTGTGCATACCCGCGCGAGGCCCCGAGCGCCTGATCGTCAGGATGGGCGTCGAGTTTGCAGATGTCGCGGGCTAAACTCCGCATGGAGCCTTCATGACAGTCATCACCCTTGAAGACGTCGATCGCCGGAGAGCCTGGGGCTTTGTCGCCCCGGCGCTTCTGTGGATCATCGCCTTCTTCGTCGCCCCCTTCGTCTTCATGGCGGCGATGAGCCTTTGGAAGCGCGAGGGGCGGGAGATCGTCCGGGTCTGGAGCCTCGACAATTACCTGCGTTTCTTTTCTGAGAGCGCTTTCCTCAAAGGGCTGACGAATTCGGTCGAGATCACGCTGACCGTCACCGTACTCTCGGTGCTGCTTGCCTATCCGCTCGCCTGGATCATCGCCGAACGCGTGCCGAGACGCTTCCAGCGCATGGCGCTGATCCTCGCCATCCTGCCGTTCTGGACCTCCTATGTCGTGCGGTCCTATTCGTGGCTCCTCGTCCTGTCCAAGAACGGTGTCATCAACCAGGCTCTCATGGGTCTCGGCGTCGTTGCCGAGCCGATCGAGATCGCCAGCACGCGCAGCGCGACCGTGCTCGGCTTCGTGCATTTCTTCGTCATGCTGCTGACGCTGACGATCTATTCCAACCTGATACAGCTTTCTCCCAATTACCGGCGTGCCGCCGCCGATCTCGGTGCCAATGCGTTCCAGACCTTCTGGCATGTCGTCCTGCCGTTGACACTGCCGGGCATCATGACCGGTGCTTTCCTGACTTTCGTGCTCTGCATCGGCGACTATGTCACGCCGCAGATCCTCGGCGGCAACAATGAGCTGGTTCTGCCGCAAATCATCATGCTGCAGCTCGGACGGCGGGCGGACTTTCCGATGGCTGCGGCGCTCTCCATCATCCTGATGCTGGTGGTTACGCTCGCCTATGTTCTTTGCGCCCGCTGGCTGAAGATCGAGAGGGCGTGACGATGCGCAGGCTCTTTCTTAGCAGCCTCTCCTGGACCTATCTCGTCGGCGCCTACGCCTTCATCTTCCTGCCCGTCGTGGTGCTGGTGCTCTTCTCCTTCCAGGACGGAAGGCTGCCCGTGCCGCCCTTCAACGGCTTCTCGAAGCAATGGTACGAGGCGGTCTTTGCCGACCGCAAACTGATGGCGGCGCTCGGCAATTCGCTGCTGGTCGCGCTCGCATCCTCTATCGTCGCCTGCCTTCTCGGATTTCTCGCCGCTTACGGTCTCGCGCGCTACAGGTTGCCGGCCTCGGCGCTGCAGCGGGGGTTGCTGATCGCACCAATGACCGTCAGTTACCTGATCATCGCGCTCGGCCTGCTCGCCGTGCTCAATGCGCTGAATGTCCCGCTGTCGCTCATGACGGTCGGGATCGGCCATGTGGTGATCAACCTGCCGCTCTGTTTCGCCATCATCTATGCCTCTATGGGCGACCACCACATCAATATCGAGCGCGCCGCGCGCGACCTCGGCGCCAACGACTTCAAAGTGATGGTGCTGGTTACCGCCCCAATGCTGATGCCGTCGATTCTCGCCGCCTTCTTCCTGTCGGTCACCTTCAGTTGGGACGAATTCATCATCGCCTTTCTGCTTTCGCGTTTCGACGTGACGCTTCCCGTCGAGATCTGGAGCATGCTGCGCTCCGGCCTCAATCCCAAGACCAACGCCGTCGGTTCGCTTGTGTTTCTGGTCTCGGTGGCGCTGCTCCTGATCCTGGAACTATTCCTGTTCGGAAGGACGAGGAAACAATGACCGCACCCGTCTCGATCGAGAACGTCACCAAGACGTTCGGGGGCTTCACCGCGCTCGACAATGTTACGCTGGACATTCGGGCAGGCGAGTTCATCGTGCTGCTCGGCCCCTCGGGCTGCGGCAAGACCACGCTGCTCTCCATCCTCGGCGGATTCCTCTCGCCGAGCGCCGGCCGCATCGTCATCGGTGGCCGTGACATGACCTATGTGCCGCCTGCCAAACGGCCGACCACGACGATGTTCCAGGACTATGCGCTGTTTCCGCACATGCGGCTCGTCGATAATGTCGGCTTCGGCCTGAGGATGCGTGGGCTCGCCAAGGTCGAGCGCAACGAAAAAGCGCTCGGCTTCCTTGAGCTTGTCGGTCTCAAAGCCTCTGCGGGCAAGCGGCCGCACGAGCTTTCCGGCGGCCAGCGCCAGCGCGTGGCGCTTGCAAGGGCGCTCGCCGTCGACCCCGACGTCCTGCTTCTCGACGAGCCGCTCGGAGCCCTGGACCTCAAGCTCCGCCGCCAGATGCAGGATGAACTGAAAGCGATCCAGAAGCGGGTCGGCACGACCTTCGTCCATGTCACCCATGATCAGGAGGAGGCGATGGCGATCGCCGACAGGATCGTCGTGATGAACCAGGGGCGGATCGAGGATTTCGGCCCGCCGTCCGAGGTCTACATGCGCCCGAGATCGCTGTTTTCGGCTGGTTTCATGGGCGAAGTCAACTTCGTGCCGGGACGTATCAGAGAGGCCGATGGCCGATCGGCGCAGGTAGAGACTTCGCTCGGAGACATTGCCCTGCCGGCGGCGAATTTCCCCGCGGCAGCGCCGAACGCCGGCGATGCGATCACCCTCACCATCCGACCGGAACACTTCCGCACTTCCGATAGGACGGATGGTCCGCTGATTGCCCTCGGCGATGCGCGTGTTGTCGGCAGCGCCTTCTTCGGTACGCATTACCGCTGCCATCTCGAGCCACAGGGAGCGGCGGACAGGACGCTGGTGGCGCATCTTCCGCAATCCGCCGACGTCGGCGAGGGGGAGATCATCCCCCTTGCGGTGCGTGCGGCCGACGTCGTAGCCTTGCCCCCGGCAAGCGGGAATGCGTGATCGATGCGTCGGATTGCTCCGGAAGACTGGTATGCGGTGAAGCGTCTCGATGACGACGTGACCGCCATATCGGAGCCTTTCATCAAGGAATTCTATCGATGCAACATCTGGCATGTGCGCGGCCGCGAGCGCGACATGCTGGTGGACAGCGGCATGGGCGTGGTGTCGCTCAGGCGATGGGTACCCATCGTCACCGAACGCGACCTCATTGCCATCGCAAGCCATACGCATTTCGATCACATCGGCTGTCACCACGAATTCGAGTGCCGCGCCGTCCATGCGGCAGAGGCCGATCTGCTGGCGTATCCGACGCGGGCGAACACGCTTGCCGATCCTTACGTCACCGACGAGATCTTCGACGCCTTGCCGCCGGAACCATATTGTTCTGAGTGCTATGCGGTGAAAGGTGCTGGGGCGACGCGCATTCTCGAGGACGGCGACACGATCGATCTCGGCGACCGGGTCTTCGAGGTGATCCATACGCCGGGACATTCGCCTGGCGGCATCGCGCTCTGGGAGAGGAAGACGGGTGTACTTTTCAGCGGCGACATACTCTACGACGGGCCGCTCGTCGAGGACACCTACCACTCCAACGCGGAGCACTATCTCTCATCGATGGAGCGCCTCTTGAAGATACCTGTGCGCCTAGTCCACGGCGGGCATTTCCAGAGCTTCTCCGGCGAACGTTACCGGCAGCTCATCAAGGATTGGCTCACTGACAAGCAAAAGACACTTTGACGGGAAGGAGGAGCGAATGCTCGACAAGCGGAAATTCTATATCAACGGCGAATGGGTCGATCCGATCACGCAAAACGATCTCTACGTGCTCAACCCGGCAACCGAAAAACCCATCGCGGTCGTCTCGCTCGGCACAGCGGAAGACATTGACCGCGCGGTTACGGCCGCTAGGAAGGCTTTTGCAAGCTACAGCCGGACGAGCGTCGAGGAACGGCTGGCGCTGCTCGAAAAGCTGCTCGCGATCTACAAGCGCCGCTACGACGAAATGGCCGATACGATCACCGCCGAGCTCGGCGCACCGAAAACGATGAGCCGCGAGCAGCAGGCCGATGTCGGTGTCGGCCATCTGCAGGGCTATATCGATGCGCTGAAGAACCTTAAGCTGCGCGAGAAATTGCCGAACGGCGACACGCTTCTGCGCGAGCCGATCGGCGTCTGCGGGCTCATCACCCCGTGGAACTGGCCGGTCAACCAGATCGCGCTCAAGGTGGTGCCGGTGCTTGCGACCGGCTGCACATGCGTCCTGAAACCGAGCGAGTTCACGCCGCTCAATGCCATGCTCTACGCAGAGATGATCCACGAGGCGGGTTTCCCGGCCGGCGTCTTCAACCTCGTCAACGGCGACGGCATCCATGCCGGGGCGGCGCTCTCGAAGCACAAGGACATCGACATGATGTCGTTCACCGGTTCGACGCGGGCCGGCATCGCCGTCAGCAAGGACGCCGCCGATACGGTCAAACGCGTTACGCTCGAACTCGGCGGCAAGTCGCCGAACATCGTCTTCGCCGATGCCGATATCGAGGAACGCGTTACCGCCAGCATTCTCGAATGCTTCAACAATTCCGGCCAATCCTGCGATGCGCCCACCCGCATGCTGTTGGAACGCAGCGTCTACGACAAGGTGGTGGAGATCGCCCGGCGCGTCGGCAGGGAGGCGAGAGTTGGCGATCCGACGAGGGAAGGCTCCCATATCGGGCCGCTCGTCAGCCATATTCAATACGAGCGTGTGCAGGCGCTGATCGAAGCGGGCGTCGCCGAGGGGGCGATCCTGCTTGCCGGCGGTCCGGGCAAGCCGGAAGGCTTCGAGACCGGCTACTTCGTCAAACCGACGATCTTCGCCGCTGTCAACAATACCATGCGGATCGCGCGCGAGGAAGTGTTCGGTCCGGTGCTTTCGATCATTCCCTTCGACACGGAGGAGGAGGCGATAGAGATCGCCAACGACACCAATTACGGGCTCGCGGCCTATGTCCAGACCGGCGATCCCGAGCGGGCGCAAAGGGTGGCCGCGCGGCTGCGTGCCGGTATGGTGCACATCAATGGCGGTCCGCACCGCTATGGCAGCCCCTTCGGCGGCTACAAGCAGTC
This sequence comes from Ensifer aridi, assembly GCF_002078505.1. GTDB lineage: Bacteria > Pseudomonadota > Alphaproteobacteria > Rhizobiales > Rhizobiaceae > Sinorhizobium > Sinorhizobium aridi. The sequence goes on along the minus strand of NZ_LUAV01000012.1, from coordinate 496,121 downwards.
CGGCAATGGCCGGGAAGGCGGCATGTTCGGCCTTGAGGATTTCCTGGAGGTGAAGACGGTGCATCTGCCGGACGCAGCCTGATAGAATGTCTCCGGGGCACGGCCGCACCTTTTTGGCGTGCGGCCGTTTTCAGCACCTTTGCGGCGAAATCCGACTGTCGTTTACTCTGCGATTCTGGTAGCTCGCTTGACGGCGCCGTCGATCTCGCGGCGTTCCCCCCTTCGATCGGATACCGCCGTGACCCAAGCCGTCAGCTCCGCCCCCTCGCAAAACTCGCTTGCCATGGCCGCACTGCTGATCGGCGGCGCCGCCATCGGCGGATCGCCGATCTTCGTAAGGCTCTCGGAAGTGGGGCCGATGGCGACCGCTTTCTGGCGTGTGGCGCTGGCATTGATACCGCTGGTCGTCTGGTCTCAGCTCCGCAACGGTGCGGCTACCGACAAGCCTCCACAGCGACTCGCCGACTACGCTCTGCTCGTCCTGCCTGGCATCTTTCTCGCCATCGATCTTGGTGCCTGGCACCTGTCGCTCACCATGACGTCCGTCGCCAACGCGACGCTGCTTGCCAATGTCGCACCGGTCTTCGTGACGCTTGCAAGCTGGGTCCTGTTCCGCTCGCCCGTGAGCGGTATCTTCGTAGCTGGCCTCGCCACCGCCATCATAGGTGTCGTGGTCCTGAAAGGCGGCCCGGCGGCGCTTGGCGGCGGCGATCTCGCCGGCGATGGCATCGCGATCATCGCTGCTATGTTCTATGCTGGCTACATTCTCGCCATAGGCCGACTGCGAAGCCGTTTCAGCACCAACCGCATCATGCTCTGGAGCACGGCATCGGCGGCCGTTTGCATGCTGCCGCTCGCCTTGTTCACCGAGCCCTCCTTGCTGCCGCCGAGCGCCTTCGGCTGGGCCATGCTCATCGGTCTCGCCTTCGTCAGCCATGCCGGCGGGCAGGTGGCGATCACCTATGCGCTCGCCTATCTGCCGCCGGCCTTTTCTTCGCTGACGCTGCTGCTGCAGCCGGTGGTCGCTGCGCTGCTCGCCTGGGTCTTGCTGAGCGAGCCTGTAGGCCTGATGCAGGCGATCGGCGGCGCGATCGTGCTGATCGGCATCCTGATCGCCCGTAGAGGCTAAACCCGCTTAGATACCCGGCAGGGCAAAGCCTACGAGCCGCTCCTCGAGCTTCAAGATCGTCGGCACGTCGGCATTGGCAAAGGCGAAGCGCAGGTAGTTTTCCTGGCCTTCACCGAAATAGTCGCCCGGCAGGCAGATGACGCCGGCGAGCTTCGCGAGCTTCTCGGCGACGAATTGCGAGTCAATGTCGGGGAAGGGATGGCGGATGTAGGCGAAATAGGCGCCGGCGGCCTGCAGCTTCCATTGCGGCAGGCGGCTCATGACGTCCCTCATGGCATTCGCGCGGGCGGCGATCTCGGCGCGGTTCGCAAGACGCCAGTCGGTCAGAGCCGGAATGGCCCTGGCGACGGCGGCCTGCGCTGAGCGCGGCGCGCAGATCTGCAGGTTGTCCATAATCTTGGCGACCTGCGCGATGAACGCAGGGCCGGCGGTGATCGCGCCGAGGCGATGGCCGGGGATGCAGAAGGATTTCGAGAAGCTGTAGAGGGCGATGAAGCCGTCCTGCCACCATTGGGCCCGGAATAGGCCATGGGGCGCAGCAACCGCATCCGGCAGGAAGTCGCGATAGGTTTCGTCGAGGATCAGCCAGGTACCGTTTGCCCGGCACAGCTCGTAGATGCGCTGGAGCAATTCCGGCGGATAGACCGCGCCGGTCGGATTGTTGGGCGAGACGAGGGTGAGCGCGCGAATGCCCGGCCGGAGGGCGGAAGCGACCGTGTCGACTTCCGGCAGAAAGCCGGCGCCGGCGTCGAGGGGTGCCAGCTCGACATTGATCCCGAGCATCGCCAAGGTCGTTTCCTGGTTGAAGTAGTAAGGATTGGTCATCAGGACGGTGTCGCCCGCGCGGGCGATCGCCGTCGCGGCTGCGATGAAGGCTTGGTTGCAGCCGGAGGTGATGTGGATGTTGTCGGCGGTGATCGCCGCGTCGTAGAGCGCCGCAACCTGTTCGGCATAGGCCGTGCGCAATTCCGGCTCGCCTTCGATCGCACCATAACCCGTATATTCAGTCGACGCCGCGGCTTCACCCAGCCATTTGAGCATGTCCGGATGGGGGGGATAGCCCGGAACGGCCTGTGAGAGATCGATCAACGGACCTTTTGCCCCATCATAGGCCTTCGCCCATGCAAGCACCGAGGGAACCGGCGGCGGCGAGAGCTTTTCGACGAGGGGGTTGAAATGCGGCATGGCGGATTTCCTGTTGTTGAACGGGACGCGGGATTTTCGGTCCCCGCTTTATGGCTTGACCTTGCGTTTTTGCGGGCGTTCGGGACGCCGGCTGCGTGGCGAGGAAACGGGCTGGAAAGTCTGCGGCGCCTTGCGGCCGGTGTCTTCCGGTTTCGACACGCGGCTGCGGATGATGGTGCGGGCCGACATCTGCAGCTCCGGCATGGGGTCGCTTTCAAGGGCGGCAAAGAGCCAGTCGATGAAAACGCGGACGATCGGCGCCGCACGGACCTCATTGCGGCAGGCGACGAAGAACGCGTCATTAGCCGGAACGGTCAGATCGAAGGGTGCGATCAGTTCGCCGCGGGCGATCAGACTGCCGGCGGTGATCGTGTCGCCGAGCGCGACGCCCTGATTGTGCAGAGCCGCCTCGGTCGACAGGCGCGCATCGCTCATAAAGTGTTGGCGGCCGCGCTGCAGATCAATCGCGTCGGCGGCAGTGAGCCAGGTGTTCCACTCACGACCATCGTCGCCGTGCAGCATCACGTGGTCGCGCAGATCACGGATGGAGCGCAGAGGGCGCATGTTGAGCAGCGTCGGGCTGACGACGGGAAAGAGCTCGAGCCGGCTCCAGAGCCTCGCCCAGCAGTCCTGCCAGTTGCCGTCTCCATAGAGCAGGCAGACATCGACATCGGGGGAATGGAGGTTTGCCTCGTCATTGGAGGCGATCAGCTTCAACCGCACGTCGGGGAACTGCTCGGTGAATTGATGCAGGCGCGGGATCATCCAGAAGGAGAGCAGTGCCGGTACGCAGGTGACCCGAAGTTCGCCGCTCGTTGCGGGTCGCGTCATCGCCGCCGTGGCCGCGGCTATCTCGGCAAAGGCGTGGGTGACCGCCGGCAAGAGCAAAGCGCCCTGGGGCGTCAGCCTCAACCGCTTGCCGCCGCGCTCGAAAAGCGGTGCGTTGAAGGACTGTTCGAGCGCTTTGATCTGGTGGCTTATCGCGCCGTGCGTCACGTTGAGCTCGCGCGCCGCGGCGGAAACGGAGCCGCGCCGAGCCGTCGCTTCGAAGGCGCGCAGCGGGTTCAGCGGGGGCAGGCGGCTCGACAAGAACGGGCTCCGGAGGGGTGGCGTCTATGTGAATTTTTCTCACGCGAAACGCTATAACAATGTCAATTGATTTTCCAGAAGATTTGTCCCTAATATCTCCAATTAAAACGAATGCCCGGGGAACTTGGTCGCGCCATGTCAGCTCTGCGAAAATCCGCAGATAAGGATCCGCGGTGTGTCATGGGCCTGCCCCGGATCGATTCTAACAAGTAGAGCGGGATTGGCGGAAAACCGCATGCTTTCCGCGTTCCGCACTGTAGACACGGGAGATTCCGCGCATGGCTTGGGATGAGAAGAAGCTCAACGACTTGAGGGCGAAATACGGCGAAAGCCATGGCGGCGAGCTCTTCGATCCGACGTTCCGCAAGGTCGCGGACAAGATCTTCACGAAAAGCGGCACGCGGCTCGCGCCCTTTGCCGGCGTGCCGACGTTTCTGAGCGCCCCGTACATGCCGGTCGACGCCGACAGCCCGGACTTCGGCAATCTCCAGGTAGCGATCGTCGGTATTCCCATGGATCTCGGCGTCACCAACCGCCCGGGCTCGCGTTTCGGACCGCGGGCGTTGCGTGCGATCGAGCGCATCGGTCCCTATAACCATGTTCTCGGCTGCGCGCCGGTGCATGATCTCAGGGTCGCCGATATCGGCGACATTCCCTTCCGCAGCCGCTACCGCCTGGAACTCAGCCACGAGGACATCGAGAAGCGCATCGATCAGATCGTCGAGGCAGGCGTCGTGCCGCTCTCCGTCGGCGGCGACCATTCGATCACGCATCCGATTCTGAAGGTCGTCGGGAAAAAAGAGCCCGTCGGCATGATCCATATCGATGCGCATTGCGACACCGGCGGCGCCTTCGATCTCACCAAGTTCCACCACGGTGGGCCGTTCCGCAATGCAGTACTCGACGGCGTGCTCGACCCGACCCGCGTCATCCAGATCGGCATCCGCGGCGCGGCCGAGTATCTCTGGGAGTTCTCCTATGAGTCGGGCATGACCGTGATCCATGCGGAGGAAGTCACGGGCCTCGGCATTCCCGCCATCATCGAGAAGGCGAAGAAGATCGTCGGCGACGGTCCGACCTATCTCTCCTTCGACGTTGACAGCCTCGATCCGAGTTTCGCGCCGGGCACGGGCACGCCGGAAGTCGGCGGGCTCACGACTCGCGAGGTGCTGGAACTGATCCGCGGCCTCAAGGGCGTCAATCTCGTCGGCGGCGATGTCGTCGAGGTGGCGCCGCAATACGACGCGACGACCAACACCGCTCACGCCGGCGCCCAGGTGCTCTTCGAGATCCTGAGCCTGATGGTCTTCAGCCCCACCGTTGCCGGCAAGGCATGATGGGAAGCATGAAGGTCCATGATCTTGCGTGACGACCGAGCGATTGCAGCGCGATAATAAGGCCCGAGTCCTCGGGACCGGGCGGGAGCGATCGCAGCGTGCGGGCGGAACAGAGGCGGAGGCTCGCTTCATCCCGCCCATCGCGGCTAGAAGACATAAAGAATCAACTGGAACAGGGAACGCGGCAACGACCGCAAAACAAAGGAGACATGCAATGAACATCAATTCCATCAAGCGCCGCACGCTGCTCGGTGCGGGGCTCGCCGGCGCATCGATGCTGGCGATGCCGACGGTGCTTCGGGCGCAGGACAGGTCGCTGAAGGTCGGCGTCTATGGCGGCTACTTCAAGGACTCCTTCGACAAGAACATCTTCCCGGAATTCACCAAGGCAACCGGCATCGCAGTCGAATCCGTCGCCGAGCCCACCGGCGAGGCCTGGCTGGTGCAGCTGGAGCAGGCGGCCCGAGCCGGCCAGGCGCCTGCCGACGTCTCGATGATGTCGCAGGTCGCGATGCTCAAAGGGCAGGCGACCGAGCTCTGGACGCCGATCGACATGGCGAAGATCAAAAACGCATCGAACCTGCTCGACCGCTTCGTCAACAAATATCCGGATGGCCGCGTCGCCGGCGTCGGGGCGGTTTCGTGGTACATCACGCTGGTGACCAACACCAATGTCTACAAGGAAGCGCCGACTTCCTGGGCGGCATTCTGGGATCCGGCGAATGCCGACAAGCTCGGCCTGCTGGCGCTGGTCTCCAACTCGTTCCTCCTCGAAGTGACCGCCAAGACCTTCATGGGCGGCACCAATGCGCTCGACACCGAAGAGGGCATCTTGAAAACATTCGAGAAGCTCGCCGAGGTAAAGCCGAACGTCCGCCTCTGGTACCGCGACGAAGCGCAGTTCGAGCAGGCGCTGAAGTCCGGCGAAATTCCGATGGGCCAGTACTATCACGACGTCACCGGTCTTGCCGCAGCCGACGGGCATCCGGTCCGCTCCACCTTCCCGAAGGAAGGCGGCATCCAGGATTCCGGCTGCTGGGCGCTCTCGCGCGCCTCGCAAAAGGCCGAGGAGGCGCATATCTTCATCGACTATATGTGCCAGCCCTCGATCCAGGCGACGCTCTCGCGCAAGGTCGGCACTTCGCCGACGGTCAAGCGGGAATCGACCGACCTGACCGACAAGGAATTTTCGGCCGTCTCTTCCGATATCGAGCCGATCGTTCCGCGTTACGACCTCTATCAGACGAAGTCGGATTGGCTGAACCAGAAGTGGACGGAGTTGATCGTCGGCTGACGATGTTCACCGGCCGGACCCCGCTCCGATTTGCGGAGCGGGATCAACGCGGTTTGACACATATCCCTTAAACCGCTGACGGTTTAAGGATAACCTTGTACGGGAGTTCAAGGATACTACCGCGGCCGTTGCGTGTCCGATAGAACGCCGGCCGGTGGAAGCTGCGCACGAAGCGCTCCTGCACGGTTCTCGAAATCGGAGCCGACGCAGCAATTCAAAAGATCACAGCGGCCGCCCTGGCCGAGAAGACGCGGGCGCGCTGTAGGACGGGGAACAAATGTCGGGACTTGCCCTTCAAAGCGTCGTCAAGGAATTCGGGGCCTTCAGGGCCGTAAACGACGTCGACCTCACGGTGCCGCATGGCACATTCGTCTGCATGCTGGGCCCCTCGGGCTGCGGCAAGACCACGCTGCTTCGCATGATCGCAGGACTCGACCTGCCAACCTCGGGCGCCATACGGCTCGACGGCGAGGACATTACACGCGTGCCGACGCACAAGCGCAATCTCGGCATGGTGTTCCAGTCGCTGGCGCTTTTCCCGCATCTGACCGTCGGCGAGAACATCGCCTACCCCTTGCGCATCCGCGGCGCGCCGAAGGAGGACCAGAGAAAGCGGGTCGACGAGCTCCTGTCGATGATCCATCTGTCGGGCTATGCTGACCGCCCGGTCTCGAAGCTTTCCGGCGGTCAGCGCCAGCGCGTGGCGATCGCCCGGGCGCTGGCGATCTCGCCGAAGCTCTTCCTGCTCGACGAGCCTCTTTCGGCGCTCGATGCGAAGCTGCGCGAGGCGATGCAGGTGGAACTCAGGCAATTGCAGCAGAAGCTCGGCATCACCACGATCGTCGTCACCCACGACCAGCGCGAGGCGATGACGATGGCCGATACGGTGGTCGTCATGAGCGGCGGCGAAATTCGCCAGGCCGCCTCGCCGATCGAAATCTATCGTCGGCCGGCCGACAGTTTCGTCGCCGACTTCATCGGCCAGACCAATTTGATCGAAGCGGAACAGGACACCTTGAACCACGTGACCGTGCTGGGTCAGCCGGTGCCGGGGCTGCAACTGCCGCCGGGTGCCGCGAAGGCGACGCTTTCGATCCGCCCGGAGGACGTGCACCTGACGGCGCCCGGTGCCGGTGCGCTTTCCGGCAAGGTCACCTTCGTGCGCGATCTCGGCGGCACGATCGAGACCTTTGTCGACGTCGCAGGGCGCCAGATCGTCGCTGTTTCGACGCCGCGGGCCCGGCCAGAAGTCACGGTCGGTCAGGAGGTCGGCATTGCGCTTACCCCGGATTGCTGCGTGGTGCTCAGCAAATGAGACGCGAACCGCCCCAGACCCTCGGCGACTACTCGCCGCTTCTCTTCCCCGCGGCGATGCTCACCATCTTCTTCGTCGTGCCCTTCGGCACGATGATCGCCGTCAGCTTCTTCCAGCGCCAGCAGGGCGGCTTCTACACGCCTGCCTTCGTCTACGACAATTATGCCCGCTTTCTTTCGGCTTTCTTCGGGGGCGTGCTGGGCTTCTCGCTCATGCTGGCGATCGCCGTCGCGATCTGCTGCGTCGTGCTGGCGCTCCCTTTCACCTATCTCTTGACCCGCATGGCGCGCAGCGTCCAGGTGGTTTGGCTCGTGGCGCTTCTCTCGGTGCTCTCTCTCTCCGAGGTCATCATTGGTTTCGCCTGGTCGACACTGTTCTCGCGCACGGCCGGCATCACCAACATTCTCGTCGCGCTCGGCCTCATGAGTGAGGCGAAAGCGCTCACGCCGAGCTTCGCGGCGGTGCTGACCGGCATGGTGTACCAGGCCTTTCCCTATACCGTGCTGGTGCTCTTCCCCGCGCTCGTACGCCTCGACCCGACGCTGACGGAGGCCGCCCGCACGCTCGGCGCCTCGCCCCTCAAGGCCTTCTTCACGGTCGTGGTGCCGGCGCTCCGCAACACGATCACGGCGACGCTGATCATGGTCTTCATCTTCGCGCTCGGCTCCTACCTCCTGCCGCAACTGCTCGGCCGTCCGCAGCACTGGACGCTTTCGGTGCTGATCACCGATCAGGCTATCTATCAGTCCAACATGCCGTTTGCCGCGGCGATGGCGGTGTTCCTGGTGCTTGTGACGCTCGGACTGGTGGCGCTGACGGTGATTGCGGGACGGAAAGGAGAAGCGGCATGACCTCCGTTTTCCGCAAATTCTATTTCTTCGTGGTGGCCCTCTTTCTCGCCCTGCCGCTGATCGTCGTCGCCGGCGTCTCGGTCAACCAGAAGCAGACGCTCGCCTTTCCGCCGGAGGGCTTCTCGGCCTCCTGGTACGGCGAAATCTTCCTGAACCCCGAGTGGCGCAACGCTCTTGTCGCCTCGGTCACACTCGCGCTTCTTTCGGCCGCACTCGCCGTCGCGATCGCGCTGCCGCTTGCCTGGTTCCTCTGGCGACGGGTGGCGCCTTGGGCGAACATCTTCCAGCTCCTCGGCGTCGCCCCCTTCACGCTGCCGCCGGTCATTACAGCGCTCGGCCTGCTGACCTTCTGGGCGACCGCCGGCTTCTACGGCCAACCCTGGACGGCGGTCGTCAGCCACGCGATCTTCTTCGTCACCCTGCCGCTCGTAACACTATCGCTCGGCTTCACCTCGATCGATCGTTCGCTGGTCGAGGCGGCTGCGACGATGGGGGCGGATGATCGCAAAATCTTCCGCACGATCGTGCTGCCTTTGATTCTGCCCTACATCGTCTCCGGCTACGCCTTTGCTTTCGTGCTTTCGCTCAACGAATATATCGTCGCCTATATGACCGTCGGCTTCACGATGGAGACGCTGCCGATCAAGATCTTCAACGCGCTGCGCTACGGTTACACGCCGACCATGGCTTCGGTGACGATCCTCTTCGTTACCACCGCCGCCATTATCTTCGGCCTCGTCGCGCGCTTCGGCGACCTGCCGAAGCTGCTCGGCGCCATGTCATCGGACGGAAAGTGATGAAGCTCGCGGCCCTGCAGATGAGGAGCGTTGGCGGCGACCCTGCCGCCAATCTCGCCCGCATCGAGTGGGCGGCGAGCGAGGCCGCCGGCAAGGGTGCGACTTTGCTCGTCACGCCCGAGCTCGGGATTACCGGCTATGGTGCGGGAGAGGCGATTGCGGCGCTCGCGGAGCCGGCCGACGGGCCGATCGTTCGAGAGCTGCAGCGTATCTCGCGGCAGGCCCGCATCGCCATCATCGCGGGATTCGCCGAGCGGGAGGGCAGCGCCGTCTATAACAGCGCCGTCCACGTCTACGGCGATGCTCACCCGACGGTCTACCGCAAGTCGCATCTCTACGGCGACTATGAGCGCTCGCTTTTCACGCCGTCCGAACCGTCGACGCGTCTCTTCGAGCATCGCGGCGTCACCTGCGGCATGCTGATCTGCTACGATGTCGAGTTTCCGGAAAACGTGCGCCGGCTCGCCCTCGCAGGTGCCGACGCCGTCATTGTGCCGACCGCGCTTCCGGCCGGCTGGTCGGGCACCTTCATCACCGAACACATGATCCAGACGCGCGCCTTCGAAAACCAGGTCTTCGTCGCCTACATCAACCATTGCGGCTCCGACGCGCTGTTCTCATTTGCCGGGCTGTCGCGCGTTGCCTCGCCGGACGGGCAGGTTCTGGCAAGGGCGAACTCGGCCGATGAAATGCTGATCTTCGCCGAAATCGACCCGAAGGCTTTCGCCATTTCGCGGGCGGATAATACCTATCTTGAGGACCTGCGTCGGATATCGCCCGATCGTTCGCTCTAAGTGAACATTCCGGTCCTCTCGCCGCTCTTTGAGAAACAATCCGCTCGGGCTGATATTGTGCTCAACGAAATGCCCGCCCACGGCGCCGCGCGCCCAGAAAGCGTAAAGGCGCCGCAACATTGGCTTAGCGCGGGATGAGGAAAAGTGTGCGCGGTTTTCCGCCCGCATCCCGCGCTAACCCATTAGAATCGATCACGTTCATGATTTTAGGCCGATCCGACCTAAAATCATCGTGATCTAGGAGGCACTCATGAGCTTGCAACTGACCGGTATCCATCATTTGACTGCGATCACTGCGAACGCGCCCGAAAACCTGCGCTTCTACACGAAAACGTTGGGGCTTCGGCTGGTCAAGAAGACCGTCAACCAAGACGACACCAGCGCCTATCATCTCTTCTACGCCGACGGGCAGGCGACGCCCGGCACTGACCTGACCTTTTTCGACTGGCCTGTCGGGCCCGAGAGGCGGGGAACGCACAGCATCTCGCGCACCGGCCTTCGCGTCGGCAGCGCCGAAACCGTCCGGTGGTGGAAACGGCGCTTCGATGAACTGAAGGTTACGTCGGGCGATGTTGGCGAAATCGACGGGCGGGTTTCGCTCGACTTCGAGGACGGCGAAGGTCAGCGCTTTCGGCTCGTCGACGATGGCGGGCTTCAGCCTTCGCATCCCTGGCAGAAGAGCCCGATACCCGCCGGGCATCAGATCAAGGGCCTGGGTCCGATCACCATCAGCGTGCCGAACATCGCCAATACCGCGCTCGTGCTGACGCATGTGATGAACATGACTGAGGTGCGCAGCTATCCGTCACCCGACGGGGTCGGAGAGGTGCATGTCTTCTCGATGGGCGAGGGCGGGCCGGCGGCCGAATTGCACGTGGCGGTCCAGCCGGGCCTGCCGATCGCACGCCAGGGAGCGGGCGCCGTCCACCATGTCGCCTTCCGGGCGCCGGATATCGACACGCTGCATCAATGGACGGAACGGCTGAACGATTTCCGCCTGCCTTCGAGCGGTGAGGTCGAGCGCTTCTATTTCCGCTCGCTCTATTTCCGTGAGCCGAACGGCATCCTGTTCGAGATTGCCACTGACGGACCCGGTTTCGCAGTCGACGAGCCGATGGAGACGCTCGGCGAAAGCCTGTCGCTGCCGCCCTTCCTCGAGCCGCGACGCGCTCAGATCGAGGCGAGATTGAAGCCGCTCGGATAGCGGCGGTTGTTTACGATATGCGGAAGCCGTGGTCGATTTCCGGCTTTCCTTTTCTTTCCACATTTCTAGTTCTTTCATTGAATTCGGCGTGTGTGAAAGGATGTGTTTATCGATGACCAAGCTTCTCGGCATATCAGGCAGTCTGCGGAAGGCGTCGTTCAACACGGGATTGCTGAATGCGGCGAAAGCGGTCGCGCCCGACGGTGTCGAATTTGAAACGGCAACCCTGCACGGCATTCCGCTTTACGATGGCGATGTGGAGGCCGAGAGCGGCGTCCCCGCCGCGGCAACGGCGCTCAAGCAGAAGATCATCGCTGCGGATGGCGTGATCCTGTTCACCCCGGAATACAACAATTCGATCCCTGGCGTTTTCAAGAACGCGATCGACTGGCTTAGTCGCCCGCCCGCCGATATCCGCAAGGTGTTCGGCGGCCGGCCCTTTGCGCTTGCCGGCGCTTCCTCCGGGAATTTCGGGACGATTCTCAGCCAGAACGCCTGGCTTTCAGTGATGCGGACCCTCGGCGCCCAGCTTTGGTCGGGCAAGCGGTTGATGGTGCCGAAAGCGGCTACGCTCTTCGACGATGCCGGGCAATTGACCGACGACGACACCCGCGAACGACTGCGCGGCTTCGTCGAAGCCTTCGCCGCCCACGTCGCTACGACGAAGGCGAGCTAACTTTTCCTGGCTTCTAAAGACCGTTTTCATCGAGCCAGCGGCGAATCGCCGCCACGTCCTCGTCGCCGATTCCGTGGTGCGTGTCGATGTCCAAGGCTTCGAGCTGCGCGCCGGCCTCCGCGAGAACCAGCTTCAACGCAGGTGCATGCTTGCCGTAAGGATCGTCCTTGCCGGTGAGCATCAGGACTTTCGTGTCGGCGAGATCGGGTTTCGGCGCGTTCTCGAGCGCGGCCATGGCTCTCATCAGCACGACGTTCCTGATCGCGCCCGGATGGAGCAGCATCACGGCCGCCAGCAGGTTCGCACCGTTCGAGTATCCGATGAACACGGTACGGTCCGGATCAAGCCCGTAGCCTTGGCGCGCGTCTTCGACGAAGGCGACGAAGGCTTCCGCCTCCGAGCGGATGTCCCTTTGGTCGAAGGTCGTCATCGAGAGGCGCCGGAACCAGCGCGGAAAGCCTTCCTCGGTGCTGCGGCCGCGCACGCCCATCAGCGTGGCATGCGGATCGACCTGATGGCCGAAGGGCAGCATGTCGATCTCATTGCCGCCACTGCCGTGCAGCAGCACGAATGTGCGGTCACTCGCCTTCTCCGGATAGTAGAGGCGATGGACGAAAGGCAGGTCCCGCTGCGCCGGACGCGGCTCGCCCGGCAGCGCGAATTGCGGCAGCTTGACCAAGGCCGCGGCATCTTTCGCAAGATGCGGAGGCAGGAACAGCGTCGAGCCGAGCGCGTCCGGAGGCTCGTCGACCGCGAAGCCGGGCCCTTCGGTGGCGAACTCGCAAAGCGAACCGCCCGGTTCGCGCACATAAATGGAGAAGAAGTATTTCCGGTCATGCGCATTGGTCGCGCCGGCATGCTCCTGCTCGAGATCGGCGCGCACTGCAAGCACCGTCGCCTCGTCAGGCGCGCGAAAAGCGATGTGATCGATCGTGCCGGTGCCGGGGGCGGCGCTCCAGAAGCCGGCGGCATCGCGCACGTCGACCACGTCTCCGGACGACGAGGTGAGACGGCGGATGGTCTCCGTCGCGGCCGTTTCCCTGTAGCCGAAATGGTTCTGCAGAAAGTGGGCCGTTTCCTTCGGCTTTTCGGTAAGCACGGTTGCTCCGCGCAACCGCCGGATCGAGTCCGTTTCGGGAATGTCGCGGCTCGCCCACGGAGCCGGCTCAGAAAGGGCGTTGGTCCCGACGAGCTTGACGATCACGCCATCCGGATCCTTCAATCTCAGGACCGGCTCGCCGAATTCCTGTGCCGGTCCGGTTGTCTGGAAGTTGAACTGCAGGGCCCGCGTCAGCCAGAAGCCGATACTCTCCGGCGGAATGGCGAAGGCGATCTCGCTTGGCTGCCCGTGGCCGACACGCCCGGGAGAGCCGTCCTCCCAGATCAGGAAGCTGACGAGCGAGCCCGGCGAGCCCGCGGCATCGCCGTAAAAGAGATGCAACTGATTGGGGTCCTCGTAGCCGCCGGTCCGCTTCACGAGATGGAGGCCGAGGAAGCCCACATAAAAATCGACATTCGCCTGGACCTTGCGGGCAATCAGCGTGATGTGGTGGATGCCGCTCGTCACGGTCTCTGTCCTCCCTGCAAACGGTGGCGAGCGCGAGCCGATCGCGCGGTTTCGACCGAGATCACCGTCAATCTTTCTTTGCGGCAAGGAAAGACTGAAAGGCCTCGCCATAGTCGGGATGCCAGCGCGAAAGCGGCGGCCGGTTCTCGACGATATCGCCGGCTGCCCAGAGGATGCGCTTTTCGTCCGTCGGACGCGCGACTTCGTTGTCGGGGCAGAGAATATAGAAATCTCCGCGGGCAAGGCTCTCCATCATGAAGTCCACCGTCTGTTCGGGCGTCCAGGCGCCGGCGGGCTTTTCCGTGCGGCCGTGCGCGGTCAGAGCGGTATAGACGAAGCCCGGTATCAGGAGGTGGGCATTGACCTGGCAGTTCTCCGTGTTGCGCAATTCGTGCTGAAGGGCTTCGGTGAAGACCTTCACGCCTGCCTTCGAGATGTTGTAGGCCGGATCGCCGGGCGGCGTGGTGATGCCCTGTTTCGAGCCTGTGTTGATGATCAGCGCGGGCTCTCCGTGGGCAATCATGGCGGGTGCAAAAATGCGCGAGCCGTTGATCACGCCCCAGAGATTGACGCTGATCACGGCCTCCCAGTTCTCCAGCGGGCCGAACATCGACGAGCCGGGCTGGATGCCGGCATTGTTCATCAGCACATGCACGCGGCCGAAACGCTCGCGTGTCGCGCGCGCCAACGCCACAAGTTCGTCGGCCCGCGAGACATCCGTCGCGATCGCGGCAACATCATCTGCCCCGCCGGCAGCGGCCTTTGCTACTTCTGCCGCGGCCTCTTGCAACCGTTCACTGGCCAGATCTGCAAGCACGACCTTCATTCCGAGGCCGGCGAAGCGCTTCGCCGTGGCAAGGCCGATGCCGGAGGCGGCGCCCGTGATGACGGCTACATTGTTCTTGGCAATGGCGGAATAGGACAACATGGCTCTCAATCCTGCTTGCGGGGACATCGAGCAGAAATAGGGCCCGGCGGCGGGCAAGTCCATGACGCGAATTGGCCTTCACCAGCTTTAAGGGCTTCGGCCTTGTTGTCGCCTCGCACCACGCTAATTTACGAGTCTAATCACTGCATCTTTCCTTAAATCGCAGCCGATCCAGGGAAAAATGTAGCGTTTCAAAGTGCTGCAGCACCTTTGCGCGTCTGATTAACGCGCGGCGCTGCAAACGCGCCGTTTGTGCGGCTTCGAGATATTTCATGGCGACCGAAGGCAAATTCATCAAAGGAACATCCTGCAACGGCTGCCCCTTGCGCCCGCTTCAAGTGTTCCGTTCCTTCAAGGCGGACGAACTCGCATTCGTCAACCATCTCAAGCTCGGTGAACTCGCATTCGGTAGTGGCGCGGCGGTATTCCTGGAGGGCGAAGAATGCGAGCATCTCTTTACTGTGCTTTCCGGATGGGGTTTTCGCTACAAGACGCTTGACGACGGTCGGCGGCAGATCCTGAACTACGTGATGCCCGGCGATCTCATCGGGTTGCAGGGCAGCCTCACGGGCGAAATGCAGCATTCGATCGAGGCGCTTTCGCCGATCAGGGTCTGTGTGTTCCCGCGGAGCAAGCTCTCGGAACTCTACAGAGAATATCCCGAACTCGCCTATGACCTGACCTGGATCGCTGCGCGCGAGGAGCGGATGCTGGACGAGAACCTGTTGAGCATCGGCCGTCGCTCCGCTCTCGAGCGGGCGGCGTACCTCATCGCTCTTCTTTATCAAAGGGCGACGACGCTGGAGCTTTTCAGTGGCGGGTGGGGTAGCATTCCCCTCACCCAGCAGCATGTTGCGGACACGCTCGGCCTTTCGATCGTCCATACCAACAAGACGCTCAGGAAACTGGCCGATCGGGGACTCATCCGCTGGGCGGAAAAGGGCTGCGATGTTCGCGACATCGATGGACTGTTGACGCTTGCGGGATGGGACGGGTTGAGCGAACCGAAACGGCCGTTCATTTGAACGGGGTCACCGTATGTCAATTACGTGCAACTTGTCTTTTTTAAATGCCTTCCACGTCCAAGTGCACTAGCGTCGTTCAAGTCTCGGCCACTCGGGGGACCTACAGCGCCGCGCGTCTTATCAGACGCGCAAAAATCGCTGTAGCACTTTGAATTGCTGCATGCCTTCGTCCTTAAATCGAGGTCGATTTGAGGACACATGCAGTAGGATGCGGATATATATGCCATTCAATCAGATTCCACTGGCCATCAGGTCGGTACTCGTCCTGGAGGATAATTTCCTTATCGCCTTGGACATGGAGCAAATGCTCAACGCTCTCGGCGTCACAAGCGTCCACGTGGCCACGACCAAGGAAAAGGCGATGGAGTTCATCGCCGGTCATGCCATCGATTTCGCCATTCTCGACATCAATCTCGGAGACGACACGAGCTTCACCGTTGCCGACGCGCTGATTGCACGCGGCATCGGCATCGGCTTTACCAGCGGTTATGGCGAGCTACTGGCCCTGCCCAGCCATCTGCGTGATGTCCCGAGGATTGACAAGCCCTTCAGCGAAGGAACGCTCAGCAGTCTCATTGCGACCGCTAGCGGCCCGAAGAGCATATGACGCGGATGCTTGTCAGACTCTGCCGCGCGCAATGAACCAGGGATTGGCGAAGTCGCTATCCTCCGGCTGGTCGCGCTTGCCGTAGGCGAGCGGCTTGCCCGCCACGGTGAGCGTTTCGCCACCGGCCGTCCTCAGGATCGCGTCACCCGCCGCCGTGTCCCACTCCATCGTCCGGCTGAAGCGCGGATAAATGTCGGCAAGACCCTCGGCCAGCAGGCAGAACTTCAGCGACGAGCCCACGGCCTCGTAGTCGGTGATGCCCCGTTCTGCGAGATAGGCGATCGTTTCTGCGCTGTTGTGCCAGCGGCTGGTCAGCGCGAGCGGCCGGTCAGCGCAGCGGCGGCAGCCGATGGAGGTCCAGGAACTGACGACGCTGCCTGCCTCGACGATCGCCTTCCTCGCCCGTCCGGCGGCGGCCGAATAAAGCACACCGAGTGCGGGCGCATAGATGACACCGGCGGTGGGCGCGCCGTTCTCAATGAGTCCGATGTTGACGGTGAAATGGCTGTTGCGCTCGACGAATTCCTTGGTGCCATCGAGCGGGTCGACGAGGAAAAAGCGCCCGCCGGCGATGTCGGGCACGTGCCCGGCGGCAACGGCTTCCTCCGCAACGACAGGAATGCCGGGGAAGGCGGCGGCAAGATCGGCAAGAATAATGTGTTCGGCGCGATGGTCCGCATCGGTCACCGGCGAGGTGTCGGCCTTGTAGATCACGGCGGGGCCGGCGCCGTATATGTCCAGGATTGCCTGCCCGGCGACGATCGCCGATTTTTCCAGTATCTCCAGCATCTTCTTTCGTCTTTCCGGCGTCGCCGCATCGATTCCCATGCAATGCCCCGATAGCATCGATGGCGCGGCGGGAGAAAGTCATCTTTGCCACGGGCTACGAAGGGTAAGGCATTGGGGGCCGGGAAGAATGCCTGTTGCCGATCGTATTTTTCCCGGCTGCGTGAGGCTGAGCGAATTGGCCACCGCGCCGCTGCCGCCGATGGCACCGGCACCCAGCTCAAGGGTGCCAGTTTGGGGGGCGTCTGCGTGACCCCAGGCGACGTTTGCGTGCCGTTTTCTTGTTTTTGCCGCCGGATTTGGCCATTTCGCGAGCGAACGCTGCCGAAAGTTTGATTTTTTTGGCTTCAAAAGCGTCAAATCGATTTTATCTCGGAAGAATCCACCGACGGCGCATTTTTTTTGCTTTCATTTTCATTTGAAAGAGGTATGAAATCGGGCTCAGAGCACGCTCGGGAATGATAACTAATAACAAGAGATCGGACCATCAGGATCCGGTCCAGGGGAAGATTGATGGAGTATTTCATCCAGCAGCTCGTCAACGGGCTGACGCTTGGGTCTATTTATGGTATGATCGCGATCGGTTATACCATGGTCTACGGCATCATCGGCATGATCAACTTCGCCCACGGCGATATCTTCATGCTAGGCGGCTTTGCCGCGTTGATTGTCTTCTTGCTTCTCACGACATTTATGGCAGGCGTACCAGTTGTGCTGGCGCTTTTGCTTATGATGATCGTCGGTATGCTGACAGCAGCGCTCTGGAACTGGACCATCGAACGGGTGGCTTACCGGCCACTGCGCGGGTCCTTCCGTCTGGCGCCGCTGATTACGGCGATCGGCATGTCGATCGTCCTGTCGAACTTCATCCAGGTAACTCAGGGGCCGCGCAACAAGCCGATCCCGCCGCTTGTTTCCTCGGTTTATGAGATCCTGGGCATCGCGATCTCGCTGAAGCAGATCGTCATCGTCGTCATCACGGCAATCCTGCTTTCGGTCTTCTGGTACGTCGTCAACCACACGCCGCTTGGACGTGCGCAACGCGCTACCGAGCAGGATCGCAAGATGGCGGCGCTGCTCGGCGTCGATGTCGATCGCACGATCTCGGTGACCTTCATCATGGGTGCGGCGCTCGCCGCCGTCGCTGGCACGATGTATCTGATGTATTATGGGGTCGTCGTGTTCACCGACGGCTTCGCTCCGGGCGTCAAGGCGTTCACGGCGGCCGTTCTCGGGGGGATCGGCTCGCTACCCGGCGCCGTCCTCGGCGGGCTCTTGATCGGCCTCATTGAGTCGCTGTGGTCGGCCTATTTCACCATCGACTACAAGGATGTCGCGACCTTCTCCATTCTCGCGATCGTCCTGATCTTCAAGCCGTCGGGTATTCTCGGACGACCGGAAGTCGAGAAGGTATAATTCCATGGCAAATGTTGCATCCACAACCGCAAGCGCCGGCAGTGAACTGACGGCGCGGGCCCTGCGAGAGGCCGTCTTTGCGGGTCTCATCACGCTCGGATTGTTCGTGCTCTTCGTTGGGCTCAAGACCGACCAGAACATCCGCAACGAGCTGATCCTTACTCAGCGCTGGGGGTTGCTCGCGACCTTTATCATCGTTGCCATGGTCGGTCGCTTCCTGATGGTCGCCTATGCCCAGCCGTGGCTTGCGCAGCGCAAGGCCACAAAGGCGGCCGCAGCCGAGGTGGTGAAGGAGGAGGGCTTCTTCAGCCGCAACTTCTCCAAAATCGCGATTGCCGCTCTGGTGCTCTATCCGCCCGTCATCGTCGCGCTTTTCGGCGTACAAGGCTCGCTTAAATGGGTCGACAACTTCGGCATCCAGATCTTGATCTATGTGATGCTCGCCTGGGGCCTCAACATCGTCGTCGGCCTCGCCGGCCTGCTCGACCTCGGATATGTCGCCTTCTATGCGGTCGGCGCCTATTCCTATGCGCTGCTCTCCAGCTATTTCGGCCTGTCCTTCTGGGTGCTGTTGCCGGTCGCCGGGCTGCTCGCCGCCTGCTGGGGCGTCATTCTCGGCTTCCCGGTGCTGCGCCTCAGGGGCGACTATCTGGCGATCGTGACGCTCGCCTTCGGCGAGATCATCCGCCTCGTGCTGATCAACTGGACCGAGGTCACCAAAGGTACGTTCGGCGTCTCCGGCATTGCCAAGGCGACGCTTTTCGGCATCAAGTTCGACGCTTCAAAGGACGGCTTCGCGGCGTTGATGGGCCTGCCGATCTCGTCTGCCTATTACAAGATCTTCCTCTTCTATCTGGCTCTCGCCCTTTGCATGATCACGGCCTTCGTCACCATCCGGCTGCGCCGGATGCCGATCGGTCGCGCCTGGGAAGCGCTGCGCGAGGATGAGATCGCCTGCCGCTCCCTCGGTATCAACACGGTGACTACCAAGCTGACGGCATTCGCCACCGGTGCGATGTTCGGCGGCTTCGCCGGCTCTTTCTTCGCCGTTCGCCAGGGCTTCGTCTCGCCGGAGTCCTTCGTCTTCCTCGAATCGGCGGTCATTCTCGCCATCGTCGTCCTCGGCGGCATGGGCTCGCTGACGGGAATCGCCATTGCGGCAATCGTGATGATTGGCGGCACCGAGATCCTGCGCGAGCTCACCTTCCTGAAGATGATCTTCGGTCCCAACTTCACGCCTGAACTCTATCGCATGCTGATCTTTGGCCTGGCCATGGTCATCGTCATGGTCTGGAAGCCGCGCGGCTTCGTCGGGTCGCGCGAGCCCACCGCGTTCCTCCACAAGCGCAAGGCCGTTTCCGGCAGCTTCACCAAGGAAGGGCACGGCTGATGACCTTCGAGACAAGCACAATGACAAAAGACCCCATCCTCAAGGTCGAGCACCTGTCGATGCGCTTCGGCGGTCTCATGGCCATCAACGACTTCTCCTTCGAGGCCGCGCGCGGCGACATCACCGCGCTGATCGGCCCGAACGGGGCGGGCAAGACAACGGTGTTCAACTGCATCACCGGTTTCTACAAGCCGACGATGGGCATGATCACCCTGCGGCAGAGGTCCGGCAAGGAATACCTCCTGGAGCGGCTGCCCGATTTCGAGATCACCAAGCAGGCCAAGGTCGCTCGCACGTTCCAGAACATCCGGATGTTCTCGGGGCTCACGGTCCTGGAGAATCTGCTCGTTGCGCAGCACAATAAGCTGATGCAGGCTTCAGGTTACACCTTGCTCGGCCTTTTCGGCTTCCCCGCCTATCGCCAGGCCTCCAAGGAATCGATCGAACTTGCCAGACATTGGCTCGAAAAGGCATCCCTCATCGATCGTGCCGACGATCCAGCGGGCGACCTGCCCTATGGCGCGCAGCGGCGGCTGGAGATCGCCCGCGCGATGTGCACGGGGCCGGAGCTTCTTTGCCTCGACGAGCCCGCGGCCGGTCTTAACCCGCGCGAGTCGCTCGCCCTGAACCAACTCCTGCAGGAGATTCGCCGCGACACCGGCACGTCCATCCTGTTGATCGAGCACGACATGTCTGTCGTGATGGAAATTTCCGATCACGTCGTGGTGCTCGAATACGGGCAGAAGATTTCCGACGGCAATCCAGACTTCGTGAAGCACGATCCAAAGGTCATCGCGGCCTATCTGGGTGTCGAGGATGAAGAGGTTGAAGAGGTGATCGAAGAGATCGAGGAAATCGAAAGCGAGCAGGGAGGCATCAATCCATGACTGCTGCGCTGCTGAATGTGAGAGGCGTCGAGACCTATTACGGCAACATCCGCGCCTTGAACGGCGTCGATATCGAGGTCCATCGCGGCGAGATCGTCTCGTTGATCGGCGCCAACGGCGCCGGAAAGTCGACGCTGATGATGACGATCTGCGGCAGTCCGCAGGCGCGCACCGGTTCGATTCACTTCGATGGCCAAGAGATCACGCGCATGCCGACGCACGAGATCGCGCGCTTGAGGATAGCGCAGTCCCCGGAGGGGCGGCGCATCTTTCCGCGCATGACGGTGCTCGAGAATCTTCAGATGGGCGCGGGCCTCGACAATCTGAAGCACTTCAACGAGGACGTGGAGAAGGTCTTCACGCTATTTCCGCGCCTCAAGGAGCGGCAGGCTCAGCGCGGCGGCACTCTGTCGGGCGGCGAACAGCAGATGCTGTCGATCAGTCGCGCCCTGATGGCGCGGCCAAAGCTGCTCCTGCTCGACGAACCATCGCTCGGTCTTGCGCCGTTGATCGTCAAGGGCATCTTCGAAGCGATCAAGACGCTCAACAAGAAAGAGGGCCTCACCGTGTTCCTGGTGGAGCAGAACGCCTTCGGAGCGCTCAAGCTCTCCGATCGAGGCTACGTCATGGTCAATGGCAGGGTGACGATGAGCGGGACCGGCAAGGATCTCCTCGCCAATCCGGAGGTGCGCTCGGCCTATCTCGAAGGCGGACGTCATTGACGCGCCGCGCTGGAGTTAAGTGACATGCAGGGAATTCTCTACGAAGAAGCCTCAATCTGGCAGTTTCTCTTCATCACCTGGGTACTCGGCGGCTGGACCGCATGGCGGACCGGTAAGAGCGTTGCCGAGAGCTGGTACGGCGCTCCGCGACTGTTGATCTATGTGGCGCTGCTCGGATGGGGCATCCGCTTCATCCATCATGCGCTCTTCGGCGGCACGATGTTCAGCCTCCAATACTATGTCGTAGACACGCTCGTGCTTTTGTTGTTTGCTACTGCCGGCTTCCGGTACTACCGAACCAAGCAAATGGCGAACATGTACTACTGGCTCTACGAAAAGAGCTCGCCTTTCTCCTGGAAGGCCAAATAAGGGAACAGCGCGTGCCGGTCGGCAGCGGCCGGTGCGAAAGAACACCGGCGCAATTGATGGTGGGCATTGCGCAGGCTTAGTAACGAGACCCGCTCGAATATTTGGGAGTAACAAGATGAAAAAGTCTCTTCTGTCGGCTGTGGCGCTGACAGCAATGGTTGCCTTCAGCGGCACCGCATGGGCTGACATTCTGGTCGGTGTCGGTGGTCCGCTGACCGGCCCGAATGCGGCGTTCGGCGCCCAGCTCCAGAAAGGTGCGGAGCAGGCGGCTGCCGACATCAATGCCGCAGGCGGCATTAATGGGGAACAGATCAAGATCGTTCTTGGTGACGATGTTTCGGATCCCAAGCAGGGCATTTCCGTCGCCAACAAGTTTGTCGCCGATGGCGTGAAGTTCGTCGTCGGGCACTTCAACTCGGGCGTTTCCATTCCGACGTCGGAAATCTATGCCGAAAACGGCATCCTGCAGATCACGCCCGCCTCGACGAACCCGCAGTTCACCGAACGCGGCCTGTGGAACACCTTCCGCACCTGCGGCCGTGATGATCAGCAGGGCGCCGTCGCGGGCGCTTATATAGCTGCCAATTTCAAGGACGCCAAGGTCGCCGTCGTCCACGACAAGACCCCGTATGGTCAGGGCCTTGCCGATGAGACGAAGAAGGCGATGAACGAAGCCGGCGTCACCGAAGCGCTTTACGAAGGCATCAATACCGGTGACAAGGACTTCTCCGCGCTCATCGCCAAGATGAAGCAAGCCGGCGTTTCGATCGTCTATTACGGCGGTCTGCACACCGAAGCCGGCCTCATCATGCGCCAGATGAAGGATCAGGGCCTGAAGGCAACGATGATGTCCGGCGACGGCATCGTCTCGAACGAGCTGGCTTCGATCGCCGGCGACGCCGTCGACGGCACACTGATGACCTTCGCACCCGATCCGCGCAAGAGCCCGGCCGCCAAGGAACTCGTCGAGAAGTTCCGCGCCTCCGGCTTCGAACCGGAAGCCTACACGCTCTATGCTTACGCGGCCCTGCAAGTGATTGCTGACGGCGCCAAGGCAGCCGGCGGCAACGACCCGCAGGCCGTCGCGGAAGCACTCAAGGCCAAGGGTCCGTGGAAGACGGCGATCGGCGAACTCGGCTTTGACGAAAAGGGCGACATCACCCGCCCGGACTACGTCATGTACACCTGGAAGAAGGGTGACGACGGCAAGTACAGCTACTTCCAGAACGAATAGTCCGCTCTGACGCTGTGAAAACGACTTCTGGACCCGGCGTGAAAGCGCCGGGTCCTTTGTTTCGGTGAGACGAAAGGCGCGGCGTTGCGAATGCTGTAGCGGCCGCCGCGTTTCGCAAAGTCTGGCGATGCCGTCGCGTAATGCTCTTGTCGGCTACAACGCCGCGCGTCTTATCAGACGCGCGGCGTTGTAGCCCTTTGAATTACTGCATGTCTCCTTAAACCGAGGTCGATTTAAGGAGACATGCAGTAGCGCGGGATGAGGAAAAATGTGCGCGGTTTTCCGCCCGCATCCCGCTAACCTATTAGAATCTATCACATTCATGATTTTGGGTCGATCCGACCTAAAATCGTCGTGATCTATCGCAACAGCGATGCGCGCAGGGCCGCGATTTCCTGTTTCAGCCGTACGATCTCCGCCGGCTCCATTCCTGTCGCGTCGGCGATACCGAGCGGAACGCCGCTCGCCTTTTCCTTCAAGGCCTTGCCGGTGCCGGTCAGCCGCACGCGCACTTGCCGCTCGTCGGTCTTGTCGCGCACCCTTGCAATGTAGCCCATGGCCTCGAGGCGTTTCAGCATGGGGGTGAGCGTGCTCGATTCCAGGAAGAGCTTCTCGCCCAGGCTGCCGACGGTCTGGTCGTCTTTCTCCCAAAGCACCACCATCACCAGATATTGCGGATAGGTGAGATCCAGCGCGTCGAGGAGCGGCTTGTAGACCCGCGTGAAGGCGTGGTTTGCGGAATAGATCGCAAAGCACAGGAAATTGTCGAGCTTCATCAGGTCCTCCGAGGAGGGAAGGTCTGCCTTTGCCATGGCCGTTATCCGATTCATCGAACCAGAAAAATAAATCGTTCGCGATATAATCGCAAGGTATTGACAGCCAAAAATCGATAGGATAAATATCGTGCACGATCTAATCGTTAGCGATTGAGATGGGCATCGCACGCGATTTAATCGCATGCTCTATAAACTCGTTTTGAATAGCGCCAACAAGGAGCATTTCCATGACTAAGGTTCAGGTAAAGGCAAGAGCGAACAGCGTCTCAAGGAGAGAGATGCTGGCCGGTGCGCTGGGTGCTGCCGGCGCAGCAGCGGCAATCTCTGCGGTCAAGCCGGCTGAAGCGGCGAGCCCCAGCCCGGCGACGTCCGCAACCGCCGCGGGCGCAAAGACAATCGGCAGCCGGATCACCACGCGCGACGGCGTCGAGATCTATTACAAGGACTGGGGCCCGAAGGACGCGCCGGTCGTCATACTCAGCCATGGTTGGCCGCTCTCTTCCGATAGCTGGGAAGCGCAGGCGTTCCACCTTGCCAGCAACGGCTTTCGTGTCGTCACGCATGACCGCCGCGGCCACGGGCGCTCGAGCCAGCCCTGGGACGGCAACGACATGGATCACTATGCGGACGACCTTGCGGATGTGATCGAGGCGCTGGATCTGAAGGACATCTTCCTTGCCGGCTTTTCCACCGGCGGTGGGGAGGTCGCCCGCTATATCGGCCGCCACGGCACCGGTCGTGTCGCCAAGGCCGGGCTGATCGCTGCCGTGCCGCCGCTGATGGTCAAGACCGACAAGAACCCCGGCGGCTTGCCGAAGGAGGTGTTCGACGGACTGCAGGCGGCAAGCCTTGCCGATCGTTCGCAGCTCTACAAAGATATCGCCTCAGGCCCGTTCTTCGGCTTCAACCGGCCGGGCGCCAAACCTTCGCAGGGCATGATCAACAGCTTCTGGCTGCAGGGCATGATGGCAGGGCACAAGAACACATACGACTCGATCGTCGCCTTCTCGCAGACCGATTTCACCGAGGATCTGAAGAAGTTCGACGTGCCGACGCTGATCGTCCACGGCGACGACGACCAGATCGTGCCGATCGACGCCGCCGCGCGCGCCTCGAAGAAGCTCATTCCCCATGCGGTGCTGAAGGTCTATCCGGGCGCCCCGCACGGTATTGCCGACACGCACAAGGAACAACTGAACAAGGACCTGTTGGAATTTGCTCGGTCCTGATAGCGCCTCGGCCTGTACTTGTAAGCACAGATGCCGTGGCTGGAGGGCGCCTCGACCGGCGCCCTCTTTTTTGTGCGGGGCGGCTGTCCAGCGGGTGAATTTCGTGCACTATCCCGAGCCGATATTTGGGAGACGTCCGATGACACGCATTCTTCTCACTCGACGCTGGCCCGGGGCCGTGGAGCAGGTCCTTGCTGCGAGGTTCGAAACCGTCCTCAACGAAGGGGACAGGCCGATGGATGCGGCCGCCCTTGCAGAGGCATTGCGCAATTTCGACGCGGTGCTGCCGACCGTATCCGACCGGCTGCCGGATACGCTTTTCGCCGGCGGAAATCTACGCGCAAAAATCCTCGGCAATTTCGGCGTTGGCTACAATCACATCGACGTCGCCGCCGCGAAGGCCGCCGGCATCGTGGTGACGAACACGCCGGGCGTTCTGACCGATTGCACCGCAGATCTTGCCGTGTCGCTGTTGCTTGCCGTTGCCCGCCGAACCGGCGAAGGCGAGCGGCAGGTGAGGGCAGACGCCTGGGACGGCTGGCGTCCCACACACATGATCGGCACGAAGGTGAGCGGCAAGACGCTCGGCATTATCGGCTTCGGCCGCATCGGCAAGGCCATGGCGAAACGCTGCCGCTTCGGCTTCGACATGGACGTCGTCTTCTACAACCGTTCGAAGGTCGCGGAGGAGGAGGCGAAACGCTTCGGCGCCCGTCAGCTCGAGACAGTCGAGGACGTGCTCAAGGCGGCGGACTTCGTGTCGTTGCACTGCCCCGGCGGCGGCGAGAACCGGTACCTCATGAATGCCGCCCGCTTTGCGGCGATGAAGGCGGGCGCCTATCTCATCAATACCGCGCGCGGCGACGTCGTTGACGAAGCCGCGCTGATCGACGCGCTCGAAAGAGGCGTGATCCGCGGCGCCGGTCTCGAAGTCTACGAGGCAGAACCGGCCGTTCCTCAGCGCCTGAGGGCGCTCGAAAACGTCGTGCTTCTGCCGCATCTCGGCAGCGCGACGGAAGAGACGCGCACGGCGATGGGGATGAAGGTCGTCGACAACATCACCGCCTTCTTCGCGGGGCAGGAGCCGCCGGACCGGGTGGCTTGAGCTCGGCACATAGAAATGCGGCAATTTCGCTTGCGAAACAGCAGCTTGACTTTGGCCGTCGGGTTTCCGACGATGCCGGATCGATGATGCGCGTCGGCAAGGCGTGCCGCAGGGGAAATCCGAGGACTTTGACCGAAGCAGCAATGATCGCTCCGCAAAGAGCGTGGGGAAAGGGGCGGCTCGTTGCCAAGGCCCAGGACGGGCGCACGCGCATTGCCGAGCTTTACCAGGAAGGCTGCGCCAAGATTCGCCTGCCAAAGACCTTCGATAACTCGATGGAAGCAGTGCTCATCAATTCGTCGGGCGGCGTTACCGGCGGCGACCGGCTGAGCTGGGCGTTCGAGGCGGGCGAGGGGACGAACCTCACGCTGACGACGCAGGCCTGCGAGAAGATCTATAAGGCAAGTGCGGGAATGGCCGACGTCGTGACCCGAATATCGGTCGCGGCCGGAGGCCGGGTCGATTGGCTGCCGCAGGAAACGATCCTCTTCGATCGCGCGTCGCTGTCGCGCTCGCTCGAGGTCGAGCTTGCCTATGACGCATCCTTCCTGGCGGTCGAAGCCGTGCTGCTCGGGCGCAAGGCCATGGGCGAAGTGGTCCGCACGGCGCTCTTCCGCGATCGTTGGCGAATCTCGAGTGGCGGCAAGCTGATCCACGCGGAGAACCTCGCCTTTGGTGGTGACGTCGCCAATCTCGTGGCCCGGCGCGCGGTGCTGGATGGAGCGGCCGCATTTGCGACGCTGTTCTACGCTGCGCCGGATTGCGAAGCCATGCTTTCGAAACTGCGCGGCTTGCTCGAGGGATGCGCGCAAGCGGGTGCTAGCCATTATCGAGTCGCAGGCCGCGACAAGATCGTCGCACGCGTTGCGGCCGCGGACGGTTTTGCGCTCAGAAAAATCCTGATCCCCCTCATTTCGCACTTGCGTAAGGACGCATCTGTGCCGAAAGTCTGGACTCTCTGACCCGTACTAATCTGGATGGCGACGCATGAATCTCACTCCGCGCGAAAAAGACAAGCTGTTGATTTCCATGGCGGCGATGGTGGCGCGCCGGCGGCTGGAGCGAGGTGTGAAGCTAAATCATCCCGAGGCGATTGCCCTCATCACCGACTTCGTCGTCGAGGGCGCGCGTGACGGCCGTTCCGTCGCCGAATTGATGGAGGCCGGCGCCCATGTGCTGACGCGCGATCAAGTGATGGAGGGCATCCCGGAGATGATCCACGACATCCAGATCGAGGCGACTTTCCCGGACGGGACGAAGCTCGTCACCGTTCACGAGCCCATACGCTAGGAGACGAAAAATGCTGAGCCTGCGCCCGAACTGCGAATGCTGCGATCGAGACCTGCCGCCCGAAAGCCGCGAGGCGATGATCTGCACATTCGAATGCACCTTTTGCGCCGATTGCGTCGAGGCAAGGCTTGGCGGTACCTGCCCGAATTGTGGCGGCGAGCTCGTTCGTCGCCCGGTGCGTCCGGCGGCAATGCTGAAGAAATATCCGGCATCGACGGAGCGCGTCTTGAAGCCGGAAGGCTGCGCACGAGAGCGAGCCGCGTAAGGGGAAACGATCATGATTCCAGGAGAGATCATCGCAGCCGCGGGCGATATCGAGCTCAACGCCGGTCTTGAGACCGTTACGATCGAAGTCTCCAACTCCGGCGACCGGCCGGTGCAGGTCGGCAGCCATTATCACTTCGCCGAGACAAATCCAGGGCTTCTCTTCGATCGCGATGCTGCGCGCGGCAAGCGGCTCGATATTCCGGCCGGCACTGCCGTGCGCTTCGAGCCCGGGCAAACGCGGCAGGTGACGCTCATCCCGCTTTCGGGCAAGCGCGAGGTTTTCGGCTTTCGCCAGCAGGTGATGGGCAAGCTATGAGGGCAGTCGCTCGCATCATTGGCTTGCTGTTCGTCTCTGTGACGTCTGCGTTCGCTCAGGAAGAGCCGAAAGTGGACTGCGGGAAAGCCGTCACGCAGATGGATATGAACATCTGTGCCGATCGGGAATACCAGACGGCGGACGGGGAGCTGAACAAGGTCTACAAGCAGGCAATGACCGCGATGCAGGCAACCGACAAGGAGCTCGGTGACATTGATCGTGCTTACGTCGGCGCCGTGGAGGCGTTGAAAAAGGCCCAGCGCGCCTGGGTCGGCTACCGCGACGGGCAGTGTGAACTGGCAGGATTCGAGGCGCGAGGCGGCTCGATGGAACCCATGCTGGTCTCCGGCTGCCTCGCGGAGCTGACGCGCAAGCGTACCGCCGAGCTCAAAGAGCTTGTGGAATCGGCGGAGAACTGACGTTGCAAAGTCGCCGTGTCATCATGATCGTGGGCAATGGCTCGGTGCCAGACGGCGCTGGCCTCGCGATCGATGCCGCGCACCTTGTGATCCGGTTCAACGACTGCCGCTCGGTCGGCCGAGGCGGCGTCAAGACCGATATCGTCGCCGTCTGCAATACGGGCCGCCCCGCGCTTTCGATGCTTGGCGGCGGGCGATGGAAGACGAGCGCGGCGGTCCGGCAGGCCCGCGAGATATGGAGCGTGCGCTCCGGCGTCAAATTCGCTGCGATGCGGAGGGCGCTCGCGGAGAGTCACCCGGACCTCGACGATTTCTGCGACGACTACACAATCGGTTTCGAGAGCTTCGCCCGCGCCACGGGGCGAAAGCATCGGGTCATTGCGACCGAGACGCACGAGCGTCTCGACCGCAATCTCGCGCGCTTCGAACCACCGCCCTACGTGGCACCCTCGAGCGGCGTGGTGGTGATCGCCGACGTTCTTTCCAGCTTCGCATCCGCCGGCGACGACATCGTCCTCGCCGGTTTCGGCCATAGCGGCTGGGAGTGGCATCCCTTTGCCGCCGAACGCCGCTATGTCGATGCGCTGGTGGCGCAAGGGCGGCTCCGCCGCCTTCCTCATTCTTCTTCGTCAGACTTGCCCCAAGGAGCCTGAGTCCATGTCCTACAAAATGTCGCGCGCGGCCTATGCCAACATGTTCGGTCCGACCGTGGGCGACAAGGTGCGGCTCGCTGACACCGAGCTCTTCATCGAGGTCGAGAAGGATTTCACGACCTACGGCGAAGAGGTGAAATTCGGCGGCGGCAAGGTGATCCGCGACGGTATGGGCCAGAGCCAGGTGACGCGCGAAGGCGGTGCCGTCGACACGGTGATAACCAATGCGCTGATCGTCGACCACTGGGGCATCGTGAAGGCGGATATCGGGGTCAAGGACGGGCGAATCGCGGCGATCGGCAAGGCGGGAAATCCCGACACGCAGCCAGGTGTGAACATCATCGTCGGCCCGGGCACCGAGGCGATAGCCGGCGAGGGCAAGATCGTCACCGCCGGCGGCATGGACAGCCACATCCACTTCATCTGCCCGCAGCAGATCGAAGAGGCGCTGATGAGCGGTCTCACCTGCATGCTCGGCGGCGGCACGGGGCCGGCCCACGGCACTCTCGCCACCACCTGCACGCCGGGGCCGTGGCATATTGCCCGGATGATCGAAGCGGCCGATGCCTTCCCGATGAATCTCGCCTTTGCCGGCAAGGGCAATGCCTCGCTGCCGGGCGCGCTCGTCGAAATGGTGCTCGGCGGTGCCACTTCGCTGAAGCTGCACGAGGACTGGGGAACCACGCCGGGCGCGATCGACTGCTGCCTCTCCGTTGCCGACGAATACGACGTGCAGGTGATGATCCATACGGACACGCTGAACGAGAGCGGCTTCGTCGAGGATACGATCGCGGCGATCAAGGGGCGGACGATCCATGCCTTCCACACGGAAGGGGCGGGCGGCGGTCACGCGCCGGACATCATCAAGATCTGCGGCCAGCCGAACGTCATCCCGTCTTCGACCAATCCGACCCGGCCCTATACGCTGAACACAGTGGCCGAGCATCTCGACATGCTGATGGTCTGCCACCATCTGTCGCCCTCGATTCCCGAAGACATCGCCTTTGCCGAGAGCCGTATCCGCAAGGAGACGATCGCGGCGGAAGACATTCTCCATGACATCGGCGCCTTCTCGATCATCTCGTCGGACAGCCAGGCTATGGGCCGCGTCGGCGAGGTTGCGATCCGCACCTGGCAGACGGCCGACAAGATGAAGCGCCAGCGCGGCCGGCTCAAGGAGGAGACGGGCGACAACGACAATTTCCGAGTCAAGCGCTACATCGCCAAATACACGATCAACCCGGCGATCGCCCATGGTCTCAGCCACGAAATCGGCTCTCTCGAAGTCGGCAAGCGCGCCGATCTCGTCATCTGGAACCCGGCCTTTTTCGGCGTGAAGCCGGACATGGTGCTTTTGGGCGGCTCGATCGCCGCGGCTCCGATGGGCGATCCGAATGCCTCGATCCCGACGCCGCAGCCGGTCCACTACCGGCCGATGTTCGCGGCCTATGGAAGGGCGCGGACGAATTCCTCCGTCACCTTCGTCTCGCAGGCCTCGCTCGACGCCGGGCTTGCGGGAAGGCTCGGCGTCGCCAAGGAGCTCGTCGCGGTGCAGAACACTCGCGGCGGCATCGGCAAGGCGTCGATGATCCACAACAGCCTGACGCCGCATATCGAGGTGGACCCGGAAACTTATGAGGTCCGTGCTGATGGGGAGTTGCTCACCTGCGAGCCGGCGACGGTGCTGCCGATGGCGCAGCGCTACTTCCTGTTCTGAGCGCTGCGTTTGCCCTGAACCGTAAATGAAGCGTGTGGCCAAATGGTTTTGCGGGGCCATCTTCGCCTTCGTGCTCGCCATCACTGGCGGAGCCTTGGTCCCGCGGCCGCTGATGCCCGCCTATGCTTCGGCAGACGTGGAGGGGCTACGCCGGATACTCCTGCTGTCCGGTCCGATCCACACCGACAAAGCGATACTACTCGATGACGACGTGCGGGAGAAATTCGCATTCGTCGAAGATGCGGGCGTGCCTGTTCTGCATCCGGACGCCCGGTGGCTGATCTTCGGCTGGGGAGGGCGCTCATTTATCTCGAGACTCCGACCTGGAGCGAGTTGAAGCCGCTGCCCGTCCTTCGGGCGCTCAGCTTCGACCGATCCGTGCTGCATGTCGATGTTGCGGGACGAATTGTCGAGCCGCAGGAGTCGGTCACGGGGTTCGACGTGGATGTCGAGGAGTTCCAGCGGTTGATGGAATTCGTGTTCGAGAGCTTCCAGCGGCAGGAGGGCGAGATCGCACCTGTTGCGGGCTCTCCTATGGCCCCACCGACCGCTTCTTTGAGGCAAAGGGCTATTTCAACGCCTTGTTCGGCTGCAATACGTGGACCGCGAGCGCGCTCAGAAAGGCGGGGTTGCGGACCGGTCTGTGGAACCCGCTTCCGGTCACGCTGGATCTTTCCCTCGGTATTTACAACTGAACTGAACAGGCGCGTTTCGGCCCAACGCCACCAGCCATGCGTCACTCGCATGCCTGCTATGCGTCGCCGCCTGAAGCGCCGCTTTGATGCTGCACTGCAGCGGAATCTCCGGTAGGAAGGGCACTCGTTTTCCGCCGGCCGCGTTTCTTCCTCCCAAGACTTGATGCCGCCGGCAGCCGGTTCGAAGGAGATGATGATGCTCGGCAGAAAAGTTCCCGCTGTAACCTTCCGCACCCGCGTCCGCGACGAAGCCGTCGGTGGTTCCAATCCGTACCGCTGGCAGGACGTCACGTCGGACGATTATTTCGTCGGCAAGCGCGTCGTGCTGTTCTCGCTGCCGGGCGCTTTTACGCCGACTTGCTCGACCTACCAGCTTCCCGACTTCGAGAAGCTCACGCCTGAGTTCCGCGCTCTCGGCATCGACGCGATCTACTGCATCTCTGTCAACGACGCCTTCGTCATGAACGCCTGGGGCAAGTCGCAGGGGCTCGAAAATGTCAAGCTCATTCCGGACGGCTCGGGAGAGTTCACCCGCAAGATGGGCATGCTGGTCGCCAAGGACAATCTCGGCTTCGGCATGCGCTCCTGGCGCTATGCCGCCGTCATCAACAACGGCGTCGTCGAACAGTGGTTCGAAGAGGAAGGCTATTCCGACAATTGCGACAGCGATCCCTATGGCATTTCCTCACCGCAGAACATTCTCGCGGCCTTGAAGTCGCAAAAGCTCGCTGCCTGATCCTATTTTATCGACAATGGGAAGGCCCCGGTTGCCGCAAGCAGGCTCCTGAAAATCAACAGGATTCCTGCCTTCTTGCTGGCGCCGGGGCCTTTTCTTGGTAAAGTGCGCCGATCGGAGACATGGAATTCAATGGTTTACGTTATCGCACATCTGAAGGCGCATGCGGGCAGGGGCGATGAGGTCGTGGCGCTTGCCGGACCGCTGATCGAGGCGACGCGCAAGGAGGCGGGCTGCATCGGCTACGAGCTTTACCGCAAGCCCACCGATCCCGACACGCTCATCTTCGTCGAGACATGGAAGGATAGAGCAGCGGTGGATGCGCATTTCGCCGAGCCGCATCTGCAGAGCTTCAAGGCGGCGATGGCTGACCTGCTCGCAGAGGCTCGCATCGAGGTCGTGCATCCGGAGAAGGTCGAGGTTCTCTGACGTGCCCTATCGCTCAACCGAGATTCTTTCGCCCGGCTTCGCCGGGGCCACGCCGCTCCACCGCGTGACGCTCACCCATGACCAGCGGCACCTGCGTCGCAAGCTCCTGCACCTCGAAAACGACGATGTGGTGATGCTCGATCTCAAGGAGCCGGTGATGCTCGGCGATGGCGACCTCCTGGTGCTCGAAGGCGGCGGCTACATCGAGGTCAAGGCGGCGGAGGAAGCGCTTTACGAGGTCCATCCGCGAAACGCGCTACACCTCATCGAGCTTGCCTGGCACCTCGGCAACCGGCATCTGCCGGCGGCGATGGAAGAAGGGCGGATCCTGATCGCCCGCGATCCCGTGATCAGGGCGATGCTGGAAGGCCTTGGCGCAAAGGTCGACGAGGTGACCGAGCCGTTCCACCCCCTTCGCGGCGCCTATCACGGCGGCGGACATCACCACCATGGACACGACGATCACCACCATCATGGCTGAGCGTGCCGAAACGCAGGCGTTGCTCCGCCTCGTCACCTGGCTCTCACCAGCCTTTCCGATCGGCTCCTTCTCTTATTCTGGCGGCCTGGAGCAGGCGGTACACGACGGTCTCGTGACGAATGCCGAGGACTTGCGGCGGTGGCTCGAGACGCTGATGAACCACGGCGCGGCGTGGAACGATGCGCTGTTTGTGGCCGAAGGCTATCGTTGCCATGACGACGCTTCGCGATTGAGGGCGGTCTGCGAACTGGCGGAGGCGCTGGCCGGCTCGCGCGAACGGCATATGGAAACCATGCTCCTCGGTGAGGCCTTTCTCGCGGCAGCCCGCCATTGGCCGCATCCGGTGCTCGAAACACTCGGATCGACAGTCGCCTATCCGGTGGCGGTCGGCGCCGTTGCCGGCGCGCACCGAACGGGTCTCGAGCCGGCGCTCGCCGCCTTTCTCAACGCGAGTGCATCGAATGCGGTATCGGTCGCCATTCGCTGTGGCATCTTGGGTCAGCGCGCTGGCGTCGGTGTGCTTGCCGTGCTGGAGGAGGTGATAGCCGACGTGGCAGCCCGCGCCGTGCGAGGCTCGCTCGACGATCTTGGCTCGGCTGTGATCATGGCCGATATTGCCGCCTTGAGACACGAAACCCTGCATTCGCGCCTGTTCCGCTCCTGATGCAGGTCGCCCAAGAATGTGCAGCGGTTTTGGGGCAACGACATGCATGGAAGTCAGAGCGGAATGAGGAAAGGTGTGCGCGGTTTCCCGCCCGCATCGGAAAGGACATATGAACATGCCATCGAAAAACGGTCCGCTTCGCGTCGGCATCGGCGGCCCGGTCGGATCCGGCAAGACGGCGCTGACCGACAAGCTCTGCAAGGCGATGCGGGAGAAATACTCCGTCGCCGTCGTCACCAACGACATCTACACCAAGGAGGATGCGGAGGCGCTGGTGCGCATGCAGGCGCTGCCCTCTGAGCGGATCGTCGGCGTCGAGACCGGCGGCTGCCCTCACACGGCGATCCGCGAGGACGCCTCGATCAATCTCCAGGCGATCGCCGAACTCAACCGCCGCATTCCCGATCTCGACGTGGTCTTCATCGAATCGGGCGGCGACAATCTGGCGGCGACCTTTTCGCCGGACCTCGCCGATCTGACCATCTATGTGATCTCGGTCTGTCAGGGCGAGGAGATCCCGCGCAAGGGTGGTCCGGGGATCACCAAGTCCGATCTCTTGGTGATCAACAAGAAGGATCTCGCCCCTCATGTCGGCGCCGATCTCGAGGTCATGGAACGGGATGCGGCGCGGATGCGTGCGGAGAAGCCCTTCGTGTTTTCGGACATGAAGCGCGGCGAAGGCGTCGACCGGATCGTCGAATTCCTGACGGTGCACGGAGGGCTTTGACGCGTTTTGGGCGAGCGTTTCCGCGAAGGGGCGCTCCATCAAAGCGCAAGGTACGAATGCGCCGAGATATAGCGACGTGTGCCCAAGTATCACATTGGGGCAGATGCCGCCTCAGCGCATTCCCGTTCCTGAGGTCCTATTCCGCAGCCAAGGCCGGATGGCTGATGACCTTGCGGTCGGACTTGCCGTGTCGCTCGCTCTCCAGCGCCCTTACGCGCTCCTCCAGGCTCTCGATCGTGTCGCCCTGCTCGGCGGCGAGCTTGCTGAGAGCCTCGGGGTCGAGCGGGAGGTCTTCTTCTTCCTTCTTGCCGATGAAGCGGCCGAAGATCCAGGCGAGAAGCCGTGAGAGGTCGTCCATGATCAGGAAGAAAGAGGGGACGACGACAAGGCTCAGGACCGTGGAGACAATGATGCCGCCGATGACGGCAATCGCCATCGGCGCGCGGAAGGAGCCGCCTTCGCCGACGCCGAGTGCCGAAGGCAGCATGCCCGCCGACATGGCGATGGAGGTCATGACGATCGGGCGGGCGCGCTTGCGGCCAGCCTCGATCATCGCCAGCGTCCGGTCCATGCCGTGATGCATCATCTCGATGCCGAAGTCGACCAGCAGGATGGCGTTCTTGGTGACGATGCCCATCAGCATCAGAATGCCGATCAGAACGGGCATCGAGAGCGCATTCTGCGTCAGGATAAGCGCTGCCGCCACGCCGCCGATGGCGAGCGGCAGCGAGAACAGGATGGTGAAGGGCTGGATCACGTCCTTGAACAGGAGAATGAGCACCACCAGCACCATCATCAGGCCCAAGAGCATGGCGTTGCCGAAGCTCTGCTGCATCTCCGCCTGAACCTCGGCGTCGCCGCTTTCGAGGAACTCGACGGTTCCAGGCAGCTCGGCCGCGGCGGCGATCTCTTTGAAGCGGGCCGATGCGGTGTCGAGTGCTACGCCCACAGGCAGGTCGGCGCCGAGCTTGACAACGCGATAGCGGTCGTAACGCTTGATGGAACTGGGTCCCTCCGCATAGTTGATGTCGGCGACGCTCGAGAGCGGAACCGTAGCGCCGGATGCCGTCTGGACCTTGAGGTTGCGGATCGCCGCCAAATCCGTCCGGAAATCGCGGTTGAGTTGGACCCGGATCGGGATCAAGCGCCCGTCGAGCGCGATCTTCGTCAGCTGCGCGTCGATATCGCCGATGGTGGCGACGCGGATGACTTCGGAGATCTGCGCCGTCGTGATGCCGAGACGGGACATCTGGTCGTCACGCGGTCGTATCTGCAATTCCGGTCTCGGCAACGCGCCGTCGGGGCTCACATTGGCAAGTAACGGGTCTCGGCGCAGTTTCGTTTCGAGGGTGGCGACGGCGTGGTCGAGATCCGCCTCGTTGTTGGAAAGCAGGTTGAACGACAGGTCGCGCTCGCCGCGGTCGTTGAGCTTGGTGACGCGAACGTCCGGGATCGACCGAAGCTCCGCGAGGATTTCCTTTTCGATTTGCGACTGCGGTTTGATACGGCCGGCCGGCGGCAGCTTCGGCAGGTATTCACCGATCAGCGGTGTGCGGCCGATCACATCGTTGACCACTTTGTTGACGAGCGAATGGTCAAGCTTCTTGAGAAGCACGGTGACGGCGGCGCGGCGCAGTTCCAGGTCGCCCTTCGGCGAGGCGCCGCCGAGCACGAAGACGTTTTCGACGCCGTCGATGTCCTTGATGCGGTTGTAGATCTCCGTGGTGGTACGATCCGTGTCCGCGAGCATCGCATCCGGCGGCAGCTCGATCGACAGGCTGACGCGCGAATTATCCTCAGGCGGCAGGAAGCTGCCCGGCACGAAAAGGATAAGCGCGATCACAGAGCCGACCGAGAGCACGATTGCGGCGAGCAGCGTCGAATAGCGCGTGTACCAGCGTTTCGTCGTGAAGCGCACGACGCGCGTGTACTGGCGCATCATGAATCCTTCATCGTCATGACCGCCGCCGACATCCGTCGGCTTCATCAGATAGGCCGCCATCACCGGCGTGATAAGGCGGGCGACCAGCAGCGAGAAGAAGACGGAGACGGCGACGGTCAGGCCGAACTGAATGAAATACTGCCCCGGGATGCCGGGCATGAAGGAGACCGGCACGAAGACGGCGATGATGGTGAAGGTGGTGGCGATGACGGCGAGGCCGATCTCGTCCGCCGCTTCGATCGCCGCCTTGTAGGGCGACTTGCCCATGCGGATGTGCCGCTCGATGTTCTCGATCTCGACGATCGCGTCGTCGACAAGGATGCCGGTCGCGAGCGTCATCGCCAGGAAGCTGACGAGGTTCAGCGAGAAGCCGAGGAGCTCCATGACCCAGAATGTCGGAATGGCCGAGAGCGGCAGGGCGACGGCCGAGATCAGGGTGGCGCGCCAGTTGCGCAGGAACAGCATCACGACCACGACGGCAAGAAGCGCGCCCTCGATCAGCGTGTGAATCGCCGCCTCGTAGTTTCCATAGGTGAAATAGACGGAATCGTCGACCATCTCGATGGTAACGTCCGGATGCTTTGCCCGAATTTCGTCAAGCGTCTTGGCAACGGTTTCGGCGACGGTGACTTCGCTTGCGCCCTTGGCGCGAAAGACGGCGAAGGTCACGCCCGGCTCGCCGTTGAAACGCGAGAACGATTTCGGCTCCTCGTAGGTGTCGATCACCTTGCCGAGTTCCGACAGGCGGACGAAACGACCGTTCGGAAGCGAGATCATCGTCTCGGCAAGGGTGGAGACGTCGCGGGTGTCGCCGAGCGTCCGGATCGCCTGCTCGCTGCCGCCGACCTGTCCGCGGCCGGAGCCGAGGTCCATGTTCATCCGGCGAAGCTGGCCGTTCACGTCGGCGGCGGTAATGCCGTAGGAGTTCAGGCGGTCTTCGTCGAGCTCGATGCGAACTTCCCGGTCGGAGCCGCCATACCGGTCGACGCGGCCGATGCCGGTCTGGCCCTGGATCGCGCGCTTGATCGTGTCGTCGACGAACCAGGAGAGCTCCTCCAGCGTCATGCCGGGGGAGGAGACGGAAAATGTCTGGATCGCTTGGCCCTCGACGTCGACCTTGGAAACGATCGGCTCTTCGATCGAGGTCGGCAGGTCGCTGCGGATGCGGTCGATCGCGTCCTTGACATCCTGCACGGCCTGCGTCGTCGGCACTTCCATGCGGAAAATGACGGCGGTCGTTGAACTGCCGTCGGTGATCGTCGATTCGATATGATCGACGCCGGAGACGCCGGCGACCGCGTCCTCGATCTCCTTGGTGACCTGGGTCTCGAGTTCGGCGGGGGCCGCACCGCTTTGCGTGACGCTGATCTGCACGATCGGCACGTCGATGTTCGGGAAGCGGGTGATCGGCAGCGAGTTGAACGACTGCCATCCCAGCACGACGAGCACGAAGAACGCCAGGATCGGCGCGACCGGATTGCGGATAGACCAGGCGGAGAAATTCATGGTCACGGTTCCCGTCAGTTGGTTGCCGGCTCGGCGGACTTGACCGGGCTGATGCGGTCGCCATCGCGGACATAGGCGCCGGCCTTCGCCACCGCCTGCTCACCGGGCTTGATGCCGGAGAGGATTTCCACGAATTGCCCGTCCTGGATGCCGGTTTCAACGGGAATCAGGCGCACGACGCCGTCCTCCACCTTACGCACGATGGACTTGCCATCTTCCGAGGTAACAGCCGTTTGCGGCAGGACCACCGTCTGCTTCTCTTCTACCGTTATTACCGTGCTCGCATACATGCCGGCGCGCGCCGTCACCGTGTCGGCGAGGCTGATGTGGACTTTGCCGAGGCGGGTCTGCGGGTCGACCGTCGGCGCGATCAGCCGGATCTTGCCTTCGATGATCGTATCGCTGCCGGCGAGCTTGACTGTCGCGGGCTGTCCGACCGTAAGCTTGACGATATCGGCCTCGGTGACATCGGCTTTCATTTCCACCGCGCCGTCGCGGATGATAGCGAAGAGCGGTTCGCCGTTGCCGCTCGCGATCGCGCCGATCTTGGCGTTCTTGGCCGAGACCACGCCGCTCACCGGCGCCTTGACGGCGGTGCGTGCAAGACGCAGGTCAACATCGTCGATCTGGGCCTGCACCACCTTGATATCCGCGGTCGCGACGCTCACCGATTGCTCGGCCGAACGCAGGCGCGCGCGCGCGGCGGCGGCGAGCGCCTTGAGGCGGTCGGCTTCGGCAGTGGAGACGGTGCCGTTTTCCGATAGCCGCACGGCACGATCGGCGACACGCTGTGCCTCCTCGGAATTTGCCTCGGCTTCGCCGAGTTGGGCTCGGAATTGCGCAAGGGCCGCTTCCGTCTTGGCGAGATTGGCTTCGAGTTGGCTTTTCTGCAAGAGCAGCGCGTCATCGTTTAGAACGACGAGCGTACTTCCCTCTTCGACGCGATCGCCGATGTCGACATTGAGCGACCGGATGGAAAGACCGTCCACCAGCGGCGATACATAGGTCTCCTCGACGGCCTCGATCGAACCGGTGGCAACGACGCGATCGGTAATCGTCCGCTCCGCCGCCTCTGTCACCACAATGGAGGGTAGTGTCTGTTTTTGCTGTTGGGGTTCGACGGCTTCGTCCGCGGAGGCGCCGGAAAGGGCAGACAGGATCATCGCTGCGCAAGCGCCGAGGACAGGCAGGAGCTTCTGAGCCATAGGCTTGTTTTCCCGAAACTGAAGCAAATCATGACCGCTCGCCGCCTATGGAGGCAGGGGCCGGCCGCAATCACGCTATCTCACTCGTTTTCCGTACAACGTCTCCGGCGACTGACCGCGGGAGACGTTCACGGTCTACAACCTCAAATCTCTGCCCGATACAGCGGTTTCAGACCGAAGATGCCGGGCGGGAAGAAAATTCCCAAAAAGGCAATGCTGACGAAATATGGATTCCTCCATACGCTTGCCCTCCAGTCAAACGTTCCGGCCTATGTAATCGCCGGAGCAAATGCTTACAAGGGCGGCGAAGCGATGGTGCCTCATTATTTCTATTCTGCTGCCTTTCATAGCGCAATAGCGATGCAACCTGAAGGCAGTCTTAACAACTCAAGCGGGTCGACGAAAAATAACGGATAATGCCGCCGCCGACGGCTCTAAATCGCCGAAATCATTCGCCTTGTGTCATTGCAGTCGGTGTGGTGCGTGTTTGCCGCGTTGGCTGCGACCTTTTGACCGTGGAGCGGGCGGCCCGCCTCCAAAGAAAGGAGCGCGCGGCGAGGGCCGCGCGCTCCGAGCTTCCTCCGCATAGGCTATTTCAGTGCGGCGTCCGTGATCTCATGCGTCCAGGCGCCTTCCGGCTCCTTGGAGATGACCGGGTCGGAACCGCCGGCAAGCAGCGACTGGACCGTGCGCTTGTAGTCCGCCTCGTCGAGCGCGCCGTTGGAACCGGCGGTCAGTTTGGCGATTTCGCCCATCATCCGCTTCTGGTGCTTTTCCGTTTGGGCGCCGGTCGAGTCGTTCTCGAGCACGATATCCGCCGCCTCGTCGGGGTTCTCCTCGGCATATTTCCAGCCCTTCATCGAGGCACGAACGAACTTCACCATCTTTTCCTTGAAGGAGGCGTCCTTGAGTTTGTCCTCGAGAACATAGAGGCCGTCTTCGAGGGTGGCGACGCCCTGGTCCTCATATTTGAAGGTGACAAGATCCTCCGGCTTGATGCCGGCATCGATGACCTGCCAGTATTCATTGTAGGTCATCGTGGAAATGCAGGCCGCCTGCTTCTGGATCAGCGGGTCGACGTTGAAGCCCTGCTTGAGCACCGTCACGCCGTTCGAGCCGCCGTCGGTCGGGATCTTCAGTTGTGCCATCCAGGAGAGGAAAGGATACTCATTACCGAAGAACCAGACGCCGAGCGTCTTGCCTTTGAAGTCTTCCGGGGTCTTCACGCCGGATTCCTTGAGACAGGTCAACATCATGCCGGATCTCTTGAAGGGCTGGGCGATGTTGACGAGCGGCACGCCCTTTTCGCGCGTAGCGAGAGCGGAGGGCATCCAGTCGACGATGACGTCGGCGCCGCCGCCGGCAATCACCTGCGGCGGAGCGATATCGGGACCGCCCGGCTTGATTTCGACGTCGAGGCCCTCTTCCTCGTAGAAGCCTTTGTCCTTGGCGACGTAGTAGCCGGCAAACTGGGCCTGGGTTACCCATTTCAGTTGCAGCGTGACCTTGTCGGCGGCATTGGCATGGAAAGCGGCAAGCGAGAAGACGCCCGCTGCCAGCAGAGATGCAATTTTCTTCTTCATGTCAGTTCCCTCTTATCATTACTTTGTTATCAGGCCCGGCCACCGCGGACGGACGGATGCCAGAACGTGATGGCCCGCTCGATGAGCGCGACCACCCCGTAGAAGACGGAGCCAGCCACCGCCGCCACGGCGATTTCGGCCCAGACCATGTCGACGTTCATGCGCCCCACTTCCGTGGAGATCCGGAAGCCCATGCCGACAATGGGCGTTCCGAAAAACTCGGCCACGATGGCGCCGATCAGCGCCAGCGTGGAGTTAATCTTGAGTGCGTTGAAAATGAAAGGCCAGGCGGCCGGCAGGCGCAGTTTGACGAGCGTCTGCCACCAGGTGGCGGCATAGGTGCGCATCAGGTCGCGCTCCATGTGACTTGCGGCGGCAAGGCCCGAAACCGTGTTCACCAGCATCGGGAAGAAGGTCATGATAACGACGACGGCGACCTTCGACTGCCAGTCGAAGCCGAACCACATGACCATGATCGGTGCGACACCGATGACGGGGAGGGCGGAGACGAAATTGCCGAGCGGCAGCAGCCCCTTCTGCAGGAAGGGCGAACGGTCGATGAGGATCGCCACAAGGAAACCGAGGCCGCAGCCGAGCACGTAGCCGGTCAGCACGGATTTCAGGAAGGTCTGCCGGAAATCGGCAGCAAGCGTCGGCAGCGAATTGACGAGCCGCTGCCAGATCATCGACGGCGCAGGCAGTAGGACCGACGGAATGCCGAAGCCACGAACGATGCCCTCCCACAGGACCAGGATCGTCACGCCGAAGAGGAGCGGCACGGCGAAGCGCGCCGCATTGTTGGCGGCACCGCTTTGAAAGCGCTGTCGGACCAGCCATTCGTTGAGGGCCCAGGCGCAGAGCCAGAAGAGGATGGCGCCGGCGAGAACGGGGAGATTCATGGCTTGGCTCCCATGCGCTTCAAGACGGCGCCGTGCGCCGCGCCGACGATCATGACAAGGACAGCGGCGAGCGCCGCCGCCATGAACAGCGCGGCCCAGATCTGCACCGTCTGCC
Source organism: Ensifer aridi (assembly GCF_002078505.1). Classification (GTDB taxonomy): domain Bacteria; phylum Pseudomonadota; class Alphaproteobacteria; order Rhizobiales; family Rhizobiaceae; genus Sinorhizobium; species Sinorhizobium aridi. Next base: position 454,765 of record NZ_LUAV01000012.1, on the reverse strand, counting down.
CATAATAAGAGCCCGCGAGCAGACGGGCGCCGAGCCCGGCGACCGCACCGGTCGGCAGCTCGCCGACGATTGCGCCTACGAGCGAGATGGCGACGGCCACTTTGAGCGAGGTGAAGAGATAGGGCATGGAGGAGGGCCAGCGCAGTTTCCAGAAGGTCTGGGCCGGCGAGGCGTTGTAGGTGTGCATCAGGTCGAGCTGGATCGTCTCTGGACTGCGCAGGCCCTTGACCATGCCGACGACCACGGGGAAAAACGACAGATAGGTGGAAATCAACGCCTTCGGCAGCAGCCCGGCAATGCCGATCGCGTTTAGGACGACGATGATCATCGGCGCGATTGCCAGGATCGGGATCGTCTGACTCGCAATCACCCAGGGCATCAGAGAGCGGTCCATCGCGCGATTGTGGACGATGCCGATCGCGAGCAGGATGCCGAGTGCTGCGCCGATGCCGAAGCCGAGCAGGGTCGCCGAAAGCGTGATCCAGGCGTGATAGACGAGACTGCGCTTCGAGGTGACCGCCTTGTTGACGGTCGTGTCCCAGATTTCGGCGACAACCTGGTGGGGTGCCGGCAGCACGGGGCGCTCCTGCGCCATGGTGTTGCGGAGGAGATCGGAGAAACCGATCTCGGTGCCGGCGCGTGCCGCGGTGTCGCGCTCGAAAGGGGCGTTCAGGAAGACGGCGGCGACGTACCAGATGGCGATCAGCAGGACGATGACGGTGCTGATAGGGAGGAGTTTGTCTCGGAGGAAGGTCTCTTGGCGCATGTCAGGCCTCCTCTCTGCTCAACGGCTCGGCGCGCCAAAGATAAAGGATATCCGGCAAGCCTTCCTCGTTGTCGCCGCTCGTTCTGCGCACCGGCGCGAAACCCTCGCGTTCATAGAAGCGCTGAGCGCCCGTATTGTGTTCAAAGGTCCACAGCCGGAGTTCGGTTTTCGCCCGCCTCTTTGCTTCCCCGAGAAGGGCGGCCCCGATTCCCCTGCTCCTGTAGGGTTGATCCAGATACAGCGCGGACACGAAGCGGTCTTCGACGAGAGCGAGGAAGCCTCCAATTTCTCCCTGGCAATCGGCGACGGTCACTACTCCGTTCACAAAGAGCGTTTCGCGATAATAACGCCGCACATCGTCGGGCGTATGAATCCGAGGCATCCACTCCGTACCGTCTACCCAGCGGTTGAAGATGTCGGCGCATGCTTCCACGTCCGCCAAGGCCGCATCCCGGCAGCGAACCTGGGCGGCGCAAGCACTATTCATCATAGCTGTGCCCCGCTCTCAAACCTTCGCGTACACGATGTGCAATTTCCAGGAATTCCGGCGTCTCGCGAATACCGAGCGGCCGTTCCTTCGGCAGCGTCGATTCGATGATGTCCGTCACGCGGCCTGGGCGGGGGCTCATGACGACGATTTTGGTCGAGAGATAGACCGCCTCCGGTATGGAATGGGTGACGAAGCAGATGGTCTTGTCGGTGCGCGCCCAGAGCTTCAGAAGCTGCTCGTTCAGGTGATCGCGGACGATTTCGTCGAGGGCGCCGAAGGGCTCGTCCATCAGCAGGAGATCGGCGTCGAAGGCAAGTGCGCGGGCGATCGACGCGCGCTGCTGCATGCCGCCCGAAAGCTGCCAGGGATATTTCTTGCCGAAACCCGAGAGATTGACGAGCTCCAGCGTCCGCTCGATGCGCGCTTTCTGCTCCTCCCTCGGATAGCCCATGATTTCGAGCGGCAGCGCGACATTCTTCTCGATCGTGCGCCAGGGGTAAAGGGCGGGCGCCTGGAACACATAGCCATAGGCGCGCCGCCGGCGGGCTTCCTCTGGCGTCATGCCGTTGATGGCGATCGTGCCGGCGGTCGGTCGCTCCAGGTCGGCGATGACGCGAAGAAACGTGGTCTTGCCGCAGCCGGACGGGCCGATGAAGGAGACGAAATCGCCCTTCGCCACATCGAGGTTCACGCCGGTAAGTGCATTGACCGGCCCGTCGCTGGTCTCAAACGTCAGGCCGAGATTCCGGGCCGAGACCACGGAGGCGGGATTGGATGTCATCAGCGGATTCTCATCATGGCTTGTCTGTGTCAGACTGCTATCCGGACCCGCAACATGCAATCGGGGATTTGCCGCTGACGACTTCTGTTGCAGGTTTTTCAGCGAATTCTGGAGAACGCTCATGGTTCGATCATCCAATCCTGGCTGTCGTGTGGTTCGCCCCGGCGATGCCTATGCCGGCAAGCAGGGGCTCAACTATTTCGAAGGCATAGCGGCGGAGACCGTCGGCTCCACCGGGATATGCATGCATCTCCTGACGATGCCGCCCGGTGCGCGCGCCAAGGCGCACCTTCACGAAAGCCATGAGACGGCCATCTACGTTCTTTCCGGCGAGGCGCACACCTGGTTTGGCGAGCGGCTTGAGGAGCATGTCATCGTCAAGACTGGCGAGATGTTCTACATCCCCGCCGGCGTGCCGCACCTGCCGGCAAACCTCTCGGACGCTCCCTGCACGGCGGTGATCGCCCGGACAGATCCGAACGAGCAGGAGAGTGTCGTCCTGCTCCCGGAACTTGACGGTCTGGTGCCGGCCTGAGTTTTCAGCAGTCGGCGTTTCGCGCATTTGGGACGGCGGGCGTGGCATCTCGTGTCCGTCAAACCCCGCTTGCGGGAATGCCGGTACGTTGCACTGCACGAGGCGCAGTCACTTCCTTCCAGGTCGAAAGCGCCGTGCTGACCGCCGGGAAGGGATCGCGCCGCACGAATTCGCCATGGCCTTCCTGCGTCTTCACCGTTGCTTCTTCGATCGCGACGACGCCGCGGGTCAGCGTGAAGCGCGGCAGCCCGGTGACGGTCTTGCCCTCGAAGACATTGTAGTCGATCGCCGATTGCTGGGTCTTGGCCGAGATTGTCTTCGAGCGTTTCGGATCCCAGACGACGAGATCGGCATCGGCGCCGACGAGGATCGCGCCTTTCTTCGGATAGATGTTGAGGATCTTGGCGATGTTCGTCGAGGTGACCGCGACGAATTCGTTCATGGTGATGCGGCCGGTGGCGACGCCGTAGGTCCAGAGCATCGGCATGCGGTCTTCAAGCCCGCCGGTGCCGTTCGGGATCTTGGTGAAATCGCCCACACCGAAGCGCTTCTGCGCCGTCGTGAAGGCGCAATGGTCGGTCGCGACCACCTGCAGCGAGCCGGAGGCGAGCCCCGCCCAGAGGCTGTCCTGGTGCAGCTTGTTGCGGAAGGGCGGCGACATCACGCGGCGGGCGGCGTGGTCCCAGTCCTTGTTGAAATACTCGCTTTCGTCCAGCGTCAAGTGCTGGATCAAGGGCTCGCCAAAGACGCGCATGCCCTTGGCGCGAGCACGCCGGATCGCTTCGTGCGCCTGCTCGCAGGAGGTATGGACGATATAGACGGGACAGCCGGCCATGTCGGCGATCATGATCGCGCGGTTGGTGGCCTCGCCCTCGACTTCCGCCGGGCGCGAATAGGCATGCGCCTCGGGGCCGTTGTTGCCGTCCGCAAGCAGCTTCGCCTGGAGCTGGGCGACGACGTCGCCGTTTTCCGCGTGGACGAGCGGCAGAGCGCCGAGCGCCGCGCAGCGCTGGAACGAGGAGAACATCTCGTCGTCGTCCACCATCAGCGCGCCCTTATAGGCCATGAAGTGCTTGAAGGTGTTGATGCCCTTGTCCTTGACGATGGTCTCCATCTCGTTGAAGACCTGCTCGCTCCACCAGGTGATCGCCATGTGGAAGGAATAGTCGCAATTGGCGCGGGTGGACTTGTTGTCCCACATGGTAAGCGCTTCTAGCAGCGACTGCCCGGGCGAGGGGAGGGCGAAATCCACGACCATGGTCGTGCCGCCGGCAAGGGCCGCGCGGGTGCCGCTTTCGAAGTCGTCCGAGGAATAAGTGCCCATAAAGGGCATCTCAAGATGGGTATGCGGATCGATCCCGCCCGGCATGACATAGCAGCCGCTGGCGTCCAGCGTCTCCGTGCCGGAGAGATTAGGTCCGATCTCGACGATCTTGCCGCCCTCGACCTTGATGTCCGCCTTGTAAGTGAGGTCGGCGGTGACGATGGTTCCACCCTTGATGACAGTGCTCATTGGTTATGTTCCTCTGGATGGTGCTTTCGGCGGCCGGGGTCGCCAAGAAAAAGGGCGGAACCACCGTCCCGCCCGCAAAATCTCACTCGACGACTTCTGCCGTTTCGAGGACGGCGTGGAAGAGGACGTCGGCGCCAGCCGCGGCCCATTCCTTGGAGATGTCTTCCGCCTCGTTGTGGCTGAGCCCATCGACGCAGGGGCACATGATCATCGTGGTCGGCGCCACCTTTGCGGCCCAGCAGGCGTCGTGGCCGGCGCCCGAAATGAGGTCCATGTGGGTGTAGCCAAGTTTCTCGGCGGCGGCGCGGACGGTGGATACGAGTTTCGGATCGAAGGTCACGGGATCGAAATGGCCGACCGCCTCGATCGAACAGCCGACGCCGAGCGCCTCGGCGATCTTCGGCGCCTCAGCCTCGATGCGCGCGCGCATGCCGTCGAGCTTTGCCCGGTCGGGCGAACGAATATCGACCGTGAAAACGGCCTTGCCCGGCAGCACGTTACGGGAATTCGGCGAGAAGAACATCTGGCCGACGCCGCCGACGGCCCCCGGCTGGTTTTCGATCGCGACGGTCTGCACCATTTCGAGGATGCGAGCCATGGCAAGGCCGGCATTGACGCGCATGTTCATCGGCGTTGAGCCCGTATGCGCCTCCTTGCCCGTCAGGGTGAATTCCAGCCACCACAGGCCCTGACAGTGGGTGACGACGCCGATCTGTTTGTTCTCGGCCTCGAGAATCGGCCCCTGTTCGATGTGGTACTCGAAATAGGCGTGCATCTTGCGGGCGCCGACTTCCTCGTCGCCCACCCAGCCGATGCGCTTCAGTTCGTCGCCAAATGCCTTTCCTTCCGGGTCCTTGCGGGCATAGGCATATTCCAGCGTGTGGACGCCGGCGAAAACGCCGGAAGCAAGCATCGCCGGCGCAAAGCGTGCGCCTTCCTCGTTAGTCCAGTTGGTCACCACGATCGGGTGTTTCGTCTTGATGCCGAGGTCGTTCATCGTGCGCACAACCTCAAGACCGCTCAGGACGCCGAGCACACCGTCGAACTTGCCGCCGGTAGGCTGCGTATCGAGGTGGGAGCCGATATGGACGGGCAGCGCATCGGGGTCGGTTCCAGGGCGGGTCATGAACATGGTGCCCATCTTGTCGACACCCATGCTGAGCCCCGCCTTTTCGCACCAGGACTGGAAAAGCCGGCGGCCTTCGCCGTCCGCGTCCGTGAGCGTCTGGCGGTTGTTGCCGCCGGCGACGCCGGGGCCGATCTTCGCCATATCCATCAAGGAATCCCACAGGCGGTCGGCATTGACGCGCCTATTCTCGCCAGGTGCTCCCATGGCGCTCTCCTCTTTTTGGCGGCCGATCCCCCCGGGGATAGCCCTCATGTTCCCGTTGGCCAAATCGGGGCCTTGTTTGTTGCCCTTCGATCAGCCGTTGCCTTTGTCGGCATTCTGACTGATAATTTGACCGGTTGGTAAACATTACAACTTCCGTGGCGGCACTCAAGCCGGAAAAACAAAAAACGGAGCTGGTGCCCAAAAAAATGGCGCGTCCGAATTTTGGGCATCCGGGGGCGGGCATCGGTAGGGGGCGAGATGGTACTTCCAAGAGCGGCCAAAACGCAAAGGCGTACACGCATCCAGGAGGAAAAAGAGGAGCAGATACTCGAAGCGGCGCTCGAAGTCTTTTCAGCGAACGGCTTTCGCGGCTCGACCATAGACCAGATCGCCGAAGTGGCCGGCATGTCGAAGCCGAACCTGCTCTATTATTTCCGCACCAAGGAGGCGATGCACCGGGCGCTGATCGACCGCGTGCTCGATACCTGGCTCGATCCGCTCCGCGAGCTCGATGCCGAGGGTAACCCGGTCGCGGAAATCCGCAGCTATATTCGCCGCAAGCTCGAGATGGCGCGCGAGTTCCCGCGCGAAAGCCGTTTGTTCGCCAATGAGATTCTGCAGGGTGCTCCGCACATCGAGGACGAGCTCAAAGGGCCGCTGAAGCAACTGGTCGACGAGAAGGCCGAAGTCATTCGCGCCTGGGCCAAGGCCGGCAAGATCGCCAAGTGCGATCCCTACCACCTGATCTTCGCGATCTGGTCGACAACCCAGCACTATGCCGACTTTGACGTGCAGGTGCGCGCCGTGCTCGGCCAGGAAAACGCCGGTGACGGACGTTTCGAAGACGCCGCGCGCTTCCTGGAACGGCTATTCGTGGACGGCCTGCAGGTGCGCGAATAGCTGGCGGCACAGCGCGAGTGGGAAGTTAGGCTTCATTGGCCTTTCAGCGACTAACCACGCGCCGGCAGCAACTCGGAAATCTCCGAAGCATCATCAACGATACAGGTCTCAAGGCGCGCTTGGCGGCCACGCAGGCCGATATCGAGCCGCCTGTGGCCCTGAAGGTCGAAGCCGGCGTGCTGCACCAGTTCGACGGAAACAGCAAGTTCGGCATCGTGTTCCTTGGCGAGACCCTCGAGCCGGCTCGCGGTATTGATCGTATCGCCGACGGCGGTCAGCGACGTCGCCTGGCCATAGCCCATCTCGCCGATGATCGCCGGGCCGGCGTGCAGGCCGATGGCGAGCCTCAGCGGTTGATCGAGTTCGCCTTCGAAAGTCTGGTTTAGCGCTCGGATGCCTTGGGACAGTCGGGAGGCGGCATTCAGCGCCTGGCGGCAGGCTTGCGGGAGAGGAGTCTTCAGCCCGAAGATCGCAAGCGCCCCGTCGCCGATGAACTTGTCTATCACGCCGCCGGAGCTTTCGACGGCTTCGCCGACCATTTCGAAATAGCGGTTGAGCAGGAAGACCGTGTCATAGGGCAGCCTGTGCTCGGCGATGCGAGTGAAATCGCGCAGGTCGCAGAAGAGCACCGCGACCCGCCGCTCCCGACCGCCCCCGTTCTGCCGGGCGAGCTGCGTCTTGATACCGAGACTGTCGGTATCAAGGATGGGGACCACGCTGACGTCGTGGGCGGGCCGGAACTGGCAGGCGAGGCGCACATTGTCGGGAGCGCCGATGCGGGCGAGCGTTGCGCGTTCTGCTGCTTCGGGCACTGGCTGGCCTTCGAGGCCCTGGATTATCCGCACGCGGCACGTCGAACAGCGGCCTCGGCCGCCGCAAACGGAAACATGCGATATGCCGGCGGCGCGGCTCGCCTCGAGCACGCTGAAGCCAAGGCTGACGGCGGCGACGCGCCCATCGGGATAACGGATGCGGATACGACCGCGCGACGGCAAGGCGCGAAGCGCCAGGGTTCCGCCGATCAGTCCTGCAAAGCCGCCATAAAAGGCGAGGCGGATATTCTCGAGGAGGGCCGGGTCGGCGCGCTGTTGCAGGCTTGCATAGGCCCTGTCGCCATAACCTCCATGTTCGGCATATTCGCGCCCGAGCGAGCGTGCGCCATTTACGAAACCGAGCAGCGCGAAGATCGGCACGAGCAGAGCGACGGTATAGAGCAGTGTCTCGTAACGCGGAAACCAGTCGCGCCCTCGCATCCAGAACCAGGCGCCGAGGCAGGCATGACTCCAGACGAAGAGAAGGGCGATCGTCTGGCGCGTCGTGTTGGCGGAGCTCGACCAGAGCGCCCGCAGAATGGTCGGATAGTCGCCGCCGATACCGGCCAGGAGCGGCTCCACTCGGGTGGCGACCACATGGGGTATCAGCAGAAAGGGCAGGCTCAGGCCGAAGATGATCTTCAAGGCTTCGCCGACCGGCATCCTCAGCGTCTGGCGGCGATAGAGGCTGTCGAGCGCCATCAGGAAGTGCGTGAGCAAGGCGCCATAAAGCACGACGGTTCCGGGCAAGCTTTGCCACACAAGCGTGAACACATGCCGGCCCGCTTCCATGGCTCCGATGGAAACGAGGCCGAGCGAATGATTGAGAAAATGGCAGAGCACGAACACTCCGAGCACGCTGCCGGAGATCAGGTGTATCTGTTTGCGTCTGCTGGTGGAAAGAATTGTCAAACGGGCTGCCTGGGTCTGCCGGCCGAGGCCCGGCCGGTTTGATTTTCTTCCTTATTAACCAGATCGCTAGTGCCGACAACTTACGTTTCGGACACAAACTGTTTCGCTTTTGTGATCGCTCCTGGAATTCCCCTCAATTTTGAGGATGCAGTGGCGTGAACGAGTTAAGACGCTTTTCTACTCCATGATGCGCGGCAAGCCCGCGGCGAGCTTATCGATCACCACACGCAATTTCGGCAACATGTGCTGTGTTCGCGGCCAAACAGCATGCGCCTTGAAGATAATGCCCGGCCGATCGGTGAGCACGCGCACGAGTTCGCCACGCTGCACCCGCTCGCGCACCAGCCAGCAGGGCAACCAGGCGAGACCGAGGCCCTCGGCGGCGGCATCGGCGATTGCTGCGAGGTCGTCGAGTCTGAGTCGCGTTCTCGGCAGTACGGTCTCGCTCGCTCTGTCTTCGGCGGGAAAGGACCAGGGCCGCGGCTCACTGCTGCGGGCATAGACCACGCCGTGATGGGCAGCTAGATCCGAGACGGTGTTGGGCGTGCCATGCGCCTCAAGATAGACGGGGGAGGCGCAGACGGTCATGCGCTGTTCCGCGACCGTGCGGGTCATCAGGTTGCTGTCATTGCCGACCGAGCCGTTGCGGATGGCGAGATCGAAGCCCTCTTCGAGCAGGTCGATGACGCGGTCGTTGAAGGAAAGATCGAGCTCCAGCCGAGGATGCGCGCGCAGGAGGTCACGAAGCAACGGGGCTACGCATTGGCGACCGAAGAGAACCGGCATCGAGATGCGCAGACGGCCGCGAATTTCCCGCCTGCCGGATTCGAGGAGATCTTCTGCCGTCTTGATCTCGCCGAGTGCCCGCTGGCAGCTCTCGTAGAAGAGCTGCCCTTCTTCGGTGAGGCTCTGCGCCCGTGTGGTGCGATGGAAGAGGCGTACGCCGAGCCTTTGCTCGAGCCGCGCGATCGTCTTGCCTACGGCGGAGCGCGAGAGATGCAGGCGCTCGGCGGCGGCTGAGAATCCTCCCACCTCCGCCACTTCCACGAACACGGAAATGCCGTTCAGTCGCTCCATCGATTGCATCCCGTTAGGAAACAATAAGGCGAAATCTTATCGCAACTGGCGACCCATGTTCAACAGTATGCTCGTCCAATAACGATTGACGAAAGGAACGAGCATGTCGAAATGGATGCAGCAATGGAGCACAGAGGCGGTCGGTCCGCATGATCTCAAAATCACCGAGCGCCCGATGCCCCAAATCGGAGATCATGAGGTCCTTGTGCGCACGCTGGCAGTGTCGCTCAACTATCGCGACAAGCTCGTGCTCGAAACCGGCATGGGTCTCGACCTGGCCTTCCCTTTCGTGCCGGCCTCGGACATGAGCGGTGTCGTGGAGGCCGTCGGCAAGAGCGTGACGCGTTTCCGGCCGGGCGAGCGCGTAATCTCGACCTTTGCGCCCGGCTGGCTCGACGGCCTGCGTCCGGGCAACGGCAGAACGCCATCCTATGCGACCCTCGGCGGCGTGCATCCGGGCGTCATGTCGGAATACGTCGCCTTCCCGGAAGGCTGGTTCGCCGCGGCGCCGAAAAGCCTCGATGCCGCGGAGGCGAGCACTTTGCCATGCGCGGGGCTGACGGCCTGGTTCGCCCTGATAGAGAAGGGGCAGTTGAGGCCCGGTGACCGCGTGGTGGTGCAGGGAACGGGCGGTGTCGCGCTCTTCGGCCTGCAGATCGCCAAGGCGACCGGGGCCGAGGTCATCGTGACCTCGGGCAGCCCGGAAAAGCTCGAACGCGCTCTTGCGCTCGGAGCCGATCATGGCGTCAAACGGTTGACGGAGGACTGGGTGGAGCGCGTCTATGCGCTGACCGGCGACCACGGTGCCGACCACATTCTCGAGATCGCCGGCGGCGCGGGACTAGGTCAGTCGCTGAAGGCGGTTGCGCCGGATGGGCGCATCTCGGTGATCGGCGTGCTTGAGGGTTTCGAGGTTTCCGGTCCGGTCGCGCCGCTGCTTTTGAAGTCGCCGGTGGTACAAGGTATCAGCGTTGGTCACCGGAGAGCGCTCGAAGATCTGGTCGGTGCGGTCGATCGCATCGGGCTGAAGCCGGTGATAGACAAACGTTACAGGTTCACCGAGTTTCGGGAGGCTCTCGCGCATCTCGATCGCGGTCCCTTCGGCAAGCTGGTGATCGAGTTCTGACCGTATCAATGCAGAAGGCCGCCGATGTTCTTCGGCGGCCTCACTGCCTCGTCGACCGTTCCTTATTCGGCGGCCTGGCGGGCCATCGGGTTGTTCGGGTGGGTCGTCCAGTTGGCGTAGTTGGGATCGACCGGCTTGCCGGTGCGCTTGTCGAGTGCGCCGGCGGGCAGCGGCTCCATGGTGATGCAGTTCTCGACCGGACAGACATTGACGCAGAGATTGCAGCCGACGCATTCCTCCTCGATCACCTCGAAATGGCGCACGCCATTGACGAACTGCGTGATCGCCTGGTGCGAGGTGTCCTCGCAGGCGATGTGACAGCGGCCGCATTTGATGCAGGCATCCTGGTCGATCTTCGCCTTGCTGACGTAGTTGAGGTTAAGGTACTGCCAGTCGGTGACGTTGGGCACGGCGCGGCCGCAGATGTCGTCGAGCGTGCGGTGGCCCTTGGCATCCATCCAGTCGGAGAGACCCGTGATCATCTCCTGGACGATCTTGAAGCCGTAGGTCATCGCCGCCGTGCAGACCTGCACGTTGCCGGCGCCGAGCGCCAGGAATTCGGCCGCGTCCCGCCAGGTGGTGATGCCGCCGATGCCGGAGATCGGCAGGCCGTAGGTCTCCGGATCGCGGGCGATCTCGGCGACCATATTGAGCGCGATCGGTTTCACCGCCGGGCCGCAATAGCCGCCATGGCTGCCCCGGCCGTCGATCGAAGGCTCGGGCGAGAAGGTGTCGAGGTTGACCGCAGTGATCGAGTTGATCGTATTGATCAGCGACACCGCATCGGTGCCGCCGGCCTTGGCGGCGCGTGCGGGCTTGCGGATATCGGTGATGTTCGGCGTCAGCTTAGTGATCACCGGCATGCGCGTGTACTGCTTGCACCAGCGCACGACCATCTCGATATATTCCGGCACCTGGCCGACCGCGGAGCCCATGCCGCGTTCGGACATGCCGTGCGGACAGCCGAAGTTGAGCTCGATGCCGTCGGCCCCCGTTTCCTCGACCAGCGGCAGGATCGCCTTCCACGCGTTCTCCTCGCAGGGCACCATGATCGAGGCGATCAGCGCGCGATCCGGCCAGTTCATCTTCACCTGCTTCATCTCGCGCAGGTTCACATAGAGATCGCGGTCGGTGATGAGTTCGATATTGTTCAGCCCCAGCAGCCGCCGGTCGGCGCCCCAGATCGCGCCGTAGCGCGGGCCGTTGACGTTGACGACGGGCGGTCCTTCCTCGCCAAGCGTCTTCCAGACGACGCCGCCCCAGCCCGCCTTGAAGGCGCGCTCGACGTTGTAGGCCTTGTCCGTCGGCGGCGCCGAGGCGAGCCAGAACGGGTTCGGGGATTTGATGCCGACAAAATTGTTGCGGAGATCAGCCATTGTTTCGTCCTCTCGATCCTGTTCCGATTCTTACGCGACAGCGCTCGCCAGCGGCTGAGCCACGGCGAAAGCCCGGTTGATCGATTCGGCAGCATCGCGGCCCATGGCAACGGCGGAAACGGTCAGATCCTCTCCGCCGAGCACGCAGTCGCCGCCGGCCCAGACCTTGGCATGCGAGGTGCGGCCCTCTTGATCGATGACGATGCGACCGCCCTCCATCTGAAGCGCGCCGAGCCCGGAGGCTTCGAAGGTCTGGCCGATGGCCTTGAAGATCTGGTCGGCGGCAATGATACCGGTTTCCCCGGTCGCCGCCAGCTTGCCATCGGCGAGCGTGGTGTATTCGAGCTCGATGCCCGCCACCTTGCCGTCCTTCACGGCAATGCGCTTCGGCTGCAGCCAATGGCGGATGGTGACGCCCTTCGATGCCGCGAGGTCCTGCTCGAACTCGGAGGCGTTCATGTGCTCCTTGCCGCGGCGATAGCAGATCGTCACCTCCTCGGCGCCGAGCAGCTTCGCCTGGACGGCGGCGTCGATCGCGGTCATGCCGCCGCCGAGCACTACGACGCGACGCCCGACCGGAATGTCAGCCTTGGTTTTCGACTGGCGAAGCGCCGCGATGAAACCGACCGCGTCCTCGACCCCTTCGGCATTCTCGCCTTCGATCCGGAGTGCATTGACACCGGCAAGGCCGAGGCCGAGGAAGACGGCATCATATTGCTCGGTCAGATCGGCGAGGGAGAAGTCGCGGCCGAGTGCCTGGCCGTGGCGCACCTCGATACCGCCGATCGAAAGCACATAGTCGACTTCCTTCTGCGCGAAATCGTCCACGGTCTTGTAGGCGGCGATGCCGTATTCGTTAAGGCCGCCGGATTTTTCGCGCGCGTCGTAGATCACCACGTCGTGGCCTTTGACGGCGAGGCGGTGGGCGCAGGCAAGCCCCGCGGAGCCGGCGCCAACGACGGCAATCTTGTGGCCGGATCGGGCGGCGCGCGTGTAGAACTGCTTGTTCTCCCGCATCGCTGTATCGGTCGCGTAACGCTGCAGCCGGCCGATCTCGACCGGCCGCTCCTCCGCCGTGTTGCGCACGCAAACCTGTTCGCAGAGCGTCTCGGTGGGACAGACGCGGGCGCACATGCCGCCCAGGATGTTCTGGTCGAAGATTGTCTTCGCCGAGCCGATGGGATTGCCGGTTGCAATCTGGCGGATGAACAGCGGGATGTCGATGGAGGTGGGACAGGCCGTCATGCAGGGCGCGTCATAGCAGAAATAGCAGCGGTCCGCAGCGACCAGCGCCTCGTGCTTGTCGAGCGGCGGATGAAGGTCGGAGAAATTGGCTTCATACTCGGCAAGCGGCAACCGCCCGCCGAGAATCCCAGATTGCGTCGTTCCCATTTTTTGGCTCCCAATGTTTTCTCAGGATCAGGGAACGGTAACACGCTTTATTTTTTTATCAAACGGTAAAATTTCCTTCGCATCCAGCGCAAATGCCGGGAAAACGGTTCTTGCCGCATGCATCGCCGCTCGATCGCACCTCTCGTTTGACATCGCACGGCAAATAGTGGCAGCAAATCAAAGGGAAGGAGGCGATCGATGGCACGCAAGGCGGAAAGCAACAACAGGCTGGACGATGCTGCCCGCGCTGGCTGGCTCTATTATGTTGCCGGCCGGACGCAGGACGAGATTGCGTCGATCATGGGGATTTCGCGGCAATCGGCGCAGCGCCTCGTGTCTCTGGCCATGGCCGAGCGGCTGATCAAGGTGCGCCTCGACCATCCGATTGCCGCGTGTCTGGAGACGGCGGCGCGGCTAAAGGATAAGTACGAGTTGTCCTACATCGACGTCGTGCCGAGCGATCCGGGGTCGGCCTCGGCGACAGTCGGCATAGCGGAGGCCGGTGCGGCAGAAATCGAGCGCTGGCTGAAATCGCCCGATCCGGTCGTCCTGGCGATCGGTACGGGGCGGACACTGAAGGCGACCATCGACCAGCTGCCGGTCATGGATTGCCCGCAGCACCGCATCGTCTCGCTCACCGGCAATATCCGGCTCGACGGTTCGGCTGCCTATTACAACGTCATCTTCAGCATGGCCGACACGATCAACGCGCGCCATTTTCCGATGCCCTTGCCGGTTCTCGTCTCCTCTGCCGAGGAGCGGGAAGTGCTCCACAATCAAAGCCTCGTGAAAATCGCGCTCGAACTCGGGGCGCAGGCCAATGCCGCCTTCGTCGGCGTGGGCGAACTCGGGCCGGACGCGCCGCTCTGCGAGGACGGCTTTCTCGCCCGGGAGGAAATGGCCCGTCTGATGGCGGCGGGCGCGGCCGGCGAGATTTGCGGCTGGATGTTCGATCACGACGGTGCGCTGCTCTCCGGCAGCATCAACGAGCGCGTCGCCTCTGTCCCGCTGCCGCCCCGCGATCGGGCGTCGGTCATCGGCATCGCCAAGGGCGGCCGCAAATACGAGGCCCTGCGCGCCGCCTTGAAGGGCCGGATTATCAACGGTCTCATCACCGACGAAACCACGGCCGAGTACCTTCTGAGCGTCTGAACGGCGAGCATGCTGGCTCGGAAGAGCGCGGCGTTCGCATGATCGCCCGCCTGTGGACGGGTCTTTCGCAACAAAAAATCCTGAGTGAAAACCGGTCGTTAGCGGATCCGCTGCGTTGCAGCAACGATTGCGGATTGACATTTTTCGGCAATGGGTGAGTAATTGCTCACGAGCGAAGCAAATGCTCATTTCTTCTGGGAGGAAGTCGATGAATTTGAGAACTTTCCTGCTGGGCACGTGCTCGGCAGTTGCTCTGGCAGGTCTGGCCCAAGCAGAAACACTGACCATTGCGACCGTGAACAATGGCGACATGATCCGGATGCAGAAGCTGACGGACGATTTCACGTCGAAGAATCCGGACATTCAGCTCGAGTGGGTGACGCTCGAGGAAAACGTACTGCGTCAGCGTGTGACGACGGATATCGCAACCAAGGGCGGCCAGTACGACATCATGACGATCGGCACCTATGAAGTGCCGATCTGGGCGAAGCAGGGCTGGCTCCTGCCGCTCGACAAGCTCGGCCCGGATTACGATGTCGACGACCTTCTGCCGGCGATCCGCAGCGGCCTCACCATCGACGGCAAGCTTTATGCGGCGCCGTTCTACGGCGAGAGCTCGATGGTCATGTACCGCAAGGACCTGTTCGAGAAGGCCGGGTTGACCATGCCGGACGCGCCGACCTGGGATTTCATCGCTGACGCGGCCCGCAAGATCACCGACAAGGACAATGAGATCTATGGCATCTGCCTGCGCGGCAAGGCCGGCTGGGGCGAGAACATGGCCTTCCTGACCGCGACCGCCAACGCTTTCGGCGCGCGCTGGTTCGACGAGAACTGGAAACCGCAGTTCGACCAACCCGAGTGGAAGAACACGCTCGACTTCTACGTCAAGCTGATGAACGACGCCGGTCCGCCCGGCGCCTCCTCCAATGGCTTCAACGAAAACCTGTCGCTGTTCCAGACGGGCAAGTGCGGCATGTGGATCGACGCGACGGTGGCCGCTTCCTTCGTGACCAATCCGAAGGAATCGACGGTTGCCGACAAGGTTGGCTTCGCGCTCGCTCCCGACACCGGTCTAGGCAAGCGCGGCAACTGGCTCTGGGCCTGGAACCTCGCGATCCCTGCCGGCTCGCAGAAGGCCGACGCAGCGCAGAAGTTCATCGCCTGGGCGACCGGCAAGGACTATCTGAAGCTCGTCGCCGAGAAGGAAGGCTGGGCGAACGTGCCTCCCGGCACCCGCACCTCGCTCTATGAGAACCCGGAGTACCAGAAGGCGGCGCCGTTTGCGAAGATGACGCTCGACTCGATCAATGCGGCTGACCCGAAGAACCCCGCGGTGAAGCCGGTGCCCTATGTCGGCGTGCAGTTCGTGGCGATCCCCGAGTTCCAGGGTCTCGGCACGGCGGTTGGTCAGGTGTTCTCGGCCGCGCTTGCCGGTCAGATGAGTGTCGACCAGGCGCTTGCCAGTGCGCAGCAGCTCACGACACGCGAGATGACCAAGGCCGGCTACATCAAGTGAGGCTCCCAAGGGCTGGAGTGCCGGCCGGCAACGGCCGGTGCTCCGGCAACCTCGGAGCGGGACGAGGCAAGGGGGACATCACCTTCCGCCCCCGTCCCGCTCTGCTTTTTTGGATGCTTCACGCGTCCGGCAGGCGCCAGGCGCTTGCCTCTCCTTGGAAACAGCGTTGACACCATACGGGGGACGCCATGGCGACCTTGCATACCCGCTCCGCCGCGCGGCTGATGATCGCACCTTCGGTGCTTCTGCTTCTGGCCTGGATGATCGTGCCGCTGGCGCTGACGATCTATTTCTCGCTCCTGCGCTATAACTTGCTGATGCCGGGAATGGAGGAGTTCGCGGGCCTTTCGAACTACACCTATTTCCTCACCGATCCGGCATTCTTCCAGGCGATC
This sequence comes from Ensifer aridi, assembly GCF_002078505.1. Taxonomy (GTDB): domain Bacteria; phylum Pseudomonadota; class Alphaproteobacteria; order Rhizobiales; family Rhizobiaceae; genus Sinorhizobium; species Sinorhizobium aridi. The sequence goes on along the minus strand of NZ_LUAV01000012.1, from coordinate 438,686 downwards.
TTCAACACCCTCGCGATCGTTCTCGGCGTGCTCTTCATCACTGTAGCGGGCGGTATCGGGCTGGCGCTTCTGCTCGACCAGCAGATGTTCGGGCAGGGGATCGTGCGTATCCTGGTCATCGCGCCTTTCCTGATCATGCCAACCGTTGCTGCGCTCGTCTGGAAGAACATGTTCATGAATCCCGTGAACGGGCTCTTCGCCTGGCTCGCCAAGCTCCTCGGGCTGCAGCCCTTCGACTTTCTCGCCAACGCGCCGCTCCTCTCGATCATCCTCATCGTCGCCTGGCAATGGCTGCCCTTCGCGACGCTCATCCTGCTGACGGCGTTGCAGTCGCTCGACGAGGAGCAGAAGGAGGCCGCGCAGATGGACGGGGCCGGCGCCTGGAGCCGCTTCATCTATCTCGTCCTGCCGCACCTTTCGCGCGCGATCACCGTGGTCATCCTGATCCAGACGATCTTCCTGCTTTCGGTCTTCGCGGAAATCCTCGTCACCACGAATGGCGGCCCGGGCACGCAGAGCACGAACCTGACCTTCCTCGTCTACGCTCAGGCGTTGCTGCAGTTCGACGTGGGCGGTGCGTCGGCGGGCGGCATTATCGCGGTCATCCTCGCCAATATCGTCGCATTCTTCCTGATGCGCATGATCGGCAAGACTCTGGAGGCCTGATACCGATGGCACGCAACGTCTCGACTGGGCGCAAGCTCATCACCACGGTCGTCGCCTGGACGATCGCCATCCTGATCTTCTTTCCGATCCTCTGGACCTTCTTGACGAGCTTCAAGACGGAAGCCCAGGCGATCGCCTCGCCGCCGGTCTTCCTGTTCTTCGACTGGACGACCGAGAACTATTCCGAAGTGCAGAGCCGCTCGGACTACTTGAAGCACTTCATGAACTCGGTGGTCGTTTCCTTCGGCTCGACGCTGCTTGGGCTGCTAATTGCGATTCCCTCGGCCTGGGCCATGGCCTTTGCGCCGACCAAGCGCACCAAGGACGTCTTGATGTGGATGCTCTCCACCAAGATGATGCCGCCGGTCGGCGTGCTGGTGCCGATGTATCTCATGTTCCGCAATTGGGGCCTGCTCGACACGCGGACGGGGCTCGTGATCGTGCTGACGCTGATCAACCTGCCGATCATCATCTGGATGCTCTACACCTATTTCAAGGAGATCCCCGGCGAGATCCTTGAGGCGGCACGCATGGATGGTGCTTCCCTTGCCAAGGAGATCATCTATGTCCTGACGCCGATGGCGATCCCCGGCATTGCCTCGACGCTGCTCCTGAACATCATCCTCGCCTGGAACGAGGCGTTCTGGACCTTGAACCTCAGTGCTGCGAAGGCGGCGCCGCTCACCGCGTTCATCGCCTCCTATTCGAGCCCGGAGGGTCTCTTCTACGCCAAGCTTTCGGCGGCCTCGACGATGGCGATCGCCCCCATCCTCATTCTCGGCTGGTTCTCCCAGAAGCAGCTCGTACGCGGCCTCACTTTCGGTGCGGTCAAATAAGGACGGCGCGGCTCAAATAAGGATACGACCATGGGAAGCATCACACTCAAGAACGTATCGAAGGTCTTCGGCGCCCACGCCGTGATCCCGTCGATCGACCTCGATATCACCGACGGCGAGTTCGTCGTCTTCGTCGGCCCGTCCGGCTGCGGCAAGTCCACGCTTCTGAGGCTGATTGCCGGCCTGGAGGACGTCAGCGACGGCGAGATCATCATCGATGGCAGGAACGCCACTGAGCTGCCGCCGGCAAGGCGCGGCCTTTCGATGGTGTTCCAGTCCTACGCGCTCTATCCGCACATGAGCGTGCGCTCGAACATCGCCTTCCCCTTGAAGATGGCGGGCGAGGACAAGGCGGCGATCGACAAGAAGGTGGAGGATGCGGCCCGCGTGCTGAACCTTACCGACTATCTCGACCGCAAACCCCGCCAGCTTTCCGGCGGCCAGCGCCAGCGCGTGGCGATCGGCCGGGCGATCGTCCGCCAGCCGGAAGCCTTCCTGTTCGACGAGCCGCTCTCGAACCTCGACGCGGCGCTGCGCGTCAACATGCGGCTCGAGATCAGCCAGCTTCACCAGCAGTTGAAGACGACGATGATCTACGTCACCCATGACCAGGTGGAGGCCATGACCATGGCCGACAAGATCGTCGTCCTGAACCGCGGCCGCATCGAGCAGGTTGGCTCGCCGCTCGAGCTCTATCGCAGGCCCGACAATCTCTTCGTTGCAGGCTTCATCGGCTCGCCGAAGATGAACTTCATTTCGGGCGCGCAAGCGGCAAACCATCAAGCTCACACGATCGGCATTCGTCCGGAGCACCTAGTGCTTTCGAAAGACCATGGCACATGGCAGGGCACGGTAGGCGTGGCAGAGCATCTCGGCTCCGATACGTTCCTGCACGTGAATGCCGACGGCATCGGCACACTGACGGCGCGCGTCAGCGGCGACTTTGCCGTTACCCATGGCGATCGGGTCTTCCTCACGCCGGACCCGCAGCGCCTGCACAGGTTTGATGAAAAGGGAATGGCAATTCGATGAAACGTCTTGAAGGAAAGAGCGCGCTGATCACCGGATCGGCGCGGGGCATCGGCCGCGCCTTTGCCGAGGCTTATGTGCGCGAAGGCGCCACGGTCGCGATCGCCGACGTCAATATCGAGCGCGCGAAACAGACGGCTGCGGAAATCGGAGCTGCGGCCTATGCGGTCGAGCTGGACGTGACCCGGCAGGAGTCGATCGATGCGGCGATCGCCGCAACGGTCGAACGCGCCGGCGGGCTCGACATCCTCGTCAACAACGCGGCGCTCTTCGATCTCGCGCCGATCGTCGAGATCACGCGCGAGAGCTACGAGAGGCTGTTTTCGATCAATGTCGCCGGCACACTGTTCACGTTGCAGGCGGCAGCGAAGCAGATGATCACGCAGGGGCGGGGCGGCAAGATCATCAACATGGCGAGCCAGGCGGGCCGGCGCGGCGAAGCCCTGGTCGCGGTCTATTGCGCCACCAAGGCGGCGGTCATCAGCCTCACCCAGTCGGCCGGGCTCGACCTCATCAAACACCGCATCAATGTGAACGCGATTGCTCCCGGCGTTGTCGAGGGTGAGCACTGGGAAGGCGTCGATGCGCTCTTCGCAAAGTATGAAAACCGTCCGCTCGGCGAAAAGAAGCGGCTCGTGGGCGAGGCCGTTCCCTATGGCCGCATGGGCACTGCCGAGGATTTGACGGGCATGGCGATCTTTCTTGCCTCGTCGGAAAGCGACTACGTCGTGGCGCAGACCTACAACGTCGACGGCGGCAACTGGATGAGTTGAGGCCGGTCCGAAGGATGGGTTCTCGAAAGGAACGATAGGATGACGACCAAACTCTCGCTTGCCACGCTCGACGCGATCAAGGCCAACGCCGGCGTTCCGAATTATGATCGGCATGATCTTCGAGCCGGCATCGTCCATTTCGGCGTCGGCAACTTTCATCGCGCGCATCAGGCCGTCTATCTCGACGATCTATTCAATCTCGGGCGCGATCATGACTGGGCGATCATCGGAGCGGGCGTGCTGCCGTCGGACGAGATCATGCGCGCCAAGCTCGAGGCGCAGGATTTGCTGACAACAGTGGTGGAGCAGGACAACAACCGGACCGGCGCACATGTCACGGGCGCGATGATTGCCTATCTGAAACCCGGCGACACGCCGGCAATCATTGCCCAGCTCGCAAGCCCGTTCATCCGCATCGTGTCGCTGACGATCACCGAAGGCGGCTATTTCATCGATCCGGCCTCGGGCGTGTTCAATCCCACCCATCCGGCGATCGTCGAGGATGCGCAGAACCCGGCTGCACCGAAGACAGTCTTCGGGCTCATCCTGGCGGGTCTTGCCGAGCGCAGGGCCCGGGGGATCGCTCCGTTCACCGTCATGTCCTGCGACAATATTCCGGGCAATGGCGAGGTGACCCATGCGGCCGTTTCCGGCCTCGCGCGCCTCGCCGACCCGGCTTTCGCCGACTGGATCGATGCCAATGTCGCCTTTCCGAACGGTATGGTCGACCGCATTACGCCGGCGACCGGCGTCCGCGAAATCGGCATCGTCGCTTCGGACTACGGAATTGACGACGCATGGCCGGTCTTTTGCGAGGAGTTCAAGCAATGGGTGCTGGAGGACAATTTCCCTCAAGGTCGCCCCGCGCTCGAGGAAGTCGGCGTGCAGTTCGTACCCGATGTCGCACCCTACGAACACATGAAGATCCGCATCCTCAACGGCGGCCATGCGGCGATCGCCTATCCGGCGGCACTGCTCGACATTCATTTCGTGCACGAGGCGATGGAGGAGCCGCTGATTCGCTCCTTCCTGGCAAAGCTCGAGCACGAGGAAATCATCCCGGTCATTCCGCGGGTACCGAATACGGATCTCCGGGATTACTACAAGCTCATCGAGACGCGCTTCGCCAATCCGAAGATCGGCGATACGATCGCACGGCTGGCGCAGGACGGTTCGAACAGGCAGCCGAAATTCATCCTGCCGTCGACGGCCGATCGCCTGCGCCGCGGCGAGGACGTCACCGGACTATCGCTGGTCTCGGCGCTCTGGTGCCGCTACTTCGCGGGCAAATCCGACAGCGGCAAAGACATCGCCTTCAACGATGCGAGCGCCGACCGACTGCATGCGGCAGCACTTGCGGCCAAGGACGATCCGATGGCCTTCCTCGCGCTTTCCGACATTTTCGGAGAGGTCGCGCAGTCGGATCTATTTCGCCGTCGCTTCGCACATGCCTTGAAAACTCTTTGGGAACAGGGTACGCGCGCCACGCTGCAGCTTTATCTGGACGGCAAACTCGGGGATTAGCGCGATGGCGGAGCACGCCTCCAGGTTGGTGATATTCGACTGCGACGGCGTGCTGGTGGACAGCGAACCGATCTCGCTCGAAGTGCTGGTCGAGGCGTTGGATGCCGCCGGCGTCTCGATGACGACGGAAGAGGCGAGCGAGCGCTTCCTCGGCCGTAGCCTGAAGAGCATGTCGGCAATCCTGCACGATGAACACGGCCTTGCAACCGACGAAGTTTTCCTCGAAGGCATGCGGACCCGGCTCTATGCTCGCTTCCGCGAGGAGCTGAGGCCGGTTGACGGCATACGCCAGGCGGTCGAGGGGCTGGATATCGCCTGCTGCGTCGCTTCATCGAGCCAGCCGGAACGCATTCGGCTTTCGCTGACGGTGACGGGACTCCTCGATCTGTTCGAGCCAAATATCTTCAGCGCCAGCATGGTGGCGCGCGGTAAGCCGGCCCCCGACCTCTTTCTGCACGCGAGCGCCGAAATGGGCTACGAGCCGTCCGACTGCATCGTTGTCGAGGACAGTCCGGCCGGAATCGAGGCAGCCAAGGCCGCCGGCATGCGCGTCTTCGCCTTCGCGGGGGCCAGCCACGCCCGAAACGAGCGCCACCGGCGGGCGCTCGCAAGTCTTAATCCCGACGCTCTGTTTGACGATATGGGCGAATTGATACAGTTTGTCCGGCAATAGGGAGAGCGGGACGAGGCGACTTCCGGCCGCGCCGTCCTGGCGAACGCAAGATTCAACACCATCTCGGGACGGGGACTCCATTGATGCGCGAACATGTCGTGGCGGTCGATATCGGAACCGGCAGCGCGCGAGCCGGCGTCTTCGACCAGCGCGGCACGCTTCTGGCGCGGGCCGACCGGCCGATCGCGATGAACCGGCCGGAAGAAAACCACGCCGAACATGATTCCGAAGACATCTGGGCGGCGGTATGCGCAGCGGTGAGGGAGGCGCGGGAGAGGGCCCAGGTGTCCGCCGCGAGCATTGCGGCGATCGGCTTCGACGCGACCTGCTCGCTGGTCGCGCGCGACCGTGACGGTGCGCCGCTTTCGGTCAATCGCCAGGGTGAAGCGCGTTGGGACACCATCGTCTGGCTCGACCACAGAGCCTTGGCGGAAGCGGACTTCTGTACGGCGACGCAGCATCCGGTGCTCGACCATTCCGGCCGAGTGATGTCGCCGGAGATGGAAATGCCGAAGCTGATGTGGCTGAAGCGGAACCTTCCGCATCAATGGCAGAAGGCGGGCTATTTCTTCGACCTCGCGGACTATATGTCCTGGCGGACCACAGGGAGCACGGCCCGCTCGCGCTGCACGCTGACGGCGAAATGGAACTATCTCGCACACAGAGAGCGCGGCTGGCAGCAGGACTACCTCGACCGCATCGGCCTTGAAGACCTTCTAGACCGCGGCGGATTGCCCGAAGAGACGCTGCCGGTGGAACGCGCCGTCGGAAACCTGACGGCTGATGCGGCGGCGGAACTTGGGCTCGATACCGAATGCCGGGTCGCGCCTGGTTTGATCGACGCCTATGCGGGAGCGCTTGGTGTGCTTGGCGGATTTGCGGGCGATCCGGAAAAGCTCGAACGTCAGCTTGCGCTGATCGCGGGAACATCGAGCTGCATCGTCGCCTTCTCGAAGGAGCTGAAGCCGGGTTTCGGCATGTGGGGCCCCTATTTCGAGGCGGTATTGCCCGGGCTGTGGCTGATCGAGGGCGGTCAATCGGCGACGGGAGCGCTGCTCGACCACATCGTGCGCGTGCACGGAGGCGGGCTCGTTCCTTCGGTTGATACCCATCGACAAATCATCGACCGCGTACAGGAGCTGCGCGCCATTCATGGCGTCGACTTTGCCGATCGCCTCCATGTCCTTCCCGATTTTCACGGCAACCGTTCGCCCCTTGCCGATCCGCACGCGCTCGGCGTGATCAGCGGCCTTGCTCTCGACTCCTCCTTCGACGGGCTTTGCCGCCTGTACTGGCGGACCTGCGTCGCGATCGCGCTCGGCATTCGCCATATCCTCGAAATGATGAAGGAAGCGGGCTACCAGCTCGATACGCTGCACGTGACCGGCGGTCACGTGCGCAACCCTCTGTTGATGGAGCTCTATAGTGACGCCACGGGCTGCCGCGTCGTCGCGCCCGAGACCCCGGATGCGGTCCTGCTCGGCACGGCAATGACGGCGGCCGTCGCGGGGAAGCTCTATCGTGACCTGGCTGGGGCCGGTGACGCAATGTCCTCGGGCGGAAAGGAACGACTTCCGAATCCGGCCTTGCGTCACGTCTACGACCGGGATTACCGGCGTTTCCTTGCGCTTTACCGACATCGCGCCGAGCTGGAGTCGATGGAATAGAGTGGCTGCCACTCGCCATCGTCCCATCGAATTTTTTCGGGAACTTTTTTCTTTCTCGTGAATTATTGGCGATAACCGGACGGTGACGCACATGGCCCCCAATGTGACGTCGGAGGCATACCGCCGGTTGCCAACTCACATCCCCCCTCAGTGAGTTGCTTAAGCTCAGCCAGTGCCCTTTCCCTCGGCACTGGCTGTTTTGCGTCAGGATGGGGCTAATCATGTCATCCCGGAAATGTGCGGCGGTTGGATAACAGCGCAGACGCCCGAAGCGCGACGCAAGAATTCGTGGAATACGCGCGCTACTGCATGTGTCCTTAAATCGTACCCGATTTAAGGACAAAAACATGCAGCAATTCAAAGTGCTACAGCGTCCCTTGTGCGTCTGAAAAGACGCACGGCGCAGTAGAAAAGGCGTTCAGGCAGCAGCCCTAGTTGCCTCATTGAAGAACAGCGCTTGGCTGATCAGGGCTTTCACCATTTCCGGATTGAAGGGCTTGGTGACCAGGAAAGTGGGCTCGGGCCTCTCGCCGGTCAGAAGCCGCTCCGGGAAGGCAGTGATGAAGATCACCGGGACCGCGTGGCTTTTCAGGATCTCGTTCACCGCATCGATGCCGGAACTGCCGTCGGCGAGCTGGATGTCGGCGAGGACCATGCTTGGCTTTGTCGACTTGAAGAGCGCAACGGCTTCGTCCTTGGTGCGTGCAATGCCGGTCACGCGGTGGCCGAGGCTTTCGACCATCTGTTCGATGTCGATCGCAATCAGCGGTTCGTCCTCGATGATCATGATGTCGGTTGCAACCTGGCGGGAGATTTCCTGGGATGCGCGGTCAAGGAGATCAGTGAGTTTTGCAATATCGACGTCGAGCACTTCGGCAGCCTCTTGCGGGCTGAAGCCCTCTACCGAGACGAGGAGGAAGGCCTGCCGGGCAAGCGGCGACACTGCAGCCAGGTTGACGGACGCCCGCTGTTCCCAGGCGAAGGGAGAAACCGGTTCGGGGATCAGCACGGATGACGAGCCGAAGAGCGATGTGAAAAGCCGAAACAGCGCAACCCTGTCGCTGCTAGCGCCAGGAAAGATCGACGTGTCGGCTATCAGGGCCTCCAGCACCGCCGCGACATAGGCATCGCCTGAGGTCTGAGATCCGGTCAGGGCGCGTGAATAGCGGCGAAGGTAAGGAAGGAATGGAGCAATCCGCGTGGACAGTGTCATGCAGGGTGTCCCTCAATTCATGTATCAATGCTGGTATTTATGCTGATGCCTCGCGGAAACGTTCCGCCGAAAAAAAGGTTCCGCCGGGGAACATTTCAATTTTCTGCTGCGTTATGGTGCAGGCGAACTTTCAAGGGCGACAGCTACAACAATGAGATATACTTCAGGGGTAGGGCGGACGATCGGCCAAAGTCCATCGGGCGACGATCCGAATGTACAGATTGCGGTAAAATTGAAAGCCCTCTATCAGTCGGTGCAGGAGGAAGCGATACCGGCCCGCTTTCTCGATCTTCTGGAAAAGCTGGAAGCCGCGGAGCGACAATCGATTCCGCACGGCAAGGAGTAGGCGCCGGATGCCATCCGAAAACCAAGAGTTCAAGCGTGAGATGCTTGCCGCGCTACCGAGCCTGCGCGCCTTCGCCATGTCGCTGATAGGGCGCCATGACCGCGCCGACGATCTCGTGCAGGACACCATCATGAAGGCCTGGGCCAAGCAGGACCACTTCGAGATGGGCACCAACATGAAGGCATGGCTCTTCACCATCCTGCGCAACGAGCTCTATAGCCAGATGCGCAAGCGCGGCCGCGAGGTCCAGGACAGCGACGGCCATCTGACGGAGACACTTGCCCATCACCCCGAGCAATATGGTTCGCTCGATCTGCAGGATTTCCGACGGGCGCTCGACCAGTTGCCGCCGGACCAGCGCGAGGCGATCATCCTTGTCGGCGCATCGGGCTTTTCCTATGAAGAGGCGGCCACGATTTGCGGCTGCGCGCTCGGTACGATCAAGAGCCGCGTCAACCGCGCTCGCCAGCGCCTGCAGGAAATTCTTCAAGTGAAGGGCGAGAACGACTATGGGCCGGACGAAACCTCCGCCCCGATCACGTCGCGTGCCTTCGTTTCCTGATCCGGCGTGCCTTCCGCTCCAAGCCACTCCTTCTGTCCGATGTTCGGGTGCGGAGAGTTGCCGCGGTATCCGCAATTGCTGCATAATTTGCCCTTAAATCGGTGCCGATCTAATGATCCGGCAGGCGTTCCGGCCGCCTCCGCGGCTTGGCCGGGTAATCCTCTGCCGCAATCGGATTTTCTTGGGTTCAGATCGTATGCATGAAAAGACAGAGGCGATGCTTCCCGTGACCGAGGTGCTCGACGCCCCGGAACGGCTTGGCGCTCTTTACGCCGCCGTTCCGGATATGGCGATACCGGATGGGGATTTCGAAGGGCTGGCGCGGCTTGCGGCGAGCCTGTTCGACGCTCCGATCGCCCTCGTCAGCCTGGTCGATCGTGAATGGCAATGGGTCAAGGCGGCAGTCGGCACGACGGAAGCGCGTTTTCGCTCGGAGGAATCCTTCTGCATCCATACGATCACAGAGGCCGACGATCACGCCTTTGTCGTACTCGACGCCTCCCGCCATCCGGCGTTCCGCTCCTGGCGAAAGGTCGCGGGAGCGCCGTTCCTGCGGTTTTATGCGGGCGTCGCGATCGTTCTGGACGGCCAGGCAGTGGGTACGGTCTCGGTTCTCGATGTCGCGCCGCGCCTCGAGGTCACGGCAAAACAGCAGGACGAGCTCAAAAAGATCGCCGGCATCGCCGCCTCTATGCTCAAGCTGAAGGAGGAGGCGCGCCGGCGAGCGCTCAAGGAAGCCGCACTCTCGCGCGAGGAGCAGCGGCTTGCCATGGCGCTTGACGCCGCCAATGTCGGTAGCTGGCTCTGGGACATTCGCTCAGGCACGGTCGCCGGAAACGGCGCGATGATGCGCATGTTCGGGCTTCCGTCGGAGCGGACGATCGCCGCCAAGGCCGTTTTCTCGGCCATCCATCCCGAGGATCGCATCCCGACCTTCTCGAAGCTGCGGCAGGCAATGGCGGCCAACGAGGAATATGACGGCATGTTTCGCATCGGCGCGAACGGGCGGTGGCTGCTCGGTCGCGGACGCGTGCACGACCGCGACAGCAAGGGCGCACCATTGACCTTTCTCGGCATGACGGTCGACGTCTCCGAGCAGCAGGCCGCCGTTCAACGAACACGGCTCCTGCTCAAGGAATTGAACCACCGGGTCAAGAACACGCTGGCAATGTTGCAGTCGCTTGCACGCCAGACGCTTCGCCAGACCAGCGACCCAGCAGCATTCATGACCGCTTTTGCCGGCCGGCTTCAGGCCATTTCCGAAGCCCATGGGCTCCTGTCCGATTATGAATGGGGTACGATCCGCCTGGCGGAGCTGATCTCCAAGCAGTTGCTGCCCTATGTCAGCGACTATGGCGAGCAGGTCGAACTGCACAAGGACGAGATATCGCTGGGTCCGGACCAGGCGGTAGGGCTTGGGCTGGTGCTGCATGAGTTGGCCACGAATGCGGTGAAGTACGGCGCCCTCTCGGTGCCGAAGGGCAAGGTCGTGCTGACTGCGCGCCGCGTCGTCGAGGATGGCGAGTCGGTGCTGCACCTGACATGGACCGAAGTGGGCGGACCTGCGGTTCGCGAGCCACGGCGACGCGGCTTCGGCTCGATCCTGATCGAGCGCAGCCTGGACAAGGTCATCGGCAGCTCGGTGAAGGTCGAATATTTGCCCGCCGGCGTTACGGCGCTCATCCGGCTGCCGCTGTAGCGCATTTCGGCGGTCGAGAACGAGTTCACCGTCGTTCCCTGCGTCGCCGACCCTTCCCGAGCCCAAGAAAGGCGCCGACGGCAATGGCGGTCGCGACGCCGAGAAGGGGCTGCCTGCGCAGGATGTTTGTAGTGGCGATCAGCGCCAGATTCGCCTGCAGTGCCGAGCGACGGCGGCGTTCCTCGGCAAGCCGGCGGTCGCGGGCGGAAAGGCCCGCCATGATGGCGAAGAGGATCAAGGCCGCTACCACGAGTGCGATCGCGATCGAGACGGTGGCGGCGACCGGCGAATAGCGTTCGGCGAGGAACAGCGCGACGGCCACGAGGGCGAACACATAGGCAGTGCCGAGCAATACGGCGATGATGATCCACAAGACGGCGTTGCGTCTGTAGCGTGAGGTGGCGGCGGCGACGTCGACCGCGAGCAAGGCAGACAAGGCAGTCCCGAGCGTTCCCATGGAATTACTCCCGATCACACGAGATCACGACGACTTTGCATCCGCCAACGTGAAAGCGCGGGATCGCGGGCGGGAGCCGGCGCATCTTTCTTCGCCGGTTCCGTTTCATTTCCGTCGGCGTTTTTCGGGTGTCCGCCCGAGATCGTAGCTGCCAGCTCATCGGCGCAGGAGCGCTGCAGCGATAAGCCCGATTGCCGCGGCGGCACCGACAGTGGCGATCGGATGTTCGCGCATCGCTCTGCGGATTTCCCTTTCGGTATCGGCGTAGCGGCTGCGGAGATCGGAAAGCATCTGCTCGCCGCTTGCCAGTAGATCCTGCAGGTCGGCTTCGGCCTGCTCCCGAGCGCCTCGCGCCCTGGTCTTGACGTCGGCAACGCCGCGGTCGGCGATCAGTGTGGCGAGCTTTGCGATGTCCTCGCGAACCTGCTGGAGCTGGTCTTCGATCGACGTGTCGCTCGCGCCACCGTTGCGTCTCCTGGTGCTCGAGCTTGAGAAGAGGCCTGTCGCCATCTGTCTACTCCCTTGCTGGCACGCCGGCCAAGTTGGCCGGCGCGTGATCGAGGCGTGCAAATCGGTATGGAACGCAAACGCCCATACGTCGCCGATGCGGTGCCCGCACCGGCGTTGGGGAACAACGCGTGAAGATGGAATTTGTTTCGATAAATCTTGACGTTGCCGCGGGCGCGCCGCCAGAGTTTAAACGGCTGCGGACTGCGGCAGCACGAAGGGCATATCGCGTCCAGGCGCGACGCTCACCCGCATCCGGCACCCGAATACGGCTTCCATGGTCTCGTCGGTCAGGACGTCTCTTGGCGCTCCGCGCGCGCGGATGCGGCCCGCCTTCATCATCACGATCTGATCGGCAAACATCGCCGTAAGGTTGAGATCGTGCATCACCGCGATGACGCCACCGCCTTCGGTGCAGAATTGCCGTGCTAGCCGCATGATCGTGAGCTGGTGGCGGATGTCGAGGCTCGATACGGGCTCGTCGAGAAGGAGATAGCGCGGCTCGCCGTCGGTAGCGGGCGCGGAAATCTGGCAGAGGACGCGCGCAAGCTGGACGCGCTGCTGTTCGCCGCCCGACAGCTCCTGATAGAAGCGCCCTGAAAAACCGGCGAGGTCGACCGCCTCGAGCGCCTCGTCGGCGACCCCATCATGACTGGGGGTGTCGGCGCTGCCGCCTGCCGAAAGGCCGAGGCGCACGATCTCGCGGACCGTGAACGGAAAGGAAATTACGGTCGATTGCGGCAGGACTCCGCGTTTCAGCGCGAGTTCCCACGGCTTGAAGCTTGCGATATCGCGACCGTTGATGGTGACCTTGCCGGCGGACGGGACAAGTTCGCCCGAGGCCACCTTCAGGGTCGTCGTCTTGCCGGACCCGTTCGGGCCGACGATCGCGGTCATGGCGCCGGGCACGGCTTCGAAAGAAACGCCGTGCAGCACCTGCCTGCCGGCAAGGCGGACGGAAATGTCGGATGCCCTGATCATTTCGAAATCAAAGTCCCATGTTCGAACGGCCGCGCAACAAAACCCATAAGAAGAACGGCGCTCCGACGAAGGCGGTGATGATGCCGATCGGCAGTTCAGCCGGCGAGACGATCGTGCGGGCGAGCATGTCGGCAAAGATCAGCATCGTGCCGCCGAGCAGAGCGGAGGCCGGCAACAGGTAGCGATGATCGGGCCCGATGACCAGTCGCAGAAGATGCGGGACAATGATGCCGACGAAGCCGATGCCGCCGCTGACGGCGACTGACGCGCCGGTCGCACCGGCGACGCTGAAGATCGCAATATTCTTCAGGCGCTGCACCGGGATGCCCATGTGGAAGGCCGCTGCCTCGCCGAGCGTGATCGCGTTAAGCCCGCGCGCAAGGAAGGGAACGACCGCGAGCGACAAAAGGATGATCGGGCCGGCGGAAGCGATTTTCGTCCAGTTGGCGCCGGCGAGCGATCCGAGACCCCAGAAGGTGAGATCGCGCAACTGCTGGTCGTCGGCGAGAAAGACGAGAACGCCGGTTACGGCCCCTGCGAGTGCGCCGAGCGCGATCCCCGCGAGCAGCATTGTCGCGACGGAGGTCTGGCCGCCGCGTGTAGCGATGCGATAGAGAAGGAGCGTCGTGGCAAGGCCGCCGAGGAAGGCGCCGAGCGGTAGCGCATAGAAACCGAAGAGCGCAAACAGGGGGGCGAAAGCAGCGGCGCCGAGCACGATCAGCAGCACCGCGCCGAGGCTTGCCCCTGCCGAAACGCCGACGAGGCCGGGATCCGCTAGCGGATTGCGGAAGAGTCCCTGCATCACGACGCCGGAAACCGCCAGCGATGCGCCGACCAGCATGCCGAGCACGGCGCGCGGCAGGCGGATATCGAGAATGATGATGCGATCGCGCGCACTCAATGCCTCATCGGCTTCGCCGGCAAGCCAGCGGAAGACATTCGCAAGCGAAGCGTCCGCGGCGCCCGTCATGATCGAGGTCGCAAACGTGGCGGCAGCGAGTACCACCAGCACTCCAATCACCAGGCGAGCCAAGCCCGCGCGGTTTCCGCCGCGCCATTCGCGGGCGATCCTTGCGGCGAAGGAGGGTGCGCGCATGGCGCCTTCCATGGCCTCACTGTGAGGCATTGGGCTTCTTCCCGTAGATTGCTGCATTCAGTTCCCGGATCGCACTTGCCGTGCGCGGGCCAAAACCAAGGAGGTGCAACCCGTCCATGCGGATTAGCGCCTTGCTCTTCGCCGCCGGCGTCAGGCTGAGTGCCGGAAGGGCGAAGAGCTCGTCCGGGCTTGCCGCATGGCTTCCGCCTCGGTCCATCATCAGGATCACGTCCGGTTTGGCCTCGACAATCGCTTCCTCGGTCAGCGCCTTATAGCCGGGAAAAGTGCTGGCGGCATTGACCGCGCCGGCAAGTTCAATGATGCCGTTGGCCGCCGTGCCGGTGCCCGAGGCCATGATCTTGCCGCCCTGCGTGCTGAGGATGAAGAGGATACGCTTGCGCTCGCCTTCGGGACGGCCGGCGCTAACGGCGACCGCGGCGTCGAGATCCTTTTCCACCGTCTGGGCGAGGGCTTCGGCCTTGTCCTTCACGCCGAGGAACGTCCCGACCGCCCGTATCTTGGCGAGGATGCCGTCGCGGTCGTAGGTCTCGGCGATGCTGGTGAAGGGAATGTTCGCCTCTTTCAATACCGCGAGCGCCTCGGGCGGACCGCTGCCTTCGATCGCCACGATGGCAGTCGGGTTGACGGCGATGATGCCTTCCGGAGCCAATTGCCGCATGTATCCCACATCCGGCAGCTTTCTCGCCGCTTCGGGATAGGTGCTGGTCGAATCGCGGCCGACGAGGCGGCTCTCTTCTCCGAGGGCGTAGATGATCTCGGTAATCGCGCCGCCGACCGAAACGATACGGGAGACGTCCGGCTGCTCGAGGCCTTGCGCCATCGCAGGCCGCATGAGCGATGGCGCTCCGGGCGCGAGCAGGGGCAGCGCGAAGGGCGCCGACAGGGCGAAGGCCGCGAGCGCCAGCTCCCAGCGGCGTAGACGTCGAAAATCGAGGCCGTTCATCATCAGCTATCCTCAGGCGGCGACGACGGTGTTCAGACGCGGCAGGCTCTCGACCAGGCCGCGCCACTCGGTCCTTTCGGAGGAGCCTTCCTTACGCTTGCCGAAGAATTGGATGATCATCTCTCCCTTCGCGTCGAGCGCTTCGAGCGAGGTGACATGTCCGTCCGCCGTCGGCTTGCGCACCGCCCAGAGTTCGACAATGTGGTCGGTGCGCAGATGCAGGTGGAAGGTATCGTCCATGACGTTGAGCCACGGCCCCATCGTTCCGATCTTTGCGACCGGACCGGAGTGAATCTGGATAACGCCGCGGTTTCCGACGAAGCACATGATGGGCAGCGCCGCTTCTGCGGCGCTCCGCATCATCAGTTCAACGCCGGCCTTGTCGAGCCGCCAGGCGAAGTCGTCGCCGACCGAGTGCAGGGCCCGGCGTCGGCCGATATTCAGCTTTCGCAGCATGCCGGGGAACTGGTGTGTATCGGTGAGCTTCGACCAGCGATCGCGCAGTTCCGCGGCGTCAACTGCGGCATCGGGCTTATCGTCGCTCGGGGGCGCGCCGGCGTCGGCCACGAAATCCTGCGACTGATCGTCGAGACGAAGGTCCTCGACGATTTTTTCATAGGCGGTCGCATTCGACGCGGGGCGCAGATGGATCTTGTGGACGGCATTGCCCCACTTGTCGAAGAACTGCAGGCTGCGGCGGATCTCCCCTTTGGGGTCGGTCCTGGTCACGGCGAAGCCGTGCGCCCAGGCGCCGGGGAAGATGCGCAGGTCGATCTCGGAGCCGAGCACCAGGGCCGCCGCATGTCCTGCCTTGATGTTCTCGTAGGCGCCGATCTTCTCGTGCACGGCACTCTCGTTGCGGGTCAGGGCGAGCACTTCGCCGAGCTCCTGTACGCGCTCAAGGAAGCGATTGGCGTCGCTGTCGATGCGGATCGAACCGAGGCCGCACTCGGCGGCGACGAGAGCGGCCTCCGAAATGCCGAGTTGCGCGGCGACGTCCCGCTCGCGCAGCTTCGGATTGGCAGCGCGGTAGGCGCGTATTTCGGAGGGGGTGGGGCGCATGCTCTCGCTCATCGTCGTCTCGCTATTTGTTCAGAATCAATTTGCCCTGGCGGGTGATCTTCATCCGGTAGATCGCGCCGTCATGGGAAATGAGGATCTCGTTGTCGCCACGGAAAAGATCGTGGCTCTCTACGACCCGTTGCGTTCGGTTGACCGGGCTTGCCGTCTGTGGGGATCGCTGAGTATCGGTTTCGTTCGGTGTCACGGTTTCGGCCAGCTCGCGAGCAGGAGACGAGGCGATTCCCTCGCGGTCCCGCCGCCTACCCCATTTAGTATCTTGACTTCATTACTCATATTTCTTTAAGGACGCAATACCGGATTAATACAGTCAAGTTAACCGATCGGGACCGCGCGGCGACGGGCGAAATCCCGAAATACGCGCAGCGAGTGGTGTTATGACGACGCATCTTTTCCGTTTTGCTCTTTCGTCGGCAGTCGCAGTTCTCCTGATCGCCGGAGCGGCCGCAGCGCAGGACGCCGCTCCCGCGGGGCTCACGGTCGAACTCAACGAGATCGCGCCTTCGGAAAAGGGCTGCAAGCTCACCTTCGTCGCCGGCAGTGCGCTAGCCCAATCGCTTTCAAAGGTTTCGTTCGAATTCGTCCTCTTCGACCAGGAGGGGCGGGTCGAGCGCATGGCCGTGCTCGATTTCCGCGACCTGCCGGCAGGCAAGACGAAGGTCAGGCAGTTCGATCTGCCGGGGACGAAGTGCGAGGCCGTGAAGAGCCTTCTTATCAACGATGCGCCGGCCTGCGTCGGCGAGGGTGTCGACAAGGCTGCTTGCATGACGGGCCTGAAGACCGGTTCCAAATCGGCAGTTGAGCTCAAGGGCTGAGGCGGCCTGAGATTGCCGACGGAAGGCAAGGCATAATGAAGCACATCGCAAAATGGGCCGCGGCGGTCGGCCTCTCCCTGCTGGCGCATGCGAGCGGCGCTATGCTGTTTGCCCCTGCGGAAGAAGAGGTTCAGCTTGCCGGCGGTGCCGCAATGGAAGTGACGCTGCTTGGCAACGCCTTCGAGCAGACGCTGCAGGCAGGCAACCCCTCCGACATCGTCGAGCCGACGGAAGAGGCACCCGAGGAACTGAAGCCCACCGAGATCGAGCCGACGGAAGAGGCGGCCGAGGCGGTCGAACCGTCGGCGACCGATGTCGCCGCCACGCAGCCTCAGGACGTGACACCCGTCGAGGCGGATGTCGTTCTGCCCGCTGAGGAGGTGCCGGTGGCCCAGGTCACCGAAGCCCCGGTTACCGCCAGCGTCGCTCCGGTCGAAACCGTCGTTCCGGAAGAGAAGCCGGAACCCAAAAAGATCGAGCCGCCCAAGGTCGAGAAGCCGGAGCCGAAAAAGGAACCGGCGAAGAAAAAGAAGGTTGCCCGCAAGAAGGCCGGAGATGGGGGTACACAGGCGAAATCGCAGAACAAGGGGCAGGCGGATGGCGTGGAAAACGCGGCTGCGGCCGCGGCTAGCGGCGAAAAAGGCAGGGTCGCGCAGCAAGCGGGCAACGCCGCCGTCTCCAACTATCCCGGCAAGGTGAGAAACAAACTGAACAGGGCCTTTCGCTACCCCGCCGAGGCCAAACGGCAACGGCTACGCGGTGTCGCCCATGTCCGCTTCACCGTAACCTCCGGTGGTGGCGTTGCGAGCGTCAGTCTGGCGAAGAGCGCCGGTTCGCCGATTCTTGACGAAGCCGCATTGGCAGCCGTCCAGCGTGCCGCCCCGTTCCCCGCGATCCCGGCGGGTGCTGGCCGCGACAGTTGGGTCTTTACCATTCCGCTCGCCTTCAACCGCTGAATTACTCCCATTCGGATCTGATCTCGCGCCGAGCCTGGATCGCGAATGCGAACGATTCCAATGATTTGAGGCATGCATTGCCGAGCGCTTCTTGCGTGAATTAATATGATTTAAAAACTCATGTTTATACTTTACTCCGGTTATCAAGTTTAATAAGTTGCCGCCGTCACGCAACCGTTCGGTGTGTGCCCAAAGGCAATTCTGATTGGCGATCGACGGCCATGCTGGCGTCGCGGAGCAAGATGGAGACGATGGATGCGCGGCAAGCGGCACCAGAATGCAGGCAAGGGCGGCAAGGGCAGGGCGAAGGACGAGACGCTCGCGGTGCCGCCTGGCGCCGGCAAGGTGACGCTCGAGGGCCGCAGCTTCCTCTATGTCGGCGGCCGCGACTGCCAGGTCGCCCATCTGCGCGAGATCGCTAGTGCCTTCGGGGCGGAACTCATCCATCACGATGGCGGTTTACGAGAAGCGGTATCGCGCATCGACCGCGTCCTTCCGTCGGTCGACTGCGTATTCTGCCCGATCGACTGCATCAGCCATGATGCGTGTCTTCGCGTGAAGACCGGCTGCAAGAAGTGGGGCAAGGCCTTCGTGCCGCTGCGCAATGGTTCGAAGTCGAGCCTCGAGCGGGCGCTTCAGGACCTGACCACCGGCAACGGCCGCGATGGCTGAATGAGAAAACGACGGCGGGACCTATCTCGCCGCCGGCCACTTGGAGTTCTATCAATGCATGACGAACGTCCCGATCAGATGATGATGATCGGTCTGCACAAACTCGCCGCGCAATTCGGCGACGGACTGGTTCCCGAACTTTACGAACTGTTGACGCGCCGCGCCCGGATGATCGAAGAAAACGCGAATGTCACCGAGTTCCCCACTTGGCAGGCCCGTCCGACGGGCAGGGACCCCCTCGGGCTTGCGGCACCCATGGAGGGCGCTATCCTGCCGTTTCCGCGCGCGGTTGCGGGAGCCGTTCCGGAAAAGAAGGCGCTGGAGAAGTAGGCCATGTATTTCGCCATGAACCGTTTCCGTGTCGCGATCGGGCAGGAGGCAGCCTTCGAGGCCGTCTGGAAGGGGCGCGACTCCGCTCTCGCGGACATGCCCGGCTTCATCGATTTTCATCTGCTTCGCGGCGATAGCGTGCCGGAAGAGGGCTATACGCCATACATCTCGAAATCGACATGGGAGAGCAGGGACGCATTCATCGACTGGACCAAATCGGAAAACTTCCGGACGGCGCACAGGAGCGCCGGCGACAACAGGTCGATGTATCTCAGTCCGCCGAAGTTCGAGGGCTTCACCGTCGTCGAAGGCGCGTGATGCTGGAGCGGAAAGCCGCGCACACTTTTCTCATCCCGCGTTAGCCTTCCGGGGCAGCAACGCTCCGAGCGCCACCGCCAGCCACCCGGCCATCATCGTCATGCCGCCAAGTGGTGCCGACATCGGGAAGAGCCCGTGGCCTGAGAAATGGCGCATCGTGAGATCCGCGGCGAAGAGCGCGGTACCGGCCGCGAGCAGCAGGGCGGCGAGGCCGGCCGTCCGAAAAAGCGCCCAGCCCGCGTGGAGCGCCACGAGCGCCGGCGCATGGGCAAGACACATTGCGGAGGCGCCGCCGAGGAGCCTCGGGTCGGCCCCATGCGAGGCCGCAGCGGCGCTCGCGACGCCGAAAATGCCCATGAGTCCAGCGACGAAAAGCATGGTCGCGCGCAGTCCGCTGTTCGACATCGGCGGCTATTCCTTGTTCTGCATGTGAAAGGCGAGCCGGGTGATCGGCTCGAGAATGATTTCCCGGAGCTTTTGATGGGAAACGGTTTCCTCGAGTGCGCGGGTGAAGCAGAGGAGCCATTCGTCACGCTCGGCGGGACCGATTTCCGCGATGAAATGCCTGCGGCGCAGCATCGGATGGCCGCGCTTTTCCACATAGATCGGCGGACCACCGAGCCAGCCGGTCAGATATTCGTAGAGCTTCTCCTCGCTGCCCGAGAGATCCGGCGGGTGAATGGCGCGGCAGCGGGCCGCTTCCGGGAGGCTATCCATGAGCTCGTAGAAGCGTCGCGTCAGCGCGCGGACGGTAGCATCGCCGCCGATCGCCTCATAGAGCGTCGTCGTTTCCGTCATGATCGGCTCTCAAGGGTTGGAGCGGAATGCCGACGGAAAACCGCACATGCTTTTCCTTATCCGCTCGACTTCCGCCTTCGTATCGCGGCCGGCAGCGACGGACAATGGCGGCTGGCCGCTTGCGGCGTTTCATCGCGGCAAATCAATCTCGCGTTCAATCTCTTGACAAACCGTCCAGACGGTATCTTTATTGAGTCATGAAGAACGCTTATCAAAGAAAGAAGCAGCCGGAGCTGGTGCGGCGGCAGTTGCTGGATGTCGCCGCGCGTCTGTCGCTGGAGCAGGGGATCGCCGCGGTGACGCTCGATGCGGTGTCGCAGGCGGCCGGTGTCAGCAAGGGCGGCCTGCTGCATCACTTCCCCAACAAGCTTGCACTGCTCGACGGGCTCTTCGACGAGCTTGTCGCGCGCTTCGACAGGTCGATCGAGGAAGCGATGGCGGCGGACGATGTCGAGAAGGGACGGTTTACGCGTGCCTATCTCACCGTCTGCTTTGCGCTCGATCGGGAAGCGGAGGCGCAGGGGTGGCAGGTCCTCACCGTCGCGCTGCTCGCCGAACCGCATCTCAAGGCACGCTGGCGTGATTGGGTGGCGTGGCGAGCGGCGGAGTTCCCAGCCACCGACTCCTCGCCCAATTGCCTCCTCGCCCGATTTGCCGCCGATGGCGTATGGCTCGCCGATCTGATGCAGAGCCACGACATCGATGCGTCGACGCGTGCGGCGCTGCTCCAGAAACTCAAGGCGCTGTCGCTGGAGTAGCACGACCGCGAAAGATGTGAGCGCGAGCCATCATACCCTTCATTTTACTGGAATCATCCCGGAGACGTCACTTGAACCCCGCCATGCTTTATACCGTTTTGGTGATCGCCATCGTCTTCGAAGTGCTCGGCACCTCGGCCATGCAGGCGGCGCAGCACTTCACCCGGCCGACGCCCACAGTGCTCATGGTCGTGTGTTACGCTGTCGCCTTCTTCTTCTTGTCCTATACGCTGCGCTATATCCCCGTCGGCATTGCCTATGCGCTTTGGAGCGGTCTCGGGATCGTGTTGATCTCGGCCGTCGGCTACGTGACCTTCGACCAGAAGCTCGATCTGCCGGCGATCCTCGGCCTCGCGCTCATCATCTCTGGGGTGCTGGTCCTCAATCTCTTCTCCAAGTCGACATTCCACTGATGGCGGGCACATCTCCCGAGAAGTTTTGGGGTCTACGGCCACGGCTTGCGGTCCGCTTGCAACTTTTCGCCACAGCATACGCCGCCAACGCCGGGGATATTCATTGAAATCAGCGATGCGTTTCAATAGCATCGCCCCTTGTCCTTTCCGGATGCGGGATGGCGGTTTCCATCCGATCTCCCTGATATAGCAAAGGAATTTTCGGAATGCAGGCGGTTTTCGACGGCCATAACGATGTGCTTTTGCGGCTTTGGCAGCGCGCGCGCGGAGGCAGCGATCCGGTTACGGAATTCATCGGCGGAACCGACAAGGGCCATATCGACGGACCGCGTGCCAGGGCGGGCGGACTCATCGGCGGCATTTGCGCGATCTACATTCCGTCCGGCGATCTCGCGCTGAGGACGCCGGACGAGAACGGTCACTACGCGACGCCGCTTGCCGCACCGCTCGACCATCTGCCGTCGCTTGCAACAGCCATGGAAATCGCTGACATCGCGTTCAAGCTCGACCGGGGCGGAGCATGGCGGCTCTGCCGTTCGACCGGCGAGATTCGGGGGGCGATCGAGGATGGCGTCTTCGCCGCTGTGCTGCATATGGAGGGCTGCGAGGCGATCGGGCCGGATCTTGCCGCGCTCGAAACCTTCTATGCCGCCGGATTGCGCTCGCTCGGCCCTGTCTGGAGCCGTCCCAACGTCTTCGCTCATGGCGTGCCTTTTGCCTATCCACGGTCGCCGGACACGGGCCTGGGCCTCACGGAGGCCGGCTTCGAGCTCGTGCGCGCCTGTAATCGGATGGGTATCCTGATCGATCTCGCCCACATCACCGAGAAAGGCTTCTGGGACGTGGCGAAGACGACCGATCAGCCGCTCATCGCCAGCCATTCCAATGTTCACGCGCTGACGCCCGTCGCGCGCAACCTGACCGACCGCCAGCTTGACGCGATCCGCGAAAGCCGCGGTCTCGTCGGTCTCAACTATGCGACGACCATGCTGCGCCCCGACGGGCAGGAGAGTGCGGCGACGCCGCTTTCCGACATGGTGCGCCACCTCGACCACCTGGTCGAGCGCATGGGCATCGACTGCGTCGCACTTGGATCGGACTTTGACGGCGCGACGATCCCGGAGGAAATCGGCGATGCAGCGGGCAATCAGAAGCTCGTTGCCGCACTGAAAGACGCCGGATATGGTGACCGCGACCTGGCGAAGATATGCCGGGAGAACTGGCTGAGAGTTCTGGGGCAGGCGTGGCACGAGCCTGCCTGATCCCCATGAAGAAGAGCCCGCAAAGGGTGCAAAAAAGAGGGAAGCGCAAAATGATGCATAAGCTCCATGGACGTTTTCGACTTCTGACTGCAACTGCGGCGCTCGCGCTTGCGATGGGTGCGGCGCAGCCGGCTTTCGCGGAAACGCCGAAGGACACGCTGGTCGAGGGCTTCGCGTTCGACGACATCATTACCATGGATCCGGGCGAGGCCTTCGAGCTTTCGACCGCCGAGATGACCAGCAACACCTACAGCCTGCTCGTCCGGCTCGATCTCAACGACACCTCCAAGGTCGTCGGCGATCTCGCCGAAAGCTGGACGGTTTCGGATGACGGCCTGACCTATACGTTCAAGCTGAAGCAGGGCATGAAGTTTGCCTCCGGCAATCCGATTACTGCCGAGGACGTCGCCTATTCTTTCGAACGCGCCGTCAAGCTCGACAAGAGCCCGGCCTTCATTCTCACGCAGTTCGGCCTTACCGGCGACAACGTCACCGAAAAGGCGAAGGCCGTCGACGAGCAGACTTTTGTCTTCACCGTCGACCAGCCCTATGCACCGAGCTTCGTCCTGAATTGCCTGACTGCGACGGTCGCTTCCGTCGTCGACAAGAAGCTCGTGCTCGAACATGTGAAGCCCGTGACGCCGAGCAACGAATACAAATACGACAACGATTTCGGCAATGAATGGCTGAAGACCGGCTATGCCGGCTCCGGGCCGTTCAAGCTGCGCGAATGGCGGGCGAACGAAGTCGTGGTTCTGGAGCGCAACGACAATTATTACGGCGAACCGGCAAAGCTCGCCCGTGTCATCTACCGCCACATGAAGGAGAGCTCCGGCCAGCGGCTCGCGCTCGAAGCCGGCGATATCGACGTCGCGCGCAATCTCGAGCCGGGTGACTACGAGGCGGTTTCCAAGAATGCGGACCTTTCGACGACCAGCGCGCCCAAGGGCACGGTCTACTACATCAGCCTCAACCAGAAGAACGAGAAGCTGGCGAAGCCCGAGGTACAGCAGGCCTTCAAATATCTTGTCGATTACGACGCGATCGGCGCGACCTTGATCAAGGGGATCGGCGAAATCCACCAGAGCTTCCTCCCGAAGGACGTGCTCGGTGCTTTGAACGAGAACCCCTACACGTTCAACGTCGCAAAGGCGAAGGAACTGTTGGCGAAGGCCGGCTATCCGGACGGCTTCACGGTCACTATGGACGTGCGCAACACCCAACCGGTCACGGGCGTTGCCGAATCCTTCCAGCAGACGCTGGGCCAGGCGGGCGTGAAGCTCGAAATCATCCCAGGCGACGGCAAGCAGACGCTGACGAAGTACCGCGCCCGCAACCACGATATGTATATCGGCCAATGGGGCATGGATTATTTCGACCCGCACTCGAACGCCGACACCTTTACCAACAATCCGGACAATTCCGACGAGGGTACCAACAAGACCCTTGCCTGGCGCAACGCCTGGGACGTTCCGGAACTGAGTAAGAAGACCAAGGAAGCGCTCCTCGAGCGCGACGGCGCCAAGCGTGCGGAGATCTACAAGGAACTCCAGAAGAGCGTTCTGGAAGATAGTCCCTTCATCATCATCTTCCAGCAGATCGAGGTCGCCGGTGTTCGGGGTAGTCTGAAAGGCTTCAAGCTCGGCCCGAGCTTCGATACCAACTACGTTTGGAACGTCTCGAAGGAATAGTCGAAAGGACCGTTTCCTTGAGCATGATCGATACAGTGCGAATGAGCGGGCGCCGGCGCGCCCGTTCCCGCAAGGCTTTCGCCACGGTGCTGCAATTCCTTGTCGTCGTGGCGACCACTTATCTCGGCCTTCTTGCCGTCACCTTCTTCATCGGCAGGGTGATCCCCATCGATCCGGTTCTGGCCGTTCTCGGCGATCGGGCGCCCCAGCATGTCGTGGAGCGGACGCGCGAGGCGATGGGGCTCAACCTGCCTCTTTACCAGCAGTTCTTCATCTATTGCCGCCAGGCGCTTTCGGGCGACTTCGGAACTTCGGTGCTGACCACCAATCCGGTCATGACGGATATCCGCCGCGCTTTCCCCGCGACCGTGGAACTTGCGACGCTCGGAACGCTGATCGGTGCGTTCATCGGCGTGCCGCTTGGGGTGCTCGCGGCGGTCAAACGCGGCAGCATCGCCGACCAGATCGTGCGCGTCATCGGCCTCGTCGGCTATTCCGTGCCGATCTTCTGGCTGGCGCTCCTGGCGCTCCTCGTCTTCTATGCGCGGCTGCAATGGGTCGCCTATCCGGGACGCATCGACATCGTCTACGAGTACACGTTTTCGCCGATCACCGGTCTCTATCTCGTCGACGCGCTCTGGCAGGGGCAGTGGGACGTCTTCCGCGACGTCTTCCGGCACATCATCCTGCCGGCCTCGCTGCTCGGCTATTTCTCGCTCGCCTATATCAGCCGCATGACGCGAAGCTTCATGCTGAACGAACTGCAGCAGGAATATATCGTCGCCGCGCGCGCCAAGGGGCTTTCGGAGGCGCGGATCATCTGGGGCCATGCGTTGCGCAATGCGGCCGTACCGTTGGTGACGGTTATCGCGCTTTCCTATGCGGGGCTGCTCGAAGGCTCGGTGCTGACAGAGACGGTCTTCGCCTGGCCGGGCCTCGGCCTTTACATCACCAACTCGCTGCAGAATGCCGACATGAACGCCGTCCTCGGCGGCACGATCATCATCGGGTCGGTCTTCATCGGCATCAATCTCCTGTCCGATCTGCTCTACCGGACGCTCGACCCGAGGACGCGCGCGCGATGAGCCTTGCCAGTGAAACACGCCCGATGACGCGCCGCGAGTGGCTTCTTTCCGACCGTCCGCAGTCGCGGCTGCAGGCGCGGCTGGGCCGTGCCTATATGACCTGGCGCCGGTTCTCGGCAAATCGCCTCGCCGTGCTCGGCCTCCTCATCCTGCTGGCGCTCATCCTTGTCGCCGCCTTCGCCGATCTCCTCGCGCCGCATTCGCCGTTCGTCGGCAATCTCGCCGGGGCGCGGCTGCTGCCGCCCGGCAGCGAGGGGTATCTGCTCGGCACCGACGACCAGGGCCGTGATATCCTGTCGCGGCTGATCCACGGCTCGCGGCTGACGCTCGTCGTGGTCGTGCTCGTCGCGATCATCGCGGCACCGGTGGGGCTGATCGTCGGTGCGGTCGCCGGCTATGCCGGCGGTTGGATCGACGCGGTCCTCATGCGCCTCACCGACATCTTCCTCGCCTTCCCCAAGCTCGTTCTGGCGCTCGCCTTCGTCGCGGCGCTCGGACCCGGCATCGAAAACGCCGTCATAGCGATTGCGATCACCTCCTGGCCGCCCTATGCGCGCATCGCCCGCGCCGAGACGCTGACGGTGCGCAATTCCGACTACATTGCCGCCGTTCGCCTGATGGGAGCCTCGCCGGCGCGCATCGTCTTTCGCCATGTCATGCCTATGTGCATGTCGTCGCTGATCGTGCGGGTGACCCTCGACATGGCCGGCATCATCCTGACGGCGGCCGGGCTCGGCTTCCTCGGCCTCGGTGCGCAGCCGCCGCTCCCCGAATGGGGCGCGATGATCGCTTCCGGCCGCCGCTTCATCCTCGATCAATGGTGGGTCGCCACCATGCCCGGCATCGCCATCCTGATCGTCAGTCTCGGCTTCAACCTGCTCGGGGACGGTCTGCGCGACGCGCTCGATCCACGGGAGAGCGGCCAATGAGCGCGCTCCTGACGGTCGAAGACCTGAGGGTCCGATTCCCGACCCGCACTGGCGTCATCGAGGCGGTGCGCGGCGTCTCCTTTACCCTCGGGCGCGAACGTCTCGGCATCGTCGGCGAAAGCGGCTCCGGCAAGTCGCAGACGGGGCGGGCGATCATGGGGCTGACGCCGCTGCAGGCGCAAGTGACGGCGAAGCGGCTCGCCTTCGACGGCATCGATCTCGTCTCGGCTCCGGCGAAGGTTCGGCGGGACCTGCGCGGCAAGCGGATCGCCATGATCCTGCAGGACCCGAAATATTCGCTGAACCCGGTGATGAGCATCGGCCGGCAGATCGTCGAGACGCTGAGGCGGCACGAAAAGGTCAGCCGCGGCGAGGCGCGGCAGAGGGCGCTCGACATGTTGGCGGCGGTGCAGATCCGCGATCCGGCCCGCGTCTTCGATCTCTATCCGCACGAAGTTTCGGGCGGCATGGGCCAGCGGGCGATGATCGCCATGATGCTCATTGCCGGGCCGGAATTGCTCATCGCCGACGAGCCGACATCGGCCTTGGACGTGACGGTGCAGCTCGAGGTCCTGTCGATCCTCGACAAGCTGGTGACCGAGCGCGGCATGGGGCTGATCTTCGTCTCGCATGACCTCAGGCTCGTTTCGTCCTTCTGCGATCGTGTGCTCGTGATGTATGCGGGCAAGATCGTTGAGGAGATTGCTGCATCGGACCTCCCCAACGCGAAGCATCCTTATACGCGCGGCCTCTTGAACTGCATGCCGGTCATCGGTGCGGATCGCCACCCCTTGCCCGTGCTCGACCGTAAACCGGAGTGGGCGCTATGACCCAGGCCGTTGCCGTCGAGAATCTCAGCGTCGTCTTCGATGACTTCAAAGCCTTGGATGACGTTAGCGTCGAGGTCGCCTCGAGCGAATCCTTCGGCCTTGTCGGCGAGTCCGGCTCGGGCAAATCGACGCTTTTGAGAGCGATCGCCGGGCTGGCTCCGGCGACTGAGGGCACGATTCGCGTGGGGGGGCGAGAGGTCAAAGGCACGCGTCGCGACAAGGCCTTCTACCGCGCGGTGCAGATGGTGTTCCAGGATCCCTACGGCTCGCTGCACCCGCGCCAGACGGTCGACCGGCAGCTGATGGAACCGCTCGCGGTCCACGGCATCGGCGACGGCGAGCGCCGGATCCTCAAGGCTTTGGACGAGGTGGGCTTGGGCTCCGGCTTCCGCTTCCGCTACCCGCACCAGCTTTCCGGAGGCCAGCGGCAGCGCATCGCCATTGCTCGCGCCCTGATCCTCGAGCCGTCCATCCTGTTGCTCGATGAGCCGACCTCGGCGCTCGATGCCTCCGTACAGGCGGAGGTTTTGAACCTTCTCGAACAGGTGCGGCGCGATCGCAAGCTCACCTTCATCATGGTCAGCCATGATCTGGGTGTCGTCACCCATATGTGCGACCGCCTGGCGGTGATGCAGGGCGGCCGCGTCGTCGAGCGGCTGTCGTCGGCCGACCTTGTGGCCGGCCGCATTGCCGAGGACTATACGCGAAGCCTGATGGTGGCGAGCGGGGGCTTTCGTCGCGAGGCGCAGACGGCATAAGCCGAAAAGGCTTACAGGAAGCTCAAGGCGCGGTCGCGCTCCGACATCTGGCTGACTTCGAGCGGCCAAGCGATAGCCAGGCGCGGATCGAGCGGGTTGAGCCCGCCTTCCGCCTCCGGCGCATAGGGCTTGTCATGCAGATAGAGCATCTCGCAGTCCTCCGTCAGCGTCTGGAGCCCATGCGCGAAGCCGCCCGGGGATCATCATCGAGCGGGCATTTTTCGGCGCTCAGGATTTCGCCGTGCCATTGTAGGTAGGTCGGCGAGTCCGGCCTTATGTCGACCGCGACATCGAAGACGGCGCCTCGTATGCAGGACACGAACTTCGTCTCGTCGTGCGGCGGCCGCTGAAAGTGCATGCCGCGGATCGCACCCTTGCTGCGCGTCAAGGTATGGTTGATCTGCGCGATCACGCCCCCGAACTCGGGTAATTCGTCGCCGCAGAAGAAGCGCGAGAAGAAGCCACGCTCGTCGCCTATCTGCTCGCGCTCGATGATCGCGAGGCCTGCAAGGGGAGTGGGAAGGCGATTGAACCGCGACATGAATTCCTCGACCGATGGCATTTCCTGTGAGCGCTTCTTGCACGATCAGGCGTTGACGCGGCAAGCGGTAACTGGAAAAGAGTGCCGAAATGAAATTAAGCGGCGGAGAAAAATTGGAGCCACAATGATCGAGGTGCATCCGACGGCGAAGATCAGTCCGCTCAGCGACATCGAGGATTCGGTCCGCGGCACGCGGATCGTCGTCGGCGAGGCCTCCGTCATCGACAGCTTCGTCAAGGTCAAGCCCGCCGGCGGTTCGGGGGATCTCGAGATTGGCCGCTTCTGCTACGTCAATAGCGGCTGTGTCTTCTATACCGGGAACGGAATACGCATCGCCGACAATGTGCTGATCGCCGCCAACTGCACCTTCGCCCCCGTCAATCACGCCTATAGCGACAAAAATCGCGTGATCCGCGAGCAGGGCTTTCAGCCGAGCCGCGGCGGCATCGTCGTCGATGTCTGGATCGGAGCGAATTCGGTGATCCTGGACGGCGCCGTCCTTCGGAAAGGCTGGAGCGATTGAGCACGAAAAATCCGCCATTAATGCGGCCATTGTCGCCGGCGGGCTTCTCCGCGAAATTGTTGACCTGCCCCGCTTCGATCGCGAGTGCGCCGTAACGCCCCGGCGGCACGACGCTCGTCACCGTCGCCTCGCGGCCGTGGCTGCGGTGGTAATCGGCGAGCGCGCGGATGTCGATATCGGCGACGCCGTCGCCATAGGTCAGGCAGAATGCATCGCCGAGATAGGGAGCCACGCGCTTCAGGCGACCGCCGGTCATCGAGTCTGGCCCCGTATCCACGAGCGTCACGCGCCAGGGCTCGGCCGTTTTCGTATGATAGGTGGTTTCGCCCGTCGCCATGTCGAAGGTGACGTCGGAGGAATGCAGGATGTAGTTGGAGAAATATTCTTTGATCATGTAGCCGCGATAGCCGAGGCAGATCACGAAATCCGAAAAGCTGTGGTGGCTATAGATCTTCATGATGTGCCAGAGGATCGGGCGCCCGCCGATCTCGATCATCGGCTTGGGTCTGAGGTGGCTCTCCTCGGAGATGCGGGTGCCGTATCCGCCGGCGAGAATGACGACCTTCATGCCCAAACCTGCCTCTTCCAAACCAGCCTTTTCCAGAGCTGCTTCCGCGTGCTGCGGTTCATTGGAGCATTTTCAGCACAATTGCAACAATTGCGGGCCGAGAACCCCGCTCCCCATGCTCCCGCATAAGTGTATCGGGCGGCACCCGGCGCGCCTTGCGAGGCGCCCGGCAAAGGCGCAGAATGCCGCGCTGCTGGGGCAATGGTTCACCGTGGGAGGAGCGAATCATGAACGATATGAGCCTCACCAATCTGCAAGCAGGAACAACAATGATCAGCGCCGCGGCCATCGAGGCGCTGGCGGGACGGCTGCGCGGCCGTGTCCTCATGCCGACCGACGCCGCCTATGACGAGGCGCGCACGATCTGGAACGCCATGATCGATCGAAGGCCGGGCTTGATCGTGCAGTGCGCCGGGGCTGCCGATGTCGTCAATGCGGTTCGCTTCGCGGCGGAGAACCAGTTGCTGGTCGCCATGCGC
This sequence comes from Ensifer aridi, assembly GCF_002078505.1. GTDB lineage: Bacteria > Pseudomonadota > Alphaproteobacteria > Rhizobiales > Rhizobiaceae > Sinorhizobium > Sinorhizobium aridi. The sequence continues at coordinate 408,887 of NZ_LUAV01000012.1, read as the reverse complement.
GGCGGCGGCCACAACATCGCCGGCAATGCCGTCTGCGACGGCGGCCTGATGATCGATCTCACCCCGATGAAATCGGTGCGCGTGGATCAGACGACCAAACGGGCCTGGGTGGAGCCCGGCGCGACGCTTGCCGATGTCGACAAGGAAACGCAGGCCTTCCGTCTGGTGCTGCCGACCGGCATCAACTCGACGACCGGGATTGCCGGCCTGACGCTCGGCGGCGGTTTCGGCTGGACGACGCGCAAGTTCGGATTGACGGTCGACAACCTGCTTTCAGTGGACGTGGTGACGGCGAATGGTGAGCTTGTGCGTGCGAGCCCGACGGAACACCGCGACCTCTTCTGGGCGCTCCGGGGCGGCGGCGGCAATTTCGGCGTCGTCACGGCCTTCGAATTCGCGCTCAATGACCTCGGTCCCGAGGTTGTCGCCGGGCTGGTCGTGCATCCCTTCGCCGACGCGCCAAGCGTGCTCAAGCAATACCGCCAGGCGCTCGAGAAGGCGCCGGACGAACTCACCTGCTGGGCCGTGATGCGGCAGGCGCCGCCCTTGCCGTTCCTTCCCGCCGAGTGGCACGGCAAGGAGATCCTGCTGCTGGCGATCTGCTATTGCGGCGATCCCGAAGCAGGTGAGAAGCCAACCGCGGAGCTGCGTTCGATCGGTGAGCCGATCGCCGACGTCGTCGGCCCCATTCCCTTCGTCGGCTGGCAACAGGCCTTCGATCCGCTGCTGACGCCGGGTGCCCGCAACTACTGGAAGAGCCATGATTTCACGGAGCTTTCAGATGAAACGATCGGCGTGCTCACCGATGCCGTCCGGCAATTGCCGGGACCGGAATGCGAAATCTTCATCGGCCATGTCGGCGGCGCCGCCGGTCGCGTCGCCGTGGAGGAAACCGCTTTCCCGCAGCGCAGCTCGCATTTCGTGATGAATGTGCACGCTCGCTGGCGCGATCCGGCGATGGATCGGACCTGCATCGACTGGGCACGGCGGCTATTCGAGGCGGCGAAACCCTATGCCGCGGGCACCGCCTACATCAACTTCATGCCGGAAGACGAGATCGACCGGGTCGAGGCTGCTTATGGCGGCAACTATCGGCGGCTCGTTGAGGTGAAGCGGCGTTACGACCCGCTCAATCTCTTCCGCATGAACCAGAATGTGCGGCCGATCGAGGAGCGCGGGGCGGCTTAGCCGGTGGTCCCGAGCCTTGCCCCACCGGCTGCGAGCGGCGGTCCGGCGGGCAGGCGCTTCATTTTAAGAGGAGGGCGGCATGGGTGAGGAGTCGGCGAGGGATGTCTTTCGGCGTGCGGCGGAGCATGCCGCGCGCTTCCGCGAGAAGATAGCGGAGGCTCCGCAAAGGCCGGAGGTTTCATACCCCGCCGCACTGGAGACGTTCCATGAGCCGCTACCGGAGCAGGGAAGCCCCGGGCTCGATGTCGCCGACGAGCTTGCCGCCAAGGCGGAGCCCGGGCTCAACGCCATGACGGGGCCGCGTTTTTTTGGCTGGGTCATCGGCGGCTCGCATCCCGTGGGCGTCGCGGCCGACTGGATGACCAGCGCCTGGGGGCAGAACGCCGGTAACCATCATGCGGCGCCAGCCGCGGCCGCCGCTGAGGCGGTTGCGGCCAAATGGCTCATCGATCTTCTCGATCTGCCGCGGCAAAGTTCTGTTGGCTTCGTGACGGGGGCGACGGTGGCGAATTTCGTCTGCCTTGCCGCCGCGCGCGGCGAGGTGCTGCGAAAGGTCGGCTGGGACGTGGAGGCGCAGGGGCTGTTCGGCGCGCCACCTGCGACGGTGCTGATCGGTGATGACGCGCATACCACGGTCTTCTCGGCGTTGCAGTTTCTAGGCCTCGGGCGCGATCGCGTCGTTCGCGTGAAGACCGATAACACCGGCCGCATTACTACGCCGGCCTTTGCGGAAGCCGCGGCCGGACTCTCAGGACCATGCATCACGATCCTCCAGGCGGGGCAGATCAATACCGGCGCCTTCGACGATTTTACCGGTATCATGCCGATTGCGCGGCGAATGGGCGCCTGGGTCCATATAGATGGCGCCTTCGGTCTCTGGGCACGCACCTGTCCCGGGAGACGCGCGCTCACCGATCATGTCGAGCAGGCGGACTCCTGGGCCACCGACGGCCACAAATGGCTGCAGACGCCCTATGACTGTGGCTATGCCATCATTCGCGACCAGGAAGCCCATCGCCGGGCGATGACGATCGCCGCGAGCTACCTGCCGCCGAGCCACGAGGGCGAACGCGATCCCAGCCATTTCGTGCCGGAACGGTCGCGCCGCGCCCGAGGTTTTGCCACCTGGGCGATGATCAAGCATCTCGGCCGCGAAGGCATCGCGGCCATGGTCGAGCGGCACTGCCGGGTCGCCCGTGCGATGGCGGAGCGGTTGAGCCGCCAGAACGGAATCGCGGTGCTGAACGACGTCGTTCTCAATCAGTTCATAGTCAGGTTTGGCGCCGACCGCCCGGACGAAGAGGGCGACCGGCTGACCCAGTCGACGATCGAGAGGCTGCAGGCCGACGGCATCTGCTTCGCCGGCGGGGCGAGCTGGCGCGGGCGAAAGGTGATGCGGCTGTCGGTGATCTCCTGGCTTACGGATGATCGGGCAGGAGAAGTGGCAGCGGACGCGATCGTTGCCGCCTGGCAGGCGGCGGGAGACGCCCGATCTGAAAGTGGTGAAAATCTGGATCACACTCAAACCCAGTTGGAGGAGGAGAGCACATGTTGACGATGCGATTGCCGGTCGCGGCCGCCCTTGCGGCGCTCATGACGATCAGCGCAACGAGCATAGCTGCCGCCCAGGCGCCGGACACACCCCCACCGCCGGACGAGGCGCCCGCGACCGACGACGCGCCGGCGCAGGACGAAGCCGCGCAGGACAGGCAGATGGAGATGATGCGTGGTGACATGATGCGTGGTGAGGGGATGCGGGGCGATCGCATGAGGTACCGCGACAGGATGCGCGGAATGATGATGCACCGGCAGGCGATGAAAATCATGTTCGCCATCACCGATGCGGACAATGACGGCGCGCTTTCCTTCGAGGAGATCAGCACCATCCACCGGCGGATTTTCGACAAGGTGGACGTCAACCGGGACGGCAAGGTCACACCCGACGAGATCCAGACCTTCTTCCACAATTAGGAAGGCTCCGCTACCTTCGATGGAAACAGTCTCGTCCCCGGGACGGCGGCGGTCGGCCCGGGAATTCTTGCGGGGGCCCAATGCCATCACTCCAGTTGAAGCGCGTCTACGAGGCGCCGGAGGCGTCCGACGGAACGCGCATCCTCGTCGATCGCCTCTGGCCGCGCGGCATCGCCAAGGACAAGGCGCGGATCGACCTCTGGCTCAAGGACATCGCCCCGAGCGACGCGCTGCGTAAGCGGTTTCATGGGAAGCCGGAGGATTGGGAGGCGTTTTGTGAGGCCTATGCGGCGGAGCTGGAAGGCGAGGTGGCGCAGGCGGCGGTGAGTGAGTTACGTGAGCGGCTGAAAGAGGGGCCGGTGACGCTGCTTTATGCGGCGCGGGATGAGCGCCGCAATAATGCTGTTGCGCTTAAGGCGTGGCTGGAGGGAAAGCGGGGAAGGGGATTGGCCTCCTAGATCATTTCATTGAAACAATGAAATGATCTAGCTCTTGAAACTCCGCAATCCGGCGGAAAACGTTACACGCTCTTCTTGGAATTGCTCTAAGATTCTGCGCTTTCGCGCGAGCCCCTCTCGGTCGCCGGTCAGGACAGGGAGGGCATGCGGTAGCCGCATAGTAGCCATTCCTTGCATTCGCCGCGCCCGATCCCGATTTACACGATGGGAGCTTCAGCCTCCCGTACTCCAAAAATGACGTGGCAGACCTCCGTGCGGCTGACCGGCCGCACGTGATGGTGTCGCGTTGATGACTTGAGGAGCTGGCAATGCGGGATTCTGCTAAACCTTGAATGAGATGACGCCTCGCGAGCGCTCAAACCTGATGACCTCAGTCGCGAACGCGCTGGGGGCTACAGCCGACAAGTCGCAGGAAATCGGGGATGAAAGATAGGCAGCAAACTCGATCAGTCTGGCCAGGATTATACGCGGTTGCGCCGACGACGTCGTGACAGGGGACTTGTCGATCGCTGAGCTTCTCCTGCAGCAAGGCATATCGCTGATTGCGCTTTTTCGGCGGGGAGCGCCGCGGCCGACGGTACATTAGTTCCCCAAATGAGGCGGCCCAATGGGCGGCACAAGATTGTCACCCATGTCTTAGGTAAAAACTGTTACCTATGTCTCCGGGCTGGACATGCAAGAAATTGGCGCACCCGACAGGATTCGAACCTGTGACCTTTGGAATCGGAATCCAACACTCTATCCAGCTGAGCTACGGGTGCATCCGTTGGCGGCAGGGCCGCCGAAGCAGGCTGTGAGCGGTTCTTAGCCTAGCTTGCGTGCCGCTTCAATGGTCAATTGCAGGAGATTGTGGGGGAAATTTGCTTTCCTCGGCCCGCCTGTGGTCGCGGCGCGTCGCTCACGGTGTCTCGCGGTCGAAGAAAAATGCCGCATCTGTGGCGATGTGGCATTGGTTTAGGAGCAGACGTCTCGATGAATCCGAGCGGAGAGGCGGAGCGGAAACCGCCCGCACTCCCCGTCACGACCCGCGCTCACGCCATCTGCATGGCGCCGGGGCCGGGGATCGCCTTAGGCGGCACCTTGCCCATGATGATCATGCCGAGCACCTCGTCCTTGGTGACGTCCTCGGTGCGGGCGTGGCCGACGACCTGGCCGTTCTTCATTACCGAGACGCGGTCGGCGAGGTCGAAGACGTCGTGGATGTCGTGGCTGATCAGGAAGATGCCGATGCCCTCGCGCTTCAACTGCTTGATGAGTTCGCCGACCTGTGCCGTCTCCTGCGGCCCGAGGGCTGCGGTCGGCTCGTCCATGATCAGGATGCGGGCGTTGAAGAGGATGGCGCGGGCGATCGCCACCGATTGCCGCTGGCCGCCGGAAAGCGCCTTCACCGGCTCCTTGAAGCGCTGGAAGTTGGGGTTCAAGCGGCCCATCACCTCGCGCGCCTTCGCCTCCATCGCCACGTCGTCGAGCGTGCCCCAGGGGGTGCGCAGCTCCCGACCGAGATAGAGGTTGGCGGCGGCGTCGACGTTGTCGGCGACGGCGAGCGTCTGGTAGATCGTCTCGATGCCGTATTTCTTGGCGTCGCGCGGATTGTTGATCTCGGCCGGTTCGCCATTGATCAGGATTTCGCCGGCATCGCGCCGGTAGGCGCCGGAGAGAATCTTGATCAGCGTCGACTTGCCGGCGCCGTTGTGGCCGAGGAGGGCGACGACCTCGCCGGGATAGAGATCGACGGAGGCGTTGTCCACCGCATGGATGCCGCCGAAGGAGATGGAAATGTTCTTCATTTCCACGAGCGGAGTGCGTTGTTCAGTCATGTTCGAACTCCTGATTATTTCGCGCGGGCGCGGTAGACGGTGTCTAGCCAGACGGCGGTGACGAGCACGACGCCGACGACGATCCGCTGCAGCGGGCTGTCGATGCCGAGGAGCACCATGCCGGATTGCAGCGACTGCATGACGAGCGCGCCGAGCATGGCGCCGGCGATCGTGCCCATGCCGCCGGCAAGCGAGGTGCCGCCGATGACAGCTGCGGCGATGGTATAGAGCTCGTCAAGCTCGCCTTGCGCATTGGTGGCGGCGTTGAGGCGCGCCGTCGAGATCGCGGCGGCGACTGCGCAGAGCATGCCCATCAGCGCGAAGATGCGGACGGTCACCCAGCGCGTCTTGATGCCGGCAAGCTCGGCCGCTTCCGGATTGCCGCCGATCGCGAAGACGTAGCGGCCGAAGCGCAGCCGCGTCGAGATGAAGGTCATGACGATGCCGATGACGATTGCGATCAACACCGGAATGGCGATGCCGTGGGCGATGAAGAGGCCGCCTTCCGGCCAGGCGATGCCGTTCGCCTCGGCATATCTGCGGGCAATATTGGTCGGCCAGGGATAGCTGTTGGCGATCGTCACGGCACCGAGAACGAGCAGGCAGCCGACCGCGGAGAGCAGGTATTCGGCCCAGACCGGGCGGCGCGGAAAGCCGAAGCGCTTGCGCTGCTTGCGGGCGTTCAGGATGCTGACGACAATGGCGAGGCAGGCGATCAGGCCGACGATCCAGCTTGCCGTAGCGCCGATCGAGCCTTCCGTGCCGCCGCCCATCAGGCGGAAGGTCGCGTCCATCGGCGCGACGGTGCGGCCGCTTGTCACGAACCAGGTGGCGCCGCGCCAGACGAGCAGGCCGCCGAGCGTCACGATGAAGGAGGGAACGTTCAGGAAGGCGATGATCATGCCGTGCAGCGCGCCGATCGCCGCGCCGAGCGCGAGGCCGGCAAGGAGCGTGATGATCCAGGTGGCCGGGTGATTGAAGCCGAGGAGCTGCGGCAGCAGCTCGGCCTGCAGCACGCCCATGATCATGCCGACGAAGCCGAGGATCGAGCCGACCGAAAGGTCGATATTGCGGGTGACGATGACCAGCACCATGCCGGTCGCCATCACGGCGATCGAGGCGGTCTGCACCGAAAGGTTCCAGAGGTTGCGCGGCGTCAGGAACAGGCCGTTCGACAGGAAATCGAAGCCGATCCAGATGATCAGCATGGCGCCGACCATTCCGAGCAGGCGCGTGTCGATCTCCGTGGCGCGAAAGAAGCGCTTCACCGGGCTTTCGGCGGCGTTGCGCGCGCGGTTGAAATGTGCGGTGTCTGTCGTGTCGGCCATGGCCGGCGTTCCCCCACTGTTTATATTCGTTGATGCGGTTGGCCCACGTGGTGTTGCCGCAATCATATCACCGCGCGAGCGCGACCGTTCGGACCTCATGCGAACGCCGCAACGGGGTTCCGTTGCGGCGTTTCGAAGTCAATGCAAAGCGCCCGTCCGTCAGTTGCAGGCGGCAACGGAGCCGGCTGCAACACCCTGGCAGGCTGCGTCCTTGGAAATCCAGCCGGCGTCGATGACGACGTTCAGATTGTCCTTGGTGATCGCCATCGGCGCCAGGAAGACGGACTTCATGGCGACGCCCTTCGGTCCGCCGTTGAAGGTCTGCACGCCTTCGATCTCGTCCATGGTCTTGCCGCCGGCGAGCGTCACGGCGATCTCCGCCGCCTTCTTGCCGAGTTCGCGGGCGTCCTTCCAGACGGAAACAGTCTGGGTGCCGAGCGCCACGCGGTTGAGCGCGGCATGGTCGCCGTCCTGTCCCGAGACCGGAACGGAGCCGGCGAGACCCTGCGCGGTGAGCGCGGCGATCGCGCCGCCGGCAGTGCCGTCGTTGGAGGCGACGACCGCGTCGACCTTGTTGTCGTTGGCGGTCAGGAACTGCTCCATGTTCTTCTGGGCGGTTTCCGGCTTCCAGCCGTCCGTATAGGCCTCGCCGACATTCTTGACCTTGCCGGCGTCTACCGCCTCCTTCAGCACTTCCATCTGCCCGGAGAAGAGGAAGTCGGCGTTCGGGTCGGAGGAGGAACCCTTGATGAAGACGAAGTTGCCTTCGGGCTTCGCCTTGAAGACCTCGCGCGCCTGCATGCGGCCCACTTCCTTATTGTCGAAGGTAATGTAGAAGGCAGCCGGGTTCTCGATCAGGCGGTCGTAGCCGACGACCGGGATACCTTCGGCAGCCGCCTTTTCGATGGCCGGAGCGATGGCGTCGGAATCCTGCGCAAGCACGATCAGGGCGTTCGCGCCCTGAGCGATCAGCGACTCGATGTCAGTGAGCTGCTTAGCGGCAGAGGACTGTGCGTCGGCGGAAATATATTTGTCGCCGGAGGCTTCGAGTGCGGCCTTGATCGCGGCCTCGTCGGTTTTCCAGCGCTCTTCCTGGAAGTTGGACCAGGAAACGCCGATGACGAGATCCTTGGCGATCGCCGCGGAATGCATGGACGCGATGATGGCGGCCCCCGCCATCAGCTTCAAAATGGACTTCATTTTATCCTCCCAAAGGGCCCGCCGCGCGCGCGAACCTCCCGCACGCATCCCCAACGAGCCGTGAAGCGCTGCCGCAAATGTCTCCGGCAGTGCGCGCGGAGCTTTTTTCTCGACAGTCGAGAAAATAGATGTCAGAGTTTTAGAAGGCTGTCAACAAGCCCATCCACTCCTTGTGTTGCTGTTCTGCAGATGCTTTGGGAGGAGCATGTTCGAGGAATCCGCCACCGGCAGGGACGTGCAATGCTGACCAAGTCCAGCACAGAGCTTGTGCGTCAGCAGAACAGCAGCCTTGTCCTTGCAGCCCTCCGCCGCAAAGGCTCCCTCTCGCACACGGAAATTGCTGCGCAGACGGGCCTTGCCTCAGCCACGATTTCCGTCATCACGGCCGAACTCGAGCGCGCAGGGATCATCGCCAAGATCGAGCAGCATGTTCAGGGTGGCCGCGGCCGGCCGCGGGTTCTCTTTGCTCCGAGACGCACCTCAGGCTACGTGATCGTCGTGCGCATTTCCTCCGACACCGTGCAATATTCCCTCGTCGACTACGGGGGCGTCCTGCTCGACCGTTTCGAGGAGGCGCGCAGTCACGACTCGAGCGGCACGGCGGCTTTCGGGCGCCTGTTCACGGCGGCGCTAGAGCGCTTGCTCAATCGCTCGCATATCGCCAAGGACGAGGTGCTTGCCATCTCCATCAGCAGCAAGTGGCTCGTGGCCGCAGATGGAGCACGGCTCGTCTGGTCGCCGGTCTTCGGCGACGAACAGCTCGACTTCGAGAAGCTGCTCCGGCCGGAGTGGCGCGCAAGGGTCATGCTCAACAACGAGTCGCTGCTCGTGGCGCAGGCGCTTGCGGTGCGCGCAGAGGAGAAGGAGGGGGGCTTCAGGTCGCTCGCGGTCGTCTCGCTCGGGCACAGCATCGGTCTCGGCCTCGCGAGGAAGGGGAGGTCCGGCGAGCTCGATGTCTCCGCGCCGAATTTCGGTCACATGCTGCATGCGACGTCCGCCGGGCTCTGTCGCTGCGGCAGCTATGGCTGCATCGAGGCCGCCGCGGGTTTTTACGGCATCCTGCGCACGGCCTTCCAGGTGCCGTCCGATACGATCCCTGCGAAATTCGTGCCGCTCTCGGAAATGGACAAGATCGCCGCGAGCGCGCGGCAGGGGCACCGCATGGCCGGTTATGCTTTCCGGCAGGCCGGCGTCGCGCTCGGCAACGGCATTTCCCGCGTCATCAGCCTCTATGAGCCGATGCCGATCTTCGTGACGGGGCAGGGCACGCGCTATTTCGACCTTCTGCACAAGGGGCTCACGGAGGGGCTTGCGCAATCGTTGCAGGTGCGGCTGGAGGGTCTGCCGGAAATAACGGTCCTCGCGGATGAGCAGCGGCTCGTCTTCGACGGCCATCTCGACCGGGCGCTCAGCGCCATCGACGCCGATATCGCCGCGGCCGGCCATCCCTGAAACAAGGAAGGCCGGGCATTGCCCGGCCTTCCGCTGCGGAAAGGATATCTCGCGTCAAGCGACGCTGATCTGGCGCTTTTCCTTGACCGACCGAACTGCCGCATCGGCGAGCGCCAGGGCGGCAAGGCCGTCTTTGCCCGACGGGGTGATCTCGGCGCCCTTTTCGATCGCGGCAATGAAGCTCTCGATCTCGTTGGCGTAGGCTTCCGTGTAGCGCGTCATGAAGAAGTCGTGCAGCGGCGGGCGGGTATAGCCTTCGCCAGTGGCGATTTCGATCGAGACGGGGCGCTGGTTTTCCGCGGCGACTGCGCCCTTGGAGCCATGCACCTCGATGCGCTGATCGTAGCCATAGGTAGCGCGGCGCGAGTTCGAGATGATCGCCTGCTTGCCGGACGCCGTCTGCAGGATGACGGAGACGCTGTCATAGTCGCCCGCTTCGCCGATCGCCTTGTCGACGAGCACGGCGGCGGTGGCGGTGACGGAGACCGGTTCCTCGCCGAGCAGGAAACGCGCCATGTCAAAATCGTGGATCGTCATGTCACGGAAAATGCCGCCGGAACGCTTGATGTAATCGACCGGAGGCGCGCCGGGGTCGCGCGACGTGATCGTCACCATTTCGACCTCGCCGATCCGGCATTCGTCGATCGCCTTGCGTACGGCCATGAAATGCGGGTCGAAGCGGCGGTTGAAGCCGACCATGAGCTTCGCCTTGGTTTCGGAAACCACCTTCAGGCAGGCTTTGACGCGATCGACGTCGAGGTCGACCGGCTTTTCGCAGAAGATCGCCTTGCCGGCGCGGGCGAAGCGTTCGATCAGATCGGCATGGGTGTCCGTCGGCGTGCAGATCACCACGGCGTCGATGTCGCCCGCCGCCTCGATCTCGTCGATCGTGCGGACCTCGCAACCATAGGCATTGGCGATCGCTTCCGCCGCGGCCGGAAAGGCGTCAGCAACGGCGACGAGGCGCGCATCGGGATTGCCGCTGACGGCTTTCGCGTGCACCTTGCCGATCCGCCCGGCGCCCAGAAGACCAAATTTCACTGTCATCTCTATCGTCCTTTAGTTCCGGTTTGCGACCGGGTTGACGCGCGATGATGACGCTCATCGCGCAAAGGCGTCGCGGAGGAGATGTCCGCGGAAAGATGAGAGGAATGTGGTGGCTTTTCCTCCCGCGCCGCCACTGCATGATTCCTAAATCGGCACCGATTTAGGAATCATGCAGCAACTTAATGTCCCACAGCGATCTTTGCGCCTCTGGTTGGACGCGCGGCGCTGTAGGGCGCCTCCCTCCCATGCATGCCCTTCAAGCCGATCTTGTCTGTATGTCGGAATGAAAAGGCTAAATTTTTTAGTTTCGGAATTTTTATTCCATTTGCGGCGAGTCCGTCAAGTGCGAGCGTGCGGCTGCGAGTACCGACGAGCGGCTTTGCCGCAGATATCGCTGGACACCGGGCTTTGACAGTCTGATAAGACGCGCGGCGCTTATAGATGAGATGCCGGACTGCCGGCGCATACTTCCAGAGGCATTGGAATGATCAAATTCATCGATCCGGATCACCCCTTCTATAGGCCGTTGTGGATCCGGCTGCTGATCGTTGTCTTCTGTGCGGTATGGACGGCGGTGGAATTCTATGGCGGTCAGATGATGTGGGGAACGATCTTTTTGGTCGTGACCGCCTATGCCGGCGCTGCGCTTCTTGTCTTCTATCGGCCGAAGCAGCCGGAAGAGAAGGCCGGGACGAGCGACGAAGGGAAGTGACGGCTATCTTGCGGCAGCCGTGCGCGCGAGCGGCCGCGCTGCTTCGTCGATCAGCATGTTGGCGAGCTTCATGCGGAGCGTCGCATTGGACCGGAACTCGGCGGGCAGGCGGTCCGGATGGTTCGCGGCGGCAAAGCGCCGCCGCTTGGCCGCAAGCGTCAGCGGGGTTTCCTGGTCACTGAGCGCAAGTTCGGATGCGACCTCGGCAAGGCTGGTGCGATTCAGGTAATCGGGCATCACGAGCGGCTCGGAGCTCTCGACCGGTGCGAGCTCGCGATAGGCCTGCTCCACCGTGCCAAAGGGAATTGCTGCGCATGGGGACGTTTCCGCCATGAACTCCGGCGGCAAGCCGGCTGCGGCGTTTCGGAAATCGCCGGCGACGTCTTCGTCCGACACCTCCGTGTCCTGCTCGGCCTTCAGGCGCTCGAGCACCGACTGGAATACCGACATGCCGAACATCGAGCCTCTCGTCGCCGGATCACGATGATTTTAGGTCGGATCGACCTAAAGTCATGAACGGGATCGATTCTAATAGGTTAGCGCGGGATGCGGGCGGAAAACCGCGCACACTTTTCCTCATCCCACGCTGAATTCAGCCGATCTTGGCCGCTCAAGATTATGCGGGCCTGATCATGCCCGGCTTTGCTTCAGGATCAGGTCGTAGAGCAGCTTCGCGCTCGGGGGGAGCGCCCGGCCCTCGGCGGTGATCAGTCCATAGGGTTTGATGCGGATTGGAAACTCGGTCGGCAGGATACGTATCTCGCCGGCCTGCGTGCCGTTTGCCGCCACGAGCTTGGCGACGTCGAGGGCGACGGGGGCGATTGCGTTGGTGTTGCGGACGATCGAAAGCGTCAGGATGATCGAGGAGGTGTTGATGACCGTGGCGGGGAGCCGGACGCCGGCGGAAACGAAACTGTCCTCAACCGCGCGGCGCAGAAGCGTGCCGGGCGGCTGGAAGACCCAGTCGTAGCCAGGCAGGTCGTCGGCGCTGGCGGACGCCTTGTCGAGCAGGGGATGGCCCTCGCGAACGATAAGGCAGACATCCTCGGAACCGATCTCGACCAGATTGAAGAGCCGGGGATTGAGGTCGTCGGGGATGCGGCCGACGACGAAATCGTGGCGCGCTGCGAGGAGTTCCCGCGTCAGCACATTGCTGTTGTCGATCTGCACATTGATCTCGATGCCAGGATAGGCGGTGGAGACCTGGCGGATTGCAGGCACGGCGAGGTTGAGAGCGGGGCCGGTGACGGAGCCGAGCGACACCGAGCCGCCACTGCCGGTCTTCAACTCGTTGATCTCGCGCGCGGCCTCGCGCAGTTCCAGGAAGATCGTGCGCGCCCGCCGGGCCAACGCTTCGCCGTAGGGCGTGAGCTCGACGCCGCGCGCCACGCGGGCGCAGATCGGCGCCTTCACGATCGCCTCGATCTCGGCGAGCATGCGCGAGGCGGCCGGCTGCGAAATGCCGAGCGAATCGGCGGCGGCGCTGATACGACGGTGGTCGTCGATTGCCAGGATGAGCCTGAGGTGGTTTATCTTCAATCCCGACCGGAAAAGGCCGCTGTCGAACGGTTCGCCCGCCGGGATGGCGGTGCTCGGCTTGCTCTCGAGGTTCAAATTCCCGGTCCTTCTTCAAGGGATACATAAATCACACTCTTTAAGAGTCGTATACCAAATTTGGTATGTATGAAATGCATTATTGTATTTGACAGTTATGGCAATTGATTCCAGTTTCCGAGCCTGTGCGCCAGCGCATGCGGAAGTATGTTGAGACGGGGAGGACTTCCTTTATCTTGAATCACCGCTCGGGGATCATTCTCCGCGCGGGTGGATCGCTGCGCATAGGACGGGGCCCGGCTCGCCGGCTTCAACACTCAGGGAGAGATCTGATGAAATTGTTTACTTCGCTTCTCGCAGCCGCGGCGATCACCGTCGCGTCCTTCGCTGCGCCGGTATTCGCCCAGGACAAGGGCACGGTCGGCATTTCGATGCCGACGAAGACGTCGACCCGCTGGATTTCCGACGGCGAAACCATGGAGAAGCTGTTCAAGGAAGCCGGCTATACGCCGGACCTGCAGTTCGCTGACGACGACATTCCGAACCAGCTCGCGCAGATCGAGAACATGGTGACGAAGGGCGCGAAGGTTCTCGTCATTGCCGCCATCGACGGCACGACGCTCTCCGACATCCTGCAGAAAGCGGCCGACGCCGGCGTCAAGGTCATCGCTTACGACCGTCTGATCCGCGACTCGGGCAATGTCGACTACTACGCGACCTTCGACAACTTCCAGGTCGGCGTGCTGCAGGCGACGTCGCTCGTCCAGGGCCTGAAGCTCGACGAAGCGAAGGAACCGAAGAACATCGAACTTTTCGGCGGTTCGCCGGACGACAACAACGCCTTCTTCTTCTATGACGGCGCCATGTCGGTCCTGCAGCCTCTGATCGACAGCGGCAAGATCGTCGTCAAGTCCGGCCAGATGGGCATGGACCAGGTCGGCACGCTGCGCTGGGACGGTGCGGTAGCTCAGGCTCGCATGGAGAACCTGCTCTCCTCCACCTATACCGATGCCAAGGTCGACGGCGTTCTGTCGCCCTATGACGGCCTCTCCATCGGCATCATTTCCGCTCTGAAGGGCGTTGGCTACGGCTCCGGCGACATGCCGATGCCGATCGTCACCGGCCAGGACGCGGAACTTCCCTCGGTCAAGTCGATCCTCGCCGGCGAACAGTATTCGACGGTCTTCAAGGACACCCGCGAACTCGCCAAGGTCACCGTCAACATGGTCAACGCCATCATGGACGGCAAGGAGCCGGAAGTGAACGACACCAAGACCTATGAAAACGGCGTCAAGGTCGTTCCGTCCTACCTGCTGAAGCCCGTTTCGGTCGACAAGACGAATGCCAAGGAAGTCCTCGTCGGCTCCGGCTACTACACGGAAGATCAGATCAACAACTGATCCGGTTCGGAGGGGGGTCGCGGTTGGGCCGCGAGCCCCTTTGCTTAACGCGATGTGCGTTTGCAGGCGCACCCATGTCGCTGTAATAGTTTGAACTGCTCATCGTTCCCTGGATCGGCAACGATCCGGGGAATCATGCAGCGGGGAAGAGAGCCTGTAGTCTCTCGCAGACTGCCGCTGGAATAGCTGATTATGGACAACATCATTCTGGAAATGCGGGGCATTACGAAGACGTTTCCGGGCGTCAAGGCGCTGGACAATGTCTCGTTCAAGGTCCGCGAAGGCGAAATCCATGCCCTCGTCGGGGAAAATGGCGCCGGCAAGTCGACCTTGATGAAGGTGCTGAGCGGCGTCTATCCCGCCGGGACCTACGAGGGCGAGATCTATTATGACGGCGAGGCCCGTCGCTTCAGCACGATCGCCGACAGCGAACATCTCGGCATCATCATTATCCACCAGGAGTTGGCGCTCGTTCCGCTGCTGTCGATTGCCGAGAACATCTTTCTCGGCAATGAGATCGCCAGCAACGGCGTCATCCATTGGCCGCAGACCTTCGCTCGCACGCAGGAACTGCTGAAGAAGGTGGGCCTCAGCGAGTCTCCGGCGACGCTGATCACCGACATCGGCGTCGGCAAGCAGCAGCTTGTCGAGATCGCGAAGGCGCTCTCCAAGGAGGTGCGGCTGTTGATCCTCGACGAGCCGACCGCGTCGCTGAACGAGAATGATTCCGACGCGCTGCTGCGCCTCCTCATGGAGTTCCGCACCCAGGGCATGACGTCGATCATCATCTCGCACAAGCTGAACGAGATCAAAAAGGTAGCCGACCAGATCACCATCCTGCGCGACGGCGGTACCGTCGAAACGCTTGACTGCCACAAGGAAGACATCAGCGAAGACCGGATCATCAAGGGCATGGTCGGGCGCGCGATGGAAGACCGTTATCCGCCGCGCGAACCGAAGATCGGCGATACGCTGCTCGAGGTGAAGAACTGGAACGTCTTCCATCAGCATCACCGCGACAGGCAGTTCCTGCACGATGTCAGCTTCAAGGTTCGCGCCGGCGAGGTCGTGGGTATTGCCGGACTCATGGGCGCCGGTCGTACCGAAACGGCGATGAGCATTTTCGGCAAGTCGTGGGGCCACAAGATCACCGGTGAGGTGACGATGCGCGGCCAACGGGTAGACGTGAGTACCATCCCGAAGGCGATCAAGGCCGGGCTTGCCTACGTGACCGAGGACCGTAAGCAACTGGGCCTCGTCCTGATCAACAACATCATGCACAACACGACGCTCGCCAACCTGCACTCGGTTGCGTCGAACGGCGTCATCGATGAGCGCAAGGAGCGGAAGGTCGCTTCGGACTACCGCTCGAAGCTCCGGATCCGTTCGCATTCGATCTATCAGGAGACGGTGAACCTTTCCGGCGGCAACCAGCAGAAGGTCGTGCTTTCCAAGTGGCTGTTCACCAATCCTGAAGTCCTCATACTCGACGAGCCGACACGCGGTATCGACATCGGCGCGAAGTATGAGATCTACACCATCATCAACCAACTCGCGGCCGAGGGCAAAGGCATCCTGATGATCTCGTCGGAGATGCCGGAGCTGCTCGGAACCTGCGATCGCATCTATGTCATGAACGAGGGACGCATCGTGGCGGAGCTTTCCAAGGAGGAAGCAAGCCAGGAATCCATCATGCGTGCCATCATGCGTTCAGGGGAGAAACACTAATGGTCGTCGATACGAGCACTCACACCACCAAACCCTCGATCGGGGACTACCTCAGGAACAACATTCGCGAATACGGCCTGCTGGTCGCGCTCGTGATCATCATGCTGTTCTTCCAGTTCGTCACCAACGGCGTTCTCTTCAGGCCGGTCAACATCACGAACCTGGTGCTGCAGAACTCCTTCATCGTCATCATGGCGCTGGGCATGCTGTTGATCATCGTGGCCGGTCATATCGACTTGTCGGTCGGTTCGATCGTCGCTTTTGTCGGGGCCATTTCGGCGATCATGCTCGTCAAATGGGGGCTGCCGGCCTTCGTCGTCGTTCCCGCCTGTCTTGTCGTCGGCGCGATCATGGGAGCGGCGCAGGGTTACTGGGTGGCCTATCAGAAGATCCCGTCATTTATCGTCACGCTCGCCGGCATGCTGGTATTCCGCGGCATGACCTACGTCGTCCTCGGCGGGCGTCCGATTGGGCCGTTTCCGAAGGACTTTCAGATTCTTTCGACCGGCTTCGTTCCCGACTTCCTCTACTTCCTCAACCCGAGCCCCGAGGTCATCAAGAACATGGTGGCGCTCGTGGCGGTCCTGGCGCTCGTCGGCTATGCGATTTATGCGGGCCTGCGCGATCGCCGGATCAACGAGCAGCACGGCACCGAGAACGAGCCGTTCATCTTCTTCGCAGTCCAGATGGCAGTCATCGGCCTCGTTGCCTTGTTCATCGGGTTCCAGCTTTCGACCTATCGCGGCCTGCCGAACGTACTCATCGTCATGGGCGTGCTGATCGCTGCCTATACGTTCGTCACGACACGGTCGACGATCGGTCGCCGGGTCTATGCGATGGGCGGCAACGAGAAGGCCACCAAGCTCTCCGGCATCAACACCGAGCGGCTGACCTTTTACGCCTTCGTCAACATGGGCGTGCTTGCCGCTCTTGCCGGCATGATCATCACGGCGCGCCTGAACTCGGCAACCCCGAAGGCCGGCGTCGGCTTCGAACTCGACGTCATCGCGGCCTGCTTCATCGGCGGCGCCTCCGCCTCGGGTGGCGTCGGCAAGATCACCGGTGCGGTCATCGGCGCCTTCATCATGGGCGTGATGAACAACGGCATGTCGATCATGGGCATCGGCATCGATTACCAGCAGCTCATCAAGGGTCTCGTGCTCCTCGCAGCCGTCTTCTTCGACGTCTACAACAAGAACAAGGGCAAGGGCTGATCGGATTTCCGGTCAGCTCCCAACGACCGCGACATGAACGGGCGGCCGAGGCGGCCGCCGGAACTGGGTGGCGCGTGCCACCCTTACAGCGCCGCGCGTCTTATCAGACGCGCAAAGGTCGCTGTAACACTTTGAAGTGCTGCATGTTCTTATCCTTAAATCGGATGATTTAAGGAAACATGCAGTAGGGCGGCGCATTGCCTTTCCTCAGGGGAGGGCGTGGCCGGAGCTAACGCGATCAGGAAGGACAGGAACGTGCTGATTTCTCAAGTCAGGAAGCAAGACGGATCGGTTGCAGTCGCGGTGCGGGCGCCGGGCGAAACGGCGCGTGCCGTCAGGGGGGCGGAGAGCGTCTACGCGCTGGCGATGGAAGCTGCGAATGGCGGCAAGAGCCTCAAGGAAGTGATCGAGGCCAAGGGCCTCGGCGAAACGATCGATCTCGAGCAGGCCTACGCCGAAGGACGGCTGCTCCCGCCGATCACCCATCCCGACCCCGCCCACCTGCACCTCACCGGGACGGGCTTGACGCACCTCGGCTCGGCGGCAACGCGCGACGCGATGCACAAGAAGACCGCCGAGGCGGCGGAAGAAACGCTGACCGATTCGATGAAGATGTTCCGGATGGGCCTTGATGGCGGCAAGCCGAAGCCGGGCGAAAAGGGCGTCCAACCGGAATGGTTCTACAAGGGCAATGGCACGGCTGCAGTCGCTCCGGGTGAGCCGCTGACGTCGCCCTCCTTCGCGGAGGACGGCGGCGAGGAGCCGGAAATGGCGGGCATCTATGTCGTCTCCGACAAGGGAGTGCCCTATCGCATCGGCTTTGCCGTTGCCAACGAGTTCTCCGATCACAAGACCGAACGGGTCAATTATCTCTGGCTGGCACATTCGAAGCTCAGGCAGGCAAGCTTCGGGCCGGAAATTCGCATAGGCACCGCTCCCGACGACATCCGCGGCACGTCGCGCATCCTGCGGGGCGGAAAGGTTCTGTGGGAGAAGCCCTTCCTTTCCGGCGAGACGAACATGTCGCACAGCTTCGCCAATCTCGAATATCACCATTTCAAGTATGGCCTCTTCCGCGTGCCCGGCGATGTGCATGTGCACATGTTCGGCACGGCGACGCTCTCCTTCGGCGACGGCGTCCGGACGGAGGAGGGCGACGTATTCGAGATCGAGGCCAAGGAGTTCGGCCTGCCATTGCGCAATCCGCTGGCAATCGCCGCGGAGGAAGAGATCGCCATACATCAGCTCTGATATATCTGTAACAGCGGACGCGGTCGCGACGGGCGGCCGAATGCGACAGGAAGACAAGGAGGCTTAAGGCCCATGACACTTCACCAGAACCTGATTGCCGGCGAATGGGTCGGCGGCGACGGTGTCGCCAACATCAATCCGTCGAACACCGCTGACGTCGTCGGAGAATATGCCCGCGCCACCGCCGACGACGCGAAAGCCGCGATCGCGGCGGCCAAGGCCGCCTTTCCGGCCTGGTCGCGCTCGGGCATCCTCGAGCGCCACGCGATCCTGAAGAAGACCGCCGACGAGATCCTCGCCCGCAAGGACGAACTCGGACGGCTGCTGTCGCGCGAGGAAGGCAAGACGCTCGCGGAGGGCATCGGCGAGACGGTGCGCGCCGGCCAGATCTTCGAGTTCTTCGCCGGCGAGTGCCTGCGCTTGGCTGGCGAGGTCATCCCGTCGGTTAGGCCGAATATCGGCGTCGAGATCACCCGCGAGCCGGTCGGCGTCGTCGGCATCATCACGCCGTGGAATTTCCCGATCGCCATCCCCGCCTGGAAGATCGCCCCGGCACTTTGCTACGGCAACACCGTCGTCTTCAAGCCGGCCGAGCTGGTGCCCGGTTGCTCCTGGGCCATTGTCGACATTCTTCATCGCGCCGGCCTGCCCAAGGGCGTCTTGAACCTCGTCATGGGCAAGGGCTCAGTCGTCGGTCAGGCGATGCTCGACAGCCCGGACGTTCAGGCGATCACCTTCACCGGCTCCGTCGGCACCGGCAAACGGGTCGCCGCCGCCTCGGTCGAACACAATCGCAAGTTCCAGCTCGAGATGGGCGGCAAGAACCCGTTCGTCGTGCTCGATGACGCCGATCTCTCGGTCGCCGTCGAAGCGGCGGTCAATTCGGCCTTCTTCTCGACCGGCCAGCGCTGCACCGCCTCGTCGCGCATTATCGTCACCGACGGCATCCACGACAGGTTCGTTGCGGCGATGGGCGAGCGCATGAAGGGGCTCGTCGTCGACGACGCGCTGAAGCCCGGCACCCATATCGGCCCGGTGGTCGATCAGAGCCAGCTCAATCAGGACACGGACTATATCACCATCGGCAAAAAGGAAGGCGCTAAGCTCGCCTTCGGCGGCGAACTGATTTCGCGCGACACGCCCGGCTTCTACCTTGAGCCGGCGCTCTTCACCGAGGCGACCAACGAGATGCGGATTTCCCGTGAAGAGATCTTCGGACCGGTCGCGGCGGTGATCCGGGTGAAGGACTATGAGGAGGCGCTTGCCGTCGCCAACGACACGCCTTTCGGGCTTTCCTCCGGCATCGCCACCACCAGTTTGAAGCATGCGACGCATTTCAAGCGCAATGCCGAGGCCGGCATGGTGATGGTCAACCTGCCGACGGCCGGCGTCGACTTCCACGTGCCGTTCGGCGGCCGCAAGGGCTCCTCCTACGGTCCGCGCGAACAGGGCAAATACGCCGCCGAATTCTACACAATCGTCAAGACAGCCTACACGCTGGCTTGAAGAGTTGAGAGCGGGATGCGGGCGGAAAGCCGCGCCCTCATCCCGCTCTAACGCCGACGTGCTCCCGCCCGGTTCCGCGGGCCTGAAGGAAGGAAGAGATGAAGAAGAAAGCTGAGTGGCCGCGCAAGCTCCGTTCGCAGGAATGGTTCGGCGGAACTGGCAAGAATGCCATCATGCACCGTTCCTGGATGAAGAACCAGGGGCTTCCCGCCGACACCTTCGACGGGCGGCCGATCATCGGCATCTGCAACACCTGGTCGGAACTCACCCCCTGCAACGCGCATCTGCGCGACCTTGCGGAGCGGGTGAAGCGCGGCGTCTACGAAGCCGGCGGCTTCCCGGTGGAATTCCCGGTCTTCTCAACCGGCGAGAGCACGCTGCGTCCGACGGCGATGATGTTCCGCAACCTTGCGGCGATGGATGTCGAAGAGGCGATCCGCGGCAATCCGGTCGACGGCGTGGTGCTGCTCGGCGGCTGCGACAAGACCACGCCCAGCCTTCTGATGGGCGCCGCGAGCGTGGACATTCCGGCGATCGTCGTCTCCGGCGGTCCGATGCTCAACGGCAAATGGCGCGGCAAGGACGTCGGGTCCGGCACCGCGATCTGGCAGTTCTCCGAAATGGTGAAATCCGGCGAGATGACGCTGGACGAGTTCATGGATGCGGAACAGGGCATGGCCCGCTCGGCGGGAAGCTGTATGACCATGGGCACGGCCTCGACCATGGCGTCGATGGCCGAAGCGCTCGGCATGACGCTCTCCGGTAACGCGGCCATCCCCGCCGTCGACGCTCGCCGCCGGGTGATTTCGCAGCTCACCGGCCGCCGCATCGTCGAGATGGTCAAGGAAGATCTGAAGCCTTCCGACATTCTAACCAAGCAGGCTTTTGAAAACGCGATCCGCGTCAACGGTGCGGTCGGCGGCTCGACCAACGCGGTGCTGCACCTGCTGGCGCTCGCAGGCCGCGTCGGCGTCAACCTGACACTCGACGATTGGGACAGACTCGGCCGTGACGTGCCGACGATCGTCAACCTGCAGCCCTCCGGGAAATATCTGATGGAGGAGTTCTATTATGCGGGCGGCCTGCCGGTGGTGATCAAGGCCGTTGCCGAGATGGGGCTCCTGCACAATGACGCGATCACGGTCAGCGGCGATACGATCTGGAACGACGTCAAGGGCGTCGTCAACTACAATGAAGACGTTATCCTGCCGCGCGAAAAGGCGCTGACGCAGTCGGGCGGCATTGCCGTGCTGCGCGGCAACCTCGCTCCGCGGGGCGCCGTTCTAAAGCCTTCCGCGGCGTCGCCTCGCCTGATGCAGCATAAAGGACGCGCGGTCGTCTTCGAGAGCATCGAGGACTACCACGCCCGCATCAATCGCGACGATCTCGACATCGACGAGAACTGCATCATGGTGCTGAAATATTGCGGCCCGAAGGGATATCCGGGCATGGCCGAGGTCGGCAATATGGGCCTGCCGCCGAAGGTCTTGAAGAAGGGCATCACCGACATGATCCGCATTTCGGATGCGCGCATGTCGGGCACCGCCTACGGCACCGTCATCCTCCACACGGCACCGGAAGCTGCCGAGGGCGGACCGTTGGCTCTCGTCGAGAACGGCGACCTGATCGAAGTCGATATCCCGAACCGTAAGCTGCACCTTCATGTGTCGGACGAGGAACTCGCCCGTCGCCGCGCGGCCTGGGTCTCGCCGGTCAAGCCGCTCACCGGCGGTTACGGCGGCCTCTACATCAAGACCGTCTTGCAGGCCGACACCGGCGCCGACCTCGACTTCCTAGTCGGGGCGCGCGGTGACCGCATCCCGATGGACCGGGACAGCCATTGAGTGAGGTGGCGGGGCGGTTGCTTGCCGCCTTGCTTCGAGATTTGCCCCCTCACCCTAACCCTCTCCCCGCAGGCGGGGAGAGGGGACTGAGTGGGCGCCGCAAATCCCCTTCGCCCCGCTTGCGGGGAGAAGGTGGCCGGCAGGCGGATGACGGGCAATACTGGCGGCGGACCGCCCATTTGCTGACCGACACTCACCGGCCCTGCGTCTGACTCTGGTCACCCGGGCTCTGGCTTTGCGCCTGCTGCTGTCCCTGCCGCTCCACCGTCACCGCCACCTTCAACGTCTCGCTGGCAACCCCGTGGACGAGCCCTGATACCGGCGCGGCATCGCGGTAGCAGAGGCCGTGGGCGATCCGGACATAGCGGTCGTCCGGGCAGATCTTGTTGGCGGGGTCGAAGCCGACCCAGCCGAGGCTGGGGATGTGCACGTCGGCCCAGGCGTGACTTGCGGTCTGCTCCGGATGGTCCTCCGTCATCAAATAGCCCGACACATAGCGGGCGGGCAGGCCGAGCGCGCGCGCGGCGGAAATCAGGATATGGGCATGGTCCTGGCATACGCCCTTGGCGCGCTCCAGCGCCTCCTCGGCGGTGGTCTGGACCTGTGTCTCGCCTGGCACGTATTTGACCGTTTCGTGAATGATCGCCATCAGCGAGTGCATGCGTTCGAGGTCGGTCCCGCCTTCGGCCGATTTCGCGAGCTCGCGGATCAACTTGCCGGCTTTGCTGAGTGGGGTCTCGCGCGCGTAGAGCCATAGCGGCACGTGGGACTGGTGCGGGCCGAGGACGCCGGCGCGGTCCTCCGTTTCCACCTCACCGCTCGCCTCTATGCGAAAGCTCTCCCGATCCCCGTCGATGCTGACGAGATGCGTGCGGTTGCCGAAGTGGTCGTCGTAGCCGACCTCGATGACGGCGCCTTCGACGAGTGTTCTCCAGTTCAAGACCGTCTGGCCGGGCTGGTTCGTCGGCGTCAGGCGCAGGCGCTGCAGCCCGTATTGTACCGGCTCGTCGTAACGGTATTCGGTCGCGTGGCTGATTTTCAGGTGCATTCTCTTCTCCTGAACCTCAGTGATAGAACCGGTAGCCGTCGGAGATCTCCTGCCCCAGACGGTTATTGTGGCTGATGAATTCCTCCAGATATTCGTGCAGGCCCTGATCCATGATGTCCTTGATCGAGCGGTTGCGGAGCGACGCGAGCGTCTCTTCAGCCGTCTCGTGGGCGGCGTGCCTTTCGCCGTATTCGCGCGCGAGATAACCCAGATTGGAGACGATCTTCTCGTAGCAATAGGCGAGCGAACGCGGCATGCGGCCGTTCGAGATCAGGAAGTCGGCGATGTTGGCGGGCTTGAGTTCGGCATCATAGACCCAGCCATAGGCTCGGTGTGCCGAGACCGAGCGCAGGATCGATTCCCACTGCACATTGTCCATCGACGATCCGACGGCGGAGACCGCTGGCAGCAGGACGTAATATTTGACGTCCAGGATGCGAGCTGTGTTATCGGCCCGCTCGATGAAGGTGCCGATGCGCGAGAAGTTGAAGATCTCGTTCCGCAGCATCGTTCCGTGAAAGGCGCCGCGGATGAGGCCCGCCCGGCGTTTGATGGCGTCGATGATTTCAGGCATGTCGGCGGGCCGCACCTTCTTGGCGAGCATCGCCTTCATCTCGATCCAGCATTCGTTGGTCGCCTCCCAGGTCTCCCGCGTCAGCGCCGTTCGGACCATGCGCGCATTGTGGCGGCCCGCGTCGATGCAGGACATGACGCTCGACGGGTTGGCGTGATCCCGCAGCAGGAAGTCGATGGCATCGCTGCTCGTCAGCGTGTCGTGCACCTCGTCGTAGAGCTCGCGCACGCCGGCGCTTTGCAGCACGCCGTCCCAGTCGTCCTCGGTCGCTTCGCTGCGGGTGAGCGACATTCGCAGGCCGGCGTCTATCAGTCGGGCGCCGTTTTCCGCGCGCTCGATATAGCGGAACATCCAGTAGAGGCCGTTCGCAGTTCTTCCCAACATGGCCTCAGTCCTCCAGTACCCAGGTATCCTTGGTCCCGCCGCCCTGACTGGAATTCACCACCAGGGAGCCTTCCTTGAGCGCGACGCGGGTAAGGCCGCCCGGAATGATCTGCACCTTGTCGGAGACGAGCACGTAGGGCCGCAAATCGACGTGGCGTGGCGCGATGCCCTTATTGACCAGGATGGGCACTGTCGAGAGCGACAATGTCGGCTGGGCGATATAATTGCCGGGCCGCTCCTTGAGCTTTTCGGCAAAGACGGCGCGCTCCTTCTTGTTCGCGGTCGGGCCGACCAGCATGCCGTAGCCGCCGGAGCCGTGCACTTCCTTGACGACGAGTTCCTCCAGATGTTCGAGTACGTATTTGAGGCTCTGCGGTTCCGAGCAGCGCCAGGTTGGCACGTTTTCGAGAAGCGGCTTACGACCGGTATAGAACTCGACGATCTCCGGCATGTAGGAGTAGATCGCCTTGTCGTCCGAGATACCGGTGCCGGGCGCATTGGCGATGGTGATGTTGCCGGCGCGATAGACATCCATGATGCCGGGAATGCCGAGGGCCGAATCCTGGCGGAAGGTAAGGGGATCGAGGAAATCGTCGTCGACCCGGCGATAAAGCACGTCGATCGCCTCGTAGCCTCGCGTCGTGCGCATCTTCACTTTGCCGTCGATGACGCGGAGATCCGAGCCTTCCACTAGTTCGACGCCCATCATGTCTGCGAGGAAAGCGTGCTCGTAGAAGGCGGAATTGTAGATGCCGGGCGTGAGAACGGCGACACGCGGCTTGCCGGCGCAACCGGGAGGTGCCAGCGACGACAAGCTCTGGCGGAGCAGATAGGGATAGTTTTCGACCGGCCGCACCCGGTTCTGATGGAAGAGTTCCGGGAACATCTGCATCATGGTTTCCCGGTTTTCCAGCATGTAGCTGACCCCGGAAGGCGTGCGGGCATTGTCTTCCAGCACGTAGAACTGGTCTTCGCCGGTGCGCACGATATCGGTGCCGACAATATGGGTGTAGACGCCGCCCGGCGGCCGGAAGCCGATCATCTGCGGCAGGAAGGCGTCGTTCTTCTCGATCAGTTCGCGTGGGATTCGGCCGGCGCGGATGATCTCCTGCTTGTGGTAGATGTCATCGAGGAAGGCGTTGAGCGCGATCACGCGCTGTTCGATGCCCTGGGCGAGGCGTCGCCATTCGCGGCCGGATATGATGCGGGGGATCAGGTCGAAGGGGATGAGCTTTTCGGAGGAGTCCGCGTGTCCGTAGACTGCGAAGGTGATACCGGTCTTGCGGAAGATGTTCTCGGCTTCTTTCGATTTCGCTATGAGCCGGTTTCGGTCCTGACTGGCATACCATTGATGATAGGTCGAATATGGCTGGCGCGGGCTGCTGTCCGCATTCATCATTTCGTCAAATGCCAAAAGCGTGGTCCCCTTATTTTTGACCATTTGAGTACAACGCCGAGTGCAATGCAAGAAGCGTGCACGTTCGCCGCTCAAGAATCTTCGAATTGTCTTGAGACGATTTGAGGCGCCTTCACTGCATGTCGCTGCGCCGGAATTCGTTGCCACTCACGCCTAGTTTCGGCACGAACCCCGGGCTCTTTCCAGAAAATGGGCAGATGCTTGAAATTTGAGCGGTGCGGCGGGAGCGCTTCCATGCTCGCCTGCCTTGCCGACCCTTCGCAAAGGCGCATAATCGCCGCGATCGGCCAGAATAGGCACGACCTGCAACGTCGGGGAGGGTCGATGGAGGCAATTTACGAGATCGTGGAACGGCCGGCGCAACGGATCACCGGCCGGTTATGGGAGGGCACGTTCGTCGAAGCGGCGGACGGCGCCATTCATCGGCTGATCGCGGAGACGCAGGAGCATCGCCGGCGCACCCATCCGCGCGACCATGCCGCCCTCATCGGCCTTTCCTGGAACGTGCGATCGGAGGGCTTCAGCTATCTCGTCGGCTATGTCGGGGAAGATCGCGCAACCTTCGCTGAGCCCGACCATATGGATCTGCCAGCCATGCGCTTCGTGACGACGATGCACCACCCGGAGGGCGGGGACGTCTTCGTCCAGTACCAAAGGATGTTCGATTGGATCGCGGCTGAGGGGCATATCGTCGACACGAGCTGTCTGCACTATCGCGAGGAATACGAGGCCGGCTTCGTCTCCCCGTCCGCCTCCTCGCTTCGCCTGATGATTCCGATTCGTTGATCACAGCCATCAGAAAAATTGCTTTGACGGGGAGCACCACCCGCTCTATCGCCCAGTCAGCGATCCTGCGCGGTCACTCTCCGTATCTTTAGGAACATCCGACAATGCTCGCTCGCCTGGCCCCCGCCATCTTTGTGCTGCTCTGGTCGACGGGATGGGTCGTGGCGAAATACGCGGCATTCTTCGCCGATCCGCTGACTTTCCTCGCGCTGCGCTACAGTTTCGCCATCCTGCTCTTCATCGGCTTCTGTGCGGCGACCGGGGCGCGCTGGCCGAGTTCCTTGACCGTTGTCGGCCATGCGGTCGTGTCCGGCATTTTCCTTCACGGCCTCTATCTCGGCGCCGTGTGGTGGGCGATCGGGGAGGGTGTGCCCGCGGCGATCTCCGGCATCATCGCCGGGCTGCAACCCTTGATGACGGCGGCGGTTGCGCCTTTCTTGATCGGCGAAAATCTGAGCGGCCGCCAGAAACTGGGGCTGGTGCTCGGCTTTCTCGGCATAACGCTCGCCGTATTGCCGAAGATGCTGGCGATCGATGCGGCTGCGACACCAATCCATCTGCTGCCGGTAGCGATCAATGTGCTCGGCATGGCGGCCGTGACCTATGGCACGCTCTATCAGAAGCGGCATCTTCAGAATGGCGACATTCGGGCGATCGCGACGCTGCAATATGTCGGAGCTCTGATCGTCACCATTCCCCTGGCTTTGATACTGGAGGACCTGCGCGTGACATGGAATCTTCAGCTCGTAGCGGCGCTTGCCTGGTCGGTGCTCGGCCTGTCCATGGGGGCGATCGCGCTTCTGCTTTATCTCATCCGCCGGGGGCAGGTCTCCCGCGCCGCTTCGCTCATCTATCTGGTGCCGCCGCTCGCGGCCGTTCAGGCAGCGCTCTTCTTCGGTGAAGCACTGACCCTGCCGATGATCGTCGGCACGATTATCGCCGTGCTGGGCGTCTATCTCACCAATCGCAAGGCCGACAACCCGTCGCCGACCGGCGACCGCGCAGCCAAGGCAACCGTGGCCTAACAGAAGTACATTCTCGGAGCTTCAATCGGAATGAGCAAAGCACTACTGATAATCGACGTGCAAAACGCGATTCTTTCGGGAAAAGGCACGCCGGAGCGGCAGCCGCATATCGATGCGGCGCTGAATGAGACGGTGGCGCGCTTGCGCGGCCTTCAACAGGAGGCTCGGCTTGCCGGAGTTCCGGTGGTGCTCGTGCAGCATGACGGCACTCCGGAGCACCGTTTGGCTATCGGGACCCACGGCTGGGCCATTCGCCACGAAATCGCACCGCGGGAGAACGACGTCGTCGTGCACAAGAAAAGCTGCGACTCTTTCTTCGAGACGGATCTTTCCGAGCGCCTTAAGGACCGGTCCATAACACATCTGGTCGTCGGCGGTTGCATGTCGCAGTTCTGTGTCGACACGACCGTGAGGCGGGCGGTTTCGCTTGGATATGACGTGACGCTCGTCGCGGATGGCCATATGACGTCGGATTCAGGAAGCCTTACGTTTCCCGAGATCGTCGCACATCACAATGAAACACTCGACGGTTTCGATGCGGGCATGGCGAAAGTGGAGGTTCTGGCCGCTGCCGAGATAACGTTCTGAAAGCCGCGCAACCAGACTGATCGCAGATGAATTCCGCGATCGAAGCGCTTCACGTTGAAAACGAATTCATGCGGCGCGCGCTGTAAGCCTTTATTCGTGCACATCCGCCCCAAAAGCACTGCGGGCTCTTGGGGCGATGTTTCGCAAACCGTTTTGCGTCAGCCCTGGCGGCCGCGCTTTTCGGTGCGGCGCATCCCCTGACCGCCTTCCCGGCGGTTTCCGGGTTCACCGGCGCTGCGGCGCGGGTCGCCATGCTTCGCTCCCGGACGGCCGTGATGCGTGCGGTTTTCGTGATTGCGGTTGCCTTCCGCCCGGCCGTCGTGGTGGCCGTGGCCGGTCGAACGGTGATCACGGCGCTCGTGCGGGCGGTCATCGCGCAGCAGCTCGTCGCCGGCAAAGCCGCCGGTCACCGCCGATTCGCGCGCCGGCCGCTTGCCGCGCTGGCCGCCGTCCTGACGCTGACCGCCGTTGCCGCGATGCTGGCCGTTGCCGCGACCGCCGCGGCCTTTGGATGGACGAGCCTGGTCAGCCGGTGCCTCACCGCTTGCAACCGCGATCTTTATGCCCATGAGCTTTTCGATGTCGCGGAGCAGCCGGATTTCATCCGGCGAGCAGAAGGCGATCGCAATGCCGTCCCGACCGTTGCGCGCCGTGCGGCCGATGCGGTGGACATAGGCATCCGGCACTTCCGGCAGGTCATAGTTATAGACATGGGTGACGCCGGGAATGTCGATGCCGCGGGCGGCGACGTCCGTTGCCACGAGCACGCGGATCTCGCCGTCGCGGAAGGCCTTCAGCGCGCGCTCGCGTTGGCCCTGGCTCTTGTTGCCATGGATGGACGCGGCCTTGAAGCCGACCTGGTCGAGATGCTTCATAAGCTTCTCGGCGCCGTGCTTCGTGCGGCTGAAGACCAGCGACAGGCCGTCGGGGTTCGCGGTCAGCGACTGCTTGAGGATCGTCGTCTTCAGGTCCTTGCCGGGGACGAAGTGGACATATTGCTCGACTTTATCGGCGGCCTTGCCCGGAGGCGTGACCTCGACCTTGACCGGATCAGTGAGATACTCGCCGGCGAGCTCTGCGATCAGCTTCGGCATCGTTGCGGAGAAGAGCAGCGTCTGACGGTTCTTCGGCACGAGCTTCGAGATCTTGCGGAGGTCATGGATGAAGCCGAGGTCGAGCATCTGGTCGGCCTCGTCGAGGACGAGATAGCGCCCTTGGGTCAGCGTCACGGCCTTGCGGGCGACGAGGTCGAGCAGGCGGCCCGGCGTGGCGACGAGAATGTCGACGCCGCGGGCGAGTTGCTCGGTCTGCTTGTTGATCGAGACGCCGCCGACCACGATGCCGACCTTGAGCGGGGTCTTGTGCACGAAGAGCCTGAGATTGGCCGCGATCTGGTTGACGAGTTCACGCGTCGGCGCAAGCACGAGGGCGCGGATGTTGCGCGGATCGGGGCGCTTGCCGTCGGCGACGAGCTTCTCGATCATCGGCAGGCCGAAAGCTGCCGTCTTGCCTGTGCCCGTCTGGGCAAGGCCGATAAGGTCGTGGCCCTTAAGGACCAGCGGAATGGCTTGCGCCTGGATCGGCGTCGGCTTTTCGAAACCATTGACGGAGAGGGTCGCAAGGATCTGCTCGGAGAGGCCGAGCGCCTTAAAATTGGACAATGGGTATACCTTTCGGGGCGCCAAACGCTCGCGCCGGAACCGCATCTTGCTGTTCCGGTGTCGTCTGGCGTCAAGAACCCCGCGTGAATTGGGAACTTGTGGGTTAAAGAGAAATCGTCAAGCGCCTGTGCTGCCGCAACTCGCGGCGGATGTATCGCGCTTTTCCTTCTTCACGGCTTGAAAGTGGTTGCCGAGGGCGCGCTCACGCGGCGGCCGGAAGGTGACGCGAGCTTTAGATCGTTGTTTTGGTCCGGAAAGTCAAGCTACATCTTTCGCAGGTGCGAAATCGGTCCGTGACTTACGCGATGGAAAGCTCGAAATCCGCGTCGGCGGCCGGCTCGCCGTTGATGAGGACAACGACCCGGTGGGCGCCGCCATAATAGCGCCGCGTAGTGATCGGCCGCATGGGATGGCGCTTTTCGAACGCGACGGCCGCGCCCGGTTGGAGCGTTGCCGTCGTCCATTTGAACACTTTCGGCGACGTGCTGCCGTTTGCCTTTCGGTGATGCACGGCGTAGTCGATCATGACCTGCTGCTTTGCGCGATTTTCATTGCGCAGCGTCAGACCGAAGACGAGATGGCCGCCGAAGCGGACAATCGGTGTGGCAAGCGAAAGACCGGTCTTTATGCCGGAGGGCGGCCGGAAGCCGAAATTGGCGAGCGCAGCGCGATGCCCTTGCTTCAGGAGCGTGCGGGAGGCATGCCGCAGCAGCCGAAGCCGCTGCGGCGTCGCCCCGTCGATGTTCTCGGCGACGAAATCCGCCACGAGTTCGGGATGATCCTTGCCGATGTCGTTGAGATTATTGGCGACGGAGCGACGCACATAGTCCTCTGGATCGTCGAGGAGCGCGGTGATGATCGGAAGGATCGGTCGCGGATCGCGGACGAGCTTCGGCAGCCGCATCGCCCATGGCAGACGCGGGCGCGTACCCTCGCTGGCAAGTCGGCGGACGTGATGGTTGCTGTCCTCGACCCAGCCGTAAATCGTTGCGAGCGCGCGGTCCTGGTCCTGGTGGATGAAGGGGCGGATCGCAAACTCGCCGGTGAAATGCGGCGTCAGGCAGTGGAGGAGGCTCAGCGAAAGATCGAAGTCCTCAAGCCCGCGCACAGCGATGAACTGGCTCACGGGTAAAAGCGCCCAGCCGGTGAGGCCAGGCTCATTGCCGTTCGGAAGGATCGCTCCAAGCAACGCAGCCGCCGCGGCGAAGTCTGCCGGCAGCGTCTCAACAAGCGCATCCCGGATTTGCAGGGACCGCTGCATGAGCTCCAGCGATTGAAGCCCGTTCCCCGCCAGCGCGACGAAACCGTCGCGATCGAAAGCCGAGCCATGCAGGGCGAGATGATCGGCGATATCGAGCACGACGCCGGGATGCAGAAGATTCTTCAGTGGTTCGGCCATGAAAGGCTCCAGCTTAGCTCAAATCTGCTGCTCGGTTTGGAAATGCTGCATCAGCTGAACCGAGCTGATCGCCGCCATGTAAGGGGCGAACTCCGGATCCGTCATGACGCGTTTGCCGGTCGCCTGCGCCGCGTCTAGGTTTTCCCATTCGACGAGATCGGCGAGCATATCGGCCGTTTCGCAGGCCGTTACCGCACGCCAGGAGACGAAGCCGGGATAGCGGGCGACCGCCTGCATGGCCTGCCTGCGCGCCGCAAGCGCCTGCTCCTTGTCCGCCACGGTGCAAACGGCGAGTTCGAGAACATGTTCAGTCGTCATCGGTGTCTCCCTCTTGAATACCGCTTGACTAAATCACACTCCAACTGCCAGCCTTATGGCCATAATCTCGCAAACGGGAAACGCCATGCGGCCCGCCGACCGACTGTTTCGCATCATCCAGCTCATGCGCGCCACGGGCCGTGCGATGACGGCGCGCGAGATCGCCGAGAGAATGGAGGTCGCGCCCCGCACGATCTATCGCGACATGCAACATCTGATCGCTTCGGGTGCGCCGATCGATGGCGAGCGCGGCGTCGGCTATCTGCTGCGCGAGGCCTTCGATGCGCCACCGCTCGCCTTCACCTTCGAGCAACTCGAGGCGCTGGCCTTTGGCGTGCGCGCCGTGCAGATGCTCGGCGACAGGCGGCTGGCGCAGGCGGCGCGCGAGGCGATGGAAAAGATCGGGCAGGGTTTGCCCCCCGAGCATGCGAAGAAATTGAGAAGCGCGCCGCTTCGCGCCTTTCGCTCGGCGCTCCAGCCCGAGCCGCCGGGGCTGCTTGGCAATATCCGTGCGGCAATCGCCGATGAGCGGAAGCTTCACATCACATATGAAAGCCTTGCAGAAGACACGTCCGAGCGTACAATTTGGCCGCTCGGTCTCAGCATTTTCGGGCACAATTGGCTGCTGACGGCCTGGTGCGAATTGCGCCAGGACTTCCGCGACTTCCGGGTCGACAGGATCGTTTCGCTCAAGGTTCAGCGCGAGCGGTACGAGCCGGCGCCGGAACGCAGTTTCGATGCCTATCTTGCCCGAATCTAGGCTGCACCGGCTGATTGCGGACGCAGGAGACTGGCGGTGCGAAGGAACCTCACGCGGCCTTTGTCGTTCTGACTAATGCATGTCGCCCGAAACTGTGCAGCGGTATTGGGACGACATGCACAAAAACAAAGACCTAAAGCGCGTCGCATGAATTTCGATTGAAGGCGACGCGCTCTACTGCATGTCTCCTTAAATCGACCTCGATTTAAAGACAAAGACATGCAGCAATTCAAAGTGCTACAGCGCCCTTTGCGCCTCTGATAAGACGCGCGGCGCTGTAGTGAACCGTCGCCCACCTATCCTGCAAACACGGGGGAAAAATAGTGCGGAACCGGATTTGGATACTGGCAGCCGATGGAAACACGGCGCGCATCGTCAAAGACGTCAACTTGCTGAAGGACGGACGCCAGCAGCCGGAAGTGGAGATGTTCCAGATCGAAACCAAACGTCGCCAGGACATCATGGCCGACAAACCGGGCCGCAGCCATTCGTCGGTCGGTCACGGCCGCTCGGCGATGGAATACAGCAGCGATCCGGTGCGCGAGGAGCAGCATCGCTTTGCCATGGAGATTGCCGGGAAACTCGACCACTATGCGCATGAGCATGCCTTCGAGAATCTCGTGATCTGCGCTGCGCCGAGGACGCTGGGCGATCTCAGAAAGCTGCTCTCGCACCAGGTCAAGGAAAGAACTCTCGCCGAGATTGATCGGAATTGCGTCGCGGTGCCGACCGACCAATTGATCGCGACCGTGAAGTCCGTGGTCTTCCCTGGATAGGCGAGCCTCAAGCATTGTCGCCGCGCAGCATCTCACGCTTGCCGGCAAAACCTGGTCGGCGTTCGACGAGGAAGCCCGCGCGCACGAGATTGCGGCGCACGAACCCGGCTGCGGCGTAGGTTGCGAAGGTGCCGCCCGCCGCGGTCTTGTCGAAGACGAGCTGCATCAATTCCGGCGACCACATGTCCGGATTTCGCGACGGCGCGAAGCCGTCGAGATACCACGCATGGAAGCGTTCGGGAGAGGCGGCGACGCCCTCGAGCGCGGGCCCGCAGACCACGGTCAGCCGCACCTTGTCGGAAAAATCGATTTCGACACGCTCTTTCGGCGTTTCCGGCCAGTTCGCGACAAGGGCCCGCCGCTCACACTCGATCTCGGGCCAATGGGAAAGCGCCCGGTCTATTTCGGCCGCCTCCATCGGAAAGCGTTCGAAGGAAACGAAGTGTAGGTGGCCACCGCTGGAGCCTATCCCATTCCACTGCCGCCAGGTCTCACAGAAATTGAGACCGGTGCCGAAGCCGAGCTCGCCGATGGTGAAGGCGCCGCCGGCCCGCCAGCGCTCCGGCAGTCCGTTGCCGGCAAGAAAGACATGGCCGCACTCGAGCCGCCCGTCGGTGCGGCAATAAAAGTGGTCGCCAAATTCCTTTGAGTAGGGCATATCGCCGTCATGCCATTCGAGGCTTTGCCGCGATGGCGGATGGCTCTGTCGGAGATCGCTGCCTGTCATGGCAATGCCGATAGTCCTCCGACCCGAGAAGGTCAATCGATGAGCGAAGTTTTGATCGTAGGCGGCGGCATCATGGGTCTGTGGGCCGCCATGATGGCCGGGCGAGCCGGTATCGAAACGCGCCTGCTCGAGCGCCGCCAGATCGGCGCTGGCGCGAGCGGCGGGCTCCTCGGCGCGCTGATGCCACACATGCCCGATCGCTGGAATGCCAAGAAGCAGTTCCAGTTCGACGCTCTCGTCTCGCTCGAGGGCGAGATCGCCGCGCTGGAAGCGGCGACGGGTCTTTCGGCCGGCTATTGCCGCTGCGGTCGGATCATGCCGCTCGGCAGGCCGCATCTGCGCGACATCGCGCTAGGCCACGAGCAGGACGCGGCGCGACATTGGACTGCCGGCGAGCGGCGGTTCCACTGGCACGTCCGCGAAGCCGATGCCGGGGACTGGCCGGCCGCCGACGCGGCGCCCTTCGGCATCGTTCACGATGCGCTCGCGGCGCGGGTGGCGCCGCGCAGCCTGCTTAAGGCGCTCCGAGCGGCGCTCGACCAATTTCC
Organism: Ensifer aridi; assembly: GCF_002078505.1. GTDB lineage: Bacteria > Pseudomonadota > Alphaproteobacteria > Rhizobiales > Rhizobiaceae > Sinorhizobium > Sinorhizobium aridi. Next base: position 375,206 of record NZ_LUAV01000012.1, on the reverse strand, counting down.
CCATGTCCGGATCGAGGAGGAGGCGGAGGTCACAGCGGTCGATCCGGCGCGCGGCCGGCTTCTGCTCGCGGACGGGCGGGCGTTGACCTTCGGTAGCTGCATCATCGCAGCCGGTGTCGAGAGCTTCACCTTGGTCGACCGGCTGACGGAGCGGCGCAGCGCGCCGAGCGGCGGCGCCGTTAAGGGGCAGGCTGCCCTGCTCAGAGCCGCAGTCGATCCGGCATCGCCGATCATCTTCACCGATGGGCTCTACATCGTCGCTCATGAAGACGGTCACGTTGCCGTCGGCAGCACCAGCGAGAACCACTTCGTCGAGCCGCCGTCCACCGACGCGCAACTGGATGCGCTGATCGAGCGGGCGGCTGCCCTGGCGCCCGCCCTGCGCGGCGCCCCGGTGATCGAGCGCTGGGCGGGCCTGCGGCCGAAGGCCACGGGCCGGGAACCCATGGTGGGCCGCCATCCCGACCACGGAAAACTGTTTGTGCTGACGGGCGGGTTCAAGGTCAGCTTCGCCATCGCGCATGTTCTGGCGCGCGCCGTCATCGACGAGATCGCCGGCCGAGCGACGGCCGCTTTGCCGGAAACGTTCCGCTGCGCGCATCACATCGCGGCGCTGCGGTAAGTTGAAGGGCGGACCAACTGCCGGTTCACGACCACGCTATAGGCAGCGAACTTCGTCAATCTGTCACGCAAATCACTTAACACGCGCCCCATAGATCACGATGACTTCGAGCGGGATGCGGGCGGAACGCCACGCCCACGATCACGCTCAGGTCGGACCGGAGCATGCGCGATGCGCTACGCAATCTGTTTTACCCCGCCGATGGGAGACCCGCTGTCGGCCGCCGCCGCCAGTTGGCTCGGCCGCAGCGTCTATTCCGGCGAGCCGGTGGAGTTGCCGGCCTTGGCCGGCCTTGCGGTCTCGGAGGTTGCGTTTCACACGGCCGTGCCGCGCCGCTTCGGCTTTCATGCAATGATCATGGCGCCTTTCCGCCTCGCCCCGGACATGGATGAAGCTCAGCTCCTCAAGGCGCTGATGCTCTTTACGAGCGCGGAGGCGCCGTTCGAGATCGAGCGGATGGAGGTGGCGCGCCTCAGCCAGTGCTTCGGGCTGGTGCCGGCAGTGCCGAGCCAGGCGATGCATCTGCTTGCCGCCCGTGTGGTGCAGGCGTTCGACAGGTTTCGCGCGCCGCTTGGCGAAGACGAGATCGAGCGCGCCGACCCCGACCGATTGACCGCACCGCAGTTCACCAACCTGCATCGGTGGGGCGACCCTTACGTGATGGACGAATATCGTTTCCACATGAAGCTCACCGGTCCTCTGAATGCCGATGTCGGCCGGCGGCTGGAGCCTGCACTGCGGGGTCTTTTCGAACCGCTTCTGAGCGGCCCGCTCAGGATCGAAAGCCTCGCTCTCTTCGTCGAGCCGGAGACGGGGGCACCGATGCGCGTGCATTCGCAGCATCCGCTCGGCAAGATTTCCGCCCGCCCGCGTGGCGACAAGACGAGACGGTTCACGGAGGTTCCCCCGGCTCAGGGCGATGCTGTGAGGCCATCGCTACTTGCCGCCGCCCTGCGGGCCGGGCGCTAGAGCAAGGCTCGTTCGAACTGTGATCTAAGCGTCGTTTCCCATTGTCACTTTCATCTCGACAATCCGGTGCGCGGTGCTACCGTTCCGGAAGAATCGAAGGGTGAGTTGATGATCGAGAATTCCTATCCCCGCGATCTCGTCGGCTATGGACGCACGCCGCCCGAGGTGCGCTGGCCCGGCGGTGCGAACATAGCCGTGCAATTCGTTCTGAATTACGAAGAGGGCGGGGAGAGTTGCATTCTCGACGGGGATCCGGCATCGGAGTGCCTGCTGTCCGAGATCGTCGGTGCTCAGCCTTGGGCAGGACAGCGCAACCTCAATATGGAGTCGATCTACGAATATGGCGCGCGCGCCGGTTTCTGGCGTTTGTGGCGTATGTTCACGAGCCGCGACGTGACGCTGACGGTCTATGGTGTGACGCTCGCCATGGCGCGCAACCCGGAGGCGGTTGCCGCGATGAAGGAGGCGGGCTGGGAGATCGCCAGCCACGGCCTACGCTGGCTAGAATACAAGGACTTTCCGGAAGAGGTGGAGCGGCAGCATATCCGCGAGGTGGTGGCGCTGCACACGGAACTCACGGGCGAGCGGCCGCTCGGCATTTATCAGGGCAAGCCCTCCGCCAACACGCTGAAGCTTGTCCTGGAGGAGGGCGGTTTTCTCTATTCCTGCGACTCCTACGCGGACGAGCTTCCCTACTGGGTACCGGGGCTGACGCCCGAGAAGCCGCATCTCATCATCCCCTACACGCTCGACGCCAACGACATGCGGTTTGCCACCAGTCAGGGTTTCAACTCGGGCGACCAGTTCTTCACCTATCTCAAGGACACCTTCGACGTGCTCTATGCGGAGGGCAAGGACGGCAGCCCGAAGATGATGAATGTCGGCCTGCATTGCCGTATCGTCGGCCGGCCCGGCCGCGCAGCGGCACTCGCCCGATTCATTGATTACGTCAAATCGCACGAGAAGGTCTGGGTGCCGCGCCGCATCGACATCGCGCGCCACTGGTACGAGCATCACAAGCCCGAAGGGATGCGCTGATGTCCGAGCGCGACGATTTCGTCCGTCGCTTCGGCGGCGTCTTCGAGCATTCGGCCTGGGTGGCGGCGCGAGCCTTCGATCGCGCGGCCTCCGCAGGGTTGACTGCGGGCAACGTGCACTCGGCGCTCTGCAACGCGTTTCGCGCGGCGTCTCCCGCCGAGCGACTGGCGGTCTTGAGAGCCCATCCGGATCTTGCCGGCAAGCTGGCGGTCGCCGGGGAACTCACAGCCGATTCGCGCGCCGAGCAGGCGTCGGCCGGCCTCGATAGGCTATCTCCGGAAGAGCATGCGCGGTTCACCCGACTGAATGCAGCCTACACGAAGAAATTCGGCTTCCCTTTCATCATTGCGGTCAAGGGATTGACGAAGGAAGACATTCTCGCAGCTTTCGAGCGGCGCATTGACAATTCCGCGGAAGAGGAATTTGAAACCGCCTGTGCCGAGGTGGAGAAGATCGCCCGCCTGCGGCTCAGTTCGATGCTTCCGGGAGAAGAAAATGCCTGACGCCGTTCCTGACCGTCCTATCAGCACGGCGGCCACGCCTGCGCATCTCGGCGTCGGAAGGCAGAGAACTGGAATTGCTGCCTGATGTCGCGCCTGCTTTCGATCGAGCCTCTGACGAAGGAGGCTTTCGCTCCGTTCGGCAGCGTCATCGAAACCGAACCCACCGCGATGCGCTTCATCAACGGCGGCAACACGGAACGATATCACGCACTTGCCCGGGTCGATGTGGCGGGCGAGGGTTCCGCGGTCATCATCAACATCTTCCGTGGTCAGCCGCGAATCTTTCCCTATGCCGTTACGATGATGGAGCGCCATCCGCTCGGTAGCCAAAGCTTTTCGCCGCTCAGTGATCGGCCCTGGCTGGTGGTGGTCGCCGCCGATGAAGGCGGGCAGCCCGGCCGGCCGCGGGTCTTCCTGGCATCGGGCCGGCAAGGGGTGAATTACGGCCGCAATGTCTGGCACCATCCGCTGATGTCGATCGGCGCCGCCAGCGAGTTCATCGTCGTCGACCGTGAGGGTCCGGGCAACAATCTCGAAGAGTTCTTCTACGAAGAGTCCTTCCTCATTCCCGATCCGCTGAAGGGGCAGACGCCATGAGCAAGACCGGCCGCCTGACGACTCACGTCCTCGACACCGCGCTCGGCAAGCCGGCCGAGGGCTTGAGGATCGATCTCTTTTGGCTGGAGGGCGAAGAGCGGAGACTGATCCGCACGGTCCACACCAACAGCGATGGGCGCGTCGACGGACCGCTGGTCGAGGGTACCGATTTCACGGCCGGCACTTATGAATTGCTCTTCCATGCCGGCGACTATCTCAGGGCAAAGGGGGTCGCGCTTCCGGACCCCGCCTTCCTCGATCTCATTCCCCTGCGTTTCGGCATCGCCGATCCCGGCAGCCATTATCATGTGCCGCTGCTGCTCTCGCCTTACGGCTACTCCACCTACCGCGGCAGTTGAGACTACAGCGCCGTGCGTCTTT
>NZ_LUAV01000012.1:267133-371075 GCF_002078505.1 Ensifer aridi | reverse complement strand
TAGCACTTTGAATTGCTGCAGGTTTTTGTCCTTGAATCGGCTACGATTTAAGGAAACATGCAATAGACGCGTCGCGCCCGTTGCTGCCAATCACATTGCGTAGTCGGCAATGATGTCACGGCTGACATCGGCGATGCGGCGCTTGCCGCAGAGCGCCATGGTGATGTCCATCTCCTTACGGATGATGTCGAGCGCCAGTGTCACGCCTTCCTTGCCCATCGCGCCCAAGCCGTAAAGGAAGGGACGGCCGATGAAGGTGCCCTTGGCGCCAAGCGCTACCGCCTTCAAGACATCCTGGCCAGAGCGGATGCCGCCGTCGAGATGGACCTCGATCTCACCGCCGACCGCGTCGACGATGCGCGGCAGCATGCTGATGGAGGAGGGGGCGCCGTCGAGCTGACGCCCGCCGTGATTCGAAACCACGATCGCATCAGCGCCGGTCTTTGCCGCGATCTTCGCATCCTCGACATCCAGAATGCCCTTGAGGATGAGCGGGCCGCCCCAGCGCTCCTTGATCCACTCGACATCCTTCCAGGAGAGCTGCGGATCGAACTGCTCGGCAGTCCAGGAATGGAGCGAGGAAAGCTCGGTGACGCCCTTTGCGTGGCCGACGATGTTGCGGAAAGTGCGCCGCTTGGTGCCAAGCATCCTCATGCACCAGCGAGGCCGTGTCGCCATCATCCACAGATGCTTCGGCGTCAGGCGTGGCGGCGCCGACAACCCGTTGCGGAGATCCTTGTGGCGCTGCCCGAGAATCTGGAGATCCAGCGTGAGCACGAGTGCGGAGCATTTCGCTGCCTTCGCCCGGTCGATGAGGTCAAGCACGAAGCCGCGCTCTCGCATGACATAGAGCTGAAACCAGAAGGGCTTCGTGGTGACCGAGGCGACGTCCTCGATCGAGCAGATGCTCATTGTCGAGAGCGTGAAAGGGACGCCATAGGCTTCCGCCGCCTGCGCCGCCAGCATCTCGCCGTCAGCGTGCTGCATGCCGGTCAAGCCGGTCGGGGCGAGGGCGACAGGCATCGACACTTCTTGGCCGATCATCGTCGTCTCGAGCGAGCGATTGGTCATATCGACCAGAACGCGCTGGCGCAGCTTGATCTTCGAAAAATCCTCCTCGTTGGCCCGGTAGGTTCCCTCCGTCCAGGCGCCGCTATCGGCATAGTCGAAGAAGAGCTTCGGGACGCGCCGTTTGGCAAGCGCCTTGAGGTCGCGGATTTCGAGGATCTGCGTCATGGATCGGCCCCATCAAGTGAACGATTGCCGAGCCCATATCATGTTTTCAAAAGCCTTGTAATAGCTGCGGGAAGAAGAGGTCAAAAAAATTGACCTCTTCTCTTTTTCCTACTCAGGCGGCGCGGAGGACGGATTTCGAGGGCTTGCCGGCCACATAGGTCTCGACGACCGCACGGTCATCGCCCATCGTCTGGAGGAGGAACAGCTCGTCGGCCAGTGAATTGACCACTTCGGCGCGAAGCGCCATAGCTGGCGTCGCCGCCATGTCGAGCACCACGAGGTCGGCATCGCTGCCTGGCTGCAGCGTGCCGATGCGGTCGACGAGCGCGAGCGCTTCGGCATTGCCGCGGGTCATCAGATAAAAGCTGTCGAAGGGGTTCAGGCGCTCGCCCTGCAACTGCAGGATCTTGTAGGCCTCATCGAGCGTCTTCAGCATCGAATAGCTCGTGCCGCCGCCGATGTCGGAGGCGACGGAGACGCGCACGGGTTTCTCCCGCCGCGTCAGCGCGCGCAGCGGAAACAGGCCGGAACCGAGGAAGAGATTGGATGTCGGACAGAAGACGGCGACGGAGCCGGTCTCGCTCATGGCGTCCGCCTCCCGCTCGGAGAGGTGGATGCAATGGCCAAAAAGACTTTTCGGCCCGAGCAGGCCGTAGCGGGCATAGACGTCGGTATAGTCCTTCGCTTGCGGATAGAGCTCGCAAGTGTAGCTGATCTCATCGCGGTTCTCGGAGAGATGCGTCTGCACATGCAGGTTGGGGAACTCGCGGACAAGTGATTTCGCGACCTCCATCTGCTCCGGCGTCGAGGTGATTGCGAAACGCGGGGTGATAGCCACGTGATTGCGGCCCTTGCCGTGCCAGTCCGCGATGACAGCGCGGGTCTCGTCATAGCTCATCTCGGGCGTGTCGAGCAGCCCCTGCGGCGCATTGCGGTCCATCATCACCTTGCCCGCGACCATGCACATGCCGCGCTTCAGGCTCTCGGCGAAAAAGGCGTCGGCGGAGGTCTTATGTACCGAGCAATAAGCGGCCGCTGTCGTCGTGCCGTGGCGGACCATCTCGTCGAAGAAGCGGACGGCGATCCGCTCGGCATGCGCCGTTTCGACGAAGCGGCATTCCTCCGGAAAGGTGTAGGTGTTCAGCCATTCGAGCAGATCGGCCGCATAGGAGGCCATCACCTGCATCTGCGGAAAATGCAGATGCGTATCGATGAATCCCGGCATTATGAGATGCGGGCGGTGGTCGATTTCCGAGACATCCTGAGGCGCTGCCGTCTTCACCGTTGCGTAGGGGCCGGCGGCCCTGATCACCCCGTCTTCGATAAGAAGGGCGCCATCGCTCTCGTAGGCGTAGGCGGCATTGTCGTCGATGCTCTGGGGCTCCCGATGGAAGCTCAAGAGGCGGCCGCGGATCAGGGTGGATGTCATCGTGTCTCCCTGACGGCGCTTTCGTACCAGGCCGCCACAAGCCTGCGTTCTTGCGCCGTCATATCGGTTATGTTGCCGGGCGGCATGGCATGGCTGCGCCCGGCCTGGATATAGATTTCGCGCGCTCGCGCGGCAATCTCGGCATTGCTCTCGAGTATGACGCCATTCGGCGGACGCGCTATGCCTTCATAAGCGGGTTCGGCTGCGTGGCACATGCTGCAGCGGGTTGAAATCATATCCCTCACCGCCGGGAAATGGGCGTTCTCGGCAAAGCGTCTGAACGCCGGCGCCGCCTCGGCCTGTGCCGCGCCTGTGAGGACCTTCGGTGCTGTCGAAAGCCACATGATCAGGATGAAGAGGATCGCGGTGACAGCCCAAGTCCAGGTGGGCTTGCCCTTGCGCGCATGCGTGGTGTTGAACCAGTGGCGGATTGTGACTCCCATCAGGAATACCAGCGCTGCGATGATCCAGTTGAAGGCCGTCGCGAAGGCGAGAGGATAGTGGTTCGACAGCATGAAGAAGATAACGGGCAGCGTCAGGTAGTTGTTGTGCAGCGAACGCTGCTTGGCCTGCGCGCCGAGCTTCGGATCGGGCGTGCGCCCTGCGATCAGGTCGGCGACGACGATCTTCTGGTTGGGAATGATGATGAAGAAGACGTTGGCCGACATGATCGTCGCGGTGAAGGCGCCGAGATGCAGGAAAGCAGCGCGGCCCGTGAAAACCTGGGTGTAGCCCCAGGCCATGGCGACGAGCACGATGTAGAGCAGCGCCATCAGCCCCCAGGTGTTCCTGCCGATCGGCGACTTGCAGAGGAGATCATAAAGGACCCAGCCGAGGCCGAGCGAGGCGAGCGAGATCAGGATCGCGGTCGTCGCCGAAATGTCCAGCACGTGGCGATCGATCAGGAAGAGGTCGGCGCCGCCATAATAGACGATGCAGAGCATCGCGAAGCCCGAGAGCCAAGTGGAATAGGACTCCCATTTGAACCAGGTGAGGTGCTCCGGCATGGTGGCCGGCGCCACCAGGTATTTCTGGATATGGTAGAAGCCGCCGCCATGGACCTGCCATTCCTCGCCATAGGCGCCCGCCGGCAGGTGGTCGCGCTTCACGAGGCCGAGGTCGAGAGCGATGAAATAGAAGGACGAGCCGATCCAGGCGATTGCGGTGACGACATGCAGCCAGCGGACGGCAAAGGCCAGCCACTCCCAGGCAATGGCGAATTCGTACATTCAGAGCCCCTTTTTCTCCGTTGCCGCAACCTTGCGAAAAAAAACGGGAACGGGGAAGGGGCGATTTCATCGCTCGCTCCATTCGGCGCCGGCTCTACCGGCGAGCCGATCTTGTCCAAAGGGTAGAGTGAGATCCTCCAAGTCGATTTTCAGTGAGGGCCTTCAGGAGCTTCCGGATTGAGCTTGCTAAGAATCCAGTCACGGAAAGCGCGGATCTTCGGGGTGTTGCGGCGAGCGTGCGGGTAGACGAGCCAGTAATCGTGGCCGTCGTTGCAACGCAGATCGAATGGCTGGTAAAGCCTGCCGAGGGCCACGTCGTCACTATAGAATTCAGGCATCAGGATCGCGACGCCCTGGCCGGCCACCGCCGCCCGAGCCTCGAAGGCCTGGGCGCCGAGCCGGCTGGCCGGACGTCCGGCCAGATCGGGATCCTCCACGCCGGCGGCGCGAAACCACAAGGCCCACCAGGGATCCCGAGGGTCGATGATGCGGAGCTTCAGCAGGTCTCGCGGCGTGCGCACGCCCCCGATCGTTTCCGCAAGGGCCGGGCTGAGCATTGGGGTGAACTCCACCCGCATCAGGCGATGGCTTATGAGGCCTGGCCAGTCGCCCTTGCCGGAGCGGATCGCGACGTCGACCGCCTCCTTGTTGAAATCGATGATCGCATCGTTCGCCACCAGACGAACGGCGATATTTGGATGCGCGAGTTGGAACGTGCCGATTTCTCGAGCGAGCCATTGCGAGGCGAAAGTTGCTGTCGAGTTGATGAGCAGCGCCGCTTCAGTCTCCCCACGCGCCGAGGCGACCGCTTCCTGCAGCATCTCGAAGGCTTCCGTCACCTTCGGTGCCAAGTGCTTGCCAACCTCCGTCAGCGTGACCTGCCGCGGACGCCTCAGGAACAGCGGCTCGCCGATATTCTCCTCGATCAGCTTGATCTGATAGCTGACCGCCGTCTGGGTCATGCCGAGCTCGTCGCCCGCCTTGGTGAAACTGCCGAGCCGGGCGGCCGCCTCGAAGACCCTGAGCGCATTCAGCGGAAACTGCTTCGACATCTTCATGGATAAGTTCTCTTGATGCATACAGACGGATGTTCGATTGGAATTCGAGCATCTTTCCCGGCATCCTGCAAGTCAACTTCACCGCTTACAAAGGGTGCTCAGATGGCCTGCGATATATTGGAAACCACTGAAAGAAAACCTCTTTCCGCGTTCGAGCCGGTTTCCTGGCTCGTTTCCGCCGCACGCGCGCTCATGCGCTCGAGGCACTCGCGGCTGGATGTCGACGCGCTCTCTGATTACATGAAAAGAGACTTGGGTTTCATGGATTGGGGCGAGCCGCGGCACGAGGATGAGATGTTTCAATAGGGCTGTGCGTGGCTACGTTCGCGTCCGCCGCCCCTCATCCGCCTGCCGGCACTTTCTCCCCGCAAGCGGGGCTACTGTATGTTTCCTTAAATCATACCGGATTTAATGACAAAAACATGCAGCAATTCAAAGTGCTCCAGCGTCCTTTGTGCGTCTGAAAAGACGCACGGCGCTGTAAGGGCCGGCAAGCTCAAATCTGTCTTAACCGTTCCACCGCCATCAAGATCCGTTCCGGCGTCGCCGGCGTATCGAGGCGGGGGCATTCGCGATAATCGGCGACGCTGGCGACAGCCATCGACAGAGCCTCGAGAACCGAGATCGGCAGCATGAGCGGCGGCTCTCCCACCGCCTTCGACCGGCCGATCGTTTTTTCGACGTTTTGTGACCACTCGGCGAGGCGCACGTTGAAGATCTTAGGCCGATCCGAGGCAAGAGGGATCTTGTAGGTGGAGGGGGCATGCGTCCTCAAGCGCCCCTTCTCATCCCACCAGAGCTCCTCCGTCGTCAGCCAGCCCATACCCTGCACGAAACCGCCTTCGATCTGGCCGAGGTCGATCGCCGGATTGAGGGAGCGGCCGACGTCGTGCAGCACGTCAACGCGGTCGACCAGATATTCTCCTGTCAACGTATCGATGGAGACTTCGGAAACGGCCGCACCATAGGCGAAATAATAGAAGGGCGTGCCGCGGCCGGTGGCGCGGTCCCAGTGGATTTTCGGCGTCGCGTAGAAGCCGGCGGCGGAAAGCTGTACGCGCGCCGCATAGGCCTGGCGGATGAGTTCCGCGAAGGGCACGAGCTCTTCGCCGATCTTGACGTGGTTGGGCACGAAAGAGACGTTCTCTGCCGTCGTCTGCCAGCGCTCCGCGGCAAAGGCGACGAGCCGTTCCTTGATCTGCCGGGCGGCATCGAAGGCGGCCATGCCGTTGAGGTCGGAGCCGGACGAGGCGGCAGTGGCCGAGGTGTTCGGCACTTTTCCGGTCGTCGTCGCGGTAATCTTCACCCGATCGACATCGATCTGGAAACTGTCGGCGAGGACCTGCGCCACCTTGGTGTAGACACCCTGGCCCATCTCGGTGCCGCCGTGATTGAGATGGATCGAGCCGTCCGTGTAGATGTGGACGAGGGCGCCGGCCTGGTTGAGATGGGTGAGTGTGAAGGAGATGCCGAATTTTACCGGCGTCAGGGCTATGCCCTTGCGGATCACCCGGTTCGATCTGTTGAACTCGATGATTGCCGCCCGGCGGGCCTGATAGTCGGCGCTCGCCTCCAGTTCGTCGACGATGCGGCGGATGATGTTGTCCTCGACCTTCTGGTGATAGGGCGTGACGTCCCGGCCCGAATCCCCGTCGCCGTAAAAGTTCAGCTTGCGGATGTCGAGCGGGTCCTTGCCGAGCGCATAGGCGATCTCCTCGATGATCCGCTCGCCGCCCACCATGCCCTGCGGCCCGCCGAAGCCGCGGAAGGCGGTGTTCGATACCGTGTTCGTCTTCAGCGGCTCGGAGGTCAGCTTCACATTCGGATAGAAATAGGCATTGTCCGCATGGAAGAGGGCGCGGTCGGTGACGGGGCCCGAGAGATCGGCGGAAAAGCCGCAGCGCGCGGCATAATTCGCATGGACCGCCAGAATGTGCCCGTCGTCATCGAAGCCGACATCATAGTCGACGAGGAAGTCGTGGCGCTTGCCGGTGGCGGTCATGTCGTCGTCGCGATCCGGGCGGAACTTCACGGCACGACGGAGCTTGCGCGCGGCGACAGCGGCGAGTGCCGCGAACTGGTTGCCCTGCGTTTCCTTGCCGCCGAAGCCGCCGCCCATTCTGCGGACATTGACCGTGACGGCATTTACGGGCACGCCGAGCACCTGCGCCACCATGCGCTGGATCTCGCTCGGATGCTGCGTCGAGACCCAGACGGTCATCTCGTCATCCTCGCCGGGGACCGCGAGCGCGATATGTCCTTCCAGGTAGAAGTGCTCTTGGCCGCCGATCCGCATCTTCCCCTTCAGCCGGCGCGGGGAGCGCTCCAACGCGCCTTCCGCGTCGCCGCGTTGGAGCGTCAGCGGCGGCGTGACAAACTCGCCGCCTGTCGCCATCGCGTCGACGACATCGATCACGGTTGGCAAGTCGCGATAGGTGATCCTGGCGAGCCGCGCGGCGCGGCGCGCGATATCGCGCGTCTCGGCAATCACCGCAAAGGCCGGTTGCCCATGGAACTGCACCCGGCCGTCCGCGAGCACCGGCTCGTCGTGCAGATGGGTTGGGCTGATGTCGTTGGAATGCGGCATGTCCCTGGCGGTGAGTACGCAGACGACGCCGGGGACAGCGGCGACAGCCGAGAGGTCCACTTCCACGATTTCGGCATGCGCCCGATCGGTGAGGCCGAGCGCGGCGTGCAAGGTGCCGGCGGGTTCCGGCATGTCGTCGATATAGTCGGCGGTTCCGGCCACATGCTTGTGCGCGCTGTCGTGTTTTAACGGCGCATGCATCGGGCCGGTGATGGTCGTGCGGTCTTCGAAGGCGGACTTATCCATGTGGGGGCCTCCTTTCGAAGAAAATGCCCCTCATCCGGCCTGCCGGCCACCTTCTCCCCGCAAGCGGGGCGAAGGGACTCGCGGCGTCGCCTTCATTCCCTCTCCTCGCCTGCGGGGAGAGGGCTAGTCCTCGGGTTAAACCCGAGGAGAGGGGCAATCTCAAGCGATGCACGCTCATGCGACCTCCTCGAACCGCTGCAACTGTACTATCTCTCCGGTGCTTTCCAGGAAGAAACGCATCAGCAGGTTCTTCGCCGCGAGCAGGCGATAGGCGGCGGTCGCGCGCCAGTCAGTGATCGGCTGGTAATCGGCCTCGAAGGCGGCTTGCGCTTTGCGTATCGTATCCTCGGTCCAGGGCTGGCCGATCAGCGCCGCCTCCACGGCCTTCGCTCGCTTCGGCGTCGCCGCCATGCCGCCGAAGGCGATGCGGGCGGTCTTCACCCGGTCTCCGTCGAGGGAAATCCGGAAGGCGCCGAGCAGGGCAGAGATATCTTCGTCGCGGCGCTTCGTGACCTTATAGGCGGCGAAATGCTGGCCCGCGTGGAGCGCCGGAACGAAGACGCTCTCGACGAACTCGCCCGGTTTGCGGTCCTGTCTGCCATAGGCGATGAAGAAGTCCTCGAGCGGCAGCGAGCGCGTGCTGTCCTTCAAGCGCAGGGTTACAGTCGCGCCGAGCGCGATCAGCGGCGGTGGGCTGTCGCCGATCGGAGAGCCGTTGGCGATATTGCCGCCGATCGTGCCCATGTTGCGAATCTGGTCGCCGCCGATGCGGTCGATCAGACAGCCAAGCGTGGGGTAAGCGGCGGAAAGCGCATCACGTGCAGCCGTATAGCTGACCCCGGCGCCAATCGTCAGGCCCGCCTCCGAGCTCTCGATGCGCTGCAGTTCCGCAATGCCGCCGATGAAGATTACGGGGTTGAGCGAGCGCATCTGCTTCGTCACCCAAAGCCCGACATCGGTCGAGCCGGCGACAATCGTCGCATCCGGATGTTCGGCAAGCACGCGCGCGAGGTCGGTTGCGTCGACGGGTAGGATCAGGCAGTCCTCGCCCTTGCTGATGACGATCGTTTCTGTCTGCCGCAGGGCCTCCAGCCGGGCAGTGACCGCCTCGCGCGTTCGCGTGATCGGATCGAAGAGCGCCGAAGGCCGTTCCCTGGCGGCCGCTTCGGCCGCGCGGATGATTGGCTCATAACCGGTGCAGCGACAGAGATTGCCCTGCAGCGCCTTCTCGATCGCCGCGCGGCTCGGATTATCGTTGGTGAGCCACAGGCCGTAGAGCGACATGACGAAGCCCGGCGTGCAGAAGCCGCATTGCGATCCGTGGAAATCCACCATCGCCTGCTGCACCGGATGGAGCGTGCCGTCCTTGGCGGCCAGATGCTCGACGGTCACGACATGCGTGGCATTCAGCGAGCCTATGAAGCGGATGCAGGCATTGACGCTTTCGTAGACGAGACCCTCTTCCCCGCGGCCGTCACGTACAAGCCGGCCGACCAGCACTGTGCAGGCGCCGCAGTCGCCTTCGGCGCAGCCCTCCTTGGTGCCGGTGAGGCGATGCTCGAGCCTCAGATAATCGAGCAATGTGGCAGTCGGCGCGACTTCGGAAAGGGCGACCTCCGTATCGTTCAGAATGAAGCGGATGCTGCCGGATTCCTGTGCCATGCCCTTCCTTTCAAACCTCCGGTTATTGCGCCGTCCAGCCGCCATCCATGGAGACATGCGTGCCGGTGATCTGGGCGGCGTCGTCACTTGCAAGATAGAGCGCCAGCGACGCGACCTGTTCGACCGTTATGAACTTCTTCGTCGGCTGGCCCTTGAGCATCACCTCGTTGATCACCTGCTCCTCGGTGATGCCGCGGGTTCTCGCCTGGTCCGGTATCTGCTTTTCGACGAGCGGCGTCAGCACGTAGCCGGGGCAGATCGAGTTTACGGTGATGCCGTTTTCAGCCACCTCCAGCGCCACGGTCTTCGTCAAGCCCATGATACCATGCTTGGCCGCGACATAGGCGGACTTGAAAGGCGAGGCGACGAGTCCGTGCGCGGAGGCGATATTGATGATGCGCCCCCAGCTTTTCTTCTTCATCGCCGGAATGGCGGCGCGAATCGTGTGGAAGGAGGAGGAGAGATTGATGGCGATGATCCGGTCCCACTGCTCGACCGGGAAATCCTCGATCTTTTCGACGAACTGCACGCCGGCATTGTTGACGAGGATGTCGATGCCGCCGAAGCGCGAAGCGGCTGTGGCCATCAGATCGGCGATCTCGTCCGGCTTCGCCATGTCGGCGGGGTGGTAGAGCACGGTGCCGTTGCCGAGACCCGCGACCTCGTCCGTCACCGTCCTGATCTCGTCCGCCGTTCCGAAGCCGTTGAGCACGATATTGGCGCCGGTACCGGCAAAAGCCCTGGCGATCGCCAGCCCGATGCCGCTCGTCGAACCCGTTATCACTGCAGTTTTCGTCATTCTCGCTCTCCCTTCGCGCCGACCGCATTCGCCGAAGCGGGAGGCGGGCGAAAGCGGCCCACGTTCGTCATCCCGTTCGCCTCGTTTTGCGACGCAACAGCCTCAGCCTACGCGCAAAAGCGCGGCGGTGACAATTGTGTTTTTCGGGCCGACGACGCAGAGTCAGCCCTCGCGGGAGCGCCTGGAGAGAGTTGCGTTTTGTTTTCGTTTGACATTCGTTTTTCCATCGTATTCAAGTCTTCCGAATGTCGCCCTTGAGGAAGGGCGAAAGGGGTGGAGTGAGGAAAGCGCGGCGCGGTCTTCCGCTCGCATTCCGTTCCGCCCTTTTGGAGTAGCGTGCCGAGGAGGGGCATATGGGCGGATATATTCTCGCGATCGATCAGGGCACGACGTCGACCCGGGCAATCGTCTTCGACGGCAAACAGAAAATCGCGGGCATCGGCCAAAAGGAGTTCAAGCAGCACTTTCCGAAATCCGGCTGGGTCGAGCACGACCCGGAGGAGATCTGGCAGACGGTGATCTTCACGATTAAGGAGGCGATCGCTACGGCCGGTATTTCGGCGAGCGATATCGCCGCCATCGGCATCACCAACCAGCGCGAGACGGTGGTCGTATGGGAGCGCGACACCGGTAAGCCGATCCACAATGCGATCGTCTGGCAGGATCGCCGCACCGCTTCTTTTTGCGACAAGCTCAAGAAGAAGGGGCTGGAAAAGACCTTCGTCAAGAAGACCGGCCTGCTGCTCGACCCTTATTTCTCCGGAACGAAGCTCAATTGGCTGCTCAGCAACGTGAAGGGGGCGCAGGCGCGAGCGGCGAAGGGCGAGCTCTGCTTCGGAACCATCGACACCTTCCTCATCTGGCGGCTCACGGGCGGCAAGTCCTTCGCCACGGACGCGACCAATGCTTCGCGCACGCTCCTCTACAACATTGCCGAGAATGCCTGGGACGACGAACTCACAGACATCCTTCGCGTGCCTAAGGCGATGCTGCCGGAGGTCAAGGACTGCGCGGCAGATTTCGGCATCACCGATCCATCGCTTTTCGGCGCCGCGATCCCGATCCTCGGCGTCGCCGGCGACCAGCAGGCGGCGACGATCGGTCAGGCCTGTTTCGAGCCGGGCATGATGAAATCCACTTATGGCACCGGCTGTTTCGCGCTGCTTAACACCGGCAAGGACATGGTCCGCTCGAAGAACCGCCTGCTCACCACCATCGCCTATCGCCTTGACGGCAAGACCACCTATGCGCTCGAAGGCTCGATCTTCGTCGCAGGTGCTGCCGTGCAATGGCTGCGCGATGGGCTAAAGGTGATCAAGGCGGCACCCGATACCGGCACGCTTGCCGAAAGCGCCGATCCGTCGCAGGAGGTCTATCTCGTGCCCGCCTTCACCGGTCTCGGCGCGCCGCATTGGGACCCGGATGCGCGAGGCGCGATCTTCGGCATGACGCGCAACACGGGTCCGGCGGAATTCGCTCGTGCGGCGCTCGAAGCCGTCTGCTACCAGACCCGCGATCTCCTGGAGGCCATGTACAAGGATTGGCGCAGCAACGGCAAGGAAACGGTGCTGCGCGTCGACGGCGGCATGGTCGCCTCCGACTGGACGATGCAGCGCCTAGCAGACCTGCTCGACGCTCCCGTCGACCGCCCGGTCATCCTCGAAACGACTGCGCTCGGCGTCGCCTGGCTTGCTGGAAGCCGCGCCGGCGTCTGGCCGAACAGGCAAGAGTTTGCCAAGTCCTGGGCCTGCGACCGGCGCTTCGAGCCGCGAATGGACGAGGCGACGCGTAAGGTTAAGCTCAAAGGTTGGCGCAGTGCAGTGAAGCGGACGTTGATCGCGGCCTAAGTGTTGCGGTTTCCTTTGCGTCCTACCCGCTGAGCTGGAGCCAGCTCGACGTCGCGTGCCGAGCGACGGCACGCGCGTCACCACTACATCACGATAGCAATCATAATGCATAGCCGTCTAACTATGGTCTGCGCGGACGTCTTCACGAGTGCCGTCGCTCACGGGCGTGAGCATTGCGTTCACTCTGGCGCCCGAATTGTGCCGCTGTAATCAGATATACAACGGATCTCTCGCCGCTAACACTGGTTCCTGTGAAGAGGATCAATAAGGATCGGGCTCTGCTTGACTCACGCATAGCTCAGAAGCTATAGGTCGATCAATAGCCAGCAGGGTATTGATCCCGATGTCGAATGCTCATGATATGCTCTTCAGGACGCTTGCCGATCCCACTCGGCGGGCTCTCTTTGAGCGACTGTGCCGCGAAGGAGAGAGGACGGTTGGAGCTCTGACCGCTCGGGCCGGGGTCTCGCAACCGGTCGTCTCGAAACATCTCGGGCTCTTGAAGGAGGCCGGGTTGGTGCGCGATCGTCACGAAGGTCGCCACACATATTATAGCGCGCAACTCGGCGCTCTTGCCCCTTTGCTCGATTGGACGAGCCAGATGGCCGGGTTCTGGCAGAGCCGTTTCGACGATCTCGAAGACCTACTGAAAAGGATGGACCAATGAACGATACGCCGACCGAAACGCGCTCCGTCGTCGTCGAGCGTGAAATCCCTCATCCGCCGGAGAAGATCTGGCGCGCGCTCACCCAACCACACCTGATCGAGGAGTGGCTGATGAAAAGCGATTTCAAGCCTGTCGTAGGGCACCGTTTCAATCTTCGCGGAGACTGGGGCGGAGTATTGGACTGCGAGGTCCTCGCCATAGAGCCGAACAGAAAGCTGACCTACACTTGGAATTTCACCCACGAGGATGCCGCCTTCGACCTGAAGAGTGTGGTGACTTTTACACTCACCCCAACGAGCACCGGGACGCAGCTGCGCATGGAGCAGTCGGGCTTCCGGCCGGATCAGCGGCAGGCCTACGGCGGTGCCAAGGCGGGATGGCAGCAATTCCTTGAAAAGCTGGAGCAGGTTTTGGCGCGGATGGACTGACGTCTGCCGGCGTTGTCCAAGGGGCCAATAAGGTGGCGATCCGCTTCGATACATCCGATAGGAGATCCTCATGAATTGGAACATGTGGGTGCGACAATTCCACCGCTGGTTGTCTATCCTTTTCACGATGACCGTGATCGCCAACTTCCTCGCCATGGGACTGGGCGAGCCTCCCGCCTGGGTGGTCTATTCGCCACTGCTCCCGCTCTTCCTTCTGCTGTTCACCGGCCTGTACATGTTCGTGTTGCCGTATGCTATTAGCTGGCGCAGCGGGCGACCTGCCGGTTCAATGGAGTGAAGGCGATGACCGGCAAGACACCAAAGAAGTCGGGGACGGTTGCAACGAAGGCCGCTCCAAAGCAGGCCGCCGCGGAGCCTGTCCTCCTCTCGGGCGGCAATCCTCAGATAGCGAAGGGCTATGGTGACGCCCCGGTGCAGGCCTACATCGCGGCGATGCCGGGCTGGAAGAGCGACCTCGGCCGCCGCCTCGACGAGATCATCGTGCGCACTGTCCCCGATGTGCACAAGGCGGTCAAATGGAACTCGCCCTTCTACGGCATCGAGGGCGAGGGTTGGTTCCTCAGCTTTCATTGTTTCACGAAGTACGTCAAAGTGACGTTCTTCCGCGGCACATCGCTGCGCCCTGTCCCAGCCGGGGCGTCCAAGCACCCGGAAGTACGATACCTCGACATCCATGAGGGCCAACTCGACGAGGTTCAGTTCGCCGACTGGGTGAAGCAGGCCAGCCAATTGCCCGGCGAAAAATTGTGAGTGGGAAGCGGCGAGGTGCGTGCGTCGCGTGAGCGGGCGCGCCAGCCGTGAAGTCCCAACCCAGCGCGTCGAATACTGTACTGTGACGCCAAACGGCGACTGACGATACCCGAGTGAAGGGAGAGACAACGACCATGAAGGAAGCGGCGACATCGAAGAGCGGCTCAATGGAAGAGGGTTCTCCTTCTCGGCTGATAGACGCGAGAATCAACGAGCTCGGCGATTGGCGCGGCGAGACGCTCGCCCACATCCGAGCTCTCATCAAACAGGCCGATCCCGAAGTGGTCGAGGAGTGGAAGTGGAGAGGGGTTCCGGTGTGGTCGCATGCCGGAATCATCTGCACGGGTGAGACCTACAAGAATGTCGTGAAGATGACCTTCGCCAAAGGCGCCTCGTTGGAAGACCCTTCAGGCCTCTTCAACTCCAGCCTCGAAGGCAATACCAGGCGTGCCATCGATATTCATGAGGGCGACAAGATCGACGAAGAGGCGTTGAAGGCGCTCATCCGCGCCGCCGTGGTACTGAACACGTCGGCGCGAGCCGCCCGTTCTCAGAAGAGACCGAAGAGCTCTTGAAGAGCTTCTTGAACCGGATGGCCGTTGGAAACGGTGTGTTTCCCAAAGGCGCATTTGCGGCCCGATCGCGCCCCGATTATCTCTGGCGGAACGATAGCAGGAAGCAAATCATGGAACTCGGACTCTATACATTCGCCGACGTCGATCCGAATGCGGCCGACAAGGGAGCGGAGGGCCACCGGCGTCTGGCCAATCTCCTCGAGGAGATCGAGCTTGCCGATCAGGTCGGTCTCGATGTTTTCGGCCTCGGCGAGCATCATCGGCCCGACTATGCGGCCTCGGCGCCGGCGGTGATCCTTGCGGCGGCCGCGGCGCGCACGAGCCGGATTCGACTGACGAGCGCGGTGACGGTGCTGAGCTCCGACGAGCCGGTTCGCGTCTTTCAGCAGTTCGCGACGCTCGATCTCATCTGCAACGGCCGTGCCGAGATCATGGCCGGGCGTGGCTCTTTCATCGAATCCTTCCCGCTCTTCGGCCAGTCGCTCGACGACTACGACCAGCTTTTTGCCGAGAAGCTGGAGCTCCTGCTAGCGCTGCGCGACAGCGAGAAGATCACCTGGTCGGGCGAGCTGCGTCCGCCGATCAACGACCGCGGCGTCTATCCGCGGCCGCTGCAGAACCCATTGCCGCTCTGGATCGCCGTCGGCGGCACGCCGCAATCGGTTGCGCGTGCCGGTGCGCTCGGTTTGCCGATGGCGCTCGCGATCATCGGCGGGGAACCGCGCCGATTTGCTCCGTTGTTCGATCTTTACCGCGAGGCCGCGCGCCGCAGCGGTCAGGATGCCTCGAAGCTCAAGACGAGTATCAACGTGCATGGCTTCATCGCCGACACGACGGAAAAGGCTGCTGACAAGTTCTACGGACCGCAGGCGGAGGTGATGAATCGCATCGGCCGCGAACGCGGTTGGGGACCCACGAACCGCGCCCACTATGACCAGGCGCGCAGCCCGACTGGAAATCTCTTCATCGGCGATCCGGAAACGGTCGCACAGAAGATCGTGGCGCACCAACGGCTGTTCCGCAATGACCGCTTCCTCCTGCAGATGGCGATCGGCCTGATGCCGCACGACCAGATCATGCGCGGGATCGAGCTTTACGGCACCAAGGTGGCGCCGTTGGTCCGCGAGATGCTGGCGGAAGAGGGCCAGCCGCAGGCATCCGGCGTCTGACCGTCGCCGGTCGACACTGGTATCTCGCACGCCGGCACGCTACATGAGGCCGCGAAAGCGAGACATCATGACCCTCAACAACGACGAAGACCTCGAGCGGCTCAAGGAAATCGGTCGCATCTGCGCCAACGCGCTCCAGGCGATGGGCGAAGCCCTCGAGCCCGGCATGACCACGGCGGAGCTCGACGCGATCGGCCGCAAGGTGCTGGAGGATGCGGGCGCGCGCTCGGCACCCGAGCTCTGCTACAAGTTCCCCGGGGCGACCTGCATCAGCGTCAACGAGGAGATCGCGCACGGCATTCCGGGTGGCCGGGTCATTCAGCCCGGCGATCTCGTCAATATCGACGTTTCGGCGGAAAAGGACGGCATCTTCGCCGATACCGGCGCGTCCTTTCCGGTACCGCCGGTGACGACCGAGATCGACCGGCTCTGCCGCGACGGCAAGCGCGCCATGTGGGTGGGTCTGAAGCAGGTCCGGCCGGGTCAATCGCTGGCCGCGATCGGCAATGCCATTGGCGAGTTCGCCCGCAAGAACCGTTATTCGCTCGTCACCAATCTGGCGAGTCACGGCATCGGCCGCTCGCTGCACGAGGAGCCGGGCGAGATCGCCACCTGGCCTGACCCGTCCGAGCGGCGGCGCATGGCCGAGGGCATGGTTTTCACCGTCGAGCCGTTCCTGTCGATGGGCGCGCACTGGGCCGAGAGCGGCGACGACGAGTGGACGCTCTACAGCGAGCCGCGCGCCCCGACCGTGCAATACGAGCACACGGTCGTCGTGACGCGTGGCGGCCCGCTTGTCGTCACGCTCCCGGCCTGACGCGGGCTCCGAGTGACGTTGCGACCTCGTCACCGCGGCTGATCGTTCGATTCCGTCGATAGTTCGTTCAATTATAATGATTTGTCGCCCTGTTGTTGCGATGCAATAAGGGACAGATGGGCACGCTTCACAGACCGCAGGATAGCGAGAATGCCGGCTCGCAGCGATCCGGTGCCGCCGACGGCATCGAGACGCATCAGGGGAGGCGGCATGCGAGGGACGAACCACGGGTAGCCGGCAGTTCCCTTCCAAGCGTCAATCTTGCCGCCACCGCCGTCGCCGGTGCAGTTGCCATGGCGGTGGCCATGGGCTTCGGGCGCTTCTCCTATACTCCGATCCTGCCGGCCATGATGACGGATGCCGGGCTTTCGCCGGGCGATGCCGGACTGATCGCCTCGGCGAATTTCATCGGCTATCTCGCGGGCGCGGTGCTCGCCGCGTATGGCTGGGCGCATGGCCGCGAACGCTTGATCGGCCTTGCCGCGCTCGCCGCAACGACGCTGTTGCTTGCAGTCATGGGGCTCACCTCGTCCGTGCTGGCCTTTTGCATCATCCGTTTCCTGGCGGGACTTGCGAGCGCGTTCGCGATGATCTTCGTCTCGGGAATCGTGCTGGGGCAGGGGCTCGCCGCCAGATCGGAGCATGTACCGTCGGTGCATTTCGGCGGCGTCGGCTTCGGCATCGCGCTTTCCTCGATTGCCGTCTGGGTGGCGCCGCTTGCGGGTGTCGCGGGCTTCTCGGTGTCGCAGGCCGATTGGTTCACCGGCGCGCTTGTTGCGCTCGCTGGCACAATTCTGGTGGTCGCGCTGCTGCCAGGCACTCATCAATCCGCCAATGGCGGCCGGCCGGAGGCGCCGCTCGTATGGACGCGGCCGCTGAAGGTCATGACGCTAACCTACGGCTTCTTCGGTTTCGGCTACGTGATCACCGCCACCTTCCTCGTCGCGATGGCGCGAGATGCGAGCGGCGGCCACGGCGTCGAGTTCCTCGCCTGGCTGCTGACGGGCATCAGCGCCGCGCTTTCGGTGCATCTATGGCGATACGCCGTGCCGCGCTTCGGCCTCGCCGGTGTCTATGCCGCCGGCTTGCTGGTCGAGGCGGCCGGACTCGTGCTGACGGTCAGTCTGCCCTTGCCCGTCGCGCCGCTCGCCGGCGGGCTGATGCTTGGCGCCACCTTCATGATGATCACCGCCTACGGTCTGCAGATCGGCCGGCAACTGGCGCCCGAAAGCCCGCGCCGAGCGCTCGCCTTAATGACCGCTGCCTTCGGCGTCGGCCAGATCGTCGGGCCGCTGGTGGCCGGATGGCTTGCGGAGCGGACCGGGAGCTTCGCCTTGCCGACGCTGGTGGCTGCTGTTGTTCTCTTCTGCTGCGGTGGGATGGTGGCTTTGGAATTGCGTGGAATCAAGGCGGCGCTGGGCCGGTGAAGCACCGGGAATGCGGCATCCTCCGGTTCAGATTCGTGAAATAACAGTAACATTCGCGTTGCGTAATTGTTGCCGCGTGCAATTTGCCCTAGTTTCGGCGCATCAGGAGGCAAGTCCTTGTCCTCCAAGAAAATGAGAGTGCCGTCCCTTGTTCCAGTCGTTCTTCCCCAAGCCTAGGCTATTCTTCATCTCCGTTGTGGTTTGGTCGCTAATCGCCATCGCGTTCTGGTATGCCTGGGGCGAAGGGCTCGGTGCCTTCGTCGGCCTCCCGCCTGCACCGGCTAACTCTCCTCCGATCGTTGGCATATCGGCATTCTGGTCCCCGCCATTCCTTTGGTTTTACATCTACTTTGGCCTGATCGTCGGGATCTTTACGGCATTCTGGTATGTCTATTCGCCCCACCGTTGGCAGAGTTGGTCCATTTTGGGGTCCTCGCTCATTCTGTTTGTCACCTATTTCCAGGTTCAGGTGAGTGTGGCAATTAACAACTGGTACGGCCCCTTTTGGGATTTGATTCAGGCGGCCGTTTCCAAAGCGGCTGTAGTCACCGCAGAGCAGTTCTATGGGCAGATCGCCACATTTCTGGGCATCGCCATGGTTGCGGTCGCGGTCGCGGTTATGACGCGTTTCTTCGTCAGTCACTATATCTTCCGCTGGCGCACGGCGATGAACGAGTACTACATGGCGAATTGGGGCAAACTGCGCCATATCGAGGGGGCGTCGCAACGTGTTCAGGAAGACACGATGCGTTTTTCATCGACGGTCGAGGGTCTCGGTGTCAGCCTTATTGATAGCGTGATGACCCTGATCGCCTTCACGCCGGTGCTGATCCGCCTTTCGGAGAACGTTACCGAACTGCCCATCGTGGGCAGCATTCCCTATCCGCTGGTTACGGCGGCCGTTTTGTGGTCGCTCTTCGGGACAGTTTTCCTGGCACTGGTCGGTATCAAACTGCCGGGATTGGAATTCCGGAATCAGCGTGTGGAAGCTGCCTATCGGAAAGAGCTGGTTTACGGCGAAGACCATGCGGATCGCGCCCAACCGCCCACCGTTGAAGAACTCTTCAGCCATGTGCGCCGAAACTATTTCCGCCTCTATTTCCACTATCTCTACTTCAATATCGCCCGTATCTTCTATCTGCAGATTAACAATATTTTCGCACTCTTGATCCTGGCTCCGTCGATCATCGCGGGCAAGATTTCCTTAGGCGCTTTGAATCAGATCTCCGGCGCATTTGGCCAGGTGACTTCTTCATTCCAGTATCTCGTCAATTCCTGGCCGACGATTGTGGAACTGTTGTCAATCTACAAGCGCCTGCGTGCCTTCGAATCGATACTCGATGAAGAGCCGCTGCCTGAGATAGATCAGCAGTTCATCGAAGTTGGCGGTAAGGAGGAATTGGCGCTTTAATTCTCTCCTCGCTCAGAAGGCGGAGCGATCCGCCTTCTTTCTTGCGCTGTCGATCAGCGGCAAGGCCTCCGCATAGCTGACGCAGGCGACGTCCGGCTTGCTGCAGGCCTCCGTCAAGAAGCGATCGAGCGCACGCCAATAGGCGCCGCCGTTCATCTCGACGAAATGGAAGCCGAGCTGCAGCGGGATGCGTTCGCCCTCATATTCCTTTCGGAAGGCCTCGCGATAGGCCGCAAGCGTCCGTTCCTCGAAGCGGGCGCTGTCTTTTCTGTTCTCGACGCCCATCGAATGGCGGATGAAGAGATTGTAGTCCATGCCGATCACCGGCCGGTGCGATGGACCTTCCGCGATCAGGGGCAGGCCGAAGCGCGGCAAGCCGCCTTCTGCGGGCCAGCCGGGGCCTTTGGTGACGAGGCTTGCATCATAGGTGAAACTGAAGTCCTTCAACGCGGGCAGGAGGCCCTCGCTCAGCGAAAGATAGGGCGCGCGGAAGCCCTTGATGCCCTTGTGCGCGAAGTCCGCCCAGCCTGCCGGTTCGGCCTCCGGCTTACCGGCCTTCTTCCAGGCCTCCAGGAGTGCCGTGCGAAAGGCAGCGAATTCGCTTTCCCAATCGGCCTTGCTCCAGCCTTTGCCGTCGAAGTGGCCGCAGGCGTGGCTGCCGATATCGTGGCCTTCGAGATGCGCCTGCCAGATATGCCCGGCGCGGATCGCGATCTCTTCGCGGCTCTGCGCGAAACCGACATTCGAACGGCCCGGCTTCTGGCCCGGCGCCTTGTAGCTCTGTTTGCCGTCCGCCTTCGTCATCAAGAAGGTACAGGAGAGGAAATAGGTGAAATGCGCGCCCGTGCGCTTCGCCATGGCAAGGCTCTTTTCCCATAACGCATTGTCATGTGCGCCGTCGAAAGAGACGATGACAAGCTGCTTGCTCTTCGCGGCATACGGTGCGCGCGGCGGGTCGGCCATGGCAAGAGCGGGAAAAAGACAGAAAGAGAGCGCGACGATCTTGTGGGACATTCGGGAGGCTTCTTGGGGAGAATCGGCAACTGCGACGACTTGCTTCGTGCCGTCCCTTCTTCAACAATGCGGCAATCCTTTGATCTCGCTGGAAATTCGCGGGGGATAAAGCTATTCGACGGTGAACAAACTACTAAAGCGAGACGAGCGAGCAGCTCTTGCGCTCGCTTTAGACGGGCAACGTTTCGAGATCGGGTGTGATATGGCGCTTCTGCTTTTGGGTATCGTAATCTTCCTCGGCATGCACCTCGTCCGGGTGGTCGCACCCGGTTTTCGCGCTGGCATCATCGAGAGTCGCGGCAAGGGCACATGGACGGGGCTCTATACGCTCGTCAGCTTCGTCGGCCTCTGTCTGATCATCTACGGATTCGGGCAGGCGCGCGGCGAAACGGGCATACTCTACGATCCGCCCGTGTTCCTGCGCCACGTCGCCCTTCTGCTGATGCTGTTTGCCTTTGTCTTCCTCGCCGCAGGCTCCCTGCCGGCGGGGCGCATCGCCGTCGCGGTCAAGCATCCGCAGATACTCTCCATCAAGATCTGGGCACTGGCGCACCTGCTCGCGAATGGCGAGGCGTCTTCGGTGCTGCTCTTCGGTTCCTTTCTCGCCTGGGCGGTGATCCTGCGCATCTCGTTGAAACGACGCGAGCGCGCGGGCGAAACCGTGCTGCCGGTGTTCAAGTCGGCGCGCAACGACGTGTTGGCGATTCTCATCGGCCTCGCTGCCTATGTGCTCTTCATCTGGAAACTGCACGACTGGCTGATCGGCGTCCCTCCCATCGTTATGGGGTAAATGACGTCGGCCCCCTTACAAGCGGCGCAAAATCGGGTAGAAGGCGCCAACAATTTGCATGAAGGCCGGGCAGCCGGGACAGGACATGGTAAACCAGGACGACAGCTTTATCCGCGAGGTCAATGAAGAACTCCGCTCCGACCAGATGAAAGCCATCTGGACGCGCTTCGGCGGTCTCATCATCGGGCTTGCCGTCCTGATCGTGCTCGGCACTGTCGGCAAGGTCGGCTACGATTATTGGCAGGAGACATCCTCCTCGCAGTCGGGCGATGCATTCCTCGCGGCGCTCGACCTCGCAAAGGCAAACAAGACAGACGAGGCACTCACGGCGCTGACGCAACTGGAGAAGGAAGGCTACGGCTCCTATCCGGTTCTCGCGCGGCTGCGTACGGCTACGCTTCAAGCGCAAAAGGGTGAAACCGAGGCGGCGATTACGGCGTTTTCGGAGATCGGCAAGGATACACGCATTCCGGCGGCGCTGCGCGACGCGGCGCGGCTCCGCGCAGCCTACCTGCTCATCGATGCGGGGACGTACGACCAGGTCTCTGCCGAGGTCGAGCAATTGGCCGTTCCGCAGAACGCCATGCGCCATTCGGCTCGCGAAGCACTCGGTCTTGCGGCCTACAAGGCGGGCGATTACGTGAAGGCGAAAGGCTGGTTTCAGCAGATCACCGAAGACGCCGAGAGCCCGCGCGGCATCATGAGCCGGGCGCAGATGCTGCTTGACGTGATTGCCGCGAGCGGCAAAGCCTAAGTCACGATGATTTCGGGTCGCATGAACCTGAAATCATCATGATCGACTCTAAAGAGCCGGAGCGGGATGCGGGCGGAAGACCGCTTCACACTTTTCTTCTTCCCGCTCCAGCGCAAGAACGGATTTCGAGATGAGCTTCACCGTCGCCATCGTGGGTCGCCCAAATGTCGGCAAGTCCACCTTGTTCAACCGTCTGGTTGGCAAGAAGCTGGCGCTCGTCGATGACACGCCGGGCGTCACCCGTGATCGGCGTCCGGGCGACGCCAAGCTCGTCGACCTCAAGTTCCGCATTATAGACACAGCCGGTCTCGAACAGTCGGCGCCCGATAGTCTGCAGGGCAGGATGTGGGCGCAGACCGAGGCGGCGATCGACGAGGCCGATCTTTCGCTTTTCGTGATCGACGCGAAGGCTGGTCTGACGCCGGCCGACGAGACGCTGGCCGAGATGCTACGTCGGCGGGGCAAGCCGGTCGTGGTGGTCGCCAACAAGGCCGAGGCGCGCGGCTCCGAGGGCGGCTTCTACGACGCCTTCACACTCGGCCTCGGCGAGCCTTGCCCGGTCTCGGCGGAGCATGGTCAGGGCATGCTCGACCTGCGCGACGCGATCATCGCCGCGCTCGGGGAGGAGAGGGCGTTTCCGCCGGCCGAGGATGTGGCCGAAACGGATGTCGATATTCGTCCGGAGAGCGGCGGTGTCGGGGCGGAGGACGAAGAGGAGCCGGCCTACGATGAAACGAAACCCCTGCGCGTCGCGATCGTCGGGCGGCCGAACGCCGGCAAGTCGACGCTGATCAACCGCTTCCTCGGCGAGGACCGGCTTCTGACCGGGCCGGAGGCTGGCATCACCCGCGATTCCATCTCCGTCGAATGGCAGTGGCGCGGGCGCACGATCAAGATGTTCGACACGGCCGGCATGCGCCGCAAGGCGAAGGTGCAGGAGAAGCTGGAGAAGCTTTCCGTCGCCGATGCACTACGCGCCATCCGCTTCGCCGAGACCGTCGTGATCGTCTTCGACGCCACCATTCCCTTCGAGAAGCAGGACCTGCAGATCGTCGACCTGGTCCTGCGCGAAGGACGCGCGGCCGTGCTCGCCTTCAACAAATGGGATCTCGTCGAAAACTGGCAGGCGGTGCTTGCGGATCTGCGCGAAAAGACCGAACGGCTGCTGCCGCAGGCGCGCGGCATCAAGGCGGTGCCGATATCCGGTCACACCGGCTACGGCCTCGACCGGCTGATGCAAGCGATCATCGACACCGATAAGGTCTGGAACCGCCGCATCTCGACGGCGCGCCTCAATCGCTGGCTGGAATCGCAGCAGGTGCAGCACCCGCCGCCGGCTGTCTCCGGTCGCCGCCTCAAGCTCAAATACATGACGCAGGTGAAGGCTCGCCCGCCCGGGTTCATGATCTCCTGCACGCGGCCCGAAGCGGTACCGGAATCATATATCCGTTACCTCACCAACGGCCTGCGCACCGATTTCGACCTGCCGGGCGTGCCGATCCGCATCCATCTCCGGGCGTCGGAGAATCCTTACGAATCGAAGGCGCGCAAGAAGCGTTGAGGGAAGTTCGCCCGTCATCGGCCTGCCGGCCACCTTCGCCCCGCCTGCGGCGAGAAAGCTTAGGGTAAGGGAAAACCGACGTAGCCCTTAATCGATCTGGTCCACCATCAGCTTCTCCCGCGCCACCAGCGCCCCATGATGGCCGATGACGGCGGCAGCCACGCGTGCGGCGAAGGCTGCCGCATCGGCCGGACTGTCGCCGGCCGCCAAGCGGGCGAGGAACGAACCGTTGAAACTGTCGCCGGCGCTGGTGGTGTCGACGACGCGGGAAACGGGTGCGGCCGGGATATGCCGGCGCTCATCTCTGCCAAATTGCAGCGTGACGCCATTGGCGCCAGCCTTGACCGCGACGTTCTCGGCGCCGAGCGCACGGTAGCGCTCGATCGTGGCGTCGATCGAGGCGTCGCCGAAATGTGACGCCTCGTCGTCATAGCTCGGCAGGACCATCGTCGCTGCCCTGGCGCCGGCCTCGATCGTGGCGCGCATCCTGGCCGCATCGTCCCAGAGGCGCGGCCGAATGTTCGGATCGAAGACGATCCGCTTGCCGCCTGCCTTTGTCCGCCGCAGCTCCGACAGCAGCGTCTCGACGGCGTTGGGCGAAAGGATCGCCAGGGTGATGCCGGAGAAGAAGACGACGTCGGCGGCCTCGATCACCGCTCTCAACCGGTCCGGATCATCCGCGAGCAGCTTGGCGGCGGAGGTCGAACGCCAATAGGAGAAGCTGCGTTCGCCATCCTTGAGATGGATCATGTAGAGGCCCGGCATCCGACCTTCGATCCTCGGGATGTGTGTCGTGCCGACGCCGGTGCTCTCGATGAAAGCGAGCATTTCGCTCGACACCAGATCGGTGCCGACCGCGGTCAGATATTCTACCGTCCAATCGCTTGGCAGAAACAGGCGGGCGTAATAGGCGGTGTTGAACGTGTCGCCCGCATAGCCCTTGCGCAGCAATCCGGCCTCCGCCTGCATCAGTTCGACCATGCATTCGCCGATCGAAAGCATGCTGCCTGCCATTTCGCTCCTCCTCTTCCGTCGCGCCATGCACAATGCCCTAGCGTTGCGCCGTCGTTCCGGCAAGCGAATGTTGCAAGTGGCGTTTACGCAGGCGATGCTGGAAGATAAATCTGTTTTGGAATTGCCGAACCGAGGGATGACGATGGCGATTACAGCGAGGGCGGGCGACGATTGGTGGCGCGGCGCGGTGATCTATCAGGTCTATCCGCGCTCCTTTCAGGACACGGATGGGGACGGTATCGGCGACCTGCGCGGAATAACCCGGCGCCTTCCCCATATCGCTTCGCTCGGCGTCGACGCCATCTGGCTGTCGCCTTTCTTCACGTCGCCGCAGGCGGACATGGGCTATGACGTCTCGGATTATTGCGACGTCGATCCGATGTTCGGCACGCTCGCCGATTTCGACGACATGCTTGCGGAGGCGCACCGGCTTGGGCTGAAGGTGATCATCGACCAGGTGATCTCGCACACCTCCGACCGTCACCCGTGGTTCGGGGAGAGCCGCTCGAGCGGGACCAATGCCAAGGCGGATTGGTACGTCTGGGCCGACCCGAAACCGGACGGGACGGCGCCGAACAACTGGCTCTCGATCTTCGGCGGCCCGGCCTGGGAATGGGACGGCGTTCGCAGGCAATATTACCTGCACAATTTCCTGTCGTCGCAGCCCGACCTCAATTTCCACAATCCCGAGGTTCAGGAAGCGGTTCTCTCGACGGTCCGCTTCTGGCTCGACCGCGGCGTCGACGGTTTCCGGCTCGATACGGCGAATTTCTATTTCCATGACCGGCTTCTCAGGGACAATCCGCCGCTCGTACCGGATCCCGACGCGACGAGCCGGGATGCGCCCGAGGTCAATCCCTACGGGATGCAGGACCACCTTTACGACAAGACTCAGCCGGAAAATATCGACTTCCTGCGCCGGTTGCGGGCGCTGCTCGATGAGTATGGCGGCCGCGCGACAGTGGGCGAGGTCGGCGATGGCGCCCGCTCGCTGCAGACCGTCGCCGCCTATACGAGCGGCGGTGACAAGCTCAATATGTGCTACACCTTCGACCTTCTCGGGCCGGAATTCACGGCGCGTCACATTCGCCGTTGCGTCGAAAATTCGGTAGTAGCCGTCAAGGACGGCTGGATCTGCTGGGCCTTTTCCAATCACGACGTGATGCGCCATGTCAGCCGTTTTGCGCTTCGCGAGTCGGAGCGGGAACGGGTGGCGAAGCTTGCGATCTCGTTGCTGGCCACGCTCCGCGGCTCGATCTGCATCTATCAGGGCGAGGAGTTGGGGCTACCGGAAGCGGAGCTTGCCTTCGATGAACTGCGGGATCCCTATGGCATCCGCTTCTGGCCCGCCTTCGCCGGTCGCGACGGATGCCGCACACCGATGGTGTGGGAGAAGGAACTGACGAATGCCGGCTTCTCCACCGGCATCCCCTGGCTGCCGGTGCGCGATGAACAGCGAATGCTGGCGGTCAACGCGCAGGAGGGCGTTTCGGAATCGGTGCTGGAGCACTATCGTCGCACGCTCGCCTTTCGTTGCCTGCACGCGCCGCTGATCGACGGGGATATGGCCTTCCTTGCCTTCAACCAGGATGTCCTGGCTTTCACCAGAGAAGGTGGCGGTGAGCGGCTGCTGTTCGTCTTCAACCTGACGCGGGAAGCGCAGACGGTTCAACTTCCGGTCGGCATGCGGGTGACCCAGCCGCTGCCGATGCCCGGCTTTGCCCCCCTCTTTGCGGACAACACGATCACGCTTGGTGAGCTCGACGTCTTCTGCGGAAGGCTGCGGTGAGGGAGAGGCTTTCTGGGCATGACTGCCGGACGGCCCGGACGGGTTGATCGAGAGGGCAGCCTCACCCGATTAAGGCGAATTTATCTACATCCACGAGCCCACGATCGGAAATCTTCAGGTGCGGAATGACCGGCAGGGGCAGGAAGGCGAGCTGAAGGAAGGGCTCCTCAAGGGTTGCGCCTAGCGCGAAGGCGGCCTGGCGCAGGTGATGCAGGGTGTCGCGCACCCGTTCGTAGGGTTCGAGGCTCATCAGCCCGGCGACGGGCAGCGCGATCTCCCCCGTTATCTTGCCGTCCTCGACGACGACGAAGCCGCCCTTGATCTCGCCGAGCCGATTGGCGGCGAGCGCCATATCTTCGTCGCTGACCCCGACAACGCAGACGTTATGGCTGTCATGGCCAACGGTGGAGGCGATCGCGCCCTTCTTCAGGCCGAAGCCCTGGACGAAGCCGTTCGCGTGATTGCCATTGACGCCGTGGCGCTCGATTACGGCGACCTTGATGACGTCACGGGCGAGATCGACGCCGGTCTGGTTGCCCTCTGCGGGCAGGCGGTAGCGACGGTGCTCGGTGATGATCTTGCCGGGCAGCACGCCGATCACCGAGGTCTCGCCCTCACTGTAGGGGACAGCGAAGTCGGCGGCCTTCACCTCGCGCGCCTTGACGCTGTCGAGCCCCACCGGCTCGACCGGGTTTCGCCCGGCGAAGAGAGCGTCCCTGACCCGCCTTCCGGCGGAAAAGACGATCTCAGCCTTGCAATTCTCCAGGTTGTCGACGACGACGAGGTCGGCGCGCCAGCCGGGCGCGATGAGGCCGCGGTCGCGCAGACCGAAGGCGCGCGCGGCGGAGATCGAGGCGGCGCGATAGATGGCGAGCGGCTCGACGCCGGCGGCGATCGCCGTGCGGATCATGTGATCGAGATGACCCTGTTCGGCGATGTCGAGCGGATTTCGGTCGTCGGTGCAGAGCGCGAGATAAGGCGACAGCCGCTCGGTGATGATCGGCATCAGCGCATGCAAGTCCTTCGAGACGGAGCCTTCGCGCACGAGGATGTGCATGCCCTTGCGGATCTTTTCGAGCGCCTCCTCCGCGCTCGTGCATTCGTGGTCGGTGCGGATGCCGGTCGCGAGGTAGCCGTTCAGTTCCTTGCCGCGCAGGAGCGGCGCATGGCCGTCAATATGGCCGCCCTGGAAGGCATCGAGCTTCGCCAGGCACACCGGATCCTTGTGGACGACGCCGGGGAAATTCATGAACTCGGCCAAGCCGATCACTTTCGGGTGGTGGCGGAAGGGCACGAGCCGCTCGACCGGCAGGTCGGCGCCGGATGTCTCGAGATGCGTCGCCGGCACGCAGGAGGAAAGCTGGACACGGATGTCCATGATCGTTTCCATCGCCGAATCCAGGAAGAACTGGATGCCTTCGGTGCCGAGCACATTGGCGATCTCATGAGGATCGCAGATGGCGGTGGTGATCCCGAGCGGCAGGACGCAGCGGTCGAACTCGTGGGGAGTGACGAGCGAGGATTCGATGTGCAGGTGCGTGTCGATGAAGCCGGGAACGACGGTCAGGTCGGAGATGTCGATCTCCTCGCGTCCCTGATAATCGCCGCAGGTGCCGACGATCCGGTCGCCGGAGATTGCGATGTCGGAAGCGACGAGTTCGCCGGTGACGAGATCGAAGAACTGCCCGCCCTTGAGCACGATGTCCGCCGGCTCGCGGCCAACGCCCTGATCGATGAACTGTTCCAGCGCTTCAGACATCCCCTGCACCCCGCTCTTCGACGTTTGTTCATGACAATAACCCTCTCCCCGCATGCGGGGGAAGGGCCGGGAGATTTGAGCGGCTACTGCATGTTTCCTTAAATCGTATCCGATTTAAGGATAAAAACGTGCAGCACTTCAAAGTGTTACAGCGACCTTTGCGCGTCTGATGAGACGCGCGGCGCTGTAATCTCAGATGTTGTTCTTCAGAACGTCGCGCAGCTTGTCGAAGAGCTCGTCGATCTGGTGCTTTTCGATGATCAGCGGCGGCGACAGCGCGATGATGTCGCCCGTCGTCCGGATCAACAGGCCCTTCTCGTAGGCTTTCAGGAAGGCGGAGAAGGCGCGCTTCGTCGGCTCGCCGGCGATCGGCTGGAGCTCGATCGCGCCGATCAGGCCGATATTGCGGACGTCGATCACATGCGGGCAGTCCTTGAGCGAATGCAGCGCCTCTTCCCAGTAGGAGGCGAGATCGGCGGCGCGGGTCAAAAGCCCTTCTTCCTTGTAGGTGTCGAGCGTTCCGAGCGCCGCTGCGGATGCGATCGGGTTGCCGGAATAGGTGTAACCGTGAAAGAACTCGATCAGGTGCTCCGGTCCGGTCATGAAGGCATCGTGGATTTCGGAAGTGACGAAGACCGCGCCCATCGGGATCACTCCGTTGGTGAGCCCCTTGGCGGTGGTGATGATGTCCGGTTTCACGTCGAAATATTGGGCGGCAAAGGGCGTGCCAAGGCGGCCATAACCGGTGATAACCTCGTCGAAGATCAACAGGATGCCGTGCTTGGTGCAGATGTCACGCAGCCTCTGAAGATAGCCCTTCGGCGGGATGAGCACGCCGGTCGAGCCCGCCACCGGTTCGACGATGACAGCCGCGACGGTCGAGGCGTCGTGCAGTGTGACAATCCGTTCCAATTCGTCGGCGAGGTCGGCGCCGTGCTCCGGTTCGCCGCGGGTAAACGCGTTCTTGCCCGGCAGATGCGTGTGCGGCAGGTGGT
This sequence comes from Ensifer aridi, assembly GCF_002078505.1. Classification (GTDB taxonomy): domain Bacteria; phylum Pseudomonadota; class Alphaproteobacteria; order Rhizobiales; family Rhizobiaceae; genus Sinorhizobium; species Sinorhizobium aridi. The sequence goes on along the minus strand of NZ_LUAV01000012.1, from coordinate 342,041 downwards.
CGACGCCGGTCAGAAGCGTGCCGAACATCTTGCGGTTGGCAACGATGCCGCCGACCGAGATGCCGCCGAAGTTGACGCCGTGATAGCCGCGCTCGCGGCCGATGAGGCGAAAGCGCGAGCCGTTGCCCTTGGCGCGGTGATAGGCAAGTGCCACCTTGAGGGCCGTATCGACCGATTCCGAGCCGGAATTGGTGTAGAGAACGTGGTTCAGGCCTTCGGGCGCGATGTCGACGAGCCGATTGGCGAGCTCGAATGCCTTCGGGTGACCGAGCTGGAACGCTGGCGCATAGTCGAGTTCTCCCGCCTGTTCGCGGATCGCCTCGGTAATCTTCGGCCGACAATGGCCGGCATTGACGCACCAGAGGCCGGCCGTTCCATCGAGCACCGTCCTGCCGTCATGCGTCGTGTAGTACATGTCCTTGGCGCCGACGAAGAGGCGCGGTTCCTTCTTGAATTGGCGGTTGGCCGTGAACGGCATCCAGAAGGCGCGCAGATCGTTCGGCGTGGTGTTCAGGCGGTTCGACATGTCGGTTCTCCTCGACGGTTCTTGCCCATGCTGCGATGGCTAAAGCCGGATTCTTTTACCTGTTGGTCAAACTATCAGCGCGCCGACAAGCGTCAAGCCTGCGGTCGATCGCGTCCCACACCATCAACTGTCGCAATTCGGTAGCAGCATGCTCGGCTGCACACATGCTTGAAGCTGCCGTGTTGCGGCGTGCATGATGACCGCGGTGCTTGCGAAGCTGGTTTGTGGGAGCTCGCCTATTTGTTATGTCGCAGGCGAAACGACCCGCTTTTCACAGCCTCGATCACCGCGCTCAAGGTGTCGTCCCGACTGTGTCCGTTGGTTGACAGAACATGCCGCTCAAGTGGCCCCAGCGATGAGAGCTGTCGGTACAGCTCCGTGATAGGCCCGGGGTCGGTCAAGGTGTCCCCGCCACGCTCCTGGCAACGCCGGATCGCGATATCGAGTGGTGGACGTAGAACGACGTAGTGGAGCGGCGCTGAGATCTTCTTGAATGGTTCCAAGAACCAGGGTCCGACAATGCCGTCTACCACGACAAAATAACCACCATCGGCGTACGCCGCGGCCACCTTTGTCAAAATATCGACCACGAGGATGTTTTGTTCACGAGCTTCAGGCAGATAGGGCGGAATCGCTCCGTTCTTGATGAAGTGCCAGAAGTCGTCGCAATGCAGATGGACCTTCGAAGATCCAGGCTCTCTGGCGAGCGTCTGCGCTGTCGTGGTTTTTCCAGAACCGGGCGGCCCGGTGAGTATGAGAATTTCGCCCGCGTGATCCATAGCATGCAGCCGCGCAATAAAAAACATAAGCCCCGCGCGACTGGGTCGCCGGGGCTTGTGAGGCTGGTCTGTCCGGCCTGGCGTCTTGGGAGGTTACGCCGACTTGCGGACGAGGGGTTTTTCTTCCACGGCGCTTGTGACTTCGCCGTAGATCTCGGAGAGCGCGCCCAAAATCTTCATGACCGCGTCAGAAGAGCTCGAATAGTAGATCGTCTGTGCGTCACGACGGGTGCTGACCAGATTCTGCGCACGCAGCTTCGAAAGGTGCTGGGAAAGAGCCGACTGGCTCAGCCCGACTTTATTGGCCAAAGCTCCGACCGCCATCTCCTCCTTGACCAGAGAGTCGAGGATGAGCAAGCGTTTCGGATTTGCCATGGCCGAAAGGAAACCGGCTGCTATCTCGGCTTCCTCGTGTCTTTCAGGCGAGAGAGGCTGCATCGCGTGCTCCATGCGAAAATTCATCACACGTAGTTATGTTTGACGAAGCACGATAATTAGCCGTGATGCATAAAAGGGCAACCACCCACTGCAAGAAATGGGGGTAGCTAAGCGCGGATTAACGGTAAAGTTTTTTTAGAAGTGGCCGTAATTCCGTCACATCTCCGACCGGCGTTTCGAATTCGAGCCGCTGGAGCCGCTCGCCGTCGGAAAGGTCGAGTCCGGCAGCGTCGATGCCGACGATCTTCCAGTCCCCCTCAGGCGCCCGGCAGTGAGTCGTCGCATAATACTTCACCGCGTCGGCATGATCGGTGTTCATGTGCTCGATCGCACTCGCTTCCATCTCGGCGAGCGCAGCCATGGCAGGCGAGGCGATGACGAGATCCTCGGCCGTCAAAACATAGGCGCGCCCGAAGCCGCCGTTGAGGCTCGCACGCAGCGGATTGAGGCGGAAAAAGCCGAAATCGGGGAAGTCTATGTACAGCGAGGACTTCGGATGCCGCCTTAGGAAACGTTCGCGAATGCGGGCATGAAGGACGGAGTGGCGCGAAACGGCTTCGGCTTCGCATTGAAGGGTAAGGCGCGGATGGGCGAGGGGGTCACCCTTGCCGGGCTCACCGGTCAGGAGCGAGGCGCGCTTGTCGGCAGTGAGCGCCTGTGTGTGCGTCGAAAGCCGTGAGACGAGAATCACCGGCGCGCCGTCGACATCGATTCCGATCAGCACGCGGCTGACGAAGGGAAAGCCGCCGCTTTCGGGCTCGATCGCGGCAAGCGCGCCGCTTCTTGCCGAACGAAGCAGCGTCCTCGCGAGCTTGCGCGCCTCGTCGTCGGTCTCGCGCAACACGTTGGGTTTCTCGCTCATTGTGTCGCCTCCTGCGGCGCCGCCGGATCAAAATAAAAGCCCGGAGCGGTGGCTCCAGGCTTTATTGGCCGCTTGGCGTGCCGCGTCAACCTTTGCTGCGATGGCGCGTCAGCCCTTCGACGATGTTCTGCGCGTCGATCGTGCCGACCACCGAGCCGTTGTCGACGACGCCGATGCTGCCGGGCTGGCGGGACATGGCGTCGAGGATCTCCACGAGCGGCGTCGTCGGTTTGGCGGTTGCCGTCACACCGGCGCTGGCCGCCCGCTCGACGCCGATTCGCATCACGTCCTTCGCCGTCAGCATGGTTATCGGGTTCATGTGCTGGACGAAATCGGCGACATACTGGTTCGCTGGGCTCTTCACGATTTCCTGCGGCGTTCCGCATTGGATGATCCGCCCGCCTTCCATGATCGCGATGCGATTGCCGATGCGGAAGGCCTCGTCGAGGTCGTGGCTGACGAAGATGATCGTCTTCTTCAGCCGCCGCTGGAATTCGAGCAGCTCGTCCTGCAGACGAGTGCGGATCAGCGGATCGAGAGCCGAGAACGGTTCGTCCATCAGCAGGATCGGCGCGCCGGTGGCAAACGCCCGGGCAAGGCCGACGCGCTGCTGCATGCCGCCCGAGAGTTCGTTGACCTTGCGGTCCGCCCATTTCGTCAGGTTGACGAGGTCGAGCTGCTCGCCGACACGCTTCTTTCGCTCGGCGTCCGAGACACCGGCCAGCTCAAGTCCGAAGCCGACATTATCCGCCACCGTGCGCCACGGCAGGAGCGCGAACTGCTGAAACACCATCGAGACGGTATGCATGCGGAAATCGCGCAGGGATTTCGCGTTGCAGCGATAGGGGTTCAGCGATCCGCTCGAGGTCTTCACCTCGACTTCGCCGCGCACCACCGGCGCAAGGCCGTTGACGGCCCTGAGCAGCGTCGACTTGCCCGAGCCGGAAAGGCCCATCAGCACCAGGATCTCGCCCTCGTTGATGGTGAGCGAGGCGCCGGCGACGCCGAGCACCAGGCCCGTTGCTGCGCCGATCTCGTCGCGCGTCTTGCCTTGGTCGACCATCTGCAGGGCGGCTTGCGGATTCTTGCCGAAGATGATGTCGACATTCTTGAAAACGACGGCGTCGATCATGCGCCTTCTCCTTCATCGGACGAGCGGAACAGGCGGTCGAGAACGATGGCGAGGATGACGATGCAGAGGCCGGATTCGAAACCCCTGGCAATATTGACCGTGTTCAGCGCCCTGAGGACCGGAACGCCAAGACCGTCGGCACCGACGAGAGCCGCGATGACCACCATCGAGAGCGACAGCATGATCGTCTGGGTGAGGCCCGCCATGATCTGCGGCATCGCAAAGGGCAGTTCCACTTTGCGCAGCACCTGCCACGGTGTTGCCCCAAAGGACTCGGCCGCCTCCACCAGCGACGGCGGCGTCGAAATGATGCCGAGACGCGTCAGGCGAATGGGGGCGGGAATGGCGAAAATGACGGTCGCAATCAGCCCGGGCACCATGCCGAGGCCGAAAAGGATCAGCGCCGGAATGAGATAGACGAAGGTCGGAATCGTCTGCATCAGATCCAGGATCGGGCGCATGATCGAGTAGATCCAGGCGCGACGCGCAGCGACGATGCCGAGCGGGACACCGACCGCCATGCTGACGAAGGTCGCTGCGAGCACAAGCGCCAGCGTCTCGGTGGTCTCTTTCCAGTAGCCCTGGTTGACGATCAAGAGCAGCCCAAGACAGGTGAAAGCCGCAATTCCGATGGAGCGGCGGAACCACCACGCCAATGCGGTCACCACAGCGACGACGATGAGCGGATGTGGCGTTTGCAGGATGTAGAGCAGAACGGAAATGATCGCCGAAAGCAGATTTGCGAGCTGGTCGAAAAACAGCTCGAAATTCGTGGTCAGCCAGTCGACGAACGCCTTGGCCCAGCCGCCGATCGGGATGCGGTTTTCAGTCAGAAATTCCACGGAATTGAATCCCTCTTGTCAGGGGTCAAACACTGGATCGCACGGAGCGGTGGAAAAAGGCGGGGTGCTTCCCCGCCCTCGCTGCATGTTCTTGAACGGAGTCGACGCAAAGGCGAAACATGCAGCAATTCAAAGTGCTACAGCGACATTTGAGCGTCCGTGCCAGACGCATGGCGGTGCAGCCGATCAGAGACCGAGAGCGGTCTTGACCGCAGCCATTCCGTCTCCGCCATCCTTGGTCGTGACCCCGGCGAGCCAAGGCTCGAGCGTGGCCGGATTGGCCTTGAGCCATGCGGCCGCCGCCTTCTCCGGATCTTCTCCGTCGTTCAGGATCTTGCCCATGATCTCGTTCTCCATCTGCAGCGAGAACTTCAGATTCTGGAGCAGCTTGCCGACATTGGGGCATTCGGTCGTGTAACCGGCACGCACATTGGTGTGCACCGTAGCGCCGCCGTAGTTCGGGCCGAAGATGTCATCGCCGCCGGAGAGATAGGTCAGCTTGAAGTTCGCGTTCATCGGATGCGGCTCCCAGCCAAGAAAGACGATCGGTTCGCCGTCCTTCTCGGCACGGGCGACCTGCGCCAGCATGCCCTGTTCGGAGGATTCGACGACTTCGAAGCCTTTCAGGCCGAAGGTGCCTTTTTCGACCATGTCGATGATCAGCCGGTTGCCGTCATTGCCGGGCTCAATCCCGTAGATCTTGCCCTCGAGCTCGTCCTTGTGGGCGGCGATATCCTTGAAGTCCTTGATGCCGAGCTCTGCGCCCTTGGCATTGGTCGCGAGCGTGTACTTCGCGCCCTCGAGGTTCTCACGCACGGTCTCGACGGACTTGTCCTCGCGATAGGGCGCAATGTCGGCCTCCATCGTCGGCATCCAGTTGCCGAGGAAGACGTCGATGTCCTTGTTTTTCAGGGAGGTGTAGGTGACCGGCACGGATAGGACCTTGACGTCCGTCTGATAGCCCAATGCCTTGAGGATCGTCGTTGCCGTCGCCGTCGTCGCGGTGATGTCCGTCCAGCCGACGTCGGAGAAGCGAACGGTGCTGCAGCTTTCCGGTTCGGCTGCGAGCGCACTACCCGCGGTCAGGGCCATACAGACGGCGCCCGCCAGCATGAACTTGATTGAGAAGGTCCTTATCATCGTTGCGTTCCCCTGCCTGTGTTCTTTTTTTAGCCAAACACCAATGCGCCCCGAATTCAAGGCCTTGGCATCGAGGGGAGTGTATTGCCTCAATCCGCCAAGGGGGTGCACAAAGCGACGCCGAATGTCGCAAAGCCCACGAAATGCTGTCCTCAAAGCGCCGCGCGGCTGCCGGCGGCGCTGGGCCGGAATGCCTGTTTCCCCTTCGAAATTCTGTGGGTCGCGCCGACATGCTCTGGCCAACGGATGCAACCCCGGTCATTTAGCGCAAACTACGACGCCGGAGACGGGATCATGGCCAAACTCTATTTCAGCTATGCGACGATGAATGCGGGCAAAAGCACGATGCTCCTGCAGGCAGCCTACAACTATCAGGAGCGCGGTATGCGCGTCGTGATGCTGATCGCCGCCTTCGATGACCGCGCCGGCATGGGCTGCATCGCGTCACGCATCGGACTGCAGTCGGATGCGGTTCCCTTCCGCGACGGGGACGATCTCTACGGCCTGATCGAGCGGCTGAACGCCGATGGATCCGGGGACATTGCCTGTGTCTTCGTCGACGAGGCGCAGTTTCTCGGCGAAGCGCAGGTGTGGCAACTCGCGCGCGTTGCGGACCGCCTCGGCATACCGGTGATGGCCTATGGGCTGAGGACGGATTTCCAGGGCAAGCTCTTCCCCGGCTCCATGGCCCTGCTTGCGATCGCGGACGAGTTGCGCGAAGTCAGGACGATCTGCCATTGCGGACGAAAAGCGACCATGGTCGTGCGCCTCGGCGGAGACGGCAAGGTCGTGCGCGAAGGGGCGCAGGTGGATGTCGGCGGCAACGAGAAATACGTGTCCTATTGCCGGCGCCATTGGGAAGACCGGATGCGTGAAGGCTGCCAGAGTACCGCGGCGGTCGACGCGCGAGGCGACGGCGCATAACGACCGGGATCGCCCTGTGCCCGATAGGGCCCATAAGCCACCTGGCCTCGCGGGCGAAAAAGCCTATGATCACCCTTGTCGTAACGTTCTAAACATCCTTTATATAACTGCAATCGAGGGCTGAATAATTCGGCTTGCAAGAGCCTGCCGAAGAGAGGGAGAAGGGGAATGGCGACGCTTCAGAATTTTGACGCGGAGATCGAGAGGACCAGGAGCGTCGTCAAGGAGATGCGCGGCAAGCTCGAGCAGTCGGGCGTCGTCCTCGAACAATTCGCCAAGGCGGACACCAAGCTCGGTGACGTCAATTTCGATATCGAGAATGCCCGCATTCAGGACGTGATCCAGCAGCAGAAGGTGATGGAAGCCAACATCGCCGATCTGATCATCGGGCTGGAAGATGCCACCAATGTCTTCGGCGCCGAATTCGAGAGCATGAAGAGCTATACCGGCTACGAGAAATTCGTCGGCTTCTTCTCCAAGCAGAAGATGCAGCGCATGCGCACCGACCGGGTGCGCAACATGTCGCTCGCCGGCAACCTGCAGGAACTGCTTTCGAAATCCGACACCATCGTCGGCATCCTCAAGGACCAGAGGTCGATCCTCGACCAGCGCTACAAGACCTCCGAGCAGAGCCTCATCCAGGTGATCGGGCGCCGCAAGGGCACGATGGCGGCGCTCGAAGAAACGCAGAAGCGCATCGAGGAGCTCAATCCGCTGCTGCTCGACATCGAGAACCGGATCGCCGCCTCGACCGACCAGAAGACGCGCACGGAGCTGGAGGGCGAGCGCTCGCAGCTTGCCACCGAATACAACGAGAAGCAGGCGAAGGAGCAGGAACTGCTCGCCGAGAGCCAGACGCTCGAACGCTACACCGCGATGTTCCAGACCTTCGTCGATTCGCTCAACAACCAGATCGCCGCGCAGAACACGCTGATCAACAAGCTGACAATCGATACCGAACAGCGCATCGTGCTCTACAAGGCGCTCGAAGACTCGCTGAAGACGGCGGCGCAGCAGGACGTCGCCCATAAGATCAACACGCTCGGCAGCCAGGTCGACACCGCGGCCGAGGAGACGATGGCGGGGATCGGTGCGGCTGCGCAGCGCCATATCGGCGACCTGCTCGAGATGCATGAAAAGAACATGCTCGCGACGCAGGATATCCAGCGGCGCAAGAAATTGGCCGACGACGCCTTTGCCCGTCGCTTCCAGGCGGTGATGGACAAGCACAATGCCGCAAACTACGTGAAGCAGTGATCGGTAAGCCGGCGATGACCAGCTTTCCGACCGCCTTTCGGCACTTGCCGGAGGGGTTTTGATGAATACCGCCGTATCTCCAGCCGTCAGGCAGTATTTCACTTCCATCCGGGCCGCTCTGGCGGGGCTTGAACTCTTTCTCGGCGACCGCAATTCGCCGCTCTACCGCAACACGGTCATCGGTGAGGTCATCGTTCCCTATCTTACCCGGCTGAAGGCCTCGATCGCCTGCTGGGAAAATCGCATCGGCTTTGTCGAGCATTTTCGTATCTCGCGTGCGGAGAGCGGGTTCCCGGTTTTCCAGAACGTCCTGGAGCTCGAAAACGACCGGCAGAGCGCGGAGAAGCGACTGGCGAGCATCCCTTCCGCCGATGCGCTGCGCGAGGAAATGGTGGACTTCATCCTGCGGCAGAAGGCTTTTCCGGAGGCACTGCAGGCCCGCATGGCGGAGAGGCTCTACCTGGAGCAGATCGGCAAGGGCGAAATCTTCTCGCCCTTCGTTCTGCCGGAGACGATCCGGGTCGCCGTCAATCCGAAGACGATGCGGCCCTATTACGTCGTTTCCTGGGGCGCCTTCGACGGCAGCCAGACGCTGCCCATGGTCTACATGGCGACGATCGAGGACTCTTCGGACAACATCGTCGAGATGCTGGTCACCGAAGACGGCAAGCTCAACCCTGACGTGGAGATCCCGCTTCCGGTCGGAGGGCTGCTCAATCCCGAGCTTGCAAGTCGCTTCGACGATTTCGCCTCGAAGAACAGCGCCTATTCGCTGACGCCGGTGACGATCGCCACCAATCTCGACAAGGATTTGCCGGAACTGCATCCGAAGCAGCTTCGCCGCATCGTGCTCGGCCCCTTCTATTCGGCCGGCATCACGGAGAACAATGCCAGGATCAACGATATTCTATCGAGGGTGCGCAAGACCGAAAATGCCTGGCTCCTGACCTGGACAGTGCAGGAGGTTTTCTCCAAGGCGGAACGGCCGGCGAAAAGCGGCTTCTGGTCGACCACTCCGGCTCAGGAGGAATTCCATATCGACACGGCCAATCTCGAGGCGGCGCGCATGGGCGTCAGTGCCTACGAGAAACACGCATTGGTGCCACATGACGCCTATCAGGCCCTTTATGCCGCCGGCGAGGCGGCCCAAGTCTTCGGCGATTACAAGGTGCATGTCATTTCCGGCAACCAGGTGGTGAGCGAGGTTTGAACCATGACGTTGAATGCGGGCCTCACGACGCTGCACGAGGACGAGATCGCCAAGCATCAGGCGGTCGCGCAGAGCCTCGTCACCAAGCTGGTTGTTCTCGAGCGGGCCGACGCCCCCGCAGGCGCACCGATCGCCGGTACCGGCAGGCGTTTCGTATCGACCGTGTCGACCGGCGGCCAGCGCCGCACGCATGAGGTCGAACTCGCCCGCACCGTTCAGGCCGTGCGCGGCGCCGATCCGCTGCTTTCGCCGGCGCAGCATGCCGTCCTCTACCGCACCCGGCGCGGCATCCAGGTGGCGCTCGCTGTTGCCGATGTCTTCGCGCGGCAGACGAGCCTCGAGCAGCTGCAGGCGCGCAATGTAAGCGCACCGTTGACGGGCGAGGATGCGGGCCACTTCAAGGCGCTGCTATCGGCATCGGCCTATATCGCCGCCTTCACGCTTGCCGCCTATATCGGCGGGACGCTGCAGGGGGAGGGGGAACCGGTCGACGATGCCGCAGAACCGGATTTCCTTTTCGACACGCCCCAGGACGCGCTGAAAAGCATGGTCGCTGGGCTCGATCGCGCCATCGCCGGCGCGCCGGACGACCTTGCGCTCACCGCGCGGGCCCGGGCCTTTTCCCGGGTTGCGATCGAGGGCCTGATCGCCCGCAAGGGCCGCTTCACCGGGCTGCAGAATTTCGAGAACGTCCATATCCGGCTCGACCAGGATGACTTCACGCTGAACGGTTTCGACGTCGCGCCCGGGCAGAAGCGCAAACCTCTGGTCATGACCTTCAAGAAGCCCGAGGAGATCATCGGCAACCACATCGCCAAGCATCAGGCGCTGAAGCTTGCGAAGATGCTGATGGCCTACGACTTCGACCGGCAGATGAATCCGTTCGTCGAACTCGGCGGCTTCCTCTTCACCTTCATCGGCGACGGCATGCCCGGCACCGGCAAGACGATCCTGATCCAGATGCTTGCCGGCATGCTCCACGACTATTGCAGTGTCGCTGGCTACTCCTTCCATTACGAGAACTTCGGTGTCGACCAGATTTCGTCCTATCAGGGCAAGTCGGGTCAGAACTGCAAGGAGTTCGTCAACAATGTGATGAACCCGCGGGCGATCGGCTTCGGCACGATCGACGACGTCGACCAGGTGGCGGCGAAACGCTCCGATGACCGCGCGTCGGCCGGCCAGCACGAGGTGACGGCGGTGCTGATGGAGAGTTTCGCCGGCGCCTCGACCGTCGTGCGTGGCAACTGCACTTTCGGCATGTTCTCGAACCACCCGGAGAATGTGGACGATGCGCTGCGCCAGCGGGCCGGCGCGCGTTGGCTGGTCGACGGGCCGCAGACGGAGGCGGACTACATCGACATCTTCGCGCTGCTCGTCGGCAAGAACCACAAGATTCCGCTTGGGCAACACGAACTTTATGCCGGACAGGAGATCAAGCGGGCCGTCTCTCAATCCTACTCTGCGCATGCGCGGCCGCAGGAGGAGGGGTTGCTCGTCGTCTGGGAGCGCTACGAGAAGGAGAAGGGCAAGATCGCCACGCTTGCGGACGTCGGCGCCTATCTGCACATGATCAAGGAGGCGGAACCCCGCTTCACCGGCCGGGCGATCAGGAATATCACCGACGCGATCAAGATGCGCGCCATGGACGTCGAATTGCCCGACGTCTGGTTCAGGGATGCGGGCTCCTTCATGCACAAGTCCTACGACGAGAAGAAGGCGATGATCGAGGAACTGCGCGGGCCGATCACGATCGAGATGGTGCTGCAGGAAATCAACCGCTATGCCGACAGCGAATTCCGCTACACCGACAAGTCCGACGATGCCGCAGTCGCCGACATCATCCGCCGCGAGCGCCAGCGCGAGAAGGCGATCCGCGAGATCGAGACGATGAAGCGCGAGGGCAGGTGGCAGGGATGATCAAAGAGAATACCGCCGCATGAAGCGCCTCCTCGAAGCGGAACTCATCTACGGACGGCTGCTCGACATTTCCGAGCCGCACCTTATTGCACGCTACAACAAGGCGCTGGAAGGTTTCGGCCTCAGACCGACGGCGCTTGAACGCTTCAGCATCGACATGACCGGCTTCTCGCCGGAAATCGCCGAGGAACTGGGGGACCGCGATTATCTCGACCCGAACCGGGTCAATCGGCGCTTCATCATCCTGACGCCCGCGCAGGCGGAACTGCCGGTCGTTCACACGAGCTTTTCCAATACCGCGGCGCTGATGCATGAATTCTTCAACGCCAACAGTCGCGCGATCAACGCGGTCACGATCAAGGACGCGCTCTATGGCGAGATCGAGGACTCGGTGTCCGTCATCGAGGACATCGACGATCTCCTGTCGATCAACGAAGTGCGCTTCCGGGTGCTCTCCGCCGAGGACATGCTCGGCAAGGCGACGGAGCTTCGTGAACTGATAGACCGGCTGAAGAAGGTGCCTAATGCCTGGGCCGATGATGCGATGCTCGAGCGGATGGTGGAACTCGCCAAGACGACCGGCGACATCCGGCAGAACGCGCTCGTCCCGGAAGAACTCGTCTTCCGGCATGAGGCCTACTGGGCCAATCACTTCGGCGGCGTTTACGTTTTCCTGGACGAGAAGACGACGACGGTGATCTGCGATCCCTCGGTTCCGGGCTTCCGGCGGTCCAGGCCGTGGCAAGTGAGCTATATCGCTATCACCGATTACGCCCGCATCTACGATTTCCTGGCGACGACAAATCGCTTGCAACTGCCGCAGGCATCCTGGGTGCAGGAATCCGGCCTGTTCCAGCATCGGGCGGACATGGTCGTCCGCGGCCTCATCAACGAGGTTGATCCGAACGCCGATCTGATGAATGCCGACCGGATATGGCTGCAGACCTGGATCCACCGCAATGCGGCACTCGTCACGCGCGATGGGATCTATTCCTTCCTTCAGGAAATGTCGCGGGCGATCGCGGCGACGGGCACGATCAGCATGCAGGAGGTGGCGCCGGAAAATCGTTTCCTGCTGGTCCGGGCGGCGCCGCGGCATCCGGATCAATGGCTGGTCAACCGCCTGATATCGCAACTCACCCCCCGCGATTTCGTCTCGCGCTTCGTCTTCGACAAGCAGGGCTTCTATGAGTCCTACGAGCGCTACAGCGAAAAGTTCCGCGAGTATGTTGTTGCGACCCTGACCGACACATATCTCAGGGACAAGGCCGCCTTCCGCCACAAGCTCTACGGTCTCACAGAGGAATAGAAAATGTTCGATCCGATCGTTGCGTTCTTCCAGCGTGTTTTTACGGCGATCGGCCGTGGCATCGGGCTGGCGGTGGCGTGGCTTCTCTGGCCTTTCGTCGTGCTCGGCAATTGGTACCGGGCCCGTAGCTGGGTCATCAAAGGGCCGATCGCGCTGATCCTCCTGGGGCTCGTCCTCTTCTATGGTTACTTCGTCTGGCAGACGCAGGCTTGGACCAATTTCGACCCGGATTACGTCGATCGCTACAAGCTTGCCGAGCGCAAGACGCCGGCCGGCTCGCCGGTCAGCGGCCCCGGCGCGACGACGGGACAATCCGGTGCTGCCGCAACCGCCAGCCAGGCTGCCGTGGCCGATCCGTCGGGCACGGACAATACGACGGAGGCTCTTGCAGTGGCGCAGCTTCCGGCTGGAACGGTTTGCCAGACCTCGGCCATCGTCGATGTCGCGGCCGATCTGATCGATCTCAATGTCAATCAGAATGCCTGGATATCCTCGATGCTCGCCTACAAGCTCGGCCTCTTCGGGCTCGATTGGGACGATACGCCGTGGCTCGACAACAAGGCGTCGTTCCAGCGCGGCGTCAATCAGGCGGTTCGCCGCACTGCGGTCGAGCTCGTCGATTCGCTCGGTCGCGTTCGCGGCACGTCCGGCGTAAATAACGATCTGCAGAGCGCGCGCGGCAACATCCAGTTCGACGAGGAGACCTGGTATTTCGGCCTCAATCCTTTCGGCCCGAAGACTCCGACGCCGAGCTTCTATCGGGCGGCGATGCGCGATTTCCGGAAGTTCAACGTGTCGCTCGGCAAATGCGAGGCGATCTTCGACGGCCGGTCCGACAACATGGTGGAGTTCCTCGACCGCATCGCCAACGATCTCGGCAATACGTCGGCGATCATCCGCGAGCGTTCGGAATTCCACAACGGCGGCTGGTTCGACACAAGGGCCGACGATCGCTTCTGGTTCGCCTTCGGCCAGCTCTACGGCTATTACGGGATTCTGACGGCGGCCGGCGCGGACTTCGAGAATGTCGTCACGCAACGCGGTCTGACGCCGATCTATACGGAAACCCTGAGGCAGCTTCGCGCGGCATTGCGCATTCAACCGCTCATCATCTCGAATGGCCGCGAGGATGGCTGGATCATGCCGACGCATCTTGCCACCATGGGCTTCTATATCCTTCGCGTCAGGTCCAATATCGTGGAGATGCGCGACATTCTCGCGCGCTGACGGCGGGAATATAAAAGCCCACAGAGACGGATGCGGCGCACCCCGCGGGAGGTGAGGTGCGCAAATCAAAAAAGGGGGGAGCCATGGGGGAGGTGAAATCGGACATCGAGATCGCGCGCGCCGCGAAGAAGAAGCCGATCATGGAGATAGGCGCCAAGCTCGGTATTCCGCCGGAGCACCTGCTTCCCTACGGCCACGACAAGGCGAAGGTGAGCGCGGAGTTCATCGCGGCGCAGAAGGAAAAGAGAAACGGCCGCCTCATCCTCGTGACGTCGATCAACCCGACACCGGCCGGCGAGGGCAAGACGACGACCACGGTCGGTCTTGGCGATGGTCTCAACCGCATCGGCAAGAAGACGATCGTCTGCATCCGCGAAGCCTCGCTCGGACCGTGCTTCGGCATCAAGGGCGGCGCGGCGGGCGGCGGCTATGCCCAGGTCGTGCCGATGGAGGACATCAACCTTCATTTCACCGGTGATTTCCACGCCGTCACCGCGGCGCATAACCTGCTCGCGGCGCTGATCGACAACCACATCTATTGGGGCAACGAGCAGGCGATCGACATCCGCCGCATCGCCTGGCGGCGAGTGATGGACATGAACGACCGGGCGCTGCGCCAGATCATCGGCTCGCTGGGCGGCGTCGCCAACGGCTACCCGCGCGAGACGGGATTCGACATCACCGTCGCCTCGGAGGTGATGGCAATCCTGTGTCTCGCAATGGACATTCACGATCTCGAAAAGCGTCTCGGCAACATCATCATCGGTTACCGGCGCGACAAGAGCCCGGTCTATGCCCGCGACATCAAGGCCGACGGGGCGATGGCCGTCCTCCTGAAGGATGCTATGCAGCCGAACCTCGTGCAGACGCTCGAGAACAATCCGGCCTTTGTCCACGGCGGGCCCTTCGCCAACATCGCCCATGGCTGCAATTCCGTGGTGGCGACGGCGACCGCGTTGAAGCTCGCCGACTATGTGGTGACCGAGGCGGGCTTCGGAGCCGATCTCGGCGCGGAGAAATTCTTCGACATCAAGTGCCGCAAGGCCGGCCTCAAGCCGGATGCCGCCGTTATCGTCGCGACCGTGAGGGCGATCAAGATGAATGGTGGCGTCAAGAAGGAGGATCTGGGGCGCGAGAATCTCGATGGGCTGAGGAAGGGATGCGCCAACCTCGGCCGGCACGTCCAGAACGTCAAGAAATTCGGCGTGCCGGTGCTGGTCGCGATCAATCATTTCACCTCCGACACGGAGGCCGAGATTCAGGCGATCAAGGACTATGTCAGAACGCTCGGATCCGAGGCGGTCCTCTGCAAGCATTGGGCCGAAGGCTCGGCCGGGATCGAAGAGCTCGCGCACAAGGTCGTCGACCTCGCCAATGCGGGCCATTCGCAGTTCTCGCCGCTTTATCCGGACGACATGCCGCTCTTCCATAAGATCGAGACGATCGCGAAGGACATCTATCGCGCGAGCGAGGTCATCGCCGACAAGGTGGTGCGGGACCAGCTCAGGACCTGGGAGGATCAGGGTTACGGCCACCTGCCGATCTGTGTGGCGAAGACGCAATACTCCTTCTCCACCGATCCGAACCTGCGCGGCGCGCCGACCGGCCACGCCGTGCCGATCCGCGAGGTGCGGCTTGCGGCCGGCGCCGGCTTTATCGTCGTCGTCACGGGCGAAATCATGACGATGCCGGGCCTGCCGAAGGCGCCGTCTTCGGAGCGCATCCGTCTCAATGAGCAGGGGCTGATTGAGGGATTGTTCTGAAGCCTTTAGGTACGGTCAGCGCGAGCTCGAAACTGACTGTTGCGGCAACGACCGGCTATCACGAGAAATGGCATCTCCAAACTGCTTCGGGTGGCACCCCCCTCTGCCCTGCCGGGCATCTCCCAAGGGGGGAGATTGGCAAGATGCGCGCTCCCCGCTTCCTCTCCTTCGACGAGGCAACCGTACAAACAGAGGCCGCAATGGTGCACAGCGGTGCCTCCTTCGATCTCCCCCCTTGTGGGGGAGATGCCCGGTAGGGCAGAGGGGGGTGTCTCCATCCGCATCAAGAGTCTCGCCGTCGCGTTTCAGCCGAGGCCGACGATATAGTCGGCTTTGCCGATCGGCACGCCCTTGTGGCGGAGGATGGCGTAGGCGGTGGTGACGTGGAAGTAGAAGTTCGGCAGGACGAACTTCGTGAGGTAATCCTCGCCGCTGAGCGTCGTCTTGAAGCTTGGGAAGCTGAGCGTCACTTCGCGCGTCTCGCTGCCGTCGAGGTCATCGGGGGTCACCGTCTCCAAGAATGCAACCGTCTTGGCGATGCGCTCACGCAAGTCGGCAAAGGTCCGTTCCTCATCCGGAAAGCGCGGCACGTCAAGTGTCGTCAGCCGCGCAATGGCGTTCTTGCTCGTGTCGCTTGCCCGCTGAATCTGGCCCGCCAGCGGCAGCATGTCAGGCGCAAGCCTTGCATCGAAGAGCTCGGCAAGCGGAAGGCCGGCCTGCGAGGCGAAGGTCTCTGCTTTGTCGAGAATGCCGCTGAGGGCGGAAAAGCCACGGGTGAAGGCCGGCACGGAAAGCGTGTACATGGTCAGCGGCATGGAATTGCTCCTCGAGTAGACGGGCGATTGCAGTCAAGCGACACGGAACACTTTCGGCTTGTCGCCGTTGTGCCGCCCCATAGATCGTGCCGATCGCCGATGGTTTCAATCGAGGCTGGCGACATTTCCGACCACTGCGAGGGACTTGGGGCGTTTCCTTCACCCCGCTTGCAGGGAGAAGGTGCTAGCAGGCGGATGAGGGAGTTCCGCGGCCCATCGCGCCCTATCGGCAATAGCGATACCCGTTTTTCCGCTCGATGACGTCGAGATGCAGGTGGTCTTCATGTGCCTCATCGCTGCCCGGGTCGAGCACCGTTGTGAAGTAGAGGCAGGCAGAGGCCGTGACCGCTCGCTGGAACGCGCCGGCCATCGTGCCATCTTCATCCCGCGGCTGAATCTCGATGATCTTGCCGTCCGCGAGAGTGAAGGAGGCGATGTCGACTGCATTGCCGCGGGCGTGCTCGGAGATCTTGCCGGTGGTGCCGTTGTTCCTCAGGCGACAGACATAGGTGGAGGCCTGGTTCAGGGCGGCAATGCGGGTGTCGGGTCCGAAAGCAGCTTTGGCGGCCGGAGTGGCGGTCTCCTTGGTCCAGCGAGCAAGCGCCAAGGCCGTTTCGCAGCGCATCATGCCGTCAGGCTTCAGGGCCACGTCCGGCAGTATGGCATCGACATCGATCGGCTTGTCGATGCCGCAGCCCTTGCCGTCATCGATGCGGTCGGCCTCGGCAAAAGTGCTGCCGAGCGACCTGAGCGCGGAGAGACAGGACGCATAGGCTTGCGGGTCTTCCTTCTCGATCTCGACGACCGGCACGGCATCGAGAGCATCATCTTTCCAGCCCGGGGGTAGCTCTCGCCCACTCCGGGCGTTGATCTCGCCCTCGCCGTTCTCATCATTCGCGCGCGGTACCGCGGGCCGCGGCGTTGGCGTTGGCTGATCGCCATCCGTTGCGGGCCTCGGTACCGGTAGCGGTCCCTCCATCGGCAGGGTCGCTCCTGCAAGGACGAAGGTGGAGAGCAGTAACATTCCGGCAACGCGGCGCATGCAGGTCCTCCTATTCCGTACAGCGCCGCGCTTCTGAACAGACGCGCAAAAAGATCGCTGTAACACTTCGAACCGCTGCATGCCTCCGTCCTTAGATCGATTTCGATTTAAGGCAGGATGCGGTGGCGGCCAGAACGGCGAAACGCGCGAAGAAACAATCCTGTTTCAAAATGTGCTGAAACTGAGGACGAGGCCTTCGATCGTCGGAAAACTGTGTCGGCCCCACCCCTCAATATATATTGACTTTTACACTCATGTTTTTTATGTGGCCTAAAGAAGGCGGCGACAAGTCCGTCTTCCCAATTCCCGACGCCTGCCCAGCCAGCCCTTGAGTTCGCCGCTCAACAGCAAGCCCGGCCAACATCTCAAAGGACTGGTCCATGCTCAACCGGCATCATCGCCTGGCGCTTTTGGCGTGCACGGCATTCACCCTAGCTGGAACAACGATTTCTTACGCGCAATCGGCAGACGAGGCGGCCGCCGCCGCAGATAAACAGGGGCGCGTGACGGCGCTGAAGAAGCTGACCGTCAAGGGTGAAGAGAAGGAAGGCGTGGCCGACACGCCGCTCGCCGAGCGGGTCACCGAAGAAGAACTCGACAACAACCAGATATCGAGTTTCGAGGATCTGGGCAGAAGCCTCGAGCCCGGTGTGAACTTCAACCGCACGAGCGGCAGCGTCAACATTCGCGGTCTTGAGGGCGCTCGCGTGCTGACGACGATCGATGGCATTCCGATCCCCTTCCTCGATGACGGCGCGCGCGATGCAGATGGCGGCATCGACAGCTTCGATTTCGCAGCGCTCTCTACGATCGATATCGTGCGCGGCGCCGATTCCAGCCGGGCTGGCGGCGGCGCGCTCGGGGGAGCGGTGGTCCTGCGCACCCTTGAGCCGGAGGACCTGATCGGCGAAGGCAGGACCTGGGGCGGCATATTCAAATTCGCCTATGACGGCGAAGACGATAGCCTCGGCGGCTCCGCCGCCGTTGCAGCACGCTACGACAACACGGCCGTGCTGTTCCAGGGCGGCTATAAGAAAGGGCACGAACGGGAAAGCAATGGCGACGTCGGCGGCTATTTCACGACGCGTACCGAGGCTGACCCGGCCGACTACGACCAGAACAACCTTCTGTTCAAGGTCCGGCAATACACCGATAGCGGCCATACTTTCGGCTTCACTGCCGAGCGCTTCGATCGCGACAAGGATATCGATTTCATGTCCGGCCAAAGCCTCACCGGCAATTACCGGCCAGGCAACTACGACAAGCTCGACAACACCCGGCGCGAGCGCCTGTCGCTCGACTATGATTTCGAGGCCGTTGACGATGGCGCTTGGTTCGACAGCGCCTCGGCCGTTGTCTATTGGCAGAGGCTGTTTAGGGAAAACGGTATCGATGCCTACCGCAGCACGTCGGTCATCGGCGAGTATTCACGGCTCAACGAAGCCGAGGAGGAAAGTTTCGGCGCCAGCGGCTATGTCGATAAGTTCTTCGATACCGGTTTCCTGCAGCACAAGGTTACGCTTGGCGGCGACTTTGCCCTCGGGAAACTCCATCAATATTCCTCGGGTGAGGATAGCTGCGACACAACGCCGAGCCCTACCTGCAACTTCCTGCATACGAACCAGTCGGACAGCCCCGACGTCGACAGCAAGAAGTTCGGCATCTACCTGCAGGATCGCATCTCGATCGGCGATGGCCTGTTCGCGCTGACGCCGGGCCTCCGTTTCGACTGGTACGATTATTCGCCTGAGAACACCGCCGCTTATATGCGCAATCCCAACTATGACGGCCTGCCGCCCGGCCAGAGCGACTATGCCCTGTCACCGAAGCTGCTTGCGACGTATCAGGCAGCCGAACAGGTCGAGCTTTTCGCCCAATGGGCGATGGCTTTCCGGCCGCCGACCGCCGAGGAACTCTATCTGAATTACGGCGCGCCGGGCAGCTATTTGCAGATCGGCAATCCCGATCTGAAGCCCGAAACGAGCCACGGCTTCGAGGTCGGGGCGAACCTCGGCGACGAGGAGTTCGGCGGCCGCGTCAGTGCATTCTATAACAGGTACAAGAACTTCATTGACCGGATCAACTATGCGGATCCGACGTTCACCTATCCGCTCGGAATAACCGAGGCGATCAACCGCGCCAACGTCTCCATTCACGGGGTGGAAGTGTCAGGCCACAAAGTTTTCGCCAACGGCGTCCATGTGCGCACCGCGCTCGCCTATGCCTATGGCAGGGATCTGGACACCGACGAGGCGCTGGGTTCAGTGCCTCCGCTGAAGGGAGTTCTCGGTGTCGGCTATGCCACGGAAACCTGGGGAACCGACGTCATCCTGACGGCTGCGATGGCCGTTTCGGACAAGTCGACCAACACTTTCAAGGCTCCGGGCTACGGCATCTTGGACGTCACCGGCTGGTGGCAACCGGAACAGATGCCGGGGCTGAGGGTGAATGCCGGCGTCTACAACGTCTTCGACAAGACCTATTGGGATGCGGTGAACACGCAGAACGCGTTCACCCAGCCGCGGGACTATTATTCCGAGCCGGGCCGGACCTTCAAGATCTCGCTGACGCAGCGCTTCTGAGCGGTTCGGTACATCCCATCAAGCGAAAGGGCGGCTCTCGCCAGCCGCCGCTTCCACCGTCTTTTCCCGCTTGCTAAGACCCGCAAGGCACGCTAACACTTTCGCCCATGGCAAACACGCAGAACATTTCGATCTGGTGGTGGGCTCGCTGAGGCGGCCTTGACCAGTCATGCGTGATTGAGACATGAAGCCGCCCGGAGATTTCGAGGCGGCTTTTTTCGTATTCTGGCCGCGCGGAAAGACTGGGCTTTTACGGAGCGAGATGAATGGCAACGGTAATTCTGGAAGACGGCTCGGAGAGTTACACCACGAAGGGCGGCATCGTCGTTACCCGCAGGCGGCGCGACGCCTCCTACGCCGACGCGATCGCCGGTTATGTCGACAAGCTCGACGAGCGGCGTGGCGCGGTCTTCTCCTCCAATTACGAATATCCCGGCCGCTACACCCGCTGGGACACAGCCGTCGTCGACCCGCCGCTTGCCATCTCCTCCTTCGGTCGCTCGCTCTGGATCGAAGCTTATAACGGCCGCGGCGAGGTGCTGCTGGCGCTGATTGCCGAGCATCTGAAGACCGTTGCCGACATTACCCTCGGCACCATCACTGCCCGCCGGCTCGACCTCACTGTCAACGAGCCCGATCGTGTTTTCACCGAGGAAGAGCGGTCGAAGATGCCGACGGTCTTCACGGTTCTGCGCGCAGTGACGAACCTCTTCCACTCGGAGGAGGATTCGAGCCTCGGTCTCTACGGCGCCTTCGGCTACGATCTCGCCTTTCAGTTCGACGCGATCGAACTGAAGCTGAAGCGCCCCGACGATCAGCGCGATATGGTCCTCTTCCTGCCGGACGAAATCCTGGTCGTCGATCACTATGCGGCCAAGGCCTGGATCGACCGTTACGATTTCGGCAAGGAAGGGCTTTCGACCGAGGGCAAGGCGGCGGATATAGCTCCCGGGCCGTTCCGGATGGGCGACAGTATCCCGCCGCATGGCGACCACCGTCCAGGCGAATATGCCGAACTCGTCGTCAAGGCCAAGGAGAGCTTCCGCCGCGGCGATCTCTTCGAAGTCGTGCCGGGCCAGAAGTTCTATGAGCGCTGCGAGAGCCGGCCTTCGGAGATATCGAACCGGCTGAAGGCCATCAACCCGTCGCCCTATTCCTTTTTCATTAATCTCGGCAACCAGGAATATCTCGTCGGCGCCTCGCCCGAAATGTTCGTGCGCGTTTCCGGCCGCCGCATCGAGACCTGCCCGATCTCCGGCACGATCAAGCGCGGCGACGATCCGATCGCCGACAGCGAACAGATCCTAAAGCTTCTGAACTCGAAGAAGGACGAGTCCGAGCTCACCATGTGTTCGGACGTCGACCGCAACGACAAGAGCCGCGTCTGCGTGCCGGGTTCGGTGAAGGTGATCGGCCGGCGCCAGATCGAGATGTATTCGCGGCTGATCCACACAGTCGACCATATCGAAGGGCGGCTGCGCGACGACATGGACGCCTTCGACGGATTCCTGAGTCACGCTTGGGCAGTCACGGTGACCGGCGCGCCGAAGCTCTGGGCGATGCGCTTCATCGAGAACCACGAGAAGAGCCCGCGTGCCTGGTACGGTGGCGCGATCGGCATGGTCGGCTTCAACGGCGACATGAACACCGGGCTGACGCTGCGCACGATCCGCATCAAGGACGGGATCGCCGAGGTGAGGGCGGGCGCGACGCTTCTCTATGATTCCAGTCCGGAAGAAGAAGAAGCCGAAACCGAACTGAAGGCCTCCGCCATGATCGCAGCCATCCGCGACGCGAAATCCGCCAACAGCGCCAAGCCGGCGCGCGACGTCGCCGCCGTCGGCGCCGGTGTCAACATCCTGCTTGTCGACCACGAGGACAGCTTCGTCCACACGCTTGCGAACTATTTCCGCCAGACGGGAGCGACGGTCACCACGGTGCGCACGCCCGTCGCCGAGGACATCTTCGACCGGGTCAAGCCGGACCTCGTCGTGCTTTCGCCCGGCCCCGGTACCCCGAAGGACTTCGACTGCAAGGCGACGATCAAGAAGGCGCGGACGCGCGACCTGCCGATCTTCGGCGTCTGCCTCGGCCTGCAGGCGCTCGCGGAAGCATATGGCGGCGATCTTCGTCAGCTCGCGATCCCGATGCACGGGAAGCCCTCGCGCATCCGCGTGCTAGAGCCCGGCATCGTCTTCTCGGGCCTCGGCAGGGAAGTGACGGTCGGGCGTTACCACTCGATCTTTGCCGATCCTTCCAGCCTGCCGCGCGAGTTCATGATCACGGCCGAAAGCGAGGACGGCACGATCATGGGCATCGAGCACATGAAGGAGCCGGTGGCGGCCGTGCAGTTCCATCCGGAATCGATCATGACGCTTGGCGGCGACGCCGGCATGCGGATGATCGAGAACGTGGTGGCGCATCTTGCCAAGCGAGCGAAAGTCAAGGCGGCCTGACACCTGGCTTCACGGCTGCTTGCGGGAACGAGAATGCAGATCGGCGACAAGCCCCTTTGACAAGACGGTCGTTATTGCCCATATGGTTCACGAAAATCCGCCTGCGCGAAAACCCGCGCGGGCGGTTTTGCGTTTGAATGGGCATGCATTTGCAACTCGTTTGCATCTGCACGAGGAATGAAGATGACCGCGTCCGACAATCGAACAGTCCTGAGGCTCGCCTTCTGGGGCATACCGCTATCGCTCGGTGTGATGGCGCTGAAGATGCTCGCCTGGTGGGTGACCGGTTCCGTGGCGCTGTTGTCGGATGGGCTGGAGTCGATCGTCAATGTGATTGCCGCGGTAATCGCTTATGCGATGATCGGCTACGCGGCGAAGCCTGCCGATGCCGGTCACCCGTTCGGGCATCACAAGGCGGAGTATTTTTCCGCCGTCATCGAAGGCGTGCTGATTGTTGTGGCCGCACTGCTGATCCTAAGTGAGGCGATACCCGAGATGATGGCGCCGCGGCTCTTGAACGCACCGGCCCTCGGTCTTGCGATCAATTTCGGCGCCGGCATTGTCAACGCGATCTGGGCCTATGTGCTGATCCGGTCGGGAAGGGTGCATCGCTCTCCGGCCCTGAGCGCCGATGGGCATCATATTCTCTCTGACGTCGTAACCTCCGCTGGCGTGCTCGTCGGCCTTCTTCTTGCCATCGCCACCGGCTACGCAGTGCTTGACCCTCTGCTCGCGATTGTCGTCGCCGGCAATATCCTGTTGCAGGGCTGGAAAGTGATCTCGCGTTCGATCGACGGGCTGATGGACAAGGCCGTCCCGGCGGAGGAGGAAGAGGCGATCAAGCAGGCGATCGCCGCTAATGCCGGCGGATCGCTGGGCGTTCATGACCTCAAGACGCGGCAGGCGGGGCCTGCGACTTTCGTGGACTTTCACATGGTCGTGCCGGAGGCGATGCCGGTGGGCGATGCGCATGATATATGCGACCGCATAGAGGACGCCATCCGCGCCGTTCATCCGGGCGCGAGGATCGCCATCCATGTCGAGCCGGAAGGCGAAAAGGCGCACGGTGTGCGCGTCAAGGTCAGCAGTGGAGCATCACGGAAATGACGAAGACAGACGTATCAGGACTTTCACAGCTCGGGGCAAAGGTCGATCTGCCGCAAAGCCCGGAGGAGGCGGTGCTCGAAAGGGTTCCGAGCAGCCACGCCGGCACGGGTTTCGTCGTCCGCTTCACCGCCCCGGAATTCACTTCTCTCTGCCCGATGACCGGACAGCCGGACTTCGCCCACATCGTCATCGACTATGTGCCGGATGGTTGGTTGGTCGAATCGAAGTCGCTCAAGCTGTTTCTGCATTCCTTCCGCAACCACGGCGCTTTCCACGAGGATTGCACGATCGAAATCGCCAAGCGGCTGGTGTCGCTGCTTTCGCCGAAGTGGCTGCGGATCGGTGCCTATTGGTATCCGCGCGGCGGCATCCCTATCGACGTCTTCTGGCAGACGGGCAATCCGCCCGAAGGCGTCTGGTTGCCGGACCAAGGTGTGCCGACCTATCGCGGCCGCGGGTGATGGCGCTTGCCTAGGCCGCTTTCATGAGCGAGCGAGATCTTGCCGCCGAAAGGCTGCTCCCGACGCCACCCGTGGGTAGGGAGTGGACGCCGATTCGCCATGGCGAATCCGGCGATCGCGTTTATCGCCGTAGCGACGGTGCCGCCTATGCCAAAATTGCGAGCGGCAAGGCCGCGGCACTGCTCGAGGGGGAGCGTGATCGTATTGCGTGGCTTGCGGCGTTCCGCATAGTCTCGCCAGTCGTTTACGACTGGATCGCGGCAGAGCATGCGGCATGTCTCGTGCTCAGGGCCATTCCGGGCGTGCCGGCAAGCGAGCTCGCCGCCCCCGACCTCAAGAAAGCATGGCCGTCGATCGCGCGGCAGTTGAAGGCGCTGCACGAATTGCCAGCGGAAGCGTGCCCCTTCGAGCGGCGCCTCGCTTCGATGTTCGACCGTGCCGCCGACGTTGTCGCCCGCGATGCAGTCAACCTGGACTTCCTCGCCCCCGAGATCTGAACGTTCGGGCGAGCGAGCTGCTTGCGGCGCTCAGGACCGAGTTGCCGAAGCGCCTGGCGGAGGAGCCCGGCGACCTCGCGATCTGCCATGGCGATGCGTGTCTGCCAAACTTCATGATCGATCCGGAAACACATCGCTGCACGGGGATCATCGATCTTGGCCGCCTCGGAACCGCGGATCGCTATGTCGATTTTTCGCTTCTTCTGGGAAATGCCCGGGAAAGCTGGACCGCACCGGGCGACGCGCAGGCGGCTCGGGACTGCCTTTTCGACATTCACGGCATCTCCAATCCGGACGAAGGCCGGCTCGCCTTCTATCTGCGGCTGGATCCGCTGACCTGGGGATGATGAGCAAGGCGGTGTCTCACCATCAGGCTAAAAGTGCTTTGGACAGGCCGATCTTTTCGAGGTCGGTTTCGAGTATGGGATCAAAGGCGACCTTCCTCCAGAGCATTCGGTAGCCGAGATGCTGATAGAGCCGAAGCGCCCGTTCATTCGCTGCCGCCACGTGAATTCGAGCTTCCGTGTATCCCCGATCGGCGATTTGAGATTCGAGCGCCCTTATGAGGGCCGACGCGGCGCCCCGTCCTTCGAAGGCGGGAGCCACCCAGACGTCGCTGATGGTGTCGTCAGCATGCTCGCAGGCGCCGAGGCCGGCGGGTTCTCCGTCGATTTCAGCGACCAGAACGCGAGAACTCAGTTCTTGCACGAACGGCAGGAACGGATTGCTTTGTCCGATCTTCACCGCAACATGCACCGGTACAAGCGGCTTTATGCCCTTGCGCCATGCCGCAAGACCGATTTGAGCGAGAGCGTCCGCCTCATCCGGAAGGGCGGAACGGACCAGTATCATCGGGATTTCCTTTGTGAAGGGGCAGGGGCTTGCCACCGCCCCTTCGATTAGCTTCCGCGTGATCAGCCGAAGATCAACGCCGCGCCGGCCACCGCGGTCGCAGCACCGAGAATGCGAGCGAAGATGTCTCGGCCCGAAAATCGGGCGAGGCCGACGCCAAGGCTGACACCCGCAATGTGCAGAAGAGCGGTCGCGGTCATGAAGCCTGCGGCAAAGGACCAGGCGCCAGCCGTTCCCAGCTCCCCGCCATGGGCATGGCCATGAAAGAGCGCGAAGACCGCGACCACGGCCGTGGCCGCCGTCCCGTCGAGCCGGGCGGCCATCGCGACGACAAGCCCGAGCACGACCACCGAGGCGAGGATCGCCGGCTCGACGAAGGGCAGGGGAGCGCCCGCGACGGCAAGGGCGAAGCCGAGCGCCATAATTGCGATAAAGGCAGCCGGCACGGTCCACAGCGACCGCCCGCCGATCTGGGCGGCCCAGAGCCCAACGGCAATCATCGCCAGCACGTGGTCGGCGCCGAAAAGCGGATGGGAAAGGCCAGCCATCAGGGAGCCGTGTTCGGCGGGACTGATATGGGCGAAGGCGGGTGCGGCGGACGCGCCGAGTGCCGTTGCGGTGATAAGGATCTGTTTCTTCATTCTGGTCCCCACTGGTCGGAAGGCCCGGGAGGCGGGCTGCCTTCTGGATCACGGTTCGGGATCATGCCGGTTCGTGAACTATTTCTCGCGGTCAAAAGCGGTTCGCAGGCGTTTGCAGCTTGCGCTTTCGCTTCGATGACCCGTTGATCTTATTGAGCTTTGCTGGTCTGTCCATAC
Source organism: Ensifer aridi (assembly GCF_002078505.1). GTDB lineage: Bacteria > Pseudomonadota > Alphaproteobacteria > Rhizobiales > Rhizobiaceae > Sinorhizobium > Sinorhizobium aridi. The sequence continues at coordinate 316,082 of NZ_LUAV01000012.1, read as the reverse complement.
GGCATTTGGCGGTCTTTCGCATTTACCATGGCGAAAGCGCCGGCCGTTCGAACCTTTCTTCGCCTTCCGTTTGCATTGTTTTCGCTGCCGAGTCGCATTATCTGACTTCGAAGGCATTTGATGAGGAGTCCGAGAATGCGGAACGACGACGAACAGGAAGAAAAAAAGGCCGAATTGCCGCTCGGCAAGGAAACGGAGGCGAATCTTTTCAAGTCGCGTTCGATCTTCATCTACGGAACGATCAACCAGGAACTGGCGCAGAAGGTCTGCTCGCAGCTCGTGGCACTTTCCGCGGCCAGCGACGACGATATCCGCATCTTCGTCAACTCGCCCGGAGGCCATGTCGAATCCGGCGACAGCATCCACGACATGATCAAGTTCGTGAAGCCGAAGGTCTGGACGATCGGCACCGGTTGGGTTGCGTCCGCGGGCGCGCTCATCTATGTCGCACCGCCGAAGGAGCGGCGCGTCTGCCTGCCGAATACCCGTTTCCTGCTGCACCAACCGTCGGGCGGCACGCGCGGCATGGCATCCGACATCGAGATCCAGGCGCGCGAGATCATCAAAATGAATGAGCGTCTGAACCGCATTTTCTCCGAAGCGACCGGCCAGCCCGTCGAGAAGATCGCCAAGGACACGGATCGCGACTACTGGCTCGGAGCAGAAGAGGCCAAGGCCTACGGCCTTGTCTCGCGGATCATCACGTCCATCGCGGACATCTGACATCGAGCCTCAAGGGCACCGGTCGCGCCGGTGCCCTTTGACTTGAGGCGGCGCAAATATCCGCGGGTCACCTACCTTGCCCCGGCATGTGAAGCCGTGTATAGGCTTTCCCCATGACTCAGGCGAACGCACCCAAGATCGCTGCGATCTTCTCCGGACACGATGACAATCGTGCCCCTTCGCGCGCCTTCGCCTCGCTTCTTCTTCTCGGCCTTATTCGCGGTTGCCGGGTTCGCTGAGGAGCGCCCGGCGGCCGAAAAGCCTTGCCGGCACATGCTCCTCGAAATCCCAAAAAACGCTTAAACAAATGGCGTGGCTCCCGGCGGCATCGGCCATCGCAATATCCCTCATGATCGGCTATTGCATGCGGCAAGCTACGCTCCAGTGACGAAGAGAAGCTGCACATGATTGTGAAATCGCATCCCATCAAGGTCGGCATGCCCGAGGCGGCTGTGAAATATCAGCCCTATCCGCAGATCACCCTGCCGGACCGTACCTGGCCGTCCAAGACGATCACCAAGGCGCCCATCTGGTGCTCGGTGGATCTGCGCGACGGCAACCAGGCGCTTGTCGATCCGATGGGACACGACCGCAAGGCGCGCATGTTCCATTTGCTCGTGGACATGGGCTTCAAGGAAATCGAGATCGGTTTCCCGTCTGCCTCCCAGACGGACTTCGACTTCGCCCGCTGGTGCGTCGAGGAGGGCAACGTGCCCGCCGACGTATCGCTGCAGGTACTGGTGCAGTGCCGGCCGGAACTGATCACGCGCACCTTCGAGGCGCTTGAGGGTGCGCATAGGCCGATCGTGCATTTCTACAATTCGACCAGCGAGCTGCAGCGCCGTGTCGTGTTCGGCAAGGATGTGGCCGGCATCAAGCAGATCGCGACCGATGCAGCCAAGATGATCACCGATATGGCGGCGAAGGCCGGCGGTGGCTATCGCTTCGAATATTCGCCGGAAAGCTTCACCGGCACCGAGCTCGAAGTGGCCTTGGAGATCTGCAATGCGGTTATCGAGATCGTCAGGCCGACGCCGGACAACAAGCTGATCATCAACTTGCCCTCGACGGTGGAGATGGCGACGCCGAACGTCTATGCCGACCAGATCGAGTGGATGTGCCGCAATCTCGACAATCGCGAAAACCTCCTGGTCTCGCTGCATCCGCACAACGACCGCGGCACCGGTATCGCCGCTACCGAGCTCGGCCTCATGGCCGGAGCCGATCGCGTCGAAGGCACGCTCTTCGGCAATGGCGAGCGTACGGGCAATGTCGACGTCGTGACGCTGGCGCTGAACATGTTCACCCAGGGCGTCGATCCGAAGCTCGACTGCTCGGACATCGAGCGGATCAAGGAGGTCTACGAGTATTCGAACCAGATGGTCATTCCGGAACGGCATCCCTACGTCGGCGAGCTGGTCTACACCGCTTTCTCCGGATCGCATCAGGATGCGATCAACAAGGGCATGAAGGCGATAAAGCAGGCCAATAAGCCGATCTGGGAGGTGCCCTATCTGCCGATCGATCCGCGCGACGTGGGCCGCAGCTACGAGGCGATCATCCGCATCAACTCCCAGTCGGGAAAGGGCGGCATCGCTTATATCCTGCAGGAGGACTACGGCATCAACCTGCCGCGCAACCTGCAGATCGAGTTCCGCGAGGACATCCAGCGCATCACCGACGAGGAAGGCAAGGAACTGCCGTCGAAACGCATCCATCAGCGCTTCATCGAGCGCTATGTCGAGCAGCCCGGCGCGCGCATCAAGTTCGTCGATCACCACACCTACCCGGTGGGCGAGCACAAGGGCCTGCGCGTCGTCGCCGCCGAGATCACCGACAGGGGCGAGACCAAGCGCATCGAAGGCAAGGGTACCGGCCCGATCGACGGCTTCATCAACGCGCTCTCAATCTATCTCGGCATCGAGCTCTCGGTGGCGGATTATTCCGAACACTCGCTGCAGCACGGCTCGAACGCCGCAGCGATCGCCTATGTGGAGGTCGAGTATCCGGGCGGCACGCTGTTCGGTGTCGGCATCAACACCAACATCGTCGCCGCGTCATTGGAGGCGATCGTCTCGGCCGCCAACCGCGTGTTGGAGGTGATGGGGAAATGAGGCCCTGATGGCCGCGGTGAGTCAAGGCTGCCCCTCTCCTCGGGTTTAACCCGAGGACTAACCCTCTCCCCGCAGGCGGGGAAAGGGGACTGAGAGGGTGCGGCGAGTCCCTTCTCCCCATCAGAATGGGGAGCGGGTAGCCCGCAGGCCGGATGAGGGGCAAAGTCCGCGCCTCTTTCAATTCAAATAAGGGCCGCCGCCGTTTCAGCGAAGTCCTGCAGCGCGACGTTCGAAGACGGCCCGACCATCACGAAGGACGCGCCGTTCCGCTGCCAGGAGACGAAGCCCAAATCTCCGCGGATGGTCTCGCCGAATTCGCCGGATTGCTGCCCGTCGCCTTGCTTGAGGAAGCAGATGGCGAAGACCTCGCCCTCGCGATCGCGATCGCGATAGACGAGCTGCGCGACGGGCTTGCCCTCGACGACCAGAAGTCTGGCGCCCTCGAAGGTCAAGCCCTTGTGGCTCAAGTCGGGGATATTGAAGGTCACGCCGACGCTTGCAACGAGCCAGGATTTGATCTTGTCCGCCTCGGAAGCCGGCAACTCGACGAGGTGCTCCTTCTGGCGCGAATAGACGCGATGGTACTCGGCAATCTCGTCGAGCCAGGAGCGTTCATTGGCCTGGCGCATCGGTTCGGCGATGCGGGTCGTGCTGCCAAGAATGAAGCCTGCGGCGCCGCCAAGCAGAACGAGGACAGTGGAGGCGGCCGCGATGCGGGGCCACATGTGGGCGCTTCGCCTCGGAAGATTGGCCGTAGCGACGCGCTCCGACCTCGGGCTGATGCCGGACCCCTGCTTGATCTGGCGCACCAGCGCCAGTGGAACCGGGTCATGAAGAAAGTCCTCGAAGGCATTGTTGCCAAAGGCACTTCCCGCTTTCAGCTTCTCGAGCAGCGCTCTCGCCTCGTCGTCACGCGCCAGGAGCGCGTCGAGTTCGGATTTTTCGGGCTCGCCCAGTTCGCCGTCGATATAGGCGGACAACCGCACTTCAAGCGCTAGACCCTTCGTCTGCAGCAACGGTCAGGCCCTCCTTTCCGTATTCTCGGACAGCATGGCGGCAAGCCGGAGCCGCGCCGTCGACAACCTGCTCATCACCGTGCCGATCGGAATGCCGAGGATTGCCGCCGTCTCTCGATAGCTGTGACCCTCGACATTGACGAGCAGGAACACGCTGGCGAGCCCCTCCGGCATGGAGAGGATCATCTTCTGCACCTGATTGGCGTAGACTGCCTTTTCGGCCGCCGCCTCGATATTCAGCTCGTCCTGCTCCAGAATATCGATAAGCCCGCCACCACCGCGGACCTTGCGTTTGCGGACCTCGTCGACCCAGAGATTGCGCGTCATCGCGTAAATCCAGCTTTCGAGCCGCCCCTCGCCATTCCACAGGTGGCTGCGCGCGATAGCGCGCTCGCAAGCCTCCTGGACGAGGTCGTCGGCATCGGCGGCATTGCGCGTCAGCGTCATCGCGAAGCGGCGCAACTTGGGCAGCAGGCTGACCAAATCGCGTCGGAAATCCTTCATTTCTGCCGCTGGGCGCATTGTTCTTCCAGTGAGACGTACCGGATCATGCGTCTATTCGCGATGCGGACGCATCAGCATGATATGAAACATTTGATCCGAAGTCTGCAAGGGAAGAGCCGGAACGGAAAGAGGTTTTTCCGTTCCGGCGCCGGTTTCCCACCGCCCCGCATTCAAATCCCCGACGGCGCTATGCGCCAACGCGTCAATAGGCGCGAACACCTCCGAGGGACTGCAACAGTGCCTGGTAAGCCCAGGTGTTTTCGCCGCCGCGATCGCGGATTTCGATGAGCTGAACCTTTGCTTCCTCGATCCGCCCCTGCTCGACGAAGGCTTGCCCCATATAGGAGCGCGCGAGGATATAGTTCTCGTCTGCCTGCAGCGCACGCCGATAAAATTGCATGCCGAGTTCCATGCGGCCGGCCTTGCGGTTGGCGTAGCCGAGATAGTTCAAGACGCGGGCGCTCTGCTGCTCCTTCATCGCGCCGAGCACCTTGATCGCGTTCTCATATTGGCCGGCATAGGCGAATTCGCGGGCAGCATCGAACAGGATATCGTCGCCGAGATCGCTTCTCTTCGCTTCGACGCATCTGTTTCTTTTGGCGTCCCAGACCTGGCCGTTCTTGCATTGGGTGGTCGTCTTCGTTTTCTTCGGCGGCTCGCTGTTGTCTTCGCCGACGGCCAGCGCGGCCTGGCCCATTGCCGAGGCCAAGAAGGCTGCAAGGGTGAAGAGAATCGCTTTTCGGTTCATCTGCCTGTCTCCTGTGAACATCGCGCGGGCGTTGGCGAACCCAGTTCCACCGTAGGTCGATTGCCCCCGAACGCGATTAAGACGCATCAGTCTCGCTGATTATTCGCTCGGACCTGAATTTCCGTCGACGAAGACCTATGTGGTCACTTCACGAGCCGCTTTAGAAGCGCGTCGTTTCGGCCAGCGTCACGCCCTTGGCGTCGGCACCGAGTGCGTAGCGTTCCCGGGTCAGATGCCAGTCCCCCGGTCCGCCGGTCACCGAGAAGAGGTTGTAGGCGGCGACGGGCTTGCTGCCGCCGGGCCCCTGCGATGCCGACGCGATGCCAACGACCGGCACGGGTGCCGCATGCCCCTTGAGCCAATAGACCGTATTGAGATGGGTGTGACCGTGCAGGACCAGTTCGGCGCCGCCGGAAGAGATGGTCGCGGCGAAACGGCGGATGCCGATCATGCGCTTGTGCATCGAGGTTGCGCCGCGGATCGGCGGGTGATGGATCATGACGATGCGGAAGAGCCCGGCCTCGCCTGCGGCACGCAGGAGATTGACGGTCGCTCGCGCCTGCCGCGGACCGAAGTAACCGCTGGCGGCGAAAGGCGGGGTGGCAACGGCCGTCGAGCAGCCGATAAGCGCCACCGGCCCGCGCACCCGCATATAGGGGAAACAGGCATGGTTCTTCAGCCACCCGGATGGGCTATCGTCGCTGCGCATGTAGGGATACCAGGCGCGCGTTATCTTTTCATAGGCGCCTGGCACATAGGCGTCGTGATTGCCCGGCACGACGGAGATGTCGCGCGGGTCGCCGGCCTCCGCGAGCCAAGCGGTCACCGCCTCGATCTCCAAGGACGAGGCTAGATTGACGAGGTCCCCGGTGATTGTCAGGTGATCCGGCTGGCGCTTTTCGATGTCCTCCATCAGGCAGTCGAGCGTGCCGGGGAAGAGATGACGCACCCGGTTCCTGTGCCAGTTGACGAAGCCGGTGATCCGCTTGGAGGCAAGTTCACGGAGAGTGAGGTCCGGCAGGGGCCCGAGATGGACGTCCGATATATGCGCAAGTTTGAACATCAACTCCGTCTAGCGCATATTCCAGGTCAGGGGAATCACTTGAACGGATTATCCCGGATGGCCTAAAGCGCCGCGCTCCGATGTAAGGGATCGTAGGGTAGCAGGAGAGAAGCACATGGACGAGAACCGCCGGCAGGAGTTGCTTAACTGGCGGCTCCGCCTGTTGACGCGGTTCGCCCATGTCTACTTTGCTTTCGCACGCGGCATGACGCTCGGGGTTCGGGCCGCGTGTTTCGATGACGAGGGTCGTGTCTTCCTCGTCAGGCACTCCTACCTTCCCGGCTGGCATTTCCCCGGCGGCGGCCTCGACCGTAACGAAACGGCGGTGGAGGGGATCGTTCGCGAGCTCAGGGAGGAGGGCAATCTCATGCTGACGACAGGGCCGCTGCTCTTCCAGGTCTACTACAACCGGCGCACCAGCAGGCGCGATCACGTCATCTTTTTCCGTTGCGACAATGTTCGCCAAGAGCAGCCGAAGCTCCCCGATTTCGAAATCGCCGCGGCGGACTTCTTTTCGCTTGACGAACTCCCAGCGGAGACGACGCCGGCGACCCGGCGCCGCCTCACCGAACTTGCGGGAGCGGCGACACCGGATACATTCTGGTAGGCAGTTCCTACTTCCAGTCTAAAGATCATCTCGCCCGTGCGGAGCGCCGAGGTCGACGACCGGCCCCACCGGCACGATGCCGGTCGGATTGATCATGGTGTGGCTCCGGTAATAGTGCTGCTTGATGTGGTGCATGTTCACCGTCTCGGCGACGCCCGGCACCTGATAGAGATCGCGCAGATAGCCATGAAGATTCGGATAGTCGGCGAGGCGACGGATGTTGCATTTGAAGTGACCGACATAGACCGGATCGAAGCGGAGGAGCGTCGTGAACAGGCGCCAGTCGGCCTCGGTTCTGTTGTTGCCGAGCAGATAGCGCCGTGAGGCGAGACGGCCTTCGAGCTCATCCAGGATGGCGAAGAGGGCAGTCACGCTCTCCTCATAGGCCGCCTGGCTCGTCGCGAAACCGGCCTTGTAGACGCCGTTATTGACGGCGTCGTAGATGCGCGCGTTCAACGCATCGATTTCCGCCCGCAGTTCTTTCGGACAGAAATCCTCGGTCGAGCCGGTGAGATAGTCGAAGGCCGAGTTGAACATCCGGATGATTTCGGCGGACTCGTTGGAGACGATCGTGTTCTTCTGCTTGTCCCAGAGAACCGGCACGGTCACCCGGCCGGAGTAGATGGGATCGGCGCGCACATAGATCTCCCAAAGGGTGCGCGAGCCGAAGAGGTGGTCGGCGGTACCGCCGTTCTCGCCCCCACGTTCATCGCCCTTGAATTCCCAGCCGTTCGCCTGCATCAGCGGATCGACGATCGAGAGCGAGATGATGTCTTCGAGTTTCTTGAGCTTGCGGAAGATCAGCGTGCGATGGGCCCAGGGACAGGCGAGCGAGACGTAGAGATGATAACGGCCCGCTTCCGCCTTGAAGCCGCCCTTGCCGGAAGGGCCGGGCGATCCATCGGCGGTGACCCAGTTACGGAACTGCGATTCGCTGCGCTTGAAATGGCCGTTGGTTGCACGCGTGTCGTACCAGACGTCCTGCCAGACGCCATCCACCAGCCTGCCCATGGGCGAACTCCTTCACTCGTTTCCTTAACCGAAGATAGCGCGCCGAGGCGCCGCCGATAGGGGCGAAATTCCGAACAGTGCGTTTTCGGCTTTGACAGATGGCGATTTTCTGGTATCGGCGATCCGTTAGCTTTTTCACGTTCGGAAACGACCTTAACCATGATCCTGTCGGGAAGCCCGCGACGACGCTGATGCTGAAATACCCTTTCGGGTGAAGCCATCCTTGTGTTCGTTCGCATGCCGGTTCTCGATATCCATGAAAAAGCACGATCTCGTCTATCTGACTGAAGACGCGTCCCACGACGCAGCCATCGAAATCATCAATGAAGAAGCCTTCGGCCCAGGCCGCTTCGCCCGTGCTGCCGCGCGGATTCGCGAGCAGGGGCCGCATGACCGGTCGCTTTCCTTCATCTGCGCCGACGACGGCGAGACGATCGCTTCCGTGCGGATGACGCCGGTGATCGCCGGGTCCGTCCGGGGACACCTTCTCGGTCCTCTTGCCGTGCGGCCGTCGCACAAGAACAAGGGCATCGGCCGCGAACTGGTGCGCATCGCAGTCGAGGCCGCGCGGCGGAGGGGGTCCGAGGCGGTGATCCTCGTCGGCGATCCGCCCTACTACCAGCCGCTCGGCTTCGAGAAGGTGCGCTACGGAGCGCTCGAATTCCCCGGTCCGGTCGATCCGGCCCGGGTGCTGGTCGTGCCGATCGCGGCGGACGTTCACACGCGGCTCGAAGGCGTGATCGCCTGGCGGGATGACGGCGTGGCGCCTGCTGCTGAATTCGTCGCGCAAACCGCGACAGGCGCCGCAGCCTGAAGGTAAACCGCTCACATCAGCCTAGTCGGCGTCCATGACCACGGATGACCGGGTCTGATTGGAACCAAGGGTTTTTCTCCCCTCGTCATCCTCGGTTAAGCCCGAGGATGACGACCGTGGAGGTTGTACCGACGAGGTTCGAAACCGTGACGAACAGCGAGCCGTGGGATCAGACAGTTTTGAGCGTGAACACGTCCAGAAGGTGATCTCCCACGTTCTGCTCCTGCAGCGACCAGCCGAGCCCCTCATAAAAACGCCTTCTTGCAGGTAGCGCGCAGAGATAGGCAGTCTCGGCGCCGGTGGCGAACGCGGCCAGTGCGGCATGGCGGACGATCGCGCCGCCGATGCCGAGCCGTCGAAATGGCGGATCGACCCAGACGGCGGCGACCCAGGGCGTATACTGCGGCCGCTCTTCCATGTCGGAAACGATAACGGAAGCGGTGCCGACGAAGGTCGAGCCGTGGTGAGCGACGAGCGCGAAGGGCAGCGGGGCGCTGTTGAAATTATTCTGGACCAGCCCTGTGATGTGCTCCAGCGGATATCCATTCGGCTTCCACCACGCCCGCCAGACGCGATCGGCCACCTCCGCCGCAAGATGCGGCACGACGCGCAGATCGGAGATCGTTATCTCGCTGCCGCTCACCGGCCCTCGCGATACCAGGTCGTGGAGATGAGGAAGAGCAGCGCGGCGAGGCCGAAGAGACCCGCGAAGAGCGACAGCGAATTGACGCCCTTCAGCACCGTCTCGTCGGTCATGCGCAGCGACAGGCGCTCATCATCAGCGACGCGCACCGCGCCGCGAACCGGCAGGATCGAAGGGAGATCGACCGGTCCGTCGGCGTCCGCCAGCCGGCGGACAAGCCCCTTCGTCTTTTCCGCCCAGGGCTTCAGCCTTTCCTCCGTCGAGATCGCCGCCTTGAACTCCGGCGCGTCGACATTGCCGACATGGACGAGCGTCGTCAGCTCGTCGTTGGCCACCTCGAAGAGGCCGATTTCATCGCTCTTGACCTCTGCCTTATAGAGGCCCGGCTCGCGTTCGGTAAGGGTGACCTCCTGGGTCCTTCCGGACGGATAGGTGAGCGTCGCCTGGCCGGGGTCTCCCTCGATCGTTTGACGGGTGATCTCCAGTGTCCGGCCGAGGGCGCGTGCGGTGAGCGCCTCCTCTTCGAGCGCCGGCTCCTGCATCAGCCAGTGGGCGGTGCGGCGATAGAGCGAAATGTGCGGTCCGCCGCCTTCGAAGCCGCGTGCCCAGAGCCAGCCCTGGTCGGAGAGCAGCATCGCAACACGCCCCTTGCCGACGCGGTTGAGGACGAGCAGCGGCTTTCCGTCCGCCGCTTCCATTACCGTCTGGCCGAGAGGCCGGTCGACGTCGACGGTGCGGAACCAGCGGCCCCAGGCCGGCGGCTCGCTCGATGCGCCTTCGAGGCCGCGCGTGACCGGATGCTTCTTTCCCTCCTCGGAAAGCCGCGGGAAGAAGGCCGTTTCGGTCATAACGCCGGTGGGGGTCGCGGGCAACACGGCCGAAAGCGGAGTGGCAGCGATCGAATCATTGCCGGCGTGCTCCGGTCCCGCGGCAATCAGCAAGGCGCCGCCGTTCTGAACGTACTGCGCGATGTTGTCGTAGTAGAGGATCGGCAGCACGCCGCGGTGCTGGTAGCGGTCGAAGATGATGAGATCGAACTCGCTGATCTTGTCGACGAAAAGCTCGCGCGTCGGAAAGGCGATGAGCGAGAGCTCGTTGATCGGCGTGCCGTCCTGCTTTTCCGGCGGCCGCAAGATGGTGAAGTGCACGAGATCGACCGCGGCGTCGGATTTGAGGAGATTGCGCCAGGCTCGCTCGCCGGCATGCGGCTCGCCGGAAACGAGCAGCACGCGCAGGTTCTCGCGAATGCCGTCGAGCACGTGGACGGCGCGGTTGTTCGCCTCCGTCACTTCGCCGGCGACAGGATTGACGGCGAATTCAAGGATGTTGTTGCCGCCGCGCGGGACGGTGAAACTGAACGGTACGTCCGTCCCCGGTTCCGCGAGCTCGGTGGCGATCTCGTTGCCGTTGAGACGCATCGTGACCTCGGCGCTGCCACCGGGCGCCGCTCCTTCGTCCACAACCCGGAACGTCAGTTTCTGCTGTTCGCCGACAATGCCGAAGCGGGGCGCGCTCACGATTTCGATGCGCCGGTCGAACTCGTCCGGCCGCCCGGTGATCAGTCCATGAATGGGCGCATCGAAGCCGAGCTTCTGGTTCACGTCCGGCACATCGTGGATCTGACCGTCGGTGATGAAGACGGCGCCGCCGACGCGGGCGGGCGGCACATCGGCCAGTGCCGTTGTGAGAGCGCCGAAGAGCTTCGTCGAGGGAGCTTCGCTCTCCTCGCCGTCGGCGGCCTCGACGATGCGCGTCTCGATCTGGGGAAAGCGGGCAAGACGTTCCTTGAGATCGGCGAGCGCCCGGTCGGTCTGTTCGCGGCGGTCGCCATTCTCCTGGCTCTGGCTGCGGTCGACAACCACAGCGACGATGGTCGAGAGCGGCTGGCGCTCCTCCTGGAAGAGAACCGGATTTGCAAGGGCGAGGCAGAACGCGACGAGAGCGGCCGTCCTGATCCAGGCACCGCGAACGCCGCGCCAGAGCCCGAGCGCCGCCAGCGCGGCTGCGATGAGCGACAATGCCGCGAGATAGGGCCAGGCAAGAAGTGGCGAAAAGTCGACGGTCATCGCTGCCTCACTGTCCGAGCCGCTCGAGCAGGGCGGGCACGTGCACCTGGTCGGCTTTGTAGTTGCCGGTCAACATATACATCATGATGTTGACGCCGGAGCGGAAGGCATATTCGCGCTGCATCTCGTCTGGCGGAACCGTCGGCAGCACCGCGACACCGTTGGAATCCACCGCCCACGCGCCGGCAAAGTCGTTGCCGGTGATCATGATCGGCGTCACGCCGTCGCCCGAACGCGCCGGACGGTCGCTCAGCTCCTCGCGATTGTCGAGCTGGGCCTCGATCCAGAGCGGGCTGCCCGTGTAGCGGCCGGGAAAGTTCGTCAGCAGATAGAAGGCCTTTGTCAGAACATGGTCGGCCGGAACGGGCTCCAGCGGCGGTATGTCGAGATTGGCAAGGATCGCCTGCAGGCGTTCGGCATTCGGACTCGTGCCGCCGGAGGAGGCGCCGAGCGAGGAGAACTGATCGCGCGTGTCGAACAACACCGTGCCGCCGGCGCGCATATAGGCATCGATGCGGCTGACGGTCTGCGGGCTCGGCATCGGTGCGCTGGCCGAGATAGGCCAATAGATGATCGGGTAGAAGCTGAGCTCGTCCTTGGCGATGTCGAGGCCGACCGGGGCGCCCGGCTCGAGCGTCGTGCGATAGGTGAGGAAATCGGTGAGACCGCGAAGTCCGCTCTCGGAGAGACGGTCCACGTCTTCCTCGCCGGTGACGACATAGGCGAGATGGGTGGTGTCGAGCCGTTCCAGAATGCGCGCGTCATCCGGCCGCGCGTCGTCCGCAAGGGCTTGCGGAGGGGGAAGAAGAGCGGCCGCGGCCATCACGAGGAACAATGCTGTTGCTGCTTTCGCCATGCGGGAGCGCGAAAAGGCGCCGCCCATGAACAGGACAATCGCTGCATCGGCGAGCAGCAGCAGCAATGCGAGCGTCAGCAGCGCCGGTTTCAGCGACCAGCTCTCCGCCGCTGTGAGCCGCTCGGATGTGTACGGGCCGGCGGCCGCCATGTCGATGCGCTTGAGCTGAGCGTCGCGCGGCAGCAGGTTCAGCGCGGTGAATCCGTCCTCGGAACCATAGAGGCCAGGCGGATTCTCCGGCGTCGCCAACGGCGCCTTACCCGGCACGATGTCGAGCGGGCGGGCATTGGCGGTTTCGGCGACAAGCAGGCCGTCGGCGTTCAGCAGCCGATACGGCGGCAGCGTCTGTGGCTGCGCCGCCCTGTCTTCAGCGGCGATGCCGCCGCTGCGCGAAAGCTGGACGCTGCGGCGGAGCATTTCGACGAAATGTCCGGAGATCGGCAGGTTCGACCAGGTGGCCTCGGCGCTGACATGGAAGAGAATGATGCGGCCTGTGCCGCGTGCCGCCGTCGTCACCAGCGGCGTGCCGTCGGCGAGGTTTGCCCAGGTCCGCTCGACGAGATCGGCGGTCGGTTCGGCCAGGACCTGCCTCTTGACGAGGATATCGGTGGGGCGAGGCATGCCCGCAAACGGGCTGTTCAACGGATAATCGGCGAGCGGCTGCGGCTCAGACCAGGAGAGCGCGCCGCCAAGCGCCCGCTCACCCTGCCGAAGCGTCACGGGCACAAGCGGATCGTCGGCGGGCGCGGCGGCAAGCCGCGGGCCGGCGAAACGGATCAGTGTGCCGCCGTTGTCGATCCATTTCGCAAGCAGCGGATAGGTCTCTTCCGGCAGGCGGCCGATATCGGCCATGATCAGGACCGAGGGCCGCTGCTGCAAGAGTTCCGGAATGGCGACCGCGAGATCGGTTTCGCGCGGCTCGACGAGGTCGGCATAGGGGGCGAGCGCCCGATTGATGTAGTAGAGGGGAGACAGCAGCGGCTGTGAAAGGTCGCGCGCCTCGCCGCTCAACAACGCCACACGGCGGCGGCGGAAACCGTCGTCGAGGAGATGCGTCGCGCCGGCGGTTGCGGCGCCTTCGATGCCGATGCGGGCGAAGTCGTTGCGCAGTTCGAAGGGAGCCTCGATCGTTCCCTTCGCGGTCGCCGCACCGGGCGCGAAATCGATCGTTCCGTTCGCAATCGCACGGCCGCGCGCGTCGAAAGCGACGATCGGGAGAGAGCGGCTGTCGTCGGTCTTCAGTCGGCTCGCCATCACCGCCATGCCGTTCGACTCGTTGCTGCTGTCGGTGAGCGCCACGGCCTGGCTCCCGTCCGCTTCGATCACCTTGAGGTCGGCCGCGCCGATGCCTGCCAGCGTCTCCATGGTCTTGCCGTCCTCGGCCTCGATGCCGTCGGTGATGAAGGCTATCGTTCCGGGCGGTGTATCCCTGAAGGCCGTTTGCATGGCAGCGATTGCGGACCGCCGGTCGGCCGGCAGCGGTTCGGGGCCCACCGCTGCGAGCCGATTGCGCGCAGTGCCGGCCGATCCCGGCGTCGCGTCATGCTGGCGCTCGCCGGTAAAGACGATGGACACGGCAAGGTCCTTCGCTTCGGCGTCATCGATCAAAGCCGAGGCAGCCTCGACGCGCCGCTCCCAGTCTGGTGCCGCCGCCCAGCTATTGTCGATCAGCAACGCCAGCGGGCCGGATGTGGCGAGTGTGTTGCTGCGCGGGTTGAAGACCGGATCGGCGATTGCAAAAATGACGGCGGCCGCCATCAGCATCCTGAGAAGCGTCAGCCACCAGGGACTCTTCGACGGCGTTTCCTCGCGCTTGATAACCGAGGCGAGGATGCGCAGCGGCGGAAAAACCTCGGCTGCGGGTCTGGGCGGCGTCATGCGCAGCAGCCACCAGATCACCGGCAGCGCGACGAGGGCTGCGAGCATGGCCGGATTGGCGAAGACGAAGGAGAGGCCGCCTATCATAGCTGCCCTCCATGCGTCGCCCGGCCCGGCATTCCGGATAGATACATGTGTACTGCGACCAGCGCCTCCGACGCCGGGCGATCCGTCCTATGTGGAATGAAGGTCCAACCGAGATGGCGAAGGCTATCTCCGAGGCTGTCACGGCGGGCGCGATAGGCGCGCTGATAATCCTCGCGTAGGATCTCGGCGCGGCCGGCGGTCAGCTTCTCGCCCGTTTCCGGATCGGTGAATTCGGTCCGGCCGGCGTAGGGGAAGACCTCCTCGGCGGGGTCGGCGATCTCGACGACGTGCCCGCGCAGCCCCCGGCGGGCGAGGGGACCGAGCCGTCCCATCACCTTGTCGGCGGGGTCGAGGAAATCGCCGATCAGGACCAGATCGCTGGCGCCGCGGATCATGCCGGTCTCGGGCAGGCCCTCGGCAAGCGGGCTCAGCATGATAGCGGTCGCGAGCCGCTCCGCGGCGTTGCGCGCCGAGACCGGCTCCATCACGCCGGGACAGCCGATCCGTTCGCCGGAGCGGGCGAGAATCTCGGCGAGCGCCAGCATCAGAACCAGGGCACGGCTCTCCTTTGAGACGGCGCCGAGCGTCGATTTGTACATCATCGAAGGCGAAAGGTCGGCCCAGAGCCAAATTGTATGCGCGGCTTCCCATTCGCGATCGCGGACATAGGTATGGTCGTCCTTGGCTGAGCGGCGCCAGTCGATGCGCGACAGGCTCTCACCTTCGCTGTAGGGCCGGAACTGCCAGAAGTTCTCGCCGATGCCGCGCTTGCGTCGGCCGTGCCAGCCGGAGATGACGGTATTGGCGATCCGGCGTGCCTCGACAAGGCAGTCAGGAACGAGCATCGCGCGCTGCTGCGCACGTGAAAGAACCTCGCCGGAGGGAGTACGCGCGACGATGTGCCCGATGGAGGCCATGCGTTATGCCTTGGCCCGTTTCACCAGGTCGGCGATGACGTCACGCACCGTCATGCCCTCGGCACGCGCCGCAAAGGTCAGCGCCATCCGGTGCTGCAGGACGGGCTCGGCGAGCGCCAGGATATCGTCGATGGAGGGCGCGAGCCGGCCATCGTAGAGCGCCCGTGCGCGGGCCGAGAGCATTAGGGCCTGACCGGCGCGCGGGCCCGGACCCCACGCAACGTTCTTGTCGGTGGCGGCATTGCCGTTGCCGGGACGGGCCGAGCGCACGAGCGCCAGAATGGCGTCGACAACCTTCTCGCCGACCGGCATCTGACGGATCAGGCTCTGGAGCTGCTGCAGGCGCTCGGCATTGATCACCGGACGGGCCTCGGCCTCTACCACTCCGGTCGTTTCGAGGAGGATTTGCCGTTCGGCGGAAAGCTCCGGGTAACCGACATCGACCTGCATCAGGAATCGGTCGAGCTGAGCTTCCGGGAGAGGGTAGGTGCCCTCCTGTTCGAGAGGGTTCTGCGTCGCGAGCACATGGAAAGGCTGCGGCAGGTCCTTACGGGCACCGGCGACGGTGATGTGGTATTCCTGCATCGCCTGCAACAGCGCCGATTGAGTGCGCGGCGAGGCACGGTTGATCTCGTCGGCCATCAGGAGCTGCGTGAAGATGGGGCCGGCGATGAAGCGGAAGGAGCGATGGCCCGCCGCGTCCTGATCCATCACCTCCGAGCCCAGAATGTCGGACGGCATCAGGTCCGGCGTGAATTGAATGCGACTGTTGTCGAGGCCGAGAACGGTGCCGAGGGTCGCTACAAGCTTCGTCTTGGCGAGACCGGGCACACCGACAAGCAGCGCGTGGCCGCCGGAAAGAACCGCGAGCAGGGTCTGCTCCACCACGCTTTCCTGGCCGAAGATGACCTTGCCGATCTCCGCGCGGATGAGCGCGATCTCGCCAAGGGCCGCTTCCGCTGCCGCGACGATCGCCTTCTCATCGGCCAGTTCGATCGCGCTCTTCATAACACTCATTGCCAGTCTCCCGCTCGTGCGTGTCGAACCGATTCGGCATCACCCTGCTTTCGGTTCGTTTTTTCAATTTAGACCCTCGCAGACGGCTGACAAGCCGCCGCCAACGCACTATCTCGTGAGCTTCAGAACGCCCTGAAGCATTCCGGCTTCTCCGCTAAGCGCGAAGTGCGGTCAAGATGCTCGCAACCAGGGGCGAACATCTCGCTCGTCTCATGGACGCGCTATTCTTCTCAGGCAAGATTGGGGCCAAACGGGACAGAACGATGGCAGAAACGAAGATTCAGCGGACGGGCGATGCGGCGGGGCTTGCTGCACTCATTGCGCGCGCTGCTGGTCAGACGGATGGCGAAGCAAGGGGATTGCCACCGGTCGAGCGCTGGAATCCGCCGTTCTGCGGCGACATCGACATGGAAATTCGTGCTGACGGAACCTGGTTCTACATGGGCACGCCGATCGGTCGCCAGCCGCTGGTGAGGCTGTTCTCGACAGTCCTGCGCAGGGACGGGGATGGCAAGACCTATCTCGTGACGCCGGTGGAAAAGGTCGGCATCCGCGTTGCCGATGCCCCGTTCATCGCCGTCGAAATGAGCGTTACGGTGAAGGACGACGAGAATGTGCTGACCTTCCGCACCAATGTCGGCGATGTCATTGAGGCCGGGCCGGAGCATCCCCTGCGTTTCGTCATCCATGGCGACAATCGCGAGCTGAAGCCCTATCTCCACGTGCGCGGAGGCCTGGAGGCGCTTGCCTCCAGGCCGGTGATGTACGACATCGTCGAGCTCGGTGAGAGCATTGACGTCGACGGTGTCGAGATGTTCTGCGTCAAATCGGCGGGGGCGGTTTTCCCGATCATGCCGGCGGCGGAGCTGGAAGCGCTGTCCAGATGAGCCGTCATCTCTTCTCCGCCGACGAGTTCCGCCGCCGCGCGCGTGCCCAGGCGGGCGGGCCGGTCGAGACCGCCTGGCGCGACCACGGCGACTTCCTGCTCAATCCCGGCATCGTGCCTTATCTCGAATCCCTGCATCTGAAGGATGCCGCGGTGCTCGTGCCGGTCGTCGACAGCGGCGAGGATGCGAGCGTGATCTTCACGCAACGCACCTCGACGCTGCGCAAGCATTCCGGCCAGGTCGCCTTTCCGGGCGGTGCCGTCGATCCGGAGGACCCGTCCGTCGAAATCGCGGCGCTGCGCGAGGCTGAGGAGGAGATCGGGCTCGATCCGCGCTTCGTCGAGACGATCGCCCGGCTGCCGCATTATATGGCAATGTCCGGCTTCCGCATCACGCCGGTGCTCGCGGTGGTGCAGCCGGGCTTCGAACTGACCCCGAACCCCGTGGAAGTCGAAAGCGTGTTCGAGGTGCCGCTATCGTTCCTGATGAATCCGGAGAATCACGGACGTGGGAGCGGCCATTGGCAAGGCGCCGAGCGGTATTATTACCGGATGCCCTATGGTGAGCGGAACATTTGGGGCATCACGGCGGGGATTGTCCGCATGCTCTACGAAAGGCTTTATGCATGACCTCCATTGCTGCCGAGCCCTGGTTCCAGGATCCCCCGCTGCGCCGCGTCTTCGAATTGCTGAATGGCGACGGCGGCGAGGTGCGGATCGTCGGCGGCGCGGTCCGCAACAGCCTGCTCGGCCTGCCCGCTGGTGACGTCGATCTGGCGACCACCTGGCATCCGGAGGAGGTCGCTGGGCGCGCGAAGGCGGCCGGCATCAAGGTGGTGCCGACCGGCATCGACCACGGCACCGTGACGCTGGTGATCGACGGCATACCTTACGAGGTGACGACCTTGCGCCGCGATGTGGCGACGGATGGGCGGCGCGCCGAAGTGGCCTTCGGGTCCGGTTGGAAAGAGGACGCGGAACGCCGCGACTTCACGATCAATGCGCTTTACGCGAATAGCGAAGGCGAGGTCTTCGACTATGTTGGTGGTCTGGCCGATATCGAGAGCCGGACCTTGCGCTTTATCGGCAACGCCGCCGAGCGCGTCGCGGAAGATTATCTGCGCATCCTGCGCTTCTTCCGCTTCTTCGCGCATTACGGCAGCGGCCGTCCGGATGCGGAGGGCCTCAGAGCCTGTGCGCAGGCGCGCGCGAAGCTTTCGACGCTTTCCGCCGAACGCGTCTGGGGAGAGACGAAAAAGCTGCTTTCCGCCGAGGATCCGGGCCGCGCGCTTCTGTGGATGCGCCAGGCGGGTGTGCTCGGCGAGATCCTTCCGGAAACCGAGAAATGGGGCATCGACGCCATACCCGGCCTCGTCGCCGCGGAGCGGAGCTTCTCCTGGCGGCCCGAGCCGCTCTTGAGGCTGGCGGCGATCGTTCCCCCGGACGCCGAGCGGCTCGAAGCTATGGCGTCGCGATTGCGGCTGTCGAAGGCGGAAAGTGCTTATTTCGAGCGGTTTGCCAGAGCGCCGGCGATCGCTGCCACTCTGCCGGACGCAGCATTCGACCGGGAACTCTACCGACATGGTAAGGACGGGATCATCGCCAGGCTGAAGCTCTCGCTCGCCGCCGCCCGCCGCAAATCCGAGACAGATCCGGCGTTCCTCGCCGAGACCGCCTCGTTCCAGCGGCTGCTGGCGCGGGCGGAGAAATGGCAGCGCCCGGTCTTTCCGCTGAGTGGAGTCGACGTCTTGAAGGCGGGCGTTCCGGCGGGCCCGAAGATTGGTGAGCTGTTGGCGGAGCTTGAGAACTTCTGGATCGAGCGAAATTTCAATGTCGACCGGGCGACGCTGGTCGCCCGGCTCGAATCCCTGGCGCGGTCTGGCTGAGCGGGAGTGCCGGCACTGCGCCGTCAAGCTGCCTGGGTCTCGTCGACGATGCGCGCCTTGATGTTGTCGACCATGTTTTCGCGGATGACCGTCTCGCCATGGGTGTCGCGCATGTGCTCAACGGCCCGGCGTACGACTTCGGCATCGTTATCGGCGCGGGTGTGCCAGGGGCAACCCGGAACGAGCGTACCGCATTCGAACAAGCGCATGGTGTTCCTCCTTCCTCCAGATCACTCGGCCCTTTCGCGACCGAAAGCATGAAGTGACCGATTCCAAGAAGTGGAGCGGGACGAGGGCGCAGAACCACCGACATCTTCCGCTCTGATCGCCTTTGCAACTGGTAGGCCGATGCGACCTGCCGAGGGAAGCCTAACATCAACCAGAGGGTCGGCCAAATTGTTCCGCCTGCCGTTGCGCGAAGAAATCCCTGTCAACACGTAGTTGGTTGGTGCTATGGCTTTGCCGACCTCCAGACTCGCAAAGGCCGTTTCCAGACATGATCGCTGTTCAATCGGAACTGATTGCCGCCATACGAAGCATTCCGGACTACCCGAAGCCGGGCATCATCTTTCGCGACATCACGACCCTGCTCGGCAATCCGAGAACGTTCCGTCGGGCGATCGACGAGCTCGTGCATCCCTATGCCGGAACCAAGGTCGAGAAGATCGCCGGAATCGAGGCGCGCGGCTTCATTCTGGGCGGTGCGATCGCGCATCAGCTCTCTGCCGGCTTCGTGCCGATCCGCAAGAAAGGCAAGCTGCCGCACGACACGGTGAGGATCGCCTACAGCCTCGAATACGGGGTCGACGAGATGGAGATGCACAGGGACGCGATTGTCCCGGGCGAAAAGGTGATCCTTGTCGACGATCTGATCGCGACCGGCGGCACCGCCGAAGGGGCAACGAAGCTCCTGCAGCAGATGGGCGCAGAGATCGTCGCCGCCTGCTTCATTATCGATCTGCCGGAGCTCGGCGGCCGCAAGAAGCTCGAGGCGCTCGGCGTCAACGTCCGCACGCTCATCGAGTTCGAGGGGCATTAATAAGTTGGCGCGGGATGCGGGCGGAAAACCGCGCACACTTTTCCTCATCCCGCGCTACGGCCTTCGGTGCTTGGCGGCCCGTTTCAGGCGAATTCGATGACCTTGCTTTCGAAACGGATCACCGCCTCGCCATGCTGGTTCTCGCCCTCGCACAGAATGGTATTGATCCGCCAGCCGGGCCGTGATGCGACGATGCGGGCCTCGAGCAGGGTTACCGCGTAAGTTATCGTGTCGCCGGCATAGACCGGCTTCAGCCATTTGAGTTCGCGAAAACCAGGGGAGGGACCGAGTTTCGGCGCATGCAGCCCCTCGGCCGCGAGGCGCCGGGCTTCGTCCGCCCAGAAGCGTACAAAGCACTGCATCCAGCCGGCGCTGGTATGCCAGCCGGAAGCGCAAAGGCCGCCGAACAGCGATTGTTTCGCCCCTTCCTCGTCGAGGTGGAACGGCTGCGGATCGAAATCGCGAGCAAAACGGATGATGTCCTCCGCGGCGAAGGTCAGGCTGCCGATGACGACCTTTCGGCCGGCTTCGTAAAGTTCCGCCAACGTCATCATGGGCGCTGCTCCTTCTCTCGGCGCCGGAACATGATCGAGCATTCCGAAATTGCGACAGCCTCTCCCTCCTGGTTGCTGATTTCGTTGCGGAACCTGACGATGCCGATCATGGGCTTCGATTTCAACTCGCGCGATTCCAGGACCAGGCTGAAGCCGCCGAGCGAATCTCCAGCAAGGACGGGTCTCTTCCACTCCATGAAGTCAATGCCCGGCGAGCCTTGCGAGGAGGAATTGCCGAGGAAGGCGTCGATCATCATCCGCATGCCGATGGCACTGGTGTGCCAACCGGAGGCGGAGAGGCCGCCGAGAATGCTGCGCTTGCCGGCCTCTTCATCGAGATGCATCGGCTGTGGATCGAATTTGCTGGCGAAGGCAATCATGTCGGGGGCTTGCATCAGGACCGGGCGATAGTCGAAACGCCGTCCTTCTGTGAAATCCTCGAAATAGAGCATGCCGCCCCTCCATCGTCGCCGGAAAAGATGCGGGCCCCTATATGGGGACGCATCCGCCCGATGTCACGTGTTGAAGCGGAAGTGGATGACGTCGCCGTCCTGCACGACGTAATCCTTGCCTTCGTCGCGCGCCTTGCCGGCTTCCTTGGCACCGTTTTCTCCGCCATAGGCGATGAAGTCGTCATAGGCGATGGTGTTGGCGCGAATGAAACCGCGCTCGAAATCCGAATGGATGACGCCCGCCGCCTGCGGTGCCTTTGTACCGCGCGGGATCGTCCAGGCACGCGTCTCCTTCGGGCCCACCGTGAAATAGGTGATGAGGTCGAGCAGCTTATAGCCGGCGCGGATCAGGCGGTCGAGGCCTGCCTCTTCCAGACCGAGAGCCGAGAGAAATTCTTTCGCTTCCTCGTCCGGCAATTGGGCGACTTCCGATTCGATCGCGGCCGAGATCACAACGGTTTCCGCGCCCTGAGCCTTGGCCATCTCCTCGACGGCACGGGTGTGCTCGTTACCGGTTGCCGCGTCGGCTTCGGCGACGTTACAGACATAGAGGACCGGATGGGCCGTGAGCAGGTTGAGGCCTTGCAGGATGCGCAGCTCGTCACCGTCGAGCTTCGGAAGCAGGGTGCGCACCGGCCTGCCTTCTTGCAACAGTTTCAGCGAGGCTTCCATCACCGGGAGCTGCGCCATCGACTCCTTGTCCTTGCCGGTCGCGCGCTTGCGCGTCTGCTCCGTCCGCCGCTCGAGGCTTTCGAGATCGGCGAGCATCAGTTCGGTCTCGATCGTCTCGGCGTCCTCGACCGGGTGGATGCGCCCCTCGACATGGGTGATATCGTCGTCCTCGAAGCAGCGCAGCACGTGCACGACGGCATCCACCTCACGGATATTGGCGAGGAACTGGTTGCCGAGGCCTTCGCCCTTGGAAGCGCCGCGCACCAGCCCGGCGATATCGACGAAGGAGATGCGCGTTGGAATGATCTCCTTCGATTTCGCGATATCGGCGAGCCTGCGCATGCGCGGATCGGGAACGGCGACTTCACCCGTGTTCGGCTCGATCGTGCAGAAGGGATAATTCGCCGCCTGTGCCGCTGCCGTCTTGGTCAGCGCATTGAAGAGTGTGGACTTGCCGACATTCGGCAGCCCGACGATACCGCATTTGAAGCCCATGGCTAAACCTGTCGTTCCTGAAATCGCTTGGGCGTGGCTATGGGATAAAGGAGAGGAGCGGTCAAGCTCTTCCCGCATATCGCAATGTGTTCACATCCCGTTGGCCGCTGGGTTTCCCTTGAATGCCTTTGATCGGAGCGCAATATTGGTTGCCTGTTCATGTCATCAACGGCGGATTTCCGATGAGTGACAATGACGTTGCCGCAAAGCGCAAAACGAGGGCGAAGCCGAAGCTCGAACGGCCGAAGCTCTATAAGGTCATCCTCGTCAATGACGATTACACGCCGCGCGAATTCGTCGTGATGGTGCTGAAGGCCGTCTTCCGGATGAGCGAGGAAACCGGTTACCGGGTGATGATGACGGCGCACAAGCTCGGCACCTCGGTCGTCGTGATCTGCGCCAAGGACGTGGCCGAAACCAAGGCCAAGGAGGCGACCGACCTCGGCAAGGAAGCGGGCTTCCCGCTCTTGTTCACGACAGAGCCGGAGGAATGACAATTCTCGCTTTGGGCTGGGCTAAGATCACTGCCTCAAGACCGGGCCCGTCGAGCGATGTGACTGTTACCGGCGGAACGCCTGGCAAAGTCGCGGAGCGATAAAAAGGACATATGCACTGTTCAGTGCACAGTCCCTCATCAATGCTGAAAACTGCACCGATGACACCCGAACGTTTTGCTGAATGCCTCGCCCTTTTGCGGTGGACGACAATCGACCTCACATCCGCGCTTCAATGCCAGCTCTCCTGGGTTGAAGCGCTCGAGAGCGGCCACGCGGAAATCCCGGAGGATCTGGCTCTCTGGCTCGATCGGCTTGCCCGGTTCCACGAAGCTGCGGGAGTTCCTACATCCTATCGCGATATGGCGGGTGGAAGACCGCGCACGTTTATCATCCAGCGCTAATCCCCTTTCGAGCCGAACATCTTCTTCAGCATGTCGGCCATGGGGCCGGTTGCCGGGAGTTTCTTCGGCTGGGCCGCTGCGCGCGCCTGGTGGATATGGGACTGCGCCGGCTGTTTCTTCGGAGCCTCAGGCTTTTCCGCCTCCGGCTTGCCGCCGGTCGCCAGCGCGATCTTGTTCATGAGCTGCGAGTCCTCACCCTTGACCAGCATGCCGGCATTGTCGGCAAGCGTGTCCAGGAGGGGCGAAAGCCACGCCTGATCGGCTTTGGCGAAATCGCCGAGCACATGCGCATGCACGAGGTCCTTGACGCCCGGATGGCCGATGCCGAGCCGCAGGCGGCGGTAATCCTTGCCGCAATGGGCGTCGATCGACTTGATGCCGTTGTGTCCGCCGTGTCCGCCGCCGGTCTTGATCCGCGCCTTGCCGGCGGGCAGGTCCAGCTCGTCATAGATGACGATGATGTTCTGGGGGTGAAGCTTGTAGAAGCGCATGGCGTCGCCCACGGCTTCGCCGGAAAGATTCATGAAGGTCTGCGGCTTCATCAGCAGGACGCGCTCGCCGCCGATCTCGCCTTCGGCAATCTCCGACTTGAACTTCTTCGACCAGGAGGAGAAGCCGTGACGCCGCTGGATGGCATCGATCGCCATGAAACCGATATTGTGGCGATTGCCGGCGTATTTCGGACCCGGATTGCCAAGTCCCGCGATGATCAGCATATCGGCAAGCTCCTGATGCGCTTTGCTCCATGAGGCGAGATGTGGCGGGGAGGCCCGTTGCCCCTCATCCCGCTGCCGCGACCTTCTCCCCCCAGGCGGGGAGAAGGGGCACGCCGCGCTCTCCCAGTCCCCTCTCTCCCGCGCGCGGGGGAGAGGTTAGTCCTCGGGTTAAACCCGAGGAGAGGGGCAATTCCACCACATCCGCTATTCACCCCAAAATCATCGCCGCCCAGCCAAAGTCAATGGCTATTTCGCCGCCTGTTCGATCCGGTTCGGGCGCAGGCCGTAGCGCTCGAAGATCCGGTCCTGCGTTCCGTCGGCAATGAGACGGTCGAGTTCGGTCTGCATACGGGCGATGGTCTCGCCTGCCATGTCCTTGTGGCAGGCAATTCCGTACTGCTTGCCTTCAAGCACCAGCGCCGCCTCGATCGGCTTTCCGTCGGTCCGCATGCTCTCGAAGGTCTTTTCTGAGGTCATCATCAAATCGATGCGGCCGGCGATCAGCTTCTTCAATGTGGAGTCGAGACTGGCGGCATAGTCGATCCTCTGAAAGCCGCGTTCCTTCAGGTATCCGGCGGAGAAATCCTCGCGCTGTGTTCCGATCACGAACTGCTTCGCCTCCTGAAGCGATTGCGGCGCGACAGCGGATTCCTTGTGGCGCACCATGATCATGTGATCGACGAGAAGCGGCTCGACCCATTTGAACTTGCCGTCCCGCGCGGCGTCGTGGCCGGCGGTGAAGACGCAATGGTGAGGTTGGTTCTCAGCCAGCGCGAAGGCGCGCGCCCACGGCAGGATGTTGATCTCGTAGGGCAGGTCGAGCGTGTTCATGATTAGCGCGACCTGGTCGACCGAGGCTCCGCTCGGACCGTTTTCGCCGGAGAAATTATAGGGAGGATATTCCTCGGTGAGGAAATGGATCGTCTCGGCATCGGCGGCGGAGGAAAGAGCAAGGAAGAGTGCCAGGATCCAATGCTTCACGCCATTCTCCTTCCGGGCCGCTCTTCATCCGGCCCTATCCCTGATTGCTCGCCTTGGCTTCCGATTCGCTCTCCAGCATGGCCAGCATGCCATCGACCGGCATGGGCCGGCTGAAGAGGTAGCCTTGGCCATTATCCACGCCAAGCTTGCGCAAAAGCTGCCATTGATCCTCCGTTTCGATACCTTCGGCGACGACGGTGCAGCCCATCTGGTGCGAGATGGTGCGGATGCCCTTGATGAGCATCCTGCTCTTACGCCGAACGTCGGCGGCATTGGAGTTCAGCGAGCGCGTGAAAGACTGGTCGATCTTGACGATGTCAACGGGGAAACGGTTGAGGTAGCTGAGCGACGAATAACCGGTGCCGAAGTCGTCAAGTGCGATACGGCAGCCGAATTCGCTGAGCTGCTTCAGCACCGCATGGACTTCGGGATTGTCGAGCATCAGCACCGCCTCGGTGATCTCGATGACGATCCGGCGGGGGGAAATATGATGCTTGAGCAGGAGTGCTGCGAGCCTGTGGGCGAGCGTGAGCTCGAACTGCAGCGGCGAGAAGTTCACGGCCAGATAGGTGTCCTGCGTCCCATCGAGCGCGGAGATCGCTGCAAGGTGACGAATGGCCTTCTCCAACACCCGGTCGCCGATGCGACTGATAGTGCCCGTCTCCTCTGCGATGCCGATGATCTTGCCGGGCGGCATGAGGCCCTTTTCCGGATGGTCCAGCCTTACGAGCGCCTCGAAGCCGATGATGCGGCCGTCGGCCAGACTAACGATCGGCTGCAGCCAAGCCTCGAACCAGTCCTCCTTCAGGCCCGCCTCGATGCACTGCTCGATCTCGTGGCGCTCGCGCGCCGTGTCGAGCATGCCCGTGTCGAAAATCTGCAGGCCGTTCTTGCCGTCGCGCTTGCGCGCATACATGGCCATGTCGGCCTTGAGCAGGAGGTCCGAGGCGCTGGCGGCATGCGTCGGGTAGACGGCGAGGCCGATGCTCGCGCTGACCGACAACTCGTTGCTCTCCACCGGCATCGGCTCGCGCAGGGCCTCGCCGACGCGCTCGCCGATCTCGCTCGCAAGGGCGATAACGTCCGTTGCCGCAATAAGGATGGCGAATTCGTCGCCGCCGAGACGCGCCATCACGTCCGCAGGCCCGAGTTTCGCGCGGATCAGTTCTACCGTCTGGCGCAGCACGGCATCACCGGCGGCATGGCCGAAATTGTCGTTGATCCATTTGAACCGATCGAGATCGATGAACAGGCAGGCGAGTTGCATGCCACATTCGTCGGCGCTGCGGATCGCCTCATCAAGCGCGCTTTCGAAACCCTGACGGTTGAGGAGACCGGTCAGATGGTCGGTGATCGCCTGGGCATGGTTGCGGCTTTCCGCCTGCTTCAAGGCCGTCACGTCGGTCATTACGGAAAGCGAGAGCCCATCGCGGCCGGTTTCCGTTTCGAGGATCAGCGCGGTCATGAATTCGCCGTTGGCCTTGCGGAAGGGGAGCGTGACTTCGCTGATCGTGTCGCTGCCCGAGGCGATTGCCTTTGCACGCAAGCGGTAGGCTTCGTGCCAACTCGGGTCGACGAAATCGGCGAAGCCTCGGCCGATGACCTCGTCCCGAGCGTAGCCCGTCGCCAGCAGCCAATAGTCGCTGACGGCGATCAGTCGATTTTCGGCGTCGAGCGAAAAGAGCATGGCCGGCGTCAGATCGTAGATCTCGGTCGCCCGCCGGTGTGCGATCTTCAGCTCCTTCTCCTCGCGTTCAAGCCGATCCTGCATCGCGTTGAAGTTGGCGGCAAGCGCACCCATCTCGTCATCCGAGCTCCAGTCGACCCGGTGTCGTGATCCGAGCCGCCCCGTTGCCTCGATCGCGGCCGTCAGCCGCATCAGCGGACGGATCACGGTTAGACGGTTGCCGACCAGGGCCGCCGCAAAGACGGTCGCCACGGCGAACAGAAGAATGCCGAGGATCGCCCACTCGTCCTTGCTGAAGCGCGAGAGGGGACCCAACGCGGGAACGAGGACTTCGAGCGTGCCGACCGACTTGGGACCATCGACGCCGTCGTGAGAGATGACGGTCTTCAGGGAGTGGTATGCGGCCGTCCCGGCGCTGGGCTCCGCCGGCAAGCGGGCGAGTATGCTGCCCGCCGGGTCGCGGATGACGACGGCCTCGATGTCTGTCGCGTTCATCAGCGAGCGGGCGATCCTTGCGATAGCCTCCTCGTCGAAGTCCCAGATCGGCTTGGCGAGAGCCTCGCCGCTCGCCTCAGTCAAAAGCTCGACGTTGTGCAGTCGCTCGCGGGCGACGCGTTCGCTCGATATGGTCAGGAAAAGAGCGAGCAGCGGCGCGACGAATACGAGCATCGCGCAGCAGATGATCGCAATGAAACGATTCTCCACCGAATGCATCACCGGACGCTTCCGTCGGCGGGCGTTATCGTCTTGTTCGTTTCGCATGCTCTTGGACTG
Organism: Ensifer aridi; assembly: GCF_002078505.1. GTDB lineage: Bacteria > Pseudomonadota > Alphaproteobacteria > Rhizobiales > Rhizobiaceae > Sinorhizobium > Sinorhizobium aridi. The sequence goes on along the minus strand of NZ_LUAV01000012.1, from coordinate 288,978 downwards.
CCACCGGTTTCTCCCCAGTGCAGAACATCATCAAAACCTTAAATGTTGTTGAAGTTGCATCGCGAGTTTTCACGAGGGCCCGTGTGCTACCAGTGATTGTGCTCCGGCCAGAATTCTTGGACGCCGCGAGCAAAAGAAAACCCGTCCCACGGGACGTGGGACGGGTTATTTTCATTGAGAAGCGGCACGCTACTGTAGCCGCGGGAAAGCGGGCATCAAGCCTCCGCTTCGCCCTCGGTTTCTTCGGTCTCTTCGGCTTCCTGCGCGCGGCCGGTGATCGTCGCGACTGTGAAGTCGCGATCGGCGATGACCGGGGTCGCGCCTGCCGGAAGCTTGATATCCGAGATGTGGACCGTGTCGCCGATGTTGAGACCGGTTAGGTCGACGGTCAGGAATTCCGGAATGCTGTCGGCGGAGACGTTAAGCTCGACTTCATGGCGAACGATGTTCAGCGCGCCGCCCCGCTTGAGGCCCGGGGACTTCTCTTCGTTTTCGAAGTGAACCGGAACCTGGACGGAAACCTGGCTGCCCTTCGAGACGCGCAGGAAGTCGACATGCATCGTGAAGTCACGGACCGGATCGAGCTGATAGTCCTTCGGAAGGACGCGAATCTTCTCGCCGTTGACGTCGATCGTCGCAACGGTGGTCATGAAACCGCCGGCGTGGATCTTCATCGTCACTTCCTTGGTGGACAGCGCGATGGAAAGCGGGGGCTGCCTGTCACCATAGATGACAGCCGGGATAAGACCGTTGCGGCGAAGTTCGCGGGAGGACCCCTTACCAACCCGTTCGCGCGTCTCGGCCTTGAGCTCGTAAGATTGGCTCATGGGTAGACCTTTCTAGTTATTTGGAGAGTTCGTCCGCCAAAGGGCGGAAAAACCTGAAGCCGCGAGGCGGCTTCATCCGCGGTGCCTCCAAGGGTGTCTGCGCGGACGCGGGGTCCATAGCCGAGAACGAGCGTAAATGCAAGGCGCGGCCGATCATGCCTTCCGTTTGGCGACGCGGGCAAGCCCAAGCATGAGGCCGCCGGCGACGAGCCCCCAGAAGGCGCCGGAGACGCCGGCGAAACTGACGCCCGATGCCGTGACGAGGAAGGTGATGGCGGCCGCCTCGCGCGTCTCGGCCTCCGCGAAGGCGGCCATGGCCGAGCTCGAAAATGCGCCGATCAGCGCAAGACCGGCAACCGCCTGGATCAGCACCGGCGGCGCGAGGCTGACGAAGGTCGTCACGACGCCGGCAAGCAGGCCGAGGATGATGTAGGCAATGCCGGCGTTGATCGCAGACCAATAGCGGCGTGTGCGGTCAGGATGGGAGTCGGAGCCGGCGCACATGGCCGCGGTGATCGCCGCAAGATTGACGGCATGCCCGCCGAAAGGAGCGCTCAGCATCGAGAAGAGACCGGTCGTGGCGAAGAGCGGTCCCGGATCCGGATGGTAGTCGTTGACCTTGAGCACCGCGATTCCGGGAATGTTCTGCGACGCCATGGTCACGATGAAAAGCGGCAGCGCGATGCTCACCATCGCAGCGGCGTCGAAGACGGGCGGGACGAACTCGATCCTGGGAACAAGCGCGGCGGAGAGGCCCGCAAGGGCGCCCTCCGGCATTTCGACGCCGAGCGCGATGACGAGGCCGAAGGTAAGCAGCGCCGCCGGCACTGCATAAAGCCTGTTGATGCTGCCGATGACGGCCCAGGCCAGAACGATGGGCAGGCCGAAGAGCGGATTGAAAGCGATCGCCTTCACCGGCGCGAAGCAGAGGCTCAGGAGCACACCGGCAAGCATCGCATTGGCAAGGGCCGGGGGAATGGAAGAGACCGTCCTGCCGAGCGGCTTCCAGAGGCCGGCGACGATGATGAGCACGCCGCAGACGAGGAACGCGCCGACGGCGGCGTTGAAGCCGCCTTCGACGCTGCCCGAACTCGCCAGCAAGGCCGCACCCGGCGTCGACCAGGCAATGCTGACGGGGAGCCGCGTGACGGCGCTGATGACGATGGCGCAGAGGCCCATGGAGATCGATAGTGCCATCAAGCCCGACGCCGCCTGCGCCTCGCTCGCGCCGACGCCGGTGAGGCCGTGAAGAACGACGGCGAAAGAGCTGGCAAAGCCGACGAAGGCAATCAGGGCGCCCATGAAGAGGCTTTGAGCGGAAAAGTCGCGAAGCATAGCGGACAGTTTCGATGTTTGGAGCGGATCTCGCGGGTGAGTCGCGGGAGGTGTGTCGATCGAGTAGCACATCCGCTCGCTCTGTCGATACCGTCGGGCCTGTGCGTGACCTTTGTCTAGGTGGACCTGTCGCACGAGCAATGCGTATAGTGTCGTTCGAAGCAGTGCGCCGAGCGGAAGGTCGACGCCTGTGCCGCGGAAGGGGACGCTTCAGGGAGGGAGCGAATGCCGTCAGCCAGGGATCATACCGAACGCGTCTATAAGATCGCGCATCAGTCTTCGCTGGCTGCCAGTTCGCCCGTTGCCGCCTCGTGGCGCCGCTGCATGACCCTTCATGGTCTCGCTCCTGAGGAAGCGCGATTGCCTTGGCGCCTGAGCGAGAGCGAATTGCTGGGGGCGCGCGAGCGCTCCGGGGTGTTGATCGCCGAGGCAGCCGGCGAGCTTGACCGGCTGTTCGCCATCGTCGGCAAGGCCGGCTGCTGCCTTCTGCTGACGGATGAGAAGGGTGTCGCCCTCGAACGCCGCGGCGCCGGCGGTGACGATGCGGATTTCCGCGGCGTCGGGCTCTGGTCGGGCACCATCTGGAGCGAGGCGAGTGTCGGAACCAACGGCATCGGTACCGCTATCGCCGACGAGCGCGCGGTCGTGATCCAGCGCGACCAGCATTTTCTCAGCCGCAATATCGGCTTGAGTTGCGCGACCGCGCCGATCCGCGACGAAGTCGGGCGCCTTGCGGCAGCGATCGATATCTCCACGTGCCGTGACGATGCCTCGGAGGCGATCGTGTCGATCCTTTCACAGGCGGTGCGCGACGCGGCGGCCCGCATCGAGGCCAACCTGTTCCGCCGGGCCTTTGCCGGTGCCCGCATCGTGCTGGTCCCGGTCGACCGCGCCGGACCGGCGCTTCTTGCGGTTGACCGCGATGACCTGGTGCTCGGCGCGACACGGGCGGCCCGGCTATGCCTCGGGCTCGACGACAAGCGCATTGCCGCCGGCGTGCCCGCCTCCGACCTGCTTCAGGAAGATTCGCCGCGCGAGGGCGCGGAATTGCCGGATGCCGAGAGGGCGGCGCTCCGCCGTGTGCTGTCGCGCACCAACGGCAATGTCTCGATGGCCGCCGACCTTCTCGGCATCAGCCGCGCCACGCTGTACCGCAAGATGAAGCGGCTTTCATTGAACTGAGCGGTGCGGCGCGAGAAATGCCTTAGCTCCGGCCCGGCATGCGGGAAGAGCAAGCGGGGTGTCTCCCGCTTCGCCTCTTCTGCGAGGAGAAGTACCATTAGGCGGGCGAGGGGCGGACAGGCCCGAAGAACACTCACAATCTGGACCGTTGCTGCGCCGCAGCATGGCACGTGAAGCCGACCTGTCGCAATTCTGAGACAGATGCTGCTGCGGGCTGCCGAGGGCGTCTATCGGAGATCCGCATTCGGCTTCACCCTATCTCCCACAGCAATTGGAGTGCTGTTTTCTTCAAGGGAGGAAGCCATGCTGCATCAGAAAATCATCGAGAGCCCGTTCAAGCACAAATATGGAAACTTCATCGGCGGTGAATGGCGTGAACCCGTTGCCGGCCGCTATTTCGACAACATGACGCCGATCACCGGCGGCACGCTCTGCCAGATTGCCCGTTCCGACGCCGCCGATATCGAGATCGCGCTCGATGCGGCGCATGCGGCCAAGGAGAAATGGGGGCGGACCTCGACCACGGAACGCTCCAACATCCTTATGAAGATCGCCGCCCGCATGGAGGATAATCTCGAGCTCCTGGCGCGGGCGGAGACATGGGACAACGGCAAACCGATCCGCGAGACGATGGCCGCCGACATTCCGCTGGCGATCGATCACTTCCGTTACTTCGCCGCCTGCATCCGTGCGCAGGAGGGTACGATCGGCGAGATCGATCACGACACCGTCGCCTATCATTTCCACGAGCCGCTCGGCGTCGTCGGCCAGATCATTCCGTGGAACTTCCCGATCCTGATGGCCGCCTGGAAGCTTGCGCCGGCTCTTGCCGCCGGGAACTGCGTCGTCTTGAAACCGGCCGAGCAGACGCCCGCCTCCATTCTCGTCTGGGCGGAGCTCGTCGCCGACCTGCTGCCGCCGGGCGTCCTCAACATCGTGAACGGCTTCGGCCTCGAAGCGGGCAAGCCGCTCGCCACCAGCCCGCGCATCGCAAAGATCGCCTTTACCGGCGAGACGACGACCGGACGGCTGATCATGCAATATGCCAGCCAGAATCTCATTCCGGTCACGCTCGAACTCGGCGGCAAATCGCCGAACATCTTTTTCGCCGACGTCGCCAGCGAGGATGACGACTTTTTCGACAAGGCGCTCGAAGGCTTCGCCATGTTCGCGCTGAACCAGGGTGAGGTCTGCACCTGCCCGAGCCGCGCGCTTGTCCAGGAAAGCATCTACGACCGGTTCATGGAGCGGGCGCTGAAGCGGGTTGAGGCAATCCGTCAGGGCAACCCGCTCGACACGGCCACGATGATCGGCGCGCAGGCGTCGAGCGAGCAGCTCGAGAAGATCCTTGCCTATATCGAGATCGGCAAGGAGGAAGGCGCCGAAGTCCTGACGGGCGGTGGGCGCAATGTGCTGGAAGGCGATCTTTCCGGCGGCTATTACGTCAAGCCGACCGTGCTCCACGGGCATAACCGGATGCGCATTTTCCAGGAGGAGATTTTTGGGCCGGTCGTGTCGGTCACGACCTTCCAGACGGAAGCCGAGGCGCTGGAAATCGCCAACGACACGCTCTATGGACTCGGGGCCGGCGTGTGGAGCCGCGATGCCAACCGCTGCTATCACTTCGGACGCTCCATCCAGGCCGGTCGTGTCTGGACGAACTGCTACCATGCCTATCCCGCGCACGCCGCCTTCGGCGGCTATAAGCAGTCCGGCATCGGCCGCGAGACGCACAAGATGATGCTCGATCATTATCAGCAGACGAAGAACATGCTGGTAAGCTACAGCCCGAAGGCGCTCGGCTTCTTCTGATCCCGTTCTCGTCGGCAATTCTCTCAGGGCCCCCGATGTTTCATCGGGGCCCGCTGGGCTATGTACGAAGGAGGAGATTGCGATGACGCATGAAGAGCAGGAGGCGCGAGTGCTCGCGACGGATGCGGCGATCGAACTCATCTGCGAAATCCGGCGCGACCATCCCGATATACTTTTTCATCAGTCCGGAGGCTGCTGCGACGGTTCTTCGCCCATGTGCTATCCCGCCGACGATTACATCGTCGGCGACAACGACGTGAAACTCGGCGAAGTCGACGGAGTGCCGGTCTATATCAGCGCCAGCCAGTACGAGATCTGGAAACACACGCAGCTCATCATCGATGTCGTGCCCGGCAGGGGAGGGATGTTCTCGCTCGACAACGGCCGGGAAAAGCGCTTCTTCACGCGCTCGCGCCTCTTCGGTGGCGAGGCTTGCCCTTTGCCGACCCGGAATTGAGCGGCGGCAAGACCCGCGTTCCCCTTTTTGTTCGTTTGATGCTATCGCTTGTCGTCTTCAACGATGGGAGGCGGATATGGCGAATCAACTGAGCAAATATCAGGCATTCCGCGCTTTGCACGATCGGCCGGGCGCTTTCGTCGTTCCCAACCCTTGGGATGCCGGCTCTGCGCGCATTCTCACCGCGCTTGGTTTCGAGGCCCTCGCTACCACGAGTGCCGGATTTGCCTTTTCCATCGGCAGGAAAGATTCGGCAGCCGCTCTTTCGCGCGAGGCTCTTTTGGAGAATGCGCGCAATATCGTCGAAGCGACCGATCTGCCTGTCTCGGCCGACCTAGAGGACGGCTTCGGTGCGGATCCCGGGTGTTGCGCCGCTACAGTTTCCCTGGCGGCGGATGTTGGGCTTGTCGGCGGCTCGATTGAGGACGCCACGGGCGACCCCGCCAATCCCATCTTCGACTTCGGCTTGGCTGTCGAACGCGTTGCTGCCGCCGCGGAGGAGGCCCGTAAGCACCCATTCGTTTTGACCGCGAGAGCGGAAAACTTCCTGCACGGCAGGCCCGATCTGGATGACACGATCCGGCGTCTTGTCGCATTCGAGAAGGCCGGTGCGGATGTTCTTTACGCCCCGGGCCTGCCGAATCTCGAGGCGATCCAGACGGTTTGCTCTTCCGTCAATCGGCCGGTCAACGTCGTCATGGGTCTCGCCGGGCAGACTTTTTCAGTGAAAGAATTGGAGCACGCCGGCGTAAAACGCATCAGTGTCGGTGGCTCGTTTGCGCGAGCGGCCCTTGCAGGGCTCATGAGCGCCGCGCGGGAAGTCAAGGAGCGTGGCACCTTCACGTATTCGCAGCATGCAATGTCTGCCGCCGAAGCGGCGTCCTATATGCTGGACGCAAAAAGATGACTTGAACTCCCGGTAAAACGATCCGTGCCAGTGTTCGAAAGATGGCCGGGGCTCGGCCTGCTGTCTCGGTCGAAGGGACGACAACGCGGCGGAAAGCCGCGCACACTTTTCCTCATCCCGCGCTAGCTATCAGACAACAATGGAGGATGACATGCAGTATACGACGCTCGGCAATACTGGCCTCGTCGTTTCACGCCTTGCCTTTGGCGCGATGACGTTCACCGCCGGAGACCGTAGTCTCGGCGCCGTCTACAAGACGGACGCCGAGGCTGCCGAAGCTCTTGTCGGGCGCGCGCTCGATGCGGGCATCAATTTCTTCGACACTGCCGATGCCTACGCGTCCGGTCAGTCCGAACGAATCCTCGGCGAGGCGCTGAGAACCCGCCGCGACGAGGTGGTGATCGCCACGAAGGTCGGCTTTCGCAGCGGCACGCCGTTGACCCAGGCCGGGCTTTCCCGCCGCCACATTCTCTGGTCGGTCGATCAAAGCCTGAAGCGCCTCGGCACGGATTGGATCGACGTCTACATCGCGCATAAGGAAGACCCGCAGACGCCGCTCGAGGAGACGTTGAGGGCGTTGGATGCGGTCGTACGCGCCGGCAAGGTGCGCTACATCGGGTTCTCGAATTGGTCGGCCTGGAAAGCGGCGGCGGCGGTCGAGATCCAAAAGGCCAACGGGCTAGCCCCCTTCACCCATGGACAGATGCATTATTCGCTGCTCGGCCGCGACGTGGAGCGAGACGTCATCCCGATGATGCAGCGCTACGGTCTGGGCCTCACCGTCTGGAGCCCGCTTGCCTCGGGGTTCCTTTCCGGCAAGTACACGCGGGAAAATCTCGATGACCCGGACAACCGCTATTCCGGTTTCGACATTCTGCCCTTCGACAAGGAACAGGCCTTCCGCCTCGTCGAGCGCATGCGCGCGATCGCCGACAGCCATGGAGCAAGCGTGGCGCAGGTGGCGATCGCCTGGCTCCTGGCGAAGAAAGCGGTGACGAGCGTATTGTTGGGGGCCTCCAAGTCACACCAGCTTGAAGACAATCTCGGTGCGGCAAAGCTTGCTTTGACGGAGGGTGAAATTTCGGCGCTCGACGCCGAGACCGTGCCGGCGCCGGTCTATCCGAACTGGTTCATCGACAATCTCGCCGACCAGCCGGTGGCCCAGGTCCTCGGGAAGAACGGATAAGCCGAAAACAGACCGCCGGCGCTGCAAGCGCCGGCGTCAACATTCCCATTCTCGGCGGAACGACCTCAGTCGAACAGGCTCGAAACCGATTCTTCCTGGCTGGTGCGGCTGATCGCCTCGCCAATCAGCCCGGCAGTCGAGATCACCCGGATATTGTGGGCGGATTGAACGGCGGTGGTCGGCTGGATGGAGTCGGTGATGACCAGTTCCTTCAGCATCGACGAGGTGACGCGGGCGACCGCGCCGCCGGAGAGAACACCATGGGTGATATAGGCCGTAACGCTGGTGGCGCCGTTCTTCAGCAGCGCTTCGGCGGCGTTGCAGAGCGTACCGCCGGAATCGACGATGTCGTCGATCAGGATGCAGTCCTTGCCTTTCACGTCGCCGATGACGTTCATGACCTCCGATTCACCGGGGCGATCGCGACGTTTGTCGACGATCGCCAGCAGACAGTCGAGCCGCTTGGCAAGCGCCCGGGCACGCACGACGCCGCCGACGTCCGGCGAGACGACCATGACGTTGTTGAGGTTGTAGTTCTCCTTGACATCGCGCGCGAGGATCGGAACCGCATAGAGATTGTCGGTCGGGATGTCGAAAAAGCCCTGGATCTGGCCGGCGTGCAGGTCGAGGGTCAGAACGCGGTCCGCGCCGGCTTCGGTGATGAGATTGGCGACCAGCTTGGCGGAGATCGGGGTGCGGGGGCCGGGTTTGCGGTCCTGCCGGGCGTAGCCGAAATAGGGGAGCACGGCGGTGATGCGGCGGGCGGAGGAGCGGCGTACCGCGTCGATCATGATGAGCAGTTCCATCAGATGATCGTTGGTGGGGAAAGAGGTGGACTGAACGATGAAGACGTCCTCGCCGCGCACGTTCTCGCCGATCTCGACGAAGATTTCCTGATCGGCGAAGCGCCTGACTGTGGCTTTGCCGAGCGGCAGGTTGAGATAGTTGCAGATCGCTTCGGCCAGCAGCCGGTTCGAATTGCCTGCGAAAACCTTCATTGACGGTCCGCCTTGAGCTGGCGCGGTCACGTCCGGTGGGGCGGGATCCTGCGCGCATAATCCGTGAGCCATTCCGATCGCGGGCAATCGTTGCGGATGGCCGCTGTCAGAGCTGATCGGCCGCTTTTTAGCGTCCTTGAAGGTGAATGCAAGGGGATTGCTGCGACGCAGCGGCGATTATCCGAAAAACTTTGCGCCGACCGGCCTCAGATCACGATGATTTTGACGCCGAATCGACCCGAAATCATAGAACGTGATCGATTCTAGTACGTTAGAGCGGGGACGCGAGCGGAAAACCGTGCGTAGTTTTCCTCACCGCGTTCTTTTTCTTATCCCGCTCCGGCCCGCCGCCATTCGAGATAAGCCTCGATGGTCTTGTTGGCGATCGTCTGCATCGTTTCGGGCGGAACGGCGCTCCAGGGTTCGGCTGCGGTTCCCGCAACAGTGTCCTGCCCCTGGATGCGGTGCAGGCGGTTGCCGCTGCCGTCGAGAATGTCCCAGACATAGACGACGGTCGTCTTGCCGCCGTCGTTCAGCGCCGAGAAATAGCCTTTAAGGATATGGTCGCTCGTCGTGTCGGCGGAGCTTTTAATTGCGAGGCCCTCGGCGCGCGCGGAGGCGCCGAGCTGTTTCGAGAGCGGGGTGACGGCCTCGACCGGCGCGCCGATGATCGGCAGGAAGCGGATGCCGCCGGAGCCGCTCGCGGTGGCTGGAGGCGCGACTGCGGCTTGCTCCGGTTCTTTTGCCGGCGCCGCCGTTGTCTCTGCAGGCGAGGGCTGCCGCGGGGCCGTGTCCTCCTCCGGGGCCGGGTCTTCCTGCGGCGGCGGGCTCTGTACGCGCGCGGCTTCAACTTGTCTCGCCTGGATCGGTGCCTCGCCCTCGGCGAGGCGACTGGCCTGACCTTCGAGGGTGCCGGCCGGATCGGTGTAATCGGTATCGCCCGTGGCGTATTGCGTCGGCGGGCCTGAAATATTCGGCTGCGCCGAGAAGGCCGCGGTGCGGCTCGGCGGTATGCTTTCAACCGGCATCACGGCGGTCTGTGCCGACATGGCGTCTAGATCAGACTGCGTCACCGGTGGGGAGCGGAAGGTGCCTTCGCCCACGTCGACCTGCGGTATCAGGGCATCCGTCGTGTTGCAGCCGGCCAAGGCTGCGGCAAGACCAAGGCTTGCGATCGGCATGATCTGCTTTCGCATCGTTCCCACCGTTTCCGCTCGAACATGTGAGCGCGAAATGCGGCCGTTAGGACCAGCCGCACCCGCGTTGTTCACTTTCTCGCGGAAAGCATAGGACGATTTCCTTACGCAGAAATGAAGTCCAGCCCGTAACGCGACAGGGGCCGTGGCGTATCGGTCGTCGTCAGATAGGTCTGCCCAAGTGTCATGGCCGTTCCGCTATCCGAATCCATAATGATCATATGGACGAAGAGCGACATGTCCGGCTCGATTTCCTGCGGATTGCCGACGTGAAACATCTGGTGCTCCATCCAGGAGGGCGAGAAGCGCGCGCCGAGCGAGTAACCACAGGCGTTCAAGCGATGGCGGGCAAGGCCGCGCTCGTCCATGATCCTCGCATGGACGTCGAAGACGGTGCCGAAGGTGTTGCCGGGTCTGAGCACCATCTCGATCGCCTGGATCGCCTCCCGGCAGGCGCTGTAGAGCTCGCGATGGCGGTTGCTCGGCTCGCCGATCACGATCGTGCGCATCATCGCCGCATGGTAGTGGGCGCTGACACCGGCCCATTCGAGCGTGAGCTGGTCATTCGCATCGAGGGTGCGCCGGCCCGCCTTGTAGCGGCAAAGGAGTGCATCGGCGCCGGAGCCGATGATGAACTCGTTGGCCGGATAATCGCCGCCGCCGGCGAAGATCGCGCCCTGCATGGCGGCGAGAATATCGGCCTCGCTGCCACCCGGGCGGATCAGCGGCAGCGCGGCGTCGAGCGCGGCGTCGGCAAGGCTCGCGGCCTTTTCGACATAGACTATTTCCGCGGGGCTCTTGACGAGGCGCAGACGGCTTACGAGCAGCGAGGCGTCGACCAGCTCGCCGAAGGTGGAGAGCTGATTGTCGAGAAGCCGCGCCGTCTTACCCGTCATGCCATGCGTGTCATATTCGACGCCGATGCGGCAACCGAGCAGATCGAGCTCGCTCAGGAGGTTCTTGAGGTCCATGGCAGGATCGGCATTGACGCGGTCCACCCAGATCTCGATGCGCTCGATGTTGGACGTGTGCCGCGCCTGGCGCAGGTCGGCCGAGCGCGTGAGCAGCACCATCTCGCCGTCCTTCTTGACGACCAGCGTCTGGAAAAAACAGTAGCCGAAGGTGTCGTAGCCGGTCAGCCAATACATGCTCTCCTGCGCGAAGAGAAGCAGCGCGTCGAGTCTCTCTTCCTGCATCTTGGCGGTGAGCCGCGCCAGGCGGGCTGCGTATTCCTCTTCGGCGAAGTGGAGCGCCATCTCAATCCTCCCCTATGCAAATCGCGGATATCTGCCGCCCGTAGTCAGGCTCCTGCCTGTGCGTCGTACGGCGATAAGAGAAGAACCGGTCCTCGTCCGCATAGGTGCAGATGTCGAGGTTTTCCGCGGTCACTCCGGCCTCGTTCAACCGTCTTATGGTAAGGCCGGGAAGGTCGAACATCGCGTGGCCGTTCCGCCCGGATGGGCTGAAGAAGGATGCATAGCTCGCTTCGGCTGCAAGGAAGCGTTCGACGAATTCGGGGCCGACCTCGTAATGCTGCCGGCTGATCGAGGGACCGAGGCAGGCGATGATACGTTCGCGGCGCGCGCCGAGCGAAATCATCGCCTCGATCGTGCTTTCGAGGATGCCGCCGAGCGTTCCCTTCCATCCGGCATGCGCCGCGCCGATCACGCCCGATTCCGGGTCGGCGAAGAGAACGGGCCCGCAGTCGGCGGAAAGAACGCCGAGCACTATGCCGGGTGTTGCCGTCGCCAGCGCATCCGCATCCGGCCGCGCTCCGTCATAATTGCCGTCGACGATGATCGCATCCGACGAGTGGATCTGGTGTACCGTGGCAAGGCGTTGTGGAACGGCCTTGAACCAGCGGGCGACTCGGGCACGGTTCTCGCCGACTCGCGCCCGATCGTCGTTGGAACCAAGACCGACGTTGAGGCCGCGATAGATGCCCTCCGAAACGCCGCCCTGACGCGTGAAATAGCCATGCCTGATCCCTGAGCCCGCTTTGGCGCGGAAGAGCGGGCTCTGCACAGGGGAAAGCGAGGCATCGTCCTGCATCCGGCGTTCTCACCTTTGCTAACGTCTTGACTTCGTTGGATTTCAGGGCGCGTTTCGGCCCGGCGACATGCGGCTGATTTACCGGCGATGTTGGCCCGGCATGCCGGGCGTGTCAATTGCCGAACAAGTAGGAGGCTGTGGAACCGGTTCAGGATCGGCCCTGCCGGCCCCTTGGAGAATCGAGGCTCGACGCGCGTTACGGCGCCTTTTTCCGGAAGGGAGCCAAGGCCACTTCGGGGCTGCTGACCGCCAGCACCTTGAACAGTTCGCCCATCTTGCCGGCGCCGGAGCCCGCAAGTCGCTCGACATCGTCGCGAATGCGTTCTTGCGTTGCGGCGTCCTTGTCGCGGCCGAGAGCGGCTGCACGTTCCAGAAGGCCGAGCGCGACAAGGAAGTCGCCCTGGTGGGCAAGCCCGTTGACATGCACTCCTTCTGCTTTCGCACGGCTCACCAACTGCTCGAAATCGACGTGGCTGGTCAGGTCCGCCCGCCCTGGGTTGGCAAGCGGCGGATCGTACCGGTGGTTGCGGACGGCCTGCAGCGTGTCGCCATAGCCGGTCGAGAGGTGGCCGTAGTCGATGATGACCGCTGTACCGCCTCCGGTGCGAAGGCGTTCACACATCGCGGCCATCACCGCGTCGCGGGCCGGCGCGATCTCGAAGATCGTGCCTTCGGCAGCCGATTGCGGTGGCGACGGCAGCAGTGAGGGGTCGATGCCCGCGACGCCGGCGGCAAAGGTCAATCGATCGTCGGCGTCGAGCCCGACCATGCGTTCGCGGAAGCCCTGCGCGGTCCGCACGAATTGCCGGATCGGAATGGCGTCGAAGAGCTCGTTCGCTGCCAGCAGCAGGAAGCCGGCGGGCAGCGTGTCGAAGCTCTGATGCCACCGGACCTTACCTTCATGCGCTGCGAGCGTTTCGGCCTGCACCTCGCGCAGCCGGTCGCTGGTCTCGACCAGGTGGATGCTTGCGGACTGGTAGAGGGCGGGCGCAAGCCGGCGGACGACGCGCAGCATGTCGGACATCATCGTGCCGCGACCCGGGCCGATCTCGGCGAGGATGGCGTTTGCCGGCGAGCCGTGTTGCTGCCAAGCGTGGACCAGGAATATGCCGATCATTTCACCGAAGAGCTGGCTGATCTCCGGCGCGGTCGTGAAGTCTCCCGCCCGCCCGAAGGGTTCGCGAACGCGATAATAGCCGTGCTCGGGATCGGCGAGGCAAAGGGAAAAATAATCGGTAACGCTGATCGGACCGTTGGTCCTGATCAACGCTTTGATCTTGTCGGCGAGAGGATTCGTCATGCATCCGTCCAATTATGCCGCGGCGGCTGCCGCCCGGCGCGCCCGCGCAATGGCCCAGATTCCTGCCAAGGCCATCGGCAGCGAAAGCACCATGCCCATGGTCAGCCAGCCGCCGGCAAGATAGCCGATCTGCGCATCCGGTTCGCGGAAGAATTCGACGAAAATGCGGCTTGCGGCATAGCCGCAGACGAAGATGCCGGTGACAAGGCCAGGCGTTTTCAAGGCTTTGCGGCGATAGACGAAATAGGCGAGCAGGGAGAGGAGCAACAGACCCTCGAGTGCCGCCTCGTAGAGCTGACTCGGGTGGCGGGCAAAGGGCCCTCCGGTCGGAAAGACAATCGCCCAGGGCATCGACGACAGGCGCCCCCAGAGTTCGCCGTTGATGAAATTCGCGATGCGGCCGAAGAAGAGGCCGATAGGCACGACGGCGGCCACGACATCGAACAGGCTCCAGAGGGGTATCGCGTTTTTGCGGGCGAAGACGATGATCGCCAGTGTGGTGCCGAGCAAGCCGCCATGGAAGGACATGCCGCCATTCCAGATCTCGACCGCGCGGATCGGATTCTCGATAACCGAGCCAAGATCATAAAAGAGGATATAGCCGATGCGCCCGCCAAGCACGATGCCGCCGGCTGCCCAGAGCAGGAAATCATCGAGCTGCTCCGGAGTGAAGGCGGGCGTGCCCTTGTGCCAGAGCGAAGCGTTCTGAACGATGCGCCGTGCATAGAACCAGCCTAGGAGGATGCCCGCGACATAGGCTAGGCCGTACCAATGGACGGCAAGCGGCCCGATCGTGAAGATCACCGGGTCGATGTCGGGGAAGGGGAGAATGGAAAGGCGGGTCGCGATCGTTTCCAAGGTCTTGTCTCGTGCCGGGCCGATTGTTTCGGCGGAACATGGCGATCGAATCCGACCGGGTCAAGCCGCCCCCGGCTCTTACAAGCTTATGCGTCTTTTCGGACGCATAGGGGTTCGCTGCAGCACTTTTGATTGCTGAACGTTTTTGTCCCTTGAATCAGGAGCGATTCGACGAACCCGCAATGGCATGGCGCTCTTATTTCCCTTGCATCCTTTGTTCGAGAATCCTACCTGAAAACATGAGGCCCGCCGCGGGTGGCGGGACTGAAATGGAGACCGGAACGATGAGCACAGGGGCCAACCGCATTCTCGACGATCTCGCAAGACTGATGACGGATGCCGCGGGCGCGGCCCAGGGCGTGCGGCGCGAGGTCGAGGCGGCATTTCGCGCCCAGGCCGAAAACTGGCTGAACTCTCTCGATGTTGTCAAGCGCGAGGAGTTCGAGGCCGTCAAGGAGATGGCCGCGAAGGCGCGGGACGAAAACGATGCTCTGCTTGCCCGTATCGAGGCACTGGAGGCGCGCCTTGCTACGGCAGGGCCGATAGCCGGCACCACCGGCAAGTAGCAGTGTAGAGGTCGTCCCCTGCGGCGGCGACAATCTGAATCCGGGCCGCGCTACGCGCGGTTCCGGCGCATGCGGATATAGCGATCTCGGCGGCTAAGCGACTCCTTCGGCCGAGATCCCGCCGCGCTTTCCTCTTTTGCTTTGACGCCTAGTAAACTTCAAAAGTTTTCCACCTGTGGACACTGCCAAAAAATCCTTACGGCAGAGTCGTTTAAGCACCCGTCCTGAATCAAAATCGCAGGGCGTCCTGCCTTCTTCGCTCGCAATTTTTTGGCGCAGGGGCTGGCACGCTGACTCTGCCGTTATAGACTGATTTTAAATGATGATTCGAAACGGATCACGCAAGCTCCGGGCAGGGTAAGTAAGTCAGGATAGTGGCGGGTCCAGAAATCATAGTGTCCGTATCCGGTATTGGGTTTGCAGCGTTGCGTCCTGTGAGCGTGACTATGCGCGCCTATGCCGCGCCTTTAGGGTGATGCATGAGCCTCTTGGAAATGGAAGTCGAGCGCCAGTCCAACCCGGTCGATATGATCGAGTTCGTCGCCGCCAACAACGATTGGTCTTTCGAACGATCCGGCGAAGACGAGATTGCCATGACCGTCGAGGGCAAGTGGGCGGACTATCATGTTTCCTTCTCCTGGATGGAGGAGTTCGAGGCGCTGCATCTCGCTTGCGCCTTCGATATCAAAGTGCCCGACAGCCGCGTCAACGAGGTGATCCGCCTCCTGTCACACATCAACGGCCAGGTGCTGATGGGACATTTCGACCTCTGGCGCCAAGAAGAGGTCATCATTTTCCGTCAATCTCTGCTGCTTGCCGGCGGCGCCGAGCCCACGAACCAGCAGGTCGAGGTCTTGTTGTCGAATGCGCTCGATGCCTGTGAATCCTATTTCCAGGCATTTCAGTTCGTCGTCTGGTCCGGCATGGATGCGCAGCGCGCCGTGGACGCGGTGCTGTTCGAGACTATGGGGGAAGCATGAGATGAGCGTGTCCCTATCGGGTCCGATCGTTCTCGTCGGCGCTGGCAATATGGGCGGAGCGATGCTCGGCGGCTGGCTGAAGAGCGGCGTCCCGAGTAGCGATGTCCTCGTCGTCGACCCGGCTCCATCGCCGGTGATGGCGAAGCTGATTGCCGATAAGGGCGTGCGCCACGCGGCATCCGCTCCCGAAGGAATCGAGGCGGGGGTCATCTTTCTTGCCGTGAAGCCCCAGATCATGGAGGCGGCGCTGCCGCCGCTCAAGGGCCTCGTCGGTCCCGGGACCGTGATCGTCTCCGTTGCCGCAGGCAAGACGCTCGGCTTCATCGAGCGCCATCTTGGCGCGGCGTCAATCGTGCGCGCCATGCCAAATACCCCGGCAATGATCGGCCGTGGTGTTACGGGCGCCTTTGCCAACGCTCGGGTGACTGAGGCGCAGCGCGGGCTCGTGCATGACCTCCTGAAGGTCAGCGGCCCTGTCGAGTGGGTTCAAACCGAAGCGGATATCGATGCGGTGACCGCCGTTTCCGGCAGCGGCCCGGCTTATGTCTTTTATCTCGTCGAGTGCATGGCCGAGGCAGGGCGCAAGCTCGGCCTCGAGGCGGACCTTGCCATGCGACTTGCTCGGGAAACCGTCGCGGGGGCTGGTGAACTCCTCCATCAGTCCCCCGACGATGCCGCGCGCCTACGCCAGAACGTCACCTCACCGGGCGGAACCACGGCTGCCGCGCTGGCGATATTGATGGCGGACGACGGCATGCAGCCACTCTTCGACAAGGCCATTGCGGCTGCGCGCAAGCGCGCCGAGGAATTGGCCGGCTCCGAATAGGATTCCGCAGGTGGCCGATGAACTGGTCTTGCTCGCTGGTCAGCCGCCGCGGTCCGTCTTTGGCCCGGCGGATCGCGCCGGTGGGACGGTTCGCGTCTGAACAAGAGCTGGAGCGCCTTGCGCATCGCCAGACGACAGAAGTGGCCGATGGCAGCGTTGCGCTGGCGCCGTGCCAGCGCATGAAGCTGTTGGCTGTCCGGAATTTCAGGGCCTTGTTCGGTCATTGCTCTCACCTTGGCTGACGATTCCAGCGGACGGTAGAGCTTATCTTTCATCGCGATAATCCGTATTGCTTTCCTTTTATCTGTGACGAAACGGAATAGATGGCATGGATCGACAGGAGGCGATGACGGTGTTTCTTGCTGTCGTCGAAGAGGGGGACTTCTCGGCGGCTGCCCGACGATTGAGAATGACGCCGTCGGCCGTCAGCAAAATCATCGGCCGGCTCGAGGCCCGGCTCGGCGTACGGCTGTTGCAACGCTCGACCCGCAGCATCAGCCTCACAACCGAAGGCAATTCTTATGCCGAGTCGGTCCGGCGTATTCTCGGCGATATGGAGGAGGCCGAACTGGCGATTCAGCCGGGCGCCGAGCCGCGCGGCCGATTGCGTGTCAGCCTTCCAAGTGCTTTCGGCCATCGGCTGATCGTGCCGATGCTGCCGGTGTTCATCGGGCGCTATCCAGCAATCGAGCTCGAACTGGATTTCACCGATGCGATCGTCGATCTTGTGAATGGCGATGCGGACGTGGCGGTGCGTGTGGCCGCGCAAGGAGATTCCACGCTCGTCACGCGCCGCCTTGCCCCTAATCGGCGGATCATTTGCGCAGCCCCGGACTATCTTGAGCGTCATGGCACCCCTGAGAAGCCCGACGACCTCCTGAAGCATGTTTGCCTCGGCATTACCTCTCGCGGCGGCCTCAACGTGTGGGAGTTCGACGAAGCCAGTGGTCATCGGGCGATGCGCATCCGTAGCTCCATCGAGGCCAGTAGCACCGAAGCCCTGCGCCGGCTTGCGCTCGCCGGGATGGGGATCGTGCGGCTTTCGGACATGCTCGTCGGGCCGGACATCAGAGCCGGACGCTTGAAGCCAGTGCTCACCGAGTGCAACCGTGCCGAAGCCGAGCCGATCAGCGTGGTCTATCCGCACCGGCGGTTTCTTTCGCCGCGCGTGCGCGTCTTCGTCGATTTCCTCGTCGAACAGTTTGCGCGTCCGTGGTGGAACAGTGCCGGCATGGAGGAGGAGGTCACAGCCGGCAGTCTTCCGGAATCCGGCGCGATGCGTTAAGTCAGACGCGCTCAGAGGTTCTCAGCGAGGAATAGCCATGTCGGAAGTCATTGATTTCGCTGATTTCGCACGCGTCGATATTCGCGTCGGCACGATCATCGAGGCCGAGGTCTTTCCGGAAGCGCGCAAGCCTGCCTACAAGCTGAAGATCGATTTCGGCCCGGAGATCGGCATAAAAAAGTCATCCGCCCAGATCACTGTGCATTACAAGCCGGAGGATCTCGTCGGCAGACAGGTGCTGGGCGTCGTCAATTTCCCGCCGCGCCAGATCGGCCCAGTCCGCTCCGAGGTGCTGACGCTCGGCTTTGAAGACGAGGCCGGCGCGATCGTGCTGGCTGCCGCCGAAAAGCCGGTTCCGAACGGCAGGAAGCTGATGTGAAACGCCATGACCTCAAGCGGTGATCCGATTTCCGAACGTGTCAAGGTCTCGTGCCGCTACCGAGCCGCCGAGGCCGCGCGCGAGTGGCGGGCGAGCCACGTCCTTTCCCTTCTCGACCCGGAACTGTCGGATGACGACGTGCCCGTCATCATCGATGCGAACCACCGCGTCGTGCGCATACGCGATCAGGAAAATGCCGTCGCGACGCCGCATTTCCCCGACCTCGTCTTGGAGACTTTCGAGGCGCTGAGGCCCGTCGCCGACGATCGCTCGAGCCGAATCCTCGTGCACTGCCACGCGGGCGTCAGCCGGTCGACTGCCTTTGCATATTGCCTGATCGCGCATCAGTTGGGCGCCGGCAGTGAGGAGGAAGCTTTCGCGGCGCTTCTCACCATCACTCGCAAGCCTTGGCCGAACCGTCGCATCGTCGAGATCCTCGACGAGGCGCTTGGCCGGCAGGGCCGGCTGCTTGTGCCGCTCGATGCGATGCGCGCCCGCCATCCGCGCAGGATCGATGCCTGGCACCGTTTCAATAAACAGCGCGGCTTCATCTCGACCTATTCGCGTTGACGCATATCGGCCAGAGTGCGCAGTGGCTTTGGGAAAGCGCCGCATGAATCGATCTGACGCGCTTCGGCCCAGCTTGCTCATCACGTCGGAACGCGCACCGTCGCGCGCAGGCCGCCGAGCGGGCTGTCTCCGAGCGTGACATTGCCGCCGTGGCTGCGGGCGATATCGCGGGCGACCGCGAGACCGAGGCCGGTGCCGGAGCTGTCGAGATTGCGCGCTTCATCGAGGCGGAAGAACGGCTTGAATACGTCCTCGCGCGACCGCTCCGGAATGCCCGGCCCGTCGTCATCGACCGTGATGATCAGCCATTTCGCGCTATGCCGGGCTTCGATCCGTACGGTATTCGCATAGCGATAGGCATTTGATGCCAGGTTGGAGATCAGCCGGGTGAAGGCGTTCGGCCGCACGTGAATCTCGTCCTCGCCCTCGATAGAGGTGGTCAGGGTCTTGCCGTAGAGCTCGGCCTCTGCCGCAAGCCGTGCCATCAGGTCGCTGAGCTTCAGCCGGCCGACATCCTCTTCCGCCTCGCCGCGAGCGAAGGCGAGATAGCCTTCCAGCATGTTCTGCATATCCTCGACATCCTGATTGAGGTTTTCGAGGTCCGGATTGTTGCCGGAGAGCGCAAGCTGCAGCTTGAAGCGGGTGAGGATCGTTCTCAGATCATGGCTGACGCCTGTCAGCATCGCGGTACGCTGCTCGATCTGGCGCTCGATGCGCTCGCGCATCAGGATAAAGGCGAGACCGGCGCGACGGATCTCGTCCGCGCCCCGCGGTGCGAAATCATCGATCTTCTGGCCCTTGCCGAAGCTCTCGGCCGCACTCGCCAGCGCCAGGATCGGCCTGATCTGTCCGCGCAGGAAGAGGATCGCGATAGTCAGCAGAACCAGCGAGGCGCCGACCATCCAGACGAGGAAAATGTGGGTGTTCGAGGCATAGGCCTGATTGCGTCGGGCATAGACCCTGAGTATGCGGCCGTCCTCGAGCTTGATGCGGATCTCGACGATCTTCGACTGGCCGACGGTGTCGATCCAGAACGGACGACGGATCTGGTTCGAAATCTCCTCGCTGAGGATCTGGTCGAGAATTTCGAAGAACGGTTTCGGACGCGGCGGCGGCAGTTCGCCGCCGGGCTCGACGCTGATATTGAGGTCCAGCTGCTCGCGGGCGATGCGGACGATCTGGTCGATGTCGCCTTCCCGCGGGAAGGTGGTGATCAGGTCGACGATCGCAGCGATGTCGTTGGTCACCGCGGACGAGAGGCGTTGCGTCACGAGCTGCCAGTGCCGCTCCATGAAGACGAAGGCGACGACCGACTGCAGCAGAACCATCGGGATGACGACGATCAGCAGCGAGCGCGCGTAAAGCCCCATAGGCAGGCGGCGTCGCAGCCAGCGGATCACCCTTCTCCAGGCACCGTCCGCGGCACTCGTTCCTTCGCGCCTGAGGCTGTCAAAGCTTGCCATTGGTCCTGCGTCGTCTGTCGAAAGAGTTCCGTATGTTAGTGCATGTCGCCCAAAAGTGTGCAGCGGTTTTGGGATGACGACATGCACAAAAACAAAGACCTAGAGCGCGACGCACGAATTCGATTGAACGCGGCGCGCTTTAGAGCGCCATGACGGAAGCTGTGAAGCGGTTTTCCGGCCGTCTCCCGTCAAGCTCTAATCGATGCCGGCGATCGCTGCACTCCTTGCTCAGTCGACGCTCAGCCGGTACCCGATGCCGCGAACCGTCTGGAGCCAGACCGGATTGGAGGGATCGTCCTCGATCTTGCGTCTCAGCCGGTTGATCTGCACGTCGATCGTCCGCTCGCCCACCTCGGCATCGTCGCCGATCAGCTCGTGGCGTGGAATGGTCTCGCCGGCGCGCTGCGAAAACAGCGTCATGATCTCCTGTTCGCGGTCGGTCAGCCGGATATGGTCGGCTCCCCGGCGGAGCTCCTTGCGGACGACGGAGAAGGTGTAGGGACCGAAGATGACCTGGTCGACCTTCGGCGCCTGCGTCGGCTGGTTGCGGCGCAGGATGTTGTTGATCCTGAGCACGAGCTCGCGCGGTTCAAAAGGCTTCGGCAGGTAGTCGTCTGCCCCCGCTTCTAGGCCCTCGATGCGCGAATTCGTCTCGGCCAGGGCCGTCAGCATGATGATCGGAACCGTCTTGATCTGCCGGAGGCTTTGCGTCAAGGCGATGCCGCTTTCCCCCGGCATCATGACGTCGACAATCAGCAGGTCGAAATCGAGTCCTGTGAGCTTTCGCCGCGCCTCGTCTGCATCCGCCGCAGTCGTCACGCGAAAGCCCTGTTCGACCAGATAGCGGTTGAGCAGGTCGCGAATTCGCCGGTCGTCGTCGACGATCAGAAGATGCGCAGCATCATCGGAGACTCTCGCTTTTGCTATCATCGCTCGACAATCCTCATAGCGGGCAAAGCCCGAATCCGTCCCCCACGCGATCACGATAAATCCGGATCGACACGGTCCCCATCATAAGCGTGATTCATTCCTGCCGTCATTCCGCGGTGCTGTTCCTCATATTGGCAAGAAACCGCTTCACCGTGTCACGCGCGCCCGGACCAGCCTTTGCCAATGCATCGGCTATGCGGCGGGACTGTGGCTCGGCAAGCGCCCGCGCCAACGCCTTGCCCTCCTTCGTTGTGTAAAGCATGCGCTGCCGCCTGTCTTCCGGCCCGGTAACCTGGCGGATGTAGCCGGAATCGATCAGTTGCTTGAGGACACGGGCGAGGCTCTGCTTGGTGATTTTCAGCGTGTCGAGCAGGTCGGCGACGGTCATGCCGGGTTCGCGGTCGACGAAATGCACGACACGATGGTGCGCGCGGCCGAATCCGCTCTTTTCGAGAATGGCGTCCGGATCGCTGGTGAAGTCGCGATAGGCGAAGAAGAGCAATTCGATGATCTCGAAGTCGATCGTGTCTTCGTCCTCTCCGGCGCCTTCGCTAACCTCTTGGCTCTTGTTGGATTGGCCCGCCACGCGGTTATTTCCTTTCGATCGAATTGCGATTTGCGCAACATATCATAAAGTATGTCAGCTTTGTTGACATACCTCTTCACGGTCGGCTCGCAGGCGCTATTGCATGTCTCCTTAAATCGTACCCGATTCAAGGACAAAAACATGCAGCAA
>NZ_LUAV01000012.1:1176-267112 GCF_002078505.1 Ensifer aridi | reverse complement strand
TTGTGCGTCTGAAAAGGCGCACGGCGCTG
Source organism: Ensifer aridi (assembly GCF_002078505.1). Taxonomy (GTDB): domain Bacteria; phylum Pseudomonadota; class Alphaproteobacteria; order Rhizobiales; family Rhizobiaceae; genus Sinorhizobium; species Sinorhizobium aridi. Next base: position 267,083 of record NZ_LUAV01000012.1, on the reverse strand, counting down.
TAGCGTGATGACACTCATCATTGAGGATAAAGGCGGCTGTTCACAAAATTCATAATCGAGTCGCTGAATTCAAAGTATGGAATTTGCCCCAAGGTGTTTGCCGAGAACCGCAAGATTTATCAACAGAACATGATGCACTGACGGAGGAGGTGACGCCACGGCAGCACTCTGCTTCATTGATCAGACGAGGAAATCTATTTCAGCGACGCGAACGCCGCGATGCTGAGGATATTACGTGCTGACGTTGCTGGCTGCAGCCGACCCTCTCGCAGCGCATCTGGAGCGACGCGCTGCGGTGACGTCGGAAGAGTCCGGCGTCAGCGATAGATGTAGACGACGCGCCGTGTCGCGGGCTCTACGAGCACGGGCTGGCCGTTGACGTTGACATATTGGTAGTCGTATTCCGGAATCGGCCGGACGGCGACGGTCTGCGGCAGTGTGGCACCAAGAACCACCTCGCCGTCGAGGTAAACCGTATCCACCGGATTTTCGGTGATATAGGTGCGGACCGCGGGCGGCGGAGTGATCGCCGTCACCTCTTCGACGGGCCCGATCAATTCAAGCGGCTCGGCCGGAGTGGCTACCGTGCTCCCGGTGGTCTCATAGGTCACGACCGGAACGCCGAGTTCTGCGCGGCGCTCGGAAATCACCACTGTCGAACCGCCGGAGCCGGTCGCGAGATATTTTGCATAGGCCCAGCCGGCCACGCCGCCGACGTTAACGCGGCACCAGTTGCTGCCCTGGATGCAGCCTTCCAGTACGGCCGTGCTGCCGCGCGCCGCCAGTCCGACGATCGGATATTGCGGCCCAGGGCCGGCGCGCACGTTGAGATCGGTCACTGCCATTGCGCTCATCGCTGCGCCGGCGGTGGACACGCCTGCAGCGAGGATCAAACCCGCTGCCGCGACCGCTCGAAGCAGATGGGGGGAGAGGGTCTTCATCGTCTTGCTCCTCTTTTTTGGTGCAGGCCAAACGCACCGCCGGACTGGGATGTTCCGCCGGTGACATCACGAAATGTGAGCATGAAACATATTGACGCCGCCGAGTGTTGCTCGAGCCGGCGTCAACATGGTGGATCGTCCGCAGTCGCACGTAATGAACGGGAGTCTGAAAGATGCAGGATGGTATTTCCGACGAAACCAAGCTCACGGCGCAGCGGCTGCGGCCGCTGGTGTTTATCGTCGTAGCGGCCAAGCTCGCCGTGTCGGCCTTTTTGCTGACTACGGTGCAATTTCCCGCGCCGGTGGCCGCGCCCGAGATCGCTGCGCTCCGCTGATTTGCCCTGTTCCTGCGCTCATTTATCGCTATAGGTGACGTGAAAAGGGCGGCCCGCGGGCCCTCCAACAATCCTAGAGCGAGGCACAGGCGACATGTTACAGGCGGGCATTATCCCGGTGACGCATTTCCAACAGAACTGCACCGTCCTGTTCGACAGCGAAACCAAGGAGGGAGTCATCGTCGATCCTGGCGGCGATGCCGATGTCATTCTGCAGACGATTCGCGAAAACGGCATCACGCTGAAGGCGATCTGGCTCACGCACGGCCATATCGATCATGCTGGCGGCGCCAGGGACCTGAAAGAGGCACTGGGCCTCGAGATCATAGGGCCGCACAAGGACGACCTGCCGCTGCTCGAGCGGCTGGAGGCCCAGGCAGAGCGCTTCGGTCTCGCCATGCAGGTCCGCAACGTCGTGCCGGACCGATGGTTGGAGGATGGCGACACGGTTTCCTTCGGCAGTCACGTCTTCGAGGTGTTGCATTGCCCTGGTCACGCGCCCGGCCATGTCGTCTATTTCAACCGGGCACAGAAATTCGCCCATGTGGGCGATGTGCTCTTTCATGGCTCGATCGGGCGCACCGACCTGCCGGGCGGGGATCACCAGCAGCTTCTCACTTCAATTCGCGACAAGATCCTGCCACTCGGGGACGACGTCGGCTTCATCTGCGGTCACGGCCCGGGTGGCCGGATCGGTGAGGAGCGCCGCACGAACCCCTTCCTACGGGGCCTCTGAAGCAGGCTGAGGTGCAGTTACAGCGCCGTGCGTCTTTTCAGACGCACAAAGGGCGCTGTAGCGCTTTGAATTGCTGCATGTTTTTGTCCTTAAATGAGCTACGATTTAAGGAAACATGCAGTAAAGAAGGCAGCGAAAGAAGAAGGGCGCACGACGCGTTCGCGTCATGCGCCCTTCTGATTGCGCTGGCTTCGATCAGCCTGCGGTGCAGAAATGGCTGCGGCCATCATAGCCGACGAAGGTGCCGCTGTCCGGATCGAAGGAGCGGTAGCGCTGCGAGCAATAGCGATACCATTCCGGCGTCCAGGGTTCGAGGCCATAGCTCTCAACGACCGGGCGATAGACGGGGCGGTAGACCGGGCGGGGGCGATATACCGGGCGCGGCTCGTAATATTCGGGTTCCGGATCGATGTAGACCCGTTCGGGTTCGCCATAGTAGCGCGGCTGCGAGCCGATCGCGGTGCCGATGAGCGCGCCGGTGACTAAGCCCACTGCGCCTGCTGCCAACAGATCGTCGTCGTCCCCGGCTTGGGCAGTGCCGAAGGTCGGGAGAACCATTGCCGCGGCGGCGACTGAGAGAACGGCTGCTTTGATGAACTTTTTCATGGGCTTTTTGTCCTATGCATGGGCCGGATCGGCTCCGGTTTTCATGATTAACAAACTCTATACAGCCCAAACTGAATGGAGCCTGAACGAAAAAACCCGGCAAACTTGCCGGGCTTCAAACGCGATGTATCGACAGAGAGCAGCGTTAGCCGACGATCTGCAGGTTGACTGCCTTCGGTCCCTTGCCGCGACGATCCGGCTCGGTGTCGAAGGTGACCTTCTGGTTTTCCGTGAGACCGCTCAGGCCGGAGGCCTGCACGGCAGAAATATGTACGAAGATGTCCGCGCCACCGCTTTCAGGTTTGATGAAGCCAAAGCCCTTGTCGGTGTTAAAGAATTTTACAGTGCCAGTTTCGGCCATGCGTCAGGTCCTTTTCTCTCCACCCGTTTCACGGGCAGCATTACAGTTTTGCCCAATATGGGCGTGGGGGCAGGCAGTTCTCGACAATTGAGGAAAGGGTCCTGGTTATCGCGACCAGCATGGAAAGGTTTGCAAAATAAGCCTCCCCACCCTCGCCGCCCGGAGTGGCTTGCGTCTCCGGCCCGCTTATTTTCAAGATCTTCCCGCGTTCGCAAATTGCCCGAACAGAGTAAGAGTGATGGGTTTATTTTGAATTGGCAAGCAAAACTTTTCTGACGCCAGGTTGCGACTTGCCATTGCTCAAAAACGTGCCAATTGCCGGGTGGGCTCGCCATATCCGAGAATGCATCGCAAGCTGTTGAATCCAAAGCTCTTTGAGGTGAAGCGAGTGTAGACTAGACGGTTTGCGTCAAATTTTGTCGCTCTCGAACATGCCGCGACTTTGGGCAGTGAGATTTCCCACCCGCAACTGCCTGATATGTCTAGTCCTTCTCTGCGCTTCGAACCATTGCAGGTTTGAGCTATGAATCCTATCGAAAAGCTGCAGCACTGAGCGCCGAGCGAACTCTCCGCTCCTCCACTCTGAAGCAAAGGGCAGCGATTTCCACACAGTATTAGTAGTATTATAAGTCTAGTCTTGATCAGTGCGCAAAAGCGGGACGGTTAGGCTGCCGCCTCTGCCTCCTCCTCACGTTTCTTCGTGAGTTCCGGTACGAGTTCGACGGCGAGCATCGCCGCGAAGATGACGGCGCAACCGAGATAGCCGATCGGCGTGATGATCTCGTCGAGTAGCAGCACGCCGAAGAGCGCGGCAAAGAGAGCCTCGCTCGACAGGAATATGGCGGCCTGGGGCGCGGTAGTGTAGCGCTGGCCGACCACCTGGCAGATGAAGGCGATGCCGCTCGAAAAAATGCCGGCATAGAGGATCTGCGGCAGTGCCTGCCGGACGACATCGAGGCTCAACGGCTCGAAGATCACGGCGAGCGCGGAGCCCGCAACGGCACAGACGGCGAATTGCGTCATCGACAGAAGCATCGGCCGTCCCGTCGCCGGGGCGAAGACACCAACCAGCATCACCTGGATTGCCCAGAAGAGGGCGCAGACGATCGTCAGCAGATCTCCGCCGGTCAGGGACGACAGCGCGCCTCCGCTCAAGAGAAAGATGCCGAAGCTTGCGAGCAATGCCGCCGGCCAGATAACCCAATGCGGCTGGCGGCGCAGGAACACGACCGTCAGCACCGGCACGAAGACGACGTAGAGCCCTGTCAGGAAGCCGGAATTGGTGACGGTGGTGCTGAGCAGGCCGAACTGTTGCGTCACAGCGCCGCCGAAAAGCGCCAGCCCGATGAAGATGAAGTTGCGAACGGCGTTTCGCGGCAATGGCGCCGTCGCTTGCCTTGCTTCGACAAGCGCCAGCGGCAGGGCCACGAGAGTAGCGATCACGAAACGCAGACCGATGAACCAGAGGGGACCGATCGCCTCCATCGCCGTCGATTGCGCGACAAAGCCTGCACCCCAGATCGCACCGGCGAACAGCAGAAACAGATTGGCCTGGATGCGAGTCACGACGGGCTCCCGGGTCGACAAGGTTTGGGGTGGAAGCGATCCAAAGCGGGCTCGCTCGGCGACATGCAGCAATTCAAAAAGTGCTACAGCGACCCTTTGCGCGTCTCGCTTTAGCCGCTCTATCAGTTGCGTTTTTTGAGGGCAAGCCTCATCCTCGCCACCTACAGCAACCGTTGCGACGGATGACGATAGACGGTCGCGGGTTGGTGGCGAAAGGCAGATGGATGAGCTCCGCAGGCTATTCGGGCACACCGCTTGCGAAGAAACTCGGTTTGCGCGATGGCCAGGTCGCGCTGCTTCTCGACGTTCCGGGCGTTCTTCCTGAGATTGCGGCCTTTCCCGGCTTCGCGCGTATGGCGACATCGCTCGAAGGGGCGGCCCCGCGGCAGTATGATTACATTCACAGCTTCGAGACGGAGAGGGTAAGGCTCGAATCAGCGGCGCCGGCCTTGGCTACCCGGCTGAGGCCGGACGGAATGCTCTGGATCTCGTGGCCAAAGCGTGCCTCGGGGGTTGCCACCACGCTGAACGAGGACATCCTGCGGGAGATATTTCTGCCGCTCGGTCTCGTCGACGTAAAGGTCTGCGCTGTGGACGCGGTCTGGTCCGGGCTGAAATTCATGTTCCGCAAGGAGGTGAGGGCCTCGCTTGAGGTGGGCCTCATTGCGTCGGGGCCTTGGAGACCCTGAGCACGGCACCGTTCGCCTCGTCGGTCACCATCAGAAGCGCGCCGTCGGGGGCGACGATCACGTCGCGGATGCGGCCATACTCACCGTCGAAAAGGCGCTCCTCGCCGGTAATGGTGCCGTTTTCGTCGCGCTCGAGGCGGGCGAGCAACTGGTATTTCAGAGCCGCGACCATAAGGTCGCCGTCCCATTCCGGAAACATGCTGCCGCGGTAGACCGCGATCGCCCCCGGCGCGATCGACGGATCCCAATAATAGAGCGGCTGCTCCATGCCCTCCTTGGCGGTGCCTTCGCCGATCTCCGCGCCGGAGTAGTCCTTGCCGTAGGTGATCACTGGCCAGCCGTAGTTCTTGCCGGGTAGCGGATTATTGATTTCATCGCCGCCCCGCGAACCATGTTCGACCGTCAGAAGCTTGCCATCCTTGGGGTCGAAGGCAATGCCCTGCGGATTCCGGTGGCCTATGGACCAGATCTCCGCCCGACCTCCGGTGCCGCCGCGATAGGGATTGGAGGCGGGAATGCCGCCATCGGGGTTGATGTGCAGGATCGAGCCGGCGTGGTCGCGGGGGTCCTGCGCACGTTCGCTTTCGCCGCGGTCGCCGATGCCGAAGAACAGGCTGCCGTCTTTGTCGATGGCAATGCGCGAGCCGAAGTGCACACCTGTCCGGGTGAACCGGTTCATCCGGAATATTTCCTTCACCTCCTGAAGGCTTTGCTCGTCTTCGGAAAGGGCTGCCCGCACGAGGACGGTGCCGTAGCCGCCGTCGCCGCGAGCGGAGAGGGTGAGATAAAGTATGCGGTTCGTTGCGAATTGCGGATCAAGGGCAACATCCAGAAGGCCGCCCTGGCCGGTTGCGGCTGCCTTCGGCACACCGTCGATCGCTCTCGAAAGCTTACCGTCCCGCAGGACACGCAGACGACCCGGCCGCTCGGTGACTATCAGGGCGCCGTCCGGCATGACCTCGACTGCCCAGGGATGTTCCAGCCCGCTCGCCAGCGTCTCCACGCGAACGGCGCCCGCCTGCGTCGAAAACTCCCGCGCTTCCTGAGCGGCGGCAGGCGATGCGGCATGCAAGAGGAGCCAAGCGGCTACTGAAATCGCCGCTCCGGCATGTGCCGATCGGATGTTGCTCGGATTGATTTTTCTCCGCCACGGGCGTCGCATCGCAGCTCTCCGGTCCTGTTGCGCGGGCCCGGGAAGGATGCGGGCGGCGCATCCCATGTCCCCGCGCCGACACGCGATGATCGGGGTTAAACTGGAGCGCGGTGCCGCGGCCTTCAAGTCAAATCGGATCAAAAGACCTTTATCCGGACAGTGCGAACGGCTAAGGCGAACGGCCAGCGCCTCGTCAGTCGCTCGCGGCAGCGGCGATCGCGGCGCTTCTGGCGCGTATCACAGGAACGTTCGCGGCGGTCTGGAATTCCGATGCGCGGCGGTCGGATTGCATAGCGAAACTTCTGTTCGGAACGTGCGATGCCTCGGACTTGGCCTTCATGTAGAAGCCTTTGCCGACCAGCATAAGACCGGCCAGAACAACAAGCGCGATGATCGCGGCGACGATCGTTTCGATCGCCGACAATCGGCCGAGAAAGTCCGTTTTCGGCTCGCGCAGATCGTCGTCACCGGACATGGCGCCGAGCCTCCGGACGGACGGGCAAGGCGACGCGGCTCCGCCAGAGGGCGAAGGCGGTGGCGGCCGGAAGCGCCGTTGCGATGAGCGTGAGGCCGATCAGGATCTGCCGGTCGGCGTGCACCACCGGCTGCGGCAAGCCAAGTTCCGAAACATGAGCTACTATCGGCTGCGGCTGGCTCTCGGCTGCTTGTACGGTCGCATCCGCCGTGAGACCCAGGACCATCACGATGCAGGCGGCAAGTGCGGCGAGCGCGAGATAGAAGCCCCAGCGCGCCTGCCTGCGCCGTGCGCGCGCCGCGGCGATTTCATCGTCGAGAAACATAGCATACCCCCAAGATGCCAATGCATTCGCACTCTTGAGAAGAAGCTCCGAAATCGGCTCTTGCGGGACGGAATTGCGGCGTGCAAAGGCAGTTGTTGTGGCAAAATTGAGGCTTTCCGGAAAATAAGCGAGGAGCGCTGTTTTTCTCGGGCTCAATGCGCTTGGGCGGTGGTCCGGTCGCGGCGAAGCGTTCGGCGTGCGAGCGGTGCCGGCGACCCGTTCATGAGGCTCCAAAGACCCTGTAAACCGGCTGCCGCGATCGGGCCGCAGTGATGGCATCGATGAAACTTTGTCATGGTGACGCATTCTGCGCGCTTTTGCGGCCGTTTTTCCCCCTCGAACGCTTGCAAGGCCGGGCGTCTTTCGACATAGACCTAACCGCTATGGAGCCCGAGCTCTTCAGCGCTTCACGCCGTATCGAAACGATCAGGACCTCAAGATCATGGCCTTCCTTGCCGATGCCCTTTCCCGTGTAAAGCCTTCCGCCACCATTGCCGTTTCGCAGAAAGCCCGCGAGTTGAAAGCGAAAGGTCGTGATGTCATCGGCCTTGGCGCCGGGGAGCCGGATTTCGATACGCCTGACAATATCAAGAAGGCCGCGATCGACGCGATCAACCGCGGCGAGACGAAGTACACGCCGGTCTCCGGCATTCCGGAACTGCGCGAGGCCATCGCGAAGAAGTTCAAGCGCGAGAACAATCTCGATTACACCGCGGCGCAGACGATCGTCGGTACCGGCGGAAAGCAGATTCTTTTCAACGCCTTCATGGCGACGCTCAATCCAGGCGATGAGGTCGTGATCCCGACGCCCTACTGGGTCTCCTATCCGGAGATGGTGGCGCTCTGCGGCGGCACGCCGGTCTTCGCCTCGACCAAGCAGGAGAACAACTTCAAACTCAAGGCAGAGGACCTCGAAAAGGCGATCACGCCGAAGACCAAGTGGTTCGTGTTCAACTCGCCGTCGAACCCCTCGGGCGCTGCCTATTCCCATGACGAGTTGAAGGCGCTCACGGACGTGCTGATGAGGTACCCGCACGTCTGGGTGCTGACGGACGACATGTACGAGCACCTGACCTATGGCGACTTCAAGTTCGCAACGCCGGTCGAGGTCGAACCCGGCCTCTACGGCCGCACGCTGACGATGAACGGGGTGTCCAAAGCCTATGCGATGACCGGCTGGCGTATCGGCTATGCGGCGGGCCCGCTCCAGCTCATCAAGGCGATGGATATGATCCAGGGCCAGCAGACCTCGGGTGCGACCTCCATTGCGCAGTGGGCCGCGGTCGAGGCACTGAACGGCCCGCAGGATTTCATCCCGCGCAACAAGGAAATCTTCCAGGGCCGGCGCGATCTCGTCGTCTCGATGCTGAATCAGGCCACGGGCATCTCCTGCCCGACCCCGGAGGGCGCCTTCTACGTCTATCCGTCCTGCGCCGGTCTCATCGGCAAGACCGCGCCTTCGGGCAAGGTGATCGAGACCGACGAGGACTTCGTCTCCGAGCTTCTTGAAGCGGAGGGTGTGGCGGTGGTCCATGGTTCGGCCTTCGGTCTCGGCCCAAACTTCCGTATCTCCTACGCCACCTCCGAGGCGCTGCTGGAGGAAGCCTGCCGCCGCATTCAGCGCTTCTGCGCCGCCTGCAGGTAAGAACTGAACAGAAAAATCGAAGGCCCGCCGGTTCGTGGCGGGCCTTTTTGCTTGTTCAGACAGCGATTCAATAATCCGCCGATCCGGTTCAAGTGGCGGTTCTATCATCTTGAGTTCAGAGTCATTTTTGTTTCCGGATCACCTCGATGACGGCAGAAATGTCGTCCACGGCGCGCCCCGCTGCGACGCGGCGGCCCGCGAGCCGCAGCATCGGCTCGATGAAATCGGAAGCGACGCCCTGTTCCTCGCTCGCCCTGACAATATTTTCGAGCGCAATCTTTTGCATGCCGATGTTGGAGACGACGTTGCGGTGGTGCGCACCGCTGTCGATCTTGTCGGCAAGGTCCGGCAAGGTACCGCTCATCGCTTCGATCCACGGGAGGAGCAGCGGCAGGAAGTCACCGACCTTGCCGCCGGCGCTCGTCACCAGGGCGCTTGCGTGCAGGAAGCCGGAAAAGAGGCCGTACATTCCGGAAAGCAGCGAGAGGTCGTAGAGCGCTGCGAGGCCCGGATCGTCCCCAAGATGGCGGCTTTCGGCAAGCGCGTCGAGCGCCTGCCGGTGTCGTTCGAAGAGGGCCGGTGAGCCGCTGTAAAGGATCAAGGCGCCGGCCTCGCCAATCATCGGCGGGATCGCCATGATCCCGCCATCGAGATAGGTCGCTCCCTTTGCCGCCACCCACGCGCCGAATTCGCTCGCGTCGCCGGGCGTGCCATTGGTGAGATTGACGAGATCGCGGCCGGCGAGGGCGTCCTCCGCTCGCGCCAGTACTGCACGCGCCGCCGCGTAATCCACGACGCAGAGAATGGTGAGTTCGCTTGCCGCGATCGCTTCGGCAGGGCTTTCGGCGACCTTCGCACCGGCGGCGGCAAGCGGCTCGGCGCGCGAGCGCGTCCGGTTCCAGATGGTGACCGTATGACCCTTGCGAAGAAGCGTTTGGGCAAGCGCCGTGCCCATGGCGCCGAGGCCGAGGATGGAAATTGTGCCCATGGTCGTTCTTTCCTGGAAAGTGGTTCAGGCGGCCGTCGAAAGCTTCTGGCCGAGGCCGCCATCGACCGCGAACTTTGCGCCGGTGGTGAAGGTCGCCTCGAAAGCGAGGAACAGCACGGCGCGCGCGACTTCGTCTGCCGTGCCATTCCGCTTCATAGGCGTGATGGTATCGCCGAGCTCCTTGAACTCGGCGCGCTCCCTCTCGGTGAGGCCGGCAACCCCCTTTGTCGGCGTGTCGATGAAGCCGGGGCTGACGGAGTTTACGCGGATTCCGCGTGGCAGCAGCTCGGCCGCAAGCACCGATGCGAAGGAGACGAGTGCCGCCTTGCTCGCGCTATAGACGCTCATGCCCGGATGTCCGCCCTCGTCGGCGACGGAGGAGGTGAAGACGATAGCACCTCCCTCGCGGATCAGCGGTGCCAGCCTCTGCACGGTGAAGAAGGCGCCCTTCGTATTGACCGCGAACTGGCGATCATAGGAGGCCTCGCTGACCCGATCGAACGGCTCCAATTCTGAGACGCCGGCATTGATGTGCAGGAGATCGATCGTGCCGAGCGTCTGACCGGCGGCGGCGCCAAGCACGGCGATGTCGTTGAGATCGGCGATGTCGGAGCGCACCGCATGGACGCGCGGACCGAACTCCCGCCTGACACTCGCGAGATTATCCTCATTGCGGCCGGTCAGCAGTACCTCCGCACCGCCTTCGACGAGACGGCGTACCGTCGCGAGGCCCATGCCGTGGGTGCCGCCGATGACGATCGCCTTCTTTCCCTGATAATTGACCATATCCGTTCCTTTCGGTTCAACAACGATGAGGAACAGATGAGTGCGTGGACGAACTTGTGCTAGATAGGGCGATGTGGACCTATCGTCCATGCTTGTAGACGATGGGTGCTTATGGCCAATCTCAACGATTTCACGCTCTTCGTTCACGTGGTCGATCACAAGGGTTTTGCGTCGGCGGCGCGCGCCCTGAACGTGCCGAAGTCGACGCTCAGCAAGCGCGTGGCCGAGCTCGAGAAGGATCTTGGTGTCCGCCTGATCAATCGCACGTCTCGCCGCTTCTCGGTGACCGAGACCGGCGAGGATTTCTATCGCCACGCGGCGGCGATGCTGATCGAGGCGGAAGCGGCGGAGAATGTCGTCAAAGGCAGGCTTGCGGAGCCGACAGGGGCTGTCCGGATCACGGCTTCGGTGCCGACGGCGCAGCTTTCGCTGGCGCCGCTGCTCCCGCAGCTTGCGCTCGCCTATCCGAAGGTGCGCGTGATGCTGCATGCAACGGACCGCTTCGTCGACATCATCCAGGAAGGCTTCGACCTGGCGGTGCGCGATCATTTTGCACCGCTGCCGGATTCCGGCCTCGTTCAGCGCCGCGTCGGCTCGCAGGCCAAATTGATCGTCGCTTCACCTCTTTATCTGAAGCGGAGCGGCGTGCCCGAGAGACCGGGGGAACTTGAGCATCACGATGGGCTCATCACGTCGTTCAGCTCCGAAGGGTGGGTGATGGAGCGGGCCGACGGCTCGACCGTCGCGGTGTCGCCGAGGCCGCGTTTCGTTGCGGATGAATCCCGCGTCCTGCGCGAGGCTGCCGTGGCCGGACTCGGTATCACCACCTTGCCCGGCAAGTTTTGCCGGGAGGAGATTGAAAGTGGCGCGCTTGTCCACATTCTTCCGGAGTGGACCGCGGGCAAGGTGACGACGACGATCCTAATGCCGCATCGGCGAGGGCAACTGCCGTCCGTGCGCGCAACTGTTGACTTCATCGCGGAGCGGCTGGGCGAAGGCTGAACAAAAGGCCCGCACGAGGCGGGCCTAATCCGGGATTGATTTAGCGCTCGGCCAGCGCCGGCTCGCCCTTCTTCTCGCGAATGAGATTGAGGAAGCGGCGGAAAAGGTAATGGCTGTCCTGCGGGCCGGGCGAGGCTTCCGGGTGATGCTGCACGGAGAAGACCGGCTTGCCGTCAACGCGCAGGCCGCAATTGCTGCCGTCGAAGAGCGAAATATGAGTCTCTTCAACGCCTTGCGGCAGCGACTTCGAATCGACTGCGAAGCCGTGGTTCATCGAGACGATCTCGACCTTGCCGGTCGTATGGTCCTTGACCGGATGGTTGGCGCCGTGGTGGCCCTGATGCATCTTCTCGGTCTTGGCGCCGAGCGCCAGTGCCAGCATCTGGTGGCCGAGGCAGATACCGAAGACGGGGATCTCGGTCTTGAGCAGATCCTTGATCACCGGCACGGCGTATTCGCCAGTCGCCGCGGGATCGCCCGGGCCGTTCGACAGGAAGACGCCGTCCGGCCTCAACGCAAGCACTTCTTCCGCGCTCGTTTGAGCCGGAACGACCGTCACCCGGCAGTTAAGACCGGCGAAGAGGCGAAGGATGTTACGCTTGACGCCGTAGTCGACGGCGACGACGTGATAGGCGGCATCGGTCTCGCCGAGCGTCGAATAGCCTTCGTTCCAGACCCAGGGCTTCTCGGTCCAGCGATAGGACTGGCCGGAGGTCGCGACCTTGGCAAGGTCGAGTCCCTCCAGACCGCTCCAGGCCTTGGCTTCGGCCTTCAGCGTTTCGATGTCGAAGACACCGGCCGGATCGTGGGCGATGACGGCGTTCGGCATGCCGTTTTCACGGATCCAGGCCGTCAGCGCCCGCGTGTCGATGCCGCAGAGCCCGATGATGCCGCGCGCCTTCAGCCAGGCGTCGAGGTGCTTGGCCGCGCGGTAGTTGGAGGGCTCGGTGATGTCGGCCTTGAAGATCACGCCGACTGCGCCGTGGCGGGCCGCGGGCGTCAGGTCCTCGATGTCCTCGTCATTGGTCCCGATATTGCCGATATGGGGGAAGGTGAAGGTGACGATCTGGCCGAGATAGGAGGGATCGGTGAGGATTTCCTGGTACCCGGTCAGCGCGGTATTGAAGCAGACTTCGGCCTGAACCTTTCCGGTTGCGCCAATGCCCTTGCCTTCGATAACCGTGCCGTCGGCGAGAACGAGCAGGGCAGTGGGTTTCTGGGTTGTCCATGCGGGTGTCGCGGTCATCGTTCCTATCCCGTTGCGGCGGAAAGCGAGGCTTGAAAGCCGGCCGATTCAACGCCATTTCAAATAGCATGCGGCATGGCGCGCGGAAGCCCCGCGAGAGAAAGGTTCATGCCGATGTTCGTGCAGGTGCCGGAAAATAGCCAAAGGCTTTGACCGGGTCAACCGGGCGCCCGTGAATTGTTCGGAAATAAAATACCTTATAATTCAAGCGGTTGTGCAATGGGTTTGATTGTGCCTGCCGCACTGGTTAAGACGACGACAACAACGACGCAAAATCGGACCGGCTCCTGAGGCTTGCCTGGGGCCGGTTTCGACATGGAGTGAAGACATGCGCGAGCATTTCGCAAACGCACTGAAAGAGGCGCTCAAAGCCAAGGACACCCGGCGTACCTCGACCGTCCGGCTGATCCAGGCGGCGATCAAGGATCGCGATATCGCCAATCGCGGCCAGGGCAAGGACCCTGTGGGTGACGACGAGATCCTGCAGATCCTTGCGAAGATGATCAAGCAGCGCGAGGAATCGGCCCGCGTCTACGACGAGGGCGGCCGCCCCGAGCTTGCCGAACAGGAGCGGCAGGAAATCGCTATCATCAACGAGTTCCTTCCCGAGCAGTTCTCCGAGGAGAAGGTCAAGGAAGTCTGCGCAAAAGTCGTCGCGGACACGGGAGCGCACGGCCTTAGGGATATGGGCAAGTGCATGAACGCACTGAAGGAGCGTTATCCCGGCCAGATGGACTTTGCCAAGGCCTCCGGCGTGGTCAAGGAATTGCTGAAATAAGTCGGCGCGCCCGCCCGTTCACGGCGGGCGCTGCTTTTCGTGCCCTGTGAATTGCGGGCAAGGCGCAGCGCGCCTGTGGCTTCCTCCTGCCATGCCGCTTATATGGAAGGCTGGCCAGAGGTAATCGATGCGCTTTTCACAATCCTTCCTCGACGAGATACGCGACCGAGTCCCGATTTCGGACGTGGTTGGCAAGCGCGTCACCTGGGACCGGCGCAAGACCAATGTGTCGCGCGGGGACTATTGGGCCTGCTGCCCCTTCCACGGCGAGAAATCTCCGAGCTTCCACTGCGAGGACCGCAAGGGCCGCTATCATTGCTTCGGCTGCGGCGTTTCCGGCGATCACTTCCGTTTTCTCACCGATCTCGAAGGCTTGAGCTTTCCCGAAGCCGTACAGCAGATCGCCGAGATGGCGGGCGTCGCCATGCCGCAGCCGGATCCGCAGGCCGAGCGGCGGGAAAAGGAACGCACGAGCCTGCTCGATGTGATGGAGCTCGCGACGCAGTTCTTTCAGGACCAGCTCCAGACTGCCAACGGCGCGAAGGCGCGCGCCTACTTGCGCGAACGCGGACTGACCGGCCGGACAATCGAGACGTTTCGTCTCGGCTATGCGCCCGACAGCCGCAATGCGCTAAAGGAGTTTCTCGCCGGGAAGGGTGTGGGCAAGGAGCAGCTCGAAGCTTGCGGCCTCGTCGTGCATGGTCCGGACATACCGGTTTCCTATGATCGCTTCCGCGACCGGATCATGTTTCCGATCCTCTCCGCGCGGGAGAAGGTGATTGCCTTCGGCGGCCGCGCCATGTCGCCGGACGCGCCGGCCAAATATCTGAATTCCAACGAGACCGAGCTCTTCCATAAAGGCAACGTGCTCTTCAATTTCGCGCGCGCTCGCCGCGCTTCGCAGGGCACCGACGGGGCGGGCACGATCATCGCCGTCGAAGGGTATATGGATGTTATTGCGCTGCATCAGGTGGGAATCGGGAATGCCGTCGCGCCACTCGGCACGGCGCTCACCGAGAACCAGCTCGATCTCCTCTGGAAAATGACGCCGCAGCCGGTGCTCTGCTTCGACGGCGACGGCGCCGGCATTCGCGCCGCCAACCGCGCCGTCGACTTGGCGTTGCCGCACCTGAAACCGGGGCGCTCTGTGCGCTTCGCCATGCTGCCGGACGGCAAGGATCCGGACGATCTCGTGCGCCATGAAGGGCGCGAACCCTTCGACAAGGTGCTCGGCAATGCCCGCTCGCTTGCCGACATGGTCTGGCTGCGCGAGATCCAGGGCGGGGAATTCGACACGCCGGAAAAGCGCGCCGAGCTTGAAGCGCGGCTGCGGCAGGTGACGTCCGTCATCGCCGACGAGAGCGTGCGCCGTCACTACGGCCAGGACATGCGCGACCGGCTGAATGCATTCCTGCAGGGCAGCACGCCCTTCAGGGGCGAGAGGCGGCCTTTTGGGCGCGGCGGGCGGCAAGGGGGTGGGCGACAAGCTGGCGGATGGCAGGACGGCGGCTTTCGCAATGCCGGCGACCGGAACGCCGGCCCAACGACGGTCTCCGACCGCTTGGCGCGCTCCTCGCTCGTCAGCGGCCAGCAGGCGGTGCCGCTGCTGCGCGAAAGCGTGCTCGCGCTTACGATCGTCAACCACCCGCAATTGCTGTTCGACGAGTACGATGAGATCGCAACAATCGAGTTCGACCATCGCGATCTGCAGCGCTGCTGGGCCGCAGTCTTGAACGCTGCGGCGGCGAGCGGGCCGCGCCTGACGCGGGAAAGCCTCATGGAACAACTCGAAGCCGATGGCTTCGGCGCGCTGATCGGCGCGCTCGATCAGCAGGCCCGCTACGCGCGCCTCTGGACCGCGACGGCCGCGGCAGCACCAGAGGACGCGCGCGAAGGTTATCTGCAGGCCCTCACGCTCCACCGGCGCACCAAGGCGCTGCTCTGGCAGAAGCGGGAGCTTGAACGCGAGATCGCCGAGGCTGCGGCCACCGAGGATGCGGAGCTGGGCCAGCGGCTCGTGCGCGCCATGGAGGAGGTGCAGCTCGAGCTCCACCGGATGGACAAGCTCGAAGCCATCGTCGAAGGGTTCGGCGTGCTTTCCGGAAGGGTCAAGGGGCCAGCGGCGCGGTAGCGGAGGCGCGTGGGACGGTCACTCATCCGCCTGCTGGCAGCTTCTCGCCGCAGCCGGGCCCGCTTGCGGGGAGAGGGCAGCGTCAGGGGTCAGCTCCACCTCTTTGCATTCGATCTCCGTGACACCATACTCGGCGCCCCGACGAAAGCGATTCCATGCCCGACAGCCCCAATCCCACCGCACGCCTTTTCGAAGCGGACGGCGCCCGTAATCCCCTCGACGTCCTCAAACGCGTCTATGGCTATTCCGCCTTTCGCGGTCAGCAGCAGGCAGTCATCGAACATGTGGTCGAGGGCGGCGATGCCGTCGTGCTCTTTCCGACCGGGGCCGGCAAGTCGCTGTGCTTCCAGATTCCTGCGCTCTGCCGCAGGGGCGTCGGCATCGTCGTCTCGCCGTTGATCGCGCTCATGCGCGACCAGGTGGAGGCGCTGAAGCAGCTCGGCATTCGCGCCGCGGCGCTCAATTCTTCGCTCACGCGGGAGGAGGCGATCGCCGTCCGCCGGGCGCTTGCGTCGGCGGCACTCGACCTGCTCTATGTCACACCGGAGCGCGCCGTCACCGACGGCTTCGCCGAGATGATCGGCGACATCGATGTCGCCCTCTTCGCGATCGATGAGGCGCACTGCGTGTCGCAATGGGGGCACGATTTCCGTCCCGAATATCGCGGCCTCGATTGCCTTGCGTCGCGCTTTCCCGGCGTGCCGCGCATTGCATTGACCGCGACCGCTGATCCGCACACGCGCGACGATATTGTCGAGCGGCTGGCGCTGACCCGTGCGAGGGTCTTCACATCGAGCTTCGATCGGCCCAACATCGCCTACGAGATCGTCGAGCGTGACCAGCCGCGCCAGCAGCTCCTGCGCTTCCTGAGGCGCTTCAAGGATGCAAGCGGCATCGTCTATTGCCTTTCGCGTGCCAAGGTCGAGGACACAGCGGAATGGCTGAACGCGCAAGGGATCCGCGCGCTTCCCTATCATGCCGGCATGGAGCGGGCGGTGCGCGATGCCCATCAGGACGCGTTCCTGAAGGAGGAGAAGCTGTGCCTCGTCGCAACGGTCGCCTTCGGCATGGGGATCGACAAGCCGGACGTGCGCTATGTAGCGCATCTCGACCTGCCGGGTTCGGTCGAGGCTTATTATCAGGAAACGGGGAGGGCGGGGCGCGACGGGCTGCCCTCCGAAGTCTGGATGGCCTATGGCATGGCCGACGTCATTCAGCGCCGGCGGATGATCGACGACGGCGGCGCACCCGAGGAGATCAAGCGGATCGAAAGATCGAAGCTCAATGCGTTGCTGGCGATCTGCGAGACGGCGGGTTGCCGGCGGCAGGCGATCCTGGCGCATTTCGGCGAGGCCCATCCGGGCGGCTGCGGTCATTGCGATACCTGCCTGAAGCCGGTCGACACCTGGGACGGCACTGAAGCGGCGATCAAGGCGCTCGCCGCCGTCTACCGCACCGGCGAGCGCTTCGGGACCGGCCATGTGATCGACGTGCTGATGGGAACGGTGAACGAGAAGACAGAGCGCTTCGGCCATGTCGACATGCCGGTCTTCGGTGCCGGCAAGGACCTGCCGGCGCGGACGTGGCAATCAGTCTTCCGGCAACTGCTCGCCGCAGGTCTTATTACCGTGGATCACACGGCCTTCGGGGCGCTCAAGCTCGAGCCGGAGGCGCGTAGCGTCTTCCGGCGTGAGCGGCAGGTTCTCTTCCGCAAGGACCGAGCTGCTTCCGGGAGAGCCGCGCGCGGGCAGAAATCGGTCGCCGCCCGCGAACGTTCGGATCTGGCGGGCTCTGATCTGGAGCTCTTTGAGCTGCTCCGCGCCGAGCGCCTGTCGATCGCTCGCGAGATGGACGTGCCGCCCTATGTGGTTTTCCCGGACACAACCTTGATAGCGCTCGCCAAACGGCGACCGCGCGACTTCGTCGACCTCATCGACATTCCGGGCATCGGCGAGAGCAAGCGGGAGAGGTATGGCGAGGCGTTTCTCGCGGTGATCGAGGAATTTGAGGACGGCCGCTGATCGGTTTAGCCATGCGTGCCGTTCCGAGCGGGTCGTTCACGCCGCCTCGGCGGCACGGAGGGTGCTTGAAACCCGCGCATTTCCCCTCGACAATGCAGTGAGAATTCGCTGTGCGTCGAAAGCCATCGCGCTATTTGTCTAGACAACCTTTTTGCTTGAAAGCGGCCCGCCATGACCTCAGCCTTCCTCTCGCACCTCCGCTCCGAACTCGAAGGCCTGAAATCGGCCGGGCTTTACAAGTCCGAGCGCGTCATCACCTCCAAACAGGCGGGCGAGATCGAAGTTGCATCCGGTAAGCGCGTCCTGAATTTCTGCGCCAACAACTATCTCGGCCTTGCCGATAACGAAGAGCTTGCCGAGGCCGCGAAGAAGGCGCTCGACCGCTACGGCTACGGCATGGCGTCCGTGCGCTTTATCTGCGGCACCCAGGAGGAGCACAAGCAACTCGAGGCGCGGATCTCGTCCTTCCTCGGCATGGAGGACACGATTCTCTATTCCTCCTGTTTCGACGCCAATGGAGGGTTGTTCGAGACGCTGCTCGGCGAAGAGGACGCGGTCATTTCGGATGCGCTGAATCACGCCTCGATCATCGATGGCGTACGCCTCTCGAAGGCCAAGCGCTTCCGCTACGCCAACAATGACATGGCGGCACTCGAAGAGGAGTTGAAGAAGGCCGAAGGCAGCCGCTTCAAGCTCATCGCTACCGATGGCGTCTTCTCGATGGACGGCATCATCGCCAACCTCAAGGGCGTCTGCGATCTTGCGGAAAAATACGGCGCGATGGTCATGGTCGACGATAGCCACGCGGTCGGCTTCGTCGGCAAGCATGGCCGCGGCTCCGCGGAACATTGCGGCGTCGAGGGCCGGATCGACATCATTACCGGCACGCTCGGCAAGGCGCTCGGTGGCGCTTCCGGCGGCTATACCTCGGCAAAGGCCGAGATCGTCGACTGGCTGCGCCAGCGCTCGCGGCCTTATCTCTTTTCGAACACTCTCGCCCCGGTAATCGCCGCCGCTTCGCTCAAGGTCTTCGAACTGATCGAGAACGGCCACAGCCTTCGCGACCGGCTCTACGCAAACGCAGCGCTCTTCCGGGCCGACATGTCGAAGCTCGGCTTCACGCTTTCCGGCGAAGGGCACCCGATCATCCCGGTCATGCTCGGCGACGCGGCGCTGGCGCAGGAGATGGCGGCGCGCATGCTGGAGAGGGGCGTTTACGTGATCGGCTTCTCTTTCCCGGTGGTTCCGCGAGGACAGGCGCGCATCCGCACGCAGATGTCGGCCGCGCATAGCGAAGCAGATGTGCGCCGCGCGATCGCGGTGTTTGAGGAGGTCGGGCGGGAGTTGGGCGTGATTTGAAAGGCTGCGCTAGCGGGGAGAGTGGCAAGTTGGTAACCGCGCGAAACGCGGAGGAGCGAGGATCTCTAAGATGACCAACATGATGAAGGCGCTGGTCAAGACGAAGCCGGAGGTCGGGCTTTGGATGGAGCGTGTACCGGTGCCGGAGATCGGCCCGAACGACGTTCTGATCCGCGTCAAGAAATCGGCAATCTGCGGCACCGACGTTCACATCTGGAACTGGGATCAGTGGGCGCAGAAGACTATTCCCGTGCCGATGGTCGTCGGACACGAATTCATGGGCGAGATCGCCGAAGTCGGCTCGGCCGTCACCAAGCATCATGTCGGCGAGCGGGTTTCCGGCGAAGGCCATATCGTCTGCGGCAAATGCCGCAACTGCCGCGCGGGGAGGGGACATCTCTGCCGCAATACGCTTGGTGTCGGCGTCAACCGCCCCGGCTCCTTCGCCGAGTTCGTCTGCCTGCCGGAGTACAACGTCGTGTCGATCCCGGATGATGTACCGGACGAGATCGCCGCCATTTTCGATCCTTTCGGCAATGCCGTGCACACGGCGCTCTCCTTCGATCTCGTCGGTGAGGATGTGCTGGTCACCGGCGCCGGACCAATTGGCATCATGGGCGCGCTGGTCGCCAGGCGATCGGGCGCCCGCAAGGTGGTGATAACCGACATCAACCCCGTCCGTCTCGATCTCGCGCGCAAGGTCGGGATCGATCACGTCGTCGACGCATCGAAGGAGAATCTCGCCGACGTGATGCGGTCGATCGGCATGACCGAGGGCTTCGACGTCGGGCTGGAGATGTCGGGGGCCGCGCCCGCCTTCCGTGACATGATCGACAAGATGAACAATGGCGGCAAGATCGCGATCCTCGGCATTGCGCCGGCGGGCTTCGAGATCGACTGGAACAAGGTCATCTTCAAGATGCTCAACCTGAAGGGCATCTATGGTCGCGAGATGTTCGAGACCTGGTACAAGATGATCGCCTTCGTTCAGGGCGGGCTCGACCTCTCGCCGATCATCACCCATCGCATCGGCATCGACGACTTCCGCGACGGCTTCGAGGCCATGCGCTCCGGCAATTCCGGCAAGGTTGTGATGGACTGGTAGGGGAGCCGGCAAAGTTCTCTGCGATTGGTCGAGTGACAAGTCGAGAAGCGGAACGCTATTGCGAAATGGCGCACCGGTGACCTATTTTGCTGGAATATTTTTGCGTTTGCTGTTTGTGGCGGTCGCGCCGCCCATTTCGCGCCAGTTTTTATTGCTTGGTCCCGGGAAAACCAGGGCGGCTCTTGTCTTTCTTCGGGTCGCACCTACATGTTGAGCGAAAGCTGATAAACAGCACAAAACCCCGCCAGTCAGCGTTTTTTGCCGATTTGCGCGGTTTTTCACCGGAAACGCTTGACGGGATCAAAAATTCTGGGAATCACCATTTCAAGCAGAAATGGCGACATGGTACGGCGGATAGGAAATCATGCCAGGGACGTTTCAGTGGCAGGACTGTCGAAGCTTGCCCGTTCAACCGCGATCGCTGTCGTGGTTAATCAGGAATTAAACATCATCCCGTTACGTCAGGGGAAATGAAGCGGTGGCGGGTACGCGGCGTGCCCGGACCTCCGAGCGGCATTGGCACCGGGCGCAGGCCGGTTGCGACAAGGAAAGCGACGAATAAATGGCAACAAAAGTCAAAGAAAACGAAGAAGCAGACGTTGAACGCGAAGGCACTCCGGACGGTCCGCTTCTCGATCTTTCCGACGACGCTGTCAAGAAGATGATCAAGGCCGCCAAGAAGCGCGGCTATGTAACCATGGACGAGCTCAACTCCGTCCTGCCTTCCGAGGAAGTGACCTCCGAGCAGATCGAGGACACGATGGCCATGCTTTCCGACATGGGCATCAATGTCATCGAGGACGAGGAAGCAGAGGAAGTCGCCGGCGGCGACGACGACGACGGCGGCAGCGATGACAGCGACGGCGAGGGCGGCGAGCTCGCAACCGTCGGCGGCACGGCGCTTGCAACCGGCAAGAAGAAGGAGCCGACCGACCGCACCGACGATCCGGTGCGCATGTACCTGCGTGAGATGGGCTCGGTGGAGCTTCTCTCTCGCGAGGGCGAAATCGCCATCGCCAAGCGCATCGAGGCCGGCCGCGAAACCATGATCGCCGGGCTCTGTGAAAGCCCGCTTACCTTCCAGGCACTGATCATCTGGCGCGACGAATTGAACGAGGGCCAGACGCTCTTGCGCGAGATCATCGATCTCGAAACGACCTATTCTGGTCCCGAGGCCAAGGCTGCCCCGCAGTTCCAGAGCCCGGAGAAGATCGAAGCCGACCGCAAGGCGGCCGAAGAGAAGGAAAAGGTCCGCAAGGCGCGCGTTGCGGCGAACGATGACGACATCACCAATGTCGGCGGCGATATGCCTCCGCCGGAGGAAGAGGAAGAGGACGATGACGAATCGAACCTCTCGCTTGCGGCTATGGAGGCCGAGCTGCGTCCGCAGGTGATGGAGACGCTCGACCTCATCGCCGAGACCTACAAGAAGCTCCGCAAGCTGCAGGATCAGCAGGTGGAAGCGCGCCTTGCCGCGACCGGCACGCTGTCGCCGGCGCAAGAGCGCCGCTACAAGGAGCTGAAGGACGAGCTGATCAAGGCGGTGAAGTCGCTGTCGCTCAACCAGAACCGCATCGATGCGCTGGTCGAGCAACTCTACGACATCTCCAAGCGCCTGACGCAGAACGAAGGTCGGCTGCTTCGCCTCGCGGAGTCCTACGGCATCAAGCGTGAGGCCTTCCTCGAACAATATTCGGGCGCCGAGCTCGATCCGAACTGGATGAAGTCGATCAGCAATCTTGCCGGCAAGGGCTGGAAGGAATTTGCCAGGGCCGAGAACCAGACGATCCGCGATATCCGGCAGGAGATCCAGAATCTCGCGACCGAGACCGGCATCTCCATCGCCGAGTTCCGCCGCATCGTGTCAATGGTGCAGAAGGGCGAGCGCGAAGCGCGCATCGCCAAGAAGGAGATGGTCGAGGCGAACCTGCGTCTCGTGATCTCGATCGCCAAGAAGTACACGAACCGTGGCCTGCAGTTCCTCGATCTTATCCAGGAAGGCAATATCGGCCTCATGAAGGCGGTGGACAAGTTCGAGTATCGTCGCGGCTACAAGTTCTCGACCTATGCGACCTGGTGGATTCGGCAGGCGATCACCCGTTCGATCGCCGACCAGGCCCGCACGATCCGCATCCCGGTGCACATGATCGAGACGATCAACAAAATCGTGCGCACCTCGCGTCAGATGCTGCACGAGATCGGCCGCGAGCCGACGCCGGAGGAACTGGCGGAGAAGCTCGCCATGCCGCTCGAGAAGGTGCGCAAGGTCCTGAAGATCGCCAAGGAGCCGATCTCGCTCGAAACGCCGGTCGGCGACGAGGAGGATTCGCATCTCGGCGATTTCATCGAGGACAAGAATGCGCTGCTGCCGATCGATGCGGCCATTCAGGCGAACCTGCGCGAGACGACGACCCGTGTTCTTGCCTCGCTCACGCCGCGCGAAGAGCGCGTGTTGCGCATGCGCTTCGGCATTGGCATGAACACCGACCACACGCTCGAAGAGGTCGGCCAGCAGTTCTCGGTCACCCGCGAGCGTATCCGGCAGATCGAAGCGAAGGCGCTACGCAAGCTCAAGCATCCGAGCCGTTCGCGCAAGCTGCGCTCGTTCCTCGACAGCTGATCGCCGGTTTTCTAGCGAAACCTAAAGAGTGGAGCCGGGCGCTTGCGCCCGGCTCTTTCTTTTCGCGGCCGCGGTATCAGTTGCTTGTTCGCCCCCGGCAGCGGGACTATACTTTGCGGCTTGCAGCGAAGGGGCACTGGTTTGCAGTGCGAGAGACGTAGTTGCACCCGCAGGCGTCCAGTCGTGCCTGAGCCTTTCATGTCTAAGTGGAACATTCTGCCGGGCATCTTTCCGCTGGCAGCACGCGCCATGTAGGCATGAAGGCTGTAGGGCACCGCGCCGGCACTCGAGGCGCAAAAGCGCTCCAGCCCTTTCGAAATCGGAGCATCTTGGCCGCCTTTCATCGAAGGCGGGATGGCTCTACGGGAGGTGTGATATGACCACTTACGTCGTACTTCTCAATTGGACCGAGCAGGGTATCAAAAACGTACGTGAATCTCCTCGGCGGCTTGATGCGGCCAAGAAGCTGCTTCAGGAGATGGGCGGCTCCTTCAAGGAGTTCTATCTGACCATGGGCGAATACGACATGGTCGCGGTCTGCGAAGCGCCGGACGACGCGGTGGCTGCGCGGTTCGCCTTGACCCTCGGCATGAACGGCAATGTGCGCACGCGCACCTTGAAGGCTTTCCCCGAAGCGGCCTATCGGGAGCTGATCGGTACGCTCGGCTAGATCGCTGCTCAGTGCCGCGCCCTCGCGGTCCCCGCCTGCGGGGCGAGGGCGCACCGGTCGATGCTACATCGGAATGGCGGCGGCACGTTTCGCGCTCGCCGTGCAGAGCTTTCTCTGTCAGGAACCGCAACCGCGCAACTGGCGTGTGTAGATTGCGGCCATGCCCGCCGCCCTCTTGGCGCCAGTCTTGGCCGTGTCGCTCCAGTTGCCGCGCTCGTAGCCGCCGTGGCCATGGTAGTAGGCGATATAGAGCCGGTAGGTGTCGTTGAGCGCTATGCCGTTCTTCCGATGGCTCTCGCTATGGTACCAGGCGATAAAACGGATCGCATCGGCGAAGTCGGTCCGGCGCGCCAGCCAGCGACCCGTTTCGCCTTGATAGCGGGCCCAGGTGCCGTCGAGCGCCTGCGAATATCCATAGGCCGAGGAGACCCGCGTCCAGGGAATGAAGCCGAAGAGCTTGGTACGCGGCGGCTTGGCGTCATGGCGGAAGCCGGATTCCGTATAGATCGTGGCCATCAGCACCGGAACGGGCACGCCGTATTCACGCTCCGCCTGATAAGCGGCTCGGCGCCAATTGTTGAAAAGGCCATCTCGCTGCTCGAAAACCGCACAGGCGTTCCGGGTATCTTTCGGCACCGTTCCGCAGCCGGCCAGCAACAGGAGAACGACGACAAAAACGCAACGCATCGCGGAACCTCTCGTTTGCGAGAGATTGATAAAGCGTAAACGTTAAGGATCGGTTTTGAGGAGAAGTCGAACGATCGCCGCGAGCGCCAGTCGCGATAAAACGAGAAGAGCCTTTCCGACAGCCGCATCATGAAAATCACATCGCATGTCGGAACCTTTTCGTTTCGATCGTCCTTTGTTGTCTTTCAAACGGAGGAGACGAACATGGCATATGTCGACGGTTTTATCGTTGCGGTACCGAAGGCCAACATCGAGGCTTACAAGGACATGGCACGAAAGGCGGGCGAGGTGTGGAAGGAGCATGGTGCGCTCGAATATATCGAATGCCTCGGCGACGACGTGCCCTATGGCGAAGTCACATCCTTCCCGCGCGCAGTTCAGGCCAAGGAAGACGAGACGGTCGTTTTTTCTTGGGTCCGCTACAACTCGCGACAGGATCGCGACGCGATCGTCGCCAAGGTCATGGCGGATCCGCGGCTCCAGGGTGACGAGTGGAAATCCGTTTTCGACGGCAAGCGCTTGATCTACGGCGGATTTGAGCCTTTCCTGGAGATGTAGGATCGGCGGCGATTTAGGGATAGAGTCATGCGGTAATCAAATGCGTTGCCTACAGCGCCGCGTCTTATCAGACGCGCAAAGGGCGCTGTAGCACTTTGAATCGCTGCATGTTTTCATCCTTAAATCGCTTGCGATTTAAGGAAACATGCAGCGGCCGCACCTTTGCGCGGGGGCGGGCAATGCCGCTTGCAAGGCAGCGGAAAGAACAGGATGCCGCAGACCGTCGTCACCATCGCCACCAAGGGGCAGGGGCTCTACGAGTTTACCACTGAAGCCGCCGATTTCGTGCGGCGAGCGGGCGTGCCGGAGGGGCTGCTCACCGTGTTCGTCCGCCATACCTCCGCATCGCTGATCATCCAGGAGAACGCCGATCCGGACGTCAAGCGTGACCTCCACGCGTTCTTTCACCGGCTGGTGCCGCCTTCCTCCGATCCCTCCATGCAGTGGGTGGTGCATAGGATGGAGGGGGCGGACGATATGCCTGCCCATATCAAGGCCGCCCTCACGCAAGTTTCGATCGGGATACCCGTCATGGACGGGCGCCTGACGCTCGGCACCTGGCAGGGGCTTTACCTTTTCGAACACCGCGATCGGCCGCATCGCCGCGAGATCGTCCTGCACCTCGGCGGCTAGTAGAAGGAGGAGGGAATGCCAGACGCCCAAACGATTGCCAGCCGGTTTATCGACGCCCTGAACGATCGCGATTTCGACGCGCTCTCCCGTCTCCTCGACGAAGACGTCGCGCTCGATTCGCTCACCGGTCAGCGGACCGTCGGTGCCGTTCCTCTCAGAGCATGGGTGATGAACTATCTGCGCCATTTCGACGAGAGCTTCGGCGACATCGTGCTGATGCGCGACGCCTTCGGCCAGCGGGTGGCGGCCGATACGACGGCGCGGGGCACCTACCGCGAGACGATGGCCGGCCTTCCCGAAGCCTCGGGCCAGAGCTATTCCATTCCGAGCGTCTTCGTCTTCGAGATCGAGGACGGTGTCATCACCCGCCTCAGCCACTACCGCAATCTTCGCCTCTTCGAGCGGGAGCTGACGGGCTGAGCACGCCTGCTGCAATCGTCGAAATCCCTTGAATCAATCGCTTGGCGGCGCTCCGCAGGGGCGGAGCATTGTCTGAAACACGTATCGCGTTTCTGTCCCGTTGTTCCAACGAGATCTTGAATCTGAATACCGCATGAACGGAGGGTTCCGATACCGTTCAGTTTGTCCGGTCTATCTTTGGCGCAAATAGCCAGTTCGAAACCCTTCGCCTACACCGGAGAAACGCCATGAAGAAATTCCTCGTCAATGCCGCCGTCGCCGCCGTGCTCGGAATGACCGGACTTGTGAGTGCGACTACCACGGCTTCGGCCGATCAGCTGATCTTCGAATTCGGTCAGGGCGGTGGCGTCCACTACCGCGACCGCGACTATGACCGCTGGGACGACCGGCGCGATTGGCGGCGCGATCGTTGGGAACGCCGCGGCCGCTGCGAACCGTGGCTTGCCGTCGACAAGGCACGTGACCGCGGCCTGCGCCGGGCCCACGTTGCCGACGTCTCCCGCCGCCAAGTCGTCGTCCAGGGCCGTCGCTACGGCGAGCGCCAGGCAATCATCTTCGCAAACGTGCGCGGATGCCCGATAATCGGCCGCTGGTAATCCTTGAATTTCCGTCTTGTCTCCCCCGGCCGACGGAAATGGAGCCCTCACGCCTGGCGTGGGGGCTTTTCTGCATGCGAGTCCATTGACTTGGGCGAGAGTGCGGGAGCGCTGGAATTCACAGCGCCCGTCATCCTTTCCTTAAGAGAGCGGCACACACCGTTCAGCTTTTTTGTTGTCGTTTGCGGCAGTCAGCGCTTTGGCGGCGATACGAGCGGTCCGTGGGGTTTTGCTTCCGCGCCGACGGCTGCGAGGTCAATCGCTGGCTAGTAGTGAGCGGCAGCGCTGTCGATTGGGAGAGATTTAGCAAGGGGACCTATGCCGCGCCTGAAGAGACCGCCCGTGTTCGCGGACTAAAAACTAGTGTCGCGAGAGGCGAAATTAAGCGGAGCCCGTGCCTTTACGCACAGGCTCCGCTTTAAATTGCTTCTGAAATGAATAGGTGTTGAGCAAGAACGACGGATAACGACCTAGGGCACCATGAACGGCGATCTATAGCCCAATAGTATTAGCCCGGTTGCGCAGCTTCCCTCCGCGCTCAGCTTTTTTACCTTTGCCCCGAACCACCGAGTGAACAGCACCTCTGAGGCGCGCGGGCCGCGACAGCCGAGCGCCGCAGAGCCCCCGTCGCCATCGGCTGCTCGAGCGCACGCCATGAAGCGAGCCCTCGCCGATGGCTCTGGCCTTGGAACTGGATCCAAACCGGCGTGGCGTCCTCCTCCTGCGGTTGCCGCACCGCGTCGAGCTCGCTCTCAGCACAAGTTCCGCGGCCCGCTACCCGCCGAGTCGTGGCGGGCCTGAGAGCTGAAAAGATGCGGAGAAAGCGTGTCCAAAATTGTTTTGTCCGCATTTTGGACACAGGGGAAAATAACGTAGTAAAAACAAAGATTTTGGTGGGCCCGGAGGGACTCGAACCCCCAACCAAGCGGTTATGAGCCGCCGGCTCTAACCATTGAGCTACAGGCCCTGCTGCCGTATGCCGGCTGTTGCGAACCAATGGCAATTCGCAAGCTGTCAATGGCTCTAGCGGAAAACCTTTTTGCCGACAAGCCATTGCCGCAATACCTACACAATCGATAAGCATGGAATCGACGAATAAACAACCGGAGAGACACATCCATGATTGCTACACGCATTGCCCGCACGGTTCATGTCGCCGCTGTCGCCGCCGCCTTTGCCGGTGCCTTGGCGTCCGCCGCTGCGGCGGACGACAACGTTGCCGGCAAGGGGGACAAGGGGCGCCTGGACGGCATCAGGGGCCGCCAGGCGGTGATCAAGGTCTCCGGTGAAGGCCGCTCGACAACCGCTCCCGACATGGCGATCCTGCAACTGAGCGTCGTCAAGGACGCCAAGACCGCGCGCGAGGCGCTCGATGCCAACAACAAGGCGATGGAGGACGTGCTGGCGGCGCTGAAACAATCCGGCATTGCCGAGCGCGACCTGCAGACGAGCGGCTTCTCGATCATGCCGCAATACAACTACCCGCAGAACAATGACGGCGGCAACCGACCGCCGGAGCTCGTCGGCTATCAGGTCGTCAATGGTGTCAGCGTGCGCGTGCGCGATCTTACCAAGCTCGGCGAAGTCCTCGACAAGTCGGTCACCCTCGGCGTCAATCAGGGCGGCGGCATCGAATTCACAAACGACAAGCCGGATGCTGTGATCACTGAGGCCCGCAAGGCCGCCGTCGCCGACGCCATCAACAAGGCGAGGGTCCTGGCCGAAGCGGCCGGCGTCTCGCTCGGCCGGCTGATCGAGCTCGCGGAGCAGCCCGACCGGCCCGAGCCGATCCCCGTGGCGCGCAGCATGGCCAAGGAATTTGCCGCCGATGCAGTGCCGGTGGCAACCGGAGAGAACGCGTATAACGTCACCGTCAACGTGACCTTCGCCATCGAGCAGTGATCGGTCTCGACGCGGTGGACCCGGCCCAGCGCGGGGTGTCGTCGAGAGGTAGAGCACCCTCGTCCGGCTTGCCGGCCACGTTTTCCCGCACGCGCGGAGAAGGGATCTCCTGTTGCCGTCCTCGCCTCTTCGTGGCGCCATGTGACGTAAACGGTAGAAACACCTTTCAACCGACCCGGCCACATAGCCGGGTCTGTTTTTTTGGTGCGCAGCTTCATTTTGCGACCGCCCGCGTCAGCGATGAACGCGGGATCCTATCGCCAACCCTCAGTATCTCCACTTGGGAGCGCGTTTGGCGTTGTGCAGCAGCTCGCGAGCCGTAGCGAACCGACCGAATAGCCGACGAAGTCGGATCTCTTCTTTCTCACCCAATTGATTTTGTTGGCAAAATTCGTGGACGTTCCAAACCTTGGTAACGGTGTGCTTCGAAAGCTTTTCGGTCTCGACATGCTCCATCTTGCTCCTCCCAGGCAGTGGACGGTCAGACTATGCTACTAAAGTCTAATTAAGCAAGAAATAAACTAAGTATTACTTATTGCTGGCGCTATCCTCCTCTGGCGACGGGCGATCATGCGGCAGGTCGAGCGGCTACGGCGGCTGCTGCCGCCTCTCGTTTTTCCGCTTAGACTATTAGCTGCACGATATGAGCGAACGGCGTCATAGCCCACTTACCGCTGCGTCCTTTACGGTTCTGTAAATGATGACGTCACGGCCGACCGTGAACTCTGCATGCATGCTGATCTCATTGCCGGTTGAGAGAAGGCCCTGAGTTCGGTCACATGTCGTTGCTTAATTTGCTCACTGACCAAATCAGCTTTTGATTTTTGCGGCCGGCGCGGTAAGTCGACGAGCCGACTCGCAGGCCACCGAGCAAGAGCGGCATAGTATCTGGACCGACGCCGCGGCCGTATGTGCGCTCCCAATTATCGAGCTTCGCGACGTAGCCCTGCTGCAGCCCGGATTTGAGCTCGAGGTTGCTCATGTTGAGCGCCGCTCGCCGCTCAGCCATTGCCTTCACCATCGAAAGTTGCCCCGGAGTTGCCCAACGGGCTTAGCGCGCGACCTCAAGCCGGGTCTTGCCGCGCGGCGACTTTCACGGTCCTCAACAACGGAAAGTGCATCCGTCGCAAGGCGCTTGCGATGTACCGGAAAGGTAAGATCGCGCGTCTAAACAAAGCCCGCCATTTCAAGCGATCAATTTCCGACGCCGATTTTCGAGAGCGCCCTTCAATATCACGAGGCAAGCAATGACGGTTGCTCGTGCCGTGCGGGTATCCGGCGCGCGCGTTCGGTCCGACGGAACAGCGGATCAGAAGGCCAGGCGGTTGTTGGACCAGACAGGGCCGAGGCGCTCTTCCTCCCGCAGGGTTGCCGAGCCAAAGGAGAAGCGCAAGCCGCCGAAGATCGTGCTGGTGTTGCCGGAAAGCGATTCACGGAAACCGGAGAGCTCTTCATTCACATATTTGTAACCGGCGAAGAGCGTGACGGGGAAGGCCTCGGGCCGGTAGTTGGCCGTCAGCTTCAGGGTACGCAGATCGTAATCGATGTCGCTTTCCGAGATGCGGTTGAGGGAGCCGTCGATGTCGAAGCGAATGTTGTCGGTCGCGTATATGCGTGCGCCGAGCGCGCCCATGTAGTGGTCGGCGTCGATGCCTTCCATCCGCGTCTGGCCGTAGCCGAGCGCCCCGTGCAGGGTCCAGGTGTCGAGGAAATAGGCGCCTTCGAGGCCGCCGAGGTAATCGTTGATATGGGTGTCGATGCCCGGATCGAGGCGTGCCGCCTGCAGGAAGACGCCGGCTGCATAAGTGTTGTCGCGGTAGTAGCCGTGGAGCGCGCCATCGTAGCTGTTCGTGTCGAGATCGTCGTACGAAGCGCGGGTGTAACCCAGGTCGACCTGCAGGTTCATTCCGGAGCCGGCGTCGAAGTTCACCGCACCTCGCAATTCCCAGGTATCCGTATCGATACCGCCGGGCGCATCGACGGCGGCGCCATAGGAGCCTTCGATATAACCGGCGACGCCGCCTGAAGATTGTTCTACCGGCACCTCATAATTATCCTCAGGCCCGACCAGGGGCCCGTCGATATCGGCCGCCGCCGCGAGCCGCGCACCTGAAAGAAGAATAACGAGAAGACTGCCCGCCCGGATCATTGCCCCATTCCCTTTGCAAACCCCGCGAGGAACGTAAACGAGTATGGTTAATGCGATCTCTACGCGTGTAAGGCCTCTGCCCCTTGGCAGTACCTACGGCGAGGCAAATACGGGAACACTCTCGGGCCCTGTGTGTTGTCCCCTGGAAGGGACTCATAACAAGGAGAACTTCTGATGACAGGTATTCTCATCAAGAGTGCTATTGCCTTGGGTGTCGGATTGAGCTCGATGGCTGTCCCTGCTGCGGCGGAAGACACATCGAGGAACAGTGCCGTAACCGGCGCGGCCGGCGGAGCCGCCACGGGCGCGATTGTCGGCGGGCCGGTCGGTGCCGCTATTGGTGGTGTTGCTGGGGCGATCGCTGGTGCGGCCCTTGACCCGCCTCCGCCGAAGGTGATCGAGTATGTGGAAGCGCAGCCGCTTCCGCCACAACCGATCGTAATCCAGGAGCAGATTGTCGTGGGCAAGCCGTTGCCTGAGACGGTCGTCCTCACTCCCATTCCGGAAGACACCCGCTACGCCTACGCCGTGGTCAACGAGCAGCGCGTGATCGCGGACCCGAAGACCCGCACGGTGGTGCAGGTGATTCAATAAAAAAAGCGTCACCCGGTGAGCTTCCAGGCTCGCCGGGGTTTTGCGCCGGGCGCTTCCCCTACAACGCGCCGGAACTAGCCCCTTTGAAACTCCGCAATTCCGACGTCACGCTTTTCCTGAAATGCTCTGATGAGCGGCAGGTGTTGCGCCGTCGTATTCTGGCGTCGCTGACGGTAGGGCAAAAATATGAAAGCGCGCTTGTTTGGGCCAAGCGCGCTCCAGGCGAACGATCTTCGGAGGGGTGCCGGCGCCCTCGATCGAACAGGATCAATATAGCATCAAAGCGACGGCCGAACAACGGCGCACCCGCGGTCCGATCGGTTATCGGCCGCAGACGCCTACTGCATGTCTCCTTAAGTCGGCCTCGATTCAGGGACAAAGGACATGCAGCAATTCAAAGTGCTACAGCGATGTTTGCGCCTCTGATGAGACGCGCAACGCTCTAGGCGGCGGGTTGCTATGTTTCCGCTATTTGAGCATGCTTCGGGGGGTGTTCCGGACATTCGAGAGCGCTTCGACATTGGTCGTGAGGGTGGGTGAGGGCATGGAGGAAGGCTTTGCTGTCTTCACCGCCGGCCGGCGGTGGCGCCTGCGATGCTCGGTCAGATGAGCGGGGGTGACTGGCCCGTCGACAGCATTCAACCGATGGGCGACGAGACGCCGAGGGAAAGCATCGAGGCCGAGCGCCGCGCGGCGTCGCGCGGTGCCTATTCCGACCGGGTGTGCAGTCCGGAGGAGACACTTGCCCGTGTTCGACCTTTTCTTGCCGGTTTCGGCGTGACGAGGGTCGCCCGACAGACGGGCCTCGATAATGTCGGGATTCCGGTCTGGTGCGCCTTTACGCCGAACGCAAGGTCGATCGTCGTTGCGCAGGGCAAGGGCCGGACGGATGCGGACGCGAAGGTGTCGGCGATCATGGAAGCGCTGGAGCGCGCCGTCGCCGGCGAGCCGGCCGTCGAAACGGTTGTCGACACCGCCCGCAATCTCGGCGCTTTCGGGCGTGCCGCCGATCCGCTTCCCAGCCTCACCGCGGCGGGGCGGGAGGATGTCGGACCGGATGAAGAAATAACGTGGGTCGGCGGCGTCGATCTTGTCTCCGGCCGCGATGTCTTCGTGCCGCTCGAGGCGGTCCTGCTCGACCGCACGCGTCCTTCGCGCTTCTGGATGTCGTCCGACGGGCTCGCGTCGGGAAATGTCGTCGAGGAAGCCACGTTGCATGGCATCCTCGAACGGGTCGAGCGCGATGCGCACGTTCTCTGGCAAGTGTCCGGTCCTGAAGCCCGCCATCGCAAATGCGTTGCTCCCGAGGCCTTCGGCGATCCGGTGCTAGGCCAGCTCATCGAGCGCATCAAAGCGGCGGGGCTCGAGCTCCGGCTTTTCGACATCACCAGCGACACGAATATTCCTGCCTTTCTCGCGCTGCTCGCGCCGAGCAACGTTGTAACCGGCGGGCAAGTGCGCTTCGTCGAGGTGACGAGCGGCTGCGGAGCGCATCTCTTCCCGGTCCGGGCGGCGATTCGAGCGGTGACCGAGGCGGTCCAGTCGCGGCTCACCTATGTCAGCGGCGCTCGGGACGACGTCCATCCCGAGGCCTTCAGTCGACCCCTGCCGGAAACGACACGGCGCGCCTTCCTGGCAGAGCCGCGCCAGTTCGCGCTTCGCACCCCCTGCGTCGGTGTCGGCCTCGGTTCTCTGTTGCCTTGCACCATCGATCGTGTGAAGGAGGCGGGTGTCCGGTCCGTCATCGCGGTACGGCTCTCTGCGGACCGTTTTCCCTTTTCCGTCGTGAAGGTTGTCATTCCCGATCTCGAAAGCCCCGAGGGCAACAGGGCGCGTCGTTTCGGCTTGCGCGCGCTGTCGCGGGCGATCTCGTCTTGAATGGCGCTTCTCGCTGAATCCCCACTCATGGGCCTCGCTAATTTCTCCTCACAAATTCGTCCGAGCCCTCTAATTTTGGTGGAACGTGACCAGAATAACTACTTTGGCGTGTGCAACGCTCGTGCAACGCGCGTAAACGGCGGATTCGTTTATAGTCGGGCTCAGGTTAGCGTACGCAGTGGGGGTTCGAATGACTAAGCATGTTTTACCTTCGACGGACACTGAGTCGGAACTCGCGAGCATGGCGAGGATGCTGACACATATCCGCGATAGCGCCCGAGCGCTGGATGCCCAGGCGGTGGAATATTGCGTCGAGATGGCGTTGCACGCCGTCGCCGACGAGATACGCCACCGGCACGAGTTCGTCATCACGGGCGCGGGCCTCGATACGTCGACTCGTCGGTTGCAGTGAGGGGAACGGGGCGTCCCGTCGCCGGGCGCCCAGGCAGATCATCCCGGGCGGGAAGGGCAAAGTGCGATGCGACGAGAAGGCCGCACGCATTTTTGGCCCCGTTCCGCGCGCGCCGTTCCAGTGGCGGAAAAAGTTCTAACGGTCGAGCTCCGGATAGACCCGGTCGAGAAATCCCGGCCGGAGCTTTTCTCCGATCATGCAATCTGCCACGGGTTCGCCGGCGGCGAGGCTAAGCGTAGGTCTGGGGGCCACGCCGCTCACCTCGAGGATCAGTTTCTGGCGGATCGCGACCGCGAAATCCTCGGCCTCATGCACCGGAAGCACGAACGAGCCGGGGCCGCCGATGACGCATTCCGCATAGTATTGATCGAGTGGACCGGTTGAAACCGACGGGCGGATCAAGATCGCAAGGCCGTTGATCACAATCCCGCGTGCTATTGCGTCGTTGCGGGCAGGGGCTACGGGCGGCCCGGTATTGTTCGGGCCGTCGCCGGAAATGTCGATGACGCGCCGCGCCCCGGAGAAGGTATTCGAGTCGATCAGGTTCGCGCCAAAAATGATTGCATTCGAGATCGAGGTGCCGCGGCGTGTGCCGATCGGCCGTGCTTCCACCTTGGCGGCAAAGGCTTCAGCGTCCTCGGCATCGTCGATGATCTGCCAATTGACGACGGAGGCCTCGTTCACGAGCCCCGCCCATTCGAAATAGCCTATGGCGATGCGCCCGAGGAAGCCTCCCTTGACCGCGTTGATGAATTCCGGGTGCCTCAATGCCTGGAGGTAGCCGGAGCGTTGCACCCGCGCCTCCTCCATGTCCATCGAGCCGGACATGTCGACGGCCAGCACCAGTTCCACATCGACATCCGCGGGCATGGCGGCCGACTGTATCGGGCTTCCACTGAGAGCCAGGATCAACGCCATCACGCTCAACATCGCATCAGCCAATCATCATGATCAACGCATCGGCACGAACCGTCCCCGCCCCGACACCAGCTTCGCCGCAAA
The DNA here is from genome assembly GCF_002078505.1 of Ensifer aridi. Taxonomy (GTDB): domain Bacteria; phylum Pseudomonadota; class Alphaproteobacteria; order Rhizobiales; family Rhizobiaceae; genus Sinorhizobium; species Sinorhizobium aridi. Next base: position 232,714 of record NZ_LUAV01000012.1, on the reverse strand, counting down.
TCAGGCGTTGCTTTGCCGGTGATACCATCCGATGAATGTAGCACAGGATTGGAAATCGGCGACTGTTGCCGCAGAGCCGGCCTACAATATTCGGTGATCGCCAGGCGTGCGGGGCGCCTAAAACAGTTCCCCTGGGCGCGGGCGAATAATCTCGATACTGCGCCGCCAGGGTGTCGGGGTGGTCGACGCGTCCAAGCGGATAGCGCTGCCGCAATCTGACCATGGTCCTCAAAGAGATACCCGTGAATGTTCCACAGGCCGAATTCGGATCTCGCACGCGTCGACCGTCTGCAACGGGCGGCGTTCGAGTATTTTCTCAAATATTCCGATCCGAGTACCGGCCTTGTGGCCGATACGTCGCGCGAAGGTTCGCCGTCGAGCACCGCTGCCACGGGCTTCGGCCTTTCCTGCTACCCGGTCGCGGTCGAGCGCGGCTGGATAGGACGCCATGAGGCCGCGTCGCGCGTGCTGACGACCCTGCGCTTCTTCGCTGGCAGTCGGCAGGCGAGCGATGCGCAGGCGACCGGCTATCGCGGCTTCTACTATCATTTCCTCGACATGCGCACAGGCGAGCGCACCTGGCGGAGCGAACTCTCGACCATAGACAGCACGCTGCTCCTTGTCGGCGCTTTGACGGCGGCCGCCTATTTCACGGGGGCGAGCGCGAATGAAGCGGAAATTCGACTTCTTGCCCTGCGGCTCCATGAAAGGGCGGATTGGACCTGGGCGCTCAATCGCGGCGACACCGTGACGATGGGCTGGCGGCCGCCCGGGCGCTTCCTGAAACACCGATGGCACGGCTACAGCGAGGCACAGCTTCTCTACGTGCTGGCGCTTGGGTCGCCGACGCACCCGATCGCTCCGGAAAACTATGAAGCCTTTACGACCGCGCACGAGTGGCTGACGGTCGAGGAAAGGACCCATCTCCATGCCGGGGCGCTTTTCATCCACCTCTTTCCGCATGCATGGATCGATTTCCGCGGCATCCGCGACAGAGGCATGCGGGAGAGGGCAAGCGACTATTTCGCGAATACGCGCCGGGCGATCGCGCTGCAGCGCGCCTATGCGGAGGAGAATCCGCACGGTTTCTCCGGCTATTGCCGCGACCTCTGGGGACTCAGCGCCTGCCACGCGCCGAGAGGGCGGATGCGCCTCCGCGATGGACGCTGGCAGAGACTGCTGGGCTACGCGGCGCGCGGCGCTCCCTTCGGCGCCGACGACGGAACGCTTGTCCCGTGGGCGTCGCTTGCAGGCCTGCCATTCGAGCCGGATGCTTGCCTCGCCAGTCTCTCCCACCTGATGCGGCAATATCCGGGACTCATGAGCGAGGAACGGCTTCCCGGCGGCTTCAATCCGAGCTTACCAGGCGCGGGACCCGAGGGTTGGGTGGATGACAGGATCGTCGGGCTTGACCAGGGGCTATTGGTTATGATGATCGAGAACTGGAGAAGCGGGCTCATTTGGGAGTTGACGCGCGGCATTCCAGCGATCACGCGTGGGCTGCGCAAGGGCGGCTTCGAGGGCGGCTGGCTTTCGGCGCCCGTTTCTCGGGTCTGAAGGGGAGCAAGCGGGGTTGCAGGCGCGGCAGGGCAGGGGCACATCGGCGGAAGAGGGCGCTATGGCTGCCGTCACATGGCTCGCGGATGCTTTTGCGGAAGTGGCCTGTTCACTTGCCACCGGGGCGGCGGGATTCCGCTCCTTGGCGGCGTTCTGGGCCGAGGCTTCGGCCGACCTTGAAACGGTTCTCGCGTACCAGGATCGTTTCGCATCCGGAATGGACGACAAGATCCGAGCGGCGCATCTCATTGCCTTCTACAGCCATCAGTTCGGCCTCGCTGCCGGTGCGATCTATCTCGTCGGCGGAGTAGTCCCTGAGGTGACGGATCTGCGCTTCGAAAGCTATCAGAGGTTGGTGGGAGGCCGTATGGTCGAGGCCGGCCGCTTCCATTTCCTTGCCAGACTGCCGCGGGCTGCGGACGAGGCGGCGTCCACGGATGCGGACGGGGTTTTCCACGATAGTTTCATCGCGCAGCTAAAACCGGTGATCGCGCTTATCAAGCGGCGCTGCGGGCTCTCGTCCCGCGCCCAGTGGCGCCTTGCCGCCGACGGCCTCGCCGGCGCTTTCCTCGACATCGGGCGGCGGCGAGGAGCCGAGGCCGATGCAATGGAACGGGCGCTGGCGATCGTCAAACGCGTGGGCTCGCCGCTTTATTCGCGGGAACTGTGCTACGAGAGAATTGACGCCGCGCCGGGCCGCGGTCCGGGAGAGCAAGTGCTTTCCCGGACTTACCGGATGCGTGGCGGCTGTTGCCTCTACTACCGCAGCGACGGGGGCAGCTACTGCGATACGTGCGTGCTGCTTAAGCCGGAGCTTCGGCGGGAGCGGCTGCGGGAGCATTTGCGGGACGGGGGCGCTTTAAGCGATTGAACGAGAAGAACTTTCCGCCCCCTCATCCCGCTGCCGCGACCTTTCTCCCGCGGGCGGGGAGAAAGTGCCGCGCCGTGCCGGCTAACCCGGCTTGACGAACCGCTCGTTGATGAAGCCGGAGACGACACCGAGGACAAGCCAGAAGGCGAGGGTCGTCGCCAGAGCCGCGACGGCGAATTCGGCGCCGAGGACGGCTGGAACATTGCTGGAGATATCGAGCGGCTGCGGCGCGCCATAGGCATGAGGAGCTGCGATCAGAGCAAGCCCGGAGATCTTGGCGATCACCTCCCGGCGGAGCGCCACCAGATAGAGGCCGACGGCCGAGAGCAGCACGGTCGCAGCCCACCAGGTCTGCCGGTCGCCGAGCTCGGCTGCCGGGAAACCAGGGAGTTCCGGCGGAAGGCCGATCGCGGGCAGCAGGTGAACGGCAAGCCAGCCGAAGGCGCCCCAGAGCGCACCGTTTTGAAGTGTGATCGGATAGCCGATTACCAAGCTGACGCCGGCCAGAAGCAGCGAGAAGCCGGCGCCGGTCACGAGATTGGCGAGAAGCGTGCCGGAGAAGCGGCTCATGCCGAACATGACGCCGCCTTCCTCATGCCCTCCCTCGTGCTCATGGGCATAGGCCGGGGTAATCGGCGAGAGCGTTGCCAGCATCGTGCCGAATGGCGAGGCGTCGTTCAGCGAGTGCTGATGGTCGGTTGCCGCCGGCTGCTGGCCGCTCGGCTGGTTGGGGGCGGCCGGCGCTTCGCCTTCAAATTCCTCAGCATGGAGGATCAGCGGGGTGACGCGTAGCTCCTGAGCGGCCGTCATGAAGACGCCCGATATCAGCCCGGCCACGATCGCGGCCAGAAGTGTTTTGACGATCATTGTCGATTTTCCTCAATCCGGCGCGCGGGCTGTCCTCGCGACATCGGCAGGCGCCATTTCCCGTTGCCATATAGGCAGGCCGACGCCGGCACGCGAAGCGGCAAGCGCGCATGCTCTACGGCAAGTGCGCTCATGCTCCTCACGCTGGAAGTCGGTCTGCCGCCGGTCGATGTGGAACGCGGCAAGCGTCCCATCACATCGCTTAATGGCAGGGGAAGCCGTAGGCATGACGAGTGTCGTGTGCGGTGTCGTGCAGCACCGCCGAGTTTGCGAGGCCTGCGCCGAAGACGAGGAAAGCGCCGATCATCAGGGCGACGAAGCCCGCGGTCAGACGATCGCTGAGGGAGAGCGGAATGCTCGAGACGGTAGACGTAGCCATGACAACCTCCGTGATGGCAAGGGATGTTCCCGGATGGGCACTATGCCCGCATCGATTGGCAGGTTTCCTGGCTCGCGGCGTCAGGTGAGACACCAGGGACTTGCCTCGCCTTCCCAGGTCAAACCGCCTCTCGCGGTCCCTCCCAGTGGCTTTTTCCGGATCGCTCCGGAACGGCAAGTTCACGCCGCTCTACAGTCGCGGGGTCGGCCGTGATTGAGATGCCCAGTGTGGGTCCATCCGTCACGTTCCCGTTTACTCCCGAAAAGCGTTCGCATTCCGGGAACCAACCGATCAGAGATGATTAGGTTCGCGCGCTGGCGATGTCAATCGAGTGGATGCTGAAAGTGTGAAGCGGCTTTCCGCGCATTCGCATCGCCCTCGAAGAGGACCACTGGTGACTGTGGCGCGACGGTCGGCTATCTCTTCAGTTGAGTACACGCCCGTGTGATTTGCACACCGTGCCTGCAGAGGCTGCGATTCGTATCTGGAGAACTGTGCGATGATTGCCCTTATCCCCGTCCTGGCCTTTGCTGCCGTCATCGGCTCCGGTCTGATAGCTGGCCTCTTCTTCGTTTTTTCCGTCTGCATCATGCAGGCGTTGTCGCGACTGCCGCCCGAAGAGGGTATCGCTGCGATGAACGCCATCAACGTAGTGATCCAGAATCCGCTGTTCCTTACCGCGTTCATGGGGACGGCGCTTCTCGGCCTAGTCCTTGTCGTTACCGCCCTCTGGGGCGGGGAGGGGAGCTGTCTGCTGGCGGCGGGCGGGCTCGTCTATTTCATCGGCACGCTGGTGGTAACGATGGTCTTCAACGTGCCGCTCAACAATGCGCTTGCCGCCGCCGCTCCCGGCCAGGCCGCAACCGAACTCTGGCAACAGCGCTACTTGACCGACTGGGTCTGGTGGAACCATGTCCGAACGCTCGCCTCGATCGCATCGCTCGCCCTTTTCGTGCTGGGCTTCGCGCGCGTCTGAGGCGCTGGCGGTCACGACAGTGCGATACTCTTCATCCTGTCGCTCTGATCGGCTGCCGCGACCGTTGTCACTTGATTGCTGCCGGCTCTGTTATAAGCGCAGGGGCGGTGAGGGCGGCCTCATCAATTCGGGAGGGTCAAATGACAGTCCGGCGTATCATGCCAAACCTTCAGGTGTCCGATCCGCAACGTGCGCGCCATTTCTACACGGATCTGCTCGGCCTCGAGGTGGTGATGGATCACGGCTGGCTCGTCACCTATGCGGCGGTGGGCGGCTCCGCCGTGCCGCAGGTGAGCTTCGCCACCGAAGGCGGATCGGGAACGCCGGTGCCGGCGCTCTCGATCGAAGTGGACGACGTAGACGAAGTCTATGAGCGTGCCAAGGCTGCGGGCGCAGAGGTCGTCTACGATATCACCGACGAGCCCTGGGGCGTGCGGCGCTTCTTTCTGCGCGACCCGCTCGGCAACATCGTCAATATCCTAACGCATTAAGTCATCCTAACACATTAAGTTGGCGCCGCCCCCACCGCATCAGATGGTCGTCAGAGCATTGGCGACATCGGCGACGAGATCGTCCGGATGCTCGATGCCAATTGACAGGCGGATGGTGGATTCGAGCACGCCGATGCGATGACGCACCTCGATCGGCACGCCGGAATGGGTCATCGCAGCCGGGTGGCTGGCGAGGGACTCCGTACCACCAAGGCTGACGGCGAGCTTGAAAATCTGCAATTCATTGAGGAAGCGGAACGCCGCCTCCTCGCCGCCTGCGATGTCGAAGGAGAAGGTGGAACCGGCTCCGCTGCACTGCGCGGCGTAGACGCGGCTGACCGGAGACGCCTCGTCATGGAAGGGCAGATAATGGATGCGCTCGACCTTCGGATGATCGCGCAGGAATTCGGCGACGATGCGGGCATTGTCGTTCGCCTTCTGCATGCGCACGGACAGCGTCTCCAGCGACCGGCCGATCATCCAGCAGGAATGCGGATCGAGTTGCGTGCCGATCGAACCGCGAAGCGCCTTCACCTGCTTGATCAGTGCCTTGGAGCCGAGCACTGCTCCGGCGATCAGATCGGAGTGGCCGCCGACATATTTGGTCAGCGAGTAGAGCGAGAGATCGGCGCCATGTTCGATAGGGTGCTGGAAGACCGGTCCCAGCAGCGTGTTGTCGCAGGCGACGATCGGCCTGGCGCCCTGTTTCTCGCCGATGCGGTCGGCGATGCGGCGGATCATGGCGATATCGACGAGGCTATTGGTGGGATTGGCGGGCGTCTCGATAAGGACCGCAGCGACACGGCCCTTACTCATTGCTTCTTCCGCCGCGGCACTGACCGCCGCCTCATCGATGCCGTCGGCAAAGCCGACGGCGGAGATGTCGAGATTGCGGAAGGTCTTGGCGAGCAATGTCTCGGTGCCGCCATAGAGCGGCTGGGAATGCAGTATGGCGTCTCCGGGACGCACGAAGGCGAGCAGCGTCGTTGCGATCGCCGACATGCCGGATGAAAACAGCGCGCCCGCTTCCGCCCGCTCGAAGATGGCGAGCCGGTCTTCGACGATCTCGCTGTTCGGGTGGTTGAAACGGGAGTAGACGAGCCCAGCGCCCACGCCGGCAGGCGGTTCGCGCCGCCCGGAGACGAAATCGAAGAAGTCGCGGCCCTCTTCAGCCGAGTGAAAGACGAATGTGGAGGTGAGGAAAACCGGTGGCTTGACGGCGCCCTCCGAAAGCTCGGGATCGTAACCATAGTTCAGCATCAGCGTTTCCGGATGCAGTTTATGGTTGCCGATATGGGTCTTGGACGGGTGCGGCGCGGTCATGGTTCTCTCCTCGGTGCAGGGGACGCGACTACCAGCTAAATTATACCAAACGCCTGGGCCGATCCTTGCTATTTGCGATCACTTCGTTTTGATGTGGCGCAACTTTTTGCCGGAGCAGAAACGATATGGCGCAAAAAATTGCCGATGAGACGGATCGCCGGATTCTGAAGGAGCTGATTTCTGACGCGAGGATCACCAACAACGAACTTGCCGAGCGCGTAGGCCTTTCTCCGTCGCCCTGCCTCCGCCGCCTGCGGCGGCTGGAAGAAACAGGCGTCATCCGGGGCTACACGGCGCTCGTCGATCCGGCGATCGAGGGCTGGACAATGACGGCGATTGCAACGGTGAGATTGAGCCGGCAGCACGAGGACGAGATCGTTATGTTCGAGGAGGCGGTCCGCGGCTGGGAGGAGGTGCTTGAGTGCCATCTTGTCACCGGCTCGCGCGATTATGTGCTGAAGGTAATGAGCGCCGGTCTCGACCATTACGAGCGCTTCATCAAGGAGAAGATCGCCCGGCTCAAATGCGTCGCGTCGATCGAAACGAGCTTCGTGATGAACACGATCAAGGAGCGCAGAATCTAGGGCGGAATCCGACCAGGACTCCCCGGTTCCCCGCCCTGCGAGGGACGGCATGGTTGACTGTGGGGGAGCGGAAAGCGACATTGCCGCCAGCGCGTCGCTCGCGCCGGACAATCAGCGAGTATTGCGGCGACAACGCCCGCGAAGTGGAGGTCCGCGATGGAACACGTTCAGCAGACGGACCTGCCGAGGCCGTTTCCGCGTCATCTTTTGAGCCTCCTGCGTTCATTCTCCACGAGCGGGCTGCTCGTCGGGTTCCTCTTCTTCGCGGTTTCGCTGACGCCAAGTCTCATACCGCGGCCCTATCTCATTCAGGCGGTAATCTCCGGCTTTTCTCTTGCCGCCGGCTACGCGATCGGCGTGTTTCTACGCTGGCTCTGGTCCTTCTTCGAACTTCCGGAGCCGACGGTGCGACGGGCGCGCACATTGAAAATCGCCGCGGCGATCGTCTCGATCGCGGCCGCCGCCGTCTTCCTGTGGCAGGCAGCGGGCTGGCAGAACACGGTGCGCCATCTCATGGGGCTTGAATCGATCGAGAGCGCGGAACCGTTGAGGATCGGCCTCGTTGCAGGCCTGCTTTTCGTCGCGCTCGTCTTCCTGGCGCGGCTGTTCCGGTTGACTTTCCGCGTTCTTTCTCGATGGCTGCAATATTTCCTGACGCGACCCATCGCCAACGCCCTTGGCGGGCTCATCGCCCTCGCGCTCTTCTGGTCGGTGGCGAATGGGGTGATCTTCAAGTTCGCGCTTCGTGCGGCGGACAGTTCTTTCCAACAACTCGATGCGCTTATCGATCCCGATATCGCACCCCCTGTCGATCCCGCCAAGACAGGCAGCGACGCGTCTTTGCTGAACTGGGACGAGCTTGGTCGGCAGGGGCGCCAGTTCATCGCCTCCGGTCCGACGGGAGCCGAGATCGGCGCCTTCTTCGGCGGTGCTGCCCCTGACCCGGTGCGCGTCTATGTCGGGCTGAATTCCGCGGAGACCGCTCAGGATCGGGCAAAACTGGCGCTCGAAGAACTGAAACGCGCCGGCGGCTTCGAGCGCAAGTCGCTCTTCATCGTCGTACCGACGGGCACCGGCTGGATCGATCCGGCGGCGCTCGACACGCTCGAATATCTGCTGCATGGCGACGTTGCGAGCGTGGCGGTGCAATATTCCTATCTCACGAGTTGGCTGTCGCTGCTGGTCGAGCCGGGTTACGGCTCAGAAGTCGCCAATGCGCTCTTCGACGAGATCTACGGCTACTGGACGACGCTGCCGAAGGACCGGCGTCCGAAGCTCTATCTGCATGGTCTGAGCCTCGGGGCGATGAACTCGCAAGGCTCCGTCGATCTCTTCGACGTGATCAGCGATCCTTTCCAGGGCGCGCTCTGGAGCGGACCGCCCTTTCAAAGCGCGCTCTGGCTTTCCGTGACGGCCAATCGCGTTCCCGATTCGCCCGCCTGGCTGCCGCGCTACCGGGACAGCTCGATCATCCGCTTCACGAACCAGGAGAATTCGCTCGAGATTCCCGGTGCCCGATGGGGTGCGATGCGCATCGTCTACCTGCAATATGCAAGCGACCCGGTGACCTTCTTCGACCCGCGCTCCTTCTATCGCGAACCCGACTGGATGAAGGCGCCGCGCGGGCCGGATGTATCGCCGGCATTGAGCTGGTTCCCAGTCGTCACCGGGCTGCAATTGCTCGCCGACATGGCGCTGGCCACGACATCGCCGATCGGCTACGGCCACGTCTACGCACCCGAGCACTATATCGACTCCTGGATGGCAGTCACCGACCCGAAAGGGGTGACGGCCGCGGACGTCGGCCGGCTGAAGGCCGAGTTCAAGGGCAAATTCTAACCTGCCTTACGGCGCCGCCACATCGGCGAGCAAACCCTCCATCGCACCTATAATCTTGCGGTGCTGGTGGGCATGACGGGTGCGAAGGCTCGTTGCAGCGTAGACGGCCTGCGGAATGACCGGCGCGTCGGCAATCATGGCTGCGACTCCGCTTCCGGAGAGGTGTTCGGCGGTGGCCCTTGTCACATAGGCCGCGCCGCCGAGCGTGCGCAGCAGGCCCGAGATGGCCATATTCTGGCCGGCAGCGAGCGAAGCGGCTGAAAGATGCGGTAGCGCCAGCCGGTGGGCGCGGTCGAAGGCGGGCGAATAGCTCGAACGGATGTAGGTTTCAGGCTTCACGCCGGCAATGGCGCGAGTATCGGTGCTGACCAGGACGTAATGCAGTTCGCCGATGCGTTCATAATGAAGATCGGGCAGGAAATGAGGTGTATAGAGGATCGCGAGGTCGAGCTCTCCGGCGGCAAGGTCGCGGTTCATCTGGTTCGAATAATCCGCTTCCAAATAGATCTCCGTGGTCGGCAGTTCGCGGCGGATTGCTGCCACCCAGCGGCCGGCCAGGGTTTCCGCCAGATCATGCTGGATGCCGAGCCGCATAGAACGCTCCAGGGCGCCGGCGCTCGTCACTGCGCGGGTCGCCTCATGCCACTGATTCTGCATTGCTTTCGCGTAATCGAGAAAGCGCAGGCCGGCGGCCGTAGGGACGGTCCCGCCCTTGTTTCGGGTGAAGAGCTTGCGGTTGAACTGCGCCTCGAGCGCCTTCACGCGATGGGAGACGGTCGATTGCGTGATGTTCAGCCGCTCGGCGGTGCGGTTGAAACTGCGCGTCTCCATCAGGTCCAGAAAGGTCTCGATAAGGTCGGCTTGCATGTTCGTGGCGTTCCTTGTCTCCCGCAGGAACCAATCTAATCGAATTCTTCGATCAATAAAGGCTGATCTACGTGCTTGATGGCACTCCGCTCCTCGTCAAATATCGCGACAAAGAGGGAGCAGCGCATGTCGAATTTGCCGTCTCACGCACGCGTCGTGATCATCGGCGGGGGAGCCGTAGGGGCCTCCTCGCTCTACCATCTTGCCAAGGCCGGCTGGACCGATTGCGTGCTTCTCGAGAAGAACGAGCTCACCGCTGGCTCGACCTGGCATGCGGCCGGCAACGTGCCGACCTTCTCCTCGTCCTGGTCGATCATGAACATGCAGCGCTATTCGGCCTCGCTCTACCGTGAGCTTGGGCAGCGCGTCGACTATCCGATGAACTATCATGTGACGGGATCGATCCGCCTCGGCCATTCCAAGGAGCGGCTGCAGGAATTCAAGCGCGTCGTTGGCATGGGCCGCTACCAGGGTATGGAGCTCGATGTCCTGACGCCCGACCAGATGCGCGGCCGCTATCCCTTTCTTGAGACGCATGATCTGACCGGCGCGCTCTACGATCCCTATGACGGTGACATCGACCCGGCCCAGCTGACCCAGGCGCTTGCGAAAGGCGCCCGCGACCTGGGTGCGAAGATTGTCCGCTTCTGCCCCGTCACGGGCGCGCGGCGTGAGAAGGACGAATGGGTGATCACCACGCCGCAGGGCGAAATCCGCTGCGAGTATGTGGTGAATGCCGCCGGATATTATGCCCGCGAAGTTGGCAAGATGTTCGGCCGCAACGTGCCGATGATGGTGATGAGCCATCAATATATTCTCTTCGACGAGATCCCCGAGCTTGCGGCCTGGTCGAAGGAAGTGGGCCACAAGCTGCCGCTCCTACGCGATGTCGACTCCTCCTATTATCTCCGGCAGGAAAAATACGGCATGAACCTCGGACCTTACGAGCGGAATTGCCGCGCCCATTGGGTGACGCCTGACGACCCGATTCCGGAGGATTTTTCCTTCCAGCTCTTCCCAGACGATGTCGAACGTTTGGAATGGTACCTGAACGACGCGGTCGAGCGCGTGCCGATCCTCGGCACCGCGGGCCTCTCGCGGGTCATCAACGGGCCGATCCCCTATGCACCGGATGGTAACCCGCTGATCGGGCCGATGCCGGGCGTGCCGAACGCCTTCGAGGCCTGCGTCTTCACCTTTGGCATCTGCCAGGCCGGTGGGGCGGGCAAGGTGCTTGCCGAGTGGGTGACCGAGGGCCAGACGGAATGGGACATGTGGTCCTGCGATCCGCGGCGCTACACCGACTATACCGACCAGGACTATTGCATCGCCAAGGGAATGGAAGTCTACGGCCATGAATATGCGATGCATTTCCCGAAGCACTATTGGCCGGCCGCGCGCAAGAAGAAGCTTTCGCCGATCCACGACCGTATCGCCGCGCTCGGGGCGCAGTTCAAGCCCTATAACGGTTGGGAGCGCGCCATGTGGTATGCGAAGCCCGGCGACGACACATCCGAAGAGGCGACGCAGACCTGGGGACGGGAAGGGCCTTGGGCGAAGCGCATCGAGGAGGAGTGCCTGGCGGTGCGCGATGCCGCCGGCATCCTCGACCTGCCAGGCTTCTCACGCTTCCGGCTGAAAGGCGAGGGCGCGCGCGAATGGCTCTCCAGCCTCATCACCGGGCGCGTACCGAAGCCCGGGCGCATCGGCCTTGCCTATTTCGCCGACGACAAGGGCCGTATCGTCACGGAAATGTCGGTGATGACGATCGAGGACGACTTTTTCTTCCTGATCACCGCGGCTGCGGCGCAATGGCATGATTTGGAGTGGCTGCAGAAGCACCGCCCGGCCGATGCCGCCTTCACACTCGACGACGTGACCGCGAATTTTGCCTGCCAAATCCTGACCGGGCCGAAGTCGCGCGCGATCCTCGCGGAAGTGGCGGAGGCCGATCTTTCCACACCTTGGCTGACACATCAGACGGCTGAGATCGCCGGACGCTATTGCCAGCTCGTGCGGGTCTCTTTTGCCGGTGAGCTCGGCTGGGAAATCCACACGAAGGTGGGTGATACCGCCGCTATATTCGATGCAGTTTGGGAAGCCGGACAAAAACACGGCTTGAAGCCTTTCGGCATGGAAGCGCTCGACAGCCTACGCATCGAGAAGGGCTATCGGGCCTGGAAGGGCGATCTGTCGACCGACTACACGGTGCTTCAGGGTGGGCTCGAGCGCTTCGTCGACTGGTCGAAGCCGAGCTTCAAGGGCAAGGCGGCGCTGGAGCGCGAGAAGCAGCAGGGAGTCGCCAAGCGTTTCGTGACACTCACGGTCGAGGCCGGCGAATGCGATGCGCCCTATATGTCGACGCTCTGGTCGGGCGGCGAGGTCGTCGGCGAGACGACCTCCGGCAACTGGGGCTATCGCGTCGGCAAGTCGATCGCGCTTGGAATGCTGCGGGCCGACCTCGCTGTACCCGGCCGGGAGATCGAGGTCGAGATTTTCGGCGATCGCTTCAAGGCAACCGTCCAGCTGGACCAGCCGCTCTGGGATCCCTCCAACGAAAGATTGAAGGCATGACGAAGCCCATCCCTAAAAAGGCGCGCGTGGTCATCATCGGCGGCGGCGTGTCCGGCTGCTCGGTCGCCTATCATCTGTCGAAACTCGGCTGGACCGATGTCGTGTTGCTGGAACGGAAGCAACTCACCTGCGGCACGACCTGGCATGCGGCCGGGCTGATCGGCCAGCTCCGCGCCTCGCAGAACATGACCCGTCTCGCGAAATATTCGGCCGACCTTTACGTGAAACTCGAGGCCGAGACGGGCATTGCGACGGGCATGCGCCAGAACGGCTCGATCACGGTGGCGCTTACGGAAGAGCGCAGGGAAGAGATCTACCGGCAGGCCTCGCTGGCGCGCGCCTTCGATGTCGATGTTCGCGAGATCACTCCGAGTGAGGTCAAGGAGCTCTACCCCCACCTCAACGTCTCTGACGTCAAGGCGGCGGTGCATCTGCCACTCGACGGCCAGTGCGATCCGGCCAATATCGCCATGGCGCTTGCCAAGGGTGCGCGGCAGAACGGCGCGACAATCATTGAAGGGGTGAAGGTCACGTCGGTCCTGCAGAAGGAAGGCCGCGTCGCCGGCGTCACCTGCGAGCAGAACGGCGAGAGCTTCACGGTCGAGACGGAAAACGTCGTCAATTGCGCCGGCATGTGGGGCAGAGAACTTGCCCGCCAATCCGGCGTAACCGTGCCGCTGCACGCCTGCGAGCATTTCTACATCGTAACCGAGGCGATCCCGGGCTTGAGCCGCCTGCCGGTGCTGCGCGTGCCGGACGAGTGCACCTATTACAAGGAAGATGCCGGCAAGATGCTCATCGGCGCCTTCGAGCTCAAGGCCAAGCCCTGGGGCATGGACGGCATCCGCGAGGACTTCTGCTTCGACCAGTTGCCGGAGGACTTCGACCATTTCGCACCGATCCTTGAAATGGCGGTCAGTCGCATGCCGATGCTGGAGACGGCCGGCATTCACACCTTCTTCAATGGGCCGGAAAGCTTCACGCCGGACGATCGCTACTATCTCGGCGAAGCGCCCGAGCTTAAAGGTTACTGGGTGGCGGCTGGTTACAACTCGATCGGCATCGTCTCCTCCGGCGGTGCCGGCATGGCACTGGCACAGTGGATGAACGACGGCGAACCGCCCTGCGATCTCTGGGAGGTCGATATCCGCCGCGCTCAGCCTTTCCAGAAGAACCGCGCCTATCTCAAGGAGCGTGTGTCGGAGACGCTTGGTCTTCTCTACGCCGATCATTTCCCCTATCGGCAGATGGCGACGGCCCGCGGGGTCCGCCGCTCGCCTATTCATGAACATCTGAAAGCCCGCGGCGCCGTTTTCGGCGAAGTCGCCGGCTGGGAGCGCGCCAACTGGTTTGCCAAGCAAGGCCAGGAACGCGAATACCGCTATTCCTGGAAGCGGCAGAACTGGTTCGAGAACCAGCGCGAGGAGCATCTTGCGGTTCGCGGTGGCGTTGGGCTTTTCGACATGACGTCCTTCGGCAAGATCCGCGTCGAAGGCCGCGATGCGCTCGCCTTCCTGCAGCGCCTCTGCGCCAACGAGATGAATGTCGAACCGGGTCGTATCGTCTACACCCAGATGCTGAACGCCCGCGGCGGCATCGAGAGCGACCTGACGGTCACGCGACTTTCGGAGACCGCCTTCTTCCTCGTCGTGCCGGGCGCGACGCTGCAGCGCGATCTTGCCTGGCTGCGCAAGCATCTCCGCGACGAGTTCGTGGTGATCACCGACGTGACCGCCGCGGAAAGCGTGCTCTGCGTCATGGGGCCGAAGGCGCGCGAACTGATGCAGAGGGTGAGCCCGAACGATTTCTCCAATGAGACGCATCCCTTCGGCACGGCGCGCGAGATCGAGATCGGCATGGGGCTCGCACGTGCCCATCGCGTCACCTATGTCGGCGAGCTCGGGTGGGAGCTTTACGTCTCCACCGACCAGGCCGCCCATGTCTTCGAGGTGCTGGAGGCCGCCGGACGGGACGTCGGCCTCAAGCTCTGCGGCCTTCACACGCTCGACAGTTGCCGCATCGAAAAGGCGTTCCGCCATTTCGGCCACGACATTACCGATGAGGATCACGTGCTGGAAGCCGGGCTCGGCTTTGCAGTTAAGCCGGAGAAGGGGGATTTCATCGGTCGCGAGGCGGTGTTTGCCAAGCGCCAGAAGGGCCTCACGCGTCGGCTGGTGCAGTTCCGGCTCACCGATCCGGAGCCGCTGCTCTTCCACAACGAAGCTATCGTGCGCGATGGTGAAATCGTCGGGACGATCACCTCCGGCAACTACGGCCATCACCTCGGCGGCGCGATCGGGCTCGGTTACGTGCCGTGCCAAGGGGAGAGCGAAGCCGACCTTCTGGCGTCGTATTACGAGATCGAAATCGCCGGAACGCGGGTTGAGGCCGAGGCTTCGCTGAAGGCGATGTACGACCCGAAGGCGGAACGGGTGCGGGCGTAGGCCGCATTTTTGGAGACATGACGATGGCTGACGAATGCGCAGTTGCGGTTTCGAGACGGTCCGGCGGACGGGCGGCGCGTGTCGCGCTTCGTTCCGCTCCGCTCGCCGAAAACATCCGGCCGGTTCGCCCCGGCCTTTCCGGCGGGCAGTACAGGCCGCTGACCGAGGCGGGCGTGAAACGCATCCACGAAGCGGCGCTCGATGCGCTGGAGCAGATCGGCCTCGCCAACGCGCCGAAGTCCGGCATCGAGATCATGACCGGCGCCGGCGCTATCCTCGGCGAAGACGGGCGCATCCGCTTTCCCCGCGCGCTGGTCGAGGACATGCTCGCCATCGCCGCGCGCGACATCACGCTTTACGCCCGTGATCCGAAACAGAATCTCGAACTCACCGGCACCCGCGTCTATTACGGCACTGCCGGCGCGGCAGTGCACGTCGTCGACGTCGAGAAGCGGGAATATCGCGAGTCGACGGCGAAGGACTTGCTCAATGCCGCGCAGCTCGTCCATCATCTCGATAATGTGCACTTCTTCCAGCGCGCGATGGTCTGCCGGGACATTCCCGACAATTTCCTGATGGACATCAATACGCTCTATGCGTGCTGCGCCGGCACCACCAAACATGTCGGCACCAGCTTTTCCGATCCGTCGCATGTCGAGGGCTGCTTCGATCTGATCCATATGATCGCCGGCGGAGAGGAGAAGTGGCGGGCGCGACCCTTCGTTTCCAATTCCAACTGCTTCGTCGTGCCGCCGATGAAATTCGCAGAGGAAAGTTGCATCACCATGGAGAAGTGCATCCGTGGCGGCATGCCGGTCCTGCTCCTTTCTGCCGGACAGGCGGGGGCGACCGCCCCGGCGCCGCTTGCGACCGCGATCGTCCAGGCGGTTGCCGAATGCCTGGCGGGTGTCGTCTATGTCAATGCGCTCGCGCCCGGCCATCCGGCCGTCTTCGGCACCTGGCCCTTCGTTTCGGATTTAAGAACCGGGGCAATGTCGGGCGGCTCGGGCGAGCAGGCACTGCTCACTGCCGGCTGCGCGCAGATGCACCAGTTCTATCGCCTGCCCGGCGGGGCTGCCGCCGGCATTGCCGATGCGAAGCTGCCGGACATGCAGGCCGGCTGGGAACAGGCGATCTCAAATGTCATGGCGGGGCTCTCGGGTCTCAACATGGTTTACGAGGCCGTCGGCATGCATGCCTCGCTTCTCGGCTTCTGCCTGGAATCGCTGGTGCTGGGCGACGACCTGCTTGGCCAGGTGCAGCGCTGCATCCGCGGCATCGAGGTGACGGAGGATTCGGTTTCGCTCGACACGATGCGCTCCGTCTGCCTGGACGGTCCCGGTCACTATCTCGGCCATCCGCAAACGCTTGGGCTCATGCAGACGGAATATATCTACCCGGTTGTCGCCGACCGGACGAGTCCAAAGGAATGGGTGGAAATAGGCCGACCGGATCTCGTCGTCCGTGCGATCGAGAGGAAGAACCGCATCCTCGCGGAGGCCGCTCCGTCCGTCATTGCGCCGGAGATCGACCGGGCAATCCGCGAGCGGTTCAGGATCTATTGTTGAGGCGTTCCTTTTTTTCCCCTCCCAACCCCTCCCACAAGGGGAGGGGCTCCTTTGCCGCACTTTTGTTCCAGCCGTTGTCAACTGTGGGATGTCGGATTGGGCTAAGCGCTGCGCGCTGAAAGCCCGTCCCCCGTGTTGGGAGAGGTTAGGGAGGGGCCATCCGTCCGTAGCGCAAGCCAGCTGCGAGGGGCGGGGATGTGCGAAGCGGTTGCAAACTCACCGACCAACCGCGCCCCTGACCTCGCTCACCCTGTAGCTCCACTTCGGGGCTGTTGGCGGTTCATCGAGCCTAAAAGGAAAGGTGAGAAACGTCTCGAACGGGCGGCTCTGGCCGCCGGGCACTCGTACGAGAATAAGAGCCGTGTCGTCGCCGATCCGTCTGCAGGTGCCTTGCGGGCAATCCTCAAGCGTGACGGTCAGGCGGAAATACTCGAGCGCCACCTCGGATGTGTTGGCGACGGTGCCGCGAACGCGGTAGCTGCGTCGTGACTGGTTAGGCTCGAAGCTCATGTTCTCGAGCAGGATATCGGAAGCTGCGAGACCGGCCGTGGGCGGGGTCGGAGCGGGCGCAGGAGCCTGTTCAGGGGTGCCTTCGCTCAGCCAGACCAGGAAGGCGGCTGTGAGCGCGAGGGCGACGGCGATCGACAGAACCGGCTCCAGCCAACTGCGAAATCGGCCGTAGCGCGCCGCAAGATATACGAGCGCCACGCCCAGAGGTAACGCAACCAGCCACAGCATCAAAGTCCTCCTGTCGGAGTCTTATATAGGGTGGTGAGCAACTGGCAATGGAGTGGCGCGGCCGCTTTCGGATGGAGGGCCTGCCTCGCATTTCCGGGCGCCAGCCGCAGCGGATCATTTCGATGCCTTCAGGCTGATCCAGTAGCTGCCCTCGAAGCGAACCGCAGCGAAGCGCCGGTTGATTTCCGCGAGCGTCACCGCTGGATCGATGTCGGGGAAAAGGTCCGGCCGCAGCCAGGTGGCGAAGGCCTCGGCCGCGACGATGTTGAGCGGAATGGCGTTGAAGAAATTCCAGAGGCCGTGCACCCGTCCATTGCGCACGGCTGCGATGCTTGCCATTACCGGCTTGTCGACAGCTTCCGCCAATGTCCGCTCCGCCTCTTCGGCCGCAACCCCTGGACCGATCGAGAAACCGCTATATTTGCCGCCGGGCGACGAGGTGGCGATGTAGACATCGGGGTTTTCGGCCATCACCGCTTCCGCATTCATCATGCCGCCGGGACGCGGCAATTTGCCTTCGGCGATGTTGCGGCCGCCGGCGACGCCGATGAATTCGCCGAGGCCGCCGATGCCATAGGCCCAGCAGCAGCGATCCGCCGCCGGGAAGGCCTCCATGAGCACCTTCGGGCCTGGCTCGGGGCGCTCGGCGACGCGGTCGCGAATACGGGCGAGGCGCTCTTCGTAGAAGCGGGCGAAATCCTCCGCCTGCGCTTCTCTTTCGAAGATCCTGCCGAGGAGGCGCATGTTGTCGGGTGTGTTCTTCAGCGGCTCGTTGTTGAAATCGACGACGACGACCGGAACGCCGGTGCTTTCGAGGTATTCGATAGCGCGCTGGCCGGCCTCGGTGTCGGCCTGCCAATTGGCGAGAACCGCAAGGTCGGCTTTGAGCGTCAGGATCGTCTCGAAGGAGAGGCCGGGCCCGCTGCCGTCATCGATCAGCGGCACGTCGGCGAGCCTCGGGAACTTGCGCACGAAGCTTTCGTAGATTTCCGGATTGTCGTTCTTCATGTCGCCGGACCAACCGGCGAGCAGGCCGACTGGATCGGGATGGATGAGCGACAGCGCTACGAAGTTGAAACCGCTGCCCAGCAGCACCGCCTTTGGCCTCGCGGGGATCGTGACCTCTCGGCCGACCGCGTCGGTGACCGTCAGCGGCCATTGCGTCTCCGCTCGGGCGGTGAGCGAGATAAGGAGCGCGAGCAGAAGCGCGCCAGCGCGAACAAGCGTGAGGAGCAAGCGAAGCAAACTATTGGTTCCTTTGGCTGGGAAGGGCGCACAGGCTGCCGCAGCTCGGGACTCCCGGCAGGAGGTACCTGAGACAGCAGATCTTGCGCCGACAGACGCGCGTCCCGTCCGCCTCCTCTTCGTGCCGCAGACAATCGAAAAAGGGGTTGGGCGCGCCATTGGGCATTGCGCGACAGCCGACCATGGCGCCCGCCTGCTCATGCAAGGGTTCGGGTCCGGCCGTGCGAAGCGCGTAATCGATGTAAACGGCGGCATTGTTCCAGGCGAGCTTGGGCGATATGCCGCCGGTCGCCTTGAGATAGGGCACCACTCTGGAAAGGTGCTCCTCCATGAGCGGGCCGATCATCGCGAAAATCTCGCCCGCATCCCGCCATTCACCGGCTGTCGCGACTCCGAAAGCGCGGGGAAGCCCATCGGCGGAGAGGGCCACAGTCATGTCGTCGAAGACGACGGGGAGTTCCTGATGGTCCAGCACCCGAGCAACCACATAAGGAATGGTCAGAGCGGAGAAATAAAAGAGCGACCACATGGAGGCGACTGCGCGACGATCGCTGGCGCCGGACGTCTCGGCATAGAGCGAAAGCCCACGATCGAAGGCGCCTGAGGCGAAGAACTCGGGCAGCGGAATGCCGTCGGCAAGGTCCGCCGACAGCACCATCTTTTCGTTGCACCAGGCATGCGGGCCGGAAAAGGCGGCCGACAGGGGCGTCGGCCCGCCGGTTTCCACCATGTTTTCGCGCCCCGCCGTCGCCATGGCCTCACCAGTTGTAACGCAGCGAGCCGATTACGGTGCGGCCCTGGTCTCGGTAGCAGAAGCCGGCCGTGCAGACCGGCTCGCGCCGATCAAAGAGGTTCGTAGCGTTCACCTGCAGCCGCAGGCCATCATACTTCTTGTCCAAGGCGGCAAAGTCGTAGTGGACAGCAGAGTCGAAGAGAACGCGGGCGGAGTTGCGGAGGGTATTCTCGTCGTTGCCGTAGCTCGATCCCATGAAGCGAGCGCCTGCGCCGAACCCGAGTCCGGCGCCCGGGCCATCTTCCGGCAGAGTGTAATCGGCCCAAATCGATGCCATGTGGCGTGGAACCGAGGATACATAATTGCCAACCGTCCCTGCCGGCCCCTGGATAATCTTCATGTCGGTGTAGGCGTAAGAGGCGGTCAGCGAAAGACCGTTGTCGAGGCTTGTCGTGGCCTCGAGCTCGAAACCGCGGGAGCGCAGCTTGCCACGCTGAACCTGGATGTTCGCAGGTCCCGACGACAGGCTCACGACCTCGTAGTAGAGCCCGTTCTTCTGGTCGATATTGAAGAGGGCAGCCGAGATCAGCGTGTTGCTGTTCGGCAGAAGATATTTGAAGCCGATTTCCTCCTGAGTGCTTTCGGTCGGCTTGAAGGGCTGGTTCGTTTCCAGGTTGATGCCGGCATTCGGTGCAAAGGCCGTCGAGTAGCTGATATAGGGCGCAAGGCCGAAGTCGGTCTCATAGGTCAGGCCGATACGGCCGGAGAATTCCTTGTCTTTCTGAGAGACTGCGGTGACCGTATCGGTTAGGAGGTTTGTTGTGTCGGTGTCGGTCGAGACCCAATCGTAGCGACCGCCGACCGTCAGCGTCCAGGCGTCGTAGCGGATCTGGTCTTGCAGATAGGTGCCGACCTGCCACTGGTCTTGCACGACACGGGTTTGAAAATCTATCGCAGCCACCGGATCGCCACGATCGGGGTCATTCGTGTCGAGCGGCGGCGACACGCCGCGGCCATCAAGCGAGCGCCAACGCAGCTTGGTGAAATCGACGCCGGCCAGCAGCGTATGATCGAGGGCGCCGGTCTCGAAATTCGACTCGAGCTGGTTGTCGATCACGATGGCCGTCAATCGCTCATCGAACGTTCCTGCGCTGCGGTCGATCAATGTGGGATCGGCGGCGTTCGGAGCGTAGGCGAAGGCCCAATCGGCATCGATGTTGAGAGTCGAAACCCTAGCGTTCTGGCGGAACGTGAACGTATCGTTGAAACGATGCTCGAACTCGTAGCCGACTCGCCCTTGCGTCTGCACCGAGTCGTTGAAAGCGGGATTACCGGCAAAGAAGTCGGTGACCTTGCCCGTCGCGGTGTCGTAGTAATAGGCTGCCGTGCCGCCGGTCTTGGTGCGCGAATATTCACCGAGAATCGTGAGACTAGTGTCCTCGTCGGGCTTCCACGTGAAGGCAGGCGCGATATAGGCGCGGTCGTCGGGAACGCCGATCTGCTCGGTATCCGCGTCGCGGAGAAGGCCCGTCAGGCGGTAGTAGACGGGATCGGTTTCGTTCACGGGACCGGAGAAGTCGAACTGACCCTGGTAGCGCTCATGGCTGCCGTACTGGATCTGCACCTCGCGCAGCGTCTCTTCCGTCGGGCGTTTGCTGATCAGATTATAGAGACCCCCGGCGCCGCTTGCGCCATAGAGCGCCGAGGAGGGGCCACGCAGGATCGAGACACCCTCCAAACCATAAGGCTCGTTCTTGAAAAGCGAGGAGCCAGCGCCCGGCTGTCGGAGGTTGTCGCGGAACACGCCGGTATAGGTGACGTCGAAGCCGCGTACGAAGAACGCGTCGAAGCGCGGGTCGAAGCCATAGGCGCCGACGCGGGAGCCCGGCGTATAGGCCAGCGTCTCAAGCAGCGACTGCGGATTACGATCTTTCAATTGCTGTTCCGTCACCGATGAGATCGACTGCGGCGTCTCCAGAAACGGCGTATCGACCTTCGCACCGGTGGCGCTGCTGATGCCGACATAGCCTTCCGCGGTGATGACGCCGCCGCTGCCACCGCTGACGACCAGCGTTTCGAGAGTAGTGGAATCGCCGTTCGTGGCGGCCTGCTGATCCGCCTCCTGCGCGTGCGCGGTGGCGACGAAGGCGAGGGCCGATGTTGCTGCGAGGGCGGAGCGGATGTTAGGAGGAGGGACTTTCCGCGGGGCATGCTATGCAACTTTCTGACCGGTAAGCGAAATTTAATAGGTGAGCTATTCACTCATGATTTTAATGGGTGCAAGTTATTTTCATGACTTTTAGAGTCATGTTTCTGGATTTGTGGGAAACATGCAACAGCTTTGGGCGACGGCGGGGAGGCGAAAAGAAAAGCCCTCCGATCGCGTCTAACGATCGGAGGGCAAAGAAAGAATTCTCCCGGCGTGCGGGGAGCAGGCTGCGGCAGCGGGTGACGGCCGTCGCTCGATCGTCAGCCGTGGTTGATCATGATGTGCCGGACGGCGGTGTAATCCTCGAGCGCATAGACGGACATGTCCTTGCCATAGCCCGACTGTTTGACGCCGCCATGCGGCATCTCGTTGGTCAGCATGAAGTGGGTGTTGATCCAGGTGCAACCATATTGCAGACGCGAGGCCGCTTTCATCGCCTTGCTGATGTCCTTGGTCCAGACGGAAGAGGCGAGGCCGTAGTCGCTGTCGTTGGCCCAGGCGACGACATCGTCCTTCCCGGTGAAGCGGGTGACGGAGACGACCGGGCCGAAGACTTCGCGACGAACGATCTCGTCCTCCTGTGTCGCACCGGCGACGACCGTCGGCTGGAAGAAGAAACCGTGCTCGCTGCCGGTGCGGCCACCAGTGGTGATCTCGATGTGCTTCTGGTCCGATGCCCTCTCGACGAAGCTTGCGACACGGTCGCGCTGACGTTTGGAGATCAGCGGGCCGATCTCGTTTTCCGTGTCGTCCTCCAGATTGTAGCGGATCGTCGAGACGGCGGCGGTCAGGTCGGCGATGAGTTTGTCGTAGATGCCGGCTCCGGCATAGACACGGCAGGCGGCAGTGCAGTCCTGCCCGGCATTGTAGTAGCCGAAGGTGCGGATGCCGTTGACGACGGCTTCGAGATCGGCGTCGTCATAGACGATGACCGGCGCCTTGCCGCCGAGTTCGAGATGGGTGCGCTTCACCGTCTTGGCGGCGGCGGTGAGCACCTTCTTGCCGGTGGCGATATCGCCGGTGATCGAGACCATGGCGACCTTCGGATGGTTGATCAGCGTGTTGCCCACGGTCTCGCCGCGGCCGGCGATGACGTTGACAACGCCTTCAGGAAGGATATCGGCCAGGAGCCGTGCAAGCTTCAATGCCGTCAGTGGCGTCTGTTCGGAAGGCTTAAAGACGACGGTGTTGCCGCCGCCGATCGCCGGTGCGAGCTTCCAGGCCATCATCATCAAGGGATAGTTCCAGGGCGCGATGGAGCCGACGACGCCGATCGGATCGCGGCGGATCATCGAGGTGTGGCCCGGCAGATATTCGCCCGCCGTCGGCCCATGCAGGTTGCGCACCGCACCGGCAAAGAAGCGCCAGCAGTCGATGATCGCCGGCAATTCGTCGTTCTTCACGGCGTTGATCGGCTTACCGCAGTTCAGCGCTTCCAACGCGGCGAAGTCGTCGGCGTTCTTCTGGATCGCGTCGGCAATCTTCAACAGATAACCCGAGCGTTCCGCCGGTGTCGTCTGCGACCAGGTGATGAAGGCGCGCTCGGCGGCGTCAACGGCGGCGTCGATCTGCACATGCGAGGCCTCGGCGAGATCGACGATCTTGGCGCCCGTCCTCGGGTTCAGGATGTTCTCCTCCGCCTCGGTTCCGGTTTCGAAGCGCGATCCGATCAAGAGTTGGGTGTCCATGTCTGTTCTCCCTTCAATTGCGAAATCATTTGCCGGCGCCGGCGATCTGGTCGCCGTCGCGGGTGAGGTAATAGGCGCCGAGGATCGGCAGGAAGGTGACGATGACGACGACCATGGCGACGACATTGGTCACCGGGCGTTGGCGTGGGCGGATCAGCTCTTCGAGCATCCAGATCGGCAGCGTCGACTGCTGGCCGGCGGTGAAGGTCGTAACGATCACCTCGTCGAAGGAAAGAGCGAAGGCGAGCATGCCGCCGGCAAGCAGCGCCGTGCCGATATTCGGCAGGATTACGTAGCGGAAGGTCTGAAAGCCATCGGCGCCGAGGTCCATCGAAGCTTCGATCAGCGATCCGGAGATCCGGCGGAAGCGCGCGACCGCATTGTTGTAGACGACGACGATGCAAAAGGTCGCGTGGCCGAGCACGATCGTCCAGAAAGAGAACGGAATGTCCGCCATCGAGAAGGCGGAGCGCAGCGCGATGCCGGTGATGATGCCGGGCAGCGCAATTGGGAGTATGACGAGCAGCGAGACCGTCTCGCGACCGAAGAAGCGGGTCTGGCTGACCGCTGCGGCGCAAAGCGTGCCGAGGACGAGCGCGGCCGCGGTAGCGATTGCGGCGACCTTGACCGAGAGCGTCAGCGCCGCCCACACGTCTGGCCGGTCCCAGGCGACCGCGAACCATTGCGTCGTGAGTCCGGGTGGCGGGAACTGATAGCTCTTCTCCTCCGTCGTGAAGGCGTAGAGGAAGATCAACAGGATCGGCAGATGCATGAAGGCAAGGCCGACGGCGGCGGCGATCTTCAGGCCGAGAGGGGCGCGGTTCGCTTTCTCAGAGCGCATCGAATGCCCCCATGCGTTTGGCCATCCAGAGATAGGCGCCCATGATGACGATCGGCACGACCGTGAAGGCGGCGGCGAGCGGAATATTGCCCGCGGTGCCCTGCTGGGCATAGACGGCCTGGCCGATGAAGAGCCGCGACGAGCCGACGATCTGCGGGATGATGTAGTCGCCGAGCGTCAGCGAGAAGGTGAAGATCGAGCCGGCGACGATGCCCGGCAGCGCCAGCGGGAAGAGCACGTAGCGGAAGGTCTGAGCCGGCGTGCCGCCGAGGTCCGAGGAAGCCTCGATCAGGTTTTGGGGCACGCGTTCCAGTGCCGCCTGGATCGGCAGGATCATGAAGGGCATCCAGACATAGACGAATACGATGAAGGTGCCCGTGTAGCTGACCGAGAGCGAGTTGCCGCCGACGAGAGGGAGAGCGAGCCAGGCATCGAGCAGCCAGAGAAGGTTCAGCTTCTCAAAAAACCAGGTGAGAATGCCCTCCTTTGCGAGGATCAGCTTCCAGGCATAGACCTTGACGAGATAGCTCGACCAGAGCGGCAGCATGACCGCAAGATAGAACAACGCCTTCCACTTTCCGCGCGCGTAGCGGGCGGCGTAATAGGCGATCGGAAAGGCGATGACGGCGGAGACGAGCGTCACCAGCGCCGCCATGGTGACGGTACGCAGGATGATGTCGAGATTGGCGTCAGTCAGGAGCTGCCGGTAGGTGGCGAGCGTAAACTCGTAATTGATCAGCCCCGAGAATTCATCGATCGAGAAGAAACTCTGCAAGAGCAGTGCGAAGAGGGAACCGAGATAGACGAGGCCGAGCCAGAGCAGCGGCGGCCCGAGCAGGATGGCGAGGAGCACATGCGGGTGCCTCCAGAAGAAATCGGAAAGGCGGCCGGCGGTGCTGCGGCGCTCCGGAAGGATGATGCTTTCGGCAACGATGGTCATGCGTCCTCCATGGGATGGAGATCGCTCGGGGCGAAACTCAAGGTCACCGGGCTGCCGATCGGCGGAACGCCACGCGCCGCTGGGCTTGCCACGGCGATGCGGGCGCCCTCGACATCGATGACGACGCGGTTGGTCGCGCCGAGAAAACTCTGGGAAGCAACGGTGCCGGAGAGGCTAAGTGCGCCATCGCTCGGCGGCGCGATCGCGACCGCCTCCGGCCGGAGGCTTGCAAAGGACGCCTTCAGGCCCAGCTTCCGGCAGAGATCCGCCGAAAGCACGTTGGACGAGCCGACGAAATCGGCGACGAAGCGGGTCTTTGGCCGGTTATAGACTTCCTCCGGGCTGCCGAGCTGCTGAATGCGGCCTTCGTTGAAAACGGCGACGCGGTCGGCCATCGACAGCGCTTCGCCCTGATCGTGGGTGACGAAAACGAAGGTGATGCCGAGCGACCTCTGCAGGCTCTTCAGTTCCTCCTGCATCTGTTCGCGGAGCTTCAGATCGAGCGCGCCAAGCGGCTCGTCGAGAAGCAGCACCTTCGGCTTGTTGACGAGCGCGCGGGCAAGCGCCACGCGTTGTCGCTGGCCGCCCGAAAGCTGGCCTGGCCGGCGCGTGCCGTAGCCCGGCAGCTTGACCATGGCGAGCGCGTCCTCGGCGGCCTTGCGCCTTTCCTCCCGCCCGATCCCCTTGACCATCAGGCCGTAGGCGACGTTCTCCAGGATGGAGAGATGGGGGAAGAGCGCATAGTCCTGGAACACGGTGTTGACGCTGCGCCGGTAAGGCGGCACGCCCTCCGCGGTCTCGCCGAAGATCTCGATGTGACCCCCGGTCGGCTGTTCGAAGCCGGCCATCAGCCTGAGGCAGGTCGTCTTGCCCGAGCCGGAGGGGCCGAGCATTGCGAAGAACTCGCCCTCGGCGATCTTGAGATTCACGCGATCGACGGCGCGCACGGCGCCGAAATAGCGGGAAACATTGTCGAAGAGGACTGCGGTGGTCATGGGGATACTCCGAGATTCTAGCCCCTCATCCGCCTGCCGGCACCTTTCTCCCGCTTGGAGACTTGCGGCGGCTGCCTCACTCAAGCCTCACGGGATGCGGGAGCTTTGGCGGAGGCGTTCCCTCTCCCCGCGGGCGGGGAGAGGGTTAGGGTGAGGGGCGAATGCTTGCGATGCGGTTGCGTCCGCCTTACCGCCCGCCAATGACGCCGATATAGTCGGAGACCCAGCGGTGATAGGGCACGCACTCGCCTTGGCTCTCACACTTCGACACGGGCGTCTTCCAGAATTTGACCTTCTCGAAGTCGTCGTAGCCGTTGGTGGCGCAGCCCTCGTCCGTCAGGAGCTCGTTACCCTTGCAGGCGGCACCCACGGACGGGTTGGCGCCGAACCAGGCAGACACATCGCCCTGGACCTTCGGGGAGAGCGTGTGCTCCATCCACATATAGGCGCAGTTCGGATGCTCGCTTTCCGCATGCAGCATGGTCGTATCCGCCCAGCCCGTTACTCCTTCTTCCGGAATGACCGAGGCGATCGGCAGCTTCTCGGCCTTCATCAGGTTGACCTGGAAGGGCCATGAGCCGGAGGCGACGACGCCCTCGTTCTTGAAGTCGTCGATCTGGATCATCGCGTCGTGCCAATAGCGTCCGACGAGCGTGCGTTGGGTGCGGAGCAGATCGAGGGCGGCCTTGTACTGGTCCTCGTTGAGCTCATAGGGATCCTTGATGCCGAGCTCGGGCTTGTGCGCCATCAGGTAGTTGGCGGCATCGGCGACATGAATCGGACCGTCATAGGCCTGGATGCGGCCCTTGTTGGACTTGCCGTCGGGGAGCGTCGTTTCCTCGAAAACGACCTTCCAGCTCTTCGGCGCCTCACCCTTGAAGACTTCCGTGTTGTACATCAGGACGTTCGGGCCCCAGACGTAAGGTGTGCCGTAATGGACGCCGTTGACGGTATGCCACGGCGCATTCTGCATGCGCTCGTCGATCGTCTTCCAGCTCGGGATGAGGTCGGTGTTGATCGGCTGCACGCGCTTGCCGGCGACGAGACGAAGCGAGGCATCGCCCGAGGCGGTGACGAGGTCGAACCCGCCTTCGTTCATCAGCGCGACCATCTCGTCGGAAGTGGCGGCGGTCTTCACGCTGATCTTGCAGCCCGTCTTCTTCTCGAATTCGGTGACCCAGTCGTAGTTCTTGTCAGTCTCGCCTCGTTCGATATAGCCGGGCCAGGCGACGATCGAGAGTTCGCCTTCCCCCTTGCCGAGTTCCTTCAGCGGCTCCTGCGCGAAGGCCGGCGCTACGAGGCCCAGAGAAAGCGTGAGCGCCGTGCAGGATTTCAACGTCTGCTTCATCGGAAGTCTCCCCAGTTTCATGCCGCGTTCGGCGGCTTTGTTCCCGAGGTGAAGCGTGCCTCTATTTCTCCGTATTCGCAAATTCATTAATCAGAATGTCGCTATCGGTATTTCCGATATCGACGCGAAATGAGCGGGTTTCCGCTCGCATTTCGCGCCTCTCTAACACGTGAGTCTCATCGCGGGCGGGCGCTACGCAAGGCTTCGGCAATGCCGACGAAATCGCGCGCCGATTGCGGCAGGCTCGAACCTTTGCGCCAGACCATGCCGACCTGCACGACCGGCAGTGCGCCGGAGACGTCGCGGCTCTCGATCCGGTCGCCTTCGAGCGACCAGGGCCGGTAGACGAGGTCGGGCAAAAGCGCGATGCCAGCCCCGGTCGCGACCAGGCTTCTGACCGCCTCGACCGAGCGGGTGCGGAAAGCGACATGCGGGCGCGCACCGAGGGCCGTCAAAAGCTTGCCGGTGTTCTCTTCGATCTCGTCCACCGTCAGCATGATCAGGGGCTCCTTGGCGATGTCCTCGACCGAGATGATATCGGCGGCGACGAGCGGATGGCCGATCGGCAGCCAGAGGCGGTAGGGCGAGGTTTCGAGGATTTCCGCCTGCAGCGCCATGCGGTCGCGCAGGTTGGAAATCACCATGACAGCGACGTCGAGTTCGCCGCCGATCAGCAGATGTTCGAGATAGGAGCCGTTGTCCTCGATGGCGCTCACCTCGACACCGGGGCAGGCGCGGCGATAGCGGGCAAGCAGGTCGGAGAGCACATAGCCGGCGACGAGCGAGGTAACGCCGAGATTGAGCCTGCCGCCGCGTTCCTCGCGGCTGTCGGCAAAGCTCCTTCGCGCGTCGGAAACGTCGGCGAGGATTTTTGTGGCATGGCGCAGGAATTGGTGCCCGTTATGGGTGATCGACAGGCCGCGCGGATGGCGGTCGAAGAGCTCGACGCCGAGATCGGTTTCGAGCTCCTTGATCGCTTCGGTGATCGACGACTGCGAGATCGAAAGGTTCTGCGCCGCGCGGGTGACCGAGCCCTGTTCGGCGACGGCGACGAAATATTGCAATTGCCGGAGCGTGAATGCCATGGAGCGAATTAACACCGCTTGCTGAGGGAAACGCAAGCAATGCGCGGACCGCGGCAGGCGTTGGCGCATTTTGCCGTGCGCGGCGGCGCGGCGATGCTAAGCTGCCCTCAAGGGAGCACAGGATGGATAAGAAATCAACAAGACCAATGCCGACAGAAGCCGGCATTCTCGCTTTTCACGAGCGCTGCGAAAGATTCTATCCCGCAGACGCGGTCAATGCATCTATCGTGCAGCAACGCCGATGGTACGACGCGCTCTGCGCCGAATTCGATGCGCCTTCGCCGGAGGGCCTGACGCGGCGGGACGAACGCGTGGCCGGGCGGACCCCTGTCAGACATTATCGCCCCGCGAAGGTCGCGACCGAGACACGTGTTTTTTACATCCATGGCGGCGGCTTCGTCGTCGGCTCGTTGGAAAGTCATGACGCGATCTGTGCGGAACTTGCCCATGGTGCGCGCGCCGAACTGATTTCGATCGACTATCGATTGGCGCCGGAGCATATCTGGCCGGCGGCCTTCGAGGATTGTTATGCGGTGCTCGAAAGCCTTCTGGCCGATGACCGCCCGGTCGTCGTAGTTGGCGACAGTGCAGGAGGGAACCTTGCGGCGGGTATCGTGCTCAAGGCGAAGGCGGAGGGGCTTTCCGGCATTGCGGGCCAAGTGCTGATCTATCCCGGTCTCGGCGGCGATCTTGTTAGCGGCTCTTATGTCGAGATGGCGGAGGCGCCGGGGCTTTCGACGACGGACGTGGCCTATTATCGCGACGTGCTGCAGGCGCCTGCCGAGGACTCCCTCGCTTACCCGCTGAGGGCTACGGATCTTTCCGGACTTCCACCGGCCTATATCACCGGCGCGCATTTCGATCCGCTACGGGACGACGCGCGGACCTATGCCGCCCGGCTCGCGCAAGCGGGCGTCGACGTCACCTATCGCGAGGAGCCGCAGATGATCCATGCCTGGCTGCGGGCGCGGCACATGAGCCCTGGCGCGCGAGCGGGATTTCGCCATCTCGTTCATGGCCTCGCGCAACTGGTTGGAACGGAATGAGCAAGAAGAAATAAGTGGGGCGACTGACGTTCATCGACTGCTTACGGGTGCGAAACCGATCCTGCGCGAGGGCGCGGCAGCGGGATGAGGGCAACGACGCGGGCCGATCGCCTACATGAAATCCCGCCTGATCCGCTTCTCGAAGCTCTTCTCGAAAATCTTCTCCTCGCCCTCAAAAGCCTCGACCTTTGCCGATGTGATCCATTCGGTTTCCGTGCAGCCCAGATGCGAGGTCGAGATCGTCTTGAGCGTCTGCCGACCCCGTCGTGCGATGCAGGTCCAGGTCGAAATGCCCGTCATCGAGTGCGGATCCTGGGGTGCGATAGACCAGGTTTCATCGCGGATATCCTGCGTCGCGTTGCCGGTGTCGGGGTGTTCGACGAGGCCGGTGTCCTCGTAGATCCGGTAGCGGGTCACGCCCTTCGTCATGTCGCGTTCGACCGTGCGGCGGGTTTCAGCCGGCGAATGCGCGATGTAGTGCGGCAGCGGCTCGGGGTTCGCGGGCTGCGGCACGACGATCTCGCGATGGTCGCCGAGGAGCGGCAGTGACAGCGACAGGCTCGCCGTGTCTATCGTCAGCCCCGGATCGCTCGGGGGCGGGAGGATCATCGGCCAATAGGAGGTCGACAGCGACAGCCGGATGCGATGGCCGGGGCGGAAGCGGTAGCCACAAGCGTCGAGCACCAGCGTGACGCGCGTCTTGCGATTTTTCTCCATCGGCAACGGTTTTGCATTGCCGTTGCGATGGGCGAGGTTGAGAACGCCGAAGGAGACGCGGGTCGCCGTGCCGTCGGGATGGATGTCGACGAGACGGGCGATCAGGTTGGCTGTTTCGGCGGCGCAGGAGACCTCGAGCGAGAGGACCGGCTGCCCGAGATAATCCTCCGCCTCGAGCAATGGATGCGTGTCGAAGGTGAGGGAGCCGGCGTCGTCGATGCGCTGGTCGCCCGCCATCTCGGCATCCGGCTTCAGCGTGAAATATTCGCCGGCGGCCGTGCCGGTGTCGAGAGGCGAGCGTAGATAGACATCGCCGATCCCTCGCCGCGAAGAAGGGTCGATGGCGAGGCTGCCGTCGCTTGTCGCGACGAAGGCGCGCATCTCGGGTGGGGCCCACCGATCCTTGGCGATCCAGCGGCCCGGGTCTCGGTCGCGCCTGAGGGCCGGTCTCGGCCCGTCGAGAATATAGGCGCGCATCTGCGGAAGAGTTTCCGCGTCATTTCGCCCGTCATGCAGCCAGCGGTTCCACCAGCGGATGGCTTCACTGTGGAAGTCCGCCCGCGGCTTCGGCCAGGCGAAATGCGGATATTTGTGGACCCAGGGACCGATGAGCCCCTTGGCCTTGTCGCCGAGGCCCTCAATCGCCTTGATCGGCGTGTTGCGGTAGCCGTCGGCCCAGCCGGCGATGACGAGAGCGGGAATGGGAAAGCCGTCGAAATCCTCGCAAATCGAGCCATGCCGCCAGAAATCATCGCGGCGCTGGTGCTCGAGCCATTCTTCGAGAAAGAAGGGCTCGTTCTCCAATCGCTCCAGCCACATTTCCCTCCAGCGCTCGCCGACGAGCTCCGGATCGGGCGAGCGCGACTGATAGGCGAGCATGGTCGCCGCCCAGGAGAGTTGCGCCGAGAGGTGACAGCCGTTCTTGTAGTGTATGTCGTCGTTGTAGCGATCGACAGTCGAAGCGATCGAGATCACCGCCTTCAACGCCGGCGGCTTGAGTGCCGCCACCTGCAGGCAGTTGAAACCGCCCCAGGATATCCCCATCATGCCGACCTTGCCGTTCGACCAGGGTTGCGCGGCAATCCAATCGATGATCTCGCAGCCGTCGGAAAGCTCGCGCGGCGTATATTCACCGTCGATCACGCCTTCCGATTCGCCGGAGCCTCGGATGTCGACGCGCACGCCAGCAATGCCGGCGGCCGCGAAAACCGGATAGGTGGATTCGTCGCGCGCGCAGGTCCCGTCGCGCTTGCGATAGGGCAGGTATTCGAGCACCGCCGGTACTGGATTCTGTTCCGTGCCTTCCGGCATCCAGATCCGCGCGGCAAGCCGAGTTCCGTCCTTGAGCGTGATCCACTCGTTCTCTATCACGGTAAAACTGCGATCGACCATGTTGGCTACCTCTCGATCCGTCTCAGCTATCAAACCAGACGCGGCTTCCAATGTAGCCGTTCGAAAGGTCGTTGCCGATATCATGCACGAAGCCCTTGAGCGAGGCGGAGGCGGCGTTCACATAGTCGTTGAAGACCGGCAAGATGAGGCCGCCTTCGTCGCGGACCATGAGAGCCATCCGATGATAGAGGTCCTTGCGCTTCGTCTCGTCAAGCTCGGAGCGTGCGGTTAGAAGCAGTTTATCAAAATCCTCCCGCTTGAAGCGCGTGTCGTTCCATTCAGCGCTCGAAAGATAAGAGGTCGAATAGCGGGAGTCCTGCGTCGGGCGGCCACCCCAATAGGAAGCGCAGAACGGCTGGACGTTCCAGACATTGGTCCAGTAGCCGTCTTCCGGTTCGCGGCGGACCTCGATCTCGATGCCGGCCTTGCGGGCACTTTCCTGGAAGAGCACCGCGGCATCGACCGCGCCGGGGAAGGCGGCGTCCGAGGTGCGCAACAGGATCGGCCGGTCGTGACCGGACTTTTTGTAGTGGAAGGCGGCTTTGTCGGGATCGTAGACGCGCTGCTCGATGCCTTCCGGGGCCAGCGCGTAGTTTTCGTTCACCGGATAATCGTTGCCAAGCTTGCCGTAGCCGCCGACGGCGCGATCGAGGATGGCCTGCCGATCAATTGCATATTTAAGCGCCATCCTGAGATCGTTGTTGTCGAAAGGCGCCGTATTGCAATGCATGAGGAAGCTGTAGAAGCCTTTGCCTGGTGTCTGCAGAATCTGGACGCGCGGGGCACGCTTCAACAGCGGCACCGTCTTCGGGTCGACGTTGTTGATCAAGTGCACCTGGCCCGAGGACAGGGCCGCGATGCGCGCCGAGTTGTCGTTCATCACGATAATTTCGACGCTGTCGACAAAGCCGCGGTCCGACCGCCAGTCGGCGGTGTTCTTTTCGAAGGTCGCGCGGAGGCCAGCCTCATAGCTCACGAGCTTGTAGGGGCCTGTTCCAATCGGTGAGGCAGGATTGTCGACGCCGCCGCGCGGCTGGATGATCAGATGGTAGTCGGTGAGGAGCAGCGGCAAGTCCGCATTGCCTTCCGCAAGGGTCAGGACGAGGTCGCCGGCCTTCTCCTCGATCGTCTTGATCGAGCGCATCAGACCGAGCGCGCCGGACTTCGAGCCCTCGTGGGAGTGCCGCTTCAGCGTCGCGACGACGTCGGCGACCGTCAGGTTGCTGCCATCATGGAAGGCGATATCGCTGCGGATCTTGAAGGTCCACACCGAAGCATCCGCGGAAGGCTCCCAGGAGGAGGCAATCGAGGGCAGGGGCGCGCCGGTCACCGGATCGGATTCGACGAGTTTGTCGCCCCAGAGATGGCCGATCACGAAGGAGACGGAGCCGGTATAGGCGGCCGGATCAAGGGAGTCGGTCGTGGCGCCGCCCTTGAGACCGAGCTTCAAATGGCCGCCGCGCTTCGGTTCCTGTCCTCGCGCCTCGCCGGCCATTATCGAGCTTCCCACGGTGGCGGCGAGACTAAGCGCTGCCGTACCCGCGAGAAATCCGCGCCGGTTGATGCCGGTCGACACGATCAGGCCGTCCGCACGCTTTGTGAATTCGGTCATGTGCATGTTCCCTTCTGTGTTTTTTCGACGGAAAACCTAGCGGCTGCCGGGCAGCACACAATTTCGCGACTTGACGCTTCTTGACGCAAGTTTACGCTACGCAATCGAGGTCTGGGAGCATCGGCGTGGAGCAGGCAGAGACATTCGTCGCCAATTTGCGTTTCGCCTGCGCGACACGGCGCTCGATTTCGCAGATTTGCCGTGAGATCGGCATCAATCGCCAGCAGTTCAATCGCTATATCAGCGGCGAGGCACGGCCTTCGCCACACAATATCGCCCGGATCGCCGCCTTCTTCGGGCTTTCGGCGCAGGACTTTTCGTTGTCGCCGAAGCTGTTCGAGGCGCGACTGATCCGCCCCGACCAGGATCGCTCCGAGGCGCGATTGCTGTTCGAAGGCTTCCCCGGCGATCTCTCGGCGTTGAGGCGGCACATCGGCTATTATCAGACCTATCACACGTCGCCGTCGTGGCCTGGTCTCGTCGTCTGCTCCTGTTCGCGAATCTACGAGGCCAGTGGCTCCATCCGCGTGAAATCGATCGAGCGTATCCGCGACGCTGCGAACGAAATCCAGCAGTTCTCCAAGTACGTCGGACTCGTCACCTTCTGGCGAAACCGGATCTTCATCACAGAGCGCAGCGTCGGATGGGAGCCGATGCTTTCGCAAACGATCCTGATGCCGTTCGACGTGCACCAGCGCGTCTATCTCCGCGGCACGACCATGGGCGTTTCCTGGCGCAAGGAAAACCAGCCGTACGCGTCGCGGATGATCTGGCGCTACATCGGCCAGGAACCGGACCATCGTCAGATGCTAGGGCGCTGCGGCGTGCTCTCGTTCGGATCGCGACAACTGCCGGCAACGGTTAAGAGCTTTCTCGACACACCGGCGGCCGAGGTGCTGAGCGTGCCGACCGAATATTGAGAGCCGGCGGTTCGCCTCCCGGGCTCCGGAGCTCGCGAGGCATCTTTCGCCGCTCATACGACGCGCGAGAGACGCCGATCCGTCAATTGCCGGCGCTCTCCATTCGACGCGTTTTCAGCACCCTTTCAAGCCAACCGATTTCCATTTCCGGAACCGACTTCAACAGCAGGTCTGTGTAGTCGTCGAAGGGCGGCGAGAGCACCTTCGATTTCGGGCCGAAGCGCACGAGCCGCCCGCGGTGCATCACCGCGACGCTGTCGGCGATCGCCCTCACGATCGCGATGTCGTGCGTGATAAAGACATAAGAAACAGAGGTTTCTTCCTGAAGCTTCATAAGAAGATTGAGGATGCCTTCGGCGACCAGCGGGTCGAGTGCCGAAGTAGGCTCGTCGCAGAGGATGAGTTCAGGCTTGGCGGCAAGGGCTCGGGCGATCGCCACGCGCTGCTTCTGGCCGCCGGAAAGTTCGGCGGGGTAGCGGTCCAGAAAGCGCGAGCCCATCTCGATCTGGTCGAGCAGTTCTTTGACGCGCTCGGTCTTCCTGGCGCCGTGCATGCTGAAATAGAAGGAAAGCGGCCGGCCGATGATGTCGCGCACCGTCTGGCGGGGGTTCATCGCGGTGTCCGCCATCTGGTAGATCATCTGGATGCGGCGCAGTTCCTCCCGCGACCGTCCTTTCAATGTTCGAGGCAGTTCCTTGCCCTCGAAGGTGATGTGGCCTTCGGTCGGCGGCAGGAGCCCGGTGATCACCCGTGCGAGCGTCGATTTGCCGGATCCGGATTCGCCGACGATCGCCAACGTCTGGCCCTTCGGCAGATGCATCGAGACGTCGTGCAGGACCTTGAACCCGTTGCCATAGGCAGCGTGCACGTTCTCGATCTTGAGAAGCGTGCCGGACTGGTCCGTGGCTTCGTCTCGCTTCGTCTGGCGGACGCTGACGAGGGCGCGGGTATAGTCTTCCTTCGGCGCTTCGATCACCTGCTTTGTAGTGCCGTATTCGACGGTCTTGCCGTGGCGCAGCACCATGATGTCGTCGGAGATCTGGGCGACCACCGCGAGATCGTGGGTGATGTAGAGCGCTGCCGTATGCGTCTCCTCGATCGCGTGCTTGATGGCGGCGAGAACGTCGATCTGGGTGGTCACGTCGAGCGCCGTTGTCGGTTCGTCGAAGACGATCAGTTCCGGATTGGGGCAGAGCGCCATGGCGGTCATCGCACGCTGCAATTGGCCGCCGGACACCTGGTGCGGGTAGCGCTCGCCGAAGGTTTCGGGATTGGGCAGGCCCAGCACGCGGAACAGGTAAAGCGCGCGTTTCTGCGCCTCCGCCCTGTTCATGATGCCGTGGCGCAGCGACGCCTCGATCACCTGTTCGCCAAGCTTGTGGGCGGGGTTGAACGCGGCCGCCGCAGACTGAGCCACATAGCAGACATGGGCGCCGCGCACGGAGTTGATGCCGCTGCGGTCGAGCTTGAGGATATCCTTACCGTTGAGCAGCACCTCGCCGCCGGTGATGCCGCATCCGCCGCGACCATAGGCAAGCGCCGAAAGGCCGATCGTCGACTTGCCGGCGCCGGATTCGCCGATGAGCCCGAGCACCTTGCCCTTTTGCAGATCGAAGGAGACGCCTTCGACCAGCGTCACGACCTTCGGCGGCTCGCCGGGCGGATAGCTTGTCGCCTCGATCTTCAGGTTCTTGACGGAAAGCAGCTCAGGCATCGCCACGCCCTCCTTTCAGGCTCGAGGTGCGCTTCATCAGCCAGTCGACGACGAGATTGACGCAGATCGCAAGGGTGGCGATGGCGGCACCCGGAACAAGAGCGGCCGAAATGCCGAAGATGATGCCGTCCTTGTTGTCCTTGACCATGCCGCCCCAGTCGGCGGCCGGCGGCTGGATGCCGAGGCCGAGAAAGGAGAGCGTGGAAAGGAACAGGATCGAGAAGGCGAAACGCAGGCCGAACTCGGCAAGCAGCGGCGACAGCGTGTTCGGCAGGATCTCCCGGAAGATGATCCAGAGGCTGCCTTCGCCGCGAAGCCTTGCTGCCTCGACGAATTCCATCACCGCGACGTCGAGCGCGACAGCCCGGCCGATGCGAAAGACGCGGGTGGAGTCGAGCACGGCCATAACGAGGATCAGGATCCAGAGATGCTGCGGCAGCACGGCAAGAACGACGAGCGCGAAGATCAGCGTCGGGATCGCCATCATCAGGTCGTTGAAGCGGGAAAAGAGCTGGTCGACGAAGCCGCCCATGACGGCCGCGGCGAAGCTCAGGATCATGCCGAGCGCGAAGGAGAGTACGGTTGCCGCCAGCGCCACGAGAATGGTGGTGCGGGCGCCGTAGATCAGGCGCGAAAGCAGGTCGCGCCCGAGATTGTCGGTGCCGAGCAGGAAGTCGCCGCCGGCCGGCATCCAGATCTCGCCGACCACGTCGCGCTCGCCATAGGGGGCGAGCACCGGCGCGAAAATCGCGCAGAGAATGGCAAGAGCGATGC
Organism: Ensifer aridi; assembly: GCF_002078505.1. Taxonomy (GTDB): domain Bacteria; phylum Pseudomonadota; class Alphaproteobacteria; order Rhizobiales; family Rhizobiaceae; genus Sinorhizobium; species Sinorhizobium aridi. The sequence continues at coordinate 196,377 of NZ_LUAV01000012.1, read as the reverse complement.
CGGCAATGCCGATCCAGGCGCTGATGGGGATGGATTTCACATTCATCGCGGATGCCTCAGTCTCGGATTGGCGAGAATGGCGAGAATATCGGCCGCCATATTGAGGAAGATGTAGAAGGCCGCAAAGATCAGGCCGCATGCCTGCACGACCGGCATGTCGCGCACCGTCACGGCATCGACCATGTATTGCCCCATGCCGGGATAGACAAAGACGACCTCCACGACGACGACGCCGACGACCAGATAGGCAAGGTTCAGCGCGATGACGTTGATGACCGGCGCCACGGCATTGGGAGCAGCATGGCGGGCAATGATGCGGAAGGTGCCGAGACCCTTGAGCTCCGCGGTCTCGACATAGGCCGAAGACATGACGTTGAGGATCGCCGCCCGCGTCATGCGCATCATATGGGCGAGAACGACGAGCACCAGGGTCGCCACCGGCAGGGCGATCGCCGAAAGCCGCTCGGTGAGGGTCATGCTGTCATAGACGGTCGCCGGGAAGGTGGCGACGCCCAATTGGACCGCGAAAACCATAATCAGGAGGTAGCCGATGAAGAATTCCGGCAGCGAGATCGCGGCAAGCGATATCACGTTGATGATCTTGTCCGGCATACGATTGCGGAATTGTACCGCCAGCATGCCGAGCCCGACTGCAAGCGGTACCGAGATGAGCGCAGCGAAGAAGGCGAGAAACAGCGAATTGCCGAGGCGGTTGCCGATCTGCTCGCTGACGGAGTTCTTGCTCGCCCAGGAGGTGCCGAAGTCGCCTTGCACTGCACCGCCGAGCCAGGTGAGATAGCGTTCGCTCCAGGGTCTGTCGAGGCCGAGATCCTTGCGGATGTTCTCGACCGCCTGCGGCGTCGCGGATTGGCCGAGATAGGTGGTGGCGAAATCGCCGGGGAGAGCCTCGACGCCGCCGAAGATCATCAGCGACACGGCGAAGAGAAGCCCGACGCTCAAGCCGAGGCGCTGGAGGATCAGCGCCGTGAGAGGACGGCGAAAGACGAAACGCCGCCAGAATGTGCCGTCGAGCTCGCCAGCGGCGAGGGCGGGGTTGGGTTTTGCTGGTACTCCGGAAAGGTCGGTCGGCCGCAGGGGTGTCTCTCCCGCGGCCGCGTCCGTCAGAACCGGACCAGTGATCGGTCCGCTTTCCATCGTCAGGCGTCCAGCCACACCCGGGTCGCGACATAGCCGTTCGACATGTCGTTGCCGATGTCGTGAACGTAACCCTTCACCTGCTTGGTGGCTGCGTTCACGAAGTCGTTGAACATCGGCAGGATCAGACCGCCTTCATCGCGCACCATCATCGCCATGGTGCGGTACATGTCCTTGCGCTTGGCCTCATCCAGTTCGGAGCGCGCCTCGAGCAGAAGCTTGTCGAAGTCCTCACGCTGGAAGCGAGTGTCGTTCCAGTCGGCGTTGGACAGATAAGCCGTCGAGTACATCTGGTCCTGGGTCGGACGGCCCCCCCAGTAGGAGGTGCAGAACGGCTGAACGTTCCAGACATTCGTCCAGTAGCCATCGCCCGGCTCGCGCTTGACCTCGATCTCGATACCCGCCTTCTTCGCGCTCTCCTGATAGAGAACGGCTGCATCCACCGCGCCCGGGAAGGCGACGTCGGAGGTGCGCAGCAGAACCGGACCGCTGTGGCCCGACTTCTTGTAGTGGAAGGCGGCCTTGTCCGGATCATAGGCCCGCTGCTCGATCCCTTCCGGGAAGAGTGCATAGGTGTCGTTGATTGGGAAATCGTTGCCGACCTTGCCGTAGCCGCCGAGGATGCGCTGGACCATGGTTTCGCGATCCATCGCCAGTTTCAACGCCATGCGCAGGTCGTTGTTGTCGAACGGCGCGGTGTTGCAATGCATGATGAAGACGTAGTGACCGCGGCCGGATGTGTTGAGGATTTCGACGGTCGGAGCGCGCTTCAGAAGACTGACCGTCTTCGGGTCGACGCGGTTGATATAGTGCACCTGGCCGGATGAAAGGGCGGCGATACGCGCCGTTGCGTCGTTCATCGCGATCAGTTCGATCGTATCCACATAACCGCGGTCCGTGCGCCAGTCGTCGGGATTCTTTTCGAAGGTGGCGCGCACGCCAGGTTCGAAACTCGTCACCTTGTAGGGACCGGTGCCGATCATCGCATCGGGATTGTCGAGACCGCCATTCGGCTGGATGATGAGGTGGTAGTCGGTGAGCAGCAGCGGCAGGTCGGCATTGCCTTCCGTCAGCGTCAGAACGAGCTTGTTGCCATCCGCCTTGATTTCCTTGATCGACTTCATCACGCCGAGCGCGCCTGACTCCGACTTGTCATCGGTATGCCGTTGCAGCGTCTTGATGACGTCGTCGACCGTCAGTTCCTTGCCGTCGTGGAACTTGACGCCCTTGCGGATCGTGAAGGTCCAGGTTGCCGCGTCTGCGGAGGGTTCCCAGGATTCGGCGAGCGCCGGCACGGGCGCCCCGGTCGTCGGATGGCTTTCGACAAGCATGTCGCCCCAGTTGCGGCCGACGACGAACATGAACTGCGAAAGCGCCTTGGCCGGGTCTTTCGAGTCGGTTGCCGCTGCACCTTCGAGACCGAGCTTCAGGTGACCGCCACGCTTCGGCTCCTGTGCAGCCGCGCTGGTCGCGAAAAGCGTGTTTGCCGTCGATGCGGCGATGCCGAAAGCTGCCGCGCGCCCAAGAAACTCACGCCGGTTCATTTTGCCCAGCATGACCTGCCGTGCCAGATAGTCTTTGTAATCGCTCATTCCCCTGTTCCCTTCTTTCCTCGGCATTCGCCGTTCGTTGTGATTGGTAGAGTACTCGCGTTTTGCCATCGATGCGATGGCTCCGGCCCCGGGGCTTGGTGCCCCGCCATGATTTTTGCCTATCCTGACCTCCTTCTCCGGTTCCGGGGGCGCTCCCACCATCTTCATCCATAAGGCTAGCTGCTTGGATGAGGCTTGTAACGCCCTAAATCACAAATCTTTGCCATAAGTCTTCCTTATGGGAGGTCGAGCTCTCCGCGCGCAGCGGCATCCGCGGCGTGCCACGTTAGAATGCCGGGCCAGCCGGCTCCAGATCTTGTCGCGGCCGTAGAGGCCCGCGTAATTCAACGTCCCTTCCAGGCCGGGTCGCGCTTTTCGGCAAAGGCGCGAGCGCCCTCCAACTGGTCTTCGCTCGAATAGAGGGTGTCGACCGTCCTGAACTGCCGGCGGGTGATCTTGTTCATCGTCGTCTGGAAGTCGCGGCCTTCGGCCTCGCGCACCACTTCCTTGATCGCAGCATAGACGAGCGGGGGTCCGCTTTCGAGGAGGCGGGCGAGTTCCCAGGCCCGCTCCATCAGCCGTCCGGCCGGCAGGATCTCATTTACGAAACCCCAGCGGTTCGCCTCGACGACGTCGAGCCAGCGACCGGTGAGAAGCATGTCCATGGCGATATGATAAGGGATGCGTTTCGGCAGTTTGACCGAGGCAGCATCGGCAAGCGTGCCCGATCGTATTTCCGGAAGCGCGAAAGTCGCATGCTCGGCGGCAAGTATGATGTCGGTCGAAAGCGCGATTTCGAGGCCGCCGCCGCAACAGATGCCGTTGACGGCCGCGATGATCGGCTTGTTGAGGTCGCGCAGCTCCTGCATGCCACCGAAGCCGCCGACGCCGTAATCGCCATCGACGGGATCGCCCTCCGCCGCCGCCTTCAGATCCCAACCGGGGCAGAAGAACTTTTCGCCGGCGCCAGTGATGATTGCGACCCTGAGTTCGGGATCGTCGCGGAAATTGCGGAAGATTTCGCCCATGACCCGGCTGGTCTTCAGGTCGATGGCGTTGGCCTTCGGCCGGTCGATCGTGACTTCAAGTATGCCGCCTTCGCGGCGGGTGAGGATCGGTCCGGTCATAGGCGTCATTTCCTCCGGCGGATCAAGGCATCGGCGGCAACGGCTCCCTGGCCCTCCGGCAACACCATTATAGGATTGATATCGAGTTCTTCGAGTTTGGAAGCGTTTGCAACGACATAGGATGCCACGGCAGCGACAGTCCTTATCAAGGCGGCGACATCTCCCTTTGGACCGCCGCGATAGCCATCCAGTAGTTTGTGACTCTTGAGGCCCGCGATTGCCTCGCCGATCGCCTCTTCGGTCGTCGGCAGCGTCAGTATTGCGGAGTCTTCCAGCAGCTCGACGAGAATTCCGCCGGCGCCGATGGTCAGCACCGGGCCTGCGACGGGATCGCGCATTGCCCCGACGATCAGCTCGGCGACAGGCTTGGCAATCATCTTTTCGACGAGATAGCCGGAGGCGACTGAGGCCATGCCCTGGGCCGCGGCGAGTACCTCGTCGCGACTTGCGAGATTAAGCTTGACCGCACCGGCCTCGGTCTTGTGGGCGACACCCAGGCCCTTGAGCACGACCGGGAAACCGAGGGTTTCGGCCGCATCGGCTGCTTGTTCCGCCGTAGCGGCGGTGATGCCGTTGGGAACGGCTATGCCCGAGGCGGATAGCTCACTCTTCGCTTCCGCCTCGGTCAGCGTGACAGCGTCTCCGGTATCCGGGCGGACCTGAAGCAGGGGAGGCGCAGCCGCCCTTGCCCAGGACGCACCGATTGCTGCCGCGGTCTCGGCGGCGGCGAGCGCCTCATCGATGCCGAAGAAGGGCACTACGCCTGCCGCCATCAGGGAAAGCGCGGTTTCCTCCGGCATGTTCTCGCCAAGGCTTGCGACGATGCCGGCAACCGCGCCGGTCGCGTCCGCCGCGTCGATCACCGCTTCGCAGGTCGTCACCCAGTCGGCGGCATCGCAGCGGTCGAGCCGTGGGAAATCGAGCACGATCAGGTTCAACGCATAGCCGCCCCGCATCATCGCGGCGAAGGCGGCCGTCTGCTTCTCCCGATTGCCCCAGACGAAGGTGTGATAGTCGAGCGGATTGGCGATGGTCACCATCTCGCCGAGACTTTCGCGAAGCGGCCGGCGTTGTTCTTCCTTGAGCGGGCGGAAGTTGACGCTGCGCCGGACGCCGGCGTCCGCCATCAGCGAGGCTTCACCACCGGAACAGCTCATTGAGGAGATGTCGGCGTTGGGGAGGGGACCATGAAGATGCAGAAGCTTCAAGGTTTCGAGAAGCTCCGGCAGCGTATCAACGCGGCCGATGCCAAGTCGGGCGAGCAGGGCCGAGGAGACGCGGTCATTGCCGGCGAGAGAGGCGGTGTGGGAGACGGTCGCGGCTTGCGCGGCCTCCGACTTGCCGACCTTCAGCGTCACGACTGGTTTGCGCAGTTCGCGCGCGCGGGTTGCGAGCCGCTCCAACGCCTCGATGCTGTCAAAGCCTTCAATGTGAAGGCCGACGGCGGTGACGCGCGGGTCCTCGAGCACCGCGCAAGCGATATCGGAAAGTCCGGTCTGCGCCTGGTTGCCGGCGGTCATGACATAGGCGAGGGGAAGGCCGCGCTTCTGCATGGAGATGTTGCAGGCAATGTTGGAGGATTGCGTGAGCACCGCGACGCCACGCTCCACCCGCAACATGCCATGCTGGTCCGGCCAGAGCAGCGCGCCATCCAGCATGTTGATGAAGCCGTAGCAATTTGGCCCGACGATCGGCATGTCGCCGGCGGCGGCGACCAGCGCTTCCTGCAGGTCGTTGCCGTCGGCAAGCTCGTTTGCCGCCTCGCGAAAGCCGGAAGCGTAACAGACGGCACCGCCGGCGCCGCGCGCGGCGAGGTCGCGGATGATCTCGATGGTAAGCGCCCGGTTGACGCCGACGAAGGAGGCATCCGGCGCTTCCGGCAGGTCCGCGACCGAGCGGTAGCAGCGGCGGCCGAGGATTTCTTCTTCGCGGGGGTGGACCGGCCAGATCGTGCCGGCAAAGCCCATCTTGTCGCATTGCTCGATGACGCGCCGCGCCTCCTTGCCGCCAAAAACGGCGATCGAGCGGGGGCGGATCAGGCGATCGTGGGAACGGGGAGGGGTGGTCATGCCGCGCCCCCGTTGAGTGCGCCGGGGGGGCGCCATCCGCAGCGCACCCCCCTCTGCCCTGCCGGGCATCTCCCCCACAAGGGGGGAGATTGGTTGGGGCGCTGTCCTTGCCCGTCAGCGACCGCCGAGGAGCGCTGGAATATTCTCGATGTACGGCGGGCGGTCGAGACGGTTCTCTGAAAAGGAAGCTGGGCGGCTGCGTCTTGCCGATCTCCCCCCTTGTGGGGAAGATGCCCGGCAGGGCAGAGGGGGGTAATTTGCGGAAGTTCGCCCATCGTTCAAGCCCCCAGCGGCCGCAGCAGGTCGCGGCTGATGATGTGCCGCTGGATTTCCGAGGTGCCGTCCCAGATGCGCTCGACGCGGGCGTCGCGCCAGAAGCGGGCGAGCGGCAGGTCATCCATGAGCCCCATGCCGCCATAGATCTGGATCGCCTCGTCGGTAACGCGGGCAAGCATTTCTGTGGCAAAGACCTTTGCCGAGGCGATCTCGCGGTTCGAGGGCAGACCCTGGTCGAGCCGCCAGGCGGCGGATAGCGTCAGAAGATCGGCGGCGTCGATCTCGGTGATCATGTCGGCGAGCTTGAAGGAGACGCCCTGGTTGGCGCCGATCGGCTTGCCGAACTGCTTGCGCTCGGCCGCATAGGAAAGGGCATAATCGAAGGCGCGGCGGGCGCGGCCGACGGAGGTGGCGGCGACCGTCAGCCGTGTTGCGTAGAGCCAGTCATTGGCGAGATCAAAGCCCTTGTGCAGTTCGCCGAGGATCTGCGAGGAGGGGAGCCGGCAGTCGTCGAAGGTCAGGATGCAGTTCTTGTAGCCGCGATGCGAGACGGAATTGTAGCCTTCGCGGATTTCGAAGCCGGGCGTGCCGCGGTCGACCAGGAAGCAGGTGATCTTCTTCTTCGGCCCGCGTGGCGTCTGCTCCTCGCCGGTAGCGATGAACACAATGACGAAATCGGCGATGTCGGCGTGGCTGATGAAGTGCTTCGTGCCATTGACGACCCAGTCGTCGCCGTCCTGCCTCGCGAAGCATTTCATGCCGCGGACATCGGAGCCGGCGTCCGGCTCAGTCATGGCGAGCGCGTCGAACTTGTCGCCCCGGACCGCCGGCAAGAGGTACCGCTCGCGCTGCTCCTCATTGCAGGCCATCAGAATGCCGGAGGGGCGGCCGAAGAAGACGGTGAGCCCCATCGAACCGCGCCCGAGCTCGCGCTCGACCAGGGTGAAGGTCAGGTGATCGAGCCCCGCGCCGCCGACTTCCTCGGGAAAGTTGCAGGCGAAGAAGCCGAGTTCCTTGCATTTGCGGGCGATCTCGAGGCCCAGCTCGCGCGGCACGACGCCGGTGCGCTCCACTTCGTTTTCATGCGGATAGATTTCGGTTTCGACGAAGCTGCGGACCGTGTCGACGATCATCTGCTGTTCTTCGGTCAGTGCGAAATTCATTGTTCTCCCTCGTAATTTTGATCCGCTGCATTCGCCTTGCGGATCGCTCCTCATCGGTCCGCTGGCGGCTGCGTATCGGGGTTGTCCCTCTCCTCGAGTTTAACCCGAGGACTAACCCTCTCCCCGCGCGCGGGGAGAGGGGACATGCCGCAGCGGGATGAGGGCGTCGCCCCGCCGTCATCCCCTTCACCGCTTCTGCCCCACATGCCGCCCCGCACCTTCCGGCACGTTGAGCTTCGCATGCCCGTCGGCGATCGGCTTCAGCTTCGCCAGCACCTCCGCCGGCGCTGGCACGGACTTGCCGGCCTCGGCATCAACGTGCAGCATCATCTGCTCGGCAGTAGCGATGACGTCATCGGAGCCAGCATCGTGGATCCGCGTGAAGAAGTGGATGCGCTTCTGGTCAGAGGCGAGAACTTGCAGCGTCGTGTAGAGCGCCTGGCCGAGCTTGGCCTCGCCGAGATGGCGGATATGCGTCTCGACGGTGTAGTAGCTGTGGCCGGCCTCGACATAGTCGAAGTTGACGCCGATCAGTCTGAGCAACGCGTCGGAGGTGTCGCCGAAGAGTTGCAGGTAGCGGTGCTCGGTCATGTGACCGTTATAGTCGACCCAGGCGGCATTGACCTTTGTCTCGACGAGACGCAGCGGCCCGGAAGCGTCGTAGCTTTTCGACTGGTTGCCGCCCTTCGCCCAGAGGCGTTTCTCGAAATCGGCGAGCAGCTTGCCGGCGCCCCAGCCTTCACCGCCATTACTGGCCTTCAGCGCATGCATGATGCCGACGAGGTTCTCGTCGCGGATGCGTTCGAGTTCGCGGATGGAGCGGCCGGCCGCCTGGGCGTCCGACTGCGCGCCGATCTTTTCGACCAGCGCGTCGTCGAGGTCGACGACGTCGGTGAACTTGGTCCAGGGCCACTTGAGGCAGGGGCCGAACTGCGCCAAGAAGTGCCGCATGCCGGCCTCGCCGCCAGCGATGCGATAGGTCTCGAAGAGCCCCATCTGCGCCCAGCGCATGCCGAACGAATAGCGCATGACATTATCGAGCGTCTCGGTATCGCAGATATCGTCCTGGATCAGCCACAACGCCTCGCGCCAGAGCGCTTCGAGCAGGCGATCGCCGACAAAGGCCTCGATCTCCTTGGCGATGACGACGCCCTTCATGCCGATCTCGGCAACTGCTTCCTCGGCGCGCTTGATCGTCTCCGGCGCGGTCTTCTTGCCGCCGACGAGTTCGACCAGCGGCAGCAGGTAGACCGGATTGTAGGGATGCGCCACGAACATGCGTTCGGGATGCTTCATCTCGGCCTGGAGGTCGGAGGGCAGGAGGCCCGAGGTCGACGAGCCGATGAGCGCGTCGGGCCGGGCGGCCGCGTCGATCTCGGTGATCACACCGCGCTTCAGCGCCAATCGTTCGGGCACGCTTTCCTGAATCCAGTCAACGTCCTGGACGGCTTCCTCGATGCTCTTGCAGAAGATGAATTTTCCGCGCGGCGGCAGCGGCGCCATGGTCAGCATGCCATAGGCGCGCTCCGCATTGGCCATGACCTCGCCGATGATCCGCTCGGCTTCCGGATGCGGATCGAAGATGTTGACGTCTATGCCGGCAAGCGCGAAGCGCGCCGCCCAGGCCCCGCCGATGACGCCGCCGCCGATGCAGGCGGCCTTGGTGATGGTGGTCATTCTCCCCTCTCCATCCCGTTGTACCGTGGGAACCCCTCCCGGCCCTGCGGGCCACCCTCCCCACAAGGGGGAGGGATAGGCGGCTCCGGATCCTCTACTTCGCTCTTTAGCCGCTCGCCCCTGCCGCCGCGGCAACCTCGGAGTTCGAGATTGCCGTGGACCCTTCACCGCTTCGTCAGCTTCAGCTTGTTGCGCACCTCTTCCGGCCCGATGATCTTGGCGCCCATGTTCTCGACGACGGCTACCGCCTTTTCAACGAGTTGGGCATTGGTCGCGAGTTGGCCCTTGCCGACATAGAGGTTGTCCTCGAGGCCGACGCGGACGTTGCCGCCGGCAAGAATCGCCGCCGCCGGATAGGCCATGGCGTTGCGGCCGATCGAAAAGGCCGAGAAGGTCCAGTTCGAGGGCACGTTGTTGACCATCGCCATGAAGGTGTTGAGGTCGTCCGGCGCGCCCCACGGAATGCCCATACAGAGCTGGATGAGGACCGGGTCTTCGATCAGGCCTTCCTCGACGAGTTGCTTCGCGAACCACAGATGGCCGGTGTCGAAGGCCTCGATCTCCGGGCGGACGCCGAGTGCCGTCATCTGGCGTGCCATTTCGCGCAGCATCGACGGCGTATTGGTCATAACGTAGTCACCGAGCGAGAAGTTCATCGTGCCGCAGTCGAGCGTGCAGATTTCCGGCAGGCATTCGGCCACGTGGGCGACGCGCTCGGTGGCGCCGGCCATGTCCGTTCCTTTTTCGTTGACCGGGAAGGGGCTCTCGACATTGCCGAAGACCAGGTCTCCGCCCATGCCGGCGGTCAGATTGAGGACCACGTCGATATCGGCGGAGCGGATGCGGTCGGTCACTTCCTTATAGAGATCGCGGCGCCGCGTCGGTGCGCCGGTGTCGGGATCGCGGACGTGACAGTGGACGATCGCGGCGCCCGCCTTGGCAGCTTCAATCGCCGCTTCGGCAATCTGTTTCGGCGTGACCGGCACATGAGGGGATTTCGAAACGGTGTCGCCGGCGCCGGTGACGGCACAGGTGACGAACACCTCGCGGTTCATGCTGAGTGGCATGGCTGTCTCCCTTTTGATGAGCCTATTAGGAGCCAGAAAGCGCCAGCCTGCTTTCCAAGTTCGGAGCCATTCTATACATTTTCGGCAGAAGGAGGAGGAAGTTACACCGTGGAAGCCGCCGTTTCGCAGGCGCAGCATGTCGATCTGCTCGTCTTGCCGGAGACCAATCTGATCCTAGTCGCCTCGGTCATCGAGCCGCTGCGCGCCGCCAACCGCATCGCCGGGCGCACGCTTTATAGCTGGACGATGTTCAGCCCGAACGGCGAGGCGATCGAGACGAAGAGCGGCATCCCGATCCCGGTCGCGGGGCCGTTCCGGCCGCAGCGCGAAACGTCGCCGCTTTTCGTGCTGTCGAGTTACAATTGGCAGTGCAGCGCCACGTCGCAGCTCAAGATGCTGCTCTCGCAGACGGCTCGATATCGGGAGGTAATGGCTGGAATCGAATCCGGGTCCTGGCTGCTGGCCGAGACGAGCCTGCTCGACAATTTTTCCGCCACCACCCACTGGGAGGATTTCGAGGATTTCGCCGCCGCCTATCCGCAGGTGACCATGGTGCGCGAGCGGTTTGTCATCGACGGCAAGCGCATCACCACCGGCGGCTCCTTGCCGACGCTGGACCTGATGCTGGAGCTGATCCGTCGGGCGCATGGCTATTCGCTGGCCCTCGAAGTGTCGCGGCTCTTTATCTACGAGCAGGAGCGCACGCGTGGCGACCTGCTGCAGATGCCGGCGATCGGCAATATGCGCATTCTCGATACGCGCGTCGGCGCGGCGGTCAAGCTCATGGAGGAAACGGTCGAGGCGCCGCTGACGCTTCATCGCCTTGCGCGCCGGGTGGGTGTCAGCGCCCGGCATCTGCAAGACCTCTTCAAGGAGACGATGGGCGCCGCCCCGCATGAGCACTATCTGGCGCTGAGGCTCAATGCGGCACGCCGCAAGGTGATCGAAACGCGGATGGAGTTCGCTGACATCGCAGCGATCTCCGGGTTCAATTCGTCGTCGTCGTTTTCGCGCAGCTACCGCGCCCACTATCGCGAAAGCCCCAGCGAGACGCGCCGGCGTCTGAAGCTCAAGAGCTGAATCAAGAATTTCAGAGGACGGTTCAGCTGGGCCGATACATCGAATCGAATCAGCGCTTTATACTCGGCTCTTTCGGAAAATGATTCAGCTGCGAGCCTTGGAAGAGCGAGGAAAATCGATGCGCGATAAGGGGCTTGAGGAGTTGGTCAGGCAGGAACTCGGCGATCAGCCGGGGCTTTCCGAGAAGCCGATGTTCGGCGGCCTGGCCTTTCTCGTCAACGGCAACCTCCTCTGCGGCGCGCGCGAGGACGGTATGCTGGTGAGGCTGGGCAAGGGCAATGACGGTTGGGCGCTGGAGCTGCCAGGCGTCGTCCAGATGGTGATGGGCGAGCGCCGAATGCATGGCTGGGTGCGCGCCGGCGCGAAAACCTATGGCGACGACGCCCTGCGCAGAAGCCTCATTGAGGCGGCGCTCAGCTATGCGCTGTCGCTTCCGCCGAAGTGACGAGGACGGCTTTGCTCTCTCATCCGCTTTCGAAAACTGGGTGGAGGCGATACCTCGCCGTGTCAGACGACCGTCTCGCCGCCGTCGACCACGAGGATCTGGCCGGTCATGTAGGACGAGCGATCGGAGACGAGGTACAGGATCGACTCGGCGATTTCGTCGACGCTGGCCCAGCGGCCGAGCGGCACTCTCTCGCGGATATAAGCCTCGATGGCGCTTCGCCCGCCCATCTGGGCGATGAAGGGCTCGTTGAAGGGTGTATCGACCCAGCCCGGGCAGAGGGCATTCACGCGCACGCCGTATTTCGCGTAGTCGCCGGCCATCTGCCGGGTCATGGCGATGACCGCATGCTTTGTGGTCGTGTAGGCGATCATCTCCCGATCATAGAGTACACCGGAGGACGAGGAGGTGTTGACGATCACGCCGCGGCGCGCCGCCTTCATCGACGGCACCACCAGGCGGGCGGCCATGAAATGGGCGCGGACATTGAGGCTCCAGGATCGGTCGAAACCCGCCACCTCGACCGTCTCGAGGTCGCCCGCGACCTGCGCGCCGGCATGATTGTGCAGGATGTCGATGCGGCCGTGCCGGTAAAGGACGTCGGAAATGCCGTGCGACAGGGCGTCGTCATCCGTGACGTCGATCGCGAGCGCCTCGGCACTGCCGCCCTTGGCGGCAATCGCAGCGACGGTATCGTTCGCGGCGGTCGCGCTGCGGTCGACGACCACCACATGAGCGCCTTCGCGCGCCATGATGGCGGCACCCCCCTGGCCGATCCCGGAGCCTGCTCCGGTCACGATCGCGATCCGGTCTTTGAGGATCATGGTTTCACTCCCCGGATTTGCTTTTCTTTTCGCGCATGAGCACCCGTGCGGTCAGGATCAGGAGCAACGAGGCGACCAGCACGAGCGTCGCGATGGCGTTGATCTCCGGCGTCACGCCGCGGCGAATCGAGGCGAAGACATAAATCGGCAGGGTCGTCTTCGAGCCGGCGACAAAAAAGGCGATGATGAAATCGTCGAAGGAGAAGGTGAAGGCGAGCAGAAAGCCCGCGAGAATCGACGGCAGAATCTGCGGTAGCACGATCAACCGGAAGGTGGTGAGCGGCGTCGCATAAAGATCGCTCGAGGCCTCAACGATGTCGCGGCCGAGGCTCGCGATGCGCGCCTTGACGATCATCGCGACGAGCGCCATCGAGAAGAGCCCGTGAGCGGCAATGATCGAGCCATAACCGAGCCCGAGCCGCGGCGGCTGATCGCCAGGCCAGAGGGCTGCAATTGTCGGATTGACGAAGGAGAATACCGCGACGAGCGCGACCAGCGTCGCAATGCCGATCACGACGCCGGGTACGACAATCGCTGCCGCGAAGAGTGCATCGAAGAGCGCGCGCATGCGGGAGCTCAACCGCTCCATGCCAAGCGCGGCCATGGTGCCGAAAACCGCGGCAAGTGCGGCGCTCGTAAAGGCGATGATCAGGCTGTTTTGGAGCGCCGAGACAAGAAAGGTGTTACTCAGCGCCTTGGCATACCATGCGGTCGAAAAGCCGGTGAACTCGCTCGCATTGCGGCCCGCATTGAAGGAGAAGAGCACGACCAGTGCGATCGGTGCATAGAGGAAGAGGTAGACGGAGGAGATGAAGGCGCGCATCAGACGAGATCCACCTGTCTTGTTCCGGCGACCCTCCAGGCGATCCGCATCGCTACCATCAGAACAACGACGACAACAGCGACGAGAGTGACGGCGATGGCCGAGCCGAAAGGCCAGTTGCGCGATTGCAGGAAGAGGTCGACGAGCGCGTTGCCGATGAAGAAGACCTTGCCGCCGCCCAAGAGCTGCGGGATCAGATATTCGCCGAGTAGCAGGATGGTGACGAGCGCGACACCGGTCATGACCCCCGGCAGCGACAGCGGCAGCGTGACGCCGAAAAAGGTCGAGACGGGCTTCGCGCCGAGATCGGCGGAGGCCTCCAGCAGCCGGCGGTCGAGTCTTTCGAGGCTCACATAGATCGGCATGATCATCAGCGGCAGATAACCGTAGACAATGCCGAGCAGCACGGCCCCGGGCGTGTTCAGCATGCGGACGTCCTCGATGCCGATCATCGACAGGAGATTGGGAATGCCGCGCGAGCCGAGAATGTACATCCAGGCATAGGTGCGCACGAGCAGACTCGTCCAGAAGGGCACCACGACGAGAGAGACGAGGATGAGGCGGTAGCGCGGGTTCGCCTTAACGGCCAGATAGTAGGCGACTGGATAGGCCACGATCAGGCAGAGCAGGGCACCCGTCGGCGCCAGGAGCAGCGTATTCCAGAAGGCGGCGGCACGCGTCGGCAGGTTGGCGAACTGAGCGAAGGTGAAGGCCACCTGGTATCCGCCTTCGGGCGCCCGCTCGCCGAAGGCGAAGACAAGCATGGCGATGAAGGGGAGGACCAGGAAGACGGTCAGCCACGCGGCCGCCGGCGCAACCAGCGCCGCCGTCACCAGGTTCCTCTTCGTGTTCATTGCCGCGCGCATGGAGTTGGTCCGTCAGAATGCAGGCTCAAGATCCGCCCCTCATCCGGCCTGCGGGCCACCTTCTCCCCGTCAAAAACGGGGAGAGGGTCGCGGCAGCGGGACGAGGGGCAAATTTTGCCACCGAGCCGAAAATCAAGCTGCCTTGAACCGCGCCATAAGCTCGGCGCGGCCGGGATCCGTCAGCGTCACGGCAGCGCCGAATTCGAGCGGGGTCAGCGCGGCCTCGTCCGGATAGACGATCTTGTTGGACGTCACTTCCGCCGGCAGCAGCTTCATGACCCGGCTGTCGGTCGTCGGCGCCCCGTTGGCGATGTGCTCCTTGACGGCGTTTTCAGGCGCCATCAGGTAGTTGAGCAGTGCATATCCAGCCGCTTTGTTGGCCGCACTGTTCGGGATCGCGTAGAAGTCCGACCAGATCTCGCCGCCGTCCTTGCCGAGTACGAACTTGATTTCCGGCATATCGCGGTTGAGCTGGGCACCGTCATTGGTCCAGCACATCGTCATCCAGGCGTCGGTCGCCCGCATTGCTGGCTGGTAGTCGCTGTTGATCGCGTAGAGATGCGGCTTCACCTTGATCAGGAGCTCTTCGGCCTTGGCGAGTTCTTCGGGCTTGACCGAGTTGAAAGAAAAGCCGAGCGAGACCAGGGCATTGCCGATGGTGGTGAGCTGATAGTCGTGCACCATAGTGCGGCCGTCGGCCTCGGTCATCGCGACCTCGAAGAAGTCCTTCCAGCTCGCTACCGGCGTCTTGATCTTGCTGGAGTTCACCGCGATGCCGGTCGTTCCCCAGTTCTTCGGCACGGCATAGGTCTTGCCGTCGACGATGCCTTCATTGGTGAAGCGCGGGTTCTCGGTCGAGGCGTCGTACTTCGGCAGTTTCGCCATATCGAGTTCGTCGATGAGGCCGAGCTTCACATAGGTGGAGATCGTGTAGTTGGTGGGCACGAAGAGGTCCCAGCCGGTACCGCCGGCCTGCAGCTTCGCCAGCATCTCCTCGTTCGAGCCGAAGACGTTGACTTCGACGGCAACACCTGTCGCGGCCGTGAAGGCCTCGAAGGTGGCGGGATCATGATAGTTCGGCCAGGTCGCGATCGACATCTGCGTGCCGAGCTCCTCGGCGAATGCGGTCGAATTGAAGAGACCAGGCTGGCGCGCGAGTACGGCCGTCGCCAGGCCGAGACCGGTGACGCCGAGGAAATGGCGGCGGGTAACCGAGCCGCGCTTCAGGCGCATCAACTCGTCGGCGAGCCTGTCCGCGGTAATCGGGGCATTGTCTCTGTACCACTTGGTCATAATGCTGTTCCCTTATCGTTGATGTGCATTGATTGCGGCAGACCGGTCGTTCAGGCCGGGAAGACATGCATTGCGTTCGGATCGAAGTTGAGCCCGATCCGTTCACCGGGCTCGGCAAGTTCGCTTTCATTGCGCCGGTCGGCAGTGACGAGGAAATCACCAAGGCCCTCGACTTCGACCGAGTATTCTACGGTAGAACCCAGAAACATGCGGTGTGTCACCGTCCCCTGCAGTGTTGCAGTGCCATTTCGGACGAGGCTGATCGCTTCCGGCCGCACGGCGACCATGGCAGCCCCGACCGTGCCGTTGGCGCGCGCAGGTTTTGAAAGACCGACGCCGTTGGCAAGCCGCACCGAGCCTGCGCCCGGTTCGATCGTGGCGGCGATGCGGTTGGTCTTGCCGACGAAATCGGCGACGAACAGACTTGCCGGGCGATCGTAGATCTCCTGCGGCGGTCCCATCTGCACGACGCGGCCGGTGCTCATGACGCAGACGAGATCGCTCATCGAAAGCGCCTCTTCCTGATCGTGTGTGACGAGGAGGAAGGTGATGCCGAGCTCGCGCTGCAGGCTCTGAAGCTCGATCTGCATGGCGGTGCGCAGCTTCTTGTCGAGCGCCGCGAGCGGCTCGTCGAGGAGCAGCACCTTCGGCTTGTTGACGATGGCGCGGGCGAGCGCCACGCGCTGCTGCTGGCCGCCGGACATCTCGTGGATACGGCGCTTGCCGAAGCCGCCGAGGCGAACCATTTCGAGCGCCTCCTGCGTGCGGCGCACGATCTCGGCGGTGGCGGCGCGCGGGCGCATCTGCTTCAAGCCATAGGCGACGTTCTGCTCGACATCGAGATGCGGGAAGAGGGCATATTGCTGGAAGACCATGTTGACTGGCCGGCGGTAGGCCGGCACGCCGTTCATCGGCTGGCCGCCGATATAGACCATGCCCTCGCTCGGTTGTTCGAAGCCCCCGATCATGCGCAGGCATGTGGTCTTACCGCAGCCGGAAGGTCCAAGCAGCGCCACGAAGGCACCCTGCGGCACCGCGAGGTTGATGTCCGACACGGCCGTCACGCTGCCATAGCGTTTGGCGACCGAACGGAATTCGATGTCGTTCGTCGAAGCGGATGTCACGTCTGTTCCCTGCGGTTGTTTTTGGAATCGCTCGCGGTTTTGCGCCGGCGCTTCCCACCGTCATTGTCAGGTAGCCTAGTCAAAGGTTACCGAGCCGGTATATACCCCAAGAGAGGTATTTCACCGCAGATTGCCTCGTGGAAGGAGTATACCCTGCAACAGTAGCGGCGGGGGAACGGTTTGGTCATCGACCTCGAGAGACTTTTTCAAGCCTTGTCGCCGCTGATCAGCGGCGCGCCTATGGACGACCAGGCGGTCGGCAGCACCTTCCGGCTGCTGGTGTCGACCCTGATGAGCTTTGACTACGTCGTCGTCTTCGCCTATCGAGGCAAGGAGCGGCCGATCGATCTCTACAGCACCTTCGACGCCAAGGACCACGTGCTCTTCGTGAGCCTCTATCAGGCCGGACCCTATCTGCTCGACCCGTTCTACCACGCCGCATGCGCGCCGAAGCCCGGCGTGTGGCGGATGCGGGAACTCGCGCCCGACCGTTTCTTCTCCAGCGAATATTATCGCACCTATTATGTCCAGACAGGGCTTGCCGAAGAGGTGGGCTTTTTCGTTCCGGTCAGGGACCAGGTCACCGTGGTGCTTTCGCTCATGCGGCGTGAGGCGACCGGCGCGTTCAGCGGGGTGGAATTTGCCTTGCTCAGGAAGGTGGAGCCGCTGGTTGCGGCACTGGTTCGTCATCATTGGGGCGAGCTCGACCGCCGCTTCGACGCGGCGCTCGCGAGAACCGGACGAACCCGGCGCAAGGCTGTGCATCCGCCGGCCGACGGCGTCTGGCAGCACCTCAATCTGACCGAGCGCGAGGCAGCGATCATCGAACTCGTGCTCCAGGGGCATTCATCCGAATCGATCGGATTGAAGCTCGGTATCTCGACCGGCACGGTCAAAGTCCACCGCCGCAACGTTTATCGCAAGCTCGGCATCTCCTCGCAGACGCAACTGCTCTCGCTTTACATCAAGAATCTCGGCCACTGACACCGTGAGCCGGTCTCATTCTCGAGAGAAACCCGAACCACCGGTTCAGGGCGGCCGAAGCCGCGATTCCGCTGATCCGAGCCCCGTAACTCGACAAATCCGCCAAGCTTTTGAAATCACGTGTTCTTTTCTGACCCGTAGCCGCGAAGCTGCTGCCGCCGGACAAAGGAGGCGGCTTTTTTGCGGAGGCGCAACCATGTCGCGCTTGACAATTTTTTCATGCCGTGAAAATTATTTCATATCTGATAAAAATTTCATGCGCCGCAAAATTTTTCATGCAGCGCAGCATGGGTGGAGACGATGGCATTCATCGGGGGAATGGCAGTCCGCGACGACGAGGCGAGCATGGCGACGCGCGCGGCGTGGCTGCATTACGCCGGTGGATTGACTCAGGCGGAGGTCGCCAAGCGTCTCGGTCTCACGTCGCTCAAAGCGCACCGGCTGATCATGAAGGCGAACCAGGAAGGTCTGGTGAAGGTCTATATCGACGGCGACGTCTCCGAATGCGTCGAGCTGGAGCAGAGGCTTTCAAGCCGATACGGCCTCGACTATTGCGAGGTTGTTCCCGATTTCGACAGCGACGACCTGCCGCTGAAGGCGCTCGGGATCTCGGGCGCACAATTCCTGAGGCGCGAGATCGAACGCGGCGAAACGGCGCTGATCGGCGTCGGCCATGGGCGTACGCTCGCGGCCTGCGTCGAATACCTGCCGCGCACTCCAGGCAACAACACCCGCTTCGTCTCCTTGCTCGGCGGTCTCACCCGCAAATTCTCCGCCAATCCGCATGACGTGATCCATCGCCTGGCGGAACGCACCGGCGCCGAGGCCTTTGTGATGCCGGTGCCTTTCTTCGCCAACACGGTGGAGGACCGCGACGTTCTTTTCAGCCAGCGCGGCGTACGCGAAGTTTTCGATCTCGCGAAATCGGCCGATCTTCTGATGGTCGGCATCGGCACGGCGGAGCGTGAGGCGTCGCTGGTGGCGACCGGCATGATCGAGATGAGCGAGATCGAGGAAATCCAGAAGGGCGGCGGCATGGGCGAATTGCTCGGCCACTTCTTCGACGAGAAGGGCCGGCCGATCGAGACGGCGCTCTCCAATCGCACCTTTACACTTGGCCGCGAGGACCTGAAGAACCGCCGCGCCGTGGCGGTCGCGGGCGGAAGGATCAAGGCGCGCGCCATTCGCGCGGTGCTCGAAAGCGGATTCCTGAGCGGGCTCATTACCGACGAGCGCACCGCGCAAGCGCTCGTCGCCTGAGAATATGCGGAACCCACACGGCGGCAGAGAGCCGACGCGCGAGGTCCAGGGAGGCAATACCGGTTGGGGTAGCCGGCCAGCTCAGTCGAGCAGTTCTACCCTTAGTGGAGGAGAGAACAGATGTACGATAAGGAGAAAGACCTCATTAGCGCATTCCTGCGCGGAGAGGTGGACCGTCGCGGCCTGTTGAAAGGTCTCGGCGCGGCAGGCTTGACGGCAGGCACCGCCGGCACCCTGTTCAACATGATGTCGACGCAGGCGCTCGCAGCCGATTTCGACTGGAAGGCGCATTCGGGCAAATCGCTGAAGCTGCTTCTGAACAAGCACCCCTATGCCGATGCGATGATTGCAAATCTTCAGACCTTCAAGGATCTGACCGGCATCGAAGTCACCTATGACGTCTTCCCCGAGGACGTCTATTTCGACAAGGTGACGGCGGCGCTCTCATCGAGCTCGTCGGAGTACGATGCCTTCATGACCGGCGCCTATATGACCTGGACCTATGGTCCGGCCGGCTGGATCACCGACCTCAACGAATGGATCAAGGATCCGTCGAAGACCAACCCGCAATATGGGTGGGACGACTTCCTGCCGGGCGTCAAGGCATCCTGCGCCTGGAATGGCCAGCCGGGCGGGGCGCTCGGTTCGGAAGATGCCAAGCAGTGGTGCATTCCGTGGGGCTACGAGCAGAACAACCTCTCCTATAACAAGGAGATGTTCGACAAGGTCGGGGTCAGCGTTCCGAAGAACCTCGATGAGCTTCTGGTAACTGCAGCGAAGCTCACCAAGGATGTCGGTGGCGGTGTCTACGGCATCGGCGTGCGCGGCTCGCGCTCCTGGGCGACGATCCATCCGGGCTTCCTTTCCGGCTATGCCAATTTCGGCCAGAAGGATCTGAACGTCTCGGCCGACGGCAAGCTTTCTGCCGCGATGAACACGCCGGAATCGAAGGCCTTCCACGCCAAATGGGTGCAGATGATTCAGGAAAGCGGTCCGAAGGACTGGTCGACCTATACCTGGTATCAGGTCGGCACCGACCTCGGCGCCGGCGCTTCCGCCATGATCTACGACGCCGATATCCTCGGCTATTTCATGAACGGCGGCGACAACAAGATGGCGGGCAAGCTCGCTTACGCGCCTTTCGCCGCCAATCCGGCCGCCACCGCGCCAACGCCGAACATCTGGATCTGGTCGCTGTCGATGTCCAACTTCTCCAAGGACAAGGACGCGACCTGGTATTTCCTGCAATGGGCAACCGGTCTGGAGCACGCGATCTTCGGTGCGACGAAGATGGACTTCGTCAACCCGGTCCGTGCTTCGGTCTGGAAGGACGAAATCTTCCGCGAACGGCTGAACAAGAGCTATCCGGGCTATGTGGAAATGCATGATATTTCCGCACCCGGCGCGAAGATCCACTTCACTGCCCAGCCGCTCTTCTTCGACCTCACCACCGAATGGGCAGCGACGCTGCAGAAAATGGTGGCGAAGGAGGTGCCGGTCGATGAGGGGCTCGACAAGCTCGCCGAGAGCATCAACCGGCAGCTCGCGGAAGCCGGGCTCGGTTAAGCTCGAGAGGGTGCGTCGGCTCGCCCGCGGCGGTCGGCGTATCGATAACATGCACAAGCACGAGGAGGGGGTCTGGCTGCGCCAGCCGCGGCCGACCCCTTCATGTCATCGAGACAAGCATTCCGAACGGAGCTGGCCATGGCTTCTGTGACGCAACCCGGTGCAAGGACCGGCGGATTCAGGATCAGCAAGAGGGTTCTTCCCTATGTGCTCTCCTTGCCGGCGCTTCTTGTCTGCATCGGTATCCTGATCCCGTTTTTCACGGCGGTGATCTATTCCTTCCAGCGCTACCGACTGAGCCAGCCATGGGCACGCCAGTTCAACTGGGGTGAGAACTATCTGAACTTCTTCACCGATCCCGGCTTCTGGAACACGCTGAGGATCTCGCTGGTCTATGCGGGCGTCACCGTCGGCCTAGAGCTCTTGCTCGGGCTCGGGATCGCGCTGCTCCTGCAACGGCGTACGACGGTCAACAACTTCATCTCGATCATGCTGCTTCTGCCGCTGATGACGGCGCCGGCGCTCGCCGCGCTGATGTGGAAGCTGATGACCAATCCCGGCTTCGGAATTCTTAGCTACTTCGCGAGCCTTGTCGGTCTTGAGAATTTCCGCTGGGCCTCGTCGCCAGATACGGCGTTGCTCACAGTCGTGCTCGTCGACATCTGGGTCTACACGCCATTTATCATGATCCTGCTTCTCGCTGGACTGCGCTCGCTGCCGACGCAGCCCTTCGAAGCGGCGGCGCTCGACGGCGTGCCGCGCACCTTCGTCTTCTTCCGCATCACCTTGCCGATGCTGACGCCCTACATCCTGACGGCGACGCTCTTCCGTTTGCTCGACTCAATCCAGCAATTCGATATCATCTATGCGATGACGCAGGGCGGGCCTGGCGACACGCTGACCGTCTTCCAGGTCGAGGCCTACCTCAACTTCTTCCAGTCGACCAATGTCGGGCGCTCCGCCGCGCTGCTGATCATCCTCTGGGCGATCACCTACATTCTCTCGAACGTCTTCATCAAGAACTGGCTCCGGCTGCGCGAACGCGCCCGCGGCGAGGCGTAAGGAGGTTCCCATGGAAACTATGTCTCCGCTCGAACGTATCCTGCGCGGCATCGCCCTGACTCTGGTGGTCATCTTCTTCATGTTCCCGATCGTCTGGATCTTCCTCATGTCCTTCCAGACGAACGAGACAATCCTCAGAATTCCTCCCTCGGTGATCTTCACGCCGACGCTCGACAACTATGCGGCGCTGATCACCGGCAAGCTCACGACGGCCGCTGGTACGCTCGACATCGCCTTCATGCGCAATCTCGGCAACTCGGTGTTCCTGTCGGTCGCTTCAGTAGCGCTGGCTTTGGTGCTGGGCGTTCCCGCTGCTTACGCCTTCGCACGGCACAAGTTCAGGGGATCGGAGGACATCGCTTTCACGCTGCTCTCCTTCCGCTTCGCGCCGCCGCTGCTCGTACTGTTGCCGCTGACGCAATATTTCCAGTGGCTTGGCCTCTCGAATACCTATTTCGGTCTCATCTGGGTCTACCAGCTGATTTGCCTGCCGCTCATCCTCTGGATCGTGCGCGGCTATTTCGAGGACATCTCGGCCGACGTCGAATATGCCTATCGCATCGCCGGCCATTCCTGGTTCTCGACCTTCCGCAAGATCGCCCTGCCGCTCGCCGGCCCTGGGATCGCGGCGGCCGGCCTGCTCGCCTTCATCTTCGCCTGGAACAATTTCGTCTTCGCGCTGGTGCTGGCCTCCGCCGACAAGCAGCCAGTCACCGTCGGTGCGCTCGCTTTCGTCACGGCTTCCGGCATCCAGTACGGCCAGATCGCCGCCGCGATCGTGCTCTCGATCACGCCGACGCTGGCACTCGCACTCTACGCCCAGCGCTACCTCGTCGAGGGCCTGTCGCTTGGCGCGGTGAAGGGATAATCGACAATGACCACGCTGCAATTGAAGAACATCGTCAAGCGCTACAAGAGCCAGACGGTTCTCGACGACCTGTCGCTCGAAGTCGCGGATGGCGAGCGGCTGGTGCTCTTCGGACCGTCGGGTTCCGGCAAGACCGTGCTGCTCCGGCTGATCGCCGGCGTCATCGATCCGGACGAGGGCAGGGTGCTGATCGGCGGCGAAGACATGACGGCGGTCGATGCCGAGCATCGCGGCGTCGGCATGGCTTTCCAGAACTTCGCGCTGTTCCCGCATATGAGCGCCTCCGACAATATCGCCAGTGCGCTGACCTCGCGGAAGTCTTCCAAGGAGGCGATCGCCGGAGGCGTGCAGAAAGTGGCGAAGCTGTTGAAGATAGATCATGTGCTGAGCCACCATCCAAAGGCGCTCTCGAACGGGCAGAAACAGCGTACGGCGCTCGCCCGCGCGCTCGTCGGTTCGCCGCCGCTGCTGCTGCTAGACGACCCGCTCCGCAACGTCGACGCCAAGCTGCGTTTCGAGATGCGGCTGGAACTGCCCCGGCTGCTCGCCGCCCAGGGCGCGACCGTGATCTACGTCACCCAGGACTACAAGGAAGCGATGGCACTCGGCGACCGCATCGCCGTCATGGCAGAGGGGCGCATTCGACAGATCGGCACGCCGGCGGAGATCTACAATTCACCGGCCGATATTGAGATCGCCCGCCTCTTCGGCGACCCGACCATCAACCTCCTCGATGTCGTGCCGCAACGCGGACCGGACGGCGCCTTTGTCGAACTCTCCGGCGTCCGTGTCCGCCTTCCGGGCTTCGGCGCCGAGATCGTCGGCAAGGAATGCGTCCTCGGGCTGCGTCCGGAGACGATCGCCTTCACTGAAGCCTCAACGCTCGGTGCGGTCCCGGTGACGGTCGAGGCGGAAACGCCGCTCAACGAGAAGACCGTGACGCTGGCGCTGACCGCGCGCGGTCGCGAGATTCTGGTTTCACGCCCCGCCGGCACACCCGGCCCCACCGCCGGGCCTGCACACATCGCCGTCAACGGCCGAGCGGCCTTCCTCTTCGACAGGGCGAGCGGACAGCGCATCCGGCCTTCCGAAGTCACATCCAAGCGCAACGGAGAAGCGGCATGAACGATACCGCTCTTTCGATCGATAACGTCGACAAGTTCTACGGTCCGGTCGACTACGGCGTTCACGCCGTGAAGAGGCTCAGCATGGAGGTCAAGAAGGGCGAGATCATCGCGCTTCTCGGTTCGTCCGGCTGCGGCAAGACCTCGACCCTCAGGATGATTGCCGGCTTCGAGCCCGTCTCGCGTGGCACGATCTCGCTTGGCAGCCGGCAGGTGCAAACGCTTCCGCCGGTCCGCCGCAACGTCGCCATGGCCTTTGAGGGCTATTCGCTCTATCCGCCGCTGACGGTGCGCGAGAACATCGGCTTCGCGCTGAAGGCATCGAAGCTGTCGCAAGCCGTTGTCGACGAGAAGGTCGCGAGCATCGCCAAGCTGCTCGAGATCGAGGACATCCTCGGCCGCTATCCAAGCTCGATCTCCGGCGGCCAGCAGCAGCGTGCCTCCCTCGGGCGAGCGCTGATCCGCGATGCCGCCCTGCATCTTCTCGACGAGCCGATGGGCCAGCTCGAACCGCAATTGCGTGCCGTGCTGCGCGGCCGCATCAAGCACTACATCAAGGAGCGCGGGCTCACGGCGATCCTCGTCACCCACGACCAGACCGAGGCGAACGCGCTTGCGGATCGCATCGCCGTGATGGAAGGGGGCGTGCTGCAGCAGTTCGACACGCCCAAGAAGATCAAGGAAAGGCCGGCAAATCTCTTCACCGGCACGTTCGTCGGCGAGCCGCCGATGAACGTCTTCGAGGCGAGCGTCAGCGGATCGGGCACCGGCATCCGCTTCGGTCTCAAGGACGGAGTACACCTCGACTATCACACCTCCGATTTCTCGCATCCGGTTCGGGAAGCGCTTTTGAAGCGGCAGAAAGTGGTTCTCGGCGTTCGACCCTATGCCGTTCGGCGCAGTGCCGACGGAGTCACTGGCCGCGTCGCCGTTAACCAGTGGCTTGGAGATCAAACCCACATCGCGGCCGACTTCGCCGGCGGCACGATGGTTCTCGTCGAACATGACCGGACGAGCCTCGAGATCGGTCAACCGATCGGCATCCGGCTCGAGCCATCGAGCCTGCATGTCTTCGACAGCGAGAGCGGCAATGCGATCTCGCATGGAGAGGAGCTCGCCTGATGCGCGACATCCTGATCGGCATCGATGCCGGGACGTCGGTCATCAAGTCGGTCGCCTTCGATCTCGGCGGCCGGCAGCTCGCCATGGCCGCGGTTCCGAACAGCTATGAGGCGGTGGGCCGCGCCGGTGCCGTCCAGGACCTCCGGCGCACCTGGGCGGATACAGTGAAAACCCTGGTCGAGCTCTCGGCCAGGATCGAGAACCTCCCTGGCCGTGTTGCCGCGATCGCGGTGACCGGTCAGGGGGACGGCACCTGGTTGATCGATAAGGATGGGGAGCCGGTCGGCAAGGGCTGGCTCTGGCTCGATGCGCGTGCCAGCGCGGTCGTCGAGCGGCTGCGCGGCGAGAGCGGTGACGTCGAGCGCTTCGCGCGCACCGGATCCGGGCTTGCCGCCTGCCAACAGGGGCCGCAACTGCGCTGGATGCAGGAGCATGCGCCGGAAATGCTCGAAGGTGCTGCGACCGCCTTTCACTGCAAGGACTGGCTCTACTTCAACCTCACGGACAGGCGCGCCACCGATCCCTCGGAGGCGAATTTCACCTTCGGCGATTTCCGCACGCGGCAATATTGCGACGATGTGATCGCCTTCCTTGGCCTTGAAAAACTCAAGCACCTGCTGCCGGAAATCGTCGACGGGGCGACGGCGTATCACGCCCTCTCGTCGGCCGCCGCTGCCGTGACGGGGCTGCCCGCGGGGATTCCGGTGGTGCTTGGCTATGTAGACGTCGTCTGCACCGCGCTCGGGGCGGGTCTCTACGATCCCGGAACCGACACCGGCTGCTCCATCATCGGCTCGACCGGCATGCATATGCGCCTGGCGACGAGTGCCGACGACGTGCGCCTCAACCGCGATCTCACCGGCTACACCATGTGCATGCCGATCCCGGACACCTATACGCAGATGCAGTCGAACATGGCTGCGACGCTCAACATCGACTGGATTCTGTCGCTTGCGGGCGGCGTGCTCAAGGGCATGGGGGTCGAGAAGTCCAAGAGCGATCTGCTTGCCCATGTGGATGGCTGGCTCGCCGACGCGAAGGACGCGCCGCTTCTCTTCCAGCCCTACATCTCGGAGGCGGGTGAGCGCGGCCCCTTTGTCGATGCCTCGGCTCGCGCCTCCTTCGTAGGGCTTTCGATGGCGCATGGTTTCGGCGACATGCTGCGCGCGGTCTTCGACGGCCTCGCCCTTGCCGCCCGGGATTGCTATGCCGAGATGGGGCCGCTGCCGAAATGCATTCGCCTGACGGGCGGTGCCGCCCGCAGTGCTTCTCTCCGCCGCATCCTCGGCGGTGCGCTCGGCGCCAGCGTCCAGACGAGCGAACGCGAAGAGGCGGGTGCGGCCGGGGCGGCGATGATTGCCGCCGTTTCGCTTGGCATTTATCCCTCGATGGCTGAGTGCGTCGACGATTGGGTGCGGCCGCATCATCGCACGGCAGAGCTGGCCGATGAGGATCTTGTCCGTCGCTACGACGCGCTTTTCCCAGCCTACCAGCAGTCGCGCCTCGCGCTCAGACCCGTCTGGCACGCGCTCTCCCACGCCGCCGGAACGGGAACTCCACAGGAAAGACCGCAATGAAGAAGATAGCCATTATCGGCGACCGGTTCATGCTGCCGGATGTGTTTCGCGACAAGATCGTCGAGGCCTGCGGCGATGGGCACGAGATACGGTTGCTTGAACAGCCCTGGCCGGATGTGCCGATGGAGCACGGCTATGCGGTCGAGGGCATGGACGGGCTAAAGGAATATCTTGGCAAGCCGGACGAGATCGTCCGCTTCATCGGCGACGCCGAAATCCTGGTGACCCAGCTCGCGCCGCTGTCGCGCACTATGTTGGCGGACCTGCCGAGCTTGAAGCTTGTTGCTGTGTCGCGCGGCGGTCCGGTCAATATCGACATGAAGGCCGCTCGCGATGCGGGCGTCCGCGTCGTCAACACGCCCGGTCGCAATGCGAGTGCAGTCGCCGAGTTCACCATAGGCGCCATCCTTGCCGAGACTCGGCTGATCCGCGTTGGGCATGAGGCGCTGAGGCGGGGCGAATGGCGCGGCGATCTCTATCGTGCCGATCGCACGGGGCGCGAGCTCTCTGAAATGACGGTAGGCGTCATCGGTTACGGCAATATCGGCACCAAGGTCGTCCGGCTGCTCCGCGCCTTCGGCACCAAGGTGCTCGTCCATGACCCCTATGTGCAGCTCAGCGCCGAAGACCGGAACGCCGGCGTCGAGCATGTCTCGCTCAATGAATTGCTGGAGCGCTCCGACGTGGTGACGCTGCATCCGCGCGTGACGGAAGAGACAAAGAACATAATGAACGCGGAGACTTTCGCGAAGATGAAGCCGGGGGCGATCTTCGTGAACACTGCGCGCGGGCCGCTTTGCGATTACGACGCGCTTTACGAGAATCTCATCAACGGTCATCTCGCAAGCGCCATGCTGGAGACCTTCGCGGTGGAGCCGGTGCCGGAAGAGTGGCCGCTCCTGAAGCTCCCCAATGTGACGCTGACGCCGCATATCGCCGGCGCCTCCGTGCGTACCGTCACCTATGCCGCGGAGATGGCGGCGGAAGAGGTGCGCCGCTACATCGCCGGCCTGCCGCCGGTCAATCCGTGCTGAGGTGAGGCGATGAGCGAACTTCAACTGCGCCGGTCGATCATCGACCATTGCCGCCACATGAATGCGATCGGCCTCAATCAGGGCACGTCGGGCAATATCAGTGTGCGCCACGGCGACACGATGCTGATAACGCCGTCCGCCATCCCCTATGCCGATATGACGCCGGAAATGATCGTCGCGATGCCGATCGACGGCGAGTATGGCGCCTGGTCCGGGCCCAGGAAACCGTCGGTCGAGTGGCCCTTTCACCTCGACATCATGCGGGCGCGGCCGGAAGTCTGCGCAGTTGTCCATACGCACGCGACCTTTTCGACAATCCTCGCGATCGCGGGTAAACCCATTCCCGCTTGCCACTACATGATCGCAGCCTTTGGCGGAGTCGATGTTCGCGTCGCCGATTACGCCCGCTATGGCACCAAGGCGCTTTCGGAAAATGTGCTGAAAGCGATGGAGGGGCGTTCGGCCTGTCTCATGGCCAATCACGGCATGATCGCGACCGGGCCAAGCCTCGAGAAGGCGATGTGGGCGGGGATCGAGCTCGAGACGATCGCCAAGCAGTATTACCACACGCTGTTGATCGGCGGACCGGTGATCCTGCCGGACGCAGAGATCGCCGGCGTTCTCGAGGGCTTTGCCAGCTACGGGCTGCAGGACAAGCGCGACGGTACCGCAGCTGCATGACCAGCGTGACAGGAGACAGGCACGTGAGTACCGAAACCGGGACATACGATCTTTTCGTCATCGGCGGCGGCATTAACGGCGCGGGCATTGCCCGTGACGCAGCGGGAAGGGGGCTTTCGGTCCTGCTCTGCGAAAAGGACGACCTGGCGCAGGGCACCAGTTCGCGTTCGGGCAAGCTGGTGCATGGGGGCCTGCGCTATCTGGAATACTACGAGTTCCGCCTGGTGCGCGAGGCGCTGATCGAGCGCGAGGTCCTTCTAGAGTCTGCACCGCACATCATCTGGCCGATGCGCTTCGTGCTGCCGCACAACCCCGCTGACCGGCCGGCCTGGCTCGTTCGGCTCGGGCTTTTCCTCTACGATCATCTCGGCGGCCGCAAGCGTCTTCCCGGAACACGGACGCTCGATCTGCGCACCGCACCCGAAGGCGCGCCGATCAAACCGGCCTATGGCAAGGCCTTCGAATATTCCGACTGTTGGGTCGACGACTCACGGCTTGTCGTCTTGAACGCCCTCGACGCTGGTAAGAGCGGCGCCCGAATTCTGACCCGTACCGCCTGCAGCAGCATTCGCCGCCGCGGCGATCTCTGGCATGTCGAGATGACGGATACTGAGACCGGTGCGAAGACGGAGGTCAATGCACGCTGTGTGGTCAACACCGCCGGGCCCTGGGTCAATGACGTGATCGGCCGCATAGCGGGGCTCAACTCCCGCCGCAGCGTCCGCCTCGTCAAGGGCAGCCATATCGTCGTGCCGAAGTTCTGGGAAGGAAGACAGGCCTATCTCGTCCAGAATCCCGACAAGCGCGTCATCTTCATCAATCCCTACCAGAACGACTTGGCGCTGATCGGGACCACGGACATTCCCTATGAGGGCCGGCCGGAGGACGTGGCCGCGGACCGCAACGAAATTGCCTATCTGCTCAAATCGGTGAACCGCTACTTCAAGCAGCAGCTTAGCGAAGGCGACATCCTGCACAGCTTCTCCGGCGTGCGCCCGCTTTACGACGATAATGCCGAAAACCCGTCGGCGGTGACGCGCGACTATATTTTTGAGCTCGATGGCGGCAAGGGCGAGGCCCCGCTGCTCTCGGTGTTCGGCGGCAAGATCACCACCTTTCGCAAGCTGTCCGAGCACGCGCTCGAGCGGCTGAAGCCTTTCTTTCCGAAGATGGGCCCTGCCTGGACCGCGCGCGCTCACCTCCCGGGCGGCGACATGGCGGATGCGGATTTCGACCAGTTCCTCGGCGATCTACGTGCCCGCTATCGCTGGCTGCCGGCCGATCTCGCCAAACATTACGCGCGCCTTTACGGCACGAGGACCTATGAACTCATTGACGACGCCACGTCGCTTGACGACCTCGGCACGGCCTTCGGCCCACTCTTCCGCGAGCGTGAGGCCCGCTTCCTCATCGAGACCGAATGGGCACGCACGGCGGAAGACCTCATCGAACGCCGTACCAAGCACGGCCTGCATATGAGCGAGGCGGAGAAGCGGGCCTTCAGCGGCTGGCTCGAGGGACAGCAGGCGGCGGCATGAGAAAGGAGCAGACGATGTTGCGAAGCTCCGATTTCGAGGCGCTTCTGGACCTTTCGGCGCGCGTCGGCGCTGATCCTGAACTCGTCCAGGGTGCGGGCGGCAACACCTCGATCAAGGAGGGCGGCACCCTCTGGATCAAGGCCTCGGGCCTGTGGCTTGCCCATGCCCGCATGCGCGATGTGATGGTGCCGGTCGCGCTCGATCCATTGCTCGATGCTCTCGAACGTGACGACCCGGCGGCGGAAAAGGCGCAGGATTTCGTGGTCAAGGGGCTCAATCCCTCGGGCCTCAGGCCATCGATCGAGACCACGGTTCATGCACTGATGCCGCAGAAGGTGGTAATTCATGTGCATTGCGTCGCGACCATCTCGACCGCGGTGCAGACCAATGCCGCGGCGATCGCGGCAAAAAAGCTAAGCGGGATTCCCCATGCTTTCGTTCCCTACGCCCGGCCAGGCCTGCCACTCGCCAAGGCCATCGCGGAGCGGATCGCCGCGGACACGTCGGTGCTCGTCCTCGGCAATCATGGGCTTGCCGTTGCCGCGGAGACGGTCGAGGATGCTCAAATTCTCCTTTCCGCGATCTCAGACCGCTTTGCCGGGCCCGTCCGCGAGGCTCCATCTCCCGATCTTTCAGCGCTTTCCCGCCTTGCCGTCAACAGCGCCTACCGGCTGCCCGAGGACGAGAGGCTGCATGACGCTGCGACCGATCTCGAAAGCTGCAGGATCGCCGCCGGCGGAAGCCTCTATCCCGACCATGTCATCTTCCTTGGCAAGGGGTCGGTCATTGCCGCTCCGGGAGAGAGCGCCCTCTCTCTTGAAGATCGCTTCCGCGGCGCCGGCCAGAGCCTGCCGCCGGTTCTCCTTTTCCCGGGCAAGGGAGCGCTGGTGCTCAAGGATATCTCCGCCGGGGCGCTCGCCATGGCGCGCTGCCTTTCGGATGTGACGGCGCGCATCCCCGCCGGCGCACGGCTGCGTTATCTCACTGATACGGAAAATGCCGAGCTTCTCGGCTGGGACGCGGAGAAATACCGCCAGCAGCTGAACCGGGCGGGGCAGGTGCTGCAATGAACGGACAGAGTCATCTTGTCCTCGGCGTCGACATGGGCACATCGGGAGCGCGTGCCGTTGCGATGACGGCTGCCGGCGAGATCGTCGCATCCGCTTCAGCGAAACTCGCCGCTTTTTCCGATCACCATCGTGATCCGCTCGGCTGGTGGCAAGCGGTGCAGGCGGCGCTCGAGGACACGCTTGCCGCAATCGATCCGATGCGGGTGCGCGCGATCGGCATCGACGGCACATCGGGCACAATGCTGCCGGTCGCCGCGGACGGTGCGCCCCTCGCGACGCCGCTAATGTACAACGATCCCGTCGACGATGCGGCCATTCTTGAAACCATTGCCGCCCACGCGCCGAAGGAGAGCGCCGCCCATGGCGCGACCTCGGGTCTCGCAAAGGTGCTCTCGTTTCAGTCGCTGCCCGGCGTCTTCCGTGTCATCCACCAGGCGGATTGGCTCGCCGGGCATTTCACCGGCCTCTATGACGTCAGTGACGAGAACAACGCGCTGAAGACCGGCTACGACCCAGTCGCCCGTTGCTGGCCGGATTGGCTGGCGCGGACCGGTGCGCGCGTCGATCTGCTGCCGGAGGTGTTGCCGGCAGGTGGCCCGGTGGCGACGATCTCGCCTCCGGCGGCGGAAGCCTTGGGCTTGCCGCGTGACGTCGTCGTTGTCGCGGGCACAACCGATGGCTGCGCCTCGTTCCTGGCGACTGGTGCCGACCGGCCCGGCGATGGCGTCAGCGCGCTCGGCACCACGCTCACCGTCAAGATGCTGTCCGACAAGCCGCTCTTCGCCCCGGAATACGGGCTCTATAGCCACCGGATCGGCGATATGTGGCTTGCCGGTGGCGCCTCCAATTCGGGCGGGGCAGTGCTCGCCGCGCATTTCAGTGCGGAGCGGATCGCCGAACTTTCAGCAAGGATCGATCCGAGGACCGAAACAGGCCTGGACTACTATCCGCTGACGAAGCCCGGCGAGCGGTTTCCTATAGCCGATCCTCAGCTCGCGCCGCGAATGGAGCCGCGGCCCGCGGACGACGCGGAATTCCTGCAGGCGATCCTCGAGGGGATCGCCGGTGTAGAGCGTCTCGCCTATGAACGGCTCGTCTCCCTCGGCAGCCCGGAGCTTCGCTCGGTCCGCACGGTCGGCGGCGGCGCGAAGAACACGACCTGGACGGCGATCCGCGAGCGTAAGCTCGCCGTCCCCTTCCTGCCGGCACTTTCGGAAGAGGCGGCGGCCGGCACGGCGCGCCTGGCGCTCTCCGGAGCGAGGGAGGCGGGCGTGCTATGAACGGCATCCGGACAATACCCGGCGTCTCCGCGATCGCCGGCGCTTATGATGCCTTTCTGATAGACCAGTATGGGGTGCTCCGAGACGGGCGTGGGCCCTATCCCGGTGCGCCGGAGACGCTCGTCCGTCTGAAAGAGGCCGGCAAGCGGGTCATCATTCTCTCGAACTCGGGCAAGCGCTCGATGGAAAACGACCACCGGCTGGCAGAACTCGGTTTCGAGCCAAGAAGCTGGAACTGGTTTCTGACCTCGGGGGAGGTCGCCTGGCAGATGCTCAGGCGCGAGGCTGAGACAGGAGGCAGGGTTGCGCGAAAATGCCTGCTCGTCAGTCGCGATGGTGATCTTTCTCCGCTGAAGGGGTTGGATCTTGTCCGCACCGAAAATGGCGAGGATGCCGATATTGTGCTCCTGGCGGGAAGCGAAGGCGATATTAATCCGCTGTCCTATTACGAGCATCTGCTTCGACCGGCCGCGGAGCGCGGCGTCCCATGCCTTTGCACCAACCCCGACAAGGTGATGCTGACGAAGACCGGCGACGCTTTCGGCGCGGGGCGGATCGCCGAGCTTTACGAAGAGCTTGGCGGCAAGGTGCGCTGGATCGGCAAGCCCTTTCCCGACATCTACGACTTCGCGCTCGACTTCCTCGGTCGGCCCGATCCGGCGCGGGTCTGCGCCATCGGCGATAGCGTCGAGCACGACATTGCGGGGGCGGCAGCCGTCGGGCTCGCCTCCGTCCTGGTGACGACCGGCATTCTCGAACGCCAGTCGGACGAGGAGCGCCGGCTCCTCTTCGTGGAGCATGGTGCCGCGCCCGATTTCATCCTCCCGAAATTTCTCTGGTAGCAAGGAGCCCGGCCATGGCCTTCACGCTGTCGCTCAACACCAATCCTCTCGTCAATCGTTTTGCCGAGCCGGACGACCTGATCGACACGATCGCCGAGAAGATCCGCATCGGCTATGTCCAGCTCACCCATGAATTCGTGAATCCGGGCTGGCCGGCGGCGACGATCAACAAGACGCTTCGGCAGTTCCGAGCAGCGCTTGCCCGCACCGGCTTGAAAGTCACCTCCGGCATGACCGGGCCTTACGGCCGGCTCAATCATTTCGGTCATCCCGACCCGGACGTCCGGCGCTACTATGTCGATTGGTTCAAGACTTTCGCCGATATTTCCGCCGAACTCGGCGCTTCCGGAATGGGCACGCAGTTCGCGATCTTCACGCTCAAGGACTATGACGATCCGGTGCGCCGGGAGGAGCTGGTGGCGATCGCCATCGAATGCTGGCGCGAGGTCGCCGAGCACGCCAAGGCGGCCGGGCTTTCCTACGTCTTCTGGGAGCCGATGTCGGTCGGCCGCGAATTCGGTCACACAATCGAAGAGTGCAGGGCGCTCGACCGGCGGCTGGAGGCCGCCGAACTGCCCATCCCGATGAAGGTGATGGTCGACATCGATCATGGCGACGTCACATCGCCGAACGCCGCCGATGTCGATCCCTATGCCTGGGCCGAGGCCTTTCCGCGGCAGTCCCCGATCATTCACATCAAGCAGTCGTCGATGAACAAGGGCGGCCACTGGCCCTTCACCGCGGCATACAACAAGGACGGCCGCATCACGCCGGAGCGCCTGATCGAAGCCGTAAGAAGGGGCGGCGGGACGGACAACGAGATCTGCCTCGAGCTCTCGTTCCGCGAGCGCGAGCCGACCGATCACAAGGTCGTCGAGATGATCCGGGAGTCGGTCGAGTTCTGGGAACCGTATATCGATACCGGCTTTAATCACCTCTGAAATATCACATTCAGACGTAACAAAAACTCACAATTTAAGTTGAAGTATCACATCTTCATGTTATCTTCTCCGTGGTGGCGCGGAGGCAGGTTGCGCTGGGCTCGGGACGTGCGATGAAACCGGAAGACAGGCGAGAGGCGATCATGGAGGTGCTGATGGAGGCGGGAACGGCCTCCGTCGAGGATCTTGCGCTGCGCTTCGGCGTCAGCAAGATGACCGTTCACCGCGATCTCGACGACCTTGAGCAGGCGGGGCTGTTGCGCAAGGTCCATGGGGGCGCCTCGATTCAATCGAGCCCGCAATTCGAAAGCGATTTCCGCTATCGGGAAAAGATCGCGGCGAGCGAGAAGCGGCGGATCGCCGAGCACGCGGCAACGCTGATCGAGCCCGGCCAGAGCATCA
Organism: Ensifer aridi; assembly: GCF_002078505.1. Classification (GTDB taxonomy): domain Bacteria; phylum Pseudomonadota; class Alphaproteobacteria; order Rhizobiales; family Rhizobiaceae; genus Sinorhizobium; species Sinorhizobium aridi. The sequence continues at coordinate 162,445 of NZ_LUAV01000012.1, read as the reverse complement.
TCATCGACGACAGCTCGACCACCGGCGCGATTGCCGCCTTTCTCAAGGATATCCGCCCGCTCACCGTCATCACCAACAATCTCGGGGTGATCGCCGAGCTTTCCGGCGCGCCGGGCATCAATCTGATCGCGCTCGGCGGGCATTACAGCAAGAAATTCAACGGGTTCTTCGGCATCGTTACCGAGGAGGCGTTACGGTCGCTCCGCGCCGACGTGGCCTTCCTGTCGAGTTCGGCGATCGAGGGCGCGATCGCTTTCCATCAGGATCAGGAGGTCGTGCAGACAAAGCGCCAGATGGTGAAATCGGCAAGCCGCAAATACCTGCTCGTGGATCATGGCAAGTTCGGGCGCTCGGCTCTGCATTTCCTGACCGGGCTTGAGGCCTTCGATGCCGTGCTGAGCAGCGACGGCGTTTCGGACCAACACGCGGCGGTTCTCGACGATACCGGGGTTAAGCTCATCAGGGTCAGCAATCAAAGGATATCGGAGAAGGCATGAGCAAGTCAGGGCTCTGGGTCGGCACGAGCTGGAAGATGAACAAGACGCTGGCGGAGGCGATGACCTTCGCCGACGGTCTTGCCGCCGCCGATGCTTCGCGCGACCCGCGCATCCAACGTTTCGTCATTCCGCCTTTTACGGCGGTTCGGCAGGTGAAGGAGAGGCTGAAGGCGACGAGCGTCAAGGTCGGTGCGCAAAACATGCATTGGGAAGATGCAGGGGCCTGGACCGGAGAGATCTCCCCCCTGATGCTCAAGGACTGCCATCTCGACATCGTCGAGCTCGGTCACAGCGAGCGCCGTGAACATTTCGGCGAGACCGACCGCACCGTGGGGCTGAAGACCGCGGCTGCCGTGAAGCACGGTCTCGTTCCGCTGATCTGCATCGGCGAAACGCTCGCCGAACGGGAGGCCGGCCAGGCGGATGCGGTGTTGACGCGTCAGGTGGAAGGCGCCTTCGCCTTCCTCGAAGGAGCGGCCACGAATGCGCCGATCCTGCTCGCCTACGAGCCCGTCTGGGCGATCGGGGTAAACGGCATACCGGCGACCGCCGATTATGCAGATGCTCGCCACAGACTGATCGCCGAGGTCGCAAAAGCCGCGCTCGGCGTCGTAGTGCCGGTGCTCTACGGCGGCAGCGTCCACCCTGAGAACTGCGAGGAACTGATCGCTGAGCCCCATATCGACGGTCTTTTCATCGGCCGTTCGGCTTGGGACGTCGGCGGCTATCTCGACATTTTGCAACGCGTGGCCAAGGCGATTTGAGAATCGCCACATGGTCTCCAACAAGTGCGGAAAGGAAACATCCATGAAAATCGCGATCGGAGCTGACAGCGCAGGCAAGCCCTTGCTCGACGTCATCGCCGCGCATCTCGCCGGCAAAGCCGATATCGAGGTGAAGGACTTGAGCCATGCCGGCTATTATGCCGATCTCTCTCGCGATCTGGCGCAGACGATCACGGCCGGCGAGAACGACCGCGGCATCCTGATCTGCGGCACCGGCATCGGCGTCTGCATCTCGGCCAACAAGGTGCCGGGCATCCGTGCGGCGCTGACCCACGACACCTATTCCGCCGAGCGCGCGGCGAAGTCCAACAATGCCCAGATCATCACCATGGGCGCGCGCGTCATCGGGCCGGAGCTGGCGAAATCGATCGTCGATACCTGGCTTGCCTCGGAGTTCGACCCGAACGGGCCTTCGGCCGCCAATGTGCAGGCGATCGACCGTCTCGACGCCGCAAGGTGACGACCGCGATTTCTGCAGGCTCAGGCTGATCCTCCCTCATGGGCCTGTAGCGAGGCGCCCGGCAGCAATGCCGGGTGTTTTCGCTTTTGCGGCCTTGACGGATTTTCGGCAAAGACTTGAAGATGCCCGCGCATCAGCGAGGAGCATTTCATGTCCGAGACCAAACAGCCGGGCGCGCATCACGTATCAAGAATGAGCGGGCGCGACCCGCATGAGGGACATCGCGCGGCGACGCCGCTCGAATTGCTCTTCGACCTGACCTTCGTCATCGCCTTCAGCCTTGCCGCGTCGCAGCTCGCGCATCTGCTGGCGGAAGGGCATTTCAAGGCCGGGCTGATCGGTTTCGGCTTCGCCAGTTTCGCGATCTGCTGGGCCTGGGTGAACTTCTCCTGGTTCGCTTCCGCCTACGACACGGATGACTGGGTATTCCGCTCAGTGACGATGGTGCAGATGGTCGGGGTGCTGATCCTCGCCATCGGACTGCCGCCGATGTTCGAGTCGATCGACAAAGGTGAATACCTCAACAACGGCGTCATGGTGCTCGGCTATGTGGTGATGCGCGTTGCCATGGTATTCCAGTGGCTTCGGGCGGCCCGTCAGGATCCTTCCCGCCGCAAAGCCTGCATGACCTATGCAACGGCCGTTTCCATCGCCCAGCTAGGCTGGGTCATCCTGATCTTCATCGATTTCTCGCTACTTGTGACCTTGGCCTTCGTCGTGGTGTTGACGGCAGTCGAGATGGCGGGGCCGGTAATCGCGGAATCGTTTCAGGGAGGAACGCCCTGGCATGCCCACCATATCGCCGAGCGCTATAGCCTGCTCGCTATCATTGCCCTCGGCGAAGGCGTGGTCGGAACGGTCGCTTCGGTCACGGCCGTTGTCGAAGGGCACGGCTGGAACCCTGACGTCGCCCTCGTCTGCATCGCTGGCACGGGACTGACCTTCGGCATGTGGTGGATCTATTTCATGCTTCCGAGCGCGGAGATCCTGCACCGGTTCCGCAAGCGCGCCTTCGTTTGGGGCTACGGTCACATGCTGATCTTCGCCGCGATCGTCGCTACCGGCGCTGGCTTGCATGTCGCCGCCTATTACATCGAGCACAAGGCGCATATTTCCTCGGTGGCAACGGTGATGACGGTGGTTGTTCCCGTGGCGATCTATGTGGCGCTGATCTATGCTATGTATACCTATCTGCTGCGCCGTTCGGACCGTCTCCACATTTGGCTTCTGGCCGGCACGGCGTTCGTGCTGGCCGCATCGGTTGCTGCAGCGGCAGCGGGCATCCCCATGACGATATGCCTCATCATCCTGATGCTGGCGCCGGTCGTGACGATCGTTGGTTATGAGTTTGCGGGCCACCAGAACCGTGTGCGGGCGTTGCAGGATGCGCTGAGGGAGGAGCTGCACCCGGATCAGCAACCGATCTCTACCCGTTGAATGTCGAATCGGATCAGTGGCTTGGTGATCTTCCAATACTTGGATTCAGGTCCTTCACACGGCGATTCAGCTTCTTGAGCGGAGGTCACCATGTCTTGCTGAGCTTCAGCGTGAACGTCCTGCTTTCGCCGTAGCCGCAGGTCAGGAGGCCCTGGCATCCTTTGACATATTCCTTGTCGAAGAGGTTGGCGACGTTGAGCGATGCCGCCCAGTCGTTCTTCTCGTAGCGTATGGCAGCATCGACCAGCGTCGCAGCCGGAACTTTCTTCGTGTTCTCTGAGTCGGCCCAGGATTCGCCCTGGTGCCGGACGCCGGCGCCGAGGCTTACGCCTTCGAGCGCTCCGGTCGGAACCGTGTAGTCGAGCCAAAGCGAGGCCTGCGTTTCGGGGATGAGATAGGGCGACTTGCCGAGCAGCGACGGATTTGTGTCTTCCGTAATCTCGATGTCGGTATAGCTGAAAGCGGAGATGACCTTCCAGTTTTCATCAAGGTTGATCTTGCCCTCGAGTTCGATCCCGCGGGAGCGCACTTCACCCCGCTGGGTGGAGATCCCAAGGGTGTCGGTCACCTGGACATTCCGCTTGGTTATCTCGAAGACGGAGGCGGTGAACAAGCCGTCGATAAAGGTCGGCTCGTATTTGATTCCTGCTTCGTACTGGAGGCCTTCTTCGGGTTTCAGGGGAATCAGAATCGTGACCAGAGGATCCGGGTCCGAGTCGCGCGAGCCCACGAGCGGGTTGAAGAAGGTGGCGACGCTCACATAAGGCGTGAGGCCGTTCTCGAACTCGTAGGCGAGACCAGCGCGGCCGCTGAGCGCGCCGTCATCATATCCAAAGTTGGAAGGCCCGGACCAGGCGGTAGGGCCGTTCTTGAGGTCGGTGTCCACATAGTCGTAGCGGCCGTTGAGCGTGACAAGCCAACCGCCGCCGAAGCGAATCTGGTCCTGGACGTAGATGCCGAGCTGCTGCTGGGTGAAAATTTGGTTGATGTAGACGGCGGTTGGCCCCTGCGGCACACCGTAGACCGGATCAGTGGGGCTGATCGGCGTCGCGCCTCCCGACGCCCCGACATGGTCAAGCCGGTAGTATTTGTAGTCGAGGCCGGCGAGAAAAGTGTGGGTCGTGCCGCCGAGATCGAAGTCCGTCTCGGCCCGGTTGTCGATTGAGAAGCTGTCCACCTTCGACGTCGCCTCGAAGCCGATGCGGTTCAGGAGGTAGTCCGGACCGATGGGCTCGACATTGCCAAAGCCCGGGCCGACATAGCCATAGGGATAGGGGTACTTCTCGTGCTTGTGGAGATGGGCGTAGCGCGCGTTCTGGGTGAAGGTCCAGCCGTTATCGAAGTCGTGCTTGAACTCGTAGCCGAGCATCTGCTGGGTGTAGGTTCCCTCGTCGATATCCGGCTCGCCGAAGTAGGCATCCCGGTCGATCTTGCCGAAGGGCGCATCGACTACGGTTCCCACATAGGGCAGGAAGCCGTTGCCGACATGGACTTGATCGAGTCCCTGCAGCAAACCATAGACAGTAAGGCTGGTTGCTTCGTCGGGCGCATAGGTCACTTGAGGAAGGATGAAACCGCGCACGTCTTTGGAAACATCCGAGTAGTTGTCCCCGCCGGCGATCTTACCGGTCAGGCGATAGAGTAACGTTCCATCCTCGGTCAGCCGGTCGTTAACGTCGAAGCCGGTGAAGGCGTTGCCGTCGCTGTTGATGCCGAGCTCGTTATAGTAGAGAGGCTCGTCGAGCGGCCGCTTGCTGATCAGATTGATGATACCGCCCGGATTGGCGCCGCCATAGAGCACGGAGGCCGGCCCCTTCAGCACCTCGATCCGCTCCAGCATGAAAGGATCGATCTGGAAATTGCCGAAAGCGTAGCTGTAGAGGGAGAGGCCGTCGAGAAAGACACCTGTCTGCGCGGCGTCGAAGCCTCGGACGTAGAACCAGTCGGTGTCGGGATCGACACCGAAGGGCGCGGCCATCACGCCGGGCGTATAACGCAGCGCCTCGTCGACCTTGTTGACGACGGCTCGGTCGTCCAGTTCCTCGCGGCCGACTACGGATATCGATTGCGGAATCTCGGTGAGGGGAGTGGCCGTTTTCGAACCGGTCGCCGTGGCCTTGGCGACGTAGCCGTCGACTGGCCCGGTGGCGCCGTCGTCCGCAACATTCCCGCCCTCGACGACGAGCCGTTCAAGCTGAGTGGCGCTTCCATCCTGCGCCAGCGCCACGCCCGCAGCCATCAACGTGGCAAGTGCCGCTCCGCTCGCCAAGACATGCTTCAGATGTGCCCCATGATCCTTGCGCTTCATGTCTTCATTCCTGCCACGAATTCGGCCGAGCGCGCCCATCGCACCATTACCGGTTTTGTTCAATGATAAGGTGAGTGATTAAATCAACTATACGGGCCCGGCTTGTCGCAGTCGGGGAAAATTGAACGATCCTGGGCAAATTTTGCGCAGTGCACACAGGCGGGCGTCGCGTTTGTTAGGCCCCGCGGCTCTTTTTCCAGAGGGCCGGAGTCGTGCCGATCGTCTTGCGAAAGACGCGGGTGAAATGGGCCTGATCTGCAAAGCCGGTCTCCGCGGCGACCGTCGTGAGCGACACGTCGGTCTTGAGCAGCATCTGCTTTGCCCGCTCGACCCGGGCATTCATGTGCCACTGGTGAGGGGCGACACCGGTCGAGGATTTGAAGGCATGGCTGAAATGTGATTGGGAGAGGCCGGTGAGGTTTGCAAGTTCCTCCAGCCGGACGTTGCGGGCGAAGTTCTCCTCGATGAAGTCGATCGCACGGCGCAACTGCCAGCCCGCCAACTGGCTGCGCTTGCGGGGCTCGCGCTTGCCGATTTTCATGAGGTCGACGAAGAGCGCTACCGTCAGCCCGTCGCCGTAGAGATCATGAAGCGGTTGCGGATTGAGGCATTCGGCCGCGATCAGACCTGCAAGCCGGAGAAAGCGCTCGTCCTGGAACATCAGCCGGGGCCTGTCGATAGCGGCGGAGTCCAGATCTTCCTTCAGGCGCCGGCTGAGCGCATCGACATCGAAGTGCAGATCGAGATGCCGGATATAGTGGACGTCGACCACATCGGTCCACAATTCCATCCCGGCAGGAATATAGGAGAGGGCTTGCCGATGATAGTTCTGGACGACACCCTTGCCGTTTGCGGCCAGCTTCACCCTGCAATTGCCGCCACCTTTGGCGTCGAGGACGATGAACATGCGCGGGTCCTCGGCAACGTAATAGCCGCCGGCATGCGGAACGCACTCCACGTCCCAGACATCCGCGACCACACCATTCCATTCGCGGCGGTTGAGGCCGCCTATGATCGAAAAACCGCTGATCTTGTTCTGCATGCGCGGCTGAAATGTCATGGTCGTTTTCTCGGCCGGCACCCACAGCCGGCAAGGATAATCTTTCAGATTTTGTCAAGTTTACTAACGTGGTCGCACGAATTTTCAATCGGCGCAAATGCGAAGGGGCGCGACCGATGCCAGCCGCGCCCCTTCGCATTTCTTTTAGAGGAAGCTGCTCAGGCGTTGATCAGCGCCAGCTTCGCGCGGGCGTCGAGGATTTGCGCGCAAGCATTGGCGGCTTCCTCGCCCTTGACGACGAAATGTTCGCGGAAGAAGGCGATCAGCGGCTCGCTTTCCTGGAAGTTGTGAGGCGTGAGCACGGCAGAGAGCACCGGCACGTCCGTGTCGAGCTGTACGCGCATCATGCCGTCTAGGACAGTGCCGGCGACGAAGTCGTGCCGGTAGATACCGCCATTGACGACGAAGGCCGTGCCGAGGATCGCCGAATAGCGGCCGGTTTTGGCGAGCGTCTGCGCATGCAGAGGGATTTCGAGTGCACCCGGCACGTCGAAGATCTCGACGTCGGCGGTGTTGCCGCCGAGTTTCGCCCATTGGGCGACGAAGGCGTCGACGCACTGGTCGACGATATCGGCGTGCCAGCGGGCGCGGACGATAGCGATCTTGGTGGAGGGATGGGAAAGGATAGTCATGGTCTCAAGCCTTTCAGGGTTGGCGTTTTTTCCAATGATCCCGTCGGGCGAACATGCATGCACGACAGCCCCCGGGGAGGGGGCGCCGCTTCTGCTTGCTCTCTTCCATCCGGACTGTAACCGTCGGCTCCGGAATTCGACCGGATCTGCTGACCTTCAGGCGCTGAAGCTGCCCGAAGCGCTCGCGGGCTCCGACCCGGCGATCATGTCGATCGCCTTGCCGCTACCGCCGGTGGGGAATTTCACCCCGCCCTGAGAACGCTTGCGACTATATCGGCCACTCGGCTGCGGTCAAACGCGCCGAGCGACGAAAAAGCGGGAAATCGCGACAGATCTTTCCAAGGACATCGGCGTGTCGGATAAATCGTTCCGGCAGGGCGCCCACCTACTCGCGGATGACGAGCAGGTCCTTGGCGGCGAAGCGTAGCGTGACGTGTTCGCCGGCGACCGGAGGGGTCATGCCCGGATTGTTGAACATGTCGAAGGAGATGATGTCGCCGCCGACGCGCAGCTTGGTGCGAATGACGGAGCCGAGAAAGCTCGTGGAGACCACTTCGCCGGGAAGGGCCGTATCGCCTGGCGCACCTTCGGCGATCGAGCCAGCCTCCGGCCTGAGCGCCAGCGAGATGCTGTCGCCGCCTTTGACGCCGGCAATGGGCTCTTTCAGAGAAATCCGCTGGTCGCCGATGGTGACGGCGCCGGTCGCGGGATCGGCCACCTTGCCCTCGATAATATTGAGCGTGCCGACGAAGGAGGCGACGAACCGGGTCGCCGGCGTATTGTAGATCTCGAAGGGAGTGCCGATCTGGTCGGCGCGGCCGGCATTCATGACGACGATCCGGTCGGAGATCGAGAGCGCCTCCTCTTGGTCATGCGTGACGAATACCGTCGTGATTCCGAGCTGCTGCTGGATCTGCCGTATCTCCTCTCGTAGCGAGATGCGGATCTTCGCATCGAGTGCGGAGAGCGGCTCGTCGAGCAGCAGCACTTGCGGCTTGACGGCAATCGCGCGGGCGAGCGCCACACGTTGCTGCTGGCCGCCGGACAATTGATAGGGGAAGCGGTCCGCCAGGTGCTCGAGCTTGATGAGCCCGAGCATCTGCTTCACCCGCATATCAATATCCGTTTTGGAGGCGCCTGCGACCTTGAGGCCGAAGGCGACATTGTCGTGAACGTTCATGTTCGGGAACAGCGCATAAGCCTGGAACACCATGCCGATATTGCGCTGGTTTGGCTTCAGCGTGCCCTGATTCTTGCCGTTGATGACGATCGAGCCGCCGGACGGCGTCTCGAAGCCGGCGATCATGCGCAGGATGGTCGTCTTGCCGCAACCGGAAGGGCCGAGAAAGGAAACGAATTCGCCCCTGTCGATGCCCATGTTGAAGTTGTGCACGACCTGAACCGGGCCGAAGGATTTTTGGATGTTCGTCAGCGTCAGGAATGCCATGTGATCAAGCCTTGGGCGAAGCGGATTGCTGGAAGCGGGACACGAGCTGAATCAGCCCCATGCTGAGCCAGGTGATGGCGAAGGCGATGACCGCGAGCGCCGAGGGCTCGTAGGCCTTGTTGGCGCCGACGAGCTGCAGATAGGGGCCAAAGGCCGGCCGGTTGAGCAGCGCCGCCATGGTGAATTCGCCCATTACGATCGCGAAGGTGATGAAGGCGCCGGAAAGCACCCCGCTCATCACGTTCGGGAAGATGCAGCGGAAAAGGATCGTCGGCCATTTGGCGCCGAGGCTCTCGGCCGCTTCCGTCAGCGTCCGGACATCGATTGCCCGCATGGCGGTATCGACGGCGCGGTACATGTAGGGAAGCGACAGCGTCATGTAGGAGAACATGAGCAGCGCATTCGTGCCGGAGGTCGAGCCGGTAAGTGGCAGGATCGACGAGGAATTGTAGAGCCTCAGATAGCCGAAGACGATGACGATCGCCGGAATGACGAGCGGTAGCAGTGTCACGAACTCCACGACGGGGCGGACCTGCGGCAGGCGCAGGCGCACCCAATAGGCCGTCGGCACCACGAGCAGCATGCCGAAGACGATGGTTAGCAGCGCCATTATGATCGAATAGCCGAAGGTCTCGCGGAACTGGATGTCGGAGAAAACCGACTGGTAAGCATCGAAGGAATAGGCGCCGCGCCGCATGCGCAGCGAGAACTCCAGCGTGCCGAGCAGCGGGATGATGAAATAGCTCGCTCCGACGGCGATGGCGATCCAGGCGCCCAGGCGCTGTGCTTTCATTTCTGCCACCGTTCGGCGCGCATCCGCAGCCAGATATAGAGAATGTTGGAAATCCCGGTGATGACGATCATGCCGAGGGCGAGCGCATAGCCGAGATTCGGGTTGTGCAGCACGTCGCCGCGGATCTGGGCGTAAAGGAGGATCGGCACGATGTTGAGCGAACTGCCGGTCAGCGCGTAGGCCGTCGCGATGGCGCCGAAGGCGTTGGCGAAAAGCAAAAGCGTCGTGCCCAGCAGGCTCGGCCAGAGGATCGGCAGTGCCACCATGCGCCAATATTGCCAGTGGGAGGCGCCGAGGATTTCGGCCGCTTCGCGCCACTCTCGCTTTAGGCCGTCCAGCGCCGGCGTCAGGATCAGGACCATCAGCGGGATCTGGAAATACATATAGGTGATGGTCAGCCCGAAGAAGCTTAGGAGATTGAAGCCGGTCGAATAGAGGTTGAAGCCGAACCAGTCGCGCAGGAACACGGTGACGAGACCTGTACGGCCGAGCGTCGCCAGAAAGGCGAAGGCGAGCGGCACGCCGGCGAAGTTCGACGCAACGCCCGAAAAGGTGAGCAGGCCGGAGCGGACCCAACTCGGCACGCCGCCGAGTACGATCGCCCAGGCGAGAAAGAAGCCGATCAGCGCGCCGCCGAGCGACGAGGCGACCGACACCCGGATCGAGATCCAATAGGCGGAGAGGATCGAAGGCGTGAACAGGTCGGCGATATTCTTGAGCGTGAACTCGCCCGCGGGCGTCAGAAAGGCGCCGGTCACGAGGTAAAGCGTCGGCACGACCAGGAACATCAGCGCGAAGATCATGAAGGGCGCGATGCCGAGCCAATCGATGATCGCCCGTTTGCTGATCAGGGGTGCTGTCGTTGTTGCTGTTGTTGTCGTGGTCATCGAGGCTTCGGCCGTCCCGGCGTCAGAGAAAAGCCTCCCCGCCCGTCGGGGCGAGGAGGCCGAGATAGCGATTACTGTACGTTTGCGCCGACGACGCTGTCCCACTTGGTGGTGATTGGTGTCTTGCCGGCTTCCTGTTCTTCAAGCGTCGGGAAGACGGCTTTTTCGTAGGCCTCTGCCGGCGGCAGCTTGTCGAGCAGTTCCTGCGGGATCTTGCCGTTCTTGGCGAGATCGTTGAAGCGGATCGGGTGGCAATAGCCCTTCAGCCAGCCGAGCTGACCTTCGTCCGAATAGAGGTATTCCATCCAGAGCTTGGCCGCGTTCGGATGCGGTGCGAAGGCGGAGATCGCCTGGACGTAAACGCCGGCGACGACGCCGGAGGCCGGAACGACGACCTCGACCGGCGGATTGCCGTTCAGGCTGTCGCGCCAGGAGAGACCGTTGTAGTCCCAGGCGATGATGATCGGCGTCGAGCCCTGCGCGAGCGAGGCGGACTTGCCGATAACCGGAACGAAGTTGCCCGCCTTGTTGACTTCGGCGAAGAAAGCGAGACCTGCTTCGCCAGCCTTTGCCGGATCCTTTTCACCGGCGGCGAGACCGGCGGCATAGACCGCCTGCACGGCCTGGTTCGAGGTGCGCGGATCGCCGGCGAGCGCGACCGAGTTCGCATAGTCCGACTTCTTGAGGTCGGCCCAGTCCTTCGGCACATCCTTGACGATATCGGTATTCACGACGAAGGAGAGAACGCCGTAATAGTCGCCGTACCAGTAGCCGTCGGCGTCCTTGGCGCTGTCCGGGATCGTGTCCCAGGTCGAGACCTTGTAGGGCTGGATCAGGCCTTCGGCCTTGGCCGACGGACCGAAGGAGAGGCCGACGTCGATGACGTCAGGGGCCTGCGGGCCGGTGTTGCCCTTGTTGGCCTTGATGGCCTCGATCTCGTCGCCGGAGCTGGCGTCGGGGTTCAGCTCATTGACTTCGATGCCGTACTTGGCCTTGAAGCCGGCAATGAGATCGCCGTATCCGCACCAGCTGTGGGGAAGGGCGATCGTGGTCAGCGTGCCTTCCTTCTTGGCGGCGGCGATGAGCTCCTCGCTCGGCTCGGCGGCGATGGCCGTCGTTGCAAGCAGCATTGCGGTCGAGAGCGAGAGCAGGCGTTGAGTCTTTGAAATCACTGGTGTTCTCCTTATGGGTTTTCAGCCAATTTCGGCGATGCTGTTAAAGAGATGCGATGAAGCTTGTGTGACAGGCTCTGTCCTGTTCGCGCCAAACGTGTCGGCTTCGGAATGACCCGCTTTCGAGCCCGTGCGTGACGGCGTTTTGCACCTCCTTGATGTCTTTCGTTTCGGAAACTTCAACCCTCGGGCGGTCCCTCCTAGACCGGCTTACGGAAGATGCGCGTTGAATCGAACAGGCCTTCGAGCGTCTTCATACGATCGCGGGTTTCGTCCCAGTTCGTGCTCTGCACGGCCTCGATCAGTGCCTCGACGAGGAAGAGCAGCATCACGGAACTATCCCAGGCCGAGGGCACTTCGATCTGGGCGCGGAAGACCTTGGAGGAGGACTTGGCGACCGGCGAGCCCCATTGATCGGTGAAGAGGATGATCTCGACGCCACGCTCGCGGGCGAAACGGGCGAGCGTTTCCATCTCCTGCTCGTAACGGCGGATGTCGAACAGGATCAGGACGTCGCCCTGCTTCATGTCGAGCACATAGTGCGGCCAGGAGCTCGGATTGACGGCGATCCGGGTGACGCCGGTGCGGATGACCTGGAGATGGGTGAAGAGATAGTCTGCAAGCGAGCGGGTGATGCGCCCGCCGACCAGATAGACATTGCGCTTGCGGTCGGCGACGACTGCTGCGGCCGCGTCGAATTCGCGGGGTTCGATCTGAGAAAGCGTCTGGCGCATATTGCCCATGATCGCGTCGGCGAAACGGTTGAGCGTATGGGTGCCCGGCGCGCTCGCCGCCCAGCGATCATGCTTGGCGATTGGATTGGAGATCGTCGCCTCGAGTTCCTGGTGGAGCCTTGCCTGGAAATCCGGAAATCCGCGGAAGCCGAGCTTCTGGACCATGCGGGCGACCGTCGGGGTCGAAACGCCGGCATTCTCGGCGACCGTGGTGATCGAGCCGAGGCCGGAAACCGGATAGTTATCGAGAAGTGTCTCCGCCAGCCGCCTTTCCGCGCGCGTCAGCGCGGCGAAATGTGCGTTGATCACATCCGACACGGTCATAGATGTTGCGTTGCCGTTCAATGCTCTTGCCCCTCGGCCGGTCTTCGCCAGCTTGTGAGAAATTAAACATCGCTGTCACAATCAGAGTCAATCACATTCTTGAAGAGATCGTTTCAGATTCTGATTGACACTGGTCGATTCGTGAAGAATTCTTTTCACAAATATCGTCTGACGAGGCACAGGGGAGCCGGTTTTGACGGGGCTTTTGACGCAGGCAGAGGGCGGCCCGGTCGCCATCGAGAATGCCGATGCGAAGGGAGAATTCCTCTTCGTCTGCGAGCACGCGTCCCGCCGCCTGCCGGAACGTCTCGGTACGCTCGGCCTTTCCGAAGAGGCGCTCGAGAGCCATATCGCCTGGGACCCGGGAGCTCTGGCGGTATGCAGATTTCTCGCGAAGCGGCTCGACGCCACGCTCGTCCATCAGCGTTTTTCACGCCTAGTCTACGACTGCAACAGGCCGCCGGAATCCGATGCGGCAACGCCTGTCGTCAGCGAGGTCTATGAGGTCCCGGGCAACAGGACGATGTCGGCAGCCGAGCGGCGGGCGAGGGTGGACGAGATCTACCTGCCGTTTAAAGAAGCGGTCTCTCAGCTCATCAGCGACCGCCGGGCTTCGGGCAGGCGGCCTGTTCTCGTCACCATGCACAGCTTCACGCCGGTCTATTTCGGCGAGCCCCGCTCTGTCGAAATCGGCATTTTGCACGACGCCGACAGTCGGCTGGCGGACCGCATGCTTGCCGCTGCAGCCGTTGGAGACGTGGGCTACGATATCCGCCGCAACGAGCCCTATGGACCGGCCGACGGCGTGACGCACAGCTTGATCGAATACGGCATCCGCTTTGGCGTGCCGAACGTCATGATCGAGATCCGCAACGATCTCATCCGCAACGAGATCGGCCAAAGGGTCGTGGCCGATTATCTGGAAGGGCTGCTCACCACGGGCGTAGCGGCGCTTCCGGCAAAATAAAAAGACCTGGGGGAGCGGCAAAGCCGCGGTGCTGTTCCGTTCTCTGGAGCAGTGGGTGACGCGACCTTTCGCAATGGCGCGGAGGGTCCGGAGAAACAGGGGAAAAAGATGTCAGACTATACCGAAATCGATAAGAAGCAGGATCTGCAGATTCTGCATTCCATGGGCTATGCCCAGGAACTCGAGCGGCGAATGAGCCAGTTCTCGAATTTCGCCGTATCCTTTTCGATCATTTGCATCCTCTCGGGTGGTATCAATTCGCTTGCGCAGGCGACTTCCGGCGCAGGCGGCGCCTCGATCGGCATCGGCTGGCCGCTCGGATGCTTCATTTCGCTCGTCTTCGCCGTTGCCATGGCGCAGATCGGTTCTGCCTACCCGACCGCCGGCGGCCTCTATCACTGGGGCTCGATCCTCGGCAACCGCTTCACCGGCTGGCTCACGGCCTGGTTCAACCTGCTTGGGCTGGTGACGGTTCTCGGCGCCATCAATGTCGGCACCTACTATTTCTTCATGGGTTCGTTCGGCACGCCCTATCTGGGGCTGGAAGACACGACGACCACTCGTATCGTCTTCCTGGCGATCATCACCGGCGTGCAGGCCCTGGTGAACCATATGGGGATCGGCCTCACGGCGAAGCTCACGGACTTCTCGGGCTATCTGATCTTCGCGACCTCGATCCTGCTGGCGATCGTTTGCCTTGCAGCGGCGGACTCTTACGAGTTCGGGCGGCTCTTCACCTTCTCGAACTATTCCGGCGAGGCGGGCGGCAATGTCTGGCCGCAGACTTCCGGCACCTGGGTGTTTCTGCTTGGCCTGCTGCTGCCGATCTACACGATCACCGGTTACGATGCTTCCGCCCACACCTCGGAGGAGACGGTGAAGGCTGCCGAGTCGGTGCCGCGCGGCATGGTCTCTTCGGTGCTCTGGTCGGCGCTCTTCGGCTACATCATGCTGTGCTCCTTCGTGCTGATGATCCCGAACATGGACGAGGCGGCCAAGCAGGGCTGGAACGTCTTCTTCTGGGCGATGGACGCGCGGGTCCATCCGGCCATCAAGGACATTCTCTACCTCGCCATCTTCGTCAGCCAGTGGCTGTGCGGTTTGGCGACGGTCACCTCGGTCTCCCGTATGATTTTCGCTTTCTCGCGTGACGGCGGCCTGCCCGCCTCCAAGCCGCTGTCGAAGGTGAGCCCGACCTACCGCACGCCGGTTGCAGCGATCTGGACAGGTTCGATCCTTGCGGTGCTCTTCGTCTGGGGATCGTCGCTGGTCTCGATCGGCGACACGCCGGTCTACACGATCGTCGTCTCGTGCACGGTCATCTTCCTGTTCTTCTCCTTCGCGATCCCGATCACGCTCGGCCTTTTCGCCTGGGGAACCTCGAAGTGGGATAAGATGGGACCGTGGAACCTCGGCGAAGGCATGTTCAAGCTCTTCGCGATCCTGTCGATCATCGCCATGGTGCTGATCTTCGTTCTCGGCATCCAGCCGCCGAATGATTGGGCGCTCTATATCACCGTCGGTTTCCTGATTGTGACAGGGATCATCTGGTTCGCATTTGAAAACCGCCGCTTCCGCGGGCCGCCGATCGGCGATGAAGTCGCCCGCCGCCAGGCGGAGATCGTCGCCGCCGAAAAGGCCGTAGGCGAAGTCTGAGAGGGTAACAGGAGCGCGGGGATCGCGTTTGCGATCCCCGCTTGACTTTCGCGGCTTCGGGAACGGCCGCGCCGCAACACGGGATGACACTTTCATGAGCTACTCGTTCGAAGAACTGAAAGAGGATGTGGCCGCCGGCCGCATCGATACGGTGCTCGCCTGCCAAGTGGACATGCAGGGCCGGCTGATGGGCAAGCGTTTTCACGCGGAATACTTCGTCGACAGCGCCTGGAAGGAAACGCACAGCTGCAACTACCTGCTTGCGACCGACATGGAGATGGAGACTGTTCCCGGTTACAAGGCGACGAGCTGGGAAAGGGGCTATGGCGACTACACGATGAAGCCGGATCTCTCGACGCTTCGCCGCATCCCCTGGCTTGAAGGCACGGCGCTGGTGCTTTGCGATGTGCTCGACCACCATACCCATGCGGAAGTGCCGCATTCGCCACGTGCCATCTTGAAGAAGCAGGTGGCGCGACTCGAAGCCATGGGCTTCAAGCCCTTCATGGCGAGCGAGCTCGAATTCTTCCTGTTCGATCAGTCGTATGACGAGGCGAGGGTCTCCGGATACCGCGACCTGCAACTCGCCAGCGGCTACAATGAGGATTACCACATCTTCCAGACGACGAAGGAAGAGGATGTGATGCGGGCGATCCGCAATGGCCTTCAGGGCGCGGACATTCCGGTCGAGAATTCCAAGGGCGAGGCTTCCGCGGGGCAGGAGGAGATCAATGTTCGCTATGCGGACGCTCTGACGATGGCGGACCGGCACGCGATCATCAAGAACGGCTGCAAGGAGATCGCCTGGCAGCGGGGCAAGGCGATCACCTTCCTCGCCAAGTGGAACTATTCGGCCGCGGGCTCATCGTCGCACATCCACCAATCGCTCTGGAGCCTTGACGGCGAGACGCCGCTGTTCTTCGACAAGAACGCGCCGCACGGCATGTCGGAGCTGATGCGGCACTACGTGGCGGGCCTGCTCACCCATGCCAGCGAGATCACCTATTTCCTGGCGCCCTACATCAACTCCTACAAGCGCTTCATGGCCGGCACCTTCGCGCCGACCAAGGCGATCTGGAGCAAGGACAATCGCACCGCCGGCTACCGACTCTGCGGCGAGGACACCAAGGCGATCCGCATCGAATGCCGCGTCGGCGGCTCCGACCTCAACCCCTATCTTGCCTTTGCCGCTTTGATCGCGGCCGGTATATCCGGTATCGAAAGCAAGATGGAACTGGAGGCGCCCTTCGTCGGCGACGCATACCATGGCAAGGACGTGCGAGAGATTCCGCATACGTTGAGGGCAGCAACGGAGGCGCTTTCCGGGTCGAAGATGCTGCGCGCGGCCTTCGGCGAGGACGTGATCGACCATTATGTGCATGCCGCCCAATGGGAGCAGCAGGAATACGACCGGCGCGTGACTGACTGGGAAGTCGCGCGGGGGTTCGAGAGGGCGTAGGTAAACCCTCCCCAACCCCTCTCCGCAAGGGCTTCGCGGCGTCACCGCCCGCCCAACTCAGCGCCTCCGCAGGTGGCATTAGCCGAGATCAGGCGAGGCTGCGAGAGGGAAGCTCTCCCCTTGTGGGGAAGGGGTGGGGAGGGGAAATTTGTTTTCGCAGTAGGAACAGGAAGACGATCATGACGATGATCAAATGTATTTCGCCGGTGAATGGCGAGGTCTATGCCGAGCGCCCGGCAATGCCGCTGGAGCTCGCCAAACAGGCGGTAACACATGCGCGGCTCGCACAGAAAGCGTGGGCGAAGCGCCCGCTCGATGAACGGGTCAAGCTGGTGCTCGCCGGCGTCGCGCGTCTCAACGAAATGGTCGATGAAGTGGTGCCGGAACTCGCCTGGCAGATGGGCCGGCCGGTCCGTTATGGCGGCGAGTTCAGAGGCTTCAACGAGCGCTCCAACTACGTCGCTTCGATCGCTGCAGACGCGCTGAAGCCGCTCGTCGTCGAGGAGAGCGATCGCTTCGAGCGGCGCATAGAGCGCGAGCCGCATGGCGTGATCTTCGTCATTGCGCCCTGGAACTACCCCTACATGACGGCGATCAACACGGTCGCTCCAGCGCTGATGGCGGGCAACACGGTCATCATCAAACACGCCAGTCAGACGATCCTTGTCGGCGAGCGCATGGTGCGCGCCTTCGTCGAGGCGGGCGTTCCGGCGGACGTCTTCCAGAACCTGTTCCTCGACCACGAGACGACGGCGGCGCTGATCGCTGCCAAGAGTTTCGACTTCATCAACTTCACCGGCTCGGTGGAAGGCGGCCGCTCGATCGAGCGCGCGGCGGCTGGCACCTTTACCGGTCTCGGCCTCGAACTCGGCGGCAAGGATCCAGGCTATGTGATGGAGGATGCCGATCTCGACGCGGCGGTCGACACGCTGATGGACGGGGCGACCTACAATTCCGGCCAGTGCTGCTGCGGCATCGAGCGCATCTATGTGCATGAATCGCTCTACGACGCCTTTGTCGAGAAATCGGTCGCCTGGGTCTCCAACTACAAGCTCGGCAATCCGCTCGATCCGGAAACGACGCTCGGGCCGATGGCCAACAAGCGGTTTGCTGCCACCGTCCGAAACCAGATCGCCGATGCCGTCTCCAGGGGCGCCAAGGCGCTGATCGATCCGAAGCTTTTCCCGCAGGACGATGGCGGCGCCTATCTCGCGCCGCAAATCCTGGTCGATGTCGACCATTCGATGGAGTTCATGCGGGAGGAGACCTTCGGTCCGGCCGTCGGCATCATGAAGGTGAAGAGTGATGCCGAAGCGATCGAATTAATGAATGACAGTCAGTACGGGCTCACCGTTTCGCTCTGGACGAAGGATGGCGAGCGGGCCGCGCGGATCGGGCGTGAGCTCGAAACCGGCACCGTCTTCATGAACCGGGCTGACTATCTCGACCCGGCGCTCTGCTGGACAGGCGTCAAGGAGACCGGCCGCGGCGGTTCGCTTTCCGTCCTCGGCTTCCACAATCTCACCCGTCCGAAATCCTATCACCTGAAGAAAGTCACCGCATGACCATCACCGCCAACTGGAGCTATCCGACCGCCGTCAAGTTCGGCGCCGGCCGGATCAAGGAGCTTGCCGACCATTGCAAGGCGGTCGGCATGAAGAAGCCGCTGCTCGTGACCGACCGGGGGCTCGCGCCAATGGCGATCACGCAGAATGCGCTCGATATACTCGAGGCCGGCGGCCTCGGTCGCGCCATTTTCGCCGACGTCGATCCGAACCCGAACGACAAGAACCTGGAAGCCGGCGTAAGGGCCTTCCGAGAGGGCGGCCATGACGGCGTCGTCGCCCTCGGCGGCGGCTCCGGTCTCGATCTCGGCAAATGCGTCGCATTCATGGTCGGCCAGACGCGTCCGGTCTGGGATTTCGAGGATATCGGTGACTGGTGGACGCGGGCGAGTGTCGAGGGCATCGCGCCGATCGTCGCCGTTCCGACGACGGCCGGCACCGGTTCCGAGGTCGGCCGCGCCAGCGTCATCACCAATTCGGCAAGCCACGTGAAGAAGGTGATCTTTCATCCGAAGTTCCTGCCGGCCGTCACGATCTGCGATCCGGAACTGACGGTCGGGATGCCGAAGGTGATCACCGCCGGCACGGGTATGGACGCTTTCGCGCATTGCCTGGAGGCCTATTCGTCTCCCTTCTACCATCCGATGTCGGCCGGGATCGCCCTCGAAGGCATGCGGCTCGTCAAGGAATATCTGCCGCGCGCCTATAAGGACGGGGCGGACATCGAAGCCCGAGCCCATATGATGAGTGCAGCGGCCATGGGCGCAGTCGCCTTCCAGAAGGGGCTCGGGGCGATCCACTCGCTGTCGCATCCGGTCGGGGCGATCTACAACACGCACCACGGCATGACCAATGCGGTGGTGATGCCGCCCGTGCTGCGCTTCAACCGCGCCGCGATCGAGGACAAGATCGGCCGCGCCGCCGCTTACCTTGGCATCGCCGGCGGTTTCGATGGCTTCTATGACTATGTGCTGCGGCTCAGAGAGGAGCTCGGCGTGCCGGACAAACTCTCCGCGCTCGGTGTCGGCACCGACCGCATCGACGAGATGGCGGAAATGGCAATCGTCGACCCCACCGCAGGCGGCAACCCGATCGAATTGACGCTCGAAGCGGCGAAGAAGCTCTTTGCCGAGTGCATCTGACGGTAAGTCGCGTTAATTTTTTCAAAGCCCGGAAAGTTTTGGTATTCCGGGCTTTTTCATTACGCGTCAGTGACGGGAAAGGCGTTTTGATTAATCTTTGGGAGCCAAACTTTCCATTTTGTTAACCATGATCTGAAAGGTTCTATTAAGAAACCGGCGCGCCCGTCCTGCTGGGCGGGCCCGCAAACGGAACATGCAAGGACGAGGTGGAGAAATGGCGGTCATCACATTTGCCAATGCGAAAGGCGGTGCGGGCAAGACGACTGCGGCGCTGATCTTGTCGACGGAACTGGCGAGGCAGGGGAACCGCGTCGTGGTTCTCGATGCCGATCCGCAGCGCTGGATCACGAGCTGGTCCGAGGTATCCGGCCATGTCGCCAACCTGGAAGTGATCTCGCATGTCACGCCGGCCTCGCTGCCCTGTCATATCCGCGAACTCAAGGGCGAGGTCGATTTCATCATCATCGATCTGGCCGGCGCCAAGGACGCGATTGTCGCGCTGGCACTCGGACTCTCCGACCAAGTGCTGATCCCGGTTCAGGGCTGCGCCATGGATGCGCGCGGCGCGGTGCAGATTCTGGAGCTCATCCGCCAGATCGAGCAGAAGGCGAGGGTCCGCATCAATCACTCGGTCGTGTTGACCCGCGTCAATTCGCTGGTGACGACGCGAGCGCTGCAGACGATCAAGGCGCTGCTCGCCTCTCGCGGCGTCTCGGTCCTCGACACGCCGATCGTCGAGCGCGTCGCCTATCGCGAAATCTTCGAATGCGGCGGCACCTTGCAGACGATGGACCCGAACCGCGTCAGCAATCTCGACAAGGCGCGCGAAAACGCCTTCGCGCTTGCCAGCGAGGTGCAGAGCCTGCTTCCCGTAACCGCACGCCGCGCACTGATGTCTCGCTTGCGCTCGGCCTTGCCGCGGGCGGCCTAGCCGCAGGGGCGGTTACCTGCACCGCAGACGCGGCGCCCGCGGGATCCTGTGACAAGCAGAGCCTGTCAGAACCGCCAGTCGATAAAATGCTTGGCCTGGGCGCCGGCGTGGTAGAAGGCCGATTTCAGGCTCCGCCACGGATCCGGCGTGATCGGCGTTTCCGCAAGCGGAACGGCGGATGTGTCGCCGATGACATGGCGGGCGAGTGCGCGGCCGAAGACGGTACCCGGCGCGATGCCGCGGCCGTTATAGCCGCTCACCGATATGACATTGGGGGCGAGCACGTGCATCGCCGGCAGGTTGTTCGTGGTCATGCCGATGCGGCCGTCCCACCAGTATTCGAAGCGGAAATCACCGATATAGGGGAAGAGCTTGCGTAGTGAACGGGCGGCAAAAGCCCGGTGCGTGCCTGCGGCCAATGCGTCGAGCCTGCCGATCGAGCCGAAGATCAGACGGTTCTGCCGGTCCATGCGGAAGGACGTCATGACGAGACCCGTGTCCCAGGCGCCTTGGCGCTCCGGCAATATCTTCGCGGAGATGTGGTCCGGGAGGGGATTGGTCGCGAACTGGAAATAGGGGAGAATCGTCAGTTCCTGCCGGTATTCCTTCCACGGCACATCGGCCACAAGGCTGCCATAGGCATTGGTCGCGAGAATGACGTGGCGGGCGGTGAGGGTGCCTCGCCCGGCCTGCAGCTTCCAGAGATCGCCTTGCCGCTTGGCGGCAAGAAGCGGCGTATCGGTGAAAATATCGGCCCCGGCGGCAAGCGCCGCGCGGGCGAGCCCCCGCGCATAGGCGAGCGGCTGGATCGTTCCGGCGCGCCGGTCGAGCAGCGCTCCGGTGAAGCCTTCCGCACCCGAAAGCACGTGCGCCTTTTCGGCCGAAAGCACGTCGACCGGCGCGCCGCGCTTCTTCCATTGCGTCTCGCGCTCCCGGATCTCCTTCAGCCCTTCGGCGCCGACAGCCATGTGCAGCGTGCCGTTGCGAACGGCTTCGCACTCGATGCCGTGCTTGACGACGAGGTCATAGACGAGCGACGGGCCGTCACCAAGCTCATTGAGCAGCCGGTTTCCCGCGGCTGCTCCGAGGGTTGCGATCAGGTCGTCCGGCTTCACCCACATGCCGGCATTGACGAGACCGACATTGCGGCCCGAACCGCCGAATCCGATCATTCGCGCCTCGATTACCGTTGCCTTCACGCCCATCTCGGCAAGGTGGAGGGCAGCCGAGAGCCCGGTAAAGCCGCCCCCGATAATGGCCACCTCTGTCGTCAGGTCACCCGCAAGCGGAGCCGTTTGCGGCCCTGCCGGTGCCGTCGCATGCCAGAGATTGGGGAGAGGGCGCTCCGTCGCCATCGCGGACGTTCCTTTGTGGTGATCGAGGATATTTTCGCCTGTGATAGAGCCAATGCGGCAAAGTTTTTCATGACAATGTTTCATGATGTCATGAGGGTCGCAATGGCGCACTTTCCGTCGCGGCGACAGGCGTTTAGACACCGCGTGCGAGGCGTGACATGATGGTCCGATAGGGGGCGCGCAAATTCAGCGCCGCAGGGCGTCTGAAGCGACTAATCGACGAATTCGACGGTCACGCCGGGGCTCACCATCTTGCCGAGCTCGGTCGCGTCCCAGTTGGTCAGGCGGATGCAGCCATGGCTCTGGGTCTTGCCGATTTTTGAGGGATCCGGCGTTCCGTGGATGCCGTAGGTCGGCTTCGAAAGCGCGATCCAGACGGTGCCCACGGGGCCGTTCGGGCCCGGCTGCAATTGCAGGATCTTATCGTTCGCACCCTGCCGGAAATTGATCTTCGGGTTGTAGGTATAACCCGGATCGAAGGCGATGCGCTCGACCGCCACGGTGCCGGACGGCGAGGGCGTGTCGGCTGAGCCGATGGTGGCCGGATAGGCGGCGATCAGTTTTCCCGCTTCGTCATAAGCGAGCACCTGCTTGCGACCCTTGTCCGCGACGATCCGCGTGACCTTGCCCGCCTTGTTCGGACCGGGATTGATGACCTTGATCGTCGTTCCCGGAATGGAGAAATCGACGCCGGGATTGAGCTCACGCAGGTAGTTCTCGTCCATGTGGAACTTTTCGCCGAGCATTTCGGCGGTGGAAGTGAAGGACAGATGTGGGAGCATTGCCTTGTGGGCGTAGTCCTCCGGGATTGAGGCGACATAGGGGCCGGCTGCGTCGGCTGCGGTAATTGTATAACTGGTGATCGGCAGGCCGCCGTTGAAGCGCAGGCGTTCGAGGGTATCTTCGGTGTTGTTCGGGTCGAGCGTCTCGCCTGTCGCCTGCTGCCAGGCCTCGATCGCCTTGGTGACGTTCGAGCCCATCTTGCCGTCGATGACGCCCGGCGAAAAGCCTTCGCGATCGAGGAAGACCTGAAGGGCGGTGATCTCGGCGCGGGACTTGCCCTTTAGCGTGATCGCCGGCGGCATCGGCTGCGCCAACGGATCGTCGTATTGCGGATCATAGGCGGCCTCCTCGCGCCCGGAGAGCGACGGAAGGCTATTTGGAAGCTCCTCACGCTCGACTGGAGCAGGGGTGACATCGCCATAGTCGGGAACGGTGCCGGTGAACTCGCCGGGCTCGGAATAGCCGTAGCCGCGGTCGCGGTCCGAGTAGCTTTCGGCGTCATACTCCCGGCGGCGGGCCGCGCCGTAGCCGTCATTCGGCACCACGGTCGCGACGATATTGCCCCAGGGATCGACCAATACGGTGCGACCGCGCCGATCACGCATGACCTGGACCTCGTCCCGACCCGGCATATAGTCGAGAATATCCCCTTCCGGGGTCACCAGCATCACATCGCCATCGCTCCAATAGCCGCCGTAGCCCTCCTGCGCGTGGGCCGGAGCGAACTCCGCGGCAAAAAGGCCGAGTGCGGTTACAAGCGAAAGGCCAATGCGAGGCGCTGACGTCACGATAGAACCCGTCTTTCTGGTGGTTTCCCTGGCGCGGTACATGCCGATTCCGACGTTAATGTGGAAAAAATGAATTCATCATGAACATTCCCTTAAATCCTAGTTAGGCGACCTGCCCGCGCGTTGCAACGGCGCTCGCCGTCGTGAGCGGCTGTCGACCTTTTGACCTCCTTGAATCCATAACGTTTTTTCGTCCGCATTGGTTCGCTCGGGACGCCGGCGCCCGCCGGGCTGCTATTATGCTTTCATCCGCCTGATTCTGGAGCGAGACGAATGCAGACCACGCTTCGCGCCGGCGAGGACATTGAGAGCCATCTCCTTTTCGACCGTTCCTCGGCGCTCGATATCGCCGCCTTCGTTGTCGCCGGCGTCGATCTGTCACCCGGTGATGCAATCCCCTCGGACGGCGATCCGCGCATCGAGCGTGCCCTTGCGGGCTTTCTCTTCACCTGCGGCCCCGACCATATCCGCCATCCGGAACTGGTGGATGGGCGCGTGGATGGACATTATCCGTTGCATGGGTCGCTCGCAGGAACACCCGTCAGCCGGTCGGAGATGTCGGTCGCCGGCGATCGCTGCAGCGCCGACATCGAACTGGATCTCGCTTGCGGTGGGCGGGCCGCGGTCAAGCGCCTATGGCAAATCGATGAGGCCACACGGAGCGTCACGCTCGCGGATCGCATCATCAACATCGGTACGTCCGCCTTCGCGCCGATGATGATGTACCACATCAACATCGCCGGTCGGCTGCTTGCCGACGAAACGCGAATCGAAAGTGCGTCGGTCGATGGCGGATCGCTCGCCTGGCGGTTCGGCGAGGGGGAGAGTGCGCATTTCTGCCGACCGGCCGTCGCCAGCGACGGGCAATTGTCGGAGGTGGCGCTGACCGCGATATCCGGTCTTCAGGGCCGCACTCTCCGTGTGAGGTTCCGGACGGACACGCTGCCGCACCTGCAGATGTGGCGCTGTCAGCGCGGCGGCGCCAATGTCATCAGCATCGAACCGGCATCGCATCGTCTGGCGAAGCGGCCGGAGCTCACCGCAGGTGGAGAGCTCCCGCTGCTGGAGCCTGGCCAATCGCGGGACTACGCACTAGCCTTCGCGGTCGCCTGAAAGCGCTTGTCGATTGACGCCGTTTGACGCCGGGCCTACATCAGGGCAACGCTTTTCTTGAGGAACGCAACATGGACATTCGCCAGATCAACGATGAGTATTCGGTCTCCGGCCAGATCACGGTCGAGGATCTCGACGAGATCAAGGCGCTCGGCTTCAAGTCCGTCGTCTGCCACCGACCGGATTTCGAGGTGCCCGAGCAGCCGACCTTCGATGCGATCGCCGCGCGCGCTCAGGAACTGGGGCTGGAAATTACCCATATTCCGGTCGGACCGATGGGCGTGACCGCGGATGCGGTGACGCGCATGGTTGACGCGCTCGACGAATTCCCGCGGCCGATGCTCGGCTATTGCCGCTCCGGCGCTCGCTCCACAGCGGTTTACCAGCATACGCTGCACATTCGCGGCTGAGGCGCTTATTCCCGAGAGAAACCGCGCAATTTCCCAAGCGCCGCGATGGTGCCTGAAAGCCCTGGGCCGGGACGAGGGGCGGACGTTCTCTCAACCGTTGCGGATATCGCTCAGCGTCCGCGTCGGCGTGATCGCTTCCGGGTCGAGCTTGATCTCGATGATCGCCGGCTTGCCGCTGGCGCGGGCCCGCAGGAACGCCCCGGCAAATTCTTCGGTCCGCGCCACCGTTTCGCCGTGCCCGCCATAGGCGCGGGCGAGGGCGGCGAAATCCGGATTGGTCAGGTCCGTGGCGCTGACGCGGCCGGGATATTCGCGCTCCTGATGCATGCGGATCGTACCGTAGATGCCGTTGTTGATGACGAGCACGATGATCGGCAGCTCATGGCGGATCGCGGTCGCGAATTCCTGCCCGTGCATCAGGAAACAGCCGTCGCCGGCGAAGCAGATGACCTCGCGATCGGGATGGAGATGCTTGGCCGCGACTGCCGCCGGCAGGCCGTAGCCCATCGAGCCTGACACGGGAGCGGCCTGAGTGCCGTAACGGCGGAAGCGGTGGAAGCGGTGCAGCCAGGTAGCGTAGTTGCCGGCGCCGTTGGTGAAGATCGTGTCCGGCGCGGTGTTCGCCTCCAGCCAGTTCATGATCGGCCCCATCTGCACGTCGCCCGGACCCTTTTCCGGCGGTGTCGACCATCTGAGATAGGCCGCGTGCATGGCGGCGGTGCGGGCGGACCAGGCAGGCTCTTCCGCAGGCGCGAGGTCGGCGAGCGCGGCGACGAAATCGCGCGGGCTTGCGGCGAGCGGGAGATCTGGCCGATAAACGCGGCCGAGTTCGGCCGGATCCGGATGGACATGGACCAGCGTCTGCCTGGGGTAGGGCACGTCCATCAGCGTGTAGCCGGAAGAGGGCATTTCCGAGAAACGGCCGCCGATGAGAAGGACGAGATCGGCCTCTTTGATCTCGCTCGCGAGCGCCGGATTGATGCCGATACCGACATCGCCGGCATAGTTCGGATGCAGGTGATCGAAGAGCATTTGGCGGCGGAAGGAGCAGCCGACGGGGAGATGCCAGCGTTCGGCGAAGCTTCGAAACCCGGCAACGGACTCGATTGACCAACGTGTACCGCCGAGAATGGCCACCGGCTTTTTCGCGGCAGAGAGCAGCTCCGCGAGCCGGGCGATCTGGCCCGGGCCCGGATGGCTTTCAACCGGCTGATAGGCGCGTGCCGCCGGGGCTTCCGCGCTCTCGGTGAGCATGTCTTCCGGCAAGGTCAGCACCACGGGACCAGGACGGCCTGAGGTGGCGACGGCGAAGGCGCGCGTGACGAATTCGGGAATGCGGGCCGGATCGTCGATTTCGCCAACCCATTTCGCGACTTCGCTGAAGGCGCGGCGATACTCGATTTCCTGGAAGGCCTCGCGTTCGCGCGCGTCGCGCTGCACCTGGCCGATGAACAGGATCATCGGAATCGAATCCTGCCGCGCCACATGCAGGCCGGCGGATGCGTTGGTCGCGCCAGGACCACGCGTGACCATGCAGATGCCGGGCTCGCCCGTCAGTCGGCCCCAGGCGTCGGCCATCATTGCCGCCCCTCCTTCCTGTCGGCAGACGAGGATGTCGATGTCAGTACCGTAAAGCGCATCCAGCACGGCGAGATAGCTTTCGCCCGGCACGCAGGAGATGCGCTTCACCCCGTTCGCGACAAGCGCCTCCACCACCAGTTGCCCACCCGTTTTCATGTCAGCACCTCCCAATGCCGGTTTACTCCGCCGGTTTCAGATTGCCGGCGATACCGGCGCGACGGTCGCTGTCTTCTGCACCTGCCGCTCGCGCCAGATGATATAGAGGCCGGAGCCGATGATGATCGCGATGCCCAGCCACTTCAACGCGTCCGGCAGGTCGCCGAAGACGAGCCAGCCCAAGATTGTCGCTGAGACGATCTCCAAATATTGCAACGGCGCAAGCACCGAGGCGGGTGCGGCGCGATAGGCATAGACTCCGAGGACGCCGGAGATCGTCGCGGTGACGCCGACGCCGAGCAGATAGATCCACGTGAGGCCCTCGGGCCACACGGGATCGAACACGTCCGAACCGCTACCCTCCCCGAGCCACATCAGAACGAGACAGAAAAGACCGCCCCATATGCCCGCATGGAACTGCATTGACCAGGGGTCCTCATTCTGGGCGACCATGCGCGTCACGAGCAGGAATAAGGCGAGGCTGAAGGCGGTTACGATCGGCAGGAGCGCGATCAGGCCGACTTCCTGCATGCTCGGCTGGATGACGAGCAGCGCGCCGAGGAAGCCGACGCCGCAGGCCGTATAACGCCGCCAGCCGATCGTCTCCTTCAGGAAGACGCTGCCGAGAATGGTGAGGATGATCGGCTCGACGAAGAAGATTGCGATCGCGTCGGCAACTTCCATCACTTTGAGCGCGGTAACGAAGGAAAGCATCGTCAGCAGGAGCAGCCCGCCACGCAACGCATGCAGCGCGCTTTTTCGCCAGGTGAGGTCGAAAAGCGTGCCGCGCACCAGCACGACCGGCAGGATGAAGACGACCTGGAGCAGGAAACGCGCCGCGGTGATCTCGGCCGATGGTAGGGTTGCAACGGCGAGCTTGGACAGGATGTCGATCCCAGGCGAGATCAACACGGAAAGGACCATCAGCGTCAGGCCGTAGGAGATCCGGCGGTGAGCGGCCGCGATCCTGGTGAGGGCGATGTCGGTCATGATTTTTCCCGACGCTTGGCGCCGACGGCCCCCAGACACCAGGCGGCGAATTCTTCCGTCGCCTTCTCGCGGTCGATTTCGTTGAGCGTCTCGTGGCGCATGCCTTCATGAATGGTGATGGTGACGTCCGCCATGCCGCGTGCTTTCATGCGGTTGCCGAGCCAGCGGATGGCGGCGCCGTTGAACGTGGAGGGATCGGCGCTGCCGCCGACGAGGTGGACCGGCAGGGTTGCGGGTAGCCGCGCCAGCCGATCGGTGCGGGCGCCGGCAAAGGCGAAGGTGAAGACGTCGATCCACAGCGACACCGTCGCATCGAAGCCGCAGAGCGGATCGCCGATATATTTGGCGACCTCGCCTTCGTCGCGCGAGAGCCAGTCGAAATCGGTCTTCCGGTCGGCAATGCTCTTGCTCCAGGCGCCGAAGGTCAGCTTCGTCAGCAGCGGGCTTGGCACGTCCGAGCCCTTCAACATCTTCTCGATTGCGAGCAGCAATAGACCGGCGCGGCCGGCAAGGCCCGGTCGAAAGTTGGAGTTCCAGACGGCGAGTGCATCGTAGAGCTCGGGATCGGTTTCGGCCGCATTGAGAGCAATCAGCCCGCCCATCGAATGGCCGAAGAGGATGACCGGCAGGCCTGGATGGTCGGCAACCGCCATATCGCGAATGGCGCGAAGGTCCGCGATGACCTTCCGGGCGCCATCGCGGAGCGCGAACATGGCGAAGAGTGCGTCCGGCGCGCTACTCCCGCCGTGTCCGCGATGGTCATGAGCATAGACATGAAAGCCATGCGCGGCCATGACCTCGGCAAAGCGGCCGTAACGGCCGGAATGTTCCGCAAGGCCGTGACTGATGATGAGGATCCCGCGGGGCACGCCTGCGGCGCCGCGATAACGCCAGCCGAGCGTCGCACCTGTCGGGCTTCGATGCGTCCTCACCTGCCCGAACATGCCATGCGCTCTCCCAAAAAAACCGTCACACCGCCTGTTTGTCGTCGCCCCTTCGATGCGGACGCCGTCGCAGATATCAAATCGATTTGGACGGTAAAGGCAATCGGCGCTTGTTGCTCGTTTCGCATGAGGTCACAACGATTCCGAAAATGTTGATTAGGGGTTGCAATTTTCGCGCGTTTATTGATATTTGTTCTCGTTTTGTTTTCCTGTTTGGAGGCGGTTATGACAATGCGGACAAGGGCATTAGTGAACGTGGTGCGGATGGCGGCGCTGGCGGTGGGGCTGGGATTTGCCACCTTCGCCGCCGCGCAGGAAGGAGACGAGGGTGGCGGGGCCGGCGGCGGGAAGACTGAATATGTCCTCGCTGTAAGTTGGCAGCCAGGCTTTTGCGAGACGCGGCCGACGCGCATGGAATGCGTCGACCAGACGGCGGAACGGTTCGACGCCACCCATTTTTCGCTTCATGGCCTGTGGCCGCTCAGGAAGAGCTATTGCGGCGTGGAAGCGGAGCTGAAGGCCCGCGACCGCAAGGGTGATTGGCTGGACCTGCCGAAGGCCGCCATGGCCGACGACACGGCCGCGCGCTTGCTCGTCGCCATGCCTGGCGTCAAATCCGGCCTCGACCGACATCAGTGGCTGCGCAGCGGCACCTGCCAAGCGTCAAATGCGGACGACTACTTCACGTTGCAGCTCCGGCTATTGGATGAGCTCAACCGTTCGGCCGTGCGTGCGCTCTTTGCCGACCAGATCGGCAAGGAGATCGACGAAAAGCAGATCAAGCAGGCCTTCGACCATAGCTTCGGTGCAGGTGCCGGCGACCGGGTGCGGATGCGCTGCCAAAGCGTCAACGGCCGCAGCATCATCACCGGACTTACGATCGGGCTTTCCGGCGATCTCTCGGGCAAGAGCGGGCTTTCGGACTTAATCCAGGCAGCCGGCCCGACCGAGTTCAAATGCGGAAAGGGGATAGCGGACGCTGCCGGGCAGGGCTGATCCGGCGGGGTCGCCACATCGAAGGGTCGGCGTGGCAAGCCTTTGCCGGATTGCCCCGCCACCATAATTCGCCTACATAGCGGGCAAATTTTCCCTTCCGATGCGGAGCATTCCCTTATGGCACGTCAGTTCATCTATCACATGGCCGGGCTCAACAAGGCCTATGGCAACAAGAAGGTCCTCGAGAATATCCATCTCTCGTTCTACCCGGACGCGAAGATTGGCATTCTCGGCCCCAACGGCGCCGGCAAGTCGACTGTTCTGAGGATCATGGCCGGGCTCGACCACGAGTATACGGGCGAAGCCTGGGTCGCTGAAGGCGCAACCGTCGGCTATCTGCCGCAGGAGCCGCAGCTCGATTCTGAGAAGAACGTGCTCGAGAACGTGATGGAAGGTGTCGCCGCCAAGAAGGCGATCCTCGACCGCTACAACGAGCTGATGATGAACTATTCCGACGAGACTGCGGAAGAGGGCGCGAAGCTCCAGGATGTCATCGACAGTCAGAATCTCTGGGATCTCGAAAGCCAGGTCGAGATGGCGATGGACGCGCTGCGCTGCCCGCCCGGCGACGCGGAGGTCACCAATCTCTCGGGCGGCGAAAAGCGCCGTGTGGCGCTTTGCAAGCTCTTGCTGTCGCAACCGGACCTGTTGCTCCTCGACGAACCGACCAACCACCTCGACGCCGAGACGATCGCCTGGCTTGAAAAGCATCTGCGCGAATATCCGGGCGCCGTGCTGATGGTCACCCACGACCGCTACTTCCTCGATAACGTTACCGGCTGGATTCTCGAGCTGGACCGCGGCCGAGGCATTCCCTACGAGGGCAACTATTCCGCCTATCTGCAGGCCAAGGCCAAGCGCATGGCGCAGGAAGGCCGCGAGGAAGCCACCCGCCAGAAGGCGATCAGCCGCGAGCAGGAGTGGATCGCCTCGAGCCCAAAGGCCCGCCAGGCGAAATCCAAAGCCCGTATCCGTGCCTATGACGAGCTCGTCAAGGCGGCCGCCGACCGGCGGCCGGGCGATGCCCAGATCATCATTCCCGTCGGCGAGCGTCTCGGGCAGGTGGTCATCGAGGCCGACAACATCTCGAAGGGCTATGGCGACCAGCTTCTAATTGAGGGGCTGAGTTTCAAGCTGCCGCCGGGCGGCATTGTCGGTGTCATCGGCCCGAACGGCGCCGGTAAGACGACGCTCTTCCGCATGATCACCGGCCAGGAACAGCCCGACGACGGTTCCTTCCGCATCGGCGATAGCGTGCAACTCGCTTATGTGGACCAGAGCCGCGACGCGCTCGACGCGAACAAGACGGTTTGGGAGGAAATCTCCGGCGGTAGCGACGTCATCAAGCTCGGCAAGCACGAGGTCAATTCGCGCGCCTATTGCTCGGCGTTCAACTTCAAGGGCGGTGATCAGCAGCAGAAGGTCGGCACGCTTTCCGGCGGCCAGCGTAACCGCGTGCACCTTGCCAAGATGCTGAAGTCCGGCGGCAACGTCGTCCTGCTCGACGAACCGACCAACGACCTCGACACGGAAACGCTGGCGGCGCTCGAGGACGCGCTGGAAAACTTCGCCGGCTGCGCGGTCATCATCAGCCACGACCGCATGTTCCTCGATCGGCTCGCGACCCACATCCTTGCCTTCGAGGGCGACAGCCATGTCGAGTGGTTCGAAGGCAACTTCGAGGACTACGAGAAGGACAAGATCCGCCGTCTCGGCCCGGACTCGGTCAATCCGAAGCGGGTGACCTATAAGCGGCTGACAAGGTAAGGCTTGACGGCTCGTCGTCCAAAAGCCCGCTGCGGTTTTGGGATGGGCGACGTAGGTAGAAGCAAAGACTAAAGCGCATGGCACGAATGGATGCGATGCGCTTTAGCGGCCAAAAGGGGCGGGCTTCTGCACACGCTGGTTTGCAGGCATTTCGCCTGTTCATCCTGCGAGCAGTAGAGCGCCGCGGCGCGCTCCGGTGTGATGTCCACGGAGCCTTTCTGGAAGCGGACCTGTCTCCCGAACGTCATCCTCTTGCCCGTCCGCGCAAATTCGCTTGCACGCTTCCCGCAAATCACATAAAGATATCTTTATGTGTTGATGGGGAAAGCGATGGGTGACAGAGGAACGCTTGGTTTGGATGCTCTGGTCGATGTGCTGAAGGCCGCCGGCGAGCCGACGCGCATGCGCCTCCTCGCATTGCTTGCCGCCGGCGATCTCACGGTGACCGATCTTACCGAAATTCTCGGCCAGTCTCAGCCGCGCATTTCCCGACATCTGAAATTGCTTGCCGAAGTCGCCCTCATCGATCGCTATCAGGAGGGTGCCTGGGCCTATTTCCGCCTGCGTCAAGAGGGCGGGCGCGTGGCGCTGGTGCGTGAACTCCTGGCGGCGGCCGCTTTCGACGATGCAATTCTCGCGAGGGACGCGACCCGGCTCGCGGCACTGAAGAAGGCGCGCGCGGAGAAGGCGCAGGCCTATTTCAGTCGCAACGCCGCCGAGTGGGACGAACTCCGGCGGCTGCATGTCGCCGAGGGTGACGTCGAGGCGGCGCTGAAGGCCATGGTTGGCGACGAACAGGTCGACAGCCTGCTCGATCTCGGTACCGGCACGGGACGCATTCTGCAGCTTTTCGAAGGCATCTACCGGCGCGGCATCGGCGTCGACGCGAGCCGCGACATGTTGGCGGTCGCCCGTTCCAATCTCGACAAGGCCGGGATCACCAAGGCTTCGATCCGCCACGGCGACATCTTCAATCTGCCGCTCGACGGCCAGTCCTTCGATCTCGTCACGATCCATCAGGTGTTGCACTACCTCGAGGAGCCGGACGCGGCGATCAGTGAGGCCGCCCGTATGCTCGCGCCCGGCGGCCGGCTCGTGATCATCGACTTTGCGCCCCACGGGCTCGAGTACTTGCGCGACGAGCATGCCCATGCCCGCCTCGGCTTCTCGCATCAGGTGATGGCCGATTGGCTGCAGAAGGCGGGTCTCGCGCTGGAGAAGACGACCGATCTGGCGCCGGAAGGCGGGCAGGAAGGAAAACTGACGGTCACGATCTGGCTGGCGCGCGATCAGCGCGCAGTCGACACTATCGCCGAAATGCCGCGCCAGCGCCTTCAGGCAGGGGGAGTTTGAGAATGAACGAACGGACGCTTCATCCCGCCGAGTGCGCCAGTGTCAGGCTGTCCTTCGAATATTTTCCTCCAAAGAACGAGGAGATGGAAACACAGCTCTTCCAGACGGTGTCGGATCTTTCCGTCTTCGCACCCGCATTCGTGACCGTGACCTACGGCGCCGGCGGTTCGACCAAGGCGCGATCCCTGACCACCGTCAGACGGATGATCGAGGAGATGGGCCTCACAAATACGGCCGCCCATCTTACCTGCGTCGGCGCGCTGAAGGCGGAGGTGGATGCCGTCATCGAAGAGTTCCTCGCCTCAGGCGTCCGCCATTTCGTCGCCTTGAGGGGCGATCCGCAGGGCGGCATCGGCAGCGCCTATGAGCCCTTCCCGGGCGGTTATGAAAACGCCGCCGCTCTCGTCAAGGCGCTCCGTGCGCGTGGCGACTTCGAGATTTCCGTCTCTGCCTATCCGGAGAAACATCCCGAGAGCCCGAGTGTGGCTGCCGATATCGACATGCTGAAGCGCAAGGTCGACAATGGCGCGACGCGGGCAATCACTCAGTTCTTCTTCGACAATGACGATTTCGAGCGCTATCTGGAGCGCGTGCGGAGCGCCGGCGTCGAAATCCCGATCGTGCCCGGGATATTGCCGATCAACAATCTCGCGCAGGTGCAGAAGTTCGCCGGTCTTTGCGGGTCCAAGATCCCTGAATCGATCGTTTCGCGGCTCGGCCATCTCGACGATCGACCGGAGGAGCGCTTCAAGGAGGCGACGCATATTGCGGCTGAGCAGATCGTCGATCTCGTCAGGCGTGGCATCGGCGACTTCCACCTCTATACGATGAACCGGTCGCCGCTAATAGCGGCTGTCTGCGACCTTCTAGGCTATGAACGCCGGCCGGCGGCGGAGTTTGCCGCGGAGCGCCCCCGCAGGGCCGCTGCGACCGGATGATACCCAGTCGGAGCCGGCGCTCTGGCCCAAGACAAGTGAAAGCCCACGCACGGCTCCGCGTTCATGGGCTTTATCGTTGTTGCAGCATGTCGATCGGGGTGCTCTCGGAGCGGCCTGCCTGACATTGTCTTGCTGCAAAAGCGGATTTTCCGGAATTATAGTCCCTAATTCGGTCTGGACTTTCAGTAGCCTGATCACACGAAGAGCATTACGGCCACGAACGCAAACGCTGCACTGATCATGAGGACGTTCAACGAGTGTGTAAGTCCCATAGGCTGATCCTCCCTGCGTTGACGGGTAAAACATAGGGCGAAAAAACGGCCCATAAAAGCGAAACTTGTGCTGCACTGCGAAATCCGGATCACGGGCAACTCTTGTTCACAGGCATAAGTGCTTGGAGCTATTTCCTTTTTTCCGCGCGCCACATTTCTTTCACATTTGCTTCCGGCAGGTTAATATAAACGCTTGTAACGCTGCGTGAGCGCGAGAGGCGAGTGAATCGGCGCAGGATGCAGGCCTATCGGCCTGCAGCATATCCGCGCTTCAGGATACGGCCGTCCAGGACGGCGAGGCCGGCAGCAATGAGCACCATCCCGGCGATATCCATGGCTTGCAGCGTTTCACCAAGGAAGAGATAACCGAGCAGGATGGCGCTTGGCGGTACGAGCAGGGTCACCAGAGATGTGTTGGTGGCGCCCGCTTCAGCCATGATCCGGAAGAAGAGGATATAGGCATAGGCGGTCGATACGAGCGCAAGTCCAAGGATCGCGAGCACAGCCGTGAGGGGTGGCGCGGGCAGCAGCCACGGGGTATCCGCAAGAGCGGCGACCGGCAACATGACGAGCGTCGATGCAGTCAATTGTCCCGTGGCCGTGACCGGCGGTGCAAGGTCACGGAAGCGTTTGCCGTAGGTGGCGGAGAAGCCGTAGCTCACGGCCGCCAGTACCGGCAGGATGAGCGCCCAGAGCGGCACGTCGCTGCTGCTGCCGAAGATGCCTGCAAGCGCGCTCGGTCCGATGAGCACGACCGTGCCGGCAAGACCCAGCAGACAGCCGCTGAGTTTCGCAGCGCTCAGCTTCTCGTCCTCCGTCGCGATGTTGGCGATGAGCACCGTCCAAACCGGCGTCGTCGCGTTCAAGATGGCGGCGAGCCCGGCCCCGATATGCGTCTGGCCGAGGAAGATGAAGGCGTGCGGTATGGCGTTGTTGATGAGTCCCATCAACAGAAACTCACGCCAGCGTTTGCGGAGTGCCGGATAGATGCCGTGGCGGCCACGAAGATAGAGATGGAGGGCGAGGGCGGCGAGACTCAAACGTAAAAACACGAGCGTGAAAGGCGGAACGTAGCCGACTGCCACACGCGCGAAGAAGAAGGAGCCGCCCCAGATGAGGCCGAGCAGCATCAGCAGTGCCCAAAGGCGCAGCGTCATCTGCGTGTTGACTGAATTTGTGGTCGAAGCCATGTCGTGCCTGCGCCGCAAGTGGAAAGGACCGGAGCGGATGGGCATCGGCTCCGACAATCGGGAATTGTACAAGCACTAATACAACGAAGCGGGCGCGGCCACCCGCTTCTTGTCAATACCGTCAGAGCGCGTTCAGCAGATCCGGCGTCGCCCAGCCGTCGGCTGGAAGGCCGAGCTTCAGTTGCTCCTTTTGGAGCGCTGCGCGAGTACCGGAGCCGAGAATGCCGTCAATCTTGCCGACGTTATGGCCGAGTGCCTGCAATCTGGTCTGCAGCGCTTTCATCTCCGCGTCGCCAAGACCCGGCTCCGGGTTGCCCTGCTGGTAGGGCGGGGCGCCGGCGAGGCGGGTTGCGAAATAGGCGGCAGAGGTCGTGTAGATGAAGGATTGGTTCCATTCGAGATAGATCTTGAAGTTCGGATAGGTCAGGAAGGCGACCCCCTTTCGACCCTGCGGCAGTACGAGCGAGGCCTCGAGAGCGCTGTTGGAGGTATCGCCGTCGCGCGGGGTGACGCCGAGCGCAAACCAGTCGCCCGCCTTCATACCGGGCTGCAAGCCCGTCTTCTCCCAGGGGAGTTGGTCCGGAACGCTGACTTCCTGGATCCAGGGCTCGCCGGCCTTGAAGCCGAGGCTCTGGATGAATTTCGCCGCCGTGAGGATCGCGTCCGGCGCGCTCTTCTTGAGGTTGACGTGGCCGTCGCCGTCCCCATCGACGCCATAGGCGACGATATCCTCCGGCAGCATCTGCACCTGGCCGATCTCGCCGGCCCAGGCGCCGGTCGTCGTCGCTGGATCGAGATCGCCGTGCTGCACCATCTCGATGGCAGAGAGAAGCTGCGGCCGGAACATTTCCGGCCGGCGGCAATCGTGGGCCAGCGTCACCAGCGCGTTACGCGTATTGAAGTCGCCCTGTACGGCACCGAAATCCGTTTCCATTGCCCAGAAGGCGGTGATCACCGGCGCCGGCACGCCGAATTCCTGCTCGGCCCGGGCGAAGACACCGGCGTATTCCTTCATCTTCTGCGCGCCGATGTCGAGGCGCGATTTGCTGACGGTCCGCTTCGAAAACTCGCTGAAGGTCTGCTTGAAGACGCCCTGGGCGCGGTCGCGGCTCAGAACCTTCAGGTCGATCTGTGCCCCCGCAAGCGCCCGGTCGGCAACGTCGGCCGGAATCCCTTTCGCAACCGCTTCCGACTTGACGCCCTCGAGAAAGGTTGCGAGGTCGCCGCCGCAAGCGACGGCAGGGCTCTGCGAGCCGGCCGGGGTTTGCGCCAGTGCCGAAGTGCCAGTGAGGGCGAACAACCCAAGCGTGAGGAGTGCCTTGCGGGCTGTGACAGTCATCGTAATTCCTTTCCTGGGCCGGGCCGCCTGGGAGTGGCCGCCGGCCTGCAATCCGTCTACCGCATGTTCCCTTGATCGGAGCCGACTGTGGGAACACGCAGCCATTCAAGTGCTGTAGCGGCCGTGGTCGGTCGCCAGGACCATCGCG
Source organism: Ensifer aridi (assembly GCF_002078505.1). Lineage (GTDB taxonomy): Bacteria > Pseudomonadota > Alphaproteobacteria > Rhizobiales > Rhizobiaceae > Sinorhizobium > Sinorhizobium aridi. Next base: position 126,066 of record NZ_LUAV01000012.1, on the reverse strand, counting down.
CTGCGGGATCAAATCTGCCATGCTCTTCCAGAGCATTATGACGGAATGAAGAAATGCAGGCCGCCGCGAGTGATCCTTTGCCCGTGATCCACGCTATCTCGGCTGGGAAACGGCGGCGACCCACTTCTGCCAATTCTTCGCCGAGCCGGCAAAGGCATTGATGTCGGTGCTGCCGCGTATGCCGGGGATCACGCCGGTGCTGGTGTATTGCCAGAAGGCCCAACGGCGATCGACGTATATATCCTTCGGATGCTTGGCAACGGACCGCACCCAGAAATGGTAATCGTTGAAGGCGCCGACCAGATTGTCGCGATGGAAGTCGACCGACGTGTAGATGATCGGCCGCTTGCCGTAATGGGCTTCCAGGCGGTCCATGAAGCGCTTCATCTCTGACCGCACCGTCTCGGGCGAAGGCCGGTAGCGGCAGGTCTTCGATTCGCCGTTCCACTCGACGTCGAGAACGGGCGGGAGATGAACGGCGCTTCTCGGCACGTTGGCGATGAACCAGGCGGCCTGGGCGTCTGCGGACGAGCAGAAATAATAGAAATGGTAAGGCGCATAGGCGATGCCGGCGGCGCGTGCCTGCTGCCAATATTCATGGAAGCGCGTATCGACCCGGTCCTTGCCTTCGGTCGCCTTGATGAAGGCGAAGGACACGCCGGAGTTCTTGACCTTCATCCAGTCGATATCGCCGTTCCATTTGGAGACATCAATGCCGTGGACGCTGTGGTGATGCGGCGTGCGCTCGCCGAAATCCTGCGGATCGGTGTCGCGGAAGCGCGGCTGTATCGAGGCCGTCCTCACAAGATCGTAGTCGGTGGACGTGCAGGCGGAAAGAATGGTGGCGATTGGCAGCAAAACCAGGAGAAGCCGGCGCATGAGGGTTCCGTTTGGAGACGAACGACGATCCTGCCTCACGCGATGGTTTCCATGATTGATGATTCCCCCAGGGAGGCGTGGCCTCCTTTTCACCATATCATCGTAAAAATAGCGTTAGCTCAAGTGTGAATTGCAGCGCCGGCACCTACAGCGCGTAGCCTTCGTCCCTCTACGAGTTACCGTCTTCTTTTGGGCGGCGATAGACCGCAAGCCAGGCATAGCCTCTGCCGATCGATCTGAGTTCGAGCGCCGCTCCTCTGCTGTCGGCCTTCACACGCATGACGTCGAACAGTGTTTCGCGGGGTGTGACGTGGAAGCGTCCGAGCCAGGCCTGAAGGATGCGGCGGAAGCCGCCCGGCCAGCCTTCCTGCTGGCCGAAATCGGCTATATGCAGCGAGCCGCCCGGATTGAGTGCATCGATTGCCGCGTCGATCGCCTTTTCCCATTCGGGAATCATCGAGAGCGCGTAGGAGATGACGATGCGGTCGAAGCCTTTCTCGCCGAAGGAGGCAGCCGTGAAATTCATTGCGTCGGCGACGCGCAAGACGGCGTTCGAGCGGCCCTGGCGCCGGAGCTTAGCACTGGCGGTCGCCAGCATTTCCGCCGAGATGTCGAGGCCGAACAGACGCGCGCTCGGATAGAGGTCGCCGATCATGGCGAGGTTGCGGCCCGTGCCGCAGCCGACTTCGAGCACGGACGCACCCGGCGGGGGACTGAGATCGCGGATCAGCGTGTCGCGCCCGAAGAGATAGTATTTTCGCGTAAAATCGTAGATGTACCGCTGGTAGCGGTACATCCGGTCCATGAGGCGGGCGTGGCTCTCCTGCGCGGTCTGCACGGCGCTCATGCTTTCTTCCGGTAGATGTGAAAGCCGCCGTAGATCGCCGAGCGGTCTTCGGCGCCGAGTTTGGCGGACGCTTCCGCGTCGTAATGCCACTGGTCGAGCAGCGCGCCGGAAACGCGCCCGGGCAGAATGCTCGCTTCCGCCGCCGTGCGGAAGATCACCACCGCGCCGTCGTCGGCAGTGCGGGTGATCTCCGTCCAGAGATCGTTCAATTGCCGGTCGGTCATCCAGTCCTGCGCGTCGAGAAGCACGTAGCGGTCCACCGAGGAGGCGGGCTTGCCGGCAAGCAGCTCGGTGAAGCTTGCATGGTGAACCACGACGCGCTCGGCATGGTTGCGGATCGCCTCGTAGCGCGAATTCTGCAGATAGGCCGGCAACTCGCCCTCATGCGGCAGCGGATAACGCCGCGCGAAGGCCTGCCAGGCGAAGTAGTTCTCGCGCAGCGGAAAATGGCAGGTCAGCTTCTCGAGACGTTGGCGCAAAACCGCCGCAAGCGACTTCTCGCTGCTGAGGCTCGCGAGTTCGTCGAACTGCTGCGGCGGGATGCCGAGGCCGAAGAGCGAGCTCTTGCGGCCGGTGATCCAGCGGATGACCGGACGATCGAAGAGCGGAGCGAGTTTGTCGTCGAAGAACTGCCGCTGCTCGCGCATGGAGCGCGCCTGAACGAAGTCTACCGGGTTGATGCCGTGGAGTCGCGCGAGAACATGGCTTGCGGCGATGAAGCGGCCGAGGAGGCCGGTGCGATAGATATTGCGCTCGAAGACGCTGATGCGACGGCGGCCGGTCAGGTCGCGCCCGCTCCAGTAGGCGCGCGTGGCCGCATCGAGCTTCGGTGCGATGAAGAGGTCGTAGGCCTGGCTGTTCGAACGCGTGCCGTCGACGGCAAGAAACCGCACCACGTCTTTGTGGCTCGGCAGGTGGCGGAAGGCCGCGAGCTTCAGCCGGTTCAGCGCGATGTGGTGGGGATTGAGATCGACGACATCGATGCGGGCGGGTGCGGCAGAAAGATAGGTCAACATGTTGCAGCCGCCGGAGCCGATCGTCACGATGCGGTGCCCGGGCCGGACCTGCATCGCCGCCATGTCCACGATCGGATCTTCCCAGATCTGCGGATAGACGAGCCCGGAGAACAGCAGTCCGAAGAGGCGCTCGGACAAGCCTGCAAGGGAGAGAGCCTTGTGCTGCAGGAGCGCGCTTTTGAGCTTCGGATTCTTCCTGCGGAGGCCGGCATCGGGGGCGAGTTCGGTCATCTTTGCCTGTCATCCAGTTGAAACTTAGGCGCTTCTAAAGTGACTCCGCTACACTTTGATGACGAGGTTTCGCACAGGAGCGGACCGGCCACGCCCGTGCTACAGTGCCGTGCTCTTCGACGACGGGAGGACTATTTGTGACCAACCTTTCATCGGACTCGACCGCCTTGCGTTATCCGACCTTCGAAGATGTTCGGGCGGCACGCATGCGCATTTCCGGCATAGCGCACAGGACGCCGGTCTTGACATCGCGCACCGCAAACGAGATCGCCAAAGCCGCTCTCTTCTTCAAAGCGGAGAATATGCAGCGTGCGGGTGCTTTCAAATTCCGCGGCGCCTACAATGCCATTGCGGCCTTGGATGCGGCCTCCCGCAAGAACGGCGTCATCGCCTTTTCCTCGGGCAATCATGGCCAAGCACTCGCTTACGCCGCCAGATTGCATGGTGTTTCCGCGACGATCGTGATGCCGCGCGACGCCCCGGCGATCAAGGTAGCGGCGACGCAGGGTTATGGCGCCGAGGTCGTCTATTATGAGCGCTATACAGAGGATCGCGAGGCAATCAGCCGACGTCTTGCCGCCGAGCGAGGATCAACTCTCATTCCGCCTTACGACCATCCGGACATCATTGCGGGGCAGGGCACCGCGGCCCTGGAGCTGTTCGAAGAGATTGGTGCGATGGATGTGCTCGCCGTACCGCTCGGCGGCGGCGGCTTGCTTGCCGGCAGCGCGCTCAGCGCCCGTGCGCTGTCGCCGGGCTGCGCCGTCATCGGCGTCGAGCCGGAGGCGGGCAATGACGGCCAGCAGTCTCTGCGCAAGGGAGAAATCGTCCACATCCCCGTGCCGAAGTCCATTGCCGACGGCGCGATCACCACGCATGTCGGCTATCATAATTTTCCCATCATCAAACGGGACGTCGATGACGTCGTGACCGTGACCGATGCTCAGCTCGTAGAAACGATGCGGTTCTTTGCGGAACGCATGAAGATCATCGTGGAGCCGACCGGCTGCCTGGCAGCGGCGGCGGTTCTGCAGGGGTTGATCGATTGCTCCGGCAAGAGGGTCGGCATTCTGATAAGCGGGGGCAATATCGATCTTGCAACCTTCAACACACTTCTGAGCGGGCGCCGAGGGTGACGGCCTCCGGCCCCGGTCGCCACCGCGGTATCCGGCGTCTGCCGGTCAATCCCATGCTTCTTCTGTCGATGGGGCGGTGGTATGGGGGCTTGCCTCTCAACGAAAACCTGTTTCTCTCCAGTGAGGTCGGAGGGCGAGCATGAAGGGTTTGTTGAAGAAGCTTGGCGGGGTCGTCGCCGTTGCGTCGGCAGCGCTTATCGGCTGGCTGGCGTTCTACCCGCCGGAGCTCCTCAAGGTGGGTGACGGATACGCCGCCAAGATCGTCTGCTCCAATGTGTTTCTCGCCGGGCGCGATCCTGAGGCGGTGCTTGCGGAGGATGTGCAGGCGCCCGGTCATCCGCTTTTGAAGCTCGTCCGCGTCTCCGTCGACCGCGACGAGCAGAGCGTAACCGCACGTATCCTGGGCTTCGCTGCGCCCGGCCGTGCGGTCTACCGCCCCGGCCTCGGCTGCGCCAATGTCGGCGGCGGCAGCGCGCAGGCGCTGGCGGCGGCCGGGCAGGTTGACGCCGGCGCGGCTGGCGTTGCTCATGATCCGGCCGTGAGTTGGCCTGACGGAAGCAAGGCCGATATCGATCCCGCGATTCAAAGCATCGTCGAAGATCCGGCATGGACGGGTCCCGGCATGCGGGCGGTCGTCGTCATCAGGAATGGCCGGCTCGTCGCGGAGACCTATGCGGCCGGTTTCGACCGCGACACGCCTTTGCTCGGTTGGTCGATGACGAAATCCGTGACGGCCGCGATCATCGGTCGCCGGATCGCCGAGGGACGTATGGATGTCGCTCGGACCGCTCTGGTGCCGGAATGGAAGGGCGACGAGCGCGCGAGGATCAAACTCGCGGATCTTCTGGCGATGCAGAGCGGGCTTGCCTTCAACGAGGACTATGGCGACGTCACAGACGTGACGCGCATGCTCTATCTCGAAAGCGATATGGCCGGCTTCGTCGCGTCGAAGCCGCTGCAAGCGGCCCCGGGTACGACGTTCAGCTATTCGAGCGGCACGAGCAATCTTCTCTCCCGGTTGTGGATGCGGACGTTCGACGATCCGGCCGAAGCGCTTGCCTATCCGCGAGAGGCGCTCTTCGCACCACTCGGGATGACGAGCGCCGTGATGGAGACGGACGCGAGCGGCACCTTCGTCGGATCCTCTTACATGTATGCGACGGCGCAGGACTGGGCACGCTTTGCCGAATTTCTGCTGCAGGACGGAAGCTGGAAGGGGAGGAGGCTCCTGCCTAAGGGATACGTGTCCTTCATGCGCACGCCGACCGCGGTCTCGGGCGGCGACTACGGTTCCGGTCAGGTCTGGCTCCAGGAAAACGGTATCCGCGCCGGCACGGGCAATTTTCCGCCGGACACGTTCTGGATGCTTGGGCATGACGGACAGGCGATCATGCTCGTGCCGTCGCTTCGTCTCGCCATCGTCCGGTTGGGGCTGACGCCGTCGCGTCTGCGGTATGACGTGCAGAAGCTGAACGCCAGGATTATCGAAGCGCTCGATTGAGCATGTACCGAATGTAAGTCAGCCGCCTGAAACGATCCGCTGCGGCTTACCGCATGTCGAGCTCGTCGAGCATGCCCCGGCGTTTGGCGTGGTAATAATAGCCGCTGGCGTAGAGCCTTACCGCGCCGTCGTGCTGGTTGTCGGCCACCATCCAGGCGCCGCGCAGATATCTGGTCGCGTATTTGAGGTTGGTTTCCGCATCGAAGAGGCCTTCGGGCGGTCCGTCATAGCCAAGGCCTCTAGCGGTATTGTAGCGGATCTGCATCAACCCGTAATTGCCCTTGCTGTAGGCGCGCGGATTGTAGTTGCTTTCGCGTTTGACGACCCGGTGCACCAATTCGAGGGGCAGGCCATTGAGATCGGCGTAGTGCTTGATCAGGCTATCGAGTTCCGGCCGCGAGCTGGTCGGCGCTTTCGTGAGCTTCAGCGAATCGGGAATGACGCTTGCGACTGCGCCGACGGCCGAGCCGATGACGCCGGTCTTCGGGCGTTCCGTCGGCACGATCATGCGCTTGGCGACGAGCGTTTCGAGGCCGACCGGCTCGCCGGTGTCGAAATCCGATTCCCATGAGGCGGCAACGCCGAGGATGGGGGCGACAGGCTGCTCGGCGGCCGGCGAAGCGGTCGGGGAGAGGTTTGCCGACGCGGGCGTCGCCATCGCCACTTCGAAGGCCTGGGCTGGCTTAGCCGTGGGAACTGCAACGGTCTGGGGCGCGGCGAATGCGAGGGTCGCGTCTGTAGCCGGCGTGACCTCAGCGTCGGTCGCCGGTACTGCGGCGGCTATCCCCGGAGTGGTTGTGGCGATGCTCGTCGGCTGGCTCGCGGCGGATGAAGTCTGAGCCGTCAGCGCAGCCGAAGTGCTCGCAGTTGCGCCGATCGGTGCGGGCAGCGCATAGGCCGTCATCTCCGTTCCGGGCTTCGGCAGGGGGGTGACCGTCTGCACGGCGGTCAATTCTTGAAGCGACGTATGCTCGACCGTCGAACATCCCGAGGCAAGTGCTACCGACGCCAAGGCCGCGGCTGTAAGTGCCTGTTTCGACAGGGGGATACGGATTTTCGCCATGCTGTCACTTTCGTGCTTCTGGGCCCCGTAGCCCCTGACAAATCAGCGGATGCCACCCGCTGCGCTTGAATCTCCATTAACCTATGCCGCCGGTTGCGGCAAGCACACGGGCGAATTTCACGAGGTGGCGCGTTTCAGTCCCGCCGTCAGCAGGCCCGCGCCGATGAGCAGCGAGCCGCCGGTGCGGTTGACGATGCGCCGCACGCTTGGCTTGCGGATCGCGCCTCCGGCGGCAGAAGCGAGGCAGGCGTAGAGGGTCGCGTTGATCGTCGCGAGCGTCAAGAATGTTACCTCGAAGATCACCATCTGCGCGAAGAGCGGGCGCGACAGATCCAGGAACTGCGGCAGGAAGGCGACGAAGAAGAGGATGCTTTTCGGATTGAGCGCGGTTACTGCGTAGGCGTGCAGGAAGATTCGCAGCGGTCGTTCGGCAGGGCTTGCTTCGCCGGCAATCCCGGACGCGTCGCCGACGGGTGCCTTCCAGAGCTTGATGCCGAGCCAGACGAGATAGGCGGCGCCGATCCACTTCAATGCGGTGAAGACGGCGGCGGACGTCGCAAGCAGGGCCCCAAGCCCGAGCATCGAGGCGGTCATGGCGGTGAAATCGCCAAGCGCAACGCCTGCGACGGTTGCTCCCGCGACCTTGCGGCCATGGCCGAGCGCATAGGAAATGACGAGAAGGATCGTCGGGCCGGGAATCGCAAGCAGGACGGCCGACGCGGCGGCGAAGGCGAGCCAGTGTTCGAGGGACATGAGAAGGCTCCGGGTTGAATGGCCTGAGAACATCAAGAGGGAGCCATGCCAACGCGGAGCCGTCAACTGCTATCGAGCTGCGATCGTGCCAAGGTGGGGGAGAACGTCCTTCCCCCCCCCGTAACTGAACTTAGTCTGCGGTCTGCCATTTCTGGCCGACCACATCCATGACCTCGCCGAACCATTTGGCCGAGGTGTCGAAGTGCTTGCCGCCCTTGATGCGGGGAAACTCTATCGTGCGCAGCTTGCCGCCCTGGTCTTCGTCGTGGCCCGTCACGCCCGAAACCTTGTTGAGCGCGCTTTCGACGGCGAGGTCGACCATGCTCTGGATCAGGCGCAGATCGTCGCCGTTGGCCGGTGCGGAGCGGGCATAGTAGCCGGACTTCTGCACCATGGAGCGCTCGGCGCCGAGGAGCGACGCGAACTGCTTGGAGAACCAGTTGCCGACATTGATGGTGTCGATCTTCACATGGCCGAAAGCATCGCGTTTGACCGTCTCGCCGGCGGCTTCGCGTTCCGCGACGATGGCGTCAAGGCAGGCACCTTCGCTGACGAAGAGCGTGACGAAGCCCGCCCGGTCCATGACACCACGCAGCCGCTCGGCTTCCGCTTCGAGATCGAATTTCATCTCCGGCAGATAGAGGCCGTCGATGTTCTTCAGCTGCTCGTTCATCATGAAACCGTCGACATATTCCTTGCTGTGGGCCATCTGAATATAGGCGCGCGCGGTCGCCGCCGTCAGCCAGCCGCAGTGGCGGCCCATGACCTCGTGGACCACGAGGGTGCGCGGTGCGGCACTCTGCTCATTGCTTACATGGTCGAAGAAACGGGCGCCGTATTCGGCGGCCGTCCAGGCGCCGAGCGTCTGACGAATCGGTACTACGTCATTGTCGACCGTCTTCGGCAGGCCGACGACAGTGAGGTCGTACCCATTGGCGCCGAGATAGGCGGCAAGATCGGCCGCCGTCGTATTAGTGTCGTCGCCGCCGATCGTGTGCAGGATGCCGATACCGTCGGCAGCGAGCCTTTCGGCCGCAACGCGAAGCGGGTTTTCGCCGTCCTTGACGAGCCCGCGCTTTACGCAGTCGGCGGTGTTTGTGAGCTTTACCCGGCTGTTGCCGATCGGCGACCCGCCATGGCGATGGAGCAGATGCGCCTTCTCACGCATCGCCGGGGTGATTTCGATACGGTCGGCGAGAAGCAGGCCCTGATAGCCGGAGCGGTAGGCCACGAGCTCGTAATCGGGCGCGATGTCCGTATAGCGTTCGATCAGTCCGCCGACAGCAGATGAAAGGCAGGGCGCAAGGCCGCCCGCCGTCAGCATTGCGACTTTTTTCTTGGCCATGATTCCTCCTCGGGATTTCGGCACCAAGCGATCGTTCATGGGATCGACCGCATTCTAAAATCCTTGTCTCACGTCAAAGATCACCGTGGTCTAACGCAAATCCGATAGAAATTAAATGACAGGCCTGTAGATCGCAGAAAGTCGGAACGCGCGTAGGCGCGACGGCCTTGCGTTGAAAGTGTCGCATGGCGCACTCTGGAATTCGATTGAGATTTGGGGCGATATGATTTATTGAGGGGCCATCACAAATTCGTCAGCCATGACGGTTCGCGCGGTCAGCCGCTTGCAATTTGCCACCACATCGGGTCATGCTCATGTGGTGGACAGGGAACAATCGCACTCATGTCATTCTGGGACAACCTTCTCAAGATCGTCACGACCACCGGCAATGCGCTTGCAGGGGTTGTCGAGGCGGTTCGCACACTCTTCGAAGGGGATCCGGAGACCCGGCGCAAGGTGGCGTTTTCGGTCGCCATGATCGCGCTTTCGGCGAAAATGGCGAAGGCCGACGGCATCGTGAACGAGGCCGAGGTGAGCGCTTTCCGCGATATCTTCAAATTTCCCGCGGACCAGGCGAAGAACGTCGCTCGGCTTTACAATCTCGCGCGCCAGGACGTGGCGGGATATGAGGCCTATGCGGAGAAGATGGCGTCGCTCTGCTCTTCCTGCGAGAGGAACTGCCCGATTCTCGAAGACATCGTCGACGGTCTGTTCCATATCGCGAAGTCCGACGGGGCGGTGCATGAGAAGGAACTCGCCTTCCTCATGCGCGTGGCCGAAATCTTCAAAATGGACGAGGCGCATTTCAAGCGCATCATGGCGCGCCACGTGCATTTGGACGACCGCGATCCCTATCTGGTCCTCGGTGTGTCTCCGAAGGACGACTTCTCCGAGATCCGCAAGCGCTATCGCGTTCTCGTTTCCGAGAACCACCCGGACATGCTGGTTGCGCGCGGCGTGCCGAAGGAGTTCCATGCGATCGCCAACGATCGCATGGCGGCGCTGAACGCGGCCTACGAGGCGATCGAAAGAGAACGCCGCGCCGCATGACATCGAAGACTTGCGATTTTCCCGGCGCCCGCTTCGTGCCGTCACCCAATCACGGCGAGCGCGTTGGCGGGCGGACGCCGGACATGATCGTCCTTCACTATACCGGCATGGAGACGGGAGCCTCGGCGCTCGACTGGCTCTGCCGCGAGGAGAGCCAGGTCTCCAGCCACTATTTTGTTCACGAGGACGGGCGCGTCGATCAACTCGTGCCGGAGGAGCGGCGCGCCTGGCATGCGGGTAAGAGCTTCTGGAAGGGCGAGACGGACATCAATTCCTGTTCCATCGGCATCGAGATCGCCAATGCCGGCCATCCGGATGGGCTGCCGGACTTCCCCGAAGCGCAGATCGAAGCGGTCGCCGAATTGTGTCGGGACTGTGGCCAACGCTGGCAAATCGCCCCGGAACGGGTGCTCGCGCACAGCGATATCGCACCGATTCGCAAGGTCGATCCGGGAGAAAAATTTCCCTGGGATGTGCTTTTTCGTCGCGGGGTCGGGCACTGGGTGGAGCCGGCGCCGGTCGCAGGTGGGCGCTTCTTCCAGCGTGGTGACCAAGGCCAGCCTGTCGAAGCGCTTCAGTCCATGCTTTCCCTTTACGGTTATGGCGTTGAAATCACGGGAGATTTCTGCCAGAAAACCGAAGGCGTAGTGGCAGCCTTCCAGCGACATTTCCGGCAATCGCGGGTGGATGGCATCGCCGACGTTTCCACCATCGATACGCTTCATCGCCTGCTCTTGGCGCTCCCCAAACTCAACGCGTAGGCAGCGATTCTCGCTTGCACTAGATTAGCGTGCGTGGGGCTTTCGTGCGCGATTTTTTCGCGTTGCCACATGTTTACCACGATGGCCCCTTCATTTTCCCGGCATCAACTGCAGGGAATGCGGCGCCCGCGCTGCGGCCCTGTCAATAAAAAACGATCGGGAAATTCGGTCGTGACGGTGGGGTGCGCCGTCCGGCCGGTTCCTCAGACCGGAGACGTCAAACTACATGAGAATATCGTCTGTTGCTGCGGTGGCGGCATGCCTTTGCATGTCCGTCGCCGGGATGGGTACGTCGTATGCAGGGGGCATCGACAAAACCATCAAGACCTCTGCGATCCCGTCGGCGACCCGAACGACAGGCTATCCGAAACCGGATCTAACGCTAATGCGCGGCTCGCAATATACGATCCTCATCCAGTCCTACGCCAAGCAATACGGGGTCGCGGTGGATCTCGCGCATGCCATCGTACAGGTTGAAAGCAACTTCAACGCCGAGGCTCGCGGCAGCGCCGGTGAAATCGGCCTGATGCAGATCAAGCCGGCCACTGCCCGGATGATGGGCTATTCCGGATCCGCCAAGGGCCTCTACGATCCGGAAACCAACATCAAGTTCGGCATGATGTATCTGGCCAAGGCGCAGGAGCTTTCGGACGGCACCACCTGCGGCACAATCCTCAAATATAATGCCGGCCACGGTGCCAAGCGGATGAATCCCGTTTCGAAGCGCTACTGCGGTAAAGTCATGAGCATCCTGGACTTGTGATCTACTGCATGTATCCGTCCCGATTTAAGGACAAAAACATGCAGCAATCCAAAGTGCTACAGCATTCTTTGCGTGCCTGAAAGGACGCACGGCGCTGTGGGACAACGCCGGATAGGTCTCGCGTTCCGGCATACCGTTAAATCTTTGAAGGAAATCGGTGTCATAGGCTGAACGGCATGCTATCTCCGCAGCGAACGAACGATCGGGGAAGGCCATGTCGGAAAGCTTTGACTTCGTCATTGTCGGCAAAGGTATGATGGGCGCTGCGGCGGCGCGTCATCTCGCGCTTGCCGGAGCCAGAGTCGCTCTTGTCGGCCCCGATGAGCCGGAAGATCGGGCCAATCACGGCGGCGTCTTCGCCAGTCACTACGACAATGCGCGCATCACCCGCACGATCGATAACGATCCGGTTTGGGCGCGGCTCGCTCGCCGATCGATTGACCGTTATCCAGAAATAGCCGAGCAGAGCGGCGTCGAGTTCTATTTCGAGGTCGGCTGCCTGATCGCGGCGCCGGCTCCGGGCGGTGCGTTCGACTATCTCGAAAAAGTCGAGCGTGCCCGGGACAGGCTCGGCGTCGACGCGCCGCTGATCCTCGGCGACGACGTCGCCGAGCAGTTTCCCTGGTTCCGCTTCCCGAATGGCTACGGCGGTGTTCACGAGGCGCGTGGCGCGGGCTACATCAATCCCCGCGCACTCGTACGGGCACAGACGATCGCGGCTGAAAAGTTTGGTGCGCTCGTGATCCGTTCGGAAGTGGTCTCGGTCGAGAAGGGCGCAGATCACGTCCTCGTCAAGACCCTTGACCGGCATTCGGTCAGCGCCGGGCGCATCCTCGTCGCGGCGGGCGGCTTCTCCCTCTCGGAAGCGCTTCTTCCGCAACCGATCGACCTGACGGTGAAGGCGCGCACCGTGCTCTTCGCCGAGGTCGGCCCCGACGATCTCGCCGGCTTTGCCGGCATGCCGTCATTGATCGGTGCCGCGCCGGAACAGGATAGGAGCTACTATTTGCTCCCGCCGGTTGCTTATGCCGATGGCAGACACTACATCAAGATCGGCGGTGATCCGACCGATCGGATCCTTAAGAGCGAGCCGGCGATTCGGGAATGGTTCCGCGGCAGCGGTAGTGCTGAAGCAGCCGATCACCTGCGCGGCCTGCTTGCCGGAGTGATGCCGGGGCTGAGGCCCGTTTCGACGCATTTTTCGCCTTGCGTCACCTCGTTCACGCGGCACGGCTATCCCTATATCGGCTTCGTGAGCGATCGCGTCGCCGTGCTGACGGGCGGCAACGGCCAGGCCGCCAAGAGCTCCGACGAGATCGGCAGGCTGGGTGCGGCGCTGGTGATGGACGGTCGGCTCCAAGCCGACGAATACGAGACCGATTTCGCGGTCGCGTATCGATAAGCCGGCCGCCGCAGCGGGGAAGTGCCGATTTCTCTGGCGCTTCATGCCCCGGTCGGTTAATGAGCCTCTGCCAGTTGGCCGGGCAGCCGCACTCCGCAAGCGCCGAAAGGCCGCGGAGTGAGGAAAGTCCGGGCTCCACGGAAACACGGTGCCGGATAACGTCCGGCGGGGGTGACCCCAGGGAAAGTGCCACAGAAAGCAAACCGCTCCGCTCGCGGAGTAAGGGTGAAAGGGTGGGGTAAGAGCCCACCGCGGACATGGCAACATGGACGGCACGGTAAACCCCACCGGGAGCAAGACCGAATAGGGATGACACGGGCGCGCGAGCGCCCAGCCGGTTTCCAGGCGCGTCATCCGGGTGGGTTGCACGAGGCTGCGCGCGAGCGCAGTCCCAGATGAATGGCTGCCACGTTCCGTTTCCTTCGGGAGGCGGGGCCATACAGAACCCGGCTTACAGGCCAACTGGCGATTTTTCTTCCGTTCCTTCGCGCTGGCGTTTTCGACGCAGCGCCTTCTTTCCCCTTCGATCAGGCGCCCGCCCGACGCGGTGCGTCTCAAGCTTTTGGCCTTTGACGAATCAGCCCGCCAAGGCCGGTTTACCGGGCGCCGGCTCGGCCCGCTTTCGAACGGGATTCCAAGGCATTAGGGGCCGGATCGTAACCCTTTGTTAAACTTAACAACCTATCAATATTTGATCATCCGCGAGGCTGTTTACAAGCTTCTCCCATTGACGCCCATATGGTCCCATGTTATCCCATAATGGTACTGCGCAAGGGCCGCGTCGTGGCCCATCATCGCAAAATTCCAGGGTTCCTTCTTCGGAGGGTTCAGGCGGGCGCGCTCGTGCCCGGCGGGGGTCTTTTGCGCGCGTAGGCGAGTGTTCGCGCGGGTCGATGATTATGGCCCGTCAGTCGGAGGCGGCCGTTTCGCGTCATGAACCGCTTCTTGTCACATGCTACGAACCGGATCGATGCCAAGGGGCGGGTCTCCGTGCCTTCGGCGTTTCGCGCCGCGCTTTCGGAAGCGGGTGTGCGGGAGCTATACTGTTTCCAGGACTTCGTCTTTCCGGCGATCAGCGTCGGCGGGCCGGAGCTTCTGGACCGGTTCGAGAGACAGATGGCGTCCGAGGATCCGTTTTCGGATGCGGCCAACCAGATGTCGCTCCTCGTTCACGGGGGCGGCGTCTTCGTGAAGCTCGACCCGGAGGGCCGGTTGATGGTGACGGATTTCATCCGCGACTTCACCGGCATCTCGACCGACGTGACCTTTGTCGGGCGGGGCGATCATTTTCAGCTCTGGGAGCCGCAGGCGTTTGCGAGGGCGCAGGCGGAGGCCCGGGAAGGGCGCAAGCAACGGGGGCTGCGTCCGGAATAGAGTGGAGAGGCGGAATGGTGACGGATCAAGGCGGCGGAGCTTCTGAAGCCGACGGCGGACCGGTTCGTCACATTCCCGTCATGCTTGCCGAAGTGCTCGCAGCGCTTGAACCGGCTCCCGGAAAGGTCATTCTCGACGGCACCTTCGGTGCTGGCGGCTATACGTCCGCGATCCTCAAGGCCGGCGCAGACGTGATCGCGCTCGACCGCGATCCGACGGCGATCGCCGCCGGCCAGTCGCTCGTCGCCGCCGCCGAAGGCCGGCTCAAGCTCGTCCATGCCCGTTTCTCCGAACTTGGCGATCATGCGCCCGAAGGCGGACTCGACGGCGTCGTGCTCGATATCGGCGTCTCTTCGATGCAGATCGATGAGGCGGAGCGCGGCTTTTCCTTCCAGAAGCAGGGGCCGCTCGACATGCGCATGTCGGGAGCGGGCGTTTCCGCCGCCGACGTCGTCAATCGCGCCAAGGTTTCCGATCTTATTCGCATCTTCGGCTTTCTCGGCGAGGAGAAGCAGGCGGGGCGCATCGCCCGCGCGATCGAGAAGCGTCGGGCCGAGCAGCCTTTCGAAACGACGCGCGACCTCGCCGGTCTCATCGAATTGGTGACGCCGCGTAAGGCCAAGGACAAGATTCATCCGGCGACACGGGTCTTCCAGGCGCTGCGCATCTTCGTCAACGACGAGCTCGGCGAGCTCGCCAATGCGCTCTTTGCCGCCGAACGGGTGCTGAAGCCCGGGGGACGGCTCGTCGTCGTCACCTTTCATTCGCTCGAAGACAGGGTCGTCAAGACGTTCTTCCAGGATCGATCCGGCAAGGCGAGTGGTTCGCGCCATCTGCCGATGGTGGCCGAGCGCGCCGCAACCTTCACACCAGTCGGCAAGCCTATGATTGCGGCGAGCGAGGAAGAAGCGTCCCGCAACCCGCGCGCCCGGTCGGCCAAACTCAGAGCCGGCATCCGCACGGAAGCCCCGTCGCCTGGAGACGATCTGTCCATTTTCAATCTGCCGGAACTGGCGAGCCTTGCAAGGCTGGGAGGCTAGGAGACGATGCTCAGAACGCTCGATATTGTCCTGATCGTCATCATGACGGCGGCCGCCACGGTCACCTACACGATCAAGCACCAGGCCGAGAACAAGCTCGAGGAGGTCCGCAGGCTCGATGCTGCGATCAAGCTTGAGGAAGACACGATCGATCTGCTCAGGGCCGACTGGGCGCTTCTGACGCAGCCGAACCGGCTGGAAAGACTGGTCGACGCCTTCGCCGTCGACCTGCAGCTGGCGCCGACGCCGTCGACACAGCTTGCGCGGCCACAGGAACTGCCGATGCTCAAGGCCGAGTTGCCGCCGCCGGAAGAGGGCAAAGAGAAGGCAGTCAAAGATGGGGCAAGCAAAGACAAGATGGCCGCAAGTAAGGCGGCCGATGACGAAGCCGGCCACGAGGAGGCGGCCGAGGACGGCGTCGCCGCGGTGATCAATGCCGATAATATCGCAACAGGTTCGGTGGCGCGCTGATGTCGTTTCTCTCCCGTATCATGGTGCTGAAAAGCAAGGCGCATTTTTCGGCGGGCGGCAATAATCGCCCGGCTGATGGCGGGCTCAATGTCACTTTCCAGGGAACGCGCAAGAAGACCGCCAGCCAGGCGAAGAGCCGGGTAGCGATCATCATCGCCAGCTTCGGCATCGTCTACGCGGTGATCGGCGGACGACTGGTGCAATACGGTCTCGCGCAACCGGAGACGGTTTCCTCGATCGGCCGCGCCGACAGCCTGATGGCCTCCCGGCCCGATATCCTCGACCGCAACGGCGAAATCCTCGCGACCGATATCCGCACCGTCTCGCTCTATGCCGAGCCGCACAAGATCGTCGATGCGGATGAGGCGGTGGAACGGCTTGCCACGGTCCTGCCCGACCTCAATGCACGCGAGATCTACAACAAGCTCAAGTCCAACTCGCGTTTCCAATGGCTGCGCCGTCAACTGACTCCAAAGCAGCAGGGCGAGATACTTGCGCTTGGCATCCCGGGCATCGGCTTCCGTCCGGAGAAGCGACGTTTCTATCCCGGCGGGCCAACCGCCGCGCATATTCTCGGCCACGTCAATATCGACAACCGCGGCGTCGCCGGCATGGAGCGCTACATCGACAGCCAGGGGCTCGCCGATCTCGCGGCGATCGGCATGACCAGCGACGCCAAGCTCGAGCCGGTCAGGCTCTCGATAGATGTGCGTGTCCAGAACATCGTGCGCGACGTCATCGATTCCGGCATGAAGAACTATCAGGCGATCGCCGCCGGTGCCGTCGTGATGGACGTACACACCGGCGAAGTACTAGCGATGGCCTCTGTTCCGGACTATGACCCCAACAAGCCTGCGGAAGGGGCTGAAGAGGGCTGGATGAATCGCATGTCGAACGGCACGTTCGAGATGGGCTCCACCTTCAAGACCTTCACCATTGCCATGGGTCTCGATTCCGGCAAGGTGACGCTCAACGACAGCTTCGATGCGACCGCTCCCATCCGCATCGGCGGGTTCACCATCAAGGACTTCCATGGCAAGCGCCGCGTGCTCACCGTGCCGGAAATATTCCAGTATTCCTCGAACATCGGCACGGCCAAGATCGCCGATCTGGTAGGAATTCCCGGACACAAGGAGTTCCTCACCAGGCTTGGCCTGCTCACGAAGCTGCCGACTGAGCTTCCGGAAGTCAAAGCGCCGAGCCAGCCGCGCGAGTGGAAGAAGATCAACTCCATTACGATCTCCTTCGGCCACGGCGTCTCGACGACGCCGCTGCAGACGGCGGTTGCCGGCGCCGCTCTGGTCAATGGCGGCAAGCTCATCCCTCCAACCTTCCTGCCACGCAGCGAGGAACAGGCGAGCGAGCTCGCCGCTGCCGTCGTCAAGGAAAGCACAAGCAACGACATGCGCTACCTGCTTCGCTGGAACGGTATAGCCGGCTCGGGTAAGCGGGCGCTCGTTCCGGGCTTCAATGTCGGCGGCAAGACCGGCACCGCCGACAAGGTCGTCAATGGCCGCTATGCCAACGACCTGAACTTCAACGCCTTCCTCGCCGCCTTTCCGATCGACGATCCGAAATATATCGTGCTGACCTTCATCGATGCGCCGAAAACCGGCGAGGGCGGAGGCCGCACCGCAGGCTCGAATGCCGCTCCCATGGTGCGCGACATCATCAGCCGCTCCGCGCCGCTTCTTGGTGTCGAACCGAAATTCGGTGAAGACGGTTCTGCCTTGCTTGTGTCTTATTGACCATGAAATGAGAATGCGGACGATTCGCGGTTACGGCGGATCACATCGACGTGAGACATGCAGTTCATGAAGATCAAGGACCTGGCGGGAACAAGTTTCCCGGAACTTTCGGCACAACTGACGGGCGATGCCTCGGACATCGAGATTGGAGGCATCACGGCCGATAGCCGAGAGGTCAAGCCGGGCGATCTCTTCGTCGCCGTCGCCGGGACGAAGGCGAATGGCGCCGCCTATATCGCCGATGCCATCGCACGCGGTGCTGCGGCTGTCGTCGCCGCCGACGCACATGTGGATGCGGGCACGCCGGTCTTCTCTCTTTCAGAGCCGCGCCGCTTTCTCGCGAAAGCCGCTGCCGCCTTCTACGGGCGCCAGCCCGAAACCATGGTGGCGGTGACGGGAACGGCGGGCAAGACGTCGGTCGCCTCCTTCACGCGGCAGATATGGGCGCATTCGGGCCTCTCGGCGGCGATGATCGGCACGACCGGCGTGGTGGCGCCGGGTCGCAACGAATACGGGTCTCTCACCACCCCGGATCCGGTCTCGCTGCACAAGCTGCTCGCCGAACTTGCCGGCGAAGGCGTCACCCATGCGGCGATGGAGGCCTCCAGCCACGGCCTCGATCAGAACAGGCTCGATGGCGTCCGGCTTGCCGCTGCCGCCTTCACCAATCTCGGCCGCGACCACATGGACTACCATCCCACGGTCGAGCACTACATGGCCTCAAAGATGCGCCTCTTCGGCGCGCTCCTGCCGAAGGGTTCGCCGGCGGTGATCTTCGCCGACGACCAATGGTCGGCCGAGGCGATCGCTGCGGCGCGAAAGGCCGGGCAGGATGTCCGCACCGTCGGCCGCAACGGCGATTTCATCTCGCTGAAGCGCGTCGAACATTTCCGCCACAAGCAGTCGGCAGAGGTGCATGTCGGCGACGACATCTTCGAAATCCACGTGCCGCTCGCCGGCGACTTCCAGGTCGCCAACGCGCTTGTTGCCGCCGGCCTCGCAATGTCGACGGGCATCACCGCCAAGGCGGCCTTCTCGGCGCTTGAGAAATTGCAGGGTGCTTCAGGCCGGCTGGAGCTCGTCGGCCAGACGAGGGACGGCGCGCTCGCCTATGTGGATTACGCGCACAAGCCCGACGCGCTCGCGAACGTGCTGGAGTCCGTGCGTCCGTTTACGACCGGCCGCGTGATCATCGTCTTCGGCTGCGGCGGCGACCGGGACAAGGGCAAGCGCCCGATCATGGGCGAGATCGCCAGCCGGCTCGCCGATGTCGTCATCGTCACCGACGACAATCCGCGCTCGGAGGTGCCCGAGGTGATCCGTGCCGAGATCATGGCCGGCGCCAACGGCGCGACCGAGATCGCCGATCGCGCCGAAGCGATCCGCACCGCCGTCGGCATGCTCAAGACCGGCGACACGCTGATCGTTGCCGGCAAGGGGCATGAAGAGGGGCAAACGATCGGCTCTGTGACACTGCCGTTCTCCGACCATGCGGAGGTGCGCAAGGCACTGGGAGGTCTTTGATTTGAACTGGCTCTGGACAATCAGCGATCTTATGGCCGCGATGAACGGCCGCCCGGTCGGCAATCTGCCGGAAGGGATCACCGGTGTTTCGATCGACAGCCGCACGATCAGCAAGGGAGAGGCCTTCTTCGCCATCAAGGGCGATCGCGTCGACGGCCACGACTATGCCGGCATCGCCCTTGCGAACGGAGCCTCGGTGCTTGTCGTCAGCGAGGCGAAGCTGCCGGCGCTCGGACGGCTGATCGCACCGATGATCGTCGTCGATGATGTCCTGGAGGCGATGATCCGGCTCGGCTGCGCGGCACGCGACCGCAGCGCCGCCAAGATCATCGCCGTAACCGGTTCGGTCGGAAAGACGACGACGAAGGAGATGTTGCGGCACGTGCTTTCCCCGCTCGGCCGTGTCCATGCCTCCGTCGCTTCTTTCAACAATCATTGGGGCGTGCCGCTGACGCTTGCGCGCATGCCGGAAGCGACCGATTTCGGCATCTTCGAGATCGGCATGAATCACCCCGGCGAGATCCGTCCGTTGACGGGGATGGTCCGTCCGCATGTGGCGGTCGTCACCAGCATTGCCGCCGCTCATCTCGGCAATTTCTCGAGCCTCGATGAGATCGCGGCGGCGAAGGCTGAGATCTTCGAGGGGGTCGTCAGTGGCGGCCACGCGGTCATCAATCGCGACAGCGCGCAATACGATCTCCTGGAGAGGGCGGCTGCAGCGGCGGGCGTCAGCCACATCCATTCCTTCGGCGCCAATCCGAAGTCGGAATTTCGCCTGGCCGAGTTCGCCGGTGGGGCGGAGGGATCCGTGCTCTGGGCCGCGATCGGCGGCAGGACCCTGGAAATCGCGATTGGCGCGCCGGGACGCCATATCGCCGAAAATGCGCTGGCGGTGATCGCGGCGGCGGCGTTGGCCGGGGCGGATATGAACCACGTCGTTGCTTCGTTTGCCACCATGCAGCCGGAAAAGGGCAGGGGCTTGCGGCATCGTCTCGCGGTCGGGGCCGGCTACCTCACGCTGATTGACGAAAGCTATAATGCCAACCCGGCTTCAATGCGGGCGGCGATCTCGCTCCTTCGTGATGCGGAGCCGCCGCCGGGCGGGCGCCGCGTCGCGATCCTCGGCGACATGCTGGAGATGGGCGAGCACGCGGCAGCGGTGCATGCCGGACTCGCGGAACCGATCGTTGATGCGGGCATCGCGGACGTTTGGTTGGCCGGACCCGAGATGGTGCATTTGCGCGACGCGCTGCCGCCGGAGGTTTCCACAATTTACCGGGAGTCGGTCGACGACCTGAGGACTTATGTACTCGGGGCGCTTACGGCCGGCGACGTGGTGATGGTCAAATCTTCGAAAGGTACGGGCTGCGCAAAGATCGTCCAGGCGCTCCTAGAAGCATACCCCGAAGTGCCGACCGTAGCGGGGGAAGTATAACGGGCGCTGCCACCATTGCTGGTGGATACAGCGCGCGGCCAGGGGAAATGGCCCTAACATAGTCGAACGCAAGTGGGTATCGTCTATCAGATGATTCTGTTGGACGCTGTCCGATTCTAAACTTCTGGGGGAAGGTCCCTAATGCTCATCTGGCTTGTGGAACTGGCGGACCACTTTCAATTCTTCAATCTCTTCCGCTACATCACCTTCCGCACGGGTGCGGCTCTCTTCACCTCCGCCTTGGTCGTGTTCCTGTTCGGACCGGCAATGATCGCCTCGTTGCGCATCCGCCAAGGCAAGGGCCAGCCCATCCGCGCCGATGGACCCCAGACCCACTTCAAGAAAGCCGGCACGCCCACAATGGGCGGGCTGATGATTCTGACCGGCATCGTGGTCTCGTCGCTGCTCTGGGCCGATCTTTCGAGCATCTATGTCGTCTCGACGCTATTGGTGACGCTCGGCTTCGGTGCGATCGGCTTCTACGACGACTATCTCAAGGTGACCAAGCAGTCGGACAAGGGCTTTTCCGGCAAGGCGCGCCTCGGCATCGAATTCGCGATCGCCGCCATCGCCGTTTTCTTCATGATGAAGGCGGCGCTTTCGGCGGGATCGGGAGGCTCCACTTTCGGCTCATCGCTGACCTTTCCCTTCTTCAAAGACCTGATGCTCAATCTCGGCTATTTCTTCGTGCTCTTCGGCGGTTTCGTCATCGTCGGCGCGGGCAATGCCGTGAACCTGACGGATGGTCTCGACGGACTTGCGATCGTGCCGGTGATGATCGCCTCCGCAGCCTTCGGCCTGATCGCCTATCTCGCCGGTAATGCCGTCTTCGCAAACTATCTGCAGATCCATTTCGTGCCCGGCACCGGCGAGCTCGCAGTGATCCTGGGTGCCGTGATCGGCGCGGGATTGGGCTTCCTCTGGTTCAACGCGCCGCCGGCCGCGATCTTCATGGGCGATACCGGTTCGCTTGCGCTCGGCGGCTTGATCGGGACCGTCGCGGTCGCCACCAAGCACGAGATCGTCATGATTATCATCGGCGGCCTCTTCGTCATCGAGACCCTGTCGGTCATCATCCAGGTCTTCTGGTTCAAGCGTACGGGCCGCCGCGTGTTCCTCATGGCGCCGATCCATCATCACTTCGAAAAGAAGGGCTGGACGGAGAGCCAAGTGGTGATCCGCTTCTGGATCATCGCCGTCATCCTTGCGATGATCGGTCTTTCCACTCTGAAGCTGCGGTGAGCGAAAGATGATCCCGGTCACCACATTCAAGGGGAAGAAAGTCGGACTTTTCGGACTGGGGGGGTCGGGATTGGCGACGGCCCAGGCGCTCGTTGCGGGCGGAGCGAACGTCACGGCTTGGGACGACAATCCCGACAGCGTCGCCAAGGCAACCGCTGCAGGCATCGCGACGGCCGATCTGCACCACGTCGACTGGGGTGGCTTCGCCGCTTTCGTGCTTTCGCCCGGCGTCCCGCTGACACATCCGAAGCCGCACTGGAGCGTTGATCTTGCCCGTCAAGCGAGCGTCGAGATCATCGGCGACGTCGAGCTTTTCGTGCGCGAGCGGCGCGCGCATGCGCCCGATTGTCCTTTCATCGCGATCACCGGCACCAACGGCAAGTCGACGACCACGGCGCTGATCGCCCATATCCTGAAGACAAGCGGGCGCGACACGCAACTCGGCGGCAATATCGGCACGGCCGTGCTGACGCTCGACCCGCCGAAGGCGGACCGCTTCTACGTGGTGGAGTGTTCTTCCTATCAGATCGATCTCGCGCCGACGCTTGATCCGACGGCCGGCATCCTGCTCAACCTGACGCCGGATCACTTGGACCGGCACGGCACGATGCAGCACTATGCCGATATCAAGGAACGGCTGGTGGCCGGCAGCCGAACCGCGGTGGTCGGCGTCGACGACAGCTATTCCAGCCTGATCGCCGACCGGGTGGAGCGGGCCGGAACAAAGGTCGTGCGCATTTCGCGGCGTCAACCGCTTGCCGACGGAATATATGCGGAGGGCTCGGTGCTGATGCGCGCGAAAGGGGGCACATCGTCGCCCTTTGCCGATCTCGCCGATATCCAGACGCTGCGCGGCGGACACAATGCGCAGAATGCGGCCGCTGCGATTGCCGCCTGTCTTGCGGTCGGCGTCTCCGAAAAGGACATCGTGAACGGTCTCAGGACCTTCCCCGGTCTCAAGCACCGGATGCAGCCGGTCGCGCGAAAGGGCGAGATCGTCTTCGTGAACGACAGTAAGGCGACCAATGCGGATGCGGCGGCGCCAGCGCTTTCGAGCTACGATCGCATCTATTGGATCGCCGGCGGGCTGCCGAAGGAGGGCGGTATCACGTCGCTAACGCCGTTCTTCCCGAAGATTGTCAAGGCCTATCTCATCGGCGAGGCGGCGCCTGCCTTTGCGGCGACGCTCGGCGAGGCGGTGCCCTACGAGATTTCCGGTACGTTGGAAAAGGCGGTCGCGCATGCGGCGGCGGATGCGGCGCGGGATATGGAAGGCCCGGCGGCGGTGATGCTTTCCCCGGCCTGCGCAAGCTTCGACCAGTACAAGAACTTCGAGGTGCGCGGTGATGCCTTTGTCGGTCACGTCGCGACGCTCGAAGGCGTGACCATGCTCATCTGACGGCTCAGGCCGGACTGGAAAGGGGACAGACAGATGGTAAGCCGAGCCGAACGTGGCCCTGTGGCCGACTGGTTCTGGACGATAGACAGGTTTTTCCTGGCGACCTTCATCCTCCTGATGGGCGTCGGTTTTATGCTCTCGTTTGCGGCGAGCCCCCCGGTCGCCGAGCGGCTCGGCCTCGACAGCTTCCACTTCGTCAAGCGTCACGCGCTTTTCCTGCTCCCGTCTCTCGCCGTGATGGTGGGCATTTCCTTCCTCTCGCCGCGGCAAGTGAGGCGCGCGGCGATAATCCTGCTCGTCGTCTCGCTCGCGATGATGGTGCTGGCGCTCTTCTTCGGACAGGAGGTCAAGGGTTCGCGGCGATGGATATCGCTCGCCGGCATCTCGGTCCAACCTTCGGAATTCATGAAGCCGGCCTTCGTGGTCGTCTGTGCGTGGCTTTTTGCTGAGCATGCGCGGCAGCCGGAAATCCCGGGCAACTTGCTCTCGATCCTGCTCTTCGGCATCGTAGGGGCGCTGCTCGTCGCCCAGCCCGACCTCGGTCAGACGATCCTGACCACCGTGGTCTGGGGTGGCATGTTCTTCATGGCCGGCATGCCGTGGCTGTGGATCATCATCCTTGCAGGGGTGGCGGCGGGCGGTTTCTTCGCAGCCTACACCGTCCTGCCGCACGTCGCCGGCCGCATCGACCGGTTCTTGACCGGCGAGGGCGATACATTCCAGGTAGATACCGCCCGCGAGGCGATCATCCGCGGCGACTGGTTCGGTCGCGGGCCCGGCGAAGGTGTCGTCAAGCGCATCATTCCGGATAGCCATACCGACTTCATCTTCTCTGTAGCTGCGGAGGAGTTCGGCATCGTCTTCTGCATGGTCATCGTGGTGATCTTCGCCTTCCTGGTCATGCGCGGCCTCAATCATGCCTTCCGCGAGCGCAACGATTTCAATCGTTTTGCCGTTGCCGGCCTCGTCCTGCAGATCGGTATCCAGTCGATGATCAATATCGGCGTGAACCTCGAATTGCTTCCGGCGAAAGGCATGACCCTGCCTTTGATTTCCTATGGCGGCTCGTCGATGGTGGCGATCTGCGTGACGGCGGGCTTCATTCTGGCGCTCACCCGTCACCGGCCAGAAAAACGCGCGGTCGAACGCAGCCTCTTTCGATCCGGCGTCGGAGTGCCGGCGGAGTAAGACATGGACAAGGGCATCATCCTCCTTGCCGCCGGCGGTACCGGCGGCCACCTTTTTCCCGCCGAAGCGCTGGCCCATGAGCTGAGGGTGTCGGGCTATTCCGTGCACCTCGTGACGGACAGCCGCGCAGAGCGCTTCGCCGGCAAGTTCCCGGCCGACGAAATCCACGTTGTGCCGTCGGCGACGATCGGTTCGAGAAATCCCGTGAAGCTCGCCCAATCGGTGTGGAAGCTATGGACGGGTCTGAGGGCGGCGCGGCGGCTGATTGGCCGTATCAAGCCCCGGGCGGTCGTCGGCTTCGGTGGCTATCCGACGGTGCCGCCGCTGCTTGCCGCGACCGGCATGGGTGTGCCGTCGCTCATCCACGAACAGAATGCCGTGATGGGCCGGGCGAACAAGATGCTTGCATCGCGCGTACAAGCGATTGCCGGCGGCTTCCTCCCGGAAGGAGGCGGAGCGTTCGCGGCAAAGACCGTGACGACCGGGAACCCCGTACGCCCTGCCGTCATCGAGGCCGCTGGCGCATCCTACGCGACGTCCTCCGGTGAGACGCCCTTTCATCTCGTCGTCTTCGGCGGCAGCCAGGGCGCGCAATATTTTTCGAAGGCGGTGCCGCAGGCGGTCTGCCGTCTGGATGACGCTTTGCGTCAACGGCTCAAGGTGACGCAGCAGGCGCGGCCCGAGGACAGGGAAGGCGTCATCGCCGCCTATGAGAAACTCGGGGTCGCCGCCGAAGTCTCACATTTCTTCACCGACATGGCCGCGCGCATCGCCTCGGCACAGCTCGTCATCTGCCGCTCCGGCGCTTCGACCGTTTCGGAAATCTCGGTGATCGGCCGGCCGGCCATCCTTGTGCCCTATCCCTACGCGCTTGACCACGATCAGGCAGCCAATGCCGCGGCCCTTGCCGACAAGGGAGGAGCACGAGTGATCGCGCAGGTGGAGCTTACCGCCGAACGGCTCGCCGGCATTCTCTCCGACGCGATGAACAATCCGGAGGCGCTGGCGCGGATGGCTGCCAGTGCCCGCGAAACCGGCAAGCCGGATGCAGCGCGCTTGCTTGCATCCCTGGTAGAGGCTATTGCCAGCGGCTCGACAGTCGCGAAATTCAAGGAAACACGCTCATGAAAATGCCGAAGACGATCGGGCTCGTACATTTCATCGGTATCGGCGGCATCGGCATGAGCGGGATCGCAGAGGTGCTCCACAATCTCGGGCATCGCGTCCAGGGCTCGGATCAATCCGACAGCGCCAATGTCCAGCGGCTCAGAGACAAGGGCATCAAGGTCTCGATCGGGCACAAGGCCGAAAATCTCGGCGACGCCGAAGTTGTGGTCGTCTCGACCGCGATCAAGAAGGACAATCCGGAACTCATCGCCGCGCGCGAAAAATTCCTTCCCGTCGTGCGCCGCGCGGAGATGCTCGCCGAACTCATGCGCTTCCGCAACGCGATCGCGATCGGCGGCACCCACGGCAAGACGACGACGACCTCGATGATCGCCGCCCTGCTCGATGCGGGCGGGCTGGATCCGACGGTCATCAACGGCGGCATCATCAATGCCTACGGCACCAATGCGCGCATGGGCGCCGGCGAGTGGATGGTCGTCGAGGCGGACGAGTCCGACGGCACCTTTCTGAAGCTGCCGGCCGACATCGCCGTCGTCACCAATATAGATCCGGAGCATCTCGACCACTACGGCAATTTCGACGCCGTGCGCGCCGCCTTCCGGCAGTTCGTCGAGAACGTGCCCTTTTACGGCTTCGGTGTGCTTTGCCTCGATCACCCCGAGGTGCAGACCATGGTCGGCAAGATCGAAGACCGAAAGATCGTCACTTACGGCGAGAACCCGCAAGCCGATGTACGCTTCCACAATGTCCGCATGGACGGCGCGACCTCGATCTTCGATATCGAGATCCGCCGCCGCCGAACCGGTCAGGTGATCGAGCTCAAGGACCTCAAGCTGCCCATGCCGGGCCGCCACAACATTTCCAATGCCACTGCCGCCATTGCAGTCGCGCAGCGCCTCGGGATCAAGCCGGAGGACATTGCCAAGGGGCTCGCCTCCTTCGGCGGCGTCAAGCGCCGCTTCACGCTGACGGGCGAATGGAACGGCGCGCGCATCTTCGACGATTACGGTCATCATCCGGTCGAGATCAAGGCGGTCCTCAGGGCAGCGCGCGAGGCTTGCCAGGGGCGCATCATCGCAATCCACCAGCCGCATCGCTACACGCGTCTGTCAAGCCTGTTCGAGGACTTCACGTCCTGCTTCAACGATGCCGACACGATCCTGATCACCCCGGTCTATGCCGCAGGCGAGGAGGCGATCGACGGCGTCAATTCGCAAGCGCTCGTCAACAGCATCAAGGCCGCCGGACACCGCGACGCGCGCTACGTCACCGGCCAGGAGGCTATTGCGCCTATTGTCGCCAAGATTGCGCAGCCGGGCGATTTTGTGGTTCTCTTGGGGGCTGGTAGCATCACCTACTGGGCCGCGGCCTTGCCCAAGGAGCTTGCGGACATTTCAGGAAATTGAGCATGAAACAGGTCAATGGTCAGAAACTCCTCGATGCGCTCGGAAGCGGCGTCGACGCAATCCGCGGACGCATCACGCCCGATGCCCCGATGGATCGCGTCACCTGGTTTCGCGCCGGCGGTCTCGCCGAGCTCATGTTCCAGCCGCACGACACGGATGATCTCGTCGCCTTCCTGAAGCTCGTGCCCAAGGATGTTCCGGTGATGGTGGTCGGTGTCGGCTCGAACCTGCTCGTGCGCGATGGCGGCATTCCGGGCGTCGTCATCCGGCTTTCGGCCAAGGGCTTCGGCGATCTCGAACTCGTCGGCGACAATCGCATCAAGGCCGGCGCGATCTGCCCGGACAAGAACATCGCCGCCATGGCGCTCGACCACGGTATCGGCGGCTTCTATTTTTACTACGGCATTCCGGGTTCGATCGGCGGCGCGCTGAGAATGAACGCCGGCGCCAATGGCAGCGAGACGAGCGAGCGCGTCGTCGAGGTCCATGCGGTCGACCGCAAGGGCAACAAGCATGTCTTGAGCAATGCCGACATGGGCTATGCCTACCGCCACTCCGACGCGGCCAAGGAACTGATCTTCACGCACGCGATCTTCGAGGGCTATGCGGAACACAAAGCCAAAATCCGCAGCGACATGGACGGCGTGCGCCAGCACCGCGAGACGGTGCAGCCGATTCGCGAGAAGACCGGCGGCTCCACCTTCAAGAACCCGGAAGGCCATTCCGCCTGGAAGCTGATCGACGAGGCCGGCTGCCGCGGCATGATGATCGGCAGCGCCCAAATGTCGCCGCTCCATTGCAACTTCATGATCAATACCGGCCAGGCGACCGGCTACGAGCTCGAATATCTCGGCGAGACCGTGCGCCAGCGGGTGATGGAGCATTCGGGCGTCAAGCTGGAGTGGGAGATCAAACGCGTCGGCAAATTCATGCCCGGCTACGAGATCAAGGAATTCCTCGGCTGTGCGACGGCCTGATCGGAATCAAGGACGCAGTTGAAAGGGCTGCGGCGGGGAACCGCCGCGGCCCTTTTCTCGAGATCATCAGCTCAACCATGTTCCGAAACGAATGTACTCAGAGGCCGAACCGCACCAACGAAGCTTTGGTGATGTTCCCGCTCTGCGGGAGTGTTTTGCCGTCGCACAATTCCACCTTGACGGGAATCGAATGGTAACGAACTCTCGCCAGCCGAAGCGATCGGCTTCGGCTCTGGGAGAGAACTCATGTTCAGGAAGCTCTCTACGGAATTTCTCGGCACGTTCTGGCTCGTTCTCGGTGGGTGCGGCAGCGCGGTTCTCGCGGCCGCATTTCCGCAGGTCGGCATCGGCCTACTCGGGGTCTCCTTTGCCTTCGGTCTTACGGTCCTGACAATGGCCTATGCGGTTGGCGGAATCTCCGGGGGCCACTTCAATCCCGCGGTTTCCGTGGGTCTTGCCGTCGCGGGCAAATTCCCGACCTCCAGGCTCATCGGCTATATCGTCGCGCAGGTGGCGGGCGCGATCGTTGCTGCCGCCGTGCTTTACGTGATCGCCACGGGCAAGGCGGATGTCCAGCTTGGAGGTTTTGCGGCCAATGGTTACGGCGAGCATTCGCCTGGCGGCTATTCGCTGATGGCAGCGCTCGTCACCGAGATCGTGATGACCTTCTTCTTCCTCTTCATCATTCTCGGATCTACGCACGGCCGGGTGCCGGCGGGCTTCGCACCGATTGCGATCGGTCTTGCTCTTACGCTGATCCACCTCGTGTCCATCCCGGTCACCAATACCTCCGTCAACCCGGCACGCTCGACAGGGCAGGCGTTGTTTGTCGGCGACTGGGCGCTCTCTCAACTCTGGCTCTTCTGGGTGGCGCCTCTCATCGGCGCGGTGATTGCCGGCGTCGTCTGGAAGATCGTCGGCGAGGAGGACTGACCGAGGCGTCGTCCTCATACCTCCCCATATTCTGGTTAGTTGTTGTTGGCCCCGTCCGATCGAAGGCGGGGCCTTCGTTTAGCGCTCGCCCACATTTCCCCTTGCCGGCCATAGAAAGCTCTGATTCAGCCATGAAAGCCTTGGCTTAGGTTGATTCTGTCTGCCGGAATCCAGAGCGTTTCGCGACAAGAGTTAACCAAAGTAAACGGTTCATTAACCATAATGTCGTTGTAGTGGCCCTACGCGGCGATCTCGCGACTCAGGCTGTCGCAATCAGCCAGACGCAAGCAAGCTTCGCGATAGTGGCGTATTGTTTGGGGGTTTGAATGAGCGGCAAGCATGTTGCTGTCCTGATGGGCGGATTTTCTTCGGAAAGGCCGGTGAGCCTGTCTTCCGGGGCGGCTTGCGCGGATGCTCTCGAGGCCGAAGGCTATCGCGTCACGCGCGTCGATGTCGGTCGCGATGTCGCGGCGGTGCTTGCCGAACTGCGTCCGGACGTCGCCTTCAACGCCCTTCACGGGCCCTTCGGCGAAGACGGGACGATCCAGGGCATTCTCGAATACCTAGAGATTCCCTACACCCATTCCGGCGTTCTCGCTTCGGCGCTGGCCATGGACAAGGCGCAGGCCAAGCATGTCGCCAAGGCCGCTGGCATTCCGGTCGCCGAGGCGCTGATCATGGATCGCCGTGAGTTCGGCAACGTCCATCCGATGAAGCCGCCCTATGTGGTGAAGCCGGTCCGCGAAGGCTCGAGCTTCGGCGTCGTGATCGTCAAGGAAGATCAATTGCATCCGCCTCAGGTCATTACCTCCAGCGAGTGGCGCTACGGCGACCGCGTCATGGTCGAACGCTACATCGCCGGCCGCGAACTCACCTGCGGCGTCATGGGCGATGTCGCGCTCGGCGTCACGGAGATCATTCCGCAGGGGCACGCCTTCTACGACTATGATTCGAAATACGTAAAAGGTGGCTCGAGGCACGTCATTCCGGCGCAGATTTCACCAAATATTTACCAAAAAATACAAACACTCGCATTGAAGGCGCATCAGGCGATCGGTTGCCGCGGCGTCAGCCGATCCGACTTCCGTTTCGATGATCGCGGCGAGGGCGAAGGCGAGCTGATCTGGCTGGAGATCAACACTCAGCCCGGCATGACCCCGACCTCGCTCGTGCCCGAAATGGCGCAGCATGCAGGCCTTCAGTTCGGCGAGTTTCTAAGGTGGATGGTGGAGGACGCATCGTGTTTGCGTTGAGGGGCAGAAGGGGCAAAAGGGTTCGTCACCCGCTCGGCGTCGCTGCCGAGCCGGACGATGCGTTCGTCCTGCCACGTCCGCTGCGCAGGGGCGTCCGTCTGCTGGTCAGCCTCGGCACCGGCCGCATCCGCTTCCCCAACCACACGGGAACATTCTCCGCCGCCGCCTTCCTTCTGGCGACGGGGCTCTATGGCATGTCGATCGGGGGTCACACGCAGAATTTCGCGCAGGCGTCGACGACGGCGGCCGGTTTCGCGATCGAGGATGTGCGGGTTTCCGGAAATGAGCAGACTTCGGAGATCGACATCCTGCAGCAGCTCGGCCTCGACGGCGCCACATCGCTGGTGGCGCTCGACATCGCCGAGGCGCGCCGACTGATCGGCGAACTGCCCTGGGTCGAGAGCGTCACCGTGCGCAAGGTCTATCCGGGCACGATTGAGGTGAACCTCACCGAGCGCAAGGCGTTCGGCATCTGGCAGCATGGATCGGACCTCTCCCTCATCGAGCGCAGCGGCAGCGTCATCGCCCCGCTGCGCGACAATAAGTTCGCGAACCTGCCGCTTTTCGTCGGACGCGACGCCGAGACGGCGGCGGCAGGCTTCTACGACGAGTTTTCCCGCTGGCCGGAATTTCGCTCGCGCGTGAAAGCCTTCGTGCGCGTGGCCGGCCGCCGCTGGGATCTGCGCCTCGACAACGGCATCATCGTCCGGCTTCCGGAGAGGGATGTGGCCCGGGCGATGAAGGTTCTCGCCGAGATGGAAGAGGCGCACCGGCTTCTCGAGCGCGATATCGCCGCCGTCGATCTCAGGCTCGAGGACCGTACGACCATACAATTGACCCCGGAAGCGGTCGCGCGCCGGGAAATCGCGCTCAAGGCGAGGGAGAAGATGCTGAAAGCCCAGGAGAAGCGGATATGAGTCTGTTCGGTTCCGCGAATTTCGGCCTTCCGCGTCTAAAGCCGCTTTCCTCAAAACGGTCGCATGTCGTCTCCGTGCTCGACATCGGGTCGACCAAGGTTGTCTGCATGATCGGCCGGCTGACGCCGCGCGCCGAGAGCCAGATTCTGCCGGGGCGCACGCACAATATCGAGATCATCGGTATCGGCCACCAGAAGTCGCGCGGCGTGAAGAACGGCGTCATCGCCGATCTCGATGCGGCCGAAAGCGTCGTCCGGCTTGCGGTCGACGCCGCGGAGCGGATGGCCGGGCTGACGATCGATAGCCTGATCGTGAATGTTTCCGCCGGTCGCCTGCAGAGCGACGTCTATACCGCGACCATCGATCTTGGCGGACAGGAGGTCGATGCGAACGATCTCAAGAGAGTGCTCGCCGCCGCGGGGCAGCAGTCGCTGCGTACTGACCGGGCGATCCTGCATTCGCTACCGACCGGTTTCTCGCTCGACGGCGAACGCGGCATCCGCGATCCGCTGGCGATGTTCGGCGACGTGCTCGGCGTCGACATGCATATGCTGACGGCGGAGCGGGCCGCGCTCAAGAATCTCGAACTCTGCGTCAACCGCGCCCATCTCTCGGTCGAGGGCATGGTGGCGACCCCCTATGCCAGCGGCCTTGCGGCGCTCGTCGACGACGAGGTCGAACTCGGCTGCGCGGCGATCGACATGGGCGGCGGCACGACGACGATCTCGGTTTTCGCCGAGGGCAAGCTCGTCCATGCGGATGCCGTTGGCCTTGGCGGCCATCATGTGACGACCGACCTCGCGCGCGGGCTCTCGACGCGTATCGAGGATGCCGAGCGGCTCAAGGTCGTGCATGGTTCAGCCCTCCCGAACAGTGCCGACGAGCGCGACATCGTCTCCGTTCCGCCGATCGGCGAGGACGACCGCGACCAGCCGACCCATGTGCCGCGCGCGCTTGTCTCGCGCATCGTGCGCGCCCGCATCGACGAGACTCTGGAGCTAATCCGCGACCGCATTCAGCGCTCCGGCTTCAGCCCGATCGTCGGCAAGCGGATCGTATTGACGGGTGGCGCCAGTCAGCTGACCGGTCTGCCGGAAGCGGCGCGACGCATCCTGGCGCGTAACGTCCGCATCGGCCGTCCGCTCGGCGTTTCCGGGCTTCCGGCCGCCGCCAAGGGCCCGGCATTCTCCACGGCCGTCGGGCTGATGATCTATCCGCAGGTCGCCGACCTCGAAACGCATGCCGCACATGGCGGCATGTTCTCGGCGCTCGGCGGCGGCAACAGCCGCTTCGCTCGCATGGGCCAGTGGCTGAAAGAGAGTTTCTAGGTTTCACCGGCGGATTGCCCGGGGAAACGGGGTTTGAGTTTTCGAAGGATTTGGCCGGCTCGGCAAGGCGGCCAGAGAAAGAGAAGGAACAGGACTATGGCCATCAACTTGCACAAGCCGGACATTACCGAGCTGAAGCCCCGCATCACGGTCTTCGGCGTCGGCGGCGGCGGCGGCAACGCCGTCAACAACATGATCACCGCCGGGCTCCAAGGCGTCGATTTCGTCGTCGCCAACACGGATGCGCAGGCGCTCACGATGACCAAGGCAGAGCGCATCATCCAGATGGGTGTCGCCGTTACCGAAGGTCTCGGCGCCGGCTCGCAGCCGGAAGTCGGCCGTGCGGCCGCCGAAGAGTGCATCGATGAGATCATCGACCACCTGAACGGCACGCATATGTGCTTCGTCACCGCCGGCATGGGCGGCGGCACCGGCACGGGTGCAGCCCCGATCGTCGCGCAGGCCGCACGCAACAAGGGCATCCTCACCGTCGGCGTCGTCACCAAGCCCTTCCACTTCGAGGGCGGGCGCCGCATGCGCATCGCCGACCAGGGCATTGCCGACCTGCAGAAGTCGGTCGACACCCTGATCGTCATTCCGAACCAGAACCTCTTCCGCATCGCCAACGACAAGACGACCTTCGCGGACGCCTTCGCCATGGCCGACCAGGTTCTCTATTCAGGTGTCGCCTGCATCACCGACCTCATGGTGAAGGAAGGCCTCATCAACCTCGACTTCGCCGACGTCCGTTCGGTGATGCGCGAAATGGGCCGCGCCATGATGGGCACGGGCGAAGCCTCCGGCGAGGGCCGCGCCATGGCCGCTGCCGAAGCTGCGATCGCCAATCCGCTGCTCGATGAAACATCGATGAAGGGTGCGCAAGGCCTGCTGATCTCGATCACCGGCGGCCGCGATCTTACCCTATTCGAGGTCGACGAGGCGGCGACGCGCATCCGCGAGGAAGTCGATCCGGACGCCAACATCATCCTCGGCGCCACCTTCGACGAAGAACTCGAAGGCCTCATCCGCGTCTCCGTCGTGGCAACGGGTATCGATCGCACGGCCGCGGAGGTGGCCGGTCGCTCCGCCGACTTTCGTCCGGTAGCGCCGAAGCCGATCGTCCGTCCGTCCGCTGCAGTTCCGCCGCAGCCTGTTGCCGTGCAGCAGCCGGCACCCCAGCCGCAGCCGGTGCAGCAGGCCGCTCCACAGCCCGTCCAACAGGTCGACCAGATCGCGCTTGCGATTCGTGAAGCCGAGATGGAGCGTGAGCTCGACATCGCCACCCGCGCGCAAGTTGCCGCACCCGCCCCGCAGGTCCAGGAAGAGACGTTCCGTCCGCAGAGCAAGCTCTTCGCCGGCGTTGCCCCGGCTGAGCCCGCTCCCGTTATGCGCCCGGCTCAACCGGCACAGCGGCCGGTCGAAATGCAGGCTCCGGTTCAGCCGCAGGTCCAGCCGCAGCCGGTTCGCCAGGAGCCCGCACCGGTCGTGCGCCAGCACGCCGAGCCGGTCCGCATGCCGAAGGTCGAGGACTTTCCGCCGGTCGTGAAGGCGGAGATGGACCATCGCGCGCAGCCGGCGCCGACGCATCAGGAAGAGCGCGGGCCGATGGGACTGCTCAACCGCATCACCAGCTCGCTCGGACTGCGTGAAAGGGATACTCAGAACGTCTCGGCCGACATGACCGCTGCAGCACCGAGCGCCGCTTCGCAGCAGCGCCGCCCGCTCTCGCCGGAGGCTAGCCTCTACGCGCCGCGTCGCGGCCAGCTCGACGAGCACGGTCGCGTCTCGCCGCAGATGCGCTCGCATGAAGATGATCAGCTCG
This sequence comes from Ensifer aridi, assembly GCF_002078505.1. Classification (GTDB taxonomy): domain Bacteria; phylum Pseudomonadota; class Alphaproteobacteria; order Rhizobiales; family Rhizobiaceae; genus Sinorhizobium; species Sinorhizobium aridi. Next base: position 92,134 of record NZ_LUAV01000012.1, on the reverse strand, counting down.
AGATCCCGGCGTTCCTGCGCCGTCAGTCGAGCTGATTCGAAGGCCCGTTCCTTCACCTTGCCGATGCCCGGGCGCCAGCTCGGGCATTTTCGATTTCACTTTCATTTCAACGGCTTGCCATTTGTGTTGCGCGCATATGAATTGCGTAACAAAGCGAAACGAACAGTGATTTGGAATGGTGCCTCCAAACTCTTATTTTCAGCATCGGAATTGGGGACGCATACGATTCGATCGGGCGCTGTTAGTTCGGAATGCGGGGTTTCGGCCAACAGGCGCGGTATCTCGGGTCCTGCGCTTGTGCCTTGAGCATCGTTGCACCCTGTGGAGTTTGGCCGCCGGCCGCGTTGATTGAAAGTGAAGACAAGAATGGGAATCGAACTGCTCGGGTTTCAGACGACGATCGCAAACCCGATAACCCTAAAGGGAATTGGTGTTCACTCCGGTGCGGAGGTGGAGATCACGTTCCATCCGGCTGATGCCGACGCCGGCATTGTCTTCCAGCGGGTTCTCCCCGGCGGACGGGTCAGCGAGTACAGGGCCGTCTCGTCGCAGGTGGGCAATACCGACCTTTGCACCGTTCTCGGCCTGTCGCCGGCGACATCGATCGCGACGATCGAGCATGTAATGGCGGCGATTTACGCGCTCGGTCTCGACAACCTGTTGATCGAGGTGCACGGCGCCGAGATGCCGATCATGGATGGCAGTTCCGCTCCCTTCATCGAAGCGATCGAACAGGCTGGTATCCGCTCGCTCGCGGAGAAGCGCCGCTACATCCGTATCCTAAAGCCCGTCCGCATCGAATCGGGCGCTTCCTGGTCGGAATTCACGCCCTATGACGGCATGCGCTTCGAGGTCGAGATCGATTTCGACTGCCCCTTGATCGGCCGCCAGTCCTGGAAGGGCGACATGACGCCGTCTGTGTTCAAGCGGGAACTGTCGCGCGCGCGCACCTTCGGCTTCATGCGCGACGTGGAGCGGCTGTGGGCCGGCGGCTTCGCGCTCGGCTCGTCGCTGGAAAACTCCGTGGTGATCTCGGATGACGACACGGTCATTAACGTGGAAGGTCTGCGCTATGCGGATGAGTTCGTCCGTCACAAGACGCTGGATGCCGTGGGAGATCTTTCGCTCGCGGGTGCACCGTTCCTCGGTTGCTATCGCTCGTATCGCGGCGGCCATCGGATGAATGCCAATGCGCTGAAGGCGCTGCTGAGCGATCCCAGTGCCTACGAAGTCGTGGAAACCGCGTCGCAGCGCCAGCGCGCCCGCTCGCGCGATATGGTCGCGGTCGCCGCGCCGGGCTTTGCGCCCTGGTCCGCATAACAAACCAAGCTCTTTCTTCTCCAGTCGCCGGCCGAAAGGCCGGCATTTTCGTTGCCCCGAAGGTGCGGATGCAGTGGAAAAGCGGGCACTCTCTTCCTCGTCCCGAATTAGGTGCCACAAATTTGCATGAATTGCCGATCATGACGTTGCGGTCTTGAGGCAACTTGCTCTAAAACGCGCAAGTCCGGCGGAATGCCAACCGCTAAGTGAAACGGGAATATCCGATGGTTCTTGCAGTTTCGGTCGACATGAAGAAATCAGTGCGCGTCGTCGCGGTCGTTCTTGCGGCTGTCGCCGGCTCGAGCCTGATCACAGCCTGCCAGAACGATCCCGACATCGATATCACCAAGCTTACCGCAGAGACCGATCCGCCGGAGGTGCTCTACAATCAGGGCCTGGCCAACCTCAATGCCGGCAAGACGACGGAGGCGGCGCGCAAGTTCGAAGCGATCGACAAGCAGCATCCCTTCTCCGAATATGCGCGCAAGGCACTGGTGATGAATGCCTTCGTCGCCTATCGCAACGGCCAGTATCAGGACGCGATCAACGCCACCAATCGCTACCTGAACCTCTATCCGCAGTCGGAAGACGCGGCCTATGCGCAATATATCCAGGGTCTCGCCTATACGAAGCAGATCCCGTCCGTCACGCAGGACCAGCGGCCCGCAGCGAGGGCGATCGAGGCGATGCAGGCGGTGGTCGACAAGTATCCCGACTCCGAATATGTCGACGACGCGCAAGCCAAGATTCGCTTTGCCCGCGACCAGCTCGCCGGCAAGGAGATGCAGGTCGGCCGTTACTATCTCGAGCGCAAGGAATATCTTGCAGCCATTTCGCGCTTCCGCACCGTCGTCGAGCAGTATCCGAATACCAACCAGGTCGAAGAGGCACTCGCCCGTCTCGTCGAGGCCTACTACGCCATGGGCGTGACCGCGGAAGCCCAGACGGCTGCGGCGGTTCTCGGACATAACTACCCGGATAGCCAGTGGTACGCCGACTCCTTCAAGCTGCTGCAGTCTGGCGGATTGGAGCCGCGTGAAACCGGTACATCCTGGATTGCGCGCGCCGGCAAGAAACTCATCGGCGCGTGATTCCTCCGCACCCGACAAGGAAGATATGAAACCGGATGCTCGCCCAGCTCTCGATCCGCGATATCGTCCTGATCGAACGGCTTGATCTCAGTTTCGATGCCGGGCTTTCGGTGCTAACCGGGGAAACCGGTGCCGGCAAATCCATTTTGCTCGACAGTCTGTCGCTTGCGCTTGGCGGCCGGGGCGACGGTTCGCTCGTCCGCCACGGCGAGGACAAGGGGCAGGTGACCGCCGTCTTCGATGTGGCGACCGGTCATGCAGCACGCCTTCTCTTGCGCGAGAACGGCATCGACGACGATGGCGATCTGATCTTCCGGCGGGTGCAATCGAGCGACGGTCGCACCAAGGCCTTCATCAACGACCAGCCGGTGAGCGTGCAACTGATGCGGCAGGTCGGCCAAGCGCTTGTCGAGATTCACGGCCAGCACGACGATCGCGCGCTTGTCGACACAGACGCCCATCGCACGCTGCTCGATGCATTCGGCGGAACGACCGAAGCCGCGGAGGAAGTCGCGACGCTCTACCGCGCGTGGAAGGATGCCGAGCGCGGGCTCAAGAAGCACCGCGAGAAGGTGGAGGCGGCGGCGCGCGAGGCGGATTATCTGCGTTCTTCGGTGGAGGAGCTCGAAGCGCTTTCTCCGCGGGATGGCGAGGAAGAGGAGCTCGCGGAAGCCCGCGCGCGGATGATGAAAGCCGAGCGCATCGCCGGCGATATCAGCGAGGCTTCCGAATTCCTGAACGGCAGTGCGTCGCCGGTGCCGCTCATCGCCTCGCTCGTCCGGCGGCTCGAGCGCAAGAGCCACGAAGCGCCGGGTCTGCTCGAAGAGACGGTCGAGCTCCTGGACGGCGCGCTGAACCAGCTTTCCGACGCGCAGATGGCGGCGGAGCGGGCGCTGCGCAACACCGAATTCGACCCCAAGGAACTCGAGCGCGTCGAGGAGCGTCTCTTCGCGCTGCGTGCCGCGAGCCGCAAATATTCGGTTCCTGTCGTCGAACTGCCGGCGCTCGCCGTCAGGATGATTGCCGATCTCGCCGATCTCGACGCCGGCGAGGAGAAGCTGAGACAGCTTGAAATACAGGTCGGCGAAGCGAAGGCGGCCTTCGACGCGACTGCCCGGGCGCTTTCCGAAAAGCGTCACAACACGGCGAGCGCGCTTTCGGCCGCCGTTATGGACGAATTGCCGGCGCTGAAGCTCGAACGCGCGCGCTTCATGGTCGAGGTGACGAGCGATCCGGCCTCGCCGACGGCCGACGGCATCGATGCCGTGGAATTCCATGTTCAGACCAACCCCGGCACGCGGCCGGGACCGATCATGAAGGTTGCTTCGGGCGGCGAGCTTTCGCGCTTCCTGCTCGCGCTCAAGGTGGCGCTTGCCGATCGCGGCTCGGCGCCGACCCTCGTCTTCGACGAGATCGACACGGGCGTCGGCGGCGCGGTTGCCGACGCGATCGGCCAGCGCTTGAAGCGGCTATCGAAGACCGTCCAGGTGCTTTCCGTCACACACGCGCCGCAGGTCGCCGCGCGTGCTGCGACGCATCTCCTGATCTCGAAGGGCCCTTCGGCGGAAAAGGCGGAGATGATCGCGACGCGCGTCGCCCGCATGGACGACGCGGCGCGCACCGAGGAAATCGCCCGCATGCTTGCCGGCGCTTCGATCACCGAAGAGGCGAGAGCGGCGGCCGCGCGCTTGCTGGCCGGCAACGGCTGATCGCAACCACTTTTCTTTCGCGCCGATTGCTCTGCCGCGCCGTGCGTCTGACCAGGCTCGCAAAGGCCGCTGTAGCACTTTGAAACGCTGCATGATTTTGTCCTCAAATCGATTCCGATTTGAGGAATCATGCAGTAAAAACGACTCCGAATCCGGAGTCGCGATCCATGCTGAATCAGAGAAAACCTGTCGAGCAACTGACCGAAGCGGAAGCGGCGGAGGAACTCGCCTTCCTGGCGGAGGAGATTGCCCGCCACGACGTGCTTTATCACGGCAAGGACGCGCCAGAGATTTCGGATGCGGACTACGACGCGTTGAAGCGGCGCAACGACATGATCGAAGCGCGCTTTCCGGCGCTCATCCGCGAGGACAGCCCGTCACGCAAGGTGGGCGCGGCGCCATTGCCGACATTCGCGCCAATCGTGCATGCGCGGCCGATGCTCTCGCTCGACAACACCTTTTCGGACGAGGACGCGCGCGACTTCGTCGCCGGCATCTTCCGCTTCCTGGGCCTGCTTCCCGATCATTCGGTCGCTTTTACCGCCGAACCGAAGATCGATGGCCTTTCCATGTCGCTGCGTTACGAAAACCGGCGGCTGGTGACGGCGGCGACGCGCGGCGACGGCACAACAGGGGAAAACGTCACCGCCAATGTTCGCACGATCGGAATGATCCCGCAGAAGCTTCCGGCCGACGCGCCGGATATCGTCGAGGTTCGCGGTGAGATCTATATGGCGAAGTCCGATTTCGCCGCCCTTAACGCCGAAATGGCGGCGCAGGGCCGGCCGCTCTACGTCAACCCGCGCAACACGGCATCCGGCTCGCTGCGTCAGCTCGACCCGAAGGTGACCGCCAGCCGCAAGCTCCGCTTCTTCGCCTACGCCTGGGGCGAGATGTCGGCGATGCCGGCGGATACGCAGCTCGGCATGGTCGAGACCTTCAAGGCCTGGGGCTTCCCGGTCAATCCGCTGATGCAGCGCTTCTTCTCCGCCGACGAATTGCTCGCACACTATCACCACATCGAGCGCGAGCGTCCGGATCTCGACTACGATATCGACGGCGTCGTCTATAAGGTCGACCGTCTTGACCTGCAGGCGCGGCTAGGCTTCCGCTCTCGCTCGCCGAGATGGGCGACGGCGCACAAGTTCCCGGCCGAACAGGCTTTCACGCGTCTCAAGGGCATCGACATTCAGGTCGGTCGCACCGGGGCGCTGACGCCGGTTGCGCGGCTGGAGCCGATCACCGTCGGTGGTGTCGTCGTCACCAATGCGACCCTGCACAACGAGGATTACATCCGCGGCGTCGGCAACAGTGGCGAACTGATCCGCGAAGGGCGCGACATCCGCATCGGCGACATGGTCATCGTCCAGCGGGCGGGGGACGTCATTCCGCAGATCGTCGACGTGGTGATGGACGAGCGGCCGGAGGGCGCGGAGCCCTACCGATTCCCGACGACTTGCCCGATCTGCGGCAGCCACGCGGTGCGCGACATCAACGAAAAGACCGGCAAGGTCGATGCCGTGCGGCGCTGCACCGGCGGCTTCGTTTGTCGGGCGCAGGCGATCGAGCATCTGAAACATTTCGTCTCGCGCAACGCCTTTGACATCGAGGGGCTCGGCTCCAAGCAGATCGAGTTCTTCTTCGAAAGCGAAGACGACAATCTCAGGATCCGAACCGCGCCCGACATCTTCACGCTGGAGCGCCGCCAGGAAACGTCTCTTACCAAACTCGAAAACATCGAAGGCTTCGGCAAGGTCAGCGTTCGCAAGCTCTACGACGCGATCGACGCCCGCCGCTCGATCGCGCTCCATCGCTTGATCTATGCCCTCGGCATCCGCCATGTCGGCGAGACCACGGCGAAGCTGCTCGCGCGCTCCTATGGCCGCTACGAGCATTTCGATGCGGCGATGAGGGAGGCGGGGAGCTTTTCGGGCGACGCCTGGCAAGAACTCAACAGCATCGACGGCATCGGCGAGGTCGTCGCCCGCGCGATCGTCGAGTTCTACAAGGAGCCGCGCAATGTCGAGGTCATCACTCGGCTCCTGAAAGAGGTAAAGCCGGAAAGTGCGGAAATGCAGGTTGCGACCGACAGCCCCGTCGCGGACAAGACAGTGGTCTTTACCGGCTCGCTCGAAAAGATGACACGCGACGAGGCGAAGGCGAAGGCAGAGGCACTCGGGGCCAAAGTTGCCGGGTCCGTTTCGAAGAAGACCGACATCGTCGTTGCGGGCCCCGGCGCCGGCTCGAAGCTCGACAAGGCCCGCGAACTCGGAATCACGACGATGGACGAGGACGAGTGGCTGGCGCTGATTGGCGGGTAGAGGGCGACTTCGAAGGACTCGGAGGGCGCTTTAGTCTCTCACGGCGCGTCTGAGTCGTGAGAGACTGTTGGGCATCCAGGATGCCGTAGCTGCGGCGGTGGACTATCCGCCGGGGTGACCGGCGGATATTACCTTCCGCCTGGGCGTTCAGGCTTGTTGCTGCGCCGTCATATCCATCCACATGAATTCCCATACGTGGCCGTCCAGGTCCTGGAAGCTGATGCCGTACATGAATCCGTAGTCGAGCGCCGGTTTCCAGGGCTTGCCGCCCGCGGCAAGCGCCTTGGCGAGCATGTCGTCGCATTCGGCCCGGCTTGCGGCAGAAAGCGCCGTGATCACCTCCGTGCCCTTCGAGGTGTCGCTGATCTCGCCGGTGATGAAGCTGCGGAATTTCGGCTCCGTCAAAAGCATGGCGAAGATATTGTCGTCTATGACCATGCAGGCGGCCGTCTCGTCCGAGAACTGCTCGTTGAATGTGAAGCCGAGGGCGGAGAAGAAGGTCCGAGAGGCTTTCAGATCCTTGACCGGCAGGTTGACGAAAATCATGCGCATTGGGTGCTCCTCGTGGAAATGATTTCACGGACCAAGGACGAAGGCAGTTGCCGTCTGCCGACAGCCCGTGCGGAATTTTATCTGGCATCGATGCCAAGGCTTTCAAGTGCGTGGCTCAGCCACGACTGCCGGCGAAGCGCTCGGCCAACCGGTTACGCTTGAAATGGTCGGCGATGAAATCCACGAAGACGCGGGTTCGTGCCGGCAGCAGGATGCGGTTCGCGAAGTAAATCGAGATCGGTCCGGCTTCCGCATACCATTTCGGCGCTAGGCGGACGAGGGCGCCGGAATCGAGATGTCGCCGCGCATCGGGCACGGCGAGCAGCGTCACGCCCAGGCCGAGCACGGCGGCCTCACGCATGGCGGCGGGGTCGTTCACCACGATGGTCTCTTTGGGTGCCGCCGCCATTTCCTCGCCGGCGGCATTGCGCATTGTCCAATGCCGTACGCGCCCGGTGCGCGCCGACCGCATGACGATGCCGTCGAACGCGGAGAGCCCGGCCGGATCAATGGGCAAAGTGCGGCTCGCCATGTAAGCCGGCGACGCCACCGCGATGATATGAGCCGGCGCGAGGACGCGTGAGACGATCCCGGGCGAAAGGTCGAACCCGCCGCCGATCGCCGCGTCGAAGCCTTCCGCCACAAGATCGACCTGGCGATTGTCGAACTGCCAGTCGATGCGGATAGCCGGATATTTCTGAAGAAATCCCGGCAGCAGCGGCAGGATATGTTCGGTGCCGAAACTTGGACTGAGGCTGACTTTCAATGCGCCCGCCGGCTCGCCGCGTTCGCCTGCAACGCCCGCAATCGCGCTCTGTATGCCCTCCAGATTGTCGCGGATCGCCGCCAGGAAGCGCTCGCCTTCTTCCGTCAGCGTTAGCTTTCGAGTCGAACGATGGAAAAGTCGTACACCCAGATTTCTTTCGAGCATCGCAACATTGCGGCTGACTGCAGCAGGCGTCAGGCCGAGCCGCCGCGCCGCAACGGAAAAGCCGGCATGCTCGGCGCTGCGGACGAAGGACTCGAGATTGGCGAGCGTTTCCATGTTTCTTTCAAGCAATCATTGAAAATAATGAAAGTGATTACTGCCTTATCTTAATTGAATGAGATGGCAACATCTACTCCATCGAAACCGAAATGGAGTGAAGACAATGACAAATCAAAATCTTCAGGGAAAAGTCGCCCTCGTCACCGGCGGCTCGCGCTCGATCGGCGCTGCTGTCGCCAAACGTCTCGCCGAGGACGGCGCCGCTGTCGCCATCACCTATTACGGCTCGCCGGAGAAGGCGGAAGCGGTCGTCAGGGACATTGAGGCGGCCGGCGGCCGTGCGATCGCAGTCAAGGCCGATGCGGGTGATGCGAGTGCGGTGCGAGCCGCGGTGAAGGAGACCGTCGACGCGCTCGGCGGCATCGATATTCTTGTCAATAATGCCGGCATCGCGCTCGGCGGTCCCATCGATGAAATCACGACCGAGGACTACAACCGGATGATCGCCGTCAACGTGACCGGCGTCTTCGTCGCCACGCAGGAGGCGGTGCGCAATATGAAGGCGGGCGGACGGATCATTCACATCGGCAGTTCGATGGTGCGCTATGCGGCCTTCCCGACCGCCTCGCTCTACACGTTGACGAAAGGCGCCGTTGCCGGCTTCAATCGCAGCCTTGTGCGTGATCTCGGCCCCCGCGGCATCACCGTCAACACGGTTCACCCGGGCCCGACCGACACCGACATGAACCCCGATGGCGGACCGGTCTCGAAGATCGTCGGCCCCGGCATGGCGATCGGCCGCTACGGCAAGCCGCATGAGATCGCCAGTGTCGTCGCCTACCTCGCCAGCCCCGAAGCGGGTTTCGTCACCGGCGCCGATATCGTCGCCGACGGCGGCTTCACGGCCTGAATCAAGAAAGGATCAAGCCATGTCCATCGGCATCATTGGTTCCGGCCATATAGGCGCGGCTTTTGCCCGGGCGCTCGCGACAGCCGGTATTCCTGCAACTATCGCCAATAGCCGCGGTCCCGAGAGCCTGAGACCGCTTACAGACGAACTCGGTCCGAAAATTACGGCGGGTACGCGGGAGGAGGCGGCAAGCGCCGACGTTGTTCTCGTCGCCGTCAATTGGTCTAAGCTGCCCCAGGCGCTTGCTGGCCTGCCGGCCTGGAACGGCCGCATCGTCATCGATGCCAACAACCCGATCGAGGCACCGCTGTTCAGGCCCGCCGAACTTCACGGCCGGCTCTCAAGTGAAGTCTTCGCCGACCTCGTGCCCGGCGCGCGCGTCGTCAAGGCATTCAACCATCTGCCGCCGGATCTCGTCGCCAGCGATCCAATGGCGGAGGGCGGGGGCCGAGTGCTCTTCTTCTCGGGTGATGATGCTACCGCGAAGGCGGAGATTGCCGGCCTAATCGAGCGGCTCGGCTTCTTCGGCGTCGATCTCGGCCCATTGTCGATAGGAGGCAAGCTCGTCCAATTCCCCGGCGGCCCGCTGCCGGCGCTGAATCTCGTCAAGTTCGGCTAAAGTCAGCCGCAGATTCAAGGCAGGCCGTGAGCGATTCGGCCTGTCTTTCAGGCCGCCGAACCGTCCGAGTCCCCATTTCCATTTGTGTTTTTGCGCTGCACAAGATAGATCTTGCAGCCAAAATTTGTGCAATTGCCTTTTCGCGGGGCTGGCTGCTCGCCATATCAGCGAAACGGGACGTTCTTTCCCGTCCCGGCGGATTGGAGGGTCCGAAGATGAAAACCGTCACCACCGTCGCCGAACTGCGCACTGCCCTTGCTGAGCACCGGCGCGCTGGCAAGTCGATCGGTCTTGTCCCTACCATGGGCTATCTTCATGTCGGCCATATGGAACTCGTCCGCCGCGCCCGCAGCGAGAACGACGTGGTCGTCGCCAGCATTTTCGTCAATCCGCTGCAGTTCGGACCGAACGAGGATCTCGCCAAATATCCGCGCGATCTCGCGCGCGATGAGAGGATGCTGACCGAGGGCGGTATCGATTTCCTCTTCGCGCCCGGCGTTGCCGACATGTATCCGCGGCCGATTGAAACCGTGGTCGACCTGCCGAAGCTCGGCTCCGAGCTCGAAGGGGCGGTCCGGCCCGGACATTTCGCAGGCGTCGCCACCGTCGTCACCAAGCTCTTCAACATCGTCCAGCCGGACCGTGCCTATTTCGGGGAAAAGGATTTCCAGCAGCTCCAGATCATCCGCCGCATGGTCGAGGATCTCGCACAACCGGTCGAGGTCATCGGCGTGCCGACGGTGCGCGAAGCCGATGGGCTCGCCTGCTCTTCACGCAATGTCTATTTGACGACAGAAGAGCGCCGTGCCGCGGCGGTCGTGCCGAAGGCGCTGGACGAGGCCGAGCGCCTGATCGCAGCCGGTGAAACCGATCCGGCGGCGGTCGAAAAAGGCGTTACCGACTTCCTCCGCAGCGAGCCGCTGGCGCGACCCGAGGTAGTGGCGCTGCGCGATCCCGAGACGCTGGAGCCGGTGAGTGAAGTTGGTGAGAAGGCGGTGCTGCTCTTGCTTTTCGTTCGCTTCGGCACGACGAAGCTGCTCGACAATCGTGTCATCGCCCCGAAATCGACCCGTTTAGCAAAGGTTGCCTGAGAATGAGCGTCCAGACCGCAAGGCGGCGGCTGAGTCCCGCCAGTATCGAAGCCCTGAAGGGCGAGCGCCCGATCGTCAGCCTCACGGCCTACACGACGCCGATCGCGCGCCTGCTAGACCCGCACGTCGATTTCCTGCTCGTAGGCGACTCGCTCGGCATGGTGCTTTACGGCCTCGACACGACCGTCGGCGTCACACTCGACATGATGATCGCGCATGGCCAGGCGGTGATGCGCGGTTCGGAGCGCTGCTGCGTTGTCGTCGACCTTCCTTTCGGGTCCTATCAGGAATCGAAGGAGCAGGCCTTCCGAAGTGCTGCGCGCGTCTTAAAGGAAACCGGCTGCAGTGCGGTGAAGCTCGAGGGTGGGGCGGAAATGGCCGAGACGGTCGATTTCCTTGTCAGCCGCGGCATCCCGGTGCTGGGCCATGTCGGGCTGATGCCTCAGCTCGTCAACACGACCGGCGGCTATCGCTCGGTCGGGCGCAACGAGAAGGAAGTGGCGAAGATCCGTCGCGACGCCAAGGCGATCGACGATGCCGGCGCCTTCGCGATCGTGGTCGAGGGCACGGTCGAGCCGGTTGCCCGCGAGATCACGGCGACCCTGCGCGCGCCAACCATCGGTATCGGCGCCTCGCCGGCCTGCGACGGCCAGATCCTTGTGTCGGATGACATGCTCGGGCTTTTCAACGATTTCAAGCCGCGCTTCGTCAAGCATTTCGCCGAGCTCGCGCCGGCGATCTCGAAGGCGGCCGAGGACTACGCCAATGAGGTGAAGGCGCGCACCTTCCCCGGCATAGAGCACACGTTTCAGATGAAGCGCTGACAAGGCGCGGCGCGTTTGATTCGCGTCCGCCCTACGCCTAGCCGATTCCGCCCGCGACCCTCATCTCTGTGCTTGTCACAGGCATGAGGGCGTGTGTCGAACCACCGCCTCTCTTCGGTACACATGGCGTCTGTCCGGAGCGGTCGCCGGTTGAACCCATCAGAAAAATCAATCACTGCATCAGTGCAATTGAATTGTCGCAAGCTGCGGCACCACCTATGTCTCCGGCAAGAGTTTACGGCCGCGCCCCTTCGCGCACGGCGCTCCCTGCGGGAGGAGATTCATGAACAGAAGCGATTTCCGCGAGGGGTTGCGCGGCGGCTTTCCCATCATGTTGGCGGCGTCGCCTTTCGGTGCGCTGTTCGGGGCGCTGGCGGTCGAGAACGGCTTCACCATCGCCGACGCCGTGTTCATGAGCGCAACGGTCTATGCCGGTGCCAGCCAGATGGTCGGCATCGAACTCTTCGGCAATCAGGTTCAGCCTTGGTTGGTCGTGCTTTCCGTCTTCGCGGTCAACTTCCGGCACGTGCTCTATTCCGCCTCCATTGCCAAGCACATCCGTCATTTCAGCTTCGTACAGAAGCTTCTCGCCTTCTTCTTGCTCGTCGATCCCCAATATGCCGAGACGGAACAGCGCGGCGAGCGCGGGGTACCGATCACCTTTGCGTGGTATCTCGGCTTCGCGCTGGTGATCTACGTCCCCTGGATCATCAACACGCTGATAGGCGCCGTCTTCGGTCAGTTGATCGGCGACCCCAAGGCGATCGGTCTCGACGTGCTCCTGCCGGTTTATTTCCTGGGTCTCGTCATGAGCTTCCGCAAACGCGATCGCTTCCTGCCGATCGTGGCGACAAGCGCGATCGCTTCCGTCGCGGCGATGCATTTCGTGGGCTCGCCCTGGCATGTCAGCATCGGTGCGCTCGCCGGCATCCTGCTCGCCGCTTGCCTGCCGTCGGAGCGGCCGGCGAGGGAAGTCCCGGTCGTGGAACGGGAGGCTTGAGTCTTGGACGCGCAGCATCTCGATCTCATCTATCTGATCATCGCGGCGGCGGTCGCAACCTATGCGACCCGCTTCGGCGGCTATGTGCTGATCACGCAGTTGAAGAACATTCCACCGCGGCTCGAAGCGGCATTGAATGCCGTTCCGGCGGCGGTGCTGACAACACTCGTGGCGCCCGCCTTCGTCTATGGCGGTCTGGATGTCGCGGCCGCGATGCTCGTCGCCTTCGTCGTCGGGCTCCGCTTTTCGACGCTGCGGATGCTGCTTGTCGGATGGCTGGCGGTGATGGTGATCCGTCATCTGATCTTTTAGATTCCGCGTTTCGTCGAACAGGTCATTCCCGTCACGCTGACGTTTTGGACACGGTGGCGGGTCTGGACTATCATCCTTCATTGCCGGAGAGGCAACGCCCTCCGGCTGCGGAGGAGCGACCATGATGATCAGGATATCCATTGCCCTTTTGCTCGCGCTCACGCCTGTGACCGCCTTTGCCAATCAGTGCCCCGGCATGATGGCGGCGATCGACGCGGCGCTGCCGAACGCTTCCCTTTCCGAGGCCGATATGGCCAAGGTCAAACAGTTGCGCCAACAGGGCGAGCAAAGGCACCAGGCTGGCGATCACGCCGGCTCGGAGGCGGCGCTCGGCGAGGCGAAGAAGATGTTGGGTATCTGACCAGCGCGGGAAAGCGTGGGCGGTTTTCCGCCCACATCCCGTTCTCGCGGGCCGAGGCCGTCGCTTCGCCCGCCTCACTCAGCGCGGGACCGCCTCGGTAGCGGCCTTCAGCCAATCACGCGTGTTGTCGTCCGCGAGGAGCGGCGTCAGCTTGTCGCGCGTCTCGGCGTGATATGCATTCAGCCAGTGAAGCTCCTCATCCGTCAGGAGGGCCGGGAGAACGAGCCGGCGGTCGATCGGGCAGTAGGTCAGCGTGTCGAAGCCGAGCATCGGCTGATCGCCGCCCTCGATCTCCGATGCCTCCTTGACGACGATCAGGTTCTCGATGCGGACGCCGAAGGCGCCGGGACGATAGTAGCCGGGCTCGTTGGACAGAATCATGCCGGGCAGTAGCTCCTGGGTCGCGAGACGGGCGATCCGCTGCGGTCCTTCATGTACCGAGAGATAGGAGCCGACACCGTGGCCGGTGCCGTGCGCATAGTCGGCGCCCGCCTTCCAGAGCGCGATGCGGGCTAGGGGATCGAGGTCGACGCCGCGAGAGCCCTTGGGGAAGCGCGCCGTGCTGATGGCGATCATACCTTTCAGCACCAGGGTGAAGAAGCGCTTCTGCTCCTCCGGCACTGCGCCGATCGCCACGGTGCGGGTTATGTCGGTCGTACCGTTGATGTATTGCGCGCCGGAATCGATCAGGAACATGGTTCCTGCTTCAATCGGCCGGTCGGTATCGGTCGTAACGCGGTAATGCATGATCGCCGCATGCGAGCCGGCGCCGGCGATCGTGTCGAAGGAGATATCCTTCAGGGGGTTCTGCATGCGCTCGCCGACAGAGGCACGCGCCGCCTCCAGCCGCTTGGCCGCGCCCATTTCCGTCACGCTGCCGGGCTGCGTCCCGTCAAGCCAGGCGAGGAACTCGACCATTGCCGCGCCGTCCTGCAGATGCGCCCGGACGGAACCGGCGATCTCGGCTGGATTCTTGCGGGCGCGGGGGAGACGCGCCGGATCGACGGCCTCGATCACCGAGCCGCCTCTCGGGCGGATCAGCTCGCCGATCGCGAAGGGTGCCAGATCCGGATCGATCAGGATCGCCGCGCCGGTGGAGGCGAGGGCGGAAAGCCGGTCGTCGAAACTCGCCGGAGCTGCGATGTCGGCGAGTTGCGTCAGATAGGCCTCCTCCTCGATGCCGGTCTTGCGCTTGTCGAGGAAAATCTCGGCTCGACCGTTCGCGTGGATGATGGCGCGCGCGAGCGGGTGCGGCGTGTGCGGCACGTCGCTGCCGCGAATGTTGAAGGTCCAGGCGACGGAGGAGGGATCGGTGAGCACGACGGCCGCGGCCTTTGCCTTGTCGACGCCTGCCGCAATCGTCGCGATCTTGTCCTTGGCCAATTGTCCCGCATGCTCGATCGGCTGGATCGTCACACGGCCAAGGGGGGCTGCCGGCCGGTCGGTCCAGAGCCGGTCGAGCGGATTGTGATTGAGAAAAACGAGCGAACCGCCTATGGCGGCGAGTGCCTTTTCAAGCCGGCGCACCTCCGCCGCGGTGTGCAGCCAGGGATCGATGCCGAGACGGAAGCCCTTGGGAGCGTGCCCCTCCAGCCAGACATGCGGCGGCTCTCCGATGAGATCGCCACCGGTGAAGACGCTGCCGTCCACCTGCTCCTTGAGTTGAGTGACGTAACGGCCATCGACGAAGACGATCGCTTCACGTTGGGTGATGAGCGCGACGCCGGCGGACCCGGTGAAGCCCGTCAGCCACGAGAGCCGCTCGGAGCAAGCAGGCACATACTCGCCCTGAAACTCGTCGGCGCGCGGGACGAGGAAACCGTTGATGCCGAGGGCCGCGAAAGCGGAACGGAGGGCGGCGGTGCGCTCCTTGCCGAATTGGGGCGTGGACGTGACTTCGAAGGACTGAAACATGGAAAGTTCCGGTAAATTGGCGGAGAACCGCAGGGCGAGATCGATCGCATGTTAGCGGAAAGGCCGCTTCGGGGGAAAGAGGCGACATCCTGCCGTAAACAGCTGCTGGTGCGGTCGAACGCATCAGTCGAACCGGAAGCGCGTTCGCGCATTTATCATACTTATGCGCCAGGCGCATGGCTCCCATGCTGAAATACAGCTTTCTCTATCAAAATGATGGTTTATAAGCGCAGCCAACGAACACGGACGAACGTCCGGTTCAAAGAACTGCGGTTCCGAGAATGGTTGGTCATCCGTTCTCCTCCTCCCTCAAGGGTGGCCAGCTTCGGAATTGTAGAGCCCGCTCGAGCGCTCCTCCTCCTCAGGCTCGCGGGCATGGCCGGTCTCAAGCCGGCCAGCAGGCGATGCTTCGGCATCGCCTTTGTTTCGAGAAGGCCGCCCGTCATGATGGACTGGGCGGCCTTTTCGTTTCGCGACGGGAAAATCCCGGATGCGGGCGGAAAACTGCGCACACTCTTCCTCATCCCGCGCAAAGGGCTTCTATCTGATCAGATGAATGGTCACCCAGCCATTGCGCCAGATGGTGCGCGCATGCTTGAGGTTTTGGCCGTTGTAGGCGGCAAGCACTTTCCAGCGCTGTTCGGCGAGGATGCCGGAGAGGATGACCGACCCGCCGGGTGCCAGATTGGCGACGAGCTGCGGCGCCATCTTCATCAGCGGCCGCGCCAGGATATTGGCGATGATGAGGTCAAAGGGTCCGTTTAAGCGGAAGGCCGTGGAGTGGAAGCCGGGGGCGGTCGCGAAGGTCAGGCCCGTGACCACGCCGTTGCGACGGGCGTTCTCTGTCGCGACGCGGGTTGCGACCGGGTCGATGTCGGTTGCGAGCACCGGCACGTGCAGGAGCTTGCGGGCAGCGATCGCCAGCACGCCGCTTCCGGTGCCGAGGTCGAGGACGTTGCAGAAGGGCCGCGTGCGAGCGACCGCCGCCAGCATTTCGAGACAGCCGGCGGTCGTTCCGTGGTGGCCCGTGCCGAAAGCCTGGCCGGCGTCGATTTCGATGGCGATCTCACCCGCCTTCACCTTGTCGCGATCGTGCGAGCCGTGGATGACAAACCCGCCGGCGCGCACCGGCGCGAGCCCCTCCAGCGATTTGGCGATCCAGTCGACATCCGGCAGGACTTCCCGTTTGATGGCGAGATGCGAGAATTCGGCCGCAAGCGCCGGCTCAAGGCGCGCCTGCACGTCTTTCTCCTCGTCTGCCATCATGTAGATCGACGCTTCCCAGAGATCGCGCTTCTCGTCGATCTCCATGGTCGCAATGGCGTAATCCTCGTCTCCGAAGATCATGCTCATGGCATCGAGCACGGCTTCCGCTTGCTTTTCCGTGGTGGTGACGAAAAGGCGTATCTCGCTCAAGGTTCTTTCCTTTGGCTATCGGCATTCAAGGCGCTGCGGCGGGTCCGCCGCTAGCATGATTGGAGGGCAAACGCAAAGCGCCGGCATTTGCCGGCGCAGGTGAGAGATGAAAGCGCAGGTCGCTCAGCGCTTTGCGAGGTTTTCCAGCTTCTTGATCGCCGTTTCCGGATTTTCGCCATAGGCGATCGTTCCGCTGAACTGACCGTCGGCGTCAAGCAGGAAGACCGAGGCCGTATGATCCATCGTGTAATCGCCGTCCGGTTTCGCCTCGTCGACCGGAACCTTCTTGTAATAGACGCGGTAGCCCTTGACCATTTCCCGCACCTTGTCCGGGGGTCCGGAAATGCCGGTGATGCGCTTTGAAACATTCGAGACGTATTGCCCGAGCACTTCAGGCGTATCGCGTTCAGGGTCGACGGTGATGAAATAGGCCTGCAGTTTGTTGCCGTCGGGATCGACCTTTTCGAGCCAGCCGTTCAGCTCGAAGAGCGTGGTCGGGCAAACTTCCGGACAATGGGTGAAGCCGAAGAAGAGGGCGGTCGGCTTGCCAGTGAAAGCCCTCTCGGTGATCGGTTGCCCGTTCTGGGCGACCAGTGTGAAGGGAACGCCGAAGGGCCCGGACGATGCCTGCTGCTTCGGCTGTGTCATGTCGAAAGTAAGCCAGCCCAGAACGGCCACCGTGATGAGGATGGCTACCCAAAGGGCGATGCGAATGGATTTCATCGTTGCTACCGTCTGTTGAATGCAGAGCCTTGATACCGCTTCACAACCGCGGGCGCAAAGCGACAATTGCCGCAGGCACCGGACGGATCGTTGAGATACACCTTAGATCACGATGATTTTAGGTTGGATCGACCTAAAATCATGAACGTAAGTTAGCGCGGGATGCCGGCGGAAAACCGCGCACACTTTTCCTCATCCCGCGCTAGAAGCACCAGGACAGCCCGGTTTGAGCGAGCGACAGGAAGATGTCGGCGCCGTGCGCGATCCATCCCTGGAAGGTGAGGAGGAAGACGAGCGCGAGGGCGCCCGTAACCAGGGCAAGGATTAGCGGCGAGAGCGATTTTTTCGTGTCCGAGCGCATGGCTCAATCATAGCACCAGGAATCGAGAGGGAAAGGGCAGGTAAGATAACGAATTGCGCGATCGTCCCGCAGTTCCCGCTCGTGTTTTAGCGATTGTTTAAGGTCTCTTTGCCAGTGTCGACCAACGCGGAGAAGTGCACCACTTCGATATGACATGAGGTCATCCGGTTTGATCGAGCCCGGCCTTCCGCATCGATCGTAACGGAGGACCCCGCCTGCCGCCGGCGGGTCCATTGCCATGGACTGCCAATCAGATGAACAAGTCTCCATCCGCCAAGAGCAACCTTTCGGTCAGCCAGCGACTGGCGACGCTTGCGGGCGCCGCTTTTCTCGGTTTTGGCTCGGTGCTTGGCCTCGGCTGGTATCAGAACAACCGTTCTGAAGCAGCGCTTGAGAAGGCGATCGTGGCGGAGCGCGGCATGAGAACGGCCGAGGAGATGCGCTTTGCCGGCATGGAACTGGTTCTGATCGCGATGGACACGATCATTGATCGCGAAGAACGGAAGATCCAGCCGGACCGCGCCGCACAGATAAAAGCATCACTGGAACTGCTTGACGCGAAGACACCCGCTCTTGAAGATCTGGCGCGTCTGCTCGGAAAGTCGAGCGTTCTGCCGAACTTCAAGGCCGATTTCGCCGAACTGCGCAAGGCGATCGAGATAGACTTGAAGGCGCTGGTGGAAGCCGGCGCGCCGGCCGACGATTTCGCCCGCATCGACGATGCGATCGACGGTGGCGGCGAGCGTATGAATGCGGTGCTGACGGAACTCACGGAAGCAGCCGCCGATCTGGCTTTGGAGCGCACGGATGAGGCGCGGGCGGAGTCGAAACACGCTCTGCTGATGCAGGCGGGAGCCGGCCTTTTCGCCATGGGCGGGATGCTCGCATTGATCTGGTTCCACGGGAACGTCCTTCGCCGCGGCATTCTCGGTTTGCGTGACAGTATGCAGCGCATCCTTTCGGGAGACCTCTCGACTCTCGTGCCGGCGCTTGGACGCGGCGACGAGATCGGGGAGATGGCTCGCTCGGTGGACCTGTTCCGCACGGCGGCGGTCGAAAAGCGTGCTCTCGAACAGAGTGCCGCCGCAAGCCGCGACGAGATGGAACAGGAACGCGACCGTCAGGAAGCCGAACGCGAACAGGCTGTCGCCCGCATCAAGATTGCGGTCGAGGCTTTGGGCCGGGCGCTCAACCAGCTTGCCGAGGGCAATCTGGCGGTTGCCATCCGCGAGCCGTTCGAAGGTGGCCTCGATTCGCTGCGCCGCGATTTCAACGATACGGTGGAGCGGCTGAGCCACGTTCTTTCGAGTGTCAAGGAGAACACGGCCTCGATCGACTCGAACGGGCGCCAGATGCGCAGCGCCGCCGATGATCTGGCGCGGCGGACGGAAAGACAGGCGGCGTCATTGGAACAGACGTCGGCTGCGCTCGAGGAAATCACCGCGACTGTGAAGACCGCGACGGAGCGTGCCGAAGAGGCGAGCCGCATGGTCGACGAGACGCGTATAAACGCCGAGGAGTCCGGACGTATCGTGGGCGAGGCGATCGCCGCCATGGCGCGGATCGAGGGCGCCTCCAGCGAGATCGGCAAGATCATCAATGTCATCGACGAGATCGCCTTCCAGACCAACCTCCTGGCGCTCAATGCCGGGGTCGAGGCTGCGCGCGCAGGGGAGGCCGGCAAAGGCTTCGCGGTGGTCGCGCAGGAGGTGAGGGAACTGGCGCAGCGCGCAGCGGGCGCCGCCAAGGACATCAAGGCGCTGGTCATGCGCTCGGGCAACGAGGTCGAGACCGGCGTCAAGCTGGTTCAGGAGACCGGCGGCGCGCTTGGGCGCATCGGCGCCAATGTCGCGCGCATCAACGAACATATGAGCTCGATCGTAATGGCTGCGCGCGAGCAATCGACCGGGCTTCACGAGATCAATGCCGCCGTCGCCCAGCTCGATCAGATGACGCAGCAGAATGCGGCCATGGTCGAGCAGACGAATGCTGCGAGCCACACACTTGCGCAGGATGCCGAACGACTCAGCGAGCTCGTCGGCCAGTTCCACCATGGGCAGGCGCGCGAGACCGCCATCCGCGCCGCAGCTCCCGCTCCGCTGCAATCTGCTGTCAAGGCGGGCTCGGTTAAGACAAGCGCTCCGGGCGCGGGAGCGATCGGCAATGCAAAAACCGTGTCGCTTCGCAAGCCCGCGGCCGCGCAGGCCTCTACTCGGCCAACTCCATCTCCCGCCAAGGCCCTGATGGGGAAGCTGGCGGGCGCATTCGGCAACAAGCCCGGCTCAATGCCGTCAGCGACGGCATCCGGCGAAAATTGGGAAGAGTTCTGATCATGAGCAACGCAATCAAGCAGTCAGGCGCCTATCTCGAAATCGTGTCCTTCCACCTCGGGGACCAGGAGTTTTGCATCGACATCATGGCGATCCGCGAAATCCGCGGCTGGGCGCCCGTGACGCCGATGCCGCACACCCCGCCTTACGTGCTCGGTCTCATCAACCTGCGCGGCGCGGTGATCCCGGTCATCGACATGGCCTGCCGCCTCGGCATGAAGATGACCGAGCCTTCGGAACGCTCGGCCATCATCGTCACCGACATCAACGGCAAGCTCGTCGGCCTCTTGGTCGAGCAGGTCTCCGACATGATGACGATCCGCAGCGAAGACCTGCAACCCGCGCCGGAGATCATTCCGGAAGCGCAGCGCGCCTTCTGCCGCGGCATCGTGGCGCTCGAAAAATCGATGGTCTGCTTCCTCAACCTCGACACGGTCATCGCCGAGGAATTGGCGCAGGCCGCCTAAGGGCCTCTGAAACAAGAGAATTCGCGCAGCTGAGTGCAAGGCCCGCGGAAGCGGGCCTTTTGCATAGCGCGAACGCAAAAACGTGAAAACCCGGTAGCCGCGTGCCAGGAACCCCTGCACGGGAAACGAGTTATCAAAACAGCAGCATTGGTGAGGAGAGCCCTATGCTGATGATCACGGCATCCGCCTGGAGGCTGGATGCCGAAACAGACAGGAGCAACGACATGACAGTTTCGCTCAGAACATCTTTCGCTGCATTCGTCCTCTCATCCGCGCTAGCCGGAGCTGCCGTGCCGGCCTCGGCCACGAACTTTTATGAGGGCGCCGATCCGCATCATCCACCGGGGACCCAAAACACAGGACCGGTATTGGTACCGATGGCCGAGGGCCCGTACTACGTCGATCCGGCGCCGACCGGCAGCATCTACGTTGATCCGATGGCCACTGGCAGCGTTTATGTTGACCCCGTGCCCATGCGCCGCGTCTACGTCGATCCCGTGCCCACCGGCAGCATCAGCGTGGCACCGGGCCGGGTACGCGAGCACTACATGAATGAATACCAGGGTGGCGGCCAAGGCGACTTCTATCAGGGTATCACTCCCCCGGCGCCGAGGCCCTAAGCGGTCTGCTGCCCGGGCTTACCGCATGCTTTGAAAACATGCAGCGTTTCAAAGCGCTACAGCGACTGTTGCGCGTCTGATAAGACGCGCGGCGTGCTGTAGTATGCGGGCGACGCTTTCGGGGTGAAATTGGCCACAGGCTTCGTGATCAGTGTCGAGCATGGCCCGCGTCCGGTGGGTTGCACCACCCCGCTTTCACGGCGGCTAAGACACGGCCCGGGGGTGCCTAGTCAAGTTACAGTTGCGTAATCTGCATCACGGTTGCATGAGCAAACGTGACGAAACAAGTGATTGTTGGTCGCGAGCCACCGCTCTGAAAGGTGTTATCCTGGTAACAGCAGCATTCGTAGGAGGCCGTATGCTGTCACCACGGCATCCGTCACGAGGACAGGATGCCGAACGGAGATAGGAGCTAATGCCATGAGAGTTTCTCTGAAAACGTCATTCGCCGCATTCGTCCTCTCATCCGCGGTTGCTGGAGTTGCTGTACCGGCCTTTGCGGACACCTATTATCAGGGCCTCGACCCGCACAATCCTCCCGGAACCCAGAATCAAGTGCGCATGCGGCCACAGAATCCCAACCCATCGTTTGTCGATCCGACGGCAACCGGCAGTATCGACGGCCGTCGCGCCATTAATCCGAGCGGCACCTACCAGGAAAGATATGAAACTGGTGAGGGCGACTACTATCGCGGTATCATCCCACCGGCACGATAAGATCGGAAAGGTACCTTCAGCCGGAGCGGATAGCGGCAAGGCCATTCCGCTCCAGCTCCCTGAAGCCGGGGGACTATTGCGGCCTGCCTTTCTCCCAGGTCACCTGCTGACCGAAGAGCGGCACCGTCGTGATGGACATCTTGGCTGATCCATCCGTCAGTTGACGGGAGTGGGCGAGGTAGATCAGCGTGTCGTTTGCCTTGTCGTAGATGCGGGTCACCAGCAGGTCCTTCCAGATCAGCGACAAGCCGGAGCGGAACACTTCCTCGCCTTCCCTCGACAGGTCAATATCGCCGATAGCGATCGGTCCCGTTTGACGGCAAGCGATCGAATTGTTCGACGGGTCCTCAAACCAGTTGCCGTTTTTGAGGCGATCGATGACGCTCCGGTCGAAATAGGTGACGTGACAGGTCACACCGCTGACCTTGGGATCGCGTACGGCATCGATCTTGATGTCGTTGCCGAGCCAGTCGACACCGACCTGGCCGACCGTTTCGGCGCGAGCGGCGAGGGTAGCGGCGGCCGAGATGGCGAGGCCGGCGAAAAGCAAGGTGCGGAAGCGGCGCAACATGAATGTCCTCCAAAGAACTGCTCCGTTCAGATAGGCGGCCGCTACGGCAATGCAAGGCGCTCGCGCGAAAGCGGAGGCATCCCGCTCACCGGTCGAACAGGGGCGAAGAGGTTCGTTCTTCCCATCCAGCTCCGGAATTCACGCTATCTGGCGGGCGTATTCCTGGCGAAAGGCATCGGCTTCCCGCAACTGTGCGGCGGCGGCCGCCAGGGCGCGGGTACTGGCGTCGATCTCCCGGCGTTTCGCGACCGAGCACCGGTCGCGGCCGTCGGCTTTGGATTCGTAGAGGGCCAGATCGGCTCGGATCATCACCTCCGTGATCGTGTCGCCCGGCGCCGCGGCCGCGATACCGATGCTGACCGTCAGCCCAATGCGCCGGTGGCCGCGTCCGGCTGGCGTTTCACGCACGATGCGGCAGATTTCCTCGGCGAGCGCCGTCGCCTGCTCCTCCGTGTGGTGCGGCAGGACGATGCCGAACTCCTCGCCGCCGATCCGCCCGAACACGCCACGTCCGCCGAGGAAACTCAAGACGACATCCGCGAAATGGGCAAGCGCCATGTCGCCGCAGGCATGACCGTGGCGGTCGTTGATCTGCTTGAAATAGTCGAGATCGAGCAGAAGGAACGCGAGCGCCCGACGACGGGCGTGGCAGTCGGCGATCATCTGTTCCCCGGCTTCGATCAGCGCGCCGCGCGAAAGCGCGCCCGTCAGCCCGTCGCGGGCGATCGCCGCCCTGAGCCCGGCCATCATCCGGTTTTGCACCGCGAGGATGACGGCGAGAAAGAGAAACGGCAGGAAGAGCGCTTTCATGGCGGCGACCGCGAACTCGAAGACGGTGTCTGCGGGCGCACCCCAGAGCTCTGGCGAACGCCCCGGTGCGGCGCCGAGAACATGAGCGAGAGCGGCGCAGCCAACGAGGACGGAGCCTATGATGGCGGCCTGGATCACCGGGTTTCGTTCCTGCGAGCGATCGACCACCATCAGGCCTGCAGAGAGTAGTGGAGCGGCGATTAGACCGGTCAGGACGATCACACGGGCGGCGAGACTCTCGTCACCACCAAGCGTGATGATGAATCCGGTTGTGCCGGCAAAGGCCGCCAGCAGGGGACAAACCCAGGCCGGAATGCGCAAGGCGAGAAACCGGCGAAAGCCTCGAAGGATGAAGAAGAAGGCGAGCGTCAGTATCGCATAGCCGAGCAGGGCGGCGAGCGGCATGTGCAAAGTCGTCGCGACGGCCATGACACCGACCGCGACTGCGCAAAGCGCGCAGGCTTTCGAGAAGTCCCGCACGCCGGCAACGGCCGAGCGGCGCAGAGACAACAGGAGCGGCTGTATCGCCAAGAGTGCTGTAACCGAGATGGCGGGAAGAAAGCTCATTTCGATGCGGCCTGTCGTGATAAAATAAAATGCGGCTTGTGTTTAAGCCAATATGCGAGGCCAATTGGTACCCATGGCGCCTTAACGAAAGCCGGCAAACTTCGCTGCAATTTTAGCGATTGTCTCGCATCAAACCAGTTGTCCACTGGGTTGCAGTTTACGCGCGGGTCGAGCGCGAACCGAAGCGTGCCGCGGCCTTCGTCCCGATCAGGAGGTGATCACCCTTATGACCTTGATCGGCCGAATCCGACGGCTGTGGTCCGGAGCGAATGCCATGTTCTATGAGAGCTTAATTTTCGCCGACAGAGCCGATGCTGGCCGAAAGCTCGCGAACGCCATTCAGAAGGAGGAGTTTGCCGATCCCGTGGTGATGGCGCTGCCGCGCGGCGGCGTGCCGGTCGCTTTCGAAGTGGCGGCGATCCTTGGCGCGCCGCTCGAACTCCTGATCGTCCGCAAGATCGGCGCACCCGGCCATGCCGAGTTCGGGCTCGGCGCGCTCGTCGATGGCGACGAGCCCGAACTCGTACTCAACGCCGAGGCGATGCGTATGGTGCGGCCCTCCGAGGCTTATGTGGCGGAGGAGACGGAACGCCAACGGGCCGAGCTTCGGCGCCGCCGCGCCCTCTATCTTGGCGACCGTCCGCGCATTTCGCCGAAGGGGCGCAATATCATCATCGTCGATGACGGCATTGCCACCGGCGGCACGGCCAAAGCGGCGGTGCAGGCGTTGCGGCAGGCGGGCGTCGCCGCGCTGATGCTCGCGGTACCGGTTGCGCCGCCGAGCGCGATCGCAAGCCTGCGCTCCAAGGTGGACCGGATCGTCTGCCTCGCAACGCCCGAGCCGTTCCACGCCGTCAGCATCTATTACGACGATTTCGAGCAGACGACGGATGCCGAAGTGATCGCGCTTCTGAAGCGCGCCAGAGCGGCGTGAGGCGATGCGATGCCGATGCGCGCTACTGCATGTCTCCTAAGTCGACCTCGATTTAAGGACAAAGACATGCAGCAATTCAAAGTGCTACAGCGACCTTTGCGCGTCTGATAAGACGCGCGGCGCTGTAGCGCGTAGACCGCGCCAAACCGAGAGGCTATGCTGTCGCCCCGCAAACGCGCTTTCGGTGAGGCTGCAGATGAGCGAACACAACCTCTCCATCCGCCCGGCCGTACGGAGCGATTACGACCAGTGGCTTCTCCTTTGGGAGGGCTACAATGCATTTTACGGACGCTCGGGCGAAAGCGCGCTCGCTCCGGATATCACACGCATGACCTGGTCGCGCTTCTTCGATGCCTATGAGCCGATGCATGCGCTGGTCGCCGACAGCAAGGGGCGGCTGATCGGGCTCACGCATTATATTTTCCACCGCACCACCACTTCCATCCAACCGAACTGCTACCTCCAGGATCTCTTCATCAACGAGGCAGCGCGAGGACGAGGCGTTGGCGAGGCGCTGATCAACGGTGTCTTCGAGGCGGCAAGACGCGCCGGCACCTCACGCGTCTACTGGCTCACCCACGAGTCGAACCTCAAGGCGATGCGGCTCTATGACAAGGTGGCCGAGAAGTCGGGTTTCGTAATGTACCGCATGGTAATTTGAGGCCTGGGAGCGACAGCGCCTGCGGGCCGGAACTCCACGCCCCGATCACACCCTCTCCACGAACCCATCCAGCACGCGCTTCTGTCCGGCGCGGTCGAAGTCGATCGTCAGCTTGTTGCCTTCGATCGCGGCGATGTTGCCGTTGCCGAATTTCAGGTGGAAGACGCGGTCGCCGACATTGAAGCGGGAGGGCTCGGTGGTCGTCGACTTGGCGACGAGTTCGCCTTCTATCGTGCGCGTGCGCGGGCCTGATTCGCCGTAGCCGATGCGCTCGACGGCATGGCCGGAGCGGGTGCCCCAGTTGTCGCGGGTGGCGTCGGAGCGATGCTGCTGGGCGCGCTTCCAGCCGGGCGTCTGGTAGGTATTTTCGAACGGGTCGGCCTTGTCGAAGCGCGACTGGCCGTAGCCGCCGCGGTTGTAGCCGCCGTAGGAAACGTCCTGTTCCGCGACTTCGACATGATCGATCGGCAGTTCGTCGAGGAAGCGCGATGGCATGGTCGATTGCCAGAGGCCGTGGATGCGGCGGTTCGAAACGAACCAGATGTGGCAGCGGCGTTTTGCACGGGTGATGCCGACATAGGCGAGGCGGCGCTCCTCCTCGAGTCCGGCGCGGCCGCCTTCGTCGAGGGCGCGCTGGTGCGGGAAAAGCCCTTCCTCCCAGCCCGGCAGGAACACGGTGTCGAATTCGAGGCCCTTGGCCGAGTGCAGCGTCATGATGGAGACGGCGTCCATGTCCTCGTTCTGCTCGGCATCCATGACGAGCGCGACATGCTCGAGGAAGCCGCGCATCGACTCGAAGGCTTCCATCGAGCGGATCAGCTCCTTCAGGTTTTCGAGACGGCCCGGGGCCTCGGCCGACTTGTCGGCCTGCCACATGGCCGTGTAACCGCTCTCGTCGAGGATCTGCTCGGCAAGCTCCGTGTGCGGCGTCGTCTCGAGCAATGTCTGCCAGCGGCGGAAATCGGTGACGACGTCGAACAGCGCCTTGCGCGCCTTCGGTTTCAACTCGTCGGTTTCGATGATTTCGGTTGCGGCGGCGAGCATCGGAATGTCGCGGGCGCGGGCATAGTCATGGAGGGTGCGCACGGTGGTGTCGCCCAGGCCTCGTTTCGGCGTGTTGACGATGCGTTCGAAGGCGAGGTCGTCGGCAGGCTGGCAGACGAGGCGGAAATAGGCCATGGCGTCGCGGATCTCGAGCCGCTCGTAGAAGCGCGGGCCGCCGATGACGCGGTAATTGAGACCGAGGGTCACGAAGCGGTCTTCGAACTCGCGCATCTGGAACGAGGCGCGCACCAGAATGGCAATGTCGTTCAGATTGTGCTTGCGACGCTGGAGCTGCTCGATCTCCTCGCCGACGGCGCGGGCTTCCTCTTCCGAATCCCAGGCCGCATGCACATGGACCTTCTCGTCGTCCGGATGGGTGCGCTCGGTGAAGAGCGTCTTGCCGAGCCGGCCTTCGTTGTGGGCGATCAGGTGCGCGGCGGCGCCTAGGATATGCTCGGTCGAGCGGTAGTTGCGCTCGAGCTTGATGACCTTGGCGCCGGGGAAATCCTTCTCGAAGCGAAGGATGTTGTCGACCTCGGCGCCGCGCCAGCCGTAGATCGACTGGTCGTCGTCGCCCACACAACAAATATTGATTTGTTGTGTGGGTTTCTTCGCGCTCACGCTGTCGCCGCTTGCGCGGCTACGCTCCGCGGGGGCAGACGAAACGGCGTCCGGCCGGCCTTCGGCGGCTCGGGCTTCGCCCGGATTTCCTGCGCCAGATCGCTCGGACGAGCGAGGCCGCTGCGCAAGCAACCGCAGCCACATGTATTGCGCCGTGTTGGTGTCCTGGTACTCGTCGACGAGGATGTAGCGGAACTTGTCGTGATAGTCCTTCAGCACGTCCGGATTGGCGCGGAACATGCGGATCGGATGTAGCAGCAGATCGCCAAAGTCGCAGGCATTCAGTGTGATGAGCCGGTTCTGGTAGGCGGCATAGAGCTCGCGGCCCTTGCCGTTGGCGAAGGCGCGGGCGTCGCCCTCCGGGATCTGTGACGGATCGAGCCCCTTATTCTTCCAGGTGTCGATCATGCCGGCGAACTGCTTGGCCGGCCAGCGCTTGTCGTCGAGCCCTTCGGCCTGGATGAGCTGCTTGATGAGGCGCACGACGTCGTCGGTGTCGAGAATGGTGAAGTCGGACCTCAAGCCCACGAGCTCGGCGTGGCGGCGCAGGAGCTTGACGCCGATCGAATGGAAGGTGCCGAGCCAGGGCATGCCTTCGACCGCATGGCCGACGAGCACGCCGATGCGCTCCTTCATTTCGCGCGCGGCCTTGTTGGTGAAAGTCACCGCGAGGATCTGCGAGGGATAGGCGCGGCGGGTCGAAAGGATATGGGCGATGCGCGTCGTCAGCACGCGCGTCTTGCCAGTGCCGGCGCCGGCCAGCACCAGCACGGGGCCTTCGAGCGTTTCGACGGCTTCGCGCTGCTCCGGATTGAGACCGGCGATATAGTCGGGATGCTTGGCCTTGTCTCGGGCGGCCATTGCGCGCGCCGCGATGCCGCCGGCGGCGGGCGCAGGTTTGCGCGGCGCCGGCTCCTCGTCGAAGAAGGGAATGTCGTCGAAACCGTTGCTCATGCGGCCCAATGTAGTGATTCGGGACCGAAAGGCCAGAAAGGATGTTCTTCTTTTATTCCGGAGTCTTTACCTGGCCGGACAAGCCTGTGGAAAGACTGGCGTTTTCAGCTCCGGTATTTTGAGCCGTTATCGCCCGTGGCGTCGAACGCCGCATCGACCGGCACCTGCAACGCGGTCGCCAGCTGGTTCGTCTTGGCGGCAAGCGAGATGACGCGCAAGAGATCCGCATGCTCCGCCTCCGTCATGCCCTTGGCTTTGGCGGATGCCGTGTGCGAATGGATGCAATAGCCGCAGCCGTTGGTCACGGACACGGCAATATAGAGCATTTCCTTGACCACCGGCTCGAGCGCCGACGGCGTCGCCATCACCGCCTTGACCTCCGCCCAGGTGCGCTCCAACAGGTCCGGATCGAACGCGAGCCAGAGCCACATATTGTTGATGAAGTCCGATTTCCGCGTGGCGCGGATATCGTCGAAGACCGCCTTGATGCGCGGATCGGCCTCGGGATCGGGCGGCGGTGCGACTGTGCTCATGCTTCTCCTCGGATGTTACTCAAACCAGCGCGAAGACGCGGGCGGGACCACCGGTGCCGCCGCGATGCTTCGGCGCGCCGAGAACGAGTGTTGCACCCTTGGGCGGCAGGTTGTCGAGATTGGCGGTGGCCTCAAGCCCCCAGCGACCCTCCGGCAGCCAGGCGTTATGGGTGGCGAAGTCGGATGAAATGCCGTGGTCGAGCGAGAGCGTATCGACGGCGATGCCGGCCGCCTTGGTCTCCTCGAGCAGGAACTTCGCGGCCTCCACGTGGAAGCCGGGGAAGTGCAGCTTGCCCGCCGCATCGGCGTTGCGGAACTTGTCGGTGCCGAGATGGGCGGCCCAGCCGGAGAGCATGGCGACGCAGGCGTTTTCCGGGATATCGTCGTTGGCCGCGATCCACGCCTTGATGTCGTCCGGTGTCACCTGCGCATCCGCATTGGATGAGGCCTTCTCGCGGATGTCTATGACGCAGAGCGGCACCACGAGCTTTTCGACCGGGATTTCCGCGACAGAAAGGCCGTCGGCGGAGAAATGCAGCGGCGCGTCTACATGGGTGCCGGTATGCTCGTTCACGCGGAGCTCGAAAAGGTTGAGCTTGTGTTCCGAATACTTGAACTTCTGCTCGCGGAAGAATTGCTGCTGACCGAAATAGGTCGGAAACTCTTCGTGGAGTTCATGGGTGAGATCGGTGACGCTGCTATGACCGGCGGCCAGTGCCGGCGGAGCGAGTCCCATGCCGGCTGCGGCAATGCCCGCCGTACCGGCCGCGGCCGCACGGAAAAAGCCGCGCCGTGACAACATCCGCTGCTTTACCTGCTCGATGACGCATGCATCGCACATTGCTTTTCTCCCCATGGCGAAAGTCGGAAGCCGATCGAGACTGCCACTGGCGAGAAGCAGAATAGCCGAGCCGCGAAGGCTGTAAATATGCTACTATCCACCAAAGTCCCTTGGTTTCGTGGCGGCCGCGCCGGCCATCGTGCCGCCAACAAATTCGCTTTTATTACAATTGCGTAATGATGGCACTCCGACATTGCCCGAAGGCCCGCAAATAAAGATACTCAGGAGCAAATCGGAACGTTCCGTCGGTGCGCGCCGCGTTCGGGCGCGTTTTCTTTTGGAGACATGAATGCGCATATGGAAGCAACTCGCGGTCAGCGTCGTCGTTCTCGCGGTGGGGGGCGTCGCATGGTTGCGTTTTGCGCCGGGGGCGGGCGAGACACTGGCAGCGATCGGTGTTTCTCATCCCCTGATCGATGCCCTGTCGCAGCCGCAGGGCGGCGAGGGAAAGGGCGGCGGGTCGCGCAACGGCGGAGGCGGGCAGGGCGGGCGCGGCTTCGCGGATGCGCCGCTCGTGGTCGTCAGGCCTGCAGCGACTGCGGTCGTCAACAACAGGCTCAACGCCATCGGCAACGGCGAGGCGATCCATTCCGTCACGGTGACGCCGACCGCAACCGGCAACCTCACGGAAATCCTCGTAAAGTCCGGCGACAGGATCGCGGAGGGACAGGTGATCGCCAGGCTCGACAGCGACGACCAGGTGATTGCGGCTGAGCAGGCTCGCCTCACGCGCGACAGTGCCCAGGAAAAGGTCGACCGCTACCGCAATCTCAGCACCGCGCGCGCTGTAACGGCGGTCGAAGTGCGAGACGCCGAAATCGCGCTGCAGGCGGCAGAATTGGCGCTGAGAACGGCGGAGCTCGACCTCAAGCGCCGCAATATCGTCGCTCCCTCGAAGGGCGTCGTCGGCATCATCACCGTTAATGTCGGCGACTACGTCACGACCTCCACGCCGATCGCCGTCGTTGACGACCGTTCCGAAATCCTCGTCGACTTCTGGGTGCCGGAACGCTTCGCCGGCAAGATCTTCGTCGGCCAACCGGTGACGGCGAGCGCGATGGCGCTTCCGGGCCGGGGGCTCGAAGGCGTCATCCACGCGATAGACAACCGCCTCGACCAGGCGAGCCGTACGCTCCGGGTGCGGGCGCGGCTCCAGAATCCCGACGACATGCTCCGCGCCGGCATGTCTTTTTCGGTCACCATGGCCTTCGACGGCGACCGCTATCCGACCGTCGATCCGCTCGCGATCCAGTGGAGCGCCGAAGGGTCCTACATCTGGCGGGTCAATGGCGACAAGAGCGAACGCGTGCCGGTCAAGATCATTCAGCGCAATCCCGACAAGGTTCTCGTCGACGCGGAAATCACGGAGGGTGACCGTGTCGTGACCGAAGGCGTGCAGCGCCTTCGCGATGGCGGCGCAGTGCGCATTGCCGGCGAGACGCGCTCCGAGCCCGAGCAGAAGGTCGCGGGGGAAGCGCAATGAATATCGGCATGGGGGGCTACCACCCGAGCGGCAATCAGGGGGGAAAGACCGGGTTCACGGCGCTCTTCATCCGCCGGCCGATCTTCGCCCTGGTGGTCAACGCGCTGATCGTCGTTGCCGGGCTTGCCGCCTGGAACGGCATCGAAATCCGCGAACTGCCGCAGATCGACCAGCCCGTCGTTTCGGTGACCACTGTATTCGAAGGCGCCTCGCCGGAAACGATCGACCGTGAGGTGACCTCGGTAATCGAGGGGGCCGTCTCGCGCGTCCAGGGCATCAAGGGAATTTCGTCGTCTTCCTCCTTCGGCCGCAGTCGAGTGACACTGGAATTCTCCGACACGACCGATATCGGCCAGGCCGCGAACGACATCCGCGACGCGCTTGGCCGCGTTGCCGGTCAGTTGCCGGACGATGCCGACGAGCCGCGGATCGTGAAGGCGGATTCCGACAGCCAGCCGATCATGCGGCTCGCGCTTACCTCCGACACGATGAGCATGGAAGACATGACGCTGCTCGTCGAGGACGAGATCAGCGACCGGCTGGCGGCCGTCGAGGGCGTCGCCGACGTCACCGTCTACGGCGATCAGGAGAAGATCTTCCGCATCGATGTCAACCAGGCGAAACTCGCGGGGCGCGGCGTCACCGTCGCCGATTTGCGCGAAGCGCTCTCCAATGCCGCCTACGACGTGCCGGCGGGCTCGCTGACGAGTGCCAGTCAGGACATCTCCGTGCGGGCGACGGCGGACCTGCAAACACCCGAGCAGTTCGAAAATCTGATCCTCGGCAACAATGTCAGGCTTCGCGACGTCGCAACCGTGACGCTCGGCCCGGACACCGGCACCTCGGCGCTCCGCTCCAACGGCCGCCAGGGCATAGGCCTCGGCATCATCCGCCAAGCCCAGTCGAACACGGTCGATATTTCCGAGGGCGTGCGCAAGGTCGTCGACACGATCTCCTCGGATATCCTGCCGCCCGGAACCGAGCTCAAGATCACCAGTGACGATGCGGTCTTCATCAACGGAGCGATCCACGAAGTGGAGATCGCGCTCGCAGTCGCCGTCTTCATCGTCACGCTCGTCATCTATCTCTTCCTGCTCGACTGGCGCGCGACGCTCATTCCGGCAATCTCCATGCCGATCGCGCTCATCGGAACCTTGGCGGCGATCTATCTCGCCGGCTTCTCGATCAACATTCTGACGCTGCTTGCGATCGTGCTCGCGACCGGCCTCGTCGTCGATGACGCGATCGTGGTCCTGGAAAACATCGTGCGCCGCCGGGCGGAGGGGCTCAGGCCCCGGGCCGCCGCCGTCCACGGCACGCTCGAGGTCTTCTTCGCCGTGCTCGCCACGACGGCGACGCTCGCGGCGGTCTTCGTGCCGCTTTCCTTCCTGCCGGGGCAGACGGGAGGGCTTTTCCGTGAGTTCGGCTTTGTGCTCGCCTTCTCGATCCTGTTGTCGTCCTTCGTATCGCTGACGCTCTGCCCGATGCTCGCCTCGCGCATGCTGACGAGCGAGGCGCATTCGCATCAGGGCGTGATGCAGCGCTTCGGCCAACGCGCCGCCGCTTTCTACAGGGTTACGCTTCGCGCTTGCCTCAACGCGCCGCTCGTGGTCTTCGTCGTTGCCGCCTTCTTCACGCTGGCGGGGGCCGCAGGCTTTCTGACGCTCAAGTCCGAGCTGACGCCGAGCGAGGACCGGTCGCAGGTGATGCTCCGGATCAACGCGCCGCAGGGCGTCTCGCTCGAATATACCCAGGCCCAGATGCGTCGGATCGAGGAGGGTCTGCAGCCGCTGGTGAAATCCGGCGAGATCAGCAACCTGTTTTCGATCTCCGGCCAGGGCGGCTCGGCCAATAGCGGCTTCATGGTGCTGACGCTTGCGCCCTGGGAACAGCGCGACCGGACGCAACAGCAGATCGTCGCCGACATCAACAAGGTGACGAATGCCATCCCCTCCGTCCGCGCCTTCACGATACAGTCGAACAGTCTCGGCATTCGTGGTGCCGGCAGCGGCCTTCAGGTCGCGCTCGTCGGCAATGATTACACGAAGCTCGGCGATGCGGCGGCGAAGCTCGTGCGGGCGATAGAAGACACCGGTCGTTTCGAAAATGTCCGGCTCAACTACGAGGCCAACCAGGCGCAGTTGTCGGTGACGATCGATCGCGAGCGGGCCTCCGATCTCGGCGTGGACATCGGCGCCCTTTCATGGGCGATGCAGGCGATGCTCGACGGCAGCAGCGTTGTCGACATTTTCGTGGAAGGCGAGGCCTACCCGGTCAAACTGCTCTCCTCCACTATGCCGCTCAACGACCCGACGGACCTGCAGAACATCTTCGTCAAGGCCGGCGATGGGCGCATCGTTCCGATGTCGACGATCGCTTCGATCGAGGAGAAGGCCGTCGCGCCGCAGCTCGCGCGCGAATCCCAGCTTCGCGCCGTTTCGCTTTCGGCGGGCCTGAAGTCCGATCTCGCGCTCGGCGAGGCGCTGTCGATGGTCGAGGAAATGGCCGAGCCGCTGCTGCCTCCCGGTTCGCGGGTGATGCCGCTTGCCGAAGCTGCGACCCTTGACGAGAATGCCAGCGGCCTCTTCGTTACCTTCGGCTTCGCCATCGTCATCATCTTTCTGGTGCTTGCGGCGCAGTTCGAGAGCTTCATCAGCGGCCTCATCATCATGTCGACGGTGCCGCTCGGCCTTGCCTGCGCCGTCTTTGCGATGATCATGACCGGCAACACGCTCAACATCTATAGCCAGATCGGCCTCGTCATGCTGGTCGGCATCATGGCGAAGAACGGCATCCTGATCGTCGAATTCGCCAATCAGCTGCGCGACCGCGGCCAGGATGTGCGAAGCGCCATCGAGAATGCCGCCAATATCCGTCTGCGGCCGGTGATGATGACGATGATCGCGACCGTCGTCGGCGCCGTGCCTCTGGTGCTGGCGAGCGGCGCCGGTGCAGAGGCGCGCATCGCGCTCGGTTGGGTGCTCGTCGGCGGGCTCGGCCTTGCGGTGATCGTCACACTCTACCTGACGCCGGTCGCCTATCTCGTCATCGCGCGCTTCACCAAGCCGCATGCTGACGAGGAGCGTAAGCTACACGAGGAAATGGACGCGGCCGCCGCGCTCTAGGTCTGATCGGGTGCAGGGACGGCGCCGGTGCTCAAACCCCATCGGCGGCAGCGATGAGGTAGATCGCGGTGGCGGCAGCGCCGAGAGCACTGCGGCCGGCGTGGAGTTTGCCCCAGCGCGCAATCAACTCGCGGGTCTCCGCGTTCGCCTGGTCCGGCTGTGTCGTCTCCAGCCGCTCGTTGATGGGCATGATGATGTAGAGCGTATAGGGCCAGTTCAAGATGATGACCGCTGCCCCCAAGCCCCAGAGCGGATTGCCCGTCTGCCACCAGGCCGCCGCACCGAGGAGGCAGGAAATGATGGCAAGAGGCGCCTGCATTTCAAAGCCGCGCCGGTAGGCAGGCCCCCATTCGCGGAGCGCTGCGCCGCCGTCCAAGCTAAGCCGCGCCGGCTGTTCAGCCACGTTGATGTAAATGGCAGCGCCGAAGAAAATTGACGCCGTGATCAAAGCAAGCAGCCCGAACATGCGACGTTCTCCCGTTTCTCGACATCATACTCCATAAGCCCGCAAACAAAAGCTGCATTCTCCTGCGCATTCCGGCGTTCGTGACGCCCGGGCGATTCCGTCGACTTGTGACAAGCCGGTATCACCGACGGTGATTTCACGCGGCGCGGCGATCGCAGACGACTTGAACTTCTGGACAAAGTGATTCCGATTTGCACAGTAGCGCCTTGAATTGTAAGCGCTTCCCACTCGGTCGGGAGATGTGCTCCTGTCTTGCATCTGCTGGACGCGTGCGGGGGGAGGCGGCTTGCCGATGGCGACGGATCGATCCGGCTCGGCCACCATGTCCGATTTCGGCCGCTCGTTCCGGCTTGCGATACAGCCTTAATTCGGGTTCGAATTGGGGATAAATTATGCGGACGTTCAGAACGTTACGACGATTTCCGGGTGTTGACGAAGACGCTCGCGGCGAGATTGAGAAGGGGCGTTTTTCGTGGCGTTGAATGCAATCAAGGCGGGCGTCAGGAACGAGAGCGGCATCGCCGCGGTCAAGACGCTTCTGGCGGCGCGCTTCGCAGATCGATTCCAGACGGGCGCGGCGATCCGCGCCCAGCACGCCAACACGACAACCTACATTCCCGCGCAACTGCCGGACGCGGTCGTCTTCCCGGAAAATGCTGCCGAGGTGCGCGAAATCGTCGAACTCGCCAGCACACACCGGGTGCCGCTCATCGCCTTCGGGGCGGGATCGTCGCTCGAAGGCCACGTCAACGCGCCTCATGGCGGCATTTCGGTCGACATGATGCGGATGAACCGCGTGCTCGCCGTCAATGCGGAGGATCTGGACTGCACGGTCGAGCCCGGCGTGACACGGGAGGAGCTCAACACCTATCTGCGCGACACCGGGCTCTTCTTTCCGATCGACCCTGGCGCGAACGCCTCGATTGGCGGCATGACCTCGACGCGGGCGTCCGGCACCAATGCGGTGCGCTACGGTACGATGAAGGAAAACGTGCTCGCCGTGACGGCGGTCGTCGCCGGAGGGCGCGAGATCAAGACCGCCCATCGGGCACGCAAGTCGTCGGCCGGCTACGACCTGACGCGGCTCTTCGTCGGTGCCGAAGGCACGCTCGGCATCATCACTTCGATCACGTTGCGCCTCCAGGGCATCCCGGAGGTGATTTCCGGCGGCGTCTGCCCGTTTCCGACGATTGCCGATGCGTGCAACGCCGTGATCCTGACGATCCAGTCCGGCATTCCGGTCGCACGCATCGAGTTGCTCGATGCACTGCAGATGAAGGCTTGTAACGCCTATTCCGGCTTGAGCTACGAGGAAACGCCAACGCTATTCGTCGAGTTTCACGGCAGCGCGGAAAGCGTCGAGCTGCAATCGCGCCAGTTCGCCGAAATAGCGTCGGAATTCGGGTCTACAGGTTTCATCTGGACGACCAATCCGGAAGAGCGGGCGCAACTCTGGAAGGCGCGGCACAACGCCTATTGGGCACAGAAGAGCCTGATGCCCGGGCGGGCCATCCTCGCCACCGATGTCTGCGTGCCGATCTCGCGGCTTGCCGATTGTGTCTCGGCAACGCACGAGGACATCGCGCAGCACGGATTGATCGCACCGATCGTCGGCCACGCCGGCGACGGCAATTTTCATGTCGGGCTGCTTTTCGACGACAAGGATGCGGCCGATGTGGCGCGGGCGGAGGCCTTCGTCGAGCGGCTGAATGCGCGGGCGCTGTCGATGGACGGCACCTGCACGGGGGAACACGGGATCGGGCAGGGCAAGATGCCGTTTCTCGCGGCCGAGCTCGGCGATGCGCTGGATCTGATGCGACAGATCAAGCGTTCTCTCGATCCGGACGACATCTTCAATCCAGGCAAGATTTTTGCCTGACGCCGGCAGAATGGGTCCTACCCGCAAAGCAGAGGCGCGAACGAACTGATGGGAATGTGACACGGTGCTGGCGCGAATCCTGGTTACTATCGGCGGGCTGCTGGTTGCTGCGCTGTTTGCGGCGCTGATCGCACCGTTGTTCATCGACTGGACCAGCTTCCGCAACGACTTCGAGCGCGAGGCGAGCCGCATCATGGGCAAGCCGGTGGTCGTGCATGGCAGCGTCGACGCGCGGCTCATTCCCTTTCCGACGGTCACGCTCAACGACGTGCGTGTCGGAGCGACGGACGGCGGACCGCCGCTGATCCAGGTAGCGCAATTTTCGATGAGTGCGGAGCTCGCGCCCTTCCTGAGCGGCGAGGCGCTGATCTTCGACATGCGGCTCGACCGGCCAAAGGCAAGACTCCGGCTGCAGCCGGACGGCACGCTCGACTGGGCGCGGGGGCCCCGCTCGGCAATACCCGCCAAGACGGTCGTCCTGGAGAAGGTCGAGATCGTCGACGGAGAGATCGAGTTCGTGGATGAGCAGACGGGGCGCACGCGCCGCGTCACCGATCTTTCGGCAGCCCTTTCAGCGCGCTCGTTGGCCGGACCCTGGAAGATCGAGGGACGTGCGGCGCTCGACGGGGAGGCGGGCAGCTTCTCCTTTGCCAGCAATGCAGTCGACGAAGAGGGAGCACTGAGCCTCCGGGCGCGGCTGACGCCGGATAAGCGGCCATTCGGCGTCGAGCTCGACGGCGATCTCAAGGTCGTCGACTTCAGGCCTGTCTATGGCGGCCGCTTCACGCTCACGGAAAACCGGCCTGAAAGCGAAGCCAAAGCCGGCGCGCTGCGGATCAACGGCCAGTTCCAGCTCACCAACGAAAGCATCCGCGTGCCGGAATACCATTTCGAGATAGGCCCTCCGGATGATCCCTACATCGTCACGGGCGAGGCGACGCTAGACACCGGCAAAGACCAGACGTTCCTGTTGATCGCCGATGGCCAGCAGATCGATGTCAGCCGCATCGGCAATTCCGGCAGCGGCGGGAAGACGGGCCGCAATCCGGCCATTTCGCTCCGCCAAAGGGTGGAAGCGATGATGGCGATCGCCGCCGATATTCCCATTCCGCAGGTGCCGGGCCGCGCAAGCCTGAAGCTTCCGGCGATCGTGATCGGCGACACGACGGTGCGCGACGTGCGCCTCGATGTCCGGCCCGACGGTGCCGGCTGGATCGTCGAAAATGCCGTGGCGCTTCTGCCAGGCCGTACGCAACTGGAGACCAAGGGCCGGCTGAACCTCAAAGGCCAGCGATCCTTCCGCGGCGACGTGCTCGTTGCGTCCAACCAGCCCTCGGGTCTCGCGAATTGGCTGGCGGGGTCGGTCGATCCCGCGATCCGCAAGCTGAAGACGGCGGGGTTCGCGGCAAGCGTCAACCTTACGGACACGCTGCAGCAATTTGAAAGCCTGGAGGTGGCGGCTGGTCCAGCGACGCTGAAGGGCCGCATCGAACGCCAGTCCTTCGCAGAGCAGCAACCCAGCCTGTCGCTGCAACTCAAGGGTAACCGCATCGATCTGGAGGCGCTGCGGGCGCTGGCGGGCCTCATCGCCGGCGACGCGTCGACCGGCACATTGCTGCAGCACGCCATCGCTGCGGACATTTCGGCCGAAACGTTTCTGGCCTTCGGCGAGGAAGCGAGCGACGTACAGGCCGTGCTGACCATGAAGAACGGTCAATTACAGGCGGAGCGGGTGGCGATCGGCGCTCTTTCGGGGGCTCAGCTCGCCTTCTCCGGTCGGATGAGCGGAGAGCTCGACAAGCCGGTGGTCTCGGCGAAGATGAAGCTGGCCGCCAAGGAACTCACGCCCTTCCTGGAAATGATCGGAAGGCATACGGCCGGCCACCCGGGCCTGGCGCGGCTCATCAAGGCAGGCCCTTATTTCGCCGATGCGGCATTGGACGTGACCCTGACGGCGGGTAGCAAAGAAGGCAACGCGCCCGTCACCTTCGGTGTGATCGGTACCGCCAACGGCGGCAAGATCGCGGCGAGCTACCAGGCGCCGGATATCGGCCAGGCGCTTGCCGGCCGGGGCATGCTGCTCGACGCCACGCTCGAAAATCCGCAGACATCCGTCCTCCTCGGACAGGCAGGCCTCGATCCGCTGCCGTTCGACGCGGACGCCAACGGGATCCTGGCCGTCAAGCTGCAAAGTACGGAGGGCTCGAAGGCCAACGGAACGCTGACCTTCACCACGGAGAAGACGTCGCTCGGCGCCGAGGGTGTCGTCGATCTCTCGCGTGAGCGCTATCTCGAAGGGCAGGGAAAGCTGACGCTGAAGAGCGAGGACCTGGAGCCTTATCTGCTGATGCAGGGCATAGGCCTGCCACAGATGGGCAGCGGGTTGCCTGTGACGCTCTCGGCCGAAATCGCCAGCGATCCGGACAAGGTCTCGATCTCCGCCGTCGAGGGAAAGGCTGACCAGAACAGTTTCACCGGCGCGCTCTCGATCGACCGCAAGGTCCCCGGGAAGGCCGAGGGCGAGCTCGCCTTCGATGCACTCGATCTTGGCTGGCTCGGCGAAGGTATCCTGGGGCAGGTTCAGGATCCGGCGGCCGGCGGGCTGTCGCGGGCGCCGGTGGTGCAGCCGGCCTGGACGGGTCTCGATGTGGCACTGAACGTGACGGCGAAGCGTTTCTGGCCCGGCGCTTACGGGCCGGTGACCGGCTTTGCCGGCAAGCTGGAATGGAAGGGGGACGAACTCACACTCAACGAAGCGAGCGGAGATTGGCTGGGCGGCAAGCTTCAGGGCCGGCTACAGCTCGGCAACGCCAACGGTTCGGGTTTCCTCCGCTCACGTTTCGATCTCAAGGGCGGCGATCTGGGCGCGGCAGGTTGGAGCCGCGCGAACGGTCCCGTGGCGACGGGTCGCTTCGATCTGGCCGTGGCGATGGAGGCCTCCGGCGCCACACCCCAGGCAATGGCTCAATCGGCGAGCGGCTCGGGCACCGCCACCTTCAACGGCGTGACGCTCAACGGCATCAACACTGCGGCATTGCCGCAACTGATGGCCGCCGCCGATGCGATGAAGACGGAGATCTCGCCGGAGGCGATCCAGCAGGCTGTCGAGAGGGTTCTCTTTACCGGACAGTCGGTCGTCGGCGCCGTGAAGGTGCCCTTCAGCATAGCCGGTGGCACCGTCAGGGCGCAGAACGTAACTGCGGGTGACGGCAACGCGGCGTTCGGCGGCGAGGCATCCTTCGATCTGCCTGCCGCCCGGATGAGTGGCGCGATCGATCTGACGTTCCGGCCGGGAGAAGAGGCCCTCGCGGGCGCCGAACCGCGTGTCCGCTTCAGTTACGCCGGGCTGCTTGCGGCGCCGGGGGTCACGGTCGATGTGACGGACTTGTCGAATTTCCTGTCGCTCAGAGCCTTCGAGCGAGAACGGCGGCGCGTGGAAACGCTGCAAGCGAATGTGCTTGAAAAGCAGCGCCTGCGCCGTGAGGCGGCGCTTTATCGGGCGCGCGCAGCCGCTCGGGAGCTCGAGCGGCTGCGCGCGATTGTCGAAGACCGCCGGCGTCAGGCCGCCGCGGTCGAGGCTGCGCGGATGAAGGCCGAGGCAGAGGCCCGCGCAGCGGCCGAGCGTCGCGCCGCGGAGGAGGAGCGTCTGCGCATGCGGCAGCTTCCGCGCAGCGTCGGAAGACAGCAGGCGCCTGTTGCGCCACCACAGAGCATGCAGGGCAGCGGCCCGTCTCCGGGGGGCAATACGACTGGTCAAAATGTCGGCCCGCCCTCTGGGCCGAGCCTGAATTTCGACGTGCTGCCCGACATCACCGTGCAGTAACGCTACTGCATGTTTCCTTAAATCGTGTCCGGCTCAGGACGGAGCTTCGCCATCGGCGCGCGCCTTAACCCAGGCGAGAACATAGACGCGCAAGGCCGAGGAGAGGTTCCCGTCAGGGCCGCGGCCGTCATCGACTTCGGCAATCAGCCGGGCGAGCGGTATGCCGCGGTCCTTGGCGATTGCCTTCAGCTCCCGCCAGAACGGCTCCTCAAGCGTGAAGCTGGTGCGGTGTCCGTGCAATGTCGCCGAGTGCTTGACGATTTTTTCCATCCTCGCAAACCGATTCAAGCAGTTGGCATTCCGATTCCCGAAATGGCACTAAGTTCTTGCCTCGGAATCACTTTCGGGGGCTGGGGCTGGAGCAGGATCGTCCGGAAGCTTGCGCGGTCTGCCGCCAGCATTCCTGCAAAATCGATCACGGCTTCTTGCGGTCGGGAAAGCCTTCGCGCGGCGCTGCAGTGCCCGGTGATTTCTCCAGCCGGCCCTGATCGAGTGCCTTCGCGGCCTTTTCGTTCAGGGCTTTCGTCAGCGCCTTCTCGGCCTTGCTGCGGCCGAAAGCGGTACGGTTCTGCTCGGCCTGCTTCTCTTTGTCGGCCCGGGTCTGCTTCTTGCGGAACTGACGCAGATTGATGACGTCGCCGCTCATGGCCCCGTACCTCTCCGGGCGCTTAGTTCTTCTTGCGGAAGGAATCGAGTGAGACGACGGAGGCGCCGCCGCCCTTCGGACCACCCTCCGGCTTTTCGGAACTCTTGTCCTCCAGCGCATCGTCGTCTTCGCTGAGCGGATAGGCTGTGATTTCCGCCGATTCAGCCTCTTCATCCTCACCGGCTGGAACATCGAACTCCAGCTCGAAATTGACCGAGGGATCGTAGAAACCGCGAATCGCATTGAAGGGGATCACCAGCTTCTCCGGCGTGTCCGAGAACGAGAGACCGATTTCGAAGCCGGTCTCGGTGACCTTCAAATCCCAGAACTGATGCTGGACGACGATCGTCATCTGCTCCGGATACTTAGCCTTGAGATGCTGCGAGAGGCGTACGCCGGGAGCGCCGGTCAGGAAGGTAATGAAGAAATGGTGGTCACCGGGCAGATGGCCCGTGGCGGCGACTTCGGCCAACACCTTGCGAATGACGCCCCGAAGCGCGTCCTGCGCCAGAATGTCGTAGCGTATGTGGTCCTGGCCCATATGATCCCCGTTCTCTTCAAAGTCATTGTCTTGCATGATTCTCCGACCGGAAATCCATTCGGGAAAATCACGCAGCGATTCAAGGCGCTACACGAGACTTGCGTCTCCAAGGATGAGCGGCGCCATCGTCTGCTCTTTCATTGCCCGTCCGTTTATGACGAGTCAATTATCGAGCATCTATAGACCATTTCACGACAGGGGAGAAGGTGAAGGCTTCTGTTGCCAGGTGCCTTCGGACCCCGCCTTACGGTGCTACCCGGAAGGACTTGATTTGAAGTGCCGCACCGCCGTTAGGCAGCGAGACGTGCTTCAGCATAGTTGTCGTTTGCAACTATTAGTTTAGCCCGATAACGGTGGTACAATGCCGAGCAAAAGGTCGATCTTTACACCCTTGTCGATCCTATTTCGCCCCCATCAAAAGCCGGCCGCGCTTCAGGGCCGGTTTTTGGTGGAGGCGCCGGGTACCGCCCCCGGGTCCAATGGGTTTATTGCATCGCCAGTTTATCGCCATAGCCGCCCGAAAGCGGCATCCGTCATATAGGTGCTTCCGGTGCCCAAGAAAAGGGCCATCGACAGAGAAAGTGAGGATATGTGTCAGGCTGAGGCGGTCCGCCTCAAAACGCCTTGACATGCAAGAGAAGCGTGAAAAGACTTCGGTTGCTGCACGCAATTCGCGAGGAAGGGCGGCAGCTTTTCGGAGCAAGTGCAAAGTGGAGGCATCATGAGCGATTATCTCGCAGACGTGCAGAAATACGACAGCGCCGCCGACGAAGCAGTTGTCAACAAGATCGTGCGCCATCTTGGCATAGCGCTTCGCAACAAGGATTCCGCCCTCGTTTCCGCGTCGGACCCCAAGGAACTCGAGCGCGTCAAGGAAAAATGGTGCGAGAAGAAGCTCGGCGTAGATGGGGTTGAGGCGGATGCGGCGATTGCGGCGGCCGCCCAGGCGATGGCGGATGATCGCTCGAAATCGCGCGTGACCTTCTACTATCTGGTCGCCAAGAATCTCGGCAAGCTTCAGGCGCTTTGATCGAGGCGCGATCAGTTATGTTTCCGGCTGGCGCCGTGCGCCGGCCGGGACAAGCTTCACAGTTTCCCCGAAGAAACATGCGACGAGGCGTGGGTGCCGGTCTCTCGGATGCTTGGGCGAGGGAGCCCAAGTGTCTGCTGCCGCCGTTGAAGGGAGCCTCGGCCGCTCTCACTCTTCTACGGGGCAGGCGAAGTCATCTTCACGGCCTCTCTCTCTATCCGCTTGCGCCAACGCTGTCGGGCCAAAGAGCCCGGATTTCTTTCGGTAAGGTGTCGCGTACTTTTTTCGTCTGGCCAAGATCGACGTGCCGCGCCAGCACCTGGAAGACTGCTTTCGCCGCCTCGGTCGGGTTGACCGGCCGCGTATTCTTCAGTCCGTCCGCGATCGTGGCGAGAAACTCGTCGAGTGAGCGGGTTGCCTTATCCGGCTGATGGTTGGGGCGGTATTGATCGTAATAGGCGCCTCGAACGAGCAGGGGTAGTTCCGCGCCGAGATGGGCGGCGACTTCCGGGGGGAGCCTGTCCCGCAACGCCCGCAGCACGACATTCAGAATGTGCCACGCCACTTTTCGGTCGGGCCCGTGATGCTCCATGATTTCGCCGAGCCAGATATTGGTCGTTTGTAGGGTTTTGTCGAAGACGTCGAGACCTGTCGCGCTCATGGTCACCTCCCTGGTGTTTTGCTGGAACGTTCGATCTGATTCAATAAGGCCTAACAATCGTCCGCCGAGATTGTTTCCCTTCTGTCGAACAAGCGCGTCTCTCGTCACCACCTGCAGCAATCGGACCCATTACGGAACATTCGCGGCTGGGTGCGGTTAACCGGGAGAACGACGACTGACCGTCAAGCGGGGGGCGCCAGCAATTCAAAAGCGCAGGAGGAAGCTCGATGACCTCATCAAAGCATCCGAAGACACGCCATCCCAGTGACAAGGACCTGAAGCAGGACCCCGGGATCGGCCGTAGCAAAGGCATCAAAGGACCGTCCGATTACGAACTCCTGAAACGCGGCAACACCATCGAAGGTGACGTTGCGAACGACGTAACCGCTCAGGGCGGCGCGAACCCGCGCCAGCGGGGTCGGACGAACAAATAGGAGCAAAGGCAATGGTCGGCAGAAAGACGCAAGAGCAGCAGCGGCGCATAATCCAGGGCCGCGAGGATACGTCGAATGCGGACAAGGATTTCAATGCCGAGGCGGACCTGCATCGTTCCGAGGCATTGCGGAGGGCCCAGCGCAAGGGTCGGAGCCTCGACACCGAGCACAGCGACGCGCGCGAGAGCGATGACGATCGCAGCATGCCGCGCGGCAAAAATCAGGAAAGCAGACACCACAAGGGTGCTGAAAACTGAACGTCCCACCCAGCCATAGAGACAGCCGAAGGAGACGGACCATGGCTCACGCCAGTCGCAAGAACGTCGGGAAACCGGACAAGGGCAAGGGTTCTGGAAGCGGCGCCCAGACGGAAGTGAAGCAGGGCGTTTTGGGCGAAAACGACGTCCTTTCCAACCGGGACAAAGCGCAGCATTCCGATACGCGCGGCCTGGATGAAAGGGCGGTGAGAAACGAACAATATCAGGACCACGCCGCCAACCGGCGTCCTTCGAAGTGATCGCCGCCGGCAATTCCGCAGCCGCCGAGGTGCTGCACAGGAACGCCTGGGTTCGGGGCTGTATCCGCAGTGCGCCATCATCGGTGGCGGCGCACACCTTCACGGCGCATCAATCTGTAGGAAAACGCATCCGGACCATTGGTTCGCGCGTCGGTTCGACCTATTTTTGAGCGGACAAACGAATCGGCGGCGAACAAGTATGCGGCAATATCTCGATCTCCTTGAACA
The DNA here is from genome assembly GCF_002078505.1 of Ensifer aridi. Classification (GTDB taxonomy): domain Bacteria; phylum Pseudomonadota; class Alphaproteobacteria; order Rhizobiales; family Rhizobiaceae; genus Sinorhizobium; species Sinorhizobium aridi. Next base: position 48,119 of record NZ_LUAV01000012.1, on the reverse strand, counting down.
TGTGATGACAACGGGAACCGACCGCGGCGACCGCACCGGCACCGGCACACGCTCCGTCTTCGGTTATCAGATGCGTTTCGACCTTTCGAAGGGCTTCCCAGTGCTGACCACCAAGAAGCTGCATCTGCGGTCGATCATCCACGAACTGCTGTGGTTTCTGAAAGGCGATACGAATATCGCCTACCTCAAGGAGAACGGTGTCAGCATCTGGGACGAATGGGCGGACGAAAAGGGCGAACTCGGGCCCGTCTACGGCTATCAGTGGCGATCCTGGCCGACGCCCGACGGCGGCCATATCGACCAGATCGCAGCGCTTATCGAGGGCTTGAAAACCAACCCGAACTCCCGCCGTCATATCGTTTCGGCGTGGAATCCAGCGCTTGTCGACGAAATGGCGCTGCCGCCCTGCCACTGCCTTTTCCAGTTCTACGTGGCGGACGGCAAGCTCTCCTGCCAGCTCTATCAGCGTTCTGCTGATATCTTCCTCGGCGTACCTTTCAACATCGCCTCCTACGCCTTGCTGACGATGATGGTGGCGCAGGTGACGGGGCTCAAAGCCGGCGATTTCGTCCACACGCTCGGTGACGCGCATATCTATCACAACCACTTCGAGCAGGCGCGGCTGCAGCTCGAGAGAACGCCGAATGCGCTGCCGAGAATGGAGATCAATCCGGCGGTCAAGGATATATTTTCCTTTAAATTCGAGGACTTTCAGCTCGTCGGCTACGAAGCCGATTCACATATCAAGGCGCCGGTCGCGGTTTGATCGCGAGCCGGATGCCTGCGAAATCCGGGCCTCGAGTGGATTTGCCAAAGGCAGCCCATATGTTTGCAATCAAGAAGCGGAGTCTGGCTCGTTCGGAAGAGCCATGCTTCGGATAACCGGCCGTAGCCGGGATGACGGGAGGTTTTGATGCTGACGTTGATCCATGCGCCCTTGTCGCGCTCGTCGCGAATTATCTGGCTGCTCGAGGAACTCGGCGCCGAATACGAAATCCGCTACGTCGATATCCGCCGCTGGGACGGATCCGGCGGACCGGACGAAAACAATCCGCATCCCCACAAGCAGGTACCGGCGCTTCTGCATGATGGAACGCTGATCTGGGAATCGGCCGCCGTCGTGCAGTATCTCACGGATCTCTTTCCGGACTGCAGTCTCGGGCGGCCGCCGGGCCATCCTGAGCGCGGCGCCTATCTTTCCTGGCTTGCCTATTACGCGGGCGTAATCGAACCGACGGCGCTTGCCCATATTTCCGGCGTCACGGTCAACAATCCAGCGCTGGCGAGGCTCTATACCGAAATGTGCGCGCATGTGATCGATGTGCTGACGCGCCAGCCCTTTCTCATCGGCGAAAAGATGAGCGGGGCCGACCTTTTGCTCGCGAGCGCGCTGCAATGGATGCGCAAGATACTGCCGGAAAGCGAGGTCATCGACCGCTACATTCGCGTCGTGACCGACCGCCCCGCGCTCGCGCGGGCGCGGGAGATCGACAGCAAGCCGAGCGGCTTCCATGACTGAAGCGAGGATCGGACCGAAGCTCGTCATCGTCGTCGCGGTTGCGACCAACGGCGTGATTGGCCGCGAAGGCGACCTGCCGTGGCGGCTTTCGACCGATCTCAAGCGCTTCAAGGCGCTGACGATCGGCAAACCGGTCATCATGGGGCGGAAAACCTGGGCTTCTCTCGGCCGGCCACTGCCCGGCCGGCCGAACATCGTCGTCAGCCGCAACCCCGACTTCATCGCCGAAGGCGCCGAGGTCGCGCCCTCGCTCGAGGCGGCGCTCGAGATCGCGCGGCGGCATGCGGCGGCGATCGCGGCAGACGAAATCTGCATCATCGGCGGCGGCGAAATCTACCGTCAGTCGATCGGCATGGCCGATGTGCTCCACGTCACTGAAGTGCAGGCGGATGTGGAGGGCGATACCCGCTTTCCGGCCATCGACCCGGCCGTGTTCGAAAAGGTGCTGGAGGAGGACCTGCCGCGTGGCGAGAAGGATAGCCATGCGATGCATTTCGTGACCTGGCGACGAAAAGACCGGCCGGGTCGCTGAAAGCCCCAGGATATTTTCCGCTCTCATCCCTCTGTCGCTTACCGGCAGGGCATGAGCGCCAACTATTTTAACGCATTTACCGTGAACTCGGCCGTATCGCGTTGAAAGCAATGAGGATGATACCTATAACGGGTTTCACATCGTGACCGGCCGCAATGCTTGCGGGGCGTTCAGCGAGAGAGTTCCTTTGAAGTGAGGTTTTGATGCCCTGGAGCAATCAGAATGGCGGCGGCGGCCCTTGGGGCGGCGGCGGCAATCAGGGGCCATGGGGCCAGGGGCCCAATCGGCCGCGCGGCGGAAGAGGTGGTCCGCCGGATCTCGAAGAGATCATCCGGCGCGGCCAGGATCAGTTGAAGAACGTAGTGCCGGGAGGCTTCAACGGTGGCGTATTCGTCATCGTCGGCCTGCTGATCCTCGGTTTCATCCTGCTCAATTCGATCTACACAGTTCAGCCCGATGAACGCGGCGTCGAGATGCGCTTCGGCAAGCCGAAGGAAGAGATCTCCATGCCCGGTCTCCACTACCACTTCTGGCCATTCGAGACGGTCGAGTTCGTCAAGGTGACTGAGCAGCAGCAGAATATCGGCGGTCGCGTCGGCGGCCAGTCCAACGCCGGGCTGATGCTGTCCGGGGACCAGAACATCGTCAACGTCCAGTTCTCGGTTCTCTTCTCCGTCACCGACCCGAAGGCCTATCTCTTCAACGTCGAGAATCCAGCCAACACGCTGCAGCAGGTTGCCGAAAGCGCGATGCGCGAGGTCGTCGGCCGGCGTCCGGCCCAGGACATCTTCCGTGACAATCGCCAGGCGATCGCCGCGGACGTGAAGAATACGATTCAGGCGACGATGGACAGCTATGGTGCCGGCATCTCGGTCAACACGGTTGCCATTGAGGATGCCGCGCCGCCGCGCGAAGTCGCCGATGCGTTCGATGAGGTGCAGCGCGCCGAACAGGACGAGGACCGCTTCGTCGAGGAAGCCAACCAGTACGCGAACCAGGTGCTCGGCAAGGCACGCGGCCAGGGTGCGCAGATCCGTGAAGAGGCGGCCGCCTACAAGGATCGCGTCGTCAAGGAAGCCCAGGGTGAGGCGCAGCGCTTCATCTCGGTCTATGACGCCTATTCCAAGGCGCCCGAGGTCACGCGCAGGCGGCTTTATCTCGAAACGATGCAGGATGTTCTCGGCAAGTCGAAGAAGGTCATTCTCGACGAGAAGAACGGCCAGGGCGTGCTGCCCTACCTGCCGCTCACGGAAATCGGCAGGCCCGCGCAGTCGGGAGGTACCCAATGATCAACAATCGCAGTTCAATCATCCTGATCGTCTTGGCCGCGGTGCTGGTCATCATCTATTCGTCGGTGTTCGTGGTCAACGAGCGTCAGCAGGCAATCGTCGTGCGCTTCGGCGAGATCCGCGCCGTCAAGACGGAGCCGGGCCTTTATTTCAAGCTTCCTTTCGCCTTCATGGACGCAGACCGCGTGCAATATGTCGAGGACCAGGCGCTTCGCTTCGATCTCGACAATATCCGCGTGCAGGTCTCCGGCGGCAAGTTCTACGAGGTTGATGCCTTCGTGGTCTACCGGATCGCGGACGCCCGTCGCTTCCGCGAAACGGTCTCGGGCGATCGCGAGTCGGCCGAAGCGCGCCTTCGCACGCGTCTCGATGCTTCGCTTCGCCGCGTCTACGGCCTCAGGGGCTTCGAGGCGGCTCTTTCGGATGAGCGCGCGTCGATGATGCGCGAGGTGCGGACCGACCTTAGGGCAGACGCTGAATCGCTGGGCCTGAATATCGAGGACGTGCGGATCCGTCGCACCGATCTGACCCAGGAAGTTTCGCAGCAAACCTTCGACCGGATGAAGGCTGAACGTCTCGCCGAAGCCGAACTGATCCGCGCACGCGGTAACGAAGAGGGCCAGCGCCGCCGCGCCATTGCCGATCGCCAGGTGGTGGAGATCATCGCGGAGGCCCAGCGTGATTCGGAAATCCTTCGAGGCGAGGGCGAGGCTGAGCGGACGGGGATTTTTGCCGACGCCTTCACGCGTGATCCGGGCTTCTTCGAATTCTACCGCTCGATGGCAGCCTACACGCAGTCGATCGGTAATCCGGACACAACCGTGGTGCTGTCGCCGCATTCGGAATTCTTCCGTTATTTCAACAGCGCAGATGGGGCGACGCCACCGGCACCGCCAGCCGCGCCAACGACGCCTGCGACCGGAGATTGAGCGGACGATGTCCGATTTCCTGACCGGGTTTGCATTTTTCCTGATCATCGAGGGGCTGGTGTACGCACTGGCCCCTTTGGTTCTTGTAGAATTGGCGAAGCGTTTGCCGTATGTCCCTGAGCATCAGCTCCGAATGGCCGGATTGACATCGGTGGCCGTTGGCGTCGGACTAGTTTGGTTGCTTCGAGGATAATGCGAAATGCCACATAAACTGCTGATCCGGTTGGTCGATGCCGAATATGCGATTACCCGCCTGAACATCGGGTCCGCTATTCCGGAATGGCTGCCCGGGCCGGGGTTCTGGACGGTGTCGAGTTCCCGCGAGGAGATGACGCTCGTCTGTCGCGCCGCCCGCGTCCCCTCAAGCGTGCAGAGTTCCCTCGGCTGGCGCTGCTTGCGTATCGAGCAGCATTTCAGCTTCGACGTTCCGGGCGTCCTCTCGTCGGTCCTGCGGCCGCTTTCGGAGGCGGGGGTCGGTGTCTTTGCCAATTCAACCTTCAGCACCGACTATGTCTTCGTCGCCGGCTTCGATCTTGAAAAGGCGGTGCAGGCGCTGAAGGAGCACGGACACGAAATCATCCCTTGAATGCTGCGGCGGCAGCGTCTCAGCCGATCAGGAAATCGTGTCTGGACGCTTCGGAATTCCGCCGTATCTTCAAGGGAAAAGTCGTCTGTTGCACGGGCCGCCGCTACCGCAGGGTTCCTTGATGGGAATCGCCCGAACGGCCGGCATATTTCGCTGCGGCGAAGCAATGATCGTGCGATAATCCTTGGCTGCCATAGCCGTATCGGCGTGATGCAAAGGAAATGATAGGAGCCTAGCGACTTGTCAAAACGACCCGAAATCTTCCGCGGCATCGTGCTGGGTGCCGCGACGGCACTGCTCTTCTCCAACACCGCACTTGCCGAGACAGCGACCTCGTTGCCGCCGGCCGGTCCACCGTCCGTCGCCGAACTCGCGGAAGGTCTCCTCGATGCTGTGGTCAACATATCGATCTCGCAGAACGTCAAGAGCGACGACGACAATGCACCGATGCCGCAGGTGCCGGAGGGCTCGCCGCATCAGGAATTCTTCGACGAATTCTTCAGAGGGCAGGGAGAGGGTGGTCGTCCGCGTACGGTCAATTCGCTCGGCTCCGGTTTCGTGATCGATCCGACCGGCTACATCGTTACCAACAACCACGTCATCCAGGACGCGGACGACATCGAGATCAACTTCTCCGACGGCACGAAGCTCAAAGCAAAGCTTGTCGGCACGGATACGAAGACCGATCTCGCCGTCCTGAAGGTCGAGCCGAAGAAGCCGCTCAAGGCAGTTTCCTTCGGCGATTCGCGCAACATCAGGATCGGCGACTGGGTGATGGTCGTCGGCAACCCCTTCGGCCTCGGCGTCTCCGTTTCCGTCGGCGTCGTTTCGGCCCGCGGCCGCAACATCAATGCCGGCCCCTATGACAGCTTCATCCAGACGGATGCCGCGATCAACCGCGGCAACTCGGGTGGACCGCTGTTCAACATGAAGGGCGAGGTCATCGGCATCAATACGGCGATCCTTTCGCAGACCGGCATGTCGGTCGGCATCGGCTTTGCCGTGCCGACGGAGCTCGCCGTCAACGTCGTCAACCAGCTCAAGGAATTCGGCGAGACGCGGCGCGGCTGGCTCGGCGTACGCATCCAGCCGGTTACGGACGATATCGCCGAGAGCCTCAAGATGGAGATGCCGCGCGGCGCCCTCGTCTCGGGTATCATCGAAGGCGGGCCGATCACGAAAGGCGAGATCAAGCCGGGCGACGTCATCATCCGCTTCGACGGAATGGATGTCGCGGAAATTCGTGATCTCATGCGCGCCGTCGGCGAAAGTCCGGTGGGCAAGGCGGTTGATGTCGTCATCATCCGCGATGGCACGGAGCAGACGGTTCGCGTGACGCTCGGCCGCCTCGAGGATGGCGAGCACCTTGCCGCCAGGCAGACCCAGCAGCCGAACGGCGAAGGCGCCAAGCCGGGCGAACCGCCGGCCGCACAATTGCCCGCGAGCGATACCGTGCTCGGCATGAAACTCGCGGTGCTCGACGCCGACCGCCGCAAGAGCTTCGGCATTGCAGAGGCGGTCAAAGGCGTCGTCGTCACCGAAGTCCAGCCCAACTCGCCCGCTGCCGAACGTCGGCTCGAGGCCGGCGACGTCATCGTCGAAGTCGGCCAGGAGGCGATGACAACGCCGGAGGACATCACTGCGCGTGTCGAGGAACTGAAGGCGGACGGACGCCGCAACGCCCTCCTGATGATCGCCAGCAAGACCGGCGAGCTGCGTTTCGTGACGGTGCGGATGGAGTAAGGCGCCGGTCGCTTTTGTGTACGGCTCAAACGCGTCTGAGGCGGCGGAACCGCTCTGCGAACCACTCCTTGGAAAGGGATCGGTCCAAGCCTGTTTGCTCCCATCCGTGTGCGGCATTCAGCTCATGGTAGCTCACGTCGGCCTGGGCGACCCTGAACTGGTCGACGAGCACCTGCGCGTCGCCCTTCTTCCGCCGTTCATTTGCACCTGCCAGGATGAGTACGGGATAGTGCTGGAGATTGGGAAATGGTGTCTGCGGATCGGGCGATTGCGGTCGCAGCAGAATTGCGCCGGACGTGAACTCCCTTCGACGGCAAACGACGGCGGCGGCTATGATCGCGCCGTTCGAATAGCCCGCGAGGATCGGAGGTTGGGCGAAGCCATACCTTTTCGATATTGCATCCAAGAAGACGCAAAGCCTTTCACTGCCAGTTGCCAGTTCGGCATAGTTCAGGCTGCGATCGGGATTGCGTCGAAAGAAAGTGAAACCTTGCTCCCATGCGATTGGGCCACGAACAGAAAAGCAGGTGGAACGGGGAGCGATATGTTGCGCGAAGTCCGTCCAATCCGTCTCCCTTCCGCCGCTGCCGTGAAGTAGAACGACCGGGGGCACGTCGGAATTCTTTGCGGTAAGGTCGAAGTCAAAGCCTTCCAAATGCAGCATGGCGCCATCCGATTCTCGCGTACGCCTATTAAACTACACGCGTTCTCGCGGAGTCTTCAGGCTGTACACCGGAGAGCGCACATCGGCGTAGCGCTTCCACTCCTCCGCCTTTACCGCGTAGACCACATGGCGCTTTAGATGCGGATGCGTCTCCGGCACGCGCGGGTGATCGAAGTCGCGGGTGGGGTCCGGACGCAGGCCGATGCGCTTCATGACGGTGATCGAGCGGGTGTTTGCCGGGACGGCGAAGGAGACGATCTCGGCAAGCTTCCTTTGAGCGAAGCCGTGCTCGAGAAGGGCGAGCGCCGCCTCGGTCACGTAGCCCTTGCCCCAATAAGGCACCGCGAGGCGCCAGCCGATCTCGATCGTGCCATTCGGCAGATGCGGCTCGAGGTCGGTGCGTGCCAATCCGCAAAAGCCAAGGGGCCCGTCGCTCTCGCGAAGCGCGAGCGCGAAGAAACCGAAACCGGTCTCGCGAATGTCGCGGTTGTTGCGGTCGAACAGAGCATCGGCCTCCGCACGGCTGCGGCGGTGCGGGAAGAATTCCATGACCTTCGGATCGCTGTTGATCTCGGCGAAGAGATCGCGATCGCTCTCGCGCCAGGCGCGAATTACGAGCCGCTCCGTTTCGCAGATGATCACGTCACGAAATCCGTCTTGCGATAGCCCTGCAGGTAAAGGAGGGCAGTGAGGTCACCATGATCGATGCGGATCTTGGCCTGTTCCGCGACGACGGGCTTGGCGTGCAGGGCGATACCGCTGCCCGCAAGCTGCAGCATGCCGAGGTCATTGGCGCCGTCCCCGACGGCGATTACCTCGGCCGTCGAGATACCCAGTCTCTTGGAAATATCAAGCAGCGCATCGATCTTGGCCTGCTTGCCGAGGATCGGATGGGCGACTTCCCCGGTCAACGTCCCGTCGTTTTCGATGAGCACATTGGCGCGATTCTCGTCGAAGCCGAGCTTCTCGGAGATGGGGCCAGTGAAGACGGTGAAGCCGCCGGAGACGAGGGCGGTGTAATAGCCCTTCGCCCTCATGGTGGCGATCAGTTCGCGGCCGCCGGCCGTGAGCGTGATGCGCCTTGCGATGACGTCGCTGATGACGGTGGTGGGCAGGCCCTTCAGGAGCGCTACGCGTTCTATGAGCGCTGGCTCAAAGGCGATCTCGCCGTTCATGGCGCGCGCGGTGATCGCGGCCACCTTTTCCTTGAGGCCGACCTCGGCGGCGAGTTCGTCGATGCATTCCTGACCGATCATGGTCGAATCCATGTCGGCGATCAGAAACTTCTTGCGGCGCGTCTCAGCATCCTGCACGGCGACGTCGATCGCCGCACCGTTTAAGGCCGCCCGCAGCTTCGCTTCGGCTTCGCCGGCATCGGTGCCGTCCGCCAGCGCGATGTCGCAGGCAATGCCGTCGGCAAGCCAATAGAGGCCGGAGGCTTTCACCGCCTCGGCCGCCGCCTCCGCCAAGGATGGCGTCAGAACAGGATTTGACGGATTGGCGATAAGCGTGGCAACGAGAGCCATGATGCGAGACCTTGAACGAGATATGGACGCGATCCTGATAACCGGGCCGACCGCCAGCGGCAAGTCCGCGCTTGCGGTGAAGCTCGCCCGTCGGCACGGCGGCGTGGTGATCAACGCTGACAGCATGCAGGTCTACGGCACGCTGAGGGTCTTGACGGCACGCCCGGACGAGGCGGACATGGAGGGCATCGAGCACTTCCTCTACGGTCATGTGCCGGCGGGGCAGCCCTATTCGACCGGCGCGTGGCTGCGCGAGGCGGAGGCGCTAGTCATGAGATTGCGCGGAGAGGGACGGTTGCCCGTCTTCGTCGGCGGCACCGGTCTCTACTTCAAGGCGCTGACGGGCGGCCTTTCGGACATGCCGGATATACCCGCGCCAATCCGCGCGCGGCTGCGCGAGCGGCTGAAAGAGATGGGGCCCGAGCCGCTTCATGCCGAACTTGCAGCCCGCGATGCGGAAACGGCCGCCCAACTGCGGCCGGGCGACGGACAACGGATCGTACGGGCGCTGGAAGTGATCGAAGCGACGGGCAAGCCCATCCGGCTCTTTCAGAAAGCCCGAGGCCCGATGATCGTCGATCCTGACCGGGCTCAGAAGATCGTCGTGTTGCCGGATCGTAAGCTTCTCCATAGCCGCATCGACCGCCGCTTCGAGGCGATGCTTGCAAGCGGCGCGGTGGAGGAGGTGCGCGCGCTCCTTGCGCTCAAGCTCTCTCCGGAGATGCCGGTGATGAAAGCGATCGGCGTCCAGCAGATCGCCGCGATGCTGAGGGGCGAGCTGAGCGAGGCGGAGGTGATCGCGACCGGGGCCGCGGCGACGCGCCAATATGCCAAGCGCCAGATGACCTGGTTCCGCAATCAGCTCGACGAAAGCTGGCGGCGAATCGAGAACCCGAACGAACTGATGTAGTTAACGCTCAACTGATGCCATGCTCCTTCAGCACGGCCTCCTCGTCGCCGCTGATCCAGCCGAAGATTTTCGGCTCGCCGTCGCGCATCTGGACGAGGTAGTGGACCTCGAAATCGATGGTGACGTCCGGACGGTCCTTCACGTCGTAGATGGGGCGCCAATCGACGCGGACGAGGAAATGGAGTGCGTCGATCGGCGTGATGCTCGTCTTGCGGATTCTCAGTTCCTTGGTGCCGATTGCGCGGTAGCGGGCATAGCCGCTTTCCATCGATGCTTTCAGGTTCTCGTCGTTCTTGCCCGTCATCACTCCGGCCGGGGAGGCGGCTATGAAATCCGAGGCAAAGGCGAAGGTCGTCGCGCCGACATCCATTTCACCGGCGAGCACCCGATTGGCCATGCTTTCGTAGCGCTCGAAAAAGCGCCGGAGTGTTTCTTCCATGTTTGTCTTCCCGATTTCGACCCCTGGTCAAAACGCCTGCGGCGGTCGCCGGTTCCGCAGGATCAAGGGGTCGGCGTCAGAATCGGAAAACAGCGACACGTAGAAATTCACCGCCGCCTCGGCATCGCCTTCGAACATGAGGAAGGGTCTTACGCTTGTTGCCATGGCCTGGCTTCTCCCGGTTTCAAGCAGCACAGCCGATGATTTACAGGCGAAACCGAGCCGTTTTGAGGAGGGGCGCTCATGTCACGCGAGCGCATCCGGAATCGTGTATTCGAAGAAGAGATCGCGCTCCACGCGACTGAACTTTTCCCATTCGGCGGCGCTGACGTCCTCGGGCCTTTCCACGTGGTCAACGTCGCTGCGGAAGACGCGGCCGCGGGCTTTTTGCTTCAGTCTCGTCTCAATGGAGCGGCGTGGGTGCTCCCAGTTCTTTTCCTGTTTTGCCCAGCCAGGGTTGGCGGGAATCACGGCGACGAAATCGTTCTTGAAAGCACCCTGTGCTAGCCAGGAGATATTGGGGTAGTCCGCATCGACGCTGCCGTCGAGTGTTGCGTTGTGGCTGCCGTGATGACCGGCCTTGTAGAAGACTGTACGGCCGAGAAGCTCCCGCGCGGTGACCGTTCTGCCGCCGACGGTCCAATTCAGCGGCGCCCAGGATATCCAGTTGCCGCGTTGGGCGTCGCCGGTGAAGAGCAGTACCTTGCCGGTCAACGGAAGTTCGATAGCGATGACGAGACTGGTATTGTTCACCTCGTTGTTCAACCGCAGCGCCAGCGATTCGGAGCCTGCCAGCCATTCATTGTCGATCTGCCGCCAAGCCTGCGCGAAGCCGCGTTTTCCCTTCGCGCCGTAGCGGCTGGTGAAGAATGTTTTCATGAAGGGATCATGGCCTTTCTCGACATCGCGGCGCGACATGCCGAAGCGCGGATCGAAGCTGCGCGGAGCATCTTCCGGTTCGCCGACCATCGTTGCCGTCAGGAGACTGAGCGTGAGGCTGTCCGTCAAGAGCTCGAAGGCTTCCTCGCCCCGCGGCTCCAGTGAAAGCAGCAGCTCGACATCGCGCGGGGGGCCAAGCGCATAGACACGCACGCCGTCGACGCCCTTGAGCATGTAGGGTTCGCGGTCGGGCCGCAGGAAAAGCGGCTCGCCTTCGATCCTGTCGCGCAGATATTTGATCGCACGCTTGTTGGTGATCCCCTCAATTGCGAGTTCGGCCTGCTCTCGGGCCGAGAGCGCCGGATGGCGCTTGCGGATCTTCTCCAGCCGCTTGCGAAGCTCGTCGGCGGCATCCTCGCCGGTCTCAAAGGAGAGGAGGTCGCGCAGCATGGCGCGCTGTGGCGATTGCGCCGCGAGGCCGGCGCGATCCAGCCGCTCGTCTGCGCCCATCAGCGCCAGCAGCGTGTCGTGAAAATGAGCGCGAACGGCGTTGGCCAAGTCGTCTTCGCCATCCTCCGTCCAGGCAAGCCAGAGTTCGCCGATCTCGATCGCGTCGAAGCACGGCTTTCCCGTCTCGGGATCCTTCTTCGCGAAACCGTTGACGTGGTCCATGTGCTCATGCGTGACGAGCACGACGTCGAGCCGATTGCCCGTCGCCTTCGCAATGTCCGCGATCACCTTATCGATCGTCTGTTCCGGCTTGATCTCGGAATTCGTCCACAGGCCGCAATCGATCAGCATGTAGAAGGCAGAACCGTCCGTCTTGCGCGTCGCGAGCAGGAAGCAGTCGCCGTGTCCCTGCCGATACATGCGCACGGTGATGCCGGACTCGGGTGCCTGCATTCTCGGCATTTCCTTCTCCTCGACTCGATTCGAGCCATCCACTTTCGGGAGGATGCCTTAGCCCTGCTGCCGGTGGAGGTGAGCGAAGACCTCGGGCCGGACCGCCCTGACGCCGCTTGTCGCAAAGGCGTTCTCACGACCGGCTGCCTGCTTTCTCAGATATGCCCGCATCCGCTCCAGTTCCGCGTCGTCGCAAATATCGCCGGGAGTGCGGATCACGCGCCGGATCTCGAACGTGTCGGCATCGATGAGCAGGGTGCAGCCGCGGCGAAAATAGAAATCATGGGGGCGTTTCGGTGCCTTGCCCTTGTCCGCGGCCTCCTGATCCTTCGGATCCAGATAGGCTTCCCGGGTTTGCGTCAGCTCGACCACGTACTCGCGCTCGAATTGATCGCGCTTGCCGCGGCGCGCGGCCATCCGAACGCTGTGCACCTCGATGGCGGGGGCGTCGACGATCCTGCTGCGCCGAACGGTTGCCGGCGCTTCGGCGTCGGTCCGGATGCCGATCACCTGGCGCAGCGGCGCGCTCTTGGCCTCGGTGACGAGGCCCCAGAAGAGCCGGCCGTAGAGGTCGCGCGCCAGCCATTCCACCCGGCGGTCCGCCTCCAGGCCAAGTTCGAGAAGGTTGCGGGCAAGAATTTCCCGGACGGATGCCCTTGGTCGTCGCGCCTTTTCCGGCAGCCGGTCGCCCATCGCCTTGTTCATCTCCTCGAAGATTTCCTGCGCCGTCTTGTCGAGGCCTTCCAGGAACCGCTGGCCCTCGCTGCCGCGGAAATCGCTGCGCGTCTTCAGCTCGTCGATCATATCGAGCGGGCGGGAGAGCAGATAGCCGACAGCGCTCTTGAGCCCCGCGATGTCCGGGACGCTCGCTTCATAGTCGGCGGCGGCCTCGGGCATGGTCGGCCAGAGAAGGGTCTCGACCGAGACGATCGGCAGGTCGCGGGGCACGATGCCCCAGGCAAGGAAGGCCTCCATAAGGGCCACGCGGTAGTTGTGCTCATCCTCCGGATAAAGATCGTGATCGGCGGTAATGATGGCGCGCAGATAGTCGCCGAAGGTGACATCCACCGGCGGGCAGTAGTCGAGCGCGCGGATGCACATCAGCAGGATGTGCCGGGCCGACTTCGCCGCCTCCTGCGCCAGCCGGTTGACGAGGTCCGGATGCAGCTCGCCCTCGGGCAGGATGCCGGTGCCGCTGGAGGCGATGCGCAGGAGATCGGCGATACGGGATCGATAGATCGACAGGAACGCCCGGAAGACGGCGGCGACCAGAATGGCGCCGCGGGCATGCACTTCCTCCGTCCGGCGGAGCACCTTAGGATCGGGCGCGTGGGCGCGCCAGACGCCATCCTTCACACCGCCGAGCGCATCGCGCAGCGCAGCGCCACGGCCGAGCACCTGGCCAAATTCCTGGGCGAGCTGGCCTAGCAGGTTCTGGCTTTCGAGATCGCCGCGCGTGCGCGCGATCTGGTCCTTCAGCACCTCCGGAAAGGAGAAATGCTGGAAGATCGCGACGATATCCGCGAAGGCCTCGTGCAGCGCCAGCACATCGGGATTGGTCGCCTCGATGAAACGCGGGTGCATGCCGTCGAGGAGCGCGTGCGACGTCTCATGGGCGATGATGTCGTGCGAGAGACAGGTGAAGACGATCGTCCCGGCGGGCGCGCCGGATTGACCCTCGCCGGCCTGGAAATAGCCGAAGAGCAGGGCCTTCTTCGCGGGACTGTAATAAGCGTTCGCATCACGCAGACCGTGCGGATAGATGCGTAGCCGCTGCACATATTCCGGATTGATCCACTTGCCCTTCTCGTCGTGGTCGCGGGGCGCCCAGAGGGCGACCCGGCCGAGGGCGCTCTCGAAGTTGACAATCGTGTTCATCGCCACGGCGTAGGTCATCTGCTGGTGAAACTGCGGGTTCCACTCAGCCGGCTTCAGGCCGTCTTCGGCAAGGAGCGCGGGATCGTGCAGATTGACCGGCGCATAGACGAGGTCGAGCGAAGGGTCGAAGTCGATCACTTCCACATATTCGCCGACGGGGCCGACAAAGGGGACGCCGGGATCGATCTTGTCCATTTCCCAAGGGATGGCGACGGTCACCTCGTTCAGCGGCAGCGTCTCGTGGCGGCGCCCCATGCTCGGGTCGAACGCGAAAATCCTGAGCTTGCGCGGAGGCATTGTCGACATAACGGACATGAAGTTCCTCCCCGGGGGACTGTCGCTACTGCCTGCCTGGTCAATGTGTCCTTGTGCTGCGCCGATCATGGTCCGCGAGATTTACAGCAGAAAGGATTCGTCCGCGTGACTGCATTGTCAACTCCCGATTGTGCGAGGCTTCGAGGCCTTCTCGATGGGAGTCGTTCACGGCGCGCCGTGGCTGGATTGCTGTGCTTGTCACAGGAATTAAGAGGCTCCAAGTCCTTAGGCGCCGGAAACTATGTCTGCCCGCTTACTTCCGGATCAGGCTTCCGAGCGGGCGCTTCAGCAGACTTTCACGCAGCGATCCCTCGCGGCGCGCCTCGCCGGCATGCGGCAGCGGCGAGGCATGCGGCACCCGGGAGACGTCTCTTTCCGCCTGTCCGGACAGGATCTGCTCGCGGATCTGGTTGAAGCGCTCGAGCTGCGGATTGACCGGCTCCGGCGGGCGGGGGAGCATGTCGGGCCGATAGGGTTCGCATGTGGGCCCTTCCTGGGCCAGCCAATCGGCCGGTGCCATTTCGGCCGTCTCGCTCCAGGTATCGTCGTCTCGCATTCTCTCCGCCGCCAGATAGCTCTGCTGGAAGCTCGATATGTCCGGCCCGCTGATGGCGCGCATGCGGCCGATGATAGAGCGCAGGTCGACGCTCGACGCGGCATCCTCGTCGACGTGGTCGGTGATGCCGTGGGCGCGCGGCAGCCGCGCTTCCTCGACGCGATCGAAGCGCATGCGCATCGGTACCGCCACCGCCTCGCCGAAGGCGATCGCTTCGCCGTTGCCGATCGATGAGATGAAGCTGGTGGTGGAGATCGACGAATTGGAGATCGCCGAGCGGATGATTTCCTGATCTCGGTCGTTTGCGAGCCGCATAGCGAAGACCGTCGAGCACTGCGACAGGATCGTCGGATCGAGCTCGCCGGGCCGTTGGGTGATGATGCCGAGCGAGACGCCGTATTTGCGGCCCTCCTTGGCTATGCGCGCGATCGCCTGGCGTGTCGGCAGAAAGCCGAGCGAGGGGTCGGCCGGTACATAGCGGTGGGCTTCCTCGCAAACGACCAGCATGTGGATGGCGCCGTTGCCCCAAAGGCCGATTTCGAAAGCCATGCGGCAGAGCACGGAGGCGACCGAATTGACGACCTCCGAGGGGATGCCGGCGAGTTCGAAGGTGGCGATCGGCTTGCCTTCGCCCGGAACGCGGAAGATCTTGGCGATCGTGTCCTCGATCGTGTCGGTGATCGTGTTCTGCGAGAACATGAAATGGTAGCGCGGATCGTTGATCGCCGAGACGATCCTGACCTTCAGCGAGCGCAGATGCGGCTTGTCGGCGCGTCCCTCCAATCGGCCGATGCGCTCGTCGATCATCGCGAGAAGGTCGGCGATGCGATAGGGCACCGGCGTATCGGCGGTGATCGAGCTCTTCTCAGTCTGTCGACGCATCAGGCTCGATTCACCACCCCTGAACGCCTTCTTCGCATCCGGTATGACGTCGCGCAGGATGTCGAGCTCCTCCGCTACGGGCGGGCGGCCGCGAAAAATGACCTCGGCGAATTCTTCGAGCCGGAAGAACCAGAAGGGCAGGTCGAGCGTATCCGTCTCGATGACCACGGCATGATCCGGAAAGGCGGCCGCGAACTCGTTGTGCGGGTCGAGGATCAGCACGCGCAACTTGGGATCGGCGGCGATCGCCTTGTTGAGCAGCAACGTTACTGCCGTCGACTTGCCGACGCCCGTTGTGCCGACGATGGCGAAGTGCTTGGCAAGCATCGAGGGCACATGGATCGTGGCATCGAGGCTCTCGTCCTGCGTCAGCTTGCCGATGACGCAACTGTCCGATTGTCCCGAGTCGTAGATGCGGGAGAGGTCGCTTGCGCGGATGCGATGTGCGATTGCGCCAAGATAGGGGTAGCGGCTGATGCCGGCGGAGAACTCCTCCCGCCCGTCCGGCCCGACGTGGACCTCGCCCATCAGTTCGACCTCGATGCGGAAGGTGTTGTTGGCTTCTTCGCCCCAACCCTCGGAAACGGTCTGCATCGAGTAGACGAGGGCTACCACGCGATTGGTGCCGACGGAAATTGAAATCAGCTTGCCGACGGACCAGAGCTCAGTGAGCGATGTCTCGCCGTTTTCCGCGACCGCGGCGATCGTCGCGCGCGAGCCGTTGCAGGCGACGACCCGGCCGAGGAAACGGTTGCCCGGCTTCGTGCCGTCACGGCGATCCCGCCCTTCGTTGATTGGGCGTTGAGTTTCACTGTTGAGCAACACACACCTCGGGCGAATGGCAGGATTGCGCACGGAGGCGCTCGTTTTCCTGACGGCACCCCAGGGTAGCCGCAGCGGTTTAACAAGTGGTTGCCCGCCCTTACTGCCGTCCTGCACCGCTTGGTGCAGGGTAAGCCGCGCCAAAAGCCGTTGACGGGTGGGGGATTTCTGTTTATCAAGTCGCCCCATGAAAAATTTCGCGGTTATTCTTGTGGTGGGAAGGCGCATGGGCAGGATGGTGTAACCATCCGGCGATAGCCACCCATGCGCTGAACGAGGCTCCTGACGGGGCCTTTTTTTATGCCTCCAAACAAGCTAATTCACCCAAACCTGAAAGAGGGACGGAAGCAGGCCAATGAGCGGAACTGAGAACCAGATGACAGGCGCGGAGATCGTTCTCCAGGCTCTGAAAGACAATGGCGTCGAACACATCTTCGGCTATCCCGGCGGCGCTGTGCTTCCGATCTACGACGAAATTTTCCAGCAGGACGAGATCGAACACATTCTCGTCCGCCACGAGCAGGGCGCCGGCCACATGGCCGAAGGCTATGCCCGCTCCACCGGCAAGGTCGGCGTCATGCTGGTTACGTCCGGTCCAGGCGCGACCAATGCCGTGACGCCGCTGCAAGACGCGCTGATGGACTCGATCCCGCTCGTCTGCATCTCCGGGCAGGTTCCGACCCCGCTGATCGGCTCGGACGCCTTCCAGGAATGTGACACTGTCGGCATCACGCGGCCCTGCACCAAGCACAATTGGCTGGTCAAGGACGTGAATGAGCTCGCGCGCATCATCCACGAGGCGTTCCGCGTTGCGCAGTCGGGCCGTCCGGGCCCGGTCGTCGTCGACATACCGAAGGACATCCAGTTCGCGACCGGCACCTATACGCCGCCTTCCGCCGTCCCGACGCAGAAGAGCTATCAGCCGAAGACCCAGGGCGACCTGAAGAAGATCGAGGAGGCGGTCGCGCTAATGAAATCGGCCCGCCAGCCGGTCATCTATTCCGGCGGCGGCGTCATCAATTCCGGGCCACAGGCCTCGCATTTCCTGCGCGAGCTGGTCGAGCTCACCGGTTTCCCGATCACCTCGACGCTGATGGGCCTCGGCGCCTATCCGGCCTCCGGCAAGAATTGGCTCGGCATGCTCGGCATGCACGGCACCTACGAGGCCAACATGGCGATGCACGATTGCGACGTCATGATCTGCATCGGCGCGCGTTTCGACGACCGCATCACCGGTCGCCTCAATGCCTTCTCGCCGAACTCGAAGAAGATCCACATCGATATCGATCCGTCCTCGATCAACAAGAACGTCCGTGTCGACATTCCGATCGTCGGCGATGTCGCGAACGTTCTCGAGGATATGGTCCGCCTGTGGCGTGCTGCCGCAAAGACGGCCGATAAGGCGCGTCTCGACGACTGGTGGGGGTCGATTGCCAAGTGGCGGGCGCGCAACTCGCTCGCCTATACGCCAAGCCACGACGTGATCATGCCTCAATATGCGATCCAGCGGCTCTACGAGCTCACCAAGGACCGCGACACCTATATCACCACCGAAGTCGGCCAGCACCAGATGTGGGCGGCACAGTTCTTCGGTTTCGAGCAGCCGAATCGCTGGATGACTTCGGGCGGACTCGGCACCATGGGCTATGGCTTCCCGGCCGCTGTCGGTGTCCAGGTGGCCCATCCGGAGAGCCTCGTCATCGACATCGCCGGCGATGCCTCGATCCAGATGTGCATCCAGGAAATGTCCTGCGCCGTCCAATACGGGCTGCCGGTCAAGATATTCATCCTGAACAACCAATATATGGGCATGGTTCGTCAGTGGCAGCAGCTGCTGCACGGCAACCGCCTGTCGCATTCCTATACGGAGGCGATGCCGGATTTCGTAAAGCTCGCCGAAGCTTATGGCGGCGTCGGCATTCGTTGCGAGAAGCCCGGCGACCTCGATGACGCGATCCGGCGTATGATCGACACGCCGGCGCCGGTCATCTTCGACTGCCGCGTCGCCAATCTCGCAAACTGCTTCCCGATGATCCCCTCCGGCAAGGCGCACAACGAAATGTTGCTGCCCGACGAAGCGACGGACGAGGCGGTCGCGAATGCCATCGACGCCAAGGGCCGCCAGCTCGTTTGATGAAAAGGGTAGAGGAACAATAATGAGTGCACATCTTCAGCCGACGGGCTCTGCCTATTTCATCGCCAAGGAGACCGAGCTTGCGGAGACACACACGCTCTCCGTTCTCGTCGACAACGAGCCGGGCGTACTCGCCCGCGTCATCGGTCTCTTCTCCGGCCGCGGCTACAACATCGAGAGCCTGACGGTCTCCGAAACCGAGCACGAGGCGCATCTGTCGCGGATCACGATCGTGACGCGCGGCACGCCGCATGTGCTGGAGCAGATCAAGAACCAGCTCGAAAGGCTGGTGCCGGTGCATCGTGTCGTCGACCTCACCGTGCGCGCCGCAGGCCTCGGCCATGACCGCCCGATCGAGCGCGAATTGGCGCTCGTCAAGGTGCACGGCTCCGGCGAGCACCGCGTTGAGGCGCTGCGGCTTGCCGATGCCTTCCGCGCCTCGGTCATCGACGCCAATATCGAACACTTCGTCTTCGAGATCACCGGCAAGCCTTCGAAGATCGAGCAGTTCATCGCCATCATGAAGCCGCTGGGCCTGATCGAGGTCTGCCGCACCGGTATTGCCGCGATGAACCGCGGGCCGCAGGGGATGTAAAGCACCGTCGATTGCTCATTAGCTGCGCCGTGAGAGGGAGTTGCCCCTCACTCTAACCTTCTCTCCGCACGCGGGGGGAAGGTGGCCGGCAGGCCGGATGGGGGGCCCTCAGGCGGCTCTCGCCTCAGATAATCTCCAGCCGCGTCTTCCTCCTCGGCGGCGGAAAAAGCCGGTCGAGTTCGGCGAGGTTTTCTTCTGTCAGATGGATGTCCATCGCGTCGCGGTTTTCGCGGGCGCGTTCGGCGGAACCCGTCTTTGGAATGGAAATGACGCCTGAGCGCGTTTTCAAAAAGGCGAGCGCCACCTGGGCCGGCGTCGCCTGGTGAGCCTTGGCGATATGGATCAGATCGGCATTGTGCAGCAGGCGACCCTCGTCGAGCGGTGAATAGGCCATGATCGGCACGCCGCGGTCGCGGCACCGAGGCAAAAGGTCATATTCGATACCGCGTCGAGCGAGATTGTAGAGCACCTGATTGGCCGCGACATTTCGGCCGTCTGGTACGGCTTCCAGTTCCTCCATGTCTTCCACGTCGAAATTCGAGACGCCCCAGGCGCGGATCTTGCCGGTCTTCTTCAGTTCTTCGAAGGCGGCGACGGTGTCGGCGAGCGGATAGCCGCCACGCCAGTGCAGAAGATAGAGATCGATGCAGTCGATGCCGAGATTGTTGAGGCTGCGTTCGCAGGCGGCAAGGGTGCCTGAGCGGCTGGCATTGGAGGGCAGCACCTTGCTGACGACAAAGGCGTCCTCGCGCCGTCCCTTGATCGCTTCCCCAACGATACGCTCGGCGGCACCGTCGCCGTACATTTCGGCCGTGTCGATCAGCGTCATGCCGAGGTCTAGGCCCGTCTGCAAGCTGCGGATTTCCTCCGCGGCTTTCGCCCGGCTCTCTCCCATCCGCCACGTGCCCTGGCCAAGGGCGGCAACCTTGGGGCCATCGGGAAAATTGATCGTCGGAATCTGATCGTGCATTGGGAAATCGTCCTGAAATCTGTTCCACTGTCCTAAAGCGCGTCGCGTCCAATCGAATTCATGCGATGCCTTTAGCTCCTTGCTTTTGTACATGTCATTGCCCCAAAACCGCTGCACACTTCTGGGCGACATGCATAGATTTAGAATCCGATCCAGAAATGTCCATCCGCCGCCGGCCAGGCGCAAACGCGGCTCACACTCACTGTCTTTTGATGCCATGGACGCGCAGGCGCCTTCAAAGTTCAGATAAAAGAAAATAAAAAATCGCGCCTTGTAACCAACACAATTATGAACTACATAGCGTTTATCGATGTTGATCGACGATATTTGTTACTGCGCCGCGGCGCGTCGTCACGAAAATCCTGACAAAATCGGTTTCAATACATCGCTAAAACCGCGATGGTGTTTTTCCATGAGCGATTGAAAGGTATCGACGTGGCTTCTGGAACAGTAAAATGGTTCAATAGCACCAAAGGCTTCGGGTTTATCCAGCCGGACGATGGTGCAGCCGACGTGTTCGTGCACATCTCCGCTGTGGAGCGCGCTGGCATGTCCACGCTGAAGGACGGCCAGAAAGTAAGCTTCGAGCTTACTCAGGATCGCCGCACGGGCAAGACGTCCGCCGAAAATCTGCGCGCGCTTTAAGCGTTTCGCGTATGCTCGTTCGCAACGAGATTGTCATCTCCCGACCGTTGACCACGGATGTACTGGCAGCGACAGGTTGAGATGGTGAGGAAGGTCGGGTTCGCCCGGCCTTTTTTATTTCCATCCGAAAGGAGGTCGTCCGTGAAGAACGCCAATACGAACCGTATCTTCAAGTCCGAGAAGAAGAATCCCGCGGATCGCGCGGATCAGGCGACGCTGGCGGCGCGCGCCATCAACGAGCAGGAGGCGGTGGCCCGCGAGAAGAAGACGGCGCGCTTGAAACAGCTGCGCCTGGAAAAGGAAGCCGCCGAGGCGGCGAACGCTCCCGCCGAGCCTGAAAAAAAACGAAAGCTGCAGAAGCGCAAGTAAGCCGAACACGCTCTTTCCATCTGCGTCGAGGAATGCGCCATTTCTACGGAGGTGCACGGTTGCACTGAGTGAGTTGGCTATCCTCACTCCGGTCTTGTCACCGTGACAAGATTTGGCTGGCCATTGCATTTGGGTCAGTTAGGCTGTCTCAAATATCTTCCGGAGCGAGCCACGCTTCGCGGAAAAATTCACGACAGATCAATAACTTTGTGGTGGCGCCGCGCGGCGCGCCTTCTCGGAGGAACGATGCAACCGGATATGCTTCTGGCGCTGTTCCTGTTTGCCTTCACGACATCGATCACGCCGGGACCGAACAACATGATGCTGTTCGCCTCGGGCGTGAACTTCGGCTTCGTGCGCACCATCCCGCACATGCTCGGCATCGGCGGCGGCTTCTTCGTTCTGCTCATTGCCGTCGGACTTGGACTCGGCGCGCTGCTTCACTCGATGCCGCTCCTTTACACCACGCTGAAATTTGCGGGCGGGGCCTATCTCGTCTGGATCGCCTGGAAGATCGGCACCTCGCGCTCGCTCGGGGAAGGAAGGGCGAATGCCGTGCCGATGACCTTCCTTCAAGCCGCGGCCTTCCAATGGGTGAACCCGAAGGCGTGGGTGATGGCGGTTTCGGCCATGGCCACCTATACCAGCAGCGACAGCTATCTCATGAGCGTGCTCGTCGTCGGTCTCGTCTTCGCGATTGTCAATGTGCCGAGTGTGTCGACCTGGGCGGGTTTCGGCTCGGCACTCAGACAATGGCTCTCCGAGCCGGCACGGTTCAAGTGGTTCAACATCACCATGGCCGTGCTGCTCGTCGTCAGCCTCTGGCCGATGCTCAAGTAAGACCGATCCCCCAATAGTTAGTTCCGGCTTTTGGACTAATATATTAAGAATAGTAGCGTTTCCGGCAGAGGAGCCACGGAATGTCCGAGCATCATCATGGCGATGGTCACGGTCACCATCACGACAACCATTTCACCGACATGGAAGCGCGGGTGAAGGCGCTTGAGACGGTGCTGACGGAAAAGGGGCTGATCGATCCGGAGGCGATCGACGCAATCGTCGAGACCTATGAGACGAAGGTCGGCCCGCGCAACGGCGCCCGCGTCGTCGCCAAGGCCTGGAGCGATCCGGAGTTTGCCGACTGGCTGAAGCGGGACGCGACCGCGGCGATCGCCAGCCTCGGCTTCGCCGGACGGCAGGGCGAGCACATGCGCGCAGTGTTCAACACGCCCGACACCCACAATCTCGTCGTCTGCACGCTCTGCTCCTGCTATCCCTGGGCGGTGCTGGGGCTGCCGCCGGTCTGGTACAAGGCGCCGCCCTATCGCTCGCGCGCCGTCATCGATCCGCGCGGCGTGCTCGCGGAATTCGGATTGGAGCTCTCTGCGGAAAAGAAGATCCGCGTCTGGGATTCCACTGCTGAACTGCGCTACCTTGTCGTGCCTGAGCGGCCGGAAGGAACCGAAGGCTTCAGCGAGGACGCTTTGGCCGAGCTTGTCACGCGCGACTCGATGATCGGTACCGGGCTTGCGCTTTCGCGGGAGGCCGCGAGATGAACGGGCCGCATGATCTCGGCGGGCAGCATGGGCTCGGGCCGATCGCACCGGAAAAGGACGAACCCTATTTCCATGCAGAGTGGGAGAAGCGGGCACTCGGGATTACGCTCTCCTGCGGCGCCTTCGGCGCCTGGACGCTGGATGAAAGCCGGCACGCGCGCGAAAGCCTGCCGCCGCCGATCTATCTCTCTGCAAGCTATTATGAAATCTGGGTAAGGGCGCTGGAAACGCTGCTCAAGCGGCACGGCTTCATCACTCAGGCCGAGCTCGACACGGGCCACATGCTCGAAAAGGGGCGCGAGCCGAAGCGAGTATTGAAGGCTGAGATGGCAGCGGGCGTGCTTGCCAAAGGCGGGCCCTGCGACCGGCCGGTCGATCGGCCGCCGCGCTTCGCCGTCGGCCAGACGGTGCGAACGAAGAACTTCAATCCTGAGACCCACACACGCCTGCCGCGCTATGCGCGCGCCAAAGTCGGCGTAGTGGAGGCGGTGCAGGGGAGCTTCGTCTTTCCGGACGACAACGCCCATGGCAAGGGCGAGAACCCGCAATGGCTCTATACGGTCGTGTTCGACGCGGGCGAGGTCTGGGGCGAGGGCGCAGACCCGACGCTCACCGTCTCGATCGATGCCTGGGAGAGCTATCTTGAGCGCGTGTAAGTTCACTTCTCCCTTGGTCGCCTCGGCGGAACTGCCGAAATCGCCGGAAGGCGAGCCCGTCTTCGCCGAGCCTTGGCAGGCAGTCGCCTTCGCAATGACCGTGCGGCTTCACGAGCAGGGCGTGTTTTCCTGGAACGAATGGGCCGAAGCGCTCTCGGCCGAGCTTTACAGGCCCGGCCGCAAGGCGGACGGCAGCGACTACTACGATTGCTGGTGGCGGCGCTCAGCCGTCTGGTGACAGAACTGTCCATCACCTCCCGTCCCGAACTCGAAGCGCTCTCCAAAAGCTGGCAGCGCGCCGCGGAAGCGACGCCGCACGGCAAGCCGATCGCGCTGGACAACGACCCGGAACGGCAAGCGATGGTGGACGGCCGCGCGTTCCGGCGACCGTCTCGCTGAAGCGCAGCGCATCTTAGGACGGCGACGATCCCTCGAACTGCCGGTAGCATTCGCTGGCGACTTTCTGGAGCAGCTCGTGTGGCACCTCCCCGGTGACGGCATAGCCGATCTCGCCATCGATCCAGTAGAAGGTCTCGATCCCGCCTTCGCTCGCAATGCGGAAGCTGGTTTCGCGGTTGTCGGGGTTGCGGCCGAGAAGCACCGTCAGCCGCTGCCCGGTGCCGTCCTCATACATCAGCATCGCGCCCGCCTTGCCGTTGACCGGAAGGAGTCTGCCGCCGACGAGCGAAAAGCCGAGGGGTGACAGGTCTGGGATCGTCAGCGCGTAGTCGAGCCGTTTGCCGAGCCATGTCGCGAGATGCGCCTGCTGGTCGGCCCCGACCTCGATCGGATGGCGTACCTCGCTCGCGTAGATCAGGAAAGCGGATTGCGCCTGGCGGGGCAGCGACTCGTTCAGCCGTTCGCTCTGAGACGGGGCGTCCGGGGCGATGAAGCGTGGCGCATAAGCGCCGGCGAGGGCCCCAGCGGCAAAGATCAGGAGGCCGGCGGCGATGCGCCGCAGCAGGGATGCGGAGGATGCCGAACCCGCGGTTGGCCGACGAGCCGAGATCAGGGCGCGGTCGCCTTCGTCGCTGCGGGCATAGGAGGCAAAATGCTGCTTCAACGTTTGCGCCTGCGCCTGCCACTCACGCACCTCCTCGGCCCGGGCGGGATGTCTCTCCAACCAGGCTTCGATGCGCCCGCGCTCCGGCTGGCTCAGATGGCCATCGACATAGGCGTGCAGCTCGTCTTCGGAGACGCTGTCGAATTCGTCGGTCATTTCGGTCTCCGCAGGGCAATCACATTATCATCCTTCATCGCTTCTGCGAGTTGGCGCCGGGCGCGCGAGAGGCGGGACATCACCGTTCCGATGGGGATCGCCATCATGTCGGCCACGTCCTGGTAGCGGTATCCCTCGATCACCACGAGCATCAGCACCGCGCGTTTGTCGGCCGACAGCCTGTCCAGAGCGCGCTCCAAACGCTGCCGTTCCAACGGGTCCGCGTTCTCCTCCTCAGCCGAAAGGCCAAGTGCATCTTCGAACTCGACCTCCGGATGTTGCGCCTGGCGGCGGTGACGGTTGCGGTGGAGATTGGTCATGATGGTGAAAGCCCAGGCGCGCAGATTGACGCCGCGCCATTGCGCGCGCCGCGCCAACACCTTCTCGACGCAATCCTGCAACAGGTCCTCGCCGTCCGGATCGGAACGCGCGAGGCTGCGCGAATAGCGCCTGAGCGCCGGCATCAAGGCGAGGACATCTCGTTCAAAGGCATCGGGAGCGGAAGCATCCGCGCCCGTGCCCGTACCTTGACCGTCACGGCCGTGCGACATCCCATTCGCCCTTTACACCGTCGCCGGTGATGTCACCCATTTTCTTGTCCTTGACCCAGAAATAAAGCGGCATGCCGTCCTTGGCCCATTGCTTGCTACCGTCCTTGCGCTCGACGATCGTATAGGGGCCTTCAGCGGTTGCATTGCCCTCTACCATGAAGGGCGGCCAGTTCTTGGCGCATTGATCATAGCAGGTCGAAACGCCCTTCTGGTCGTCCCTGTAGGTGTAAAGCGTCATGCCGTTCGCTGCGGCGAGAACGGGACCCTTTTCGCTCTCGACCGTCTTGACCGGCGGCGCGGCGAGGGCGGCAGCGGCCGCGGCAAATGAGAAGGCGACGGCTAACGGAAACGTTCTCATGGGGATTTCCTTCCTGAAAGTGTTTCTGAAGCAGAACCGCGCTCCAGCGGGTTCGCAGATGAGACACGAGGGACGGCAGATTTATTCCCGCCGCGCTCGCGATGGTTGCGCCAGGCGGAGAAGACGCGTTTGCTCCGCGTGGGACGGTGCCTGTCAGGCCCGGTCGGCGACGAAACGGGCGAGCGGCGGGCCAATCAAGGTGATGATCAGCAGGCGGGCCGTCTGCAGCGCCATGACGAAGGGGAGGTCGACATTGCTGGAGGCGGCGATGACGGCGATCGAATCGAGGCCGCCGGGACTGGTGGCGAGATAGGCCGTCAGCGGGTCGATCCCGACCGCTTCGATGAGCAACAGGGCCAGAAGCCCGGAAAAAGACATCAACACGAGGATGGAGATGACCGTCGGCACCAGGGCGCGGCGGGCATGCGTCAGGATCGTTCGGGTAAAGCCGAGACCGATGTTCCAACCGAGCAAGGCAAAGGAAAGAGCCAGCAGCCACTGCGGCAGCTCGATCGTCATGGCGCCGGTGATGCTGAGCGCCGAGCCGATGGCGAAGGGGATGAGGAAGGCGCCGGCCGGCACGCGCAGCACCCTACCGAGGAAGCCGCCGACGATGCCCACGGCAAGCGTCATGAGGAAAGGAAGGCCGGCGACCGGCGCGAACCAGCCGGTTGTGGTCTCGGCCTCGGCACCGCTCACCCAGAGATGCGCGATCATGGTCGCTGTGCTCGCGACGAAGACGACGCGCAGATATTGCATGAAGGCGACGAGACGGGCATCCGCACCGTAGGCGTCGGCCATCAGCAGCATTGTCGAGGCAGCACCGGCCGATGAGCCCCAGATCGCGGTCGTCCCAGGCAGGATGCCCATTCGCGTTATGGTCCAGCCGCAAAGCGTACTCATGCCGATCACGGAGAGAATTATTGCGAGGAACAGGAGCCAGTTGCCCGAAAAGGTCACGAGCAGGTCCGGGCTCATGGAGCCGGCGATCATCATCGCCAGGACGAACTGCACGCAGAAGAAGAGCTGCCGGGGCAGGCGGATGGTACCGCCATTCATGCCAACAAGTGCGCCGGCGGCCATAGGTCCCATCAAGAGCCCGGCGGGGATGCCGATCGTTTCCAGAATGGCTGCGAATACAACGGAGAGCGCCGCGAGCAGGCACCATTGCCAGAGGCCCGCTAAGCGGCCCAGCCCGGTCTTTACGGGCGGCATCGGCATTGATGGCTGTTCCGGCTTCAAGGGCATTCTCCGGCAGGCGCTGCCGCATCGATGTTCGTGCACACTGTATGCAGCCGCTTACTGGTTAGCAGCACTGACTGCCTCGATACAAGGTGCGGTGCAAAAAAGTGCCACACCGGCTTTGCCAGTGTGGCCCCGAAAGGACGCTGCTTGACGCTGAATGACCACCTTGGCGCCGCATAGAATTTTGCGCAACGGCCGTCCCACGCATCGATGCAACCGCCGATAGCCAAATCGGCACTTGCGCCCGGCGCCCGAATCCTGACACTGCACGTCATGCAGTTCGCTCCGCAACAGGATGAGGCCCTGAAGGCCGTTTCGCGCTGGCTGAAGGAGGGTCGCTCGCCGCTTTTCCGGCTGTTCGGCTATGCCGGAACCGGCAAGACGACGCTCGCCCGCCATTTCGCCGAGCATGTGGACGGTGAGGTGCTGTTCGCCGCCTTCACCGGCAAGGCCGCGCAAGTGCTCCGCTCCAAGGGGGCCAGCAGCGCCAAGACCATCCATTCGCTGATTTACCGGCCGCGCGGCGAAGAAGAAGTGGAGGATGAGGAGACCGGCAAGACGTCGATCGCGCCGATGTTTGCGATCAACCGGCAGAGCCCCGTCGCGAAAGCCGCTCTGATCATCGTCGACGAATGCTCGATGGTAGACGAGGCGCTCGGCAAGGACCTGATGAGCTTCGGCACGCCGATCCTCGTTCTCGGCGACCCGGGGCAATTGCCGCCGGTCTCGGGCGGGGGCTATTTCACCAACCACGAGCCGGACTATCTTCTGACGGAAATCCATCGCCAGGCGCGGGACAATCCGATCATTCAACTCGCCATGCATGTGCGCGAGGGCAAGGAGATCATGCATGGCGACTATGGTACTGCGCAGGTCATCTCCAAGGGCGAGGTGACGCAGCCGCTGGTCCTCGAGGCCGATCAGGTGCTGGTCGGCACCAACCGGACGCGACGGCGCTACAACCAGCGGCTTCGCGAGCTTAAGGGCTTTACCAGCGAATATCCTCAGTCCGGCGACAAACTCGTCTGCCTTCGCAACGATCCGGCCAAGGGGCTGCTCAACGGCTCGCTTTGGCAGGTGATGAGCTCGTCGAAGGAAACCGTGAAACCGGGCATCAATCTGATGATCCGCCCCGAAGACGACGACATGGACCGCGGTGCGGCGAAGATCAAACTTTTGAAAGCGGCCTTCGAAGAGGTCGAAGGGGAGATCCCCTGGTCGACCCGCAAGCGCTATGACGAGTTCGACTACGGCTACGCACTGACGGTGCACAAGGCGCAGGGCTCGCAGTGGAACAATGTGGTGCTCTTCGACGAAAGCTGGGCCTTCCGCGACACGCGCGAGCGGTGGCTCTATACGGCGATCACCCGGGCGGCGGAACGGCTGACGATCGTTAGATAGGGCGGAATGGCCTTTAGCCCTTCTGGAAGGCGAGATGGGCACCCAAGCCGATGAGGGTCGCCCCGCCGGCGCGTTGGACGAGGCGCTCCACGCGGCTGGACCGCTTCAAATTCGACATGACTACAGCCGCGAGCATGACGCAGACGACGTCTGCCGACGAGAACATCAAGTTGACGATCGCTCCAAGGATGACGAACTGGGCCCAGACAGGGAGGGCTGCAGACGCGTCGATGAACTGCGGCAGGAAGGCGACGAAGAATATGGCGGTCTTCGGGTTCAGGATCTCGACGACGACGCTCCGATGAAGGCGCGGCGGCCGGGTTTGGCACTGAATTCCGGCAGCGGCCCCTGAGATTTGCGGCAAACGAGAGAAATGCCGAGCGAGATCAGATAGGCGGCACCGGCCAATTTGACGACGAGATACAGCGTGGGCACGGCGTGGAAGAGGACCGACAGTCCGGCAGCGGCCGCAGCGACATGCACATAGCCGCCGATGTGAATACCAAACGTAGCCATCAGCCCGGACCAGCGACCACGCGCCATCGTCTGTGCTGCGGCATAGAGCATGGCCGGCCCCGGAATATAGGCGAAAACGGCCGTCGTGATGAAGAAGGTGATCAATAATCCGGTCGACGGCAACGTTTTTTCCTCCGCGGTGTCGGCAAACGACGCTCGACTATAACGAAGGTAGGTCCGGCGTCTACAATGAAAAGTTGCCGGCGTGCGCCCCGCTTAGAAAAGCGGACCGTTAACGGCCCGCTTCTAAGTCGGCCCTGTTGGCGGCGCCGTTGATTTGCCGCCGTGTTGCTGTCCCTGAACACAATTCGGTCAGCAGGTCCTCGGCTACTGCAGACTACCATCGCCGCTGCGGTCGGCAGATTTGAAGTCAGCCATCACCCTGTTCAGGAACTCGTTCTGGCTGATCCTGCCGTCACTGTTGGCGTCGGTGGCGGCAAACTGCTGCGCGTTCAGGACCTGCGCCACTTCTTCGGAGCGCAAGCTGCCGTCCTTGTTCCTGTCCAGATTCGCGAAGGCTGCCGTCATGAAAGCTTGGTATTCGGAGCGGTCGACCGCGCCGCTCTTGTCACGGTCGAGCCGATCCATTTGGCCTTGGTTCATGGCAACCGGCTGGTTCTGCGCCGCAGCCGTAACGGCTGCGAGAACGGCGAATGCCGTCATCAGGACTAGTCTTTTCATCATTCCGGTCCTCGCTTCAAGCGCAGGTCAAGGCACTGCCGGCCGCGCTGCCGAGCACGGCGCCGCCGCCGACCGCCCAGAGCTGACCAGTCCCCGAGCCAATGGTCGCGCCGGCCAGCCCGCCGACGACTGCGCCGCCGACCGTACCGGCGATGCAGCCGAACTCGGCAGTGCGTCCGGTCGCTCCTGTTATGGCGCCAGACTGGCAGCCAGACAGGGCGAGGCAGCCCGCGAGAATGAGAGTGATCGTGCGATTGCTCATCTTTTCCTCCAAGTATATCCGTTCGTGTTTAAGACAGATCGGCGGAGGCGCCATTCGAGTGGCGTCGGACGAAAATAAGCTTCTGAATATGGCTCTCGACGGACGAGAGATTGTTCTGTGCGATCAGAAGCAGCTCGCTGGCAAAACACGCAGACTGTCGAGAAAGACGTACAGAACTGCCGGCAAATACTAGCGCCGCGCAAGGACTAAGACAACTCTCCGGTCATTTGAACACTGATCACCAATGGCAACAGATGATGTCGGCCGTGATGCAGAGTCGGACCTCAGGGGGCGGCTTCACATTTCCGCTCGGCATCTATTCCGATGCGATCATACCGGCGAGCACGGCCTTGGCGACGGCCTGAAAACGGTTGTGGGCACCGAACTTTCGAATGAGGCCGGCTTCCAGCGTGAGCGCCGCTGTCAGGTCCATGTCCATCAGCCGGGCGATGTGTGCTGCGGGGTGGCCTTCGGCCATGAAGCCGAGACATTCCGTTTCGAGCGGCGAGAGATGAATGTTCCCATTTTGCGGGTCTGCATCGCCGGCGGCTCCTTCTTCGAGAAGCTCGGCGATACGCTGCATCTGGCGGCGCAGGATCGATTGCTGGGCGGCGAGCTCCCGGCGGCGCGCCCGAAGCGTCGCTTCGAACAGCCGGTCGGCCTCCTTCTGGCTGCCCGCGCCGTCGAGAGCGACCAGCAGTTCCTGGATTGCAGCGATCGGCATATCGATTTCCCGGCAGGCATTGATCACCGCCATTCGGCGCATTTGGGCCTCGCCGTAAACGCGCATCGGCCCCATTCGCGCTGCGTGCAGCAGGCCCTTCTCCTCATAGAAGTGGAGCGTGCGGTGGGTCACGCCGAAGGCCTCCGCCATTTCCGCGATGGCAAGCCTGTCGTCCGTGCCCTGATAGGGAATGGGCAGTTTGGGCAGAAAACCGGCCGCGTTCGGCGCGCCTCCGGAGTCGACGTACTTCCATGAATCTTGCGACATTTTGAGCCCCCCGTTCGGTGGCGCCGGCAGTCTCTTCATGAGACGCGGCCTGGCGCTTCGCGAGACACGCCGTGCATTCGGCACGGCTACTCAAAACCAATGTGCTTGCCCTCTCCAGACCTTCGCACCAGACAGCGTGCGCGGTCGTTTTCGGGCTGGCGCTTCGTTGCGCGTTCTCGTGAACGAACAACCAGACATGAAAATCCAGCGCACCTGTTCACGGTAAGCGCGAATCACCGAAATGAACAGCCCCGATCATGCGGGGCGTGGTTCGCTACGCCACCCGTCGGACGCGATGTCGCGCATCCGAACGGAGTGGCCGGTGATCGTGGCGGGTTAGAGCGCCGTGCTGTAGTTGACGGGGACCCAGTCGAAATTGTCACTGTCCGTGCGGACATGGCCGATGCCGGGAAAACGCGTATGCGCACCCGCCACCAGATAACCCTGCTGGACAGCCTCGGCGAAGGCCGCGTCGCGCGCGTTTGCGGCCGCCCCGGCATCCTCGTCGAAGCCGATGGTCACATCCGGTTCGTCGAACTGAACGACATCGCCGTGAGTGATGTCACCCCAGAAAACCATCTTCTGGCCCTTGCTCTCCACGGCAACCGCACTGTGGCCGGGCGTATGACCGGCGCGCAGAGTGGTCTTGAAACCCGGAACGGGTTCTGCCCCATCCGCAAAGTCCTTCAGCTTGCCCGCTTCGCGATAGGGTGCGAGCGCCTTTACCGCGGCAGCAAAGAAGTCTTTCTTGGCTTCCGGCGCAGCGTCGCGATTGGCCGGCGACAGCCAGAAATCGGCGTCCCGCTTGTTGAGGTGGACGGTTGCATTTGGGAAGACGACCTTTTCGCCAGCCACGAGGCCGCCAAGATGGTCTACATGGGCATGGGTTAGGATAATGTCGTCGATCTGTTCCGGCTGGTAGCCGGCGGCGATCAGATTGGGCACGACTTTGCCGAGCGTAGGGCCGAAGAAGCCGCCGGTGCCGACATCGATCAGGACCAGCCGTTCGTTGGTGTTGATGAGAAAGGCATTGACCGACATTTCCACGGGCGAGGCGAGAAATGCTTTTGTCAACAGGGCGGCGATCTGGTCCTGTGCGCCGACGTAGAGGGCTTCCGCTGGAAACTTCACCGTCCCGTCGGAAAGCGCTGTGATCTCGAAATCGCCGAGCATCATGCGATAGAAGGCGGGAGCCTGTGTCTTGACCTGCGGCGCCTTGGCGGCGGCGCCAAATGGGGCAAGCGTCGTCATCGCCGTCGCCGCCAGCATGAGGGAAAGCGTTCCCTTGAGGACTGATCTGCGTGTGGTCATGTGTTCTCTCCTTGTTCCAACGCTCGCTAACGCGAGGTTTGAAGCCATTGAAAATGCATTACTTGTATGCCGGGCCATGATCGGCGCCTGCGCAAACGACGGTTATCGGATCGCGCGGAGCATGCTTCCGACAGTGTGGAGATCAGGGGCCACATGCATGCACAGCCCGCGGATTTCCTCAGTCGGCGGAAGCAGATCCGGAACCATGATCGTCATCATGCCTGCGGAGGATGCGGAGCGGATGCCGTTGTGGGAATCCTCCAGGGCAAGGCAGAATTCCGGCTCTACGCCCAGGCATGCCGCTGCCTTCAGAAACGGATCGGGATGGGGCTTGCCGCGCTCATAGTCGCCGTGGGCGACCACAGCACTGAACCGTTGCTCAAGGGCGTGGAATGCCAGGTGGTGCTTCACGTCCTGGTGGCGCGAAGACGTGGCGATCGCACGCGGCAGTTTCTTCTCGTCCAGCAGGTCGAGCAGCTCGACAACGCCCGGCTTCAGGCCCAATCGCGTGTCGGCCATTTCATGGAAGAGATCGACAGCACGCGTCCAGAAACGATCGAAATCGAAATGGTGGCCGAAATGGTCCCGGAACAGCACGCGTGTCGCCTCGCTGGATAGACCGATCGTTTCCAGGTAAAGGGAAACGGGCATCTCGCGCCCGTGCGAGCGGGCCGCGCTCAACACGGCGTCGCGGTACAGAACTTCCGTATCGAAGATCAGGCCATCCATATCGAAGATGATGGCTTGCGGGATCCGGGGCAGGGGCATGATGGTGTGTCGCTTCTCAAAGTGTCGGGCGATTTTGTCTCTGAATCAGCGCCATGTTAAGCCGTCGGACCGCTCAAGCTTGAACGTGTTCCCCGACGCTGATCAGTGGCCGATTACTCTGCGCGGGCTGTTGGCCGAGAGGGTGAAGAGGGGTTCGTCGCCGCGCAGCGGCCCGAGCTTCTGCTGGCAGCTCCAAGCTTCCTGAAAGCTGTCGCGGGTGAGCAGCTTGCGGTAGCGCGCGGTCGCGGCCATGCATTTCATCAATGCGCTCTGCAGTCCTTCCAGCGCGGCATGGGCATAGATCTCGCCATCCAACGAAAATAGCTGCGCGGCTAATGAGGTGGTTTCGTAAAGGACGTCGGCCTCGCTTGCCAGTCGCTCCGCGGCGATGAAATCGCGCCACAGCGGAATGTCTTCGCCGTCATGCAACAGGGTGACGTTGATACCGGTGGCCGGTGCCTCCTGCCAGGAGATGGTGATGAAGAACGTCAATGCCGAATTGGCGCCGGTTGCCCGTTTGTCGTCGGCCGTGCTCGCTCGCGCAAGTGTCTTGTGGCGTTCCGCGAGCTGTTTCAGCGTTGCGGCAAAAGACCTAGTGCTGCTGTGTTGCGGGCCATTCACACGGATAATGACCGAAGGAAGGCCCCGCGCGGCCGTCGTCGAGCCGCTGAACAACTTGGCCTCGGCGTCGATGTCGAGCGCCATTTCCGGCGAAGGCAGCGGCGCGAACAGAAGAAGCGGCAACACGGTCAATACCGCCCAGGGGGAGGAGAAGGGCGCCGGTTTCCATGCGGCCGGGCGTCCAGGCGCCCTTTGGCGGTCGTCGGACGGCAGAGATGCGCCCGGCGAGTGGCCGCGCGGCCGCCGATACTCCGGCACATAGCCCCCCTTGGGAATGCTGATCTGCCATTCTTCTCGGGCGCCTTCCGTCTCATAAAAGGCCCTGAGCAACTTGCGCAGCTTGCCGGCGTGCACCCGCACAAGAGGGTCGCTATCGGCATCGAAGGCCTGGCCGCGGCCGAAGACATCGATAGCGATCGTATAGCCCTTCAGTTGGCTTCCTTCTCCGGCGATTTCCTTTTCGACCACATAGGCCAGGAAGGCGCGCAGCCGCTCGGAGCGCTGGAAACCCTTGCTGTCGAGGATCCGGTCGAGCGCAAGCCGGATCGTCTCGTCGCTAGGCCTTTCGGCTGGCGTCATCAATAGGCTCCAAGAAGGATGCGGCTCACAGGCCGTGAAAAGCGTTTTCGAAAATAAGCAACCATAGCCTGATTCGGAACTTAGGCCCAAAAATGGTGGTTGTCAGGCGTTGGGGCAAGAAAGTTGTTCATTTTCCGAGAGACGCGCCCGAACGTATCAATCCGAAGCGAGACGCGCCGCTTTATGCGCCGCCCTACAGCGCCGCGCGTCCTATCAGACGCGCAAAGTCGCTGTAGCGCTTTGCGTTGCTGCACGCTTTATCCTCAAAGCGCCCGCGGTTTAAGGAAACATGCAGCGCCTGCGGCTAGACGCCGCTCGGATACTCGAGCTTCGGGTACCAGTCCTTGCCGCGGCCTTCGGGCGTTGTGTCGAGCAGGGTCCATAATGGGTCCGGGTCGGGCGCGTCACGCGGGTCCTGGCCGGGGTCGGCCATTTCATTGCTCATTTCGGCGCTCCAAAAATGCCGGATCGTCCCGTCCCGGCGGGTGAAGACGGTGTAGCCCGGTACGTCCGCGTCTTCAGCGCTGACATAATCGCGGGTAAAGCTGCCATCGCTGTCGGAGTAGACTTTCAGTTGGCGCCAGCCGCGTGCCTTCTTTGCGGCAATCAACCTTTCGATCGGCGAGCGGGCGATCGCGGCTAACGCCACGCGCTGTTCGATGTCCGGGACCTTGCCCTCCCAGGATGCCATCAGCGATGTGCACATGGGGCATGGCTTTTCACGCTGCGGGCCGAACATATAGCTGTAGACGATGAGCGTATCCTTATCTGCGAAGAGGTCGGCGAGGGTGACTGGCCCGGCTTCCCCTTCGAAACGATAGGTCTTCGTCACTTCGCCACCCTGCGGCAGCCGCCGACGCATCTCGGCCACCCGCTCGATGTGCCGCCTGAGCTCGATCTCCTCGGCCAGAAGCGCATCGCGTGCGTGCCGATATTCGACACTTTCGTTCGGGAAATGAGCGCGATTGCGCGCCGCCAGTTCTTTTGCGGGGATGATTGGGGTCTCATTCGTCATGATCGCTCTCCTCAGTCTGCGATGTGGTTGCGGTTTCTCCTCTGAATTTAACGTTGATATCAACCTACTTGACCATTGTCAAAAATGTGCGCGCGGCGCGCGGAGGGAGGCAGCGGGCGATTCCGGTTTCGCAAAATCTGCGGTAGAACAGCGGCATTCGTCACTCATGCGCTCCCGGCTGCGGCCGGGGTGCTCGTTCGAAAGTTCCGATATGCCCGCAAAACTGTCCGTGAATCTCAATGCTATCGCGATGTTGCGCAACCGGCGCGATCTTCCCTGGCCATCCGTCACCGGTCTTGGCCGCATCGCGCTCGAGGCGGGAGCAAGCGGACTGACCGTGCACCCACGTCCCGACCAGCGGCATATCCGCTTTTCCGATCTCCAGCCGATCCGCGACCTGATCGATGACGAGTTTCCGCAAGCGGAATTCAACATGGAAGGCTTTCCGAACGAAATGTTCCTGGAGCTCGTCGAGCGGCACGAACCGGAGCAGGTGACGCTTGTTCCCGACGATCCGGCGCAGGCGACCTCCGATCACGGTTGGGACTTCCGCAAGAACCATAATCTGCTCGGCCACGTAGTCGGACGGCTCAAGAAAAAAGGCTTCCGCGTCTCGCTCTTTGCCGATGGCGTCCCCGACGCGGAGGCGCTGCAAATCGCCAGGGAGACCGGGGCCGACCGCATCGAGCTCTATACCGGGCCCTATGGCGGCTGCTACGACGACGAGGAGAAGGCCGAGCGGATCGCCGGGGAATTGGGCCGCACGGCGGAGATCGCAGTCGGCCTCGGCCTCGCCGTCAATGCCGGTCACGACCTGACGGTCGCCAACCTGCCCCTGCTCGTGAAACACATTCCCGCTCTCGCCGAGGTCTCGATCGGCCACGGCCTGACGGCGGATGCGCTCGAATATGGCATGGCTGAAACCGTGCGTCGCTTCCGCCGCGCCTGCGGTGAGACGGTGTGACGAGCAGACGATAGGCCGAGGAGGGCAGGTTGTTCGCAGGGCGCCGTGCCTCGCCCGCGGAAGGTGGGCACGGCGCGGTGATGTGAGGTAAAGTCATGCGGCGGGCGGATGAAAGCTGCAGGAGAATGCGCCGTATGGTTCACCTTCTATCAGTGCTGACTTGCCCCAACTGTCGCTACCAGGCGGTCGAAACGATGCCAATCGATGCCTGTCTTCGTGTCTACGAATGCAAGGGATGCGGCGCGATCATCAAGCCGAAGGAAGGCGATTGCTGCGTGTTCTGCTCCTACGGTTCTGAGCCATGTCCGCCGGTTCAGGAGGCGCGACACAGCCGATGAATTCGTTCCGCGCCGCCTACTGCATGTCTCCTTAAATCGACCTCGATTTAAGCACAAAGACATGCAGCGATTCAAAGTGCTACAGCGACCTTTGCGCGTCTGATCAGACGCGCGGCGCTGTAGATCACGATGATTTTAGGGCGGATCGACCTAAAATCATGAACGTGATCGATTCTAATGGTCGGCGCGGGGCGGAAAACCGCGCACACTTTTCCTCATCCCGCGCTAGCCGCTACCAGCGGACGAAGCGGCGCGCGCCGACCCAGCCGAGGAACACCAGAATGGCGATTGCCGCCGTGTACCAGGTAGCCACGAAGAGCGGCGAGTCGTCGGTGCAATGGGCGGCATAGAAGGTTGCTGCAACGCCCCCAGCAGCAAGCCCAGCAACCGCCCCTGCAAGTGTGGGATGGGACGGAGCTCCATGCCGCAGCGCCAGCAACAACAACGCCAGCGGACCGAGGCCGATCAGCGGAATGAAGGTCAGGCACACGAGGCCATTGCTTCCGACGAGGCGCTCAGGCCATGTGCTGGTGGGCACAGCGAAAAGCTCCGCGAGGACACCCGCGAACAGCAGCGCCGGTGCGATGGCAAGATAGGGCAGCAACGTGCGCGGCTCGGCGTCCGGGCGTGATAGCACGCGCAGAACTCCTAAGGCGCTGAGCGCAAGCGCAATCGTAACCAAGAACTTGTAGAGGAAGCGCAACGTCTGCATCGCGTTTGCGACGTCGGACCTCGGACCGAGAAGCGCCAGAAAGACGCCCGCAGCAACGGCGACTGCAAGGATGGCGGCACCCGACCAGGCAAAAGCCATCGGCATGCCGCTTCGCTTCGTGTCTGCCGCGAGTGCCTTAATGAGTTCGTGCGTTTCCATGTCATTCCCGTCCAAATCGCTTGGCGATGGCAGCAAGGCCGCGGTGGAGCGCGACGCGAACTGCGGTCTCGTTCATGTGCAGGCTTCTCGCGGCCTCCGCTATCGTGCGTCCTTCCACCGATATCGCCGTCACGACCGAACGCTGGCCCGGCGTCAGCACTTCGAGTGCGCGGCCGATCTCCCAGTCTCTCGCGGTCTCCGCCTCTTCGCTCGCGAGCTCCTCTTCGACCTCGCCGAGTCCCACACGAGCGTGGCGGCCGCGCCGCCGCAACGCATCGACAAGCTTGTGCCTCGCGATCGCATAAAGCCAAGGCTTGACCGGACCGTCATTCCGCCAGGTATGGCGCTTCACGTGGACCGCGAGCAGCGTTTCCTGGACGATATCTTCCGGATCGAGGCCGGAATGCGCTGCTCTCCGGCGTGCCCAAACACGGACGAGCGCGGCGGCTTCCTTGAGGAACTCGCCGTAAGCTTTCTCATCGCCGCCAAGCGACGTGCGAAAGAGACCGGCAAGATCGCCGTCATCCGCACCGTTCACTTGTTCTTCCTCCCAATTCGCCGGTTTGCACCACTTGTTACATGCTCGCGGAGCAATTGTTTCCGCCGCGGTGGTTCATGGAACCGGAAGCGTTCGTCCTTCCCGAGTCAATCCAAAATCACCGTGAATTCAGAGCACGCCCGGCTCACGAAAGCGTGTAGCCGCCAAATGTAACATCTCTCCCGCTGACGACGAAGGACGCTCTGTGTGCCGAAGGGAAGGCGCACCCAGCAACAACGGAGAAGAAGATCATGTCTACCAGAAGCTCGATAAGCGCGGCCATGCTTGCCAGCGCTGTGGCAACCGCGATGTCGTCGCTCGCGATCGCCGCGCCGCTCTCAGAGGCCGAGGTCAAAGCCGCGATGGATGCCGGCAAGGAGAAGTGCTACGGCGTCGCGCTCAAGGGGCAGAATGATTGCGCTGCCGGCCCAGGCACGACCTGCCAGGCCACATCGACTGTCGATTACCAGGGCAATGCCTGGAAATTCGTAGACGGCGGCACCTGCACGACCATGGAACTCCCGGGCGGCCGAAAGGGCTCGCCGGAACCGCTGTCGCGGGACATTCCCTCTTAAGCCGATATCAAGCACCGGAAAGTGGAGGCGACAATGCCGGAAGTGGCAAGTCACACGGATCGCGCTCAGCAGGGAACTCTCCGCTTTCCGGCGCATCCGATCGATGGGCTGGCGGGTACCAGTTTCAAACACCAGCATCTGCCGTCCATCCTAGCCGACGAAGAGCGGCGTGGCGGTTTCTTCGAAGTTCACGCAGAGAACTATATGGGGGCAGGCGGGCCGCCGCACGCAGCACTCACGCGAATACGCGAGGACTACCCGGTCTCGCTCCATGGCGTGTGCATGTCGATCGGCGGGCCGCAGCCCTTGGACAAGGACCATCTCGGCCGTTTCGCGGCACTCGTCCAGCGATACGAGCCGGCGCTCGTCTCTGAACACCTGGCGTGGTCGACGCACGACACGACCTACTACAACGACCTTCTACCGTTGCCCTATACGGAGGCAAGCCTCAGGCGCGTCGCCGAGCATATCGATGAGGTGCAGGAGGCGATCGGTCGGCCGCTCCTGTTGGAAAACCCCTCGACCTATGTGGTTTTCAAAGAGTCGACGATGAGTGAGACCGCATTCATCCGGGAGATCGTGAAACGCACGGGATGCGGTCTGTTGCTCGACATCAACAATGTCTTCGTCTCGGCGACCAATCAGGGCTTTTCCGCGCTCGACTACCTGTCGGACTACCCGCTCGGTCGGGTCGCCGAGATCCATCTGGCCGGCCATGCCGAGCAGGAGGACGATGAAGGCGACCTCCTGCTGATCGACAGTCATGACGGACCGGTCGCAGACGCGGTGTGGAAGCTCTTCGACATCGTGATCGGCTGGCGCGGCCCGGTCCCGACGCTGATCGAATGGGACAGTGCCATTCCGGAGTGGTCAGTCCTGAAGCGCGAAGCAAGGGCAGCCCAAACGATCCTGGATCGGCATGCGGCGGTCCCCCGACAGGAGAAGTTGCATGCATGCGGCTAAGGGACGTCCGTCAGAAGCCGCCGAGCGGCCGGGCTATCCGGAGCGCTTCGTGCCCGCACTGCTTGACCCCGGCCGCCCGACCCCGGCGCTCGTTGCCGGCCCAAACGGCAAGGCGGCTGACAAGCGCTTCAATGTCTATCGCAACAACGTGACCGTCAGCCTGATCGAGGCGCTCGCCGCCGCATTTCCGGCGACGATGCGCATCACGGGCGAAGCATTCTTTCGGGCCATGGCCCGGTTTCACATCCGCGAGACACCACCCACGTCGCCGCTCCCCTTCGAATACGGCCGGGATTTTCCCGATTTCATCGAGCGGTATGAATATGCTCAGTCCATGCCCTGGCTAGCCGACGTCGCACGCATCGAGCGCGCCTGGCTCGACGCCTATCATGCGGCGGACGCAGCCGTCTTGCCACCGCACGCGCTGGCGTCGGTTCGACCCGCGGACCTCGCCGGCATCATATTCGAACCGCACCCGGCGACCCGCATCATCCGCTCCGCCTATCCGGCCGTGACCGTCTTTTCGGCGAACCGCGGCGATGGTCCGGTCGGCCGCATCGAGGTCGCGGCAGCGGAAAGCGCGCTGATCACACGGCCGGCGCTCGAAGTGGAGGTTCGCTCCCTTCAGCCGGGGTCTGACGTCTTCCTGAGCAGTCTGCTTGGAGGCGAGCCATTCGGAAACGCCGCGGTGACAGGGAAAACGTGCTGCCCGGAATTCGATCTCGCGGCTGCCGTTGCCGTCACGCTTGAGGCTGGCGCCTTTGCCGCGATCCGCCATGGAGGATGAGAAGGTGATTCCGGTACGAAAATTTTTCGACAAACGCGAGAGCAGGGGAAGGGAAGGCTGGCTCGGTTGGATCGACGGCCTGGTTGCCGCCGTGGCACCGGCGTCGCTTACTCAACTCGCCTTGCGGCTGGGGCTGGCCGTACCCTTCTGGCGTTCGGGCATGAGCAAATGGGATGGCTTTTTGCAGTTGAACGACGTTGCCGTCCTCCTCTTCACATCGGAATTCCAATTGCATCTGCCGGGCGGGCCCTATCCTTTCCCGGCACCGGCGGTGACCGCCTTCGTGGTCGCCTGCGCCGAGGTTCTCTTGTCTGCTTTGCTGGTCCTGGGATTGGCGACGCGTCTCGTCGCGTTCGGGCTTTTGGTGATGACAATCGCCATCCAGTTGACGGTACCGGATGGATGGCCGCTTCATCTGACCTGGGCGGCGATGGCGCTCGGCGTCATGACCTGGGGTGCGGGAAGGCTGTCTGCGGATTGGTGGCTCGCCACTGGCGCGGGCCGACGACAAATGTGAGGGAAACTTAATATGCCACCCGATAGGTGGCGACAAAGCAAGGTTTCACCCCGGGTTGCCCCGGTCCAGATTATGCTGCCATTCGATGGCGTCTTCCAAACGATCGGGACCCCAGAACAATTCGCCATCGGCGACGAAGGAGGGTGAGCCGAAGATGCCGATCTCCTTCGCTTCGCCGGTCGCGGCTTCAAGCGCCCGGGCTGCGGCGCCGGAGTTTGCCTGCTCCAGCACACGGGCGGGATCTTGCCCTGCCTCCTTTATACTCTCCGAGAGGTTCGGCTCGCTGCCGGAGGGCTCGCGGTCGGCAAACCAGCGCCGGTAGGTAGCGATCGCATAGGCTGGGCACCAGCCTTCGCCGGCGGCGAGCACTGCGACACGGTTCGCCTGTTCCATTTCGGGAAGCGGGTAGGGGATCGGTAGCCTCACGGGCAGGCCGAATTTCGCGGCCCGGCGTTCGATATCACGCCACAT
The DNA here is from genome assembly GCF_002078505.1 of Ensifer aridi. GTDB lineage: Bacteria > Pseudomonadota > Alphaproteobacteria > Rhizobiales > Rhizobiaceae > Sinorhizobium > Sinorhizobium aridi. The sequence continues at coordinate 7,280 of NZ_LUAV01000012.1, read as the reverse complement.
ATAGTCGGCTTTGAGAGGCTTGTCGGCAAAAGGCACGTCGTTCGCCTCGATTTGCAGGGCGTGAGCGTTGAAGGGCCTCCAGCGAACCTCGACACCTGCCTTCTCGGCGATCCCGGGTAACCGCATGACCGCCAGAAAGGTGTAGGGGCTTCCTATCGAGAACCAGAAGTCGATCGGCGCCGTCATCGCCAGTCCCTCCTAACGCATGTCCCTCCTACTCAGCCGATCTCACGATAGCAATGCGCTGAGGCGAAAGGGTGGCGGACATGTGGGCTTCCCGGAGAAGTTGCCGATGCGCCGGGGCCCCGCAACGACAGGGCCCGGCATCCGCCGTCGGGCCCTGTCGTCATTCTTGTTTGCTCAGCCAGCGAGAGCCGACTTGTTCGCCTTGAGGAAGGCGACGAGTTCGATCGGGCTTTTGCCGGTGAGGGCGGCGGCATCGTCGGTCACGACGTCGAAGTGGCCTGCGCGGGTGTTGGCATCGAAGGAGACGAGGATCGGAACGAAGAAGTCCGGCAGACCGGCCGCCTTGAGACCGCCTGCGAGCGCCTCGTCGGAAATGTGCACGACGTCCAGCTTCTTACCTGTGGCCCTGGCGGCGAGGGATGCAATTTCGTTCGTGGTGAGAGCCGCAGGGCCGGTCAGCGTATAGGTACGGCTTTCCGTCGAACCAGACTCCAGCGCCGCTGCGGTAGCGGCAGCGATATCGCTGCGGGCGATGTGCGAAATGCGGCCGTTGCCGGCGGACGAAAACCATTGTGCGCTTTGAAGCGCGTGAGGCAGGGACAGGAAAAGGTTCTCCATGTACCAGGCATTGCGCAGGATCGTGTAGGGAATACCGGTCGCCTTTATCCCGTTTTCGGTGCCGAGATGATCGGAGGCGAACGGAATGACCGAGCTCTCCGGGTTGGGCATGGAGGTGTAGAGGATGTGCTTGGCACCGGCCTTCTTGGCGGCATCCACGGCTGCAAGATGCTGCTTCAGCCGCTTTCCGGGCTGATCGAGCACATCGGTCGAGATGATGAGGATACGATCGGCACCGACGAAGGCCTTCTCGAGCGAGGCCGGGTCATCGAAATCGGCGGCGCGGGTCTCGACGCCCTTGGCGGCATAGTCAGCGAGCTTGGCGGTGTCGCGGCTGGTGGCGATGATATCGGCCGGTCGCGTTTTGCCGGACGCAAGAAGCTGATCGAGCACCAGTCGGCCCAGTTGGCCTGCGGCACCGGTCACGAGCAATTTTTCGGACATAGGTTTCCTTTCGTTTCCTTCCAGCCTCGCCAATTTGGCTCCTGCTGAGTGCTGGTCTCGTTTTGAGAGTTGCTCTTATCTCGTAATCTGCTAAGAGCTGTAAAGGAGGCAGTTTTTTCTGCTGTGGTTACGGAAAGGGTACCGCCATGAACCGGGCGACGGGCGAGGTGAAGGGTAAGCGGGTGGCAATCGTCTGCGGCGTGCCGATGGATGTCGACAACTGTCCCGTGCGCGATGTGATGGACAACATCGGCGGCAAGTGGAATTCGCTGATGATACTCTCGCTTGCCGACGGACCTTTGCGCTTCTCGCAGCTCAGGCGGCTGATCCCTGACATTTCCCAGCGGATGCTGACCCAGACGTTGCGTGATCTTCAGCGCGACGGCTATTTGAACCGCACCGTCTACCCGACGCAGCCGCCGAGCGTGGAATACGGCCTGACGGACCTCGGTCGCTCGTTTCTCGCCATTCTCAAGCCATTTGTCGATTGGTCGCTCGAGAACCATGAGGCGATCCGCAAAGCACGGGCGGAATTTGATGCGACCGGGTGACTGCGCGCAGGGCGCATCCGGGTGCCTCAGGTTTTTCGTGCCAGTTCGGCCGGGCAGGTGTAAAATCCGCAGGGATGATGACGATCGTTTACTGATCGGAATCGCGCGATGGTCAGAGAGTTCGCGTTCGCTGCTGCGGTTCTCGCCAGTCTCACTGCCGATGCCCACACCATGGTGACCGGCTGGGCCTATCCCCCGGCGTGCTGCAGGGGCAGCGAGCTAGGCGGCGATTGTGAGCGAATTCCGGATGCAAGTGTGTCGAAAGGGCAGCGCGGGTTTTCGATCACCCTGCGGCCTGGGGACCACCATCTGGTAACGAGGGAACATAGATTTAAGATTCCATACGGCGACGAGATTCCGTCCGGAGACAGCGACTATCACATCTGTCTCCACCCGACCGAGCACCACATGAACTGCTTCTTCGCGCCGCCCGACGGCGTTTGAACCCATTATGCCGCGCTGCTGACCATTTCGCACCCAAGTGCGAAATCGACCGCTGCTTCGGCATGGATGGCGGTGGAATCGAAGCCCGGCAGCGGCAGCTTGGCCGGGTCGAGGATCAGGCAGATCTCGGTGCAGCCGAGGATGACGGCATCGGCGCCCTCGGCCTTGGCCTTTTCGATCAGCGCGATCAGCGCGGTGCGCGAAGAATCCAGCACCTTTCCGGCGCAGAGCTCGTCGAAGATGACGTTGTGCGTCAGCATGCGATCTTCGGCATCCGGCACCGCTAGGTCGATCCCGTGCGCTCTCATCCTCTCCGCGTAGAAGCCGTGCTCCATCGTGTAGCGGGTGGCAAGCAGCAGCGGCCGACGACGGCCCTCCGCCCTGAGGCGCCGCGCCGTCTCGTCGATGATATTGATCAGCGGAACGTCCACCGAGGCCTGTACCTGGTCGGCGATGAGGTGCATGGTGTTGGTGCAGATCAGAACGCAATCGGCACCGCCGGCAACCAGCCCGCGCGCTACATTGGAAAGGCGCTGGGCGGCGTCGTCCCAGCGGCCGGCCTTCTGCAGGTCCACGATCCTCTGGAAGTCGACCGAATGCAGAAGCACCTCCGCCGAACGCAGCCCGCCGAGGCGCTCGCGCACGGCTTCATTGATCATCCGGTAATAGACCGCGGAGCTTTCGAAGCTCATGCCGCCAATGAGACCGATCTTGCGCATTTCCATCGTCTGGTTCCCTTGTTTTACGGATCATTGGAACCGAACGTGGAAGTGCGCGTTGCCACTTCCGATTCCGTTCCATCGGTCGGATTATGGCGCGGCCCGAGCCGGATTTGTTTGCTTTGATGAATAGGTGGCCGGCAAAGCTCGCGAAGTATTTGCGCATGTTGTCGACTTCGTGCAAAATATAGGCGTCACTACTACGGTTAGTGGGGAGCCAAGGGCGTGCTGGATGAAAGGGACCGAAAGCTTCTCTCACTCCTTCAGGAGGATGCAAGCGTCGCGATGGGTGATCTCGCGGAGCGGGTAAATCTTTCACTTTCCGCCTGCTCCCGACGCATTCAGCGGCTGGAGGAGGCAGGCTACGTCGCTCGGCGCATCGTCGTGCTCGATCGCCAGAAAATGGGCGTGCCAACGACAGTTTTTGCACTCATCAAGACCGCACATCACTCCGATGAGTGGATCGAGAAGTTCCGGCGCGCGATCGTCGATATCCCCGAGATCGTGGAGGCGCACCGGCTGACCGGCAATTATGATTACATCGTTAAGGTTGTTCTGCCGCGTGTCGAGCATTATGACGTTGTCTACAAACAAATCGTGCGCAAGGTCGAACTCTTCGACGTTTCGGCCTCGATCTCGATGGAGATACTGAAAAGCGGTACGGCCGTGCCGGTCGGCTACGCCGATTAGGATGCGGCGGCGCTCAGCGCAATGCAGCCATGTCCGGCAGAGGGTTGCCCGCCGGTGCGCGAAGTTGAACAATCTGCAGACTGGTTCCAACAGGGCGGAAGGCGATGCACGAAAAACACCACGTCGTCGTGGTCGGTGGCGGCTTCGGCGGGCTGCAGCTTGTTAATGATCTCAAGGGTGCAACGGTTCGAGTCACCTTGATCGACCGACGCAATCACCATCTTTTCCAGCCGCTGCTCTATCAGGTCGCAACCACGGTGCTCGCGACATCGGAGATTGCCTGGCCGATCCGCCATCTTTATCGCGACCGGCCGGAAGTGACGACGGTGCTCGGCGAGGTTACGGCCGTCGATACGGCCATCAAGACCGTGTCGCTGGCGAACGGGCAATCGGCTTCCTACGACACGCTGGTGCTGGCCACCGGGGCAACGCACGCCTATTTCGGCCATGACGAATGGGCGGCGGTCGCTCCGGGGCTGAAGACGCTGGAGGATGCGACGACCATTCGCCGCCGCGTGCTCCTTGCCTTCGAGCAGGCGGAGGTGGAGGACGATTCGGCAAGGCGCGACGCGCTCCTGACCTTCACGGTGATCGGCGCAGGTCCGACCGGGGTGGAGCTTGCCGGTATCATTGCCGAGATGGCGCATAAAACGCTTCCCGGCGAGTTCCGCCGGATCGACACGCGTCGGGCGCGGGTGGTGCTCGTCGAGGCGGGGCCGCGTATTCTCCCTGCCTTCAGCGAGGATCTTTCCGCCTATGCGCGTAAGGCACTGGAGAAGCTTGGAGTTGAGGTGCACACGGGAACGCCGGTCACCGACTGCACCGACGCCGGCGTGAAGATCGGCGACCGTTTCGTGCCGAGTCGTACGCTCGTCTGGGCAGCCGGTGTCCAGGCTTCGCCCGCTGCCAAATGGCTCGGGATCGAGGCCGACCGCGCCGGGCGCGCGCTCGTGGCTGAGGACCTGACGGCACCCGGACATCCGGACGTTTTCGTCATAGGCGACACCGCTTCCGTCAAACAGGAAGACGGCAAGCCGGTGCCGGGGATTGCGCCGGCGGCCAAGCAGCAGGGCGCCTTCGTGGCGCGGGTCATTCGCGCCAGGCTGGAAGGCAAATCCGTCCCCGACGTGTTCCGCTACCGCCACCAGGGAAGCCTTGCCACTATCGGCAAGCGCGCTGCGATCATCGATTTCGGCAGGATCAAACTCAAGGGCGCGCTCGCCTGGTGGATCTGGGGCATCGCCCATATCTACTTCCTCATCGGCACCCGCAGCCGCTTCGCCGTCGCCTGGAGTTGGCTCTGGACCTATCTGAGTGGCCAGCACAGCGCCCGGCTGATCACCCAGAAGGAGACCTTGCGCGAGACGGGCTGATCGACCGGGTTGCGGGACTCGCCGGCTCCGGGCAAACTCGGGATGCTTCACAAGGTAAGTTGCTATTCGAATGTCCTCGATCTCCCCCGACGTGCCCCATATCGACGTATCTCTCGTCAAGCGCCTCATAGCGGCACAATTTCCGCAGTGGGCGGACTTGCCGGTGATGCCGGTCAGGCACGGCGGCTGGGACAACAGGACCTTTCACCTCGGGGACGAGATGACCGTGCGGCTGCCGAGTGATGCCTCCTACGCCTTTCAGGTGGAAAAGGAACAGCGCTGGCTGCCGCAATTGGCACCGCTTCTGCCGTTGGCCATTCCTGTCCCTCGGGCGATGGGCCGACCGGACCAGGGCTATCCGTGGCATTGGTCCGTCTATCAGTGGCGAGCGGGCGAGATCGCGACGCATGCCCGTATCGCCGACTTGAGCGCCTTCGCAACGACGCTCGCCGAGTTCCTGGCGGCTTTGCAGCGGATCGATGCAGAAGGCGGGCCGCCGCCGGGGCAGCACAACTTCTTTCGCGGAGGACCGTTGACGGTCTACGACCATGAGACCCGCTGGGCACTCGAAGCGCTCGAGGGTGAGATCGACGCCTCGGCGGCGCGGGCTGTATGGGACGCGGCCCTTGGGACCACATGGACGGGTGCGCCCGTCTGGTTCCACGGCGATGTCGCCTCCGGCAATCTCCTCGTTGACAACGGTCGCTTGAGTGCGGTCATCGACTTCGGCACGTCCGGTGTCGGCGATCCCGCGTGCGACCTATCGATTGCCTGGACGATGTTCAGGGGAGAAAGCCGTGAGGCATTTCGCGCGGCCCTTCCGCTCGACAGGGATACCTGGGCGCGCGGCCGCGGATGGACATTGTGGAAGGCACTGATCGTTGCTGCCGGGATGCCGGGAACCGATCGGCTCGAGGTCGAAAAATCGCGGCGCGTCATCGACGAAGTGCTTGCCGACCACGAACGCTATGGCTGAAGCGGAATCAAGGAAAAGAAAGTCTTTCCGTCCGCACAGAACTTGTTCTGCTGCATGTCTCCTTAAATCGACCTCGATTTAAGGAGACATGCAGCAATTCAAA
>NZ_LUAV01000012.1:0-1146 GCF_002078505.1 Ensifer aridi | reverse complement strand
GACGCGCGGCGCTGTAGTGGATACCCAAGGTGGCTCAGCCGGAAGCGCGGCCCCCGGATTGGCCGCACCAGGAGAGACGGCTGCCGGTCCTTCTTCTGACGAGGCCCTCCGAGATCAGGGTGTCGCCCAGCGACTTGCCGTCTCTCACCACCAGTCGCGGCTTGCCGGCTTCGTCGGCGCCGATCTTCCCCTGCGATGCGACCAGCGTGAATTTGCCGGCGTTCAGGAGTTCGCGAAGGCGTGCCTTGGCATGGGAGCCACGCGAGCGCTCCTCGTCGCACTTCGCCAGCTTCGTCTCGGGCGCGTCGATATCGGCAATCAGGATCCTTTCGCCATTGAAGAGGAAGGTGTCCCCATCGATGACGCAGTTGTCGTGGCGGATGCCGCAGAAATAGAATGTGCCGTTATCGACCGGGCGCGGAGCGGTGGACTCCGGCACCTGTTCCATCGGCCGTTCGATGGGCGAGGGCACAGCCAATGCCGGTTTCCTGACGATCGACCCGGTCTGTTCCTTCGGTCTTGCGGGCGTAGCTGCGGCTTTCGGCGTCCGTGCCGGCTCGGCAAGCAGCGCCGCGATTTCCCGCCCGGCAGACAGGTCCCCGAGTTTCTCCCGGTGATCATAGGCGACGATCCCGCCGACGATCACGATTGCCGCGAGATACCAAGCCGCCATGCCGCCCCGGCTGCCCTTCCGGCTGGTGCTGCGCTTGCGTCTCCTGGAAGTTCCCTTGGCCATGCGATTCGGTCCTCGATTGCGAGGGCATTATCGGGGCGAGGAGTTTCTGAAAGGTTGTCGCACTGACCCGCCTCTGTGGGGGTTCCAAGAAGGAAGGGCGGCCTGCAGGAGCCGCCCTTCAAGAATTGCCGTTGATGTTGCTGGGTAAGCGCCCTGGCTTATCACTTTCCCAGTCTCGGCCGACCTCTAGCCCGAGCGCCGCCCTGGAGCAGAATGCACAGGAAAGCTGCCGCTTTCCTAGTGCCGCCCACCGGGACCGATCACGCCGACGCGGCCCTCAACTGTCGCTGTCACTCTTCTTGGAGTTGCCAGGTTCAATGGCCGTTGCCACTGCGGCGGCCATTGTTGCTTACTTACCGCCGCCTTTGCGTTAGCCGTCACCGTCGCCACCGTCGCCACCGTCGCCACCG
>NZ_LUAV01000011.1 GCF_002078505.1 Ensifer aridi | reverse complement strand
CGCCGTCGCCACCGCTGCCACCACCGCCGCCGTCGCCACCGCTGCCACCGCCGCCGCCGCCGCCGCCGCTGCCACCGCCGCTGCTGCCAGTGCCAGCACCTTTACCGCTTGCATGGGAAGCGGTGGAATCGCTGCGATCGTGCCTGCCCACGCCAACGCCGATGGTGGCGGTTGTCAGCGGCGGGCACATTTTGATCTGCGTAGGCGTAAGAATTGTCATACGATTTATTGCAACGCAGCACGCTGCAAAGTTGTCTTCTGTTAGCGGACTGCATTGCGCAGCAGTCATGCGCCGCCGCTGTACTGCGTCTGCGTCAGTCACGACGATGACGGAAGCTATTGATGCGGTGGAGAGGAGGAAAAATGTTTTAAGTATCGCCTTATTAATTCTTTGCATTTATTTACTCCAACGCAATAAATTGTTGAGAAATAAATCCACAATCTTCTTTAAAAAGGCGGCGGTCAATTTACGAATTATTAGTATCCTCGCCACAACATCGCCCTATTTCGAGTTAATCAACGGCTAATTAATCCATAATGGCTATCCTCTACGTCGGACGCGGGGACTTTAGCCCGCCGTGGGAGACCTTTCATGAAACGCCTCATCGCGCGTAGCGCTCTTCTTTTGCTCATTGCGGCCCCAAGCGCCGCTGATGCCGGTACAACCATGAAGACTGCCGGCAAGGCCTTTCCGCCCCCGGCCTTTGCTTCTTTCTGCGCGCGCGAACCGAAGCTATGCAGCACCGGCGGCAAGGGGAGAGTGGCCCTTCTCCCGGCGAAGGCTAGTGAACTGAAGCAGGTCAACAGTTTCGTGAATGCCCGGATCAGGGAGCGGAGCGACCAGGCGAATGTCGGTAGGGATGACGACTGGCGCGTACCGACCGCCTATGGCGACTGCGAGGACTTCGCGATCCTGAAGAAGCGAGAGCTCATGAAGCGCGGCTGGCCGGCCTCCGCATTGCTGCTGACGGTCGCTCGCTATCGCGGCGCCGGTCATACGGTGCTCACCGTGCGCACCAGCGAGGGCGATCTCGTGCTCGACAATCTTACCAATTCGATTCGCGACTGGTCGCGTACGCCCTATAACTACTTCGCACGCCAGTCGCAGTCGAACGGTCGGCGATGGGAACGGATCGAAGGCGCTCAAGAGATCTGAGCCTGTGATCCGGCGCGTGTCAGGCGCCGGCCGCGATACGATTTGAATTAATCCGATTCGTTCCTGCTCGAACGGGTGAGCGAATGCCCGAAGACCTTATTCGGGGCCACTCAGTCGGCGCTCAACGCCACGGCCGGCTGTAAGCGTGAGGCGTTTCTTGCCGGCAGGTAGCCGAAAAGCAGGCCGGTCAGGAAGGCGCAGGCGAAGGCGAGCACCACCGGCCCGGGTGTGAAACTGACCGGCATGCCGAAGACTTGGGCGACGTAACCGGTCGCGAGGCCAGCGGTGACACCGATTGCTCCACCGATCGCGGAAACCACCAGCGCCTCGACGATGAACTGCACGAGGATGTCGCGCTGGCGCGCGCCGGTTGCCATGCGCACGCCGATCTCGCGCGTGCGCTCGCTGACGCTGACGAGCATGATGTTCATGACGCCGATGCCGCCGACCAGCAGCGAAATCGCCGCGACAGAGCCGAGGAAGAGTTTCAAGGTGTTCGATGTCTCGGTGAAGGCCTCGCGTACCGACGACATGTTGGTGATCTGGGTATCCTCCCTCTTGTGGCGCTCGTTGAGCAGGGCCTGGATACGCTCCTGCGTCAAATCGATCGCCGAGGCGTCTTCGACCTTGATGGTGATGGTGCGGATGTTGCGCTGACCGAAGATTCGCATGCTGCCTGTCGTGAGCGGCACGAACACCACGTCGTCCTGATCGTTGCCGCCGGCGCTCGCGCCCTTTTCGTTCATCACCCCGATCACCTGGAAGGGGATCTTGTTGACGAGCACATATTGGCCGATCGGATCGGAACCGTCCGGAAACAGGGTTTTGACGACGGTCTGCCCAAGGACGGCGACTGGCGCGTAGCCCGCCATGTCGCTGCGGGTAATGAACTCGCCGCGGCCGATGCTCCAGGATTTCGCCTCGGTGAATTGCGGTGCCGTGCCGTTGGCCGTCGTCTGATAATCGATGTTGCCGCGTCGGAGCGTCACCGTCGTCGTCATTTCCGGCACGGCGAAGGCGACATTCGGCAATTCGAGAATGGCATCGGCATCGGCGGGCACGAGGGTGACATTGCTTCCGCCGGCGCTGCCGCGGAAATTGGCCATGCTCGGGCGCACCAGCAGCAGATCGGATCCCATCGAGGAAATGAGGCTGAGCACGGAATTCTGCGCACCGGTGCCGATCGCCAACATGGCGACCACCGAGCCGACGCCGATGACGATGCCGAGCAGCGTCAGGATCGTGCGGAAGAGATTGGCGTGCAACGCCCGCACCGCCATCTTGACCGCTTCCGAGACATCCGCGATCGCCGCAAAGCCCGCGCGCGTGCGCTGGGCAAGGCCTATCGCCGCGTCCGGGTTGCTCCGCCTATTCATAGTGCGGTCTGCAATGATGCGGCCGTCGCGAAACTCGATCAGCCGGTCGGCCTGTTCTGCGACCTCGCGCGCGTGGGTGATAACGATGACCGTGTGACCACTCTCGTTCATCTTGCGGAGCAGCGCCATCACCTCCGCGCCGCTCTGGCTGTCGAGCGCGCCGGTCGGTTCGTCGGCGAGGATGACGCGCCCACCGTTCATCAGGGCGCGGGCGATCGAGACACGCTGCTGCTGGCCGCCCGAAAGCTGGCTCGGCCGGTGGTCGAGCCGGTCACCGAGATTCAGGGATTCCAAAAGCGCCTGCGCGCGCTCGTGCCGTTCCTGTGCGGACACCCCGGCATAGACCGCCGGCATTTCGACGTTCTCCTGCGCGCTCGCGGTCGGGATCAGATTGTACGCCTGGAAAACGAAGCCGAAGGTGCGGCGGCGGAGCGCCGCGAGCTCGTCGCCATCGAAACCGGAGACCTTTTCGCCGTCAACTAGGTAGTCGCCCGAGGTCGGCTGATCGAGGCAGCCGAGAATGTTCATCAGCGTGGACTTGCCCGATCCGGACCGGCCCATGATGGCGACGAACTCGCCGGCCTCTATATCGAACGAGATGTTGTGCAGGACCTCGACGGCGAGATCGCCGTTGAAATAGGTCTTGCTGACGTCCTTGAGGGAGATAAGGGGTGCCATGGCCGCGCTCAAAACAGCCGCAGCATGCGCATGCCGCGCCGCAAGCTCGTGTTCCGAGCGTTCGCGGAGGATGCCGTGTCGACGACCACCTTCTCGCCTTCCTTGAGCCCGCTGATGATCTCGGCACTGACGCGATTGCGAATGCCGACTTCAACGTCGCGTGTCTCGGTGGCGCCCGAGGGGGTGACGACCGTCACGTGCGCCAGTGTCGGCTTGTCAACAGACCCGCCATTCATGCGGACCGCTGCGTTTGGCACGACGAGCGCGTCTTTGGCGGTGGCCTCGACGAAGAAGGCCTGCGCGCTCATCGACATCATGAGCTCGCCCTTCGGGTTGGGCACATCGAAGAGCGCGTAGTAGAGGATGACGTTGTTCTCCGTGTCCGGCATAGGCTCGATCTGCCGCAGCTTGCCGGGGAAGCGCTTTCCCGGCTGGCCAAGTAGGGTGAAATAGGCGTCCATGCCGATCTTCAGCTTGCCGACATCGGCTTCGGAGACCTGGGCCTTCACCGTCATCGTCGAAAGATCGGCAATGGTGACGATCGTCGGCGCCGTTTGGTTGGCGTTGAGCGTCTGGCCTTCCTTGGCGGGATTCGCCACGATCGTGCCCGCCATCGGTGCATAGATCTTCGTATAGCCGAGGGCGACCTTGTCGCCCGCGAGCGTCGCCTTCTGCTTACGGATCTGCGCCTCAATCGCATGAACGTCCGCCTGGGCCGCCGTGTGGTCGGCGACCGCCTGATCGAGGGTCGATTGCGAGACGCTGTTGGTCGCGACCAGGCTGCGCTGGCGTTCGATATTGGCCGCCTTCAGCACGAGCTGGGCCTTCTTGGAGACGAGTTGCGCCTCGAGATAGGCGAGTTCCGCCTGGTCTATCTCGATCCTGTTCTCGATCGAAGCAGGATCGATCTCGGCGATGAGCTGGTTCACCTCGACCTTTTCGCCGATCTCGACATGCAGCGACTTCAACTGACCGGACACCTGCGCGCCGACATCAACCGATTTGATCGCGTCGAGAGTGCCGACTGCGGTGACGCTGTCCTCGATATCTCCGCGCGTGACCGCCTGGGTGATCATCGTGGCGGCCGGCTGCGAGTCGTACCGGCTCCAAGCATAATAGCTCGCGCCGAGGGCGGCGATGAGAGCCGGCGCGGCGATCCAGAGGCGCGACCGGCGCTTGTGACGGAACGGTGGGGCGGAGGCCGGAATGATGGTTACATTGGGCGCCGCATCGCGTGCCGTCGCGTCTTCCCTCTTGGCCAGCTTTCTCATGGGTATATCAGCCTGTTTGCCTCGGTCGGCGTCGCTCATCAAGAATATAGATGAACGCAGGCAGCGAAAAGCATTGAGATCATTATATTTTCGTAATGTAGGGCAGGCCTGGCCTAGGCGGAAATAACGCGGGCGAATAGGCATTTGCGCCAGCGGTTTAGCGGAGGCCCTTACAGAAGCGGCCGCAGATAGATGCCGCCGAAATTCGTCTCCTTCGCGAACCCTTTCTAAGGTATGACCTTGGGTCCGGCGCAAGAGGGCGTCCGCGCCACTTCGTGTGAATTTGTCGCGTCACCCTTTTGCGAAAATCTTCTCCCTCCCAGAAACGCCTTGACGCAGTTTTGTCGCCGCACTAGAAGAATACGAACCGTACCGTACGGTACTGCTGGAGCGGCGGCGAAGTGCGAGGCATTGGAGCGATAAAGGAGACGGGGGGCGAGAGCGGTCTGACGGAGCGTCAGGCGGTCGTGCTCGAACAGGCGTTGCGCCTGCTCGTCGACGGCGGCGAGAAGGCGCTGACGACCGCCGGGGTCGCGCGCGCCGCCAATTGCTCCAAGGAGAGCCTCTACAAATGGTTCGGCGATCGCGACGGGCTGCTTTCGGCAATGATCGCCTTTCAGGCGAGCAAGGTCAGAACACTCGAGGTTTCGCCCGAGACGCTGGACGCAGCCAGCCTCAGGGCGCATCTTGTCGCCTTTGCCAAGGACCTCCTGGAGGTGCTGGCGGGTGACGTCTCGCTCGCGCTCAACCGGCTGGCGATCGGCCAGGCGAGCCGCGAGGGCTCGAAGCTCGGCCATCTGTTGCAGGAGCGCGGGCGCCGGCAGATCGGCCGCCGGGCGGGGGCGCTGCTTGAAGCCGGCCGCAAGGCGGGGCTTCTCGCCTTCACCGATGCGGAGGAGGCCTATGGTGCGCTCTATGGTCTCGTCGTCTCCGACTGGCACTTGCGCTTGCTGCTCGGTGAGGCGCTGGGGGACATGAAGAAGGATTTCAGCCGCAGGGCGGAGAGCGCGGTCGATGCCTTCCTCACGCTCTATGGCACGAAAGGGTAACGGCGGTCCCGTTGTGGGTTGCCACTACAGCGCCGCGCGTCCTATCAGACGCGCAAAGGTCGCTGTAGCACTTTGAGTTGCTGCATGTCTTTGTCCTTAAATCGAGGTCGATTTAAGAAGACATGCAGTAGGAAAACAGACAGCAAAGGGAAGGAAAATTCGATGCGCGTCTATTACGATCGTGATGCCGATCTCAATCTCATCAAATCCAAGAAGGTAGCCATCGTCGGTTATGGCAGCCAGGGCCGCGCCCATGCGCTGAACCTCAAGGATTCCGGCGCCAAGGAAATCCGCATCGCGCTGAAGCCGGGCTCGGCGACGGCCGCCAAGGTCGAGGCCGACGGCCTCTCGGTTCTCTCGGTCGCGGAAGCCGCCAAGTGGGCCGACCTCATCATGATGGCGACGCCGGACGAACTCCAAGCCGACATCTACAAAAACGAGATCGCCGACAACATCCGCGACGGCGCAGCAATTGCCTTTGCCCATGGTCTCAACGTCCATTTCGGTCTGATCGAGCCGAAGGCTTCGGTCGACGTGGTGATGATTGCGCCGAAAGGCCCGGGCCACACGGTTCGCGGCGAGTACCAGAAGGGCGGCGGCGTTCCCTGCCTCGTCGCCGTTCACCAGGACGCGTCCGGCAACGCGCTCGATCTCGCGCTCTCCTACGCCTGCGGTGTCGGCGGCGGCCGCTCGGGCATCATCGAAACCAACTTCAAGGAAGAGTGCGAGACCGACCTCTTCGGTGAGCAGGTCGTCCTCTGCGGCGGTCTGGTCGAGCTCATCCGCGCCGGCTTCGAGACGCTGGTCGAGGCCGGTTACGCCCCGGAAATGGCCTATTTCGAATGCCTGCACGAAGTGAAGCTGATCGTCGACCTGATCTATGAAGGCGGCATCGCCAACATGAACTACTCGATCTCCAACACGGCCGAGTGGGGCGAATACGTCACCGGGCCGCGGATCATCACGGAAGAAACGAAGGCCGAGATGAAGCGCGTCCTGAAGGACATCCAGACCGGCAAGTTCACCTCGGAATGGATGCAGGAGTACCGCTCGGGCGCTGCCCGCTTCAAGGGCATCCGCCGCGTCAACGACGCCCACCAGATCGAGGAAGTCGGCGCCAAGCTGCGCGGCATGATGCCCTGGATCGGCAAGAACAAGCTGGTCGACAAGGCGAAGAACTAAGGCCAGTCGACGGAGAATAGAAAGGAAGCCGGGGCTCACGCTCCGGCTTTCTCATTTGTGCTGAAGGGAGGCGCCCGGTAGCGCGGGACAACGAGCCAAGCCGGCGCCAAGGCGCATTACATCGGATCCTTGCCCTTCATGGCATTTTCCATGTGTGTCTTACACTTTTCCTGGTCATTCGCAGCCAGTGCTTCCTTGGCCATGGCGAGCTCTTTCTGTGCCATTTCCTTCTTTCCCGAGTCGGTGATCTGGCCCACGTCGGTTTCGAGCTTCGTCATGCCCGACTGGTCGCAAACTATATCGGCCTGTGCGAAGGCAGTAGATACGCAAACCGCGGATATCGCGGCTGCAGCCAGCATTTTCTTCAACATCTGTAACCTCCAGTATCATCGCTTCAAGCGATACACGGGGCCAAACCACCAACGGGCGCTTCAGTTCCGTCGAGGAGCCAATCAGTCGCGGTAGAAGTTGCGCGGCCAGCGATGCGCCCGCAGCTTCTCGCGATGTTCTTGGGGCAACCCGTGTCCGTCGCCGATCGCGCAGTTGCGCTCGACATTACGGACCGAGCGCATGCCGGGGATCACCGTCGAGACGGCGGGGTGGCTGAGGACGAAACGAAGCGCCGTTTCCGCGAGCGCGTCGGGAGCGATCGCCAGATCCTCGATGATTTTCCGCGCGCGTTCTTCGACCTCCCGCTTCCGTTCGCCGCGGAAGTAGTTCTGCCGGAAGTCACCTTCGGGAAAGACGGTGTCGGCGCGGATCTGTCCGGTGAGGCCGCCTTCATCGAGAGCCACGCGGACGATCACGCCGACATTGTGGCGCGCGCAGGCGGGGAACAGGCGCTCTTCAGGAGTTTGTTCGAAGACGTTGTAGATCACTTGCACGCTGTCGACCACGCCGCTTTCGATCAGCTTCAGCGCATTGTCCGGCTCGTAATCATTGATCGACACGCCGAAGAAGCGAATCTTGCCGTCGCGTTTCAGCCGCTCGACCGCCTGGAGCCAATCGCCACGCCCGACCCATTCGTCCGACCAGACGTGAAATTGCTGCACCTCGATCGCCTCGACGCCGAGGTTGCGCAGGCTTGTCTCGGTGCAGGCGATGATGTGCTCGGCGGGAAAGCCATCTTCGACCGGAGTACCCGGGCGAGCGGGCCATTGCCGGTTCTTGGGCGGAATCTTGGTCGCAACATGGATCGTCTCGGAGCGCTCGCGCAGCAATTTTCCGATCAGCCTTTCGCTGTGGCCTTCCCCGTAGCCAAGCGCCGTATCAATGAAGTTCAGTCCCAGGTCGATCGCCCGGTTAAGCGCGCGGGCGGACTCCTCGTCGCTCGCGCCGCGCCAGCCGCTATTGCCGATACCCCAGGCGCCGTAGCCGATTTCGGAGATGCGAAGGCCGGTGCGGCCGAGAGTTCTGTAATGCATGGGTTCCTCGCAGATGTTGGACAGTGGGCCGGTGATGGGATGCCGGTTACCTAGGCTCCAACCGCAAGCAGTCAACGGGGTTGAGGCGCAGCGGGTTGCTTTACGTCATTCCCCGCGCACTGGCTTTGCGGCCGACACATGCAGCCAGCGGGTCGGCTTGCCGTCGTACCCCCCACCGTCCACTTGCGCTATTTCGACCTCTGCCCAACCCGTCTCTTCGAAGCGCTGCATGAGCCACTCGCGAGACGGATAGTTGTAGTAGCGGCCGAGATCGTCCCGACCCTCTCCCGTTCCGGCCTTGAAACTGGCCTGAAGAAGGCCGCCGCCCTTGAGTGCACGAAGAACGCGGGCGAGCACTTGCGCGAGGTCAGCCCGCGGCACATGCAGCAGGCACGCCTCCGCCCAGATGCCGTCGAATGCTTCGTGCCAGGACAGCTCTTCGAACCGGACAATTGCGACCTTTCGATTGAGCAGGCGCTCGGCCTCGGCCGCCAGTTCCGGCGAGGCGTCCGTCGACGTCACCTCGAAGCCCCGGGCGATCATGTAGGCGCTATCCTGTCCGCCGCCGCCGCCGAGCTCCAGAACCGAGGCGCCGGGCCTCAGCCTGGCAAGGAAGTTTTCGAGCCGTTCCCTCGGCAGCTTGCGCGCGCGGCTCGCGTAGGCTGCGGCATTGTCCCGGTAGAAGCGGACGGTGCTGTCATCGGTTGCGGTCATGGCGATCCTTTTGTGAGACGCTCGCCATCAACGCAGCAGGCGAGATCATCGAGGACCATGCGCCTGCATCGGCACGGGTGAGCGCGTGGCATGTCTCGGCTCGCCCGTTTGCGGGCTCGCCGTAACAGCTACCACTCTGTATGCTGGGCGAAAAGCGGATACGATCGACGAAATGACATTGCCGCACGAGGACGAAACGCGATGACAGACACGCATCGCAAGCTGACGACCATTTTCTGTGCCGATGTCCAGGACTATTCGCGCCTGATGGGGGCGGACGAGGAGGGGACGCTTGCAACCTTGAAGCGCTATCGGGATGCGATGGCGCGTCTGATCGAGGCCCATGAGGGCCGCGTGGTCAATACCTGGGGCGACGGGCTGATTGCCGAGTTTCCAAGCGTGGTCGAGGCGGTGCGCGCTGCGATCGACGTTCAGACCGAATTGGCGGGCCTGAATGCCGAGCGGCAGAGCGATGCGCGGATGCTTTTCCGCATCGGCATCAACTTGGGTGACGTCATAGCGGAAGGCAACGACATCTACGGCGACGGCGTCAACATCGCGGCGCGCCTGCAGGCTTCGGCGCCCGCTGGCGGCATCGTGATATCGAGCACGGTCTACGACCAGGTCCGCAACAAGGTGGCCGTTGGCTTCGAGTTCCTCGGTCGGCTCGAGGTGAAGAACATCGAAGGCGGGGTGCAAGGCTATGCGGTCCGGATCGGCACGGCCGAGGATCAAGCCCCGCCGACGGAGCGCATCAGCGATTGGGGCCGGCGGGGCGCTTCCGCCGATCGCGCTCCGGCATCCGACGAGCCTTCCGAACGAGCAGACCACCGCGTCTTCGGCGTGCTCGGGGTCATCGCGGCGGGGATCGTCGTCATAAACCTTCTCTCATGGGAGGGCGTGTTCTGGGCCCGTTGGCCGCTGCTGGCCTTCGCCCTGACAGCGGCACTGCTTTGGATCCGCAAGACGAGGGCTGTCGACCGTGTGCTTGCCTTGCTGGGGACCGCCGGCTTGACCGTCATCGCGGTCAATCTCCTGTCGTGGGAGGGGACGTTCTGGGCGATCTGGCCTCTCTTCGGTATCGCGATCGCAGCGGCGATACGATGGATTGCCCGCGGCAGCGCCAGCAGTTGACTTTCGGGTCCGCAAGCGCGCAAACCTGCGCGTGAGGGGCGGATGGCGGGCCGTCAGGTGCATGTGCGAAGATGCGGGGCGAAAACGGCTACATTGGAGGGTGAGGTTTTGTCGGTGAGCAAGTTGGGAAGGCGTCCAATTCTATCCTGCGCACTGGCCTTGTTTCTCGGCGGCTGCCAATCGGCGCCGGAGCCCCAGAACGCGGCCCCAACTAGCCCGCAGACGGTACCGGCAGACCTGCAGCTCATGTGCGCCAATGCCGTGGTCGCCCAGGCCGGAGGCGCCAGGGTCCTGCCGACCGGTTCACGGCAGCTCGATGCGACAAATTACAGCATCGATCTCGATGCCGGCGGGCGCAAGTTCACTTGCATCGTCGATAGCAGCGGCAGCGTGAAATCCGTTCAGCCGGGCTGAGAACCGCTCCGGGATGCTGCACGGCAAGACCTGTTGATCACTGCTGTTTCCCGACAATTTGCATCCGACAAGGCCCGGGATATTCATGGTCTCTTTTTTGTGCGCTGCAGTATTTTCTCCCGCATTGCGGTAAGTACGGCAAGTAAGGTTTTGTTTTTCGCGCTTATTCTCTGAATTTTCTTTATGCAAAGGTGATTTCATGCTCTGATATGCTGTTGTGAGGAGGAGGCGCTATGACGACTATTCTGCAGCACTTCGCTCTCTTCGATTTTCTAATTCTCGCTGCGATCTGTTTCCTGCTGGCATGCAGCTATTTCGAGGGTGAAGCCTGACGGGCGAGGCTTTTCGGCCCTAATTCTTCTGGCCGGATCTGATCCGGCCGCACCTTTGTTATTTCCACCGGGAATGCGACCTCTTGGCTTGTCTTGACCCCGCCTGTTTCGGGGACAGCGGCTTGTCATGAACTTCGGGCTTGTTGCGGATGCGCGCCTATGCAACTCATGCAGGTACACCTCGAAGCGCGCCGGATGTGACGAATTTCATTGGGCGACATGCATGGGGCGGGCATCCGAGCGACTTCCTGACCAATGTCGAAAGCGGCGCATCCTCAATATGGCAAGACAATCCGGTGGGGCCTGCTTGCAGCGCTCACCCTGCATGTGATCGTGGGTATTTCGCTGTTGCGCCTACCGCTTTTGCGCCCGTTGGCGACGCCGCGAGAGGATGCCATACCCGTCGAGCTTCTCTTTCCCGAGCGGCAGAACGCCATGAACCCATCCGCTGCACCCAAGGAGCGTGACGGATCTGTAAACCCTCAGACGACGCAGCCGGACACGGAAGGAGCCGAGCGGGAGCCAGAGCCACTACGGCCGGCACCCGCCGAAACCGGGGCCCCGATCCGGGCGACGGAGTTGTTTTCAGCGAAGACATTGGCTGATCCTCGCAGCAAAGGTGCCCGTGAAGCATTGCGGCAACTCGCCGCCGGCGAACGCATTATCCAGCTTTGCAACATTGAGGCGATGGAGCAGGTGCATCGCTGGAACGGCGCGTTTCAACCCGACTTCCTGGTGGCCTATGCGATGGCCGACCCGGTTCTTTCCGGGCACGTTCTTCGCGTCGATGGCGGCGCCTTTCGAAGCAGGCGAAACTGGTACAACATCAGCTTCCGGTGCGAGGTCGCTCCTGATGCAACGACTGTCGCCGCGTTCGAATTCTCCGTCGGTAAGGAGATTCCTCGGAACGAGTGGGAGGTTCACGCGCTGAGCGTGGATGATGGGGCGACCGACCAGCCCTGAGAAGGGGCGGCGCCCGGCTGCAAAAGCTCTCCCAAGATAGGTCAGCAATATTGACTTAAATTTCGCGTTGTGATCATCTCCGACCTCCGCAAACGGGAGGACCCCATGCTGAATTGGGAAAGCATTTTCGCCACGCGCTCGACGAGGATGAAGGCTTCGGAAATCCGCGAACTCCTGAAGCTGCTCGACCGCCCGGACATCATCTCCTTTGCCGGTGGCATTCCCGATCCGGAGCTTTTCCCCGATGAAGCGTTCAGAGAGGCCTATGCCGAGATTTTCGGTGGTCCGGCCGTCAGCGCCGCGCTGCAATATTCGGTAAGCGAGGGCTATCGCCCATTGCGGCAGTGGCTTGCCAGACAGATGGCCGCGCTCGGCATTCCGGCAAGCGTCGACAATATCTTCATCACCTCCGGTTCGCAGCAGGGGCTCGACTATCTCGGCAAGCTGTTCCTTTCGCCGAAGGATACGGCACTCGTGACCTGGCCGACCTATCTCGGCGCACTGCAGGCCTTCAACGCCTACGAGCCGACCTACGATCAACTGAACCCCGCCGGCAATCGCACCCCCGCGGCCTACGCCCAGACCGCCGCGGCGGCAGGCGGAAGCGTCAAGTTCGCTTATCTCTCGGCCGATTTCGCCAACCCGACCGGGGAGACGGTGGACCGGGCCGGCCGCGAGCGCGTGCTCGACCTTGCCGAGGAACTCGGCATTGCCGTCATCGAGGACGCGGCCTACCAGTCGCTGCGCTACGACGGCGAAGCGATTCCGCCGATCCTGGCGCTCGAAATCGCCCGCAAGGGCGACATCAACAGCGCCCGCACGATCTATTGCGGCAGTTTTTCCAAGACGCTCGCGCCGGGGCTTCGCGTCGGCTGGATCTGCGCCGCCGAGCCGGTGATCCGCAAACTCGTGCTGATGAAGCAGGCGGCCGACCTCCACTCCTCGACGATTAACCAGATGGCGATCTCAACCGTTGCCGAACGCGGTTTCGAGGCGCAGGTTGCCAAGATCCACAAGGCCTACAAGCACCGCCGCGACGCGATGCTCGCCGCGCTCGAGAAATATATGCCAGCCGGCGTCACCTGGACGAAGCCGGAAGGCGGCATGTTCATCTGGGTGACGCTATCTAAGGGTACCGACGGTGCCGAGCTTCTGGCGAAGTCGATCCAGACGGCAAAGGTCGCTTTCGTTCCCGGCCGCGCCTTCTTCGCCGACGGCTCCGGAGAAAACACGCTGCGTTTGAGCTTCTCCTGCGCCAACGACAAGATGATCGACGAGGGTATCCGCCGGCTTGGGCACCTGATTCGCGGCGAGGCAGCACAGGCCGCCTGATCGGCGCAGTCTCACCATAGACAGCCAAAAACCTTTTTGCCGTGCGGCGCTGTGGTCTAAAGCGTTGCTCTTGCACGGATTTCTCTGCTGACCTCTGCGCATCGACGACGAGCGGGAGTAGCCGGCCCATATTGACGCCACATTGTCGAACAGGATCACGCCCCGTTGTGCCGCGTCGCAGCGAGGCTGCTGCGATGCATCATGGAACTTTGCCTCCCGCCTACTGAGGGCATCAGCAGGGGGCGACCAAGGGACAGGGCATCGGTGGTATGAGTTTACAGGCAGCCTCAGCAAGCTTTCGTCCGGACATCGAAGGCCTGCGCGCTTTGGCCGTGTCCGGCGTCATCGCCTTTCACTTCGGGATGACGGACCTGCCGGGCGGGTTTGTCGGCGTCGATATCTTCTTCGTCATTTCTGGATTTCTGATAACGCGGCACCTGCAGCAGGAAATCGTGAAGAGCGGGACCGTCGATCTTTGGCGCTTTTATGCGCGGCGCGCTCGACGTCTGCTTCCGGCCGCGTTCTTCGTCATCCTGGTGACGCTAGTCTTCGGCTATTTCGTCCTCGCGCCATCGGAACAACAGTTCTATTCCAAGGGATCGCTGTTTGCTTCTGCCTATATGATCAATCTGTGGCTGATCCGGTGGACTGTCGACTACTTCGCTCCGGATGCGACCAGCAACCCGTTCATCCACTTCTGGTCGCTGTCGGTCGAGGAGCAGTTCTATCTTGTCTGGCCCGCACTCCTTCTGCTGCTCGCGAAATTTCGGCCGGGGAAGGGCGGCGTTTTCGTCCTTCTCGCCCTCGTCGCGGCCACTTCCTTCGCGCTTTGCTGGCGTATGACTGCCATATCCCAGCCCTGGGCCTTTTATTTCTCGCCTCTTAGAGCATGGGAATTCGCCTTCGGCGGCCTTGCGTGGATGGCACTGGCGCAGGAATGGGCGAAACGCTTTCGCTTTTCGCCTGTGCTTGGCTGGCTCGGACTTCTGACGATTGCAACGGCTTATCTGACGGTGACCGAGGAGATTCCCTTTCCTGGTTCGGTCGCGCTCCTGCCGGTTCTCGGAACGGTGTTCGTGCTTTTGAGCGGCGCGCATGAGGGTGCCGGGCCGAAGTCGATACTTGCGCTGCAGCCGCTCCAATGGATCGGCAAGCTCTCCTATTCTCTCTATCTCTGGCATTGGCCGGTGATCGTCTATGCCGGCATCCTCAAGCCCGAACTGACAATCGTCGACCGGCTGCTATGCCTGGCCGTGACGTTCGGGCTTTCGCTCTTCAGCTATCGCTTCATCGAGAATCCCATTCGC
Source organism: Ensifer aridi (assembly GCF_002078505.1). GTDB lineage: Bacteria > Pseudomonadota > Alphaproteobacteria > Rhizobiales > Rhizobiaceae > Sinorhizobium > Sinorhizobium aridi. The sequence continues at coordinate 163,745 of NZ_LUAV01000011.1, read as the reverse complement.
CATAATGGTTGGCTGGCGGCGAAGACGAGCCGCTCGCTCGCCTTCGCGACGCTGCTCACGGGAACAGGCGCGACCTTGGCCTATGGCAGTGCCGCTGTGGCGAGTTATGGCATCGATGCCGAGCAGCGCGTGATCCTGCAAAGCGCCGAGCGAAAATCGGCGGCGCGCGAATTCGATTCCGCATGCGTTCTCGAAAGGGAGGAGGTGCGGCCGAAGGCCTGTAAATTCGGCGCGGCCAATCCTAAAAAGACTGTCGTTCTCTTCGGCGATTCCCATGCGGATCACTGGTCGACGCCGCTCAAGAAGATTGCCGAGAACAACGGCTGGCGCCTCGTCACCTATCTTAAATCGTCCTGCCCGGCCGTAAGCGTCTCGACTTGGAACGGAATGCTGATGCGGAACTATGACGAGTGCGACAAGTGGCGGGATATGGCCTTTCGAGAGATCGCCTCGTTACGTCCGGACGTCGTTATCCTTTCGCAATACTCCTCGAGCTACGTCAAAAACGACATCAACCACGTCTCTGACCACCAGATCGAGGTGAAAGACTGGGCGGCGGGAATGAGGCGGTCGGTCGAGAGGCTGGAAAGCACCGGCAGCGAGGTCGTGGTGCTTCGTGACGGGCCGGTTCACAAATCCTATCTGGATAAATGCGTGGCGCGCGCCCGCTGGCAGCAGCGAGACCCCAATGTCTGCGATACGCCGCGCGATGAGGCGGTTGAGGAGACGATTCCCGCGGCGGAAAGGAAGGTCGTCTCGCAGGAGCCGAAGGCCGAATATGTCGATCTCCTCGACCTGTTCTGCAACCGGACCACCTGTCCGGCGCTGATCGGCGGCCAATTGACGTTCCGCGACCGCCATCACATCGCGACCGCCTATGCGGAGTCGCTCGCGCCACGTCTGGAGCGAGCGATCTTCGAAGAAGTCGGTATGGTGCGGCGGTGAGGCTTCCGGTGGCTTGCTACAGGCTCTGAACAGTGCGGGCGTCATTCACCCCCCTCTGCCCTGCCCAGAGAGTTCGGCGGCCGCTCCGCTCAAACATGCGGTCCGAGCAGCGAGAGATCCGCTTCTCCGAGCCGGTCCTTGGCGGTCCAGAGCTGGTGCCAATAGGGGTAGAGGACCGGCGGCAGGCTGACGGCGTCGAGAAGTTGGCGTTCCTCGTCGGTGAGCTTGAGGTTCGCCGCGGCGAGATTGTCGCGGAACTGGGCTTCCGTCCGCCCGCCGATGATGACGGAGGTGACCGCCTTGCGGCCGATCAGCCAGGCAAGCGCCACTTGCGCGGCGGAAACGTTGCGCTCGGCGGCGATCGCCACCAGCATGTCGACGATCTTCCAGAGCCGTTCCTCGTCGCGGATCGGCGGCTCGTTCCAGCCGGCGAGCTGGCGGGTGCCTTCCGGCGCTTGACCACGCCGGTGCTTGCCGGAGAGAAGTCCGCCGGCGAGCGGGCTCCAGACGAGGATGCCGAGGCCCTGGTCGATCGAGATCGGGATCAGCTCGTACTCGGCCTCGCGCGCCTCCAGCGTGTAATGGATCTGCTGGCTGACGAAGCGCTGGCGGTGTTCCTGCGCGCTGATGCCGAGCGCCTTCATGATGTGCCAGCCGGAATAGTTGGAGCAGCCGATATAGCGCACCTTACCTTGGCCCACGAGCGTATCGAGCGCCTCCATCGTTTCTTCGAGCGGCGTCTGACCGTCCCATTCGTGCACCTGGTAGAGGTCGATCACGTCGGTTTTCAGCCGCTTGAGGCTCGCTTCGCAGGCGCTGATCAGGTGGTGGCGCGAAAGGCCGCCGTCGTTCGGGCCGGGTCCCATGGAGAAGCGAGCCTTGGTGGCGATGAGAACGCCGTTCTTGCGCTTGCCGCCGAGCACTTCGCCGATGATCTCCTCGCAGGTGCCGGTGGAATAGATGTCGGCCGTGTCGATCAGGTTGACGCCCGCATCGAGGCAGAGGTCGACATAGCGGCGGGCATCCGTGACCCCGACATCGCCGACCTGGGCGAACTTGCCGCCGCCGCCGATCGTCATCGTACCCATTGTGACGGTCGAGATCTTGAGGCCGGAGCGGCCGAGCTGACGATATTCCATTGTCTCGCTCCCTGCGTGGTTGGTCACAGGAAAGGTAACGAGCAGCGGCGCGAAAGCAAGCCGCCACGGCGCGCCCATCGCGGACAATGAGCATCGCATCCTTGTAGGAAAACAGCGGAAAGCTGCGGCCTCGAAGGATGATGGGGTAGAGCACGGGCAAAATCACGCATCGCCCGCATGCATGGTCCTCAATCGCCGGCTGGCGCCTCGGTAAATGCCGCCACGAAGCGCTCGAGGCTCATCTTCACAAAGTCGGTGACCGGTAGGCGCGGGTCGAAGCTCCACCAGAGGAGCGCGCCCTGCCATTGAGCGGCCATCATCAGGCCGATGCCGGCCGGGGTGGCCGGCGCGCCTTCGAAGCGCTCCTCGATGGCCGCGGAGAGCTCGTCGCGCCAAGCGGCGCCGCGGGCGCGCAAGGCCGGATCGCGCAGGTCCTCGCGCAGGATCAGAAGGTCGTCGGCATAACTTTCGATGCCGCCATAGTCACCGGAGAGGCCGACGAGCAGGGCGACGGCTCCCTCGGGCGTCTTCGGAGCGCTTGTCGCAAGCTCTGCCGTCAGCCTATCGAGGCGGTCCCAGGCTTGGAGAAGCGCGGCCTGTATCAGTCGAGACTTGGTCTCGAAGCGCTGCACCAAAGTCGATGCGGAAAGCCCGCAGGCAGCGGAAAGCGCTGCGAAGGTCAACGCATCCGGTCCCTCCTTGCGCATGATGGCGAGTGCGGCATCGAGCACCTCTTCATTGGGCAATGTTTTCGGGCGAGGCATTTTGGACCTTCATTTATAACCGAATAAGCGTTTATATATTGCTCTGACATTTGAGGCCAGAGGAAATCTCAGGGAGGACGACATGTCGCTTGAAGGCAAGGTGGCGCTGGTGGCAGGCGCAACGCGCGGCGCGGGCCGGGGCATCGCGGTCGAACTCGGCGCTGCGGGCGCCACGGTCTATGTCACGGGCCGGACGACGCGCGGGCAGCAATCGGAATACCAACGGCCGGAGACGATCGAGGAGACGGCGGAGCTTGCGACTGCTGCCGGCGGCAAAGGCATTGCCGTGCAGGTGGATCACCTCGAGCCCGAGGCGGTGAAGGCGCTTGTCGAGCGCATCCGTCGCGAAGAGGGCCGACTCGACATCCTGGTCAACGATATCTGGGGCGGCGAGAAGCTCTTCGAGTGGAACAAGTCGGTCTGGGAGCACAATCTCGAAAACGGACTGAGGATCCTGCGGCTTGCGATCGACACGCATCTGATCACGGCGCATTACGCACTGCCGCTTTTGATCGAGCGGCCGGGCGGGCTGCTTGTGGAGGTGACCGACGGCACGGCGAAATACAATGCCGATCACTACCGACTCTCGCCCTTCTACGATCTCGCCAAGGTGTCGGCCAACCGCATGGCCTGGGCGCATGCGAAGGATCTTGCACCGCACGGCGCCACCGCCGTCTCGCTCACCCCGGGCTGGCTGCGCTCGGAAATGATGCTGGAGGCCTTCGGCGTGACGGAGGAGAACTGGCGTGACGCGACGAAGCACCAGCCGCATTTCGTCATCTCCGAAACGCCGCGCTTCGTCGGTCGTGCGGTCGCGGCACTCGCCGCCGATCCGGACAAGGCCCGCTTCAACGGCCAGTCGCTTTCGAGCGGCGGATTGGCGCAGGTTTATGGCTTCACCGATCTCGACGGCTCGCGGCCGGACTGCTGGCGCTACATGGACGAGGTGATGGAGGCGGGCAAGGAGGCGGACGCGACGGGATACAGGTAAACGCCTCCACGCTTGGCGATGGTGTGCGCGTCGCCACAGGTACACGAACGAAATCGGTAAGAGGCAGGGCAGTTACAGCTAACGCGGGGTGAGGCAGGCCCTGAACGTTCAGAAACGATCCCAACATCCTGAAGACGTGGCACTTTTCATCGCGCATTGACGGCGGCTTCGGAAAGGCCGTGCAAAGACGTATGATGCTTCGGTGAGAGCCGCCGGGAGGCGCGGCTTACCGACGCGGGAGGGGATCATGGCGGAAAAGGACAAGCTTTTTGCCGGAGGCATACCCGAGCTCTACGAGCGGCTGCTGGTGCCGCTGATCTTCGAGCCTTATGCGGCCGACCTTGCCGAGCGGGTGGCGCGGCTGAAACCACTCGACGTGCTCGAAATCGCCGCCGGCACCGGCGTCGTCACACGCGCGCTGGCGCCCAAGCTCGGTGTCGAGGCGCAGCTCGTCGTAACCGACCTCAACCAGCCGATGCTGGATATCGCCCATGCCAGGCAGCATGACGACGATCGGATCGTCTGGCAGCAGGCGGACGCGATGGAACTGCCCTTCGACGACGAGAGCTTCGATGTCGTTCTCTGCCAGTTCGGCGTGATGTTCTTCCCCGGCCGGGTGACGGCGTACCGCGAGACCCGCCGCGTGCTTAAGCGCGGCGGGCATTTCCTCTTCAATGTATGGGATCGGGTCGAAGCGAACGAGATGGCGCACGCGGTGACCGAGGCGCTGGCGGCGCGATTTCCGGAAAACCCGCCGCGTTTCCTCGCCCGCGTGCCGCACGGCTATGCCGATCCGGAAGATTCGTGCCGACCTCGAAGCCGCGGGTTTTCGCGACATCAAGATTGAGACGCTGGAGAAAAGAACGAGCGCTATTACGGCGCAGGACGCGGCAACGGCCTTCTGCCAGGGCAACCCGCTTCGAAGCGAGATCGAGGAGCGCGATGCCTCGGGGCTGGCGGCGGCGACGGAGGCCGTGGCGGAGGCGCTGAGGCAGCAGTTTGGGGGAGAGACGATAGCGGGGCGGCGGATAAGGGCGCTCGTCGTAGAGGCGGCGCGCTGACCGGCGTTCCGGCAATTGCTAGTCGGTTCGCCCGAGCACATCGAGGAGCCAGACGAGACCTGCGTCCATGAGCGCCGCCTTCGGCACGACCGCCTTGATGCTTGACACGCCGAGGTCCAGCGGCAGCTTTGCGGTGGCGACCGCGTAGCGCTTCGCATGCATCTCGACGAACCGCTTCGGCAGGACGCAGACGAGCTCAGTCTTGGTGAGGAGATCGAGCGCCAGCATGAAATGCGGCACGGCCAAGGCCACGCGGCGGGAAAGGCCGCGGCTTGCGAGCAGCTCGTCGACGACGCCCGAGGGATCGCCTCTCGGTGCGACGAGCAGGTGCTGCATGCGGCAATAATTCTCGATCGTTGGCTCTTTCAGGAAGGAATGGCCGCTCCGCGCCGCGACCACGAACTCCTCCTCGTAAAGCATTTGCGCGGCGAAGCGGGCCGGCAGCTCGTAGAAAGGCGCGATCGCCACGTCGATCAGCCGCCCGTCGAGATCCGAAAGCGCCGTTTCCATCTGCATGTGCCGCACGACGAGATCGACGCCCGGGGCTTTGCGGGCGATCTCGTGAAGCAGCGGCGGCAGAAAAACCGAGAAGCCATCGGCCGTGCCGATCGTGAAGCGGCGGCGGGAGCGCGACGGATCGAAAGGTTCGGCGGTGGAGATGACGCTCCTCACCCGCGCGAGAATATCGCCGATCGGCGCCGCCAGCTCCCTGGCGCGGTCGGTCGGCACCACGCCTTTCGGCGTCTTCAGAAAGAGCGGATCGTTAAGCAGCCGCCGCAGCCGGCCGAGACCGTGACTGACGGCGGAGGCGGAGAGGTTCAGCCTTTCCGCAGCACGGCCGACATTCCTCTCGTCCAGCACTGTTTCGAAGAGCACCAGCAGGTTGAGGTCGGCGCGGGATAGATCGATTTCATTCAGCATAATGCTGAAATCATATCACTTCATTCAGCATGGGCAAAGGCGTAGTTCTTCTGTGTGGCGAGGCCGTGCGGCCTCCTAACCAAGCGGAGGAACAGATGAGCGATTTCATCGGGTACATCGAAACCCTGGCGCTGCGCAGCTTGCAGCCTGCAGAGGCGCAAGTCCGCGCGCCGGCGCCTGCCGATCCGGCCTTCAATACACGGCTGCGCGAGGCGCTTGCCGGGGAAGATGAGGCGGCGGCCGTCATCTCCTTCTGGCGCGATGCGGGGCCGACGCGCTGGTTTTCCAAGGAGCCCGAGTTCGATCGCGCCTTTCGCGAACGCTTCCTCACTGCCCATGAGGCGGCGGCGCGCGGCGAGCTTCTGCACTGGACGGCTTCGCCGGAGAAGACGCTGGCGCTGCTCCTTCTCCTCGACCAATTCCCGCGCAATGCCTTTCGCGGCACGCCGCGCATGTACGACACCGACGTCCTGGCGCTCGGCATCGCGCGCGCCGCGGTGGACGCCGGTTACGATCTTCAAGGGCCGCCCGACCTGCAGCTCTTCTTCTATCTGCCCTTCGGCCATTCGGAGGACCTCGCCGATCAGGAGCGCTCGGTCGAGCTTGCCGGCCGCCTCGGCGAGCCGAGCCTTTCCCATGCCAGGGGTCACCGCGACATCATCTACCGCTTCGGCCGCTTCCCGCACCGGAACAGGATCCTCGGGCGGATGATGACGGAGGCGGAGCAGCGGTTTCTGGATGAGGGTGGGTTTGCCGGGTGAGGGACGCTCTGCCCGGAGCGTCCCTGCGGTCGCAGATGGAGGTCACTTCCGGCGATAAAGGATCATGCCACCGTGATGCAGGACGCCGTCGATGAATTCCCCGTCGGCCGCGAAGCCCGTGTCGTCCCAGTAGTCGATGTGATTGCCGCGGATTTCATAGCGTCCCCGATAGGCGCTTTCGCGCTTTCCGCGCGCTTCGTCATAGCGACCGCCCGGCAGCAGCTCATGCCGCACGTGGCCATCGGCCGTGACCCACATGCCCACATAGGGATGGTCGTGTTGCGCATGCGTAGATGCGTTCGAATTGTTGTTCATGTCGGCAAATACCTTCGAAGTGATGACGAGCGGGGTGATGGCGGCAACGAGTGCGAGAGTCCGGCAATAATTCATAGCGAGGGCTCTCGATGACCTCGGCGCGCGCTGCGGCCTTGCTTTGATGCCCAGGATGGCCGCGCAGGCAGCAGGCGTGATCAAGGGGTTCTCCTTCACATGGTCGCGGTGGGGCGGACGACGATTTCATTGACATCAACATCGTTCGGCTGCTCGATCGCAAAGCGCACGGCGCGGGCGATCGCGTCCGGTTTCAGCGCGATGGCGCGATAGGTCTTCATCGCTTCTGCGGCCACGGGATCGGTGATGGTATCGGCCAGCTCGCTTTCGACGACGCCCGGATGAATGCAGGTCACGCGCAGCGCGCTGTGCTCCTGGCGGAGCCCTTCGGAGATCGCGCGTACGGCATATTTTGTGGCGCAATAGACGGCCGCCGTCGGTGAAACGGCGAGCGCGCCGATCGAAGCAATGTTGATGATGTGGCCGGAACCGCGAACGGTCATTTCCGGAAGCACCGCGGCAATGCCGTAGAGCACGCCCTTGATGTTCACGTCGACCATCCGCTCCCATTCCTCGACCTTCATCGAAGCCATGAGCGACAGGGGCATCACGCCGGCGTTGTTCACGATGACGTCGACGCGGCCCCAGGCTTGCCGGGCAGCGTTGGCGAAGGCATTGACGCTCTCCCGATCGGTCACATCCAACGGATGAACGAGAACTGCTCCGCCAGCCCCGGTCAGTTCGGCCGCCAGCGCCTCCAGACGCTCGATACGCCGTGCGCCCAACACCACCTTCGCGCCCGCGGCGGCAAGCTCGCGGGCGATCCCGGCCCCGATCCCGCTGGAGGCGCCGGTAATCAGAATGACCTTATCGATCGGCATGATCTTATCCTTTCTGTCTGCAGATGATCGCACCTTGACTGTAAGCGCCAGCCGTTGTTTCGATAAGCCGACATATCCTTATCAGATTGGAAAGCGGCACTAACCAATGCAGCCTGACCTGAATGCTCTTGCGGTCTTCGCGCTCGTGGCGGAAGAACGGAACTTTCGTGCGGCAGCCGTGCGGCTCGGCGTAACCCGATCCGCCGTCAGCCAGACGATCCGACGGCTGGAGGAGAGCCTGGGCATCGCGCTCGTCCTGCGCACCACGCGCAGCGTCAGCCTGACGGAGGCCGGCGAACGGCTCCATGCGAGGATTGCACCTGCGGTTGCCGAGATGCTTGCGGCGATGGAGGGAGTGGACGTTCTGAAGGGCCGCCCTCGCGGGCGTCTGCGACTTGCAGTCTCCTCCATTGCAGAGCGCTTTCTTGCAGGGCCTCTACTCGCCGGCTTTATCCGGCAACATCCGGAGGTGGAACTCGACGTCACCGTGACGGACGAGGAGTTCGACATCGTCGCCGAAGGTTATGATGCGGGAGTGCGTCTTGGCGAGGTTATCGCGCAGGACATGATTGCCGTGCCGGTTGCGGGAAGGGAGCGGCAAGTGGCTGTTTGCGCGCCGTCTTACCGTGATCGTTTCGGCATACCGTCACGTCCGGCTGAGCTCGCCTCGCATGCCTGCATCGGTTGGCGGCCTTCGCCCAAGTCTGCCCCCTATCGCTGGGAGTTCGCCGAAGGCGGCAAGGAGTTCAGCGTCGCGGTGCCGCCGACTGTTACGACGAATGACATGGCCTTGATGATCAAGCTGGCGGTCGCCGGCGCCGGCATCACCTTTGGGATGGAGGAAAGCTTCCGCCCTGCGATCGAGCGCGGCGAACTGGTGCCGATCCTCGAAGACTATTGCCCCTACTTTGCAGGATTCTATCTGTACTATCCCAGCCGCAGGAACACTGCGCCGAAACTTCGCGCCCTCATCGAACACGTGCAACGGTACGGCCGCGACGATCCTCCGCAAAAGCAGCGATCCCACATATGAAAAGACGCGCCAGCGGCGCGTCGAGAGGGCGTCACCGCAAACGGGAAAGCGCGCCTCAGCGCGCGCGGGCCACCTTCTTCGGCGACGGTAGCAGACCTTCACGCTGGAGCTTCTTGCGAGCGAGCTTGCGCGTGCGGCGGACCGCTTCGGCCTTTTCACGGACGCGCTTTTCGGATGGTTTTTCGTAGGCGCTGCGCATCTTCATTTCGCGGAAGACGCCTTCACGTTGCATCTTCTTCTTGAGGACGCGAAGAGCCTGGTCGACATTGTTGTCCCTGACAAGTACCTGCAAAATATATCCTTTCCGTGTTCATGTTTCTCTACTGCATGTCTCCTTAGATCGAGCTCGATTTAAGGAGACATGCAGAAATTCAAAGTGCTACAGCGACCTTTGCGCATCTGACAGGACGTGCGGGGCTGTAGATCGGGTCATTCGCAACACGACGGCGAAATCCTGTAACGCGCGCCGACGGGAATGGGTTTCATTTACCGGTCCTGACACTCAAGGGTTTCAGCCAGGGCTTGCCGTCGAGCGTTGCGGCCGGATCGCCTTCCCTGACCGGCAAGGCCGTCTCCGAAGGATCGATATCGTGTTCGAGGATACGCCGCTCGAAGTTCTCGGTTCCGAACCGCACGCGATATTGCGCCTCCCCGTGTTCGGCTGAGGGGAGGATAGCAACGATGCGGCAGGTCCGGTCGGCAGCGGCCGTCCGCGTGAGGTCGGCCCTCAGGACAACCGTGTCGCCAACGCCGTAGGTGTTCCGGCCCATGGCCATCTCCTTCGTCAGTGCGGCCCGCAGGCGGCACAAGCAAAAAAGGCCGGGCGTTACCCCGACCTCCTCTTGAGCGCCGCGCGTCTTTTCAGACGCGCTGGACGCCCCGTCATTCAGCGCTCCCTGCCAGTACATCCGTGGTCAGTGGAGGCGAATGACGAATTACGCGGCTCGCAGGTTGTCTGCCGAGCTCTTGCCGGATTTCGTGTCGCGGACGATGTCGTAGGTTACCTTCTGGCCCTCGACGAGCGAGCGCATTCCGGCGCGTTCAACGGCGGAAACATGCACGAACACGTCCGTCGTGCCGTTGTCAGGCTGGATGAAGCCGAAGCCCTTGGTGCTATTGAACCACTTTACAGTGCCTGAATTCATAACGATTTCCTTTCAATCGCTAGAGTTTCCGGACGAATATTCGTCCGGTTTGATCGATATTTGAGAGGAAATCTGACGAAGCGCTTCGGCGCGTAGACAAAGGTCGCAAGCAATGTTCGATGGGCTATATATAGACGCTGCTTTGCGATATGCAATGGATAAAGCGAATTTAATTGCGAGAGTGCCTCAGCACGGTCGAAAAATGCGATCAAGCTGCTGATTCGAATCGGAAATAATATTTTTGAGAGACCATCCGGCTTCGTGCGGGCGGATGCCGATTGGGGCTTCGACGCGCGGCAGACTCATTAGCCGTAACGATCGTTTTTGCCGCGGTCATAAGCGGCAAGAAACCGCTTAGCCTGCGCAAAATGCGGGTCGTTTGCGTCCGAAGCGTGTCTCTCAGCCTCCTTTGTGAATGCCGCGACATCCATTAGTTTGTCCGTCCATTCCGGAACATGTTCATACTCTCCTTCCGCTGACGAGATAACTGTGCCCACCAAAAGATCGACGATGTGCGGAAAGGAATCGTCTGTTCGGGCTTCGTCATTCAGGTACTGACTTACAGCGTCTGCCTGAGAGGACCCCTTCCAAAACCAGATGACGTCCGAAGGATTAACTTGCTTCCAAATGGCCCCTGTGTCGGCGAGGCGCTTTATGACATCGATCAATCGATTGCGTACCAGATCTTCATTTCCAGCGAAGCTCAAGCGTTCCCGAATTCCTTGATTGGAATTTTGATCACCAATGGCTGTCCTAACAATGCGGCACAGAACACTAATGTCTTCTGCCTCTTCGAGAGTGCTGAGGATAAGGTTGGCCCGAGCCTGTTCATCGGTAGCGTCCAGCCCCCGAAAGATGGCATTCGTCAGGCGCTGATAGTTGTCTCGCCGGCTAATGAAGGAACGCTCCTCATCCTTAAACTGGGCAAATGTTTTGCTGTACCGGACAAGAGCTTGAAACCATGACAGAGGAATAGGGCGGCCATCTCCAAACTCAGCAACGAGTTCTTCTAGGAATTGAGCGCGCAAGGATGCTTGGAATTGTCCGGCGGTCTCCGCGCGTTTGAGGATGGTTGCAATCGCCTCATCGGGATTATCAGCTGCGATAATCTCGGACATAAAGCTCTTTTCCCACGCTCCTAGCGGTGGTGCTATGTCGAAATATGCCCGGGAAAACTCGAGGAGATGAAGACGCTTTTGAGCACGTGACCTAGAGTCTTCATTGGTTGAGCCGTATGTTTGAAATGCCTCTGCCACACGAGGAAATAGCAATGCCAGTGCGCGCGTACCCAAATCGTCCTTCTCGTACCCTTGCTTTTCGATAACCTCGCGCAGCTTACGACGACCATCAGCGCCAGCAAATTCAAAATCTTCACCGCAAAGACTTGAAAGGTTTTGTCTGATCCAATTGTAGAGAGATGCGTCTTTTGCTAACAAAACCTCGAGAATAAATAGATCTGCAGGGTCGGTGAATTCTCCAACATCAGCATGTGCGATCTTGAATGCATTCCCAATGCGCACTACGTCGCGCGGCGTCTTTATATGGTGTGCCGCAAAATTCCTCCAGGCATCTCCGAATCTCTTGCGTGTATTCTCGTCGGCATTCTTCAATGAGTCCTCGATAACAGGCTCAAGCAAGCTTACCAGGCTGTTCACCGCAAGCATGGGTAAGCGACGCTGATACTGAACTATTTTCTCTAGGTAGAGTGACCCGTCACCCGGTTTTCCCTGGTAGACTTTTTCAAGGTGTTGGGCGAGCACGTCTAGATGATAGCCCAAGAGATAAACGACGTTGGGCAAGCGTCCCAACCCCTTTACCAAGGAAACCATTTGAGCGGCTTCACCGGGCGTTAACCTATCGAGGTCGTCCACTACGACAACGATTTTGGTTGGCGCTATCGTTTTCAGACGCTTTTCCAGTGCACCCTTGAGGTCATCCAGGGACTTTGACTCATCGGCATAATTCTTTAGCCAGTTGCCGCCAGCCCTGAATATGTTTCCGACCCCAGATGATCCAAGATCGGCGAATGCACCTGCTATCGGGGCCAACTCAGAAATCCGTGCGGCGTATGCTTTGAAAGCGCTTGCAACATCTTCACCTAGAATTCCGTCGACCGCTCGCGCCAAATCCCAAATGAAAGTTGCCGAGAGCGAGGATGCGCCGGGGATTAACCAAGGCGAGAAATTGACAACGAGATTTCGTGGGGCTTTTTTCCTGGCTAGATCCAATCGGAAGTATCTGTAAAGAGCCTCGGGTTTCATTGGCGGTGTTGCCAGCCGTCGGGCTACGCTCCTGTTAAACTGGTCTAGCGACACGTAAGAAAAATCGCTGTTCGAGTCATCGAATTCCGGTGCAACTTTAAAATAGACAGGAGCGAGGGCATCCAGTTCGTCATGAGATAGAGCCACCGGCACCTCACCATGGTGCAGTTTCCGAGGGCTGCTTTCTTCCATTTGTAGATGGCGTAGAGCTTGGACGACCATGTTTATCACGCTGGTTTTGCCGGAGCCCCATTCGCCGTCGAGCCCAATAACAAAACCGCTGTCCAGATCGGTGAGGCGATCGATCTTACGGGCTAAGCTTTTCGCGAAACTGACGCGTCCGAGACGGTCGTGACAGCTAAACAAGATTGGCGGATCGGCAGGGTTCATTACTTCACCAGCAGAGGACCTGAAAACACAACCTGTACACGTGGTGAAAGGACCAGCAACGCCGTGAAACACCTATCCCCGATTTTAATTCGACGACCTTGCAGGGCGGCGAAACAATCCCCGCCTGCCCCCCTGTCACACCCCTGTAAAACACCCGCTCTATCCCTCGGCGCCATCTTTCTCCCACCGAGGGCATTCCCATGAAACCGCTTCTCTCCGCCGTTGCCGCCGCGCTTGTCGCCGGCCTCATGTCCACCGCCGCTTTCGCCGAGAACCTGATCCTCTATACCAGCCAACCGAACGAGGATGCGCAGGCGACGGTGGATGCGTTCAAGGAGGCGAACCCCGGCGTCGAGGTCGAGTGGGTGCGCGAGGGGACGACGAAGATCGTGGCCAAGCTGATGGCCGAGATCGAGGCGGGCAATCCGGTGGCGGATGTGCTTCTGATCGCCGATACGGTGACGATGCAGCGGCTGAAGGAGGCGGGGCATCTGTTGCCCTACAAGTCTCAGGAAGCGGCGGCTTACGATGCGTCGCTCTATGATGCCGACGGCGCCTATTATTCGACGAAGATGATTACCACCGGGATCATCTACAACACCTCCGCCGCGATGAAGCCGGCCGGCTGGCAGGATCTCGCCAAGGCCGAGGCGAAGGGTCTCGTCACCATGCCGAGCCCGCTCACCTCCGGTGCGGCGCTGATCCATGCGCAGACGCTTGCCGGCATCGATGGCCTCGGCTGGGACTATTACAAGGCGCTCGCCGAAAACGGCGCGACGGCTGCCGGCGGCAATGGCGGCGTCTTGAAGGCGGTCGCGACCGGCGAGAAGGCCTATGGCATGGTGGTCGATTTCATGGCGATCCGCGAGAAGGCCAAGGGCGCGCCGGTGGAATTCGTCTTCCCGTCCGAGGGCGTTTCCGCCGTCACCGAGCCGGTCGGCATTCTGAAGACCGCGAAGAACCCGGAAGCGGCGAAGAAATTCGTCGACTTCCTCCTCTCCGAGGAAGGCCAGAAGGTGGCGGTGAAGATGGGCTATATCCCGGCCCGCAACGGCGTGGCGCTGCCCGAAGGCTTCCCGGCGCGCGAGACGATCAAGGTGCTGCCGGTCGACGCGGCCGCGGCGGTAAAGAACGCCGAGGCCGACCTCAAGACCTTCTCCGGCATCTTCGGCACCAACTGATCGGCTGATGCCAAATACGGACGAGATCGCCCACAGCCGGCACGGAGAACCGCACGCGCCGGCTGAAGGCCCGGATGCGGAGGGACGCTCTGGCTTCAAAATGCTGGCGCGTCCTTTGCGCGTTCTCTCGAAGGCGCGGCGCTTCAAATGGCTGCGGCTTCTCCTTGCCGGCGAGACGGCGGACGGCGCCGAGCGGGACGGCGAAGCGGTTCCGGCCAAGTTGCCTAAGGCGCTGACGCGGACCTTGCGCGGCTTCGAGCCACCGGCGATGCCTTACGCGACGGCAGGCGACTTACCTAAGCGGAAGACCAGGCGGCGCGGAGCAGGGCGGCGTTTTCCATTTTGCCTGCGCGGCGGGCCAGGCGGCGCGGAGCCCGCCTGGCTCATGCTCTTCGTATTCTGCGCCGTCTTTCTGCTTTCGGCCCTGCCGCTCATCCGCCTCGGCTGGGCGGGCTTCGGCGGCCTCGTGGAGGGCGAGGCGGCGAGGGTTCTCTTCGAGGCGGCGACCTTTGCGGCGCTCCGCAACACGCTTGTCACGGCGGCAGGCGGAATGCTGATTTCGCTCATGCTTGGAGCGTTCTTCGCCTTTGCCATGGCGCTCACCGATATCCGCGGCAGGCTGGCTTTAAGCTTCGCCTTCATGCTGCCGATGCTGATCCCGCCGCAGGTGACGGCGCTTGCCTGGGTGGAGATGTCCGGCCCATCGAGCCCGCTTTTGAAGACGCTGGGGCTCGCGCCGCCGCTCGGCAGCCCGCAGCCGCTCTATTCGCTTTCCGGCATCGCGCTTCTGCTCGGCGTGCAGCATGCGCCGCTCGTCTTTCTGGCGGTCAAGGCGGGGCTTGCCGGTGCCCCGCGTGACGGTGTCGAGGCGGCGCGGCTTTCCGGCGCTTCGCCGTGGCGGGTCTTCCGCGATATCGTCATGCCGCTTTCCTTTCCGGGGCTCATCGCCGGTGCGGCGATCGCCTTCGTCTCCGGCATCGGCAATTTCGGCATTCCGGCGATCCTCGGCATTCCCGCCTCGATCGAGACGCTGCCGACCTTGATCTTCAGCCGGCTTGCGAGCTTCGGCGCCTCCACTTTCGGTGAGATCGCCGCGCTATCGAGCCTGATCGCCGTCGTCTCCGCTGGCGGGCTTCTGCTACAGAGCCAAGCGCTTGCCGGACGGGATTATCGCCTGATCGGCCTTTCCGGTGCGAATGCCGCCTTCGCGCTCGGGCGCTTGCGGTTTGCTGCGGAGGCGCTGCTCTGGGCGGTGCTGGCGGTGGTTCTTGTCGCGCCGCTCCTAGCGCTCGTCGCGAGCTCGCTGGTGCCGGCCTATGGCGTGCCGCTCAATTTCAAGACCATGTCCCTCCACGCCTATGGCGAGATCCTCTTCCGCCAGTCGGTGACGCTGACGGCGCTCAGGAACTCGCTCTTTTTGGCTTCCGCCGCGGCGGTCGGCCTGCTCCTCGTCACCGTGCCGGCCGGCTATCTGCTCGTCCGCCGGCGGGGTGCGCTTGCCAATCTGCTGGCTATCCTGATCGAGATCCCCTATGCGCTGCCCGGCATCGTGCTCGCCGTCGCCTTTATCCTCACCTTCGCGGCACCGCTGCCGGTGATCGGCCGATCGCTCTACGGCACGATCTGGATCATTCTTTTCGCCTATTTCTCCTCGTTTCTTGCCGTCAGCCTCAAGCCGGTCATGAGCGCCTTCCTGCAGATGGATCCCTCGCTCGAAGAGGCGGCGCGGCTTGCCGGTGCGGGCTTCCTGCGCCGCATGCGCGACGTGCTCCTGCCGCTGATTGCGCCCGCCGCCGGCGCCTCCGTCATCCTCGTCTTCCTGATTGCGGCAAACGAGCTGACCGTCTCGGCGCTACTCTGGTCGGCCGGGACACAGACGCTCGGCGTCGCGATCTTCAATCTCGACGACAGCGGCTCCTCCGATCTCGCCTCGGCGCTTTCCGTGCTCGTCGTGCTCATGGTCATTGCGCTGATGGCGGCGCTCGAATTCATCGCGAAATACCTGCCGGGGGGCGTGCTGCCATGGCGCAACTGATCCTCAACCACCTTAGCAAGGATTTCGGGAGCGGCAGGCCGGCGGTCGCGGACGTCTCGCTCGCCGTGCGCAAGCAGGGATTCCTGGCGCTGCTCGGCCCCTCCGGCTGCGGCAAGACGACGGTGCTCAGGATGATCGCCGGCTTCGATAAGCCGACGGACGGCTCGATCGAGTTCGGCGACCGGCGGCTTTCGGATGCCGCCCGCTCGCTGCCGCCGGAAAAGCGCAACATGGCGATGGTCTTCCAATCCTATGCGCTCTGGCCGCATATGACGGTGGCGGAGAATGTCGGGTATCCGCTCAACGTGCGCGGCATCTCCGGCGAGGCCTGGCGCAAGCGTGTCGCCGAGGCGCTGTCGCTGGTCAAGCTCGAGGACTTCGCCGATCGGCGGCCGGCAGCACTCTCCGGCGGACAGCGACAGCGGGTGGCGCTGGCACGCTGCCTCGTGACCGAGCCGGACGTGGTGTTGCTCGACGAGCCGCTCGCCAATCTCGACCAGCATCTGCGCAAGTCGATGGAGGAGACCTTCCGGGCCTTTCACGAGCGCTCCGGCGCGACGATGATCTATGTGACGCACGACCAGGCGGAAGCCATGGCGCTTGCGACCGATGTTGCGGTGATGTCGGAAGGCAAGCTTCTTCAGGTGGCGGCGCCGGCGGAGATCTATGCGCGGCCCGAGGGCCGGGTGGTCGGCGGCCTGATCGGCCGCGGCAGCATTTTGCGGCTCAAACTGCCGGATGCGGCGGGGCGTGCGCTCGACTGGCTGCTCCTGGGTGCCGCCCTCGGCGCCGGCGGACAGGCGGGCGAGGGGCCGCTGTCGGACGTGCTTGTCCGGCCGGAACAGGTGCATCGCGGCACCGACGGCATTTCCATGCGGGTCGTCTCGTGCATCTTCGAGGGCGAACGCTTCGCGGTCACACTCTCTCTGCCGGACGGGCAGCAGCTCAAGGCGTATAGCAGCGCCGCGCTCGGTGAGGGCGCGACGGTGCCCTTCATCGTGAGCGGCGGGTGGCGCCTGTAGGGCCGCGGAGAGGGAATCTGGGAGAGCAGGTATGTTGCACTGCTGCGTTTCCGCGCTCGGCTGGCGCGACGGCTCTACAGTCGCCGGCTTCTTTCTTCGCCGTCATCCTCGGGTCAAGCCCGAGGATGACGGAGGAGGGGTAGCGTGGCGCTGCGTCTAACCGCGTGCGTCTGCGCCTATTTTAAAACTGGTTGATTTATGCAACCAGTATGGCATAGTTTCCGGGAAGCCGTCGTGCACACAGGAGGAGACGATGCGACTTTATCAGGGCATGGGACCGAATTCTTATCGCGTCCGCATCTTTCTCAAGGAGAAGGCGATCGAAGTGCCGATGGTGGAGATCGACTTCATGAAGGGCGAGCACAAGGCGCCGGAATTCCTGACGCTCAACTCTCTCGGGCAGATCCCCGTGCTTGAACTCGACGACGGTACGATCATCACAGAAAGCGTCGCGATCTGCCGCTATTTCGAGGAGACCCATCCGGAGCCGCCGCTTTTCGGGAGCGATGCGGTCAGCTGCGCAAGGGTCGAGATGTGGAACAGGCGGGTCGAATTCGAGCTCTTCGGCACCGTCGGCAATGTGGCGCTGCATTCCGATGCCTTGTTCAAGGATCGGCTCGTGCAGTTCCCGGCCTTCGCCGAGACCGAGCGGCAGGCGGTGCCGAGGAATTGGGCCTGGCTCGACCGCGAGCTTGCCGACGGCCGGCCGTTCCTTGCCGGCGAGAGCTTCTCCGTCGCCGACATCAGCGGGGCGGTCTGCGGCTGGCTTTCGGAAGTGTTCGGGATGGAAATTCCGGGTGAACTCGAAAGAGTTCAGCGCTGGCACGAGCGGGTGAGGAGCCGGCCGAGCTGGAGCGCATGAGGCGCAACGCAGCAACGCGCGGGACGCGCGGTCGGCCGGGTCTGCTTTCAAGAACAGATACGCGTAGCGGTCGCGGGAACCAGCATTAAGCCTGCACGTTCCCCTTTGCATCACGACACAAAGGCTGCAGAGGGAGGCAGTTGGCACATGTATGTCATGGCGCTTGCGACGGACTATGATGGAACGCTGGCCGAATTCGGCGAGGTCAGAGAGGAAACTCTGCAAGCCTTGAAAAGGCTGCGGGAGACCGGCCGCAGGCTGCTGCTCGTCACCGGGCGCGAACTGCCGGACTTGAAGCGCGTGTTTCCGCACACGGACCTGTTTGACAAGGTCGTCGTCGAAAATGGCGCGTTGCTCTATACGCCGGAAACAGAGGAGGAGCGGCCGCTCGCGCCAGCGCCGCCGCCGGCTTTTATAGAGCGCCTCAGAGAAAAGGGCGTCGACAGGATATCGGTCGGCCGTTCCATCGTCGCAACCTGGGAGCCGCACCAGACGGCGGCCCTCGAGGCCATCAACGAACTCGGGCTCGAGCTCGAGATCATCTTCAACAAGGGCGCGGTGATGATTTTGCCGAGCGGCGTCAACAAGGCCACGGGATTGAAAGCGGCGCTCAAGGAGATCCAGCTTTCCTTTCTGAACGTCGTGGCCGTCGGCGATGCGGAGAACGATCACGCGCTCTTGCGGACCTGCGGTTGCGGTGCTGCCGTCGCGAACGCCTTGCCCGCTCTCAAGGACACGGCCGACGTCGTGCTGGAAGGCGCGCGCGGTGCCGGTGTCGAGGAATTGATCGAGCGGGTCATGGAGTCCGACTATGCGCTCTGCGCCAATGCCCGCCACCAGGTGCCGATCGGCGAGGATGATGACGGGCCGGTCGAGATCGGGCCGATCGACGTGCTGCTCATCGCCGGAAGTTCGGGAATCGGCAAGTCGACGCTGGCGACTGCCATTTCGGAGCGATTGCGGGAGCGGCGCTGCCAGTTCTGCGTCTTCGATCCTGAAGGGGACTATCAGGGGCTCGAAGGCGCCGTGACGGTCGGCGACGGTTCGACCACGCCGACGGGCAACGAGGTGCTGGACCTGCTCGCCAATCCGGACGACAACGTCGTGGTGAGTGCCCTCGGTTTCGAGCTGAAGGAGCGGCCCGGCTTCTTTGCCGAGCTGATGTCGGACCTTTCGGCGTTCCGCGCCAGAACGGGCAGGCCGCACTGGTTGATCATCGACGAGGCGCACCATCTCATGCCGTCTTCGCGCGACAGCGCCTCGCTTGCCCTTTCGCACGATCGCTCCGGCACAATCATGGTCACCGTTCACCCGGATACCGTCTCCCCTGACGCGCTCAGGGCGGTGACGGCAGTCGCAGCGCTAGGCCCCAAAGCGCGCGAAGTGATCGCGGACGTTTGCGCCGCCGTCGGCGATGCACCGCCGGACGGCCTGGACGACCCGCTCGAGGACGACGAGGTTCTTTTCTGGCGACGCTCGCCGCCAGAGCCGGTGCGACGGATCCGTGTCGAACAACCCCGACAGGCCCGCAAGCGGCATACGCGGAAGTATGCGGAAGGCCAACTGGGCGAGGAGGCAAGCTTCTATTTCCGAGGTCCGAAAAACGAAATGAACCTGCGCGCCCACAATCTGATGATCTTCCTGCAGATTGCCGAAGGGATCGACGACAAGACCTGGGAGCATCATTTGCGCCGAGGCGATTACTCGAAATGGTTCGAGGAGCGCATCGGCGACGAGGAACTGGCGCTGGAGACCGCCGGCATCGAAGAGGATCGCTCGCTCTCGCCGGCCGAGAGCCGCCAAAGGCTCGCCGAGGCCGTGCGTCGCCGCTACACCGCACCTGCGTCGGAGAAGGACTGAGCGCTGATCGATCCAAGAGGGAGAGCGGGTGCTGGCAGAAAACCGCGCACGCTTTTCCTCATTCCGCGCTAGCGTTTCGGCTTCTGTTTCGAGCCCGCACTCCTGCCGTCCGAGCTCTTGGAGCGCTCGTCAAACCGGTCGGCGCCCTTGGCGAGGTCGGACCCTTTTTTCGCTTCTACCTTTTTTTCTTCTTTCGCGGCGCTTTCGTGCAAGCCATGAGCGGCCTGCTTGCCCTTTGCCGTCGGAGCTTGTTTCACACCCATTTCGCCACTCCTCCACGATGGAGATGACCCGAAATCATCGTGATCCAATCGAACGTGCAGGGAGCGTTCCTTGTTCCCTCCCGCAGGCGACGGCTTTGCTCTTTGAGGGGTCAAATCGCCTGGCAAGGCGTCCGTGGTGCACGTAGCTGTGGACGGCCTTGTTTTTGCCTCTCTTGCCTTCTCCCTGGCTTTTTTGAATTCCTAAAATGAAGGCGCTTGATTCGCGCCGCACCGCATTCGATCGCCGTTTCCCCGGGGCACGGGCAGCTTTCGACGGCCGGGGAACTGCCCAAGGAGAAGAGCCATGACAGAGTACAAGAAGCCGATCATCACCGAGATGCGCCCGAAAATCACTGTCATCGGAGTTGGTGGGGGCGGCGGCAACGCGATCAACAACATGATCGCGGAAAACCTGCAGGGTGTGGACTTCATCGCCGCCAATACGGATGCGCAGGCGCTCTCGATGTCGAAGGCGGAGCGGCGGATCCAGCTCGGCGCCGCCATCACCGAGGGTCTCGGGGCCGGCTCGGTGCCGGACATCGGCAACGCGGCGGCACAGGAATCGATCGACGAGATCATGGACCACCTCGGCGGCACGCATATGTGCTTCGTCACCGCCGGCATGGGCGGCGGTACCGGCACGGGGGCGGCACCGGTGATCGCGGAGGCCGCACGGCGGGCCGGCATCCTGACGGTCGCCGTCGTCACCAAGCCCTTCAGCTTCGAGGGCAAGCGGCGCTTGCAGACGGCGGAACTGGGCATCGAGCGGTTGCGTGAAAGCGCCGACACGGTGATCGTCATCCCCAACCAGAACCTCTTCCGTATCGCCGACGCCAAGACCACCTTTGCCGACGCCTTCATGATCGCCGACCGCGTGCTCTATTCGGGCGTGAGCTGCATTACCGATCTGATCGTCAAGGAGGGCCTCATGAACCTCGACTTCGCCGACGTGAAGACGGTGATGAAGGGCATGGGCCGCGCAATGATGGGAACGGGCGAGGCGACCGGCGAGAGCAGGGCGATGATGGCGGCGGAGGCGGCGATCGCAAATCCGCTGCTCGACGAAGTCTCGATGCGCGGCGCCAAGGGCGTGCTCGTCTCGATCTCCGGCGGCATGGATATGACACTCTTCGAGGTGGACGAAGCAGCGACCCGCATCCGCGAGGAAGTCTACGACGAGGCCGACATCGTCGTCGGCGCCATCTTCGATCGCACCCTCGACGGCACCTTCCGCGTTTCCGTCGTCGCGACCGGTCTCGACAGTGCTCGCGGCGCCGAGGCGGCAGCGCCCGAGGCGATGAATGGGCAGCCGGCTGCCGTGCCAACGCGCACACTGCAATAAGGGTACACGTCTCGCGGACTCACGAGCAGCCTACATGATGAAAAGACGAGCTGTACTCGCTTCGCTCATACGATTCGATAGATCCATATCTGACTTGAGAGCGTCGTTCGCTGAGCTCCCTTGGGATGCTGAACGGTCATCACGCTAAAGCGTGATGATGTCGCCGCAATTTTGAGGCGATTCGGCAGCGGCGAAATCGATGAACATTCCGTCGAGGATTGGGCGAATCTTGTCGAAGCACGCGAGGACATCCGCTTCGAGTTAGGGCACGAGGATACGATCGCGTCTGCAATTCATGCACTCGCAAATCCCTACCTTCATGGGCAGATCACTGCCATCCTGTCCGGGATGCTCGTCGATCTTTGCTGAGCAGCAGCCTCTCATTCTGACAAGCCGGCACGGCGCAGATCATTGACGAAGCGATCGATGAAGTCTTCCGACATGGCCGGGTGGCTTCCGAAATAGAATTCGGCCCGGGCGGTCTTCGTGGTC
This sequence comes from Ensifer aridi, assembly GCF_002078505.1. Taxonomy (GTDB): domain Bacteria; phylum Pseudomonadota; class Alphaproteobacteria; order Rhizobiales; family Rhizobiaceae; genus Sinorhizobium; species Sinorhizobium aridi. Next base: position 142,066 of record NZ_LUAV01000011.1, on the reverse strand, counting down.
ATGTCCGGCCGCCGCTCAAGGAGCGCGGCGACGGCTGCGCGTGCTTCGTCCGTCCGCTCCTCGGCCCCGAGGGCCGCTACCAGCACCATGGCCGGCCAGAAGGTGGCGTTTTCCTGACGCAGTGAGGCGCGGGCGGACTCGATGGCTTCCGTAAGCCGGCCAGACTGATAATGCGCGATAGCCACCATGTTGTGGAACGTCCATAGATGCGGATCGCGGGGGCTTAGCCGGAACGCCTCGTTGATCGCGGCAATGCCCTCTTCCGGCCGATCGACGTAGCAGAGCGCCTGACCGAGGGCGAAATGGCCTTGCGCGAAGCTCGCATCGAGCCTCAGCGCATTGCGCAGATGATCGATGCCGCGCTCCGGCTGGCCGCCGAGCGCCAGTGCCCGGCCGAGTGCCAGGTGTGCGGCAGGCTCGCGGCTGTCGAGCGCGATCGCCCGCTCGGCAAGCGCGGTGGCATCGGCGATCCGTTCGGCGCGTTCCTCCAGCGGGCCGTACCAGCCGAGCTGTATGTGGACATAGGCAAGTCGGGCATGGGCCTGGGCGAAACTGGGTTCGAGGCTTGTCGCTCGCTCGAAGAGCTCCTTGGCGACCTTGAGGTCGTCGAGGTTGAACTTGTAGAGGTGCCAGAGGCCCTTGAGATAGATATTCCACGCGTCCATATCGGCGGCCGTGTGGCCGCGCAGCGCCGCAAACTCGATCATGCCGAGTTCCGGTCCGATGGTGCCGGTTATCTGGCCAGCGATCTCGTCCTGCAGCACGAAGATGTCGTCAAGGGTGCGCTCGTAGCGCTCCGCCCAGAGCAGCATGCCGGTGCCGCCGCTCAACAATTGCGCGGTGATGCGAATGCGGTTGCCCGAACGGCGGACGCTCCCCTCGATCACATATTTGACGCCGAGGTCCTCGGCGACCTTCCTGACATCGACGGCCGTCCCCTTGTAGGTGAAGGAGGAATTGCGGGCGACGACGCGCAGCCATCGGCAGCGGGCGAGCGTCGCGATGAGCTCCTCGGTGAAACCGTCGGAGAAGTGCTCCTGTTCTTCGGCGCTCGACAGGTTGGCGAAGGGAAGCACGGCGATCGAAGGGCGCTTGTGATCTGGCACCGGCCGCTGATGCGGCGGCGCAGGCTGAGTTAAGCTCTCCGCCGCCTCGTGCGGTTGCCATTGCCAGACGCGCACGGGAGCAACGTCGCCGAGCGTTCGCGAGCCGAGATCGACCGCAGGAAAATCGAGCTTCGTGCCGATCTGGTCGTAGACCTGCTGCGACACGCAAATGCCGCCGGGCGGTGCCATCTCCTGCAGGCGCGCGGCGACCGCCATGCCATCGCCATGGATATCGCCGTCCTCGACGACCACGTCGCCGAGATGGATGCCGATGCGCAGCTCCAGGCGCTGCGCTTCGGCACTGTCATTGTGCTCCTGCATCGTTCGTTGGATCGCGATCGCGCAGGCAACCGCGTCGATGACGCTCGCAAATTCGGCTAGCGTTCCGTCGCCTGTCTGTTTGACGATCCGCCCGCCGCGAGCCGCGACCGCAGGCACAATGAAAGCGTTGCGGCATGCCTTCAGCGCTTGGAACGTGCCGGCCTCGTCACGTCCCATCAGCAGGCTGTAACCGACGACGTCGGCATCCATGATCGCTGCCAACCGCCTCATGTGCTCCCCTTCATCCGAACCAAGTTGGTCCAGTTCACGTGCGGCCGCTTCCGATCCGTGGAGCGGTGGTGCGCGCGAAATCCGCACGCACTTTCCGATCCCGATCCAAGAAGTGAGGTGCGGGATGCTCGCGGAGAACACTTCAAGCGTTTCCTGATCCCGCGGGGGAAGAGTAGCAACGGCAGCGGCTGGTGTCCATTAGATGGCGCGCATGGATATGCGATGTCGCCTAACGCGCGTTGCATTCAATCGAATTCATGCGACGCGTTCAGGTTCTTGTGCATGTCGTGACCCCAAAACCGCTGCGCACTTTTTGGGCGACATGCACTAGATCAAGATGACTTTGCGTCGATCGACCTAAAGTAGGTTAGCGCCGGATGCGGGCGGAAAACCGCGCACACTTTTCCTTATCCCGCGCTAGCGCCTATTCGCGCGGCTGACCCGCCAGATAACATTGCCGACGTCGTCTGCGACGAGCAGCGCGCCGGTCTTGTCGATTGCGACCCCAACGGGACGGCCCATCGCCGTGCCGCCGCGGCCGAGGAAGCCGGTGAGGACGTCGCGTGGCGGACCGCTGGGTTTGCCGTTGCGGAAAGGCACGAAGATCACCTTGTAACCGCTGTGGACGCTCCGGTTCCACGAGCCGTGCTGCCCGACGAAGGCGCCGTTCGCGTAAGTCCGGCCGAGGGACGCCCCCTTGGAGAAGGTAAGGCCCAGCGAGGCAGTATGCGCGCCGAGCGCGTAGTCAGGCTTGATCGCCTTTGCAACGAGATCCGGCCGGGGCGGCTTGACGCGGGGATCGACGTTTTGGCCGAAATAGCTGTAGGGCCAGCCGTAGAAACCGCCGGCCCTGACGGAGGTCATGTAGTCCGGCACGAGATCGTCGCCGATCTCGTCACGCTCGTTGACGGCGACCCAGAGTTCGCCGCTTTCCGGATTCCAGGAAAGCCCATTCGGGTTCCTGAGGCCCGAGGCGAAGACGCGGGTCCGGCGGCTCTCCGGATCCACCTCTAAGACGGCGGCGCGGTTCTTCTCCGCCGCCATGCCGTTTTCCCCGATATTGCTGTTGGAGCCGACGGTGACGTAGAGCCTGCGCCCGTCGCGGCTTGCGATCACGTCTTTGGTCCAGTGATGGTTGAGGTCCCCGGCCGGCAGGTCCACGATCTTTCGCGGCCGCCCGCGCGCCCGGGTCTGGCCGTCGGAATAGGGAAAGGCTACGAGGGCGTCGGTATTGGCGACGTAGAGCCTGCCGTTGGAAAGTGTCATGCCGAAGGGCGAGTTCAGTCCTTCCGCAAAGGTCCGGCGCTGATCGGCAACGCCGTCGCCATCGGTGTCGCGCAGAAGCGTGATGCGGTTGGCGCTCTTGGTGACCGCGCCGGCCCGCTTCATGGCCGCTGTCATGAAGACCTTGCGCAGGCTGAAGCCTTGGCCACGCTTCTCGGGCGCATTGCTTTCGGCAACCAGCACGTCACCGTTCGGCAGCACATGCAGCCACCGCGGGTGATCGAGGTTTGCCGCAAACGCGTTGACCTTCAGCCCTCTTGCGGGCGCGGGCATGCCGCCCCTTTGCCAGCCGGTCGCATCGGCGATGTTAACGATCGGGATTATCGTGGGGCGCGGCTTCGGCAAGGTGGGGTTCGGACCATAGCCGATGCTGCCGGTCGTCCGCGCTGTTTGCTGCGCCGAGACGCCGGCGCAGCTCGCCACAAGCGCGCCCACCAGGGTGATCACGACTGCGGTACGCGGAAAGCCGGTGTTCATCAGACGCCCTCCGAACAGTGGCAGCATTGGACTAAGACGCAGGACGGCTTCGTCTTATTCCCCGCCACGACCCAAAACGGCGGCGTTCGTGACTTGTTCCTTGCAATCTTTGCGGGGGCGGCATTGAGGAGTATTCTTCCATTCGGCCGAAAAAAAGCCGGGGCGCGGACACCCCTGCAACTGGTGCGAGCGCCTTTCAACTATATCGAATAGCCTGCGGAAACATGTTCCTCGAACGGGCTGGTTCAAGGGACTGTCGCAGGCCCTTGGGAGGAAGAGATGACACGCAGAGCCCAGATTGGGGGAAAAACGTCGCGTCGCAAGTTTTTGAGCGGCGCAGCCATGGCCGGTGCAGCCATGGTTGCCGCGCCGAACGTCGTCAAGGCGCAGGGGCCGATGAATATGCGTTGGCAGAGCACCTGGCCGTCGAAGGATATCTTTCACGAATACGCTCAGGATTTCGCCAAGAAAGTCAATGATATGACCGGTGGCGAGCTCAAAATCGAGGTGCTGCCGGCGGGCGCTGTCGTGCCGGCCTTCGGCCTGCTCGACGCCGTGTCCGAAGGGACGCTCGACGGCGGCCATGGCGTGCTCGTCTATCACTATGGCAAACAGACGGCGTTGGCACTCTGGGGCTCGGGTCCCGGCTTCGCCATGGATGCCAACATGCTGCTCGCCTGGCACAAATACGGCGGCGGCAAGGACCTGCTTGCCAAGCTCTATGAATCGATCGGCGCCAACGTCGTCTCCTTCCCCTATGGACCGATGCCGACACAACCGCTCGGCTGGTTCAAGAAGCCGGTTGCCAAGGTTGAGGACATCAACGGACTGAAGTTCCGCACGGTCGGCATCTCGATCGATGTCTTCACCGCCCTTGGCGCCGCGGTAAACGCGCTGCCGGGCGGCGAGATCGTCGCGGCGCTCGACCGCGGGCTGATCGACGCGGCGGAGTTCAACAACGCCTCCTCCGACCGGGTACTCGGTTTTCCTGACGTCGCCAAGATCTGCATGCTGCAGGGCTATCACCAGAATGCCGAGACCTTCGAGATCCTGTTCAACAAGACAAAGTTCGATGGTCTGCCAGAGCAGATGAGAGCGATCATCACCAATGCGGTCGAGGCGGCTTCGCAGGACATGGCGTGGAAGGCGATCGACCGTTACTCGAAGGACTATATCGCGATGCAGACGACCGACCAGGTCAAATTCTACAAGACGCCGGACGCGATCCTCAAGCGGCAGTTGGAGGTGTACGACGAGGTGGTTAAGAAGAAATCGGGGGAGAACCCGCTGTTCAAGGAAGTTCTCCAGTCCCAGATCGCCTTTGCCGAGCGGGCGACGCGGTGGGAACAGGACACCGTCGTTAATCGGCGAATGGCATTCGACCACTACTTCGGAAAGGACGGGGTGGCGAAGGAGCTCTGAGAGTCAGCGGTCAGCGCTGCTTTGCCTTGGCGAAGCAGCGCAATCGGTTCCGATGAAATAAACGTGGGAGCCAGGTGTCTCCCGCATCCCGGGGGTGCCGCGTGGAGGTTCAGCGGTTTCTGCTTACAATCGACGCCATCAACGTCCGGGTTGGCAAGGCCGCGGCGTGGCTGATCATCGGGCTGATGACGCTCGTCTGCGCCGAAGTCTTTAAGCGCTACATCCTGAACATGCCAACGGCGTGGATATTCGATGCAAGCAACATGCTTTATGGAAGCCTCTTCATGCTGGCGGGCGCCTATGCCTTGGCGCAGAACGCCCATGTGCGCGGCGACTTCATCTATAGTTCGCTAAGGCCGCGCACACAGGCCGCGCTCGATCTCCTCCTTTACATCCTCTTCTTTCTGCCCGGCATCGCCGCGCTTATCTATGCCGGCTACGACTATGCCGCGCTTTCCTGGAGGATCGGCGAGCATTCGACGGTAACGGCGGAAGGACCGCCGATCTACTATTTCAAGACGGTCATCCCGGTGGCGGGCGCCCTCGTGATGCTGCAGGGGCTTGCCGAGATCGTGCGCTGCATCGTTTGTCTGAGGACCGGGGAGTGGCCGCGCCGGCTCCACGACGTCGAAGAGATCGACGTCGTCGCCGAGCAACTTGCCCAGAGCCAATATGTCGATGTCGAGGCGCGTGAGGCGGCCATCGAGCGGGCGCAGGACATCGAGAGAGCGGCGCGGCAGCGCGGTCTCAAGGGAGAGGAGGAGACGTGAGCGACCCGTTCCTCGGACTGACGATGCTGATGCTCATCGTGGTCGTGATCATGATGGGCTTCCCGACAGCGTTCACGCTGATGGGGCTCGGGATGCTCTTCGGCTTCTACGCCTTCTACAATCCCGCGGAGCCCTGGATCGACAACCGCGTCTTCGATCTCATGGTTCAGCGCACCTATGGCGCGATGACCAACGACGTCCTGATCTCGATCCCGCTCTTCGTGCTGATGGGCTATGTGATGGAGCGCGGCGCGCTCGTCGACAAGATGTTCTACAGCGTGCAGCTCTCGTTCCGGCGCGTGCCGGCGTCGCTTGCCATCACGACGCTCATCGTCTGCACCTTCTGGGGTATTGCCAGCGGCCTCGTCGGTGCCGTGGTGGTGCTGATGGGCGTCATCGCCATGAACCCGATGCTGAGAGCCGGCTACGACGTGAAGCTCGCCTCCGGCGTCATCACAGCGGGAGGCACGCTCGGCATCCTGATCCCGCCCTCGGTGATGATCATCGTCTATGCGGCGGTTGCAGGGCAGTCGGTGGTCAAGCTCTATGCGGCGACGATGTTTCCGGGCTTCTTCCTGGCACTCCTCTATGTCGCCTATGTCCTTGGCTGGGCGGCGCTCAACCCGAAAATCGCCCCGACGCTCCCCGAGGAGCAGACGCGGGTTCCGGTGCCGATCTGGATGAAGCGTTTCGAGGCGCTCTATTCGCGCAACATGCTCGTCGGGCTTTTATCGGCCCTGTTTCGCCCGTCCCGCGCGATGGCCATCGAGATGGAGGAGGGGCGGTTCACCTATTGGAGGCTGGTGAAGAATGCCGTCGCGGCACTCGTTCCCTTCTTTCTTGTCGCCTTCACGCTGGCACTCGTCTGGTGGTACGTCGTTATCCACCAGCAGGCGGCCGAGACGGAAGCGCCGGAAGGCCTCGAGGAGCTCGGCGCGCCGGCGGCTGATGGAGGGCCGGTGGCGGCCGATGGACCTGCCACGGGCTTCTACATCTGGTTCGGCATCGCGGTGGCGATCGCTGCACTCGCGCTTGTCCGCTACTACATCAAGATGAATGCCGAAAGGCTTCAGGTCGTGAAACTTCTTGTCTCCTCGGTCATGCCGCTCGCGATCCTCACCGTCGTCGTGCTCGCGGTCATCCTCTTCGGCATCACGACCGCGACGGAGTCGGCTGCTGTCGGCGCGGCCGGCGCCTTCCTACTGGCGCTGCAGGCGCGCACGCTCAGCTGGCAGCGCACCAAGGAAGCGGTGTTCCTGACGGCGAAGACGACGGCGATGGTCTGCTGGCTCTTCGTCGGTTCGGCGCTCTTTTCCGCCGTCTTTGCTATCCTCGGCGGTCAGGCGCTGATCGAGCAATGGGTGCTCGCGCTCGACCTCACACCGGTGCAGTTCATGATTCTCTCGCAGGCGATCATCTTTCTTCTCGGCTGGCCGCTCGAATGGACCGAGATCATCATCATCTTCGTGCCGATCTTCCTGCCGCTGCTTAGGCACTTCGACATCGACCCCATCCTCTGGGGCGTGCTGGTCTTCGTCAATCTCCAGGCCGCGTTCCTGTCGCCGCCGGTGGCGATGTCGGCCTATTACCTTAAGGGCGTTTCGCCGCCGCATGTGAGCCTCAACCAGATCTTCGCCGGCATGATGCCCTACATGCTGATCGTCATCCTCTGCATGGTGCTCATGTATCTCTGGCCCGGCATGGCGCTCTGGCTTCCGGAATATCTCTACGGATGAGCGGAGGCGGATTTCCTCTGGCAGATCGTGATGCTTGCTGCGCTGACCGGACGCGAGACTTGCAAAGATCCGCACGAAAATAGAGCCCGCCGTCAGCAAGCGGGCTCTGGAAAAGATCGCGGCGAAAACATTGCCAATCTTGGACAAAGTCACTGGCAGAAATGTCGCGCCCGTCCGATGACGGTTCGGGCTATCCGATTCAGCATCCTCCCCGGGGAGCCGCCGCTAACTCGACCGAGTTCGCACTCACAATCAGAACTCACCCTGTGCGCGAGCTCTGATCTAAATTGCTACTGAAATCAACTCGGATTTGCCCCATGATGTTTGCCACATCGGTCGCGCCGGTCCAGTAACTTTTCAGGGCCAATTGTAACGAAGCACGATCGATTCTTGCCCTGTCCGCCGCTCTGGCAACTCTGCTGGTTGTGGCGAGGACAAAGCGCATCATCTGCATCACCGCCTTGAGGGGAGGCTGTTTCACCATTGGAACTGAGCCTCTTTGCACAGCGTTGTGCCAACGCGGCCGTTTTCTCAGGGGGAAGTAAGAAATGGCACGGACCAATGCAGATCCGATCCATCACACGCAGAAGATGAAAGGCGAATTGAACACTCTGATCGACCATTTGCGGGAAGATGTCACCAAGATCGACGATCCGCAGTTCAAGGCCTTGTTCGAAACCTCGGCAGAGGTGCTTGGCGGGCTGGTCAAGGCTTTTACGCACTACGAACGGAAGAGCGAGGCGGCTTGGAGGCGATAGCAGCCCGAGACAAGCCCGCGGTTCGGTACGACGCCCCAGCCGTTCGGGCAGATCAGGATCGACCCGCTCATGGCGGCCATCCTACCGTCTCGGATGGCAACGCCATGTGGGGCTCGGTTCCCGGCATCCGCCCCCGCGGTGACAGCCAAGTCCCTTGTAACTCTAAAAGTTTCGTAAAACCCGAGGGAATTTCCTAACGATCTTTAAGTTAGTTATTGCTTAATTAAGCGGATGGGCTGCCGAGGGGGAAGGCTATGAGGGCCGCGACGTTCCGCTTGCAATTAAGAAAGCTGGCGCAAAACCGAGACGGCAACTTCGCCGTGCTCGGCGCGATCGGCTTCATCCCGATCATCGGAGCCGCCGCGCTGGCGATCGATCTCGTCGGGGCCTATCTCGAAGCGGAGAAGATCCAGAACGCGCTCGACGCCGCGGCACTGGGCTCCGTGCGGGCCTATGGCGAGGGAGCAACCGAGGAGGAGGCCTATCAGAAGGCCGAAAAGTTCTTCTGGGGCAACTACGCCTTGCCGCAGGCAAGCGTCGTCGATGCCTTGGCCGTCGCCACAGACCCATCCACTGAGGCGTTGGCGGTGAAGTTCACGCGGAGCCTCAACGAGGATACGGCCGCGGCCGAGTTCGTGCTCGACTACAAGTCGCTTTTCCTGGAGCGCATGCCACTGACGATCCGGCGCCAGGCAGTGGCGGCGCGCGCGGCGGGAGCGCAGGCTTGTATCCTGGCGCTCCACCGCACGGCCGATCGCGCGTTCGAGGTCAGCGGAAGTGCGGCGGCGGACCTCACCGGATGCACTGTCGTCTCCAATTCGAATCATGCTCAGTCGATCTATGTCGGCGGGAGCGGCAAGCTCAAAGCCGAATGTCTTTACGCGGCGGGCGGCATCTACAGCTCGCCGCAATCCATCGACTTGGCCTGCGAGCGCGCGGTCGAAGGATCGCCACGCGTACCCGATCCGTTTGCGAGCAAGGTTCTGCCCAAGACATCCACCTGGGTGGATCTTTCCGGCTGCGGCCAGAACTTCGTCGCCGGCGGCGGCGGCAATGGCGATTGCAACGGCACCGGCAAGACGCCCAAGAACGCCGATGGCCACGTGGTAACATTGAAGCCCGGTACCTATGGCGGCCTGGACTTGAAGGGAGCGATCAAGCTCGAGTCGGGCAACTACATGATCGACGGCGGCCGTCTCGAGCTCGGCAGCCAGACAGTCGTAAATGGACAACGGGTGACCTTCTTCCTGATGAACGGCGCCGAGCTCAAAATCAATGGCGGTGCTACCTTCAACATCTCGCCATCGCTGGAGGGTGCCTGGGCGGGTTTCTCGATTGTCGCCGAGCATGGCAACACCGCGTCCGCCATCATCAACGGCAACAGCCAATCGTCGCTGACGGGGATCATCTACCTGCCTGACGTCGCCGAACTGCAATATTCCGGCAACGGCGCGACGAGCGGAGAATGCATAAGATTGATCGCGCAGGAAATCACCCTCATCGGCAACAGTACATTCAAGATGGATTGCAGCGCCGAGTTGGCGAACACGCAATTCAACTATCCTGGCGCCATTCGACTGGTGCGCTGAATCCACGCGCCTCGGCCGCACCTGCATATCGGTGCTGATGGCCGAGCCGGTGTGCGGCATTCGGCAGTAGATGTTTTCGGTGGTATTCTTCGGTGCGGACGCGGAGGTTGCGCTCGGTGCCGGGTCGGAGGAGACCGCGATGCGGCGCCTTGGCAGGCGCCGCTTGCACTTCCGCAGCGATGCCAACCGGACCTTTCCGCATCTATCGGCAAGCGGCGCTGTGGAGAGGCGCCGGTTCTTGAGGGAGGAGCAAATGGAAACCCCCGTCCCACTGCATCCGAAACTCGACAACGGTGTCACCAGGGGCAGTCCTGCCTTCAGGGGAGGGACGCTGGTCTGCGCCTGCGCAGATAGAGCGGTCCGGATCCGCATTGCCGGCGGCATCGCTCACGATCACGCCTGCGGCTGCAGCAAGTGCTGGAAGCCGGAGGGTGCTACCTTTTCGATCGTGGCGGTCACACCGCATGAGAACGTCAGCGTGCTCGAAAACGGGGACAAGCTCGAGGTCGTGGACCCGACAGCCTTGATCCGGCGCCACCGCTGCAAGGAATGCGGCGTGCACATGTATGGGCCTGTCGAGCGTGAACATGCCTTCCAGGGACTCGATTTCATCCACCCGGAAAGGTTCGAAGAGAGCGGTTGGCCCGAACCCACCTTTGCCGCCTTCGTCTCGTCGATCATCGAGGGAGGGGTCGATCCCTCAAGGATGAACTCCGTCCGCAACCACCTGAGGCAGCTTGGCCTTGAACCTTACGACTGCCTGTCGCCCGAGCTGATGGACATCATCGCCACCTGGACGGCGAGGAGGAGCGGCGCGCTGAAGTCGTGACGGCGTGACCGCTCTTACCGCGCCGCGCGTCTTATCAGACGCGCAAAGGGCGCGATTGCTGCATGTTTTACCTTAGATTGGCTACGATCTGGGGCACACTCAGGAAGGCGGGATAGGGCGAAGAAGCGGCGCTCGCTCCCATCATCAGCAATTTCACTGGGTTGGTTGAAAGCCCGCTCGATAGCGTTGTGGACCGTCAAAAGCCCGCTTTTTTGCGATCAATACCGACACATCGACGCATGCAAGCGCTGCCTTGCGCACGAAATGCGGGCTTTGCCACAATTTCGCTCCACCTCGCCGGCAAAGTCTCGTCGCTATCCACCGGTTGGCAGGGGAATTCCAGGTCTCGCATAGCGAACGCCATCAGGTTGGGGGTACGGCCATCGCCGTTCGCATGCCGGCTGCGGCATCGAGCCGAGGATCCATTTCGATCTTCGGCGGTCGGTGACGTGCAGCCTCAAAGTGCTAGAGAGTCTTTCGTGTGTTTAAACGAAGGCGGGTGCCCGAAGCAGTCTGTGACCTAAGAAAGGAGCGGACCGCAAGAGCACGGGCGCCAAGATTCAAGGACGCTCTAGCCCTTTGATTCCATGGCATTTTCAGCCGCGCTCAGAATATTCTCCTGAGCGCGGGCGGCTCAGTGCGCGCAAAAACCGCGCACTGCGGAAGGGCGAATTGCGCGCAATGGACGGAGACGAAGAGGCGGGCGCAGAGCCGGCATGAGGCCGGCGTGCGCATCAAGGAGACCCAACTCATGAAGGTTGCAGCGTTTCTGGCAGCGGCACTTGTCGCGTTCACTTCGCCCAATACCGCGTCGGCAGGCATGCTGGCGCAGGCCAAGCAATTTACGGGGCTTCACGAGGTAAAGCATAACAGGCGCCTTCGCGCCGCTCTCGGCATCAATCCGGCGCGCACACCCTGGTGCGGCCATTTCATGGGCATGGTCGCTCGAAAGGTCGGGCGCCAGCCACCGCAAAGCTACGGAATCGCGCGGTCGTGGCTGAGGTTCGGTGCCCCGGTCAAGCTCGCCTATGCGCGCCCGGGGGATGTCATCGTCGTCAGGGCCGGCCGAGGCTATCATGTCGGCATCCTTTCGGAGCTGTCGAAATCGACCGCGCGCGTCATCGGCGGGAATCAGTCCGGGCGCGTGCAACTGTCCTATTTCAGCCGCGGGCAGGTGATCGCGGTGAGAAGATAGGCAGCGCAGCGCGGGTCTTCTCAGACGCGCAAGGTCGCTGTAGCACTTTGAGTTGCTGCATGTCTTTGTCCTTAAATCGAGGTCGATTTAAGGAGACATGCAGTAGCTCTCTATAGCCACTCACTTCAGCCCTCTTCCCGTGCGGGGAGAGGGCTCGCCGGTGAAAAAAAGAAAGGGGATGGCGCTGCGATCTCCCTTCGCCCCGGCTTGGGGAGGAGATAGCCGCGAGTCCGGATGCGGGGCGGTCACGGACGAAAAGCCCCGCGGCATTTTTCTCTGCGCGTCAGCACTGCCATAAGGCAGATCGCTTTACACTCTTCCTCGTCCCGCTCTAATCTCCGCGGCATTTCAATGTGGAATTGTCTGATGTCGCTTCGCCTTGCCACCTTCAACATCGAAAATCTCCTGAGCCGTTTCGATTTTTCCGGTTTTCGCAACCAGCTCAAGCAGGATCGGGTGCTGAGGCTCTTCGACGTCAGAAGCGAGGCGGAATATCAGCGGCTCGAGGAAGCGCGCACCATTGCGCATACGGACGACACGCGGCAGATGTCGGCGCTGGCGATCGCCGATTGCGATGCCGATATCCTCTGCCTGCAGGAGGCCGACAGCATGGCGGCGCTGCAGGCCTTCGAGTACGGTTATCTCTTCCGCATGGTCGGTAACGGCTACCGCCAGAAATACCTGATCGAGGGCAACGACACCCGCGGCATCGACGTCGCCGTGCTGACGCGGGAGGAGACCCGCGACGGGCAGAAGATCGAGTGCCTGGAAGTAAAGAGCCATGCGGCGCTCACCTATAACGATCTCGACCTGTTCAACGACGACCTGGCGGCGACCAACCGGCCCGGCGACCGCATCTTCAAGCGCGACTGCCTGGAAGTGGACCTGAAGATCGGCGGCCGGCCGCTCACCCTCTATGTCGTTCACTTCAAGTCGATGGGGCCGGCGCGCGAAGGGCTTGACGGCCGTCAGGCGACAATGGCCCTGCGCATCGCCGAGGCGAAGGCGGTGCGCCACATCATCGATAGCCGCTTCGGCCGCGGCCATACGGCGGACAAGATGTTTGCCATCTGTGGCGACATGAACGATTACCAGGAAAAGGTGGATATTCTCGGGGACCGACGCAACGGCTATGAGTTCGTTCCGCGCGAGGAGGCGATGAGCGCGCTCGAGATCCTGAGCCATGACGGCTTCGTGGAAAACCCGATGCTGAGGCGTCCGGTCCTCGACCGCTGGACGCTTTTCCACAGCCGGGGACCGGAAGAGCGGCATCTCTGCCAACTCGACTATATCTGGCTGTCGCCTGCGCTCGCCCGCCGCAATGCGGCCCAGGTGCCCGAGATCATCCGCGCCGGCCAGCCCTATCGCACCATCTTCCCCGCGAGCCAGGAGGTCGAGCGTTATCCGCGCACCGGCTGGGATCGTCCGAAGGCCTCCGATCACTGCCCGGTTGTTATGACACTGGATATCTGACCCATGACCCAACTCGAAAGCAACCGGTCGCAATGGCCCGCCGAAGGCACGATTTTTCCTGTGTCGGAGATCCACATAGAGGTCGCGCCCGGGCCGCACCCGTTTCATCTGGCGGAGGTGGAGCGTGCTCGAGCAAGCTGGCAGAGAGAAATTGCGGCGAACCCGCACCTCTTCGATGGCAGGATGGTACTGCAACGGTCGATCCGCATCGCTGACGGGCGCATCGTCGCGCGCGCCCATATCGTGCCCTATTCGACTTTCCTCTGGTGGCGGAAGACGCGAGCACCGGGCGCGTGCCACATCTTCGGTATGCCGATGCTGCTTTCTTCGGACGGCGCCGTGATCGCGATTCGTATGGGTTCTCATACCGCCAATGCCGGACGTGTCTACAGTCCCGGTGGTTCGCTGGAGCCCGAGGATATCATCGATGGGCGCTGCGACGTCGCCCGCAACATTGCGCGCGAGGTCAAGGAGGAGACGGGAATTGCGCTTTCCGAGGCGAGCGCAGAACCGGGTTGGCATGCCATCCATATGGACGGCACCATAGTCGTTTTCCGCGTCTTCCGATTAGCGGCCAAGGCCGACGACATCATTGCGCAGGTGGCAGCGCATGTTGCCGCGGATCCGCATCCGGAGATCGATGAAGCGGTGGCGATCCGTTCGCCGGACCCGGCTGCGCACAATTATCCTGCTTTCATCCCGCCGATTCTGGAATGGCTTTTTGCACGGGATTCCGGCTGAACCGGTTTCTGTCGCCATGGCACAGCGTCGCGCTCACCCAGTCGCCTTGCTGCGTCCGGGCCGACTACACGGATCGGATTTGTTCATGACTTCTTGATCTGGGAACGGATCAACATCAGTCCGACGATGGTGAGTGTGGTAAAGCAGGCGCCGGCGAGGAAGGTCGCCTTTGCCCCGGCAATGTCCCAGAGAGCCCCGGCGAGGACGCTCGCAAGGAGCAGGGCGAAGCCGGAGACGAGGTTGAACATCCCGAAGGCGGTTCCGCGCAGTTCCGTGGGAGCGGTGTCGGCCACGAGCGTCGCCAAAAGCCCCTGGGTGAAGCCCATATGCAGGCCCCACAGTGCCACGCCGAGGCCGAGCGCGAGGACGCCGGTTGCGAAGGCGAGGGCGAGATCGGCAAGAACCAGGAGGACAAGGCCGACCACGAGCAGCGTCAAACGATCAACGCGATCGGACAGGGCGCCCGCCGGATAGGCGGAAAGCGAGTAGGCGAGGCTCATGATCACGAGCACGACCGGAACCACAGCCAAGGGCAGGCCGATCGACTGGGCGCGCAGGATGAGGAAGGCCTCGCTGAAACGGGCGAGCGTGAAGACCGCGGCGATGGCAACCACCCACCAATAGGCCGATCCGAGTTGCCTGAGTTCATCGCGGCGCAGCGGCATGCGCACCCGGCGTAACTCTGCCGGCCGCTCGGGTTCCTTGACGGCGACGAGGAGGACGCCGACGGACAGGAAGGCCGGAATGACCGCGAACCCGAACACCGCCTGAAAATGGTCTGCCGTCAGCCACATCAAGGCGATTGCGAGCAACGGGCCGAGGAAGGCGCCGACCGTGTCGAGTGACTGCCGCAGACCGAAGCTCGCACCGCGCAGATGCGGCGGGGCGATGTCGGCGACGAGCGCGTCTCGCGGCGCGCCGCGAATGCCTTTCCCTACGCGGTCGATGAAACGGGCCGCGATCAGCCATTCGAGGGAAGCAGCAAGCGGGAAGATCGGCTTGGTAAGCGCCGCGAGGCCATATCCAAGGACTGCCAGGACCTTGCGCTTGCCCAACCAGTCACTGAGCGCACCGGAAAAGACCTTGGTGATCGAGGCCGTCGCTTCTGCAACGCCCTCGATGATGCCGACGGCGAGCGTCGACGTCCCGAGCGCCGTGACCATGTAGATGGGCAGCAGCGCGTGGATCATCTCGGATGAGATGTCCATGAACATGGAAACGAAGCCCAAGGCCCAGATTCCAGCGGGGATACGGCGGCGCGAAAGGCCGGAATTCGTCTCAGCCGTCATGCTGTTGCACTCTCGGGCTCCGCCCTTCACCCTGCGCGGCCCGCCGTGAGGGTTTGCCTTCGCTCTGGAATCGCGCCGCGTCTTGCGGCTATGCCATAGCGCTTCTCGCTGTGCCGGGGAAGGCCATTGAGGTCGGCCCGTTCGGTCAAGGAGATAGACGTGCAGCAACTGAAGGCCTACAGCGACCTTCGCGCGTCTGATAAAACGGCGCGGCGCTGTAGAGGGCAACCACGCGGGCACCAGTGTCTCGCTCGAGTATCTGCCTTTCTCTCGAAGGATAATTGAGAGTCTTTCCCACGGTGGGGTACGGCTCGGCTCCGCCTCTGTAGACCGCTGGCATCCGTGCGCGGCTTTTGGTCTTGCCGCCGGGACGTTCGCGTTGCAAGTTCTACGGTGAGGTGTCCGCCGGCCGCAGGTTTCTCGGCAGGCGCTGCCTGCGTCGAATGCGCCTCTCCATTGCGGAGAATGGATCCAGGACTTCGGGGGCATGGGAGGTGCGCAGGAGGAGGGGTGCGGGCGTCTCCGCTCGCACAAGGATTGACCGTCGCGAATCCGGAAACCACCGGAAATCACGACGATCCGGACCAGTAAGGGGAGATGCATGGCACTACACTACGCGATCTACGACGTCTTCACCGAGAGCCGTCTAGGGGGCAATCCTCTTGCTGTGGTGTTCGAGGCAGACGGCCTCGGCGACGAAACGATGCAGGCGGTTGCGCGGGAGTTCAACCTCTCCGAGACGGTTTTCATCCTGCGGCCCGGGAGTGCTGCCCATTCGGCGCGGCTGAGAATATTCACGCCGGTGCACGAGCTTCCCTTTGCCGGACACCCCACGGTCGGAGCGGCGGTCGCGATCGCGGAAGCGCGTTATGGCGAGTCCGCCAGAGCGCTCGACCTCATGCAGGTTCTGGAGGAAAAGATCGGACCGGTGCGCGCCGCGGTGCGGCTGAAGCCGGGCAAGGCGACCTTTGCCGAATTCGACCTGCCACGCAAGCCGAACAGACTCCACGCGCATTTCGACAGGCAGGCGATAGCCGATGCGCTGAGCCTCAAGACGACGCAGATTGGTTTCGAAAACCACGTGACCTCCTTCTGGAGTGCCGGCGTTCCTTTCGTGATGGTGCCTCTGCACGATGTCAACGCCGCCGCTTCGGTGGAATTCGACCCGCAACGCTGGGAACAACTGACACCGCTCGCCGAAGGCCGGCTGGCAGCCGCTTACCTCTACTGCCGCGGCGGTATCAACCACATGGCCCGCTTCCATGCCCGTATGTTTGCCCCCGAGATGGGCCTCGTCGAGGACCCGGCGACCGGTTCGGCCGCGGCCGCCCTTTCCGGTGCGATCAATCTTTTCGATGAACTTGTGGACGGACACCATCCCATTCTGATCGAGCAAGGCGTGGAGATGGGCCGTCCTTCCTTCATACACCTGCATCTCGACATCGCCGACGGCGAGATCACCACCGCCCGCATCGGCGGGCACGCTGTGAAGGTCGCCGAGGGGAAGCTGGCGATTTAGAAGCACGTTGCGCGACGAGTGAAGGCGACGCGCTACAGCGCCGCAGGCTCGCCGCCGGCGAGCCGCGCACCGCTCCCGTGCGACCACCGACGTCTCCGCTGCGGCGGCCTGAAATTTTCCCAAAAATCTTGCAAAGGGTGCTGGACAAGTGGGGCGAAGGCCATTATACGCCCCACCAGACCGCAGCGACGCGGTTCCGGGCGGGTGATTAGCTCAGTTGGTAGAGCAGCTGACTCTTAATCAGCGGGTCCACGGTTCGAGCCCGTGATCACCCACCATTAAATCAAGCACTTAACGGACTTTCCGTAACCTGTTTCTAAAAATCGGAAGTGGCGTTTCTTCCCAATGCTCGCGTCATTTGAACAGTTGCGCGGCGCTGGCTCGATCTCCATCGAAGGCGATTGGGCGACCAATGGCGGCTCATAGCGACATCTTTGATTCGACTGGTCGGGTGGATACGAGCCTAAGGCCGGAGGAAGAGGCGACCTCGGGCGACGTTCCTTCCGATGGGCGCTCGGGCTGGCTCTCCTGCCAGCCCACTTCGGCAACCTCGTAGCCGAGAGCTGCAGCGATTTTCCGCAGCATTTGACGGACGCGAAACTCGTGACGGGAGGCTGCCTCCTTCTCGGTCGCAAAATAGGCGGCACTGGCGGCTTCGATGAGATTCAAAGCGGCGAGATTTACGATGGCGTAGGTTTCTGCCCGCATCAGACGTACCTCCGAATTGCTGGCGAGAATTGTGCGTGCCGAGAAGGCCCTGCACGCATTCGCAATCGGCGCCGGAAAATTCGCGCTCACGGTTGAGGGTGAAGAAGACGTCGTCCACGAGTTCGGCTGCCGGCCGGGCTTCGCGTTGCAGGACATCTCCATCGGCACCGAGATGCCAGGAGAGCGAGGCGAGGCTGGAATAGGTGGATGAGAGAAAGCTCTTAAGCGCCGCTTGGTTTTCCGCATCGCTCGATTGCAGCAGATCGGCCGAAAAGAGTTCATCGACATGGCCATGGAGATCGGACTTGATGCGGGGAACGGACATGCGGCGCTTCTTCTCCTCTGAATACGGAAAAGCTCTTGCTGCAGTATGCACCGCGCGCTTTCCGTGTTGTCTATGTTGGAGACAACATCACATCTGATGCAATCGGTGTCAACATGGTTCGTGTTGTGTCCGTATTCATCGGGTGTGTTATCGAAGCTCCAACGTCTTAGAGGGATGCCTGCCGAGGGGCAGGATTAGCGTGGCTAAGGGGAGGGCGTCGGCACGCCCGTATAGCTACGCGTTGCCAGCCAGCGCGATGTAGTGGACGGAGTGTACAGTGTGCGCGTCGAAGCGCAGTACCTTCGGCGGATTGAACTGCTCCAGCACCAGTTCGGAAGTGTTGTGGCGCACGAACCTCTTGACGTAGGCGAGGGGAGCGCCGTCTTCTTCCAGGCGTATCTGGGCGATCACGTAGTCGCCCCGTCTGACAGGGCGGGTCGGGTCGACAAAGCAGATCTCGCCGTCCTCATAGCGCGGAGACATGGAATCGCCTGACACCGACACCGCATAGGCGCCGGAAACTTCAGCAAGAATCGGCGGGGCCATGACTTCGTACAACACATCGCCGTTCATTATGAATTCACCATCAACTCCACCGACGGCCTGGCCGAAGACCGGGATCTTTTTTCCTTGACCGATGAGGTTGTCAACAATCGTGCCGTTCGGGGGGCCGGCATCCGTGATGCCGGGAGGTGCGGCGCCCTCACCAGCCATCTGCCGTTCCTTGCCGCTCAATAGCCAGTATGGATCGACATTGAACTTGCGGCCGTAGACCTCGGCCTCTGAATGCTCGAACTCGTTCTGCCCGTTTTCGTGGGCGCGATAGGTCGAGGCGACCATGCCAAGGGCATTCGCCGCGTCGGAGGCAAACTGATAGCCCGCCCTAATGCGCGCCTGGCGCAATCTTTCCGCTCTTTCGCTCATGACACGATCCATAGCAACACGAGTAACATAAATCATGTTGACATCGCGACATATACAGTGTCATTTCAGGTTGTGCAAGATTCATGAGGCGCCACGGAGCGCTGGGTCGACTCTGACCTTGGAAGGAGAAGCGACGATGGAGCATTCGGAACTGGCGAGACAGAAGCGGCACTATTGTGCCGTGCGGGAGCGGCTCACCCGCGCCGCTAGGGCGGTCGGCCGATCCGGCCCGGTCGAGCAGCTCGAAAGGCAACTGTCCGAACTTGCTTCAGACAACGCGGCGAAGGCCCGGCGGATCGCCGCGTTGGAGGTCGACCTTGCCGATGCCGAGGCGCGGCTCTTGGCGCAGGCGCAGGCACTGCTTTCCGGCCGGAGCGCAGATGTTCCGGACGACTACAGCGAGGGCGACCGGCCGACGGTCGAGGAGATCGTTGCCGCCGTGCTCACGGATTTCCCGGGGGTGAGTTGGGAGGATGTCATCAGCGTGCGGCGCGAACGCCGGCTGGTAAAGCCGAGACATGCCTGCATGCGCGCAGTCTACGAAAACCGCGGCGATCTCTCATTGTCGCGGATCGGCCGCATCTTTCGGCGCGATCATACGACGGTTCTGGAGGCGGTGCGCAAGCCAGACGTCGAGGGCGAGCGCGGCTGACACGCCTAGATGATTCAACAGGCCGAGCCGTCGAGGTCTGCTCGCCCGCTGCAAACAGTCAATTCGTCTTCCATCCGCTCATCCGGCGAAGGGGGCAGGAGCGGACAACCGTGACCACGTTTCTTCCACACATGCTCGAAAGGATTTCCCATGATGACCAAGGCCCAGAAATTGCGTGCAAAGCGCAAGGCACAGCTTGGACGCCCACGCAAGGCAAATGCCGAGCGCTTTGCCTGCGGCAAGATCAAGCCGGGGTGGTCGAAACAGGAAAGCGAGAAGGAGGCCATGGCGGTGGCGCTTGCGGCGCGCAAGCGCATGCACGGGCTTGAAACCAGAAGCGCCTTTGCGGGCTACACGCTCGGGCGGTTGTTTCTCGACGGGCGGATCACCGAGCAGCAGCGCGAAGCCGGCGACGATTATGCCGCGGCGATGGTGCGCTATTACCATATCACAGGCATTCCATTTCCGAGCGTCAGAGCCCAGGACATCGGACGCGTGCAGGGACATCCGGGCGAACAGAAGGAAGAGCGCGCCCGGATGGCTGCGAAATCTGCCGAACGAATGATGCGACCGGAAGGACTCCTGCTCGGGTGCGAGGAGGGGCGTCAAGTGAAGACCACCGTCTTCAACGTCTGCGTGATGGACTATGAAGGCTTGAGGATGATGCCGGAGGCGCAATTGCTGTGGCTAAAGCGGGGATTGAATGCGCTGCTCTTCGACAAGGGCTTGCGCGAATATGCGAAGGGGGATCATTGCTTTGACCTAAGATAGGAATATTATCCTACATGTCGGGCGTTTACGGCTTTGAAGGTGCCTCGATCTCGCCGCTTCCCTAACTACGGGTCCGCGGCGGCAGCGGATCCGCGTTGGATGTGATGGGGGGCACAGGAACGCTGGAGCGCTCTGAGGAGGTGATGGCATCGCGCTCCGGCGCCCTTCGTCTTCGGCCAAGACAGTGTGTCCGGGTGCGCCGTTCAACTGCGCTCACAAGAAATTGGCGCAACGCTCGCGTCGGGTAGTGTATAGTGAGTGCAGGTCATTCCTTCGTTGAAAGAAGAAAAGTGAAGTCGATGAAGATTGCGACCACCATCGTCCTGGCGGTTCTGGCTGCGGCTACGAGCGCGTCGCAGGCCCAGCCCCAGACGTGCATCGGTGATTGCGGAGGTACCTACCGGCACGATCTTTTCGTCGAGCGACAGTATCAGCAGTTCTTGCGGAACCGCTACTTGAACTCCGGTCCGCGTTTCGCGCCTGGCACCGACATCAACATAGACGCAGGCGTAACTCTTGGGCCGCCGCTCGGTACAATCAACGAACTGCGCTCACGTCGGCGGCAAACGGTTCTATCCGGCGGAAATGCGCATGCACGGTGGTGCCACGACCGCTATCGATCGTATCGCTCGAGTGACAACACCTTCCAGCCTTTCGACGGCCCGCGCCGTGCGTGCAACTCGCCTTACAATTAAGCCGGACGCACTCACGGCGGAAAGCGGCTTCACACTTCTTCGCTTGGCTTCAGCCGCGCTTTTGCAGGAGCTTCATGGCGGCATGGGCGACAGCTTGCGCCTGTAGCTGAGTGCTGAACTGACCCTGCGCCGGATACGTCACGCCGCGATAGCTGAGCACGAATGCCCAACGTCCGTTCATCCGCTTCTCGACCCGGATAGTGGCCTCGGGTTTGTTGTCCGAATTCAAAGCTGTCTTCCTCGATTATCGTCTCCGGCCGCAGAACCCGCGACCGCAATCGCCGTGGGGGCCAATGGTCGTCCCTTCAGCCGCTCAGAGCCGTAGTAACTTGCGCATTCGGGGGCGAAAGGCAAGACAGAGCATGCGACACGAACGCGCTACAGCGCCGCGTGTCCAATCGAACGCGCAAAGGTCGCTGAAGCACTGTGAGTAGCTGCATGATTTTGTCCTTAAATCGATTCCGATCTTAAGGAATCATGCAGAGGCGCTCGGCAGAGCATCCGCGCAAGCGGACGCTCAGTCTGTTTAGCTCCAGGTATCCGCTGTTGAAGAGTCTATTCGACTGCACGTGCCGGGCCGAAACGCTCCATGACGAAGGAGGCCTGGACGGCGGGGCCCTGCGGACGATCAGTCTTTTCGAGCTTTATGGTGGCGAACTGAGCGGTTTCGACCGGAGGTGTGCGCTGCCAGGCGGTGGTGAGAAACAATCCGGCGCCGGCAACAAATCCGATGGCGACATACATCCAATGATTACGCATGGATAAATCTCCTTCTCTCGGGAAGGCAATGCTTGGAGGGCTAGTCTAGTTCCCGGTATAAAGCCGAGAGTTGGGCCTATATTTTCAGTACTTAAATGAATTCAAAGTATTCGACACGGTCGGACCCCGGCATCGGTGACAGCGCGACGCCGAAACTGCCTCCTTCCGTGCGAGACATTATCGATTGAAGTATGCCCAAGCCCTTGAACATCAGCCTCGTGGGAATTGAAGCAGAGGCCAATGTCTTATGCAAGGAAATTATAATATACGGTTGTACAACAAAATTTGACCAGTCCTTGGCGAAGCGCTTTCTTTGGCGGACGACATAGAAGCGTGACCCATCAGCCTGCAAGACTTTCGTCTCTGCGGAGGCACGCTCGGAGAAGCAGCCCGCTGCAAAGTTTCCGGTGGGCAAAACAAAAACCGAATGCATTTCAGCGCATGGAGGCTTGCACCGCGAGGGCGGTTGCGGTATTCCATAAATCAAGGATAGGAATTGTGTCCTAAGTCGTCCAGTCGCCGTGGCAGGATGCTGAAGCGACGAAGACTTCTTCTCCCACCTCGCAAGGCGCTGGGGCCTCCTTCCTGATTTTTCAATTCATGGCTCACGGCGACCTCGCGCGTTCCAAGACGCTGCGGCGCCGTGTGCGGCCGGCGATGCGCCTCCGCGTCGACCCGAATCCTGAGAGGGTTCGGAAGCATCCCGACGCGTCGACCCAAGACTCCGCAGTGCAGCGCCTCCGACAAGGCGCTGCGCGAGCATGGCAGCATCGCCGGCCGCGATGGACTTGTCTCATTGACGGAGGGCAGCGGAGGCATTGGTGCGAATACTACGCTAGCGGACATTTCTCCGAACGACGACCGGCGTGGTCGACCCGTACGCGATTTCGCTTGGAAGTTGCTGCGGTCGATGCTTAACCTGCTGAAAGATGGAGTTCGAATGATACACACGTCAAAATATTACATTGCGCTCCTGGCGATAATAGTAGGGCCTTCAGCAGTCTTTTCGGCCGACCGGATCGAAATACCAGGGGTGGACCAAGAACAGGCCGCCAGCATGAAGGATTTCCTGCAATCCGGACTGCCTGGAGTTCAACGACCAATGCTCATTCTGTTCTGTATCCGACGGCAAGGCCAAGTGCTCAACGCCGCAAACGGCTTGCGTGAAGCAGCCATATCAATGCACTACACGATCAAATAACTAAGGCGCTGGAAGCGGCGATCTACCGCAAATCTTCCAGTGCGATGTAGATGGTTCCGAATTCGACGCGGTCCTTATCGGCGAGCTCGTCCGCAAGGCGATAGTAGAGAACCTCTGTATGCGGATTACAGCGATAGCTGTCGTCGCACCAGCCGGTGGTGTGCTCGAAGCTCTTGTCTGTTTTTTGAAGCCACGCTTTCACGAAATAACGTGGTTTGCCGGATTGATTTCCCGCTAAGGCAAAGGCGGTCGAGGCGGCGATCACGATGGCGGCGGCAAAGATATGGCGCATGGTCCCCTGCTGGCTTCAACGGCTGCGTTATGCAGCCGCCTGCAATTCAATCTCCGTCGCGATTCTGGTGCAATTATGGGTGGATTTGTGCGACAGCATACACGCGCCGACAACGCGCCGCGCTCTGTTTGAGACCGAGCGGTGGCAAGAAGAATGGAGAGCGCGATGATGGAAGACGAAAGGCCGGAACGCGCCGGGGAAGTGGCTGACGATGCGGCAATGGAAGCCGGGCTTCCCGAGAGGCGGGTGACGGGCGGCCGCGGGCAGGTGGGCGGTGCATTCCTGAATGCGGTGCAGGCGGATTTCGCGGTGCATGGCGTCGACGTGATCGCCCGTGTTCGCGAGGAGAAGCCGGAGAGCTATCTGAAGCTCGTTGCCTCGCTCCAGCCGAAGGATTTGAACGCCGCTGCGGGCGGCATGGACGAGCTTTCGGCGAGCAACTTATCGAGCGCATCCGCGCGCTTGACGCGGCAATTCGACCATTGCTTGCTGGACGGAAAACACGTGCGCGCCGGTCAAGGCGATCGGCGCAGATGGACCTCGCGTCCAGCCAGAGGATGACGAGGAAGGGCGAGTGAAAGGGCGCGCGCGGCGCCCTTTCCGTCCCGGAGAAAGATCAGCGTGCGGGAGACGCTGCAGTGGCGACGACTTCGCCGCTCGAGAAGATGATCACGGCAAACAGGAGAACGCCGGCGAAGGCGATAAGCGACGAGACGGCGACGACCGGTTCCATCGCGGCGTTTCCCGAAAGCATCAAATAGAGCGATGGGATAAGCACCGCTACGCCGAAGGTGTAGACGGCGTATTGAATCGTCGCTAGGCGCCTCGCTGCCTTCTGCGGATTGAGTGCGTGATAAACGCCGAAGATCGCCATCGTCACCCAGCCGAGCAGATTGGCGTGCGCATGCGCACCGGTAGCGGCGTGATTGCCCGAAATCGACATGTGCAGTCCGATGGAGATGCCGAGGATCAGGAAGATTATGGCGGTCTTGAAGTAAAGATTGGCAATACGTGGCATAGTGGTGTTCCCCTCATTGAAAACACGAGATTTAGCATGTTCTCAAACATCTGAGAACATGCAGATAGAAGGACGTTGCGCGCTCTACTGCATGTCGTCTTAAATCGACCTCGATTTAAGGGATGCAGCAACTCAAAGTGCTACAGCGACCTTTACACGTCTGATAAGACGCGCGGCGCTGTAGGGCTGTTCCTGGCGTTACAATTCGGAAGATTATCTGCTGATCGTTGTCGGTCAGGTCGATGTGCGGTCGAATCCGCTGGGTGTAAGAGGCGGGTGTTACCAGCTTGCTCCGTCGATCAGGCGGTGCGGTATCTGCTCCCAGACCGAGCGATCGAAGATGCGCATGTTCACGCCCATGCGCGACGACTTGCGCCCGATCGGCGACCAGTGCGTGGTACAGCCGCACGTGCTGCAATGATGCATCGTCAAGGTCCTGTCGCCCTGCACATAGCCCACGAGCTTCTTCTCGGGATCGCTGACGGTGACTTCCTCGACAGGATAGTAGCCCCAGAGCGCACCGATCCGGCTGCAGAGCGAGCAGTTGCAATCGCCAAGCGTTTCGGGACGAACGGGCACCGTGACGCGAACCGATCTGCAATGGCAATGGCCTTCGATCATGATTGTGCCTCCCGATCGGCGAGCGCTGACTGAGCCATGGCGAGCAACGCCCAGCGGTCACCATTATGGACGTTGTGACATCGCCGTCCAGCCGGACGATTTGCGGTGCAGAGCGGCAATAGAGAACCAGGAAACGAGCAAGGATGACCTCAACCGGCCCATCCCAGGGAAGCGCTGCGTCCGAGCTCTCCGTGATGCTAAGGGAGCAAATTGCGCTGCTGGCGGAGCTCGACCGGCGGCGGCGCACGAACCTACTCGCCGGCTATCAGCTTTATCGGAAGCAGAAGGATTTCCACGCGGCAGGCGCCGTCGTCCGCGAACGCCTGTTTATGGCCGGCAACCAGCTCGGCAAGACGCTCGCCGGAGCGGCGGAAGCGGCGATGCATCTGACGGGGCGCTACCCGGATTGGTGGCAGGGCAGGCAGTTCGACAAGCCGATCGTCATGCTGGCGGGCTCGGAGTCCTACGAGCTGACGCGCGACGGTGTCCAGCGTCTGCTGATCGGCCCGCCACTCAACGACGACGACTGGGGCACAGGCTTTATTCCGAAAGCAACGATCGTCGCGACCACTCGCCGCTCGGGGGCCTCCGGCGCGCTCGACAGCGTGACCGTGCGGGCATGTCTCGGGCGGTACCTCGACGCTCTTCAAGGCCTATGAGCAGGGGCGCGGCAAATGGCAGGCGAACACGGTCGATTACGTCTGGTTCGACGAGGAGCCCCCGGAAGACGTTTACTTCGAGGGCATCACCCGCACCAATGCGACGCGCGGCTCGATTGCAGTTACCTTTACCCCGCTCAAGGGGTTGAGCGCCGTGGTGGCGAGATATCTGATGGAAAAATCGCCGGATCGCGAGGTCATCACCATGGCGATCGACGACGCCGAGCACTACACGCCGGAAGAGCGCCAAAGGATTATCGCCAGCTACCCGGCGCATGAGCGCGAAGCGCGTACCAAGGGAATGCCGGCGCTTGGTGGTGCCGGGCCGCGCGGCGGCAGCGATCGCGGGATGGATATGCAATTGCTGGGGCAAGATCGAAGATGGTGCCAAGTGGGGGTTGAAACCTGTCGCGGCCCGGAATAGGGCTAATGCCATGAAGAACCTTCGCTGCATCTCCTTGTTCTTGATTGCTGTTCCGCTCGTGCTCTCTTCGTGCAGCGAAACAGCTGTGCCAACGGCGCCGGCACGCGGCTCGGTCAAGCTTCAGCCGGCCGGAGCCCAGCCCGTGGCTAAGCCGGGCCCCCGGCAGTGCACGACCCCCGAGCAGGTTTGCCCCTATGGTACCGGCCCGGCGGGTGAGCCATGTTCATGCTGGGCAACCGACGGCTCGCCGGACATCGGGATCACCACCATCGAGGCGCCGGCCAGCAGGCCAACCGCGCCAAACACGAGCCAGCTTTACAAGGGCTAAGTGAGCATTAACCCGGCGTAAGTAAGTCGGCGCCTGTCCATGGCGTTATGACAAGGAGCGCATAGCTCACCGAGCTAGCAGCCCCACCCAATCACAAAAACCAAAGAAGTCGTGCATCCGGTCGCATTGCGGCCGAATGCGCGGTTTTTGCCCAATGGAGAGAGCTGTATGCAGGCTCTTTTGCTCAATCAGGTACTTAAGAGAATAGGCAACAAAATGGGTAAGTCGATGTTCAACGACACGCTCAATCCCGATGAGGCTTATGCCGACCGGATCTCCCGCGACTTCGGCATCACATGGCACGACGCGTATGACGCTTATCATCAGAGTCCGAAGTTCTGGGAGGAGTCTTACAAGGGAAATCCAAATGATCATCGCAACGCACCGGCAATAGCCCCGGCCGAGCGCAGATCACGGGTGCCAGCGGCGGGTCAACCAGCGACAGATGGTAGCTCGCCTTCGGAAAGAGAGGCGGGCTTTGGGATGAGCTGTTCCCCAGCCGGGCTTCCTTAAAAGAAGTGCAACGTCAATGGAGCGATTGAACGTCCAGAACGCAGTCCGCCGACCCTCATGAACCCCGGGTGCTTAGGAAAAATATCGCCAGGCAAAGGAACCAGAAGACAGCGCCCGCAAGGTTGCTCATCGAAGAGCTCAGCAGGAGCCGGCCAGATGGCAGGCGCTTGAGGCCAAGCCAATTAAACGCGATATCCTCTGCATAGATTTCCTGAACTTGAATTTTGCCAAGGCTCAGCAGGGGCACAACCACTCGCGCCGTGCGATGGTTCAAAGATGAGCAGATCGAGAATATTGAAGACGACGCCGGCAACAGCGTCAAATGCGAGGCCAATTTTCTTCATAGTTGAGCCCTGTTGGTCACGGATGGGATCTCTTCGGCCAATCGTGCGGTTCTCAGCCAAGACGCTTCTACCGTAAGCAAGTGGTAGACCGGAACAAAGCGGGAATCAATCCCTCCGTGCAACGTGATTCGAACTCCCTGCCGTGAGGGTGGACCCTACTTGTACTCCAGTAGGTAGTTCAGAACAAAACAGCAATCAGCCGTGTAACTTCTCAAGGGAGACAAGGTGACATGAAACCAGAGGAAAGAACTGCCGCTGCGCGGGCGCTGCTCGACAGTCCGCTGTTCGATCGGCTGATGGACGAACTGGAAACGTCGGCAATCAACGGTTGCATCAATGCGAAGATTACCGACCAGGAGATGCGCGCGGCCTTTGCGGCAGAGGCGCGGGCGATCCGCAAGTTCCGAGGCGAGCTCAAGTTCCTGACGGAGCAAGCCAAGGCCGAGGGAACCAACGCGCCGGCGTGAAGTGCTGGCGCTCTCATAGGCAGGATGTCAGAGCGACTTGTTGGTCCTGCCTTCTGTGAAGCGGCGCGTGAATGAGATTCATGAAGCCGCCGCAGCGTTTTGAAACGACGCCAATTTTCCGGGTGCGGAAGGGGCGCTTGGCGCCATTGCTCCGCCCCGAACAATCTCTTGAAAAGGTCTTTCCATGATGAACGATAGTGCCAACCTGCCTTTTGGCGGGAGCAAAACCGTTGACGGCTCGCTTGAGCCCGCAAGCTTTGACGACCTCGACTTCTGGGAGCCGAACGAGGCCAAACCCACAGGACGAGGAAGAGCTGGACGGCGAGGAGACCGTGAACTTTGCTCAAGAGCGAGACGATGCTGATGCCGAAGGCGACGAGCCGACCTTTCCTGACGAGGAGGAGGCGGCCAACGAAGCCGAGGACATGATCGTCACGCTCAAGGGCGGCGAAGAGGTTCCGCTCGAGGAACTGAAGCTCGGCTACATGCGGGACCGAGACTACCGGCACAAGACCCAGGATCTCGCCAACCGCGGCTGGATGCTCGAAAGCATGAGTAGCCGGGTCGCTGCTACGGCCAACGGCGTTGCGGAACTGATCGCGGCCCAGATCCCCGACGAGCCGCCAGTGGAATTGAGGCGCCACGATCCGGAAGCCTATCAGCGACAGTGGGCGCTGCACCAGGCGGGGCTGGAGCAGCTTGCGCGGGTAATGGCGCTCGGCGAAGGACCGGCAGCCGTTGCGGCGGAGCTTCAGGCCGCGGCGAGCGAAGAGAGGCTGGAGGCAGAGAACGCCAAGCTCCTCGAGGCTTTCCCCCAGACGCGGCACGATGAGGGGCGGCAAGCCTTCTTCGAAGACGCTTTTGAGGCGGCAAGGGAACTCGGCTTTTCCGACGAGGAGGTACGCGAGGTCGTCGACCACCGGCTCTTCAAGCTCGCGCATTATGCCAGGCTCGGGCTTCTTGCGGAACGCGCGCGGGCAAAGGCACTGCAGAAGGTCAACGCCGCACCGGTGTCCACGCCGCGCATGAAGGCCAGGAGCCAAGCGCAGCACCAAAGGCGTGAAAGCCGGGAGGCGATGCAGCGGCTTTCGAGAACGGGATCGATCCGCGACGCGATGGCGGTCGATTTCGAGTAATCGACAGGCGTAGCCGAGCGGCAAGCATGCAAGAGGCGCTTGTTCAGCGACGTTCGGGTGCGCCTTCATTCACCACATTCAACGCTTTCCGCGTGCCTTTCCGGGCGCACGGGCGGTGAATTTCATCACGACAGAAGGACCAGCAAATGGCAGTTCTCACCAATACCTTTCAGACGACCCAGGCCGTCGGCAACCGCGAGGAGCTTTCCGACGTGGTGTCGCGGATCACTCCGGAAGACACCCCGATCTACTCGCTGATCGAAAAGGGCAAGTGCACCACCTATCACCCGGAATGGGAGACGGATGAGCTTGCAGCACCCGGTGCCAATATCCGTAAGGCGGAAGTCGGCAGCAGCGACCGCGCGTCCTATGATGTCATTTATGCCCACCGGCAGGATAACCTAGCGAAGCCGCTTACCGCGATGACGCTCGGCGAAGTGATCGATGCGCAGAAGACGTGGTCGAAGGCGCATGGGTCGAGTGCGGCGGGCGGCTAGCAATTCATGCGTGCGACGTTGGCCGGGCTTTTGAAGGAAATCCCGTTACTGAGCAGAGATCTCGTCTTCGATCCGGCGCTTCAGGACGGGCTCGGCTATCATCTACTCAACCGCCGGGGATTTGCCGCCTACCTGGGGGGTGAGATCAGCCTCCCCGAATTCGGCAAGCGCCTGGCCATGGAGTGGGCGTCGCTGCCCGTCCTTGCCGATACCGAAGGCGACCGGCGGCGGGTGAAGCGTGGGCAGTCCTACTATGCCGGAGACGGGCTCAACAGGGCTTTGGTGAAGCCGGAGACGTTCGAAGCGGTGCTTCGCGCGGCGCTGGCTGCCGGCCGCTCACCGGAAAAGGAAAAAGGTCGGGCAGGCGAGGCGGCGGTAGGGAGGCCGGCAAGACCGCGCAAGCCGGTTGCCCGATCCGGCCGCTTCTGGACATGGCTCTTGACGGCGGGCGGCACCATCATAACGGCGCTCAAAGAACTGAACCTGGTGGCGCTCGATTGGCGGGTGCAGCTAGCCATTCTGACCACGATCGTCGGTTTTGCGATTTACGCCATCTCATCGATGCCGGCGGTTCGCGACGCATTGGGGCTCAGGCGATGACGTTTCCCTGGGGCAAACTATTCGTCGGAGTGCTCGTGCTTGCTGCCATCTCCTGGGCCGTGCACGAGATCCGCGAAGATGGCGCGCGAGCGGTGCGCAGTTCAATTGAAAGGCAAAATAATGAAGCGGCAAAAAGCGCTGACGCACAGCGCCTTGACTATGATGCCTGCTCTTCTTCTGGCGGGCTGTGGAACTTCGGGGTCGGCAAGTGTGAGCGGCCTTCGCGAGGTCGTCGGAACTGAGCTCGTCAGCGCGCGTGGTGCGACGCCGGCGGATCAGCGCAGGATCGATCGCACGGTGGTCGGCCTCTGCGCCGCCTCCGTCTGGACGAGGGCCGAATGCGCCAGGCACGGGGAGCGCGACGATGATTGACGCCGGCGTTCACCAGCAGCTTGGGACGCTGATCGCGGAGGTGAAGAACCTGCGCGAGGATTTCCGGCGGTCGGAAGACAGGTCCGAGGCGGGGAGGGTCTCGATGAGTGGTCGCATGGAAGAACTCGTCAAGCGCGTGAGTACGCTCGAGGGATCAATGAGGCTCGTCAAGGATGATATTGCCGGGATGAACCCGGTGATCGAGGACGTGCGCAGATGGAAGCTGATGGGAATGGGTGCACTCGGCGTCATCGGCATCGCTGGTGCAGCGCTCGGCGTGACCTTTGCCGATGTCGTCAAACGGACGTTGATGCTGCTAGAGCAGGATGATGATCACCGACCTTTCCACGCCTCGACTGCCGCATGCTCAGTCGTCGTCATCGAAGGGGAAAAGGCCGCGATAACGACGGCTTACCAAACGCAGCGAGCGATCCGGTTCGATGACATAGGTCTCGTAGACCCGCCGGCCAAACCGGTCGTTGAACTGGTGCGGAACGATGCTGCCGATCGGTGCTTTGGTCAGTCTCGTGCGCGGCTGCCCGCCATAGGTGATGCTACCGGGAATTGGTTCAAGATAGGGGGAATAGCCTGTGGTGGTCACCTCGCAGCTGCTCAGCAGCACGAGTGCGCACAGGGCGGGAAGAGCGCTTTTCATGACAGTCCTCGGCATTTACATGACTTCACCGATGTTCAGTCGTTGAAGATATCGTAGTCTATCCGTCGGCTTGTCAGCCGCAGCGAGCGGTCCGGTTCAATAACATAGGTCTCGTAGACGCGGTGACCGAAATCGTCGAAGAACTGATGCGGCACGATGCTGCCGACCGGCGCTTTCGTCAGCTTCGTTCGCGGCTGGCCGCCATAGGTGATGCTGCCGGGTATCGGCTCCAGGTTCGGGCCGTAACCGACTGTTTGCGTCGACGTGCAGGCGCTGAGCAAGAGCGGCGCGCAGAGGGTGAGCCAAGCGATCTTCATGGAGTGCTCCGACAGCGCCGCGCACTCGTTGGCGCGCAAAGCTCGCTGCAAAAACTGCGGACGCGGCAATTCTCTCCTTAAATCGGAACCGGTTCAAGGTGTCATCCCGGGGCGGGGGCGCTTGCGGCCTTGCAAGGGCGCGAAAACTGCTGACCGGCAAATGCGCCGCACCGCTGTTCTTCCTTTAACAGCGAGCACCCAACCGGTAAGTTTCGGTACGTGGCGCAATACGCTACTCGGTCGCTGGCTGATTTTTTGTGTTGCATGCGACTGATGTTTTGAAGGATGTAGACGGCGGGCCCTGCCGAGCGGTATTGACGGCGAGCTAACCTCCTGCGGGTTAGGCGTCGCATCCAAGGCTGGCCGTGCTCAGACCAGCCGCTGCCTCAGGGACTGCCCATGACCGCTGAACAGGCGCTTTCCTTTTTCGTTCTCGGCACCATGATGGTCTTCTTCATATGGGACCGCTTTCGTTACGACATCGTCGCCTGTTCGGCGCTGATGCTTTCGGTCGCGCTGGGGATCGTGCCGTTCGATCGGGCTTTTGACGGGTTCAGCGACGATATCGTCATTATCGTCGGCAGCGCGCTTATCGTCAGCGCCGGCGTCGCCCGTTCGGGTGCCGTCGATGCAGCGATCCAGCGCTTCCTGCCGAACGTGCAATCCGTGCGCGCGCAGCTCGCCCTGCTCGTCGTCACCGTCACGGTGCTTTCCGCCTTCATCAAGAATATCGGGGCGCTGGCGATCATGATACCGGTTGCTTTCCAGTTTGCGCGACGATCCAACGTGCAGCCTTCGGTCTTCCTGATGCCGATGGCGTTCGGGTCACTGATCGGCGGGTTGATGACGCAGGTCGGAACTTCGCCCAACGTGGTCGTCTCACGGATGCGCGAGGACCTGACCGGCGAAAGCTTCACCATGTTCGACTTCACGCCCGTTGGCGCCACGCTGGCCGTGGTGGGCTCACTGTTCCTGCTTCTCGCCTACCGACTGGTGCCGGAGCGCAAGAGCCAGCAGGTCGCCCTGCACGAGGCGATCGAGATCACGGACTACACCTCCGAGGCGGTGGTTCCCGCCGGGTCACCGGTAATAGGTAAGCCACTCAGCAATCTTGTGAAGATCGGCGACGGCGGCGCGGTTGTCCTTGCGGTCTTCCGTCGCGGCACGCATCTGGCACCGCTGCCCGACGTCGTCATCGAACTCGACGATATCCTGCTGCTCGAAGGCGGACCGGCGGCCCTCGACCGCATCGTCTCGCAGGCGAAGCTCAAGATATCGGGCGACCGTTCGCCGACGCCAAATGAGAGTGCTCGCGCTGAGATCGAAGCCATCGAGGCGGTGATCGCCACCGGTTCACCGCTCATCGGCATGTCGGCACAGCGCCTGGCGCTCTTCAACACTTACAATGTCAACCTGCTTGCGGTGAGCCGTCAGGGCGAGCGCCTGAAACAGCGGCTCGGCCGCATAAGGCTGCAGGCCGGCGATATCGTCGTGCTGCAGGGGACGCGGAGAGAACTGCCTTCCTTCCTGCAGGATTTCGGCTGCCTGCCGCTCGCCCAGCGGGAGATCCTGCTCGGCACCATCCGACGCGCAACGGTACCGCTCCTCTTGCTGGGGGCCGCAATGGGCGCGACCGCCGTTGGCGTCGTGCCGATCCCCGTTGCTTTCTTTGCCGCGGCGCTTGCCATGGTGATCTTCCGCGTCATTCCGTTGCGCGAGGTCTATCGCGCTGTCGACGGACCGATCCTGGTCATGCTCGCAGCGCTTATTCCAGTCAGCGATACGCTGCGCACGACAGGTGGATCGGATCTGATCGCCGGCTGGCTCAGCGGCATTGCCGCCGGGCTGCCGCCGGCGGGCGCGCTCGCCCTCATCCTCATCGCGGCGATGGCCGTGACACCGTTCCTCAACAACGCCGCCACGGTTCTCGTCATGGCGCCGATCGCTGCGAGTTTTGCGACCGCGCTCGACTACCGGCCGGATGCCTTCCTGATGGCGGTCGCAATCGGCGCCGGGTCCGATTTCCTGACGCCAATCGGTCACCAGTGCAACACTCTGGTCATGGGTCCGGGCGGCTACCGCTTCAGTGATTATCCCCGTCTCGGATTGCCTCTGTCGATCGTCATCGTGATCGTTGCCGTGCCCGCGTTGATGTGGGTCTGGCCGCTGCGATAACGCTACTGCATGTCTCCTTAAATCGACCTCGATTTAAGGAGACAGACATGAAGCAATTCAACGTGCTACAGCAACCTTTGCGCGTCTGATAAAACGCGCGGCGCCGTAGACGGCGAGCTGCGCGGGTTCGTGGCGAAGCTCCAGAAAATTTTTTTATTGATGTTTGTTATGTTATTTCATAACTAGGAGTACCTGATCATCGAGATGAGCGAACGGTGTTGAAATCCGCCACCCCTGCTGTCCAATTGTTGCCTCCGCCTGCGATTCATGCCACCAAGGCGACGATGGTGCTGCTGTCGTGACTCGGCGGCGGCTGAAAAGGGAACACGGTGAGGGCGACCCAGAAGGGACCGATGCCGTGGCTGCCCCCGCAACTGTAAGCGGAAAGCGCATTCACACGATGTCACTGGCGAACGGCCGGGAAGACGTGACTGCGCAGCGACCCGCAAGCCAGGAGACCTGCCATCGACCCGATCAACAACAGCGGACGGGGTGTTCCGATGGAAAAGAATTGGCTTCTGCTTGGCGGTCAACCGCCTTACGGCATTCTTGCCACTTTCTCTCCGGCCCAACCCGGCGGAGAAATGGCATGGCGAAATTTCCAGAGCACAAGATAGTCGTCTCAACCGATTGCCGCTTTACCGGAGGGCCATGCCGGCCGGGCGTTGAGCTGCTGGCGCTGCTCAACCGCAGCGTTGCGGCGCTCGGCAAGCCGCTAGGTGACGATTTTGCCATCACCGGCACAGTGTGCATGGCGGTCTGCACGCGTCCCTGCACAATCGCTTTCCAGGCGTCCGGTAGCGCCACCTATCTTTTCGGTGACGTTTCGCCGGATGAAAACGTCGACGATCTCGTCCGATATGCCGCCGCCTGCGCCGACGGCACCGCCGATCCCGAATTCGAATGGGATCGGCCCGCCCATCCGGCCGCGTTCATCCTATCCGAAGCGCCGGTCGGGCGGCTGCAGTGAGGACGGGAAGACTTGATCCATGAGTTGCTTTGAAACAGGCGCAAGCCTCCGTGTCGAACGGCTGGAATGGGGGCCGCGTCCCGGGCTCCGGCTGGTCCGCGATATCAGTCTCTCCCTCGCGTCTGGCGGCCGGCTTGCAATCATCGGGCCGAACGGCGCCGGCAAGACCTCGCTTCTGCGCTGCCTTTATCGCGCCGCGCAGCCGGCTGCCGGGAAGATCGAAGTCGACGGCGTCGACCTCTGGAGCATCACGGCGCGCGAGGCGGCGAAAACCATCGCCGTCGTGCTCCAGGAAATGCCTAGCGATTTCCCATTCAGCGTGCGCGATGTGGTGATGATGGGACGCATCCCGCGGCGTGAAGGCATAGGCGGCTGGACTGCGCGGGATCGGGAGCAGGTTGCGCATGCGCTTGATCATCTCGATCTCGGCCATCTTGCCGGACGCCAGTTCGCCACCCTATCCGGAGGCGAGAAACAGCGGGTTCTGATTGCACGGGCGCTCGCCCAGGAACCGCGCATCATCATTCTCGACGAACCGACCAACCATCTTGATATCCGCCACCAGCTTGAAATCCTCGAGCTCCTGAAGACCCTCAGGCTCACCATCGTCACGACGCTGCACGACATCAATCTCGCGGCCGAATTCGCGACCGATGTGGCAATCCTCGCGGAAGGACGGCTCGCCGCCTTCGGCGTACCCGGTGCCGTGCTGGAACCGTCGGCTCTTTCAGCTGCCTTCGGGGTGCATGCGACGGCACACGAGACCCCGGAAAGCAATGCGTCACGCTTTTCCTTTTCGCTCCGGCGCTCCGACGCAGCGCCCGCGAAGCGGTCCAATTCCCGAATTTCCTCCCTCCGTTCCACAGGAGAAATCCAATGAACAGAATACTGCTCGCAGCCGGTGTCATTCTGGCGGCCGCAGCGCCGACTTTCGCCTATCCTATCACCGTCAAGAGCTGCAACCGCGACGTCACGTTCGAAGCCGCACCCGAGCGGGCGATCTCCAACGACGTCAATCTCACCGAGATGATGCTGGCCTTGAAGCTGCAGGACCGCATGGTGGGCTACACCGGCGTTTCCGGCTGGAAGACGCTGGATGAGAAGCTGCGAGAGGACGTGAAGGCGTTGCCGGAGCTTTCGGCGAAGTATCCGACGAAGGAAGTGCTTCTCAATGCCGATGCCGACTTCTTCTTCGCGGGCTGGAACTACGGCATGAAGGTCGGCGGCGAAGTGACGCCGGAGACGCTCGAGCCCTTCGGGATCAAGGTCTACGAACTTACCGAAAGCTGCATTCACGTCGTGGCGAAGGAAAAGCCGACGATGGAGGATATGTTTGTCGACCTCCTCAATCTCGGCCGCATTTTCGGCGTTGAGGCGAGGGCGAAGGCGCTTGTCGACGGATATCGCCGGCAACTCTCCGAGGTCGCCGGCAAGACCAAGGCCATCG
This sequence comes from Ensifer aridi, assembly GCF_002078505.1. Lineage (GTDB taxonomy): Bacteria > Pseudomonadota > Alphaproteobacteria > Rhizobiales > Rhizobiaceae > Sinorhizobium > Sinorhizobium aridi. The sequence goes on along the minus strand of NZ_LUAV01000011.1, from coordinate 106,456 downwards.
AGCGCCCAAGGCGGGTTTTCGTCTACGATTCAGGCGAGGAGAAGCCCTTCACCTCCGGTCGCTACGGCATTCCGACGGCCATGATCGAAGCGGCGGGCGGGGTCAACATCATGGACGACGTTGAAAAGAGTTGGACGGAGATCTCCTGGGAGCCGGTGATCGATCGCGACCCCGAGGTGGTCGTCATCGTCAACTATGGCGAAGTGACAGCCGAGCAGAAGATCGCCTTCATGAAAAACAATCCCGCCTTCAGGAACATCGACGCGGTCCGGAACGACCGCTTTGTCGTGCTCGACTACGTCGAGGCGACGCCTGGTCCGCGCAACATCGATGCGATTGAGCGGCTGGCAAAGAGTTTTCATGCCGAGGTCATGTGAGCAGGCGAGGGCACCTTTCGGCTGTTATCGGGGGCATGCCGGCGGCGGCATTCCGCCCGGTACCTCCTGTTGCGTCCTCAGAAAACATCCATAGGGCATTGATTTAACAGAATTGCTGGCTCGGGGCACACGCGCCGCGTCCAGCCATCGCAACTGCCAAAGTCCGATATTCGTGCGAACCTTGTTCTTCCTCTTCGGGGCACTGCTTCTTTTGTGCCTTGCCGTCACCGCCGGCGTGTCGCTCGGCACCGCGCCTATTCCGGTTCAAACGGTCTGGTCGATAATCGTCGAGAGGATCGTGCCCGGTAGCGTCGAGCCTTTTTGGTCGGCCGGGCGCGAAAACATCGTCTGGGACGTGCGGCTGCCGCGGGTCCTTCTGGCCGGGCTTGTCGGAGCTGGCCTTGCTGTCACTGGCGCGGTGCTGCAATCGGTGACGCGCAACCCGCTTGCCGACCCGCATCTGCTCGGAGTTTCGGCGGGTGGGGCGCTGGGCGCTATCGTGGCGCTGCTGCACACGGGACTCATCCTGGGCCTCGCTACGGTGCCGCTCTTCGCGTTCGCCGGTGCGCTTGCCGCCACGGCATTGGTCGCCTTCATAGCCCGTGTGCTCGGTACCGGCGCCGATCGGCTCGTGCTTTCCGGCGTTGCCGTAGCGTTCACGCTGACGGCCGTTGGGAACCTGCTCATCTTTCTCGGCGATCCGCGGGCGGTGCATAGCGTGATTTTCTGGATGCTCGGCGGGCTTGGGCTCGCGCAGTGGCAGCATCTCGCCTATCCGGGGCTTGTGCTTGCTCTGTCGCTCGCCTGGCTGATCATCCGGGCCCGTGAGATCAATGCGCTCGCCATGGGCGACGAGACGGCGATGACCCTCGGCATTCCGGTGCGCCGTTTCCGCCTCATGCTCTTCGTCGTCACCGCGCTTCTCACGGGTGTGATGGTCGCCTTTTCCGGCGCCATCGGTTTCATCGGGCTGATGATCCCGCATTTCGTCCGCCTCTTCGCCGGAAGCGACAACGTGCGCGTCATCCCGCTCTCGGCCGGCTGCGGCGCTCTCGTGCTGATCCTCGCCGACCTCGTCGCGCGTGTCGCCATGGCGCCCGAAGACATGCCGATTGGCGTCGTCACCGGCCTCGCCGGCGGCGTCGCCTTCATCGCCATCCTGAAGCGGCGAGGTTGAGTGAGGAGGGCGGCCAATGGATGTCCTGTCTTGACCAAGGTGTAGAAGCAGCCTTGCAGGTTGTCGGTGGAAACCGCACGATCGCCCCCTATCTGATGGGCGGGAGTAGATTCGCCGATGAGGGGGAGGCATCGATGGCCGATGAAATTGAGATATGCACGCCGGAAGAGGTGTTGAAATTCTGGTTCACGGAGCTTTCCTACGACCATTGGTTCACGCCGGATCCCGAGCTCGACCAGCAGTGCGTGCAGCGTTTTCAGGCGTCACATCTGGCTCTTTCAAGGAAATTGGACGATGTTTGGCGGGCGACCCCCAGCAACTGGCTGGCCGCCATCATCCTGTTCGATCAGTTGCCACGCAACATGTACCGCGGCTCGCCCCTGGCATTTGCCACGGATTGCCTGGCGCTGCGCGAGGCGAAGCTTGCCGTCGGTGCGAGTGCCGATCTGACCGTGCCGGAAGAGTGGCGAGTCTTCTTCTACATGCCCTTCGAGCATTCTGAAGACCTGACGGATCAGACGATGGCCGTGAAGCTCTTTACCGAACTCGGCGACGCGAACTATCTCGATTATGCCATCCGCCATCGCGAGGTGATCGAACGGTTCGGCCGCTTTCCTCACCGTAACGCCATCTTGGCGCGGACATCGACTCCGGCTGAGGAGGAATATCTGGCCCAGCCGGGTGCCGGGTTCTAGGGATATTGACTTAGGAGGAAGCTATGAGCGCAGGAAACCTGCCTTGGGAGGGGGGATGTCGCTGCGGCCAAGTGCGCGTCAAAGTCACCGCACCGCCGCTCCTGACAATGGCGTGCCATTGCACTGGCTGTCAGCGAATGACGGCAAGCGCGTTCTCGCTGAGCGTTGCGATCCCGAGCGAAGGCTTTGCAGTGACACGGGGCGAACCGGTTATCGGCGGCTTGCACGGTGCGACGCGCCACTATTTCTGCCCCCATTGCATGAGCTGGATGTTCACCCGGCCGGAGGGCATGGACTGGTTCGTCAATCTCCGCGCGACGATGCTCGACGACGCCAGTTGGTTCACGCCGTTCATCGAGACCTGGACGAGCGAGGGATTGCCTTGGGCCGCGACGCCTGCGGTGCACAGTTACGCCGCGCTCCCGGCCCTTGAGGACTACGACGGACTGCTGCGGGAATACGCAGAGCAGGCGTTGAAACCGAAAGGGTGAATGCGGGCGAAGCACTGCGATCTGCTCGGCAGAAACGCGATCGCCTTCCTTTGTGTTGGGGGTCCACCGTTGAAAGCGGAGGAAGCACTAGATACAAAGTTCCGAAGAGGGGACATGCGGACGGTTCCCCTCTGCACCCGTGCCGGCGCCGGGAGTCGATCTCCCGGCGCGTCGCGTTGCCTCGGTTGGAATTACCGGGACTGCGGTGGAAGGCCACCAGCGCCGAGGAAAATCGTATGAATAGTCCTCATCCGTGCGCCTTTGCATCTTTTTGCCGTGTTGCGTATGCAGATCGATCATAACGACAGCTCGGGCGATTCCGCTCGGGCTCCATTCCGCGCTTCGAAGGACACCGAATTGCATTCCGTTGGAAAATTGACCGCTCTCTTGATCGCTGGCTCGTTCGGCGTGCTCACGCTCGGCGGCGGATTCGCGACGGCCCAGCAAACGGCACAGCCCGCTCAACCGAGCCAGCCGGCGCGGCAGGTGCGGCCGCCTCAGCAGCCGCCGGCGGCCACGCAAGGGACGCCGACGCAACCGGCCCCGCCCGGAGCGGCCACTGAAACCGACGACGGGGCGGCGGCCGCGTCTCCTGCACTCCAACAGGCGGAAGACCAACTCGCGCAAGCCGAGCGGGAACTCAACCGGTTGGCCGAGCGCGTCGACGCTGCCAAAGAAGACGATACCTTGCTGGCCGAGCTCAAGGTCCAGGTCGACGAACTTTCCAAGCAGATCATCGCCGCATCTGTCGGCACGCGGCCGCGGCTCGACGAAATCAAGGCGAGGCTCACCGAGCTCGGCGATCCGCCGGGCGAAGGGCAGCCGCCGGAGGCGGCGATCATTACCGAGGAGCGCAAGCGACTTCTTGCCGAGCGCGGCGCGATCAATGCGCTGACCGGGCGGGCGGAAAATCTTTCGGTCGAGTCACGGAAGCTGGCAAACGGCATCACCGCCACCCGTCGCGCGCTCTTCTCCAATACGCTGCTGAAACACACCGATGTCTCAGCAGCGATGCTGAGCGAGGCGGTTACGGCCACGGTCGACGAGGCGAGGGCATTGTCGCGCAGTATCGGAAGCTGGCTGGCATTCGCCTGGAACTACAAGCGCGTGCCTTTGCTCAGCGCGCTCTTCCTCTCGCTCTGCGCGGCATTCCTCTTTCTGGTCGGCGGCTATCGGCTTTTTTCGCCCTTCCTGCGCCACCAGGACGAAGAGGAAGAGCCCACCTACTTCCGACAGCTTTCGCTGGCATTCTGGTCGACGCTGATCCCGACCATGAGCCTCACGGCCTTCGCGGCGTCGAGTTATTTCTTCCTCAACAGTTTCAATGTGTTGCGACCGGACATCGGACCGATCATCGCGATCACTTTGGCGATGAGCGTAGCCGTATTCTTCGTCACCCGACTGGCCAATTCCGTCCTCTCGCCGAAGCGGTCGAGTTTGCGTCTCGTTCGGGTCTCGGACCGCGGGGCGCGAATGCTGATGGTGCCGATCTTCGCCATGGCTTTGGTCAACGGCCTCGATTACCTGCTCGGCAGCATCGGCGAGTCCCTCGGCTCACCGGTCGTGCTAACGGTTGCGAGAAGCTTTCTTGCTTCGATCATCATCGGCCTCATCCTGATGTCTATGGCCTTGATCCGGCCGATGCTGAGGACCGACGAGCCTTTCGAAGCGCCTGGCCGTCCCTGGCCGCGGGTCATCTCCCTCTCGTTCCTTTTGATGGGCGCGGCGCTCATCGCCATTGCGCTCTCAGGCTATGTCGGTCTCGCGCGCTTCATCGCCACGCAGATCATCGTCACTGGCGCGATCCTGGTGACGATGTACATTGGCCTTCTCACCGGGAAATCGGTCTCCAAGCAGGGCGCCTTCGCCGAAACGGCCGCAGGACGCTATGCCGAGCGCCGCTTCAATCTGGAGCAGGTTGCGCTCGACCAGATCGGGCTTGCCGCCGGGCTCGGCATCTATGCCCTGGTCGTGCTGTTCTTCATCCCGCTGATCCTGTTGCAATGGGGCTTCCAGATCGCCGACATCGAATCCTGGGCGTACCGAATCCTGACGGAAATCAGGATCGGCACGATCACGATTTCGCTCGTCGGTATCCTCGCCGGCGTCCTTTTCTTCGCGCTTGGCTATGTCGTCACGCGCTGGGTACAGCGGTGGATTGACGGCAACATCATGGCGCGCAGCCGCGTCGATGCCGGCGTGCGCAACTCCATTCGCACCGGAATCGGCTATGTTGGCGTCGGGCTCGCGGGGCTCATCGGCCTTTCGGCCGCCGGTATCGACCTGTCAAGCCTCGCGCTCGTTGCCGGTGCTCTCTCCCTCGGTGTCGGCTTCGGTCTGCAGAACATCGTTTCGAACTTCGTGTCGGGCCTGATATTGCTTGTCGAGCGGCCCTTCAAGGTAGGCGATTGGATCGTCAGCGGCACGACGGAAGGTTTCGTGCGACGCATCTCCGTCCGCGCTACCGAGATCGAGACGTTCCAGCATCAATCGATCATGATGCCGAATTCGCTGCTCATCAACGCTTCGGTCGGCAACTGGACACATCGCAACAAGCTCGGCCGTTCGGAAATCGCCGTCACCGTTACCTATGCGAGCGAGCCGCGCCGGGTGATCGAGCTGCTGCAGGAAATCGCCGCAGCCCATCCCATGGTCTTGAAGAACCCGGCTCCCAATGTCGGCTTCACCACCTTCGGCGACGAGCGCATGACCTTCGAACTGCGCATCTATGTCGCCGACGTGCTGAAGGCGGGCGATGTGCGTAACGACATTCGGGTTTCGATCTACGAGCGCTTCCGCGACGAGGGGATCGGTGCGCCGTTCCCGATGAAGATCGAGGACGTGACGCCCGAGGAAGAGGCCGAACCCCCGTCGATAGAGGACGAGAAGGTTGAGCCGCAACCCGAACAGGACGAGGCAGTCGAACGGCCCATCAGCAGGCGCCGCAGCCGTTGACGAGAAAGAGGGGCAAAATGCGAAGAGGGAGTGGCGATGCCACTCCCTCTTTTTGCGCCGATGTCATGCATATCCTACTGCATGTTTCTTCAGCCCGACCGTCATAGTCCCGCCAGTGCCTGGGCGACCGGGACCACGTGTGGCCACACCTCCATCGCGCCGCGATAGATCATGTCGAGCGAAACATAGAAGATGATCGCAAGACCCACATAGGCGATCCAGTGATAGCGATTGAGCAGACGGGCAATGAAGCTCGCCGCAACGCCCATCAACGCGATCGACAGCATCAGACCGAAGACGAGAACGGTCGGATGCTCCCGCGCGGCGCCGGCAACGGCAAGGACATTGTCGAGCGACATGGAAACGTCCGCGAGCACGATCTGGGTCGCCGCTTGTTTAAAGGTTTTCTTCGGCGCTGAAGCATTCGCCTCCTCCAAACTATCGATGCTCTCGTGCCCGCCGGAACGAATTTCGCGCCACATTTTCCAGCAAACCCAAAGGAGGAGAAGGCCGCCCGCAAGCAGCAGCCCGATAATGGCGAGAAGCTGGACCGTGAAGATGGCAAGAACGATGCGAAGCCCCGTGGCGGCGAGAATGCCGACGAGAATGGCCTTCTTGCGCTGCTCGAGCGGCAGACCGGCCGCCGCGAGCCCGATGACCACGGCATTGTCGCCGGCAAGCACCAGGTCGATGACAATGACCTGCAGCAGCGCCGCCAGCCCGGCGGAAGTGAAAATCTCCATGTGCGGTAATCCTTGTTGTCCCCGAAACGCCCGGTGGCGTGCGCAAACGCATAGACCGTGAACAATCGGGCGATCAAGTGGCTGAACATCGGGTGCAGCAGATATTTGATTAAACTGCGATGGTCGGGGGCGCGGAATTGGGATCGCTTGGAAGCACGACGAAACCGGTGATGATCGGAGGCATCCCGCTTCGCATACTGAACCGCACGCAACGGCTCATTCAGCGCCGGTTCAGCGCGCAGCCCGCATGAATTCCCCAACTTCATGCCGCGCCTTGCGGCGCTGCGCCCCCGCTTAGGAGCGCGTCGCGGTAACGCTTTGAATCGCTGCACAGTTTCTTCTTAAATCGATTTCCGGTTTAAGGGTTTGTGCGGTAGGCTGGCGGCGGCTGAAGAGGCGGCTCGTGACCTCGTCACGGGACGAGGGGCTGCCGAGAGGGGACGGCGCGCAGGCGCCGATGGGCGATGAGGACAGTTTTCGCTGCTTTGTTTTGCGGCATGCTTATGGCTGGTGTGGCCGATGCGGCTACGGTGACCAACCGGGATGAAAAAACCGCGGTGCTGGTGATCGTCGAGGGGGAGAGCCGAATGGAGTTTGCGATCGCATCTGGTGCAACGGAAATGATTTGCCCGAGCGGCTGCTTCGTTACCGCGCCGAGCGGAGACCGCGTTGGTCTCCAGGGAGACGAGACGATCGAGATCGTCAACGGCTCCGTCGTGGTGAAATAGGCGGAAATTCCCACGTTCTGCCGCAACGAAGCGGCACAGAAGATCGCGCCGCTTCGTGACACGCGCGCTTCAGGCGCAATCCGGTGGGGTCTCAAGCGTGGTGACCCGTCACGGCCTTTACCAACTCGCCCGTCAGTTCCTGACTGCTGCAGTGGGAAATGTCGCCCAGCGACAGCATACCGACCATTCGCTTCTGCTCGTTGATCACCGGCAGCCGCCGGATCTTCTTCGACTCCATCAGGTGAATGGCGTCTTCGACCGATTCAGTCGTGCGGCAGTAGATGATATCCTTCGTCATCACGTCACGGGCTGTAAGCGTCGAGATGTCGTGGCCGTTCGCCAACGCGCGCAGGGTAACGTCGCGGTCCGTCACCATCCCGATCAGGCGGTCGTTTTCGCCGACAGGCAGGGCGCCGATATCCTCTTCTTTCATGATGCGCGCAATCGTGCGCAAATCTGTTTCCGGGCCGATCCAACGCACGCCGGGATGCATTGCTTCTTCGGTTCTCATGGTAACCTCCCATGATCAGCTACGGCATTTATTATACGCCAAAAATCGTGGCCAATCGTTGGTCCCGAAGCGGTTTCGCGAATTTAGCCGTTGCATGCATGACCGGGTGCTCCCGGGAGCGGGCTGCATCCGCCCGCGTAGCGCTCGCGCGGGCGGATGCAGCGCGCGCGGTCAGGTCAGCTTCCGCCGCCGCTCAAGTTCCGCCTCGGTAGGCTGCTCGAACTCGAAAGAACCGGTCACGACCGGCCCTCCACGGACGTATTTGTTGACGGTGACGCCGCTTCCGGAGACCTTCGAATTGATGAGTTTCAGCGCTGTCGGCATGGTTCCGCGGCCGAACAGCTTCTTGCCCTTTCCGAGCACGAGCGGAAAGAACGAGATATACATCTCATCGACCAGATCATTGCTGAAAAGGGTCTGCAGGAAGTCGGTCGAGCCCTGTGTCAACAGATCTGGTCCGTCTTCGTCCTTTAGCCGCTTGAGCGTGGCGACCGCGTCGGGGCCGAGGGTCTGGCTGTTCTGCCATGTGAGCTTCAAGTCCGGATTGCGCGTGGCGACATATTTCGTGATGCGGTCGAATAGCGGCCCGATCGGATCGTCGGCGCCGACATAGGGCCAGTGCGCGGCGAAAATGTCATAGGTCTTTCGACCAAGCAGGAGATCAAACGGTTTGGCGAACATCTCGTCGACCGCCTGTCCCATCGTTTCGTCGAAGTAGGGAGCCGCCCAGCCGCCATAGTCGAAGCCACCGATGGGGTCCTCTTGCGGCCCGCCGGGCGCCTGCATGACGCCATCAAGGCTAACGAATGCACCGACGATGATCTTCCTCATTGCGTTTCTCCTGGGTCATGATGTTCTGATCCCGAGGACGCCTGACGATCGCCGGTGCCGACAGCGGCCGCCTGAAATTTTCCGATCCGTCGCTCCGGGCTGATGCCGCGCTGGGGCGTTATGGGCCGCAAGGGCCCTGTCATATGTCTTCGTCCCCGGCGGCAGGTGGATCCATGCATGAATGCCTGCGGCAGTCATAACGCTTTTGATCAGATTCGACCTCAATCATCGTCATCATGATAGCGGCGCCAATTGCTTTCGTCGCCATGGCGCCAGTCGTTACGGTAAACGCGGCGCAACACACGGCGCTCGCAATAACCATCTTCGCAATAGGTATCGACGATCCGCTCGTCGACGATGCCGTTATTGGACGTACTGTTCGAACTCGTGTTCGACGATTGGCTTCCGGCTTCGGCGACGCCAGCTGTCATCGCCACGGCAGCAAACAGGCCAAGGTGCATACGCATGGCTCTCTCCTTCGTTTGCTAATACCCTCCGTTAACGAGCCTGAACCGGCACTGAACAACGGGCGATGCCCGGCGCTTCCATGCGCATCTGCACCACCCGTATGGCCGATCATCCGCTCACGGAATGGCGAAAATACTGATCTCGTTGGCGATTCCCCTGAGCGTCACGCTGTGCGGCATCGGGCTGAGGCCGCGGTCGGAAAGCAGGTTGGAGGCACGCGGGTCTTCGAGCACCGATCCCGTCGCGAAAATCTCGCGCGAGGTGGCGAGATGCTGGACGCGCGAGGCGATATTGACGGTCTGGCCGAAATAGTCCTGCCTCTCGTTGAGGTTGACCGCGATGCATGGCCCCTCATGGATGCCGATCTTCAATAGCAGGTCCTCGCTGCCGCGCTCCTCATTGAGCTCGCGCATCGCGTCCCGCATCGCATCGCCGCGGCGACCGCGCGGTCCGGCGTCGGGAAGGTGGCCATCACCGCGTCGCCGATCGTCTTCACGATGGCGCCGGCTTCGGCCGCGACGATCTCGTTCAGGACCCGGAAATGCGTTCGCACCAGGTCGAAGGCGGCAAGGTCCCCGACGCGCTCATAGAGTTCCGTCGACCCGCGCAGGTCGGTGAAGAGGAAGGTGAGGCTGGTAATCTTCAGCCGCTGGTCGACGTCGAGCGTGTCGGTCCGATAAATGTCGCGGAATGTCTGGTTGGAGAGGAGCCGTTTGGCGGTGAGGAATGGTCGCCGGCGGCCAAGCATCTCGTGCAGGGCCTCGCCTGCCACGCAGACGGAAGGCAGCGTGCGAACTTCGGCATGGTTCTCCACCTGGATCCGAAGCGGCCCCGGCTGAAGATTCAGGGTCTCGGCATGGCGATGCGCACGGTCGAAGACGAGCACGAGGTTCCGTCGTTCCCTCGTCGGCTCTCCCTTTACGTCCAGGAATTGTGCCGCATGCGTCACCGGTTCGAAGACGATGACGAATTCGGCCGGAAGCTGCATCGAGATGACGGCTTTGTCGCCCGGCGGCAGTTCCAGTGTCTCGATGACGAACTCGTCGAACTTTTCCTCGTAATCGTCCTCCGGCAGGTCGATGCCGGAGCCCCAGTACATCTGGCGGAAATATTCGATCGCCGGCAATTCGTGCGGATTATGTGCCCCGATGTGGCGCACGCGCGGGCTTACCGTGAAGGTCACCTCGACCATCTCGTCGAGCGTCGGCTCGTAGCCGGCGGCGCAGAGCGCGCAGGTATATTCCGTGGCCTGCACCGTCTTCAACGACGTATTGGCATCGAGCACTCCGCCGCAGCCAGGGCAGAGCACGTTCCAGGAAAGCTCGAAAATGCCAAGGCGGGAGGCCTGCAGGAAACCCGCGATCGTGTCCTCTTCGTCGAGCCCTTCGGCGGCCGCAAAGGCAAGCGCGTTGATGCGGCAGAGCTTGCGATCGGGTGCGTCGCGCACGAGCCGCGCGAACGCATCGACAATCTCCGGCTTCACCGACTGGCGCAGCATTTCGAATAGAGACTGGGCTTCACTCATGGGCGCATTCTATACGGAAATCCGCACGCGGTCAGCGAAATACGAGGAGGCATCCGCTTTGCCGGGCTCTCAGGCGGCCGGGCGCGCCGATGGTGCCAGGATGTGATGTCCGCTATAGTGACGAGAGGCACTGCAGTTGGCCTCGCGTCACAGAAAGCTCTCCATGGGCGATCAGATAAATACGCTGCAACCGGGTGAACCCGCACCCGCCTTTGCGCTTCCCGCAGTCGATGCCAACAGGATCGTATCTCTCGTCGATTTGCGCGGGCGTCCCTTTCTCCTCGGCCTCTTCCGCGGATTGCACTGCCCGTTCTGCCGGCGCCAGCTCAGACAGCTCTCCGGCCTGCAGCCGGCATTACGTGCCGCAGGCGTGGAGACGCTTGCCGTCATCAACACGTCGCTCGACCGCGCCCGGCTGTATTTTCGCTACCAGCCGACACCTGTCGTGCTTCTCTCAGATCCTGACTGCCTCACCCACCGCGCCTTCGGCGTGCCGCGTGTCCAGTTTCTGCCGGAGGCGAGCACCGAGCCGCCGCAATGGCCCGAACGCGCGACCATGGCGCAGTTCCAGGAGGCACGCATCAATCCCGCGGGCGAACTGGCCGAGCCGACGCAGCCGATGGAAGCCAACTTCGTGTTGAATGCCAAAGACGGCTTCGAACTCGACGAGACCGATCAGGCAATCTTTGCCGAGCATGCCACACAACTTGTCGGCCATTTCCTGGTAGATGCGGGCGGCATCGTGCGCTGGGCAAAGATCGAGGCGCGTGACGGTCCGAATGGCATCGGCACCTTTCCCACCCCCGAGGAGATCATCGCTGCCGCTAGCGAGCTCGAATAGGGATCTCCAACCGACATGAAAACGCCTTTTCACGCATGGTGGACTCCACCTCGCAGTCGCTGCTGGCGCTCACTGCGTGCTGGATCAATCGCCTGCCTGCATTTAAGTATATTTTAAACACGACATAATTTGAACTTTGAACTAATATAATTTTTGTTTGAATTGTTAATGTATTTTCGAGATCGAGTCACAATACTGATTCAAACATATCTTAAGCCATGCTAAGAGCCATATTCATTTGTTTGGAGACGGGGCATGAGCACGATTGTTGGCACGATCGGTGACGACGTGATACTTGGAACCGAGGAAAAGGATCGCATCTTCGGCCTCATTGGCGCGGATGAGATCGATGCGGGTGACGGCGATGATCTGGTCTACGGCGGCGCCGGGGACGATCGCCTGGCGAGTAGCAGCGGCTACGACCGGCTCGATGGCGGCGAGGGGGACGACCAGATCACGCTTACCGGTACCGGCGGCGCGGTTACCGGCGGTGGCGGCTTCGATACGCTGGTGATCGACCTCTCCGACGTCAGCACCTCCGTCCGGTTCAGCGGGGAGCACGGGCACGGTATCATCGGCTACAATACATCGAACTGGGAACACATCTTCTTCAACCGCATCGAGAGACTGGTGCTGACCACCGGTAGCGGCAACGACCGGATCTTCGGGGCAGCCACCGACGACATCATCTCGACGGGCGCAGGCAACGATATCATCGGGCCGCATGGCACCGACGTCGACGATGGCACCAGCATGCTCGGCGACGACACGATCGAGACGGGTAGCGGCGGTGACATCATCGTCGACATGAGCGGCGCGAATCGCATCTTCGCCGGCGACCACAGTGACAAGATCACTACCACTCTCGCCTCCGCGGTGATCGACGGCGGGAACGGCTGGGATACGCTCTCCCTCTTCGACGACGAGAGGACTGAGGACGTGACCATAGACTTCGTGCGCGGATTTGCCTCGACAGGCACGCTGATCAGCGGCATCGAGGTAGCCAGCGTAGATCTCGGCAGCGGCAGCGATACGCTAATCGGCGGAAATCTCTTCTCGCTCAGCGCCCATATGGGCGAGGGCGACAACTACGTCGAAGGCAGCAACGGCAGGGATTACATCGCTTCCGGAAGCGGTGACGACGCCCTCTATGGCGGCGCTGGCGACGACATCTTGATCAGCGTCGGTGGCAATGATGTGCTCGCCGGCGGCGATGGCAACGACGAGATCCACGACGCGGGAACGGCCTTCGATGACGGCGACACGATCATTGATGGCGGTGCCGGCGACGACCTGATCCAGGTCCGCGCTCCTTCCGGCTTCATCGATGGCGGGGACGGCAACGACACTCTCTACGTCACCGAGCCACTTGTCGGAACGACCAACTTCGATGCGGCGACCGGCGTGTTCGGCACGAGGCTGATATTCACCAATATTGAGACGTTTCAGGTGGAGGGCGGCGCAGGCGACGATATTATCCGCACGCTCGCCGGCGACGATAAACTGACCGGCAATGGTGGCAACGACCGTCTCGACGGCGGCGCCGGCAATGACGAACTTTGGGGCGGAGCCGGCAATGATGTCATGACGGGCGGTGCCGGTGGCGATACCTTCCTTTGGTCGTCCGACACGTTTTCGTTCTCGGGTGTCGACCGCATCACCGATTTCGATACTGAAGGCGGCGACGTGCTGCGCTTCATCGGTCATGCACCGAATACCACGCGCATCGGCAGCTTCGCCGACCTCATTGCAGCGGCGACCGAGACGGAGGACGGACTCTACATCGCCTTCAACGGGTCAGACACGTTCGGTCTCCTTCTGGACAAGGTCTCACTGTCCGATCTCTCGGCGGACGATATCGTCTTTGCCTAAGGTCCCTACCGTGGCCCATGATCGGCGGCCCGATTGGGCCGCTGGTCGGGCTTTTTCAGTGGTCGCTCCCATTAACACCCAATAAAACCTTTTGCCTCTAGGATGTCAGCGGGGACACTCTTTCTCATAGGCGATCAATGTCATTCTTCGGCGTTTCCGGAATGTACTATTCCGGCGAATCCCTCGGCGAGCACCGCATCGTGCTTGCCGAGGACTCCAATCTGTTTTCCTCGATGGTTTCGAAGCGGCTGAAGGAATTGTTCGATGTCGACGTGATTGTCTGCCGCGACTACGAGGATCTGCAGTTCGCAGTCGAAAATGCTTCCTTTCCACCCGCGCTTGCCATCTCCAATATCAATCTGCCGGGCGCGGAGAACGGCGAGGCGCTCGGCTATCTGATCGAGATGAGCGTGCCGACGATCGTCTTCACCGGCTCGTTCCAGGAGAGCACGCGCGAGGCCATTCTCGCCAAGGACATCGTCGACTACGTCATCAAGGACAGCGTCTTCGCGGTGGACATGCTGGCGGAATCGGTCTGCCGGTTCTTGACCAACCAGAAGCATCACGTGCTAATCGTCGACGACAGCCCGACGGCGCGGGCGGTGCTCACGACGCAACTCAGGCGCTATAATTTCCGCACGAGCTCCGCCGAGAGCGGTGCTGCCGCCCTCGAGATCCTGAAGAACAATCCGGACATCGCGCTCGTCATCACCGACTACAACATGCCGGACATCGACGGCTTCGAACTCACGCGCCGCATCCGCGCAGCCCACGGACCCCACCAGTTGCGCATCATCGGTGTCTCCTCGTCGACGAACCGGCTGCTCTCGGCGCGTTTCCTCAAGGCCGGCGGCAACGATTTCGTGGTCCGGCCCTTCGTCAACGAGGAGTTCTATTGCCGGGTCAATCAGAACCTCGACACACTCACCAAGATCAGGACGCTAAGCGCAAAGACGAAAATACCCGCGTGACGGGCGCAGCCAATCTCGGCAGCCTTCGGCGACCGCGGTTGATCCGTTAACGGAATTGCAACCGATAGAGCTTTCAATTCCCTTAAAAGAAATGGGGAATACCCGGCGATGCCCGCCGTGCCGAATGGAACAGGGCTCGAGCCGGCGCAATTGCATATCCAGTCAGCGTCACTTGCGTCCATGATCCCCGAGACTGTATCGGTCCGAGGGATCGAGGACTGGCGAGTTGCAGCGTTCTTGGAGGCGCGGCCGCTCTATGACGTCCAGCACGGCAGGGGCGCGGCGGGGCACGCGGGGTTCGATTGGGTGCGGCGCCATGCGCGTCTGAGTTGCTGCATCATTTTGTCCTTAAATCGATGCCGATTTAAGGAATCATGCAGGTGGGGATGGGGGTTGCAGTGAGATTGCGCCGAGTGCCGGGACGGGTGAGTTCCGTGCAGATGCACCGCGACAAGCGTCTGCTGCTCATCGAGGATTCGCGTATGTTCGCGACCGCGCTGAAGCATGGCTTAGAGCTGACGCATGGCGTCAGCGTCACCCATTGCGCGTCGCTCAAAGCGGTGAAGGCGGAATTTTCCGACATGGCCGAGGAGTTTTCGCTGGCCGTCCTTGATCTCAACCTTCCAGACGCGCCGAACTGCGAAGCGCTGGACTTCCTCCTCAAGGAAGGGGTTCCGGCCATCGTCTTCACGGCCGCCTTCAACGACGGCACGCGTGACGAGATCCTGAGCCGCGGTGTCGTGGATTGCATCGTCAAGAACGAGCCGCACTCGCTCAACGGCCTGATCGCTTCGGTCGGTCGAGCGCTTGCCAGCGGCAGGACCACGGTGCTGCTTGTCGATTCCGGCCAGGCCTCGCGCCACGATCTCGCGGGCATCCTGCGCCGGCAGCGGCTCTCGATCGTCGAAGCGTCGCGCGGCGCCGAGGCCCTGCAGTTCATCGACGCGGGCGAGGCGATCGACGCCATCGTCACCGACACGAATCTCGCCGACATGACGGGAAAGAGCCTGCTGGAGGAAATCCGCAGGCGGCAGGGCGAGGAGGCCGCGCCGGTCATCGGCCTTTCGGAAGAGGGCGACGCGCGACTGGCGGCGCGCTTCATCGAGGCTGGCGGCGCTGATTTCATCCGAAAGCCGGTGCTGGAAGCGGAGTTCCATGGCCGCGTGCGCTATGCCGCGGCAATGCAGAAGCGGATGCAGGCGCTACGCCGCGCGGCGGCAAGCGACTATCTGACGGGCATCTACAACCGCCGGCACTTCTTCCTCACAGGGCCACGCCTGGTCGATCAGTGCCTGAGGCGGGGCGAGGGCACGTCGATCGCCGTGCTGGACATCGACCACTTCAAGCGGCTGAACGATACCTACGGCCATGAGATCGGCGATCTCGTGCTTAAGCATGTGGCGCGACGACTGAAGGCGCTGGTCGGCGCGGAGCACCTGATGGCGCGTCTCGGCGGCGAGGAATTCGGCATCCTCTTCAATGGTCTCGATGTCCGCGAGGCTTTTGCCTTCTGCGAGCGTGTGCGCCTCGAGCTTGCGAGATCGAAGATCGTCGCGGACGAAGAGGAACTGACGATCACCGTCTCGATCGGGCTTGCGACAATCGAAGCGTCCGAATCCTTCGAAAACTACCTGCACGCCGCCGACCAGTTCCTCTACATGGCGAAACATGCCGGCCGCAATCGCGTGATGTCGGAACTGACACTGCTTGATGCTCTGGTGTCATGAGAGCGGCAGCGAGCGTCCGCTTGCTCGGACGACCAGTCGCCCCTCTATGTGCACGAAAAGGGGAGGCGACTTTTCGATTGCCTCCCCGTCTGTCCGTCAACGCGCCATCTGCAGTGTCAGCTTGCGTTCGGCGCGTTCCTGCTGCGGCGAGCGGTTGTAGAGTTCGCGATAGCATTTGGAGAAATGCGAAGCGGAGACGAAGCCGCAGGCCACGGCCACTTCCACGACCGGCATGGAGGATTGGATGAGGAGGTGCCGGGCGCGGTCGAGGCGGATCTCGAGATAGTAGCGCGCGGGAGAGCGCCCCATTTCCTGGCGGAAGAGCCGCTCGATCTGGCGGCGCGAAAGATCGGCGCTTTCGGCGATTTCCAAGAGCGACAAGGGTTCGGAGAGGTTGCTCTCCATCAGTTCGATGATCGACAGCACCTTGGCGTTCTGGACACCGAGGCGGGCTCTCAGAGGCAGCCGCTGCCGGTCGTGCGGGCCGCGCACGCGATCCGTCAACGCCTGTTCGCAGACGCGGTTGACGAGGTTTTCACCAAAATCCTGGTCGATCAGGTTCAGCATCATGTCGAGCGACGCTGTGCCGCCGGCGCAGGTGTAAATGTTGCTGTCGATCTCGTAGAGGTCGGCATAGACCTCAGCCTGCGGGAAGCTTTCGGAGAAACCCGGCAGGTTTTCCCAGTGGATGGCGCAGCGCTTGCCCGTGAGCAGGCCCGCCGAAGCCAGTACATGTGCGCCGGTACAGAGGCTGCCGACGGCGATGCCGCGGTTGTAGACCTCGCGCAGCCAGGCGTTCACCGACTTGTTCTGGAACTCCTCGACATAGACGCCGGAACAGACCAGAACCATCGAGGGGCGGTTTTCGCCGCTCAGGAACTTGCGTTCGTCTGCCAGGGAAGTGTTGACCTCGAGAGCAATGCCGGCCGAGGAGAAGACCTTCTGGCCGTCGGTCGAGGCGAGGCGCCATGTATAGGCCTCATAGCCAAGCATCCGGTTGGCGATGCGGAGCGTTTCGATTGCCGCCGAAAAGGGCAGCATCGAAAAGTTCGGCACTAGAAAGAAAACGAGCGAACGCTTTTTCGTCAGGGGCTTGTTCATTGGACCTCCCAGGCTACGGCTCGCATATTCGTCGCTTGGAATATGCCGCCCGGCTTGTCGATTTGCGACATTGGCATGGAAAGCCGCGACGGAGAAGAAATTTTCGCATTGCGACATGGCCGCAGTAAGAGATCTCGGACAACGGCGCCGCGATCGTATGAAAAGCGACACCGCCACCAGCGGCGATGGCGCAATCGGGCAAAAATCCCGTAAATTGGGGAAAAGAGGGCACCCGCACGCACTTGGTCGTCACGTTTCCGATTGCGACTCTTCATTTGGCCGTGCGAGCCATGTCGGTATTTGACAAGGTCTGGCGGATACTCCGAGTAGAGGAGCGGGATCTTCGGTGCGGCCCCGCGTTGGCCGTCGAGATCGAACCATCGCGGCGTGCAGTGCGGGCCTCTTTCAGCTCTTCCGCTGCGCGCGGCCTTTCCCGCGTGGATAGGGCGTTTCCCCTCTCGCGAGCATGTCGACATATTTCTCGATGCGTGCCTTCCGGGTTTCGGCTTTTTTCGCATCCTGGATACGAAAGAGAACCGCATAGCGGTTCCGGCTGTCGAGTTCGTCGAACAGTGCCTTCGCCGCCCCGTTGCGCTTGAGCGCATCCTGCAGATCCTCCGGCACGGTCGCCTTGCTCGGCGGTGCCGCCGCCGCTTCCCAGCGGCCGTCGGCCCTCGCTCTCTCCACCTCGGCCATGCCCCGGGGCGTCATCCGTCCTTCCGCGATCAACTCCAGCGCACGCGTGCGATTGATCTCGGACCACCTGCTGCGCGCCCGGCGCGGCGTGTATTTGTTGAGATAATAGTCGTCGTCGAGTCCGACCCGCTGGCCGTCGATCCAGCCGTAGCAAAGCGCAACGTCGAGCGCTTCCTTCGGGGTGATGCTTGCGATGCCGGACGCCTTTTTGGCGAACTTCACCCATAGACCCGGGCAATCGGGTTCCTGTCGGGCGAGCCAGTCCTCAAACGCCTTGGCGTCGCCAAAGTGAATGATGGGCAATTGGTCTTTTTCACTCATCCGATCGTCGCTTGTCTGGGCCGCTTCCAAAACCCGCGGCAGGTCGTCGCGACTATCGAGCGCGACGCGCTTGAAAGCAAGCGGGTGGGCTTTGCCGAAAACGTCGGCTCCGACAATGTCGGGGCGCGGAGACCTCGTTCGTCTTATCATCGACGCCGGCATGAGCCGCGTAGAGACGAGGAGAGACATCGATGTTTCGCACTGCACTGATTGCCGGGGCCCTGCTCATAGCTGGCCCCGTGCTGGCCCAATCCCAACCTGCGGGTGACCGGGTCAAGGTCAACGGTATGGAGATGTATTACGAGGTATCGGGCGAGGGCGATCCGCTGATCGTATTGCACGGCGCCTATATGAACATTCCCTCGATGGGCGCAATCATCCCGAAACTAGCCGAGACCCACAAGGTCTACGCACTTGAGTTTCAGGGCCATGGCCGCACCACCGACATAGACCGGCCGATCACCTATCCGAATCTTGCTGACGACGTCGCAGCTTTCATGGATGCCGTCGGCGTCGAAAAGGCCGACGTCTTCGGCTATTCCATGGGCGCCGCTGCCGGCCTGCAGCTTGCGATCCGTCACCCGGAAAAGGTCAACAAGCTCGCCGCCGCCTCCGTCGCTTATGACGCCGAGGGCTGGCAGCCGGCGTTCAAGGCCTTCATTCCGCAAATGACGGTAGAGATGTTCGTCAACATGCCGTTCGCGGAGGAACACCGCAAACTCGCTGCCAATCCCGACGGCTTTCCGGCCCTGGTCAAGAAGCTGATCGCTCTCGAACACGAACCGATGGCCTGGGGGCCAGACGTCAAGACACTGAAGACCCCGGTTCTGATCATCACCGGCGACGCGGACGTCGCCACGCTCGAGCATTCAGTCGCACTGTTCCGGCTGCTTGGCGGCGGTGTCATGGGCGATATGGGCAAGCCGCTCCCAGCTTCCCGTCTTGCAGTGATGCCGGCAACGTCGCATACCGCGGTCATCGGCCAGACAGAGCTATTACACGCCTTCATCGAGCCGTTCCTCAAGGGCAAGACACCGAAGCGAATGTTTGAGTAGGAACGCATGGAGCGGCCGAACATAGATTCAAGGCCGGACGTCCAATTCAGGCGAATTTTTTCCTCCAAAACAAGAAGGGCATTCCTTTTCGGGAATGCCCTTCAGAGGCTCACTTTGCGGTCAATGCCGGGAGGGTGGCATTTGGAGCCTTTATTCATTGTTCCGTCTTATGCACCGCATCGTCGACGGAGGGGAAGCCGATATCCTTCAACGTGTCGTAGGAGAGGTTCTCCAGAACACGTTCATTGCGGTGCCGCTTCCATGCGGCCCAGGCGCGGGCCCGGAGATTGAACAGGCCAGGCAGTGCCGAATGGCCCTGGTTCGATGAGGATGACGAATACTCGTTCGCAGACATTTCCGGTTTCCTTCTGAGTTTCTCAAAAGGTCGCGACCATGCATCTGTATGGCGCAACCTGATTGATCATTCAAACGAATATGTTTGATGTCTTTCATCAAACATGGTGATCGGTTGCCGCCCGCGTTTAGCAGGTTCTATCAGGTGTCGAGGTCGGCTGCTGTTCCGCGGGTAACAGGTCGTTGCGAACCCTGGCCGGCAGTTTCGCCAATTGGCGGCGGGTTTCCACCCGATTCCTGACGATATTGCCGGCGCGCCTCCTGTCGGCCATCCGTTCGATGAACAGCCGCGCGCGTGACAGAACTACTAGGACGATGTCATCTCCATCGCGCGGGCGTTGCGGGGCGGTTCCAGTGCGATCGGCCGTGCCGTCCGCCGGCCGCATCGTCTGCTCGGTCGTCGCAGCGCCTGCGATCCAACGTCCCACGGTGGCGCCGTTGTCGATGGCCAATGTGATAGCGGACATAGCCTTCTCCTTCGTCAGGGTTCGGAGGAGGTTTGCACAACTCCCTCCTTGCAGCTTGACTATCGCTCACACGTGATGTTCAATCAAACGAAATGAAATAAAGCTATCTTTCAGATTTTCTGAATGAGGATGCCGCCATGAACATGATGCTGCGCCACGCGCTTCCGCTGCTCGAGATGGACGTGCTGAAGACCTTTGTCGCCATCGCCGAGACCGGCAACTTCACCACGGCCGCCGAGACTGTCTATCGCACGCCCTCGGCCGTCTCGATGCAGATCAAGAAGCTCGAGGAGATGCTTGGCTGCACGCTTTTCCTGCGCGATGCACGCTCGGTGTCTTTGACGCCGAAGGGCGAGTTGCTGCTCGGCTTCGCCCGGAGGCTGCTGTCGCTCAACAATGAGACGGTCTCGCGCTTCCTGATGCCCGACATGAACGGCGTGGTGCGAGTCGGTGCGCCGGAGGACGTCGGCGAGCGCATTCTTCCGGATGTCCTGAAACGCTTTGCCGAAACCTATCCGAACGTGACGGTCGACGTTTCGATCGGCATGAGCAATGCGATGCGCAAGAGGGTCGACGAGCACCGCTTGGACATCGCCATCTACAACAGCCTTTCGGACGAATCGGCGAAGGACGGCGAAATCCTGATGCAGGAAAAGCTCGTCTGGGCGGGCGCGAAATGCGGCAACGCGCACCTGCGCGATCCGCTGCCGGTTTCCATGTGGGAAGATGGCTGCGTGTGGCGCGCCGATGCGGTGGAGAAGCTGTCGCGGGCCGGTCGCAAATTCCGCGTCGCCTTCCTAAGTGCTTATACGACCGGGCAACGCGCGGCGGTTCTCGCTGGGCTCGCGATCGCGCCGCTGCCGCGCTATCTCGTCCAAGGGGAGATGGTTCAGCTCGGTGAGCGCGATGGCCTTCCGGATCTCGGCCATTACGATATCGGCCTCAAGGTCATCGAGGACGCGCCTGCGCCGGTTCTTGCGGTTGCCGACCACGTCCGCGAGGCCTTCGCCGAGCTGCAGACGCAATAGGACGGGGCTATTCCCCGACGCCGTCGCTCGGCCGACCCACTTTTGACGGTTTGATAGCCGTCACATGAGACGCCGCGCATTCCAGGAATGCGCGGCGTCTCATGTGTTGGCCGCGCACTGTGCTGATTGACAATTATAAGCATTGGCTTATAATAAGCCATGACTTATGAAGATAAGATGTTTGCTGCGCTGGCCGATCCGACACGGCGCGCAATTTTCGAAAGAGTCGCGGAGCGGCGGCATTCGGTTGCCGAACTCGCCCGAGCGATACCGGTGTCACAGCCGGCGATCTCTCAGCATTTGAAGGTGCTCAAGGAGGCGCGGCTCGTCCGCGACGAGCCGTCGGGCGCACGGCGGATCTATTCGGTCGATCCCGAGGGTCTTGGACCGCTTCGGCAATGGCTCGAGCGCTTCTGGGGCGATCAACTCGCGGCGTTCAAGACTGCGGTCGAAGGAAGGAACAACCGGAAATAGCGCTGAGGCACTCCGGCCGCCACGGTCCAATGCGTTTCAAATGAGAGGAAACAGCAGGAGGAGATGTCATGCATACGATCGACGCAGCCGCGGTTCGCAAGTCCGTCACCGTTCGTGCATCGCTGGAAAAGGCGTTCGACGTCTTTGTCACGGCATGGGGAGCTGGTGGATCAAGGACCACAGCGTGACGCAGTCCGGTCAGAAGACGGTGGTCGTCGAGGCCGTCCCTGGTGGCCGCTGGTATGAGATCGGCAACGCCGGCGAAGAGTGCGATTGGGGGCGCGTCATCGATTGCGACCGGCCGCACCGCATCGTCTTTGCCTGGCAGCTCAATGCCGATTTCGACTTCGATCCTGCATTCCGGACGGAGGTGGAGGTGCTTTTCGAAGCAAAGGGAGAGAGCGAGACGATCGTCACTCTTGAGCACCGGGATCTTGCCAATTACGGCGCAAGAACCGCGGAACTCCGCGGTGTTCTCGATTCCGAGAAAGGCTGGGTTGGTCTGTTGGCGTCCTATGCCGCTCAAGTGGGTTGAGGGGGCGGGCCGCCCCTTCTGCGCTCGCAGACGAGAGAGGCACCGGTGTCCACGTCTGCCGGTGTCATATGACGCCGGCCGCGCAAGGAACGTAGCACGATCCATTTCAGCGGTCGCAGCTTCTGGTAGGCCTTGGTCGCCCGCAGCTGCGCATTCGCCCGCAGACGGGCCAGATAGAACCTGCCCCGCCCGGTCACGGCTTCGCTGCGTTCCGAAAGCGTGATCATCGTCCTACAGCTTTCCAGCTTCCAGGGCTCATTTCCGATGCCGAGATCCATCCATTCGTAGCCCTTGTCGTGCAGCCATTTCAGCGCTTTGTAAAAAAGGATGCTACCGGGGGAATGCTTCGTCCACTCGTCGCCTTCGAAGGACAGCATGATGGCGTAATAACGCTTGTCTGCGACCAGACCCCAAATGGTTGCAACGATCGTCTCGCCGGCCGTCAGGTAGAAGAGGGTCAGCATCTCCTCACGATGGAAAAGGGGCGTCCCTTCGCGAAAGAAGTCATGCTTGTCGCGGTCGACATCGAAGCCCGGCACCATCGTCTCCTCGAAGCGACGCTGCTTCTGGCGGAGCATTACATCCGTGATCTTCCTCACTTCGTCCGGAGTCTGTGCGAGGTGGAATCCCACGGGCGCCACCCGCTCAAGACCACGGATTTTCCGCAGCAGCGTGGTGCGGCGCGGCACCTCCCTGTCGATCTCGTTCCAGGAACGCCGCAGATCCGTCGCATGGCACGAGAGTTCGCTTTGACGGTCGCCGAGATATGCGAGAGGGTTGATCAGCCCCTCCACTTCCGCCGGCATCTTGATGAGTTCGACGACGTCGAACGGGGGCAGCATTTCGACAATCTGCCGCCACAGATCCTCTGCGACCTCACGCGACCAGATCATGTGCGACTCAAAGAGAATGGGCGCGTTGTAATCGGCCGCATCCTGATCCACGAACTGGAGAAGCCGTGTACCGCCCCGGTGTAAAATACGTAAAGGAATAAAGATCAGGGGCAGCGAAGCTTCGTCTCGAACCTCGATAAACTGCAGGCTCTGACGGCCGGAACGTCCGAAGCTGTTCAGCCAGGCACTGAGAAAAGTTGCCGTCTGAAACGCGTGGAAACGCGCCCTAGGCGCCGGTGGCCGACCACCAACGGGCCATTCCGGGGAAAGGTCTTCCAGCCTCTCATGGATGGTTATTCTGAAATTTGTTCGCACACCGCTTCCCGCCAGCCTTGAAGTGTCTGCATCGGCGAGCAGAAGTGACAGCCTTTGATCAAGATTAGGTTTACACGGCGCTGATCATCGGAAAATTCCCGATCGCGCTGGACCTTCCAGATCAAGAAAGTTCCGTACTTTGTGGCGATGGACGGGGTGAAGGTCGGGCGGGCGCGTCAAAGCTTCTCTGCTAGCGGCTCCGGCGCCGCCTGCGTCCGCCGCCTTCACCCTCATCCGCGAGCACCTTACGCTCCGGTAGGGTGACCACTTCCGCAAGCTTCGGGAAGGCATCGACCTTGTTGGGCATCGCCATGGCATTGACGAAATGCTCCTGAAATTTCGATTCAAGAGCCGTCTCTATCTTTTCGATTTTCCTGACGGTTTCCTCGATCTCGCGGCGGTGACCGCGGTTGAGGAGCGCCATCAGCGCGCCGGTGCCGGCGGCGTTGCCTACCGCCTTCACCTCGGTGAGATCGCAGTCCGGGATAAGCCCCAGCACCATGGCGTATTTCGGGTCGATGAAGGAGCCGAAGGCGCCGGCAAAGCGGATCGTGTCGACATGATCGACGCCCTGTTTCTCCATCAGCAGCTTAATGCCGGCATAAAGCGCCGCCTTGGCGAGCTGGATCGCCCGTATGTCGTTCTGCGTTACCGTGATGCGCGGTTCGCCGTCGTGCAGCAGATAGGAGAAGGTGCGGCCGTTCGGGACGATCCGGGAGCTTCTCGCGGCCATGCCTCCGTCAACCACGCCATCCTGCGAAATGATGCCGGTGAGGTACATCTCGGCGACGACTTCGATGATCGCCGAGCCGCAGATGCCGGTGACGCCGACCGCCGCCACTGCTTCGGCGAAATCCTCCTCGTCCGACCACTTGTCGACGCCGATCACACGGAAGCGCGGCTCCAGCGTTTCCGGGTCGATGCGCACGCGCTCGATCGCGCCGGGAGCGGCGCGCTGACCGGAGGAGATCTCGGCGCCTTCGAAGGCCGGGCCGGTCGGGGAGGAAGCCGCTACGACGCGTTGCCTGTTGCCGAGCACGATTTCGGCATTGGTGCCGACGTCGACGAGCAGCATCATCTTGTCCTGCCGGTGCGGGCCTTCCGAAAGCGTCGCGCCGGCCGCGTCTGCGCCGACGTGGCCGGCGATGCAGGGCAGCGTGTAGAGCCGAGCACCGCGATTGACCTCGATGTCGATCTCGTGCGCCCAATATTGCAGGGCGCCGGAGACGGCGAGCGCGAAGGGGGCCTGGCCGAGCTCCGTCGGGTCGATGCCGAGGAAGAGGTGGTGCATGATCGGGTTGCCGACGAACACCATGTCGAGGATGTCGTGGCGATCGACCTCGCTTTCGGCGCAGACCTTGCCCACCAGACCGTTCACCGCCTCGCGCACCGCCTTGGTCATCGCCTCGCGGCCGTCCGGATTCATCATCACGTACGAGACGCGGCTCATCAGATCCTCGCCGAAGCGGATCTGCGGGTTCGATGCGCCAGAGGAGGCGACGATACGGCCGGAGAGCAGCGACACCAGATGCATGGCGATCGTCGTCGAGCCGATGTCGCAGGCAATGCCATAGGCCTCGTTTTTGAGACCCGGCCAGAGACTGACGATGAAAGGACGCGAGGAATCCATGTCACGGTGGATGGCGGCGGTAGCCGCAAAATTTCCCTTGCGCAGGATTCCCTGCACTTGCGGGATGAGGTGCGGCGCGATCAGCAGGTCCTTCCAGCCCCAATCCTTCTCCAGGACCGCTTTCAGCCGGTCGAGGTCGCCGAGCGGCTTGTGCATGTCCGGCTCGTCCACCTCGACATAGCAGAGCTGGACGGCAGCATTGCGCTCGATGACCCGGTCGGTCGCGGCCTTGCGGACCACTTGCGCATTGATGACTGTGTCCTGCGGCACGTCGATGACGAGATCGCCGAGGATCTGGGCCGAGCATGAAAGGCGGCGGCCATCGGGCAGTTCGCGCACCGTTGCATAGCGCTGCTCCTTCGGGCCTATCGGCGAGATATGGTCGTTCGAGGAGACGATCTTGTGCTTGGCGAAATTGCCTTCCTGCACGGAAACCTGGCAGCGCCCGCAGGTCGCGCGTCCGCCGCAGACGCTTTCGACATAGACCCCGAGAGAACGTGCCGCGTCGAGGATCGGCGTGCCTACCGGAAAGCGGCCGCGTTTTCCCGACGGCATGAAGAGCACCAGCGGGTCCGTCTTGTTGTCCTTCGGGGGCACGTTCAACATCTTCCTGATCTCGCCAATGGCTATTTCGAGAGGCGGCGGGCATTCGCCCGCACGCGCTTGGCATAGGGGCGAAGTGCCGCTGCCGCGATCCGCTTGTGACCGGCCCCGGGTCCGATCTTGCCGAGGGCTAACGCCGCGGCCGCGCCCATGCCTTCCTTTGCCAAGGCGACATTACAGGCGACGACGCTTTCGGCGGCGGCCGCCATCTTCTCCGTGACCATCCGGCTTGCCTCAACATAGTCGGTTGCGGACCCTGTCATGGCCGCAACAGCCATGGCTTGAGTGCGAGCGGCGATGACCATCGGCGCCTGGAACCAGAGCGCCGCCAGATCGCTGGCAAGGGAACGGTGCTTCGCCATCTTACTCCGTCCTTGCGGCAGCGCCGGCGCGTGCCGCACGTCCACCCCGCCGTCCGGCGCCGCCCGCCGGGGCAGCCGCCGCCACGGCATGGCCACCTTCCGCAGGCTTGTGGTCGCGATAGGTCATGATCCAGTTGGTGCAGTTCGGGTCGGTGCCGTTGAGCACGTTGGCTGCGCGCACCGCCTCCATCTCCTGCGGACGGCAGGGGTTCATGATCGCCGAGGTCATGCCAGCGCCGATCACCATCGGGATGAAGCCGGCATTGATGCCATGGCGGTGCGGCAGGCCGAAGGAGATGTTGGAGAGGCCGCAGGTGGTATTGACCTTGAGCTCTTCGCGGAGGCGACGCAGAAGCGCGAAGACCTGCCGGCCAGCATCGCCAAGCGCGCCGATCGGCATGACGAGCGGGTCGACGACGATATCGTGCGGCTTGATGCCGTGATCCATGGCGCGCTCGACGATCTTTTTGGCGACGGCGAAGCGCACATCCGGATCCATCGAGATACCGGTTTCATCGTTGGAAATCGCCACGACAGGGACGTCGTATTTCTTGACGAGCGGCAGGATCGCCTCCAGCTTTTCCTCTTCACCGGTAACCGAGTTGACGAGCGGCCGGCCCTTTGCAACGCGCAGGCCTGCCTCGATCGCCGCCGTCACCGAACTGTCGATCGACAGTGGCACGTCGACGAGGCCCTGTACGATCTCCAGCGTCTTGACGAGGAGCGGCGGCTCGGTCTCGTTCGGGTTGACAGCTGTCACGCCCGCATTGACGTCGAGCATCGTGGCGCCCGCGGCCACCTGCTCCAGCGCGTCCTTGATGACCGTTTCGAAGTTGCCTTCGATCATTTCGGCGGCGAGCTTCTTGCGGCCGGTCGGGTTGATGCGTTCTCCGATGACGCAGAAGGGCTGGTCGAAGCCGATGACGATCTCTCGGGTGGCGGAGGCGACGATGGTACGGGTCATATAAGATCCTCTGATCCTTGGAGCGTGGGGCTATGTAATAGGCCCGTTTCGTGTTTGTAAGGCAGCCAGGCGTACCTGGCGCCGGTTTTCCTCTTCTAATCGAAGGACGGCACGATTGGCGGCCCCCTCCGGGTCGAAAGCTCAGTGCGGATGATGAGCCGCGGCCTCCGCCATCTGCTGCTGATTTTCCTCGATGCCTTCACGCAGATGCTCGAGCCGTTCTGCAACCAGCGCATCTGTCGGCGTGGCCTCGCGCTTCCATGGTCTGCGGCCCTTCAGCACGCCGGACTCGTGAACGATCTCGGCCACATATTCCTCCTGGCGGTAGGCCATGACATGGACTCCGGAAACGCCCTCGATCTCCTTCACCTCGTTGATGATGTCGATGCAGAGCTGCTTGCCTTCTTTCTTCTGGTCCTGAGCACCTTCGAGCCGCTTGATGACGCTGTCGGGAATGTGGATGCCCGGCACGTTGGAGCGAATCCAGCGAGCGGTCTTGGCCGACGCCATCGGTCCGACGCCGACGAGGATGAAGCATTTCTCATGCAGGCCGAGGTCGCGCACCTTCTTCATGTATTCGCGGAACATCGGCACGTCGAAGCAATATTGGCTTTGGACGAACTGCGCACCGGCCTCGATCTTCTTCGCCAGCCGGTAGGGCCGGAAGTCGTAGGGGGGCGCAAAGGGATTGATCGCCGCGCCGAGGAAGACCTGCGGCGGCGTCGTCAGCTTGCGGCCGGAGAGAAACTTCGAATTGTCGCGCATGATGCGCACCGTTTCGAGCAACGACATGCAGTCGAGGTCGAAGACGGGCTTGGCGCCCGGTTGGTCACCCGCCTGCACGCCGTCACCGGTCAGGCACATGATGTTCTGCACGCCCATGGCGGAGGCGCCGAGCACGTCTCCCTGGATAGCGATGCGGTTCTTATCGCGGCAGGCGATCTGCATGATCGGCGCATAACCCATGCGGGTCAGCAGCGCGCAGATGCCCACCGACGACATGTGGCAATTGGCACCCGAGGCGTCGACCGCGTTGATGCCGTCCACCCAGCCGTCGAAGATCGCGGCACGCTCGTAAACGTCCTGCGGATTGGCGCTGTCCGGCGGGTTGAGCTCGGCCGTGACGGCAAACTCACCGCGCCGGAGCACGCGCTCAAGGCGGCCGCGCGAGGAGTGGCCGGGGAGGGGATCGAGCGGCGCGCCGGGATCGTGCGGGTTGATGTCCGGGCTCATTGCTGGCCCTCCTTCTGCTCCGCCTCGCGGCGGGCCGCAGCCTCGGCGGTCACGCGCAGCCAGGCCGACGTTTCACGCAGCGACTGGTTGACCGGCGGCTGCACGTTCATGATCGCATCACCTTTCACCATGTTCTGCGAGCCCTTCCACGCCTGCACCCAAACGCAGGGCATGTCCGGCTCGACCTCGCAATTGCCGTTGGCGCGCACGCCTCCGCACGGGCCATTGCGCAACTGCTTCGGACAGTTCATCGGGCAGGACATCCCGGTCGAGGAGAGCGCACATTGGCCGCACATGCGACAGTCGAAGAGGAAACCCTTTACGTGGCGTTCCACGAAGGTCACCGGCCGTTCAACGCGGCCGTAGCCGATGGCGTTCCAAAGCGGGTGGAGCTTCAGGAACATGTCGGCGAAGCGGTTGTAGAACCATTCGAGGAACCGCGAATGCCGTACGGCCCAGAGCCGGACGGTGTATTTGTGGCGCGAGCGTCGGCTGGGTGAGACATTCGTCGGAATGTAGGCGCCGCTTGCCGCTTTCCTGGCGGGCTGGGCGTTGCCGGTGACGACTTTCGGATCAGGCATTTTCACGCCCTCCGGCCTTGACGAGCGCGACGAGCCGCTCCTTGTCGTAGGCTGTTTCCAGTTCGGCCGCCGCCTTGTCGGCTTCCGCCTCGAGATCGTCCGAGACCGGTACCGGATCGGCCTTGCGCCATTCGGCGAGGTAGTCGTCCGTCTCGGCGGCGCCAGTGCGCATGGCACACATGTCGATCGCCTCGGTAAAGCGCAGCGAAAGCTCGCGTTTTGCGCTCTTGCGGCCCTGTTTGATGATGACCTGCGCGGGAATGTCGCGCCAGTAGACGATTATGCGATCTGCCATCGGATTTCTGGTCTCCTCTAAAGGCGACAATGCGCATGTCCATTTAAGGTGGCTCACCTTGCCACGACGTCGGATATGTCCAAAAACGACGCTCCACCGCGGCGTCACCGCGCGGCCATGTGGTCGGCAATCCGAGGAGGGACGTGTAATTCATCGCTGGCGACTGGCGGTTGCCGATGTGTAAGACAAGTGCCGTTCACGGATAAGCGGCGGCGCTCATCCTCGGCGCCGGGATATTGTCTTAGAATATCATGAAGTTGGCATTCATGGTCAGTTCACGTAAAAGCATGAAATCTGCTCCTATCCTAAACTGATAGGTGTGCAGATGAAGAAGATTGGGATCCTTTTCCTCGCCGCTATGACGGCTTTCACGAGTTACGCGCCTGTGCAGGCCATGCCTGTCGTAACCCTTTCCGCCTCGCAGGCGCACGACGTAAAACTGGTCGACCACCGTGGCTGGCACCGACCACCGCCGCGCCGTGGCTGGTACGGTCATGGTCCTCGTTACGGCTGGTATAACGGCCATCGCGGCTACCGCTATCACCGCCATGGCTATCGCCGGCACAGCGACGGCTGGTGGTACCCCCTGGCGGCATTCGGAGCCGGGATGGTCATCGGCGGCGCCATCGCGCAGCCGCCACGTTACGTCGAGCCGCGCTATGCGGCACCTCGCTATACCGGATCGGGTCTCCTCTCGCGCCACGTAAGCTGGTGCTATTCCAGATACCGCTCGTACCGCGCCTGGGATAACTCCTACCAGCCTTATGGCGGTCCGCGGCAGCAGTGCTACTCGCCTTACTACTAAGGGCGATGGGAGACCGCCCGCGCGGCCTTGCGGGCGGTCTTGGCTTATCAGGTAAAACGGTTGCCGAGCGGGCGCCCATCAATAACCGGCGCTTCCGCTTCCCTGGGCACCACCGCCGCCCATGCCGCCGCTGGGCGCACCGGAAGTGCCGGTACCAGCGCCGGAACTGCTCGGAGGCGGAGGGGCGGTATTTCTTTGGGCCGACTGGCTGCTCATGCATCCCGCGAGCGTCAGAAGGGCGATCGCGGTTGCGACTAGCGATTTGCGGGTCATCGTAATGCTCCAATCATCGATTGGATGTGACGAAGCGCTAATATTCTCTCAGATGCTCCCTAGAGACAACGCCAGCTTGATTTAGCGGGGACGCGCATCATTTCCTTAGAATTGCGGAGATACGGAGTTGACGATGCCAAAGGCTGTTATCACGATCCTTTGCGTGACACTTCTCGCACTTTCGTCCTGTGCCAATACCGCGCGCGGGTTCAGGCAGGACAGCGCCCAGACCGGCGTCGCGGTCGATAGTGCGACGAGAAAGGTGCTGAGGGCAGGGGCGCAGTAAGGTGCCGCATCGAAGCACTCGGGTCGGCCTGCAATAGCGGAATAAACACGCTCTGCCGGCTTATCGTCATCGCGCCACCTACCAGATTCCACACCGCAACCCGTTCCAAAGCCAGGTCCAGATCGGCGGATGGTACCATTGCCGGGATGGCGCCATAACGTCGACGGGCCGGAGGCGTCCGGTCAGTGCATCCTCTACGGCTTTGACTGCAATGCCGGTCGAGGCTGCAGTCTGGAGCAGCGGGTAGGTGTGCATCGTGTCGGCGCAGCCCGGCACTTGTCGTGACTGGTAGAGGATGCCACCAGTGTCCACTCCCTCGTCGACGAGATGAACGGTCGCGCCGAAATTCTCGGAATCGCGGCTCACGACCGCCCAGTAGCCGCCCATCAGGCCGCGATATTGCGGGTTGATGCCGGCATGGAAATTCAGGACCGGGCAAGCGATCGAGGCAAGCGTTTCCGCCTTCAGCATGCGGCAACTGATGAGGAAGACGACCGCGGGCTGTAACGCCTTCAGGCGGACGTGGGATTCCGGATCGTTGATCGAGCCGATCCGATGGACGGGGAGCGCCGGATCGAGCGCTGCTGAAACGCCGTACTCGCGCAGGATCTCCGCCGCGCGTCGGCGGGTGAAGTGCTTGCCGAAACGAGAGACGATCATGGTCGCGAGTTGGCCCGAGGCCGTGATCCAGCCGAGCTTACGGGCGCGGCGCTTGACGAAGACCGCCTTCGACTCCGGCTGCTCCTGCAGGACCACGACGTCGTCGAAATGCGCGGCAAGCGCGTTGATCATGACATTCGGATTGTCGCCGCCCGCGGTGATCACGACGATGCGGCCGCCGGCCGGTTTCGCGGGCGTCTGCCCTGCGTTTGGCTGGCTGGTGATGTCCATCATCCTCGCAACCCCGTTCATGCTGGCGGTAGCCGGTATTGCCGGAGCGGCAACCGAAGCCTTGGTCGTGTGCGAGCAATATGCCGAGATGGCTTACGGTGACCTTAACGCAGGCATTGGAGATTTACGCACCGTGAATGACGCTGCTTTCTTTAGAGGGGAGGAAGGTGAAGTCGTGTCACTCTGTCCGCCGTTCGCGGGAATCAGTCAGGCCTCGATCAGCGATCGCGTCAGATCACCATAGCCGGTGTAGCGGTATTCATATTCAAGCCCCAGCGCCTCGGCGGCGCGGCGAGCCTTCTCCTGCAGCGCCTCGTCCTCCACCTGCGAGAGATAAACGAGCTTGCGATAATGGCCGAAATACATGTCGCGCAGTTCAGGGTGCCGGTCGAGGCCGAGCGGTTCGATAACAAAGGCCTCGAACTGGCGGGCGAGGAAATCAGTGAGGAAGAAAGCGCTGATGTCGTCGTCCCAGCGCTTGGCGAAATCCGCATTGCCGGCGAAGAAGGAATAGCAATGCGGGCCGGGGATGCGCTTGACATCTTCCTCTTCGCAAAGCCGATCAAGGAGGCCGCCGGTGCCGCAGTCGGCATAGGCGATGAAGATGCGCTCGAAGCCCTCCGCGCGTGCCCTGGCGATCGCCTCGCGCAGGCCGGGGACGATCTTTTCTGGCGTGTTGTGCCAGATGGCGGGCAGACAGTTCAGGTCGATATGATCGAGCCCATTTGATTCGCAGACGGCAAGAATCTCGCGCGCGATGGCGCCGCAACCAATGACATGAACTTTCTTTGGTTGTGCACGTTCTCTTGCCGCCGTTGCATTTTCCATCTTTATTCCGCCTTGCAGCAACATGAAGGAATCATGGTCATGACAACAAAATTCATCGCGATGATCGGCGCCGTCATTGTGGCGCTCGCAACCCTGACTTCCTGCGCAAACACGATCCGCGGCATGGGGCAGGATACTGCAAACGCCGTGAACGCGACAGAAGGAGCCGGACGCCGGGTCGCCAGGGCCGCAAACTGACAATTGAGCAGCGCGCTCATCCGCGCGCCATCTCATCGCATTCAAATAAGAAAGCCGGCTGCCGTTTTCATCCGCGCAGCCGGCTTTTATCTTTCGCAGTTGCGAGGCTCAGCCGGCCGCGAGCCTGTTGTGCTTGCGCTTCATGAAATCCTTGGCGGTTTCGACGGCGACCGCCGCATCGCGGCAATAGGCGTCGGCACCGACCGCCTTGCCGAATTCCTCATTGAGCGGCGCACCTCCCACGAGAACGACATAGTCGTCGCGCAGGCCTTTTTCCTTCATGGTGTCGATCACGACCTTCATGTAGGGCATGGTGGTCGTGAGCAGCGCCGACATGCCGAGGATATCCGGCTGCTCGCGCTCGAGCGCCTCCAGATAGTTTTCGACCGGGTTGTTGATGCCGAGGTCGACGACGTCGAAACCGGCGCCTTCCATCATCATGCCGACGAGATTCTTGCCGATGTCATGGATATCGCCCTTGACGGTGCCGATCACCATCTTGCCGAGCTTCGGCGCGCCGGTTTCGGCAAGGAGCGGCCGCAGGATCGACATGCCGGCCTTCATCGCATTGGCCGAGAGCAGCACTTCCGGCACGAAGAGGATGCCGTCGCGGAAGTCGATGCCGACGATGCGCATGCCTTCGACGAGCGCCTGGGTGAGGATGTCGTAAGGCGTCCAGCCGCGCTCTAGGAGGATGCGCGTGCCATCCTCGATTTCCTCCTTGAGACCGTCATAAAGGTCGTCATGCATCTGCTGCACGAGTTCCTCGTCGGAAAGGTCCTCGAGAATGATTTCATCGTCTGCCATAGTAGGGTTCCTCGGTTCCTGGCATAAGCATTTCGCGCGGGGCGGCACGAGAGGGCGCAATCCGGACGCGTTCCCCAATCCTTAGCGGGCCACATCTAAAAAACTCTTTTCGAAAGCGACGTCGCATATGATGAAAAACGACGACGCCCCGGCGCAAATCCCCCCGCTCCCCTGTCGTAACGCATTATCTCGCGGTTCGGTATCGGCGGCGTGGTAAAATTATGCAACAGCTCAAGGCTTTACTGCATGTTTCCTTAAATCGTCCCCGATTTAAGGACAAAAACATGCAGCAATTCAAAGTGCTACGGCGTTCTTTGTGCGTCTGATAAGACGCACGGCGCTGTAGAGTGTTGTTTCCGGGGCCTCGCTCCACCAAGGTCGACGAGCTGGCGCTCTTGAGGCGAATGGAACGACCGCGGCGCGAGTGTCTAAGATGCGCCACCTCTTGGCGCATTGAGACCCGTACCGGTCCGGCGCGTTGGTAGCATTAGGCCAAATCGATGCCGGGTGCATGGTGCCGACCGCTGGATTTCACCCGCGGGAAGCATTATGCGCCCACCTAGTCAAAGTGTTGCAGCGTCCTTCACGCATTATGCGCGGGGCGCTGCGGGAGAGGAACGAGCGAATGAGCGACGTGACAGAACAAGGCGCGGTCGAAGGCGGCGGACGCCGCGCGCGTGGCGAGGGGCGGGGAGCGGCGGCGCGCCGGGCATCCCGCACCGGCGGTGGTCCGGGACCGTCTCTGCCCTATATCCAACGCAAGATTCGCGAATACGAGGTGCTTGACGAGGAAGGCCTGCAGCTCATCGAACGTAATGCCGACATCGTGCTCGAGGAGATCGGCATCGAGTTTCGCGACGACGCCGAGGCGCTTGAGCTCTGGAAAGCCGCCGGTGCCGACGTGCGCGGCCAGCGCGTGCATTTCCCGAAGGGTCTTTGCCGCGAACTCCTGAAGACCGCGCCGTCGAACTTCACCTGGCATGCGCGGAACCCGGAGCGCAACGCTCATATCGGCGGCAAGGCGACGGTCTTCGCACCGGTCTATGGTCCGCCCTTCGTGCGCGACCTCGACGGCAACCGCCGCTACGCGACGATCGAGGATTTCCGCAATTTCGTGAAGCTCGCCTATATGGCGCCCTCGATGCATTCTTCGGGCGGCACGGTCTGCGAGCCCGTCGACATTCCGGTCAACAAGCGCCATCTCGATATGGTCTACAGCCATATCCGCTATTCCGACAAACCCTTCATGGGCTCGGTGACCGCACCGGAACGCGCCGAAGACACGATCGCCATGGCGAAGATCGTCTTCGGCGACGATTTCGTCGAGAACAACACGGTGACGCTCAACCTCATCAACGCCAACTCGCCGATGGTCTTCGACGAGACAATGGTGGGCGCGCTCAAGGTTTACGCACGCCATAACCAGGCATGCGTGCTCTCGCCCTTCATCCTTTCCGGCGCGATGAGCCCGGTGACCGTTGCCGGCACGCTGACGCAGATTCTTGCCGAAGTGCTCGCCGGTGCCTCGTTCACCCAGCTCATCCGCAAGGGCGCGCCGGTGCTCTTCGGCACTTTCGCCGCCTCGATCTCGATGCAGTCGGGCGCGCCGACCTTCGGTACGCCGGAGCCGTCGCTGGTCTCCTACGGCGCCGCGCAGCTTGCTCGCCGCCTCGGCCTGCCGTTCCGCACCGGCGGTTCGCTCTGCGGCTCCAAGGTTCCGGATGCGCAAGCCGCGCATGAGTCGTCGAACACGCTGAACATGACGCTGCTTGCCGGCACCAATTTCGTGCTGCATGCGGCCGGCTGGCTCGAAGGCGGCCTCGTCTCGTCCTACGAGAAGTTCATGATCGACCAGGACCAGCTCGGCATGATGCAGAAGATGGCGGAGGGCGTGGACCTTTCCGAAAACGCCCAGGCGCTCGACGCAATCCGCGAAGTCGGTCCGGGAAGCCACTATCTCGGTTGCGCCCATACCCAGGCGAACTTCCAGACCGCCTTCTACCGTTCGCCGCTCGCCGACAACAACTCCTTCGAGCAGTGGGAGATCGAAGGCGAGAAGCGGATCGAACAGCGCGCCAATGCGCTTGCCCGCTCCTGGCTCGAGCACTACGAGGCGCCTTATCTCGATCCGGCGATCGACGAGGCGCTCAAGGAATACATCGCCAAGCGCAAGGACTCGATGCCGGACGCCTTCACCTGAAAGGCTCCCGAACGCGCCAGGGAGCAAGGCGGCAGGACGCAGGTGGCCGACATGATCCAGAAGGAGGTCTGGCGCCCGCATTACGAACTTCAGGGACCGAAACCGAAATGACGGTTCCCCCGACAGAAAAGCTCGTCGAAACGCTCCGTGCGGCACTCAAGCCGCACGGTCTTTTTTTGCGCGGAACAGTCACATTCGCGCCCGGCGAAGCGGCGCCGAAGCTGAAGAGCGGCCCGCCCGCCGCAAGCGTCGTCCTCATCGGCAATATCGGCGGTTCGATGTGGGAGCCGTTCAGCCGCTGGCGCGAAGGGCAGCGGGATCGCGGCGGTGCCGATCCGCTCGATAATTGGTCGAAGGAGACGATCCTGCCGGTGGCGAAGGCAGTGGGCGCCACGGCCTATTTCCCATCCGATCCGCCCTGGCAGCCTTTCCAGCAATGGGCGATGCGTGCCGAAGGGCTTAAGCCGTCGCCACTTGGCATTCTTATTCATCCGACATACGGCCTCTGGCACGGCTATCGCGGCGCGCTCGGTTTCGGTTGCGCGATGCCGGCGACGGGCGAGGCGGCGGCCCATCACGCATGTAATAGCTGCGGAAGGCCGTGCATCTCCGCCTGTCCGGCGGATGCTTTGGCGTCCGGCACATTTGATGTTGGCGGCTGCCGCGCCCATCTGAGGACGAATGCCGGGGTAAGCGGCTGCCTCGCCGATGGCTGTCGTTCGCGCGAGATGTGCCCGCTGGGGCGAGACTATCGCTATCCGCCAGCGCAGATCGGTTTCCATATGGCGGCGCTTGGCCTTTAGTAGCGCGATGTTCCGCTGCGCAAACCACCTGTCGCTGTGCACTTTGGTCAGAGTTTCTCGCGCCGTAGACGCGGCGCTGCTGGATTCCTGTGCTTATCATAGGAATCCAGCTACGGCGCGTCTGCGCCGTGAACAACGTTGAAGTCGAAAAAGAGAAACGGACGCATCTGCGGGCGCGCATTAATCCGCCGCAATCCATGCGATGCTGTCCATGACGATTCCACTCGAGTTCCGAATCATGCCGCTGTTTCCCAGTTCTCTCCTTGCCGGGGCCGCCATTCTCTCCGCGAGCCTTGCCGAGCCGGCACTCGCCGCCTGCCGTAACGTGAACCATCTCGGCCAGGCCTATATCGCCTGCAGCTTCGATCCGGCGGCGAGCGACATTCGCCTCTACAACAAGGATCAGGCGGGTGTGCCGTTCAGATCCTTCAAGGCACTGTCGCTCGAACTGCGTCAACGCGGCGAATATCTCGTCTTCGCCATGAATGGCGGCATGTATCACGATGACCTTTCTCCGGTCGGCCTGCATGTCGAAGAGGGGACGGAGCAGGCGTCGCTCAACACCAATCCGGGCTGGGGCAATTTCCACATGCTGCCGAACGGCGTCTTCTATGTCGGCGACGGCAAGGCGGGCGTCATGGCGGCGGAGGCTTATCGTGCCGCCGGCATCAAGCCGCGCTTCGCGACGCAGTCGGGGCCGATGCTTGTCACCGACGGTGCGCTTCACCCGCGCTTCCTGCCTGACAGCGACAGCCTGAAAACCCGCAACGGCGTCGGGGTGACGGCTTCGGGCGAGGTGGTCTTCGCCGTTTCGAAGCGGCCGGTGCGCTTCCATGATTTCGCGTCGCTGTTTCGCGACGAGCTCGGCTGTCCGAACGCGCTTTTCCTAGACGGCACGATTTCGAGCCTCTACGCGCCCGAGATCAACCGGCATGACCGGCTGTTTCCGCTGGGGCCGATCATCGCCGTCGTTGCCCGGTTTCCGAGCTGAACCGCGGCGCGAAGAATAGATCGCTCCCCGTCAGGCGGGGAGAGATCGGTGGGATGCAGGCCGCGTGAGGCGGCTGAGGCC
This sequence comes from Ensifer aridi, assembly GCF_002078505.1. Lineage (GTDB taxonomy): Bacteria > Pseudomonadota > Alphaproteobacteria > Rhizobiales > Rhizobiaceae > Sinorhizobium > Sinorhizobium aridi. Next base: position 69,474 of record NZ_LUAV01000011.1, on the reverse strand, counting down.
CTTCAGACCTTCGGGAAGGCGCGCTGCAATCCGCCGGATTTGTTCAGCCCAGCCCTGAAGGCCTGGTAAGCCGGATGCTGGCTGGATCGGGCAGCTTCCATGAACCTCATCTGCAGGCGGGGCGGCGCCTCGTTGCCGAGCCACTCTCCGAGCTTTTCGAGCTTTAACGAATTCAGGAAGCGCGCTTCCGCGGCGACGTCGAGGTGGCGGTAGAGCCCCTCCAGCAAATTCTCGTCCTGTTCGGGATTTTCCATCAGCAGCCTGATGAAGGCCTGATCGGTATCGCCGAAGCTCGAAAGCTTGGCGGCGGTCGAATCCCGGTCCGGAAAGGCGGCTGGCCCACTCATGGAATCGTCTCCCTCACATTGAATGTCCTTGTGCGGATAGGCGAGCCGCCGACGATGCGCAACAACGGACATGGGTTCCGCGGCGGACGCTACTGCTTTCATTTCTATCCTACGGGACGGAAGCTGCCTTAGAATTCGCACAAATGTGGATATACCGGGCGGCGCGGTGGCTCGTCGGCGGCGGCCGTGGTAACGGGCGGTCCTCCAACAGGCGTTCCTGATGCATTACAGACCCGAAATCGATGGACTGCGAGCGATCGCAGTCGTGCCCGTCATCTTTTTCCATGCAGGTTTCGACTTCATCGGGGGCGGATTTGCCGGTGTCGACGTCTTCTTTGTCGTAAGCGGCTTCCTCATCACGTCGATCATTCACCGCGAAATTCGTGAGGGGCGTTTCAGCATCGTCTCCTTCTATGAGCGCCGTGCACGCCGGCTGGCGCCGGCGCTGTTCTTCGTATGCGTGGTGTCGGCGATCTTCGCCGTCATGTGGATGCTGCCGCAGGAGCTCAATGATTTCGGCAAGAGTCTCTACGCCATAAATCTGTTCGGATCGAACTTTGTGTTCTGGAACGAGACCGGCTATTTCGCGCCGAGCAGTGAATTGATGCCGCTCCTGCACACCTGGTCGCTGGCGGTCGAGGAACAGTTCTACATCGTGCTTCCGTTGTTTTTGCTGGCACTTCGACGCTATCCGGTAGAGACGGTGCTGAAGGTGTTGGTCGCGGGGTGTGTCCTCAGTTTTGGTGCCACGCAGATTCTCGCCCGCGTCGATCCGGCGGCAAACTTTTACCTGTTGCCGAGCCGGCTTTGGGAACTCGGTGTCGGCGCAATGCTCGCGCTCACTGGCGAGGACTATTCCCGTCTTTCTAAAGGCTTTCGCGAGTTTGCAGCCGGCTTCGGCCTCTTCGCCATTGTTGCAAGTTATCTTCTGGTCCGCGAATCCGCATTCTATCCCGGCTGGACGACGGTGCCAGTGGTGCTTGGGACCGCGTCGGTCCTCGCTTTTGGGCGGGCGGATACGCTTGTCGGCAGGCTGTTGTGCGCCCGGCCGCTGGTGGCGATCGGCCTCATCAGCTACAGCCTCTATCTCTGGCACCAGCCGGTCTTGGCCTTCGCGCGGTTACGCGCGATCGACGAGATTCCGCCCGTGGGCTACATCCTCCTGCTTGGGTTATGCCTGGTACTTGCCTATCTGAGCTGGCGCTACATCGAACTGCCGTTCCGCAAACCTGCTCGCGTCGCCCGTGGGGTCGTTTTTGCCTTGACGCTCACCGTTGGCGGAGCCGCGATGGTGGCGGGGCTGAGCCTTGATGGCACCGACGGATTCGCATCCCGAAACCGTGAGCTTGCGCGGCTGATCGAACCGAGTGTCGGCCTCGCCAAGGAGTGTGACGCAGTCATCGACCTCAAATGCGCGACGAGTCCAAAGCCCGAAATGCGGTCTGGGGCGACTCCTACGCCCGGCATCTCGTCGACGGCCAGTATTTGAACGAAAAGACGGTGCTTCTCGACGGGCGTCGGGAGGTTCCCGCTGACATCAAGACGCTCATCGATGACTCCCGTTCGACGCTTGCTTGGCTGGAGGCGAACGGTTTCAAGACGGTCTGGGTGGCGCCGCCGCCGCAGAACGGTAGGGATACCGGCCTCTGCGTCGCGAGAGCGAGGCTTTTGGGTCAGCCGATCGAGCGATGTGAATTGTCGCTGAAGGATGTTCGCGCCGACAACAAGGACGTGCTCCAGGTCATCGCCGATATCGGCGACGACTATCCTGTGGTCAGCTTCATGGACTATCTTTGCGACGAAGACTTCTGCAAGGTCGAAGACAAGGGCGTCGCGCTTTTCGAGGACTACGGACACTTCTCGGCTGGAGGCTCACGCCAGATGGGGCTCTCCTTCAACTTCTACCGCACCTTCGTCGACGCGGCCGAGCAGGAGGTCCTCTCCGGCGTGATGAAACCCGCGGGCGCGCTCGATGCTTCCACCCTTTAGATGAAAGGGCCTCTAGGCGCGCCGGCTCCGTCTTTCGCGTACCGGTGCTGCGGGGCCTTCGTTTGCCGTCTTGTTGCGCAAGGGACCGATCTTTTCGATGATCACCTCAAGGGTCGGGCGCTCGCCCTTCGTGTGATTGTCGAGCGCAAGCCGCATTGCGGCGAGGTGATTGCAGGAAGTGCCGCAGCAGCCTCCGATGATCTTGGCGCCGGCGTCGACCGCCAACCGCGCATATTCCGCCATCAGCGGCGGCGTGCCGGAATAGTGGATCTCGGACCCGCGGAATTCCGGAATGCCGCAATTGCCTTTGACGACGACGCTCGCATTCGGGCTCGCGGCGGTCATGTCAAGGAGGGAGGAGAGGATGTCGGACGCACCGACGCCGCAATTGGCACCGACGGCGACCGGACCGTCACCGATATCGGCAGCAACCCCGTGAATGTCCCTCGGATGCAGCCCCATCATCGTCTTGCCGGCGGTATCGAAGGAGCCGGTATAAACGTAGGGAAGACCAACCTTCGTGGCGGCTTCGGCTGCTGCACGGATCTCGTCGGGCGAGGACATTGTTTCGATCCAGGCGACTTCGGCGCCGCCGGCCTTGAGGCCCTCGATCTGCTCGACGAACGCCGATACGGCATCCTCATAGGAGAGTGCGCCGAGCGGAATCAGCAATTCGCCGGTCGGTCCGACCGAGCCGGCGGTGATGACTTTGCGCGGCGCCTTGTCTGCGACCGCCCGGGCGATTTCGGCGGCGCACTTGTTGAGCGCATGCACGCGGTCCTCGGCCTGATGCAGCTTCAAACGATGACGCGTGCCGCCGAAGGAATTGGTGAGAATGATGTCGGCGCCGGCATCGACGAAGTCCTGGTGGAGCTTGGTGATGTTTTCCGGCTTCGTCTCGTTCCAGAGTTCCGGCGCTTCGCCGGCCTCGAGCCCCATGGCGAAAAGCGACGTGCCCGTGGCACCGTCGGCAAGCAGCACGCCCTTCTGGGCGAGAAGATCGGAAAGGACATTGGAGGCAACGGACATCAGTTTTTCCCGGCTGAATGAGTTGCAGCAACGTATAAAGATATCTTTATGTCTTTGCAATCGGCAATCAAACTAAATACGCCTCCATGCCTCCGGCTTCGCGGCGATGGCTTTGGGCGGCCTCAAGTATCTATGCTTAATCGCGGCAGTTCATCCGCTAGTAGGGCCGCGAGGTCGGCGGACACGCTGTGGGCCTGGGGGCGCAGGCGCAGGCCGAATTCCGCGGCCGGCAGCGCCGGCAGTTCGAGATGCCGCGGCGCCGCCGCTATGCCGGGGCCGAGAAAGCGTTCGGTGCGCGCCGTAACCGCGATACCGCTTAAGACAGCAGCGCGCAGCCCGGAGAGACTCGGGCTCGTGGCAGCGATCCGGAACGCGCGGCCGGCGCCCTCGAGCGCGGCGATGGCGGTCGCGCGAAAGCCGCAGGGCGGGTCGAGCACGGCCAAGGGAAGCTCGTGCTCGACGGAGGCCAGGCCTGCTTCGGAGCACAACCAGAGCATCGGCTCTCGCAGCACCAGCAGTTCGTCAGCCGCAGGTCCCTGCCGCATCGTCAGCAGAATGTCGATCTGGCCTTGCTCGTAGGCCGAGGTCAACTCCTTCGTCCTGCCGATCCTAAGGTCGAGGCGAACCCGCGGATAGGACCGGGCAAACCGGCGCAGGAGGACGGGAAGCGCCGTATCGGCAAAATCCTGAGTACTGCCGAGCGCAATCCGACCATCCGCCCGGGCCCCCTTGAGGCTGAGCCAAGCGTCGCGATGGGCCTCGACGATGCGGCGAGCATGGTCCACGAATTCTTCGCCGAGCGGGGTCAATGCTCGTCCCCGCCCCGCCGGCGCGAGGAGAGGCTCGCCGATGAGCGCTTCGAGCCGTTGCATTTGCGCCGTCACCGCCGATGGCGAGCGATTGACCGCCGCTGCCGCGCGGGCGAGCGAGCCGCTTTCGGCAAAGGCGATGAAGGTTCGCAGCAGGTCGGGGTCGATCATCCTCATGGTTCGATAATATGGAATTATTTATGCAAAACAATTCGATTTTTCTGATCAATTAGTGATGGCAGGCTGAACTTGGCAACGACATCAACCAAGGAAGGAGATTCCCATGCCGATCATCAACGTCTTCGTTACCACCCAATCCGACCCGGAAATTTCCGCGAAAATCGCTAAGGCCGTAAGCGAACTGACGCAGCTTCACTTACGCAAGGATCCCACTGTCACGGCGGTCGCCATCACCTATATCGATCCGCAGCACTGGTTCGCCGGCGGGAAGTCGATCGCATCTCAAGAGACCAACAGTTTCTGGCTCGATATCAAGGTCGTCGACGGCACCAATACGAAGCAGGAAGTAGCACGCTATATCGAGGCGATCTTCGCCGCATTCGAACTGCTCCTCGGAAAGGTGCATCCAGAGAGCTATGTGCTCGTTCATGAGGTCTCCGCCGCAGCCTACGGCTACGGCGGCAAAACGCAGGAATTCCGCTTCATCAGTGGCAAATTGCAGGCGGCCGTGTAGCCGAGGAGAGGGTCGCCCAGAGCCTTTCTACCGCCTGGGGCGCAATTTCACGCCGCCTTGCGGGCGACGTGGCCGGTTGGCGTCACCATGGCGGCGATGATCGTCTGCAGGTCGATGGCGCCGATCGGGCGGCCATTGGCGTCAACGACATGCGCGGCGTTGATATGGGCGCCCGTCATTGTCCGGGCCGCCGCTTCGAGGACGGTGCCGGCCGCTAGCGGCAGGCCTTCCGGATTGCCCGAGAGTGGCCGCATGATCGTTTCGACGTTGATCACGCGTCCCCGGTTCACCTCTTTGACGAAGGCGGTGATGTAGTCGTCGGCCGGCGACAGAACGATCTCCTGGCCGGTCCCTTGCTGCACGACGCGGCCGTCGCGCAGGATCGCGATCTTGTCGCCTAGCCTCAGGGCCTCGTCCAGATCATGCGTGATGAAGACGACGGTCTTCTTCAATTCCTTCTGCAGTTCGAGCAGCACCGATTGCATGTCGACGCGGATCAGCGGGTCGAGCGCCGAATAGGCTTCATCCATCAGGAGGATCTCGGCGTCATTGGTAAGCGCCCGGGCAAGGCCGACGCGCTGCTGCATGCCACCGGAAAGCTGGTTCGGATAGTGCTTTTCGAAGCCCTTGAGGCCGACGCGGTCGATCCAGCCGAGCGCGCGCTTTTCACTTTCGCGCCGCTCCACACCCTGGATCTCCAGGCCGTAGATGGTGTTTTCGAGGACGTTGCGATGCGGCAGGAGCGCGAATTTCTGGAACACCATCGCCGTCTTGTTGCGGCGGAACGCGCGAAGATCGCTTTCGTTCATCTTGCAGACGTCCACGCCGTCATAGAGGACCTCGCCGGCGGTCGGATCGATCAGCCGGTTGATGTGGCGGATCAGCGTCGACTTGCCGGAGCCGGACAGTCCCATCACGACCGTGATGCAGCCGCCAGGCATGGAGATGTTGATGTCCTGCAGGCCGAGCACGTGGCCGTGCTTCTCGTTGAGCTCGGTCTTGCCCATGCCGTTCTTGACGACATCGACATACTCCTCGCCACGGGGGCCGAAGATCTTGTAGAGGTTCTTCACCTCGATTGCGTGACTTGCCATGAACAACCTTTCCCCTTCTCGGCTGGGAGCCTCTCTCGGCCGCTTGCGTCTGGGGAAAACCGTTTGCCGCTTTCCCCGCGCAGTTCGTTTGTGGGCTCTTCTGCTCCCCGCATCAAAAATGTGACAGCGGAACATGCCGTCCGCTGTGCTGTTTGCGACGCAGACGACGATACTGCGTCGCACTCAGCAAGTATCATGCTTTCGGGCCCGATATCAGAGAGCGCCCTTGATCTTTTCCGCAACCTCCGGGCTGACCCACTGCGTCCACGTACCCTGGAAGTTCTCGAGGAAATACCGTGCCGCGTGCTCGTTGGTGCCCTGGTTCTGGTCCATCCAGGCCAGCACCTTGTTGACCGTCGCGTTGTCCCAACTGCGCGTCTTGACGTAGTCCATGGCGACACCGGCCTCGTCGGCAAAGGATTTAGTCACCACCGTATAGACATCGGACACGGGATAGGAGTTCACCTTCGGATTCGGGCAGTCGGGAACGGCCGAGCAGGCGTCCCATTCCGCCCGGTCGTGATCGACCCCGAAGGACAACAGCGCCATCTCATATTTGCCGAGGATGGCGGTCGGCGCCCAATAATAGCCGAGCCAACCGGTCTTCTTCTCGAATGCGTTGGCGATCGAGCCGTCAAGGCCGGCGGCGGAGACCGTGTCGATCAGCTCGAAGCCGGCCTTCTCCGCTTCGAGCGCTTTGTAGAGATTGGCCGTCGAGATCCGGCAGTTCCAGCCGGGGGGACAATTGTGGACCGCTCCCTTGGGGGGATGTTCAGGGGAGGGGAAAAGGTCCGGACGCTTCAACGCGTCCTGGACCGTTCTGATCTCGGGGTGCGCGTCGGCAATGAACTTCGGAATCCACCAGCCTTCGACACCGCCCTCGCTCAAGATCTTGGCGCCTTCGATAAGGCGACCGTCGTTCACCGCCTCATTCAAAGAAGTTCGCACGGAGTTGATCCAAAGTTCCGGCGCCACGTCCGGCTCGGCCCTTTCGTTCATCGAAGCGAAGGTCGGCATCGTATCGCCCGCGACAAGCGTGACTGTGCAACCATAGCCGTTTTCCAGAATGAACTTGTCCACATGTGCCGCAATGCCGGCAGAGGCCCAGTTCATCTCGGCAATGCTGACCTCGCCGCATTCCGCAGCTCCGGCGGGCGCCGCCAGGGCCCAGATGCCGGCGGCAAGAACCGAGGAAGCAAGGAGTTCTCTCATGTTGTCCGAGCTCCCCAAATCTTTGCATCGCCCACGGTCGAGTGCCGGATCGATCTCCTCATGACAGCCTAAGAGTTCCCGATGAGAAATCAACCTCTTGGATGCGTTGGCTGCGCTCGTAAGGCACGGCCTCGCTCGCTTTTGAGAAGCGAGAGAAAAAAAGCGGAATTCACCTTTGGTTAAGGGCTCAATAACCATACGGTAACGTTGTCGGGATAATTGTTTGCCTGCGGCGGGCGACTGCCGCAGGTCCGGATCAGGTAGTGCGTACCGGACCCGATTTTCGCGGCCGCATCCTTCCGTTTTAGGGGTTGGGTGCGGTTTTCGCGTTGAGCGCTCGGTGAAAGTCGCCGTCGTCAGGGCAAAAGAAGCCGCCCCGAAGCGGAGCGGCTTAGATCCTTGCTCTTTGTGCATGTCGTTCGCCCAAAACCGCTGCGCACTTTTGGGCGACATCTATCGGGCCGGGAGTGACCTCCTTATCCGACGTTGGACGTGCGAATGAGACCGAGCGCGCCGAACGGCGCGTCCATTACAACGTTGCGCTCGCGGGACTGACTCTTGGGCGCCTTGGAGTTCCAGGCAATCTGCACGAAGTTGGGTTTGCTGAAGACGAACAGCATGGCTTTTCTACCTTGGGAGGACCGGATTTCCGGGATGTTTTCGATGCCGGTGATATAGGCATGCGCCGCTGATTTTTGAATGCCAAACTCGCCATCCCATGTCGCAATTTCGCTAGTGCGCTCGCGCTTTTCGCAAGCTTGCCGACGGCCTGAATCAAGCCGTGATCACTGACGGCAGAATTGCGGCGAAATCGCTTCAAGACAGCGCTTTGCCGGAGAAGGTTTCGATGCTACGGGAGAGGCATGACACGTAAGATCATGCTGCAGGGAACCGGCTCCGATGTCGGAAAATCGGTATTGGTGGCAGGCCTCTGCCGGCTTGCCTCCAATCGCGGCCTGAACGTCAGGCCGTTCAAACCGCAGAACATGTCGAACAACGCCGCCGTTTCCGATGACGGCGGGGAGATCGGCCGGGCGCAATGGCTGCAGGCGTTGGCCGCGCGCGTGCCGTCTTCCGTGCACATGAACCCGGTGCTGCTGAAGCCGCAATCGGATGTGGGCAGCCAGATCATCCTTCAGGGCAAGGTGGCGGGGCAGGCGAAGGGCAGGGACTACCAGGCGTTGAAGCCCAAGCTTCTCGGCGCGGTGATGGAGAGTTTCGAGCAGGTCTCCGCCGGCGCCGATCTCGTCATCGTCGAAGGTGCCGGCTCTCCCGCGGAGATCAATCTCCGCGCCGGCGACATCGCCAATATGGGCTTTGCCACTCGTGCAGGTGTGCCCGTGGTTCTGGTCGGCGACATCGATCGCGGCGGCGTCATCGCTTCGCTGGTCGGGACACACGCGATCCTCCCGGACGAGGACCGGCGGATGGTCAGCGGCTATCTCATTAACAAGTTCCGCGGCGACGTCACGCTTTTTGACGAGGGGATCGCTGCAATCCGCCGCTTCACCGACTGGCCTTGTTTCGGTGTCGTCCCCTGGCTGAAAAGCGCAGCGCGGCTGCCTGCCGAGGATTCCGTCGTGCTCGAGAGGCTGGCGCGTGGCGGCGGCAAGGCGCTTAAGGTCGCCGTGCCGGTCCTGTCGCGCATCGCCAATTTCGACGATCTCGACCCGCTGGCGGCCGAACCGCAGGTAGATCTCGTCTTCGTCCGGCCCGGCATGCAGCTTCCGGAGGATGCCGCCCTCGTCGTCATCCCGGGCTCGAAATCGACCATTGCCGATCTCAAGGATTTCCGCGCCCAAGGCTGGGATCGGGACCTTGAACGCCACCTCCGTCGCGGCCGCCGCGTGGTAGGCATTTGCGGCGGCTACCAGATGCTGGGTAGCCGCGTCACCGATCCGATCGGGATCGAGGGTAGCGAGCGCGAGATCGCCGGGCTCGGGCTGCTCGCGGTCGAAACCGAGATGGCACCGGAAAAGACGGTGCGCAACAGCCGCGCCTGGTCGCTGGAGCACGACGTGGCTCTCGAGGGTTACGAAATCCATCTCGGCAAAACGACGGGCGCCGATTGTGCCCGGGCGCCGGTGTCGATCGACGGTCGCCCGGACGGGGCCATGTCCGCCGACGGCAAGGTCATGGGGACCTATCTGCACGGCCTCTTCGGCAGCGATGCCTATCGCGCGGCGCTGCTCAGAAGCTTCGGTATCGAGGGGGGTGGAGGCAGTTACCGCGGCTCGGTGGATGCGGCGCTCGACGAGATCGCCGCCGAGCTTGAAGCGGTGCTCGATCGGGGATGGGTCGAGCGCCTGTTGAGGTAAGGGCCGGTTTCACTGCCTCTGATCAGGCCGGCCTTCGGTTTGTCAATTCCTCGCAGGCATCGTATCGTCGCGGCCGCACGGCCGCCCATGAGGGGCGGGAACGCGTGGGAGGGATGCCATGGAGGCACACGACGACGATCTACGACATTTCGAAGCGCATGGCGCGCCGGCTCTGCCGGAGGCCGAGGAACAGGGCTATGTCGAGCGGGACGGCGCGCGAATTTGGTACTCGGCTTACGGCGCAGGGCCGGCCGTCATTCTGCTGCATGGCGGCCTCGGCCATAGCGGCAATTGGGGACACCAGGTGCCATCGCTAGTCGAGACCGGTCGCCGAGTCGTACTCATAGATAGCCGCGGTCATGGCCGCAGTACGCGCGATTCACGCCCCTATAGTTATGAGTTGATGGCGTCCGACGTGCTTGCCGTGATGGATCGCGTGCAATTAGACAAGGCGGCCGTCGTAGGCTGGAGCGACGGGGCGTGCACTGGCCTCGTTCTTGCCAGACAGGTTCCCGCGCGCATCGCCGGTGTCTTCTTCTTTGCCTGCAACATGGACCCGAGCGGCACGAAGGAGTTCGAGTCCACTGCCGTCATCGACCGCTGTTTCCGGCGGCATGCGAAGGACTACGCAGAACTGTCCTCCACGCCCGATGCATTCGACGACTTCGTCGCAGCCGTCGGCGAAATGATGAGCACACAGCCCAATTATTCGGCGAGCGATTTGGCCGAGATCCGCGTTCCGGTCGCCATCGTCCAAGGCGAGCATGACGAATTCATTAAGGGTGAACATGCCGAGTACCTTGCCCGCAGCATTCCCCGAGCGGAACTGCTCCGGCTTTCCGATGTCAGCCATTTCGCCCCGTTGCAGCGGCCGGAGTTGTTCAATGGCGCGATGCATCGATTTCTTGACCAGGTTCTTCCCGTCGGAGAGTGACGCGCCGGGCGATCGCGGCTTTCCGCATTGCATCGTCCTTTTGAAAAGGGCAGCATGAACCGGGGCCAGGACGATATCTGCGACGCAGTTGATGGCGACGACGTCCGGCGTGAAGGGCGCGGCCATGACACGTACGCAATTGGTAGGCGTCATTTTCGGCCTGTTGATCGTCGCCGCGCTTACTGCGCTACGCGCAAGCGACCCGCCAATCCTGCGGCTCGCCCGCGACGTGACGTTCGATGAATATCAGCGGCTGGTGCCCCGTAGCTTCGAGGCCGCTCCAGTTCGCGTTGTCGATATCGACGAGGCCTCGCTCAAGGCATTCGGCCAATGGCCATGGCCGCGCGATCGCATTGCCGTGCTCGTCGACCGGCTTTCCGAAATGGGCGCCGCGGTCATCGCCTTCGACATTCTCTTCTCCGAGCCCGACCGTCTGTCACCGCGCACGGTCGTGCGCGACGTCGGCGGTGTCGATCCGGCGCTGATCGACCGATTGCCGGACAACGACGAGATCTTCGCCCGGTCGATGGATGGGCGGCCCGTGGTGCTCGGCTTCGGGCTCTCCAATCAAGGGGGTTATCGTCCGCCCGTTAAGGCGGGTTTCGCCTTCACGGGGGAAAGTCCGCTCGATGCGCCGCCGCGGCTTGCCGCCGCCACGCCTTTGCGGCCGCAATTCGAAACCAATGCCGCCGGCATCGGCCACATCAGCCTCAACCCCGGCAGCCCGTCGGCGGTCGTGCGCGCGGTTCCGCTTCTCCTGAGCGACGGCGAGCAGCTCTATCCGAACCTCGCGCTCGAAGCCCTGCGTGTTGCGCAGGGTGCCTCCACGTATGTTCTGGCCGGTGCACCGGACGCACCGAACACCATAACGCTGATCAAGGTGGGCGACTTCGTCGTGCCCGTGACGGCGGCGGGCGAACTCTGGCTCTATGTCAGTCCCGACCGCGCGGAGAGATATGTCTCGGCCGGCCGGGTGCTGGCGCCCGGCGGCGTGCCTGCCGACGTCAGGGCGGCGATCAAGGGCAGCATCGTCTTCGTGGGCACCTCGGCGGCGGGGCTGCAGGATATCCGCACCACCGCGCTCGGGCACAACGTACCCGGCGTGTCGCTGCACGCACAGACCGTCGAGCAGGTCCTGTCCGGCCGCTTTCTCTCGCGTCCGGACTGGGCGGACGGGCTCGAAATCCTGTCGATCGCCGTGGCGGGCAGCCTGCTTGTCTTGCTCACCACCTTCGTCAGCCCGGCAGTCGCGCTTGCCTGCGGCCTGCTGATCACCGCGATGGCTCTCGTCGCCTCCTGGCTCACGTTTCGTTACGCCGGGCTTCTCTTCGATCCGTTGGCTCCGATCCTCGCCGGATCGATTACCCATTTCGCCGCGACCGCCTACCGCTTCCTCGTCACCGACCGTGAACGGCGAGTGGTGCGGCGAGCCTTCGGGCAGTATTTATCGCCGTCGCTTCTCTACCGCATCGAGCACACGCACGACGCCCTGCGTCTCGGCGGCGATGACCGTGAGCTGACGATCATGTTCGTCGATGTCCGCAATTTCACGGAGATCAGCGAGCGTCTTTCGCCGACGGAGGTGGTCCGGTTCCTGAACACACTTCTCGACGCTCTGAGCCGCGATGTGATTGCCAATGAGGGCACGCTGGACAAATTCATCGGAGACTCGATCATGGCGTTCTGGAACGCCCCGGTGGATGTTACCGATCACGCCAGCAAGGCCGTTCGTACGGCCTTGGCCATGCGGGAGACGCTTGCCCGCCTCAACGAAAGCGACGCCTTCGGTTTCGGGAGCGAGCATCGTGTCGGAATCGGAGTGGGAATCCATACGGGGCTCGCCTGCGTCGGCAACATGGGGGCCGAGGCGCATTTCAACTACTCCGCCGTCGGCGACGCAGTGAATGTCGCCGCGCGGATCGAGTCCGCCTGCAAGGATGTCGCCTTCGACATTCTGATTTCCGAAAGCACGGCGAGATCTCTTTCCGACTGCGCCTTGCTCGAAGCCGGAGCGCTCGGTCTGAAAGGCAGGAGCATTCGCACGCGGCTCTTTGCGGTCGTCGGCGATGAGCGTCTCGCCGCCTCGCCGGAATTTACAGAGCTACGGCGCATCCACGCGCAACTGATCGAAGCTCTGCGTTCGCGATCTGCGATGAGCCGCAAAATACTTGCGGCGGCGAAAATGAAGGCCGCACGGATTGGAGCCGGACTACCCGATTTCTACCGCCGCATTTCGCGCAGGGCTGACCATTTCGCCGACGAGGCTGTGCCCAAAGCCGAAACATCGGCGAAGTGATGGCGTTGCCCGACGACAGGCGGCGGCAGCGAAGGAAAGCTTCTGTATCCCTCAGTCTCTCTCGTCGCCAGAACCGCCCTCGTCGTCGTGTGGCCGGTCGTGATTGTCTGCGTGCGGACGATCCGGTTTGTCATGCGGCCGATCTTGATCGCCCTGCGGCGGATCCCTATCAGGCGGATCTCGGTCAGGATCCCGGTCGTTGTGCGGCGGATCCCCGTCGCTAGGCGGTTTGTCCCTTGGCTTGTCCGGCTTTGTTGGTTTCGGCTGCTGCTGCGGCGTGGTTGCGCGTAAGGGCGCACGATCGGGCGGCTTGACTTCGAGTGCCGCCGTCAGGCCACAACTGCCGCCGGCGGCTCGGAATGCACCGGATAGTTTCTGATCGCCTGACAGGAAGGGGAGGGCCGCCCGATTGCCGAGCGTGTTGAAGATATTCCTGTTGACGCGGCGGGTCTCCGTCACGCTCCCGTTGCGTTTGGCGATTACGCAGTCGCAGCGCCGAGTGAGTTGTTGACAGCCGCCCCGGCCGCAGAACTCGGCAGCGCCGCTCAGAAGGACCATCGCGGTCGTTCCGTCGCCGCCGATGTAGAAGTCGAAGACGGTGCCCCGGACGCCGATCGTTCCGGCGGGTGTCACAATCTCGTAGGCGCTGTGCTTCGAGTTGCCGCTGATCCAGCGAAATGTGCCCTTCGCCGCCGCGACGGTGAGCTTCTGGACCGATTTCGAGTCGTCGAAGACGAATTTGTCGATGACGACGGACGACCCGGCCCCCACGGCCAACTTGCTGCCGTCGCGGAACACGAATTGCCCTAGTCCCGATCTCGATGTCCGAATCCTTTCGTCCCGATGCACCGGGTCCCGGACCGCGAGCGGTCCCCTCTGCCCACTGACGTCGGTCTTGATCCGGACCGCTTCACCGACCGCTTCGGCCGCCATTGTCGGTGTGAAACCGTAAAGCGCTACGCTGAGCGTGGCGATCGCGGCGTGACGCAGACGCAACATCGCACCCTCCACCGTGAACTCCGCTCATGTGAGCGGGGCCACGAACGTGAACATGGAAGCGCGAGCGATGGATAAGTCGCGCTATGCCCCAAAAGTGCACATTCTTATCACGCGCGGGGCAGAGGTGTCTCCCTACCCGTTCGGAGTAGCAGCGGATCGGGGCCGGTAGGCTGCTCTGGCGTAATTCGCGGGCGCGGTGTCGCAAGCCGTCGATTGACTTTGCCGCCCCCGCTTCATAATTAACGCAGAACGGATGGTTCCCTCGCACCCAGATGGAGCGGGGGAGTAAATGGGAATGCGACGGGGCGGACCCACGCCGGGCGCCCTTATCGCAGCCGACCCCGCGACTGTAGAACGGTCAGGGTTCGCCGTCCGGTCGGTCGTTGCCTTCTGATGAGCTGCATGGGGCAGTCTCGCGGGGAGGATGCGACAGACCGGAAAAGCCACTGGCGTGGCATCGTGATCAGCCGGGCTGGACGCCTCTTCTTCTACGAATCGTCCGCCTTTCACGGTACCGCATGCGCCGGGAAGGCGAGGCGAACCCGTTCGACTCTCTGCCGCGTCGTTGCTGGATCGAAACGATCTCGGGAACATGCGGTCACGCAAGTGCTGCAGCGATCTTTGCGCATCATAAGGACGCGCGGTTGCTGTAGTGAGGGCCGTGGCGCCGTGAGCCAGGAGACCTGCCATCCGTCGGGGCATTTCGCCCAGGGGAGCACTTCCCCATGCCAGCACGGAGGTTGTCGTGGCTTACAGGTTTTCCATTGAACGCGCCGTTGGCGCGCCTGCTTGTCGTTGCGGCCTCCCGCCTCGCCTTGGTGCGCTGAGGCCGGCCGCATGACCGTCTCAAATGTCGGCCCGATCCTTGTGCTCGGCGGCGCCCGCTCCGGAAAATCCAGCTTTGCAGAGAGGCTCGTGGAGGCATCCGGCTTGCCGAAGCACTATGTAGCGACCGGACGCGCCTTCGATGACGAGATGCGCGAGCGCATTGCCCATCATCAGGCCGCGCGCGGCGGCAAGGGTTGGACGACTCACGAGGAGCCGCTCGACCTCGTCGGCCAGCTTCGCCGTGTCGACGCTTCCGACCGCGCCGTGCTCGTTGATTGCCTGACGCTCTGGGTGACGAACCTGATGATGGAGGAGCGCAGCATGGCGGCCGAATTCGCGGCACTTGCTGCTTTCCTACCCGAGGCGCGTGCGCGGCTCGTTTTCGTTTCCAACGAGGTCGGTCTCGGCATCGTGCCGGAAAACCGCATGGCGCGCGACTTCCGCGACCACGCGGGCCGGCTGCACCAGATGGTGGCGGAGAAATCCGCCGAAGTTTATTTCGTTGCGGCCGGACTGCCGCTGAAAATGAAGGGTTGATCCATGACACTCGCAAAGCCCCAACAGGGCAAGATCCCGGCCACCGTCATCACGGGCTTTCTCGGCGCCGGCAAGACGACGATGATCCGCAATCTCCTGCAGAATGCCGACGGCAAGCGCATCGCGCTGATCATCAATGAGTTCGGCGATCTCGGTGTCGATGGCGACGTGCTCAAGGGCTGTGGCGCGGAAGCCTGCTCAGAAGAGGATATCATCGAGCTCACCAACGGCTGCATCTGCTGCACCGTCGCCGACGACTTCATCCCGACCATGACGAAGCTCTTGGAGCGCGAGAATCGCCCGGATCATATCGTCATCGAGACTTCCGGCTTGGCGCTGCCGCAGCCGCTCGTCGCCGCCTTCAACTGGCCGGACATTCGCAGCGAAGTCACCGTCGACGGCGTCGTAACCGTCGTCGACAGCGCTGCGGTCGCGGCAGGGCGATTTGCCGACGATCACGACAAGGTCGATGCGTTGCGCGTCAACGACGAAAACCTCGACCACGAGAGTCCATTGGAAGAATTGTTCGAGGATCAGCTCACCGCCGCTGACCTCATCGTTCTCAACAAGACCGATCTCATCGACGCCGATGGGCTGAAGTCGGTTCGCGAGGAGGTGGCCTCTCGTATCAGCCGCAGGCCGACGATGATCGAGGCGAAGAACGGCGAGGTGGCTGCCGCGATCCTGCTCGGCCTCGGCGTCGGCACCGAGGGCGAGATCGCCAACCGCAAGTCGCACCACGAGTTGGAGCACGAGGCGGGCGAGGAGCACGACCACGACGAATTCGACAGCTTCGTCGTCGAACTCGGAGCGATCGCCGATCCGGCCGCCTTCGTCGATCGCCTCAAAGGCGTCATTGCCGAGCATGACGTGCTGCGCCTCAAGGGTTTCGCGGACGTTCCCGGTAAGCCGATGCGGCTATTGATCCAGGCGGTCGGCAGCCGCATCGACCAATATTACGATCGCGCTTGGACGCCGGGCGAGAGGCGCGGCACCCGCCTCGTCGTCATCGGCCTGCACGACATGGACGAAGCGGCGGTCCGCACGGCTATTTCGGCGCTGGTGTGATCGGATAGAAGATGCACTTGCTTCTCGCTCAGAAAGGAACGATCGCCGACGGCAACGAGGCGATCGACCTCGGGCAAAGCCCGGCGGATATGCTATTCCTATCGGCCGCCGATACGGAACTCGCCTCGATCGCCGCCGCTAACCGGCGGCGCGCGGGAGCAAAGAGCCTGCGCATCGCCAGCCTCATGAACCTCATGCACCCGATGTCGGTCGACACTTACGTCGAACGCACGGCGCGGTATGCCAAGCTGATCGTCGTACGCCCGCTCGGCGGCGCAAGCTATTTCCGCTACGTGCTGGAGGCGCTGCATGCCGCGGCGGTGGCGGGCAAGTTCCACATCGCCGTGCTGTCGGGCGATGACAAGCCGGATCCGGGTCTCGAGCCGTTTTCCACAGTGCCGGCTGAAGACCGCGGCCGCCTCTGGGCCTATCTCACCGAAGGCGGCGCCGAGAATGCCGGCCTCTTCCTCGATTATGCGGAGGCGCTGATCGACGGCGGCGAGAAGCCGCAGCCGGCGCGGCCGTTGCTCAAGGCTGGCATTTGGTGGCCCGGCAGGGGTGTGATTGGGGTTGGCGAGTGGATGCGTGCTGCCGGAAGGATCGGCGAAACCCCCTCTGCCCTGCCGGGCATCTCCCCCACAAGGGGGGAGAGTAGGGATGCAATCCCTCGCTCCTCAACGGCTGTCGAATTGGAGGCGCGTTCTACGACTTCCGTCGGTGCCGCTATTTCCGGCGTATTTGTGGGAACGAGTGGTAGCCGCGAGTCAATCTCCCTCCTTGTGGGGGAGATGCCCGGCAGCGCAGAGGGGGGTGACTTCGCGCAGACGAAGATGGAGGAGGGATTCGAACCCCCGACCATCGCCATCTGCTTCTACCGCGCCCTCGTCCAGAGCGGCGAGACAAAGCCAGTCGAGGCTTTGATCGACGCACTGACCGTGGAGGGCATGCGCGCGCTACCCGTCTTCGTCTCCAGCCTCAAGGATCAGGTCTCGATCGGCACGCTGGAAGCGATTTTCGCCGAGGCTGCCCCAGACGTCGTAATGAACGCCACCGGCTTTGCCGTCTCGGCCCCCGGTGCCGACCGGCAGCCGACGGTGCTCGAATCGACACGTGCGCCGGTTCTACAAGTCATCTTTTCCGGTTCGTCACGCGAAGCCTGGGAGGCCTCTCCACAGGGCCTGATGGCCCGCGATCTCGGCATGAATGTCGCCCTGCCGGAAGTCGACGGGCGCATCCTCTCTCGCGCCGTATCCTTCAAGGCGGCATCCGTCTACGATCCGCTCGTGGAGGCGAATATCGTCGGCCACGAGCCGGTTGCTGACCGCGTCTGCTTTGCTGCCAGACTCGCTGCCAGATGGGTGCGACTGCGCCGCGCGAGGCCAGAGGCACGCCGCGTCGCCATCGTCATGGCCAATTACCCGAACCGTGACGGGCGTCTCGGCAACGGCGTCGGCCTCGACACGCCTGCGGGTACAATCGAGGTGCTGCGGGCAATGGCGAATGAAGGCTATCCCGTCGGTGAACTGCCTGCAGACGGCGACGCGTTGATGCGCTTCCTGATGGCCGGCCCGACCAATGCCGCAAGCCGCGACCGGGAAATCCGCGAGGCCATTTCCTTGAGTCAATACAAGGAGTTCTTCGCCAGTCTTCCCATTAAGATTCAGCAGGAGGTGATCGAGCGCTGGGGGGAGCCGGAAGCCGATCCCTTCTTCCTCGATGATGCCTTTGCGCTGCCGCTCGCCCATTTCGGCAAGGTGCTCGTCGGCATCCAGCCGGCGCGCGGCTACAATATCGATCCGAAGGAAACCTATCACGCTCCGGACCTCGTCCCGCCGCACGGCTATGTCGCCTTTTACGCCTATCTGCGAGAGATGTTCGGAGCCGATGCCATCGTGCACATGGGAAAGCACGGCAATCTCGAATGGCTCCCTGGCAAGGCGCTGGCTCTCTCGGAGACCTGCTATCCAGAGGCCATCTTCGGCCCGACGCCGCACCTCTATCCCTTCATCGTCAACGATCCGGGCGAGGGCACGCAGGCGAAGCGCCGCACGAGTGCCGTCATCATCGACCATCTGACGCCGCCTCTCACGCGCGCCGAGTCCTACGGGCCGCTCAAGGACCTGGAAGCCCTGGTCGATGAATATTACGAAGCTGCGGGCGGTGATCCGCGGCGGCTAAGGCTGCTCAGCCGGCAGATCCTCGATCTCGTCCGCGACATCGGCTTCGACCATGATGCTGGGATCGACAAGAACGACAGCGACGACAAGGCGCTGGAAAAGCTCGACGCGTATCTTTGCGACCTGAAAGAGATGCAGATCCGTGATGGTCTGCATGTCTTCGGTGTGGCGCCGGAAGGACGGCTGCTGACCGATCTTACGGTCGCGCTCGCCCGCGTGCCGCGCGGACTGGGCGAGGGTGGGGACCAGAGTCTGCAGCGGGCGATTGCGGCGGATCTCAGGTTGGGCGCGGCTGCCCCCCCCTCTGCCCTGCCGGGCGGCAGGGCAGAGGGGGGTATTTCCCAATACCCGCAACCCTTTGATCCCCTTGACTGCGTAATGTCAGCACCATGGACCGGCCCACGACCCGATCTTCTCGCCGAACTCTCGGATGCCCCCTGGCGCGCCGCAGGCGATACGGTCGAGCGAATCGAACTTCTCGCTGCGAAGCTGGTCTCGGGCCAAATCGCGTGCCCGGATGATTGGGGCAACACGCGCGCTGTTCTTGACGAGATTGACGCCCGCCTAAAACCCTCGATCCAGGGCTCCGGCGAGGCGGAGATCAAAGGTCTGCTCACCGGCCTCGACGGCCGCTTCGTCGCGCCGGGTCCCTCCGGTGCACCGACGCGTGGCCGGCCGGACGTGTTGCCGACGGGCCGCAATTTCTATTCCGTCGACAGCCGCGCCGTGCCGACGCCGGCGGCCTACGAACTTGGCAAGAAGTCCGCGGAGCTACTCATCCGACGGTACCTACAAGATCACGGCGAATGGCCGTCCTCGTTCGGTCTCACCGCCTGGGGCACCTCCAACATGCGCACCGGCGGCGACGACATCGCCCAGGCGCTGGCGCTGATCGGCGCCAAGCCGGTCTGGGACATGGCCTCGCGCCGCGTGACCGGCTACGAAATCGTGCCGCTTGCCGTGCTCGGCCGCCCGCGCGTCGATGTCACCTTGCGTATTTCCGGTTTCTTCCGTGATGCTTTCCCGGAGCAGATCGCGCTCTTCGACAAGGCGATCTGTGCGATCGGGGCGCTCGACGAGGACGATGCCGACAACATGATTGCCGCGCGCATGCGTGCCGAAGCTCGGCGTCTGGAGGAGAAGGGCGTCGAACCGAAAGAGGCCGCGCGCCGCGCCTCGTACCGCGTTTTCGGCGCGAAGCCCGGTGCCTATGGCGCGGGCCTGCAGGCGCTGATCGACGAGAAGGGCTGGGGGAGCCGCGGCGATCTCGCCGAAGCCTATCTCACCTGGGGCGGCTACGCCTATGGCGCGGGGGAGGATGGCAGGGCCGAACGCGGCCTCCTGGAGGAGCGCCTGCGCTCGATCGAAGCCGTCGTCCAGAACCAGGATAACCGTGAGCACGATCTGCTCGACAGCGATGACTACTATCAGTTCGAGGGGGGCATGAGCGCCGCGGCGGAGCATCTGACCGGGCAGCGGCCGTCGATCTATCACAACGATCATTCCCGCCCGGAAAAGCCGGTGATCCGCTCGCTGGAGGAGGAGATCGGTCGCGTGGTCCGCGCCCGCGTGGTCAATCCGAAATGGATCGCCGGCGTCATGCGCCATGGCTACAAGGGCGCCTTCGAGATCGCGGCGACTGTCGACTACATGTTCGCCTTCGCAGCGACGACAGGGGCCGTGCGCGACCACCATTTCGAGGCGGCCTACCAGGCCTTCATTGCCGACGAAGCGGTTCTCGACTTCCTGCGCGAGAAGAACCCGGCCGCCCTTGCAGAAATGTCGGAGCGCTTCGTGGAAGCAATCGACCGCCGTCTCTGGAACCCGCGCTCCAATTCGGCGCGATTTGAACTCAGCAGCCTGACCGGCCGGGCGGCGAACGACCGCCTAGCCGCCGGAAACGAATAGGGAGGACGCCATGAGCGACGAAACCGCAAACACCGGGGAACCGGCCGCCGAGAAGGACGAAGCCCGTCACGCCATGAAGATGGCGAAGAAGAAGACCGCCCGTGACAAGATCATGGCAACGAAGACGGACGAGAAGGGCCTGATCATCGTCCACACCGGCAAGGGCAAGGGCAAGTCGACCGCGGGGTTCGGCATGATCTTCCGCCACATCGCTCACGGCATGCCATGCGCAGTCGTGCAGTTCATCAAGGGCGCTATGCACACCGGCGAGCGGGATCTGATCGAGAAGCATTTCGGCGATCTCTGCCAGTTCCATACGCTCGGGGAAGGTTTCACCTGGGAGACTCAGGACCGTGCCCGCGACGTGGCCATGGCGGAAAAAGCCTGGGAAAAGGCCAAGGAACTCATCCGTGACGAGCGCAACTCGATGGTGCTGCTCGATGAGATCAACATCGCACTTCGCTACGACTACATCGACATCGGCGAGGTCGTGCGCTTCCTGAAGGAAGAAAAGCCGCACATGACGCATGTCGTCCTGACCGGCCGCAACGCCAAGGAAGACCTGATCGAAATCGCCGATCTGGTGACGGAAATGGAATTGGTGAAGCATCCCTTCCGTTCCGGCATCAAGGCGCAGAAGGGCGTCGAATTCTAATTAGAAGCTCCGGCTACAGCGCCGCGCGTCTTACCAGACGCGCAAAGGTCGCTGTAGCACTTTGAATCGCTGCATGTCCTTCTCCTTAAATCGAGGCGATTTAAGGAGACATGCAGTAGGGCGCCGCCTTCCGCTGTCTTTGCGGCGCCTATTGCCCTTTTCGCCGGTCGGCGTCGAAATCACATCCCCAGCCAGAGCCGCAGCGGATGCGTCGAGTCCGCAAGCAGTCGGATAGCGAGCGCTATCGAGACGATGACGAGCAGCGGCTTGATGATCTTCGCGCCCTTTGCCATCGCATAGCGCGAGCCGACCTGCGCGCCGAGAAACTGGCCGACGCCCATCATCAGTCCGACCTTCCAGAGCACGACGCCGTAGAGAACGAAGACGACGAAGGCGCCGGCATTGGAGCCGAAATTTAGGAACTTCGTGTGGGCCGTCGCCTTGAGAATGCCGAAGCCGGCGAGCGTGACGAAGCCGAGCATGAAGAAGGAACCAGTGCCGGGGCCGAAGACCCCGTCATAGAGGCCGATCAGCGGTACGAAGGTGAGAGTAAACATGAAGCGCGTCATGCGGTGATGCCTTTCGACATCGCCGATATTCGGCTTGCAGCCGAAATAAATGGCGATGGCTATTAGCAAGAAGGGCAAGACGGCCTTTAGCGCGTCGGCGGGAACGACCGTCGCCAGCAGAGCGCCGAGAACGGCGCCGAGCGCCGACGTCACCGCCATCGGCAATTGCTCCACCAGATTCACATGGCCGTGCCGCGCATAGGCGATACTCGCCGAACCGGAGCCGAACAGCGATTGCAGCTTGTTCGTCCCGAGCGTTTCGAGCGGCGGAATGCCAGCAATCAGCATCGCGGGGATGGTGATCATGCCACCGCCGCCGGCGATCGCATCGATGAAACCGGCAATGAAGGCGGCGGCGAATAGGAAGAGCAGGATGTGAAAGGCGAGATCGGGCACGGAGGACTCGAATGGAAGGCAGCCAAATGTTTCCCGCCTTGTGTCAGACCCGGAGGCGAAATGCAAAGGATTGTCGGCCAGCGGAGCAGATCCGCTACGCCATCTACGACACGCGGATGACGCAATCCGGTTTGACCGTCTGGATACCCTTCGATAAAAATGACGGACATGCGACGGCGTCCGTGCACACGGACTGAAAGAGCGTCCGGTGCGGCCGACCCAGTTCGGGGGCTTGATCCGGTGCTGTCCAGACCGGTGTGGGGCATCTGCCCGGCCGCGCTTCGTATGGAACGCCGACCGCTGCACTGGGCCTTGGAACCGACATCCCTGCGCAGCAATCAACCGAGTCGCAGCTGGCGTGTCGATAGGGCCGCCGCTGTAGGGAGCCGCACCGTATGTCTTCGGCCGAGGGACCAGCCGTCACCATTGGAAAGTTCGTGCTGGGTCTCGGCTGCGAGCGCCACACGCCACCGGGGGAAGTGATCGCGCTTGCGGAACGGGCGCTGGCGGATGCGGGCGCCTGCGGGAGCGATCTCGCTCTCATCGTCTCCCTCGATACGCGTTCGGAGGAACCCGCCGTTCACGCCGCTGCGCAACACTTTGCCGTGCCGCTTCGCTTTTTTGACGCAGCAACGCTCGAGGCGGAGGCGGAGCGGTTGCAAAGCCCATCCGAGATCGTCTTCGCCCATACCGGCTGCCATGGCGTTGCGGAAGGGGCCGCGCTTGCCGGGGCTGGGCGGGATGCGGTCCTGATCGTGCCGAAGATCCGCTCGGCGCGCGCAACGGCGGCGATAGCCGGCGCCGTTTCCACTGCTTCGTTCGACCGGGAGTAAGAGACGATGACGGATACCTTATTTGCCGGCCTGCCTGAACTCCAACCGGGTACCGTCTGGCTTGTCGGGGCAGGCCCGGGCGACCCCGGTCTCTTGACCCTGCATGCGGCCAACGCGCTGCGCCAGGCGGACGTGATCGTTCACGATGCTCTGGTCAATGGCGACTGCCTGAAGCTGGCGAAAGCCGGCGCGACGCTTGAATTCGCGGGAAAGCGTGGCGGCAAGCCGTCGCCGAAGCAGCGCGACATTTCGCTCAGACTCGTCGAGCTTGCGCGCGCCGGGCTCAGGGTGTTGCGCCTCAAGGGCGGCGATCCTTTCGTCTTCGGCCGCGGCGGCGAGGAGGCGCTGACGCTCGTCGAGCATGGCATTCCGTTTCGCATCGTGCCGGGCATCACAGCCGGCATTGGTGGGCTCGCCTATGCCGGGATTCCCGTGACGCATCGCGAGGTCAATCATGCGGTCACCTTTCTAACCGGTCACGATTCGTCCGGCGTGGTGCCCGACCGGATCAATTGGGAGGGCGTCGCCAAGGGTTCGCCGGTGATCGTCATGTATATGGCAATGAAGCATATCGGCCAGATTTCGGCGAATCTCATCGGCGCCGGCCGATCGCCGGAGGAGCCGGTTGCCTTCGTCTGCAACGCCGCGACGCCGGAGCAGGTAGTGCTCGAGACCACGCTGTCGCGCGCAGAAGCCGATGTCGCGGCCTCCGGCCTCGAGCCGCCGGCGATCGTCGTCGTCGGCGAGGTCGTCCGCCTCCGCCCGTCACTCGACTGGCTCGGCGCGCTCAATGGTCGTGCACTGGTGGCCGACCCGTTTTCGAGCCGCATCCTTCGGAACCCGGCATGAGCGGCATTATGATTGCTGCTCCGAGCTCCGGCTCGGGCAAGACGACGGTCGCGCTCGGCCTGATGCGGGCGCTGAAGAAGCGCGGGGTCGCCATCGCACCGGGCAAGGCAGGGCCGGACTATATCGATCCAGCGTTTCACACGGCGGCAAGCGGCGAGCCCTGCCTCAACTATGATCCTTGGGCGATGCGGAGAGAACTGCTCCTCGCCAATGCGGCGGCGGCCACGGGAGACGGCTCTACGCTAATCGTCGAGGCGATGATGGGACTCTTCGACGGCGCGACCGATGGCACGGGGTCGCCAGCGGATCTTGCCGCGACGCTTGGGCTGGCCGTGATCCTCGTCGTCGATTGTGCCCGTCTCTCCCATTCGGTTGCGGCCCTGGTCCGCGGCTATGCCGATCATCGCGCCGATATCCGGCTCGCCGGCGTTATCCTCAACAGGGTCGGCAGCGACCGGCACGAGGCGATGCTCCGCGACGCCCTTCGGCGTGTCGACATCCCGATCTTCGGGGTGCTGCGTCAGGACAGCGCATTGAAGCTGCCGGAACGGCATCTGGGGCTCGTCCAGGCAGGCGAACACGGGACGCTCGAATCCTTCATCGACCATGCGGCCGTGCGCGTTGCGTCAGGTTGCGATCTTGACGCCATACTCGCCGCGGCGGCGGCGCCCTCGAAGCCGCGAACGATGCCCGCAGCCAGGGCGCTCAGGCCGCTCGGCCAGCGGATCGCTATCGCCCAAGATGTCGCTTTCGCCTTTTGCTACGAGCATCTGCTGTCCGGCTGGCGTGCGCAGGGGGCCGAACTCTCGTTCTTTTCGCCGCTGGACGACGAAGCGCCCGATGCGAGCGTCGATGCGGTCTATCTTCCCGGCGGCTATCCGGAATTGCATGTCGAGCGGCTTGCCGGTGCCTTGCATTTTCGCTCCGCAATGCGGCGTGCGGCCGAGCAGGGTACTCGGATCTTCGGGGAGTGCGGCGGCTACATGACGCTGGGCGAGGGGCTTGTCGCGGCCGACGGCAGGCGCTACGAGATGCTCGGTCTGCTGCCGCTCGTCACCAGTTTCGCAGAGCGCAAGCGGCACCTCGGGTATCGGCGCGTGGCGCCGCTCGACAACGCATTTTTCGATGGACCGATGACCGCGCACGAATTCCACTATGCGACCATCGTTTCGGAGGGGGCGGCCGAGCAGCTCTTCGCGGTCAAGGACGCCGCGGGTCTCGAGCTTGGCCGCGCAGGTCTTCGCCGGGGCAACGTCGCCGGTTCCTTCATGCATCTGATCGATCGTTCGGAATAACCATGACCGCTCCGATCATTCACGGTGGCGCAATCACGGAGGCTGCGGCTCGCTTCGGCGGCGCACCCGCCGACTGGCTCGACCTTTCGACCGGCATCAACCCGTGCCCGGCTGCGCTTCCTGAGATCGAAGCGCGCGTCTGGCAACGGCTGCCGGACCGGCATATCGAGGATGCGGCGCGCGCGGCGGCAAGCCGCTACTACCTAGCAGGTGGCGTGTTGCCACTGCCGGTCCCCGGCACGCAGGCGGTCATTCAACTGCTGCCCCAACTTGCGGATGTGGGGAAACGTGCCGCCATATTCGCGCCGACTTATGGCGAATATGCTCGTGTGCTGACGGCGGCCGGCTTCGCCCTGGATTTCATCGAGAGCGTCGAGGATCTCGCCAACCGGCACGGCCTCGCCGTGGTCGTCAATCCCAACAATCCGACCGGAAGGCTTTTCCCGCCGCAGGCGATCCTGGCCATGGCGAAGGCGATGAAGGCCCATGACGGCCTTCTCGTCGTCGACGAAGCATTCGGCGATCTCCAACCGGAGGCGAGCGTTGCGCCGCATGTGGGCGCCCACGACAACCTCGTCGTTTTTCGCTCCTTCGGCAAGTTCTTCGGCCTTGCCGGCCTGCGGCTGGGCTTCGTCGTCGCAGCCGAGCCGGTGCTGGAGGTTCTGCGGGAGCGCCTCGGCCCCTGGGCGGTTTCCGGTCCGGCACTCGCCGTTTCCGCGAAGCTGATGGAGAGTGATACGAGCCAGATCAAGGGCCGTATCCTTGAACGCAGGGCCGCGCTCGATTCGGTTCTGCGAAAGGCGGGGCTCCAAGTCGCCGGCGGCACGGGGCTCTTCGCGCTCGTCGTGCATGAGCGGGCAAACGATCTGCATGCGGCGCTTTGCGAAGCGCACATCCTGACGCGCAAGTTCGATTACAACCCGCGCTGGCTACGCATCGGCCTTTCGGCGGATGTAAACGGCGATCGTCGCCTTGCGGAAGCCTTGAACAGGGCAGGAGTCTAAGTGTCGGCCGAAATTTTCTCCATCCTCGTCATCGCCCTCTTGATCGACCGTCTCGTCGGCGATCCGGACTGGCTCTGGTCGCGCCTGACGCATCCGGTAGTGTTTTTCGGAAAGGCGATCGGCTTCTTCGACGACGCGCTTAACCGCGGTAAGGTCAGCGACGGCTGGCGGAAGATGCGGGGGCTCGCAGCGATCCTGATCCTGATCGCGGTCAGCATGGCCGTCGGAGTGGTGCTCAACCG
This sequence comes from Ensifer aridi, assembly GCF_002078505.1. Taxonomy (GTDB): domain Bacteria; phylum Pseudomonadota; class Alphaproteobacteria; order Rhizobiales; family Rhizobiaceae; genus Sinorhizobium; species Sinorhizobium aridi. Next base: position 43,392 of record NZ_LUAV01000011.1, on the reverse strand, counting down.
GCTGTTCGATGTTCTCGGTTCCCTCGGTTTCGTCCTCGAGGCGATCACTGTTGCGGTGTTCCTCGCGCAGAAGAGCCTCGCCGACCACGTGATTCGGGTTGCCCGCGGCCTGCGTCGCGACGGGCTTTCCGGCGGTCGCGAGGCGGTGTCCATGATCGTCGGCCGCGATCCGAAGACGCTCGACGAGCCCGCCGTCTGCCGCGCGGCGATCGAGAGTCTTGCCGAGAATTTTTCCGACGGGGTCGTTGCGCCGGCTCTCTGGTATGCGCTCGGCGGGCTTCCCGGGCTGCTGGCCTACAAGATGCTGAACACCGCCGATTCAATGATCGGCCACAAGAGCCCGAAATATCTCCATTTCGGTTGGGCTTCGGCGCGGCTGGACGATATCGCCAACCTGCCGGCTGCTCGGCTTTCCGTCTTCCTCATTGCCGCCGGCGCCTATTTCAAACGGGGCGTCGAAGAGGGGCGGACCGCGATCGACGTCGCGCGACGCGACCATCACTTCCATCGCTCGCCCAATTCCGGCTGGCCCGAGGCTGCAATGGCGGGGGCGCTCGATCTCCAGCTTGCGGGGCCCAGGGTCTATGGCGGCGTAGCGGTGGACGAGCCGATGATCCACGGTTCAGGCCGAGCGGTCGCCAGCGCGGACGATATCGACGCCGCTGTTTCCGTTTTCTACTCCGCCTGTTCTGCGATGACCCTTGCCTTTGCCGCCCTGGCCTTGGCGTTCCTGGCTCTATAGCAACGCGGAAGGCGCGATGACCACTCACTGGTGGACCGGCCCGTCCGAACGCAAACCCCGCATCATCGCGCGTCGCGGCGGCGCGGCGCTTGCCACCGAGAACAGCATAGAAGCGCTGCACGCGGCGGCTCGAGCCGGGGCGGACGCCATCGAAACGGATGTTCGACTGACGAGGGACGGCGCTCTCGTTTGTTTCCACGACGTCGACCTCCGCCGGCTTTGCGGTGACCCGCGCGCCGTGGCCGATCTCGACCCTGCGACGTTGCGTCGACTGTTCCCGGCGCTAATGATGCTCGGCGAAGCGCTCGCGGCCAGCGGTTCACTGGGCGTCGTCTTGGATATCAAGCTCACCGACGAGCCGCAGATACCGCGCGTCATCGATGAAATCGTGCGCGCGAACGCGGTCGAGCGAACAATGCTCGGCCTGCGCGGTATCGATCTTATCGTTGCTGCCCGTGCCGCCCGGCCGGACATTGCGATTCTTGCCTTCCTGGAGGAGCCGGATTCCGCCACGGGGGCGCAAGAGGCAGGGGCGAACTGGTTCAGGCTCTGGCAGGGAGCTGCGACGGCCGAAGGCGCGGCCGTCATTCGTGAGACTGGAATGCGCCTTGCGGTGATGGTCGGTCAGCCGCGGTCGATGCCGTTGCCGGAGTATCTTCCATTTCCTGTCGGCGCAATCGATCGAGACGGGCTTGAAAGGCTGCATTCCATCGCCCCCGACGCGATTCTTCTCGACGATCCGCGTCTCGCTGCCGCCTGTTTCGAATAGCGGCTTGCTCGGCGCCGATCAGTCATGGATGTCCGCGGGGTGAGGATGCCGGTGCGCACTGGGCCGCTTTCATCCGGCCGCAGCCGTTCGGCAACAGCGTTTCTCAAATAGCGGTCGCAAAAGGCCGTGGGGCATTGGCTTTTGCGGTGCATTTTTCTATAGGGTTCGCCAAGACTCGATTTTTAAGAGGTATGCGCGTGACAGCTACATTCGACAAGGTTGCCGATATTATTGCGGAGACGAGCGAGATCGACCGCGAAACGATCAAGCCGGAAAGCCACACGATCGACGATCTCGGCATCGACAGTCTGGACTTCCTCGACATCGTCTTTGCGATCGACAAGGAATTCGGCATCAAGATTCCCCTGGAACAGTGGACCCAGGAAGTGAACGAGGGCAAGGTCTCGACCGAGGAATACTTCGTGCTGAAGAACCTCTGCGCCAAGATCGACGACCTGCGGGCCGCCAAAGCGGGATGAGGAAAAGTGTGAAGCGGTTTTCCGCCTGTATCCCGCTTCATCTATTTAGAGCCTAAGCGACCCTTCGCTGACACGGTTCGGTCCCTTTCCCGATGCCGCCTGTCGCGCCCCGCGCTTGACAGGCGGCATCGGCATTTTTACTTGAGCGCGAAACGAATGGGATGAGCCTTCATGCTGCTTGAATATTTCCAGATGATCGACCGGATCGAGATCGTCGATCTGGCGGCCGGGCGGCTTGTGGCGCGCTCGGTCGTGCCGGAGAAGAGTCCGGTGTTCGAGGGGCATTTTCCCGGCTATCCGCTGGTCCCGGGTGTGCTGCTAATCGAAACGATGGCGCAGGCTTCCGGCTTTCTGGTGCTCGCCGCCACGAAATTCGCCGCAATGCCGTTCCTGATATCAGTCGACGGTGCGAAGATGCGCAGCTTCGTCGAGCCGTCCGCCGAGCTTGAAATCGAGGCTCTGCTTGAACATGAGGGATCCGGCTTCGCCGTGACGAAGGCCAAGATTTCGTCGGGCGGCAAGAAGATATGCGATGCGCAGTTGAAGCTGAGGACGATTCCGTTCGACCAGGTGCCGCTCGGAGACATTGTCCGCAAACGTGCGGAAGAACTGGGACTCATGGCCGTGACGGCCGGTTCGGAGAAGTGAAGATGACGAAATCCGCTAACGATGTGGTGATCACCGGGGTCGGCATCGTGACGAGCCAGGGCGTCGGTGCCGAGCCGCATGTGGCGCTGCTCCGCGCGGCCGAACCGCCCAAGGTGCGGATCGAAATGGAGCGCTTCGCTCCCTATCCGGTCCACCCGCTGCCGGAAATCGACTGGTCGCAGCAGATCCCGAAGCGCGGCGACCAGCGGCAGATGGAGAACTGGCAGCGTCTTGGGGTTTTCGCCGCCGGCCTTGCGCTCGACGACGCCGGTCTCAAGGACAATCTCGATGCCTGCGGCAGCATGGATATGATCGTCGCGGCCGGAGGCGGCGAGCGCGACATCAATGTCGACTCGCTGATCGTCGACGAGGCCCTGAAGCGCAACGACCGCGAACGGCTTTTGAACGAAAAGCTGACGACGGAACTGCGCCCGACGCTCTTCCTGGCACAGCTTTCCAACCTGCTCGCCGGCAATATCTCCATCGTCCACAAGGTGACCGGCTCGTCGCGCACATTCATGGGTGAGGAGGCAGCAGGCATCTCCGCGATCGAAACGGCCTTCGCCCGCATCCAGGCCGGGCAGTCGACGCATACTTTGGTCGGCGGCGCTTTTTCGGCCGAGCGTCTCGATATCGTCCTGCTGATCGAGGCGATCCAGGGGCACGCACTCGGCGAATGGCAGCCGATCTGGTCGCGCAAGCCTGAGAACGGTGGCGGCATGATCCTCGGCTCCGTGGGCGCCTTCCTCGTCCTTGAATCGCGCGAATATGCAGAAGCCCGGGGCGCCCGGATCTATGCCACGATCGCGGCGATCGGCGGCGATCGCGGCGGCCGCGAGGACGGCCGGCTTGAGGCACGCCTCAGGGGCCTGGCGAAACCGGCGAGAGAGCTCGACCCGCAGTCGACCGTCATCTTCGCGGGCGCCAGCGGTTTCCATGATCTCACTCAACGCGAGAAGACGTTTCTCGAGACCGAGTTCGCCGGGCGGCCGGTGCGCGCCTATGGCGGTCTTGTCGGCCACGGCATCGAGGCGCAGTTCCCCGTCGGCATGGCCCTTGCCGCCCTTTCGCTCGGAAACGCAGCGAAGGTTCCGCCTTTCGATCCCGTTGCCGAGGCGCCCATGGGGGCGCCAGCCAAGGCGGCGATCGTCACAACCATCGGGCATGCCCGCGGCGAAGGCATCGCCGTGCTTGCCGCGGAATAAAGGAGCTCCGCATGAGCAAGGCTTATAAGGATCACCTCGGCCGTCCGATCGTCGCCGTCACGGGCATGGGCGTCATCACCTCGCTTGGCCAGGGGCTCGAAGACAATTGGGCAGCGCTCTCGGGCGGCGTTTCGGGCATTCACAAAATCAGCCGCTTCCCGACCGACAGCCTTTCCACGCGCATCAGCGGTACCGTCGACTTCATCGAGCTGCCGGCAGAGAACGCGGTCGAGCGCTCCTATGCGATGGCGCGCGAGACGACGCTGGAAGCACTGGCACAGGCCGGCATTTCCGGCGATTTCAACGGCCCGCTTTTCCTGGCGGCGCCGCCGATCGAGCCGGAATGGAGCGCCCGCTTCGAGCTCGCCGACCGCTCGCCGCCCTCCGAGCGGCCGGGCGACGCCTATAACCGCTTCCTCGCCGCCATGCGCGAGAAGGCGGACCCCGTCTTCCATGAGGCCGTGCTCTTCGGCTCGATCTCCGAGCGCCTTGCCGATCGCTTCGGCACGCGCGGGCTGCCGGTCACGCTCTCGACGGCCTGCGCCTCCGGCGCCACTGCAATCCAGCTCGGTGTCGAGGCAATCCGCCAGGGCCGCACCGACCGGGCGCTGACGGTCGCAACCGACGGTTCGGTAAGCGCCGAAGCGCTGATCCGCTTCTCCCTGCTCTCCGCACTTTCGACCCAGAACGATCCACCCGAAAAGGCGTCCAAGCCCTTCACCAAGGAGCGGGATGGCTTCGTGATCGCGGAAGGGGCGGCGACGCTGGTGCTTGAGTCGCTCGAAGCGGCGCTCGCCCGCGGCGCCCGCGTCTACGGCATCCTCAAGGGCTGCGGCGAAAAGGCCGATCTTTTCCATCGCACACGGTCATCTCCCGATGGTGGGCCGGCGATCGCGACAATCCGCGCGGCGCTCGCGGACGCCGGCATCGATGAGGGCGGTATCGGCTACATCAACGCCCACGGCACCTCGACGCCGGAAAACGACAAGATGGAATACCTGTCGATGTCGGCCGTCTTCGGCGAGCGGCTGCCGTCGATTCCGGTTTCCTCCAACAAATCGATGATCGGCCATACGCTGACGGCGGCCGGAGCGGTCGAGGCGGTCTTCTCGATCCAGACGATGCTTACCGGCACGCTGCCGCCGACCATCAACTACCAGAACCCGGACCCGGCCATCGTTCTCGACGTCGTGCCGAACGTGAGGCGCGACCAGCAGGTCACTGCGGTGCTGTCGAACTCCTTCGGCTTCGGTGGCCAGAACGCCAGCCTCGTCATGACCGCCGAGCCGGCCTGAGACGCGCAAACGCTCGAAAATAAAAAAAGGAAAGACCATGCGTGCCCTGCAACTGCTCGACGACCGCAAGCTGGAAACCACCGACATTCCTGAGCCGGAAGCGCCGGGCCCGGGTGAGGTGACGCTCCGGGTCAAGGCGGTTGCGCTCAACCATATCGACGTCTGGGGCTGGCGCGGCATGGCCTTTGCCAAGCGCAAGATGCCGCTCGTCATCGGAGCGGAGGCATCCGGCGTCGTCGAGAGCATCGGCCCCGGCGTCGCCAATGTTCTGCCGGGCCAACTCGTGTCGATCTACGGTGCGCGCACCTGCGGTCTCTGCCGCCCATGCAAGGAGGGCCGCGATAACCTCTGCGAACATGTCGGCGGCGTGCACGGCTTCCATCTGGATGGTTTCGCGCAGGAGAAGGTCAACCTGCCCGCCCGCCTGCTCGTTCCCGCACCTCCGGGCGTCGATGCGGTCGGTGCAGCGCTTGCTCCCGTCACCTTCGGCACGGTCGAGCACATGCTCTTCGACAATGCCAAGCTGGAACCCGGCGAGACGATCCTCGTCCACGCCGGCGGCTCCGGTATCGGCACAGCGGCGATCCAGCTTGCCAAGAAGATCGGCTGCACCGTCATCACCACCGTCGGCTCGGACGATAAAATCGAAAGGGCGAAGGCGCTCGGCGCCGATCACGTCATCAACTACCGCACCGATCGTTTCGAAGGCGTCGTACGTAAACTGACGAAGAAGAAGGGCGTCGATGTGGTTTTCGAACACGTCGGCAAGGATACCTGGGCCGGTTCGATGCTGTCGATGAAGCGGGGCGGACGTCTCGTCACCTGCGGCTCGACCTCCGGCGTTTCGACCGAAGTGAACCTGATGATGCTTTTTCAGCAGCAACTGAAGCTGCTCGGTTCCTTCGGCTGCCGCATGGAGAACATGGCCAACGCGATGCAGAAGATGGCGCGTGGCCTCGTTCATCCGGTGATCGACACAGAGGTCGGACTTTCCGATATCGACCGCGCGCTGGAGCGGATGGAATCGCGTCAGGTCTTCGGCAAGATCATCCTCAGGATGGATTGACCTCCGTGCGGATGCTGATCACACGGCTGGTGCTGGCGGCCGATCGCTTCAGGCAGTGGGTGATCGCGCAATTCGTTATTCTGCTTCTCACAGTGCTAAAGCTGTTTCCGGCGGACGGGGCGATCAACTTCATGGATCGCATCGCTCGCTGGATCGGTCCCAAGACGCGCCGCCACACGTTGACGCTTACCAATCTGCGCAATGCGTTCCCGGAAAAGAGCGAGGCGGAAATCCGGGAGATCGCGCTCGAAAGCTGGGGCAACATGGGCCGGCTTGCGGCCGAATATGTCTTTCTCGACCGTCTCTTCGATTTCGATCCCGAGCGCACGGAGCCGGGCAGGGTGGAGGTCTCCGGCATTCCGCTCTTCCTGGAATTGCGCGACAATCCGCGGCCGTTCATCGTCTTCACGGCCCATAGCGGCAATTTCGAAATGCTGCCGGTCGCGGGCTCGGCCTTCGGCCTGAATGTGACCGTGCTTTTCCGGCCGCCGAACAATCCGTATCTCGCCGACAAGGTCTTCGAGTTCCGCAAGGCGCGCATGGGCAACCTCGTGCCGTCGCATGCGGGCTCCTCCTTCGCACTCGCCCGCCAGCTTGAGCACGGCGGGGGCGTTGGCGTGCTCGTCGACCAGAAGTTCCGCAAGGGGCTGAAGACGAAGTTCTTCGGTCGGGATGTGCAGACCAACCCGCTGCTTGCCAAGCTCGTCCGCCAGTTCAACTGCGAGGTCTATCCGGCGCGCTGCATCCGCCTGCCCGGCGGGCGCTTTCGGCTGGAGCTGGAGCCAGCGGTCGAAATTCCGCGCCGGGCCGACGGCAGCGTCGACGTCAACGCTACGGCTCAGATGCTGAACGACAAGGTCGAAAGCTGGGTGCGCGAATATCCGGGCCAATGGCTCTGGTACCACGACCGCTGGAACATCAAGCGCAGCCTTTAACTGCCCCTTGTTTTGTGCATGTCGTTACCCCAAGACCGCCGCACGCTTTCGGGCGGCATGCATTGCAACGCCGATCTTCAACTTGAAGAGGTGCGGCGGTTTTTGCGTTCCTCCCGACTCGAAGGCGCGTTTCGGTGGTCCGAGCATTCGCACGACGCTTTGGCGGCGCGGATCCGCTGAGTTTTTCAAGCCCTTCCGCCGCTGCCGCCCGATGTCGTGGCTTCCGTAAACGTTTGAAGTCGGTCGCGCCGGCTTTCTTCTGTTGAACGGTGCTCTAATGGGTGTAAACTCATCGTTGTGCTCGGAGGGACGGCTGCAAGCGCTTTGGGTGAGGGGCGCGATGCGGTTTTGAGCGTGTTTTAAAGGGAGATTTCATCAAAAAGGGGATTGTTGCTACGGCACATTGTTTGTCTTGAAATGCATGGGCGCGGCCTAGCCGCGGGGAATGAGGCTTTTCGAATTGAACGAACTGATTGAGTTGTTCTGGTTCAAGTATTCACAGTTGCAATACGCAGTGAGGGTGGCGGACGAACATCTGATCGGTATTCTCGATCGTGAACTCGAGCCGATACTGAAGGCCGTTTACGACGAAAGGGCCGCGAGTGTCGAAGATGCCCGGCTCCAGTTTCAGTTTCTCATCGACATCTTGCGTATGGAGGCCGACGACGTCGCCTGCGTCCTGCGTCATTCGCAATTGCTTCAGTCGTTGATCGATCGCTATTTCGCCGCGACCCGTTCGACGGATCTCGCCGGGCTGGACCTAGAACGCGCGCCAAAATTCCCGAGCAAAGGGCGCGCCGACGAAGGCCTGCTCAACGAGGCGATCCTCGACTGCTTTCCCGACAGGATCGCGGTCATCACACCGGACTACCGTTATCTCTACACGAATCCGGTAAATGCGAGTCATCTCGACAGCCGGCCGATGGATCTCATAGGGCGGCACATCGTCGAATTCATCGGCCTCCAGCGTTTCGAGCAACGGGTGAAAGCCTATCTCGACCGCTGTTTTGCTGGTGAAGTGGTCGATTACACTTTCGCCAAGACAGTCGACTCCCGCACCGCGGTGGTACGCTGTCGCATGACGCCGTGCAGATCGAGCACCGGCAAGCTCATCGGCGCGATCCTCGTCATCCAGGAAAATGCCGACAGACGCAGGGCTATCGCGGCCTGATCGTCGCCGGCACCAAGGCGCGGCGAATAAAGGTTTGAGACGAGCGATCCCGACGAACGGAGCGGTGATAGAAAACCGCTCAAACTTTTCCTCAACCGCTCAAGCCGTGCGCCCGACACCGGGCGCACGGCTTTTCTGTGCGGAACTCCGCCGGAAATGTTAGACTCACGCGCGCGGCAACTGCACGTGCTTTCGAAGCGCGAATTTGTGGCAACGGGTGATGCTCGACAGGAGGATACGAGATGTCACAGGAGTGGCCAATGTACATTCTTCAGTGCATCGTCGTCTTCGGTCTTGTCGGCGCACTATTCATCCGCTTCGGCGAATAGGGCGTCGTTCGATTCATGATGTGAGGATCGCGCGCGGTTCAAAGACGGCACGCGTCTACTCTGAGGACCAGACCGCCAGCTCGTAGCCGTCCGGATCGGCAAAGTGGAAGCGCCGGCCGCCGGGGAAGGTGAAGACCGGCTTGAGGATCTTGCCGCCGGCCGCCTCGACACGGGCTTGGGCGCCCTCCAGGTCATCGGCATAGATGATGACGAGCGGTCCGCCGCTGCGGACCGGCCCGAACGTTGTGAAGCCGCCGGTCAACCGGCCGTCGGCGAATTCGCAATATTCCGGGCCGTAATCGGTGAAGGTCCAGCCGAAGGCGTTGCCGTAGAAGGCTTTGCTCGCGGCGATGTCCGTCACGTTGAATTCGATATAGTCGATGCGGCGGTCGTTACCTTTGTTTGCCATGGTCTTTCCCGTCGTTTGATGTGTCGTTTGCGGATTCCAAGATCGATTTAAGGGCGGCAAGATCCTTTCCACCCAGGCGGCATCGGCGGCGAATTGTTCGTCGCTCATGCTTGGCTGCTTGAGTAGCGTGAACATCACCTCCGCGCCGTCGCCATTGGCCCCGAACTCATTGTCGGGAGCGAAGCGGACGCGAGCATTGCCGAGCGGCCCGGCGCGATCCACTCGTCGCCATCGCGGACGAGACCCGACGAGAGGCCGGATGCCCAAAGAGGGATCTTCTCATGATCCGCCATGAAGGCATAGACCTCGCGCCTCGAGGGGGACCGCGGGCCCAGCGCCAGCGACCCGCGTCTTTCCCATGCAGGCGCGCGATGAAATACGCTCGTCTATCTTATTCCGATTACACTGCTTCTCGGCGGCCTCGGGCTTGCGACCTTCCTCTGGGCGCTGAAGAGCGGCCAGTGCGAGGACTTGGAAGGCGCATCGTGGCGTGTGCTCGATGACGGCAGCGACAAGCCGGAAAAGGATTGAATTTGCCAGGAGTGGCTTGTCGTAAATCGATTTGAGTGCCAAAACAGCCTCCGCGCCGCTTGTCCCGACTGGCCTCTTCCTTCGAGGCTGACAGACATGCGCAGATCAATTCGAGGGGCCGGCACGAAACGCTCCATCGCGACCCCGTGTCCGCCCCTCCTGTCCAATGGAGGCAATCACGTGTCACAGGCGGAAATCGGCCTAATCGGCCTCGGCGTCATGGGGTCGAACCTCGCGCTCAACATCGCTGAGAAGGGCAACAAGATTGCCGTTTTCAATCGAACGGTCGATGCAACGCGGAAGTTTTATGCGGAGGCCGGAGCGCTCAAGGAGCAGATCGTTCCGTGCGAGACGATCGAGGATTTCGTCGCCGCGATCCGCCCGCCGCGCCCGATCATCATCATGATCAAGGCCGGCGATCCGGTCGATCAGCAGATGGAAGCGCTGAAGCCTCAGCTCGCCAAGGGCGACATCATGATCGATGCCGGCAACGCCAATTTCCGCGACACGATGCGCCGCTTCGACGCGCTGAGAGATAGCGGCCTCACCTTCATCGGCATGGGTGTGTCCGGTGGCGAGGAGGGCGCTCGCCACGGGCCGTCGATCATGGTCGGCGGCACCGAGGAGTCTTACGCCCGAGTCGAGAAGGTGCTGACCTCGATCGCTGCGAAATATGAGAGTGATCCTTGCGTCGCCTGGCTCGGCGAGAACGGCGCGGGCCACTTCGTCAAGACGATCCACAACGGCATCGAATATGCCGACATGCAGATGATCGCCGAGATCTACGGCATCCTGCGCGACGGCCTGAAGATGACGGCGGAAGAGATCGGCGAGGTCTTCGGCGCCTGGAACAGGGGCCGGCTCAACTCCTACCTGATCGAGATCACCGAGAAGGTCCTGAAGGCCGCCGATCCGCTGACCGGCAAGCCGATCGTCGACATGATCCTAGACAAGGCGGGCCAGAAAGGCACCGGCAAATGGTCGGTGATCGAGGCGCAGAACATGGGTGTGCCGGCGACCGCCATCGAAGCCGCCGTTGCCGCGCGCAGCATCTCCTCGATGAAGGAGGAGCGCGAGGCGGCGGAGAAGACTCTCGGACTGCCGCCGGCCGGTGAATTCTATGTGGCCGACAGGGGCGCCTTCATCAGGGATCTCGAAAACGCGCTGCTCGCCGCCAAGATCGGCGCCTACGCGCAAGGTTTCGCCGTGATGTCGGCGGCATCGAAGGAGTTCAACTGGAACCTGCCGATGCCGACGATCGCCAAGATCTGGCGCGCCGGCTGCATCATCCGCTCGCAGTTCCTCGATGAAATCACTACCGCCTTCACCAAGGCGCCGGATGCGGCAAACCTGATCGTGACGCCGGCCTTCGCGGCGATGGTCAAGGAGACAGACGCAGCACTCCGCCGCGTCGTGTCGGCGGCCGTGCTCGGCGGCCTGCCGGTGCCGGCGCTCGCCTCGGCGCTCGGCTATTTCGACAGCTACCGCCGCGGCAGCGGCACGGCAAACGTCATCCAGGCCCAGCGCGACTTCTTCGGCGCCCACGGCTTCGACCGCATCGACGGCGCCGATAGCCACCACGGCCCCTGGGGTCGTGGGCTGACCGCGTAGGATCAGTTTAGTTCGTTTGTACCAAAGGAAGGGTGGCGCAGGTCGCCCTTTCACGACAAGCTCACGTCATCTCAACCTGGGAGCAATTGGGAAGGCAGCATGAAATTCAGGGTGATCGAAGGGGGCAAAGCGATCGAAACCTCGCCCGTTACCGGGCCAGCAAGCATCCGCGACGAGGCGGAGCGGCGCATAAGGGCGTCCGGCTACGACCAATGGCGAGTACGCAGCCTTGCCACCGGCGCGCCGATCCCCAATTCAATCCGTTATCTGAAGATGCAGATCGACTTGGTTGCCGAGAAGCTAGGGCAGCTCAATCCCATTCCGCACGATTTCACCGACGACAAGTACTGGCCGGCTGTCGGCATTTGAGGAGGGCGGCTGCCCTCGTCCGGTTACCTGACCGACCTCGCCATCGGCGGCTGGAATTCCGGCTGGCTGAGGCTCTGCAGCGTTTCGGGCTGGCGGCCTTCGATGTGGCCGATCACCGCTTTGGCGAGCTCGCGGCCGGCAACGCGGATGTCCTCGTACATGGTCATCACCTCCGGGCGTAGCCAGCGCAGGAAGTCGCTCGGCACCTTGGAGACCATGTCGGCGTGCTCGCCGACCTTCTTGCCGGCCGCCTCCACCCCGGCTATCAGTGCGATCGCGCCCGAGCCGCTGCCGGAGACGATGCCATCCGGAGCGTCGGAGGATTGCATCAGCTTCTCGAACTCATCGCGGATGGCGACGAGGCTGTGGTCAATGTTGACCTGATGGAAACTGACGGATTCCGCGCCAAAGTCTCGCAAGCCTCGCTCGAAACCGGTGCGCATATGCGAATGGAAGGTGAGATTGGGCGGCGGTTCCAGCAGCACCAGGCGCCGCCGGCCGCGTTCGACGAGCCTGCGCACCGCCTCGTAGGCGAAGCGCTCGTTGTCGAAGTCGTGAAAAGGGTGAACTATGCCCATCTCGGTGCGCCCGTGGGTGGCGAAGGGCAGGCGGCGTTCTGTGAGCAGCGTCACGCGCGGGTCGTGCGGCTCGGTGCGCGAGATGATCACGCCGTCGGCCGCGCCCGTGTCCAGGATGTAGCGGATGGGACCGAGCGGATCCTTGGCCGAGCTGTATGGCGTTACGACCAGGTGATATTGAGTGCCGGCGAGGATCTCGGTGATCCCGATGACCATGGGGCTGGTGATGCCCATGATCTCTTCCTCCAGCGTCAGCACGAGGCTGATGACGTTGGTCTTGCCCGTCCGCAAGCGCACGCCCGCCCGGTTCGGCTGATAGCCGATCTGTTTTGCCACCAGACGCACGCGCTCCTTCGTCTCTGCGCCAATATCAGGAGCGTCCTTCAACGCGCGGGAGACGGTGGTGATGCCGAGCCCGGTCATGAAGGCGATCGTCTTCAGCGTCGGCCTGCCGCCTTCCGCCGGCGCCGCTTTGTTCTTCGTTCTGCCTTCCATGCCCGTCACTTAAGCCCGCTTCCTCAAGGGGTTCTCTAGGGGCAGCGCTTTCGACACGCAACCCCGCCCCCTACCATTCCGCGACGCCATCTCCACAGATCCACACTCCAAGTTACCGCAGGGGTTTGTGGAGGTGACGCCATATGGGTGAAATCTGTAACGATACAGTAGCGATGTCGAGCTTTTTTGTTGCTGCAGCGCAACGCGCATAACCGTAGGGTTGAATCTCGCATTTGCAAAATTCCGGCACTGCGCCGGCGAAGCGCAACTCGTTGTACTTCCACCACTGAGTGAAAAAAGACCTGAAGATACAAGCGCTTATATCCTAAGTATTGCAGGTTTTCCGGTGCTTTCGGATGCCCGGCTAGGGCACTCCCGGCCGACGCCGGATACACGCAAAAGACGCAAATAAATATTTGTTCTGAATTGGTCGTTGCAGGTGTTGCGTCTCGAAATCGATTGAACTAAGTTTTTACGGTAACGTTACAGTGAGGGAGGAGACTCATGAAATTACGTTCTCTGGCCGGCGCTCTGGCAGCAACCGTCGCCTTGCCGCTCGGTGCAGCCAACGCCACCGATCTGGAGGTCACGCATTGGTGGACCTCGGGTGGTGAGGCCGCGGCGGTCGCCGAGCTTGCCAAGGCATTCGACGCGACCGGCAACAAATGGGTCGACGGCGCGATCGCCGGCTCCGGCGGGACGGCGCGTCCGATCATGATCAGCCGCATCACCGGCGGCGACCCGATGGGAGCCACCCAGTTCAACCATGGCCGTCAGGCACAGGAGCTGGTGGAGGCGGGGCTGATGCGCGATCTGACCGATCTTGCCACGCGCGAGAACTGGAAGGAGATCGTCAAGCCCGCAAGCCTGCTCGAATCGTGCACCATCGAAGGCAAGATCTATTGTGCGCCGGTCAACATTCATTCCTGGCAATGGCTGTGGCTTTCGAACGCTGCCTTCGAGAAAGCCGGCGTCCCGGTTCCGAAGAACTGGGATGAATTCGTTGCGGCGGCCCCGGCGCTTGAAAAGGCCGGAATCATACCTCTGGCCCTAGGCGGTCAGCCATGGCAGGCAGCCGGGGCATTCGATGTCCTGATAGTCGCGATCGCCGGGAAGGACGTGTTCGAGCAGGTCTTTGCCAAGAAGGACGAGGAAGTCGCCGCCGGACCGGAAATCGCGAAAGTATTCAAGGCTGCCGACGACGCGCGCAAGATGTCGAAGGGTAGTAATGTCCAGGATTGGAACCAGGCGACGAACCTGGTCATCACCGGCAAGGCCGCCGGCCAGATCATGGGCGACTGGGCCCAGGGCGAGTTCCAGCTCGCAGGCCAGAAGGCTGGCACGGATTATACCTGCCTCCCGGGCCTCGGCGTGAACGAGGTGATCTCGACCGGTGGCGATGCGTTCTACTTCCCGCTGCTCGAGGACGAGGAGAAGTCTAAGGCGCAGGAAGCGCTGGCGTCGACTCTGTTGAAGCCGGAGACGCAGGTCGCCTTCAACCTGAAGAAAGGCTCGCTGCCGGTGCGCGGTGATGTGGATCTCGCTACGGCCAACGACTGCATGAAGAAGGGGCTCGAAATCCTTGCCAAAGGCAATGTGATCCAGGGAACCGATCAGCTTCTGTCGCCGGACAGCCAGAAGCAGAAGGAAGACCTCTTCTCTGAGTTCTTCGCAAACCCCTCCATGACGCCGGAAGACGCGCAGAAGCGCTTTGCCGAAATTATCGCGGCGGCGGACTGATTACTGTTGAAGGCTCCGCGTTTTTGCGGGGCCGCCTCCCGCATCGGTCGGCGTGAGGAAGTCGCGCCGCGCCCGTGCCGCTCTCTCATCGGCACGGGCTCCGGTTCGAAGGGGCAGCGATCAGTGTGATGGGGCGGACGACCATCAGCGGCGATGTTCGCCTTGGCACCTCCCGTCATTCGATAATCTTTGCAGTTGGAGGAGGAAACATGACAGGTCAAACACGCGGCTCGGTTCGCCCGAACCAGTGGCTGCGAAACCTGAATGCGAAGATCGCCTCTATTCCGATGATACTGACAGCCGTGGTCATCTTCGTCGGCGGCACGGCTTGGACGGTCGTCTATTCCTTTACCAATTCCAAGCTTTTGCCCCGGCTCGCCTTCGTCGGTCTCGATCAATATGAGCGGCTCTGGGCGGCACCGCGGTGGCTGATCTCGATCCAGAACCTGGCGGTATACGGTTTCTTCTCGCTGGTCTTCAGCCTCGTGATCGGCTTCGTGCTCGCTGCGCTGATGGATCAGAAGATCCGTTTCGAGAACACGTTCCGCACGATCATGCTCTACCCGTTCGCCCTGTCCTTCATCGTCACGGGGCTGGTCTGGCAATGGCTGCTCAATCCGCAGTACGGCATCCAGTCGATCGTGCGGTCTCTCGGTTGGACGAGCTTCGCCTTCGATCCACTCTACAATTCGGACATTGTCATCTACGGCATTCTGATTGCCGCGCTCTGGCAGGGCACCGGCCTCGTCATGTGCCTGATGCTCGCTGGTCTGCGCGGCATAGACGAGGATATCTGGAAAGCCGCGCGAGTCGACGGCATCCCGATGTGGAAGACCTATATGCTGATCATCATTCCGATGATGCGCGGCGTCTTCATTACGACGCTGGTGATCATCGCGAGCGGCATCGTCAAGGTTTACGACCTCGTCGTTGCGCAGACGAGCGGTGGGCCGGGAATCGCATCGGAAGTGCCGGCCAAATACGTCTACGACTACATGTTCCTCGCCCAGAACCTGGGTCAGGGCTTCGCCGCCTCCACCATGATGCTCGTGACCGTCGCCATAATCATCGTGCCGTGGGCATATCTGGAATTCGGAGGAGGTCGCAAGCGTGGATGACATTGCAAGCAACGGCATGGTTACGGCCTACGATGCGGCTTCCGATAGGCTCAAGGCCGGGCCGCGGGGAGCCAAGCCCCGCAGGAGGCTCTCGCGCCGCAACATCATCGTCTATGGCACGCTGATCGTCGTCTCCCTCTATTACCTGCTGCCGCTCTACGTGATGATCGTCACGTCGCTCAAGGGCATGCCGGAGATTCGCGTCGGCAATATCTTCGCGCCGCCGCTCGAAATCACCTTCGAGCCCTGGGTGAAAGCCTGGGCCGAGGCCTGCACCGGGCTCAATTGCGACGGGCTGTCGCGCGGCTTCTGGAATTCGGTACGCATCACCGTGCCGTCGGTGATTATCTCGATCGCAGTCGCTTCGGTGAACGGCTATGCGCTCGCCAACTGGCGCTTCAAGGGGGCGGACCTCTTCTTCACCATCCTGATCGTCGGTGCCTTCATTCCTTATCAGGTGATGATCTACCCGATCGTGATCGTGCTCAGGGAAATGGGCGTCTACGGCACTCTGACCGGCCTTGTCATCGTGCACACGATCTTCGGCATGCCGATCCTGACTCTGCTTTTCCGCAACTATTTCGCGGGGCTGCCGGAGGAGTTGTTCAAGGCGGCCCGCGTCGACGGTGCCGGGTTCTGGACGATCTATTTCAGGATCATGCTGCCGATGTCGCTGCCGATCTTCGTGGTCGCTATGATCCTGCAGGTCACCGGCATCTGGAACGACTTCCTGTTCGGCGTGGTCTTCACCCGGCCGGAATACTACCCGATGACCGTTCAGCTCAACAACATCGTCAATTCGGTCCAGGGCGTGAAGGAATATAACGTCAACATGGCGGCGACGATCCTCACCGGGCTTGTGCCGCTGACGGTCTACTTCGTCTCGGGCCGGCTGTTCGTGCGCGGCATCGCGGCCGGCGCAGTGAAAGGATAAGCAAGGATGACCAGTGTATCTGTCAGGGATCTGTCGCTGAATTTCGGCGCCGTCACTGTGCTCGACAAGCTCAACCTCGATATCGATCACGGCGAGTTCCTGGTGCTTCTCGGATCGTCGGGATGTGGCAAATCCACGCTGCTCAATTGTATCGCCGGCCTGCTGGACGTTTCCGACGGGCAGATCTTCATTCACGATCGCAATGTCACCTGGGAGGAGCCGAAGGACCGCGGCATCGGCATGGTGTTTCAGTCCTACGCGCTCTATCCGCAGATGACGGTCGAGAGGAATCTCTCCTTCGGCTTGCAGGTCGCCAAGGTGCCGCAGGCCGAAATCGACAAGCGGGTCAAGCGCGCGGCGGAAATCCTGCAGATTCAACCTTTGCTCAAGCGCAAGCCTTCGGAGCTCTCCGGCGGGCAGCGCCAGCGCGTGGCGATCGGCCGCGCGCTGGTGCGCGACGTCGACGTTTTCCTGTTCGACGAGCCGCTGTCGAACCTCGATGCCAAGCTGCGCTCGGAACTGCGCGTCGAGATCAAGCGGCTGCACCAATCGCTGAAGAACACGATGATCTACGTCACCCACGACCAGATCGAGGCGCTGACGCTCGCCGATCGCATCGCGGTGATGAAGAGCGGCGTCATCCAGCAGCTTGCCGATCCGATGACGATCTACAACGCGCCGGAGAACCTTTTCGTCGCCGGCTTCATCGGCTCGCCATCGATGAACTTCTTCCGCGGCGAGGTGGAGGCGAGGGAAGGGCGCAACTTCGTCCGCGTCGATGGCGTCGCCTTCGACGTCAGCGCCTACCCCGCGCGCACAAAGCTCCAGCCGGGACAGAAGGTGGTGCTCGGCGTGCGGCCGGAGCACGTGAAGGTCGACGAGCCCGGGGCAGGTGACGCCCACCAGGCGATGGTGGACATCGAAGAGCCGATGGGCGCCGATAACTTGCTCTGGCTGACGCTCGCCGGCCAATCGATGTCGGTGCGGCTCGCCGGCCAGCGCCGCTATCCGCCGGGAAGCACCGTGCGCCTCTCCTTCGACATGGGTGTCGCTTCGATCTTCGACGCCGACAGCGAAAAGCGTCTTTGACGATTGCGGAGCGCGAGCCGGGGCGACGCTGCGGTTTGCATCGATGAAATGGTGCCGGCCGGGAACGCCGGGGTGTGATCGGACTATGGAAATGCCTGCCGAAACCTTGAACAGCGACGCCATCCGCATCGACCTTTCCGGCGACTGGCTGCTCGCCTCGGCCGACAATAGCCACGCCTCGACCATCGCGCTGCCGGGCGATGTGCACAGCGCGCTTCAGCGTGCCGGCATCATTGCCGATCCCTATCACGGGAGGAACGAGGCGGACGTCCAATGGGTGGCGCATAAGGAGTGGGTGCTCGAGCGCACCGTCGCCATCGATCGAGGCGATCTGGAAGGGCATTGGTATCTCGATTTCGAGAGCATCGATACGATCGCTTCCGCGCTCGTCAACGACCGGCTGGTGCTTAAGGCCGACAATTGCTTCCGCCGTCATCGTCCGGATGTATCGGAGGCACTTGTCGCAGGGGAGAACCGCATCCGCATCGTGCTTCATTCGGCGATCGCCGAAGGGGCTCGGCGGCAGGCGGCGCAACCCTTTTACGTGCCTTACCACGAGGGCAATTCGCCGATCTCCAATGGCAACATGCTGCGCAAGCCGCAATGCCACTTCGGCTGGGACTGGAACATCGCCATAGCGCCGCTCGGCGTCTACGGCTCGCTCGCGCTCTGCCGATTGGAGACGGCGCGCATCGAGCATGTCACCACGCGTCAGCTCTGGCTGGCGGATGGTTCGGTCGACCTTCAGGTCACCGTCACGCTCTTTGCCCGCGAACCGGGCATCGTGCCCATCCATTTCGATCTCGACGGCCAGCGGGAGCGGCTGGATTGCGCAGTCGGCGTCGGCGAAACGCGCATCACCCACGTCTTCACCGTCGAGCAACCCAGGCGCTGGTGGCCGGCGGGCAGCGGCGCGCAGGCTCTTTCGATCCTCAAGGTAGAAACGCTCGAAGACAGCGTGACGCGGCAGATCGGCTTCCGCACGATCGAACTTCTCACCGACAAGGACGAGGCGGGCAGCCGCTTCGCTTTCCGGGTCAACGGGCGCGACATCTTCTGCCGCGGAGCGAACTGGATACCCGCGGACGCCCTGATGTCACGCGTCACGACGGAGGCGGTCGAGGATCTGCTTCGCTCGGCGGTCGATGCCAATATGAACATGATCCGAGTCTGGGGCGGCGGCTTCTACGAGCCGGACTGGTTCTATGATCTCTGCGACCGGCTCGGCCTGCTCGTCTGGCAGGACTTCATGCTCGCCTGCAATCTCTATCCCTCGACGCCGGACTTCCTCGAGAATGTCTCCGCCGAGGTAGTTTACCAGGTCAAGCGGCTCTCCTCTCATCCCTCGATCGCGCTCTGGTGCGGCGACAACGAACTTGTCGGTGCGCTCAACTGGTTCGACGAAAGCCGCAAGGACCGCGACCGCTATCTCGTCTCCTATGATCGCTTGAACCGAACGGTGGAGGCGGCGATGAAGGCGGCCTGCCCGGAAGCGATCTGGTGGCCGTCCAGCCCCTCGGTCGGCTATCTCAACTTCGGCGATGCCTGGCATGTCGACGGCGCCGGCGACATGCACTATTGGTCCGTCTGGCACGAGAACAAGTCCTTCGACAATTACCGCACCGTACGGCCGCGCTTCTGCTCGGAATTCGGTTTCCAGTCCTATACCTCGATGCCGGTGATCCGCCAGTTCGCCGAAGCGCGCGACTTGAACATCGCGTCGCCGGTGATGGAGGCGCACCAGAAGAATGCCGGCGGCAACGAGCGGATCGCCGGGACGATGTTCCGCTACTTCCGCTTTCCGAAGGACTTCCCGAGCTTCGTCTATCTGAGCCAGGTCCAGCAGGGCCTCGCGATCCGCACCGCCGTCGACCATTGGCGGTCGCTGAAACCCCATTGCATGGGCACGCTTTATTGGCAGCTCAACGACACCTGGCCGGTCGCCTCCTGGTCCAGCCTCGACTATGGCGGCCACTGGAAGGCCATGCACTACATGGCCCGCCGCTTCTTCCAGCCGGTCGCCGTCGCGGCCATTCCGTCCGCGGACGGACGGGAGATTGCCTTCTCGATGGTGAACGACACGGCTGAGCCGGTGATGGTAGAACTGCAGACTTTCCTCGTCTCGCTCGACGGCGAGCGGCAGCCGCTGATCGCTGCGGCGGGGTCGTGCTCTCCCGATCGTGCTGCCACACTCGTCACGATCGCTGCTACGGACATACCGGCGGGCGCGCTGCTTTTCTGGTCTTTCGAGGCATCGAACGGCATGCGCGGCGAGGGGCATTATGTCCATGGCACATACAAGGCCCTTGATCTCCTGCCCTCCGGCCTCACGGTCGAGGCGGCGCCGCGGCCGGACGGGGGCTTCGACGTTGCCGTGGCCGCAACCGCCCTCGCACTGCATGTGATGGTCGAAGCGGATGTCGAGGGCCGTTATTCCGACAACGCCTTCGATTTGACCGCCGGCGAAACGAAGACCATCCGCTTCACGCCGAAGGTGCCTCTCGAAGGCGACGCGATGCCGCGCTTCAGCGCCTACGATCTCGAATCCTCTCAAGGGAGGGGATGAGCGATATGACACACCCTGCCGTTCGAGTGCGCGGTTCCCCACTGGCCGATCCCATCCAGTAAATCACGATACGAGGCCCCATCGCTTCCGCCTCACCAGTCTGTTCCCACGAATTCCACGAGGAGAATTTCGATGAAAGACGTCAGCTTCCAACTTTACAGCGCCCGCAATTTCCCGCCGCTCGCCGAAGTCCTCTCCGCCCTCGGTTCTGCGGGTTACACGCAGGTCGAGGGATATGGCGCCCTCTATGCGGCGCTTACGGATACGGAGATCGCCGAGTTCAAGGCGGGCCTCGATCGCAACGGCCTCTCCATGCCGACCGCCCATTTTGGCCTCGACATGCTGGAAAAGGATCCGGTGCGTGTGCTGCAGATCGCCAACGCGCTCGGAATTCGCGCGATCTACTGCCCTTACCTGATGCCCGACGAGCGCCCGAACGATGCGGCCGGCTGGCGGGCCTTCGGCGCGCGGTTGCAGGCGGCGGGCAAGCCGTTCCGCGACGCCGGGCTCGACTTCGGCTGGCACAATCATGACTTCGAGTTCCATGCGCTCGCCGACGGCTCGGTGCCGCTCGATCATATCTTCGCCGGCGGCCCGGATCTTTCCTGGGAGGCCGATATCGCCTGGATCGTCCGCGGCGGCGCCGATCCCTTTGCCTGGATCTCGAAATATGCGGACCGCATCACCGCCGTCCACGTCAAGGACATCGCGCCCAAGGGCGAAAAGACGGACGAGGACGGCTGGGCGGACGTGGGTGAAGGGACGCTCGACTGGAAGCGACTTATCGGCGCGCTTGCCTCGACTTCGGCGAAATATTTCATTGCCGAGCATGACAATCCGAGCGATTTCCGGCGTTTCGCCAAGCGCTCGCTGGCTTCCATCCAATCCTACTGAGTGACGGATACTTCCATGGCAAAAGAACTTGGCGTCGGCATCATCGGATGCGGCAATATCTCTACCACCTATTTCAAGCTTGCACCGCTCTTCAAGGGCATCCGGGTCGTCGCATGCGCCGACATCAATCCGGCTGCCGCCGAAGCGCGCGGCGCGGAATTTGACGTCACGGCCCAGAGCATCGAGGCTCTGCTCGCCAATCCCGAAGTGGACATCGTCGTTAATCTGACGATTCCGGAAGCGCATTTCCCCGTTTCGAAGGCGATCCTCGAAGCTGGCAAGCACGTCTATTCCGAAAAGCCGCTCGTGCTCTCGCTGGAGCAGGGAGAGGAATTGAGGGCGATCGCCACAGCCAAGGGGCTGACCGTCGGCTGCGCGCCGGACACCTTCCTCGGCGGCGCGCACCAGCTTGCCAGGGCTTATATCGATGCCGGGAAGATCGGCCGCATTACCTCCGGCACATGCCATGTCATGAGCCCGGGCATGGAAATGTGGCACCCCAACCCGGACTTTTTCTTCCTGCCCGGCGGCGGACCTGTGCTCGATCTCGGCCCCTATTACATCGCCAATCTCATCAACCTGATCGGCCCGGTGAAGCGTGTCGCGGCGCTTTCCTCCATGGCGAGCGAGACCCGCACCATCACCAGCGAACCGCGCAAGGGCGAAGTGATCCCGGTCAAGACACCGACCAATATCCATGCCCTGCTCGAATTCCAGAACGGCGCGACCGTCACGCTTTCGGCAAGCTGGGACGTCTGGTCCCATCGCCACGCCAATATGGAGCTCTACGGCACCGAGGGATCGCTCTTCGTGCCCGATCCCAACTTCTTCGGCGGCACGGTCGAAGCGAGCGGCCGCGACAGGAACATTCAGCCGCTGGAAATGTGGGAACACCCCTTCGCGGTCGACAATTGGGATCACCCGATGGGAGCGATCGCCAATTACCGCACGGCCGGCCTCGCCGACATGGCGGACGCGATCCTCAAGGGGCGCGACGTTCGCTGCTCGCTCGAGCGCGCGCTGCATGGCGTCGATGTAATGGTGTCGATATTGAAATCGGGCGAGGAGGGGCGCTTCGTAACGCTCTCCACCACGTGCACGCAGCCGGCCGCCTTCGGCATCGAGGAAGCACAGGCGCTTCTGCGTTAAGGGACAAAACCTCTCCCCACAAGGGCCTTGTGGGGAGAGGTTGGGGAGGGGTATTCAAAGCACCCATCCGAAACGAGGAATCTGACCATGGCCTGGCAACCGGCGGAAAACCGATACGAGAAAATGAAATACAACCGCTGCGGCAGGAGCGGTTTGAAGCTGCCGGCGATCTCGCTCGGGCTCTGGCACAATTTCGGAGGCGATACGCCGCATGAGCGTAAGGTGGCCATGTGCCGCACGGCTTTCGACCTCGGCATCACCCATTTCGATCTGGCCAATAACTATGGTCCGCCGCCCGGTTCGGCCGAAATCGCCTTCGGCGAGATACTGCGCACGGACTTTGCAGGCCTGCGCGACGAGCTGATCATCTCGTCGAAGGCCGGCTATGACATGTGGCCGGGCCCCTATGGCGAATGGGGCAGCCGCAAATACCTCATCGCCTCCTGCGACCAGAGCCTGAAGCGCATGGGGCTCGACTATGTCGATATCTTCTATTCCCACCGCTTCGATCCGGACACGCCGCTCGAGGAGACCTGCGGCGCTCTCGACTACATCGTGCGCTCGGGCCGCGCGCTCTATGTCGGGATATCCTCTTACAATTCGCAGCGCACTCGCGAGGCGGCGGCAATCCTCAAGGACCTCGGCACGCCGTGCCTCATCCATCAGCCGAGCTATTCCATGCTCAACCGCTGGATCGAGGAGGACGGTCTCGTCGACACGCTCGAAGATCTCGGCATTGGATCGATCGTCTTCTCGCCGCTTGCGCAGGGCATGCTGACGGCAAAGTACCTTGGCGGCATTCCTCAGGACAGCCGGGCCGCGTTGAACCACTTCCTCAAGAAGGATTTCATCCGCCCGGAGATCGTCGATAACATCCGCAGGTTGCATGTTGTCGCGGAACGGCGCGGCCAAACGCTCGCGCAGATGGCGCTTGCCTGGGTGCTGCGCGGTGGGCGTATCACCTCTGCACTGATCGGCGCCAGCCGCTCCGAGCAGATCGTCGACTGTGTCAAGGCGCTGGAGAACGACACCTTCACGGCCGAGGAACTGGCCGAAATCGATCTTTATGCGCGCGAGGCCGATATCAACCTCTGGGCCAAGTCCGCCGAGCGCTGAACCGGCGGAATCCTTTGATTTGCCTCGATTTTGGGCAAGTTCGGGCTCCTTCCGGCTACTCAGACAAAAGTCGAAGAGGATGCCGGAAAACGGCCGCTGGACATGCATTGGTGATTATGTATGGTGCAGGGATGCCGTCCTCTTCGCAGGCGCCTTCATGACCTTGCGCGGCCGGCAAGAACAAGAGAAAAGAGAGACCTTCCGGCGCCCGCGGCGGGCGGGGACAGGTGCAATGGGCGGTAGCGCTGACAAGCTGCGCTGGACCGTCATGGCGGGAAATAGGGAGGAACCATGGATCGCCGTTCATTCATTAAACACGCGAGCATTGGCGGCCTCGGTGCGGCTGCCGCATCGACGCTCGCCGCGCCGGCAATTGCTCAGAGCAATCCGAAGGTAACCTGGCGTCTGACGTCATCGTTCCCGAAGTCGCTCGACACGATCTACGGCGGCGCGGAAGTTCTGTCGAAATACGTGTCCGAGGCGACCGACGGCAATTTCCAGATCCAGGTCTTCGCGGCCGGCGAAATCGTGCCTGGCCTGCAAGCCGCCGACGCAACGTCCGCGGGCACGGTGGAGGCTTGCCACACCGTCGCCTATTACTATTGGGGCAAGGACCCGACCTGGGCGCTCGGCTCAGCCGTGCCATTCGCGCTCAATGCGCGCGGCATGAATGCCTGGCACTACCATGGCGGCGGCATCGACATGTTCAACGAGTTCCTTGCGGCTCAGGGTCTGATCGGCTTCCCCGGCGGCAATACCGGGGTGCAGATGGGTGGCTGGTTCCGCAAGGAGATCAAGACCGTTGCCGACATGCAGGGCCTGAAGATGCGCGTCGGCGGCTTCGCCGGCAAGGTCATGGAGAGGCTCGGTCTCGTGCCGCAACAGCTTGCCGGCGGCGACATCTATCCGGCACTCGAAAAGGGCACGATCGACGCCGCCGAGTGGGTCGGCCCCTATGACGACGAGAAGCTCGGCTTCTACAAGGTCGCGCCTTATTACTACTACCCCGGCTGGTGGGAAGGCGGTCCGACCGTGCATGCCATGTTCAACAAAGCAGCTTTCGACGGCCTGCCGAAGGCCTACCAGTCGCTGCTTCGCACCGCCTGCCAGGCGACCGACGCCAACATGCTGCAGAAGTACGACTATCTCAACCCGTCTGCGATCAAGCGGCTCGTGGCGGCCGGCGCGAAGCTCAGCCCGTTCAGCCCCGAGATCTTGTCGGCCTGCTTCGACAAGGCGAATGAAGTCTACGCCGACATGGAAGCTGCGAACCCGACCTTCAAGAAGATCTGGGGCTCGATCAAGGCGTTCCGCGCCGAATACTACCTCAATGCCCAGATCGCGGAATACAACTACGACACTTTCATGATGATCCAGCAGCGCAACGGCAAGGTCTGAGCTGCGGTTGCAATGAAGAACCCCGGAGCGCCGCTCCGGGGTTTTCTTTTTACTCGTTAAGGACGGCAGGCGGAGGAGGGGCCATAGTGTGAAAAACCTCTCCGCTCCAGCCATCGCCGCGCCGATTGAGGAGCGACATGCGGCCGGAGGCCGGCCGCACTCTCCGCACTCACCTAAAGTGCATCGCGTTCGGTCGAGCTCACGCGACGCGCTTTAGATCCTTGTTTTTGTGCATGTCGTTGTTCCAAAACCGCTGCACACTTTTGGGCGACATGCATTAGTTGAACGAGGGCGGCGCGCTAAGGTCAGTCGCTGGCGGCTTGTTCTGCTGCGGAGCGTTCTGCTGGCCCGGCTGTTGCTGGCCGCCGTCGAGCGGACTGCCGCCGGGGAGTTGCAGGCCACCGGGCAGACCGAGCCCGCCGCCATTGTCGGGCAGGGTGAGCCCGCCGCCGCCCTGGCCGAACCCCGGCACTTCGATCTTGATTGTCGACGGGTCGACCACCGCGCCGCTGCCTTTGTAGTGCATCACCATCTGCGGGAAGAGGATGGTGAGCGCCACCATCACGATTTGGATGCCGACGAAAGGTACGGCGCCCCAATAGATCTGCCCGGTCGTCACCGGTTGCGTCATCTTGCCGGTGACCTTGTCGAGGTAGGGCACCCTAGCAGCGACGGAGCGCAGGTAGAAGAGCGCGAAGCCGAAGGGTGGGTGCATGAAGCTCGTCTGCATGTTGATGCCGAGCAGCACGCCGAACCAGATCAGATCGATCCCGAGCTTATCGGCCGCCGGTGCGAGCAGCGGCACGATGATGAAGGCGAGCTCGAAGAAGTCGAGGAAGAACGCCAGCAGGAAGACGAGAACGTTGACGGCGATCAGGAAGCCGATCTCGCCGCCCGGCAATCCGACCAGCAGGTGCTCCACCCAGAGATGCCCGTTGACGCCGTAGAAGGTCAGCGAGAAGACGCGCGCGCCGATCAGAATGAACAGTACGAAGGCGGAGAGGCGCGTGGTCGCGGCGAGCGCAGCGCGCACGACCTCCACGTTGAGCCGCCCCTTGGCCGCCGCCATTATCAGAGCGCCGACGGCACCCATCGCCCCGCCTTCCGTCGGCGTCGCGATGCCGAGGAAGATTGTGCCGAGCACGAGGAAGATCAGCGCCAGCGGCGGGATCAAGACAATGATGACCTGCTGTGCCAGGCGCGACAATGCATTGATCTTTAGGGCCCTGTCGATGAGAGCGACCACATAGATGAACGCGGTACCGACGGTTGCCCCGAGGATGTCGGCGTTCTCGCCCTGCGTCGGCGCAAGATAGACATGGGCTGCGTAGGCGATGCCGGCGGCGACGGCGAGTGCGATGATGAGCGACGTCACGCCCGACCCGAGTGTGCGCGCTTCGAGCGGCAGTGCCGGCATGGAATCGCGCTTCAGGAAGGTCATGAGGAGGATGTAGCCCATATAGAGTCCCGTCAGCACGAGGCCCGGGATCAGGGCACCCGCATACATGTCGCCGACGGAGCGGCCGAGCTGGTCGGCGAGCACGATCAGCACCAGCGACGGCGGGATGATCTGGGCCAGCGTGCCGGAAGCGGCAATAACGCCCGAGGCGATGCGCCGGTCATAGCCGTAGCGCAGCATGATCGGCAGCGAGATGAGGCCCATCGCGATGACCGAGGCAGCGACGACCCCGGTGGTTGCCGCAAGCAGCGCACCCACGAAAATCACGGCATAGGCGAGGCCGCCGCGGACCGGGCCGAAGAGCTGGCCAATCGTGTCGAGGAGGTCCTCCGCCATGCCCGAGCGTTCGAGCACGATCCCCATGAAAGTGAAGAAGGGGATGGCGAGGAGCGTGTCGTTCGACATCACCCCCCAGAACCGCTCCGGCAGGGCATTCAGCAGCGGCCAGGAGAGATTGATCGAATCGGAAAGCGGCGCAAGCTCGACGCCGATGATGAAGAACAGAAGACCGTTGGCGGCCAGCGAGAAGGCAACGGGATAACCCAGCAGCAGGAACACGACCAGCGAGAGGAACATGATCGGTGCCAGGTTCTCGGCGACGAATTCGATCACGGGCGTACCTCCGGAGCAATCGTTTCATCGAGCGGCGCGTGGGTCGGCACGTAGGGGGTCGGATCGTCCATGTTCCCCGTCATGATGGCGATCTTCTTGATGATCTCCGAAACACCCTGCAGGGCGAGAAGGATGAAGCCGATCAGCAGAATGGCCTTCGCCGGCCAGATGATGAGCCCGCCGGCGCTGGAGGACACCTCGCCCGAAACATAGGACATCCGCACGTAGGGTACGAGGTAATAGAGCATCAGCAGCACGAAGGGCATCAGGAAGAAGACGTGCCCGAAAAGGTCGATCCAATGCTGCACGCGGCGCGAAAACATCCCGTAGACGATATCGATGCGGATATGCTCGTTCTGGCTCAGCGTATAGGCGGCAGCGAACATGAAGGCGGCGCCAAAGAGATACCATTGCGCCTCGAGCCAGGCATTCGACGAGATGTTGAACGCTTTTCTGATGACGGCATTACCGGCGCTGACGAGCACGGCGACAAGAATGAGCCAGGAGACGGCCTTGCCGATTTTCTCGGTGACGGCGTCTATCAATCGGCTGAAGCCGAGTAACGGTTTCATCGGATACCTCCCCGCAATGGCTGTTTTTGGTGTTCTGCCAAGCACAGTCAGAGTGCCGATTTCAAGTCTCCTTTCAAGCCTGCGCTTCCATTTTTCTGTTTGGCAACGAGCCGTTATACGAAAGTATCATATTGGCCCGTCGAGAATGCCCAAAGCTTAGGCGCAAGTGGTGGGATCCGCCGTCATCGCTCTTCAACGCGCGGTCCTCGGCAAGCGCGCAATTCATGCCGAGGCGGGATGATTCGGAGCCTGCTGGCCGTCTTGTTTCTTGAGCGAAAACCTATGCCGCGGGTCTTGAAACGGCGGCGAGTTTCGGGCTGGATGCACCGCCGAAATGGAGGAGCAGAAGACATGGCCGCGATGATCCGCAATCCGATCCTGCCGGGCTTCAATCCCGACCCATCGATCTGCCGGGTCGGCGATGACTATTACATCGCCACCTCGACTTTCGAGTGGTATCCGGGGGTGCAGATCCACCATTCGCGCGATCTCGTGAACTGGCGGCTCATAAGGCGGCCGCTGGAGCGCGCGAGCCAGCTCGACATGCGCGGCAACCCCGACAGTTGCGGCATATGGGCGCCATGCCTTTCCTATTGCGACGGGCTGTTCTGGCTGGTCTATACCGACGTCAAGCGCTTCGACGGCAACTTCAAGGATGCGCACAATTACATCGTGACAGCGGAGGGCGTCGAGGCCACCTGGTCCGATCCGGTCTATGTCAATTCGTCAGGTTTCGATCCCTCGCTCTTCCACGACGATGACGGCCGCAAGTGGTTCCTCAACATGCAGTGGAACCACCGGCCCGAGAGCTTCGGCGGCTCGCCGAAAAGCCCGGCCTTCGACGGCATCCTGCTACAGGAATGGGACGAGCGGACGCGCAAGCTCGTCGGTCCCGTCAAGAACATTTTCGCCGGAAGCTCCCTTGGGCTCGTCGAAGGCCCGCATCTCTTCAAGCGCGACGGCTGGTATTATCTCACCGTCGCCGAAGGGGGCACGGGCTACGACCATGCCGTGACCATGGCGCGGTCGCGCGCGATCGATGGACCCTACGAGATGCATCCGAACGCCCATCTCATCACCTCGAAGAATCACCCGGAGGCGGCGCTGCAGCGCGCGGGGCACGGCCAGTATGTGGAAACACCGGACGGGCAGGCTTACCACACGCATCTTTGCGGCCGGCCGCTGCCGCCTTATCGTCGCTGCACGCTGGGGCGCGAGACGGCGTTGCAGAAATGCGTCTGGCGGGAGGATGGCTGGCTGTACCTCGGAAGCGGCGGCGTCGTGCCTGAGGTGAGCGTTCCCGCGCCGGCGCACGCGATAGCGGCCCCTCCGCCTGCCGTGATCGAATCCGATTTCGACGAACCGGAGCTTCCGCTCGAATTCCAGTGGCTGCGCACACCGGCGCCGGAGCGGATCTTCTCGCTCACCTGGCGGGAGGGGCACCTCCGCCTCTTTGGTCGCGAGAGCATCGGAAGCTGGTTCGAGCAGGCGCTGGTGGCGCGGCGACAGGAGCACCATTCCTTCCGGGCCGAAACACTCGTCGAATTCGCTCCCGAGACCTACCAGCAGGTCGCGGGCCTCACGCATTATTATAACCGGCACAAGTTCCATGCCCTCGGAATCACCCGACACGAGACGCTTGGACGCGTCGTTACGATCCTTTCCTGCCCCGGGGACTTCCCGCATGGACGATTGGCGTTTCCGGCCGGCAGCGGTGTCGCGATCCCCGAGGGTCCGACCCGGCTTGCTATGGAGGTGAGGGACAATGATCTCCAGTTCTTCTGGCGGACCAAGGCGGATGACGATTGGAAGGTGATCGGCCCCGTGCTCGATGCCGGCGTGATCTCGGACGAGGGCGGGCGCGGCGAACATGGTTCCTTCACCGGCGCCTTCGCGGGCATGTTCGCCTTCGATACTTCCGGCAACGCAATGCCCGCGGACTTCGACCGGTTCGGCTATGAGGCGACCACGGCGCAGGGGTGAGACCCAAGTGCAACGCCGCTGCGCACTTTCGACCGCATTCATTAGTTTATGAGAAATTCATCATAAGCGACGGTAATCGTTACGCAATTGTAATGCCATATTTCATATTCCGTTCAGGAAGGCAGACCTAGTTTCAAGGGGCGTACAACGAAAGGAAACCCCATGAAACGCCTCCTGATAGCGCTTGTCGCCAGCTCGTTCCTCGCCACGCCGATGGCGTTCGCTCAGACGGCCGGCTCTTTTGAACTGGCACAGGCACATGACCGCTATCGCCACAGGCAGGTCGATCGCCACGTCGATAAGCGTGTGGAAAAGACCATCGAGAAGCGCGTGATCATCAAGAAGAAGCATTGGGCGCGCGGATACCGGCTGAGCCCCGCCGAGCGCCGTCACATGGCCTATGTCCACGATTACCGCCGCTATCGGCTGCGGCCTCCGCCGCGCGGCCAGCAATGGGTGCGCATCGACAACGATTTCCTGCTGGTCAGCCTGGCGACAGGCGTGATCGTCGGCCTCGCAGCGGCTCACTGACCCGGCAGCACTGAAGAAACGTAGAAAAGGCGGGCCCGGATAGGCCCGCCTTCGCCGTCTTGGGAGGACGACTTGAAAGCGCGTCATGCGCGCTTTAGATCTTGTTCCTGCATGTCATGATCCCAAGCCCGCTGCACAGTTTGGGCTACGTGCATTAGCTCGCCGAGGAAAGGCACTCCTTCAGTGAGGTGCCGATATTTTCCATCAGTTGGAAATAAAGATCCGGCCCTGGCTCGAGGCTCGCGGCTTCCGGATCGAGCGTGCCGGATTTCGCCGGCGTGCCTTCGATGACGACACTGATCAGTTTCGGTTCGAACTGGGGTTCGGCGAAGACGCACGTCGCGCCGAGCTCCTCGATCTTCGCATGGATCTCCGAAAGGCGCTCGGCGCCCGGCAGCACTTCCGGGCTGACCGTGATCGAGCCGGCGACGCGCACTTTGTAGCGGTGTTCAAAGTACTGATAGGCGTCGTGGAACACCACGAACGGCTTGTCCCTGACCGGCGCCACGGTCTCGGCAAGGCGCTTGTCGAGAGCGTCGATCCTCGCGTTGAATTTCTCCAGATTGGCCTTGTAGGCGGCCGCGTTGGCCGGGTCCGCTTCCGAGAGCGTCTTCTCGATCTCGGCCGCCATTGCCTTGGCGTTCATCGGGTCGAGCCACATATGCATGTCGAACTCGCCCTCGGCGTGATCGTGGCCATGTTCGCCGGCTTCGGCGGCGTGGTTCTCGTGCCCTGCTTCCTCGGCCTCATGGGCACCCGCGCCGTGTCCTTCCTCGTGCTCGTCATTATGCGCTTCGAAGGCGCCGCCCTCGCGGAACTTCAGCTTCTCGATTCCCGGAGCCTTACCGAGTTCCACCACCTTGGCGCCGCTGCCGAGCGCGTCGAGCGGCTTGTCGAGGAAGGCCTCGAAACCGTGCCCGACCCAGAAGACCACGTTTGCTGCCTGCAGTGCTGCGGCGTTCGACGGTTTCATGCTGTAGGTGTGAGGAGAGGCGCCGCCCTCGACGATGAGCGCGGGTTCGCCGACGCCTTGCATGATGGACGCGACGAGAGAATGGATGGGCTTGATCGACACCACCACGTTGGGGGCTTCCGCCCAGGCTGGCGAGGAGAGGAGGAGGGTGGATGCGAAAAGCAGGGCGGGCGTCGATTTCATCGGGTTCTCCGAGCTTGGTTCAAAATGCTGCGGCGGGCTTGCATGCATCTGACATTGCAAGGCAGTGCCGTGTAATGTTATTACATCAATTGCGTTATGCTATAACGTGTGCGATAGCCAGAGGCAACCATCAGCTTGGATTTTTTGATGCTGAATTATCGATCGCCAGAAACGACCCCTCTCGTCCGTCTTGCCAATACCGGAGTACGGCGAAACGGGCGGTGGCTCGTGCGCGGCGTCGACTTCTCGATCAATCGCGGCGAAATCGTCACGCTCATCGGGCCGAACGGTTCGGGAAAATCGACGACTGCGAAAACGGCGATCGGAGTCGTGAAGCCGGACGAGGGCCAGGTCGAGCGGATACAAGGCCTGAAGGCCGGCTACGTGCCACAGAAGCTCGCCGTCGACTGGACGCTGCCTTTGACGGTCGAGCGCCTGATGACATTGACCGGCCCGCTGAAAGGTCGCGAGATCGAGGAGGCGCTGGCGGCCACGGGGATGCTGCACATGGCGAAGGCCGAGGTGCAGCATCTGTCGGGCGGCGAATTCCAGCGGGCGCTGCTTGCCCGGGCGATCGCCCGCAAGCCCGATCTCCTCGTGCTCGACGAACCGGTGCAGGGCGTCGATTTTTCCGGCGAGATCGCGCTTTACGAACTGATCAAGCAGATCCGCAACCGCACCGGCTGCGGCATCCTCCTGATTTCGCACGATCTTCATATCGTCATGGCGGAAACCGATACCGTCGTGTGTCTCAACGGCCATGTGTGCTGCCGCGGCACCCCGCAAGCCGTCAGCCAGAGCCCGGAATATCTCAAGCTCTTCGGCCGCCGGGCCGCCGGCGCGCTCGCGGTCTACAGCCACCACCACGACCATACGCACCTGCCGGACGGGCGGGTGCTGCATGCCGACGGCAGCATCACCGAAAGCTGCTTCCCGGGCGATGGTCATCACCATCACGACGAGGCCGAGAACGTGCACGATCACGAGCCGGACTGCGGCTGCGGGCATCACTCAAGGCTGCAGGGATTTGAGGCGGCGGAGAAGCGCGATGTTTGACGATTTCTTCATTCGCGCGCTCGTCGCCGGCATCGGCATTGCTATGGTGGCGGGGCCGCTCGGTTGCTTCGTCATCTGGCGGCGCATGGCCTATTTCGGCGACACCATGGCGCATTCGGCGCTACTCGGCGTCGCGCTGTCGCTGTTGATGGACCTCAATCTGATGGTCAGCGTCTTCATCGTCGCTTCGGTCGTTTCGGTGCTGCTGCTGTTCCTGCAGAGGCGCGGCGCCCTCTCCACCGATGCGCTGCTCGGTATTCTGTCGCATTCGGCATTGTCGATCGGCCTCGTCATCGTCGCCTTCATGACCTGGGTCCGGATCGATCTCGTCGGCTTTCTCTTCGGCGACATCCTCGCCGTTTCGGAGGCCGATATCGACATCATCTGGGGCGGTGGCATGCTGGTGATCTTCGCGCTGATCTATCTGTGGCGGCCGCTGCTCGCCTCGACCGTCAATCCCGAGTTGGCGGAGGCCGAGGGCTTGAAGCCGGACAGGGCGAGGCTCTTCTTCATGCTGCTGATGGCGCTGGTGATCGCGATCGCCATGAAGATCGTCGGCATCCTGCTGATCACCTCGCTGCTGATCATACCGGCAGCGACCGCGCGCCGCTTCGCAACGTCGCCGGAAATCATGGCCGTTCTCGCTTCGTTGATCGGCGCACTTGCTGTGGCCGGCGGTCTTTTCGGCTCGCTCCACTGGGATACACCGTCCGGGCCGTCTATCGTGGTTGCGGCATTGGCCCTCTTCGTGCTGAGTCTCCTGCCGGTCGGTCGCCGGACTGAGCACGCGTCACATTCTTCCCATGGAGGACAACGCTGATGGGTACGCCCCAACTGACGAAGAACCAGTCGCTGGTGATGGGAGCGCTTGCCCATTCGGACGGCCCGATGAGCGCCTACACGATCCTCGACAAACTGCGCGACCACGGTTTTCGTGCGCCGTTGCAGGTCTATCGCGCGCTCGACAAGCTCTTGGAATACGGCCTGGTACACCGGTTGGAGAGCCTCAACGCCTTCGTCGCCTGCACCTGCCCGCATGAGCACGAGCACGACCACGGCGTCACGGCCTTCACGATCTGCGAAGGCTGCGGACAGGTGACGGAGTTCCATGACGAGGCGATCGAGGAGCGCCTCTCGTCGCTCGTCCGCACGCAGAACTTCAAAACCGAGAAGACGACGATTGAGATCCGCGGCCACTGCAAGAGCTGCGCCTAAAGCGCCTCACGTTCAATCGAATTCATGCGACGCGCTTTCCCGAAGTGGGAAGGCCGAGCGTGAATGCGGCGAACGGCAGGCTCAATCCATTCGCGTGAGGTGCGCCGCATAGCGCTGCCAGTTCCTCACGTAATGTTCGGCGGAGCGCTTCAACCCTTCGATCGTGGTGTCGTCGAGCGTGCGTACCACTTTGGCCGGAGCACCTACAATCAGCGAATTGTCGGGAAATTCCTTGCCTTCCGCGACGAGCGCGTTTGCTCCGACGAGGCAGTTACTGCCGATTTTCGCGCCGTTCAGCACGGTCGCGCCCATGCCGATCAGGGAATTGTCGCCGATCGTGCAGCCATGAATGATCGCCCGATGGCCGATGGTGCAGCCTTCGCCGATGGTCACTGGAAGGCCGGGGTCGACATGGATGATGACGGCTTCCTGGATGTTCGTGCGTGCGCCGATACGGATCGGTTCATTGTCGCCGCGCAACGTCGCGCCGAACCAAATGCCGACATCCTCGCCGATTTCCACCTGACCGATGAGATTGGCGTCCGGCGCGAGCCAATAGCTGCCTTCCGGCGGCGTCTGCGGTTGCAGAGATCCCAAGGCGTAGAGCGGCATGCGAACTTCCTCCCGGCTCGTTTTTGGGCGGCGTCTGGACACCGGCCTTCGGCCGATAACTCGGCTCCGCTCCTTTTAGACGACTTTGACTGCGAGTGCCGCGACACCATCGACGCCGCAGGTCACGACATCGCCGCGGGCAACCGGACCGACGCCAGAGGGCGTTCCGGTCATGATGATATCGCCCGGTGCGAGCGTGAAAAGGCGGGAGAGCTCCGCGATGATCTCCGGTACTGTCCATATCATCTGATCAAGGTCGCCGTGCTGACGCAACTCGCCATTGACCTTGAGCCAGACGTTCCCGTTCTTCGGATGGCCGATTGCCTTGGCTGGCACGACTTCCGAAACCGGCGCGGAGTGCTCGAAGGCCTTGGCTGCGGCCCAGGGCTTCCCGGCTTTTTTCGCTTCGGCCTGCAGGTCGCGGCGGGTGAAATCAATTCCGACGCCATAGCCGAAGACGTGGTCGGTCGCTACCGCGACCGGAATGTCGGCACCGCCACTGCGCAAGGCAACGATCAGCTCGACTTCGTGATGCACGTCGGAGGAAAGAGGCGGGTAGGGGAAATCCTCGCCCGGCAGCAACAGATTGTCCGGGTTCTTCTGAAAGAAGAAGGGCGGTTCGCGGTCGGGGTCATGCCCCATTTCGATCGCGTGGGCCGCATAGTTTCGCCCGACGCAGTAGACCCGCCTCACAGGAAAGCCCACGGGGCTGCCGGAGATCGGCAGTAGCACGGGCGGCGGGGGTGGCAGAATGGTGTCCATGGTCGTCCGGCTCCGTCGCACGGTTTCATTCAGTTTGCCGGCGAAACACATGCGGAAATTTGAAACGCCACAGCAGCCGGCCCGGCTAGGCTCGACGCTGTAGCGAATCTGGGAAGGACGTTAGCAGCCGGAACGGCTACCGCAAAGATGATCTGGCGAGAGGAATGATGAGAGCCGCAATCGCAGCGGCTCAGGCGCAGCGGGCATAAGCCTCGAGCTGGTCGCGCGTGAGGAACCGGCCGTCCGAGCGCGAGTTGAGATCCGGATGGCTGTATTCAAGGCTCGGTACTTCGGGAAGCTCAAGGGCCTGGCGCACGGTCATGATGCCGATGTCCTTGCGGCCGCTTTCGCGCTTCATACTGACTTCGACGATTCGATAGAGATTACTCTCGTTCATGATGGCTCTCCCGTCTCTTATTTTTGTCTCCCTTTTTTAAGGGACTTAAACGCTCCGATGTTGGTTTTTGTGAGGCACCTCAGAATATAGCGGCAATAAATGAAGGCTTCGCGACAGAAATCGGGCAGTTTCACGGAGATTTCTGTCTCAATTCGAAATCGGGCTCGAGACCCGTGAGGATCTCGCTGACACATCTGCAAATAAGCTCGCGTGGTCGCTTATATTAGAAGGCGCCCGACTTTTCAAGTAAGACGGAGCAGAGCCGATGAAATATTGCGCTGCAACACAATAATATTACCAATACGTCTACTCGGGAAAGGTATTGAAAATAGTATTATCTTTTGGAAGCGGTATCGACGAGCAGGGTGAATGGCTAGAACGCAACGCGCGACCGCGGTCCCGAGGTCGGCCGCTCGACAAGGCGCGGAACCGCCGTCGGATCACTCTCTAATGCGCTTTCAAATGGGCCTCTTCGGCCGCGGATATGAAGAGCCTGCGGGCTTCCTCGGCCGTCCGGCGGCCATCGATGGCGGCACGGCAGGCGCTGCGCGCAGCCACATAGTAAGGGCCGCGGTGGGGCCACTGGCCCGCAAGGCATGCGAGCGCGTCGGACGGTCCCTTTACCGTGCGCACGCCGCCGCCGGAAATTCCAAGCTCGATAGGACGGCTCCACAATACCTGATGCATGCTTCTCCTCCTGGTATGCGATGCCCAAAGTGGGATTTGAGGCGTCGCCATGTACGTCGGGCGCGATGCCGGCAGAGACTGCTGACGTCCTGTCGATCCCGCGCTAAGGATCAACTTCTAAAACGTTGTCAAATAGGCCCCGGTTCCGTGCAACTCCCCCGGGTGGAACCGCGCCCCGGAGCCTCAATGTAGCTCAGGAATTGCCGTTTGTCCGTATTTTTGGGCGGACAGGGCATTGGCCGTCCGCCTTTCATATCCTGGGTTGCACACGCCGCTTCGCGTGCGCGGCCCCCGTGGGATGCAATGCCCCTCAATTGGTGGGGTTTCAGGCACTTGGCGGCCGTCCTATATCTTAAGGTTGTGCTGGAGGGTTGGGATGGTGTCGGTTACCGAGATTCGCCTGATGTGGTTGCCGCTGCGCAACGAAACCTATTGCGCTATGCTCGGGCGGCACGAAGTCGCCTTTGTGATGAAGCGCCAGACGATGAGCGACTGGGCCTGGCGGATTTCCCAATGCAACGGTACGCGCGAGACGGGCTTCCACTATGCGCCAACCCTCGATGGCGCCAAGGCAGCGGTGCTTGCCGGCATACAGGAATGGTTTCGCCAGGCGGGGTTCGAATAGCCGCCGGGAAGATGCGAGATCGCTGCGGCCGAGTTCAGCCCAAACCGAAGAACGACAAGATAGCGATTACGATCACAACCAATCCCACGAGATAGATGATCTGGTTCATTGCTTCCTCCTTTCATGAGGAATGAACGGCCTGCGGCGTGGGAGTGTTCCAAGTCGGTTAGTCAGCCCGTCGGCCGCCCGCAGTGACGCATGGCGCGTCACCCGCTTCAGATGCAGCAAATACAAATGGATAGGGCTGCGGCGAACGCATGTGAGTGCATCCCGCTCTAAAGTACCCTCGAGCAGCTACAGATTGGCCCAGTTTTGGTGATACCGGGTGAGGGCGCCTTCATTGAAGTTTTTATTAGCGCATGCGTAAATTCGATGAGGGGAAAATAATCGAAGGCTTGAAAATATCATGGAGCTGGTAGCGCTTGTATTGATCGTATGCCTTGCATCCGCACCCGATCGGTGCCGAGAGGAGACTCTGCCGCTCCAAGGCCCAGGCTCTCTTACCCAATGCATGTTCCGCTCCGTCATGTACATCGCCGAGTGGTCGGAGCAGCATCCGGCTCTTCGTGTCAAAAAATGGCGCTGCAAGCGCCCAGACGTGGGCAAGCTCATCTGAGTCCTTAGTCCGGCATTCCCCTAGGATGGATCATCCGGATGCGGCCCGCGCTGCCTCTTCCCAATCCTTTGCCGGCGGATGCCAGTGGTCCAGCATTGCGGGCGTCCTGAACTCGGGAATTGCCCGGTCCGGAAAACTGTGCGACAAATTCCCCCACTGTCGTGCTGAGGAGAGCATGACGGCATTGGGAGTAGAAATACTTGCCGGTAATGCGTGGAGCCGGTCGGCTGCTCGGTTAACCTGGGAAGTATTCTTGGGAGGAGAGCCATGCCGCGGACCGCTTCGTCCGTCCACCCGCTTTCCATTAAGTCGGCACTGGTGATCGATGATCATCCGCTCTATTGCGATGCGCTGGCCGCGACGATGGAAAACACCTTCAATACGCGTCGAATTCGAACCGCGACCTCGCTGAGCGAAGCCCTGCACCAACTGCGGATGCGGTTTTCACCCGATCTGATCATGCTTGACTTGAACCTGCCCGATGCATCCGGTCTGAGCGGATTTCTCAAGATCAAGGAAAAGACGCCCGATATACCGGTCATTGTAATCTCGGCGATCACATCCAAAGGCATCGTCCAGTCGGTCATTGCCGCCGGTGCTGCGGGATTCATTCCCAAGGATATCGGCCGTGAGAATTTTCAGGAGGCGATGCAGGATATTTGGAACGGCAAGATCTACGTGCCGCCGGGCTACACATTGCCGGCACGCACCCCGGCTGTGGACGAGTCGGTGGAAACGATTTCGCGCAAGATCGCACATTTGTCGCAGCAGCAGACCCGCATATTGGGCCTGATCTGCGAAGGGATGCCGAACAAGCTGATCGCCTACGAGATGAAGCTGGCCGAGGCGACCGTCAAGGCGCATATCACGGCGCTTCTGCGCCGGCTGGGCGTTCATAATCGCACGCAGGCGGCAATGTTGGTGCGCGAAGTCTCGATCCGCCATAACCTGCAGTGAGGCGTGCCGGAACAAGGCCAGGAAGCGGAGAAATGGCGGCGCATGACGGCTGTCGACGATCTTGATCGCAAACCGGCGGAGGCGGTGCGGATCGCCGTGTCGCACGCCGACGACGCGGCCCTCGCCCTTGCCGAGATCAGGCGGCAGCTCGCCACGGCAAGGCCAAGCTTCATCTTTTTGTTTGTGCCGAACAGGCTGCAGCCCGTTGAGCTTGCCAACGCTCTGCGGATGTCGTTGCCGAATACTGTTGTCTTCGGCTGCACGACGGCCGGCCAGATCACGCCGCGAGGGTACGAAGACGACGCATTGCTGGCGATCGCCTTTCAGCGGCGTCACTTTCGGGTGGCCTCGATCCTGTTCGAGCCGATCTCACCGGTCTCGATTGCCGATGTGGTGTCGCAGACGGAGCGGCTTGTCTCGCAGTTTCGCGCAACGCCGGGCCGAAAAAGGCTTGCCCTGATTTTCGCCGACGGATTGTCGAAACAGGAGGATATCCTGATGGCGGCCCTTGAGGCCGGACTGAAGGACATTCCCGTGTTTGGCGGTTCGGCCGGCGACGGGCTGCGGTTCGAGCGCACGCAGGTGCTGCGCAACGGGGAGTTCCACAGCAACGCCGCGCTTCTGCTGCTCTTGGAAACCGATCTGCCCTTCAGCGGTCTCGGCTTCGATCATTTCCAGCCCACGGAAACACGCATGGTGGTCACCCGCGCGGTTCCGGAGGAGCGGCTGGTTCTCGAGATCAACGGCTCGCCGGCGGCCGAGGAATATGCGCGGCTCGTCAAGGTGCCCGTCGCCGAGTTGTCGCCGACGATCTTCGCCGAGAACCCGGTGCTGGTGCGCAATCGCAATCTCTATCACGTGCGGGCGATCCAGCAGATTCACGGCGAATATGGGCTCACCTTCCTTTCGGCGATCGACGACGGCCTGCTGCTGACGCTCGGTCGCGGCAAGGAAATCATCCGCACCCTCGATACAGGGCTCGCTGTCAGCAACGAGGAAGGTGAAGCGCCCGACTTCATCCTGGGTTTCGACTGCTATCTTCGCAAGCTCGAGATCGAGCGCAAGGGCCTGGGTGGCGAGGCGTCCGAGCATTTCCGGCAGCGACGGGTCGTCGGTTTCAGCACCTATGGTGAACAGCATTTCGGCGTGCATGTGAACCAGACCTTCGTGGGCGTCGCATTTTTCCGGCCGAAGGGAGGCGTGCCGCTGTGATCAATCCGGACGAACCCTACGAGATCCAGATCGCCAAGCAGGCCAAGATCATCGAGGCCCTGATCAACCGGGCTGAGCGCAGTCATGAAGTCGGGGGCTCCGCCTATTCGCTTTTCGAATCGGCCATCGCACTGCAGGCGAAGGTCTGGGAAAAGACCAAGGATCTTGAAAAGGCCCTCGACACGCTCGGCAGGGCGTCGAGCGAGCTTGAAATCGCCTACCAGACGCAGGAGCGCATCCAGAGAAATCTTGCCGATGCCATGGTCGCCATGGAAGACGGCTTCGCCCTCTTCTCCGAAGAGCGGTTGCAGGTTTGCAATGCGCAGTTCCGGCACTTGCTTCCCGATGTCGAGCCGCTGATCAAGCCGGGCCTCGGTTTCGACGACTATCTCGCGGCTGTCGATGCGAGCAAGTATCTGAACCGGGACGAAAAGGGGGAGATCGGCCGGCCTCAGCCGGTGGTGAAAGAGCAAAGATCCGGCCAGCGTTTTTCGTCCTTCGTGGTGGCGCTCAGGAACGACCGCTGGTTTCAGATTTCCTATCGGCAGACGAGCTCCGACAATATCACGGTCCTGCAAACCGAGATTACTGACATCGTGCGGGAAAACCGGCGCGAGAAGAATCGCCTGATCGACCAGCAGGCCCATTTCCTGCAAGCCGCTTTCGATCACATGTCGCTCGGCATCTGCACGTTTTCGTCGGGCGGCGAGTTGCTCGTTCGCAACGAGCGTTTCGGCGAGCTTCTGGGCGTGCCTCTTTCACTTCTGAAGAAGGGAAGCCGCTTTCAGCGCATCGTCGAACATGTCGAGCGTCACGAGATTCTCGACCGCAAAGGTCGCCGATCCGGGTTTGCCGGCTGGTTCAAGGCCGCGCGTCGCGGCGAGACGGTGCAAGAGCGATTCAAGCGGCGCGACGGGATGAGCCTCGACATTCGCGTCCGTTCCTTGCCCGACGACGGGTTCATCGTGTCGATCATGGACGTGACGACGGAGACCCAGGCGGCGGCGCTTCTGGAGCAACGTGTACAGGAGCGGACCGCAGAACTGACCGAGGCCAATCGCCTGCTGCAGATCCATGCCGATGAGCAAGCCAAAATCGAAGCCGCTCTTCGGCAGGCCAAGGAGGCGGCCGAATCGGCGCATGCATCCAAGACGCGCTTTCTGGCGGCGGCCAGCCATGATCTTCTTCAGCCGATCAATGCCGCGAAACTCTATCTCTCGATGTTGACGGAAACGGTGGGGCAACCGGGGGCGGAGGAAGTGGTCAGCCGTCTCAACCGATCCTTCACCTCGATCGAATCGCTTCTGCAGGCACTTCTCGATATTTCGCGCCTCGACAGTTCCGGGGCCGAGTTCAACATCACGTCGTTCAATCTTGGCACCCTGCTGCAGGGCGTGGCCGAAGATCTGGCGCCCTTGGCGGCAGAAAAGGAAATAGATCTTCGGATCGTTCCTTCCACGCGTTGGGTCACCAGCGATCAGCGATACCTGATGCGCTGCGTGCAGAACCTGGTGGTAAACGCCATCCAGTATACCGAGCATGGCCGTGTGCTGGTCGGTTGTCGGCTCAGCGGCAATCGGCTGCGGATCGAAGTGTGGGATACAGGCATCGGCATTTCGGAGGAGGACCAGACGCGGATCTTCAACGAGTTCACCCGGGCCGCCGGTGCGGAAAAAGGCACAGGCATGGGACTCGGGTTATCGATCGTCGAACGGGCGTGTCGGCACCTCGATCATCCAATCCGGCTGGTGTCACGGCCCAGCCGTGGCTCCGTCTTTTCGATCGAGGTGCCGGTCGCCGCGCCCGGCCGTGCCAGCATCTGCGAAGGTCCGACGATGGAGTCGATGATCGATGGCAGCCTCGATCTCATCGTCATGGTTATCGAGAACGATCCCGCCGAGCTTCACGCCATGACGCAGATTCTGGAGAGCTGGGGGGCGAGCGTTCTGGCGGCCGGGTCGACTGCCGATGCCGTGGCGCTGATGCAGGAAATCGGCACGGCCCCCGACATTCTGCTGGCCGATTACCAGCTGGACGACGGCGACAATGGCATAGAAACGATCCGCACGCTGCGCGCGCTGGCGGGGGTCGAAATTCCGGCGGTCATCATTTCGGCCAACCGGCAGCGGGAATTTCTGCGGCTCTGCAACGAAATGTCGTTCGCCATGCTCGCCAAACCCGTGCAACCGGTGCGGCTGCGGGCACTGATCGACTGGAAGACCCGTCCGCGCGTGGCGTGAATCAAACACAGACAAAGGTCTCCGATGACATTGAAGCAGCCATTGCTACCCTTGTGGAATGGTCGGGAGCCCGAACGGGCCGCGAAACGGGAGGTCAGCGATGCGTGTTCTTCTTTTGCTTGCCTTGCTGCTCGGCGTCGGTCACGGGCCGCTTGCGGCTGCGGAAACTTACGACCTTCTCTTCCGGTCGACGGCGCTGAAGGGGCTCCAGGCGATGCCGGGTAGCGAAGCTGGCCAAGGCGCGCTCGTCTACGACAGGATCATAACGGGTCTCGACGAAGGCCAGGCAGGCGGCAGCTTCAGCATCGGTCTGAAGATCAAGCCCGACGACAATGTCGCCATGACGCTCTATCAGGGCACCCGGTCGCGCGGGCTTGGCAACTATCCGGTCTCGGCCGGCAATCCCGTCATCATGTATTTCCTTGAAAGCGTCCTTGCCGATATTTCCGCGCAATCGGGAGGCAGCCCCTTCTATATGCGCAACCGTATCAAGGAGGCGCTGTTGCGCGATGCCCAAATCATGCCCGTGTCAGTCCGCTACCGGGATCGCGACATCGCTGCACGGGAGGTGACGATCCGACCGTTCATGAAGGACAAGGCGCGCGAGCGGATGGGGCGGTTCTCCGAACTAGCGCTCGCCGTCACCCTGTCGGACGACATTCCCGGTTGGTACTATTCGCTTGTTGCCACGGTTCCCGCAGCCGCCGGTGGAGCGGAGGTCGGCTACTCCAATGCCATTACCCTGAAAGCGGCAGGGGAGGGCCGGCCATGATGCGGGCTGTCATATCGGCGCTGGCGCTCGTCGCAGCGGCGGTGCCGGCCAGCGGGCAGAGGATGTCGGAGCGTCTGAACGATTATCCGACCGAGGTCCGGGCCGACTATGTGTTTGCCTGCATGGCGGCCAACGGCCAGAGCCGGGCGGTGTTAAGCAAATGTGCCTGCTCGATCGATGTGATCGCTTCCATCCTGCCCTATGACAAATATGTCGAAGCCGAAACGGTGCTGTCCCTCCAGCAGGGAAGCGGCGAACAGATGGCCATGTTCAAGTCGGCGGTCGTGCCCCGCACCATGGTAGCCGATTTGAGACGCGCGCAGGCAGAGGCGGAGATGCTGTGTTTCTGACCCACGCTCCGATGGCGCCAAATCTTTTCAACTCCTGCGACGCCCGGCTGCCGCACGGAGCGATATAGCTCAATCCG
Organism: Ensifer aridi; assembly: GCF_002078505.1. GTDB lineage: Bacteria > Pseudomonadota > Alphaproteobacteria > Rhizobiales > Rhizobiaceae > Sinorhizobium > Sinorhizobium aridi. The sequence continues at coordinate 865 of NZ_LUAV01000011.1, read as the reverse complement.
GCATGTGCTTGAGCAGGAGCTGGGCAATGGCATAGGCGCGCTTTTCCAGAATCACCGGCGTTTCGCAGACATACGTGAGCGCCTGCGAGCGATCACGGTAGATGCGCTCATCCCAGTCGATCTGCTCCTCAAGCTTGTCGATACGGTCGAAGTCCGGTTTCGCTTCACCCGTCAGCTTCGCCATCTCGACCCTGGCCTCGTCAATCCGGGCGGCCAGTGCGATCTGACTACGGGAATAGCGGGCGATGCCAGCGATCAGCCGTTGCCGATTGCCGGACAGATTTTCGAATACGCCGTAGAAGATATTGCCGACCAGCTGGTCGTCCACCGGCGCGGTCTTCTCGACGAAGGTCTGAATAAGGGCCTCTGCCTCCCTAAGCGAAACGCGGCGCAGCGACAGGACCTCGACGAGGTCGTTTGCCGCGGGCGGAAGGGGCGTGCGGGTTACCGGCGCCGGCCACATCAGGCTTGCCGACAGCTTCTCGACCTTGCGCTGAATGCATGGCCAGCCGGGGTCGGAAAAGTCCACGGCGCCTGCGGTGCCGAGGGCCTGTGTTAGGCAAAGCGCCAGACCGAGCGCGTAACCGGCGGCTCTCATCGCTCGTCTCCCTCATCGAACAAACGTCAGTATAGGCTGACCACGGGAGAAGCCAAAAGTCGCGTTTTACACACTAAGGTCGCAATTGTCTTTGTGCTTTGGCCCGTCTGTAATCTGTGCACAAGGCCCGACAAGGCCGCATAAATAATGCATTACCGGAGGCGATCCATGCGCACACGCGCTGCTCTGGCTGTTGAGGCCGGAAAACCCCTTGTTGTGACCGAAGTCGAGCTCGAGGGCCCGAGGGCCGGCGAGGTGCTGGTCGAG
>NZ_LUAV01000010.1:95598-148937 GCF_002078505.1 Ensifer aridi | reverse complement strand
AGCTCATGCATTCCGGCGAAAGTATCCGCAGCGTGGTCGTGTATTGAGCTCGAACATGGAACTCGTAACGCAAAGCCAATGTTTCGGCGGAACGCAGGCGGTCTACCGCCACCCCTCCGAGGTCTGCGGCGTCGAGATGACGTTCGGCCTCTATATGCCGCCGCAGGCGCGGAAACGGCCGGTCCCGCTGTTATGGTATCTCTCGGGGCTGACATGCACCCATGAGAACGCGATGATCAAGGCGGGCCTGCAGCGGCATGCGGCGGAGCAGGGGCTGGCGCTTGTTTTCCCAGACACCTCGCCGCGGGGTGAAGGCGTCGCCGACGATGAAGCCTATGATCTCGGCCAGGGCGCGGGTTTCTACGTCAACGCCACCCAGAAGCCCTGGGCACCGCATTACCGGATGTATGACTACATCGTCACCGAACTGCCCGCCTTGCTGGAGGACCGATTGCCGCTCAACGGCGTCAACGGCATCACCGGCCACTCCATGGGCGGCCATGGCGCGCTGACGATCGCATTTCGTAACCCTGAATTGTTCCGCTCCGTTTCCGCTTTTGCACCGATCGTCAATCCGACCCGGTCCGACTGGGGGCGCAAGCAGTTTTCGGCCTATCTGGGCGACGACGAGGCCCATTGGGGTAACTACGACGCCTGCCTACTCCTAGGCGAACTCGGCTGGCATGGCGACATCCTCATCGACCAGGGCGTGGCAGACCAGTTTCTGGGGCAGCTACAGCCCGAGGCGATGGCCCGGCTGCTGGCGGAGCGGCGGCAGGCCGGCATCCTTAGGATGCAGGCCGGCTATGACCACAGCTACTACTTCGTGGCGAGCTTTGGCGAAGATCACGTGCGCTGGCATGCAGAGCGGCTGAACGCCGCGTAACGGAGAGGAAGGTATGGCTTCAAGACTTGGTACCCAATTGGCGGCTGTCGTCGTATTCGGCGGAACTCTGGCAGGCGTGATTGCGCCGGCACTCGCATTCGACCCCGCGGCGGGCGATCCGGCAGCGGGCGAGAAGGTATTTCGCAAGTGTCAGGCCTGTCACGCGATCGGTCCGGACGCCAAATCGAAGACCGGCCCCGTGCTGACCGGCGTAATCGGCCGGCCGGCGGGCAAAGTCGAAGGCTACGCCTACTCTCCCGCGATGAGCAAGGAGGCCGAGGCAGGGTTGATCTGGACGCCGGAGAAGATCGGCGAGTTTCTGACCAACCCGAAGGGGTTCCTGCCAGGCACCAAGATGACTTTTGCGGGATTGCGCAAGGATCAGGAGCGCGCCGATCTGATCGCATATCTGGCGACGTTTCCTTAAACGCAAGGGAGGAGGGCTCGAACAACAGCAGGAGGAAGGCGGCCACGGCAGCTTACGGAGATTTGCCCAGGCCATGCGAAACCGTGTCGCAAGCTGATACCGGGAAAAGAGGAGACCGCAAGGTTTTTCCGGGGCGAGCGGGCTGAAAGGCCCTGATCGGCAGCACTCAAGAGGAGGATGAAATGAAACGACTTCTTACAATGCTTGCCTTGACATCGATAGGCGGCGCGCAGGTCGCTCTCGCCAACTCGGAATTGCAAAAGCTCATCGATGACCCCAATCAATGGGCCATCCAAACCGGCGACTATGCCAACCTGCGCTACTCGAAGCTCGACCAGATTAACAAGGATAACGTCAGCAAACTGCAGGTGGCGTGGACTTTCTCGACCGGCGTCCTGCGCGGTCACGAAGGCTCGCCGCTGGTAGTCGGCGACATGATGTATGTGCATACGCCGTTCCCGAACACGGTCTATGCGCTGGATCTCAGCAAAGAAGGACAGATCGTCTGGAAATACGAGCCGAAACAGGACGAGAACGTCATTCCCGTGATGTGTTGCGACACCGTCAATCGCGGTGTGGCCTATGCCGACAACAAGATCTTCCTGCATCAGGCCGATACGACCGTCGTGGCGCTGGATGCCAAGACGGGCAAGGTGATCTGGAGCGTCAAGAACGGCGATCCTTCCAAGGGAGAGACCAATACCGCCACCGTCATGCCGGTGAAGGACAAGGTTCTCGTCGGCATATCCGGCGGTGAGTTCGGCGTCCGGGGCCACGTGACGGCCTATTCGATGGCGGATGGCAAGGTCGTGTGGCGCGGTTACTCCATGGGCCCGGACAGCGATACGCTGATGGACCCGGAAAAGACCACGAATTTGGGCAAGCCGGTCGGCAAGGACTCGGGCCTCACCACCTGGGAAGGCGATCAGTGGAAGATCGGCGGTGGCACGACCTGGGGCTGGTACTCCTATGATCCCGAATTGAACGTGGTGTACTACGGAACCGGCAACCCCTCCACCTGGAACCCGACCCAGCGGCCCGGCGACAATCGCTGGTCCATGACGATCTTCGCGCGTGACGTCGACACCGGCATGGCCAAATGGGTCTATCAGATGACGCCCCATGACGAATGGGACTATGACGGCGTCAACGAGATGATCCTGACCAATCAGCAGATCGACGGCCAGGATCGCAAGCTGCTGACCCATTTCGACCGCAACGGCTTCGCCTATACGATGGACCGCGTAACCGGTGAACTGCTGGTGGCGGAGAAGTACGATCCCGTGGTCAACTGGGCGACCAAAGTGGATATGGATCCGAACTCCGAAAAATATGGTCGACCGGAAGTCGTGGCACAGTATTCGACCGAGCAGAACGGCGAAGATACGAACACGACCGGCGTCTGCCCGGCGGCGCTCGGCACCAAGGACCAGCAGCCCGCGGCCTACTCGCCGAAGACCGAGCTGTTCTACGTGCCGACCAACCACGTCTGCATGGACTATGAGCCTTTCCGGGTAAGCTACACCGCCGGTCAGCCCTATGTCGGGGCCACGCTGTCGATGTATCCGCCGAAGGACAGCCACGGTGGCATGGGCAACTTCATCGCCTGGGACAACAAGGAAGGCAAGATCAAGTGGTCCCTGCCCGAACCGTTCTCTGTCTGGTCGGGCGCTCTGGCAACAGCCGGTGACGTGGTCTTCTACGGTACGCTCGAGGGCTATCTGAAGGCGGTCGACGCCGCGACGGGCAAGGAGCTCTATCGCTTCAAGACGCCTTCCGGAGTGATCGGCAACGTGATGACCTATGCCCATGGCGGCAAGCAGTATGTAGCCGTGCTTTCGGGTGTCGGCGGTTGGGCCGGTATCGGTCTCGCGGCCGGGCTCACCAACCCGAATGATGGTCTCGGAGCCGTCGGCGGCTATTCGGCCCTCAGCAACTACACCGCGCTCGGTGGCACGCTCACCGTGTTCAAGCTGCCAGAATAAGCGGCAATCTTCGCTCAGGAATGGGCGCGGCCGTTGAAACCCGCGCCCGTTCGTTCTCCGCCTAAAAGGACGCAAGATGACCAGATTAACAACCGCCGTACCGATGATCCTTGCCGTGTTGACGCTCATGGCCGGCGCCGCAGGCGCAGAAGACCCGCAAGCGCCAAAGGACAATATTACCGCCGTCCGCGACGAAAACGGGCGCTACTACACCGCCGACGACGTTCCTACCTTCAAAATCGCCAAAGACGGCACGGTCGACTGGCTGACCTATTCGGGCTTTCGCCGCTACCATTCGGAATGTCATGTCTGTCATGGTCCGGAGGGCGAGGGATCGAGCTATGCGCCGGCCTTGAAGAACTCCGCGATAAATATGGACTACTACGCCTTCATCGATGTCGTCACGAACGGACGCAAGAAGGTGAATGCTGCCGAGAACTCGGTGATGCCGGCCTTTGGCGAGAACGTCAACGTGATGTGTTATCTCGACGACATCTACGTCTATTTGAAAGCGCGCGGAGCTGATGCGCTGCCTCGGGGAAGGCCGGCGAAGAAGGAACCGAAAACGGATGCGATCCGGGATGCTGAAAACTCCTGCCTTGGCCACAACTAGCCTGGCCGCAGCCGCCGGCGTTCTGCTGTTGGCCTTTTCTGGCACCGCGCCGGCGCTGGCTCAGACGTCGGACCTGGTGTCGAAGACGGCGTTTCGGGTCTGTGCCGATCCAGCCAATCTGCCGATGTCGGATCGCTCAGGTGCAGGGTTCGAGAACAAGATCGCCGAGCTGATAGCGTCCAAGCTCGGACTGCCGCTGCATTACACGTGGTTTCCGATGGCGACCGGCTTCGTTCGCAAGACCTTGCAGGCCAATGCCTGCGATGTGGTCATAGGTTACGCCCAGGGCGACGAATTGGTGTTGAACACCAACCACTACTATACCTCGGCTTATGTGCTGATCGTCGCTTCGAACAGCCCGCTGGCCGGCGTCACGACGCTGTCCGACCCGCTTCTCAAGGACAAGCGGGTCGGCATCGTCGCGGGAACCCCGCCGGCCACGCACCTGGCGAGAAACGGACTGATGCCCAAAGCGAGGGGCTACCATCTGATGGTCGATCGGCGCTACGAGGATCCGGCCGATGACATGCTTGCCGACCTGAAGTCCGGCGCTATCGACGCAGCCATCCTCTGGGGGCCGATCGGCGCACCGCTCGTAAGGGCTAGCCATCCGGATCTGAAGGTGACGCCGCTTTTGTCGGAGCCGACGCCGCCGAGGCTCTTCTACCGCATCACGATGGGCGTGCGGCAGGGCGAGAAGGTCTGGGAGCGCAAGCTGAATTCGCTGATCCGCCGCAATCAGTCCGAGATCAACGCCATTCTCGCGAAAGCGGGCGTGCCGCTCCTGAACGATATGGGGACCGGCCCGCTCGAGGTGCAGGACTGACCGCTCCGCAGCTCCTTTCAGTGGTCCCGCCGACCCCGTTTCCGGTCGGGCCAGTCGGCCCACGGCGACGGCGAACCGAGGTGTCAAATGATCACTGACAAGCGCTATCAGAATGCGTTGCATCAGGCCCGGCCAAGCATAGGCATTATGCTAAACTACGCTCCTTAAGTATCGGTTTTACGCCACAAATTGCGCTGTTAGTCTCCTACTCGCGGGAAGTGTCGGGAAGATTGGGAGGTCGTCCGGGCAATGACTAATCCATCGCTGTTGCTTGCCGTTTTCTGGGCCGCGATGCTTATCGCATCCCCCTTGCAGGCAGCGGAGGTGAAGACGGCCGTGCTCAGGATCGATCGTGTGCTCGGCCCGCCGATCTCACGGCTCGACGCGCCGCCCGCCGATCTCGGGTTCGCCGGCGCCATGCTGGGGAACGAGGACAATCGGACGACAGGCGCTTTCACGGGCATGGACTACACCGTGAAAACGCAGGCGGTTGCGCCGGAGCAGGCGGAGGCGGCGCTCGATGCGCTGAAAGCCGAAGGCATCGGGCTCATCGCAGTGATCGCGGAAGGAGACATGCTGAAGGCGCTGTCCGATAGGGCCGGACCGGAGGTGCTGCTTTTGAACGCAGGCGCTCGTGACGAGGCGCTGCGCGATGCAGACTGTCGGGCCAATGTGCTGCATGTCTCGCCGAGCCGCTCCATGCTCAGCGACAGTATCGTCCAGTTTCTGATGTGGAAGAAATGGTCGCGCATCCTGCTGATCCACGGCTCGCATCCCGAGGACAAGCTTCTGGCCGACAGTTATCGAAAATCCGCCGCCAAATTCGGGGCGGAGATCGTCGAGGAACGGGAGTTCGTCGACACCGGCGGCGGCCGGCGCACCGACACGGGCCATGTCATGGTGCAAAAACAGATCCCCGTCTTCACCCAAGACGCCGAGGATCACGATGTGGTCGTCGCGGCCGACGAGGCCGGCGTTTTCGCGCCCTACCTGCCTTATCACACTTGGGATCCTAGGCCTGTCGCAGGTTCTGCGGGCCTTCGCCCGGTGTCCTGGCATGCCGCCCATGAAGCCTGGGGAGCGACCCAGTTCCAACGCCGCTTCGAAAAACTGACGGGGCGCAACATGCGCGAGGAGGATTACCAGGCCTGGCTTGCCATGCGCGTCATCGGCGAGGTGGTGACGCGGTCCGGCAAGGCCGATCCGGTAAGCGTGCGGGCCTACGCCCTTTCGCCCGATTTCGAACTGGCTGCGTTCAAGGGGCAGAAGCTGACCTTCCGATCGTGGAACGGGCAATTGCGCCAGCCGATCCTTTTGACCGACGGCCGGGTGACCGTTTCCGTTTCGCCGCAGGACGGTTTCCTGCACCAGCATTCGCCGCTCGACACACTGGGCATCGATGCGCCCGAAACCGCCTGCCAAGCCTTCGGAGGATAGAATGCTGAGATCCGCACTGGCCTTCCTGCCAGCCGTTCTAATGTTTGTCGGTCCTGCCTTGGCCAACAAGGTCTTCGTGAGCAACGAACGCGGCAATAGTGTCACCGTGCTCGACAGCCAAAGTTGGGAGGTGATCGCCACCTTTCCGGCCGGTAACAGGCCGCGCGGCATCACTATCAGCCCGGATGGCAAGGAACTCTATGTCTGCGCGTCGGACGACGATACCGTCCGTGTCTTCGATCCCGAGACGTACGAGGAACTGCATACGCTTCCGTCAGGCCCGGACCCGGAACTTTTCGCTCTCGATCCTTCAGGCAATCCACTCTACATCGCCAACGAGGACGACAATCTGGTCACCGTTGTCGATGTAAAAACGCGCCAGGTGTTGGCCGAGGTGCCGGTCGGCGTCGAGCCGGAAGGCGTTGCGGTAAGTCCAGATGCCAAGACCGTGATCAATACGTCCGAAACCACCAACATGGCGCATTTCATCGATACCTCAAGCTACAAGATCGTGCACAATGTATTGGTGGACCAGCGGCCGCGCTATGCCGAATTCACGGCCGACGGCAAGAAGCTTTACGTCAGTTCCGAGATCGGCGGCACCGTTTCCGTGATCGATCTATCGGCCGCTGAGCCGAAGATCACCAAGAAGATCACCTTCGCCGTACCTGGCGTGCTGCCCGAATGGTTGCAGCCGGTTGGCGTGAAAGCGACCAAGGACGGCTCGCGCGTTTTCGTGGCGCTCGGCCCGGCAAACCGCGTCGCGGTGATCGACGGGAAGACGGATGAGGTTCTCGACTATCTGCTCGTCGGTCAGCGGGTCTGGCAGATGGCATTCACTCCGGACGAGGAATTCCTGATCACCACCAACGGCAATTCCAACGACGTCAGCATCATCGACGTGAAGGCGGAAGAGGTGATCCGCTCGGTTCAGGTCGGGGAGCAACCCTGGGGGGTTGTGGTCGCCCCGAATTGAGGAGGAGCAATGCGGCAAGACCATTGGGGAGGATTTCAGCGTGAATAAATTGATTTCCGCGGCGCTCGCCGCACTCTTCTCGGCGGGCTCGGCCGTTGCCGCGCCGCTTTGCGGCGAGCTCGGCTTTGCCGGGCTGCTTGCCAAATGCAACCGAGGCGAGCCGATCGAGATCACCCTTGGCTCCGGCAAACCGCTTGGCAAAGGTGCCATCGCGCTGCAGTCCGGCGCCTATTACGAAATGCGCGTCACGGCGGACGGGTCGGCGGAGCTGGCACTCACCGGTGCGCAGTTCTTTCGTGCGATCTGGATGAACGAGATCGTCATCAACGGCATCGAAGTGCGCCCCATGGCGATCGACAGTCTCGAATTCGACGAGGCGGGCACGGCGACCCTCTCCTTCATCGCCATAAAGCCCGGCAGCTACGAGGTGAAGATTCCGAACACCACAAGCGACAGTCAAAAGGTGGCTATTTCCATTCAGTAAAGAGTTGGAACAGGGACGATTCCGATGAGAATCCGCTTTATGACCACTGTCGTTCTTGCGGCTTTGTTTGTCGCGCCGCTGGGCCTGCTCACGTTCGGACCGGCGGCTGCCATGGCCGAGGATCTGCCACGACTGCGGGCGGCGATGCTCGCGTCGGGCACCGTCAACTGGGAAATTTCCACCATCAAGGCCCAGGAGTTCGACCGCAAGAACGGCTTCGAGCTAGTGGTCCAGAACTATGCCGACAACGGCGCGACGCGGGTCGCGTTCGAGGGCGGTGAGGCTGACACGATGGTGGCCGACTGGATTTGGGTAGCCAAGCAGCGTGCCGCCGGGAAGGACTATGTTTTCATTCCCTATTCGCGGGCAGTGGGCGGGCTGGTGGTCAGCGACGACAGTGGCATCAAGGCGCTGCCGGACCTTGCCGGCAAGAAGATTGGCATTGCCGGTGGACCGCTCGATAAGAGCTGGTTGATCCTGCGCGCCTATGCCAAGCAGCAACATGGCATGGACCTCGCCGCTGAGACCGAGCAGGTGTTCGGGTCGCCGCCGCTGATCTTCAAGTCGGCCCTTTCCGGCGAAACGGCGGGTGCAATCAACTTCTGGCATTTCCTCGCGAAGATGAAGGCCAAGGGCATGCATGAACTTATCTCCGTCGCCGATGCTGCGGCCGCGCTCGAGCTTGATCCCGATACGCCGCTGCTCGGCTATGTGTTGAAGGGCGAGTATGCCGCGACCCATCCGGACATCGTGAGGGGACTCTACAAGGCCTCCCGCGCGGCCAAGGACCTGCTGCGCCACGATAACGAGGTGTGGGAAGGCCTGCGCGACAAGATGAATGCGGCAGACGACGCGGAATTCATGGCGCTCCGCGACGGCTATCGCGCCGGTATTCCGAGCGGCAAACCGATCGACGAGGCGGCCGCCGACCGGTTTCTGCGGCTGATGGCGGAGCTTGGCGGGACGGAGCTCGTCGGCAAGGCGACAAGCCTGCCCAATGGATTGTTCCTGCACCTTGAATAAGACGCTGCAACATTCCGTGCTCGTACGTGTATTGTCGCTTGGGCTGCTGCTGTGGTTGTGGATGGCGGCAGCCGAACTGACGGCGGATGCGTCCGTGCTGCCTCAGCCCTGGGCGCTTTGGGCACCCTTTGCTGAAGCTGTCGGTTCCGGGGCCTTGCCTTATCACCTCGGCATGACGCTGTGGCGGGTGGTTTGCGCCTTTGTGCCGGCCATGGCTATTGGTATGGTGTTCGGCTTTCTGATGGGGCGCTTTCCGTCTGTCGATCGGTGGCTTGATCCATGGCTCGTCGTGTTTCTCAACCTGCCGGCCCTTGTGCTCATCGTGCTGTGCTACCTCTGGATCGGCCTCAACGAGATAGCTGCGATCACCGCGGTGGTGCTCAACAAGATTCCGAACGTCGCCACGATCCTGCGCGAGGGCGCGCGGGCACTCGATCCGAGCCTCAGCGCCATGGCCCAGGTCTATCGCATGCGGCCGCTGGCGCGGCTGCGCCACGTTGTCATGCCGCAGCTTGCGCCGTTCATTGCCGCTGCCGCTCGCGCCGGCATTGCGGTTATCTGGAAGATCGTTCTGGTGGTCGAGTTTCTCGGCCGCTCCAGCGGCATCGGTTTCCAGATCCATTTCTATTTTCAGCTCTTCGACGTTGCCATGGTGCTGGTCTATGCTCTGTCCTTCATCGGCGTGATGCTGCTGGTCGAGGCGCTGATCCTGCAGCCTGCCGAAAGTCGGGCGCGGCGCTGGAGGACGGCGTGATCAAGATCGATGTCAGGCGAAAGGCATTCGGCGAGGAGGAGGTCCTGCGCGACATCCGTTTCGAGATGGACGTCGGCGAGACCGTCGCCATTCTCGGCCCATCCGGCATCGGCAAATCGACGCTGCTACGGCTCATTGCCGGCATCGACCCCGCCTTTGACGGCGAGATCACGCGCCCGGAAAAGATCGCCATGGTGTTTCAGGAGCCAGTTCTCCTCCCGTGGCGCAGCGTGGTCGAGAACCTGACATTGGTGCATCCGGACCTCGGGACGCAAGCGGCACTTTCGGCCCTCGAGCGGACCGGCATCGTCGATAAGGCAGGGCTCTTTCCTGGCCAACTGTCGCTCGGCCAGCAGCGGCGGCTGGCGCTGGCGCGTGCTTTTGCCGGGCGTCCTGAACTTCTGGTCATGGACGAGCCCTATGTGTCGCTCGATCCGACGACCGCTGAAGAAATGTTGGCATTAACCGAGGCGCTGATCGCCGAAACCGGCCCTGCAGTCATTCTCGTGACCCATTCGGAGGCCGAGGCGCACCGGCTGGCCCGGCGCCGCCTCCGTCTTGCCGGGAAACCGGCGACGATGATCAAAGAGTTTGCTGCAGGATCGGCGTCCGCCTCCTGGGAAGGACATCATGATCGGGCTTGAGATCAGTCATGTCAGCTACAGCTATGGATCGTTCAAGGCGCTCGACGATGTGAGTTTCTCGGTCGAGCCGGGCCGGTTCTGTGCGCTGCTTGGGCCGAACGGTGCCGGCAAGTCGACGCTCTTCGCTCTTTTGACCCGACTGATCGCGACGGGGGAGGGCCACATCAGCGTGGCCGGATTCGATATTGCCCGTGATCCGCGTGCGGCGCTCGCCCGCATCGGCGTCGTCTTCCAGCAGCCGACGCTCGACTTGGACATGACGGTGCGCCGCAACCTGCGCTATTTCGCCGGACTGCATGGACTGTCTGGGCGGCAGGCCGCCTCGGCGATCGAGGCGGCGCTGACGCAGCTCGGCATGGCCGAGCGGGCCGATGAGCAGGTACGAGCCCTCAATGGCGGCCATCGACGACGCATGGAGATCGCCCGGGCGCTAATCCATGGTCCGCAGATCCTGCTGCTCGACGAGCCGACGGTCGGATTGGACGCTGCCTCCCGACAGGCGATCACAGACCATGTCCATGTCTTGGCCGAGAGCGGGCTCGCCGTGCTCTGGGCAACCCACCTAGTCGATGAGATCCGGCCGACCGATCAGGTCGTCGTGCTGCACCGTGGAAAAGTCCTCAGCAATAGCAGCGCCGAGGACCTCGCCGGCGGGCAGGGGCTTGCCAAGGCTTTTCTGTCAATGACGGCGGAAGGCCGGGAGGTTCCGGTATGAAGGCTTGGCTCATTGCGCTTTCGGCCATCGTCACCCGCGAAAACCTGCGCTTCGTTCGTCAGCGAGGCCGGTTTCTGGCGGCACTCGTTCGTCCTCTCGTCTGGCTCATCGTCTTTGCCGCCGGCTTCCGCGCAGCGCTCGGCGTGTCGATCATCCCGCCCTACCAGACCTACATCACCTACGAGGTCTATATCCTTCCGGGGCTTTGCGGGATGATCCAGCTGTTCAACGGCATGCAGTCGTCGCTCTCGCTGGTCTATGACCAGGAAATGGGTTCGATGCGCCTCTTGCTGACCTCGCCCTTGCCGCGCTGGTGGTTGCTGTTCTCGAAGCTATTGGCCGGCGTGATCGTTTCCATTCTGCAGGTGGCCGTGTTCCTGGCGATTGCGGCGCTGACCGGCATTACCGTACCTCCCATCGGCTACGTCGCGGTGCTGCCGGCGTTGGTGATCAGCGGATTGATGCTCGGCGCCCTAGGGCTTCTGGTTTCCTCGACCGTCCGGCAGCTCGAGAATTTCGCCGGCGTCATGAACTTCGTGATCTTTCCGATGTTCTTCCTCTCCTCGGCGCTTTATCCGCTATGGAAGATGGCGGAAAGCTCACCGCTGTTGCGCGACATCTGCGCCTTGAACCCGTTCACCTATGCGGTCGAGCTGATACGCTTTGCGCTTTATGGCGAGCTCAATCTCACGGCACTCGCCTGGGTCAGCGTCTGCTTCGTCCTGTTCATGCTGGCGGCGCTGTGGGGGTACGATCCGGCCCGCGCGATGCTCCGCTCAAAGGCTTGAGCCGCGGCCTCGTCGCAGCCGTTCGACGCCGAAAACCGACACTTTCCGCTATATTGCCGCCGACGACATTTGGATTGATCCTGCTTTCTCGGGAAGGACCTGAGACGTTCAAGAGAGAGGAGGAACATATGCTTAAGCTACATCCGTCCATCGACAACGGGTTCCCGCCGGCCAGCCCGGACTTCCAGGGAGGCACGCTGAAATGCAAGTGCGGCACCAATCCGGTGGTGGTTGAGATCAGCTCGCAGACGGCGCACAACCATGCTTGCGGCTGCACCAAATGCTGGAAGCCCGAGGGCGCCATCTTTGCGCAGATCGCCGTTGTCAGCCGCGATAACGTGAACGTCGCGTCAGGTTCGGAGAAACTGCAGATCGTCGATCCGAGCGCGACGATCCAGCGTTACGCCTGCAGGGATTGCGGCGCGCATATGTATGGCCGGATCGAGAACACCAAACATCCCTTTTACGGCCTCGATTTCGTTCATACGGAGCTCAGCGACGAGCCCGGCTGGTCGCCGCCGCAATTTGCGGCCTTCGTTTCCTCGGTTATCGAAAGCGGGGTCAACCCCGACCGGATGCCGGAAATACGTGCTCGCCTGACGGAACTCGGGCTGCAACCCTACGATTGCCTGTCTCCTGCGCTGATGGACGCGATCGCGACCCATATCGCCAAACAGACCGGCGCCCTGCCGGCGTGACAAAAGCGGCCAACGCCTCCTCCCTCGGACCCCGCCCGTTTGCCTCCCGTCGGGAGGCTCCACCGACGGGCGGGGGCTGAGGCGCTTCCGTCGTGGAAGCCGGGAGAGCCCTTGATACCCCCCTCTGCCCTACCGGGCATCTCCCCCGGAAGGGCAGAGGGGGTGCCGGCAACTGGTCAGCGGAAGCTATTCAGGCCGGAAATGCAGACACTTTCCACTTGATGCCGCAGCCGATCGAGGGCTGCTGTTCCGCTGGACCCTTGCCGAACAGTGCAACCATGACCATGGCCTCGTAGAGGTCGCGCCTGAGGTCGGCTGGGCCGATCTCCTTGCGCGAGGCGTCCAGCCGTCCGCGGTATTGCAGCTTCATATCCTTGTTGAAGCCGAAGAAGTCGGGCGTGCAGACGGCGCCATAGGCTTTGGCGACGGATTGGTCCTCGTCGTAGAGATAGGAAAAGGGCAGGGCGTTTTGCGAAGCGAAGCGCTTCATGTTGTCGAAGGAATCCCGCGGATAGGCGTCGGCGTCGTTGGCGCTGATCGCCACAAAGCCGATGCCGTGAGCCTTGAGGTCGATCGCGTCCCGCACGATGCGACCGATGACCGATTTCACATAGGGGCAGTGATTGCAGATGAAGGCAACCACGAGCCCCTTCGGGCCGGCTTGGTCGAATATGGAATGGATGAGACCATCGACACCGGGGAGCCGGGCATCGACCGCCGGCCAGCCGAAATCACAAATAGGAGGTGTAGCTGCCATGGCTCACGCCGCTTTCTTCATGGCGCCATCGGAGGCGCCGCGGATCGCCGCGATGTTCCTGACATAAGCCTCCTCGCTGCCGCCCTTGAACACCGCGGAGCCGGCAACCAGCACATCCGCGCCGGCCGCGGCCACGAGCGGCGCCGTTTCCGGTGTCACGCCGCCGTCGATCTCAATGTGAATCGGACGGTTGCCGATCATCGACTTCACGCGCCGCACCTTCTCGACGACGGACGGTATGAAGGCTTGGCCGCCGAAACCCGGATTGACTGTCATCAGGAGAATGAGGTCCAGCCGATCCAAGACATACTCGATGACGCTCTCCGGCGTCGACGGATTGAGCGACACGCCGGCCTTCTTGCCGAGGTCGCGGATCGCCTGCAGCGACCGGTCGAGGTGAGTGGTCGCTTCGGCATGCACGGTGATGATGTCGCAGCCGGCGTCGGCGAAGGCGCCGAGAAAAGGGTCCGCCGGTGCGATCATCAAATGACAGTCGAACACCTTATCCGTTCGGTTCCGGATCGCTTTGATGACCGGTGGTCCGAAGGTGATGTTGGGCACGAAATGGCCATCCATCACGTCAAGATGGATCCAATCGGCACCGGCCCGGCAGACAGCCTCGACCTCTCCGCCGAGGCGCGAAAAATCCGCCGACAGAACCGAGGGGGCGATTATGGTCTTCTCGCTCATGACGATATCTCCGGATGGTTGGGCTCTACCGTGCTGAACACGCGACTCGCCGAAATGTCCCGGGCCGTGATGGTCGATAGTTGCTCGGCGTCGACGGGCCCGACGCTTTCCTCGAACAGGCGGTTCGCCTGCCGCAGCCGGGCCCGGTCGAGTGCGTTGCGTATGGAGCGGGCATTGGCGAAATGCGGTTGGCGACGACGCCGGGCGATGTAGTCGCTCATCACGGCCGCCGCCTTGGTATCGAAGCGATAACCCTGCCGGCCCAGCATGCTCTCGGCGATCGACAGGAGCTCACCGTCGTCGTAATCGGGGAAATCGATATGGTGGGCAATGCGGGAGCGGAAGCCCGGATTGCTCTCAAAAAATCGTTCCATGCGATCGGCGTAGCCGGCGAGAATGACCACCAGATCGTCGCGGTTGTTCTCCATCACCTGTAACAGGATCTCGATCGCTTCCTGGCCGTAATCGCGCTCGTTGTCCGGACGATAGAGGTAGTAGGCCTCGTCGATGAACAGCACGCCGCCCATTGCTTTCTTCAGGATCTCCTTGGTCTTGGGTGCCGTGTGGCCGATATATTGCCCCACCAGATCGTCGCGCGTCACCGACACCAGATGCCCCTTGCGGATATAGCCGAGCCGGTGCAGCAGGTTGGCCATGCGCAAGGCGACCGTCGTCTTGCCGGTGCCCGGATTGCCCGTGAAGCTCATGTGCAGCGACGGCGGCTCATGGCTGAGGCCCATTGCGCGGCGAGCCCGCTCGACGAGCAGTAGGGCTGCCGTCTCGCGGATCCGCTGCTTTACGGGTTTTAAGCCCACGAGTTCCCGATCCAGTTCGTCGAGGACCTCGGCAACTCCGGACGCCTTGTATTCCTCAGCGAGGTCGACCGATGTCGGCAGGCTTTCGGTGCCTGGTGAAGCATCCGCCATCGCCATATGTCCGCTCCTCTATCGTTGGGTTTCCCAGGCGTAGCGCTGGCTGCGACCGCGGTTCTCCGTCCGCGTCATATGCAGGCTCGGTTCATTGTCCGGGCGGTTGATGATGAAGGACATAGTCACGGTCTCGAGGCCGCGGCTGGAATCGAAGGCATTGAGACGGATGTAATCCTGCGGATGGGCCTTGCGGCAATCCTCCAGCTCCATCATGACGCCCTTGGCGTCCTTCAGGTCGAACATCGGATTGCCCCACATCTCCCAATAGGTGTTTCGGGGGTGCGGGTCGTCCGTGTATTCGATGCCGATCGCCCATCCCTTTCCGAGGCAATACTCCACCTGCGCCGCGATCTGCTCATCCGTCAGGTCGGGCAGGAACGAGAAGCATCCCTGGGTGATACGCATGTCGTTTCTCCTTCTATTATGTCCGTCAGGCGACGCTTACGCTCGGGACGAAATCCGAAGAGTCCGTCGGGGTGTAGTTGAAGCTGATATTGCCCCAGGTCTCGAGGGCGGCCTCGAGCGGCTTGCACCACTTGGCGGCCGCCCTGAGGATTTCGGGACCTTCATGAGCAATGTCGCGGCCCTCGTTGCGGGCAAGCACCATGGCTTCCAGCGCGACCCTATTGGCGGTGGCGCCTGCCTGGATGCCCATGGGATGGCCGATCGTGCCGCCGCCGAACTGCAGCACGACGTCGTCGCCGAAGAGATCGAGCAGCTGATGCATCTGGCCGGCATGGATGCCGCCCGAGGCCACCGGCATCACCTTCTTGATGTCGGCCCAGTCCTGCTCGAAGAAGAGTCCGCGCGGAAGGTCGACCTCGTTCTTCATTTCGCGGCAGACATTGTAGTAGCCCTGCACGGTCAACGGGTCGCCTTCGAGCTTGCCGACGGCGGTCCCGGCATGAAGGTGGTCGACGCCGGCGAGCCGCAGCCATTTGGCGATGACGCGGAAGGAGATGCCGTGGTTCTTCTGCCGCGTATACGTGCCGTGACCGGCCCGATGCATGTGCAGGATCATGTCGTTTTGCCGGCACCATTCCGAGATCGACTGGATTGCCGTCCAGCCTACGATGAGGTCCACCATGACGATGACCGATCCGAGCTCGTTGGCGAATTCGGCGCGGCGGTACATCTCCTCCATCGTGCCGGCGGTGACGTTGAGGTAGTGCCCCTTGACCTCGCCGGTGACGGCCGAGGCGTGGTTGACGGCCTCCATGCAGTAGAGGTAACGGTCGCGCCAATGCATGAAGGGCTGCGAATTGATGTTCTCATCGTCCTTCATGAAGTCGAGACCGCCCTTCAGGCCCTCATAGACGACGCGCCCATAATTCTTGCCGGAAAGTCCGAGCTTCGGCTTGGTGGTGGCGCCGAGCAGCGGCTTGCCGAATTTGTCGAGCCGTTCCCGCTCGACGACGATGCCGGTCGGCGGGCCCTTGAAGGTCTTCACATAGGCGACGGGGAGCCGCATGTCCTCCAGCCTTGCCGCCTTCAGCGGCTTGAAGGAGAAAACGTTGCCGATGATCGACGCCGTCAGGTTGGCGATCGATCCCTCCTCGAAGAGGATGAGGTCATAGGCGACATAGCAGAAATACTGCCCCGGCGTTCCCGGTACCGGATCGACCCGGTAGGCTTTGGCGCGATATTGCTCGCAGGCCGTCAGGCGATCGGTCCAGACGACGGTCCAGGTGGCGGTCGAGCTTTCGCCGGCAACGGCGGCGGCCGCCTCGATCGGGTCGACGCCGTCCTGCGGGGTGATCCGGAAGAGCGCAATCAGATCGGTATCCTTCGGCTCGTAGTCTCCATTCCAGTAGCCCATCTGCGCGTATTTCAGCACGCCGGCCTTGTAGCGTTCCTTGCCCTTGATCTCGGTCTTTGCGTCGACGTTCATGACACAGTCCTCTTCTCTGAATGGGTGTCTCAGGCGGCTTGCGACTGCGCCGCTTGGGGTTTCAGGGAGCCGCTCGCATAGCGGCGAGCCATCTCGGCCATCGGCACGACCTTGATACGCGAGGCGTTGCCGGCAGTGCCGAAGGCTTCGAAGCGGGCCTTGCAGACCGCCGACATCGCGTCCATGGCGGGTTTCAAGAACTTGCGCGGATCGAATTCGGTGCGGCTCGTATCGGCCACGCGGCGAAAGGCGGCGGCTGCGGCGAGCCGCAGATCCGTGTCGATATTCACCTTGCGCACGCCGAAGCGGATACCCCGCACGATCTCCTCGACCGGCACGCCGTAGGTCTCGCGCATCTCGCCGCCATGGGCGTTGAACACGTCCTGCCATTCCTGCGGCACCGATGACGAGCCGTGCATGACGATGTGAGTGTTAGGCAGCCGTTCATGGATATTCTCTATGACGTCCATGGCGAGCACTTCACCGGTCGGCTTGCGGGTGAACTTGTAGGCGCCGTGCGAGGTGCCGATGGCCACGGCGAGCGCATCGACCTCGGTCTCGGCAACGAAGCGGGCAGCCTCGTCCGGATCGGTCAAAAGCTGTGAACGATCGAGCGCGCCTTCGAAGCCGTGGCCGTCCTCGGCCTCGCCATGGCCGGTTTCGAGCGATCCGAGGCAGCCGAGCTCACCTTCGACGGACGCGCCGACCATATGGGCGAGGCGGCTTACTTCGGCCGTGATCGCGACGTTATAGGCGTAGTCGGTAGGGGTCTTCGCATCTTCCTTCAACGAGCCATCCATCATCACCGAAGTGAATCCGTGCCGGATCGCAGTGAGGCAGGTCGCGACATTGTTGCCATGATCCTGGTGGATGCAGAGCGGGATGTCGGGATACATCTCTTCGAGCGCTTCCATCATCTTGGCGAGCATGATGTCGTTGGCATAGGAGCGGGCGCCGCGCGAAACCTGCAGGATCACCGGAGCGTCGCAGGCGCGCGCCGCCTCCATGATCGCCAGCCCCTGTTCCATGTTGTTGATATTGAATGCCGGCACGCCATAAGTGCGTTCGGCTGCATGGTCGAGCAGTTGGCGAAGCGTAATGCGGGCCATAGTCAAGCCTCCTCTGATGTTCTGACAACGTCTTTACCCGCCTGCGGCCCGTTCCGATTGCTGATGGGCGGCGTCCCCTCGGAGTTCCGGCGGACAAGCTTCAAAGCTTCGGCGACGACATGGTCGGCGGTGATGCCGAAATGGCGGTAGAGGTCTCCGGCTGGTGCCGAGGCACCGAAGCCCACCATGCCGACAAAGACACCATCAGGCCCCATCCAGCGGTCCCAGCCGAGGCGGCCCGCGGCTTCAACGGCAATGCGCGGGGCATCTCCGAGGACCTGCCTCTGATAGGATCGATCCTGGGCCTCAAATTTCTCCCAGCAGGGGATCGAGACCACCGCCGCCTCTATGCCTTCCTCGGCGTGGAGACGGTCGGCGGCGACGACGGCGATCTCGACTTCGGATCCGGTGGCGAGAAGCGTGACGTCGCGAGCCCCGCGCGTACCTCTCAGGACATAGGCTCCGAACGCCGACAAATTCTCGTCCCCGTCTGTCTGGCGCAGCATCGGCAGAGCCTGCCGCGAAAGGGCAAGGACGCTCGGCGTAATCTTCTCGCTGAGCGCGACCTCCCAGCATTCTGCCGTCTCGATGATGTCGGCGGGCCGGAAGACGTTGAGGTTGGGCGTGGCGCGCAGCATGGCCAGATGCTCGACCGGCTGGTGGGTCGGTCCGTCTTCGCCGAGGCCAATCGAGTCATGGGTCAGCACATAGATGACGGGCAGGCCCATCAGGGCCGAGAGACGCATTGCGCCACGCGCATAATCGGAAAAAGCCAGAAAGGTGCCGCCATAGGGGATGAAGCCGCCATGCAAGGCGATGCCGTTCATGGCGGCCGCCATGGCATGCTCGCGGATGCCGTAATGCAGGTAGCGGCCTTTGAAATTGCCCGGCGAAATGGGTTGCGTCTGCGACGTCATCGTCAGATTCGAGCCGGTCAGATCGGCGGAGCCGCCGACCGTCAGAGCCGTCGCTCCGTTGATGACTTCCAGCGCCATCTGGGAGGCTTGGCGAGTCGCGACCTTGGAGGCTCTCTTGCGATGCGCCGCGCGGAATTTTGCCAGCAATTCGGCGAATTCGCCGTCGAGCTGCCGTCCGACGGTCTGTTCGTAGCGCTTTTTCGAACGCGAAGCGTCGAGTCGGATTTCCCACGCCTCCCGCGCCATCCGGCCCCGAACCGCCACGCGTTCCCAGGCGGATTTGATCTCGATCGGCACGAAGAAGGGCGGATGGGGCCAGACGAGTTTCTCGCGCGTCGCGGCGATTTCCTTGTCGCCGAGTGCCGCCCCATGGGTCTTGTGCGAGCCTTCCATGCTGGCCGCCCCCTTGCCGATCCTGGTTCGGCAGGCAATCAGCGACGGTTTGCGGGTGCGGCGCGCCCGCTCGATCGCCTTCGCCACGGCTTGCACGTCGTGGCCGTCAACGCTTTGCGCATCCCAACCCGCTGAGCGGAAACGTGCAAGCTGATCCATGGAGGTGGAGAGTTCGGTCGAACCGTCGATCGATATCCGGTTGTCGTCCCAGAGCACGATGAGCTTGCGCAGCTTCAGATGCCCGGCAAGGTCGATCGCCTCATGGCTGATGCCCTCCTGCAGGCAGCCGTCGCCGGCGACCACATAGGTGAAATGATTGCAGAGCGCGCTGCCGAAGCGTGCGGCCATCATCTGTTCGGCAATCGCCATGCCGACGGCCGTCGCAATGCCCTGGCCGAGCGGGCCGGTGGTGGTCTCGACTCCGAGGGCATGGCCGTATTCGGGATGGCCGGCAGTTTTCGAGCCGAGTTGGCGAAAAGCCGAGAGCTCGACCATCGGCATATCGGCGAAACCGATCAGGTGATGGATGGAATAGAGCAGCATCGAACCATGGCCGGCGGAAAGCACGAAACGATCGCGATCCGGCCAGTCGGGCAGGGAGGGATCGATCTTGATGAAGCGGTTGAAGAGGACGGTCACCGCGTCGGCCATGCCCATCGGCATGCCGGGGTGGCCGGAATTGGCCTTCTCAACGGCATCCATGGCGAGAAACCTAATGGCATCGGCCATGGTGCGTTCCGATGCGGCGGCACGGGTTTCGATCTGCTGCGAAACATTCATGATGTCCTCCTCACGACATGCGGTGTTTGCGCTCGAGCAGTTTGTGGATGAGCGGGGTGAAAATCAGCTGCATGGCGAGATCGAGCTTGTCGCCCGGCACCACGATGGAATTGGCGCGCGACATGAAGCTGTTGTGCAGCATCGACAGCAGGTAGGGAAAATCGATGCTTTGCGGTTTGGCGAAGCGGATGACCAGGATGGATTCGGCGTGCGTCGGTATCCAGCGGGCGATGAAGGGATTGGACGTGTCGACGATCGGCACGCGCTGAAAATTGATGTCGGTCAGCGAAAACTGCGGACAGATGTAGTGGACGTAATCGGGCATTCGCCGCAGGATCGTGTCTGTCACCGCCTCGGTGGAGTAGCCGCGCGTCGCCTTGTCGCGATGAATCTTCTGGATCCATTCGAGGTTGATCACCGGAACGACGCCGATCTTCAGATCGCAATGCTGGGCTAGATTGACCGTGTCGGTGACGGCGCAGCCATGCAATCCCTCGTAGAACAGGAGATCGCTGCCGCTGAATTCCTCCCAGTCTGTGAACGTGCCAGGTTCCGCGCCGTATTTCGCGCCTTCCGCGTCGTCATGCACGTAATGACGGGTGCGTCCGACGCCGCGTCTGCCATATTCGGCAAAGACGCTTTCGAGGATTTCCAGTTCGTTCGCCTCGGCGGAGAAATGGGTGAAGTCGACGCCTCTGGCTTTCTCCTCGGCGATCTTGCGGCGCATGGTTTCCCGGTCGTAGCGGTGGAAGGCGTCACCTTCGATGAACGAGGCCGAGATGTTCTCGCGCTTGAAGATCTTCTCGAATGTGTCCTTGACGGTCGTGGTGCCGGCGCCGGACGAGCCGGTGATAGAGATGATCGGGTATTTGGCTGACATGCTGGTCTCCTCAGGCCCGGAACAGACCGCGCTTGCCGAAAAGCGGTGCGCGTTCGCCAATCATGTTGGGGTCGACGTGATAGCGAGCGACGCGTGCCACCTCGCGGCGCGAGCCGAAGGCCAGCGGCACGCGCTGGTGCAGATTTTCCGGGATGAGATCGAGAATGCGCGTGACGCAAGTCGTGGCCGAGCCGCCGGCGTTCTCGATGATGAAGGCGATCGGGTTAGCCTCGTAGACGAGGCGCAGTCGCCCTTGGCTATAGCCCTTCCGTCCATCTGCGGGGTAAAGGAAGATGCCGCCGCGAACCAGGATGCGATAGGCATCGGCGACCAGCGACGCGATCCATCGCATGTTGAACTCCCGCTCTCGCGGACCCTCCGAGCCCGCCAGACAGTCGTCGACATAGAGCCGGATCGCTTCCTCCCAATGCCGATAGTTCGCCATGTTGATGGCGAATTCGCTGGTGCGCTCCGGGATGCTGATCGACTTGTACGCCTCGACGAAGCAGCCGAGCCGGCTCGAGAAGATGAAGATCTCCGTGCCCTTGCCGAGCGAGAGCACGAGCGCGGTTTGCGGACCATAGAGGAAAAAGCCCGCCGCCAATTGCCGGTTTCCGGGTTGCAGAAAGGACTGGGAGGGGTCCACGTCCGGTCCCTTGGCGGCGGGAAGCACGGAGAAGATCGTGCCGATGGAGACGTTGTTGTCGATGTTCGACGAACCGTCGAGCGGATCGATGGCAACGGCAAGGCGTGCGTTCGGATCGAGAAGGACAGGATTTTCCAGTTCTTCCGAGGCGTAGCATGCGACCGGTGCGCCCTGCAGGCACGACAGGAACAGATCGTCACATAGGACATCCATTTCCTTCTGGAAATCGCCGTCTGTATTGCTGCTGCCGCGGGCGGCGTTGAAGGCCGGGCCGAGGGCTCCCTGGTTGACGAGCTTGCGGACCTCGAGCGCCGCCATCACCAACCTTTGGACCACCGTAGCCACGTCCCGTGCGATATCTTCACCACGGGCGAATGAAGCGAGATAAGCCTCGAGAGTTGCGCCTGACATGATGTCTCCTCCCACACGATGTCCGGGCAAGGATGGCGCAAACGACGAGTTTGTAAAATTTATTCGTTTGACTTTCGGAATTAGTTTTTCTTATTTTCCTCTCATGCGCAACCTGACCATTCGCCAACTTCGCACTGTCGAAGCCGTTTGCCGGCTGGGAAAGATCAACCTTGCCGCCGAAGCTTTGGGTCTGACGGGGCCGGCACTCACCCTGCAGATCCAGCAATTGGAACGGGACGCCGATGTGCCGCTGTTCGATAGGACGCGCGGTGGCATGGTTCCGACCGCTTACGGTCTTGCTTTCCTCGAGGCGGCGCGGGCGGTCGAGGACAGTCTGGCTACCCTTGAGGACTCGATCGGTGCCATCAAGGGGCTCAGGACCGGGCGATTGCGGCTTGGCGTCGTGTCGACCGGGAAATATTTCGCGCCGCAACTGATTGCCGCCTTCCGAGATCAGGTCCCGGACATCGAGATCAACCTCTTCATCGGCAACCGCGCCGAGATCATCGCCAAGCTCCGGGACCATGAGATCGATGTCGCCCTGATGGGGCGGCCTCCGCGCGACTTCGAGGTGCGCGCGCAGGTGTTCGGCGATCACCCCTTGGTCTTCATCGCCCCCACCGGACACCCGCTCGCGGGCGTGCTGGAGATTTCGCGGGAGCGGATTGCCCAGGAGAAGTTCCTGGTGCGTGAAAGAGGTTCGGGGACGCGCATCTCGCTTGAGATCTTTCTGAGCGACACCCCGCACAAGCTGGAGGAACTCGGCACGGAAATCGCCTCGAACGAGACGATCAAGCAGGCCGTGATCGCCGGTCTCGGAATTGCCTTCATCTCGGCCCATACCATCGAGCAGGAGGTGAAGCTCGGTCGACTGATCATACTCGACGTGGTCGACACTCCGATCCGCCGGCAATGGTTCACCGTGTCGCGCTTGGACCGTGCCACGACCCCGGCGATGCAGGCTTTCGAGCGCTTTCTGCTTGCCTCCGGCGCGCGATATCTGCCGGTGGTCAGCAAGCCCTATCCGGCCAACGCGTTCGGCTAAGCCGCCCCGATGTCATCGACGTTTGCGGCTTCGTACGAGCAGAAAACGCGGCGTCGACCGACACCTAGGTCGTAATTGTGGGGCCTCATACGGCTTGCTACCATTCTGCCGGAAGAGGAGGTTGCGCGATGCTTGTCAGCCGATGGTTCATCGGTGTCCCTGAGCATACCGTCAGGCGAGCGTGCCTGCCTGCCGCGCGAAATCGATTCGCGAAAAAGCCCGGCCGCGGCGCCGCCGGGCTCTGCCGGAGCGGCGGAATGCCGTTCCGGCCTTTCAGTCAAGCAGCGTTCGCCATGAGCACTGCTTGTTCCAAGCTCGCCCCGGCGGCGAGGCGCCCGCTGGAACGGGAGCGAGCACACGAACCCCAAGGCGAATGGAGGAAATATGGCCTGGCATAAACCGAAATTCATCGAAGTCAGCTGCGCTATGGAAATCACCCGCTACGCTCCTGCGGATGGGGATGAACCGATCCTTTTCTAACGGCCAGCCCAACGAGGATCGGTTCGCAAAGCATCAGGTATCCCGGTGAAGAAAACGTCCGATCTTCGCATCATCGTTTTGGGGACCGCCGCCGGCGGCGGTCTCCCGCAGTGGAATTGCGGCTGCCTGAATTGTTCGGCGGCGCGCGATCCGGACTCGGCCCTCAGGCCGCAGACCCAGTCGTCGCTCGCCGTGAGCCTGGATGGCGAAGCCTGGACCATCTTCAATGCTTCCCCGGACATTCGCCAGCAGATCCAGAGCAACAGGCAACTGCAGCCGCGCCGCCTGCGCCACACACCGATCGAAAGCGTCGTACTGACCAATGGCGACATTGATCATCTCGCGGGACTGCTGGTTTTGCGGGAAAAGCAGGCGTTCACCGTCTTCGCAACCGGCGCGGTCAACCAGATCATCGCCGAGAATTCGATCTTCGGCGTTCTCGATCCGGAGCTGGTCTCAAGGAAGACCGTCAGAGTCGAAGAACCTTTCTCTCCGCTTCCCGGTCTTGAGGCGCGGCTCTTCGCAGTTCCCGGCAAAGTTCCGCTCTTCCTCGAAAGCGGCGAACCGGATCTCAACGTCCAGGGCGAAAACACGGTCGGAGTAGAGCTGCGTGCGGGCTCCAAGCGCATTTACTATGTTCCGGGTTGCGGCATGCTCACCGAAGTCCTTGGCGCGCGCCTTAGAGATGCCGACGCGCTGTTCTTCGATGGCACCCTCTATCGCGACGACGAGATGATCGCCGCCGGTACCGGTCACAAGACGGGCCGCCGCATGGGACATATGCCGATTGTCGGCGAAGGCGGCAGCCTTGATGCGCTCGCTGCCTTGAACATTGGCAGAAAGATCTATGTCCACATCAACAACACGAACCCGATCTGGCGGGCTGGCCCCGAGCGCGCCTATGTCGAAAGCCGCGGCTTTGAAGTCGGATTCGATGGCATGGAGATCCACCTTTGACGACTGCAAGCGACAAGCAGGCATTTCACGCCCGCCTCCTGGAGATCGGGACGCAGCGTTATCACGACAAGCACCCCTTCCACGTGATGCTCCACGGCGGTGGTTGCACGATGACGCAGGTTCGGGCCTGGGTGATCAACCGCTACTATTACCAGAGCCGGATTCCGATGAAGGATGCGGCCTTCCTGTCCCGTTGCGAGGACCCTCAACTGCGCCGGGCCTGGCGCTCACGCATCGAAGACCATGACGGCGGCATGGACGAGGGCGGCGGCATCCGGCGCTGGCTGCGTCTCGCCGAGGCCGTCGGGCTCGATCCTGCCTATGTTGCCTCGACACGGGGAGTTCTGCCGGCCACCCGGTTTGCCGTCGACGCCTATGTGGCGTTTGTGCGTGAGAAGCCGCTCGTAGAGGCGGTGGCATCCTCGCTGACCGAGCTTTTCGCGCCGAAGATCCATTCCGAACGCATCGCCGGACTGCTGGAACACTACGCCTTCGCCGACGAGGCGGCACTCGCCTATTTCCGCCAGCGACTGAACGAGGCGCCTCGCGATGTCGAATTCGGTCTCGCCTATGTCCTCGATCACGCCGACACGAGGGAGAAGCAGGACGCAGCCGCCGCGGCGCTCACCTTCAAGACCGATGTCCTGTGGTCCCAGCTCGATGCGCTGTATTCGGCCTATGTGACGCCGGGGCGCGTTCCGCCGGGCGGCTGGGACGGCCGCGAAGGAGTGGTTCGCGAGCCGACAGCGACGGAGGCGGCGGAATGAATAGTGATGCACCTGTGATTTCAGGATTCAGCGTCGTCAAGCTGGCTCGCGGCGTCCGATTGCGAGAGGACCCGGTTCGTGGGCAGACGGTCCTGCTGGCGCCGGAACGCGCCATGGCTCTGGACGATATCGCCGTCGCAATCGTCGAAGCCCTCGATGGCGAGCGGAGCCTCGATCAGATCGCCGACGACTTCGCCCAGAAGTTCGAGGCTCCGGTCGCCCAGATCGCCGAGGACGTCAAGGCCTTCGTCCACGAGCTTGCCAATCGTCGCATGCTGGAGATCGTCGAATGAGCACCGCAGTCACCTCTGCAGACGATGTCATCCATGACGTTTCGCGCGCTCCTCCGCCGATGGCGATGCTCGCAGAACTGACGCATCGCTGTCCGCTTGCTTGCCCCTACTGCTCCAATCCCGTCGAGTTGACGCGGGCAAATGAGGAGCTTTCCACCGAGGAATGGATAGGCGTCTTCGAGCAGGCCGCCGATCTCGGTGTCTTGCACCTCCACTTGTCAGGAGGGGAGCCGGCGGCACGCCGGGACCTTGTCGAACTGACGAAGGCGGCCATTTCCTTCGGACTTTATACCAACCTGATCACTTCGGGTGTGGGGCTGACGGAAGAGAGGATTAACAGCCTGGCCGATGCGGGGCTCGACCATGTTCAACTCTCCATCCAAGGCGTTTCTCCCGAAAGCGCCGACCGGATCGGCGGATACAAGGGCGGTTATGAGCGGAAGATGGCTGTCGCGGGCTGGGTCGCGAATGCCGGAATTCCGCTGACGCTCAACGCCGTCTGCCACAGGCAGAACATGGGCGAGATAGACGCCATGATCGAACTGGCGATCCGACTGAAGGCACGCCGGATAGAAGTCGCAACGGTGCAGTTCCACGGCTGGGCCGAGCGCAACAAGGGAGCTCTCATGCCCACGCGCGAGCAAGTCGAGCGCGCGACGCGCACGGTCACCGAGGCACGGAAAAAATATGAGGGCATATTGGTAATCGACTATGTGCCGGCCGACTATTATTCGAAATACCCGAAGGCCTGTATGGGCGGCTGGGGCCGGGTGGGCTTGAACGTCACGCCTTCGGGGCGGGTGCTTCCCTGCCACGCCGCGGAAACCATTCCGGGCCTGTCCTTCGAGAATATACGCGACGGCTCACTCTCCGAGATCTGGTACGAGAGCGATGCGTTCAACGCCTATCGCGGCGAGGACTGGATGCCGGAGCTCTGTCGGAGCTGCGAGCGCAAGAAGGTCGATTTCGGCGGCTGCCGTTGCCAGGCAATGGCCCTTGCCGGCGACGCGAGCGCAACCGACCCGGTCTGCATCCGGTCGCCGCTTCGCGACCGCTTGACGCGGGAAACAGACGAGCTTTCGGCGACGCCAACGGCAACCTTGACCTATCGCGGTCGGTAAGTTTCATGCCCGTGGGGAAAGATCCCCGATGCTCCGGCTATCCCTTGATGCGTCGGAGAACCCCATCGAGGGCTTCGGTCAATGCCGCAATTCCGCCATTGCGCTCGAAGTCCGTAAGTACCTGTTCGTTCAGCCCGCCCTTGGTCGCAAATTCAGAGCTCAACTCCGTGAGCGGTGTGTCGCTTGATCGCAGCGCGGTTTGCGAGAGGCTGGCAAAAAGCGCCGCGAGATAGGCCCTTGCGGAATTCTCCGGCAAACCCTTCGCCGCAAGCCAACCTGTCGTCCGGTCCAAGATGCCCAAATACGTCGCCATCATCGCACTCGCGACCGCGAGAAGATCATATTCGTCTCTCGTGGTGCACTGGACGGTTGTTCCCAGACCGGAGAAGAGGGATGCGACTTCCGGATCCGGCGGATATATCGCGGTTACGCCCTCGCGGCTGGCGACGAAGGGCAGGGGTATTGCCTGTGTGAGGCGAACCTCCTGTCCGATCCATTCTTTCAGGCGATCGCGATCGGTCGCAGCGATCAAGCTGATGACTGTCTGACCAGGGGTGAAGCGGAGACCCCTTACGACCCCGTCGGCGACCTGCGGCCGGATGGCGAGAACGAGGATGTCGGAAGCGTCTGCGACTTCCTGGTTATCCGCGGCAATCCGCACCGCCGGAAACATGCTCGCCAATCGGCCCGCAACCTCGGCATTTCGAGGCGAGACCACAACCTCGCTCGCCAATGGCGTATCCGACAGGATGCCTGGGACCATTGCTTCGGCAATGGCGCCTGTGCCGATGAAACCGATACGCATCTATTCTGCCGCCTTTCGCCGCCCGAGCGTCGTGTAGTTCTCGCGCATGAAATCGGCAACCTCATGTCGCTGACCGACGAGGACTGGCACACGAGCTTCGCCGTCAACCTCGATTCGGTGTTCCATGTTTGCCGCGCCGCGATCCCGCATATGATCGAAGCGGGCGGCGGCGCGATCGTCAACATCGCATCGCAATGGGGCCTTTATCCGGCTCCGAACCACATCGCCTACAACACCACAAAAGCAGCGGTTGCGGCATTCACGAAGAATCTCGCCCGTGACTATGCTCCCCACAAGATCCGCGTCAATGCCGTCTGCCCCGGCGAGATCCACACCCCGATGCTCGAGGCGGGAGTGAAAAGATCGGGGCGCACTATTGCCGATCTCGACAGACTCGTTCCCTTCGGCCGGATCGGCAAACCGGAGGAGGTTGCCGCGCTCGTCGCTTTCCTTGCATCCGATGAGGCGGCATTCACTCGGTTGTGGAGATAACCGGCGCACAGGCGGTTGCTTAATGTGTTGAAGCTATCTCAGCGGCGCGGCTGGTCGGTCGGCTCTGAGATACCCTGCACCGCTCTCTTCACGGCATCCGTTCCGCTTCGCGCGAGATCGGCCAGAGCAACAATGCCGACGAGACGCTTGTCCCGGTTCAGGACAGGGAGGCGGTGAACCTGGTGTTCAGCCATGGCGTTAGCGGCCTGATCCACGTCCTCGTCCTCGAAGCAATAGTAAATGCGTTCGGACATGACTTGGCGCACCGTCGTGTTGCCGCCCATCTTGTCTTCGGCGACCCCGCGCATGGCGATGTCGCGGTCCGTCACCATACCTATGAGGCGGTCGTTCTCGCCCACCGGCAACGCGCCGATGTTGTCGGCACGCATCGTCCGTGCCGCGTCGCGGATCGTCGTATTCGGGTCGATGACGTCGACCTTTCGCGTCATGATTTCGTTGATTTGCATCGGATTGCCTCCATTCGCGTCGTGATCTTTAGGCATAACCGTTCAGTTCCATGTCCGTTCCCTGGCTTTTGAGATCGTCTCGATCTGCGCCAACGGGTCAGATCCACGCCTCCGCCTCTCCGAGAAGCCGTATGACTTCTTCGTCGGATGTCTGGTCGAAGTCGATATAGTGGAGGCCGACGGCCAGGAATGGGTCCGGTATTTGCAGGCAGATGACTTGGTCAGCCTCTGCCTCGAGTTCCTTGAGCACCCCGCTCGGTGCGACGGGAACAGCAAGAATGATCCTGCCAGCTCCTGTTTTGCGCAACGCCTTCAACGCGGCCTTGACGGTGCCGCCTGTGGCGATGCCGTCGTCCACGATGATCACCGTGCGTCCCTCGGTTGGCGTTGGCGGTCGACCTCCTCGATAAATCTCGCGCCGTCGCTCGATCTCGGCGAGTTGGCGCTGGCTCTCGGCCTCAACGTAGCCCGCGGGAGGATCGACGGCGCGCATCGCCTCCTCGTTGTAGACGAATTGCGGATCGCTGCCGTCCACCACAGCGCCGATGCCAAATTCGGGATATCGAGGCGCGCCGATCTTGCGCACCAGTAGCAGTTCAAGTGGCGCCCTCAGCGCCCGGGCGATCTCGAAGGCCACGGGAACGCCGCCGCGCGGCAACGCGAGGATCAGGGGATCCGGGTGGTTGTACTTTGTCAGGACGTCCGCGAGCTGCCGGCCCGCATCCTGGCGATCGACAAATTTCCGCGGAGGATGTGTCATGGTCTCATGTCCCTTGGAGCGCTGCCGAGATGCATCCGGAACCAGTCTGTCGCATACCGGATCACCTGATCCATGGTGCCGGGTTCCTCGAACAGATGACCCGCGCCGTCGACAATAACGAGCCGTTTCTCGCAGGTAAGCGCGTCGAAGGCGCGCTCGTTCATGTCGATCACCGGCCCATCCAGACTTCCGACGAGGAGGAGGGTGGGTGCGCGGACTTCCGGCAGCACCTGCATGGCGAAATCGGGGCGGCCTCCGCGTGACACCACTGCGCCTACGTCTGGTTCGGCGTAGGCTGCCCGCAGCGCCGCGCCGGCGCCCGTGCTCGCGCCGAAATAGCCGATCGCCAACTGCGGCGCCACGGAGGCTTCGGCGACCCAGCGCTTGGCCGCCACGAGTCGATCGGCCAGGAGATCGATGTCGAAGACGTTGCGGCGATCCTGCTCTTCCGCCGGTCTCAGGAGATCAACGAGAAGCGTCGCCAAGCCCGCTTCCCTCAATGCCGCCGCAACGCGATTGTTGCGGGGGCTGAAGCGGCCGCTTCCGCTGCCATGGGCAAAGATCACGAGGCCGCTTGCGCCGGAAGGGACACCGAGAAAGCCCTCGATACCCTGGGGCTCGATTCTTATGGATTGCACATAATCGGGAGTCGAGAAGGCCATTTGCTTGACCTCGTAGCCGCGGCGCGCGTTGTCGCATCGCGCGGATTTCCGTCATGCTCACCGCTGCAGCCGTCGATCGCTGTTGGAGGTTCCTGTACGGTGGTCATACTCCAATCCCGGCAAACGTCGATTGTTCCCCGCCGACGTCTTGCCGGCGCCGCTCGGCGTCAGCGCCTGGCTATGGACTGTCGCGCCATCTCGCATTATTCGGATCCGGCAATATATGATTTCTGTCCATTCGGGCGCTTTTCGCTCGACGATGGTGCCCATGATTTCGCCGCAAGCCCTTTGCACATCGAAGCGATACAGGGCGAAAACAGGCGATAAAGGATCAAAAGAGAGCTAACGAGACATGAGAGAAACGGCGCAAGCGGCTGAAAACGCGGGAAAGGGCAGGTACTTCAAGGCGCCTGTTTTTGCCGTCGCGCCTATGATTGACTGGACCGATCGGCGCTATCGTTTCTTCGCGCGGCAGCTTTCGCGCCATGCGTTGCTCTATACCGAGATGATCGTCGCCGACGCTATCCTGCGCGGCGATCGGGAGAAACTACTCGGCTATGACTCCTCGGAACATCCTGTCGCGCTGCAGCTCGGCGGCAACGATCCGGCGAAGATGGCGCAAGCGGCGCGGATCGCCGAAGATTTCGGCTATGACGAGATCAACATGAATGTCGGCTGCCCGTCCGACCGGGTGCAGTCCGGCACTTTCGGCGCTTGCCTGATGCAGGAGCCGGCGCTGGTCGCTGAATGCGTGGCGGCGATGAAGGCGGCGGTCACGATTCCCGTCACGGTCAAATGCCGCATCGGCGTCGACGATCAGGATCCGGAGGTGGCGTTGCGCGACCTCGTCGCCCGCGTCAAGGCGGCCGGCGTCGACGCCATATGGGTGCATGCCCGCAAGGCCTGGCTGCAGGGCTTGTCGCCGCGTGAGAACCGCGAGATCCCGCCGCTCGACTACGGTCTCGTGCATCGTCTGAAAGCGGAAAATCCGAATCTTTTCATTGGTCTGAACGGCGGCCTTCAGACGTTGGATCAGGCGTTTTCGCATCTCGGGCCGCAATTCGCCGCCAATGCGGAGACGAACTCCGTGGCGGGAGACAAGAACGAACCCGCTCTCGACGGCGTCATGCTCGGCCGCGCCGCCTATCACGACAGCGGCCTCTTGACGGCGGCTGACGGCTATTTCGCCCATCCGCTGACGGGCGCCGAGTCCGCGCCGATCGAGCCGAGCGCCTTTTCCGATCAACACCACCGTCTGTCACTCGAATTCTGGGCCAGCGTTCGCGACGCCATGGCGGAATACGCTGCTCGTCATATCGAGAATGGCGGCCGGCTGATCCATGTCACGCGCCACATGGTCGGGCTCTTCCAGGGCTGGCCGGGCGCCCGGCGTTACCGCCAGATTCTTTCCACCGAAGCCACGCGCAAGGACGCCGGCCCGGAGGTGATCCATGCTGCCTTTGGGGCAGTTTTCGAGGCAGTGACCGTGCGGCAGGCGGCGGAGTAGGGGCGCGGCGGCTCGCTGCCGCTGCTTCCCTCATTCCTGTGACAAGCAGGAATGAGGGAGGAGGGGTAAGCGTGGATTGAGGACCGCGTGGCGTTTGGTAACCATGCCCCACAAAAAAACGGCGCCTCTTGCGAAGCGCCGCCCTTCAAATTCCGCGTCAAACGT
Source organism: Ensifer aridi (assembly GCF_002078505.1). GTDB lineage: Bacteria > Pseudomonadota > Alphaproteobacteria > Rhizobiales > Rhizobiaceae > Sinorhizobium > Sinorhizobium aridi. The sequence goes on along the minus strand of NZ_LUAV01000010.1, from coordinate 117,757 downwards.
CCGGCTTAGATTGCCTGGAGGTTGACGGCCTTCGGGCCCTTGCCCATGCGGTCCGGCTCGGTGTCGAAGCTGACCTGCTGGCCGTCCTTCAGGGTGGTGAGGCCGGCGGCCTGAACGGCGGAGATGTGGACGAAAACGTCCTTCGCGCCGCCGTCCGGCGTGATGAAACCAAAACCCTTGTCCTGGTTGAAGAATTTTACGATGCCCTTGGTGGCCATGGAAGAAGTCCTTTTCCTTCAGTCTGTCATTGCCGCAACCTCGCGCTTCAATATCACGCATCGGCTGCTTTAGGTAGTGTGCTCGTGCCCCCGAAGGGAAACGAACCTGTCGTCTTCAGCGAATGCTGAAAGGCGTCGAGTGGTCACGATATCGGGGAAAAGACGTCAACGATGCCGCTTGCGGCCGTCCCGGCGATAGCCGGGCTCAAACGAAAGTCCAGTCTCCGGGATTGAAAACGCCCGAACGATGGTAGGAGTGACAGCATTTGCGGGAAAAGGCAAGGGAAGAGTTCTACTGATGGCAGAACGCTGCAACGCTTTGCGCCGGCGGCTGTTGGCGCCGTCCGGCGAAGCGCCTGCCGCTGGCAAATGCCGTGGATTGCCTCGTTTCGAACACATTTTCGTCCCGACGCTGAGATGAGCGTGGCGCGCTCCTTCCTGTCGACACAGGCTTGCTGCTCACGCGGCAAACCGGTAGGTCTGGACCGAGACGAATATTTGACGAAGAACGGGTGCCGGCGTGATCGATCCCTATGCCCTCCTTGGAATTGACCGCGACGCCGACGAGCGGGCGATCCGCACGGCCTATCGCCGCGCGGTGAAGACTGCGCACCCGGACCGCGGCGGCGATGCGGAAGAGTTCGGCAAGCTGCAGGCGGCCTACGACCTCCTGAAGGACCCGGTGCGCCGCAAAGTCTATGACGACACCGGCTACGACCCGCAGCTCGTCGATCCCAAACAGCTCAAAGGCCTGATGATGCTGGAGACGCTCGTCAACGACTTCATCCTCGACTTGCGCGAGCCCGGCAGCTTCGACCCCGTGGCGGCGATGCGGCGAAAACTCTCCGACGACATCGTCAAGACCCGCTTCCACATCCTCGAACTGGAGCGCCACCGCTCCCGCGTCCGCAAACACCTCGATCGCCTCGGCCGGCGGCCGGAGACGGACGTGCTCGGCTCGATGCTGCGCGCCCGCAGCCAGTCGATCAGCGACGCGATCAAGAATGCCGAGGCGCAGATCGAGGCGATTGAGGAGGCGTATCAGATGCTGGAGGGGTATTCGTATGAGATGGAACCGCTGGAGGTGGAGGCGAAGGCGGCGGAGTAGGGGATGTCGTCGAGCGAGGCTTTGGCGAAGTAGCTCCCGGACGCACCCCTCTGTTCTGCCGGACATCTCCCCCACAAGGCGGGAGACCGGGCTCGGCGCGCCCTTGCCGCCCATCTTGCGGCCCAGGGTTAGTCGGCCGCTGAGGCAATACGCACTAGAGGCGAGGCGGTGATAGCTCAGGGAAACTTGTGACCGGGCGACGGCTCACGGCATTCCTTTGCACACCCAATATCGCCATTTATTGACCTAGTAAAACTCTCCAATGTCGGGCCGTGGAACTGAGCGACGAGCCGTTACTTCAGAGCATATGACTTACGCGAGCAAAGCTTGTTTTTTGATTAGACTGGTTCTGTGTTAAGATACTGGAAGTTCCGGGAACCACATCTTGAAACGGGAGGAAAAAGGATGCCTGTTCAAGTCCCGACGGATTTCCGCCGCGTAATCGTTGCCGCGTCGGTGGGAAACATCATCGAATGGTATGACTTCTATATCTTCGGAAGCTTGGCCGCGGTTCTGTCGGTCAAGTTCTTTGAACAATCAAATCCGGTCGCAGCTCTGCTGAGTACAATCGCGCTGTTCACGGCAGGATTCCTGATCCGTCCACTGGGAGCATTCCTCTTCGGCTGGATGGGCGACCGGGTCGGCCGCAAATATACGTTCCTCCTAACGCTCAGCGGAATGGGGTTGGGCACCGGCGCGATCGGCCTGATCCCGACCTACCAGTCGATCGGCCTGACCGCTGCGTTCCTTCTCTTCGGTTTGCGGATGATCCAGGGCTTGTGCCTGGGCGGCGAGTATGGCGGCGCCATTACCTACGTCGCCGAGCATGTGCCCGATGAACGCCGCGGCTACTACACCGGCTGGCTTCAGACCTCTCCGACGCTCGGGATCGTGGTGTCACTGGCGGTGATCATCGCGACGCGCACCTATTTTGGCAATGAAGCCTTCGACGCGTGGGCGTGGCGCGTGCCGTTCCTGGTGTCCTTCCTCCTGGTGGCCATCGCTATCTACATCCGGCTCCAGCTCCAGGAGACGCCAATCTTTCAGGAGATAAAAGCTAGGGGGCAGATGACCCGAAATCCCTGGAGGGAGGCCTTCCTCAGCTCAAACATCAAGTATGTGGGCATTGCCACCATCGTGCTGATCGGGCAGGGAGTGGTCTGGTACAGTGGCCAGTTCTGGGCGTTGTACTTCCTGCAGCAGGTTTCCAAGGTGGACGCGCTGACCTCGGCCTACATCGTGGGAGCCGCTCTGCTCGTTGCCACGCCGAGCTTGATCTTCTTCGGGTGGCTGTCCGACATCATCGGCCGCAAGCCGGTGATCCTGGGGGGCATGCTGCTGGCGGCCGCCACCTACTACCCGCTTTACCTGTGGCTTGGAACGGTTACGCAGCCCGGCAACATCAACTATCCGGTAGCGATCTTTATCATCTTCATCCTCGTTTGCTACGTCGGGATGGTCTATGGGCCGGTCGGTGCCTTCCTGGCGGAATACTTCCCCGGCAGGATCCGGTACACGTCGGTATCGGTGCCGTATCACATTGGCAATGGTTGGGGCGGTGGGTTGGTGCCCTTCGTCACCTCCGCAGCCTTCGCGGCAACGGGCAGCATCGGCTACGCATTGATCTATCCGATCGTGGTTCCTGCCGTGTGCTTCGTGCTGGGCCTATTGCTGATGCCCGAGACCCGCCGTGTAAGCATTTGGGAGCCGGTTCAGACCAGAACCGAAACGTAACAAGTCGCTCTGTGCGGGGCTGCTACTTGCCCGGCCGCCCCGTTTTGCCCTTGGTCCGCCCCTTGCGTTGCTTCTCCTCCGCCGGGTCCTCATAGGAGCCGACGCCCGGCTTGGCGCGAGTGAGGATCGGCTTTTCCGGGGCCTTGCCCGGCACTGGCTTCTCGGTCCTACCCACGGTCATCTCGTCGAGGGTGTTCTTGCGGAATAGTGATCCTTCAACCGACTTGCGCCCGGCGGGGATAGCCACGTCGCGGCCCATTTCGTCGAGGTCGGGCTTGCGGAAGAGGGGGCGTTCGGTGTCGGTGCCGGGACCCATGTCGTCAAGTGAGGGCTTGGCGAAGTAGCTCTCGGACGCACCCGCCCCTGTCCTGCCGGACATCTCCCCCGCAGGGGGGGAGATTGGGCTGGGGGTGGGCTTTCCGTCTCTCTTGCGCTCCGCGCTCCTGGCTTCCTCCCGCGCCATCGGATCGTCCAGCACGGCGAGTTCGGCTGCCTTGAGGCGTTTGATTTCGTCGCGCAGCCGCGCGGCGGTTTCGAAGTCGAGGTCGGCGGCCGCATCGCGCATCTGCTTTTCCAGCGCGTTGAGATGCGCCTGCAGATTGTTGCCGACGAGGTGGCCGGCCTCCGCGAAACCCTTGCCGGAGACGCCGGAGATGTCGGCGCGGACGTGGTCGCGCTCGTATACGGAGTCGAGGATGTCGGAGATCTTCGCCTTCACCGATTCCGGCGTGATGCCGTGCTCGGCATTATAGGCCATCTGCTTCTCGCGACGGCGGTTGGTCTCGTCCATCGCCCGCTGCATTGAGCCGGTGATGGTGTCGGCATAGAGGATGACCTTGCCGTCGACGTTACGGGCGGCGCGGCCGATCGTCTGGATGAGCGAGGTTTCCGAGCGCAGGAAGCCTTCCTTGTCGGCATCGAGGATGGCGACGAAGCCGCATTCGGGAATGTCGAGGCCCTCGCGCAGGAGGTTGATGCCGACCAGCACGTCGAAGGCGCCGAGGCGGAGATCGCGGATGATCTCGATGCGCTCCAGCGTGTCGATGTCGGAGTGCATGTAGCGCACACGAACGCCCTGTTCGTGCAGATATTCGGTCAGGTCCTCGGCCATGCGCTTGGTGAGCACGGTGACGAGCGTGCGATAACCGGCGGCGGCCGTCGCACGGATCTCTCCGAGCACGTCGTCGACCTGCGTCTTGGCCGGGCGCACCTCGACCGGCGGGTCGATGAGGCCGGTCGGGCGGATCACCTGCTCGGCGAAGACACCGCCGGACTGCTCCATTTCCCAGCCGCCCGGCGTCGCCGAGACGGCGATCGTGTCGGGGCGCATCGCATCCCATTCCTCGAAGCGCAAGGGCCGGTTGTCCATGCAGGAGGGCAGGCGGAAGCCGTATTCGGCGAGCGTCGCCTTGCGGCGGAAGTCGCCGCGATACATGCCGCCGATCTGCGGAATGGTGACGTGGCTCTCATCGATGAAGATGATGGCATTGTCCGGGATATATTCGAACAGCGTCGGCGGCGGCTCGCCCGGCTTGCGGCCGGTGAGGTACCGCGAATAGTTCTCGATGCCCTGGCAGGAGCCCGTCGCCTCCAGCATTTCGAGGTCGTAACGGGTGCGCTGCTCCAGCCGCTGCGCTTCGAGCAGGCGGCCGGCGCGCTCCAGCTCGGCGAGGCGATGGACCAGTTCCTCCTTGATCGCCTTGATGGCGGCGTTCAGCGTCGGGCGTGGCGTCACATAGTGCGAATTGGCGTAGATCTTCACCGACTTGAGATCACCGGTCTTCTGGCCGGTCAGCGGATCGAATTCGGTGATGGCGTCGATCTCGTCGCCGAACATGGAGATGCGCCAGGCGGCATCCTCCAGGTGGGCCGGGAAGATCTCGATCGTGTCGCCGCGCACGCGGAAGGAGCCGCGCTGGAAATCGACATCGCGCCGCTTGTACTGCTGCGCCACCAGGTCGGCGAGAAGCTGCCGCTGGTCGAGGCGGTCGCCGACGTTCATCTGGAAGGTCATCGCCGTATAGGTCTCGACCGAGCCGATACCGTAGATGCAGGAGACCGAGGCGACGATGATGACATCGTCGCGCTCGAGCAGCGAACGCGTCGCCGAGTGGCGCATGCGGTCGATCTGCTCGTTGATCGAGGATTCCTTCTCGATATAGGTGTCGGAACGCGGGACGTAGGCCTCCGGCTGGTAATAGTCGTAGTAGGAGACGAAATACTCGACCGCGTTCTCCGGGAAGAAGTTCTTGAATTCGGAATAGAGCTGGGCGGCAAGCGTCTTGTTTGGCGCGAGAATCACCGCCGGGCGCTGCGTCGCCTCGATCACCTTGGCCATGGTGAAGGTCTTGCCGGAGCCGGTGACTCCGAGCAGCACCTGATTGCGCTCACCGCCGGAAAGGCCGTCGACCAGATCGGCGATCGCCGTCGGCTGGTCGCCGGCGGGCTCGTAATCCGATTGCATGCGGATGGCGATGCCGCCTTCGGATTTGTCCGGCCGCGCCGGGCGATGCGGTGTCCAGAGCTTGCCGTCCTTGAACAGCGGATTGCCGCTCTCGATCAGCCTCGCCAACGCCTCGACGGTGGCGGTAACACCGGAGCCTGCAGTGAGCTTGTCCGCATCCTCCAGCGCGACGTCGAGACCGGCAACCGGGTTGAGCCCGGCGGCAGCGCGGGTCTTCGGGTCGGTCGAACCGCCCATCGAGGTGCCGCGAGCGGATTTGGACGCGGAAATCTCGACCTTCTTGCGGTGCTTGCCCGCCTTGGAGGCGACTTCATGCCGGTTCTCGAAGGTGCTCGCTTCCGCCTCCGCCTCCAACTGCTTCACCCAGTCGGAGACGTTGCCGGAGAGCGGCGTGCCGGAAAGTGGCGACTGCGGAGCTTCTTCAAAGCCGCTCGGCGCTGACGATTTTTTGGGGTCAGATTTCGGGGACTTCTTGGGTTCCTGAGCCATGGCGGGGAATATGGACAGAGTCAGCCCGAATGTGAAGGGGGAATGAGTACAAAAGGGAAACGGTGAGGTTGGTTTTCGGAAAACCTACCGCATCCTGTTATGCGCCACGATAACTTACCCTTTGGTCAAAAGCTTACCCCTGCCAAGGTAAATTACCCTTGGCGCTGGGATGTTCGACGGCTGCCAAATCCATCATGAAAATCGACGCAAAGCCGATCGCGCCTTTTCGACTTCGGCCCGCATGACGCAATCCTCTGCCGGGACCGGTCGTCGCACTCATGCTGTCGCCTTCACGAAATCGAGGGCGGAAACGGTGCGCTTCGGATCGATTTCGTAAGTCTCGGCGGTCACGATCCCCTGCACGACGAAGGGATCGGCGGTGACACGCGCATCGTATGCATCACGACTTTCCCCATGAGCGAGAATCGCGCCGCCTGCGGCGGGCTGAAGCGAGCCGACGCAGAGGAACACGCCTTCGGCGAAGCCCTGCGCGATCCAGGCGTTATGCGCCGCCATGAATTCCGACGCGGCCATACGGTTCTCTGCGAATCTCAGGAAAGTGATGAACATCGGTGCTCCTTGATCAAGTGGATTGCGAAAAGTCCGGCAGGGACGCTAGCCAACGTTCGATCCCGGCCACTTCGTTGCGGATGAATGCCTCGTCCTTGAAGGCGGTCGCCATCACCGCCACCCCCTGCGACCAGGCCAGAAGATGCAGCGCCAGCATCTCCGCCCGATCAACGGCACCAAGGGCGCGCATCTGTTCGGCGAGCCAATCGCGGAAGAGGCCGAAGATTTCGGTCGCGCGACCCTGCGCGGCGTGGTCCAGTTTGGCGAGTTCAGAGCAAAGTGTTCCGACTGGGCAGCCGAAATCCATGATCTGGGTTCGGTTGGCGATCAGCATATGAACGAAGGAGAGGATGCGCTCGCGCGGACCTTCGCCCTCGGCCTGCCAGCCGTCGAGCATCGCGCGTGTCCGCTCCATTCGCCGGGCAATCACGGCTTCGAGTATGTCGTCCTTGGCCTTGAAGTGGTGATAGAAATTCCCGCGCGATATGCCCACGGCTGCGGCGATGTCCGCAAAGGACGTGGCCTCCAATCCGCTCTCGTAGAAGAGGGCATCCGCCGCTTCGACGATCTGGTCACGGGTTGACTGTGCTGGCATTTACCCTCGACCCCTGTTTGACACATAAGCACTAGGACGACTGTCCTAGTGCTGTCAAGACGAGAACGTAAAGCGAGGGCGGTTCCGAAAAGCGCTGTCTTTCGAGCAGAAGTTGCCTGCGTTCCTTCATTCCTGTGCTCATCACAGAAATGAGGGAATGTCGGGTGGACAGGTAAGTCTCTTGCCGGCGGCCTTTCCGCTCGGCATCGTCGTCAACGACGATTCGCTTCCTCCCGAGGTCTTCATGCCATTCGCCATCAATCCCGCCTATGTCTGGCCGGTCCTGTTGCTGCTCCTCTCCAACATCTTCATGACCTTCGCCTGGTACGGGCACCTGAAGTTCACCTCTTCGCCCCTCTATATCGTCATCGTCGCGAGCTGGGGCATCGCCTTCTTCGAGTACTGGCTGGCCGTGCCGGCCAACCGCATCGGCCATTCGGTCTATTCGGCGGCGCAATTGAAGACGATGCAGGAGGTGATCACGCTCACCATCTTCGTCATTTTCTCGGTGTTCTGGCTGAAGGAACCGATCGGCTGGCATCAAATGATCGGTTTCGCGCTGATTGCGCTTGGGGCGTCGTTCATTTTCAAGGGGTGAGGGCGGCCGAAATTGCCCTTAACTGACTTGGCTCAATCGAGCAGGTCGAAGGCCCGGTACATCCAGGTCAATTGATAGAGGACGGCGGCCACGAGAAAAATGGCATGAAAGCGCCGGTTCGGCGTAATCGCCGCGACTATGCAAAGCGCAATGTAGGCGGCATTGCGCAGTGGGTATTCGATGCCGAAGGACTGAAAGTAAGCCCTTCCCTTCAGGGCCGTGTCGACGATGTCGACGGCGAAGGCGAGCGCCAGAAAGGCGAAGAACCACGCGCGCCGCGCATGAAGTAATGCTCGTAGCCGCTGTATTCATCGAGCGACGTGGGAAAGAGCAGCACGCAGAGAAAGAAGAAGACGCAGCAATAGAGGATGACGAAGAGGTAGACGCCGACGTCGATGACGGCGAGCGAATGCAGGTGGTACTCCCACCACCAGAAATGTACGAGGAAGACGAATATGAACAGGACCCATCCGAGATGGATCCAGTAGACCTTCGTTTTTCCCGGATGCTGGACGAAGAGTGCCACGCCGCTCAGGAGCCGCGCGAGACTGAGGCTGATCACCATGCCCATGACCACGCGGATATGCGAAAAGACCGCCGGATCGGGCTGGGGCGCATCCATGAGGCGGCTCCTATTCCTCCTCGGGGACCGGTGTGGGCTTGCCGGTCGAGTCGAGCGCCACCATCACGAAAATGGCGTCGGTGACCTTCTCCATCACATGCGAAAGGTAGCGCTGCGCCCAGGCCTCGACCTTGAGGGTCATCGAGGTGCGCCCGACCTTGATGATATCGGTATAGATGCAGAGCGTGTCGCCGATCTTCACCGGCAGCGCGAAGGCCATCTCCTTGACGGCCGCCGTCACGACACGGCCTCTGGCCCTCTCGGCGGCCCGGATGCCACAGGAAAGGTCCATTTGCGCCATAACCCAGCCGCCGAAGATATCGCCGGCGGCATTTGCATCGCCGGGCATGGCGAGCGTGCGCAAGGTCAGTTCGCCGTTCGGCTTGGTCACTGCAGTCATGCGGCCATCTCCCGGTTGCTCTGGCAAGCTTTAGCGCATCGGTGCTGTGCGAGAAAAGGTCGATCGCGACAATTCCGCGCTGAAGACGCAAGGTGCGGCACGCCCCATGGTTTCCCGATCGTTAATGACGACTGTGAAATCTAGCAGTCGTTTGTTAGGGGGTTTGCAAATGCCCGCCTCTATCCTGCACTCCTCGAAAAGGAGGGGCAGGGGATGAAGAGATTTCCGATTTCGGCGCGTCTTTACGCGCTTGTGGCCTTTGCGCTGCTGACCATGGCTGCGGCGCTGACATTTGGCCTGGTGCAGGCGCAGGAGAAGCTGGTGGCCGAGCGCAAGTCGATGCTCTCGGCGATGAATGAGAATGTAATCGCAGTGTTCGAGGCCTATCACGTCCAGGAAACAGCGGGAACGCTGCCGCGCGAGGAGGCGCAGAAGCGTGCCCTGGAGGCGATCAAGGCGATGCGCTACCAGGACAGCGGCTATTTCTGGGTGAACGACATGCACCCGACGATGGTCATGCATCCGATCAAGCCCGAGCTCGACGGCAAGGACCTTTCGCAGAACAAGGACCCGCACGGAAAGCTCCTCTTCGTCGAATTCGTGAAGACGGTTCAGGCCCAGGGGCAGGGCTTCGTCGACTATTACTGGCCGAAGCCCGGGGCCGATGAGCCGGTGCTGAAATATTCGCATGTCGCGGGCTTCAAACCCTGGGGCTGGGTGGTCGGCACCGGCGTCTATGCGGACGACCTTGCCGCGATGTTCCGCGAGCGCGCCTGGCAGATGGGTGGCATTCTGGCAGCGGCAGCGCTGGCGATCCTCATGGCGGCGGTCGCGATCGTACGGAGCGTCGTGCGGCCGGTCGAAAAGCTGAAAGTCTCAATGCGCGCCATAGCCGACGAGGACCTCTCTTCGGACGTGCCGGAAACCGATCGCGGTGACGAGATCGGTCAGATGGCGAAGGTGCTCGTCGTCCTGCGTGACTCGGTCAAGGAGCGGGTTGAGCTTCGCTCGCGAGAGGCGGAGCAGCAGGACCGCTTGAATACCGAACGGCGCGGCAATGAAGAGCGCCAGCGCGCAACGGCACAGGTTCAGTCTCAGGCAATGGAGACGATCGGCATGGCGCTCGAGCGGCTGGCGAGCGGCGACCTCACCGCCGAGGTCGTGCGGATCGCGCCGGAATACGCCAAGCTCAAGGACGATTTCAACACGGCTGTCGCCGCGCTTCGCGATGTTATCGGCGCGATCTCCCAATCGACCGAAATCGTGCATGGCAGCGCCGGCGACATCTCCGAGGCGGCGAACAACCTGTCCCGCCGAACCGAACAGCAGGCGGCCGCACTCGAAGAAACCGCGGCGGCCTTGGACGAGATCACCTCGACCGTTCGTCATGCCTCGGATCGCGCCCATGAAGCGCGAGACATGGTCAACGAGACGAAGGCGAGCGCCGCGAAATCCGGCGGCATCGTGCGCAACGCGATCGACGCAATGGGCCGGATCGAAGCGTCTTCGAGCCGGATCAGCCAGATCATCGGCGTCATCGACGAGATTGCCTTCCAGACCAACCTGCTGGCGCTCAATGCCGGTGTCGAGGCGGCGCGGGCGGGTGAAGCCGGCCGCGGCTTTGCCGTCGTCGCGCAGGAAGTGCGGGAACTCGCCCAACGTTCGGCGGGTGCGGCCAAGGAAATCAAGGACCTGATCAGCACGTCGGTGAAGGAAGTTGGCGCGGGCGTCGAACTCGTCCGTTCGACCGGCGACGCGCTGATGGAGATCGAGACCCTGGTCAACCGGGTAAACGAGCAGGTAGCCTCGATAGCGACTGCGGCCCGGGAACAGGCGACGGGCTTGCAGGAGGTCAACACCGCGGTAAACAGCATGGACCAGATGACGCAGCAGAATGCGGCCATGGTCGAGGAGACCACGGCGGCAAGCCAGACGCTGGCGCAGGAGAGCCGTGAATTGAAGGCGCTGCTCGAGAAGTTCCGGCTGCAGGAGGCGGGTGATTCCGCAGCCTTCGGCCGAGCCGCCTGAAGCGGTAGAAGTTAGAGATTTCTGAGAGGGCCTGCGTTCGAAAGGACGCGGGCCTCTGTCATCCAGCCGATGTCCGCTGTCCGATTATGCCACGCCCGCCGCGGATCCTATCGGTGGTTGTGAGTGTGGCCGCGATTTCGCGGGACTTGACGCGCCACTGCAGTCGAGTTCACATACAGACGCGAGGGGCTCAAGGGTTGCGCCACCCGAACCATGGATTTGATCCGAAAGGGAGATTCCTGTGTCGTCTGTCAAGCGTTTCATCCTGCGGTCCGTCGCCGTGGTCTTAATGACGATTGGCTTCCTTTCGGCCTGCACCGTCGTTGTCGATGAGCCGCGCCCCGGTCCCGGCCCCATCCGCCCGCCGGGTCCGCAAATGTGCACGATGGAATACGCACCGGTCTGTGGCGAACGCGGCAATCGCATGCGCACATTCCCCAATGCCTGCCACGCCCGCGCCGATGGCTTCCGGGTCGTGCACCGCGGCGAGTGCCGGGCCGATTTCCGGCCGCCGGCAGAGCGGGCCTGCACGCGCGAGTTCGCGCCTGTCTGCGGTGAACGCGGTGCACGGCGGCAGACATTCCCGAATGCCTGCGTGGCGCGCGCCGAGGGCTTCCGGGTCGTTGCGCCCGGCGAATGCCGGCGTGGCGATGATCGCCCGCCGCCGCAGTTCTGTACGAGCGAATTCGCTCCTGTCTGCGGGCAGCGCGCCGGCCGGCTCAGGACATTTCCGAATGCCTGCGAAGCACGCGCGGATGGCTTCAGCGTCGTTCATCCCGGCGAATGCCGCTAACCCGGCACTCGGTCCAGGAGTCACTCGTTGGGGCCTGCGTTCCCGGGGACGCAGGCTTTTCTTTGCGTCGCGTGGTCGTCGATAAGACGGCGGCGCCGTCCGACGGATCGCCGGATTAGGTAAGCTGCCGGAAAGGCTTCATTTACCACGTCTGCATAAACTGTCGCTGACATCGACTTTTTCGGCCGCCGTGCCCGCCTGGTGACATAGCCGGCGGTCACTTTCGGTCGCGGGCGGGCGCGCACCGTCGAGGCTTCGGCTTGGTGCTGGATGAAGGCGGCAATGAGTATGGCGTATGTTTCTCTTCTCCACAGGCCCTTGACGGCGCTGCTGCTGTCGATTCCGCTCGTCGCCTGCACGACCGACGTGCTTTCGCCTCCAGCGAGAATTGATAGCGGCTCGCGCGTCGGCGCCATCAGGCCGACGCCGGTTGCCGATCCGGAGCGGGAAGTCGCCGCTTATCCGTCGGCGGAACCGGTAGCGGTGGTCAGTGACACGTCCGCGGCATCCGCTCCTGAGCAGTTGAACCGGCTGCCGATGATCGACAGCGAACCGGTGGGGAAGACACAGATCGCGAGCGCCGGCCCGATGACGATCCCCCCCGAAGGCGTCAACATGGACGCCATGCTCGGCGTCGAACCGGTCGTCGGATTGGCGCAGGAGCAGGCCAACGAAATCGCCGAAGGCAATGCCACCCAGCCAGTCGTTGGCGGCATCGGCGAGGACGATGTGCGCCAGCTTGGCGGGCAGTCGCAGGTCGCCCCCGTCGATACAGGTCCCAGCTATGATCCCGACCTGCCGCCACTGACCCCCGCGCAAATCGCAGCGGAGGAGGCTAAGAAGGGGCGGTACGCCGAGCCGCAGCGGAGGAGCCGCGCACAGGAGCCGCAGCAGGTGGCTTTCCTGCCGCGCGCCCGCAATCCACTGTCTGCGCCCGAATATACGGGCGAAATGCCGGGCTCGGAGATCGCCTGTCGTCAGCGGCTGAGGAAGCTCGGCGTCGTTTTCCGCGACGTGCCACGCATCTATAATGGGCCTTCCTGCGGCATAGACTATCCGATCGAACTCAGCGGCCTTTCCGGGAACATCGCCGTCAAGCCGGCGGTAAAGCTCAACTGCCAGGTCACTGAAGCCTTCGCCAAATGGGTCAAGTACGAGCTGGCGCCGTCCTCGCGCTATCGCTACTGGTCGGGCGTCAAGACGATCAAGCCGCTCGGCGGCTATTCTTGCCGGACGATGAACTCACGCCGCGGCAATCCGATGTCGGAACATGCGCGCGGCAATGCGATCGACGTCGGCAAGTTCGTGCTGAAGAACGGCAAGGAAATCGACGTGCGCAGAAAGGGCTTCTTCGCCTTCCGCGAGCGCGGCCTGTTGAAAGCGGTGCGCAGCGATAGCTGCAAGTACTTCAATACCGTGCTCGGTCCGGGCAGCGATCCGTTCCACAAGGATCATTTCCATTTCGATCTGAGGACACGCAAGTCCGGTTACCGGCATTGCGATTGACATACGCCGCCCAAGAATGCGCGATGTGCATAAAAAAGGCCGGCGGGGGCCGGCCAAAACACCGGAGGTTAGGGGAGGCTCCGACGTGCAAATCACGAGAGCGGGGTGCTCCCGGCGTCAAGGTGATTGAAAAGCATCACCGTTTCATGACAGTGATAAGCCTTCGCCTCTGCCGGCAATGGCCGTTGCCGGATTTCTGCACAGTCGGGATTCCATGCCGCCGCTCTCGGAACTGCTGATGTTTGCCCTGGCGCTGGCTGCGGCCGGCGTCGTTGCCGGCGTTCTTGCCGGTCTCTTCGGCATTGGCGGCGGCGCGATTCTCGTGCCGGTTTTCTATCAGGTCTTCGGCGTCCTCGGTATCGACGATGCGGTTAGGATGCATCTCTCCGTCGGGACCTCTCTTGCGATCATCGTGCCGACATCGGTCCGTTCCTTTCTGTCGCACTACCGGCGGGGCGTGGTCGATATGGATCTCCTGCGCAACTGGATCCTTGCCGTTCCGCTCGGCGCAGTTCTCGCGTCGTTGATCGCGGCCCATGTCAGCAGCGAGACCTTGCGGCTGATCTTTGCGGTGATCGCGCTCGCCGTCGCGTGCCGGATGATCTTCAATCGCGCGAACTGGCGCATCGGCGCCGACCTTCCGAAGAACCCGGTCAAATGGCTCGTCGGCGTCGCGATCGGTGTCCTTTCCGGTCTGATGGGGATCGGCGGAGGGGTGCTCAACAACACCTTCATGACGCTGCACAACCGGCCGATCCACCAGGCGGTGGCGACGTCCGCCGGAGTCGGCGTGCTGATCTCGATACCCGGCCTCTTCGGCTATGTCTGGGCCGGATGGGGTGAGCCCGGCTTGCCGCCGCTATCGACCGGCTTCATCAACTGGATTGCCGTGGCGCTGATCATTCCGATCACGCTCTTGGTCGCGCCGGTCGGTGTGGGCCTGGCGCACGCCTTGGACAGGCGCCAATTGGAAGCGGGATTCGGTATCTTCATGGTCCTAATTGCCTTGCGCTTCTTCTACAGCCTTTATGGTTAGCCGGGATGAAGATTCGATCCCTTGGCGGTCGAACCTGTGCGATAATCCTTGAGTTTATGGGGGTCGGCGAGGCTAAGTTGATGCAGCTCCGCAGCCCCGCTGTTTGACCAAGCATACATTATATTTAATTGTATATTGATCATATGAAACGGAGGGCACTCATGGCTGCAGCGGCCACTGCAAGACCAGACGTCAAGGGCTTTTATGAGGGACGGACGGGGAGCATCCAATACGTCGTTTCGGATCCATCTACGAGGCGCTGCGCCATCATTGATCCGGTGCTCGACTTCGACGAGAAGTCGGGAACGACGGCGACCGTGCAAGCCGACCTGATCCTCCACTACATCGAAGAGAACGACCTGGCGGTCGAATGGATCCTCGACACTCATCCGCATGCGGACCATTTTTCGGCCGCCGCTTACCTGAAGGAAAGGACCGGAGCGCCGACCGGCATCGGATCGGAAGTCGTGCGCGTCCAGAAGCTTTGGAAATGCATTTACAACTGGCCGGAATTGGCAGCGGATGGCTCGCAATGGGACCATCTCTTCACCGACGACGAGCACTTTTCGATTGGCGAAATCGGAGGGCGCGTCATCTATTCGCCGGGTCATACGCTCGCTTCCGTCACCTACCTCGTCGGTGACGCGGCCTTCGTGCACGACACGATCTTCATGCCGGATAGCGGCACCGCACGCGCGGACTTTCCGGGTGGCGACGCCCGTCAGTTGTGGCGCTCGATCGATGCCATCCTAGCGCTGCCGGACGAGACCCGCATCTTCACCGGCCATGACTATCGGCCGAACGGGCGCGAGGCGCGCTGGGAAAGCACGGTTGGCGAGGAGAAGCGCTGCAATCCACATATTGCGGGCATGACCGAAGAGCAATTCGTCGAGTTGCGCGAAGCGCGCGACAAGACGCTGCCAATGCCGAAGCTGATCCTGCACGCCTTGCAGGTGAATATTCGCGGCGGCCGGCTTCCGGAGCCGGAGGCCAATGGCGGGCGCTACCTGAAATTTCCGCTCAACGCGCTCAAGGGAACGACGTGGAGCTGAGGGAGAGGGGCCATGGGAACGGTGATGAAATTCCGCAATGTTCGTCCCGACATGGGCGAGCGGACGGCTGAAGCTACGGCGCTGCTCAAAACACTGGCAAACCAGAACCGCTTGAAGATCGTCTGCACCCTGGTCGGAGGCGAGCACTCGGTCAGCCAGTTGGAAGAGACACTGGGGATCCACCAGCCGACCCTGTCGCAACAACTGACCGTACTGCGTGAGGCCGACATCGTCGCGACGCGGCGGGACGCCAAACAGGTCTTCTACCGGCTCAAGGAGGAGAAGGCAGCGCGTCTGGTCATGGCGCTTTACGGGATCTTCTGCCGCGAGCATACCAGGCACTGAGTGTGTTCCGATTGGTAATTGTCTTCAGCGATCCGTTGGCCGGTCGCCACCTCGATATTGGCGGAATCGATGTTCGTTGACGCAGCGTCACCTGCAAATTTGTTCTGGACGGGCTGCAAATCCATGTGAATCGGCCCATATAGAGCAGCACCTCTGCCGATATCGCACGGTTTCCGGATCTGTTCATGACACCCATCGTTTCCATTTCCAACCTGTCGAAGACCTATGCCTCGGGTTTTCAGGCGCTGAAGGGCGTCAGTCTCGATATCGAGGAGGGGGAGATTCTCGCTCTTCTCGGGCCGAACGGTGCCGGCAAAACGACTCTCATCTCGATCGTCTGCGGCATCGTCAATGCGACCAGCGGCAAGGTCACCGTCGGCGGCAACGATGTCGTGCGCGACTTCCGCCAGACCCGGGCGATGATCGGGCTCGTGCCACAGGAGCTCACGACGGACGCCTTCGAGACAGTCTGGAACACCGTTTCCTTTTCGCGCGGGCTGCACGGCAAGAAACCAGACCCGGCCCATATCGAAAAGGTGCTGAAGGACCTCTCTCTCTGGAACAAGAAGGACAACACGCTGCGCGAGCTTTCGGGCGGCATGAAGCGGCGTGTGCTGATCGCCAAGGCGCTCTCGCATGAGCCGCGCGTGCTCTTCCTCGACGAGCCGACCGCCGGCGTCGATGTCAGCCTGCGCAAGAGCATGTGGGATGTCGTCCAGCGGCTGCGTGCCTCAGGCGTGACGATCATTCTGACGACGCACTATATCGAAGAGGCGGAGGAGATCGCCGACCGGATCGCCGTCATCAATGGCGGAGAGATCCTGCTCGTCGAGGAGAAAGATGCGCTGATGACGAAGCTCGGCCGCAAGCAGTTGCGCGTCGATCTCGCCCATCCGCTGGAGCGCCTCCCGCAATCGTTGGCATCCTATAACCTGACACTGGACGAAGACGGGCAATGCCTGATCTACGATTACGATACCAGTGCGGAGCGCACCGGCATCACCGCGCTCCTCGCGGCACTCGCCGAGGCCGGTATCAGGCTTCGTGATATCTCGACGCGGCAGAGTTCGCTCGAGGACATTTTTGTGGAGATCGTGGAGGCTGGGCGATGAACATCGAAGCGATCAAGTCCATCTATTTCTTCGAGATGGCGCGTACGCGCCGCACGCTGCTGCAGAGCGTCGTCTCGCCGGTCATATCCACTTCGCTCTACTTCATTGTCTTCGGCGCGGCCATCGGCGGACGCATTCAGGAGATCGAGGGCGTATCCTATGGCGCGTTCATCACCCCCGGCCTGATGATGCTGACGCTTCTGACGCAATGCATCGGCAACGGCTCGTTCGGTATCTATTTCCCGAAATTCACCGGCACAATCTATGAAGTGCTGTCCTCGCCGATCTCCATGATCGAGATCGTCCTCGGCTATGTCGGGGCGGCGGCGACAAAGGGACTGATGATTGGCACGATCATCCTGATCACGGCGTCGCTGTTCGTGGATCTCAGCATCGCCCATCCATTCGCGATGCTCTTCTTCTTCGTTCTGACCGCGATCACCTTCAGCCTGTTCGGCTTCATCATCGGCATCTGGGCGAAGGATTTCGAGCAATTGAACCTGATCCCGATGCTGGTAATCCCGCCGCTCGTCTTCCTGGGCGGCAGCTTCTACTCGATCGACATGCTGCCGCCGTTCTGGCAGGCGGTCAGTCATTTCAACCCGGTGCTCTACCTGATCAGTGGTTTCCGCTGGAGCTTCTTCGAGATTTCCGACGTCGATCCGCTCGCCAGCGCAGCCATCATGCTCGTCTTTCTCGCCCTTTGCATGTCCGTTCTGACCTGGATTTTCCGCACGGGTTACAGGCTGCGCAACTGACGGTCGGCGTCAGTTTCCGGTCGATGGAAAGAGAGCCTCCCAAACGCTCGTCTTGTTGAAGCTCCAGTCCCTTTGCGGGACGCAACGTTTGTCCGGCGTACCAACGACCGCTTCGACGAGCATTTCGGCATCGCGAAGCTTCTGATTGACGCTGTTTTCACGCAAAATCGCAAGCATGGCGGTGGCCCTGTCCCGGTTGGCAATCGCAGACGAGACCAGTCCCTTATAGGTTCGATCCTTGAAGAAGGTTGCGCCCGCAGCCGCCAGCAAGCGGTCATGTTCGTCAGGAGTGATGAGCTCCGCCTGCAGGCAGCGCGCCAGCGTTGCCTGGACATTCACAAGTGGCTCGCTTAAGGGAAGAAAGCCCAATTCGGCGGGCCCGTGAGATTGCGCGACTTCCGCGTCGTCTTCCAGCGCGCCGCTTGCATAATCCTCGTAAATCCGTCCGATGCCGACCATCCCGAAAGGTGCGCATTCCGCCGCACGCAGAGCCCCCATGCTTGCCGCTCCAAAGATGTGAACGCCCTCGGCAAGCCCGAAGAGGATTTCCTTATGCCAAATAGCCGGCACGTATTCGTAGACGCCGTCCACGAGCCCGATCACATTGGCGCCCTCCTGGATCGCCTTGTAGAAGTCTCCCTGTCTCGCAGGCGGACGCAATTGATAGGCCGGATCGGGTGTTAAGCTTGCGCCGTAGAATGTTGGTCCGCCGAAGATAACTCTCATCTTGAGCTCAAAATTCTTTTCAATGCCCGGGGTCCGAATCGCCGTTTACGGTTTCCGTCCGGGTTCTCCAATTCGGGAACGAGAACTTTTGCGACGCTGAAGTTCCGTTCCCCTGGATTGAGTGGAACCGCGATCGCGGAGCTCACTCCCGCCGCCTTCAGCTTGTCGACAACGAAGGCCAGCATGTCCTTAAGCGTCGTACCGGCGCTTATTTCGAACCGAGCCGCGTAGGGAACCGGATTCAACAGCAGGAGGTCCCGCAGGTGTGCGGGCAGGTTCCGCGAAAAAGTCTCCGGGTGGATGTCGTCGCGTGCGCCGCTGATATACGTCAGCCGCGATTGCGCCGCCTCGGTAACCGCCCTGATCGCGGCACGCACAGGATTGGGGTGCGCGCCGTAGCCGCCTGTCACTTCGATGTAGCGAATCTCCGCATTGGGGGCTGCCTGAGGAGCGATGAACGCCTCAAAACAAGGGATGCCAATATCGTTGGTCACGTCGAAGACCTGCAGTTGGAACCCGGCTACATTTATTCTCCGGGCGAGGTCGCTCAAAACAGCGTCTTTGATCGAATGCACATCGACGCACTTGCCTTTTTTCTCTTCTCCCGAAACGAATTGCCAGATGGTTGTCGCATCGCGTTCAATCCGCTCGAGCAAGCCATGGAACATCGCTTCCAGAAGAGTATTTCCGGACGCCAGGCCGTCGGATGACTGCCAGAACCGGTTGTCCTTGGTGTCGTCGAGCAAGAGGGCGTCACGCGGCACCCAGACATCGCGCTCCGATACGATATCGCGGCCGAGTGTCCAGTCGACGAATTCATTGGCGCGGATTTCCGTTTGCGCGGCCTTGATCAAGCTATGCAGCGGATCGACAAAAGCGCCCTCGTCGTTCAGCGACTGAACGCTCATTCGCCTCGTCTCAACTTTGGGATCCTCGGCAACGGAGCGCTCCAGGGCCTCCATTGCGGCTGAGACCTTCGCGTCGATATCAAGGATGCCTTTTCCCTGGTTGATCGCGATCGAGCGCGAATTGGGGGCGACGGCATTCCACACGGGGATGCCGATTTGATCGAGGTCCGTCAGCCTTGCGAGACGGGTTATTCCGTGAGCGGAAAGGGAAGAAGAGATGCGCGCCAGAGTCTCATTCGGGGTGCAGGCGCGATCCGAATAACAAATCACTGGCGCGTCACTTGCCATGTCGCTAGCTGAGATCACTCAGCAGGCGTGCGGTACATATGGCCGGAGAAGGCCGGCTCTTTTGTTTCGAACGCGACGGCGATATCGACTGTGGAGCCGGTGCGGTAGACATGGCCGGAGAAAGCTGGCTCTTTTGTTTCGAACGCGACAGCAATGACCGCTGCGGAGCCGGTCTTGTAAAAATGGCCGGAGAAGGCGGACTCTTTTGCTTCGAAGCAGACTGCCAGATCAGCATCCGAAGCAACTTCGTCTATGATCTCGGTTCGGCCGTCGGTATGTGCGACAAAGTCCTCGCGCTTTCCCTCCATCGGCGTAACGGTGCCTGCGCCGAAGTCGACAAGCCAAAGGCCAGTTTCACCCTTTACACCCAGAATCATCATTTGCGACATGCAAGTCTCCTGTGCTGGTGAGTAATAAAAAAGTGCTCTTATGTGGTGCCTCGTACGACGCAACTGACCATAGCGAATGCCCTCGTCGAATGAAAGCGGCCGTTGTAATTTAGCAGGCGTTCAATCATTATAAGCAGGCAGAGGGGATGGCCGTCAGGCTGACGCAACTTCCGTTTGGCAAGTTCTACTTTGGGTGGATGTCCCCGAGCGCAGGACGGCTGGTGGCAATACATGAGATTTTCACTGCGGACTTTTGGCGGTTTGGAACTGCTCGACGGGCAAGGGAGCACCGTCGCTTTCCCGGAAAAAGGGCTCGTGATCCTCGCCTATCTGTTTGCGACCGATCGGCCTTCGGTCACAAGAGCAACCGTGGCAGAGCTGCTTTGGGGAGACGCCAGTCTGGCGACTTCATTCACCAATCTCCGCAGCTTGATTTTGAGGGTAAAAAGCCGACAATCGGAGCTCAACGCGCATTTTCTCTCGTTTTCCGAGAACCGGATCGAGCTCGATCGGACTTCGCTCGACTGCGATGTTTCGCCGTTCGGAGCAAGCGGATCCCGCGAACCTTTCGAGAGGTTGAAGCTGCTCGTCGAATGTCTGCAGGGGGTGTTCCTCGACGAAATCAACCTCAGGAATCCCATCTTTGATGGCTGGCTGGCGCAGCAACGAGAACGGCAACTGGTAGGGCTGGAACACGCCTTGCAGACCCTTACCCCTCTCGCTTCGACATCTGACCAGCGCGGCCTTGTCAAGGAAGCGGCACTTGTTGTCTCCCTTGCGCGCCCGCTGGACGAGAGTGCGCACGAAGCTCTTCTGCGGGCTTACGACGCTCAGGCGGAGGTGGATCATCTTCGACGCACTTTTGAACGGCGCAACGATCGGCTGTCGTCATGGACATCGACGAACCAATCGAGCGCGCCATCGCAGGTCGCCGTTCGGTCGCCAAGCTTAGAGGCGGTATCAGCGACCGAACCGGCTACCCAGCCGATGGCCCGAGTGCCACGATTGGCATTGCTGCCACCCGGCAACTACAGCCGCGACCCGGCATCTGCGGCGATCGTGACCTCGCTCCTGGAGGATATCACCATCGGCTTTTGCATGCTCAACAGCATTCAGGTCCTGGCTCCTTACTCCGCTCTTCAGATAAGCCGCAAAACGGAAGATCAGCTGGCAACGTTCGAGCACCACGGCTTCACCTACGTACTCGACACTCGGCTAACCGGGGGCCTTGACGATCTTTCTCTGTTCTCACAGCTCATCTTTTTTCCGACCAGCGAGGTCGTTTGGGCCGAACGGTTCAGCCTCGGCGGGATGGAGCTCGCGCGGAACAAGCGTGACATTTCTCGCCGCCTGGCTCTTTCAGTAGCAAGCGAGATCGAGCGCCACAGGATCACGCGCTCCCATTTCGAGCAGAACCCCGCCGCCTATCACCGCTATCTCATTGGACGGCAGTATTTCAGCCGCTTGACCCTACCCAATCTGCGGCGCGCCAGGAAGGAGATGAAGGCTGTGCTGCACGAGAGCGCCAACTTCGCTCCAGCGCTGAGTTCGATCGCGCGAACCTATTCGGAGGAGTGGCTGCTGACGGCACGCGGCGACGCGGATCTGCTGAAATCAGCCGAAGCCTATGCATTGCAGGCGATCGAAGCGGCTAACGACATGGCGGATGGCTATCGCGAGCTTGGCGTGACAAAACTACAGCAAGGCGCACTCGACGAGAGCGTCGAAGCGTTGGAATTGGCGGAAACGCTCAGTCCCCATTATGCGGATGTCATCGCCGACCATGCGGACACGCTGGCCCACTATTCGCGTCTGGACGACGCGTGTCAGAAGATCGAGCACGCCATCGAGCTCAATCCGCTGAGCCCCGATGCCTACCTTTGGACAGCCGCCGGCGCCAATTACGGTCTCGGTCGTTTCGAGGCGGCGCTGTCCTACGTCGATAGGATGACCGAGCCCAGCTTGGCCGACCGGCTTTCGGCTGCGAGCTGGGCCATGCTGGGCGACAACACAAAGGCACGCGTTTTCGTCCGCAGGGCTCGCGAAACACACCCGGACTTTGATGTGGAAAAGTGGCTGTCGATCGTGCCTATCAAGGAGCAGTGGCACAAGGACATCTATCGTGAGGGCCTGAAGAAGGCGGGATTTTGAACTTAGAACCTGAGGGGAAGGGAAAGCATATGGCGAGAGTTGCTGTTATCGGCTTCGTTGGCGAGGAAGGTCTTTATGTCGTCGACCTGGATTCTGGGAAGGTCGCGCCGCTGACGGTGCCCAGCACAAGCCCTTTGCAAACCGTTGTCGATCTCAAGACTGCTGGCGCAACGGTGGTCAAGGGTATCAACGTGGCGATAGGCGTCGAATCGGTCGAGGATGCATTTCACGGCCGGTTCGACGGGTAAGCTCGCCTACAGCGCCGCGCG
>NZ_LUAV01000010.1:79502-95566 GCF_002078505.1 Ensifer aridi | reverse complement strand
TTTGAATTGCTGCATGTCTTTGTCCCTAGCTCGACGTCGATTTAAGAAGACATGCAGTAGAGCGCGTCGCCAGTGACCGAATTCATGCGACGCGCTTTGAGCCCCTTTTTGTGCACGTCGTCGCCCAAAAACGCTGCACAGTCTTGGGCGACATGCACGAGGCAGGACGTTTCCATTTAGCCGCGGGCTCTAACGGGTGCCGTTGCGTGCGACGTCAATCCCGGAGGCGGAGCTCGTCCGTGCGCATCTGCAGGAAGTCGAGCGTCGAGAGGAAGCTCATGCCGAGCAGGCTGCGGTCGAGCTTGCCTTCGGCTGCGACCATAGCGCGGATGTTTTGGCGCTGAATGGGGCCGATTGCGATCTGAGCCAGTGTGACAGGGGCTGCGAGCGCCGCCCCGTTTGCCGTCATCACCGTCACACGATAGCTGAGATTGGCCGGATCGAGACCGATCCTCTCGGCATCCTCATAGGTAAGCGCGATGCTGCTCGCACCGGTGTCGACGAGCATGTTCACTTCATGACCGTTGATCATCGCATTCGCGGCGAAATGGCCATCGATCCGCTTCTGCAAAAGGACCTCCTGCTCGCCCTCGCTGTCGGTGATGACCATCGCCCTGCCGGGAGACAGCCCCGCCAGCAGCCGGTCGCCAAAGGATTGCAGCTCGAACCGGTAGATGTAGATCGAAACGAGAATGAGCGCGATCAGCAGCCAGATGGCGATCTGGCGCAATCCCTCGCCGAAACCGCGGCGGCTCCTGAGAATACCGGCGGCGAATAGCGTTGCGAGAGCACTCAGCGCCACAAGCTGTCCGAAGTCGTCATTGCTCATGCCGAGAGTTTGGCCGGCATCGTGATTGACGATCAGGAGCACGAGGCCGATGGCGAGAATTGCAAGCAGGAGGACCAGACGATTCATGCGCCGTTTCGTTCTCTCGCCATCCGCGTCCGACGCGTTTCCCGCCGCGGCTTGCGCTCCACGGTCTCCAGCCGCTCCGGCAGAGCCAGCATGATGCTGTGACGCTCGGCGTCGGTGTAGAGCGTCCAGGAGCCGATTTCCTCACGTGTGCGGCCGCAGCCGAAACAGTAGCCGGTCCTGTCGTCGATCGCACAGACGAGAATGCAAGGGGATTCCATGGCCCGGGACGTGCCCTGTTCTGTTTCGTTCGAACCAAGAGCGCGTCGAGTTCAATCGAGTTTATGCGACGCGCTTTAGGTCCTTGTTTCTGTGCATGTCGTTGCCCCAAAACCGCTACGCATTTTTGGGCGACATGCACTATATCGGCCTTTCAGATCGCCAGCGCAAGGGCGCCGAGAACGGCGATCTCCGCGAGCTGCTGGGTGGCGCCGATCGTGTCGCCCGTATGGCCGCCGAGCTTGCGGGCGGCGATCCTGCCAAAGCCTGGCACGACGAGCGCGAAGGCCGCAAACGACAACAGGACCGCGACCACCGGAACCCCGGCCGCGAAGAACAAGAGAAGCGCAAGGACGGTGCCGGAACCGAGCGCCACCGACACCGCCCCCGCTTCAGGAACGCCCGCAGCGGCCGCTACGCCGTCGCTGCGTGCGGACGGCAGGCGCGACCAGTGCCAGACCATGGCGGCACGGCTGAGGGCGGCGGTGGCAAGAAGCACACATCCGGCAGCGACCGACGTCAGCAGCGGCAGGAAGGAGGCGATCGCGGAGACGCGGAAGCCGAAGGAAAGGATGAGCGCCACGGCGCCATAGGTACCGATGCGGCTGTCCTTCATGATCGCGAGCGTGCGTTCGCGATCGCGGCCGCCGCCGAAGCCGTCCGCCGTGTCGCTGAGACCATCCTCGTGCAGCGCGCCGGTGACGAGGACTTGCACGGCGACGACGACAAAGGCGGTGAAGAGCGAGCTCGCGCCGAGCGCGCTCAGCAGCGCGGCAGAGACGGCTGCCGGGAAGGCGATCAATATGCCGGCGAGAGGGAACGCGCGCACGGCACGGCTGAGCCGGTCGTCGTGATCGAGGAAATGCCGGCTGGGCATGGGAACACGGCTCAGGAATGCTACCGAGCGCGCTACGTCGTCGAAGAGATCGCGGATATATGCCATTTCGTCTCCGTGGCTCCGAATCGCAGAGCCTCCGGCGGATCATGCGCCGACGACAGCAATTGGCGCAAATGCCGTTGCCGCGGGCGGTGTCAGTCTCTATGACGAGCCCGACCGACGATTTGAGAGATGCAAGGATTGCCCATGAGTGCCAGCGGCCTGCCGTTTGATGATTTCCGTGAATTGCTGCGCAACCTGCCTGGGCCAGATTCGGCGGCGCTCGTTGCGGCGCGCGAGCGGGATGCCCAATTGACGAAGCCGCCGGGCGCGCTCGGGCGTCTCGAGGAAATCGCTTTCTGGCTCGCCGCCTGGACGGGACGCGCGCCCGCGGTCAACCGGCCGCTCGTCGCGATCTTCGCCGGCAATCATGGGGTGACCCGGCAGGGCGTTACGCCCTTTCCGTCGTCGGTAACGGCGCAGATGGTGGAGAACTTCGCTGCCGGCGGGGCCGCCATCAACCAGATCTGCGTGACGCATGATCTCGGCCTCAAGGTCTTCGACCTGGCGCTCGACTATCCGACGGGCGACATCACCGAGGAAGCGGCCCTTTCCGAGCGCGATTGCGCCGCGACCATGGCCTTCGGCATGGAGGCGATCGCCGGCGGCACGGATCTGCTCTGCATCGGCGAAATGGGCATCGGCAACACGACGATAGCGGCCGCGATCAATCTCGGCCTCTATGGCGGCACGGCGGAGGAGTGGGTCGGCCCGGGCACAGGCTCGGAGGGAGAGGTGCTCAGGCGCAAGATCGCCGCCGTCGAAAAGGCCGTGGCGCTGCATAGAGACCATCTTTCCGACCCGCTCGAGCTGATGCGTCGGCTCGGTGGCCGCGAGATCGCGGCCATGGCCGGTGCCATCCTCGCCGCGCGCATGCAGAAGGTGCCCGTCATTATCGACGGTTACGTCGCGACGGCAGCGGCGGCAATCCTCAAGGCGGCCAATTCGGCCGCTCTGGACCATTGCCTCATCGGCCATGTTTCAGGCGAGCCGGGGCACATCCGCGCGATCGAGAAGCTCGGCAAGACACCGCTGCTGGCGCTCGGCATGCGGCTCGGGGAGGGCACCGGCGCAGCACTTGCCGCCGGTATCGTCAAGGCGGCCGCTGCCTGCCACAGCGGCATGGCGACCTTCGCGCAGGCCGGCGTCAGCAACAAGAGCTGAAGGTGGCGCATAAGGCGGGCGCCTCGAACTCAAAACGGCAAGGGCGATGCTGGCTATTGTCTACGCCCGCAGCGCACCTTGCTGTCGATCGGCTGTCTGGCGTGCTATTCTCGCGTCCTGCAGGTCTTGATGCGGGGCCGCTTCTCGCATATCGGGAGGCGCCGGAGCATTCTGTCTGAGGCCGAATCTCTGATGCCGGGTGGCGAGAGCCGTAGCCGACGTCGCCTCGCATTCGCCTCAATCAGATTGTCGAAGCTGCGCATGCCAAGCCCGCGAGACGACATGGACGCCAAGAACACCAGCCCCCGCAACGGCCAGACCGGACCCCTCAACAAGCATACGGGCATCCGGCACCTCTTTGCGGCAGCGAGCTATTCCTTCGGCGGCGCGAAGCGGCTGATCGGCGAGGCGGCCTTCCGGCACGAGCTCATCGCTTTCGGCGTGGCCATGGTGGCCTTCGTGCTCGCCGGTGCGACGCTCTTTCAATACGTCGCCATGGCCATCCTGTTCCTGCTGATGATGGCCTTCGAAGCGATCAACACAGCGATCGAAGAGATCGTCGACCGCGTCTCGCCGGAAATCTCCGACATGGGCAAGCACGCCAAGGATCTCGGCTCGTTTGCCTGCCTCTGCCTGATCGTGGCGAATGGCGTCTATGCCCTCTACGTGGTGTTTCTCGCCCGGTTTCTGGACTGACGGTCGCGTCAACCCGGTCCGCGTCCCGCGAATCTAAAGCGCGAAATTCATGCGGCGCGCTTCTGGTCCTTGTTTTTGTGCATGTCGTTGTCCCAAACCGCTGCACACTTTTGGGCGACATGCATTAGGCAAAGCTCTTGCGCCGGCGGGCGGGCGAGGGAACGTCCTCGACGGGCGGCAGGCTCTGCAGCACGCGGCGGGACGGCAGGATGGCGATCGCCTCGGTGCCTTCCCTGAGCTTCGAGCGCAGAATGAACTGGCCGTTATGCTTGGCAAGGATCGCCTGCACGATCGGCAGGCCAAGACCGGTGCCCTGTTCCGCGCTTTTGATGGCGATCGAGCCCTGACCGAAGGCGGAGAGGACGATCGGAATTTCCTCTTCCGGAATGCCAGGCCCATTGTCCTTGATGGACAGGTATTGCCCGCCGCCGGCCGTCCAACCTACCTTCACTGCGATCTCGCCGCCCGAGGGCGTGAACTTGACGGCATTCGACAGGAGATTGAGCGTAACCTGACGCATCGCCTTCTCGTCGACCCAGACGGCCGGCATCCCTTGCTCGAACTGCTGCGAGAACGCGATGTTCTTGCCGCGGGCACGAAGCTGCACCATGCCGATGCAATCGTCAGCGATGTCGACGAGACTGACTGCCTCCTCGTTGAGTTCGTACCTGCCGGCCTCGATGCGCGAAAGGTCGAGGATTTCGTTGATGAGATTCAGGAGGTGCTCGCCCGAGCGGTGAATGTCCGCCGTATATTCCTTGTAGGTGGGGTTGTTGAGCGGCCCCAACACTTCGCTCGACATCACCTCGGAGAAGCCGAGAATGGCGTTGAGCGGAGTCCGGAGCTCATGCGACATCGAAGCGAGGAAGCGGGATTTGGCGAGGTTGGCCTCTTCGGCGCGGCGGCGGGCCTCGTCGGACATGGATTTCGCGACTTCGAGCTCGGCAATGAGATCGTCCTTCTCCGACTGGACCGACAGAATGTGCACATTCGCACGATTCATACGATCGGTCATGAAGGCGAGGAAAACGAGCGAGAGCGAGAGGATGCCGGTCAAACCGATGTGAACGGGATCGGCGGCCGTCAACGACGAGAAACCGAGCGCCGCGACGACCGGCAGGAACGTGTAAAAAAGGGCATTGCGCAGCAGGAACGTACCCATCGCCGTGGCTGCAAGCGCGATGAACAACACCGTTCCCTCGAAGAGGCCGGACACGACCTCGCCGCAGGACGAACAGTCCTGCATGGAAAAGATCGCCCAGCACAGCCCGATCAACACCTGGCCGGCGAGGAAACGGCGGCGCCAGCTGGCGACTTTTTCGACGACGATGTCCTCGCGCTTTGCTTTCCGCGCGAGAAAAATCGTGACCGCATGAGCCGAGAGCATCATGAACGCCCAGGCAAGAATGCTGGGATCGCCCGAGAGATAGATACCGGTGGTCGCAATTAGGGCGACGAGCACGGGCAGGGCGATCGCGCCATGCAGGACGGAGTCGATATGAAGCAGGAGCATTTCCCGCTCAAAGCCGGAGGGGGCGGAGGAACCGGTCTGCAGCCGCTGGCGCGTCGCGCGCACCGTCTTCGAAACAGCCTTGTTTCGATGGTTGCGCGACTTGTCGACGATGATCTTATCGGTCGATGTGCTGACGGCGATGCTCATGCTCATGGGCAGGGGGTTTCGTTTGGCTTGCAGTCTAGGATGCAATCCTTAAGAAGTTGCTGCCCTCCATGAAGGATTCGACAACCATTGTGGCGCGATTGCGTTTGATCGCGCGAAAAGAAAAGGCGTTCGGGTGAAGCCGCAGAATCGAAGGTTCCGTATTGTCGGCGGCTCCGCCGGGAGGCCCACGCCCTCCGGTCGCCGATTTGCCTTTGGCCGGCCGGAGAACGATGGGCCGCCTCGGCGCCGCGCGCAGCAAGGCCGTGCCGGCATGATCAGTGGATGGGTCTTCCTTTTCCTGCTCAGCATCGGTGCCTATGTAGCCGCGAAGCTGCCGCCGCCGGAACCGCCCGTGACCGGGCAATTGCGCGGCTCGGCCTCGGCGAGCGACGGCGACAGCTTGCGAATTAACGGGCGCCGCATACGGCTCGAAGGCATCGATGCTCCCGAAATCGGCCAGACCTGCGGGCGCGGCGAGGCCGTTTGGGATTGCGGTGCAGAAGCGCGTCTGCGGCTGAAGAGGCTGATCGAGGGAGCGACAACGGCGTGTCGGCTCCACGGTCGCGATCGCTATGGACGGGAGCTTGGTGTCTGCGAAGCGGACGGACGCGATATCGGTCGGGAAATGGTTCTCTCCGGTCACGCCGTGAGCTACGGCCTTTATCGCGACGAAGAGGAAGCGGCGAGAGGCGAAAAAGCGGGTCTCTGGGAAGGCGATTTCATAAGGCCGCAGGAATGGCGGCGCTCGAACGGAAAGGCCGACGAGTCACCGCATCTGGCAGGCGACTGGCTGGAGCTCATCACCCGGTGGCTCGAGGAGCAGGTAAGCGCGATTGCGGCAAGGATCTTAGGTGGTTGACAGCGGGGAGGAACGGCTGAAGGCGTTGCGGACGGCTATTGCGGCCTGCCGCCTGTGCCGCGACGATCCGGCGCGCGGGCCGGATCACCGGCTACCGCACGAGCCGAGGCCCGTCGCTGTGCTTTCGGCAACCGCAAGGATCCTCATCGCCGGGCAGGCGCCGGGTCTGCGCGTGCACGAAAGCGGCCTTCCCTTCAACGATGCGTCGGGCGACCGGCTGCGGCAATGGCTCTCGGTAGACCGCGCGGCATTCTACGATCCGCGGAACTTCGCCATCGTGCCGATGGGCTTCTGCTTTCCCGGCTATGACAGGGATGGCAGCGACCTGCCGCCGAGAAGCGAGTGTGCGCCGCTGTGGCGGCAGCGCGTCATGGAGGCGATGCCGCAGATCGAGCTGGTGCTGGCGGTTGGCCATTATGCACAGCGCTGGCATCTGGGGCAGGACTGTCCGAAATCAATGACCGAAACCGTGCGCAACTGGCATCGCTACGTGAAGCGCAACCAAGACCCTGCCGTGTTGCCGATGCCGCATCCGAGCTGGCGCAACACCGGGTGGCTTCGGCGTAACCCCTGGTTCGAGGCTGAATTGCTACCTTTCCTGCGCGAAAGAATACGGGTGCTCACAAGATGAAACAATTTTCTTTATTTTCACAAATTGCGCGCTATGAAGGAAAAAATATTCGAGAGGACTTTCCATGGATCGCCTAGACCGCAAGATCCTGCGCCTTCTGCAGGAAGACTCGACCTTGGCTGTTGCCGACCTTGCCAAGAAGGTAGGTCTTTCGACCACGCCTTGCTGGCGACGCATCCAGAAGATGGAAGAGGATGGCGTGATCCGCCGCCGTGTCGCGCTTCTCGATCCGGTGAAGGTCAATACCAAGGTCACCGTGTTCGTGTCGGTCCGGACGAATTCGCACTCCATGGAGTGGCTGCGCCGGTTCTCCGAGGTGGTCGCCGATTTTCCGGAAGTGGTGGAATTTTACCGCATGAGCGGTGATGTCGATTATCTCTTGCGCGTCGTCGTGCCCGACATCGCCGCCTATGATGCATTCTACAAGCGGCTGATCGCCAAGATCGAGATCCGCGACGTCTCCTCCGCGTTCGCCATGGAGCAGATCAAATATACGACGCAGTTGCCGCTCGACTATATGGTGATCGACCAGGCAAAGAGCAGTGAGGAATAGCTGCTTCCGCTCAAGTGAGCTTGGAGAATTCTTCTCTATTCGCCTGATTTCTCTGAAACATTTAATGCTCTGGCGCATCTTTGCGGCTGCATATGGCGTACAGCCTCCAACTCAAACAGCTAGGCCGAGACGCCAGAGCACTTTTCTGCCGCTAAGTTCGCGCACCGCGTCCCGGCCTGTCCATCGTGCCGCACGATCCGCGCTCGCCGCGAGTTTTTCCGCAAGCGCCAGAGCCGGCGCGTGGCAGGCGGCGTTGCGCTTGCCGATTTGTCTCAGCGCCCAGTTCACGGCCTTTTTTACGAAGTTGCGGTCATCGGCGGCATGTGCCTCGATCAGCGGTAACCACGCCAGAAACGTCGAATGCGGTTCGGTCTTGAGGTGCACGGCTGCGGTGGCGATCATCGCAAAGGCAAGGCGGCGGACGAATTCCCGCTCGTCGGCGGCAAATTCGGGAACGAGCGCCCGATCGTGCCGCGCGCCGACAAGAAGGTCGGCGAGCGTATCGACGACCTCCCATGAGTTGCAGTCGCCTGCCCAGCGCCGCGCCTCGTCGAGCGTCAAAGCCTTGGGATCGGCGGTGAAGGCTGCCAGGATGCGCGCTTCTCGGATGCCCGAGCGCCAGAGCTCGAGCGCGCGGGCATGATCTGTCTTCACCTGACGGGACATCCGACGAAGCTCGACATTTGAAAGGCCGAGCGCCGCTTCGGTCGCGATCCCGAAGCGCGCCATGCCGGCGATGTTTTCCTCAGATCCGAGCAGGCGCAGGCGATCGATGATTTCTTGTGCTGTCGATGTTGGGGAGAGCGTCACTTCTCGAGCCGGGCAAGCAGCGACGAGGTGTCCCAGCGGTTGCCGCCGAGCGCCTGCACATCGGCGTAGAACTGGTCCACCAAGGCAGTCACGGGAAGCTTGGCACCATTGCGCCGCGCTTCGGCGAGGACGATATCGAGGTCCTTGCGCATCCAGTCGACGGCGAAACCGAAATCATATTTTCCGGCATTCATGGTCTTGTAGCGGTTTTCCATCTGCCAGGAACCGGCTGCTCCCTTGGAGATGACGTCGATCACCTTCTCGATGTCGAGGCCAGATCTTTTGCCGAAGTGGATGCCCTCGGCGAGGCCTTGCACGAGACCGGCGATACAGATCTGGTTGATCATCTTGGTGAGCTGGCCGGCACCGGCGGGGCCCATCAGACCGACCATGCGCGCGTAGGAATCAATAATGGGCCTTGCCCTGTCGAAGGCTTCCGAGTCGCCGCCGCACATGACCGTGAGCACCCCGTTCTCGGCGCCGGCCTGGCCGCCCGAGACCGGCGCATCGATGAAATGCGCGCCCTTTGCCCGGGCCGCCGAGTAAAGCTCGCGAGCAACTTCAGCCGAGGCCGTGGTGTTGTCGATGAAGATCGCCCCCTGGCCTATGGTCTCGAAGGCACCGTTTTCGCCGGTGGTGACGGAGCGCAGGTCGTCGTCATTGCCGACGCAGGAGAAAACGAACTCCTGATCTTTTGCTGCCTCTGCCGGCGTTGCCGCCGTGCGCCCGCCGAACGCAGTCGCCCATTGTTCCGCCTTCGCGGCGGTTCGGTTGTAGACGGTCACGTCGTGCCCACCGCGGACCTTGAGATGACCAGCCATCGGGTATCCCATGACGCCGAGACCGATGAATGCGACTTTGGCCATTTCCTGCAGACTCCCATTTGCTTTGGCAGAGATTTAGCCGACCATATCCGCGGCAGCAGGCGCCGGCAATCAGGGTTTGAAGCGCGCGATAAGCAATTGCCCAGCGGTCGGCTCGCCCTCTTCCATACGAACGGTGATGTCGCTGATGTCGATCACTTCGAATCCGGTCGCGGTCAGGCGGTCGCGCAAGTAGGTCTCTGAATGCGCGAAGCGCTGATGTGGGCCGACGACGTAGCCGCGTCCTGCGAAAGCCTCCGCCGGGAGGGTCTCGCTGGAGAAGATCAGGAGCCCGCCCGGTACGAGATTGTCGACCGCGCCGAAGAAAAGCGGCTCCAAGGCGCCGATATAGGGCAGGACGTCGGTCGCAACGATCAGGTCGAACGGCTCATCATCATTGTCGTCGAGGAAATCGACGGCTTCGGCGACGTAGAGCGTCTCATAGAGATCTTTCTCGTGGGCAATCTCCACCATGTTCTCCGAGAGATCCACGCCGGTTATGTCTTCCGCCATATCGCGCAGTGCGCCGCCAGTGAGCCCGGTGCCGCAGCCGAGATCGAGCACCCGCTTGAAAGGTCCGAGCCCAAGCGCCTGAATTCGCTGACGAACGAGGAGCGGTACGCAATAGTCCAACTGGTCGACGAGGACATTGTCGAAAACCTCGGCATGCTGGTCGAACAGTGTGACCACATAGGCGTCCGGCGCCTTGAGCGGCGTGTCACCCCGGCCCATCGAAGCCAACCGAACCGCGGCGCCGCCGTGATCCTCCGGATCGAGTTCAAGGACTTCCCGATAGGCGGCGGCGGCCGCGTCGAAGTGCCCGGATTTCTCCAGAGAAAGCGCGCGGTTATAAGCCGCCGCCAGTGCTTCCTCGTCGATCTTCTTGCTCTTCTGGGTCATGAGCGCTTCTTACGACCGCCAGCGGACTTTGACAATCGCCGCCGGGGGCGATCCCCTGCATAAGTGACCGATGTCGTTGAATAATACTCCATTTCCCGCGGAAGCGGCGATAGGCTTCGGGGCGGAACGGCCCTGTAACACTGGAACGTAAAGCGAACATTGAGCGTTCGGTAAAAAAATCGACTAGGTGGGGGCGCAGCGGCATTTATCGTCGATGGGAAAGGAGTCATCATCCGCGAAAACAGTGAGAAATCGGGAGGAATGCCGATGACTGCTGACTTGAGCCCGCTGACATTGGAAACGGAGATGCCGGAGCGGCAGGGTCCGCCTCTGCCTCAGAGCTCGCAGGAGACGATCAACACGATCGTCCATTATTATCGCGGCGAAATGGGGCGGATGGCCGGTTGGCGGGATCGTATAGACCGAACCTCGAACTGGGCGATCACGGTGGTCGCGGCGATGCTGTCCGTTTCGCTTTCGACACCATCGTCGCACCATGGCGTCCTGCTCTTCGCCGTATTGCTCATTACCTTGCTGCTCTTGATAGAGGCACGGCGCTACCGTTTCTTCGACGTCTATCGCGCCCGGGTGCGCCAGCTCGAGCGCGGTTATTTCGCTCAGATTCTTTGCCCCGAAGGCACGCCGACCTTCAAGTGGTCCGTGTCGATAGCCGCCAGCCTGCGCCGGCCGGCTTTCCTGATGAGCTATAAGGAGGCCGTCTGTCGGCGGCTGCAGCGCAACTATTGCTGGATGTACCTGATACTGCTCTTGGCTTGGGCGCTGAAGATCTCCTCGCCAAAGATGTCGACCAACGGCGAGCCCTTCGGGCATGTCCGCTCCTGGGCCGATGTGACGGAGAATGCGGCTCTCGGTGTGGTACCCGGTTGGGCGGTGATGATCGGGGTCGCGCTATTCTACGCGGCGGTTCTCTATGGCTCTCTGCGCAAGGAGCCTGGAGCCGGTGAGTTGGCTCACGGCGAGGTGCATGTCTGACGGCCGTCGCGGCTGTAGATGGGCGTTCTTGATGCGGTGATCAGAAATTCTCGTTTGATGCCGGCGCGAGAGGCTGCTTCAACTGCGGTCGTGCGGGTGAACTTTGCCGGCAGCCAATCAAAACGGCGATATTTGAGTAGGATGTACGATGAGTGAACAGAAGGTAGCAATCATTACCGCCGGCGGTTCCGGCATGGGCGCCGTTGCAGCGCGGAGGATGGCAGCGGAGGGTTTCCGCGTCGCTATCCTGTCCTCGTCCGGCAAGGGCGAGGCTCTGGCGAAAGAACTCGGCGGCATCGGCGTCACCGGATCGAACCAGTCGAGCGACGATTTTAAGCGGCTGGTCGATTCGGCTTACGACGCTTGGGGGCGGGTGGACGCGCTCATCAATTCGGCCGGACATGGGCCACGCGCTCCGGTACTGGAACTCACCGACGAGGACTGGCATAGGGGGATGGAGGTCTATTTCCTTAACGTCGTGAGGCCGACCAGGCTCGTCACGCCGATCATGGTCGAGCAAAAATCCGGCAGCATCGTCAACATCTCTACCTATGCCGTCTTTGAACCTGATCCGCTGTTTCCGACTTCGGGCGTCTTTCGTTCCGGCCTCGCTGCCTTCACCAAGCTCTTTGCGGACCGATATGCGGTCGACAATGTGCGCATGAACAACGTCCTGCCGGGCTTTATCGATAGCCTGCCGGAGACGGAGGAGCGCCGAGAGCGAATTCCGATGGGGCGGTACGGGAGGTCGGAGGAGGTGGCCGAACTGATCGCTCTGCTTGCGACCGATCGCGGAGGCTATATCACGGGCCAGAACATCCGCATCGATGGCGGCATAACGCGGTCGGTGTGATAATTTCTGCTCGTCATGAGTTCGAGTGGAGTCGGCGCAAGATTCATGGGTCGACTTCTTTCGCCGCGACGCGGGACATAGGCGAGAGCGCGCAGTTTTCCTAACCCCACTCTGCAGAGCGCTTTCTCATCAATGGAGGACGAACTCGCCCTTGAGGGCGCGCCATTCGGTCGCGGAGATGAGCTTACGGTGCACGTAGCGTACCGAATGCAACGGTCCGTCCAGCTTCTCCTGCCAGAATTTCAGGAAGCTGCGCATTTCCGGAAAATCCGGTGCGATGTCGTAGTGCTGCCAGATATAGGTCTGCAGGAGAGCCGGGTGGTCGGGCATTCGATAAAGTATCTGGGCCGTCGTCAGGCCGTAACCCTTGAGCTGCAGTTCCATGTCGTTCGTCATTCGGACCTCACTTTTTGCAAAGGGTGGTCTCTATGATGAAGCGCTGGATTCCTTAATCAAGCCCTAATATTCGCAATTAAGTCAAAATTCTCGTGAAATAACAAAGGTTTGTCAGCACTAAGGGGCGAGTGCTGCCAAGCCTCTCATGCCGTTCAGTCGGCCGGCAATGATCCGGGAAACGACAGCCGCGCGCCCGCTCAACGCTTCAGGTGGCGCGTCAATCGCGCTTCGAGCCAGGCCCAGATGTTGCGCAGCAATTCCACCATGAACAAGTATAGCACCGCCGCCCAGACATACATCTGGTAGTCGAAGGTGCGGGAGAAGGCGCGTCGCGTCTCGCCCATGAGATCGAAGACGGTAACGATCGCAACGATCGCCGAGCCCTTGATCATCAGGATGATTTCGTTGCCATAGGGGCGGAGCGCCACGATCATCGCCTGCGGCAGGATGATCTTGAAGAAGGCGACGCGCTCCGGCAAGCCGAGCGCGGCCGCGGCCTCGTGCTGACCGCGCGACACGCTTTGAATGGCCCCGCGCAGGATCTCGGCCTGATAGGCGGCGGTGTTCAATGTGAAGGTGAAGAGCGCGCAGTTCCAGGCATCGCGGAAGAACCACCACAGCCCGATCGATTCGAGCTGCGGCCGGAAGCTGCCGAGTCCGTAATAGACGAGGAAGAGCTGGGTGATCAGGGGCGTGCCGCGGAAGAAATAGACGTAAGCATAGGCAAGCCAAGACCAAAGCCTGTTCTTCGACATGCGTCCGAGCGCCACGGGAAACGATAGGACGGCTCCCATGAGAATCGAGGAGACGACAAGCGTCAGCGTCACCCCGAGGCCGGACAGGAAGCTCGGTCCGTAACGCGAGAATTTTTCCGGATCCCAACCATTGGCGATCGTCAGGAAGATGCCGACGCCGAGCGCCAGCCAGACGCCGAGGAAGACGCTGCCGAAAAAACGCGAGAGCGTGTAGGGCTTCGGCGGGGCGGGTGGCGGAGCCTGTGGCGGGATCATCGTTTCGGCAATGCTCATCGGCTCATCTCCGCGCGTTTGGTGGAGCGCTCGAGCGCCGAGAATAGGACGGACGAAATCATAGCCAGGATCAGGAAGAGGATGCAGGCGACGCCGAAGAACTGAAAGGCCTGCTTCGTCACGCGGGCTGCTATGCCCGTCTGGCGGAGAATATCGGGAAGGCCGACGACCGAGACGAGGGCCGTGTCCTTGAGCAGCGCCATCCAGAGATTGCCGAGACCGGGAAGGGCGATGCGTATGAGCTGCGGCAGGACGATGAGGCGCATTGTCTGGCCGCGGTGGAAGCCGAGCGCATCGCCGGCCTCGTATTGGCCTTGCGGAATGGCCTTGAAGGCGGAGAGCAA
Source organism: Ensifer aridi (assembly GCF_002078505.1). Classification (GTDB taxonomy): domain Bacteria; phylum Pseudomonadota; class Alphaproteobacteria; order Rhizobiales; family Rhizobiaceae; genus Sinorhizobium; species Sinorhizobium aridi. Next base: position 81,747 of record NZ_LUAV01000010.1, on the reverse strand, counting down.
TACCTCGGAGCAATAGGCCGAGAAGACCACGCCCAGCGCGATCATGCCGGCGACAAAGGCATTGATCTCGATCGGGCCCTCGTAGCCGAGCGTCGCGAGAAACTGCTGCACCAGTATCTGCAGGCCGTAATAGACGATGAAGAGCGTCAGGAGTTCCGGCAGGCCGCGGAAGATCGTCGTGTAGATGTTGCCCGCCAGTCGCAGCGATTTTTCCTCCGATTGCTTCCCCAGCGCGATGAAGAAGCCGATCACAAGGCCGACGGGCAGCGTTGCGATGGCGAGACTGGCCGTTACCAGGAAACCATAGGCGATCTCATCGCCCCAGCCCGTGTCGCCGCAGGCGAAAAGCGTTCCCGAGGCAAACCAGCGAAAGACCCCGATGGGTCCGCAAAGAGGATCAACGATCGATCCGATCCAGGCGAGACCGGAATAAATGGCGGCGAACACTCCGCTCATGCCAAGAAATTCCCCTAACGTTCTTTGCGCCAACGACGCTTATTTTTGAGGTTCCTTGTCAAACAAAAACGGCGGAAGGGCAAGCCCATCCGCCGTTGCATTTTCTGCATCAATCGAGCTTTTCCCGGTATGAACGCGGAAAACCGCGCCGGATTTCGCTACGGTTAGCTGCCGTAGACGTCGAACGGGAAGTACTTTTCGTTGATCTCCTTGTATTTGCCGTTCGCGCGGATGGCGTCGATCGCCGTGTTGAGCTTCTCGCGAAGCGCGTCGTCGCCCTTGCGAACAGCAATGCCTGCGCCTTCGCCGTTGATGACCGGGTCGACCGGCAGGGTGCCAAGCAGCTTGCAGCAAGCCCCGTCCTCGGTCTTCAGCCATTCGGAAAGCACGACGACATCGTCGATGACGGCATCCACACGGCCGTTGGCGACGTCGAGCTTGTACTCGTCAGCCGTTGGATAGAGCTTCAGCTCAGCTCCCTTCATATGCGCTTCGGCGTAGTTGGAGTGGGTGGTGGACGCCTGTGCGCCGAGCACCTTGCCTTCGAGCGCGGCAGCCGTTGCCTCGGTGATCGGCGAATCCTTCGGCACGGCGATTGCCGGCGGCGTGTTGTAGTATTTTTTGGTAAAGTCGACCTGCTGCTTGCGCTCCTCGGTGATCGACATGGAAGCGACAATGGCGTCGAACTTCTTGGCGATCAACGCGGGAATGATGCCTTCCCAGTCCTGGGTCACGAAGGTGCATTCGGCCTTCATCTCCTCGCAAAGTGCCTTCGCGATGTCGATGTCGAAGCCGGTCAGCGTGCCGTCGGCTTCAAGGTTGTTGAAGGGCGGGTAGGCGCCTTCGGTGCCGATCACGATCTTCTCGCCTTCCGCCATCGCCGCGCCGGCCATGAGGGCGAAAACGGCAGCCGAAGCGGCGACTGCCAGCCGTCTGGAAATACGCATGATTATCCTCTCTGTTGGCTCGGCATCCGTTTTTTCTTCTTTCGCGGATGCCAAATAGAGCCGGGGCCTGCGCCGCCGGTTGGCGCGATATTCGTACGTTTTTCCAGCAAAAATCAACAGGAAAGCGGCGCTGCCCACCGCTTTGCGCGAATCGTCTTCCGTCGCTTCCTCCCGATGGTTGCGTGTGAAGATGAACAGCCCGTTCACGTAGGGTTAATGTCGGTTTCGATAGGCCTTGGAGCGGAACCGATCCGCGGCTGCCGCGTTGCGGCTACACATTTTCGACTGTCACAAAAAAGTCGGAACCGCGGATCATGGCCCGTGACGAGGATGCCACAGCGCTCGAGGCGCAGGGAGTGCGATGCGCGCGACGGCGTCGGGACCTCTGATAAGAGGAAGGGATATAATGTCTATTCGATCCAAACTTTTCGCAACGGTCGCCTTGCCCGTACTTTCGGCCTCGCTGTCGGTGCAGCCCGTGCTCGCCGAGAGCTTGATGAAGCCGTTCGAAGTTGCGCAGGAAGGCCAGCTCTCGGAGGAGGAATTGCTGCTGCAGCAGCGAAAGCAGCGCGCGGCTGAGGAAGAATCTCAGGGCCAGGCAGAAGAGCAGCAGCCGCAGGCCGAAGAGCAGGAAACGCCAAGGCGCAAGAAGCGCCAGCAGCAGGCCGAAGAGCAGCAGCCGGCCGCCGAGGAGGCCGCTCCGCAGCAGGCTGAAGAGCAGGAAACTCCCAGACGAGGAGGCCGCTCCGCAGCAGGCTGAAGAGCAGGAAACGCCAAGGCGCAAGAAACGCCAGCAGCAGGCCGAAGAGCAGCAGCGCGCTGCCGAGGAGGCCGCTCCGCAG
>NZ_LUAV01000010.1:75255-79268 GCF_002078505.1 Ensifer aridi | reverse complement strand
CCAGCAGCAGGCGGAAGAGCAACAGCCGGCCGCAGAGGAGGCCGCTCCGCAGCAGGCTGAAGAGCAGGCTCCCAGACGCAAGAAACGCCAGCAGCAGGCGGAAGAGCAACAGCCCGCTGCCGAGGAAGGCACTCCACAGCAGGCCGAAGAGCAGGCTCCCACTCGCAAGAAACGCCAGCAACAGGCCGAAGAGCAGCGTCAAAGCGACGAGCAAAAAGCCGCCGAGCAGCCGGCTGTCGTACCTGAAGGCGAAACGACCGCCGAGCAGCCAGCGACGGAGGCTCCGGCTCAGCAGACGGGTGAGGGCCAGCAGCAGGTGGTTCCCGGCGCTGAACAACCCGCAACGGCGGAGCAGCTCCAGGGCGAGCAGCCCCAGGGTCAGCCTGCTCCCGAGGTGGTCGATGAGCGCACGGTAGAAGAAAAGCAGAAGATCGCTGAGGATCCGGCAGCTTCCGACGACACTGTGGTGCTTCCGGTCGAAAGGGGCGCGGCCGTTCTCGATAGCGACAAGGATGCCGACATTTCCGGCGGCAACCAGGCGCGTGAGGTTCGCCGCAAGCAGCGCGAAGAACTGCGCGCCAAGGAGGCAGAGGTAGCTCCGCCGACGGACGATGCCGCCGCGCAGGCGGCGATCCCGGCCGAGGTCAGGGAAGAAATTCCGCAGAGGATCGAGGCTGTGCTGAAAGAGGAAGGCGAGCGGGTCGAGGAAGCTCCGGCCTTTGCCATGCCTGAGACGACCAACATCGTCAATAACACGGTCATCAACAACACCGTGATAAACAACACCACGGTCAACAACACGACGGAAAACAATGTGACGCGAGTGGAGGTCGTCGAGGAGGTCGATGACCGTGTCATCCTTGGCGTCGGCGATCGCATCTTCGTAAGGGGCGACGACCGGCCGCGTCTGCGGCAGAACGCGGAAGAGAGCTATTACGACAATCTTTCCGGTGGTCGCGTCCGAGAAACGATCGTTCGCCCCGGTGGCTACCAGATCGTCACTGTCTACAATCGTTACGGCGACATCCTGACGCGCACGCGCGTCGACCGGGACGGCAATGAATATGTGATGATGTATACGCCGGAATACGAAGAGGACCGGCCGGCGATCGTCGACGTCGGCTACGAGCTGCCGCCGATGCGCCTTGCCATACCGGTCGACGAGTATATCGTCGATGTCGCGGAGGATCCGGACCGGGATTACTACGAGTTCCTGTCCGAGCCACCGGTCGAGCCGGTCGAGCGCGTCTACACAATCGACGAGGTGCGCCACTCCGCGCGCCTGCGTGACAAGGTCCGTCGTATCGATCTCGACACCATTGAATTCGCCACGGGCAGTGCCGAGGTGTCGATGTCGCAGGCCAAAACGCTTCGCAACGTCGCGGACGCAATGAGCAAGGTTCTCGAGAAGGATCCGGGCGAGACCTTCTTCATCGAGGGCCACACGGATGCCGTCGGCTCCGACCGATCGAATCTGGTGCTCTCCGACGAGCGTGCCGAGTCGGTCGCGGTGCTCTTGACAGAAGTCTATGGCGTGCCGGCGGAAAACCTGGTGACCCAGGGCTACGGCGAGCGGTTCCTGAAGATCCGCACTCCCGAGGCCGAGCAGGAGAACAGGCGCGTCACCATCCGTCGCGTGACGCCGCTGGTGCGCCCGGTGGCGCAGCGGTAACGAGCTAGTTACTTTTGGACTGAAATAATCGGGGCCGGGAAACCGGCCCCGATTTTCTTGTGACCACCACGCGGACGTTGTGTACACGTCTTGGCATGTGAGGGACGCTCAGCCTCGCAAGCCTGTCACCTTCTCGACAAAATCGGCGATCGCCTGCGTATCGTCGAGATCGAACACGGGGAGCCCCGTCTCCGCGATCGCGTGGTCGGCAGCGACGGCGACGATGTGCGGATCGGTCGGCGCCAGTGGTTCGCGGTTGACCGATTCTTTGCGGCGGGCCTCGATCTTCGGGATCGGTTCGCGTTTGTAACCTTCGATCAGCACGAGGTCGCAGGGGGCCAGTCGCGACATGACTTCTTCGAAGCTCGGCTCCGGGGCGCCTCGCAGCTCGTGCATGATCGCAAAACGCGTCGAGGAGACGATGGTCACTTCGTGGGCACCGGCTTCACGATGGCGGTAGCTGTCGGCGCCGACCTTGTCGATGTCGAAATCGTGGTGAGCGTGCTTGACGGTCGAGACCAGATAGCCGCGCCGGGTCATTTCGCTGACCAGGCGGACCATCAGGCCGGTCTTGCCGGAGTTCTTCCAGCCGGCGATGCCGAATATCTTCGGCCGATGGGTCAATTCGTTCATGGTTCGCGATCCTCAAGACATTGCAACCATGCTTCAGCCTGCTGAAGCTGTTCCGGCGTGTTGATGTTGAAGAAGGGGTCGAGCGGCCCTGCCTTGGTTGGGATCGAGGGAAATTCTACTGCGACCGACGGGTGACGCGCAATGAAGGCGCGCACGCGCCGTTTGGAATCGGTGCGTATCCATGCGTCGAGATCGTCAGCGATCGCAATGGGCCAAAGCGCGAAAAGCGGGTGCATCTCGCCGCCGGACCAGGCGACGGCGATTTCGTTCTTCGATGTGAGCGCGCCCTCAAGACTGGAGGCGAGTGTGGTCGGGAAGAAAGGCGTATCGATCGGTGCCGTCAACACGTGGCTCGCCGCCGGTGAGATCTTGGCGGCGTGACGCATCGCAACCAGGACGCCGGCCAGCGGACCGATGAAGCCGGGTATTGTGTCCGGGACAACCGTCAAGTCGGAGGGCGTGGCAACGCTTGGATCATTGAGATTGACCGCGAGATCGGAGACCTGCGCCCGCAACCGCTCCACGACGCGGGTCAACATGGGTTTTCCAGCAAGCACGAGCCCCGCTTTCGGGCTTCCCATGCGCGACGAGCGCCCGCCGGCGAGGATGACGGCGGGCGGGCGCCGGATCGCATGGAAGTCGCTTTCGGCCATCGCTGCACTCCTATTCCAGTGGGCCGGTGAGCGAGCGCTGCGCGATCGCCCGGCGACTGCGCAGGCTCTCGCGATAGAAGGTGTAAAGCCCCGAACCGACGATGATGGCAACGCCTGCGAGCATCCAGCGGTCCGGCGTCTCGGAAAAGAAGATGATGCCGATCACGATCGACCAGAGGAGGCCTGTGTAGCGGAACGGGGCGATGATGGAGATGTCGCCGTCGCGCATGGCGAGCACGATCGTCTGGTAGCCGAGCATCAGGAGCACGCTGGCGCCGGCTATATGGGCGAATGACGTTGTCGACATCGGCTGCCAGCCGCCGAAGGGAACGATCAGCGCCGCGCCGACGAGCGTCGTCACGAAGGCGGTGGTGACGGTAATGAAGAGCGATGGCACCTCGGTGCCGATGCGACGCGTGCAAAGATCGCGCGTCGCCGTCACGAAGACGCAGGCGACGACCGTCAGAGCGGCGGGCGTGAAGCCTTCCGGCCCCGGCCGCAGCACGATGAGCACGCCCGCGAAGCCGATAGTGATTGCCGCCCAGCGCCGCCACCCGACCGGCTCTCCGAGAAAGAGCGCTGCGCCGAGCGTCACCGCCAGTGGAAGCGCTTGCATGATCGCGGATGCATTGGCGAGCGGTATTTGGCCGAGCGCGGAAATATAGGTGATCGAGGCAAGAGCCTCCATCGCGATTCGCAGCATGATGACCGGCCTGAACACGGTTCGAATCGGTCGCAGGGCGCCGAAACGGTATGCGATTATCATTACCATGAGAGTGGTCAGCAGTCCGCGCACGAACATGATCTGGCCTGTATTCATCACTCCCGTCACGGATTTGACGAGTGCGTCGTTGCAGGAGAATCCGGCCATGGCAAGACACATGAAGACGATGCCGCGCAAGTTGGCTGAGGGGTGCATTCCTGATGACCTTTGGCTGAGACGGTTTCGTCTGCGGTGGGAACCGGCGAATCCATCGAGTGCGACCGCCCGTTCTGAAAGTTTTGACCGTCATTTGACGCAAACTCAAGAACTCGTTGGCCTACAGCGCCGCGCG
>NZ_LUAV01000010.1:58658-75229 GCF_002078505.1 Ensifer aridi | reverse complement strand
TAGCACTTTGAATCGCTGCACGTTCTTATCCTTAAAGGAAACATCCAGTAGAACGGTGCGAGGTTTGGTGGCGGGGACCGCTTCAGCAGCCCCGATGGTTGCATTCGCGGAATCTTAAGTTTCGCCGGCTACCGTCCCGTTGATTCCGCAGTACATCGCATGATGCGATCGGTGGGTGACGGCTGTTCCGTCAATCCGATTCTGCCCGCGGGGCCTGGGAGGTGGTCCCGTCGGCAGTCTCAGTGAGTGCTTCCCTTCTGCCCCTACAGAAGCGAAGTTCCGGTGGCTCGCTCGTCGGTGCTCCCGAATATCCCGACCGCGCGGACCTGTTTCCTCATAAAAACAACCGGGGTTCACAATGTCCGTCATCGATCGCCTTTTGCAGCGCCTGCGCATAGTCACAAAGGTCCTCCTCTTCGTGGTCCCGCTGGTGGCGCTGATCGCCGGGATCGGCCTCGTCGGCTTCTTCACTGCCCGCACCCTCAACGGGCACATGACCGTGACGCGCGAAACCATCAACAATCTTTCTGATTTCCAGGCGCTGCGCAGCGCGCTACAGAGCTTCATCGATGATCCCAACGAGGCGACACGCGACGCGCTCGCAAAGGAGATCGACGATCAGGAAGAGGGTGTCAAAGCTCTTGACGCCCTGCTGACGCGCGATGAAGACAGAGCCCAGATCGCCTCGGTGGTTGCGCTCGGCGATCAGATGCATAGTCAGGCGGACAAGCTCTGGGCGGTGAAGGTCGAGCGGGACGCGGCCACGACGTCCCTCGAAGCGGCACTTGCCGAAATGACAAAGAACGGCAACGGCGCCTACAAGCAGATCGACATCATCCGACAAGAATCGGGCGAGAAGGAAGCCTTCGCGAAAGCGCTGCTTTTCGACGCGGCCGCCTATCAGGGCCTTGCGGAGCGGATCAAGAAATTCCGGCTGCCGGTGACCATGGCTGTCAATCCCGACGCGAAGATCGAGCAGGCGAACAAGCTCTTCCCGCATCTGATGAAGCAGATCGATGAATCGGAAAAGATCGCCTCAGACAAGGTCAAGAAGCCGATCGGCGAGCTCAAGGAACAGGCCCTGAAGGTCCAATCGATCCTAAAAGGTGCGGCGGACAACGAAGGCAAGAAGAACGCGCTCGTGCCGATCCTCAGCAAATTCTCCAAGTACGAAGCCGACTTCGCCAAGGAGGCGGCCAAGAACTCCGATACGGCGGCCAAGCGCTTCGTCGGCATGGACGGCGAAATCTCGACGCTGAAGACGCTGATCGCTCTGATGGGGGAAACGTTCAAGGGTTTGGACAACACTCGTTTTCACATCAGCGAACTGCACCGCCGGCTCGACCAGGAAAGCCGTGAGCTGGCGATAAGCGACGTGAATGCGGTCCGTGAAGCGGCCGGCAAGCTCTCCGAACTCGGCGGCAAGAACGCGGCGCTGCGTGACCTGCCGGCCAAGCTCGGGCCCTCGCTTGACAATATCGAGAAGGGTACCGCCGCGCTGATCGATGTGGGTGCACGCTGGCAGGCAGCGAAGAGCGAGGCTGCGATGCTCGTCGCTGAGGCAAGCGGCACGCTGGAGGGGTTCGTCAGCAACGCTCAGGAAGCTGGCAAACAGGACAGCCAGCGCTCGGCAACTGTCTCCATCATCGCAATGGTTGCCGGGACACTGCTCGCGATCATCGGTGGGCTGATGCTCGTCGAGACACTGCGCGGTCCGCTGAAACGCGTCACCGAGACGATGACGCGGCTTGCGAACGGTGATCTCGAAGTGGCGATCGAGGGTCGCAATCGCGGCGATGAGATAGGCGATATGGTACGGTCGGTTGCCGTGTTCCGCGACAATGCGATGGAGAACGTGCGGCTGGAACGGGAGGCAGAAGCCGCCCGCGCGCTGTCGGCCCAGGAAGAGGCACGCCGGGCGCAAGAGCGTGCTCGTATCGAAGCCGAGCAGATGCAAGCACTCAACGCGTTATCCGATGTGCTTGCCGAGCTCGCTGCGGGCAATCTGGAGGAGGGCATAGCGGAAGACCTGCCGTCCGACTACGTGATCATGGCCCGAACCTACAACAACGCCGTCGAGGCTCTTCGCGCGACGCTGATGGACGTCCGGCTCGTGACAGAGGAGATTACCGGCGGCACAGGCAATCTGGCCGCTTCGTCCGACGATCTTGCGCGCCGCACCGAGCAGCAGGCGGCGGCGCTGGAGGAAAGCTCTCGGGCACTTCGTCAGCTTACCGAGATCGTCCGTGCGACCGCCGAAAGCGCCCGGCAGACCACGGTCTCGGTCGACGAGACGAATTCCTACGCACAACATTCCGGCCAAGTGGTCGCCAAAGCGATCGATGCCATGGCGGAAATCAACCGCTCCTCGGAGAAGATCGGCACGATCATCGGGGTAATCGACGAGATCGCCTTCCAGACGAACCTCCTGGCGCTGAATGCCGGCGTCGAGGCGGCGCGCGCCGGCGAGGCGGGCCGCGGCTTTGCCGTCGTGGCGCAGGAAGTCCGTGAACTGGCGCAGCGCTGTGCCGGGGCCGCACGCGAGATTAAGGAACTGATCTCCGTGAGCTCCACCCAGGTGCGCAGCGGCGTTGCGCTGGTGCAGGAGACCGGCGATGCGCTGTCGGTCATCAACGATCACATCGCGACCATCCATCGACTCGTCAGCAATATCGAAGCCGCCGCTGCCGACCAGTATACGGGCCTCAACGAGGTCAACGCGGCCGTTCACGAGGTCGAACTGATCACTCAGCAGAACGCCGCGATGGTGGAGGAGAATACGGCCGAAATCCACGGCTTGCGCCGGCAGGTGGAGGTGCTCAACGAGAAGATCGAGCGCTTCAAGACCGGGACGGGCGGACAGGGCACGCAGGGCCGGCGCGGTTACACCTACGCGGCCTAAGTCGAGATTTGCCCCTCACCCTAACTCTCTCCCCGGTGGCGGTGAGAGGGGACGTGTCTCGTAGCGGCCGCCGGTTGCAGTGGCCCCTTAAGGGGCGCTGCTGCGAGTCCCTTCGCCCCGCTTGCGGGAAGGCGGCGGCAGGTGGATGAGGGGGCAAATTCGTCGCCCGCTTGATCCGACTTGAAATACAAAGATCAGCCGCCGGTCACGCTCATATGGCGGGCCACGGCCGGGCGGTTGTGCTCGCGGTCGATGATGAAGTCATGGCCCTTTGGCTTACGGCCGATCGCCTCGTCAATGACCTGGGCGAGATAGGCGTCGTCGTCGGTGGCGCGCAGGGCGGCGCGAAGGTCGGCTGCATCGTTCTGGCCGAGACACATATAGAGCGTGCCCGTACAGGTGAGACGCACGCGGTTGCAGCTTTCGCAGAAATTGTGCGTGAGCGGGGTGATGAGGCCGAGGCGGCCGCCGGTTTCCGCAACCTCGACATAGCGGGCGGGGCCGCCGGTGCGGTAGGCGATGTCCTTCAGCGTGAACTCAGTTTCGAGCCGCGCGCGCATTTCCGACAGCGGCAGGTAGTGATCGGTCCTGTCCTCATCGACCTCGCCCATCGGCATTGTCTCGATCAGCGTCAGGTCCATGCCGCGGCCATGCGCCCAGCGCATCAATTCCGGAATCTCCGTGTCATTGAAACCCTTGAGGGCGACGGCGTTGATCTTGACCTTGAGTCCGGCCGCCTGCGCCGCATCGATGCCTTCGAGCACCTTAGCGAGTTCCCCCCAGCGGGTGATCTGGCGGAACTTGTCGGGATCGCGCGTATCGAGCGACACATTGATGCGACGCACGCCGCAATCGGCAAGCTCGGCCGCGTATCTGGCCAGTTGCGAGCCGTTGGTGGTGAGCGTCAGTTCGTCGAGCCGACCCGCTTCGATCTCCTGCCCGAGTTCACGCACAAGGAACATGATGTTCTTGCGCACCAGCGGCTCGCCGCCGGTGAGTCTCAGCTTGCGCACGCCCTTGGCGATGAAGGCGGAACAGAGCCGCTTCAGCTCCTCGAGCGTCAGCAGGTCCTTTTTCGGCAGGAAGGTCATGTGTTCCGCCATGCAGTAGGTGCAGCGGAAGTCGCAGCGGTCGGTGACCGAGACGCGCAGATAGGTGACCGCTCGACCGAAGGGATCGATCATCGGAGCGGCTGTCGTCTCGAGCGGTCGCGCGTTGGTCTGGTTAATGGCGGCGGTGTTCAAATCTTTTCTCCCAACGGCCTTCAATGTCGTGGGCAAAAAAGGTCGCGTCAAGGCGCATACTGTCGCAAACTGTTTCAAATATCGGGGAAGGCGTATCGAGGAGATTTCCGTCCGTTCAATTCTGCTTTACTTGAGCGGGTGACGAACACGGAGCAACGATGATGAGCGAATTCTGGCCGACCGAACTGCGTGTATCGAAAGATCGCTGCCGGCTGACGGTGACCTTCGACGACGGCGCTTCCTTCGACTTGTCTGCCGAGCTCCTGCGTGTTCTCTCGCCCTCGGCCGAGGTGCAGGGGCACGGGCCGGGCCAACGGGTGACGGTGCCGGGCAAGCGCAATGTCCAGATCATTTCGGTCCAGCCGACGGGCAACTACGCGGTGCGGATCGGGTTCGACGATTTCCATGACACCGGCATCTATACCTGGACCTATTTGCGGGAACTCGGCGAGAAGGGCGAGGAGCTCTTCAGGGCCTATGAGCAGGAGCTCGCCGAAAAGGGGATGTCGCGCGACAAATCGGAAAAGCCGCGCTGATGCGCATACATTGAATCTCCGAAGCGTTGCACATCGCGCGCAATGGCCTAATTTTCTGATATTTCGGCGTCCTCCTTGAGCAGCACGGTGATGAGCCGCTCCATCGACTGGGCGATAACCGTACACTCATCGATCGTATCGGCCGCGAGCGATTTGTCGATCAGCGCCGTTTGAATCTCCATCGCTTCCTCTGTGAGCGTACGCCCCTCCGATGTAAGCGACAGCCGCAGGATGCGCTTGTCCCGTTCATCGCCCCGGCGTTCGATCAGGCCGCGCTTTTCGAGCTGCGGCAGCAGCATGCTCATATTCGAGCGGCCGACGAGCAGCTTACGCGCAAGCTCCTGCTGCGTGATGCCTTCGAAGCGATAGAGGTTAATCAGAATGTCCAGATGCGGCGGCTTGACATCGAGGTGGGCAAGCGCACGCGTCAGTGCCTGCTGCATCAACTGGCAGGCGCGGGCGACGGCGATCCAGCTGCGGAAGCGGGGATGATCCCAGGGAAAGTGATGGTGCTCAGTTGTCACTTGCTTTTTGTTCATCGTTGTACAATTATGTTCATGATTGAACATTTCAAGAGAGTACCACTATGGCACCCTTTGCGACCAAGGTCATCCGTCTGTCGCTGAAGGCCGTCTCCGCGGTTTCAGCCGAGGCAGCCGGCAGAGCGGCGTTCTGGATATTCTGCCGCACACCGAGCCGCAAGCCGAGGAACGGCAAGGAGGCGGCCCTTTTGAAGGCTGCGGCACCGGTCATGGAGCGGTCGCAGCGGGTCACATTGTCCTTCGCCGGAGGCTGGGTGGTCGCCCGTCATTTCGAGCGGCGTCCGGGTGGCAGCGGGCCGCGGGTCCTGCTTGCACACGGCTGGGGATCACGCAGCGATTATCTGGCGACGATGATCGAGGGCCTGCTCTCGTCCGGCGCGGAGGTCATCGCCCTCGACTGGCCCGGACACGGGGCATCGCCCGGACGCTCGCTGACCATGCCGCAGGCTGTCCGGGCGATCGATGCCGCCTGGCGCCACTTCGACGGTTTCGATGTCGGCATTGGCCATTCTTTCGGCGGTGCGAGCCTCGCCTGTGCGGCCGGTGCGGTGCTCTGCGACGTGCCCGCGCGCGTACCGGAGAAGCTGGTGCTGATCGGCGCGCCGAGCGAAATGACATGGTCGTTCAAGGGCTTCGGCAAGGTATTGAATCTCGCGCCGAAAGCCCAGGCGGCTTTCGAAGGTACGGTCGAGCGTCTGTCGGGGCGCCGCGTCGACGGCTTTGATGCGACCCGCATTCTTGCCGCATTGCGCAAGCCTGTGCTCGTCATCCATGCCGAGGACGACAAGGAGGTCCCCGCCGAGCACGCCCGCCGTTACGGCACGGTCGGCCCGAACGTCGAATTGCACTGGGCGAACGGTTTCGGCCATCGTCGCATCGTTTCCGCAGCACCCGTCATCGACAAGATCTCGGCATTTCTTGCACAGGAAAGAAGAGAGTCCCGCCTGAGAAGAATCGCCTGATGGCGTCATAAGCGCGTCATGTTATTCCTCGAAACGAACACGCGCGGATGGCGCTTTCGTTGCGCGGGTGACGTTGCAGGAGGGGGACATGACGATCATCAGGACGATCGAAGAACTGAAGACGCTCTACGGCGAAACGAGCGAGGCGTCGATCGTCAAGGTGACGACGGCGCTGACGGCCGAATATCGGCAGATGATCGAGGCCTCGCCCTTCGCGGCACTCGCGACCATCGGACCGGAAGGGCTCGATTGTTCGCCGCGCGGTGACGGCCACTCTGTCGTCCGCGTCGCCGACGACAGGACCGTGCTGATGCCGGACTGGCGCGGTAACAACCGGGCGGATTCGCTTGCCAACATCGTCCGCGATCCGCGAGTGGCGCTCCTGTTCCTAGTGCCAGGCTCGAACACGACGATGCGCATCAACGGCACGGCCGTGATTAGCGTCGATCCGGCCCTGACCGGTTCGTTCGAGGTCGACGGAAAACATCCGCGCAGCGTCATCGTCGTTACGATCGGCGAGGTCTATTTCCAGTGCGCCCGGGCCCTGATTCGGTCGCAGCTTTGGAACCCGGAGCGCTTCGTCGATCCGGCGTCGCTGCCGACGGCTGGCGCGCTGCTCAAGGCCGCCAAGGCTGATTTCGACAAGGAAACCTACGATCGCGAATGGCCCGGGCGGGCGGCGAAGACGATGTGGTAGGGCTACGGTCAATCAAGCACTCGACCGGTCTTGCCTATGTTTGAAGCACCCACGGACGACAGGTGGAATCCATGCCCCACATGATCTTCGTCAACCTGCCGGTAGCCGATCTTGCTAAGTCCAAGGCCTTTTACGAGGCGATCGGCGCGGTGAACCAGCCCAAGTTTACGGACGAAACCGCCGCGTGCATGGTGTTCTCCGAGACAACCTTCATAATGCTGCTCACGCACGACAAGTTCAGTCAGTTCACGTCCAAGCGGATCGCAGACGCGCATATGACGAGCGAAATGCTGCTCGTCATTTCGCAGGAGAGCCGCGAAGCGGTGGACGCGATCACCGACAAGGCGGTCGCGGCCGGTGGACGCGAAGTGCGCGACAAGTCGCAGGACACGGCCTTCATGTACAGCCGCTGCTTTGAGGATCTCGACGGCCATATCTGGGAGCCGCTGTGGATGCACCCGGAAGCGGCCGTGCAAGTGCCCGAGGCATTCGCCAATTCGGCCGCTTGATCGCGCTAAGGTCGTCGCCGCCCGCGACGACGCAATCCGTCCTTAGCGGCGGTAGATCAGCCAGTTGCGGCTGGAATCCTTGCGCATGCCTTCCTCGAAGAGCATCGTCCGGTTGCGTCCGGCATTCTTGGCGGCGTAGAGGGCAATGTCCGCCTTGTTATAGAGATCGACCGGGTCCTCTGCCGCAGTCGCCATGCAGACGCCTACGGAAAGGGTGATCGGTCCATAGTTGACGCCAGTCCTGGAGTTCTTGAACGGCGTGCCTGCCAGCACCATGCGGATGCGGTCGGCGGCTTGCAGGCATTCCTCCTGGCTGCTGTCGCCGAGGATGACGGCAAACTCCTCGCCGCCGGTGCGCGCGACGAAGGCGTCGCGCCGGAGATTTGCTCGGATAACGTTGCCTACGGTCGCCAGGATCTTATCGCCGACCGGATGGCCGAAACTGTCGTTGACCTTCTTGAAGTGGTCGATGTCGGCGACGAGGAGGCCGGTGAAGGTCCGTAGATGCTCGTTGTTGTAGACGGCAGCGAGGTTCTCGTCGAAGGCGCGGCGATTGGCAAGCCGCGTCAGCGAGTCGGTGTTGGCTATACGCTTGTACTCGTCGAGCTCCTGGCGGATGACCTCCATCTCGAAGGACTTCTGAACGACGGTCTGCACCCGTTCCTTGCCCTGGTTCATGGTGTCGACCGTCGCCTCGCTCAAGAGGCAGATCGCGTGGCGCAGGATATCGGCGCTCGCTGCACTCTTGCTGGTGATGTTGACGTAAGCCTCGTCAAGAACCTTGTTATAGCTCTCGAGCGCCGACTGCTCCTCCTTCAGAAGGCTGACGAGGTCCGCGAGCTTTGTTGCGAGCGTGCTGTGTGCCCGTTCGATACCGTTCGGGTGGTGAACATGGCTGAAATAGCGCGCGCCGATCGCGTCGAGCTCCTCCTGGGTCGCGCGGCTGCCCAGCGCGGCAAGGTCCTTCGACAGCTGCGGGTTCGAGCCGAGATAGGCTTCGTAATAGAGTTCGTAGTTGCGCGGTAGCTGCGCGACACCCATCAGCCGCATCGCATGTGTGATCTGCCCGGCAATATCGGGCGTCGAAATCCTGCCAGAGGTTGCGGTTTGCATATGCAAGCCTTTAATTTAATTGTCTCTAATGAGTGCCGATTTTTAGGGGCAAATGATTTGCGAACTCTTAACGATTGCTTGGTCGCATTGAGACAATTCGATCGATTTTCCGTCGAGGAAAAGCGAGTTCCTGCGGTCGCCGCAGTCCAGGCGAGGGCCGCGGCCCCGATGGCCGCGGCCGGAGATGCGATCAGGCGGGGCTGATCATGGTCTCGGGACGCACGATCACGTCGAACTCTTCATCCGTCACATAACCGCCGCCGACGGCCTCTTCACGCAGAGTCGTGCCGTTCTTGTGCGCGGTCTTGGCGATCTTGGCGGCATTGTCGTAGCCGATCTTCGGCGCCAGTGCGGTCACCAGCATCAATGAACGCTCGAGAGCGGCCTTGATGTTGTCCTCGCGTGCCTCGATGCCGACGACGCAATTGTCGGTGAAGGAGATAGCTGCATCGGCGAGGAGCTGCACCGATTGCAGGAAGTTGTAGGCCATCAGGGGATTGTAGACGTTGAGCTCGAAATGACCCTGGCTGCCGGCGAAGGTCAGCGCCGCGTGGTTGCCGAAGACCTGGACGCAGACCTGCGTCAGCGCCTCGCACTGGGTCGGATTGACCTTGCCTGGCATGATCGACGAGCCGGGCTCGTTTTCCGGCAGCGACAGCTCGCCGAGACCGGAGCGCGGGCCGGAACCGAGGAAGCGGATATCGTTGGCAATCTTGAAGAGGGCGGCCGCGGAGGCGTTGATGGCCCCGTGGCTGAAGACCATCGAATCGTGCGCCGCCAGCGCTTCGAACTTGTTCGGCGCCGAGGTAAAGGCGATGCTGGTGATCGCGGCGATCTCTTGCGCCACCTTTTCGGCAAAGCCGACGGGAGCGTTGAGGCCGGTACCGACGGCGGTTCCGCCCTGGGCGAGTTCGCAGAGTCCGGGAAGCGTCATCTCGATCCGCTTGATCGAGGAGGCAACCTGCGCCGCGTAGCCGGAAAACTCCTGGCCGAGCGTCAGCGGCGTCGCGTCCTGGGTGTGCGTACGGCCGATCTTGATGATGTGGTCGAAGGCTTTCACCTTCTCCTCGAGCGCCTTGTGCAGGTGCTTGAGCGCCGGCAGCAGGTCGTGGATGACGCGTTCCGCGCAGGCAATGTGCATCGCCGTCGGATAGGTATCGTTCGACGACTGGCTCATATTGACGTGGTCGTTCGGGTGAACGGGCTTTTTCGAGCCCATCACGCCGCCGAGCAATTCGATAGCCCGGTTGGAGATGACTTCGTTGGCATTCATGTTCGACTGCGTGCCGGAGCCCGTCTGCCAGACGACGAGCGGGAAATGGTCGTTGAGCTTGCCGTCGATCACCTCCTGCGCGGCCTTGACGATGGCGTCGCCGATCTCGGTATCGAGGCGCCCGAGCGCCATATTGGCGCGGGCGGCGGCCTGCTTCACGATGCCGAGCGCGCGGACGATTGCCAGCGGCTGCTTTTCCCAACCAATCTTGAAGTTGCCGAGCGAGCGCTGGGCCTGGGCGCCCCAGTAGCGGTCGCTCGCCACTTCGATGGGCCCGAACGTATCTGTTTCCGTACGCGTCGATGTCATCGTGATACCTGCTTTCATCATGCGCTTCCTGAAGCCAAGGCGAAGACCCGGGTCTCAGCCGGACCTCCCCGGTGCCGGGCATTTCTCTGCCCCGCCCATATCGGCTTGTAAAGGGGTCGTACGGGCCCGGAGCGCCTACAATCGTTTGAATTGTTGCGCTGCGGCAGTCCGCTGGTCAGGCGACGGCTGCTCCGCTCGCATGCCCTTTCCGTCGACCGGCGATGTGACCTTTCCGTCACATTCTGAGTCTTCCGTCTTCGCAGCCTTTCGGCCGTCGGTGCCATGCAAGGCGCTGTTCGAAGAGACAAAAGATTTGCGAATCAATTTTTTACGGAGCTGCGCTTCGAGGTTCGGATGACTGAAATAGGCACAACCATAAGGGCTCTCAGGCAGATTTGCGGCCGGTCGTTTCCTTTTCATTCACCATCCTTTTCTATAAGTGCTCGAAGCACGAGGGCGTGGCGAGAATCTGGCAGCGGCCGAATTCGGCAGCAACGCGATACGGGGACATTTGTACTTATGAACATCATCAAATCGGCAGCGATTGTCGCGCTCATGAGCGGCTGTGCGATTGCAACCATCGATGTGCGGCCGGCATCTGCAATCACGTTCATGGATTTCATCCGTGGCGGCAAGAGGCGGGCGGCGCCGGAGCAGGTGCAGCCGGCTCAGCCGCTGCCAGGCATGAACACGCTAGCGCCGCAGCGCATGGAAGAGGTGGCGAAGCCTCCGCGCATTACCGGCCCGCGTTACTACACCTACAAAGCCGAGCCGCTGCGCAGGATCGCAACCGACAGATTACTCGATCCGGTTGTTACTGGCTCGGTGCGAAAATATGACCTGCCACCCATGGTGCGTGCCCCGGTTTCGGATGCCCGCCAATTCCTGCCGCAAGTCGATGTGCGCGCCACGGCCAATGTCGCAAAGGCGGTGGAGAGCTTTTACGCTGCGCACAGTGATTTCCTCTGGGTTCAAGGCAGCGACGTGAATGCTCGCGCCAAATCGGCGCTCGCAGTGCTCAAAGACGCAGCGAAGGTCGGGCTCGATCCGATGGATTACGCAGTTGCGGTTCCCGCCGACGATTTCGATCGTGGCGACATTGTTGCGCGTCAAAAGGAGCTCGTCCGCTTCGAACTCGCAATGTCCGCGGCAGTGCTCACCTATGTCCAGGACACCGTGCGCGGTCGCATCGATCCGAACAAGATATCCGGCTACCACGACTTCAAGCGAAAGAACGTCGATCTCTTCGCGTTTCTCGAAAAAGTCGCAGAAGGCGATGGTATCGTCGCTCTTATCGACGGGCAAAATCCGAAAAGCCCGCAATTCGCGGCCCTCAAGCAGGAGCTGGAGCGGCTCAGGGCAGAAAAGGACGCGGGTCCTCGTGTGGAAATTACGCCGGGGACGTTGCTGAAGCCGGGCGAAAGCAACCCTGAGCTTGCCAACGTCATTGCGGGCATCAAGCTCAAGGCCTCAGAGGCGCTGAAGGCGGAGCATGCGGTGGTGCTGGCAGGCTACCAGGGCACGCCTGACTATACGCCCGAGCTCGTGTCCCTGGTCGAAGCGTTTCAGAAGGAGCAGGGCCTCAAAGCGGATGGGGTCGTTGGGCAGGCGTCGATCCGCGTGCTCACCGGTGGCGACACGATCGCTCAGAAGATCAACAAGGTCGAGATCGCGATGGAGCAGGCGCGCTGGCTGCCGGACGGTCTCGGCGATCGCTACGTCTTCATCAATCAGTCGGCCTTTACCGCATCCTACACGGAGCAGGGGACCGAGCAGTTCTCCATGCGCGTGGTGGTCGGTTCGAAGACGAACCAGACCTATTTCTTCCAGGATGAGATCCAGACCGTGGAGGTCAACCCCTATTGGGGCGTGCCGCAGTCGATCATCGTCAACGAGATGCTTCCGAAGCTCAGAAGCGATCCCAACTATCTCGATCGCATGGGCTATCAGGTCGAAGTCGGTGGTCGTGTCGTACCGTCATCGGCAGTGAACTGGTACGGATCGACGACCTCGGTCGCGGTGCGCCAGCCGCCGAGCAGTGACAATGCACTCGGTGAGCTCAAGATCCTCTTCCCGAACTCTCATGCGATATACATGCATGACACGCCTTCGAAGAGCTTCTTCAAGCGCGATCAGCGCGCCTTGAGCCATGGCTGCGTGCGCCTTGCCGAGCCGCGCCGCATGGCGGCCGCCGTGCTCGGCATCAGCATCGACGAGGTCGGGGTGGAAATCGCGAGCGGTCGCAACAAGGCGCTACAGCTGCCCCAGAAGGTGCCGGTCTACGTCTCCTATTTCACCGCGTGGCCGAACAAGGACGGCAAGGTCGAGTATTTCAACGACGTCTACGAGCGCGATATGTATATGAACCGCGCATTCGAGGCGACGCGCATTGCGCGGCAGCAAGCCGAGGGATGAGGGGGTGGGCCGCGGAAGCGGCCCTCTTCATTTCGCCTTTTGCCCGAGAACCGTCCTGACAAGGTCGGGCGTCAGTTCGTCGAAATGCTTGATGATCCGGTCGGGCGAGAGGCTTTCGATCGGCACATCGGAGTAGCCGAAGGGTACGGCGATTGATGGAACGGAAGCGTTGCGGGCGACCAGGATGTCATTGAGGCTGTCGCCGACCATCACGGCGTGTTCCGCGACAGCGCCGGCATTGGCCACCGTCGAGAGGAGGTGCTCGGCATGGGGCTTGCGGACGGAGAAAGTGTCGCCGCCGGAAATGGCGGCAAAGCGATCGATGAGACCGAGGCCGTCAAGCAGACGCTTCGCCAGCATTTCCGGCTTGTTTGTGCAGACGGCAAGTTTCAGGCCTGCATCCTGCAAGCGATCGAGCGCAGCGATCAGTCCCGGATAGGGCAGAGATTCGCCTGGCATCGATCCGTGATAAAAATCAACGAACTCCTTCATCTGCCAGGTCAGTTCCTCCTCGCTGAGCGCCTTGCCGCGCAGGGCGAAGGTGCGCTCGATCATGGCGCGCGCACCGTGGCCGACGAGGTGTGTGAGGTCGGCATAGGTAACCGGTTCTATACCTGCCTGGGTCACAGCATGGTTCAGGCTGGCGACGAGGTCGGGCGCCGTGTCGACAAGGGTACCGTCGAGATCGAAGACGACTAGGGGCAGGGACACGGCAACCTCGTTCTGCAAAACCTTGTCCGTTTGGGTAGGCGAAGTCGGCGCGGAATGCAATGACGACCCTGCTGCATGTGTCCTTAAGTCCTATCCGACTTAAGGATGAAAAACATGCAGTGCTCGAAAGCGCTACAGCGACCTTTGCACGTCTGGCAGGACGCGCGGCGACGTAGGTCGTGGCGCTGCTCGAATCCGGTGCAGGCCGCGCATTTTGGCTTTCGTTTGCCGCAACGGGCGTGTAAGTGTCTCAGCGGAATTGGGGCGGGAACGGCAAAAGGCCGCTCTTCGCAAAGTGATAGACAGGGAGCGAGTGGCGCATGGACGCCCGCCAAATGAAGGTCAAGGCCGCTCAAGCAGCGCTTGAATATGTCGAAAGCGGTATGCGGCTTGGAATCGGCACCGGTTCGACTGCCGAGGAGTTCGTCCGGTTGCTGGCCGAAAAGGTCGCGTCCGGGTTCCAGATCACCGGTGTTCCGACCTCCGAGCGCACGGCGCGGCTCTGCCTCGAACTCGGCGTACCCTTGAAGTCGCTCGACGAGTTACCGGAACTGGATCTGACGATCGACGGCGCCGACGAAGTCGACGGAAAGCTGCGCCTGATCAAGGGCGGAGGGGGCGCACTGCTGCGCGAAAAGATCGTGGCTAGCGCTTCCGCACGGATGATCGTGATCGCCGACGAATCGAAGGTCGTCGACGTGCTCGGCGCGTTCAAGCTGCCGATCGAAGTCAACCCGTTCGGTCAGATCGCTACGAGGCTGGCGATCGAAAAAACAGCGGCGCGCTTGGGTTTGACGGGCGATATCGTCGTGCGCACCTCGGGCGACGGTCCTTTCATGACCGACGGCGGACACCTCATTCTCGATGCATCTTTTGGCCGTATTCCTGATGCAGAGGCGCTCGCGACGGAGTTGAACGCCATTCCGGGGGTGGTCGAGCACGGACTCTTCATCGGCATGGCGTCGATAGCGATCATTGCGGGTCCGGAGGGGGCGAGAACGCTGACGGCATCCTGAGCCAGCGCGGCCGGTTCGTGAGGTGCTGCTGCAGCACGGGGTCGAAGACAGATTTCCGCACATGTCTGCCAGGCGGCGGCGATCGGCCGGGCGGCACGTGCCAACACAGGAGCATGGATAAAATGAACAAACTTGCAGGTCTTGCCCGCACATTCGCAGCCGCTGCCATCCTTCTTTCGGCAGCGGTTCCGGCTGTACAGGCACAGGACGTGACAGAAGATCAGATCAAGGCGGCGCGTGCGACGATCGCGGCGCTCGGTGTTACTAACACCTTCGACAACATCCTGCCGAATCTGGCGGAACGGTTGAAGAACACACTGATCCAGGCGTCGCCGAACCATCAGGAGTTGATCACCGCGACCGTCGATGAGAAGGCGCTTGGCCTTGCCGCGCGTCGCTCGGATCTCGAACGTGAGGCGGCGACCATCTACGCCAAGACCTTCACGGTCGAAGAGCTGAACGCGATCACCGAATTCTACAAATCCGCGGCTGGCAAGAAGCTTCTAAACGACGGCCCGATCGCCTCGCGCGAACTCTTGAAGGCAGCCGACATCTGGGCGGCCGGCGTTTCGCGCGATCTCACCAACGAGGCCACCAAATCGCTCGACGAGAAGATCGGCACTGCGCCTGCGGCCGACGCCGCTGCTCCGGCGCCCGCGCAATGACGAACTGACGACGACGCGGGCAGCTAGGCTGTCCGAGGGAAGCCCGGAGCGATCCGGGCTTTTCTTTTTTTGCGTCGCAATACTATATCAGGCGAACGCCGACTCCGCTCGCGCTTTCACATGTTTCCGACCGTCGCGTGCCGGTAGATCGTTCTTTTCAGGAGTTTTCTCATGAGCGCTTTCGACTATGACCTCTTCGTGATCGGCGGCGGTTCGGGCGGTGTGAGAAGCGGGCGGCTGGCGGCAGCAATGGGCAAGAAGGTCGCGATCGCGGAGGAGTTTCGCTATGGCGGCACCTGCGTGATCCGCGGCTGCGTGCCGAAAAAGCTCTACGTCTATGCCTCGCAATATTCCGAGCATTTCGAGGATGCCGCCGGTTTTGGCTGGACCGTGGGTGAAAGCCGTTTCGACTGGCGGAAACTGGTCGCGGCGAAGGAACAGGAGATCACCCGGCTCGAGGGACTTTATCGCAAAGGTCTCGCCAATGCCGGTGCGGAGATCCTCGATACGCGGGCGGAACTTACGGGACCGAACACGGTGCGGCTCCTCGCCAGCGGCAAGACGGTGACGGCGGAACGGATCGTTATCGCCGTCGGCGGGCATCCGAGCCCGCACGATGCGTTGCCGGGACATGAACTCTGCATCACTTCCAATGAAGCCTTCGATCTGCCGGAGCTGCCGAAATCGATCCTGATCGCCGGCGGCGGCTATATCGCGGTGGAGTTCGCCAACATCTTCCACGGGCTCGGCGTCGAGACGACACTGATCTATCGCGGCAAGGAGATTCTCTCGCGTTTCGACCAGGATATGCGGCGCGGTCTGCACGCCGCCATGGAGGAGAAGGGCATCCGCGTCCTCTGCGAGGATATCATCCAATCGGTGTCGGTCGATGCAAATGGACGGCGCGTCGCGAAGACCATGAAGGACAGGGAGATCGTCGTCGATCAGGTGATGCTGGCGCTCGGCCGCGTGCCGAACACGAAGGGGCTCGGGCTGGAAGCGGCTGGTGTCAAGACCAATGAACTGGGCGCAATCATCGTCGATGCCTATTCGCGCACGAGCGCGCCGGGCATCTATGCGCTCGGCGACGTTACCGACCGCGTGCAATTGACGCCCGTGGCGATCCACGAGGCCATGTGCTTCATCGAAACTGAATACAAGAACAATCCGACCTCGCCGGATCACGATCTGATCGCGACCGCAGTGTTCTCGCAGCCGGAGATCGGCACAGTCGGCTTGAGCGAGGAGGCGGCGGCGCGAAAATTCGAGGAGCTCGAGGTCTACCGCGCCGAATTCCGGCCGATGAAGGCGACGCTGTCCGGCCGCGAGGAAAAGACCATCATGAAGCTCGTCGTCAATGCCGCCGACCGCAAGGTGGTGGGCGCGCACATCCTCGGCCACGACGCGGGCGAAATGGCGCAACTGCTGGGGATTTCCTTGAAGGCCGGGTGCACGAAGGACGACTTCGACCGCACCATGGCCGTTCATCCGACCGCCGCGGAAGAACTCGTCACGATGTATCAGCCGAGCTACCGCGTGAAGGGCGGCGAGCGAATCGGTTGAGCCGAGCAGCACGGTTGGTCGACCAACAGCCAAGGTCCACGTTTTCTGGTAGAATGGCTTTCCAAGCCCTTTGTTAACGTTTATAAGCCCGCATCCGCGAAGTGGCGGGCCGGG
>NZ_LUAV01000010.1:0-58635 GCF_002078505.1 Ensifer aridi | reverse complement strand
CGAGCGCTCGGATCGGCGGGGCTGGCGGAGCGGATGTATGGAAATCCGAATGCCGGGCGGCCTCGGTCGCAGGGGCGTGGCGCGGGCCTATCCGCGTCGGACAACAGGTGACGGAAATGGCACAGACTTGGACTCCGAATAGCTGGCGGCAAAAACCCATTCAGCAGGTTCCGGACTATCCGGACCTCGCAGCGCTCGAGACGGTGGAAGCACGTCTCGCGAAGTATCCGCCACTGGTCTTTGCCGGTGAGGCTCGGCGTCTGAAGAGCGCCCTTGCCAACGTCGCCGAAGGACGCGGCTTCCTGCTGCAGGGAGGTGATTGCGCCGAGAGCTTCGCCGAGCACGGCGCCGATACGATCCGCGACTTCTTCCGCGCCTTCCTGCAGATGGCCGTGGTCCTGACATTCGGTGCCCAGCAGCCGGTCGTCAAGGTCGGCCGTATTGCCGGCCAGTTCGCCAAACCGCGCTCCTCGTCGGTCGAGAAGCAAGGCGATGTGACGCTGCCGAGCTACCGCGGCGACATCATCAACGGCATCGAGTTCACGGAGGAGGCGCGCCTGCCCAATCCGGAACGGCAGATCATGGCCTATCGCCAGTCCGCGGCCACGCTCAATCTCCTGCGTGCCTTCGCGATGGGCGGTTACGCCAATCTCGAAAACGTCCATCAGTGGATGCTCGGCTTCGTGAAGGACAGCCCGCAGGCGGAGCGCTACCGCAAGCTCGCCGATAGGATTTCCGAGACAATGGATTTCATGAAGGCGATCGGCATCACTTCGGAAAACCACCCGAGCCTGCGCGAGACGGACTTCTTCACAAGCCACGAGGCGCTGCTGCTCGGCTATGAGCAGGCGCTGACGCGCGTCGATTCGACTTCGGGCGACTGGTACGCGACCTCCGGCCACATGATCTGGATCGGCGACCGCACGCGCCAGCCGGACCATGCGCATGTCGAATACTGCCGCGGCATCAAGAACCCCATCGGCCTGAAGTGCGGTCCGTCGATGACGGCAGACGGCCTTCTGGAACTGATCGACATTCTGAACCCGGCCAACGAGGCCGGCCGGCTCACGCTCATCTGCCGCTTCGGTCACGACAAGGTTGCCGAGCACCTGCCGCGTCTCATCCGCGCGGTCGAGCGCGAGGGCAAGAAGGTCGTGTGGTCCTGCGACCCGATGCACGGCAATACGATCACGCTCAACAACTATAAGACCCGTCCGTTCGAGCGCATCCTGTCGGAGGTCGAAAGCTTCTTCCAGATCCACCGCGCGGAAGGAACGCATCCGGGCGGCATCCATATCGAGATGACCGGCAACGACGTGACGGAATGCACGGGCGGTGCGCGCGCGCTTTCCGGCGACGATCTCGCCGATCGCTATCACACCCATTGCGATCCGCGTCTCAATGCGGATCAGGCGCTCGAGCTGGCCTTCCTGCTTGCCGAACGCATGAAGGGCGGCCGCGACGAGAAGAAGATGGTCGTTAACGGCTGAGTCTCGTTGGTTCAAAATTTCTGAAGTACCGACGCATTGTCTGAATTTGACACGAGCCGGGCCAAGCTTGATAGCTGGCCCGGCTTTTCATTGCTGAGGGAGAGAAAGATGACGGAAACTCATCGGGGCGGCTGCCTTTGCGGGGCGGTGCGGTTCAAGACGCAGGGGAAGCTGCGCGAGCTGATCTATTGCCACTGCTCGCAATGCCGGAAGCAAACGGGGCTCTATTACGCGGCCACCAATGTACTCGACAGCGATCTGGAACTTGAGGGCGCCGACAACGTCACCTGGTACCGCTCGAGCGGTGAGGCGCAGCGGGGGTTCTGCCGCCACTGCGGCTCGGCGCTGTTCTGGAAGGCGGATGGGCTCGATTACACGTCGATCCTTGCCGGCACTTTCGACACACCGACCGAGCTCACGCCCGGCTATCATATCTTTTGCGCCGATAAGGCCGATTACTACGATATCAGTGACGACCTTCCGCGCTTTGCCGGCTCGCCGTGACGCCGTTCAGGGCCGTGCGGCGGCGGCCCGGTCGAAGGCGCTGGCGAGCGCCTCGAACTTGACCGCCTGCCAGAAGGCGTATTCCTCAATCAGCCGAGCGCCCAACCAGAATCGACCACGCCTGCCGTCATCCAGCTTGCCGACAAAACCGCCCGATTCTGCATAGGTGAACAGGCGGCGGACATGCGTGTTCGATATCAGATAGTGTTCGGCAAGCTTCGCGAGATTGACCTCGATCGAGACGTTGCCTTCGTCCGGCGCCAGGCTCGGCGGGCGTGCCATGAGATCGTCGAGGATCACTCCGCCAGATTCCGACCAGACGAAGACGGCGACGCTTTCCGGCGGCTTCGTCCATTTCGGATCGGACAGGAGGCGCCGCACGGCAAGCGGATGGGCGCGCTCGAAAATCGTAATATCGGTTTCCACCCGTTGAACCCTCGACCCGCCGTCCAGCAGGTCGAGCGTGCTCATTTGGCTCTTGAACCAAAGCTGCATGGCATCCTGGCTGATCTCGGTCGGCTCGAGCGGACGCGCTCTCTTCGTGCGCCCGCCGGCTGCCGGGCGAAGCAGTTTATAGGCGACGAGTTCGGCCAGGAATGCGGCCGCGGTATTGCGGCTGGCGCAGCCGGTATCGCGCATGAATTTGAGCAGCCGCGCGGCCGTGATGCCTGAGTCCGGATTGTCGCGATCGCGTTCGAGATGCAGGGCATAGATTGCCTGGGTAAGCATCCATTTCTGATGGGAGGCCACCAAGCGAGCAATGCGCGGGAAGAGATCGTTCACGGAAATCAGAGTACGCGCGCCCGCCTGCAGGACCTGCAGGAACTCCGGATTATCCAGCAACGCATCCACTGTGAAACCGAGCGGAGCTTTCTGCTCGGCGCTTTCCTTGCTCGCAAGGCGCTGCATCTGTCGCGTGTGCCCCCAATCTCCATGCATCCATGCGCCACAATCGTCCCGTGCACCGATGCAATCCAGTTCTAAGATTCACGCGTTGTCCTGAATGCGCAAGGCCGCTGTCTTGTTTCACATAAAGTTTAACTCAGTTTCATTGGACAAGGACCGGTTGCTGGCATTTGACGCCGGTGACCCGGATGTCGGCCTCCCCGACACGCACGCCGACCAGGAGAAGCAGGTTATAGAGCAACTCGTCGATCGGCTTTGTTGCGGCGCCAAGGGTTTGCGCGAGGGCCTGCTGCAGCAATGTCGGGGTTCCGAGCGACAGGGCTCCGCCCACGTTGATTTTCGCGTCGAGATTGCCGAGCAAGGTCTGGGTGGCCGAGCCGAGGATGTCCTTGGTGGAGACGCTCTTAGTCGCGCGTGCAGCGACTTCGCGCGGGCTGAAGGCGAGGCGGGATGCCTGCAGGTTCTTCGACTCGACGTGAGCGATGGCGTCGATCTTGAGGACGGCCAAATCGACGAGGCGGGCAGGGGTCACCCGCGCGTCCGAGGAGAAACTGGAGAGAACCGTGGGGTTGACCTCTCCGAGGGCGATCTCGGCGACGCCCGGAACCGCATCCACGACGACGGCAGCATTCTCTGGCGTTCCGCCGTAGCAGCGGATATCCGACAGCTTCGCCTCCGCATGCGCGAGCTCCACATAGATCGGCAGGCGCAGGCGCGTGCCCGCAAGCGCTGCAAGACCGTTGACGTTGACTTCGACAGCGAGGCGCGTCTGTGCCGTGCGCACGGCCGTGCCGGGCGCGCCGAGGCGGTGACTCGGCGTCTCCACCGGCGGCTCGCCGATCGCGAGCCTGACGTTGACCGATGCGATTCCCGGCAGGCCGGCAACGGCATCGAGGGCGATCTGATGTTCGCCATTGGCTATCGCCGCGGCCGCCGACACGATCTGCAGCGCGCTCACTTTCATCGACCAGTCGGAACCGCCGTCGACCCTCAGGCTTTTCTTCGGGTCGATGTTGAGAATCTGCGCCAGGGTGAAAGTCCGTTTGTCGCCGGCCGTTGCCAGCTCAAGGCTCTTCAGTGCAGAGCTCACGGTGCCGGAAAGGCCCTGCACGAGCCGCAGCGATCCGACGAGCTGCGGCATCGTCAGCTCGGCCGTGAGCACGTCTTCGTAGGAGGCCGCCGTGAGATTGAGGCGAGTGCCGATGATTTTGAGGAAGGGCTGGATTTCGATATCGGCGTCGATCAGCGCCTCGTAATCCATGACCTTGAGCGAGACGCTCGTGCCGAGCATCTGGCCGAGGATGGCATTCAGCAGACCGCCGTTGAGGCTGGCGAGACGGGAGCCGACGGAAAAGGCGGCGACCTTGGAACTCGCCGCGGTGCCGATGACGCCCAGGTCCGGCGGGTCGCTGAACAGGGCTGCGAGAAAGATCTCGCCCTTCTTCTCCAGCATCACCTGGACCGCGTCGGCGGGGACCGCATCCTTGATGAAGCGTTGGCCAACATCGATTTCCGGGTCGGGAACATACCGTCCGCGCACGATCGTTGCCACACCCTCGCCGGCGGTTTCAACGTCGCTCGTCAAGACCTTACCGTCCACCGTCATCAGGCCGGAAGATGTCGACACGGCGAAGTTCAGGCCGTTGTTCCTGAAGTGGGCGAGCACCGCCTGTTCGGCGGAGATGACATTGGCAGCGGCCGCAATCGCTGCGAGGTCCGCCACCGACTGCAGCTCGCGCCTTTGCAGCGTGAGGTAGCCGTAGTCGATGCCGAGCCCCATCGACGTGATCAGGAGCGGCATGACGAGCGCCGCCGAAACGCCGATGTTGCCGCCGCGCGACGTCAGATAACGGCGGATGGCGTTCGTCCTTGTGAGCATGTCAGATTCCTCCCACCCGTATCGTCGCGTAGCGCTCGATCTGCTCGCCGGGCAGGGCAAAGGTGAAAAGATTCCAGATGGGCAGATCACTGGCGTCGTAAGTAACGGTGACGGTGAACTGGTTGGCGTTGTTCGCGTCGTCGCGAACGCTGACGCTCATGCGGGAGGATTGGATGAAGGTCTGGCTCATCGTGGTGCGACGGATGTAATCGGTCGCAAGGCGCTCGCGTTCTTCCTCGGAGAGGCCGGCAATCGCCGTGCGTGCGGCGTCTGCGGCGATCTGCTGTATGGAATGGGCGGCGCTGAGATAAATGCCATAGGCAATCAATGTGAGCACACACATGAAGAAAAGCGGTGCGATGACCGCGAATTCGATAGCCGCAGCACCATTGCGGCTTCCGAGGAGGCGCTTGAAAACGGACATGCCAACATCTCCGAGCAATCATTGCTACAGTGCAGTATCCTCTGCACTCATAGGGTGCGCCTTAAGTGTTAATTTTTTTATACTTTCTTAATCCAGTGCTTCGCTGTTGATTTTCCGTGTTTTTTAGATGTTGTTTATTCGTCTTTTAATTGATTTCGCGGTGAGTTTTGCCGCATTTGCCAGGACCTTGAGGCTGTTGACGGCGCCCGCACGCCGGAAACACTCAGAGCGCGCCGATGGGGGCGCGCTCTATTGTGTTGTGGTGACGCGAGGCGTTGTGCAGCCGGGCCGCATTGGGCAGTGGCAGGGACAGGATGTCCTCGCCAGGCTTAGGAGCCGGTCTGGTAGAGCTCGGCGTGGGATTTGAAGAAGCGCTCGGTGCTGTAGCGCTTGCCGAACATCATGTCGTGCTGCAGGAAACGATAGTCGCGCAGCGACGGCGGGATCTTCGGCTGCCGCAGCCAATCCGCGACGTCCTTACCGTTCTTGCGGATCAGCATATAGCGGTCAAGGACGCGGAAGTGGTCGTGAACCTTGCCGAGGAAACCGGTGTAGTACGGATGCTCATAGCCCGCCTGCTTCAGGATCTGATAGGACAGAAAGGCCGGGCTGATCGTGCCGATGTTCTTCCTCGGCCCGGTCTTGTTCGACCAGACGACAAGCGGCGTCTCGTGCTCGGCCTTCATCTGATGCTTCGGGCCTTTGCGCTCGGCCGTCACGTCCTTCATGTAGCCGGTGCTGGTATAGACGGTGTTCAGCGGCGGCAGGTGGTCGCCGAAGAGCACGATGATCGTCTCGCGGTCGCGTTTTTTGGCCCAGTCCATCAGCATCTTCAGGCTGTCGTCGGCTTCCTTGATGCCTTGCGCATAGGTAGCGAGCACCTGGCGGTCGGCTTCCGGGAGATTGCCCTCGACCTTGATCGTATTCTTCGCGTAGCGGTTGGGCTCGTAGGGGCCGTGACCCTGAAGGGTTACGGCAAAGAAGAAGAACGGATCCTCCATGTCATCCGCCTGGCGGATGATCTCCTTCGTAAACGCCTCGTCCGAGGTGAAGATGCCGCGTTTCTGCATGGGCGGCATGTTCTCTTCCGACCTGAACATGTCGAAGCCGAAGGACTTGTACACGGCCGTGCGGTTCCAGAACCAGCCCTGAAAGGGATGGATGGCGCGCGAGACATACCCTTCGCCGCGGAAGAAGGTGGCGAGGGACGGGATCGGATTGCGGATATATTGCTGGTAGGGAATGCTGCCGTAGGGCAGAAACGCATTCGAGAAACCAGTCAGCGCCTCGAATTCGACATTGGCCGTCATGCCGCCGAACTCCGGCGAGAAGACATTGCCGCCCTGCAGTTCGCGGACCGTCGGCATCGGATCGGGCGTCAGCTTCACGTTGGGAAGTCGAGTCGGATCCCAGAAGGACTCGCTCATGAGTACGATCACGTCCGGCTTGCCGCGGTGCGTCGTTCCGGCCGGCAGGGGCTTGACCGGAATGCGGTCGATCGCATCCGCCATGTAGCCGGGCGGGGCGCTGACATTGGCCATCGGAAGATTGATTGCGAAGGCAAGCGCAAAGCCGTTGTGTCGGTAGTTCTCGGTCTGATCCCACATGATGGGTACGACCCTCAGCCGGTCGCGGATCCACGAGAACTGGTTGTAGTCCATGATATTCCAGAAAGCGACGAGCAGCGGCAGCGCGAAGGCCACCCGCGCGAAACGCTCGCGCCGCGCCAGCTTGGGAAAGTTCCGCCAGGCATAGCGCAGAAGCAGGACGCCGACGACGATCGCAGCGATCACGCCCGCGACGACGCCGACCGCGGTCCACGGCCTGTCCTTCACGAGAACAGGCATGAGTTCCATGATCTGCCGGCCGAAAAGGAAATCCGTCGGGTAAAGGGGGTCGGACAGGAAGACCTGCTTCTGCTGGCAGATAAACGCCGGGAGAACGGCAAGGGGCGCGACGACGAGCGCAGCCTTGTGCTCACGGCCGAACAGCGCATCGAGCGCCAGCATCGTAAGAAAGAAGGCCGCAACCGTTGTCCAGGCCGGGCGCATCGGATCGAGGAAATAAGCAACCGTTTCGGAAACGGACTGACGTACGATGAATTCGACGGCGAAGACGAGCGCTGCGGCCATGAAAAGCGTGAGCAACGCACTGCGCGTTCCTGCCAATGTCTTCGTATGTCTTAAGGAAAAGCCTGGTCTATCGACGTAGACTTGAGAACCTCTCGCGGTGGCGGGATCGATAGGGGCCAACGACTTCTCCAATTTCATAAATATTTCGTCTAACTGTCATACGACTGTCATCTTGAACAGGGGATGAATGGCCGAACGAGCTCGACCATCTGCCGGTTCCGTGCGGCGTGAAAGATTTTTCTCCGCCGGCGTAAGATGCGGAAAAGGCAGAATTTTCAGGAATTTTGGGTTTTGTTCGCGATTGGGTGTGGGTTTTTTGCCGCGGGATGCGGTAAGAACATCGCGATTGCCCTATGCATCGTGATGAAAGACCGACAGGCCAGCCCCATGACTGCACAGAACGCCGTTCCTTCAACGCTACGGATCGCCGTGGCACAGCTCAATCCAACGGTCGGCGACATCGCCGGCAATCTGGCGAAGGCGCGTGAAGCGCGCACTGAAGCGGCACGCCAGGGCGCCGACCTGTTGCTTTTGACCGAACTCTTCGTTTCCGGTTACCCGCCCGAAGATCTCGTCCTGAAACCGGCATTCCTGAAGGCCTGCCAGCAGGCGGTGGAGAAGCTTGCGGCGGAGACGGCGGACGGCGGGCCGGGAGTCGTCATCGGCTTTCCCCGTCAGGCCGCCGGCCTCAGGCACAACTCCGTGGCGGTGCTGGACGGAGGCAAGGTCATTGCCGTGCGCGACAAGGTCGACCTTCCCAACTACGGCGAGTTCGACGAAAAGCGCGTTTTCGACGCCGGTGAAATGCCGGGGCCCGTCAACTTCCGCGGGGTGCGTATCGGCATCCCGATTTGCGAGGACATCTGGGGCGATCTCGGCATTTGCGAGACGCTCCAGGAGAGCGGCGCCGAAATCCTGCTTTCACCGAACGGTTCGCCCTATTATCGCGGAAAGGTCGACGTACGCCATCAGGTGGTCCTGAAACAGGTGATCGAGACCGGTCTGCCGATGATCTACGCCAACCAGCTCGGCGGCCAGGACGAACTGGTCTTCGACGGGGCGAGCTTCGCCTTCAACGCCGACAAGTCGCTGGCCGTCCAGATGAGTCAGTTCGAAGAGGCGATCGCCGTCACCGAATGGAGAAGGGGCGAGGACGGCTGGAGCTCGAGCAATGGCCTCAATTCGCGTATTCCGGAAGGCGAGGAGGCGGATTACCGCGCGTGCATGCTGGGTTTCCGGGATTACGTCAACAAGAACGGCTTCAAGAATGTCATTCTAGGCCTGTCGGGGGGCATCGACTCGGCGATTTGCACTGCCCTCGCGGTGGATGCATTGGGCGAAGAACGGGTTCGCACGGTCATGCTGCCCTATCGCTATACGTCGCAGGAGTCGCTGAAAGATGCCGAGGCCTGCGCCAGGGCGCTCGGCTGCCGCTACGATATCGTCGCGATAGAGGAGCCCGTCGAAGGCTTCCTCAGCGCGCTTTCCGACGCGTTCGAGGGAACCGAATCCGGTATCACCGAGGAAAACCTGCAGAGCCGCACGCGTGGAACGATCCTGATGGCGATCTCCAACAAGTTCGGCTCGATGGTGGTGACAACGGGTAACAAGTCGGAGATGTCGGTCGGCTATGCGACGCTCTACGGCGACATGAATGGCGGCTTCAACCCTATCAAGGACCTTTACAAGATGCAGGTCTACGCGCTGGCGCGGTGGCGCAACACCGCGGTGCCCCCCGGTGCGCTTGGGCCATCCGGCGAGGTCATTCCGCAGAACATCATCGACAAGGCGCCGTCTGCCGAACTGCGCCCCAATCAGACGGACCAGGATTCGCTGCCACCCTATCCGGTGCTCGACGACATTCTCGAGTGCCTGGTGGAGAGGGAGATGAGCACAGAGGAAATCGTCGCCCGTGGGCATGATGAGGCAACGGTCCATCGGATCGAGCATCTGCTCTACATAGCCGAATACAAGCGCCGGCAGTCGGCGCCCGGTGTGAAGATCACCAAGAAGAATTTCGGTCGCGACCGACGCTATCCGATCACCAACCGCTTCCGCGACAGGGGGTAGATGATGCGCAGTTCGGTGGAGATCTTCGACGTCGCGGGCGGCGAGACCCGTATCGTCTGGCAGACGGATCGGCTCGTCGAGGCACCGAACTGGTCACCGGATGGCAATTTTCTCGTCATCAATGGCAATGGCAGGCTCTATCGGCTTGCTTTCGACGGCTCCGAGCCCACTGAGATCGACACGGGCTTTGCCCGCCAATGCAACAATGATCACGGCATCTCGCCGGACGGAAGCACGCTCGTGATCAGCGACAAGACGGAATTCGGCCAGTCGGCGATCTATCTCTTGCCGGCGGAGGGCGGGACACCGCGGCTCGTCACCCGCAATCTGCCCTCCTATTGGCACGGCTGGTCGCCCGACGGCCGCGCGCTCGCCTATTGCGGTATCCGCGACCAGGTCTTCGACATCTACACGATTTCGGTCGACGGCGGCGACGAACGGCGCCTGACCCACGGCGAAGGCCGCAATGACGGGCCGGACTGGTCGCCGGACGGAGAGTGGATCTATTTCAATTCAAGCCGCACCGGGCGCATGCAGATCTGGCGGGTCAGACCCGACGGCAGCGATGTCAAGCGTATCACGAACAGCCCCTATGGTGACTGGTTTCCGCACCCGTCACCGGATGGCAAGCATCTGCTCGTGCTCTCCTATGACGGCGATGTCTTCGATCATCCACGAGACCTCGATGTACGGCTGCGCCTGATGGACCCGGAGGGCGGCAATGCGCATGTTCTGTTCGAGCTCTTCGGCGGGCAGGGAACGATGAACGTCCCGAACTGGTCTCCCTCTGGCGACGCCTTTGCTTTCGTGCGGTATCAACCGGAGCGGTAGTGCCGGTGGCCAGATCGATCGGATCGCGGTGTGCTCGTCGGGTACCCGGAGCAGTTCGATATGGCTTCGGCGACTTCCGCGAGGGCGGCGGGCCCGACCCGCGTTCTGCTTCGACCAGTCGGTAATGGTCGCCCATGAGCGCCTCGCCGCACCCGACAGCGCCGCATTAAGCCGACGGTGCATCCGTTAGTCTTGCCTTTCTCTGGGGCCTGTGGCCATATGCCCGCGCTAGGTGCCCGCTACACGCGGGAGAATCGGGAAGCCGGTGCAATTCCGGGACGTGCCCAACGCTGTGATGGGGACGGTCGTGCCAGAAAGCTCTGAATTTTCAGCGCTTTTTCCACTGAATCTTGAAGCGATTTGGGAAGGCGGTGCGAGCGGATGATCCAAAGTCAGAAGACCGGCCTGGCGAGATGGACCGCCCCGCGCGGACGGCGGGGAGGTTGTGCATTGTTGGGGGTCGAACGATGCTCATTGACAAAAGCGGCTGCCTGGCGGTTGCCGGAGCTTTTTCGCCGGACGAGCGCGCTGCCGTCTACCGTGCCATCGAAACGCGCCGCGACGTGCGCGACGAATTCCGTCCCGAACCACTGCCTGAAGAGCTGATCGCCCGTCTGCTTGGCGCAGCACATCGGGCACCCTCGGTCGGTTTCATGCAGCCATGGAATTTCGTGCTCGTGCGTCGGACCGAGACACGCGAAAGGGTGTGGCAGGCCTTCCAGCGCGCCAATGAAGAGGCGGTCCGAATGTTTTCAGGCGAGGCGCAGGAGAAATACCGCTCGCTGAAGCTCGAAGGCATTCGCAAGGCGCCGCTCAGCATCTGCGTGACCTGCGATCGCACGCGCGGCGGTACGGTCGTTCTCGGCCGCACCCATAATCCGCAGATGGACGTCTATTCGACGGTGTGCGCGGTGCAGAACCTTTGGCTTGCCGCACGGGCGGAAGGCGTGGGCGTCGGTTGGGTGAGCATCTTCCACGAAAGCGAGGTCAAGGAGATCCTGGGGATACCGGAGCATATCGAGATCGTTGCCTGGCTTTGCCTCGGCTTCGTCGACAGGCTCTATCTGCAGCCGGAGCTCGCCGTAAAGGGCTGGCGTCAGCGCTTGCCGCTCGAGGATCTCGTCTTCGAGGAAGGGTGGGGTCTTCCCCAAGGCCGCGTGTCGCAAGGCTGTCTTCCCGACTGAGATAAGCCAGCCGATTCGAAGCTTTGCTTTCGTTTCCTACATCTGATTTCGATGGCTGTATCAATTGTCCTGCAGCGGCTGATAGCGCGGTCCGAGCGGGTGCTTGAGGTCGATCGCGCTTTCCTGCTGCGGAAGAAAAGTCGGACCGACCACGCGCACCTTGCTCTTCGCCGGATCATAGGGACGCTCCTCAACCGGTTTGGCTGAGGACTTCTTTGCCGTGCCGATGGTTACGACCGAAGGGCTGACGACGGTAAGATTGTTTGAGGACGAGCCTTTTGGGTTGTCGGAACCGGGAGCGACGCTCGGAATCTGACAGCCACAAATGCCGGGGGCGCCGACATCACGGGCGCGATAGGCGAAGGCGGCCGGAAGTTCGGTGTAGGGGCGACCGGTCGATGCGGAGATCATCTTGTCTGCCTCCTCCGTCGCAAGCACGTGATAATAGAGTTCCGTCTCGGCTCCGGGACACCGCGTGCGGCAAAGCTCGGCATCGCGGCCGAAATCGGCCGGCGTGGCATTTGACGAGATTGGAAAGAAGGCGCCGTCGCAGGTGCGTACGCACATGGTCCGGAGGCTGCCCTTCGCGCCGTCCTCGACGAGCGGATATTCGGCCGTTCCTGGGCCGTCGAGCAGCAGCGGATAATCTTCACTGTCCGGCGGCAGGTCTCTGAGGATGTTGCGATGGATCTCAGTCTCCTCGCCAGTCGCACTGGCGAGTTGGCCCTCATCCGGCGGCCTCGAACAGTCGTTGATTTCCATTGCCGCAAGGATACGCCGGCGCATGTCGTCGCTGCCGTCGCCGATCAAATGCCGTCGCTGCGCCTTCAGCCTTCGAAGGTTATCCTCCATCTCGGCGATCGTGTCGTCCAGCGCTGCACAGGCGTCGCTATCGCCGCCCACGATGATGACACTGCCATTGCTGCAGTCCATGCGCCGGCGCTCATTTTTCGCACGGCGCAGCTCGATGTTCTGGCGGGAGACCGCGCCGGTGAAATCGCGCAGGCTGGCGTTCGTTCTGAAATTTGCAGGAAGCTCCGCGAGGCGGGCGTTGAGGCGGCCGCAAACGTCCGATGCAAGTGAGATTTCGGCCGTCATCAGCAGCGACGCAAGCGCGGCCGCTATGCATGCGATCTTCCGGGATGCCACCTTCCGGGACACTGACACGCGTCTTCTTCCTAGGCTGCGGCGGCTCGTTCCATCGACTGCCGCTTGTCCAGCCTATCATAGGCCCTCGTCGTGATGGTGCAACGACAAGAGCGGCGTTGCGTTAACGGCAATCGCGAAGGAGCATCCGCGCGGCTTAGGCACGTCGCGCAGAGTGCAGCGGCTTTGCAGCAGCGAGATGCAAAAACACCTAAAAGCGCGTCGCATTGAATGCGACGCGCGTTGCGACCCGGCTAGCGATGTCAGGCGGCTCGCGCCGTTTCGAGCGACATCGGGCGTTCGAGGACGGTGCCCTCGATCGCGGCGACTGCCTTCATTGTTTCGAGGAGATTCCTGCTCACTTCCCAAGCAATTGCGACCGCGTAAACGGAGCCGATCCGCTGCGGTTCGCCGATACGCTCCCCCGGGCAACCCATGCGGCGAAACATCCGCTCGAGGAAGACATCGGTGACCGTGACGATATGGCTGATGCCTGAGGCAAGGCTCAGCTCGCCGACGCCGCACATGAGTTCGGCAGCGGCCACCGTCACCTGGTTCGACGATCGATCCTGGGAGATGTCCGGATCGATGCAGAAGCGGCTCGATTCCCACACCGATGCGCTGCGGATTTCGGGATTGTCACCAAGCAAGATTGGGAACGTGTCGTCCAGCATGTTCGGTCCGAGTGTCGGCAGGAGCCTCAGGGACCCGCGCAGCTTTCCGCTCTCCGGCGAATACGACATGACGTAGAGCGGATTTGCCTTGTCGTAGTGGTCGATTTCCCAGTCGCCCTGGGTCTTGACGTCCCACTTCAAGAAGTCGTGGAATACGCGCTTGCGCAGCCGAAACATCTCGTCGATGACTTGCGGGTGCTGTCCGCGAGCGTTTCCATTCACGATCCTGATCATCTTTCGCTCCATGCGTTAATTTGCGCGATAGAGTGATGCTGTCAGGCTCGGCTGACACATGTAACTGTCGATAGTGACAGTTTAATTCAGTAATTTTTCCCGATAGATTTGTGGGGCTGTGGGTGGTTTACCGCAGCCGGTCGGCAGCGAAAACCCGTCAGATCGTTGGGATCAGGGCGTGGCGAACGGCCTGCGCCACCGCTTGCGTGTTGGAGACGACATTGAGCTTGCGACGGGCATTGGTCATGAAGAAACGCACGGTGCGCTCGGAGATGCCGAGAATCGTCGCGATCTCCCAATAGCTCTTGCCGGCCGCCGACCAGGTCAGTACCTCGGTCTCGCGGCCGGTCAGGCGCAGGTCGCGCTCGTCGAGCGCGCCCGCCATTGCCGAATGTTCCAGCATGGAGGCGTGAAAGAGGTTGGCGGCCAACTGAAAGTCACGCAGATGGCAACGGCGGTAGGTCGCCCACTCGGCGGGAGACATGTTGGCACTGATCGCGAGCAGCGCGAGGCGGCCGGCAGGCGAGGGAAGCGGCAGCGCCACGCCCTCGGTGGAAAGGCCGATTTCTTCGGCCGCCTCGAAGAGTGGCTCGCATTCAGGAAAACGGCGCCGCGCGGTTGCCCATTCCACGGGCCTGACACCCCCGAGAGCGAGCTTGAGGATCGGATCGATCCGATAGAGTCCTCTCGACAGGTAGATTTCGGCAGCATAGGCGCCGAATGTATGGTGCAGGCGGCAGACCTTGAGGCCGTCGGACAGGGGCTCCGCCTCCAGGTAAAGGAGGTGCGCGATATTGAAGGTGCGACGCATCAGGGCGAAAAAGCGCTCCGGTTCTGCGCACCCCCCGTATTCCACGATATCCAGCAGATCGAGGACAGCCTGTTGATTAGTCATGCCGTAACACCGAGTCTTGCCCCTATAATAAACATGGGTTAGGGCGGCGGCCTTTGTCTAGTGCTATATTTCGTAAACGGTGAAGCCGTGCAGGCGCTACAATCTTGGATTGAATTCCTGGCCGTAGGAAACCGGCTTTCACTGCCATTGAAGCAGGGAAGCGAGCAAAGATGCTCGCTTCGGCCTTTGAACTTAGCTTTGATCGGGCAGATCGGGCCGCCCCTTAAACGGGATGGCTCGCCTCGACGACAGCCAGCGCGGCCATGTTGACGACGCCGCGCGAGGTGACGGACGGCGACAGGATATGGGCCGGCAGTGCCGAACCCAGCAGGATTGGGCCGACGTGAAGACTGTCGGTCATGGTCTTGACGACGCCGAGCGTGATATTGGCCGCATCGAGGTTGGGGAAGACGAGCAGGTTCGCTTCGCCGTTCAAGGTGCTGTCCGGCATCACGCGTTGCCGCAGGGTTTCCGAGATCGCGGCGTCGCCATGCATCTCGCCGTCGACCTCAAGATCGGGAGCGAGCTCGCGGACGAGATGGAGCGCCGCGCGCATCTTGAAGGCGCTTTCTGAATCGCGCGAGCCGAAATTCGAGTGCGAGACGAGCGCGGCCCGCGGCGTGATGCCGAAGCGACGGATCTCATTGGCGGCCATCACCGTCGTCTGGGCGATCTCCTCGGCCCTCGGATTGTAGCTCACGTAGGTGTCGGTGAAGAAGGTCGCGCCGCGTTGTGAGATCAGGAGGCTGAGCGCCGAAAAGTCGAGCACGCCGGGCCGTTTGCCGATGATCTGCGACACGTCGCGCAGATGCTTGCTGTAGCGTCCTTCGACGCCGCAGATCAGTGCATCCGCTTCGCCGCGCTTGACCGCGAGCGCGCCGATCACCGTCGTATTGGTACGCACGATGGTACGGGCTGCCTCCGGAATGACGCCTTGGCGGCCGACAAGCGCAAAATAATCGTCGACATAGTCGCGGTAACGCGGGTCGCCCTCAGGATTGACCACTTCGAAATCGACATCGGGGCGGATTCTGAGGCCATAGCGGCGAAGGCGTGTTTCGATGATCTGCGGGCGGCCGATCAGGATGGGGTTCGCGGTCCCTTCCTCCAGCAGCACCTGGGCTGCGCGCAGCACCCGCTCGTCTTCTCCTTCCGCGAAGATGACGCGATTCTTCGCAGCGTTCTTGGCCGCGGCGAAGACCGGCTTCATGATGAAGCCCGAGCGGAAAACGAAGCGATTGAGCTTGTCGAGGTAGGCGTCGAAATCCTGGATCGGGCGCTTGGCGACGCCGCTCTCCGCGGCGGCCCTTGCGACGGCGGGGGCGATGCGCAGGATCAGCCGCTGGTCGAACGGCGAGGGGATGAGGTAGTCCGGACCGAAGACCGGCGTTTCGCCGGAATAGGCGCGCGCGGCGACATCCGACGGCTCCTCGCGCGCGAGCCCGGCGATAGCGCGCACCGCCGCCATCTTCATCTCTTCATTGATCGTACGCGCGCCGCAATCGAGCGCACCGCGGAAGATGTGCGGGAAGCAGAGAACGTTGTTGACTTGGTTCGGGAAGTCCGAGCGGCCGGTGCAGATCATCGCGTCGGGCCGCGCGGCGCGGGCCACCTCCGGCATGATCTCCGGCGTCGGGTTGGCGAGCGCCATGATCAGAGGCTTCTCGGCCATCTGAGCGAGCAGTTCGGGCTTGAGGACGCCGGCGGCCGAGAGCCCGAGGAAAACGTCGGCGCCGCCGATCGAGTCGGCGAGGACGCGGTTGTTGCTCTCCTGGGCGTAGACCGCCTTCCACTCGTCCATCAGCACCTCGCGGCCTTTGTAGACGAGGCCTTCGATGTCGTGGACCCAGATGTTTTCGCGCTTCGCACCGAGGGTCACCAAGAGGTTGAGGCAGGCAAGGGCCGCCGCTCCGGCGCCGGAGGCGACGATCTTCGCCTCGGCGATATCCTTGCCGGCGAGTTCCAGCCCGTTCAGCACGGCGGCGGCGACGATGATCGCGGTTCCGTGCTGGTCGTCATGGAAGACCGGTATTTCCATTTTCTCGCGGAGGCGCCGCTCCACCTCGAAACATTCGGGCGCCTTGATGTCCTCGAGGTTGATGCCGCCGAAGGTCGGCTCCAATGCCGAGACGACATCGACCATTCGATCGACCGTGGGTGCGTCGATCTCGATGTCGAAGACGTCGATGCCCGCGAACTTCTTGAAGAGAACGGCTTTGCCCTCCATCACGGGCTTGGAGGCGAGCGGGCCGATATTGCCAAGACCGAGAACGGCGGTGCCGTTCGATACCACGGCGACGAGATTGGAGCGCGCGGTGAAGTCGGCAGCGGACTCAGGATCATCCTTGATGGCGAGGCAGGGCGCGGCGACGCCGGGAGAATAGGCCAGTGCCAGGTCACGCTGGTTGCCGAGCGGCTTGGTCGGCTGGATCTCGAGCTTGCCCGGGCGGGGATAGCGATGGAAGAAAAGTGCCTGCTGATCGATGTCTCCGCTCGCCGGAACGGTTTGGGATTTTGCTTTGTCGCCCGTGTTCATGCCTTGCAGTCCTCGAGTTCAAGATCGAGGCCTTTTGGCACGAAATCCCGACCGCGTACAGTTTTTGCCGTGGTTCTTTTGCACGGGCGCGGCCTCCGCCTGCACGCGCCGTGTCATCATCCTGAAACACGAGTCTGGTTTTCACGGTTCTCAGACGGCACAAACAAAGGTGAGGCTGGCATGCTGACGGCATCGGCATCCAAACAAGAACCGGTTCGGAAACTCAGGACGCTCTTCATTTCCGATGTCCATCTGGGCTCGAAGGCGGCCAAGACGGATTATCTCCTCGATTTCCTGCGCCATCATGAGGCAGAGACCATCATCCTGGTCGGCGACATCGTCGACGGCTGGCGGCTGAAGCGCAGTTGGTATTGGCCGCAACGGTGCAATGATGTCGTGCAGAAGCTCTTGCGCAAGGGGCGAAAGGGCGCCCGCATCATTTACGTTCCGGGCAATCACGATGAATTCCTACGGGATTTCCCCGGCGTGCACTTCGGTGGCATCGAGGTGGCGCAGCGCTACCTGCACCGGGGCGCGGACGGGCGGACCTATCTCGTGCTGCATGGGGACGAGTTCGATGTCGTCGTGCGCAACGCACGCGTTCTCGCCTATCTCGGCGATTGGGCCTATGACATGGCGATCGCCATCAATATCGGCCTTGCTGCCATACGCCGGCGTCTCGGCATGCCTTACTGGTCGTTCTCCTCCTGGGCCAAGCTGCAGGTCAAGCATGCGGTGAACTTCATCGGCGAATTCCAGAAGGTCGTAGCCGAGGAGGCTCGTCGCCATGACGCGCAGGGCGTCATCTGCGGCCACATTCATCATGCCGTTATCGAGGACATCGATGACATCCGCTACATCAACACGGGCGACTGGGTCGAAAGCTGCACGGCGATCGCCGAGCACTACGACGGCACCATGGAGCTTATCACTTGGCACCAGATGCGCGGCGATGCGCTCGACCGGATGGGCGAGGGCGAAAAGATACCGGCGCGGCGCCTTGCACAGCGGGCTGCCGCCTGATCGGTCCATGTTGCGGCGCCGCCATTATCCGCAGCAAGTCGGTGCTGTGTAGCGAAAACTAGCCAATAGCAAGCGGCCACGCGGTCGTGCTAGGTGTCGGACACAGCCATCAGGTCTCCCCATGATTCCCTCGCCTGCGCCCACATTTACCGTGGGGCCTCCGCCGCGCCATTTCACGCTCCGCATCGCGCTGCTCTTCTGCGCGCCGTTGATCGTCAACGGCTTTGCCATGCCGTATTTTCCGGTGTGGCTCAGCACGCTTTCCTTGAGCGACTTCGAAATCGGCGTGGTGCTGGCGCTTCCGATGTTTGTTCGGGTGTTCACGGCGCCGCTGGCGGGAGTCCTCGCCGACCGTCTCGGCGAACGCACGATCGTCCTGATCTGGTCGGGCTGTCTGTCCTTCGCCACGGCCATTGTGCTCTTCTTTGCGCCGAGCTTCTGGCCGATCCTCCTCATCTACACGCTGCAATCGGCAGTCTATTCACCCTATCTGCCGATCGTCGAGGCGATCGCGCTTTCCGGCGTGCGGCGCTGGGGCTTCGACTATGCGCAGATGCGCGTCTGGGGATCGATCGCCTTCATCGGCGCCACCATGATCGGCGGCTGGCTCATCGGCCTCATCGGCGGGGCGATGGTCCTGCCGGCGATGGCGGCAGCATTCGGGCTTACGATCCTGATGGCCTTCGCGGCGCCTCGGGTTGGTCGCCCACGCCGTCCGTCGCCGATCACGGCGCTGACGGAACCGCCGCCGCAGTCGCTGCGTCAAACAGATCTGCAACTGCTCCTGGTAGGCGTCACGCTCGTCAACAGCAGCCACGCGATGCTTTTTGCCTTCTCAGCCATCTATTGGCAGCAGATCGGCTATAGCGGCATGCAAATCGGCGCCCTGTGGAGTGCCGGCGTGGCGGCGGAAGTGCTGATGTTCTTCTTCGCCAGGGCAATCGTGCGACGCTTCAGCGTCTGGACGATGATCTTCTCCGGCTGTCTTCTGGCGGTCGTGCGCTGGCTGATCTTCCCGATGGACCTGGGATTCTCGGGCTATTTCGTTCTCCAGTGCTTCCATGCGTTCACCTACGCGATCATGCATACGGGCATGCAGCACAAGCTGGTCGAGCGCGTCGCCGAAGAGCAGGAGGCCTCGGCCCAGGGGCTCTATTTCTTCTACACCGGCATCTTTACCGCGATCTTCACCTTTCTCTCGGGGTATTTCTACGCCTGGTTCGGCGTGAACGGCTTCTATTCCATGTCAGTCGTGGCCCTGTCGGGCTCATGCTTTGCATTTGCCGGCTGGTATCTTCGCCCTCAGAGCCTCGCC
Source organism: Ensifer aridi (assembly GCF_002078505.1). Taxonomy (GTDB): domain Bacteria; phylum Pseudomonadota; class Alphaproteobacteria; order Rhizobiales; family Rhizobiaceae; genus Sinorhizobium; species Sinorhizobium aridi. The sequence continues at coordinate 39,392 of NZ_LUAV01000010.1, read as the reverse complement.
GCCGCCGAAAAGACCTCGTAGCGGGGCGCAGATCCGATCTTCGGGATGCGGTTGAGCACCTGTTGAGTGTTTCCATCCTGCCCCGCAAGGATGGCGCAGCGACTTTTACGTGCGTCGTAGCGCCATGTGTCTTTTCTGTCGCAATAAAGCCACTCTACGACTTTGAATTTCTGCATGATTTTGTCCTTTGATCGAATCTGGTTTAAGAGAATATGCAAGCAATGAATCGGAAGATCGAGATCACGTGACGAGCGCCCAAAACCAGATCGCAGCCGACGTCGTCCTCGACGAGGGCGCCGGTGGACCCGGCCGGCGCTACGTGTTCAGCGGCGCGTGGCGGCACGAGACGGCGGAAGCTATGGCCGCGAAGCTGAAGCGGCTCGGCAAGCCCGCCGGCGGGCAGAACGAGTTCGATTTTTCCGGCATCACGGCCATGGATACGGCCGGCGCATGGATCATCCGGCGCTTCATGAACGGTATCGGCAGCGAGGCGGGCGGCGAGGTCCGCTTCAGCGGCGGTGGCCAGCGATATGTCGAATTGGTCCGCGCTCTGCCGTCGCAACTCCCGTTGCCGGAGCGCGATGCAACCAGAGTGCCGCTTTTCCAGCGGCTCTTTGCTCCGGTAGGCGAGTTGGTGGTGTCGATATGGACCGATACGGTCGCGGCCATGTTTATCCTCGGCTCGGCGGTCCGCGGCGCACAGATGAAGCTAGGGCGCCATGCGGGCGTCTCGCCGGCGGCAATCGTTCATCAGATCGACCGCATGGGCGTCATGGCGACGCCGATCATCACGCTGATGTCCTTCCTGATCGGTGCCATCATCGCGCAGCAGGGCGCCTTCCAGCTCCGCTCCTTCGGCGCGGAAATCTTCGTCGTCGATCTCGTCGGTATCCTGCAATTGCGGGAAATCGGCGTACTGCTCACGGCGATCATGATTGCCGGCCGGTCGGGGAGTGCGATCACCGCCGAAATCGGCTCGATGAAAATGCGCGAAGAGGTCGACGCGCTGAAGGTCATGGGCTTGAGCCCCGTCGGCGTTCTCGTCTTCCCGCGCCTTGTGGCGCTGACGATCGTATTGCCGCTCCTGACGGTCATCGCGAACTTCGCCGCCCTCGTCGGTGCCGCACTTGTCGCCTGGGCGTATTCCGGCATCACGGTTTCGACGTTCCTGGCGCGATTGCAGGAGGCGATCGATTTCTCGTCGGTGGCGGCCGGCATGATCAAGGCCCCCTTCATGGCGCTGATCATAGGCGTCGTCGCCGCAGTCGAGGGGCTGAAAGTCGGCGGCAGTGCCGAGTCGCTCGGACGCCGGGTGACCTCATCGGTCGTGAAATCGATCTTCGTCGTCATCCTGATCGACGGTTTGTTTGCCATGTTCTACGCGGCAATCGACTTCTGAAAGCGAGCGAAACATGGTTCAGGCGGTGATGGAGAAACAACCGGATGCGGCGGCCGAGAGACGCGAGACGGTTCTTTCCGTTCGCGACCTGACGGTCGGTTTCGGCGACAATATCGTCCTCGACAAGCTCAATCTCGAGGTCCTGCGCGGCGAGATTCTCGGCTTCGTGGGCGCGTCGGGCACCGGCAAGTCGGTGCTGATGCGCACGGTGTTGCGGCTTCTGCCGAAGCGCTCGGGAAAGATCGAGATTCTTGGTGCGGATTACGACAAGGTAACCGAAGCCGAGCGCATCGCCCTCGATATGCGCCTCGGCGTGCTGTTCCAGCACGGCGCGCTCTTTTCAGCCCTGACGGTGCGTGAGAATATTCAGGTGCCGATGCGCGAATATCTCGACCTGCCGCAAGATCTAATGGATGAACTGGCGCGCCTGAAGATCGAGCTGGTCGGGCTGGCGCCGGAGGCAGCGGAGAAATATCCGTCCGAGCTTTCCGGAGGTATGATCAAGCGCGCGGCGCTTGCGCGTGCCCTCGCGCTCGATCCTGACCTCGTGTTTCTCGACGAGCCGACCTCGGGCCTCGATCCGATCGGCGCGGCGGAGTTCGACGAGTTGATCGCCAAGTTGCGGGACACGCTTGGATTGACCGTGTATATGGTGACACACGATCTGGACAGCCTGTTCTCGGTCTGTGACCGGATCGCCGTCCTCGGTCAGAAGCGCGTTCTGGTCGAGGGGACCATCGAGGACATGCTCGCCTGCGACGAGCCGTGGGTAAAATCCTATTTCCGCGGCAAGCGCGCGCGGGCGATCGTGCACGAGAGCGCCTGACGCAGCGGGGATGAACGCAAAGATTGCCGGCAGAGGCGGGCGGCAAAGCAGAGTGAAAGGGCGGCAGGGGCCGCAAAGGTAGTCGGAGCCGATGGAAACTAAAGCAAACTATGCCATTGTCGGCTTTTTCACGGTGTTCGTCATCGCCGCCGCCTTCGGTTTTGTCTACTGGATGGCGCAGTACGGCCGCAGCGGCCAGATGGTCGAACTCATCGTCAACATTCCGGGGTCTGCCAACGGTTTGTCGGTCGGTTCGCCGGTGCGCTTCAACGGCATCAATGTCGGTAGCGTCCGCAATCTCGCAATCGATGCCAACGATCCGCGTTACTCCATAGCGATCACGGAGGTTTCGGCCGACGCACCCGTACTGAAGTCCACCAGGGCGACGTTGGAAGTACAGGGCCTGACCGGTGCTGCCTATATCGAGCTCAGCGGCGGGCGCAAGGGTGACGAGAACATTCTCAAGACGGCGTTGGAAAAAGGGACGCAGGCGCATATTCTCGCCGATCAGTCGAGCGTCACCAGCCTGCTTGCGACCGCCGACCAGATTCTCGACCGTGCGAACACGGCGATCACCGACATCCAGGGCTTCGTGACTGATGTCCGCGCCCCGCTGACGTCTACGATCGGCAATGCGCAGCGCTTTTCTAAGGCGCTCGCCGACAATTCCGGGGCGATTGATGAATTCCTGAAAAGCGTCGAGGAGCTTTCAGGATCGATCAACGCCGCGTCGAAGAAGCTCGACACGACGCTTGCGAGCGCCGATACGCTCATCAAGTCGGTCGATCCGAAGAAAGTCGAGACGATCGTCGGCAATGTCGAGCAGTTGAGCAAGGACCTGAAGGCGGCGTCGGGCGGCGTCTCGGAAACGGTAACGGCATTCAGGCGAACGGTCGAAACCTACGACCAGTTCGGCAAGAATGCGCAGGAGACGCTGAAGCGCGTCGACTCGCTGGTCGCCTCCGTCGACAGGCAGAAGGTCGAGCTCGTCGTCAACGACATCTCCGCCGCAAGCGCGGATGCCCGCAAAACCGTGGCGCAGATATCCAACTTCGCCGAGAAGATCTCGGCGCGGCAGGAAGACATCGACCAGACGATCACCGATTTCACGCAGATGTCGAACAAGCTGAATGCGGCCTCGAACCGCGTCGACGGCATTCTGGTGAAAATCGACGGGTTCCTCGGCGATGCGAATGCTCCGTCGCTTTCGGCAGAAGCGCGCGCAACGTTGGAGTCCTTCCGGAAGATGGCCGACAATCTCAATGCCCAGCTCGGCCCCATTGCGGAGAACCTGAGGCGCTTTTCGAATTCGGGGCTGCGGGACGTGGAGACGCTCGTCAGCGACACGCGGCGCACAGTGCAAAGCCTCCAGAATACGATTTCCAATTTCGACAGAAATCCGCAGCGTCTCCTATTCGGCGGCGAGACTGTTAAGCAATATGATGGACGCACGCGTCGGTGATTCGCTGATCGTCGATCGCGGGTTGGTTGCGTGGGGGGCGGGGAGCCGGGCGGCGCCGCGTTGATTGGGGATATTTTGCGTATGGGTTTTCCGGGTCTGGTAGCTTTTCGTGGTGCGGGGGCGGCCCGGTCTGCGGTAATTCTTACATTGGCGATGATGCTGGCGGGCTGCGGCACGCGCCAGGCAGTCAATGATACGTTCAGCCTGGCGACGGTGCCCGTCGTGGAGCGTCCAGCGGCGACGAAGCGCCAGATTCTCGTGCCGGAACCGACGGCACTGAAGACGCTTGCGAGCGACCAGATCGTCGTTCGCCTGTCGAAATCGGAACTGCAGTATCTCGCCAGAGCCCAATGGGGCGACAGCCTGCCGCGTATGGTGCAGGATAGACTCGTCCAGACCTTTGACAACACGGGCAGGGTCGCAGGCGTGGGCAGGCCGGGCCAGGGGCTCGCCATTGATTATCAGCTCATCACAGAGATCCGTGCTTTCGAAATCTCCACCGATGGGGCGCCTACGGCCATCGTCGAGATTTTCGCGAAGATCCTGAATGACCGTAACGGAACGGTTCTGACGCAAAAGGCGTTCCGCGCGGTCGCTCCGGTGCGGGAGGCCGGAAATCCCGCCTTCGTCACCGCCCTCGATGCGGCATTCGCGCAAGTGGCGGCGGATATCGTCGGCTGGACGCTGGCGTCGATCTGACGTGGACGAAGCTCTGGCACTTCGGCGGTCGAAAACTCTTTGGCCCTCATCTGCCGGCCGGCAGGCGACAGGCAGGGCCGAGGCAGGTTCGAGAGCTTGTGAAGCGGCGCTCAGCCTGTGCCGGCTTTTGAAATCCCGATGCGGTTGATTACCTCGGCAACGCCTTCGACGGCCTTTGCCGCCTCCTCGGCGCGGACAATTTCCTCTTCGGTCGCGACCGTGCCGCCCAACAGGACGGTATCGCCGGTGCAGGTGACCGTGACGTCGATGGCATCGAGGCCCGGGGACACCGCAAGCCAGTGCGCGACGCGACGCTCGAGTTCGGCCGGATGCTCCGCAGATACTCTCTCCGGCTCCTCGCCGAAGAATGTCCGTTTCTTGAAAATCATGCGGCGTTCCTTCTCTTTGCGGAAGGTAACGCCGGCCGCGGGGAATTTGTTCGCTTGGCTCAGCCGGCGAGCGTCACCCGGCCCGGATCAGGGCCAGCGTACGAGCGGGGGCAGGGACGAGAGGATCGATTCGACGTTGCCGCCGGTCTTGAGGCCGAAGATCGTGCCGCGGTCGTAGAGCAGGTTGAACTCGACATAGCGGCCGCGGCGCACCAGTTGCTCGTCGCGGTCCTCTTCGGTCCAAGCTGTGTCGAAGTTGCTCCGAACGATCTTTGGATAGACGAGCGCAAAGGCCTTGCCGACGTCGCGGGTGAACGCGAAGTCCGCATCCCAGCCACCGAGCTCCTCGGAAGAATGCAGCCAGTCGTAGAAGATCCCCCCGGTGCCGCGCGGCTCGTTCCTATGTTTCAGGAAGAAATACTCGTCGCACCATTCTTTGAATTTCGCATGATCGGCGACCGCGTGTCGATTGCAGGCGATCTCCATCGCCCGGTGGAATATCACGGTGTCCGGATCGGTCATGACGCGCCGGCGGTCAAGAACGGGCGTCAGGTCGGCTCCGCCGCCGAACCAATTGCTCGTGGTCACGACCATGCGTGTGTTCATATGCACGGCGGGCACATTCGGATTGACCGGGTGAGCGATCAGCGAAATACCCGAAGCCCAGAAACGCGGATCTTCGCTCGCGCCCGGGATCTGGTTTCGGAACTCGGGCGAAAATTCGCCGAAGACCGTCGACGTATGGACGCCGACCTTCTCGAACACGCGGCCCTCCATCATCGACATGCGCCCGCCGCCGCCGGCGCCTTCGTCGCGCAGCCAATCCTTGGCGACGAAACGGCCTGGTGGGCGATCGGAGAGCGGGCCCGTCAGGTCGTCCTCGATCGTCTCGAAGGCTGCGCAGATCGCGTCGCGCAGGCTTTCGAACCACGCCTTCGCGGCAGCCTTTTTGTCTTCTATATCGGCCGGCAGGCCCTGCGGCAATTGCGGTCGTTCCATGAGAATTCAGGTTCCGTTCGCGGATTTCCATGTCGGAAAGCCGGAGATTCGTTCGTGTCGCCACAGTTCATATTTTTGAGCGGATGGCAACGTGGCACGGTGTCAGCAACAGTCTAGCGCAAGGCTCAGGCGTAAGAGTGGTCTGGAGCGTCAAATCCGATCGATAGAGGCGTAAGGCGTTGATGGCAAAGGGCTGGCAATAGCGCCACGCTCATCCTATCTTTTGGCCAGAGGTATAGCCCATGGCGAAGATACCCCCAGGACCGCCGCTCGATGGCTTGCGGCGCCAGATCGCCCGGCACCGCCGGGAACATTCCACGCGAAGCGACAAACTTTTCGTGCGTGAGACGTTTCGGCTTGAACGCAACGCCGCCCGTGCCAAAGCGCGCGAATGGTTCGAGACCTGGCCAAAGGCCGCCTACTGGACCGAGGTGGAAAGCTGGCGTCAGCTCGAGGGCGGGGAGATCGAGTTCACAATGCGCCGACTGCCGAGCGCGGACTGATCGGACCGCTGTCACTTCGTAGAGCCGCACGCCCGACGCGCGGGGCAAAAAATTCCTTTTGCGATCGTTAGCCGCGTGGCCAAAGTCACGCGGAGACGCTAAACCGGTTGGTGCCATCCAACTTCGCACCATTCCTGCGTGCACCCCAGCCGGCTTCGCTCCATGCCCGTCTTCCGCTCGGTCGTCATCCTGTCCGCCACGCAAATCATTGCCTGGGCAACGATGTTCATGTTCGTGTCGGTGACGGCGGATGGCATGGCCGGTGATTTGGGGATGAAGCCTTCCAGCATCTATCTGGGGCCGACCGTCATGCTGGTGGGGATGGCGCTTTGTTCACCGCCGCTGGCATCACTCTATGCGCACATTGGTGCTCGGCGCGTGCTCTCTCTTGGTTCGGCACTTGCCGCGCCCGGGCTGTGGCTGCTCGCACTCGCCGATGGCCCGCCCTCCTATTTCGCGGCCTGGGTCGTTCTCGGCATGGCGGGTGCCGCCACGCTGACGACGTCGGCCCATGTCTTTCTGACCGAGATCGCCGGGGCGGGCGCGCGCCGCGCGATCGCTGCGCAGATGCTCGCTATGGCCCTGGCGCCCAGCATTTCTTGGCCCGTCACCGTCTTCTGCGAGGGGGCGCTCGGCTGGCGGGGTACCTTCGCGCTGTACGGTGCAGTTATGCTTTTTGTCTGCGCGCCCTTGCATTTTCTCGCGCTGCCGCGAAGCCAACCGGCGGCTAAGACCTTTCCGCTCAGCGCTACCGGGAAAGCTGAGCCAGCGGCAGCCGGCCGCCATTGGTACATCGTTGCGCTGATAACCGCAGCGGTGGCGCTCAACGGCTTCGTTACGTGGGGATTTCAACTCGTCGTGATCGATCTCTTCCGCAGCTTCGCGGTGCCGAACTATCTCGCCGTCGGCTTCGGCTCGGCGATCGGCTTCATCCAGCTTTCGGCGCGCCTCTTCGACTTTCTCGGCGGTAACCGCTGGGATGGGGTGACGACCGGTCTCGTCGCAGCGGCGATCATGCCGCTCGCGCTCGTCGTTCTAATTCTTGGTGCCGGCGCAACGTGGTCGATTGTTCTGTTCCTCGTGCTTTACGGGCTTTCGAGCGGTGCCATGTCCGTCAGCCGCGCGACGATGCCGCTCGTCTTCTTCTCGCCGGCGCAATATGCGGCGGTCATGGCGCGTCTCGGGCTGCCGCTCAACCTCGCCTTCGCGGCAGCTCCGCCGTTCTTCTCCTTCGTCCTCGGTGAAGCGGGAAATGGCTGGGCGCTTTCGGTTGCGCTGTTCTTTTCGCTCGGTGCTCTCGCGAGCATGATTCTGCTTGCCCGCATGCGGCATGCTCCGTGAGCCTAGTTCGCTTCGTGCTCCACCCCATCCATCGGATCGATGAGGCGGGGGCCCACGCCCTCGGTGGCAAGAACGTCATCGGGGTTGCGCAAGGGGCAGTCGCGCATCGAGAGGCACCCGCAGCCGATGCAGCCGGTCAACTGATCGCGCAAGGCCGTGAGCTTGGCGATGCGCTCGTCGAGTTGCTGCCGCCAGACATTCGACAGCCGCCCCCAGTCTTCCACCGTCAGCGGACGGTCGTCGGGGAGCACCGATAGGGCGGCTTGGATCTCTGCCAGCGGAATGCCGGTGCGCTGGGCCACCTTGATGACCGCCACGCGTCTCAAGATCGCCCGCGGATAACGCCGCTGGTTGCCGCGGCTGCGGTAGCTGCGGATAAGCCCTTTGGATTCGTAAAAATGAAGTGTGGACACTGCGACGCCGCTGCGCTCCGCGACTTCGCCGACCGTCAGCTCGCGCGTGAAATCACTGCCTTTGTCTTTTTTCACGGATGCTATTGACCTCAACTATACTTGAGGTTCTATAGCATGAGCTCCCTGTAACCAACAACACGGAGCTGAAACGGCATGACAGAGAAGATGACCCTCGCCTTGATCTATGGCAGTGCGCGGCAGGGCCGTTTCTGCGATACGGTCGCCAGTTGGCTGATCAGAGAGCTTTCGACTTCCGACATCTTCAGCCTGACGATCATCGATCCCATGCGATTGAGAAGCTCCCGGGGCGAGAAGACCCAGGATCCAGCCGAATGGATGGAGCGGAAGGTGGCCGAGGCGGACGCCTTCATTGTCATCACGCCTGAATACAATCATGGTTATCCGGCGGCGCTGAAGGAAATGATCGATGCGGTCTACGAGCCTTGGCACGCCAAACCGGTCGCCTTCGTTTCCTATGGCGGTGTATCCGGCGGCATTCGGGCGGTCGAGCAGTTGCGCCAGGTTTTCGGGGAATTGCACGCGGTCACCTTGCGTGACGGCATCGCCATACCCAAGGCGTGGTCGAAGTTCGATGCAGCAGGCAATCTGTACAAACCCGAGGAGATGCGCGCGCCGCTGTTCCTCATGATGGATCGGCTGATCTGGTGGGCGCGCACGCTGAAATATGCCCGCAAGACGACGCCTTACAACGAGATCGCGGCATGACGGGCAGGGCCACGGCAGCGGGGCGAGACGTCACATCTTCCGGGCCCGGCTCAGAACCCGTCGATTTGCCGCAGCGCCTCGCCAGCGATCATCGCGGTCGCCATGGCGATGTTGAGAGAACGTTGGCCGGGCGCCATCGGAATGAGGATGCGTCCGTCGGCACGCTCATGCACATGATCGGGAACGCCGGCGCTTTCCCTGCCAAACAGGAGAATGTCGTCCGGCCGAAAGCGGAAGCGTGTGTAGGGTTCGGCTGCCTTGGTGGAGGCGAGCACGAGGCGCCGGCCAGTGTCCGCCCGCCATGCTTCGAAACGCTCCCAGTTGAGATGCCGGGTGAGCGTTACGGCCGCGATATAGTCCATGCCGGAGCGCTTGAGATTGCGGTCCGAAAGATCGAAGCCGGCGGGCTCGATGATATCGACGGGCAGTCCGAGGCAGGCGGCAAGCCTGAGGATCGTTCCGGTATTGCCTGGAATATCGGGCTGGTAGAGGGCGATGCGCAGATCTTTCGTGGTCATTCAGAGAAGTCCGGGATTGGCGGCAGGCGGAAACATGAAAGCTCCTATGACACCGATCCGCTCTGCGATCCATCGTGTGATTTGCGGCATGGTTCATTCGGACTTGCTGGTTTTGCGCCCGCTAATTTGTGCCGTATCGGCAACAGGCTGGAGGCCGACGAAAAAATAGGCATGAAAATCCCTGCGACAATCTGGCGTAGCGGCGCGAATGAGGGTAAAGGTCAGTCCTCTTCAACGCGAACCGAAGGAGGCATGCATGACTGTTTTGATGTTCACGCGCCTCTCTGGGGTAAAGTGGCCTTTCCTGGGCTGACCGGTTCCGCGCTTTTTCCTTCTGTCGATCGAATGACGCGTGCTCCGGTTCTCCGGAGTGTATAGTGCCATTGTGGGCGCCATTCCGGATTTGCATTTCTTCAAAGATCAAGAATGCGGGGAGACCCGCCTTCCTTCAAAATATCTGAAGGAGCTAGACAATGTTCGGCTGGTTTGAATCCCGCCTCAACCCTTATCCGATGGAAGAGCCGACGCTTCCGCCGAAGGGGCTCTTTGCCTTTTGCTGGCACTATTCGAAGCCGGCTGCGCCGTGGCTTTTGATCATGTCCATCTGCACGATGCTGATCGCGGTCGGCGAGGTGGCGCTTTTCCAATTCCTCGGAAATGTCGTCGATTGGCTGTCGAATGCGGACCGCGAGACCTTCCTCGCGGCAGAAGGCGGCAGGCTCGCCTGGATGGGCGCATTGATTCTCATCGGTCTGCCGGGCCTGGTTGCGCTCGATTCGTTCGTGATGCACCAGGTGCTGCTCGGCAACTATCCGATGATCGCGCGGTGGCAGATGCACCGCTACCTGTTGCGCCAGAGCATGACCTTCTTCGCCAACGAGTTCGCTGGACGCGTGGCCACGAAAGTCATGCAGACGTCGCTTGCGGTACGCGAAACGGTGATGAAAATCCTCGACGTCTTCGTCTATGTCGTGAGCTATTTCGCGACCATGCTGATCGTCGTGGCGACGGCCGACTGGCGTCTGGTAGCTCCACTCGCGATCTGGCTGGTTATCTACATCGCTATAGTCACCTATTTCGTGCCGCGACTGCAGAAGATCTCCAAAGAGCAGGCGGACGCGCGCTCGATGATGACCGGGCGGATCGTCGACAGCTACACCAATATCGGCACGGTGAAGCTGTTCTCCCATGCGGGGCGCGAAGAGACCTATGCGCGCGCCGGCATGGAAGAGTTCCTGGACACCGTCTACCGGCAGATGCGCAAGGTCACGTTGTTCCACATATTCGTGTACACGAACAACTGCTTGGCTCTCTTCGCCGTCGGCGCTCTCGGGATCTACCTGTGGCTGACGAGTGCGATGTCGGTCGGAGCGGTCGCTGTCGCGATCGGCCTCGCCATGCGCATCAACGGCATGTCGCAATGGATCATGTGGGAAGTCTCGGCGCTGTTTGAAAATATCGGCACGGTCTATGACGGCATGGGCATGATGACCAAGGCGCACGACATCGTCGACCGACCGAACGCGGCGGCGCTCAAGGCAGAGAAAGGCGCGATCAGCTTCGAGAACGTCCGCTTTCACTACGGTAAGGCGAAAGGTGTCATCGATCGGCTGTCGCTCGATATCCGCCCCGGCGAGAAGATCGGCCTCGTCGGCCGCTCCGGCGCAGGCAAGACGACATTGATGAACCTGCTGTTGCGCTTCTACGACCTGGAACAGGGTGTGATCCGCATCGACGGCGTGGATATCGCGACGGTGACGCAGGACAGCCTGCGATCGCAGATCGGCGTCGTCACGCAAGACACCTCGCTGCTGCATCGCTCCATTCGCGATAACATCGCCTATGGACATCCGGAAACAAGCGATGCGGAAATAATCGCCGCGGCGAAGAAGGCGAATGCCTGGGATTTCATCCAGGCGCTCGAAGACAATCTGGGCCGGCGAGGGCTCGACGCGCAGGTGGGGGAGCGCGGGGTGAAACTTTCCGGCGGCCAGCGCCAGCGGATCGCGATCGCCCGAGTCTTCCTGAAGGACGCGCCGATCCTGGTCCTCGACGAAGCCACCTCGGCACTCGATTCCGAGGTGGAGGCGGCGATCCAGGAGAACCTTTTCGCATTGATGTCCGGCAAGACCGTGATCGCGATTGCCCACCGGCTGTCGACGCTGACCGAGATGGATCGGTTGGTCATCCTCGAAGCGGGCCGGATCGTCGAGACGGGGTCCCATATCGAACTCGTCGCCAAGGGCGGGCTTTATGCCGATCTTTGGTCGCGCCAGTCCGGCGGCTTCATCGCCGACGATGTCGAAAAAGAGGAGGCGGCGGAGTAATCCGCCGCCTCGACGCTTCTCGGCAGACCTTACCCATTTGTAATGAGCGCGGCAGCGGAAACCGATTGCCGCCTTTTCAGAACCGCCTATATCGGAACAATGCTCAGCGCCATCGTCAGGATTTTCGAGAACTGGGTAAAACCCTTCGCGCCACGCGAACGGCTGCAGCCGCCGCGATCCCTCTGGGGCTTCGCCTGGTTCTATGCGAGCCAGGCGAAAGGCCCGTTCTTCGCCATGGCGGTTCTCGGCGGCCTGGTGGCGATGCTAGAGGCCGGGCTCTTCTATTTCGTCGGGCGGCTGGTCGATATCCTCGACACGGTGCAGCCGCAGGACGGTTGGAGCGGGCTGATCTCGGCGAACGGGCCGGAGCTGCTCTTCATGCTGCTGACTGTGCTCGTCTTCCGCTTCGTTGCCGTTTCGATCGCAGCCCTCGTCGAGGAGCAGTCCATCATCACCGGATTCCTCAACCTCGTCCGCTGGCAGGCCTATGTACACGTCGCGCGGCAGTCGGTGACCTTCTTCCAGAACGATTTTTCCGGGCGCATCGTTACCAAGGTGTGGACCGGCGCTCAGGCGACGAGCGACCTCATCGTCTCGCTGCTGCAGGTCGTCTGGTTCATCGTCATCTACACGGCCTCAACAATGGCGCTGATTGCGCAGCTCGATTGGCGGCTGGCGGCGATGGTGGCGTTTTGGATCGTGGTCTTCCTTTCGCTTGCCCGGTATTTCGTTCCGCGCGTGCGCAAGCACGCCCGCGAAACGGCGGAGATGGCATCGATGCTCAACGGGCGCATGGTCGATGCCTATGCGAACATCCAGACGCTCAAGCTCTTTGGCAGCGACGAGGAGAACGACCGCTATATCCGAGCCGGCTTCGACCGGTTCCAAGGGGCGGTCATCCCCTTCACGCGTCTGCTGACGGCCGTGCGCGCGTCGCTGGCGCTGCTCTCCGGCCTGATGATCACGGCGATCGCCGTCTACTCGGTTCATCTGTGGCTCGCGGGTTCCGTCAGTTCCGGCGCAGTGGCCTTCACATTGGCGCTGGTGCTGCGTCTCAACATGCTGCTCGGCCGCATGATGACGCAGTTCAACTCGATCATGCGCAATATCGGCACGATCCAGAATTCGGCGGAACTCGTGTCACAGCCGATCGGGCTCGTCGACCAGCCGGGCGCGCGCGATCTCAAAGTCAACCGGCCGGAGATCCGTTTCGAGCATGTGACGTTTCACTACGGCAGGGGCGGCGGGGTCATCGACGATTTTTCGCTGACGATCCGCCCCGGCGAGAAGGTTGGCGTCGTCGGCCGCTCGGGTGCCGGCAAGTCGACCCTCGTCAATCTGCTGCTGCGCTTCTATGATCTCGAAGGCGGGCGCATCCTCATCGACGGGCAGGATATCGCGGCGGTCCGGCAGGAATCGCTGAGGGCCCAGATCGGCATGGTGAGCCAGGATACGTCGCTTCTGCACCGCTCGATCCGCGACAATATCCTCTTTGGCCGGCCGGGCGCGAGCGAGGAGCAATTGATCGAAGCGGCGCGCAGGGCGGAAGCCTATGACTTCATCGTCGATCTGCAGGACCAGCGCGGCCGCAGGGGTTTCGACGCGCATGTCGGCGAACGTGGCGTCAAGCTCTCCGGCGGCCAGCGCCAGAGGATCGCGATCGCCCGCGTCATGCTCAAGGACGCACCGATCCTCGTTCTCGACGAAGCGACCTCGGCGCTCGACTCGGAGGTCGAGGCAGCGATCCAATCGAACCTCGAACGCCTGATGCAGGGAAAGACCGTGCTCGCCATCGCCCACCGGCTCTCGACGATCGCCGCGCTCGACCGGCTTGTGGTCATGGATAGAGGGCGCATCGTCGAGGACGACACCCATGCCGAACTGATCGCGCGTGGCGGTCTTTACGCCGACCTTTGGTCCCGTCAGTCGGGCGGCTTCATCGCGCGGGAAGAGGCAGCGGAATAGAGCGCCGGGCAGCCCTGCGGACGGGCCCCGCGATCGCCTCAACCCCTTGTGCCAATTGGCCGCGCCTTTCCCCCGCGACAATCTGCCCGCCACCCCTTGTCAAGGCTGGACATAATTTGCGATCAAGCATAGAACGCGCCGGATTGATGGGGAATCTGCGTGCAGAATTCTCCGGATTCTGACATCCGATCCGAGGCTTGCTCGACAGGCCGGGTGGGATGCCAGCGTGCTGACAGGGCGTGCTTCCGTGGCTCGGAAGGGCAGGAGACGCGCCGGGGGCGGATGCGGTTTCCGCACTATTGCGTGAGAGGATGTTTTGGCCGTGAGCGAACACGAGACTTCAAGCGAGACCCTGGGCGAGCCCACTCGCCGCGACTTTTTGTACCTGGCCACTGGCATGGCCGGCGTCGTCGGCGCCGGCGCGGCGGCTTGGCCGTTCATCGACCAGATGCGCCCGGACGCTTCGACGCTCGCGCTCGCATCGATCGAGGTCGACGTTTCGAGCTTGCAGCCCGGCATGTCGCTGACGGCGAAGTGGCGCGGCAAGCCGGTCTTCATCCGCAACCGCACCGACAAGGAAGTCGAGGATGCGAAAGCCGTGCCGCTCGAGGAACTGAAGGATCCGGTCGCGCGCAATGCCAATCTCGCGCCCGATGCCGAGGCGACCGACCTCGATCGCTCCGCCGGCCAGGGTAAAGAAAACTGGATCGTGATGATCGGCTCTTGCACCCATCTCGGTTGCGTGCCGCTCGGCCAGGCCGGTGATTTCGGTGGCTGGTTCTGTCCCTGCCACGGCTCGCACTACGACACGGCCGGCCGCATCCGCAAGGGCCCGGCGCCGGAGAACCTCCCCGTGCCGACCTTCACGTTCGTTTCCGACACAGTTATCAAGATCGGTTGAGGGGACTACTGATAATGAGTGCTGATCATTCAACCTACACGCCGACGACGGGCATCGAGAAGTGGGTTGATTCCCGTCTTCCGCTGCCGCGGCTCATTCACGACTCCTTCGTCTCCTACCCGGTGCCGCGCAACCTGAACTACGCCTACACCTTCGGCGCCATGCTGTCGGTGATGCTGATCGTGCAGATCCTGACCGGTATCGTGCTGGCGATGCACTACGCGGCAGAAGCGACCATTGCGTTCAATTCGGTCGAAAAGATCATGCGCGACGTGAATCACGGCTGGCTGCTGCGCTACCTGCACGCCAACGGCGCGTCTTTCTTCTTCATCGCTGTCTATCTGCACATCGCCCGCGGCCTCTATTACGGCTCTTACAAGGCGCCGCGTGAAATCCTCTGGATTCTTGGCGTTGTCATCTACCTCCTGATGATGGCGACAGGCTTCATGGGCTACGTTCTGCCTTGGGGCCAGATGTCCTTCTGGGGTGCGACCGTTATCACCGGCTTCTTCTCGGCCTTCCCGCTGGTGGGCGAGTGGATCCAGCAGTTCCTGCTCGGCGGCTTCGCCGTCGATCAGCCGACGCTGAACCGCTTCTTCTCGCTGCACTACCTGCTGCCCTTCATGATTGCCGGCGTCGTCGTGCTGCACATCTGGGCGCTGCACGTTACCGGCCAGACCAATCCGACGGGCGTCGAAGTGAAGTCGAAAACCGACACCGTTGCCTTTACGCCCTATGCGACGCTCAAGGATGCGCTCGGCGTTTCCGTCTTCCTTATCGTCTACGCCTGGTTCGTCTTCTACATGCCGAATTATCTCGGCCATCCGGACAACTATATCCCCGCCGACCCGCTGAAGACGCCCGCTCACATCGTTCCGGAATGGTACTATCTGCCGTTCTACGCGATGCTGCGCGCCATCACCTTCAACATCGGCCCGATCGACTCCAAGCTCGGCGGCGTTCTGGTGATGTTCGGCTCGATCATCATCCTGTTCTTCCTGCCTTGGCTCGACACCTCGAAGGTCCGCTCGGCCGTGTATCGTCCGTGGTACAAGCTCTTCTTCTGGATCTTCGTTGCCAATGCCATCATGCTCGGCTGGCTCGGCTCCCGCCCGGCGGAAGGCGTCTATGTCGTGCTCTCGCAGCTCGGTACGCTCTACTACTTCGGCTTCTTCCTCGTGATCATGCCCGTTCTCGGCCTGATCGAAACGCCGAAGCGCATTCCGAACTCCATCACCGAAGCGGTGCTGGAAAAGCAGAATGCGAAGGCGCAACCGACGACCGCGCAAGCCTGACCGGAACAGCGATTGATAAGGAACTCACAACAATGAAAAAGCTTGTTACAGGCATTCTGTCACTCGCTGTCGTTGCCGGTCTCGGGCTCGGAGCGGCGATTGCCCAGGATGAGGCGGGCGGCGAGGGGCACGCTGAAGGCGGCACGCCCCACTATCCGATCCACAAGCCGGAGCAGCAGGATTGGACCTTTGCCGGTCTGTTCGGTCATTACGACAAGGGCCAGTTGCAGCGGGGCCTCAAGGTCTACACCGAAGTCTGTTCCGCCTGCCATTCGATGAGCCTCGTCCCATTCCGCACGCTCCAGGACCTCGGCTATTCCGAGGCCCAGGTGAAGGCATTTGCGGCGAATTACGAAGTGCAGGATGGACCGAACGCCGATGGCGAGATGTTCAGCCGCAAGGCAATTCCGTCCGACTATTTCCCGTCTCCCTTCCCGAACAAGGAAGCGGCGGCTGCGGCAAACAATGGCGCCGCACCGCCGGACTTCTCGCTGATCGCGAAGGCGCGCGGCATCGAACGCGGGTTCCCGCAGTTCGTCTTCGACATCTTCTGGCCCTATCAGGAAGGCGGCCCGGACTACATCCATGCGCTGCTGACCGGTTACCAGGAACCGCCGCAAGGTGTCGAGGTCGCCGAAGGTACGCATTACAATCCGTACTTCGCCGGCGCCGCGGCGCTCGCCATGGCGCCGCCACTCTCCGACGGGCAGGTCAGCTATGACGACGGCGCGCCGCAGACCGTCGATCAATACGCCAAAGACGTCTCGGCCTTCCTGATGTGGGCCGCAGAGCCTCACCTCGAGGATCGCAAGCGCACCGGCTTCATGGTCATGGTGTTCCTGCTCATCTTCACCGGCCTCATCTATCTGACGAAGAAGTCGGTCTACGCGAGCAAGGTACATTGATCGGAGACGGCAATGCCGATCCGTTCACGGACAAAGCCCCGGTTTCGACCGGGGCTTTTTTGTGCGCTCAGTCCGGCCATCCTGCAGCAGCAATCGTGAACTTTGCGCGTCGGACGTGAAATGCGGTGCTGTTTGGTTGTCAATCTTCGACAACCCATTCAGGGTTCCAGGCGATCTCCCAAAGATGCCCGTCCGGGTCGTGGAAATAGCCGGAATAGCCACCCCAGAAACGATCGCGCGCGGGTTCCGTAATAACGGCGCCGGCGCCTGCCGCCTGCGTCATGACCGCATCGACCTCCTCCTTCGAGTTGACGACGTGGCCGATCGATACGGCGCCGAGCCGCGTCTCGGTGGCAGCGATCCCCGCATCCTTGGAGAGCGACGTTGCGGGGAAGAGCGCCAATATCAGCTCATCTCCCATGTTGAAGAAGACGACAGCGCCGTCTTCATACTCCTGGCCGATGATGCCTTTCGTCGGCAGCCCGAGGCCGTCGCGGTAGAAGGCAAGGGACCTCTCAAGGTCGTTCACGGCTAGTGTCAGGACTTTTATTCGGGGTTTCATATCGCGCCTCCAGACCTGCTGCGAACTGTAACCGCCGGCAAGTGTTCCGAAGAGCAGCGCAGCAGTCTCATATTTGTTCGGCGGCTCAATCACCTCTCAACGACGCGACGGCCGAAGCCGGCCGGGCGCGTGCGGTTCCCACCGCATGCAATCACTGCACCCCGCCGAAAGCACGAAACGGTCGGGATAACGACATGCATGCAAACAGAGATGGCTCCAACCGATGCGACGCGCTCGATTAGGCCCGAGGGAGGCCAGCGCCGCGGTCAAGCCGCTCCGCTTTTCAGATTACCGCTAATAGTCCTGGTTTTCACCCGTTGGCGCTTCGCTGCAGCCGATTCAGTTGGCTGGTGCTGCATCCACGATATGCGTCGGCATCGAATGCAAGAACGGCCCGTCTTTCGACGAGGCCGTTGCAACTGCCGATCTCAGTGGCGATCAGCTAAAGCGCCCTGCTGCGTGGGCGAGCATCGTATAGACCTTGCCCGTATCGGACGTCAGGTAGGTCTGAGTGATGCGCTTGTCCGGATCGTTGCGTGCGACATCTGCCAGCAGCTTTTCGAAATCGGCGATGTAGCGGTCGACAGCCGTGCGGAACTCCGGTTCGCGATCGTACTTCCGCTTGATCTCGTCGAATGTCTGTTGCCCTTTGAGCGTGTACAGACGCCGGGTGAACACATCCCGTTCGCCGCGCTGATATCGCCGCCACAGTTCCACCGAGGCGTCGTGGTCGATCGCCCGGGCGATGTCCACGGAGAGCGAATTTAGCGATTCGACGACATGGCGCGGGTTGCGGCTGTCTCCGGCCCGCGCGACCGGCTGGCTTTCGGCCGGCCGCGGCCGGGCAACTGCAGGCTCTTCCTCGCGCGAGGCGGCGCGCAGCAGATCACGCATCCATCCGCCGCCTTCCTCAACGCGTTCCTCCGCAGACGGCGGTCGGGCTGGCTGCAGCGGGCGCGTTGCCTGCTCCATACCCAGGCTCCCGCGCAGAGCGGTCGCCGGGGCGGGCGTCTGGGCCGGGGTCGGCTGCTGGATCTGGGGCTGGTGCTGGATCGCGGCCTGCTGCGGCGCGACGGGCTGTTGAACGGCGCGGGCAGCGGCGGCCTGCTGGCGAACCGGCTGGGCGATCTCGAGCTGCGTCGAAGACTTGCCGATGATTTCGGAGAGCTCCTGCAGTGCCTTGATCTGCTCGCCGACGGCACGACGCATCAGTGCTGCGTTCTCCTTGGCTTCTTCCGGAAGATCGAAGGCGCCGCGCTTCAGCTCGTCGCGGGTCATGTCGAGTTCTTTGCGGATCTCGCCTGCCGAGCGACGTATGTCATCGGTCGCGCCGCTGAACCGGCTGATCGCCTCGTCGATCGCCTGACGAACGGCGTCGCGCAACTGCGTTGCAACGCCATCCGACTTCTTGCCGCTCTCCGCGAGCATGCGCTCGACATCGGAGACAGAGGCGCCGATGCTGCCACGCAGCCGCGACGCTGCCTCTTTGGCGCGTTCCTCCGCAGTGGCCAGAGCTCCCTCGAGCGCCTGGCCGGCTTCCTCGCCTGCCTTGGCGACTGCCTGGCGCAGAGCCTCGGAGGCGCTGAGCGCACGTCCTTCGACCTGCGAAAGCGTCTTGTTGACGTCCGTAAAGGAGGTTTCGACACCGGAGCGCAACGTATCGGCGATCTGGCGCGAGCGCTCCTCGGCACGCGAGAAGACGCCCTCGACCGAGGCGGCAGCTTCATCGCCCGCCGTCGCAAGCGTATTGCGCATGGCTTCGGCAGCTTCCGCCGCACGCTGCTCCGTGCTCGACAGCAGCCGGCCGACATCGGTGAAGGAGGCCTGGATGCCGCTGCGCAGATTGCCGGCAACCTGGCCGGAACGTTCCTCGGCGCGTTGGAAGGCGCCATCGACGAAGCCCTCGAGCGCCCGCATGGTCTTTTCGATTTCCTCCGAACGCTGGACGAGGCCGACTGAAAGGGTGCGAAGCGCATCCTGTCGCTCTTCGAGCGTGCTGACCAGGTTCGACTGGGCGGCTGCGAGGAGGTTCGATGCCTGTCCGAGAACCTTCGAATGATCTTCGAAACGGCCGACGATACCGCCGATCTGCGAGAGAGTGGAGCCGGCGATGTCCGACAGCTTGTCGACCTTGCCCTCGATGAGGCGCGTCGAGGTGGAGAGCATGTCGGAGGCCTGACGTGCAGTTTCCGAGACCCTGGCCGCCGTCGCTTCGAGGCGCTGATCCATGTCGCCCAGATTGCCGCTCGCCTGGTCGATGACATTCGCGATCGCCGAGTTGCTTGCGGCAAGCTGATCGATCAGGCCCATCGCCGTGGATTGCAGCCGGTTTTCGACCATCTTCATGGCCTTCGCGGTCTCTTCCGCGCGCAGCGAGATGGCATTGAGCGTCTCGCCCGTGCGCTCGGTGATGGCATTGATGAGCGCGGCGTTTTCAGCACGCAGCCGATCGGCGCTTTCCTGCGTGAGGGCGGCGATCCGTTCGGCCGCCTCTTTGCCGGTCGCAGCATATTGCTCGATGACTGGGCGCGCTTGCTCGTCGATGAGCCGCGACAGTTCCATCGAGCGGCCGGCAAGCATCGAATTGAGTTCGCGGGTGCTTTCGTCGAGCACGCTGCGGATCGACTGGCCGCGCGCATCGAGCGCTTTTTCCGCATCGCTCAGGCTCTGCTGAATGCTCTCGGCGTGACTTGCAACGCGGCTGTGGGTCGAGGCGAGGCGGGCGGTGGCCGTGTCGGCAGCGTCGGCGACCGAGCGGGCGAGATCGGCCTGGCGTGCGGCCGTCGCCGATGCGGTCTGTTCGATCGAGGCCGCGAACTCGGCATTCCGCGCGGCAAGCGCATTGGCAAAATCCACACCTGCCTTGGAAAGGACGTCGGCCGATCGCGCCGCTTCCGCGTCGATCTCCTGGGCGGCATCGCTGACGGCGCCGCGGAGGCTGGTGACGAGCGCCGCTGCCTTGCCCTCGATCGTCCGGTTGACGTTTTCGAGGCCGATGTTGAGGGCGCGGTCCATCGTGCCGAGCCGCTCTTCGATCCGGCCGGCACCTGTTTCGATGGCGGTCGATATCCGAGCCGCCGCCGCCTCGCTGAGCCGATCGATCTCGCCCGCGTGCTCACCGAGGCTGTCGGCGATGCGCTGGCCGGCATTGTCGACGATGGCGTTGACGCTGCCGACGCTATCGCGAATGCGATCCCCCAGGGAGCCAAGCGTCGTCTCGATCCGGGCGCCGGTATCGTCGACGATCGCGCTGACAGTGCCGACGCTGTCACGGATACGGTCTTCGAGCGAACCGAGGCTCGACTCGACCCGTGCACCGGTATCGTCGAGGCGGCTCTTGATGCCGCCGATCGAGATGTCGACTCGATTGGTGAGCGTGTCGGCCGCGAGACTGATCTGATCGGCCGTTTCGGCAAGCCGTTCGGCTATGTTGCCCGTGGTCGAACGCATGCGAGCTTCGAGCGCCTCTGCACTGCGATGGATCGCGCCGGCGATCGATGCCTGGCGTTCTTCGAGCGACATCTCCAGCATGCTTGCGCTGGTCGCGAGCGTCGTTGCCATCGCCATCGACTGGTCCGAGAGCAGTTCTTCCAAATGCTCGCGCCCCTGGCCGACGGCGCGGTTGATCGCGTTGATCCGATCATCGATCGTCGAGCGGATCTGCTCATGCGTCTCGCTGAGCGCATCGCGCAGGTGTTCGGCCTTGCCGGAAAGGGTCCGCTCGATGTCCGCGGCGGTGTCGGCGAGAGAAGCGGTTGCCTCCGAGGTGCGTGTCGTGAGCGCATCGAGCGCCTGGGCACTGCGGTCGATAACGCCGGCGATCGACGCCTGACGTTCCTCGAGGGACATTTCGAGCATGCTCGCGCTGGTCGCAAGTGTCGTTGCTATCGCCATCGATTGGTCGGAGAGCAGCTCTTCCAGCTGTTCGCGGCCCTGGCCGACGGCGAGATTGATCGCGCTGATACGGTTGTCGAGCGTCGAGCGGATTTCGCTATGCGTCTTGTCCAGCGTATCGCGCAGATGCTCGGCCCTGCCGGAAAGGGTCTGTTCGATTTCGGCGGCCTTGCCGGCGAGGGAAGCGGTTGCCTCGGTTGTCCGGGCGGTGAGTGCTTCGGCGATCTCGGCGCTCGTTCCCGTCAAGGCATCCGAAATCTTGC
This sequence comes from Ensifer aridi, assembly GCF_002078505.1. Classification (GTDB taxonomy): domain Bacteria; phylum Pseudomonadota; class Alphaproteobacteria; order Rhizobiales; family Rhizobiaceae; genus Sinorhizobium; species Sinorhizobium aridi. Next base: position 18,005 of record NZ_LUAV01000010.1, on the reverse strand, counting down.
CGACGCGGCTGCTCAGATCTTCCGCGATGCGCGCGCTGGTCTCGGTCAGGGTGCCCGCGATGTCGCTGACGCGACCGCCGAGGTTCTCCGCGACCTCGGACACGCTTTGCGAGAGCCTGTTTTCGATGTCGCCGACCCGGTCCGTCATGGTCTCGGCAATAGCCATGGCCCGGAATGTCAAGTTGTCCGCGACGTCTTCGGCGTGGCGGCTCAGCGAATCCGCCATCTCGTTGGCGCGGGTGGAGATGGTTGAATCGATCTGCGCCGCGCGCTCGGCGAGCACGCCGTCGAGCGCCGAGGTCTGGGTTGCAAGCGCCTCGGTAATCGCCTGACCGCGCTGCGACAGCACGTCGTCTATAGTATCTGCCTGGTTGCTGAGCGCAACCGACATCGCTTGCCCGCGATCGGAAAGGACGCGCTCGAGCCGATCCGCGGTGCCGCTGACGGCGCCTTCGATGAGGCTCGCGCCGGAGGCGAGGGCGGTCGAGATGGCGGCGGTGCGTTCGGAGAGCGTGTTGTCCAGGCGGTGCTGGCTTGCCGCGATCGCGCTGGTGATCTCGTCGGTCGAGCCCGTGAGCGTCTGCTCGATGCGCTGATGGGCGGATTGGAGGCCGTCGATGAAGGCGGATGTGCGCGAATCGAGACCCTCGGTCAGGCGTTGCTCGCTGGTTGCAAGCGCATCGGCGAGCCGATCGGCGCGTTGGCCGAAGCCGTTCTCGATGCGCTCCTGCGCTGCGGTGAGGGCTCCCATCAGCGAGCCGGTCTTCTCGGAGAGCACGCCCTCGATACGGCTATGGGCGCTGCCGATGAGATTGCTGAGCTCGGTCGTGCGGCCGCCGATCGTTTCCTCAATGAAATCCTGCGTCGCGCCGAGCGCCGTCGCCAGTGTCAGTGACTGATCCGAAAGCGCAGAGCCGATCTTCTCGACACTGCTGTCGAGCGCGCTGCCGATCGCCTCCGAGCCGCCGGAGACGGTCTCGTTGATCCGGTGCAAGCTTTCCATCAACTTGGTGTCGAGCTGGCTCGCCCGTTTGTCGAAGGCGCTTGCGAACTCGTGGAAGCGCTCGTCGAAAGCGGTCGCCAGCTGGCCGACCGTCGTCTGCAGCTTCTCCTCGAAGAAGCCGCCTCTGAGGTCGAGGTCCATGATCGCGTCGTCCGCGCTCGACTTAAGGCTCTGGCGGAAGCTCGCGCCTTTCTCGTCGAGAGCGGCATTGAGGGTCGCGAGCATATCGTCGAGGCCGCCGGTGATTGCCTGCTGCCCCACGCTCAGGCTCTCGTTGAGGTCACGCGTACGGGCGATCAGCGTCTCGTTGAGCTGACGTGCGCGCTCGTTGAGCGCGGCATTCAGCTTCTCGGTATTTGCATCGAGGGTCGAGGCGCGGGTTTCGAACTGGTTGAGCAATTGCTCGCCGCGTTTGGTCAGGTTTTCGCTGAGCGAGTCGAGGCGCGCGTCGAATTCATTGCTGAGCGCCACGCCGGCGGTCGTCAGGCCGGAAAGCAGCGCATCGGTGCGGGTCGACAGCATCGTGCCCAGCGTTTCCAGCGCATGGTCCGATTTCTCGGAAAGCGCAGCCGCGCGCGTGTCAATCAGCGACGCGAAGGCCTCACCGGACACGGCGATGCGCGAGGCGATGTCTTCGCTCGCGAGTTCCAGATCGTCCTTCAGCTTGCTGTGCGCCCCGGCGATCGTCGAACGGATATGCTCAGAGTGGCCGATGATCGCTTCGCGCTCGAGCCCGAGTTCCTGCAGCAGCGTGCGGACTCGCAGTTCGTTTTCGCTGTAACTGCGTTCGAGCGCACTGACTTCGGAATGGACGAGCGCTTCAAGCTCGGTTGCGCGAGCGATGGTCCGTTCGATGCCCTCGTTCATTGCTGAGACTTCGCGCCGTACCGCCTGGCCGACGGTCATCACCCGGTCCGCGGCCGCCGTTTCCGGCTCCGCCAGACGCAGTGCGACCTCGGCCATCGAACGCGCCGCATTGCGCAGTTCCTGCGCCCTCGCGATCATGATGGCGAAGGAGAAGAAGAGCATGATCGGCAGGGCGATGCCGACCAGTATGCCGATGGCGCCCGGTATGGCCGCCAAATCGCCGAGCGAACGGATCTGCCAGATCTCGGGTGCGTAGAGCAGGTGGGCGACAGCTACACCGGCGGCCGCCCAGGCGAGCGACACAAGCGCGGCGACGCGGATCGCCGCCCGGCTGGAGCGTACTTCGAGGGAGCGGAGCATCGCTGCCGGGGACCTGCGCATATCGTCGTTGGCGGGTGCTAGCGGCGGCTGCTTCGGCGCGGTCTCTGGAGCGAGGCTGCGCGGAGCTTCGCCCCCACGCGACTTCACGGCTTCCTGCGGTGCTCTTGCAGCGCGCGCCTGATCGGGCGCCGTAGCCTGCTTCGCGGGTTCGGACACTTGCTCCTCCGGCTCATCCAGGGAAGTCTTGTCGTTCAAGGCCGACTTCAGGTCGTCAAAGTCGATCTTCAGGGCCGCTTCCAGCGCCTGAAACGCTTTCTCGTCGATCGACTCGTTGCTCTTCTTCGTCGCCATAGGGATACGCCTCACTACTATTGCCCGCTGATGGCCGTCTTCCTGACGCCATTAAGGTGCGCCGTGACATCCTCGACAGGGCGGTGACAGGAAGGCATACGCATTCCATCTGCGCAATACCCTGACCGATCACCCATTCATCGCCTCGATGGATCTGCCGCGCCTGCACCTTGCGATGCCGCGCGCCGCTTATCCACCAGAACAGTTGCCAATTTCATATGCAGGCCCGCTCCTAATCGTATCGTAGTGACACATTAGCCGGGTTCTTACAATTAAGAGCGGTCCGCATTCACTAAAATCCTAATCATTTGTTAACCAAATAGCCGTCTCCTGACCGGAAAAGCCCAGGAAATCACGCGGTTTAACGGCCATTAACCATTTCCCCAAATTTCTGTCTCATTGTGCCGCCTTTTTAAGCCGATGGCAGTGCCACCCACCGACGATAACTGTTTGAAAACGGTGCGGTCACTCGCTGCGACACTGATAAGGAAACGAGCCCATGGCGGCACTGCCGATAGCCTTCCAAGCACCTAACAATCCCGCAAGTTCTTCCTCTTCGGCCGGAAATCCCATTGATCTTGCCCGTCTCGCCCAACAGACGATGGGAGACGCGAGCCTCGAAACCGAGGTGTTGCAGCTCTTCGCGCGGCAGGCACGCCAGGCTATGTGCGAGATGGCGGACGGCGACCCGGACCGCTGCAGGCAAGTCGCCCATCGGCTGAAGGGGGCGGCTCTTGCAGTCGGCGCGGACAATGTCGCAAATGCCGCCGCCGCGATCGAAGAGCAACCGACGGATGCGATGCTGCGGAGCGGACTTGCCGCCGCCGTTCTCGATGCCGAGCTTTTCATCCTAAGACTCTGCCGTTGATTTCAGCCTCGGCCGTAGGTCCGCTACGCCTTGCCGCCGCGCCACCGCCGGCTGCGGCGAAGCCCGGCTCGTGTTGACTGGCCGGCCGATTTGTTGGAAGAACGTGCCTGACTTCAAATGCCGCGGCGACGCCTGCCTCGACAAACCCCTGCGCTAGGCGGCCGATCCCAATCAATTCGTTCCGGAAAGAGAAATGACAAAACTAACGATCGTAGCCTTTGACGGCACGCGCCACGAACTCGATGTCGAGAACGGCTCCACGGTCATGGAGAATGCGGTTCGCAATTCGGTTCCGGGGATCGAAGCGGAATGCGGCGGCGCCTGTGCCTGTGCCACCTGTCATGTCTATGTCGACGAGGACTGGGCGGCGAAAGTCGGCGCTCCGGAGGCGATGGAAGAGGACATGCTGGATTTCGCCTACGACGTAAGGCCGACATCGCGGCTTTCCTGTCAGATCAAGATGTCTGAGGCCCTGGACGGCTTGGTCGTTCACGTTCCCGAACGCCAAGCCTGATCGGCGCTCGGCACTTTAATATTTAGAAAAAAAATGCCTCGCCGGTCGGTCGACTAGCGAGGCAAGGAGGGCGCATCGCAAACAGATGAGGGAGGGAGCATCTGTTGCACCAAGACACGCCAGGAGAACCTGTGCTGCTTCATTGCCTGGATCTTGCTTCAAAACCCGAAAACAACGGAGCCAAACTCAAGCAGCCCGCCAGCAAAGCACGTAGTCTTACTGTCGATCCGCAATTCAACGTTACCCACATCGAGCAGTAGAACTTCAGTTCTTCCGCTCGTTTCATGATATTAATATAGCTGAGTCGGGCGTCGCTCGCTATCGTTAGATTCCGCCAATAAAATACTGTGGGTTTTTGCGCTTTTCTTCGATGGGCGAAACTATAATCACCCATTTCTTGGGGGTATGGCGCTTTCGGCGAAGGTGGCTCGCTAACGGCCGGCTTTCGTTAGGCTTTCCAGCCGGTGCTGCAGCAATCGAATCATGCGCCGATCGAAGTTCGCTGCCTCGGTACGGTCGAAGCGTGCCTGATCCTTATCGTGGCTCTCGACCTCTTCCGCGCTCACCTCGGCCACGCGAGCCTGCATCCGCTCGCAATTGTTTTCCGGTTTCAACGCGAGTAGCGCCTTTTCCATCTGGCGCGCGTGAATGCGGGCAATCTCCGCATGGCGCTCCTCATGGCGCTTGATGTCGCTGGCGAGCGTATCCCAGACCAAGGCAAGGTCGCGTCCGGCCTGTTTGCGGTACTTCCATCGCGGCAGGATAATGCGTGTGCTGAGCGTGACGCGCGCCGTGCCGACCGCGCAACGCCCTTCGCGACCGACATAGGTTACGGTGCCGCCGAACTTGATGCGCGTCGCGCCCGGATGGCGTGTGCCGGTGCTCCTCATCAAGGGGCCGGACACCGAGAGCGCCTTGTCGAGCTCTTCTGCCGTGCGTCCGCCGATCGAAAAGTAGGAGACGCTCTTGCTGATGAGCGTTTCGCCCGAGGCGCCACCAAGCGGAAGGCCAACGAGCAATGCGATCAGGGCGGCTCTTAACGGGGCGTGTATTCCGGGCATCGCTGCGTATTCTCGTCGGTTGAACTTCATAGAAGCTTGGGGCATAGCCAATGCCAGCGCAACACAAATCGGCTAGGACTCCCGTCCGAAAATTGGTGTATCGCACGAGGAAAAGGCGATAACGCTTTGCGTCAAAACGAAATTGCCTGCAGCATGCGCCGTCGATGAAACTCTATGCCGTTGGAGCCGCGGATCGAAAGACCATGACATATACTCCATTTCAGCCCTTCCGTTGGCGATTGGCTCATGGACGCAGTCTCGAACTGGGTCCGCGTGGCGTTTTGATGGCAATCATCAATGTCACGCCGGATTCATTCTCCGATGGAGGGCGCTTTACCGACGCCGATGCCGCCGTGGCAGCCGCTTTGCGTGCCGTCGAGGAGGGAGCGGAAATTCTCGATATAGGCGGCGAGTCCACCCGCCCGGACGCTGAACCGGTAAGCGCCGAGGAGGAGCGAGCCCGTGTCATGCCCGTCATCGCCGCTCTTGCCGGTGAAACCGAGGCGATCATCTCCATCGATACCTATCGTGCCGACACCGCGCGCCTTGCCGTGGAGGCCGGGGCGCATACCGTCAATGATGTGCACGGCCTGCAGCGCGAACCGGCAATTGCCTCCGTCGCGGCCGAGACGGGGGCGGGCCTCTGCATTATGCATACGGGGCGAGGCCGCGAGAAACTCGGCGATGTCATAGAGGATCAATTCCATTTTCTCGACCGGTCGCTCGAGATCGCCGCCAAGGCCGGCGTTCGGCGGGAGCAGATCGTTCTCGATCCGGGCTTCGGCTTCGCCAAGGATACGGATGAAAACCTGGAACTGATCGGGCGCTTCGAGGAACTGCATCGATTTGCCCTGCCGCTCCTCGTCGGAACGTCGCGCAAGCGCTTCGTCGGTGCGGTGACGGGGAGGGAAGCGCAGGCCCGAGACGTCGGCACCGCGGCGACGACCGCGCTTCTCAGGGCTCAGGGCGCTGCGATTTTTCGGGTACATGATGTCGCAATCAACAGGGATGCGCTGGCGATGGCCGATGCTATGCTGACTGCAAAGAACAGCCGACGGGACATGAAGCCATGACTGCGACCTACACGATCACCCTTAAGAACTGCGCGTTCTTTGCCCGCCACGGCGTGCTCGACGAGGAAGAGTTCCTCGGGCAGCGATTCTTCGTGGATGCGGAGCTCGAAGTGGAGCAGGGCACCGCGCTGGTCGAGGATTGCATCGACGATACCGTGCATTACGGTATCGCTTTCGCCGAGATCGAGAGGATCGTTACCGGGCGCCGGCGATATCTGATCGAGGCACTGGCGCTTGAGGTCGCCAAGACGCTTTGCGCGCGCTTCCGTCAGATCCGTCGGGCGAAGGTCTCGATACGCAAACCGAACGCACCCGTTCCCGGGGTGTTGGATTACGTGGAAGTCACGGTCGAGCATGTTGCCGAATAAGAGCTGGCGCAGCGCGACACTCGGCCTCGGCGGCAATCTCGGCGAACCGCGCCGAGCTATGGCGGAAGCCTTGCGAGCACTAGATGCGCGGCCGGACTGCCGGGTTAGGGCGGTTTCGCGGCTTTATCGGACGCCGCCATGGGGCAAGACGGATCAGGACTGGTTCTTCAATGCCTGCGCGAAAGTCGAGACGACACTCGGCCCCGAGACACTTCTTGAAACCTGTCTCGAGATCGAGCGCGCTATGAAGCGCGTGCGAAAGGAGCGCTGGGGGCCGCGCACCATCGACATTGATCTCCTGACCTTCGATGACCTGAGTATTGTCAGCGACGCGCTGCATCTGCCGCATCCGCGCATGACGGAGCGCGGTTTCGTGCTGATGCCTCTTGCGGATTTTGCCGCAGACCTTTCCGTTAGGGGGCGGACGATCAGGGAGTGGCTGAACGAGGCGGATGTCACCGGGATCGATGTTGCCGATGAGAACCTTGACTGGTGGCGCGCGCAGGGTTGAGCGGCAATTACCCTTCCGAACGCCGCAAAAGCCCGGCATTCAATCGGGCTTGCGATTTCTCTGTAAAGCGCGGCTACTTGATCGAGCCCACCGCGATCGTATCCATCTGCCGGTTGAGGCTGACGCCGATGACAGGGACCATCGTCTCCTCGACCTTCACCGAGATGGTGATGTTCATGGTTTCCTCGTCCTGGAGGCGAGCGATCATCGCACCGTTGAGCTGCTTGCGGTTGATGCCGACCACGACCTTGTCCTTGGCAACATTGCCGGACACGACGTCGAGGCCCTTGCCGTCGGCGCCGTCGAGGAACTTTCCGGTATAGCTGTTGCCTTTCTGCGTGATCGTCGCCGACATCGGCTGTTTGAAGACGCCGACGCGGCAGAAGCCGTCAAGCTTCAATCCGGCTTGTGCGCCGGACATGGGTTCGCCGGTGAGGTCGCAGGTGAATTTCGTGCCCTTGTACTTGCCGGCCACGATCTCGCCTGGACCCTTCCACTGGCCGGCGACCTTGTCGAAGAACGCCTTGTCGCGGGCGCCGGAGAGTGCCGGCGTTGCGGCGCCGAGGGCAGCGACAAGCGCGATAGCGGCAACGCCGCGAGCAATCAAAGAAAGGCGCGAAAACATGAACGATCCTTGATGGGTCAACGTGCAAATCTGGTAATCACATTTGCGCGAAAATGGTTAATGGATGGTTTCGTCGCCGCTCATATATTACCGCTTCACGGCTTCGGCCGCTCGCCAGAAATTGAGGCGGCCCGCCATCATGGTGCTCAGCCGTCCAGCGAGCTTTCAGCTCTCGCTGCTCCCGGCGTCAGATCGGCAAGAAAATCACCGATACCGGGGCGCTTCAGTGCCCGGAACGGCATGGGGCGGCAGAGATCCATCGCCGCAATCCCGATGCGCGCCGTCATCAAGCCGTTGATCACGCCCTCGCCAAGGCGGGCCGAGAGCTTCGATGCGAGACCGTGGCCGAGGACCTGCTGAATGAAGCTGTCCCCGACGGCGATGGAGCCGGTTACGGCCAGATGAGCGATGACGTCACGCATCAGGCGCAAGAGGCCGAGCGTGCCGGGGCGCCCGCCGTAAAGCTCGGCCATCGCGCGGATCATGCGCGCGGATTCGTAGAGCACATAGCCGAGGTCGACGAGTGCGCGCGGGCTGACGGCGGTGACGATCGACACGCGCTTCGACGCGGCGAGGATGATTCGGCGCGCTTCGCGGTCGAGCGGCGCCAGCAACTCGCGTTCGGTTAGTTCGAGGAGGTGCGGACCGTCGATGATCTCGCCTTCGGTCTGCGCAAGCCGCGCCCGACCCTTGGCGGTACGTGGGTTTGCGGCCAGCAAGTGGACGAGCCTTGACGTAGCGGCACGCGCGGCCTTGGTCTTTCCGGGTCCGGCTGCTTCCAAGATGTCCGCTTTCAGCGCCTGGATCGCCGTCAGTTGCATCATGCCGGTGAGCTCGCGGGCAATGACAATCAGGAAGGCAACCGCGCCGATTGCCACGACCGCGACGGCGGCGTAGCCGAGCCAGTCGGCGCGGGAAAATAGATCGCGCACGAGGCGGTCGATCCAGAGGCCGATCGCCAGCGACAAGAGGATACCGAAAGCGCCCGCGGCCACCTTGCCGAAGGAGAGGCGCCGCCGGCGGGGCTGAGCTTCCGGCAAGTCGAGCGCTTCGATCGCCGCAGTCGTCTCGATGAACGGGTCCTCCGCATCTGGCGTCATGGCAACCTTGTCGCTGAAGCTTGCCGGTGCGCGCCGCGGTTGTTGTTCAGCACGCGGGGTGCGTTCTTCCGGCGTAACCGGAAAGGCGGCGGGCTTGCGGCGGCGATCCTTGAAATCGTCATTCATGCCAGGCGATCTCCGAGCAGGAACTGCATGGCCCGGTCGAGCCGGATATGCGGTACAGAGAGTTTCAACCCGCCGCGCGTCTCCTCCAGATGCGGCGGCCGGAAGCGAACGAAGTTCAGCTCCGGCATTGACGGCTCCGCCGCGGTGGCGACGCGGGGGCGGGGAGAGGTCTCCGCAACCTCAAACAGAATATCGGGATTTTCCGGTAAGTCCCCGGGAAATATGGCGGTTTTCTTTTCGCCATCGAAGATCTCGCCGTTGATCTTCTCGCCGGCTATAGGCGTTCCGACGATGACTGGCAGGCTGTGCCCATCATGGTTTACCGTCGCCTCCCGCGTCGCCCTGACCGACGCCAGCGCCATGACTTCGAGGCCGGCTCCGCTCATTCCGATGCGTTCGGCTGCACGGCTGACCAGGCGAGCGGCGATCCGCTCGAGGCGGTCATGGCTCTCATGATGCAGGTGATCTGCTTTCGTCGCGGCAATCAGCACCCGGTCGATCCGCCGCGTAAGGAGAGAGGAAATCCAGGAATTGACGCCGGGACGAAAGCAGGCAAGCACGTCGGCGAGCGCCTGCTCCAGATCCCTAAGCGCCTCCGGCCCGCGATTGATCGCCTGCAACGCATCGACCAGCACGATCTGGCGGTCGAGGCGGGCGAAATGCTCGCGGAAGAACGGCTTCACTACATGCGTCTTGTAAGCTTCGTATCGCCGCTCCATCATCGCCCAAAGCGAGCCTTTGGGCGCCCGTCCGGCCGGCAGGTCGGGCAGCGGCGAGAAAGTGAGCGCCGGTGAACCTTCGAGATCGCCTGGCATTAGAAAGCGGCCGGGCGGCAGAGTCGAGAGCGAGCGGTCGTCTTCCTTGCAGGCCTTGAGATAGGCAGTGAAGCTTTCGGCGAGCCGACGCGCGGCACCTTCGTCCTCGGCCGTTTCGGCGCCGATGGAGGCGGCAAGGTCCAGCCACTCGCGCGATAGGGCTGCACGCGTGCCTTCGTGCGCTCGCCGCACCGTCGCTTCGCTGAACTGCCGGAAGTCCTGGGCGAGCAGCGGCAGGTCGAGCAGCCACTCGCCGGGATAGTCGACGATGTCGATTGACAGCCGTCCAGGAGAGAACAGTCGATTCCAGCCGCTCGCGCTTTCGTAGTCGAGCGTGATGCGCAATTGCGAAATGGCGCGCGTCGAATCCGGCCATGCCCGGTCACGGACGAGAGCGGCGATGTGATCCTCGTATTGGAAGCGCGGCACGGCGTCGTCGGGCTGCGGTTCCAGCCGGATTTTCGAAACGCGGCCGGAGCGGATAGGCTCGAACAGCGGCAGCCGCCCGCCGTTCAACAAGTTGTGCACCAGCGAGGAGATGAACACGGTCTTGCCGGCGCGCGAAAGACCGGTGACGCCGAGCCTGACGGTGGGATGGACGAGCCCGGCCGCTCGGTCTGCAAGATTGTCCAGCGCGATCAACGTGTCGTCCTTGAGGCTGGTCAGCATGGGCGCCAAGTTCTCTCGTCCCTCCGGGAATCGTTCAGCGATACAGCGTTATGGCCGATATCCCCGCCGGGTTACAGGCATCGACGTTGCTCGGGGGCGATATAGGAAATGTTTCCGTGGGTGCAACGATTCGAGGGAACTTGGATGGCTCCTCGGGCCGGATTCGAACCGGACGAAATACCGGGTCATTGCCCTTCGGCGTCCTCGAGGGTCGGTACCAGCAACTGCGCAAGTGCGGCGGACCAGACGGAGCCGGCCGTCGGGCGGGCCGAAAAGTTGATGATCGCCAATCCGGCCGGCGGATAACCATCGCCGAATGCCGTTGTAGCCGTTGTCCCATCGAGAATTTGCCAGAACAGTTCCTCGACCATCGGATTGTGCCCGACGATCATCAGCGAGGACCGGTCCGCATACGCCTCGACAAGCTCGGTGTAGACGCTCGTGGGGCCTGTATAGAGCGGGTCGAGATAGCGGATGTCGATGTCCTCGCCGAGGGTGCGATAGAGCGGTTCTGCCGTCTGGCGGCATCGTGTTGCTGTGGAACACAGGATCAGGTCCGGTCGCAGCCCGTGATCGGCAATGGTCTGCGCGGTAAGTTCCGCCTCCACATAACCGATGCCGTCGAGCGTGCGGTCAAAGTCCCGCTGGCCCGGCAAGGCCCAGCCCGAACGGGCATGACGAAGGAGAAAGAGGCGGAAGGCTGGAACGACGCTATCTTGCATGTACCTGTCCGGTATTGAAACTCCCGGGAATGGAGGCATCTGCCTGCGCCCGCAGCACAAACGCCCCCGTCGGCTCGGTCCCTTGTCCCGCCGGTCGACGCAAAGATCAAGCCATGTCCCGCGTTTTTGGCGCTATTGAACTGACGCTCGGCGCACACCAAATGTCGCAATCCGGCCGCGATCGAATTCGCGCACCGGCTGAATGACGGCTCCTGCCGGCAGTTGCGGCGGTAACTCGCCGACCAGGACTTTGTGTGTAATTTTGATGAAATATTAGCCGTTTAGCCTGGAATCCGCGCAGTGCTAAATTGCCGCGTAAGCACCGTCTACGAGGCTTGAATCAGAGCTTCCATAGGTCTATACACCGCCGCAATGAGATGTTCTTCAGGAGAATCGCGTTGAGTGAGAAGATCGATCTTAGTACCTATGTCCTCTCCGAGGACGAGGAATTCATGAATGCAAACCATCGGGCATATTTTCGTGCGAAGTTGAATGCCTGGAAAAACGATATCCTTCGCGAAGCCCGCGAGACACTGGATCACTTGGCAGAGGAGAGCGCCAATCATCCTGATCTTGCGGACCGCGCTTCCTCCGAAACAGACCGGGCAATCGAGTTGCGCGCTCGGGATCGCCAGCGCAAGCTGATCGCCAAGATCGATGCCGCACTGCAGCGCCTCGACGAAGGCACCTACGGGTACTGCGAGGAAACCGGGGAACCGATCGGCCTCAAGCGCCTGGACGCCCGGCCAATCGCGACCCTTTCGATCGAGGCTCAGGAACGCCATGAGCGGCGCGAGAAGGTTTACCGCGACGAGTAAGTCGCGGAAGATTGCCTGACCTACAGCAAACGGCGCGGTTCAACCGCGCCGTTTTCTTTTGTTTTGCCGTATAGATCGTAGCCGCTCGTGCGGGGACGAGACCGCCGCACTCTCCCTTCACGGTTTGCGGCCCGCGGAGATGTCAGCCAACATCCGGTTCATCTCCTCCTCGATCGTCGGTTCCTTGCGGAGGTCTTCCGGTGTGGCACCGAGCATAGGCTCCTGGCGACCGCCCTGCGCTGGACGATTTTCCGGCCGCAGCGGGGCTGTCGGTGTCAGGCGTTGGAGATCTCCGCTGATTTCCGCATCGAGCATGCGCTCGAATTCGGCAGCATCCGGTGTGGCCGGCCGCGTCGGCCCAGGCTGCGCCAGTACCGGCTTGAAGGGCTCAGCGGGGTTAGGTGGCACTGAGCGGTCTCCGCTTGCAGGCTGGACCAACGGAAGCACTCGGTCGCGTGCGGCTGTAAGAACATGGCGCACCGGCTCGACGGCCGTGGCCACAGGCGGGGCGTCAGACGGTAGCGGCGCCGGTCTGGAGACCGCTGGCTGTTGCGGCGGCGAGCTAGCCGTCTCGGACTGATCGGCCGCAACGCGCACCGGCGGTGCCGGCTCAGCGCGCACCGGAGCTTTTACAGGCTCGACGGGCCGTGTCATTTGCCGAACCGGTTCGACGGCTGCAAGCTCGGCGGGGGCGGTAGAGGAAACGGGCTGGGGCTTTGCCTCCGGTCGGGCTGCCGCGGTGGGGGTATCGGCAGGCCGTTGTTCCGCCGCGACGCGGACGCCGGCCGATGCCGGGGCTGCCTCCTCCGAAACAATGCGGCTCTCGATGACGACGTCGGTCGGGCCGCCGATCATGATCAAGTGTTCGACATCGTCGCGGCGCACGAGCACGAGCCGTCGGCGTGTGTCCACTGCTGCAGCATCGAGCACGGCAAGGCGCGGCTGCCTGTTCTTGCCGCCACGGACGAAGGGAGAGGATGGCCTGTTCCGCATGATCCAGAGCACCGCCACAAGGCACAAGAGACCAATGGCCACTGCTCCGGCGGCGATGATGAACCGGCTACCGTTGTCCCCCAGGATCGTTTCCATCATAGGCTGAACTCCTTACTGCCGCCCGGATGGCAGCATTTGACGGCTTTTTTCGGGCCGGAACAAGCTTCCGCCCGACATTCCCTGTGAATTGACCGCGGCGCTTCCGCCGAGACGCTTTTTGCTGTTATCTCTGATTGTTAAAGATGATTCCAGTTCGATGGGCGGGAGCGCGGGGAAGGCGGCTACCGATTTCGCGGCGACGTCATCGGATGCCGGTCACTGCATAGTTTCCTTAAACCGGAACCGTTTTAGGGATAACTTATGCAGCAATTCAAAGTATTAGAGCGGCCCTTGTGCGTCTGCAGGGATGGGCGGCGTTGCAAGCGTGCGGGATCGTGCCGGTAGGGCGCCGACCCGGCAGCAGGTGAGGACCCCGATGACGAAATTGCGGCAGTCAGGTGACTACCAGATGCCGGTCGTTGACCGGGGCGTGCGGCCGGGCACGATCCTCAGGATCGTCCTGCTGGCGATCGTTCTCACCGCTTCGGCCGCCGCTTTCGTCGTCTTCAAGAATCAGCTCGAGAACGAAATCGTCCTCGGCATTCTCGGCGTGCTGGCCATGGTCGGCATATTCTTCCTCGTTTCGTCGGTCATCGGTTTCATCGAGGTGATGCCGCAGTCACGACCTGACGAACTGGCCCGTGCCTTCCTCGACGCGCATGAAGACGGGACGATCGTCACCGACCGCAAGGGCCGCATCATCTATGCGAATGCCGCTTACGGCGCTCTGACGGGCGCGAAGAGCGCAGCCGGCATACAATCTCTCGAAACCATCCTGTCGCGGAACCGCGAAGCGACGGAGGCGATCTATCGCCTGACCAACGGGCTGCACGAGGGCAAGCAGGGACACGAGGAATTCCGGCTGCTGAAACCGCTCGCCAACGGCAAGGGAGCCGGTGCGGGCGCCCATTGGTTTCGTCTGAAGGCGCGCGTGCTGCCGCTCGAGGATGCAGACAGCAATCCGCTCTATCTCTGGCAGATCGCCGACATCACCGCGGAGCGCGACGATCAGGAGCGCTTCTTCAAGGAGCTGCAGAACGCGATCGACTATCTCGACCATGCACCGGCGGGCTTTTTCTCCGCGGGGCGCAAGGGCGAGATCTTCTATATCAACGCGACACTTGCCGATTGGCTGGGCATCGATCTCACCAAGTTCCAGCCGGGATCGATCAGCATCGCGGACCTCGTCGCGGGCGAGGGCCTGGCGCTCGTGCAATCGGTGCAGGCCGAACCGGGCCTAAAGAAGACAAAAGTTCTGGACCTCGATCTGCGCAAGATGAACGGCCAGAGCCTCCCGGCCAGGCTGATCCATCGCGTTTCCTCGACGCGCGACGGCGCGCCGGGAGAAAGCAGGACGATCGTGATGTCGCGCGAAGGCGACGACGGCGACCAGTCGGCTTCGAATGCGGCCATGCGCTTCACCCGCTTCTTCAACAACACGCCTATGGCGATCGCCTCGGTGGACGGAAACGGGCGGATTCTCAGGACCAACGCACCCTTCCTGAAGCTTTTCGCCGGCCTCGTTTCGCAGGACGATGTCGAGCGCGGTGCCCTGATCGAGGCCGTAGTGCACCCGTCTGAGAAGGGCCGGCTGCAGGAGGCGTTGGCCGCGGCCAAGGACCGGCAGAGCGATATCGCCCCGATCGACGCGCTGCATCCGACGGATGAGGGGCGTCACTTCCGCTTCTACGTGAACGCCGTGATCGACCAGAGCGACCAAGCTCCCGAGGAAGCGGCGATCATCTATGCGCTGGAAATCACCGAGCAGAAGGCGCTCGAAAACCAGATGGCGCAAACACAGAAGATGAACGCGGTCGGAACCCTTGCCGGCGGCATCGCGCATGATTTCAACAATGTGCTGACGGCGATCTTGCTTTCAGCCGATCATCTCCTGCTGTCGGCCCGGCCGGCGGACGCGACGTTCGCGGATCTGATGGAGATCAAGCGCAACGCCAACCGCGCAGCCGTTCTCGTGCGGCAATTGCTCGCCTTTTCGCGCAAGCAGACCATGCGGCCAACCGTGCTCAACCTCACCGACGTCATCGGCGACCTCAGGATGCTCGTCGACCGCATGACCGGCACGAACGTCAAGGTCGAAGTGGACTACGGTCGCGATCTCTGGCCGGTGAAGACGGATCTCGGCCAGTTCGAGCAGGTTCTTTTAAACCTCGCCGTCAATGCTCGCGATGCCATGCCAGGCGGCGGAACCATCACGCTCCGGACGCGGAATCTGCCGGCAAGCGAAGTGCCGGCAATCGGACGGCGCGAGCTGCCGGAGGACGACTACGTCATGGTCGAGGTGGCGGACGAGGGTACCGGGATTCCGCCGGAGATCATGGACAAGATCTTCGAGCCCTTCTTCACGACGAAGGAGGTCGGCAAGGGCACAGGGCTCGGCCTTTCGATGGTCTACGGAATCGTCAAGCAGTCCGGCGGTTACATCTATCCGGAGTCCGAAGTCGGCAAAGGCACGACCTTCCGCATCCTGCTTCCGCGGTATGTCGAAGCGGCCGACACACGTGAGGAAGCGGCACACAACGAAACCTCCGCCGCGATCCCGCCGGCGCCAAGCGAGCCACCGGCGGCGGCAGCGCCTCGGCCGGAGCCGGCCGATCTCACCGGCGGCTCCGCGGTGGTCCTCCTGGTCGAGGACGAGGAGGCGGTTCGCCGCGGCGGCAAGCGAATGCTGGAGACGCGTGGCTATACGGTCTACGAGGCGGGGTCGGGCGTCGAAGCGCTCGAGATCATGGACGAGCTCGACGGCGCCGTCGATATCGTCGTCTCGGATGTCGTGATGCCGGAAATGGACGGTCCGACGCTGCTCCGCGAATTGCGCAAGAAATACCCGGATCTGAAATTCATCTTCGTGTCCGGTTATGCGGAAGACGCCTTTGCTCGCAACCTGCCCGCCGACGCCAAGTTCGGCTTCCTGCCAAAGCCGTTCTCGCTGAAGCAACTGGCCGTCGCGGTCCGCGAGATGCTCGATTCCTAACGAGCTTCTGCTTTTGCAGTGGAATGCTTGCTGTCGCAGAAGTGGGTGGCAAAAAGTTGAAGTTATGCGCTGGTTCTTCGACCGAAATTCCTCTTAAGGGGCGTCGCAAACCTTAGGATTTATGCGAATTGCCAAGAGGCCTGAGGGTTTGTGGCTCTCCAATCTCTATTGCGTGTCTGTCTGGATCATAAAAACGGAATACGCGCTGTCCCCATGCTTGCCGCTCAATAGGATGGATCAGCTGCACGTGTGGCGCAATGTTTTCGAACGCCGCGTCAAGATCTTCATGCTCAAAATACAACAGCAAATTTCTTCGCCCATAGGGTTCTTTCCTGATAAATGCTTTCCGCCAAATTGTTTGTTCAAGTGAAGTTCCTTCGTGAAGCGCAAAGCCAGCCTCGAAAAGAACGAAGTTTCCGAAATCCTCTAATATTTTCAGCCCAAGTCTCTTCTCGTAAAATTCCTTAGAGTGATTGATGTCGTGGACGAACGGGATAGGATTGATAAAACGCATCGAATTCCTCCCGTGAAGTTCAAAGCCGTTGTCGCGAACGTCCGACAAGGCGACGGTTTTTGCCGCTTACGAAGTCACGAAAATGGATATTCTGCAATGAGAATGCTTCACGAAGGCGCTTTCGGCAAGGAACCGCTCACAACGCGTGTTGCAAGCGATTCAACATCCCTTAATTCCACAGCTCGGTTACAGTTAGTGGTGGTCTACGTGCCGAGACCACCTTTGCATCGCAGCGTTATTTCGCCGCGAGCGCTACTGCGATTTCGGCTGCGAGGCGCGCATTGTTCTCGACAAGGGCGATATTGGTTTCAAGGCTGCGGCCCTCTGTCATGTGGTAGAGGTTGTCGAGCAGATAGGGCGTGACCGCTTTGCCGGAAATGCCGTCGCTTGCGGCATTGTCGAGCGCCCGGGTAATGTAGATTTCCATTTCCTCGCGCGGGATTTCGCTTTCCTCTGGAACCGGGTTGGCGACGAGCATGCCGCCGTCGATGCCGAGGAGATCGCGCATCCGCTGGAAATTGGCGATCGCCGCCGGGCTGTTCAGCATCAGCGGGCTCTTGATGCCGGAATCGCGCGACCAGAAGGCAGGGAAGATTTCGCTGTCATAGGTCACGACCGGCACGCCGCGGGTTTCGAGCACTTCGAGCGTTTTCGGAATGTCCAGAATGGCCTTGGCGCCAGCGCAGACGACGATGACGCCGGTGCGGGCGAGTTCATCGAGATCGGCCGAGATGTCGAAGCTCTCTTCCGCCCCGCGATGGACGCCGCCGATGCCGCCGGTCGCGAAAACGTCGATGCCGGCGCGGGCGGCGGCGATCATCGTCGCGGCGACGGTCGTGGCGCCCGTGCGGCGCTCGGCGATCGCGTAGGCGAGATCGGCGCGCGAAAGCTTCATCGCGCCTTGCGTCTTCGCCAGCGCCTCTAGTTTCGCCTCATCGAGGCCGATATGCAGAACACCGTGAATGACCGCAATGGTCGCGGGGACCGCGCCCTGCTCGCGAATGATCGTCTCGACGCTGCGGGCCATGTTGAGATTGCCGGGGTAGGGCATTCCGTGGGTGATGATCGTCGATTCAAGCGCAACGATCGGCGCACCGCGCGCCTTGGCGGCCGCGACTTCATCGGAATATTCCATCGGCAGCGATGGCGAGGCGGGTTTGGTCATGATCTTTTCCCTTGGGTGACGATGATTTTTGCTTCGATTCGATCAAGGCCGTCGTGATTGCTTCTGAAAAGACGGGAGCGGGCAAAGACGGAAACCCTGCTGCTTCTCGCCCCGCCTTGCTTTCGGCTGCCAATCTCATGACAGCATTTCCGGTGCCGGCACAAGGGCGAGTGCCTGTTCGATGGCCTCCGCCGACATTTCTTCCGACGCGGCGAAAGGCGAACGGAGCGTTATGATGGCCGCAGCAATGCCGTGCCGCAGGCATCCGGCAAGATCGAAGCCAGCAAGCCGAGCGGCGAGGAAGCCTGAAGCCAGCGCGTCCCCGGCGCCGGTGACGTCGGCAAGTGAGGGAAGGGCGGGTGGCACGGCGACGCAGGCGCCGTGGCGATCGAAGGCGACCGCAGCCCGCCCGCCGCGGGTGACGACGCCG
>NZ_LUAV01000009.1 GCF_002078505.1 Ensifer aridi | reverse complement strand
GGCCGGCGAGGTGCTGGTCGAGGTCAAGGCGACCGGCATCTGCCACACCGACGACTTCACCCTGTCGGGCGCCGATCCGGAGGGGCTGTTTCCGGCAATCCTCGGCCATGAGGGCGCCGGCATCGTCGTCGATGTCGGCCCCGGCGTCACCAGCGTCAAGAAGGGCGACCACGTCATTCCGCTCTATACGCCGGAATGCCGCGCCTGCCCCTCGTGCCTCAGCCGCAAGACCAATCTCTGCACCGCCATCCGCGCCACCCAAGGCCAGGGGCTGATGCCGGACGGCACCTCGCGCTTCTCGATTAACGGCGACAAGATCCATCACTATATGGGCTGCTCGACCTTTGCCAACTTCACCGTGCTGCCGGAGATCGCCGTCGCCAAGGTCAATCCCGACGCCCCCTTCGACAAGATCTGCTACATCGGCTGCGGCGTCACCACCGGCATCGGCGCCGTCATCAACACCGCACGAGTCGAGATGGGCTCGACGGCGATCGTCTTCGGTCTCGGCGGCATCGGTTTGAACGTCATCCAGGGGCTACGGCTGGCCGGTGCCGACATGATCATCGGCGTCGACATCAACAACGACAAGAAGCCCTGGGGCGAAAGGTTCGGCATGACCCACTTCGTCAATCCGACCGAGGTCGGCGACGACATCGTGCCCTATCTCGTCAACCTGACCAAGCGCGGCGCCGACCAGATCG
>NZ_LUAV01000008.1 GCF_002078505.1 Ensifer aridi | reverse complement strand
TCGAGGAGATCAACAAAGGCTTCGAGCTCATGCACTCCGGCGAAAGCATCCGCTCGGTCGTGCTGTACTGAGCTCACAGTACGCGTTAGAAAAGCGCCGGAGCCGTCTGAATTCCGGCGCTTTTCCGTCCTTCCGGGTTGAAACTGCTATGATCTATGTCGACGCCGACGCATGTCCGGTCAAGGCCGAGACCCTAAAGGTGGCTGAGCGCCACGGCTTCGAGGTGACCTTCGTCGCCAATTCGGGGCTACGGCCCTCGCGCGACCCGATGATCCACAACGTCATCGTATCGGCCGGGTTCGATGCGGCGGACGATTGGATCGCCGAACGCGCCAGCAGGGGCGATGTCGTGGTGACGGCGGATGTGCCGCTTGCTGTGCGCTGCGTCGCCGCCGGCGCGCTCGTGACCGGGCCTACCGGGCGCGTCTTCGATAAGACAAACATCGGCATGGCCTCTGCAATGCGCGACCTCGGCGCGCATCTGCGGGAAACCGGCGAAAGCAAGGGCTATAATGCCGCCTTCACCGCCAAGGACCGCTCCGCCTTTCTCGAAACGCTTGATCGACTTTGCCGTCAGGCGAAAAGGTGACGAGCCGACGAGCGTGGCGGCCGGCGAATGGGAGGCAGCGAATGAACCCCAAGAAGGGCCTCAGGCATTGGCCGTTCTATCTCGCGCTCGCGGGCGCGCTGCTCAGCCTGCCGATCAGCAGCATGCTCTTTCGCGGCCAGGCGGTCGAGATCGCAGCGATTCTCTTCTTCTGCATCTACCTGTCGATGGCCGCTGTCCGCATTCCCAAGCTTACGGGGAGCTATCTCAAGATCAACGCCCGCGACACGGGCGAACCGGAACCGATCATCTTTCTGGTGACGCTTTCGGCCGCCGCCATTTCGCTGACGGCGCTCTTTTTCGCGCTCAACCGCACCGGAGGCGGCAGCGCCGGCGAATTAATTCTCGCCTTTGCCTCCGTGACGCTGGGATGGGCCACGGTCCACACGATGGCCGCGTTGCACTACGCCCACCTCTATTGGCTCGCCAGCCACCATGGCGAGAGCAACCCTGCGGCGCGCGGCCTCGCCTTTCCGGAAACCGACGCTCCCGGCGGCTACGACTTCCTCTATTTCGCCTTCGTCATCGGCATGACGGCGCAGACCTCGGACGTCGCCATCACTACGACGGCAATGCGGCGCGTCAATCTGGTGCACGCGATCGTTTCCTTCTTCTTCAACACCGTGCTCGTCGCGGCTGCGGTCAATGCCGCGGTACAGCTCGCCGGCAGCACCTCATGAATCCAGGAGCGCTCTCATGAAAGTAATCTCGCAAAACACAGCCTTCGGCGGCATGCAGGGCGTCTACGCGCACGATTCGGCGGCCTGCAAGGGCGAAATGACCTTCGCCGTCTACGTTCCGCCGCAGGCGATCAACGAGCCCCGCCCCGTCCTCTGGTATCTCTCCGGTCTCACCTGCACCCATGCCAATGTGATGGAGAAGGGCGAGTACCGTCACATGGCCTCCGAACTCGGCCTCATCATCGTGTGCCCGGATACGAGCCCGCGCGGGCCCGATGTGCCTGACGAACTTACCAACTGGCAGATGGGCAAAGGCGCCGGCTTCTATCTCGATGCGACGGAGACGCCCTGGGCCGAGCATTACCAGATGTATACTTACATCACCGAAGAGTTGCCCGCTCTCGTGAGCCAGCATTTCCGCGTCGACATGGGCCGGCAGGGAATCTTCGGCCATTCGATGGGTGGACATGGCGCCATGACGATCGCGCTCAAGAACCCTGAACGCTTCCGCAGTTGCTCTGCCTTCGCGCCGATCGTCGCGCCGTCGAGTGCCGACTGGTCCGTCGGCGCCTTCGAGAAATATCTCGGTGCCGACAAGGCGGCCTGGCGGAAGTATGATGCCTGCGCGCTGGTCGAAGACGGCGCGCGCTTCCCGGAGTTCCTGATCGACCAGGGCAAGGCCGATGGTTTCCTCGAAAACGGCCTGCGCCCATGGCTTTTCGAGGAGGCGGTCAAGGGAACGGAGATCGGCCTCACGCTCCGGATGCACGAGCGCTACGACCACTCCTATTATTTCATCTCGACCTTCATGGACGACCATCTCAAGTGGCATGCCGAAAGGCTGGGTTGATACGCGACGCTTCTCCCCTGCCGCGTCCCCTTCGTTCGGCAAGCGGGCTGGTAGCGCGACGATCTTTCGGCGCTCGGCCCTCGCCGGACTGGCCCTCGCGCCCGCAATGGTCTAAAGCCACCCTGAAAAACAGGAAGCGGATTTCTGCAGATGGCAGGCATAGAACACAGGCGGGTGGACAGCGACGAGGCGGGCATGCGTCTCGACCGCTGGTTCAAGGTGCATTTTCCGGGATTGGGCTTTGGTCCGCTGCAGAAACTGCTGCGCTCCGGGCAGATCCGCGTCGACGGCGCACGCGCCAAGTCCGACACGCGCGTCCAGCCCGGCCAGACGATCCGCATCCCTCCGCTCGGCGTCGACGCCAAGGACGTGAAATCCGGTCCGATCGGCGGGCGTGACCTGCGCAATTCGTCCGACGGCGAGCTCCTGTCGCGCATGGTCCTGCACGAGGACGCCAAGGTGATCGTGCTCAACAAGCCGGCCGGCCTTGCGGTCCAGGGCGGCTCGGGCGTCAGCCGGCACATCGACAAGATGCTCGAAGCCTGGACCAACCAGAAAGGCGAGAAGCCGCGTCTCGTCCATCGGCTCGACCGGGATACGTCCGGCGTCCTCGTCATCGCCCGCACCCGCGGCGCGGCCCAACAACTGACGGCCGCGTTTCGTGAACGCGACACCAAGAAGATCTACTGGGCGCTGGTCAAGGGCGTGCCGCGAAAGCGCGAGGACCGGATTTCCACCTGGCTCGTCAAGGAGCAGACTCCGGACGGCGACCGCGTGCGGATCGCCAAGCATGGCGAGGAAGGCGCCGATCACGCGATCTCCTACTACCGCGTCGTCGAGCAAGCCGGGCAGAACCTCGCCTGGCTCGAAATGGAACCCTATACCGGCCGCACGCACCAGTTGCGCGTGCACGCCGCCCATATCGGTCACCCGATCATCGGCGATCCGAAGTATTTCGAGGCGGACACCAACTGGACCTTTCCCGGCGGCATGCAGAACCGGCTGCACCTCCATGCCCGGCATATCGACATTCCCCATCCGAACGGCGGGCGGCTGAAGGTCACGGCTCCCCTGCCCCCGCACATGGTGCAGAGCTGGAACCTGCTCGGCTTCGATGAGGACGCCGCCGGCGAGGGCGACTGATGAAGCTCGTTCTTTTCGATTGCGACGGCACCCTGGTCGACAGCGCCGGGTTGATCCACGAGGTGATGGCCCGCACGTTCGATGCCTTCGATCTGGAGCGCCCGACGACGGACGCCACCAAAGCGGTCATCGGCCTTACGCTCGATATTGCCATCGCGAGACTTCTAGGGCAGCCGCATGCCGACACCCGTGAGGTCGCAATGGCGGCGCATTACAAGACTATCTTCGCTTCGGTGCGCGGCGAGCCCGGGTTCCAGGAAGCATTGTTTCCTGGCATAGCGGAAATGATGGAAACGCTTGCCGCCCAGGACGAATTGCTGATCGGCGCCGTCACCGGAAAATCAAGGCGCGGGCTTGCGCACATCGCCGCCACCCACGGCTTCGACAAGGTCTTCTTCGTCTCGCGCACGGCGGACGATTGTCCGTCGAAACCGCATCCGGCGATGGTCATGGAGTGCTGCGCCGAGGCCGGCGTCGATCCCGCGGATACGATCGTCATCGGAGACGCGATCTATGATATGCAGATGGCGAAGGCAGCCGGCGCGGATGCGCTCGGCGTCGCCTGGGGATATGCCAGCGTGCCGCAACTCATCGAGGCCGGCGCCGATCACATCGCCCGCGTGCCGGCAGATATAATCGAATGGATGGAACGCAACCATGCCTGATATTCGCGACGAACTGAGCGGAGCACTGAGCCACGAGGATCCGGTGCGCCGTGCCCAGATCCAAATGCAGAAGCCGCTCGCGAAGCGTTTCTACAAGCATGCAAGCGTCGCCCCCGCGGATGATGGCGGATACGCGGTGCTTCTCGACGGCCGGCCGGTGCGCACACCGGCGAAGCGGCCGCTTGTCGTTCCTACGGAGAAGCTCGCCGCGTTGCTGGCGGCCGAGTGGGACGCGCAGACCGAGGTCATCGACCCCGGGGCGATGCCGCTCACGCGGATCGTCAATACGGCGATCGACGGAGTGGCGCTCGATGACCGAGCCGTCTTCGACGATGTCCTGCGTTTCGCCGGCAGCGATCTCCTCTGCTATAGAGCCGATAGCCCCGAGGGTCTGGTCAGGCGGCAGAACGACATCTGGAATCCGGTCCTCGATTGGGCGGCCCATTCGCTCGGCGCCCGCTTCATTCTCGCCGAGGGCGTGATCCATCAGGAGCAGCCGCGCGAGGCAATCTCTGCCTATGCCGAGGGCCTGCGCCCCTTTGCGACGCCGCTGGGCCTCGCCTGTCTGCACACGATCACGAGTTTGACGGGATCCGCGCTGCTTGCGCTCGCCTTGGCCAAGGGAAGGCTGTCGGCGGAAGAGGCATGGGAGGCCGCCCATGTCGACGAGGATTGGCAGATCGAGCACTGGGGAACCGACGAGGAAGCCTTCAAACGCCGCGAAAATCGCTGGCGGGAGATGCAGGCCGCCGCCACGGTGCTCGACGCGCTAAAATAACGTCGAGCAAGCCTCAAGTTTACGTTGCGTGAAATTCTTTCCCTCCGGTCATGAGCGGATGCCGAGGAAAACCGCTCGGCCTCAGGCAACCAGCTTCAGGCCGGCAATGCCTGCGACGATGAGGCCGATGCAGCCGAGGCGAAGGACGGTCGCGGGCTCGCCAAAGAGCATGATGCCGAGAACGACGGTGCCGACCGTGCCGATGCCGGTCCACACGGCATAGGCCGTACCGAGCGGCAGCGAGCGGACGGCGATGCCGAGCAACAGGATGCTAAGCACCATCGCGCCGACCGTCAGCACCGTCGGTGTAAGTCGCGTGAATCCATCCGTATATTTGAGACCTATTGCCCAGCCGATTTCAAGAATTCCGGCAAGAAGCAGGGTGAACCAGGCCATATCAAGCTCCTTCAAGTGGAGCGAGGCCGTCCCCGCGGAAGTGCGGACCGACGTCGTCGATCCGTGCAGCCGTCTGCAACGCGGCACTCCTATGCCATAGACCGAGAAGCGCAACAAGATGCCGGCCGACATATCTGTTTTGCGCGGGGCGCGGATCGCCGCTCGCGAGTTTCCCTCGCACCGCCGCCCTCGCCAACGCTCAAAGCAGCGGACGAGGAGCTCTAACGAAAGATCAGCTCACCGCCGCCGCAGTGGTATCGATGACTTCAAAGTCGTGGGTGATTGTGGCCGTCTTGGCGAGCATCGCCGAGGCCGAGCAATATTTCTCGATCGAGAGCGCGATGGCGCGCTCGACCTTGTGCGTCGCAAGGCCACGCCCCTTGACCACAAAGTGCATGTGGATGCGGGTGAACACTTTCGGGTCCTGATCCGCACGATCAGCGTCGATCTCGACAAAACAGTCTTCGACCGCTTCGCGCCCCTTTTCGAGGATGTGAACGACGTCGAAAGCCGAGCAACCGCCGGTGCCGATCAGCACCAACTCCATCGGGCTCGGTCCCGGTGTTCGTCCCTCCGGCCCGACAGCCGTGCCGAGAACGACATTGTGTCCGCTTCCGGACTCGCCGACAAATGTCCGGCCTTCAACCCATTTGATGCGCGCCTTCATACAAATTCACCTCTCGTCACGATACATCGGGCACGTCAGCCCGTTTGCCAGGTCTCGATCTATGAATTCCGCTCGCGCCTGAGCCTCGCCCACCATTCGAGCCGCTTGCGAATTTCCCGCTCGAAGCCGCGCTCCGGCGGGTCGTAGAAGGTCTTTCTTCCCATCTTCTCCGGGAAATAATCCTGGCCCGAAAATGCGTCCGGCTCGTCGTGATCATAGCGGTATCCCTCGCCGTACCCCTCCCCCTTCATGAGCTTGGTCGGGGCATTGAGGATATGCTTCGGCGGCAGCAGCGAGCCGTTTTCCTTCGCCTCACGCATGGCCTGCTTGTAAGCGGTATAGACGGCGTTCGACTTCGGCGCGGTAGCGATGTAGACACAAGCCTCCGCGAGAGCGAGCTCGCCTTCGGGGGAGCCGAGATAGTCATAGGCGTCTTTGGCGGCGTTGCAGATCACCAGGGCTTGCGGATCGGCAAGCCCGATATCCTCGACTGCCATACGCACGAGCCGCCTGCCGATATAGAGCGGGTCTTCGCCGGCATCGAGCATGCGGCAGAGGTAGTAAAGCGCGGCGTCCGGATCCGAGCCTCGAACGGATTTGTGAAGCGCCGAGATCAGATTGTAGTGGCCGTCCTGGCTCTTGTCGTAAACGGGCGCGCGGCGCTGGACGATGTCCTGGAGCGCCGCGGCATCGAAAATCTCGTCCTTGCGAGCCGCCCGCCAGACCTCTTCGGCAAGGGTGAGCACCGCCCGGCCATCGCCATCCGCCATTCGGATCAGGCTCGCACGGGCATCCTCGTCGAGCGGCAACGCCTTGCCCTCGGCTTTCTCGGCGCGCTTCAACAGCTCCTCGAGGCTCGCCTCGTCAAGCGGCTTGAAGGTCAGCACGCGCGCCCGCGACAAAAGCGCGGCATTGAGCTCGAAGGACGGGTTCTCGGTTGTGGCGCCGACCAGGATGACGGTGCCGTCCTCCATGACCGGCAGGAAGCTATCCTGCTGGGCGCGATTGAAGCGATGAATCTCGTCGACAAACAGCAGCGTTTGTCGCCCCGACATGCGCCTCGCCCGAGCGGAATCGAACACCTTCTTCAAGTCCGCAACCCCGGAGAAGATCGCCGAGATCTGCTCGAAGGCGAGCCCGGCCTCGCCGGAAAGCAGGCGGGCCACCGTCGTCTTGCCGGTCCCCGGCGGTCCCCAGAAAATCATCGAACCGAGAGAACCGGACGCGATCATGCGCGTGAGCGCGCCATCCGCGCCGGTCAGGTGCTCCTGGCCGGTGACCTCGGCGAGCGTGCGCGGCCGCAGCCGATCGGCAAGCGGTCTTGCCGAGGCCATTTCCGGCGGCTCGATGGGGGAGAAGAGATCGCTCATCGGAAGAACTGACGAATGAGCTGGCCGCCGCGCTCGATCTCGACGCGCCAGAACGAGGCCTCATCGGCGACGACGCTTTCCAGCGTCTTCGAGCTGTCGATTGCAGTACCGTTGACCGAGCGGACGATATCTTTCGGTGCGAGTCCGATGCGGGCGGCCGGCGAGCCGCGATTGACCTCGGTGACGACGACGCCCTGCAAAGAAGTGGGCATGCGCAGCTCGTCTGCGAGGCGAGGCGAGAGATTTGCCACGACAGCGCCCGCGAAAGGATTGCGCCCTTCGATGAGCCTTTCGTCGCGCGGCGCGGTCTCGGGCGCCTGCTCGAGCTTTAAGGCGATGTCCTGCGGCTTGCCGTCCTCCAAGACCGTCACGCGCGCCTCATGGCCGATGCCGACGGTGGTCAGACGATAGCCGAGCGCATCGGGATGCTCGACCGCCATGCCGTTGACGGCAACGACGACCTGTCCCGGCCGCATGCCGGCGCTTTCCGCTGGCCCGCCCGACTGGACCGCCGTCACCAGCGCACCGCGGGCCCGGTCAAGCCCCAGCGCGTCCGCCACATCGGAGGTGACGGGCTCGAACGTTGCTCCGACGAAAGGCCGGATGAACGAGCCGCCGCCACCTTGAGCAGAGGCCACGAAGACCTTGACCAGGTTGGCGGGGATCGCGAATCCAACACCGTTCGAGCCGCCGCCTCTGGAAAAGATCGCGGTGTTGATGCCGATCAGCTCGCCTTTCATATTGATGAGGCCACCACCGGAATTGCCAGGGTTGATCGCGGCATCCGTCTGGATGAAGAAGCCGAAATCGCCATTGGAAATCTGATTGCGCGCGAGGGCGGATACGATGCCGCTCGTCACAGTCTGCCCGACCCCGAACGGGTTGCCCATGGCGAGCACCAGATCGCCGACCTCGACTGCGTCGGAATCACCGATCGGGATGATGTCGAACGGACCGTCCGCCTCGATCTTCATGACCGCAAGATCGAGACGGTCGTCCTTCAGCATGATCTTGCAGGGATATTCACGCCCGTCGGCGAGCGCGACCTTGATGTCGTTCGCGCCCTCGACGACGTGATTGTTCGTCACGACCAGGCCGTCGCGGCCGACGATGACGCCGGATCCGAGCGACGACTGCTTCTCGGTGCGATTCGGCATACGCTGGCCAAAGAACTCTTCGAAGAAGGGATCGCCGGCAAAGATCGACCGTCGCTCTACAACCCGTTCGGCATAGACATTCACCACCGCATTCGCCGTCTGCTTGACCAGAGGCGCAAAGGAGAGCTGCATTTCGGCACGGGATTGCGGTACCGTCTTGGCATCCTGAGCCATCGCGGGCGTCGACATGGCCACAGCGAAAACGAGAGCCGCGAAGACTCGATGGCCTAAGATCATGAAGAATTCTCCCTTTCGTTGCTGCTACGTTCAGATAGGATTTCGCAAGAAAAAAGGCAAACGCGCCGCGGGCGGACTCGACGATTTCGAAGGCCCATTTGGAGTGAAATCATCTGGCAAATCAGGCGATTGCCGTAATGCCTGCAGCTTTGAAGGAGAACTCGGCCCCGCGGTCACGAACCGCGCACGAAAACGTGGTTGCCGCCATCTTTCCCGGTGATCGAAACTCTGGTGATCTGATCTTTAGAAAACGCAGATGTTGGGGAATATCATGCCAAGCTACCGCGTACCGCGGATTGCCGCCTCCGAAATCACGCCAGAGCGCTGTTTCATCGATCGCCGGGCCTTCATGGCCGCTGCGGCGGGCGGTCTGTTCCTGGGCGGGACGACAAGCGGGCATGCCGGCCCGCTCAAGGCTTCCGCGAGCGCCTACAAGCTCGACGAGCCGATGACGCCGGAAAAAGACGTCACGAGCTACAACAATTTCTACGAATTCGGCACGGGCAAAGGCGACCCGGCTGCCAATTCCGGAAGCTTCAAGCCTTCGCCCTGGACGGTGAAAGTCGATGGCCTCGTCGGCAAGCCGCGCGAATTCGGCCTCGACGAGCTTCTGGCCTTCCCGCTCGAAGAGCGGAGCTACCGCATGCGCTGCGTCGAGGCCTGGTCGATGGTGATCCCGTGGATCGGCTTTCCCTTGGCCGCGCTCCTAGACAAGGTCGAGCCGCTCGGCAGCGCCAAATATGTCGCCTTCGAAACCGTCGTACGCCCCGATGAAATGCCCGGCCAGTCCGGTTATTTCCAGCCGCTGGAATGGCCCTACCGCGAGGGGCTGCGGCTCGACGAAGCCCGCCATCCGCTGGCGATCCTCTCTGTCGGCCTCTACGGCAAGACGCTTCCCAACCAGAATGGCGCCCCCATACGACTGGTGGTTCCGTGGAAATACGGTTTCAAGGGGATAAAGTCGATCGTGAAGATTTCGCTGACCGAAACGCCGCCTCCCTGCACCTGGAACCTCACCGCGCCGAACGAATATGGCTTCTACGCCAATGTGAACCCGGCGGTCGATCATCCGCGCTGGAGCCAGGCCACGGAGATCCGCGTAGGCGAAGGCGGGTTCTTCGGCTCCAACCGCCGCGACACGCTTCCTTTCAACGGCTACGCGGACGAGGTTGCGAGCCTCTATGCCGGCATGGACCTGAACGCGAATTTCTGACGATGACCATCTTGCCCACCCTGCCGAAACGATTGCATGGCGCCTCCGTCTCGATGCTCTACGCGCTCGGCTTCATTCCCGCCGTCTTCGCCTTCTATCTCGGGGCAACCGGGCAACTGCCCGGCAACGCCATCAAGGAATTCGAGCACCTGCTCGGCCTCTGGGCCCTGCGCTTCCTCGTAGCGACCCTGGCAATCACGCCGATCCGCGACCTCTTCGGGGTGAACTGGCTCAGATACCGCCGGGCCCTCGGCCTGCTCGCCTTCTACTACGTGCTGATGCACTTCCTCGCCTACATGGTGCTGGACCAGATGCTGCGCTTCCCGGCGATCATCGCCGACATCGCCCGTCGTCCCTTCATCACGATCGGCATGACAGCCTTCGTGCTCATCATTCCGCTTGCGCTTACCTCGAACAATTGGTCGATCCGCAGGCTCGGTCAGCGCTGGAACAAGCTGCACAAGCTCGTCTATGTGATCGCGGCGGCCGGAGCACTGCACTTCGCCATGGCGGTAAAGGTCGTCGGGCCGGAGCAGATGCTGTACATCACCCTCGTTGCGATGCTGCTCCTTTGGCGGGTGGTCAGAACGCGCTTCCTGCGCTGGAAGCGATCGCGGACCGGTTTCACGCGATCAATCGCAGCAACGGAAAAAGCGGCCGGGTGAGATCACCCGGCCGCTTCAATTTTGGTCTGATTACCTACAGCGCCGCTCGTCTTCTCAGACGCACAAAGGACGCTGTAGACTTTGAATTGCTGCATGTTTTTGTCCTTAAATCGGATACGATTTAAGGAAACATGCAGTAGGTCAGGCGGCTTCGGCAGCCTCGGCTTCGACAGCAACGCGAGCGCGATCCTTCGCACCCTTGGCGTCGACGTCGCGGTCAACGAACTCAATGACGGCGAGCGGAGCGTTATCGCCCTGGCGGAAGCCTGCCTTCATGATGCGCAGATAGCCACCGTTGCGGGTAGCATAGCGCGATGCGATCGTGTCGAACAGCTTCGAGACAACGGCAACGTCGCGGATCTGCGAGATCGCCTGACGGCGAGCATGCAGGTCGCCGCGCTTACCGAGCGTGACGAGCTTCTCGACGATCGGACGGATTTCCTTGGCCTTCGGCAGGGTCGTGACGATCTGCTCGTGTTCGATCAGCGAAGCTGCCATGTTGGCAAACATCGCCTTGCGGTGGCTGGCGGTTCTATTCAGCTTGCGGCCGGCTTTACCGTGGCGCATGGCTATTCTCCTTTACTTGCAGGCATCCGCCCGCAGTCTAACGGGGCGTATATTCCGCTGAGAGCCGAAGGCTTGAAGCGATAGGACATATACGCAGTTTAACTTTCTAAGGCCAGCTTCACGCGTTCTTTCGAACGCGCGCGGCCTTAGTATTGGTCTTCGTAGCGCTTGGCGAGATCTTCGATGTTCTCCGGCGGCCAGGACGGCACTTCCATGCCGAGGTGCAGGCCCATGGAAGCAAGAACTTCCTTGATCTCGTTGAGCGACTTGCGACCAAAATTCGGCGTGCGGAGCATTTCTGCTTCGGTCTTCTGAATGAGGTCGCCGATATAGACGATGTTGTCGTTCTTCAGGCAGTTGGCCGAACGGACGGAAAGCTCCAGCTCGTCGACCTTCTTGAGAAGCGCCGGGTTGAAGGCGAGTTCCGTGACTGCCTCTTCCTCGGCTTCCTTCTGCGGCTCGTCGAAGTTGACGAAAACCGACAGCTGGTCCTGAAGGATGCGGGCCGCAAAGGCGATCGCATCTTCACCGGTGACGGAGCCATCGGTTTCGATCGACATCGTCAGCTTGTCGTAGTCGAGAACCTGGCCTTCACGGGTGTTCTCCACCTTGTAGGAGACCTTCTTGACCGGAGAGTACAGGCTGTCGACCGGAATGAGGCCGATCGGCGCATCTTCCGAGCGGTTGCGTTCAGCCGGTACATAGCCCTTGCCGTTGTTCACGGTGAACTCCATGCGGATCTCCGCGCCCTCGTCGAGGGTGCAGATCACATGGTTCGGGTTGAGGATTTCGATATCGCCGACCGTCTGGATGTCACCGGCCGTCACGACGCCCGGGCCCTGCTTGCGCACGACCATGCGCTTCGCGTCGTCGCCATCCATCTTGATGGCGATTTCCTTGATGTTGAGCACGATGTCGGTCACGTCTTCCCGCACACCCGGGATCGAGGAGAACTCGTGCAGCACGCCGTCGATCTGCACCGCCGTGACGGCAGCACCGCGCAGCGACGACAGAAGCACGCGGCGAAGCGCGTTGCCGAGCGTCAGGCCAAAGCCGCGTTCAAGCGGCTCCGCGACCAACGTTGCCCTGGTGCGGCCGGAGGAGGCGAACTCCACCTTGTTCGGCTTGATCAATTCCTGCCAATTTTTCTGGATCATGTTTTCTGCCTTCCGTTCGTTGCCACCATCCAATCGTGACAACCGAGCCCCGAAGACCGGGAGAGCGCCCATGCGCCCTCACCGGGATGTTGAATACAGATGATCAGACGCGGCGCTTCTTGCGCGGGCGGCAGCCATTGTGCGGGATCGGCGTCACGTCGCGAATCGACGTGATCATGAAACCCGCTGCCTGCAGCGCGCGAAGAGCGGATTCACGACCGGAACCCGGGCCGCAAACCTCGACCTCGAGCGACTTCATGCCGTGCTCCTGGGCCTTCCGCGCACAATCTTCCGCGGCGATCTGCGCTGCGAACGGCGTCGACTTGCGCGAGCCCTTGAAGCCCTTCGCGCCAGCGGACGACCAGGCAATCGCATTGCCCTGTGCGTCGGTGATGGTGATCATCGTGTTGTTGAACGACGAATTGACGTGTGCAACGCCAGACGTGATGTTCTTGCGCTCGCGGCGGCGAACGCGGGTGGCTTCCTTAGCCATAGGATCCCTTTCTTAGATCTCTGCACCGCCGTAATTCCAGCGGCTCCACCGGGAAAAGGATTTGTCGTCCCCTGCCCTGCATCTTGCATTTCGCGCGACCGACCAACCGGTTTCGCTGTGATTTGCACCGAGCCTAGCCGGCCCGGCACAACGGTCAGGCATTTGCCCAACCAAACTGCAAAAGGAGGCCGGCGTGCAACGCCAGCCTCCCGCACTTCCCTGTTCGGGAAATTACTTCTTCTTGCCGGCGATCGCCTTTGCCGGACCCTTGCGGGTGCGGGCATTGGTATGCGTACGCTGGCCGCGCACCGGCAGACCGCGACGATGACGCAGACCGCGATAGCAGCCGAGGTCCATCAGGCGCTTGATGTTCATCGCCGTTTCGCGGCGCAGGTCACCCTCGACCTGATAGTCACGGTCGATCGTCTCACGGATCTGAAGGACTTCGGCGTCCGTCAGCTGGTGCACGCGACGGTCAGCGGGAATGCCGACCTTCTCGGTGATTTCCTTCGCGAATTTCGGGCCGATCCCGTGAATGTAGGTCAGCGCGATGACGACGCGCTTTGCCGTCGGGATGTTGACGCCAGCGATACGTGCCACGTCTATTCTCCTTGCGTTCCAGTTGCCATCCGGCAATAGGTGCTTCGTTACGCGACCTTGAAGAGCCGCACGTTGATTGAGGTTCGAGACACGTCAAAAACGACCGTACCCGGACTTCATTGTTTTGAAGACCGCGCCGATCGCTTCTCATGTCGCGAGTTGACGCTGTCTTTGGAGGAATCGACCGGAAAAGTCAACTCCCCGGCGCTTCCATTTTGGCAAAGGCAAGCGCCTAGGCCAGAATCTTCTCGATCTCGGCCGTGACCGTGTTCACGTCGGCCATGCCGTCGACGGTCTTCAGTCGACCGGTCCGGGCATAGTGTTCCGAAAGCGGAGCGGTCTTTTCCCGATACTCCGTCAGGCGGCGCCGAAAGGCCTCGGGATTGTCGTCGGAGCGGACAGTGCCGCCCGCGGCCACCGTTTCCGCTACGCGATTCTCCATCCGCCGCACAAGCGCTGCCTCGTCGACCTTCAGCTCGATGACCGCATCGAGCTTCAGGCCCTTTTTTTCAAGCATCCGGTCGAGCGCCACGGCCTGCGGGACGGTCCGAGGATAGCCGTCCAGAATGAAGCCCCTGGCGCAATCCGGCGCATCGATACGGTCGGAGACGATTTCGTTGACGATTTCGTCGGAGACGAGCTGGCCGGCATCCATCACTGCCTTCGCGCGCTTGCCGACCTCGGTCGCCTGAGCCACGGCCGCCCGTAGCATATCCCCCGTGGAAAGCTGCGGGATGCCGTATCTCTCCGTCAGGAGCTTGGCCTGCGTACCCTTGCCAGCGCCCGGCGGGCCCAAAAAAATAAGTCTCATCGTCCCCTCTTTCCTCCGCGCAGCTTCGACTTCTTGATCAGCCCCTCATATTGCTGGGCAATGAGGTGACCCTGGATCTGTGCTACCGTATCGAGGGTCACGCTGACAACAATCAAAAGCGACGTACCACCAAGGTAGAACGGCACGCCGGTCTGCGAGATGAGGATCTCGGGCAGGATACAGACAAAGATCAGGTAGACCGCACCGATGACGGTGATGCGGGTCAAGACGTAATCGATGTATTCGGCCGTACGCTCGCCCGGACGGATTCCGGGGATGAAGCCGCCGTGCTTCTTCAGATTGTCGGCCGTGTCCTTCGGGTTGAATACGATCGCCGTGTAGAAGAAGGCGAAGAACGCGATCATCGCACCGTAGAGCACCATGTAGAGCGGCTGGCCGTGCGCGAGCGCGCCGACGATGGTCGTCGCCCACCCCGGCAGCGTCTGGGCGTTGGCAAAGCCAGCAAGCGTCGCGGGCAGCAGGAGCAGCGACGAGGCGAAGATCGCCGGGATCACGCCCGAGGTGTTGAGCTTCAGCGGCAGATGCGACGTATCGCCCTGGAACATCCGGTTGCCGACCTGGCGCTTCGGATACTGGATCAACAGACGGCGCTGCGCCCGTTCGACGAAGACGATCAGCGCGATTACGGCGACGACCATGACAATGATCGCTAGGATAAGCGGCGTCGAAAGCGCACCGGTGCGGCCGAGCTCCAGCGTACCGGCGAGCGCCCCCGGCAGAGCTGCGACGATGCCGGCGAAAATGATGAGAGAGATGCCGTTACCGATGCCGCGCGAGGTGATCTGCTCGCCAAGCCACATCAGGAACATCGTGCCGCCGAGGAGCGAGATGACGGTGGAAATCCGGAAGAACCAGCCTGGATCGTTGACGAGGCCGCTACCGCTCTCAAGACCGACGGCGATGCCGTAGGCCTGCATCGCGCCCAGAAGCACCGTGCCGTAGCGGGTATATTGGTTGATGACCTTACGGCCCTGCTCGCCTTCCTTCTTCAGCTGCTCGAGCGCCGGAACGACCGACGTCATGAGCTGCACGATGATCGAGGCGGAGATATAGGGCATGATGCCGAGCGCGAAGATCGCCATGCGCTCTACCGCGCCGCCCGAGAACATGTTGAACAGGCCGAGAATCCCGCCTGCCTGCCCCTGGAAGGCCTGTGCGAACGCGTCCGGATTTAGGCCGGGCAGCGGGATATAGGTGCCAAGACGGTAAACCAGGAGCGCACCGAGGGTGAACCAGAGGCGCTTCTTCAGATCTTCCGCCTTCGCGAAAGTCGAAAAATTCAGGTTCGAGGCGAGCTGTTCCGCTGCAGAAGCCATGCAATTCTCCGCGTACCAAATCTCGGAAATCGCGGGAAAACCCGGTCAGTTCCGGACTGAGTAAGTTCTCTTCGGTGAAAACCTGACGCGAGGCGATTGTCGCTGCAATCGGATGCCTCACCGTGGTTTCCGTTGTGTCCCGTCGCGGCAAGCGATTCGCCGCCTCGGACGTGAGGCTCACATATGGGAGCAAAACCGCCCGGCGTGAAGCACCCCGGGCGGTTCATCAGTCATAATTATTCCGCGGCCGCTGCGAGCAGCTTAATGGAGCCGCCGGCCTTTTCGATCTTCTCGATCGCCGACTTAGAGGCACCTGCAACTTCGAGCGCAATCCTCGCCTTCAGTTCGCCGTCAGCGAGGATGCGGACGCCGTCCTTGGCGCGGCGGATGACGCCGGCAGCCTGGAGAGCCGTGGCATCGACGGTCTTCGACGCATCGAGCTTCTTGGCGTCGACGGCAGCCTGGATGCGGCCGAGCGACACGACAACAAACTCCGAAGCGAAGATGTTGTTGAAGCCGCGCTTCGGCAGGCGGCGATAGATGGGCATCTGACCGCCTTCGAAGCCGTTGATCGAAACGCCCGAACGCGCCTTCTGACCCTTAACGCCCCGGCCACCGGTCTTGCCGGAGCCGGAGCCGATACCGCGGCCAACACGCTTGCGGTTCTTGGTCGCGCCTTCGTTGTCCTTGATTTCATTCAGTTTCATTTGTAGATCCCCCTCACTTCTCGTCGACGACGCGAACGAGGTGCTGGACGGCCCGGATCATGCCGCGAACGGCCGGAGTGTCTTCCAGCGTGCGAACCCGGTGCATCTTGTTGAGGCCCAGGCCGATGAGCGTCTGACGCTGCACGGCCGGACGGCGAATGGGGCTACCGATCTGCTCGACGGTAACCGTCTTCTTGGCAACTTCCTTCTTAGCCATCTGTCAGCTCCCTTATTCTTCGGAACCAACGCCGGCGGAGACGCGGCGGGCCTGGAGCGTGGCGTATTTGATGCCGCGCTGTGCCGCGATGTCCTTCGGGTGCATCTGGTTCTTGAGCGCGTCGAAGGTTGCGCGAACCATGTTGTAGGGGTTCGACGAACCGGTCGACTTGGCAACGACGTCGTGAACGCCGAGCGTTTCAAAAACGGCGCGCATCGGGCCACCGGCAATGATACCCGTACCGGGCTTGGCTGCACGCAGCAGAACCTTGCCGGCGCCATGGCGGCCGTTGACGTCGTGATGCAGGGTGCGGCCACCACGCAGCGGAACGAAGATCAGATCGCGCTTTGCAGCTTCGGTTGCCTTGCGAATGGCTTCCGGCACTTCGCGCGCCTTGCCATGGCCGAAGCCAACGCGGCCCTTCTGGTCGCCTACGACGACGAGAGCGGCGAAACCGAAACGACGACCGCCCTTCACCACCTTGGCGACGCGGTTGATAGCGACGAGCTTATCGACAAATTCGCTGTCGCGCTCTTCACGGCTCTGGCGCTCTTCGCGCGGAGCACGTTCTTTCTGTGCCATTGTCCTCTTCCTTTTTCTTTTCCGGGTGCAATCGGCAGATTGACGAAAAGTCGCCTCGCTTAAGGCGAGACGACCGGGGGTAATCACGAAGCGGAGTTCCGCCCGGGCATTCCACCCGGGCGGCGAACCTTAGAAGTTCAGGCCGCCTTCGCGAGCTGCCTCGGCCAGCGCCTTGATGCGGCCGTGGTAGATGAAGGCGCCGCGATCAAAGACGACGTCCTTGATGCCCGCCTGGGATGCGCGCTCTGCGATGAGCTTGCCGACGGCGGCTGCAGCCGCCGTGTCGGCGCCGGTCTTCAGCGCAGACTTGAGGTCCGCCTCAAGGGTCGATGCAGCGGCAATCGTCTTGCCTGCAACATCGTCGATGATCTGCGCATAGATGTTCTTCGACGAGCGATGAACCGACAGGCGCGGACGGCCATTGGCGACCGCCTTGATTTGACGGCGCACGCGGCTGGCGCGACGCACAAGAGTATCTTTCCTGCTAGCCATTTCGCGTGATCCTTACTTCTTCTTGCCTTCTTTGCGGACGATCCGCTCTTCGGCATACTTGACGCCCTTGCCCTTGTAGGGCTCGGGGCCGCGGTATTCGCGGATTTCCGCGGCAACCTGGCCGACCTGCTGTTTGTTGATGCCGGAAACGACGATTTCCGTCGGCTTCGGCACAGCGATCGTGATGCCTTCCGGCGTCTGATAGACGACGTCGTGGCTGAAGCCGAGCGCGAGCTGCAGGTTCTTGCCCTGCATGGAAGCGCGGTAACCGACGCCGTTGATTTCGAGCTTGCGCTCGTAACCGTCCTTCACGCCCTTGAAGATGTTCTCGATCATCGTGCGGGACATGCCCCACTTAGCGCGAGCATCCTTGCTCTCATTGAGCGGCTCAACGACAACCGTGTTGTTTTCGAGCTTCACCGAGACTTCGTCGTTCGCGACGAAGAACAGTTCGCCCTTCGGGCCCTTTGCCGTTACCTTCTGGCCTTCCACGTTAGCCGTGACGCCTGCCGGAACTTGAACGGGCTTCTTACCGATACGAGACATTTTTATACCTGTCTGTTCGCTATGGAGATCCTGCTCGGCCTTAGAAGACCGAGCAAAGAACCTCGCCACCAACATTCTGTTCGCGTGCCTGGTGATCGGCCATCACACCCTTCGGGGTCGAAAGGATGGTGATGCCGAGGCCGTTCGCGACCTGCGGGATGGACTTGACCGAGACATAGACCCGGCGGCCCGGCTTGGAGACGCGCGAGATCTCA
The DNA here is from genome assembly GCF_002078505.1 of Ensifer aridi. Lineage (GTDB taxonomy): Bacteria > Pseudomonadota > Alphaproteobacteria > Rhizobiales > Rhizobiaceae > Sinorhizobium > Sinorhizobium aridi. The sequence goes on along the minus strand of NZ_LUAV01000008.1, from coordinate 7,401 downwards.
CGGATCACGGAAGCGCCTTCATAGTATTTCAGCTCGATGTTCAGCTCGGACTTGCCGTTGCCGAATTCGACTTCGGAGTATCCGCGGATGTAGCCTTCGGACTGAAGGACATCCAGAACGCGTGCGCGGAGCTTGGAAGCCGGCGTCGAAACGCTCGACTTGCGGCGCGCAGCGCCGTTGCGGATACGGGTGAGCATATCGCCCAAGGGATCAGTCATTGCCATGTGCCCGTCTCCTTACCAGCTCGACTTGACCACGCCCGGCACCTTGCCGAGATTGCCCAGTTCGCGAAGCGCGATACGCGACATGCGAAGCTTGCGATAGTAGGCGCGCGGACGGCCGGTAACTTCGCAACGGTTGCGGATACGAGTCTTGGACCCATCCCGCGGCAGCTCGGCCAGCTTGAGGGTGGCCTTGAACCGCTCTTCGATCGGCAAAGACTGGTTCATGATGATTGCCTTCAAGGCCGCGCGCTTGGCGGCTTGGCCGGCAACCAGTTTGCGGCGGCGCTTGTTCTTTTCAACTGCGCTCGTTTTCGCCATAACAGTTATCCTTCTTTACGCTTGTCGTTACGGATTACTGACGGAACGGGAAGTTGAACTCTTCAAGCAGAGCGCGAGCTTCGTCGTCGTTAGTTGCCGTCGTGCAAACGATGATGTCCATGCCCCACATCTGATCAACCTTGTCGTAGTTGATCTCAGGGAACACAATGTGCTCCTTGATGCCCATGGCGAAATTGCCACGACCATCGAAGGACTTCGGATTGAGGCCACGGAAATCTCGAACACGCGGAAGAGCGATGTTGATGAGACGATCCAGGAACTCATACATCCGAACGCCGCGCAGGGTAACCTTGGCGCCAATCGGCATGCCTTCGCGTAGTTTGAAGCCAGCGATGGAGTTGCGAGCGCGGGTGATTACCGGCTTCTGGCCGGCAATCGCAGCGAGGTCGGCCGCAGCAACGGACGGCTTCTTGGAGTCGCCAGTCGCTTCGCCAACACCCATGTTGATGACGATCTTGTCGAGGCGCGGGATCTGCATTTCGTTGGCGTAGGAGAACTTCTCCTGCATCGCCTTGCGGATGCGCTCTACATATTCCTTCTTGAGCCGCGGCTCATAAGCGGTCTTAGCCATCGATCACTTCTCCCGAACGCTTGGCCACGCGGACCTTCTTGTCACCATCAATCTTGAAACCGACGCGGGTCGGCTTGCCGTCCTTCGGATCAGCGATCGCGATGTTCGAAAGGTGGATCGGGGCTTCCTTGGTGATAATGCCGGCTTCCTGGCTCTGGGTCTGGCGCTGGTGACGCTTCACCATGTTAACGCCACGCACGACAGCCCGGTCTTCCTTCGGCATGACCTGAACGACTTCGCCGGTGCGGCCCTTGTCCTTACCGGTGAGAACGACGACCTTGTCGCCTTTGCGAATCTTCTGCATCTCTGTTCGCTCCCTTAGAGTACTTCCGGAGCCAGCGAGATGATCTTCATGTGGTTCTTGGCGCGGAGTTCGCGCGGAACCGGTCCGAAGATACGGGTGCCGATCGGCTCTTTCTTGTTATCGATGAGAACGGCTGCGTTGGTGTCGAAACGGATGACGCTGCCATCCGGACGGCGGATGTCCTTCGCGGTGCGAACGACAACAGCCTTCATGACATCACCCTTCTTCACGCGGCCGCGCGGAATGGCTTCCTTGATCGACACGACAATGATGTCGCCGATCGACGCATACTTGCGCTTGGAGCCGCCCAGCACCTTGATGCACATGACACGACGTGCGCCGGAATTATCCGCCACGTCGAGGTTTGTTTGCATCTGAATCATGTCAGGTCGCCTTCTTGTTGTTACCAGGCCGGTTGGGTCGAAACCCCCTCGCCCGGCTTATTGTGCTCATCTCAAAGCAAAAGAACGCCCGGACTCGAGCGTTCCTCGGCTTTAATTGCGTGCTTCATACAGATATTTGCCCGAGACGCAAGGGTCCGACGGACAAAACCTGCACAAATCAAGCCTGGGCGGAGATCACCGTCCAGCGCTTGTCCTTGGAAATCGGCGCGCATTCCTCGATGGAAACGACATCGCCGACCTTGTACTGGTTGTTCTCGTCGTGAGCCTTGTACTTCTTGGAGCGACGGACGGTCTTCTGGAGGATCGGGTGCGCAAAGCGGCGCTCGACCCGTACGACGACGGTCTTGTCGTTCTTGTCGCTGACGACGGTGCCCTGCAGAATGCGTTTCGGCATATTCTTCTGGTCCTTAGGCCTTGGCTTCTGCCGCCTTCTGGCGGGCAATGGTTTTGACGCGTGCGATGTCCTTGCGGACTTCGTTGATACGCGAAGACTTTTCGAGCTGGCCGGTTGCCTTCTGGAAGCGGAGGTTGAACTGCTCCTTCTTCAGCTTGGCAAGCTCTTCCTTGAGTTGGTCGGCGCTCAGAGCGCGAACATCTGCGGCTTTCATGAGCTTCACTCCTTACTCTGCGATACGCTGCACGAAGCGCGTCTTGACAGAGAGCTTGGCAGCGCCAAGACGAAGTGCCTCACGGGCGAGTTCTTCGCTGACACCATCGATCTCGAACATCATACGGCCGGGCTTGACCTTGCATGCCCAGTATTCGACCGAACCCTTACCCTTACCCATGCGGACTTCGGTCGGCTTGGCGGTGACCGGAACGTCCGGGAACACGCGAATCCAAACGCGGCCGGCGCGCTTCATGTGGCGGGTGATCGCGCGGCGAGCCGCTTCGATCTCGCGAGCGTTGACACGGTTCGGCTCCTGAGCCTTCAGGCCGAATTCGCCGAAGGCGAGATCAGAACCGCCCTTGGCAACGCCCTTGATGCGGCCCTTGAACTGCTTGCGATACTTCGTACGCTTTGGCTGCAACATTTTTTTACTTCTCCGATATTGGCTGCCACGCGCGAATGTTACGCGTTCTCACGACGACGGTCTCGACCGCCACCGCCCTGGTTGTCACTCTCGGTCGCGCGGCGCTCGGAAGCCATCGGATCGTGCTCGAGGATTTCGCCCTTGAAGATCCAGACTTTGACACCGCAGATGCCGAAAGCGGTTTCCGCTTCAGCCGTACCGTAGTCGATGTCGGCGCGCAGCGTATGCAGCGGCACGCGGCCTTCGCGATACCATTCGGTACGAGCGATTTCCGCCCCGCCGAGACGGCCGGCGCAGGTGATCTTGATGCCTTCGGCGCCGAGACGCATGGCCGACTGGACAGCGCGCTTCATCGCACGGCGGAAAGCCACGCGGCGTTCGAGCTGCTGGGCGATCGACTGAGCAACGAGCGTTGCGTCAACTTCCGGCTTGCGCACTTCAACGATGTTGAGGTGCGTCTCGGAGTTGGTCATTTCGGAAAGCTTCTTGCGCAGCTTTTCGATGTCGGCGCCCTTCTTGCCGATGATGAGGCCCGGACGAGCCGAGTGGATCGTCACGCGGCACTTCTTGTGCGGACGCTCGATCACGACCTTGGCGATACCGGCAGCCTTCAGCTCTTCCATCAGGTACGCGCGGATCTTCAGGTCTTCATGAAGAAGCTGACCGTACTCCGCGTTATCCGCGAACCAACGGCTATCCCAGGTCCGGTTGATGCCGAGACGGAAACCGATCGGATTAATCTTCTGGCCCATTATGCGGCCTCCCCTGTGGCTTCCACTTCACGAACAACGATCGTCAAGTGCGAGAACGGCTTTTCGACGCGCGATGCACGGCCGCGACCACGGGCGTGGAAGCGCTTCATCACGATCGACTTGCCAACATAAGCTTCCGCGACGATGAGCGAATCAACGTCGAGATCGTGGTTGTTCTCAGCGTTCGCAATCGCAGATTCAAGCGTCTTCTTGACGGTACCTGCTATGCGCTTGCGCGAGAACTCGAGTTCGGCCAGAGCGCGGTCAACCTTCTTGCCGCGGATCAGCGCGGCAACGAGGTTGAGCTTCTGGGGGCTGACGCGGATCGTGCGCGCAATTGCCTGCGCCTCATTATCCTTCAGCCGGCGTTCGGCTTTTGCCTTGCCCATTGTTACTTCCTCTTCGCTTTCTTGTCCGCGCCATGACCATAATAGGTCCGGGTCGGTGCGAATTCACCGAACTTGTGACCGACCATTTCCTCGGACACAGAGACGGGAACATGCTTGTTTCCGTTGTAGACGCCGAAGGTCAGACCGACGAACTGCGGAAGGATGGTGGAGCGACGGCTCCACATCTTGATCACTTCGTTGCGACCGCCTTCGCGAACCTTCTCAGCCTTCTTGAGAAGATAGCCGTCAACAAACGGACCTTTCCAAACTGAACGAGCCACTTGAGACTTCCTCTCTTACTTCTTGCGCTGATGACGCGAGCGCATGATGAACTTGTCGGTCGACTTGTTGGAGCGCGTGCGCTTGCCCTTCGTCGGCTTGCCCCACGGGGTAACCGGGTGGCGGCCACCGGACGTGCGGCCTTCACCACCGCCGTGCGGATGGTCAACCGGGTTCATGACGACGCCGCGTACGTGCGGGCGCTTGCCGCGCCAACGCGAACGGCCAGCCTTACCGTCATTGATGTTGCCGTGATCGGGGTTCGATACAGCACCGATCGATGCAAGGCAAGAGCCGTGCACCAGGCGCTGCTCGCCCGAGTTCAGGCGAAGGATCGCCATGCCCTGGTCGCGGCCGACGAGCTGCGCATAGGTTCCGGCAGAGCGAGCGATCTGGCCGCCCTTGCCCGGCTTCATTTCCACGTTGTGGATGATGGAGCCGACCGGGATGAACTGCAGCGGCATGGTGTTGCCGGGCTTGACGTCGACAGCCTTGTCCGAAGCGATGACCTTGTCGCCGGCCGCAAGACGCTGCGGCGCCAAGATATAGGCCTGTTCGCCGTCGGCGTAGTTGACGAGCGCGATGAAGGCGGTGCGGTTCGGGTCATATTCCAGACGCTCGACCGTGCCCTCGACGCCGAACTTGCGACGCTTGAAGTCGACCAGACGGTAGGACCGCTTGTGACCGCCGCCCTGGAAGCGGACGGTGATGCGGCCCAGGTTGTTGCGACCGCCCTTGGAGGACAGGCCCTCGGTCAGCGCCTTGACGGGCTTGCCCTTGTAGAGGCCAGCCCGGTCCACGATGACCAGTTGGCGCTGGCTCGGCGTCGTCGGATTGAAATTTTTCAATGCCATTTTCTTGTTCCCTTTTGGGTTTTTACCCTAATGGGCCTATCCGTTAGAGACCGGTCGAGACGTCGATGGACTGACCTTCGGCGAGCGTGATGATCGCCTTCTTGACGTCCTTCTGCTTTCCGGCGAAGCCGCGGAAGCGCTTCAGCTTGCCCTTGCGGACGAGCGTGTTCACGGCCGTGACCTTGACGCCGAACAGGGCTTCGACTGCAGCCTTGATCTCAGGCTTCGAGGCGCCCTTGGCGACGTTGAAGACGACCTGGTTCTGCTCGGAAACCAGCGTCGACTTTTCGGTGATCGATGGAGACACGATCACGTCGTAGTGGCGAAGATCCGTCATTTGAACCGCTCCTCCAGAGCTTCCACGGCAGCCTTGGAAAGCACGAGCTTGCCGCGGCGCAGGATGTCGTAAACGTTGATGCCCTGAACCGGCAGAACGTCCACATTCGGGATGTTCTGGGCTGCGAGCTTGAAGTTGCTCTCGATCTCGGCGCCGCCGATGATCAGAGCGTTGGTGAGGCCGAGCGAGGCGAATGCGCCGGCAAGTGCCTTCGTCTTCGCTTCCTTGGCGATGAGATCGTCAACGACGATGATCTCTTCAGCCTTTAGCTTGGCCGACAGCGCATGGCGAAGCCCGAGCGCGCGGATCTTCTTCGGAAGATCGTGCTCATGGCTGCGGACGACCGGGCCGTGAGCCTTGCCGCCGCCGCGGAACTGCGGAGCACGAGCCGAATGGTGACGGGCGCGGCCCGTACCCTTCTGCTTGTACATCTTCGCGCCGGTGCGGGCGACTTCCGCACGGCCCTTGGCCTTGTGCGTGCCCTGCTGACGTTTGGCGAGCTGCCAGCGAACGACGCGGGCGATGATGTCTTCACGGGGTTCGAGGCCGAAAATGGCGTCAGAAAGGGAAACCTTTCCCGCGTCCTTGCCCTCGAGGGTTTTGACGGTGAGATCCATTATTCGGCTCCCTTACTTCGATGCTGCGGCGCGCACGGCGGCAGGGCGCGGTGCGCCTTCCGGAGTGCCCGACTTGATTGCGTCGCGAACCACGATCCAGGAACCCTTGGAGCCGGGAACGGCACCCTTGACCAGGATCAGACCACGATCTTCGTCGGTCGATACGACTTCCAGGTTCTGCGTCGTGACGCGCGTCTGGCCCATGTGACCAGCCATGCGCTTGCCCTTCCAGACGCGGCCCGGGTCCTGGTTGGAACCGGTCGAACCATGCGAACGGTGCGATACGGATACGCCGTGCGTAGCACGCAGACCGCCGAAGTTATGGCGCTTGATCGCGCCGGCAAAGCCCTTACCGATCGTGGTGCCGGTGACGTCTACGAGCTGGCCGGCGACGAAATGGCTGGCCGTCAGCTCGGCGCCAACTTCGATCAGGTTGTCGGCGCTCACGCGGAACTCGACGAGCTTTGCCTTCGGCTCGACGCTTGCAGCGGCGAAATGGCCGCGCATGGCCTTCGGCGTATTCTTGACCTTCGAACGGCCTGCACCCAGCTGAACTGCGGTATAGCCGTTCTTCTCTTCCGTGCGGTGGGCCACTACCTGGCAGTTCTCCAGCCGCAATACTGTAACCGGGATATGCTCGCCGGCGTCGTTGTAGACGCGGGTCATTCCCACTTTCTGTGCAATCACACCTGAACGCATCGGTTCACGCCTCTTGTTTAGGGTTCCCGTCCGGCGCTTTCCCGCACCTTTCGGTTTCCTGTTCCTGGAAGCCGTTGGAGAAACTCCACGTACCTTCCTTGTTATTTCGGCTTGCGCCGGGTCTTAGAGCTTGATCTCGACGTCGACGCCGGCGGCCAGATCGAGCTTCATCAGCGCGTCCACCGTCTGCGGGGTCGGATCAACGATATCGAGAAGACGCTTGTGCGTGCGCATCTCGAACTGTTCGCGGCTCTTCTTGTCGACATGCGGCGACCGGTTGACCGTGAATTTCTCAATCCGGGTCGGAAGCGGCACGGGCCCGCGCACACTCGCACCGGTGCGCTTGGCCGTCGACACGATTTCGCGCGTGGAGGCATCGAGGATCCGGTGATCAAACGCCTTGAGGCGGATGCGGATATTCTGGCCGTTCATTCGACTTGTCCTTGCTCGTGTTTCCGGTGTGCTTTCACGCACACACTTGAACTTCTGAATTCGTTTCGCTTTAGCCGCTTCTTTTCAAAAATCGCAGGGACATGGGCGACCATGTCCCTGTCGAAACGGCCAGGCCGTTTTCTTCTTACTTGATGATCGAGGCGAC
>NZ_LUAV01000007.1 GCF_002078505.1 Ensifer aridi | reverse complement strand
ACACGCGGATCGCATAAGATAGATTATGGAACTAGAGAGCGGTTTTCCGACTGTTGCTTTTGGCCACGAACCGCTTTTCACGAAACTGTGGATTTTCACGATAAACCAGCGGTTTGGAGCGACGTGTTGAACCCTTCGCTGGAGGCCTCTATTCGACGAAAGCATCTGGCTGGCATGGAGCGACTGTACCAGGCTGTCCAGGGACAACATGGGTCGGTTACTTCGACGCGAAAATGACATGCAAAGCGACATTGCAGAGTAAATTGTGCCCTCGGCTTACCCTATGCATCGGACAGCCTAATACTCCAACCGACTTTTGACGCCCAGAGGTCCGCACGTCGGATAATGCCCCAAAGATGGTCTGACTTACCCGCGAGATAACCGAGACGGTCGAGGGCATGACGGCCCAGTTCGGCTTTAAGTCCCAATCCCTCTAAATCGGACGGTCGAATGAAAGTAGCAGACTTTCCACCCCGCCCTCGATGACGTCTCGATACGGCAGAAACCCTGCGGACAGCGAACCACGAATAGCTATTTTGTTCTCTTTAGCGTGACAAATGAAGCATTTGCAGTCTTGGGGAAAAAGGGAAGGAACCACGTTCAGCACATATGAGCGAAGCATAGCCTTCCCCAAGCCCCTCCCTATGAAACGCTCATCACCGATAAATAGGTCGACCGCTACGCCGTCGTGCTCGCCTATCTCAAACGCGAAATCGGGATAGTCGCGAAGCAAATAGCACTGCAAGTTTCCAAAAGGCTCACCATTATAACTGGCTATATGGCAATGGGTGGGATGGCTTGGATTGAGGCGTTCGGAATACTTCCTCTGAACTTCCTCTATTGTTATCGGCGTCTTTTGGTAGTGAGCACGCATATGAGGGCTATTTAGCCATTCACACAATATCGGAAAATCTGCTTCGGTCAGTGACCTGAAGTCAATCATCTGGCTGTACCTTTAGGTCGATTGCTCGACAGGTTCTACTCGCACATAGTCCGCAGGCATTCCAAGCGGTAATCACGACGCCGCAAAGCCCGACGCGAGCTAAATGCTCGCGTGCGGATGGTTGAGCGCAGGTCGCCTTCAGGACCTAGCTGAAGGCAGACATGATTGTCAGGGTCAGGGCGTGGGCCGGAGATAGTCGGCGTAACTGCGCTGCCCTGATCAGAATCCATCTCGGCGAATCCTCGTGCGATGCAACGATGATCACCGGCCGTCGCATCAGCGTCAATTGGCTCACACTAAGACGTCCCAAAAGCAACAGAACGGTGTTTTGGGACGAGCTACAGGGACTTTCCTGTTGCAAATCGCCTAGTCTGGAAAGCAACAAACGGCCCGAACTAGGCATAGCAACGGGCCGCTGCAGCGACGATTGCCTAGAACGCCTGTGATACAGGACTTTGGAACTCGTGCGCATAAGCAAAGGAACGGATAGCGCCTTTTGAATCAACTTGTTGAGACAGAAAGTTTATGTCGCACTTTCACGCTTCTTCAGCGCTCGGCCTGTCGATTTCGAATTCGAGCCGCATCATGTCGTAGGCCGGCTCGACGTTGTCCGGCGTCTCGTCGCTTACGACGTCGTAGTCCAATGGCACGTGCATGTGCGTCAGCACCGCGCGCTTCGGCTGAAGCCGGTTGATCCAGCCGAGCGACTGCACGAGTGCCAAATGGCTCGGATGAAACTTGTACTGCAGCGCATCGATCACGAGCAGATCTAGCCCGGCAAGCTTGCCGATCGTCTCCGGCGGAAAGTCACTGACGTCGCTGCAATAGGCAAAATCGCCGATGCGAAAGCCGAGCGAATGGATGTTGCCGTGAAACTGCATCAGCGGCTCGAAGGCGATCGGACCGCCGGCCCCTTGAATGATCACGGGAGAAAGATCATCGGCGATGATGTGCGCCTCGATGATTGGCGGATAGCCGCTGCCATGCGGGGATTCGAGGCAATAGCGAAATCTATCGCAGATCAGGCCCATCGTGTGGGTGTCGGCCCAGATCGGCACGCGCTTGCGATTCTCGATGACGAAACCGCGCAAATCGTCGATCCCGTGAAGATGATCCGCATGAGCATGTGTGTAAAGTACCGCATCAATGTGACGGACGTCCGCGGCGATCATCTGCGCGCGGAAATCCGGGCCGGTATCGATCACGACGGTCGTTTTTCCACCGTCGGGCGCAACCTGTTCCACGAGCAGCGCCGCCCGCATGCGTCGATTGCGCGGGTTCGACGGATCGCAGGCGCCCCAATCACCTGTAATGCGCGGCACGCCAGGCGACGATCCGCAACCCAGGATGGTGAACACCCGCCGAAATGCCATCTCAAAGCCTCGGCATTTTCGAGAAGATACGGAAAGCGTTCTCCGTGGTGATGGCCGCAATTTCTTCCTTGGATACGCCGATGGTTTGCGCCAGCACCTCGGCCGTATGCGCCACGTAAGCCGGCTCGTTGCGCTTACCGCGGAAGGGCTTTGGCGCGAGATATGGCGCGTCCGTCTCCACGACCAGCCGGTCGCGCGGCACGGTCTTAGCGATCTCACGCAGTTCCTCGGACTTCGGGAAGGTCAGAATGCCGGAGAACGATACATAACCGCCGAGCTCGACGCCGATTCGGGCGAGATCCGGGCCGGACGAAAAACAATGGAGAAGGAAAGGGAAAGCGCCCTTCCCCGTTTCCTCAGTCAGAATTGCCGCCATGTCTTCGTCTGCAGACCGGCTGTGGATGACGAGCGGTAGTTTCGTTTGCCGCGCTGCGGCTATGTGACGCCTCAAGCCCTCCGTCTGCGCGGCTCGCGGCGCGTTGTCGTAGAAATAATCGAGGCCCGCTTCGCCGATCGCCACCACCTTCGGATGCCCCGACAGCCGAACGAGATCATCGACGGTGATGTCGAGTTCTTCGTCTGCATTATGTGGGTGAGTGCCAACCGAACAGAAGACATTCGGATAGGCCTCGGCGATCGCGAGGATCGTGTCGAAACGCTTTACCCTTGTCGAGATCGTCACCATCTGGCCCACGCCACCCTCACGCGCCCGTTCGATGATCGCCTCGCGCTCAGCTTCGAAGTCGGGAAAGTCCAGATGGCAGTGGGTATCGATCAGCATACGACGGCTCTCGCTTACGCTTCCGGCGCCACATAGCGCGGGAAGACCGGCTTCGGCGCCTCGAGCGGCGTTCCGGAGACGAGGCGGCCCGCTTCGCCAAGATGCGCGAAATCGCGCTTGTCAGCCGGGACAGCGACGAGATCGAGGAGCTTGCCTGCCGATTCCGGCATGAACGGCTGCAAGAGGACCGCGATCTGGCGGACGACCTCGGCCGTCACATAAAGCACCGTTGCCATGCGTTCCGGATCGGTCTTCTTCAGTGCCCACGGCTCCTGGCCCGCGAAGTAGCGATCGGTCTCGGAAACGACCGCGATAACCGCTGCGAGCGCACGATGAATGAGCTGCTTGCCCATTTCCTCCCGCGCCGTGTCAATGAGGGAGTCGGCTGCCGATAACATCGCCTTGTCCTCATCAGTCAACGGGCCGCAGACGGGAATCTGACCGTCGCAGTTCTTGACAATCATCGACAACGAGCGGCTGGCAAGATTGCCGATGCCGTTGGCGAGGTCGGAGTTGATGCGTGTTGCAATCCCCTCCTCGCTGTAGCTGCCGTCCTGGCCGAACGAAACCTCGCGAAGGAAGAAATAACGGATCTGATCCAAACCGAAATGTTCGACCAGGTCGAACGGGTCGACGACATTGCCCAGCGATTTCGACATCTTCTCGCCCTTGTTAAGCAGGAAGCCGTGAGCGAAGACGCGCCGAGGCAGAGGCAGACCGGCCGACATGAGGAAAGCGGGCCAATAGACCGCATGGAAGCGGATGATGTCCTTGCCGATGACATGGATATTCGCCGGCCAGAATTTTGCCCTCGGTCCGTTCGGGTCCGTCAGGTAACCCGTTGCCGTCAGGTAGTTGGTGAGTGCGTCCACCCAGACATACATGACATGAGCCGGATCGTTCGGAACCTTGATGCCCCAGTCGAAGGTGGTGCGCGAAACCGAGAGGTCCTTGAGTCCCGACTTGACGAAGGAGATGACCTCGTTGCGCCGCTCCGCCGGGCCGATGAAGTCCGGATTCTCCTCGTAATGCTTCAAGAGCTTTTCCTGGTAGGCCGACAGCCGGAAGAAATAGCTCTCCTCCTCGACCCATTCCACCGGCGTCCCTTGAGGCCCGTAGCGCACACCGTCGTCGCGCAGCTCCGTCTCGTTCTCCTGGTAATAGGCTTCGTCGCGAACGGAATACCAGCCCGCATAGGAGTCCTTGTAGAGGTCTCCTGCTTCGCTCATGCGGATCCAGATCGCCTGCGAGGCCTCGTGATGGCGCTTTTCGGTCGTGCGTATGAAATCGTCGTTGGACGCGTTGAGAAGGCGCGCCATCTTCTGGAATTCGGCCGAATTCCGGTCCGCAAGCTCCTGCGGCGAAACTCCCTCTTTCTTCGCCGTCTGCTGCATCTTCTGGCCGTGCTCGTCCGTCCCGGTCAGGAAGAAGACCTCGCGCCCGTCGAGCCGCTGGAAGCGGGCCATGGCATCCGTCGCGATGAGCTCATAGGCATGGCCGATATGCGGCCTACCGTTCGGGTAGGAAATCGCGGTCGTGATGTAGAAGGGGGACGTATCTCTCATAGCGGCTTCGATATATCTCGGATCGGGAACTAGGCAGCTATTAGCGCATCGCCTTCAGGTAGGGAACCGCTGCGCCCAGAAAAAGCCCCTTGTAGAACGGCGACCTTGACGCCCGCTCTATAGAGCGTCCTTCAAGTCATCCATCAGCGACAGGATCGTCTGCTTGCGGTCCAAATTGTAGGCATCGCTAACGGCCAGGCGCTCGGCGAAGTTGCCCGAAAGTTTGGCAAGGCGCTCCGCCCTGTCGATATCGCCCGCATGCGCAGCCTCCCGCGCCGACTGCATGACTCGGCCTGTCAGCAGGGATGAGAAGAAGTCGAAGATCGTTTCGCTGTCCTTCGCCGAAAGAATATCGGCAAGCTTGTGCATGCTCTTGCGGACGGACGGCCCCTGCCCCTTGAGGATATCCTCGAAGGCCTCGGCGATGTCCAATCCGCCATAATTGATCAGCTTAAGGGCCTCAGAGACACTGCCGCCGGCAGCGGCAAGGATCCGCTCCGCATTTGCCCCAGCGACGTCGAAGCCGAGATGCGCAAGCGCCTGGCGCATAGCTCCCGCTTCCAGTGGCTTCAACCGCAAAGGCAGGCAGCGCGACCGGATCGTCGGCAGGAGCTTTCCGGGCGCATGGGTCAGGACCAGGAATAGCGAACGGCGCGGCGGCTCCTCCAGTATCTTCAAAATCGCGTTGGCGGCGTTACGGTTGAGATCGTCCGCCGGATCGATGATGACGATACGCCAGTTCCCGCTGCCGGAGGTCTGACCAAAGAACTTGCCGGCTCGACGCACCTCGTCGACCGTGATCGCGCCCTTCGGCCGGCCCGTCTTCTCGTCCACCGGCCGTGACAGATGCAGCAGGTTGTGCGATGCGCCGGAGGCAATCTGCCGCGTGACGATCGAAGCCGGGTCCGGATCGCCAAGACTGTCGGGCGCCTCCGCAGGCTCCGGATGGCGCAAGATATGATTCGCAAACCTGAAGGCGAGCGTCGCCTTGCCGATGCCCTCCGGACCTTCGATGAGGATCGCGTGATGGCCCTTGCCGGACCGGTAGCTCTGAGCGAGAAAGGCTTCCGCTTCCTTATGACCGAAGAGCTTGCTGTTTTCCGCTGGAGCGATCGCCCCCTCCAGCACATCTGGACGTTCCATCGTCATGGCGCTGCTTCCGCGTTCGACGGTTGCGCCCTGCCCTCGCGGGGCAACAACGCCTCGACGAGGCTCAGCACTTCGGCGGCGATGACATCCGGGGGCCGCGTTGCGTCGACCACGCGGCAACGTTCCGAATCGGCCTCGGCGATATCCAGAAAGGCTTCGCGCCGTTTCTCGTGCGTCTCCAATTGCTCCTTCTCGAAGCGGTCGGGGCTGTCGTTGGCGGCGCGGCGCCGCGCGCGCTCGAGGCCGACGGCGGCGGGCAGATCGAAGATGATCGTGCGATCGGGAATCACGCCGTTGACGGCGACGCGCTCCAGCGTTTCGACGAAAGCGGGCTCCAGGTTGCCGGTGATCCCCTGATAGACGCGTGAGGAATCCATGAAACGATCGCAAAGGACGATCGTGCCCTCCTTAAGCGCCGGGCGAATCACCTCCTCCACATGATCGCTGCGCGCGGCGGCGAAAAGTATCGCCTCCATGCGAACGCCAAAGGGCTCGGCCGCTCCGGAGAGAAGCACGTGGCGTACCGCCTCCGCCCCCACCGAGCCACCGGGTTCACGTGTGGTAAGCACGTGGTAGCCGCGCGCGCTGAGCGCCTCGGCGAGGAGGCGCATCTGGGTCGATTTTCCGGCCCCTTCCCCTCCCTCGAATGTTACGAACAAACCCTTTGTCGGCGACACATTTCGTTCCAGATCGGCGTGAATATCGGCTCTGTTTAGAGCCTTTCCCGGTTAATGGAAACAATTCTGTTGGCTCAAGTTTGTTCGTTGGAGGCAACTGCCCCAGCGCGTATTTCTCAGAGCCAGAAGAAGAGAAGCTCCTGCAGCGCGTCGAGCGCGCGGCTGGTGAGCGTCCCCTTCTCCACCGCCTTAATGGTCCTCACGGGTACCTCTCGCAGCAGCTTCTCGCCGTTCCAGAGCTTGACGACTCCCACCTGTTGCCCGGCGGCCACGGGCGCAGTGAGCGGCCACTTGTAGACGATCCGGGCCGTCAACCGCTCGGGGTTGTTCACAGGCAGCAGCACGTCGACGGGCCCGTCGGCGGCGAGCGCGACGCGGGCGGCCGCTCCGCCATAGACGCTTGCCTCTCCAATCGTTTCGCCATCGGCAAAGATGCGGCGCTTCTCGAAGGCGGTCATTGCCCAATCGAGTACCCTGCGGCTCTCCTCGGTCCTTTCCTTATCGCTCTCGAGCCCGCTCATCGCCAAAAACACCCGGCGGCCGCCACGCTGCATCGATGCTGCGACCGAGAAGCCGAAGCCCTCGGCAAATCCCGTCGCCAATCCATCGACGCCTACATTGGCGGCGATCAGCGGATTCTTGTTGCGCTGAAGGATCTTGTTCCACTCGAATTCCGGTTGCGAATAGAGCCGATAGTAGTCACGGTGCGCTTCGAAAAGATGCCGCTCCAGTGCGACCACTTCGCGCATGGTGATCCTGTTTCCCGGGTCCGGCAGACCAGTTGCGTTCCTGAAGCTTGCAACCTGCATGCCGAGCTCGCGCGCCCGCGCTGTCATGTGCTCCGCAAACGCTGCCTCGCTGCCGGCCATCCCTTCAGCCAGGATGATGCATGCGTCATTCGCCAGTTGCACGACTGCGCCCTGGATGAGATCGGCAACGCGGATCCTCGATTTGATTGCGGCGAACATGGTGGCAGTGCCGGAAGGGGCGCCGCCCGTCCGCCATGCATGTTCGGAGACTTCGAAACTCGTATCCGGCGTCAGCTCGCCCTTGTCGAGCGCTTCGAAGACCACCTCCATCGCCATGAGCTTGGCCAGCGAAGCAGGCGGTACCGGTTCGTTCTCACCACGCGAGAAAAGCACGGTCCCGGTTTCGGCATCGACGAGATAGATCTGCTTCGCCTTTGTGTCGAATGCCGGCGCTTGCGCGACCGCCTCCCCCGAAACGATGGCCGCGAGCAAACCCACGACCGCAAGCCACTTTATGCCCATGAGAAACTCCGGTTTCCTCATGGGCATAGCAGCGCCGTCACCCCTCTTCAACCGGCGTTATCGCGCGGAAGCGGCCTCGTGCCGACGCTTCGCATAGGCGAGAATGGAGTCGGGCGTCAGGGGATTGCTTTCGACCATGATTGCCTCGAATGGCGAGGCCCTGTCGCTGACGCGGACTTCAACATAAGCGGCCGCATAGGCCATGTTTCCGTCCGGCATCGGGATCAATTGCGGACGAGCGGTTGGGATCGGCCCGATCTCCGGCAGGATCGCGAACTCGCCCAGCGCCCGAGGTGTCGAAAGGCCCGGCGCCGGCTCGGCAAGCGCAGTGACCGGCACACCCGTATCAAGCATCGATTTCTGCGGGACCGGAACGGAGCCGAGATCGGGAACCTGGTTGCGCAGCGGCTCGTTCGAGGCAACCATGACCCCCGTGGCGATCTGCCCCTCCGGCATGACTCTCGGACTGCGGTCGCCCTTCTTCACGTAGGAAGCCATGAGATAGGGCATATCATTGCCCTCGAGCGGCGCTCGGCCCACATATTGCACGCGCACCTTGGCGCTGCCTTTCCCCTTTATGTCCAGGAGATCGGCAGTCTTCGAGGAGACGTCGATGATCCGCCCGTATTCGTAGGGACCACGATCGTTGACGCGCACGATCACCGACGTACCGTTCTCAAGATTGGTCACGCGCGCATAGCTCGGCAGCGGAAAGGTCGGGTGTGCGGCCGACAGGTGATACTTGTCGTAGACCTCCCCGTTTGCCGTAAGACGGCCGTGGAAGGCGGAGCCGTACCAGGAGGCCATCCCGGTCCTGTTGTAGCCGAAATCCTCTTTCGGCTGATACCATTTGCCCTTGACCTGATACGGCTTGCCCACCTGATAGCGTCCGCCGCCTTTCGGGATGTTGCGCCCGGAGGCTACTCGCGGGCTCGCTTTGACGCCGTAAACCGACTCGGCGAAATATTCCTTGCTCCGAGTCTTGCTCTTCTTGACGCTCGGCGTCGATCCACAAGCCGTCAGCACCGCGCAAAGCAACGGAATCGCAGCGAGACGTATTCCCCTCACGAGATATGCCGCACTCTTATTCGATATCATTTGTCCCACAAGATCATTCGCAAAGCCTCACGAACAATCCGCTCAAAGCCCCCGCGGACAGTTCGCGTCCCGAAACGGAACAGTCGAACAATCATGACAACAACAGGGCAAAATTGCGAACCAGAGGGCGAAGACGCGTCGGAATTCGCCCGTTATGGTTTACCATTGGTAAAGAGAGGTTCGCGCGAGCGGAGTTTGTCGCCGCTACGGAATTGGGAAATTCGCAAATCGTGCAGCTTAAATCTTGCAACGCTTCGCGCTTCGCGCAATAACGCGCTGCCCGGATGGGTGGCCGAGCGGTTTAAGGCACCGGTCTTGAAAACCGGCGTAGGTGAAAGCCTACCGTGGGTTCGAATCCCACCCCATCCGCCAGCAGTTCTTTTTCAGCCTAGCCGGAGGCGTAGGCATCGGCTTGCCTGCGAAGCTTAGCCCTATTGCCCGCGTGTAACGCTGACCCGCGATTTCATTGGAGTCCGCTATTCAAGGCTTCGCCCAGACCCGCAAAAAGTGACGCCGGGACCCGCGCGAAGGTACTGGCGCGTTCGCTCGAAACCGCTTATACACTGGTGCCGCTGGGGTCGTAGCTCAGTTGGGAGAGCGCCGCAATCGCACTGCGGAGGTCGAGGGTTCGACTCCCTTCGACTCCACCAGGATTTCGCTGCCCAGCCTGGAGAGATGCGTGACGGATCGCAGACGCCATAAGGTGCGGTCGGCTTCCTGTCGTTAGGGTTGTGCTTGCCAAAAAACCTGTTTTGAGAGAAAGTCTTAGTCTGACCCCGTTCGAGGGTCTTGGCAACTCCCGCGAGTGGAGAACACCATGCCTCTTAAATTCCTGATTGCAGCCGCGGCAATCGCGCTTTCCACACTTTCGGGATGTGCAAGCACCGGCTCGACCAACACGACTTACACCCAGTGGTATGGCCCCTATCCGGAGCCTGATTTCGACGTCTTGAGCCCGGGCGGCCTGCGTCTCGCTTACTAGCGCCACGCGGGGACCCTCGTGCGCGAACCACGCCAAGAAAAAGCAAGGGGACGGGCAGCCCGCCCTCGGAGTTTCAGACATTCTTTTACCGATACATTGCCGCGCGCTTTCGGGCCGGTTTCGGCGCTTTAACTGTCGGCGAAATTCACGGAATTTTAGGCACTTGCGGAACACATATGGAACAGATAGTTTCTGTTCTTGATTTGTTTCGCGATTCTGGAGTGACGCGCCATGCTGACCCGCAAGCAACAGGAATTGCTTCTGTTCATTCACGAGCGAATGAAGGAGTCCGGGGTCCCGCCGTCCTTCGATGAAATGAAGGACGCGCTGGATCTCGCGTCGAAGTCAGGCATCCACCGTTTGATTACCGCACTCGAGGAGCGCGGGTTCATTCGCCGGCTACCCAATCGCGCCCGCGCCCTGGAGGTCATCAAGCTGCCGGAAGCCTATACTGGCGCCGCGCAGGTTCGGCGTGGTTTTTCGCCGAGCGTGATCGAGGGAAGCCGGGGCAAGCCACCCGCGGCGCCGACCATCACGCCGAAGCCGGCGCCGGCGGCGGAGACCGCATCGGTCACCGTTCCCGTCATGGGCCGAATTGCTGCGGGCGTCCCGATTTCGGCAATCCAGAACAATACGCACGACATTTCGGTACCGATCGAAATGATCGGCAACGGCGAACATTATGCGCTCGAGATCAAGGGCGACTCGATGATCGAGGCCGGCATCCTCGACGGCGATACGGTCATCATCAGAAACGCAAGCACGGCCAATCCGGGAGATATCGTCGTCGCCCTGATCGACGACGAGGAAGCGACACTGAAGCGGTTCCGTCGAAAGGGTGCATCGATCGCGCTCGAAGCGGCGAACCCGGCCTACGAAACGCGTATCTTCGGGCCCGACCGGGTCAAGATCCAGGGCAAGCTCATCGGCCTCATCCGGCGTTATCACTAGCGCGCATTGGGGGCTCAGCGCTCGCTGGACACTCGCCATTTCTCAAAGTCGACTGCCGTGCCACAGCGCCGTGCGTCCCTTCAGACGCACAAAGAATGTTGCAGCGCTTTGAATTTCTGCATGTTTTTGCCCCTAATCGGGCGCGATTAAAGGAAACATGCAGTAATCTCCTGCGGTCAGCAACCACCGCCTAGGGATCTTCTTGGTTTCATTCCAGACCACCGATGCCAGCTGCATGCCAGGTGGCGGGATCCAGATTTTGGCTGAAGCCTCTCGACGCCGGATGAATGATGAAACCGAGCTCAGCAACTGCCCCGTCGAGTTTGCCTGAAATAGCTACGAACAGGCCGTGAACATGTGGAATGGATAACTCCGCAGCACCCGCCAGTGCGTCGGCCAGCATGGTATAATGCCAGCTCGTTACGACACCTCAAACTTTGTTACCGGGTCCAACCATCGTTGCAGGAACCGCTGCATCGATGGGTCGTTTTCGTTTGTATAGAGTGGAGTTCGTCATCATGACTGGAAGAAATTACCGAGGACCGGAACATCACGCCTCAGCGGGGCTGCCAGTAAGCATTCTGTTGCTCTCAGTCCTCGCAATATCGGCCTATCTACTGGTCGGGGCCTCTTTGACCGAGGGAGAGAGTGTCACCTCCAAGGTCTATCTGCCGGCCGCGCAAACACAAGTGCGCTGATCTTTGCAGGTCGTCAGGCCGGTCAATAGCGATCATGCAATGCTTGCGGTGGCTAGGATCGACTGGAATGGAATAGGCAACCAGCTATTGGCCTTGAGCAAAGGTCCAACCGACGAAAACGGGAACAAAATGCCACAGCCGCCCGAAAGTGGGGTGGATTTAGGCGAAGTTTTTGCCCAGCGAATCAACAGTTAGATGTGTCTTTGGAGGCCTCGCCCGGAATTGAACCGGGGTACAAGGATTTGCAGTCCTCTGCGTCACCACTCCGCCACGAGGCCTCTCTGACTTGAATTCCCAAGTCGTGGCGCGGATTTAGAATGATTGCCCGGAAACCGCAAGAGGGTTCATTCTGAATAGGGTCTTTTTTATTCCGAATAACCGCTTGCTTTCCCTTCGCTGTATGGTCGGCGGCATGCAGGCAACCGTGTTAGCCACTCGCTCGAGACTCGTCGTTCTGCCGCATGTCTCCTAAATTCGACCTTTGCGCGGCTGATAAGACGCGCGGCGCTGTAGGGCGAAAGGTCGTCCAGCTCACGGGTAAGCCGAGTTGGCGGGAACGAGTGCGGGCCTATTCTGCGGCGCCTCCATCGCTGGTCGATCGACAGCTAGGATGCTCATCACGAGAGCGATGAGCACGAATATAAGCGCCAGAAATGCGAGGCCTGCTTTATCCATCCCGCATCTTGGTGCGCCGAATGTGCACAAAACAGGGCAGCAAGCCGGGAAGAGTTTCGCTGCGGTCCCTCATGGTAAATTATGCCTTAACGGAAGCCGCTAAGCTGTTACTGCATGGTTCCTTAAATCGAAATCGATTTAAGATTAAAACCATGGAGCAACTCGAAGTGCCACAGGGACCTTTGCGCGTCCGATCGGACGCGCGGCGCTGTAGTGAGTGCCGCTCGCTGTAGATACGAAATCGCGCGACGCAAGACCGAATTTGCAGAGGACGTCGTTCAAGAAGCTGGCCGACTGCTCAATTGGGCACTATTCGACCCGCCCCACCTCTCGCCTTGCCCATCTCGTCAGGATCCGCCGGACGAATTCTGCGTGCCTCGCCGGCGCGCCCACCAAACGGCGAGTTTACGCCGCCAGCGGCGCACGATCGGAATATCGTGCGACAGCACGAGCAGACCCATGGGGATCATCCAGAAGCCCAGCACCGGCAGGAAGCCGAGCACGCCGCCGACGATGAGGAGCGAGCCGACCAGCATGCGCAAGGCGGGCGAGTCGGGCAATTTGATCCGCCACTTGCCGAGCACGATCTCATGCGTCTGCGGATCGATGCCGAAATGCCTTTTTTTCTCTGCTTTTGCCATCAGTCCTCTTTCGTGTCCCTCCTGAGTTGGTGCCTCCTCCACAGGCTGACAACTGCCGCCGGCGATTTTTTTTGAAAAACCGCTTGGCAAATCGAAAAAGCATTTGTATTAGCAGCCTCACTTCTGCGGCGCAGATGATCCCTGGTAGCTCAGCGGTAGAGCACTCGACTGTTAATCGATAGGTCGCCGGTTCGAATCCGGCCCGGGGAGCCAGTTTCCAAAGAGCCATTCGCGGCGAAGGCCCGAATGGCTCTTTTCGTTTGCCAAGGTTTCCTCATGCCTCTTGCCTGGCTTTTCCTGATGCTCGCCGTCGTAACCGAGGTCGTCGGCCTTACGGTCATGAAGGCGGCCTCCGCATCCGGCTCCTACTTCGGGCACGCGGTCATTTATGCCTCGATCGCCCTCTCCTACATCTTTCTGGCAAGAGCGGTGAAGACGATCCCGGTCGGCGTCGCCTATGCGATCTGGGAAGGGTCCGGCGTCGCCCTCATCACGCTCGTCTCGGTATTCGTTTTCGGCCATGTGCTCAGCGGACGCGAAATGCTCGGTCTGACGATGGCTGTCGCGGGCATCCTGCTCGTCAATGCGGGCGATAGCGACAAAGAGGAAGCGGCTGAAGGAGCAGCCTCTTGAGCGCGCCGGGCCTCTCCTTCGCCCTCGCCGTGATGGCCGGCATTCTCGACGTCGCGGCGAACCTTGCCTCGACGAAGTCGAATGGCTTTGCCCGCCGCGGCTGGGGCGCGCTTTCGATTCTTCTGGTGCTTGCCGCCTTCGCGCTGCTCGCGGAAGCGGTCAAGGGCATGGACCTTGCCATTGCCTATGCCGTTCTCGGAGCGACGGGCATTTTCGGGACGGCCGTCTGCGGCCGCTTCTTTTTCGGGCATCGGCTGAAACCGATCGGTTGGGTCGGTCTGTCTCTGATCTTCGGCGCAGTACTCGTGCTTCATACCGCCTGACGCGACTGCCCATCGGAACCGGACTGCTTGTTCTTCGGTGCGGCGGCGACCACGTCCCGCCAAGGCACCAGCCAGTTGAGCAGGGCGAAATAGGCGCTGTAGGGCAGGAGCTGCAGCAGTTTGACGACATAGGTAAAGCGCTTCGGAAAAGTGATCTCGAAGCGCGAAGACTTCAACCCAAGGCTTATTTGCTCCGCCGCTTCTTCGACGCTTACCAAAGCAGGCCGTGAAATGCCGCTCTTTGCCGCTCGTTCGGTGTCGACAAAGCCGGGACAGATCAGCTGCAGGCGGATTCCGATGCGATCGAGGTCGAACTTGAGGCTTTCCGCCATGTTGATCAGAGCCGCCTTGCTTGCGCCATAGGCCGCGTTCATCGGCACGCCGCCATAGCCGGCCGCCGAAGACATGATGGCGATCTGCCCCTGTCCCTTAGCCTTCATGTGCTCGACGACGGGTATGAGGCAATTGACGACGCCGTGAAGGTTGACGGCAAGAGTCTTGTCGAAGTCCTCACGGTGCAGGTCGTCACCGCGGACCGGGATGACAACCCCGGCATTGAGAATGGCGAGCGCCACCTGCCCGTGCTCGTATTCGATCGCCGCTACCAGCCGATCCATGTCACGGGGATCGGTAACATCGCCGTCGAGGACGACAATCTTGCCGGGGCCAGTTACCTCATGCTGCAGCGCGACCAGCTTGTCATGGCTGCGCGCCGTAACGACCACCGAATATCCTTCTTCCACAAGCCGGAGCGCAACGGCTCGTCCGATGCCGGAGCTTGCCCCGGTGATCCATACCAGTCCATGTTCGGGGCGGGCGGTAAATACGGTCGTCATTTCATCCTCGCGCGTCGACGGGGTCTTCTCCATCAGGGCCGGCGCAGTATCGGCCGGTCCAACCTCTCCGACGGCAAGCACCTGGCCCGCACTCTCCACTTCCGCCCGTCGATTTGACAGCGGAGACGATTTTTGCCCGGGACAGGAAAGCTGCGAAACGCTATTTCTTGCCTGTTTCATAGAGTGAGCCGAAAAGACGCCAATATTTCGGCGATCCTGCTCTTAATCCAAATGTTTATCGGCTTGCCGTTCGTCGAGGTTAATGCTTGGCTGAAGCCCGGCGTTTTTTCCGTCCAGCGTGAGGTTTACTAACATGCGTGTTCTTCCGTCCGTGCTCGAAGCCATCGGCAATACACCGCTGATCCGGCTCAAGGCCGTTTCCGAAGCCACCGGCTGCACCATCCTCGGCAAAGCGGAGTTTCTCAATCCCGGGCAGTCGGTGAAGGACCGGGCCGCACTTTGGATCATCCGCGAGGCGGAGAAAGCCGGACAGTTGCGGCCGGGCGGCGTGATCGTCGAAGGAACGGCCGGCAACACCGGAATCGGCCTTGCCGTCGTCGGCAGCGCGCTCGGATACCGCACGGTCATCGTGATCCCCGAGACGCAGAGCCAGGAGAAGAAGGATGCCCTGCGCCTGCTCGGTGCGGAGCTGGTCGAAGTGCCGGCCGTCCCCTACAAGAACCCGAACAACTACGTGAAGATTTCCGGCCGACTGGCGGCCGAGCTCGCCAAGACCGAGCCGAACGGTGCCATCTGGGCAAATCAATTCGACAACGTCGCCAACCGTGACGCGCACGTGGAATCGACAGCGCCGGAAATCTGGCGCGATACCGACGGCCAGGTTCACGGCTTCATCTGCGCCGTCGGCTCTGGCGGTACGCTTGCCGGCGTGGCGCAGGGATTGCGTGCGAGGAACCCGGCGATCAAGATCGGTATTGCCGATCCGGAAGGGGCAGCACTTTACAACTACTATGCCCATGGCGAACTCAAGGCGAGCGGCAGCTCGATCACGGAGGGCATCGGACAGGGCCGAATCACCGCCAATCTCGAAGGCTTCACGCCCGATTTCGCCTATCAGATTCCCGATTCCGAAGCCGTGCCCTACGTCTTCGATCTCATTGAAAAAGAAGGCATCTGCGTCGGCGGCTCGACCGGCATCAACATTGCCGGCGCCGTCCGACTCGCCCGGGACCTCGGGCCCGGACATACGATCGTGACGATCCTCTGCGACTATGGTAACCGCTATCAGTCGAAACTCTTCAACCCGGATTTCCTGAGCTCGAAAGGACTGCCGCTTCCCTCCTGGCTGAAGACGACTTCGACCATCACCGTGCCTTACGAACCAGTCGGATAGAACCTTGCCATGACCAGGACCGTGACCGCCCTCTTCCGCGACGATTTCTATCTTTCGACCTGCGAAGCAAGGGTGACGGCAATCCTCGACGACGGGGGGATCGAGTTCGACCAGACCTGTTTCTACGCCGCATCGGGCGGGCAGCCGGGTGATACGGGGTTCCTCGAGCGGGAAGACGGCAGCCGCATCTTGATTGCCGATACCCGGCATGGCGCGACCAAGGACATCATCGTTCATATTCCCGCCGATGGACAGCCGACGCCGTCCGTCGGCGAGAAGCTCGTCCTGCACATCGACTGGCCGCGCCGATACCGGCTGATGCGCATGCACACGGCCTGTCACCTGCTGTCGGTCGTTTGCCCGTTTCCGATTACGGGCGCGTCCGTCGGCGAAGAGGAGAGCCGCGTCGATTTCGATATGGGCGAAACGATCGACAAGGATCAGGTCACGGCGGCACTGATGAAGCTCGTCGAGGAGAACCATCCGGTCTACGTACAGTGGATCACCGACGAGGAACTCGCCGACAATCCTGGCATCGTCAAGTCGAAGAATGTCCGCCCGCCGATGGGTCTTGGCCGCGTGAGCCTCGTGTGCATCGGGGAGAATTCGTCCGTGGATAGCCAGCCCTGTGGCGGAACGCATGTTTCCGAGACGCAGGAAGTGGGCGCGATCCATATCGCCAAGATCGAGAAGAAGGGCAAGGAGAACCGGCGTTTTCGGATACGGTTCGGTGCGCCGGAGAATCGGACCTCCGTCTAGATCATTAGCCAGTTGCTCTCAAGTTAGGGAATTCTGAAGCGATTCAATGTGGTACAACGGCGTTGGCGAATGGACGCGCGACGCTGCAATGGGGTGACGACAATGAATGACACAGGTGAAAACAAAAGCAGCTTTGTCGTTTCCGCGGACTGGCTCGAACAGCGTCTCGGCGATCCGTCGATCAAGATCGTTGATGCAGCTTGGTACCTGCCGGCACAGAACCGCGATCCAAAGGCCGAATACAAGGCCGCGCACATTCCTGGGGCGGTCTTCTTCGACCAGGACGCAATCGCCGACCAGACGAGCGGCCTTCCGCACACCCTACCCTCCCCCGAGGCGTTCGCTCAAGCAGTTGGCGCAATGGGCATTGGCGAGGACGACACGATCGTCGTCTATGACGGCCCAGGCATCTTTACCGCGCCACGGGTCTGGTGGATGTTCCGGATCATGGGCGCTAGGAACGTCTTCGTTCTCGACGGCGGCATGGATGGATGGAAGGCAGAAGGTCGGCCGACGACCACCGAGGTACCCACGCCGGCCCCCCGGGCTTTCAACGCGAGCTTCCATCCGGAGGCAATCACGTCATTCGAGCGCATGAGGGACATCGTCGAGAATCGGCTTGCCCAGATTGCCGATGCGCGCAGCGCCAGACGCTTCGCCGGCGAGGAGGCGGAGCCGCGCGCGGGGATGCGGTCGGGCCATATGCCTGGCGCCAAGAGCCTGCCGTCCGGTGCGTTCTCCGAAAACGGCAAGCTCAAGAGCCTCGATGCGTTGCGCCGCACGTTTGCGGATGCGGGCATCGACTTGTCGAAACCGGTCGTAACCACCTGCGGGTCCGGTGTGACCGCCGCCATCATCACTCTTGCGCTTCAATCCTTGGGACATAGCGACAATACGCTCTATGATGGCTCCTGGTCCGAATGGGGCGGGCGGTCTGACACGCCGGTCGCAACCGGTAGAGAGTGAGAATCATGCAAGGATCGAAGCCTGAGGCGTTAACGGCGCAAGTGACGGAACTCGAAATGACGTCACCGCCGAAGCAGAGCCTGCCTATGCCGATCAACATACATACGGCGATCTTGCGCGTGTCGGATATTCCGCTCGCCTATTATCGCTTCCTCTATCTGCGCGTCGGCAAGCGCTGGCACTGGGCGGAACGCCTGCGCATGAACGACGAGGAATTGGCGGCCATTCTCCACGACAAGCGCACGACGATCACGGTGCTCTACGTCAACGGCGCGCCCGCGGGGTTCTTCGAACTGCAGCAATTGGACGACGACGCTATCGAAATCACCCATTTCGGACTCATGGAACATGCCCTTGGCCTCGGGCTCGGCAAGTGGTTCCTGCTGCAGGCGTTGTTCGAGGCGTGGGCGGTAAATCCCAGCAAGGTCAAGGTCACGACGAACAGCCTCGATCACCCCCGCGCCCTGCAGCTTTATCAGCAGTTCGGCTTTTCACCCGTCGCGACGCGCGAGGCGACCGTAAACCCGCTGAGCGACGACGAGTTGCTCGCGTTTGCGAAGAAGCTCTGATGCGCCCCGGATAATGCTGGCTCCGGGTGTAAGCGGGAGCTGCAGGCGTCGTTCTCTACGCCGGACCCGGCAGCAAGTTTCGGGTGTCGCCGCGAGACCATAGGGCGCATCCTCTCCACCAAGATCCAGCAAGTATCAGGAGAGGTGCGATGAATCTGCGCTACATTGCGATGTCCGACGGTGAGGCGGAGCGGCTGCAGCAAGGCGGCCGCGATGCCTATGGGAACTTGCCAAACCGGGACATCTCGGACGGCGACGGCGTCCCGTGCAGGCACTGCCTCCGCAATGTCGAAAGAGGCGAGCCCTATCTGATCCTCGCCTATCGGCCGTTTTCGTCAGTGCAGGCTTACGCCGAGACGGGGCCGATCTTCCTGCATGCCGAAAAATGCCCAGGTCACGACGGGCGCTCCCTGCCGCCCATTCTCGGATCCAGCAAGGAATACCTGCTGCGTGGATACGGCGCGGACGAACGCATCGTCTATGGAACCGGCGGGATCGTACCTGCGGAGAATCTCGCGCAACGTGCCGGGGAATTGCTGACGCAGCAGGAGGTGGCCTTCGTGCATGTCCGCTCGGCGAAGTATAACTGCTACCAGTGCCGCATCGAGGCTGATTGAGGAGGGACCTGGCGCGAAAGCGCCAGGTCGGTCGCCAGAAAAATCAGGCGACGTTGAGTACTGCCTCCGGCGCGTGAGCATCGTAGCCGAGCGCTTCAGCGACGGCTGCGTTGGTCACGCGTCCCCTGTGAACGTTGAGACCGGCGCGCAGATGCCGGTCTTCGGCGATCGCCTTGAGGCCGCGGTCGGCGAGCTGCAGGCCGTAGTAAAGGGTGGCGTTGTTGAGCGCGTGGGTGGACGTGATCGGTACCGCACCCGGCATGTTCGCCACGCAATAGTGCACGATGCCATCCACTTCATAGGTCGGCTCGGAGTGCGTCGTCGCGTGTGAAGTCTCGAAGCAGCCGCCCTGGTCGATCGCAACATCGACGATAACGGCACCCTTTTTCATGCCGGACAGCATCTCGCGCGTAACGAGCTTCGGCGCAGCAGCGCCCGGAATGAGAACGGCCCCGATTACCAGATCGGCCGAAAAGACCTCCTCCTCCAAAGCGTCGATCGTCGAGTAGCGCGTATGTATGCGGCCGTTGAAGATGTCGTCGAGCTGGCGCAGGCGCGGGATCGAGCGGTCGAGGATCGAGACGTCGGCGCCGAGACCGGCGGCCATCTTGGCCGCGTGCAGGCCGACGACGCCGCCGCCGATGATCGCGACCTTGGCGGGAAGCACGCCCGGCACGCCGCCGAGCAGGATGCCGCGGCCGCCATTCGCCTTCTGAAGCGAGGTGGCACCGGCCTGGATAGCCAAGCGGCCAGCCACTTCCGACATCGGCGCCAGCAGCGGCAGACCGCCGCGCTCATCCGTCACCGTCTCATAGGCAACGGCCGTAGCACCCGAATTGAGCAGCCCCCTGGTCTGATCCGGATCCGGCGCGAGATGAAGATAGGTGTAGAGGATCTGGCCTTCGCGCAGTTGCGCCCATTCGGTAGGTTGCGGCTCCTTGACCTTGACGATCATGTCCGACTTTTCGAACACTTCCTTCGCCGTCGGAACGATCCTGGCGCCCGCGGCGCGATAGGCATCGTCGTCCGCCCCGATCCCCGCCCCGGCCTTCGTTTCCACGATCACTTCGTGTCCATGGGCGACGTATTCCCGGACCGATCCGGGCGTCAGGCCGACACGGTATTCATGGTTTTTGATTTCCTTCGGGCAACCGACACGCATCTTCGCGTTCCTCTCCTATCTGTGGGCTTTCCGCCGCATTGATCAAGGAGTCCAGCAAAACAGATGGCCATGCGAATGTCCTTGCAAAGAGGTGCCTCTCCGTGCATTGCTTTCGTAGATTATTGCGCGGACGGGTGGAATTTTGAAGGAAAGCACGGATGAGCGACCTCGATGCTATTGATCGTTCGATTCTGCGCATTCTCCAGCAGGACGGCAGGATCTCCAATGCGGATCTTGCGACAAAGGTGGGCCTCTCGCCGTCGGCCTGTTCCCGGCGCGTCGACATTCTCGAAAAATCCGGGACGATCGCCGGCTATCATGCCCGCATTGCGCACAAGGCGCTCGATTACAAGATCATGGTCATCGTGCACATTTCGCTTTCCGGCCAGTTCGCCAAGACGCTCGCCGAATTCGAGGCGGCCGTGAAGCTCTGTCCCAATGTGCTCGTCTGTTATCTGATGTCCGGCGAATACGATTACATCCTGCGCGTAGCGGCGAAGGATCTGGAGGACTACGAGCGCATCCACCGCGACTGGCTGTCGGCGCTGCCGCATGTGGTGAAGATCAATTCGAGCTTCTCGCTTCGCGAGGTCATCGATCGCCCCAATGTCGGGATCTGAACCAGAAAGATCAGCGTCCCACCACCCGATTGCGGCCGGCGCTTTTCGCGGCATAGAGGCGAACGTCCGCCGTGGACAGCAACTCGCGAATCCCCGCGCCGTCGGCGAGCGTCGATGAAAGCCCGATGCTGGCGGTCACCGGATGGCCGTTCGAGGTCGAAACCAGAGCTGAGGCGGCAAGTCGTATGTCTTCGGCGCGCGCGAGCGCATCGCCATAAGAGAGCCCCGGACAGAGCACGACGAATTCCTCGCCGCCATAGCGGAACAGGCGGTCCGTGGGCCGAAGCTTCGTCCTTACCGTTTCGACCAGTTTGCGCAGTACGCGATCGCCTTCCGGATGACCGAACTGGTCATTGATGCCCTTGAGATGGTCAACATCGATGATCATCAGGCTGACGGGAGCATTTTGCGCAACCGCGTCGCGCATCATCTGCTGGCCTTCCCCCTCGAATCGGCCACGATCAAGCGCGCCAGTCAAAGTATCCTGACCGGAACGGGACAGCAGATCCTCGTAGCGTTCGCGGAAAGTCAGATCGTTGAAGATATCCCCCAAGGAGCGGTCGGAAATCGCAAGGAACGGATGACGCGAGGCGTTGAGGTAAAAGCCGATGGCAGCGGCAAAGAAAGGCGCCGCCATCATCTTCGCCATCCATCCGCCCCAGAATACGTCCATGGGCGCACCGTTCACGAAGCGAAGTGCCGCATAGAAGCCCAGTTGGTCGAACGTCAGCACGGCCACGCCGCAGACCAGGAACCTGATCGTCACGAATCGGCGCAGCCACCGCCCCAGCCTCTCGTAGAGCAGGATGATGATGAGTGAATCGAAGTAGAGAAGCGTCGTGCCCCAAACCATCAGCCATCCCATTTCGTCGATGAAAGCGATGTCGGCGAAACGGTTCGGAATGATGGCGACCGTATCATGCCGCCTC
Organism: Ensifer aridi; assembly: GCF_002078505.1. Classification (GTDB taxonomy): domain Bacteria; phylum Pseudomonadota; class Alphaproteobacteria; order Rhizobiales; family Rhizobiaceae; genus Sinorhizobium; species Sinorhizobium aridi. The sequence goes on along the minus strand of NZ_LUAV01000007.1, from coordinate 253,963 downwards.
AAAAGCAGGCTCAACGCAACGGTCAGAAAGTTGCCGGCGAGCAAGCCGTAGATCGGCTGGCGAACCGTCGCGGCATCCTCCTTCACGTAAAGGAGAAGGATCATCATCAGCTTGCCGGAAAAGAGTACGGCCGAGCCCGGAGAAATCACGCCGAACGGCAACTGGACGTAGAAAACTGCTGCGAGATAGGTCTCAAGGAAGTGCATGACGCCGAGGGCTGCAATGAAGACGCCGAGCCCCACCCGCGCCCGCAAGTGCAGAAGCCCTATCATCACCGCGACATAAACGAGCGCCTCGCCGAAGAAGAGCAGGAGATTAGGATTTGACATGCGCGTGCGAGGCTTTCCACTTTCATCTAGCCCTCCCTTAAAGTTAGAAATTGAAGAAAGCTTTACCTAAGCCCCGACGCGCGAAAAGAGCAGGCAAGAATCCACCGCTTTGCCACGCGGAGGCATTCGGCCATAGTGCCCCCCGGTCAAGTTGCATCGGCCACCCACGAGAGCGGCTTCCAGCGTTTCCATGCATCTCAAAAAGGCGTTTGAACACGGAGAGCATTATGCAAAAGACGATCGTCCCGCATCCTATCTCGCGCCGCGCCTTGCTCGGTGGCCTGGCCGCCTCCTCGGCTCTCGTGGTCCTTCACCCCTTCTCCGCCCGCGCAAGCGCTGACCAGGCGCATCTGCGGATCATGGAAACGACCGATCTGCACGTCCACGTGTTCCCTTACGACTACTACGCAGACAAGCCGAACGACACGCTCGGTCTCGCTCGCACCGCCTCGATCATCGATGAGATCCGGGCTGAGGCGACGAACACGATCCTCGTCGACAATGGTGATTTCCTTCAAGGCAATCCGATGGGGGACTACATCGCCTACAAACGCGGCATGAAGGAAGGCGACATGCATCCGATCATCGCCGCGATGAACGTGCTCGGCTACGATTGCGGCACGCTCGGCAATCACGAATTCAATTACGGCCTGGACTTCATGTTCAATGTCCTCCACGGCGCGAATTTTCCGATCGTCTGCGCCAATCTGACCAAGGGCGGGCTTGCTGCCACTCCGCGCCAGGACGCGCTTTTCCTCAAGCCCTACGTCATCCTCGATCGAAAGGTCAGGGATGGCGCCGGCCAGGAGCATCCGATCCGCATCGGCCTGATCGGCTTCGTGCCGCCGCAGATCATGACCTGGGATGCCAAAAATCTCGAGGGCAAGGCCAATGCGCGCGACATCGTCAAGACCGCTGAAGCCTGGGTGCCGCAGATGCGCGAGGAAGGCGCCGATATCGTCATCGCCCTCTCCCACTCCGGCATCGGCAGCAGGCCTATGCCGAGAATCTCGAAAATGCATCGGTGCCGCTGGCGGCGATTGACGGCATCGACGCGATCGTCACCGGCCACAGCCACCTCGACTTTCCCGGACCCAAGTTCGACGGTTTTGCCGGCGTCGACAACGCCAAGGGGCTGATTTCCAGAAAGCCCGGCGTCATGGGCGGTTTCTGGGGCTCCCATCTCGGTCTGATCGATCTCATGCTCGAACGCGATGGCGGCGAATGGCGCGTGATCGGCTCCACCAGCGAGGCACGGCCGATCTTTCGGCGGGACGGGAAGAAGGTGATCGCCGAAGTCGGCGACAAGCCGGAGGTGCTTGCGGCTGCGCAGAAGGATCATGACGCGACACTCGCCTATGTTCGCACGCCCGTCGGCAGGACTTCGGCGCCACTCTACTCCTATTTCGCCCTCGTCGCCGACGACCCGTCCGTGCAGATCGTCAGCCAGGCACAGACCTGGTATATCCGCGACATGCTCAAGGACACCGAGCACAAGGATCTGCCGGTGCTTTCCGCGGCCGCTCCGTTCAAGGCCGGCGGGCGCGGCGGCGCGGATTACTATACCGACGTTCCGGCGGGCGACATCGCCATCAAGAACGTCGCCGATCTCTACCTCTATCCCAATACGGTGCAGGCGGTCGTGATCACCGGTGAGCAGGTGCTGAACTGGCTCGAAATGTCCGCCGGCATCTTCAACCGGATCGCTCCGGGATCGATCGACGCGAGCCTGATCAACGGTGATTTCCCGTCCTACAATTTCGACGTCATCGATGGTGTCACCTATCAGATCGACCTCTCGCAGCCGCCGAAGTTCGACAAGGACGGCAATCTTGTGAACCCGCAGGCAAACCGCATTCGCGACCTGCAATTCGCCGGCAAGGCGATTGATCCTGGTCAGAAGTTCGTCGTCGCGACCAACAATTACCGCGCCGGCGGTGGCGGCCATTTTCCGGAGATCGCTGCCGACAAGGTGGTCTTCGTCGCGCCAGACACCAACCGCGACGTGATCGTCCGCTACATTCTCGACCAGGGGACGATCAACCCGTCAGCCGATTCGAACTGGAAATTTGCACCGCTTAAGGACACGAGCGTGCTCTTCGACAGCAGCCCGAAGGCGCGGGAGTTCCTGTCGCAGGTCAAGGCGGTGGCTATCGAAGATGCCGGCGACGGCGCCGATGGCTTCGCGCGGTTTCGCATCAAGCTTTGAGAGGCCGCGGCCCGGCGCCATTTCTGATAGCGCCCGGCCGGCCGCGAGAGCTGTCAAAGCTAATGGAGCGCATGAACAAACGGCGTCAACCTACCGGACGCAAACGATTATCGCCGATCGCGTCAGACCGAGCGGGACTGCGCGTCGTCGGAAAAGAGCATCGAGCGCTGCTCGTCGATGATCTGTCGCCCCTTGCGCAGCGCCGAATCGATGGCGTCCTGCTCCGAGGTGAAGAGGTCGGCCCGAATGAAATTGCGCACCTTGGTCGCGCCGTCGGGCATGGCCTTTTCGATGCTGCCCGCGAGCCGGTATTGCGCGCCCTCGCGCATCGGCGTGGCACGGATCAGGCAGTCCGCATAGGTCTCCGTCTTTCCCGCCGCAGGCTGTACCTGCTTCTCAGAGCCGCCGGAAAAGCCGAATAGTTTCGAGAAGAACGATGCCATGCTTCACAGTTAGCTGTGCCCGCCGAGGCTGTCAAAGCCAAAGTTCATCGCTGAAAACGATGCCGGATCAGATGACGAGGTTGGCGAGGATCTCGTTGTCGGTAATGTCCTGATAGCGCAGCCCTGCCGCGTCGAAACGCTGCTTCAGGTCCGGAAAATTCTCCGCATGCTTGGTCTCGATGCCGATGAGGACGGAACCGAAATTGCGGGCGGACTTCTTCAGATATTCGAAGCGTGCGATGTCGTCTTCTTCGCCCAGCAGATTGAGGAAATCGCGAAGGGCGCCGGGGCGCTGCGCCATGCGCAGAATGAAGTATTTCTTCAATCCGGCGTGGCGCATGGCCCGCTCCTTCACATCCGGCAGGCGCTCGAAATCGAAATTGCCTCCGGAAACGACGGCGACCACGGTCCTGCCTTCGAGCTTGTCGCGACCAAGCGCCTCAAGCGCCGCGAGAGACAACGCGCCGGCCGGCTCCAGAACGACGCCTTCGACGTTCAGCATCTCGGTGATCGTCAGGCAGATCGCGTTCTCGGGCAGCAGCATCACCTGCTCCGGCGAGAATGCCTCGAGTGCCGCGAAGTTGAGATCGCCAATGCGCGCCACCGCCGCGCCGTCGACGAAGTTATCCACTTGATCGAGCGTGACGACGCTGCCGCTTTCAAGGCTCCGCCGCAGACTTGGAGCACCCGCCGGTTCGCAGAAGATGAAGCGATCGGCCGAAAGGCTGCCATCGAAATACCCGGTGACGCCGGCCGCTAGCCCGCCGCCGCCGACGGGCAGCACCACGAGATCGGGCAGCACGCCGTCCGCCAACTGCTCGGCAATCTCCGCCGCAACCGTCGCTTGGCCCTCGATGATATCAGCATGATCGAAGGGCGGCACCATGACGCCGCCGATCGCTTCGACATGGTCGCGCGCCGCCTGATAGCACTGGTCGAAGATATCCCCGACGAGACGGATCGTGATGAATTCGCCGCCGAAAATGCGCGTCTTGTCGATCTTCTGCTGGGGCGTCGTCACCGGCATAAACACGACGCCCGGCACACCAAAATGCCGGCAGACGAAGGCAAAACCCTGCGCGTGATTGCCCGCGGAGGCGCATACGAACGTCTTGCCTGCCGCCCCGGAGCCCAGCGCCTTCCGGAAGAAATTGAAGGCGCCGCGGATCTTGTAGGATCGAACCGGCGAGAGATCCTCGCGTTTCAGAAAGATCGTGGCGCCGTAGCGGGCGCTCAGGTGCTCGTTGAGCTGCAGCGGCGTTGCCGGAAAGATCTCGCGCATTGCCGCCGCCGCGTTTTCAACATCCTGCTTCATAACGTGACATCATTCGTTGAGTTTGCCGATGGCGGTGGCTATGGCACATTGTTGCGCCCGAGACCATTGATTTGACACGAATCAAGGATGCGCGGCAGTATCGCGCCCGTCTGGACGATGGCCGACCCATCGATAATCGCTTCCGGGAAATCACGCTTGAATGCAAATCTGATCCGGCACGCTGTCCATATCGCGGCGATCCTGGGACTCTACCTCTCCGCTGCGATGTTTCTTCCGGCGCTGATCGATCTCTATTACGGCCATCCGGACTGGCAGGTCTTTGCGGTTACGGCTTTCATCGTCGGCGGCTTTTCGGCTGCAACCTTCATGGCGACCCGCTCTGGTCCGCCGCCGTTCTCGAAGAAATTCGGCTTCCTGCTGGTCAACGTGCTGTGGCTCGCCTTTTCCGTCATCGGCGCGATCCCGCTCTGGCTTTCCTCGATGAAGCTCGATTTCGCCCAGGCGTTCTTCGAGTCCGTATCGGCGGTCACGACCACCGGCTCGACGGTGATCGTGGGCCTCGACGATGCGCCGCCAGGTCTCCTGCTCTGGCGCTCGCTGCTTTGCTGGCTCGGCGGCATAGGCGTCGTCGTCCTCGGTCTTTTCATCATCCCCTACCTGCGCGTCGGAGGAATGTCCTTCTTCAAGATGGAATCCTCCGACACGAGCGACAAACCATTTGCCCGCCTCGCAACCTTCAGCCGCGCCTTCCTAGCCGTCTACGTGACGATCACCCTCCTCTGCGCAATCGGCTACGGCATGACCGGAATGAACCGCTTCGACGCGATCAACCACGCGATGACGACTGTCGCGACCGGCGGTTTCTCGACCCACGATGCATCCTTCGCCTATTTCGGTAGCCTCCCGCTCTTGTGGGTGAGCACGTTCTTCATGACGCTGTGCAGCCTCCCGTTTTCGATCCTTATCGTGTTCGTCGCGCGCGGCCGGCTTGACGCGTTGCGCGACCCGCAGATCGTCGTCTTCCTTGGCTATCTTGTCGTATTTTCCCTGGCCGTCGCGATCTACCACCGGCTTGCAAACGGCGTCGATTTTCACCTCGCGCTGACATATTCCTTCTTCAATGTCACTTCGATCCTTTCAACCACCGGTTATACCAGCGAAGACTACAGTCTGTGGGGGCCCTTCGTCGTCATGGCGGCGTTCATCGCCACCTTCATGGGCGGATGCTCCGGCTCGACCGCGGGCGGTATCAAGGCCTATCGGTTCATCGTCCTTTTCAACGCGATACGATCAGGCCTCAACAAGCTCGTATATCCTAATGCCATCTATGCGGTTCGATATGGCCGCAACACCGTCGATGCCGATGCGCAACGCGCCATCTTCCTGTTCTTCATTACCTATATCCTCCTGTGGGTTTTCGGCAGCTTGGCGATGGCGGCTTTTGGCTACGATCTCGTCACGTCCGTCTCAGCCGTGATCACCTGCCTCTCCAATGTCGGCCCGGGCCTTGGCAGCATCATCGGCCCCATCGGAAATTTCTCAACGCTTGCGGATCCCGAGCTCTATCTGCTGTCGCTCATGATGCTGCTCGGTCGCCTCGAGGTGCTGACTGTCCTCGTTATTCTGACCCCAATCTTCTGGAAGCAGTAACGGCCGCTGCCGGCGCAGCCTTATCTTGACTCCCCATGCCAAATGCCGAAAGTCTCTGAGCGTTCGGGCATTGGGGAAACGTTATGCCGAAACAGCGACTCCTGCTTCTGGCGCTCACCGCTGCGACTTTCGCTTCGACCCACTTTGCCGTACAGGCCGGACCGCTGGCGGATGCCGCGGCCAGGGCGGAAAAGCAGGCGAGCTCCGGCGACGCGGCCGGCGCGCGGGAAACGCTGCGGCAGGCGATGAGCGACTTCTCGCAAACGCTGCCCTTCGCGATCGGCAAGGCTGTCTTCGTCATCGGTGATCCGGCTGGCTACGCCATGTACGAGCCGAAGCCCGAGCCGGTCTTCAAGACCGGAGAGGCGCTGGTGTCCTATGTCGAGCCTGTAGGGCTGACCTGGAAAGAGGCAAACGACAAGGGCAAGCTCGAGACGCGGTTCACGGTCGATTTCGACATCCTCAATCCGAAGGGAGAGATTCTTGCCGGCCAGAAGGCATTCGGCGATTTCACCTTCAAGGGCTACCTGCGCAATCAGGAAATTTACGCGACCCTGACGGTCGATGTCACCGGCGCCCCTGCCGGCGACTATATTCTGCGCTTCCGTTTCAACGACATAAACAGCGGCAAGAGCGCAAGCGTCGACCAGCCATTCAAAATCGCCGCACCTTGAGAGCTGCCGACAATCACCGGCACTCGATCGGACAGCACGCTCCGCCAACCCCTCTCGCCTATGACCGCGAACCGGTAGAGCGGTATGCTCGCAGGCTTGGTGCGGACGACGGGGATCGAACCCGTAAGCCTTTCGGCGAGGGATTTTAAGTCCCTTGCGTCTACCAGTTTCGCCACGTCCGCCCGGCGTTTTGATCAATTACTTAGCCGATTCAGTCAAGGAAATGTTTTGCAGCTCCTCCCTCGTCTCTTGCAAAATGTGTCGCCAAGACGTTCCAGCGAACGCCTCCTTGCCGCATTGATGCCGCTATTGATCTCGGACCATGGCATCTTTCGCGCCCTCCCCCTGATAACCTTTGAAGGATGCTGCCCTCATTCGGCTAAGCCATGTCGAGCCAGGCGACGAGCGCCGGTTGGGTGAGACCGCTTCTTCCGCCCGATATTTCCGGCCCGCGTCTTCGTCACGAATCTATCGCGCCATTGAGTCCGACAAAGCCCTCATCGCTCCGGTCGGTTCCGGAGGGGCCGCGTCAGGCGAGCCCTTGTTCCTCGGCTCTCGCGTGGAACTGTCAGGTACTTTCCGGAGTTTCAGCTCCAGATAGGAGGAACGATGTCGAAGATCGTTGCACCAACTGTCCACGACGACCATCCTGAGCGCCAGCTTGAATGTCAGCGTGCGATTGACTGCGAATTTCAAGCGCTGACCGGTATCGCCGAACGCGCGGGCTGGTCGTGGCAGGAAATCGCGCTCGCGTTGATGGATCTGACTGAAGAATATGTGATGGAAATGCGTTTAAACGCACAGCCGGAAAGAGGCGCCACGCTCGCCCGCCCCGACCCGAGAATGCTGCATTGAGTCTCAGTGAAATTCGAACATAATAAGAACATCCACCTACGAAGTGGCGGCCATTTAAAGGGTTTTCAGTGCGTGCACCCGCGGTTTCACCCGTGACCGCGTGGACCGGCGACGGTAGGGAGCGCATGATGAGCGACGAAAGAGGCGCAGTGCCCCGTAAAGACCCAAGCCTTTACGTCCATTACTGCGAGCATCCCGGCTGCAAGAAGTGGGGCGCCTTCGGCTTCGATAGCGGCGGGGCCGAGCCGAACTGGTTTTGTTTCGAGCATCGGCCCGAATGGAGAACGGGCAGTCCGTCCGGGCTGCCGTCACGGAACAATATTAGCATTACATGATTTACTATGTGTCGCTCTCCCCGAGCGGCATGCAGGTCCCCCCAACCTGTGGCAGGCGGTGCCCGTGCTTCCCCCGCACGGGCGCTGCAATTTTTGCGAATATAGTGTGTGAAAGCTCGCTATTTCTCGTCCGAGGGCCTCCAGCGGCGCGCCGGGGAGATAGAGCACGATCGGCCGGATTTCATAGACCGCGCTCGGATTGGCGCGCCGCAGGTCGCGCGCTATCGCTGTTGCTGCCTCGATCGTTGGGCAATCCACAACGTAGAAACCGAGCAACTGCTCCTTGGTCTCGGTAAACGGACCGTCGATGACCATGCCTGCACCATCGCCGCGCAAGGTCACGGCACCCTGCGTCGAGCCAAGCCGCGCGGCCGGCCCCAAACGCTTCTCCCGGACAAGACGGTCATTGATTTGGAGCAGCTCAGTCATCAGAGCGGCATCCTCCTCCTTGGTCCAGGATTCGACCACTTCTTCCTCGTGATAGGCCAAGATCGCGTAGAACATGAATCACCCCTCCTCGTCGGGTCCGGCCAATTAGAAGGGGCTCCAATGTCGCGGCAAGCCCTGCGCGTCGTTCCGGCCAAGCGAAATTGCGCTGGCCTGCCGTTTCAGCCGAAGGGGATGCCGGTGTCGGCCGTTTCCGACCCGGTGAAGCAAACGCCTCTCGAGCCTCAAGCAGAGCCCACCACAACATCGGGCGGGCCCTGCTCTAAATTGGCTCTGAAACAATTAGGTTCTTGTGGGTGTGTTACCGCGGCTCCCAAAAAACTAGGGTGTCATCATGTTAGATGTATAGGACCTTAGTCCGACGCGGCACGGCCAAAAGTCCTAACGTCGCCGAGCGGTTCGTCCAAGCGCTTCGGGGTGGAGCTATGAAGCGAGAGGGTCAGGCCTCATCGTCGGTCACCTTTGGCGGAACACGACCGGTGTGATGAACCGGGTCATCCTCAGGGGCTCCCTCCGTCGGCTTCTCTCTGCGCTCGGACATGCCGCTCCTCGCTGGCGGCTGGTCGGCGTCCTCGGTGCCGGACTCCGCTGCCTGATCCGGAAGGGGTTGGGGATCCATATCCATTTCCCTGGGCTCCGGCTTCCACGTCGGCGATGGCATCGGCTGGTCGGTAAGATCGTCGTATTTGGGGTTGCTCATATTCGCGATCCTTTCCTGTTCTCAGTCGTTCAACCCCGGACATTTCCGAAGGTTCCCATGTGCCTGCGCACGGAGAGGATCTTAAAATTTCATGCAACCCCTGATTCGGCAGGGGTTCAATCGTCGCGCATTGCTGGCAAGGTAAGCCGCCTCAAAAAAATGTCCTCGCTTCAATACTGGGGGATACCGGCGTGCGCCCACTGCAAGCATCCAGCACCGTGCCTCTGCTTCCGGAAGACCTCGACGCGCTTCAGCGCGTATTCGACCGGCTGTGCCGCGAGTACCGATGGCCTCGCGAGAGCGCCCAGGCACAGCGATATGGCAGGATGCTGATCGAGGAATATCAGGCGGGTACGCGTGATGAACGGCTGCTCCTGCGGGCAGGTCACTCTTTGATAAGCCGTTCCCACGCGCAGAGAAGAGCGCTAGCAAGGGCCGCCGATTGATGCAGATCATCTGGCCGCAGTGCACACGCACCTGAGCGGAGACCGATCAGGTAAATCGCACAGCCGCCGCTCCTAAAAGCTCGCCTCAATGATAGTAAAAACAATCGCAGTCGGCCTTATTAGCGTCTTCGCCTCGCCAGACCCTAACTGCGAGTTTTGACGACTTACCCTTGTCGTCAAGCCGCAGCCCGAGCAGGGATACTGCCGCGGCCTTGGGATTGGGCGCATCGACTTCGATTACCGATCCCACCTGATGCACACCTTCCCGAGGGGTCCAGGTGAAGATCTGAACGCTGTAATGCATGGAAATCCTCCGTCGCGTTAGTCGCCGCGTACGTGGACGGCAAGGGCGAACCCTGCCCGTAGGCACTGCCCTTCAACACACTTCTTTAGCCATCCTCGACGGTTGCTTCAGGTCGATCTCCCCCATCGGCGTGTTCAAAATGCCAGACTCCCCTTTCATCCTGGAAGCTGATTTCCTCATCGTCGCCGCCGACCTGCTGTTCGGCCGCTGCAGCCTTTGCGGCAGCCAGCGCCATCTCGCGACTGGGAAAGGGCTCTGAGTACACGTCGGCGGCCTTGTAGGCCCAGCCTCCGTCGTGTGGAACGATCGAATAAGTGATCCGCACCATTCTTCACTCCCATGGATTTCAGGGACATGTCCTGCCCCACCCGGGCTGTCGCCGAACAGCCCCTTCTGCTCCTTCTTGCCTGTGGCATTTGCATGCCGGACGGCGCGATGTTACCACAAAAAGGCGGCGATGGGACAGTTTTGAACACCCTCGCCGATGCGGTGAGTTCGCCGCCGGAACAGGGCGGCCGACACCTGTTCAGCCATTCGCCACCGGACCGTGCAGAGCGGTTCGAGCCACGCCCGGAGTACCAATGACCAGCGCCACGATCGTCACCGCCGCCATGCTCGCCATCGGCGACGAGCTCCTTTCCGGCCGCACCAAGGACAAGAACATCGGCCATCTTGCGGACATGTTGACCATGGTCGGCATTGATCTGCGCGAGGTGCGCATCGTAGCCGACGAGGAACAGGCAATCGTGGAAGCGGTCAATGCGCTCCGTAGCCGCTACGACCACGTCTTCACCTCCGGCGGCATCGGTCCGACGCATGACGATATCACCGCCGACGCTATCTCGAAGGCTTTCGGTGTCGAGTGCATCCATGATCCGAACGCGATGGAACTGCTTGGCGCCATGTATGCGCGCCGTGGCATGGAGTTTACCGATGCCCGCAAGCGGATGGCGCGGATGCCGATCGGCGCCAGGCATATTCCGAATCCCGTATCGACGGCGCCCGGCTTTGCGATCGACAACGTCTATGTCATGGCCGGTGTGCCGCAAGTGTTTCAGGCGATGCTCGACAGCCTGCTGCCAAGCCTTACGACCGGCACGCCCGTTCTCTCCCGCACAGTTCGCTCTCCCCATGGCGAGGGCGACATCGGTGCGCCTTTGGCGGAAGTCCAGAAGAATCATCCCGACACGAGCATCGGGTCGTATCCGAAATTCGACGGCAGGAGCTTCTCGACGGACATTGTCATCCGGGCACGCGACGCTGGCGTACTTGCTGCCGCCGAGGCCGACGTGGCGGCGATGATCGAGGCGATCTCCCGGTCGCGGCAGAACACTTAGGACCCCACGCCACACTTCCGTTCCAGGCGTAGCTGGAATGTATCGCTCGCAGTTCGGCTGCGGGTCGAGAAAACCACGGGAGGACGGCCTCGCGCCCAGTGCGAGCGACCCCTTGCACTCTTGGCTTCCTTGCCGCTATTGCATGGTGCAAATCATGGAAGCGCCGCGCCTGACACGTCGACCCGCGGCGGCGTTTCCGCATCGACGTTGAATGAGAAGCCGGAGCCCCGCATATGTCCCTTCCCGAGAAAGCCTTTCCCGTCTCCTGGGATCAGTTTCACCGCGACGCGCGTGCGCTCGCCTGGCGGCTGGCGGACAATGGGCAGGAATGGCGCGCAATGGTTTGCATCACGCGCGGCGGCCTCGTGCCGGCTGCCATCATCTCCCGGGAACTCAATATCCGGATGATCGAAACCGTCTGCATTGCGTCCTATCATGACTACGACACGCAGGGTCAGATGAGGGTGCTAAAGGGCATCTCGCCGGAGATCGCCAAGGACGGGGGCGAAGGCGTGCTGATCGTCGACGACTTGACCGACACCGGCAAGACCGCCGCGGAAGTCCGCGCCATGCTGCCCAAGGCACATTTCGCCGCCGTCTACGCAAAGCCCAAGGGCCGCCCGCTTGTCGACACCTTCGTCACCGAGGTCAGCCAGGACACCTGGATCTATTTCCCCTGGGACATGGGCTTTACCTATCAGGAGCCGATCGCCAAGGGTACGCGCGGCTAGAGCAATTCCAGGAAAAGTGTGTAACCGTTTTCCATCCGGAATTACGCCCTTTCAAATAGTTAGATCATTGCTCCGTTTCGATGAAACAATGAAATGATCTCAGCGCGGCGCGCCTTTTCGGGGCACGCGCCGCTGCCGGTCACGCAAGCGGCGGTATGTTCTCGACGAGGGTCTCGGCCGTGGCAGTGCGGCCAGCGCGAATGGCCGTCTCGCCGTGGCGCCAGACGGCGGCCGCCGCCGCCTCGAAGGCAGGCATTCCCTGCGCCAGATGCGCGCCGATGATGCCGGCAAGCACGTCGCCCGATCCCGCGGTCGCAAGCCAGGGCGGCGCATTGGCGTTAACGACGGCGCGGCCGGAGGGGGCGGCAATCACCGTATCCGGTCCCTTGTAGACGATCACGGCATGGCTCAGTTTCGCGGCGGCCTGCGCCTTTTCGATCTTGGACAGCGCGCCATCCGCGGCGATTTCCGAAAAGAGCCGGGCAAATTCCCCCTCGTGCGGCGTCAGCACTACCTCGCCGCCGCTCGCCGCTATCACCTCAAAGAGTTCCTTCCTTCCTTGCTGGAACGAAGTCATTCCATCGGCGTCGAGAACCAATGCCCGGTCGCACAGCATCAAGGTGAAGTCCCGCGCCTTCTTACCAACGCCGAAACCGGGCCCGAGCACGAAGGCATTCAGCCGCTTGTCCTTGAGCCAATCGGCGAGATCGGCGGCATTCCTGATCTCCTTGAGCATCACGGCCGTCAAGTGCGAGGCGTTGACCCCGAGCGCATCCGCCGGAGAGGCGAGCGTTACCAAGCCCGCACCGGCACGAAGGCCCGCCGCCGCCGAAAGGCGTGTAGCGCCAGTCGACATCTGTCCGCCGGAAAGGACGGCGAGATGGCCCCGCTTGTATTTGTGAGTCCCCGGATCGAGGCACGCAGCGTGATGTTTCCAAATCGCGGGCGTGTTGACGCGCAAATCACCGGATCGCGCCGTAACGAGCCGCGCCGGAATACCGATTTCGAACACTTCCAACGTACCGGTACGGGCGCGACCCGGCATGAGCAGATGGCCGGGTTTGGCTGCCATGAACGTCACCGTGTGGGCGGCGATGAAGCTTGCGCCCCTCACTTCTCCGCTATGCCCGTCAATTCCCGAAGGCAGGTCGACCGCAAGGACCGGCAGGCCGCTTTCATTCACGCGCTCGACGATTGTGCGGGCCTCATCCGGCAAATCACGCGAGAGGCCTGCCCCAAAGAGCGCGTCAACGACGACATCCCCCGACTGCGGCTCATAGGCCGCGATAGCACCTGTCTCGAGCGTGCAGGCGTTACGGGCGCGCGCCGCATCGCCCTTCAACATCGCCGGGTCGCCGAGCGCGAAGACGACGACATTGGCGCCGCATCGCGCCAGAGCGGCCGCGGCCACATAGCCATCGCCGCCGTTGTTGCCGGGCCCGCAAAGCACGGCAAAACGACGCGCCGCCGGAAAGAGCCGCAAGGCGGCAGCCGAGACGGCCATCCCTGCCGAGCGCATGAGCGAAAATCCATCGATGCCCGAACGCGCAGCGTCCTGGTCGATGGCTGCCATCTCGGCCGGGGTTACGAGAATGTCTTGGAGAGCGTCACTCATGGAGCCGATCTAAGCGCGGTCGGGACCGCAAGACAAGGGCGAGCGACAGATAAGCAAAGTGCACAACAATTATGCACTTGCACGTAAATGTTGCTCAAATAACACGCACTTAGCACGAATCGTGGCGCATTGCGGCTAGATCATTCACTTAAGAGGATGAGGCTTGTTAAAAAATAGGCAGAATGCGGCCGCGAGCGAGGCGGGCCCGGATACCCCATCGCTTCGTGCCGCGAAATTTCGCAATCAGCGCGTCATTCCCCTATAAAATTGGCACGCTACATGCATATTGGAGGGCGAGCGGGCGCGACCTGCTTTAAAGGGAGAAGCGGAGAGACATTTTCTCATGAAAAAGATCGAAGCGATCATAAAACCCTTCAAGCTCGACGAAGTGAAGGAAGCTCTTCAAGAGGTCGGCCTGCAGGGGATAACCGTCACGGAAGCGAAGGGCTTCGGGCGGCAGAAGGGACACACCGAGCTCTACAGGGGCGCCGAGTACGTCGTCGACTTCCTGCCGAAGGTGAAGGTCGAGGTGGTGCTGGCGGATGAAAATGCGGAGGCTGTGATCGAAGCCATCCGCAATGCAGCGCAAACCGGCCGCATTGGTGATGGGAAGATTTTCGTATCCAATGTGGAAGAAGTCATTCGAATCCGCACCGGCGAAACGGGCCTCGACGCCATCTGATCGCGTCGTCCGATAACGTCACCGTCTGATACCGTCACCTCATCCTGGGGCCGCCCGGCCCCGAATTTTTCCAATCCTCGTCATCTCAACAGGGAATTGCAACAAATGACGACTGCGAGTGAAGTTTTGAAGCAAATCAAGGATAACGACGTCAAGTTCGTCGACCTGCGCTTTACCGATCCGAAGGGCAAGCTGCAGCACGTGACGATGGATATCGCTGTCGTCGATGAAGACATGTTCGCCGACGGCGTCATGTTCGACGGTTCCTCGATTGCCGGTTGGAAGGCTATCAACGAGTCCGACATGGTACTGATGCCTGATCCGGAAACGGCGCATATGGACCCGTTCTTCGCTCAGTCCACCATGGTCATTTTCTGCGACATTCTCGATCCCGTCTCGGGCGAATCCTATAATCGCGACCCGCGCGGTACGGCCAAGAAGGCCGAAGCCTATCTCAAGGCCTCAGGCATCGGCGACACCATCTTCGTCGGTCCGGAAGCAGAATTCTTCGTCTTCGACGACGTCAAATACAAGGCCGACCCGTACAACACCGGCTTCAAGCTCGACTGCTCCGAACTGCCCTCCAATGACGACACCGACTACGAGACGGGCAACCTCGGCCATCGCCCGCGCGTCAAGGGCGGCTACTTCCCGGTCCCGCCGGTCGACAGCAGCCAGGACATGCGCTCCGAGATGCTGACCGTTCTTACCGAAATGGGCGTCACGGTGGAAAAGCATCACCACGAAGTGGCCGCGGCTCAGCATGAACTCGGCGTCAAGTTCGACGCGCTGGTGCGCAACGCCGACAAGATGCAGATTTACAAATACGTGGTGCACCAGGTCGCCAATGCCTATGGCAAGACCGCGACCTTCATGCCGAAGCCGGTCTTCGGCGATAATGGCTCCGGCATGCACGTGCATCTGTCAATCTGGAAGGACGGCAGGCCGACGTTTGCCGGCGACGAATATGCCGGCCTTTCCGAGACCTGCCTCTATTTCATCGGCGGCATCATCAAGCATGCCAAGGCGCTGAACGCCTTCACCAATCCGTCGACGAACTCCTATAAGCGTCTCGTCCCGGGCTACGAAGCGCCGGTTCTGCTTGCCTACTCCGCCCGCAACCGCTCGGCCTCCTGCCGCATTCCGTTCGGCAGCAACCCGAAGGCAAAGCGCGTCGAAGTCCGCTTCCCGGACCCGAGCGCGAACCCCTACCTCGCCTTCGCCGCTATGCTGATGGCCGGTCTCGACGGCATCAAGAACAAGCTTCATCCCGGCAAAGCCATGGACAAGGACCTCTATGATCTGCCGCCGAAGGAGCTGAAGAAGATCCCGACAGTCTGCGGCAGCCTGCGCGAAGCCCTCGAGAGCCTGGACAAGGATCGCAAGTTCCTGACCGCCGGCGGCGTCTTCGATGACGACCAGATCGACTCCTTCATCGAACTGAAGATGCAGGAGGTCATGCGCTTCGAAATGACCCCGCACCCGGTCGAGTTCGACATGTACTATTCCGTCTGATGACGGCTCGGACCGGGCACCCCATTGGCCAGGTCCGTTCGAAATGAACGAGGCGGCGGGGTTCATTCGAATCCCGCCTTTTTAGTTCGACGCCGGAACGAACGGTTCGCCGGCGGGTTGGCCTACCTATTGATGTTCCACATGCGACAACCCAGATAATCATCTGAAAGGATGTGTTGCGTCATGAAACAAAGAAACGCGAAATTTGAGATCGGACAGGTGGTTCGCCATCGGATATTCCCGTTTCGCGGCGTCATCTTCGACGTCGACCCGGAATATGCCAATACGGAAGAATGGTGGAACGCGATCCCGCAGGAGATCCGGCCCGCCAAGGACCAGCCCTTCTATCACCTGTTCGCGGAGAATGATGAAACCGAATACGTCGCCTATGTCTCGGAACAGAATCTCGTTTCCGATGATAGCGACAGGCCGATCCGCCACACGCAGGTAGATGAGCTGTTCGAAAAGGCCGACGCCGGGCACTACAAGCCTAAGGCCATATATCGGCACTAGGTCGCTAGGACTTTGGGTCGGACCGACCCATCACCATTCACTACCTCCCAAGCGAGCGGGATGCAGAGGCAACCCGCTCACTCTTTCCCACTCACTCCCCGTTGTGTGTTTGCTGGAGCGGACGGCGCACCTGTCGTCTACCGCTGAACCCGTATCTGCAGATAGGGTGCGTCTGCGGCATCGGATCGAATGAACTTGCCTTTGACGTTGAAGGTCGTCTCGAGAAGACCTGTGGTGCTGAGTGCGGCCGGCGAGCCTTCGAACACGAGTCTGCCTGCGGAAAGAAGCGCGATCCTGTCCGCGATCGCCATGGCGTGATTGAGATCGTGGATCGCAATGACCACGGTCACGCCGCGCTCGCGGCTAAGCCGGGAAATCAGCTCGAGTATTTCCACCTGGTGACCGATATCGAGAAACGAGGTCGGTTCGTCGAGAATCAATATGCCGCTTTCCTGGGCGAGCGCCGCGGCGATCCACGCGCGCTGGCGTTCGCCGCCGGACAGTTCCTTCAATCCGCGATCGGCAAGTTCCTCGAGGCCGGTGCTTTCGAGCGCCCACTGAACGGCCATGCGATCTTCACTGCGAAAGCCCTGAAACGGTCCGAGGTGAGCGAAGCGTCCCTGCCGAACCAATTGCTCCACGCTCATGTCGTCCGGTGCGTAAGGCGCCTGGGGCAGGAAAGAGAGCCTTTTGGCGAGGTTCCTCCTCTTCCACTGCCTCATCTCCCGTCCGTCAAGAACGACCTCGCCTACCTCCGGGCGCGTCAGCCCGGCAAGCGCATGCAGAGCCGTACTCTTGCCCGAACCATTCGGACCGATAAGTGCCACTATCTCCGCGGGGGAAAAGCCAAGCGAGAAGCCGTCGAGCGCGCAGTGCGCACCGTATCTTATGCTGACGTTTGTTGCTTTCAGGATCATGGGCATGCCTCAGGAACGGCGGCGCAGAAGGAAGAGGAGCACAGGAGCACCAGTAAGCGCGGTGATTACGCCTATCGGGATTTCCTCCGCCTGGCCAAGCAAACGTCCGGCAAGGTCGGCGCCCGTCACGAGAGAGGCGCCGAGGACCACCGTAAGCGGCATGACCATGCCGAAACTCCGCCCGGCGAGAAAATGCGCGAGATGCGGCACAACGAGGCCGACGAAGATCAGCGGACCAACTGTTCCAACGGCGCTCGCCGCGAGACCGCAGGCGGTGAGAAGAACCAGGCTGAAGTGCAGGCGGTAGGAAAGGCCGAACGATCGGGCCACGTCTTCTTCAAATCGGAGCATGTCTATCGAGCGGTGCAACAGGGGCAAGGCCACCGCGGCAGCAAACGTAAAGGGGAGCAGAAAAACCACATGCTCCCAACTGCGCGCATAGAGGCTCCCCGACAGCCATTGCATGACGATCTCGAAGCGGGAACTGCCCCACCCGGCGATCAGCCCCATCGCCAAGGCATGCAACGTCGCGCCGATGGCGATTCCGGAAAGCGTCAGCCGCAGCACGCTCAAGCGATTGCGCATCGCGAGATAATAGACGAGCAGTCCGGTCAGCATGCCACCCGCACAGGCGACGAGTGGCAACCAGTGCAACGGCAGGCTGTAGAGCGTGTGTGCATCCGCGCCCGAGCCATAGACCGCGAACAGCAGGAAGATCGTAACCGTCAGTGTCGCGCCTTGCGAGATGCCGAGAATCGTCGGATCGGCAAGTGGATTGCGTGTGATCGCCTGCAGCAGCAGGCCGGCCACCGCGAAGTGAGCGCCGGCGAGAATACCGGTCAGAATACGGGGAATGCGGATTGTCCCGATGACGAGGTCGGCATCGTCCGATCCGCGTCCGGCAAGGACCGCGAGAATGTCTGCGGCGGGCAGATCGACGACGCCGAGAAAAACCGCAGCGATCAGCAGCGCCGCCGATAGAGTCAGCGGCGCGACCAATCCTCTTCCCAATCGGCCCGAAGTCGGCGTCCCGAAAGTCATCGCGCGCCTTCCCCGCTTGGCAGATGTTCGCGCTTCTGCACCAGATAGAGAAAGATCGGACCGCCGATCAGCGCCGTAAAGATGCTGACGGGGATTTCGCGCGGCGCGGCGACGGATCGGGCGAGCGCGTCGGCCGTAAGCAGAATGGCGCCGCCGAACGAGGCGTTGAGCAATATGGCCGAAACGGCTTCCGCCGGCCGGAGGAGACGAACGAGATGTGGCACGGTGAGGCCGATGAAGGCGACCGGTCCTGCCACCGGCGTCACGCCGGCTACCAACGCCGCCGCACAGAGGAGAAGCAGGAGTTTGCATCGCGCCGTATTCAGCCCCATGCCGGCCGATGCCTCGTCGCCCAGCGCAAGCAGCCCGATGACGCGATGGCTCGCGAGCGCCGCACCGATGCCGAGGACGATCCACGGCAGCATGTATGTCACCTGCGGCCAGGAGCGCCCCTGAAAGCCACCCGACAACCAGAACAGGACAGAAGGCGACTGTGGTGCCCCTCTTATCAGGATATAGGCGGTGGTTGCATTGAGGAACAGGGACACCGTGATGCCGCTGAGGGCCAGATGAAGCGGCGGTGCCCGTCCGGCTCGCGCGGCCCAGATCGTCATTGCGGCGGCGAGCAGGCCCCCGCTCATTCCAATGAAGGGGTAGAAGACAGAGGAAACCGTTGGAAAGACGACGAAGGTCAATACGATTAGTACGACTGCGCCCGCTGAAACGCCCGTCAAATCCGGTGCGGCGAGCGGATTGCGGGTGATCACCTGCAGGAGCAGACCGGCGACCGCAAGCGCAGCGCCGGCGAGGAAGGCAGCAATGCTGCGAGGCATCCTGAGCGTCCAGACGATGATACCGTCAGTGTTCTGACTGGGCACGAACACGGCCCGCATCGCCGCGTCGAGGCTCATCGGCTTGGCGCCGAAAAGCAACGCCGCAAAGCCGATGAGCGCAGCCGCCGAGACCGCCAGAAGGATTGCGGCGATGCACCGGCTACGTGTCCTCATGCCGCCTCTCCGAGATCGCCACTATTCGACAGAGGCCGGAATGAGCTTGCGCGCTTCCGCCTTGACGTCGACGGCCGGAAACGCGTCCGGATAGAGCAGATGTGCCGCCTCGCGCAGGACGATCTCTCTGGCGATCGGGCCGTGCGCCTCAACCCAATGATCGCCGACATAGTGAACGCGACCGTTCTTCACCGCGGAGAGTTGCTGCCATATCGGGTTGTTTTCATGTGGCCGGTCCGGGCCGTAGTCATAGACGAAGATGACCTCCGGATCCTTCTCGAGCATCATTTCGAGGCTCATCTCCATACCCCAGTTGTCGGGAAGATAGGGCGTCGGATTCTGCCCGGCGATATTGTCGCCGCCGAGTGCCACGAGGATTGCCGCCGTCATGTTCTCAGAGCGGAAGACCCAGGGGGTATCGCCGCCCCACATCACCACGAAGCGCGGATGCTGATCCCTCGGCGCCTTGGCAGAAAATTCTTCGACCGCCGCCTTGAAGCGTGCATTGAGTTCCTGACCACGCTTCGGCTGACCGAGGATCGCGGCGAGTTGATTGATCGTGCGGTCACTGTCGGCATAGAGCTCCAGATTATAGGCAAGATAAGGTGCAATCTTCGCAATCTGCTCGGCATTGCCTTCGGTATAGCGTCTGATCGCCACCGTTACATCCGGCTTCGCTTCGGCGAGCAGCTCAAGGTTCGGTGTTGCACGCTGGCCGATTTCCTTCACGCCCTCGAGATAGTCTGCAAGGAAATCCGGATTGCGGCCTTGGACCATGTATGTGCTCGCGATCGGCTTCACGCCCAGGGCTAGGGCGACATCCGCCGCGAAATAGGAGATCGAAGCGATCCTCGTCGGCGATGCAGGAACTTCGACCGCAACGCCGCGATCGTCGACAAGGCTCAGCGTCTTATTTTCATCGGCCAAGACGGGAGCCGCCGACATGATCAGAGCCGCGATGCCGGCCGCGTAAACTTGGGCCCTCCACCGAGAAGTTATAATGTTGACCCGGGAAAACATGGGACCCTCCTGGTTGTGAGATGAAATGACCGGTCGAAGAGGCAACGGCTCGGCGACTGAGAGGGGCTGACGCCGCGTTTCTGCTATCCAGCATGAGAAAGCCGCAAGTCGCACTCTTGAAACGCCGCTCGTCACCCCTGCCTCGGACAATGCTCTTGCACCCATTCCGCCCGGATCCCCCGCTCTTCGTTATCCTGCTCCGGCATTGCATACATGATAATTATATTCAAGTTTATTCTTCTAAATAAGTTCAAGAAATCCTGGATTTTTCTTTGGAGAATACTTGGCCCGCAGATAGAAATTCACCCGAATGGCGGAGGACCTTTCGAGTTGCAACGAGCAGCCGGAAGAAGAACGTCGACAGGAGTTATAGCTCTCGAACGCCGATGTAGCCGAACCTTATTTAGAATTATTCCAAACAAGTCCCTGTCGAGCCGGTATATTCCTTGACGTAAATTTAGCTTAAAAAGTCGATGGGCATTTATATTGCAATCGAAAGGTTTTCACGCCGGCATGAGAAAAACTCAAACCAAGGTTCCGCGTCTTCCGCCGCTCGGCGCACTACCCGCCTTCGCCGCCGCGGCGAGGACTGGAAGCCTGACACTGGCTGCCGCCGAAATGCATCTGACTGCGGGCGCGGTGAGCCGTCAGGTCAAGACACTCGAGCAGACACTCGGCGTCGCGCTCTTTCATCGTCGGCATAATGCCATCGAATTGACCGAGGCCGGCCGGCATTTCCTCGTTCATGTCACCAGCGCTCTTTCAACGCTCGAAACCGGAGCACGCTCGATCCAGCCGAACCGCTCTCGCCTCGTCATCCAGGCTCCGATAACATTGGCACGGCGCTGGCTGATCCCGCGTCTCGGCTCCTATCTTCAGCAAAATCCGACGGTCGACATCTCCATTCATTCGCTGGCGCTCGGTTCCGGCGAGGCAGCGGACGTGGCGGTGACTTATCAGCGTGGCACACAGGCGCACGCCTTTCCGCAAGGCTCTTTGATCGACAGGACGATTGCGGTCTGTTCGCCGCATCTTTTTTCCGGTTTCGATCACCGCCGCGAACCAGCACAGCTCTTGGATCTGCCTCTGCTTCTGGATACGGCGGACGCTTGGTCGTGGCATCGCTGGTGCGAGTGCGCCGGATTTGCCTTCGACCCGCGAGGCGGGAACCTCGTCTTCGACACGGACGAGGCGGCAATCGACGCCTGCATTTCCGGATTGGGTATCGGCCAGGCCAATCCTTCTTTCGTGGAAAAGGAACTGCGTAGCGGCCAGCTTCTGGCACTTTTTCCTTCTATTGCGCCAATCGTCGGCGCCTATGAGATCGCGAAATCCCATACCGCGCATCTGCCGCAGGGCTTTTTCGAGTGGCTGTCGCGATGGGACTTGCCAACCTGAGCTCGCGGGCCATAAAAAAACGCCCGGATAGTCCGGGCGTTCGCTTCATTCGGGAAGGCGAGTGATGATTACTGCGCCTTGGCGGCCTTCTGCGCCTCTTCCAGCTTCTTGCGGGCGTCCTCTGCCTTTTTCTGCATTTCTTCCTGCAGCAGGCGCTGGCGCTCTTCGAGCTGGGACTGTTCGATCGGTTCACCATCATAAACGCCGGTGAACCCCTCCAGCGTCATCTTGATCGGGTTCGGAGCGCGCTGGAAGTTGACCGAGGTGAAGACCACCTCATTGCCCTTCTTCAGGCTGGCGATCAGCGCATCGGAAAGCGGTGCTTCGGCGACGCACTTGTCGGGCATGCAGATCGCGTAGTCGAGCTTGACGCCCTTGCCGCCGTCGATCTGCATTTGAACGCCCGGCGGGATCATGCGCGCGGAGGGTACGGAGACCTGCATGACCTTGCGATTAATCTTGCCTGAGACGGAGATAAGGCCGACGGCCGTGACGAGCTGGCCGTTATTGGCGGTCAGCAGGTTCTGAACGATGCAGACATCGTTGTCTTCCTGCTTGGTGCAGACCTTGAACCAACCCTGCGGCGGCCTGCCTCCCGCCTGCTGCGCGGATGCGATGCTCGGCGCACCGGCGGCTGCGACAGAAAGCGCCAGCGCTGCCAATCCCGCGCGTTTGGTGAAGTTCGACTTGAAGATCATTCTTATTCCCCTGAAATCCGGTCACGGAACGGACTGTTCCGCAGGTGAGTATCGTCAGCCGCCCGTTGTCCTGTTGGCCAAATGAGGCATTTGAATGGCCCCGATTCCGGAAACACCTGTTACATTGGCTCGTGCCGATTATCCAGTGTTTCGTTGCATTTTACGCAACCAATTGCGTTTGAGCGGCCTTTTCCAATCAGAGTCCGGCGTGACAGGATTCGAGCTTGTCCTTTCCTGATCCCTGCCGCCGAAGGTTGGAAATGTGCGCCCGCGTTGCTAACGTGCCGGGAATCGACCTCGTACAATCCCGCGGGAGGTGAAGTTGCGCGCAGTTCTTTCCGGTTTGGTCATGCTCCTGGCAGCCAACACGTTGGCCAATGAAGCTATGGCCGCTCCGGTCCATGCGATCTCGATGCACGGCGAGCCTGCACTGCCGGCAGACTTCAAGCACTTCCCCTATGTCAATCCCAACGTGAAGAAGGGCGGGAAAATTTCCTATGGCGTCGTCGGCACTTTCGACAGCCTCAATCCCTTCATCCTGAAGAGCATGCGCACCACCGCGCGCGGCATGTGGGATCCGGGCTTTGGCAACCTGGTCTACGAATCGTTGATGCAGCGCTCGCAGGATGAGCCTTTCACGATGTACGGACTGCTTGCCGAAACCGTCGAATGGGACGACGATCGCACCTTCATCCAGTTCAATCTCAATCCGAAAGCCCGCTGGGCCGACGGTCAGCCGGTGACAGCCGAAGACGTGATCTTCACTTTCGAATTGCTGCGGGACAAGGGACGCGCCCCCTTCAGCAATCGCCTTTCCAAAGTGGCAAAGATGGAGAAGGTCGGCGAACGCAGCGTGCGCTTCACCTTCACCGAGGATGCCGATCGCGAGTTTCCGCTGCTGCTGGCGCTCTCGCCGGTGCTGCCGAGGCATGCCATCAATGTCGATAGCTTTGACAGGACGACGCTCGAGCCGCCGCTCGGCTCGGGCCCCTACCGGGTCACGGAGGTGAAGCCCGGCGAGCGCATCGTCTATCGCCGCAATCCTGATTACTGGGGCAAGGACCTGCCCTCGAAGATCGGTATCGACAACTACGATGAGATCTCCGTCGAGTATTTCCTTCAGGAGAATACGCTTTTCGAAGCCTTCAAGAAGGGCGAGATCGACGTCTATCCCGAAGGCAGCGCCACCAAATGGGCGCGCGCCTATGATTTCCCCGCCGTTCGCTCGGGAGACGTGATCAAGGAGACGTTCAAGCCCAGGACCCCTTCCGGCATGCTCGGCTTCGTCTTCAACACGCGCAAGCCGATGTTCGACAACATCAAGCTAAGACAGGGGCTCGCCCTCGTTTTCGATTTCGAATGGGTCAACAAGAACCTTTTCGACAGCGCCTATACGCGCACCCAGAGCTATTGGCAGAACTCGTCGCTTTCCTTCCTCGGCGCTGCCGCCGACGACCGCGAGCTCGGTCTGATGGGAGACGTTCGGGAGCGCATCAATCCCGCGATCCTCGACGGCACCTATCGCCTGCCGGTCACGGACGGCTCGGGCCGCGATCGAAACGTCCTGCGGGAAGCGGTGACGCTGCTTCGCGAGGCGGGTTATTCCATCAAGGACGGCAAGATGGTCGACGCGAAGGGCACCCCGCTCGCGTTCGAAATCATGAGCCAGAATGCCGGCCAGGAGAAGATCGCGCTCGCCTATCAGCGCTTTCTCGCACCGCTCGGCATCGTCGCGAGGGTGCGCACCGTCGATGATTCGCAATACCAGTTGCGCAGCCAGTCCTTCGACTACGACGTTATCATCAAGTCCTATCCTTCGTCGCTGTCTCCGGGCGCCGAGCAGATATCCTATTGGGGGTCCGTTTCGCGTGATCGCCAAGGTAGTTCCAACTTCGCGGGCGTCGCCGACAAGGACGTCGACAAGCTGATCAACAACATCCTTCAGGCGCGGAGCCCCGAAGACTTCACCGCCGCCGTTCGCGCCCACGACCGGCTGCTTGTCAACAATTCCTACCTCGTGCCGCTTTACCACCTGGACGCGCAATGGATCGCGCGGTGGAAACATATCGGCCGCCCATCGACGGTGCCGCTCTACGGCTATCAGCTGCCGACCTGGTGGGACGAGCGCGCCCAGTAAGCTGGTATCTATTTTGTAACGCATTGAAAGAAGCGGCGGAGCGGCCTATGTGGCAGCTTTGGCAACTGGAAAGGCCGCACCATGGAAACCGTCAACATCGATATCGTCTCGGACGTGGTCTGCCCGTGGTGTTATCTTGGAAAGAACAGGCTTGAGCAGGCAATTGCCGACGTTGCCGGCGAGATTCATGTAGCGATCCAGTGGCGCCCCTATCAGCTGAACCCCGATCTACCACCGGAAGGGGTCGACCATAAACGGCATCTCGCGGCAAAACTCGGCGGCCAGACGTCCGTCGACCAGGCGCATCGGATGCTCGAAGAACTCGGGCAGGAAGTCGGCATCGCTTTCGATTTCGAAGCCGTGAAGATCAGCCCGAACACTCTCGACGCGCATCGGCTGATACGCTGGGCGGCAACCAGCGGTGACCTCGCGCAGACGGATGTCGTGCGGCGACTCTTCAAGGCCAATTTCGAGGAAGGTCGCAACGTCGGCGACCACGCCGTTCTGCTTGACATCGCGGAACAGGCTGGCCTCGATCGCCCGGTCATTGCCGCTCTACTCGCATCCGACGCCGACAAGGACGCCGTGAAGCAGGAGGTCGACATGGCCCGGGAGATGGGCGTTACCGGCGTGCCCTGTTTCATCATCGAGCAGCAATATGCGGTGATGGGCGCGCAATCTGTCGAGACCCTGACGAATGCGTTGCGCGAAATCGCGCAGATGAAGGCTGCCCACCCGGCGCACTGATCGTCAAAGAGGAAAACGCCGCGCGAAAGAGCTGCGGCGTTTCGTTTCAAGCGGGTTTTGCGAGCACCGCGAGCTGCGTCATCACCATCGCGGCACCCGAGAGACGCTTCTCGGGCGTCGGGAGATCGCGCTGGAAGAAGATGCTCTGGTCCGGCCGGATCTTGGCAAGCGTTCCCTGCTTGGCGATATGGCCGACGAGGGCGGCCGGGTTCGGAAACTCCTTGTTGCGGAACTGAACGACGACGCCCTTCGGCCCGGCATCGAGCTTCTCGACATTCGCAGTGCGGCAGAGCGACTTGACGTAGACGATCTTCAGCAGATGCTGGACCTCGGTCGGCAGCGGACCGAAGCGGTCGATCAGTTCCGCCCCGAAGCCGTCGATTTCCTTGAGATCCGTCAGCTCGCCGAGGCGACGATAGAGTCCGAGCCTCAGGTTGAGATCCGGCACGTACTCTTCCGGAATCATGACCGGCGTGCCGACCGATATCTGCGGCGACCAACCGGTGTCGTGGATTTCCTCTTCACCCTTGAGTTCGGCGACCGCCTCCTCGAGCATCTGCTGATAGAGCTCGAAGCCGACCTCCTTGATATGGCCGGATTGCTCCTCGCCGAGGAGATTGCCGGCGCCGCGGATATCGAGGTCGTGGCTGGCGAGCTGGAATCCGGCTCCAAGCGTGTCGAGCGACTGCAATACCTTGAGACGCCGTTCCGCCGGCCCCGTCAACGTCTTGTTGACGGGAAGCGTGAAGAGCGCGAAGGCGCGCACCTTCGACCGCCCTACCCGGCCGCGAAGCTGGTAGAGCTGGGCGAGACCGAACATGTCGGCGCGGTGCACGATCAATGTATTCGCAGTCGGCACGTCAAGCCCCGACTCGACGATCGTCGTCGAGAGAAGGACATCAAAGCGCCCCTCATAGAAGGCGTTCATGACGTCCTCGAGTTCGGTCGCCGGCATCTGGCCGTGCGCCACGGCGACCTTCAATTCCGGCACGTCGGATTTCAAGAAGTCGTGGATCTCCGGAAGGTCGCTCACACGCGGGCAGACGTAGAAGCTCTGGCCGCCGCGGTAATGCTCGCGCATCAACGTCTCGCGGATCACCAGCGCGTCGAAGGGCGAAATGAAGGTGCGCACCGCCATGCGATCCACCGGCGGCGTCGTGATCAGCGACAATTCGCGAACGCCGGTGAGCGCGAGCTGAAGCGTGCGCGGTATCGGCGTCGCCGATAGCGTGAGCACGTGCACATCGGTCTTCAGCTCCTTGAGCCGTTCCTTGTGCTTGACGCCGAAATGCTGCTCCTCATCGATGATGAGCAGGCCGAGGTTCGCAAACTTGATCGACGAACCGAGAAGTGCATGCGTGCCGACGACGATGTCCGTCTTGCCCTCAGTAACCTCCTTCTTCGTCAGCGCCAGCTCCTTGGAGCCGACGAGACGGGACGCCTGCTGGATGCGTATCGGCAGACCGCGGAATCGTTCGGCAAAGGTTTTGAAATGCTGCCGCGCAAGCAAAGTCGTGGGCACGACGACGGCGACCTGCACCCCATTCATCGCCGCGATGAAGGCGGCACGCAGCGCCACCTCCGTCTTGCCGAAGCCGACATCGCCGCACACGAGACGATCCATGGGCCGGCCGCTGCCGAGATCATCCCGAACCGCCTCGATCGAGTTCAACTGATCCTCGGTCTCGTCGTAAGGGAAGCGGGCGGCGAATTCGTCATAGGCCCCGTCCTGGGCGTTCAGGACCGGCGCGTGTCGGGTATGCCTTTCGGCGGCGATGCGGATGAGGCCGCCCGCCATGTCGAGCAGCCGCTTCTTGAGCCTCGCCTTGCGCGCCTGCCAGGCGACACCGCCGAGCTTGTCGAGGATCGCATCCGTCCCTTCCGAACCATAGCGCGACAGAAGCTCGATGTTTTCTACCGGCAGGAAGAGCTTAGCGTCGTCGGCATAGACAAGCTCGAGGCAATCATGCGGCGCGCCGGCGGCCTCGATCGTGCGCAGCCCGACGAAGCGGCCGATGCCGTGTTCGGCGTGGACCACGTAGCTGCCCTCGTCGAGACCCGTCACCTCAGCAATGAAGTCGGCCCCGCGCTTGCGGCGCTTCGAGCGGCGCACTAGGCGATCGCCGAGAATGTCCTGCTCGCCGATGATGACGAGATCGCCTGCCTCGAATCCCGCTTCGAGGCTGAGGACCGCTGACGCCGCCTCACCCGGCTTCAGCGAGCGCAGATCGGAGAGGGCTTTGACCGGGCGGATATTGGCAAGGCCATGCTCGGCGAGCACCTGCAGGAGACGGTCGAGCGATCCTTCCGTCCAGCCGGAAACGAGAACCTTTGCGCCTTTCGCGCGCTTCTCGGCAATGTGCCTCACCGCCTGGTCGAAGACATTGACGCGCGCGCCGTCGTCGTCGGCCTCACCTGCCCCCTTTGCCCATCGCAGGCCCTGACGCGCCTCTATGGTCACGACCTGACGGGCCTCTCCTTCATGTTCGGAGAACGGCGAGAGGCGGATGGCGTCGCGCTCGGCGAGCGCCACGCCGAAGCCCTTCGCGCTCAGATAAAGCATCTCCGGCGGCACCGGCTTGTAGGGCGTGCCCTGCGCAAGCTGCGACTTGCCCGGCGATGCGGAGGCAAGGCGTGCGTCGTAATAGTCGAGGATGAGCTTCGAGCGTTCCGCGGCTGCTTCACGCGCGAGGTGATCCGTCACGATGCGAAACCCATCGAGATAGTCAAAGACCGTTTCGAGGCGATCATAGAAGAGCGGCAGCCAATGCTCCATGCCGGCATAGCGGCGCCCTTCCGAGACCGCCTGGTAAAGCGCGTCGTCGCGCGTGGCTGCGCCGAAGAGTGAAAGATATTGCTTGCGGAAGTGGCTGATCGTTTCCGGCGTCAGCGAAACCTCGCTCATCGGATTGAGATCGAGAGAGCGGACCTGCCCGATCGTACGCTGACTGGCGGGATCGAAGGAACGGATCGTCTCGAGCGTATCGCCGAAGAAATCGAGCCGCAACGGCTCGCTGCTACCCGGCACATAGACGTCGAGGATCCCGCCTCGGACCGCAAATTCGCCGACCTCGCGCACCGTCGGTACGCGCTCGAAGCCGTTTCGCTCCAGCCGCGCGGCGAGATCGTCCATCCGGATCTGGTTGCCGGGGCGCGCGGAAAAGGCGAGGCTCTCGATCACGTCCCGCGGCGAAATCTTTTGTAGCGCGGCATTGACCGTGACGAGCATGATCGCCGGGTGCGGCTTCGCACGATGTGCAATGAGTGCGCCCAAGGCCGCAAGCCTGCGCGCCGAGGTATCGGCACTCGGCGAGACGCGGTCGTAAGGCAGGCAGTCCCAACCGGGCAAAGTGAGGACGGGAATGTCCGGCGCTACGAAACCCAGCACCTGCTCGAGGTCGGCAATGCGCTGGCCGTCGGAGAGCATATAGGCAACGGGCGCCCCCGCTCGCGCCAGTTCGGCGAGAACCAACGCCTCGGCGCCGGAAGGCACCGGACCGATCGTCAACTCCCGCGTCGCCGCGAGGACCTTCTTCGGGTCGAGGCCGGGTAGCATCATCATGTTTATCTGGCGTCTTGGCGAACCGGATCGAAATCCGGGCGGTAAGCGGCGATGCGGGCGAAAAGTTCCGTCGCATAACGCTCCGGCAGCGGCTTTTCTCCGGTGATCCAGCGGACGAGGTCGTTGTCTTCTTCGCGCATGATCGTTTCAAGCTCGTCGAGCTCCGCGCCGGACAAGCTCGCGATCTCCGCCTCGGCAAACTGCCCGAGGACCAGGTCCATCTCGCGAATACCGCGGTGCCAGGCGCGGAAGAGGATCCTGCGCCGACGCGGATCAAGATCGGCGCTCGTACGTGAAATGCCGGTCATGGGGTTCCTTCCTGCCGTCCACCGGTGCGGCGGATCGTGATGACGGGGGTTCTATAAACGCTGAAAAGCGGGTTGTCAGCCTTGCCAAAGCCGGATTTATCGTCGCAATTTCACTATCATGCGCCCTGCCCTGCTCGATCCGCTGTTTTCACCTCTCGACACTTTGCCCGGCATCGGACCGAAGACCGGCGAGCTTTACGCCCGCCTGCTCGGGCGCGAATCGATTGAAGATTGCCGGGTCATCGATCTCCTGTTCCATGCTCCGCATTCGCTGATCGACCGTCGCCGTCAACCGGGCATCGCCTACGCGCCACAAGGAGCGATCGTCACCATCACCGGGCGCGTGGACCGCCACCAACCGTCGCCACGCGGCAGGCCGAACGTGCCCTATCGAGTCTTTCTTCACGACGACACCGGCGAACTGGCGCTCACCTTCTTTCACGTCAAGGGGAACTGGCTGGAAAAAGCTTTGCCGATCGATGAAACAGTCATCGTCAGCGGCAAAGTGGACTGGTTCAACGGGCGCGCCTCCATGGTCCATCCGGATTACATGGTCCGGGCCGCCGAAGCCGGGAGCCTGCCTCTCGTCGAACCCGTTTACGGGCTGACGGCCGGGCTCTCGTCCAAGCTTCTTCACAAGTCGATCGAGGCGGCCGTTGCCCGGGTACCGGATCTGCCGGAATGGCTCGACGAGTCGCTTCTGCACCAACAAGGCTTTCAGAGCGCGAAAGAAAGTTTTCACCGTCTGCACGAACCGCGTGACGAGACCGATGTCGCCCCGCAGGCGCCGGCCCGCAGGCGGCTTGCGTACGACGAGTTTCTCGCGGGCCAGCTCTCGCTCGCCCTTGTTCGCCAGCGCTTGCGCAAACTGGCCGGCACGCCCGTGCATCCGACTGGCCGGCTGAGCGGCCCGGTGATCGCCGCCCTTCCTTTCTCGTTGACGACGAGCCAGTCGGCGGCGGTCAGGGACATCCTTGCCGATATGTCCGGATCCGAGCGCATGCTGCGCCTCCTGCAGGGTGACGTCGGCTCCGGCAAGACGGCCGTGGCGTTGATGGCGATGCTTGCGGCGGTCGAATCCGGTGGCCAGGCGGTGCTGATGGCACCGACGGAAATTCTGGCCCGGCAGCACCATGCCACGCTTTCGAAGATGACGGCCCCCGCAGGCATCACGATCGACGTCCTGACCGGCAGAACCAAGGGCAAGGAGCGTGACGCAATCCTCGAACGCATCGCTTCCGGCGATACGCAGATGATCATCGGCACACATGCGCTTTTTCAGGATGCGGTGAACTATCGACAGCTCGTGCTCGCCGTCGTCGACGAACAGCACCGCTTTGGCGTTCACCAGAGGCTGCGGCTGACGGCCAAAGGCATCTCCCCGCATATGCTCGTCATGACGGCAACGCCGATTCCCCGCACCCTGGTGCTCGCGGCCTTCGGGGACATGGACGTATCGAAGCTCACGGAGAAGCCGGCAGGGCGCAAGCCGATCCAGACCGTCACGATACCAACCGAGCGTACCGACGAGGTGATCGACAGGCTTGATGCAGCACTTGGGCAGGGCAAGAAGGCCTATTGGATCTGCCCCCTGGTCGAGGAATCCGAGGAGACCGACGCCACGTCCGCCGACGAGCGCTATCAAAGCCTCGTCCGCCGTTTCGGCAATGATGTCGGCCTCGTGCACGGCCGCATGGCGGGACCGGAGAAGGACGCCGTCATGCTCGCCTTCAAGAACGGCGAGATCCGCCTGCTCGTGGCGACGACGGTCGTGGAAGTCGGCGTCGACGTACCTGACGCGACGATCATGGTGATCGAACATGCGGAGCGCTTCGGCCTTGCGCAGTTGCACCAGCTACGCGGCCGCGTCGGGCGTGGCGACGAGGCATCGACCTGCATATTACTCTACAAAAGCCCGCTCAGCGAAGCCGGCCGCGCACGCCTGTCGATCCTGCGCGAGACCGAGGACGGCTTTCTGATCGCCGAGGAGGATCTGAAGCTGCGCGGTGAAGGCGAACTCCTCGGCACACGCCAGTCCGGTACGCCGGGCTTCCTCATCGCGAGCCTCGAAGCGCATAGCGATCTTCTCGAGATGGCGCGCAAGGACGCCGCCTATGCCATCGATCGTGATCCGGAACTGACGTCAGAGCGCGGCCAGGCCTTGAGGACGCTTCTCTATCTCTACCGCCGGGACGAGGCGATCCGCTTTCTGCGCGCCGGCTAGAATGCCGGACGTCAGGCGGTCTTTTGCTGCGTGATCGGCCGCGGCGCGTTTGCAAGCGGTTGGTAATCCGGAGCCACGAGACCGCCTGAGATCAAGAGTTTCGCCGCGTCCTCGGCGCTCATCTGCAGCGGTATGATTTTCTCGCGAGGCACGAAGAGCAGGAATCCCGCGGTCGGGATCGGCGTCGGCGGAAGAAACACGGTCACCATATCCATGCCGCGCTCATCGAATTTCGCCGCAATCTCGCCCTTCACATCGGTGGCGATAAACACCAGGGACCACAACCCGGGGCTCGGATATTCGATCAGGCCGGCTTTCTTGAAGGAGGACGACTGGTCCTGCAGCACCGTCTGGAAGATCTGCTTCAACGATCTGTAGATCGAACGGACCAACGGCGTCTTGTGGACCAGCGACTCGCCGAAATTAATAATCGAGCGCCCCACAAGGTTTGCGGTCAGGAAGCCGACCAGAGTGATCACCACCACGGCGATCAGGAGCCCGAAACCCGGAATGGCGACAGGCAGATAGGTGTCCGGATTGTAGAAGCTCGGCAAATACGGCTTCACCCAGCCGTCCGCCCACTCAATGAAGGAACGAACCAGCCAGACCGTGATCGCCAGGGGAGCGCAGATGATGAGGCCAGTAAGAAAGTAATTGCGCAATCGCGCCGCGATGATGCCGCTTTTGGAACCGTCCGTCATGCTGTTGCCATCGATCCGTCAAACCGCTCCGAAGGCGGGATGATAGCTGACCGTGCCGGAAACCAGCGTTCCTGACAAGGGTAGAGCCATGAAATATTGCGGCGCACAACCTGGAAAAACAAGAGCAGGCTCATTGCGGAACCCGAACCTTCCATAGAAGGCCGGATCTCCCGCCAGGACGCAACCGGCGGCGCCGGAATTCCGCAGCATTTCAAGCCCTCGACGGACGAGCGCGCTTCCCGTGCCACACCCTTGCCGATCAGGCCGGACGGACAGGGGACCGAGTCCGTACCAGCCAGTGGTCGGAGGCGTTATCGTCACCGGCGAAAAAGCGATGTGGCCGATCACCTCACGATCTTCCTCCGCGACGAGCGACAGCGTCAATGCGCCCTCGGCGCGCAGCCGCTCGATGATCCCCGCCTCGGTCTGATCGCTGTAGGACTGATCGGCGAAGGCCGCCTCCGTGACCTGCCGGATCGTCTCACGATCACCGTCGGTCTCCGGTCGAATGATCATTCGACGGTCACCGATTTGGCGAGATTGCGCGGCTGGTCCACATCAGTCCCCATGAAGACGGCCGTATGGTAAGCGAGAAGCTGGACCGGCAACGAGAAGATCATCGGCGCGATGATCTCGTCGACGTCCGGCAGCACGATGGTGTGCATCGTGTCGAGCTTCGACACCGCGGCACCCCTCTCGTCGGTGATGAGAATGATCCGCCCGCCCCTGGCGGCCACCTCCTGCATGTTGGAGACGGTCTTGTCGAAGAAGCGGTCGTGCGGCGCGATGACGATGACCGGCATGTTTTCATCGATGAGCGCGATCGGCCCATGCTTCAACTCACCGGCCGCATAGCCTTCCGCATGGATATAGGAAATCTCCTTGAGCTTCAGCGCGCCCTCCATCGCCAGCGGAAAGCTGGTGCCACGGCCGAGGTAAAGCACGTCGCGGCATTTGGAGAGTTCCCGCGACAGGATCTCGATCTTCGGCTGGACGCTGTTCAGCACTTGGCCCATGATCCGCGGCATCTCGGCGAGACTCCTGACGAGCGCCTGCTCCTCCTCGTCGCTGACCGTGCCCCGCGCCTTGCCCGCGCCGATGGCGAGCGCAGCAAGGACAGCAAGCTGGCAAGTGAATGCCTTGGTAGAGGCGACGCCGATCTCGGGGCCGGCAAGGATCGGAAAGACGGCGTCGGACTCCCTGGCAATGGTCGATTCGCGGACGTTGACGACGGCGCCGATCTTCAGGCCGTGCTCCTTGCAATACCGGAGCGATGCGAGCGTATCGGCCGTCTCGCCCGATTGCGATATGAAAAGGGCGGCCGACTGCGGCGAGAGCGGGATTTCCCGATAGCGGAACTCTGAGGCGACGTCGATTTCGACCGGCAGGCGCGCATAACGCTCGAACCAGTATTTGCCAATCAGACCGGCCAGATAGGCCGTGCCACAGGCGGAGATGGCGAGGCTCGGAACCTTGGCAAAATCGATGCCGTCGGAAACCGGCACGACCCGGTTGTCGATGAAGTTGATGTAATGGCCGAGTGCGTGGGAGATCACCTCCGGCTGCTCGTAGATCTCCTTCTCCATGAAGTGACGATGATTGCCCTTATCAACCAGATAGGCGGCAGCCATCGAGACCTGCCGCGGGCGCGTGACGACGTTGCCCTCGCTGTCGAAGATGTGCACGCCGGTCTTGCCGATGACGGCCCAGTCGCCATCGACCAGATAGGTGATTTCGTTGGTGAAGGGTGCCAGCGCGATCGCGTCGGAGCCCAGGAACATCTCGCCGTTACCGTGGCCGATCGCCAGAGGCGGTCCGTTGCGCGCCGCCATGATGGTCGACGGGTCATCCTCGAAGAGGACCGCAAGCGCATAGGCGCCCCTGACCCGCTTCAGCATCGCATGCATGGCTTCGCGCCTCCCCATGCCCTCGCGGCGATATCTTGCCAGGAGATGCGCGACGACCTCCGTATCCGTGTCGGTCAGAAACTCGGCGCCGACCGCCGTCAACTCGTCCTTGATTTCCGCGAAATTCTCGATGATGCCGTTGTGGACGACCGCGACACCGTCGGTGAAATGCGGGTGGGCATTGCGCTCCGTCGGAGCGCCGTGGGTTGCCCAGCGCGTGTGGGCGATGCCGATGGTGCCGCTCAGCGGCTCTTCCTTCAGCCTCGCTTCGAGATTGACGAGCTTGCCTTCGGCGCGCCGGCGATGCAAGGCGCCCTCGGTGATCGTCGCAACGCCGGCCGAATCATAGCCCCGGTATTCCAGACGCTTCAACGCATCGACCAACCGCTCCGACACCGGCTCTGTCCCCACGATGCCCACAATTCCGCACATAACCCTCTCCGCATTTTTGTCTTGCGCCGGTGACGCCGCATCAGCCTGGATGCGACGATCCGATCGCCTTCTCAAGCCTTGGTAGCGAAATTGCCGCGTGAAGCAATCCGTCTCGATTTCACTTTCAGTTTCAATGTTTAACGCGACTAATCAGCGGCCTTGACCTTCTTCTTGGCCGTCTTTTCCGCCTCGTAGCGCTCGCGCAAGACGGGCGCACGGCCCGGCTTGATTTCCTGACGGGCGCGGCCGAAAGCGACCGCGTCCGCCGGCACGTCGTCCGTGATCACGCTCCCCGACGCGACCAGCGCGCCATCACCGATCGTGACCGGCGCAACCAGCGACGAATTGGAACCGACAAAGGCGTTCGCACCGATGCGCGTCAGGTGCTTGTTCACACCGTCATAGTTGCAAGTGATCGTTCCGGCGCCGATGTTCGATCCGGCACCGACGAAGGCATCGCCGATATAGGTCAGGTGATTGACCTTGGCACCGGCGCCGATCTCCGCCTTCTTGACCTCACAGAAATTGCCGACCTTCGATTTCGGGCCGAGATCGGCGCCCGGCCGAAGGCGTGCGAAGGGGCCTACGGTCGCGCCCGCACCGACATGTGCGCCCTCAACATGCGAGAAAGCGTGAATGATCGCGCCGCTTTCTACGCGGACGCCGGGACCGAAGACGACGTGCGGCTCCACCAGCACGTCCTGCGCAAGTTCGGTGTCCCATGAGAGAAAGACTGTCTCAGGCGCGATCATCGAGACGCCGGCCAGCATCATTTCGTGGCGGCGGCG
The DNA here is from genome assembly GCF_002078505.1 of Ensifer aridi. Classification (GTDB taxonomy): domain Bacteria; phylum Pseudomonadota; class Alphaproteobacteria; order Rhizobiales; family Rhizobiaceae; genus Sinorhizobium; species Sinorhizobium aridi. The sequence goes on along the minus strand of NZ_LUAV01000007.1, from coordinate 219,015 downwards.
CTGCTGCCAGAGACGCTCGATATAGGCGAGCTCGGCACGCGTGTTGCAGCCGGTCAGTTCCTCCTCCGGAGCCTCGACGGCGATTGCGCGGCCGCCGAGGGAGCGAACGATTTCGACGAGGTCGGTGAGGTAATACTCGCCCTTGGCATTGGCATTGCCGATGCGGTCGAGGAGATCGAGCGCCCGGCGGCCATCGATCGCCATCAGTCCGCCATTGCAATAAGTGATGCGGCGCTCTTCTTCGGTGGCATCTTTGTGCTCGCGGATCGCGACGAGCGTCCCGTCCTCGACGATCAGACGCCCGTAGCCGGTCGGATCTGGGGTCTGGAAGCCGATGACGACCACGTCGTTTCCTGCGGCCAAGCCATCGCGCGCCTCCTTCAGGGGGGCAGCGGTGATCAGCGGCGTGTCGCCGAAAACAACGAGAACATCGTCGTAACCCCTTGCGATTGCCTCACGCGCGGCAAGGACCGCATGTCCGGTGCCGAGGCGCTCCTTCTGGAGGAACGAGGTTACGGTGACCGACCCGGTACTCGCCGCCGCCGACACGGCTTCGGCGTCGCGGCCGACGACCAAGGCCACATCCGAGATCGATGCGCTCGCCAGGGCCTCGACGACATGGGAGATCATCGGCCTTCCCGCCACGGGATGCAGCACCTTTGACATGGCCGATTTCATGCGCGTACTTTCTCCAGCCGCCAGGATAATCGCCAGGCAAGTCCGTTCCATACTTTTAGATCTCCTTGGTATTCTCTCCGGTCTCCCGGAGCGCATATCGGCATAAGCCCGTCTCACCGGTCGGGCTTCCTACCAGCAACATATTGCGAGAAACATAATTCGCACAATCACGTCGCGTTAATCGGGTTTAAGCCGGATGAGGCCTCTACAGCGCCGCGCGTCTGATCAGACGCGCGAAGTCGGCTGTAGCACTTTGAATTGCTGCATGTCTGTCTCCTTAAATCGAGCTCGATCTAAGGAGACATGCAGTGGCGGGGATCAGCCGCGCGGACGCAGCCGGCTTTCCGTCAATAGGCCGCTCTCTTCCACAATGGGATAGGCAACGGAAGCGATATGCGCGTTGATGCGCTTCAGATCGCGCAACATGTCGAGGTGCAGCGAACTCGTCTGCAGGCTCTCGATAAGGCCGTCCCGCAGGCGCTCCAGGTGCCGCTCCGCCGAGCGCTTCTCCATGTGGCGGACATCCACCGTGACCTCGATCAGGTGGCGGGCGAGATCGGAATTGCGCGAGACGAAGATCGTCTGAGCGATGCGCAGGTTATCGATCGTCAGGTCGAACAGGCTTTTTAGTTCCTGATGGCCCTCGTCGGAAAATTTCAGGCCGTTCGTCACCTTCTTCCCAATCTGGTCGCAGAGTCCCTTCTCAATAATGTCACCTATGTGCTCGAGATTGACGGCATACTCGATGATGAGCATCGAGCGGCGCCCGTCCTCTTCATTCAGCGAATGGCGCCCGAGGCGCGACAGGAATATTTTCACTTCCTGCTGCAGAACGTCGACCTGCTTTTCGAGCGGCGCGATATCGCGGAGTTCGCTCAGGTCGTTGTTGTTGAACGCGTTCGAAGCTCGGATAAGCATCGCCTCGATTAGATCTCCCACCCTGAGAACCTCGCGTGTCGCGCCGGAAAGCGCCATCACCGGCGTGTCGAGCACAGCTTCATCCAGGTAGCGCGGCCCGGTCTCTCCCGTCTCCTGATCCGGGATGAATCGACGAATCGCGTTGGTAAGCGCCCCCGCGAAAGGCCAGGCGATGAGCGCGACGACCAGATTGAAGAGCAGATGGACGTCGACCGGGAGGTTCTGCCTGTGTAGCGGCAGCGTCTGCAACAGATCGGCATTGAGGCCGACAAGCGGAAGAGCAACGAGACAGCCGACGGTGCGCACGACGAGATTGCCGATGGCCACGCGGCGGGCGGCGGGCGCCGAGGCGAGCGTGGCGACCACAGGCGGGATCGCATGTCCGAGATTGGCGCCCAGCACGAGTGCAATGGTCAAGCCAGGCGTCAGAACCCCTGCCGACGACAACGATAGCACAAGCATGACGATGGCGAGGCTCGACGAGGAGGCGAATGCCAGCCCAGCCGAAATGATCAGCGCAACCGGCCAGGCATTGTCGAGCATTCCGAGAAACGCCGCCAGCGCTCGGGATTCGCGCATCGGCTCCGTCGCCATGCCGAGCAGTTCGAGCGACAGCAGCATCAATCCGATACCGACGATGGCGAATCCGCCACCTTGGCGTGCACTCGACCGGCTCACCCTCTGCATCGCCACGCCGGTGAAAATGAGCAAAGGTGCCATCCAGCCGATGCCGAGCGCGACGATCCAGGCCGTTATGGCGGTGCCGATATTGGCACCAAGCAGTGCGATCTGCGCCATTCGCGACCGAATAAGACCCTTTTCGGCGAAGGACGCTGTCATCAGCGTGGTGGCCGTGGAGCTCTGCAGTGCCAACGTGGCAAGGAGACCGGTCAGGAAAGCCCGCAGCGAGTTGCTCGTTCCTTTCGCGAGCCCTGCGCGCAGCCTTGCTCCGAAGGCGCGCGTCACCCCGTCCTTCACGAGCGAAAGGCCGAACAGCAGCAGCGCGACGGCACCGAAGAGATTGACCATTACGATTGTAGATTGCATGACGTCAAATTCCGCAATGGCCGCTGGTTTGCAACGTTTCGAGGACGATTATCGAAGACACGGTTTCCGATGATTTGCCACACCGAAACGCGTTCGAAGCCAACAATGTTGCAGATCATTTTCAGTTGCCGGCTAAGGAATCCGACATCGGTTTGCCTGTTCGCGTCCGTCGTCGTCAATCGGCATCGAGGCGAGCCTCGGCAGCGCTGGCTGGGCTTCGATTCACGCGGGCGGCGGCAGTCCCGATCCCGGCCGTTTCCGGCGTCGCAATTTGCAACGAACCGCCCTTCATTTCCTGCTTGGTTTGTTCTAAGGAACGAATTCATTTGGCGTCACGCCACCGCATCGCAACGAGGTTTCTGCCCCTATGCTCGAATCCCTGAGAAACGCCGCCCGCACACGGGTCGTCAAAGGCCTGATGGCCATTCTCATCATCTCATTCATGGTGTGGGGCGGTCAGACATTGATGGTGACGAACACGCCCAATGCGGTGGTGACCGTCGGCGATGTCAAGGTGTCGCCGACCGACTTCCGCCTGGCCTACGAGCGTCAGGTGAGCCTGCTCTCAAGACAGCTTGGAATGCCGCTCACAAGGCAGCAGGCCCGTGCCTTCGGCGTGGAGAGCCAGGTTTTCGCTCAGCTCGTAGCGGGCGCAGCATTGGATCAGCTCGCCGAAGATATGAACCTCGGCCTCTCGGAAGACAGGCTCGCCAGGCTTATCGGCGAGGACCCTGCCTTCCACGGCGCCAATGGCCAATTCGACCGGCTGACCTTCTCCAGCGTGCTGCGCAATGCCGGATTGACCGAACAGGACTACATCAACAATCGCAGCCAGGTGGCTGTGCGTTCGCAGATCGTCGACGCGCTCGCGGACGGTTATACGCCTCCAAAGGTTCTACTCGATGCGGTCGGAAAATATCGCCACGAGACGCGCACCATCGACTATCTGCTGCTCTCGAACGCGAATATCGATGCCGTCAAGGCGCCCGCGGATGATGTGCTCGCTCCGTGGTTCGAAAGCCGCAAGGCCAACTATCGCGCGCCGGAATATCGGAAGTTCAGCTACATCAAGCTCGAGCCGGAAGATCTGGCCGCGACCGAGACCGTGACCGAGGAAGAGCTTCGGGCAGACTATGAGAAGCGCAAGGAAAGCTACCGCAAGCCCGCATCGCGCACGGTCGAGCAACTCGCTTTCCCCTCGCGCGAGGCGGCCGATGCCGCGGCGGCCAAGCTTTCTGCCGGCACCTCGTTCGACGATCTTGTCAAGGCTGAGGGCAAAACCCCGGCCGACGTCCTGCTTGGCGATTTCACCAAGGAACAAATGCCGGACGCCAAGATCGCCGAGGCGGCCTTCGCTGTAACGGCGGATGGCGGTACGACTCCCGTCGTCGATGGCGCCTTCGGGCCGGTAATCCTGCGCATAACCAATATTCGGCCGGAGAGCGTCCGCAGCTTTGACGAGGTCAAGGAAGAGCTGCGCAAGGAGATCGCCCTTTCCGTCGCGCGCGATCAGCTTGTCGGCCTTCATGACAAGATCGAGGACGAACGCGCCGCCGGCACGACCGTGAGGCAGATCGCCGACCAACTGAAGCTGAAGCTTGTGACCGTCGATGCGATCGATGCCACCGGCAAGGATCAAAACGGCGACGAGGTGAAGGGGCTTCCGGAGCCTCGCACGCTGTTGCAGGAGGTTTTCAAGGCCGAGGTCGGCGTCGATACGCTCTCCGTCAACATCGGGCGCGACGGTTCCGCCTGGTTCGATCTCGACGAAGTGATCCCCGCCCGCGACCGCACGCTTGACGAGGTTCGCGACGAAGTGGCGGCCGATTGGACCGCCGAGCAGCAACGTGCGGCGCTGGCCGCGAAGGCGAAGGAGCTCAAGGAGCGTATCGAGAAAGGTGCCAAGCTTGCCGATATCGCCACCGAACTCGGGCTCGCGGTCGAGACGAAGGTCGGTTTGTCCCGCTCGACGGAAGACGCGGCGCTCAGCCCAGCCGCTGTCGCGGCTGCCTTCGGCGGTCCGAATGGCCACGTCGCCAATGCGCCGGGCATCGGCGGCGAAGGCCAGATCCTCATGCAGGTGACGGCCCTCGACGACAGCGCACCGGCAAATGCCCTCGACGACGACAGCCGGCAGATCGAAGCCGTTGCGCGCGCGAGCGGCGACGACATCCTCGATCAGATGGTCTCCACGCTGCAGGCGGCCTACGGTGTATCGGTCAACCAGACGCTTGCAGAGCAGGCACTGGCAACGCGATGACGTGCAAGGAAAGCAAACCATGAGTGATTTGAAGCCGTTCGTCGCTAAAGTCGCCACACGCGAGGCACTGAGCCGGGAAGACGCGCGAGCCGCCTTCGAGATCATCATGTCGGGGGCAGCGACACCATCGCAGATCGGCGGCTTCCTCATGGCGCTTCGGGTGCGCGGCGAGACGGTAGACGAAATCGTTGGAGCGGTCGGCGCGATGCGCGCGCGAATGCTTCCGGTCAAGGCCCCTGAGGATGCGATCGACATCGTCGGAACCGGCGGTGATGGCGCCGGCACCTACAATATCTCGACGCTGGCCTCGCTGATCGTCGCGGGCGCCGGCGTGCCGGTCGCGAAACACGGCAACCGGGCTCTGAGCTCGAAATCCGGAACGGCCGACGCATTGTCATGCCTCGGGGTCAATCTCGAGATTGGACCGGAGGCGATCTCGCGCTGCATTCGCGAGGCGGGCGTCGGCTTCATGTTCGCCCAGCAGCATCACGCGGCCATGCGCCATGTCGGCCCGACGCGCGTCGAGCTTGGAACGAGGACGATCTTCAATCTGCTCGGACCGCTCGCCAATCCAGCCGGAGTGAAGCGGCAGCTCGTCGGCGTATTCGCGCCGCAATGGGTCGATCCGCTTGCGGAAGTCCTGCGCGATCTCGGCTCCGAAAACGTCTGGGTCGTCCATGGCGAAGGACTCGATGAAATCACGACCACCGGCGTGACCAAGATTGCAGCACTCAAGGACGGAAAGATCACAAGCTTCGAATTGACCCCGGCCGATTTTGGCCTCGACCGGGTCACGCTTGATGCCTTGAAAGGCGGCGACGGGGCACATAATGCCGCCGCATTGCAGGCGGTGCTCGATGGTGCCGAGAACGCTTATCGGGACATTTCCCTTGCGAATGCTGCCGCTTCGTTGATGATAGCGGGGCGCGCCAAGGATCTCGCCGAAGGCATGGCGCTCGCCCGGCAATCGCTTTCAAGCGGCGCCGCCAAGACCGCTTTGCAGCGGCTGATCACCGTTTCCAACGCGCCTTGAGGAGAGGATATGACGGATATCCTGAGCAGGATCGAAGCCTATAAGCGCGACGAGATCGCCGCCGCGAAATCGCGCGCGCCGCTCGACGAGCTGAAGGCGCGGATTGCCGACCAGGCTCCGCCGCGCGGCTTCCGTGTCGCACTTGCCGCGCGGCGCGAAAAAGGCGATTTCGGGCTCATCGCCGAGATCAAGAAGGCAAGCCCGTCTAAGGGATTGATCCGACCGGACTTCGATCCGCCGGCGCTCGCGAGAGCTTATGCTGCAGGTGGTGCTGCCTGCCTTTCCGTGCTCACCGACACGCCGAGCTTCCAGGGGGCCCCGGAATTCCTGACGGCGGCCCGCGCCGCCTGTCCGCTACCGGCGCTGCGCAAGGATTTCATGTTCGACACCTATCAAGTGTTCGAGGCACGCGCGTGGGGTGCCGACTGCATCCTGCTGATCATGGCGTCGCTTAGCGACCACGATGCACGCCGGCTGGAAGACACTGCCTTCTCGCTCGGCATGGACGTCCTAATCGAAGTGCATGATACCAGCGAAATGGAGCGGGCGCTGCGACTGACATCTCGGCTCATCGGGATCAACAATCGCAATCTCAGGACATTCGAGGTCGATCTTGCGGTCTCCGAACAGCTCGCGGCGATGGTTCCGCCCGACCGGCTGCTCGTCGGCGAAAGCGGCATCTTCACTCACGAGGACTGCCGGCGGCTCGAAAAGAGCGGCATCACCACGTTTCTCGTCGGCGAAAGCTTGATGAGGAAGGACGACGTGGAGGCAGCGACGCGCGCCCTTTTGACCGGCGCAGGAAGCGTGCTGGCGGCAGAGTGATGAGCGCCCCCACCCTCACCCATCTCGACAGTGCCGGCGAAGCCAACATGGTCGATGTCGGCGACAAGGCGGAGACGGTGCGGATCGCCGCCGCGGAGGGCTTCGTCAGAATGCTGCCCGAAACGCTGGCGCTCATTCTCGAGGGCAATGCCAAGAAGGGCGACGTCATCGGCACGGCCCGGCTGGCAGGCATCATGGCCGCGAAACAGACGTCGAATCTCATTCCGCTCTGCCATCCGTTGATGCTGAGCAAGGTGTCGGTGGAGATCGTGCCGGACGAGGCACTTCCCGGCCTGCGCGTCGAGGCCATGGCGAAGCTGACCGGTCGGACGGGCGTCGAGATGGAGGCACTGACCGCCGTCAGCGTAGCCTGCCTGACGATCTACGACATGGCCAAGGCGGCCGACCGCGAGATGGAGATCGGCGGCATTCGGCTGGTGAGCAAATCGGGCGGGCGCTCGGGTGACTATCAGCGCCAGGAAGATAAGCGTTGATGTCGCTGCTCTCGGTCGAAGAGGCCCTTCTCCGGGTCATTACCAAAGCCCGCTCCCCGCAGCGGACGGAACGTCTCCCGTTGCATGACTGCCTCGGCCGCGTGCTTGCGGAGAATGTGGCGGCACGGGTCACGCATCCAGCCTTCGATAATTCCGCCATGGATGGCTATGCCGTCCGCTACGAGGATATCGCCGAGATCGGCGCCGAACTGACAGTCGTCGGGCAGTCCGCTGCAGGACGCGGGTTTCGGGGTGAGGTCGGGCGCGGCGAGACCGTGCGCATCTTTACCGGAGCGCCGTTGCCGGTCGGGGCGGACACGGTCATCATCCAGGAAGACACCGAAAAGTTGCCGGACGATCGCATCCGTACGCTGTTTGCGCCGGCGAAAGGCCGTCACATCCGCTTGAAGGGGCAGGATTTCGCGGAAGGTGACGTCGCGCTCGCCGCCGGCCAAGTGCTCGATGCCGGCCGCCTGACGCTTGCGGCGGGGATGAACCACGAAAGCCTGCCGGTCTTTGCACGACCCAAAATAGCGATCATCGCCACCGGCGACGAATTACTGCCCGCGGGCAGTTCCCCCGGGCCTGACCAGATCATCGCATCGAACAGCTTCGGTGTGGCTGCGATCGCGCGCGAGAATGGCGCCGAAATCCTGGATCTCGGCATCGTTCCGGATGACCGTGCCGCTATCGCCGCCGCCGTTGCCGAAGCCAAATTTGCCAAGGCCGATGTGCTCGTCACCCTCGGCGGCGCCTCGGTCGGCGACCATGATCTCGTCCAGTCGACGCTCATTAGCTGCGGCATGACGCTCGACTTCTGGCGCATCGCGATGCGGCCGGGAAAGCCGCTGATGGTGGGAGAGCTTACAGGCATGTCGGTGCTCGGCCTGCCCGGCAATCCCGTTTCGAGCCTCGTCTGCGCGCTGCTTTTCCTCGAGCCGTTGACCCGCAAGCTCGCCCACCTGCCGCCACGCTCGCGGCTGACGACGGCGCGGCTCGCCGCGCCCTTGCCCGCCAACGACCGCCGCCAGGACTATGTACGCGCCCGCCTTACCGCCGAGCCGGACGGATCGCTGCTGGCTCATCCATTCTCGCGTCAGGATTCGTCGATGGTCAGCATCTTCGCGCAATCGGAGGGGCTGATCGTGCGACCGCCGCATGCACCTGAGGCTTTGAGCGGCGAGACTTGCACTGTCCTCAAACTCAGAGATCCCGCTTAACCGCGCGACGCGCGGCAGTTTCCCATCGCGACCCGTCTGTCATACCGCGGTCATGCGCGCCATATAATAAGGAAAATAACTCGACCGCGGCGCCTGACTACGGATGGACTAGCAGGCTCTATGCGGTTTGAGGAGGAAAGGTCGGGTAGCGCCCGGCCTTTTGCTTTTTGGTGAGCTCGCGCCTGCTTCAGGACATGTTCTCGCTACTTCGGCTGACAAGGATCTTGTCGATCCGCCGCCCGTCCATATCGATCACCTCGAAGCGGTAGCCGTGAGCCTCGGCGGCATCGCCCTCCTCCGGCGTCTTACGCAACTGCTGTACGAGAAATCCAGCTATCGTTTCGAAATCGCCATCAGAATCGATGCCTTCGATGCCGATCTGGAGGTGGATTTCATCGATCGGCGTTCGTCCGTCGACCAGATAGCTGCCGTCGTCGCGCGCACGAATGAGAGCGTGCTCGACATCGTCGTAGTTCGAAGGAATGACGCCGACGATCGCTTCCAGAATATCAGCCGTGGTGACGATTCCTTCTGTGCTGCCGTATTCGTCGACGATCATCGCCATATCGATGCTTGACGACTTGAAAGCCTCGAGGGCTTTGAGGCATGAGGCCGTCTCCGGCAGGGTCAGGATTTCCCGGACATAGTTGCGCACGTTGAATGCCCCGCCCGCGGGCGCGTTCAGTATCTCCTTCACCAGAACGGCACCCAGCACTTCACCGGTCGGGCCGTCGATGACAGGATATCGGGAATGGCCGAACTGCCGAATCTTGCGTCCGATTGCGTCCTGGCTGTCGTTGACATCGATGAAGCTCACCTCGGTCCGGTGGGTCATGATCGATTTGACGTTGCGATCGCCGAGGCGGATGATGCGACGCAGCATTTCGTGCTCGCTCTTCTCGATCGCACCGCTCTCGACCCCTTCGGCCATGATTGCCTTGACTTCTTCCTCCGTAACATGATCCGCGTCATCGGGCTTCATGCCGAAGAGCCGCATAGCAACGGCGGCAGCCATCTCGAAAAGATAGACGACCGGCGCCGCGATACGCGAAAGCAACGTCATCGGCCCAGCGACGAACATCGCCAGCGCCTCCGAATTCCGAAGCGCGAGCTGTTTCGGGATGAGTTCGCCGACGACGACCGACAGGAAGGTGATGAGGGTAACGACGAGCGCCACTGCAACCGTGTTGCCGTAGGGGTTGATCCAGGCCACCTCGTTCAGCATTGGCGCTATCTTCGCGGCGATCGTTGCGCCACCGTAGGCGCCCGCCAGAATACCGACGAGGGTAATGCCGACCTGGACCGTCGAGAGGAACTTGCCGGGATCTTCAGCGAGCTTCAGCGCGACATCTGCGCGCTGGTTTCCCTGCTTCACCATCTGCCGCAGCAACGGCTTGCTTGCCGAGACAATTGCCATTTCCGATAGCGCGAAGAAAGCGTTGATCAGAAGCAGAAGAAATATGACAAGAAGCTCGGACATGATCTCCGGTTCACCGTTGGCGGGAAGTCACCCTTTTTCAGGAGAGACCTTCCCCAGATAGGCTACGCAGAAAGGCCGGGCAAGATCACCCCCTGCAATTCACGCCCTCCCCGGATCGACGGCTGGAGGGGCGCCGCAGGTCACATCTTTCCGCCCTCGTTGCCAGACAAGGCCCGGTGGATGCGTTCGCGCCCGTATTTGATAACGTGTTCCATCGCCTGCCGCGCGCCGGTCTCGCTCCTCCTGCCGATTTCCTCAACGATGCGAATATGGTTTCGAGCGACCTCGTCTATGCCGCCCTTGTCGTCCGTCGGCGAGCTTAATCTGAAAACGCCGACGAGGGCTGCTTCGATCAGACTACCGACCGTGCGCAAGAAGGGATTTCCGGATGCATCCAGAACGGCGAGATGGAATTTCAGGTCGGCCACGGCAAGGCTCTCGGCCGTGTGCTTCGCATCGCCCATGGCGACAGCGAGCCGCATCATGGTGGCTATTTCCGCCTCTGACGCATTCCTCGCCGCCAGCGCCGCGGCGTGCGTCTCGAAAGCAAGCCGCACTTCACTCAGATGATGGAGGAAATCCTCATCGACTCCGCAGGCGAAGTGCCAGGTCAGAATGTCGCTATCGAAGAGGTTCCATTCCTTCCTGGGTGTGACGCGGGTACCGATGCGCGCGCGCGGCACGATCATGCCTTTGGCGGCAAGCGTTTTCATCGCTTCGCGCAGGACGGTGCGCGATACGCGAAAACGCAGCGCCAGTTCAGGGTCGCCGGGCAGGATGCTGCCGACCGGGAACTCTCCCGAGACAATCGCCTTTCCGAGTTGATCCACCACCTGCGCGTGGCTTGTCCGCTTCGGCGTGCCGGATATTACCGTCTCAAACAGGCTTTTCACCCCGTCTCCCCCAAGAATGTGCCCCCGTCGGTCGCGGCGGATATGGCGCAGTGGCTGCAACGCCAAACATCGTCCTCATTGCACCCGCGTCAGAGTCAATCAACACTAGATCGAATAAGCGATTCCTGAAAGTCTCACGAAGCGTCGCAGCGGATCAGCGACGGCAAGCACGCGTTCAATCACTCGTTGAGCGAGCATTTGCGTTAAAGCGGCGTCGACTCAGAAACAATGCAAGGAGAGCGCCGGAGCGTACGGCGACATCTGCACGTCCGAGCAGATGCTTCGCAAAGAAACAAAAACCCCGCGCCAAGGCACGGGGTCTGCTATCGCGCGTCTCTTCGACGCGGCCGTTATCATACGCGCACCGGTTATTGCGGCAGCTTGTCGTCGACACCCTCAACGTAGAAGTTCATGCCGAGCAGCGTGCCGTCATCGGCCGTCTCGCCTTCCTTGAGCCACGGGCTGCCGTCCTGCTTGTTCAGCGGCCCGGTGAACGGCTTCAGTTCGCCGGACTTGATCTTGGCCTCAGTTGCCTCGGCCATCGCTTTTACGTCGTCTGGCATGTTGGTGTAGGGAGCCATGGTCAGAATGCCGTCCTTCAGGCCGTCCCAGCTCGACGTCGATTCCCATTTCCCGTCGAGGAACGCCTGGGTGCGCTTCACATAATAGGCGCCCCAGGTGTCGACGATCGCGGTCAACTGCGTCTGCGGGCCAGCGGCGATCATGTCGGAGGCCTGGCCGAAGGCCTTGATGCCGCGTTCGGCGGCAACCTGCATCGGCGCGGTCGTGTCGGTGTGCTGGGTCAGGATGTCGACGCCCTGGTCGATCAGCGCCTTGGCGGCATCGGCTTCCTTGCCGGGATCGAACCAGGTGTTGGCCCACACGACCTTGATCTTGAAATCCGGATTGACCGATCGGGCGCCGATCACGAAGGAGTTGATGCCCATGACGACTTCCGGAATCGGGAAGGACGCGATGTAGCCGGCTAGGCCCTTCTGAGACATCTTGGCCGCGATCTGCCCCTGGATGTAGCGGCCTTCGTAGAAGCGGCTGTTATAGGTCGCGACGTTCGGAGCCGTCTTGTAGCCGGTCGCGTGCTCGAATTTTACGTCAGGGAATTTCTGCGCGATCTTGATCGTCGCGTCCATGAAGCCGAAGGACGTCGTGAAAATCAGACCGCAGCCGGAACGGGCCAGGCGTTCGATCGCACGTTCCGCGTCCGGGCCTTCCGGCACGTTTTCGAGAAACTGCGTCTCGACCTTGTCTCCGAGTTCCTTTTCGACTTGCTGGCGGCCGATGTCGTGGGCTTGGGTCCAGCCGCCGTCGGTCTTCGAGCCGACATAGACGAAGCAGACCTTGGCTTTTTCCTGAGCGCTTGCGGCCGACACGACGCCGAGCACGGCCGCTGTGGTTGCGAGGGCGACGAGTAGTTTTTTCATTTTTGACCTCTGTCGGTTTGAGAAATGTCCGTCTGGTTGTTGTTTTTCACCGATCCGGCACAAACGGCTTGCCGAGCGATGCCGGCGTATTGATCAACGTCATGCGCCGGTTATGCGATATGAGAATGAGTACGATGATTGTCGCGAGATAGGGAAGCGAAGAAAGGAATTGCGAGGGAATGCCGATCCCGAAGGCTTGCGCGTGAAGCTGGCTGATCGAGACCGCACCGAAGAGGTATCCGCCGGCGACCACGCGCCAGGGGCGCCAGGAGGCGAAAACCACGAGCGCGAGCGCGATCCAGCCACGTCCGGCCGACATGTTCTCGACCCACTGCGGCGTATAGACGAGCGAGAGCTGCGCTCCGGCGAGGCCGGCACAGGCACCACCGAACAGAACGGCAAGGTAGCGGGTGCGAACGACGTCGACGCCGAGCGCGTGCGCCGATGCGTGACTGTCGCCGACGGCGCGCAGCTTCAGTCCCGCACGGCTCCTGAACAGGAACCAGTGGATGCCCGCGACGACCGCGATCGACAGATAGAAGATCGCGTCCTGCCGGAACAGGAGCGGCCCGAGGAACGGGACTTGCGACAGGAGCGGGATCGTAATCGGCTGCAGCTTGATGCCCTGCATGCCGAGAAAGCCCTCGCCAAGCATCCCCGACACGCCGAGGCCGAGCAGCGTCAGCGCCAATCCGGTCGCCACCTGATTGGCGACCAGCGTGAGCGTAAGGAAACCGAACAGCAGCGCGAACAGCACCCCTGCGCCAATGCCGGCGAGCACGCCGATATAGGGCGAACCGGTGATTTGCGTGGCCGCGAAGGCTGAGACCGCGCCCATGATCATCATGCCTTCGACGCCGAGATTGAGCACGCCCGACCGCTCGGCGACGAGCTCGCCGGCGGCGGCGAGGACGAGCGGCGTTGCCGCCGTGATGACGCTCAGAAGAATTGCTTCGACGATGCCCATCAGTGCGCCTCTTCCGTTTTGGTCGCCGCGAACCGCTCCCACACCAGCCGTATGCGGTAGTGAATGAGCGTGTCGCACGACAGCACGAAGAAGAGCAGCAGCCCCTGGAAAACGCGCGTGACCCTCTCCGACACGCCGATCGAAAGCTGTGCGGCCTCGCCGCCAAGATAGGTGAGCGCCAGCACGAGTCCGGCAGCAACGATGCCAAGCGGATTGAGGCGGCCAAGGAAAGCGACGATAATCGCGGTGAAGCCGTAGCCGGGCGAGATCACCGGCCGCAATTGCTGGATGGCGCCGCTCACTTCCGCGATCCCGGCAAGCCCGGCGAGCGCGCCCGAGAACAGCATCGAGAACCAGATCATCTTGCGCGACGAAAAGCCGGCAAAGCGCCCTGCCCGTGCGGATTGGCCAAGCACGGTGATCTCAAAGCCCCTCAAGGTGTAGCGCATCATGAACCAGACGAGGACCGCCGCGACGATCGCGAAGGCGAAGCCCCAATGGGTGCGTCCGGAGGCGATCATCTCCGGGAGTATTGCGTCGGCGCCGAAGGTGCGGGTTTCTGGAAAGTTCATGCCCTGCGGATTGCGCCACGGACCGCGCACGAGCCAGTCGAGAAAGAGCTGGGCCACATAGACAAGCATCAGGCTCGTCAGGATCTCGTTGGTGTTCATATGCGCCTTCAGGAAGGCCGGCACCGCGGCGAAGAGCGCGCCGCCGATCATACCGAAAAGCATCATCAGCGGCAGCACCACCGGCGACTGCCAATCATAGAAGACGACCGGCAGGATCGAGCCGGCGATCGCTCCCATGATGAATTGCCCTTCCGCACCGATGTTCCAGTTATTGGACCGGAAGCAAACGGATAGACCGACGCCGATCAAAATCAGCGGCGCGGCCTTGATCGCCAATTCATGGAGCGACCACACTTCGCTCAAGGGTTCGACGAAGAAGCTGTAGAGCGCCGTGACGGGGTTCTTGCCGAGCAACGCGAACATGATGCCGCCGAAGACGATGGTCAGTGCAAAGGCGATGAACGGAGAAAGCACGGAGAACAGCGTCGAGACTTTGGGGCGCTTTTCGAGTTCAATGCGCATGGGCAGCTCCCGCGCCTTCCGTCTTGCCGTACATCCCGCCCATCAAGAGGCCGATCTTCTCGCGTGAGAGTTCGCGCGCCGGATAGGGGTCGGAAAGACGCCCCTCGCTGATCACCGCGATCTCCGTCGCCACTTCGAATATCTCATCGAGGTCCTGGCTGATCACCAGCACCGCCGAGCCCGCCTTGGCAAGATCGACCAACGCCTGGCGGATGCGGCTTGCCGCCCCGGCATCGACGCCCCAGGTCGGCTGGTTGACGACAAGCACGGCCGGTTGACGATCGAGCTCCCGACCGACAATGAACTTCTGCAGGTTGCCGCCGGAAAGCGAACCGGCCGGCGGATCCTCACCGCTCTTGCGGACGTCCATCGCTTCGGCAACCCGCTTCGTCGCGGCCTTGACCGCGCCTTGCCGGATGATTTTGAGAAAACCGCCACCGAGAAAGGCGCGCCGGTCCGACTGGTTGCGCGCGAGCACGAGATTATCGGACAACGACAGCGTCGAGACCGCTGCATGGCCATGACGCTCCTCTGGCACGAATCCCGCTCCCATCAGCCGGCGAGCGTTAATGTTCCGGCTCCCGACCGGGTTCCGGCGGATCTGTATGGCTTTGTCGTCAGCCACCGGATATTCTCCGGAAAGCGCGTCGAAGAGTTCGCTCTGACCGTTGCCGGCGACACCCGCGATCGCCAGGACCTCGCCTGCCCTGACCTTGAGGCAGATATTCTTCAAGGAGACCGCGAAGGGCGTCCGCGCCGGCACGGAGAGGTGGCGCGCCTCCAGTTGCACATCGCCCCTGGTGTTCGTTCCTTCCGGCGTGACGACGGCCACCTCGCTGCCGACCATCATGCGCGCAAGTGAAGCGGGCGTCTCCGCGCGCGGATCGCAGGCCCCCGTGACCCTGCCGTGCCTGAGCACCGTTGCACGGTCGCAAAGGCGCTGCACCTCCTCCAGACGATGGCTGATGTAAAGGACGGACCTTCCCTCCGACTTCAACTTGAACAGCGTTTCGAATAGACGATCCGCCTCCTGCGGCGTCAGCACCGAAGTTGGTTCGTCAAGGATAATGAGCTGTGGGTTCTGCAGAAGCGCTCGTACGATCTCGATCCGCTGCCGTTCGCCGACCGAAAGGTCGGCGACATGCGCTTTCGGATCCAGCGGCAAGCCATAGACGCGCGACAGATGCGAAGCCTCTTCGGCAACACGGGCGAGCGAGACGTTCCGGTCCATGGAGAGCGCGATATTCTCGGCAACGGTCAGCGCCTCGAATAGAGAAAAATGCTGGAAAACCATGCCGATGCCGAGCTTGCGCGCGTCACTCGGACTGGTGATGCGGACGATCTCGCCGTTCCAGGCGATCTCGCCGGCCGTCGGCGCAAGCACGCCAAACAGCATCTTCACCAGAGTGGACTTTCCAGCTCCGTTTTCGCCAAGCAGCGCGTGGATCTCTCCGGGCTCTATCTGCAGATTGATCGCATTGCAGGCTGTAAACGAGCCGAACAATTTCGTCAGGTTGCTCACGGCCAGCAGCGGACCGCTCGCAGTTTGTCCCTTAACAGGCACGCTGCCCTCTTTCCCCTCTTTGATTCCGCCGGCCTTCAATGCTTCAGTCAGGGAATCAGCAATGTCGTTCCACTCGTTTTTCTTGTTTCGAGATCTGTATGCGCCCGGCCGGCTTCGGCGAGCGGATAAGTCTGATTGATATTGATACGCACTTTGTTGCTTTGCACAACATCAAACAGGGAATTTGCGCACGCCTCCAATGCCGGTCGGGTCGCGATATAGGTGAAGAGCGTCGGGCGGGTCGCATAAAGCGCCCCCTTCTGAGCCAGGATACCGATACTGAATGCCTCGACCGCTCCCGACGAGTTGCCGAAACTGACCCAGAGACCGCGCGGTTTGAGGCAGTCGAGCGAGCCCGGATAGGTGTCGCGGCCGACCGAGTCGTAAACAACGTCTACGCCGCGCCCTCCCGTCAGTTCCTTGACGCGCGTGACGAAGTTGTCGGTGCGGTAGTTTATGACATGGTCGTAGCCATGGGCGAGCGCCAGATCGATCTTCTCCTGCGATCCGGCCGTGCCGATCACCGTGGCGCCAAGCACCTTTGCCCATTGCCCGGCGATGAGGCCGACGCCGCCGGCAGCCGCGTGGAAGAGCAAGGTCGTCTCCGGACCGACTTTGAACGTCTGGTTCAAGAGATATTGTGCGGTCATGCCTTTGAGCATCATCGCGGCGGCCGTCTCCAGACTGATCCCATCCGGCACTTTCACAAGCTGGGACGCGTCCACATTTCGCTCGCTGGCATAGGCGCCGTCGGCGGAGGCATAGGCCACCCGGTCGCCGACCGAAAAGAGGCTGACGCCATCGCCGACCGCCGTCACGACGCCCGCCCCTTCCTTGCCCGGAACAAAGGGCAGACCGGTTGCCGATTTGTAGAGGCCGGTGCGGAAGTAGACGTCGATGAAATTGAGGCCGATCGCCACCTGCCGGATCTGGACCTCACCCGGTCCGGGCGGCGCCAAGGTCACACCTTCCATCTTCAGAACTTCCGGGCCGCCGAGTTCGCGAACGACGATCGCCTGTGCCATGACCAAACTCCTCTAACCATTGGAAC
Organism: Ensifer aridi; assembly: GCF_002078505.1. GTDB lineage: Bacteria > Pseudomonadota > Alphaproteobacteria > Rhizobiales > Rhizobiaceae > Sinorhizobium > Sinorhizobium aridi. The sequence goes on along the minus strand of NZ_LUAV01000007.1, from coordinate 202,052 downwards.
GGGACGCGGCCGGAAAGCCGCGCGGCCTTTGTCATCCCGCTCTAGACGCGTCCAAGATTGGGAAAAAGCTGCAGGATGAAACCGATGACGTAGAGATAGAGACCGGTCGCAACGACGCCAACGACCACCCAGGGCGGCGTCTCGAAATGCAAGAGCAAGGCGTACATGCCAAGTACGGACCAGGCGAGGAAGACGCCGAGATTGAGCGGCCTCAGCCTTTTCACGCGCACCGGATGCAGGAAATTGATCGGCAGGAACGTCAGCACCACCGACAGGACAACGACAATCGACGCCGTCACTTCGCTCGCCTGGATGACAAAAAGGGTGAAGACGATCATATTCCAGACGACCGGAAATCCGGAGAAGAAATACTCGTCCGTCTTCATGCCCATATCGGCATAGTAGATAGCGCTCGAGACGACGATCGCTCCGGCTGCGACGAATGACCAGGGTTCGCCGATCATGCCGCTTTGGTAGAGCGCGAAGGCCGGCAGGAGCACATAGGTGACGTAGTCGATGACGTTGTCGAGCGTGTCGCCCGACCAGTTTGGCAACACCTCTTTGACCTGCACCTTGCGCGCAATCGGACCATCGATGCCATCGACGAGCAGCGCCAAGCCGAGCCACCAGAACATATCGATGAAACGGTGCTCGGCCGCCGCGACGACGCCGAGGAACGCCAGGAACGAGCCGGATGCAGTGAGGATATGCACGGAAAAGGCGCGGATTTCGGCGTAAGGAACGCGTCTGTAGTTGAAGAACTTCATGTGCGAGCGCCGCCCGTCCCCTTTGTCCGGTCCCTGTGCCACCGGTCACCGCTGCTGCAAGCAATCGGCGCCACTTTGGCGGTAATATGCACCGTTTGCGGAGCATCGCCAGCAAAATCCGACCATTTGGCCCATTGGGCGGTATTGTTCTGTGGACATGCGGCAACCGCCTCCGCGCTGATTTGAGCCCATTTATTTCAATAGGCTAAGCGGGTAGAACAACAACAAGAGATCAAGAGAAAAGGCGGGCCGCCGCCGGGAGGTCCTGTCGGCCATGGATCATTACGACATCGTCATCATCGGTGCGGGACTTGCGGGCTCGCTGGCGGCGATCGCATTGGCCCGGGAGGGCCATCGCGTCGCTCTCGTGGGGCCGAGACCGGCCATCGCCGACGGCCGCACCACCGCGCTTATGGACCAGTCGATCGACTATCTCAAGAAACTCGGCCTGTGGGACGAGGTCGCGCCACTGACGGCGCCGCTCGTCGCCATTCACATCATTGACGGAACCAAGCGCCTCTTGCGGGCCCCGCCCGTCAACTTTCGCGCCCCGGAAGTCGGTCTCGAAGCCTTCGGCTATAACATTCCGAACGCGCCCTTCCTTGAAATTCTGGAAAAACACGAGGCGAGCCTGCCGACGCTCGACCGGATTCCGGTGGCGGCGACGACCTTCGATTTCGGCGAGCTCGAAGCGCGTGTCGGCCTTGGTGATGGGCGAGTAATCAGCGCAGATCTGGTCGTCGGCGCCGACGGTCGGCGCTCGGCCGTCAGGGAAGCGGCGGAGATAGAGACCTTCACCTGGTACTATCCGCAGACGGCGGTCGTCTTGAACTTCGCCCATGAGCTGCCGCACCAGGAGGTGTCGACGGAATTTCATACGGAGAGCGGACCATTCACGCAGGTTCCCCTTCCCGGCAACCGTTCCAGTCTCGTCTGGGTGCAGAAGCCGCGCGATGCGGAAGAGACGCTCAGGCTCGCGCCCGAGGTCTTGTCGCGCACCATCGAGGACCGAATGCAATCGATTCTCGGCAAGGTGGTCGCCGAAGGCATTCCGCAATCCTTTCCGCTCTCGGGCCATACGGCCCGCCGCTTCGGCAAGGGCCGCGTGATGCTGGTCGGCGAGGCCGCGCACGCCTTCCCGCCGATCGGTGCCCAGGGGCTCAACCTCAGTCTTCGCGACGTCATGACCGTCGTCGAACTCGTCGGTCCGCCCGCCGGCAGGCGCCTGCCGGCGGACACAGGCGACCGATTCGACGGCCGACGGCGCATCGATATTGTCAGCCGCACGGCGAGTGTGGACCTGCTCAATCGGTCGCTGCTCTCCAGTTTCCTGCCCGTCCAGGCCTTGCGGGCCGTCGGGCTGCAACTCCTTTCTTCCGCAGGTCCCCTGCGCGGCCTGCTGATGCGCGAAGGCATTCATCCGGGCAGTGCTCTGCAGTCGATCAAGGAGAGCCTACGGGAACAGATCAGCCGGAAGCGCGCCTGACCGCACGAGGTAGAGAAGACCCGTGACCGTTGCCACGGAAAGCAGCGTCGTGATCAGAATCGTTGCGGATGCGCGTTCCTGCCAGACCCCGTATTGGTGGCCGATGACGAAGACATTCGTTGCCGTCGGCAGTGCGGCAAGCAGCACGGCCGTCTGCATCCAGATCAGATCGTAAGTGCCGCCGAGGCTCAGCGCCAGATACATCAGCACCGGATGCAGGATGAGCTTCGCCGGAACGATATAGCCGATCTCGGCTGGTATTCGCTTGAGCGGCCTCAGCGCCAGTGTGACACCCATGGCAAAGAGCGCGCAGGGAGCAGCCGCCTGCGCCAGGTAGTCGATCAGGCGCTGCACCGGTGCCGGCGGCTCAAGCGCCAGGAAGGCCGCGGCGACACCCGCAAATGTCGACAGGATGAAGGGGTGAAGCGCGATACGGCGGGCAATGCCGAGCAAAAGGGCCGAAAGCTTCCGCTTGCCGCCACCGCCGATCGCCATCATAGCGGGCGCAACCGTAAAATGCGCCGCATTTTCGAAGCAGAAGATCAGCGCTACGGGAACAGCGGCTTTCTCGCCGAATGCAAGCAGCGCGAGACCCGGTCCCATATAGCCGATATTGCCGTAGGCGCCGGCGAAGCCCTGGATCGTCGCCTCGGCAATCGTGCTGCGGCGCAGGAAGAGGCCGACCGCGAAGATCAGCGCAAAGACGAGATAGGTGGTGCCGACGCTGGTGAGGATGAAATCCGCGCGTGTGAGTTCGTCGACCGGCGTGCGCGAGACCAGCTTGAAGAAGAGTGCCGGCAGCGCGAGGTAGACGATGAATGTGTTCATCCACCCCATTGCTTCGCCAGGATGGTCGACGATACGCGCGGTCATATAGCCGAGAAAGATCAGACCGAAGAACGGCAGCACCAACCCTGCGATTTCCGCCATCACGCTCCCCCTGTCCCGGCGACCTACATGCAGTAAGCGTGCTTAGCCGATTTGCGACAGGACGGGGAAGGTCTGCTGGAACCAGATTGCAACCGAGCTGATGAAGCCGAAAAGGAAGGCAAGACCCGCGGTGACGAGCAAGCCGCCCATCAGCTTCTCGATGAGGCCGAGGTGATGGCGGAAGCGCGAAAGGAAGCGCATGAAGGCGCCGGAAAAACCGGCCGCGATCCAGAACGGAACGGCCAGGCCGAGCGAATAGATCGCGAGCAGCAAAGCGCCGTCGGCGACCGTATCGCGCGCGGCGGCGACACCGAGGATGGTGCCGAGCACGGGGCCGATACAGGGGGTCCAGCCGAAGGCGAAGGCGAGCCCCATGATATAGGCACCCGACAGCGTTGCCGGCTTGCCGCCATGAAAGCGCGCCTCACGCGCAAGCAGGCCGATGCGGAAAACGCCGAGGAAATGCAGCCCCATGACGATGATGATGATGCCGCCGACGCGCGACAGAAGATCGATGTGCTGCCTCATCAAGAGGCCGATCGACGAAGCCCCCGCCCCTAGAGCAACGAACACGGTCGCAAAGCCGAGCGTGAAGAACAGCGCCGACGGCAGGACGGCCCTGCGCGTGCTGGCGACTGCCGCTGCATCCCCACCACGAAACTGATCGACGGAAACGCCGGCCATATAGCAGAGATAAGGCGGGACGAGAGGCAAGACGCAGGGCGACAGAAACGACAGAGCGCCCGCGACAATGGCGGTCCAGATGGAAATATCGGCGATCGACAAGGTCTTAGAACTCCGGCACTCGGCTTGCCGCCTTCTTACCCACATGTATACATTGAAACCAATCACCTTTTGGCGAGCATTTTGCCGCATCGCACAGGCAGCGAAATCGGCCTCGGCAGCGCCCGCGGAAGAGAATAGAGCGCCGCGCCCCGACCGAACCTATAATCATCATGGGTTTCGTCGTAATTTTTGGGTTGACCGAGGCGAAGCGCGCGTGCATATGTCCGGCCACTTCCGCCGGGCTCGCAAGCTGCGGCATGGGAGCGCGTAGCTCAGTCGGTAGAGCAACTGACTTTTAATCAGTAGGTCCAGGGTTCGAATCCCTGCGCGCTCACCAAAAATATAAAGAGATTCAGTAAGATACGGAAACGGAATCGAAACGGTTTCGTTCGCGCATCGAAATTTTGCGCGTTTCTTTGCGTCGCATACTGGGTATTCGCTCTGCCCAGATCATGGCATCTTTCCCCATGTCCGCGTCGTCGAAAATTAAGCTCCGTGCCGCCGAGGTCCCCAACCCGTACTTCAGCCGCTCCCATCCGCCAGGCCACACCAATTCGCGCACGATCCCGGCCGTTGAGGGCACCACTGCGTCGCGGACGCAATGCTATTGTGGGAAAGTATCTTCAAGCTCCTGAAACCGGCGTGTCGATTTCGGCCGATCCCGTTCGATTAAGACGGAGCGCCGTGAGCCGGTCAAAGGAGAGACAAGTATGGCTGCCATCGAGCATTCCAAACAAGTCGAACTACAGTCGCCGCACCTCATTCTCGTGCGCACCTTGCAAGCCGTGTGGATGCTGCTGAACATCAGCGAAGGTACCGCCGAAGCTTGAGCGAACTCTCGCGGTTTGGCTCTCGCCTGCTCCGTGACATCGGCCTGGAGAATGGCGAGCAAGCAAAGCGACTAAGAGGCACTATAAGCAGAACTGCCAGGATTTTTTGTCGAATCGCGGTCTCCAACTGCGACTAACATCGACAGCACCATGGAGAACCTGATGCGCTACCTCTGTCTCTTCTACATCGATCAAAGCCTTGCTGATGCCGCCAGCAAGGAGGAATGGGCCGAGATCGACCGAGAGTCCCTGGCTTCCAATGAAGAACTCAAACGATCAGGCCACTATCTCGCCTCCAACGCTCTTGCCGATCCAAAGACCGCAAAGACATTGCGCGTTCGCGCCGGCAAGGCGACTTGGACCGATGGGCCCTTCGCAGAGACCAAGGAGCATCTGGGTGGCTTCCTGCTCATCGAAGCAAAGAACCTTGCGGAGGCAATGGAGATCGCGGAGCAGGACTCGCTCGCTCGGATGGGGGCAATTGAGGTGCGCGAGACCGCCGGCTTTTAGATTTGAAGTGTCCGCGTAAGGCGGGCGCCGGCCCCAGGCTTCCTGGCTTGGCAAGTTTCACCCCTTCGGCGGGGCGAGTGATTTATTGCCGCCTCCGCGGAATTGCCCCAAGGTTAATTGTCATCGTCGCGACCGAGGGAGATCACCATGCAACGCGCCGCAATTCTGGCTGTTATCTTCGCCTTACTCTGCGCCCCTGCTGTTGCGCGGTCCAAAGCCACGGAATACCTCGTTGCCGAGCAGATTGCCGAAGCCTGCAGCGGCGCGGGCGGACAGATCGATCCCGCCGCGGTTATCGAACAAGACCTCACGGGCGATGGGAAGGACGATCTGATCATCAGCCACGAAGGCATAAGCTGCGCGGGCGGCGGGCGAAGCAGCTTTTGCGGCGCGCAAGGTCTGTGCCTTCAATGTCTATGTCCGGCGGGGCGCGCTGCTCGAACTCGCAAAGGAAATGCTCGGCACGATGGCAAGCGTGGACGGTTCCAAAGTACCTTCCATCCGCTGGTACGGCCACGGCGGCGCGAAGCATCTCTTACGTTGGGACGGCTCTAGTTTCCGCTGATGAATATACGGTCAGTGTCCCACCGATTTTCTTCGTGGTGCCCAGTCTTCCCTGCGTACAAATCGGAGCAGCTAGGGAGAAACAACGAGCAAACATAGCATCCCTATGACCAGCCTTGCAGAACGGAGTTTCGAACCCGCTATCTTCAATCGGCTACGACGAATTCAACCTTTATTCGATCCGGATCTTCAACGAATAAAGCGTAATAGTCCTTGCCGCCGTTCGCAAACGGATATCTTTCGTCGTATAGATTGCGAATATTATTCTCAATGCAATATTGTCTTAACGTATCGACGGCATCCCTGCTTTTGACTTTGAAGGCGAGATGATTAAGACCGACGCCGCATCGATGATATAGGTGTGATTTATACGCCTCGGAAACCTGCACAAAGGTTAAGTACGCATCCTCACCGTCGCTGAGCGTAAATCCGTCGCCCCAACGGCCTGTTTCTTCGTAACCGATCTTGGCGAGGATGTTTGCCCAGAACGCATGCGAAGCATCGAGGTTTGAAACATAGATTTCGAGATGATGCAGCATTTTTCACCTCAAGGAAGTTGAACAGAATCACAAAAGGGCGGTCGATCAGGGCGCGAAGGCTTGGGCGTATGCTCGCCCGCAAGCCACGCCTGAACGCCGGCGCTCACGGGTCGTCTTGCCGATGTGCGCATTTCCACTTTGAATTGCGAAAACGGCATGGCATGTTTCGGCCGCGCGTTTTAGCTCAGGGGTTGCAGGTGCCGATGTCGGACGAACTGTTCTATCTTCTGTTTCTGTTCGGATTCTATGCAACGACAGTCGTTACCTATTTCGCCCTTGGTTATGGTCTCACCTGGGTCAACGACCGCAATCCTGAGCGAAAGATTCAGAAGGGGCGCGGTTCCAACAAACGTCGCAATGCGGAAATCCGCCAGAGCCTGGCTTCGATGTTCAGCGCTTGCCTGCCTCTGACGATCGGCCTCTACGCCCAGCAAAAGGGTTGGGCGCCGGCGCCCTGGGCCTTCAACTGGTGGGCGGCGGTACCGCTCTTTGTCCTGTGCATGTTCCTCTATGATACCTGGTTCTATTTCATGCACCGGCTGCTGCACACGAAGTGGCTCTACCCGCTGCACGCACTTCATCATAAGAGTGTCGCACCAACGATCTGGAGCACCTATTCGGAGGATGTTCTCGACAATTTTCTACTACAGGGGTTCTCAGCCGCAATCGTTTTCGTTGTGCCGTTTCCGCCGGCGATTCTCATTGGACAAAGGCTGTTCGAACATTTCAACGGCATGTTCGGACACTGTGGGTTCGAGTATTTCGCCTCATCGACGGCGCGTTATCCGTCCCCCTTGCTGTGCACGACTTTCCACGATCAGCATCATTCGGGATTTCGGTACAACTACGGCAACTACTTCTCGTTCTGGGATCGCGTGCTGGGCACGATTTCGCCAAACTACGACCAGCGCGTGAAGAAGTTCGAAGAGGAGGGAACGCCGCTCAAATTCAGTCAGACCATTGACGGCGGTCCGCTTCAGGGCGCCGAGCATTGCCCAGAGAAAGAAGGTTGCGCCTCCGAAGAGCGACAAGCCATGCTTCAACGCGACGTTCTTGTCCGCAACAAGGTCATCAACACGTCGCAGCGTGAGAAAAATGGCGGAGACAGTCAGCACCAGGCCTTTGACCGCTGCAACTCTTAGCGGCATCGATAAGACGATATCCGCACCTTCTGAGTCATGGCTCCGCTAAGGGCAATGCGCGTAGGGCGGCGGGCCGTGCTGGATCGCGCGGCTCTGGAGCTGGAGACGGTAGAGAGCGAGCACCTGGTTGGTTTTGACATAGGTGGGGTCGGTCTCATTGCTCCAGAGATGGAAGATCGAGGCGTCGCTCGGGGTCAGCGTGGCGTTGGGGTCGCCCTGAACACCCTTCCACGTCGCCTGCGGCACGGGCGTGGAAAAGAGCGACGGATCGATCAACATCTGCTGCGTCCAAAACCAGCCCCGGCGCACGCACAGCGTCGGTGCGACATGCCAGCCCCAATTCACGAAGCAGTTGGGATGGTTCTTGGTGGCAACGTGCAAGTTACCCTGTATCCACACCTTGCGCGGCTTGCGGCCCATGTTGATCATCAGCCGGCACATCTCGTGCGCGCGGGCCCAGCAGCCGTCATCAGGATAGAGAAAAGGGATGCAGGGCACCGGGACGGTGAGCGGCGGGCAAGTTGTCGCGCTCATCGCATCGAAAGTCTGCTGGGCAGTCGCTTTCGAAACGCACCGAAACGACCACCAGGGCCAGATCGGCCAGCGCCAGATCCAGTCGAGCAGGCGCTTCCACCACGGCAATTCGAAAGGCTGCAGATCGGGTTTGGGCCATGGCGGCCGCGGCGCGTCGTCGGGACCGGGCGTGTAGCCGCGAACATCGATGATATTGTGCGCATCATCCTCAGTGATGATGAGCAACTGCCCCGTGTCGAGCGCGGTTCGCAGCAACGGCTCGAGTGTCGCGAAATCGGGATTGTCGCGTCTCAGGACATGGCGTGCGTGCGACCTCTCGAGCATGATCTCATAGCCCTGGTCGCTCGGACGCATGCTCATCGGGCGCGTCACGTGCGGGATCAGCAGCCGTGTGATCGCCGCGTTGCTAGGATCGATCTCCAGATAGACCGGAGCCTTGAGCCTGGAGAGCCCGTCAAGCACCTGCACGAACCCGCTCGATCGGGGATCGCTCGGGTCAAGCCGGGCGCGGCGCCCCCCTTCGAGTTCGACCCAAAGCCCCGCGCGCAGCAGCTCTTCAGCGGGCCGGTCAAGCGGCAGATCGAAATCAATGCGGGTGGAAACTATCGCGTTGGGATTTGGCATGGCGCACCTCCCGCACCGCATGTCTCCTTAAATCGACTTCGATTTAAGGACAAAGACATGCAGCAATTCAAAGAGCTACAGCGACCTTTGCGCGTCTGATAGGACGCGCGGCGCTGTAGATGCGCCAGAATATCAGAGTGATGCGTGCCTGTCCTTACGTCAACACACGCAAGGATTTCACCGCCAGCGCCGGATCAGGCGGCGCCACCCGGTGAAGTTCACGCCAACCGGCTCAGAAGTTAAAATAGATGGTGACCCCCGGCCGCCGATGATAGCGGTAATAGTCACGGTAGCCGTAGTACCCGTAATGGCGAGGATAGCAGCGACCGTAATGACGGCAGGAATGCCAAGCGTAGCGTCTGTTCCAGTGGCGATCCGCGCGCCAATGGCGATGGCGCCAGTGCCTGACCTCTTCGACAGAGCCAGCCTGCGCATGCTCCGGCTTAGGCACAAAGATCGGCGCCGCGTTTAGCGGTAAGGCGAAAGACGCAGCCAACACTACGGCTGGAAGGGCGAAGAAGAGCTTATTCATCGTGGAATCCTCCTCACGCCTACCAAACTAAGCCATTGAATCTGAACTGCCGATGAACGGGTGCGCGCCCCATCGCGGCCGCGTTCTCTATCATCCTGCGTGCCTTGATCGGCATAGCAGAAGCTATGACCTCAAACGCATCTTCGGAAGAAGATCAGCCAATGCGACGGGCCGGAGGCCTCTGGCATCGACGCCGACGTCGAACTGCCGCGGCAGCGGCTTCAATCTGCCATGGGAGTGGCCGTGCAGATTGATCGACTTCTTGCCCATCTGGTTCCAGGTGCGGAACGGATAATGACAGAGGATGAGCAATTGCCCGTCGACCGTCAGTTCCGCGTAATGCTGGGTGCTTTGCCAGCCGCTCGCGTTGACCGTATCGACCGGGTCGTTGTTACCGACGATCAGATGCTTCCTGCCGTTTAGCCGCGAGAGCAGATCCTCCGCGGAACCTATTCTCTTTGAGGCGAAATCGCCCAGATGCCAAACGTCGTCTTCCGGCGACACCGTTTCGTTCCAGTTGGAGATCAGGGCGGCATCGTGTTCGGCCATATTGGAGAAAGGCCGGCGATCGATGCGAAGCACCCGCGGGTCGCCAAAATGCGTGTCGCTTGTAAAATAAATCATCTTGCTGATCGCTGCTGGTCCTGAGCCTCTCCAGAGAGAGGTTATGACGCCCGCCGCAATTGCGGGAGACTCGGAAGATAATCGAAGGGATCGAGCCAAGCGTTGAACATATCGAGACGGCTTAGGAAGTTCACCAGGTGCCCTAAGGGCGCTGGCGGCACAGCAATGACGACATGGCGGCCACCGAACCGGTTCACAGATTATTTCAGGTCGTAGGTCTTTATTACCCAACATTCACTCGAATCGAACAGTAACTCCAAGGAACAAATAGAGGCAAGGCGTCGTTGTTTCCCTGTACAGAAAGGGAGTAGGACAAATGAATGCCAAGATTCTTCTTATTTCCGCGATCGCGACCGGCATGTTTGCCGCGCCCGCTATTGCGAACGACACCAACAGAGCTGCAGTCACTGGCGCCGCAGGCGGAGCTGTTACTGGCGCAATTATTGGTGGGCCCGTTGGAGCGGCCGTAGGTGGCGCCGTTGGCTTGGTGGCCGGTGCCGTCATCGCGCCCCCGCCGCAGCAGGTGATAACATATGTGCGGCAGCAGCCGGTTCCGACGGACACCGTGGCCATTCAGCAGCCAATCGCAGTCGGCCGACCGTTGCCGCGCGAGATCGTCTTGACGCCGATTCCGGAGAATCCGGCCTATGCATACGCCGTGGTTAATCACCAGCGCGTGATCGTCGATCCGAAGACCTACACGGTCGTACAGGTCGTGCAGTAGGCTCCTCGCGGGCTCCCCTTTGGAGGGAGCCCCTATTCTCTCGCTCCGGATAACCGAGGTCCGCCGCAGCAAGGCTAAGGAGTGTGGCCCATACACATCGGCCGGCGGTAAAAACTCGGTACGCCGACAATCCCTCTTCCGTCCGAATCAGATTCGTTCTCTATCGAACGGGAACCAGGAAACTTCCCGGCCGTTTCCCTTTTCGGTTCGATTCCGGAGGATCACCGCCATGTTCGCCGCTTTGTTGATCGCCTCGCTCGTGGCACCTTCGAACACCGTGTCCACTTCCGCGTCCGTCGAAGATCTGCAGGCCGATTTCGAAACGGCTGTCGCCTGCCGCCAGATCGACGGACGGAACGTCTGGAAGGGGGAACTGGCCTATTACATCCAGTCCTATGTCTACGAGGGCGACGCCGCAGCTTCTGCCGACGTGGCCGAAGTGGCCGATGCGGTTCTCCCGGAAGACAATAGCGCCGAAACCGTCAAGGAATTCGAGGAGGCCTGCGCCATCGCCGGTTCCGGCGGACCGCATGCGCAAAAGTGAGCGATTAAAAGGCGCCTCACGATAACCGTTCGCCGCCCTTTCTCCGTCGCGACGCCTGCACGGTTGGCGCTTCGCATCTTCAACGGACTTGCTTGATATTCGCGCCGGTAGGCTCGCGAGAATGCAGAAAGGCTGTCGAAGCCGCAGCGCAATGCAATATCGCGTATCGGAATACCGGAATCGCGAACGAGTCGATGGGCGACCTGCAATCTCAGGCGCAAATAATAGGCGCCGGGACTGGTGGAAAGCCCCTTTGCAAAGAGCGTCTCGAGTTTCCGCTGCGAGATCGACAGCCGGCGCGCCACCGCCGCGACTGTCATCGGCCGCTCCAGCGTGCGTTCCATGAGCCTTATGGCTGCGGCAAGCTCCGGATCGCGCGCCTCTATGCGTCCGAGCGACACGAAAGGCTGGATATCCGTGGGGCTGTACATCTGGTCGTAGACGAAGATGCTGGCGACATCGAGGGCGAGTGCCGGGCCTAGTCTCTCGGTGATCAAATGCAGCATCATGTCGAAGGTGGGTGACGCGCCGCCTGAGGTCCAATATTTGCCGTCGGTGACGAACCGGTCGCCAATGACCTCCAGCTCCGGAAAGGCTCGGGCGAAGTCCTCGAGCTCTTCCCAATGGGCAGTGGCCTTGCGCCCATTGAGCAGACCCGAGCGCCCGAGCAACCAGCAGCCCGATTCAATTCCCGCGACGACGTCGAAGTGACGGGCGCATTCCTGCAGTGTGGCAAGAAAACGTTTGCCCGCATGCCTCTGCAGGTTGAAGCCGCCGATGACGAGAAGGAGGTCGCCGCCGAGCGGCAAAGAAAAGCGGCCGTTAACAGCGATCGGAACGCCACAGGTCAGCATGACGGCTTGGCCATCGCCCGACAGCAGCCGCCAGCGGAAGACCTCGCGGCCCGCCACCCGATTTGCGGCACGCATTGGATCCAGGACGGAGGCGAGAGACATGATCGACGATTCCGGCAGAACGACCACCACCACCTCAATCGAAGATCGTCCTTTCACAGGTGTCTTCATGCGCATAACGTCAAATTTTCTGCGCAACTTGTCAATCCGCCGGCAACCGTTCAGGCATTATCAATGGGCAATCGATCTTCGCGGCGCGGCGTCTACAGCCCCGCTTAGGAGATGTTCCCCTTTCCGCTTATTCGGAATGGGCCGGCGGGAGCCAAACCGCTGGCCCTTTTTTCGTTTTTGTAAAAGTGCGTGATTCGGCGGGCGTTGTTTTTCGCAGACTCGCCACCGATATGTTGCTACTCTCCGAGGCACAACAGGAGGCATCTGTGATGATCAGAAACGTGCTTGTTGCAATCTTCGGCGTGATGGTCGGGGCGGCCGCCCATGCGGCGGACTTGACGCAAGCACCGGAGCCCGCACCCGTTGTTGAGACGATGCCGAGCTTCGTCTGGACGGGTGGCTATGTCGGCCTTCAGGGCGGCGGCGCTTGGCTGAACAGCGACCTCAGCGTTCCTGGCGATAGCGCCTCCGAGGACTTCAATGGAGGCCTACTCGGTGCCTTCGCCGGCTACAATTACCAGATGGGCGATTGGGTCGTCGGCATCGAGGGCGATGTCAGCTACAACTGGAACGACAACAGCTTCACGGTGTTCGGCGCGAATACCGAAGTCGGTACGGACGTCTCCGGATCGGTCCGCGGACGCGTCGGCTATACGCTGACCGATAGAGCGCTGCTCTATGGGACCGGCGGCTGGGCCGTGACGCGCGGCTTCGTCGACGTCGCCGGCGCACCGAAGGAAAAGGAGACCTTCAACGGCTGGACCATCGGTGGCGGCGTCGATTACGGCTTCTCCGACAATGTCTTCGGCCGCGCCGAATACCGCTACAATGATTTCAGCGACAAGGACGTCGGCGGCGTCAATGTCGATCTCGACCAGCACCAGTTCACCGTCGGGGTCGGCGTCAAGTTCTGATTGCCACGGTCGTCGCGATCACAGCCCCGGCAGCGCCCGGGGTTTTTTTGGAGGTAGACACAGCCTCCGCGCCCAAACACCCTGAAAGGACAGGCGCAGGCACAAAGAGAGACCCGCATTCAAAACGCGGTGACGGTATATCTGGGAGGAAGGATGGGCAAATTTCTGGAGTTTCTAGGCGGCGTCATCGTCATCGGCACACTCGTTCTGCTGGCAATGACACTGACCCCTTCGATCGACATGAACACCCTTGTTGCAATCCTCCCATGGGCCTTCCCCGCAATCGCCGGTGGCCTCATCCTCGTCGCTTTCGGTTCGATGCTCGATCACCTCGCGGCCATTCGCTCGGCGGCCGAGAGGCAGGCCGACATTTTTCAGCAGCTGATCGAGCGGCGAAACCCGGCGAAGAAGGAGTAAGGAATGGCGCCTGCCGCGCCTGCGTGTTGGTTTCGAACTGCGTTAGCAAGGAAAGAGCTTCGGAATTTGGCGTGCTTGTCTACTCTTTCCCTACCGATGGCTGCGACCTAATCGGACGACCGCTTTTGGCGTGCAATTGCAGAAGGCCGTAGCGGACCTGGAGCGCCTGAGCGGGGGCAGGCTGCCGAAACAGAATCCGGCTGTGGCGGCGAGAACCATTCGCGTCGGTAAGAGCAATTTGTCAAAAAGCGTTACTGTCGCGGGCGATCCCGGACATACCCAGATTGGGCTAGGCTATATTCGGGAAATTTGAAGTATCTGCGAACGGGTGCGGAACGTCCTGAGGATGAAACGTGCCCAACCAGCTCCGGCTAACCCAATTGGATGAGGAACAAGCGTTCCCCCTTCTTGTGAGGCGCGTTCGCCGACGCCTCGATTTGCTCACATTCGCCTCACCATGATGAGGGATGGATAAAGCAGGAATCGCCTTTCTGGCGCTTATTCTCGTCCTCGTCGCTATCGTGATGAGCATCCTGGCGATCGATCGAGGGGCGGATGCCCCTGACAAAAGACCAGCCTAGCTCCCCAGACGAGCCCCTGATTTGGATCGTATGCACCCGTCTGGATTCTTCTCTGTCAGGGATTCTAGTGATGCTAACGCCTTCGTGAACATCCTAACCCCTCACTCCGCACTTGATGAGCGCCAGGACGAAATTAACGTTCAAGATTAACCACTTGGAGAGCTGATGGCGACCCCTGCAGGACTCGAACCTGCGACAACCTGCTTAGAAGGCAGGTGCTCTATCCAGCTGAGCTAAGGGGCCGTCGGGCAGTTGCCCTTTACCGGGCGGCCATGGACCTCAATGGGTCCAAGGCTGCATCCGGTTGTAACGGAAATTGTCCGAATAGGACACATTCTTGCGCGTCGGGTCCTTTGGGGCGATCACGCGGTATTCGATTCCGTTGCGCTCGGCATAGGCGATCGCCTGCTCTGCACTTTCGAAGGTCAGCCGCAACTGCTGCCGCGTGTCGCCGGAGCTCGTGTATCCCATGAGCGGGTCAATCGTGCGCGGCTTTTCCGGATCGAACTCCAGCACCCACAGATGCGTCTTGGCCTTGCCGGACTGCATGGCTGTCTTTGCGGGACGATAGATCTTCGCGGACATTGTTTCGAACGGCTCCCGTTTATCCACCTCAGCGCCTTGAATTCGTGCGCAAATCTCCCCCGGTCAACGCAGACCCAAGGAATCATGCGGCCGCGGGGCAGTTTCCCGCCCCGTCATCCGTCTTCCCTTAGCGCAGAATGAATTAAAACGGAATGACTTCCGACAGGAAAATACCGCTTTTTCAAGCCCCTGCCTTCGTGGACCAGGCTATGCATCCGCCCGCGGCTTGCTGCAGCCACAATGCACTTTCAGTGCTCCCACACGACACGACTGCACGTCCGCGGGGAACGTAAAAATGTAGATCATTTTCGAGGGGTTAAGTGGTCGGAGTGGAGAGATTCGAACTCCCGACCCTCTGGTCCCAAACCAGATGCGCTACCAGACTGCGCTACACTCCGTGCCAACGAGGGCGGAAATACACGCTTCGTCCCTCACCTGCAACATCAAATTTCGGCAAGTATCGGCCGGCGCGGCGCTCATTGCGGCCCATCGGCAGCCGGTATGCCGCTGCCCCTCACCCGGTCGCCGGGTTGAATGCCGAGACGTTTCACCGTGCCGGCATTGAGCTCCAGCACGAAGGCCACCGGCTCCCTCGAATCGATGATCGCCTCTGAGAAGGGGACGGCGTTCTCGTGGATGGTGCGAACCGTGCCGTCTTCGGCGATGAAGAGCATATCCAGCGGCAGATAGGTGTTCTTCATCCACATTATCACCCGTCGGGTCTCGCCGAAATCGAACAGCATGCCGTGGTCGACCGCCATCTGTCGGCGATACATCAGGCCCTGCTCGCGCTGATCCGGCTCGATCGCGAGTTCGACGGTGAGATCATGCGTCCGCCCATTCGCGGTGATCAGCCTGAGCTTGTCTTTCGCGAAGGAAACCTCGGCCGCGACCGAAATTGCGAGGACGAAGAACAAAAAAAGCGCCGCCACGGCGCTTCTTGCAACAGTTCCGAAGATCCCGAACATCAGTGCGACCGGGTTGTGGGTGTCGGGCCGTCCGGATGTATTTCCGCAGCCATCAATCCCTTCTCTCCGTCGCCGAATCGGCAGAGCACGACCTGACCGGGGCGTAGCTCCGTCAAGCCAAAGCGGCGCAGCGTTTCCATGTGGACGAAAATATCCTCGGTGCCCTCGCCCCGCGTCAGGAAGCCGAAGCCCTTGGTGCGGTTGAACCACTTCACCAGCACCCTTTCCAATCCGCTCGTTGGCGTGACCTGGACATGCGTCCTCACCGGCGGAAGCTGAGATGGATGGACAGCGGTCGACTGGTCCATCGAGAGGATGCGGAAAGCCTGGTAGCCACGGTCCCGCTTTTGCACAAGCGCGACGACGCGCGCACCTTCCAGCACCGTCTGATAGCCATCGCGCCTGAGGCAGGTCACATGCAGGAGCACGTCCTGCATACCGTTGTCCGGAACGATGAAGCCGAAGCCCTTGGCTACGTCGAACCACTTGATGACGCCCGTAATTTCGGTGAGATCCAGGGCGTCGTTGCCAAAGTCGCCATTTTGGATGACGTCTTTCGAAGATGTTCTGTCCGCCATTCTCCCAGCCCCTCGTTACGCGCAACTCTCGATACGGTTAACTGATTCTTATGGACCAGAATAACATCGTCCCGCCGCGCATGCGCAAGTCCCTCGACATATTTTGGCCGGGGTCGTTTATGGGGACGCAGCCTTGCCTCTAGCTTGCTGTGGCTTAAGTATACGCCATCTTCTGCAAAACAGGGACAATCCAAATGCGTTATCTGCATACGATGGTTCGCGTCAAAGACCTGGACCAGGCTCTTCACTTCTATTGCAAGCTTTTCGGTCTCGAGGAGATCCGTCGATACGAAAACGAAAAGGGCCGCTTCACGCTCGTGTTTCTCGCCGCCCCGGGCGATCTCGCCCGCGCGAAGAGCGAATCATCTCCCTGCCTCGAACTCACCTATAATTGGGACCCGGAGGAATATACCGGCGGCCGCAATTTCGGCCACCTCGCCTATGAGGTCGATGATATCTACGCCTTCTGCCAGCACCTGATGGACAGCGGCGTCACCATCAATCGTCCGCCGCGCGACGGCCATATGGCCTTCGTTCGCTCGCCCGACGGCATCTCCATCGAGATCCTGCAGAAAGGCGAGCACCTGTCCGTCCGCGAACCGTGGGCCTCAATGGCCAACACCGGCGCCTGGTAAGCTTCGCGCAATTGCAGACGGCTACGGTCAAACAGTGCCGTCGGCCTTGCCGTGCGGCGCAGGCACCAAAAGCCGGCGCGGCAGGATCAGAATCACAGTAACGATCTTAAGGCCCGGCCAAGTGCCGGGCCTTTGCATTTATTTTGCGAAGCTGAAATAGGTTAGTGCAGGTTTACAAATCACGTGGCGTTCGTTACCTTGCCGCGCCAGATGTTGAAACGGGGCTCTGCTTCGTCGTCACTTGCGGGGAGAAGCCCTTTACTTTGCCTGACCTTCCCGTGGCGAGCCATCTGCTCACCGCGAGAAAAAGTTATTGCTGTTCCGTGAACATGTCTCGGGACTGAGGACTTAAGGCATGCCCTGGCAAAGCCTCGGGCGTGCACGGAGAGCGGGGATAAGGCGTTGCAACTTCTGGAATCGGGTTACGGGTTCCTGTCCGTCGGACGTGCGGCAGCATTGTCTGTAGCACTTTTTGCATTGGCTGGTTGCGTGTCGGCCGTCGCCGACGGCGAAGCTCTGAATTCTTCCCAATCGCAGCAGATAACCGCAGAAGCGCAAACGGCGGCGTCTGAAACCGAAGGTGAGGCGCCGGGCGAGCAAGTCGCGGCGACCGATTCGGCGAGCGAACAGACAGCGGGGCCTACGGCGGGATCCGGGCAGGACGCCGCAGCCCTGCAGCAGGGGCTGACGATGCAGAGCACCGCCCTCAACGCCACGTCTTCAAGCATCTACGGCCAATCGCCGCCCGCGCGCGCCGCGGCAAATGCTGCCGACCCAAGCCAGACTTCAGGGGCGACGCCGGGCGGAAATGCCCGGCCGACGGTGAATGCCACAAGCAACAGCCTTTTCAACGGCGGACAGGCCGCAGACGAGCAGCCGGCCCTTCAGCCGCAGGAAGGTGCCGGCAACGAAGCTCCAGCCGCAGTGCAGACGGCGGCGCCCACCTCAACCGTCCCGGAGACCATGGCCTATAACGAGGTCCCCTCGGCGGTTCCGCTACCTCTAAGCGCTCAGGCGGCGTTGTCCGGCGCCGCCTCATCACCCTTGCAGACCGTGGAGGTCGCCTCCGTCGCGCAAGTGCCACCGCCCCCGGCGGGCACTGCGCAAGCGGCCGAACCGGGCGAGCCGGAGAAACAAGCGCCGGAGACCAAAAAGGGCTGGACGCTTGCAAGCCTCTTCGCCGCGAAGCGCAAGGAAAAGCCGCGCGGCGGCACGGAACGCGAGGTGCAAGTAGCCGACAAGAAGACGATCACCATCAGCAATGCGCGCGAGCCGCAGGTCGCCTCCCTCGCCTACACGTCACTGCCCGGGGTCAAGATGAACCCACTCTTCAACATGGAGCACGAGGACCACGCGGCCGACGAGGGCGACGCACCGGTCGAGGTGGCGAATCTCTCCGGGCTCGCCCGCCTTGCTCCGAACGGGCTGATCCTGCAGACGGAGAAGGTGGAGACGGGCTGCTTCAAGCCGGCGCTGCTCGACATGTTGAAGACGGTGGAAAGTCACTACGGCCGCAAGGTCATGGTCACGTCGGGGCTGCGCGCCATCAAGGTCAGCCGCAAGCGCCAGTCTCTCCATACGCGCTGCGAAGCGGCCGATATCCAGGTGCAGGGCGTCAGCAAATGGGAGCTTGCCGATTTCCTGCGCAGCATTCCGGGCCGCGGCGGCGTCGGCACCTATTGTCACACCGAATCGGTGCATATCGACATCGGCCCGCAACGGGACTGGAACTGGCGCTGCCGCCGCCGCAAGGGCTGATCGCGGCGGTCGTTTACGGCGCGGCAGCTAGGCAGCGTCGGCTAGCGGCGCTCGACATGGTCGAGCTGTAGTTGTTTTTCTGAGAAAAAATCAATTTGCCCCTTGCGGGAACCCAAAGCCCTATCTATAAGCCGCCCTGTCTTGGGCGCCCATCGTCTAGCGGTCTAGGACGCCGCCCTTTCACGGCGGAAACACGGGTTCGAGTCCCGTTGGGCGTGCCATTTTCCTCTCCTATACTTATGGATACTTTGCTGCGCCTGGTGGTGTGGCCGCTATGCTTGCTTGGGGCGGGCGCACCAGAGGCAGTCTTCTTAGATCCGTAGAAAAGTCAAAATAATTGCTTCCGGTCACTTGCGTGGACCCCAAGCTCTCTCTATAAGCCGCCTTGTCTTGGGCGCCCATCGTCTAGCGGTCTAGGACGCCGCCCTTTCACGGCGGAAACACGGGTTCGAGTCCCGTTGGGCGTGCCATTCCCTCTTTCGCATCCATTCTTTTTCATAGTATGGTGCTGGTCATTACTCGTCTGTAAGCGCCCATCGTCTAGCGGTCAGGACGCCGCCCTCTCACGGCGGTAACACGGGTTCGAGTCCCGTTGGGCGTACCATGCTTCAAAGAAATCAAAATACTTATAGGGATTGTCCCAATACCCGTCCGTCCTCGAGCTGATAGAGAGCGTCGTCGCAGTCAAACCTACGGGCGATCAGCTTCGCCCTGGTTTGGTAAAGGGGATGTCCGGGCCCGGTTTCAAGTGCAAGTTCCAATTCCCAAGCCAGCAAGTATGTCCATAAAATTCCGGACTGGCTCCCGAGGCTCAAGCCATTTCACGGCATCTCTCCGACTTTGCTTGCCTCACTACAGTCAAGCTGCGATTGCTCAGTTATCCAATTGATCCGTTTTAGTTTGCAGTGAGCGAGGTCGCCTTGAGATGATGTTCGGGAGACTCAAAGCCTGGGGACGTATTAGTTGTCGTTCGCGCTGGGAGCAAGCAGAAGAAATACCAGCACAAGCAGTCCAGCAACAAGGCCGAAGACCGGCTTTACGTTCGCGAGACCGTTGCTCGCGACATATCCTCCGAGAAGAAACATAAAGCCGGCATTGATGTTAGTGACACCTATGTCCTTGAGCCTGCGAAGGCTGCAAAACGCCGCATAGATGCCAGTCGCAAGAAGGCAACCGATCACGAGCGTGTAGCTTGGATCGTACTTTGAGGCATACAGCGTGAGGCTCGCGACAAACGCCAGCACGAGTTTACCAATGCAGTACTCCAGTCGGGCCATGGGCCCTGTGGAAAAAAATATGTGTTTGAATCGTGCTCCAGGCCAGTTCATCACCCTCTCCAACACCGGAGAGAATGCTTACACCGATTAGTTGCACCGCATTTAATCTCGTAAGCAAAATGCGCAAATCAGCTGCATTGACGTTCGGACGACGAGAACATCAGGAACACGCCGGTCACGCTGCGGGCGCTTCCACGAGATGGGGCAATCTTTGCACCTCAACGACGAGGATCAGCCAAGCCTGAGAAACCGAAAACGCTTGCTGACTTCACCCTGCCCCACATAGTCCTGATCTGCAGCGAATGACGCAGGAAGGGACGCTATGACGTCGCGCGGCTGATAGAGAAGCATGGCCCGGATATGCGCATCCGAGACTTCATCGGCCTGATCGGCCGGAGCTGCCCGAGATGGGTGCGGCCGACGAAATGGCAATCATGCGGGCTCGGCTGCGATGCTCTGATCTACGCGTTCTCTCCGCCGCTTGCGACGGACCGGGCGTTAGGGGAGAATTCACCACTCCCCGCCTAGGCGTGTCTTGCCAATTTCCTGGCTGGATGATCGGTGATTCCTACTGTCGAACTCGAAAATGCTGAGCACCCGGAGGTCGCCGTTTGCTTTGAAGCGTTGCGGAAAGCTCGCGATCACTCGCATCTAATGCCCCCCTCGTGGGCCGGCGACTCGCTCACCGAAGAAAAGCAGGGAGGCGAGAGGTATGAACTTGTCAACCACTTGCGACTGGTGCGGGTTTGCTAGGGCGCGTCGTCTCAACACTCGCCGGACGCTCCGAAGGTTCACACTCGGCGCATAGGAGAAATGCGCCCAAGATCCTGCGATATCCTAGTCTTCGGAAAGTTGTTCGGCAGTTGCCGCGATAGGTGTATTTCCCAACGAATTATCAGCGTACTTGAAGGCAAGTATGCTGATGACTGAGACGACCATGGCTATCAAAACGAGAATCATAATGTGGTTTGGGTTAGCTACCATGCTCTAGCAACCCACCCAGAGGCCTCGTTGTTCCCGCCCGACCACCCCCGATGGCCGCTATGCAGTGGGGACGCTTCGCATTCCACAGTTCGACTTGGTTCGTAGGAACAAATCCAGGCCTATTCGGAGGTACGTCTACTGGGGTTCGATCGACTACGAGGATGCTCATCACGATAGCGATGAGCACAACTATAAGCGCCAGAAATGCGAGGCCTGCTTTATCCATCCCGCATTTTGGCGACGCGAATGCGAGTAAAACTGGGCGGCCGCCGGGGGGAGAGCGTCCAAACCCAACCAAGTCGCAACGCAGGCAGGGCAACTGGTAAGACACATGGCTCAGAACCGCGAAAGACCGGATTCGATTCCCGGGCCTGCAGGCAATTGAAAGGCCGCGGCGCAAATTCAGGCTGGTGCTATTGAATTTACTAGGTCTTCCAACTCGCCTGAAAAGAAGTTCCATGTCCCGCTGAAACGCGCCCTTCAATCGTGATTTGAGGCCTTTCCGGCTGCCATGCGCTTCGCCAGGAATATGGCGAATGGACGAGACGTGATCAGCGATGATGTCCGATCGGCTCTCGAATGCACGAATCAGCGTCGGATGCAGGCGTCTGCCATTTAATTCCTTATCGAGTGCGATCAGCACCGGGTGAACCCGGGTGGACTTCCAGTCTACGGGATAGCGCCTTTTCATTGGGCGAGAGAATCAGGCGGCGATCGCCGCGAGGGGAAGATTTTCTTCAAAGGCTGTGAACGTCATTCGGCCTGTTTCATCCGAGTAGCAAAAACAAAGAGGGTGGTACACCCGTTGGGCGTACCATCCTCTTCGTAACGCACGCGGTAAAACTGTGCCGCAGGGCATGTGGCTTCGTTTCACGACGTTTTCCGAAGAAAAAATCGACTTTGCGGCTGTTGCTCACTTGCGGGAATCCAAAGCGCTCTCTATAAGCCACCTCGTCTTGGGCGCCCATCGTCTAGCGGTCTAGGACGCCGCCCTTTCACGGCGGAAACACGGGTTCGAGTCCCGTTGGGCGTGCCATCTTCCTGCTTCATCAATTATTCAAATACGCTTAGCAAGCTGCTGATTAGGCGTCGCAACTTTGCGCGCGCCCGACTCAGTTCGCTCTCGCGGCGTCCGTGACGCGCAGTTGAACGCGGCGCGTTCCCTGCCAGAGGTCCGCCGACAGGCAACCCGCAATGTGGACCGTCGAGCCGCGGCTGCCGAGCAGGAAATCGCCGAGCGGCGTTTCGATCGCTCGGAAGGCGATGCCGTCGATGCGGCTACCGTCCTGACCCTCTAGTGTCACCTTCACATGATTGGCGCCGACGAGCCGGCTGTCTCGCAGCCGGTGTTGCGGAAAGGCGAAGACCGGCTGCGGATGGCCCGAGCCATAGGGTCCCGCCTGTTCCAGCAGATCGACAAGCTCGAGCGTCGCGCCGGCGGCGGAGAGCGCGCCATCCACCTTGAGGCTTTGAACGGCAACCAGATCACGCACGGTGCCGTCGGCGCGCTCTTCGAAGAATTGCCGGAGCCTGCCGAGCTTGGCGCGCTCGACCGTCAGTCCGGCGGCCATCGCGTGCCCGCCGCCCTTTATGAGAAGACCGTTCTCGACGGCTGCACGAACGAGCCGGCCCATGTCGAAGCCGTTGATCGACCGACCGGATCCCGTCCCGCGGCCGTTCGGATCGAAGGCAATCGCGAATGCCGGCCGGCGGAATTTTTCCTTAATGCGGGCTGCGATGAGGCCGACGATGCCCGGATGCCAATTCTCCCGCGCGGTCACGATCACCGATGCGTTCTCGCCCGTGCCGTATTCCGCCAGCACTTCCGCTTCCGCCTCGGCAAGCATCGCCGCCTCCATCGCCTGGCGTTCGCGGTTGAGCTCGTCGAGCTGGCTGGCGATGACTTCCGCGGCGGCAGGATCGTCGAGTGTCAACAGCCTGCTGCCGAGCGCAGCGTCGCCGATGCGCCCGCCAGCATTGATGCGCGGGCCGATCAGGAATCCAAGATGATAGGGGGTCACGGGCCCGCCGATGGCGGCCTTGCGCAAGAGAGCGGCGAGACCCGGATTACCCATGTGTCGCGCCGCGATCAGCCCCTTGACGACATAGGCACGGTTCAAGCCTTTGAGCGGCACCACATCGCAGACGGTCGCAAGTGCGACGAGGTCGAGCTGCGCGAGCAGATCGAACGACGTGGCTCGCCCGTCTCCTCGCTGGCGCAGTACTCGTAATGTGTTGACGAGCACCAGATAGACGACGCCCGCCGCGCAGAGGTGCCCCTGCCCCGACAGATCGTCCTCGCGATTCGGATTGACCAGCGCGCGGCACGGCGGCAGGCTCGAGCCGACCTGGTGGTGGTCGATGACTACGACGTCGACGCCGCGTTCGGCCGCAACCGCAAGCGAATCGTGGCTTGTCGTGCCGCAGTCGACGGTGACGATCAGCCTGGCGCCGTTGCCGATCAATTGCTCTATCGCTTGCGGGTTCGGACCATAGCCTTCGAAGATGCGATCGGGAATATAGATATCGGCCTCAATGCCGAAATGGCGCAGGAAGCGCGCCATCAGCGCCGAGGAAGCCGCGCCATCCACGTCGTAATCGCCGAATATCACGACTTTTTCACCGCGACGGATCGCATCTGCCAGCCGCTCCGCCGCCTTTCGGCAATCCGTCAGCGTGTCGGGATCGGGCATGAGCGAGCGAAGCGTCGGGTCGAGAAAAGAGGCCGCGTCATCCAGCCCCACGCCACGGCCGGCGAGCACGCGGGCGATGAGTTCCGAATAGCCATGGACCTGACTGATCGCGAGCGCGCGGTTCTGGCCTGCCTGATCCAGCCGCGAGACCCAGCGCTGGCCGCCGACCGAGCGCTCGACGCCGAGAAATGCCCGCTGGATCGGATCCGCCAATTGGTCCATGCTGCCTGCCCGCCGAAATTCCCCCGTTCTTAACGAAGATTTCGGTTCGGCAAAACCGGCAGGCCGAACGCTCCGGCCCACAAGATGCGCGCCGGAGAGGTTTCTCAACAGTTTTAATGCAAAAGAGCCCGCTTACCAGTCCTTCGGCCGCTCGATGCGGATCACCTGCGGCTCGCCGACGAGATAGCCCTCGCCCTTGATCGCGACGATCGCCTTGCGCACGGAAGCCTCGAACGTCGCATGCGTGACTAGGATGATCGTCTTCGGTTCTGCAGGATCCGCGTAATGCTTGGAATGTTGCATGATCGATTCGAGCGAGATGTCGTTCTCCGCCATGTGCTTCGCGACATTTGCGAATACACCGGTCCTGTCGACGACTTTCAGCCGGATGAAGTATCCGCCCTCGTGGCTCTGCATCCGGGCGCGCTTATAGGGCAACAGCGCCTTTGCCGGGCGTCCAAATGCAGGCACGTGCTGGGCGCCCGGACGGCTCTTCGCGATGTCGGCGATATCGCCGAGCACCGCCGATGCAGTAGCATCGCCGCCGGCGCCCGGACCTACCATCAGGAGCTCTCCGAGAATATCGGATTCGATCGCGACCGCATTCGTCACACCGTCCACCTGGGCGATGACGGTGTCGTAGGGCACCATGGTTGGATGCACACGCTGCTCGATACCGCTTTCCGTACGCTGGGCAACGCCGAGCAGCTTGATGCGATAACCGAGGTCGGCGGCCGCCTGGATGTCCTCGATCGAGATGTTGGTGATGCCTTCGAGATAGATGTCATCGGCGGCGATGGCGGTACCGAAGGCAAGGCTCGTCAATATCGAGAGCTTGTGGGCGGTGTCGTTGCCTTCGATGTCGAAGGCCGGGTCGGCCTCGGCATAGCCGAGACGCTGTGCTTCCTTGAGACAGGCCTCGAAGGAGAGCCCCTCCTTCTCCATCTTCGTCAGGATGTAGTTGCAGGTGCCGTTCATGATCCCGTAGACGCGCGAGATCGTATTGCCAGTCATCGACTCGCGAAGCGCCTTGATGACCGGAATGCCGCCGGCGACCGCGGCTTCGTAATTCAAGAGCGCGCCGTGCTCCTCGGCAATTCCCGCAAGCTCGACACCGTGGGCCGCCAGCAGCGCCTTGTTCGCCGTTACCACATGGATGCCCCGCTGCAGCGCCGCCTTCACCGACGAATAGGCCGGATCCCCGGCACCGCCCATCAGCTCGATGAAGACATCGATATCAGCTTCCGATGCCAGCGAGACCGCATCGTCGAACCAGGCGATCTTCGCAAGGTCCACGCCGCGGTTCTTCGACCGATCCCGCGCGTTCACGGCCGTGATCTCGATCGCCCTTCCGCATGTGGTTGCCAGCATCTCTTGACGATCCTGGAGAATCCGCACGAGCGAGGCACCGACCGTCCCCAAGCCCGCAATGCCGATTTTGAGGGCATCTGCCATAGCAAGTTCCTAACATGTAGAAGGCGCCCCGCCTTATGCGGCGGGGCAACTGGTGCGGAAATACCTGTTCCCTACCGGTGTGCGTTGAGCGAGACGACGTTGTGCATCGTCTCCTCCGCCGTCGACAGGAAGCGCTTGATGTTGCGCGCCGCCTGGCGGATTCGATGTTCGTTCTCGACGAGGGCCAGACGCACATAGTCGTCGCCCTGCTCACCGAAGCCGATGCCGGGCGCCACCGCGACATCCGCCTTTTCGACGAGCAGCTTCGAGAATTCGAGCGAACCCAAATGACGGAACTTCTCCGGGATCTTCGCCCAGGCGAACATCGTTGCCGGGGGCGGAGGCACCTCGAAGCCGGCCTTGCCGAAGCTCTCGACCATCACGTCGCGGCGGCGTCTGTAAATGTTTCGCACTTCGGCGATGTCGCTGCCGTCGCCATTAAGCGCTTGTGTCGCAGCGACCTGGATCGGTGTGAAGGCGCCGTAATCGAGATAGGACTTCACACGCGCCAAGGCCGCGATCAGCCGTTCATTGCCGACGGCAAAGCCCATGCGCCAGCCGGGCATGGAGAAGGTCTTCGACATCGACGTGAATTCGACCGTCACGTCGATCGCGCCTGGCACCTCCAGAACCGAGGGCGGCGGGACGTCGTTGAAGTAGATCTCCGAATAAGCGAGATCCGAGAGCACGATGATATCGTGCTTCTTCGCGAAGGCGACGACGTCCTTATAGAAGTCGAGCGTCGCGACCTGCGCCGTCGGATTGGACGGATAGTTGAGGATAAGCGCCAGCGGCTTCGGGATCGAATGCCGAACCGCCCGCTCGAGCGGCGGAAAGAAGCTCTCATCCGGCTCGACCGAGATGGAGCGTATGACGCCGCCGGCCATCAGGAAGCCGAAGGCGTGGATCGGATAGGTGGGGTTCGGGCAGAGGACGACATCGCCCGGCGCGGTGATCGCCTGCGCCATGTTGGCGAAGCCTTCCTTCGAGCCGAGCGTGGCGACGACCTGCGTCTCCGGATTGAGCTTGACGCCGAAGCGGCGCGCGTAATAGGCCGCCTGGGCGCGGCGCAGCCCCGGAATGCCCTTCGACGAGGAATAACGATGCGTGCGCGGGTCCTGTACGACCTCGCAGAGCTTGTCGACGATCGACTGCGGAGTGGGAAGATCCGGATTGCCCATGCCGAGGTCGATGATGTCGGCGCCGGCGGCTCGCGCGCTTGCTTTCAAACGGTTGACCTGTTCGAAAACATAGGGCGGCAAACGCCGAACTTTATGAAACTCTTCCATCTCCAGACCTCGTTTGGCGCACGCTTTTGCGGGCCAGTTCGGCATTCGCGGAGCATGCGCTGGGGTGAACGGTCGTCATAGCGGCCATTGAACGCTTTGCGGCCAAATCACGCGAAAGGCAAGCGCTAATTCTCGATCTCTTTCAGCGCATCAGGGCCGTGCCGCTCGGCCAGTAACTGCAGTTCCTTCAGTCGCCGCTGATATTCCGCTTCGGAGATGGCGCCGGACCGGCGTTGGCCGGCAAGCGCCGTCAGCCGCTCCTGCATGTTTACCGCCTCCTCGTCGGTCATCTGCTGCATGGCAGCAGGCCTCTGCCCATATACGGAAGGATAGGTGGCGAGCTCGGCCGTCGAGTTGCATCCGGCAAGCGCGATCGCGAAAATCAATCCGGAAATGCGGGTAAGCGAACGCTGTTTTCCAACGGCAAGCATGCTGGCGATGACCCCCTGTTTCTCTGGCGCGACGATGCGCTAGCCCTTGTAATCATTTTCGGGCAGAATGTAAAAACGCAAAACAAACAAGATGCTGTGGAGGACACCGGGTGACAGCGGAAAAGGCCGAGGACACCACCGGCAAAGGCGGTTTTGCCGGCTTTGACCCGAAATCGGTAGAGCCTTACATCGTCAAGGATCCCGAAAACCTGGCCATCAACATGGCTCGCGCGGTCGAACAAATGGGAAAGGCGGCGTCCGCATGGCTAGCGCCGCGCGAGACGGGCGAGAAAGCCCACACGTTCGCCCAGCCCGTCTCCGACATGGTGAAGACGCTTTCAAAGGTCTCCGAATACTGGCTGTCCGATCCGAGGCGGACACTCGAGGCGCAGACAAACCTCATGGGTAGCTTCTTCGACATCTGGTCGCGAACGGTCCACCGTATGGCCGGCGACATTGTCGAGGAACCGGAGATTCTCAAGCGTAACGACAAGCGCTTCGCGGACGAAGACTGGGTGAAGAATCCTTTCTTCGATTTCATCCGCCAGGCCTACTTCGTGACGTCCGATTGGGCGGAGCGCATGGTCGAGGGCGCTGAGGGGCTTGACGAGCACACCCGCCACAAAGCGGTATTCTATGTGCGCCAGATAGCGAGCGCGCTCTCGCCGACCAATTTCATCACCACCAACCCGCAGCTCTACCGGGAAACCGTGGCGTCGAGCGGCGCCAATCTCGTCAAAGGCATGCAGATGCTCGCCGAAGACATCGCCGCCGGACGCGGCGACCTCCGGCTGAGACAGACGGATACGAGCAAGTTCGCGATCGGCGAAAACATTGCGATTACTCCGGGCAAGGTGATAGCGCAAAGCGACGTCTGTCAGGTCATCCAATACGAAGCGAGCACCGAGACCGTGCTGAAGCGGCCGCTGCTCATTTGCCCGCCCTGGATCAACAAGTTCTACGTCCTCGATCTCAACCCGGAGAAATCCTTCATCAAGTGGGCGGTCGACCAGGGCCACACCGTATTCGTCATCTCCTGGGTGAACCCGGACGAGCGGCACGCCAACAAGGACTGGGAAGCCTATGCGCGCGAAGGCATCGGCTTCGCGCTCGACACCGTCGAGCGGGCAACCGGCGAGCGTGAGGTGAACGCCATCGGCTACTGCGTCGGCGGTACGCTGCTTGCGGCAACGCTCGCACTCCATGCCGCCGAAGGCGACGATCGCATCCGCTCCGCGACGCTCTTTACGACGCAGGTGGACTTTACTTATGCCGGCGATCTCAAGGTCTTCGTAGATGAAGATCAGATCCGCCACGTCGAGGCCAATATGAGCTCCACGGGCTATCTCGAAGGCTCGAAGATGGCGACCGCCTTCAATATGCTCAGGGCTTCGGAACTCATCTGGCCCTATTTCGTCAACAACTACCTCAAGGGTCAGGATCCCCTTCCCTTCGACCTTTTGTACTGGAATTCCGATTGCACCCGCATGCCCGCGGCAAACCACTCCTTCTATCTTCGCAACTGTTACCTCGAGAACAAGCTTTCGACGGGCGAGATGGTGCTTGCCGGCAAAAAGATCTCGCTCGGCGACGTCAAGATCCCCATCTACAATCTGGCGACCAAGGAGGATCACATCGCGCCGGCGAAATCCGTTTTCCTCGGCAGCAGTCGCTTCGGCGGCAAGGTGACGTTCGTCCTGTCCGGCTCGGGCCATATCGCCGGAGTCGTCAATCCACCGGCCAAGAGCAAATATCAGTTTTGGACGGGAGGGCCGGCCAAAGGCGACCTGGACGCCTGGATTGAAAAAGCCAAGGAAACGCCGGGATCGTGGTGGCCCCATTGGCATAGCTGGGTCGAACGGCTCGACAAGCGCCGCGTGCCGGCCCGCAAAGCCGGCGGTCCCCTCAACTCGCTCGAGGATGCCCCCGGCTCTTTCGTTCGCGTGCGCGCTTGAACCAACGGAAGCGAAGTGAATTTCTCCCGTCCGCTCGTCCCTGCCACGCTCGTTCAGCGTTATAAGCGCTTCCTCTTCGACGCTATCCTTGCCGACGGCACGCCGATTACCGGCTCGTGCCCGAATACCGGCTCTATGCGCGGGCTGACTGCGCCCGGATCGCCGATCTGGCTCTCGGAGCATGACAGTCCGACGCGCAAATATCGCCACATGCTGGAGATCGTCGAAGCGGACGGCACGCTTGTGGGCATCAATACCGGGCTGCCGAACCGGATCGCCGAAGAAGCGATCGCCGCCGGACAGGTCAGCGATCTCGACAGCTATTCAACACTTAGGCGCGAGCAGAGATACGGGCGAAACTCCAGGGTCGATATCCTCCTTGCCGATCCGCTGAAGGGCCTTGCCTATGTCGAGGTCAAGAACGTCCATTTCAGCCGCGTTGGAGGGCTTGCGGAGTTCCCGGACAGCCCCACAGAGCGCGGGGCGAAACACCTCGAAGAACTGGGGGACATGGTGGAGGCGGGTCACCGGGCGATCATGCTCTATCTCGTTCAAAGGAACGATTGCGCCTTGTTCCGCATATGCCGCGAACTCGATCCGGCTTATGCTCGTGCATTCGAACGGGCGATTGCGCGCGGGGTCGAGGCCTATGCCGTCAGATGCGCCGTCTCACCCGCCCAAATCGTGCCAGCGGGGCCGATGATAGTGGACGAACCGGTCCTCGCTGTTCTATGAAAACTGCCGGAAACGACGAAAGAGTTGCAATGGTAACCTACATCGAGGCCGGCGCTGCCCCTTACAAGAACACCGGCGTCATCCGTCTCTACGGCCCGGATGGATTTGAAGGCATGCGCAAGGCCTGCCGGGTGACGGCGCGTTGCCTGGACGAGCTGGTGACACGTGTACGCCCGGGCGTCACGACGGAAGAGATCGACCGCTTCGTCTTCGAGTTCGGTATGGATCATGACGCGCTGCCGGCAACCTTGAACTATCGCGGCTATACGAAGTCTTCCTGCACGTCGATCAATCACGTCGTCTGCCACGGCATCCCCAATGACAAGCCCTTGCGCGAAGGCGACATCGTCAACATCGACGTAACCTATGTGGTCGACGGCTGGCATGGCGATTCGAGCCGGATGTATCCGGTCGGTGAAATCAAGCGTGCTGCCGAGCGCCTGCTCGAAGTCACGCATGAATGTCTGATGCGCGGCATCGCCGCCGTGCGACCCGGCGCCCGCACCGGCGCGATCGGCGAGGCGATCCAGGCCTATGCGGAATCGGAGCGCTGCTCGGTCGTGCGCGATTTCTGCGGTCACGGAGTCGGGCGGCTCTTCCACGACGCGCCCAACATCCTGCACTACGGCAATGCCAATGAGGGGCCGGAACTTAAAGAGGGCATGATCTTCACGATCGAGCCGATGATCAATCTCGGCCGGCCGCATGTGAAGGTTCTTTCCGACGGATGGACGGCCGTGACGAGGGACCGCTCGCTCTCGGCACAGTATGAGCATACGGTCGGCGTGACCGCGGACGGCTGCGAAATTTTCACGCTTTCACCGGCCGGTCTGTTCAAGCCCGGCATTCGCGCCTTGGGCAACGCGTGACGAAGACGCCGATCTCCATCGAAGCCGATCTTGAGCAATCCGCCGACGAGCGGCAGTTCTTTGCGCAACAGAAGACGCGCAGCGCCAAAGCGTCAGCATCACCCGACCGTTCGGCCGAGGCGCATTACCACGGCCATCGCGACCGGTTGAGGGCGCGTTATCGCGAACAGGGCGATCAGGCGCTGGCGGATTACGAGATCCTCGAACTCATCCTCTTCCGCCTGATCCCCCGGCGCGACACCAAGCCGATCGCCAAGGCTCTGCTCAGCCGTTTCGGGACCCTTGCCGGCGTCTTCGGGGCGCCGCTCAATTTGCTGCAGGAAGTGAAGGGCGTGGGGGAATCTGTCGCCCTCGATCTCAAGCTGATCGCAACAGCGACCCAACGTATGCTGAAGAGCGACCTGCGCAACAAGCAGGTGCTGTCGTCCTGGAGCGCCGTCATCGACTATTGCCACGCCGCGATGGCGCATGAGACGAAGGAGCAGTTCCGCATCCTGTTCCTCGACAAGCGCAACTCGCTGATTGCCGACGAAGTGCAGCAGCAGGGCACGATCGACCACACCCCGGTTTATCCGCGCGAGGTCGTCAAGCGGGCGCTGGAATTATCCGCCACCGCCTTGATTTTGGTGCACAACCATCCCTCCGGCGATCCGACCCCGTCGCGCGCGGATATCAAGAGACCAAGCTGATCGCCGAGGCCGCGAAACCGCTCGGCATCACGGTCCACGACCATGTCATCATCGGCAAGGATGGACATGTCAGCATGAAGGGGTTGCGGCTGTTCTAGATCGGTGCGTACCGTTCAAAGCCACCTCGCCCGCCGGAAGAGCCGATAGAGCGTGGCGCACAACACGAAGATCACAGCCAGAACGACGAAATAGCCGTAGCGAAATCTGAGTTCGGGCATCTCGTTGAAATTCATGCCATAAATGCCGGCGATCGCAGTCGGGACGGCGAGAATCGCCGCCCAGGACGCGAGCTTGCGCGAGATTTCCGTCTGCTCGGACTGGCCGATCATCAGGCTCGCCTCGAAGGTGAAGGCAAGCACTTCGCGAAGCGCGTCGATATCCTCCTGAACCCGGCGGACGTGATCGGTGACGTCGCGGAACAGCGGCTGCATTGCGGCGTCCATGCCCGGCAATTCGAGATGCTCATGCCTCCGGCAAACATCGACCAGCGGCACGACCGCGGTGCGCAGGCGCAGCAGATTGCGACGCAGCTTATAGAGCCGCTCGATGTCCGTCTTGTCTAACCGCGAGCGCAACAGTCGGTCTTCCAGCTCCTCAACTTCCCCGTGAATCGCCTCAACCACCGGCATATAATTGTCGACGATGAAGTCGAGGATGGAATAGAGGATGTAGTTCTCGCCATGTGCAAGCGCGGCAGGCGACGACTCGCATCGCTGTCTCACCGCCATATAGGAGGTGGACGCGCCGTGGCGCACGGAGATGATGTAGCCACGACCGACGAAGAGGTGGGTCTCACCGAAGGCGATCTCGTCCCCGACCATATGGGCCGTGCGGGCTACGACGAAGATCGCGTCGCCGTAGATTTCGAGCTTCGGACGCTGGTGCGCCTTGCCGGCATCCTCGATCGCCAGATCATGCAGGTCGAATTCCCTTTGCACTTCCCGCAAAAGCGCGGGGTCGGGCTCATGCAGGCCGATCCAGATGACGACGTTTTCACGGTTGCGCCACTCTCCCGCCTCTTCGACCTCGATGTCGCGCAGGCGGCGCCCATCCTGATAGACGGCCGCCGCCACGACGCCGGGGCGGCCGCCCGGCACCGCTTTGCTTTCGGCCTCTGGCAGGCGCTGCGCACCTGATGTGTCGCCGTCCGTCCGCTCCAGCGCCATGCCTCGCTATCCTCAACCGTTCGCCGCCGAGCAAACAGCGGTTCCTCCGGTGATCAGCATAGCCGCATTTCCTTTCAGACGCATCCAGGACAGATCATTGCGGCATTGCACTTCATGAAACGGTGCGGTTGACGGTATAGATACGGCTGCGCGACATTTGCCGCATTGCACAACGATTCTCACGAGGCCTCAGGGGAAGCGTTCATGAACCAGTACGATCTCATTGTCGTCGGCAGCGGTCCCGCCGGGCGCCGGGGCGCCATCCAGGCCGCGAAACTCGGCAACAAGGTGCTCGTGATCGAGCAGGGAAAGCGCGTCGGCGGCGTCTCGGTGCACACCGGGACCATCCCCTCCAAGACGCTGCGTGAGACGGCGCTCAATCTTTCCGGCTGGCGCGAGCGCGGCTTCTACGGTCGCTCCTACCGGGTGAAGCAGGAGATCAGCGCCGACGATCTGCGCCAGCGTCTCATCATCACCCTCAACCACGAAGTCGAGGTACTGGAGCACCAGTTTGCCCGAAACCGCGTGCAACATATCCGCGGCCGGGCAAGCTTCGTCGGCCCAACCACGCTCGAGATCACCAAGGACGACGACGAGAGCATGCTCGTCTCCGGCGCCAGCATCCTGCTTGCCGTCGGAACGAAGCCCTTTCGCCCCGATTACATCCCCTTCGACGGCAAGACGGTCGTCGACAGCGACGAATTGCTCGATATCAAAGAGCTGCCGCGCTCGCTAGTGGTGATCGGCGCCGGGGTCGTCGGAATCGAATACGCCACGATCTTCAGCGCGCTCGACACCCAGGTCACGGTCATCGACCCGAAGTCGACCATGCTGGATTTTATCGACAAGGAGATCGTCGAGGATTTCACCTATCAGTTGCGCGACCGCAACATGAAGCTCAACCTCGGCCAGAAGGCGGAGAAGGTGGAGCGGCTCGATGACGGTAAGGTTCTGCTTACGCTCGACAACGGCCGCAGGATCACCACGGAAATGGTGCTGTTCGCCGCCGGCCGCATGGGCGCGACGGATGCGCTCAATCTCCCCGCTGCCGGCCTCGAGGCCGACAACCGCGGGCGGCTCAAGGTCAACCCCGAGACATTCCAGACCACGGTCCCGAACATCTACGCTGCCGGCGACGTCGTCGGCTTCCCTAGCCTCGCCTCAACCTCCATGGAACAGGGGCGCGTCGCAGCACGCGTGGCGGTCGGCGCGATCGCCAAGGAGCCGCAGAAGTATTTCCCCTACGGAATCTATGCCGTACCGGAAATCTCGACCTGTGGGCTCTCCGAAGAGGAGGTCAAGGAGCGCGGGATCCCTTACGAATGCGGCATTGCCCGGTTCCGCGAGACCTCGCGCGGGCACATCATGGGACTGGACGCGGGTCTTTTGAAAATGATCTTTTCGCTGAAGACGCGGCGCTTGCTCGGCGTGCATATCATCGGCGAAGGCGCGACCGAGCTCGTCCATATCGGCCAGGCGGTGCTCAATCTCAAAGGCACGGTCGAATATTTCGTCGAAAACACCTTCAACTATCCGACGCTCGCCGAAGCCTACAAGATTGCCGGCCTCGACGCCTGGAACCGCATGGGAGAGATCAAGGCGACGGGCTGACGCTTGCGAGCAACAACATGGCGCAGAGATAGCCTCAGCCGGGCAACGAGCTGAACAGGTGAGATGATGCGGATCGTTTCTCTCAATACCTGGGGCGGCAGGCTCCATGCACCGCTCATGGAATATCTCGCATATGTCGACGCGGATGTGCTGTGCCTGCAGGAAGTCGTGCGCTCTTCCGGGAG
This sequence comes from Ensifer aridi, assembly GCF_002078505.1. GTDB lineage: Bacteria > Pseudomonadota > Alphaproteobacteria > Rhizobiales > Rhizobiaceae > Sinorhizobium > Sinorhizobium aridi. The sequence goes on along the minus strand of NZ_LUAV01000007.1, from coordinate 167,894 downwards.
CTCGGCAGATTGGCTGCTCTACCGCGACGGCGACGTCGAACTGCCGCAGCGCGCCCATCTCTTCGACGAAATCTGCACTTTGCTTCCGGACTATGACGGCTTTTTCTGCCCGACCGCATGCGGTGAGCTCTTCGACGGCGAACGTGTGGTCCTTTCCCAGTTCGGGTTGGCGACATTCGTGCGCCGTTCGTTTCCCGTCATCGGTCAAGCGCTAGGCTTCGTGCACGGCGCATTTTCGCATCGCGGCTGGGGTGCCCATCCGCGCCCTCGCAACGCCCACTGCATCCGGCTCTTCGATCAGAAGGCCGGAACAGCAGTTACCATCGCCCACATGCATGGTCTCCGGGAGCTGAATGGCAAGGCAGACAGCCCGGCACGCCACGCCCAGGCGGAAGCGCTGGTCAGCCTTATCGAAGAGGGCTGGCCGGGCAACGAGCGCTTGATTGTTTGCGGCGACTTCAATGTCCTACCCGATAGCGCCACCTTTCGATCGCTTGGTCGGCTTGGCTTGTCCGATCTCGTCGTTTCGCACGGACATTCTGACACACGCACCTCGCACTATTCCAAAGATGGTCGCTTCGCCGACTACATGCTGGTGACCGAAGATGTCGATGTCATTCGCTTCGACGTCGTGAAGCAGCCCGAGATTTCGGACCATCGCCCCCTGTTGCTCGACCTTCGGTAACAAGCGCCGGCGCCGAAAACAAAAAAGGCCCTGCCGCGCGGCAGGGCCTCACAAGTTCCAAACAGCAAATCCGGTTACTCGGCGCTCTCGTCCGCTGCCTTCTTCTTGGTCGGAGCCTTCTTCTTCGTCGGAGCGGCTTCTTCGCCTTCGGCGGTTTCCGCCTTGGCTGCAGTCTTCTTCTTCGCCGGTGCCTTCTTGGCCGGCTTGTCGTCTGCTTCGTCCTCGGCCATCAGCGCGTCCTTCGAGACCTTCTTGTCGGTCACGGAGACTTCGGTCAGCAGGTGGTCGACGACCTTTTCTTCGAAGAGCGGTGCGCGCAGCGAGGCAGCGGCGCCGGGGGTGTTCCGGAAGTAGTCGAGGATCTGCTTCTCCTGGCCCGGGAACTGGCGGAGCTGTTCGAACAGCGAGCGCTGCATCTCGTCATCGCTCACCTGGACGCCGGCCTTCTCGCCGATTTCGGAGAGAACGAGGCCGAGGCGGACCCGGCGCTCTGCGAGCTTGCGATATTCGGCGCGCGCGTCCTCTTCAGTCGTGTCTTCATCAGCGAAGGTCTTGCCGGCCTGATCGAGGTCGGTGTTGACCTGACGCCAGATATTCTCGAACTCGGCATTGACCAGGCGCTCCGGCGTCTCGAACTGGTAGAGTTCGTCGAGCTGGTCGAGGAGCTGACGCTTGACCTTCTGACGGGTAACCGAGCCATATTGGCTTTCAATCTGGCCGCGGACGATTTCCTTCAGCTTGTCGACGGATTCGAGGCCGAGCTTCGTTGCCAGTTCGTCATTGATCTCGAGCGGAGCGGCGGCAGCGACATCCTTCACGGTGATGTCGAAGGTCGCTTCCTTGCCGGCCAGGTTGGCTGCCGGATAATCTGCGGGGAACGTGACCGTGATGGTCTTTTCGTCGCCAGCCTTGGCGCCGACGAGCTGCTCCTCGAAGCCCGGGATGAAGCGATTGGAGCCAAGCACCAGCTCCGCATCTTCGTCCTTGCCGCCGTCGAAGGCTACGCCGTCGACCTTGCCGAGATAGTCGATCGTGACGCGGTCGCCATTTTCGGCCTTGCCCTTCTTCGATTCATAGGTGCGGGCGCTTTCGGCGATGCGCAGGATCTGTTCGTTGACCTCTTCATCGCTGATGTCGACGACTTCGCGCGTGACCTTGATGCCGCTCACGTCCTTGAGTTCGATGGCCGGGATGATCTCGTAAGCAACCGTGAATTCGAAATCGGCTTCGGCCGCCAGGATCTTGTTGGCTTCGGCCTCGTCCTCGGTCATCGCGACTTCCGGCTGGGTAGCCGACTTCTCGCCGCGGCTCGTCAGGATTTCGGTCGGCTTTTCACGAACGATCTCGTTTACGAGATCGGCCATGATCGACTTGCCATAAACCTTTTTCAGGTGCGCAACCGGGACCTTGCCCGGACGGAAGCCATTGATGCGAACGCGATCCTTCACCTCGGCCAGACGCTCATTCATCCGAGCTTCCATTTCATCGGCCGGAATGACGACCTTGAGTTCGCGCTTCAGCCCTTGAGCGAGCGTTTCGATAACCTGCATGTTCAAACCTTCATTTCACGTTGACTGTGCTCTTCCCGAAAAGGCTTGGCGAGCACGTGAGCCGATCCATTTGCCGGGAGTGGCTTTACGCAATTCCAACCGCTTTGCAAGCAAAATGGCACCTCGCCTGCCCCCCTCAACGTCGAATATCGACGCGTGGCCGCGATATCGTCCTGGTGCGGGTAGAGAGACTTGAACTCCCACGCCTTGCGGCACCAGAACCTAAATCTGGCGTGTCTACCAATTTCACCATACCCGCGTTCAGACGATCGCACTGCCCGATCGCATTCCTGCAAGACCAAATCAGCGGAATGCCGCGGATGTTCTGGACGTGCGAAGGCACAGGGCTTCCCGAGCGCGGCGTCTCTATATCACTCGTTTCCACGGGATCAAAGGGAAAATGCAACGACGTCGCACACGACAATGCCGCCACTCCTTTGGTCCCGCATGATGGGGTCGGACAACCATCTAGCGCTCGATGCGGGCGGCGGGCGTCTCTTTGTCCAAATTTCCGCACCGCAACACGCGACGCGATCCTGATGAACAATATTGTGGCACTTTCGGCCATCGGGTCGCGGAGCCATGCGCTTGGCGCATGATTGCCATTCGGCCTGTACTCTACCCAAGTCCGGTCGCACACATTATCTTCCAGTCATCGATCGGGGGCGGCGCACTCCTCCTCCCAGCGCTCCCCGATGCGGATTGGCAACGCTCCTCCTCCCGATTGCCAATCAGAACAAGCAACGCCCGCCGGTCCTCCTCCCCGGCGGGTGTTGTGTTTTGTGCCCTCCGCCCCTGCTGCGCTTTCACCTTCCGGGCAGCTCATCGTCTTCAGCGAGCGCTCGCACAATGAAGAAGCGTTAGAATCCAGTTAACAGCAGAAAAAGCGATGCAGCGTATGCATGGGTGCGATGCAGCAATGTCTCTGTTTATCCGGTTCAAATCGATTATATTTCAAACCACAAGATGGCGGCCAGCAAGAGAGATAGAGCGCTGGCAAACGACCCTAGGAAAGGAATAGGATCATGAACCTCGCACGTTCTTTCAACAACTGGCGCAAGTATCGTCAGACCTGCAACGAACTCGGCCGCATGACCGACCGTGAGCTGAACGATCTCGGCATCGGCCGCGGCGACATTCCCTACGTTGCCCGTCAGGCGATCAAGTAAGCATCAAAGCTTCGCAGGCTAACAGCCTTTTCAAAAACGCCTTCCGGTTCTGCCGGCGGGCGTTTTTCTTTTTTCATCCCTATTTGAGGCCTATCAGGACGCGTCCTTTCGCATAAGCGAAAGGCGGATGAGGTGTCGTCCCGGAACGCGATTCAGTGCGCTGCAACATTCCCATACGGCTTCTTCTGAAACGCTCTACGCCGGGCACTGAAAACGTAGCTAAGCAATGGGGTTAGGCGCCGAACCTCGCATTTAATCAACTCCTAATGCATGATGCTTTTTCGGGCGACAGCGCCTTGATGCTCACGAAATTGGCGATGCAGTGCACAAATGCATAGCAGCTGCATTTTCTTTGCACTCCATCTTCCAATTAGACAAGCGTATAAGAACCTCAACGACGCAGACAATCACTGTCGCGACAAACCGATCTTGAGGAAAAGACCATGAACCCGATTCGCATCGCAAAAAGCTGGATCAACTACCGCCGTACCGTTGCCGAGCTCGGCAGCCTGTCCAACCACGCTCTCAACGATATCGGCATCACCCGCTACGATATCCGCAACATCGCGGCCCGTTCCTTCCGCTAATCGGAACGAACAACACGGACCTCCAAGACGGCGCCTTCGGGCGCCGTTTTCGTTTCTTGGAAGCGCGTTGCGGCTGTGATAGGAAGCCGCGCATGAACATGAATACATCTTCGTCCTATTCGCCCATCCATGTCATCGGCGGCGGCCTTGCGGGATCGGAAGCCGCCTGGCAGATCGCCGAGGCGGGCATACCGGTCATTCTGCATGAGATGCGCGGTGTGCGCGGCACGGATGCGCACAAGACCGATGGCCTCGCCGAGCTCGTCTGCTCCAACTCCTTCCGCTCGGACGATGCGACCAGCAATGCCGTCGGCGTGCTCCACGCGGAAATGCGCCTCGCAGGCTCACTCATCATGCAATCAGCCGATCGCCACCAGGTACCTGCCGGCGGCGCGCTTGCGGTCGATCGCGACGGCTTTTCGCAGGCCGTCAGCGCCGCGATCGAAAACCACCCGCTTATCACGGTCGTACGCGAGGAACTGCGCGGCCTGCCGCCGAAGGAGTGGGATCTCGCCATTATCGCGACGGGCCCGCTCACAGCACCCGATCTTGCCGAGGCTATCCGCCAGGAGACCGGTGCCGATGCGCTCGCCTTCTTCGACGCGATCGCACCGATCGTCTATGCCGACACCATCGATATGAACGTCTGCTGGTATCAGTCGCGCTACGATAAGGTCGGCCCCGGCGGCACGGGCAAGGACTACATCAACTGCCCGCTGACGGAAGAGCAGTACAACGCCTTCGTGGATGCGCTGATAGCCGGTGACAAGACGGGCTTCAAGGAGTGGGAAGGGACGCCCTATTTCGATGGCTGCCTGCCGATCGAAGTAATGGCAGAACGCGGTCGCGAGACGCTGCGTCACGGACCGATGAAGCCGATGGGACTCACCAATGCGCACAATCCTTCAGTCAAGCCCTATGCGGTGGTGCAGCTCCGTCAGGACAACGCGCTTGGCACGCTCTACAACATGGTCGGCTTCCAGACGAAGCTGAAATACGGCGCGCAAGGGGAAGTCTTCCGGATGATCCCCGGCCTCGAGAACGCCGAGTTTGCAAGACTCGGCGGCCTGCACCGCAACACCTATATCAATTCGCCGACCCTGCTCGACAAGTCGCTCACGCTCAAATCCAGACCCGGCCTGCGTTTCGCCGGGCAGATCACCGGCTGCGAAGGCTATGTCGAGAGTGCCAGCATCGGCCTGCTCGCCGGCCGTTTCGCCGCAGCGGAACGCAAGGGTGAAGCCCCTTCCCTGCCACCTGTGACGACGGCATTCGGTGCGCTGCTCAATCACATCACCGGCGGGCATATCGTTTCAGAAGACGAACCGGGCAAACGATCGTTCCAACCGATGAACATCAACTTTGGCCTATTCCCGCCTCTGGAGCCCGGCGCGCTCACGAAACCGGACGGCGCCAAGCGCTTCCGCGGCAAGGAGAAAGCGCTCGCGAAGAAGCAGGCGATGGCGTCGCGCGCTCTCAGCGACTGCGCAGGCTGGCTCGGAAAGCCGGCCTGACTTGGACGAGAATTGCCGGGCCGCAAGGCCCCGCAATTGATTCAATCGATCGTCTGCGCCGTCTGCGCGGCCTCGGACGGCACGTCCTCGAGCTCCGACCTGGGGCCGAAGCTGCCGAGCAGCCACAGGGAGACCTCGGCTGCCTCGGCGGCAGTCTGAAATTCGAAGGCGTTGTCCAGATAGGCGAAGTCCGGGAAGTGAACGATCAGCCCTCGCCCACTCTCGGATGTATTGACCCGGACCTTGCCGGGGTGAATGACGTGGCAGACATAATGGGTGCCGTGCGACTGGATGAAGCCGGCCTTGCCATCGTGCAGGCGCAGAAAGATCGCTTTCCTGTCGGTAGTCGAATGCAGAGCCCGGATCGCTTCGTCCGGGAAGGCGCGGCCGAATTCGACGATGGCCGAGCCGGCATCCGGATTCTCGGCGTCGCGCTCGGCGCGCGCGTTCATGCGCATGTAGAACGCCCCGACGGCGACGATCACGGCCAAGAGCAACAACCAAAGCATCACATGGGTCCCTCAGAGCGGCAGGAATCCGGTAGACGAGAGCTATATCCAGCGAGACTTGCGCCAGCGTTGACTACCGGTGGTTACGAGCACGGAGTCTCATATTTTCTTCAGCTAAAATTGCCGACGCCGGCTCGCCCGCCACATCCGCCATTGCCGCTGCCATTGCGGCGGCTGCATCGGATGGCGGAGGATTTGAGCTCCGGCGGCCTCCGCCCGATCGAACACCGGCTCGGCCAGCGCGACCGGGATGAAAGCGGAGAAATTCCGCGCCGAGATCGACTTCGCGCCCTTGCGCGCTTCGGCGAGGTGGTCGCGACCGAGACCGCAAAACGCGCGAATTGCTCTTCCGATCGCGTCCGCATCGCGGCCGGCGAGCCAGGTTTCCCTGTCGAGGCCGGTCGCACTCAAAAGCTCCGCGGGAAAGTAGACCTGGCCGCGCCGCGAATGAATCGGCAGAAGCAGCAAAAGGCCGGCGATCGTCTGGGCGACGCCGGCATGCCCGGCTGCCTCTGCCGAGTTCGGCGCCTTCTCCGGATCGAGGATCAGCGAGGAAAGTTGGATCAGCGCCGAAGCTGTTTCACCGGCATACCCCTCCAAGGCCGAGCGGTCCTGCATCGGATCGTCGTAGAGATCGAAAATGCGCGCATCGATCATATTCTGCAGCACGGCGACAGGCAGGCGGTGTTCGCGAATGCAACGCAGAAGAGCCCCTGCCAGCGGATGACCCGCGCCGTCCGACTGCTCGTTCGCAAGAATGTCGCGCCACCATTGCAGCCGGATTTCCCCTGGCAGCGGCTCGTGTATCACGTCGCGCACACGGGCAATTTCCGCGTAGAACGCGTAAAGTGCCGCGAGCGAATGCCGCTTTTCCGGCGGTGAAAGCAGGCACGCCAGATAGCGATCACGATCGGTCTCCCGCAGAGTTGCGAGGATCTGGAGGTCAGGCTGTTGCACGGTGAATTCCCCTGTCACACCGCGACCAGTGCGGCAGCGACAGCGCGCGATTCCGCCAACATGACATTGTAAGTCCGCACGGCAGCCCCGGTGTTCATCGGATCGGAAGAAATGCCGACGGCCTGTAGCGCTGCCTTCAACTCCTTGGGCAAGGGCCGGATTTCGCGACCGGTGCCGACGAGCAGCACCTCGATTTCACGCGCCTCGGCCAGAACACGCTGGAATTTTTCAACCGCGAGCGGATCGCCTTCGGAAACATCCCATGCATAGACGCCGGAAGGCAGCATCAGCACCGAGCCGCGATGCGACATATCCGCGAAGCGGAAGCCGCCATTGCCGTAAGCGTCGATCGGCGCGCGTCCCGGAAAGTGCGCCTCGCGCATTTCGATTCCCTTTGCCATGATCAGACGGCGCCTTTAGCTTCTCTGTCCGGCGCGGCCTCCCGGCCGCCCGGATCCTCTTTGCCATCGAGACGATCGTTTCGGCGATTGAAGAGAATGAGTACCGGCCCCGCGATATAGATCGACGACACCGTCCCGACAAGCACGCCGAAAATGAGCGTTGCGCTGAAGGACTGGACGAGAACGCTGCCGCCGAAGAAGTACAGCGCGACAAGCGCAAGCAGCGTGGTCAAGGCCGTCAGAACCGTACGCGAAAGGGTCTGGTTGATCGACGTGTCGATCAGGACCGAAAGCGGCATCCTTGGATAGCGCGACAGGTTCTCTCGAATTCGATCGTAAATGACCATGGTATCGTTCAGCGAGTAACAGACGATCGTCAGCAGCGCGGCGACGCTGGCGAGGTTGAACTCTGTGCCGGTGACGACGATAAACCCGAGGGTCAGCAGCACATCATGCAGCGTCGCGACAACGGAACCGACCGCAAGCCGCCAGTCGAAACGAAGCCACACGTAAAGCAGGACAGCCAGCATTGCCGCAGCCAGCGTGAGCGTTCCCGCGCGGATCAGTTCCCCGGACACTCCGGGGCCGACCACCTCGACGCGCCGGAAGACGTATTGATCCTCGAGTTCGGCGCGAACCAAACCAACGGCGGTCTGCTCCGCATTGTCTCCAGCCTCTTGCGACGGGATGCGTATGACAACGTCCCGCCCCGAACCGAGTTCCTCGATCTGAACGTCGCCGAGATTCAATTCGTCGAGACGCGCTCGGATGTCGGCGCTGTCGGCGACGCCGGTCCTGGCCCGGAGCTCGATAATGGAACCGCCCCGGAAATCGGCTCCCATGTTGAGGCCTAGGCTGGTCAAGAGGACGAATGCGGCAAGCGATAGTGCTGCCATAATGATGAAGACCGGATTGCGGATGGCCATGAAGCGGAAATCCGCCTGACTGAAGAAGCCCGTCCGAATTCCGCGCGGCAGCCGACGTGGCCGCCGTCTGCGGTACCATCCGCGTATCAGCCGCCGTGTCAGGCTGTGCGCCGTCAGGATGGTCGTCACACTGCCGATGGCGAGCGTCACCGCAAAACCGCGAGTGGCGCCGGAGCCGATATAGAGGAGAATGACTCCGGCGATCAACATCGTGAGGTTTGCGTCGATAATGCTTCTCAAGACGCGCGAAAAGCCGTTGTCGAGCGCCCGCCGCAACGGCAGGTCGCTGCTGCGCGCTTCCTCCCTGAGGCGTTCGTAGATGAGAACGTTCGAATCGACGGCGACACCGATCGTGAGAATGATGCCCGCTATTCCCGGCAGAGTCAGCGTCTGTCCGAGAATGGAGAGCACTGCGATGATCAGCACCACGTTCACGATGACGGCAATTACCGCGACGAGGCCGAAGAAACCGTAGAAGGCAATCATGCAGGCGGCTACCGCCAGAGCCGCGATCAGCCCCGCCGTCAGGCCGCTCGCAACAGCATCGGATCCGACCTCGGGCCCGACGGTACGCTCCTCGATGACGGTCAGGGAAACAGGAAGCGGACCGGCACGCACCAGAGCGGCAAGATCGTTCGCCCCTTCCTCCGACAGATTTCCGGAAATCCGAATGGTATCGCCGGAGATCGCGTCCGCGAGGGCTGGCGTCGAGACGACCTGTCCGTCGAGCACGATGGCGAACTGCCTTCTCGACTCCGTTTGCAAGAGCGGCGCGAGGCGAGCGGATGCGTCGCCGGCCATCTTGACATTGACGATGGGTTCGCTCGTTGCGGGATCGAAGCTCGGCTGCGCCTCGACAAAATCTCGTGCCGAGGCAAAGGCACGCCTCTCAACCAAATAGGGTACCGGAGGATCATCGAGCGAGTAGAGGACCTCGGATCCCGCCGGTGGCTTTGTGTCGACGGCCTGCTGTGCCGGTATCGACGGATCCAGCCACTTTAGGGCTACATCACCTCGCTGGCCGAGGAGATCCTTGAGTCTCTGCGGCTCCTCAAGCCCCGGCACCTGTACGCTCAAGCGATCACTGCCGCGGCGCTCGATGACGGGCTCGACCGCAATGACTTCGCCGACGCGCCGCCGCACGACCTCGATCGACTGGGTGACGGCAGCGGAAACCCTGAGGGCGATGCCCTCATCGGTCAGGCGCAGTCGAATGACGTCGCTGGTCGCGCTTTCCTCGTAGACCAGTTCCTGGATGGGATCCTCGAAAAGGTCATCCCGTTGAACCGGGGCAGTCAACGCGCGCAGCGTTGCACGCGCGGCAGGCGCTTTCGTCGCGTCCCGAAGCCGGAATTGCAGGCTCTGACCGCTGCCGGACAGCCCCGTATAGCCGATATCGGCTTGCCTCAACGCGTTCGCGATCGCATCGATCGTCGATTGCAGGCGCTCGGCTACGATATCCTCACGGCTGACCTTCAGCACAATGTGGGAGCCGCCCTCGAGATCAAGCCCGAGCGGCACCTGCCGATGCGGCAGCCATCTCGGCCAGCCGGCAAGTTGCTCCCTTGAAACGAGATTCGGCAGGGCGAAGGCAAAGCCCGCCAGCACGACCAGCCAGATGAGAGTGTTTTTCAGCGGCGAGAACTTGGGCATGCGTCGAAATGCTCCATTCGCCGGCTCGGCCGGTCGCGGCTCGGGCTCGAGATTATTCCTTGACCGGTTCGCCCTTCACGCGGACTTCGGAAATGCCGCTGCGGACGACGCGAACCTTGATTCCGTCGGCGATCTCGACTTCAAGCTCCGCATCGTCGACGACCTTGGTCACCTTGCCGACGATACCACCGCCCGTGACCACCTGATCGCCGCGGCGGATGTTCTTCAATAGTTCTTCGCGACGTTTCATCTGCGCGCGCTGCGGGCGAATGATCAGGAAATACATGACGACGAAGATCAGAAGGAACGGCAGGATAGACATCAAAATATCGGCGCCGCCAGCAGCGGGGGTTGCCGTCTGCGCAAAAGCTTCGGTAACGAACATCGTTCACTCCTTGAGTTCAAATTGCGCGGTCGATTCCCGCGACAAATCTGCCGGAATATAGAGAAGCCGTCCCGCAACACAATCGTCGGGGCCTTCTTCGTTTCTCCTGCCTCTGGCACAAATTCCGCAACAGGAGAACCCCCCGTGCGCTTGCACCCGGGCTTTTCCAGCGCAAACCGCCGTGCTACCGGAAAAAAGCTGCCGCAGCACCACCTCAATCGGGGTTTGCCCGAAAGGGAACGATGCGGCAATTCAAGGATTTACGGCAGCCAACGGTCCGCCGTCGCGGGCGCCGTTCTAGGCTGCAGATACAAAGCACCGGAGACACGCAGATGCGCGAAAGCAAGGTCGATATCCTGATCAACGAAATGCAAAGGCTTTCGGCGGCGATCGAGCGGATCGCCGGTCCTGCGGACGCGGTCAACGACTGGAATCAGGCGGAATGCTTCGTCTGGGCGCCGGCGACGCGGCACCTGCAGCCCGTCTCGAAACCGAACCGCATCGATCTCGCGCTCATCACCGGTGTCGATCACGTTCGCGATATCCTCTTCGACAACACGCTGCGCTTCGCCGAAGGCTATCCGGCAAACAACGTACTGCTCTGGGGTGCGCGCGGCATGGGCAAGTCGTCGCTGGTGAAAGCCGTCCATGCGAAGGTCGCACGCGATACCGGCAGCGCGCTCAAACTTGTCGAGGTGCACCGCGAAGACATCGGAACGCTGCCGGTCCTCATGGAAATCCTGAAGGCGGCGCCAATGCCCGTGATCGTCTTTTGCGACGACCTCTCCTTCGACCATGACGATACGTCCTACAAATCGCTGAAGGCCGTCCTCGACGGCGGCGTCGAGGGGCGTCCTGCGAACGTCCTGCTCTATGCCACGTCCAACCGCCGGCACCTGCTGCCACGTAACATGATGGAAAACGAGCAATCGACCGCCATCAATCCGTCTGAGGCCGTCGAGGAGAAGGTTTCGCTGTCTGACCGCTTTGGTCTCTGGCTCGGCTTTTACAAGTGCAGCCAGGAGGACTATCTCGCCATGGTCGACGGATATGCACGCTACTACAAATTACCGGTCGACCTCGAAGCGCTTCATTCCGAAGCGCTGGAATGGGCAACGACGCGGGGATCAAGATCCGGCCGCGTCGCTTGGCAGTTCATTCAGGACCTTGCCGGCCGCCTTCGCAGGCAACTTGACGCATAGTCAGGCGGCCCGCGGCTTATCCCGGCGTCACCGAGAAGATGCCGGCTACAGAGCTTATTCGAGGTAAGTAGCTGGGTTCACCGGCGTTGCGTTCTTGCGCACCTCGAAATGAACCTGCGGCTGGCTCGCCCTGCCTGTCATCCCGGAGGATGCGAGCGTCTGGCCGCGCTGCACCTTCTGGCCGCGCTGTACCTTGAGCTCCGAAGCATTGCCGTAGACCGTGACCGTACCGTCATCATGGCGAACCAGAACGGCATTGCCCAGTTCTTTCAGACTGCTGCCCGAATAGATGACAACGCCGTTTTCGGCCGCCTTGATCGGCGTTCCTTCCGGCACGGAAATGTTGATGCCGTCGTTGCGGTTGCCGTTGACATTGGCGCCGTAGCCAGCAACGACCGCGCCGCGCACCGGCCAGCGATATTTGCTGATGCCGGTCGACTTCGGCGATTCCTCATCCACATCGGACTTGATCGCGACCTCGGAAACGCTCTCCTTTGCCACCGGAGGCTTGTATTCCGCCGGCTTGCTCGGCTCGATGGAGGCCACTTTGGTCTCGGCCTTCTTGCCCGGCACCGACGCTGTAACAACCGCATCGGTGGCAGGAGCAGCCGCCGCGGCGCCCGGCATTTTGAGCTTTTGTCCGACGCGGATGGCCTCGGTCGACAGGCCGTTGGCCTGCTTCAGCGCCGCGACCGAGACGCCATTCTCCCGTGCGATCCTGTTCAAGGAATCGCCCGCCTTGACCGTATAGAGACCCTTGTCGCTTCCACCTTCGCCGGCCGTATTGAGTTTGCCCGCAGTGACGTCGCTGCGGCCTTCGCTCTTCTCGCGTGATTGCGACTGTCCGGGAAGAATCGCCACCTCGCGCTGATCGGTCGGGAGCGGCGACGGCCGCTTCTTGCCGCCATCGAGGTCGGCAATCGAGTTCGATGCTGCCGCTTTTGCGGCGCTGCTTGCCCCACCGAATGTCGGAATGACGAGACGCTGCCCGGGCTCGACCTGTTCTGCAGACTTCAAGCCGTTCGCTTTGAGTATCTCTTTTTCGGGTATGCCGAACCGTCTGGCGAGGACAGCGACTGTATCGCCCTGGCGAACCATGATGGTTGGCGCGTTCGAAGTGGTCCAGCCGCCCTTGCTCGCCGTCTCCTTGACACCCCCGGACAACGGCTCGGCCTTCGAGAGAGCAGCCGTCTGCGTCTGCCGGGAAGCCGGCATCTGCGGCTGCCGGGCCGCCACGGCAGACGGGTCGGAGAGGCTCGATCGTTGAACGCTCATCGGAGTGGATGCGACACGAGCGCTCGATACCGGCGTCGTCGCCGTGTTGATCGGGTCGTAGGCACCACCTTGACCGCCGGCTGGATAAGCCTGCCCGAGCTCCGCATTGCTTCCATACGAAGGCGTCGGCAGACCGCCACTCGCAACATCGCCCTTCGGAACAGGGTTTACATCTCTCGGGATGGAACCGGTCGTCATATCGTCCGACCGCGAAAAGAGCCCGCCGAAGCGGCTGACGTCAGAACTGCAACCGGTCGCAACACCCGCTAGCAAGACCGCCGCGCAGAGACGGATCACGGACTTGCCTGCATGGGGAGATACAAATTCACGCATGACGCTATACCACTCCGAACGCAACTCGCTGTAGAGTGATTAAAGCGCATCAGAGTTACCGCCCGGTTAAGGGCGACACCATTTTTGACCAAATGCTAACCATAGCCGCGCGACAGCGGACGCTTAAGGATACACACCGCAGTGGGGCCGAAAGAGGACGGTCTTAAAGGAGCTCGGAATAAAGTCGCTCAATTTGCGAAAGTGAGTTCGGCTCGCGCGCCTCGTCCTCATAGCTGATGCTGGATACATCCCAAGCGAAAACGGGCTTGTCCGCCAGTGGCGGCGTCGCCGAGACGGTGGAAGAGGCCTTCTTGTCCTCGTCGAGGACGACGCTTACGAGCCTTTCGAAGTTCGTATCGACGTCCAAGCCGCTTTCGACGTCGTATTCAAGCGATCGCAAACCGGCGACCGCGGCTTCGCGGGTGCCAAAGTAGCGCAGACTATTCTGGTCCTCCGGACGGAGATTGTCATAGTAATCGATGAAGGCCCCGTAGTAAGCCTTGTAGTCACCGGCTTCGGCGAACTTGCCGAAGGCCTGATATTCGCGCGCCGCAAGCTGCGGCGAAAGCCGGTTGTTCCATTCATCCTTGGTGAGAGGCGGCATCCGCTCGGGTGACTTCTTCGTGCGGCTCAGATAAAGCAGCGCATCGACAGAGAGCGAGATGCGCGGCGTCGGGTCGACGAAGGTCGCAGGCAACACCTGCGCGCCGCTTTCGCCTTTGTTTCCCGCTTCGACCTGCTCGGCGGAACGCCCGGCGAGATTGCCCAAGCCGTCGCCGGCGGTCGCCGCAGTCAACCTGTTCGCGATCTGCATATGCCGTCTCCGTCATCTGCACGACAACCGGGCGACGCGGGCCAAGTTGCCCGCACCGCGAAGCGTCGCGCCTTCTTGGCTTAGGGCAGCAAGCTTGCGCGGAACTGGAGTCGGTTAAGAATGCGTTAATGGCGCAACAAGGAAGCCGCGCGTCCTTAAAGGAAGGATGCCAGTTGCGGGACGATCGGAAGGTACGGCGCGTCGAAGAGATCTTCGCGATCGAAGCGACTGCCCGTGCGGTTGACGCGAACGATACGGCATTGCGTTTCGCTCATCATGATGGGCACCAAGAGGGTGCCGCCGGAGACGAGATGATCGGAGAACATCCGCGGCAGACTGTTGAAGGCGGCCGTGATGAGAATCCGGTCGAAGGTCCCCTCGCCCGGCACGCCGGCGCTGCCGTCGGCCTGCCTGACGACGACGTTGCGAATGCCGGCTTTCTCGAGGTTCTTCTGCGCCGCGGCCACCAGCGTCTGATAACGCTCGATCGTCAGGACCCGCTCGGCGATGCGTCCCATCACGGCCGCGGTGAAGCCGCTGCCGGTTCCGACTTCGAGTATGCGCTGGCCCGGCTTGATGTTGAGGCAGTGCAGCAGCCGAACTGCGAAGTCACAGCCTTCCATGAACGAACCGCAATCGAGCGGTATCAGTCGCTTGGAATAGACGTCGTCCTGGTATTGCGGCGGCGCAAAATAAGCTCTCGGCGTTTGCTCCACCGCCTTCAACAGCTCATGATTGACGACGCCTGCGGAGCGAAGGCGCAGCGCCATCGCTGCAAACCCCTCCTGCTGGGATATGCGTGCGTTCAAGCGACAGTCCCCTCCAGCAACGCGCGTGCTATGCGATCCTGAACGGTATAGTCCGTCATATCTAGTTTAAGCGGCGTTACCGAAATCCTGTTCTCGCGCACTGCGCGAATGTCTGTACCGGAACGAAAATCGCCGGAACGTTCGCCGAAGCGCAGCCAGAAATAGGGGAATCCGCGGCCATCGGTGCGCTCGTCAATGGTGAGACCGAACTCGAGCTTGCCTTGTGACGTGACTTCCACCCCCGCCACAGCTTCCACCGCGCAATTGGGGAAATTGAGATTGATAAGGGTTCCGTCCGGCAGCTCGACATTCATCAATGTGCGGATGAGCGCCGGCGCATGGCTTTCGACCACGTCCCACGAGATATCCCTGCCGACGGCATGCTGAAAGGCCTGACTGAGCGCCATCGACCGGATGCCCTGAAGGGTACCTTCGATGGCACCGGCCACTGTGCCGGAATAGGTCACGTCGTCTGCGAGGTTAGCGCCGATATTGACGCCGGAAAGGACGAGATCGGGCTTGGGGTCGAGAAGCTTCTTGGCTGCCATGATCACACAGTCGGTCGGCGTTCCCCTGAGCGCAAAACGCCTTTCCGAGATCTGGCGCAGCCGCAGCGGTTCGGAAAGCGTCAGAGAATGGGCAAGACCGCTCTGGTCCACCTCCGGCGCGACCACCCAGACGTCATCCGAGATCGTTCGCGCGATCCGTTCCAGAACGGAGAGACCCTCGGCATGAATGCCATCGTCATTCGTGAGCAGGATGCGCATTCCGTCCTCTTCCGATTCCCCGCGCTTAGGCGGCTTTCTCGATCCGCCGCTGGCCGCCCATATAGGGGACAAGGACGTCGGGCACCGTGACCGAACCATCGTCGTTCAGATAGTTCTCGATCACCGCGATCAGTGCCCGGCCTACGGCGACGCCGGAACCGTTCAGCGTGTGGACGAACTTCGTGCCCTTCTCTTCCTTCGCGCGGTAGCGCGCGTTCATGCGCCGCGCCTGGAAGTCGCCGCAGACGGAGCAAGACGAAATCTCCCGGTAGGTATCCTGCCCCGGCAGCCAGACCTCGAGATCATAGGTCTTGCGAGCACCGAAGCCCATGTCGCCGGTGCAGAGCGTCATGACGCGGTAGTGCAGGCCCAGGCGCTTCAGTACTTCCTCGGCGCAGGCCGTCATCCGCTCATGCTCTTCGATGGAGCTCTCGGCATCGGTAATGGAGACCAGTTCCACCTTGTTGAACTGGTGCTGGCGCAGCATGCCGCGGGTGTCGCGGCCAGCAGAGCCCGCCTCCGACCGGAAGCACGGCGTCAGCGCCGTGAAGCGCAGCGGCAAGGTCTCGCCATCGAGGATCTGCTCGCGCACCAGATTCGTCAGCGGGACTTCGGCCGTCGGGATCAGCCACCGTTCGTCCGTGGTACGGAAGAGGTCTTCGGCAAATTTCGGCAGTTGGCCAGTGCCATACATCGCATCATCGCGAACGAGGAGCGGCGGCTGGACTTCGACATACCCGTGCTCCTGCGTGTGCAGGTCAAGCATGAACTGACCGAGCGCCCGTTCGAGGCGCGCAAGCTGCCCCTTCAGGATCGTGAAGCGCGACCCGGCAATCCGCGCCGCCCCTTCGAAGTCCATCAGGCCCAACCCCTCACCGATTTCGAAATGCTCGAGAGGCTTGTGATTCCAGGTGGGCTTTTGACCGACGACCCGGGTTACGACATTGGCGGTTTCGTCCGGGCCGACCGGAACGTCCGCAAGCGGGATGTTGGGAATGCGCGACAGAGCGTCCGAGAGCTCCGCTTCGACCCGTCGGGTTTCGTCCTCGACAGCCGGCATCATATTCTTGAGTTCGGCGACCTCGGCCTTGAGCTTCTCGGCCAGCTCGCTGTTCTTCTGGGCCATCGCGGCGCCAATTTCTTTGGACGCAGCGTTACGGCGCGACTGCATGTCCTGCAGCGACTGGAGAATTGTACGGCGGCGTTCATCAAGCGCGATCAGCGACGCCGACAATGGCTCCGCACCCCGTCTAGCCAGGGCGTCATCGAGCGCGTCTGCATTTTCACGGATCCATTTGATGTCGAGCATAGTCGTTCCACGCGTTGGTGACTGCATGATCCCTCCGATCGGAAGCGATCGAGGAAAAATCGTGCAGCGATTCAAAGTGCTACAACGAGCTTAGCGCGTCGGAACAGACTCGCTAAGCTGCAGGTCTCGGGCGAAAACGTCGGAAGATCAGCCCTTGGCCGGGCCCACTGTCTCGGAGGAGCCTTCCTGTGCGGAGGCGGCTTCGCGTGCGAGGGCCTCGGCGGCCTGTCGCTTTTCGACGAGTCGCGCCGTATAGATTGAAATTTCGTAGAGAAGGATGGCTGGCAGCGCAAGGCCGATCTGGGAAACGGGATCGGGCGGCGTCAGGACTGCGGCGACAACGAAGGCGATGACGATCGCATATTTGCGCTTCTCTGCGAGCCCCTCAGAGGTAACGAAGCCGACCCGCGCCAGGAGCGTGGTGACCACCGGCAATTGGAAGACGAGGCCGAAGGCGAAGACGAGCGACATGATCAGGCTCAGATATTCCGAGACCTTCGGCAGGAGCTGGATCGCTACCTGTCCCTCGCCGCCGCCCTGCTCCATGGCGAGGAAAAACCACATGACCATGGGTGTGAAGAAGAAATAGACGAGCGCACCGCCGAGCAGAAACAGAATAGGCGAGGCAATCAGAAACGGCAGGAAGGCCGCACGCTCGTTCTTGTAGAGTCCGGGCGCGACGAACTTGTAGATCTGAGAGGCGATCACGGGAAATGCGATCACCAGCGCGCCGAACATGGCGACCTTGATCTGCGTGAAGAAGAACTCCTGCGGCGCGGTGTAGATAAGCTCGACATTGCGGTGGCTGAGCCCCGCCCAGCTCACCGCCCACTTGAACGGCAGGACCAGGAAGTTGAACAACTGCTTGGCAAAATAGAAGCAGACTAGGAAGGCCACGAAGAATGCCCCCACCGCCCACATCAGCCGCGTGCGCAGCTCGATCAGGTGCTCGATAAGCGGCTGCGGCCGGTCTTCGATATCGCCGCTCATGCGTCACCCTTCTTGCGTGAGGCAGCCCGCGTCTTCGGCTTGCCCTCGGCTGGCCCTACGCTCACGGCCTTCGCCGCTGCCGTTTTTTTTGGCGCCGCGCCGACCGCCGCCTTCTTCGTGCCTGAGGCTGCAGCCGCTGGCTTCTTTGACGCTGCCGCCCTAGGTTTCGCGGGGGCCTTCGTCTCGCCCGCCTTCGATGCATCGGCGGCGCGGTCCATCTGCCTCGATGCCGAGCTTATCGCCGCGGCTGCGACCGTATCCACCGGCTTCGCCGCCGTTTCGACGGGAGCCTCGGCCTTCGCCGGTTCGACGATCGGCTCGGGCGCTACCGGCTCCGGCGGCTTTTCAGGCGTTGTCGCCTTTTGCAGATCGGACTTGATTTCGTTTCCGAGCTGTCGCAGCGGGTTCATCGCATCGCGTAGCGCAGTCGTCGGATTAAGGCTTTGCGCGTCGCTGATCGTCTTGCGCACCTCGTCGAGGTCGGCTTCACGCAATGCTTCGTCGAACTGCCGCCGGAAATCCGCAGCCATGCCGCGCATCTTAGACGTCATCCGCCCAAAAGCCCGCAACATCGGCGGAAGGTCCTTCGGCCCAACGACGACAATCAAGACGATTGCGATAACAACAAGCTCGGTCCAGCCGATATCAAGCATCCGACGCGCCCTACAAACCCGCAGTACTCACCGGGCGCCCACCCCGCACCCGATCCGCCAACTTCCGATCGTTAGCGGACTTCGTCGGACTTGTGTTCGACGGTCTTGCCGTCGATCGCCTTGTCGGCGGCCGCGGCATCGTCGTCGGTCATGCCCTTCTTGAAGTTCTTGATGCCCTTGGCAACGTCGCCCATCAGTTCCGGGATCTTGCCGCGGCCAAACAAAAGCAGCACGACCACCAGGACGATCAGCCAGTGCCAGATGCTAAAGGAACCCATTCACTTACTCCCTCGAGGCTTTATCGATTTAAAGCCATCACGTTGTCATTTTTCAGGCGCGCCCGGAAGCACGACCTCATTATGACGGTACTTAAGCTGTCGAGGCGTCTTTTTCAAACACCAATATGTCGCGCTCGTTAACGGAAAGCGTGACGTCACGCAATCCTTGCGGCAACAGATCGGCGCGGATGCGAGCCCTTACCGTGCGCTCGGATTGCGGCACGGCGAGTTCCAGAAGCTCGACGACGCCGAGAAAGCGGCGGGAGACGATGCGGGCGGGAATATCACCGCCCTCCTCCTCGAGCTGAACGCCTGAAAGCCGGACCGCCACGCTGAGGGCCTGCCCCTCGGCGTAGCGCCCGGCCGGAACCACGCCCAAGGGTGTTTCGACGCGGCCGCCGCGTACACGGACGTCGAAGACGTTTATCTCCGAAAAGAAGCCGGCAGCAAAGAGGTCGCATGGCTTACGATAGAGTTCGTCCGCCGTACCGACCTGAACAAGACGGCCGTCTTTCAGAAGCGCGATCCGATCCGCCATCCGCATCGCCTCCTCGGCGTCATGGGTCACGACGATGGCGGTCGCCCGCGTCTCCCGCAGGATGGCCAGCGTGTCGGCGCGGATCGAATCCTTCAGGCGGGAATCGAGGCCAGAGAAGGGCTCGTCCATCAAAAGCACTGCGGGCCGTGGGGCGAGCGCACGGGCAAGCGCCACTCGCTGCTGCTCGCCGCCCGACAGCACGTGAGGATAGCGGTCGGCGTAATGCAGGAGCCCGACGCGCTCCAGCGCCGCATCCGCCTGGATCGACGCTTCCTTCTTCGGCAGATCCGTTAAGCCGAAGGAGACATTGTCCCGGATTGTCATGTGCGGGAAGAGCGCGAAGTCCTGAAACATGAGGCCGACGCCGCGCTTCTCCGGCGGGAGAAAGACGGACGGTCCCGAAATCTCCCGCCCGTTCAGGAGCAGCCGTCCCCCAGTCTGCAGCTCTATGCCGGCGGCGATCCGCAACAAGGTTGTCTTGCCGGAGCCGGATGGGCCAAGCAGACAGAGTACTTCACCCGCCTCCGCCTTTAGCGTGACGCCCTTGATCGTCTCCTTGGAATGATAGCGGTGGCTAATGTTCTCGAATGCCAGGCTTGCCGCGAAGGACACGCCCGGCCTTCTCGTCGTCGTGACGGTGCCGTTGAGCGAGTCTGAAACCATACCCTGCATTCCTTGACCCGAAGACGTTCGGCAGCCTCGCCCACATCGGCGCGCTTTAAAGCCGATAACCCTACTCAGGATTTGTAATCGTCTTCTTCAGCCTTCGGTGTCAAGAGGCCCAGCTCCTCAAGGTCCATCTGGGTAATGGGGTCCTCGTTGTCGGAAAGCTCGTCCTCGCCGACGGGAACCGGGATATGCAGGCTCGAGGGTACACGACCGGACAGGAGGCCGGCACCCTTCAATTCCTCGATACCCGGAAGATCGCGGATTTCCTCGAGGCCGAAATGGTCGAGGAAGTCCCTGGTCGTTCCGAACGTCACTGGCCGCCCCGGCGTCCGCCTCCGCCCTCGGAATCGGACCCAGCCCGCCTCCATCAGCACGTCAAGGGTGCCTTTCGAGGTCTGCACGCCGCGTATGTCCTCGATCTCGGCGCGCGTCACCGGTTGATGATACGCGATGATCGCCAGCACTTCGAGCGCCGCGCGAGAGAGTTTCTTTACCTCCTGCTCGTCCGTCTGGACGACGAAGGAGAGATCGGCGGACGTCCGGAAGGCCCAGTGATCCGCGACCTGGACCAGGTTGACGCCGCGGCTCGCATAGAGACCCTTCAGCCGCGACATGATCCGTCCGACGTCGACACCGTGTGGGAGACGACTGGCGATATAGGCTTCGGAAACGGGTTGAGCCGACGCAAAGACGAGCGCTTCGGCGATCCGCTCCGCCTCCAGTTCGAGCCGGGGATCGAACGCGACGTCGTCGATCTCGTCTTCCTCTTCCGGCAACCCGGGCAAGTATCTCTGCGCTTCAGCCACGCGCTGCCTCCATCTCCGCCAGGGTTGCCGCATCGAACGGTCTTGGCCCACGCTTGAGGTAGATAGGCGCGAAGGCGCCCTCCTGACGGATTTCCAATCTTCCCTCTCGCACCATTTCGAGCGACGCGGCAAAGGAACTCGCAATCGCCGTCGCGCGCTCCTTCGGGCTCGTCATGTACCGGACCAGAAAATGGTCGAGTGCAGTCCAATCATCGAGGCTTCCGACCATCCTCGCCAGGATCAGCCGCGCGTCGGCGAGCGACCAGACGTGGCGCTTTTCGATCGTCACCTGCGTTATCGCCTGACGCTGCCTGAGCGTGGCATAGGCCGTCAGCAGGTCGTAAAGCGAGGCGTCATAACCGGATCTCTTCTCTGCGACGATGTGCTCGGGCGCTCCGCGCGCGAAGATGTCGCGGCCGAGGCGGTTCCTGTTGACCAACCTCGTCGCAGCATCGCGCATTGCCTCCAGCCGCTTCAATCGGAATGCGAGCGCTGAGGCCATCTCCTCGCCCGACGGCCCCTCATCCTTGGTCTGCTGCGGGATCAGCAGGCGTGATTTAAGGTAGGCGAGCCACGCCGCCATGACGAGGTAATCGGCGGCAAGCTCGATGCGAATGGACCGCGCCCGTTCGATGAAGGCGATATATTGCTCCGCAAGCGCCAGGACCGAGATGCGGGAAAGATCGACGCGCTGGCTGCGGGCGAGATGCAGAAGCAGATCGAGGGGTCCTTCAAAGCCTGCAATGTCAACGACGAGTTCTTCCTCGTGCAATCCACGATCGGCGGACTCGTCCTGCCACAAAGGCTCCAGCGGCGCCTTCGTCACAGCTTCTCCCTGCCTCTCGCCCGAACTCGTCACCACTATCCTTTCAGCGCGGCGCCGCCGCCTCAAACCCTGTCGGCTTATAGCGGCACGCGGCCGCTTTATGCCAGGGCGAACATCGCATTGAACTCCGTTCGCAATACGGCTTCGTTTGAACTATCGGGTTTCTGGAACGCGGCTTCGGCCGCCCTCGCCCGGCGCAGCCGCTCGCCGGAAAGCACCGGCACGACGTCGGCGACGGCCTTCATTTCCTGCATTATGCCGTGACAATGCAAGACGAGATCAAGGCCCGCAGCGATAATACCCTTCGCGCGTGTCGCCATGTCGCCGGCGAGAGCATTCATCGACACGTCATCGGACATCAAAAGGCCGTCGAAGCGGATATGACCGCGAATGATCTCGCGCACCACTTTGGCGGAGGTCGTCGCCGGATTGTCCGGGTCGATCGCGGTGAAAACCATGTGCGCCGACATGGCCATCACTTCATCCCTCATGGCAATAAAGGGCAGGAAGTCGCTGCTCTCCAACTCGTTCCGATCGGCGCTGACGACAGGCAGGCTGTGATGCGAGTCGACGAAGGTACGGCCGTGGCCGGGCATGTGCTTCATGACCGGCAGCATACCGCCTGCCTTCAATCCCTCGCTCATCGCGCGGCCGATGGCAGCGACCGCCGCCGGATCGTGGCCATAGGCCCGGTTGCCGATTACATCGTGACTTCCGGGCACGGGCACATCCAGAACCGGCAGACAATCGACGGTGATGCCGAAACGCATCAAGTCGAAGGCGTGAAGACGGCCCATCAGCCATGCGGCGCGCAGGCCCATTTCGCTGTCCCGCCGATAGATCTCGCCGATGGACGCGCCGCTCGGATATTGCTGCACGAGCGGCGGGCGGATGCGCTGGACGCGCCCGCCTTCCTGATCGATCAGCACCGGCGCCTTCGGGTTGCCGATGCTTTCCCGCAGGCTCTCGACCAGATCACGGATCTGCTCTTCCTCGCCGATGTTGCGTGCGAAGAGGATGAAGCCCCAGGGGCGCTCGCCGGCAAAGAAGCTGCGCTCCTCCGCCGTCAGCGTAAGCCCCTTGCAGCCTGAAATGAATGCTTTTGATTCGCTCATGCGAGAAGCATAGTGTCCACGGCCTGCGCCGCGAAGCCACAAAGCGCCGGTTTGCGGCTCATGCACAGGCAAGTATCTGCAATGAAAGAGGCGCGGCATCTCTGCCGCGCCCTGACCGTAGATCGAAACCTTTCGGAACCTACTTGGTTACGAGGCAGCTTCCGCCTGCGCTCTTGTACTTTGAGCAAAGCGCATTCGCCTCTTCACGCGAACCAGCCGGTATGCGAACCCGATAATAGGTGCCCTTACCGGCGATCTCCGCCTTGCGAATATCGACACCACGGCCGCCGATGACGCTCGCGAACTTCGCCGAGAGATTGTTATAGCTCTTCTGCGCTTCGGCCTCCGAGGGGAGCGACGCGATCTGGATTACATAGCTTCCGGCCGGAACCGAAGCCGTTGCCAGGGGGGCTACCTGCTCGGCGCTCGCTGTTTGCGTTGCAGGTTGGCTTTCCGCGGGACGCTGAACAGCGCCCGCTCCCGCCTCACCCGCCGGGCGCGTCTGCGGCCGTGGCGCCGCCTCGTTGCCGACAGCGGTCGTCTTGACGCTGCGAACGGGGGCAAGCTCGCCCACCGCGTCTTCCGTCGCGGAGAGAGCGACTTCGTTCGTGTCTGCGGCCGGCTGCCCGGCAGCGCGCAATTCGGCACTGGCGTCGGCAGCGGCTGCCTTGCCCTGCGAGCCGGATGCGACCGCTTCGCCGGAGGCACGTGCCGGGATCGGCTCCGCACTGGCGACGGCGACGCTTTCCGGCTGTGCTGCCGGCTCTTCGCGCTGGACCAGCGTGCCGTCCGGCTTCACGATCATAGTACGGACCTTGCGTGGCGTGACGGCAGGTCCCTTCGCCGCTTCGGCGTCTTCGCCATTGACGCCATCGCCGTCCGGCAGCAGCCGCGCGACTTCGTCCTCATCCGCGGCAGGTACGCCAGCCAAGCCGTCGGCTTCGTTGCTGCCTTCGAGCGGCAAGGTCTCCGGAGTCAACGTTCTCTGCACCACGTCCATCGGTTCCTCCGTCGAGGACACCAGGGCCTCCTGGGAGGGGGCAATGTTCTTATCGCCAGCAACGCGGTCGTAAACGGCCTTGTCCTGATTGGGCACGGTCTTGCCGCCCTTCTCCTCCGGCACGACCTTCACCGGGTCCTTGTCCGCAAGGATGATCTTCGGGCCGTCGCCGGAAAGCACTGCGTTGCTCCCGCCCATCCAGGCGTAAACGCCGGCTCCACCAAGAATGATGATGCCGGCAACGCTCGCGGCCAGGAGCATCGTGCGCTGAGAGCGGCGGCCATAGCCCTGCTCGGCATAGTCGTCGGCATCGGCCCGCGGCGCTGCCGCCATGCGTTCGACCTCCTGTACGGTGCCGCGGCGCTCCGCCATCGAGCGCTGGAAGTCCTCCTCCATTGCCTTCTCGAACTCGTCGAAATCATCGATCGAAGCGAGAGCGGGCGCGGCCTTGGCCGGTGAGGCCGGCGCTGCGGCCAGATCAGCATCGCCGGCGTGCGCGCCGCTCTTGGCGGCAGGCGCGGGCGTGGCGAACAGCTGCGCCATTTCAGCGTCGATATCGAGATCGTAATCGGCCGGGTAAGGAACAGATTTTTCTTCGGCTTCCAGGACCGGCAATTGCGGAACATCGAGATCGGCAATCGGCGCCACGCCGCTTTCCGTTTCGCCGATCATGGCCGGATCGAAAGGCAGCGGGCTTTCGGTCGGCTGCTCCTCGACGACCTCCGGGGCCGATGACCGGGGCTGATCGGCGCGTAATTCCGGCTCTTTCGGCACGCCCAACGCCTGCAGGAACGGCTGCGCGGGCGACTCAACAAGTGCAGGGTGCGATGCGATCGGCTGCTCGGCGACGCTCGGCGCCGCCTCCTCCGCATCCTCCTCCGCCAAATCAATGTCGAGCGCGATGTCAGCCAGTTCCAGTTCGAAGTTTTCTATATCGAAGCTCGGCTCGACCTCGGCTTCCGGCTCTCGCTTCGCTACGAATTGAGGGGCTGCGGGCACCACTTCGGGCACGTCCGGCAGAACGGCCGGGGCAGCAGCCGCCTTTGCGGCAGCCGGCTCCGTCATGGGGGAGGCAAAGGCTCGCTGCGGCGAAACCCCGGTTGGCGAAGCAACCGGCGTCGCGCGACTGAACATCGGCGTAAAGGGATAGTTATTCTTCTTCACGGCAGGCGCGGCCCGCTCCTGAACCACAGGTTCAGCCGCGGCGGTCATCATGCCGGTCGCCAAGGAAACGGGGAAGCGCTCGACATCAGCCAGGAGGCCGTCGTCTCCAACGGCAGCCGCAGCAGGCTGCGACGGCGCAGCGGACTCAGTGGCGGCAACGCCTTCCGACCGTTTCACGTCGACCGATGAGACATGATCCGCGGCCATGTCGAAGTAGACGGGCTCCGCCGCCTGTTCTCCAAGCTTACCGGCAGCCGCTAGCTTAGACGATAGCGGTTCCTGCCAGTCATAGAAAGCGGGAAGCTCGTCTACCTTAGGCTCAGGAGCTGGCTGCGCAACCTCGCCCTCGGCGGCATCGAGCGGCAAATTATAGCCAAGCGACAATTCGAGCTCGCGCTCCAGGTCGTCGGCCGCTTCGACCGCCTGCGACTCGTCGACGATGGTCTGTTCCTCGACGGCGAAAGGATCGGGAACCGACACAGGCGAAACCACCTCGACAGGCGCTTGCTCGATCGGGGCGGAACGATGTTCGGCTGAGGCAACGTCCTCGACAGCGGGAGCAGCTTCGACGGGCCGCTCGGAGGACGGCTCCTCGGCAATACCGGCAGACGGATGCTCGATGAGGCCGCTATCCGGCCGGACCGGCGCTGCGCGGGGAGAATCGTAGCTATCGAACGCGCGGAGCAGTTCCTCCTCGAGATCGAAGGCCGGCTCACGCCGCATGGTCTCCTGGTGGCGCTGCAGCTCCTGCAATTGCTGAACGGCTGGCCGAGCATCGTAACCGACAATGCGGGCAAGTTCGCTCAACGGATCATCATCGGCCAATGTATCGAATTCTGCCGGACCGCTTCGTGCGAATTGTTTGTCTGCCATACTCTCCACTCACAACTGCCTGCGTTGAATTGCCAGTGCATTGTGGGGAAATGGTGACACTACCTACCGCATCTCTTCCGGTGCCGAGGTGCCTGTTATCGACAGGCCTGACTTCAATACCGAGGCGACAGCATGCACCAGCCCGAGTCTGGCAATGCTTAATTCTCTGTTCTTATCGTTAACAAACCGTAATTCCGGATTTTCTTTACCTTTGTTCCAGAGTCCGTGGAAGACCGCTGCAAGATCATACAGGTAAAAAGCGATTCGATGAGGCTCCTGCGAGAGTGCTGCCGCCTCGACCACGCGCGGATATTCTGCCAGTTTGGCGACGAGCTGTATTTCCGCAGGGTCCACAATCGTACCCATCACTGCGCCGGCAAAATCGACCGAGGACAAATCAACATCGGGAAACGCCTCCGCCGCCTGGCGGAACACGGACCGGCAACGCGCATGGGCATATTGTACGTAGAAGACCGGATTATCCTTCGATTGCTCCGTCACCTTGGCAAAGTCGAAGTCCAGCGGCTCCGAGTTCTTGCGGTAAAGCATCATGAACCGCACGGGATCGCGACCGACTTCGTCGACCACATCGCGCAAGGTCACGAAATCACCCGAGCGCTTGGACATCTTCACGGGCTCGCCATTACGGTAGAGCTTCACAAGCTGGCAAAGCAAGGCAGTCAGCTTCGCTGTGCCGCCGGAGATCGCGCGTGCCAGCGCCTCCAGGCGCTTGACGTAACCGCCGTGGTCGGCGCCGAGGACATAGATCATTTCGTGGAAACCACGGTCGAACTTGTCCTTGAAGTAAGCAACGTCGGCAGCAAAGTAAGTATAGCTCCCATCGGACTTGATCAGCGGGCGATCGATGTCGTCGCCCACTTCGGTCGAGCGAAAGAGCGTCTGCTCGCGGTCTTCCCAATCCTCCGGCAGCTGCCCCTTCGGGGGCGGCAGCGTGCCCTTATAGACATGACCCTTGAAGGTCAGGTCGTTAATCGCGGTGCGGATTGGCGCCGCGCCGTTGTCGTGCAGCGTCCGCTCGGAAAAGAAGACATCATGGTTGACGTTGAGCGCCGCCAGATCTTCACGGATCATCGCCATCATCGCGTCGATCACACGCTCCTTGACGAGCGGCATCCACTTCTCGTCCGGCATGATCCTGAGGCTCGTGCCGAATTCGTCGGCGAGCGCCTCGCCGACAGGCACGAGATAGTCGCCGGGATAGAGCCCGGCCGGAATCTCACCGATCTCCTCGCCGAGCGCCTGGCGGTAGCGCAGGAACGCCGACCGGGCGAGCACGTCGATCTGCGAACCGGCATCATTGATGTAGTATTCCTTCGTCACGTCGTAGCCCGCAAAGGCCAGGAGGTTGGCGAGCGCGTCGCCGACGACTGCGCCGCGGCAATGGCCGACATGCATCGGCCCCGTCGGATTGGCCGAGACATATTCGACGTTCACTTTCCGCCCGGCGCCCACGGTGCTGCGGCCGAAATCGGTCCCTGCCCGCGCTATTGCCGACAGAAGCTTCTGCCAGTAGCCCACCGAGAGGCGGACATTGATGAACCCCGGCCCGGCGACGGAAACCTCAGCCACCTCAGGCTCCTGCCGCAGCTTCTCGACGATCAGGTCGGCAAACGCGCGCGGGTTCATGCCCAGCGGCTTCGCCAGAACCATTGCCGCGTTGGTCGCCACATCGCCGTGGCTCGCATCGCGGGGCGGCTCGACATTGATCCGCCCAAAATCGAGATCAGATCGCTTTTCACGAACGATATCAACCGATTCCAGAATGTTCTTAATTCTTGATTCGAAGTCTGTGAAAAGATTCATCTGATCCGTCCGCTTTCCCAGCCACACTGGAGAATGGCGCAAATTCAAAAGGAGGCCGGGTTCATCGTGAACCTCTAGCCTCCGCGCGGGGCGTCACTAGCGCAAATCAGGCGTATGGTCAAACAAGCGCCTGTGCACGCTTATCGCGAAAGTGTCCGTCATCCCGGCAAGATAATCTCCGACATGGCGTGCGCGGGCCGGCTCGGCCATGCCGGCGATCTGATCGATCCAGTAATGCTCTTTCATGAGCAACGGATCGGCCATGAAAGCCAGATAGAGATCCGTCACGATCGATGCCGCTGCCTGCCGCACGCGCATAACCTCCGGATGTCGATAGATACGCGTCATCAGCAGGTTCTTGATTTGCCGGTCCGTCTCGCTCATCGCCTCGGAGAAGGTTGCGATGATCTTGCCGGCGCCCCGAACGTCGCCAACGCTCCGAGGGCGGATTTCACGAAGACGCGCCTGCGCTACGCCGATCACGTCCTCGACCATCGCAGTGATCTGCCGCCGCATGATCTCATGCGTAAAGCGACTCCTTTCCAAGCCCGGATAGCGATCGCGGACCTCGCGCATCAGCCTGGCGAGAAACGGGACCTCTTCCAGCATATCGAAGGTGAGGTAGCCCGCCCGTAATCCGTCGTCGATATCATGGGTATTATAAGCGATATCGTCAGCTATTGCGGCAACCTGAGCCTCCAGACTGGCAAAACTTGCGAGCTCGAGGTCGTGGATAGCACAGTAGTCGAGGATCGGCTGCGGAACCGGACCGCGCGTGCCCTGCCCGTCCGCGGCCACCAGCGGGCCATTGTGTTTCACGAGGCCCTCGAGGCTTTCCCATGTCAGGTTCAGCCCGTCGAATTCAGCATAACGCCGCTCCAGCTTGGTGACGATCCTCAGCGACTGGGCATTGTGATCGAAGCCGCCATAGGGCTTCAGCACCTCGTGCAGCGCATCCTCGCCGGTGTGCCCGAAGGGCGTGTGGCCGAAATCGTGCACGAGCGCGACGCCCTCCGCAAGATCCTCGTCAAGCTTCAGCGCCCGCGCCAGAGCACGAGCAATCTGGGCAACCTCGATCGTATGCGTGAGCCGCGTCCGGTAGTGGTCTCCGTCGGCGGCGATGAACACCTGGGTCTTGTGCTTCAACCGGCGGAACGCGGTCGTGTGGACGATGCGGTCGCGGTCGCGCTGAAAATCGGATCGGGTCGGGCTCGATGCCTCGGGATAGAGCCTGCCGCGCGAAGCCCACGGGTCCGAAGCAAAAGCGGCATGTTCGCCGTAACCGAAGCCGAGGGCCTTTCTGTCGAATGTCATGTCACACCTGAAGGTCGCCCCATTGACGGGGCATTCAAGCCTTCATACCTATAGTATGCGCTACAGGAAAGCGGCGACGGCATGCCGCCTAGATCATTGCGAAAGAACAATGAATTGGCGGAAATACCGACGCTCGCCTCTCACTCCGTGCGATTGTAACGCCAAGACGAAAACGAATCTCTCCGGTTCTTGACCCCGGCAGGAGGCAAAGACGATGCAGGAAACAGTGACCCTCTCGGATGCGGCGGCCAAACGCATTGCCGCGATTCTCCAGGCGGAAAAAGACAAGAGCGCCATGCGCGTTTCCGTCGAGGGCGGCGGTTGCTCCGGCTTCTCCTATAAGTTCGATCTGGTTGACCAGGAAAACGAGGACGACCTCGTTCTGGAAAAGGGCAATGCCAAAGTCCTGATCGACAGTCTTTCGCTCGTCTACATGGGCGGCTCGGAAATCGACTTCGTGGACAACCTGCTCGGCCAGTCCTTTCAGATCAAGAATCCGAATGCGGTCGCAAGCTGTGGCTGCGGCACAAGTTTTTCGATCTGACGAGTATCGCCGCGCCGCCTACTGAATGTTTTCCTTAAATCGTAGCCGATATGAGGACAAAAACATGCAGCAATTCAAACTGCTGCAGCGTCCTTTGTGCGTCTGAAAAGACGCACGCCGCTGTAGTCCGCCGCGGCGTTATTCTTTTCCTAAAGATAAGGCGAACCAAGCCAGAGCAGGCGATTTGCCAGCCGGTTTGCGAGGGGTTCCGCTCGAAGGCCGGCGAGCGTCACCTCTTCGGCGGTTGCGCGAATGGCCCAGATTTTGTCGCTGATTGTGCGCGCGAATCCATTGTCGAGTATTTCGAGATCGAACTCGAAATTGAGGCGCAGAGAACGCGGATCGAGATTGGTCGAACCGACATAGGCCCAGCGATCATCGACAACCATCAGCTTCGAATGGTTGAAGGCGCCCTTTGCCCGCCAGACCCGGCAGTGGCCTTTCAGCACCTGATCGAACTGCGCTGTCATCGCGCGATCGACGAGCGTCAGGTTGTTGACGGCAGGGACGATGATATCCACCTCGACTCCCTTCCTCGCCGCCGTCACCAACGCGCTGACCAATTCCTTGTCGGGTAGGAAATAGGGCGACATCAGTCGGATATGCTTTCGCGCGACCGAGAAGGCCCCCATCAGCATCTTGTGGTTCGTCTCGTTGGTATTGTCGGGGCCCGACGGAACGGCGCGCATCAACACCGACGGCACCTCCGGCTTCTCCGGGAGGTCGGCGAGCCGCCAGGCGTCACCCGTCAGCACCTCATCGCTCGAAAACTGCCAGTCCTCCGCCGCGACCTGGAAGATGTCCGCGACGACAGGTCCGGTCACACGGAAATGGGTGTCAAAGGAAGCTGCAGTACCCGCGAGTTCGGCAGAAAAACCGGCCCGAATGTTCATCCCGCCGGCGAAGGCCACCGCACCATCGACCACCATGATCTTGCGGTGGGTCCTGAGATTGGCATAGGGCAATCTCAGGCCCATGATAATGTTGCCGTTGAAGACGGCAGTCGGCACCCCCCCTTCCTTCAGATAGCCGACAATGCTCGGTACCGAGTAGCGCGCCCCGACAGCGTCGATGAGAACGCGCACGCTGACGCCGCGTTTGACGGCGGCGATCAGCGCATCCGCAAATCGCAGGCCGATTGGATCACGGTCGAAGATATAGCTTTCGATAAGGATGCTGCGGCGCGCGGCGAAGATCTCGTCGAGCATCGCCGCGTAGACGTCGTCGCCGCCTTCGAGCATGACGATCTGATTTCCCGTCGACATCGTAAAGCGCGCAACCCGATCCCCGAGCATCTTCATCGCCGCGAATCGCTGTCCGAAACGGGCAATCACCTGGTCATGCGTGATATCGAAACGCCCGAACGGGTCGCGCTCGGTCGATCGCAGCAGCGAGCGCTGCAGGCCGATGGACGAGCGGCGCATCCGGTTGATGCCCGCTACCGCGTAGATGAGCGCGCCGATGACCGGCGAGAGGAGGACGACCCCGACCCAGCCGGCGGCCGCACGCACATCGTCTTTCGTCATCGCTGCATGGATGATTGCCGGAACGCCCAAGGCGAACGACAGCAGAGCCAGAAAATGCGGCCAGTAACTCTCGATGAACGCGATCATGCGCGGGACTATAGACGGACCGCGAGCGGAATCAATTCGGCTGCCGCGAAGTCCATCGGCCGCGGAAAAGTAGCGGAAAACGGGCCGGCAAGCCCACGGCATGGTCACCGCCGCGAGTGCCAGGTCGCGGATTTGTCAAAAGAATTTCTAGCCGCTAGAACGAACCGATTGCAGAGACTCAACCGTCATGAGAGGCAAGGCTGCCCAATGAAGATCGCCACCTGGAACATCAACGGCGTCAAGGCGCGGGTCGACAGTCTCGTCGCCTGGCTCAGGGAATCCAATCCGGATATCGCCTGTCTGCAGGAGATCAAGTCCGTCGATGAGGCGTTTCCGCGCTTCGAAATCGAGGCGCTTGGCTACCACGTGGAAACCCACGGTCAGAAAGGCTTCAACGGCGTCGCCCTGCTCTCCAAGATCAGGCCCGACGAGGTCAATCGCGGATTGCCGGGGGATGACTCCGACGAGCAGTCCCGCTTCATCGAAGGTGTGTTCTCCGTGAACGGGGGAGCGATCCGCGTCTGCTGTCTTTACCTGCCGAACGGCAACCCGGTGGCGACGGAGAAATACACCTACAAGCTTGGCTGGATGCAGCGCCTCACTGCTTTTGCCGAACAAAGGCTGCTGCTCGAGGAGCCGCTCATCCTGGCCGGCGACTACAACGTCATTCCGGAAGCGCACGACTGCTGGGACGTCAAAGTCTGGCAGAATGATGCGCTATTCCTGCCCGAAACGCGCGCCGCCTTCCGGCGCCTGCGCAACCTCGGCTTCACGGATGCCGTTCGCGCCGCCTCGGACGAGGTACCGCTCTATTCGTTTTGGGACTATCAGGCTGGCTGCTGGCAGAAGAATTTCGGGATCCGCATCGACCACCTGATGCTGTCGCCGGAGGCCGCCGATAAGCTCGTCTCGATCGCGATCGAGAAACACGTCCGGTCCTGGGAGAAGCCCTCCGACCACGTGCCGGTAACGGCCGCATTCAAGTTCGAGCCGGCATAGGCAGAGAACGGCACGAGCCTACCGGATCGGCGGGCCGGGCGGATCAATCATCGTCTGCCTGAAGATGCATGTTTTGCGACATCGCAATCGCGACCCGGCGGTCGTCTTCGGTGGCGAGCGAGAAGGCCTGCTCCTGCATTGCTTGCAGCCAAGGCCTGTCCTTTGGCGAACACTGGTCGAGCGCTGCCGTCATGTAAGCCAGGCCGCGAACAGTCTGCCCCTCCTGAAAGAGGACGTTACCGAAGACGCCCATGGCGCCCGCGTGACCGTTCTTGCGTGCGCGGTTCAGCCATTTCTTGGCCTGCTGGACATTAACGGCGCCGCCTTCGCCGGAAAGCAGCATACGCGCGAGTTGGAATTGTGCCTCCGCGACGCCGAACGTCGACGCCGCCTGGAAATACAATTGCCGCGCCTGCGGCAGATTCACCTGCACGGGACTGTCGGGAATGCCGCGCCGATAATAGCCCGCAAGCGAGATGAGCGCGTTGACGAAATATCCCGTGTCTTCCGAACCCGGCTCGACACCCTGTTGAGCAATTTCGCTATAGATCTTGAAGGCTTCGAGGTCGTTCTCCGCGACGCCATCGCCATAGGCGTACATGTTGGCCAGCGCCCAGCGGGAGCCTGTATGCCCCTTTTCGGCGGCATAGCGGTACGCCTCGACCGCCTCATCCTTCCTGCCGTTCTTGTACGCGGAAAAGCCGAACTTGAAGAGGGCGAAGGGCCCGGACTCTTTGGTGACGCCAGCCCCTGGATCGAAGGCTCGAGCCGGCCCGGCAGCGGTTGCGCCCACGGCTAGCGACATACCCAGAACCGCAACTCTCAGCGACTTGAACTCACCCGCGCGCATAATAATCAGTTTCTTTCGTCCCGGCCGGCCATGCCGGATCCAACATCGCTGCAAACATCAACCCGTGCGGTACGCGGCGTCCCGCGGAACGACGCCGGCCGTTCATCCCCGCCGCGAATGTCTCGCGGCGCGCGGGTCAGCTTTCGCGCGACCGGCTCGCCCCGGCTGCGCGCGCTCTGCCAATTGCTTAGGGATGTCATGACGGCACACAAACTCGCTTCACCTCAAACGCGGGCACGGAACTCGACGACATTTTGTCGCTATAATCGCTGCTCTCATTTTGTGGCGGGAAATGGACATAATCGAACCCGCCCGGATACTAGCAAACCATAGCAAGAAATGTGTTGCTGAATCGTCACATTCACAACCGCTTATAAACGCAGCCGCCTGACCTCGACCGCAAAAGAAAGGCCCGGCAAAGACCGGGCCTTGAGCAGTCGATTGCGCTGATCAGAATCTGACTTTTAGCGATGTCGAGATCGCCCCGACGAAGTCATTGTCGAAGTCGTAGGAAACGTCACCGCCAATCACTTGACCATTGAAATTGACCGGTCCCGAACTGCCGCTCGTCATGATGCCGGTGCTGCCAGCGAGGCGAATTTCGACGTTCTGCGTCGGCGTGTAGGAAACGCCGGTGCCAAGCAGCCACGTGTCCGTTTGTGTTCCGTATCCGTGACTCGTGCCTCGGTCCCAGGTAAGGCTGACCGCGCCGCTCCACTGTTCGTTGAACTTGTGGCCTACACCGCCGGTAATTGTCCAGCCGTCGCGATAAAGGAGATCGAGCGTTGTGCAGGGCTGCGCAAGAGTTCCGCCGCCGGCGGGGCAAAATTCCAGCACCTGAAGCTGGCTCCAGTCCGTCCATTTAACCGAACCGAAAGCCAGCCAACCCGGGGCGATCCCCGACTGAAACTTCAACTCGAGTGAGTCGGGCATGGATGCGAAGCCGGACACGCCATAAAAGTTGACGGGTGCAGGACCACGGACATTTCTAATATCAATGGTGCCGGCGAGATTATCGAGATCCACGGCACTGTTGTACACGAGGCTCGCCCGCATTGCGTATTCCGGGATTTCGTAAGCGACGCCCGCTCTCCAGCCCCACCCATCGCCTTCCAGATCGAGCCGGCCGACACCAGACAAAGGAATCCCAGTGCCTGTGAAGTCCTGCACGAGCCGCTCCTTGAAGCCGCCTACTTCCTGATAGAAAGCGCCGCCGATGATGCGAGCAAAACCGGGCCCCATCTGCCATTTGTAGGAGCAGGTTGCGGCGTAGTTGTCGCTCTCGACCTTCGTTTCGATGTTGTTATTGGCACCCGCCCAGTTCTGGCCGGGATTGGTGTGGGCACCCCAAGGCTGCGAGTAGTCCGCCATACAGTCAACACTGTCACCCAAAGCAGCCTTCACGCCAACGCGGGGTGCCCAATAACCCTCTGTGTCATCGACACGATCTGGACGACCGGTCAAGTCGCCGCCACCGGGGCCGAAAGCAGGAGACCCCACAGGTGCCAAGGCCGTGGTGGGATCCGTGTCCCGAACATTCTTCAGCTCACGCTGCGGATTGACGTAGGTCGCCGTCGCCTCGGCCGCATAGTCTGACGGATCGAATAGAAGATCGATATTATAGCCGCTGCGCTCAAGTCCTCCCGCTTGCGCAGCCGACGCCACGAGCATTCCGGCAACCGCAACCAGAACGCCCTTTTTCAGTCCACCATGAGCCATTAAGCTCCTCCCCTGCATTTCAGGATGCGACGATTCCACCCCGTGTCGCGCTTGAGGTAAGTATCCTCACGATTGCGTGAAATGGCAAACGGCCAGACGGAGGCCTAACTGGACGAAAGCGGTCACCAAATTTACGTAAGAAATCCAAGATATAGCCACAATTCGACAAGACTTGGAAAGATATTCCTATTGTGCAGTAGAATTCCGCCATCATGAAGAAAAATATTCTGTAACTTCAACAAAGTGTGACGTCAGAACAACAACATCCCTTTTTGCCACCGAACCGCTGCCTGCGCCGTTGAAAAACCTCCCGGCAAAACCCATGCGTGTATTGTCGCGCCGGTCACTGCAAGGAGCGTCGACTCAAAAACTGTAAGAACAATAGAAAAATCCGCGGCATCTCTACCGCGGATTGCACCTCTTCGAGTGGTTGCAGTCGTTCAGCTTGCTTCCGATACGCGGCTGAGAGCGGTCCCAAGCGAGTCCCTCTGCAGATCGAGTTCGACGAGCCGCTCGCGCTCGGCCTCGACCAGTTCGGGCTTCGCATTCGCGACGAACTTTTCGTTGGCGAGCTTGCCAAGGATTCGCTCGCGCTCGACCTCCACCTTCGCAATCGCCTTTTCGAGGCGCGACTTCTCCGCCGCAAGATCGATCAGGTTGCCGAGCGGAAGGCAGGCCGTCGCCTCGCCGACGACGATCTGGGCGCTGCCGCGCGGCGCTGCCGCCGCGTGCTCGACGCTCTCCACCCTCGCCAGGCGCTTGATCGCCGAGACGTGCCGGTCGAGCCGCTCGCTCGTCAGGCCTTTCGCTCCGACGATCACCAGCGGCGCCATTGCCGCCGGCGGGACGTTCATCTCCGCACGAACCGAGCGGATACCCGAGACGAGATCGATCAACCAGTTGATCTCGTCCGCGGCCGCGTCGTCCGCGTAGAAGGCGGCCGGCCATTCCGTGTGGCAGAGGAGCAGCTCGCGCTCTCGGCCCGGACCGCCCGTCTTTTCCCAAAGTTCCTCGGTCATGAACGGCATGAACGGGTGGAGCAGCTTATAGATATCGTCCAGCACATAAGCGACACAGGCCTGCGATTCACGTTTGGCCGCCTCGTCCTCTCCGTTGAAGACCGGCTTCAACAGCTCGAGATACCAGTCACAGAACTGGTTCCATATGAATCGATAGAGGCTTCCAGCCGCTTCATTGAAGCGATAGCTCTCGATCGCCTCGGTCACGTCGCGAATGGTGCGCGACAGCTCCGTCAGGATCCAGCGGTTGATCGTCAGCGATGCGGCTTCGGGAATGAAGCCCTCGCTGCTCGTAGCACCGTTCATCTCGGCGAAGCGCGTGGCGTTCCAGAGCTTCGTGCCGAAATTGCGGTAGCCGGCGATGCGGGCCGGGTCGAGCTTAACGTCACGCCCTTGGGCCGCCATGATCGCGAGCGTGAAGCGCAATGCGTCGGCCCCATATTCGTCCATCAGCTCCAGCGGATCGATGACGTTGCCCTTGGACTTCGACATCTTCTGCCCGTTCTTGTCGCGAACGAGCGCGTGGACATAGACCGTGTGGAACGGCTCAACCGGCGTACCATCCGCGTCCTTCATGAAATGAAGGCCCATCATCATCATGCGGGCGACCCAGAAGAAGATGATGTCGAAGCCCGTAACCAGAACATCGGTCTGATAATACTTTTCGAGTTCCGGCGTCTCCTTCGGCCAGCCAAGCGTGGAGAACGGCCAGAGCGCCGAGGAGAACCAGGTGTCGAGAACATCCTCTTCGCGCGTCAGGATCTCGCCCGGCTTGAAGTTTTCGAGCAAGTCTTCGACGTAGGCCTTCATCGGCCCTTCATGCGCGAGATAGTGCTGGATGGCCGCATGCAGCGCCTCCTCCTCGGTTCTTTCGACGAAGATCTGGCCATCGGGTCCGTACCAGGCGGGGATCTGATGGCCCCACCAGAGCTGGCGCGAGATGCACCAGGGTTGGATGTTCTCCATCCATTCGAAGTAGGTCTTTTCCCAGCTCTTCGGGACGAATGTGGTCCGGCCTTCCCGGACGGATGCAATCGCAGGCTTCGCCAGCGTCTTGGCGTCGACGTACCATTGCTCCGTCAGGCGCGGCTCGATCGGCACGCCGCCGCGGTCGCCATGCGGAACCACATGTTTGTGCGGCTCGATGTGGTCGACGAGACCCGCGGCTTCAAGTATCTCGACGATCAGCCGGCGCGCTTCAAACCGGTCCTTGCCCTCCAACTGATCCCAGGCGCCGTGCAGCGCTGCGGGATGATCGAGTCCTTCAAGGAAATCGTCGTTGTTCTTGATCGTGATCCGGCCATCCACCGTCAGGACGTTTACCTGACGAAGCCCCCGGCGTTTGCCGACCTCGAAGTCGTTGAAGTCATGGGCGGGGGTCATCTTCACAGCACCGGTGCCGGTCGTCGGGTCGGGATATTCATCCGCGACGATCGGAATACGGCGGCCGACGATCGGCAGGATGACATGCTTGCCGACGATCCCTTTGTAGCGTGCATCATCCGGGTGTACCGCGACGCCGGTATCGCCGAGCATCGTTTCCGGACGCGTCGTGGCTACGACCAAATAATCGCGAGTCTCCCACTCGGTGGCATTGCCGTCCTCGTCGAAGGCAATGGGATGCTCATATGTGACACCCTCTTCGAGCGGATACCGCAGGTGCCAAAGATGGCCGTTGACTTCGACCTGCTCGACCTCGATATCCGAAATCGCCGTCTGCAGCTTCGGATCCCAGTTGACCAGGCGCTTGTCGCGATAGATCAGGCCTTCCTTGTAGAGGCTGACAAACACCTCGATGACGGCCTCGGAAAGGCCCTCATCCATCGTGAAGCGCTCGCGCGACCAGTCGCAGGAGGCGCCGAGCCGTTTCAACTGGTTGAAAATCTGGCCCCCGGACTCGGCCTTCCATTCCCAGACCTTTTCGATGAAGGATTCACGGCCCATCTGCCGACGATGCTGCTGGACTTCCATCAGCTTCCGTTCGACGACCATCTGCGTGGCGATGCCGGCATGGTCCATGCCCGGCTGCCAGAGCACATCCTTGCCGCGCATGCGCTCGAACCGCACCAGTACGTCCTGCAACGTGTTGTTGAGCGCATGGCCCATGTGCAGCGAGCCGGTAACATTCGGCGGCGGGATCACAATGCAGAAGGTCTCTGCGCCGGGTTTGGCGCCCGCGCCTGCACGAAACGCGTTTTCTTCGTCCCACTTCTTGGCGATGCGCGGGTCGACGGATGCGGAATCGTAGGTCTTATCAAGCATTCTTTGGCCGATTTTTTGGAGATTGATGTCAGCGTTTGTAAACCGGAAGGCCCTGCGCAAGTCAACACAAACGGGAAAAAAGCCGCGGCGGTTACGAAGCCGGCCTCATCTTAGCAGCGCCGGACGAAATGGGATCAGTTAATTCACGATCGCCACGGCCGACATCAGGGCACCGATCGCCGGGTCATGTCAATGGAGCGCAGACCTAACCCGGACCGTGCTCGAGTCGCCGACTCGAGCCGAAGGCGGCATAGCTGCGGGCGGCGTTAGCGCCGAGGTCCGCGTGCGACGCGTTCGATTTCCTCGCGCACCAGCCTTTCAACCAGCGTCGGCAGGTTGTCGTCCAACCATTCCTGCAACATCGGGCGCAGCATCGCCTCGGCAATCTCATCGAAGGAACGCTTCGGTCCGTTCTCGACCGCATGGGCCAGATCGTCGAAGGCGCGCGCCACTTGCCGGCTAACGGCCGGGGAGACAATCGCGCTAGCCAGGTCATCGACTTCCGGCGGCTCTTCCGCGGGCGCTGAATGCGAGGCGGTCGGCGGCTCGGCGGTGATCGGCGCCGGCGCGACATTGCGCAGCGGGACGCCGCTCATCGGACTCTCAGCTGCCACGGTCGTCGCCGCGCTTGTCGTAGCGGAAACGGCCGCAATTCGGGAGGTGACTGCCGGGCCAGTGGGGGACGAATCCGCCTGCTCCGTTTCCGGCTGCTCCCTCGAAAAGTGATTGACCGCGTGACGCTCAGAAGCCGCCCTCACCCTCGCCGCAACATCGGCGAGCGAAAGCGGTGACGGCGGCGAGGCCGGGGCATCCATGCGTGAACCGCCCGTCGTCGCGCCGCCTGGCGCGGCGGACGTCGAACTTGCCGCCGGCAGGGGCTCTTCCGAAGGGCCAAAAGCCGCAGCTTCGATTTCCGAATCGATCGTCAGTTCGATCTCATCTTCGGCTGCGTCCTCGAAGGTTTGGTGGAGGGACGATCCAGCCGGGCCAGGCTCGTTGTTCTCGATGATCTTGCGAATGGATGCCAGGATTTCATCCATCGAAGGTTCACGCGCGACGTTGAGCTGTGCCATTTCAATCCTCGTTTGCTGCGGACAAGCACGGGGTACCAAGCCTCCCATGTGCCGATTTCGAACAAACCTTAAGTGAGTTCGCCGACGAAACATACGTCGCGAATCAGCTCCGGAAATTCTTGCACAGATTTGTTTTTCGGGGCAGATGCCCTCGTGAGCCAACAAATGAACACCGCGCATCCTGCGGATACGCGGTTTTCATACTCGCAAAATTGTTCTTAAGTTCAACGCCCGTCGACGGTGCGCAAGCCGATCCACTTGTCCTTGACGGCTTCGTAATGCTCTTCCGAGCGGTATTCTGCCACCTGCAGGCCCTGGGTCTTTACGGTCAACCTGCCCATCGCCGCAAGCAAGGCATAGCTTGCCACGACGGAATCGCGCTGCGCTCCAGCCAACGACTCTTGCGCATCGAGAACGTCCTGCTGCGCGTCGAGCACGTCGAGGGTCGTACGTTGGCCGACCTTGCGCTCTTCAATGACGCCTTCGAGGGCGAGGTTGGCGGCAGCGATCTGCGACCTGCTGGCGGTGATTCGAGCGAGAGCGGACTCAAGTTGGGCATGCGCGGTAACAACGGTCTGCTGCACCGACGCGCGTGCCGAATCGACCAGGATGCGCTGCTGCCCCAGAACTTCTTTCGCCTGGCGGACCTGGCCGTATTCCGCACCACCCTGATAGATCGGCACTTCAAGCCGGGCGGTGATGCTCGCCGTAGTGTTGTCGGTACTGACATTGCCCGTGTTGCGCGTGACGGCTCCCTGGAGCACGACACCGGGCAACAGCGTCCCCTCCGCCGATTTCACCTGGAACCCAGCAGAATCGACGGCATATTGCGCCGCGAGAATCTGAGGATTCTCCCTTAGGCCTGTTGCCACCGCCTGATCGAGAGATCTCGGCATGCCCTTCGACGCCGGTCCCGGCTGCCTGATGGCCGTGGGTGCGGCGCCGACGATCTGCACATAGACCGCTTCGCTCTGCTTCAATTGCGCAACCGCCGCGACGAGCAGCGACTGGGCGTTGGCGAGTTCTGCTTCAGCCTGGCTCACGTCGGTGCGCGTGCCTTCGCCGACGTCGAGGCGTGCCTGTGCGGCGTTCAACTGCTCGCGGAGGAAGGCCAGGTTCTGACGGCGGATGGAGACGATCTGCTGATCACGGGCGATATTCGCATAGGACTGCGCGGCAGATAAGAGAATTTGTATCTCATTGGCCTTCAACGTTTCGCGGCTTGAAAACACATTCGACTCAGCCGCCCTGACGTTGTTCAGCGTCTGAAATCCGTCGAAGATTGTCTGCGTGATGGAAATGCCGATCTGTCCACTATGAAGATCGCGGGTCCCCGTCCGCTCGGCGTCGACACGTGAAAGTGTACCTGTCGCCGAAGCGGAAATCTGCGGCCGATATCCGGCCTTCGCGATCGGAACCCCTTCGTCCGTCGCGCGCAACCCGGCGCGTGCGGCGTTAAGATCCGGGTTATTTGCATAGGCCTTTGCCATTGCCCCGAAGATCGTCTCCGCCAGCACGGCATGCGGCGCGAGTAACACGCTGGCCGAGACAGCCGCCCACAAGGCTGCTTTGCGGACAATCGACACCATCTTCCCTCCAATCAGCCGGGCAGCCTTGCGGCCCCGTATTTTCAGCAAGTCGGCCCGATGGGCGACCCCCATGTAAACACTGCAGTGAGGCCCCGCGCCACCCGTTGGCGGGCAAATCACCACGTCATGCTCTTTTGAACCCCGGATTCGGTCTTACGACAACTGCGCACTGCGGCTCTACACGGGCATTTCAAAAAGAAACAGGTAACACGTTGCCGATTGGCAACATTGCAGTTTTCGCTTCAACGCTCATATACTGAGCTGCCTCAATAAGAGGCACCTCAAAACACAAAAGACTGCTCGCGGCGGAATCCGGGGAGCGGCTTCACGGCGGTATTGAAGTCCGCTCGCTCCGACGTCCTACCCGATTCGCGCACATAGAGTTTCGCACGTGATGCGTTACCAAACCCTTCAACGGCGACGAGACGTCCGCCATCGCGAAGCTGCTCGAACAGAGCCACAGGTATGATCTCGACGGCGCCGTTAATGAAAATCACGTCGTAGGGAGCTTCCGCCGCATATCCCTTCTCGAGATCGCCGGCCACCACTGCAACATTGTCGTAGCCCAGGCGAGTCAACGTTTCAGTAGCACTGGTGGCCAGCGTCCCGTCGCTCTCGAGCGCCACGACGGAGCCGGCGAGCAGCGACAGCAACGCCGACGCGTAGCCGGTGCCGCAACCGATCTCGAGGACGACATCCGACTTCGAAATCTCGGCAAGCTGCAGGAGTTTCGCCAATGGTGAGGGCTCCATCAGGTAACGCCGCTGAGGACCGCCGGCGAGCTCGATATCCGCATCGATATAGGCCAGCTCCCGCATCTTGGCGGGCACGAACTCCTCCCGCGGGACGGACAGGAAAGCAGACAGGACCGAGTGGGAAGTCACATCCGTCGTCCGGATCTGATTGTCCACCATCTTAATACGCGCCGCTTCGAAGTTCATGACACTGCCTCGTGGGATGGGCGCGGCGCCGCTGCATGGGATATCCGCGCGATCTTGCGTAAGGCTGCTGAGAGCCTGTTGCTTAAAGCTCATAATTCGCCGCACGGTCGGTTTCAAGCGACTGCGGTATTTGCACGCGCAAAAAGGAATCCGCCAGCTGGATGGGCTGGCGGTCGGAAGCGAAAAGTTTTGCGAAGATCACCCCATGCAGCCGAGGGGCCGCCGCCGAGCTGCAGCGTCACCGGCCGGGTGCGGCTTCGAGGCCGACCAGCGCGATCTTGCCATAGCCGGCATTCTTTATGAGGTTCATTACTGTCATCAGCTCGCCGTAGTCGACGAGCTTATCGGCGCGCAGGAGCACGCGGGTCTCCGTGTTGCCGTTCGTGATCCGCTTGAGTTCCGAAACGAAGGTCTCGCGGGCCGTCTCCTCATTGCCGACCGCGAGAGAGAGATCGGCGCTCAGCGTCACGAAGACTGGCTTGTCGTCCCGTGGCGTAGGTCTTGCGACCGATTGCGGCAAATCGACCTTCATATCGACCGTTGCGAGCGGCGCGGCCACCATGAAGATAATGAGCAGCACGAGCATGACGTCGATGAAGGGCGTGACGTTGATCTCGCTGTTTTCGTCGAGATCGCCGCTGCCTTCCGAAATTCTTCCCGCCATGGCAGCTCACCCGATCCTGGCTATCGAAGCATCGTTGCCGTGGGCGAAGCTGCCCTCCCGGCGTGGCTGCATCCGGCGGACCTGGCGGTGATCGAGTTCACGGCTCACCAGCCTTTCAACAGCCGCCGCGGCATCGGCCAGCACCAGCTTGTAGCCCCCCACCGAACGGGCGAAATAGTTGTAGATCACCACGGCCGGGATCGCTGCGACCAGACCGATTGCCGTTGCCAGCAGTGCCTCGGCGATACCCGGCGCGACGATCGCGAGGTTGGTCGTCTGAGCCTTGCTGATACCGATGAAGGAATTCATGATCCCCCAAACCGTACCGAAGAGGCCCACGAACGGGCCGACGGAACCGATCGATGCAAGAATTCCTGTACCTGCGCTCATGCGCTTTCCGGCACGAACCTCGATGCGGCCCAAGAGCGAAGAGACGCGTTCCTTGACGCCGGCTGCCGGCGCATGGTCCAGGACAGCCTCCGAGCGCGCCATTTCGTCGATTGCCGCGGCGACCATGTCGGCGGCTACGCCGGCCCGGCGTTCAAGTTTCTGCTCCAAGTCGGCCAGACCGTTTGCTCCAGTCAGGATCTCGACCGCGCGCTTGAGCCGCGATTTGGCGTGAGCGAGCTCCAGCGTCTTCACGAAGAAAATCGCCCAGGTGACGACAGAGGCCAGCGCCAGCGCCACCATTACCCCTTTGACGACGATGTCGGCCGCGAGAAACATGCCGACCGGCGAAAGGTCGTGCGGAAGGATCGGCCCGCCCCCCGCAGCCGTCAACTCGGTAGCCTCTGGCTGGGCAGGCGCCGCAGGCGCTGCATTGGACTGATCGGGACCGGGAGCGTTCGCCGTTCCGATCGGCGTGGCCGGCTGCTCGGCGACTGCGG
Source organism: Ensifer aridi (assembly GCF_002078505.1). Classification (GTDB taxonomy): domain Bacteria; phylum Pseudomonadota; class Alphaproteobacteria; order Rhizobiales; family Rhizobiaceae; genus Sinorhizobium; species Sinorhizobium aridi. The sequence goes on along the minus strand of NZ_LUAV01000007.1, from coordinate 124,839 downwards.
CTGCGGGCTGTTGTGCCGTTTGCGCAAAGCCGGTCGCGGCCGGACCGCCGAGAAAAACAGCCAGCGTCGCCGCCAGCAACAGGTTCGACTTCGGCTCGATCCGTTTCGCCATCTCGTTCCTCATTCTTTCATGCCTTCGCCCGATGGTTCCGGGCCGCGCAGCGGATTCTCTTGATCTCGAGGCTTGGGTGGAGGCGAAGAATCGCTCTCGCATCCCGTGTTTATCGTGCCCTCGGGCACCGCCTTCCGGATGTTCTTTACGACAAATGAGGGCGGAATGACAAGTTTTGTGGAGTATATTAATCAAGAATAATGCGGGGTGCTGACAGCGCCTATCAGAGGTTCGGCTCCGGGGGCAGAAAGTCGCCGCTGCGCCAATCGTAGCGGCGATGACGCTGCCAGGGTCTTTCTGTCGAGGCGAACGACGTTTCGACGCGCATGCGTGGCTCTCCCGGCTGCTTTTGGTCGGCATAGATTTCGATCGCACCGGTCCGTCGCAAGGTCTGACCCGTTATAATCAGCGCCGCACTCGAGGGGCAGGCTGCGAGAGGGCGCCGTGTAGCCACAACAACGAGATCGGCGCCTTTGCAGAGGAAGGGAACGAGTTCCGGTGCTTCGACGACCGCCACGGTCCAGCCTTCGCGGCTTTGCCCGACGCAGACTTGGCTCTTTCGGCAGGTAAAGACGCCGGTCTTTGCCGCGCCAAGGAGAGCGACAATCTCTACTTCGTCGGGCTGTCGGACGAGCTTTGGCGCTCCAGTCCTTTCGGGGCCGATCGCCGGAACTTCGAGCGGCGCCGCGTGGTCCCGGGCGGCTAGCGCCCGCTGCCATTGCGAGAACACGAATTCTGGTGGCCGGCTCCGATTGGTCGCGATCGTGTCTCCGGCAATCAGGCCCACCAGTTGTCCGTCTTCCGATATCGCGATCGACGGGCGCTCCACATTCCGCTCCGGAGCGATCGCCGATCCGCCCAGGAGGATCAGCCCCGCCCCCGCGAGCGCCAACCGCGTTCTGAACACACAAAGCAGAACGCCTCCGAAGGCGACAAGAAAGAAACTGACGTTGCCGATGCGGCCCGTCATCCATTCGCCGTCAAGAGACGCCACGTATCGCGCTACTGAAAGCATCCAGTCGAGGGCCTGCCCCATCACCATCAGGGGATAGTGCTCAAGCCCAAAGGGCATCAGCAGCATCGCGAAAAGCGCGAATGGCATCACAAGAACGCTGATCAGCGGTGCCGCGGCGATATTGGCCGCCAGTCCGTAAGCGGGCAGCCTGTGGAAATGGGCGGCCGCATAGACGGCCGTTGCCAATCCGCCGATGACAGAGGTCGCCACAATGCCCGTGGCGAGACTCGACGCCGCTCCCCAACCTCCCCGCTTCGTGTTGGCCTCGCGGTCCTTTGCCCTGTGGTCGCGCCAGCGGGTATAGCCCGCAACAAGTGCCAGGGTGGCCGCAAAGGACATCTGAAATCCCGGTCCGGCAACGGCGGAAGGCTTCCAGGTTATGATGATGAGCGCAGCAAGCGCGACATTGCGCAGATTGATCGAGACGCGGTCAAAGAAGACAGCGACGAGCATGATCGAGATCATGATCCAGGACCTGAGCGCTGAAACCGCGCCACCGGAAATCAGGATGTAGAGAAAAACCATGAGCAGCGCGCCGGCGGCCGCGATCTTCTTGATCGGAAATCTCTCCGCCACGCCGGGGATGAAGCTCAAGAGCGTCCGCGCGCCGATCAGAAACGTGCCCGCTGCCAGCACCATGTTGAGTCCCGAGATCGCAAGGACGTGCGACAGACCGGCGGCGCGAAGCGCCTCCACGGTCTCGCGGCTGATAGCGCGCTCCTCACCGGTCACGAGCGCCGCCGCGATCGCTCCGGTGTCGCCGCCGATCACCGCCCGGATGCGGTTGCCGGCCGCCTCGCGCATCATCGTGAGAAAGGCGCTTATGCGCGCGGGCAGAGAGGATTGCTGCCGTTCGGCAACCATGCTTTCCGCCGGAACTCGCGGGGCGCCATAGAAGAAGCCGACGGCCCCGACTCCTTTGAAATAGGCGTCGAAGGCGAAATCATTGAGCCCCGGCAGCGCCGGCCCGGACGGCGGCGAGAGGCGGGCCTTGCCTTCCAGCGCCGCCCCCACCTGAGAGGGCTCGTGGCGGCTGCGCGCAAGCAGCGTCGCCCGCGCCGGAGGTCTGCGCAGCCGCGGTCCGGACGTTTCCTGAATCTCGACAAGATATCGCCAGCGCCCCTTGTCGTCTGGTTCCCGCGAGATCACTGTCCCACGAACATTGGTCGTCACAGGGCCGTCGAGAATGACGGTATCGAGCCGCGCCGTTTCGGCTGCGGCAAGCAGCATGCCAGCCGTAAAGAGCGCGGGTGCAAGAGCGAAGGGACGCCAGCGGCGGAAATCTCCCCGGCAGAGAAGTGCAGATATGCCGAAAACGCAAAGCAGCGCTGCAAGTTCGGCAATTCTGACGGTCCCCGGCAGCTCAAACCAAGCCAGAGCGCCGAGTGCAAGCAGGACCGGTATCAGCACGAAACCGTGGCCGAATTCCTGCTCCTCCGCCGCCGCGGCGCGCATGCTGCGTGAAATCGACGTCGCCGCCCGAGCGATCCGACGGCGGATGATCAGACAATATCGCACCGGCGGGCTTTGGAGATCGGCGCGTTGTACAGCCAAATCGGCGGTTGGAACCGGAGCGTCGGCGTCGAGCAAGCGCCATGCGCGGCGCTCCTCGTCGCCCGCTACCGCCTGTGCCTGGCCCTGCCCCATTCGTCGCTTCGCCCCCGCTGGCCAACCGGAGCAATCTGCAACCAAAGGAACGCCATTGCAACCGAAAGACTAGCTGCCTAAAAAAGCGGCACAACTAAATAGAATGGTACCGCATTATCAGCTTAACGATCATTGATCTTGCTGGACATCTTGCCGTAACATGCGATTGTTGCATCGCCATATGCTTATTTTCGCGTCGCACCAATTTGCCTTTCGTACTGCTTGGCAGTCGAAAATAAATCATATAGCAAATTCGCAACGCTCAAATTCGCGGCACACCACCTGCCACGATGGCACAATATGGAGGGTCCCATGTCAGAAAAAAGCGCGACAGTAGCAATCGGCGGCAAATCGGCGGACCTGCCAGTGCGATCGGGATCGATCGGTCCGGACGTCGTGGATATCGGTTCGCTCTACAAGCAGACGAAGATGTTCACCTACGATCCGGGCTTCACGTCGACGGCATCGTGCGAATCCAAGATCACCTATATCGATGGCGACGAGGGTGTGCTCCTCCATCGTGGCTATCCGATCGAACAGCTCGCCGAGCACGGTGACTTCCTCGAGGTCTGCTATCTGCTGCTTTACGGCGAACTGCCGACAAAGGCTCAGAAGGCCGACTTCGATTACCGCGTCACGCATCACACGATGATCCACGAGCAGATGTCGCGGTTCTTCACCGGCTTCCGTCGCGACGCCCATCCGATGGCCGTCATGTGCGGTTGCGTCGGGGCTCTCTCCGCCTTCTATCACGATTCGACCGACATCACCGATCCGCATCAGCGCATGGTTGCATCGCTGCGCATGATCGCCAAGATGCCGACGATCGCCGCGATGGCCTACAAATACCATATCGGCCAGCCCTTCGTTTATCCGAAGAACGATCTCGACTACGCCTCGAACTTCCTGCGCATGTGCTTCGCGGTGCCCTGTGAGGAATATGTCGTGAACCCGGTTCTGGCACGCGCCATGGACCGCATCTTCATCCTGCACGCCGACCACGAGCAGAATGCATCGACGTCGACCGTCCGCCTTGCCGGCTCCTCGGGTGCGAATCCCTTCGCCTGCATCGCCGCCGGCATCGCGTGCCTCTGGGGCCCGGCCCACGGCGGCGCCAATGAAGCGGCTCTCAACATGCTCGCCGAAATCGGCACGGTCGATCGCATTCCGGAATACATCGCGAAGGCAAAAGACAAGAACGACCCGTTCCGTCTCATGGGCTTCGGGCATCGGGTATACAAGAACTACGACCCGCGCGCGAAGATCATGCAGAAGACGACGCACGAGGTCCTCGCCGAACTCGGCCACAAGGACGACCCGCTGCTGGAAGTCGCCATGGAACTCGAACGCATTGCGCTGACGGACGAGTACTTCATCGAGAAGAAGCTCTATCCGAACATCGACTTCTATTCCGGCATCACGCTGAAGGCGCTGGGCTTCCCCACCACCATGTTTACCGTACTCTTTGCGCTCGCACGCACTGTCGGCTGGATCGCCCAGTGGAACGAAATGATCGAGGATCCGGAGCAGCGCATCGGCCGTCCGCGCCAACTTTATGTCGGCGCACCGCTGCGCGACTACGTACCGCTCTCCAAGCGCTGAGGCAGCTTTCCCAAAAAAGCCCGGTCAGGAATGGCCGGGCTTTCTTCTTTGAAGATATTCAAGGACGATTTCCGCCGCTTTCTCGCCGGGCGGACGGTCGGTCGCCATGCGCTGCTGTACGATGGCGAAACCGTCGAGCATCGCCCGCCGTTGCGCCGTGTCGCTCGAAAGGCGCTCGAACCACCGCGTCAGTACCGCCGGTCTGATCATCTTGTTGAAATATTCGGGCACGACCGGAAAATCGGCAATGAGGTTGGGAAGTGCTGCGGTCCATATCCGGATCCGCGCATGCAGCAGACTGACGAGCCAATCGGCATAGTAGGTCGAAACGACCGGAACACCGGCAAGCGCCAGTTCCAGAATGACGGTACCCGAAGCGGCGAGTGCAGCGTCGGCCTCCCCAAAGGCCTCCCACTTCTTGTCGGCGGCGATGGATATTTCGGGCTGCACCTTCCAGGACGCTGTCAGCGCCCTCACGCGGCTTTCCTGGCGCGGAACCGTCGGCAGGAGGAAGCGAATGTCCTTGTGCCGTTCGGCGAGTTCCTCGACGGTCCCGCGAAAGATCGGCAGCAAACGGGTCACTTCGCTCCCGCGCGATCCCGGCAGCAGCAGGCAGGTTTTGCCCTCACGCTGCTTCTGCGCCTGCTGCCTTTCGCGTTGCCGCTTCCGAACGGCCAACACGTTCTTGTCCGATGCGAGCCGGTGCCCGACATAGCTCGTCGGCGGGCCGCCGAGGCGGCGCATGACTTCCGGCTCGAAGGGCAGCACCGCCAGTACGTGATCGACATAGGCCCGCATCCGCGGTGCCCGTTCGGCCTTCCACGCCCAGACGCTGGGGCAGACATAGTTGATCACCGGCAATTCCGGTAACGCGGCGCGCACACGCCGCGCAACGCGATGGGTGAAATCGGGGCTATCGATGATCACCAAAGCATCGGGGCGCGCGGCAATGATCGCCTGAGAGGTCTGCCGGATGCGCAGTAGAAGCTTCGGCAAGTTCGCAAGAACCTGGGAGAAGCCCATGATCGACAGTTCGGAGTAGTCGAACAGGGATCGAAGGCCTTCGGCCTCGAGCGCTTCGCCGCCGACACCGACAAGCTCGACCCCATCAACACGGGCGCGGAGCGCACGCACGAGATCTGCGCCGAGCAAATCCCCGGAAACTTCGCCGGCAATGACCGCCAGCCTGTAGCCTCGATCAGTCATCCCTGTCCCCCGCGTCCGTCGCGCTCGACGCCGAGAATAAAGAGACCCTCTTTGTCCGCAGCCTCCGCGACGCGCGATCGCTCGAGAACGAGTGCACGCCCCGCTTCGACGGCGATACCGGCAAGACCGGCCGCGGCGGCGCCCGCAACCGTCGAAGGCCCGATTGACGGCAGATCCGCGCGCTCGTCCTGCTGCGGTTTGCAGAGCTTGACTAGAACGCCGCGGCGGCGGGCCGAAATCCGGCCGTCAACCTTCAGTGCCGCGACTCTCGCCAGCATGGCGTCGGTGCCTTCGGCGCCCTCCAGCGCAACCACCCGGCCGCCCACTGCAACGGCACCCTGACCGACATCGAGCGCTCCCAGCGCATTGGCAGCGGCAATTGCGGCCTCGATGTCGCGCCTGTCCTCCGCTGTCGGGGCATGCGCACCAATGGGACCGGTGTCGGCAAGAAGATTGGGCACGACCTCCTGCGCGCCGATGACGCGGGCACCGCTCGCTTCGATCAGCTCGATCACCATGCGCAGCACCGCGTCGTCTCCCCCGGACATCAAGGTGCGCAAGATACTCGGCACCTTGGCCAGCGTCTTCAATGTCGGACGGATATCGCGCCATTCCGGCCGTCGCCGGACCGCACCGGAGAGTACAACGCGGTCGACGCCCTTCGCCTGAAAGGTTCCGCTGATCGCAGCGAAGTCGCCGATCCCGAGAATCGAATGGTCAAAACCGGTCCAGTCGGCATCGGCCTCGCGCGACAGTGCAACGATGAACGGGTCTTCTCCCTGCCGGCGGGCCGCCTCGGCGACGTGGTGGGGAAGCGCGCCAGCGCCGGCAATGATTGCCAACCTGCCTTTCGACTGCGGCAGGTCGCGAGCGGCCACCACTGTCAACCCTTGCCGCCGCGGTTCGGCGAGGAGAGCGCGCGCTCGCTATCTGCGGCAATGAAATCGAGGATCTCGAGTGCCGGCGGGCAATCAAGATATTCATTGCGAACTGCGGCCGCATTTGCGCGAACCGACTCAGGCCCTTCGAAGATCTGCTTGTAGCACCGCCGGACCTTGTGAATCGTCTGGCGATCGATGCCCGCGCGCGTCATGCCAACGACGTTGAGGCCGCTCAGGACGCCTGGATTGCCGTTGAGCATGCCATAGGGAATGACATCGTAGCTCACTGCCGAAAGTCCGCCGATGAACGACTGACGGCCGACGCGGGTGAACTGATGAACCGCCGAACCTCCGCCGAGAATGGCGCGGTCCTCAACCGTGACATGGCCTGCGAGCATCACGTTGTTGGACAGGATGATGTTGTTTCCGAGGCGGCAATCATGCGCAACGTGCGAATAGGCGAGGAACAGGTTGTTGTTGCCGACGATGGTCGTTCCGCCGTGTTCCACCGTGCCCGTATTCATGGTCACGCCTTCGCGGATCGTGCAGTTCTCGCCGATCGTCAGCGTCGTGTTCAAGGCGCTGTGGTGAGCGCTCTGCGAATCGCCGCCGATGACGGCACCCGGGAAGATTTTCGTACGCTTGCCGACGGTCGTACGGCCGATGACGACGACGTGGCTCAAGAGCTCAACGTCATCTCCGAGAACGACTTTCGGCCCGATATGGCAAAACGGGCCGATCGTTACGTTCTCGCCGATCACTGCGCCGTCCTCGATGACCGACGACGGGTGGATCTTTGCACTTGATGCTATCATTCTCAGGCGTCTTCCTTGCTGACTATCATCGCGCCGATATCAGCTTCCGCGACGAGTTGCCCGTCAACTTTTGCGTCACAGTGAAATTTCCAGATATTGCCCCGCTGCTTGTGCTTGGTGACATGGAACTCGACCTGATCGCCCGGCACCACCGGCTTGCGGAAACGGGCATTGTCGATCGTCATGAAATAGACGAGATTGCTGCCGATCCCGGTCTTGCGGGCGCAGATTGCCCCTGCCGTCTGCGCCATGCCTTCGATCAGCAGAACGCCCGGCATGATCGGCTTTTCCGGGAAGTGCCCGGTAAAGTGCGGCTCGTTCGCCGTCACGTTCTTGATCCCGATCGCCGAATTGTCATCGTCGATCTCGATGATGCGGTCGACAAGAAGGAACGGGTAGCGATGGGGAAGAAGCTTCAGGATCTCCTGTATATCCGCCGTCCCGAGAACAGTTGCAGCCTCATTCATCCTTGCCACCCTTTTTCTTCTGCCTCTCGCTTGCCCGCAACGCCATCTCAGCCACGTCGCGCAGAAAGTCCCGCATCGGCCGCGCCGGAATTCCGCCGTAGCGCTCGCCTGCCGGGACATCACTCGCGACGCCGCTCATGGCCGCAATCTGCACTCCATCTCCGATGCTGATATGACCATTGACCCCGGTGCCGCCGCCAATCATCACGCCATCACCGATGCGCGCGCTGCCGGCGATGCCCACCTGACTGACGATACCGCAATAACGGCCGATGCGGACGTTGTGGCCAATCTGCACGAGATTATCGATCTTCGTGCCTTCGCCGATCACCGTGTCGTCCATGGTACCGCGATCGATGGTGGTGTTGGCGCCGATCTCGACGTGGTCCTGAATGATCACGCGTCCGACCTGAACGATCTTGATCATTCCACCTTTCGGACTCGGTGCATAACCGAATCCGTCCTGGCCGATCCGTGCGCCGGGATGAATGATGACGTTGTTGCCGATCAGCGCGCAAAGGATGCTCGCGCCGGCGGAAATCGTACAATCGCGGCCTATCCGTACGCCCGGTCCGATCACCGCCCCGGCTGCAATCCGCGTCCCGCTGCCGATCTCGGCGCCGGCGCCAATGACCGCCATCGGCTCGAGCTCGACGCCCGCTTCCAGCCGCGCCGTCGGATCGACGAAAGCTCCTGGCGCGACACCGTGCTCGCTCGTGTTGTATGACGGACGCAGCGCATTCTCATGCAGCAACGCGCCGGCGACCGCGAATGCCGTATGCGGCTTCGAAGTCAGGAGCACAGGGATGGTATCGGGGATGATCGAGGCAATCGCCTTGTCGCAGATAATCGCGGAGGCGTGACAGCTCTCCAGCTCGTCGCGGGTCTTGCGCGACAGCATGTAGCAGATGTCGCCCGGTTTTGCGCGATAAACCGGCGCGACCGCGCGAATGGCACGGTCGGCGGCGGTGGCGTCCATCAACTCCGCCCCAATCTGATTCGCCAGGTCGCCCAGGCGAATCCCAACATGGGGCGGAAAAAACCAATTCTGTTCCATGGACACTCCAGAACGATCTTCTGGCAGTTCTGGACTGCTCTTGTCAGAACGACGAGTTGATACCGAACTTGAAGTTCTGGACCTCGTCGAAGTCTTCCTTTGCGACCGGCACGGCGTAATCGACACGCAGCGGACCAAAGGGCGAAGCCCAGATCAGGCTGACGCCGACGGAGGCACGCAGCGACGCGTCTTCGCCACGGACGGATTCACCGGCTCCGGTCAACTTCACGTCGTTGCCATAGAGCGTACCTGCGTCCACAAACAACGCGCCGCGGAAGCCGCTGTCACGCGGAATCCCGGGCAACGGGAATGACGCCTCCGCAGACGCGGTGAAATAGGTGGTGCCGCCCAAGGCATCACCGTTGTTGACACGCGGGCCAATGCCGTTGCGCTCGAAGCCGCGGATGTCGTTGCTGCCGAGCTGGAATTGATCGAAGACTTCCATCGAACCGGACGTCTTGAACACGTGACCAGCGCTACCGGCGAGCGACGCAATGATGTCCGCCTCGTCGTTCAACGTGTAGTACCACTTGGCCTTACCGGTGATCTTGTAGAAATCCGACGTACCGCCAAGGCCCGCGAACTCCTGCGTGAACGAAGCGAGGATACCCTCGTGCGGTAGTTGGGCGTCGTCGAGCGTGTTGTACGTGATGGAGTGCGACACGGACGACCGCGTCCAGGGGCTATCGTCGATTACACGATCATAGGGCGACGAGAGCTCGTCCTTGTCGCCGAAATACTCCAGCTCCGTATAATTGTAACGCAGCGTGGTCGACAGATTCTCCGTGATCGGCGCCGTCACGCGCAGGCTGAAGCCCTGGTCGTTATAGCTATAGTTGTCGTCGTCGAAATCGGTTTCATTCTTGAACAGATCGAAGCCCGCAGCCAGGCGATAGCCGAGGAAGTACGGCTCGGTGAACGAAACGTTGTAGGTCTGACTGTCTTCGCCCCTGCCGGCGGCAAGGCGAATATACTGGCCACGACCCAGGAAGTTCTTTTCCTCGATCGAAGCTTCGACGAGGAAGCCGCCGCCGCTGCCCGCGGAGTAGCCGGCACCGATACCGAACGAACCCGTCGACTGATCCTGCACATCGACAATGATGATGACGCGGTCAGCCGCGCTGCCCGGAGCCGTCGTGATGTTGACGGACGAGAAGTAGCCCAAGGCCTCCAGCCGGCGCTTGGCGCGAGCGATCATCTCCTGATTGAAGGCATCGCCCTCGCCGACGTCGAATTCGCGGCGGATGACATAGTCGCGCGTACGGGTGTTACCCCGAATCTCGATGCGCTCGACATAGGCGCGCTCACCCTGATCGACGAGATAGTCGACGGCGATCGTATGATTGGTGAGATCGCGGTTGCCGCGCGGCGTAACGCGCGCAAAGGGATAGCCCTCCGACGCGACACGCTTCGAAATCTCGCTCATCGTGTCCTGAATGTCCTTGGCCTTGTAGACAGAACCCTCGCGGCTCTGGACCAGACTCTTCAGCTCTTCGGCGTTGATGCCCTCGACCGTCGATTCGACGTTGATCGGACCGAAGTCGTAACGCGGACCTTCCTCGACGGTGATCGTCACGGTGTATTCGTTGGTCGCTTCGTTGAGCGTCGCCTCAGACGAAATCACCTGGAAATCGGCGTAGCCGCGGTTGTAATAGAACTGCCGCAGCAAATCTTCGTCTGCCCGCAGCTTGTCCGGATTATAGACGTCCTTGCGCGTAAGGAACGAGAAAAGACCCGATTCCTTCGTCGCGATCACCGACTGCAGACGACCGTCGCTGTAGGCTTCGTTGCCGACGAAGTTGATCTCGGAAATCTTCGTGCGCTCGCCCTCGTTGACGACGAAGGCGACATTGACGCGACCCTCGGCAATCGGCACGACCTGCGTCGTCACCGTCACATCGCTGCGGCCGATAGCAGCGTAGGCGTCCCTGATGGCCTGAATGTCGTTCTCGACGGTGGCTTCGCTGTAGGGACCGAGCGGCTGCGTGCGTACGATGCCCTGAAGCTTGTCGTCCTTGATCTTGCGGTTGCCGTTGAAGACAACCTGATTCACGAGCTGGTTTTCACTGACGGAGACAACGAGCGTGCCGCCGGAAACGGTGATGCTGACGTCGGAGAAATAGCCGGTGCCATAAAGACGCTTCACCGAAGCGTCGATATCCGCATTGCTGAAGCTCTTGCCGGGGACGATCGTGATGTTGGCACGAACGGTTTCCGCGCTTACGCGCGTTGCACCACGCACTTCAACCCGATTGATGACCGCGGCTTGTGCGACCGACGTGCCGGCAACCAGCCCAACACCGGTACCCGTGGCAACCATGCTCGCTGAGAGCGCAAACGCCGACACCGCGTTCAAAAACCTTGAACCAGCTTTCATGTTTAAATCTTACCTTTTCCCAACGTCCCGCGGCAATTTCGTACCGACTCCGGTCACGGTTGCCGTTTTACCCGCTTTTCCCATACAAGCAAGCCAGCTCGTTAATTTCTGTTTACTTCAATTCGAACCGTGGCTTAACAGCCACTACGGCCTCGCATTAACGTAAACAAATCGTTGCGGAGCAAGCCGGCGGAATTCAATCCCTCACAAATTCCATGAAGATCATCACATCCAGTTCGAAGGCAGCCGACATCATCCAAAGAGCCAATTGATGTCGTTCCACGCCGCGAACGCCGTGAGCATGAGCACCATCGCAAAGCCGATGCGGAATGCGAGATCCTGCGCGGCGGGGCCGACCGGCTTACCGCGCAGCGCCTCGACCGCATAGAACATGAGATGGCCGCCATCAAGCACCGGAACGGGCATTAGGTTAAGCAATCCTATGGAAACCGAAAGGACGGCAGCGAAGTTCAGCACTTCCGCAATGCCAAGCTTTGCCATCTGACCGGACATCTGCGCGATGCGGATCGGCCCACCCACCTGGTCGGCGTTCATCCGCCCGACGACCAGGTTGGAAAGATAATCGAAAGTGCCCGTGACGATACGCCAGCTCTGCAGGGCGCCTTGCCCGACCGCCTCGAGCGGTCCGTAGGTCTCGATTCGGAAATTGCCGGCTTCCTGATTTGTGCCGATGCCGATCTTGCCCTCTTCCACCTTGTTGCCCAAGGGATCGACGGTCTGGGTGCGCTGCGGCACCATCGGCAGATCGAACGCGGCACCGTCGCGCTCGATCCGAACCGTAATCGGCAGTTCGGGGCGAACGCTCACATAGCGGCGCACGTCATCGAAGGTCGCGATCGGCCTTCCGTCGATTGACAACAGCCGGTCGCCCGGCAGTATGCCGGCCTTCTCCGCCGCGCTGTCGGGCGCCACGAAAGCGACGACAGGATCGGCGACCGCGCGACCATAGATGGAAAAGAGGACGGCAAAGATAGCGATCGCGAGAAGGAAATTCGCGATCGGGCCGGCGGCCACGGTCGCGGCCCGCTTCCACAACCTGGCGCCGAGGAACGTTCGGGCGCGTTCCTCCGGCGCGATCGTCTCCAGCCGCCGATAGTCAGGCGTGCTCGCCGCGTCCTCGTCGCCGAAGAACTTCACATAGCCGCCAAGCGGGATTACGCAGAATTTCCAGCGGGTACCATAGCGATCGGTCCAGCCAAAGAGCTCCGGTCCGAAACCGACGGAAAAGGCAAGGATACGGATGCCGGACCAGCGGCCGACAAGATAGTGCCCCATCTCATGAACGAAGACCAGCAAGGTCAACAGGAACAGAAAGGTGGGGATGGTGTACTGGAGATTGTCAAGCAGAAGGCTCATGGTCATTCCTAACGCGTCCGCCGCTACGCCCGCCCGTTCCTCGCAAGGCGCCGAGGCAGCCGCTACACTTTGAATTGCCGCATAATCTATCCTTATTTCGGCCCTGATATAAGGAACTATGCGGTGGCCTTAAAGCGGGATGAAAAGGTGCACGCGCTTTCCGCCCGTATTTGCTCCAGCTTATCGGAAATCGATCACGATGGCTTGATCGATTCGACGTAAGTCACCGTCGCCTAGAGGCCCAACAGAACCGAACCGAAGGCAACTTCCCGCCCGCCTGAAAGCAGGGTCTGGCCCAACACCAGTGCCAGGGCCGCAATGCAAGCGAATATCAATCCATCGACCCGGTCCATGACCCCGCCGTGCCCGGGAATCAGGTGACTCGAATCCTTCACGCCGAAACGGCGCTTGACGAAGGATTCAAATAGATCCCCCACCTGGCTCGCGATCGACAACACCAGCGCGATGACGGGGATGCGCAGATCCTCGATGGAAAAGTGGACCATAAAGACGGCTACTCCGGCAAGAACGCCGCAGATCGTTCCTCCGATCGCTCCCGACCAGGTCTTGCCCGGTGAGATCGCCGGCGCCAGCTTAGGGCCGCCAATCGCTCTGCCGGTGAAATAGGCGAAGATATCCGTCGCCCATACGACGGCGAAGACGAACAGCATCGCAATCAGGCCGAGATAGTCCGCACCGCGGATTGCCGCGAGGGATATGCCGGTCAGCCCGGCATAGACGATGCCGCCCGGTAGCCACCAACTTCTTGCCCTGATCAGCACCCATAGCGCCGCAGCGGCCGCGCAGACGGCAAGCGCCGGCAGGCTGACGTGCATATAGTCCAAGAGCACGAGCCCGGCGATCACGGCCTGCGACAGCCATCCGAGGGCGTTGCCCTGGAAATCCCGCTCGGGGAGCCTCGTGATCGTCGACCACTCGTAATACACGAGTAAACCTATTGCGACGGACAGGAGCTTGAAGGAAAAACCGCCTGCCCAGGTCGCACCGAGAGCGATCGCCGCCAGGACCACTCCGGACGCGACGCGAAGTTTGAGTTCAGTTTGCATCAGGAGCCGACCGCCAGTGTCGGTTGCGGCAGGCCGCCAAAGCGGCGCTCGCGGGAGGAGTATTTTTCGATTGCCGCGAGAAATGTCTCGCGTGTGAAATCCGGCCAGAGCTCGGGAATGAACAGCAACTCGGAGTACGCTCCTTGCCAGAGCAGAAAATTGGAGAGGCGCTCCTCGCCGCTTGTCCTGAGAATGAGGTCGGGATCGGGAATACCCGCCGTATCGAGAGTCGCCGCGATACGCTCCACGTTGATCTCGCCTGGACGAAGTTGGCCGGCGGCCACTTCCTCCGCCAAGCGGCGCATCGCCCTCGCCAGCTCATCCCGCGCACCATAGTTGAACGCGATCACCAGGGTGATCCCCGTATTCGCGCTCGTCATCTCCTCGGCTTCGATCAGCAGAGGGAGAATGTCGCCGTTAAGGTTGGTTCGGTCACCTATGACGCGGATCCGAACATTCTCGCGATGCAGATCCACGAGATCCCTTCGTATGAACGCCTTGAGCAAACCCATGAGGTCGCTGACCTCGTCCTGCGGCCTGCTCCAGTTCTCCGACGAAAAGGCGAAAAGCGTGAGATAGCGAATGCCGAGCTCGGCGGCCGTTCTGACCGCGCCGCGCACCGCCTCGACGCCTTTCCGATGTCCCATCGTGCGGGGCAGTCCACGCGCATTCGCCCAGCGACCGTTGCCGTCCATGATGATGGCGACATGCCTCGGTACGTTTGTCGGAATGAATTCTTGCATGGGCCGCCCGAAAAATGAGACTCAACTACGCGTTGGTCAGACCTGCATGATTTCCTTTTCCTTCTCCGCGAGCAAGCGGTCGATTTCGGAAATCACCTCGTCGGTCATCTTTTGTACGCGCTCGGACTGAGCGCGGCTCTCGTCCTGGCCGATCTCGCCGTCCTTTTCGGCTTTTTTCAGGTCGTCCATGCCGTCACGGCGGACATGGCGGACCGCGACCTTGCTCTTTTCGGCATAGTCGTGCGCGACCTTGGCCAGTGACTTGCGGCGCTCCTCGTTCAGCTCCGGCAGCGGAATGCGCAGGTTCTGTCCATCGACGATCGGATTAAGGCCGAGATTGGCCTCCCGGATCGCCCGGTCCACGGCGCCGACCATGGACTTGTCCCACACCGACACCGAAAGCATCCGCGGTTCCGGAACCGTGACGTTGGCAACCTGGTTCAGCGGCATGCGCGAACCGTAGGCTTCGACGGTCACCGGATCGAGAACGTTCGCCGACGCGCGGCCGGTCCGAAGCGATGCGATGTCGTGCTTGAATGCAGCGACCGCTCCATCCATGCGGCGCTTCAGTTCCTTCAGATCCACACCTTCACTCATGGTTCAAGACTCCCGTTCTTATTTCGACGGCGCTTGCGGGCCGTCAGCAGCTTGTCAATTATCAGCCACGATGGTGGCACGGCCGCCACCCGTCAATATCTCCGCGAAGCCGCCCTTCTCATGGATCGAGAAGACGACGATCGGAATAGCATTTTCCCGCGCAAGCGCCACCGCGGCAACGTCCATCACGGCCAAGCCCTTCTCGAGCACTTCGCTGTGCGTCAGGCGATCGAACCTCACGGCCGACGGATCCTTTTTTGGATCGGCGGAATAGATCCCGTCGACCTGCGTTCCCTTGAAGATTGCCTCGGCCCCGATCTCGGCGGCGCGAAGCGCAGCTGCGGAGTCCGTCGTGAAAAAGGGATTGCCGGTGCCCCCCGCAAAGATCACAACGCGGCCGAGCGAGAGGTGATAGAGCGTCGCGCGCTGCGAAAAACTCTCGCAGATCTCCGGCATGGCGATCGCCGAGAGAACCACCGTGTCGATATCGAGTTTTCGAAGCGACGTCGCCAGCGCAAGTGCATTGATGACCGTTGCCAGCATTCCCATGTGGTCGCCGGTGACCCGGTCGCCTCCCTTCGAGGCGACCGCAACGCCTCGAAAAATGTTGCCGCCGCCGACGACGACACCGACCTCGACGCCCATGGCCCGCGCTTCCGCAATATCCGAGGCGATCCGGTCGGCGACCGCGACATCGATGCCGAAGCCCTGGCTTCCCATCAACGCTTCGCCGGAGGCCTTCAGAAGAACGCGCTTGTAGATTGGCTTGGCCGACATCATCACTCCTGAGCAGATCGGCGCGCATGTGCGCAATTCGGCACATGGCGGCTAACGGGTAAATCCGGCTGCGTGGTATCAACCGCTCCGGCAGGTCCGGCGGGTCCGACGCATCGACGAATGCCGGATACACGAAGGGCACCGCGTTGTCACGCGATGCCCCCAGGTTTTCCCAATCGGGGTGAAGAAATCAACCCTTTGCCGCTGCAGCCACTTCTGCCGCGAAGTCGGTCTCTTCCTTCTCGATGCCTTCGCCGAGCAGGAGGCGAGCCATGCCAGTGACTTCGATCGGTGCGCCGGCGAGCTTCTCGGCGTCCTTGACGGCCTGGCCGACAGTGATGTCCGGGTTCATGACGAAGGCCTGCGAGAGCAGCGCGACTTCTTCGAAGAACTTGCGCATGCGGCCTTCGACCATCTTTTCAATGATGTTGTCCGGCTTGCCCGAAGCGCGCGACTGTTCGATGAAGACGTTGCGCTCGCGCTCGGCGACGGCGGCGTCGACTTCCTCGGCACGGATCGCCAGCGGATTGGTGGCGGCGATGTGCATGGCGACCTGACGGCCGATCGTGTTCAGCGCTTCCTTGTCGCCCGTGGACTTCAGCGCGACGAGCACGCCAAGCTTGCCGATGCCTTCGCCGGCAGCGTTATGGACATAGGTGGCGACAACGCCGTCTTCGACCTGAAGCAGTGCGGCGCGGCGCAGCGTCATGTTCTCGCCGATCGTGGCAATGGCGTCCTTGATCGAATCTTCGACGGACTTGCCGGTTGCCGGATAGGTCGCCTTGGCAACACCGTCGACCGTGCCGTCGGTGCCCAGCGCGACATTGGCAACGCCGCGGACGATGTCCTGGAACGCTTCGTTGCGGGCAACGAAATCGGTTTCGGAGTTGATTTCGACGACGACAGCCTTGGTGCCGGCGCTGGCGATGCCGATGAGGCCCTCGGCAGCCGTACGGCCGGACTTCTTGTCCGCCTTTGCGATACCCTTGGCGCGCAGCCAGTCGATCGCGGCCTCCATGTCGCCATTGGTTTCAGCAAGCGCCTTCTTGCAATCCATCATGCCTGCGCCGGTCTTTTCGCGCAGATCCTTCACCATTGCGGCAGTAACAGTCATCTTCGTGCCTCTTGTCAGTTTGGCTGGCGCGCCGACCGCGAGTGGCGCAGTGCCAGAAGGTTTGGCAGGAAATGGCCTTTCTCTGTGACATCATTATGAAGCGATCATAGCGATGTTTGCGGGCCTGCCCGCGGCCGGCCGCGCCATTTCCGGCTGATAAAGAACAAGGCCGTTCAGATTCTCCATCACAAACGGCCTCGTCCCGACATTTCATGCGTACGGCAGCGCTCCGTCTGCCGTGCGGCCCGATCAGGCCTCGGACGATTCCTCGAGGGCCGGCTCGACCGGAACCTCTTCGGATGCGCCGAGATCGCGGCCAGCGGCGCCCTGCTGACGGGCAATGCCGTCAATAGCGGCGCGAGCGACGAGATCGCAGTAAAGAGCGATGGCGCGCGAAGCGTCGTCGTTGCCGGGAATCGGGTAGTCGATGAGATCCGGATCGCAGTTGGAGTCGATGACGGCAACGACCGGAATGCCAAGGCGCTTGGCTTCTTCGATCGCGATCGATTCCTTGTTGGTGTCGATGATGAACATCAGGTCCGGCGTGCCGCCCATGTCGCGAATGCCACCAAGCGCACGGTTCAGCTTTTCGCGCTCGCGCTCGAGGTTCAGGCGTTCCTTCTTCGTGAAGCCAGAAGCTTCCGAAGCGAGGATATCGTCAAGCTTGCGCAGACGCTGGATCGAGTTGGAAATCGTCTTCCAGTTGGTCATCATGCCGCCGAGCCAGCGGGCGTTGACGTAGTACTGGGCAGAGCGCTTCGCCGCGTCGGCAATGATTTCCGAAGCCTGGCGCTTGGTGCCGACGAAGAGCACGCGGCCGCCGCTGGCAACGGTGTCGCTGACGACCTGGAGGGCGCGCGACAGCATCGGCACGGTCTGAGCGAGGTCGATGATGTGAACGTTGTTACGGTCGCCGAAGATGTACGGCTTCATCTTCGGGTTCCAGCGATGCGTCTGGTGGCCGAAGTGGACGCCGGCTTCGAGAAGCTGGCGCATGGTGAAATCAGGCAATGCCATGCCTTTGTCTCCTTTTCCGGTTGAACCTCCGCAAGGCGTCGAGCGCACCGCGATGCGCCCACCGGCGGAACAGTCCGGATTTCTCCCGGAACATCCCATGCCTTACGTGTGGAATGGGCAGCCCATTAACGGCAACCGCCCGATAAATCAAGACTGGTGGGCATTTTTTGCCTGAAACGGCTCACAGCTCTCGTTATCCCGAAAGCACAGACAGTTTCGGGCGATACGCTACTTGCACTCTTCGGCATTGAAGACTTCGAGGTCTGCGAGCTTCCCGCTCAGCACGAAGTCGCCGTAGTCCATCGTCAAGTCCCGCGTGACGCCGTTCTCGTAGAGTTTGAAGGACATGCGATAGATGGGCTGCGCGTCGCCGCTGGCGTTGTCGTTGAAGTAGGATATCGTCACCGGCCAATATTTTTCGCCCGCGAGCCTGCCCGCCTTGCCGGCGTCGGCCTCGTCCGCGGAGGGCTGACGCGGCTTGCCGACGAAGGTCGACGTGATCAGCGTCTTGTCGCCCGTATCGGAGCCGTCGAAAATGCGGGACTCGAAGAACGACTCGCCCCTCTTCGCCCGCTCGATCACCTCCAACATGTGCTCGGTCGGAAAGCGGCTCGCGGCCAGAGCAACCTCGCGCTTGTCGGGTGCGGTGAGCTCGACCTTGACGCCGGTCTTTTCCTCATGCGCGCTTCCGCGCACCTCCTTGTCCAGCTTTTCATCGGTGAAGGACCGGGTCAGGAAGCGGAAGCTGCCGTTCTTCATGTCCTCATAGGTGGTGGTCTGCTGATCGGTCAGGCGAACCTCCTCCCCGGTATCGACCTGAGTGACGAAGCGGAAGCTCACGGTATAGCCTTCGCAGGGAGAGCCGTTGAACTCGTAGACCATGCGACCATACATGCCGGAAATTCCGGAACGTTCGGAGGCGTCCTTCAATTCCAGGTCGTAGACTGCACGATGGGGAGCGAGCGCGCTCGCATTCGCCCCGGCAGTCATGACAGCGAAACAGAGAGCCCCCAGACTGGCACGACCGAAGCCTTTACGAAACATCCGTTTCCTCCTGTTGGACTCGCCGGCAATGCGATAAACAAGCTTTCGGCAGAAGCGAGGCAGATCCGTTCCGGCTGGCGCCTGTCGTGATCCTGCCTCTGCATGCAGGATTTTACCACAAAAGACAACAAGGGAGCCTTTCATGTCCGCAGAGATCGAAAAGCGTCTTACCGAGCTCGGCATCGTCCTTCCACAGGCGGTCGCACCCGTCGCGAATTACGTGCCCTACGTCGTCACCGGCTCGACGCTCTATATTTCCGGACAATTGCCGATGGAAGGCGGCAAGGTCGCCGTGACGGGGCATGTCGGCAAGGACGTCGACGTCGCCGCCGCGCAACGGGCCGCGGAGCTCTGCGCGATCAACATCCTGGCGCAGGCCAAGGCAGCTTTGGGCGGCGATCTCGGCCGCATCCGGCGCCTCGTCAAGATCAACGGCTTTGTCGGCTCGACTCCCGATTTCACCGAACAACACCTTGTCATCAACGGCGCCTCAAATCTTTTCGCCAATGTGCTCGGTGAGGCCGGCAAGCACGCGCGGGCCGCTGTAGGCATGGCCTCCCTACCCTTCAACGCGGCCGTCGAGATCGACGCCATCGTCGAAATCGCCTGATCAGGGACTCTCATGAAGGACATTTCCTGGCTCAAAGCCCAGCCGATAGCTCATCGGGGCTATCACGACATGAACCGTGAGGTTTGGGAGAACACGCTATCCGCCTTCCAGCGCGCGGCCGAAGCCGGCTTCGCAATCGAATGCGACCTGCAATTCACGGCCGATAGCGTGCCGGTCATCTTCCACGACCACGACCTCGAGCGTCTCTGCGGGATTAAAGGAGATGTGCGGGAGAAGACGGCCGCCGAACTCGGGCTGCTGTCGATCGGCGGCACCAAGGACAAGGTGCCGACGCTCGCTCAAATGCTTCGCCTCGTAAATGGCCGTGTTCCGATCGTCCTGGAACTCAAGGGCCGGAAAGGCGATGACGAGGGTTTCGCCGCGGCGGTTCTCGATGTGCTCGAAGACTACGAGGGACGCGTCGCGCTGATGAGCTTCGATCACTGGCTGCTCAAGGACCTCAAGGCGCTCGACGTGCCGTATCCGCTCGGCCTGACGGCCGACGGCGCCAAACCGGAGACTTTCTTCGTGCACGAGGAAGCAATGCAGCTCGGTCTCGATTTCATCTCCTATTTCTACGGCCATCTGCCGAACAGCTTTATCAGCAAGGAACGCGCCCTCGGCCGCACCATCATCACCTGGACGGTGCGCGATAAGGCGGCACAGGAGCATACATTCGCCAATGCGGATCAAATGACCTTCGAGGGTTTCGATCCGCGGGAGACCATGATTTCCTAAGCGCATGACAGACGCGATCAACATCCGCATCGAACACTCGTTCACCGCGATCTCGCCAGCGCGCTGGAGCAGGCTTGCCGGCGCGTCACGGGGGCATGCCGGCACGCCCTACAATCCCTTCGTGTCGCACGCCTACCTGTCGGCGCTCGAGGAATCGGGTTCGGCGACGGCGGAGACGGGTTGGCTCGGGCAGCATCTGCTGATGGAGGATGCGGACGGCTCATTGCGCGGGGCGCTCGTCTGCTACGTCAAAAGCCACAGCCAGGGCGAATATGTCTTCGATCATGGATGGGCGGATGCTTTCGAGCGTGCCGGCGGCCGCTACTATCCGAAGCTGCAATGCTCGGTCCCGTTCACGCCGGTCACCGGACCGCGGCTCCTGGCAGCCGAAGAGGACGATCCACGCCTGGTTCGTGACGCCCTTGTGGCGGGCCTCAAGGAGTTGACGCGTCGTCACGGTCTCTCCTCGGCCCACGTCACCTTCGTGCCCCCGGACGAAATGGCGACGTTCGAACGGGCGGGATTTCTGCACCGGACCGATCAGCAGTTCCATTTCACCAATGCCGGCTACGGATCGTATGACGACTTTCTCGCCACGCTCGCGTCGCGAAAGCGCAAGGCGTTGAAACGGGAACGGCGGGCGGCCGTCGAACATGGCATAAGCATCGATTGGCTGACCGGCAGCGACCTTACCGAATCGATCTGGGACCAGTTCTTCGCCTTCTATATGGACACCGGCGGCCGCAAATGGGGCCGCCCCTATCTGACGCGCGCGTTCTATTCCCTGATCGGCGAGAGAATGGCCGACGACATATTGCTGGTCATGGCCAAGCGCCACGGACGCTACATCGCGGGCGCGATCAACTTCATCGGCGGCGACGCGCTTTACGGGCGGCACTGGGGGTGCATCGAGGATCATCCCTTCCTGCATTTCGAAGTCTGCTATCATCAGGCCATCGACTTCGCGATCGCCAAGGGCCTGAAGCGTGTCGAGGCGGGCGCTCAGGGCGAGCACAAGCTTGCGCGCGGCTATATGCCGGTGATGACCCACTCGGTACATTTCATCACCCATGCCGGGCTTGCACGCGCCGTCGCCGACTATCTCGAAAGGGAGCGCCGGGATGTGGAAGAAACCGGCGAGTTCCTTGCAGAGCACGGGCCTTTCCGCAAAGCGGAGCACTAGGATCTAAATCATCGCGGCACAGGACGACTTGAAAAGCCGCGGTGTTCCCATCAGCGTGCAAGAAGAGGAAACGACATGAGCGCATACGACACCAACAATATCTTCGCCAAAATATTGCGCGGCGAAATTCCTTCGCACCGCGTCTACGAGGACGAGGCGACGGTCGCGTTCATGGATGTGATGCCGCAGGCGGAGGGGCACGTGCTCGTGCTGCCGAAGGCGCCGTCACGCAACATTTTCGACGCCGATCCCGCAACCTTGCCTGCCCTGATCGCCACGGTCCAGAAGATCGCGATCGCCGCGAAGGCTGCCTTCGATGCCCACGGCGTAACCATCATGCAGTTCAACGAGCCGCCGGCCGGCCAATCGGTCTTCCACCTGCATTTCCACGTCATCCCCCGCCGGGAAGGTGTTCCGCTGAGGCCGCATTCCGGCCGGATGGAGGACAACGAGGTCCTGGCTGCAAACGCGGAGAAAATTCGGCGGGCGCTTTAATGCATGTCGCCCAAAGGTGTGCGGCGGTTTTGGAACAGCGACATGCACAAAAACGAGGACTAAAGCGCGTCGCGCTTTAGTCCTGCGGGAAATCGGGAAAGCCCCCGTCGATACCCTTTTGCCCCTGAGGGGCCACGCTGAGCCGATGGTCCGTCAAAATCCCAGCCACCAGAGGCCTGCGCCCAATACAGCTATCGATGTCGCAATTCCGACCGTGGGTTTCTGGCGGGCGAGAAAGAAAGCGATCGCCCCCACGATTAACGCACCAAGGCGGAGCCAGAGGGGCGACTGCGCCAGAACCCCTGTCGGATAGAGGATCAGCTTCGCGATGACGGCCGCGACGAGCGCGGTGGCGACCGCCCTCACCCAGTTCAAGGCTTCCGAATCCTCGCGGAGCCGCTTGCCGGCGAGGACGCCGAGCCATCGCCAGATGTCGGTCGCGAGCCAGCCGGCAATCGCGATGAAGGCATAGGCCCACCATCCGTCCAGCCAGGTCACGCGCTTTTCTCCTGTCGCGAACGCCAAATGCGCTCGCCAAGCCAGGCGAGCGTTCCGCCGCCGACGCCGGCGAGGAGAATGTCGAATTCCGGCGCGATCCAGTAAAACAGCGGCCCCGCGAGAAGGCCGACGCCAAGCGCCGCATAGACTACCGGATGGCGCGCCGAGTGCCAGATCGAGGCAAGGAAGTAGACGGGCGTCAGGAAGAAGAGGCAGCCAGCAATGATCGGCGGGAATTCGGCGACAACGTGATAGACGATGCCGACCAGCAGCATGTTTGCGGTAACCAGCGTGATGCTGAAACCGGCGAAGAATGTTGCGCGACGATCGCGCGGTACCTCCTGCACCCGCTCCATCGCAAAGACCCAGGCGGTGATCGCCACGAAGTGCGAGAGCACGAGAAGCAGCCATGTCGGTGTTCTCGACCCCCGCAATTCGGGGACGAGGGCCGCAACCATCGGCATCAAACGGACCGACGATAGCGTAACGGCGAGGAAGGCCGTGGCAAGACTGGCACCGCTGAGAATCGAGCTCACCAGTATGACCTTTGCCGGCAAGGCCCAGACGATGCCGGTCATGAACACGACCTGCTCCGGCGGAATTCCCGCCTGCACGGTCAGCGAGCAGAACCCGACGAAAGAAAGCATCAGGATGATGGCCGGAAGGCTGAAAATCCCGCGCGCGCCGGTCAGAAACCAGGCAAGGGATGATCGGTCGTCTTTCACACGCTCCATGGACGTCATGGGAACCGCGCCTTCCGCTCAACAACACAGTGCCGGGCGGGGCCGCCCGGCACTGTCAGGGTCAATCGCGATTGCGCTATTTCTTGCGCGGTACTTTTGGAACTGTCCGGCCCCTGAGAGGAGTCGAGTCCGAGCCGTCGCCACCGCCGGTAGAGGCCTTCGCCGACTTCTTCGGCTTCGCCTTCGGAGCAGCCTCAGCCGAGACCGTTTCCTTCTCGTCCGCCTTCTTGGCCTTGGCGCCTTTGCCCGCGGGGCGCGATACCTCGGCCTTGGGCTTAATCGGCGCCGTCTCCGGCACGGCGTCCAGGATCAGCCCCTCGCTGCCGTCCTCCTTCGTTCCGATCGTCACCTTGACGACGCCGCCCTTCTTGAGCTTGCCGAAGAGGATTTCATCCGCGAGCGGCTTCTTGATGTTTTCCTGGATGACGCGCGCAAGCGGGCGCGCACCCATTTTTTCATCGTATCCCTTCTCTGCGAGCCAGGCGACGGCATCCGGTGCAAGGTCGAAGGTGACGTTGCGCTCGGCGAGTTGCGTCTCGAGCTGCATGACGAATTTCTGCACGACCTTATGAATGACCGGCGTCGGCAGCGAAGCGAACGGAATGACCGCATCCAGACGGTTGCGGAACTCCGGCGTGAACAGACGGTTCAGCGCCTCGACATCCTCTCCGCTTCGCTTGGAGGAACCGAAGCCAATCGCCGGCCGGGCCATGTCCGATGCGCCGGCATTGGTCGTCATGATCAGAATTACGTTGCGGAAGTCGATCTTCTTGCCGTTATGGTCGGTCAGCGAACCGTGATCCATGACCTGCAGCAGGATGTTGAAGAGGTCCGGATGGGCCTTCTCGATCTCATCCAGCAAGAGCACGCAGTGCGGATGCTGGTCGACACCGTCGGTCAGGAGACCGCCCTGGTCGAAGCCGACGTAGCCGGGGGGCGCGCCGATCAGACGAGACACGGTATGGCGTTCCATGTATTCCGACATGTCGAAGCGCAGCAGCTCGACGCCAAGCGACGTCGCCAACTGCTTGGCCACCTCCGTCTTGCCGACACCGGTCGGGCCGGTGAAGACGTAGCAGCCGATCGGCTTGTTGGGCTCTCTCAGGCCCGCACGCGCCAGCTTGATCGACGAGGCCAGTGCCTCGATCGCCAGATCCTGACCGTAGACGACCGAGCGAAGCTCCTTTTCGAGATTGGCAAGCACCGCCTCGTCGTCCTTCGAGACCGTCTTCGGCGGGATGCGCGCCATCGTCGCGATCGTCGCCTCAATCTCCTTCTCGGTGATCAGCTTGCGGCGTTTGTTCACCGGCAAAAGCATTTGCGCTGCACCGGATTCGTCGATGACGTCGATCGCCTTGTCCGGCAGCTTCCGATCGTTGATATAGCGCGCCGAAAGCTCGACCGCCGCCCTGATGGCCTCGCTGGAATATTTGAGCTGGTGGTAGTCCTCGAAGTAGGGCTTCAATCCCTTCATGATTTCGATCGTATCGGCGATCGTCGGCTCGTTGACGTCGATCTTCTGGAAGCGACGGACAAGCGCGCGGTCCTTCTCGAAGAACTGGCGATACTCCTTGTAGGTCGTCGAACCGATGCAGCGGATCGCACCCGAAGAGAGCGCCGGCTTCAGCAGGTTGGACGCGTCCATGGCGCCGCCCGAGGTGGCGCCGGCACCGATGACGGTATGGATCTCGTCGATAAAGAGAACGGCTCCGGGATATTCCTCGAGCTCCTTGACAACCTGCTTCAGGCGTTCCTCGAAGTCGCCACGGTAGCGCGTTCCGGCGAGCAGCGTTCCCATATCCAGTGCGAAAATCGTAGCGTCCTGAAGCGCCTCCGGCACCTTCTTCTCGACGATGCGCTTGGCGAGACCCTCGGCAATCGCCGTCTTGCCCACACCCGGATCACCGACATAGAGCGGGTTGTTCTTGGACCTGCGGCAAAGCACCTGTATCGTCCGGTTGACTTCGGCATGGCGACCGATCAACGGGTCGATCTTTCCGGATTTCGCCTTCTCGTTGAGATTGACGCAGTAGGCGGTGAGCGCATCCTGCTGCTTCTTCGGACCTGCCTCCTCGCTCTCGCGCGATGGCTTCTGCTCGGAGTCCTGATCCTCCGCTCCGCGCACCGGCCGCGACTCGGAAGTGCCCGGCCGCTTGCCGATCCCGTGGGAGATGAAATTGACCGCGTCGTAACGCGTCATCTCCTGCTCCTGCAGGAAATAGGCGGCATGGCTTTCGCGCTCGGCGAAGATCGCGACGAGCACGTTGGCGCCCGTCACCTCCTCGCGGCCCGAGGATTGCACGTGGATGACGGCGCGTTGGATTACCCGTTGAAAGCCGGCCGTCGGCTTCGAATCCTCGTCATAGCCCGTCACCAGGTTCGACAATTCGTTGTCGACGTAGTCGGTTACGGTCTTGCGAAGCGTGTCGAGATTAACATTGCACGCGCCCATCACAGCCGCCGCATCGGCATCGTCGATCAATGCCAGCAGCAGGTGCTCGAGCGTCGCATATTCATGATGGCGCTCGTTGGCATAAGTCAGTGCCTGATGCAGCGCCTTTTCGAGGCTGGGCGAAAATGTTGGCACGTTAGTTCCTCATTTCTTTTCCATGACGCATTGCAACGGATGTTGATGCTGCCTGGCGAAATCCATCACCTGCGTCACTTTGGTTTCGGCGACTTCGTAGGTGAAGACGCCGCATTCTCCAACGCCGTGGTTGTGGACATGGAGCATTATGCGGGTCGCCTCTTCCCGGTTCTTCTGAAAGAAGCGCTCCAGGATATGAACGACGAACTCCATCGGCGTGTAATCGTCATTCAAAAGCAGGACGCGATACAAACTCGGCTTCTTGGTCTTCGGCTTGGTGCGCGTAATGACGGACGTGCCACGACTGGGGCCGCCTCCGTCTCCTTCGCTTCCCTGCTGCATCCGGACCGGCATGGCGATCATTCTTGTTCATTCCCTTGACAGCCGCGGAGCATGCGAATTCGGCCGCGACGTGCTTGCCCTTATCTAATGGTTCGTTCTGGGATTTTAAGACCGAACCAACGCACTGCAATCATATTCGCACGACGAAACACAAGATTGATCAAATTTCTTCGCCGGCCGCGGCAACCTTCGCGCGTCGCTCTCACGAGCTTCTGGAAAGCACGCATGCGAAAGCAAGAAGGCCAGCCGCGGCAACCGCGACCGGCCTTCTGACGACGGTAATGGTCGAAATCGTCAGGCGGCAGCGGCCGTCTTGACTGCTGCGGTAGCCTTGGCAACCGGGGCCTCGTAGGGCTTGTAGGCGTCCTTCGCGAGGTCTGCGTACATTTCACCGATCTTCGTTGCTTCGGCGACGAAACCTTCATAGCTCGACTTCAGATAGTTGGTCTGAAGCTCGAATGCGGCCTCGAGGCTCTTGGCGCCGGCAAGCTTTTCGAAATGGGCAATGCCGTCCTCAAAGGTCTTCTTCGAATAGTCCGCCGTTTCGGTCGCAATGGCTTGAAAGCCCTTGGTCAGGGCGGAATAGCTCTTCACGGCCACGTCCAAGGCTTCTTTGCTCTTCTTATTCGCATCGTCGAAGTTAAACATCGGTGTCTCCTTGTGGGGCTAGGCAGAAGATAGTCTAGGTGCGCTGCACAAAAAGTCAAGTTCAGTGTGCATTGCAATAAAACACAATTCTTGCAACGACTTGATGAAGATCAGGAGACTTTTGAAGAATTTCTGAAAAAGTATGATTTTAATAACAAAAGCCCGGCGTGATCGCTCAGTGCCGGGCTTCGCAAGGCGAGGTCGCAAAACTCACAGATCCACGTCGAGGATCGCCATCGAGAAGTTGTAGGAGAGCTCACCATCCTCCTCGTCGCGGAAGAGGACGCCGAGAAATTCGTCGCCGAGATAGACTTCGGCGGATTCGTCCTTCTTCGGACGAGCCTTGACGACCATCGACTGATTGAAGGTGCGCTTGAAATAGGCCTCAAGCTTGCGGATTTCTTCGGGATTCAAATCTTTTTCTCCGTAGCCGTTGATTTGCCGCGCTTGTTGCACGGGCCGTTGCCAGGTGTAAACCCGTCGCAGCGCCGAACGCTTGTGTAGACGCACAAAGGCGGCCGCAACGTTTTGAATTGCTGCATAAATTTTTCCTCCAAGCGATCCCCGACCGAGGAAATCATGCGGCGCCGGGCGGCCTCAGCGTCAGATATCGAAACTGGCGAGGATCTGATCCATTTGACGCGAAGGCTCGGAGCAACCCGCTTCGCCGACGACTTTCGCCGGGACACCAGCCACCGTCGTCTTCGGCGGAACGGGCTTCAGGACGACCGAACCGGCAGCCACGCGTGAGCAATGGCCGATATGAATATTGCCGAGGATCTTCGCGCCGGCACCGATCAGCACGCCATTGCCGATCTTCGGATGACGGTCGCTCCCCTCCTTGCCGGTGCCGCCGAGCGTCACACCGTGCAGGATCGAGACATTGTCGCCGATGACCGCGGTCTCGCCGACGACGAGACCCGTCGCATGGTCGAGGAAGATCCCCCGTCCGATGCGGGCCGCCGGGTTGATATCCGTCTGGAAGACGCTCGATGAGCGGCTCTGGAGATAAAGCGCGAAATCCTTCCGCCCGCGGTTCCACAGCCAATGGGCGAGACGGTGCGTCTGGATGGCGTGGAACCCCTTGAAGTAAAGCACCGGCTCGATGAAACGCGTGCAGGCGGGGTCGCGATCATAGACCGCCTGGATATCGACGCGCAGGATCGCGCCCCATTCAGGCCAGTCCTCGAGCATTTCTGCAAAGGTCTGGTGCAAAAGGCTTGCCTGAAGATCGGGATGGTCCAGCCGCTCGCAGATGCGGTAGATGACGCTTTCCTCGAGCGAATGCTGATTGACGACCGTCGAATAGAGGAAGGCGGCCAGCATTGGGTCGCGCTCGGCTGCCATACGGGCCTCTTCGCGCAGGCTGTCCCAGATCGGATCGATCGCCTTGAGCGCGTCGGTATGGCGAAGTTCGGTCTTTGCGACCATGTCGCTCTCCTTCCTGGCCGATCCCTCGGCTTGGTCAGTCTTTGCTCGCCGGCGGCGGCGTCGTTTCGGCCATATATAGGCCAATTCCCCGCCGACATAAATGGCCTCGCCGCATTTCAGCCGTGAGTGGCAGCGGGCCTGTAGCGCTCGCATCGAACCGAGCGCTACAGCACCCGATTTTGAATCGGCTCCGGTTGAAGGGAGAATGCGGTGGCTCACCCCACCTCAGCCAGAAATTCCAGGACCGCCTTCTTGAACACGCGGTCGCCGACGGCGAGCATATGGTCCCGTCCGGGAATGTCCAGCGCCCTTGCATGCGGCATCAGGGCGGCAAGTTCCTGCGCCGAACCGGCAATGTCATCCTTGGTTCCGACACCGATCAGAACCGGCACGTCGATGCGCCGGATCTCCTCGGGGGAAAGCAGATCCCTCGAGGTCGAGATGCATGCGGCGAGTGCCTGCCGGTCGCTCTTCGTCTGATCGGCAAAGGCGCGGAACATTCGGCCGCGCGCGTGGGTCACGTCGTCAAGCGACGGCGCGACCAGCGCATCGGCGATCGGATCCCACTCCCCCACCCCGGTGACCATGCCTATTCCCAAGCCGCCGAACACGAGCGAGCGGACGCGGTCCGGATGTCGCAGGGCCAGGAAAGCGGAAATGCGTGCACCCATCGAATAGCCCATGACATGCGCGTCGGCGATGCCGAGATGAACCAGCAGCGCCGCCGCATCGCCGGCCATCTGCTGCGGGTGGTAGAGCGAGGGATCGTAAGGCTTGCTGCTCATCCCATGGCCGCGATTGTCGAGAGCGATCACCCGATAACCGGCGTCACCGAGCGTCTTCAGCCAGCCGGGAAACACCCAATTGACGTTGGCGCTCGATGCAAAGCCGTGGATCAGGAGGATCGGGTCTCCCGAGGGATCACCCCCGTCGAAAAAGGCGATTTCCAGTCCGTCATGCACAAAACGGGAAAATGGCGGAGGATTCAGGTCCATCTCGTTTCCTGGTACTTCATCCTGTTTGCGCCGCAAACTAGGTGGTAAAGCCTCGGTCGGAAACCCCCGCCGGTCCAAAAACCACAGGCGCGGCATGTTTGCTGCTACACATTTGCGGCAAAGCTCACTATGGTGCCGACAAATCGACATCACGAGACTTGCATTCATCGGAGTACGACATGGCCGGCCACAGCATCCCTCATTTCCAGAACGACGGCGGGCACCGGGTCATCGAGATCGGCGTTAAGGAATTCATGTGCACGGGCGCATCCGCGCCGTTCGACCATCCTCATATCTTCATCGACATGGGCGACGACAACGAGAAAGTCTGTTCCTATTGCTCGACGCTCTATCGTTACAATCCGTCGCTCAAGGCGACAGAGACGAACCCAACGGGATGCCTCTTCGCAAACAAGGCGGCCTGATCCTTCTCAGGCAACGGCGCAACGTCGATGGGAAACGCTGAGCCCGTTGCTATCGTCGGTGCTGGCATCGCCGGCCTGACGACGGCGCTTTGTCTCGCAAGACAGGGCTGGCAAACCGATATTCTCGAGCAAGCCGGCACGCTGACCGAAGTCGGCGCCGGACTGCAGCTGTCGCCGAACGCATCGCGTATCCTCATCGACCTCGGCCTGCTCCCGGCTCTTGAGAGCATCTGGAGCGAGCCGGAGGCGATCTCGCTCGTCGACGGCCGCTCGCTGCGGCCGCTCGCAAGCGTGCCCGCAGGCACCAGCGCCCGCAAACGATGGGCGGCCCCCTACGGCGTGCTCCATCGCGCCGGCTTGCAAAGGATTCTGCTGCACGCGGTGAAGTCCGAACCGCTCTGCCGTCTTCATCTCGGATACCGCGTCGAGCGGAACCCGCGAGCAGCGGTCACCGAAGCGAGCGGGCGACGCCCCGCCGCCATCATCGGCGCGGACGGCATCTGGTCGCAGGTGCGCGCCTCCGTCCCCGGTGCCGCCCCCGTCCGGTTCTCCGGCAACATTGCCTGGCGGTTGATGCTGCCTCTGACGTACGCGGCCAAGTGCCTGTCGAGTAATCGCGTCATGGCTTTCCTCGGACCGAAAGCCCATCTGGTCGCCTATCCGATCCGAGAGGCCGACGCTTTCAACCTGATCGCGATCGTCGCCGGCGAGCCGGCCGCGGAGGCTTGGGCGGGGCGGGGTGCCGAAGACCGGCAAAGCGAACTTTCGGCCGCCTTCGAGGACTGGCACCCCGACCTGCGCTCGATGCTCAAGGGTGCCGCCTCGGCGACCTTTTGGCCGCTGTGCACCGTCGACGACGGCGCGTGGCACAACGGCCGCGACACTATTCTGATCGGCGATGCCGCCCATGCGATGACGCCGTTTGCAGCCCAGGGCGCGGCGATGGCGATCGAGGACGCCCGCGAGCTCGCGCGCTGCCTCGCCGGGAGTCCGGATGTTCCCTCGGCCTTCGCCCGATATGAAGCCGCTCGCAGGGCGCGGATCGACCGGGTGCGCAAGCGCGCTGCATTCAACCGCTTCGCCTATCACGCCGGCGGCCCGGTGCGGATTGCCCGCAATCTCGTTCTCGCACTGAAGGGACCCGAATCGCTCGCAGCCGACCTTGACTGGCTTTACGGATATGGTGCGCAGGATCGGTAGAGGACGGAGGAGGCTTGCCTCGCTCCCCTCTCTCAGCCTTGCTCGTGGGATCAGACCGCGTTTGCGGCCGCGAGGCCCGCCTCGATGTCACGGCGGAGGTCCGGAACATCCTCGAGCCCGATCTGCAGCCGGATGACCGGCCCCTCGGACGGAGCTTTGGCGATCTTGCGGTCGGACAGGTTGGCGTGAACCGCAAGGCTTTCGAAGCCGCCCCACGAATAGCCGAGACCAAAAAGCGAGAGCGCGTCGAGGAAGGCATGGGCCTTAGCCTTGCTCTTCTCGGCGTCGGCCTTCAGCACGAAAGAGAAAATCCCGCTCGCGCCGCCAAAGTCGCGCTTCCAGAGCTCGTGCCCCGGAAAGCTCGGCAGCGCCGGATGCAGCACGCGCGCCACTTCCTCGCGGCCTTCAAGCCAGCGCGCGATTTCCAGCGCGCTCTCCTGATGGCGTTCGAGGCGAATACCCATCGTGCGCAGACCGCGCAGAATCTGGTAGCTGTCGTCAGGCGAGACGCAGACGCCGAGCGTCACCATCGCTTCACTCAGCGCGGGCCAATGCGCGGCGTTGGCCGACACGGTTCCGAGCAGCACGTCCGAGTGTCCGGAGGGATACTTGGTTGCGGCATGGATGGAAATGTCGACGCCGTGCTCGAGCGGCCGGAAATAGACAGGTGTCGCCCAGGTGTTGTCCATGGTCACGATGCAGCCGTGACGGTGCGCCGCGGCGGCGACCGCCCGGATGTCCTGCATCTCGAACGTATTGGACCCCGGTGCTTCCGTGTGCACCAGCTTGGTGTTCGGCCTGATCAGGCCTTCGATGCCGGCCCCGATCATCGGATCGTAATATTCAATCGTGATACCGAGCCGGGTGAGCATCGTGTCGCAGAAATGGCGGGTCGGGAAGTAGACCGAATCAACGATAAGGGCATGATCACCCGAGGACAGAAAAGCGAGGAAAGGCACGGTGACGGCGGCAAGACCGGAGGGAACCAGAATCGTGCCGGCCGAGCCCTCAAGCTCATTGATCGCCTCACAGAGCGCGTCGGTCGTGGGCGTGCCGCGCGTGCCATAGGTGTATTTCTGCGCCCGGGTCTCCATCGTCCTCGCGTTCGGGAAAAGCACGGTGGAGGCGTGAACCACCGGCGGATTGATGAAGCCATGAAAGTCGGAGGGATTGTTGCCGCTGTGCGCCAGGCGGGTGTTGATGCCCCGCTCTGCGTCCGCGCTCGTCTTGTCTGCCATTGAAACATCCGCTGTTGAAATCTCGACGCCAACTCATCGAACGCGTCACCGGGCAGGTCAAGGAAAATCCGAGATTCGCGGATGGGACGGTTTAGACGCCAACTGGCCGTTTTTTGTTCGGATGGGACGTTTTTCCCGCAAAAACTGCCTAAACTTCTGGCGAGCTTCAGGTTTTTCACACGCAAAATGAGAAAATCGGCGACATCTCTTGACCCTCATAGATTTTGAGCATGAGATAGGCCGCACTCACGCCAGGAGGGTGGCTGAGGCTGCACGCGCCTAAGAGCGCTGCCGTGCAGACGGGAACATAGGACAACCGAAAAGGTTCAAAAAAATGGCAAGAAGAATTCTGACAGCCCTTGTTGGCGCTGCTGTCATGGGGATTGGCGCAAATGCGGCCTCCGCCGCAACCCTTGACGACGTAAAGGCCAAGGGCTTCGTCCAGTGCGGTGTGAATACCGGTCTCACCGGTTTCGCCGCGCCCGACGCGTCGGGCAATTGGAGCGGTTTCGACGTCGACTATTGCAAGGCGATCGCGGCAGCCGTTTTTGGCGATGGAAGCAAGGTCAAGTACACGCCGACTTCCGCGAAGGAGCGTTTCCCGGCGCTGCAGTCCGGTGAGGTCGACGTTCTCGCCCGCAATACCACCTGGACGATCAACCGCGACACCGCGCTCGGCTTCAACTTCCGCCCGGTCAACTACTATGACGGCCAGGGCTTCATGGTGCGCAAGGGCCTCAACGTGAAGTCGGCTCTCGAACTGTCGGGCGCTGCCGTCTGCGTCCAGACCGGTACCACGACCGAACTGAACCTCGCCGACTATTTCAAAACCAACAACCTGCAATATAACCCGGTCGTCTTCGAGAAGCTCGAGGAAGTGAACGCGGCCTATGATGCCGGCCGTTGCGACGTTTACACGACCGACCAGTCCGGCCTCTATTCGCTGCGCCTCACGCTCTCCAACCCGGACGATCACATGATCCTGCCGGAAATCATCTCGAAGGAGCCGCTCGGCCCGGCCGTCCGCCAGGGCGATGACCAGTGGTTCGATATCGTGAGCTGGGTTCACTTCGCGCTGATCCAAGCCGAGGAATTCGGCATCACGCAGGCAAATGTCGAGGAGATGAAGAAGTCGCCCAACCCCGACGTCCAGCGCTTCCTCGGCGTCGAAGCAGACAGCAAGATCGGCACGGACCTCGGTCTCACCAACGAATGGGCTGTCAACGTCATCAAGGCCGTCGGCAACTACGGCGAAGTCTTCGACCGCAACATCGGCGCAGGCAGCCCGCTGAAGATCGAACGCGGCCTGAATGCGCTCTGGAACAAGGGCGGCATCCAGTACGCACCGCCGGTCCGCTGATCGGTCTGGCAAGACGGAGGAGCGGCCACCGCTCCTCCGCTTACAATAAAAACGCCCGAAAAGGGCGGATTGGGGAAAGAGGCATTATATGGCCATTGGCGTTACAGACGCGCCTGAGAAGAGGAAATCCTCTGGATCGATCATCAATGATCCTCAGGTACGCGGAATATTCTACCAGGCAATCACCATCATCATTCTGGCGGTCCTCATTTACTGGATCGTCGATAACACGGTCGAGAATCTGAGGCGCGCGAATATCGCGTCCGGATACGGCTTCCTGAACAGCCGTGCGGGTTTCGACCTTGGACAGTCGCTGATCGCCTTCACCAGCGATTCTTCATACGGCCGCGCTCTGGTTGTCGGTTTCGTCAACACACTGTTGGTGGCGATCACCGGTATCATCACGGCAACTATCATCGGCTTCATCGTCGGCATCGGACGTCTGTCGCACAACTGGATTATTGCCAAGCTGTCGCTCGCCTATGTCGAGGTGTTCCGCAACATTCCGCCGCTGCTGGTCATCTTCTTCTGGTACAGCGGCGTTCTGGCGATCCTGCCGCAGGCGCGCGACGCGCTCGCCCTCCCCCTCGATATTTATGTAAGCAATCGCGGCGTCGCCTTCCCAAGGCCGCTCTTCGGAGAGGGGGCGCAATACACACTGTTCGCCATCATCATCGGCGTCATCGCGTGCTTCGCCTTCGCCCGCTACGCCCGGCAACGGCAGGAGGCGACCGGCCAGCGGCCTCCCGTATTGTGGGCCGTGCTTGGCTTGCTCATCGGTTTGCCGCTGATTACCTTCCTCGCGACCGGCGCTCCACTGACTTTCGACGTTCCGATCGCAGGCAAGTTCAACCTGACGGGCGGGTCGGTCGTCGGACCGGAATTCATGTCGCTCTTCCTCGCTCTTTCCTTCTACACTGCGGCCTTCATCGCAGAGATTGTCCGGGCCGGCATCAGGGGGATCTCGAAGGGACAGACGGAAGCAGCTCATGCACTCGGCATACGCCCAAGGCTCACGACTCGTCTGGTTGTCGTGCCGCAGGCAATGCGCATCATCATCCCGCCATTGACCAGCCAGTACCTCAACCTCACCAAGAACTCGTCGCTGGCCGTCGCCGTCGGCTATGCGGATCTCGTCGCCGTCGGCGGCACGATCCTCAACCAGACCGGACAGTCGATCGAAGTCGTCAGCATCTGGCTCATCGTCTATCTGAGCTTGAGCCTCGCGACGTCGCTGTTCATGAACTGGTACAACGCTCGCATGGCGCTGGTGGAGAGGTGAGGTCATGAGCACGCATCAGGCAAATTTCGTTCGTGCTTCGATGATCGAAGCCTCACCTGCTCCGGCGCTGGAAAGCGGCATCGCCTTCTGGCTGCGGAAGAATCTCTTCGCCACACCACAGGACACGGTGCTGACCATCATCAGCCTGCTCGTGCTGGCCTGGCTGGTTCCGCCAGTGATCCAGTGGCTGTTCATCGACGCTGCCTGGACGGGTGGCGGGCGCGGCGTCTGCGCCACGATCGCGCAGGGCGGTTCGCAGCCGGACGGCTGGAGCGGCGCCTGCTGGGCTTTCGTCAACGCAAAGTTCGACCAGTTCATCTTCGGCCGCTATCCACCCGAGGAGCGGTGGCGCCCCGCCCTCGTCGGCATCCTTTTCGTCCTGTTCCTGGTGCCGATGCTGATCCCCAAGGTGCCCTATAAGGGGTTGAATGCGGTTCTGCTGCTGGCCGTCCTGCCGATCATCGCGATAATCCTTCTCCCCGGCGGCTGGTTCGGCCTCACCTATGTCGAGACGGCGCTCTGGGGCGGCCTCATGGTCACCCTCGCCCTGTCGTTCGTCGGCATCGCGGTCTCGCTGCCGCTTGGCATCCTGCTGGCGCTCGGACGGCGGTCGAACATGCCGGTTATCAAGATGCTCTGCACGGTCTTCATCGAAGTGGTGCGCGGCGTTCCGCTGATCACGGTTCTGTTCATGGCAAGCGTTATGTTGCCTCTGTTTCTGCCGCAGGGGGTCACCTTCGATAAGTTCCTCCGCGCGCTCATCGGCGTGTCGCTCTTCGCGTCGGCCTACATGGCGGAAGTGGTACGCGGTGGCCTGCAGGCGATCCCGAAGGGCCAGTATGAAGGCGCCGATTCGCTGGGCCTCAGCTATTGGCAGAAGATGAATCTCATCATCCTGCCGCAAGCGCTGAAGCTGGTGATCCCGGGCATCGTCAACACCTTCATCGGCCTGTTCAAGGACACGTCGCTCGTCTCGATCATCGGGATGTTCGATCTGCTCGGCATCGTTCGCTTGAACTTCGCCGACGCGAACTGGGCTACCGCCGTCACGCCGGTCACCGGTCTCATTTTCGCAGGCTTTATATTCTGGCTTTTCTGCTTCGGCATGTCGCGCTATTCAGGCTTCATGGAACGCCTGCTCGACAAGAGCCAACGATAAAAGGGGAAAAACATACATGGCAAACACTGCCACTGCTTCAAAGATGACCGTCTCGACGACGGATGTAGCGATCGACATCACCAACATGAACAAATGGTATGGTGATTTCCACGTGCTGCGAGACATCAATCTCAGGGTGATGCGCGGCGAGCGCATCGTCATTGCCGGTCCGTCGGGCTCCGGCAAGTCGACGATGATCCGCTGCATCAATCGGCTCGAGGAGCACCAGAAGGGCAAGATCGTCGTTGATGGCATCGAACTCACCAACGACCTGAAGAAGATCGATGAAGTGCGCCGCGAAGTCGGCATGGTCTTCCAGCACTTCAACCTCTTCCCGCATCTGACGATCCTGGAAAACTGCACGCTTGCCCCGATCTGGGTGCGCAAGATGCCGAAGAAGCAGGCCGAGGAAATCGCGATGCATTTCCTGAAGCGCGTCAAGATTCCCGAGCAGGCCCACAAATATCCAGGTCAGCTTTCAGGCGGCCAGCAGCAGCGCGTGGCGATTGCCCGTTCGCTCTGCATGAATCCGAAGATCATGCTTTTCGACGAGCCGACTTCCGCGCTCGACCCGGAAATGATCAAGGAAGTGCTCGACACAATGGTCGGCCTGGCCGAAGAAGGCATGACGATGCTGTGCGTCACCCACGAAATGGGCTTCGCGCGCCAGGTCGCCAACCGGGTGATCTTCATGGACCAGGGCCAGATCGTCGAACAGAATTCGCCGGCCGAATTCTTCGACAATCCGCAGCATGAGCGCACGAAGCTGTTCCTGAGCCAGATCCTGCACTGATGCGTATCGTCGCAGGATGAAAACGGCCCGCCTCCAAAGGGGCGGGCCTCTTCCTTTATGCCTCTGTCGGCTGCGGCAAGCGTCGTCGCCCGACATCTCCGGCTCCGATCGCCGGCATCAGGGTTGCTTGCCCGCACTCTGAAACTGTGCCACTTTCTGATATATCAGCATCCGGCACAATCCTTATGCACAACAGGTCCCAAGCTCATCTCGCCTACCTCGCGCTCGAGCGGCTTATCGTCACCTTGAAACTGAAACCCGGAACGCTCGTTACAGAGCGCCGGCTGCTTGAGCTCGCCACTTTCGGCCGAACGCCTGTCCGCGAGGCGATCCAGAAGCTTGCCTGGCAGGGACTGATCGAAATCCGCGCGCGCGTGGGCCTGCAGATCACCACAATCCGTCCCGGTGATAGGATCGACGTGATGCAGACGCGGCGGCAACTGGAGCCGCTCGCGGCCGCCCTCGTGGCAGAGCACGCGAATGCCGAGGCGCGGGAGGCCATGAGTGCCTGCGCCCGGCAAATGATGGAATGCGCGGACAAGGGCGATCTTGAGGGCTTCCTCGTCGCCGACAAGATGTTCGACGAGATGATGGAAGAGACCTGCCCTAACCGTTTCCTGACGGCCGCGCTGGCGCCGCTGCAGACACACGCGCGCCGCATCTGGTACGCGTCCGCCTCACCGGAAAAGATGGAGGCGTCGGTCGAGCGACATGTCAAAGTGATCCGCTCCATCGAAGCGGCGGATGGCTTCGCCGCCGCGGCGGCAATGTCGCAGTTGATGGACTACCTGGCGGAGTCTTGAAGAAGCTTGCATCGCCCGCTGAGCAGACCGATAGCCGTCAGCAGTTCCCCCTATGAAAAAGAGACACACCCGTAAGCGAGCATGCCTCTTCAACGATCTTCATAATTCCAGACCGGCTAGCTGCCTCTCAGCCGACGAATGCCCGTTCGATGACGAATTCGGCCGGCTTGTTGTTGGCGCCTTCCGTCAGACCGGCGGCTTCGAGGATTTCTTTGGTGTCCTTCAGCATCGCCGTCGAGCCGCAGATCATGCCGCGGTCGATCGCCGGATCGAGCGGCGGCAGGCCGAGATCGGCGAAGAACTTGCCGTTCGTCATCAGGTCGGTGATCCGGCCCTTGAAGGGGTATTCCTCGCGCGTCACCGTTGCATAGTGCCGGAGCTTACCGCCGACGATCTCGTTCAAAAACTCGTGATTGCGGATCTCCTCGACGAGGTCGAAGCCGTACTTCAGTTCCGCCACGTCGCGGCAGGTATGGGCGAGGATGACCTCCTCAAACTTCTCATAGGTTTCTGGATCGCGGATGAGGCTCGCGAAGGGAGCAATGCCGGTGCCAGTAGAGAACATGTAGAGCCTGCGGCCCGGTACGAGCGCGTCGAGCACGAGCGTGCCCGTCGGCTTCTTGCGCATCAGTACCTGATCACCCGGCTTGATCGCCTGCAGATGCGAAGTGAGCGGGCCGTCCGGAACCTTGATCGAGAAGAACTCCAGCTCCTCATCCCAAGCCGGGCTCGCGACCGAATAGGCGCGATAGATGGGCTTGTCGCCAACCATCAGGCCGATCATCGCAAACTCGCCGGAGCGGAAACGAAACTCCTGCGGGCGCGTCATGCGGAAGCGGAAGAGCCGATCCGTGTAATGTTCGACGCTCGTGACCGTTTCGACGAAGACACCTGCCGGTGCCTGTACCGCGAAATCTTCCTTTTTTGCCGGCGCATTCATCGTGGCTTCAGTCCTGTAATGGTGAGGCTTTTTATCAAGTACGAGCGGATATTCCAAGCTCTGGCGAATTGAAAGGAATTCCCTTCCAAATATAGTCGCTTTCGAGGATTTCGGCTTGCTTCACACTGTCGCGGGCGCGCGTCTTTCACGAGACGCGGCGCCAGCTATAGGAATTCGTATCGGCAGATGGCTTCGCCGTCGGCTGGTAATGGTTGGCTATGCCCGGCAGCCGCCCTTCCGAGAGCCGCCTGATCGCGGTGGCGTTCGTCACGGCGAAGCTGTCGATCCCGCAACGCAGCATCAGCGGAATCTGATCGATCAGCACGTCACCGACGGCGCGAATCTCGCCCTTGAAGCCGAGCCGCGTGCGCAGCAGCGAAGCGTGACTGAAGGCCCGGCCGTCGTTGAAGGCCGGAAACGCGACGGCCACCAGCGCGAGGCGATCGAGATAAGGCGCGAGACGCGTCACGTCGTCGGCCGGTGCGATCAGCACGCCCAGACCGGGGGCATCGCCTGCGGCGACCGCTTCCAGGAACGGACCGAGACCCAATATCGCCTTTTCGTTTGATCCGGCCTTGGTCTCCTCGGTCTCAACGATCCAGGGATCATCGTTCACGAAGCCGGTTTCTTTCCAGATTTTCGTCATCTGCTTCTTATCCCTGCTTCATGCGGCTGCCTGGGCACCGCCGCCATAGAGCGCATCCTTGAAAGGCTGCGGCCCTACCCGACGGTAGGCTTCGAGGAAGGTTTCCGACTTTTCCCGGCGCAGGCCGAGATAGGTGTTGACGATCGTTTCCACCGCGTCCGTTACCTTCTCCGGCTCGAAGCCGCGGCCGATAATCTCGCCGATCGATGTGTTCTCGTCGCCGGAACCACCGAGCGTGATCTGATAAAGCTCTTCACCCTTCTTCTCGACGCCCAGAAGGCCGATATGGCCGACGTGGTGATGCCCGCAAGCATTGATGCAGCCGGAGATCTTTATTTTCAGCTCGCCGATCTCGGCCTGCCGTTCGGGCGAACCGAAACGGCTCGAAATCTCCTGTGCAACCGGAATCGAGCGCGCATTGGCGAGCGCGCAGTAGTCGAGCCCGGGACAGGCGATGATATCGGTGATCAACCCGGCATTGGCAGTCGCAAGACCGGCCGCGACAAGCGCACGGTAGACGGGCTCCAGATCGGCAAGCGCCACATGCGGCAGGATCAAGTTCTGCTCATGACTGACGCGGATTTCGTCGAAGGCGTATTCGTCGGCGATATCGGCGACCGCATCCATCTGCTCGTGGCTAGCGTCGCCTGGAATGCCACCGATCGGCTTCAGCGAGATCGTCACCATGCCGTAGTCGGGATGCTTGTGCGGCTGAACGTTCTGATGCACCCAGCGGGCAAATTCCGGATCGGCCTTCTTCCATCGGGCGAGATTTCCCCAGCCTTCCGGACGGTTCGGGAGCGCCGCAGGCGCGAAATAGGCGGCGATCGCCTGGATGTCGGCATCCGGCAGCTTCAGCTCCGTGTCCTTCAAATTGGCGAATTCGGCTTCGACCTGGCGCGCCAGCTCTTCGGCACCGGTCTCGTGCACGAGGATCTTGATGCGTGCCTTGTATTTGTTGTCGCGGCGGCCATAGAGGTTGTAAACGCGCATGATCGCCGTCGTGTAGGACAGCAGATCCTCTTCCGGCAGGAAGTCGCGGATCTTCTTGGCGATCATCGGGGTACGCCCCTGCCCGCCGCCGACATAGACGGCAAAGGCGAGCTTGCCGTTCTCGTCCTTCTTCAGGTGCAGACCGATATCGTGCACCTGGATCGCGGCGCGGTCGCGCTCGGCGCCGGTCACGGCAATCTTGAACTTGCGCGGCAGGAACGAAAATTCCGGATGCACGCTCGACCATTGCCTGAGGATTTCCGCATAGGGACGCGGATCGGCGACTTCATCGGCAGCGGCACCGGCGAAGTGATCCGCGGTCACGTTGCGAATGCAATTGCCCGAGGTCTGCAGCGCATGCATTTCCACGCTTGCCAAGTCGCTGAGGATATCCGGCGTGTCGGAAAGGCGCGGCCAGTTGTATTGGATGTTCTGGCGTGTGGTGAAATGTCCGTAGCCGCGGTCGTATTTGCGGGCGATGTGCGCCAGCATGCGCATCTGGCGGCTCGAAAGTGTGCCATACGGAATGGCGACGCGAAGCATATAGGCATGAAGCTGCAGATAGACGCCGTTCATTAGGCGCAACGGCTTGAAGGCGTCTTCCGCGAGTTCGCCGGAGAGCCGCCGCTGGACCTGGTCGCGGAACTGCTCGACGC
The DNA here is from genome assembly GCF_002078505.1 of Ensifer aridi. Taxonomy (GTDB): domain Bacteria; phylum Pseudomonadota; class Alphaproteobacteria; order Rhizobiales; family Rhizobiaceae; genus Sinorhizobium; species Sinorhizobium aridi. Next base: position 84,159 of record NZ_LUAV01000007.1, on the reverse strand, counting down.
GTGCGGAAACGAAGGCGTGGTCGAATTCGTCGTAACGGTACATCGGGTCTCAGGTCCTTAGGCAGCGACATTCTTCGGGCCGGCAAGCCCATGATATCCGGGAGCATACGGGATAGACGGCCCCTCGGCGCGGATGCGTTCGCGCATGCGCAAGGGGCGAAGCGTGCCGTCGACTTCCTCGACGTCGATAACGTTGACGTCTACCACTTTATTCTCATCGAACGAGCGCTTTCCGGTTGCCTCCAGTGCAGCAACGGCCTCCGCATGGCGCGCGACGAAAGCATCCTGCAGCGACTCCACCCAGTTACCCGAGGCGTCGAGCCAGACGGATATGCCATCCGCCAGACGATTCGCCGTCAAAACCTTGTCCACCATTGCGTTGTCCTCAATTCCCAATCTGTTCCGTGCGCTTCGCGGCGTCGCTGGCTTGCCGGCGGCCGGCCGCAAGCGGCTCCGACCGGCCGAAGTTGGCGCCGGCAACCGCATCGCCGATGATCACCATGACGGGCCCGTCGAGTTCCGTACGGGTCTCGAGGTCCGGCAGATCCTTGAGCGTTCCGTGCAGCAGGCGGCGCTCCGCGCGGCTGGCGTTCTCGACTACGGCGACTGTCGTCTCCGGAGGCAGGCCCGCCTGCATGAGGCGGCCAGCGACCGAAGCAGCCACGGTGCGCCCCATATAGACCGCGATCGTCGCGCCGGAAACGGCAAGCCGCGCCCAGTCGGGAAGCACGTCGCCAGCAAGGTCATGCCCCGTCGTGAAAACCAGCGAAGACGCGACGCCGCGAAGCGTCAGCGGCAACTCGAAATCGGCAGCCGCGGCAAAGGCGGAGGTGATGCCGGGCACGATCTCGTAACTGATACCCGCCTCGCGCAAGGCCGCCATCTCCTCGCCGGCGCGGCCGAAAACCAAAGGATCGCCCGATTTCAGCCGAACGACGCGCTTGCCTTCGCCGGCAAGCTTTACCAGCAACTGGTTGATCTCGTCCTGCGACTTGGTATGGCAGCCCTTGCGCTTGCCGACCGACAGACGCTCTGCGTCGCGCCGGCCCATATCGACGATCGCCTGGGGCACGAGCGCGTCATAGACGATCACGTCGGCTTCCATCATCACCCGCTGCGCCCTCAGCGTCAGTAAATCTTCGGCGCCAGGACCGGCACCGACCAACCAGACATGCCCGGAAACGCGCTCGGCCTCATTGAGAAGCCGCGAGGCCTCGCGGCGGGCGGACGCGAAGTCGCCGAGGGCGACATTATCGGCGACAGGACCCGAGAAGAAGTGCCGCCAGAAAACACGGCGCGCGGCGCCGCGCGGCACGAGACGATCGACTGCTTCGCGATAACTCGCCGCGAGCGACGCGACGAGCCCAAGCGACGGCGAAAGCAACTGGTCGATCTGCGCACGGATCATCTGGGCCAGAACCGGCCCTGCCCCTTCCGTGCCGATCGCGACGGCGACCGGCGCGCGGTTGACGAGCGCCGGCGTCAGGAAATCGCAATAGTCCGGCTGATCGACGGCGTTCGCGGGAATCTTCCGCTCGCGTGCCGCCGCGACGATCGTCCGGTCAGCCGCCGCATCGCCGGTCGCAGCGAAGACAAGTACCGCACCTTCCACCTGGTGGGCGGCAAAAGGCTCGCGAACCGTCGCGATGCCATTGGTTTTCAGGAAAGCCCCGAAGGCCGGTTCCGGGTGATCGGCATAGGCGACGATGTGCGCCTCGGTGTTCAAAAGCAGCCGTACCTTGGCGAAGGCCTCGTCCCCATTGCCGAACACCGCCACGCTTTTCTGCGCGACGCGAAAGAATGCCGGGAAAACAGACAATTGCTGCGACATATTAAGGGGGCGGCTCCTTCTACAGGCTGCGGCGAATATCCCCTATAGGCGGCGACAATTGAAGAAACAGAAATTTCATTGCTTTTAGAGTCACGTATTGTTTTGCTCGACAGCCAATCTTTTTGAGCAAATATCTCCGAAGTCCGAGGCCGATAGGCCGTCCGGCCATTGCGCCATTCGCGCGATCTCCGTTAAATGCCGGCGGACAGCCGGAGGCTCCAGACATGAAACAGTGTGAACTGGCCGAGCGCCTGCTCACGGTCATCGAGAACGCTATATTGCCGCTCACCGAGAGGGGCGTGGCCGCCGGCAACAAGGTCTTCGGCGCCGCTATCCTGCGCAAATCCGATCTTTCGCTGGTGCTCGCCGAAACCAACAACGAGACGGCAAACCCGCTGTGGCACGGCGAGGTCCACACGCTCAAGCGCTTCTACGAGCTCGCCGACAAGCCCGACACGCGCGAACTGATCTTCCTGTCGACGCATGAACCCTGCTCCATGTGTCTCTCGGCCATCACCTGGGCCGGGTTCGACAATTTTTACTACCTCTTCAGTCACGAGGATTCGCGCGACAGTTTCTCGATCCCGCACGATCTCAAGATCCTCAAGGAAGTCTTCCGCCTTGAGCCCGGCGGCTATGCCCGGGAGAATGCCTTCTGGGCATCCGCATCGATCGCAGCGCTCCTCGGAGATGCCGATCCAGAGACGAAGAGACGGCTCGCAACCCAGGATGCCCGCATTCGCGAGCGCTACAATCACCTGTCCGACAGCTACCAGGCGGGCAAGGACAACAACGCGATACCGTTGAACTGAACCATGGAACCCTCACGCGACATTCAACGCCTGCTCGATATCATGGCCGCCCTCCGCGCACCGGAGACGGGCTGCCCCTGGGACATCGTCCAGACCTTCGAAACGATAAAGCCCTACACGATCGAAGAGGCCTATGAGGTTGCCGACGCGATCGAGCGCCACGACATGGACGATCTCTGCGACGAGCTCGGCGATCTGCTGTTGCAGGTCGTGTTCCATGCCCGCATGGCGGAGGAGGCGGGCGAATTTTCCTTCGGCGACGTCGTCGAAGCCATCACCCGCAAGATGATCCGCCGCCATCCGCATGTCTTCGCCCGCTCCGACGCGGAGACGCCGGAGGCCGTGAAGCTGCAATGGGAACAGATCAAGCAGGCGGAAAAGGCGGACCGACGGCGGCGGCGCCTGAAGCGCGGTCAGCCGCAAGAAACGGAAGCCGGCCATCTCGGCTCCGTTCAGCGGAGTTTCCCGGCGCTTGTGGAAGCCCTGAAGCTTCAGGAACGTGCGGCAAAGGTCGGTTTCGACTGGTCGGAACCGGAGCCGATCCTCGATAAGATCGAGGAAGAGATCGGCGAGTTGCGGCAAGCGCTCAAGGATGGGGACCAGCGAAAGGTCGCGGACGAACTCGGCGACCTTATCTTCGCAATGGTCAATATCGGCCGTCACATCGGCACCGACCCGGAAATGGCGCTGCGCGGTACCAACACCAAATTCCGGCGCCGCTTCGGCCACATCGAACAGGAGCTGGAAGCGGGCGGCGAGACGCTCGATGCCGCTTCGCTGGAGCGCATGGAAGAACTCTGGCAGGCGGCGAAGGCGATCGAGAGACAATTGACGTAGCGGCATGCCGTTACGTCAATTTCACCAATCCTCTTCGATCGGTTTCGGTCCGTTGCCCAATCGCCTCTCAAGCTCGGCGGCCTCCGCTTCGGTCAGCCGCAGGTCGAGGCCGACCCGTCCGTCCTCGAGGTCTTCGCGCCCATCCACGATCGCATGCTCGTAGACCCAAGGCAGCAACTGCAGTTGATCAAGACCGAGGACGACCGTGCATTCCGTCATGACGCCTGAAAGGCGCCGGCCGATTTCAGCAAGAAGCTCGTCGACGCCGTCGCCGGTGATGGCGGAGACCGCTACGGTGTTCTCGGCAATCGCAGCCTTCTTCACCAGCGCCTCACGCACCTCCGGCTCGAGCTTGTCGATCTTGTTCCAGACCTCGACGATGCGCTCGGCCCCCTCCTTCTCGTCGATGCCGAGATCGGCAAGGATGCGCAACACGTCACTCGCCTGCGCCTGATTGTCGGGATCGGAGAGGTCGCGGACATGCAGGATCAGGTCGGCTTCGAGGACTTCCTCGAGCGTGGCGCGGAAGGCCGCGACCAGATGCGTCGGAAGATCGGAGATGAAACCTACGGTGTCCGAGAGGATGACCATGCGCCCGTGCGGCAGCTTCAGACGCCGGAGCGTCGGGTCGAGCGTTGCGAAAAGCATGTCCTCGGCGAGCACGCCCGCTCCGGTCATCCGGTTGAAAAGCGTCGACTTACCGGCGTTCGTATAGCCGACCAGAGCTACGATGGGGTGCGGCACCTTCTTGCGCTTCGAACGGTGAAGCTGCCGGGTGCGGCGCACCTGCTCCAGCTCGCGCTCCAGCCGCACGATCTTCTCCTGCAGCAGGCGGCGGTCAGCTTCGATCTGCGTTTCACCCGGACCGCCCATGAAGCCCGCCCCACCGCGCTGGCGTTCGAGGTGGGTCCAGCTTCTGACCAGACGGCCCTTCTGGTAATTGAGGTGAGCGAGATCGACTTGAAGCGTACCTTCCTTGGTGGAGGCGCGCCTGCCGAAGATTTCGAGAATGAGGCCCGTACGGTCGATAACCTTGGCGTTCCATTCTTTTTCGAGATTGCGCTGCTGGACCGGTGTCAGGGGGTGATCGACGATCACCAGGCCTGCGTCCTTCTCGTTCAGGATATGGCCGATCTCCTCGATCTTGCCGCTGCCGAGCAACGTGCCGGGTTTCGGCTGGGCGACGGGCACGATCGTGCCGTGCACCACGTCGAGCTCGATGGCAAGCGCCAGACCCGTCGCCTCTTCCAGCCGGCTCTCGTCGGAACGCGCAATCGGCTGCGTCAGGACATCCGCGGATGGTTTTCCCGTCTTCTTAAGGACCGGGACGACGACGATAGCACGCGTGTCGTCGCGGAGCCGTTCCAGCTCCGGGATGATCGACGACGATTTTGAATCACGCTTTGTAATGTTCCTCACGTCCCGTCAGGATGCTGCTTCCTCATTCTCGAACATCTGCAGCGGTTGGCCCGGCATGATCGTCGAGATGGCGTGCTTGTAGACGAGCTGGGAATGGCCGTCGCGGCGCAACAGGACACAGAAATTGTCAAACGATGTTACGACACCCGTCAGTTTGACGCCGTTGATGAGGAAAATGGTCAAAGAAATCTTTTGCTTGCGGACCGTATTGAGAAAGAGATCCTGCAAGTTTTGAGAACGTTCCGCCATCGCGCCGCTTCTTTCTTATTTGCCGGCCGTTTTTCGCCGGGGCCTTTTGTCAAATTCTGCGATTTCGAGGCGTCACAGTACCGTCCCCGACACCTCTCCAAGTTTGGTATCAAATCAATGTCTTTTCCGCAATGTCGAAAAAGGCTTCGCGAATATTCTGCGCTATGCTTCCCGGATGGCCGTTGCCGATGGTCTTCCCGTCTATGGAGACAACCGGGAAACAGATGCTGGTGGCGGCGGTCACGAAAACCTCCCGGGCCGCAAGCATTTCCTCCACAGAAAAAGCCTTTTCCTCGATCTTAACGCCGAGCGGCTTTGCCACATCCATGAGCGTCGTCCGCGTCACGCCGCGCAGAATGCCATGCTCCGCCGGGCGCGTGCGCAAGATCCCGTCCCTGTCCACGATCCACACATTCGTCGCCGCCCCTTCTTTGACCGTGCCGTCCGCATCGACGAAGATCGCTTCCTGCGCGCCGAGTTCCTTCGCCTTCTGGCGCGCTAAAACGTTCGGGAGGAGACCGACGGTTTTGATGTCGACGCGATCCCAGCGGTTTTCCGGCACCGTTATCGCCGAGATGCCCTCGGTATTCTTCCGGGCGATCGCCGCGGCGTCCGTCCGCTTCGCCGTGACGACGATCGACGGCGGCGTGTCCTTTGACGGGAAGACGTGATCCCGACGGGCGACCCCACGGGTGACCTGGAGATAGAAGAGACCGTTCCTGACCCGGTTCCGGCGGAGCACCTCGCGAATGACATGGGTCAGCGCCGCCCGGCTCATCGGCCAGCCGATGCCGAGCTCGTTCAGGGAACGGTCGAGGCGATCGAGGTGGCGGCGAAGATCGACGATAAAGCCATGCCGCACCTCGCAGACTTCATAGACGCCGTCGGCAAACTGGTAGCCGCGGTCCTCCACGTGAATGGCGGCTTCGGCGTGGGGTACATAGGCCCCGTTGACATAGGCTACTCTCGGCATGGGGGCCTCAGAAATATTGGATGCTCACTCGGAAAAGCTGTTCGACGTCGCGGACGGCCTCGGCGGCGGCAAGCAGGACCACGCGATCCTTCGCCTTTATCCGCGTATCGCCGTCGGGGCGGATGTAGGCCTTGTCGCGATAGAGCGCACCGATGCGAATGCCCTCCGGCAATTCAAGCTCGCGCAGCGCCTTGCCGACCAGCGGAGAGGTTTCAAGCGCTTCCGCCTCGATCACCTCCGCCACACCGTTTTGGACGGCGTAGACCGATCGGATTCGGCCCTTGCGCACATGCTGCAGCACACGCGAAATGGTCACGGCCCGCGGGTTGATATAGGCGTCGACCCCCGCGGTGCCGGCGAAATCCTGATAGGCGGGTTCGTTGATCAGCACGAGCGTCGACTTCGCCCCGAGGCGCCTGGCCATCATGCTGCCGAGAATATTGATCTGATCGTTGTTCGTCAGCGCGACGACGAGATCGGCATCCTGGACGTCCGCCTGCATCAGGATACGCTGGTCCATGGCCGAGCCATGCAGGACGACCGCGCTGTTGAGCTTGTCGGCGACGAGGACGGCGCGATCGCGGTCGTTCTCGATGAGCTTCACCCGCATGCGGGGCTGCTGCTCCTCGATCGTCCGGGCGACGAAATAACCGATATTGCCGGCGCCCAGTATGACGATCCTGCGCGCTTCCTGCTCCTCGTGGCCGAAGAGCGCAAGCGTTCGGCGCGCCTGGTCGCGGTCACAGACGACATAGGCGAGATCGCCGGTTTTCAGCTCGTCGGACGAATGCGGGATGATCAATTTGCCATCTCGGAAGATGCCGGTGACGGTTGCGAGCAGATCGGGGAAGAGTTCGCTCAGTTGCTGGAGGGGCGTGTCGACGACAGGGCAATCCTCCATGCACTCGATCGCCAGCATGGCGATGCGGTCGTCGGCGAAACGCACGACATCGGTCGCGCCCGGAAAGGAGATCCGGCGCAGCACGAGCCGCCCCACCTCGATTTCCGGCGAAATCGTAACATCGATCGGCACGTTCTCGCGTGAGAAGAGGTCGGAATATTCCGGCGCCAGATAAGCCTGTGCCCGGATACGGGCCACCTTCGTCGGCACGTTGAAGATCGCGTGCGCCACTTCGCAGGCGACGATGTTGACTTCGTCGAACAGCGTCACGGCGATAATCATGTCGGCCTGATCGGCGCCGGCCTTCGCCAGCACTTCCGGATGTGCGCCGTGGCCGACATAGCCTCGCACGTCGAGCGTCTCGGTTATGTGGGCGATCAGCGCGGCGGAGGTGTCGATCACCGAGACGTCGTTGTTCTCCCGCGACAGACGTTCGGCAATGCCGTAACCCACCTGCCCCGCCCCGCATATGATCACTTTCATCGCTGTTCCTTAAGTCCTCGGACAGGCCCTTCGAATCGCTCGGCACGCGGCGGGAAATCCACTCGGTGACGACTTCGAATCATACACCCAGCGATTTCAGTTTGCGGTGAAGGGCGGAGCGCTCCATGCCGACAAATTCAGCGGTGCGCGAGATATTTCCGCCGAACCGGTTGATCTGCGCGATCAAATAATCGCGCTCGAACATTTCACGCGCCTCACGCAGCGGCAGGGTCATGATGTGCTGATCGCCCTGGGCGGAAATCTTCGGCAAGGTATCTCCCACCTCATTGGGCAGCATGTCGGCGCTGATCGGCGTATCCGGCCCGTCGCTTCGTGCGAGAATCATCAGGCGCTCTATGTTGTTGCGCAACTGCCGGATGTTGCCTGGCCAGTCATGCGCCTGCAGCACGGCGAGCGCGTCCTCGCCGATCCTGCGCGGGCGAATGCCCGCCTGTTCGCTCACCTGGCGCATGAACATGTCGACGAGGAAGGGGATGTCCTCCCGTCTCTCGGCAAGGGCCGGCACGCGAACCGGGATTACCGCTAACCGATGGTAGAGGTCTTCGCGAAAAAGTCCTTCCGCGATCATGTTCTCGAGGTTGTACGCGGTCGAGGAGATGATACGAACATCCACCCTGACGCGCTTCGAACCGCCCACGCGCTCGAACTGCTGATCGACGAGAACGCGCAGGATCTTGTTCTGCGTCTCGCGCGGCATCTCGCCGACCTCGTCGAGATAGAGGATGCCGCCATGCGCCTCCTCGAGCGCGCCTGTTCGGCGCGGCTGGCCGGCTGTGCCCTCGGTGCCGAAAAGGGCGATCTCCATTCTATCCGGCGTGATCGCAGCGGCGTTCAGCGCGACGAAAGGACCGTTCGCCCGCGCGGACTTGCGATGGATCATCCGCGCGACGAGTTCCTTGCCGGAGCCTGACGGCCCCTGGATCATGATGCGGCTATTGGTCGGCGCCACCTTCTCGATCATCTGGCGCAGTTGCGAGACCGCAACGGAGGTCCCGATGAGCTCCACCGGGTCGCCAGACTTTCTTTTCAGTTCGGAGACTTCGCGCTTGAGCTTCGAATTTTCGAGCGCGCGCTCGGCGATGAGAATGAGCCGATCCGCCTTGAACGGCTTCTCGATGAAGTCATAAGCGCCGCGCTTGATGGCGGAAACGGCCGTCTCGATGTTGCCATGGCCGGAAATCATCACCACCGGCAAATCGGGATGGCGGCTCTTGATCTCGTCGAGAAGCGCCAGCCCGTCGAGCTTGCTGCCCTGCATCCAGATGTCGAGGAAAATGAGCCGCGGCACGCGGTCGTTGATCGCCGCAAGCGCGCTGTCGCTGTCGTAAGCGGTCCGCGTCTCATGGCCTTCGTCCGACAGGATACCGGAGACGATCTCACGGATATCTTCCTCATCATCCACAACCAGAATATCAGCCGCCATTGGTATTGCCCTTATCTTTCACAGTATTTTCGCCTCCGGTTTCTCCGGCAGGCGGCAGAATCACCCGGATCATCGCCCCCACGCCGTCGTCGAAATCCGCCGGTGCGTCGTGCAGTTCCAGTTGCCCGCCATGGTCCTCGATGATCTTCTTGACGATTGCGAGGCCGAGCCCCGTCCCTTTCTCGCGCATCGTCATGTACGGCTCCAGAATCCGGTGCCGGTTCTCGGTCGGCAGCCCCTTGCCGTTGTCGATGACATCGACGACATAGCGCCCGGTGGCGCCGTCGCGACGGGAGCGAATGACGATTTTCGGCGTTGCCCGCGCGGCACTCGCCGGCACCGCCTCGATCGCCTCCACCGCATTCTTGACGATGTTGCCGAAGGCTTGGCCGAGCATGCGGCTGTCGAACTGCCCGTCGAGCGGTTCGTCGCCGAAATCGCGCACGAACGTGATGTGGTTGTTGCCCATCTCGCGCAGGAAGACGGCGTCTTTCAGGATCGCCCGCAGGTCGGACTTTTCCTTCGTCGGCTTCGGCATGCGCGCAAAAGCCGAGAACTCGTCCACCATGCGGCCGATGTCCTCCACCTGGCGTACGATTGTGTCCGTGCACTGGTCGAAAACCGCCCTGTCCTCCTGGTCGATCTGCTTGCCGTACCGGCGCCTCAGCCTCTCGGCCGAAAGCTGGATCGGCGTCAACGGGTTCTTGATCTCGTGCGCGATGCGGCGGGCAACGTCCGCCCAGGCCGTGGAGCGCTGCGCGATCACCAGATCCGTGATGTCGTCGATAGTGATGACGTAGGAGCCGTGCGATTCGTCGCCCTCCTCCCGAGTTACCTGGACATTCAGTGTCCGCTCAGTTCCGCCACGCATGATGTTGATCTGCTTACGATAATCGTTGCGGTAGCGGCTTTCGGCCTCGACGAGCACCGCTTCGATCTCCGGCGCAATCTCGCTGAGGCTCGCTCCAATGAGCCCGGCGGCGTCCCTACGGAGGACCTCTTCGGATGAGGGATTGAAAATGGTGATGCGACGGTCCCTGCCGACGCCGATGACCGCTGCGGTGACGCCGGAAAGCACCGCCTCTATGAACCGGCGCCGCTGATCGACCTCGTCCTTCGCCACCAGGATCTGCTCCTGTTGGGTGCGGATCTCGCTGACCATCTTGTTGAAGGTACGCGACAGGTTACCGACATCGCCATCGACGGCGCGGACGGGTACGACGACATCGAGATTGCCGGAGGCGACACTGTCGGCCGCGCCGATCAACTGCCGGATCGGCCGAACGATGCGGTCGGCGACGGCGATGGCGGTCCAGATCGCTGCCAGGAGCACGATCAGAGCGAAGCCGATGTAGAGGACGCCGAAGGCGATCTGCAGGGATGTACGCCCCGCCTCGAGCGCCTTGTACTCGGCGGTGTTCTCCTCCATCAGCCGCATAGAGCGCATGACTTCCGGATCGACGTTGCGGACGGTGTAGAGATAGGTGCCGGGAATGTTTTCCAGCGGAACGACGGCGCCTACGAGATTGGTGACGCCAGGAGGAATAAGCGTCGGCTGGCCGGCGACGGTGCTTTTCAGCGCGTCCTGCGGAATGGCGGGCAGCGGCCGGTCGGTCGAGATATTGGCCTGAAGTATGGCGCTCCCGTCAGCGCGCACAAGAAAGGCGCCGAGCATGCCGCGGCCGCGCGCCTGTCGCGTCATCAATTCGATGAATCCGGTGCGGTCGAGGCTGTAGAGCTGGCGGTTACGCTCGAGGTCATTGGCCATCGAAACCGTCTGGCCCTGGAGATAGCTGGCATTCTCCAACACATAGGCCTGTGCGACGTTGAGCGAAGAGCTGACGATCGCCTGCGTGCGCAGCGAGAACCAACGGTCGAGGCCGACGTCGAGGGTGATGCTGGCGAAAATCGCGACCAGGATGGCGGGCGTGATCGCGACGATCGAGAACAGCGCGACGATGCGCACATGCAGCCGCGCCGCCGCCCTCCCTTTGCTGCGCGCCCTCAAGAGCCGCAGGATCTCGCGGGCGATGAGATAGATCAGGCCAACGACGAAGATACCGTTGATGCCGGCGCAGGCGATGACGATGTTGCGCTCGGGCCGAATGGGGGTCAGACCAAGAAGAACGAGAAGCGACAGGGTGGCACAGATCAGCGCGCCGGTCGCCAGCATCAGCCCCGGCAAAGCGAAGGAAGCTCGCCGATCCTGGGCAGCAGTGACACCGTCCTCCGTGCCCAATGGCAAGGCCATTCCATCCACCATGAAAAATGCTTCCCCCAAACCGGCGCACGGATGACACCGGCACAAGCCTGCGCTTCCCGACCTAAGAACTGAACGCGGCGGCGCCGTCCCAGGATGGCCCCCGCACGCAACGGCTCAACCGAAGCGCCTGTCGAATCGACGCCTACCGGAGGTTCAAGCAACGCATTGTGGCGAAAATGCAACGGTGTTGCATCTTAGTCAAGCGCTACGCGAGCTGCGATAAACCGAGACCCCAAGCTCGCGGATCTTCTTGCGCAAGGTGTTCCGGTTGAGACCGAGCAGATCGGCTGCCTTGATCTGGTTGCCCCTCGTGGCCGTCAGCGCCGCGAGAATCAACGGATATTCCATCTCCGCAAGCACGCGGTCATAAAGGCCGGAAGGCGGTAAGGCGTCGCCAAAGCTTGCGAAATATTGGCGCATGTTTTCCTCGACCGCCTGCGAGATCGACATCGAACCGTTACGGGTTGCGGCCTTCTCGATCGGGCTGTCGGGCACCTCCGAGCGCAGCTCGTTCTCGATGATCTCGCGAGTGATGACATCCTGTGGATAAAGTGCGGTCAGCCGGCGGACGAGGTTCTCGAGCTCGCGCACATTGCCCGGCCAGGGATGCGCTTTCATCAGTTCCAGCGCCTCCTGATCGAAGCGCTTGGCATCGAGCCCCTCCTTTTCGGCCTGCTGAACGAAATGGCGGACGAGATCCGGGATATCCTCGGCGCGGTCTCTGAGCGGCGGCAGGCGCAGCGGAACGACGTTCAGCCGATAATAGAGGTCCTCGCGGAAAAGCCCCTGATTGATCGACTGTTTCAGATCCTTATTCGTCGCTGCGACGATGCGCACGTCGGAGCGGATCGGTGTGCGGCCTCCGACCGTCGTATACTCGCCCTGCTGCAGTACGCGCAGAAGCCGGGTCTGAGCGTCCATCGGCATGTCGCCGATTTCATCGAGGAAGAGCGTTCCGCCTTCGGCCTGTTCGAAACGGCCGGTGGAGCGGGTCTGCGCGCCGGTGAACGCCCCCTTCTCGTGGCCGAACAGTTCCGATTCGATGAGGTCGCGCGGGATCGCCGCCATGTTGATCGCGACGAAGGGGCCGTTTCTCCGTTTGCCATAGTCGTGCAGCGCACGCGCGACCAGTTCCTTGCCGGTCCCGGATTCGCCGGTGATCATCAGCGTCAGGTCGGTCTGCATCAGGCGCGCCAGCACCCGGTAGATTTCCTGCATGGCGGCGGAGCGGCCGACGAGCGGCATGCCGTCCTGCGAGTCGTCGTCGAGCTTGGAAGGGCGGCGCTTCGGCTCGGCAAGCGCCCGGCCGATAATGCCGATCAGCTCGGTCAGGTCGAAAGGCTTCGGCAGATAATCGTAGGCGCCCTTCTCCGATGCCTTGATCGCCGTCATGAAGGTGTTCTGGGCGCTCATCACCAGGACCGGCAGGTCCGGTCGCGCCTTCTTGATCCGCGGCAGGAGATCGAAGGCATTCTCGTCCGGCATCACCACGTCGGTGACGACCAGGTCGCCATCGCCGGCGGCAATCCAGCGCCAGAGGGTCGCCGCATTGGAGGTGATCCGCACGTCGTATCCGGCACGGCTCAGGGCCTGGTTGAGCACGGTGCGAATGGCAGCGTCGTCATCCGCTACGAGGATCGTTGCGCCCGTCATCCATTGGTTCCTTTTGTCATCGGAGTTTCGTCGTCCGCCGCCAATCCTTTGGAGGCCGGCATCAGAACGCGGAAAGTGGTGCGATTATGCTGACTGTCGCATTCGACGATGCCGCCATGGCCACCAATGATCTTGGCCACGAGCGCCAGGCCGAGGCCCGACCCGTTCGTCTTGGTGGTGATAAAGGGGTCGAAAAGATGCGGCAGCAGATCGGCCGGAACACCCGGGCCGTTATCGTGCACGCAGAACTCCAGAGGGAGCGAAATCTTTTCGCGCGTCCCCGCGACCGAAAGCCGGATGCCCGGCCGATAGGCGGTCGTCAGCATGATCTCGCCATCTGCCCTGTCGCCGATCGCCTCGGCGGCATTCTTGACCAGGTTGAGGAAGACCTGAACGAGCTGGTCGCGATTGGCGAAGACCGGCGGCAGCGACGGGTCGTAGTTCTCGGAAATCTTGATACTGCGGGCGAAGCCGGCCTTGGCGATCGCCTTCACGTGGTCGAGCACCGAATGGATATTGAGCGGCACGCGGTCGACGGGCCGCTCGTCGGAAAAGACCTCCATGCGGTCGACGAGCGAAACGATACGGTCCGTCTCGTCGCAAATGAGCCTTGTAAGGGCGCGGTCCTCGTCATTGACCGAGGTTTCGAGGAGCTGTGCCGCGCCACGGATGCCGGAGAGCGGGTTCTTGATCTCGTGTGCCAGCATCGAGGCAAGACCCGTGACCGACCGCGCGGCGGCACGGTGCGTCAGTTGCCGGTCGATCTTGTCGGCCATTGACCGTTCCTGGAAGACGATCACCACCGACCCTGGCTGCGACAGGACAGGGGCCACGTAGAGGTCGACGAGCTTGTCGGCGCCGAGGCGCGGCGAGCTCAGGTCGACCCGGTATTCATTGACCGGCGCCCGCCGCTCGCGCACCTGCTCGATCAAGGTCAGGAGCGGACTGCCGAAGGGGATGAAGGCGCTGATATCGTGCCGGGCAAGGTGATTGGCGCTTGCACCGAAGAAGGACTCCGCCTCCCAGTTCGCGAAGGCCACGAAGCCGTTTTCGTCGACGAGAATGACCGGGTTCTGGATCGCGTTGAGGACCGCCATCGAAAGGTCGTTGGCACCTCCTGCCGGCGCCGTTGCCATTTCGCTCATGCCGCAATCTCCTCCGTGACGATCTCCCCGGCAGACCGCACGATCGCGGCCGCCACGCGATCACTGACGAGACGCGCATCCGTCGATGTCAGGATCGCCGCCTTCTCCGCGACCTGAAGATCGGCCGCGAAGCGGTCCAGATACCAGGCGACGTGCTTGCGGGCGTGGCGAAGACCGATCTCCACGCCATAGAATTCGAGCATCATCTCGTAATGTTCGGCGAATATCCGGGCGATGTCGGTCACATCGGGATGAGCGGCAACGCCCGCAAGAACGCCCGGATGCCAGGGCCGTCCTTGGCACGACCGCCCGACCATGACCGCGTCTGCGCCGGACCGGCGCAGGATTTCCATGGCGTCGGCGAGCGTATCGACATCGCCATTGGCAATCAGCGGAACGGAGATCGCCTCGCGGACCGCCCGGATCGCATCCCAATTCGCCTTTCCGTTGTAGAACTGCATGCGCGTGCGGCCGTGGATGGTGATGGCCTGCACGCCAGCCTCCTCCGCCCTCCGTGCAATCAGCGGCGCATTGATCGAATTTTCGTCCCAGCCGAGCCGCATCTTCAGCGTTACCGGCACGGTGGCCGCCTTCACCGTCGCCTCGATGAGGGAAAGGGCATGATCCGGGTCACGCATCAGCGCCGAGCCGGAATAACCGCCGGTAACCTTCTTGGCGGGGCAGCCCATATTGATATCGATGATGTCCGCGCCATTGGCTTCGACGATTCGCGCCGCCTCCGCCATCCAGTGCGCCTCGCGCCCGGCAAGCTGGACGATGTGCGGATCGATACCGGAATTCCTGAGCCGCGCCCAGGATTCAGCCGCATTGCAGACCAGTTCACGACTCGCCACCATCTCGGTCACGACAAAGCCCGCGCCGAAGCGCCACGCAAGCATGCGAAAGGGCAAATCCGTCACCCCGGACATCGGCGCAAGCGCTATCCGATTGCGGATTTGAGCTTTCCCGATCTTGAGCGACGATGAGAGGGCCGATGGCGGCAAATGCATATCTTTCGGGCACATAATATTCTTGCACTATTTTTAGCCACTGTTCTCGAACTTGCCAAGCGGTTTTGACGCGGTCGACAAAATTCCTTGAAGTGCACGAACGCGCTTCAATTTTTCCTCTCCGTGCATATCGGTCATACCGCTTCACAGTTTCCGGCGATATGCACAGATGGCTGGCAATGACGGGACCTTCGCGGTACACCACGGCGAAGATCGGCGAACGGCGGGACACATACAGAAGATGCAATTCGAAGACCAGTTCTCCTGCGGCATCGTCATCGTGGCGGCCGGGCGCGGCGAGCGCGCCGGCCAGTCGGCCGAGGGGCCGAAGCAATATCGCAGGATCGGCGATCGTCCGGTTATCGCTCATACGCTTGACATTTTCGCGACATGGACCGGCACGGGTCCGGTCGTCGTTGTCATTCACCCGGACGATGAAGACCTGTTCGCATCGGCACGCAAGCGGATGTCTCGCCAGCTCGATCTGACCGTGGTTCACGGCGGTCCGACGCGCCAGGTTTCGGTGCTTGCCGGCCTGGAAGCACTCGCCGCCACGGGCGC
This sequence comes from Ensifer aridi, assembly GCF_002078505.1. GTDB lineage: Bacteria > Pseudomonadota > Alphaproteobacteria > Rhizobiales > Rhizobiaceae > Sinorhizobium > Sinorhizobium aridi. Next base: position 68,578 of record NZ_LUAV01000007.1, on the reverse strand, counting down.
CGAATATGTGTTGATCCACGACGCCGTGCGTCCGTTTTTCGATCACGCCCTCCTCGACCGCTGCCACGCAGCGCTGCAGCACGGGGCCGAGGCGGTGCTTCCGGCGGTCGCCGTCGCCGACACGCTGAAACGCGCTAGAGCCGGAGGCATCGTAGAGGAGACGGTCCCGCGGGCCGATCTCTATGCCGCGCAGACGCCGCAATGCTTCCGGTTGGAGACGATTCTTTCCGCCCACCGCCGAGCGGCCGCAGGCGGCCGAGCCGACTTCACCGACGACGCCTCGATCGCCGAATGGGCCGGCATCCCGGTTCTTCTGGTGGAGGGATCGGCCGACAACATCAAACTGACATTGCGAAGGGACATTTCGATGGCGGACGAGAAGCTGACACGCCACGCAATTCCGGATGTGCGCACCGGCAACGGCTATGACGTGCACCAGCTCGTCGAGGGCGACGGCGTCACACTCTGCGGCGTCTTCATCCCGCACGACCGCAAGCTCTCCGGCCATTCCGACGCGGATGTCGCCCTGCATGCCTTGACCGATGCGCTCCTTGCGACCTGCGGCGAGGGCGATATAGGCGATCATTTCCCACCCTCCGACCCGCAATGGAAGGGCGCACCCTCCCGCATCTTCCTGGAGCACGCGGCGCGGATCGTGCGCGAGCGCGGCGGCACTATCACCAATGCGGACGTATCGCTGATCGCCGAGGCGCCGAAAGTCGGGCCGCATCGCCAGCAGATGCGCGAGAACCTTGCGGCAATGCTCGATATCTCCCTCGACCGCTGCTCGATCAAGGCGACGACTAATGAGAAGCTCGGTTTCGTCGGCCGCAGGGAAGGCATCGCGGCAATTGCCACCGCGACGGTCGTCTACGCACCACGGAGCGAAACGTGATGTGGCCTGCCGATATCGAGCAGAAAGCGCGGGCAATCATCAAGGACTTCACCGCGCGCGGGCTCAAACTCGCGACGGCCGAGTCCTGTACCGGCGGCCTGATCGCCGGGGTGTTGACCGAGATCGCCGGTTCGTCTTCCGTCGTCGATCGCGGTTTCGTCACCTATTCGAACGACGCGAAGGTCCAGATGCTCGGGGTCAAGCTCGCAACGCTTGCCGCACACGGCGCGGTGTCGCGCGAGACGGCCATGGAAATGGCCCTCGGTGCCGTTTCGCATTCGGACTCCGATTTCGCCGTGGCCGTCACGGGTATTGCCGGCCCGAGCGGCGGCTCAGCGGACAAGCCGGCGGGCCTCGTCCATTTCGCCGCGGCCGGACGCGACGGTGCGCTTGTTCATCGCGAGATGCGCTTCGGGGATATCGGCCGAGATGCGGTGCGGCTGGCTGCGGTTAGAACCGCGCTCGGCCTCGTCGGAGAGATCGCTCAGGCGCCGGCGCCGTAGATCACGTCGGCCCGCTTTTCGAAAGCCTCCGAGAACATCCGGAAGGCGCGGTCGAACATCGAGCCCATCAAAGCCCCGAGAATGCGGCTCTTGAACTCGTATTCGATGCAGAAATGGACGATCGATTCGGTTTCGTTCAAGGGCTCGAAACGCCAGACGTTATCGAGGTATTTGAACGGCCCTTCGATATAGTTGACGTCGATCAACAACTCCGCCCTCTTCAGCAGCACCTGTGTGGTGAAGGTTTCGCGGACTGCCTTATATCCCACCGTCATGTCCGCCATCAGCAGGACCTTCCCTTCCCTCTCCTTGCGCGAGCGCACGCTCAAGGCCTCGCAAAGCGGCAGGAACTCCGGATAGCGCTCGACATCGGCGACGAGGTCGAACATCTGCTCGGCCGAATGCTTGACGACGTGGTTGGTTTCGAAGTGCGGCATGATTTGGAGTTAAGGCCGCGGCGTGGGAAGATCAAGGAGGAGGTGAATTTGCGCACCGTAATCCTCCCGGAAACACACCTGGACTTCGGCGCGAGCTTCCGGGCACCCAGCGCGCCTTCTGAAAAGTGGCCGACACTGCATGTTTCATCGGGATAGGGGTTTCCTGAGGCGGATGTGAAGGAATATCGGAACAACGCGCGTGTCCGCGACGGCCGGGTACAACCGTGCAGCCTCCTCGGACGCCATCGGCTCGCGGAACTCCTCTAGCGAGAAACCCGACGCGACGATCATCGTCATCCAGGTACTGAGCGTCCGGTGAAAGCGCGGGACACGAAAGGGGGCAACACCCTCCCGTTCTTCCGACGGAATCGTCGAAAACAGCCACGTCTCGATCCGTCCGTCGGTCTCGTCGAAATAATCCGCCAGTTCGACGGCGCGACAGTCTCCCTTCTCGTCACGAATGGTCTTGCGACGCGGAGGCACAAAACAGGGGTGGAGGATGGAGAACTGGAAAAAGCCGCCCCCGCGGAGAACCCGGAAGACCTGCTGCAGGACACGACGCTGGTCGGGCATGTCCATCAGAGACATGAAAGCGGTAACGAAATCGAACTCACCGTCGGCGAAAGGCAGGTCTCGACCATCGCCAAGCATGTACCGGATGCCCCGAGGATCTTCTGCCTCTTGTTCCTGAGCGAGGCGGATGAAGCTCGGCGCGATATCTATCGCGGTCATCCGCGCCTTGCATTCCGCAAGCCGGCGGGTGTTGGTCCCTTCGCCGCAGCCCAGATCGAGGCCACGCAACCCAGCGATGGACGGAAGCATATCTAGGAAAGCGGGCGTATTCAGCGCATCGCGATAAACGTCGTAGCCCGCACGCGAGAACTTCGTCCAGTTCTCGGCATTCGCCTCCCAGCAAGCACCTACCTCGGCGGATTGCATCGAAACCTCCCTCGATAGACCCACGTCCAGAGGTTGCGATTTACAATCTCACGCCCGCTTCAGCAAGACGAGTAGCCTCAATTAAAAGCGGCAGATGCCGGCTTATTCCGCTGCAGCCAACTTCTTCTCGCGCGCCGCCTTCAGCCGAGCGAAATCGTCGCCGGCATGGTGCGACGAGCGGGTGAGCGGGCTCGATGAGACCATCAGGAAGCCCTTGGTGTAGGCGACCGTCTCGTAGGACTTGAACTCCTCCGGCGTCACGAATTTCTCGACCTTGTGATGCTTGCGGGTCGGCTGCAGGTACTGCCCGATCGTCAAGAAATCGACGTCGGCGGTGCGCAGGTCGTCCATCAGTTGCAGCACTTCGTTCCGCTCCTCGCCGAGGCCGACCATGATGCCGGACTTGGTGAACATCGAGGGGTCGAGTTCCTTGACCCGCTGCAGCAGCCGGATCGAATGGAAATAGCGTGCGCCGGGGCGCACGGTCAGATAGTTGGAGGGCACCGTTTCGAGATTGTGGTTGAAAACGTCGGGCTTGGCGGCGACGACACGCTCAAGCGCGCCGGGCTTCCTCAGGAAGTCGGGCGTCAGGATCTCGATCGTCGTCGCGGGGGACGCCTCGCGGATCGCGAAGATCACCTTTTCGAAATGCTCGGCACCACCATCATCGAGATCGTCGCGGTCGACCGAGGTGATGACCACGTGGCTCAAGCCCATCTGCTTGACGGCCTTGGCGACATTGGCGGGCTCTTCGAGGTCGAGGGCGTTGGGCTTGCCGGTCGAGACATTGCAGAAGGCGCAGGCGCGCGTGCAGATCTCACCCATGATCATGAAGGTGGCGTGCTTCTTGTCCCAGCATTCGCCGATATTCGGGCAGCCGGCTTCCTCGCAGACGGTGACGAGGTTGTTGCCCTTCACGATGGAGCGGGTCTCCATGTAGCCCTTCGAGGTCGGCGCCTTCACGCGAATCCAGTCCGGCTTGCGCAGGACTTCGGTGTCGGGTCTGTGCGCCTTTTCCGGGTGGCGAACGCGCTGAGCCCGATCCGAGACCGCATCGAAAACCGTTACCATGTGACTTCCTTCATCGTATCGGGCCTCGGCTTAAGCCGCTGCGCCCGCTTTCGATCTATATAACGAGCCGGACATGAAAAGTCAGGCCACCATTTGCATGGCAGCCCGACCGCAAGTGAATGGCGAGTGGATCCCTAACCTCTGACGGCCCGCCCCGCCGCGATCAGCAGACAGGCGCCGATAAAGCCGATGATGAGATAGGCCACCCATCCGGTATAGGCCAAGCCGAAGGCGGCCAGGATGAAATTCAGCACGACCGCACCGATGATGCCGAGGATGATATTCGCAAACAGCCCCATCTGGCTGTGCATGAATTGCTCCGCCAGCCAACCGGCAAGACCGCCGATGATGATGGCGGCCAAAATGCCCACTCCGTTCAGACTCATAACGACCTCCGCGCATTGAAAATGCCGTGCAATCAATGCGTGATGCGATCGAAAGTTCCGGACGGCGGCGCGTCATCACGCGTTCAGCACCTTGCCGTAGGCGTCGAGCACGCTTTCCTTCATCATTTCCGAAAGTGTCGGATGCGGGAAGACCGTGTGCATCAACTCTTCCTCGGTCGTCTCGAGGTTCATGGCGACGACGAAGCCCTGGATGAGTTCGGTCACTTCGGCGCCGACCATGTGCGCGCCGAGGAGTTCGCCGGTCTTCTTGTCGAAAATCGTCTTGATCAGGCCCTGGTCCTCGCCGAGCGCGATGGCCTTGCCATTGGCGCCGAAGCTGTAGCGCCCGACGCGGATCTCGCGGCCGAGTTCCTTGGCCTTCGCCTCGGTGAGACCGACGGAGGCGACCTGCGGGTCGCAATAGGTGCAGCCCGGAATCTTGCCCTTGTCGAGCGCGTGCACGCCGGGAACGCCGGCGATCTTCTCGACGCAGATCACTCCCTCATGCTCGGCCTTGTGCGCGAGCATCGGCGGGCCGGCGACGTCGCCAATCGCATAGATGCCGGCGACATTGGTCCTGCCGTAGCCGTCGGTGACGATGCAGCCGCGGCTGGTCTCGACGCGCAGCGCCTCGAGGCCGAGATTCTCGATATTGCCCTGGACGCCGATTGCGGAAATCAGGCGATCCGCCTTGATCTGCGTGACCTTGCCGTCCTTCGTCTCGACATGGGCAGTCACGTCGTTGGCGCCCCTTTCGACCTTCGTCACCTTCGCATCCGTGAAGATCTTCATGCCGCGCTTTTCGAGCTGCTTGCGGGCAAAGGCGGAGATCTCCGCGTCCTCAACCGGCATGATCTGCGGCAGCAGTTCGACGACGGTCACGTCCACGCCCATCGAGCGGTAGAAACTCGCGAATTCGATGCCGATCGCACCGGAGCCCATGACAAGCATGGTCTTCGGCATTTCCTCGGGTTTCATCGCCTCGAAATAGGTCCAGATCAGCTTGCCGTCCGACTCGATGCCGGGCAGCGCCCGCGGCCGCGCGCCGGTCGCGATGATGATGTGCTTGGCGGTATAGGTACCCTCGCCCTTCACACCCTTAGGAACCGGGTTCTGCGGCTGCACGGCGGGCTTCGACGGCGCGCCGACGACGATCTCGCCAGGCTTCGTCAGCTTAGCCTCGCCCCAGATCACGTCGACCTTGTTCTTCTTCATGAGGAAGGCGACGCCGCCGTTCAGCCGCGCCGACACGGCGCGCGAACGGGCGACGACGTCCTTGACGTTGGCGGTCATCTTGCCTTCGAGCGTCAGGCCATAATTCTTGGCGTGGTTGGCGTGGTCGAGAATTTCGGCCGAGCGCAAGAGCGCCTTGGTCGGAATGCACCCCCAGTTGAGGCAGATGCCGCCGAGGTGCTCGCGCTCGACGATCGCCGTCTTCAGGCCCAGTTGCGCCGAGCGGATGGCGGTCACATAGCCGCCCGGGCCCGAACCGATAACGATGACGTCGTAATTCTCAGCCATGTGTTTCCTACCTCTGTTTCAAGCGACCTTGCGGGTGAAAAGCACCCAATCGTGTTTCCTGCTGTCTTCGAAGAGCGGCACGGCCGCGGCACGCGCCACCTCCTCGAAGCCGTTCCTCTTGTAGAGCGCCTGCGCCACGTCATTGTGGCTTTCGGTGATGAGGCTCACCGGCGCCTCTCCAGCGCGGGCAAATTCATTCTCGAGCAACGCGCGGCCGATCCCCTTGCCGCGGTGATGCCGGTAGACACCGAGGCTATCGATGAACCAGTGACCAACCACTTGGCTCTGGAGTGCAAGCAGAGGGCCGAGCACCGGATGCTTCGGCTCGATTTCCCGAATGGAGGCGTCGATCGCGTAGGAGACCGAGACGCCGACGATCTCATCCTCGACAACGGCCACGACCGCATCGCGCCAGGTGCCGAGGCCCGAATCCTGCCGCAGCCGGTTGCGGCCGTGCTCGAAGGCGGTTTCGGCAGATTTGCTGAGCACGCCGCCGTACCAGAGCCAGGAGGCAAAGCCATGCGAGGCGATATCGATGAGGATCGCAAGCTCTGCCGCATCGCTCCGTTTCGCGGGCCTGAGGGTCGCGCCAGCCGTCATCGTCAGAGCCCGAGCATCATCCTGACGACCGGCTCCAATCCACGGCCGATCGCCCGGGTGTTGTCCGCGTCGAGATGAACGCCATCGAGCGGCGTCGTTCGTGCGACCGAACCAGCATCGAAAAAGCCGCAGTCGAGCTCATCGGCGAGGTCCCGATAGAGAGATGCCAGCATCGCCGCCTGCTCGACGCCGCCCGCGTACATGGCTGCAAAGGCGCTGTTGGCGCTCTCGCAAAGCGGCGGCGGTGAGACGATCAGGATGTCCGGCCCTTCCCCTGCCTCGGTCGGCCAGTCGTGCTTGCGCACCAGACTGACGAGCCGCGAGATGCCCTTGACGGCGCCGAAGGCCGTGCCATGAATCGCCGGCTTCATGTCGTTCGAGCCGAGCATGAGAATGACGAGGTCGAGCGGGGCGTGGCTATGAAGCACGGTCGGCAGGACGCGCGCGCCGTTTCGGTCGCAGTCCGCCAGATGGTCGTCATAGGCCGTTGTGCGACCGTTCAACCCCTCGGCAATGATATTTACGCCGGCGCCGAGCGCCTTCTGCAGCACGCTCGGCCAGCGATCCTCCAACGCGTGCCGACCCGCGCTGCTCGCGTCGTAGCCCCAGGTCAGACTGTCACCGTAGCAAAGGACTGTTTTCATTCACGTTTCGCCTAGACTGGTGAGGAAATCTGAACCGGTGCGCCTTGACGCCCAGTCGACGAGGGCCCATTGGGTGATCACGGCAAGCGCGCAGGGGATCACTGCACCCAAGAGGTAGAGGAGATCAATAACTCCGATGCCGTCGTTCGAATAGATCGCCGCCACAACACATGCCATCCCAGCAGTAAGCATAAGCGCCAGCAAGAGCAGCATGCCTTGCTTCAGCGCCGCTGCCGGTGCGGGTCGCATCTGCGCGACGAACGCCAACAGGCCCGCGATCACTGCCACCGGGAGGACGTTAAGGCCTACCAACGCGAAATCCGGTCCGTCGAACGGCAGTTCATCGGCCTCAAAGAACCTCGTCAGCAGCCAGGCAAACGCCCCGAACGCCAAGATGCCCGCAAACCCAGACAAGAGAGATGCGCCCGCCGACACTCCGAAAGCCCGCAAAAGACGGGAAATCAGCGATGCCGATTTGCGCACCTCGCCCATTCAGGCCCCCAAGGTCAGACGAGCATGCCCATCGGGTTCTCGATGTAGCGCTTGAAGGCGGCGAGCAGTTCGGCGCCGAGCGCGCCATCGACGCAGCGATGGTCGGTGGAGAGCGTGACGGTCATCATGTTGGCGATGACCATCTCCTTGTTCTTGACGACGACGCGCTCCTCGCCGGCACCGACCGCGAGGATCGTCGCATGCGGCGGGTTGACGACGGCGGCGAAGTTCTTGACGCCCATCATGCCCATGTTGGATACGGCGGTGGTGCCACCCTGGTATTCTTCCGGCTTCAGCTTGCGCTCCTTCGCGCGCTTGCCGAGATCCTTCATCTCGTTGGAGATGGCGGACAGGCTCTTTAGTTCCGCCTGGCGGACGATCGGGGTGATCAGTCCTCCAGGAATGGAGACGGCAACGCCGACGTCGGCGTGCTTGTGCTTGACCATGTTCGAGTCGGTCCAGGAGACGTTCGCGTCCGGAACGTCGCGCAGCGCCAGCGCCAGCGCCTTGATCACCATGTCGTTGACCGAGAGCTTGTAGACCGGCTTGCCGTCCTTCTCGGGGGCGGCGGCATTGAGCTGGGCGCGCAGCGCCAGCAGCGCGTCGAGCTCGCAATCGAGCGAGACGTAGAAATGCGGGATCGTCTGCTTCGATTCCTGCAGGCGCTTTGCGATGGTCTTGCGCATGCCGTCATGCGGCACGAGCTCGTAGGAGCCCGGCTCGAACAGCTTGAGGACGGCGTCTTCCGACATGCCCTTGGCGAGTGCCGGGGCCGGAGCTGCGGCAGCAGGGGGGGCTGCGGTCGGCTTGGCCGTGCCGCCGGCAACGGCAGCCTCGACGTCCTTCTTGACGACGCGGCCATAGGGGCCTGAACCAGCGATCGCCGACAGATCGATACCCGCCTCCTTGGCAAGACGGCGCGCGAGCGGCGAAGAGAAGATACGCTTGCCATCGGTGGCAACCGGTGCCGGTGCGGCAGCTTGCGGCGCCGGTGCTGCGGCGGGTGCCGGGGCAGCGGCCGCTGCCGGAGCCTGTTCCGGTGCCTTCGCCGCAGGTGCCGCCGCGGCGCCGTTACCCTTTGCGGCTACGGAGACATCCTCGCCTTCGGCGGCGAGAACTGCGATCAGCGCATTGACCTTGACGCCCTCGGTCCCGGCCGGAACGACGATCTTGGCGACCGTACCCTCATCGACGGCTTCGACTTCCATCGTCGCCTTGTCGGTCTCGATCTCCGCGATGACGTCGCCAGACTTGACCTTGTCGCCCTCCTTGACGAGCCACTTGGCCAGATTGCCTTCTTCCATCGTCGGAGACAGGGCCGGCATGGTGATGTTGATTGGCATTATTGTCCCTCCCGAAACGAAGTGGCAACGGCTAGTTCAAGCTGCCGCCCACCGATCGATTTTCCAATTGTCCATGCCACTACAAAGTTGAATGCCACGAAACCTGCAATCAGGCCAACTATCGCGCCGCCCCACGTGTAAATCGGCGCAAGTATCTCCGAACGGACACCGACTAACGCACCAACAAATCCCACAATGAAACCGAAAACCGCACCTGAGACTGTGCCAGCCAGAAGGCAAAGCAAAGTCGATTTCCAGTAGATCGACCAGGCAACACGCCTGGTCTCCGTCATCGTTGCCATCGCTACCCCCTGCTTATTTATAGCAGACGGTTTTCACCGCCTCGACGACTTCGGCAACGTTCGGCAGAGCGAGCTTTTCGAGGTTAGCCGCATAGGGCATCGGCACATCCTTGCCGGCGATCGTCAGGATCGGCGCATCGAGATAATCGAAGGCCTGCTGCATGACGCGGGTGGCGATCTCGGTGCCGACGGAGGACTGCGGGTAGCCTTCCTCGACGGTAACGAGGCGACCGGTCTTCTTCACCGATTCGATGACAGTCGGGATATCCATCGGGCGGATCGTGCGCAGGTCGATCAGTTCGACGTCGATGCCCTGCGCCTCGAGCTCGGCCGCGGCCTTGACCGCATAGGTCATGCCGATGCCGAAGGAGACGATCGTGGCGTCCTTGCCGACACGGTGGATGCGGGCTTTGCCGATCGGCAACACGAAATCATCGAGCTTCGGCACTTCGAAGGACTGGCCGTAGAGGATTTCGTTTTCGAGGAAGATCACCGGGTTCGGATCGCGGATGGCGGCCTTGAGCAGGCCCTTCGCATCCGCCGCCGTATAAGGCATGACGACCTTCAGGCCCGGGATGTGGCTGTACCAGGCGGCATAGCACTGCGAGTGCTGCGCGGCGACGCGGGCTGCCGCACCGCTCGGGCCGCGGAAGACGATCGGCGCGCCCATCTGTCCGCCGGACATGTAGAGCGTCTTGGCGGCGGAGTTGATGATCTGGTCGATCGCCTGCATGGCGAAGTTGAAGGTCATGAACTCGACGATCGGACGCAGACCGGTCATCGCCGCACCGACGCCGACACCGGCAAAGCCATGCTCGGTGATCGGAGTGTCGACCACGCGGCGCGGGCCGAATTCCTGCAGCAGACCCTGGGTCACCTTGTAGGCGCCCTGATATTCGGCGACCTCCTCACCCATGACGAAGACATCGTCATTGGCGCGCATTTCTTCCGCCATCGCGTCACGAAGCGCTTCGCGCACGGTCATGGTCACCATCTCGGTGCCGGCAGGGATCGCCGGATCGGCGGGGATTTCCGCCTTCGGCTGGGCCGCAACGGGAGCTGCAGCGGCAGGCGCTTCAGTAGCGGCAGGCTTCGGCGCCTCCATTTTCGGCGCCTCGGCCTTGGCTGCAATGTCACCTGCGCCTTCACCGTCCTGCAGCAGCACGGCAATCGGCGTGTTGACCTTGACGCCTTCCGTGCCGGCGGCAATCAGCAACTTGCCGATCGTGCCTTCGTCGACGGCTTCCACTTCCATCGTCGCCTTGTCGGTCTCGATCTCGGCAATGACGTCGCCGGAGGACACCCTGTCGCCCTCGTTCTTCAGCCACTTGGAAAGCGTGCCTTCCTCCATCGTCGGGGAAAGGGCAGGCATGAGAATTTCTACTGGCATATTTGTCCCTCCCCGGATCAAAGCAGGATGTCGGTGTAGAGCTCGGATGCATCCGGCTCCGGATCAGACTGGGCGAAATCGGCACTGTCCGCGACGATGTCGCGAACATCCTTGTCGATCTGCTTCAGCTCGTCCTCGCTGGCCCAGCCTTTCTCCATGACACGGGCCTTAACCTGCTCGATCGGATCGTGCTCCGAACGCATCTTCTGCACCTCATCCTTCGACCGATACTTCGCCGGGTCGGACATGGAATGGCCGCGATAGCGGTAGGTCAGCATTTCGAGGATGATCGGGCCCTTACCGGAGCGGCAGTGCTCGACGGCCTCGTCGGCAGCCGCCTTGACGGCACGCACGTCCATGCCGTCGACCTGATAGCCGGGAATACCGAAGGAAGCGCCGCGCTGCGAGAAGTCGGTCTGAGCCGAGGCGCGCGACACGGAGGTTCCCATCGCATAGCGGTTGTTCTCGACGATGTAGATCGCCGGAAGCTTCCAGAGGGCGGCCATATTGAAGCTCTCGTAAACCTGGCCCTGGTTGGCGGCGCCGTCGCCGAAATAGGCGAGGCTGACATTGTCGTTGCCGCGATATTTGTTGGCGAAAGCAAGACCGGTTCCGAGCGATACCTGCGCCCCGACGATGCCGTGGCCGCCATAGAAATGCTTTTCCTTGGAGAACATGTGCATCGAACCGCCCTTCCCTTTGGAAAGGCCGCCGCGGCGACCGGTGAGCTCCGCCATGACGCCGCGCGCACTCATGCCGCAGGCGAGCATGTGGCCGTGATCGCGATAGCCGGTAATGACCTGATCGCCTTCCTTCAGCGCCATCTGCATGCCGACGACGACCGCTTCCTGGCCGATATAGAGGTGACAGAAGCCGCCGATGAAGCCCATGCCATAGAGCTGGCCGGCCTTCTCCTCGAAACGCCGGATCAACAGCATTTCGCGATAGGCTTTCAGATCGTCTTCCTTGGAGAATTCGGCGATCGTGCCGCCGGTGAAGTCCTTTTTGGCCGGCTTGGCAGCAGTCTTGCGGCTGGAGACGGACGCGGTTTTTCGCGGAGCCATTCGTTCCTCCCTACGGTTAGCCTTTGGTCGGCTACCATAGGGAAAGAAGAGCGCTGCAGCAATGCCATATTTGCATGGCTATTATTCGGCGCAACCCTTTGATTTTCCAGAATTTACTTCAATTAACAAAATTTCGGTTAATTCCTGGAATGGTGAAAAATAACGATCTCGTCGCTACGCGACATGTTGAGCGCGAGGCGAGCTTTTTCATCCAGCATGTCTCTTTCCAGCGAGCCATCGCTCATCAGCTCCACTTCCTTTTCAAGGATTTTTCGCTTCTGAGTGAGCTCGTCCAGCCGTGCCTGCCGCTCGGCGATCTGGCGGTCGAATTCCTCGGTTGCCCTCAGACCGTAGCCGCCATGAATGGAATGATAGCCGAAATAGGAAAGGAAGGCGACCGCCAGTAGCGGTACCACCAATCGCCCCAATCTCCGCTTCTTGTGATGCCGTGTCCACATCGCTCATGCCCTGGATCACGATGAACTCAGGCAAACTCGCCCGGGATCATGAGTGATCGATTTTAGAAGTGGAGCGGGATGCGCGAATAAAACCGCACATACTTTCGCGCTTCCCGCTCCATACGCAGTACGAAAACCGAGACTAACGGCGATTGATTAACCGACCGTTGACCATGAAGGGCCTGAAAAAGCGAAACCCGCCTGCCGGCGAGGCAGACGGGCTTGAATCCTCGATTTGCGACGGCAGGCGGATGAGGGCGAAACCCTAGCTACCCGCCCATCAATCAGCCGCGCAGGATCGAGCGGCCGGCGTATTGTGCCTGCAGGCCGAGCTGCTCCTCTATGCGGATAAGCTGGTTGTATTTCGCGAGCCGGTCGGAACGGGCGAGCGAACCGGTCTTGATCTGTCCGCAGTTGGTGGCTACCGCAAGGTCGGCGATCGTCGAATCCTCTGTCTCGCCGGAACGGTGCGACATGACGGCGGTGTAGCGCGCCTTGTGCGCCGTCTCGACGGCATCGAGCGTCTCGGAGAGCGAACCGATCTGGTTGACCTTGACGAGGATCGAGTTCGCGACACCCATCTTGATGCCGTCGCGGAGCCGTGCGGAGTTGGTAACGAACAGGTCGTCGCCGACGAGTTGGCACTTGTTGCCGATGAGGTCGGTCAGCGCCTTCCAGCCATCCCAGTCGTCCTCGGCCATGCCGTCCTCGATCGAGATGATCGGGTACTTGCCCGCGAGCTCGGCGAGGTACTCGGCCATTGCGCCCGGCTCCAGGGTACGGCCCTCGCCTTCAAGCACGTATTTGCCGTCCTTGAAGAATTCCGTCGAGGCGCAATCGAGCGCGACATACATGTCTTCGCCCGGCTTGTAACCCGCCTTCTCGATCGACTTCATGATGTAGTCTAGCGCCGCCGGGGCGGAAGCGAGACCCGGTGCAAAACCGCCTTCGTCGCCGACATTGGTGTTATGCCCCTCGGCGGCAAGCTGCTTCTTCAGCGTGTGGAAGACTTCCGAACCCATGCGCACGGCGTCCTTCAGCGTCTCGGCGCCGACCGGCATGATCATGAATTCCTGGAAGTCGATCGGGTTGTCGGCATGCGCCCCGCCATTGATGATGTTCATCATCGGAACCGGCAGAAGATGCGCGTTCGGGCCACCGACATAGCGGTAGAGCGGCAGGCCGGAGGCTTCGGCGGCGGCCTTGGCGACGGCGAGCGAAACACCGAGAATGGCGTTGGCGCCGAGGCGAGACTTGTTCGGCGTGCCGTCGAGCTCGATCATCGTCTTGTCGATCTGGATCTGGTTTTCTGCGTCCAAACCGCCGATCGCTTCGAAAATCTCGCCGTTGACGGCATCGACCGCGCGCTCGACACCCTTGCCGAGATAGCGGGTGCCGCCATCGCGCAGTTCGACCGCTTCATGCGCACCGGTGGAGGCACCCGACGGAACGGCAGCCCGACCGAAACTGCCGTCTTCGAGATGGACGTCGACCTCGACGGTCGGGTTGCCGCGGCTGTCGAGAATTTCTCGGCCGATGATGTCGATGATAGCAGTCATGATCTCTTCCCTGCTTGTGGACGGTGATGATGGTGGGGCCTGTCTTAATTCATGGCCTCGAAATTACAATGGCGCGGCGGATGCAAACGGCCGGCGCCATCGTGCTTCATGAAAATTTCACGAAAACAGCGCGGCGCCGCTCACGCTTTGGCGATCGCATCGAAGGCGAGCAGCTTCTCGAGAAGCCGCGGCATGTCCTTGAGCGGCACCATGTTCGGGCCATCGGAAGGAGCATTGTCCGGGTCTTCGTGGGTCTCGATGAAAACGCCTGCGACGCCGACGGCAACGGCCGCCCTCGCAAGGGTCTCTACGAATTGGCGCTGACCGCCTGACGAGCCGCCCTGCCCGCCCGGCTGCTGCACCGAATGAGTGGCGTCAAAGACTACCGGCGCGCCGAGCGCAGCCATGATCGGCAGAGAGCGCATATCGGAAACCAGCGTATTGTAGCCGAAGGACGCGCCCCGCTCGCATAGAAGCACGTTCGGATTGCCGCTCATGGTGAACTTGGCGAGCACGTTCTTCATGTCCCAGGGGGCGAGGAACTGGCCCTTCTTGACGTTGATCGCGCGTCCCGTCTTCGCGGCGGCGACAAGCAGGTCCGTCTGGCGCGACAGAAAGGCCGGGATCTGCAGGATGTCGACGGTCTCGGCGACGACCGCGCATTGCTCTTCCGTATGGATGTCCGTCAAGACCGGAAATCCGAATTCCTTCTTGAGATCGGCAAAGATTTCCATTGCTTTTTCAAGGCCGATGCCGCGCTTGCCGGAGAGTGACGTGCGGTTCGCCTTATCGAAGGAGGACTTGTAGACGAGGCCGAGGCCGAGCGACTTGCAGAGCTCCACAAGCTTGCCAGCCATCATGAAGGCGTGCTCGCGGCTTTCCATCTGACAGGGGCCGGCGATCAATGTCAGCCGTTCCTTCTGCGAGAAGACCACCTGGCCGGCACCTTCGCCGACGACAACCCTTGCATTGGCTTCCATAGTCACACTCCAAACGCGAAAATCACCCCCTGCCCCGGCGCTTCCGGGACAATGAGGCGTCCGCCCATTTCTGCAAATTCGATATCGTTCTGCGCAAATAGCGCACGTGTCGCTTCGAGATCGGCAACACGGAAGACCACCGCGCGACCGCGCAAGCCACGTTCGGCGCCGCTTACCGAGCGGCCGAAGAAAGCCTCCATGCCCGCCGGATTGAGGACGGTAAGCTTCGCGCTGCCGGCTTGAATATCCATGCCGAAGGAATGGGCCGAGACCTCGCGCTCGTCGACGCCCTCTTGCAGCAGATATTGGAAATCGGTCGGGTTCTGCTCCGAAAGCACGACCTCGGAGATACCCAATACGCCGTTTTCATGTTGATGAAGCGGCGTGCTTTCGACCGGCAGGGCGCGGATGCGCTGGCAACTGAAGAGGAAGAAATCCGGCGAGCGCAGATCCGCGGCAAAAGCGAGCCTGAAGGAGCCGAGACCTTCGCGCCCGTCCGGCAGCCGCATCGGCCGAGAAAACTCCAGCATGTCGCCGCCGGAGATACCACGCGACCGGAAGCGGATGTGATCTTCAGTGGCGTCCGGCGTTCCGAGCACGATCGCTGACAGGCCTTCGTGCCCTTGGCGGAAGCGGAACGCCTGATCGCGCGCGACGAAGACGTTACCGGCAAGAGCCGCAGCCTCGCACTCCTCGCGCGAGGCGACGGCAAGCGGTTCCAGATAGGTGTTGTCCGCAAAGAAGACGCAGGCGTTTGCGGTTCCGAAGGGATGGCGCGCTTCCTCGGCTACCGTGAAGCCGAGATCGGTCAAGCGCCGCCTCGCCCGCACGAGATCGGCCACCGGTAGCACGACATGATCGAGCGGGCGGGCGGTTCGCTTGGACAGCTTCATGGCAGGTTCCCTGATAACCGATTGCCGCTGTTTGCAACTTTTGCCCGCCGATTGCAAGCGCGGCGGCGGCCGGCAGGGCTCGATCACAAAAACGGCGACGGCCGGCCCTTCGGGACCGGCCGCAGAAATTATCGCGTCATCTCGACCAGCGCCGCCTACACCAGCCGCGACTGTACCAGCGCCGCTTCGATGAAGCTCGCAAAGAGCGGGTGCGGATCGAGCGGACGCGACTTCAGTTCCGGGTGATATTGAACGCCGATGAACCAGGGATGGTCGGGGTACTCGATTGTCTCCGGCAGGAGGCCATCCGGCGACATGCCGGAGAAGACCAGGCCGCAGGATTCCAGCCGATCCTTGTAGTCGACGTTGACCTCATAGCGGTGACGGTGGCGCTCGGAAATGTCCGTCGAACCATAGATCTCGGCGATCTTGGTGCTCGGCTTGAGGGCAGCGCGGTAGGCGCCGAGGCGCATGGTGCCGCCGAGGTCGCCCGAGGCCGAGCGCTTCTCCAGCTCGTTGCCCTTGAGCCACTCGGTCATCAGGCCGACGACCGGTTCCTTGGTCGGACCGAATTCGGTCGACGACGCCTTCTCGATGCCGGCGAGATTGCGGGCTGCCTCGACGACCGCCATCTGCATGCCGAAACAGATGCCGAAATAGGGCACTTTGCGTTCGCGGGCAAAGCGCGCCGCGTTGATCTTCCCTTGAGAACCACGCTCGCCGAAGCCGCCGGGCACGAGAATGCCGTGGACCTTTTCGAGATACGGTGCCGGATCTTCCTTTTCGAAGATCTCCGACTCGATCCATTCGAGCTTGACCTTCACCCGGTTGGCGATACCGCCATGGTAGAGTGCCTCGATCAGCGACTTATAGGCGTCCTTGAGGCCGGTATATTTGCCGACGATCGCAATCGTCACCTCGCCTTCCGGCGTGCGGATGCGATGGGCGACGTCTTCCCAGGCTTGCATCCGAGGCTTCGGCGCCGGCTCGATGCCGAAGGCGGCAAGCACTTCGTTGTCGAGACCTTCCTTGTGATAGGCGATAGGCACGTCATAGATCGAGGCCACGTCGAGCGCCTGAATGACCGCGGATTGGCGGACGTTGCAGAAGAGCGACAGCTTGCGGCGCTCGGCTTCCGGGATTTCGCGGTCGGCGCGGACAAGCAGGATATCGGGATGGATGCCGAGCGCCTGCAGTTCCTTGACCGAATGCTGGGTGGGCTTGGTCTTCAATTCGCCCGCGGCCGGAATATAGGGCATCAGCGTCAGGTGGACGTAGACGGCGGTGCCGCGCGGCAAGTCGTTGCCGAGTTGGCGGATCGCCTCCATGAAAGGCATCGCCTCGATGTCGCCGACGGTGCCGCCGATCTCACAGATGACGAAATCGTAATCGTCGTTGCCCTCGGTAACGAAGTTTTTGATCTCATTGGTGACGTGCGGGATCACCTGCACCGTCGCGCCGAGATAGTCGCCACGCCGTTCCTTGTCGATGATGTTCTTGTAGATCCGGCCCGTGGTGATGTTGTCGGTCTTCGTCGCCGAGCGGCCGGTGAAGCGCTCGTAGTGGCCGAGATCGAGGTCGGTTTCGGCGCCGTCGTCGGTGACGAACACTTCGCCGTGCTGGGTCGGGCTCATGGTGCCCGGGTCTACGTTCAGATAGGGGTCAAGCTTGCGCAGCCTCACCCGGTAGCCACGCGCCTGCAGCAACGCTCCAAGAGCGGCCGCAGCAATGCCTTTTCCGAGGGAGGAAACCACGCCGCCAGTGATGAATACATATCGCGCCATGGGAGTCACCGGATACCTTTTCACAAATGATTCCGCCACCGAAAAATTCGTCTTTCAGAATTTTTCCGTCTTTCGGGAGGGCAGATTTCACACAAAACAAAACCGGCGGATGAAACCATCCGCCGGCGGGTTCTTTCGAATGGCGGCCTTACTGGCCGCTCGGAACTTGCGATCCCGTATTGCCGTTGGCGCCGTTCGCCGGCGCTGCGGGCGCGGGCGCCGCACCCGTCGGCGCTTGGGCGGGAGCGGTTGCGCCACCTGCCGGAGCCGCATTGTCGGCGCCGTTGCCCGGAGCCGGAGCCTGCGTGTTTCCGCCGGCCGGAGCGGGCTGGCCGCCGCCGAGCGAATCAAGCACGCCGCCGCTCGAGCCCGTGCCCGGAATCCGCTCGAGGATATCGGTGGCCTGCGGCTCGTAGCGCGACAGAATGCCCATCGCGAGCGCGAGCCCGAAGAAGAGGAAGGCCAGAACAGCCGTCGTGCGGGTCAGCGCATTGGCCGTGCCGCGCGCGGACATGAAGCCCGAACCGCCGCCGATACCGAGACCACCGCCTTCGGAACGCTGAATGAGAACGACGCCGATCAAGGCGACGACCACCATGAGATAGATGACGAGTAGTACGGTCTGCATCAGCTTCCAGTCCTGCCCTCTTCGGGCATGCGAATCGAACGATCGCGGCCGCGAACGGCTGCGCCAATTTGGCGCCTCTTTATACCAAGCCGCCAGCTAATCCAAGCCCCTGCCGGGTCGCCCCGACGATCAGGCTGCCAATTCCTCGTAGGCCCTGTAAATGGCGAGGAAATCGTCGGCTTTCAAGCTCGCACCCCCGATCAGCGCGCCGTCCACATTGGCGACGCCCATCAGTTCCTTGGCGTTGGAGGGCTTGACGGAGCCGCCGTAGAGAATGCGCATCTTGCCGCCTTCCGCACCAAAACGGTGCACGAGTTCGCGGCGCATGAAGGCGTGCGCCTCCTCGACGTCGGCGGCCGTCGGCGTAAGCCCCGTGCCGATCGCCCAAACCGGCTCGTAGGCGATCACGGTGTTCTCGGCCGTAGCTCCGTCCGGCAGGCTTCCGGCGAGCTGGCGTTTCAGGACATCGAGCGTCTCGCCGCCCTTGCGCTCCGCTTCCGTCTCGCCGATGCAGACGATTGCGACGAGGTCAGCGGCGTGGGCCGCTTCGGCTTTGGCATGTACCAGTGCGTCGCTCTCGCCGTGGTCGGTGCGGCGCTCGGAGTGGCCGACGATGACATGGGTGCCGAAACAATCGGCGATCATCTGGGCCGAAATGTCGCCGGTATGGGCGCCCGCCTCCTTCTGGTGGCAGTCCTGAGCACCGATCATCAGCGGGCTGTCGTCGCAAAGCGCTGTCGCAACATAAAGCAGCGTTGCCGGCGGGCAGATCAGCGTGTCCACCTTGGCGGAAAGCTCACCCTTGACGCCCTCCGCCATGGCCTTGATCTGGTCCAGCCATGCGCGCGTTCCATTCATCTTCCAGTTGCCTGCAACGAGCGGGCGGATATCGGGCGTCATGAAATTCCTCCGGATCAGATCTTCCTCTCGGGCAAGCGGCCTAGCAAATCGCCAAGGCAAAAAAAAGCACCCGAGCGCTTTATTCGTTCCGCTTGGCGCCGCGGGCATCGCCGAGAACCGTCGGCAAGGCCGGTCGAACTTGAACCGGTATGCGGCGAATAAAAGCAGCGCTTCGGGCGTCTCATACTGGCGAGCGCGCACTCGCGAAGGGAATGACTGCCTCCATCATCGGAAGACGCCATGCTCCGCAACAGCGATAGCGGATTTGGATCGGCGACCATCGTCCTGCACTGGACGATTGCCGTTCTCATCCTCGGGCTCACCCTGCTCGGCTTCATCATGCGCCGGACCGAAATCGACCCGGCTCTGCAATTTTCCCTCTACCAATGGCACAAATCCTTCGGGTTCACAGCGCTGGGGCTCGCTATCCTTCGCACGGCCTGGTGGTTCATCGAGCGCAGTCCGGCGCCTGTTGCTGGCCTCGGTCCACTGGAGCACATAGCGGCCCGTATGGCGCACTCGGTACTCATCCTCCTCGCGCTCGTCGTGCCGCTCGCCGGCTGGGCGGTCGTCTCCGCCTCGACACTGAACATCCCGAGCTTCTATTTCAATGCGATCGTCATTCCGCATCTGCCGCTTGCCCAATCAGAGACATCGGAGGCGTTCTGGACCTTTGCCCACGCCTTGCTTGCCTATCTCACTCTCGGCCTAGTCGTGCTCCACGCGGCGGCAGCACTCTACCACCACTCGATAAGACGCGACGAAGTGCTCGTCCGCATGCTTCGGCCCAGTTTCGGCTTACGGCGCTCCCGGACGCTCGACGCTCACGAGAACGACGACACCGCCGTCGAGAGGAAATGATCATGATGATCCCACGCGGGCAGACCATAAGAGCGATTGTTTCATTCGCGCTTCTCGCCTTCTCGGCAGCACCTGCGACGGGCGCGAGGGCGCCGGCGCTTGCGGACGCGGCCGGCAATTACCGTATCGCCAGCTCCTCTGTCATCCATTTCAGCATCGCGCAGGTCGGAGGCGGCGGGGGCATCGCCGGGAATTTCGCAAAATTTTCCGGCGGGTTCCGGCTAGACCGCGACAATATCGGGCGATCTTCCGTCGAGTTCACGCTTTACCCGGAGAGCGTCAGGTCAAGCGAGCGGCGCATCGAGAATTTCCTTCGCTCCAGCGCCGTTTTCGACACGGCCAACTATAAGACGGTGACCTTCCGTTCCACCAGCGTCACGCAGACCGGGCCGGACACTGCGACAGTCGAGGGGACGCTGACCGCCCGCGGCAAGGCCCGCAAGGAGCGCTTTGCGGTCACGCTCACCGACTGGAACAGGCGTTCGATTTCCTTCACCATTCGCGGCAGCATCCGCCGATCGCCCTATGGCATCGACGTCGGAACGCCCATCTATTCCAACGTCGTCGAGTTCGACATGAACATCAGAGGGCTGAGGCGCTGAATCACCGCGATGTCAGCTCCCGCGATGTCGAAGCGGCATGCAGCCGGCCGTACGACCTTTCCTTATCCCGCTCGTAAGGCCAGCGCCGTGCGCCGCCAGAAGTTCGAAGCCATGGCCGGATCGCGCAGCGCCTCGAGCCGTCTCCAGGACGGGAATGATGCGTCGAAGGCTTCGGGGCTCATGCGAAAATCCCCGCACGGACTGATTGCGCCACCGGCCTCGACGACAATACAGTCGAGAGCGTCCAACAGCTTGATCGTGGTCTCGCCGTGGTCGGCAAAGTCCAACGTCAAGCTGAAGCCCGGCCGAGGGAACGAGAGACGTCCGCTCGCGGCAACGTCCCCAAAACGCTGCAACCTCGTCTGAACGGAAGCATGGCCCATGCGACGCGCGGTCTCGAGCAGACGAGCCGTCGTCTCCGGCGCGTTCGCGGCGGGATAGACGCTCTGATGCTGGCAGAGACCCCTCCGACCGTAGAGCCGGTTCCATCCGTTGATGCCATCGAGCGGATGGAAGTAGGTCGTCCACTTCACGGTCGAAACGGTTTCGCCGGGGCTCTGCTTGCGAAAGCGGTATTCGTTCCACGCCCTCAACGTCACGCTGTTGAGGAGATTGACGGGCGGAGAGAAGGGCACGGAAAGCTTCAGCCGTTTCGGAATGTCCGGAAACTCGCAGGCCCCGTCCGCGTGGTCGGCCGCCCAGAGCACGCCCCTCCCCGTCCGCCGTCCGGTCGCAAGCTGATCCACCCAGGCGGCGACATATTCATGCTCTTCGCCGGCGCGGTCGACGAGCGTGAAATACTGGTCGAGATTCTCGAAGCGGATCGTATGCCGCTGGACATGCGGCGACGGTACCTTCATCAGCCGAAGCTCGACGTCCAGGATGAGCCCGGTCAGACCCATGCCGCCGATCGTGGCCGCGAAAAGCTCGGCATTCTCCTCAGGAGAACAGACCATTCGCTCGCCCGCCGAGCGCAGCAACGTCAGGCGCCGGACGTGGTTGCCGAAGGAGCCCCGGCCATAGTGATTGCCGCCGTGAACATCGTTGGCGACGGCACCGCCCACCGTCACGAGGGCCGTTGCAGGCGTGACCGGCAGAAAGAATCGATGTGGGACGGCCCGAGCAAGAATGTCACCGAGTGTGACGCCAGCTTCGCAGGTCAGGATGCCGGTCCCCGGGTCGAAGGCCAGGATACGGTTGTGTCTCCCGCATTCGATGAGCGTCCCGGAATCGTTTCGGCGACCATCGCCGTAGCTGAGGCCACTACCGACGGGGAGAAACGCCATCGGCTCGATCGAGCCGATGCGGTCCTCGTAGTCATCCGGCGAGATGATCCGCCTGGGCGAGCCCCGGGGCTGCCCCTCGTTTTCGAATTCATCCATGCTCATCGCGCTCACGCAGTCATCGATCGAGAAACCAGTTCAGCGCCTCCCGCCAATCGGTCATGCGCACCGGCGTGCCATGCGAACCCGTCTCAAAGAGGACGAAGCGTGCTGGATAATTCTTCGCTTTGAGGGCCCGATAAAACGTGATCTGGGTCTCGGCTGGATAGACATTGTCCTGGCTGCCGTGACTGAAGAACAGCGGCAACTGCGCGCCGTAAGCAGCGCTCCTTCGAAAGTCCGGATCGGCCACACCGGCCATCACCATCATGCCGCCGAGCGCCGCCACCGCCGCCTTGTCGCGGGCGACGCCCCAGCAGATGAAACTGCCCATGGATGCGCAGGAAAGAATCACCGGCCGACCGCCGGAGCCCTTTGCAGCGAAGCGGATCAGCTCCGCAACATCCGTCACCCCCGCTGCATCGAAGGACCGCACGCTCGGCGCGTAATAGGTGCCGCCATTCGCAAGCGCGAGGTTCTTGAGGCGATTGAAATTGCCGCCAAAGGAGAAATCGTTGGCGCCGAGGCGACGATCGCCCCCGCGCCCATGGATGAAAATAACAGTGAAAGCGGCACCGCGGTCCGGGCCGACGCGGGTAACGTCGAGCGTGCGACCGCCAAGGTCGAGCGTCTCATTGACCTGCCCGTTCTTGACGCCCAGCGACACATAGGCCCGTTTGACGCGCCGCTCCGGGATCTGGTCGCGTGCGTTGATATCACGCAGCTCCTGGTAGTCGATGATGCGGAAATCGCCGCCGTCCGCCTCCTGAAGCACCCGGCCGTAGCCAAAGAGCGCATCCTTGTAGGGCCGCAAGGGCTCGGCGCCGGCGGAGGTGGCAAGACCAACGAAAAGAAGCGCCCCGATCAAGCGCTGGACAGAGAAAACAATTGTGGACATAGACACCCGATCGGCTCCCTCGTTCTGCCCATGGCTTGCCATCGTCGCCTGCGCTAAGCAACAGTGAAGCCCACATTCGGCCGGCTTGAGCCGCACTTCGTCTTCCGAGACGCCTGAAATTCGCCTTTTGTTCGCGCTTTAGGCGAGACTCTGGCAGAATTCCGGCGATTCGCACGGCAAGAGATGGCGGCGGCGCCGCGGCCTTGCTATGGCCTTGCCGACTACCGCATGCCTTTGTCCTTAAATCGGAGCCGATTTGAGGACAAAGACATACAGCAATTCAAACTGCTACAGCGACCTTTGTGCGTCGGATAAGACGCATGGCGCCGTAGAGACGACAGGAACGATCCGAAGGCTTCATGGACGACAGCAGCGACCTTTTCTCCGCAATGCCTCCGCAGCCGAAGCCGGCCGATGCCGCCGCGCCGCGCAAGCCGACGACGCCGCCTGCCGCCGGCGAAGCGCCGCGTGCTGCGCCGACGAGCAGCGACGGCAGCGATTATGACGCCTCGGCGATCGAGGTGCTGGAGGGGCTCGAGCCCGTCCGCCGCCGTCCCGGCATGTACATCGGCGGTACGGACGAGAAGGCGCTGCATCATCTTTTCGCCGAGGTGATCGACAACTCGATGGACGAAGCGGTCGCCGGACACGCCAATTTCATCGAGGTGAACTTAGACGCCGACGGTTTCCTGACGGTCACCGATAATGGCCGCGGCATTCCCGTCGAGAACCACCCGAAGTTCCCGAACAAGTCGACGCTCGAAGTGGTCATGACGGTGCTGCACGCCGGCGGCAAGTTCGATGGCAAGGCTTACGAGACTTCGGGCGGTCTGCACGGTGTCGGCGTTTCCGTGGTGAATGCACTTTCGGATTCGCTAGAGGTCGAAGTCGCGCGCAATCGCCGGCTCTATCGCCAGCGCTTCTCCCGCGGCATTCCGCAGGGCGGGCTCGAGGACCTCGGCGACGTCCATAATCGCCGTGGCACGAAGGTCCGCTTCCATCCCGACCCGCAGATCTTCGGCCCGCATGCGCATTTCGAGCCGGCGCGCCTTTTCCGCATGGCCCGGTCCAAGGCCTATCTTTTCGGGGGCGTCGAGATCCGCTGGTCCTGCGATCCGTCGCTGTTGCCGGAAGGCTCGGAAATCCCGGACAGGGCCGTCTTCCATTTTCCGGGCGGCCTCAAAGACTATCTTGCCGCAACGCTCGGCAAGGAATTCACGGTCACCCGCGAGATCTTTGCCGGCAAATCCGAAAAGGCCGGCGGCCACGGGTCGCTCGAATGGGCGGTCACCTGGTATGGCGGCGACCAGCAGATCCATTCCTACTGCAACACCATTCCGACCCCGGAAGGCGGAACGCACGAGGCGGGTTTCCGCATCGCGCTGACAAAGGGCCTAAAGAACTACGCGGAACTCACGCAGAACAAGCGCGCCGCGATCATCACCACCGACGACGTCATGATCTCGGCGGCAGGCATGCTCTCGGTCTTCATCCGCGAGCCGGAATTCGTCGGCCAGACGAAAGACAAGCTCGCAACCGTCGAGGCGCAGCGCATTGTCGAGAACGCGCTTCGCGATCCCTTCGACCATTACCTCGCCGACAATCCGGGGGAAGCGGCGAAGCTTCTCGACTGGGTGATAGAACGCGCCGAGGAGCGCGTGCGCCGGCGCAAGGAGAAGGAAGTCAATCGCAAGACCGCGGTGCGCAAGCTGCGCCTGCCAGGCAAGCTTGCCGACTGCGCACAGAGCACGGCGGAAGGCGCGGAACTCTTCATCGTCGAAGGGGACTCGGCCGGCGGATCGGCCAAACAAGCGCGCAATCGTGCCAACCAGGCGATCCTGCCCTTGCGCGGCAAGATCCTGAACGTCGCCAGCGCCGGACGCGAAAAGCTCGGTCAGAACCAGCAGATTACTGATCTCGTCCAGGCGCTCGGCTGCGGCACGCGGTCGAAGTACCGCGAGGAGGATTTGCGCTACGAGCGCGTCATCATCATGACCGACGCCGATGTCGATGGCGCGCATATCGCCTCGCTGCTGATCACCTTCTTCTATCAGGAAATGCCGGAACTCATCCGCGGCGGCCATCTCTACCTCGCCGTGCCGCCGCTCTACCGCCTCAGCCAGGGTTCCAAGACGCTCTATGCCCGCGACGACGCGCATCGCGAGGAACTGATGCGCACCGAGTTCAACGGTCGCGGCAAGGTCGAAATCGGCCGGTTCAAGGGTCTCGGCGAGATGCTGCCGGCCCAGCTCAAGGAAACGACGATGGATCCGGCGAACCGGACGCTGCTCAAGGTCGAGATCGACGACGTCGATTTCGAAGGCACGCGCGAGGCCGTCGACAGCCTGATGGGAACGAAGGCCGACGCCCGCTTCCGCTTCATCCAGGAACGCGCCGCCTTTGCGGAAAATCTGGATATTTAAGGCGGAGGATCGCTGTCCAATCTCGCGCGAGACTGGCGACTGCCCCTCACACGCCCGATGCATAGATGCCCCTCACCCTAGCCTCTCCCCGCTCGCGGGCGAGGGGACTGGGAGGGCGCGGCATCGTCCCTTCTCCCCGTCAGAACCCGGAGAACGTGGCGGCAGCCGGTTGAGGGGCGAAACCTTCAATGATCACTCAGCCACCTGCCCGACCTTTTTCTCCATGAAAAGGCTCAGCGGATCCGCCTGGTAGCTACCGAACGGCGTTCTCTCCACATAACCGAATGTCTTATAAAGGCCGATCGCTTCCGGTTGGTAGATGCCCGTTTCGAGGCGGATCGCGCTGAGTCCAAGCTTGTCCGCCTTGGCTTCGAGCGCCGTGAGCAGCCGCTTACCGATCTGCAATCCCCTTGCCTCTGGATCGACGAACATCCGCTTGATCTCTGCGGTGCCGTCGCCTGCTTCGACCAGCGCGCAGCAGCCGACGATGTCGCCGTCCCGCCGGGCGACGAAGAAGGATACGGTCGGCCGTTCGAGTGTCGAAATATCGACAAGGTGGTTGCTTTCGGCGGGATAGAGCGATGCGGCATAAGCATCCGAGAGTTCGAGCAGGCGGATGATGGCCGGCTGGCGCGGATGTTCCTCGGCGATGGTAACTACGGTCATTGTTATAAGCCTCAATGCGAATCCATGCGGATGGGAAAGCGTCACCGGGAGACTAACTTCCGAGAAGAGCGAAACAAATACGCCAAACGACGCAGATGGGCTGCAATCAATCCGGGTGACAGGCGGAAACAATTTGTTTCGAGGCGCGGCAACTTTGCCCTACTTCCGGAAGAATCGAACGGTCATAAGATGCGAACCGAAGTCTTCCAAACGGACAAGAGACACGATGAAAACCGCCCTGATCGTAATGACCATTCTCGGTTGCGATGACAATGTCAGTCAGTGCCATTACATCTCGACCGTGAACGGCAATTGGCCGTCGATCGCCCAATGCGATACCGAATCGCAGAAGGAGCTGCCAAGGTTTTCCAACAGGAATTACCCGGTCGTCGTCGCCGTATGCGAGACCTCGGGGCCGGCCGCGGTGGCATCGACCGAGCCGGTGCCGGATGCCAACGCGACATTGCCAGAAAACGCGCCGGCACAGCAAGGGACAACGGTGCCGGTGGAGCAAGAGGCAAAGCCGACCTTGCCGAAACGCGCTTTCGCGCTGCTCAGCGGAGCGCTACCCGACCGGGAGAGATTGAAAACGATCGTCACGGCGCCGGTTCACTATGTGGAAGACGGTTACTCCTGGGTGGCTCGCCGGTTCAGCAACTGAGGCGATCAGGCCGCTTGCCGAGAGGCCAGCAGCGCGTAATCGCGCGCGATCTGCCGCTGCTCGTCAAAGGCCAGCCGCTCCACGAGTTCGGCGATGGCGTGAGAAACGTCCGAGGGCTTGCGGCGGATACGATACGAAAGCTCAGCGGCGATGGAGACCGGCGCACCATCGGCCCCCGCCCCTGCTCCGCCCTGGCAGAGCAGCACCGCCTCGGCGAAAGCCTTGCTCACCTCGCGACCAAGCCCGGCACTCTCGAGCAGAGCGCGGATCGAGTGGATGCGCCCACCCGAGAGGATCGAACGGACGCGCCTTTCCGGTACCCCGGAGAGATCGACGATCGCAGCGGAGAAGAATTCCGTTCTGCCGCTGCAGAGGGCGCTTAGCAATAAGAATGGCGTCAGGCGGCCGGCCTCGCGCAAATGGCCGATCATCTCCGGCAGTTCTTCCTGCGGCGCCGCGGCTGCGAGCGCAAGAGCCGCCGCGTCGCAGGCTTCTCTCGCCACACGCTGTACCCGCCCATGACCGATCGACGCCTGCACCAAGCCGCAAGCGGCAAGTGCCGCCCCGACCTTCTCGGCGAGAGCCTGTCGTGCATCGCTCGGCAGATCGCCGCGCGAGAGCAATTGGTCCCGCACGGCGGCGACGTGCCCGAGCCGGCCGGCGAGCCGTCTCAGCGATCGCTGTGTCAGCCTGGCGCCTGGGTTTTCCAGCAGGATGAGGACTTCCTCCTCGTCGCCGATTTCCGCAATGGCAGCCGCAACGGAACGTGAGACGGTGCTGCGCGCCGCGATGAGCGCCCGCGTCTCGGCAGTGCCTCGCGCCGCTATGTCGACGAGGTCCTCGTCGGCCAGCACCGTCGATCGGGAAATCGCGACATAGGCGATCTCCGGCTGATCCTCCGCCAGCGCCTTGATGATCGCGCGGGGCGCTGTCGGGCAATTGGCCAAAGCGTCGACCAGCGAGTGACGCACCTTGGGCGACGGATCGTCGAGCAGAAAGGTCATCGCCATTTCGGCGGCGCGCCGATCGATGCCATTGATCTCGGCCTGGGCGTAGGCCCGACCGAGGGCGTTTGCCGCGCGCGCACGATCGCTGGTTCTCGCCGTTTCGACCCAGCGAAGAAATGCTTGTATGATCACCTATGCCCCACTAGACACCCAAAAGCCCCGATGTCCGAATATTAGCGGTCAAAGGTTTAAGATTGGTTCACCATGTCCGTTAACCTCCAGCAAACCATCAAGCCGCTGCTGTACCAGCCGAGGAATGAGCCGCTGCCCGCTCCGGCGAGCCTGAGCGCAGTTCAAGGCGTCGTTTTCGATGCGGCCGGAAACCAGCCTCCACGTCAGGTGAGCACAGCCGCCAAGGCTAGCACAGGCTGCCTCTTCCTCACCCGCATCCCGTCGGCTGAAAACGTCAACGAGCATGATCTTGGTGTCCTCCTTGCCAGTGGCGCCGACGGGGTCGTTTTGGCCGGATGCCGCGGACCCGCCGATATCCAGAGAATCGACGTCATGCTGAAGGTGACCGAGGCGGCCGCCGGAATTGCTCAAGGCCGAACGGCACTACTTGCGGAATATGCCACCGTTCCGGAGAGCGTGCTCTCCCCTCATTCGCTGGCGGGTGTTTCCTCCCGCCTTTCCGCATTGATATTCGATGCTGCCGCTCTCGCGGAAGCGTGCGGTTGCAGGCGCGTCACGGAGGCGGGCGACGTGCCTGCCGTCGTCCGGGCCGGTCGCGCCGCGGCCGTTCTCAGGGCGTGCGAGGCCGGGATCGCGGCTTACGAAATGATGCCGGCCGATGCAGTCGATGAATGGGCCCTGCGACGCCTTTGGATAAACAGCCTGGAGAACGGCTTTTCCGCCGTGGCCCTCCGCTCGTGGCAGCAGATCGACCTTCTCGCGGCGGCAGGCGTGCTGACCGAGGTCTAGCGGCTCGGCCGCATCATCTCGAAAACATCGCCGCCATCGCAATAATCCATGTAGCCGAGACGGGCGAGCGGCCTGACGGTCGCCACGTCGAACCGGCCGTCGCGAATGGCCTCGTCGCGGATATGGATCCCGACAACCGCGCCGATCACGACATAGCTGTCGGCCACCACGCCATCGAGGCCCTTGGGCCGGAATATATCCGTCATCCGGCATTCAAGCGCCGCGAAAGCCTCGCCGACGAACGGCGCGTTGACGAGGCGTCCCTCGACTGGTGTCAGGCCGGCGATCTCGAACTCGCTCTCACCGTGCGGCGCTGTAATCGAGGTGAGGTTGACGGCTTCGCTCAGATTGCGGCTCGCGAAGCTCGCTGTGAACTCGCCGGTTGCCTCGATGTTGCGAACGGAATCCTTGTAACCACTCGATGAGAACATCACGAGCTTCGGCCGGTCACTAATGGCATTGAAGAAGGAATAAGGCGCAAGGTTAAGCGCGCCGTCGGCCGCCCGCGTGCCGATCCAGCCGATCGGCCTCGGCGACACGATTGCCTTGAAGGGATCGTGCGGCAAGCCGTGCCGATTGGCAGCCGTGTCATAGAACATCAGTGATCTTCCCCGACCCAGGTGACGATCTCCGCCAATTCCGGCCGAGGACGCTCTGTTGGCGGCACCATCGCGGTGCCGATGTGAATGAAGCCGGCGACCCTCTCGCCCGGTGCGACGCCGAGCAATGGATAAGCCTTTTCATTGTAGGCATACCATTCGGTAAGCCAGTTCGAAGCGTAGCCGAGCGCATTCGCAGCCATCACCAGGTTGAGGCAGACGGCACCTGCCGACATCAGTTGTTCCCATTCGGGAATCTTGAAATGCGGCGCCGCCTTGCTTACCACAGCGACGACGACCGGCGCGCGCGTCAGCCGCGTCTCCTCCACCTTGATCAGTTCTTCCGACATATCCGGCTTGGCGGCAAGCGCCATTTTCTTCAATTCGGCGCTGATCCGTGCCCTCTCCTCGCCACGATAGACGATGAAACGCCAGGGCGCCAATTTACCGTGGTCCGGCACGCGCGAAGCGAGCTTCAGCATCTCCTCGACCTCGGCCTTGCTCGGTCCCGGCGGCCCCATCTGGAAGGCCGGGATGGACCTGCGCGAGGCGAGATAGTCAAGGAGTTTTATTTCGGTTTTCATATTCAGCGAATTCCACTAATTTGCCGCCGGACCGACAGCCACGAAAATGCCATACCGGCGTCTCAAGTGGAGTCACCCAGTCAAGAAGTCAACTGTCCTCATGCGCATCCGCCCTCGTATTTTTCTCAGAACCTTCTTGGCGATCTCACTCGCCGGAGCGGCTTTTGAACGGGCGCTTGCCGAGGACCCGACCGACGCGTTCAAGAGCTTTCCCTCGATCTCCGGCACGCGCAAGATGCCGAAGCTTACGAGCTTCAATCCGCTCATCACCGATCCGACCCAGAGCGGCGAGCTGAAGGATGTGAAGCTCGAAGCGCTGCTGACGGAAAAAGGCAACCCCGTTCAATCGGGCCTTACCTGGCGAGTCTTCAGCCCCATTCCCGGCAGCGACGGAAAGCTGCCATTGCTTGCCACCTCCGAGGGCGGCTCGACGGCTTTCAATCTCGTGCCCGGCGAATATTTCGTCAACGTCGCCTTCGGCCGTGCCGGCGCCACCCGCAAGATCCGCGTCCCCGAAGACGGCATGCTCGACAAGCAGGTGCTCGTGCTCGATGCCGGCGGGGTGATGCTGAACGCCGTTTCCGGCAGCGACGTGCGCATTCCGCCGAATGAGCTCAGCTTTTCGATCTTCTCCTCGGACGTGAAGGAAGACGGAGAACGGGCTCTGGTCGTCGCCGACGTGAAGCCGAACACGGTCATCCGGCTCAATGCCGGCACCTATCACGTCGTTTCCAATTACGGCTCGGTCAATGCCGTCATCCGCGCCGACATCCAGGTGGAAGCCGGCAAGCTGACCGACGCTACTATCCAGCATCGGGCGGCAAAGCTGACCCTGAAGCTCGTCTCGGAAGCGGGCGGCGAGGCGATCGCCGACACCGCCTGGTCCATCCTGACGTCCTCCGGCGACGTTGTCAGCGAGAGCGTCGGCGCCTTCCCGACGCTGGTTCTCGCCGAAGGCAGCTATACGGCTGTCGCACGCAACAAGGACAAGATCTACCAGCGAGACTTCGCCGTGAAAGCTGGTGTCAACACTGATGTGGAAGTGCTTCTGGGCGGCAACGGCGAAGCCGGCGGCGCCGCAGACGCGCAGGACTGAACCGGCGAACCAACCACCTCTCCTTGCGGAATGAGCTTGACGTCGCGTCAAGACCCGCGCCGTTGCTGCAGACTGCTGATAAAATGAATGGGCCGGCGAGTTCCGCCGGCCCATTTCGATTCATCACGACTTCCGCCGCGTCAGCGGGCGCTTCGCTCCGCCTTGCGCTTGAGGTCTGGCGCCAGGGCTTCGGCCGAGAGCGAAGCAACGGCCTCCTCGAGCGACATCGCGGTCTGCGCCTGAGAGCCGAGGCGGCGGATGTTGACCGAACGCTCTTCCGCCTCACGCCTGCCGCACACAACGATCACCGGTACCTTCGTCACCGAATGTTCGCGGACCTTGTAGTTGATCTTCTCGTTGCGGAAATCGGTTTCGACGGTAAGTCCCGCCTCACGCAGACGCTCCGCAACCTCGCGGCCGTAATCGTCCGCCTCCGACGTGATGGTCGCGACCACCACCTGCAGCGGCGAGATCCAGAGCGGCATATGGCCGGCGAAGTTCTCGAGCAGGATGCCGAGGAAGCGCTCCATCGAGCCGCAGATGGCGCGATGGATCATCACCGGCTGGCGCTTCTCGGACTCGCTGTCGATGTAGAAGGCGCCGAAGCGTTCCGGCAGGTTGAAGTCGACCTGCGTCGTTCCGCACTGCCATTCGCGGCCGATGGCGTCTTTCAGCGTGTATTCGAACTTCGGACCGTAGAAGGCGCCTTCGCCCGGCAGGATCCCGGTCTTGATGCGCCCTTCGGATTGCGCCTCGATGGTCTTCAGAACATCCATCATCACCGCCTCGGCACGATCCCAGAGCGCGTCCGAGCCGACGCGCTTTTCCGGCCGCGTAGAAAGCTTGACGACGATTTCCTTGAAGCCAAAATCCTCATAGACCGAAAGGATCAGGTCGTTGATCTTGAGGCATTCGGCTGCCATCTGCTCATCGGTGCAGAAGATATGCGCATCGTCCTGCGTGAAGCCACGCACGCGCATCAGGCCGTGCAGCGCACCCGACGGCTCGTAACGATGCACCGCACCGAATTCGGCAAGGCGCACGGGCAGTTCGCGGTAGGACTTCAAGCCATGCTTGAAGATCTGGATATGCCCCGGGCAGTTCATCGGCTTCAGCGCGAAGATGCGATCGTCATCCGTATCGTCGCCGGCAACGGTGACCTTGAACATGTTGTCGCGGTACCAGCCCCAGTGACCGGAAGTTTCCCACAGCGACTTGTCGAGCACCTGAGGCGCATTCACTTCCTGGTAGTCGCCTTCGAGCCTGCGGCGCATGTAGGCAACGAGGCTCTGGAAGATGCGCCAGCCCTTGCCGTGCCAGAAGACCACGCCCGGCCCCTCCTCCTGGAAATGGAAGAGGTCCATCTCGCGGCCGAGACGGCGATGGTCGCGCTTCTCCGCTTCCGCGAGCACGTGCAGATATTGATCCAGTTCCTCCTGGCTGTGCCAGGCGGTACCGTAAATGCGCGTCAGCATCGGATTGTTGCTGTCGCCGCGCCAGTAGGCGCCCGCCACCTTCATCAGCTTGAAGGCCGTGCCGATCTGGCCCGTGGAGGCCATGTGCGGCCCGCGGCAGAGATCGAACCAGTCACCCTGATAGTAGATCTTCACATCCTGGTTTTCGGGAATCGCATCGACGAGCTCGACCTTGTAGTTCTCGCCCTTGGCGGCGAAGACCTCCTTCGCCTTGTCGCGCGACCAGACCTCCTTGGTGAAGGGCTTGTTGTGCGCGATGATCTCCCGCATCTTCTTCTCGATGACCGGCAGGTCGTCGGGCGTGAAGGGTTCGTTCTTGGCGAAGTCGTAGTAGAAGCCGTTCTCGATCACCGGGCCGATGGTCACCTGCGTTCCCGGCCACAGTTCCTGGACCGCTTCCGCCATGACATGCGCGGCGTCGTGGCGGATGAGTTCCAGCGCACGGCTGTCTTCACGCGTGACGATCTCGATCCTGCCGTCCTTCACGGGATCGGAAAGGTCCCGCAGCTCGCCATCGAGCGCAATCGCTACAGCCTTCTTCGCGAGCGACTTCGAAATCGATTCTGCGACATCGCGACCGGTCGTGCCCGCGGCGAATTCGCGAATGGAGCCATCAGGAAATGTGAGGGAAACGGAATGCGACATCATGATCTCCTATCCAGTCCCGCCAACGAATGCGGGTGGTATGGTTTGCCGGACGGGCCGGTGAATTACAGCGCCGCGCGTCTTATCAGACGCGCAAAGGTCGCTGTAACATTTTGAAGTGCTGCATTTTTTTATCCTTAAATCGGATGCGATTTAAGGAAACATGCGAGTAACGCGCGCCTGATAAAGGTTTTTGGTGGTGGAGTAAAGGCATGGGGCCGGCTCAACCGACAACCATTGCACGCAGACCCTTCACTGTGTTCCAGTTGCGCAACGTCCCGACACCCAGCCTTTGGGTCGTCAGCGCGCCACCTAGCTTCGAGTCGCTCGCCTTACCGCCAAAGTCGACCCAGAGATCGCCATCGACGATGGACACCCGTTCGCCTCTTGAACAATAGCGGTGGAGCTTTTCCCGCGCGTCCGGCACAAGCGGCAAGCGCATCACCCGCACGTGCACGCTTGCCGGATCTTTTTCGCCTTCGGCGAGGAAGGGATTGCCGTCGGCAAGCTTCAACC
Source organism: Ensifer aridi (assembly GCF_002078505.1). GTDB lineage: Bacteria > Pseudomonadota > Alphaproteobacteria > Rhizobiales > Rhizobiaceae > Sinorhizobium > Sinorhizobium aridi. The sequence goes on along the minus strand of NZ_LUAV01000007.1, from coordinate 35,453 downwards.
AGCCTTCGGCAGTGCGCGCGATGATGTCGACGTGACGGCCGAAGGTCGCGGCAAACACCTTTTCGAGCTCGGTCTCGACCTCCGCGAGCGGCTTCTCTGACGCCTCGAAACGAGATTGCCCGTGGCGACGAGCGTTCGTGGCATCCTGTAGCCGAGCCGTTCGGCCATTTCCCTCAACTCGGTCATAACGACGCGGCGACCCTCGCCGAGGACGATGCTGTGGAGCAAAGCGACGTAGGTCTTCATTCCCTAAGCCCGCCAGAAATCGACGGCGCCTGCCGGCAGCCGCGCAAGCACGCGATTGAGCATTGTCTCGTCGACATTCCGCCGCAAGGCGGTCGCGACATCCGCGATTGCCGTATCGGGGGATGCGTTGTGATCGCCCCGGAAGGCCTGCACCTCGCGGGTCATGGTGAGACGGCCGGAGAAGGGCACTGTCGGCTCCTCGAGGTCCCAGTCGGCGACGAAGATCGCTCGAAGGACCGGCGGCAGCACGTTGGCGAAAAGCAGCGCATCGGAAATCTCGAGGCGGCGACGGAAGGTATAGAGCACCGCCTGCACCATCGTATAGGCCTGGTTGGTCGTCTGGAGGCCGGCGATATCTCGCGCATCGAGGATGAAGCGATCGAAATCGGCCGAGGCCTGCCGGTATTCCATCGGAATCGTCACAGCCCCCGCTCCTCGTTGCGGCGTGGCTGCCAATAGCGCCATGGCGTGTACCAGCGTTGGCGAGACGCGAGCGTCTCCGGCACCGGATCGAACCCATGCGTGCCGCCCGGGCCGCAGCGCACGACCCGGAAAAGCGTCAACCATCCACCGGCCCAGAAGCCGTGCCGGGCAATCGCCTCATAGCCATATTCCGAACAGGTGGGCAAATGCCGGCAGGAATTGCCGATGAAGCTCGACAGGGTCAATTGGTAGGCCCGAATCAGGGCCGTGCCGATGAGCCGGCCAGGCGTGCGGCGGAACGGCCCGGACCAGTTCCGGCCGCTGCCGGAAAGGCGGAGTTCGCCGGACTTGACCGCATGATCGTGCTGCTGATGCGGGCACATGGCTCAAACGGCGGCTGCAAGGCGCTTGGCCTCGATCTGGCCGATAGCGTCGACAACCGCATCGAAGGTCAGCATCGTGGAGGCATGGCGCGCCTTGTAGTCCTTGACGGGCCTCAAGAAACGCATGTCCTCGAAACGGCCCGAAGGTCCCTCCCCATCGGCCTTGAGCATGGCCAGCATGTCTTCGCGGGCTTGGCGGATCTCATCCGCATGGGCGCCAACGACCTGACGCGCCATGATGGAGGAGGATGCCTGCCCCAGCGCGCAGGCCTTCACGTCATGGGCGAAATCGGTCACAACGTCGCCCTCCATCTTCAGCCAGATTCTTACTTTCGAGCCGCAAAGTTTGGAGTGCGCGGCGGCTTCGGCATGAGCGTCCACCAACATCCCGATGCGTGGAATGTTGCCGGCAAACTCGAGAATCCTGTTGTTGTAAATGTCATCCATCATTTAACGCGATCCGGCTGATTTTTCGCTGGTTTGCGCAATCGGCGCATGATTTTCTCCGGCAGGCGGGAAAAAAGCACGACGTGGCGCATTCGGGCCCTTTTATCCATGTGGCACCATACTATATGCTATGTCGTGTTGGGGTGACAGTTCCGCAAGGGGGACAAGTGTCGCCTGTTGTTTGGGAAACCGTGCCGGACGGTCGAGTGCACTGATAAGCCGAGACCCGAAAGCCCCGGAGCCCGCCAACGGAACCCAAGCCTGCAGGGTTAGGCGAATGGCCAATGGCGAGTTGTCCGAAAAGATAAAACGTCAGCAATCCCGTATTGCTTAAAAGAGGCCATATGGACGCCATAGTAAAGAATTTCCCTGTGCTTGACGACACGAGCGGTCGTCCGACACAGAAAGAAGCCGAGGAAGCCGTTCGTGTCCTGCTGCGCTGGGCAGGCGAAGATCCGACCCGGGAAGGTCTGAAGGACACGCCGGCGCGCGTCGCCAAATCCTATCGGGAGATCTTCGGCGGCTACGACCTCGTCGCTGAAGATGTGCTCGGCCGCACCTTCGAAGAAGTCTCCGGCTACGACGACATCGTGCTCGAGAAGGACATCCCGTTCTACTCGCATTGCGAGCATCATATGGTGCCGATCATCGGCAAGGCCCATGTCGCCTATCTGCCGAACGGCCGCGTGCTCGGTCTTTCGAAGATCGCCCGCGTCGTCGACATCTACGCCCGGCGCCTGCAGACGCAGGAGGCGATGACGGCACAGATCGCCAGAGCCATCGACGAAACCCTCGCCCCCCGAGGCGTGGCGGTGATGATCGAGGCCGAGCACCTCTGCATGGCGATGCGCGGCATCAAGAAGCAAGGCTCGACGACGCTGACGACCACCTTTACCGGTGCGTTCAAGACCGAGCCGGCCGAACAGGCCCGCTTCATGACCCTGCTCAGGGGCTTCAAGTAAGCTCCGCGACGCGCATGTTCCTTGATCAGAAGCCGATTCAAGGACAAACCTGCAACGATTCAAAGTACTGCAGCGATCCTTCATGCGTCTGCAAAGACGCGAGGCGCGCTGTAGTGGAGCCTACGCAATGACGCTCACTTTCGATTCTCCCCCGGAAGATAAGGCCGAACTGGAGACCGGTTCGGCCTTCACGCCCCGTTTCGACGAGAAGGGGCTGATCAGCGCCATTGTCACAGACGCAGGCGATGGTGAGCTTCTGATGGTCGCGCATATGAACGCCGACGCTCTCGCGCTTACGATCGAGACCGGCGTTGCCCACTACTACAGCCGCTCGCGCGGCCGCCTGTGGAAGAAAGGCGAGAGCTCCGGCAATTTGCAGACTGTCAAGGAAATTCGGACCGATTGCGATCAGGATGCCGTCTGGCTCAAGGTGTCGGTCGCCGGCCACGACGCCACATGCCACACCGGTCGCCGCTCCTGCTTCTACCGGACGGTCGGCCTCGACAACGGCAAGGCGACCGTGACCATCACCGACGATCACAGGCATTTCGACCCGGCAGAGATATACGCAAAAAATTAGGCCCAGACCCAAGCACCTGCATTTTCCTGGCTCGGCCGCATGTTATATTCACCTTTTGGAAACCAAACGGGCGCCTAATCATTGTTCAAGTAAGTAGTTCCCGCGGTAACCGCGGGGAGCCGAGATGTGTTGCAGGCTGTATCCAATGTTTATCGGGCCGGCCGCACTCGGTGGTTGGTTCGATGCTATATATCAATCGTGGTGCCAGTCTTTCAGCGATGAATTTGGACAAGGCCGGCACCTGCAGCGAGGCGCTTCAGATCCGACGTGCCAGGCCGCTGTAGCACTTTGAATGATGCATGAGCTCGTCCTTGATCGATTCCGGTCCAGGCATTCATGCAATAGCCCGCTTGGCAGGGTTCCCTGCAAACGCGCGCGCTTGGGTGGTCTATTCGGCGGTGTTGGAGGTGCCGGATGTTGAATTGGACGTTTACGCGCAACAGCCAGATTACCGATCTTTCCGGCCCGCAAGGGTCGTCGATTACGACCACGCCTCCAGAGCCACCGGCCCCTCAACCCCAGACACCGAAGATTGCGCTCGCGCTTGGCGGCGGCGCGGCGCGCGGCTGGGCGCATATCGGCGTTCTAAAAGCCCTCGACGAGGACGGGGTCGAGATCGGCATGATTGCCGGCACATCGATTGGCGCGCTCGTCGGCGGCTGCTATCTCGCGGGCAAACTGGAGGAATTGGAAGCCTTCGCCCGCTCCCTGACTGTACGCCGAATTGCGGGGCTGCTCGACTTCGCCATCGGCGGTGGCGGTCTCTTCGGCGGCCTCAGACTCACCAAGCGCATGCAGGAGCATCTGCAGAACATCAGCATCGAGGACCTTGGCCGCCCCTTCATTGCCGTCGCCACCGAAGTTCACAGCGGCCACGAGGTCTGGATCGAGAAGGGCTCGCTCATCACCGCCATTCGCGCGTCTTATGCGCTTCCGGGCATTTTCGAACCGATCAATGCCAACGGCCGGACGCTCATCGACGGCGCGCTCGTCAACCCCGTCCCCGTTTCGGTCTGCCGCGCCCATGAGCAGCAACTCGTCGTTGCCGTCAACCTGAACTATGACCTCTACGGCCGCTCGGCCGTCGTCAAGCACAGCGCCGGCATGGAGACGCCGGATGCGCCGCTGAAGGACGCCAACCGCTTTTCGGCCCGGCTCGGCATGACCAGCGTCATGGTCCAGGCCTTCAACATCATCCAGGACCGCATCTCGCGCGCGCGGCTTGCCGGCGATCCGCCGGACCTCTCCCTCCATCCGAAACTCAACGACATCGGGCTTTCTGAATTTCATCGCGCCGGCGAGGCGATCGAGCGCGGCTATCAGGAAGCGAAGGCCAAGCTCGCCGAAATCAAGCGCATGCAGGAGGTACTGGTTCGCTGAAGGGCTGCGGGTCGGCAACGCACGGACGCGCAGTCGAGGCTCCTAATCAGGGTGAGAATCCTTGGCTGCCGTCTTGCGTTTATGGCATCAAGGGCGGCCAGATGCCGCCCCAAGGTCCCGCGTCCGATCGGACGCGTAAAGGCTGAATCACGTAAAAGGCGGCTATCCGGCGATGTAGGCCTTGATCTGCTCGGTCTCGTTCTCGATGGCGCGGATATGGTACTTGACCACGTCCCCGATCGACACGATCCCGGCCAAACGGCCTTCGCTCTCAACGGGTAGGTGACGCGCACGCAATTTGCTCATCATCTCCATCAAGGTGTTCACGGTCATCTCCTCACGGCAGCAATAGACATTCTGCCACATGACGGTCGAGACCGGCTTATCGAGACAGGAGGCACCGTATTTGGCGATCGAAGCGACGACATCGCGCTCCGTCAGAATGCCCACGATCTGGTCGTCCGCGTCGACGACAACAACGGCTCCAATATGATTGTCATGCAGAAAAGTCGCCGCCTGTTGAACCGTCACCTGCGGCGTCACGGTGACGACGTTGCGGCCTTTTTCGTTGAGAATCGCTTTCACTGACATGCGCACATCTCCCGTTGCGACAACACCGGGCCGGGGGGAAGAGGTACTAGCGGTGATCAGTTGCCGCACTTCCTGAAGGCGCAGAAAGGTCGCGACGACATTGCGAGACGGCCGCAGGAACCCATACCCATTCCGGCACCGAAACGGCTCTTGCACTCCTCCAGCACAAAGCCTCACCGGCCTCCGGCCTTTTCCGCGGCCGCTTCACGAACATTTGTTCGGCGGCCGTGGTGAATGGTGCTCCAGCGACTTCGGGAAATCAACCCTCCTCCCGGCACGCGTCAGGCTCTTCGGGGAAATCCAGCATCACGATGATTCCGCGGTTGAAACAATGCATTATCGCCAGCGGACCTTTGCGCGTCTGATAAGACGCACGGCGCTGTAGCCTGCAAGCGCCCTTTCCCGGCTGCGTTAGTGTGGCACGCACGCCTCGTTCGCGAGCGAAGGTCAGTGCAAGGCAGTCGACGAGACAACACGCCGGTTGTGCGAAGAACATTTTCTAACGCTGCGAGAAGTGCTAGCGTCAGGTACGGGTTTCCTGCATATCGACGAGAGAAGTCCCCAATGGGCCGAAATGCGCTTGCGGACACGACGATTCATATTCGCCGTTTGCAGCGGGGCCTGTCGCCGCCCGTGATTCCGGAGGCATTTGCTGGCGACACCCGACTTGTCGGCCGATGGCGGAACCGACCGTTCGAATACAATTTGCCGCCCCTGAAGGACCATATCATCTCCGCGACATACGTCGCTGCCGGCAACGCATCGGTGACAATCGGCCAGCAGACGCTTTCTGCTCCTGCAAGGTCGGGAATGATAACGTTTGCGCCGAGAGGGCATGAGGGCTTTTGGCGGGCAGACGGCTCCGTCGAGGTCTCGAACGTCTTCTTGGGCCACGGCCGACTTCTGGCCTGTGCGGATCAGGTGGGGAATGGCCGCGAGCCCGAGCTGCTCCACCGCGTGCATTTCAGCGACCCAAAGCTGTTCACGATCATGACCATGATTAATGACGAGATCAGCAGCGGGGACGTGATGTCGCATTTGTATATAGAGCAACTGCTCGATCTTTTGTGCCTCCAACTCCTCAGAGCTCATGCCGCAACTTCTATTCCGATCTCGCCCGGACCGCGGCGCGGCCTGTCGGCCTGGCAGGTCAAGCGTGTCACCACCTACATACGTGAGAATGTTGCAGAGGATATCAGGCTCCAGGAGCTCGCGGATCTCGTCAATTTAAGTCGCTTCCATTTCTGCACGGCTTTCCGCATGGCTACCGGTCATACGCCTTATGGATGGCTGACGCGCCAGCGCATCGCGCATGCCAAGACGCTCCTCAAAGACCGAACGCTGCGCATCGTCGATATCGCGCTGATCGTCGGATACGAGGCGCAATCCGCTTTCTCCGCGAGCTTCCGCAAGGTGGTGGGCCTCACACCGAGCGAGTTCCGCCGCCGTCTCTGAAATTCACTCTCTTTCAGCATATTCCCATTAGCAGCGCCTTGATGCGACGCAAGTTCGCCGACTGCTGGCGGACCTGCGTCGTCGCTATCGCTCCCCGCAACATCCAAGCAATTCCGAAAGATCGCGACAGTCACGCAGCGGCATACCTCGTAATCTTCGGGCGATCGCCGCGAGCCTAAAGAGGATGTTCCTCATGACCGAGAACCCGTCAGAATCGCATCCACCAGGTCCCATCATGTCGCGCCGGGAGACACTTCAGGCAACGGCCGGGGCAGTGGCTCTGGCTGCCTTGCCGCCGCTGTCTGCGACCGCAACGAGCGCCCCTGCCCTCGACACGAACACCGTGACATTGACGATGACCGTGAACGGTCGCGCTCAGACGCTGAGCGTCGATCCGCGCCAATCGATCCTGGACGTCCTGCGCGAGACGCTCAATCTCACCGGCACGAAGAAAGGCTGCAACCAGGGTGCCTGTGGCGCATGCACGGTACTTGTCGATGGCAGACGTATCGTCTCTTGTTTGACATTGGCATCCATGCACGACGGGGCTCAGATCGAAACCATCGAGGGGCTGGAAAAGGACGGCGTGCTCCATCCTCTCCAGGAAGCGTTCGTTGAGCACGAGGGCTTGCAGTGCGGATTCTGCACGCCCGGCCAGATCATGTCCGGACTGGGCTGCATTGCCGAAGGCCACGCAGGCTCGCCGGAAGAGATCCAGTTCTGGATGAGCGGCAACATCTGTCGCTGCGGCGCCTATCCAGGCATCGTCGCAGCCGTCGCAGACGCGGCCGGGAGGACCTGAGCCATGTTCCCCTTCGTTTTGGAGAAGCCCCAAAGCACCGAAGACGCAATCGCGGCGGCCGCTTCTGGCGCCCGCTACATCGCCGGCGGCACCACGCTCGTCGACCTGATGCGCGAGGAGGTCGAAGGACCGGAACGGCTCGTCGACATCAACAAGCTTCCTTTGGGCGGCATCCGTGTGGAAGGAGAGGATCTGGTCATCGGCGCGCTCGCGCGCATGGCGGAGGTCGCCGCCGACCCAAATGTCCAGCGCCTGCAACCACTGATCGCGGAAAGCCTGATCGAGGGCGCGTCGCCGCAATTGCGGAATATGGCCTCGATGGGCGGAAACCTGCTGCAGCGGGTGCGATGTCCTTATTTCCGCATGCTCGATGCGGGCTGCAACAAGCGTACACCGGGTTCCGGCTGTGCCGCGATCGAAGGGTTGAATGCCGGCCACGCTATCCTTGGCACGAGCGATCACTGCGTCGCAACGCACCCTTCCGACGTCGCGGTCGCGCTGGTGGCACTCTACGCAACGATGCGGGTCCGGGGCTCGAAGGGCGAGCGCAGCTTCCCGGTCGAAGAACTCTTCCGGCTGCCGGGCGACACGCCACATCTCGAACACACGTTACTACCGGGCGAGCTCATCATGGAAATACGCGTAGCCGGCGGGCCTCACAGTCACCGTGCGCGTTATCTGAAGGTTCGTGATCGCGCCTCCTACGAATTCGCGCTGGTTTCGGCTGCCGTTGCCCTTTCGATCGAGGGCGGCGTAATCCGTCAGGCTCGCCTCGCGGTAGGCGGGGTCGGCACACGGCCTTGGCGCTTGCGCAATTGCGAGGCCGCGCTGGCGGGAAAAAGACCAGAGCGGCAGGCATTCGAGGAAGCTGCGCAGCTCGCCACGCAAGGAGCCCGGCCGCTGCACCACAATCAATTCAAGGTCGAACTCTTGCCGCGGACAATCGTCCGCGCGCTTGAAATGGCGGGAGAAGTCGCATGAGCGTGAGCTTGATCGGAAGGCCGATGACCCGCGTCGATGGTCGCGCCAAAGTCACGGGGGCGGCTCGCTACGCCGCCGATTTCAACCAACCGGGCCAGCTCTACGCCGTAATCGTCAGCGCTACCGTCGGACTTGGCCGAGTGACAGACGTCGCCGCCGCTGAGGTCGAGCGGGCGCCCGGTGTTGTCGCCGTGCTGACGCACCGGAATGCGCAGAAGCTTCCCTATCTACCGCATAAGGCCGGCATAGACCCGGCAGTGGGCGAGCGTCTGCATGTCCTGCAGGACGACAATGTACGCTTCTACGGCCAGCCCGTTGCCCTCGTTGTCGCCGACACCCTCGACCATGCCGAGCGCGCTGCCGCTGCATTGCGCATCACCTATGAGAGCCGGCAGCCGCTTGTCGATCCGACAGATCAGAGGGCGGAGAAAATTGTTCCCGAGGCGGCCAACCGCACGAGAGCATTGGCCGACCGATCACGCGGCGACGCCGACACCGCCGTCGCGCGGGCGGCCGTCAGGGTCGACGAGACCTATGATATGGCCCGAGAAAACCATAATCCGATGGAGCCGCACGCAACCGTCGCGGCCTGGAACGGTGACCGGCTGACCCTCTGGAGCAAGAGCCAATATCTCGTGAACGAGCAAGCCGAGATCGCAGCGATATTTGGCCTGCCCGCCGAGAATGTGGAGGTCATCTGCCCGTTTATCGGCGGCGCCTTCGGGACAAGCCTCAGGACTTGGCCGCATGTCACGCTGGCGGCGCTTGCAGCACGCCATGTCGGCCGACCCGTGAAACTCGTGCTCACCCGCAAGCAGATGTTCTTCACCACCGGCCACCGGCCGCGCACGCGTCAGAGGGTTGCGCTTGGCGCTACGCCGGAAGGGAGACTGACCGGAATAATCCACGAAGGCATGGGAGAGACGAGCCGCTATGAGCAATTCATGGAGGCGCTGACCAACGTCACCGACTACCTATATTCTTGCCCCAACGTGCGCACCCAGTATCGCCTGACGCAACTCGACACCGGCACGCCCAATCACATGCGTGGCCCGGGTGAGGCAAGCGGCATATTTGCGCTCGAGAGCGCGATGGATGAGCTGTCCTACAAGCTCGGGATCGATCCGATCGAGCTGCGGCGCCGGAACGAACCACAGATGGACGAAGCCGAAAACAAGCCGTTCTCCAGTCGCTCGCTGATGCAATGTTACGAGCTCGGTTCCGAACGCTTCGGCTGGGCGCGGAGAACTCCCGAACCACGCTCAATGCGCGACGGACGTCTTCTGATCGGGATGGGAGCAGCGACCGCCACCTATCCGGCATTCCATGCACCTGCGAGCGCCAGAGTACGGCTCCTGGCAGACGGCATAGCCGAGGTCGAGGCGGCCGCAAGCGACATGGGGCCGGGAACCTATACGTCCATGACTCAAGTCGCGGCGGAATTCCTCGGATTGCCACCGGAGCAGGTCCGGTTCAGGCTCGGCAGGTCGGATTATCCGCAGACACCGTCGCATGGCGGTTCCTGGACGATGGCGTCGGTGGGATCGGCAATTCGGGCTGCCTGTGTCGAGGCGCAGGCGCAAGCCGCCCGCCGAGCGGTGGCCGACGCTAACCTGCCGGTCTTTGGAGCGTCGGTGAACGATCTTGAGTGGAGCGAGGGCCGTTTGCGCCGCCGCGGAGAGGCCGCGACGGGTTTGTCCTATCAGGACATCGTCGCCAGGACCGGCGTGCCGGTCGAGGCCGAGAGATCTGCGGAGCGCGCTTCGGAAGTGGCGGAACGCTACTCGATGCATTCCTTCGGGGCGGTTTTCGCCGAAGTCGCCATCGACCCCGACGTCGGAACGATCCGGGTGCGTCGCATCGTGGGAGCCTACGGCATAGGGCGCGTGGTCAATCCGCTGCTTGCCAGAAGCCAATGCACTGGCGGCATGATTGGAGGCATCGGCATGGCGTTGATGGAGCGCACCGTCCTCGATCCGCGCGACGGCAGGCCAGTCAACGCCCATATGGCTGACTACCTCATGCCGGTGAACCTCGATATTCCGAAGCTCGAGGCGTTCTTCGTCGACGAAGTCGATCCGCATGTGAATCCGCTCGGTGTGAAGGGGCTGGGCGAGATTGCACTGGTGGGAACCGCCCCGGCGATCGCAAACGCGGTATTCCATGCGACGGGCAGGCGTGTGCGAGCGCTGCCGATCCACATCGAGGATGTCCTGACTGCATAGGCCGAGCGGCCAAGGGCTTCGTCGCCGCCGTCGCCCCGCGGAGGGGGAGCTCGGCTCGGGATGACTGCCGGGCGCTTCCAAGCGCCTTTAACAATTCTCTATCCCGCTTCACCGCCGCGGGTCGAAAATCCCGAACAGGAAGAAGCCGAACAGGAAGCCGCCGATGTGCGCCTCCCAGGCTATGCTTCCCGCCCCTCCAATGGAGAACACGCCGAACGCCACCAGGAAATTGGTGAGGAACCAGACTGCGGTGAAGACGAGCACGGAGCGGTTGGCGAGTGTTTCGCTGAACGAAAGTCGTCGATTGAGGTGGGCGAATTGGCGGCTGATACGGCCGCTCGGGGAAAACACGAAACGCGCCGCAGCGCCCATGAAGCCGGAAACGACGCCGGAGGCGCCAACCACCACGATCATCTCGCCCCAATGGAATAGGACGTGCAGCCCGACGGCGGCCGCCGCTGACAGGCACCAGAACAATGCCAAGCGTGCTACGCCGATCCGCCGCACGACCGGGGCGCCGAACGCGACCATCCAGAAGATGTTGAAGATGAGATGTTCCCAACTGCCGTGGAGAAAGGAATAGGTGACCGGCGTCCAGAGCCAGGCGAGCCCCTGTTCGCTGAACGGTATCGTGTAGCGTGCCGGCAGGAAGGCGAAATTGAGGATCAGTTCCTGGTCAACCTCGGCCGACAGCGCATAGGTTCTGAGCGCATGGATCGCAACGAGGAAGAAGAGAATAGCGGTCAGTGCCGGCGGTAGGTTGAACGCGGGTTCCCGAGTGCGGCCGACCGCATCCTCGGCGTCCGCTTGCTCTGATGTTGCCGCCTCATTCCGTTCCATGGCTGCCCTCGTCTCACCGGTCGCTGCAGTCGCGCTCTGCATGACTCTCAAATCGGAACCGATTTCAGGAGTCATGTGGCACTTCGAAAGTGTCACAGCGACCTTCGCACCTGACGTTCGCCGCTGTAGGCCGACCCGACAGCGAACCGCCCGCGGCAGCGCGCCAAGGGATAAGCAAACAAAAAAAGGCCGTCCAGCGAAAACTGAACGGCCGCGTCGCGCCAATCTACCGGCGCTCCAGTCGATGTGCTGAAGGCAAGCCTTCGTGAAGTGATACCGACCGAATGGCAGCGCCGGACATCAAACGCAATCGAAACCAGTTATTAACCTTAATTTCCGCTTGGCACGAAAATCGCTCCTCCCTCTTCGAGATCGCTCGAAGGGCGCTCGTCCGTCCCAATTCGGGACAGACAAGCGTTCCGCACCCAGAGGACGAATGGATACGATGCGCAGCAGGACCACCAGCGAGCTGTTTCAATATTGGAATGCAATTCGCGGCAATCGCGACCTTCCGCGTCGCGACGAGATCCAGCCGGCGGACATCCGTTTCCTCCTGCCGGACCTCTTCATTCTGCAACGGCAGGCGGACGGCGCCATCCGCTTTCGCCTTGCGGGCACCAACGTTTGCGCCCTTTTCGGACAGGAATTGCGCGAACGGTCATTTTCGGCCCTTTGGGTCGCCGAGGAAGCGGGCGAGGCCGACCGGATCGCCGATGACGTGATGACACAACGCGCGCCGGCGCTTCTCTCCGCCCTCGGCACGACGGAGAGCGGGGAGCGGTTGGAATTGGAGCTGCTGCTCACCCCCCTCGCCTCGCCGGACGGAAAAGGCGACCGCCTGCTCGGCGCACTGGCTCCGCTCGGCCGACCGATATGGCTGCACATGATACCGCTTACCCATCTCGTCGCCTGCGGCATCCGGAAACTCGACCGCGACGAACACGCAGCCGACGGGTCCTCCGCCCTTTCGGGTGTGACAGCCGTCACCGATCGCGAAGGCGCAGCCCGCAAGCCGCCTAGATTGCGCATCCTTACAGGCGGCAGACGAGACTAGTGCATGTCGTCCAAAAGTGTGCAGCGGTATTGGACAGCGCCATGCACAAAGCAAGGACCTAAGGCGGCGTTGCATGAATTCGATTGAATGCGACGCGCTTTAAGACGCGCTTCGCCCCGGTTGTGCGGCCAACCTTCTATTAACCGGCGCGACTTATGCTTTCGCGTGCCAAGATACGTCAATCGCAGAGTGATCATGTTCTCGTCTCAGCATGCGCAAAACGGCGGCCCGAAACCGCACCAGGAAAGCGCCTTCCAACGCGTTTCCGTCAATCTCTCGGGACGGCTGATGCTTGCCAATCGCGACGAATATGAGTGCACCGTTCTCGATATGTCGCCGGGAGACGTGCTCTTTGCCTCGGCCGCGCGGCCACGCGCCGGGGAGCGCGTCATCGCCTATATCGATCACGTGGGGCGCCTCGAAGGCACGGTGTCACGGCTTGCGGACGATGCGTTCGTGATCCAGCTCAACGCGACTGAACGCAAACGCGAGAAACTCGCGGCTCAGCTTACATGGATCGCCAACAAGCACGAGCTCGGCCTGCCGGAGGACCGGCGTCATGACCGGCTTGCGCCGCGCAAGATATTGACGGAACTGACGATCGACACCGGCGAGAAATATTCTTGCCGGATCATCGACCTCTCGCTCTCGGGAGCCGCCATCGACGTCGACATACGACCGGCCATCGGCACCCCCGTCAGGCTCGGCAACATGAAGGGCAGGATCGTGCGCCATTTCCAGGAAGGCGTCGCCATCGAGTTCTCTAGCGTCCAGTCACGCGAAGCGCTGACTGAATTCCTCTGAGCGCACGGCCGGCTTACCGCGTCTCTTCTGCGTCGCGAAAATAGCTCATCGTTCCTTAAGGCGGGATTCCTCCTGAACAGTGAAGGGTGCTTCGCCTCGCCGCGCAATCGTCTCGGTCTGCAAAGCCGACTGGCTAGTCCGCCCATACCAAACAGAAATACTTTCTGGTAAACTGAGCGTTACGGTATATCCCGCTCTGGTCGGCGCCGTTTTACTCCATTAAGAGTTGCGAATTTCCTCGCCGCCGCAATGCCGCGGCCGCCGCACCCATATGCATGCGATGCTAACTGAAAAATTTTGCGCGCTCATTTCAATAAGTTATCTGAACTGCCCTTCACCAAACGAACCAGCATCGTGCTCATGCCTCACGGAATTCGCTAAAATTTGAATCAAATTTTATTCAAATACAAATCGAAGTTTATTCTTATGCTATTCGAATTTGTACTTGTTTTTACCTCGCATCTTCGCCGCAAGTAAAAATCTCTGTGCCATTGTCGAACCATAACGGGGAGACAGACATGCGCAGAATTATCATCAAGGCGATCGCCGCCGCGGCCCTCATCACCGGCATCCTGACCGGTCCCGCCGTCGCATCGCCGGCGAACATGACGGTCGGCGGCGCGACCAATCCGCCGATTGGGCACTATGAGTTCTGTAAGAGCTATCAATCCGAATGCCGGTTCGTTGGCCCCGACCACGGCCCCGCTGTGCTGACCCGCGATGGCTGGCAGAAGATCCTCGAAGTCAATTACGAGGTAAACCAGGCCGTCACGCCTATGACCGACATAGAAATCCATGGCGTCGAGGAAGAGTGGTCCTATCCCGATACCGTCGGCGACTGCGAGGATTATGTGCTCTTGAAACGCCGCAAACTGATCGAAAGCGGCTTTTCCCCCGCCGATCTTCTGATCACCGTCGTCCTGCAGCCGAATGGCGACGGCCACGCGGTGCTAACTGTGCGCACCGATCGCGGCGACTTCATCCTCGACAACATGCGCAGCAAAGTGCTGCTGTGGTCCGACACCGAATATACTTACCTGAAGCGGCAGTCCTCTGAGAATGCCGGCCGCTGGGTAAAGCTGCAGGACGGCCGCGCCGTTGCCGTCGGCAGCGTCAGCAGCAAGTAACGACCCGGTCACCAACTGCTCGGCAAAAAGCCGCAATTGCCGACGCGATCCTAAACGGGCTTAGGTCAGTCCCCTGTCCCCGTCCCAGACCCAAGCCCCGGCCGGTTCCCTTGTCCCTGGAACCGGCCTTTCTTTTTGACGATCCGCACAGTCTTCGAGCGACCTCGCTTCATCGAAATTTAACCATCTTCAACGAGCGTCGAGGAAAGCAATTTCCGCCGGACCTCCGCTCACAGAGCAGGGCTTCCAAGCGGACAAGGGCGCCATATCAAATCAGCCAGCGCAGCGGACGGCGCACTCATGACCACGCCATCTAGCCCGGAACCGGACCTCATACCGCTGCTCTCGCCCCGCGCCCTATACAAGATCGCCGCGCTCGCCTTGCTGCTCGTTGCGCTGACGATCTTGCTCTCTTTTTCCGGGCGCCGGCTCGGCGAATACCTCGCCCTTGCCGGGCATACCGCGAGCCGCCAGACCTACGACATCTTGATCGGCCAGGATCATCTGCGTCTTCCCGCCAACGTCATTCGCTTCGAAAGCCAGCGCGCCACGAACATCGTCGAGCGCCTCGACCTTTACCTGACCTGGCCCGCACTTGAGGGCTACAGCGACGAGACACGGCTCATATTCAACGATCTAAACCGCCCGGAAAACCTGATCTTCCTGCAGATCACCCAGAGCACGATGTCGCGCGACATGTCCGGGCGGTTTGTCCCCGTCTACCGTCACGTCCTGGAAGACAGGCCGCAAGCCGGTCCCGCGGGGCTCACCAGATACGATGCCAAGCCGAAGTCCAGCTATGCGGGCGAGGTCTTTTTCACGGCCGAGAGAGACGGGCGCCCGCCCTATGTCTTGCGCTGCCTCCTGCCCGAAAGCCCCGCGAGCTCGACCAGTGCCGACTGCCAACGTGACGTCCACATAGGTAAGGACCTCACGGTTCTCTATAGATTCTCGAGCAAGTTGCTGCCGCAATGGCGCGAAATCGATGATTCCGTAGAAACATTCATTCGCGAGCGCTCGGTGCCGTGATTTTGTCCAAGAGTCGTGATGCAGGCAATAGGCCGGCGGAGATCGCCGGCCGGTGCCTTTTCCGAACAAATCGACCAGCCCCAGAAACCAATCATTCATCATAAACCGATTGGTAACGCTATCCCGATAATGTCTCGGGAACGGTCGTTCCCGGAGAATGCGTCCGGACGGCACCCCCGACATGAGAATGAAGAGCAGCGTAGTGTCTCAATCCGTTTTTTCTGATCTCGTGAAGCGCCCACTTGGCGTCTTTTCAAAAGTTGTAGGACGGGTTGTCCTTGCGAGCGCCATCGTCGCGCTCGCCCTTTCGGCGCCCGCCCTTGCCAATCCCAGATATGCGGGCATCGTCGTCGATGCGAAGACGGGCAAGGTGCTTTACGGCGAGGATGCGGACGAGTTGCGCTATCCGGCCTCGCTGACCAAGATGATGACGCTGTATCTGACCTTCGAGGCACTGGAGGCGGGGCGTATCAGCAAGACCACGCAGGTGCCCTTCTCGAAGAAGGCGTCGTCCGAGCCGCCGTCGAAACTCGGCGTACGAGCGGGCAAATCGATCACCGTGGAGCAGGCGGTCCTCGCGCTGGTCACGCGTTCGGCCAACGACGCCGCTACGGCGCTCGGCGAATTGCTCGGCGGTTCGGAACAACGGTTCGCCCGGATGATGACCAACAAGGCTCGGGCGCTCGGCATGACGCGCACGACCTATCGCAACGCCCATGGTCTGCCTAATACCGAACAGCGGACGACGGCCCGTGACCAGGCTCGCCTCGGTATCGCCCTGCGGCAGCATTTCCCGCAATATTACGATTACTTCTCCACGCGCAGCTTCCGTTTCGGCAAGCAGAGCATCGGCAACCACAATCGCCTTCTCGGCAATGTCCGCGGTGTCGATGGCATCAAGACCGGCTATACCCGCGCTTCCGGATTCAACCTGGTGACCTCCGCTCAACTCGACGGTCGCAGCATCGTTGCGGTCGTCATGGGCGGCACGTCGGGCGGCGCCCGCGATGCCCAGATGCGCAAGCTGGTTGCCAAGTATATGCCGGCCGCCTCGCGCCGGGGTGGCGGCAACCTGATCGCTCAGGCTCCCGCAGAGCCCGTGCCGGCGGTCGCGGAAGCCGAGGCGCAGCCTGCCGAGGCGCCGGTTGCGGTCGCATCGGCAGCAATGGACCTGCCGAATACCGGCCCTGTCCCGAGCGTGCGCTACGACAGCGGCAATGCCGGCGGCATCGCAATGGCCTATGCGGCGACCAAGCCCGCGTCCGACAATCCCGTGCTTTCCGCCAAGGTCGCACCGAACACGCTCGATGCACAGAGCGCCAAGCTTGCGGGGCAGCCGGCGCCGACCGCCGAGGTCGACACGCAGATCACCAACTCCGTCGCCACGGCCGAGACAGCGCCCGCCAAGGCAGAAGCCCGCTCCGAAGCGAACGTGCAGCCCCAGGGCTGGGTCATCCAGATCGGCGCGACGGATAACGAGGCACAGGCAATGACGCTGCTTGGCAATGCCCAGGAAAAGGGTGGCAAAGCACTGCGAAACGCGAAGCCGTTTACGGTCGCCTTCAGCAATGGCGGCGCCCAGGTCTACCGCGCGCGCTTCGGCGGCTTCGGCGATCAGGACAAGGCGGTCAACGCATGCAAGGTCCTGAAAAAGAAAGGCTTCTCCTGCTGGGCGAGCCAGCAGTGAGCGGCACGACATTTTGACGGGCGGGTGCGTTTCTCCGGCCGTCCTCCTCGGATTTGTATAGCGTAACGAGGTCTGTCATGGCAGTGAACGAGAACGTTCCCGGCATCACCGCAATGCCGGGAAAGCAAGCGAAGCCCTCCCGCATCCGACTGCATCCGTTGCACGAGGCGGCGATGCGTATCGCCGATATCGGCCTCAACCGGTCGAAAGCAAAGACGCGGGACCTCGTGGGCATGCTTCT
This sequence comes from Ensifer aridi, assembly GCF_002078505.1. Lineage (GTDB taxonomy): Bacteria > Pseudomonadota > Alphaproteobacteria > Rhizobiales > Rhizobiaceae > Sinorhizobium > Sinorhizobium aridi. The sequence continues at coordinate 18,196 of NZ_LUAV01000007.1, read as the reverse complement.
CACACATGGCGCACGCGCTTGGCGTTCGACCCAGCCCCGGGCGGAAATCCACCTGCATGTCACGGCACCTGGTCGCCGTCCGTTGAGAATGAGACTGCACTGATCACGGAGCCGTGTTTCAGGCGGTACGCGCCATACCAGCCATGTGCAAGCATTGAGCGGAACGCGGCTGAGCAGCTCTGACGGACGATATGGCTGCGACTACAGGAGACCGAGTTCGGCGAGTTCACGCCGCAATTCGAGGGGCATCTCCCCGCCATCGCCGGAAAGCGACGCGAGATCGCGCGGCGCTTCCTTGTCCTCCAAGTACCGCCATCCCTGGAAGGCCCTGCGTGGCTGCAGTTCGGTCTCCACCACTTCCGGCCCAAGGATGAGATTGCAGCGGCCGATGCCCTCGCCATCGGTGAAGGTCTCGATGCCGATCAGCGGCTGGCGCGCCTGCACATATCCCTTGATCACCCAGTAGAGCGACCCACTCGCCAGAAGCTCTTCCGCGCGCTTCGGAACCATCCGCGTCGTATGGAAGGAATGGGGCTGCTGTCCGGCCGCAATCGCCGCTAAGGACTTGCGCGACACCCATTCGCGCAAGTCCTCGACGGATTCGGCACCGACGCAGAGCTTTATGAGATGCAAAGCCATGGCGAACCTTCAACACCCGTCCGCCGGTCGCGGTCAAGCGGGTTGCGCGGCTTCGTCCACAGCGCCGGACGACATGTGTCAGCACTCGACGACGTTGACGGCGAGCCCGCCGGTGGATGTTTCCTTGTACTTCTCGTTCATGTCCACGCCCGTCTGCCGCATCGTCTCGATGCAGGCATCGAGCGGGACGAAATGCTTGCCGTCGCCTTTGAGCGCGAGCGACGCCGCCGTGACCGCCTTCACGGCGCCAAGGGCATTGCGTTCGATGCAGGGCACCTGGACCAGACCCGCGACCGGATCGCAGGTCATGCCGAGATGATGCTCGAGCGCAATCTCCGCGGCATTCTCGATCTGTTCGGGCGTACCGCCCATCACGGCGGCGAGACCTGCGGCTGCCATCGCCGAAGCCGAACCGACCTCACCCTGACAGCCGACCTCCGCTCCCGAGATCGAGGCGTTGTGTTTGATGATACCGCCGACGGCGGCGGCGGTCAGCAGGTAATCGCGAATACCTTCCTGATCGGCATCGTCGTGGAAATGCAAATAGTAGCGGATGGTCGCCGGCACGACTCCCGCCGCGCCGTTGGTCGGCGATGTAACCACCCTGCCGCCGGCGGCGTTCTCTTCATTGACGGCCATGGCGTAGACGCTCAGCCAATCGTTCGCGAGCAACGGATTGGTCTTGTTGGAGCGCCATTCCTCCTGCAGCTTGTCATGGATCGCGCGGGCGCGCCGGCGGACCTTCAGGCCGCCCGGCATGATCCCGTCCTGGCTGAGACCGCGGTCGATGCAGGCATTCATCGCCGCCCAGATGCGATCGAGCCCCGCGTCGAGCTCCTCCCTCGACATGGCGCATTCCTCGTTAGCCCGCTTCATCTGGGCAATCGTCAGCCCCGAGCGGGCGGCCATGTCGAGCATCTGCTGCGCCGTCGCAAAGGGATAGGGCACCTTGACGCCGGCAGGCTTGTTCTTCTGAGCCCGCATCGCCTCCAGTTCCGTATCGGTTACGACGAAACCGCCGCCGATCGAATAGTAGATCCGCTTGAGAAGCAGCCGACCGTCGCGATCGAAGGCCGAAAAGGACATGCCGTTGGCGTGGCCCGGCAGTGGCACCTTCTTGTCAAAGATGAGATCGGTTTTTGGCTGGAATGCATAGGCCGGATGGCCGGGAGGCGTGACGCGGCCCGTGCGCTCCACCTCCTCGATGATCGCATCCATCCGGTCCGGGTCGACGAGGTCAGGGCGTTCGCCCATCAGGCCGAGAATCACCGCCCTGCCCGTGCCGTGGCCGATACCCGTATGCGCCAGCGACCCGTGCAGGCTTACCTGGATGGCGCTAACGGCCGCATGGGACGGCCGCGGCCAGTCGTCCGACAGGATGAGATCGAGAAACCTGTTGGCGGCCGACATCGGCCCCATAGTGTGCGAGCTCGATGGACCGATACCGATCTTGAAGACGTCGAAGACGGAAAGAAACATAAATTGCCTGCCCAGAGCCTGACAGAGCGCCGCCGCCCCTGCGGCTGAACGCCATGTCGATTATGAACCGAACCACGCCGTTCCTCTTTCAAAAACGGGTGCCGGTCGCCTCTTATATAGGATGGAACCCTAAGCGATCCTATGCCGATGCGTCAGGCGACCGACCGACATTGGATTCTGTCGGTGCGACATGGACGGCACGCGAAATGCCTCCGTGGCCCTTCGGTCACAGACAAAAACAAGAAAGCGGCGAAGCGGTCGCATGACCGGTTCGCCGCTGACAGTCGGTTTATTTTTTCAGAAGCCGCCGAAAAGATAGGCGAGAACGAGAAAGCCTGCGAAACCCGCCACGGCGCGAAAGGTCACGCCCCAGCACGACTTCTCTACTGTATTGTCCATGATGTCTCCGAATAGCCGAAGCTCGGCAAGCATTGAGGCATGGGGGCAGTGCATAGCGAAGAATGGGTTAACGCGCAATATTGAAATGTGGCGAAATCGTGTCGAAATCCGCCCGCGCGTCCCCGTGGCGACCTTTGCATTTTCATACGGCCGTGCCAAAACACGCGCCATGACTTTCGAAGACTACATAGCGCTGGCCATCTTCGTTCTGCTGTGGGCGGGCTTCACCTGGGCTTCGGACGGACGACGCAATTTCAAGCGCGTCAGTTTGAACCGGCTGATGAACGAGCACAGGGCGCGGTGGATCCGCAACTCGCTCAATCGCGATCTGAAGATGATCGACACGCAGATCATCGCCGGACTTCAGGCGGGTACCGCCTTTTTCGCCTCGACGACCATTTTCGCGCTTGGCGGATGCTTCGCGTTGCTCGGCGCGACCGATCAGGTGCAGATGATCTTCAACGATCTGCCGCAGATATTCCGAAGTGGGCGGACGGGATTCGAATTGAAGGTCGGTGGGCTCACCTGCCTCTTCGGCTACTCCTTCTTTAAGTTCGGCTGGTCCTATAGACTCTTCAACTATTGTTCGATCCTGATGGGTGGCATACCGATGATGGCGGATATGAACCGTGATCGGCAGGCGGCCGAACGGGCGGCGGAACGCGCGATCCGCATGAATACGCTGGCGGCCAAGCATTTCAATGCGGGCTTGAGGGCGATGTTCCTGTCGATCGGTTATCTCGGCTGGTTTATCAGCCCCTACATCTTCGTCGTCCTTACGGCCTTCGTCATCTTCGTCCTGACGCGCCGGCAATTTTATTCGGAAGCGCGAACCGCATTGATCGAAAATGCCTGATGGATCGCGGCGATCGGACCTACCACATTCGTGTGGCCTCGCCCCAACAACAGAACGGCAATGCCCATGTCCGACCACAGCACCACGACCACCTACGAGACGCAGATGCCGCAGTCGGGCGTCACCCGACCCGGCCGCATCGCCCTCCTCGACGCGTTGCGTGGCTCGGCGCTCGTCGCGATGGCGATCTACCATTTTGTCTGGGATCTCGAATTGTTCGGCTATGTTGCGGCCGGCACCGCGGGAACGGGCGGCTGGCGGCTGTTTGCGCGCCTGATCGCGGGCAGCTTCCTGTTCCTGGCCGGCTACAGCCTGGTGCTCGGCCAGCTTCCTAAATTCCGCCCCCGCGCATTCGCCCTCCGTTTCGGCAAGATCGCCGGCGCCGCGGCCTTGATCAGCATCGCGACGTGGTTCGCCTTCCCCGATTCCTTCATCTTTTTCGGCATTCTCCACGCCATCGCCGCGGCAAGTCTTGTCGGTCTCCTGTTCCTCAGGCTCCCCGCCGCCGTTTCCTTTCTTGCCGCCGCGGCCGCCTTCGCCGCTCCCTTCTATTTGCGCTCGCCGATCTTCGACACGCCGGCGCTCTGGTGGGTCGGGCTATCCGAAACCGTCCCGCGCTCGAACGACTACGTGCCGCTCCTGCCCTGGCTAGCACCGTTTCTTGCCGGTCTGGGCGTGGCAAAGCTGTTTCATCCGTTTTTCGTGGCAAGGCTCGGGACCGACCAAACCCGAGGCAGCACGAGAAACTTGTGGCTGACGCCGCTCGCCTTCGGTGGACGCCACAGTCTGGTGATATACCTCGCCCACCAGCCGCTGCTCATCGGGCTCGTTTATCTTTTCTCGCTTATTTCTCCCGCCCCCGTCCCCGACCCGGCGCAGGCCTATCGGATGAATTGCGAGCGAGCCTGCAACAGCGCAAATTCTGGCATCTCCTGCGGTCGCTTTTGCGGTTGTACCCTCGACAGGCTGAAGGAGCAGAACCTGTTCGACGATTTGAATACGGGCAAGATCGACGTGAACACGGATGGGCGCATTGCCCGAATCGCCAGTCAGTGCACAATGGATGCGCAATCAGGGGACTAGGGACATGAATGCCTAGCGTGCCAAGCCGCTGAATTTTCCGTGGCCGCCTTTCATCTATGGCGCAGCGGTTCTCATTGCGCTGGCTTTGGCCCGGCTTGTTCCGATCCCTGTCGCTAAGGGGCATGGCTGGTTCCCCTGGCTGATCGGGGCCGCCCTCATCGTTCTGGCGATTTCCCTGGACCTATGGGCCGTCAAGAGCCTGCTCGACCGCCGCACCGCGGTCCTGCCGCACCGGTGTGCCACATGTCTCGTCACCTGCGGGCCGTTTCGCTTCACCCGCAACCCGATCTATCTCGGCTATACGCTGCTGATGATCGGCCTCGGCCTGGTGACCGTGAACCCATGGTTTTTTATAGCGGCGATCGGCGCCGTTGCATTGACGACCCTGTTTGCCATTCGCAAGGAAGAGCGGCACCTGTTGTCACGCTTCGGTTTCGAGTTCGAGCGTTATTGCCGCCATACCGCCCGGTGGATCTAAAAACGCCGACACTACAGTGCCGCGCGTCCAATCAGACGCGTAACGGTCGCTGTAGCACTGTGAATTGCTGCAATAATTTGTCCTTAAATCGATTTCGATTTAAGGAGATCATACAGTAAAAAAAGGCGGCTCGCGGCCGCCTCTTGAAACAAATGGATGCAAGGCGAACCGGGGCTTGCTATGTCCCGACGCCAATCTCTGCCAGCCGCGTGAGGCATGCCTCCTCGACATGGTCGAGCTCGGCGAGCGTATCCTCGATGTCCTTACGCTTCTGCCGCAAGTCCTCGCGCTTCTCCTCGACGCGCTTCATCAGAAGTTGCAATTGACCGATCTCCCCGGGAGGATCCTTGTAAACCTGGATGATCTCGCGGATTTCGGCAATCGTGAAGCCGATGCGCCGGCCGCGCAGGATTTCCTTGATCAGGCGCCGGTCGGCCGGTCGAAACAGACGCGTGCGACCGCGACGCTCCGGATGGATGAGCCCCTCATCCTCGTAAAAGCGCAGCGTCCGGGTCGAGATGCCGAATTCCCGGGTCAGCTCCGTAATGCTATAGTACTTATTCACGCCGCCATTCCATCAACTCACGCGGCGCTACTATTATTGACTTTGACGTAAAAGTCAAACAGGCGCGTCAGGTGACGTGGAACCACCACGTCGCGATACCGAGAAAGCTGAAGAATCCGGTTACGTCGGTCACGGCCGTAACGAATACGGCGGAGGAGACGGCCGGGTCGGCGCCCGATTTTTCCAAAAGCAGCGGAATCAGAATTCCGGCAAGAGCGGCCGCCATCATGTTGATCAGCATGGCGGCGGCGATGATACCGCCGATATTGGGGTCCTGGAACCACAGACCTGCGACAAGACCAATGAACGTGCCGAAGATCATGCCGTTCAGAAGGCCGACGCCCGCCTCGCGCCGGATGATCCTCGGCGCGTTGTGAATATCGAGGCCGCGGGTGGCAAGCGCCCGCACCGTAACCGTCATGGTCTGCGAGCCAGCATTGCCGCCCATGCCCGCGACGATCGGCATCAGGATCGCAAGCGCGACGATCTGCTGGATCGTGGCGTCGAAGAGTCCAATGACGGAGGCGGAGATGCAAGCCGTCATCGAGTTGACGAAAAGCCAGGGCACGCGAGAGCGCGAGGCCTCGGCAACCGAGTCCGACAGTTCCTCGTCACCGACGCCGCTCAAGCGCAGAAGGTCCTCCTCGGCCTCTTCCTGGATCACGTCGACCACGTCGTCGATCGTCAGCACGCCGACCAGCCGGCCGTTCTCGTCGACGACGGCAGCGGACAGGAGATCGTATTGCTCGAAGAGCTGCGCGGCTTCTTCCTGGTCCATCTCGGCCGGGATCGCGTGGCTGGTATCGCGCATGATTGCGTCGATCTTGACGGAACGTTTGGTGCGTAGCACACGATCGAGATCGACCGCGCCGAGCAGCCTGAAGGTTGGGTCGATCACGAAAATCTGGGTGAAGCTGTCGGGAAGATCCTCGTCCTCGCGCATGTAGTCGATCGTCTGGCCGACAGTCCAGAATGGCGGCACGGCGACAAACTCGGTCTGCATGCGCCGTCCGGCCGTGCTCTCCGGATAGTCGAGCGACCGGCGCAGGCGAACGCGCTCGGTAAAGGGCAGCTTGGCGAGGATCTCCTCCTGATCCTCCTGGTCGAGGTCCTCGAGAATGTAGACGGCGTCGTCGGAATCCATCTCGCCGATCGCCTCGGCGATCTGCTCATTCGGCAAATGCTCGACGATATCAAGACGAATGGCCTCGTCGACTTCGGTCAGAGCCGCGAGATCGAACTCCTTTCCGAGAAGGGAAACCAGCGCCAGGCGCTGCTCCGGCTGGATCGCTTCGAGAAGGTCGCCGAGTTCTGAGGAATGAAGGCCGGCGACGTGCTGGCGCAGATAGATCGTGTCGCGATCCGCGATCGCGGCACCGACATGCATCAGGAAATCGGAACGCACGGAGCCGTCGTCGGCATAAATGTCCGAACCGTCGTAGACGGCGATTTCATCGGAACCGCGGTCATCGTCGCCGGTATTGCTCATGGACGCGCCCCTTAAAGAACACCGCCGCCCGCCCCGTTACTCCAGGATCGGAAGCGCTTTGACATGCCGGTTTGACCGCCCGAACCTGCGCCGGAAACGGTCCTGTGCCCTGCTAGCGCAAAGCTCCGCCCAGGTCCACAGCCGAGGCGGCATCGACATGAGGTCGGCGGCGGTTTTATCCAAGCTGTTGCAAATGCATATGAAAAAAGTGAAACGAGTATGGCTCGCCGGCACCCCGCAGGGGCAGTGAACGACTACGCACGCAGAGGACGTCGTATGGCTATCCGACCGATCATCCGGTTTCCCGATCCGTTGCTCGGCATTGCCGCAGAAACAGTCAGTCGCTTCGAAGAGGATCTTCGCCAGCTCGCCGAGGATCTCCTCGATACGATGCGGGCAGCTCCGGGGATCGGCATCACTGCCCCGCATATTGGCGTGCTGCGACGGGTAACGGTGATCGAGCTAGACCAGAAGACCGGGCCGCGCACCTTCATCAATCCGGAAATCGTCTGGCGGTCGAGCGAAACCGCACGCCATAGCGAGGGTAGCGTATCGATGCCCGGCATCTCCGAAGAGGTGGAGCGGCCGGCGAGCGTGCGCGTGCGTTGCCAGACGCTTTCGGGCGAGCCGGCAGAAGAAGAGGCCGACGGGCTGATGGCGGTCTGCCTGCAGCACGAGCTCGACCAGCTCGACGGCATCTTCTGGACACGGCGGCTGTCGAGGCTGAAGCGCGAACGCGCCGAGAAACGCTTCAAAAAGTCGTAACGCCCGGTGCCACTGCATGCTTCCTTAATCGCAACCGATTTTACGACGAAAACATGCAGCGGTTCAAAGTGCTACCGCGGCCTTGGTGCGTCTGAGAAAACTTACGACGCTGCAGGTGAGACGCGCAATGGTTGCGTCAGTGTTCACCATCGAATAGGTTCGCCTCGCCCCGGGCCCAGCACGCCCGATGGCGAGCAGGTCAGCGTGAGGCGGACGCCTTGCCGAACATGATAAAAGCATCTCGAGCGACTCAATTGAAGGACATACGATGAAATATTTGGGCCTTACTCTCCTCTGCGCCGTCGCTCTGGCGGGATGCACCGCCACCCCCGATCTCGAACCACTTCCCGGCAGCCTCACCTACGGCGAGACGGGCCCCTCGCGCAAAACAATCGCCGCTCCGGGCACGAAGATACCAAATCGATTCCGGCATGAAGGCAGAATTGTCTACGAGACCTACGAGGTTCAGCCCGACCATACCTACAAGCTCATCCGCCGCAGCTTCGTAGATAGCATGGGCAATTGATCGCGAAACGATCGAGCCTCCAGTCACCCGATCCCGGAACATTGCGATGCCGTTCTCGTTCTCCAATGAGACTTCACGGGAGACGATGCAATGGCCAAATATCTCGATGAACGTGGCGATCCGGCATCTGCGACACACGACGCGGAACGGGAAGAGTTTTCTGCCGAGGAGGCAAAGCAAGGCCGTCACGGAACGGGCGTGCTAGCCGTGCTGCTCGGCGGACTCCTGCTAGCGTTCGCTGTTTGGGGCGCGGTCGAAATCTGGGGCGAGAGCACTGATATCGACCCGACGGCGGAGACGGAACAGGTGCAACCCTCGACAGAGCAGACGGGCAGCATTAATCAAGAGCAGTCCACGCCGCCTGTACAGGCGCCTGTCGACCGCGATCCGACCGCGCAAACCGGAACCGGCGGACCGTCGCAACAGGTTTCGCCGAACGGTAAGGAGAAGTGATCGCGCCGCGTTATGCGCAAGAGCGTGCGGCCGGCCACGCGCTAAACTAGCTAAAGCGCGTCGCGTTCAATCGAATTCATGCGACGCGCTTTTTTGTTTTTGCGCATGCGGTTGCCCCAAGCGCCGTAGATGGTCGGGCGACACGCAGTTATTCAGCCTAGTCGGAAAGCTCTTCCGTTGAGCATTCATAGAGCGTGTCGCCGCTTTCCATATCGATGCCGACGAGGCTCACCTCGTAGCCCCAGAGATGGCGAACATGGCGGAGGGTGGCGTCGCGGCTGTTTTCCTCAAGGAATACGCCGTTCTTGACGTTGTGCTGCAGCCGCAGGTGACGGTCGCCCAAAAGGTCGACATCCATGACCTGGATGTCGGGCTGGTTGGCGCCGATATCGTAGCTGCGGGCAAGAGCTGCACGTATGGCCTCGTAGCCGCGCTCGTTGTGGATCGAGGCGACCTCGCAGTAATTCTCGTCCGCCTCGTCCGTCAGCAGGAACAGCCGGAATTTGCGGATCAGCGCCGGACTTAGATACTGCAGGATGAAAGACTCGTCGCGATGGTTCGCCCAGGCGTCAAGCAGCGTATCGCGCCATTTGCCGCTGCCGGCAATTTCGGGGAACCAGTCGCGATCCTCCGCCGTCGGATCGACGCAGATGCGCTCGATATCCTGCATCATGGCGAATCCCAGCGCGTAAGGATTGAGGCCCGGGAAACGGGGATCGTCGAAGGCGGGCTGGAAGACGACGTTGGTGTGGCTCTGGAGCATCTCCAGCATGGCGCCTTCGTTGATCTTTCCCTGGTCGAAGAGCCTGTTCATGATGGTGTAGTGGACGAAGGTGGCGCATCCCTCGTTCATCACCTTCGTCTGCCGCTGCGGGTAGAAATATTGGGCAACCACCCGGACGATACGCAGGATCTCCCGCTGCCAAGGCTCGAGGATCAGACTCGTCTTCTCCAGGAAATAGAGAAGGTTCTCCTCGGGCAGGTTCAACGCCTTTTTTCGCTCCGACACGTCGCGCTCGACCTCACTCGGATCGACGCCTGCGGTCGTCGGGGGAAGCGTCCTCCACAGGTCGCTGTAGGTTTGCTCCTCGTATTCGAGCCTTTCGCGCATCCGCTCGCGTTCCTTCTCGGAGGATAGCCGCGGAGGCCGCCTGTATCGAAAGACGCCCTGGTCCATGAGCGCGTGAGCGGAATCGAGGATCTCCTCGACGGCCGAGGTGCCGTAGCGCTCCTCACACTTGATGATGTATTTCTTGGCGAACTCCAGATAGCTCAGGATCGCGCTGGCATCGGTCCACTGCTGGAACAGGTAGTTGTTCTTGAAGAAATGATTATGGCCGAAGGCCGCATGCGCGGTGACCAGGGCCTGCATGGCCATGGTGTTTTCCTCCATCAGATAGGTGATGCAAGGATTGGAGTTGATCACCAGCTCATAGGCGAGACCGCGCCGGCCCTTGCGGTAGAGATGGTCCTCGAAAACGAAGCGCTTGCCGAAGGACCAATGCTGGTACATCAGCGGCATGCCGACCGAGGAATAGGCGTCGAGCATTTGTTCGGAGGAGATGATCTCGAGCTGGTTGGGGTATACGTCCAGTCCGAGCTCGTCGAGCGCGATCGTCTCGATGGCGTCGTAGGTGCGCGCCAGCGTCTCGAAGTTCCAATCGGAACTCTGAAACAAGAGGTTGGAGGCCGCGCCCTTCGTCATCCGGTTCGCCTTTCACTTGCGCAATTGCACACTCGGCTGCTTGCCGAAGAGTTTTCGGAAAACCGGATAGATGTCCGCCGGCTTTGCGATCCGGGTCATCTGGAAATTCGGCCATTCGCCATCGACGGTGCGATAGGCCCGCCAGAGCGAAGTCCCGTTATCGGTCGTGCCGAAGATCTCCGTTTCGCGCTCGTCGATGATCTCGACATAGGCATAATACTGGCAAAGCCGCATCAACTCGTCATGAAGGAGCGAGGCGCAGCGCTCGGAGTCGCCGGAAATGTTCTCCCCGTCGGAGGCCTGAGCCGCGTAGATGTTCCATTCGTGGGCCGGATAGCGCTCCTGGATGACGCGAAGCATCTCCTCGAGCGCGGTGGAAACGACCGTGCCGCCGCTCTGCTTGCTGTAGAAGAAGGTATTCTCGTCGACCTCGCCCGCCTCGTCCGTGTGCCGGATGAAGACGATGTCGATCCGCTCGTAGCGCCGCTTGAGAAAAAGGTGCAGCAATACGAAGAAACGTTTGGCGAGGTCCTTCTCCCGCTCGCCCATCGAAGCGGAAACGTCCATCAGGCAGAACATTACGGCGCTTGCATTCGGTAGCGGCTGCGGTTCGAAGCGATTGAAGCGAATGTCCACCGGATCGACATAGGGAATGCGCCGGCGGCGGCGTTCGAGCTTTTCCAACGTCTGGCGCAATTCTTCGATGCGCTTCCTGTGCTTCGCGGTACCGTTGGCCTCCTTCTCCAGCTTGGCGATCTCGTCTGCGAGCGCTTCCACTTCCCGACGCGCCGGCCGATGCAATGCGATACGGCGGCCGTAGCTGTTGCGCATGGTGCGCCCGACATTGATGTTCGTGGGCGAGCCGCTTGCGGAAAAGCCGGCACGGCGCCGCTTGAACGCGACGGACTCCTTCAAGTTGAGCTTCACCATGTCTGGAAGTTCAAGATCCTCGAAGAAAAGATCGAGCACCTCCTCGCGAGAGAGAACGAACTGGAAGTCGTCCTCACTCTGGCCGGTTCCGGCGCCGGCGCTTGCAGCACCGCCGCCCGAGGCTTTCTTGGGGATACGGTCGCCGGCCGCAAATTCGCGATTGCCCGGCAGCACATGCCGCCTTTCACCGGTGTTGTTGTCGGGCTGGAATGATGGTTCGTTGACGCCGCGGGCGGGCATGGAGACATTCTGCTCTGCATCGACGTCCGTTATCTTGCCCGATTTTACCCTCTCTTTAATGGCTCGCTTCAGCTCCTCCCGCGCCCGCTTCAGGAAGCGCTGCCTGTTGCCGAGACTCTTGTCCTTCGGGTTAAGGCGGCGGTCGATGAAATTCGGCATTGGCTGCCCCCTGCCTTTCGGACCGTTAACCCGCCTTGTTCACGCGCATGTACCAGTCGACGAGACGGCGCACCTGCCGTTCGGTGTATCCACGCTCCTTCATGCGCTGGACGAACTCGGCGTGCTGTTTCTCGGTGGCGCTGTCCTTCTTTGAGCCGAAACTGATGACCGGCAGCAGGTCCTCGACCTGGCCGAACATGCGCTTCTCGATCACTTCCCGAAGCTTTTCGTAGCTCGTCCAGGACGGATTGCGCCCATGATTCTTGGCGCGGGCGCGCAAGGTGAACTTGACGACCTCGTTGCGGAAATCCTTTGGATTGGCGATCCCGGCCGGTTTCTCGATCTGCGACAGTTCGCTGTCGAGAATCTTGCGGTTGAGGATCTGACCCGTATCCGGATCCTTGAAATCCTGGTCCTCGAGCCAGGCATCCGCATAGGCGATGTAGCGGTCGAATAGGTTCTGGCCATATTCGCTGTAGGATTCCAGATAGGCTTTCTGGATCTCATGACCGATGAATTCCGCATAGCGGGTGGCGAGTTCCGATTTGATGAAGTCGAGATAGCCCGCTTCGGTCTCCTTCGGGAACTGCTCGCGCTTGATGGCCTGCTCCAGAATATACATGAGGTGTACCGGGTCGGCTGCAACCTCCTTGGTGTCGTAGTTGAACGTCTCGGACAGGACCTTGAAGGCGAAGCGGGTGCTGACGCCGGTCATGCCCTCGTCGACGCCTGCGGCATCACGATATTCCTGGACCGAGCGTGCCTTCGGGTCGACGTCCTTGAGGTTCTCGCCGTCATAGACACGCATCTTCGTGTAAAGCGACGAGTTCTCATGCGGAACGAGACGGGTCGAGACGGTGAAGCGGCTCAGGATTTCCAGCACCTCCGGGGCGCAAGGATTGTTGAGCAGTTCACTTTCACGCAGAAGCTTTTCGTAAATCTGCTTCTCTTCCGTCACCCGCAGGCAATAGGGAACCTTGACCACCAGAATGCGGTCGAGAAACGCCTCGTTGTTGCGGTTGTTCTTGAACTGCAGCCATTCCGATTCGTTGGAGTGTGCAAGAATGGTGCCCTGGTAGGGGAAAGCACCAAAGTTTTCCGTTCCGTTGTAGCTGCCTTCCTGGGTCGCCGTCAGGAGCGGGTGCAGGACCTTGATCGGCGCCTTGAACATCTCGACGAACTCGAGCAGACCCTGTGACGTGCGGTTCAAGCCGCCGCTGTAGGAATAGGCATCCGGATCGGCCTGGCTGTAGTTTTCGAGCTGGCGGATATCCACCTTGCCGACCAGCGAGGAGACATCCTGGTTGTTCTCGTCACCCGGCTCGGTCTTGGCAATGCCGATTTGGCGCAGACGGGACGGCATCAGCTTGACGACGCTGAATTTCGATATGTCGCCGCCGACCTCATCAAGCCGCTTTGCGGCCCAGGGCGAGATCAGGCCCGTCAGCCTCCGCCGGGCGATGCCGTATTTGTCTTCGAGAAGATCGGCCATGCGCTCGGGATGGAAGAGGCCAAGGGGAGATTCGAAGATGGGGCTGACCTTGCCGTCGACCATGAGCGTATAGATCGGCCGCTGCTCCATCAATTTCTTCAGTCGCTCGGCGAGCGACGACTTGCCGCCACCTACGGGGCCCAGCAGGTAGAGAATCTGCTTGCGTTCTTCGAGGCCCTGGGCAGCATAGCGGAAGTAACCGACGATCCGCTCGATCGTATCTTCCATACCGAAGAAGTCGGAAAAGGCAGGATAGATTTTAATGGTTCGGTTTGCGAAGATCCGGCCAAGACGCTCGTCCGCGCTGGTATCGATGAGAACCGGTTCTCCGATGGCGTCCACCATTCGTTCCTGAGCGGTGGCGTACATGCTTTTGTCATCGCGACATGCAAGGAGATATTCCTGTAGGCTTATCTCCTCTTGCGCTGCACTCGTATAGATCTCCGAGAATAGGTCGAAGACGTCAGATTCACTCCTTTGCATCGTGCTCTCCCGCGGCAAGCCGCTTGGTTGAACCGGGATCGCTGCCAATCGGCGATTGCTTCAGGTGAACGGTTTCCTGCCTTCAAAGTTCCTTTATAACCGGGCACTGAAACGGATGCCGAAGCAGCAGCTCACGACGACATCCGCACATCAATTCGGGACCGATCGATGGGCGCCTCAAAGACGTTTTTCAGGCGCACTCCGCAAGACACGTCGCTCTGTCACCCCATCATGACGACGCTTCTCGCGAATCCGTCATGACAAGGGAATCATAACTAATCCCCGCTGTTTCGCCGACTTTTTTTTTACGATTCCGCGAATTTAGCCATCAACAATATCGTGTACGTCGGTGGGTTCGTGAATACGCGCCCCCGCGACCCTCGGAAGGGAAGCCGAAATGGGACGATGCGGAAAACGCGGCCGCGACCCAGGCATCAGAGTCCGGCGACAGCCCCTCGGCGGGATAGGGCTTGGCTCGTATTTCAGCTCAGAGAGAGCTCGATGGCAAGAGGAAAAACAAAAACCCCGTAGAACCAGCCGGTTACGGGGCTATTCGTTCTCTGAATGGTGCGGTCGAGAAGACTCGAACTTCCACGGGTTGCCCCACAGCGACCTCAACGCTGCGCGTCTACCAATTCCGCCACGACCGCATCGTGGTAGGTGCCGATTGCGTCGGCGGGGCTGCATGTAGCAAAAGCATTTGGGGTGCACAAGGCCATCACGACAGAAATTTGACGTGAAATGAAACTATTTCGGTGTCACCTCCGCAAAGCGCTGGAAACCCTGGACTCTTGGCGCAGTCAGCCCCATGTACAGGCCAGAAAAATCAACAATGCAGGCTCCCATGCAGCGTGAAGATCTCAGCCGCGACATGTTTGCCCCGCCGGGTTCGCCCCCGGTGCGTTGGCGCATCGCTCCTTCCCTCGTAGACTATCCCCAGGCCGTCGAAACGATGGAGCGGGAAGCCGCGGCTATCGCCGCCGGCGCCGCGGACGAGCTGGTCTGGTTGGTCGAGCACCCTCCCCTTTATACCGCGGGCACGAGCGCCAATGCCACCGACCTCGTCACCCCGGACCGCTTCCCGGTCTTCGCGACCGGTCGGGGCGGCGAATACACCTATCATGGTCCGGGACAGCGGGTCGTCTACGTCATGCTTGATCTGAAACGCCGGCAGCAGGACGTTCGCGGCTTCGTCGCCGCTCTCGAAGACGTGATAATTGCGACGCTCGATTCGATGAACGTCAAGGGCGAGCGCCGCGAGGACCGCGTCGGTGTCTGGGTACGCCGCCCGGAAAAGCCGCCCCTTGTGGATGGCTCGATGGCCGAAGACAAGATCGCCGCCATCGGCATCCGCTTACGCAAATGGGTGAGCTTCCATGGCTTCGCGCTGAACGTCGATCCGGATCTCGATCATTTCGGCGGCATCGTACCCTGCGGCATCCGCGGCTACGGCGTCACCAGCCTTGTCGACCTCGGCCTTCCGGTGATGATGGCAGACGTCGATATCCGGCTACGGCAGGCGTTCGAATCGGTCTTCGGCCCCACTACAGCGCCGTGCGTCTTTCCAGACGCACAAAGGTCGCTGTAGCACTTTGAATTGCTGCATGTTTTTTCCTCAAATCGGCTCGGATATAAGGAAACATGCAGTAGGGCGGATGAAGTCTGAGCCTGCGCGGCGGCGCTCAGGACTTACCTTACCGTTTCTGCAACTGCCGCTCGCGCCAGATGATGAACAATCCGGAGCCGACGATGACGGCAATGCCGAGCCATTTGGAAGGCGACGGGAAATCCTCGAAAACCAGATAACCGAGCACCGTCGCCGACACGATCTCGAAATAATGGAACGGCGCCAAGAGCGACAGCGGCGCCAGGCGGAAGGCCTTGACGACCAGCAAATGGCCATAGCCGGAGATCGCGCCGAGTGCGATGACAAGCGTCCAGCCCAATGTCGACTGCGGTAGCGCCGGCTCGAAATCTACCGCTCCCATGCTGTCGCCCGCGGCGATCACTGCAGCCATGAACAGCGTACCGCCGACGCCGGCGACCGTCTGCATGGCGAGCGGCGAATCAGCGCTTCCGACCGCTCGATTGAGAAAGAGATAGCAGGCGAAGAGAAAAGCGCAGGCGACCGGCAGGAGCGACGTCCATCCGAAAAGGGCGAAGCTCGGCTGAATGACGATCATGGCGCCGGCGAAACCGATCGCGATCGCGGTCCATCGGCGCCAGCCGACCCTTTCGCGCAGAATGAGCGCCGACATGCATGTCAGGATGAAGGGCTCGACGAAGTAGATCGCGAACACGTCGGCGAGCGGCATGTATTTCACGGAGATGAAGAAGAACAGGGCAGCTCCGGCGAGCAGCACGCCGCGAAGCAGATTGGGCCAAAGCCGCTTCGGGTAGACGGCCTGCAGGCCGCCAGCGGTGAGCAGCAGCGGAACGGTCGACACGAGTTGGAAGAAGAAGCGATAGAAGGTCACCTGGCCGGGCGACATGCCTTCGTAGACCGCCATGTATTTCGCAATGGCATCCATGCCCGGGAGGATGAGCATGGCGAAGAGCATGATGGCCACGCCCTGCATAACCGCATTGGGCGGCGCGGCGGCCGTTTGTGTATATCCGTTCACGGGCAGATTTTTCCGATGTCCTCGCAAAGCGTTCAGGTTCGACCCTATCGTGTTTCATCGCGGTTTCAAGCGCCGCCCACCGCTCAAAGTTGCTCTTGGATCGGACGGCACCGAGCCGCATTTGGCCGTGTTTTTGACGCTTCGGAGTGCTCCGCCCGCGCAGGAATACCTATAAGCTCAGCTCACCTTCGCGCCTCGGCGGCGGGTGCTTTCCGGCAGCGCTCGGGGCCCGCGAAGATGTCAGGTAAAGGGAGAAAGCCATGCGCTTATCCACCGAAACCGTGATCGCGCGCCTGCGCCAAACAGGAGATGGCGATACGCTGGGCGGCCGCATCTGGCGGGCGCGGGACGCGGCAAAGCTTTCGACGAAGGAGCTCGCGGACAGGCTGGGCGTTCGCACCGAGACCATTTCCGCCTGGGAGCGCGATCGCGCCGAGCCCCGCACCAACCGGCTCTTCATGCTCGCTGCCGTCCTCGGCGTGACGCCGGCCTGGCTGATCGCCGGCATCGGCCGCTCCCCGGATGGCGATCCCGCTACGTCGAGCAATGACCTTCACGAGCAGCTCGCGCTCGTCAAGAAGCTGCATCGGCAAACCGGAGAAGCGATCGCCGCACTCGAGGCGGAACTCGACCGGCTCGACCGGAATTTTCGCTAGATTGCGCATTTCCTGCTTACGGGCGCCGCGTGCCGTTGTATTGACGATTGCCATTGCCACCGCCAAACATCTTGCAATTTTCGAGGGAGAAGGGAAATGGACGTACGCGCCGCCGTGGCCGTTCAGGCCGGCAAGCCGCTGGAAATCATGACGGTACAGCTCGAGGGGCCGAAGGCCGGCGAGGTGCTGGTCGAGGTCAAGGCGACCGGCATCTGCCACACCGACGACTTCACCCTGTCGGGCGCCGATCCGGAGGGGCTGTTTCCGGCAATCCTCGGCCATGAGGGCGCCGGCATCGTCGTCGATGTCGGCCCCGGCGTCACCAGCGTCAAGAAGGGCGACCACGTCATTCCGCTCTATACGCCGGAATGCCGCGCCTGCCCCTCGTGCCTCAGCCGCAAGACCAATCTCTGCACCGCCATCCGCGCCACCCAAGGCCAGGGGCTGATGCCGGACGGCACCTCGCGCTTCTCGATTAACGGCGACAAGATCCATCAC
This sequence comes from Ensifer aridi, assembly GCF_002078505.1. Classification (GTDB taxonomy): domain Bacteria; phylum Pseudomonadota; class Alphaproteobacteria; order Rhizobiales; family Rhizobiaceae; genus Sinorhizobium; species Sinorhizobium aridi. Next base: position 677 of record NZ_LUAV01000007.1, on the reverse strand, counting down.
TATATGGGCTGCTCGACCTTTGCCAACTTCACCGTGCTGCCGGAGATCGCCGTCGCCAAGGTCAATCCCGACGCCCCCTTCGACAAGATCTGCTACATCGGCTGCGGCGTCACCACCGGCATCGGCGCCGTCATCAACACCGCACGAGTCGAGATGGGCTCGACGGCGATCGTCTTCGGTCTCGGCGGCATCGGTTTGAACGTCATCCAGGGGCTACGGCTCGCCGGCGCCGACATGATCATCGGCGTCGACATCAACAACGACAAGAAGCCCTGGGGCGAAAGGTTCGGCATGACCCACTTCGTCAACCCGACCGAGGTCGGCGACGACATCGTGCCCTATCTCGTCAACCTGACCAAGCGCGGCGCCGACCAGATCGGCGGCGCCGACTACACCTTCGACTGCACCGGCAATGTCAAGGTGATGCGCCAGGCGCTCGAGGCCTCGCATCGCGGCTGGGGCAAGTCGGTGATCATCGGCGTTGCCGGCGCCGGCCAGGAGATATCGACGCGGCCGTTCCAGCTCGTCACCGGCCGCAGCTGGATGGGCACCGCCTTCGGCGGCGCCCGCGGCCGCACCGACGTGCCGAAGATCGTCGACTGGTACATGCAGGGCAAGATCGCGATCGATCCGATGATCACCCACACCTTGGCGCTCGAGGAGATCAACAAAGGCTT
>NZ_LUAV01000006.1 GCF_002078505.1 Ensifer aridi | reverse complement strand
GCTCGAATTTGCTCTTTGCCATTTTCGGCTCTCCGTTTCCTGTCCCTTAGAGGGGAAATCTTTTCATTCTGTTTCAGCGCGAGGCTATTCCGGTCACTTCTGACCGGAATATTTCGCCTGGATTTCCTGCGCGACGTTCGACGGAACCGGCGCGTAGTGATCGAACAGCATCGTGTACTGAGCGCGGCCCTGCGACATGGAGCGCAGGTTGTCCACGTACTTGAACATGTTCGCGAGCGGCACGTGCGCGTTGATCACCACGGCGACGCCGCGCGATTCCTGACCCTGGATTTGGCCACGGCGAGAGTTCAGGTCGCCGATCACGTCGCCGACATAATCTTCCGGCGTCACGACCTCGACCTTCATGATCGGCTCGAGGAGTTGAGCGCCGGCCTTCTTGGCCGCTTCACGGAAGCAAGCGCGCGAAGCGATTTCGAATGCCAGAACCGACGAGTCGACATCGTGGAACGCACCGTCGATGAGAGTGGCCTTGACGCCCAGCATCGGGAAGCCGGCCAGCGGACCCGAAGACAGAACGCTCTCGATACCCTTCTGAACGCCCGGGATGTATTCCTTCGGAACCGCACCGCCGACGATCTTGGATTCGAAGACGAAGTCCTCGCCTTCCGGGTTAGGCTCGAAGACGATCTTGACGCGCGCGAACTGACCGGTACCACCGGACTGCTTCTTGTGCGTATAGTCTTCTTCGTGCTGACGCGTGATGGTCTCGCGGTAAGCGACCTGCGGAGCGCCCACGGATGCTTCCACCTTGAACTCGCGGCGCATACGGTCGACGATGATGTCGAGGTGAAGCTCGCCCATGCCGGCAATGATCGTCTGGCCCGATTCCTCGTCGGTCTTGACGCGGAACGACGGGTCTTCTGCCGCCAGGCGATTGAGCGCGAGGCCCATCTTTTCCTGGTCGCCCTTGGTCTTCGGCTCGATGGCGATCTGGATGACCGGCTCGGGGAATTCCATGCGCTCAAGGATAACCGGCTTCAGCGGATCGCAGAGCGTATCGCCCGTCGTGGTTTCCTTGAGGCCAGCGAGAGCAACGATGTCGCCGGCAAAGGCTTCTTCGATGTCTTCGCGGGAGTTCGAGTGCATTTGCAGCATGCGGCCGACGCGCTCGCGCTTTTCCTTGACCGTGTTCATCACCGACGTGCCCTTTTCGAGCTTGCCGGAATAGATGCGGGCGAAGGTCAGCGAACCGACGAAGGGGTCGTTCATGATCTTGAACGCCAGCATCGAGAGCGGCTCGTTGTCGTCAGCATTACGGGTGATTTCGCCGTCGGTCTTGACGTCGATGCCCTTGATCGCCGGAATATCGACCGGCGACGGCAGGTAGTCGACGACGGCGTCGAGCAGCGGCTGAACGCCCTTGTTCTTGAAGGCGGTGCCGCAGAACATCGGGTGGAACTTCACGTCGATCGTGCCGCGACGAACCAGTTCACGGATCTTGTCGTTGTCCGGATAGGTGCCTTCGAGATAGGCTTCCATTGCCGCTTCGTCGATCTCGACAACCGTCTCGATCAGCTTCTCGCGGTATTCTTCAGCCTTTTCCTTCAGGTCGGCCGGGATTTCGACGACATCCCACTGGGCGCCGAGCGACTCGTCGCGCCAGACGAGGGCGTTCATCTCGATCAGGTCGACGACGCCCTTGAACTCGCTTTCGGCGCCGATCGGCAGTTGCATGACAACCGGGATTGCACCAAGGCGGCTCTTGATCATCTCGACGGAGCGGTAGAAGTCAGCGCCGGTCTTGTCCATCTTGTTGCAGAAGATCATGCGCGGAACATGATACTTCTCGGCCTGACGCCAGACGGTCTCCGTCTGCGGCTCAACGCCGGCGTTGGCATCGAGAAGCGCGATGGCACCGTCGAGCACGCGCAGCGAACGCTCGACTTCGATGGTGAAGTCCACGTGGCCGGGGGTGTCGATGATGTTGAAGCGGCGCATCTTGCCGTCACGGCCCTTCCAGAAGGTCGTGGTGGCTGCAGACGTGATCGTGATGCCGCGCTCCTGCTCCTGCTCCATCCAGTCCATCGTTGCGGCGCCGTCGTGAACTTCGCCGATCTTATGGGACTTGCCGGTGTAATAGAGGATGCGCTCGGTCGTCGTCGTCTTGCCGGCGTCGATATGCGCCATGATACCGAAATTTCGGTAATCTTCGATTTTATATTCGCGAGCCATGGGTGACTGCCTTTCGAGACGTGTTGCCGTTACCAGCGGTAGTGCGAGAACGCACGGTTGGCATCGGCCATCTTGTGCGTGTCTTCGCGCTTCTTCACGGCGCTGCCACGGTTGTTTGCTGCGTCCATGAGTTCGCCGCACAGGCGATCAACCATGGTCGTTTCGTTGCGCTTGCGTGCGGCCGCAATCAGCCAACGGATGGCGAGGGCCTGGCGACGCTCCGGACGGACATCGACCGGAACCTGATAGGTAGCACCACCGACGCGGCGCGAACGCACTTCGACATGCGGAGCAATGTTGTCGAGGGCGGAATGGAACACGGCAATCGGTTCCTGCTTCAGCTTCGACTGGACCGCTTCGAAGGCACCATAGACGATGCTTTCTGCGACGGACTTCTTACCGTCCAGCATGATTGCGTTCATAAACTTCGTGACAACCAGATCACCGAACTTCGGATCCGGGTTGATCTCACGCTTTTCTGCTCTATGGCGTCGGGACATACTTTTCGTCTCTCAACTTTAAATCTTCTGACCAGCGAAATGGCGCCGGTTGCGATGTTATTTCGGACGCTTCGCGCCGTACTTGGAGCGGCGCTGCTTGCGGTTCTTCACACCCTGCGTATCGAGAACGCCGCGGATGATGTGGTAACGAACACCCGGAAGGTCCTTCACGCGGCCGCCGCGGATCATGACCACGGAGTGCTCCTGAAGGTTGTGACCTTCACCCGGAATGTAGCCGATCACTTCGAAGCCGTTCGTCAGGCGGATCTTGGCGACCTTACGGAGAGCCGAGTTCGGCTTCTTCGGGGTCGTCGTGTAGACGCGGGTGCAAACGCCGCGCTTCTGCGGGTTTTCCTGCAGGGCAGGAACCTTGTTGCGCTTTACCTGCGCCTGACGCGGCTTGCGGATCAGCTGGTTTACGGTAGGCATCTAACCATCCCTTACAAAAACTTATCTCGTTACCCTTGCGGGCGGATCGTTTGCCGTCGCCGGCGGTATCGAACGCCTGTGAAATGCGCAAAACGAGGGCCGATCCGCCTTTTCGCAGATGGCCCCAACAAAAGCAGAGGACGCACTATCTCGTGCGTCTTGCGTGCAGCATTGTGTCGTCAGCGTGCGTTTTGAACCTTGTTTGAGGCGAACTCCAGAACGCGCCGTTCCGAACCAGCCAGCCTCACATGGGCTCTGATGCGGCGGGGTGTACTGATTTCGGCGCGATCCGTCAAGGGCAATTAGGAAATATTCTCGGCTTTGCAGCTCTGATATGCCCGGAAAACAAGGCTTTGCGGCGCAACCGGCGCTTCAAACGCAACCAGCGGCCCTTTCCTTTGCGCCATCATCGTCGCCGTTTAAGGAATCAGCAACCTCTTTCTGCCGTTTTTCCACGGTCGCGACTCAGGCTCGTGCAAAGCTTCCCCCCTTCTCTCGCGTCGATCGCCGCAGCTTTCCTCAAGCGGGTTCCGCTTTCGCGAAATATGCAGTAGAGCAGGATGAGGCAAAGTGTGTCCGGTTTCCCCGCATCCCGCGTCTCAATTCATGAGAAACGATCGCGTCAGCGATTTCGGTCCTTCGACCCTAGAATCATCGCGATCCTCCGTTATTATTGCCTGAAGAGGATGTTCCATGCCCGTCACACCGGATAACGACAACGCACCAGACGAACCGCTGGTCTTCATCATCATCGGCAAGGCCTATGAAGCTGACGGAGACAAAGAGGGCGTCGACATTCACGTAATGCTCCGGGCGCCGGACGACGATACCGCCGTGCGGGAGGCGCTGAACGCACTTGCCGAGGAGGGCTTTCTCGAAGCCGATCTCGACCAGATCGGAACCTTGACCGGCATCCCGGACGAGGAGCCGCACGCTTCGGCCTATCAGGGCGCTCTCGAAGGGGAAGTCGCGATCATCCGTTTCAGCTGACGGCCGCTCCGCCAAACAGAAAAGTCCAAAGCAAAAAGAGAGAAGCCGCCCGGAGAGATCCGGGCGGCTTCTTCATTTGATCGAGAGGGTGCCACGTGTCAGGCACCCTTCCCTTTTCTTATTCCGCAGCGGCGTGATCGTCCGCCATGTCGGCGAGCATCGGCGTGGCTGCTTCCGCTCCGGTGCCCTTGCGACGCTCTTCGAGGATCAGCTCGTCGCGCGCTGTGGCGATACGGCGGATCTGCGTCATCGTGCCACCAGTACCGGCCGGGATGAGACGACCGACGATGACGTTTTCCTTCAACCCCTGCAGGCTGTCCGTCTTGCCGGCGACTGCAGCCTCGGTCAGGACCTTCGTGGTCTCCTGGAACGACGCGGCCGAGATGAAGGACGGCGTCTGCAGCGATGCCTTGGTGATGCCGAGCAGGACCGGCTCGCCATAGGCGGGCTTCTTGCCTTCGGCGATCAGCGCGTCGTTGACATCCTCCAGCTCGATGCGGTCGACATTGTCTCCGACGATGTAGGTCGAGTCACCGGCGTCGGTGATCTCCACCTTCTGCAGCATCTGCCGGACGATGACCTCGATGTGCTTGTCGTTGATGACAACGCCCTGCAGACGGTAGACTTCCTGGATCTCGTTGACGAGATAGGAAGCCAGCGCTTCCACGCCCTTGATCGCCAGGATGTCATGCGGCGCCGGGTTGCCGTCGAGGATGTAGTCGCCCTTTTCGATGTAGTCGCCGTCCTGAAGATGGAAGGGCTTGCCCTTCGGAATCAGGTACTCGACCGGCTCGACACCGTCTTCCGCCGGCTCGATCATGACGCGACGCTTGTTCTTGTAATCGCGACCGAAGCGAACCGTACCATCGATCTCCGCGATGATGGCGTGATCCTTCGGACGACGAGCCTCGAACAGCTCGGCAACGCGCGGCAGACCACCGGTGATGTCCTTGGTCTTGGCGCTTTCGAGCGGCGAACGGGCAAGAACGTCACCCTGGCTGACCTTCTGTCCCGGTTCGACCGAGAGGATCGCGTCGACCGAGAGCATGAAGCGGGCTTCGCCACCGCGAGCAAGCTTCGCGATGCTGCCGTTCTTGTCCTTGATGACGATCGCGGGCTTCAAGTCCGTGCCGCGCGGCGTCGAGCGCCAGTCGATAACCTGGCGCTTGGTGATGCCGGTCGACTCGTCCGTCGATTCGAGAACGGAGATACCGTCGATCACGTCTTCGAAGTGAACGGTGCCTTCCACTTCCGTCATCATCGGACGGGTGTAGGGGTCCCACTCGGCGAGGCGCTGGCCGCGCTTCACCTTGTCGCCGTCGTCGACGAAGATCTTCGAACCATAGGCCACACGCTGCGAGGAACGCTCCACGCCGCGCTCGTCCAGGATCTGGATCGCCATGTTGCGACCCATGGCAACAAGCGTGCCATCGGAATTGCGCAGCATGTTGCGGTTCTTGATCTGAACCGTGCCCTCATAGGAGGCTTCCAGGAACGACTGGTCGACCACGGTCGCGGTACCGCCGAGGTGGAAGGTACGCATGGTGAGCTGGGTGCCCGGCTCGCCGATCGACTGTGCCGCGATGACGCCGACGGCCTCGCCCATATTGACTGGCGTACCGCGGGCCAGGTCGCGACCGTAGCAGACACCGCAAACACCCGTCTGGATTTCACAGGTCAGCGCCGAACGGATGCGGACGGACTGAATGCCGGCCTTTTCGATGAGTGCGACATCGGCTTCGAGGATCATCTTGCCGGCATCGACGATGCGCTCGCCGGTGACCGGGTTGTCGATGTTGTCGAGCGCCGTACGGCCGAGGATACGCTGGCCGAGCGAGGCAACGACCTGACCGGCATCGACGATCGCCGTCATGGTGAGGCCCTTGTCGGTACCGCAATCGGTATGCGTGACGATGCAGTCCTGCGCGACGTCGACGAGACGACGCGTCAGGTAGCCCGAGTTCGCCGTCTTCAAGGCGGTGTCGGCGAGACCCTTACGGGCACCGTGGGTCGAGTTGAAGTACTCGTTCACGGTCAGGCCTTCCTTGAAGTTCGAGATGATCGGCGTCTCGATGATTTCACCCGACGGCTTGGCCATCAGGCCACGCATGCCACCGAGCTGACGCATCTGGTTCGGCGAACCACGCGCACCCGAGTGCGACATCATGTAGATCGAGTTCATCGGCTTTTGGCGACCGTTATCGTCGAACTCGACTGCCTTGATGCGCGCCATCATCTCTTCGGCGACCTTCTCGGTTGCCTTGCCCCAAGCGTCGACGACCTTGTTGTACTTCTCGCCCTGGGTGATGAGACCGTCATTGTACTGCTGCTCGTATTCCTTCACGAGCGCTTCCGTATCGCCGACGATCTTCGCCTTGGTGTCCGGAATCACCATGTCGTCCTTGCCGAACGAAATGCCGGCGCGGCAGGCATGCGAGAAGCCGAGTTGCATGATCCGGTCGCAGAAGATGACCGTGTCCTTCTGGCCGCAATGGCGGTAGACCGTGTCGATCATCTTCGAGATGTTCTTCTTGGTCATCTCCTGGTTGCAGATATCGAACGGAATGTTCGGGTTCTTCGGCAGGAGTTCGCCGATGATCATGCGACCTGGCGTCGTTTCATAGATCTTCGAAACCGGGTTGCCCTCGGCGTCGACGGTCTTGTAACGGCCGCGGATCTTGGCGTGCAGGGTGACGGCCTTCGTCTCCAGCGCATGGTGCAGTTCGCCCATGTCGGAGAAGGCCATGCCTTCGCCAGGCTCGTTCTGATTCATGATCGAGAGATAATAGAGGCCGAGAACCATGTCCTGCGACGGCACGATGATCGGTGCACCGTTTGCCGGATGCAGGATGTTGTTCGTCGACATCATCAGCACGCGCGCTTCAAGCTGAGCTTCGAGCGACAGCGGCACGTGAACGGCCATCTGGTCGCCGTCGAAGTCGGCGTTGAAGGCCGTGCAGACGAGCGGGTGCAGCTGGATCGCCTTGCCTTCGACCAGGATCGGCTCGAAGGCCTGGATGCCCAGGCGATGCAGCGTCGGCGCGCGGTTGAGGAGCACCGGATGTTCGCGGATGACCTCGTCGAGGATATCCCAGACCTCCGGCTTTTCCTTCTCGACGAGCTTCTTCGCCTGCTTGACCGTCGAGGAGTAGCCCTTAGCGTCGAGGCGGGCGTAGATGAACGGCTTGAAGAGCTCGAGCGCCATCTTCTTCGGCAGCCCGCACTGGTGGAGCTTCAGTTCCGGACCGGTCACAATGACCGAACGGCCGGAATAGTCGACGCGCTTGCCGAGCAGGTTCTGGCGGAAGCGGCCCTGCTTGCCCTTCAGCATGTCAGAGAGCGACTTCAGCGGACGCTTGTTGGCGCCCGTGATGACGCGGCCGCGGCGGCCGTTATCGAACAGCGCATCCACGGATTCCTGCAGCATGCGCTTTTCGTTGCGGATGATGATGCCCGGCGCGCGCAGTTCGATCAGCCGCTTCAGGCGGTTATTACGGTTGATCACGCGACGGTAGAGATCGTTGAGGTCCGACGTCGCGAAGCGGCCGCCATCGAGCGGAACGAGCGGGCGCAGGTCCGGCGGGATCACCGGAATGACCTTCATGATCATCCATTCCGGGCGGTTGCCGGACTCCATGAAGTTCTCGACGATCTTCAGCCGCTTCATCAGCTTCTTCTGCTTCAGATCCGAGCTCGTCTCGGCCATCTCCGCGCGCAGATCGCCGGCGATCTTTTCGAGATTCATCGAAGCGAGCATTTCGTAGATCGCCTCGGCGCCGATCATCGCGGTGAACTGGTCTTCACCGAATTCATCGACCGCGATCATGTACTCTTCTTCGCTCAGGAGCTGGTTCTCCTTGAGCGACGTCAAGCCAGGCTCCGTGACGATGTAGTTCTCGAAATAGAGAACCCGCTCGATATCTTTGAGAGTCATGTCGAGTAGCGTCGCGATGCGGCTCGGCAGCGACTTCAGGAACCAGATGTGGGCAACGGGCGCGGCGAGCTCGATATGGCCCATGCGCTCACGGCGAACGCGCGACAGCGTGACTTCGACGCCGCACTTTTCGCAGATGATGCCCTTGTACTTCATGCGCTTGTACTTGCCGCACAGGCACTCGTAGTCCTTGATCGGACCGAAGATGCGCGCGCAGAACAGACCGTCGCGTTCCGGCTTGAAAGTGCGGTAGTTGATCGTCTCCGGTTTCTTGATCTCACCGTAAGACCAGGAAAGAATCTTCTCCGGCGACGCAATCGAAATCCGGATGGAGTCGAAGGTCTGTGCAGGCACCTGCGGATTGAAAAGATTCATGACCTCTTGGTTCATGCCTGTCTCCTTTGAGGGCATTGAGCCCTGAGCTTGGCGAGGGTGCCGGCAAATCCCGGGCGCCGGCCCCTGCCCCATAAACAGCTAAAACCGCATCGGGTGCGGCCCTTGTTCCTGCCGTGGGCAATCAGGCTGCCCTGCGGCGGAAACGGTGCGCGCCGCCCTTCGCGGCACGCACCTGATATCGTCTTACTCCGCTGCGTCCGGCAATTGCGCCGCCGCGCCGAGATCCTCGACCTTCGAGTTCTCGAGCTCGACCGAGAGGCCCAACGAGCGCATTTCCTTGACGAGAACGTTGAAGCTCTCCGGAATGCCCGCCTCGAAGGTGTCGTCGCCGCGGACGATCGCTTCGTAGACCTTGGTGCGGCCGGCCACGTCGTCCGACTTGACCGTCAGCATTTCCTGCAGCGTGTAGGCAGCGCCGTAAGCCTCCAGCGCCCAGACCTCCATTTCGCCGAAGCGCTGACCACCGAACTGCGCCTTGCCGCCGAGTGGCTGCTGGGTGACGAGCGAGTAAGGACCGATCGAACGGGCGTGGATCTTGTCGTCGACCAAGTGGTTGAGCTTCAGCATGTAGATGTAGCCCACGGTCACCTGGCGATCGAATGCCTCACCGGTACGTCCGTCATAGAGCGTCGACTGACCGGTGACTTTGAGACCGGCCTTCTCGAGCATCTCATTGACATCGGCCTCCACTGCCCCGTCGAAGACCGGAGTGGCGATCGAGACGCCGCGACGGGTCTGCTCGGCCAGCCGAACGATCGACTCGTCGTCATACTGCTTGATCGGCTCGCCCTTCGGACCGGATCCGATGACGTCGTCGATCGTCTGCCGCAGCGGCGCGATATTGCCATTCTCCTGATAGGCGTCGAGCATGGCGCCGATCTTCCTGCCCATGCCGGCGCAGGCCCAGCCGAGATGCGTCTCGAGGATCTGGCCGACGTTCATGCGTGACGGCACGCCGAGCGGGTTCAGCACCACGTCGACATGTGTGCCGTCTTCGAGGAACGGCATGTCTTCGATCGGCACGATGCGCGACACGACACCCTTGTTGCCGTGACGGCCGGCCATCTTGTCGCCCGGCTGGATCTTGCGCTTCACGGCGACGAAGACCTTGACCATCTTCATGACGCCCGGAGGCATCTCGTCGCCGCGCTGGACCTTCTCGACCTTGTCCATGAAGCGTTGTTCAAGGCGCGACTTGGACTCGTCGTACTGGGCGCGAAGCGCTTCGATCTCGCCCTGAGCCTTTTCGTCCTCTACGGCGAACATCCACCACTGCGAGCGCGGATATTCACTGATGACGGCGTTCGAAAGCTCGGTGCCCTTCTTAAAGCCCTTCGGACCGGCAACGGCAACGTGACCACGCAGCATGTCAACCAGGCGAGCATAGACGTTGCGGTCGAGGATCGCCTGTTCGTCATCGCGGTCCTTGGCGAGGCGTTCGATTTCCTCGCGCTCGATAGCCATCGCACGCTCGTCCTTCTCCACGCCGTGGCGATTGAAGACGCGCACTTCGACGACCGTGCCGAAGGTACCCGGCGGCATGCGCATCGACGTATCGCGAACGTCGGACGCCTTCTCGCCGAAGATGGCGCGCAGGAGCTTTTCTTCCGGCGTCATCGGGCTTTCGCCCTTCGGCGTGATCTTGCCGACGAGGATATCGCCCGGCTGAACCTCGGCACCGATATAAACGATACCGGCCTCGTCCAGGTTCTTCAGCGCCTCTTCCGAAACGTTCGGAATGTCACGCGTGATTTCCTCCGGACCAAGCTTGGTGTCGCGCGCCATCACCTCGAACTCTTCGATGTGGATGGACGTGAACACGTCGTCGCGCACGATCCGCTCGGAGAGCAGAATCGAGTCTTCGTAGTTGTAGCCGTTCCAGGGCATGAAGGCGACGAGCGCGTTGCGTCCGAGCGCCAGGTCACCGAGGTCGGTCGATGGACCGTCCGCGATGATATCGCCCTTGTTGATGACGTCACCGACGGTGACCAGCGGGCGCTGGTTGACGCAGGTGTTCTGGTTCGAACGCTGGAACTTCTGCAGACGGTAGATGTCGACGCCCGACTTCGATGGATCGAGGTCTTCGGTGGCGCGGATGACGATACGCGTCGCGTCGACCTGGTCGACGACACCGCCGCGGCGAGCCGCGATGGCAGCACCGGAGTCGCGCGCGACGACCGGCTCCATGCCGGTGCCGACGAACGGAGCCTCGGCTCTGAGCAGCGGCACAGCCTGACGCTGCATGTTCGAGCCCATCAGCGCGCGGTTGGCGTCGTCGTTCTCGAGGAACGGGATGAGCGCGGCCGCGACCGAAACGAGCTGCTTCGGCGAAACGTCCATCAGGTTGATGTTGTCGCGCGGTGCCAGCATAACCTCGCCGGCGTGGCGGCAAACGACGAATTCTTCCGCGAAGGAACCATCCTCGTCGAGCACCGAGTTCGCCTGCGCGACGTGGTACTTCGCCTCTTCCATCGCCGACAGATAGACGACGTCGTTCGTCACCTTGCCGTCGACGATCTTGCGGTACGGGCTCTCGATGAAGCCGTACTTGTTGACGCGGGCGAAGGTGGCGAGCGAGTTGATGAGGCCGATGTTCGGGCCTTCCGGCGTTTCGATCGGGCAGATACGGCCGTAATGCGTCGGATGCACGTCACGGACTTCGAAGCCGGCGCGCTCACGCGTGAGACCGCCCGGGCCGAGCGCCGATAGGCGCCGCTTGTGGGTGATTTCCGAAAGCGGGTTAACCTGGTCCATGAACTGCGACAGCTGCGAGGAGCCGAAGAATTCGCGAACGGCGGCGGCAGCCGGCTTCGCGTTGATCAGGTCCTGCGGCATCACGGTGTCGATCTCGATCGAGGACATGCGTTCCTTGATCGCGCGCTCCATGCGCAGGAGACCCAGGCGATACTGGTTCTCCATCAGCTCGCCGACTGAGCGGACGCGGCGGTTGCCGAGATTGTCGATGTCGTCGATCTCGCCCTTGCCGTCGCGCAGCTCGACGAGCATCTTGACGACCGCCAGGATGTCTTCCTTGCGAAGGATGCGAACCGTATCCGGAACGTCGAGATCGAGACGCATGTTCATCTTCACGCGGCCGACGGCCGAGAGGTCGTAACGCTCCGGATCGAAGAACAGCGCGTTGAACATGGCTTCCGCCGAATCCATGGTCGGCGGCTCGCCGGGGCGCATGACGCGATAGATGTCGAAAAGCGCGTCCTGACGGTTTTCGTTCTTGTCAGCCGCAAGCGTGTTGCGGATGTAGGCGCCGACATTGATGTGGTCGATGTCGAGAACCGGGATCTCGTCGAAACCGGCCGAAAGGATGACCGGAAGCGTCTTCTCGTCGATCTCGTCGCCGGCTTCGAGATAGATCTCACCGGTCTCGAAGTTGACCACATCCTCGGCGAGATAGTTGCCGTAGAGGTCGTCGTCGGTCGCCTTCAGCGCCTTCAGGCCCTTGTCCTGCAACTGACGCAACAGGCGCGGCGTCAGCTTCTTGCCGGCCTCGACAACGACTTCGCCGGTATCGGCGTCGATCATGTCTGCGATCGCCTTCTGGCCCTTCAGCGCATCCGGCTGGAACGGCACGCGCCAGCCATCGCCGTCGCGCTGGTACTGCGACTGCGTGTAGAAGGTGGAGAGGATTTCCTCGCCGTCCATTCCGAGCGCCATCAGAAGCGACGTCACCGGAATCTTGCGGCGGCGGTCGATGCGTGCGTAGACGATGTCCTTGGCGTCGAATTCGATATCGAGCCAGGAGCCGCGATAGGGGATCACGCGTGCGGCGAAGAGCAGCTTGCCGGACGAGTGGCTCTTGCCCTTGTCGTGGTCGAAGAAGACGCCCGGCGAACGGTGCATCTGCGAAACGATGACGCGCTCGGTGCCGTTGACGATGAAGGTACCGTTGTCGGTCATGAGCGGCATGTCGCCCATGTAGACGTTCTGTTCCTTGATGTCCTTGATCGACTTCGCGCCTGTGTCCTCGTCGATATCGAACACGATGAGACGCAGCGTCACCTTGAGGGGCGCTGCATAGGTCAGGTCACGCTGGCGGCACTCTTCCACGTCGAATTTCGGCGGCTCGAATTCGTAAGACACGAACTCGAGCATCGAAGCGCCCGAGAAGTCCTTGATCGGAAATACCGACTTGAAAACGGCTTGAAGTCCCTCGTCCGGACGCCCACCCTTGGGCTCTTCCACCATGAGGAATTGGTCGTAGGATGCCTTCTGAACCTCGATGAGGTTCGGCATCTCCGCGACTTCTGGAATTTTACCAAAAAACTTGCGTACGCGCCTGCGACCGTTGAACGAAAGGGTCTGAGCCATCGTCGCTCCTTGTCAATCTTGCATCCGGGCCTGCAACAGACGGGAACCGCTGGCCAGTCGATCCCGTCGATCAATGAGTAGTTCAATCTCGTCAAGCTTTCGAAAGACGCCAGCACGGATTGCTGTGCTGTCTCCGATCGCGACCATCCTCTTGAAGAACCCATTACCCAAAAGCCGTTTTGCGACAGGCTTTTGGGTAATATGTTCCAAAAACGGTCAAAGAGAGGCGGCCGCAGGGCCACCTCCCCTTGCATATCGCCGAATTACTTGACGTCGACCTTCGCGCCAGCGTCTTCCAGCTTCTTCTTGAGGTCAGCAGCTTCCGCCTTGGAAACAGCTTCCTTGACAGCCTTCGGAGCGCCTTCGACGAGGTCCTTGGCTTCCTTGAGGCCGAGACCGGTGATGGCGCGGACTTCCTTGATGACGTTGATCTTGTTCGCGCCGGCATCCGTCAGGATGACGTCGAACTCGGTCTTCTCTTCTTCAGCGGCAGCAGCAGCACCGCCGGCAGCGCCGCCAGCGGCAGCAACGGCTACCGGAGCAGCGGCAGAAACGCCCCACTTTTCTTCGAGAAGCTTGGAAAGCTCAGCAGCTTCCAGCACGGTCAGCGAGGAGAGGTCTTCAACGATCTTTGCGAGATCAGCCATTTTACTTTTCCTTTTGTTCGGTTCGAACTGGTTTTAACTACAACAGCGAAATTCCGCCTTAGGCGGCTTCGTCCTTCTTGGCATAGGCCGAGAACACACGGGCAAGCTGGCTTGCCGGTGCTGCGACAACCGTCGCGACGCGGGTTGCCGGGGCATTGATGAGGCCCAGCAGCTTCGCGCGCAGCTCGTCGAGCGAAGGCAGGGTCGCGAGCGACTTGACACCTTCGGCGTTGAGCGTGGTTGTCCCCATGGCGCCGCCCAGGACAACGAGCTTGTCGTTGGTCTTGGCGAAATCCACGACGACCTTCGGAGCCGTTACGGGATCGGCGCTGTAAGCAATCAGCGTCTGTCCCTTGAAGAGATCGGTCATCCCTTCAGACTCCGTGCCCTGAAGAGCGATCTTGGCCAGGCGGTTTTTCGCGACTTTGACGGTGCCGCCAGCAGCGCGCATCTTTGAACGGAAGTCGTTCATCTGCGCAACTGTGACACCAGCATAGTGGGCCACGACAACCGAACCGGAAGCCTTGAAGACTTCGTTCAGCTCCGTGACGAATTCGCGTTTTTCCGCTCTTTCCACTGTCTGTCTCCAGTTGGCAGGGTTGCAATTCGCAGCCCTGCCGGGTTTGCCTTTGTCACTCGGGATCATTCTCGATCCCAAGCAACGCTTAAGGATCCTGTCCCTTGGCGTTCCCGGGAGAACCGGGTCTGACACAAGGCAAGCGAGGTTCGAACCGAATTTCGACGCCTCCGGCGTCACTTGAAATCCAGGTCTTACCCGTCTCATGCGGGCAAGGTGATTAAGGTAGAACCACCCGCAATCTCGGACAGGAACGCCGGGCCGAAGCCCGGATATTTCCGGCCTCGAAAGGCCGGAAATTCAGGTTGCGGGCCGTAGCCCTCCTGCATGTTTCCTTAAATCGGAACCGATTTAAGGATAAAAACATGCAGCAATTTCATAGCGCTACAGCGACCTTTGTGCGTCTGAAGACGCACGGCGCTGTAGTATTCATCAGGCAGCGCTGATCGTTGCCGGATCGATCTTGAGGCCGGGCCCCATGGTCGACGAAATGGCAACGCGCTTGACGTAGTTGCCCTTGGCGCCGGTCGGCTTGGCCTTGATGACGGCATCGGCGAAGGCGCGGATATTCTCTTCGAGCGCCTTGGCATCGAAAGATGCCTTGCCGACGCCGGCGTGAACGATACCGGCCTTCTCGACGCGGAACTCGACCGCGCCACCCTTCGACGCCTTGACGGCCGCGGTGACGTCCATGGTGACGGTGCCGACCTTCGGGTTCGGCATCATGCCGCGCGGGCCGAGAACCTTACCGAGACGACCGACGAGCGGCATCATGTCCGGAGTCGCGATGCAGCGATCGAAGTCGATCTTGCCGCCCTGGACGATTTCGACGAGGTCTTCCGCACCCACGACATCCGCCCCCGCAGCCTTGGCTTCGTCAGCCTTGGCGCCACGGGCGAAAACGGCAACACGGACCGAGCGGCCGGTGCCGTTCGGCAGGTTGACGACGCCGCGAACCATCTGGTCGGCGTGGCGCGGATCGACGCCAAGGTTCATCGCGACTTCGATGGTCTCGTCGAACTTGGCGGTCGCACGCTCCTTGACGATCGTCACGGCTTCGGTGAGGCCGTAGAGCTTCGCCGGATCAACGCCCTCGCGGGACTTCTGTACACGCTTTGCAATCTTCGCCATGGTCTTAGCCCGTCACTTCCAGGCCCATGGAGCGGGCGGAGCCCTCGACCATTGCCATTGCGCCTTCGATATCGGCCGCGTTGAGGTCCTTCATCTTGGCCTCAGCGATCGTGCGGATCTGAGCCTTGGAGATCGAGCCGGCCTTGGCCTTGCCCGGCGTCTTCGAGCCCGACTGGATCTTCGCCTCACGCTTCAGGAAGTAGCTGACCGGCGGCTGCTTCATGATGAAGGTGAAGGACTTGTCCTGGTAATAGGTGATGACGACCGGAATCGGCATACCCTTTTCCATTTCCTGCGTGGCGGCGTTGAACGCCTTGCAGAATTCCATGATGTTAATGCCGCGCTGACCAAGCGCAGGACCAATCGGCGGCGACGGGTTCGCCGAGCCGGCCTTGACCTGCAGCTTGAGCTGGCCTGCAACTTTCTTAGCCATTTCTCTCTGCCTCTTGCTGCCCCTTCCCGGCTAAGCCGAAAAGGGAACTCTTCAGCCGGTTGCCCGGCCACTTGCCGGTCGATCGACCGGCGGCTGCGGTTGCGTGGTGCGGATAGACCGACCCGGCTGAGACCGGACACCTCCCACGCGCATGCGGATCACTCCGCCGAGCAGACCGATCAATTCGGCCCACCCATTCTCATGAACTCGGTTCTGTCAGACCTTCTCGACCTGGCCGTATTCCAGCTCTACCGGAGTCGCGCGACCGAAAATCGACACCTCGACCTTCAAGCGCGACCGCTCCTCATCGACATCTTGAACGATGCCGTTGAAGGACGCGAACGGGCCATCCGATACACGGACCTGCTCGCCGATCTCGAACGAAACCGATGGCTTCGGCCGCTCGACGCCGTCCTGCACCTGGCCGAGAATGCGCTCGGCCTCGTAGTCCGGAATCGGAACAGGCTTGCTGTCCGTACCGAGGAAGCCAGTCACCTTCGGGGTGTTCTTGATGAGGTGATAGGCCTCATCGGTGAGGTCGGCGCGAACAAGCACATAGCCCGGGAAGAACTTCCGCTCAGCATCAACCTTGCGGCCGCGACGAACCTCTACGACCTTCTCGGTCGGAACGAGGATCTTTTCGAAGAGATGGGACAGCCCCTTCTGCTTGGCCTTCTCCTCTATCGATTCGGCGACCTTCTTCTCGAAATTCGAATAGGCGTGAACGATATACCAGCGCGCAGCCATGCTACTCTCCACCCAATCAAGCGCCAACGTTGAGGACGAGGCTCATGAGCCAGCCCATCAATTGGTCCGCACCAAAGAAGAAAGCGGCGGCAAAAGAGACCATGACGAAGACCATCAGCGTCGAGATCGTCGTCTCGCGCCGCGAAGGCCAAGTCACTTTTGACGTTTCGGAGCGCACTTGCTGCAGAAACGTGAACGGATTCGTTTTGGATGCCATAAAATGCTCACGCCATTACGGCGCGTAAAGCCGATGTTTCAGCCCCACGCACCGCGTGTCTGTTTGGACCCTACATAAAGACCGATTCAGAAAACCACAAGAGCCAATCAGTCTTTTTTGTGAATATAAAATGACGGCAGGACCGCCTCTCCGCGCATTCTGGCCGATTTCGAACACCGTGGCAAGAATGGCAGAATGGCAGGGGCAGAGGGGCTCGAACCCCCGACCTGCGGTTTTGGAGACCGCCGCTCTACCAACTGAGCTATACCCCTAGACCGCGACACCGTCCCGCAACCGGGACGCATCTGAAGTCTGCGGCTTCATATTCAGTTTGCCGGACGCTTTCAAGCGCATTTGCGACAAAAGGCGAAAAAGATGCAAGAAATTTCCCCAGCCCTGCCCTGCGATGCAATCACCTGCGCGCCAAACCTACAGCTTCACGTATTTCCGCCAATTGTGCTCCTCCTTGAAGCCGAGCACCTCGCGAATCTTCCGATTGGAGAGGAGTCCTTCGAACTCGCCGATCTCCCGCGTGAAGGGAACATTCGGATAGAACCGCTTGGCGAGCTCGCGCGAAGGCGTATTGGCCGAGACAGTATCATTAGCAGCATTGAATATTGCGAAACCGAGGCCGTCCTTCTCGACGCAGAGCTTGACGATCTGACCGAGGTCGCGCGCGTCGATGTAGCTCCAGGCGATCCGTTTGCGGATTTCCGGATGCGCGAAATAATGCGGGAAGTGCTCGTATTCGTGCGGCTCGATCACATTGCCGATCCGAAGCGCGTAAATGTCGAAGCCGGAGCGTTCCGCGAAAGCCCGCGCCGTATTCTCGTTCACCACCTTGGAGAGGCCGTAGGAGTCCATCGGATTTACGTCGTAATCCTCCTCCAGCGGGAACTGATGGAAATCCCGGTAACCCTCGGCGAAACAGACGCCGTAGGTCGTCTCGCTCGAAGCGACGATGATCTTGCGGATCCCGAGCTTCACCGCCGCCTCTATGACGTTGTAGGTGCCCATCACGTTCACCCGGAAGGTCTCGTTGTCGGGCTTGATGAGGATGCGCGGGATGGCCGCGAAGTGCACGACGGCATCGAAGGGCTGCGGCCCGCGATCAAGATCGGGAAAGTCCCGATGCATCGAAAGCGCATTGAACATCTGGCCACTGTCGGTGATGTCGGCGATCAGATTGGTGACGCCGGGGCTGTCGAGCGGCACGAGATCGACATTGTGCACCTCGTAGCCGGCCTCTACGAGATAAGGCACGGCATGCCGTCCGGCCTTGCCGGCACCGCCGGTGAAAAGAATCCGCTTCTTCATAATGCCTCCCCCAAAAGAAAACGAAACGATAGTTAGATTCTTTGCGCCTATGCGCAAGATGCGCTGCATGCGGACAGCGCCGCAAACGCCACTCACAACATTGGAATTCAACCCGCCTTTGTTACCTCACCATCGCAAGCTGTAGCGGATGTCGAATATGCTACGGGGCGCGAGCAGCGGGTCGGCAACGGCCGCGCCGAGATGAAGGTTGCCGAACTTCTGTTCGATCCCGACGCGAGTCAAACCTCTTACGCCGTCGCTCGAAAATTGCCCCTGCGCAACAAGCGCTGTTCGGGACGCAGGCGATGCAAGCTTGGCGGTTTGCGTGAGCTTAGGTTTCCGGCAGTGGTTCTCATAGGCATTGCACTGGAGGGCTATGCTTCGGTGGACCTCTGCATCCAATGTTGGCGTCACGATCCAGGTCCGCGCAGTACCAGCGCCAACGCTGCCGGTGCCGGTCAAGGCGCTGAAGTCCATCGTTATCTGTGAGGTGCGCGCGGCGGCCCACCTTCCGCTCTTCTGCGACAACGCGCCCCAGAGGCGGACAGGCGCATCCGGTGGATTGAGTTTCCCCGAAGGCGCTGCGCCCATCGAGAGATCGGCGCCGGCGCTCGTATCCCAGCGCCCCGGCAACCGTACACCAAGGCGCAGCTTGTAGGCGTTGGGCCCGGTCTTCGAAGGTGCCCAGATAAGCGGGTCGTTGTCAGCGGCTGACGCTTTGTGCGGAGCAGGCCCGACGCAAACAAAAGCGATTCCCACCGCGGCAAGCCGCGCAAGAATGCGTCTTTTCATTTGGGATTTCCGATCCTCGGTCGCAACCGGTTGCCATTCAGGCAAATCGTCAGGTGCGAAGCATAGCACAGACCGGCAACAAAGACCTCACGCTAATCGGCCGATGCACGGCACTTGATGAGGACTGTTGCAAACATCACACGCGAAGAGCATCGGAACGAGCATCCGCTGCGCATACAAAAACCCCGCAGTTGCCTGCGGGGTTGCGAAGTCCGGACGAGACCGGAATTTACTTGATGATCGAGGCGACGATGCCGGCGCCGCGTGCAAATCGCGCTTGCGCGCTATTTGCACCTTATTTGCTGCCGTCGGCAGCTTGCGGCATCGCCTTTGCGATCATTACTTGATGATCGAGGCGACG
>NZ_LUAV01000005.1 GCF_002078505.1 Ensifer aridi | reverse complement strand
TTACTTGATGATCGAGGCGACGATGCCGGCGCCGACGGTGCGGCCGCCTTCGCGGATGGCGAAGCGCAGCTTCTCTTCCATCGCGATCGGCACGATCAGCTCGACGTCAACCGTCACGTTGTCGCCCGGCATCACCATTTCCGTGCCTTCCGGCAGCGTCACGATGCCGGTCACGTCCGTCGTGCGGAAGTAGAACTGCGGACGGTAGTTGGTGAAGAACGGCGTGTGACGGCCACCCTCTTCCTTCGTCAGGATGTAGGCTTCCGCCTTGAACTTCGTGTGCGGCGTCACCGAACCCGGCTTGCACAGGATCTGGCCGCGCTCGACGCCGTTGCGGTCGACACCGCGCAGCAGCGCGCCGATGTTGTCGCCGGCCTGGCCCTGGTCGAGCAGCTTGCGGAACATCTCGACGCCCGTGCAGGTCGTCTTCGTCGTCGGACGGATGCCGACGATCTCGACTTCCTCACCGACCTTGATGATGCCGCGCTCGACGCGGCCGGTCACGACCGTACCGCGGCCCGAGATCGAGAACACGTCTTCGATCGGCATCAGGAACGGCTGGTCGATCGGACGCTCCGGCGTCGGGATGTAGGCGTCAACCGCTGCCATCAGCTCGCGGATCGCGTCTTCGCCGATCTTCTTGTCGGAATCTTCAAGCGCGGCGAGCGCCGAACCCTTGATGATCGGAATGTCGTCGCCCGGGAATTCGTAGGACGACAGCAGTTCGCGCACTTCCAGCTCGACGAGCTCGAGCAGTTCGGCGTCGTCGACCTGGTCGACCTTGTTCAAGAACACGACGATCGCCGGAACGCCGACCTGGCGGGCGAGCAGGATGTGTTCGCGCGTCTGCGGCATCGGCCCGTCGGCGGCCGAAACGACGAGAATCGCGCCGTCCATCTGCGCCGCACCGGTGATCATGTTCTTGACGTAGTCGGCGTGGCCGGGGCAGTCGACATGCGCATAGTGGCGGTTCGGCGTCTCGTATTCGACGTGCGCCGTCGAGATGGTGATGCCGCGCGCCTTTTCTTCCGGCGCCGCGTCGATCTGGTCATACGCCTTGAACTCGCCGAAATACTTCGTGATCGCCGCCGTCAGCGACGTCTTGCCATGGTCAACGTGGCCAATCGTGCCAATGTTGACGTGCGGCTTGTTGCGCTCGAATTTGCTCTTTGCCAT
>NZ_LUAV01000004.1:633350-653886 GCF_002078505.1 Ensifer aridi | reverse complement strand
GCTCGAATTTGCTCTTTGCCATGGGTACGCTTCCTGTGGTCAAATACGATGGGTCAGCCGGCTGGGCCGGTTTGTCGAGCCGTTTAAGGGTTTCGTGGCATTTGCGCAAGACTTAATTGCGTGCGCGAGAACGGCAAGGTCCCGCACTTTCGAAACGCCGCGGGCACAAATTGGCCGGGCCTCCGCGAATGGACTTGCTCGAAACCGGAAAGTAAACGCAATCAGTCGCATGCGACACTTATTTAAAGTGGCGTAGCAAATCTTGTCGGCGGTGAAAAAAGAGATTGGAGCGGGTAGCGGGAATCGAACCCGCGTATTCAGCTTGGAAGGCTGCTGCTCTACCATTGAGCTATACCCGCGGGCCTTCGATCCTGAAGCAGAATGGTGGAGGGAGTTGGATTTGAACCAACGTAGGCTGAGCCAACGGATTTACAGTCCGTCCCCTTTAACCACTCGGGCATCCCTCCATTACTCTGTCGGGATCTGTCGACCAAGCATTTGAGATCGTGGAAGAACCGGCGCCATTGTCGCCGCCTCTCGATCTGCGCCGGGTATATGACCGCCTGCATTCGTCCTGTCAACACGGCGAAACGGAAATTTTCAGAAATTCTCCACAAGCGCCGGTGGGAACAGAACCGAAACCATTTCACACGCTGACCTAAGCTCTCTATAAGGCGCGCATGAGCAAGGATAAGACCGGCGACAAGAGCGCCAAGGATACTCACTACGCCAATCTCCGGCGCGCGCATCGCGATGCCCGCCGCGAGCGCGGCGAGATTCCGACACCACGGCCCGACAAGCGCAAGAAGCTCGCCGCCGACTGGAAACCGCCGGCGCTTGGCCCCGAACAGGTCCTTCTCTACGGCCTGCATACGGTTCGAGCCGCTCTCGACAATCCCGAGCGCCGGACCATCCGCCTTTCCGTCACGCAGAATGCGGCGGCGCGCCTGGAACTCGGCGATTTGTCCGTGCTCCCCTTCCCCGTCGAAATCGTCACACCGCAGGAGCTCGACCGGATCCTCGGACCGGACGCCATACACCAGGGCGTGATGCTGGAGACGCGGCCTTTGCCGCACCGGAAGCTTGAGGCATTGCGCGATTGCCCGCTGATCCTTGTGCTCGATCAGGTGACTGATCCCCATAACGTCGGAGCGATCATGCGCTCGGCGGTCGCCTTCGACGCGGGCGCACTTATCACGACGATGCGCCACAGCCCGACCGAATCGGGTGTGCTGGCGAAATCCGCTTCCGGGGCGCTGGAGCTCATTCCTTATATCCAGATCACCAATCTCGCCGACACGATCGAGGAACTGCACAGGCTCGGCTTCATGACGATCGGCCTCGATTCGGAAGGGCCGCAACCGCTCGAAGGCACTTTCGCCGGCGACAGGATTGCGCTCGTCCTGGGATCGGAAGGCAAGGGTTTGCGGCAGAAGACGCGGCAGACCGTCAGAGCGCTCGCCCGGCTCGACATACCAGGCGCCATCAAGTCGCTCAATGTCTCGAATGCGGCTGCGATCGCCATGTACGCCGCAAGGCAGTATCTAAAAAGGTGAGCAGACCTCAGTACGCTGGAACGCTCACCGGCGCGATTTCAGCCGTTGGGCATCCGTCCTGCAGTTTCTTCCAGGTCATGACGTTGAGGTTCATCTCGCAACGCGCCAGATAGGAAGTACCGCCGACGCGGATGCATGCGACCTGGCCGAGCTCATATCTCGCTCCGTCGCGATTGCGGCAGGCGCATCGCCGGTCCGGTGGGGACGCAGAAACACTGCCGGCGACCATCGCGGCCGCCGCCGCCGACAACGCCAAAACCCGAAGAATGCTCAGGCCTTTCATAGGCGACAGGATAGCGCAAATCAGAGCCGAGCAGAAACGGAGAATGCCGGCTGCTCGCGCAGCCGGCATTCTTCCGCAACGAACCGGCATTCACGCCGGTCGAGATGATTTGGAACTAAGCGCGTCGCGTTCCTGCGACGCTTGGATCCATGTCTTGATGCATATCGTTATTCCAAAAGCGCTGCACAGTTTTGGGCGACATGCATTAGCTTGCCAGGCGCAGGACGTTGCCTTGCGTGATCGCCTTCTCGGCCTCGGCGATGGCGAACTGCTTCTGATCGGCACCGAGGTTCAGGCCCTCGGCACGGACGAATTCGACGTCAGTGATCCCGAAGAAGCCGAAGATCGTCCTCAGATAGCTTTCCTGGTGGTCCATTGCAGCGGCCGCACCGGCGGAATAGTGCCCGCCGCGGGTGGACGCGATGATGACCTTTTTGCCCTTGGCGAGGCCTTCCGGACCCGCTTCGGTGTACCGGAAGGTCTTGCCGGAAATGGCCAGACGGTCGATCCAGGCCTTGAGCTGGCTCGGGATCGAGAAGTTATACATCGGCGCGCCGACGACGATCGTGTCGGCGGCGAGGAACTCCTCGAGCATCTCGCGGCCGATCAGGACATCCGCCGCCAAAGCGGAGTCAACGCTATCGAGATCGGCGGGAGCCATGATCTGCGCACCGGTCAGATGCGGTACGCGCTCCGCGGCGAGATCACGATAGATGATCTTCGCGTCGGGCCGGTCGGCCTTGATCTGCGAAACGATCGCCGCGGTCAGACGGCGGGAAACCGAATGTTCTCCGAGGATGCCAGAGTCGATATGAAGGACATTCATGGGAAGCACCTTTGTTTGCGTTGCGGTGCAAAATATATGATTTGAAAACAATCTCGCGATAAGTACGCAGATATTTGACATTCTGTTTCCTGATGGAAACAATCCCACGCAACGCCGGCGACGCAGTGACTTCGCATGAGCTCCGCGGCATGAGACGCGGGATGCGCACGGACAGCCGCCTATATCTTCTATATCGCCTTTGATGGAGGCACGAATGCAGGACCTGAACGATATCGCTCTCTATGCCGCCGTCGTGAAAAACAACGGCTTCAGCGCTGCCGCGCGCGACCTGAACATGCCGAAGTCCAAACTCAGCAAACATGTCGCGCGCCTGGAGGAACAATTGGGCGTGCGGCTTCTCGAGCGCTCGACGCGCAAACTGCGGATGACGGAGATCGGGCGCGTCTTCTACGAACACGCCCAGGGCCTCCTGGACGGGGTCAAGGCGGCGGAAGCGGAGGTCGCGGCGGTGCGCGCTGAGCCGAGTGGGATCGTGCGCCTCGCCTGCCCCATCGGCTTCACGCCGATGATCGCCGATATCCTGCCCGCCTTCCACCGCAGATATCCCCGCGTCCGATTGCTGATAACCGCCACCAACCGGCGCATTGACTTGATCGAAGAGCGAATAGACGTGGCGCTGCGCGCACGCGATCAGCTCGACACCGACAACCAGTTGATCGTGCGCAAATTCGGCGAAGTGCGCCAGCGCCTTGCGGCAAGCCCGACACTTCTCGCCCGCCTTGGCGATGTCACGACCGACAATCTCTCGCAGATGCCGACGCTTTCGATGAACGAGCAGCAGACGACGGATGTGTGGCGGCTCGTGCACGCCACTGGCGGCACGATCGAGATCGCACACCGGCCGGTCATCGGCTGCAGCGATTTTCTCATTCTCGAGCGCGCCGCGATCGAAGGCATGGGGATAGCCCTGCTGCCCGACCACATCTGCGAGCGCGCCTTCCGCGCCGGCGTGCTCGTCCCCGTCTTGCCGGAATGGACCTCCGGCAACGTCGTGGTGCACCTCGTCTTCCCTTCACGCCACGGCCTGCTGCCGGCGACACGCGCGCTGATCGATTATCTGGCGGAGAACCTTATCAAAGCCATGGAACGCTGCCGCGACGTGGAAACGAAGCCCGCGACCTCGTTCGATATTTGATATTCCAGCGGACGTCCCGAATGCCTGATGGCGTCGATGCCGATGAGATCGCCGCTAATTTCTCGAAAGGCGTTCTCACCGTAACCCTGCCGAAGATCCCGGAAGCGCAGCGCAGCGAGTGCAAGATTCAGTTCAAGGCCGCCGCTTGAACCGTCTCCCGCCTTCCTGTCCGCAATACTTCGACCCGTTTGCGGACGGGAAGCCTCTAATGGGGATCGAAGCTACTGAGGTGCACGACACCGGGCGCTGCTGCCCCACGCGTTCTCGGCCGCAGAGCGCATCAGTCACCGCCGAATGGCGAAGGATCTGCTAAAGTTCACTCTTCACAGCAACACAACGGCACGTCGGCATGTCGAGGAGCTTGTAGTGGAGAACGAGGCGGCGGCCATTGCCCTTGAGGCGCACGAGCTCACCAAGATCTATCGGATGGGCGCGGTAGAGGTTCACGCGCTGCGCGGGGTGGACGTGGACCTTCGCGAGGGCGAACTGGTGGTTCTGTTGGGGCCCTCGGGGAGTGGCAAATCGACCTTGCTCAACATCCTCGGCGGCCTCGATACGCCCACCCGCGGAACGGTCAAGTTTCGCGGCCAGCCCCTCTCGATGGACAGTGAACGCGCGCTCAATCTCTACCGCCGCAATCACGTCGGCTTCGTCTTCCAGTTCTACAATCTCATTTCGAGCCTGACGGCCCGCGAAAACGTCTCCCTCGTGACGGAGATCGCCGGAAATCCGATGTCGCCGGTTGAAGCGCTTTCGATCGTCGGCCTCGGCGACAGGCTCGATCACTTTCCGGCGCAACTTTCCGGGGGCGAACAGCAGCGCGTCGCCATCGCCCGCGCAATCGCCAAGCGTCCCGAGCTGCTTCTCTGCGACGAGCCAACGGGCGCACTCGACAGCAAGACGGGAATCCTGGTGCTCGAGGCAATCCTCAAAATCAATCGCGAGCTTGGGACCACCACTGCGCTCATCACCCACAACGCAGTCATTGCCGAGATTGCCAATCGCGTGCTCTACTTTGCCGATGGGCGCATCGTCGAAAGGCGGAAAAACGCCGTTCAGCGCGCCCCCGGCGAACTCGCCTGGTGAGCATGATGAGCAGTCTCGATCGAAAGCTCGTTCGTGAACTCTGGAGGCTGAAGGCTCAGGTTCTTGCCATCGCGCTGGTGATCGCGTCCGGTACCGCCCTGCTCATCATGGCACTGACGACGATCGAGGCGCTCGAGGAGACGACCGCCGCCTATTACGAGCGGACGCGCTTTGCCGATGTGTTTGCCCAGGCAAAGCGTGCGCCCGAACATCTTGGCCGCGACATCGCGGATATCCCGGGTGTGCGCCTCGCCGAAACGCGCATCGTCGAAGGCGCCATTCTTGACATGCCGGGCTTTGCCGAGCCGGTCGTTGCCCAATTGCTGTCGCTGCCCGAACGGGGCCCTGAGCTTCTGAACGCGCTGGTGATCAGATCCGGACGCTTGACCGACCCGACCCGGCCCGATGAGGTGGTCGTCAGTGAGCCTTTCGCCGAGGCTCACGAATTGAAGCCCGGCGACAGTTTCGACGCAGTCTTGAGGGGGCGCAAACGCACCTTGCAGGTCGTCGGCACCGCCCTTAGCCCCGAATTCGTCTACGCGATCGCACCCGGCGGCCTGATGCCAGACGACGAGCGTTTTGGCATCCTGTGGATGGGACACGATACGCTGGCGGCCGCCTTCGACCTAAAGGCTTCCTTCAACAGCATCACGCTCAGTCTCCTCCCCGGCGCTGACGAAAAGGACGTTATCCGCCGGCTCGACGGCCTGCTCGCTCCCTTCGGCGGCATCGGTGCCTACGGTCGCGCCGATCAGACCTCGAACTGGTTTCTGGAAAGCGAGATCGCCCAGCAAAGGAACATGTCGCGGATCATGCCGACCATCTTCCTGGCGGTCGCCGCCTTTCTGACCAACATGGTAATGGCACGGCTCATCGAGACGCAGCGCCGCGAAATCGGCCTTCTGAAGGCCTTTGGTTACAGCAATCTGGCGATCGGCTGGCACTATGCCAAGATGGTCCTCGTCATCGGCACGATCGGCATCCTGATCGGCTCGTTGCTCGGCGCCTGGCTCGGCCACTGGAACACGGAACTCTATACGAAATTCTACCGCTTTCCCTTCCTGCTCTATCGCCCCGGCCCTGCCGGCTTCGTGATTGCCGGCGCGATCAGCCTCGGCGCGGCGCTCGCCGGCAGCCTCGCCGCGGTGCGCCGCGCGGTCCGGCTTCCGCCTGCGGAAGCGATGCTCCCACCTTCCCCGCCGATCTATCGGCGCACCTGGGCTTCTCGAACGGCGCTTGCCGGCGCGCTGGACGAACCGTCGCGCATGATCGTAAGACGCATCGTCCGTTGGCCGGTCAGGGCTTTCCTCGCCAGCCTCGGTCTCGCAATGTCGATCGCCGTGCTGATCATGGCGCTGCAGTGGGTCGACGCGATCGATTCCCTCGCCGACACCGTGTTCGAGCGCGGGCAGCATCAGGACGCGACCGTTGCATTCAACGACCTGCAGCCCATTCACACGGTCGGGGACTTCGAGCGTCTACCCGGCGTCCTGGCGGCAGAGCCCTATCGCCATGCCTCGGCGCGGATCAGCCACGGGCACCTTGTCGAGAGACAGGGTATAATCGGCGTTCCGCCCGGCGCAATCCTCAGTCCCGTGTTCGACGCCGAGCGCGGACGCATCGACGTTCCCCCCGGCGGCCTCATGCTTTCACGCAAGCTCGCGGAGCTGCTTCACGTGAGCGCAGGCGATACCGTGGGCATCGAACTCCTGGAAGGGCGCCAGGCGCGATTGAGCCTTCCGGTAGCTCAGGTCTTCGAAACCTATCTCGGCACGCCCGCCTACATGGAGATGGGCGCGCTGAACCGGATAGCGGGTGACGGTCGCGTCGTGAGCGGACTGCATATCCTCGTCGATTCTCCGAGCCGCGCGAGCTTATTGGCAAAACTCAAGGACATTCCCAACGTCGCCGCCGTACTCTTCCGGCAGGCCGCGATCGACACCTTCTACAAGACCATGGGCGAAACCATCTTCATCTTCATCGGCTTCTTTGTCGCCTTCTCCATGACGCTTTCCGTCGGTGTCACCTATAATTCGATCCGGATTGCCCTTTCCGAACGGGCACGCGAACTCGCGACGCTTCGCGTTCTCGGCTTCAGTCGTTGGGAGATCTCCTACATCCTGCTTGGCGAGGTCGGTATTCTGACATGGGTCGCGATCCCGCTCGGCGCGGCGATCGGCTACGGCCTCGCGTGGTACATGACGAGCGCCTTCGAGACGGAACTCTACCGCGTGCCGCTCGTGCTTAGGGACGCAACCTACGGCAAGGCGGCGCTGATCGCGCTTGCGGCGACGCTGGTCTGCGCTGCGGTCGTGCGCCGGCGGCTCGATCGGCTGGACCTGATCGCGGTGCTGAAGACAAGGGAGTAGCCTGTGAGCGTCGTCAAGCGCAGGTTGGCAATCTGGGGCAGCCTGCTCGCGCTGCTCGCGGTGGGGATCGCCTATGCATTGCGGCCGCAGCCGATTCAGGTCGATCTGGCCGTGGCCGAGACCGGCTTGCTACGCGTCACCCTCGACGAAGAAGGCGAAACGCGGGTGCGCGACGTCTATACGCTTCATGCGCCGTTGCGCGGACAGTTGCAGCGTATCGCCGCCGAGGTGGGCGACGTCGTTAAGGCGGGGGAGACGCAACTGGCGCAAATCGAACCCGCGCCGCCGGCCTTTCTGGACGTAAGGATCGAAGCGGAGCTGCAGGCCGCAGTCGAGGCGGCGCGCGCGGCCCACAAGCTCGCCGCTGCCGAACTCAATAAGGCCAAAGCCGACCTGACCTTTGCCGAAGGAGAGCGCGCCCGCGCCCGACAGTTGATCGAGCGCAGGGCAATCTCGCAGCGCGCCCTGGAGGATGCGGAGCGTGCGTACCATGTTGCGCAGGCCAATCTGGCCACGGCCGAAGCCGCCCTGAAGGTACGAGAACACGAGCTTCACCAAGCCCGCTCACGGCTCCTGTCGCGGCAGGAGATCCGGAGCCTCCGTGAAGACTGCGAATGCATGCCGGTGACCGCGCCGGTGAGCGGCGTGGTGCTGCAGGTCATGCGCCGCAGTGAAGGCGTGGTCGAAGCTGGAACGCCGCTGCTCGACATCGGCGACCCTGCGGATCTGGAGATCGTCGTCAACTTCCTCTCGGAGGACGCCGTGCGCATAACTCCAGGTCAGCGAGCGATCATCACCGGCTGGGGCGGCGAAGACCTCAACGCCGTCGTTCGTCGAATCGAGCCCTTCGGGCAAACTGAGGTGTCGGCGCTCGGAATCGAGGAGCAGCGGGTCGACGTCATCCTCGACTTTGCCGAACCACCGCAACGTTGGCGTACGCTCGGACATGGTTATCGAGTCGACGTGCAAGTCATCCTGTTCGAGGGTGAGGTCCTCAAGCTGCCGCTTGGCGCTTTGTTCCGGCAAGGCGACGATTGGGCCGTGTTTATCGCAGCAGACGGACTGGCGCGTTTGCGCCGGGTTGCCGTCGGCCAGCGAAACAGCCTCGCGGTCGAAATCCGGGAAGGACTTGAGCCTGGCGACCAGGCTATCCTCTATCCGAGTGACCGGATCAAGGACGGGGTCGCTATCGTGGAGCGTTAGCCCGGTCGTCTGCGCCTGTTCGAGTGAGCCGCGGTCATCGCCGCGAATCGGCGGATGCTGATCGGGGCTCATTGAGGGCGATTCGATATGATGGACTATCCGCTCCTCCTTCATGGCATAAGCGGAGCGGTCATGATTTGGGAGCAGAAAGAAACGCTGCTCCAGTTTTGGGCAAGCGCTTGAATTATCCTGTTGCAGGCGCCTCCCCAGAGCGGCACCACCGGCGGCAAAAATCAACGCTGTCGCTATGATTGGCAGGACAGCAGCAGATTTTGAGCGGCCTGGCAGCGAAGGCGGCTGTCGGTTGGCTGCCGGAAACTCGGGCGTCTGTTCACGACATTTTCAAGCACTATCTCGCGCTGCATCCGAACATGGCGGCCAGTGCGATCGGCAAGCTTGTGGAGTGGTGTGAAAACGGGGGGAAACGCAGAACTCGCGATATGATTGCATGACCCCGAGCCTTGCAACACTAAGCGCGCCCGATACGCTCATGCCACCACGACTCGGAGGCACCCCTTTGATACGAATTGACCTACCCTGGTTTGCAAATGTCATCACCGCAATAGAGAACCTGCGTAAAGTTAAGACGGGTGCAACTGCGGCCGCCGTTCTCTACCGGCTGCGGATTGCTGGGGGGCAAATCGGCGTCCTGTACGATGGCAGCTTGTACGCGCCATTTCTCAAGATCTCGCGCCAAAAGTCACTGGAGCTGAGGGATCTAGTTAACCGCCTTGTGGATTGGTGCGGGCAAAATCCCAAAGGGATAATAGATGAATTTCAAGAGTGGGAGCTCAGCTTCAATAGAGAGCAGTTTACAACGGTCTTTTTTGCAGAAGTCACCGGGTTCCCCACCTACCTCATAACTCAAAAAGAAAACTACGACATCGACAAGCTTATCAATTCTGGCGTCGGACTTTTCCCAGCGAACATGCTCAAAAAGGTTCCTGAGACGTTTCATGACGCAATGGAGACGGGGAAATGCCTTGCGTTTGAGCTGCACACGGCCTGCGGTTTCCACACTTTTCGCGTGGTGGAGGCGGTGGCTCGAAAATGCTGGGACGCGGTTTCAAACAATAAGCCTCGGCCAAACCCCCAAAGCCTCGGCACCATCGCCCGCGAACTCGAAAAAGAGAAACTGGGCGATGACAAGGTTGCGCAAGCGCTGCGTCAACTGACAAGTTTGCACCGTAACCCACTGGCCCATCCGGAGGCGATCCTTCAGGCCGACGAGGCAGGTGCGATCGTCGGTCTAGCACGCAGCGTTATCAGCATGATGCTGCCACAGATCCCGGATCAACTTCCGACGACGACGGCATTTACGCAGATTGCGGATGCATTGTCAGCCGTGCGCGAGTGATCGTGAGACCGCGACATTGAGCGAATGTCTTACGAGGTCTCAACCCGAGAAAAACGGACCACCAAGCACCTGGAGAGAATGGTGCCCCCAGAGAGACTCGAACTCCCGACCTACTGATTACAAATCAGCCGCTCTACCAACTGAGCTATAAGGGCACTTTCAGTGTTGGGAGTTAGCATATTCTGACTCGGTGTAAAGCAAAAATACGGTCGCCTTCAATTTTTCGGGTGCGTCAGCCGCGTGGCCGTGCCAGAAAAACATGTGCGGGCGCCCATCGCCTCTCCGTGCGCAACGACAACGGACTGAATTCATGACCCAATTCGGCACACTCGCTTTCCTCGCATCCTCGGCAGAAGAGGCGCAAAAGGCCGCAAAGGAGCTAAAGGCGCGGTATGGCGACCACGACCCGGACGATGCGGATGTGATCGTCGCGCTTGGCGGCGACGGCTTCATGCTGCACACGCTGCACAAGACGATGAATACCGGCAAGCGCGTCTACGGCATGAACCGCGGCTCCGTCGGTTTTTTGATGAATCGCTTCAGCACCAAAAACCTTCGCGAGCGCATTGCAAGTGCCGTCGAAAACGCTTTCCACCCGCTGGAGATGCGGACGACGGACGTCAACGGCAACACCTTCACGGCACTCGCGATCAACGAGGTCTATCTCTTCCGCCAATCCTACCAGGCCGCGAAGCTGAAGGTCATCGTCGACGGCAAGGTCAGGCTCGACGAACTGACCTGCGACGGGCTGCTCTTGTCGACGCCCGCGGGCTCCACCGCCTACAACCTTTCGGCCCATGGTCCGATCCTGCCCCTGGAGGCGCCGCTTCTGGCGCTCACGCCCGTCAGCCCCTTCCGGCCGCGGCGCTGGCGCGGCGCGCTGCTGCCGAACCGGGTCACGGTAGACATCGAGATCCTCGAGGCGGAAAAGCGCCCGGTCAACGCCGTCGCGGACCATCAAGAAGTCAAATCGGTCGTACACGTGCGCATCGCCGAATCGGAGAAACTCACCGCGCGCATCCTGTCCGATCCGGACCACTCCTGGTCAGATCGCATTCTAGCCGAGCAGTTTTCCAATTGAAATCACACGTTGCAGAGGCGATATGGTATGGTGACGAGAGGTAGTCGCCATCGGGCCCATGCCCGACCGTTCAGGCGTGCCGCCATTGAGGATTGTCGACGATGTACAAGGCACTGCTCATAGCGCTTTGCCTCGCCCTACCCGGGAGCGCGCTTTATGCCCAGGAAAGTGGCATCCTACCGTCGAACGTCATTTTCGTGACCAGCACAGGCTATTGGGAGGAAAGCGGAGGCGCGCTGCTGCCGGACGACAAGGCCGGCCAGGATGGCGCCGGGGAGGATGGGGCCGGGCCGGATGGCGCGACGCCGGCAGCCGAGGGCCGGCGCGGCTATTACAAACTGATCGCCGTTCGCCAGGCGGACGGCACTGCACGGATTCACCTGCAGCAGATCGCCGCGACGGCGAGCGGCCCCGAAGTGACTTCATCCGCGGAACTTGAAGAATTCTCCGCCTTGAAAGCTTATGTCACCGACATTCGTCCCGAGACCTCGACCGGCATCACGCCGCAGCCGGGCATGTTCGCGACGGTCTATCTGAAGACCGATCCGGCCGCGACGCAACCGGAGTCCTGGACGGTGCTGATCGACGATCTCGGCGACATCAAGATCGAACGCGCGACGAACTGAAATCGTCAAAAGCAGAACGGCCGGGCGTGAGGCCCGGCCGTTCTGCTACATCTCTCGTGCTGAGTCACCTCAGCTCAGGTCCTCGACGACCGCATCCGCCCCACCGCTGACGCGATGCGCAAGGGCTGCCTCCATGAACTCGTTCAGTTCGCCATCGAGCACGTCACCCGGGCTCGTGCTTTCGACGCCCGTCCTCAAGTCCTTCACCAACTGATAGGGCTGCAGGACATAGGAGCGTATCTGGTGGCCCCAGCCGATATCGGTCTTCGACGCCGCTTCGGCATTGGCCGCCTCCTCACGCTTCTTGAGCTCGGCTTCGTAGAGCCGGGCGCGCAGCATGTCCCAAGCCTTGGCGCGGTTCTTGTGCTGCGAGCGTTCCTGCTGGCACTGCACGACGATGCCGCTCGGCATGTGCGTGATGCGCACGGCGGAATCGGTCGTGTTGACGTGCTGACCGCCGGCGCCCGACGAACGGTAGGTGTCGATGCGGCAGTCGCTCTCGTTGATGTCGATTTGGATCGACTCGTCGACCACGGGATAGACCCAGATGGACGAAAACGACGTGTGACGACGGGCATTGCTGTCATAGGGCGAGATGCGGACGAGCCGGTGCACGCCGGATTCCGTCTTCAGCCAACCATAGGCATTGTGGCCCTTGACGAGGAGCGTGGCGGATTTGATGCCCGCCTCTTCTCCGTCCTGGATTTCCAGAAGCTCTACCTTGTAGCCCTGGCGCTCGGCCCAGCGGGTATACATGCGAAGCAGCATGTTCGCCCAGTCCTGGCTTTCGGTGCCGCCGGCGCCCGAATGGACTTCGAGATAGGTGTCGTTTTGGTCGGCCTCGCCGGACAGCATGGCCTCCACCTGTTTCTTCGCGGCTTCGTTGCGCAATTGCCGAAGCGCTTCCTCGGCCTCGGCGACGATTGCCGAATCGCCCTCCTCTTCGCCAAGCTCGATGAGCTCGATATTGTCGTTGAGCTGCTGTTCGAACCGGCGCAGGCTGCTGATGCTGTCGTCGAGCTGCTGGCGCTCGCGCATCAGTTTTTGAGCCTCGGCGGCATCATTCCAGAGTGACGGGTCTTCCGCCTTGTTGTTCAACCAGTCCAGTCGTCTTACCGCCTGATCCCAGTCAAAGATGCCTCCTCAGCAGGCTTATGGCCTGCTTGATTTCGTCGACGATATTCTCGATTTCGCTGCGCATGATCCTGCTTCTTGAGTGACTTGACGAACGTGACGGTCAAATAGCGATGCCCGCCGCCGATGTAAAGGCGACGGGCATCAGCTTGAAGGGAAAGGGTCAGAACAGGCCGTTCGAGCCGGAAGTCACCGCCTGGTTGGCCTGCGGAGAATTCTTCAGGATCTCCTCGGGCGGTACGTACTGGTCGAGGCCGCCGATGACCGAGAAGGTGTCCGCAGGGCCCGTGCCTGGCTTGAAAGCCTCGATGATCGTGTCCGGCTCGCCTTCGACCGCGGCCATGCCGGTCTTGCGGTTCACCGGGATGAGGCTCATGCCTTCCGGAACCACGAACTTGCCCGGACGGGTGCCTTTGACGGCCTCCTGCATGAAGGCGTTGAAAATCGGCGCCGACAGGCTGCCGCCGGTGGCGCCGCGGCCAAGCGGCTTTGGATCGTCGAAACCGAGATAAAGCCCGGCGACGAGGTCCGGGGTGTAGCCCACGAACCATGCGTCCTTCTCGTCGTTGGTGGTACCGGTCTTGCCGGCGACCGGGCGGTCGAGCTGGATCTTGCCTGCTGCCGTGCCGCGCGTGATCACGCCCTCCATCATCGAGGTGATCTGAAAGGAGGTCATCGGATCGAGGACCTGCTCGCGGTTGTCGGTCAGCACGGGCTCTTCCTGATCGCCCCAGTCATCGGCATTGCAGTTGTCGCAGGTGCGGTCCTCGTGGCGGAAGATGGTTTTGCCGTAGCGGTCCTGGATGCGGTCGATGAGCGACGGCTTGATCTGCTTGCCGCCATTGGCAATGACGGCATAGGCCGAGACCATGCGCAGGACGGTCGTCTCGCCCGAGCCGAGCGACATGGAAAGAAGCGGCGGCATCTTGTCGTAGATGCCGAAGCGCTCTGCGTATTCGGCGACGAGGTTCATGCCCATGTCGTTGGCGAGCCGCACCGTCATCAGGTTGCGCGACTTTTCGATGCCGAGACGCAGAGTCGACGGACCGGCAGAACCGCCGCCGTAGTTTTCCGGCCGCCAGACCTGACCGCCGGCGACGATCTCGATCGGCGCATCGAGAATGACGGAAGCGGGTGTGTAGCCGTTGTCGAGGGCGGCGGCGTAGACGAAGGGCTTGAAGGAGGAGCCCGGCTGGCGCATCGCTTGCGTCGCGCGGTTGAACTCCGACTGGCCGTACGAGAAGCCGCCGACCATCGCCAGCACGCGGCCTGTATGAGGGTCCATCGCCACCAGACCACCTTGGACCTTCGGCGGCTGGCGAAGACGATACTCGCCCGGCTGATCCTTGAGCGGCTCGACATAGACGACGTCGCCCGGCCCGAAGACTCCCTCCGGCGACTTGGCGGTCTTGCGCTCGCCGCCCGCAAAGCGGTATGCCCACTGCATGTTCTTGGCGGCGATGTGTCCCGTCACGCGTTCAGGCACGATCTTTCCGGAGGCTTCCTTCTCCGGCTGAATGCCGATCTCAGCGCCTTCGCTATCCACCGCAAGGACGACCGCGAGCTTCCATTCCGGCACATCGCTGAACGCAGGAATCTTGCTCAGCGGTTCGCCCCAATCGCCGCCGATCTCGATCGTCTTTACAGGACCGTGAAAGCCGCGACGCTCGTCATAGTTCAGGAGTCCCTCCTGCAGCGCCTTGCGGGCGATGATCTGCAGGTGCGGATCAAGCGACGTGCGCACCGAAAGTCCGCCCTCATAGAGCGCTTCCTCGCCGTATTTCTGAATGATCTGGCGACGCACCTCCTCGGCGAAAAAGTCGGACGCGAAGAGATGAGCCCCGCCACGGCGCGGATTCACGCCAAGCGGCTGCTTCTTTGCCTCTTCACCGTCGGCCTTGGAGACGTAGCCGTTCTCGACCATCCGGTCGATCACCCAGTTGCGGCGCTCGATCGCCGCTTCTGTCTTGCGGAAAGGGTGATAGTTCGCCGGCCCCTTGGGCAAGGCCGCCAGATAGGCGGTTTCGGCAACCGTCAGTTCCGTCACCGATTTGTCGAAATAGGTCAGCGCCGCGCCGGCGATTCCGTAGGAGTTCAGCCCGAAGAAGATCTCGTTCAGATAGAGCTCGAGAATGCGGTCCTTGCTGTAGGCCTGCTCGATGCGGAAGGAGAGGATCGCCTCCTTGATCTTGCGGTCGAGCGTCTGGTCGGCGGTAAGCAGAAAGTTCTTCGCGACCTGCTGCGTGATCGTCGACGCCCCGACCGGGCGCCGGCCGGAACCGAAGTTCTGGAGGTTGACGGCGATGGCGCGGGCGAGGCCCGTCACATCGATGCCGGGATGCTGATAGAAATTCTTGTCCTCGGCGGAAATGAAGGCCGCCTTGACGCGGTCCGGTATGGCCTGAATCGGCAGATAGAGCCGGCGTTCGCGCGCATATTCGGCCATCAACGCGCCGTTGCCCGCATGGAATCGGGTCGTGACCGGCGGCGAATAATTGGCCAGCACCTCATAATCGGGCAGGTCCTTGGTGATGGCGCCAAGATAGATCGCCACGGCTGCGGCTACGCCAAGCAGCAGAAACGCACCTATGCCGAAGAAATATCCAATCAGTCTGATCATCAGTCAGATACCGGTACCTTACTATCGTCCCATTGCCAGGTCGCCGAATGCCCGAGGGCAGCGTTCGTCGTGAACGAAATCGACCTCGCCAAACCTTTCCATCAGAAATCGTCTGGTATTACAGCTACACACGTCTGAAGCTTCCTCATATGGCGAGGAAACTCCAGCATCAACATGATTCCCACAAATCGAGACGTCCCTCCCCTAAGGGGCGCGGATTGTGAGCAAAATAGGGCTGATGTCCGATTATCGAGTGCGCATCTCGGCGAAAAGCATATCGCTGTTACCCATGCGACACAAATCACTTCCCGTAAGAAAGACACGCGAGAAGTGTTTGAAGCGTCATGCGCGCTCAACCGCCGTTTGCAACCGCCGTCTGCCGGTATCGCTCGACAGCGATCGCAAGCAGGCCGGACACCTTCTTGCGCCATTCCGGGTCGAGCAACTGTTTCTCGTCATCCTTGTTCGAGAGGAACCCGAGCTCGAGCAGGATCGAGGGCACGTCCGGCGCCTGCAGGACACGGAACCCGGCGTGACGGTGAGGATTATTGATCAGCCGGATCTGACCCTCGAAAGAGGAAACGACGCTCCGCGCCAGATTCACGGAGAAGGCCTGGGTCTCGCGCCGCGCGAGATCGATGAGGATATCGGCGACCTCCGCCGGCTCGCTTTCGAGCGGTATGCCGGCGATCTCGTCGGAGAGATTTTCGCGCGCGGCAAGATCGGCGGCAAGGCTGTCGGAGGCCTTATCCGAAATGGTGTAAACCGTGGCGCCGCGAATATCCTTCTGCTTCAGCGTATCGGCGTGGACGGAGATGAAGAGGTTCGCGCTTCTCTGCCTTGCAATCTGCACGCGCTGGGGGAGCGAGAGGAACTCGTCGCGATCCCGCGTGAGGAACGCTTCGATGCCGGGCTCACGATTGAGCATCGCCACGAGGTCCTTCGCGAATGCGAGGGTCACGTGTTTTTCCTCGGTCCTGGTGACGCTGCCGATCGCGCCGGTGTCGATGCCGCCATGGCCGGCGTCAACGGCGATCACGAACGCCCCGGCGGTCTTCGGCGGTGTGATGGCGGGGCGGTCCGTCTTGACGGCACGCACCGTGCCCGTCCATTGCTGATCGCCCAGAAGCTTTTCGAACCGCGCCCGGTCGACTCTTTCTGCGTCGAGCACGAGGCGGAAGCCCTTGCCATCTTCCTCCGGCTTCACCTCCGCGTGGGTCACCTCCGTCGGCCCCTTGGCGGAAAGTACGATCCGCGACGCCCCTGCCCCCATGCCGCCGTAACGGATGGCATCAAAAAGCCCTCTCGCCTCAAGGCTTTCCGGTTTCAGTCCGAAGGACGTTTCCGGCAAGTCGACGATGACGCGGACCGGATTGGCAACATAGTGAATGGAGAAATCTGGCTTGCGGTCGAATTCTATCACGACCCGCGTGCGGGCGTCGTCGCCGGCGATGCGCGCACCATAGGCAAGCAACGGGGCCGGTTCGCCGGCGCGCAGGCCGGTCGCAGGCGCGACAATGGCGACCGCCAGCGCAATCGGCATCGCGCATGCCGCCCGGCGCCATGCCCGGATCTTATGCAAGGAACACAGCCTAATTACCGAAGGCTTCACCCCGGACTCCTCATCAACGCTCTCACGAATACCGGCGGCAACTATGCCGGCTCGGCCGTCGTTCCCACCAATGAACCGTCATGGTTAACAAAGCTTGACGCGGCTTGATGACGATGGCGAATCGACACGATTCGACGCGCCAGATCCACCGTGACGGCCGGATTTCACCCGCGCAAGCGAATCGATCAATATTGTGGCGGCGCGGGCTTTTCCCTTGCCAATGTGACATAGAAAACATAAAAGCGTCACAAGGAGAAAGTGTTGACGGGATAGAATCGTCGGCCGGGCAGCCGGAGCTTTAGAGAAGCTTGGCGCCAGGGAAGTGATCGGGCCGGAACAGCCGGCTGTAACCGTATCATGCTTCCGCGGCCGCAGGCATTCATCCGCCGTCGCCGCATTTTCTCCCGCGTACACTGGATCGCAATTTCCGGCGGTGGCCGGAGTTCTTGATGGTGATTTTCACCGGATGCCCGCAAGCGGGCGTATTCATCGGGCCCCGGCGGGGCCCAGGACATTGGCATTCTTGTTTGGTCTTTGATGTGACTCAGCAGTATTGGTCAGAAGTAGAGAGGCCCCGGAACAGTACCGTTCCGGCTGCCGTCTGGCTGCTGCACCATCGCTCGCGCCAAACAGGACCTATTACATCCGGCGCAGCTTCCGACGTGTTCGACAGCCTTCCAGACGAAGGCACTCCGTCTGCCGTCCCACTGCGCCGAGGAGCACAGCTTAGATGGCAGAGAAAATGCTTATCGATGCGTCTCACTCAGAGGAGACGCGCGTCGTTGTCGTTCGCGGGAACCGCATAGAAGAGTTCGATTTCGAATCAGAACATAAGAAGCAGATCCGCGGCAATATTTACCTAGCCAAGGTGACCAGAGTGGAGCCGTCGCTCCAGGCCGCCTTTGTCGACTACGGCGGCAATCGCCACGGCTTCCTGGCCTTTGCCGAAATCCACCCCGACTACTACCAGATCCCCCTCGCCGATCGTCAGGCGCTGTTGAAGGCGGAGGCCGAAGAGGCCCGCCGCGAAGACGAGATCGAGCCGGTCGAAGCCATAAACGAGCCACAGCCCGCCGAAGCCGCGCCGGAGGCCGAGGCCGTCGAGGTGATCGAGCCGGCGGAAGAACCCGCCGAAGCCGAAGCAGCCGCTGAAAAACCGAAGGCCAAAGCCAAGCCGAAGCGCACCCGCCGCACGAAAGCAAAGGCGAGCGAAGAGACCGTAGAGGCGGAAGCGAACCCCGAGGGAGCCGGTGAAGTCAGCGGCGGCGAGATGGCCGCCATGGTCGACACCGATTCGATCTCCGAGGATATCGAAACGCGGCGCCGTCGGGACGACGACGATGATGACGACGATGACAGCC
The DNA here is from genome assembly GCF_002078505.1 of Ensifer aridi. Classification (GTDB taxonomy): domain Bacteria; phylum Pseudomonadota; class Alphaproteobacteria; order Rhizobiales; family Rhizobiaceae; genus Sinorhizobium; species Sinorhizobium aridi. Next base: position 635,616 of record NZ_LUAV01000004.1, on the reverse strand, counting down.
ACGACGGCGAGAAGGAGATCATCGAGTCCGTCGGCGCCGAAGACGCGATGGAAGAGGTTCCGGACCGCCAGATCCGCAAGCCGCGCAAGCAGTACCGCATCCAGGAGGTGATCAAACGCCGGCAGATCCTTCTCGTCCAGGTCGCGAAGGAAGAACGCGGCAACAAGGGAGCGGCACTGACCACCTATCTCTCGCTTGCCGGCCGTTATTCCGTCCTGATGCCGAACACGGCGCGCGGGGGCGGCATCTCCCGCAAGATCACCAACCTGCAGGACCGCAAGCGGCTGAAGGAAATTGCCCGCAGCCTCGACGTGCCGCAGGGCATGGGCGTGATCCTGCGCACCGCCGGCGCCAACCGCACCAAGGTCGAGGTCAAGCGCGACTTCGAATATCTCATGCGCCTGTGGGAGAATGTCCGCACGCTGACGCTCAATTCGACGGCGCCCTGCCTCGTCTATGAGGAAGGCAGCCTGATCAAGCGCTCGATCCGCGATCTCTACAACAAGGACATCAGCGAAATCATCGTTTCGGGCGAGGAAGGCTACAAGGAAGCGAAGAGCTTCATGAAGATGCTGATGCCGAGCCATGCGAAGGTCGTGCAGCCCTATCGCGACGTACATCCGATCTTCTCGCGCTCCGGCATCGAGGCGCAGCTCGATCGCATGCTACAGCCGCAGGTGACGCTGAAGTCGGGCGGCTACATCATCATCAACCAGACCGAAGCGCTGGTCTCGATCGACGTGAACTCCGGCCGCTCGACACGCGAGCATTCGATCGAGGACACGGCGCTGCAGACGAACCTCGAGGCAGCCGAAGAAGTCGCGCGGCAATTGCGCCTGCGCGACTTGGCCGGCCTCATCGTCATCGACTTCATCGACATGGAAGAAAAGCGGAACAACCGCGCCGTCGAGAAGAAGCTCAAGGATTGCCTGAAAAACGATCGTGCCCGCATCCAGGTCGGCCGCATCTCGCATTTCGGTCTACTTGAAATGTCGCGCCAGCGCATCCGCGCCTCGGTGCTCGAAAGCACGATGCAGACCTGCCCGCACTGCAACGGTACGGGCCATGTCCGCTCGCAATCCTCCGTCGCGCTGCATGTCCTGCGCGGCATCGAGGAATATCTGCTCAAGAACACGACGCACAATATCAGCGTAAGGACGGTTCCCGACATTGCGCTTTATCTGCTCAACCAGAAGCGCAGCACGATCACGGATTACGAGCAGCGCTTCGGCGTGTCGATCACCATAGATGCCGATGCGCATGTGGGCGCGCAGCACTTCGCGATCGACCGCGGCGAACCCGTGGAAAATCCGGTGAGAATCGACCAGATCCTGCACTTCGTCGAGCCGGAACCGGAAGACGAAGAGATCGTGATCGAGGACGAACTCGACGAGGAGGAGGAGGCGGAAGAGATCGCCGCCGAACGCCCCGAACAGCAGAAGGCGCAATCCGACGAGCAAGGCGGCCGCAAGCGTAAGCGCCGTCGCCGCCGCCGCGGCAAGGGCGCAGGTCAGACACCGGAAGCGGTCGCCGCCGAAGCCGGTGAAGCCGGCGACGATGCGAGTGAGGAACTCGCCGAGGCAGAGGACGAAAGCGAAGCCCAAGAGGGTGCTGCTGAGGGTGATGGCGAGCAGAAGCGCAAGCGTCGCCGCCGCGGCAAGCGCGGTGGCCGGCGCAACCGGCCGGAGCTTGGTGAAACCGAGAGCGAGGGCGGCCTTGCGGCAGAGGCCGCTGACGACGACGCTGTCGGCGAAGAGCCGGAGTTCGTCGAAGCCGCATCCGCCGAAGAGCCCGTCGATGCCGTAGCGGTTGCTGTAGAGGCGCCGGAGGAGGCAAAGCCGGCGAAGCCGAAGCGTAGCCGCAAGAAGGCCGCTAAGGCCGAAGAGGCCGCGGAGAATGTCGACGCCGCAGCCGAGGAGGCGGTGAAGGGCCAGCCGGAAGTCACTGACGCAGCAGCTGCGGCCGTCGAAGAGCCGGTCGATGAAGCTGTGGAGGATCTGGAAGGCGCAAAGCCTGCACGGGCGAACCGGGATCTCTCGGCGATCGCCTCAGAACCGGTCGTCACATCGAGCAAATCCGACAGCGAGGAAGAGCCGGCGAAGCCGAAAAAAGGCGGCTGGTGGCAGCGCCGCGGCTTCTTCTGAGACAAGTGACAAGTTGCGTGAAAGAGCCCGGAGTGATCCGGGCTTTTTTCATGGCTGCCGACGACGTGCTTGCGCGCCGGCTACTGCATGTTTCCTTAAATCGTACCCGATTTAAGGACAAA
>NZ_LUAV01000004.1:326566-633335 GCF_002078505.1 Ensifer aridi | reverse complement strand
AAAGTGCTACAGCGCCCTTTGTGCGTCTGAAAAGACGCACGGCGCTGTAAGGCGCGTCGCGCTCAATCGAATTCATGCTACGCGCTTCAGGTCTTTGTTTTTGTGCATGTCGTCGCCCCAAAACTGGTGCACACTTTTGGGCGACATGCATTATGCCAGCCAGCGGGCAATGCGCTCCATCGCCTCCGCCATCTCGGCGGCCGACCCCGCATAGGAAAAGCGCATGGTGCAATGCCCTTCAACCGGATCGAAGTCGAAGCCGGGTGTCGCGGCGACGTTGATTTCGGCAAGCATGCGCCGAGCAAAGGCCATGCTGTCATTGGTGAAGCGGCTCACATCCGCATAGGCATAGAAGGCGCCGTCCATCGGAGATGCAACCGAAAGGCCTATGCGCGGCAGCCGGTCGAGCAGAAGCTCACGGTTCGCGGCATAAGCCTGCTTGTAGCCGTCGAGTTCCTCATCGGCGCCGAGTGCCGCTTCCGCGGCAATCTGGGAGAGTTCCGGTGGCGAGATGTAGAGACTCTGCGCGATGCGCTCGAACGCGCGAACCTGCGCCTCCGGAAGCACCATCCACCCGATGCGCCAACCGGTCATGCAATAATATTTCGAGAAGGAGTTGATGACGATTGCGTCGTCGGCAACCTCCAGCGCAGTGGTCTCCTCGCCGGCAAAGGTCAGGCCGTGGTAGATCTCGTCGGAAATGAAGGCGAACGATTGCGCGCGACAATAATCGGCCAGTGCTTTCAGCCGTGCCTTGCCCGTAACGGTTCCGGTGGGGTTGGCCGGACTTGCGAGAAGGACGCCCTTGAGCGGCTTGCCTGCACGCGCCGCGGCGCGTTCAAGACTGTCCGGTGTCAAGGTGAAGCCGGTCTCGGCATTTGCTTCGACTTCGATCACGTCGAGGCCGAGCGCCGTCATGATGTTCCGATAGGCCGGATATCCCGGCCGCGCGATGGCCACGCAATCGCCCGGATCGAAGAGGGCGAGAAAAGCGAGGTTGAAGCCCGCCGACGATCCGGTCGTTATCGCGATCCGCCGCGGGTCGAGCGCGATGCCATGCCGGCTGTGGTAGTGAGCGGCAATCGCCCGCTTCAAGGACAGCGTGCCGAGGGCATCCGTATAGCCTAGGCGTCCGTGCTCGAGCGCACGCCTCGCCGCCTCAAGTGCCGCCTTCGGAGCCGGGTGCGACGGCTGACCGACCGCCATCGAAATGACCGGGTGCCCGGCGTCGCGCCGCCGGGTGGCTTCGGCCAACACATCCATGGCGTGGAATGGCTCGACAGCGCTGCGTTTCGACATCTCTACCAATGGCGAGGTCCTCGCGAGTTCGTTGACACCAGACCCTTTGCCCCATCGCCTCCCGCTTCACAAGTATGCGACCGCCGCAATTCGGCCGATTTTGCCGTTTCGTTTCGCGCCGGCACGCCCTATGCTCGCAGCAAATCAGCGCAGGGTTACGGGTCGTTGTCTTTCAAACAGGCGCATCGACGCGGCAGTGCGAAAATCGACCACGAATAAGACGGAAAGACAACGAGGAAAGAATGACGCTCAAGATGAAGATGGCCGCCGCAGGAGCGCTGATCGCAATTGCTGCCGGGGTCGCCGTGCCCCAGTCCGCGGCCGCACTCGATGCGAAGCAAAAGGAAGAGTTCGGCGCCTTCATCAAGGAATACCTGCTCGCCAATCCCGAAATCATGCTGGAAGTCCAGGAAGCGCTTTCCGCCAAACAGCGCGCCAAACAGCAGGAAGCCGCCCAGGCGGCGATCGCCAACAATAAAGAGGCGATCTTCAACTCCTCCTATGACGTGGCGCTCGGCAATCCTGAGGGCGACGTCACCATCGTCGAATTCTTCGACTACAATTGCGGCTACTGCAAACGGGCGCTCTCCGACATGGATGAGATCCTCGCCAAGGACAAGAACGTCCGTTTCGTGCTGAAAGAGCTCCCGATCCTCGGTCCCGATTCGCTTGCCGCCCACAAGGTCAGCGCCGCGTTCCGCGCGATCGCTCCGGAAAAATATGGCGATTTCCATCGCGCCCTGCTCGGCGGCGAGGAGCGCGCAACGGAGGAGACTGCAATTGCCGTGGCCGCCAAACTCGGCGTAACGGAAGAACAATTGCGCGAGAAGATGGAAGACGCGCCCTATGACGCGGCTGTGCGCGAGGCCTATACGCTCGCCAACGATCTCGGCATCACAGGAACTCCCTCCTATGTCGTCGGCAACGAGGCTGTGTTCGGCGCCGTCGGCGTCACCGAGATCGCAACGAAGGTGAGCAACATGCGTGAGTGCGGGAAGACGATCTGCTGACCCCTCACGAGAGACCTCCGCGCCAAGGTGTCCTAAGGGGGCGCCTTCCCCGAGACCTCTGCGACTTGTGGACAAATCTCGGGAAAAGCCAGGGGGCTTTCCCTCACGATACCATCAGTCTATAGGTAACCCTCCATCATCGGACCGGAACCCCTTATGTCCTCGACGATTTTTGTGCTGAACGGCCCAAACCTGAATGCCCTCGGCAAGCGTGAGCCAGGCATCTATGGTGGCCAGACGCTGGCCGATATCGAGGCCATGTGCAAAGCGGAGGGGAAGCTGTTGGGCTTCGATGTCGACTTCCGGCAGTCGAACCATGAAGGCACACTGGTCGAGTGGCTGCACGAGGCCGGCGAGAAGGCCGCAGGCATCGCCATCAATCCGGCGGCTTACGGGCATACGTCGATCGCCATGCACGACGCGATCCGCGCTATCGCTGTTCCCGTGGTGGAACTGCATCTTTCCAACATTCATGCGCGCGAGGAATTTCGGCACAAGTCGATGATCGCGCCAGCCGTCAAGGGCGTCATCTGCGGTTTCGGCGCGCAGAGTTACATTCTGGCGCTGCATGCGCTAAAGAACCTGACGGAAAAGTCCAAATAAGAAGAACACGAGGCTCATATCCCATGGCTGACAAGAAACCGGGTATCGATCAGGCGCTGATCCGCGATCTCGCCAATATCCTTAAGGATACCGACCTGACCGAGATCGAAGTGGAACAGGACGATTTGCGCATCCGCGTTTCGCGGAATGGCACGCCTATCGCGATGTCCATGCCGGCGATGCCCGCCTACCAGGCGCCGGCCGCTGTCGCGGCGCAGCCTGCGCCTGCCGCCCCGGCCGCTGTCCAAGGCGGCCATAACGCCAAGAACGCCGTCACGGCCCCGATGGTCGGCACGGCCTATCTCGCGCCGGCTCCCGGCGCTCGTCCCTTCATCGAGGTCGGCGCAACGGTCAAGGAAGGCCAGACGATCCTGATCATCGAAGCGATGAAGACGATGAACCAGATCCCGGCGCCCCGTGCCGGCAAGGTGACCGAAATTCTCGTGCAGGACGCGGCCCCGGTCGAATATGGCGAACCCCTGATCGTGATCGAATAAGGCGCGCTGGCGATGATCTCGAAAATCCTCATTGCCAATCGCGGCGAGATCGCTCTGCGGGTGCTACGCGCCTGCAAGGAGCTTGGTATCGCCACCGTTGCCGTCCACTCGACGGCCGATAGCGACGCCATGCATGTGCGGCTCGCGGACGAGAGCGTCTGCATCGGCCCCCCGCCTTCGCGCGAAAGCTACCTGAACATCCATCAGATCGTTGCTGCCTGCGAGATCACCGGCGCGGACGCGGTGCATCCGGGCTACGGCTTCCTCTCGGAGAACGCCAAGTTCGCCGACATCCTCGATGCGCACGGTATCACTTTCATCGGCCCGACCGCCGAGCATATCCGCCTCATGGGCGACAAGATCACCGCCAAGAAGACGGCGGAAGAGCTCGGGATTCCGGTCGTTCCCGGTTCCGACGGCGAAGTGAGGCCCGAGAACGCCCTCAAGGTTGCGCGCGAGATCGGCTTTCCGGTCCTGATCAAGGCGACGGCGGGCGGCGGGGGCCGCGGCATGAAGGTCGCAAGGACCGAGGCCGACCTCGAGCACGCCGTCGCCACGGCGCGCTCCGAAGCGGCTGCGGCCTTCGGCAACGATGCGGTATATATGGAGAAATTCCTCGGCAAGCCGCGCCACATCGAAATCCAGATCGTCGGTGATGGCGAAGGCAATGCCATCCATCTCGGCGAACGCGACTGCTCGCTGCAGCGCCGCCACCAGAAGGTCTGGGAAGAGGCAAACTCCCCGGCCCTCAACGTCGAGCAGCGCATGAAGATCGGCCAGATTTGCGCCGACGCGATGAAGAAGATGAAATATCGCGGCGCCGGCACGATCGAGTTCCTTTATGAAAACGGTGAGTTCTACTTCATCGAGATGAACACCCGCCTGCAGGTGGAACATCCGATCACTGAAGCGATCACCGGCATCGACCTCGTGCATGAGCAGATTCGCGTCGCCTCCGGCGCCGGCCTCTCGGTCACACAGGAAGACGTCGTCTTTTCTGGCCACGCCATCGAATGCCGCATCAATGCGGAGGATCCGCGTACATTCGTCCCCTCCCCGGGCACGATCACGCATTTCCATGCGCCGGGCGGGCTCGGCGTGCGCGTCGACAGCGGCGCCTATCAGGGCTACCGCATCCCGCCCTATTACGACAGCCTGATCGGCAAGCTGATTGTTCACGGGCGGACGCGCGTGGAATGCATGATGCGTTTGCGCCGTGTCCTGGACGAGTTCGTCATCGATGGCATCAAGACGACCTTGCCGCTTTTCCAGGACCTGATAAACAATCAGGATATCGCCAACGGCGACTACGACATCCATTGGCTGGAGCATCATCTGGCCGCAACGTCCGCCTAGGGTACGAGATTGAAAGGACCGCGCAGCAAACACCCGGAAATCACGCCGGACATGTTGTTGCGCGCCTATTCCATCGGCCTGTTTCCGATGGCCGACTCGGCCGACGACCCGGAACTCTTCTGGGTCGAGCCGGAGATCCGCGGCGTCATTCCGCTGGATCGCTTTCATGTCTCGCGCCGCCTCGCCAAGACAATTCGCAAACGCCCCTTCGACATTCGCTACGACACCGCCTTCGAAGCGGTGATCGAGGGATGCGCGCGGCCGGCACCCGACAGGCCGACGACCTGGATCAACGAGAAGATCCGCACGCTATACACGGCGTTGCACCGCATGGGCTACGCTCATAGCGTGGAGGCATGGGAAGGAAGCACACTCGTCGGCGGCCTCTACGGCGTCTCGCTCGGCGCAGCCTTCTTCGGCGAGAGCATGTTCTCGTTGCGCACCGACGCCTCCAAGATCTGTCTCGTCCATCTGGTCGAGCGGTTGAAAGCAAGGGGCTTCCAGCTCCTCGACACGCAATTTACGACCGAGCACCTGAAGTCGTTCGGCGCGATCGACGTGTCGAAGGCGGAATATGACGTGCTGCTTGCGCGAGCGATCGCTTCGCCGAATCTCGCCTTTTAGGACGATCCGCGAGCTGCAGCGACCTTTGTGCTCCCGAAAAGACGGGCGGCGCGGCAATCCGATTATTGCTTCGCTGCCGTATCCGGCGGCGGCACATCGGAGTTCGTCTTGCAGGACTGCAGCCAAACGTCATAGACGGGATGCTCGACGGCGTTGAGACCGGGACTATCGGCGAACATCCAGCCGGTAAAGATGCGGCGGATCTTGCGGTCGAGGGTGATCTCGTCAACTTCCACGAAAGTGGTCGTCTTCGGAGCCTCGGTCTCGTCGCGGCTGTAGCAGACACGCGGCGTCACCTGCAGAGCCCCGAACTGCACGGTCTCGCCGATATAGACGTCGAAGCTGGTGATGCGGCCGGTGATCTTGTCGATTCCGGAAAAGACCGCAACGGCGTTCGAAAGGCGGGTGGCCTGTGCCGGCTCGACGGTGGAGATCAGCGGTAGAGTGAGGAGAAGGGCAGCAACCGCATTCCGCGTCATCCGGCCTATCGAATTCCTCAGACAGAAACCTGCCATTACCACCAATCCCCGCGTGTTGCTATTTTTCCGGATGGGCTTCACGCGCTAAACCCGAAATGTGGCTGCGGCGTGATCGACCCCACAAGTAGAGATGCCAGTATGGGCGCGAACGAGCCGCCTCCTCATCCCGCCTCAGGAGCGCGGCGTCCAGGCGTCATAATCGCCCGTCACGCGGGGGCGCATGCCCGTTGCGGCGAGCGAGCCCTTCGGGCGATAGGCGTTGGGCGTACCGGTCGGATTCGGGCGATGCGGCTTCTGCCACTCGCGCGCAGTATATTTTTCGTCGGCGGGGGAAATGTCGGTGCGGTGATGCATCCAGCCGTGCCAGCCTGGCGGGATCGCCGACGCCTCGGCAGGGCCGTTGTAGATCACCCAGCGGCGCGTCCGGCCCTCCGAGTCCGTGCCGCCCTGATAATAAACGTTGCCGAACTCGTCTTCGCCGACGCGCTGGCCGTTGCGCCAGGTGTGAAAGCGCGTACCGATCGTCTGTCCGTTCCACCAGGTGAAAATCTGCAGCAGGAGCTTCTTCATAGGCTTCGTCCCTTACCGGCCGTCGGGAGGCAGCCGGATTTCACATGTCGCCCCCGCTTATGCCGCGCCGCTTCCGCCATGTCCAGTGATTCCACCGTCATTTCACTTGCATCTTGAAGCCGAAATGGCTGCGCTCGAAACCGAGGCGTTCGTAGAAGCGATGCGCATCGATTCGAGCGATGTTCGAGGTAAGCCGCACCTTTGCCGCGCCCTTCTCACGCGCTTCGGCGATCGCGTGGCGAACCATGCGTTCGCCGATGCCGCGGCCGCGCATGTCCTCACGCGTCTGCACGGCTTCGATGATCAGGCTTGAGCTGCCGCGCCCGGGCAGCGAGGTGGAGATCGCCGTCTGGAAGGTGCCGACGATTTCCCCCTTAAGGCATGCAACGTAAAGCGCCTGGTGCGCTGAAGCCTCGATCTTCTCGAAGGCCGAGACGTAATCGTCGAAGGCTGCCGCATCTGTAGTATCACCGTGCCCGCCGAGGCGATCATTCGCAAATAGGGCGACGATCGCCGGCAAATCCTCGCGACTGGCCTTACGGATTTCGAGATCTGCCGTCATTTCGCACCCGGTGACGAATACGCAATTTCTCTGCATCAACCATCGGACCGCGACAGGACCATGACAATGCCGCGGATTGGCCGTGTCAGTGGAGAAGCTTCTCGAGAATGAGCGCGGGTATGCCGGATTGGTCGTCGCCGCAATTGGCCGTGCGCGCAACCTCCACAAACCCGTGCGCGCGGTAAAAGGCGAGCGCGTGGAGGTTCTGCGGCTCGACTTCGAGCCGCATGCGCTCCGCGTCCGGGAAGCAGCTTTCGAGCTCGGCGAACATGTCGCGGCCGATCCCGTGACGTTGATATCTCGGCAGCACATAGAGCTGATGGAGGACGACGGTCTTTTCGAGCTTGTCCGACATGGCCGCGTAGGCCATGCCGGCTATCTCGCGGCCATTGTCCGCGACGACGAATTCCGAGTTCTTGCGCTGCAGCCGGGCGCGCAAGGCATCGACGGAATGCCACTTCGCGGTCAGCTCGTTCACCTTGTCGGCACCATAGAAGCTATCGTAGCTCGCGTGCCACGTCTCGGCCAGCAGGGCACTGACCTTCTCAAGATCGCGCTCGCTTGCCGTCCGGACGAAGAACATCGTCACTCCTCGATGCCGAGCTTGGATTTGACGAGAGCCTGGACGGCCTGCGGGTTCGCCTTGCCGCCGGTCGCTTTCATCACCTGCCCGACGAACCAGCCGGCGAGCGACGGCTTGGCCTTCGCCTTTTCCACCTGATCGGGGTTGGCGGCGATGATTTCGTCGACCGCCTTCTCGATCGCACCGGTGTCGGTGACCTGCTTCATGCCGCGGCTCTCGACGATTTCCGCCGGATCGCCGCCCTCGTTCCAAAGGATTTCGAAGAGGTCCTTGGCGATCTTGCCGGAAATGGTGCCATCCTTGATGAGATCGATAATGCCGCCAAGCTGAGCCGGAGAGACCGGGGTCTCTTCAATGGTCTTGCCGGCCTTGTTCAAAGCACCGAGCAGGTCGTTGATCACCCAGTTGGCAGCCGTCTTGCCATCGCGCCCCGCCGCCACCGCCTCGAAATAGTCGGCGATCGCCTTTTCCGAGACGAGAACGGAGGCGTCATAAACGGACAGCCCGAGATCGCGGACGAAGCGTTCCTTTTTATCGTCCGGCAATTCCGGCAGATCCGCCTTCAATGATTCCACGAAAGCATCGTCGAATTCGAGCGGCAGGAGATCCGGATCGGGGAAGTAGCGGTAGTCGTGTGCTTCCTCCTTCGAACGCATGGAGCGCGTCTCGCCCTTGTTCGGGTCGAAGAGGCGGGTCTCCTGGTCGATGATGCCGCCGTCCTCCAGAATGCCGATCTGGCGACGGGCTTCATATTCGATCGCCTGGCCGACGAAGCGGATCGAGTTGACGTTCTTGATCTCGCAGCGCGTGCCGAAGGGCTCGCCCGGACGGCGCACCGAGACGTTGACGTCGGCGCGCATCGAGCCTTCGTCCATGTTGCCGTCGCAGGTGCCGAGATAGCGCAGGATGGAGCGCAGCTTGGTGAGATAGGCCTTGGCTTCGTCCGAGGAGCGCAGGTCCGGCTTGGACACGATCTCCATCAGCGCCACGCCCGAGCGGTTGAGATCGACGAAGGACATGGAGGGATGCTGGTCGTGCATCGACTTGCCGGCGTCCTGCTCCAGATGCAGGCGCTCGATGCCGATCTCGACATCCTCGAACTGGCCTTGGCGATCCGGACCGATCGAAATAGTGATCGTGCCCTCGCCTACGATCGGGTTCTTGTACTGCGAGATCTGGTAGCCCTGCGGCAGGTCCGGGTAGAAATAGTTCTTGCGGTCGAAGATCGAGCGTTTGTTGATCCTGGCCTTGAGGCCGAGACCAGTGCGCACAGCCTGCTTGACGCATTCCTCATTGATGACCGGCAGCATCCCAGGCATCGCCGCATCGACCAGCGAGACATTGGCGTTCGGCTCGTTGCCGAACTCGGTCGACGCCCCGGAGAACAGCTTCGAGTTGCTCAGCACCTGGGCATGGACCTCCATGCCGATGATGACCTCCCAGTCGCCGGTGGCGCCGGGAATGAAGCGTTTCGGGTCGGGGGTGCGGACGTCAACGATGCTCATCTCATGCTCTTCTTTGAAGCCTGAATTCGTGGTTTCTCGGTAGAGCAATTGATCCCTAGGTGCAAGGCTTGTGAGGCGCGCCGCATGTCGTACGCCGACGGCTTGGGCTCGCCATCACCCCCGCCTTTGCAACCTTGACGTTTGCGCAATGATTTCCTAGGAATTTCACCGTCCGCTAGGAGTTTTTATGTTCCGTCAGCTTGAGTCCCGGTAAGGGCCCCTGCCCGCATTCTCGCAGAATCGCGCGCACGGGCCGGAAACGTTGAACCCCGCTCTTCTCCTCGAAGAACGGAACGTTTTCCTGCGTTCTAACGAACGCCATTCCGGAACACTCAAACGATGGACATTTCACGCGCCGAGCAGCGCATCCTTCATCATTTGGCCCAGGGCGGCCGCATCGAAATCAGCCGCGACGGCAAGGCGATTGCCGAAATCCGCTGTTTCACACGGGACGGCTGGGTCTATCCCGGCATCGATCTGGAGCTCTTCCGCAAGCTGAAGCGCAAGCGGGCTATCAGATCGTCGGGCGGCAAACCTTACCGGATCACGGAGCGCGGCCTCTATCTGGTCCGCTCGGAGCTCGACAACCGCTAAGCGGCGGGCGAGCGTCGCTGACAATCCGCGATACCGGAGATGTGAAATATCTCCGGTATCGCCGTTACGCAAAGCAACTTCTATGCGGGGTCTAAAGCTCGTCTGCCGCATCCTCGAGCGCGAGCCGCTTGGCAAGACCAATGAATTCGACGTCGCGATCAAGCTTCTGCGAATAGGCGGTCGAGAGCCAGCTCACCTGATAGCGGGCGCGCTGGAAGAAGGCGACTGCGGACGCGTTCTGCGCATGCGTTTTCGCACTTGCGACATCAAAGCCGTCGATCGCTATTTGTTTCTCGACTTCCGCAAGCAATGCTGCGCCGAAGCCTCTGCCCTGCGCCACGGGGTCGATCCACAAGTCTGAGATGGTGTCGTCGAGACCTTCGCGGGCCGCCCAGCCGCAGATACGGCGGTCGTCTTCGATCAACAGGACCGAAAGCCAGTGCCCTACGAGGAAATCGCCGAAGGCGCGCTCGGCGGGTCCGCGCATGCTTCCGACGTCACCTATCCCGGCGATCGCCTTTTCCCATGCCCTAAGCCCTATCTCGACAAGTAGACAGGCCTCGTTTTGACGAGCGTGGCGAATGACGACCATGAAGCGGAACCCCTCTCCGCTCCACTACAGCATTTATCTCACTTCTTGACCACAGCCGCGCGTCGGCAGCTCCGGATGCCGTCTCACCACCACTTGGACGGCGTGAAGCGGCCGGCCGCCTGCTCAATGACATGGGCCGTCTTGAACAGCGTTTCCTCGTCGAACGGCTTGCCGATCAATTGCAGGCCGAGCGGCAAGCCCTTGTGATCGAGCCCGCCTGGTACGGCGATTCCCGGAAGTCCGGCCATGTTCACGGTCACGGTGAAGATGTCGTTCAGATACATCTTGACCGGATCGGAAGCGAGGTCCTCATCGGCGATGCCGAAGGCCGACGACGGCGTTGCCGGGGTCAGGATCGCATCGACACCCGCCTGGAAAGCGAGCTCGAAGTCGCGCTTGATCAAGGTGCGGACCTTTTGGGCGCGCAGGTAGTAGGCATCGTAGTAGCCGGCGGAAAGCACATAGGTGCCGATCATGATGCGGCGCTTGACCTCTTGGCCGAAGCCGGCGGCGCGCGTCTTCTCATACATGTCGATGATGTCCTTACCGTCGACGCGCAGACCGTAGCGCACCCCGTCATAGCGCGCGAGATTGGAAGATGCTTCGGCCGGCGCGACGATGTAATAGGCCGGCAGCGCGTATTTCGTATGCGGCAGCGAGATGTCGACGATTTCGGCGCCAGCGTCCTTGAGCCAGGCGACGCCCTGCTGCCAGAGCGCCTCGATCTCTTCCGGCATGCCGTCGACGCGGTACTCTTTCGGAATGCCGATCCTCATGCCCTTGATCGACTGACCGATAGCCGCTTCGTAATCCGGAACCGGCAGGTCGACGGAGGTCGTGTCCTTGGGATCGACGCTCGCCATCGACTTCAGGAGGATTGCCGCGTCGTGTACGTCACGCGCGATCGGGCCAGCCTGGTCGAGCGAGGAAGCGAAGGCGACGATGCCCCAGCGCGAGCAGCGGCCATAGGTCGGCTTGATGCCTACGGTGCCGGTGAAGGCTGCGGGCTGGCGGATCGAGCCGCCGGTGTCGGTGGCCGTGGCGCCGGCGCAGAGATGAGCCGCGACCGCGGCCGCCGAGCCGCCGGAAGAGCCGCCCGGCACGAGGTCAAGGTTCGAGCCCTTGGCGCGCCACGGGTTCTTGACCGGACCGTAGTAGGACGTCTCGTTGGAGGAGCCCATGGCGAACTCGTCCATGTTGAGCTTGCCGAGCATGACGGCACCGTCATTCCAGAGATTCTGGGTGACGGTCGACTCATAGCGCGGCTTGAAGCCATCGAGGATGTGGCTGCAAGCCTGCGTATGGATGCCTTCCGTTCCGAAGAGATCCTTGATGCCGAGCGGAATGCCCTCAAGCGGACCGGCATTGCCGGCCGTGATGCGGGCATCGGAGGCCTTCGCCATCTCACGCGCCTTTTCGGGCGTGACGGCGACGTAGGCATTGATCATCTCGTTGGCTGCCTCGATCGCGGACAGATAGGCATCGGTCAGTTCAACCGCGGTAATTTCCTTGGCGGCAAGCTTCGTGCGGGCTTCGGCGATCGTGAGGCTCGTGAGGTCGGTCATGGTGCAATCGGACTTTCGCAAATCAGGGCGTCGGAAACGGGAAGGCGACTTGTTACTCGACCACCTTCGGGACGAGGAAGAAGTTGCGGTCCGAATTCGGCGCGTTGGCGACGATGTCGCTTGCCTTGTCGCCGTCGGCGACAATGTCTTCCCGCTTCTTCATCTTCATCGGCGTCACCGATGTCATCGGTTCGACACCATCGACATTCACTTGGGAGAGTTGCTCGACGAAGCCCAAGATGCCGTTGAGCTCACCCATCATCCGCTGCGCCTCCTCTTCGCTGACAGCGATGCGGGCAAGACGCGCGACGCGCTTCACGGTGGCTAGGTCTACGGACATGGTCGTCTCCGGTATCTCAAAGTTTCCCCCGCTATAAAGACGAGTTGCACAACGTGCAACTCGCGAATATCGCCGACCCTCTTCTGCACCCGGCCGCCGCTCCAGCTTAGAGCGTGACGGCGCCTCCGACTTCGGGCGTCGCGACGAGCGTCGAGGCGCCGTCCATGCCGACAACGAAGGTTTCAGGCGTCTGGTCGATGATCGGGAAGGATCCGTAGTGGCAAGGAATCGCGGTGTTGAATTGGAAATAACGCTGGCAGGCAAGAGCCGCCACGGCACCGCCCATGGTAAAACGGTCGCCGATCGGCACAATGCCGATAACCGGCTCGTGTAGTTCCTGGACGAGCGCCATGTCGGAGAAGATATCCGTGTCGCCCATGTGATAAAGCGTCGGCTCGTCGTCAAAATGGAGGACGAGGCCGTTGGCGTTGCCGAGCGAGTGGGAAACGCCGTCTTCAGTGATCTGGGCCGACGAATGCAGCGCGTTGACGAAAGTGGCGGAGAAGCTGCCGAGTTGGATCGTTCCGCCCGTATTGCCGGGCTCCAGCTTGGACACGCCCTGTCGGCCGAGCCACATGCAGAGGTCGAAGTTGGCAAGAACCGTTGCACCTGTTTCTTTGGCGATCGCCACCGTGTCGCCGACGTGATCGCCGTGACCGTGCGTGAGAAGGATGTGCGTGAGCCCGGCGGCGGCTGCCTTGCGGTCGCTCTCCTGGAACGCCGGGTTGCCGGTGAAGAACGGGTCAATCAGGATTTTCGCCTTTGCGGTCTCGATATGGAAGGCGGAGTGGCCGAGCCATTTGATTTTCATGACGTTCTCCTTCAAATCACGATCCGTCCGACAGAGCCGTAGCACAATCGTGATCGATTTATCTCTC
Source organism: Ensifer aridi (assembly GCF_002078505.1). GTDB lineage: Bacteria > Pseudomonadota > Alphaproteobacteria > Rhizobiales > Rhizobiaceae > Sinorhizobium > Sinorhizobium aridi. The sequence continues at coordinate 620,278 of NZ_LUAV01000004.1, read as the reverse complement.
GGACAAGCATATGGATCAGACCGGCAAAGTGGAAAGATCGAATCGGCAATACTATGGCAATTCTCACCATCGAAGAACTCGCGGAGCGGCTGCCGCCCTACCAGGCGATCGCCGGGCTGGATCTCGGCACGAAAACAATCGGCCTCTCCGTTTCCGATCTCGGGCGGCGCTTCGCGACACCGCGAGACGTGATCCGGCGCGTCAAGTTCAGCATCGATGCCGAGGCGCTGTTGTCGGTCGCTGCAAAGGAGAAGATCGCGGCCTTCGTCATCGGTCTGCCCGTCAACATGGATGGGACCGAGGGTCCGCGCTGCCAGGCGACTCGGGCCTTCGTGCGCAATATGGGCGAGAAGACGGATATTCCCTTCGTGCTCTGGGACGAGCGGCTTTCGACGGTTGCTGCCGAGCGGGCGCTGATCGAAATGGATGTGTCGCGCAAGAAGCGGGCCGAGCGCATCGACTCGGCCGCCGCCTCCTTCATCCTTCAGGGAGCGCTCGACAGATTGGCCTCGCTCGCGAGGGACGGCGCCTCCGATGATTGAGGCGCGCCGAAACGGCGCCGGCACCAGGCCGCGATCAGCCGCCAATTCCTAAGCGCGACGAGGCCGAAAACGATCAGGGTATCGACGACCATCGCCCGGGCGACGAGCGGCGGAATGGTCTCCGGCGGAATACCGAGGATATGCCCGTATATGCGAAAGACGAGGTCATGCGCTTCGCGGGTCAGCATGAAGATGCCGAAGCTCATGTCATAATAGGAGAGCCCGTACCAACCGCTGAGCAGCATCACCGGGCCACCCCAGAAGATCAGCAGCCACTTCATAGAGCTCCCCTCTCCGCACGCTGTCCCCGGACGAACGGATAGATTGCCCGGTCGAGCAGAGCGAAAGCGGTCAGCGCGACCGCCAGCGTCGCTATGTCGAGCGCCAGTCCGGCGAAAAACATCATCATGATGATCAGCAAGCCAGCTTTCACCGAACCGCTCCGTTCCGGATTTCATTGATTGCACGGCCAGTATCTCCACCTCCAGGGGGCCGGCGCAACGTAAACCATTTGTTAAGGTTAACATTCACAGTCGGGAATCGGCTTGCCGCCCGCGGTCCATCGCTCTATGCGTGGAACCTCCGTCTGCCTGGGTCCGCCATGACCGTCGTTTTCGAAAGCATCCTGCCTGTCTTCCTACTCGTGATTCTCGGTGTTGCGCTTCGACGGACGACACTCGTGGACCAGGGGCTTTGGATCGGCCTCGAACAATTCGGCTATTACCTCCTCTTTCCCGCGCTTCTCTTCTCGACTTTGGCGAAGGCGGATTTCACCGGCATGAAAGCCGACGCGACGGCGATTGCGACGATCGGCAGCGTGACGCTGATGTCGGCCGCACTGCTTTCGAGCTGGCCCCTGCTGCGTGGCAGCGGCGTTTCCGGTGCTACCTTCACGTCGATCTTCCAGACTGCAACGCGGTGGAACGCCTTCATAGCGCTCGCAGTCGCACAAAAGCTCTATGGGGCGATCGGCCTCAGCCTGACGGCGCTGGTGATGACGCTGATCATCATCCCGATCAATTTTTACAATGTCGCCGTTCTGGTCTGGTTCGGTGGCGGCAGCCGCGGCGTCGGTTTCTTTTTTCTGAAGATCGCCACCAATCCCCTGATCATCTCGTCGGCGGTTGGAATACTGTTCAACCTGACCGGCCTCCAGCTTTATGCGCCGGTGATGACGGCGATCGACATGTTGGCGACCGCCTCGCTCAGCCTGGGGCTGATCATGGTCGGCGCCGGCCTCAAGATCGCTGACGCGCTGAAGCCGAGCATGCCCGCGCTTCTCGCGGTCGCGCTCAAGCTGCTCGTCATGCCGATGTTCATGGTAGGCGGCAGTGCGCTCCTCGGCATCCGGGGAGATGCCCTGCTCGTCATCGCGGTCGGCGCGGCTGTACCTACGGCCATGAACGGCTATCTGCTGGCCAAGCAGATGGGAGGCGATGCGGAACTTTACGCTTCCGTCGCAACGATCCAGACGGGGGTCTCGTTCTTCACGATACCGCTCGTGCTCTTCGTTACCGGTTACGTGGCTGCCGGGTAGAGCAGATCGAGGATGTAGGCCGAATCGAAGCGCGAATCGAGCATGCCATAGGTGGAGCGCCAGCCGGCGGCAAGTCGCGATTCGAGGAACGCGTCGGCGATACGCCCTGCACCGAGCCGGTAAAGCTCCGCCGCCGCCGCGGCGAGCGCGAGCTGTTCGACGAGCATGCGAGCGGCCCCCTCGTCGCGCTCGCAGAGCGACATGGCGGCACGCAGAACGTCAATCGTCTTGGCTCCGGCGGGGCCGAGGTCGCGGCCGATGGTGGCGAAGAGCTGTTCGAACAATTCCTTGCGCCGCCCAAGCACCCGCAACACATCCAAGGCCATCACATTGCCGGAGCCTTCCCAGATCGCATTAACCGGCGCTTCGCGGTAATGACGGGCGAGCGCCCGCTCTTCCACATAGCCGTTGCCGCCAAGGCACTCCATCGCCTCGTAGATGAGCGCGGGGGCGATCTTGCAGCACCAATATTTCGCAACCGGCGTCATGATCCGCGCGTAGGCGGCATCGGCGGCGCTGCTATGGGCATTATCGAAGGCCTCGGAGAGGCGGAATGAGAGCGCGCTCGCGGCGGCGACATCCAACGCCATGTCGGCAAGAACCCGCGTCATCATCGGCTGGCTGACAAGCGTCTTGCCGAAGACCTTGCGGCCGCGGGTATGGTGCACGGCTTCGGCGAGCGAGGCACGCATCATGCCGGCAGAGGCCAGCGCACAGTCGAGCCGTGTCAATGTCACCATGTCGAGGATCGTGCGGATACCGGCATCCGGCGCTCCGAGCAGGAAACCGAAGGTGTCCGAGAACTCAACCTCCGATGACGCGTTCGAACGGTTGCCGAGCTTGTCTTTCAAGCGCTGGAAGCGCAGGCCATTGGCGCCGCCGTCCTCGAGCAGCCGCGGCACCAGGAAACAGCCGAGTCCTTCCCGGGTTTGCGCCAGCATGACGAAGGCATCGCTCATCGGGGCTGACATGAACCATTTGTGCCCGTTGAGGCGATAGATGCCCTCGCCCACGCGCTCGGCGGTCGAGGTGTTGGCACGCACATCGGTGCCACCCTGCTTCTCCGTCATGCCCATGCCGATCGTGACCGCGGACTTCTGCATCCACGGTCGGTTCGACGAATCGTACTTGCGCGACAGGATCTTCGGCGCCCATTCCTTCTGGACGGCGGGCGAGGCCGTGATCGCGGCGACCGAAGCGCTGGTCATCGTCAACGGGCAGAGATGCCCGCATTCAAGCTGTGCGGTCAAATAGAAGCGGATCGCCCTCACCTTGTGCGAACGGCCGCGCTCGTCCGGCAGATTCTCCCAGGCGGAAGAATGCAACCCCGTCGTCATCGACCGGCGCATCAGCGCATGCCAGGCCGGGTGGAACTCGACCACGTCGAGACGTTCGCCGCGCGGGCCGTGCGTCTTCAGTTTCGGCGCGCCCTCGTTTGCCATGCGCGCCAGTTCCTGCGCCTCCGGCGACGTTGCGTAACGGCCGAGCGCGTCGAATTCATCGCGCAGCGTCTTCGGCATAGCCGAGGTGATGTCAACCACCAGGGGATCGGAACGATAGGCGTTGATACCGGACCAGGGCTTGGGCTGGTTCAGTTCGGCAAGTTTCTGTTCGGTCCGGTTCATCTGATTCATAGGCCGGTTCTAGCGCAAGTTTCGCAGGGGCGAAACAGGCACCCGGGTGCCGCACAAGTTTTCTTCGGAAGGGCGGCACGCGGCCGACCGCGCCACTTGCCGCGCCCCTGGCCACGTTCTATAGAGCGGGCCAAATTCCAGAGTGCAAGGGCGGCTCATGATCACTTTCCCGCATCGCCACCTGCTCGGCATCAAGGGGCTGACGGAACAGGATATCACGCTCCTGCTCGATCGCGCCGACGAGGCCGTCAAGATCTCCCGCCAGAGGGAGAAGAAAACCTCTTCGCTCCGCGGCCTGACTCAGATCAATCTCTTCTTCGAAGCCTCGACCCGGACACAGTCTTCCTTCGAACTGGCGGGCAAGCGTCTCGGTGCCGACGTCATGAACATGTCCGTCGGCAACTCCTCGGTGAAGAAGGGCGAGACGCTGATCGACACGGCGATGACCTTGAACGCCATGCGTCCGGACGTGCTCGTCGTACGCCACTCCTCTGCGGGCGCCGCCGCACTGCTCGCGCAGAAAGTCTCCTGCTCGGTTGTCAACGCCGGCGACGGCCAGCACGAGCATCCGACGCAGGCGCTGCTCGACGCGCTGACGATCCGCCGGGCCAAGGGAAAGCTCTCGCGGATCATCGTGGCGATCTGTGGCGACGTCCTGCATTCGCGCGTCGCACGCTCCAACATCCTGCTCCTCAATCAGATGGGCGCGCGCGTCCGTGTCGTTGCGCCGACGACGCTGCTTCCGGCCGGCATCGAGCAGATGGGCGTCGAGGTCTACCACTCGATGGCCGAGGGCCTGAAAGACGCGGATGTGGTGATGATGTTGAGATTGCAGCGCGAGCGCATGGCCGGCTCCTTCGTGCCGTCGGTGCGCGAATACTTCCACTACTACGGCCTGGACGCCGAAAAGCTGAAGTTCGCCAAGGACGATGCGCTCGTCATGCACCCGGGCCCGATGAATCGCGGCGTCGAGATCGCCTCCGAAATCGCCGACGGACCGCAGAGCGTGATCGAACAGCAAGTGGAGATGGGAGTTGCCGTGCGCATGGCCGTGATGGAGACGCTTCTTCTCTCGCAGAACCAGGGCCCGCGCCTATGACCAGACCTCTCGTTCTGCAAAACCTGCGCATCGTCGATCCTTCGCGAAATCTCGACGAAACCGGCACGATCATCGTCGGCAGCGACGGCCGGATCGTTGCGGCCGGGGAGGACGCCCAGAACCAGGGGGCGCCATCGGGTGCCTTTGTCAAGGACTGCGCGGGGCTCGTCGCCGTCCCTGGCCTCGTCGATGCGCGCGTCTTCGTCGGCGAGCCGGGCACCGAATATCGTGAGACGATCGAGTCGGCCGCCCGCGCTGCGGCGACCGGCGGCGTCACCTCCTTCATCGCCATGCCCGACACCGATCCGGTGATCGATGAAATCGCCCTCGTGGAATTCGTGCAGAAGACCGCGCGCGACAAAGCGCTCGTCAACGTCCTTCCGGCGGCGGCGCTCACCAAGGGCTTGCTCGGCGAAGAGATGACCGAGCTCGGCTTGCTTCGCCATGCAGGCGCCGTCTGCTTCACCAATGGCCGGCAGCCGGTCCACGACACCTTGGTCCTTCGTCGCGCGATGACTTACGCGCGCGATTTCGGCGCGGTTGTCGCGCTTGAAACACGCGACAAATATCTCGGCGGCAATGGCGTCATGAATGAAGGGCTGCTCGCAAGCTGGCTCGGCCTGCCCGGGATTCCCCGCGAGGCGGAGATCATCCCGCTCGAGCGCGACCTTCGCATCGCTGCACTGACTCGGGCCGCCTATCATGCGGCCGAAATCTCCGTCCCCGAATCGGCCGAGGCCGTGCGCTCAGCACGGGAGCGCGGCGCGAACGTCACCTGCGGCATTTCGATCAATCACCTGACGCTGAACGAAAACGACATCGGCGAGTACAGGACCTTCTTCAAGCTCTCGCCTCCCTTGCGCGGTGAAGACGACCGAGTCGCGATGGTCCGGGCGCTTGCCGAGGGCACGATCGACATCATCGTTTCCTCGCATGATCCGCAGGGTGCCGATACCAAGCGCCTCCCCTTTGCCGACGCGGCGGACGGTGCAATCGGCCTCGAAACCCTCGCGGCGGCCGCCCTTCGGCTCTACCACAGCGGCGAGGTCCCGCTGATGCGGCTGATCGATGCGCTGTCGACACGGCCCGCCTCCATATTCGGTCTGGACGCGGGAACCCTGAAACCCGGCGCGAAAGCGGACATCACCATCCTCGACCTCGACGAACCCTGGGTTCTCTACGAGAAGGCGTTGGTTTCGCGCTCAAAGAACACACCCTTCGAAAATGCGCGCTTTACCGGTCGGGTCGTGCAGACCTATGTTGCGGGCAAGCTCGTGCACTCACTGTAAGCGGAAAGCGTTTGGGCGGGGGGGAAGAACCGGTGGACATGTTTTCCTGGCAGGCGGGGCTGCCGACAACACTTCTGAGCCTTGCGTTCGGCTATCTCCTGGGCTCGATCCCATTCGGTCTCATCCTTACACGCATGGCGGGGCTCGGCGATGTCCGCAAGATCGGCTCGGGCAATATCGGCGCGACGAACGTGCTCAGAACGGGCAACAAGAAGCTCGCCGCCGCCACACTGCTGCTCGACGCGCTCAAGGGCACGGCGGCAGCCGCCATCGCCTCCCGCTGGGGTGTTGAAGCCGGCATCGCCGCAGGGCTTGCGGCCTTTCTCGGGCATCTCTATCCGGTCTGGCTTTCCTTCAAAGGCGGAAAAGGCGTCGCGACCTATATCGGCGTGTTGCTCGGGCTCGCGCCCGTCATGGTACTGGTCTTCGCCGCGATCTGGCTCGCCTTGGCGCGAATCACGCGCTACTCCTCGCTGTCGGCTCTTGTTGCGACCGCTGTCGTCCCGATTGCGCTTTATGCGGCGGGATACGGAAAAGTGGCCATAGCCTTTGCCATCATGACGGTCATCACCTGGATCAAGCACCGCGCCAATATCCAACGGCTCTTGAACGGCACTGAAAGCCGGATCGGAGAAAAGGGTTAATGCTGAGCGGCAGCGTGCGACGAAGCGGGATTGCGCTGACGGAACGGCAGAAAATCGCCTGGCTGCGGCTGATCCGCAGCGACAATGTCGGGCCCGCCACATTCCGGGATCTCATCAATCACTTCGGCACGGCGGAAGCCGCGCTCGATGCCCTGCCGGAGCTTTCCCGGCGCGGCGGATCGGACCGCTCGGTTCGCATCGCGACGGCAGACGATGCCGAGCGCGAGCTCGAAATGGCGCACCGGTTCGGGGCCGTCTTCGTCGGCATCGGCGAGCCCGACTATCCGCCGGCGCTGAGGGAAATCGACGGCGCTCCTCCGCTTCTCGCCATGAAGGGCAACCTCAAGGTCGCCGCCCGTCTCTCGCTTGGCGTCGTCGGCTCCAGAAACGCCTCGGTGAGCGGCGCTAAATTCGCCGCCATGATCGCCCGCGACGCGGGTGCTGCTGGCTATGTCATCACCTCCGGCCTTGCTCGCGGCATCGACACCGCGGCCCATCGGGCGAGCCTGCACACCGGCACGATCGCGGCGCTGGCGGGCGGCCTCGACAGGCCCTATCCGCCGGAGAATGTCGGATTGTTGCAGGAGATCGTCTCCGGCGAAGGATTGGCCATCAGCGAGATGCCGTTCGGCTGGGAGCCACGTGCACGCGATTTTCCTCGGCGAAACCGGCTTATCGCCGGGGTCAGCCTGGGCGTTGCCGTCGTCGAGGCGGCCAACCGCTCGGGGTCGCTGATCACGTCCCGCTACGCCGCCGATTTCGGCCGGTTGGTTTTCGCCGTTCCCGGCTCGCCGCTCGACCCGCGCTGCCATGGCACGAACAACCTCTTGAAACAGGGCGCGATCGTCACGACCTCTCCGGCCGATGTCGTCGAGGCATTGGCGCCTCTCAGCCGGGATGACCTCTTCACGCGTTCGAGCAGCAATTTGGACGTCAAGGAGCCGGCGGTCGAGACTACGCAGCCGACGCCAAGGGCCCCGGACGACAGCGATCGCTCGTTGATCGTCGAAGCGCTCGGGCCCACGCCGGTCGACATAGACGATGTCATCCGCCACACCGGGCTCTCCGCGTCAGCCGTCCATCTCGTACTGGTCGAGCTGGACCTCGCCGGTCAGCTCTGCCGCCACGGGGCCAATCTCGTATCCCTCGTCCCGGTGGATTGAGGTTTGTTGCGGGCATCGTCGATCCCTCGCAAACCGCCCGAGAAACGACCAACGGTTGAGGCAACTCGAATGTTGCCGTGTGGTTGCGCTCGATAGCGATATCGCTATTTTCGATGAAACCCCTTGACCGCGCCCGAATCCCTGTCCATGTCGTGCGTCGATAATGGGCACGCAGGACTTGCGCTTTGCCGGAACAGATTGTCTCAGAGTATGACGATGAATGTTGTAGTGGTGGAATCGCCTTCCAAGGCCAAGACGATTAACAAGTATCTCGGCCCCGGCTACAAGGTGCTTGCTTCGTTCGGCCACGTGCGGGATCTGCCTGCCAAGGACGGGTCGGTTCGCCCCGACGAAGACTTCGAGATGTCATGGGAAGTCGACGGCGCCTCAGCAAAACGGATGAAGGACATTGCCGACGCGGTGAAGTCGTCCGACGGATTGATCCTCGCGACTGACCCGGATCGCGAAGGTGAGGCAATCTCCTGGCACGTGCTGGACCTTCTCAAGAAGAAGAAGGTCATCGGCGACAAGCCGGTCAAGCGCGTCGTCTTCAACGCGATCACCAAAAAGGCTGTGCTCGACGCTATGGCGGAGCCGCGGGACATCGACGCCTCGCTGGTGGACGCCTATCTCGCCCGCCGTGCGCTCGACTATCTCGTCGGCTTCAACTTGTCGCCCGTTCTCTGGCGCAAGCTGCCGGGCGCGCGCTCGGCCGGCCGCGTGCAATCGGTGGCACTGCGTCTCGTCTGCGATCGCGAGGCGGAAATCGAGCGGTTCGTCTCCGAAGAATACTGGAACATCTCGGCGCTCCTGAAGACGCCGCGCGGCGACGAGTTCGAAGCGCGGCTCGTTTCGGCCGACGGCAAACGGCTGCAGCCGAAAGCGATCGGCAATGCAGACGAAGCCAACCGGCTGAGGGCCCTGCTCGACGGCGCGAGCTACGTGGTCGAAAGCGTCGAGGCCAAGCCGGTCAAGCGCAATCCCTCCCCGCCTTTCACCACCTCGACGCTGCAGCAGGCCGCGTCCTCGAAGCTCGGCTTCTCGGCCACACGCACGATGCAGGTGGCGCAGAAGCTCTACGAAGGCGTCGATGTGGGCGGCGAAACCGTCGGTCTCATAACCTATATGCGTACCGACGGCGTGCAGATGGCGCCGGAAGCGATCGACGCCGCTCGCCGGGCGATCGGCAGCCAGTTCGGCGAACGCTACCTGCCGGAAAAGCCACGCTTCTATTCCACCAAGGCGAAGAACGCCCAGGAAGCGCACGAAGCGATCCGCCCGACGGATTTCAACCGCACGCCCGACCAGGTCCGCCGCTTCCTCGACGGCGACATGCTGAAGCTCTACGACCTCGTCTGGAAGCGCGGCATCGCCAGCCAGATGGCGTCTGCCGAAATCGAGCGGACAACCGCCGAGATCCTGGCCGACAACGGCGGCAAGAAGGCGGGCCTCCGGGCGACCGGTTCGGTTATCCGCTTCGACGGCTTTATCGCCGCCTACACCGACGCGAAGGAAGACGGCGAGCAGGCGGATGACGAGGACGGCGGCCGCCTGCCGGAGATCAATGCGCGCGAAAATCTCGCGAAGCAGAAGATCAACGCCACCCAACACTTCACCGAGCCGCCGCCGCGCTATTCGGAAGCGACGCTCATCAAGAAGATGGAAGAACTCGGCATCGGCCGGCCCTCGACCTATGCGGCGACGGTCAGCACGCTCATCGATCGCGATTATGTAGCGATCGACAAGCGCAAACTGGTACCGCAGGCCAAGGGTCGGCTGGTGACGGCGTTCCTCGAGAGCTTCTTCACCCGCTATGTCGAGTACGGTTTCACCGCATCGCTCGAGGAGAAGCTCGACCAGATTTCCGCCGGCGAGCTCAATTGGAAGGACGTGCTGCGAGAATTCTGGAGGGACTTCTTCTCCCAGATCGAGGACACGAAGGAACTGCGCGTCACCAACGTGCTCGATGCGCTGAACGAAGAACTGGCCCCACTCGTCTTCCCGAAACGCGAGGATGGCGGCGACCCGCGTATCTGCCAGGTCTGCGGTACCGGCAAGCTCTCGCTGAAGCTCGGCAAATACGGCGCCTTCGTCGGTTGCTCCAACTATCCGGAGTGCAACTACACCCGCCAGCTTTCGTCCGAGAACAACGGCGATGCGGAGGCGGCCGTATCCAACGAGCCGCAGAGTCTCGGCAAGGATCCGCACACCGGCGAGGAAATCACCTTGCGCAGCGGCCGCTTCGGTCCTTACGTCCAACGCGGCGACGGCAAGGACGCCAAGCGTGCCAGCCTGCCGAAGGGCTGGACACCGGCGACGATCGATCACGAAAAGGCCGTCGCCCTTCTCTCGCTGCCGCGCGACATCGGCAAGCACCCGGAAACAGGCAAGATGATCTCCACCGGCATCGGGCGCTATGGGCCGTTCGTGCTGCATGACGGCACCTACGCCAATCTCGATTCGGTCGAGGACGTCTTCTCGATCGGGCTTAACCGCGCAATTTCGGTGCTAGCGGACAAGCAGTCCAAGGGCGCAAGCGGCGCACGCGGGCGTACCGCTGCCGCATCCCTGAAGGAACTCGGGGAACATCCCGAGGGCGGCGCGATTACTGTTCGCGACGGCCGCTTCGGCCCCTATGTCAATTGGGGCAAGGTCAATGCCACGCTGCCCAAGGGCAAGGACCCGCAATCCATCACGGTCGAGGAGGCGCTTGCGCTTATCGCCGAGCGCGCAGCGAAGGGCGGCGCGACAAAGGCGAAAGGAAGCAAGGTAAAGGCGGCTTCGACGAAAGCCGCCAAGGCGAGGTCGGTCGGGACTGCAAAGTCCGACAAGCCGAAAGCCGCTCCAAAGACGAAAACGGCCGCGAAGGCCAAGAAGGGCTGACATTGACCAGACTCCCGCGCGACCCGACCGAAACGCCCGGAAAGGGCGCAGGCAAGAAAAGCGGCCGCGCGGCCAGGACGACAGCGGCTGCCGAGAAGGAGACGATCGTTCAAGGCGTCGTCCCGCCCCGCGATGTGCTGATGCGCTTCATCGCCGAAAACCCGCAACAGGCCTCAAAGCGCGAGATCGCCAAGGCTTTCGGCCTGAAGGGGGAAGCGCGCGTGGAACTCAAGGCGGTGTTGCGTTCGCTGGAAGAGGACGGCCTCGTCGAAAAGAAGCGCAAGTCGCTCGTCCGTCCCGGTGGGCTTCCGCCTGTCGCCGTGCTCGACATCACCATTCGCGACATCGACGGCGACCTGATCGGCCGGCCGGCCGAGTGGTTGGACGACGACGGCGTTGCGCCGGCAGTGCTGATCCGTCAGTCGAGCGTCGCGAAGACAAAAGGCAAGGCACCGGTCGGCGGTCTCGGCGACCGGGTGCTCGCCAAGATCTTTCCCTCGAAGGAACGCGGCGGCCCCGCATACACCGCGCGCATCATCAAGGTGCTCGACAAGCGCAAGGACGCCGTACTCGGGGTCTTTCGAGCCGCCCCCGGTGGTGGCGGCCGGCTGATGCCGATCGACAAGCGCGGCGAGGAAGTCCTCGTGGATGCCGAGTTTACCGGCGAAGCCAAAGACGGCGACCTCGTCGAGGTGCATCTCGCACGGATCGGCCGTTACGGCCTGCCGCGCGCCCAGGTGCAAACCGTCATCGGCTCGGTCGCCTCCGAAAAGGCGATCTCGATGATCGCGATCCATGCGCACGGCATCCCGCACGTCTTTCCGGAGCGCGTGCTGAAGGAGGCCGAAGCGGCGCAGCCTGCGACGATGGCGCATCGCGAGGACTGGCGCTCGCTGCCGCTGATCACGATCGACCCGGCGGACGCCAAGGATCACGACGACGCCGTCTACGCCGAACCGGACCCGTCGCCCGACAATCCCGGCGGCGTCATCGTCACGGTCGCGATCGCCGACGTCTCCTGGTACGTCAAGCCAAAGTCGGCGCTCGACCTTGAAGCGCTGAAACGCGGAAACTCCGTCTACTTCCCAGATCGCGTCGTGCCGATGCTACCCGAGCGCATTTCCAACGACCTCTGCTCGCTAAAGGAGGGCGTCGACCGTCCGGCGCTCGCCGTGCGGATGCGATTCTCCAGGGAGGGTCGCAAGGCCGGCCATACGTTTCATCGCATCATGATGCGAAGCGCCGCCAAGCTCTCCTACCAGCAGGCCCAGGCCGCAATCGACGGAGCTCCGGACGAAAAGACCGGCCCCATTTTGGAGCCGATCCTAAAGCCGCTGTGGGAAGCCTATCGCATCCTCACGCGCGGACGGGAGCGGCGCCAGCCGCTCGAGCTCGACGTGCCGGAGCGCAAGATCATCTTGAAGCCGGATGGCACCGTCGACCGGGTCTTCGTCCCGGAGCGTCTCGATGCCCACAAGCTCATCGAGGAAATGATGATCCAGGCCAATGTCGCGGCGGCCGAAACCCTGGAGCAGAAACGTCAGGCGCTGATCTACCGCGTCCACGATCAACCCTCGCTCGCCAAGCAGGAAAGCCTGCGCGAATTCCTGGCAACGCTTGACATCTCGCTTGCCAAGGGCGGCAACATGCGCGCAAACAACTTCAACGGCATCCTCGCAAAGGCGGATGGCAAGCCCTACGAGACGATGGTCAACGAAATGGTGCTGCGGTCGCAAAGTCAGGCGATCTACAGCCCGGAAAACATCGGCCATTTCGGTCTCAACCTGATGCGCTACGCGCACTTCACCTCTCCGATTCGGCGCTATGCCGACCTGATCGTCCACCGGGCGCTCGTTGCTTCGCTTGGCCTTGGCGAAGGTGGAATCACGCCGCAGGAGGAAGGCGTGCTGGATGACATTGCCGCCGAAATCTCCACCTTCGAACGACGCGCGATGGCAGCCGAACGCGACACCGTTGATCGGTTGATCGCCCACCATCTGAACGGCCGCGTCGGAGAAGAATTCGACGGGCGCGTTTCAGGGGTCACCAAGGCGGGACTTTTTGTCACCCTTCCCTCCTATGGCGCCGACGGCTTCATCCCTATATCTACGCTCGGGCGCGACTATTTCATCTATGACGAAGCGCATCAGGCCCTCTCCGGGGAGAAGTCCGGTCTGGGCTATCGTCTCGGCGACCCGGTTCGGGTCAAGCTGGCAGAGGCAGTTCCACTTGCAGGCGCGCTCCGCTTCGAGATGTTAAGCGAGGGGCGAAAGATGCCGACGGCGATGCGCTCCTTCCACAAGGCCGGTCGGCGCCAGCGATCGAGCGACCGCAAGCGGCCGGGAACGCGAGCGCCGCGCGGGCGGCGCTGATGGCCGGATGCGCCGGCCGTCCGGTACGAAGGATTTGGGCATGAAGGCAACGGCGACGGAGATGGTCCGACTTGGTGGAGCGGAGAGCGATGAGCGGCCAGTCGGCCGGTCGATGAAGCGCGGCTTTTTCGGGACCTGCCCGGCCTGCGGCCGCGGCCGCCTGTTTCGCGCCTTCCTCAAATCGGTGGACGCTTGCGATGCCTGCGGCGAACGCATGGACCATCACCGCGCCGACGACTTCCCGCCTTATATCGTCGTCACCATTGTCGGCCATGTCGTGCTTGGCGGCTATATGATGACCGACCTAGTGCTGCCGCTTTCGACGTGGCAGCACCTGGCGATCTGGGCGCCGGTGACGCTTGCCAGTGCCGTCGCCCTCATGCAGCCGGTCAAAGGCGCCGTCATCGGGCTGCAGTGGGCGCTGAAAATGCACGGCTTCGGTGGCCATGAGGACCGGCCCGAGGACACCCTGCCGCCGCGGGATCCTTCCGCATGACACCGGAGCGCCGGGGCGACGACTCCGTGCAGCAGACCGAAACACGAAAACACCCGTGGGTGAGACCGCGCGACGCGGCCTCCATCATGCTTCTCGACCGATCGGGCAGAGGCGTCCGCGTGTTGATGGGAAGACGGCACAGCGCCCATGCCTTCTTGCCGGATCTCTATGTTTTTCCCGGTGGCCGCCGCGATCCGGACGATCACCGTCTGGGATTTACGGGCGATCTTCACCCTGCGGTGCTGCGATCGCTCAAGGTGACACACGGGCAGCCGATTACCGATAGTCGCGCTCGGGCGCTCGCACTGGCCGCCGCCAGGGAACTTTACGAGGAGGCGGGCGTGAGCCTCGGCAAGGCACACGGCCGGAAGAGCGCATCCCTTCCTTTCCTTCCCGATCTTTCGAACTTGCGCTATATGGCTCGAGCCATTACCCCTCCGGGACACCCGAGGCGGTTCGACACGCGGTTCTTCGCGGTTTTCGCGGACGAAGCCGAGATCGATCCCTCGCTGGTTCTGGAAAGCCGGGAGCTTCAGGATTTGCAGTGGATCGATGTCAGCGATTTTTCCTCCCTCCATGTGCCGGAGATCACCGCCATCATCCTTTCGGATCTGAGAAGCGGGCTCGAATCGGATCCGTCCCTCGCGCCTGAAAGGGCCGTACCGTTCTACTTCACGCGCCACGGGCGCCCCGTTCGCACGCTTTTCTGAGGATTCTTGCCGCATGTCGAAGCCGCCGCCCGGTACGCCTGCACCGGTTGACGAAATCCACTGGCCGTCGCTGATCGCGGCGGTCGCTTCGATCACTGCCGTCGGCATCGCGATCGGCCTCGGGCTGCCTCTCCTCAGCATCATCATGGAAAAGCGCGGCGTCGCCCCGACGCTGATCGGGCTGAATTCCGCGATGGCCGGCCTTGCCTCGATGGCAGCCGCCCCGTTCACGACCAAATTTGCGCATCGTCATGGCGTCGCGCCAACCATGCTTCTCGCCATAGTGTTCGCGGCGGCGAGCGCGCTTGGCTTCTACTACATCACCAATTTCTGGCTCTGGTTCCCCTTACGCATCGTCTTTCACGGTGCGATCACTGTTCTCTTCATTCTCTCGGAATTCTGGATCAATGCGACGGCCCCGCCCAACCGGCGCGGCTTCGTGCTCGGCATCTACGGCACCGTGCTGTCGCTCGGCTTCGCGAGCGGTCCCCTGCTCTTTTCGATCCTGGGCAGCGAAGGGGTCCTGCCCTTCGCCGTCGGCGCCGGCGTAATCCTGCTTTCCGCGATTCCGATCTTTCTGGCACGTAACGAAAGCCCGGTGCTCGACGAGAAGCCGGGGCGCCACTTCATGCGTTATGTCTTCCTGGTGCCGACGGCGACGGCAGCCGTCTTTATCTTCGGCGCGGTCGAATCGGGCGGCCTCTCGCTGTTTCCGATCTTCGGGACGCGCGCGGGCTTCACCGAATCGCAGGCCGCCCTGCTCCTGACGGTGATGGGCATCGGCAATTTCATCTTCCAGATTCCACTCGGCATGCTTTCCGACCACGTGAAGGACCGCCGACGGATCCTGTCGGCGCTGACGTTGATCGGCTTCGTGGGCGCCCTCTTCCTGCCCATGCTCATCGAGAGCTGGTTCCTGATGGCGCTGGTGCTCCTGTTCTGGGGCGGATGCGTCTCCGGCCTCTACACAGTCGGCCTCAGCCATCTCGGCTCACGGCTTCAGGGAGCGGATCTCGCCGCCGCGAATGCTGCCTTCGTTTTCTCCTACGCCGTCGGCACGGTGGCGGGACCGCAGGTGATCGGCGCGGCGATGGACGTCACCGGCAATAACGGCTTTGCCTGGGCCATCGCGGGTTTCTTCGGGCTTTATGTGGTTCTTACCCTCGCCCGCATGGTTTTGAATCCAAAACGGCCTTGACTTTTCGGCCGCGATTTGTAGTTTCGCGCCAACCTTGACCGTGGCCCGCAACCGGTTGTCCACGGCTTTCATTTTTTTATAAAGGCAGGACGACCATGGCGAAAGCTACCACCATCAAGATCAAGCTGCTGTCGACGGCCGACACGGGTTACTTCTACGTCACGACCAAGAACAGCCGCACGATGACGGAAAAGATGACGAAGACGAAGTACGATCCGATCGTCAAGAAGCACGTCGAATTCAAGGAAACGAAGATCAAGTAAGATCGCCATTTCCTGTTGATCGAGGAGCGCCGCCGTCAAGGTCGGCGCTTTTTCTTTTCGGCTGCGCCCAGATATGTTGCGCAACACTGTGCAGCAGTAGAAAAACGAAACGCCGCTTCTTTCGAAGCGGCGTTTGCGAAAGGGGGTCGGCTGGTCCCGGCTGCGGCACGAGGAATCCGCGAATCGGAAGCCAGCCGACCGACCCCACGACCCAGGAGATGCGGCGGACCTGAGCATCATGGGGTAACCGATAGCTATGGAAGTCCTACTTCCTCGCTTATCAGCATTGCCTGAAAATGAAAAAAAATCAACGAATTCTTAAACGCCGAAGCAGGTTGCTCGGCGTTTGGTTAATTCTGTCTCAGATTCGGACAGCCCCCGAACCCATCGCCCATGGAAGTGCGTTGCCCCAGCACAGCGACGCGGCAGAGAATACAACCTAAGAGAACCTTGGCAAGAGGGGGAGAATGAGCGCTTCGCGATCGCCGAAGAATTACGTTCGGAGTGATCAGGCGGCGGCGGCAACGACCCGGTTGCGACCACCGTTCTTCGCCTGATAAAGAGCCATATCGGCCCTTTTCAGGAGAGCCTCGGCCGTGTCCCCTTCAGGCCTCAGGCTCGCGATTCCAAGCGATGCCGTGACGCTCAGGACCGTATCTGCACGCGGAATGTCGAATCCGCGACTCTCAACCATTAGTCGAAGGCGCTCCGCGACGATCGCCGCCATCTCTGGCGTCGTGTCGGGCATGACGATCACGAACTCCTCCCCGCCGAAACGGCAGGCAAGATCCGCTCCCCGAACGGTAGCGCGAACACGATTGGCAAATTCGCGCAGCACCTCGTCGCCCGCATCGTGGCCATAGGTGTCGTTCACACGCTTGAAGCGATCGATATCGGTAATGCAAATCGACAGCGGTCGACCGCGCGCGCCCGCCCGATCCATCAGCAGTTTAAGATGGCCGTCGAGATAGCGTCTGTTGTGCAATCCGGTGAGATCGTCCGTAATCGCCAATTCGATCGTCTGCTGCACGCTCGCGCGCAGACGATCATTGCAGAGTTTGCGCCGGATCTGTGTGAGAGAGCGAGCGACCAGTTCGTTTGGATCGACGGGACGCATGATATAGTCCGTCACGCCGAGCTCTAGTGCGCGGACGATCATTTCGTCGTGACCCTGCTCCGTGACCAGCAGGAGGGGAATGAAGCGTGTCCGCTCGAGCGAGCGCAGCTGCGAGCACAGACGCAGCGGGTCGTAGTCGTCGAAGTTCGCGTTGACGATCACGAGATCGAAACTGTTCTCGGCGGCCTCGAAGAGAGCGGCCTGCGGATCCGAGATGACGGAAACCTCGGCAATCGGGCTCAGAGCGCGCACGAGCCGCTCCTGCGAGGAGGCCCGGCCATCGACGAGCAGGATATTGCCGGGCTCATCCGGGCGGTCGAGCCGCGCGAGTTCCTGCAGCCCGATCGTATGGGCGGTCTGCGCCCTCAGGCGCAACTCGTCGCTGACGTTCTTCAGCCGGACGAGACTTTTCACCCGCGACATCAGTTGCAGATCGTTGACGGGCTTCGTCAGGAAGTCGTCCGCTCCGGCCTTCAGTCCGCGCACGCGATCCGAAGGCTGATCGAGGGCCGTCACCATGACGACCGGAATATGCGACGTGCGGCTGTTCGCCTTCAGCCTCTCGCAGACTTCGAAGCCATCCATACCTGGCATCATGATATCGAGCAGGATCAGATCGATCGGCGTCTTCTCGCAGATCGCCAATGCGGAATGCCCGTCCCCGGCCGTCAGAACGTCGAAATATTCGGCCATTAGCCGCGCTTCCAGCAGCTTCACGTTGGCTGGTACATCGTCGACGACGAGGATACGCGCAGTCATATCAATATTCCCGGCATTCAGGCATCGCCCAGATAGGTCTTGATCGTCTCAATGAATTTTGGAACGGAAATCGGTTTGGAAACATAGGCCTCGCATCCGCCCTGACGGATGCGCTCCTCGTCGCCCTTCATCGCAAAAGCGGTCACGGCAATAACGGGAATGACGTGCAGCTCGTCGTCCTCCTTGAGCCACTTCGTGACTTCCAGGCCGGACACCTCCGGCAGTTGGATGTCCATCAGGATCAGGTCGGGCCGGTGCTTGCGCGCAAGCTCCAGCGCCTCCATGCCGTTGCGCGTCTGGATCGTAGCATAGCCCGAGGCCTCGATCAGGTCGCGGAAGAGCTTCATGTTCAGCTCGTTGTCCTCAACAATCATCACCTGTTTGGGCATGTCGATTCCTTGTTGTCTGCCGCCGCCTTGCAAGTCCACCTAAGACATATAAGTTGCACAACCGACGACTCGACGCATTTCATCGATTGGCAGGCTAGCGCTATTTGGTTGAAAAATAGGTAATTCCGGCCGCCAAATGAGAAGAGGCCCGACATCATGAAGAGTGCTGACGATACGGCGATCGCCATCCTCACCTGGCTCGCGGGCGAGCCGGAACTCATGTCGCGCTTCCTGGCGTTGACCGGCACGGATGTGGCCTCGTTGCGCAGCGCGGCCGGCGATCCAGGCTTCATGGGCGGACTCGTCGCGTTCCTGATGGACCACGAGCCGACCCTGATGGCCTTCTGCACCGCAACCGAGACGCCTCCGGAAGAGGTCGTCCGCGCCCACCACGTCTTTTCCGGTCCGCGAGACTACGGTTGATCGTGGCTGTCTCCATGAACGCGCCGGCAGTCCGTCGGCGCCTTGGGGTGGGTGGATGGCATTTCGGACAAGCATTCTCATTGCCTCAAGTGCAGACGCATCAGAGGCCGGCCGTCCTTGCGCCGGGCGACGGTCTCGAAGCCGGCCGCCTCGAAGATGGCGGTCGAGCCGATATAGAGGGTCACTGATTTCGGCTGTTTGGTATGGTCGATCGGGCACGCATCGACGTAGCGTGCACCCCCCATTCGCGCATGATCGATCGCGGCCGCAAGCATGCGGTGGCTCAATCCCTTGCCGCGCAGCGGCGATGAAAGGAAGAAGCAGCTTACTGCCCAGACGCTTGCGTCCTCCGCCTCACGCTCTTCGAGCGGCCGGGAACAGGTGCGCGGCGAATTGAACTGCGGCACATCATGACGCGGACCGACCTGAACCCAGGCGACCGGCTTTCCCTCCGAATAACCGAGAATGCCGGGCGGCGGCCCGGCCGCGATCCGCGCGCGCATAAAATCCTTTCGCTCCTCGGTCGTCATCTTGCCGCGGATCGCGTAAGGGAGGCGCAAGGCAACGCACCAGCAGCCGCAGAACGCCCCCTTCGGACCGAAGAGGGTCTCGAAATCCGGCCAGCGATCCCTTGTCACCGGCGCAAATTGCAGGGCGATATCCAAAGGAGCCTCCGACCGCCGCCTTGAGACTCAACAGCGTAGAGCGTAAAGTCGCCGCGTTCAACATTTGTTCCCAACGTGTCCGAGAGCGCTCGATCGATCCCCGGCTTCTGCCGAGATTGCCTGAAGGAACAGACCGCCCCGGCGCGACGGTGCCTGGCTTGCGGCAGCCCGCGGCTGCTCAACCATTCCGAACTCTATCAGTTGACCTTGGCACATATCGATTGCGATGCCTTTTACGCCTCGATCGAGAAGCGCGACAATCCGGAGCTCGCCGACAAGCCGGTGATCATCGGCGGCGGCAAGCGCGGCGTCGTCTCCACAGCCTGCTATGTCGCCCGCATCCGCGGCGTGCGCTCGGCGATGCCGATGTTCAAAGCGCTGGAAGCCTGCCCGGACGCGGTCGTGATCAAGCCGAACATGGAGAAATACGTCAGCGTCGGGCGCCAGATCAGGGCCATGATGCTGGAGCTGACACCGCTCGTGCAGCCGCTCTCCATAGACGAGGCCTTTCTCGACCTGAGCGGCACGGAGCGGCTTCACAACGATCCACCCGCCCGAACGCTGGCCCGGTTCGCCAAACGCGTGGAGAACGAGATCGGCATCACCGTTTCCGTCGGCCTTTCCTATTGCAAATTCCTCGCCAAGGTCGCCTCCGACCTGCAGAAGCCACGCGGCTTTTCCGTGATCGGCCAGACCGAGGCCGTGGATTTCCTCAAAGGCCGCCCCGTCACGCTGATCTGGGGCGTCGGAAAGGCCTTTGCTCAGACGCTCGAAAGGGACGGCATCCGCACCATTGGCCAATTGCAGACGATGGAGGAGGCCGACCTCATGCGTCGCTACGGAACAATGGGCCAGCGGCTCTACAGGCTTTCGCGAGGCCTCGACGAAAGGACCGTAGAAGTCGACGGCGAGGCAAAGAGCGTCTCCTCCGAGACGACCTTCAACGACGACCTGTCGCGCCCCGAGGAACTGGTGCAGCATCTCAGGCGATTGAGCGAGCAGGTGGCGTTTCGTCTGCGCAAGTCCGCGCTTGCGGGGCAGACGGTCGTGCTCAAGCTCAAGACCGCGGATTTCAAACTCCGCACGCGCAATCGCCGGCTCGAGAGCCCGACGTGCCTTGCCGACCGCATCTTCCGCACTGGCCTGCACCTCCTCGAAAAGGAGGCAGACGGGACGAAATACCGGCTTATCGGCATCGGCGTCAGCGATCTCGCCGACCCGGCTCTCGCCGACCCGCCGGATCTGGTCGATCCGCAAGCGTCAAGGCGGGCCGCCGCCGAAGAGGCGATCAACAAGCTGCGCGACAAATTTGGGAAAGCTACCGTCGAGACCGGCTACACTTTCGGCGGCCGGCGCCGCGGTCAGTAGTTCGTGGCGCCGCTGCTACGCCGGGGTCAATCCCGGCGCATTACTGCATGATTCCTTAAATCGGAATCGATTTAAGGACAAAATCATACAGCAACTCAAAGTGCTACAGCGACCTTTGCGCGTCCGATCGGACGCGCGGCGCTGTAGGGATAATTTCTTAAATATTGAACGATAGCCTCGTCCGACAGCCCGGCGCACGCGCCGGACACGAAAGCGCGGGCCTATGCGCCGACTCCAATGCGCAGCGCTTCACTGTCGGAACGAGGGTAAGTATTGCGTTTCACTCTCAGGATCGCGTTTGCGGCTCTTGTAATGTCGTCACCGTCCGCGCTTGCGGCCGGCAGCAAGGCGCTGCTGCAAATCGTCGTCTCGATCGAGCAGCAGTCCCTCGTGGTCTACGACGGCGACACTGTGATCGCCACATCGAAGGTCTCCACTGGCAAGGCGGGTCACCCGACGCCGACGGGCATCTTCTCAATCATCGAGAAGCGCCGCCATCACAAATCCAACATCTATTCGAACGCGCCGATGCCGTTCATGCAGCGCCTCACTTGGTCCGGCATCGCGCTGCACGGATCGAACCACGTGCCGGACTACCCGGCCTCGCATGGCTGCGTGCGACTGCCGAGCAAGTTCGCCGCAGCGCTCTACAAGATGACCGGCTACGGTATGCATGTGGTCATATCGGATCGCCAGACCACACCGGTCGAGGTGTCGAGCGCCACGCTGTTCCAGCCAAACCAGTCGCGCCCACGCGGGCCGGCCTTGTCGGACGTGCCGTTGCGCCCGGCGATCGGCGAGTTAAACGAGAACGCCGTCGAAGTCGCCATGGCGGACAAACGCCCCTCGCCGGTCGCATCCGACCAGGAGGAGGCGCCGATTCGCATGCTGATCACCCGGCGCGGCGTGCAAGAGACCGTACGTGATCTCCAGACGCTTCTGAACATGCTCGGCCACGATGCCGGCCCGCTGGACGGCTTCATCGGCCCCGCCACGCTTGCAGCAATCCAGTCGTTCCAAACCGCCGAAGGGTTGCCGGCGGACGGTAAGATGACGCAGGGGCTGATCGAAGCAGTCTTTCGCAAGGCCGGCCGCGGCGCGCCGTCGAACGGTGTGCTTCGGGTGCGTCGGCAATTTCAGCCACTGTTCGAGGCAGACGTCACCATCGCAGAGCCGGGGACGGCGCTTGGAACGCATTTATTGCAATTCCAGGATCTCGACCCAAAGAGCGGACAAGGCAAATGGTTCGGCATTTCCCTTGAAAACCAACTTCCGAAAGCCACAAAAAAACGCCTCGGCATCACAGCCGATGCCGACGCGCCGGCGGCGTTCGACGCAGTTGAGCGGACGCTTAAGCGCATCACCGTGCCCGAGGATGTGCGCGAGCGCATAGCGGGGCTTCTCGTGAACGGCTCGTCCCTTTCGATCACCGACACCGAGTCAGGACTGGAGACTGGCGAGGGAACGGATTTCATCACCACCACGAGGACGCCGCGCAGCTAAGATGCGCACTGCCTGCGTCTCCTCACCGTTTCAGGCTGCTCCAGCCGAGGTCGCCGAGCCTAGACCAGCTCGACGTCGACGACACCGGGGGCGGAGCGAAGGGCGGCGGCGATTTCCGGCGAGATGCGGTATTTCTCGCTGAGTTCGACTTCGATCTCCCGCTGCCCGTTATCCTTGATGACGATGAAGGAAACGAGGCCGTCGCCTTTCGTATTCAGATGCGAGGCGATGGAACGCAAGGGGCCGGAGTCGCGCACATAGACGCGTAGCGCCTTCTGCATTTGCAGCGATTCCTCCTCGAGAGACCGCAACGTCCGGATACGAAGTCCGATGCCCTCCGGCCGCTCCTCCGCATCCACTGTCATGACCAGCGATTTGCCCGGTTCCAACAGATCGCGATGCTGGTTCAGCATCTCGGAAAAAAGGACCGCCTCGAATTGGCCGGATGCGTCGGAAAAGGCGACGATGCCCATCTTGTTGCCGGTGCGGGTTTTGCGCTCCTGCTTCGACGTCACGGTTCCGGCGAGCCGACCTGCCGTCGCCCCCCGCTTCACGGCCGCCGAGAAATCCACGAGTGTCTGGACGCGCATCTTCTCGAGCAGCTTGCTGTAGGTGTCGAGCGGGTGAGCCGAAAGATAGAAACCCAGCACCTGGAACTCGCGGTGCAGCTTCTCCGAAGCAAGCCACGGCGTATAGGCAGGCAGCACGATCTTTTCCGGCCCGGTCGCGGCACCGGCGCCGAACATGTCGCTCTGGCCGCTCAGCTTGTTTTCCTGCGCGCGTTGCGCGAAGCCGAGGACACGGTCGAGCCCACCGATGAGCTCGGCCCGGTCGTAGCCGAAGCAGTCGAAGGCGCCGGCAGCGATCAGGCTTTCGAAGACACGCCGGTTCAAGAGCTTCGGATCGATCCTGAGGCAGAAATCCTCGAGGCTCGCGAAGGGCCGGTCGCCGCGAACCGCAACTATGTGATCGACGGCGGACTCGCCGACGCCCTTGATGGCGGCGAGCGAGTAATAGATGCGGTTGTCGCCGGTCTCGAAATGGCGGAACGAGGTCTGCACGGAAGGTGGTATCACCTGGATCCCGAGACGCTTCGCGTCCTGGCGGAAGTCGTTGACCTTCTCCGTGTTGGACATGTCGAGCGTCATCGACGCCGCGAGGAACTCGACCGGATAGTGCGCCTTCATATAGGCGGTCTGATAGGAGACGATGGCGTAGGCGGCGGCATGCGACTTGTTGAAGCCGTAGTTGGCGAACTTCGCCAGAAGATCGAAGATCAGATCGGCCTGCGGCTTCGAGACGCCGTTCTGGACGGCGCCTTCGACGAAGCGCGCGCGCTGCTTGTCCATCTCCTCCTTGATCTTCTTGCCCATGGCGCGGCGCAACAGGTCGGCCTCGCCGAGCGAATAGCCCGAGAGCACCTGGGCGATCTGCATCACCTGCTCCTGGTAGACGATAACCCCTTGAGTCTCCTTGAGCAGATAATCGATCTTCGGATGGATCGATTCGATCTCTTCCTCGCCGTGCTTGCGAGCATTGTAGACCGGGATGTTTTCCATCGGACCCGGACGATAGAGCGCCACCAGCGCGATGATGTCCTCGATACAGTCCGGACGCATGCCGATCAGCGCCTTGCGCATGCCGGCGCTTTCAACCTGGAAGACGCCGACCGTTTCGCCGCGGGAGAGAATCTCATAGGTCTTCGCGTCGTCGAGCGGGATGCTCGCGAGATCGATCTCGATGCCGCGCTTGGCGACGAAATCGACGGCCGTCTTCAGCACCGTCAGCGTTTTCAGGCCGAGAAAGTCGAATTTGACGAGCCCGGCCTGCTCGACCCACTTCATGTTGAACTGGGTGACCGGCATGTCCGAGCGCGGATCGCGGTACATCGGCACGAGCTGCGAGAGCGGCCGGTCGCCGATGACGATGCCGGCGGCGTGCGTCGAGGCGTGGCGGTAGAGCCCCTCGATCTTCTGGGCAATGTCGAGGAGGCGAGCGACGACCGGCTCCTTTTCCGCCTCCTCCTGCAGACGCGGCTCTTCCTCGATCGCCTTCGAAAGCGGCGTCGGATTTGCCGGATTGTTCGGCACCAGCTTGCAGATCTTGTCGACCTGGCCGTAGGGCATTTCCAGCACCCGGCCGACATCGCGCAGTGCCGCGCGTGCCTGCAGCGATCCGAAGGTGATGATCTGTGCTACCTGCTCGCGGCCGTATTTCTGCTGGACATAGCGGATGACCTCTTCGCGCCGGTCCTGGCAGAAGTCGATGTCGAAGTCGGGCATCGAGACGCGTTCCGGATTGAGGAAGCGCTCGAACAGCAGAGAGAAGCGCATCGGATCGACGTCGGTGATCGTCAGCGCATAGGCGACCAGCGATCCCGCGCCCGAGCCGCGGCCCGGGCCGACTGGGATGTCATGCTGCTTGGCCCATTTGATGAAGTCCGAAACGATCAGGAAGTAGCCCGGAAACTTCATTCGTTCGATGACGCCGAGCTCGAAAGCCAGACGCTCGCGATAAGCCTCTTCCTTGTAACCGGGAGCCATGCCCAGCTTGGCGAGACGCTCCTCGAGTCCCTCCTCCGCCTGTCGGCGAAGCTCCGCCGCCTCGGCCCGCTCCGCCTCCTCGGGGTCGTCCGATACGCCGGTGAAGCGCGGCAGAATCGGCGCGCGTGTCTTCAGCATGAAGCAGCAACGGCGCGCGATCTCGACGGTGTTTTCGAGTGCCTCAGGCAGGTCGGCGAAGAGCACCGCCATCTCCTGGCGGCTCTTCAAATAGTGGTCGGGCGTCAGCCGGAAGCGACTGTCGTCGGAAACGACAGCATTGTGGGCGACGGCCATCAACGCGTCATGGGCGTCATAGTCGGACGGTGAGGGAAAGAAGGCTTCGTTCGTCGCCACGAGCGGAACGTCGAGCCGGTAAGCAAGATCGATCATGCGGTTTTCGTGGCGCCGGTCGAAATTGCCGTGCCGCTGCAGCTCGACATAGAGGCGATCGCCGAAAAGCTCGATGAATGTTTTCAGCCGCGCCTCGGCCAGCGCTGGCGAGCCCGTCTTCAGCGCCATATCGACCGGGCCTCCGCCGGCGCCGGTCAAGGCGATCAGGCCATCGGTACCGCCTTCAGCCAGCCAGGAGCGCTTGATCCGTGCCGCCTGATGCCCCTCGCCTTCGAGATAGGCGCGACTGACCAGATCAACGAGCCGGGTGTAGCCCGCGTCCGTCCCGGCGATCAGGACGATTGCCGGGAGCCTGGCGAATTGCTGCGGATGCCCGCGCCGCTCGCCATCCGGCTCGTCCTCCATGTCGATCGAAAGCTGGCAGCCTATGATCGGCTGCAATCCGTCGTCCGCCGCCTTCTGCGAAAATTCGAGCGCAGCGAAGAGGTTGTTGGTGTCGGCAATACCGATCGCCGGCTGATCGTCGGCAACCGCCTTGCCGATGATCTTCTTCAGTGGCAGCGCGCCTTCAAGCAGGGAGAATGCCGAATGCACACGCAGATGCACGAATTGCGGATCCGCTACACCCGCAGCACCCGGCCCCATGCCTTCGTCGCTCACCATCACCGCACTCCGATTCTGTTCCGGTGCGCAGGATATCCCGTTTCCCGTCGTCGCTGTCCAGTCTTACGGACTGCAGCCGGTTGCTTTTGCGGCTTGTCACAGCTCCGGCGCATCGCCGATCACAAGCCGAGCGCGATCACCGAAATGCTGGCAATGAACAGGGTCATCGATGCAAAGGCAGCAAGATCACGAACGAAATCAGCCATAACTTGTCTCCTTTCCGCTACTGTTCCTTTTTTGTTCCATTTTCGTTCGATAGTCAAGCAAGGGCGCATACAACACCCGCTATTCAGCGGCTATGGTTAATGCAACCACCTGGAGATTGGCTTCACCACATGTGCGATATTGGCTCCATTCAATCGATGCACGCCCCTTGTTCTCATCATAACCGCGCTCGTTACTCGACATGGATCGATGGCGGCCCGGTCCGAATCGCGTCAAAACATCGAGACGCAAGACAGGGACCAGACGATCGCGTTTCCCTCTCCGGTCTCAGTGATGTCCTCTCGCAAGGAGCTACAAATGCGAGTTTGCCTGATTTCAGCCCTTTTCCTGCTGCCCTCGTTCGCAGTTGCCGCCGAGGCAATGGATCCTGCTCGAATCGTCTCGGCCGCGACAGGGGATTGGAACAAGGACGGCGCGAGCGATCTGGCGCTCCTTGTCGCGCCAGCCGAGGGCAGCGACGAGGACAACGCAATTTACCTCTACCTCAAAAGCGATGTCGGCAAACTGACGCTCAACTCGGTCATACCGGATAAGGTCTGGGGACAATTCGAGCTTTACGGTCAGGCTCCCTCGGTCAGTGCCCTGCCCAACGGCTCGATACAGATCACCTCGCACAACGACGCCGTCGGCCGCGAGCGCTGGGAGCAGAAGCTGACGATCGCTTACCGCAACGGCGACTTCGTCGTCGCCGGCTACACCTTTTCGTCCTACGACACGCTCGACCCCGAGAACACCCTGCAGTGCGACTTCAACGTGCTGAACGGCAAGGGAACGACGAACGGCAAGCCGATCGCCTCGAAGGGCGCCACCGTTCTTTTGAAGAATTGGCGCGACGAAATGGGCCAGAAGGCGTGCGGCGCGGGATAGATCTGCGGCGGGGTTTGTTCCCTATTTGTTCTTTACAACCGGACCGAGCTGCGGCATCCTCAAGAAGCAATCGAGGGACCGCGCATGATCAATATCGAGGAACTGACAGACTTCATCGTCGAGGCGAAGTCGAAGACCTATGTGGGTGACGGCGCAGAGTTGCCCGCTTCCAGGCAGGGCTCCCACGACATCGGCCATCAGCGCGGCGCGTGGCGCTATCTCGACAGCTATTTCGGCGGAAGGGACTTTGCCGGCCAGGAAGCCGTTTGGCACCATGACAAGCCGTGCTGGGCGATGAACTATTTCGGCCGCATCGTCCGTCCGGATCTTATCGATGCGCAGAGAGCCGGCACCGTGATCAGGGCCGCGCTTCAGACGATGTACCGTGAGAAGGGCCACTTCCTCGGCGGCATGGAATACCAGCATGCCTATGGTTGCTATATCGACAGCAGCCGCGGCGAAACGGAGCATTTTTCCGGACGAGAAATCATCTTCGTCGATGGCGAGGAGGCCTACGAGCTCGACTACCGCGGCGGCCTCATCATTCCCTGACGTTCTGTTCGGGCGAAAGCCGGCCGGGCTGATTTCACATCGGGGGCCGATCTCGCGGGGGCGCGATCACGCGAAACTATCGCAGTTCGACGATCTTCCCGTCCTCGATCGTCACGCAGCGGTCCATAAGCGCGGCGAGCTCGTGATTGTGGGTGGCGATCAGCGCCGCGAGCCCGGATTGGCGCGCCAGCGCTTCCAGCGCCTCGAAGACATAGCCGGCGGTCTCGGGATCGAGATTGCCCGTGGGTTCGTCGGCGAGAAGGATCAACGGCGCATTCGCCACCGCTCGGGCGATTGCCACACGCTGCTGCTCGCCGCCGGAAAGCTCGCCCGGCCGATGCGCAGCGCGATGGCCGATCCGCATATAGTCTAACAGCGCTTCGGCCCGTTTCGCCGCCTCGGCCTTGGGCAGGCCGGCAATCAGTTGCGGCATCATGATGTTTTCGAGTGCCGAGAATTCCGGCAGGAGATGGTGAAACTGGTAGACGAAACCGATCTCGTTGCGGCGGATCGCGGTACGCTGGTCGTCGCTGAGTCCGTTGCAGGCTACGCCGTTCACGACCACGTCGCCCTCGTCCGGATGTTCGAGCAAGCCAGCGATGTGAAGCAGCGTCGACTTTCCCGTACCGGACGGTGCGACGAGGGCAACCGTCTCGCCGCTGCGCAAGGTCAGATCGACGCCTTTGAGGATCGGCAGGAAAGTGTCGCCTTCGCCATAGTGCCGCTCGACGCCGGAAAGCTGCAGTGCCACGCGCGCATTCATTTAAGCTGTTGTCCTTGTTATTCGTATCGCAGGGCCTGCACCGGATCGAGGCGCGAAGCGCGCCAGGCAGGGAAGATCGTGGCAAGGAAGGAAAGTGCAAGCGCCATGACGACGACGGCGACGGTTTCATCGGCGTTCATATCGGCCGGAAGCTGGCTTAGGAAGTAGAGTTCCGGATCGAAGAGCGTCGTCCCGGAGATCCAGGAAAAGAACTGGCGGATCGACTCGATGTTGAGGCAGACGGCAATCCCGAGGATCACGCCCGCAATCGTTCCGGCGACGCCGATTGCCGCGCCCGTCATGAAGAAAATGCGCATCACAGAGCCGGAAGTCGCGCCCATGGTCCTAAGGATAGCTATGTCGCTGCCCTTGTCCTTGACGAGCATGATGAGCCCCGAAACGATGTTCAGGGCCGCCACAAGCACGATCAACGTCAGGATCATGAACATCACGTTGCGCTCAACCGCGAGCGCGGAGAAGAAGGTCCTGTTGCGGTCGCGCCAATCGGTGATGAAGATCTGCCGGCCGGCTGCCTCCTCGACGGGCTTGCGCAAAGCATCGATCGCATCCGGATGCTCGGCGAAAATCTCGATCGATTGCACGAGGCCTTCGGCGTTGAAATAAAGCTGCGCTTCCTCGAGCGGCATGAAGATGATCGTCGCGTCATATTCCGACATGCCCATCTCGAAGATCGCCGAGACCGTATAGGCCTTGACCCGCGGGTTCATGCCCATCGGAGTCACGTCGCCATTCGGTGAGGTGAGCGTGATCGTGCCGCCGACGCGAAGCCCCAGCTGCTCGGCCATGCGCGAGCCGATCGCCACGCCGCTGCCTGAGGCGAAGCCGACGAGATCGCCGGACTGGATGTGCTCTGAGATCGATTTCAGCTTCATGAGATCGTCCGCGCGTATGCCGCGGACGAGGGCGCCGGTGGAGGCGTCGCCGAAGCCTTGCGCGAGGACTTGCCCCTCGACCAACGGGATGGCCATCGTCACGCCCGGAACCGCCGAGAATTTGGTGGCGAGATCGGCATAATCCGTGAGCGGGCCATCCAGCGGCTGAACGATCATATGGCCGTTCATGCCGAGGATGCGCGAAATGAGCTCGGTGCGGAAGCCGTTCATCACCGCCATGACAATGATCAGCGTTGCGACGCCAAGCATGATGCCAATGAAGGAGAAGCCGGCGATGACCGAGATGAATGCTTCCTTTCGCCGCGAACGCAGATAGCGCCAGGCAACCAAGCGCTCGAAAGCGGAAAAAGGACGGCTGGAAGAAGTGCCGGATGATGCGGCTGCCTGCACTTGCTCTTCCGTCGCCGCAGTCATCTCGATACCTTCGCCTCTTATTTCGTTGCAATCAGCTTGTTGATCGCGGCTTCAACCGTCATCGTTTCGCGCGCGCCGGTCTTGCGGTCCTTCACCTCGACCTCGCCATTGGCGATCGAACGCGGTCCGACGATTACCTGTACCGGGACGCCGATCAAATCGGCGGTCGCGAATTTTGCGCCGGCCCGATCGTCCGTATCGTCCAGCAGCACGTCGAATCCGGCCTTGCCGAGATCGGAGTAGAGCGTGCCGCAGGCCGCGTCGCAAGCGGCATCGCCCGCTTTCATATTGATGACGACCACATCGAAGGGCGCAATGCTCTTCGGCCAGATAATGCCGTTTTCGTCGTGCGACGCCTCGATGATCGCCGGCACGAGGCGGGTCGGACCGATGCCGTAGGAACCCATATGCACCGTGCGTTCCTTGCCGTCCGGCCCAAGCACCTTGGCGCCCATGGCTTCGGAATATTTCGTGCCGAAATAGAAGATGTGACCGACCTCGATGCCGCGCGCCGACAAGCGTTCACCTTCAGGAACGGCGTTGAAGGCAGCCTCGTCGTGCATTTCCGAAGTCGCCGCATAGCGCGCGGTCCACTTGTCGAAGATCGCCTTGAGGCCCGCGACATCGTCGAAATTCGTGTCCTCACCCGGAATATCGAAGCCGAGAAAATCCTTGTGGCAGAAGACTTCGGACTCGCCGGTGTCTGCGAGGATGATGAATTCGTGGCTCAGGTTTCCGCCGATCGGGCCGGTATCGGCGCGCATCGGAATGGCGCGCAGGCCCATGCGATCGAAGGTGCGCAGATAGGCGGCGAACATCCGGTTATAGGCATGCTCCGCCCCTTCCCGGTCGAGGTCGAAGGAGTAGGCATCCTTCATCAGGAACTCGCGCGAGCGCATGGTGCCGAAGCGCGGACGGATCTCGTCCCGGAACTTCAACTGGATGTGATAGAGATTGAGGGGCAGGTCGCGATAGGACTTCACGTACGCACGGAAGACGTCCGTGATCATCTCCTCGTTCGTCGGACCGTAAAGCATCGGCCGATCCTGCCGGTCCTTGATGCGCAGCATCTCCTTGCCATAGGCATCATAGCGCCCGCTCTCCTGCCAGAGCTCCGCCGATTGCAGCGTCGGCATCAGGAGCTCGATGGCGCCGGAGCGGTTCTGCTCTTCGCGAATGATCGCATTGACCTTATCGAGCACGCGCTTGCCGAGCGGCAGCCAGGTATAGATGCCGGCCGACTGCTGACGGATCATGCCTGTCCTCAGCATCAGACGATGGGAAACGATCTCCGCTTCCTTCGGATTTTCCTTCAAGATGGGCATGAAATAGCGGGACAGGCGCATGGCAGGTTCCAGAACTGGTGACTCTCGCACTATCGATGGATTCGGGCGAAATGACGTTGTGCTTCGGCCGGCCTTTTCGCCCTGCGACCAGGGGAAGGCGGCTGTTGCCTTTTCAAATAGGGCTCTTGATTTTCCCGACGGCACCGCCGGCGGGAAGCCTTCGAGTTCAGCGTTCATAACTGCTTCGCGCGCGGAAGGAAACCCTGCCGCCGCTCCATAGTTCCTCAGATCATGGTCGACCTATGAACAGGATCACGCAGCGATCGAGACTGCTCCTGAAGCGGCATTGTAGGGCAAGAAGGCTACGCGCGAGCGGATATCCAGACGGAAACGGGAGCATCGCCTGCGTCAAAAGAGCACGTTAGTAACAGGACGAAGGCGCTTCCTGTCAACGGGAAAATTTTGCCCGACTGTAGCAAAAATGCAAAAAAACCAGATGACAGGGCCTAATGTTTGAGCTAATTTCGGCTCACAAAAGAGGCAAGAAGACCAAATTCTTGTCGAAATTCGCGGTCAAGTCTTGGGAGGATAAGATCTTAGGCGCGCTCGTTCGCTGCCGCCGGAAACGGATTAAAGATCACGCGAAACTTGAAAACAAGGCTTTGGCCTTGTTTTTTTTTGGTTTTTCTCTTCGCTCCACAGCGAAGCAGTTGCGCGAAGATGTCAATTCCTTGGCTGTCAAGTGGGCGCCCCCGTGACGAATGGGCCACCGCTGCGTCCGGCCTGCGGATATGATGTCGACGCCCCGCCCTGCACCTCCGGTTGCGAGCGACACAGCGGCACCCCTTAAACAAGGGCTTTTGCTCCTTGGCACGGTTTTTGCCCAACGCGCAACGCGCGGTGGATCATCATGCTTCAATAAAATTTCGGCGCGAAACGGGGTATGGCGTCGATGCCGTAGCCAAGCTTCACCGAGAAGACGTACCAGCAGAGATGGATGATCGCGGCGATGACCGTCGTCAGCAGCACGACGCGCAGCGCGCGAAACCGCGCCGGAGCGCTCTCCGTGCTTCCCGGCACGACGTCGTTCTCCTCGGCCTGCGTGCGAACCCCGAAGGGCAATACGGCGAATAGGGTGATCCACCAGATGATGAAGTAGATGGCAAAGATCGAAAACAGAGACATCCCGGGATCTCGAAGATAGTGCACGTCGGCCCAAACCCGTGCAGCATTAGGTACGACGACACGCATGAAAGCGTTCGGATCACACCGCCTGTCGGATGTCGGCAGCCACGCTCCAAAACGTTCCGGGGTGGCTTATAGCGCCGCGCGGGCCTCCCGGCAAATATGCGCCCCGCGCCCGACTGTCACACCTCCTCGAGTTCGATTAAGGTC
This sequence comes from Ensifer aridi, assembly GCF_002078505.1. Taxonomy (GTDB): domain Bacteria; phylum Pseudomonadota; class Alphaproteobacteria; order Rhizobiales; family Rhizobiaceae; genus Sinorhizobium; species Sinorhizobium aridi. Next base: position 588,251 of record NZ_LUAV01000004.1, on the reverse strand, counting down.
CCTTGGAAGTCCTTGGGGTGAAGGAAGAGTACCGGTTTGCCATGCGCGCCGATCTTCGGATTGCCGTCGCCGAGCACGCGCGCCCCGGCCTGCCTCAGCCGATTGCGTGCCGCGATGATGTCCGCAACCTCGTAGCAGATGTGATGCATGCCGCCGGCCGGGTTCTTCTCCAGGAAAGCCGCAATCGGCGAGGCCTCGCCGAGCGGCTCGAGCAATTCCACCTTGGTGTTGGGAAGCGTCACGAACACCACGGTCACGCCGTGCTCTGGCAACGCCTGCGGCTCTGTCACCACGGCTCCGAGCGTCGATCGATAGCTCTCGGCGGCGGACGACAGATCCGGCACGGCGATCGCCACATGGTTCACTCTTCCGAGCATCGAGCCTCCCACCCTTCAGTATCAGCCCCTAGCGCTGCGCGGTTCAGTCGGACGCATAGGAATCGTCGTAGCGCTTCGAACTGCTGCAGGTACTTGGATCGATGGCAATCCAAGAACACCAAGCTTTACACCGCTGGAAGCACATGAAAAATCAGACTTTGGTGACAAAGACCGTCACGACCGGTTTCTTACCCCAGATCTGATTGGCCGTGCTGCGCACCGCGCGGCGAACCGCTTCCTGCAGCATCGCGAGATCCTTCCGCTTCGCCCGCGGGATGCTCTCCACCGCGCCCAGCACCGCATCGTAGAGCGTGTCGTCCATCGCCTCGCCCTCGTCGTCATATTCGGGAAGGCCGATCGGAACGACATCTGGGTCGCCCAGGAAATCATAGCGGTTGTCGAGCACGACATTGACGGCGACGTGGCCGGCAAAGGAGAGCTTGCGGCGCTCGCCGATCCCCATCTCGTCGAAATCGCCGATCAGAGTCCCGTCCTTGTAAATGCGGCCATGCGGCGCTTCGTCGACGACCTCCGCCGGGCCTGGCGCAAGCCGCAGAATTTGGCCGTTGCGCAACTTCGGCACATTGGCGATGCCCGACTGCAGCGCAAGCTCGGCATGCGCCGTCAGATGCGCCGCCTCGCCGTGCACCGGCACGACGATCTCAGGCTTTAGCCATTGATACATCTGCTGCAGTTCGTTGCGACGCGGATGGCCGGAGACATGCACCAGCGCATCGCTGTCGGTGATGATGTGGATGCCCTGCTCGATCAAGCCGTTCTTGATGTCATTGATCGCCTTTTCGTTGCCGGGGATGGTGCGCGACGAGAAGACAATCGTGTCGCCGGCCGAGAACGCCACATTGCGCATCTCGTCGCGGGCGATCTTGGCAAGGGCCGCGCGCGGCTCCCCCTGACTGCCCGTCAGGATGACCACGACCTTGTCGCGCGGAATGTAGCCGAACTCGTCCTCAGCCAGGAACGGCCTCAGCCCCTCCATGATGCCGATGTCCTTCGCGACATCGACGACGCGCTTCATCGAACTGCCGAGCAGCAGCACATCGCGGCCGGCAGCCTCAGCCGCTTCCGCGACCGACCGGATGCGTCCGACGTTGGAGGAGAAGGTGGTGATGCCGACCCGCCCCTCGGCGTTCGCGATGATCTTCGCCAGACTTTGCGAAACCTCCCGTTCGGACGGCGATACACCGTCGCGCAGCGCATTGGTCGAATCGCAAACGAGCGCCAGCACGCCTTCTTCGCCGATCTGTCGGAAGCGCCCCTCGTTGGTCATCGGTCCCAAGGAAGGCTCGAGGTCGATCTTCCAGTCGCCCGTATGCACGACAGTGCCAAGCGGAGTGCGGATGATCAGCGACATCGGCTCCGGGATCGAATGATTGACGCCAACAGCCTCGATGCTGAAGGGGCCGATATTGATGCGGTCGCCCGCCTTGAAGATCGTGATCGGGATCTCGCCGCGGCTCTTCTCGAAGTCGCGCTTGGCCTCCAGCATTCCGGCGGTGAAGGGCGAAGCATAGACGGGAACGTTCAGGCCGGGCCACAGATCGTTGAGCGCACCATAATGGTCCTCATGCGCATGCGTGATGATGATCGCCTTCAGATTGCGCCGTTCCTCTGCCAGGAAGCCGATATCGGGCAGCACCAATTCGACGCCGGGCAGCTCCGGCCCGGGAAAGGTCACGCCGCAATCGACCATGATCCATTGGCGGTTGCCCGGCTTGCCATAGCCGTAAAGGCCGAGGTTCATGCCGATTTCGCCGACGCCGCCGAGCGGCAAGAACACCAATTCTTCGTCCTGCGCCATTTCTTGATGCGCCTCTATTTCTCATTCATCCGAAAAAATACGTCCCCCGCCGCGATCGCCTGCGGCGCGCCGGAGCCCGTGTCGAGTATCAGCCGGCCGTCCTGATCAATACCGACAAAACGGCCGGAAAGCGACCGGTCGGGGAGGTTGACGGTGATCGCCTCGCCAACACCCCTGGCCGCGGCGCGCCACTCGGCGATGATCGATGCGACGCCGGCGCCATGATTCCAGGTGGCAAGCGTCTCGGCCATCGTCACGAAGAGATGCGCAAAAAGCTCTTCAGGCGAGATCGTCGCGCCCGCTAGCCGCAGCGAAGTAACCGGATAAAGCGCTTCCGCCGGGATGGTTGCGACGTTGATGCCACAGCCGATCACCAGCGCGTGGCGTCCGTCCGGCAGGCTCTCCCCTTCGAGGAGAATGCCGCAGGTCTTCCGCCCGTCGATGAGGATGTCGTTCGGCCACTTGATCGCCACCTCGGGCGAGCCCGGCGGCATTACCCGCCGAATCGCCCGGTGAACGGCGACCGCCGCAGCGAGCGGCAGCGAGTGCAGTTTTTCGACCGGCGCCGGATCGATGAGGAGCAGCGATGCATAGAGATTGCCGGGCTCCGAGAACCAGGCGCGGCCGCGCCGCCCCCTGCCCCCGGTCTGGCGCGTTGCAGTGATCCAGAGATTGCCTGGATCACCCTCCCGCGCCCTTGCCAGGCACTCGCTGTTGGTCGAGACGGTTTCCGCAAGCGAGACATGCCGGAAATCGTCAGGCGAAATCCGGCCGCCGGCTGGTCCGCCGGTCAAAAGAAAGTCCGGGCCGCGGCTTCCGCGGCGTTTCCAAGCGGGCCGCCGATCAGCACGTAGCCGAGCACGAAGAGGCCGGACAGTCCGAAGACCAGCCGCAATTCGCCGGCCGTACGGGCAAACTCGCCCTTGGCTTCGTCGAACCACATGACCTTGATGACGCGCAGGTAATAATAGGCGCCCACGACGGAAGCGAGCACACCGATAATCGCCAGCGCATAGAGTTGCGCCTCGATCGCCGCAACGAAGACGAAGTACTTGGCGAAAAAGCCGGCAAGCGGCGGGATACCCGCGAGCGAGAACATGAGGATCGTCAGCACGGTCGCCATGAACGGGTTGGTCTGCGACAGGCCGGCGAGGTCGTCGATCCCCTCGACGTGCTCGCCGTCCCTGCGGCGCATGGCGAGAATGCAGGCAAAGGTGCCGAGCGTCATGACCATGTAGATGAGCATGTAGAGGATCACGCCGCGCACGCCCGCCATCGAGCCGGCAGCAAGTCCCACCAGTGCATAGCCCATGTGGCCGATCGAGGAATAGGCCATCAGCCGCTTGATGTTGCGCTGGCCGATCGCAGCGAAGGAGCCGAGCAGCATGGAGGCGATCGAGATGAAGACGACGATCTGCTGCCAGTCGGCGACGACCGGTTCGAAGGCGTCGATGACGATGCGGACGAGCATCGCCATGGCCGCAACCTTCGGCGCGCCGGCAAAGAAGGCAGTCACCGGTGTCGGTGCGCCTTCATAGACGTCCGGCGTCCACATATGGAACGGAACGGCGGAGATCTTGAAGGCGAGGCCGGCAAGGATGAATACCAGCCCGAAGATGAGGCCCAGTGAACGACCCTCCGCCGTCAGTGCCGCCGCAATCTCTTCGAAGCCGGTATGGCCGGTGAAGCCATAGACGAGCGACATGCCATAAAGCAGCATGCCCGATGAAAGGGCGCCGAGAACGAAATATTTGAGACCGGCCTCCGTCGAACGGATGCTGTCACGGTTGATCGCCGCCACGACGTACAGCGAGAGCGACTGCAGCTCGAGCGACAGATAAAGCGAGATCAGGTCGTTGGCCGAGATCATCAGCAGCATGCCGAGAGTCGCAAGCAGCAGCAGTACCGGGAACTCGAAACGGTCGATCTGTGCCGAGCGGGCATGACCGACGGTCATCACCATCACGGTGATCGAACCGATCAATGCCAGGACCTTCATGAACTTCGCGAACGGGTCCGAAAGGAACGCGCCGGCATAGGCCTCGCCATTGCCGATCTTCAGCACGAGCCACAGCCCGGCGATGATCAGCACGGCCACCGACAGCCCGGTCACCGTCGACGCGGATCGTTCGCTCGAAAAGACGCCGACCATCAGCAGCACCAGCGCGCCGATCGCGAGGATCAGCTCGGGCACCGAGAGTTGCAGGCTTGCAATAAGGGTTTCAGCAGTCATGTCCAATCACGTCCTGTGGTCATTGCACCGAAAGCGCAACGTCTTGCGCCGCCTGCAGGGCTGCGGCGTAGTTGTTGACGAGAAGATCCACGGAGGCCGCGGTCGCATCGAAGACCGGTGCCGGATAGACACCGAAGAAGATCGTCAGGATCACCAGCGGATAGAGGATTACTTTCTCGCGGGTGGAAAGATCGAGCAGCGCTTTCAGGCTTTCCTTCTCGAGTGCGCCGAAAATGACCCGGCGATAGAGCCAGAGCGCATAGGCGGCGGATAGGATAACGCCGGTCGTCGCAAAGAGGGCAACCCAGGTGTTTGCGCGGAAGGCGCCGACCAACGTCAAGACTTCACCGACGAAGCCCGAGGTCCCCGGAAGCCCGACATTGGCCATGGTGAAGACCATGAAGGCGACGGCGTATTTCGGCATGTTGTTGACAAGACCGCCATAGGCGGCGATCTCGCGTGTGTGCAGCCGGTCATAGACGACGCCGACGCAAAGGAAGAGCGCGCCGGATACGATGCCGTGCGAGAGCATCTGGAAGATGGCGCCCTGCACGCCTTGGATGTTGGCGGCGAAGGTCCCCATCGTCACGTAGCCCATGTGGGCGACCGAAGAGTAAGCGATGAGCTTCTTGATGTCGGTCTGCATCATCGCCACCAGCGAGGTGTAGATGATGGCGATGATCGAGAGCGTATAGACGAGCGGCGCGAAGAAGTCCGACGCCAGCGGGAACATCGGCAGCGAGAAACGCAGGAAGCCGTAGCCGCCGAGCTTCAGGAGGATGCCGGCCAGGATGACCGACCCTGCCGTCGGCGCCTGCACGTGCGCGTCCGGAAGCCAGGTGTGCACCGGCCACATCGGCATCTTCACCGCAAACGATGCGAAGAAGGCGAGCCATAACCAGGTCTGCATCTCGCGCGGAAAATTGTATTTGAGCAGTTCGGTGATGTCGGTGGTGCCGGCCTGCCAGTACATCGCCATGATGGCAAGCAGCATCAGCACCGAGCCGAGCAGAGTGTACAGGAAGAACTTGTAACTGGCGTAGACGCGGTCCCTGCCGCCCCAGACTCCGATGATGATGAACATCGGGATGAGGCCGGCTTCGAAGAACACGTAGAAGAGCACGATATCGAGCGAAACGAAGACGCCGAGCATCAGCGTTTCCAGGATGAGAAACGCGATCATGTATTCCTTGAGGCGCTTCTCGATCGTTACCCAGCTCGCAAGCACGCAGAACGGCATCAGGAGCGCCGTCAGCGGGAGGAACAGCACCGAGATGCCGTCGATGCCGAGATGGTAGGAAATGCCCGTGCCAAGCCATCCGTGCTTCTCGACCATCTGGAAGCCGGGGTTCGACGGGTCGAACTGATACCAGACGTAGAGCGATACCAGGAAAGTGAAGATCGTCGTCAGCAGCGAGACGTTCAGGATGTTGCGGCGGCCGTAGGCGCTGTCTTCCCTCGTCAGCAAGAGAAGCAGAACGCCGACGAGCGGCATGAAGGTGACCGCGGAAAGTACGGGCCAATCGGTCATCAGAAGGAACTCCCGAGCATCATCCAGGTAACGAGCGCAGCGATGCCGATCAGCATGGCGAACGCGTAGTGATAAAGGTAACCGGTTTGCAGCCGGACAACGCGATCGGTCACGTCGAGAACGCGCGCCGCGATCCCGTTCGGACCGAAGCCGTCGATGACGCGGCCGTCACCCTCCTTCCAAAGGAAGGTGCCGAGACGCTTGGCGGTACGGACGAACAGGAAATCGTAGAGTTCGTCGAAGTACCACTTGTTGAGCAGGAACTGGTAAAGACCGCGATGCTGCTCAGCGAGATATTTCGGCGTCTCCGGCGAGCGGATGTACATGTACCAGGCTGTGTACAGGCCGAGCGCCATGGCGACGAACGGGCTCCACTTCACCCACAGCGGAACGTGGTGGTATTCCTCGAGGATCTCGTTCTCGGGCAACGTGAAGAGCGAGCCCTGCCAGAATTCGGCATAATGGTGGCCGAAGAAATAGTCGTGGAACAGGAAGCCTGCGACGAGCGCGCCGAGAGCGAGGACGTAGAGCGGCACCAGCATCACCTGGGGCGACTCGTGCACGTGATGCATGACATCGGAGGAAGCACGCGGCCTGCCGTGGAAGGTCATGAAGGTCAGGCGCCAGGAATAGAAGCTGGTGAAGAGCGCCGCGATGACGAGCAGCGCGAAGGCGAAGCCGGAAACGATGCTATGCGACGCGAAGGTGGATTCGATGATCGCATCCTTCGAGAAGAAGCCCGCCGTGCCGATGACCGTGCCGGGAATGCCGACGCCGGTCAGTGCAATCGTGCCGATGAACATCATCCAGTAGGTGACCGGAATGTGCGTGCGCAGGCCGCCCATGTAGCGCATGTCCTGCTCACCGTCGACGGCGTGAATGACGGAGCCCGCGCCGAGGAACAGGAGCGCCTTGAAGAAGGCATGCGTGAACAGGTGGAAGATGGCAGCGCCGTAGGCGCCGACGCCGAGCGCCACGAACATGTAGCCGAGCTGCGAGCAGGTCGAATAGGCGATGACGCGCTTGATGTCATTTTGCACGAGACCGACGGTCGCCGCGAAGAAGGCGGTGATCGCACCGATGAGCGTGACCACCGTCAGCGCGTCCGGCGAAAGTTCGAAGAGCGGCGACATGCGGGCGACGAGGAAGACGCCGGCGGTTACCATGGTCGCGGCATGGATGAGGGCCGAGACCGGCGTCGGGCCTTCCATGGCGTCCGGCAGCCAGGTGTGCAGCAGGAACTGCGCTGACTTACCCATCGCGCCCATGAAGAGCAGCAGGCAGGTCGCGGTCAAGGCATCCGCCTTGTCGAGCTGCATGCCGAACAGGTTGATGACGGCCTCCCCTGCCCCGGCGCCCTCGGCCGGCAGATAGCTCTGCGCGGCGGCAAAGATCGTCTCGAGGTTGATCGAACCGAAGAGCACGAAGACTGAGAAGATGCCGAGCGAGAAACCGAAGTCGCCGACGCGGTTGACGATGAACGCCTTGATCGCCGCGGCATTGGCCGAAGGCTTCTTGTACCAGAAGCCGATCAACAGATAGGACGCCAGACCCACGCCCTCCCAGCCGAAGAACATCTGCAGGAGGTTGTCCGACGTGATGAGCATCAGCATCGCGAAGGTGAAGAGCGACAGATAGGAGAAGAAGCGCGGGCGATTGGGATCGTGGTGCATGTATCCGATCGAGTAGATATGCACCAGCGTCGAGACCGTGTTGACGACGACGAACATGACCGCGGTCAGCGTGTCGACGCGGAAGGCCCATTCGACATCGAAGCCGCCGGACTGGATCCAGCGCAGCACCGAAACCCTGATCATTTCCTCTTCGCCGAGGGCGACGTCGAAGAAGACCAACCAGGAAAGCGCGAGCGCGATCAGCATCAGGCCGCTGGTCACATATTCGGATGCTTTGGCACCGATCTGCGTGCCGAGGAGGCCGGCGATCAGGAAGCCGATCAGAGGCAGAAAGACGATAGCCTTGATGATGGTGTCCATAGCCCTGTCAGCCCTTCATCATGTTGACGTCTTCGACGGCGATCGAGCCGCGGTTTCGATAGAAGACGACGAGAATTGCAAGTCCGATGGCCGCTTCCGCGGCGGCCACCGTCAGAATGAACAGCGCGAAGACCTGACCGGTGATGTCGTTCAGGAAAGCCGAGAACGCCACCATGTTGATGTTGACCGCGAGCAGAATGAGTTCCACCGACATCAGGATGATGATGACGTTCTTCCGGTTGAGGAAGATGCCGAAGACGCCAAGCGTGAAGAGAATGGCGCTGACGGTCAGATAGTGGGAAATGCCGATTTCCATGAGTGTAGTCCCTCGACCTCGCGTCGCGATTAGATGCCCTGCCCCGGCTTGACCGTGACCACCTCGACGGCGGTCTCGGGCGTGCGGGCAACCTGGCGCGGAATGTCCTGACGCTTGATGTTCTGACGGTGACGCAGAGTGAGCACGATGGCGCCGATCATGGCGACGAGCAGCACCAGCCCCGCGATCTGGAAGAAGTAGATGTAGTGGGTATAGAGGACGTCGCCGAGCGCAGCCGTGTTGGTCCGCTCGCTGATCGGCGGGATCGGCATGGCGATACCCTTGGCGATTTCCGGCGAGAAAGCCGATCCACCAACGACGATGATAAGCTCCGCCGCGAGGATCAGTCCGATCAGAGCTCCGATCGGCGCGTATTCAAGCACACCCGCACGAAGCTCGGCGAAATCGATGTCGAGCATCATGACGACGAAGAGGAAGAGCACCGCCACCGCGCCGACATAGACGACGAGCAGGATCATCGCCAGGAACTCGGCACCGGTGAGGAGGAAAAGCCCTGCCGCATTGAAGAAGGTCAGGATCAGGAACAGAACAGAATAGACCGGATTCTTGGCCGCGATGACCATGAATGCCGATGCCACGGCGATGAAGGCAAAGAGATAGAAAAAAAGAACCTGCAGACCCATGATCGGTGCCTTTTTCGTCTTGCTCGGCATGAAGGCTCGTCGCCCTCACTCCATGAGGCAAAGCCGGACGTCCGTCCGGCCGATGCCCAAACCCGTTTCGCATGCACCACGTCTATTCAGCGGCGCGATGCGGCGTACTTGCGGATGGCCTCAGCGGTAGGGCGAGTCCATCGCAATGTTGCGCGCGATTTCGCGCTCCCAACGATCACCGTTGGCGAGCAGCTTCTCCTTGTCGTAGTAGAGCTCTTCGCGCGTCTCGGTGGCGAATTCGAAGTTCGGCCCTTCGACAATGGCATCGACAGGACAGGCTTCCTGGCAGAAACCGCAATAGATGCACTTCACCATGTCGATGTCGTAGCGAACCGTGCGGCGGGTGCCGTCGTTGCGACGCGGGCCGGCCTCGATGGTGATGGCCTGGGCAGGACAGATCGCTTCGCAAAGCTTGCAGGCGATGCAGCGCTCTTCTCCATTCGGATAGCGGCGCAGCGCATGCTCGCCGCGGAAGCGCGGGCTGACCGGCCCCTTCTCGAAGGGATAGTTCACGGTCGCCTTCGGCCGGAAGAAATAGCGCATCGACAGAAAGAACGCGCCGACGAATTCCTTGAGGAACAGCGAGCTGACGGCTTGCGAAAGACCGGCCATCATTAACCTCCAAACTTGCCGGCCTGGGAGGAGCCAGCGGTATGCAGCGAAGCTTGAGCGGTCATCATGCCCAGCCCATCAGCTTCAGAACGAACGCGACGATCACGACCATCGCCAGAGACAGCGGCAGGAAGACTTTCCAGCCGAGACGCATCAACTGGTCGTAGCGGTAGCGCGGCACGAAAGCCTTCACCATCGCGAACATGAAGAATACGAACGAGGCCTTAAGCACGAACCAAATGATGCCCGGGACCCAGTTCAGGAGCCAGATATCAACCGGAGGCAACCAGCCGCCCAGGAAGAGGATCGTCGTCAGCGCGCACATCAGGCAGATCGCCGCATATTCGCCGAGCATCAGCATCATGTACGGGGTCGAGCCGTATTCCACCATGTAGCCGGCGACGAGTTCCGATTCAGCCTCGGGCAGATCGAAAGGCGGACGGTTCGTCTCGGCAAGCGCCGAGATGAAGAAGATGATGAACATCGGGAACAGCGACAGCCAGTGCCAGTCGAGGAAGGAAGCCGGCAAGCCGAGCATCGTTCCGGGACCGTCCACCTGCGCGTTGACGATGTCCGTCAGATTGAGCGAACCGACACAAAGCAGAACGGTGACGATAACGAAGCCGATCGAGACTTCATAGGACACCATCTGCGCAGCCGACCGCAGCGCGCCGAGGAACGGATATTTCGAGTTCGACGCCCAGCCGCCCATGATGATGCCATAAACCTCGAGAGAAGATATGGCGAAGACGAAGAGGATGCCGACATTGATGTTCGCGATCACCCAGCCCGCATTGAGCGGGATGACGGCCCAGGCGGTGAGCGCGAGCGTCACGGAAACAAGCGGCGCGAGCAGGAAGATCGTCTTGTTGGCGCCGGCCGGAATGACCGGCTCCTTGAAGACGAACTTCAGAAGGTCGGCGAAGGACTGGAACAGACCCCAGGGACCAACAACGTTCGGACCGCGGCGAAGCTGCACGGCCGCCCAGATCTTGCGGTCCGCGAGCAGGAAATAGGCGATGAAAAGCAGCAGCGCGACCAGAAGCAGGAGCGACTGGCCAATGATGATGGCCGTGGGCCAGACATAGGTCGAAACGAAAGCGTCCATGATGCTCTATTCCCTCGCGCTCATTCCGCCGCAGCTTTGAAATTGTTGCGCGCCAAGGCCGAGCATTCGGCCATGACGGCGGATGCGCGCGCTATCGGGTTCGTCAAATAGAAGTCTTTGATCGGAGACGCAAACACGGATTTCGCCATCTCACCGGCTTTTTGCCCAAGTGCGGCAATTTCGTCGCTGCCGGCGGCGGTAAGCGCGTCCACTTCGGCGAAGTGCGGATGGGCCGCGTAGAGCTTGGCGCGCAGCTCGCCGAGCGAGTCGAAAGGCAGCTTCTTGCCGAGCACGTCGGAGAGCGCGCGGATGATCGCCCAGTCCTCGCGGGCCTCACCCGGGGCGAAACCGGCACGATTGCCGATCTGCACGCGGCCTTCGGTGTTCACCCAGGTGCCGGACTTTTCCGTGTAGGTCGCACCCGGAAGAATGACGTCGGCCGCATGCGCGCCATTGTCGCCGTGCGAGCCGATATAGACGGTGAAGCCCGCCTTCTTCCTCGAAAGGTCGATCTCGTCGGCGCCGAGCAGGAAGAGCACGTCCATCGCCGCGAGCATTTCAGCCGCCGACTTGCCGCCTTCGCCGGGAACGAAACCGAGGTCGAGACCGCCGACACGGGCCGCCGCGTTGTGAAGGACAGCAAAGCCGTTCCACTCCGCGCTGACCGCGCCGATCGCGACGGCAAGCTTTGCGGCATTGGCGAGAACGGCAGCGCCGCCCTCCCCTGCGAGCCCACCCTGGCCGACGATGATCAGCGGGCGTTGAGCCTTCTTGAGCGTCGCCAAGAACTTCGCTTTCCCGGCGACGAGCTCGGCAAGCGTGTCGGTGCCGGCGCCGAGATATTCATATCCGTACCGCAGCTCGCTCTGTTCGCCGATGACGGCGATCGGGAAGTTGCCCATGCGGTAGCGCTTGCGGATGCGGGCATTGAGGACGGAGGCCTCGAAGCGCGGATTGGAACCGATGATGAGCAGCGCGTCGGCGCTCTCGATGCCCTGGATCGTCGGATTGAAGATGTAGCTTGCGCGACCGAGAGACGGGTCGAGCGCCGCGCCATCCTGACGGCAATCGAGATTCTGCGACCCGAGCGCGGAGATGAGCTCCTTCAGGGCATACATTTCCTCGACCGAAGCAAGGTCCCCGGCAATCGCGCCGATCTTGTCTCCCGAAGTCTTCGCGACAGCCGCCTTGACCGCCTGGAATGCCTCGCTCCAGCTCGCCGGCTGCAGGCGTCCGTCCTTCTTGACGTAGGGACGGTCGAGGCGCTGCGTCTTGAGCCCGTCCCAGATGAAGCGGGTCTTGTCGGAGATCCACTCTTCGTTGATCTCCTCGTTGACGCGCGGCATGATGCGCATGACCTCGCGGCCGCGGGTATCGACGCGGATCGCCGAACCGACCGCATCCATGACGTCGATCGATTCGGTCTTGTTGAGCTCCCACGGACGCGCGGTGAAGGCGAAGGGCTTCGAAGTGAGGGCGCCGACCGGGCAGAGGTCGACGACATTGCCCTGCAGTTCCGAGGTCATCGCCTGTTCGAGATAAGTGGTGATTTCCGCGTCCTCGCCGCGGCCGATGAGGCCGAGCTCGGCAATGCCGGCGACTTCCGTCGTGAAGCGGACGCAGCGCGTGCAGTGGATGCAGCGGTTCATCACGGTCTTGACGAGCGGACCGATATACTTGTCCTCGACCGCGCGCTTGTTTTCCTGATAGCGCGAGGAGTCGATGCCGAAGGCCATCGCCTGGTCCTGCAGGTCGCACTCGCCGCCCTGATCGCAGATCGGGCAGTCGAGCGGATGATTGATGAGCAGGAATTCCATCACGCCTTCGCGCGCCTTCTTGACCATCGGCGTGTTCGTGAAGACTTCCGGCGCTTCCCCGTTCGGACCGGGACGCAGATCGCGTACGCCCATGGCGCAAGAGGCGGCAGGCTTCGGCGGACCGCCCTTCACCTCGATCAGACACATGCGGCAGTTGCCGGCAACCGAAAGCCGCTCATGGAAACAGAAGCGCGGAACCTCGGCACCGGCCTCCTCGCATGCCTGAAGCAGCGTGAAATGATCCGGGACCTCGATCTCTTTTCCGTCGACTTTCAGCTTTGCCATCTTCGCACTCAATCCTGTCTTTCGTCCGCCTGCCTTCCTTGGCGGCGGACAATTCCTTCACGGCCTTGCCGCTTGTCGTGACGCCGCAGGGCCATCACCTTATTTCTTCCGCACTCCCTTGAGTGCCCTCGCCTGCCCGATCCAGTCGTCCCGCGTGATGCGGCCGTACAAGCCGAATTCGGCATCGAGCTTCGCCACATCGGCTTCGCTCAACGCAGCGATGTCGGCGAAGCGGCGAATACCTCTGCCGTTCAACACCTGTTCGAGCTTCGGGCCGATCCCCGCGATCCGCTTGAGATCGTCGCTCGCACCGCTCTTCTGCGCCGATGCGGCCAGCTTTCTCGCAGCGCGCGGCTTGCGCGCGGCCGGGACGGACGGCGCTTCCGAGGCCTGCCGGGCTGCCGTCTGCGGCGCCACAGCCGGTGCCGGCTTCGTCGCTTCGACCGGCTCAACTTCCAGGGCCGCGACGCTTTTCTGCATAGCGCTGGCAGCGCCCTGCATTGCGCCGAACATCATGCCGGCAATCTGGCTCGACAGGCCGAAACCGAGAGCCGTGGCAGCGGCAATGGCCGCCGTCGGATGCGCCATCAGCGGATGCAGCGCGACGTTCGGCATGCTCCTCATCCATTCGGCCATGCCGAACGGATCGGCCGGGTCCGCAGTCCGTGCGAACGGGATGGCTGCCGCCGTTTCCCTTCCCTGTACATCCCTGCTTGCCCCAGCCATGGCCTCTTACTCCGCCGCTTCCAACACCGCGCCGTGCGACGTGGCATTGCGGGTGTATTCGTCGATCCGCTTTTCCATCTCCGGACGGAAATGCTTGATCAGGCCTTGGATCGGCCATGCGGCCGCATCGCCGAGTGCGCAGATCGTGTGACCTTCGACCTGCTTCGTCACGTCGAAGAGCATGTCGATCTCGCGCTTCTGGGCGCGACCCTGCACCATCCGCTCCATCACGCGCATCATCCATCCCGTGCCTTCACGGCAAGGCGTGCACTGGCCGCAGCTCTCGTGCTTGTAGAAAGCGGAAAGCCGCCAGATCGCCTTGATGATATCGGTAGACTTGTCCATGACGATGACGGCGGCGGTTCCGAGGCCGGAACCAAGCTCGCGCAGCCCGTCATAGTCCATGATCGCGTCCTTCATCTGCGCGCCCGGCACGCAGGGGACGGACGAGCCGCCGGGAATGACGGCGAGCAGATTGTCCCAGCCGCCGCGGATGCCGCCGCAGTGCTTCTCGATCAGTTCATGGAACGGGATCGACATCGCGTCCTCGACCGTGCAGGGGCGGTTCACGTGGCCGGAGATCGAGTAGAGCTTGGTGCCGTGATTGTTCGGGCGGCCGAAGCTGGTGTACCAGCCGGCACCGCGGCGCAGAATGGTCGGCGTGACCGCGATCGACTCGACGTTGTTGACGGTCGTCGGGCAGCCATAGAGGCCCATATTCGCCGGAAAAGGCGGCTTCAGTCGCGGCTGGCCCTTCTTGCCCTCGAGGCTTTCGAGCAGCGCCGTCTCCTCGCCGCAGATATAGGCGCCGGCGCCGTGATGAACGAAGATGTCGATGTCGTAGCCGAGCTTGTTGTTCCTGCCGAGCAGGCCATACTCGTAGCATTCGTCGATCGCAGCCTGCAGCGCTTCGCGCTCGCGGATGAACTCGCCGCGCACGTAGATATAGGCGGTGTGGGCGCCCATGGCGAAGCTCGCGATGACGCAGCCTTCGATCAGCGTGTGCGGATCGTGGCGCATGATGTCGCGGTCCTTGCAGGTGCCGGGCTCCGACTCGTCGGCATTGACGACGAGATAATGCGGGCGACCGTCGCTTTCCTTCGGCATGAAGGACCATTTGAGACCGGTCGGGAAGCCGGCGCCGCCGCGGCCGCGCAGACCCGAAGCCTTCACCTCGTTGATGATCCAGTCGCGGCCCTTCTCGAGGAGCTCCTTGGTGCCGTCCCAGTGGCCGCGCGCCATCGCGCCTTTCAGGGACTTGTCCTTGAGGCCGTAGATATTGGTAAAGATGCGATCTTCATCTCTCAGCATGGTTTCACCTCTTTACCCGCGGCTTCTTCGCCGGCTTGGACTTGTCGGCGGTCTCGCCCTCGATCTTGGCGTTCCTTGCCGAGGCTTTCTTCGCCGTCGCCGGAGTCTTCAGCGTCGGATTGGTGACGTCTGAAGCGGTCTTCGGCTTTGCAGCGTTCGAAGGCGGCACGCTGACCGCCTTGTCACCACCAGCCGACTTGCTCGCCCGGACCGCAGACTTCTTCTCCTCCGGCTGCGGCACCTGCAACGTCGTCAGTCCGCCGATCGGTGCGGAATAAACGCGATCGATCTGCGGGCCGGGCTTCACCTCGGCGCCCTTGCCAGCTTCGAACTGATCGATGATCTCCTCGAGCCGCTCGGCCGTCAGATCCTCGAAGGTGTCCTTGAAGATCATCACCATCGGCGCGTTGACGCAGGCGCCCTGACATTCGACCTCTTCCCAGGAGAGCGTGCCGCCTTCGTTCAGCGTGAAGGGCTCGGCGGCAATCTTCTTCTTGCAGACCTTGATCAGGTCTTCCGCGCCGCGCAGCATGCAGGGCGTCGTGCCGCAAACCTGGACATGCGCCCGCGATCCGACCGGCTTCAACTGAAACTGCGTATAGAAAGTAGCGACTTCGAGGACGCGGATATAGGGCATGCCGAGCATGTCGGCGACCGACTCGATTGCAGCCTTCGTCACCCAACCGTCCTGTTCCTGGGCGCGCATCAGCAGGGGGATGACTGCCGACTGCTCGCGGCCCTTCGGATACTTATTGATCGTTGCCTTGGCCCAGGCAGCATTTTCCTTGTTGAACGCAAAGGTCGCTGGCTGGACAGTGTCTTCGGCTAGTCGACGAACGGACATTCTAGTGGACACCTTATCAGTTAATCGAACCACACCGCGATTTCGTCAGCGAGACGAATTCGCAGGCATAGGCTGACTGGTCTTTCTGCAAAAATACGATGTAGCGCGTGCCGTTGGCGACCGCGGCCTTGATCTCGTAACCCTTGGACAGGAGCGTGGACATGGCGCCGCCCCGCAGCCCCGAGGACGATTCACTGCCGACTTCCTCCTGGGCGGAGGCCGCAGAAGCAAGAGCAAGAAGTCCGAGAGCGGCGAGCGGCGCCAGACGCATCAGCGATCGACCTCGCCGAAAACGATATCGAGGGAGCCCAGCACGGCCGAGACGTCGGCAAGCTGGTGCCCGCGACAGAGGAAGTCCATGGCCTGCAAATGCGCATAGCCCGGCGCGCGGATCTTGCAGCGGTACGGCTTGTTGGTGCCGTCGGAGACCAGATAGACGCCGAATTCGCCCTTCGGGGCCTCGACCGCGGCGTAGACCTCGCCGGCCGGCACATGGTAGCCCTCGGTATAGAGCTTGAAGTGGTGGATCAGCGCTTCCATCGAGCGCTTCATCTCGCCGCGCTTTGGCGGCACGATCTTGCCGTCGAGCGAGGAGACCGGCCCCACCTTCGCATCACCGAGCAGACGGTCGACGCACTGGCGCATGATCCGCGCCGATTGGCGCATCTCGATCATGCGGATCAGGTAGCGGTCAAAACAGTCGCCGTTCTTGCCGATCGGAATGTCGAACTCGAGATCGGAATAGCACTCATAGGGCTGCGCACGGCGCAGGTCCCAGGCAGCGCCAGAGCCGCGCACCATCACGCCGGAGAAGCCCCATGCCCAGGCATCCTCCAGCGTGACGACGCCGATGTCGACATTGCGCTGCTTGAAGATGCGGTTGCCGGTCAGGAGCTCATCGATATCGTCGACGGTCTTCAGGAACGGATCGATCCAGTTGCCGATATCCTCGACGAGCTTGTGCGGCAGGTCCTGATGCACTCCGCCGGGACGGAAATAGGCGGCGTGCATGCGCGCGCCGCAGGCGCGCTCATAGAAGACCATCAGCTTCTCGCGTTCCTCGAAACCCCAGAGCGGCGGGGTCAGCGCGCCGACATCCATCGCCTGGGTCGTCACGTTGAGGAGATGCGACAGGATACGGCCGATTTCCGAATAGAGGACGCGGATGAGCTGGCCGCGGATCGGCACTTCCGTGCCGGTCAACCTCTCAACGGCAAGCGCGAAGGCGTGCTCCTGATTCATCGGCGCGACGTAATCGAGCCGGTCGAAATAAGGGATAGCCTGCAGGTAGGTCTTCGTCTCGATCAGCTTCTCGGTGCCGCGATGCAGAAGGCCGATATGCGGATCGACGCGCTCGACGATTTCGCCGTCGAGTTCCAGCACGAGACGCAGAACGCCGTGCGCCGCCGGATGCTGCGGACCGAAGTTGATGTTGAAGTTGCGGACGTTATGTTCGGTCATACCGATTGCTCCAGGCCGGATGGCAATCCTTTCGCGATCACCACGGGCCGACTTGACTTACCGTGCCTTCGCCTTCTCGTCGCCGGGCAGGACGTAATCCGTGCCTTCCCACGGCGAGAGGAAGTCGAAGTTGCGGAATTCCTGCCTCAAATGGACCGGCTCATAGACAACACGTTTGACCTCGTCGTCGTAGCGCACTTCGACGAAGCCGGTTACCGGGAAGTCCTTGCGCAGCGGATAGCCCTCGAAACCGTAGTCCGTGAGGATGCGTCTCAAGTCCGGATGGCCGGTGAAGAGAATGCCGTACATGTCATAGGCTTCGCGCTCGAACCAGTCGGCGCCCGGGTAGACGGCGGTCGCGGAGGGGACGGGCTCGCCCTCGCCGGTGGCGACCTTCACCCGCACGCGCAGGTTCTGGCGCGGCGACAGCAGATGATACACGACGTCGAAGCGGTCCGGCCGCTGCGGATAGTCGACACCGCAAACGTCGATCAGGCTGATAAAACCGCACTGCACGTCGTCGCGCAGGAAGGTCAGGAGCGCTATAAGGTTCTCCGCCTTCGCCGTCAGTGTCAGCTCGCCGTATTCGATGGCCGAATCGGCAATAAGCGCGCCGCGCATCTCGCGAAGATAGGAGGCAAGCTCGTTCAGGGCTTCACTCATATTAAAGACCCCCTGCCCTTAGCGCTCGATCGTGCCGGTCCGGCGGATCTTCTTCTGCAGCAGAAGCACGCCGTAGAGCAGCGCTTCTGCCGTGGGAGGACAGCCTGGCACGTAGATGTCGACGGGCACGACGCGGTCACAGCCGCGTACGACCGAGTAGGAATAGTGATAGTAGCCGCCACCGTTGGCGCAGGAGCCCATCGAAATGACATAGCGCGGTTCCGGCATCTGGTCGTAGACCTTGCGCAGCGCGGGCGCCATCTTGTTGGTAAGCGTGCCGGCGACGATCATGACGTCGGACTGACGCGGCGAGGCGCGCGGCGCAAAGCCGAAGCGCTCGGCGTCATAGCGCGGCATCGACATCTGCATCATTTCGACGGCGCAGCAGGCAAGACCGAAGGTCATCCACATGAGCGAGCCGGTGCGCGCCCAGTTGATAAGTTCGTCCGTCGAGGTGACGAGAAAGCCCTTGTCGGCGAGCTCGTTGTTGATCTCGCCAAAGAATGCGTCATTGCTGCCGATCGGCTTGCCGGTCGCGGGATCGACGATCCCTTTCGGTTGGGGCGCAACGAGCGTGGTGCCGGATGCTAGTTCCATTCCAGCGCTCCCTTCTTCCATTCATAGATGAAGCCGACCGTCAGGACCAGGAGGAAGACCATCATCGACCAGAAGCCGAACCAGCCAATATCCTTGAACGAAACCGCCCAGGGGAAGAGGAACGCGACTTCGAGGTCGAAGATGATGAAGAGGATCGAAACGAGATAGAAGCGGATGTCGAACTTCATGCGGGCGTCGTCAAACGCATTGAAGCCGCACTCGTAGGCCGACAGTTTTTCCGAATCAGGCGCCTTGAAGGCGACGGCAAAAGGAGCGACCAGAAGAGCGAGGCCGATCACAAGCGCGATTCCAATGAAAATCGCGATCGGAACATAAGAACCGAGAAGTTCAGTCATTTTATCCGTCCCTGCCCGCGGGAGAGCACCAAGAGAGGCGCTTCAAGAACATGATGCCGCAGGCCGAAAAGTATGTTGCAACGCCAGAGTGGTTAGCGCAGGCCGCGCCCCGGCGCAAGCCTTCAACAGGCATTTAAACCGGTTCACGGCGCAGGATTGGACGGCATGTCGCATGCATGCGCATAACGAAGCGCGCAATTGCGCGAGCGGGCGGAGGTTACCGCCGAAATGCGGCATCAAGGCGGATTGCTGCCATGCAAAAATGAAACAGCTCGAAGGGGTTCATCGGGAGGGAGACAAAGAGAAATGGCGCGAGTGACGGGGCTCGAACCCGCGACCTCCGGCGTGACAGGCCGGCACTCTAACCGACTGAGCTACACCCGCGCATCATGACCAGCAGATGGCCATTGTCTCATCATCGGCATCTTTTGAGAATGCCGCAGTATCCTTCAAGAGTGGCGCGAGTGACGGGGCTCGAACCCGCGACCTCCGGCGTGACAGGCCGGCACTCTAACCGACTGAGCTACACCCGCATTCCCTTGACTGGCCGAAACGCTCGCGCGCCCCGATCAAGCGGCCCTGCCGTTTGATGAGCGGCTAACTAAGCGGTTCGCATTTGGGTGTCAAGCGTGTTTGAAGACAAATCCGTGACGGAACGGTTTTTGATCCACAGGGCGTCGCGCGGAGCGAAAATCGCGTATGGCGGCGGCAGCGGCGCAACCGAGATGAGCAGTGCCTCCACTTCGACGTGCGGCTGCGTCCGCACATCTTTATGTCCCTGTCGGTGGCGACGGGAGAAAGCCGATCTGTCGCCGTTCTCTGCCGACGCAGTTGTCAATTGTCCACAGTCCGCCTGCTCCGGCCATACGCTTGACGAGCCCTCACAAAAAAATCGAAAAAATCGCGCGAATGCTCTTGCGGTTTTCGCCGGTTGCGCATAGATCACGCCCACCGACGCGGCGGACACATTGGTTCGCAACGCGAAAGGGCGATTAGCTCAGTTGGTAGAGCGCCTCGTTTACACCGAGGATGTCGGGAGTTCGAGTCTCTCATCGCCCACCATTTTCTTATTCCTGGGAAGATGAATAGGCAGCAACATCGCTGGGCGTAGCGATATGTGCGGTCCTTTCACCCTCCGCGATATTGCTCATCCGTCACATGCTCGAGCCAATCCACCACCTTGCCGTCGAGCGCCTCCTGGATGGCGATGTGCGTCATTGCCGTATCGGCCGCGGCACCGTGCCAGTGCTTTTCGCCCGGCGGAAACCAGACGACGTCGCCGGCGCGAATCTCGCGCAGCTCTCCGCCCCAGCTTTGCGCCAGCCCCCGGCCTGAGGTGACGATCAGCGTCTGGCCGAGCGGGTGCGTGTGCCAAGCGGTGCGGGCGCCGGGCTCGAAGGTGACCGTCGCCCCGCGCACTCGTGCCGGCGCCGGTGCCTCGAAGGCGGGATCGATGCGTACCGCCCCTGTGAAGTATTCGGCCGGGCCGCGCGTCGAGGGTCTTGATCCACATTCGAAGATTTCCATCGGCGTTCTCCTAGTCTCAGGGCGTGAATTCGTATCTGTTCCTATAAAGAGCACGCGAAGGTGCGGGCAATGGCAAGCGAGCTCAAAGTCTATGAACCGTCACCGCCGGACAGGCGCTCCGGGCGATATCACAAAGATGCTCGTGGTGCGTCAGATAGATCACCTGGCCGACGCGCGCCATGTCCGCCATCAGCTCGAAGGCGCGGCCGGCGCGGCCGTCGTCGAACGTCTCCATGATATCGTCGGCGATGAACGGGAGCGCCTCCCGCGTTGCGGCGACTTCATGGTAGCCGGCGATCCTGAGGGCGAGATAAAGCTGGAAACGCGTGCCTTTCGAAAGATCGCGGGCAAGTTTCGATCCACCCGCGGCCGTGTTCGCGATCAGAAATTCCTGACCCTTCTCCGCTTGCGTCGACAGGCCGGAATATTCGCCGCCGCTGATGTGCATGAATGTCCGCGAAGCACGCTGCATCATGGCGCTGCGGTGACGTTCGCGAAACAGCCTGAGCCCCTGCTCGGCGGCGATCACGCCAGCCCGCAGCCGGAGATAGCCGATCGCCTTCATCTCGACGTCGAGAAGAAGCGTGCGGCGCCGCTGTTCGAGCTCGGCGACGCGGTCGCCCCCCTCCACTTCGGCAAGCGCCTTCTCCTTGCTCCGGACCTCCGCATGCGACTCGCCGACGTCGCGGTCGGCCGCATCGATCGCCTCGTCCAGCCGAGCGAGCTCGAGGCTCAACTCCTTTTCGTCGATCGGGCCCAGCATGGCTTCGGCTTCCCCGGCCGTGGCGACGCCAAGGCGCGTAACCAGATCGTTCTCGAGCTCGGCGCACCGGCGCCGCAGCCGTTCCTGCTCCTGGACGGCCTCCAGGCAGGAAGCGGCCTCGTCGAGCGTCGCGCAGCCGAAGAAATCGACGATCGCCCGTTTGGCTGCGGCATGGATTCGCTCTTCGCCGTGCAGCGACTGCAGGCTCTCCTCCATTCGCTCGATGCTGCCTTGGAGCGTGAGGCGGCGCTCTTCCATGTGATGCGCAGCGGTGATGCGATCGCGAATGGCGGTGAAAAGGGTGAGGACATCCTCGCACTGTGCCTCGCCTAATTGCGCTCCAAGACCCGCGACGGCTTCCGCGAAAACCTGCTGATCCCTTCGCATCGCGGCGATGCGATGGTCGAGTTCGCCCTTCCGCTGCATCAGCTTGTCGAAGTCCTGAAGCAAAGCGAGCACCGGACCTATTTCCTGCGGGAGTGGCCGCTCGATCCGGCGGGCGAGCCAGGTACCGGCGAGGGCATCACGCCACTCGCCGCACCAGGCGGCCATCGCGGCTTCCGCGGCAGCGAGCGTCGCCTCACGGCTTTCCAACGCTTCCGACGCGCGGCCGAACCGCGCGGCGGCGGCACTGCGGGCGGCGGACGCCGCCTGTGCGCGCGAGACGAAATGTTCGGCCGCGGAGAGCAACGCACCGAGACCGTCGGGCAAAGCGTCGCTCGCGCCGAACCGCACCAGTTCCTCGCGCAGAACGCGGACGGCCGCGTTCTCTTCAGCAACGGCCTTGTCGCGCTCCCGTAGCGCGGCACGCAAATCTGCGCGCAGCTCGAGCGCGGCGGCGCGCGTCGCGAGCCAAGCCTCCAGTTGCGGTAGCATGATCACGCTAGGTAAGCCGCAGGCGCTTGCGGCAGCGCCGATCGTCGTGTCCAGCCGCTCCCGCCGCTCGCCGATCGCCCTTCTTTGCGCCTCCAGCATCCGCAGGCGGCCACGCCGCTCGGAAACGGCGAGCGTCAGGCCACGCATCTCGGCGACGCGCTCCGCCTGTTCCAGCCGCAGTGCCGCAGCCGCGTCGTCCTCTTTCAGTATCACCACGAACGCCGTCGCGCTCGCCTCGTCGAGGCAGGAGCTGTGCCTTTGCCAGGCAAGATCCCGGCGCCGCCGGAGTTCGCTCGCGGTCGCGTCATCGATGGCGCCGCCATTGGCCGCAAGCGCGGCGAGCCGCGCCTCGTCTCCGGCTTGGCGCTCGTCTTCGTCGGCGGTCCGGTCGTCGAGCCGTAACCGCCGTTCCGCAAGTGCAGCTTCCTCCGCCCGCCATGCATCCACCACGCCCGGCGCCGGGACGGCAAGCGCCGCCAGATCGTCCAAAGTGCCTTCAAAGGGTCGCAGCGCCTCGAGCTTATCCGAGAGCATCGCTTCCAGCCGATCGATCTCTTTGGCCGCTGCCTGCTGACGAATAAGGCAGTCGCTCTGGCGCAGGTAATGCAAGCGGTTCGCGAGAAGAGCGGGTTCGCCCGTTCCTTCCTTCAGCCGGGCGGCGTCGCGCTCGGCCTCCTCGCGATCCCGTTTCGCGCTCTCGGTTTCCTCGCGTGCCGCGGCTAGCCTCTCCGACAGGCTTGCGTGCCGGCGCACAAGCTCCTGCAGCCGGGCGGCACGCGCGGTCGGCAGGAGGAGCGTGGCGGGATCGGAGTTGCCCTCCTCGTCCAGGCGGGCAAGGCAGGCGTCGATCTCGGCGGATGTCCTTGCCAGCTCTTCGAGGCGAGCCGGCATGTCACGTGCGGCCGTGAGATAGCGTGCGTCGAGTGCGGCGTCGCGGAGCGCCCCGAACCGTTCGGCGAGCGCCAGCGCCTCCCCGTCCTGCGGCATTCCCGCCAGCTCGTCGCGGCGCCGGTCGAGTTCCTCGTTCAGTTGCGCCAGCCGCGCCGCGATTTCCGCCTCCCGCTTGCGAAGCATCGGCAGCTCGCTCTGCCACTCCGCTGACGGCACCGGCAACGGACGTCGTTTCGCGAATTCGTCTCCGGCGTCGGAAAGCCGCTTGAGGATCGGCAGAGCATGGAGCTTTACGCGCGCCAAGTCCCTGGCGACACGCAGCTCCGCCCGTGTTCCTGCCGCCGTTTCGTAGCGTTCGCGCGCAGACATCAGCGCCTTGCGCAGGGAGGCGTATTCGCGCGCATTCACGTCAATCGCGCTGCGCTCCGCTTTGAGCGCGTCGAGTTCTGCCTTCAACTCGGCAAGCCGGTGCTTTCGCCCCTGCGGACGGAAGAAGGCATCCGCATCCGCACGCAGGCTCGCGAGAACGGCGCCGCTATCCGGCAAGCCGGAGCTTGCGGAAAAGAGCAGCGAACCAAGTTCCCCCTCGCTCTGCAGGATCGCTTCCCCGCCCTCCTCGATGCTGTCGTCGTCGAGCGAGAACATCATGCGATACGTCTCCCGATCGACTGAGCCGAGAGCCGCGGAAAAGAGATTGTCCGGCAGCGGCTGCTCGTCGGAGCCGACGAGGCTGTTGGCGTTGCGCTTTATACGATAGGCGCGGTGGCGATGGCCGCCGGCTTCCAGGACGCCGCCGATTCGCATCGTCTGGTAGGGATGCAGGAATCCGTAGGGGCTCGAACGCTCGATCCCGAAGAGCAGATCGAGGAAGCCTGAGAACAGGGTCGACTTCCCGGCTTCGTTCGGACCGTAAACGAGGTGAAAATCAGGCGCACCCGGCTTCGCCTCGCCGAAATCGAGGCTCCGCTCGGTGAACTTGCCGTAGCGGACGAGATCCAGTCGTTGAAGTCGCATCAGTCGATGGCCTCGGCGACCGTGCGACCGTGGAGATGCGCGAGCACATCCGCGCTCCCCGCCAGCCCGGCGTTCAGCGCCAGACTCTCCAGCGCTTCCTCGTCGACCGCCAATACCTGCCGCAGTTCGGGCGGCAATTGCTGCAGCAGTTCCTCCGCGACGCCCTTCACCTCTGCGCGGAAACCGAAGGAGGACAACACGTCGTCGACGAGCGCCGCCAATTCGACCACCGGGTCGGCCGAGGGATGTCCTGCATCCCCTGCCGCCCGGCACTGCACCTCGACCTTCTCGATCCAGCATCCGCCGAGCCCGGCCGCAATGTTGGCCATTTCCGTTTCCAGGAGATCGGCGTCGCGCCGTAGGCGCCAGGCAAGCGGGGTTCTTCCCGTCAGCGTCAACCGCAGGATCAGATTGTCGGCAGGCAGTCGCTTGCGAAGGCGAGCGATCTCCCGGCTCACCGCGTCCAGCATATCGCGCCAATCAGCGGCTCCCGTTACGTCGACGGAAAGCCGTTCGAAAGCGGCGGTGCTTGTCGCCCGCTCTTCCAGCACCACCTGCCCGTGATCGTCGATCGTGACGATGGTAACGCCCTTCATGCCCATTTCGTTGATGTCGCGGCCCTGCGGCATGCCGGGCATGACGATGGAGGGCTTTTCGCTATGCACCTGCCGCTGATGGACATGGCCGAGAGCCCAATAGTCGAAGCCATGCCGCTGAAGATCGGCGATGCTGCAGGGAGCATAGGGGTCATGTGCGGCGGAGCCGGAAAGGCTCGTATGCAACATGCCGATGTTGATTCCGTCGGCGACCGGCGCATGGAAGTGGGGCAGCAGACTTTCCGGCGCGTGCGTGTCGGCAAAGCTCACGCCGTGAATATGGACCGTTCTGCCGTTCTCCAGGGTCTTTGCCAGCACCGTCCTGCTGCGGCCGGAGAAGACGTGGACGGAGGGCGGCAGCGTGAGTTCGCGCGTCACTTGCGATTGGGCGTCGTGATTGCCTCGAATGATGAAGGTGCGGATGCCGGCCTCGTCAAGGCGGCGGAGCTCGCCTGCAAGGAAGAGCGCCGTGTTCATGGAGGTTTGGCTGCCGTCATAGAGATCGCCGGCGATCAACAGCGCGTCGACGTTTTCGGCAATGCACAGATCGACAATGCGCACGAGCGCGTTACGGGTGGCGCTGCGCACAAGGCTGGCAAGCTCCGGGTTTCGGAGCGCGAGGCTGCGCAAAGGTGAATCGAGATGAAGGTCTGCGGTATGAACAAATCGGAAGGGCATGGCCGACCATGACCCGGCGCCGCGTCCCTCGTCAATGCGAGTGCGTGGGGCAAACCGCGCCTGTACACAGGCGGCAAGCCCGCTGCTTTCAAGTGTTCTCCAAACAAAGCCCAAGAAAACGGCCCTGCACTGATCGCCTATCCGTGCCGTTCCCGTCGATTAGCGGTTTCGTAACGTCTTGCTCGTTTAACTTTCGCCCGGAAGTGCCTAGTGCATCTCTAGCACCGGAATGATTCCTGCTCGAGCATCCGCTCTCTCATGACGATCAAGAGCCGGAGAACATCTTGCACCGACCTTCGCCGACGGTCGTCATTCCGGAGTTATCCATGTCGCGCCTCAAGATATCGCACACGCTGATCGCCCTCTTCTCTCTGGTGACGGTGATCGTCGCCGCGCTGGCGCTGTCGTCGATGAACGGCACCCGAATGCTGAACGAACGGACCACCGAGATCGCCACGAGTTGGCTGCCGCGCGTCTCGCTGGCGCGCGCACTCGAGACGCAGCTCTCGGACACGCGGATGGCCTTCGCGCGGCATCTGATCTCGCTCACGCCTTTCGAAAAAAAGGCGGCAGAAAAGGTCATCGGCGAGACCGTCGGCGATTTCGACAAGCTCTCCGAAGAATATGCGGGCCTCGCCACTTCCGACGCCGACAGGGCGATGCTCGACAAGGTGCGAGCGGCCTATAAAGATTATCTCTCGGTCGCTGACCGCATGCTGAACCTCTCCAACAATCTGGAGAACATGAAGGCGCAGAGCGTTTTCAAGGTCGAGATGCGGGAAGCCGGAGAGAAGGTCGATGCGGCGCTCGAGGAGCTGCGCGCGCTCAACCTTGCCGGAGCGGACGCAGCCGTCGCCGCCAGTGCTGCCACGCACAGCCGGGTCATGGCGGTCGAGATGACGGTGATCGGCTTTGCCGCCGTGATCGTCCTCGGCGCGATCATCTACGCCGTGCGCGGGATAGCGCGCCCGATCCAGGTCATCACCCACTCAATGGCGCGCCTCGCCGAGGGCGACACGGCGAGCGCCATTCCTTACGGCACCCGCAAGGACGAGATCGGCGAAATGGCGCGCGCGGTCGAGGTCTTCCGCCAGGGGGCGATCACCAATCTCAAACTCGAGGAGGAGGCCCGCGCCCAGCACGCCGAAGCCGAGGCGCAACGCCAGCGCCTGACCGAAGAGGCCGAGGCCGCGGCGCAGCGGCGGCTCCAGGCGGCGACGGCCGGCCTTGCAAGCGGGCTGCGGCGACTTGCTTCCGGCGATTTGGCCTTCCAGCTCGACGAGCCTTTTGCGCCCGATTTCGAACAGCTGCGGCACGACCTCAACCAGGCCGTCGCCCAGCTCGCCGACACGCTGGCGGCCGTTTCGCAAAGCTCCGGCAGCATCGACAGCGGTGCCCGCGAGGTCAGCCACAGCGCGGACGACCTCTCGCGGCGTACCGAACAGCAGGCAGCTTCACTCGAGGAAACCGCGGCCGCGCTCGATGAGATCACCGTCAACGTTGCCAATTCCTCGAAGCGCACCAATGAGGCGCGCGCGATCGCGAGCCAGGCAAACGAAAGCGCACATAAGTCCGGCGCCATCGTCGCCGGCGCGATCGAAGCCATGGGGCGGATCGAGCACTCCTCCAGTCAGATATCCAACATCATCGGCGTCATCGACGAGATCGCCTTCCAGACGAACCTCCTCGCGCTCAATGCGGGGGTCGAGGCGGCGCGTGCGGGCGATGCCGGCAAGGGCTTCGCGGTCGTCGCGCAGGAAGTGCGCGAGCTCGCGCAGCGTTCGGCCAACGCGGCCAAGGAGATCAAGGAGTTGATCCGCAACTCGGCCGTCGAGGTCGAAAGCGGCGTCAAGCTCGTGCGCGAGGCCGGCGAGGCGCTTCGCACCATCGAAGGCCTGATCGTGACGATCAACGAGCACATGGACGCCATTGCGGTTTCGGCACAGGAGCAGGCGGCGGGCCTCTCGGAAGTGAACGTCGCGGTCAACCAGATGGACCAGGTCACGCAGCAGAACGCCGCGATGGTGGAGGAAGCCAACGCGGCAAGCGCGACCCTGGCGCAAGAAGCGGGCCGCCTGCGCGACCTGATCGACCGCTTCGCCCTGGCCGAGACCTCGAACCACGGCTTTGGGCCGGTAGGATCGCGCTACGCCGCCTAAACCCGCACACTTTTCCTGATCCCGCTACAGCGGCGGAGCGGCTGCAATCCTTGCGCTGCAAGCCAAACGACCCTCTCAACCGAGGGCCGTTTCTTTTTGCGACTGCATCCTCTTGCGGCTGGTGAGTCGCGTGGCGCTGCGGCATCAGCCTTAAGAATTAGGAGGTTCTTGTCGACAAATGTCGCAATTGTAACTATCAATAGGGTAACTGCCATTTGACATGGCACCTCAAAATATCGCCATGGTGGTCATGAAGAAGACATTCGAAGTTTCCGACAAGCTGTTCGAGCTCTACCATCGCGTTCATCGGCTGGTTAACGAATCCATGACGGAGGAAGGCGTCTCGCTTGCCCGGAGCAAGTTTCTCTTCTTCCTGAGCAAACTCGGCCCCTGTCGCTCCACGGATATCGCCTGTGCGCTGAACTTTGCGCCGCGAACGGTGACCGAGGCGATCGACGGGCTGGAACGCGACCGCCTGGTGATGCGCAAACCCGACCCGGAGGATCGCCGCGCAAAGATCGTCTCCATCACCGAGACCGGACGGGCCGTCCTCGAAGCGGCGGAACACCCACGCAAACAGCTCCTGGAGGAAATCTTCTCAGCGCTCGACGACGAGCAGCTCGACCAGCTCTACGATATCGTCAGCAAGCTCGTCGAAAAGACCGACGAGATCCGCAAACGCAAGGAAGAAGCGGAAGAGGCAGAGATCGCCTCCGCGCGATAGAGCCGCGCGCATCACCTCCGCAGAAAGAGAAGAGGCCGGGGCGTCATGCTCCGGCCTTTTCCGCTTTCTCCCGGCCTCGACGCTTACATCGCGTCGATGGCACCGATGGAGAAGAACAGGGTTTCGCCGGAGGAATCGTCGACGCCGTCATTGTCCGTGACGACATAACCATTGCCGGCGGCGTCAACTGCGAAGCCCTCGACCTTGTCGACGACATAACCGTTCAGCGCCTTCAGATCGGCAATGAGATCGCGCACCTCTTCCTTGCGGACGACCGGCAACTCGCTGCCGAGCTTGGCGGGCTTCAGATCGGCGAGAGGAACGCGATAGAGCTTCTTCAGCCTGGCTGCCTCGCCGATCAGATTGTCGCGCTCGATGATATAGGCATAGTCGCCATGGACGGAGATTTCCGAAAGGCCGACCCAGCCTTCTTCCGACTTGTCGAGCGGATAGCGCACCGCACCCCACTCCTCGGTTGCCGGCTTGTAGGAGACGAGCTTGACGAAGCCTTTCTCGTCGTCCTTCCATTCGCGCTGGACAGCCATCCAGAGGACCTGGTCATCCCCCTCGCCCACGGTCGCGATACCTTCGAAACCGTAGCGGATTTCGTTCGCACGCAACTCCGCCGGCAAGGCGATCTCCTTCTTGATCTCGCCCTTCTTGTTCACATGAAAGAGCGCATGGCTGTAAAGCTTGTCCGAATTGCCCTCGGAAGCGAGCCAGAAGCCGCCCTCGCCGTCATTGGCGACGCCTTCGATGTCGAGCTTCTGGGCGGGAGCACCGTCGCGGGTGATCCGCAGCGCCTCCGTGATCAGCGCCGGGGTCTGGGTGGCGTCGATCGTGAAGATCGTCGGCTGCGAGGAGAAGACGGAGTCGCTGACAGCGCGCAGGAAACCCGGCTTGTCCATGACCGCAGCAAGGCCGGAAAGCGCGCCGAAACCGATCGGCGTGCCGTCCTTTTCCGACGAGCGAATCTGCGGATAGGCGGCCTGCCCTTCTGCCCGTTCGTAGATCATCACATGTGCCCGCGCTCCACCGTCCTCAACGAGATCCACCTCATTGGCGGTCGCAAACAAATTGCGGCTGGGAATGGCGACCGCGCCCTCGGGCGAAATGCCGGACGGCAGAAGCTGGAGGAGTTCGGGTTGAGCGCCGGTATCCTTGTAGACGCCGACGATCGAGGCGCGCTCGGAGAGCACAAAGAAGAGGTTGTCGTCGCCGAAACGGGCCGCTTCGAGGCCCTCCGGTTCGACGCCCTTGGCCGACGACCTCTTCTCCGGATAGTGGCCGATGGCTGCGATCGCATGTTCGAAGCCCGCGCCGGACTCGAAGAGGACCTTGCCGGTCGCATCGAAGATCGTGAAACCGCGCGCACCGCCTTCGTAGTCACCCTCGTTGGCGACGAGCAGACGATTGTCGTCGAGCCACTTCACCGCATCCGGTTCGCGCTTGCGGCCAGGCTGCTCGCCCGTGAAGGAGATGGCGCCATCCCGCTTGGCATCGATGTTCTTCAGGTCGACGGTGCCGGCGGAGAAATGCGTCTTCACGGTCGCGGATTTACCGTCGATGATGACGATGTGGTTATTCTCCTGCAGCGTCAGCGCGATTTCGTCCTTGCCGTTGAAGGCGACGAATTCCGGCTCCGGATCGTCACCCGCGATCTCGGCGAGACCGGTCAGCGCCACATGCTTGATCGTCGTGCAATCGGCGACACCGTTCTTCAGCGACAGGATGACGAGATCGCCGGCCGGCATCTGCGGGATCTTTCCGTCCTCGACGTCCTCGTCGCGCTCGTTCTCGATCGCGACTGCGGCAAGCGTCCGGTCCTTGTTCAGGGCTACCGAATCCGGTTGACCGCCGAGATCACAGGTCGCCTCCACTTTTTTCGCCGCAACGTCGACGACTGCGAGGAGGCCCGATGGTTTGGTGAAGCTTTCGCGCGTATTGACGGCGACGAGGGCCTTTGCGCCGGCGACCGCGACGGAGGTCGGCTCGCCTTCGAAGGAGACGGTGCCACTCGCCTTCGGCGCCTTGGCGTCGGTAATATCGATGAAGCCGATGCGCTTGCCAGGGCTGTCGGTATAGATGAGCGTATTGCCGTCTTCACTCGAGGTGATGATCTCGGCCGATGTCGGTGCCTTCCGGTCGGCTCCCGCAGGCAGGTTGTCGGCGACGGCAAAGGATGCGATCCGGTTGAATACCTGTTCGGCCTGGACGGCGGATGCCGTCGATGCGGCAAGAGCCGCGGCCAATGCTGTGATGATCGAAAATGCTTTCATCTGTCCCTCCTTGTCGCGGCACATGCGCCGACCGCGCTTTCTCGCGCCGCGCTGACATCCGGAATCGGCGGCGGCCGGGGCCGGACGGGAGGCTTTTGCAACCGTCCTGTAACAGCGGGATGACAGCGGAGGTTGAAACGAAAAGAGGCCCGGTGAACCGGGCCTCAATCAACCTGCCTAAGACCCTCGCTCGGAAGCGACGTCGCGGCAGATGGAACATGAACCTAATCGCGGACGGCCGTTGCTAAGGACCGGCAAATGGAGAATGCCGTTCGGCAGCCTTTCCGCTGAAACGTCCTATTAGTTGACGGCGTCCTTAAGGCCCTTGCCGGCGGTAAACTTCGGCACGTTGCGCGCCGGGATGTCAACTTCCGCGCCCGTCGACGGGTTGCGGCCCTTGCTGGCTTCACGGCGGGTAACGGAGAAGTTGCCGAAGCCGACGAGGCGAATGTCGCCACCGTTCTTCAGTTCGCTCTGGATGGTCTCAAAAACTGCATCAACTGCAGAGGACGCATCAGCCTTCGAGAGTCCGGCCTTTTCGGCAACGGCAGTCACGAGCTCATTTTTGTTCATGTTTCCACCCCTTTCACACTGGTTCGAAACGACTGTCTTCTTAAGCCGGGGTCGCTTGCGCGTCACCCACGTCTTGCCATCCCCAATTGCGCCTAATCCCTTGGAATGCAAGGCGTGCAGCACGCTTTTACAACAAAAAAGACCGGCAAAAGGCCGGTCTTCCTTGTTTTTCTGCTTGAGGGGCGCAAGCGGGCCACAGTCGCGGCCCTTTGCGCTTCCCTTTAGTGCGCGATCGATGCCCCCGCTTCGTCCTGCGAATCAACCGCCGGCATGGCCGGCTGGCTGGCCGGATCCCATTCGATCGGCTCAGGACGCCGCGTCAAAGCGTGTTCGAGCACCTCGCCCATCCGCGAGACCGGGATGATCTCGAGGCTGTTCTTCACGTTGTCCGGAATATCGGCGAGGTCCTTGGCGTTCTCCTCGGGGATCAGCACCTTCTTGATGCCGCCACGCAGAGCCGCCAGCAGCTTCTCCTTGAGACCGCCAATCGGCAGGACGCGACCACGCAGGGTGATTTCCCCGGTCATCGCCACGTCCTTGGAGATCGGAATGCCGGTCATGACCGAAACGATAGCCGTTGCCATGGCGACACCCGCGGACGGACCATCCTTCGGGGTTGCGCCCTCAGGTACGTGGACGTGAATGTCGCGCTTGTCGAACAGCGGTGGCTCGATCCCGAAATCGATCGCGCGCGACCGGACATAGGATGCCGCTGCCGAAATCGATTCCTTCATCACGTCGCGCAGGTTGCCGGTGACCGTCATGCGGCCCTTGCCGGGCATCATCACGCCTTCGATCGTCAGCAGCTCGCCGCCGACCTCGGTCCAGGCGAGGCCCGTGACCACGCCTACCTGGTCGTCGCGCTCGGCTTCGCCATGGCGGAAGCGCGGCACGCCGAGATAGTCGTGCACGTTCTCGGCCGTCACTTCGACCTTCTTCGTCTTGCCTTTGAGGATCTCGGTCACAGCCTTGCGCGCAAGCTTCATCAACTCACGTTCAAAGTTGCGAACGCCCGCTTCACGCGTATAGGTCTGGATGACCGCCATCAGCGCCCCGTCCGTCACGGAGAACTCGTTCGGCTGCAGCGCATGGTCGCGGATCGCCTTCGGCAACAGATGCCGCTTGGCGATCTCCAGTTTTTCCTCTTCGGTGTAACCGGCGATGCGGATCACTTCCATGCGGTCCATCAGCGGTGCCGGAATGTTGAGCGTGTTTGCCGTGGTGATGAACATCACGTTCGACAGGTCGTATTCGACCTCGAGATAGTGATCCATGAAGGTCGAGTTCTGTTCCGGATCGAGCACTTCCAGAAGCGCCGAAGACGGATCGCCGCGGAAGTCCTGCCCCATCTTGTCGACCTCGTCGAGCAGGAACAGCGGATTGGCCCTTTTTGCCTTCTTCATCGATTGAACGATCTTGCCCGGCATGGAGCCGATATAGGTCCTGCGGTGACCGCGGATCTCCGCCTCGTCGCGCACGCCGCCGAGCGCCATGCGAATATATTCGCGGCCGGTCGCCTTGGCGATCGACTTCGCGAGCGAGGTCTTGCCGACGCCCGGAGGTCCGACAAGGCACAGGATGGGGCCCTTGATCTTCGTGGAGCGTGCCTGCACGGCGAGATATTCGACAATACGTTCCTTGACCTTGTCAAGACCGAAGTGATCGGCGTCGAGCACCTTCTCGGCATGGTTGAGATCGGTCTTGATCTTCGATTTCTTGCCCCAGGGCAGGCCCAGGAGCCAATCGAGATAGTTGCGAACGACCGTCGCCTCCGCCGACATCGGGCTCATCTGGCGCAGCTTCTTCAGCTCCGCATCGGCCTTTTCACGAGCTTCCTTGGAGAGCTTCGTCTTGGCGATGCGCTCCTCGATCTCGGCCATCTCGTCGCGGCCGTCCTCGCTGTCGCCCAGCTCCTTCTGGATCGCCTTCATCTGCTCATTGAGGTAGTACTCGCGCTGGGTCTTCTCCATCTGGCGCTTAACGCGCGAGCGGATGCGCTTTTCCACCTGCAGGACCGAGATCTCGCCTTCCATGAAGCCGAGCGCCTTTTCAAGACGCATCTTCACGCTCGTCGTTTCCAGCATTTCCTGCTTCTCGACGATCTTGATCGACAGATGGGATGCGACGGTATCGGCGAGCTTCGAATAGTCTTCGATCTGGCTCGCGACGCCGACGACTTCCGGCGAAATCTTCTTGTTAAGCTTCACATAGCTTTCGAATTCGGAGACGACCGAGCGGCTCAGCGCTTCGATCTCGACCGGATCTTCGTCGGGCTCGCGCAGCGCATGGGCGGCCGCCTCATAGAAATCGTCGCGCGGCGTATAGCGCTCGATCTCGGCGCGCGCGCGGCCTTCGACCAGAACCTTGACGGTCCCGTCGGGGAGCTTCAGCAGTTGCAGCACGTTCGCAATCGTGCCGACCTTATAGATGGCGGAGGCTTCCGGATCGTCGTCAGTGGCGTTGATCTGGGTCGCAAGCATAATCTGCTTGTCGGTACCCATGACCTCTTCAAGGGCGCGGATCGACTTCTCCCGGCCGACGAAGAGCGGCACGATCATATGCGGGAAAACCACGATGTCACGCAGCGGCAGAACCGGATAGGTCGCGCTTTCAGTCGCCGGAGACGTTTTGTTCGTCATATCATTTCCTTTCCGTCCCGATTTTCGGGCCCGTTCCCGGGAGCCTCAGCGGCACTCCCGGCTGTCACATTTCGTACATGAAAGTGGAGTGCAAGAGAGGCCTTTTCAAGGTAAGGCGCAACCTCCGCCTTCATGGATATTCCGATGCCTACGCTGAGATGCTGTCGCGGACCTTACGACCGAGGGCCAGCCCGGCTTTCATTGAATCGTCGCATCATCGCGTCGTCGCGGCACTTTAGCAACAATCGATTCGCGAGATCACAGTGATTTTGAACCGAAAACCACTCAAACTCGCCAGGAATCGAAGCCGACGGGGCTCGCTCCGACAGCGACTTCCTCGACCAGGGTATATGCGCACAAAAAAGCCCGCACATGGCGGGCTTTTCAAACTATCGTGAGCGACCAGCCGATTTAGGCCGAGACGTTGGTCTTCTCCTCGGAACGCTCCGAGTAGATGTAGAGCGGACGCGCCGTCCCCTTGACCACCTCATCCGAAATGACGACCTCGCGGACGCCTTCGAGCGTCGGCAGCTCAAACATGGTGTCGAGCAGGATCTTTTCCATGATCGAACGCAGGCCGCGCGCGCCGGTCTTGCGGACGATGGCCCGGCGGGCGATCTCGCGCAGCGCGTCTTCGTGGAAGGTCAGTTCGACGTCTTCCATCTCGAACAGGCGTTGATACTGCTTGACCAGCGCGTTCTTCGGCTCCGAGAGGATCTGGATCAAAGCGTCTTCATCCAGATCTTCAAGCGTCGCGAGAACCGGCAGGCGGCCGATGAATTCGGGGATCAACCCGAACTTGACCAGATCCTCCGGCTCGAGGTCGCGCAGCACCTCGCCGACCCGACGGTCTTCCGGAGCGCGGACGGTTGCGCCGAAGCCGATCGACGTCTTCTCGCCGCGAGCAGAGATGATCTTGTCGAGGCCGGCGAACGCACCACCGCAGATGAAGAGGATGTTCGTCGTGTCGACCTGCAGGAATTCCTGCTGTGGGTGCTTGCGGCCGCCCTGCGGCGGCACAGAGGCGACGGTGCCTTCCATGATCTTCAGTAGGGCCTGCTGCACGCCCTCGCCGGAAACGTCGCGGGTGATCGACGGGTTATCCGACTTGCGGGAAATCTTGTCGACCTCGTCGATATAGACGATGCCGCGCTGAGCGCGCTCGACATTGTAGTCGGCCGCCTGGAGAAGCTTCAGGATGATGTTTTCGACGTCCTCGCCGACATAGCCCGCTTCCGTCAGCGTCGTCGCGTCGGCCATGGTGAAGGGAACGTCGATGATGCGAGCGAGCGTCTGCGCCAGATAGGTCTTGCCGCAGCCTGTCGGCCCGACCAGCATGATGTTCGACTTCGCGAGTTCGACGTCGCTGCTTTTCGCCGCATGGGCAAGCCGCTTGTAATGGTTGTGCACGGCAACGGACAGGATGCGCTTGGCCTGCTGCTGGCCGATGACGTATTCGTCGAGGACCTTGATGATCTCCTGCGGGGTCGGAACGCCATCGCGAGACTTGACCATAGAGGTCTTGTTCTCCTCGCGGATGATGTCCATGCAGAGTTCGACGCATTCATCGCAGATGAACACGGTCGGTCCGGCAATCAGCTTGCGAACTTCATGCTGGCTCTTGCCGCAGAACGAACAATAGAGGGTATTCTTCGAGTCACCGCCGTTGCTACCGCTGACCTTGCTCATTTCCATTTCCTTCCAGCACGCCGGACACCTTCGGAAAGATATCGCGGACCACTCAGTTCGCCTTGCGCAAAGGCCCCCGGCACAGCGCAAGGTTCTTGGGAGTACTCACCGCGTCAGGCGCATGGGCCCGACTTCGGCCGCAACGACTCTCCCGCCGAAATCCGAATGCCATGCTCTCAAGATTCAAACACGGCATTAAGGATTCATATTAACGGCTTTGCCCTTCCGATAAAGCCCCTTGGCTCTTACAAATGTGTCACAATTACATCTGTGGTGACACAAATGCTCGATTTCAACCCTGTGAGGCGGCCTCTACGGCATCGCGCGAGGTGATCACCTTGTCGATCAGGCCCCAGTCCAGAGCTTCGTCGGCGCTCATGAAATGATCGCGGTCAAGCGTCTGCTCGACCTCTTCATAAGTGCGGCCGCAGTGCTTGACGTAGACCTCGTTCAACCGACGCTTCATCTTGAGGATGTCCCTCGCATGCCGCTCGATATCGGAAGCCTGGCCCTGGAAGCCGCCGGACGGTTGGTGCACCATGATGCGGGAATTGGGCGTTGCGAAACGCATGTCCTTGTGGCCGGCCGCAAGCAGCAGCGAACCCATGGATGCGGCCTGACCGATGCAGAGCGTCGAAACCGCGGGCTTGATGAACTGCATCGTGTCGTAGATCGCCATGCCGGCCGTCACGACGCCACCTGGTGAGTTGATGTAGAGTGCGATTTCCTTCTTCGGATTTTCCGCCTCGAGGAACAGCAATTGCGCGCAGACGAGCGTCGCCATGTGATCTTCGACGGGACCCGTAAGGAAGATGATGCGCTCCTTGAGCAGCCGCGAATAGATGTCGTAGGACCGTTCGCCGCGGTTGGTCTGCTCAACAACCATCGGCACCAGAGCCATGGCCGTATCAACTGGATTTCTCATATCGAACCTTCATCAATCGCCCGCAATCCCTTCGCGGACCGGAATCATCGGTTTAGCCTCAGACCTTACATAGAGTGTCAATGCCCTTCACTTCAAGTCGCCAGCATTCGATAATGCTTTAATGGCCGCAGGCCGCGGGGCCAAGGATTTTTACGGCTCGCCTCGTCATTCGATAGAACATTTTTTTGGGTTCCGGCCCCTTCGGGCGCCCAGCCTGCCGTCTTGCTCACAGGCATTCGCGTATCGTCGGTAAACGGACCGTGAATTCCGGGGCGCTTTGATGCGGTACCGAAACTCTGATCGCCGTTGTCCGCCCCTCAACCGCCTGCCGGCGCTGTCTCCGCGTAACCGGAGAGCGGTTCAGGTGAAGAGCAGCGGCAGCGCAAAGCCGCAAATGTCAAAGCTGTGACTCAAGCGGCAGGAAGCGGATCGCCCCGGCGATCAGCCGGCGCAGGATGCCCGCGTCGGGTTCGCGGCGCAGCACCCGGGTCGTTCCGTTCGTCCGGTCGCGCCAGACAGGCTTGCCCCCCTCCAAAACCAGGCGATAGCTTCTCTCCGGCAATGTCTCGTCATGGAATATCGATTGAAGCTCCGCGGCGAGCGCTTGATCGGAAAAGATAATCCCCATCTCCGTGTTGAGCGAAGCGGAACGCGGATCGAAATTCATCGAACCGACATAGCCAGTCAGGCCGTCGACGACGAAGGCCTTGGTGTGCAGGCTCGCGCTTCGCGCGCCGAAGAGCGATATCCGATGGCGTTCGATGAAATCGCCGCGCTCCTTGAGCTCGTAGAGCTCCACGCCGGCACGCAGCAGGCCCTTGCGATATTTCATGTAGCCGCCATGCACAGCCGCGACGTCGGTTGCGGCAAGCGAATTCGTCAGCACTGCCACTTTCGCACCCTTGTTCCCGAGCAGCGCCAGTTCGCGCGTCCCCTCGGCGCCCGGGATGAAATAGGGCGAGATGATGCGCAGATCGTGTCTTGCGGCGTTGATCAGGGGGAAGAGCTCACGCAACAGCCAATTCTGCCGTTTCTGCATCAAAGCCTTTTCCGGCGGGTCGAAAGCCACGCGCAGCTCGGCGCTGCGATGAAGGGGACGGCTGCCCCAATAAGGCCCCTTCTGCGCCGCCACTTCATCAACCCTTTCCAGGTAGAAACGGCCGGCAGCGGTGCGCGCCACCCCGTCAAGCGCTTCGCGCAGCGCCGGCAGGTAGTGCTTGCGTGGGGTCCTCAGCGCCGCGATCGGCAGAACCGACGCGCTGTTCCAATAGAGATCGAACATCGCCGTCGCCTGATCGACGACAGGTCCTGCCATCCAGACGTCGAGGTCGCGAAAGTTCGACTGCTCGGCAGCGTCGAAATATGCGTCGCCGATATTGCGACCGCCGGCGATCGCCAGGCGGCTGTCGGCCAACCACAGCTTGTTGTGCATTCGGCGCGTCGCACTGAAGGCGCGGATCGCCATCTCGAAGCCGCGGCGGAAACGATCGGTCCGCGCCCGGCTCGGATTGAAAAGGCGCACATTGACATTCGGGTGCGCGTCGAGGGAGATGCACAGACGGTCGTGAATGCCGGCGTTGATGTCGTCGAGCAGCAATCGGACGCGCACGCCGCGATCGGCAGCGCGGAGGACCTCACGCGTCAACAGAAAGCCGGTCAGATCGTCCTTCCAATAATAATATTGCAGGTCGAGGCTGCGACCGGCCCGGCGAGCAGAATGGGCCCGCGCGACAAAAGCCTCGATATTGTCGGATATGAGCGCGACGGCGCTCTCTTCGCTGCGGGCCGGGAAAAACGGTCCGAGATCCTCGTCGATGCCGGTCCTTTCTTCACCGACCGGACGTGCGAAAGACGGATCGGTCTTCGGTCGGCGTCCGAACCAGCCGTAGACGTAAAGGACCGCGACGAGGAACAGGGCGAAGAGGATCGCAAGGAAGAGTGCAATCCAGGACCACATGACAGGCACCCTCGGGCGTTACACCGGCTCCGCGCCGATCAAGCCGGTACGGTCACCGTCACTGGCGTCCTGTTGGGCGGCCTTGAGGTCGATCGAGGCCTTGACCGGCAGATGGTCCGAAGCCACGCGCGCCAGCGGCGTATCGTGCACCGACACGGAAGTCACGAGATGATGCGGGTTGCCGAGCACGCGGTCGAGCGGCAGCAGCGGAAAACGCGACGGGAAGCTCGCGACCGCTGCGTGCGACGGGTCGAATGTGGGGCTCAGGAACTTGAGCGATGAGCGCTTGCCCATGCGCCATTCGTTGAGATCGCCGATGAGAAGCGTCGGCCGGCCGGCACCATCCGCCGTGGCCTTCAGGAGCGTTTCAGCCTGCCGCGCACGGGAGTGGCGCAGCAGGCCCAGATGCGCGGCGATTATCCGCAACGGCCCTGCCTTGAGGTCGAGATCGACGACCAGGGCGCCACGCGGCTCGACGCCGGGCAATTTCAACTGTCGCACATCGGAGACCGCCCCTTCTCGGAGCAGCAGGACATTGCCGTGCCAGCCATGACCTTTCTCGGAAAATGGGGCAATCGGAACCGACACGAGATGTGCGTCGCGGCGCAGGTGCTCCAGATCGAGAAGGCCGGCGCGTTCGCCGAAGCGCTGATCGGCCTCCTGGAGGGCGACGATGTCCGCTCCGATCTCGCTGATGACCTGGGCCGTTCGCCCGGGATCGAAGCGCCCGTCGGTACCTACGCATTTGTGGATGTTATAAGAAGCGATCACGATATCGCCGCGGCTCACGGCCGCCTCGCGATTGACGACGATCGGCCGCCGCTTGCGGATTGCCGCGATGATGCCTGCGGATAAACTACCTTGCGCCTTTGCCATGCCGCTCCCTGTTCGTTGCCGCATCATGCTTAAATAAGTCGACCGGTGCCACTGAAAAAGTCGGCGTGCCGCGTCTTGGTGCTTTCGCAAGTGCCCTCCGTTTGCTCTTGCCGCAACCGCGCCCGGCGCAATAGAGATGTCTTGCGAATATGAGCCCGCACGCATCCCAAGAGTCGCCACCATGTCCGCAGTTCCCGGCATCAGCATCAACGGCCCCGCCCGACGCGTCTCTCTCGACGTTCGCGATCCGGATTTCTTCCGCAATCCGCTTCCGGTCTATGCAGCGCTCCATGCTGAGTGTCCCGCCTTCTTCTGGGAGGAGCGGCAGCAATGGTATTTTGCGGGCTATGATCAGGTGAACGGCCTTTTGCGCGACCGCCGCTTCGGCCGCCAGATCCTGCATGTGGCGACACGCGAAGAGCTCGGCATGCCCGAGCCGAAGGCACATCTCAAGGATTTCGACGCTCTGGAGGCGCACTCGCTGCTCGAATTGGAGCCGCCGGCGCATACGCGGCTGCGTACGCTCGTCAACCGTGCCTTCGTTTCCCGGCAGATCGAGCAGCTCCGGCCCGATATCGAGGCGCTCTCGCACGCGGTCATCGACAGTTTCGAGGGGGACCGCGAGGTCGAACTGCTGAAGACCTATGCCGAGACGATCCCGGTCACCGTCATCGCGCGCATGCTCGGCATTCCGGTCGAGGCGACACCGCGCCTTCTCGACTGGTCGCACCGCATGGTGAAGATGTATGTCTTTAACCCGAGCTTCGAGACGGAACTCGACGCCAATCAGGCCTCGGCAGAGTTCGCGGATTACCTGAAAGGCGCCATCACCGAGAAGCGCGCCAACCCGGCGGACGATCTTCTCACGCACATGATCACCTCCGAGAAAGACGGCGAGCGGCTGTCGGATGCCGAATTGATCTCGACAACGGTGCTGCTTCTGAATGCCGGCCATGAGGCGACGGTCCATCAGATCGGCAATGCCGTGCGCGCGATCCTGCAATCCGGCTTCTCCCCCGCCGAACTCTTTGCAAGCGCGGAAACGACGGAGCGCACGGTCGAAGAATGCCTGCGGTTCGCCGCGCCCTTGCACATCTTCCAGCGCTATGCGCTATCGGACATCAAGCTTGAACAAGACATCACTCTCAAGAAGGGTG
Source organism: Ensifer aridi (assembly GCF_002078505.1). Classification (GTDB taxonomy): domain Bacteria; phylum Pseudomonadota; class Alphaproteobacteria; order Rhizobiales; family Rhizobiaceae; genus Sinorhizobium; species Sinorhizobium aridi. The sequence goes on along the minus strand of NZ_LUAV01000004.1, from coordinate 548,204 downwards.
ACAAGATCGGCCTAATGCTGGGCGCTGCAAACGTCGATCCCCGCAAATTTTCCGCACCCGACACGTTCAAGCCGGATCGCAATGAAGGTGCCAACGTTTCGTTCGGTGCTGGCCTGCATTTCTGCATCGGCGCGCCGCTCGCGCGGCTCGAGCTCCAGATTTCGCTGCCGATCCTCTTCCAGCGACTGCCGGGAATGCGGCTCAAGGACGAGCCTCCCGTCAAGGACAGCTTCCACTTCCATGGTCTGGAGCGGCTGGATCTCGTCTGGTAAGCCGCCAACACGGCGTCAAAGCCGGATGACGTAGTCCTTGCGGGTCGTTTCAATGACTTCCCACGTTCCCTTGAAGCCCGGTCTCAGGACCATGCTGTCGCCGGCCTTCAGGTGAATGGGCTCCTCGCCGTCTCCGGTCAGGATCGAATGGCCGGCGAGGATGTGGAAATACTCCCACTCGTCATAGGCGACCCGCCACTTTCCGGGCGTTGCCTCCCATATGCCGGCATAGAGGCCGCCGGGGGCCTCTTCGAAATTCCAGGTACGGAACTCAGGCGCTCCGGAAATCAGCCGGTCGGGTGCCGGCGCGCCGATCTCGGCCTCGACCGAATTAGGGTCGAATTTCAGCATGTGGCTCATGAGCACCTCTTTGTGGCGGACAGCTCGACCGGGGGCTCGCTAGACCTTCGCCAGCGCCTGATCGAGATCGGTAATGATGTCGGCGACATCCTCGATGCCGATAGAGAGACGGATGACGTCCGGCCCTGCACCCGCTGCAACCTGCTGTTCGGGCGTGAGCTGCCGGTGGGTGGTGGAAGCCGGATGGATGACGAGCGAGCGGGTGTCGCCGATATTGGCGAGATGGGAGAACATTTCCAATGCTTCGACGAAGCGCTTACCCGCCTCGTACCCGCCCGCGAGCCCGAAGGTGAAGACGGCTCCTGCCCCTTTCGGCGAATAGCGCCTCTGCAACGCGTTGTTGGGGTCGTCTTCGAGGCCGGCATAGCGGACCCAGGATACTTTTTCCTGGTCCTTCAGCCATTTGGCGACGGCGAGCGCATTATCGCAGTGGCGTTGCATCCTGAGCGGCAGGGTCTCGACGCCCGTCTGGATCAGGAACGCATTGAAGGGCGAGATCGCCGGCCCGAAATCTCTCAGGCCCAACACCCGCGCGGCGACCGCGAAAGCGAAGTTTCCGAAGGCCTGGTGCAGCACGGCGCCGGCATATTCCGGCCGCGGCTCGGACAAAAGCGGGTACCTGCCGGATTTCGACCAGTCGAAGGTGCCGCCGTCGACGATGATGCCGCCCATGGAATTGCCGTGGCCACCGATGAATTTGGTCAGCGAATGCACGACGATATCGGCACCGTGCTCCAGCGGCCGCACGAGATAGGGCGTCGCCATCGTGTTGTCGACGATAAGCGGCAGCCCGTGCCGGCGCGAAACCTCGGCGATCGCTGCGATATCGACGAAGGTGCCGCCCGGGTTGGCCAGGCTCTCGATGAAGATCGCTTTGGTGCGTTCGTCGATCCGCGCCTCGAAGCTTGCCGGATCGGACGAATCCGCCCAGCGGACCTGCCAGTCGAAGGACTTGAATGCCTGGCCGAACTGGTTGACCGAGCCGCCGTAAAGCTGCTTGGCGGCGACGAAATTGTCGCCCGGGCTCATGATCGTGTGGAAGGCGAGAAGTTGGGCGGCGTGGCCCGAAGAAACCGCAAGCGCGGCCGTTCCGCCCTCCAGCGCTGCGAGCCGCTCTTCGAGCACCGCCTGTGTCGGGTTCATGATGCGGGTGTAGATATTGCCGAACTGCTGCAGGCCGAAGAGCGCGGCGGCATGATCGGTGTCGTTGAAGACGAAGCTCGTCGTCTGGTAAATCGGCGTCGCCCGCGCGCCCGTTGCCGGGTCGGGCTGGGCTCCGGCATGGACGGCGAGCGTGCTGAAACCGGGGCCGGCTTTCATAGTTGCGTCTCCCCTTCCCCGAGCGATCAGCCGATCAAGCGCGGATATTCGATCGCCGGGCAGCGATCCATGACGACCTTGATGCCTGCTGCCTCGGCTCGGGCCGCAGCTCCGTCGTCGCGGACGGACAACTGCCCCCAGATCACTTTGGGCAGCGACGGCAACGCCAGGATCTCGTCGACGAGCGCCGGTAGCGCATGGGCGGCGCGAAAGACATCGACCATATCGATCGGCTCATTGATGTCGGCAAGGCGCGCCACCACCGGCTGATCGAGAATGGTGCGACCGGCATGGCCGGGATTAACCGGAATGACGCGGTAGCCCTTGCGCAACAGGAAAGCCATGACGCGGTGGCTCGGGCGCTCGGGCTTCGGCGAGGCGCCAACAAGCGCAATGGTCTTCGTCTCGCGCAGGATGTCGGCGAGATAGTAATCCGAGTAGGCGTCGTGGTTCATGCTGGCCATCCGCATCGTTGTCACGCACGGATAGTTGGCGTGGTGCGGCGGCAAGTCAACTAAGACACCCACTTCCGCCCCGCATTTGCACCGTTTCGTTGCCGTCCGTCGCGACCAGAGACCGACCGGATGAATCCGATTGCATTTCCGGCAGCGCAGCGCCACAACCGATGCGCCCTCAAGAACATCCCGCAGAGGTTCATCTTGCCACTCGACGTCATTGCGCTCGTGCTCCTCGGAGCGCTTCTGCACGCGACCTGGAATGCACTCGTCAAGTCCGGCTCGGAAAAATCCCTCGACGCGGCTATGGTGGCGCTCGGGGCGGCGGTGGTGGCGTTCCCCTTTCTCCCTTTGCTGCCTTTGCCCAGGCCCGAGGCCTGGCCCTATATCCTCGTTTCGGCACTGTTCCAGTTCGCCTATTTCCAATTGGTCGCCGCCTCCTATCGCGCAGGCGACATCGGCCTTGTCTACCCCTTGATGCGCGGCGTCGCCCCGCTCATCGTCGCGGCGACGAGCAGGCTTGTCATTGGCGAAGAACTGAGCGGCGGAGCTCTGGCCGGCATCCTGACGATCTCCGCGGGCGTGCTGACGCTCGCCTTCGAATCCCGCAACGGCGGCAAGCACGCGATCATGCTGGCGCTGCTCAACGCCTGCGTGATCGCGAGCTATACCCATGTCGACGGCATCGGTGCGCGGGTTTCCGGCAACCCCATCTCCTACACGCTATGGATGGCACCGCTGCCGGCCGTTCTTCTCTTCGCGTGGGCCTTCCTCCGTCGCGGCGTGAAGCCGGTGCTCAGGCACGTGGTGCATAACTGGTGGCGTGGGCTGATCGGCGGCGGTGGTTCGCTCGCCGCCTATGGCCTGGCGCTCTGGGCGATGACCAAGGCCCCAGTCGCAACCGTCGCGGCGCTGCGCGAGACCTCGATCCTCTTCGCCGTCGTCATCTCCGCGGTGTTTCTGAAGGAGCGCGTCAGTATATGGCGAGCGATTGCAGCCTGTGTCATCGCGCTCGGCGCCCTGCTCTTGAGACTGGCTTGAGCCTACTCTTCCTTCCACTCCGGCATGCGCTTGCCGAGAAAGGCGCCGATGCCTTCCTCGGCATCGCGAGCGAGCATGTTCTCAACCATCACGCCTACCGCGAAGTCGTAGGCCTCGGCCAGAGGCATCTCGGCCTGCCGATAGAAGGCCTCCTTGCCGATCTTCAGCGCCTGCGGCGATTTCGAGGCGATGACGGAGGCATATTTGTCGACCACCTGGCGCAGATATTGCTGTGGCACGATGCGGTTGACGAGGCCGAATTCCTTTGCGGTCCCGGCGTCGATCGTCTCGCCCGTCAGCAGCATTTCCATCGCCTGCTTACGGTGTGCCGCACGCGAGAGCGCCACCATCGGCGTCGAACAGAAGAGACCGATATTCACGCCGGGCGTGCAGAAGGTCGAGGTGTCGGTGCAGATCGCAAGATCGCAGCTTGCCACCAACTGGCAGCCAGCCGCCGTCGCAAGACCGTCAATCTCCGCGATCACAGCCTGCGGCAACTTGCTGATTTTCAGCATGATGTCGGCGGCAAGACGTATCGTGCGCTCGAAGAAGGCCCTTCCCCCACCGGCGTCCGCGCGGTGTTGAGTCATTTCCTTCAAATCATGGCCCGCGGAGAAGAGCTTGCCCGTTGCCGCGATCACGACGACCTTGATCTCCTTGGAGGTGGCCGCTTCATCAAGCGCCGTCAGCAGCGCTTCCATCAGCGCGATCGAAAGGACGTTGGCGGGAGGATTATTGAGCGTCAGCCGTAGGACCGGGCCCTTCGCTTCGCGTAGCAGCAGACCGCCCGGCTCTTCCTTCCTGAACGAAACGACATCCGCCATTGCCTTCTCTCCTTTTTCGAGATGAGGTCGTGGTACGACGCCCTCACAGGTCTTTCAACCCCGCGCATTCGCGCCGTAAGACCATTTTCCGGCTTGCATGATCGGCATGGGCGTCCTGTAACGGGGCGCAGCAGAAATGGAGGGGACGATGAACTTGCAGCCGATCATGACCGTCGAGGAGCTCAACCGCTTCCTCGACACCGATTTTCCGCAAGTCCATACGGACGGCAAGATCTTCGCCGTGACGGAGGCCGGGCCGGGCTTCGCGACGATGCGGCTCGATCCGAACGAACGGCACATCCGGCCGGGCGGTACCGTCTCAGGGCCGACATTGTTCGCACTTGCGGACGTCTCCGCCTATATCGCGCTGATCGCGCATATCGGTCCGGTCGCGCTCGCGGTCACGACCAGCCTCAACATCAATTTCCTTCGCAAGCCCGAGCCGGAGCCGCTCGAATGTACCTGCCGCATCTTGAAGCTCGGCAAGCGACTTGCCGTTCTCGACGCCTCGATAACGGCCGTCGGCGGCCATGAATTGGTCGCTCATGCCACCGCGACCTATTCGATTCCGCCGCGCTAAATTGTGGTATCAGGGAACCACATAGCTAAGCCGTTGATTCTTCAGGGCGTTCTTTCACGCGGTGCGAAGCATCGCTCTTGACCTTGCTTTCGTGCTTCCGTATAAGCTCCCGCAGATCGCGGTCCCTCGGGCCGCCTTCTTTTTTGGCCTCATCAAGGTCAATGCAAGCAACAAGAAACGCCCGGCTCGCTTCCGGGTCCAACGAAAGAGTTTAGATATGGCAACCTTCGTTCAGAAGCCTGCAGAGGTGGAGAAGAAGTGGATCCTCATCGACGCCGAAGGCCTCGTTGTCGGTCGCCTCGCTTCCATCATCGCAAACCGCCTTCGCGGCAAGCATAAAGCCACCTTCACGCCCCATGTCGACGACGGCGACAACGTTATCGTCATCAATGCGGAGAAGGCCGTCCTCACCGGCAAGAAGTACACCGACAAGAAGTACTACTGGCACACCGGCTATCCGGGTGGCATCAAGGAGCGCACTGCTCGCCAGATCATCGAAGGCCGCTTCCCGGAGCGCGTCATCGAGAAGGCCGTTGAGCGCATGGTTCCCCGTGGCCCGCTCGGCCGCCGCCAGATGAAGAACCTGCGCGTCTACGCAGGCTCCAACCACCCGCATGAAGCACAGCAGCCGGCCGTCCTCGACGTCGCCAAGCTGAACAGCAAGAACACAAGGAGCGCCTGATAATGGCTGACCTTTCCGCTCTCAAGGATATCGCCACGACCGCGGAACCGGCCGCTCCGGTTCACGTCAAGAAGGTCGACGCGCAGGGCCGCTCCTACGCGACCGGCAAGCGCAAAGACGCCGTCGCCCGCGTTTGGGTCAAGGCCGGCTCCGGCAAGATCACCGTCAACGGCAAGCCCTTCTCGGCTTACTTCGCTCGTCCGGTCCTGCAGATGATCCTGCAGCAGCCGATCGTCGCTGCCGCTCGCGACGGCCAGTTCGACGTCGACGCAACCGTTGCCGGCGGCGGGCTTTCCGGCCAGGCCGGTGCCGTTCGTCACGGCATTGCCAAGGCCCTCACCTACTTCGAACCGGGCCTGCGCTCCGTTCTGAAGCGTGGTGGCTTTCTCACCCGCGATAGCCGCGTGGTCGAGCGCAAGAAGTACGGTCGTGCAAAGGCACGCCGCTCGTTCCAGTTCTCGAAGCGCTAACTGCCTCGCAGAGACTGCACTTTCAAGGCCGGGCATGTCCCGGCCTTTTTTCATGGGCATGCATGCCGCGCGCCCATGCACATGATTTTGCGGGCACGCTCTTGCCTTGCGGACGTCGGTTGGCCAACGTCCCGTCCATCTGACGGGAGAACGGCATGGCAAACAAGACAATCGACCACGCGATCACTGCGAAATCACTGACGTCGGCGGCTTCCGATCCGACGCATGCCGGCATCCTTTCCTTCATGCGGCGGAAATACACCAAGCAGCTCAAAGGCGTGGATACGGTCGTCTGGGGGATTCCCTTCGATGCCGCCACTTCGAACCGACCCGGCGCGCGCTTCGGCCCGCAAGCGATCCGCCGCGCATCGGCGATCTTCGACAACGATCCGCAATATCCCTTCCAGCGCGATCTCTTCGCCGATATGGCGACGATCGATTATGGCGACTGCCTGCTCGACTACGGCAACCATGCGAAGACGCCGGCCACGATCGAGCGCGAGGCGGCGAAAATCCTGAAATCAGGCGCCTATCTGCTGACGCTCGGCGGCGACCACTTCGTCACCTATCCGATCCTCAAGGCGCATGCAGAGTTGCATGGCCCCCTCGCCCTCGTCCAATTCGACGCCCACCAGGACACCTGGCCGGACGAGAAAGGTCGCATCGACCATGGCTCCTTCGTCGGCCGCGCCGCCCGTGAGGGGCTGATTGACGTGGAGCGTTCGATCCAGATCGGCATCCGCACGCATGCGCCGGAGGATTGCGGCATCCGGATCGTCTGCGGCCACGAGGTGGAGGAGATGCGAGCCGAGGAGATCGCCGACACGATTGTCCGCCATGTCGGCAGCCACCCGGCCTATCTGACCTTCGATATCGACTGCCTCGACCCCGCCTATGCGCCCGGTACCGGCACGCCGGTCGCCGGCGGTCCCTCCAGCGCGAAGATCCTTTCGGTCCTGCGCAGACTCGGGGCGCTTCACATCGCGGGAAGCGACGTCGTCGAGGTGGCGCCTGCCTATGACCACGCGGATCTGACCGCCATTGCTGGCTCCACCATCGCCATGTATATGCTGGGCCTGCGTGCCGAGTGGCTGGCGGAGAGACGAGGCTGATTCCGGCGGCCGCACGCTCAAGAAATTGATTCAATTCTATGCCAGACTGATTCCGGAAAGTCCGGCAAGCGTCTGCAGGAGCAGGAAAATCATGAAACCGAAGATCTTCATCGATGGCGAACACGGCACGACGGGCCTGCAGATCCGTGCGCGCATGGCCGATCGCACGGATCTCGAGCTCCTGTCGATCCCGGAGGCGGAGCGCCGCAATGCGGCGATGCGCGAAGATCTCCTGAACAGCGCCGATATCGCCATACTCTGCTTGCCAGATGATGCCTCGCGCGAGGCAGTCGCCATGGTTGCCGGCAACAATCGCGTGCGCATCATCGACACCTCGACCGCGCATCGCGTCGCGCCCGACTGGGCCTATGGTTTCGCGGAAATGGACAGAATTCAGCCGCAGAAAATTCGCGACGCGCGCCATGTCGCCAATCCCGGTTGCTATCCGACCGGCGCGATCGGTGTGGTCCGGCCGCTGCGCCAGGCTGGTATCCTGCCGGACGGCTACCCGGTCACCGTCAATGCCGTTTCCGGCTATACCGGCGGCGGCAAGCAGATGATCGCGCAGATCGAGGATGAGAAGAACCCGGACCACATCAGCGCGCCGCATTTCCTTTACGGCCTCACGCTGAAGCACAAGCACGTGCCGGAAATGAAGATGCACGGCCTGCTCGAGCGGGCGCCCGTCTTCAGCCCATCCGTCGGCAAGTTCCCGCAGGGCATGATCGTGCAGGTGCCGCTCTATCTCGAAGAGCTTGCTCCCGGCGCGACGCTCGAAAGCATCCACGCCGCCCTTGTCGAACATTATGCCGGTCAATCGATAGTCGAGGTCGTTCCGCTTGACGAAAGCGCCAAGCTCAACCGGATCGATGCGACGGAGCTCGCCGGTAAGGACACGATGAAGCTCTTCGTCTTCGGCACCAGCGGCGGCACCCATGTCAACCTCGTCGCGTTGCTCGACAATCTCGGCAAGGGTGCCTCGGGGGCGGCCGTCCAGAACATGGACCTGATGCTTTCCGCCTAAGGTGGAAGTGAAACAAAAACCCGGCAGCCATTTCTGCCGGGGTGTTTCTTTGACCGTTGCGGCCCTCTCAGCCGCGCACTTCGATCGCCGTCGATCTCGGATATTCGCCGACAAACCCGCGCCAATGGGCGATTGCAAAACCCAGAACGACCAAGGCACCCGCTTGGTGCAATACGCCCCAGCCGATCGGCACCTGCAGGAGAAGCGTCGTGATGCCGATCGCCGCCTGCACCGTCACCAAGCCAAACAGGACCAAGGAGCGGCGGGCATGGGTTGTTTCCGGCGCGGCGCGCAGTGACGTGATCATATGCCAGAGCGCCAGTGCGAAGAGCAGATAGGCACCGAGACGGTGTACGTACTGCACGGTCTTCGGATTTTCGAAAAGATTGATCCAGGCGGGCTGCTGAATGAACAGGCCGCCCGGAACGAGCGCGCCATCCATCAACGGCCAGGTGTTGTAGCTTAAACCCGCATCGAGGCCGGCGACGAGCGCGCCCAGATAAATCTGGAAGAGGCTCATGGCCGCAACAATGCCGGCCACCGCCTGCGATCTTTTCGTCGGGGCGGCATCGTCCGAATGAGGACAAAGACCGCGGTAGATCCACATGCAGGCGGCAAAGATCAGGCAGGCGATGACCAGATGGGTAGCGAGCCGGTACTGGCTGACTTCGGTCCGCTCAGCGAGTCCGGAAGACACCATCCACCAGCCGATGAAGCCCTGGAAACCGCCGAGCGCGAGAATGCCGAGGAGCGGCAGCCTCAGCCGCCGCTCGATCCGCCTCGTGACCCAGAAGAAGAACAGCGGCAGAGCGAAGATCACGCCGATGCTGCGCGCGAGAAGCCGATGTGCCCACTCCCACCAGAAGATCGTCTTGAACTCCTCGACCGTCATGCCCTTGTTCAGCTGCTCATATTGCGGGATGCGCTGATAAAGACGGAACTCCTCCTCCCATTCCTCCGCGGAGAGTGGCGGAATCACGCCGTGAATGGGCTTCCATTCGGTGATCGAAAGGCCGGATTCGGTCAGCCGCGTCGCCCCCCCGACGAGCACCAGCGCAAACAAGGCAAACAGCACGACCGCAAGCCAGCCGCGGATCTGCCGGCGGTTACGCTCGGTTCTGCCAATCTCCTTGAGCAGCGTCTGTTCTATTGCCAACTCGGCGTGGGCCATGGGCGCTTCCTCATCTGTCGCCGGATACGGTCACCGCACACAGGCTCGCTGAGCGTGGCGGTCCGGAAAGCCGTTGATTTGCACCAGAGTGCCGTGCAAAACAAGGCCGAAGCCTTTGCGGCATGCCGTCGCGGCCGATTCTGAGAGGTTCGAGTGCGATGCGGACTGAAACCGCACGCTCTTTTCCCGACCCGGCCTAGGTTGCCGCCATAAGAAAGAAGAGTAATGCCCGTACGCCTCAGAAAACTGATCGGCACCATCCTCCTGATCATCCTTGTCATCGTCTATGCGTTGGCAGCGGTCACCTTCGCCTCGCTCCTGCTCGGTGCTTCACCCTGGTGGGTTCACCTTCTCTATTTCTTCTTCACGGGTCTTTTGTGGATCCTTCCTGCGATGCTGATCATCAAGTGGATGGAGAAGCCTGTCGACAATCGCTGATCGCCGGAGCGCTGCAATGAAGATCGCCGTCATTTCCGATATCCACGGGACGACCTTGCGCTCGAAGCGGTGCTTTCCGATATCGATGCGCAAGGGATCCCCGAGATCGTCAATCTCGGAGACCATTTCAGCGGGCCGCTCAATGCGGCACAGACGGCAAATATGCTGATCGACCGCAACATCCCGGCGATCCGCGGCAACCACGACCGCTATCTTCTCACCCGCGATCCTGCCGAGATGGGTCCTTCGGATCGTGTCGCGTATGACGAGCTCGAGAAACGCCACTTCGACTGGCTGGCGGAGCTGCCGGAAACTCTTGTCTATCGCAACGCGCTCTTCCTTTGCCACGGCACGCCCGCCAGCGACGAGACCTATTGGATGGAGGCCCTGACAGCCGACGGCGTGGTGCATATGGCGGGGCGGAAAGCGATCGAGAGCTTACGCGGAGGGGATCGACTATCCCGTGATCCTCTGCGGCCATACCCATATCGCACGAGCCGTGCGGCTTGCGGACGGCCGCCTTCTCGTCAATCCCGGGAGCGTCGGCTGCCCCGGATATGACGATGATCAGCCCGTCGCTCACAAGGTCGAAACCGGCTCGCCGGATGCGCGCTACGCCATTGTCGAGCATGCCGCCGGCGGCTGGAGCGTGACCTTCCGTTGCGTCGGCTACGATCACATGGCGATATCGCGGCTCGCCGCCGATCGCAACCGCCCCGAATGGGCAAGGGCGCTCGCAACCGGCTTTCTCGATTGACGGCTATTCCGCCGCCTCAAGTGCATCGAGATCGGCACCGGTGATCGCCGCGATGTTGCGGGTCACCTTGTGGACTGGCCAATCCCACCAGGCGATCGCCTGCAGTCTCTCGATCGTCGCGGGCGAAAACCGGAACTTCACGACCCGTGCAGGATTGCCCGCCACGATGGCGTAGGGCGGCACGTCCTTCGCCACGACCGCTTTCGCGGCGACTACGGCGCCGTCACCGATCGCGACGCCCGGCAAGATAGCGGATTCCATACCGATCCAGACATCGTTGCCAATGATCGTGTCGCCGCGATAGCCGCTGGCATAGCCGCCAGGATCGAAGCGCTCGCGCCACGCGCCAGGAAAAATGCCGAACGGAAAGGTGGAGAAGCCGCCGAGCGCGTGATTGGCTCCGTTCATGATGAACTGCACGCCCGTCGCGAGCGCGCAGAAGCGTCCGATCACCAGCCGGTCGCCGATGAAATCATAGTGATAGAGAACGCACTTCTCCTCGAAGCGTTCGGGGCCGTCCGGGTCGTCGTAGTAGCTGAAGTCGCCGATCTCGATCAGGGGCGAGCGCACGATGTTCTTGAGAAAGCCGATGCGCGGGAACTCGGGAACGGGAAGCTTGGCGCCGGAATCCGGCGTGGAGAGACTGGCTGGCATTGCTTGCTCCAGAAAAATGGTCGTCTAGCGTCGTGAGTTGGCTGCGGTCCGGCCGCACGGAACTCCGCTTGAAGCCCGGGCCATTTTCAGTGGCGCATGTTGCCCTCCGTTCGTCGGCAAACATGTAACGCGGCAATCGCGACTTTCCAACCGCAGCTTCACGCTTCGCTAACCGCGTTTCCACGCTCGGTTCACGGATTAATCGGATATAGCGACATTTGCGCTTCAAATGGCGGCATTCCGCAGACGGAGCAAATCACGATGGCCAATACCGATTTCACCCTTGCGCCTTTGAGCGATGGCGGGCTGCATGCAAGCCAGCCCGCCGAACGGTGTGACGGCGAGCGGATCACGGTCTCGGCTCACTTCGATATGGCCGCGCTAGAACCGGAATGGCGCACACTTGAAGAGAACAACGCGAATTCCCTGCACCAGAGCTACGACTGGTGCGCGGCGTGGAAGGAAACGCACGGCAGCCAGCTTCTGATCGTTCGCGGCTCGCTCGGCGGGCGACTGCTGTTCATCCTGCCCTTCGAGATCGAACGCTGGCGCGTTTTCCGTACGGCCCGCCTCATCGGCTCGGAGCATAGCAACCTCAACACCGGCCTCTTCACCAGTGAAATCGACAAAGTGCCTCCGGCGGAGCTGCTCGCCGCGCTCACCCGCGGCGTCCGTCGCGAGCTCCGCCGGTTCGCGGACGTCATAGTGCTCGAAAGGACGCCGGCGGCGTGGCGGGGCGCACCGCACCCCTTCGCCTTACTGCCGGCGATCCGGAACCCTAACGCCTCGTTCCAGCTACCGCTCCTCGGCGGTATCGAGCCCACGCTTGCCCAGATCAATGCCAAGCGGCGGCGGAAGAAGATGCGCATATCCGAAAGACGCCTCGCCGATTTGGGCGGGTACGACTATGTGATCGCCCGCCAGGGGCCTGAGGCGCATGCATTGCTCGAGACATTCTTCCAGCAGAAGGCGGCACGCTTCGAAGCGCTCGGGCTGCCGGACGCATTTCGCGACGTCCAGACGCGCGCCTTCTTCCATGCGCTGATCGATGGACGCGCATCCGAGCCGGACAATCGCGCCCTTCTGGAGCTCAATGCGATAAGACTCAAGCGGCAACACGAGGGCCGGGTCGTCGCAATTGCCGGCTTTTCGCGCAAGGGCGACCATGTCATCTGCCAGTTCGGTTCGATCGACGAGTTCGCCGCCGACAGCAGTCCCGGCGAGCTGCTGTTCTATCGGATCATCGAGCGTCTTTCAGCGGAAGGTGTGACCCTCTTCGACTTCGGGATCGGCGACCAGCCCTATAAGCGATCCTGGTGCACGATCGAGACGCCATTGCGCGACATCATCCTGCCGCTGACGCTACGCGGCTATCTCGCCGCCGCCGTCCAACGGGCAGCCGCCGAAGTGAAGCGGGCCATCAAGGGCAACAAGGCGTTTTATGCTTTCATTCAGCGGCGGCGACGGCAGATGATGGAATCGACCGGCGGACTGAGCGACGATTGAGTGGTCCGCAAGACGGTGTCAGGCCGCGCGGCTGTCGGGCAACTCGGGGCCGCTTCGGCCCTCCCCTTTCATCAACACGATGTCGCGGTAGCCGGCCTCTCCGAAACTCGTCAGCACCTCGACGACACGTTCATCGCTGACCGACGGCGCCGATAGAATAATCTCGGTTGCCTCGCGCCGGGCGACCTTCGCTACCGCTCCCGCATCGGCCGGGCCGCATTCGATCAGCACCAAATCATAGGCATTGGTGAGCGCATCGATGATCATCTGCAGTCGGTCGATCCCGCGCATGGCGGCGTGCGGATCGGCATTGCCGTGCGGTATGACATGCGCCTCAGAGAACTTGTCGGCATGGATCGATTCGGAGAAGGCGACTTCGCCCGAAAGCAGGTTCGTAATTCCCGCAAAGCTCGCCGACTGCGCCATGAGCCGGCTCGGACAAGCCGAACCCGAGAGGTCGATCAGCACGACCTTCTCTCCCTCTTCGGCCAAGAGGCGCACGAGCATCACGGTCGCGGTCGATCCTTCGTCACCACCCGGCGAGACAGAAACGGCGACACGCACGTCGTTTGCGCGGAGATGATCGGCAACCGACGCGATCGAGAAGTCGTGCTCTACCGCGGTGCTATCCTCGCGCTCCGGTTCCTGCTCCACCGGCTCTCCCAGAGAGAGGGCGGGCGTGGAAACGTCCTCGGCGGTATTCGAGACAGCGAACGCTTGCATAGGTCGGGCGACCGGGAGCGCTTCCGGGAGCGAAGCCGGCCTCAGGGCCCGACCGCTGAAAAGCTCGCCAAGCATGATGACAACGCAACTCACAAGCAAACTCGCGAAGCCGGCGACGATGGTGATCGGCAGTACTTTTGGGAAGCTCTGGCTGGTCGGAACGACGGCACGCGAAATCACCCGCGCATCGGCCGGCGTCGCATTGGCGACCGTACGCGATGTCGCCTCGCGGTAACGGGCGAGATAGGTTTCCAGAAGCTGCCGCTGCGCCGCTGCTTCGCGCTCCAGCGCACGCAGCCCCACTTCTTCCTCGCCTGCCTGGGCCGATTGAGCTTTGAGGGTGTTCAACTGCTGAACCAGTTGCTGTTCGCGCAACTGCCCGACCTTCGCCTCGTTTTCGAGACTGGCGAGAATCTTGCGCGTCTCCGCCCGGATCTGCTCTTCGACGCCCTCGAGCTGTGACTTCAGCCCTTTCAGCCTGGGATGGCCATCGAGCAGCGTCGTCGACAGATCGGCGATCTGCGCCTTGACGTTCGCCCGGCTTTCCTTGAGGCGCTGGATCATCGGAGAACCGACGATGTCGGCGAGCGTATCGGCCGAGCGGCCGGCGGCAAGCGCCGCCCTTACGCCCTCGGCACGCGCCGCCGTATTCGCGCGCTCCGCGCGCACCCGTGCGAGTTCCGTCGAGATGTCGCCAAGCTGGCGCGTGGTGAAATTCTGCGTCTCGCCGGTCGGAAGCAGACCCGACTCGGCCCGGTAGGCCGCGACCTTCGCCTCCGCCTCGCGCACTTTCTCACGCAGATTGGCGATCTCCGGCTCAAGCCAACGGCTCGCTTCGGAGTTGGAGTCGAGCTTGGCGCCGCTCTGCAGCGAGAGATAGACGTTCGCCATCTCGTTCGGGATCTCCGCAGCGAGCTTCGGATCCTTCGACGTGAAGGCGATCGCGATCACGCGCGATTTTTCGACCTGATAGACCTGCAGCTTCGCATTGAACTCTTTCAGTATCCGCTCTTCCGGCGGCAATTCGAGCGGGTTCTTCTTGAGACCCAGCATCACGAGGAGATCGGAAACCGCCGAGGGATGGGCGGAAGGATCGAATTCTTCCAGTTCGTGGAGCTTCATGTTGCGGGCGACCTGCTTGATCAGGTCGGCCGAACGCAGGACCTGCACCTGGCTCAGGATGCCCGACTCATCGAATATCCTGTCGGAGCTCGTCTGCGACACCTGGTTCGGACCGCTGAATTCGGGCTCGCGCGATTCAATCAGCACACGCGTCTCGCCCTCATAATCCGGAGCGATCATCTTCGCCGCAGCAAAGGCGATTGCCGCTGCACCAACCGTAGCGAGCAGAACCCGGACGCGCCGCTGCCAGATGGCGCGGAAGAGCCCGCCGAGATCGATATCCACATCCTGCTGCCCGCCGATGCCCGACATGCCCCACTCCAGCTTATTCATTCGGCCGGAAGGTAAACGAACATGGTAACGCAACGGTTAATTTCGGCCGCAACCCTAAGATGGTTTTCGGCAACGCAGAAGCTCGAAATTCCGGCAGCGAGTTTACCGGCTATTAACCCTAACGGATCGATAACGTTGGCGAGAGGTGATCATTTCCGGAGCCCGAGACCCGCATGTCTAGCGCAGCCACCAGGACAACACGCGCTTTCGCCGTGGCTTTATTGCCGGCGCTCGTCGGCGGCTGCACCAATTACCAGCCCGCGCCCAAGGCATTCAGCCAGGCGACGATCCAACCCTATCGGCTGGACAGCGGCGACCGCCTGCGCGTCAACGTCTTTGAGCAGCCGAGTCTCAGCGGAACCTACACGGTCGACCAGGCGGGTTACGTCGCCTTCCCGCTGATCGGAGCCGTGCCGTCGCGTGGCCATACATTGCCGGAACTCGAAGGCATGATCGCGTCGAAGTTGCGCCAAGGATTCCTCAAGGACCCCGACGTGACCATCGAGGTCGACCGCTACCGCTCCGTGTTCATCATGGGCGAGGTGGGCCAGGCCGGTCAGTACGCCTACGTTCCGGGCATGACGGTCCAGAACGCGATCGCGGTCGCCGGCGGTTTTACCCCGCGCGCGTACCAGCAGACCGCCGATGTCACCCGCAAGGTCAACGGCCGCATCATCACCGGACGCGTGCCAATCACCGACTCGGTGCTGGCGGGCGACACGATCTATGTTCGCGAACGGCTGTTCTGATCTCCATGGCGAGCGAACGTCCCCTGCGCATCCTCCATTGCTTCAGATCGCCCGTCGGAGGCATCTTCCGCCATGTGCGCGATCTTGCCGAGGCTCATGCGAAAGCCGGACACCAAGTCGGCATCCTCTGCGACAGCATCACCGGTGGCGCCTACGAGGAATCGCTCTTCGATGAGGTGCGTCCGCATCTGGCGCTCGGCGTCCTCCGCGTGCCGATCCACCGCGGCATCGGTCCATCGGACATCGGTGCGCTGTGGCGCAGCTACAAGGAAATCAGAAATTTGCAACCGGATGTACTGCACGGGCACGGCGCCAAGGGTGGCGCGCTTGCACGCATCATCGGTTCAGCCCTGCGGGTCAACAAGTATCGCGTAGCCCGCCTCTATTCGCCCCATGGGGGCAGCCTGCACTTCCCGCGGAAGTCCCTCGCCGGCGCGTTCATCTTCCGCTTGGAGCGGCTGCAGGAGCGTCTTACCGATGCGCTCGTGTTCGTCTGCGACTTCGAACGCCAGACCTATTTCGCCAAGGTCGGCCGACCGCCGGGCCGGAACGAGCTGATCTATAACGGCATCGATGACGGCGAGTTCGAGCGGACCGCGACGAGACCCGATGCCGTCGATCTCCTCTATATCGGCATGATGCGGGACCTCAAGGGTCCCGATCTCTTCATAGAGGGCTTTGCGGCGGCCGAGCGCATCGCCGGGCGCCGCCTTTCGGCGCTGATGATCGGCGACGGACCCCAGCAGCGGCAATACGAAGAAATGATCCTGCGGATGGGCCTCGGCGACCGTATCAGAATGTTCCCTGCGATGAAGGCGCGCGAGGCTTTCGCACTCGCCCGACTGGTCGTCATTCCGTCTCGCGCGGAGTCGATGCCCTACATCCTTCTGGAAGCGCTCGCCGCCGGCAAGCCCGTTATCGCGACCCGGGTCGGCGGTATGCCGGAAGTGCTCGGCGCGGGCAGCGAAGCGTTGGTCGAGCCGGGCGATGCAGGGGCACTTGCTGCGGTCATGGCAGCCGCGATCGTCGACGAGGAGTGGACCGTCCGCACGATGCCGGATGCAGCGCGGTTCAAATCGCGCTTCGCCGCCTCCGTCATGACCAAACACGTGATGCAGCTCTACCGCGAACTGACTGAGGATTCTCTCGTGCCTGCGGCGCGGCTTCGCACAACGTAAGCGTTTCTTAGTGGCTTTCTGCTATCCGGGCGAAGGGGACTGCAGCGCCGGAAAAGAAACCATGAACCAGTTTGACAGGCCAGAGACCTTCGATCCCGAAGCGCTTCGCAAGAAGGCCTCGGAGATCCGGATGGGCGCGAGTGAGGAGAAGAAGGGCAAGAAAGATATTGCGGAGCTCAATCCGCTCGCGAAGCAGATCGCGCTCCAGTTTCGCGCCGACACCTATTCGCCGGCGATGGTCACCGGCCTCATCCGCTTGCTCGACTTCTGCGCCCTTTTTGCCATCGGCTACGGTATCAATGCGCAATATGTCGAGCCGACGTTTGCGCAACTGCCCGTCTATCTCGCTATCCTCGCCGGCGGCTCGGCACTCGCCGTCGCCGCCATGCAGATCGCCGATGCCTACCAGGTGCCAGCCCTGTGCGCCTGGCTCAGGATGACCCCCCGCATCCTCGCCGCCTGGGTGGCAGCCTTCGGCGCGATCGCGCTTGCGCTCTTTTTCCTGAAGTCCGGCCACCTTTATTCGCGCCTCTGGATCGGCACATGGTTCATTGTCGGCGCCTTGTTCCTCGTCGCCGAGCGCGCCTTCATCGCCTATTCGATCCGCCATTGGTCACGAAACGGCACGATGGAACGCCGTGCCGTCGTCGTCGGCGGCGGCCAACCGGCGAAGGACCTCATCCGCACCATCGAGCACCAACCGGACAACGATATCCGCATCTGCGGCATCTTCGACGATCGCGATGAGCGCCGATCGCCGAACGTGATTGCCGGCTACCCGAAGCTTGGGACTGTCGACGAACTGGTCGAGTTCGCACGGCTCGCCAGGATCGACATGCTGATCATCTCGCTGCCGTTGACAGCGGAGAAGCGTATCCTCGAGCTCTTGCGAAAGCTTTGGATACTGCCCCTCGATATCCGGCTTGCTGCGCATGCCAACAATTTGCGGTTCCGCCCGCGCAGCTATTCACATGTCGGGCAGGTGCCGATGCTCGACATTTTCGACAAGCCGATTGCCGACTGGGATTCGGTGGCGAAACGGTGTTTCGACATCTTCTTCAGCCTCGCGGCGCTTGCGCTCCTCTGGCCGGTGATGCTCGCCGCAGCAATCGCCGTGAAGGCGACCTCGCCCGGTCCGATCATCTTCAAGCAGCTCCGCCACGGCTTCAACAACGAGACCATCGAGGTGTACAAATTCCGCTCGATGTATACGCATATGAGCGACCCGACCGCCCGCAATGCGGTCACCAAGAATGACCCTCGGGTGACGCCCGTCGGCCGTTTCCTGCGTAAGTCCTCGATTGACGAGTTGCCGCAGCTCTTCAACGTGCTGAAGGGCGAGCTCTCGCTCGTCGGACCGCGCCCCCATGCGGTGCTCGCCCAGACGCAGAACCGGACCTATTCCGATGTCGTCGAGGGCTATTTCGCCCGCCACCGCGTCAAGCCCGGCGTTACCGGCTGGGCCCAGATCAATGGCTGGCGCGGCGAGATCGACAATGATGAGAAGATCCGCTTCCGCACCGCGTTCGACCTCCACTACATCGAGAACTGGTCCCTGCTCTTCGATCTGAAGATCCTTTTCCTGACACCGTTCCGGCTGCTCAACACGGAAAACGCCTATTGATCGCCGCGACCGCATCGAGGCCAGCCGTCCTTCGGCCGCAGCTTGCGGCGATTTCGATCGTCGGTTCGGGCCTGGTTGCGTTCGCCGTTTTCCTGTCGGGCTTCGTTATCGCGGAACCCGCGCCCTACGAGGTCTTCATGACCGGCCTCATCGGTCTCTGGGCCGTCTTCGGCCTCAGGATTTCCCGTGCGGTCGCCCCTCTTCTCGCCCTCCTCATATTGTTCATGGTCGGCGGCACCCTCTCGCTGACGGTGATGAGCGATCTCGGCACAGGGCCGATGTACATGGCCGTCTCGGGCTTTCTCTGCCTCTCGGCCGTCTTCTTCGCGGCCATCATAGAAGATCGCCACCAGCGCCTGCCGCTCATCTTCAACGCTTGGCTGGCCGCGGCGATCATCACCGCCCTTCTCGGCATTCTCGGCTATTTCGGCGCGATACCCGGTGCGAGCAACTTCACCCTCTATGACCGCGCCAAAGGCGCCTTCCAGGATCCAAACGTTTTCGGGCCCTTCCTGGCGGCCCCGGCGCTCTACCTCATACACGGCCTACTGACCCAGCCGATCGGCCGGGCGCCATTAAAGATCGCCGGGCTGCTCGTGCTTGCGCTAGGCGTGTTCCTCTCCTTCTCCCGTGCCGCCTGGGCGCTCAACCTTTTCTGCGTCGTCGCCTTCGTCTTCGTCATGCTGCTCAAGGAGCGTAACGGCCTCTTCCGCTTGCGGATCCTCGTGCTGGCGCTCTGTGGCACACTGTTTATCGTCGGAGCGCTCCTGGTCGCCCTGCAATCCGAGCAGGTCGCCGCCCTCTTTTTGAGCCGCTCCCAGCTTGTGCAGGACTACGACGGCGGGCATCTCGGCCGGTTCGACCGGCACCGGATCGGCTTTCTGATGTCCATGGAAAAACCGCTCGGCATCGGCCCGATGGTGTTCAGCACCATGTTTCCCGAAGACGAGCACAATGTGCTTCTGAAGAGCCTGACATCCTACGGCTGGCTCGGCTTCGTCTCCTATGTCACGCTCGTCCTGTGGACGCTCTCGCTCGGTTTCCGCTTCCTTCTGCTCAACAGGCCGTGGCAACCCTATCTGATGATCGCCTGGGTCACGCTGATCGGGCATGTGGGCATCGGCAATGTCATCGACACTGATCACTGGCGCCATTTCTACATGCTTGTCGGCATCGTCTGGGGATGCGCCGCGCTCGAATACCGCAGCCGACGTCGAGCCCGGGCCGGAAGACCCGCCGGACAATGAGCAATTCCGCAAGCGGCAACTCGCCGGCCGCTCCGCTGCGCCTTCTCGAAGTCCTGGAGCCGAGCGGCGGCGGGTCCGGGCGTCACTTCCTCGATCTCTGCCGCGGCATGCATGCACGCGGCCATCACGTCGAGGCGATCTACTCCCCAATCCGGGCGGAGGAAGGCTTCGTCCGTGAGCTCAAGGCGCTCGGCCTTGCCGCCGTCCATGCCGTCGACATGCGGCGCGCGCCCGGCCCCTCCGACCTGCCATCTTTCCGCGCCATAGGCCGGATCATCCGCGGCGCCGGGCCGTTCGACGTGATCCATGGCCACAGTTCCAAGGCCGGAGCGCTGACGCGCCTGCGTCTGCCGGGACCGCACGTGCCGCGCGTCTACACGCCGCACGCCTTCAGGACGATGGATCCGGCGCTCGGGCGTGGCGGCCGGCTGATCTATGGTGGGATCGAATCGCTTCTCGCCTGGTTCTTCACCGACCGCCTCGTCACCGTCTCCGAGGACGAGTTCGCCCATGCGCTCTCGCTCGGCCTGCCGCAGGAACGCATGTCGGTGATCGTCAACGGCGTTGAGGCCCCCTCGCCCGAAATGGCGCAGACGGTGCGCGCGAGCTTCGGCATCCCGTCTGACGCTTTCGTCTTCGGTTTCATCGGGCGCCTTACCGCGCAAAAAGCGCCTGAGCGCCTGCTCGACGCTTTCAGGAGCATCGCGTCGTCGGTCGGGAACAGCCATCTGGTGATGGTCGGATCGGGCGAACTGGAGGGAGAGCTTCGCCGGGCGATCGCCGCAAGCGGATTGCAGAACCGCATTCATCTCACTGCCGCCTTCACCGGGCCGCAAGCCGTTTGCGCCTTCGACCTCCTCGTCATGCCGAGCCGCTACGAGGCGATGTCCTATGTGATGCTCGAAGCCGCTGCTGCCGGCCGACCAATCATCATCTCCGAGGTCGGGGGCGCGAAAACCGCAGTCGAGCACGGAGAGAATGGCTTCATCATCCCCAACAGCGACGATATTTCGCCGCTTGCCAAAGCCATGATCGCCGCGGCTGATCCCGGTACCTATCCGCGACTTGCCAAGGCGGCGGATGCCTGCCGGGATCGCTTCACGCTCGAGCGGATGCTCGACCAGACGGAAGAAGTCTACCAAAGGCTGGCGGCGAGGCGGCGACGATAAGCGAGAAAGCAACGCCGGCCGAAGATCGCAGCATCGGAGCCTAAATTGCGCAGCGAGCAGGGAATTCTTCAAGTCTCAATCGTCGATCGCTGGCTCATTGAGTGCCGCAATGGGAGAGATAAAGCAAGCGGGCCTATGCCGCCTCTTAGGAGACCGCCCGTGTCCGCGAATTCGGCATCTCTGCCGATACTCCATCGCCCTCCGGATTCAGTCCCGACCGCTGTCAGCGTGAGTTCGCCGAGTATCTCTCACCGGAGAGCGGAAAGTCTGGGAGCCGGCCTGGAAATAGCTCGCGCGAAAAATCCCGAACCCCCAAACAGCAACAGAGCTGCAGATGGATTGGCCAGATCCGCTGCAGCTCCGATCGCGACGTATCCATCATATAGCTCGGGCTTTCGACCCTGTTCCATCCAAGGGAACCGCTTCGAACGTCGCATACTTTTATGGAGTTAGTGTCGGCGCGCGCGATATCAAGCGCCTCGCCCTCCCTAAGCAGCTTTTTTAGAGCCAGTATCGTGGATCGCTAAAATGCCTAGTTCCGATGTAATCCTCCGCGCGGCTGGGGCAAAATGCCTTTCCTCACGTCGGAGGGAATGGCCTGAGGCAGGCGCCTGCCTGCCAAAGGAGGAAATCCAATGAAGAAACTTTCAACCCTTATCGCTGCGTCGCTGCTTGGACTCGCAGCCTCAACCGTCATGCCGCTAATCTCGGCCTCAAGCGACGCCTATGCAGACAACGGTATCGTTCTCATACCGGGTGAACACACAGGCTCGTCTGGCTCCAGTGGCGATACCGGCGTACCGAGCTCCAACCCCGACACCGGTACGCCGAGTTCCAATCCTGACACCGGTACGCCGAGCTCCAACCCGGATACCGGCGCAACAAGTGCCAATCCGGATTCCGGCACTTCGAGTTCCGGCGGGGAGTAAGGCGGCGCGCGCTAACCGCTGCACTCTTGATGGAACCCGATCTGAAGATTAGCCAACATTTCAAAACGCGGCAGCGACCCTGGCGTATCTGAAAGGATGCACGGCGCTGTGAGCGAAACTGTAAAGGAGGTCCTTCTAAAAGGAGGACCTCCTTGCATGAGCAGGGCAAACACTGCGCCACGCGGTGCGACCGGTCCATGCCGGACCCAGCGCCGTGTTCATCCTACGCCACGAGCACGGACGCGATGTTGCTCTTGTTCACTCTGCCCTTTGCGGCAGCACGAACCTGCTAGCGGTGGCAGCGCTCTGACTGATTTTGGAGTGTCGGGTTACGTCGTATGGGCAAATGGCCGTGGGCGGCGGTCCGGCGTTAAGCTGATGTCAGCCGTCTCGTACGGGGAGGAGGCGGTTAGAGGCCTGGCGTAACAGCGACTGGCCTCGCCCGGGCTGGCGGTCAAGAATGCCGCCCCAGAAACGGCGACTGGGAACATGGGCGACCGCGATAAGAAAAGCACCGGCAACACAAAACCGGCTTCGGACCTCTTAGAAATTGCTGCACAGCTCGCCGCCCTCGCCGAGGAAATCAGGGCCTTGGCGAAAAGACCTCTTGAGCAGCCGTCCACATCGTCTGAAACGAACGATGAGACCGAAGCAAGCTCCGAATAACGCTATCGTCCTCGCGTTGCCACCCTCACACATAGCTACGTCAAACCCGTGATCCCCGCCGATCTCGGGTTTGTGTCTCGCTGATGGCAAGGCAGAATCGCCGCGCCGGAGGCACCGTTTGCTCCATCTGATTGCTTGGTGGGGAAAAAGTCCGCCCCGCAGGCAACAAGGGAACCCCGCCGAAGCGGGGTTAAGTTCCGTTGTGACAAACCGGGAGCCTCTAGTCCCAGGTCTGTCGATTGTACCAGTCGTCGAGATCGCGTCGTGCGCGGTCCTTCTCGATCCCATACCGCTCTTGGATTTTGCCTTCGAGCTGGTCTCGGTTTCCCGCGATCCGATCGAGATCATCGTCGGTAAGTTTGCCCCATTGCTCTTTGATCTTTCCCTTTACCTGTTTCCAGTTCCCTTCGACACGGTTCCAATCCATCGCATTTCCTCCTGAGTCAGATACTCTGTATGTTGAAAACTCGCGACGGCGGATTAGGTTCGATTTTCTCGTAAGCTGGCGCACCGATTGCGTTTTTCGGCTCATGAGACGCATTTTCGGAACTTTTCCTTCAAGACATGGGTTTTTTGCAGATGCTACCCTTCAACCGGGTTCGAGCGGTCCGATATGGATGTGCAGAAGGCAGGAATGGCCCGGCTGCTTCTGGCGGCGCCCGATCTACGTGATACCACGTGGATGATCAACGACCTCGCGTTCCTGAAGCTTTGCGAGTTCTATGAACATGCCTGTTTGCGACGGGATGTTCTTCGATGCTCGACTCAAAGGGACGATGCGGCCTTGCTCAAGGCCGAGGAGGAGTGCAAGAGCTTGGAGGCTGCTGCCATCGCTTACATTCGCGAGCGCCAGAAATTCTCCGGCATCATTTAATTTAAGCAGCCAATCGGAGCAGCTACGTTGCGACTAAGAGCGCCGCGATAAGAGCAAATGCGGCAACAGCCGCCGACCACTCGATCAGCTTGGCACGCTCGTCAGGACGCATAGCAGACCCTCCATCACCAACGCCGCATCGCGAAAAGAAACGTTCCACGGGCGCGAATGTTCACGGCCTCGCTGGCCAACATCCGAGATGTGGCGTGATGCCGATCGAAGTGAATCCGCGAGCGCAGTTCTGGACGTTTCGGGAGTTTATGGGCGCAAAGCAGCGTTCCAGGCGCTTTTAGTTCCGCTTTATCGGAAGCCGCGCAATGCCCAAACGCGTTCGATTCGCAGGTATATTCAACGGGAAAATGGTCGGAGCGACTGGACTTGAACCAGCGACCCCTTGACCCCCAGTCAAGTGCGCTACCGGGCTGCGCTACGCTCCGACCCGCTTCGTTACAAGCCCGCTCTCATTAGTCGGAAGACACGACCGGCGCAAGGGGAAAATAGACTTTTACCGGTCCTTCCGCCGCCCCGAGCCGTGCCGGCGGCAGCACAGTCAGTGGCGACAGAACAGTTTTGTGATTTGGACCGGAGCCTCGCGGCGGGTACACTGCGCCTGCAACCACAGGAGAAGCCCGATGAAGAGCATCCTCGTACTTGCAGCCGCCCTCGCACTCTCGACGACGACAGCGTTTGCCGCTTGCCTTGGGCATTCGGATACCACGGCATCGACAGACGCGGTCGACAAGCAGATGACGACGGCGAGCGTGACGAAGACCGAGCAGTCGACCTCGACTGACGCGCTCCTCCTGCAGCAAAAGCTGCCGCAAGAAGAGCAATCTGCTCAAGAAGCGGAAGAATAGCTCGGAGGCGCCCGGTTCGGGCCTCGTTGCTGCGCATCCGAGGCCCGCGTCCCGTAACCCGCCGCGAGTTGCCGCATGTTTCTGCCCTTAAATCCGCTAAGGAAACATGCCGTGGGATATCAAATTACCGCACCTGGTCGAGCAAGCGCTTGCATTCGAGAAGATCGTAAAGCGCTTCTTGCAGAAGCGCCCGGTCCTCCTTGCTGACGGAGGTCTTGCCGATCGATATCTCCGCTTCATCGCTGCTGCCGCCGAAGGAGAAGAAGCGGCGGCTGGCCGGAGCTTTGGCACGGCCAACGATCTGGTCCTCGTCCGTGATCCCGGCCTTGGGCGGAACGGGCTCCTCGTTGCTTGAAGCGGCAAGCGCCTCCACCGTGGCGAGATCGCCGCTCGCGATTGCGGCGACGAACTTGTTGCCGTTGGCTTTCAGAAGCTTCTGCACGCCCTTGATCGTATAACCATGATCGTAAAGGAGATGGCGAATACCCTTGAGCAGGTCGACATCCTCGGGGCGGTAATAGCGCCGCCCGCCACCCCGCTTCATCGGCTTGATCTGCTGGAACCGCGTCTCCCAGAAACGGAGCACGTGCTGGGGCAGATCGAGCTCGTCTGCGACCTCGCTGATGGTGCGGAAGGCATCCGGGCTTTTTTCCATCTCATCCCCTTCCATTGACTTACGGCACCGCACCGCGCGAACCGATCATCACGCGATGATACATGAGTCACGACTATTTCAATGGCTTATGGAAGGGTTTTCAACCACATTTGTGGCCGCCGACGGCAGTTCAGGAGGCCGAACCGGACTGCTTCTGCTTGGCCTTGCGGCTCAAGTGCGCCTTCAGCACCCGCTGCTTCAGCACATTCGAAGCCTTGAAGGTCATCACCCGGCGCGGGGAAATCGGCACCTCCTCGCCGGTTTTCGGATTGCGTCCGATACGCTCGTTCTTGTCGCGCACCTGGAACGTTGCGAAAGAAGACAGTTTCACGCTCTCGCCACGCACGATTGCGTTGCAAATCTCGTCGATAACGGTCTCCACAAGCTCTGCAGACTCCGTCCGAGATAGCCCCACCTTTCGAAAGACCGACTCAGCCAAGTCTGCTCGCGTTACTGTTTTTCCGCTCATCTTCCCCCACCGATGTCTGGCATGCCGATCAGCGATTGAAGACTATTGCCCTTGCCTGTGGCGGTCAAGCGCCTGCCTGGGTTCATTATTTTCTTTACCAGCGGACGAGAACGGAGCCCCAGGTGAAGCCGCCGCCCATGGCTTCGAGCATCACGAGATCGCCCTTCTTGATGCGCCCGTCGGAGGCTGCGGTGTCGAGCGCGAGCGGGATCGAGGCGGCGGACGTATTGCCATGCAGGTCGACCGTCACCACAACCTTTTCGAGCGGAATACCGAGTTTCCTCGCCGAGCCGTCGATAATGCGGCGGTTGGCCTGGTGCGGAACCAGCCAGTCGACGTCGTCCGCCGTCGTGCCGGTCGCCTCGAAAGCCGCCTCGATCACGTCAGTGATCATGCCGACAGCGTGCTTGAAGACCTCCCGCCCTTCCATCCGCAGATGGCCTACAGTGCCGGTCGTCGAAGGGCCGCCGTCGACATAGAGCTTGTCGCCATGAATGCCGTCGGAGCGCAACTGCGCCGTCAGCACGCCGCGGTCGGCATTGGTGCCCTCGCCTTGCTGCGCTTCCAGGATGATCGCGCCGGCGCCGTCACCGAAAAGCACGCAGGTCGTGCGGTCCGACCAGTCGAGAATGCGCGAGAAGGTTTCGGCGCCGATCACCAGCGCCCGTCTTGCGAGGCCGCCGCGAATGTAGGCGTCCGCCGTCGCGACCGCATAGACGAAGCCGGAGCAGACCGCCTGCATGTCGAAGGCCGCTCCATGGCGCATGCCGAGGCGGTTCTGGATGTTGACCGCGGTTGCCGGAAAGGTGTTGTCCGGGGTCGAGGTCGCCACGATGATCAGGTCGAGGTCGTCCGCCGTCAGGTCGGCCCTCCGGAGCGCGGCACGCGCAGCCGCCTCGCCGAGCGACGCGGTCGTTTCGCCCTCGCCCGCGATATAGCGCTGGCGAATGCCGGTCCGCTGCACGATCCATTCGTCGGACGTGTCGACCTTGGCTTCCATTTCCTTATTGGTCATCACCCGCTTGGGCAGCGCTGCACCGAAGCCGCGAACGACAGAACGGATCATCTACTCAAACCTCTTCATTCATGCTCGCGGAAGGGCTTCGGACGGCTCGGCGCCGTGATATCGTGCCAGATCGGCCTCGATCTTCGCCTTCAGGCCGTTCTTCACCATGTCATAGCCAACATCGATCGCCGCGGCGAACCCTTCGGCATCCGTGCCTCCATGGCTCTTGATGACGATGCCGTTCAAGCCCAGGAAGACGCCGCCGTTGACCTTGCGGGGATCCATCTTCTCGCGCACTCGGTCGAAAGCAGCCTTGGCAAAGACATAGCCTATCTTGGCAAGAAGCGTGCGCGACATGGCGGCTCGTAGATATTCGGCGATCTGGCGAGCGGTGCCCTCGGCCGCCTTGAGCGCGATATTGCCGGAAAATCCCTCGGTCACGACCACGTCCACGGTACCGCGACCGATGTCGTCGCCTTCGACGAAGCCGTAGTAGTCGATCCCTTCGATATTGGCCTCACGGATGAGCCGCCCGGCCTCCTTGACCTCTTCCTGCCCCTTGATCTCTTCCACGCCGACGTTCAGCAGACCCACCGAAGGACGCTCGACCTCGAACAGGGCGCGGGCCATGGCACCGCCCATCAGCGCGAAGTCCATCAGCTGCTGCGCGTCGGCACCGATCGTCGCGCCGACATCGAGCACGATGCTCTCGCCCTTGAGCGTCGGCCAGATGGCAGCGATCGCCGGGCGTTGTATGCCCTGCATGGTTCTGAGACAGAAGACGGACATCGCCATCAGCGCGCCGGTATTGCCAGCTGAGACGACGACATCGGCCTCATCGGCATTGATCGCGTCGATCGCCTTCCACATGCTCGATTTGCCGCGCCCGCGCCTAAGCGCCTGGCTCGGCTTTTCGTCCATGCCGACGGCAATCTCGCAATCGTGGAAGGTGCTGCTCGCCTGGAGCTTCGGGTATTTGGCCAATAATTCGGCGCATTGCGCTTCCTGGCCGAACAGAACAAATTTTATGTCCGGATGACGTTCGAGCGCTCTCGCTGCGCCCGGGATGACGACCTCAGGACCATAGTCGCCCCCCATAACGTCAAGTGAAATTCTGACCACGCGTGTCTTATCCCTTTTTCCCGCCACGCAACACGTATCGCCGCTCAAGTGGCGGCGGCGATCCATGTTCCTTCTGACACTTGGGCCAGCATGCAACGTCCGGCACAACGGCCCCATCGGCTGGAGTCGGGCCAAAATACTGCTTTTCGCCTGCGTGACAACCGAATTGTAGGCCCGGCCTATGCCGTTTCAATCCTTTTTCAAGTCCTTCAGCACGGCAAACGGATTCGGACGTTTATCGTCCGCCGCGGAGCTTTCGATGCGTTCGCCGAAAACGGCGCCTGGCTTACGCGGATAAGGGTCGATGGCGAGCGCCACGTGCTCGCTGACGACCTCGCCTGCATCGATCGTATCACCCTCGAAAGTGTCGGGAATATCGGGACCTTCCGGATCGAGGATCATCTCGCCGCCGTCATTGTCCGCCTGACGGGCGAGCCGAGAGCCTTCCGGCACCAGGATCGCTTCGACCGGCTCGCGAATGTTCGCCTCTACCGGCTCCAGGGTCACGACACAGGTCTGCACGATGCGCGCATGCACCTCACCCTTGATCTTCACGCCATCCTTCTTCCAGCGCGCGACCTGCAGGTCGGCGTCGAGCGAAAGGACGTCGTCGACGCTCCAAAGGTCGGCAAGAGCGCGCCGCTCCGTCTCGCTCGCCGACAAATGGAGGGTGACGGGATTTGCCGAGATGTGCCCCACCCTCACCGGGTAGGAAAATGCCGGTTTGCTCTCGTGCTTCATGACAGGATCCTTCCTCGCGCCTGCAGCATCGCGGCCAGCCGGCGCGCTGCTCTGAGCGACGGATTATACGCCCCTATTACGCTCCGGCAGGCGGGATGCGCAACTGACCCGTTTCGACGATCTCCTCCGGAGCCTCCGACAGCACGGCTTCGGCCGCAAGCAGATAGGACGCCAGGCCTTGCATCGACGGCGGCTCGTCGGCTCCGGAGTGGAAATTGCGCCGCAAGGCAGCCGCAAGCGCGCCACCGTCCCGCTCCTCGAGCGCTGCCGCATAGGATTCGAGGCGGCCGTAGAACATGCCGGCGAACTTTTTCATCTTTTTCGGCACGCTCACGTCGCCGACGCCGAGTTCGCGGATGGAATGATCCACATCCTCGAAAAAGGCATCGACGATCTCCTGCGCAATCTCCTGGCCGGCCCGAGCGGAGGTGCGCGTGCGCCGGAAATAGAGGATCAGGATCGCCGACAACATCTCGAAGCGACCCATGACGGTATCCGGCACATCGAGATCGGTATAGAGAAACGGCTGGCGCGCCGCCGCGGTGAGCAGCGCATATTGGCGCTCCACAATCGCAATGTTGCCGCTTTTCTTCTTGAACAGTCCGAAAATCATCACAGGGCCAGCCGAGGCTTTTTCGAAATCATGGGCGCACGCCCATGACGTTGTTGCATGATAGCCGAAGCTGGTTTACCGAAGCATGCACGAATTGCAATGGCCGATCTGCCATCGTTACTCCAGGGGAGCAGTCCTTGACGAAGCGGTATATGACATCGAACCTGAAAGCTCTGAGCCGTGCCGTGCTCGTGGCCTCCCTCTGCACTACCGCACTTTCCGCCTGCACATCCGCCAATGTCGGCGAGGTCCTGCACCAGGGCTATGTCGTCGACAAGGAGACGCTCAATCTCGTCCCAGTAGGGTCGAGCCGCGAACAGGTGCTGCTCTCGCTCGGCACGCCTTCGACGACCGCGACCTTCGACAACGAGGTCTTCTACTACATCTCGCAGACGCGTAAGCGGCCGGTCGCCTTCATGAAGCCGAAGCTCATCGACCAGTCGATCCTCGCCGTCTATTTCGACCAGGAAGGCGTCGTCAGCCAGCTTGCGCATTACACGCTGAAGGATGGCAAGGTCTTCGACATGCTGTCGCGCACGACGCCGACAGGCGGCAAGGAAACAAGCTTCCTCGGCCAGCTCTTGAGCGGCCCCGGTGCCGCACAAGCGGCGGGGCGAAATCTCTTCAAGAACTTCGGCAACTGACGAAGTTAAGCAAAACGGAAAGGCCCGCGAAGCCGACTTCGCGGGCCTTCTTATTGATGGCAGCGCCTCAGGCGAGAACCGCGAGCAACAGTAGCGCCACGATATTGGTGATCTTGATCGCCGGATTGACCGCGGGACCGGCCGTGTCCTTGTAGGGATCACCGACGGTATCGCCGGTCACCGAAGCCTTATGGGCCTCCGAGCCCTTCATGTGACGCGTACCGTTCCTGTCGACGAAACCGTCCTCGAAGCTCTTCTTGGCATTGTCCCATGCGCCACCGCCGGATGTCATCGAAACCGCAACGAACAACCCGTTGACGATGACCCCAAGGAGGGAGGCGCCGAGTGCCGCGAAGGCAGAGGCTTTCGACCCGGAAATCAGCAGCACACCGAAATAGACGACGATTGGTGCGAGAACCGGCAAGAGCGATGGGATGATCATTTCGCGGATCGCCGCCTTGGTCAGCATGTCGACGGCCCGTCCATAATCCGGGCGATCCCTGCCTTCCATGATTCCCGGCTTTTCCTTGAACTGCCGGCGCACCTCCTCGACGACCGCACCCCCTGCCCGACCGACGGCGGTCATGGCGATGCCGCCGAAGAGATAGGGAATGAGGCCGCCGAAGATCAGACCTGCGACGACGTAGGGATTTGAGAGATCGAAGGAGATCGTCCCCACGTCGGCGAAATAAGGATGCTTGTCGCCGTTCGCCGCGAAATAGGTGAGGTCGTTGGAATAGGCCGCGAAGAGGACCAGGGCGCCGAGACCCGCAGAGCCGATCGCATAACCCTTGGTTACGGCCTTGGTAGTATTGCCGACCGCGTCGAGCGCATCGGTTGATTTGCGCACTTCCGGCGGCAGATGCGACATCTCGGCAATGCCGCCGGCATTGTCCGTGACTGGCCCAAAGGCATCGAGCGCCACGATCATGCCGGCGAGCCCGAGCATGGCGGTGACGGCGATGGCGGTGCCGAAGAGACCGGCGAATTGATAGGTGGTGATGATGCCGCCGACGATGACGAGCGCCGGCAAGGCGGTCGACTCCAGCGACACGGCGAGCCCCTGGATCACGTTGGTGCCGTGGCCGGTAACGGAGGCCTGAGCAATCGAGTTCACCGGACGCTTGTTCGTGCCGGTATAATATTCGGTGATCACGACGATCAGGGCGGTAACGACAAGGCCTATGATGCCGCATGCAAACAGCGCCCAGCCGGTAACGTCCTGGCCGGCGACTGTTCCGATCGAGCCCCAGCCGATGGTCAGAGAGGTTGCCGCCCCGAGGCCGAAGATCGACAGCGCACCAGTGACGATCAATCCGCGGTACAGCGCCCCCATGATCGATCCGTTGGTGCCGAGCTTGACGAAGAACGTGCCGATGATCGAGGTGATGATGCAGGCCGCGCAGATCGCCAGCGGATAGATCATGACCGTCGAGAGTACAGGCGTTCCGGCGAAAAAGATCGACGCGAGCACCATGGTCGCGACCACGGAGACCGCATAGGTCTCGAAGAGATCGGCCGCCATGCCGGCGCAGTCGCCGACATTGTCGCCGACGTTGTCGGCAATTGTCGCCGGATTGCGCGGATCATCCTCGGGAATGCCAGCTTCCACCTTGCCGACGAGATCGCCGCCGACGTCGGCGCCCTTGGTGAAGATGCCGCCGCCGAGACGGGCGAAGATCGAGATCAGCGACGCACCGAAACCGAGCGCCACCAGCGCATCGATGACCTCGCGCGCGGCCGGCTCATGCCCGAGCCCCGCGGTGAGCACGAAGTAGTAGACCGATACCCCCAGTAGCGCGAGGCCGGCGACCAGAAGGCCGGTGATCGCGCCGGATTTGAAGGCGATATCGAGACCGGAGGCCAGGCTGACCGAAGCGGCCTGGGCCGTGCGGACATTGGCCCTGACCGAGACATGCATGCCGATGAAGCCGGCCGCGCCCGAAAGCACCGCGCCGATCAGGAAGCCGATCGCCGCTGCGCTCGAGAGAAGCATCCACGCGGCGATGAAGACGACGACACCGACAATGGCAATGGTTGTGTATTGACGCATGAGGTAGGCCTGCGCCCCCTCTCTGATAAAGCCTGCAATCTCCTGCATGCGGGCATTCCCCTGGTCGGCGGCAAGCACCGACTGTGTCGCCCAGATGGCATAGGCCACCGAAAGCAACCCGCATGCGATAACGCCCAAAAGTATGGTCATTTCGCAACTATCCTCCGTTTCAACCCGCGGGCTCACTCCCTGCCGCAGGCCCCTCTCCGCGAATCGCACGCCGCCTCCTCAAGCGGCGCGTTCTCGCGGCGCGGCCAGAGTGCGGTTGCGAATGTGGATCGTCAAGCCCCTGAAATTGCCCGCGTGCCAGCCTGTCAGTCGCCGGACAGACTTTGCGGAAACAACGCTTTTCAGGCGGCGGTTCGCTTGTCTGCGCGGATCAACAGAAGGAGGAGGAATAGACAGAGTCCGGTGACCGGCCAGACCACCGCGTTGAGCATGTCCCATCCGTAAGCGGCGAGAACCTTGCCGGAAGCAAAAGATGAGCCGGCGACAGCGGAGAACAGAACGATGTCGTGAAAGCCCTGGATCTTGTCCGCCTCATGTGGCCGATAGCTCTGGGCAACAATCGCCGTCGCGCCGATGAAGCCGAAGTTCCAACCGAGCCCGAGAAGGACGAGCGCGCCCCAGAAGTTCCAGAGGGCGACGCCGAGATGGGCGATCGCCGCACAGGCCATCAGCAAGAGCAGACCGCAGCCGACGATGCGCTCGGCGCCGAACCGGCTGATCAGCCAGCCCGTCACGAAGCTCGGGCCGAACATCGCCAGCACATGCCATTGAATGCCAAGCGTCGCGAGATCGTTCGAAAAGCCGCAGCCGACGACCATGGCTATTGGCGCTCCCGTCATCATGAAGGTCATCAGCGCATAGGCGGAAATGCCGCAGATCATGCCGGTCAGGAAGCGCTGGCTGCCGACGATCTCGCGCAATGGCCGTGCGGGAAGCGATGCATGCCCGGCCGATGCCGCCTTGTGATCCGGCAATCGCAAGGGAGCGAAGAAGAAAAGCGCCGCAAGACAAGCGGGCAGCAGCGCGACGAAGGCGCCGGCGAACCATACGGGGGCAAAGTAATCACCGGCCAGGATGACGATCTGAGGACCAAGGATCGCCGAGACGATGCCGCCGCCGAGAATCCAGGAAATGGCCTTCGGCTTGTAGAAGGAGGGTGATGCGTCGGCGGCGGCAAAACGGAGCTTTTGCGTGAAACCGTTGGAAGAACCGAGAACGGCCAGGCCGGCTGCGAACAGCCAGAAACTTTCCCGGAAGAGGCCAGCCGTTGCGACCAGGCCCCCGATCGCGGCGATCGCGGCGCCCACCATAAACGCAAAGCGCCTGCCGAGGAGCCGCGACAGCATCGCCACGAGGATGACGCCGAGCGCCATGCCGACATTGAAGGCGGTGAGCGGCGCGGTCGCGAGCGACTTGTCGTCGCCGAGCAACTGGTGGCCGGCAACGCCGCCGACGGCAAAGCTGATCGGCCCGACGACGCCGAGCAGCGCCTGCGCCACGGTGAGCAGGAACACGTTGCGGCGCGCCTCGCGAAGGACCACGCCCATGTCTTCCGTGGCCGCAGCAACCATCATGCTATTTCCGCTTGTCGCCGCGAACTTGCTTGGCGATCCGATCGAGGACGGCGTTGACGAGCTTGGGCTCCTCGTCCTCGAAGAAGGCCTTTGCGATCTCGACATATTCGGTGACGATCACCGGAACCGGCACGTCCTTGCGCTCGAGTATCTCGAAGGTGCCTGCGCGCAGGATCGCGCGGACGGTCGAATCGAGCCGCGAAAGCGCCCAGTCGTCCTGAAGGGCCGAGCCGATCAAAGGATCGAGCTTGCGCTGATCGCGCACGACGCCGGAAACGATCGAGCGGAACCAGGCGGCATCCGCCTTCAAATAGGTATCGCCGTCCAGTTCCTTGCCGAGGCGATGCTCTTCGTATTCGGAGACGATCTCCAGAATGCCGGTGCCGCCAACATCCATCTGGTAAAGCGCCTGAACGGCCGCAAGGCGCGCCGCGCCACGCTGGTTCACCTGTTTCCGCGGCTGATCCGAGGGGGTATTCGTCACTTTTCTGCGCCCAATTTGTTCTTCAATGCAATCATGGTGAGGGCGGCGCGTGCGGCAAAACCGCCCTTGTCGCCCTCCGACCGACGGGCACGCGCCCAGGCCTGGTCGTCATTCTCGACCGTTAGGATACCGTTGCCGAGCGCAAGGCTTTCACTGACGGCGAGGTCCATCAGGGCGCGCGCGGACTCGTTGGCGACGATGTCGAAATGATAGGTTTCGCCACGGATCACCATCCCGAGTGCGACGAAGCCGTCATATTCGGTTCCGCCTTCATCGGCACCGTCGAGCGCCATGGCGATCGCCGCCGGAATTTCCAAAGCCCCGGGGACTGTCACGATATCATAAGTGGCGCCGGCTGCATCGAGCGCGTGTTTCGCTCCGTCGAGCAATGCGTCGGCCATATCGTCATAGAAACGCGCTTCCACAATCAGAATGTGGACGGGCTCGGTTTTCGCCATGGATCACCTGTCTTGAAAAATCGGGCCGGACTTTGCCGGCGCAGGCGGCGGTCAAACCATGCCCGGCACGGAATGGCAAGCAAATTCCGCCGAACGGGTTTATTTGCCGCGCCGATAGCCGCTTCCCATGCGGCAGCGCCGCCGGATCGTCGAGCGGCGGCGGCGCCTTTGTTGCCAATCGTGAACTTTGCGCAATGCCACCGCCTCGGAAAGCGCGCAATCCGCTTTGCAATGACGCCGAGTGCCCTTAAAACCTCAACCATGACTGGTGCCAAAGCCTGCATGGCTGAGGTTTTCATCGGAGGAGGAGGGAACGTCATGGCGGAAGCGCGGAAGCCGATCGTCAATCCAAAAAATCTCGATCTCGACCACTGGCGCCAAGGCTCGTTCTTCGAGTGTCGCGATGCCTCCTTCGGCATGCTGCTTGGCCTCGACAACCTCGGCGTTAGCTACGGCGAAGTTCCGCCGGGAAAATCGGGATGCCCGTTCCATAACCATCATGTCGAAGAAGAGCTGTTCGTCATTCTCGAGGGAGAGGGAACATACCGGTTCGGCAGCGAACGCTATGCGGTCGGACCTGGCGACGTGCTCGCAGCCCCCGCCGGCGGCCCCGAGACAGCGCATCACCTCATCAATACCGGCACCGTGCCGCTCAAATATCTGGCCATTTCCACGGTGGCGGCGACAGAGATCTGTGAATATCCCGATTCCGGCAAGTTCCTCGCGAAGACACGGCGGCCGGGCGAGGCGAAGGCATCGTTCCGCTTCATCGGCCGCGCTCCATCGACAGCGGACTATTGGGACGGCGAGCCGGGCGCCTGACCTTCATTTCCCCGCAGAGAACAATCGGAGAAAACATGCATCGCGTGCCTACCATAGAAACCGAGCGGCTTTTGTTGCGCCCCTATCGGCGCGACGATTTCCCCGCCTACAGTGCCCTGTTCGCCGATGAAGAGGTCACCCGCTACATCGGTGGCGTTCCTTACTCGCGGGAGCAATCCTGGACGCGCTTCCTGCGCCAGGTCGGCATGTGGCACTATTTCGGCTTCGGCTTCTTCGCGATCCAGGAGAAGGAGAGCGGCGCCTTCATCGGCGAAGCCGGTTTCCATGACGCCCATCGCCAGATGACACCCTCGCTCGAAGGTACGATGGAAACGGGCTGGGCGATCTCTCCCCGGAATCATGGCCGCGGTCTTGCGACGGAGGCCGTCACAGCCGCCCTCGCCTGGGGCGACCGGGCATTTCCCGGATTGCTGAAAACCTGCATCATAGACCCCAACAACCAGGCTTCGATCCGCGTTGCGCTCAAGCACGGCTTCAAGGAAGTCCGGCGCACCAAGTATCACAGCAAGCCGATGATCATGTTCGAGCGACGCTCGGCGAGCGCGCCCTGAAGCGAGGCGCAAGCGATGGCGGGAGAACGCTTCCTCGCAGGTTGCGACAGCAATTTCCGGCAAATAGAACATGAACAATTTTTAATTATTTCTCAGTCGCTTACGCCACGGAAACGGCCAGATTCGCGCTCAATTTCTAACCGTTGGCAAGGCGCGAGACCCCGGCCCAAACGTGGTACCGCCGCCCAACGAGTCGAAACGGTCCAGCGCCCCCTGCTGCGGATGACCTCGTCCGCAAACGGTCAGTGCTGGCCAAAGCGAAAGACGCCTCGGCGAAAAACCGCGCCCGGTTGGCCGAGGCGGAGGTCGCACGAAAATAAGGAGCATGACAATGAACCGCATCGCGAAAATTTCCGTCATCGCCGCCCTCTCCGCTTTGACGTTCGGCGGTATCTCCCATGCCGCCAGCGTCGAAACGAACTGGCCGCGCCAGATCGATCAGACGGTTAGTACCTTCAAGGGCGATGATTTCAGGGTCGTCGACGTCGACACGCTTAGCCGTATGAGCGAGGTTCGGTCGCGGATCAATGATGAGACCCCGCAACAGGTGGCGGCGCTACAATCCGCTATCGAGGCCAACAAGCCTCTGGCGGCTAAGCTGGAAACGCGAAACGTCGAGATGAAGAACATAGCAGGTGCCGCACAGGCAGCCGATGGCAGCCTGACAATTTATGTCCGTTGAGCCTCCCCGCGGCAATGAGCACCATCACATCCGCCCCTCTCCGGGGCGGATGTGATTTGGGCGGTGCCGTTTTTGGGCAAGAAGCGGTTCCCGTTGGATGCCCGTCAAGACATCACGCCGCAGGGGCTGGAAACTCCGCCAGCCGGGCCGCATAACGCGCCATCGTGTCGACTTCGAAGTTGACCAGGTCGCCAGCTTGGCGTTCGCCCCAGGTCGTAACTTCCAGCGAGTGGCGGATCAGAAGCACATCGAACTCGGTGCCATCAACCTTGTTCACGGTGAGCGAGGTGCCGTCGAGCGCCACGGAGCCCTTTGGAGCAACGAACTTCGCGAGGTGCTCCGGCGCCCGCAAGCGAAAGCGCACCGCGTCTCCTTCCGGTTCGACGGCGAGAATCTCCGCCTTGCCGTCGACGTGCCCCGAAACGATGTGGCCGCCAAGCTCGTCGCCGATCTTCAGCGAGCGCTCGAGATTGATGCGCGTGCCCTCTCCCCACTCGCCGATGGTCGTCAGCCGCAGCGCCTCTTCCCAAGCCTCGACTTCGATCCAGCGCTCGTTGCTGCCGGCCTCCGGCAGGGCCGTGACGGTCAGGCACACGCCGGCATGGGCAATAGAGGCTCCCATATCGATCGTCTTCGGATCGTAATTGGTCGCGACGCGCAGTTTGATCCCTTCTCTGAGCGGAGTAACCTTCTCCACCGTGCCTATGTCCGTGATGATGCCTGTGAACATCAGCTCTCTCTTTCGTAATCCTCAAAAATATCGTCGCCATAGCGCGCCGTGTGTCGGAGCGTGAAGCCCGCTGGAACGGACTTCCGTTCAAATGGGGATCGAATGCCCCCTTCGCCAATGGCCTCAGGACCGGTGAAGAGCAGGATGCGGTCGACGAGGCCGGCGTCGAGGAAGTCACGCGCCGCGCGCGCGCCGCCCTCGACGAGGAGAGATGAGATGCCGCGTGAGGCAAGTGCCGTCAAAAGATCGGCAATCGTATCGGCATTCAGCACCTGGACGTCTGCGGCTTCCAGCTTTGCCCGGCGCCCAGCGTAGTCGTCCCCGCTCCCCGCAAGCGGGGCTGAGGTAAGGGGTAACGAGGTGCGTCCACTCTGCCCCTCGCCCGCACTCCGGGGACCTTCGCCCCACACATAGGGAGAAGCAAAACCGGCGTCACCGGTAACCACGATCAGCGGAATGTCGCGGGCCGAGCGCACCAATTTCGAGTCGGCGGGCAACTCAAGGCGGCGGTCGAGCACGATCCGAATGGGAGAGCGGCCCTCCAATCCCGGCAACCGTACGGTGAGTTCCGGATTGTCGGCGCTGGCCGTACCGATTCCGACGAGGATCGCATCCGTCTCGGCGCGCAGCACCTGCACCTGAGCGCGCGAGATTGCGCCAGTGATCCTGACCTGCCCCTCCCCCTTGCGGCCGATCATGCCGTCGGCGGAAACCGCAAGCTTCAGAGTCACATGCGGGCGTTTCATGCGGTGACGCATGAGGTAGGCCTCGAGCGCCCGCTCCCCGTCGTCATGCAGGACACCGATGTCGACGGCAATGCCCGCCTCCCGCAGCATCACCACGCCGCGACCGGCGACGCGCTCGTCCGGATCGAGAATCGCAACGACGACGCGGGCAATGCCCGAGGCGATCAGCGCATCGGCGCAGGGCGGCGTCTTGCCGTGGTGTGAACAGGGCTCGAGCGTGACATAGGCGGTGGCGCGGCTTGCCCTCTCTCCGGCCTCGGCAAGGGCCTGCGTCTCGGCATGCGGGCGCCCGCCCGGAGCCGTCACGGCCCGGCCGACGATCGTGCCATCCTTGACGATAATGCAGCCGACCGAGGGATTGGTCGATGTGAGGCCGAGATTGCTTCGCGCCAGCCGCAGCGCCGCCGCCATGAACCGTTCGTCCTCGCGCGTCGGCCCGCCCATCCTGCACTCCAACCCGGTCTACTCGCTCGGATCGCGTGCGATTTTGGCACTGATCTCGGCGATGACTTTCTCGAAATCCTCGGCGTGGGAGAAATCCCTATAGACCGAGGCATAGCGAACGAAAGCGACGTCGTCGAGGCTCTTCAGGGCCTCGAGCACCTGGAGACCGATTTCCTCCGAGGGAATCTCGGTCTCGCCGGAGCTTTCAAGGCGGCGAACGATGCCAGAGACCGCCCGCTCGATGCGATCGCGATCGACCGGTCGCTTGCGAAGCGCGATCTCGAACGAGCGCAACAGCTTGTCCCGGTCGAAAGGCACCTTTCGACCGGTCTTCTTGATGATCATCAGCTCGCGCAACTGCACCCGCTCGAAGGTCGTGAAGCGGCCGCCGCAATCCGGGCAAATGCGGCGGCGGCGAATGGCGTTCCCGTCCTCTGCCGGACGGGAATCCTTCACCTGACTATCTTCCGAACCGCAATAGGGGCAGCGCATGCAGCCGTCCGATCACATATAGCCGTACATCGGGAAGCGTTCGGTGAGTCTCATCACCTTCTCACGGACACCGGCCTCGACAGCGGCGTTGCCCTCGTCGGAATTCGCGACCTTGAGGCCGTCGAGCACCTCGACGATCAGCTCCCCGATTTCCTTGAATTCCGCCTCCTTGAAGCCACGAGTAGTGCCGGCCGGCGTGCCGAGACGTACGCCGGAGGTGACGAAGGGCTTTTCCGGATCGAAGGGAATGCCGTTCTTGTTGCAGGTGATGTAGGCGCGGCCGAGCGCCGCCTCGGCACGCTTGCCGGTCGCGTTCTTCTTGCGCAGGTCGACGAGCATCAGGTGGTTGTCGGTGCCGCCGGAAACGATGTCGAGACCGTTTGCCTTCAGCGTCTCGGCAAGGGTACGGGCGTTCTTGACGATCTGCGCCGCGTACTCCTTGAAGGAGGGCTGCAGCGCCTCGCCGAGGGCGACGGCCTTGGCGGCGATGACATGCATCAGCGGACCGCCCTGGAGACCGGGGAAGACGGCGGAGTTGATCTTCTTGGCGACTTCCTCGTCATTGGTGAGGATCATGCCGCCGCGAGGGCCGCGCAGCGACTTGTGGGTCGTCGTCGTCGCGACGTGGCAATGCGGGAACGGCGAGGGATGCTGACCACCGGCGACGAGGCCGGCGATATGCGCCATGTCGACCATCAGCCAGGCGCCGATCTCATCGGCGATCTCGCGGAAGCGCTTCCAATCCCAGATGCGCGAATAGGCGGTGCCGCCGGCGATGATCAGCTTCGGCTTATGCTTGCGCGCCTTCTCGGCGACGTCGTCCATGTCGAGCAGATGATCGTTTTCGCGCACGCCGTAGGAGACCACGTTGAACCATTTGCCCGACATGTTCACCGGCGATCCATGGGTCAGGTGACCGCCGGAATTGAGGTCGAGACCCATGAAGGTGTCGCCCGGCTGCAGGAGCGCGAGGAAGACTGCCTGGTTCATCTGCGAGCCCGAATTCGGCTGCACATTGGCGAAGTTGACGCCGAAAAGCTTCTTGGCGCGCTCGATCGCCAGTTCCTCGGCGATGTCGACGAACTGGCAGCCGCCGTAGTAGCGCTTGCCCGGATAACCCTCCGCATATTTGTTCGTCATGATCGAGCCCTGGGCTTCAAGCACGGCGCGAGACACGATGTTCTCGGAGGCGATCAGCTCGATCTCATGGCGCTGGCGACCCAGCTCCTTCTCGATCGCACCGAAGATTTCCGGATCGCTGTCGGCGAGAGAGCGGGTGAAGAAGGCGTCATTGGTCTGTTGAAGCATGGGCTCGCGGCTCCTCTCAAGGGTGGCTGTTCCTTTAACTTCCTCGCACGCGGAGAGCAATATCCGCTGTGCGGTTTGCGCCATTTCCATCATCCGCCGCGCCCAAAAATCGCGACCGCACGAACATGAAAAAGCCGCGCATCCCGGGAATGCGCGGCTTCGCTACAAGAATGCGGCAGTTCGCTTATTGCGGCAAGGCGTCCGCGTCGATGGCGCCCGGCGATTGCTCGATCCCAGTCGTCGTCTGCAGGGCGAGCTCGGCTGCCC
The DNA here is from genome assembly GCF_002078505.1 of Ensifer aridi. Lineage (GTDB taxonomy): Bacteria > Pseudomonadota > Alphaproteobacteria > Rhizobiales > Rhizobiaceae > Sinorhizobium > Sinorhizobium aridi. The sequence goes on along the minus strand of NZ_LUAV01000004.1, from coordinate 508,176 downwards.
CGTCGCGCTGATAGATATCGTCGCGGAACTGGACGACACGGTCCTTTGCCGACCAAGCGGTGATGTAGGTGAAATAGACCGGCACCTCTTCGGCAAGCTTGATCGGCGTGTTGACACCCGACTTGATGGTCGCCTCGATCTGTTGGCGCGACCAGCCCGGCGTTTCCTTGAGCAGCCAGGTCGAGAGGTCACGGACGTTCTGCACGCGCACGCAACCCGACGATTCGAAGCGCATCAGCTTGTTGAACAGGCCCTGTTGCGGCGTGTCGTGCATATAGACGGCATGCTCGTTATGGAAGTTGATCTTCGTCGAGGACATGGCGTTGATCTTGCCGGGATCCTGACGGAACATCAGGTTCGGGGCCTTTTCGGCGTTCCAGTCTACCGTTTCAGGCGAGACCTCGTTGCCGCTTCCGTCGAAGAGGCGAATGGCGTTGCGCTCGAGATAGGTCGGGTCCTTGCGCATCAGCGGCATGATGTCCTTCTGGACGATCGAGCGCGGCGCGGTCCAGTAGGGGTTGAGGATGACCTCGTAGATCTTGGAATTGAGGATCGGCGATTGGCGGTCGATCTTGCCGACGATCGCGGTGTGCCGCAGCACGACTCGGCCGTTCTCGACCGCCTCGATATAGGCCGCCGGAATGTTGACCATGACGTAGCGGCGGCCGAGATCGCCGGACATCGACTGAAGCCGCACGAGGTTGGTTTCGAGCTGGGCCAAGCGGGTGTTGGCGTCGACGTTCAGGGCTTTCAGCGTGAATTCGCCGATCACGCCATCAGCCGGCAGGCCGTGGCGCGCCTGGAAGCGCTTGACCGCGCCGTCGACATAGGAGTCGAAGGAGGAGGAAATGCCGGCCGACTGCGGCAGATCGCCGGAGACCATCAGGCGCTGACGCAATTGCTGCACGGAGGGATCGGTGACGCCAAGCTCAAGCCTTACGCCGGTCTGCGGAACTTGAGGCCAGCCACCGGCAGCGACGATCTGCTGATAGTCGAAGATTGCCTGCTGCACATGAGCGATCGTTTCGGGACCGAAGACGGGCGTGTTGGAGAGAACCGCCGTCGCCGTGCGCGATGCCTTGGCGTCGAACTGGTCGTCCCACGAGCCGCGGCGCGGGGAATTGATGATCTCGTTCAGCGCATCCTGGGCAGCAGCGGCGCCGGCCCAGGCGGCCGCGCCAAACGTTGCGGCCGAACGCAGAAATGCACGGCGCGAGAAAGCATCAATTCCGTTCTTTTTCGACATAGTCCCACCATCTCAATGCGCAAAACGCGCGCTGCCCGAGCCCTAGCACAAACATGGTTAACAAACGTAAACCCGCGTGCCGCCCCGGCTCTCACATCGCTGTCACGATAGCGCGAGCGAGAGCCTCTCCCGGCAGGCCGACTGTGAAACGAATCACGGTTACAAGCGCGAGCGCAGACCTGCCGCATCAACGCGTCGCTGTCATAGCAATATGGCCAATTCGTGTCTCGGCGGGGTCGGGCGCAAGACTCGATGGAGCTTTGGCGACAACCACATCGAGCAAAAGCAGCAAAGGTCGGACACGCAGGGATTGCGTCCGACCCTTGAAACTGGAGATAGAAGCCGCCTCGATCAGAGGCGATACATGATGCTGTCGTTCCAGAAGCGGTCGAGGCGCTGCAGGAGCTTGTTCATCTGGGTGAATTCGTCGGAACCGATGCCACCCACCTTCTCGATCGAGCCGATGTGGCGCTCGTAGAGCTTGGCGACGGTCTCGGCGATTTCCTGTCCCTCTTCCGTCAGGCTGATGCGAACCGAGCGGCGGTCGACACGAGAGCGCTGGTGATTGATAAGGCCGAGATCGACGAGTTTCTTGACGTTGTAGGAGACGTTGGAGCCGAGATAATACCCGCGGGAGCGGAGTTCGCCGGCGGTAAGTTCGGAGTTGCCGATGTTGAACAACAGGAGCGCCTGAACGGCATTGACGTCGCTGCGCCCCTGGCGGTCGAATTCGTCCTTGATGACGTCGAGCAGGCGGCGATGCAGGCGCTCGACGAGGTGAAGGGATTCCATATAGAGACCACGAATCGTTTCTTCCTGCGGGTCTCGGGGCGCAGCAACCTGCGACTTCATCTTGGTGTTCATTTTACTGCCTCACTGTTTCGTTTGGCGGTGTTTCTTTGTCTTCCCGCCTTGAGTGAGACCCTATCGAATACGTATAAAATTCTACTTAAACCGCAGCCTTAACATGTACTTACCGTCCACGGAGCCTGTCTCAGGGTGAATCAACCCTTACCTTCCGGGCCTCGCGCAGCCGCTGATACAAAAGCGCAGCGCGGAAGAGAACGAAGGTCACAGCAACGGCCCCGTGGAGCAAGACAAGCAGTGGACGGGAGCCAAAGATGCCCGGATAGAACTTGTCCATGGCGAGCTCCGTCGCGGCGGCAACCACCCAAACGACAGGCCCCCAGGAGACCAAAAGCCAGAGCCCTATGGCTGCGACCGGGTAGACAACCGCCAGCGCCGTCGCGGCCGCGCGCCACTCGGGCGACAAGAGATCGAAGCGCCCCGCGCCGCCATGGGAAAAGCCGATCAGCATCGCCCAGTAGTTCAGCGCGAACCAGAAGCAGATCACGGAAACCAGACGCAGGAACCAGCCGAAGAGCACCTCGGTCAGCGACGGTTTTGGTACGTGGACAGAATCATGATGCATGGGCGGCACGATAGGCCGGGCGGCGGCGATCGACCAGCACGAAGGGCGGGAAAGCGTCGTGACACACACGACGCGCGGGAAGAAATGCCGCAGCCCGAGACCCGTAACGTAGTTTTCAACCGGCGGAGACGCGTGATAAACCGCCTTCTCGCATGAACACGAAAGAAGGAAGCGGCGCGATGAACGACAGGACAAATCTTGTGGACAGGATCACCGGACATCGCCGCATGCGCCGCAACCGCAAGGCGGACTGGACGCGCCGGCTGGTGCAGGAGAACCGCCTGACGGTGGACGATCTGATCTGGCCGATCTTTATTGTCCCCGGCAGCGGTGTCGTCCAGCCGATCGAGGCAATGCCAGGTGTCAACCGCATGAGCGTCGACAAGGCCGTCGAGGCCGTGAAGGAAGCGGCGGACCTCGGCATCCCGGCGATTGCCACCTTCCCCAACATCGACATGGCGCTCCGCGACGAGACCGGCTCGAACAGCCTTGCTGCCGACAATCTCATCAATCAGGCGACCCGGGCGATCAAAAAGGCCGTGCCTAACATCGGCGTCATCACCGACGTCGCGCTCGACCCGTTTACCAGCCACGGCCATGATGGCATTCTGCGCGGCGGGGAGATCGCCAATGACGAGACGGTGGAAACGGTCTCAAAGGCGGCGGTGATCCAGGCGGATGCCGGCTCCGACATCATCGCGCCGTCGGAAATGATGGATGGGCGGATCGGTGCAATTCGAGAGGCACTCGACGCGGCCGGTCACCAGAATGTCGGCATCATGTCCTATGCGACGAAATTCGCCTCCGCCTTCTACGGCCCCTATCGTGAGGCGATCGGCACCGGCGGCCTGCTCAAGGGCGACAAGAAGACCTATTACATCGATCCGGCGAACGGCACCGAAGCGATCCGCGATGCAGCCCTGGACGTCGAGGAAGGCGCCGACATGCTGATGGTCAAACCCGGCCTGCCTTATCTCGACATCTGCTGGCGGATGAAGGAAGCTTTCGGATTGCCGGTCTTCGCCTACCAGGTTTCGGGCGAATACACGCAGATTAAAGCCGCAGCAGCCAATGGCTGGATCGACGGCGAACGGGTGATGCTGGAGACGCTGCTCGCCTTCAAGCGGGCCGGCTGCGATGGAATTCTAAGCTATTTCGCGGTCGAGGTGGCGAAGATATTGGCAAGACGGTGAGCGCCGGGCGCCGGAACCAAGCCACGCATTGTTTTGCCGAATTCACTCCCCATATGTGATCGGAACGCTGCGAGGCCTGACATGAGCATGCACGACGAACAACTCCGACTTCCGAGCCAGGACTGGCGCGCCTACCAGGGCGTGTTGTCACGCCGGGTGCTCGCCTTCATTCTCGACTACGTGATCGTCGCGCTGCTCTGGATTCCGGCAGCGGTGGTCGTGTTTTTTCTCGGCATCCTGACGCTCGGCCTCGGCTTTTTCCTCTATCCCATCCTCTTCGCGCTGGTGGCGATGCTTTACTTCGGGCTGACGGTCGGGGGTCGCGAGCAGGCGTCGCCCGGGATGAGGATCATGGGCGTCGCGATCGCCCGCACGGATGGCAGGTCCATGGATTTCCTGACGGCCATCGTCCATCTCGCGATCTTCTGGATCGCCAACGCACTGCTGACACCGCTGATCCTGCTGATCGGCCTCTTCACCGATCGAGGCCGCCTGCTGCATGATCTCCTGATCGGCACCGTCGCCGTCCGGCGCGACATGTACTGACAGGTACCTGCAGCGCGACGCCGCTCGCACAGGCGGTAGACCGTTTGAACTTTTGCCCGCTCCTGCCCGAAGGAGTGTGTTGACGTTTTCCATTCTTCGGCCATGCTATTATGATGAGCTACCGCACGAAGAGTAATCCCCACGCTCGATGAACACGCAGACCGCACCGTCCCCTCAGTTCTACCTGACTGCACCGGCAGCCTGCCCCTACCTGCCGAAGCAGATGGAACGGAAGGTCTTTACCCATATGGTTGGGGAGCGTGCGCCCGAGCTTAACGATCTTCTCACGCAGGGTGGCTTTCGCCGGTCCCAGAACATCGCCTACCGGCCCGCCTGCGAGACCTGCCGGGCTTGCATTTCGGTGCGCATCCTCGCCAATGAATTCGCGCCGACGCGCTCGATGCGCCGCGTGCTTGCCGCCAACCGCGACGTCGTTTCGGCCGAATATCCGGCTGAGCCATCGAGCGAGCAGTACAACCTCTTCCGCCGCTATCTCGACTGTCGCCATCAAAAGGGCGGCATGTCGGACATGTCGGTCCTCGACTACGCGATGATGGTCGAGGATACCCATGTGCACACCAAGATCATCGAATACCGGCTGCGGGTCGAAGGCGACGGCATCAACGAGAAGGTGAGAGGGCCCCTGATCGCCACAGCGCTCACCGACCGGATGAGCGACGGATTGTCGATGGTCTATTCCTTTTTCGATCCGGCTTTGTCGGAGCGCTCCCTAGGCACCTTCATGATCCTCGACCATATCCGCCGGGCGAAAGAGCGCGGCCTGCCCCATGTTTATCTCGGCTATTGGGTCAAGGGGTCGCGCAAGATGGGTTACAAAACAAAGTTTTTGCCGCAGGAGCACCTTATGGCGCGCGGCTGGGAGCGCTATTCTGGCGAGCACGAATCCAACGAAACCGCCACGGACTGAAAATTGCCCCTCTCCCCTAACGCGGCGCAGCACCGGCGCGGCCTTGCCATCACCGGCCTCGGTGGCCTTGCGCTTTCCTTCGATATCCCGCTGATCCGTTCGGCAAACGGAGAGGTGTGGTCGATCCTTGCCGTACGCAGCCTTTCGACTTTCGCAGTGGCGATCGCGGCCTGGTTCGTCATCAATCGCCTGCTCGGCCGCCGCATCGCATTGATCCCCGGCAAGGCCGGCCTGATCGCCGGCCTCTTCTACGGCATCAATTCCTTCACGTTCCTGCTCGCCGTGTTCAACACGTCGACCGCAAACGTCGTCTTCGTCCTCGCCTTCACCTCGATGTTCGCGGCGCTCCTCTCGTGGATCTTCCTGAAGGAGCGCCCCTCGAACGCCACGCTGCTGACGATGGCGATCATGATCTTCGGCGTCGGAGTGATCGTCCGGGACGGGCTTCAAAGCGGGCACCTCTTCGGCGATGCCATGGCTGCCTGTTCGGCCCTGCTGCTCGCCAGTGCCATAACCGTCAGCCGCGCCAGCGGCCGGGATATGGCACTCGTGCCGCTGACCACCGCGATCTTCCCGGCGATTGCCGCGTTGGTGCTTCTGCCGCCCGGCGGCTTCTCAATCGCAGAGCCCGGTTACATCCTCTTCAACGGACTCGTCATGATCCCGCTTGCCTTCTTCTGCCTGGCGACGGGACCGCGATACCTTTCCGCTCCGGAAGTCGGCATGTTCTATCTTCTGGAGACGATCCTAGCGCCGATCTGGGTGTGGATCGTCTTCTCGGAGGTCCCGACGCGCCAGACGCTGCTTGGAGGCGCCATCCTCGTCCTTGCCCTTTTCGGCCATTCGCTGTGGCAAATGCGGATCAAGGCGACAAGGATGCGCCTCGCCTGCCCGGAAGTCACCGGATGATCAGCCCGCGCCGCTGGAGATGATTTTGGTCGGTTCGACCAAAATCGTGCACGTCGTTGTCCCACCCCTGCTGTATCAGCTCTGCTCGGACGATCCGCCATCCGGCGAAAGTTCCTGCATTTGCGAGCGCATGGCCCAGAGTTCGCGGTTGGTGTCGATCCACTCCGCGGCGATCTCAAGCGGCGCGGGATCGGCCGTGACGAGCTCCTTCCCGTCTTGCCGGCGCCGAGCGATCAATCCTGCTGCTTCGAGGATAATCAAATGTTTGGCTAGGACATCCTGCTCGAACCCGACGGCTGCAGCGATTTCCGCCGCGGACATCTCACCGGCGAGGAGGATTTCGAGTATGCGGCGTCGGGTGGGATCCGAAATCGCCAGCAACGTGTCGTCAAGGGCTGAACTCATCGCATTCATCTCCCTTGCCACATAGTTCTCAAATCCGGGCCGATTTGAGGAATCATGCAGGAAATCAAGGAATTCCAGCGAGCTTCCGTGCACCGGAAAAAACCCGGCGCTCTCAATCAACATTGATCCGCGGACGGTACCGACTTGCAAGCGCCGAGTCTGGGGACGTCAGCCGCTGAACCTGCCGCTTCGCGGGAAGCCCTTCGGTACGATCCGGCCGGCGGAAGCACGATCGCCGAGCCACTCGATCAGTTCGTCCTTGGTCTTTGTGAATACGCGGCCGGCGCTGTCTTCCCAAGTGAGCCCTTCGGCGATGGTGAAGCAGCGGATGTCGGAGATGCCGCCGTCCTTGTAGCGCTGCAGACGAACCCCCTTGCCACGCGCCATTTCGGGGATCTGGACGAGCGGGAAAACGAGCATCTTGCGATTGTCGCCGACGACGGCGACATGATCGCCCTTGACCGGAACGATGAGCTTGGCTTCGTCGGGCATCGCGACATTCATCACCTGCTTGCCCTTGCGGGTATTGGCGACGATATCACTTTCAGCGACGACGAAGCCGTTGCCTGCCGCCGAGGAAATGATGAGCTTGCGCGCCGGATCGTGCACGAGCGCAGTCAGCACGTCCTGGTCGTTTTCCATATCGACCATGATGCGCAAGGGCTCGCCGTGACCCCGTCCGCCCGGCAGCTTGTCTCCGCCGAGCGTGTAGACCTTGCCGCCCGTCGTGAAGACAAGGATCTTGTCTGTCGTCTGCGCCGGAAATGCCACCTTCAGCGCATCGCCTTCCTTGAACTGGAGGGACGAGGTGTCCGAGATGTGACCCTTGAGGGCACGTATCCAGCCCTTCTCCGAGATAACGACGGTGATCGGCTCCTTTTCGATCATCGCCTGCTGGATGGCCCCGACATCGGCGTCCGGGGCCTCGGCGAAGGAACTGCGGCGTTTGCCGAGTTCGGTCGCCTTGGCAAATTTCTTCTTGACCTCGCCGATCTCCCAGGCGACCGCCTGCCACTGCTTGTCATCCGAAGCGAGCAGCGCCTCGATTTCCGCTTTCTCTTTCGAAAGCGCGTCGAACTCGGTGCGAATCTCGAATTCCTCGAGCTTGCGCAAGGAGCGCAGGCGCATGTTGAGGATCGCTTCGGCCTGGTTGTCGGTGAGCGCGAAGCGCTCGATCATCACTGCCTTCGGCTCGTCCTCCTCACGGATGATGCGGATGACCTCGTCAATGTTCAGGTAGGCAATGAGGTAGCCGCCGAGGACCTCCAGCCGCCGATCGATCGCGGCGAGCCTGTGGCGCGAACGCCGCTGCAGGACCTCGCGGCGATGCGCCAACCATTCGCTCAGCACCTCGTTCAGCGCCATGACCCGCGGCACGCGGCCCATCGACAGCACGTTCATGTTGAGCGGAATGCGGCTTTCGAGCTCAGTGAGCTTGAATAGCGATTCCATGAGGATACTTGCGTCGACCGAGCGGCTCTTCGGCACGAGAACGATGCGCACGTCCTCTGCCGATTCGTCGCGGATGTCCTCAAGCAGCGGCAGTTTGCGAGCGATGAGCAACTCGGCGATCTTCTCGATCAGGCGCGACTTCTGGACCTGGTAGGGTATTTCGGTGACGACGATCTGATAGCCGCCGCGCCCCAATTCCTCCACGGCCCAGCGCGCGCGGACTCGGAAGCCGCCGCGGCCGGTCCGATAGGACTCGATCATGCTGGCACGGCTCTCGACGATGATGCCGCCCGTCGGGAAATCCGGTCCCTCTATGCCGCCGCGCTGCGGGTTGGCGGGGTCAAAGAGCAAGTCCTCCACCGTCGCATTCGGGTGCCGGATGAGATAGAGCGCCGCATCGCAGAGCTCATGGGCATTATGCGGCGGGACCGACGTCGCCATGCCGACGGCAATGCCCGACGCGCCGTTGGCGAGAAGGTTCGGGAACGCACCGGGAAGCACCGTCGGCTCCTGGTCCTCCTCGTTGTAGGTCGGACGGAAATCAACGGCGTCCTGATCGATCCCCTCCAAAAGGAGGGCCGCGACCTCGGTCATCTTCGCTTCGGTGTAACGATAGGCGGCGGCATTGTCGCCATCGATATTGCCGAAGTTGCCTTGCCCGTCGACGACGGGGTAGCGCTGCGAGAAATCCTGAGCGAGACGCACCAGTGCATCGTAGACCGACTGGTCGCCATGCGGATGGAACTTACCGATGACGTCGCCGACGATGCGGGCGCATTTCTTGAACGACGAGTTGGGCCTGAGCCCCATCTCGCTCATCGCATGAATGATCCGGCGATGGACCGGCTTCAGCCCGTCGCGGACGTCCGGCAGCGCGCGGTGCATGATGGTCGATAGCGCGTAGGCGAGATAGCGCTCTTCCAGCGCCGCCTTGAGATCAACCGGCTGAATGTTGTCGTCGCCGCCAGAGGGCGGCAAAAGGCTTTGTCCCATGTGTCCTTGCTACCGCAACCGCTCCCCGACGGCAAGAATCCGAGGCAATCGCACTGTGGAGAACGCGCCTCGGGCCTTGCCTATATCTTCGGCTGCAGCAACCGTAGGCTGGTAATTTTCCGGAAAGCATGATCCGCAGGGAACAACCGGCATCCGACTCGGCGATATAAATTCGCCCCGTTTCGGATTAGTGTCGGACCTGCCGATTTGGCCGGTCAGGGGCGGGAATGAATGGACGTGTCAAACTTGGGACGTGAGCGACCGGATGACTTCGGTGTCGTCGCCTTCGCGCGACCTGTCATCTGGCGCGCAAGGACGTAGTTGACGCATCCCACGACCAACGCCAAAACTATCTGCAGCACACCTCCGAAACAGCCTCACAATCAAACATTTTTACAAGGAACAACGCAATGACGCATACGCGCACGATCCGCCTGATGATGGCCAGCGCCGCCCTCCTCACGCTTGCCGGCCCAGCCTTCGCCCTGGACGGCGCGGACATGATGAAGAAACTGAGTGCCGCGTTCGAGGTGAACGGCACGTCGGTTACCTTTGACAAGGCCGAAGCGAACGGCGATGTGGTGACGGCGAGCGGCGTCAAGCTGCAGGTGGCAGCACAGCCTGGCGAGTCGATCAAAATAGGCGACGTGACGTTCGAAGGCGTCGAGGAAACCGACGGTGGTGGCTATTACGCTGAAACGGTTTCCTTCGCAGACGTCAATGTGAGCGAGAAAGAGGACAGCGTCTCCATCAAGGATATCGCGATCGGCGGCCTTGCCATTCCGGGCAACGCCTCGGGCGGCACCATCAACGAAATTCTGCTTTACGAGTCGTTCGGCACCGGCCCAATGGAGGTCAAGGTCAAGGGCAAGGACGTGTTTAAGATCGCCAGCATCGAGAGCAATCTGACCCGGCGGGAAAATGATGCCGGATTCGATTTCGATGGGACAATGAATGGATTGTACGCGGATCTCTCGGAGGTCGAGGACGCCAAGGCAAAGGACGCGATCGAGAAGCTCGGCCTGAAGCAGATCGACGGCCAGATGACGATGAAGGGGAGCTGGGAATTAGAGAGCGGCAATCTCGCCGTCGAGGAATATGCGCTCGACTTCAAGAATATCGGCCGACTGAACATCGCCATGGATTTCTCCGGCTACACGCTTCAGTTCATGAAGGCGTTGCAGGAGGCGAACAAGGCCGCGCAAGCCAATCCGAACAAGGAAGAGGCCAATCAGGCCATGGGTCTCGCCATGCTCGGCCTCATGCAGCAATTGACGTTCAACAGCGCCTCGATCCGTTTCGACGATGCCTCGATCACCAAGAAGGCGCTCGACTACGCCGGCAGCCAGCAGGGCGTCACGGGCGAGCAACTGGCGCAGTCGCTGAAAGCCATGGTGCCGATCATGATGGCACAGCTCAACGTCCCGGAACTGCAGAACCAGGTATCGGCCGCCGTCAACGCCTATCTCGACGCACCGAAGAGCCTGACCATCAGCGCCGAGCCGGAGAAGCCGGTGCCGTTCCCCATGATCATGGGCGCCGCCATGGGCGCACCGAACACGATCCCCTCGGTTCTCGGCGTCAAGGTGACGGCGAACGACTGACATTCGCGAGGCATAGAACAGGTGCGGCCGTGCAGGCCCCCCCCTCGAATTCAAAACCCGGCGGCACTCTCGCCGGGTTTTTTCTTGTCCCGGCGATTGATGCTATGATCCCGCTTGATGCTTGAAGGCGACCGCCTATGTATCTTCGTCGGTTGCCGACAGTTGGGCAATTGCCGACCGATGAAACGGAAGGAGTACGCCATGGGACTGAAGCAGTCGGATATCACCGCCATTCTCGGGCCCGTCGACGAAACTTTGATGGCCGAACTTCTTGCCACCGGCGCGACCGCGAGCGAACTTGCCGAAGCGATCGCCTGGGTCAACAACGACGAAGCGCTGATCGGCGAGGGCCGCCATCTTCCGGCCGGCCGTGTCGCGGCGTTGATCGACATCCTGACGCCCGACGACGACGAGGAGTGAACTTGGAAACGACGGCGTAGAGCAGAGGTGCCCTGCTCTGCGCGTTTCAGGCGGCCGTTGAGGAGCGATGCCCGCCGACATGGAAGCGGGCACGAAGACATCGCAAAAATTCCGTGTTGAGGGAGGGCCATATGGCTGCCAAGGAAGTCAAGTTCACCAACGATGCCCGCGATCGGATGCTCCGCGGGGTGGATATCATGGCCAACGCCGTCCGCGTCACTCTCGGCCCCAAGGGCCGGAACGTCGTGATCGAAAAATCCTTCGGCGCGCCGCGGATCACCAAGGACGGCGTTTCCGTTGCCAAGGAGATCGAACTCGAGGACAAGTTCGAGAACATGGGCGCGCAGATGCTGCGCGAAGTCGCCTCCCGCACGAGCGACGTCGCCGGCGACGGCACGACGACCGCAACGGTGCTCGCGCAGGCCATCGTCCGGGAAGGCGCCAAGGCGGTTGCCTCGGGCATGAACCCGATGGATCTGAAGCGCGGCATCGATCTCGCCGTCGACGCGATCGTCAAGGAACTCAAGAACAACGCCCGCAAGGTCTCGAAGAATGCGGAAATCGCTCAAGTTGCCACCATTTCCGCCAATGGCGATGCCGAAATCGGCCGCTATCTCGCGGAAGCGATGGAGAAGGTCGGCAATGAAGGGGTGATCACCGTCGAGGAGGCCAAGACGGCCGAGATAGAACTCGAGGTCGTCGAGGGCATGCAGTTCGACCGGGGCTACCTGTCGCCCTATTTCATTACCAACCAGGACAAGATGCGGGTCGAGCTGGAGGATGCCTACATCCTCATCCATGAGAAGAAGCTCTCCAATCTCCAGGCGATGATCCCTATCCTCGAATCGGTCATCCAGGCCGGCAAGCCGCTTCTCATCATCGCCGAAGACGTCGAGGGTGAGGCGCTCGCCACGCTCGTCGTCAACAAGCTGCGCGGCGGCCTGAAGGTGGCGGCCGTGAAGGCGCCCGGCTTCGGCGACCGGCGCAAGGCCATGCTGGAAGACATCGCGATCCTGACGGGCGGCACCGTGGTTTCGGAGGAACTCGGCGTCAAGCTCGAACACGTGACGGTGGATACGCTCGGCCGAGCGAAGCGCGTGATGGTGGAAAAGGAGACGACGACGATCGTCGACGGCGCCGGATCCAAGGAGGACATCAAGGGCCGCGTCGCGCAGATCAAGGCGCAGATCGAGGATACGACTTCGGACTACGACAGAGAAAAGCTGCAGGAGCGGCTCGCCAAGCTCGCCGGCGGCGTCGCCGTCATTCGCGTCGGCGGCTCGACCGAAGTCGAGGTCAAGGAAAAGAAGGACCGCGTCGACGACGCGCTGCACGCAACGCGCGCCGCGGTCGAGGAAGGCATCCTGCCCGGCGGCGGCGTTGCGCTCCTGCGCGTCGTCAAGGTGCTCGGCAATCTTGCGACAGCCAATGACGACCAGCGCGTCGGCATCGAGATCGTCCGCCGGGCGATCGAGGCCCCCGTTCGCCAGATCGCCGAGAATTCAGGTGCCGAAGGATCGATCATCGTCGGAAAACTCCGGGAGAAACCGGAATTCGCCTATGGTTGGAACGCCCAGACCGGCGAATTCGGAGACCTTTTCGACATGGGCGTGATCGACCCCGCCAAGGTCGTGCGCACGGCGCTGCAGGACGCTGCTTCTGTTGCTGGTCTTCTCGTGACGACGGAGGCGATGATCGCGGAGAAGCCGAAGAAGGATGGGCAGCCGCAGATGCCGCCCACGCCCGGCATGGACTTCTGAGCGTAGTTGAACGGGGCGCGGTCCTCGCGCCCCGGCGCTCCCCTCACGCGGGTTCCGTGTCGATACCCGCTTCGGTCAGTTCCTTGAAGCCGCCGATGTTGAACACCGACGTATAGCCCATGTCCTGAAGCGTCTTGCCCGCAAGGGCCGAACGGCCGCCGGAGGCACAATGCAAGAGGATCGTCTTGTCCTTCTGGAATACGGGATTGTGGTATTGGCTCTCCGGGTCGGCGCGAAATTCCAGCATCCCTCGCGAAACGTTCACCGCCCCCTTGAGCTTGCCGGTTTGCAGAACCTCCGTCGGATCGCGAACATCGACAATGAGCACATCACCGGAGCGCATCTTCTCGGCGGCTTCGGTGGGAGACAATTTCGGGACGGCACTATTTGCCTCCGCCAACAGGTCCTTGACGTTCTTCGCCATCATTCCCTCCAATAGGTTGCCATGGAGCAACGGAGAAAGGGAACGCTTTGAAGGCACCCCTGTCAAGGCGAGCATCGAATAACATTTTCGGGGGATGCGAGGGGGGCATGCCCGCAACGAGCGGTCGCAGACGAGATTGCTTCCTGCTCGGCTTCCCGAGTCCAAAGAAAAACCCGGCGAGGTCATCGCCGGGTTTTTAATAGCCTTCGAAAAGATCAGTCCTTCTTCTGCGGGATCGGACGGATCGCCAACTCCCTGAGCTGCGCCGGCGTTGCCGGCGACGGAGCGCCCATTAGCAGGTCCTGGGCTTGCTGGTTCATCGGGAACAGCGAGATCTCGCGCAGGTTCTTGGCTCCGACGAGCAGCATGACGATGCGGTCGATACCGAAGGCCATGCCGCCGTGCGGCGGGGCACCGTACTGGAAGGCGCGGTAGAGACCGCCGAACTGTTCTTCGACGTCCGCTTGGCTGAGACCGACATTCTCGAAGGCCTTTACCATCAGCTCCGGCGACTGGTTGCGGATAGAGCCCGAGGCAATCTCGAAGCCGTTGCAGACCATGTCGTATTGGAATGCCTTGATCGACAGGAGATCGTCGCCGGACAGCGCTTTGAGGCCACCCTGCGGCATCGAGAACGGATTATGGGCAAAGTCGACGCGCTTCTCCTCCTCGTTCCATTCATAGAACGGGAAGTCGACGATCCAGCACAGTTCGAAGCGGTCGCGATCGACGAGGTTCAGTTCCTCGCCGGCCCTGGTGCGCGCCTCGCCGGCGAATTTGTAGAACTTCGCCGGCTCGCCGGCGACGAAGAAGCAGGCGTCACCGTCGTCGAGACCAAGCTGCGTGCGGATCGCATCGGTACGCTCCTCGCCGATATTCTTGGCGAGCGGACCAGCGCCTTCGAGCTTCTCGCCCTCCTTTCGCCAGAAGATGTAGCCGAGACCCGGCTGGCCTTGGCTTTGGGCCCAGGCGTTCATGCGGTCGCAGAATGCGCGCGAGCCGCCGGTCTTGGCGGGGATCGCCCAGATCTCCACCCTCGGGTTGGAGGCGATCATGTTGGCGAAGACCTTGAAGCCGGAGCCGGCGAAATGCTCGGTGACTTCCTGCATCTCGATCGGGTTTCTGAGATCCGGCTTGTCGGAACCGTATTTGCGGATCGCCGTATCGTAGGAAATGCGCGGGAACTTTTCCGTCACCGGCTTCCCGCCGGCGAAATCCACGAAGATAGAGCGGATCATCGGCTCCATCGTGTCCCAAACGTCCTCCTGCTCGACGAAGCTCATCTCGAGGTCGAGCTGGTAGAATTCGCCAGGGAGACGGTCGGCGCGCGGATCCTCATCGCGGAAGCAGGGTGCGATCTGGAAATAACGGTCGAAGCCGGCGACCATCAGAAGCTGCTTGTACTGCTGCGGCGCCTGCGGCAGCGCGTAGAAATTGCCGGGATGAATGCGGCTCGGCACCAGGAAGTCGCGAGCGCCTTCCGGCGACGAGGCGGTCAGGATCGGCGTCGTATATTCGGTGAAGCCGATCTCCGTCATTCGCCCGCGCATGGCGCCGATGATCTCCGTGCGCTTGACGATGTTCCTGTGCAGCGTCTCGCGGCGGAGATCCAGAAAGCGGTACTTGAGACGCACGTCTTCCGGATAGTCCGGCTCGCCGAAAACCGGTAGCGGCAGTTCCTTGGCGGCGGACAGGGTCTCGATCTCGCGGGCATAGAGCTCGATCTCGCCGGTCGGCATGTTCTTGTTGACGGTCTCTTCGGTGCGCGCCTTTACGATGCCGTCGACGCGGATGACCCACTCGCCGCGGACTGTCTCGGCCATTTTGAAGGCAGGCGAATCCGGATCGGCGACAACCTGTGTCAGGCCATAGTGATCGCGCAGGTCGATGAACAGCACGCCGCCATGATCGCGGACGCGGTGAACCCAGCCGGAGAGGCGAACGGTGGAGCCGACATCCGATTTGCGGAGAGCGGCACAGGTGTGGCTGCGGTAACGGTGCATCATCTAGTCCTGGAATTGCAAAAAGGCCGCGCAGCTCGCAAAACGGCGCACGGCGGCATGTTCAAAGTCGGGCGGAAAAGCGCATGATGCGCCGCTTTTGTCAAGGCCGCGACGTGGTTTGCCGACAAGAGTACCGATCCGGACCGTAGATCACCGGCCTTCGCCGCCAAAGCAACCGGCAGGGCGCAGAAAGACCGAAAAGGGTCACAAATCGCGACTGTCCCCCGCGAACGGCCATCGCTAGACAGGGTATCAGGGCCGCACAGGTCTTGCGAGTCGCGGCCGCAATCGGATGCTTCCTACCATGTCCCAGATTCGCCCGCTCATCCCGCTCCTCATCACCGCCGGCATCCTCATCGGCGGCAACGGGCTGCAGGGCACCTTCATCTCGCTCAGGGCACTTGAAGAGGGATTTTCGACCTCGCTGATCGGCCTCATCGGCGCGGGCTACAATGTCGGTTTCGCGATCGGCTGCGTCTACGTCACCCGCATTCTGCGGGCAATCGGGCACATCCGCACCTTCTCGGCGATGGCGGCGATCGCCTCGGCGGCCGCGATCGCCATGGTGCTTCTCATCGATCCGTGGTTCTGGTTCCTGATGCGACTTGTCGCCGGCATCTGTTTCGCGAGCCTCTTCGCGACCGTCGAAAGCTGGCTGAACGCCAGCGTCACCAATGCCAATCGGGCGCGCACGCTGTCGGTCTATCGCCTCGTCGATCTCGGCTCGGTGACTGCGGCGCAGTACCTCATCCCCGGAATAGGCATCGGCGGCTTCGAGCTCTTCGCGATCATCGCGATGGCGCTCACCCTTTCGCTCGTGCCGATCTCGTTCGCCGACCGCTCGAGCCCAGTCGCTCCGGAAGCGATCCGCTTCGACATCAAGGCGCTCTGGAACATCTCGCCACTCGCGACAATCGGCTGCATCGTCGTGGGCCTCACCAACGCCGCCTTCCGCTCATTGGGACCGATCTATGCGCAGGAAATCGGGCTTTCCGTTACGGCGATTGCGACGTTCATGAGCGCGGGCATCATAGGCGGCGTCGTACTGCAATATCCTCTCGGCCATTATTCGGACCAGATCGACCGGCGGCTGATCATCCTTGTCGCGACTTTCGGCTCTCTTCTTGCGGGCCTCTTCCTCGCCTTCGGCGCCGGCAACGACGAATGGCTGAACTTCGCCGGCATCTTCGCCTTCGGCGCCTTCGCAATGCCGCTCTATTCACTCTGTTCGGCGCATGCCAATGATCACGCGGCGGAGGGCCAGCACGCACTTGTCTCCGCCGGCATGCTTTTCTTCTGGTCGCTTGGGGCGATCATCGGGCCGCTCTTCGCCTCGTTCATGCTCGATATCTTCGGACCGCAGGCGCTGTTCATCTATACGGCGGTGATCCTCGCCCTCTTCATGCTCTACACGCTTCGGCGCATGACGGCCCGCGCATCCGTTCCGGCGCAGGAGCGCTCGATGCCCTTCCGCAACCTGCTGCGCACCTCCTCCTTCTTCAATAAGCTTGCCGGCGGCGGCCAATCACAGAAGGAACTCTGACCCTCCGCCTGCGGCAAGATGCGCTGCGCCGAATTGCTGAAAGCAAAAATCAGGTTTAGAAACGGCCAATCGCTTCCCCGGAGAAAGGCCATTAGGGGTCCTTTCGCCGACTCCGCTCCGCCCACTGGAATTGAAACGCCATGATGCCGATGCTCCGCCGCCGAACATTCCTCCAGGGCTCGGTCGCGCTTGGCGGCGCATTTGCGCTCGGCGCCAGCGTCGCAGCTAAGACCGGCGCCACGCCCGATCCGCAGATCTTGACCGCGCAGTTCACCGATGCGCAGATCGCGGCCGATGGCGTCACCCCTAAGGTGATGACCTATGGCCTCGGTGAAAGAACCCACACTGGCCTGCCGCCGGTCTTGAGGATGCGCAAGGGCGAGGCCTATGCGGCGCGGCTGTTCAATCGTCTCGACGAGCCGACGACGGTCCACTGGCACGGTCTCCGAATCCCCAATGCGATGGACGGCGTGCCGGAAATGACCCAGCCCTACGTTTATCCGGGCGATCACTTCGACTATGTCTTCACACCGCCCGACGCGGGGACATTCTGGTACCATCCGCATTGCAACACGCTGACGCAGGTGGGAAGCGGGCTCACCGGCGTAATCGTCGTCGAGAATCCCGAAGATCCAGCCTTCGACGCGGAGATCGTCCTCAATCTGCGCGATTGGCGGCTCGGCGCCGGCGGTAAGTTCATCGATTCGTTCAAGCCGCGCGATGCGGCGCGCGGCGGGACCTACGGGACCGTGAGAACGGCAAACTGGCAGCGGGAGCCCGTCTATGACGTCCCCGCCGGAGGGCTCGTGCGCGTAAGAATCGCCGCCACCGACGTCACGCGCATCTACACGATCGGGCTCGCAGGCGCGCCGGCAACGGTTATAGCGCTCGACGGCAATGCCGTCGACGCCCCCTTCCCGCTCGACCGGCTGGAGGTCGGCCCCGGCCAACGCGTGGACCTCGCAATCCGCATGCCGGAAAGCGAGGGCGAGCGCGCCACGCTCGGCAATTTCCGGGGCTCCAGTCCCTGGACCATCGCGGCCTTACGGGCAGTCGGCACTTCACTGAAGCGGGACCTCAGAGATATCGTCGCCCTCCCGACGAACCCTGTGGCCGAGGCCGATCTCTCGGCGGCGAAGCGAATTCCGATCGATCTCACGGCAACCGCCGAGCACAAGGCGACGCCTTCCATTTGCGGCTCGCTCGGCTACACGTTCTGGGCGATCAACAAGACCCCGTGGCCGGGTGATACGTCCGACCCCGTCGCGCCGATCGAAGAACTGAAGCTTGGAGGAAGCTATGTGCTCGAAATCGCCAATCGCACCCCGCATGCCCATCCGATCCACCTGCACGGCTTGAGCTTCCGCATTCTTGCCTCGAACAAGCGCAGCTTCCTTCCGCCGCCGACGGATACGATCCTCCTCTTGCCGGATGAACAGGCGGAAGTGGCACTGGTCGCCGACAACCCCGGCGACTGGGTGATCCATTGCCACATCATCGAACATCAAAAGACCGGCATGACTGCTTATTTCAGAATTGTCTGACAATTTCGATTGTGACAGATGCTGCGAGACGATACACGGGAAGGCTCAAGCCGCATTTTTGCCACAGTGATTTAAAACCCGATGATTCAAACGACAGCAGATCTGGAGGCCACCTGCGAAAAGCTGGCCCGCTCAAGCTATATTACGATCGACACAGAATTCCTGCGTGAAACCACGTTCTGGCCGGAACTCTGCCTGATCCAGATGGCGAGCCCCGACATGGCCGTCATCGTGGACCCAATGGCGCCGGGGATCGATCTTGCGCCATTCTTCGCCCTCATGGCCGATCCGAATGTCCTCAAGGTGTTTCATGCCGCCCGCCAGGACATCGAGATCATCCATCATCTCGGTGATCTCATTCCGCATCCCCTCTTCGACACGCAGGTGGCGGCGATGGTCTGCGGCTTCGGCGACAGCGTTTCCTATGACCAGCTCGTCAACCGCATCAAGAACGAGCAGATCGACAAGTCGTCGCGCTTCACCGACTGGAGCCGTCGGCCGCTGACGGACAAGCAGCTCGACTATGCGCTCGCCGACGTGACGCATCTAAGGGACATCTACCAGTACCTGACCAAGGAACTGGAACGCGAGGGGCGCTCCTCCTGGCTTGCCGAGGAAATGGCGATCCTTGAAAGCCGGGAGACCTACGACCTGCATCCCGACAATGCCTGGCAGCGGCTGAAAATGCGCGTGAGAAAGCCTATCGAGCTTGCGGTGCTGCAGAAGGTGGCTGCCTGGCGCGAGCGGGAGGCGCGCACGCGCAATGTGCCCCGCGGCCGGATTCTCAAGGACGATGCGATCTACGAAATCGCCCAGCAGCAGCCGAAAGACGCCGAAGCTCTCGGGCGCCTCAGAACCATCCCCAAGGGCTGGGAGCGCTCCGGCGCGGGCGCCGCGGTGGTCGAGGCCGTCGGCGAGGCTCTGTCTATACCGAAAGCCGAACTGCCGCGTCTGCCGCGCCAGAATCATACGCCGGAGGGTGCTGCGGCGGCGGGGGAATTGCTGAAGGTCCTGTTGAAGCTCATTTCCGAAAAGGAAGGCGTCGCGGCCAAGATCATCGCCAGCAGCGACGATCTCGACCGAATCGCCGCCGAAGGCGAGAAGGCCGATGTCGCCGCCCTCAAGGGCTGGCGCCGCGAACTTTTCGGCGAGACGGCGCTGAAGCTCATCAACGGAGAGGTGGCGCTGCGCTTCGTCGGCAAGAAGGTCGAGGCGATCGAAATCCCCGGTTGAAGCCGCGCTTCTTTGGACAACTTTCCGCCTGAATCGATCTCTAGCCAGGACGAATCGAAAGGCTGATTACGTCGAAGGCTCAGAATCAGCTATCTGAACATATCGCGGACCGCCGTCCGATCCGCGATCGTCCTGCATGCTTTCCGGTTTCGAGGCTTCCACACATGCGCTGGAGATTTTCCACGCTCGACGTCATTCTGTTGCTGCTGGCGGTCGCCGGCAGCGGCGTCGCCTATGCGTGGGTGGTCTACGGCGATGGCGGTCTGATCGGCGCGACCTATGCGCTCTTCATGTGCATGCCGATTCTCGCCTTTGAACGGCACATTATCTTCCGACGTCTCTACCGGAGGATACACGGCCTGCCGACGCCGGCCTTTCTTCTCGCGTCCCTGGCCGTCTACCTCACCTTCGGCAATATCGGCTACGCGGCCGCCGGGCTCCTGTTGCACCTTACCGGTCTCCTGCGCGAAAGCAGGGCCGATGCGATGCTGCCGTCACTCAACGTGCTTCTATACGCGCTTGCGACCTCCGGTCCGATCGTCTTCGTCCTCAGGGTGCGCGAACTGCTCGGCCGCGACGTCTTCCTCAGCCTTCTGACCGGGCGCTACCGCAAGCCGGTGCAGGAGGAGCGCGTGTTCCTCTTTATCGATCTCGCCGGCTCCACGTCTCTCGCCGAGCGCTTTGGCGACCTCAAGATGCAGGAGTATCTCGGAAGGCTGTTCGCGATGCTGGCCGATCCGGTCATGCGCTACGGCGGGTCGATCGACGACTATATCGGCGACGCGGCCGTCATCAGTTGGTCTTTCGACCGCGCGGTTGCGGATGCAGCCTGTATTCGCTGCGTTTTCGACATCCTCGACCAGGTCGAAACGGACGGCCACCGCTGGAGCAAGGATTACGGGGAAATCCCGCGCCTGCGGGCTGCGCTCCACGGCGGAACCATCGTTGCTGCCGAGATCGGGGTCGACAGGCACAAGATCACCTATTTCGGTGACACGGTGAATACGACGTCGCGCCTCGAAGGTCTCTGCCGAACGCTCGATCGGCAGGTCCTGATCTCGGCCGACTTGGCACGGCGTACGCGCCTGCCCGCCTTCGTGACAAGCGAAGATCTCGGCGAACACGAGCTCAAAGGTCGAGGCCAGAAGCTCGGGGTATTGTCGCTATGCGCCGGCGGCCTGCTGAAACAAACGCCAAATTCCGTTAGCCGTGTAGCTTCGCTCCCTTCGTGATCTTGTCGACGATTTTCCTTTCCGCATGGATCGCGATGCCGGCAACGGCGGCGTCATCCGGCCCGAATTGCTCGAAGACCTCGCGGTTCGCGTGGTCATGGCCGGTCGAGAACATCTGATCGACGTAAATCGACGTCTGGACCTTTCTTTCGAGGGCGCGCCGCTGGATGTTACTGAGTGTCGAACCGTCCGTCGAAAGCACGACGATCGGCTGAATGCTGAGCGCGTTGTAGACATTGCCCGCGGCGTCGCGATATGGCTCGCCAATGATCTCCGGTTTCTGTCCGGCAATGCCCGTCGCCAGGAAGGCGGCGACGTTCAGTTTCTGCCACACTGCGAGATCATCGCGCAGGACAATTGCAAATTTCGTGTCAAACATGATGGGAAGCCCGCTTTTGGTATCCGAAAGCGAGGTTAGCCAAGCCGGCCGCTACGATCTTGAACGTTCGTGCATAAGCCGGATCGGGTAGGCTCCCGCTGTCATCAAAGCTTCACCGGGCTGTAAAACAAGCATCAAGCAACCGTCATCAAAGCCGCCTATCGGGGATCGTTCTTTCCTCCAAACTTGGGTGAACTACATGACGAGATCCTTTTTTGCCACCGTGGCGCTGACGCTTTTGATGTCGAGCGCGGCACTTGCCGAGGAGAAGGCCTTCCCGGCAACGCTGAAGGCGCACGCGATCCTTGCGGCCAACACGATCATCGCTGCTCCGGCCGATGCCGCGGACTATCTGAAGACCTCGGGCAAGTTCTCCACAGCCGACCGCAAGCGCGCGACCAAGCTCGGCAGCGTGCCGGGCAAGGACGGCGTTCGGCCGACGCGCCTGTCGCTCCCCTTCAACGGTCAGCCGATGCAGGGCTTCTCCGGCATCAAGGCGATGGGGGACGGAACCTTCTGGAGCCTGTCGGATAACGGCTTCGGCAACAAGCTCAACTCGACCGATGCCATGCTGATGCTGCATCACCTCAAGATCGACTGGGACGCCGGCAAGGTCGAATTGCTTAAAACCGTCTTCCTGTCCGACCCGGAGCGCAAGGCGCCCTTCCCGATCGTCATGGAAGGTTCGGCCACACGCTATCTCACCGGCGGCGACTTCGACGTCGAGTCGATCCAGCCTGTCGCCGACGGCTTCTGGTTTGGTGAGGAGTTCGGCCCCTATCTCCTGAAGTTCGACACCACCGGCAAGCTCACCGACGTCGTTCCGACGACGGTCGACGGCACGCCGGTGCTCTCGCCTGACAATCCGACACTGACGCTGCAGGCGGACCCCTCCAAGAAGATGCCGGTCTTCAATTTGAAACGATCCGGCGGTTATGAAGGGCTGGCGCTGTCCAAGGACGGCACGAAGCTCTACGGCCTGCTCGAAGGACCGATCTGGACGGACAACGAGACAGTGGAGCAGGCCGATGGCCGCCCGGCCCTGCGCATCATTGAACTCGACGTCGCCAGCAAGGCATGGACCGGACGTAGCTGGCTCTATCCGCTCGCGGAAGGCGGCGAGGCGATCGGCGACTTCAACATGCTCGACGAAAAAACCGCGCTGGTGATCGAGCGCGACAATGGTGCCGGCACCCTCGACAAGGCCTGTGCGGATCCCAAGGATCCGAAGCCGGATTGCTTTGCGGTCGGATCCAAGCTGAAGCGCATCTACAAGATCGAGATGAGCGAGGAAAACGTCGGCAAGGCGGTGCGCAAGATCGGCTACATCGATCTCTTGAAGATTGCCGATCCGGACAACCGGAAGCGCCAGGGTGGCGGCGAGGGCTACTATGATATGCCCTTCGTCACGATCGAGAATGTCGACCGCGTGGACGAAACGCACATCGTCGTCGGCAACGACAACAACCTGCCCTTCTCCGCCGGACGCTCTCTCGACAAGGCGGACGACAACGAATTCGTGCTGCTCGAGGTCGGCGAATTCCTGAAGGCCGAATAACGATGGAAGAGGCCGCGCGGAATACCCGCGCGGCCTCTTCCCGCTTGGGCAGATCCCTCAGCGCTCGAAGCGGAAGGCGAGTCTCTTCCCGGTCAGCTTGGCGAGCTGCTGGAGACGACCGTCCAGGCGTTCGCCCGCGAAATCGGCATAGGCTGCCGGAACCACGAATTCGAGATCGATATCCGGCTGTTGCGATGGCCGCAATGTCAGATGACGCGCCACGCCCGGCATGGATGCCGAGAAGAGATAAGCGACGCGCAGCAGGCCACCCAGAAGCTTCGCCAATTCGAGCAGGCGCGGCGTCGTGATGCCGGCCAGCGGACTTGTGGCGCCATCGTCGTTGAGGCCCTCAAGACGGTAGTAATTCGCTAGTGCGATATAGGCCCGACCGGCATGGGTGATGCCGGTGAAGGCCGAGTGGGCGATGATGTTGAGGGCCTGCAGGCCGCGATAGTCCGGATGCGCGCGCCAGCTGATGTCGGCCAAGAGACAGGCAGCCTGACGGTAGCGGCTCTCCTCCTCGGTTTCCTCGATGCCGAAATAAGGCACCATACGGCCGGTCCATTCCGCAAGCTCGCGGGCGTGTTCCGGGGAGCGGGCGCGCAGTATGGCGATCTCGTCGGCGGCCGCCAGCAACGGGTCCTGCAGACGCTCCTCATCGGAAAGCAGCGAATACAGGTAGCCTTCGCGAACGCCGAGCGCGGAGAAAGAGATGCGCCCCGGCTTCATGATAGAGATCGCCTCTTGCATCGTCACCGCACCGAAAGGCAAGAGGCTTCGGCGGCTCTTGGAAATCGTCGCGTAGGCGGACGGCTTGAGGTTCTTCGGTTCGATCACTTCGGTCAGGATCGCCATCGCTTCGTCAAAGGAGATCTCGTAGCCCTGCATCATATGCAGCGGATAATTGAGCATCTCCATGTGGAGCTTGGCGATGGATCGCCACGTTCCGCCAACGGCATAGAAGGTCCGTCCGGTTCCCTTCGTCAGGACCTCGGCGCTCCTCATGAACTTCCGTGTCCAGGTTCGTGCCCTGCTCAGGGAGCCGTTGCTGTGTTCGAAGAGTCGGATACCCCCGAGCGGCAGCGTTATACCGTTGCCGATGCGCCTTCCTTCGACCTCTACGAGCTCCAGCGAACCGCCGCCGAGGTCGCCAACGACACCATCCGGATCGTGATAGCCGCTGACGATACCCATCGCGGAGTAATAGGCTTCCTCCTCGCCGCTCAGGATCCGTACCTTTTGTCCGAGGATGGCTTCCGCCTTTTCAATGAAGGCTGCGCCGTTTGTCGCTTCGCGTGCGGCGGCCGTTGCCAGCACATACATCTTTGACGAGCGCGCCTGGTCGGAGAGCGCCCGAAAGCGCTGCAGCGCCTTCAGCGCCCGTTGGACGCTCTCGTCCTCCATGCGGCCCGTCGCGTCGATGCCCTTGCCGAGACCGCACATCACTTTCTCGTTGAAAAGCATCGCCGGCGAACGGCTCAGCCCCTCATAGACAACGAGGCGAATGGAGTTAGACCCGATATCCACAACGGAAACCGGGCGGATACCGGGCAAACGCCCCTGCGCTTCAGATTCGGCCATGCAATTCCAGTTTACTTGCGCCAACCGCTTTTCCAGCCGGCAATCAGCTTCGGTGCGCTGGACTTCAGAGCTTCACCCCGACCCGAAAGGCTCGGGTTGGTCATGAAATAATGCTGCGCGTTGAACGGCTCGGCGTCCTTGCCCACCTCCATCCGACGCGAGGTGCCGTCCGGAAGAATCTCGTAGCTCTGCTGGTTGTCGATGAGATTGCCCAGCATGATCTGCGAAAGAACCTGTTCGTGCACAGTGCGGTTGATGAGCGGCACGAGCGTCTCGACCCGCCTGTCCAGATTGCGCGGCATCATATCCGCCGAGCCTATATAGACAAGAGCATTTTCCGAAGGAAGACCGTGCCCGTTGCCGAAGCAGAATATGCGCGAATGCTCGAGGAAGCGGCCGACGATGGATTTGACCCGGATATTGTCGGAGAGACCGGGCACCTGCGGACGCAGGCAGCAGATACCGCGCACGACGAGATCGATCTCGACGCCCGCGCGACTGGCCCTGTAGAGCGCATCGATGATGTCCGGATCGACGAGCGAATTCATCTTCATCCAGATCGCCGCCGGCCGGCCCGCCTCCGCATGCGCGATCTCTTCATCGACGTGCTTCAGGATGCGCGGGCGCAGCGTATGGGGCGAGACCGCCAGCTTCATGCCGGCCTCCGGCTCGCCGTAGCCGGTGATGAAGTTGAAGATATTCGCCATATCGTGGGCGATCACCGGGTTGCAGGTGAAGAACGACAGGTCGGTGTAGATTTTCGCCGTGACCGGGTGATAGTTGCCGGTTCCGAGGTGGCAATAGGTTCTGAGCTTGCCCTCCTCGCGGCGGACGACCATCGACATCTTGGCGTGGGTCTTCAATTCTATGAAGCCGAAGACGACCTGGACGCCGGCGCGCTCGAGGTCGCGCGCCCAACGGATGTTGGCTTCCTCGTCGAATCGAGCCTTCAATTCTACGAGCGCCGTCACCGACTTGCCGGCCTCGGCGGCATCGATCAGAGCGCGCACGATCGGGCTGTCGTTCGAGGTTCGATAGAGCGTCTGCTTGATTGCCAGCACGTCCGGGTCGCGCGCCGCCTGCAACAGAAACTGTACGACGACATCGAAGGATTCATAGGGATGGTGGACCACCATGTCCTTCTCACGGATGGCGGCAAGGCAATCGCCGCCATGCTCGCGTACGCGCTCGGGGAAGCGCGGATTGTAAGGCTCGAAACGCAGGTCATCCCGCGGCGCTTTGGTGATTTCCGAGAGCGTGTTGAGCGCGAGCAAGCCGGGCAAAACGGCGACACGATTTTCCGGAACGCCGAGCTCGTGCACCACGAACTGGCGCAGCGAGGCGGGCATCTCGGAATCCGTTTCGATCCGGATCACCGACCCTCGACGGCGGCGCTTGAGCGCCGTCTCGAACAGACGGACGAGGTCTTCCGCCTCTTCCTCGACTTCGATATCGCTGTCGCGAATGATACGGAACGTGCCCGAGCCCTGCACCTCATAGCCGGGGAAGAGCCGGTCTATGAATTGGCCGACAACGTCTTCGAGCGTGATGTAGCGAATGACGTTCTTGACGTCCGGCAGGCGAATGAAGCGGTCGAGCGCCACCGGCAGGCGCAGGAGCGCCGTCATCGGCTCGCGGCCGGTCTTGCTGACGAGTTGCAGCCCGATCGAGAAACCGAGGTTGGGGATGAACGGGAACGGATGCGCCGGGTCGATCGACAGCGGCGTCAGGACCGGGAAGATCGACTGGTCGAATTCGTTGGCGAGCCAGCTCCTGTCCTGCGCCGACAGAGATGCCGGGCGGACGATGAGAATGTCTTCCTTGGCAAGATATTGCTGAAGGACGGCAAGCGACGCCTGCTGCTCCATCTGGAGATTGTCGACCTCCTGCAGGATTTCATCGAGCGTTTCGGCCGGCGTCTTGCCATCGGGGCTGCGCAGCGAAAGTCCCGAACGCACCTGCCCCTCGAGACCCGCGACGCGAACCATGAAGAATTCATCGAGGTTGGCGGCCGAGATCGAGAGGAAGCGGACGCGCTCCAGGAGCGGATGAGCGGTGTTCAACGTCTCTTCGAGGACGCGGCGATTGAACTGAAGCCAGGAGAATTCGCGGTTGATGAAACGCTCGGGGGCCGTCAGGAGATCCAACTGCTCCACGGGCGCTTCACGTTTTTGCTCAACGGGCGCCTCGTGTTCGGTGATTGCAGACGTCGCCTTGTCCATGCCCTTCAAAACCCCATTACTCCGAATGAACGCGCTATCCCACTTTGACGACGGAACTGTGACAGTCAATCCGGCCGGCCGGCATTTGCCAGCTCCTCCAAGACTTCTGCGGCGAGCGCGCGCGTCAGCCGCGTGCCGCGGGCGAGCGCCATATGATCGAGCCGCTCGACGATCGTCTGGGCCGCCTCCAAGGAGCGCTCCATACGCGCGACGATATAGCCGACGAGGCGTTCGTCGACGAGAAGCTGGCGGTCGGCGAAGAGCTTGATCAGTACCTGCGTCAGCAACTCGTCGTCGGGCTCGCCGATCTCGACGACGGTGGCGGCCTTCAGCCGGGAACGCAGGTCGGGAAGGGTCACCGGCCAGGACATCGGCCACAGCCGCGACGTCATCAGCAATGCCGTGCCGTTCTGGCGCACGCTGTTGATGACATGGAAGAGCGTCGTGTCATCGAAGCCCTCACGATCGGCATCCTCGAAGAGAACCGGCCTTAACGCGGCGATGTCGGCGGCATTCGATCCGGCGACGGGATGGATCGCCTCGGCTCCCGCTTTCTCGCGCCAGATGCTCGCGAGATGCGATTTGCCGGAACCTACCGGTCCGGCGATGATGACGACGGGGGACGGCCAATCCGGCCAGTGATCGACGATGGCGATGGCCGCGCTCAGCCGGTCGGAAACGAGCAAATCCTCCCGACCCGTAGCCGGATCATGGCCGAAGACGAGCGGCAATTGTTCGTGAGGGGGTCTTGTCATGCTTTGCTCTGGACGATGGCATTCAGCGGGGGTCGTTGCCTTCCTGCTGGTTCGCCGCCGTCCTATGCCCGTGATAGAGATCGCTATCAAGGTACCGCTGTATGCCGAAGCGAACAAGGACGCCGATCGCCGCCGCCGCCGGCACCGCGACGAGAAGGCCGACGAAGCCGAAGAGCGCGCCGAAAGCGAGCAGTGCGAACATCAGCCAGACGGGATGGAGGCCGACGCTCTTGCCGACCAGCTTCGGCTGGAGAATGTTGCCCTCGAGAAACTGACCGGTGAAGAAAACGACGAGGACGAGCGCGATCCATATGTAGTCCGGCCAGAACTGGACGAGCGCGACGCCCACGGCAAGGACAAGGCCGACCAGCGAACCGACATAGGGGATGAAGCTGATCATGCCGGCAAAAAAGCCGATCAGCAGCCCGAAATTCAGACCGACCAGGGACAGGCCGACGGCGTAGTAGACGCCGAGGATAACGCAGAGCGATCCCTGGCCGCGAACGAAGCCGGCGATCGTCACGTTCATGTCGCGGGCGATCTGACGCACGACCTCCACGTGGTCGCGCGGAATCCAACTATCTACTTTCTCGACCATGTGATCCCAGTCGAGCAACAGATAGAAGGCGACGACCGGCGTAATGATGAAGAGCGACAGAATGTCGAGCAGCGCCATGCCGGAGTTCCAAAGCTGCTGGAACAAGGTGCCGAGGAAGAGTGCGCCCTGCTCCAGAAGCTTGGCCGAATTCTCTTTGATCGCGGCCATCTGACCCTCGAGCCAATCGGGCACGATGGTCGACTGGGTGGTGTCAGTGATAAAGGCTTGGAGCCGGGCGACATAGCCGGGCATCTTCTGGATGAAATCGGCGGCCTGCGTGAAGATCAGCGGTATGATGATCATCAGTGACAATGCGAAAATGACGACGAAGGCGACCAGAATGACGATCGTCGCCATCAGGCGGCTGAGGCCCAGCCGTTGCAGCCGGTCGGCCACCGGGTCGAGGAAATAGGCGAGCGCCATGCCGGCGAGAAATGGCAGCAGGATGGAACTGAAGATCGTCAGGAAGACGATGAAGCCGGCGAGCACCAGAAGCCAGAAGAAAAGCTGGCGCTGAAGTCCCAAACCGCTGACCCGATTGCCCATGACGTTCCCCGTCGCGCGTCCGACACACCGTGCCGCGTGTCCCTTCGTCGGACGAGATAGGGTGCGGCGTGCGCGGAGGTCAAGCCCGACAGCCCTCAATCCGCTGTCTTGGTGCTCGGCGCCAGAGGGACAAGGGCAAAAACGTGAAAAAAGACCGCAATGCCGGCCTCTCCGCTTGCACTCCTCGGGCTCTCGTGCCAATCGCATCCGCAATACGCGACGAGCCCTTGGAGAACGAGCATGAGCCAGTCGGGAAAGAACGGCCTCACCTATAGCGATGCAGGCGTGGATATCGATGCCGGCAACCTGATGGTGGAGAAGATCAAGCCGCACGTACGCTCGACCCGGCGTCCCGGCGCTGACGGCGAGATCGGCGGTTTCGGCGGCCTTTTCGATCTCAAGGCAGCGGGTTTCTCCGATCCGGTCCTGGTTGCCGCGAATGACGGTGTCGGCACCAAGCTCAAGATCGCGATCGATGCCAACAAGCACGATACCGTCGGCGTCGACCTCGTCGCCATGTGCGTCAACGATCTCGTCGTGCAGGGCGCCGAACCCTTGTTCTTCCTCGACTATTTCGCGACCGGCAAGCTCGATCCCGACCAGGGCGCGGCGATCGTCGCAGGCATCGCCGCCGGCTGCCGCGAGGCGGGCTGCGCACTCATCGGCGGCGAAACGGCCGAGATGCCGGGCATGTATTCCGGCGGCGATTACGACCTCGCCGGCTTCGCCGTCGGCGCGGCCGAGCGCGGACAGCTTCTGCCGGCGGGCGACATTGCCGAAGGCGACGTCATCCTCGGCCTCGCTTCCTCCGGAGTGCATTCGAACGGCTATTCGCTGGTGCGCAAGATCGTTTCGCTGTCGGGCCTTGCCTGGGATGCGCCTGCCCCCTTTGGCGAAGGGACGCTGGCGGATCTCCTGATGACGCCGACCCGCATCTATGTAAAGCCGCTCCTGAAGGCGATCCGCGAGACCGGCGCGATCAAGGCACTGGCGCACATCACCGGCGGCGGCTTCCCCGAGAATATTCCGCGGGTGCTGCCGAAGCACCTCGCCGCCGAGATCGACCTCGACGCCATCAAGCCGCCGGCCGTTTTCTCCTGGCTGGCCAAGACCGGCGGCGTTGCCGCCAACGAGATGCTGCGCACCTTCAATTGCGGTGTGGGCATGATCGCCGTCGTTCCCGCGGCGGAAGCGAACAGGGTCGCTCAGGTGCTTGCCGGCGAAGGCGAAACGGTCTTCACGCTCGGCCGCATGGTTGCCCGCGCCGAGGGCGCGGCCGGCACGATCTACAAGGGCAACCTCGCCATATGAGCGTGACCGAGGATAGAAAGAAAAGGATTGTCGTCTTCATCTCCGGCGGCGGTTCCAACATGCTCTCGCTAGCGAAGGCTGCCGCGGCGCCGGATTTTCCGGCCGAGATCATTGCCGTCATCGCCGACAAGGCGGATGCGGGCGGCCTCGAAAAGGCTGCAGCACTCGGCATTTCTACCTTCTCCTTCGTGCGCAAGGACTTCCCCAGCAAGGAAGCGCATGAAGCGGCGATCCTTGCCGAGCTTGACCGGCTCCGGCCGGATTTCCTTTGCCTTGCCGGCTATATGCGGCTTCTTTCCGCGGTCTTCATTCAGCGCTACGAAGGACGGATCCTCAACATCCACCCGTCGCTGCTGCCGCTCTTCCCCGGGCTTCACACGCACCAGCGCGCGATCGACGCCGGCATGAAGATTGCGGGTTGCACGGTGCATTTCGTGACCGAAGGCATGGACGACGGCCCGATCGTCGCGCAGGCCGCCGTTCCGATTATTCCGGGCGATACGCCGGAAACGCTTGCCGCGCGCGTCCTCACGGTCGAGCATAGGACCTATCCGCTGGCGCTGCAGCTTGTTGCGGAGGGCAAGGTGCGGATGGAAGCGGGACGCGCGATAAGCGAGGCCGTCGGCGAAGCATCGAGCACGCTGATATCGCCCGCCGCCCGATAGCTACGGTACAGACGTAGCCGCCCCCTCATAACTACAGCCCTTGCTTCTGACCTAGGCGGATCACTTCGCCGTTGCGAGCCGCCGATCGAGCGCGTCGAGGACCCGGCGGGTCAAGGCCGGATAGTCGCCGTCGAAATGGTGGCCGCCGTCGATCGCAACCACATCGACGCCGGATGGCTTCAGGTCCGGACAGGCGTCGTCCTCTTCTTCCGTGCCGTAGATGCACTGCACGAGAGACGGGTCGATCGCCTTCACATCGTCCACCGGGTCGCCCGCACTCCCCTCGCCTTCGGCGCCGAGCCAGCCGAGGACGGATATCTTGTAGTCGGCCTGATGCGACAGCGCCATGAGCGTCACCTGGCGCACGCCGGCGCGGGTCGCGGGTGGAAGCAGATTGTAGGTGCGCGGCAGGATATCGGCGCCGAAGGAATATCCGATCAGCAGCACGTTGCGGACATTCCAGCGCTTTCGATAGTAGCTGATGATCCGGGTGAGATCGTCGGCGGTCGCCTGCGGCTGGCGCTGCGACCAGAAATAGCGGAGCGAATCCACCCCGACCACCGGCACACCTTGCTGCTGCAGGGCATTGCCGACCTCCCTGTCGATATCGCGCCACCCACCATCGCCGGAATAGATCACCGCCATGGTGTCGCGTGACGGTTTCGCGTCGAGGACGGTGAGCGGCAGACCGAACGGGTTGTCTGCTTCGTCGCCCTCCTTCAGATATTCCGAGAGTGCGCCGGACAGGGCGGCATAGGCGTCGTCCTCTGTGTTCGCGGTTTCGATGTCCGGGTGCTTCGCAACGAGCGCGGCAACATGTTGGCGCCTCTCGGCGGACGCCGAGGGTGTGAACGTGACGCTGACCGGATCCGGCAAGGGTCCGTCGGTCAAGCCATAGACCATGCGGTCACCCTTCGCCACCTTCTCGGCCGGAGTGCAGAGTTGCTTGCTCAAGGGAATGCCCTCTTCAGGGTCGACCGCGAAGGTCTTACCGATCGTCGCGGCGGGAGATTGGGCGGCGATCGCCAGCGCCATGGCGCCGCCGGCGCCGACCCCGGCGACGACCGGCGGCCGATAGGCACCGCTGCCGGCGGCACGTTGAACCTGCTGGCTCAAGGATTCGATATCCGAGACGGTGTAGATGCAATCTCCGTCGTCCTTGGCGAGCGCTGCCAGATAGGCCTTGAGGTCGATGCCGACGACGAGTGCATTCTCGCCGGAAAGCGAGCGCGCTACGGCATTTTCCTTTTCGGTCCAGCCGTCCGCGCCGGAAAGCAGCACGACGAGCCCGGATGCGTCTTGCTTCGGGAACAATATATGCGGCGATGGGATCATGCCGGTGTCGAATCTCGCCTCTTCGGCCGCTGAGGGGAGGCTCGCCGCCGCGGCAATCAGCGCCGCCAGGGCAGCGCCTTTCCAGATTCTCGCCATGCGGGTCATTTCTTGATCACTCCCTTGATGCCGCCGCCGATCAGGAACGTCGCGTCCATGAGCGCGAGGATGGGATTGAGACCGCCGCTCGCCGCCAGATAGCGCGGCTGCCAGTGCGGGTGGAACTTCGACTTGAAGGCGCGCAGACCTTTGAAGTTGTAGAAACGCTCGCCGTGCTCGTAGAAAGTCCGGCCGGCGCGGTCCCAGACCGGCGCCGTGCTGCGGGAGGACATGCCGGAAAGCGGCGCCATGCCAAGATTGAAACGCCGGTAGCCTTGCGCCTTCAGGTATTCCATGAGCTGCGCGAACAGGAAGTCCATCGACCCCTTCGGCGCTTCCGGCGAAAAGCGCATGAGGTCGACCGACCCCTCCTCCCTCGTGCCCGTGAGGAGGATGTTGGCGAAGGCGACGATGCGCCCCTGGCACTTAAGGATCGCGACCGGCTGCGTCACGAGATATTGCGGATCGAAGGCGCCGAGCGAAAAGCCCTTCTCCCGAGCATTGTGATGCGCAAGCCAGGCATCGGAAATGGCAGCGAGTTCCGGGAGGATGGCCGGCACGTCCGCGGGCTCCACCACCGAGAACTCCAGACCATCGCGCTGGCCGCGGCTCACCTGGTGGCGCAGGGTCGCCCATTTGCCGCCCTTCATCTCGAAGCGCGTGAGATCAACCTCTGCAAGCTCACCGAGGCGGAAAGCCCTCAAGCCCGCATCGGCGTAATAGGCAAGCCCGCGCGGCGAAACCTGATAGAAGACGGCCCGGCAGCCATTGGATCGTGCCGTCTCGATGAACTGCCAGATGAGGTCCGGCCAGGCTTCCACCGGACCGACAGGATCGAAAAGCGCGACCCAGGAGCGCCCCCAGCGGCCGTACATGATGAAGGCGCGGCCGTCGGCAGAGAACATGATGCTCTTGTCACCCATGCGCACGAGATTGGCGTCGGACACGTCCTGGGCCTCAAGGATGGCGATCGCCCGCTCCATATCCTCGTTGGAGGCAGGCGCGATCGCAGTCGCGGCCGGACGCATGAGACTCCAGATCGCCACCGCGCTCGCGCCGATCGTCACCCCTAGCAGCGCGCGAAGACCACGCGGAGCCTCCGCCGAGAATTCGAACTGCCACCAGAGTTCGTGGCTGTATTCGACGTTGCGATAAACGAAGAGCAGGACGACGAAGGCACCGAGGCAGATGACGCCGAGGGCAGTAAGCCAGGGCAGCGTCAACGCTTGGCCGAAGAGCGAGGCCGGACGAACGAAGAGACGGCGGCTCGCGAGCAGTCCGACAAGGAAGAAGGCGAGCATGCCGGCCTCTCCGAGCGCCACCGCCTTCACCAATGAAAGCAGGAGCGCCACGAGCGCGATCAAGATCGCCGCCCACCAGGCGCCATCAAGCCGCAGCGCCAGCCCTCGCGCCACGATGAAGAGCGCCAGCCCGAGCAGGCTCGCGAGGAAATGCGCTCCTTCCACGATCGGAAGAGAGACATAGTTCGCGAGGAAGGCCAGGTTCTCGTCCGGCGTTGGCGTCACGCTCGACAGCACCAGCATGAGAGAAAGCACCAGTGCGAGCGTGGCAAGCAGAAGCGGCGTCATGCGGCCGCCGGCACGGCGCAGGCTGGACGCGGCCGGATGGCCGGCGAGCTGGCGCAGCTCGATCCCGACGATCACAACGAGCGCGACCAGGAGCGGCAGGACGTGATAGATCAGACGGTAGAGGACGAGGGCGCCGAGGATCGCGTCGACATCGGCCGCATGCCCAAGGGTCGCGACGATCACAGTCTCGAAGACACCAAGCCCCGCAGGCACGTGGCTGAGCACGCCGAGCCCGACGGCAATCGAATAGATTGCAAGAAAAGCCGGCCAGCCGATCGTTCCGCTCGGCAGGAGGACATAAAGAACAGTCGCGGATGAGGCAAGATCGAGCGCCGTCACCAGGAACTGGCGCGACGATGTCCTGGAATCCGGCAGGCGCAGGGTGAAGCGCCCGATGCTGAACGCATGGCCGCTGCGCCCGGCTGTCAGGACCGCGAGCAAGCCGGCGAGCACGACGGCGGCTATTATGCGCAGCCAGAACGCATCGAGGCCGGTGAGCGGCGCGACGTACTCACCGACGGCAAGCAGGCTCAGACACGTGACGGCCGCGAGGCCCAGCCCGAAGGCGAGCGTCACGAAGGCGATGACGCGGCCAATGTCGTCAGGTTCGAGGCCGAGCCGTGAATAGGATCGATATCGGATCGCGCCGCCGCTCAACGGGCCGAAGCCGGCGGTGTTGCCGACCGCATAGGCGCAGGCGGCCGTCAGCGCGACGTCGGCATAGGGGAGCTTGCGCCGGATATAGTCGAGAGCGCCGACGTCGTAGAAAGTGAGCGCCAGGAAACTCAGGCCGGTGAACAGGATGGCCGCAGCCACCGAACGCCAGCTCGTACCGGCCAGTGCCGAGACGACGTCCTCATATTGCACCTCTGCCGTCAGATGAAAGATCGCGGCTCCGAAGAGCGCGATCACGACCAGCGTGCCGATGGCGGAAAGATAGCGTTGGTTGCGCCTCAGGAACGGCCGCCATCCCCTCTCGACCAGTTGATCTTGTGCTTCAATCTCATGAGAGGGAGAGGACGCCATGGTTCGACCGTGCCGTTGAAGAAGACACGAGCGGTTTAGCGTAGTGCGGCCCTGACAAAAAGTGAATTATCGGTAATGTACGTCGTTTCAAAGGGTTAAGCTGCAAGCGCGGTACGGTTCAACATCGCCCATTGCAGGAGCATGATGGTCTTGGCGTCGCAAATCTCGCCGGTACCGATCATGGCGACGGCCTCCTCGAAGGGAATTTCCAGCACTTCGATGTCCTCACCCTCATGGGCAAGTCCGCCGCCGGCGGCCACCTTCTTGGAGATGTCGATGCGGCCGAGGAAGAAGCTTGTGCGCTCTGTTATCGCGCCGGGGCTCATATAGGCGTCGAAGAGATGCATGGCGCTTTCGATGCGGTAGCCGGTCTCCTCCATGGCTTCACGGCAGATCGCGACTTCCGGCTCCTCGCCATCGAGAAGGCCGGCCGGCGTTTCGATGAGATACGCAGGCTCCCCCTGCATGAAGACCGGGATGCGGAGCTGGCGGACGAGAACGACCACCTGCCGCTCCGGATCGAAGAGCAGGATCGTCGCCGCGCGGCCGTGGTCGTGCACCTCGCGCACGAGCCGCACAGTGCTGCCGTCGGACATCTGTTGTTCAAGGGTGATCTGCTCAAGATTAATGAAGCCATTCCAGAGCGTTCGGCGATCGATGATCCGACAGCGCGAGTCGACGGATTTCGTCATTGGTAATCCTTGTTCGAGGATGGGCGTAGTCACGCCCGGCTTATCCAAACCCGGTTGTCGTGGAACGCCGCGCCGCCATAGGGCGCGACGGCGTCGGCTCCGGTCAAGACGTTTATCCCTTCGCCGTCGAGATGGGCGCCGTTCGGCCAAAGCCCTTCGGCGATGACGACGCCCCGGCGGGCGCCGCCGCCGATTTTCGCATGCAGGCGGATCTCACCGCGCTCGTTGCCGAGCCTTACGATATCGCCGTCGACAATGCCGAGTTCGGCGGCATCCTCCGCATGGACCATGACCTCGGGCCGGCCCTCCTTCTCGATCGAGGACGGGGTTTCGGAGAAGGTCGAATTGAGGAAGGAGCGGGCGGGCGAGGTCGCCAGACGGAACGGATGGCGCTCATCCGTCACCTCGATCAGTTCGACATGATCGGGGAACTGGGGAAGACGGCCGTGCGGCCCCTGCAGCCCCATCGACTGCGGCGGCCGGTTGGGCGCCGGCGTGCCGGTCCAATCCGCCTTGAAGCGGAACTTGCCGTCCGGATGGCCGAAGCCATTGACAAAGTGCGCCTCCTCGAAAGCCGGTTGGCAATCGAGCCATTTCCGCTCTTTCATCTCCTCATAGCCGATTCCGTAATTGGCGAGCAGCCGGTCGATATGCTGCCGTTCCGTCAGGCCGAAGCCTGGACGGTCGGCTATGCCGAGACGTTTTGCCAGTTCCTCTATGACGAAGAGGTTGGTGCGCACCGTCGGCGGCGGCTCGACGATCTTCGGGCCGATGAGGATGTGCTGATGGCCGCCGCCGCGATAGAGATCGTCATGCTCCAGGAACATGGTGGCCGGCAGGACGATATCCGCAAGCTGCGCGGTATCGGTCATGAACTGTTCGTGCACGGCGACAAAGAGATCGTCGCGCAGAAAGCCCTGCTTCACCAGCCGCTGCTCCGGCGCGACATTGACCGGATTGGTGTTCTGGATGAGCAGTGCCGTCACCGGGCCGCGATGGCGCAGCGCTTCGGCGTCGCCGGTCAAGACGCGGCCGATCTGCGACTGGTCGAGCATGCGCACGCCGGGATCGTGCAAAGCGGTGCCGACGAGCTCACGCTTGTCCAGCTTGAAGATGTCGTTGTTGGAATGGAAGGCGCCGCCGCCCTCATGATTCCAGGAGCCGAGCACGGTCGGAACGCAAGCGGCGGCGTGGATCGCCACGGAGCCGTTGCGCTGCCGGGTGAAACCGTAACCGAGACGAAAGTAGGTCCTGGGCGTGGTGCCAACGAGCTTGGCGAAGGCTTCGATCTCCTCGACCGCGAGGCCGGTGATGGCGGAAGCCCACTCCGGACCGCGGGTCTTCAGATGCGCCTCGAGACCGGCTGGATCGTCGGCGAATTTCGCCATGTAGTCCCGGTCGGCATAGCCGTCGCGGAAGGCGATGTGCATGACGGCGCAGGCGAGCGCCGCATCGGTTCCGGGCTTCAGGACCAGGCTCATATCGGCCTGCTTGACGGTCGGGTTGTCGTAGATGTCGATGACGACGATCTTGGCGCCGCGCTCCTTGCGCGCCTTCACCGCATGCGTCATCACGTTGACCTGGGTGGCCACCGCATTGGTACCCCAAATCACCACGCAATCGGCCTTGGCCATTTCGCGCGGATCCGGACCGCGCAAGGCTCCGGTCGCCATGGTAAAGCCGGTCCAGGCCATGTTGGTGCAGATCGAGCCGAAGAAGCCGGAATAGCGTTTGGCGTGACGTAGCCGCTCGATCGAATCGCGCTGCACCTGTCCCATCGTGCCCGCATAGAAATAGGGCCAGACCGCCTCCGAGCCGTGCTTCTGCTCGGCCTTGAGGAACTGGTCGGCGATCTCGTCGAGCGCCACCTCCCAGGAAATCTCCTGCCAGTTCCCCTCGCCCTTCGCGCCGACGCGACGCTGCGGCACCATCAGCCTTCCGGGATGATAGATGCGCTCGGCATAGCGCGCCACCTTGGCGCAGATGACGCCGGCCGTGTAGCTGTTTGCGGCGGCGCCGCGCACGCGGCCGATCCGGCCCTCCGCTGTCAGGTCGACTTCCAGCGCACAGGCCGACGGACAGTCATGCGGACAGACCGAATGGCCGATCGATTTTTCTGCTTTGATTGGGCTCGCAACGTTCATGGCTTTTCTATATGGCATCCCTAAATAGGCTCAAAGCCCCATTCGCCATCCATCGAAACAATTGATCGCAGCCATCGGCGGCTCTTATGAACTATCGTCATATCTACCACGCGGGCAACTTTGCCGACGTGTTGAAGCACGCGGTGCTGGCACGGCTCGTCACTTATCTCAAGCAGAAGGATAAGGCCTTCCGTGTGCTCGACACCCATGCTGGGATCGGGCTCTATGATCTTTCGAGCGAGGAAGCGCAGAAGACCGGCGAGTGGCGCGAGGGCATCGGCCGGCTGATCGAGGCCGAGCTTCCCGCACCTGTCGCCGAAATCCTTGCGCCCTATCTCTCGGCCGTTCGCGATCTTAATCCGGCCGGAGGACTTACGCTCTATCCGGGTTCTCCGAAGCTTGTCCGCATGCTGTTTCGTCCGCAGGACCGGCTATCGGCCATGGAGCTGCATGCCGAGGATTACGAAACACTGCACCGGCTGTTCGAAGGCGATTTCCAGAGCCGAATCACCCGGCTCGACGGCTGGCTGGCGCTCGGCGCTCATCTGCCGCCCAAGGAAAAGCGCGGCCTCGTTCTCGTCGACCCGCCCTTCGAGGTCGAAGGGGAATATGAGCGGCTGGTCGAGGGGTTAGCGAAGGCTCATCGCCGCTTCGCCGGCGGCATCTACTGCCTCTGGTATCCGCTGAAGAAGGGCGCACCGATCAAGAATTTTCATGAGGCGCTGAAGGCATTGGAAATCCCGAAAATGCTCTGCGCCGAACTTTCGGTGCGCAGCGACCGGGACGTCACGGGGCTCGCAGGATCGGGCCTGATCGTCGTCAACCCACCCTATACGCTGAAGCGCGAACTCGATATCCTCCTACCATTCCTGAAGGGACGGCTGGCCCAGGATCGTTTCGCGTCGGCACGCTCCTTCTGGCTGCGCGGTGAGACACCTCTCAACTGAGGGCCTTGACGGATCAGGCCTGCTAGCCTCAATCTCTCCATACGATTCAGGGAGATGGCCATGACTTGCAAGCTTGCCGCAATGCTTCTGACCTCGCTTTCCCTCGCCGCCGGTGCGGTCAGCAGCGCCGCGGCCGCTGACTTTGCCGAGCCTGCCGTCGTCAAACCAACCTACGATATTGGCGTTTGCGGCGAGCCCTCCGTGCTCGGCTTCATTACCCGGCGCTTTGACTACAAGGCGGCCAACTATCTTCACGCGAACATCGCGATCGCCGAGATCCGCGACATGGGTCTCAGTCGATACGAGCCACGCGACTACACGCATCTCGTGGAACGCGAATATTGCTACGGAACGGCAGTGACTACGGACGGCGTGCGGCGCCCGCTCTGGTATCTGATCGAGCGACCCTGGGGCTTCGCCGGTGTCGGCAGGAGTATCGAGTTCTGCATCGGTGGCCTTGACCCGTGGTATGTGTACGGCGCGAATTGCGCTTCGCTTCGTTGATCGTGGCGGACAAGCTGCCGCCGGCAATCGTCGTCCTTCTCACGATCGTCGGCTGCAGCAATGAAGACGGCAGGAACGCAGCGTCGAATTCCAGCGGCGATAGCCCGGCAGCGGTGGCCAAAACAACCGTCCCCGTCGGGACGGGTTTCGATTTCTATGTCCTTTCCCTCTCCTGGTCGCCGACCTGGTGCGGCGCGAATGACCCGAAGGGGAAATCCGATCAATGCGAAGCCGGCAATGATCACGGGCTGATCGTGCACGGGCTCTGGCCTCAAAATGAAAACGGCTATCCGGGATATTGCGCTACCCGCCAACCGGACCGCGTGCCCGAATCGCTCGGGCGGCAATATTTCGATCTCATTCCGTCGATGGGCCTGATCGGCCATCAGTGGCGCAAGCACGGCAGCTGCTCCGGGCTCAGTCAGCGCGACTATTTCGCAGTTACGCGCGCAGCCCGAGAGAGGGTTTCCATCCCTCCCGAATTGGCGTCCGGCGGACGCCGCGACCTCGCCGTATCGGCGATCGAGGCCGCCTTCGCTGCGAAAAATCCCGGAATGACACGGGAGACGATCGCTGTTACCTGCGAAGGCATGCTGCTTGAAGAAATCAGAATCTGCTTCGATAAGGAACTGAACTTCCGGGCCTGCCCTGAAGTGGATCGCCAAGCCTGCAGGCGAGACACGGTCTTGCTGCCTGCCGCACCATGACAACGGAAAGACACAGGATGAAGATACTCTACTCGCCCGCCTCCCCCTATTCGAACAAGGTCCGCATGGCCGCCCATCACGTCGGTCTCGCCGCCGAGAGTGTTCTGACCGACACCAACGCCAATCCGCCGGAGCTGATCGAGAGCAACCCGCTCGGCAAGATCCCGACGCTGATCGCCGCGGACGGCCAGGCGATCTACGACAGCCGGGCGATCATGCACTTCATCGACCGCGAAGCGAAGGGCAAACTCTACCCGAAGAGCCCGGCAAAGCGCACCAAGGTCGAGATCTTCGAGGCGCTCTGCGACGGCATTTGCGACAGTCTGCTTGCGATCGTCTACGAGAAACGCTTCCATCCGCCGGAGAAGGTGCATCAGCCCTGGATCGACCGGCAATGGGAAAAGGTGGAGCGGGGGCTCGATTATCTCAACGCGAACCTGCCCAAGACAAGCGGCAAACTCAATGCCGGCCACTTCGCGCTGGCAGCCATGCTGCGCTACATCGAGCTGCGCTTTGCCGGCGAATGGCAGAACGGGCGGCCGCAGCTCGAGAAGTGGCCTGCCAAGTTTGAGAAGCATTTTCCCGACTATTCGAAGTTCAAGGCGTGAAAAAACTTACGCCATGAAAAAAGGCCGGGTCGCCCCGGCCTTTTTTTGCGATCCCGTTGTCCGGATCAGAACTTGACGCCCATACCGAGACGGACGCTGTGCTCGTCGTAACCGGAGGAGACGGTCGTGCCGCCGGTGCGGAAGTCCTTGGAAGCGTAGTCCGTGTAACGGTATTCGGCACGCGCTGTGATGTTGTCGGTGACGAAGGTTTCGGCGCCGACACCGGCCGTCCAGCCGACGAGGGTCTTGTCGTCGGAACCTGCGGGCGTCTTAAGCTCGGCATTACCAAGGGCAACACCTGCCGTGCCGTAGACCAGCACCGGATTGAGGTCGACGCCGACGCGGCCGCGGACCGAGCCGTTGACGCCCTGCTTGACGCGGCGCCCGCTGGAATGGGAGTCGTTGCCGGCATAGTTGACGTCGGCTTCACCGCCGTAGACCATCTGGCCGTTCTGAACGTTGTAGCCGCCATAGAGACCACCGCCGAAGCCGGCGGAGGTGTTGCCGCCGGTCGCATCGGCCTCGCCATGGTGCCAGTTTACCGTGCCGCCGACATAGGCGCCGGACCAGTTCTTGACTGCCGGTTCGGTGTATTCGGCAGCCGGGGCGGCCGGGACTTCGTCAACCGCATCTGCGGCGTGGGCGGCCTGGAAGGCAACGAGAGCCATGGCCGAGGCCATGAGGGTGGTGGTGAGCGTACGCATACTATTCTCCTTTTCGAACCAGCGTTCCGTTGCAGTTGTTCTTCAACGAAACACCGGACATCTGTGATTAACCCGCCCGGTTGGCTCGAAATTGATCAGGAAATGCGGAATCTCAAGAGCCAAAATGTGAAATTTTGGTGGCTCGAACACGGCCAAACTTGGATGTTGCACCGCAGACACAGGGGTTTTATTAACCATAACTCAAGATTAACGAAATATATACTGTAACATTACGAAATAATGCAAATTACGCCGATCACATTAATTTTTCAGAAATGAATCGTTCGGGGAGAGGTTCAGCCGACCGCTTCTTGCCTATATCTTCCTCCACTCAGAAAGCGGATTCGAGGAACGGGAAGATACGTTGAAAAGGACAATCAAGGCGGCGCTTGTTACCGGCGGCGCTCGACGCATCGGTAGGGCAATAGTTGAGGATTTGGCGGCACACGGGTTCGCGGTGGCCGTTCATGCGAACGATTCGTTCGCGGAGGCCGAGACGCTTGCCGCAAAGGTCAGGGCGGCCGGCGCCGAGGCGGTCGCCCTTAGGGCGGACCTCACCGAGGTCGATGCCGCATCCGGGCTGATCGAAGAAGCGGCCGAGCTGCTCGGCCCGCTCGATCTTCTCGTCAACAATGCCTCGGTGTTCAACAAGGACAGTCTGGAGGAATTTGACGATGCGGTGTGGGAGCGGCATTTCGCACTGCATGTCAAAGCCCCTTCCCTGCTCGCCCGCGATTTCGCGCGCCAGCGACCGGACGACGTTTCCGGGCTCATCGTCAATGTGATCGATCAGCGCGTCTGGTCTCCAAATCCGCGCTTTTATTCCTATATGCTGTCCAAGTCGGCGCTTTGGACGGCAACCCAGACCATGGCCCAGGCGCTTGCCCCCGACATTCGCGTCAACGGCATCGGACCGGGACCGACGCTGCCGAACGAACGGCAGGACCCGCGCGATTTCGAGGCGCAGGTCGAGGCGTTGATCCTCAAACGCGGCCCGGCACTGGACGAGTTCGGACGCGCGATCCGCTTCCTTTTCGACACGCCGTCGGTTACCGGACAGATGATCGCGCTTGACGGCGGGCAGCACCTTGCCTGGGAGACGCCGGATATTCGGGAGATAGTGGAATGAACGGGCAGACGCCCACGGATGGCGGCATCCTTTATGACGGCACTGAGACCGACGAGGACGACGAGCTGCTCGAGGTGACCGAGAGCAAGCCGGCACCTGCGATCGTATGGACGGAGCGCCAGCCCGAAACCCAAGGGCTCCGGGGCGCCGAGCTGATCCAGGCTTTTGTCAAGCTTCTGCCGAACGGACCCGGCGTCTACCGGATGCTGAACGAAGCCGGCGACGTGCTCTATGTCGGCAAGGCTCGCAGCCTGAAGAAGCGGGTGAGCAACTACGCCCAGGGACGCGGCCATTCGAACCGCATCGCGCGCATGGTACGCGAAACCGCGAACATGGAATTCGTGACGACGCGGACCGAGATCGAGGCGCTCTTGCTCGAAGCCAACCTCATCAAGCGCCTGCGTCCGCGCTTCAACGTGCTTTTGCGCGACGACAAGTCCTTTCCCTATATCGTCGTTACCGGCGACACCCGGGCGCCCGCGCTCTACAAACATCGCGGCGCCCGCAGCCGCAAAGGCGACTATTTCGGCCCCTTCGCGTCCGCCGGCGCTGTCGGGCGCACCATCAACTCGCTGCAGCGGGCCTTTCTTCTCAGAACCTGCACCGACAGCGTCTTCGAGACGCGCACGCGTCCCTGCCTGCTCTACCAGATCAAGCGCTGTTCGGCCCCCTGCACAAGCGAGATCAGCGATGCCGACTATGCGGAGCTCGTCCGCGAGGCAAAGGACTTTCTGTCCGGCAAGAGCCAGGCGGTGAAGGAGACGATTGCCGCCGCGATGCACGAGGCCTCGGAGAACCTCGATTTCGAACGGGCGGCGCTCTACCGCGACCGCCTGGCGGCGCTGAGCCATGTCCAAAGCCACCAGGGCATCAACCCGGCCGGCGTCGAGGAAGCGGATGTCTTCGCCATCCACCACGAAGGCGGCATTTCCTGCATCCAGGTGTTCTTCTTCCGCACCGGGCAGAACTGGGGTAACCGCGCCTACTTCCCGAAAGCCGACCCTTCGCTCCCCGCAAGCGAGGTGCTCAGCGCGTTTCTGGCGCAGTTCTACGATGACAAGCCGTGCCCGCGGCAGATCCTCCTCTGCGAAACGGTCGAGGAGCAGGAACTGCTCGCCCAGGCGCTCAGCGAGAAATCCGGCTACAGGGTTTCGATCCTCGTGCCGCAGCGGGGCGAGAAGAAAGATCTCGTCGAGCACGCGCTCGCGAACGCCCGCGAGGCTCATGGCCGCAAGCTCGCCGAGACCGCCTCCCAGTCGCGCCTGCTCGAAGGCTTCGCTGAGACCTTTAAGCTCGCTCGCGTGCCGCGACGGATAGAGATCTACGACAACTCGCACATCATGGGCACCAATGCGGTCGGCGGCATGGTGGTGGCCGGCCCCGAAGGCTTCGTCAAAGGCCAGTACCGCAAGTTCAACATCAAATCGACCGACATCACGCCCGGCGACGACTTCGGCATGATGCGCGAAGTCATGACGCGGCGGTTTTCGCGCCTGCTGAAAGAGGAAGGCAAGCCGGACCGTTCGGCCGAAGCCAGCGAAGAGGCCACGTTTCCGACGTGGCCGGACGTCATCCTGATCGACGGCGGCCAGGGACAGATGACGGCCGTTCG
Organism: Ensifer aridi; assembly: GCF_002078505.1. GTDB lineage: Bacteria > Pseudomonadota > Alphaproteobacteria > Rhizobiales > Rhizobiaceae > Sinorhizobium > Sinorhizobium aridi. The sequence continues at coordinate 464,601 of NZ_LUAV01000004.1, read as the reverse complement.
CGCCATTCTCAAGGAACTCGATGTCGAGGACTGCGTGACGGCGATCGGCGTTGCCAAGGGCGTCGATCGCGACGCCGGGCGCGAGCGCTTCTTCGTCGAAGGCAAGGAAAGCTTCACGCTGCCGCCGCGCGATCCGGTGCTCTACTTCATCCAGCGGCTACGCGACGAAGCCCACCGTTTTGCGATCGGCTCACACAGGGCGCGGCGGAAGAAGGAGATGGTGAAGAACCCGCTCGACGAGATCGCCGGGATCGGCCCGACGCGCAAGCGGGCGCTCCTTACCCATTTCGGCACCGCGAAGGCGGTCTCGCGCGCCGGCATCAACGACCTGATGGCCGTTAACGGCATTTCGGAAACGGTGGCTCGCCTCGTCTACGAACATTTCCACGAGGACGCCTCCAAATGACCTGCAGGTCGCTGTAGGGTATTCAACTGCTGGCGCAATTCAGCCTGCGTTCAGACGAAATCCCGCAAATATGACAGTCGTTGCACAATGGCTGTTGACCTTGTGGTCGCAAAGTCATTCTGTACACCTGAAACCCGGTGGCATGGGAAAGACAAATCAAGCCTCTCCTGCTCCAACCGAATGAGAATAGATCGCGCCGATGACCCTAGATCGCGGGAAGTGAGGGATTGTCGTGTCCAGAGAAACCGAGTCCATGCCAACGCCCATTGCCTATAGCCTCCCCAATCTCCTGACCTATTTCCGTATCCTCATCGTACCGCTGATCGTCCTTTGCTTCTTCATCGAGGGCAGGCTTCACAGCTCGGATTTTGCGCGCTGGGTAGCACTCGTCCTGTTCATCACCGCCTCGATCACCGACTTCTTCGACGGCTATCTCGCCCGTGTATGGAAGCAGACGTCGAATATCGGCCGCATGCTCGATCCGATCGCCGATAAGCTGCTCGTCGCATCGATCCTCCTGCTCGTCGCCGCGGACGGGACGATCGCCGGCTGGTCGATCTGGGCGGCCATCATCATTCTCTGCCGCGAAATCCTCGTCTCCGGTCTGCGCGAGTATCTGGCGGCGCTCAAGGTCAGCGTACCCGTGACGCGGATCGCCAAATGGAAGACGACCATCCAGATGGTGGCGATCGCCTTCCTGCTTGCCGGTCCCGCTGGCGACAAGATCGTGCCCTATATCACCGAAGCGGGTATTCTGCTCCTGTGGATCGCGGCAGCAATCACGCTCTATACCGGCTATGACTACTTCCGCGCCGGCCTGAAACATGTGGTCAACGAATGAGCACGGTAAACCTCGTCTATTTTTCCTGGGTACGGGAGCGTATCGGCAAGGGTGAGGAGATGCTGGACCTGCCGGCGGATGTCGTCACCGTCGCCGATCTCATCGCGCATCTGAAGACCCGGGGCGAGGAATACGAAGCCGCGTTCGAACACCAGAACGTCATCCGCGCGGCGATCAATCAGGAACATGTCGATCACGCGGAGCCGATCGCCGGCGCCCGCGAGATCGCCCTCTTCCCGCCGATGACGGGCGGCTGAAGACCATGAACGCCCCCGTCATCGTGCGCGTCCAGCGCGAAGACTTCGACCTTGACGCCGAAGTCTCCGCGCTTCGCCGAGAGCGGAGCGACATCGGCGCGGTCGTCACGTTCTCCGGGCTTTGCCGTGACGAGGCGGGAGCGCTCAGCGCGCTTGAACTCGAACATTATCCTGGCATGGCCGAGGCGGAAATCGAGCGGATCTGCCACGAGGCGGTCGAACGCTTCGGTCTGCAGGCCGCAACCGCCATCCATCGTTTCGGCAAGATCACGCCCGGCGAGAACATCGTGCTGGTGATCGCCGCCTCGCCGCACCGGCAGGCGGCGTTCGATGGGGCGAACTTCATCATGGACTTCCTGAAGACGTCGGCTCCCTTCTGGAAAAAGGAACATCACGTCGATGGCAGCATCGGCGAATGGGTCAGCGCCAAAGACGCCGATGACGCGGCGCGCGATCGCTGGACGCGCAAGCCTTAACTCAAGACGATCTCGGGACGGATCGGGCCAATCCGCCCCTCGTCAGGGAATTGCCTTTTCCCGGCGCGTGACCACCAGCACGATCACCAGGAATCCGAAGATCGCGAAATCGCGCCAGAGGATCGGCCCGTAGGCGCTCCATAGCGTCTCGACAAGGCCGACACCGGCTGCTCCGAGCGCCGCCAACAGCGGTGCCGTCTGCCCGCCAATCGCGGCAATGAAGAGGACCTTGACGCCGAAGGTCAAACCGGTACCGAAATCCATGTTGCCGTAATAGGAAGCGGCGAGAATTCCGCAGAAGGCAGCAATTAGCGACGCCGCGCCATAGGCCACGATGTAGACCGTCGCGGGGTTGATGCCGCAGAGTGCGGCAGCCTCGCGATCCTCCGAGACGGCGCGCCAGTAGCGTCCGACGTAGGAGTGGTTCAGCAGCCAGTGGCCGCCGGCAACGAGGCCCGCCATCAGCGCGGTGTTGATGAGTTGGACGACGGTCAGCGCCACCGGAAATTCGGGATTCGGCCAGAACACGATGACGTCGTTCAGGAAGGGCGGCAGCCACAGGCTCCGCGTCTCCGAGGCGAGCCGGGCGGTCTCCATGAGCACCAGCAAGCTGCCGAGCGAGGCAACGACCACGGCATTGGCCGAGGAGAAGGCCAGGGGCCGCATGACATAGCGTCCGGCGACGACACCGGCGCCAAGCCCGAAGGTCAGCGCCGCGGCCGCTCCGAGGCCAAGCGCCGCCGGCATTACCAGCCAGAGCCGATTCCAGCCGAAATCCGCGAAGAGCACGAACATCTGCCCGGCAAAGGCGAAGAGTGCGCCGTAGGTCAGATCCGCTCGTCGTGTCACGGCAAAAGCGATCGCATAGCCGAAGGCGAGGGCCGCATAGAGCGCCGCCACCGGCACGGCATTGGCGATTTGCTGGAGAAAATAGGCCATGGCGCATCCGCATAGTGACAGAAGCACTATAACTGGTAAAATTGATTTTACCAGTTAGGAGTTCGGATGAGCTTCACATGGACCGCACATAGATTCGCCGGCGGCGCATTGGCGTTGGATGTCGCCAATTCCGTCGTCCTGCGCTTCGATCCCGAGCGCCGCATCGACCGCTTCGCGGAGCCCTTGGCGATGGATGCCTTTGCGGAGGCCGCCAATCGCTACGGCTTCGAAAGAGAGCGTTTCGGCCCCCTTCTCCCTGCCCGACCCGAAAACCGAAAGTCATTGATCGAATTGCGCGAGGCGACGGACCGTCATTTCCGCGCGGTGGTGCGCGCGGAAGATCGACCCGACCTGCTTGCGGATTTGCTCGAGGCGATCGCCACCGTGCTGCGCCAGCCCGTGAACGCGAATGGCACGTCGCTGGACGCGGCCACCGCGCATTCGGCGCTCAGCCTTATCGCCAGCCCGGAGCCCGAGCGCCTGAAGATCTGCCCCAATTGCGAATGGCTGTTCCTCGACCGCAGCCGCAACAAAAGCCGGACGTGGTGCGACATGGCCGTTTGCGGCAACCGGACGAAGGCGAGGCGCCACTATCGCCGCAACAAGAAAGGAACCCAGCCATGAAGAATGTCGTGCTGCCCGCTCTGGTCGCGGCCGTGATGCTCGCCGGTTGCCAGCGCGAAACCGGGCCGGATCCGCTGAAGCTCACCGGCAAGATGTTCGTCTTCAACTATCGGCTGGCCTATGCCACCTACACGATCACGCTCCAGAAGACGGAACCGGTGCCGGACGGCAGCATCGTTATGGCGACCTTCGAGAATCCGGCGGGCGGCGAACCGCTGACGCTCACGCGCAAGCTCTTCCCGAAGCTCGACAAGGTGGTGCTGGAGAGCCCTGACATCACCTGCGTCAGGAAGGAGAGGCCCTATGCCGTAACAATCGAGGTCAAGGGGCCGGACGGGGCAACGCTGCAGAAACTGGAAACGACGGTGATTTCCGACGTCGATCAGAGCGTCATGCCGGCAAAGCCGTTGGTCGTGGGGCCGGCCTACGACAAGAACCCGGAAGTCTTCAGGAACGGATTGGCGCCGACGCACTTCGACACGGCCGCCTGCCCGGCGTAAAAAACGGGGCGTCTCCGCCCCATTTCAAGAATCATTCCAGGTCTTTAGAGACCGAAACGAAGAAAGCCTAATCAGCCGACGATCTCGGTGCCGGCGAACCAGTAGGCGATTTCTTCGGCAGCCGTTTCCGGACCATCGGAACCGTGGACCGAGTTTTCGCCGATCGACAGCGCATGAACCTTCCGAATGGTGCCTTCGGCAGCATTGGCCGGGTTGGTGGCGCCCATCACTTCGCGGTTCTTGGCAATGGCGTTCTCGCCTTCAAGGACCTGAACGACAGTCGGGCCGGAGGACATGAACTCGACCAGTTCGCCGAAGAACGGGCGATCCTTGTGAACGGCGTAGAAGCCCTCGGCTTCGCGGCGGCTCATCCAGACGCGCTTCGACGCCACGACGCGCAGGCCGGCATCTTCGAGCATCTTGGTGATGGCGCCGGTCAGGTTGCGCTTCGTCGCATCCGGCTTGATCATCGAAAAGGTACGTTCAATCGCCATTGGCTCAATCCCTCGTTTTCTTGAGAAAAGTGGCGGTTCATTAGCCGCCAATTCCGCCCAAAACAAGGGGGCGCGGCGATGATTCGCCGCCGCCGGCGATTGTTTCACGCCGCTGTCACGGAGCGGCCGAGGCCGTCGTGCAGATCGAGACAACGCTCAAACCAGTCGGTCACGACGTCACCCTCGGCAAGCAGTCGGTGCGGTGAGACGATGCGCGCCCATTGCAATGCGCCGAAGACGATATAATCGGAAAACAACGGCCGATCGCCGCCGAGGAAGGGCTGGAACTTGAGCATATGGCGAAGCGGTTCCAGCTTCGCCGAGAAGGTTTCGAGGTCTGCTCGCCCCGCTTCAGCGACTGCCTCCAGCGATTTTCCGAAGCGTTCCTCGCGGCTTGTCCGGAAGTAGGCTTGGTCCACCGGATCGAGGCGGTCGTGAATGTCCATGATCGCAATGCGCACGATCGCCGGATGAAGCGTCATCTGCGACCACCCCTCGACGAAGCGGGCCATCGCCTTGCCGCCCTCGCCGGCAAACAATGTCGGCCGCTCGGGATAGGCCCCCTCAAGATAGACCGCGATATCGAAGCTGTCGCTCACGAGTTTACCGCCATCGCGTAGCAGCGGGACGATTCTCGTCGCCCCCTGCTCCAGCCTCGGAATCTCGGTGAAGCCAACCGGGGTGATGTCGAATGCGAGCCCCTTATGAGCGAGCGAAAGCTTGGTTTTCCACACATGCGGTGAAAACGGGCGGGCCTTGTCGGTTCCAGACAGTGCATAGAGCGTGCGGGTCATGCGGTCTCCTTCTGACGGTGTCGGTGGTCCATTCGATGGGAGACACGCTCTCAGATCAAATCATTAAATTTCATGAGTAGCATTCGACACCGGAATACAGATTCGCGGTAGCGTGAGGGATCATACGAGGAGATTGCCGATGCTCGATCATTTTCGAATGTTTGCCGACTACAATCGCTGGGCCAACCGACGGCTCTACGCGGCCGCCGCGGAGCTCTCCGATGCCGAGTTCCGCGAGAACAAGGGAGCCTTCTTCGGCTCGCTGCACGGGACGCTCAGCCACCTTCTCGCCGCCGACCGGATCTGGATGAAGCGGTTCACGCGCGGGGGCGATGCACCCTCGAGGCTCGATGCCATCCTCCACGAAGACCTCGCCGCACTGACCGCGGCACGGGCGGCGGAGGACGAGCGCATCATCGCCTGGGTCGGCAGCCTCGACGAGGCGCGGCTTAGCGCGCACGTCACCTACTCACCATTGACCATGCCGGGCGATATCACACAAAAGCTCGGACCGACGCTCGCGCATTTCTTCAACCACCAGACCCATCACCGCGGCCAGGCGCATGCGACATTTACGGCGCTCGGGCGCCCGTCACTGACGCTGGACTTGGTTTTCTTCCTGCGGACCGAGGGCGAGAAGTGGGCGATCTGAGGCAAGCCAGTGTTTAAGCCTGCTTCGCCATTCGATCGCGCTGCCCTCCTCGGCGAGCCATTTGAGTAGCTGGCGCTGCGCCAACCAGGCCGCGATCCCGAGCATCGTGCCTCCGACGATGGAGCAAAGGGCGAAGGCGAGCGGAGGGAGGAACGGCTGCAGCGATGGGAGCAGGAGCTCCGGCACGAAGCGGTGCAGGATATAGATATGAAAACCCGCGGCGGAGAGCGGCAGGATCAACTGCGCACTCCATCGCGGCACCGAAATACGCGGCAGGAAAAGCAGCGCGGCGAGAACGGCGATCTGCAGCAAATATTTGATTTTCGTGCCGATCCACACGCCTTCATAGAGCCCGAGGAAAAGAAATACGCCCGTGCCCGCCAGCATCACGGCTGAGCGCTCGCGCCATGTTTCGGCCAATGCCGCGCACCAGCCGAGGGCCGCCATGTAGAAGATCCACGGCAGTGTGAATATCTGGCGGTTGCCGATGTCCACCAGGAGAGGAAAGGCCATTCGCGTGGCGAACGCCGCAGCGAAGAGCCCCATGCCAGTGGCAAAAGGCCTCGCCACCGCCCCGCGCCTGACGAAGGGTACTGCGAAGAGCACCGTGAACACGAGCAACATCTGGCAATAGGCTTCGATAAACCAGTAGAGATAGGGCACCATGCTGTGGCGCTCGGGATCGGCGAAGCCGAAATTGCCGACGAGGAAGACGGAGGCCCAGGGCACCTCGCCCCAGGCAAGCGTGTAGCCCGCCACGATCAGGTAATAGAGAACGAGGATTTGCGCCAGCGGCCGCAGGAGCTTCAGTACCGCGCCCGAGAGCAGGACATGGCTTTGGAACCGGGCGAGCCCGTAGCCGGCGAGAATGACCATCGCCGCTGATCCGCCCGGGATGGGCCACAAGGTCTCGTGGTGCAGAACGACGAGCAGGATGGCCAGCGCCCGGATCAGGAGATCGGTGCCGATCTGACGGCACCTGCTCTCGCGCCGCCCGGACGCCGCCAATGATGCGACCGGCATCCTCTCCCAAGCCTCCGGCGCCTCTCCCAGTATCCTTTCAAGACCGATCGAAAGCTGAACGAAGCGTAGTGAATCGCCGCCGAGCGACAGGAAACTGTCCTCCGGCCGAACTTTTTTCGGGTAGAAAAGCTGATTGAAAAGAGCCCCGACGGTGTCCTTTTCGGCAGCTACCGAAAGTCTGCCATTCGCGCGATTGCGAAGCGTCTGATAGTCGATCTTGCCCGATTCCAGGCGCGGCAGGGCGTCGACGCGAGACGCCCTGACCTGCAGCAATGTCAGTCCACTTGCCTCGACCAAAAGCCGACGGACCTCTTCGGCTTCGCTTTGACCGGAATAGTAGGCATGAATCTCGGCGTCATTGCCGACGACGGCGGCGGCGATGCCCTGCCGTTCGAGCGCCGCTTCCAGGCTATCGTGCCCGATGCGAAGCCCCGCGATCTTCGATATGCGCTTTCTCCGCCCGACGATGCGGAAGAAACCATCCGCGTCCCTCATGGCAAGATCGCCGGTTCTGAGTTCCGAAAGCTCGGCGCCGCGCGCGAGGTCGGCGCGCGAGGAGGCGTAGCCCATCATCACATTAGGGCCGCGATAGACAAGCTCGCCGGCCTGATCCGGCCCGGTGACCGGCCGCCCGTCCTCATCCTCGATCGTCAGGCTGCCGCCCGGTATGGCGAGGCCGATCCGATCTTCCCTGCCTCGGAGTCGCTCGGGCGGCATATAGGCCATTCGGGCCGTGGCCTCGGTCTGGCCGTACATCACGAAAAAACGAGCGCCGCGTGCCGAGAGGTGCTCATCGTAGAGGCGGACCGCGCCGGGCGACAAGCGCCCGCCGGCAACCGTCATCAAGCGCAGATGGGGGAAATACCGCTCGCGGAAGCCGACCTTTTCGAGAAGGTCGTAAGAATAGGGAACGCCCGAGATATTGGTGCTGCCGCTTGCGGCAAGCCCGTCGAGGAAGCCCTCATCGAGAATGGAGCCGCCGGGAATATAGAGGCTCGCACCGACCGAGAGGTGGGCGTTCAGCACGGAAAGGCCATAGGAATAGTGGAGCGGCAGGATAAGGCAACTCCGATCCGCCGCCGTCAGGCCGAGATACTCGGCAATCGCCGATGCATTGGATTGAATGTTCATGCGGGAAAGTCGCACGCTTTTCCCGTGCCCGGTGCTGCCGGACGTCGAGAGCAGCACTGCGAGATCCGGGTGGGGAGCGACCGTGTCCCCCTCCGATCGCTCCATCCGCCAGCGACCATCGAAGCGGCGGTAGCAAAGTTCCGGCCTGAAGACGTCGCGGTCCCTGTCAAGGGAAGCCCGTCCCTGCATGGCGACGGCGTGCCCGGCTTCACGCGCCGCAAGATAAGCAACGATGGAATGCTCCGAAAGCTCCGCCTCCAGCATTACCAGGCTGCGCGCGCCGCGCCATTGCGAAGCCTGGCGAGCGACGCGCCCGGCAAGCTCCCGGTAGCTCACCGTTCGCCCGCCCGGATAGAGGAGCGCCGGTCGATCGCCCCGCGCGGCGAGACTTGCAACACACAACGGGGACATCGAATAATCGCCAGCGCCCAAAGCCACCTCCATTTTAGCGAGGCGGCATATTATTGCTGACTATTGTCGTCAAGTATCAATGCGAAGCTAAAGCAGCGATCTCTCCATTATGCCGATGCGGCAATTGGCAGCATTTGGTCGGATGGAACTGAAAAGCCCGGCCCCGACAATCGGGACCGGGCCGTTCCGACATTGAGGGTCGAGCGGGCCGAGCGGGACGTGTGGGAGGAGCACGCCCGCTCGCCTCGCCTTTAGCGGTCTTCCTCAGTGCTTCCGCCGAGGAGCTTCACCGCCGTGCTTCCACCGGCGATTGCGCCGGTCGCCGTCGCATCGACGGACTTGTTGTCGACACCGGCGTAGTAATCGCCGCGATCGGCCGTGCCGGCCGAAACCCCGGTTCCGGCGGAAGCGGCGGCTCGCCCGGTGAAGAGCGGCGTGGAGCTGACACCCTCATAATAGCTGCCGCCGGCATTGGCGGTCGAGGCGCCGCCCACAAAGGCAGTCACAACGAGAAGGACTGCGATGGACTTTTTCATGCAATTGTTCCCTGCTGAAATATGCTCACGGGACTTGCGCGCCCCGTGAATGTTTCCTTTGGGCGCGGCCGTTAGCGGGTCAGGCCCGGGTAATACTCGCCCTCACCGCCGGAGATCAGCTTGGGCTGCGAGGAATAGCCTACCGAACCGGTGGGTGTGCGGTCGATGGAGCCATTTTCGCGACGAACGGCGGTCTCGTTGGCTGCCTTCGGAGCGCGCTCGGTGTAGAGCGGCTTGTCGCTGACGCCCTCGTAGTAGCTGCCGCCAGCGAAGGCAGCGGATGCGCCGCCGAGAACGGCAGTGGCCACAAGAGTAGCGGCGAGAGCGGTGTGGATTGCGTTCCTCATGATCATCACTCCTGATCGGTCGTTCGTTTGAACGAGGGTTTCGTCGAGACCACCTGTGACCGGAACTTTTCAATCGAGACGCGGTGGCCTGGCCGATGGGCGCCCGATCCGATCAAGGGGTCAGAAGAGCCATTCCGCGCTCTCCGACGAAACATGTGGTGCCTCATCATGAGGTTTAGAAGTATTGATTATCGGAACACGTTTTCCATGAATCCATAACAATCACCCCTTGAAATCGCCCGCCGCGTGCTTACCGCCGCGGGAGACGGGAGGGCCTAGCGAACCTCTTGCCTTCCCCGGAAAGTCCGGGCAAAAGGCCGGACATGATCCAGATCACCGGTCTCTCCGCCCGCGTCGCGGGCCGTCTGCTCATCGAAAACGCTTCCGTGACGCTTCCGGCGGGTACGAAGGCGGGCCTCGTCGGGCGCAATGGCGCCGGCAAATCGACGCTCTTCCGGGTCATTACCGGTGATCTGGCTGCGGAGTCAGGGAGCGTTTCCCTGCCCAAGAACGCGCGGATCGGCCAGGTGGCGCAGGAGGCCCCGGGCACGGACGAACCGCTGATAGATATCGTGCTCAAGGCCGACAAGGAACGCTCAGCGCTCATCGCCGAGGCGGAAACCGCAACCGACCCGCACCGGATAGCGGAAATCCAGACGCGGCTCGCCGATATCGGCGCCCACTCGGCAGAAGCCCGCGCGGCAAGCATTCTCGCCGGCCTCGGCTTCGACCACGAGGCGCAGAAGCGCCCCGCCTCGTCCTTTTCCGGCGGCTGGCGCATGCGCGTGGCGCTCGCGGCCGTCCTGTTTTCCGAGCCCGACCTGTTGCTCCTCGACGAGCCGACCAACTACCTCGACCTCGAGGGCACCCTCTGGCTCGAGGAGTATATCCGCCGTTATCCGCACACGGTCATCATCATCAGCCACGACCGCGATCTTCTGAACACCGCGGTGAACGCGATCGTTCACCTCGACCAGAAGAAGCTCAATTTCTACCGCGGCTCCTACGATCAGTTCGAGCGGCAGAAAGCTGAAGCTGACGAATTGCAGATGAAGGCACGCGCCAAGAATGAAGCGGCGCGCAAGCACCTGCAGAGCTTCATCGACCGGTTCAAGGCAAAGGCGTCCAAGGCTCGCCAGGCGCAAAGTCGCATCAAGGCGTTAGAACGCATGGGCACCGTCGCGGCGGTGATCGAGGAGCACGTCCAAGGCTTCACCTTTCCGGACCCGGAAAAGCAGATCGCCTCGCCCATCGTGGCGATCCAGGGCGGCGCGGTCGGCTACGACCCGGGAAAGCCGATCCTGAAGAGGCTCAATCTCCGCATCGACGCGGACGACCGCATCGCGCTGCTCGGCTCCAACGGCAACGGCAAGTCGACCTTCGCGAAGTTCATCTCAGGCCGCCTTACGGCCGAAGCAGGCGAAGTGCGAATCGCCCCGGCCCTGAAGATCGGTTTCTTCGCCCAGCACCAACTGGACGATCTCATTCCGACACAGAGCGCCGTCGAGCACGTGCGCCGCCGGATGCCGGACGCTCCGGAGGCGAGGGTGCGCTCGCGCGTCGCGCAGATGGGGCTTGCCACGGAGAAGATGGACACCGCCGCCAAAGACCTCTCCGGCGGCGAAAAAGCACGACTCCTGATGGGGCTTGCAGCCTTCGATGCCCCTAACCTGCTGATTCTCGACGAACCGACCAACCATCTCGACATCGACAGCCGCAACGCGCTGATCGCAGCCCTCAACGACTATTCCGGCGCGGTCATCCTCATTTCGCACGATCGGCACCTGATCGAAGCGACCGCCGACCGGCTTTGGCTGGTAAACGACGGAACGGTCACGAGCTATGACGGCGACCTAGACGATTATCGCAGCCTTATCGTCGGCGGCCCGAAACCGAAGGACGAAAGGCCGAGAATCAACGGAGCGGACGAGGCTCTGTCGAAGGCCGACCAGCGTCGGGCCAATGCCGACAGGCGCGCGTCGCTCGCGCCGCTCAGGAAAAAGATCAACGAGATCGAGTCCTTGACGGGAAAACTGGAGAAACTGATTCGAGCGCTCGATGCGGAGCTTGCCGACCCCGCCCTCTATGAAAAGGCGCCGGCAAAGGCGGCACAGCGCGCAAAGGAGCGGGCCGATGCAGCGGCGAAGCTCGCCGAGGCGGAAGAGCGTTGGCTCGAGCTGTCGGCCGAATACGAGGAAGCGATGACGGGTTAAGACTTTAGAGCAATTCCAGGAAAAGTGTGTAACGGTTTTCCGTCCGGAACTGCGGAGTTTCAAAGAGTTAGACCACGATGATCTTAGGTCGGATCGACCTAAGATCATGACCATGATCGTTTCTGATAAGTTTGCGCGGGATGCGGTCAGAAATCCGTCTACACCTTTCCTTCTCCCGCGCTGGTCAGCCGAGCTCGAATGTCGTGATGCCGTAAATCCTTGCGAGCGGCAGGTCCGGCACCGGGCCGCGGTACATACGCGCCGTCTCGAACACCGGCTTCATGTTGTACCGCGCGCAAAGCGCCCGCGCCGAGGCGTTCGGCTCCGGGATGTCGAGATGGATCAGCGCCCGCTTGGTGCCGGCGGCAACCTTGCGGAAAATCAGATCGGCCCCGGTTTCGTTATCGGCAAAGAGCGGACCGATCTTGAAGCCCTCGCGGCAGGCCCGGATCGTGCCGTAGCCGACGATCGTGCCGTCGCGCAGCAGCACGACGCTGCGCCGCGTCTGCAACTGTTTTGTCCATTCGTGCAGAAAAGCATCGCGGCGCGCCGGATTGAAGCGGCGGTCGTAGTCGATGAGAGCCGCAGCATGGACGGGTGCGACATCGATAAGGTTCGTCCCGGGCGGCTCGGCGACATCGACGACTCCCGCATAGCGGATGTTCGCGTGCGACCAGGCGAAGCCGGACCTGCGGTAGTTCTCCTGCTGTGCCACCACCCCGTCGAGGCCGATGGTTCGCCCCTCGGCACGAGCAATCGCGTGCTTCCAGAGCGCCAGGCCGATGCCCCTGCCGCGATAGGCCGGTTCAGCGATATAGAGCCCGAGGAATGCGTATTGGCTGCCATAGCGTACGACGGAGATGGCGGCCGCCAGGACATCATGCTCGGTCGCGACCCAATAGCCTTCCGGATCCGCGGCCCAGAATGCATTGGCGTCCTCGAGACCCGGGTTCCACCCTTCCTTCGCGGCCCAGTCGATGATCGTGTCGAGCTCGGCCCGAGTCGCGTGACGAATATCTGGCATGGCAATCCTCGACTATGCTCCTCGGGCGGTCCGGACCGGTGAAGACGGAAACATAGATTCGCATCCCGTCTTGTCCACCCAAGGCGGCAGCTTAATTTCGCAACTGGAACCCGGTTGCCCGCCGTTCCCAATCTGCTACAAGAGTCGAGAATAAATCATACTAATCAGAGCGAAGCACCATGGCCCCCATTCGAATTGCCATTGTCGGCGTCGGCAAGATCGTGCGCGATCAGCACCTGCCCGCGCTTGCTAAGAATGCCGACTACCAACTGATCGCGGCGGCGAGCCGCCACGGAACCATCGAGGGCATCGATAACTTCAAGTCTATCGACGCCATGCTCGACGCGGTTCCAGCTATCGACGCGGTTTCGCTCTGTATGCCGCCGCAGTACCGTTACGAGGCCGCCCGCGCCGCACTCGACGCAGGCAAGCACGTCTTTCTCGAAAAACCGCCGGGGGCGACCTTGAGCGAGGTCGCCGACCTCGAGACCCTGGCGGCGGCAAAGGGCCTTTCGCTGTTTGCGAGCTGGCATTCCCGCTATGCACCGGCGGTCGAAGCCGCCAAGAGCTTTCTCGCGTCGACGACGATCCGCAGCGCCAAGATCATCTGGAAGGAGGATGTCCGCCATTGGCATCCGAATCAGGAATGGATCTGGGCGGCCGGCGGGCTCGGCGTCTTTGATCCGGGCATTAATGCCCTTTCGATCGTCACGCATATCCTGCCCCGCCCGATCTTCATCACCTCCGCGACGCTGGAATTCCCCGAGAACCGCGACGCCCCGATTGCCGCCACCATCGCCTTCAGCGATGCCCATAAGCTTAGCGTTTCCGCCGAGTTCGACTGGCGCCAGACCGGCAAGCAGAGCTGGGACATCATCGCGGAGACCGATGCCGTGGAGATGGTTCTCTCCGAAGGCGGCGCGAAACTTGCCGTGGACGGCAAGATCGTGCACGAGGAGCCGGAGCAGGAGTATCCGATGCTCTATCGCCGTTTCGCCGAGATCATCAGGGCCGGCAGATCGGATGTCGACCTCGCGCCGCTCCGGCATGTTGCGGACGCCTTCATGCTCGGCCGCCGCAAGTTCGTGGAAGCATTCCACGACTGAGCGTTTCGCTGCCTTTCAGGAGAAGGCCGGCGGCTAAAGCCGTGGGCCTTCTCCCTTTCGAAGAGCTGTCAGGCCTTCTTCTCCCAGCGACCGTCCCGGTTCTGTTGCCAATAGGTGAGCGTGTGCCCCTCACCCTTGAGCCGCTTCCAGTGGCCGCGTGCCGCTTCGAGTTGCTGCTGATCATAGCCATCGAACATGAAGACGACCCGTTCGTAGCCGGAGACCTCGGGCGGTTCGGCACCATCGACCAAAAAACGCACGGTCGCAGCATTCTGGTTGCCGTCATCGGCCACGATGAGAATCGGCTGCTCGGCCGCGAAGTCGCCCGCGTCCGTGCCGTGCGGCAGGAAGCTGTCGTCGCGATAGACCCAGAGATGCGTGTCCAGCGCGTCGCGCCTTTCGGCATCGACCGTTTGCACGACCACGCGCCAGCCGCGCTCGATGCTCTTGTCGAGCAACGGCGGTAGAGCCTCTTCGAGTTTCGATTCCGTCAGATGGTAGAAAAGAATCTCGGTCATGCCGATCTTTCCCGGACACCTAACCCCGCTAAGGGTCAGGATTCGTAATTCGCGCGGACAAGTTCGTCGAGCAGGCGCACGCCGAAGCCCGAACCCCAGGACTGATTGATTTCATCGGTCGGCGAGCCCATGGCCGTGCCGGCGATGTCGAGATGGGCCCAGGCCGTGTCCTTGACGAAACGCTTCAGGAACTGCGCCGCCGTTACGGAGCCGCCGTGCCGGCCACCGGTGTTTTTCATGTCGGCAAATTTGCTGTCGATCATTTTGTCGTATTCCTTGCCGAGCGGCATGCGCCACAGGCGCTCGTGGGTCGCGGTACCGGCCGCAAGCAATTGCTCGGCCAGCCGATCGTCGTTCGAGAACAGCCCGGCATAATGATTGCTGAGCGCCACCATGATGGCACCGGTCAGCGTCGCGAGATCGATCATCAACTGCGGTTTGAAGCGATCGCTGCAATACCACAGGGCGTCGCAGAGGACGAGTCTGCCTTCGGCATCGGTGTTGATCACTTCGATCGTCTGCCCGGACATGGATGTCACGATATCGCCGGGCCTCTGGGCACTGCCGTCCGGCATGTTCTCCACCAGTCCGAGAATGCCGACAGCATTGACGCTCGCCTTGCGCGCGGCAAGGACGTGCATGAGACCGGTCACGGCGGCCGCGCCGCCCATGTCGCCTTTCATGTCCTCCATGCCGGAGGCGGGCTTGATCGAGATGCCGCCGGTATCGAACACGACACCCTTGCCGACGAAGGCGAGCGGCTTGTCCTTCGCCTTTCCGCCCTTCCATTGCATGACGACCAGGCGCGGCGGTCTGGAGGAGCCCTGCGCGACGCCGAGCAGCGCGCCCATGCCGAGCTTCTTCATGTCCCGCTCGGTCAGGATTTCAACGTCGACGCCGAGCTTTTCGAGTTCCTTTGCCCGCGCGGCAAACTCCACCGGACCGAGGACGTTTGCCGGCTCGTTGACGAGATCGCGTGCGAGAAATACCCCTTCGCCGATCGCCTGGGCGGTCGCGAAAGCCTTCTTCGCCGCAATCACGGTGCCGGTGACGATCGTCACCTTGATTGGCTTTTGCGCCGTCTTCGGCTCGTCGTCCGATTTCCTGGTCTTGTAGCTCTCGAAGGCATAGGCGTTCATTTCCATGCCGAGGGCGAAGTCCGCGGCCGCCTTGCCGGTGACGTCGATACCCGGTGCATCGAGGAAGATCGTGACCTTTTCGGCGGAGCGCAGCTTCGCGGCCGCCGCGCCACCGGCCTTCAGCCAGTCATGGTCGCGCACCGCGGCCGCATCGCCGACGCCAAGAAGAAGGATCCGGTCGGCCGGCGAGCCGTGCGGCGCGATGACGTCGAGGGTCGAGAGCGCCTTGCCGGTGAACTTGCCGATCTTTGCCGCCTTCGCGAGAACGCCTTCCGGATCGGCGACCGCCGCTCCGGCTGCTTCCTTGGCGCCCGCGGCCTGCAGGAGGACCGCGACGCCGCCGGTCGGACGATGGGACTTGCTGAAAGTGAACTCGAATTTCATCGGCATGCAGGGCTCCGGGCACTTCTGATGTGGTTGCCGCCGGCCTGTTACCGGACGGCTACACTGGCGGACATTCTCGATGTCGGCCATGGTCAAAGCTGTGGCGCGCACCCTTCTCGCTTTTGAGGCGCTTGGCAAGATGGCCGCACATGTTTACATGCGGTTAACCGCAGTTCTTCGTCTTATATTTTCCTTGTTGTTTCAGATTCTGACAGCGAGGCGAAACGAAGACCGGTCCGATCGGCTGGCGAAGCGCAGCAACGCGCCGGCAGCGGAACGGCACTGAAACTTGAACAGGATCTTGGACCGTATACGGACATGAAGCTGATCGAACGCTACATCTTCCGGCGCGCCGCGATCATGTTCCTCGCAACGCTCCTGCCGCTGCTCGGCATCGTGTGGACGACGCAAGCGCTCACCAACGTGAACCTCGTCACCGACAGCGGCCAGTCCATCCTCGCCTTTCTGAAGCTTGCGACGCTGATCCTGCCCTCGGTCGTTCCGATCATCCTGCCGTTCGCCCTAGTGATCGGCGTCACGCAAACGCTGAGCGCCATGAACACCGATTCGGAGCTCACCGTTCTCAGTGCGGCCGGCAGTTCCCGCATGTCGATCATCCGGCCGGTGATCTATCTCGCCGCCGGGCTCAGCGTGCTGTCCTTCACCATAGACAATTTCGTCGAGCCCTATTCGCGCGTCGCCGTGCGCAAGATGATCGCGACGGCCCATGCCGATCTGCTCGCTTCTGTCGTGCAGGAAAACGCCTTCCGCAAGGTGACCGACGGGCTCTACGTGCAAGTGGGTGCCCGCCGCAGCGGCGGCGTTCTTCACGGCATCTTCGTCGCCGATGCGCGCGATCCAAATTTCGAGCTTATCTACTATGCGCGCGAGGGGGCGGTCGACGAGGAGCGCTCGGCGCTCGTGATGAAGGACGGCGAGGTCCATCGCAAGCTGCCCGACGGCAACGTCTCGGTGATCAAGTTCGACTCCTATGCCTTCGACCTGACGGACATGACCAGGATGGCCGGCGAGGCCAACATCCGCGCCAAGGATCGCGACCTCTTCTACCTGCTCAATCCCGATCCGGAAGACCCGGCCTACAAGAGAGCTCCCCTGACCTTCACGGCGGAACTGCATCGGCGCTTCACCGAGTGGACCTTCCCGCTGCTGTTCGGCCTCATCGCACTCGTCGTCAGCAGTGACGCCCGCTCCCACCGAGAGGCCCGCGTGCACCCTATGATCAGCGCGCTCGGCGCCGCGCTGGTCATTCGCTGGATGACCTTCTACGCCGGCAACAGCGCGGAAGATTCGCTGTGGTTCGTGCCGCTCATGTATTTGATCCCGCTGGCGACCGGCGCGTTCGCCATACACCAACTCGCCAGCAATAGCCGCCTCGACATACCGACGACGTGGCAGGAAAAGCTTTCGGACATCATGATTCGGCTTCGGCTCATGCGCCCGGCAGGCGCCGACGGGGAGCAGCCATCATGATCCTCGACACGCTCGGACGCTACTTCTTCAAGCGCTACGCGATCACCACCTTCTGGTTCCTCGTCGGCATCTTCACGCTGATCTTCATCATCGATTTCAGCGAACTCACCAGCCGCATGTCGAACTTGCCGCACTATTCGGTCACGGGTGCGCTGCTGATGACCGCGTTCCGCATTCCGACGATCCTGCAGCAGACCGTCCCCTTCGTGGCGCTCTTTGCCGCCATGGCTGCGCTGATCTCCCTCAACCGGCGCTATGAGCTGGTCGTCACGCGAGCGGCCGGCATTTCCGTCTGGCAGTTTCTTCGCCCCTTCGTTCTGGGCGCGTTTCTTTTCGGCGTGCTCGCCGTGATCGCGCTGAACCCGCTTTCCGCCTGGGGAACGAAGAAGGCCGAAGCCCTCGAGGCCGAATGGGGCTCGTCCCGTTCCGCCGCAACGAACTCGGTCCCGTGGCTACGCCAGATCTATAATGGCACCGATACGATCATCGGCGCGCGCTCCGTCCAGAACGGCGGCACGGAGCTTATCAACGTGACCGTCATCCACTTCGATCCACAGGGCACGATCACCAGCCGACAGGATGCCAAGTCGGCGAAACTCGAAGATGGTTACTGGCTTCTTAACAACGTCGTCGAAACCGAGATCGGGCGGCTGCCGCGTCGTTTGGAAACGGCACAGCTTCCCACCAATTTGAAGGCGGATTTCGTGCAGGAACGCTTGGCAAAGGCTGATTCTATTCAGTTTTTTGACCTTCCGCGGAAAATCGAGGTGGCCCGGTCCTTCGGCTTTTCCACCAACGCGATGGAAACGCAGTTTCATTCGCTCCTGGCGTTGCCGCTGCTTCTCGTCGCGATGACGCTGATCGCCGCCTGTGTGTCGCTAAAATTTAGCCGGTTCAACCAATCGCGTTCGGTGATTCTCGGTGGAATCCTTTCGGGCTTCGTGCTTTATGTCGTCACCGTGCTTGTCAAAGCATTCGGGAGCAGCGGCATCGTGCCTCCGTTCGTTGCAGCCTGGCTACCGGTTGTTGTAGCGATGGCGCTGGGCTCGACGATTCTACTGCATCAGGAGGATGGCTAGTGGCGGTAGGCAACCGCGAACGCATGAAGCTTATCAGAGCTGCCCTGCTTGCAGGCGTGGCGCTGCATACCCTTGCCATCGGAATGGATGCGCCGGCCTTGGCGCAGGACACAGCAACGCGAATCGACGAGCTGCAGCCGAACATTCCGGCTGACGCCAAACTCCTGCTGACGGCCAACGAACTTGTGTACAACCGCGACGCGGAAATCGTAACGGTGCGCGGGAACGTCCAGATCGAGTACGGCCGCTACAAGATGGTGGCCCGCCAGGTCGATTATAATCAGAAGACCGGCCGTATCCTTGCAACCGGCGATATCCAGTTGGTCGAACCCGGCGGCAATGTCGTCTATGCCGACAGGATGGATGTCACAGACGATTTCGGCGACGGTTTCGTCGAGGCACTCAGGATCGAGACCACCGATCTGACGCGACTGGCGGCAGAGACGGGCGAGCGACGCGGCGGCGAGGAATTCATCCTCAACAAGGCCGTCTATACGGCCTGTACGCCCTGCAATATCAAGCCGGAACACCGCTCTCTCTGGCACATCAAGGCCCAGCGCATCGTCCAGAACGGCCGCACGCGCACGATTCGGCTGGAGCATGCCTATTTTGAGCTCTTCGGCAAACCGATCGCCTATATTCCGGTGATGGAAATCCCGGATCATACGGTCAAACGCAAGAGCGGCTTTCTCTTCCCGCAGTTCCGCTACACGCAGAAGCTCGGCGCCGGTGTAGGCGTACCCTACTACTGGGCGATCTCGCCCTATATGGACGCGACGATCACGGCGACCGGGCTGACGCGCCAGGGCTTCCTGCTCGAGGGCGAGTTCCGCCAGCAGTTTCACAATGGTCTGCACACGCTGAACGTCGCCGGCATCAGCCAAATGGACAGAGAGGAATTCACGGCCGGTACCGTCGACGCGCTGGAAACCAATCGCGGCATGATAGGCTCGCGAGGCAAGTTCGAAATCAATCCTCGCTGGACCTTCGGCTGGAACGTGCTCGTCCAGTCGGACAACAACTTTGCCAGGACCTATGACCTGCAGGGCTTCGACAGCAGCACCTATGTCAATCAGGCCTATCTTACGGGCCTCGGCAAGCGCAATTATTTCGACCTGCGGGCATTCTATTTCGACATCCAGGACGCCGATCCCGACAGCATCGAGGAAAACCAACAGCCAATCGCTCAGGTCCTCGACTATTCCTACACCGCGCCGGGCCCCGTTTTCGGCGGCGAACTCACCGCCGATTTCAACCTGACGAACGTCAAGCGCAACCGTCTCGACCGCGACACGACGGTATTCGGCGTCGATCGCTTTCGCGGGCTCGAGGGCACGTCGCACAGGCTGACCGGCGAGGTCGAATGGAAGCGCACCTTCATCGCGCCCGGGGGCCTCGTGCTGACGCCGCTGCTTGCGGCACGCGGCGATGCCTTGGGGGTCAATGTGGACGATCCTGTCGGCTATACCGGCAACTTCAATAGCAGCGATGCGGTTACACGGCGCATGCTGACCGCCGGACTGGAGGCGCGCTATCCGATCCTCTTTGCCGGTGAAGGAAGCACCCACATTCTGGAGCCGATCGGCCAGATCTACGCACGTCCCGACGAACAGTACGCCGGCGGGCTACCGAACGAAGACGCGCAGAGCTTCGTCTTCGACGCAACCAATCTCTTCGATCGCGACAAGTTCTCAGGATACGACCGCATCGAAGGCGGCACGCGCGCCAATGTCGGCTTCCGCTATACCGGCAGCTTCGACAACGGCTACAGCCTGCGCGCCATTGCCGGCCAGTCCTTCCATCTCGCCGGCCTGAACTCCTTCGCGACGGACGATCTCGTCAAGGTCGGCGCGGATTCGGGGCTCGAGACCGACAGCTCCGACTATGTCGCAATGGTTGGCATCGACGCACCCTCCGGCCTGATGGCGAGCCTCTCGGGCCGGTTGGACGAGAGGGACTTCGACCTGCGCCGTGCCGATGCGACGGTCGGTTATCTCGGCTTGAACTGGCAGGCCGCGTTTACCTATACGCGCATCGAGGCACAGCCGCTTTACGGTTCGAACTCTGACCAGGACGAAATCCAGACGGCGGCCGCTTATCGATTCCACGACTATTGGTCCGTATTTGGCGCGCTGACCTATGACATCAACAACGGCGTGGTCTCGCGCAACGGGCTCGGCATCACCTATGACGACCAGGACACGCTGTTCTCGATCGTCTACAAGCAGGAGCGCGACCCCGACAATTCGGTTGCGAACGACTGGTCGATCGGCGCCCGCATCAGCTTCCGCACACTCGGTGACATCAATGTCGGCGAGACCAGGTTCGAGGAGCTGGATTATTTCTAAGACCGAGGCAAGCCTTCCGCCTTGCCCGTCTCCCCTGCGGCATCGAAGAGAGCGCGGCTGCAGCCGCCGCGTTCCCGTTTGATTGTGCGGTCTTGTCATCGTTTGGCCGCATGTATTATGCATTTGCCTCCAATTGACACCGGAAGGCGCGGGCTGACGGAACGGCAGGCGGTCGCGGGCAGCTTTGGCGCGGGGGGACGAGTAGGGAAATGAAAATGGGCGGGAAAAACTCGATGGTGCGGGCGCTCTCGGCACTGGCCTTGGCCGGGGTGCTGAGCATTGCCGCGAATACGGCTGTGAGGGCCGCGAGCGAGGTCAAGGTGATCGTCAACAACACCGTGATCACCTCGGGCGACATCGCGAAGCGGGCCGCCTTTCTCCGTCTTCAACGACAGGGCGGCGGCGCGGCCGAAGCAAAGCAGCAGCTCATCGACGAAACATTGAAACGCGCCGAAATCGCGCGCGTCCAGCAATCCGTCAGCACGAGCGACGTCGACGCGGCCTACGCACGCTTTGCCGCCGGAAACAAGCTTTCACCGGAACAACTTGGCAAGATCCTTGAGCAGGCCGGCGTCGGCGTCGATCATTTCAAACAGTACATCGCCGTGCAGATGAGTTGGCCGCGTGTCGTTAACTTCCGCTACGGCAGCGCTAATCGCCTTTCCGGCGGCGACCTCGTCAAGCGTATGATGGAAGGCGGCGGCAACAAGCCGGTGACGACGGAATACTTCCTCCAGCAGATCATTTTCGTCATCCCCGAATCCAAGCGAGGCGCGATCACGGCAAAACGACAGGCCGAAGCGAATGCGTCACGCTCGCAATTCCCCGGCTGCGAAACATCCAAGGCCTTCGCGGCCAACTATCGTGACGTCTCGATCCGCAACCTCGGTCGCTTGCTGGCGCAGCAATTGCCGGAGGAGTGGAAGCCGCTCGTCGAAAAAGCGGGAGACGGCATGACGACCGGGACGCGCGTCACCGAGAAGGGCGTGGAATATCTGGCAATCTGCAAAAAGCGGCAGGTCAACGACGACACCGCCGCCGAGATCGTCTTCCGCGCCGAGGATCTCGGCAAGAAGAAGGCGGGCGGGCAGGATCCGAACAGCGAGAAGTACCTCGAAGAACTGCGTGAAAAGGCGCAGATCGTCAACAAGTAAGCGGGCCATCATGAATGAGACGCGCGTCAGGCCGGTCGCCCTGACGATGGGCGATCCGGCCGGGATCGGGCCGGATATCAGCCTTGCCGTGTGGGCAAAACGGACCGAGCGGGCGACGCCGCCGTTCCTCTTCATCGGTGACCCAGCGGTACTGTCGGCGCGCGCCAAGATGCTCGGTCAGACGGTGCCGATCCGCGAAACCGATAGTTTCGAAGCATTCTCCGTTTTCGAGCAGGCCATCCCCGTATGGCCTATCCCCTGCCCCGCCCCTGTTGTCGCCGGCCAACCGGATGCGGCGAACGCTTCTGCCGTAACCGGTGCGATCGACACGGCCGTGCGGCTCGCAATGAGCGGCGAGGCTTCGGCGGTCGCCACCAATCCGATTGCGAAGGCCGTACTCTACCAGGCGGGCTTCCGCTTTCCGGGCCACACGGAATATCTCGCCGAACTTGCGGCGCAAGCGACGGGGGTCGCAGCCTTGCCGGTGATGATGCTTGCGGGACCGAAGCTGCGCGCCGTTCCTGTCACCATCCACATTCCGCTGAAAAACGTTCCGAAAGCGCTGACGCCGGACCTGATCTACCGAACCTGTACGATCACTGCCACCGACCTTAAGAGCCGCTTCGGCCTGCCGAAGCCCAGGCTGGCGGTTGCCGGCCTCAATCCACACGCGGGCGAAGGGGGAGCGCTCGGCCGCGAGGACGACGCCGTCATCCGCCCCGTCATCGACCGTCTGCGTGCCGATGGACTGGACGTCGTCGGGCCGCTGCCGGCGGACACCATGTTCCACGACCGGGCGCGGGAGACCTATGACGTCGCCATCTGCATGTATCATGACCAGGCGCTGATCCCCGCTAAGGCGCTGGGCTTCGACGACAGCGTCAATGTCACCCTCGGCCTACCATTCATCCGGACTTCGCCGGATCATGGCACCGCTTTCAGCCTGGCCGGGAAAGGCGTCGCACGCGAGGACAGTCTTCTGGCAGCCCTGCGGCTCGCCGCCGAGCTTGCCGGCAATGCCGAAGGAGCAAACCGCTGATGGCGGCACTCGACGGTCTGCCGCCGCTGCGCGACGTCATCCAGCGCCATGGTCTCGACGCGAAGAAGGCGCTCGGACAGAACTTTCTGCTCGATCTCAACCTGACCCAGAAGATTGCGCGCACCGCCGGTCCACTCGCGGACGTGACCGTCATCGAAGTCGGCCCCGGTCCGGGCGGCCTCACGCGCGCGATCCTCGCACTCGGCGCCAGAAAAGTGGTGGCGATCGAACGCGACGCGCGCTGCCTGCCGGCGCTCGCCGAGATCGGCTCCCATTATCCGGGAAGGCTCCAGGTCATCGAAGGCGACGCCCTGAAGGTCGACTTCGAGGCGCTTGCCGACGGCCCGGTACGCATCATCGCCAACCTGCCCTATAACGTCGGCACACAGCTTCTCGTCAACTGGTTGCTGCCCGAGCGCTGGCCGCCTTTCTGGCAATCCATGACGCTGATGTTCCAGCGCGAGGTCGGCCTCAGGATCGTCGCCGGTGCCGATGACGACCACTACGGACGGCTCGGCGTTCTCTGCGGCTGGCGGACGAAAGCACGTCTCGCATTCGACGTGCCGCCGCAGGCCTTCACGCCGCCGCCGAAAGTCACCTCGACGGTCGTCCATCTCGAGCCGATCGAGAATCCAATCCCTTGTTCCGCCGCGTCCCTAGAGAAAGTGACCCAAGCTGCCTTCGGCCAGCGCCGCAAGATGCTCCGCCAGAGCCTGAAGCCCGTCGGCGGCGAGGCGCTGCTCGCAAGGGCGGACATCGACCCGCAGCGGCGCGCGGAAACGCTCACCGTCGAAGAATTTTGCCAATTGGCCAATTGCCTTTGAAGCGCGCGGCTGGCAGCCTCAGAATGGATTTTCCGTCAACAATCCGTTGACGAATTCGAACAGGCCGGGACGGCGGTCGCGGCGCAGGCGCTCGGCTTCCACGATCGCGCGCACGGCCGAGAAGGCGCGGTCGAGATCATCGTTGACGACGATGTAGTCGTATTCCCGCCAATGCTCGATTTCCGCACGTGAATTGGCGAGCCGCGTCGCGATGACCTCTTCGCTATCTTCGGCGCGCCGGTGCAGCCGAGACTGCAGCTCGGCCATGGAGGGCGGCAGGATGAAGATCGAGACGACGTCGCCGGCCATCTTTTCCTGCAACTGCTGGGCGCCCTGCCAGTCGATATCGAAGAGCATATCGCGACCTTCGGCCATTGCTTTCTCGACGGCATCGCGCGGCGTGCCATAGAAATTGCCGTGCACTTCCGCCCATTCGAGCAGGGAATCCGTCGCTCGCAAGGCTTCGAATTCACGGATCGTCTTGAAATAATAGTGTCGCCCCTCGATCTCGCTCGGTCGCCGCTGACGCGTCGTCACGCTCACCGAAATGCTCAATTCCGGGTCCGCTTCGAGCAGGTTGCGCGCAATCGTCGACTTCCCAGCGCCCGATGGCGACGAAATCACGAGCATCAGCCCGCGGCGGGCGATCTTGATGGGCGAAACGGTCGCCGGCTTCATATGCTACTCCAGATTCTGAACCTGTTCGCGGAACTGGTCGATCACGACCTTCAGCTCGATACCGGCGGCGGAAACGGCGGCGGCATTCGACTTCGAGCAGATCGTATTCGATTCGCGGTTAAATTCCTGTGCAAGGAAATCGAGCTTGCGCCCAACCGGCCCCCCTCTCGTCAGAAGATCGCGCGCGGCCGCGATGTGCGAGCCGAGTCGGTCGAGTTCTTCTCTGAGGTCGGCCTTCGTCGCAAGCAGGGCCACCTCCGCATGCAGCCTTTCGCGGTCTACGGAGGATGCGTTGTCCATGATGAGGGCGACCTGCTGCGCCAGCCTATCGGCGATGGCCGACGGGCTGCGGGACGGATCGTTTTCAACGGTCGCCGTCAGTTGCTCGATGCGATCCACCTGCGCAAGCAGAACTTGGCCGAGTGCTCTGCCCTCCTCCTCACGCATCGACCTCAGATCGGCCAGGGCGAGTTCCAGGCCGACGAGGACCTCGGCGTCGCGCACCGCGCGCTCGCTCTCGCTCTCCTCGGGTTCACGAAAATCGACGATGCCACGAAGCGAAAGCAGCGTGTCGAACCTGAGCGGCGCCGGATCGACGAAATCGCCGAGTTGCTCGCGAAGCTTAAGGACCGCGGCCAACGCCTCCCTGTTGACGACCGCCTGGACAGTCGTTTCCGCGCCGTTGAGCGACAGGCCGATCTGCAGGTTGCCGCGGGAGAAGTATTGTGAAGCAAGGCGTCGACAGTCGGGCTCGAAGCGCTCGAGGCCGGGCGGCAGGCGAAGCCGTAGATCTAGCCCCTTGCCGTTGACGGAGCGCAGTTCCCAGACCCAGCGATAGCGGCCGCTGCTCCCCTCTCTCCTGGCAAAGCCGGTCATCGATTGGAGCGGCATGGTTTCCTCCATTCGCTGCTGCGTGCTTCCTGAAATCGGGAACATGCAGGATCCAAAGTGCTGCAGCGACTTTTTGCGTCCGGTAAGTCGCGGCGCTGCAGTTGCAGTTGCAATAAGGTGGCGGCGCGGCATCCCGCAAGGGATATCCGCGCCGCGATCACGTCGTCCACATGCGACCTTTGTTACTGGGCTCCGGTCTGCGTGACGGCATCCTGGGCCGCCTTGGCCGCCTCCGCCGCCTTTTCGGCCTCCAGCTTTCGCCAGCGGCGGACATTAGCATTGTGCTCCTCCAGCGACTCGGCGAAGACGTGCCCACCCGTACCGTCGGCGACGAAATAGAGCTCAGGCGTACGCGACGGATTGGCGACGGCTTCAAGTGCTGCCCGGCCCGGATTTGCAATCGGCGTCGGCGGCAGCCCCTTGATCAGATAGGTGTTGTAGGGCGTCATCTTGTCCAGGTCCGACTTCAGGATCGCCCGGTCGGCCGGCTTGCCCTCGCCGCCGAAAATACCATAGATGATCGTCGGATCCGATTGTAGACGCATGCCCTTCTCCAGCCGATTGATGAAGACGGAAGCGACGCGCGGCCGCTCGTCGGCACGCCCCGTTTCCTTTTCGACGATCGAGGCAAGCGTCACGAATTCGTCGATCGTCGAAACCGGCAGATCCGGATCACGCTTCTCCCAGATCTGCTCGACCAGCGCCTTCTGTGCAGCGATCATCTGCTGGACGATCTCGGCGCGTTTCGTGCCGCGCGTGAACTTGTAGGTGTCCGGCCTGAGGAAGCCCTCGGGCGGCAGCTCAGTCGGCAGGTCGCCGACGAGCACAGGATCATCGGCGAGCTTGCGGAACATCTGCTTCACCGTCAGCCCTTCCGGCAGCGAGACGGAATAGAGGATGGACTTGCCGGATTTCAGGAGCTGCATGATCTCCTGCATCGAGGAGCGGGCCTTGATCTCGTACTCGCCGGCCTTCAGCGTCTCGTCGTCAAGATAAGCCTCGGAGACGAAGCGAAAGACGCGGCTGTCGGTAATGATCTCGTTGCGCTCGAGGCCTGCGGCAATTTCGCTGATGCCGGCGCCGCTGCGAACGATGAAATTCTTGTTCGCCTCCAATGGACCGGGCTTCTCATATTCGTGCATCGCGTAATAGACCGCGCCGGCGGCTGCGAGAGCCACGAATACGATCACCGTCATGACGAAGTTCAAGAAGATGACGACCTGGCTGCGCGCCTTGCGCGATCGCTTGGGAGGCTGCGGAACCTTTTCCGGCCGCAACGCCTCGTTTGCCGATTTCGGAATGATCGGCCCATTGCTCCCGGCTTCATTGCGGCCGAATTGTGCCGCGCTGTTATCGTTTGAGTCGCTCACGATTATCCCGAATCCGAAATCCGCAACCTCACTCCTACCACCGCCGGTGCGAATTTCGGCTTAGACCGGCGGCCAGTGTGACGTGATACTGCATGGATATGGAGACGAACCATGCAGCGATTCAAAGTGTTGCAGCAATTTAGCACGTCCGGCGGACGCGCGGCGCTGCAGAGCAACGGGTATACTTGCAATTATCAGATGTGCCTTGCGCGAACATAGCCCTTCGGCGGCGGCGCTGAAAGCGCCACCACCTCCTCCTCCGACAGCTTGTAGCGAGCATTGCGGCAAAAAGCAGGATCGCGACCGGTGCTGATGCGGGGGACGAAAACTGCGCGCGACTTTGCGCCCGCATTCCCCGCCGCCCCCGAAGCCGGCGCGATCCAGATAGTCAATTGCCGGTGTAGCGGCGCAGAATGAGCGAGGCGTTGGTGCCGCCGAAGCCGAATGAGTTCGACAGCGCCACGTTGATTTCGCGCTTGCGGGCGACATGCGGAACGAGGTCGATCCTCGTCTCGACCGAAGGATTGTCGAGATTGAGGGTGGGCGGAGCGATGTTGTCGCGAATCGCCAACGCCGAGAAGATGGCCTCGACCGCGCCGGCCGCGCCGAGAAGATGCCCAATCGCGGACTTCGTGGAAGACATGGAGATCTTCGGTGCATTGTCGCCGACCAGCCGCTCGACCGCGCCGAGCTCGATCGTGTCGGCCATGGTGGAGGTGCCGTGCGCGTTGATGTAGTCGATGTCGGCGGCGGTGATGCCCGCACGCTTCAGCGCCATCTGCATGCAGCGGTAGGCGCCCTCGCCGTCCTCGGACGGAGCAGTGATGTGGAAGGCGTCGCCGGACAGGCCGTAGCCGATGACCTCGGCATAGATCTTGGCGCCGCGTGCCTTGGCGTGCTCCAATTCTTCCAGAATGACGATGCCCGCGCCTTCGCCCATGACGAAACCGTCACGATCGGCATCATAGGGCCGCGACGCCTTTTCGGGGTTGTCGTTGTGCTGGGTCGAGAGCGCCTTGCAGGCAGCAAAGCCCGCGAGCGAAATGCGGCAGATAGGCGATTCGGTACCGCCGGCAACCATCACGTCTGCATCTCCGAGCGCGATCAGGCGGCTCGCGTCGCCGATCGCATGCGCACCGGTCGAGCAGGCTGTTACCACCGAATGGTTGGGACCTCGCAACCTATGGCGAATGGAGACTTGGCCGGAGGCGAGGTTGATCAGGCGGCCGGGAATGAAGAAAGGCGAAATGCGGCGCGGGCCCTTGTCACGCAGCGTGTAGCCGGCGTCGACTATGCCCTCGAGGCCACCGATGCCGGAGCCTATCAGCACGCCGGTCGCGATCTGGTCCTCATCGCTCTCGGGCTTCCAACCGGCATCGGCGAGCGCCATGTCCGCGGCAGCCATCGCATAGACGATGAAAGGATCGACCTTACGCTGCTCCTTGGGCTCCATCCAATCGTCGGCATTGAAGGTGCCGTCCGAGCCATCCCCGAAGGGAATGCGGCAGGCAATCTTGGCGGGGAGGTCTTCGACCTCGAACTCGGTGACCTTGCGGGCTGCGTTCTGGCTTGCCAGAAGACGCGACCAGCTGACTTCGGTTCCGCAACCCAGAGGAGATACCATGCCGGTACCGGTGATAACGACACGTCTCATAACCCGTGACCCACCCTGGCTGTTCAATTCAAGCGCCGGGTCGGGCCACGCGTGATGATCCCGATCCGTGCAAGCATTGTAAATCTCGTTAATGACGATCAGAGGGAAAGGCGGGAACGCTTTGCTGATCGCAACCCGCAATCAACGCGGGCCAGCCCACTTCCCCAGGGCTGCACGGGCCGCAGCTGCGGCCCGTGGTGGCCTGAGCCGTAAAGGATCAGGCCTGAGCTTTTTCGATGAACTTGACGGCGTCGCCGACGGTCAGGATCGAGTCCGCTGCGTCGTCCGGGATTTCGACACCGAATTCTTCTTCGAATGCCATGACCAGTTCGACCGTGTCGAGCGAGTCCGCGCCGAGGTCATCGATGAAGCTTGCGCCTTCACTGACCTTTTCGGCATCGACGCCAAGATGATCAATAACAATTTTCTTCACGCGTTCTGCGATATCGCTCATGTCGGAGATCCTCGACCTTATGTTTCTTTGCGGCGCCGATTCCGGCACCGGTACTCTCAATCACGCCTGATAGACCAAGATGGCCCAACGGGCAATCCATCCAACCGAAACCGCGGATACCTAGGGCAGCAAGGGCTGCCGGATGCCTGTCCGGACCGGTCGACTGCGCACAGTCAAGGCCCGATTAACACGGTTTAAGTCTGTCGCAAAGTGCGAAAATGCCCGACATTCGCTTGGTCAACATTGAATTTCAGGCATTTGGCACCAACAGACAAAGACGCCTTTCGGGCGTCCCGCGGGAGGCGAAGAGGCCAGAACCGCGGCGCCCCGACGCCGCATCAGATCATCGCCATGCCGCCGTTGACATGAATGGTCTGGCCGGTGACGTAACCCGCCTCGTTCGACGCGAGGTAAGCGACCGCGGAAGCGACCTCCGCGCCGGTTCCCATCCGCCGCATCGGGATCGCGGCCATGATCCCTTCCTTCTGCTTCTCGTTGAGCTTGCCGGTCATGGCGCTTTCGATGAAGCCCGGCGCGACGCAGTTGACCGTGACGTTGCGGGTCGCGATCTCCTGGGCGAGCGACTTCGAGAAACCGATCATGCCGGCCTTGGAGGCACAGTAGTTGGTCTGGCCGGGATTGCCGGTGACGCCGACGACGGAGGTGATGTTGACGATCCGGCCAAAGCGGCGTCGCATCATCGGATGGGTGAGCTCGCGCGTCAGCCGGAAAACGGCCGTCAGGTTGACCTCCATGACATTGTCCCAGTCCTCGTCGCTCATGCGGACGAAGAGGCCATCCTTGGTGATGCCGGCATTGTTGACGAGGATGTCGACACCACCGAGCCCGGCCTCCGCCTTCTCACCGAGCGCCTTAACCTCGGCGCGGTCGGAAAGGTTTGCTGGAAAGATCTGGACGCGATCGCCGAGCGTGTTGGCGAGGGCTTCGAGCTTCTCGACGCGGGTGCCATGCAGGCCGACAATGGCCCCCTGAGCATGCAGCATGCGGGCGATTTCCTCGCCGATACCGCCGGAGGCGCCGGTAACGAGAGCCTTGCGGCCGGAAAGATCAAACATGGATTTCTTCCTTATAATAGGGCGCCCAATAATAGGACACTTAGGCCAGAAGGGCGGCAAGCGCCGTGTCGATATCGGCGGGCGAATTGACGGCGATGCCGTTGACAGTCTTGTCAATCCGCCGGGCAAGTCCCGTCAGCACCTTGCCGGAGCCGATCTCGTAAAGCGTCGTCACATCGTTGGCCGCGAACCATTGCACCGTCTCGCGCCAGCGCACCTGGCCCGTCACCTGTTCGACGAGCAGGCGAGCAATCTCGCCGGAATCGCTCACCGGCGCGGCAAGGACGTTCGCAACGACCGGCACGACCGGATCGCGCTTCTCGACCTCGGAGAGCGCCTCACGCATCGCCTCTGCGGCGGGCGCCATCAGCGCGGAATGGAAGGGCGCCGATACCGGCAGCATCAAGGCGCGCTTGGCCCCCTTTTCAGAGGCGAGCGCCGCCGCCTTCTCGACAGCCTGCTTCTCGCCCGAAATCACCAATTGGCCGCCGCCATTGTCGTTGGCGATCTGGCACGATCCGAGCGACGAGGCCTCGCGGCAAACCGCTTCGACGTCATCGTGCTCCAGGCCGATGATCGCGGCCATTGCGCCCTTGCCGACGGGAACTGCCGCCTGCATCGCATTGCCGCGGATGCGCAGGAGCCGCGTCGTGTCGGCAAGCGAAAAGGTGCCGGCGGCACAGAGCGCCGAATACTCGCCGAGCGAGTGGCCGGCGACAAACGACACCTTGCTCTTGAGATCAAGCCCCCTCGCCTCGAGCACCCGGATCACCGCCGTGGAGACCGCCATCAGCGCCGGCTGCGCGTTCGCGGTCAGCGTCAGGGTCTCTTCCGGCCCGTTCCACATGATGTCGGAGAGCTTTTCGCCGAGCGCCTCGTCGACTTCGGCGAAGACGGCAGCGGCCTCCGGAAAGGCTTCGGCCAGATCCTTGCCCATGCCGACGGCCTGGCTGCCCTGGCCGGGGAACGTGAATGCGATGCTCATCAAGAGTGCCCTTCCCTGGATCACGAACGACCTGGAGCATTTCGAGACCGGCGCGATCGATTCCTGATTTTGACCGGGCGGGCACTTCTTTTACCCTGCCCGTGTTTTTCTCTCCATTCACATTCCTAGACGGCAAGTCAAGCGCAGAGCCCGTCTTCCCGGGCCTCGCCCACTGCATGTTTCCTCAAATCGTCCCGATTTAAGGACGAAAACATTCAGTGTCTCAAAGTACCACAGCGACCTTTGCGGCTTATAAGACGCGCGGCGCTGTAGGCTTTTGCCCTTGATCTTCGCCAATCAAGGCGTAAGTTTGCCCGGCTTTTGCCGCCGCGCCCGCACGACGCCTCTGGGCTGCGGCCTCTACTCATCATTCCCAGGCGGTGCGCCCTTCCCTCCCGCCGGCGCGACTCCGTCCACAAAAGGAAGTGACATCATGCGCTACAACACGCTCGGCCGCACCGGCATCAAAGTTTCCGAAATCTGCCTCGGCACGATGACCTGGGGCTCCCAGAACACCCCTGCCGAAGCCCATGAGCAACTCGACTACGCTTTCGACCATGGCGTCAACCTCATCGACACGGCCGAACTCTATCCGACCACGCCGCTTTCGGAGGAAACTTACGGCAGTACCGAGCGGATCATCGGCGATTGGCTGGCAGCACGCGGCCGGCGCGACGACGTGGTGGTCGCAACCAAGGTCGCCGGCTCCGGCCGCCCCTATATCCGCAACGGCGAGCCGATCACGCCGCAAGGAATCGATCAAGCGCTCGAGGCCAGCCTCAGGCGGCTCAAGACCGATTACATCGACCTCTACCAGCTTCACTGGCCGAACCGCGGCCACTATCATTTCCGCAACGCCTGGTCCTACGACCCGTCTCGGCAGGAGACGGAGCAGGTCACCGCTGACCTGAAGGCTATCCTCGACAAGCTTGGCGATCTCGTAAAGGCGGGCAAGATCCGTGCCATCGGGCTGTCCAACGAAACCGCCTGGGGCACGATGAAGATGCTCAACTTGGCGAGAAGATATGGCCTGCCGCGGGTGGCGACGATCCAGAACGAGTACAACCTGCTCTACCGGCCCTACGATCTCGACCTCGCGGAAGTGTCGCACCACGAGGATGTCGGCCTGCTTGCCTATTCGCCGCTCGCAGCCGGGCTCCTCACCGGCAAATATCTCGACGGCGCAAAGCCCGCCGGTTCGCGGCTGTCGATCAACGGCGATCTTGGCGGCCGCTTCACGCCGCACCAGGAACCTGCCGTTGCCGCGTACGTGGCGCTCGCCCGCGAGCACGGCCTCGACCCCGCCCAGATGGCGCTCGCCTTCTGCCTCAGGCGCCCCTTCATGACCTCTGTCATCATCGGCGCGACGTCGATGGCGCAGCTGATGACCAATATCGGCGCTGCGGGCGTCACGCTTTCGCAGGACGTGATGAACGGCATAAGGCGCCTGCACCGGCTGTATCCGGCGCCGATCTGAACGGCGCCGGCTCTCTGCGGTCCTAATCCCAAGCGGCCATCTGACGGCAGCTTTCGGCGCAACGCCGGCAGGCCTCGACGCATTCGGCCATGTCGCCGATGCGTTCGCAGTCAGCCGCGCATTCGGTGCAAATCTCTGCACATTCGCGACAGAGATGCCGGTGATGCGGTGTCCCGATCAGCATGAAATGCGCTGCGGTCCGGCATATCTCGGCGCAAGCCATGATCAGCCGGAAGTGCGGAGGCTCGGTGTGCTCCTCGCCGGCCTCCAGACAATGGCTCATCGCCGTCGAAAGGCAGACACGGTAACAGACCAGGCAATTTTCTAGGCACTCCTGCATTCTCGGATCGAACTCGTGCATTTTTTGTCTCCCGCGGGTTTGTCCGGCTGCAAGGCGTCCAACAGGGAGTGAGAACGATTGTTCCGCAACGTCGCGCCTACGCGCCGCACGCCTCTCCGGGCTGCTGTAACGATCTTCCGATCGCGCCTTGCATTTCCGCGGAAAATGCGTATAAGCGCGCTGTTCGAAACGCCCGGTCTTCTGGCTGGTGGCTGAACGGAGGGCCGGCTTCCGACGGGGAAGCCGCCAGGAATGCAAGGCATTCCGGCCTCCCGTGTCTCCGCTCTCGACCGTCTCGATACAACACTTTCTTGCCGGCTCACCACAGCCTTTAAGAACAGTCGTTGAGGCTTAGCCGCCGAGGCCCGGGCTGATTAACGCAAGAAAGGCAAGCCACAATGGCTCTTTATGAACACGTGTTCCTCGCTCGGCAGGACATCACACCGCAGCAGGTCGACGCTCTCGTCGAGCAGTACAAGGGCGTGATCGAAGCGAACGGCGGCAAGGTCGGTCGCGTCGAGAACTGGGGCCTGAAGTCCCTCACCTATCGCATCAAGAAGAACCGCAAGGCTCATTACGTCCTGATGGACATCGATGCTCCGGCACCGGCCGTCCACGAAGTCGAGCGCCAGATGCGCATCAACGAAGACATCCTGCGCTACATGACGATCGCCGTCGAGAAGCACGAGGAAGGTCCGTCCGCCATGATGCAGAAGCGCGATCGCGACGATCGTCCGCGCGGCGAAGGCCGTGGCCCACGTGAAGGCGGTTTCGACCGTGGTCCGCGTCCGGACCGTGGTGACCGTGAAGACCGTCCGCGCCGCCCGCGTGAAGACCGCGCGTAACAGAAGCTTTAGGAGATAGATGACAATGGCTGAAGTTTCTTCCGCTCCGGTACGCCGTCCGTTCCACCGCCGCCGCAAGACCTGCCCCTTCTCGGGCGCAAACGCTCCGCGGATCGACTACAAGGACGTTCGCCTGCTGCAGCGCTACATTTCCGAGCGCGGCAAGATCGTACCGTCCCGCATCACGGCCGTCTCCCAGAAGAAGCAGCGCGAGCTCGCCCAGGCGATCAAGCGCGCACGCTTCCTCGGCCTGCTGCCCTACGTCGTATCGTAAGGCAACTGACTCTCCGTTGAGCGCCTGACTCAACGGAAGCCAATCAGGTTGAAGGCGTTCGCCGCAGCGGGCGCCTTCAACTCTCCCTTCCGCGGTGGGCGCGGATCGGAACCGGCGCGAAAAGCGCATGAAATCCCATGTTGGGGCTAGGCGGATCGCCGCCCCTAACTGCCTTAGAAGCAGGACAGCGAACGTGAAGAACTGGAACAGGACATCGCTGCCGACCGGCGCGCTCGCCGGCGCTACCGCCGCCCTCTTGTCGATGGGCGCGAATACGCAGTCGTCCCTTGCGATCGTTCTTTATGCCGCTTCCGCGTTGCCGATCCTGATCGCCGGCCTCGGCTGGGGCAATGCCGCCGCCCTCGCCGCGATCGTTGTCGCGGGCGCTACGGCAGCCGCATTGGTTTCATCCTATTTCGCGCTGCTGATCGTGGTCGTGACGCTCATTCCGGCCGGTTGGCTTAGCCACCTCTCCAACCTTGCGCGCCCGGCTTCCGAACTCGGCGGTCCCGAGGGCGCTCTCGCCTGGTATCCCCTTTCCGACATTCTCGTGCATCTCGCCGGGCTGGTGACCGTCGGAATGATCATCGTCGGCTACATCGTCGGATATGATTCCAGCGTGTCCGACCTCATGGTCGACATGGTGATAGAGGCTGTGAAGGCGCAGGAGCCGCTCTATAGTCCCGACGCTGCGGCAATCGCCCAGCTCAAATCGATGTTCACCCTGGCCCTGCCGCTCGTACAGGGCGCGATCTGGGTCGTGATGCTGTTTGCCGCCTATTACATCGCGACGCGCATCGTGCAAATGTCCGGCAAGTCCCTGCGTCCGCGCGAGGACATCCCCTCCGCGCTGAGAATGCACCGCAACGCCATCTTCGCCTTCCTCGCAGGCCTCCTCCTCACCTTCATCGGTGGTGCGCCTGCGGCGATCGGCGCACTCGTCTGCGGCACGTTCGGAGCGGGTTTCCTGCTTTCGGGCTTTGCCTCCTTCCATTTCCGCACACGCGGCAAGTCCTGGCGGCTTCCCGTGCTGTGGATCGCATACCTGTCGGTGCTCGTCTTCACGATCCCGGCTGTCTTCTTCCTCCTCACCGGCTTGACCGATACGCGCCGCACCATCGCGCTCACGCCGACGGGAGAAAACTGATCAACGACACAAGCCAAACTGAAAGGAAACCAAAATGGAAGTCATTCTCCTCGAACGCATCGCCAAGCTCGGCCAGATGGGTGAAACCGTAAAGGTCCGCGACGGCTTCGCGCGCAACTACCTGCTGCCGCTCGGCAAGGCGCTGCGCGCCAATGCCGCCAACAAGGCTCGCTTCGAATCCGAGCGCGCAACCCTTGAAGCTCGCAACCTCGAGCGCAAGTCGGAAGCCCAGAAGATTGCCGAGAAGCTCGACGGCAAGTCCTTCGTCATCGTTCGCTCCGCGGGTGAGACCGGCCAGCTTTACGGCTCGGTTGCCGCTCGTGATATCGTGGACGTACTGGCCGCCGAAGGCTTCGACGTCAACCGCAATCAGGTCAACCTCAACCAGCCGATCAAGACGATCGGCGTTCACAAGGTCACCTTGCACCTGCATGCGGAAGTCGACGTGGTGGTCGAAGTCAACGTCGCCCGTTCGGCCGAAGAGGCAGAGCGCCAGGCCAAGGGCGAAAGCCTGACGTCGGCCGATGCAATCTACGGTGTCGACGAAGACGCCCTGAAGCCGGAAGACTTCTTCAACCCGGAAGCCGAATTCGAAACCGAAGAAGAATAAGCGTCAGCCACAGAACTGAATGGAAAGCCCGGCTCCCCGCGAGCCGGGCTTTTTCTTTTTCCGTGACGCGGCGTTGTCCCTGCAGCATCCACAAACGACGCGCGACCGCGAATCAGATAGATTGCCTGTCTGGCCTCGACGCCGTTATCCAGTACCCCCGCACAATTTTTCGGGGCGTTTGCCGCACCCTGTGGATCAGTGTGAACAACGGGCAAAGGCAATGGACGGGGTTGAGTGCCGTGGCACTGTTGCACGTCTGCACTAGACGTCGGGGACTGCAGTCAGCAAACCGGATAGCTCACGGGACATACAGGCGGAAACGGAAACACCATGAACGACGCAGCGCGAAAGCTCGCTCCCTTGGCCAAGGATCAGGCGGACCAGCACTACCGCGAAGCGCCGAACAACCTGGAAGCGGAGCAGGCGCTGCTCGGCGCGATTCTCGTCAACAACGATGCCTTCTACCGCGTTTCCGACTTCTTGAAGCCGGTGCATCTCTACGAGCCACTGCATCGCAAGATCTTCGAGGTTGCCGGCGACATCATTCGCATGGGCAAGACCGCCAACCCGGTGACCATCAAGACCTTCCTCAAGGCCGACGAGAAGGTTGGCGAGTTGACGGTCGCGCAATATCTCGCGCGCCTTGCCGCCGAAGCGGTGTCGATCATCAACGCCGAGGATTACGGCCGGGCGATCTACGATCTGGCGCTGCGCCGCTCGCTGATCACCATCGGCGAGGACATGGTCAACATCGCCTATGACGCGCCGCTCGACATGCCGCCGCAGAGCCAGATCGAGGACGCGGAGCGGCGCCTCTTCGAACTTGCCGAGACCGGCCGCTACGACGGCGGTTTCCAGTCGTTCAACGATGCGGTGGCGCTCGCCATCGACATGGCGGGACAGGCCTTCGAGCGCGATGGTCACCTTTCCGGCATCTCCACCGGCATCCATTCGCTTGATTCGAAGATGGGCGGGCTGCAGCGTTCGGACCTGATCATCCTCGCCGGCCGACCGGGCATGGGCAAGACGTCGCTTGCGACCAATATCGCCTACAACATTGCCGCCTCCTACGAACCGGAGGTGCAGCCGGACGGTTCCTTCAAGGCGAAGAACGGCGGCGTCGTCGGCTTCTATTCACTCGAAATGTCGTCCGAGCAGCTCGCCACCCGCATCATTTCCGAGCAGACCGAGGTCTCATCGTCGAAGATCCGCCGAGGCGACATTTCGGAGGCCGATTTCGAAAAGCTCGTCGCCTGCTCGCAAATGATGCAGAAGGTGCCGCTCTATATCGACCAGACCGGCGGCATTTCGATCGCCCAACTTGCCGCGCGCGCTCGCCGCTTGAAGCGGCAGCGCGGCCTTGACGTGCTCGTGGTCGACTACGTCCAGCTCATGACCGGCTCGAAGAAATCGGGCGAAAACCGCGTGCAGGAGATCACCGAGATCACCACCGGCCTCAAGGCGCTCGGCAAGGAGCTGAATGTGCCGATCATCGCGCTCTCGCAGCTCTCGCGCGCGGTGGAAAGCCGTGAGGACAAGCGGCCGCAGCTCTCGGACCTGCGCGAATCGGGCTCGATCGAGCAGGACGCCGACGTGGTGCTCTTCGTGTTCCGCGAAGAATACTACGTCAAGAACATGGAACCGCGCGACGAGTTCGACCCGAAATACGAAGAATGGAAGATGAAGATGGAGCAGGTGAAGGGCACGGCGGACGTGATCATCGCCAAGCAGCGCCACGGACCGACGGGCACGGTCAAGCTCGCATTCCAGTCGGAATTCACCCGCTTCTCGGATCTCGCGGATCCATCGTTTACGCAGTACGAGCATTGATCGGGCGGTTGAGGGGCGGAAGTCCAGCGTAGCTCCAGCCTTCACGCCCCTATCGACGCTCTCGCAACGGCCACGACAATCACGCCGGTCGCTACGGCCGCAAGCAGCGGCAACCGCGTGGCGACAATTGCGGTAGCCAAGGCGGCCAAGGTCTCGGCTGGTCCGGTGACGAACGCCGTCGGAGCGATGACGGCCATCAGCACAGCCGGCGGGATGGCATCCAGCGCTCGTTTCTGCTGGGGACCGATGGTCACGAAACGGATGAGAACAAGACCGCCGATGCGGGTCAGCACGGTCGCCACCGCCATGGCGACAATCGCGAGAAGCGTGTTCGGATCGAGCGTCATGCGCAAGCCTCCCGGCGTTGGCTGGCGAAGAGAGTGGCGGCAACGCCCGCGGCGGCCCCGGCGGCGATGTACCAGACGCCGGGCAGGAATTGATCGGCGATCACCGCCGCCACCGCACTCGCCGCCAGCACCGCACCGGCTTCGCGTCCCTTCCAGAAACCCATGACCAGAACGATGAAAACCGCTGGGAACGCGAAATCGAGACCGATCGTCTTCGGATCTCCCACGAAGGCGCCTGCGATGGAACCGGCAAGGCTGGTCAACACCCAGACGCAATAGAACGGCAGCGCCAGGCCCGCATACCAGGCGGGCGTGAGCCGTGTCCCTCCGGCGCGAAACTCCGCCATCGCCCAGATCTCGTCGGCAAGCAGCAGCATCGCCGCATATTTCGCCGGGCCAGAGAAGGCCGGCATTTTCGTGCCGATCGAAGCACTCATCAGCACGTGACGGATATTGACGAGCAAGCCTGAGAAGGCGAGCGCACTCCAGGATGCCGGGTGCGTCCAGATATCCATGGCCACAAATTGCGAGCCGCCGGCGAAGACAAGGGCGCTCATCAGCAGCACTTCGAGGCTTGACAAGCCCTTTGCGGCGGCGACCGCTCCAAAGACGAGCCCAATCGGCATTACAGCGACGATAAGCGGAGCCATCGCCCGCGCGCCGCCGGCAAATTCGTCAAAAATCCCTGCCCTTTTCATCGTCTGCGATCTCCATCGTTGTATGGCCGAGAGCCCTACAAGGAATGCAGACGACGCGTCTTGAACGAAAGTGATCAGCCGGTGCGGAAGGCCCCAGGCGTCACGCCGGTCCTCGCCTTGAAATGCCGTGTAAAGTGCGCCTGATCGGCAAAGCCGCAATGATAGGCAGTGTCGGCGGCGGACCAGCCTTGACGCAGAAGCGTCTTCGCCTCGCGCACGCGTTTGTCGGTAAGAAAGGCATGCGGGGTGATATGGAACTCCTTGCGAAACGCGCGGATCAGATGCGCCCGGCTGAGACCGGCCACTTTCGCAAGCTCGTCAAGGCCGACGTCGGTCGAGTAATTGGCAAGCAGATAATCGCGAACGCGATGCACGGCGGAACTCTCGCGCGTCCGGGGCGGAAGGATGATAGCGCTTCCATGCCGCTGGAACAGCGTCGCCAGAAAGCTGAACATGCCCTCGTCCGCCTCCAGCGCACCGACTTTGCCCTCCAGCGTGCGGTGCGCGCGATGAAAAGCGGCGGCGAGTTCCGGTGCCGTCAGCCACTGCCGCGAAAACGAGGGAGTACCCTGGAACGTGCGCCCGGTGACGTCCTCGAGAACCTCGACGACCAGTTCCACGGTCGGATAGATCATCCGGTAGCGATAGCCGTCGTTGCCCGGATGCCCGTCATGCACCTCGTCCGGATTGATGAGATAGAGATCGCCCGGTCCTGTCTGCGAGCGCTCGCCCTTGATCGTGCTGATCTGCGACCCCGCCTCGATGGCGCCGATGCTGAACGTGTCATGCGCATGCGGCGCAAATTCGTGAGTTATGAAGGTCGCACTCAGGCACTCCATGCCCTTGAAGCGGCCGTCCCGCCAGAACCGGGTCTGCTCGGCCCCCTGAAGCGGCATCGCCTCGATGGCCTGTTCCTGAGAAATCGTCTGCATCGGCCAATCCTACCGGCGTGAAGAGGATCGGTCTTGTACAAAAGTGCTCGTCGCGATCGCGTACCTCATCCGGGCGAAGCAGTTTGCCGCCTCCCGCGCTTGTATGTAATGCTGCGGCTTCACCAGGAAGAGCTTGCCTTATGCACAGTCCCGAATTTCTTGCCGCCTCCAACCGGCTCACCATCGACCTCACTGCCCTCGCCGACAATTGGCGGACCATGAACGAGCTCTCGGGCAAGGCACGCGCGGCCGCCGTGCTCAAGGCCGATGCCTATGGAATCGGCCTCGCTCAAGCGGCACCGACGCTTTACGCCGCCGGCGCGCGCGATTTCTTCGTCGCCAGCGTGGAAGAAGGCGCGGAGCTTCGCCCGCTCATACCCGAGGCGCGCATCTATATCCTTGCCGGCATGTGGCCGGGCAATGAGGAGCTTTTCTTCGCCAACGACCTCGTGCCGATCATCAATTCGGAGGAGCAGCTTGCCGTCTTCATGGCCGCGCTTTCCGAACATGGTGAATATCCCTGCGTGCTCCACGTCGACACCGGCATGAACCGGCTCGGCCTCTCCGTCGAGGAGGCGATCGCTCTCGCCCACGACCCGGCGCGTCCTGCAAGTTTTTCGCCCGTGCTGGTGATGAGCCATCTCGCCTGCGCCGACGATCCGAAGCACCCGATGAACCTTTATCAGCTTCAGCGCTTCCGCGAGGTGACGGCCGCCTTCGACGGCGTGCCGGCGAGTCTCGCCAATTCCGGCGGCGTGTTTCTCGGCGAGGATTACCACTTCGACCTCACCCGTCCGGGGATCGCCGTCTATGGCGGCGAGGCCGTCAGCGGTGCCGTCAACCCCATGAAGCCGGTCGTTACTGCGGAAGCGCGCATCATCCAAGTCCGGACGGTTCCCTCCGGCGGCACGGCAAGCTACGGCGCCTCCGCGCTGTTCACCCGCGACAGTCGCATCGCTACGGTCGCGATCGGCTATGCCGACGGCTACCATCGTTCGGTCTCGGGCGGCGGCGTGACACTCCGGCAGTCGACGCCCTCCGGCGCCTTCGGCTTCCTGCATGGCAGAAAGGTGCCGCATGTCGGCCGGGTGACGATGGACTTGAGTCTTTTCGATGTCACCGACCTGCCGGAAAACGCCGTGCGCCCCGGCGACTATATCGAGCTCTTCGGCCGCAACGTCGCCATCGACGACGTCGCACGCGCCGGCGGCACGATCGGCTACGAACTGCTGACGAGCCTTGGACGCCGCTATCATCGAACCTATGTCGGCGGCGCTTGAAGCAGGCACAGAGGAAATCCTTTCAAACACGATTTCGCGGCATTATGTGGCCGGGAGAGAGTGATTCTCCGACGGCAGTCGGTTCTGCCTTCCTGCAAATTTCCGAAAGCTGATACCAATG
Source organism: Ensifer aridi (assembly GCF_002078505.1). Classification (GTDB taxonomy): domain Bacteria; phylum Pseudomonadota; class Alphaproteobacteria; order Rhizobiales; family Rhizobiaceae; genus Sinorhizobium; species Sinorhizobium aridi. The sequence continues at coordinate 423,842 of NZ_LUAV01000004.1, read as the reverse complement.
GCGAAAGCCCGCACCCAGTTCATCTGCCAGAATTGCGGCACAGTCCATTCCCGCTGGGCGGGCAAGTGCGACGGCTGCGCCGAGTGGAACACGATCATCGAAGAGGACCCGACGGCCGGCATCGGCGGCGGTCCCTCCCGCACGCCGAAGAAGGGTCGGCCGGTGGCGCTCACGACGCTCTCCGGCGAGATTGAGGATGCACCGCGCATCGAGACCGGCATATCCGAGCTCGACCGCGTGACCGGCGGCGGCTTCGTCCGCGGCTCGGCGCTGCTCGTCGGCGGCGATCCGGGGATTGGCAAATCGACGGTGCTGATGCAGGCCGCAGCCGCGCTTGCGCGTCGAAAGCATCGGGTCATCTATGTGTCCGGCGAAGAGGCAGTCGCGCAGGTGCGGCTGCGCGCACAGCGGCTCGGCGCTGCCGACAGCGATGTGCTTCTCGCCGCCGAGACCAATGTCGAGGACATCCTCGCGACACTTTCCGAAGGCAAGCGCCCGGATCTCGTGATCATCGACTCGATCCAGACGCTCTGGAGCGACATCGTCGATTCCGCTCCGGGGACCGTGACGCAGGTGCGCACCGGCGTGCAGGCGATGATCCGTTTCGCCAAGCAGACCGGCACCGCGGTCGTGCTCGTCGGCCATGTGACCAAGGAGGGTCAGATCGCCGGTCCGCGCGTCGTCGAGCACATGGTCGACGCGGTCCTCTATTTCGAGGGCGACCGCGGCCATCATTACCGCATCCTGAGGACAGTGAAGAACCGCTTCGGGCCGACCGACGAGATCGGCGTGTTCGAGATGTCGGACAAGGGCCTGCGCGAGGTCGCTAACCCCTCAGAGCTCTTCCTCGGGGAACGCAACGAGAAATCGCCGGGTGCCGCCGTCTTCGCGGGCATGGAGGGAACGCGGCCGGTGCTCGTGGAAGTCCAGGCGCTCGTGGCGCCCACCTCTCTCGGAACGCCGCGCCGCGCCGTCGTCGGCTGGGACTCGGCGCGGCTCTCGATGATCCTCGCAGTGCTCGAAGCCCATTGCGGCGTCCGCCTCGGCCAGCACGACGTCTATCTCAACGTAGCGGGGGGCTATCGCGTTTCCGAACCGGCCGCCGATCTCGCGGTCGCCTCCGCACTGGTTTCGTCGCTCGCCGGGCTTGCCCTTCCGGCCGATTGCGTCTATTTCGGCGAAGTCAGCTTGTCGGGCGCCGTCCGGCCGGTTGCGCATACCGCCCAACGTCTCAAGGAAGCCGAGAAGCTCGGTTTCTCCCAGGCCGTATTGCCATCTGCCTCGACCGAGTTGCCAAGGAACGGCGCCGGCCGGTGGAGCGAGATGGAAAGCCTGCCGGATCTGGTGGCGCGTATCGCTGGATCACGGCGCGCTCTGCAGCAGGCGGACGAGGACTGACAGATTGGCCGCGCCCGGAAGCATCCTTCGAGAGGTCCCGCTTGGCGATTGCGGTGGAAAGACGTTCTGAACGCGTGCGGACAAGGCCGGTGGCGGATAAGCTTGGTAAGACCCGAGTCGAAACCGGGTCGGAGTAAGGACAACATGCCCATCACAATTCTCGACGGTATCGTTCTCGGCGTCGCGCTGTTTTCGGCCATCCTCGCAATGGTCAGAGGGTTCTCGCGCGAGGTTCTGTCGGTGGCGAGCTGGGTCGGCGCCGCGGCCGCCGCCTATTTCCTCTATCCGCATCTGCTGCCCTATGCCAGGCAGTACACGAGCAGCGACACGGTCGCGATGATCGGCTCTGCCGCCGTGATCTTTCTCATCGCGCTGATCATTATCTCCTTCATCACGATGCGGATCGCCGATTTCATCATCGACAGCCGCATCGGCGCGCTCGACCGCACGCTCGGGTTCCTATTCGGCGCGGCGCGCGGGATTCTTCTGGTGGTCGTCGCCATGCTGTTCTTCAACTGGCTGGTAGCGCCGCCACAGCAGCCGATCTGGGTGACCCAGGCGAAATCGAAGCCGCTGCTCGACAATCTGGGCAATCAGCTGATCGCCCTGCTGCCCGAAGAGGCGGACGCCACCATTCTCGACCGCCTGCGCGGCAAGGACACGACGGGCGAAGGCGAGAGCGAGAACCCGCCGTCCGCCACCGAGCAGGCCCCCGTCGAGGAAGCGCCGGCGACGAACGGCTGACGCCAAGAGGATATCCGCGACAAAGCCCGCTGTGCGGGCTTTGTCCATTTGGAATGACGCTTGCCAGTGTTTTCGGCTAAGATCGCTTGACGACTGGCGGCCTGATCACGATATGCGCACGGCACGGAGCAAAGGCGAATTGCGATGACCGATCTCAGATCCAGCGAAATCCACGATGAACTCGACGGCGACACCCTCCACGAGGAGTGCGGCGTTTTCGGCATTCTCGGGCATCCGGACGCCGCCGCGCTGACGGCGCTGGGTCTGCACGCGCTGCAGCATCGCGGACAGGAAGCGGCCGGCATCGTCACCTTCGACGGCAAGCAATTCTATACCGAAAAGCGCATGGGTCTCGTCGGAGACCACTATACCGATCCGGCGACGCTCGCGAAGCTGCCAGGATACATTTCCATCGGGCATACGCGCTACTCGACGACCGGCGAAGTGGCACTGCGTAACGTCCAGCCGCTCTTTGCCGAGCTCGAAGTCGGCGGCATCGCTATCGCCCATAACGGCAACTTCACCAATGGCCTGACGCTCCGCCGCCAGCTGATCGCCGACGGCGCTATCTGTCAGTCGACCTCGGACACCGAAGTCGTCCTTCACCTCATCGCCCGCTCCAAGCAGACCTCCTCCTCCGATCGCTTCATCGACGCCATCCGCCAGATGGAAGGCGGTTATTCGATGCTGGCGATGACGCGAACCAAGCTGATCGCTGCGCGCGACCCGATCGGCATCCGCCCGCTCGTAATGGGCGAGCTCGACGGCAAGCCGATCTTCTGCTCGGAAACCTGCGCTCTCGACATCATTGGCGCCAAGTACATCCGTGACATCGAGAACGGCGAAGTGGTCATTTGCGAGATCCAGCCGGACGGCTCGATCTCGGTCGACGCGCGTAAGCCGGAATCCAGGCGGCCTGAACGCCTCTGCCTCTTTGAATATGTTTACTTCGCCCGTCCGGACTCGGTCGTCGGCGGCCGCAGCGTTTACGTGGCGCGCAAGAACATGGGCAGCAATCTCGCCAAGGAATCGCCCGTCGAGGCGGATGTTGTCGTTCCTGTACCCGACGGCGGCACTCCGGCCGCGCTCGGCTACGCACAGCAGAGCGGCATCCCCTTCGAATACGGCATCATCCGGAACCACTATGTCGGACGGACCTTCATCGAACCGACGCAGCAGATTCGCGCCTTCGGCGTCAAGCTGAAGCATTCCGCCAACCGGGCGATGATCGCCGGCAAGCGCGTCGTGCTCGTTGACGACTCGATCGTGCGCGGCACCACCTCGGTCAAGATCGTTCAGATGATCCGGGACGCCGGTGCGCGCGAAGTGCATATCCGCGTCGCAAGCCCGATGATCTTCCACCCGGACTTCTACGGCATCGACACGCCGGACCGCGACAAGCTGCTTGCCAACCAGCATTCGGACCTCGCCTCGATGTGTCGCTACATCGGCGCCGACTCGCTCGAGTTCCTGTCGATCGACGGGCTTTACCGCGCCGTCGGCGGCGTGCCGCGCGACCCGCAGGCGCCGCAATTCACCGATCATTACTTCACCGGCGACTACCCGACCCGTCTTCTCGACCAGGAGGCTGCGAGCAACGTCCGCAAGCTCTCGGTTCTCGCCAGCAACGGATAACAACGACAACATGACGCCCAATCTGAAAGACCGGATCGCCGTCGTCACCGGCGCATCGCGCGGCATCGGCTATTTCACTGCCCTCGAACTCGCCAAGGCAGGAGCGCATGTGATCGCATGCGCCCGCACCGTCGGCGGCCTCGAAGAGCTGGACGACGCGATCAAGGCCGTGGGCGGTTCGGCAACGCTCGTTCCTTTCGATCTCGCCGACATGGCGGCAATCGACAAGCTCGGCGGCGCCATCAACGAACGCTGGGGCAAGCTCGACATCATGGTTGCCAATGCGGGCGTGCTCGGCACGATTTCGCCGATCGGACATGTGGAGGCCAAGGTCTTCGAAAAGGTGATGGCGATCAACGTCACCGCCACTTGGCGGTTGATCCGTTCGCTCGAGCCGCTGCTGACCCGCTCCGATGCCGGCCGCGCGCTTCTCCTTTCCTCGAGCGCCGCCCACAAGTGCAAGCCCTTTTGGGGGCCCTACTCCGCGTCGAAGGCGGCGGTCGAAGCGCTGGCGCGTACCTGGGCCTACGAGACGCAGCGGCTGCCCTTGCGCGTGCTCAGCGTCGATCCGGGCGCTACGCGGACGGCGATGCGGGCGCAGGCGATGCCGGGTGAAGATCCGGAAACGGTGCCGCATCCGTCAGAGGTCGCGGCGGCGCTGATGCCCCTCCTCGGTCCCGAACAGACGGAAACCGGCAAGCTCTTCATCGTCCGCGAGAAGAAGATTGTCGATTATCGGCTGCCGGAGTAGGCGGAAGCATACGCTTGAGATTGGCGCTCTCCCGCAAGCGGAGGAGAGGGAAATGAGGCCGCGCGGCGAGTGTCCCTCGCCCCGCTTGTGGGGAGAAGGTGGCCGGCAGGCCGGATGAGGGGCGCTCGCTAGCTCGTTCGTCGCTATTCGTTGTAGCCCGGCAGGCCGTCGCCGTCCTGCCCCCCCGGCCAGTCGCCGTATTTGCGCTGCCACGAGCGCGCGCCGAACGGCAGGATGATCAAATATCCAACAGCGGTTACGGCCATCGTCTCCCAGGTATAGGTCATCAGCGTCGCTACATAGAGGACGACGACGAGAATGGCGGGCAGCACGAGATCGCGGCGGACGCGATTCTCTGATTTGCCTGACCACACCGGCAGGCGGCTGACCATCAGAAATGCAATCAGCACAGTGTAGACCGAGGCGATCAGGGCGAAGATCCGGTCCGGCGCGAGGCCGAGAAGCCCGATATAGACGGGCAGCAGCACCAGTATGGCACCGGCAGGCGCCGGAACGCCGACGAAATATTCAGACTGCCAGGCCGCCTTGACCTGGCGCTCGGCCATGACGTTGAAGCGGGCGAGTCTCAAACCCACCGCGATCGCATAGATCAGCGCCGCGATCCAACCAACGGAACGCGCTTGGTCGAGCAGAAAAACATAGAGCACAAGCGCCGGGGCCACGCCGAAATTGATGATATCGGCGAGCGAGTCCATCTGGACTCCGAAGCTCGACGTGGCCTTGAGCAGGCGTGCTATGCGTCCGTCTATGCCGTCGAGGAAGGCGGCAAGGAGAACCATGGCGACTGCGAGTTCGAAGCGGTTCTCGAAGGCGAGCCGGATGCCGGAGAGACCGGCACAGATCGCCAGGACCGTGATCATGTTGGGGACCATCAGGCGCAGCGGAATTTCGCGCAACCGCGGTCCGCGCGCCTTGTCGTGCGAACCCGCCGTTTCGACGGTTTCCGGGGCTCCCGCTGAGTTTTCGTGCCGAGGCTCTTCCATGACTATCCTCACGCGCGACGGCTGATAACCGGCCCCTTGGCCGAACCGAATTCAGCAAGCACCGTCTCGCCGCCGACCGCCGTCTGATCAAGCGTGACGCGCGGCTCAGCGCCTTGCGGCAGGAACACGTCGAGGCGCGAACCGAAGCGGATAAGGCCGAAGCGCTCGCCCGTTTCGAGCGATGCATTTTCCGTCGTCCAGCAGAGGATACGCCGGGCGACCAGGCCAGCGATCTGAACGACGCCGATCGCGCCATGCTTTGTCTCGATGACGAGGCCGTTGCGTTCGTTTTCAAGGCTTGCCTTGTCAAGTTCGGCATTCACGAACTTGCCGGCGCGGTAAGCGATCCGGCGGACGGTGCCGCTCATTGGGGCACGGTTTACATGGCAATCGAAGACATTCATGAAGACCGAGATGCGCAGCATCGGCTCCGAACCGAGACCCAGTTCTTCGGGCGGGATCACGGTCGCGATCGACGACACGCGGCCGTCCGCCGGGCTGATGACGAGATCCTCGTCGATCGGCGTCATCCGTTCGGGATCGCGGAAGAAGTAGGCACACCAGGCGGTCAACGCGAAGCCGATCCACATCAGCGGTTCCCATACGAAACCGAGTACCAGCGAAACCACGAAGAAGATCGCAATGAAGCGATAGCCTTCCTTGTGCACCGGAACCAGCGTGTTGCGCACCGTGTCGATCAAACTCATGAACCCTACTCTCCAGATTGATGTGGAACGTCAACTAGCGCGAACTCGATGGTCCGGCAATGCCGAATGCCAGGCGAGTGCCTGACGGCACCGGCCGCTTCGGTCAGATCGCCGGCACGCCGCGGTCGACGATACCGAGATCGTCGCTCTCGCGCACCCGCTTCAATTGTTCCTCGGCCTGCGTCGCCTCGCGCTGGCGACTCCACATCGAAGCATAGAGGCCATCCCGCTCGATCAGCTCACCGTGTGTGCCGCGTTCGGCAATGACGCCATCCTTCAAGACGATGATCTCGTCGGCATTGATGACCGTCGAGAGCCGATGGGCGATGACGAGCGTCGTGCGGTTGCGTGATACGATGTCCAGCGCCGCCTGAATCTCCTGCTCGGTTTTCGTGTCGAGCGCGGAGGTCGCCTCGTCAAGGATCAGGATCGGCGGCGCCTTCAGGATGGTACGGGCGATCGCGACACGCTGCTTTTCGCCGCCCGAAAGCTTCAGCCCACGCTCGCCGACCATCGCCCGGTAACCCTCCGGCAAGCCGCGGATGAAGTCGGCGATCTGCGCCGCCTCCGCCGCCACCTCGACTTCCGCATCGCTCGCCGTCACCCGGCCATAACGGATGTTGTAAGCGATCGTGTCGTTGAAGAGCACCGTATCCTGCGGCACCATACCGATTACCGCGCGCAGGCTTTTCTGCGTCACATCTCGCACATCCTGGCCGTCGATGGTGATCGAGCCCCGCTGAACGTCGTAGAAGCGGTAGAGCAGCCGCGACAGGGTGGACTTGCCGGCACCGGACGGCCCCACGACGGCGACCGTTTTGCCGGCCGGAACCTCGAAGGAAATCCCCTTCAAGATCGGCCGGGCGCCGTCATAGGCGAAATGCACGTCGCGGAAGGCGATCGCGCCGCGCTGGATCTTGAGCTCCTTGGCGTCGGCCTTGTCGACCACTTCCGCGCGGACGTCCAACAGATCGAACATGTGTTCGATGTCGGTCAGCCCCTGGCGTATTTCGCGATAGACGAAGCCGATGAAGTTCAACGGAATTGCGAGCTGGATCAGCATGGCGTTGATGAAGACGAAGTCGCCGATCGTCTGCTCGCCGCGCTTCACGGCAAGCGCCGATATCGTCATCATCACAGCCGTGCCGGCGCCGAAAATCAGCGCCTGGCCGAAGTTGAGCCAGCCGAGCGACGTCCAGACCTGGGTGGCGGCACGTTCATAGCGCTCCATCGACCTGTCGAAGCGCTTCGCCTCCATCTCTTCGTTGCCGAAATATTTGACGGTCTCGAAATTGAGGAGCGAGTCGATCGCCTTGGTGTTCGCATCGGTGTCGCTGTCGTTCATCGAGCGGCGGATCGCGATGCGCCAGTCGCTCGCGCGCACCGTAAACCAGATATAGAGCCAGACGGTGACCGCCGTAACGAAGAGATAGGTGAAGCCGTAGCCCCACCAGAAGATCACCGCCGTCAGCAAGAACTCGATGACTGTCGGTACGCTGTTCAGGATGGTGAAACGGACGATCGTCTCGATGCCCTTGGTACCGCGTTCGATAATGCGCGACAGCCCGCCAGTGCGCCGCTCGAGATGGAAACGGAGTGAAAGCTGATGCATATGGACGAAGGTCTTGTAGGCAAGCTGCCGTACGGCGTGCTGCCCGACGCTCGCAAAGAGCGCGTCGCGCAGCTGGTTCAGCCCTGCCTGCAGCAGGCGCGCGAGATTGTAGGCGAGCACCAGCATGACGGCACCCGTCAGGAACTGCGGCAGGAAGCCAAGCGTGTCCGGTTTGTTGTTGAGCGCATCCGTCGCCCACTTGAAGAAATAGGGTACGAGAATGAGCACGACCTTGGCGACCACAAGGATAACCGTTGCCCAAACGACCCTGAGCTTCAGGTCGATGCGATCCGCCGGCCACATATAAGGCCAGAGATTCGCAATGGTTCCGACGGGATTGGCGCTGTCGGCGGAAACCGTCTTCTTGTTCTGGGGTGCCACGTCTCAGTCCGCTTCGATTTTTGGAGACGCGGGAGGCAGGCGCGAGCCCTACATCGTCCTTCCCGCTCCAGCTTCAATGAAAAGCGGCGCCCTTTGAAGACGCCGCATTTCCTGACAGATAGGTCCACCCTGCCGCCGGTGCAATGGAAGTGCCGGCAAAAGACCGGCTATTCTTAGTGACGCATGTGCTTGCGGTGTATTTCCCGCGATTCCTCGTCGGAGAGGGCCTCGTCGGGGACCCCGAAAACCTGACCGGGACGGATCAGGTCGGGATTGCCGATCTGCTCGCGGTTGGCGAGATAGATCGTCGTGTAGCGAACGCCAGCGCCGTAGACGCGCCGCGAAATCTGCCAGAGCGTATCGCCGCGGCGGATGATGACGGACGTCTTGCTCTCCTTGAGCGGCGCCTGTTCGATGGTTGCCGGCTGCTCCTGCGTCGCATCGGGCGCTGCTGCCTGCTGGGCCGGAGCGGCGGCCGCTTCCTCCGCGTTCTCGACCTTTGGCGCGTCCGTCGCCCTGGCGGCTCCGCTCCCCGTGGCGACCGGAAGTTCAACTGTCGCAACGGCGGTGCCGAGGCTCTGTTGCGTCAATGCGGAACCGATGGCTCCATCGACTTTCTGCAACGCGGCGGCAACGCTTGCCGGGTCCGGCGGCGAGGACTTGAGTGCGGTCAGCGCGCTAGCCGCCGCCTTAGATGTTTCGGCCGCGGCTTTTGCGAGTGCCGGATCGGCATCGGCAGCCGGCTTGAACTCGGCGAGCGATTGGAGCGCGAATTCCGTTGCCGAGCGGGCGGCAGCGAGCTGTTCGGCCGAAGGCTGTTTTCCGTCGGCGAAAAGCCCCCTCAACAGTGCAAGCGCCTTTCCTGCTTCCGTCTTCAGGCTGCCGAGGGCCGTAACCGGCGTGTCGGACGGACCGGCGATGGCGGCGACCTGCGCGCCTGCCGGCCTGTCGAAGGGCACGGAGGCGCGCATTGCCACCTTGCTGGCGTCTTCATTCATCATGTCGGCACGAATGATGTGGCTGCCGACCGAGAGCTCGATCGAACCATCGACGACGAAATGCCCCTTGTCGTCCGTCTTCGTTTCGCCGAGCAGCTTGTCGTCCGCATAGATGCGCACGAGGGAGCCGGGCTTGGCATTGCCAGCAACGTACATCGTGCCACCCTCGATCTCGACGGCCGTGACCTGGAGACCCGGCACTCCATTCGTTTTCGCGAGTGGAACGGAAGCGCCAGCGGGGTCACCGGCGGTGGGCTCAGCCTTTGCCTGCATCGGCTTCGTCTCGGCCTTCGGTGTCGTGATCAGGCGGCTCGCCTCGCCGGGTTTCGACACCATAGCCAGCAATTGCCCGCTCGGATCCTGCGGTACCGAGATGGTTGCAACTTCGTCCGAGGTCCTGGTGGCGCCGTCCGGGCCGACGCTTCTCAGCGTCAACTGGTGATCGCCCGCTGCAAGCGGCTTGTCGAAGACGGCAGCGAAATCCCCAGCGGCGCCGACGTCGGCCGTACCGACGACTTTATCGCCGCTCAGGATCTCGAGCTTGGTGCCGGGCTCCGCCCTGCCCGCAACGACAGTCGAGCCGTCCGGCTCAACGCGGAGGATGTCGAACCCGGGAATGGTCCCGTTTACAGCGGTCTCGGCTGCCGGCGCCGCATTGTCAGCGCCCGCCGCTTGCTCGCCGGCCGTGCCCTGCTGCACGTTAGCGGATGGGCCTTCGGTCTTCGTCGCGGACGCCGTTTGGCCGGCCTCGCCGCTCGCAATGGATTGCGCGGCCTGCTTGTCGCTTTCGCGCAAGTTCGGCTGGACCACGAAGACCATCAAAGCCGTCGCAATCGCCAGGACACCGAGGGCCACCCAGCTGGCCTTATTCTTTATCATGCCACTCTCCACAGGGCGGAGCGTCTTGATGCTCCGCTCATGCCCCTTTCGCCGGCCCGAGTCCGCGACACCAATACACCATTATAGCGCAATAGCGGCATAGCCGTCCGAATTCTTCAATGTATTAGTGAAATTGCTAACGTTTCCTACAGTTCAGTACAAGCTTTTGCTGCTCATCGGGCTGAACGAAAGTGCTCTTTCCCTTATTTTTCTTGACCCGTACTGCGCTGCAATGTCTCTTGGGCTCATGAGCAACGAAGCAAGCCCGATTCTATCCGTCTGCGTCTATTGCGGCTCCCAGCCCGGGCGGGACCCCGCCCATATCCAGGCGGGCCGGATCCTCGGAAAGTCGATTGCCGAACACGGCCTGCAACTCGTCTATGGCGGCGGCACGCGCGGGATCATGGGCGCGGTCGCAAGCGGCGTGCTTTCCGCCGGCGGCCATGTCACCGGCATCATTCCCGAATTCCTCATGGACAAGGAAGCGACCCGCCATTCGCTCGGTCAGCTCAGCGAGCTGATCGTCACCGCCGACATGCACGAGCGCAAGCACAAGATGTTCGAGCGCGCCGACGCCTTCGTGGCTCTTCCCGGCGGCATCGGTACACTCGAGGAAATCGTCGAGATCATGACCTGGGCGCAGCTCGGCCGCCACAGGAAGCCGATGGTCTTCGGCAATGTCAACGGCTTCTGGGACCCTATGCTGGAACTCATCCAACACATGCGCGATCAGGGTTTCGTCCACACGGCGCACCTGGTCCAGCCGCTGGTGATCGACAGGGCGGAAGACATCGTTCCCGGCATCCTGGGATCGGCCGCTGCGATGGGCCGTGACGGCGAAACCGAGATTATTTCCAGGCTCTGATTTTCGGCCTCACTCGGCCGGTGTCGGCTGGGCGGCACGGCGGGCCCTGCTCTCGGCCAGCATCGCTCCCGAATAGATGAAGAGCGCGGCCCAGATCAGGACAAAAGCGACGAGTTTTGCGGTCCCGAAAGGTTCGTGGAAAACGAAGACCGCGATCAGGAAAATCATCGTCGGGGCGATGTATTGCATGATGCCGATCGTCGAAAGCCTGAGCAGCTTCGCACCGTTCGCATAGATCATCAGCGGCACGGCCGTGACAAGGCCGCAGGACAGAAGCAGCAGGACGTCGGCCATGCTGGTGTCGCCGAAATGCCCCTGCCCCGTAGCTTCGAGCCAGATGACGTAGCCGACCGCCGGGACGCTGAGGAGCAGCACCTCCAGGAAGAAACCCTGATTGGGTCCGATCGGCAGCGTCTTGCGGAAGAAGGCGTAAAAGCCCCAGGAGAAGCAGAGCCCGAGCGAGACCCAGGGAAGACCGCCGGCGTCGAAGGCAAGCACGGCGACGGCAAGGGCGGCAAGCGCAATCGCCACCATCTGCGCCGTATTCGGCCTTTCCTTGAGCAGCACGGCACCAAGGAATATCGAGAACAGCGGGTTGATGTAGTAGCCGAGCGCCGTCTCGATTGCGCGGCCGGCGCCGATCGCCCAGACATAGATGCCCCAGTTGACTGTAATGAGAGCGGCCGTCAGCGTCGCCATCTTCAGCATACGCGGCGAGCGGAGCGCCGCATTGATCTCTTGCGTGCGGCCGAGCCACAGGAGCACGAGCCCGGCAAGAGGCACCGACCAGACGATGCGGTGCGCGACGACCTCCGCCGCAGGAATATGCGCCACCGCCTTCATGAAAAACGGCAGGAAACCCCAAAGCAGGTAGGCGGCAAGTGCGAAGGCGAAACCTCTCGCGGAATCGACATTCTCGGCGGGTGATTTCGCGTTCGGTTCAGCCATGATCTTGATCCTGAAAACTTCGCCGGAGCCAGGCGGGGACCGCTCCGGATCGCAATCGACGGCAGGCCCGTCGGACCGTTCACCGCCCTCCTCCTGCGTCCTACTCCAACGAAGAGTGATGCACCAATTCATTTCCGTGAACCGATGCGTGAACAAAGCTGTAAGTGGAGCGAAGGACTATTCCGCCGCGATCAGGCCGACCTGGTCCCGGTTCTTGAGCAGCTTGTAGACGATGCTGTCCATCAGCGCCTGGAAGGAAGCATCGATGATGTTGTCGGAAACACCGACCGTCCACCAGCGCGCGCCTGTGTTGTCCGTCGATTCGATCAGGACGCGGGTCACCGCCTCGGTCCCACCGTTCAGGATGCGCACCTTGTAATCCGCGAGTTCGAGATCGGCGATCTCCGACTGATACTTGCCGAGATCCTTGCGGAGCGCGAGATCGAGCGCATTGACCGGGCCATGGCCCTCTGCGACCGACATCATCGTTTCGCCGTCGACCACGACCTTGACCACGGCCTCCGACACCGTCTTCAATTTTCCGTTTGCGTCGAAGCGGCGCTCGACCATCACCCGGAAACTCTCCACGTGAAAGAAGTCGGGCACCGTGCCGAGAATGCGGTTGGCGAGCAGCGTGAAACTCGCATCCGCGCCCTCATAGGCGTAGCCCGTCGCCTCGCGCTCCTTGACGATCGAGATCAGCTTGTCGAGCCGCGGGTCGTCCTTGGAGACCGTGATGCCGCGCCGCTTCAGCGCATTGATGAAATTGGCCTTGCCGCCCTGGTCCGAGACCATGACCCGGCGCAGATTGCCGACGCTTTCAGGCGCAACATGCTCGTACGTCTTCGGGTCCTTCAGCAGCGCCGAGGCATGAATGCCGGCCTTGGTGGCGAAGGCCGAAGCACCGACATAGGGGGCCTGGGAGTCCGGCGAGCGGTTGAGGAGCTCGTCGAACGAATGCGCGAGCTTGGTCAGTTCCTGCAGCCTTTCGGCGTCGATCGCCGTTTCGAAGCGGCTGGAGTAGGTCTCCTTCAGCGCTAGCGTCGCAATCAGCGTCACCAGATTGGCATTGCCGCAGCGTTCGCCGACGCCGTTCAGCGTGCCCTGGATCTGACGGACGCCAGCTTCGACCGCGGCGAGTGAATTCGCCACGGCCTGGCCCGTGTCGTTATGGGCGTGAATGCCGAGATTTGCACCGGGCACGCCTGCCGCCATCACGGCCGCGACGATCTCGCGGATTTCCGGCGGCTGGGTGCCGCCGTTGGTGTCGCAAAGCACGACCCAGCGCGCGCCCGCATCGAGAGCGGTTTTCGCGCAGGCGATCGCATAGGCGGGGTTCGCCTTGTAACCGTCGAAGAAATGCTCGCAATCGACCATCGCCTCGCGGCCGGAAGCGACGACCGCCTCGACGGAGGCGTGGATATTCTCGAGATTCTCGTCGTTCGAACAGCCGAGCGCCACCTCGACATGATAGTCCCAACTTTTAGCGACGAGACAGATCGCATCGCTATTGGCGGCAAGCAGAGCATTGAGGCCCGGATCATTGGAAGCGGAGACGCCGGCACGCTTGGTCATGCCGAAGGCCACGAAGGACGCTTTCTCGGTGCGCTTGTGCTTGAAAAACTCCGTATCCGTCGGATTGGCGCCCGGGTATCCACCTTCGACATAGTCCATGCCGAATTCGTCGAGCAGGGTCGCAATCGCGATCTTGTCCTCGACCGAAAAATCGATCCCGGGCGTTTGCTGCCCGTCTCGAAGCGTCGTATCGAAGAGATAGATGCGTTCCCTGGTCATGTCTCGGTTCCAACGCGCGATTTCAGTTTAAGTCAACGCGGCCTTTCCCGCGTCATTCGGTCTTGCCGGCAAATTTGTCGGTGGCGCGGATCAGGCGATCGAGGATGCCCGGCTCCGAATAGGCGTGGCCTGCACCCTCGATCAGGTGGAATTCGGCCTCGGGCCAGGCCTTGTGCAGCTGCCAGGCATATTTCGCGGGGCACGGCATGTCATAGCGTCCGTGCACGATCACGCCCGGAATGCCGTGGAGCTTATGGGCATCGCGCAGCAATTGCCCCTCTTCGAACCAGCCGGCATTGACGAAGAAGTGGTTCTCGATCCGGGCAAAGGCGTCGGCGAATTCCTCTTCCTCGAAGTGCGCGCTCGTCGAAAGCTCCGGCATGAGCGTGATCGTCTCGCCCTCCCAGATGCTCCAGGCCTTGGCGGCCGCAAGCCGCGTCGCGCGATCCTCGCTCGTCAGGCGCCGGTGATAGGCCCGCATCATCTCGTGGCGCTCTTCCGGCGGGATCGGGGCAATGAAGCGCTCCCACTTGTCCGGGAACATTTCCGAGACACCGAATTGATAGTACCAGTCGAGTTCCGCCTTGGTCAGCGTATAGATGCCCCGAACGACGAGTTCGGAAACGCGCTCCGGATGGGTCTCCGCATAGGCGAGCGCCAGCGTCGATCCCCAGGAGCCGCCGAAGACCAACCACTTCTCGACGCCGGCCAGCTCCCGCAGCCGTTCGATGTCGGCGACGAGATGCCAGGTCGTGTTCGCCTCGATCTCGGCATGCGGAGTCGACTTGCCGCAGCCGCGCTGGTCGAACAGCATCACGTCATAGAGCGCCGGATCGAAGAGGCGGCGATGGTTCGGCGAAATCGTGCCGCCGGGGCCACCGTGCAAAAAGACGGCCGGTTTCGCGCCGGGCGTGCCCACCCGCTCCCAGCAGACCCTATGATCGTCGCCGACATCGAGGTGGCCGAAAGCATAGGGCTCGATTTCCGGATAAAGGCTACGCAATGGGGAACTCACGATAGGTCTTCCTCGGGCGGCCAGTGCACAGTGTCAAAGTCCGGATGCTGGCGGTTGGTTTCCAAGACACGCAGGTGGCGCTCTGCTGCCGCTTCGCTGCCGTCGTCCGTCTCCTTCTCCGGGAGCTTCGGCAGATGCGAGAACCAGAACATCCGCGACTCGACTCCGGATTGATAGATGGGCTGCACGTCATCGGGATCGTCGAGCGATCCGAGCGCGATGTTGAGGAAGCTCGCCTCCGGCATGTCGTAGAAGAGCGGCGTGCCGCAATTGCGGCAGAAGCCACGCCGCACGAGGCCCGACGAGCGGAACCAGGACGGCTCCCCGCGCGTGATGCGGAAATCCTCGCGCGCGATATTGGCGAGCGGCATGAAATAATTCCCTGCCGCTTTCTGACACATGCGGCAATGACAGATATGCGGATCATCGAGCGTGCCTTCGGCGCGATAGCGGACCGCGCCGCATTGGCAGCCGCCGGTAAAGATGCGCCGGATCATCATGCCCAGGTCCCGGCCGACGGCCATTGATCGGTCTCATGATCGGGATGCTGGAACGAGATGATCCGCTCCTGCCGGGCGTAATAATCCGGATCCTCGTGGATGGG
This sequence comes from Ensifer aridi, assembly GCF_002078505.1. Taxonomy (GTDB): domain Bacteria; phylum Pseudomonadota; class Alphaproteobacteria; order Rhizobiales; family Rhizobiaceae; genus Sinorhizobium; species Sinorhizobium aridi. Next base: position 408,507 of record NZ_LUAV01000004.1, on the reverse strand, counting down.
CTGGTCGAAGATCGTCTCGACCCAGGGAAGCCGCGCCTGGTAATTGACCTGAATTTTCGGGGCGAGATCGGAACGGTCGTCGAAGGCGCCGATCGCGATTTCGAGGCCGCCCGGATGCCGATAGGTCAGCGGCGTGCCGCATTTCCGGCAGAAGCCGCGGTCGATATTGACCGAGGACTGGAAATAGCTCGGCTCGTCCCGCGTCCATTCGACTCCGTCCTTCGGCGCGGTCACCAAGGCCGAGAAAAACGAGCCGAACTGCTTTTGGCACATGCGGCAATGGCAGATCGATGGTCGCCCGAGCTCACCGTGGATGCGGAAACGTACCGCGCCGCACTGGCATCCTCCTGTTCTGACGGCATCACTCATCGTTTTTCCTCCGGTGGCCAGGTTTTGGTGTCATGGTCTGGATGCTGATAGGAAACGAGGTTCGCAAGAAATGACGCCGCATCCGTATCGGCCATCGTCTCCTCGCCGGGGAGTTCCCGAATGTGATCGACGTAGGGCAATTTCGCCTCGACGCCCCATTGGATTGTCGGCGTGATCCCGTCCGGCCTGTCGAAGGCCGCTATCGCCAGTGCCATCCCGTCCGGCGCCTCGTAGGTGAGCGGGGTGCCGCAATCGCCGCAGAAGCCGCGCCACACGAAGTTGGAGGACTGGAACCGCTTGCGTTCGCCGCGCGTCCACGTGACCTTCGCGCCGCGTACGGAAACGAGCGGCAGATAGAAATTGCCGCTCGCTTTCTGGCACATACGGCAATGGCAGACCGAGGCGTCGCCGAGCTTGCCTTCGACGCGAAAGCGGACCGCACCGCATTGGCAGCCGCCGGTATGGATATCGTCAGCCATGTCGTCCTCCTCTTTCCTGCCCTGTAGCCTTGAAGGTGGTTGCCTAAACCTGGGACCGCTTCACCTCCCAGGTGGTCACCCGCTCGCCGGTCTCCGGGTCCTTGCCGTCCTTGAGCTGGATGCCGCGCGCCAGGAGATCCGCTCGGATTGCGTCCGCCTCTGCGTAATTCTTCGCCTTTAGGAGCTCGAGACGCGCGCGCACGCGGCCGTCGATCTCGTGGACCACCGCTTCGTCGAGCTCGATTTCCTTCGGCACCACGCCGATCAACGCGGTACTCGCGGCGAAGACGCCGAGATACCGCGAATCGGCGGAGGCCTTCTGAGCCAGGGCGTGAAGCGCCTGGATCGCCGCGACCGTGTTGAGATCGTCGGCAAGCGCCGCCACGACCGCCGGATCCGGCTCGCCTGCAGCTTCACCGGCGACCGGCCACTTCGAGAGCAGATGCTCAGCCTCCTCCAGCCGCTTCATCGAGAAATCGATCGGCTCGCGGTAATGCGTCATCAGCATCGCCAGCCTCAGTACCTCGCCCGGCCATTTGCGGCCGCCGAACGTCTCCGTGTGCAGAAGCTCGTAAATGGTGATGAAATTGCCTTCCGACTTCGACATCTTGCGGCCTTCGACCTGCAGGAAGCCGTTGTGCATCCAGACGTTCGCCATCACCTCTGTGCCGTGAGCACAACGCGATTGGGCAATCTCGTTCTCGTGGTGCGGAAAGATCAGATCGATCCCGCCCCCGTGAATGTCGAACACTTCGCCGAGATAGTGCCTGCTCATTGCCGAGCACTCGATGTGCCAGCCGGGACGGCCTCGTCCCCAGGGGCTCTCCCAGCCCGGCTCATGCTCTTCGGAAAGCTTCCAGAGCACGAAGTCGCCCGGATTTTTCTTATGCGCCTCGACCGCTACGCGGGCACCGGCCTGCTGCTCCTCGAGATTGCGCTTCGAAAGCTGGCCGTAATCTGCCATCGATGTCGTGTCGAAGAGCACCTCGCCCTCCGCCTCATAGGCGTGACCCTTGGCGATGAGTTTTTCGATGATCTCGATCATCTCGGCGATATTTTCCGTGGCGCGCGGCTGTACGGTCGGATCGAGGCAGCCGAGTACTGCGGCATCGTCAAGGAACTGCTTTTCGGTCTTCTCCGTCACGCGCCGGATCGCTTCGTTCAGCGGCAGGCCCGGATAATCGCGCAGCGCCCGCGCATTGATCTTATCGTCGACGTCGGTGATGTTGCGCGCGTAGGTGACGTGGCTTTCGCCATAGACATGACGCAGCAGCCGGAAGAGCACGTCGAAGACGATGATCGGCCGCGCGTTACCGATATGGGCAAAATCGTAGACCGTCGGGCCGCAGACATACATGCGGACGTTTTGAGGATCGATCGGCCGGAAATCGGCCTTCTCCCGCGTCAGCGTGTTGTACAGCTTCAAAATCGGCATTGCGGCCATCCCAATCTCCAAGCCTGCATGCAACCATCGGAATATAGCGCCCGGATGGCCCCGCGTTTGTCATCTTGGATTTCTGGAGACGAAAACGGCCAGGCCAGCGGAGCGCTAGCGAATAATCTTCCGGCAGATAATGCAGATAACCGTTTTCATGGCGATCCTTATCGCGCGTCGCTCGGCGCCGGTCAAGAGGAGAGCGCCATGCAAGCGAAAGTCGTCATTTTGCAACCATAGCGGCCATGGATTTGTCACGATTTGGCTTATGTGACATCGCCATACCGGGAGAGGAGATTCGCGAATGCAGCCGACACTGCTTCAGGTCCTGTTTCCCGAGGAACAACAGGGACATGGTTTTCGTTCAAAAGTAACGAAGGCAATGCGCTGACTACAGCGCCGCGCGTCTCATCAGACGCGCGAAGGTTGCTGTAGCACTTTGAGTTGCTGCATGTTTTGATCCTTAAATCGACTGCGATTTAGGGAAACATGCAGTAGGGAAAAACACCAAGGAATACATGCAATGAAGGCCGCCAAGACCGCCGAACGCAAGCCGCCCCCATCCGATCTGCTGACGAAGTACCGCCCGCTCGGCCTGAAGGCCGTACTCGCCGCCGCACTACAGGTAAAAGCCAAGCCTGCTGGCAAGAAGGTCATGAAGCGCCCCGTTGAGGGCGATCATCTCGGGGTCGGTCCGACACGCAGACATAAAAGCACTTAGAACAGCGACATCTGGCCGTCATCGTCGCGATCGTCCGCCCGGGCTTTGCTTGCTGCCGGCGCGGCGGGAATGACAGGCGCGACCTCGTCCTGAATCTCGGGCCCCGTATTGGTGACCTTGTTCACCTTGTCCGAGATGGGGATCGCCTCGAAGTAGTCCTCCGCAGCCGGAACCATAAGATCCGTCACGTCGCGCGGCTCTTGGGTCCTGCAGTCGAGCCAGCGGGCAAAATCTTCCGGCTCGATGACGACGGGCATGCGATCGTGGATGTGGCGGACAACGCGATTCGCGTCGGTCGTGAGGATCGCCGCCGTGTCGACCTCCGAGCCATCGGCGGAGGACCAGGTCTCCATAAGCCCGGCAAAGGCGACGACGCCGCCTTTTCTGGGGCGCACCCAATGGGCTTGCGAAGGTTCGCCGCCGCCTTTCGCAGGACGCCGCCATTCGTAGAAGCCGGAGGCCGGCACCAGTATGCGGCGGTGGCGCATCGCCGCGCGGAAGGCGGCCTTGCCGACTGCCGTCTCGGCACGCGCGTTGATGAGCAGCGGGAACTTGCGTGGATCTTTGACCCAGCCAGGCGTGAACCCCCAGCGCACGAGCAGAGCCTTGCGCTCCGGCAGATTGCTACCCGGCTCCGCCCGATCCGCAGCGACGATCACGATGATCGGTTGGGTCGGGGCGATGTTGAAACGAGCCGGGAAGTCGTCCGCCTCCAGCAAGCCAAACAATTCCATCAATTCTTCCGGCGTTGCCGTCAGCGCAAAGCGTCCGCACATGACATCGATGTGGCACTTCACGTAGGATGGGTCAACGACCCAGTTGAAATTCGATTCCCAGATGCCGAACCAACCCGAACACGCTTCCTCCGCCATCCTCGAACGGGACGGACGTTACCTGCTCGTCCGGCGGGCCAATCCGCCGTCGGCGGACATGTATGCCTTTCCCGGCGGCAGGGCGGAGCCCGGCGAAACGCCGGCGGAGACGGCCCTGCGCGAACTCGCCGAGGAAACCGGCATCAGCGGTCGCGATCCCGTGCTCTTCGAGACCTACGATCTGCCCGGAAAGGAATCGGAGGGGCGGCATTTCCTGCTGTCCGTCTTCACCGTCGAGGCCGATGCCGATTCGGTCGCCGTCGCTTGCGACGACGCCGCCGGTGTCGGCTGGTTCACACCGGAGGAAATCTTCGCGCTTCCCATTCCCCCTAGCGTTCGCGACTGCGTGGAGAAGCTGGCCGCCGTCCGGCTGACGAGGCACCCCGGCCGAAGTGGCCTTGCAAACGGTGCCGATTCGGATTTGATGCGCTCATGATCAGCGTAGCGTTCTTGTTCAGACTTCTCCTGACGGGCGCCATCCTCGCGACAGCCGCAGGTGCGGTGGCGCAGGAAAAGCAGCCCGCCGCGCAGGAAAAAAACCAGACTTCCCCTGCCCCGGCCCCGGAGGAAAAGCCGACGCCTTATGATGAGCGGCTGCTTCGCCTCGCCGAGATCCTCGGATCGGTCCACTATCTGCGCAATCTTTGCCTCGGTCAGCCGGAGGACGCCTGGCGTCGCTCCGCGCAGGAACTCCTCGACAAGGAAACGGCCGGCGAGCCGAAACGGCGCGAGCGCATGACCGCCGCCTTCAACCGAGGCTATCGGACCTTCGCATCCGTCTATACGAGCTGCACGGAGCCGGCGACGCTCGCAGAGGAGAGATACCGTGCCGAAGGTGCAACACTCGCTTCAGAAATCGTCGCCCGTTTTGGAAATTAGGGATAAATTAACCTCTTTTTCCGCGAGGCCGTGTCGTTTCGGGAAAAGGCTGCTAAGTTTATTAAGAGAGTGGTAAGAAGTGACCGGCCTGTCTGCCCGTTCAGTCGCGGTTCAGCGGAGAGGCGTTAGGTTCGCCAAGTGCACGTAACGGAAGCCGCATGGAACGAATGATGCAACCAAGCCTGACCGACATCGATGACATGATCGTCCACGAGAAGATGCAGGCGGCCCTTGAGCACCAGAACGAGGCCTGGGCGGACGGCATGGCAGATGGTATCGAGCCGGAAATCATTGCCGATGCAGCGATCGCGCTTGCCATGCGCGAGACGATCCGGCTCCATGGCGAAGAAGGTGCCGAGGCAATGTTGAATTCGCTTCGTGAGCGGATGCTCGCCGGAGAGTTCTCGCCACAGCGGACAATTCAGTAACATCAGGACTGCCCCATGAGCCGGAACCTTGCAAACCGGGCCTTCCCGGTTGGGCTTGTTACGTTGCTGCTGGCGAGCGTGGCCGTCTGCGCACCGATCACGGCCGCGCCCGCGCTGGCACTCAGCGAACTCCGAGGCGCCCCCGCGCCCGTTGCCGGCGAGCAGAATGCCGCACCGACCGAAGCGCCCGAGGAAGCCGTGCCGGAAGAAGAGGCTCCGCTCGAAATTCCAATGCCCGACCCTCTGGTCGACAAGGCGGCACCCGCCGCCAAGGACGATGAAATCGCCGCGCCCGAGGTGGCCGAACCCGTCGAAGTGCTGACGGACGTCTCCAAGATCCCTGAACCCGTCGCCCGCATGCGCGAACTGATCGTCGAGGCCGCCGCTTCCGGCGATATCGAACGGCTGCGGCCTTTGCTGGGCAAGGGCCCGACTCAGACCCAGGTAACGGGAACGGGTGACGACGACCCCATCGCGACGCTTAAAGGGCTTTCCGGCGACCAGGAGGGCATCGAGATCCTCGCGATCCTCCTCGACGTGCTTTCGACCGGCTTCGTGCAGGCCGATAAGGGCACGCCCGACGAGGTCTATGTCTGGCCCTATTTCGCCGAGAAGCCGCTCTCCTCGCTGACTCCACCAGAGAAGGTGGAGCTGTTCCGGCTGGTGACAGCCGGCGACTTCGCCGGCATGGAAGAGTTCGGCAGCTACAACTTCTACCGTGTCGGCATCACACCGGATGGCCGCTGGAAGTTCTTCGTCGCCGGCGATTAGGGCAGAATGAGTGAGTGGTCTCGCCCCATATCCTGCGCCTCGCCTCGTGAGAATCGATCGTCGCGCTTGCCGATTATCGGCGGACATCCTACCTCTTCGGGAAAGACAGTAGGATTCGACATATGCCCAGGGTTTGTCTCGACGACCGCGCGCTCATCCGCATTTCCGGAAAGGACGCTGAGCCTCTTCTCCAAGGCCTGATCACGACGGATGTCGGCGCACTGGCTGAGGACGAAGTCAAGCCTGGCGCGCTGCTCACGCCGCAGGGCAAGATCCTCTTCGATTTTCTGATTTCCCGAGACGGCGAGGCGTTGCGGCTGGAGACGACGGGCGACCAGGCGGAGCTGCTTTTTAAGCGTCTGACCATGTACAAACTGCGGTCGGCCGTGGACCTGTCGCTACAGTTGCCGGCATCGGTGACGGTCGTCTTCGAGGAGGACCGCCCTGCCGAGAGCTATCGCGACGATCGCTTCGAAAAAGCGGGCTTGACCGTCTTCCGCCTTTACCGCGAGGCGGCTGCCCCGGACGCAAGCGTTGCCGATCTCGATCGGTTGCGTATCGCAGCGGGAGTAGCGGAGGCAGGCCGCGACTATGCCCTGCAGGATGCCTTTCCACATGACGTGCTGATGGATTTCAACGGTGGTCTTTCCTTCCGTAAGGGCTGCTATGTCGGCCAGGAAGTCGTCTCCCGCATACAGCACCGCGGTACGGCACGGCGCAGGGTCGTCGTCGTTACGGGCGACGCACCGCTACCGCCGACCGGCGCGAATATTTCCGTCAACGGGCGGTCGATCGGTTCGCTCGGTACCGTTCAAGACAAGTCCGGCCTTGCGATCGTGCGCATCGATAAGGCCGGCGAGGCGATCGCGCGGGCAGACCCTATACTTGCGGGCGATGTGCCGGTTTCGCTGACGCTGCCCGCATGGACGGGCCTCCGCTTTCCGAGTGAGGCCGACGAGGCGAGCGCATGATGAATGCGCGCGCCTGGCAGCGTATGCTTTCCGGCCGGCGGCTCGATCTTCTCGATCCCTCGCCGCTCGATGTCGAGCTTTCCGACATCGCCCACGGGCTCGCCCGCGTGGCGCGCTGGAACGGCCAGACCTCGGGCGACCACGCCTTTTCCGTCGCCCAGCACAGTCTCATCGTCGAGGACATTTTCCGCCGTACCAACCGCTGCAATGCCGAGGACTGCCTGATGGCCCTGCTCCACGATGCGCCGGAATATGTCATCGGCGATATGATCTCCCCTTTCAAGGCGGTCGTCGGCGGCGGCTACAAGAGTGTGGAAAAGCGGCTTGAGAGCGCCGTGCACCTGCGCTTCGGACTGCCGCCCCACACGCCCAAGGAGCTCAAGGAGCGGATCAAGAAGGCCGACCGCGTTGCGGCCTATTTCGAGGCCACGGAACTCGCCGGATTCTCGGCGGAGGAGGCCCGCAAGTTCTTCGGCCAGCCGCGTGGCATCACCCGCGAGACCCTGTTGATCGATCCTCTGCCCGCAGTCGAGGCGCAGCGCCTCTTCGCGGCGCGCTTCAGCGCGCTGGAAGCCGAGCGCAGCAGGGCACGGCAGGAGGCCTGACGGTGGCGGTGATCGTCGTCTCGCCGCTCGCGCGCATCGCTGAAATGGCCGTTCGCCACGGCTGCCGCGAAATGCTGAGCCTCGTGGCAAAAGGCCAGGATTTTCACCGTCCCGCCGTGATCGACCAGACGAAGCATCTGACGATCGGTGTCAACGATATCAGCTTTGCCGGCACGGGCGATCTCGTCGCGCCGCAGGAAGAGCACGTCGAACGCATCATCGACTTTGCTCGCAACTGGGACCGCGGGCGGCCACTGCTCATCCATTGCTGGATGGGCGTTTCCCGCTCACCCGCCGCGGCGCTGATCGCCGCCCTCGCCGTCGAGCCGGAGCAGGACGATGAGGATCTGGCGAGGCGCTTACGGCTTGCTTCGCCTTTCGCAACGCCGAATGCGCGGCTCGTGGAGATCGGCGATCAGGCTCTCTCTCGCAACGGACGCCTGGCCGCCGCCGTGCGCTCGATCGGCCGCGGCGCCGATGCCGACGGCAATGCTCCCTTCGCCCTGCCGCTCCGTCCGAAGAAGACGTCTCATGTCGGTTGTTGAAGAGCGGCCGATCACCGTCGAGATCGGGCTCAACGCGGTCGTCGTCGCCGTGGTCAACCGAAGTCCGCGTATCCTCGCCGTCAGCGAAGCGGATGGAGACACGCGCGATAGCCTGCCCTTCGGGCCCTTCGATCCGGCCCATCACCGTACCTTCGAGGCGAACCTTCGCGCCCATGTCGAAAAGCAAACCGCGCTCAAGCTCGGCTACATCGAGCAGCTTTATACGTTCGGCGACCGCGGCCGCCAGCGTCTGCCCGGGGAAGAAGGCAAGCACATGGTCTCGGTCGGCTATCTGGCGCTGACGCGCACCGATGCCGAGAACAACGAGCGGTTGGCCGAGGCGGGCGCCCATTGGCGGGACTGGTACGGCTACCTGCCGTGGGAAGACTGGCGCCAGGGCCGCCCCGCCATCCTCGACCAGACGATCCTGCCGGCGCTTGGTCGATGGGAGGTGGGGCTATCGGGCGAGGAGAAGTCCGCTTCGACCGCGCAGCGCCGCTCGCGGGTGCGTCTCGCCTTCGGTCTCGACGATTTTCCGTGGGACGAGGAGCGCGTGCTGGAGCGCTATGAACTGCTTTATGAAGCGGGACTCGTGCGCGAAGCGGTGATCGACGGCCATTGCCGCAATCCCGAGAACCCGGCGGTGGGGCTGGCGATGCGGCACGACCACCGCCGCATCGTCGCGACCGCCGTCGCCCGGCTGCGCGGCAAGATCAAATACAGGCCCGTAGTCTTCGAATTGATGCCTCCGGAATTCACCCTTACCGACCTGCAGGCGACCGTCGAAGCGATCTCCGGCAGGCACCTGCACAAGCAGAACTTCCGCCGGCTGGTCGAAGGGGCGGAGTTGGTGGAGCCGACCGGCGTGACGCTCGCCTCCACGGGTGGCCGGCCGGCAGCGCTCTTCCGCTTCCGCCGTCAGATCCTGGATGAACGCCCTGCCCCCGGCCTCAAGGTTGGAGGGCGATAACTACTGGACAACGGCGCAGGCCAGGCGATCGCCGGCATCGCCGGCCGGCTGGCTGCGATTGTCGTCGGAATGCGCGTGTATCACCAGGGCACGCCCGCGGAGGGCGTTTCCCTTGTCGTCGAGCGATACGAAGCTGTTGAAGACCTGCGCGCGCAGGATGCCGTCAGCCCCGACATATTGGTTCGGCATGTCGCCTATATGAGGACCGTTTGCCGCGAGGAAGCCATGCTCCGCGTTTTCGTCCTCTCCGACGAAATGGTTGCCGGCCGATTCGAAGCCTCCTGCCGCATCGCAGCGCCCGTTTTCATGAGCGTGGAAGGCGACCCAGGTATCCTTGGGTAGGCCGCTCACCTCCATCTCGATCAGCACGCCCTTGCCGCCGGCCGTCAAAGTCGCCCGTCCGGTGTCCTTGCCGTCCTTGCCCACGAACTCGGCAGTGGCAGTCTGAGAGGATTGTTGCGCCGAGGCGGCGGCCGCCATTCCCGCGGCACAGGCGATCGCGATCATCATTCTCATCATCGGAGATCCTTCCTCATCACTCACTCCCGGGCTGATGGGGGACAACGCGCGGCTGCCGGGGTCGTTCCGCGCGAACGCGGCAGAGTTGCATTGTAACCGGCGAGCCTGACTAAATCGACACGTCAAGGCCGATGTCGAGGGTTGGCGCCGCCATGGTGATCTTCGACGTCGAGATGAAGTCGACGCCGCTTTCGGCAATCGCGCGGATCGTCTCGATCCTCACATTGCCGGACGCTTCCAGCCGCGTTCGACGGTCGTCGCCGGCATAGGAGGCAGCGCTCAATCCCCAATGCGCGGCATTGATTGCCACGGCTTCGCGCAGCAGGTCCGGCCCCATGTTGTCGAGCAGGACAACGTCCGGCGTAGCCGTCAACGCCTCGCGCAACTGCGCGAGGCCGTCGACTTCGACCTCGACCTTGACGAGATGGCCGCAATAGCTGCGCGCGGCGCGGATCGCGCCCGCGACGCCGCCGCAAACGGCGATGTGGTTGTCCTTGATCAGCACCGCGTCGTCGAGGCCGTAGCGATGGTTGGAGCCGCCGCCGAGCCGAACGGCGTATTTCTCGAGCGCGCGCAGGCCGGGGATGGTCTTGCGGGTGCAGCACACCTTTGCCGCGGTATGGGCGATCTCGTCGGCGAACTTCGCCGTATAGGTCGCGATCCCCGAAAGATGCATGAGAAAGTTGAGCGCCACCCGCTCCGCCGAAAGCACGCCGCGGGCACGGCCCGAGATTCGGGCAATCGTCGTGCCTGGCCTCACGCGATCGCCGTCGGCGGCGAGCGCCTCGAAACGGATCGACGGGTCGATAAGGCGGAAGGCCATGCGCGCCAGTTCCAGGCCGGCAATCACGCCCGCTTCGCGCACACTCATATGCGCCGTGGCCGTCATGTCCGGTCCTATGGTGGCAAGCGTAGTGATGTCGCCAGCTCGGCCCAAATCCTCCAGGAGTGCGGCTTTCACCTGCTCTTCCACCATGAGGGCGGGCAATTCCGGGCGACGGGCAGAGGTCATGGCGTTGTTCCTGCGATTGAGGTCATCTTGCGGGTTACCGACGTCATGCCGGCTCTGTCTCGGCCAGGTCTGCCGCGAGGCGCTCGGCCTGAGGGAGCGTCAGATAGGTCCTGCGTTGCCATTCCGGCCGGTCGCTCGGGCAATCGGCGCGGAAATGGCCACCACGGCTTTCCGTGCGCTGCAGCGCAGCGACCGCGATGAGCTTTGCCGTGGTGACGATATTGGCAAAGCGCAACCGGCTGTTGGCGCGCTCCAGATCGGCGATCTCGCGGATCGCCCGCGTCAGGCTCTCGCGCGTGCGCACAACGCCGACGCATTCGCTCATCAGACGACGCAAGATCTTAAAGGGCGGGCTGTCCTCGACCGTTACCGGATCGTCGTTCTCGCCGGCATTGTCGCCCCAGGGAGTGAGCTTCGGGGCCGGCAGGGTTCCCTTGATGTTTTCCGCAATACGCGCCGCGAAGACCACCGCCTCGAGCAGCGAGTTGGACGCGAGCCGGTTGGCGCCGTGAACGCCGGTCGAGGTCACCTCGCCGGCCGCCCAGAGGCCGTCGATCGAGGTCCGCCCCTCTCCATCCGTCAGCACGCCGCCCATGTGGTAGTGCACCGCCGGAGCGACGGGAATCGGCTGCGTCACCGGGTCGATCCCGGCGGCCGTGCAGGAGGCATAAACGGTCGGGAACATTTCGGGGAAATGCTTGCCTACCGCCTTGGTGCAATCGAGGAAAGCGCCGCGTCCGGCCTTGACCTCGGCGAAGACACCGCGCGAGACGACGTCGCGCGGCGCCAGCTCGCCATCGGGATGGATGTCGAGCATGAATCGGTGGCCCTTGGAGTTGACGAGGATCGCGCCGTCGCCGCGCAGCGCCTCGGTCGCGAGCGGTGCAGGGTCCTTGCCGATATTGATTGCGGTCGGATGGAACTGGACGAATTCGGGATCGGCGATGATAGCGCCAGCCCGCGCCGCCATGCCGACACCCTGGCCGCAGGCTTCCCACGGATTGGTGGTGACCGCATAGAGATGCCCCACGCCGCCCGAGCAGAGGACGACTGCGCGCGCCGGGAAGGAAACGCGGGTCTTCGATTGACCGGCATCCGGCCTTGCGACGACGCCGGAAATGAACCGTCCTTCGCGCACCAGTTCCTCGACGACATAGCCTTCGAGCACGCGGATCGACGGCGTGCGCCGCACGGCGGCGATCAACGCTTCCATGATCGCCTTGCCGGCCATGTCGCCCTTGACGCGAACGATGCGCCGCTCGGAATGCGCGGCCTCGCGCGAAAGCAGGAGCTTGCCCTCGAGATCGCGGTCGAAGGGCACGCCATATTCGAGCAGGTCGTGGATGCGGGCCGGCCCTTCGGCGACCATCATCCGCGTCATCTTCTCGTCGACGATGCCGGCACCGGCGGCGACCGTATCGGCGACGTGCTTCTCGAAGGTGTCGCCGGTGCTCATCGCCGCGGCAATGCCGCCTTGCGCCCAGGCCGAGGAGGCGCCGTGGCCGATCGGTGCGGCGGCGAGGATGGTGACGGGACGCGGCGCGAGCTTCAATGCGCAGAAAAGTCCGGCAAGCCCGCCGCCGACGATGACGATGTCATCGATCCCATTGAAGGACTGCGGGCGAAAATGGTCGGTCAGCATGGCTCGGTTACTCCTCCAACGGCCTGCTTCTGCGCCGGGCCGAATGCCCGGCTGCATCAAAGGTTGGAGCGGGATGCGGACGGAAAACCGCGCACACTTTTCCTCGTCCCGCTCTTAATTACTGCTTGAGGTTCACCATGCGCTCGACAGCAAGGCGCGCGCGGTCGGCGATCGCGGGATCGACCAGAACCTCTTCCGTCATGTTGAGCAGACTGTCGAGGATCTTCGGCAGCGTGATGCGCTTCATGTGCGGACAGAGATTGCAGGGCTTGACGAAGTCCACGCCTTTGACTTCCGCCTGGATGTTCGACGCCATTGAGCATTCGGTGACGAGCAGCACCCGCTCAGGCCGCTTATCCTTGACGTAGTTGATCATGCCAGAGGTGGAGCCGGAGAAGTCGCAGACGGCGATCACGTCCGGATGGCATTCCGGGTGCCCGATGATCTCGATACCGGGATTGGCCTCCTTGTAGGCCAGAAGTTCGCTTGCCGTGAAGCGCTCGTGGACCTCGCAGTGCCCCTTCCAGGTCAGGATCTTCTTGTTCGTCTGGCGCGCGACGTTCATCGCCAGATATTCGTCCGGGATGCAGAGCACCGTGTCGGACTCCAGGCTCTCGACGACGGCAAGCACGTTGGAGGACGTGCAGCAGATGTCGGTCTCGGCCTTCACCTCTGCCGAGGTGTTGACGTAGGTGACGACCGGGACACCGGGATAGCGCTGCTTGAGCAGCCGCACATCCGCACCGGTGATCGACTCCGACAGCGAGCATCCAGCCTTGGCGTCGGGAATGAGCACGGTCTTTTCAGGATTGAGCAGCTTCGAGGTTTCGGCCATGAAGTGCACGCCGCACTGGACGATGATCTCGGCATCGACCTTGGTGGCATCACGCGCAAGCTGCAGGGAATCCCCGACGATGTCGGCGACGCAGTGGAAGATGTCCGGCGTCTGGTAATTATGTGCCAGAATGACGGCGTTGCGCTCTTTCTTCAGCCGGTTGATCGCATGCACGTAGGGCGCATAGGCCGCCCACTCGATCGCCGGAATGAAGTCCTTGACCTTCTCGTAGAGATGCTCGGTCTCGCGGGCGATCGCCGCTGTAAAGGCGAGGTCCGGTTTCTCGATGACGCCGAAGCGCGCCGCAGCGCTTACGAACGTCGGGGCAGACGCTGCATCCGCGCGAAGGTCGAGTGTTGTCATCGGGCTCTCCTCTCTTGCCGTCTCCGGCAACCGCCAATTATGCTCACATTGAGCATAATTGCGTCAAAACAAAAGCGGCTGAGCCGCCGCGACTGATTTAGAAAGTTTTGTGACAGATTTCAAGGAAGATGCGCCCGAGAAATCCCGGGCGCATCGGATTTGATTTACGCCATGGCCGGACGCGCGACGCCCCGCTCCTCGATCGGCCAATGGACGATGGCAGCGAAGAGGCCGAGGGCCACGCCCACCCACCAGACCGGATCGTAAGATCCGAACTGGTCGTATAGATAACCGCCCATCCACACACCCAGGAACGAGCCGATCTGGTGCGACAGGAAGACGATGCCGCCGAGCAGGCCAAGATGCCGCGTTCCGAACATGATCGCCACCAAAGCGTTCGTCGGCGGCACGGTCGAGAGCCATAAGAGCCCCATGACGATCGCGAAGATGATGACCGAAGTCGGAGATTGGGGCAGCAACAGGAAGGCGGTGACCGCGACCGAGCGGGCAATATAGATCAGCGCGAGGAAGTAGGGCTTCGAATAGCGCTGGCCGATGAAGCCGGCTGACAGCGAACCGATGATGTTGAAGAAGCCGATAAGCGCGAGCGCGATCACCGCATAGCGGGCATCGATACCAATGTCGCCAATATAGGCCGGGAAATGCGCCGTGATGAAGGCGACCTGATAGCCGCAGACGAAGAAGCCTGAAACAAGCAGCAGATAGCTCCGATGCCCGAACGCCTCCTTGAGAGCCTCGCCGACCGTCTGCTTGTACAGCATCTCCGACTGGCGCCCGGACGCGGCATTGCCCCTGAGCGGGATAGCGAAGAGCGGGACCAGCAGCATCAACAGGCCGAGATAGACGAGACTATCAGACCAGCCATAGGCCGAAATAAGCCCCTGGCTCAGCGGCGCGAACAAAAACATGCCGGCCGAGCCCGCGGCCGTGCCAATGCCGAAGGCGAGCGAGCGTTGTTCGGGCGCGACGTTGCGGGCGAAAGCGGAAAGCACGATGCCGAAGGATCCGGAGGCGACGCCGAGACCAACGAGAACGCCCCCACCGACATGCAGCCAGATCGGAGCATTCGCGAAAGCCATCGTGAACAAACCCGCGGCATAAAGCAGGCCGGAAAGTGCGAGCACCCGCCAGGTCCCGAACTTGTCGGCGATCGCCCCGAAAAACGGCTGGCCAAGGCCCCAGCAGAGATTCTGGAGCGCCATGGCAAGGCCGAAAGTCGTTCGATCCCAGCCCTTTTCCGCCAACATCGGCAGTTGAAAGAACCCCATGGCCGAGCGCGGACCGAAGGTCAGCATGGCAATGAGGGAACCGGCGACGATGATGAGCCAGGGCAAGCTGCTGCGCTCGACGGCGCGGATAGCGGCGGGAGAAACAGCGGACATGGGCAAGCTCCGGTTGATGAGGGGCCATAATATGGCGTCGCGCGCACGGTAGGAAAGCCAATTAAATTGACCTTGTGATCACAGAAATTGATGGCGGCGACCGCGTCATGGCACCCGCAATCGGACGTCATTCAGTTGGCCGGACGCACCTTCATCGGCCAGCCTTCGTTCCGCCGGCGGATCACCTTGGCCTCGTCGCCGAGCCTCAAGGTTCCCTCGCTCCGCGGCACGGCATTCCAACCGAAGAGCACACCCGGCACCCGGCGGTCCGCCGACATGCGCTTTTCCGCGAGCCCCTGGATCGGATTGCCGCCGATGCGTTCGCCGGTCGTCTGGTCCTGTGTGGTCATGATGCACCGGGCGCAGGGCTTGACGAGATCGAAAATGATGCCGGCGATTTCCAGGCTTTCCCAGAGGTCTTCCGCCCAGGGCTCGTCGCAATCTATCAGGATATTGGTGCGGAAACGTTCCATGCCGACCGGTTCCTGCCCCTTTTCGACGAGTGTGCGGTTGAGGTCGGCGAGCGAGCCGTTCGTCGTGACAAGGATCGGGAAGCCGTCGGCAAAGCCCACCGGCGCCGCCGCCCCTGCCCATTCGGCGCCGACGAAACGCTCGGCCTCTTCATCCATGTGAACGAGCTTGACGGGCCGAGCCAACCAGCCGGACAGCGTGTCGTTGACTGCATCGTCGGCGACGGCGGCATCGACGTCGCTCGACCAGACGCGAACACCGAGGCGGTGATCGGGGTCGAAGCGCACGGCGAGTTCGCTGCCGTTCATTCTCAGGTGCACGCCGCCCTCGATCTGCCTCGCTTCCACCTGCGCCAGCGCCTGCAACTCGCGCTGAGTGATGAAATGGCCGTCTGGCCCGACAACCATGAAACGCCGGTCGCCGGCCAGTCCGTCGAGATTGACCGTGACGGTCGTTTGCGGCACGGCGCGACCGCTCTTCAAGGGGTGGATGTTGAGGCCGGCCACTTTCATCGCAAATCTTCCGAGTTCAGAAACTGATTCAGGCCGCTCGCGCGCTGAGTCATGGAGCGGCGGCAACATATTGGCAGAATTAGATTTCGTCGAGGAACATGGCAAGCACGTTGCGCAATCGCGCCTGGCGCTCCAATGCCAGCCGCCGCCCGGCCGCTGTCTGGAAACCATCTGCCAGACGGAAAAGCTTCGTCTCGAAATGGTCGATCGCGAAGGCCTTGTCGTCGAGCGGCCGCGCCTCGGCCAAGGGATCGAGCGGATCGTAAAGGCCGCTGCCCATCCGCCCTGCAATGTAGAAGCAGCGCGCCGCGCCTACCATGCCGATCGCGTCGAGCCGGTCCGCATCCTGAAGGATTTTCGCCTCCAGCGTTTCGGGCTCTATGTTGGCGGAGAAGCTGTGTGTCAGAATGGCGTGGGCCACGGCCGAAATTTCCAGTGTACGCCAGCCGAGAGCGTCGAGGACTTGCCAAGCCTTTTCGGCCGCAAGCCGTGACGCCCCGGCGCGCAGCGGCGAGTTCTTCTCGACCGAGACGCAATCATGCAGCAGCACCGCCGCGGCAAGCTGACGGGTATCTCCACCCTCCTCGGCCTGGATGCGCGTGGCATTCTTCCACACGCGCATCAGATGCGCGGCATCGTGGGAGCCGTCGTCGGCAGCAAAGGCGTGCGGGAGAAGAATTGCGGCAAGATCGTCGTGAGGCGTGAAGGCCTCTGCGAGGACGTGAAATTGCGTCATGCCGGGCGCGCTCCCTCGCCGGTGTCGGTTTCGCCCGCCGGAGCGTTGCCTGGGCCTCCTCCGCCGCTGCCCGACAGGATCTTTTGGTAGAACAGGCCAATGCCGATCAGCACCCCGCCGAGGCCGATAAAGGACAGCGCCCGCAGGACGCCTTCGAGATTGGCCATATCTATCAGAAAGACTTTGAGCACGGCTATGAAGACGAGCACGGCGGAAGCGATGCGGATGCTCTTGGCATCAAAGCGCGAGCCGGCGACGAGCAGCAGGACCCCGAGCACGAGCCAGACCACCGAATAGGTGTATGTCTCGCCCTGGAGGAAACCCTTCCAGTCGGCGACGTTCTCGCCTTGCCAGAAGCGGCGGACGCTTAACGTCGCCCAGGCAAAGGCAAGGACCGCCCCGCTGACGGCAAGCGCCATCACATAGGGCAGAGGGCGCCTGCCTCGCGCGTACCATGCGAGGCCCGCGTAGCCGACGGCAGGCAGCAGGTAGCCGATGAAGAGCAGGTCGAAGAAGGGGATGCTTCCGAGCAGTTCGCCGCTGAAATAGGGGTTCAGGCCCGCCAGATGGGCGGAAAGCACCGAGAGCATGGAGAGCACGCCGAGCACCATTCCGCCGTAGCGGAACACCGGGCTTGGCGATCTCCCGTCGAGCGTCATGAGGATGCCGGAGGCGCCGATGGCGAGGAGCGTGTAGATCGCCTGTTCGCCGAGCGTCGGAACGGAACTGTCGAGCACGCCACCATGCATCGCGTGGCGCACCAGAATCGCCAAAGTCAGCAGGACGAACAGGCTCGCAAGGGCCTGCAGCAGATTGCGCACGCGCAGGTCCGGCGAGGCCCGCAGGAAATAGGCCGACGCGACAAGCAGCAGCGCCGGCATGCCGTAACCCGGCAGGAGCGCGTTGAAGACCGGCGTCGTTCCAAGACTGCCTGGACCGACGATCGTCGGCTCCCAGGCGATCCGTGCGAGGACAACGATGGCGGAGGCCACCGTCACCCAAGGGAGGATGGGCCATGAACGAAGACGCGTGGCAAAGGTGTATCCCGCTCCGAGGAACGCGATCGCAAGCGTCGTGACGAGGCCATCTGTCCAGGCATGCAGGCCGATGACAAAGAGGCCTAAGGACCCCAGCGCCAGAAGCCCAGCAGCCGCGTCCGCATCTTTCGTCTCGGCGCGCCGGCGATAGAGCCATTCCACCAGGCCGAGAAGGAACAGGCCGCCGATGAGGGCGGCAAGCCCGTGCGGCAGGTCGAAGGCGAAGGTGCCGGTCATCAGAAACGACATGGCGAGAAGCGCATTCGGCACAACGGCCGCGATGCCGGCCCAGAGGATCGCGAATTGCCGCTCCCCGGCAAGGCGCCGAGCAAGCACGAAAGACCCAAAGAGGACGAAGAGCGTCGACAATGTCATCGCCGTCAGCATGGCGGTGCGGCCGGGAACGACGATCTCGGGCGATGGCGCCGCGAAGGACGGGTCGAGATAGGCCAGAACGTTGCTGAGCGCCGTCAGGCTCCAAGTGCCGGCGATGGCGCCGAGGGTGGCGAGCAGTGCCGCATAGACGGCCGTTGCCCGCAAGGCACCTGCCGCGGCAAGGAACGCGATCACGACCACGAACTCGCTTACGGGAAAATGCGCGGCGTCAACCGCCGGGCTGATGAACAGAAGGGCGAGAAGAGTGGCGACAATCGCAGCAGATAGGGAGATCGCCGTATAAGGCGGCTTGAAGAGCCCTTCCCACGCTCCCTCCGGCGCCGCCGCGTCCGGCGCGCCTACGTCCGATGCCGCCGCTGGCCGCTCCACACCGCTCGGCCAAACGAGGCCGACGCCGGCAATCATCACCAGGAGCGCAAAAGCGACCGGCGGCGCTTCGAAAGGCGTGGCCAAGGCGACGTAAGCAAGTCCCCAGAGGCCGAGGCCGGCATTGGCGAGTGTCGGGACCACCGTCCAACGGCGAAAACGCGATGCGGCGAGCGTCGCCAGCCAGGCGATCGAGAGGAAGCCGAACAGCACCCAGGGACTCGGTTCCGCGCTCGACACGAAAAGCGGCGTCAGAAGCGACGCCAAAAGGCCGAGTCCGGCGAGCGCCTGTCCATGCAGCAGCGAGAGACCGACGGTCGCCAGCGAAATCAGCGCCAGGAGGACGAAGGCGGCACCGGTGCCGACAAAACCGTAGATGCCATGGGCCGCATAGACGACGCCAAAGAGCGTGACGGCGCCGGCCGCGGTCAGCACGCCCGGGATCATTGCATTGCGGAACCGGTCGGCGCTCGTCGGCATGGCGCGGCGCCGGATCACCTCGCCGGCGACGCCGAGCAGGAGGCCGAAGCCCGCGGCAAGCGTCAGGCGCACGGCCGGGCTCAGGAGGCCCGCATCAATCGAATATTGCACGAGGAAATAGCCGCCGAGCGCGAGCGCTAGCCCGCCGACCCAGACCGGCCAGCGCCCGCCGATACGGCTTTCAAGACTCTCGGTCCGATCCACCCTGGGCTGGCCGCTTGCTGACGGGACAGCAGGCATTTCGCGCGCGGCCTGCTCGAGCCCCTCCCGATCCGGCGCCTCGTCGCTAAAAATCCGAGCATCCTGCCGTGCCTGCGACCACGGCCCCTCGGCCGGCTCTTCCTCCGGTGTGCGCCCCTCCGGTCCAGCCGATGCAAGGTCCGGTGCTGGCTCTGCCACCCTTTGCTCAGCGAGCCGAGCAATCTCGGCCTTCAGGGCCTCGATCTCCGCATCCAGCCGTTCAGCGGTGTTCCGGCCACGGAGAAAGGCGGTGAGCGCCATTACAAAGGCAAGAAGGGCAATGACCTCAAGCATCGATTCCCCCAGCATCGCAACCAGTTTGCGATCGATTCGGACGACGTTAGCGCGAAACGGGCGCGGAAAATACTGCACGAGACATTCGTGCCCTTGCGCGCACCGGCGCGTCCCTCCCACAGCCGCAAATCGCTTGCCGGCCGGGTGCCGCAATCTCTTCATTGAACTGTCGCAGAACTGTCATGAGCTTGCTGCTAGAGCGACGAACGGGCGCCGCGCATCGACGCGGCGGCTTCGATCGCTAAACGAGGAGAACCAGAGCATGGACAAGCATCTCGGCCTGACAGAAGAGACCGAATTCCAGACGCTGACAGAGGAGCGCGAAGCTCGGGAAGACATCGGCCAGAACTGTTCCACCAATCCGACGATGGGCGACATCATCAACCGCCGCTTCTCGCGCCGCTCGTTCATCAGCGGTTCGCTCGCGGTTGCCGCCATCTCGACCACCGTCAGCCCGCTCGCCCTGCTGTCGGCCGACGAAGCGCGGGCCAGCGAGGCCGCTTCGCGGTTTGACTTCAAGGAAGTCGAGGCCGGCGTCGACGAGACGCACCATGTCGCCGAAGGCTACGACGCCGACATCCTGTTCCGCTGGGGCGACAAGATCTTCGCCGACAGCCCGCAATTCGATCCACTCAAGCAGACGGCGGAAGCCCAGAACCGCCAGTTCGGCTACAACAACGACTATGTCGGCTTCATCCCGCTCGACGGCAATCCCGACCACGGCCTCCTCGTCGTCAACCACGAATACACCAACGCCGAGATCATGTTCCCGAACTTCGCTCGCGTCGAGAAGGTGACGGAGGACGGCAAGGAGCAGGACAAGGTTGTGCTCGGCGACTACACGAAGGAACTGGTCGACATCGAAATGGCCGCCCATGGCGGCACCGTCGTCGAGATCCGCAAGGTCGACGGCAAATGGCAGCCGGTCCTCGACGGCAAGTACAACCGCCGCATCACGGTCAACACCGAAATGCAGCTTTCCGGCCCTGTCGCCGGCCATGACCGCGTGAAGACCTCGGCCGATCCGACCGGCAAGAAGGTCTTCGGCACCATCAACAACTGCGCCGGCGGCGTCACCGCCTGGGGCACGTACATGATGGCCGAGGAAAACTTCAACGGCTATTTCGGCGGCGAGCTCGCCGAAGATCATCCGGAATTCAAGCAGTTGAAGCGCCTCGGCGCACCGGGCGGCCAGTACGAATGGTCGAAATTCTACGACCGGTTTGACGTATCCAAGGAGCCGAACGAGGCCAACCGCTTCGGCTGGGTCGTCGAGGTCGATCCGCTCGACCCCACTTCCGTGCCGAAGAAGCGCACCGCGGTCGGACGCTTCAAGCACGAGGGCTGCGAGTCGATCGTCAACAAGGACGGCCGGGTCGTCCTCTATAGCGGCGACGACGAGCGCTACGACTATGTCTACAAGTTCGTGACGAAAGGCATCTACAATCCGAACGACCGCGCGGCGAACATGGATCTCTTCGACGAAGGCACGCTCTACGTGGCGAAATTCGACGAGGACGGCACGGTCACCTGGATGCCGATCGTCCATGGCGAAGGCCCGCTCACGGCCGAAAACGGCTTTGCGTCGCAGGCCGACGTGCTGATCAACACCCGCCTTGCCGCCGACGCGCTCGGCGCGACCAAGATGGACCGGCCGGAAGACGTTCAGCCCAATCCGAAGACCGGCAAGGTCTACGTGATGCTGACCAACAACACGAAGCGCAAGGAAGACGAGATCGACGCTGCCAATCCGCGCGCCAAGAACGCCTTTGGCCATATCATAGAGATCTCGGAAACCGACGGCGATTTCGCCTCGACGAAGTCTCGCTGGGATGTCCTCCTGAAGTGCGGCGATCCGAGCGTTGCCGATGTTGGTGCTTCCTTCTCGACCGCAACGACGAAGAACGGCTGGTTCGGCATGCCGGACAATTGCGCCATCGACTCAGACGGCCGCCTCTGGGTTTCGACGGACGGCAACAGCGAAAAGGAGACCGGCCGCACCGACGGCGTCTGGGCGGTCGAGACGGAAGGGGAAGCCCGCGGTACCTCGAAGCTGTTCTTCCGGGTGCCGGTCGGCGCCGAAATGTGCGGTCCGACCTTCAACCCCACGAGCGACACCTTCTTCCTCGCCGTCCAGCATCCGGGCGACGCCGGCCTCGCCACCTATGAAAAGCCGGCGACGCGCTGGCCGGACTTCCGCGACGACATGCCGGTACGCCCGGCGGTCGTCGCCGTCACCAAGCAGGGCGGCGGCAAGATCGGTTAGACGACCAACGAGCTCAATTGATTGTCAGGCGCCGCGCTTGCCCCGCGGCGCCTTTCCTGTTCAGGCCGCCGAGGGCGACGCAGACTTCAGCGCCTTCAATGTCGCATGCACGAAACCCTCGCGGGCCGACGACGCATCGACGCCGCGCGGTTCGTAGACATGGCGATTGAGGAAATAGGCGGTGAGGTGGAAGGCGGCGGCGAGGCTTTCGTGATCGGCCGCTTTGTGCCCTCCGGAGAGAAACGCCGGAAGGGCGAGCATGCGCTCGGCATAGGGCGCGCCGGCCTCACGACTGACGGCGCGGCCGGATTTCGGCGAAACATAGACGAGTTCGTCATGCCCGCCCGTCGCCGCGCATTCCGAAAGATCGAGGCCGAAGCCGAGATCGTTCAAAACCGCGAGCTCGAAGCGCACGAACAATTCGCCGGCGTCCGCCGGGTCCTGGAGATGATCGACGATGACGGCAAGCGCCTCGTAAAGATGCGGGTGCGGATCGCGCTCCGGCAGAAGGCGCAAAAGCGCCCCGAGCGCCTGAATGCCGTAGACCGAAGTTGCCGTCTCCATTAGCCTTGCGGCCCGCAACTGCAGCGGTTCTACGCGGAATTCGCCGAGATGCTCGTCGAGCCGCGCCCGCCAGGTCACCTCCACCGAATTGCCCGGCTGCAGCACCGGCTGCATTGCGCGCGAGCGGCCCGAACGCACCAGCCCGAGATGCCGCCCGTGCCCGGACGTCATCACTTCCGCTATGACAGAGCTTTCGCCATGCCGCCGGATGCCGAGAATGATGGCCTGATCGCTCCATTGCATGAAAAAGGCATACACCCGCGGCGGAAACCGGATCAAGCGAAGATGGCGCGCGCAACGGGACTTCATCGGGGCGGCCCTGACGAATCGTCGCCTTTCCGCGGCGTGGTCGCCGCACTACAATTCTGTCATTATCCTGCCGGCGAAGCCTGCCGCTGATCTCGAGCTGGCAATCATCAGGATTGTTTGGAGCATGTGTGTGTCCCGCCTCGCCCAGCCTCTCACGCTCCTCCTTGTTCTGGCCGCACTGGCGGGTTGCGCGACGAGCACCGCGCAGCAGCCCCGGCCGCGGGGGCCGGATCCCTACTATATGACGATGTACGGACCGATTCCGGAAGAGATGTTCCCGCTGCCTGCGACCGACATCAGCAAGGTCGATCCGCGCTTCTTGCGCCAGCAGGTGCCCTACCCCACCCACAAGCCTCCTGGCACGATCGTCATCGATACGCCGAACAAATACCTTTACCTCGTGCAGGATGGCGGGATGGCGCTGCGCTACGGGATCGGCGTCGGCAAGGCGGGACTGGAATTCGCCGGCGAGGCGCACATCGGCCGCAAAGCTGTATGGCCCCGATGGATACCGACATCCGACATGGTCGCGCGCGAGCCGGAACGTTATGGTCCACTCGCCGGCGGCATGGACCCGGGCCCGACTAATCCGCTCGGCCCGCGCGCGCTCTATCTTTACCAGGATGGCAGGGACACGCTTTTCCGCATTCACGGTACGACCGAGGCCTGGTCCATCGGCCAAGCCGTTTCGAGCGGCTGCATCCGGATGTTCAATCCGGATATCATCGATCTCTACAACCGTGTGCCTGAAGGCACCCGAGTGGTCGTGATTCAGGCGGAGCCGCCTATAAGTGCGGCGATGCCGCCGGCCGATGCTCCGATAGGGGCGACCGCCGACGGGGCACCGCTTTCGTTCTGAGCGCCCCTACCAGGCATCCGGCTCGCGCACGAGATGCACGATGTTGGCGGGGTTCATGATCCAGCCGCCGCGAAAGCCCTCGCCTAGATCCTCAACCGCATCGCAGCGCACCGTTCCGTTCCCGGTGAGATGGTCGAGGGCCCTTTCATGGTTTTCGGTAAACAGTTCCAGCCAGACCTCTGCCTGGCTGAAATGCGGCATTTCGTCTATCCAGAGGCGATTGGGGCCGAGGATGAACCCCTTGGCCGGCTCCTTCTCGTCGAAAGGCTGAAGTCCGACGACGTCGCGGTAGAAGGCGATCACGGCTTCATATTGATGGCTCGGCACCTTCATGGCGATGTTGATGCCGCCCTTGATCTCTACTGACATGACGGGGGCCTCCTAGACTTGCGGCTCGAGCGCCGGCTTGCCGGAGAGCTCGGCGACATAATAGCCGTCGCGCAGGTTGATGCCGTATTCGAGCCACGCCTTCATGCAGGCGAGCATCTGCGACCAGCCCTCGCAATTGAAGTACGAGGCCTTCTGCCCCTGTTCGTTTTCCCGCCATCCGCTTTCCGCGATGGTCACCATGGTAGCGCCATCTTCGAGCGACTGGAAACGCATCTCCACCCGCGTCCGATAGGGAGATTCGCCCTCTGCGACCATGGCATCCCAGCGGAAGACGATGCGCTCATTAGGCTCAACCACCTCCACCTCTACCGGAACCTCGCCCCACCAGGTCACGGTGGCGCCTTCGACCAGCGGACCGCTGATGCCGCCGAGCGTCACGAAATAGCGACTGAGCTGATCTGGATTCACGACCGCGTCGAAGACCTCTTCGACGGAACGGGCGATCCGCCCATTCACACGAAATTCGATAGCCATGACGTCCTCCTCATGATTGTACCCGGCGATAATATGTTATAAAAATATAACATGTCAAACGATTCGAAAGACGATGCGGTTTTCAAGGCGTTGGCCAACGGCTTGCGCCGCCAGATGCTCGACGCACTGAAGGAGTCGCCGCAGACGACAGGCATGCTCTGCGAGCGCTTTCAAAACCTTGACCGCTGCACCGTGATGCAGCACCTGAAAGTGCTGGAAGAGGCCGATCTCGTTCTCGTCCGGCGCGACGGGCGTGAGCGGTGGAACCATCTGAACGCCCTGCCGATACAGGCGATCCACGACCGCTGGATCAGCCAGTATGCCGGCCATGCAATGTCCGTCCTGACGGCCTTGCAACGGCAGCTAGACAACCCATCGGAGTAACGGATTCGGCTTTCCATTGTCGGCCTTTCTGCGTATGAACAATCCAGTTGGGCAATTTGGGATATCGTTGTGCGCTACCTCATTACCGGCACCGCAGGGTTCATCGGCTTCCATCTCGCCAAGCGGCTGATCGACGAGGGGCATTTTGTGGTCGGTTTCGACGGCATGACGCCCTACTACGACGTGAGGCTCAAGCAACGTCGCCACGCCGTCCTCGAGCGTTCAAACGGCTTCAAAGCTGTCACGGCCATGCTCGAAGACCGCGCCGCGCTCGATCGCGCGGCCGAACTCGCCGAGCCGGAGATCATCATTCATCTCGCCGCCCAGGCGGGTGTCCGCTACAGTCTTGAAAATCCGAAAGCCTATGTCGACTCGAACCTCGTCGGGTCTTGGAACATCCTCGAACTCGCCAAGAAAATCGCGCCGAAGCATCTGATGCTGGCTTCCACCTCATCGATCTACGGCGCCAACGAAAAGATCCCCTTTGCCGAAGCAGACCGGGCCGACGAGCCGATGACGCTCTATGCGGCGACCAAGAAATCGATGGAGGTGATGGCGCATAGCTACGCTCACCTCTACAGAGTGCCGACCACCGCCTTCCGTTTCTTCACCGTTTATGGTCCCTGGGGAAGGCCTGACATGGCCCTCTTCAAGTTCGTCGATGCCATTCGTCATGGCCGGCCGATCGATATTTATGGCGAGGGCCAGATGAGCCGGGATTTCACCTATATCGACGACCTTATCGAAGGCATCGTCCAGCTCTCGCACATTGCGCCATCGGAAGAGAACCGGGTGGCAGCGGGCACGGCCGCGGACACGCTTTCCCGCCACGCGCCGTTCCGCGTCGTCAATATTGGTGGCGGCCAGCCGGTCGAGCTCATGACATTCGTAGAAACGGTCGAAAAGGCGATGGGGCGGCCGGCGATCCGCAACCTGCTGCCGATGCAGCAGGGAGACGTCCCGCGAACCTATGCGTCGCCGGACTTGCTCGAGGCACTCACCGGCTTCAAACCTTCCGTTCCCGTGGAAGAAGGGGTTGCGCGTTTCGTAGAATGGTATGAAGAATATTGCCGTAATACAGACACAGTAGGCTGACTTGGTCCCGCGGGATCAGCGCGCAAATCGCGCCCACGCGGGCAGAAAACTGTAGATTGATCCTATTTTCGCCTTTTAACCGATACATTTCACCAACCGAACATCCTCGAGAAAAACCACACAATCAAAAGGAAAGAGCGGATGAAAATCACGATGATCGGCGCCGGCTATGTCGGCCTTGTTTCCGGCGTATGCTTTGCGGATTTCGGCCATGATGTCGTTTGCGTCGACAAGGACGAAGGCAAGATCGCGGCGCTCAAGAAAGGACAGATTCCGATCTTCGAACCGGGCCTCGATCATCTCGTCGCCAGCAACGTCGCCGCCGGCCGCCTGAATTTCACCGTAGACCTCAAGACTGCCGTTGCGGCGAGCGACGTGGTCTTCATCGCCGTCGGTACACCGTCGCGGCGCGGCGACGGCCACGCCGATCTCTCCTATGTCTATGCCGCCGCGCGCGACATCGCTGCCAATCTTCAGGGCTTCACGGCCATCGTCACCAAATCGACGGTTCCGGTCGGTACCGGCGACGAGGTCGAGCGCATAATCCGCGAGACCAATCCGGATGCCGACTTCGCCGTCGTCTCGAATCCGGAATTCTTGCGCGAAGGCGCTGCGATCGAGGATTTCAAACGGCCGGACCGAATCGTCATCGGCCTCAACGGCAATGACCAGCGCGCGCGCGACGTGATGACGGAGGTCTACCGTCCGCTTTATCTTAACCAGTCCCCCCTCGTCTTCACGACACGCCGCACGTCGGAATTGATCAAATATGCCGGTAACGCCTTCCTGGCGATGAAGATCACCTTCATCAACGAGATGGCCGATCTCTGCGAGAAGGTCGGCGCCAATGTCCAGGATGTCGCCCGCGGCATCGGTCTCGACGGACGCATCGGGGCAAAATTCCTGCACGCCGGCCCGGGCTATGGCGGCTCATGCTTCCCCAAGGACACGCTGGCACTGGTCAAGACCGCCCAGGATCACGACAGCCCGGTACGGCTGGTGGAGACCACGGTCGCCGTCAACGACAACCGCAAGCGAGCGATGGGTCGCAAGGTGATCGCCGCGGCGGGTGGCGAGGTGCGCGGCTCCAAAATCGCGGTTCTCGGCCTCACCTTCAAGCCAAATACCGACGACATGCGTGATAGCCCGGCGATCGCGATCGTTCAGGCCCTGCAGGACGCCGGAGCCAAGGTGACCGGTTATGATCCGGAAGGAATGGAAAACGCCCGCAACCTCATAGAGGGCATGGACTACGCGACCGATCCCTATGACGCAGCGGCACAGGCCGACGCACTGGTGATCATCACCGAGTGGAACGAATTCCGCGCGCTGGATTTTGATCGGCTGAAGTCCATCATGAACACCCCGCTGCTCGTCGACCTGCGCAATATCTACCGCAAGGATGAAGTCGCCAAGCACGGCTTCCACTATGCGAGCGTCGGCAGGCCAGACTGACCTTTTTGCAATCAGCGCCGGATGCGGGGTGGGGGTCGGCCGTGCCTCCTCCCCGCGCCTGATCCGGCGTTAGAGATGCGACCGATGAAGACCTGCGGTTAAGCCTTCGGGCCGACCGGGATCACCTGCTCCCAGCTTTTTCCCGCCAGAATGACGCAGCTTCGGCCGGACACATCGGTCACGACCAAGGTCCAGCTACCGTTATCGCCTGCATAAAGTTCCATCACTGCTTGCGGGTTGATCAGCCCGAAGGCAGCCTGTTTTTCGGAATACTGTCGGGCAAGAAACTCGACGACCTGCGATCGCTCGGCGCAATTCGCCACTGCTTGCGAATCTGCAGGATCAGGATAGACCGTCACCGCCAGCAGGGCGGCGAGAGCGAGGCCGCGGACCACATTGCGTACCATGACGCACCTCCTTTCGCCGGGATGTCCCGGCGGAAGAGGATTTCCGCTGACCTGTTCCGCCGTAGTCCGGCATTCATTGGTCGACGCCTGTTCGCGACGAACCGCTGTCGCCACTCGCGAAGTATGAGGGAAAGCAGGCTATATTTCAATTAACTAATATATAGAGCGTAGCCTGAAGCCGTCACACCGGGGCATCGATGATGATGTAACGATCCGCAACATGGAGCCGTTCCAACGATCATCCTCATTTTTTCTTCATTGCCGCCAAGAGCGCCGCGCCGAGCGCACCTTCCGCAGGCGCCTGCGGCTTCTGCGGGCGCATGGACGCGCCACGGTTGCTTCCGTTCGGCGCCGCCCCCCGTGCCTCTCGCCCCGCATCCGCGCCGCCATCCTTGCGCATGGTCAGTCCGATGCGCTTCCTCGCAACGTCGACCTCGGTGACACGCACCCTGACGACGTCGCCCGCTTTCACGACCTCATGCGGGTCCTTGACGAAACGGTCGGCCAGTTGCGACACGTGGACGAGTCCGTCCTGGTGCACGCCGATATCGACGAAGGCGCCGAAGGCTGCGACATTGGTCACCGTCCCCTCGAGCTGCATGCCGACCTTCAGGTCCTTGATGTCGTCAACACCTTCGGCGAAGGTTGCCGTCTTGAAGCTCGGTCGCGGATCGCGGCCCGGCTTTTCCAATTCGGCGAGGATGTCTTTGACCGTCGGCAGGCCGAAACGCTCTTCGACGAAGGCGCGCGGATCGAGCTTCTTGAGAGCGGCGCTGTCACCCATCAGCGCGCGTACGTCCCGGCCGCAGGCGTCGACGATCTTCTTGGCGATCCCATAGGCTTCCGGGTGCACGGACGAGGCATCGAGCGGCTCCGAACCGTTCGGTATCCGCAGGAAGCCGGCGCATTGTTCGAAGGTCCGGGCGCCGAGGCGCGGCACCTTCAAGAGCTCCTGGCGGTTGGCAAAGGCGCCCGTCGCATTGCGGTGCGCGACGATCGCCTCGGCAGACGATTTTCCCAAACCCGAAACACGCGCCAATAGCGGCGCGGAGGCGGTGTTGAGATCGACGCCAACGGCGTTCACGGCATCCTCGACGACCGCGTCCAGCGATCGGCTGAGCTTCGCCTGATCGACATCGTGCTGATACTGGCCGACACCGATCGATTTCGGCTCGATCTTGACCAGTTCGGCAAGCGGATCCTGAAGTCTCCGGGCGATCGACACGGCACCGCGCAGCGATACGTCGAGACCCGGAAATTCCGCGGCCGCGGTTTCGGAAGCGGAATAGACCGACGCACCCGCCTCGGAAACGATCACCTTCGTGGGTTTCGGCGCCGGCATCTGAGCGAGCATGTCGGCGACGAGCTTCTCCGTTTCGCGGCTGCCGGTGCCGTTGCCGATGGCGATCAGCTCGATCTTGTGCTTGCGGATCAGCGAGGCGAGTTCGGCTTGAGTCCCGCGCACGTCATTCTTCGGCGGGAAGGGATAGACCGTTGTCGTGTCGAGCAGCTTGCCGGTGCCGTCCACCACCGCGACCTTGACGCCCGTGCGGATGCCCGGATCGAGACCCATGGTCGCGCGCGAGCCGGCCGGTGCGGCGAGCAAAAGGTCCTTGAGATTGCGCGCGAAGACTCGAATGGCCTCCTCCTCCGCCCGCTCGCGCAGTTCCCGCATCAGATCCAGCGAAAGGGACAGCGAAAGCTTGACGCGCCAAGTCCAGCCGACGACGTCCAACAGCCATTTGTCCGCCGGCAGATGACCGCCGACGTTGTAAGCGGCCGCGATCATCCGCTCGACCGGCTTCCCCGGAGACGCCTCCTCCTGATCGACGATTATTTCGACCGAGAGGACCTCTTCGTTCCAGCCGCGCAACATCGCGAGAGCGCGATGGCCGGGAACCGTCGCCCACCGCTCCGAATGGTCGAAGTAGTCCGAGAACTTCGCGCCCGCCTCCTGCTTGCCCTCGACGACCTTGGCGCGCAGGAAGGCCGCTTCGCGCATATGGTTCCGCAAACAGCCAAGCAGATCGGCGTTCTCGGTCATGCCCTCGGCGATGATGTCACGCGCGCCGTCTAGAGCGGCCTTCACATCCGGCACCTCGGCGGTCACGAAGGCGGTCGCCCGTTCAGCCGGTGCGATGGAGCGATCCGCCAGAATCACCTCCGCCAGCGGACCGAGACCGCGCTCGCGGGCGATCTCCGCCTTCGTGCGCCGCTTCGGCTTGTAAGGCAGATAGATATCCTCGAGCTCCGCCTTGGTAACCGCGGCAGCGATCTTGGCTTCCAGCTCGTCGGTGAGCTTGCCCTGACCGCGGATCGAATCGACGACTGCCGCCCGACGCGCCTCGAGCTCGCGCAAATAGGTGAGCCGCTCCGACAGAACGCGCAACTGCGTGTCGTCGAGACCACCGGTAACCTCCTTGCGATAACGGGCGATAAACGGCACGGTCGCCCCTCCATCGAGCAATTCGACAGCGGCGGCGACTTGAGCGGCAGTCGCCTTGATCTCGCTTGCTATGATGGAGGCAATGGGCTTTGCGGTCATTTTGCGTTCCGTATGCTGTTTTCCGGCCGGACCATACGTGCGCAGACGAGGAAGGCCAAGTGAGGGCTCACCTGAACTCCACAGAAGATGGCAAAGATGAAATGCGTGCGCCGTGCCTCATCCCGCTCCGCGACCTTCTCCGCGTTTCGACGGGAGAAGAGACAGTCGGGCGCTCTCAGACCCCTCGCCCCGCTTCCTGGGAGAGGGTTAGGGGTGAGAGGCAATCCCGCTACGAAGAAATTGGGCGCTTTACTGCATCAAACCGCGACGAGTTCCAGCCGCCGACGGGTTTTCTCGAACTCCAGCAGTTCGCGCTCCTTTGCTTCGATGTAATCCCGCGAGACCGGCACTGTTCCCAGAGACGGCGAGAGCTGTATCTGGAAGATGAAGTGCTTGTCGTAGAGGAATGCCGTCTCAGAAGCTGCGAGATAGAACTCCCACATCCGGAAGAAGCGCTCGTCGTAGAGCTTCACCGCCTCGTCCCGCCGCGCAACGAAGCGCTCGCGCCAGGCCCTGAGCGTCCAGGCATAGTGCATCGGCAGGATTTCTATGTCCTTGACGAGCAGCCGACTGTTCTCGACCGGGGGCAGCACCTCCGATAGGGCCGGGATATAACCGCCCGGGAAGATGTATTTCTCGATCCAGGGATTGGTGGCCCAGGGCTTGTAGATCTGGCCGATGGAATGCAGCAGCATCACGCCGTCGGGCTTCAAGAGCTCCTTCATCTTACGGAAGAAGTTGCCGTAATTGCCGATGCCCACGTGCTCGAACATGCCGACGGAGACAATGCGATCGAACTGCCGTCCCTGCATGGTGCGATAGTCCTGCAACTCGAAGCGCACGCGGTCGGAGAGGCCGCGCCTGGCCGCGCGTTCACGCGAGACCTTCAACTGCTCTTCGCTGAGCGTGATGCCGGTGACTTCGACGCCGGACGATTCGGCGAGATACATCGCCATGCCGCCCCAACCAGAACCGACCTCCAGCACCTTCTGGCCGGGTTCGAGCAGCAATTTCGCCGCGATGTGCCGCTTCTTGGCGCGCTGCGCCTCGTCTAGCGAGATGCCCGGTGGATGGAAATAGGCACAGGAATATTGCCAGTCCTCATCGAGGAAGAGATTGAAGAGCTTGCCGTCCAGATCGTAATGGTGGGCAACGTTGTAGCGATTGCGGTTTACAGGCAGGCGGCTTTTCACCTGCTGGCGCAGCACATGCCACAGCGCGACGATAGAGTTCGCGAAGGTTGCTGCCTTTTCCACACCATTACTCTTGATGATGGACAGGACATCGAAAATGTCGCCCTCCTCGACGACGACGCGACCGTCCATATACATTTCCCCGAACTTCAGCCCGGGGTCGTACAGTATTGCCCTTTCCGCCTCGGCGTCGGTGATGCGTATGGTCGCAGGCTTCCCCGTGCCATCACCCAAGACAACTTTCTTTCCCGATGAAAAAATGACCGCCAGAGTCCCCTTCTGGACAAGACGGCGAAGCAACTTCAACAATGCTGCATTCATTTCCAACCTCAGCGCCAGACCTACACGGACCATATTGGTTCTTCCGCATGGAGCGCGGGCGGTTCGGTCGCTTCCGGAAGAGTGCGCCAGAGAACAGCGCCGATGTGTCCAGAAGCAGCGACCGGCTCAGGTCAAGCCTCACGGCTTCCGACGGGCCGCACGGACGCGCGGCGCCAGCTACGGGATGTCGTCAGGCCAGCCCAACGGGCTCCTATCCATCAGAACTTCCATTAACTTAGCTGCGTTCGCCGGTTTATCAATGGGGCTTTTTTGTGGCCCCTCAAAGATTTGCATACTTAGTAAATGCGGAAGGCCTGATCGCCGGCATACGACGTGATGGTACGGGCGCGCGCGCAAGCGCGTGGCTTGCGGTGGAACGCGCCGCTCCTCATCTCGCTGCGGCGACATCGCCTTTGACGCATTTCCGTCGGCGAGCTGCGGCACGTATATTCTCCACAAGCGTTGCATGACCGACGCCGAACGCCTACCTCCCATGAGGTCGGTTATCGGTCAATCGCGCGTCGACGTGACAGATCGTTCGCAATCCGCGTAACCTGCTGCGTGCACTCGCGGTAACATCGTCACGTCCCATTATCGCGTAAAGCCGTCGCGAGAGGAGGAAAACCCGATGAAGAAGGTCGCCGCCATTGCGCTCGTCGTCCTTGCCGTGGTCTGGCTCCTCAATACGTCGCTGTTGGCGACGCCGCCCACCGGCGCACCCAAAATCCTCGCTCATCGTGGTATCCATCAGGTCTACTCACCGGATGGCGTCGAAAAAGACACCTGCACGGCCGATCGCATCGAGCCACCGCGCCACAGCTATATCGAGAACACGATCGCCTCGATGCGCGCAGCATTCGACAGCGGCGCCGATGTCGTCGAGCTCGACGTGCACCTGACGCCGGACCGCCAGTTCGCCGTGTTCCATGACTGGACGCTGGACTGCAGGACGAACGGAACGGGCGTCACCGAGCAGACGCCCATGACCGAGCTAAAGACACTTGACATCGGCTATGGTTACACGCCCGACGGCGGCAAGACCTTTCCCTTCCGCGGTCAGGGGGCGGGCCAGATGCCGACATTGACGGAGGTCTTCAACGCCCTGCCCCATGGCCGTTTCCTGATCAATTTCAAAAGCGAGCGGCGGGAGGAAGGCGCGACGCTTGCCGTGCTGCTGCGGTTCCACCCGGAGTGGCGCAAGCAAGTGTTCGGCGTCTACGGCGGCAGCGCCCCGACACAGGAAACCTTGCGGCTGATCCCGGGGCTGAAAGGCTATGATCGACAGTCCACCGTCGCCTGCCTTGGTCGCTACGCCGCCTATGGCTGGACCGGCATCGTTCCGGATGCCTGCAGCGATACGCTTATCATCGTGCCCAGCAATTATGCGCCGTTTCTGTGGGGCTGGCCGCACCGCTTCGCGGCCCGCATGCGGGCTGTCGGAAGCGAGATCATCCTTCTTGGCCCCTATGGCGGCGGGGATTTCACCTCCGGCATCGACAGGGCGGAAGATCTGGCGATGGTTCCGGAAGATTTCGCGGGCTACGTCTGGACCAACCGGGCGGAAACGATCGGCCCCCTGCTCGGCAAGCGGCTTGCCGCTTCGAGCGACTGATCGGCAGCAATGAGCCGCCGCCTGCAGGCGGAAACCGCGAATACCTTCTTGATTCGCGTTGCAGTCGCGATCGAAGCTTGCCTAAATGTTCATGTGTCGATATATCTCGACACATGGACACATCCGACGCAATTGCAGCCCTTGCCGCCCTGGCTCAACCAACACGTTTCGACGCATTTCGGCTCCTGGTCACACACGAGCCGGACGGCCTGCCCGCGGGTGAGATCGCCCGTGTGCTCAAAGTCCCGCACAACACCATGTCGACGCATCTAGCGCAGTTGCAGCGGGCGGGACTTGTGACGACGGAGCGGCAGAGCCGATCGATCATCTACCGCGCCGATCTCGACGGTCTGCGTCACGTCATCAGCTTCATGCTCAAGGACTGCTGCGCCGGACATCCGGATCTCTGCGCACCCCTGATCGCGGACCTTACGCCATGCTGTTCACCAAGGGAGGACACCCATGCCTGAACCCGTCTACAATGTCTTGTTCCTCTGTACCGGTAATTCGGCACGCTCTATTCTTGCCGAGTCGATCCTGAATACGGAAGGCAAGGGCCGCTTCCGCGCCTTTTCGGCCGGCAGCAACCCCAAGGGCACCGTGCATCCGCTTGCCCTTCGGGAACTGAAGAGCCGCGGCTACCCGGCTGAGGGCTTCAGTTCCAAGGGTTGGGACGTGTTCGCCACGCCGGATGCGCCGCAAATGGATTTCATCTTCACCGTTTGTGACAGCGCGGCGGGAGAGGCCTGCCCCGTCTGGCCGGGCCATCCGATGACCGCCCATTGGGGCGTGGCCGATCCGGCCGCGGTCGAAGGCAGCGAATTCGAAAAAGAAAGGGCCTTTGCCGAGGCGGCGCGGTTTCTCAAGAACCGAATCATGGCCTTCATCAGCCTGCCGCTCACCTCGATCGACAGAATGGCGCTCCACAGCCATCTCGATGAGATCGGCCGTATGAACGACGTGACCGCGGACAGGGCAAGCTGATGCAGGAATTCGACTTAAGCCGCCGTTGTGTGGCAGAGGCGCTCGGCACTGGCCTGCTCGTGGCGGCGGTCGTCGGCTCGGGGATCATGGCCGATGCCCTGACGGCCGATAATGCATTGGCCCTCGTTGCCAACACGATCGCCACGGGAGCGATCCTCGTTGTCCTGATCACGATCCTTGGCCCTCTGTCTGGTGCCCATTTCAACCCGGCAGTGTCGCTTGTCTTCGCCCTTTCCGGAGGACTCGGGCGACGCGACTGCGCGTTTTATCTGGTCGCGCAGGTGACGGGCGCCATTGCCGGGACTGTCATCGCCCATCTGATGTTCGATCTTTCGCCGCTCGACATCTCCGCAAAAGTACGCACCGGTCCCGCGCAGTGGCTTTCGGAGGCGATCGCGACCTTCGGCCTGATCGCCACCATCCTCGCCGGCATCCGCTTCCGTGGCGAGGCAGTACCGTGGCTCGTCGGTCTCTACATCACAGCCGCCTACTGGTTCACCGCCTCCACGTCCTTCGCCAATCCAGCAGTCGCATTGGCTCGGTCACTGACGAACACCTTCTCCGGCATTCGTCCGGGGGATCTGCCCGGCTTCGTGATTGCGGAAATACTGGGAGCCGTCTGCGCGCTTTCGCTGATGACCTGGCTCCTGCGGCCGGCCCGACCCATCGCCCGCCCAATCTCCAACGAGGCAACACCATGAACGTCACCATCTATCACAATCCGGCCTGCGGCACCTCGCGCAACACGCTGGCGATGATCCGCAACGCCGGCATCGAGCCGACCATCGTCGCCTATCTCGACGCGCCGCCATCGCGCGCAGAGCTGAAGTCGATGATCGCGGCCGCGGGACTGACAGTGCGCGAGGCCATTCGTGAAAAAGGAACACCGTTCGAAGCGCTCGAGCTCGGTAATCCCGCGCTCGGGGAAGAGGAACTGCTCGATGCGATGGTCGAACACCCGATTCTGATCAATCGCCCCTTCGTGGTCACTCCGCTGGGCACACGCCTTTGCCGCCCGTCGGAAGTCGTGCTCAACATCCTGCCGGATACCCACAAGGGACTATTCTCCAAGGAAGACGGCGAAGCCGTGCTCGATTCAGAAGGCAAGCGCATTGTCTGACGACAACGACCTCCCTTCCGCGAACGTGCGGCAACTGCGGCCGCCGGATAGCGACGCGCTGTGCCCGACGCTTTCGACGCACAAGCCACGCATCCTGATTCTCTATGGATCGTTGCGAACGGTGTCCTACAGCCGCCTTCTGGCGCACGAGGCCCGCCGTCTGCTCGAGTTTTTCGGCGCGGAGGTGAAAATCTTCGATCCCGCCGCTTTGCCGCTGCCCGATGCGGCACCGGTGAGCCATCCCAAGGTGCAGGAACTGCGCGAATTATCGATCTGGTCCGAAGGACAGGTCTGGGTGAGCCCGGAACGCCACGGAGCGATGACCGGGATCATGAAAGCCCAGATCGATTGGATTCCGCTATCGACAGGATCGATCCGGCCGACGCAGGGAAAGACGCTGGCCGTCATGCAGGTTTCGGGCGGATCGCAGAGCTTCAACGCCGTCAATCAGATGCGCATCCTCGGCCGATGGATGCGCATGATTACAATTCCCAATCAGTCTTCCGTCGCGAAGGCGTTCCAGGAATTCGATGCCAATGGCCGGATGAAGCCGTCGAGCTATTACGACCGCGTCGTCGACATCATGGAAGAGCTGATGAAATTCACGCTCCTGACGCGCGACTGCTCCGCCTACCTGACGGACCGTTACAGCGAGCGCAAGCAGGCGGCCGCAGAGCTCGAAGAGCGCGTCAATTTGGCGAAGATCTAGCGCGGGATGAGGAAAAGTGTGCGCGGTTTTCCGCCCGCAACCCGCGCTAACTTTTTAGTATCGATCACGTTCACGATTTAGGTCGATCCGACCTAAATCCTCGTGACCTGAGCGGCAATGCCTATCTCGGGAAATCGAGCCCCATTTCGCGGAAGCGCTCCGGATCGTCGCCCCAGTTCTCACGCACCTTCACAAACAGGAAGAGGTGCACGGGCTGCTCCAGAATTTCCGAGATTTCCTTGCGGGCTGCGGTGGAGATCGCCTTGATCGCCTCCCCGCCCTTGCCGAGCGCGATCTTCTTCTGGCTCTCGCGCTCCACGTAAATCACCTGCTCGATGCGCACCGAGCCGTCCTTGCGCTCTTCCCACTTCTCAGTCTCCACGTGCGACGCATAGGGAAGCTCCTGATGCAGTCGCAGGAACAGTTTCTCGCGAGTGATCTCGGCAGCGAGCTGGCGCATCGGCAGGTCGGAGATCTGATCCTCCGGATAATACCAGGGACCCTCCGGCAGCGCCTTGGCCAGATAATCCATAAGGTCGTCGCAGCCCGAGCCGTTGAGCGCCGAGATCATGAAAGTACGCTCGAAAGCGACGGCCTCGTTTGCCGCGGCCGCGAGCTTCAGCAATTCCTCCGGCCGCACCCGGTCGACCTTGTTGAGCACCAGGATCTTCGGTTGCGGCACCTCCTTCAGGCCTTCGAGGATCGCCTCGGCATCGCCCTTGAGTCCGCGTTCGCTGTCGATCAGCAGCATCACGACATCGGCATCCTTTGCGCCGCCCCAGGCGGTGGTGACCATGGCGCGGTCGAGCCGGCGCCGCGGCTTGAAGATGCCGGGCGTGTCCATGAAGACGATCTGAGCGTTGCCGTGAATGGCAATGCCGCGGATGATCGCACGTGTCGTCTGGACCTTGTGACTGACTATGGACACCTTCGCGCCGACGAGGCGGTTGACCAATGTCGATTTGCCGGCGTTCGTCGCGCCGATCAGCGCCACGAAGCCCGAGCGGGTCTGCGCGCCGCCGGCGGCCGTATCAATTTCCTTATCCGTCATGGCTTCCGTCAATTTCCGGCAGATCGTTTCTGCCAAACACCTTCGCGTTCCAGCAATCTCGTGGCGGCGATTTGCTCGGCGCCGCGCTTTGAGCGATCGATCCCCGTCTCCGGTGCCAGCCCGTCGACCTCGACCGTCACGGTGAAACGTGGATCGTGATCGGGGCCGGAGCGATCGTCCGTCCTGTATTTCGGCGCAACGCCGAATTTGGCGTGCGCCCATTCCTGCAGTTCCGTCTTCGCATCACGGCGGGCGCCGTCCGCGCTCGCGGCGCGGTGCGTCCAATGCTGCAGGACGAAGCGGCGCGCCGCCTCGATGCCTCCGTCGAGATAGATCGCAGCGATCAGGGACTCTACCACATCGGCGCGTACGTTCATCATGTGCTTGCCGGTGATCTTCTTGACGTCCGATCCCGTGCGGATGAATTCATGCAGCGACAATTCGTCCGCCACCTTCGCGCAGCTCTCCGCGCTCACGAGCTGGTTCAGGCGGACCGAAAGCTCGCCCTCGTTCGCATTGACAAAGGTCTGAAACAGAAGTTCTGCCACGCACAGCCCCAATACCCGGTCGCCCAGGAATTCGAGCCGCTGGTAGTTGATTGCGCGGCCGCTGCGGGCGCTCGAATGCGTCAGCGCCCGGTCGAGACGCTCCTTTTCGGCAAACTGGTAACCGATCGCGGCCTCGAGCCTCGCCCGGTCCTCCGCGCTCAACGAGCGCCCCTTCATCATTCGACAACCTTGAACAGGCGATCGTAACGCAGGTTCGCCGGCCACTTCCACACTTCGCGGAAGGACGTATCGTTGCCGAGCGAGAAGAAGATCAGGCTTGCGCGGCCGACCAGGTTTTCCGCCGGAACGAAACCGACGTCGAAACGGCTATCGGCCGAGTTGTCGCGGTTGTCGCCCATCATGAAATAGTGGCCGTCGGGGACGATGAATTCGCGGGTATTGTCGCCGCGTGAATCGGGAAACTGGTCGAGCGTGTCGTAAGACACGCCGTTGTCCATCGTCTCGCGATAGACCGGAACGTCGCCGCCGGTGTCGTACTGATCATCCGCCCGGAACGTGCCGTCCGGCACGCGCTCGACGGGCTTGTCGTTGACGTAGAGGATGCTGTTCCTGACCTGGATACGGTCGCCCGGAAGGCCGACGAGACGCTTGATGTAGTCAATGTCGGGGTTGGGCGGGAAGCGGAAGACCACGATGTCGCCGCGCTCGGGTTCGCTTGCGAAGATCCTGCCGCTGAAAAGATTCGGCGAAAACGGCAGCGAATACTTCGAATAGCCATAGGCGAACTTGTTCACGAAGATGTAGTCGCCGACGAGCAGTGTCGGCATCATCGATCCCGACGGAATGGTGAAGGGCTGGAAGAAGACGGTCCGAATGACCACGGCCAAGAGCAGCGCCTGGATGATGACCTTCACATTTTCCCAGAGGCCGCTCTGCTTCGTTTCTGTCTTTTCTGCCACGCTCAGTTCTTCCTTGTCATCCTGCCCAGGGCACCTGGTTTTCACGCTTCAACTTGCGTTTGCGCCCCGGACGCGTGCTGCGCATCACCGCGCGAATTCGACCCTATATGTCGCGGGAGCTCCATGCTTCAAGCGACGGTCGATCCGGCAAGTGCTCTAAACCGTTCCCTCGGCGGGGGCAACCGGGACTGCCTCGATAATCACGAAAGCTTGTGCCAACGGGAAATCGTCGGTGATCGTCAGATGAATGGTGGCACGGTGCCCGACGGGCAGGATCTGCTGGAGGCGTGCGGCTGCGCCTCCAGCCAACTGCATCGTCGGCTTTCCACCTGGCATATTGACGACCCCCATGTCCTTCCATAGGACCCCTTGCGCAAGCCCCGTACCCAGCGCCTTCGAACAGGCCTCCTTGGCCGCGAAGCGCTTGGCATAGGACGCCGCGCGATTCTTGCGGCCCTCCGATTTGGCGATCTCGATATCGGTGAAGCACCGGTTGACGAAACGCTCACCGAAACGCTGAAGCGAATTTTCGATGCGGCGAATATCAATGAGATCGCTCCCGATACCGATAATCATGATGGAGTTCCGACCCTTTGCGCACGAGCCCGCCGGCGCCGCTCCTGGAAAAGCCGGGCCGCCTGGTAGGAAAGCGGGTAGAAGATCAAGGCGCCGCCGATGGCCAGCGGCAGCGAGCCGACGATCATCGGCTTGAAGACCGGGCCCCACAGCTCGGCAAGGTCCAGCCGCTCAATCATGCGGGCGATCTCCGGGCCGCCGATGGCCGGAACGGCCTGCGGCTCCATAAGTGCCGTGCCGAGCTCGTAGGACGCCGTCAGGATCACTGGAATGGTAATCGGATTGGCAAGTGCAGTCGTGATCGCCGCAGCGAGCAGGTTGCCGGAGAAGAGCGCGGCGATGATAACCGCGAAAACGATGTGAAAGCCGAAGAACGGCGTAAGGGACGAAGCGGCCCCCGCCGCCACGCCGACGGCGATCGAGTGAGGAGACGATTTCAGACGGAGGACGCGAAGCACAACACAGCGCAGACCGCGCGAAAGCCCCTTGCGCGGCCAGAAGAAAGCGCGAAGCCTTTCGGATATCGTTACCGGTTCTCTGCGCCTGAATAACATTCTGCCGTCATGATCGCATCTACAGCGCCGCGCGTCTTGTATGACGCGCAAAGGTCGCTGTAGCACTTTGAATTGCTGCATGTCTTTGTCCTTAAATCGAGGTCGATTTAAGGAGACATGCAGTAGAAGCCGTCCGCGGGCCACTACCGCACCGCGCGCCCAACCGGACGCGTGAAAGTCGCCGTAGTACTTCGTATCGCTGCAGGATTTGCCCTTAAATCAATTCCGATTCGAGGAATCATGCAGCAGGCGGCCTCTCCGCCTTTGATGGCCGCAACATAGGCGCGACGCCAGCCGGGTGCAAGCCGAGGCGGCAGGCGGCAAAATCACGCATCCGAGCCATTCTGAAAATGCATAGCTCGGCGTTCATCGCCTTCACGCTGACAGATTATCGGCTGCGCCCGGTCGCGATTGGGCGCAAGTCCGCGAGACAACCTTTGCGCGCCGTCCCGGCGCGCTCACGTTTTCGAATCAGAAACCCTTGCGGAACAGGCCGCGATCGATCTGACGCTGACGGTATTCGAGGTCGATGCGATCGACGGAACCGTTCAGATAGGCGATCTCGCGCTCTTCGATAGTGGGAATGTGCAGCGCACGGGTGATTTTCTTCAACTGCTTGAACATTGGCAAACCTCTTCGTTTACCTCCCGATGCGAAAGATAGTTCAGAGGTCGGCTCGCCACCAGCGCCAGGATGCGGCGGCAGCCATGCACGACATGCATGGCAAATCATTTCTGCGCCGGGCGCTGCCCATTTCGAAGGCAATTGCATGGGAAAGCGCTGAATTCTGACGCGTTTTGCGGTGGCGGAGCCTTGCGACGCCGCCAGCAGGTGCGCACCCTAATCGAACAGGCGCTTGACCATGGAAATGCTCGGCAATTCTTTGAGCTGCGCCATCAGATGGTTGAGCTGACGCAGGTCCCAGACTTCGAGGTCGAACTGCATCTCACTGAAATCGGCGGCGACACGCCCCATGGAGAGCGAGCGGATATTCACGTCGGTGGTCGCGATCGCCTGCGCGATCTCGGCAAGCGTGCCAGGTTCGTTCAAGGCGCTGACGGCGATTCTTGCCATGAAGCGGCTGCTGTTCGCCTCGTCGAGATCCCAGCGCACGTCGATCCAACGCTCGGGCTCTTCGTCGAACTTTTGCAGGATGGGCGACTGAATCGGGTAAATCGTGATACCCTTCTCCTTATCCATGATGCCGACGATCCGGTCGCCGGGAACGGCACCCGCGGGACTGAAATGCACCTCCGCATTGCCGGAGAGCCCGCGGATCGGCAAGGCTTCGGGTCCTTCCGCCTGCTCCGCCGCGATCGCCTCCTTCGAGCGTTCCGGCAGCTTGAAGACCATGCCCGCCGCGCTGCGCATGTTGAACCAGCCGTCGTCGGCACTGGGCTTGACGGTCACGCGCTCATCCTGGTGGTCCGGGAAGACGGCGCGCAGGACGTCGAGCGAGGAGAGCTCGCCGCGTCCGACCGCGGCGATCGCATCCTCGACTTCCTTCTGCCCGAGCCGATGGAGAACCGGCTTCAGCGCCTCGCGCGAAAACGTCTTGCCCGCGCGCTCGAAGGTACGTTCGAGGATGCGGTATCCGAGCCCGGCATATTGCTTGCGCACGGCCGCGCGTGTCGCGCGGCGGATGGCCGCGCGCGCCTTGCCGGTGACGACGATTTCCTCCCAGGCCGGCGGCGGCACCTGGATGCCCGAGCGGATGATCTCCACCTCGTCGCCATTGTTGAGCCGCGTCACCAGCGGCATGATGCGGCCGTTGATCTTGGCGCCGACGCAGGTGTCGCCGATGTTCGTATGGACGGCATAGGCGAAGTCGATCGGCGTGGCACCGCGCGGCAGCGCGATCAACTGCCCCTTGGGGGTGAAACAGAAGACCTGGTCCTGGAAGAGTTCGAGCTTCGTGTGCTCCAGGAACTCCTCGGGATTGTCGCCTTCGGCAAGCGACTCGATCGTCCGACGCAGCCAGGAATAGGCATTCGACGACGGAGAGCGGGTCGCATCCCCCGAGACCATGTCCCGATCCTTGTAGAGCGCATGCGCGGCGATACCGTATTCCGCGATCTCGTGCATGCGCTTCGTGCGGATCTGCAGCTCGATGCGCTGTCGCGACGGGCCGATGATCGTCGTGTGGAGCGACTGATAGTCGTTCTGCTTCGGCGTCGAAATATAATCCTTGAAGCGGCCTGGCACGACGCGCCAGCGGGTGTGCACGATGCCGAGCGCCCGATAGCACGAAGGAATGTCGTCGACGAGGATGCGAAAGCCCCAGACGTCCGATAGCTGCTCGAAGGAGAGCGATTTCGACTGCATTTTGCGGAAGACGGAATAGGGCTTCTT
The DNA here is from genome assembly GCF_002078505.1 of Ensifer aridi. GTDB lineage: Bacteria > Pseudomonadota > Alphaproteobacteria > Rhizobiales > Rhizobiaceae > Sinorhizobium > Sinorhizobium aridi. Next base: position 366,468 of record NZ_LUAV01000004.1, on the reverse strand, counting down.
CTGACGCCCTTTCACCAGTGCATTCTTCAGGCCCTCCGCCTGTAGCAGCTCGCTCAGTTCTTCTTCGATCTTCTTGATCAGACCCTCGTTGCGCTGCGAGAGCTCTTCCAGCCGCCTCGTGACCGTTTCGAAGGCCTCGGGGTTGATATGGCGAAACGCGAGATTTTCGAGCTCCTCCCGCATGTCCTGCATGCCCATGCGTCCGGCCAGCGGCGCATAGATGTCCATCGTCTCCTCGGAGATGCGTGCGCGCTTCTCCGCCGACATGTGATCGAGCGTGCGCATGTTGTGCAGTCGGTCGGCAAGCTTGACGAGGAGGACGCGAACGTCGTCGGAAATGGCAAGCAGCAGCTTGCGGAGATTTTCCGCCTGCTTCGCCTTCTTGGTGACGAGGTCGAGCTTCTTGATCTTAGTCAGCCCCTCGACCAGCGCGCCGATGTCCTCGCCGAAGAGCTCGTCGATCTCCTGCCGTGTCGCCGTCGTGTCCTCGATCGTATCGTGCAGCAGGGCGACGGCGATCGTCGACTCGTCCAGATGCATTTCGGTAAGAATCGCCGCGACTTCGAGAGGATGAGAAATATACGGATCGCCGCTTGCCCGCTTCTGCTGACCATGCTTCTGCATCGCATAGACATAGGCCTTGTTAAGCAGGGCCTCGTTGACGTCGGGCTTGTATTTCTGCACGCGCTCAACGAGCTCGTATTGGCGCATCATCCGCTGACGGCTCCGTGAAATCAGGCAAACAAAAAAGTGCGCCAATCATACGAGTGGCGCACTGCTTCGAAAACACGTTGGAACGGCTGTTCCCGAACGGATCTCAGTAGTCGTCGCTCTTTTCCGGCGGAACGAGACCTTCGATACCTGCCAGCAGTTCCTCCTCGGACATACGGTCGAAGGTCAGCGCTTCCGGCTGGTCCTCCTCCTCCGCAGCCTCGGCAAAAGCGGCGGTTTCCGTCTGAGCGAGCGCAGCCGCATCGGGTTCCGGCTCGTCCACTTCCACATGCTTCTGGAGCGAGTGGATCAAGTCTTCCTTCAGATCGCCGGGAGAAAGCGTCTCGTCGGCAATCTCTCGCAGTGCAACGACCGGATTCTTGTCGTTGTCACGATCAACGGTGATCGGGGCACCTTGCGAAATCAGGCGCGCGCGATGGCTGGCAAGCAGGACGAGTTCGAAGCGGTTTTCGACCTTGTCAATGCAATCTTCGACGGTGACGCGGGCCATAGCCTGTCCTTTACGACTTAAGAAGCGCGGCGGCATGCCGCGGCATGATTAACGACACGAAACCGGAACGCCGCTTGATGCGGCTCCATCAGCTCCGATTTCTGGAATTAGCCGCTCGGATACATTCAAAACAACATAAGTTCAAGTTTTTCCTGCATCCAGCGCTCACGCCTTCGCCCAACGCATGTTAAAATACGGCATTTAAGGGTTGACGCTGCAAGTCCCAGACAGTGATTGTGTTTCGTGATATTCTTCGTACCAACATCAACGACAATTGCAAATTGAAGTGTGGACGAACTGCAGCAACTGCTAAAACTAGCTATAGGCGCCGCGCCCATGTTGGAATAAATGCGGTGGCATGACCTACATTATTTGCAAAATCAGCAATTAATAATGTAATACGCCTATTGTCTGCGCAGCCTCCGCGGGGTCGGTCCGGTCAGTGTGCAGGGCATGGAAAAGGAAATAACGATGTTCGATCCTCGCGAGAAAATCGCTCTATTCATCGATGGCGCCAACCTCTACGCTGCATCGAAGAGTCTCGGTTTCGACATCGATTATCGCAAGCTGCTTAAAGCATTCCAGAAGCGCGGATACCTGCTGAGGGCCTACTATTACACTGCGCTCATCGAGGACCAGGAATATTCCTCCATTCGTCCATTGATCGACTGGCTGGACTATAACGGCTACAAGGTCGTCACCAAGCCCGCCAAGGAATTCACCGACTCGCTCGGGCGCCGCAAGATCAAGGGCAACATGGACATCGAGCTCGCAATCGACGCCATGGAGCAGTCGGAGACCGTCGATCATCTGGTGATCTTCTCGGGCGACGGAGACTTCACGACGCTGGTCGAGGCTTTGCAGCGCAAAGGACGCAAGGTCTCCGTGGTCTCGACGATGTCGACGCAGCCCCCGATGATCGCCGACGACCTGCGCCGCCAGGCGGACCACTTCATCGATCTGGCAACTCTCAGGGGCGAAATAGGCCGCGAGCCTTCGGAACGGGTGCAGCGTCCTGTAGAGCCGGTTGCCGACGACGTCGAGCTTTAACGCGAGCGATCAGTCTATCTGCCCCTAACCCTCTACCCGCAGGCGGGAAGAGGTGGCCGGGCAGGTCGGATGAGGGGCTTTCCCTCGCAAACCCCAATGAAAAGGACTCAGCCCCGCTCCTTGAGCAGGCGGTTCTTCTGCCGGTTCCAGTCGCGCTCCTTGGAGGTCTCGCGCTTGTCGTGCAGCTTCTTGCCTTTGCCGAGCGCCAGTTCCAGCTTCGCGCGGCCGCGCTCGTTGAAATAGATTCTAAGCGGGATCAGCGACATGCCTTCGCGATTGACAGCGCCCTGGAGGCGGTTCACTTCCCGCTTCGACAAAAGCAACTTGCGGCGCCGGCGCGTCTCATGATTGAAGCGGTTCGCCTGTAGATATTCTGGCAGATAGGAATTGATCAGCCAGATTTCGCCGCCCTCGTCGGTCGCATAGGACTCCGAGATGTTGGCCTTCCCCTCACGCAACGACTTAACCTCGGTGCCGGTCAGCACGAGACCGGCCTCGTAGGTATCGACGATCTCATAGTTGAAGCGGGCCTTGCGGTTTTCCGCCACCACCTTCTTGACCGTTCTTTCGTTGCCCTTCGGTGCCATCAGTTCATCAATCCCGCGTGCCGAAGCGCGGCGTCGATCGCCGCCTCCGTCGCCGGCTCGAGCGTCGGCAGCAGCGGCGAGCGGACCGCGCGGCTCATTCTCCCAAGGCGATTGAGCGCATATTTTGCGCCGCAAAGGCCAGGCTCCAGGAAGATCGCCTTGTGAAGCGGCATCAGCTTGTCCTGGTAGTCTAATGCCCTGGCGAAATCGCCGCCAAGGGTCGCCTCCTGGAATTCAGCGCAGAGGCGCGGCGCGACGTTGGCGGTAACGGAAATGCAGCCGACGCCGCCATGTGCGTTGAATCCGAGCGCGGTCGCGTCCTCGCCCGAAAGCTGCACGAAATCCTTGCCGCAGGCCATGCGCTGCTCGGAAACCCGCTCAATCTTCCCGGTCGCATCCTTGACGCCGATGATCGTGGGATAGGCCTTGGCCAGCGCCGCCATGGTCTCGACGCTCATGTCGATGACCGATCGGCCAGGAATGTTATAGATCACGATCGGCAGCTTCACGTTTTCGGCAATCGCCGCATAATGGGCAAAGAGCCCCTTCTGCGTCGGCTTGTTGTAGTAAGGCGTGACGACGAGAATGGCGTCCGCTCCAGCCTTTTCCGCATGCTGTGCCAGTTCGATCGCCTCGATCGTATTGTTGGAGCCCGCGCCAGCGATGACCGGGACGCGACGGGCGGCTGCCTCGACGCACAGTTCTACGACCTGCTTGTGCTCGTCGTGGGAAAGGGTCGGGGATTCGCCCGTCGTGCCCACCGGCACAAGACCGTGGCTGCCCTCCTTTATCTGCCACTCCACATGTGCGACGAAACTATCCGCATCGACCGAGCCGCTGGCCGTGAACGGTGTTACGAGAGCGGGAATGGAACCCTTGAACATGCACAACTCCTGACGGCCGGGGACACGGAAAAGGCCCATGCTTTGGCCGCAATCGACGGTTAAAAAACTGCCGCACCATAATCATGTGACGTGGCTGCGGCAAGCGCCGCAACAACGCATTTCGTGTCCGTTTCCGACCAATGAAGAGCTTGAGGGAACTGCGACCGGCTCTGGCACGCAGGGAAAACAAGAGCCATGAACTGCCCGCTCGCCTGCCATTTACGACGACCGACAAATGCCGCTAACCTTTGCGTAGCCGATCCGACGGCAAAATGAAGTTGAGACACGGGGAACCACGGGGCTCTTGATGCGCGGAATGCTCTTTCTGCCTGTCGCCGCCATGCTCGGTGCAGCGATACTGGCCTCCTCGGCCGGCGCCATCGAGAGCCGGATACCAGTACCAGCCCAAAAGCCAGGCTTCGCGGGCAAATTGGGACGGATCACCACAGGTGATGTCACCGCCGCGATACCGGACGCTACCGCGGAAGTCGATGGAGATCTGAAAACCGGCCTCGATGCCTTGTCGGACCGGCAGCCGGCAACGGCGATCGCTGTTCGCGACCGCATGCCGGCCGGAACGCTCGACCGGCATATCCTCACCTGGGCGATCGCCGTTTCCGGACAGCGAGGCGTCCCCTCCCACGAAATCGCCGATGCGCAACGGGAACTTATCGGCTGGCCGGGCTTGAAGTCGCTACGCGCCCATTCGGAACGAGCGCTCTATCGCGAAAATCCGCCGGCCGCCGACGTGATCGCCGCCTTCGGTGCTACCCGCCCCGAAACGGCGGAAGGGGCCATCGTCTTTGCGCGTGCCTTGATGGCCGGGGGGCAAGCAGAGATGGCCGCCAAGCATCTGCGCGCCATCTGGCTGGACGAGGCGCTCGACGAGGAGATCGAAACGAAGGTCCTCTCGGAGTTTTCCGGCCTACTGACGACCGACGACCATAGGCGGCGGATGGAAATGCTGCTTTATCGCGGCCGCACCGAACAGGCGGAGCGGTTCAGTGATCTCGGTAAGGCGCAATCGCTCTTCCGTGCCTGGGCCGCAGTTATGCGCGGCAGCAGCAATGCGGCGGCGCTTGTCGCAGCGGTCGAGCCTTCCTGGCGCGACAAACCAGCCTATCTCTTCATTCGCATCGAGCTTCTGCGGAAACGAGAGAAATACGAGGAAGCTGCAAAGCTTCTCGCCCGGATGCCTGAGGACAGCGGCGCCCTGGTCGACCCGGGAGAATGGTGGAAGGAGCAGCGCATCGTCAGCCGCGGCCTCCTCGACAAGGGTGACTTCCGTGGCGCCTACGAGATCGCTGCCAATCATGCGGCAAACCGGCCGACGGACATCGTCGACGCGGAATTTCATGCAGGCTGGTACGCGCTGCGAGGGCTCGAAGAGCCGGCGACGGCCGCACGCCATTTCCGCAGGGTCCTGGAGGCATCTGGACGGCCGGTCTCCGCCTCGCGCGCCTGGTATTGGCTTGGGCGCGCCGCCGAGGCCGGTGGCCCCGGCAACGCGGGGGAGTATTTCGCCAATGCGGCGCGATATCCCGGCACCTTCTACGGTCAGCTTGCCGCCGCACGACTCGGTCGCTCGACGATCGATGTGACCTACCCCTCGCCTACCGAGGAAGATCGCGCTCGCTTCGAAAGCCGCGAAGCCGTCAAGGCGATCGGCCGGCTCGAAGCGAGCGGCCACGGCTGGCGGGCCGACAGCCTCTATCGGGCGCTCGCGGAGGAGCTCAACACCCCCGGCGAGCTTGCAATCCTGGCGGGGCAGGCGGAGAAAGCGGGCAATCACCAACTTTCCCTGCAGGTCGGGAAAATCGCCTTTGGCCGCGGCGTAGACGTGGCCGCCCTCGCCTTCCCGATCGGCGTCATTCCGTCGAGCGCGGATATCAGCGGGGCCGGCAAGGCCCTCGCCTATGCGATCGCCCGCCAGGAAAGCGCCTTCAATCCGGCAGCGGTTTCCGCGGCGAACGCCCATGGCCTGCTACAGCTTCTGCCCGGCACTGCCAAAGGCGTCGCCAGCCGCTACGGCCTCGCCTATTCCAAGGACCGCTTGACGACGGACGCCGGCTACAATGCGACGCTTGGGGCACATTATCTCGGCGAACAGATCGACAGCTTCGGCGGCTCCTACATACTCACCTTCATCGCCTACAATGCCGGTCCGCGTCGCGTGCCTCAATGGCTCGCCCGCTATGGCGACCCGCGTGGCAAGCCGATCGATGAGGTGGTCGACTGGATCGAGCGCATTCCCTTCGAGGAGACGCGCAACTACGTTCAGCGTGTGATGGAAAATTATCAGGTCTATAAGTCCCGGCTCGGGCAGAAGGCGGACATCGTGTCGGACTTGAGAATGGGACGTGATTCTTCGTGACGGTCGCCTGCGACGCTGCGGCGGCGAATTGATCGGCGGCGATGCACCGCGCGGCGACTAGATCACGATGATTTTAGGTCGGATCGACCTAAAATCATGAACGTGATCGATTCTAATAGGTTAGCGCGGAATGCGGGCGGAAAACCGCGCACACTTTTCCTCATCCCGCGCTAGGGTGGCAGGTGTTTCAACCGCATTATTTTCACGCGAAGGACGGGCTGAGGCTCTACGGCCGGGCTTATGGTTTCGGGGCTGAGCGGCGGGCGGGCATGCCCATCGTTTGCCTCCCGGGACTCACCCGCAACAGCCGCGATTTCCATGGCTTGGCCACCTTCCTGGCCTCCCCCGCCGGCGGCGGACATCCCGTCGTCACGCTCGACTACCGCGGTCGCGGGCAGTCGGAGCGCGACAACGACAATGGCCGGTACACGATCGCCGCCGAAGCCGCCGACGTCATCACTGCCTGCGCCTATTTCGGGATCGACAAAGCAATATTCATCGGCACGTCCCGCGGCGGCCTCATTCTCCATCACCTCATCGTATCAGCGCCTGCCCTAGTCGCCCGCGTGGTCCTCAACGACATCGGGCCCGTGGTCGAGATCGAGGGGCTGTTGAGGATCCGGGACTACCTGAACGCGGCAAGCGGACCGGAAAGTTGGGCGGAGGCGCCGATGTTTCTGCAGCGCCTGCACGGTGAAGACTTCCCCCTTCTTCGCGAGCAGGACTGGCGCGACATGGCCGAAGCGATCTACCGGGATGAAGACGGGCTCCCAATCGCCGACTTCGATCCAGCGATCACGGCGCAACTGAAGGGCTTGACCGCCGACACCGCACTCCCGGAGCTGTGGCCACAATTCGATGCTTTTCACGACCTGCCGATGATGGTCGTTCGCGGCGAACATTCCAAACTGCTGAGCGAAGCGACCGTTCAGGAAATGTCGCGGCGGCACCCCGATCTGGTGGCCGTGACCGCGCGCGGCCAAGGCCACGCGCCGCATCTGCATCTCGGCGGGCTCGAAGCGCACATAGCCGCGTTTGTTGTGGGCTGATTGCAACGACGGCTCGAATCCACCCCGGAAAAGCTACGAACTCCGGGGGCAAAAAACTCGGCGCCGTTGACTAGGCCATCAGGCGCGGCAGTTTTCTTTCCCGCTTACATGTACGGCGAAATGCACTGACGACGCCGGCCGTAATAGGGCTGGTACGTATTGTCGTAAGCCCGGTACGACCTGTAGCGCGCATAACACCAATTCGCATGCGAATTGCCGCCGCCACGGTAGTAGGCCCTGGGCGGCTGACTCAGAAGACCGCCGATAATCGCGCCGGCTGCGAAGCCTCCGAGAGCCGCGCCAAAATCGTCGTCGTCATCGTCCCAATCACGGTAATGGCGGCGGTAATAGCCGCGGTCTCGGTAGCGATAATAGTCGCGGTCCCGGTAGCGTCTGTACGAGCCGAAACGTGGATTCCCGGAGCGGTCAAAGAACCGGCAATTGTGGTATTGGCAATAACGCGGATTGCTCGGATTCCAGCCTGGTACGTGGTCGCGCGCGTTGTTCTGGGTCAGTTGAATGTCGGAGGCTTGCGCCTTCACCGCCGGCACCGTCGGGAATGCCTGAGCCGGCCCGATGCTTGTCAGCGCGGTCGCCAGTGACAGGGCAACGATTGCTAGCCTCTTCATCGGCTTCACCTTTTCCTTTCAAAGGATTACTTCCCTTCAGCAACAAAATGGCCGAAGCAGGGTTTTGTGCCAAGGCTTAAGTTGCGATCACGATTTGTTGATCGCACCTGCCGAGACCGAGCGACCGCACCGGTGCTGTCTACAGTGCCGTGCGTCTTCTCAGACGCACAAAGGACGCTGTAGCACTCTGAATTGCTGCAAGTTTTTGCTCTTAAATCGAGTACGATTTAAGGAAAGTAACGTTCCTTCGAGGGAGTGTCGCAGTCATGCGTTCCATGCATGTCCAACTATTGCGACATTGAGAGCTGCGGAACGCAAGCTTGCGCTGCTCGCCACGCGCAAATGACAACGAAAAAGCCCGGCTCAGAGAGCCGGGCTTTCCTTCACTGACCGAGGTCAGGTCAGATTAGAAGTCGCGCTGCAGGCGGACGAAGCCCGAGACGAAATCGTCATCAGCGAAGGTGTTGTCGTAGTCGACGTCGGTGTAGTTAACCGTTGCGCGAGCTGCGAGGCCTTCGGTGATCTGGTAGTCAGCCGTGACGCCGACCTTCCAGGCATCGCCGTTGCCGAAGCCTTCGTTCGGACCAGCACCTTCCCAAGCGTCGTTAAACGGAACGTTGTTGCGGATGTCGCCGAAGTACTGAGCGCCGGGGGTGATCGCAAACTTGTCGGTTGCATTGAAGCGGTACGAAGCAGCAACGCTCCATTCCGAAACCGACCAGTAAGCGTTCGGGTCAGACGACCAGATGGCGAGAGCCTGGAGAACGCCCGGGCCGAGGTCTGCAGAGATCAGGCCACGGATCGCGCCTTCTTCGACTTCCGAGTCGTAGCCGCCGAGCAGGTCGAAGGATACGCCGCCGAGCGTAGCGGAAACGATACCTTCAACACCGATACCGTTCGGCTTCGAAGTTACGCCTTCGAGTTCGTCTACAGCAACGCCGGCCTGGAAGGTGCCGCCGTCATAGATGTAGGCAATCGAGTTGAACTTGGTGGTGTCGTTGCCGTTGATGTCGGTTTCGCCGTTCAGGCCCTTATCCCACCAGCTCCAGAAGGCACCAACCTTGAAGCCGCCGAGCTGGATGTAAGCTTCGTCGACCTTGAAGTTGTTGTGACCCTGGTTGTCCGTGTCAGCTTCGATAGCGAAGAAGCCGGTCAGCGTGCCGAACTCGGTGTCGCTCTTGGCGTCGAACGCCAGGAAGCCACGCGAGAACATGTCCCAATCGGACGAGCCATCCGGATCATCATCGCGGTTGTCAACAGCGTCTTCGCCGAAGTCAACCTGAACGCGGACGAAGCCGCTGATCTTGAGGCAGGTTTCCGTGCCCGGAATGTAGAAGTAACCCGTGCCGAAAGCGTCGCAAACGCGAACGTATTCCATGGGCTCCGGCTCGGCAGCGACGATAGCGTCGGCAGCCTGTGCGCCGGAGACTGCTGCGAGAGCAGCAGCGGAGCCGAGAAGAAGGCTCTTGATGTTCATTTCTGACCTCCAGTCAAAAGTTTCAAACGGGTCTGGGTTTCTTTGCTGAAGGACAGCGTTCCCTGCCCCATCCCCAACGTTCAAGAAGTCGGACGATCAACCGCCCTCGCTTCCGGAGTTGAAAATACAAAACCGGATGGGGCGCGCAACGACCAACTTGCCTGATCAACTCCTTTGCGCTGCCCTTCCCTGATCCCTGTTGCTGAAACGACACAAAATCGCCCCAGACGGCCCGAGAGAATTAACAAATCATTAAGAAAATCCTTTAGCCACGCGGGGTTAGCGTGAAGCTGCGTCACGTCTTCTGTTTCGAAAAGAGGCAGAAAATGGCCAAAAACGGGGGCAAAACCCGGCACCGGGTTCTCCGCGCCCGGTCTTTCCGCAGGTCCTCAGGCCGCCCAAAGGCCGAGTCGGACAATGCGATCAGGGGAGCTTTCGCCGATTCTCAACAGAATCAATGGGCGGAGATTCGCGAATCTGCGGACGCGACGATCACCCCGGTCGCAGAATCGGCCGGATCGAGTCGATCGAGGGACGGTGCGGTTCCTCAAGCGCAGGCGAGCGATCAATTGCCGTCGCGAAGATGTGCTGCGAACTCGCGGCCGAAGTACTTCGCTACTGGAGACACCGACCTCGAACGGGCAATACTACCAACGACTCTGAGAGAGGCGGCCAGCTTTATCGGGGCTGAACAATGCGGGAAATGGCGGAGAAGAAGGGATTCGAACCCTCGATACCGTTTCCGGTATACTCCCTTAGCAGGGGAGCGCCTTCGACCACTCGGCCACCTCTCCGTTACGGCCTAGCTATTGCCAGAGGCCAATGATTGCAAGGGTTTTTTGCGAAAAATCGACAAACGGCGACTTTTTCAACAAAGCCGCCGCGACGAGACCAGACGTGGATATTTCAGCCATTTCCTGCGCGTTTCCGAAAACGCGCAGGATTTTTTTCGAAGGCGAGAAGAGCTTACGGGTTTGCCCAATTCGCGTGGTCGCGGCAATCTCTGCGCGATACGGAGCCAAATCGCCAATCCTCTCGATGAGGAGAGCAGATCCACTAAGGATTGCAATAGCGTGATCATCGTGCGTGTTGCGATTGCTTCAAGTCGCCAGAAGCAGATGCAGGTGGCTCATGACTGCCCGCAGCCATGGGTCAGACTCCTCCACTGCGGCCCAGCTGGCAGCGATTGAAAGTGGTCCGCACGCCCCGCACCTATTTGTTGTCGCCGCTTGCGCCCTCCGTCTTGGGCGGCCTCTTCAGGCCTTCGGGGCAATCGGCGGGCGCATCCGCCTGAGCGCAGCGATCCTCTCTGGATCCGCCGGCGGTTGACTCAGGGGTCCCGGGATTCGAGTTGGACTCAGTTCCTTGGCCCGACGTTCCCTGTTGGGATTGGGTGCCGCCCGACGTGCCTTGCTGGGCGTTTGCAACCTCGCTGAGGACGAGTGGCGAGATGCCGAGCGCGAGCGCCAGAGCAAGAGTACTTGCGTGTTTGAACCTCATTGTTCTCTCCCTTCGATTGAGGCCCTGAAACTACGCTGCAGCGCTTTTGTTCCTGCCGACATGGACCATATGCGGAAGCGGCCGCAGCGATCGTAAAAAGGAACTGAGGGGCTCGGCACCCATCGTTCCGGGGCTGGCGGCAAAAGCGCTCGCAAGGCTGAAGCAAGCGGCGCGGCAGAGCATGCGCGATGTCTTCGCCGCGCTTGATTCTCTCATGAAGCGATCTGCCGGCTGGATGGAAGGATGGTTTTTCCGGGGAACCGGTCATGTCGATGATCATGCATCGCGCGCAAGCAAGTTCCGGCCAACCAGCCGGTAAGTACCCGCATTATTTCATCGAACGGCCCTGCCGCATCCTCGTCATCGGCCAGCAGTTGAAGGCGAAAACCAAATATCATTGCCTGCTGCGCCACATCTCGGTCGGCGGCGCGATGCTCGACTTCAACGCGGCGATCATGCTGCCGAAGCACTTCTTTCTGGAGATCGACGGCTTCAAGGAGGAGATCGGCTGCGCCGAAGTGTACCGTAGCGGCACCGAACTCGGGGTACGCTTCAACATGTTGCTGGCACAGGATTTTCTTCGCAGGCTGATCCGTATGCAGTTTTCCAGCGGCGCTTGAAAGCCCCGGCAACCCCCAAGCCACCTCAGCCGTCCATCTTTCTTTGCGCGAGCCGTTTCCGATTCGCGTCCTTATGCGATAAGTTCCGCGGCGCATTTCCCGAACGGAGTTCAGTTTTTCCAAGATGTCCGCATTCTCACGCTTCACGCCGCTCGTCCAATCCCTGCCGGCCACCATTCCCTTCGTCGGGCCCGAGGCCATCGAGCGCCAGCGCGGCCGCAAGATCGCCGCGCGCATTGGCGCCAATGAGAGCGGATTCGGGCCGGCCAGATCGGTGTTGCGCGCTATCGAGCAGGCGGCCGGAGAAACCTGGAAATATGCCGACCCCGAGAATCACGATCTGAAGCAGGCGCTTGCCGCACAGCTCGGCACCGCTCCCGCCAATATTGCGGTTGGTGAAGGCATCGACAGTCTGCTCGGGCAGATCGTGCGTCTTGTCGTCGAGCCGGGCACGCCGGTGGTGACTTCGCTTGGAGCCTATCCGACCTTCAACTATCATGTCGCGGGCCACGGCGGACGGCTGGTGACGACACCTTATGTCGAGGACCGCGAAGATCTCGAGGGGCTACTCGCCGCCGCGAAGCGCGAGAACGCCCCGCTCGTCTATTTCGCCAATCCCGACAATCCGATGGGAAGCTGGTGGCCGGCCGACCATGTGATCGACTTTGCGAACGCCCTGCCCGAAACGACTCTGCTCGTTCTCGATGAGGCCTATTGCGAAACGGCACCGCCGGAGGCGCTGCCGTCGATCGCGAGCCTCATCGACAAGCCCAACGTCATACGCACGCGCACCTTCTCGAAAGCCTATGGCCTCGCGGGCGCGCGCGTCGGTTACGCATTGACCACAGCCGGAACAGCCCAGTCCTTCGACAAGATCCGCAATCATTTCGGAATGAACCGTATTGGTGTCGCGGCCGCGATCGCCGCGCTCGCCGATCAGGACTATCTCAATGAGGTTACGCTCAAGATCTTCGGGGCACGGGAAAGAATCGCCTCCATCGCCCGCGATAATGGGATCGAGCCGCTTGCCTCGGCGACGAATTTCGTGGCTGTCGATTGCGGACGGGATGCGGCCTACGCGCGGGCAATCGTCGACCGGCTGATGAGCGACCACGGGATCTTCATCCGCATGCCCGGCGTCGCACCTCTCAACCGCTGCATCCGGGTGAGCACCGGCCCCGATAGCGAGTTGGATCTACTCGAAGCGGCCCTGCCCTCGGTGCTCAAGAGCCTCGCAGCAGGCTAGACTCACAAGCGCCATCGCGCGGTCAGTGCATGGTCATCCACTCGCGCGCCGCCCGGAGCGCGGCGGCGAGATCCGCCTTGCTCATGGTCGCCGCGAGATCGGCCCGAAGGTCGGCAGCACGGTCCGAGCCTCTGATGGCTGCGATGTTCAGCCACTTGTGCGCGGCGACGAGATCGACGGGCCTGCCACGGCCAGTTGCGTAGGCGAGGCCCATTTCGCAAAGAGCATCGGCCCGATTCTCGCCTCCGATCGCGTCATGCGAAACGACATCAATGTCAAAGCGTGCCATCTTTATCTTGTCCCTGTCTTCGTTGGTCCGCCGAAGCGGCACGCCCCCTACAGCGCCGCGCGTCTAATTAGACGCGCAGAGATGCTGTAGAACTTTGAACTGCTGCATGATTTTCTCCTTCAATCGATCCGATTTAAGGAATCATGCAGTGGCGCGCCTGGCTTCAGTTCGGCATTTTTCTTCGTCCCTGTTCAGTGCTGCCTCTTCGCGGGCTTTCCGAAGGCGCACCGTCTTGTGCGGCGTCGCTTCCGGCGGTTCGGCGGGTTTTCCTCCGCTCGTCTTATGGGTTCGAATATGCCGGACGGGCTTCAACGGGCCCTTAAAATGCATGCTTAATTTGACGCAAACAAAGTTCAAACGCTTGGTAAACTTGGGTTTTCGTTAAGCATCGGACCGCCTGTGACAGCGGGCATTCGCCTCAAAATTTACGAAAATTCAGAAGCGGATTTCAACCAAACGCTAACCACATAAACAGCAGCGCTTCCGAGGAGGATGCGATTTCGCGGATCCACAATGGCTCTTCCCCTCCGACAAACGGGGCGCCCGCACGGATATTTACCTTTACGTACGCGTAAGCTAACGTGCGGGGCTCTGGTGGTGAGGAGATCGCCGGAGACGAGGAAACGCAAGCATGGGCCAGACGCAAGACGGCAGCTTCTTTCGGAGGAAATCGAATGATTCGTACATTGTTCTTCACCGCGGCGCTCGCCTTCGCCGCAACGGGTGCTATGCACGCGGCCGAGCCGATCGTCGGCGACTGGAAGACAGCAAGCGGCGCAACGGCCGAGATCGCCCCCTGCGGCGGGGCGTTCTGCATCACCCTGAAGACGGGCAAACATGCGGGCAAGCGCATCGGCTCCCTTTCCGGAATGGGCGGCAGCTACAGCGGCGAGATCACCGATCCCGAAAGCGACAAGACCTATAGCGGCTCCGGCTCCGTCAGCGGCAATTCGCTGAAGATGAAAGGCTGTGTGCTGAAAGTGCTTTGCAAGTCGCAGACCTGGACGCGGCTTTGAATGCGAGGGGGGCGCCGGCATTCGCCCTGGGCTAACGGCGGCCCACTTACGGCGCCGCGCGTCTTATCAGACGCGCACAGGTCGCTGTGGTAGCCGCGGCGTTGCGGACTTGACCACCATGCCCTTCCTTGGGAAGGTTCGAGCCGGCCCTACTAAGGCGGCGGGGGGATCTTCATGGAAGTACGAGATCTTGAGACCATCCTTTCCGAATACGAAATGGTGGCCCTGATCGCCAACAGTGAAGGCGTAGACGTCGAAGCGGTCTCTCGCGGCCTTCCGGAGCGAACGCTGTACATCTTTTTCACAGGCTGCGCGAAAGTGCTAGCACGCCCTTTCGACAAGGATGCCATACTTTGCCACCGCCTCGTCAGCGGCGGCACGCGCTTCCAGAAGTCAAAGAAACACTTCGATAAGGCGTATGCACTCTTCTCCCGGCCCCCGAGAGCCGAGATTGGCGTTCTTGCCGACCGCGGCGTGCCGGAAGGAACGCCCGGCATGACCGCGCCACGGCGGAGCGCACTCGTCCCATACACCTTGGATTTCGACTACGTGTTCGGCTCGCTTTATCCGGTCGGGCGCATGCCGACAACAGGCTTCGCCGTTGCCCTGTGGCTGCTGGAGAGGGCGTCGCATGCAAACGTCTGCCTTTGCGGGTTCACCGGCGTGGCGGGAATGCAATTCAACATGCATGTGGAGCATGACTGGACCTTCGAACAAATTATGCTGCGGTGTTTCGTCAACCGAGGCCGCCTACGGTTTTTCGAAGAAGGCGTCAGTGGGCCGGCCGGCACCCTGGAGCGCATCTGCCGCCATTTTCCGGAATTGAATGAGTCGACAATAGCACTGATTGCATCCAACGTTCTGGCAAACCGCTATACAGGAATGGAACGCCAGGTCGCCAGACTTTGGGCAAGCACAAAGCTGGAGCGTCGGATTCGCGCATTTTTCAAGCGCTTCAGCCGCTAGAGCGGAACGAAGCCTTCAGCGGGCAATCAAAGTTTCGCGGCGTAGAGAAGGCGATCACGGGTGGAAAACCATTCCTCGGCATAATCCGCGTTCTTGTATTCCTCGAAGTAAGGACCTCCCTCCGTGAAATGGACGAGATCGGCAGCCTCGTTGTAATCATATTCATCAACTAGCCAATTCCAGGTTGGCGGCAGTGAACCGATAAGTTCGTCTGATTCGAGCCATTTGAATTGGTGCAACTGCAGCCCAGTCGCTGTGTTGACATAGTTTGAAGTCAGCGATCTGCATTTGGCGTTGTTGAAGAGAATGACGCTCGACCAGTTCTTCTTTTCATATTTGGTCTGCGTCTGGCCGAGGAATTTGATCGTACTCTTCGGGATATAGTCGTGCTTCACGCACATCACGGCATAGCGGTCGTCACGCAGCTCCCACAACCGCGCGATGTCGGTTCGCATCAGCATGTCGCAATCGGCGAACAGGCTCCACCCTTCATAGTTGCTGAGATAAGGGACGAGGAAGCGTGAAAACGAGAACTCCGTGGATTGCAGCGGATTGCGCTCGCGGGTGAAGGTCCCTGCCAAATTGTTCAGCGAGACAGGCACGAACTCGACCGGAATCGAGCTCTTCTCGAGGATGCTCTGGCAGAAGACATGGTAGGCCACGACTTCCTTGCTGTCGAAACCCACAAACACGCGCGCAATATTCATCATGCCCGCTCCGACCGGTCAGGTTTGCATATGGCGATGAAGCCGACAGCCACTTCCGATTTGAGAGCGGACGGCCTTTCAGCCTCTGCGTGCAGCCGATGCTGGACCGGTCCTGCTTTCTGGTCAAGCTGCAGTGCCCGCATTTGGCGACATCGCCCCCAAATTTCGCGTACGGCATTCGCATCATTTTTCGAGTTGAGCGGCTCCGGGGCGATCATTGCCCGGCAAGCACCGCGCAAAACGGCCAATGGCGCAGCGCCTGGCATTCTGGCCCGGGGGGGCCCGCCAGGTCGGGGCTCTCGATGCAAGAAGGTGAGCCTCCTTCGACGAGCATCCACAAGCTCCGACCCGGTCTGCTCATCTCAGCGGGCGCGCTGGCCGAAGAGGATCTTCTTCGCTTCCTCGTCTTCGGCAAGGCTCTTCTGGCGAGCCCGTTCTTCCTTGCCCACCTCGATCGCCTTCTTGACCGCCGGTCGCGCGAGAATCGTCTCGAACCAGCGCTTCAGGTTCGGGAATTCGTTCAGGTCCTGGCCCTGATTCTCGTGCGGAATCACCCAGCCGATCGCGGCCATATCGGCGATGGAGTAATCACCGGCAAGGAACGGCCGGTCGGCGAGCCGCCTGTTCATCACGCCGTAAAGGCGGTTCACCTCATCGGTGTAGCGTTCGATGCCGTAGGCGATCTTCTCCGGGGCGTATTGGCGGAAATGGTGGGCCTGTCCGGCCATGGGGCCAAGACCGCCCACCTGCCAGAAGAGCCATTGGTCGACGTCGACGCGGGCGCGCTCCTCGGAGGGATAGAACTTTCCGTATTTGCGGCCGAGATATTGCAGGATCGCTCCTGATTCGAACACGGAAAGAGGTTCGTCGCCGGGGCCTTCAGGGTCGATGATCGCCGGCATGCGGTTGTTGGGTGAGATCTTCAGGAAGTCCGGTGCGAACTGATCTCCGCGGCCGATGTTGATGTATTTCACGACGTAGGGAACGCCGAGCTCCTCCAGCATGATGGTGATCTTCCAGCCGTTCGGCGTCGGCCAGTAGTAAAGCTCGATGGGAGCGGTCATAGGCGTTCTCTCCTGAAGTTACGGGAGCATTGACGTAGGGACGCCTACCGCCCACGGCAAGGCTAAGAGGTTTTACGAAGATGAATGGCAGATGAACGGGCATCTCAGCAAGAATTCAGTTTGGTTGTGCGAAAAGGCTATCAATCGATTTGAACGTGTCTCCAGCCCAACGGACAAGACCATGGATATTCTCGCTCGCCGCCTCACCATCATCAGTCTGCTGATGGTTGTCTTCGCGATGACGCTCGCCGCAGCGGTCGGCGCCGATACGGAGCGCCGCCGCCAGAGCACCTATCTCGGCTCGCTTACCGACTGCACCGCCCACACGGCTCAATATTGCCAGGCGAAGCTTTAGGTCTTTGTTTTTGCGCATGTCGTTATCCCAAAACTGCTGCACACTTTTGGGCGACATGCATTAAAGGAATCACGGAAATGGCCGCCCTTGTCTCCTCCGCCATCATCTCGCTCCGCCTCCTGATCCTCGCGGGCCTGCTGATGGCGCCGATCGGAGCGGCCGCTTACAGCAAAGCTTCCGGCCTCGGCATCGGCAAGAACGGGGCCGGCCTCGTCCTCTTCGTCACGCTGCAGCGTCAGGCGATGAGCTGACCGCCACCCCCGTGGCGGAAACGCATTCGACCTCTTGCATGGCGCCTGAAATTCCGGTCCTTTCACGCTCGGAAGGACCGGAAGATCATGCCCGCATTCGCCCTTTATTTCCTCGCTGCCCTTGCCGAGATCGCCGGCTGCTTCGCCTTCTGGGCATGGCTCAGGCTCGGCAAATCGGCCTTGTGGCTCTTTCCCGGCATGGGTTCGCTCGCCCTTTTCGCCTCGCTGCTGACGATGATCGACACGGCTGCGGCGGGTCGCGCCTATGCCGCCTATGGCGGCGTCTATATCGCCACCTCGCTGGCCTGGCTGTGGCTCGCCGAGAGTGTTCGGCCGGATCGATGGGACGTGGCGGGTGCCGCCGTGGCGCTCGCAGGCAGCGCAATCATCATCGCCGGACCCCGTTGAAGCACAACCGCGACGATGTGAAAACGCAGCATCTTGTCGTTTGCTTGTCAGAAGCTGCAGCCTATAATGCGACATGAACAAACGAATCTCTTCAAACTCCGTCCTCTCCACCGCCACCCCCGAGCCCCTTGAGCCGCAGTTCTTCGATGACCCGGCCGAGGCCGTCGATTGCCTCGAGGCGCTCTACGAGCGCAATACCCGCTTCCTTCGCGAGGCCTTCGAAGGGCTCGGCAAGAGCGGCAAGCCGCTCACCCGTTTCCGCGCCTGCTATCCTCAGGTCAGCATCGAGACGAGCAGCTTCGGGCACGTCGATTCACGGCTCTCGTTCGGCTATGTCAGTGCCCCGGGCGTCTACACGACGACGATCACCCGCCCCAAGCTTTTCCGTCACTATTTGAAGGAGCAGCTCGGCCACCTGATGCGCAACCATGGAGTCGGCGTCACGGTGTCGGAATCCTCGACACCGATCCCGCTCCATTTTGCCTTCGGCGAAGGGGCCCATGTGGAGGCGTCGGCGGCAGAGAGCATCGACATACCGCTGCGCGACCTGTTCGACGCCCCGGACCTGACGACTACCGATGACGAGATCGCCAACGGCTCCTATGAGCCCGGGCCCGGCGAGCCGTCGCCGCTCGCGCCCTTCACGGCGCAGCGCATCGACTACTCGCTTGCGCGCCTCAGTCACTATACGGCGACGAGCGCCGCGCATTTCCAGAATTTCGTGCTGTTCACGAACTATCAGTTCTATGTCGACGAGTTCTGCGCCTGGGCGCGCCAGCAGATGGCGGAAGGCGGCAACGGCTACACCGCCTTCGTGGAGCCGGGCAACATCGCCACGCCCGCCGGCGCCGACAAACCGGACGCCGACTATTCGCTCGCCCGACTGCCCCAGATGCCGGCCTACCATCTGAAGAAGAAGGGCCACGGCGGCATCACGCTCGTCAATATCGGCGTCGGCCCCTCCAACGCAAAGACGATCACCGACCACATTGCCGTGCTCAGGCCGCATGTCTGGTTGATGCTTGGTCATTGCGCCGGCCTTCGCAACAGCCAGCGTCTCGGCGACTACGTTCTGGCGCATGCCTATATGCGCGAGGATCATGTGCTTGACGACGACCTGCCGGTCTGGATCCCCCTGCCCGCTCTGGCGGAGGTGCAGGTGGCTCTCCAGGATGCCGTGGCCGAGGTCACCGGCTATAACGGCTACGACCTCAAGCGCATCATGCGCACGGGCACGGTCGCGACGATCGACAACCGCAACTGGGAACTGCGCGATCAGCGCGGACCGGTCAAGCGCCTCTCGCAAGCGCGTGCCATCGCGCTCGACATGGAATCGGCCACCATTGCCGCCAATGGATTCCGCTTCCGCGTGCCCTACGGGACGCTGCTCTGCGTATCCGACAAGCCGCTGCATGGCGAGTTGAAGCTGCCTGGCATGGCGAGCGCTTTCTACCGCACACAGGTGAGCCAGCATCTCAAGATCGGCATCCTGGCGCTGCAGAAGCTGGCGGCAATGCCGCCCGAGAAGCTGCATTCGCGCAAGCTCAGAAGCTTCTACGAGACATCGTTTCAGTAGAGATCATCACGTCTTCGGTTTCAGCACCAGCGACAGCAACGTGCCGGCGACAGCCGACACGATGACGAGCAGATGGGCATTGACGCTGGCGCGGCCGAGCATTTCCAGCGTCGCATGGTCGGCCGTCGCGCCGAACGAGACCGCGCCGGCGACGATCGCCGCCGCATAGGTGCCGACACCTGCCGGCGCATGCACCGGCAGAACAGAGGACAATTCGCCGCCAAGTGCGCCGCCGAATGAGGCGGCGATCGGAGCCACGCCCATGATGGCGAGCACCCAGGCTAGCACCGCGACCTTGACCGCCCAGTTCAGCACCGTCATGGTCCAGGCGCGTAGGAAGGCGTTGATGCCGTCCGGCAGGCCCGCCTCGACCTCGTCGATAAGGGACCGGAACTTCTCCGGCGCCAATCTGCGCATCATTGCAACCGCCGGCTCCTTTAACAGAAAGAATGCAAGCGGCGAGAGGAACGCCAGCAGCCAGAGCAACCAGTCGATCGCCCGATGACCCCGGTCGATGACCAGCCCAATCGCTGCGACCATGAGCAGCGCATGCAAGTCGAGGAGCCGCATGACGAGCAGTGCCGACGTGCCGTGCATCAATGGAACGCCGAATTCGCTGCGCATGAGCAGCGGAAAACTCGTCTCGCCGGCTCTGAACGGCAGCATGATGTTGAGCAGGTTGTGAACCTGCGTTACTCGGAAAAGCGTGAAGAACCGGCCCCCGGTCTCACCCGGAAAGTAGTCCTGGATGCGATAGCATCGGATGAAATAGGTGCCGACGAGGAGAGCGAGGGCGGAGAGGACAGGCGTAAGGCCGATCTCAGCCCATTGCCTAAGCAAGGCCAACCAGCCCCAGACCCACTCGACGAAGATGCCATAAGCCGCTATTGCCGCCGCGGAGATCAGCGCCATGCGGTTGCGTGCGAGCCATGGCCGCCGGCTGGACTGCCAGTTTGAATTCATGAGAGACCGATTTCCTGTAGCGAGCCATGCAATTTCCGCGTTGGTTATCACCGTTAACTGTGCAAGAAAACCTGCGAGCGCATCGGAGACCACCCCTTGAATCACATTGAAGAACCCGTGAAGGCGACGACCGACGCTATGGAGGCCGTCGAGCTGTCCATAGTGGTGCCGGTGTTCAACGAGGAGGAGAGTGTCGGGCCGCTTGTTGCCCGTATCGGGGATGCGATGGCCGGGTTTTCGAAGTCCTGGGAACTGATCCTTGTCGATGACGGCAGCACCGACCGCACCTTGCCGAACGCACGTAAGGAGCTCGCACGCGCTGACCTGCAGTTAAAGATCATCGAACTCCAGAAGAATTTCGGCCAGACCGCCGCGATGCAGGCGGGGATCGATGCAGCCTCGGGCCGGCTTATCGCGACGCTCGACGGCGATTTGCAGAACGATCCGGCCGATATTCCCCTGATGGTTGCGGCGATAGAGGAGCGCGGGCTCGATCTGCTCGTCGGCTGGCGACAGAATCGCCGCGATGACCTCCTACTCAGAAAGATTCCTTCCTGGTGCGCCAATTTCCTGATCGGCAAGATCACCGGCGTGAAGCTCCACGACTACGGCTGCAGCCTCAAAGTCTATCGTGCCTCCATCATCAAGCAGGTGAAGCTGATGGGGGAAATGCATCGTTTCATTCCGGCCTGGGTCGCTGGCGTGGTGCCGAGCAGCCGCATCGGCGAGATGCCGGTCACGCATCATGCGCGGCACTACGGCACCTCGAAATACGGCATCTCACGGACCTTCCGGGTGATTCTCGATCTGCTCGCCGTGCTGTTCTTCATGCGCTACAAGGCGCGCCCCGGGCACTTCTTCGGCTCGATCGGTCTGGCTGCGGGCGGCGCCAGCGCCCTTATTCTGTTCTATCTCGCGATCGACAAGTTCATCCTCGGCAATGATATCGGAACCCGCCCGATGCTGATCGTCGGCGTGATGCTGTTCCTGTCCTCTATCCAGCTCATCACCACCGGCATTCTCTCGGAGATGATGGCGCGCGCCTATTTCAGCGACGACGACACCACGAGCTATATCGTGCGCCAGGTCTTCGAGCGGGAGCCGCCGAATGCTTGAAGCTGTCAATCGGCGGCCCGGCGCGGTCGTCGTCGCGGTCGCCTTTTATTTTCTGCTGTGTGTCGCCCTGCGCCTCGCCGTGTCGAATTCGCTCGAGATCGACGAGGCGGAACAGGCGTTCCTGTCGCAGTTCCTGCAGCTTGGCTACGGGCCGCAACCGCCCTTCTACAACTGGCTTCAATACGGCCTGGCGCAAGTGATGGGCCCGTCGCTCGCGACAATGACCATCCTAAAGAACGGCCTTCTGTTTCTCTGCTGTCTGTTTTACGGCCTCGCGGCGCGGCACGTTCTTTCGGACCAGCGCCTTTCGGCGATGGCCATGCTCGGCGTCCTCACATTTCCGCCGGTTTTCCTGTTGGCGCAGCGCGACCTCTCGCACACGGTTGCAGCGCTTTTTGCCGTTTCTCTGTTTCTCTACGGCTTTCTGAAGACGCACACGCGCCCCAGCCTCTTCTCCTATCTCCTTACCGGCGCCGCCGTCGGCATCGGCTTGATCGCGAAGTACAATTTCGTTCTCCTGCCAATCGCTGCGATCATCGCCGTCCTGCCGGAACGCGACCTCAGAGCGCGCATTTTCGATTGGCGCATCCTCGCAGCAATTGCGATCGCCTGCGTCATTATGCTGCCGCACGGCCTCTGGGTGCTGCAGAACCTCGATTTCGCCTCGGGCGGCACCTTGAACGAAATGCGGGAACGTGAGGCGGACGGACGTCTCCTGCAGGCCTTCCACGGCATCTACTCGCTGGGTTCGGCGATCATCGGCGGCAGCCTTGTCCCTTTGCTCATGTTCGGCCTCGTCCTTGGCCGCAAGATTCCTGTGGTGTGGCGGGCTGGAAACCAGTGGAGCCGAATCGTCGGACGTATGATTGCGATCTGCCTGTTCGCGGTGTTGCTGATCGTGCTGGGAGTCGCCGCGACTCACGTTCGCGAGAAATGGCTCGTCCTCTTTCTTGTCCTTCTTCCGCTCTATCTCTGCCTCAAGATCGAAGCGGCCGAGATCGACCTTACCGACAGCCTCAGACGATTCTTCCTGTTGGTCGCCTGCGTCGCAGTCGCAGCGCTTCTCATCGTGTCGGCGCGGGCCATCGTGCGTCCGTGGTTTGGGAATTATTCGCGACTGAACATCCCCTACTCAGCTTTCGTCGAGGCGGTTGCGCGCGCGGAAGGCGGGCAGCCCGCGCTCGTCCTAACCAACGACAAGCAGATAGCAGGAAACATCAGGACGCAGCTCGGGGAGGCGGTGGTTGCCATGCCGAGACTCTCGAATCCGCTCCCGGTCGACATGTCGAAGAGGCCGCTTCTGGTTGTCTGGCACGACGACGCTAACTCTGAGCCGCCCCTTCCCGACCTCCTGAGGCACGCCCTCGAAACTTCTGGCGTGCCGGAGGGAGCGGGGACACCGCGTAACCTGGCCCTGCCCTATGTCTATGGGTCCGGCTCGGACCGCTACACCTTCAGCTATATCTGGGTGAAGTAGAGCCAGCGAAAACTACTGCGAACCGACCAGCAGCTTCAATTCGCCAGGATGAACACGCAGCACGACATCCCGCCGCGCCAACGGCAGGAGCTCGCCATCTATGACGCAATTGATCTTTCGATCCACCTTCGGGAAATGCAGTTCGACGGCAAGGGCGCTCATCTCGGTGATCAGCGGGCTGCTTCGGAACTTTCCGCGCAGGATATCGAAGGCGAGCTTCGCGACGCCCGCCGGGCTCAAAGGCGGCGCGGTGTAGAAGCCCAGATGGCCACTCGTCAGGTCTTCCGCATACATGAGCGTGTCGTAGCCGAAGTGGTTGTTCGACACCGCGATTGCCGAGACATGCCGGCGCTCGCGATGGCCGTCGGCGTCGAACTCGATCTCGAAATCCGGCGGGTTGAAGATGACGCCAATGGCGGCGCGGGTGCTGGCCCGTATTTTCCCAAGGCGGGACGCGAAACGGTAGGATTCGCGATAGCGTACCATGCGGGCGTGAAGGCCCATCGAAAACTGATGTACGAAGGCGCGGCCATCCGCGCTGCCGATATCCGCATCGATGATCCGGCCGAAGGCAAGAACCTCCGGCACTTTCCAGATATCGAGCGGCAGCTTCAGCGAACGGGCAACGAGATTCATTGTTCCGGCAGGGATGACGCCGAGCGGCATGCCGGCTTTCCAGGCGACACCCGCAGCGGCCGAAATGGTTCCATCGCCGCCGCCGGCAAGGATCGCGTCGAGATCGCCCCGCCGGCAGGTCGTCTCCAACTCGTGGTGGATCGCGCTCGCCTCGACGATGGCGATCTCTATCTGGTGGCCGGCCGCACGAAAGACGTCTTCGACCTTCTTGCTGTAGGCCGGCATATCGGTCGTTCGAAAAGTCCCCCCATCTCGATTGAAGATGGCCTTAACTTTCAATGATCGCGATCTCCGTCAGCTACTGCATGTCTCCTTAAATCGACCTCGATTTAGGGACAAAGACATGCAGCAGTTCAAAGTGCTACTGCGACCTTTGCGCGTCTGATAAGACGCGCGGCGCTGTAGGGTGTTTCAGCATCTCAGATAAGCGCGATAACGGGGGTTTCTAGGGCGCGGTCGCGGAAAAGTGCGATCGGTGTTCTGTACGCATCCCGGCATCATCGAGAGCGATCAGGCGTTCTCCGATTCGACCTGTGACTTAGCCTTGAGCGGCTTCAGCGTCATGCGTTCGCCGTCGCAGAGGACATTTTTATCGCCCCAGGCCTTTAGGGCCATGATCACCGGCCGCAGGCTTTCTCCCCTGGACGTCAAAGCGTAGTCGACACGCGGCGGGACGACCGGGAAGACCGTGCGCGACAGAAGCCCCGCCTCCTCCAGTTCGCGCAGTTGCTTGGTCAGCATCCGCTGCGTCACGCTCGGCACTCTTCGGCGCAGCTCGTTGAAGCGCAAGGTGCCTTCCGTCATCAGATGATAGAGGATGACACCTTTCCATTTGCCGTCGATGAAACTCAGTGCCGACTCCACAGGGCAGCCGGGGAATGTGTTCGTCAGTTTCGCGCGCGGCCGGGACATGGACAGTATCCTTTTCGACACTATAGGCCAAATTTGTGCATTCTTGTGCTCTGCGAGCATAGGGCTCATCTAGCTCCTGTTCAATCTTGAAAGGAGCATTCCATGCGTGCCGTCGCCTACAAGACACCGCAACCTATCGCCAACGAGACCGCGCTGATCGACGTCGACCTGCCTGAGCCGACGCCGGGCGAACGCGATCTCCTGGTGGAGGTCCGGGCAGTTTCCGTCAATCCGGTGGACACCAAGGTGCGCGCCGGTGTTCAACCGGAACCGGATCAACTGAAGGTTCTCGGCTGGGATGCTGCCGGCGTCGTCAAGGCGGTCGGCGCGAAGGTCACGCTTTTTCAACCCGGCGACGAAGTGTTCTACGCCGGGGCGATCGATCGCCCAGGCACCAATGCGGAGTTTCACCTCGTCGACGAGCGGATCGTTGGACGGAAGCCGCGATCGCTCGACTTCGCTGCCGCCGCCGCACTGCCCTTGACGGCGATCACCGCATGGGAAACGCTCTTCGACCGCCTCAGGGTCAATGATCCGGTGCCGGGCGCGGCAAATGCCGTGCTGATCATCGGCGGCGCCGGCGGCGTTGGCTCGATCGCCATTCAGTTGCTGCGGGCGCTCACCAATCTCACGGTGATCGCCACTGCCTCGCGCGCGGAAACCCGCGACTGGGCATTGAAACTCGGTGCGCATCACGTGCTCGACCACAACCGTCCGCTCGCGACGGAAATAGAGCAACTGGCCCTCGGTGCGCCGGCTTTCGTGTTTTCCACAACTAACACGGATAAGCACGTCGCCGAAATCGTCAAACTGATCGCGCCGCAGGGGCGCTTCGCACTGATCGACGACCTCCCCGTTCTCGATATCATGCCCTTCAAGCGCAAGGCCGTGTCGACGCACTGGGAGATGATGTTCGCCCGACCGCTGTTCAAAACGCCGGACATGATCGAGCAGCACAACCTCTTGAACAGGGTCGCGGAACTGGTGGATGCCGGCAAGATCCGCACGACGCTGACGGAGACGCTCGGACCAATCGACGCGGCAACGCTCAGGAAGGCACACCAGATGATCGAAACCGGACGCACCCGGGGCAAGCTCGTGCTTGCCGGTTTTTGATAGATGGTCTGGGATGGCGGCTTGCGCGACAAGCCGCCTCCCCCTTCCCCTTTGTGCGCAGGGGCTGCGGACAGGGTAATCCTGTAATGCCCGTTCGCTCTAGCCGTGAACGATTTCACGATGCCGCTGCAGCCGGCGGCCGTAGGCCTGACTTACGCGATCGAAGATGATCGCGATGCCGACGATGGCGAGGCCGTTGAAGATGCCGAGCGTGAAGTACTGGTTGGCAATCGCCTTCAAGACCGGCTGGCCGAGGCCCTGAACACCGATCATCGAAGCAATGACAACCATTGCGAGCGCCATCATGATCGTCTGGTTGATGCCGGCCATGATGGTGGGTAGCGCCAGCGGCATCTGTACGTTCTTCAGCTTCTGCCAGTTCGACGAGCCGAAGGCGTCCGCCGCCTCCAGTACATCCTTGTCGACGAGCCGGATGCCGAGGTTGGTGAGGCGGATCATCGGCGGAATGGCGTAGATGACGACGGCGATCAGGCCCGGAACCTTGCCGATGCCAAGCAGCATCACCACCGGGATCAGGTAGACGAAGCTCGGCATCGTCTGCATCACGTCCAGCACCGGATTGACGAGGTTCTGGACGCGGTCGGAGCGTGACATGAGAATGCCGAGCGGAATGCCGATCGCGATGGAGAGGACGGTACAGACGAAGATCATCGAGATCGTCTTCATCGTGTCGTCCCACATGTCGAAATAGCCGATAACGAGCAGCGTACCGACCGCTCCCGCGACGACCTTCCAGTTACGGCTGGCGAACCAGGCGATCAGGGCGATCAGGATGAGGATCACCGGCCAAGGCGTGCGCGTCATGAAGCGCTCGGCATGGATCAGGAAGAACTGCAGCGGATCAAAGAAGGATTCAATGGCGTCGCCATAGGTGCGCGTGAATGCGCGAAAACCTTCATCGATGACCTTTTTCAGCTCTCTGAGGCGGTCATCGTCCATAGTCGGAAATTTCGTCAGCCATTCCATATCTCGGTTCCCCTTTGCACTCTTTCGGGCGGCATCCTTCTTTTTCTTGCTTCGCCGCCGTTCAAACGCTCAACGCGCTGTAACCAATGAAGCTGCGCAATCTTATTCTCAAACCGACATGCGGTGAACGAAATCGTGCGCCTGGTGATACGAAAAACGGCGCGCCTTGTGCGCGCCGTTCGTTGAAAAGCGAGTCGATCAGAGTGCAGCCTTGATCTTCTCGGCAACTTCCGGAGAAACCCACTTGGTCCAGATGTCCGGGTTCTCCTCGAGGAAGTGCTTGGCGCCCTCCTCGCCGCTCGCCTGGTTGTCCGTCATCCAGGCCATCAGCTTGTTGACGACGTCGTTCGGCCAGGCGCGGACCTTGAGATAGTCCATGGCCGGGCCGGCGCGATCGGCGAAGGCCTTGGTGACGAGCGTCTGGACCTTGTCCTTCGGCCAGTCGTTCTTCTTCGGGTCCGGGCAATCGGCAACAGTGTTGCAGCGCTTCCATTCGGCCGGGTCTGCCGGTACGCCATGGTCGAGCTTGACCATTTCGTATTTACCAAGCAGTGCCGTCGGAGCCCAATAGTAGCCAACCCAGCCTTGCTTGCGCTCATAGGCCTTGGCGATCGAGCCGTCGAGGCCGGCGGCAGAGCCGGTATCGACCAGCGTGAAGCCCGCAGCCTCGGCGCCGTAGGCCTTGTAGAGCTGCGTCGTGACGACCGTACCGCCCCAGCCCTGCGGGCCGTTGTGGATGGCACCCTTGCTCGGATCCTCCGGATCCGGGAAGAGCTCCTTGTGCTTCAGCACGTCGTCGATCGTCTTGATGTCCGGATGCTCGTCGGCGATGTATTTCGGCATCCACCAGCCCTGAACGCCACCATCAGACAAGGCAACGGCTGCACCGACGAGCTTTCCTTCCTGAAGGCCGCGGTTGACGACATCGGGCAGCAGATCGACCCAGCCTTCCGGCGCGACGTCCGGCTCGCCCTTCTCGATCATCGAGGTGATGGTCGGTACCGTATCACCGACGACCAGTTCGGCGCTGCAGCCGTAACCTTCCGTCAGGATGAACTTGTCCACATTCGCGAGCACTTCGGCGCTCTGCCAGTTCATGTTGGCGATCGTCACATCGCCGCATTCCTGCGCAGATGCGGCGCTGCCAAGCCCGAGAAGACCGACGGCCAGACATGTCGTTGCAAGAAGTTTCTTCATTTTCCGTTCCCTCTGTTGGCGGTGTACTTATGGCAGGCTGCCAGCTTCACCGCGGTTGCTGGCAGCGAATGGAACAAGATCGGCTTCAGCCCGAGGGGCTGGCAGGCGACGGCTTCCGCGGCGTCAAGTCCCCATCGGAACCAACGCCGCATTCCAGTGCTATCCTGTCTTCCCGGCAAACACTTTCCCATTTGCGTCAGCAGTTGATCTTACTGTCTTTTTCTCAAAGTACACAAATGTTTGATGGGGTTAGTAGTCCCGAATTCATGTGCAGCGACGTCGAAGAGGCATGGAGGCGACATTACGCGGAGGGTGAGGTGACGGCGGGCAAGCGCATGCCAAAGACCGGCGATCGCTCGCCGGCCCTTGTGGTGATCCTCGAAATCAGTCGCGCTCAGCGCCCGAAATTACATGTTCGGATAGACCGGGCCTTCGCCGCCTTGCGGCGGCACCCAGTTGATGTTCTGGTTCGGGTCCTTGATGTCGCAGGTCTTGCAGTGGACGCAGTTCTGGGCGTTGATGACGAAGGTCGGCCGGCCGTCCTTCTCCACCCACTCATAGACCCCGGCCGGACAGTAGCGCGACGAGGGACCGGCGTAGACGTCGTATTCCGAACGCTTCTGCAGATCCCAGTCCTTGACCTGCAAATGCACCGGCTGGTTCTCCTCGTGATTGGTGTTCGACAGGAACACCGAGGAGAGCCGGTCGAAGGTAAGCACGCCGTCCGGCTTCGGATAGTCGATCTTCCGATGCTTAGCCGCCGGTTCCAGCGAGGCTGCATCGGTCTTGCCATGCTTCAGCGTACCGAAGAAGGAGATACCGAAGAGCTGGTTGGTCCACATGTCGAGGCCGCCGAGCGCGACGCCGATCGCCGTGCCGAAGCGCGACCAGAGCGGTTTGACGTTTCTCACCTTCTTCAGGTCCTGGCCGATGGCGCTTTCGCGCCAGCCGTGTTCGATCTCGATCGGCTCGTCATTGCCGCGGCCGATAGCGATCGCCGCGGCCAGCTTCTCCGCCGCGAGAATGCCCGACAGTACCGCATTGTGGCTGCCCTTGATGCGCGGCACGTTGACGAAGCCGGCCGAGCAGCCGATCAGCGCGCCGCCGGGGAAAGAGAGCTTCGGCACCGATTGCCAACCACCCTCGGTGATGGCGCGGGCACCATAGGAAAGGCGTTTGCCGCCCTCGAAGGTGCCGCGGATGGCCGGGTGCGTCTTGAAGCGCTGGAATTCCTCGAAGGGATGCAGATAGGGGTTCTTGTAGTTCAGATGGACGACGAAGCCGACGGCGACGAGATTGTCTTCGAGATGGTAGAGGAAGGAGCCGCCGCCGGTCTTCATGTCGAGCGGCCAGCCGAAGGAATGCTGCACGAGGCCGGGCTTATGGTTCTCCGGCTTGACCTCCCAGAGCTCCTTGAGACCGATGCCGAATTTCGGTACGTCGCGGCCCTCGTCGAGCTTGAACTTGGCGATCAGTTGCTTGGCGAGCGAGCCGCGCACGCCCTCGCCGATCAGCGTGTACTTGCCAAGGAGCGCCATGCCGCGGGCGAAGTTCGGCCCCGGTTCGCCGTTCCGCTCGATGCCCATGTCGCCGGTGGCAACGCCGATCACCGCGCCCTCGTTATTGTAGAGCACTTCGGTCGCGGCAAAGCCCGGATAGATTTCGACGCCGAGCGCCTCGGCGTGGGTGGCGAGCCAGCGACAGACATTGCCGAGCGAGACGACATAGTTGCCGTGATTGTTCATCAATGGCGGCATCAGGAAGTTGGGCAAGCGGATCGAGCCGGCCGGCCCGAGGAACAGGAAGTGGTCGTCGGTGACTTCCGTCTTGAACGGATGATCCGGATCCTCGCGCCAATCCGGCAACAGCCGGTCGATGCCGATCGGGTCGACGACGGCGCCCGAGAGGATATGCGCGCCGACTTCGGCACCCTTCTCCAGCACCACGACCGAGAGCTCCGGATCGACCTGCTTCAGCCGGATCGCTGCCGCAAGCCCGGCCGGACCTGCGCCGACGATCACCACGTCGAATTCCATGCTCTCGCGCTCGGGCAGTTCCGTCGCCTCGACCATTTCGCCATTCTCCAGTCTCGCCGGTCTTCCGCCGGCTCCGTTCCCAGCCAAAATCGTCCCGTCATGGCAAATGCGAAACGGCTTGTCGAGCCGGGATGCGACAGACTGTCTCTGCATTTGCGCATGAGTTCATGAGTTTACTACAGCTCCATTATATTACCTGTACGTAAACGTAAATAAATTTGCGACGAATCAGCCCGGCCGACAGCGCCGCGCGTCTTATCAGACGCGCAGAGGTCGCTGCTCTTTGAATTGCTGCATGTCTGTCTCCTTAAGTCGATGTCGATTTAAGGAGACATGCAGTAGCGGCTTGCTTTTGCCGCGCCCGCATGCGAGGAGGCCCGCCCCCAATCGAACAAGACGGAGTAGACCATGGCATCGGCTGTCGGCCTCGATTTCGGCACGACCAACTCCGTACTGGCGCTGGCGGAGGGGGCATCCACTCGTTCCATCCTCGTCGAAAGCCCGGCGGGACAGTCCGACACGACGCGGACCGCACTCTCTTTCCTGAAGGGTCACGGCCACGTGCCCCTCAGGATCGAAGTCGGACAGGCGGCGATCCGCGATTTCATCGACAACCCGGGCGAATGCCGCTTCCTCCAGTCGATCAAGACCTTTGCGGCAAGCGCCCTTTTCCAGGGCACGCTGGTTTTTGCGAAGCGGTACGAGTTCGAGGATCTGATGCACCGCTTCCTTGCGCGGCTACGGGACTACGCCGGCGGCAACTGGGACACGGACCTTCGGCGCGTCATCGTCGGGCGTCCGGTGCAATTTGCCGGCGCCAATCCCGACGAGAAGCTGGCGCTCGAGCGCTACAATCGCGCGCTTTCGCGTTTCGGCTTTCCCGAAGTGCATTACGTCTACGAACCGGTCGCGGCCGCCTTCTATTTCGCCCGCAATCTCGAGCGCGACGCGACGGTTCTCGTCGCCGATTTCGGCGGCGGCACTACCGACTATTCGATCATCCGCTTCGAAAGAGAGGCCGGCCGGCTGACGGCAACGCCGATCGGGCATTCCGGCGTCGGCATAGCGGGCGATCACTTCGACTTCCGCATCATCGACAACATCGTCTCGCCGCTCATCGGAAAGGGGAGTCTCTTCAAAAGCTTCGACAAGCTGCTTGAAGTGCCGTCGAGCTACTACGCCAATTTCGGCCGTTGGAATCAGCTTTCCATCTTCAAGACGTTGAAGGACTTCACCGAATTGAAGAAGCTCGTGCGGGCGAGCCTCGAACCGGAAAAGCTGGAAGCCTTCGTGGACCTCATCGAGCATGACGAGGGCTACCCGCTCTATCAGGCGATTTCAGCCACCAAGATGCGGCTGTCCGATGAGGCCGAAACCGATTTCTCATTTCCGCCGCTCGGAGAACGCGCGCGCCGAACCGTCAAGCGGGCGGATTTCGAAGCCTGGATCGCGCCGGACCTCGCCCGCATCGAGGAGGCTCTCGACGAGGTGCTCGCAAAAACCCAGACGGCGCCGCAATCGATCGACCGGATATTCCTGACCGGCGGCACGTCCTTCGTTCCCGCCGTTCGCCGCCTGTTCGAGAACCGCTTCGGCCGAGAACGCATTGAAAGCGTTGGCGAGCTCCTGTCGATCGCCCATGGCCTGGCGCTCATTGGCGAGCGGGAGGACATCGCGACCTGGACCGCCGCCGCATGATCGGCCCGGCATTGCGATCAAACTGGCGCGGGCCGCGGACGGACAACCGGACAGTTTTTCCTCATCCCGCTCCGGCTGCGGCTGGACCGCCCCCGCCGATCTGTTAAATTCGCCCCATGATCTCGGCCAACGACCTCTCCCCCCAGGAACTCGCCGCGCTGCTCGCCTTCCATGCGGAGGCCGGCGTCGAGTGGCTGCTTGAGGATGAACCCATCGACCGGTTCGCCGAATTCGAAGCGATGAAGACCAGGCGCGGCGAAAGCCGAGCTGCGCAATCCGACAGGGAGCCGGTTTCTTCGGAGACCTCAGGCGGCGGACCACGGCAACCGGCGGCGCCTTCCGTCCGGTCCCGTGTTGCCTCGCCGCCGCCACCACCGGTTGCGGCGACCGTCGCGATTCCCGACGAGCAGGCGGTGAAGGAGGCACAATTTGCTGCGGAGGCAGCCCGATCGCTCGGGGAACTGCGTACCGCGATGGAGGCCTTCGCCGGCTGCAACCTCAAGAACAGCGCCCGCAACCTCGTCTTCGCCGAAGGCAATGCCGCCTCCGGAATCATGATCATCGGCCCCATGCCTTACGCGGATGATGACCGCGATGGCCGCCCCTTTGCCGGCAAGCACGGCGAGATGCTCGAACGCATGCTGGCGGGCATCGGGCTATCGAGGGCGGACGTGCTGCTCTCGAACGTCGTGCCCTGGCGGCCGCCGGGAAACCGCGTTCCAAGCGCCCGGGAGGCTGATATATGCCGCCCGTTCATCGAACGGCAGATCGCGCTGGCAGAGCCGAAACAGGTGCTGCTCCTCGGCAACTTCGCCGCTCGCTTTTTCTTCGGCGCGGGCGAGACGATCCACCAGTTGCGCGGCGAGTGGCGCGAGCTTTCCGCCGGCGGCCACCGCGTCGCCGCGCTCGCCACGTTGCACCCGCAGGACCTCGTTGCAGCCCCCGTCAACAAGCGCTTCGCCTGGGCGGACCTGTTGACCTTCAAGGCCCGCACACTAGCCTGAAACGGCACAGCCGATTCATGAACAAACAATGAAGAAAGCCATGCGATTTGCGCATGTCTGCGCAGCGTTTTAATGCATTGCAAAATTGATGTTGCATCGCAATATGGAGCAACGGGAGGAATGGATAAGGAATTGAACCATGACTGCCCGCTATCGTCCGATTCACAGCAGCTTCGAAACGCTCCGTCATGCCGGTGCGGCGCTGCGGACGCCGTTCAACAATTTCGGCACGGCAGCCAACGAGCAGATGACCGCGATCGGCCTCGCGCGGACCACGCGTCCGGCGCAGATCTACGCCGAATTCATTCAGCGCTGATCATCGCGCGGGGCCGCATGCCGGCCCCGTCACGAGATGACTGCAGGAGAACAGGATCATGTCCAAGCCGCTCGACAGCATTCGCAGCCTGCTCGACACGATCTCCGACATCGGAACGGCCGTCCGCGCTTCGCGAGAATATAGCCGACTGAGCACGACCGACGACGCCCGGCGCGCCCACCGCCGTGCGGTGAGCCCGTTGCTGCCGAACTGACCCGGCCCTTCTATTCCGACTCTCCGTTTAGACATTCACTGTCGCAATCGACAGCGTCCGCGGAATAACACCACAATCGCTGCACAGCCTTGGGCTATCAGCCCTGCGGTGTTACGTGCTTGCGGGCGCCCTTTCGCTCCAACCCCAACTGGTGCTCGCGGTAGATGATGAAGATGCCCGCACCGACGACGATCACGGTGCCGGCGAGCATCGTCCCGGTCGGAATGTCGCCGAACAGGACGTAGCCGATGGCCATGCCGAGGACGATCGAGGTGTACTCGAAAGGGGCGATCGTCGACATGTCCGCATGCCGATAGCTCTCCGTCAGCAGGATCTGCGCGACCCCGCCGCAAAAGCCTGCAATCATCAGGAGAAAGAAGGCCTGCCAGGACATCGAAGTCCAGCCGAACGGCAGCGTCGCGAGAGAAAACACCGAGGCGGAAAGCGAGAAATAAAGGACGATCGTGTGCGTCCGCTCCTTCTGCACGAGCTTGCGCACGAGAACCATCGCCATCGCTCCGAGGGTCGCCGAAAGCAGCACCGCGATGGCGCCGAGCGCCTCACTCGAACCGAGCCCACCCTCGTCGAACAAGGTCAGCCGCGGCCAAGTGATGATGAGCACGCCGACCATTCCGATGACGACTGCGGACCAGCGGTAAAGCCGCACGATCTCGCCCAGGAAAATCGCCGCAAAGGCGACTGCAAGCAGCGGCATGGCGTAACCGATCGCAATCGCCTCCGGCAAGGGCAGATGGACGAGACCATAAAAGCCGCAGCTCATCGAGAGGATGCCGACGAAGCCGCGGGCAAGATGACCGCTGACGTTGCTGGTTCTGAAAGCGTCGCGCAACTCCCCGCGGCAGGCCAGGAACAAGAGGATCGGCACCATGGCGAAGGCGGAGCGATAGAAGGTGATCTGGCCCGTGGCGATATCGTTGCCGGCCGCCTTGATGCAGGTCGACATGCACACGAAAACGACGACAGAGAGAATCTTGAGCACAATCCCCTTCATCGGGCTCTGAACGTCCGCATTCATGACATGCACTTTTCAAATTGCCATCGGCGCGCCGATTGGAGGAGGGATAGGTCGGGAAGGCCGCGGCCGCAACGCCGCTAAAGACGGCGTTACCTTAGCCGTGCTGCGCCGGATGTTGGATCAAATTTGTTGATGGGCGCGGTTTTTTCGTGATCATTGCTGCCGTGCGGCGGCGCCCGGATTTTTTAGCAAGCACGAAAAAATCACTGCCGATTTAGCTCTTGTTAGTGCCGCTCCGATAAACCTCCGGTGGATTAAGGGCGCGGGAGGTTCTACGTTTTTTGCTGCCGGGGTGCGGTCGCCGGTATCACAATCGTGCAAAAATCTCGGTTCTTGGGTTTTCACCGTCACCAGCGCCCTCTACAAATCGAAGGGCATAAGGCGCAAACAGGACTGACCATGCGGACAAATACTGGCCAGATCGTTCATCTGGAAGACTACCGGCCGACCGATTTCGTTCTTGAGAGGGTGGACCTGACCTTCGAACTCGACCCGACGGAAACGAAGGTCGAGGCGCGCATGATCTTCCATCGGCGCGAAGGCGTCAGTCCCTCGGCGCCGCTGGTCCTCGACGGCGACGAACTGAAAATGACCGGACTGCTGCTGGACCAGGAAGAACTACCGGCCGCACTTTACGAAGCAACGGACGACACCCTGACCATCCGCGGCCTGCCGGAGACTGCCCCTTTCGAGATTACCGTGACGACGGTATTGTCTCCCGAGACGAACACCAAGCTGATGGGGCTCTACCGCACCAGCGACGTCTATTGCACCCAGTGCGAGGCGGAAGGCTTCCGCCGCATCACCTATTTCCCGGATCGGCCGGACGTGCTGGCCGTCTATACGGTCAATATCATCGCCGACAAGGCAACAGCGCCGCTTCTGCTTTCGAACGGCAATTATCTCGGCGGCGCCGACATGGGCGATGGCCGCCACTTCGCTTCCTGGTTCGATCCGCATCCGAAGCCGAGCTATCTCTTCGCGCTGGTTGCCGGCGATCTCGGCGTTGTCGAGGACACGTTCACCACCGTTTCCGGTCGCGAGGTCGCACTCAGGATCTATGTGGAACACGGCAAGGAGCCGCGCGCGGCCTATGCCATGGACGCGCTTAAACGCTCGATGAAGTGGGACGAGGAGGCCTTCGGCCGAGAGTACGACCTCGACATCTTCATGATCGTCGCCGTTTCCGATTTCAACATGGGCGCCATGGAGAACAAGGGGCTCAATATCTTCAACGACAAATACGTGCTCGCCGATCCGGAGACGGCGACCGATGCGGACTACGCCAACATCGAAGCGATCATCGCGCACGAATATTTCCACAACTGGACAGGCAACCGCATCACCTGCCGCGACTGGTTCCAGCTCTGCCTGAAGGAAGGCCTGACCGTCTACCGCGACCATGAATTTTCGGCGGATATGCGCTCGCGCACCGTTAAGCGGATCGCCGAGGTGCGGCATCTGAAATCCGAGCAATTCCCCGAGGATGCCGGGCCGCTTGCCCATCCGGTGCGCCCGACCAAATACCGTGAGATCAACAACTTCTACACAACGACAGTCTACGAGAAGGGATCCGAGGTCACGCGGATGATCGCGACCATTCTCGGACGCGACCTCTTCAAGAAGGGAATGGATCTCTATTTCGAGCGCCACGACGGCCAGGCGGTTACGATCGAGGATTTCGTCGCCTGCTTCGAAGCGGCAAGCGGCCGCGATCTGACGCAATTCTCGCTCTGGTATCACCAGGCGGGAACACCGCTCGTCACCGCTTCCGGCTCCTATGACGCCGACAAGCAGACTTACACTCTGTCGCTGGAGCAGACGATACCGCCGACGCCCGGACAGAGCGCCAAGAAGCCGATGCACATACCGCTGCGTCTGGGGCTGCTTCTCCAGGACGGAAGCGAGGCCATACCGACGGCGATTTCCGGCGCCGATGTCACCGCGGACGTGGTGCACTTAACCGAGCGCAAGCAGACGGTCACCTTCTCCGGCATTCCAGCGCGACCGGTTCCATCGTTCAACCGCGACTTTTCCGCTCCGATCAACCTGCATGTCGAACAAAGTGCAGAGGACCGGGCTCTGATTGCCCGCCACGAGGTCGACCTTTTCGCGCGCTGGCAGGCGCTGAATACGATGGCGCTCGACAATCTCGTCAAAGCGGCAGCGGAAGCGCGCAGCGCACAGCCAGTCACCTGCGACGGCGCGCTCGTCGACGGCCTCCTTGCCGCGGCTGCCGAGGAGGAGCTGGAGCCGGCTTTCCGGTCGCAGGTTCTGTCTCTGCCGAGCGAAGCCGACATAGCCCGCGAAATTGGTTCCGACAACGATCCGGACGCGATCCACGCCGGTCGCCAAGCGATGCTGGCGGCCATTGCCGCCGCCGGTAGAGATACGTTCGCGCTGCTCGTCGACAAGATGTCGCTATCCGGCCCCTTCCGACCGGACGCGGAGAGTGCGGGACGGCGGGCGCTCCGCAATGCGGCGCTTTCCTATCTCGTCTATGCCGACGACCGGCCGGAGAAGGCAGCGAATGCCTTCCGCGCCGCCAATAACATGACCGACCTCAGCCACGCGCTGACGTTGCTCGCCCATCGCTTTCCAGATACCGACGAGACCGTGGAAGCGCTCGCCGTATTCAAGAAGCGCTTCGCGGACAATGCGCTCGTCATCGACAAATGGTTCGCGATCCAGGCGACGATCCCCGGCGCCGCCACTCTCGACCGCATCAGGACACTGATGTCGGATCCGCTGTTCAACGCGAGCAACCCGAACCGCGTCCGCGCGCTGGTCGGCACCTTCGCCTTCGCCAATGCGACGGGCTTTAACCGGGCCGATGGCGAAGGCTACCGCTTTCTCGCCCATCAGATTCTCGACATCGACGCGCGTAACCCGCAACTTGCAGCGCGTATTCTGACATCGATGCGGTCCTGGCGATCGCTCGAAAAGGTGCGGGCCGATCATGCCCGAGGCGCCCTCGAGGAGATCGCGCGCGCCTCCAACCTCTCCGCAGATGTCAGCGATATCGTCGACCGCATGTTGAAGGACGAGGGATAAGTCTACGACGCCGTGCCCGATCGGATGCACGAGGAAGTCGCGGTAGCATGTTGAATTGCTGCATGCTTTCCCCTTGATTCGACTCCGATTCAGGAAATGGTTGCGGTAGGCGCGCGTGAGCCGTCCTCGCGCCGCGTGGCGGGCAGCATATCGTGCGATCGGCATGCGGAATTATTCGCTATGATTTTCCAACGATGAGAATTGGTTAATAAATCTTTACGATTGCCTCTGGACAAGGCGAATCGCGGTGTGATTCATTGAGTCAGATTCGGGCGGGCGGCGCGCCGAATCGCTGAGACGCCCAGCTTGCGGGGAACCGCTGAAGAGGCTGCTGCTCAGATTGACAGGATCAAAGCGTCCCCTGCGCATTCATGAATGCGAGGCACGCTCTCGAGGATGACAGATTGGAAAAGATGGCGGACGCGCGACGGGGAAGCGCAGCCGACGGGCGGTTGCGACTCAAGTTTCCGGGCCTTTCCGGTCTGGAACGGGAGCTCATCGAGCAGGCGAAGCTCTTTGCCAAGCCGGCATCGCGGAGCCTCGCCAGGGTCGAGCCCATCCTCAAACGTTCCATTCCCGCACTCATCATCGCTTTCCTTCTCATCGTGGCGATCTCGCGTATGTCCGGGATCATCGACGAGCACGCTCGTATGGAGGCCGGCTCGCGCCGCGCAGTCAATCTCGCGGCCGTAGCGGCTGCCGCCGCCTTCCAAGCCGACGGATCGGCACTCTTTGCCGAGGGCCGCCGGTGGGAAGTCGAGCAGCGGCTGGCGGAGTATCTGTCGGCCGACATTCTCGACGCCGGCATGTTCCTGCTCACGGTCCGCAGGGACGGTCGCATCTTTGCCGGCACCCAGGATGGCGTTCATTTCATCGGGCGCACCCTCGCCTCTGTCGCTCCCGACGTGGCGACGCTGCAATATTACGGCGAAGGTTCGAGCGTCACGA
Organism: Ensifer aridi; assembly: GCF_002078505.1. Taxonomy (GTDB): domain Bacteria; phylum Pseudomonadota; class Alphaproteobacteria; order Rhizobiales; family Rhizobiaceae; genus Sinorhizobium; species Sinorhizobium aridi. The sequence goes on along the minus strand of NZ_LUAV01000004.1, from coordinate 328,488 downwards.
AAACACCGATCGATGGCGTCGAGCATCTCGTTGCTCTGTTGCGGTTGCCGGATTCGGCCGGCGTCATTCTGGCGGCCACGCCGGTCGCGGCTTTCGAGGCCGCCTGGCGCGACGAGGTCTCGCTCAACGTCACGCTGTTCGCCGGGATATCGGCGATCCTGCTCGTCGTGCTATACGCCTACTATATCCAGGCGAAGCGCGCCCGCGATGCCGATTCCGTCTTCGCCGAGTCTAACCTGCGAGTCGAAACGGCGCTTTCCCGCGGCCGCTGCGGCCTCTGGGACTTCGATCTCGCCAATCGGCGGCTGTTCTGGTCCCGCTCGATGTACGAGATGCTCGGCATGCCAGGCGACAGCAGCGTGTTGTCCTTCGGCGATGCCGCCCGCCTGATGCACCCGGAGGACCGTGGCATCTACCGCGTTGCGCGCGCGATCGCCAAGGGCAACGAACGCCAGATCGATCAGGTGTTCCGCATGCGCCATGCGGACGGTCATTATGTATGGCTGCGTGCGCGCGCCCAGGTCATCCGCACCGTATCGGGCCGGGTGCACCTGATCGGCATCGCAATGGACGTGACCGAGCAGCACAAGCTCGCTCAGCGCTACGCCGAAGCGGATCAGCGTCTGGCCGATGCTATCGAATGCACGTCCGAGGCCTTCGTGCTCTGGGACAAGCACGACCGCCTGGTGATGTGCAACACCCACTACCAACAGGCCTATCAACTGCCGGACCACGTCCTCGTGCCCGGTACCGAGCGTGCCGTGGTCCATGCGGCAGCGGCCAGGCCGGTGATCGAAAGGCGCGTTGCCGATCCGGACCGAAGCAACCACTCCCAGACAAGCGAGGTGCAGCTTGCCGACGAGCGCTGGCTGCAGATCAACGAGCGCCGTACGCGTGACGGCGGCCTCGTCTCCGTCGGCACGGACATCACGCTGCTCAAGCGCCATCAGGTGCGGTTGCGCGAATCCGAGCGGCGGTTGATGGCGACCATTGGCGATCTTTCGGCCTCCCGTCTGACGCTCGAGCAGCAGAAGGCGGAGCTCTCTACCGCCAACGCCAATTACCAGGCGGAAAAGGAGCGCGCAGAAGCGGCGAACCGGGCCAAATCCGAATTCCTGGCCAACATGTCGCACGAACTGCGCACGCCGCTGAACGCCATTCTCGGCTTCTCGGAGATCCTGCAGAACCAGATGTTCGGGCCGCTCGGCTCAGAGAAATATCACGAATATTCGCGCGACATCTTCGAAAGCGGCAAGCATCTGCTCAACGTCATCAATGACATTCTCGACATGTCGAAGATCGAGGCCGGCCACATGCGCCTCTCGCGCGAAAGGATCGATCTGGCGCCGCTCATCGAGGAGACGCTTCGTTTCACCACCATACCGGCGGAGCAGAAGAATATCCGCGTGGTTCAGCAGATATCTTCCGGTCTGACGATGTTCGCCGACCGGCGGGCAATGAAGCAGGTTCTGCTCAACCTGCTTTCGAACGCGGTCAAGTTCACCAATGAGGGCGGGCGCATCTCCTTGAGGGCGCGCAAGGTGCGGGGGGCGGTGACGCTGACGATCGCCGATTCCGGCATCGGTATCCCCAAGGATGCCCTGCAAAAGATCGGCCAGCCCTTCGAGCAGGTGCAGAGTCAATATGCCAAAGGCAAAGGCGGCTCCGGGCTCGGGCTTGCAATCTCCCGCTCTCTCACGCGCCTCCACGGCGGGACGATGAAGATCCATTCGACGGAAAACGTCGGGACGATCATTTCGGTCAGGATTCCCGATTGCGGCTGAACGGTCACAGCAATTCTAATGCATGTTGCCCAAAAGTGTGCAGCGGTTTTGGGGCACGACATGCATAAAACAAATGCCTAAAGCGCGTTGCTTGAATATGATTGAATGCAGCGCGTTTTACAGCGCCGTGCGTCTTTT
>NZ_LUAV01000004.1:220965-326540 GCF_002078505.1 Ensifer aridi | reverse complement strand
TTTGAATCGCTGCATCTTTTTGTCCTTAAATCGGCTACGATTTAAGGAAACATGCAGTAGGATGGCTCACGCCGCGATGGCGGAGTGAAATATCCGGCGCACCGCCTTCGAAAGACGACGAATGTCGGCTTCGAGATGCGTCAGGTCCGGGTAATCCCCGGCTTGGCAGACGAGATCGACAAGCCCGGCGGGAGCCTCGTCCGGATTGAAATCGCCGTCGATGCAAAGCCTGACGATCTGCGATACCTCGGTGAAGAGTGTCAAGGCCTCGATCGCCGTATCGAGGTCGTTGGCATTCATTATCGCGGCGCCAAGCGTCTTCAGCGACTCCAGAGTGTGCGTCCCGGCGGGAGGAGGCGCCACGCCCTTCGTCGGCGCGACGAGGGCCAGAAATTGGGCGATGAACTCGATATCGACGAGCCCGCCGGGGATAAGCTTGAAATCCCAGATGCCGTTCGGCGGCTTCTCTTTGTCGATCAGAGCCCGCATCTCCTCGACATCCTTGCGGATCTTCGCGACGTCCCGCCTTTCGGAGAGAACCTCGGCGAAAATCGTCTCCGCCTCGCCGATCAGACTTTGGTCGCCGCCGATGCATCGTGCCCGCGTCAGCGCCAGATGCTCCCAGGTCCAGGCTTCATTGCGCTGGTACTTGGCGAAGGCGGTGACGCGCGTTGCGACGGGGCCTTTGTTGCCGGACGGCCTCAGTCGCATGTCGACGTCATAGAGGATCCCCTCTGCGGTCGGCGCAGAAAGCGCGGCGATCAGGCGCTGCGTTACGCGGGTAAAGTAACGCACCGGATCGAGCGGCTTGGCGCCATCGGACTGGGAAGCCTCGTCGTCGTAGTCGTAAAGCAGGATGAGGTCGACGTCGGAGCCGGCGGTCAGTTCGTGGCTGCCGAGTTTGCCCATGCCGACCACCGCGACACGCCCGCCAGGAAAACGGCCGTGCGCGGAGCGGACCTCTTCCAGAACCGCATCGAGCGCTGCGGCAATGATCAAATCGGCAAGGTCGGTGAAGGCCCTCCCCGCCTGCAGGCCGGTGATGGCGCCCGTCAAGAGCCGGATGCCGATCAGGAAACGCTGCTCGGCGGCGATGATGCGCAGGCGATCCAGCACCTCCTCATAATGCCGGGCGCCCGCTACGAAATTCGCAATTCGCGGCGCCAGGTAATCCCGGGTCGGCAGTTCCGCAAGCAGGCCGGGATCGAGCATGCCGTCGAAGACATGCGGTTTGGCGGCGATGATCTCCGCCAGCCGTGGAGCCGACGACATGATGTTGACGATCAGCGACAGGAGACCGGGATTGTTGCCGAGGAGCGAGAAGAGCTGAATGCCCGCCGGCAGGCCGGAGATGAAGTGATCGAAGCGCAGAAGCGCCTCATCGGCGCGCCGGCTTTCGCCAAACACGCGCAGGAGTTCCGGTGTCAGCTCGGTCAAGCGCTCGCGCGCCTCTACGGACTGCGTCGCCCGATAGCGCCCGTAGTGCCAGGTGCGAATGGTCCGGGCGATGTCCGACGGCCGCTGGAAGCCGAGCTTGTTGAGCGTCTCGAGCGTGTCCGGATCGTCCTGCTGCCCGGTGAAGACCAGGTTTCCGGTCTCGGCCGAGAGCTTCGCCTCCTGCTCGAAAAGCTGCGCGTAACGCCGCTCGACCGTCCGCAACACGCGTGACAGTTCTTTTGAGAACGAGGCACTGTCCTCGAAGCCAAGCATGTAGGCGATCCGTTTGAGTTCCCCCTCGGTCTCCGGCAAGACGTGGGTCTGCTCGTCGTGCACCATCTGAATGCGATGCTCGACATCCCGCAGAAACCAGTAGGCGCCGATAAGTTCGTCAGCCGTCGGCCGGTCGATCCAGCCGGTGTCGGCAAGGAGGCCCAGCATCGCCTCGGTTTCGCGACGCCGGAGGGCGGGCATACGGCCGCCGGCGATCAGTTGCTGCGTCTGGACGAAGAATTCGATCTCCCGGATGCCGCCGCGGCCAAGCTTGATATTGTGCCCCTTCACGGCAATTTCGCGGTGACCTTTGTGGGCGTGGATCTGCCGCTTGATCGAGTGAATGTCGGCGATCGCCGCATAATCGAGGTATTTGCGGAAGACGAAGGGCGTCAGGTCCTTGAGGAAGCGTTCGCCGGCTTCCAGATCACCCGCAATCGGCCTCGCCTTGATGAAGGCGGCGCGTTCCCAATTCTGTCCCCTGCCCTCGTAATAGAGCATCGCGGCCTCGACGGGGATGGCAAGCGGCGTCGAGCCCGGATCGGGCCGCAGGCGCAGGTCCGTGCGGAAGACGTAACCGTCGCCGGTGCGTTCTTGCAGAATGCGGATCAGCCGCCGCAGCAACCGGGCGAAGGTTTCCGACGCTTGGTCGCGGTCGATGACGATGCCGGACTGCGGGTCGTAGAAGACGACGAGGTCGATGTCCGAGGAATAGTTGAGTTCTCCCGCGCCGAGTTTGCCCATGCCGAGCACGACGACGCCGGAGCCAGCGCTCGGCGCGGCCGGGTCCTTCAGCGCGAATTTGCCGCTCTCATGTGCGCCGATGAGCAGGTGATCGATCGCGGCCGACACGGCCGCCTCGGCAAAGTCGCTGAGCCATCGCGTCGTCTCCCGCCCGTCGAAAAGCCGCGCCAAGTCTGCGAGCGCTACGGCGAAGGCAAGCTCACGCTTGGTGCGCCTCAGCCGCGACATGATCTCGGCGTCAGGCAGTGCGGCTCCCGAGGGCTCCGCCCGCCAGGCGGCGCGCGCTGTCTCGATCCGCCGGTTCAGGAAGTCGGGCAGGGACTCCCCGAGCAGCGCCTCCAGGATTGCAGGACGGCTGCCGACGGTTTCGCGCAGGAACGGCGAGAGGGCGAAGGCGGCGACAAGGAAATTCTTGAGTGGCGCGTCGGAGGCGATGAGATCCGCGATACGTTCGTGGCCCCTGGATGCATCCTTGAGGATGGAAAGCGCAGCCTTGGCGTCCGCCTGGCTTGCGGCCCGGATCGGGACCGTACCGATATCGGACAAGCGCCGCTCGATCGCTTCCGGCATGAATACTCCCTTTCAACTCCGCAACCGGTTTATCAGGTCGCCGCCGCCGGGAAAACCATGCGCACCGTCAATCCGCGCTCGTCCCCTTCAGTTGCCGAAAGTTCCATCGAGCCGCGGTGCATTTCCATCACCGCCTCGACAAGCGAGAGGCCGAGGCCGGTGCCCGGTTTCGACCGGCTTTCATCCAGACGGACGAAGCGTTTGACCACTTCGCCGCGCATGTCCTCGGGTATGCCGGGACCGTGATCGGCAACAGCCAGCATGACGTGGCGGTCGCTCTTCTTCATCTCGACGCGGATCGACGGATTTGCGGCGCCCTCCGCATATTTGATCGCATTGTCGATAAGATTGCCGAGGGCTTGGCCGATCAGTTCGCGATTTCCGGAGATCACCACGCCGGGCGCGACATCCGACTCGAGCCGAAGCGCATTGTCCTCGGCAACCGGTTCGTAAAGCTCGACGCAATCCGCGACGATCTGCGACAGATCGACATCGCTCATTTCGGCGGGGGCTGAGCCGGCCTCCACGCGCGAGATCATCAAGAGCGCGTTGAAGGTGCGGATCAACTGGTCGGATTCCGCGATGATCTCCTCGAGCGCGCCGCTCTGGTTTCCTCCGTCCGTGCTGGCGAGCGCCGCCTCGGCCTTGTTGCGCAGTCGCGTCAGCGGAGTTTTGAGGTCGTGCGCTATGTTGTCGGACACCTGCTTCAGGCCTTCATTCAGCTTCTCGATCCTGCCCAGCATGGCGTTCAGCGATTCCGAAAGCCGGTCGAACTCGTCGCCCGAGCCACTCATCGGCAAGCGCTGCGAGAGATCTCCGGCCATGATCTTCGTACTCGCCTCCGACATGCGGTCGATGCGCTTCAAGGCATTGCGGCCGATGCCAAACCAGATCACCAGCGCGCCGAGGCCCATGATGCCGAGCGCCACCATCAGCGCCTGGCGGACGAGAGCGCGAAACTTCTCAGGTTCCTGCAGGTCGCGGCCAACGAGAATCCGCAGACCATTGTCGAGCACCAGAACCTGAGCAAGCGCCACGTGCCTCTCGGCGCCGCCCTCATCGGTGAAGCGACGGTAACGGAACGGCTCGGACGTCCAGCCTTCATCGTCCAGCAGCCCAGGCTCCAGGCCTGCCACGTTGCCGGCGAGGATTTCGCCGCTCGGCCCGGCAATGACGTAGAGATTGGCGCCCGGTTGGCGCGCGCGCCGCTCCAGAGAGCGAAGCAGTCCGCTCACGCCCGCGCGCTCATAGACGCCCTCGACCTGCGCCGACTCGGCGGCGATCGCTTCGCGCGTCTGCTGCTGCAACAGCCGCTCGGACATGCCCGTCACGTAGAAAACGAGGAAGGCGGCGCATAGAGAGAAGAGCACCAGATACAGCGCGGAGAGCCGGACCGCGGTCGTCCTGAACAGAACGCTGAACTTGCTCATGTGTCGGATGTCCGGTCATCCTTGATCATGTAACCGGCGCCGCGGACCGTTCTCAGAAGCGGTGGGTCAAAGTCCTTCTCGATCTTCGATCGCAAGCGCGACACATGCACGTCGATCACGTTGGTCTGCGGGTCGAAGTGATAGTCCCAGACATTTTCGAGCAGCATGGTCCTCGTCACCACCTGCCCGGCATTCTTCATGAGATATTCGAGCAGCCGGAATTCGCGCGGCTGCAAGGGGATTTCCTTGCCCTGCCGCCGCACGGAGTGGGACAGGCGGTCGAGCTCAAGGTCGCCGACGCGGTAGACCATGTCCTGCTCGGGCGCACCCTTTCGCCGGCCGAGCACCTCGACGCGCGCCAGGAGTTCGCTGAACGCGTAAGGCTTCGGCAGGTAGTCGTCGCCGCCGGCGCGAAGACCGGTGACGCGATCGTCCACCTGGCCGAGCGCGGAGAGGATGAGCACCGGCGTATGAACGCCCCGGCGGCGCAACTCGGTGATCAGCGACAGGCCGTCGCGGCGCGGCAGCATCCGATCCACCACGAGCACGTCATAGGTGTTCTCGCTTGCCATGAACAAACCGCTCTCGCCGTCGCTCGCGTGGTCGGAAACGATACCCGCCTCGCGGAAGGCCTTGGCGAGATAGGCGGCAGCCTCGAGGTCGTCTTCAACAATCAGTATTTTCATACGCGTGACCATAGTCCCGGACCTCTGTTCGTCTCAACCGGTTTCGGGTTCGCATTGGGCGCGGGACGAAGGAAGTTTAAGCGGTTTCCGGTCCCATCCGCCCTAACTCTCGAGCGTTTACGCTTATGATTTTCGGTCGCTCCGGCCGAAAATCGTCGTAACCAAAAATCCGAACGCAGAGTTCGGCAGAAATAGAAACGCCGCGATATCGAAACGATGTCGCGGCGTCCTCGAATTCAGACCGGAACGCGGGCGAGGATCGCGTGTCAGCCTATCCCCGCCCGCTCCCAATCCCGATCGCGCCGCGGCCTCAGCCCTGACCGATCGGCAGAGCGACGAAGCGGCTGCCTTCCGATGCCTCGATCTGGAAGAGCGCCTTGCTGCGCCCGTCCTTCTTGGCATTGTTGATCACCTTGAGGATGTCGTCAGCCGACTTCACTTCCTGATTGTTGACGGAGACGATCTTCTCGCCTTCCTTCAGGCCGCGATCGGCAGCATCCGAGTCCGGATCGACGGAGGCAATCATGACGCCGGTGCCGTCCTCGGCCGGGGTCACCGCAAGGCCGAGATCAGCCAAAGCCTCTTCACCCGCCTGGCCCTGCTCGGGCTGTTCGTCAGGGGTGGCCGGCGCAGCGTCGCTGGTCTCGCTCGGCAGCGTGCCGATCTCGAACTTGACGGTCTCCGACTTGCCGCCGCGCCACAGCGTGATTTCGGCGGAAGAGCCGGGACGAAGGGCCGCGACACGGCGGGCGAGATCGCGCGGATCCTTCACCGGCTCGCCGTTGAGCGCCGTCACGATGTCGCCCTTCTTGATGCCGGCCTTCTCGCCAGGCGAACCTGCCTGCGGCTCGACCACGAGCGCGCCGCTCGCTTCCGAAAGACCGAGGGACTCGGCGATGTCCTTGGTTACCGGCTGGATCTGCACGCCCAACCAGCCGCGCGAGACCTTGCCGTCCTTGATGAGGTCATCGACGACGTCCTTTGCAACGGAGGACGAGATGGCGAAGGCAATGCCGACATTGCCGCCCGACGGCGAGAAAATCGCCGTGTTGATGCCGACGACCTCGCCGGAAAGATTGAACGTCGGGCCGCCGGAATTGCCACGGTTCACCGCCGCATCCACCTGCAGGTAATCGTCATAGGGGCCGGAGCCGATATCGCGGCCGCGCGCCGAGACGATGCCGGCAGTGACCGTACCGCCGAGACCGAAGGGGTTGCCGACGGCGACCACCCAGTCGCCTACGCGAACCTTGCTATCGTCCGCAAAGGTGACATAGGTGAACTTCCGGTTTGAATCGACCTTTAGCACGGCAAGGTCGGTCCGGTTGTCCTTACCGACGAGCTTGGCATCGAGTTCCGTTCCGTCATTCAGAATGACTGTGAAGGCCGAGCCATCGGAGACGACGTGATTATTGGTCACGATGTATCCGTCCTCGGTGATGAAGAAGCCGGATCCCTGGGCCCGCGGACGCAGGCGCCCTTCTCCTTGCGGACCACGGCGATCACGCCAGCGTTCGGCGCGGTCGCCGTCACCCGGGCCGGGGCCGCCGAATTCGCGGAAGAAGCGCTTCAGCGGGTGGTCGTCGGGCAAGTCTTCAAAACCACGGCCGCCGAAGTCGAAAGTGAAATTGCTTTCATCGGTCGCCCGCTCGCGCGACTGGACCCGGACGGAGACGACGGCCGGAGAGACCGCATCGACCACATTCGCGAAGCTCGGAACGGCCGGAGCCTGCACGTTGACGGCCTCGGCAAAGGATTGCGTGATCTGAGCCGGTAGACCGGTCGTCAGCAGGACGGCCGCAAGCCCTGCGACCGTCGAGGTCTTCAGGACCGTTTTCAGGGAGGGACGCAGAGTTCTATTCGTAGACATTCGTTTTTGCCTTCTCTCGTTCTTGAAGCTGGCCGCCGGATGGCAAGCGGCTTCGAAACCTTTCCCACGAGCCAGCTTCCCGCGGCTGGCCGCCGGAACTGCTCGCCTGGCTGACCACTGCATGTTCCCTCAAATTGGCGAGAGCCGATTTGAGGACGGAAGCATGCAGCAATTCCAAGTGCTACAGCTACCGTTGTGCATCCGAAAGGACGCGTGGAGCTGCAGAGGAACAGCCGATGACGCTAGGTGTAACGAAGCGGACATTACTGAGTTCTGTCTGGTGGATGAATTTTTCGTAATGTTCGGCAAAACCGCGGCACGCGCGCTTTGCCGTCGCCCGGCGCCCACTGCGTGTCCCGTTTCCGACGTGGCCTACGACCGCAGTAGCTTGTCCAGCTTTTCCTTTTCCTCGTCGGAAAGCGGTGCGCCAGCCAGTGGTGCACCGCGGCGCCGCGCGGCGATTATGAGCGTGGCGGCGCCGATTATCAGTAGGATGACCGGCATACCCCAGAGAACCATCGTCTTGATTTCAAAACGGGGCTTCAGGAGAACGAATTCGCCGTAGCGTGAAACGACGTAGGCGATCACGGCCTCGTCTGTGTCGCCATTCATCAGCCGCTCGCGCACCAGTACCCGTAGATCTCTGGCGAGGTCGGCATTAGAATCGTCGATCGACTGGTTCTGACAGACCATGCAGCGAAGCTCAGCGGAGATCGCCCGGGCCCGCGCCTCGAGCGCCGGATCGGCGAGCACCTCGTCCGGATTGACCGCGAAGGCGGGCATGGCCGAGGCAATGCAGAGGAAAACTGCGAGAACCACCCGGATCATTCGGCCGCTCCCACGGCAAACCGTGCCGATTTCCTGGCGCGCGATGGCGCTCCCACGCGCAAGCGGCGATCGCTCAGGGAAACGATGCCGCCGGCCATCATCACGAGCGCGCCGCCCCAGATGCAGAGGATCAAAGGCTTCCACCAGATGCGTACGACGATGCCGCCGCCGTTCGTTGCGTCACCCAGAGAGACATAGAGCTGGCTGAGGCCGAAGGTCCGGATTCCGGCCTCCGTCGTCGGCATCCGACGCGCCGGGTAGAGCCGCTTCGAGGACGAGATTTCGGTCACGGTGACGCCGCCGCGGCTGACGGTGAAATGGCCCGTTTCCTCGGTGTAGTTCGGCCCACGCCCCTGGCGCATGCCGTCGAAGCGCAGACTATAGCGGCCCGCATCGACGGTCGCCCCGGGCTTCATTTCAATGACCGTCTCCGTCTCGAAGGCTGTTACTGTCACGATGCCGATGAGCGTGATGCCGACGCCGATATGGGCAAGCGCTGTGCCGAAAGCCGAACGCGGCAGACCTGAAAGCCGCTTCCAGGCGACGCCGAACGCTACCTTGCCGAGGCCGGAGCGAAGGACGAGGTCGGTTACCGCCCCGAAGATCAGATAGACACCGAGCCCAATGCCGAACGGAGCCAAAACGGGGCCGCCGTTCGCGGCATAGTAACAGCTTCCTGCGACCAGCAGACCGAGGGCGGCGGCCGCAAACAGCCGCTGCGACGCCCCGGCCAGATCGCCGCGCTTCCAGGCGAGCAACGGACCGAAGGGAACGGCGGCGAGGAGCGGCAGCATGAGCAGGCCGAAAGTCATGTTGAAGAACGGCGCGCCGACGGAGATCTTGTCGCCGGTGAGGGCCTCGAGCACCAGCGGATAGAGCGTGCCGGTGAGCACGGTCGCTGTCGCCGTCGTCAGGATCAGGTTGTTCAAGACGAGCGCGCCCTCGCGCGAGATCGGCGCGAATATGCCGCCCGCCTTCAGATGCGAGGCACGGATGGCAAAGAGCGAAAACGCCCCGCCGATGAACAGGACGAGAATCGCCAGAATGAAGATGCCGCGGGTCGGATCGGTGGCGAAGGCATGTACCGACGTCAGCACGCCCGAGCGCACCAGGAACGTGCCGAGCAGCGACAGCGAGAACGTCATGAGCGCGAGCAGCACGGTCCAGATCTTCAGCGCCTCACGCTTTTCCATCACCAGCGCCGAATGCAGAAGTGCCGTGCCGGCAAGCCAGGGCATGAACGAGGCGTTCTCGACCGGATCCCAGAACCACCAGCCGCCCCAGCCGAGCTCGTAATAGGCCCAATAGGAGCCCATGGCGATGCCTGCGGTCAGGAATATCCAGGCAGCAAGTGTCCACGGTCTCACCCATCTTGCCCAGGCGGCGTCGATCCGGCCCTCGATCAGCGCGGCAACAGCAAAGGAGAAACAGACGGAGAAGCCGACATAGCCGAGATAGAGCAAGGGCGGATGGATGGCGAGGCCGATGTCCTGGAGGACAGGGTTCAAGTCCTTGCCCTCGCCCGGCGCCGGCATCAGCCGCGCAAAGGGGTTGGAGGTCAGCAGGACGAAGAGGGCGAAGGCGGCCGCGATCCAGGCTTGCACCGCAAGCACGGTGGCTTTCAAGGTCTCGGGCAGGCTCCGGCCGAAAAGCGCAACAAGGGCGGAAAAGAAGACGAGGATCAGCAGCCAGAGGAGCATCGACCCCTCATGGTTCCCCCACACGCCGGTGATCTTGTAAATCAGCGGCTTAAGGGAATGCGAGTTCTCCCAGACATTCTTGACCGAAAAGTCGGAGGTGACGTAGGCGAAAGCGAGCACGGCGAAGGAGAAGGCGACGAGCAGGAACGAGGCAAGCGCCGCGCTTGTCCCCAGCTCCATCAGGGCGCGATCGCCGCGCCTTGCCCCCAGGATCGGAAGCCATGCCTGGATGAGCGCGGTCGCGAGCGCCAGCACCAGTGCATAGTGTCCGAGTTCGATGATCATCGGATGTTTTCCTTCCCGCCAAGCGTGACGCCCTGCGCCTCCAAACGGTCCGCGACGTCCTTGGGCATATAGGTCTCGTCATGCTTCGCGAGGACCGTGTCCGCAACGAAAACCGGGCTGCCGGCAACGAACGCCCCCTCAGCGACCACGCCTTGGCCCTCGCGGAACAGATCGGGCAGGATGCCGGTATAGGTCACAGGCACTGTCGCCAGAGTATCCGTCACGCTGAAGGTGACGGTCTTCCCCTCGCCCCGCTTGACGGAACCGGCTTCGACCAGGCCGCCGAGGCGGATGCGCGTTCCGGGCGCGACACCGGCCTTCGCCAGGTCGCCCGGAACGTAGAAATAGGCAACGGCCTGGCTGAAGGCGAACATCACCAGCAACACGGCCGCCATCAGAAATGCGACGCCGCCGCCGATGATCGTCAACCGCTTCTGCTTACGCGTCATTTTACTTCTCCGCTCGCGTCGATTCCGAGCTCACGGCCCAACGCCAGCAATTGCTTGCCCTGCTCGCCACTTGCCGGAAAGGCGTTCAAACCCTCCCGTAGGGCATCTCTCGCCTTGTCTCGTTGATCGAGCACAACATAGGAGCGGATGAGGCGCATCCAGCCTTCGAAGTTGTCGGGGTCTTCCTTCAGCCTGCTCGCCAGACCGTCGACCATGCCGCGGATCATCGCCTGGCGATCGCCCGAGTCCAACTCCTCGGCGGCGGCGATATCCTCTGATGTCGGATTTGCCGGCGGGGCGGCAGCGGTATTCGGCTCAGCGGCGCCGAGTTCGGCGATATGCTGATTCACCAGCGGCAGCCACGGCGCATCGGCAGGCGAGCTGCCGGCGAGCTTGCGGAATGCCGCGAGCGCTTCCGCGTTTTTGCCCTCCTGCCTCAGGCCGAGCGCCAGGTAGAACTCCGAACGCGGGTCGTTGGCGTCGAGTGCCAGCGCCTTTTGCAGCGCGCTCTGGGCCTCCGCCGTCACCAGACCGCCGGACTGCACCACCAGGGCCTCGGCGTAACCGCCCAATCTCGGCGCGGTCGGCCCCAACAGGCGTATCGCGCGGTCATAGGCGGCGACGGCATCGGCGACCCGGCCATTGCGCATATAGATCGGCGCCAGGAGATCCCATCCGGCGCCATCGTCCGGATTGAGAGCGAGGTGGTTTTCAGCCTTTGCGATCAGGATACTGATGTCGTCGCCGGGATTGGCAAGCCTTGCCGCCAGGGGCTGGGCCGGCACGCCGGGACTGCCTGTCGTCAGATAGAGGAGGAGCCCGACGGCGGGAAGACAGAGGAGGATGAAGGCCTGTGCGAGCCGGCTCGAAAGAAGCCGCTTCGGCGGTTCCTCGGCGGCGGTCGTATCGGCGGCACTGGCGGAAAGCAGCCGGCGGGCGATCTCGGCCCTGGCGAGCTCCGCCTCCTCGCTGCCGATCAGCCCGGCCTCGCGGTCCCGGTTCAGCTCGTCAAGCTGATCGCGATAGACTTCGATGTCGTGGCTATGGCGAGACGGGAGCGGCGCTGCTGCGCGCATGAGCGGCAGGATGAGCACGGCTGCGACAGCCGCCGTAAGGATGGCGACGAGGATCCAGAACAACATGGATCGGGAATACTATGAGGTCCAGGTCATTCCAACTCGAAAACAGGCAATGACGCATATTTGAGGCGTTTCGCCGCAAGACCCCGCCGGCATTGTCGCCGGATCGAGGCGAAATCAGCCTGCTTTCAAGGCGTTGCACCGTCCGTCACCGATGACCGCCGCCGGCTACTGCATATTTCCTTAAATCGGATACAATTTAAGGAAACATGCAGCGATTCAAAGTGCTACAGCGACTTTTGCGCGCCTGATAAGACGCGCCGCGCTGTAGGCGGTTCATGTCAGCGGCGTCCAGCTTCCATCGCTGTTGCGGCAGGCCGTGCCGCGCGCGGTTGTCGTCTGGCCCTTCACTGTCACAGTATGGCTGTATTGACGGCAGTTCTGCGACCCGACCTGATAGGGGGCGGCCGCCACAACGGAGCCGCTGAGATTGCGCCCTTCCCAAGCGACCGGCTGGCCGCCCGGCGCCGCCTCGAGCGCGCGATACTCCGCCTCGAGAGCCCGTTGCCGATCCGATTTGCTGAGATCAACACCCCCGAGGCGCGCAATGATGCCGCCCTGCAACGCCTCGATATAGGCTGCCGACGACACGCCGCGCGTCGAGCTCGCACCAAGACCGGCGATCGCCACGCCGCGCTGGCCGGTTGAGGTTGTGCCGCAGCCGGCAAGCACCACGGTCGAAGCCACCACCGCGACCCTTCCGCCTGATGCGAAGGCCCGCGCCATCTCTGCGTAATTCCTCATGATACGCGACTACTCAATCCTTATTGGCCGGTGCCGCAAGCGCCTTCGGGATACCCCGTCAGCTCGCAACGCCTCTCGATTTCCTTTTTGCACCCTCCGCCCGTCGAGGCAACCGCCGCTAACCGGCGGCGGCATTTTCGGCTCCGGGTGTGACCGCCGGATCACGATGATCCCACTTTGCGGGTTTTGCCGCCTCCGTGTCAGACAGCAGCCGGCAGAACCAGCTTGGCCCGCAGCCCGCCCTCGTCGCGCCGGCTAAGTTCCACCGTGCCCTGATATTCCCCGACGATCTCACTTACGATCGAGAGCCCGAGCCCGGTGCCGGGCTTGCTCTCGTCGAGCCGCTTGCCACGCTTCATCGCCAGCGCAATCTGGTCGGGCTCGAGCCCGGGCCCGTCGTCGTCGATCTGGAGCACGATCCATTGGCGGCCAGGCTCCTTGCCGCGGGCGCCTTCCGGAGCCGGCTCGACATTGAGCCACACCTGATCATGCGCGTAGCGCGCGGCATTTTCGAGCAGGTTGCCGACCGTCTCTTCGACATCCTGCTGCTCCATCGCGAGCACCAGCCCCGGCGGCTCGACCGACAGGCTGAACTGCTTTTCCGGATTGAGCCGCCGCATCACCCGGACGATCCTTTCGAGCGCCGGCTGAGCCTCGGTCCTCGCCAGCACCGATCCTCGCTGCGCCGCAATCCTGGCACGGCTGAGATAGGACTGCACCTGCGTCTGCATGGCGTCCGCCTGCGCCCTGATCAGTTCGCCATGCGGCACTTCGAGGACGCGTGCCTCGTTGAGCAGCACCGCGATCGGCGTCTTCAGGGAATGGGCGAGATTGCCGACCTGCATGCGCGCGCGTTCGACGATGCGACGATTGCTGTCGATCAGCGCATTCACCTCGTTGGCAAGCGGCTGTATCTCGCGCGGAAACGCCCCGTCCAGCCGCTCGCTCTCGCCGGCGCGGATCTTTTCGAGCGACCGGCGCACCTGATCGAGCGGCTTCAGGCCGAACAGAATGGTCAGTGCGTTCACGCCGAGCCCGCCGAGGCCGAAGATCGAAAGCGCGATCGTCAGATTGCGGGTGAAGCGATCGATGTCCGCCTCCAGCACGTCGCGATTGCCGGCGACACGGAAGCGGGCGGCATGGCCCTGGATGTCGAGGACGACCTCGGTTTCGGCTACCTCGACCTCGTTCCCGAACGGGTCCTTGGTGGTGTAGAAGCGCTCATAGCGGATATCGAACGGCACCTCCTCGACGCTGGTTATCGGCAGTTTCGAGGTACCGAGCGAGGTCGATATCAGCGGAGGCGTATCGAATTCGCCGATGGGCTCGACGATCCAGTACCAGCCGGTCTGCGGCTGGGAAAAACGCAGGTCCCCGAGTTGGGGACTGCCCGACAGGGCTCCCTTTTCGTCGACCGAGATCGAGTTGATGACGTTATAGAGCTGCGCTCGCAGCAAATCCTGGAAGCCGCGTTCCGACCCTTGCCGGTAAAGGGCCGAGATGACCACCCCTATCACGACGAGGGCAACGACGGCCCAAACGGTCGAAACCGCCAGAACGCGTGCCGTGAGGGATCTAATGGCCATTGCCGGGTGCTTGCATCCGATATCCGAGGCCGCGCACCGTTTCGATTAGGTCGTTGCCGATTTTCTTGCGGAGCCGGCCGATGAAAACCTCGATCGTGTTGGAATCGCGATCGAAGTCCTGATCATACATGTGTTCAACCAGTTCCGTGCGCGAAACCACCTGCCCCATGTGGTGCATCAGATAGGAGAGCAGGCGGAATTCGTGCGAGGTGAGCTTCAGCGCTACGCCACCGACGGTAGCCTTGGAGCCCTTGGTATCGAGCCGCACCGGTCCGCAGACGATCTCCGAGCTTGCATGCCCCGCCGCGCGACGGATCAGCGCCCGGATACGGGCCAGCACCTCCTCGACATGGAAGGGCTTGGCCACATAGTCATCGGCACCGGCGTCGATGCCTGCCACCTTGTCGCTCCAGCGGTCGCGTGCCGTCAGGATCAGGACCGGCATGGTCTTGCCGTCGGCACGCCACTTCTCGAGCACGGTAATCCCGTCCATTTCGGGAAGACCGATATCGAGCACCACCGCGTCGTAAGGCTCCGCGTCGCCGAGGTAATGACCTTCCTCGCCGTCGAAGGCCTGATCGACGACGTAACCGGCTTCCTTCAACGCCTCGGCCAATTGCCTGTTCAGATTGGCGTCGTCCTCGACTATGAGAATGCGCATCTCTCGTTTACGTCCCTTCGCTGATGGGCCACATTGAGCGGCCTACATCGGCACCTTCACCGTCACCTTTTTCGGCCGGCCGCCATTCCCCGGGATTAGCACGGTTATAACGCACTGACCATCGCCCGTCGGCCGGGCGGAAAGCAACTCGCCGCCCGTTTCCGCCACGACCTGGGCGGCGGCAGCGCTGCAGTCACCAGCCGCACGGATGACAACCGGAGGCACGTTGAGGGCGGGCGGAGAGAAGCCCGCGAGGCCTGCGGCGAGCGCGGCTATGGTCAATGGTGAAGACATGAACGCACTTTCGACTTGGGAAGCACTATGGCAAAATCATTAACCGATACAGGCTGAATGGCAAATGAATGTCGGCCCGCACAACCGCGTGGGCCGCGGTGAATCGATTGTCCTCCATTTCGGCGAAAGCGACCAGAGATTGCAGGCGGTGTGAAGGAGGAAGCTTCACATGACTGGACGACGGATTCGCCCCCGCTGCAGCAAGCTCGAGGCCGAGTCGGCGGCTCGTTCGACCTTAAAAGGACAATGTCCCAGTTTCAGCAACCTGCGAATTTCGCGAATCCTTCGAGTCGCTTAGCCGCGCGTTTTCAAAGCTCGAATCCGCTGCTTCAGAAAATCGAATCGGGCGCTTGAGTGACGAATGCGGTTCTGGCCGCAAGCGAAGATACTTGCTCTGCGATCGAGGTTGGAAAGACGTTCCGGACATGAGGCCCCGACTGCTCCGATGTACGCTGTGGATGGCAGAAAATTAATCGATTAAAATATTCTTCAATCGTTTAAATGATTTAAACCACTGATTTACAAAGCCTTTGTGATGTGAAAAGGTCCTGCGCGTTCAACGTCTTGCTTAGGAGGACCGGATGCAGACACTCGCGAACAAGCCGCCCGTATCGCCGCAATCCAGGGTTCCGCAGTCGCTGCTCGATCGTTTCGAGAACGAGTGGCGCGAAATGCGCACGGCTGGCGAAGCTGCCCAAAAGCCCGTTCCGCCTGCAGAATAACTCTCCATTCACGAGCACCCGTCAGGGCGCTCATCCCCACTGCATCTTTCCTTAAATCCTGCCGATTTAAGGATAAGACGTGCAGCAATTCAAAGTACTATGACGACCTGCGTCTCTGACAGGACGCGCGGCGCTGTAGGACGCAAGCCTTGCGGGCCGCGCCACCGCGGCGGCCGCAAGGCTTTTTGCCAATCGGCAATTCCGTGCTACTCTCTTCCGATGCTAAGCGAAGAGATCGAAAAGCTGGCGCTGAGCCTCCCCGGGACTCAGGAGAATGCCCATTTCGGAACGCGGGACTTCCGTGTGGGCAACCGCATCTTCATGACCCTACCCGAGGCCGGCCGGGCGGTGTTCAAGTTCACGCCCGACCAGCAGCGCATGCTTCTCGAGATGGAGCCTGGCGCCTGTGCCGCCGTTCCCGGCGGCTGGGGCGCACGCGGCTGGACCTCTCTCTATTTCGTCGGCGTTGATGAGGAACTGGTTCGTCAGTCCATGGAAACCGCCTGGCGCAACGTCGCCCCCAAGAGCCTCGTCAAGAAGAACGGCCGTCATTGACGGACGTCCCCGCCCGCGAACGTTACTCCGCCGGCTCCCTGCCAACCTCCAGCGGCCAAGTCACCAGATAGTCCTCATAGTCTTCGATATCGATGCCGTCTTCGGCGACGGTGCGTCCGCGCACGGATATGCCCGCCGCATGCACGGTCTCCGGGTCGCCGGAGACGAGCGGATGCCACCAATAGAGGTCCCTGCCCTCGGCAAGGAGGCGGTAGCCACAGGTCGGCGGCAGCCAAGTGATCTCGTGCACCACCTCCGGCGTCAGTTGAATGCAATCCGGCACCGTCGCCCGGCGATTGTCATAGTC
The DNA here is from genome assembly GCF_002078505.1 of Ensifer aridi. GTDB lineage: Bacteria > Pseudomonadota > Alphaproteobacteria > Rhizobiales > Rhizobiaceae > Sinorhizobium > Sinorhizobium aridi. The sequence goes on along the minus strand of NZ_LUAV01000004.1, from coordinate 310,260 downwards.
CTTGCAGCGACAGCTTTTGCCGTCCAGCAGCGTGCAGCGGATCGAGGTCCAGGCGATCTCGCCGCTATCCCAATCCTCGAGTTTGTTGAGACAACAGAGGCCGCAGCCGTCGCAGATACTCTCCCACTCGGCCGTCGTCATCTCTTCGAGACTCTTCGTCTTCCAGAAAGGCATTTCGCCCATTACGTCACACTTTCGTCAGTTCCACGCCAACATGGAAATTTCGCAGAAAATTGCCGGTTTTTTAAGGCCGATAGCGCGATATGCAAGTAGATTGGATTTTCGCGCCGTGCAAATATTGTGGTGGTGCAAGGAACCTTCTGGGACGTGAAAGCCGTGCAGGAACCGAAGAAAGAGGACAACCGGCCGAAGAGGCGACACATCTTTCTTCGGATCGATTCATGGATCGATTCGACGGTGTGGAACGCCGGGTTCCGGCTTGCCGAATGGTGGGAGGATACGACCATCTTCTTCCGCCGCTTTCGCGTGCGCGGCTGGAAGAGGGCGCTTTTCGAAGTACTCGGCGAGGGCATGACCTGGGGCACCGCCGGCTCGGTGCTGATGCTCGCCTTGGCCTTGCCGGCCTTCGAGGAGACCAAGGGCAACTGGCGCGCACAGAGCGACTTCGCCGTCACCTTCCTCGACCGCTACGGCAACGAGATCGGCCACCGCGGCATCATCCACGAGGATTCGGTCCCGATCGACGAACTGCCGGATCATCTCATCAAGGCGGTTCTTGCGACCGAGGATCGGCGGTTCTTCGACCACTGGGGTATAGACTTTCTCGGCCTCGCGCGCGCGATGACCGAGAACGCCCGTGCCGGCAATGTGGTCCAAGGCGGCTCGACGCTGACGCAGCAGCTTGCGAAGAACTTGTTCCTCACCAACGAGCGGACGATCGAGCGCAAGATCAAGGAAGCCTTCCTCGCCGTCTGGCTCGAATCCAATCTCTCCAAGAAGGAAATCCTCCGCCTCTACCTCGACCGCGCCTATATGGGCGGTGGCACCTTCGGGGCGGCGGCAGCCGCGCAGTTCTACTTCGGCAAGGCGATCACGGATATCAATCTTGCCGAGTCCGCCATGCTGGCCGGTCTCTTCAAGGCCCCGGCGCGCTATGCCCCGCACGTCAACCTGCCGGCGGCGCGCGCCCGGGCCAACGAAGTGCTGACCAACATGGTCCAGGGCGGGCTGATGACCGAGGGCCAGGTGATCGCCGCCCGCCTCAACCCGGCGACCGTCATTGACCGCGCCCAGGTGAAGGCGCCGGACTTCTTCCTCGACTGGGCCTTCGAAGAGGTCCAGCGCATTGCTGCCCCCTTCGCCCAGCATTCGCTGATCGTACGCACGACGATCGACATGGGACTGCAGCAGGCGGCCGAAGAAGCGGTCGAGTCGGGCCTCAGGCAATATGGCGAAAGCTACAAGGTGAAGCAGGGCGCGCTCGTCATGATCGAGAACGGCGGCGCCGTGCGCGCCATGGTCGGCGGCCGCGACTATGGCGAGAGCCAGTTCAACCGCGCCACCCGCGCGCTCCGCCAGCCGGGCTCGTCCTTCAAGGTCTATACCTACGCTGCCGCAATGGAAAAAGGCATGACACCCGAGACGGTCGTCGTCGACGCGCCGATCACCTGGCGCGGCTGGTCGCCGCAGAACTATGGCCGCAGCTATTCGGGCCGGGTGACGCTCATGAACGCGCTCGCGAGATCGATCAACACGATTCCCGTCCGCCTCGCCAAGGACAAGCTCGGCACCGACGTCATCGCGCAAACGGCTAAACGGATGGGTGTCGAGACGCCAATCCGCACGGACAAGACCATGCCGCTCGGCACTTCGGAAGTCACTGTGCTCGATCAGGCGACGGCCTACGCGGTCTTCCCCGCGGGCGGTTTCCAGTCGCGACGCCACGGCATGAGCCAGATTCTCAACTACGACGGCGACATCCTCTACGACTTTGCTCGCGACGCGCCGCCGGCACAGCGGGTGTTGAGCGAGCAGGCCGTCGCCTCGATGAACCGCATCCTGACGCAGATCCCCGTTATCGGCACCGCGCGGCGCGCAGCCCTCGACAATGGCCTCATCACGGGCGGCAAGACGGGGACGACACAAGCCTATCGCGACGCTTGGTTCGTCGGCTTCACGGGCGACTACACGACGGCTGTCTGGTTCGGCAACGACGACTACACCTCCACCGACGAGATGACCGGCGGCTCCCTGCCTGCCATGACCTTCAAGCGGCTGATGGACTATGCCGAGCAAGGCATCGAACACCGTCCGATTCCCGGCATCGAAATCCCGCCTCCCGAGAAATCGAAAGAGCAGCCGGCAGTCGCGGCCAAGCCGGACGAGAACGCCCTGCCGCCGCTCGTGCGTCCGCGATCGCTGTCCGCCGAGGTCACTCGGCTGTTGAAAAAGATCGAAGACACGTTCGAGAACGTCCCGCCGCTGAAGGCGCGCGAAAAGACCGGCGGCAAGGTGGCCGTGCTCGAAGCGCCGGACGAGGATACGGCGGCTCGCTCCAGGACAAACACGACAAACAATTGACTTCACAGCCGGAAATCCGTTCTCTGAGCCCCGAACCAAGTGACGCCGCCCGAGCGCCAGCAGGGTAAACGACACCTCATTCGATAGAGCCGCCTCTTGTTCCGAGTTCCCCTCCTCGTCGCCCTTGCCCTCATAGTCGCGTTCGCCGGCGGCATTGCTTCGGCCCTATGGGCTCTGAAAGCGACCGTCGGCTTCGGGTCGATCGCGATCGGTCCGTGGGTCGCCTTCCCCGAGGCGCAGACCGTCACGGCCGACCCCTATGCCAAAGCGCACCGCGCCCGCGCCGGCGAATTGCTTTACGGCGGCGCCGAGGGGCTGATGTTCACGGCCGCAACGGACGACAGTGGCGCGCGCCTCTCGGCCGCCTGTTCCTACGATATCTCCGGCATCACGCCGCCGGCACGCTTCTGGACCCTTTACGCGACGACCTCCGATGGGGCCACGCTGCGGCCGGGCCCGGAGGTGCCATCGGCGATCAATTCCTGGACGGTGCTTCGTGGCGCAGACAGTCGCTTCGTCATTCACGCCTCCCCTGCCGCCCAGCCCGGCAACTGGCTCGCCATCCGTCACATGGGCAACTTCCAGCTCGTACTAACGCTGCTCGACACGCCGACCGCCGGCTCTTCCGGACTGATCGACCTTGCCATGCCGAAGATCGTCAAGACCGGGTGCGGAGATGCGTAGCGTCCTATTCGCCATTCTCGTCGGCCTGGCCGGCGCCGCGCTTCTGCACATCATCATCGTGCTCGCACTGCCGCAGTTTACGGGTCGGGACGCCTATACACGGGTGCTCGGCCTGCTGGAAATGGACAGCTTCTTCCTCTTGACGACGGAACCGGGCCCGACGGGGCTCGACAACAAGGATCCCTTTCTGCGCACCGCCGCCTGCAGCTTCTCGCTGGGGGAAGCGCCAGTCCGACTCGTTGCCCGCGGCGCCGTACCGTTCTGGTCGCTTTCGATCTTCGACAGCGGCTCGAACGAAGTCTTCAGCATGAACGACCAGACGGCCGTGAACGGCAATCTCGATCTCGTTGTCGCCACGCCGATCCAGCTCGTCGAGCTGCGCAAATCGCCGCCGGAGGCGCTGGCACAATCAATCATGATCGAAATGAAGGACGAGGAAGGCTATGCGGTTCTTCGCGCACTGGCGCCCCTCGACAGCTTCGACGCACAGGTCCGCAACTTTCTCGCCGATTCGCGATGCGAGCCTTTTCAGAGATGATGGCGGGGAAGGAGGGAGGTGTTGGGACCACGCCGGCGGAATGGCGCGTCCGGCGGTAACGCCGGTACAGCCCGGCGGGCCAACCTCCGGCCGTGCAGCGGTTACTGCTTCTTGACCTGCCTATCCGTCGGAGCGGTGGGCTGTGGCCCGCGGCCATCGAGGCGTTCGTAACGAATACCGGTGAAGAACAACACTTTAGCGCCGCCCGTCGTGACGGGGCGCCTTCGCGGTCGTTTGGGCTTGCGGTCCTGCATTCTGATTACGTCTGCCATGCTCGTCTCCATAATTCCATGAGACGGATGAACTACCGTACAGATTTCACCCTGCCCGCTTGCGGGCTGACGCATTTCCCGGGCCACCGTCCGGACAGACGCGCCTTTCTCACTCACTCCTTCTTCCGGTTTCCCGGATGTCGTTCGTTTCGGTCACGAGATGCGAAGCCGATAATAGCCCGCTCGCCCCGATTGAGCCACAGCCTGGTTAACCCTTTCTTAATCCGGGCCGCGGCACATTAACCTCCTGCAAATCCACGTTGCGCAAGAGCGCGTCTCGTGCGGTTCACTCCCGTATCATGGTGATTTTGGTCGGATCGATCCGCTCTAGCGTCTCGCAAGCAACCCGAAGAGGAAAGACACTCCGGCGACCGTCAGCAGTGTCGAGATCGGATCTTCGCGAACGCGCTCTCGCACGCGCTCGGTCATCAGTTCCGCCTCCCCCTGCACGACCGCCTTGGCACCGGTGCCGATGGCCGTGACCGTTTCCGTCAGTCGGCTGATCTCGGCTCTGAGATCGGCAATCTGCATCTCCAGTTCGGCTTGGGTCGGTGGTGGCCGTTTTTCGGTCTCCGCTTCGACGTCAACCGTCGCCAATTTCTTTTCTACCATGTTTTCGCTCCCTCCGTTGCGCGGTTTCAAACGCATCGAAATCGGATTTGGTTCCGGTGAGAACGACGCAATCGTCGAGGAAAAGGAGCGGCGCGCCAACCACATCAAGTCACGATGCGTCTGGGTTGCACCAGGGCAGAAGTCAGTTGTTTTCTTCCGAATGGTCAAGGCGGAAACGTTGGCGGAAAACCGCCCGCGTTTTCGCCTCCTGCTCTAGTCGTCTTCACACCGGAAGTCGCCAAGGGCACATTCCGTGTCATTTCTCGGAGCGTAACGGCGCTCGGCGCGCGGCTCGTCCCATTCGCTGAGATCGTCTTCGTCGACTCGTCGCCGCCACCGATCATCGTCGCGGCGACGCTCCCACTCGCGCCGCTCTCGCTCGCGGGCGCTCTCCCACTCTCTCCGCTGATCCTCGCGCCGGCGCTCCCAGTCGCGTTCACGGCGCTCCTCGACCCAATCGGTGTCGCCTCGCCAGCGGTCGCGATCACGATAGAAGTCGCGTCCGCGGTAGTAACGATCCCAATAACGATCGAACTCGAAAGCGACCGTCGGGATACCCAGCGGGCGATAATATTCCGGTTCCACATAGACCCGGTTGCTGCGATAGACGGCCTGCACGTATCGTCCTGCAACCCAGCCGCGACCGCCGTAAAAGGATACGTCGCACCAGGGGCGGTCAGCGAGGCAGCCGTGGATTTCCACAGCTTCTCCCGCGGGGATGACGGTCACGGCCGGGTAGCGGGTGCTTGGGCCCGATCGCATATTGACGTTGGCAGTGGCGAAGCCTTCAGCAGCCGAGGCAAGCGCGGGCATCGCAAGGAGGGCGCCTACCGCCGCCAGCTGCAACGACATTTTCTTCACAGATCAAATCTCCCATGGGACGGCCGCACCGGCCTCTTCTTCGGCGAAGGCGAATCGTCCTTCACCGTCAGCGAAATCAATTGGAAGCGCTTGTGGACTTTTTATGGCTGAGCGGGCGTCCTCGCGCCGAGCCCTTCTTGCCCGTCATGAGAATGACGCAAGCCTGAATAAAGCCCCAACGTCCATAGTTAATGCTACGCTAACGTTTTCAATCTACTTTTAAGGACGTGTGCCGTTCCGAGCCATCGGCAATGGCGTCATGCTTTTCGTACTAGGACATGTCGTGACGAACCGGTTTCGTGAGTTGGAACGGCCGCAGACGGGCCGGTTGAAGGACGTCGTGCTGATGGCGACCGTCACCGGCTTCGAGAGCCTTCGCATCCCGAGCAAGTCCGACATGAAGCAGTTCGCCGAACTGTTCGAGCCGCTCTTCCTCGGCTCCAGCAACGAAGCCCGTCGCCAGGCGGCGGCGGCTCTTTCGCAATGCCCCCAAGTGCCGGAAGCTGTAGCCCTTCTAATAGGCAGCATGCCGATCTCTATCGCGGCGATCTTCCTCACCCGCTCGAAGGCAATCTCCGATCGCGTGCTCGTTTCTATCATACGCCAGCAAGGGCCGGCGCATGCCGGCGCGATCGCGCGCAGGGAGGATCTCTCTCCCTCGATCGTAGACGCCTTGGTCGAACATCACCAGTCCGCGCCTTCCGCCAATCGCTCCAACGATGAAATCGATCGATCCGCGCCACCGCCGATGCCGGCTCCGGCAACTGCGGCGGACCGCGAAGAAAAGCTGCGCGAAGAAATCAAGGCGTTGGCACGCGCCGGAAAGAGGGAACGCAACGACGCTGCGCAGGTCCAGCCCGTCGACGAGCTTCATTGCGCGCTGCTCATGCGATTTGCGCGCAGCGGGGAAACGGCTCTGTTCGCCGCTGCCTTGGCCGACGCCCTCGGGGCAAGCCGCGGGCTCGCCGAGCGCATCCTGCTCGACGTCTCCGGCCAGCAGCTCGCCGCGACGCTTTCCGCCCTCGCCTTCCCCGCCGACGAGATGGCCAGCCTACTCGTCGCCCTCTACCCGCATCTTTCCGAGAGGCTCGGCGGCGGGAGCCGCGTCGAGAACCTGATCAGAGACATCGATCAAGGCGCGAGTATCGAACGCGTGGAGGCTTGGCTTCGCGCCGATGGCAAGGGAGCGAGACCGCCCCGTCACGAGGGCCAGTTCGCGGAAAATCGGACCTCCGACCCACGCCGGCAGGAGACCCGCCCCGCGGCAGGTCACGGCAATATAGCCCAGCCGCAGCGGGGTGTTGGCCGGCGTTAGCAGCGGATGCTGATAGGCACGGCTCCGCGCCGCGGGTCAGCGGAGAGGATTGGCGGTATCGTCCACGAGATTGAGCAGCCCGGTGCAATCGTCGAGTTCGATCTCGATGATCCAGCAGTCCGGATCGAAGCGGATTTCCGACGAAAGTGCGCGGTCGATGATCCCCGCCTCCACGTCCCGCAGCCGCACCTCGAACTTGCGCGTCGTGTCGCCTTCCTCCTCGAAGAAGTTCTGCGGCGCCGGCGCATAAAGCGTCTCGGTTCCAACCCGCGTGCGCTGGCGGATGAAGATGGCGCCAGCCTCTTCCGCCCCCTTCCGCAACACGGCCGCGTAGCCGCCCCGTGCAAAAGCATGGCGCAAGAGCGAGGAGACGAAGATGTGGGATTTGAGCCGCATTCGAGGCTGATACACGCCGGACCGGCGAGATGCAAACGAGAGGGCGAGAAAACGATGCTTACTTCCCGATGGTTCAGAGTGCTCCGATTTCCTTGAGCTTCTTGAGAACCTTGGCATTGGGCTCACCGGTCTGTGGAAGCCGGTAGTGCTTCTCGAAATGGCGGATGGCGGCACGCGTCTGATCGCCGGCGACGCCGTCCACGACGACATCCGCATAGGCGAGATTGCTCAGTCCTTTCTGAATGTTCATGACCATCTCGCTCGAAACCGGAACTTCCGCGGGCGGAGCGAGCGTGTTGTCCTTCTCGGCACTGCGGATCGCCGCCGCGACGGGGTCAGCAGCGGCCGGCGCGGTCTTCGGGTCGGAATAGGGGCGACTGTCGGGCGTGGCGACCGGCGGTGAGCCGCTCGCAGCACGCAGCGCTTGCAGCAAAACGGTGCTCGGCGCCCCCGTCTCCATGAGCCCGGCCTGTTTCTCGAAGCGAAGGATTGCGGCCGCGGTTCTCGGACCGCTACGGCCGTCGGGGGCGCCGTCATAGAGGCCGAGCCTCACCAGTTCTCGTTGGATATTCGCGACCAATGCCGAACTCGTCGCGGCAGGCGTATTGGATACAGCTTCCGTCGATGACGGCGCCTGCGGTTCGGATGCCGGCTTCTCGGCAGTAGCGATCGCGTCGTCGACGGTCTCCGTCTTCGCCTCGCCTTCACGCTCTATGACGAAGGTCGTCACGTTGCGCGGTTTGACCGCCTCGCCGTTAGCGGCGGCCAACCGCGCGGCGACTTCGGGGCTCACGAGGGGGACGCGTGTTCGCAGAAGCGGCGAGGGATGGGTGCCGTTCTGGTACCACATGGCGTTTGCGGCGACGAAACTGAAAACAACGGCGAAGACCGCCGAGCCGCCTGCGCTGATCGGATGGCGAGAGATCAAGCGGCCGACGAGCACCAGGCCGCGACCGGCGAGAGCCAGGCCGCGCAGAGCAACGCCGCTGCCGTGGCGCGTCGCCCTCTTCCGCTCAGGCTGTTTTCGCTTGCGCGGAGCCATGTGCCCTTTCCTTGCCTGTTCCTTCACCTTGGAGTGCCGTGGCCGGCACCGGCTTCCCCTGGTCGCTCTTTCTTTCGTCGCGTCCCTTCAGCCGCGGCGGAAACTCCACCGTGACAGGGCCCGCGTGCCTTGCATCGGCGATGTCGAAACCCTCGCGCGGGATCGAGACCACGACCACGGTTCCCTCCCCTTCGGAGCTCCGGATCGAGACATTTCCGCCGTGCAGTTCCGCCAGTCCCTTGACCAGCGACAGGCCGAGCCCGGTGCCCTCATAGCGGCGCGTATAGTCATTCTGAATCTGGACGAAAGGTTGGCCGAGCATCTGCAGCTTGTCCTCGGCGATGCCAATTCCCGTATCGCTGACGGTGACCTTCAGCATGGCTCCGTCGAGTTCGGCATCAACGGTGACAAGCCCGCCAGGATCCGTGAACTTGATGGCATTGCCGACAAGGTTGATCAGTATCTGCTGGAAGGCGCGCTGGTCGGCATTTATTTCGCCTACCGAGCGCATGATGCGGCTTGCCAGTCTCACGCCTTTTTCGCGCGCCTGGTGCGACAGCATGGCCTCGCAGGCGGCGATCGCCTCGGCCACACGGAAGGGTTCGCGGAGAAGTTCGTAGCGGCCGGCTTCGATCTTGCTCACGTCGAGCATCGTGTTGACGACGGAAAGAAGATGCGTACCGGACCGGTGGATCAACGACACGTATTCGCGCTGGCGATCGTTCTCCAGCTTGCCGAAATATTCCGCCGCGAGAACATCGGAAAAGCCAAGAATGGCATTTAGCGGCGTGCGCAGCTCGTGGCTGACGGCGGCAAGGAAGCGGGTCTTGGCGTCGTTTGCCGACTCGGCATGCTGAGCCTTCGCCGCCGCCTCCGCTCTCAGGCGCGCTTCTTCGGAGATGTCGCGGGACTGGGCGACGATCGCAAGCAGCCGCCCTTCGGCGTCCCGCAGCGGTGTCATCTCGCAGCGCATATAAGCGAATTGAGGCCCTTCGGCGGGTACCGAGATCCGTTCGAGCCGGAAATCGACGGCAGCCCGATCGCTTTCCTGGCGCAGCGAATCGAGCGCGCTCAGGAAGGCGATGCGATCCGACACGTGAATCTGTTTTATGAATCCGCGTCCATGGGGATCGCGTATCAGTTTCAGATGCTCCCCGGCATCGCGACCATGGACGGACAGGACGTGCCCGCGGGCGTCGTGGACAGTCACGAGGCCGGCAAAAAGATCATAAGCGGCGGAGAGGTCCGACAATTCCGCGCACAGCGTCGAATCCTGCTCGACCGAGGACGATGTCCGGCCGGCGGCAATCGCCGCGGCTGCTGCCAGCAGGGAAGCGGAGGCCCACAGTGCGGTTCCCGCAGGCAACGCCGCGGACACCGGCAATGCCACCGTCAGAGCCAAGGGCACGATCGGCAAGGCGGTCAACGAAATGGCCGCGACAGCACGCAGGCGCCTGAAATCTCGGCGCGGGACTGCAGCATAGGCGGCGCTGCGCGGCATCCAAGGTGCGGCCGTTTCATCCACGCGGGATGCCCATTTGCCAGCCATGTTACGCAATACACTCACACTTGCCCTGCCGCCTTGTTGTTTTTGCGAGGCAGTTCTGGGCCCCGCGCAACGGCGCGGGCGGATCGCCTCGTGATGATCCGAATCTCGCATTACCGACTTAATGAAAGAATAAGCGGGCGGCCCCGGAAGGCAGGTCCGACACTCGAAAAATCCCGTTTTGAGGCAGTTTGGACGAGCTTTGTCTGTTGTGGTTAACGCCGCGTAAGCGGCGGATTTTCGTGGATTTTTCGCTTTCCGTTAATGATTTGGGCAGGCGGCGGCGATATCGGTACCGAGAGCTCAGGGCCTGATCTCGACAATCATGCCACGAACCTTAACGGCGGTCGCTAAAATGCGAAGAAAACCGACCATGTGAAAAAGCCGAGATCATGCTTTCCATTAAAATTTGAAGCAAATCCCGTTGTTTTTGGAAAAACGGCCTTGTGATTCCCGCTCTACAGTCGCCGGCAAGACATGAGCGGGCGGTATCAACCGAAATATCGACGCTCTGCCGGTGCGGCGCATGAAAGAGCGGAAACAGCCGCGGCGAAACAGAGGATAGGCAGAAGATGTGGTTTCTCGTAAAGGCGACATTCTGGTTTTCGCTGGTGCTCGTGCTGCTGCCGTTTCTCGATCCTTCGAGCAACGCCAAGCTCGAGCATGGTCCGAAGGTGGAGATCGGCGACACCTTTTCCGCCGCCAACGAGGCGTTCCAATATATAAGCGCGATCTGCATCCAAAAGCCGGACGTCTGTGAAAAAGGCGCGGAGACCTTCGTCGCCCTTGGCCATCGTGCCCGTGAGGGTGCCCGCATCGCCTACGAATTCCTCGACACGCAGTTCGCCGAAACCGATACGGGCGTGCCGGACGCCAAGATCATGACCGGTACGGTTACGCCGGAGGCGAGCGTTCCCGCCGAAGAAACGGCTGGCGGCGTCTTGCCGACCTTCAAGCGCACGCCCGTCCCGGAAAGGCGCCTCGATCCCACGGCCACGGTGGCGAAATAGATTTGCTTCCAGTCCCAACTGCCCGACTATAGCCGCTCTTGCGGCCGCCGCGAGGGCACGGTTCCTCTGCGGCGCTTTCTTTTTCTTTGCACAGCGGGCAGGAATCCGGGCGGTTCGCCTCGAAAACACGATTGACTGTTCTCTTTGCGGCCCGCATCCCCTATATGAGGGATGAGCATCCCATTTCGCGACCGGCCTGGCGCGGGATCGCAAGAGGGTATTTCGTGCGAACGACGATCGTTCGCGGCGCCGACAGTCGGACCAGCTATGATTTCACTTAACCAGATCATCGATGACTTCGCCTTCCTCGACGAGTGGGAGGACCGCTACCGCTACGTCATCGAGCTGGGCAAGAGCCTGCCGGAAATGCCTGAAGCCTTGCGAACGAGCGAGAACAAGGTTCAAGGCTGCGCGAGCCAGGTGTGGCTCGTGACTCATACCGCCGGCGATCCTGAGGACCCGGTTCTGACCTTTGAGGGCGAATCGGACGCTCACATCGTTCGTGGCCTGGTGGCCATCGCCCTTGCCATCTTCTCAGGCAAACGCGCATCCGAGATCGCCAGAATCGACGCCCTCGACACCTTCGGCAAGATCGGCCTGATCGAGCATCTGTCGTCGCAGCGCGCCAACGGTCTGAGATCAATGATCCGACGAGTCAAGAACGAGGCCGAGGTCCGCCTCCCGGCCTGATTTCCGTATAAACCGGGCCGGGATGGTGCGGTCGTCCTTCCAGCGCAGACGAAAAAAGGCCGGACTGATTCAGCCGGCCTTCACTGGCGCAAGCTTCGCCGCCACACAGACTTGTTCATCCGAGTGGGGCATAGTTCCTGCCGGCGGTGGCTCGCCGCGCGACGCGGTCGAGCCTGCGGGGATCATTTGCCGCGGCGCTTGCGACGCTGGCCGAGGCCCATTTCCTTGGCAAGACGCGAACGGGCTTCCGCATAGGCCGGTGCTACCATGGGATAGTCGGCGGGCAGATCCCACTTCTCGCGATACTCTTCCGGCGACAGGTTGTGGTGGGTCATCAGATGCCTCTTCAGCGACTTGAACGTGCCGCCGCATTCGAGGCAGGTGATCTGGTCGTCCTGCACCGACTTGCGCACCGAGACCGCGGGCTTCGGCTTCTCCACCGGAACCACCACGGGCGCGGGAGCCGTCGTGTTGTTGAGCGCCGAGTGAACGTCGGCTATGAGCGTCGGAAGCTCGGCAACGGGAACCACATGGTTGCTTACATAGGCGGCGACGATCTCCGCCGTAAGCTCAACCAGGAGTTCATTGCTCGCACCGAGCGAAGTTTCTGTCATTCTTTTTCTCCTATCGGAATCCAGCAATTAGCCCTGAAACCCGGTTTCAGGGGAGGATGCGCAAAATGCCGCCGAACGGCGGTTGCCACCTCGGAACTGACCGCTAATCGCGCGACGGGAGACCGTGGTTTCGCCGCAACATCAAGGCTCGAATTGCAACAGGGAAATCCGTCACCAAGGCACCGCTGCGGCTGGCACCTCAAAGCAACGGACAGCATCACAACTCAAGCTGGAATTTCAGTTCAAAGTATATTCCACAACGACACTTTGCGTTTACTGCATTAACACTGATCGACGAAAAGTCCAAACATAATTTTTGCCCGAAGGCAGCAACTTTATTCCAAAGTGCTAAAATTGCAGTGAGCGCGAAAATTCTCCTGAAATACAGAATCAGAAATGCTGCCGATCAATGGCGCCGCGCCTCTTCCTTTTGCGGAAGCTGATCTATCACCGACAGTTTCGTCATCCTGTAGCCCGCCTGATGGGCGGCTTTCGCCAGAAGATGGGCGGAAATCGGCGCCGTCAGCATGAAGAAAACAAATCCGGCGAGCGCGCGGACAAAGATCGCCACATCGAGCGAATGCAGCCCGGCGGCAAAGAGCAACAAGCCCGAGCCGACGGTTCCCGCTTTCGAGGCGGCATGCATGCGCGTGTACAGGTCCGGAAATCGGATGAGGCCGAGGGCTGCGAGGAGCGAGAAGCAAGCGCCGATGACGACGATCAACGCAACGATGGCAGCAACACCGCCATTGACTTGGCCCGTCATCGGCGTGCCCCCTTGCGTTTGCGGCGGCCCGCCTGCCCCGAACGAACCTGCTTCGACGATGGCTTTGCCGGCGGCGCCGCGGAGGCTCCCTCAGGCACGTGCTCCGGCGCGAGGCCGCGCACGAGGATGAAGCGGGCGAAGGCGACCGTCGCGAGAAAGCCGACGAGACCGAGGGCGATAGCGATATCGATGTAGAGGTTGAACCCGGTCCTGATCGCGATCACAGCAATGAGGCCGATCGCTATCGCCACCAGCATATCGAGCCCGAGTACCCGATCGGGCAGCGTCGGCCCGCGAATGATGCGCAATACCGTCATCAGCAATGCGAGAGCGAGGAGCACCAGCGCCAGGCCTGTGGCGGCGCTTAGAAGCGTAGCGGGCATCATCGTTCGAAGGCCTCCCGGATGCGCCGTTCGAAGCCGCGGGCAATGTCTTGCCTCAATGCGCCCGGATCGGCACAGTCGAGCGCATGGACATAAAGCACCTTGCGATCGTCCGACACGTCGACCGAAAGCGTGCCGGGCGTAAGGGTTATGAGATTGGCGAGCAAGGTGATCTCGAAATCGCCCTTGACCGTCAGCGGATAGGCGAAGATGCCGGGTTTCAGCGCCATGTTCGAGCGCATGACAAGAATGGCAACCTTCGTGGCCGAAACAGCGAGCTCCCTGAAGAACAGCAACGCGAGCAGCAGGATCCGCAACGGCCTCAGCGGATAGGTGACCGGGTGCAGCTCGCGCCGGATGAGCCAGAGCGACAGGGCGCCAGCGGCAAAGCCGAGAATGAGATTCGCGGGCGTGAAACTGGCACTGATCGCACCCCAGACGAGGGTGAAGACGAGATTGGTCAGCAGGAACTTCATTGCGAGCCTCCCGCGGGAAAGACCGAGTTCAGATAAGCCGAAGGCTCGGCAAGCCCCGCCGCCGCGCTCTGGATCGCCCTGAGCAACGGGTCGGGGTATAGGCCAATCAGGAGCGCCAGCAAGGTGAGCACGGCAAGCGGCGCCAGGCTTGCCGCGGAGACCGGCACCGCCTCTCCCGATTGATCGGCCGCCTCCCGCCAATAGGCGAAGAGGAACAGGCGTCCGGTGACGATCGTCGTGAGAAAGCCGGTCAGAAGGAGCGCGGCGGCCAGCCACCAAGCGCCGATGTCGAGAGCCGCCTTCACCAGCATGACCTTCGGCCAGAAGCCGGAAAAGGGCGGCAGGCCGGAGACGGCGAAGCACAGCATCAAAGTGAGCGCGGCAAAGCCGACATGCCTTCGATAAAGACCGGCGAGCGTTACGATCGAGGCACTTGCACCGAGACGCATGGCAATTCCCGAGGCGAAATAGAGGCCCGTCATCACCAGCATCGAATGCAGCGCGTAGAAGATCGCACCACCGACGCCGCCCGGACCGCCGACGGCAACGCCCGCGAGAATGGAGCCGATGCCCGAAACAATGAGATAGCCGAGGATACGGCGAAAATCCGTCTGGGCCAGCGCACCGAGAACGCCGACGATCATCGTCAGCGCGCCGGCAAGCGCTATGACGAAGCTCATTTCCTCCCTTTCAACCGGAAAAAGCATGACCGTCACCCGGATCAGCGCATAGATGCCGACCTTGGTGAGCAGGCCGGCGAAGAGCGCCGACACGACGACGCGCGGCGTGTGATAGGAGGCAGGCAACCAGAAATTCACTGGAAAAGCGGCTGCCTTCATTCCGAAAGCAAGGACATAAAGCCCGACCAGCGTCATCAGGGGAGCGCTGTCGCGCAGACTTTCGGCCTTGCGGGCGATGTCGGCCATGTTGAGCGTGCCGAAGACGGCATAGAGGTAGCCGGTCGCCACCAGGAAAAGCGTCGTGGCGACGAGATTCAGGAATCCGTATTTCACCGTACCATCGAGCTGTTCGCGCTCCGAGCCCAGCACCAGAAGGCCGAAGGACGAGATAAGCAGAACCTCGAACCAAACATAGAGGTTGAAGATATCCCCGGTCAGAAAGGCCCCGGAAACACCCGCCATCAACACCATCAGCAGCGGATAGAAACCATAACGCCGGCCGCTATCGTTGATGTCGGCAAGAGAGAAGACACCGGCGGCGAGCGCGACGGATGCCGCCACCAGGGCGAACAGCGCCCCGGTCAGGTCCACGGTGAAAGCAATGCCGAAAGGCGGCAGCCAGCGACCCATCACCATGGTCATCGGCCCGTTCGCGGCGACGCGTTCGAGGAGCAGCCCGTCGATCAGCACCAGCCCGGCCAATCCCGCAATAGCGATGACCGGCTGAAGACCGAGCGAGCGACGCAACATCACCAGCAGCGCGCCGACAGCCAGACACCAGCCGACCGGCAGGATCACCAGCCATTCGCTCGCCGTCGATGGCGCGAGGACCAGCGCGGCAGAAAGGTCGGCGGGAGGAGAGATCGAAGCAGCCATGACGCGGTCAGTATCCAAGCGGCGGCGCCGGCTCGTTCACCGGTTCGGCGACGCGCATCTCATCGGTGTTGTCGGTCGCCAGTTCGTCATAGGCGCGCCAGGCGAGAACGAGCAGAAAGGCGAAGAAGGAAAAGGAAATGACGATCGCCGTCAGGATCAGCGCCTGCGGCAGCGCATTGGCGGCGGGACCGGTTAGAACATCTGCGTCTTCGGCGATGACCGGCGGAACGGCGCGTGTGAGGCGTCCGCCGGTGAAGATCAGCAGGTTCACGGCGTTGCCCAGAATCGCGACGCCCAGGAGCACGCGGATGATGAATTTCGACAGCAGCAGATAGACGGCAACGGTGAAGAAGATGCTGACGAGCAGGGAAAACCAGGCCTCCATCACGCCCCTCCCCGTTCTTCGAGCGAGAGCGCTACCGAGCTGATCGCGCCGATGACGACCAGATAGACCCCGGTATCGAACAGCATGACGGTGGAAAGAGGGATCTCGACGCCGAGAACGGATGGATAGATCCAGAGCCCGGTCATGAACGGCACCCGCACGACGATCGAGATGAGGCCCGCGACGGTCGCTGCGAAGAGCCCCGCCCCGGCAATTGCCATCGGGTGGAAGAAGATCGCCCGGCGGACCGTCTCGACGCCATGGGCAATGCCGTAGATCGCCAGCGCCGAAACGGCGATCAGGCCGCCGATAAAGCCGCCTCCGGGCGCATTGTGGCCGCGCAACAGGACAAAGATCGAGAAGAGTATCATCAAGCCCGTGAGGAACGGCGCCACGGTCCGCAAGATAATCGACTTCATACCCGCTCCTCCACATGCGCCTCATCGGCGGCGACTTCCATGGGCACCCCGCGCTTCAGCGACCCTGCCCTCAGCCGCACGAGCGCGAGAATGGCGAGGCCGGCAATCATCACGACGGCGATTTCGCCGAGCGTGTCCGTGCCGCGGAAATCGACGATGATGACGTTGACGACATTGGCGCCATGCGCAATCGACTTCGAATAGAGATTGAAGAAATCCGTCAGCGTCGTATCGAACGGCACGCCCGTGACCTTGAGGAGAAACAGCCCGAAACCAAGCCCGCAGGCGAGCGCGATCGCGAAGTCGGGGAGCTTCTGGGCAAGTGGCCGGTGGTCGGAGGGCGACAGCCGCAGCCGGGTCATCACCAATGCCAGCACGACGACAGAGAGCGTCTCGATCATGAATTGGGTGAAGGCAAGATCCGGCGCGCCGTAGAGCAGGAAGATCACGGCGACCGCGAAGCCCTGGATGCCGAGCGAGACGATCGCGGTCAGCCGATCGGTCGCCAGCACCACGGCAAGAAGGCCGGCGACGGCGATCGCCATGATCGCCAGCTCGTGCAGCGGAACATCCGAGGAAAAGAACGGAGCCCGTGGAAATTCGCCGTAACGGAGCGGCACCGCCAGCATCGCGACGGCGACCAGAACGAAGGTGGCCGTCATATAAACCTCGAAGCGGCCACTCTGCAGCCGACGGGTCACCGCGACGGCGAGGCCCACGAGGCCGCGCATGAACTGGTCGAAACCGCGATTCGGTCCCCAGCCGATATCGGCAAGAATTGCCGCCACGGCGGCGCGCAGGCGAGCGAGATTGATGTAGAAGGCGATACCGGCAAGCACCGTCAGGCCGGAAAGCAGAAGCGGCACGCCGAAGTGCGGCGCGAGAGAAATCGCCACGGTCCGCGGTTCGCCAGCGATGGCCGAGGCCATCGGCGACGTGACGAGCCGGTGCGCGAGCCCGGACATCAATGCGATGGAGATGCCCTTCAGCGCAAGTATGGCGGGGCCGAGCCAGAGAAGAAGCGGCGCCTCATGCACGGGCTTCAGCGTCGCCGCTTTCGGCCCGAGGAACGGCTTCAGCGCGATCGCGAAGGCGACGGCGAACATCAGCGCGTTGCCGAGAACAGTCAGGGCCACGAAGACCATGGAGCGACGGTCGGAGCCGGCAAGTGCGGCGTAGATTTCCTCTTTCGCTAGGAACCCGAAAGAGGGCGGCAGGCCGCCCATCGACAGTGCCGCCGCCAGCGCAACGGCAAAGGTCAACGGCATGGCCGAGCGCAGGCCGCCAAGCCGCGTGATGTCGCGCAGGCCGGTCTCATGGTCGATGATGCCGGCCACCATGAACAGCGCTCCCTTGAAGAGCGCGTGCGCCACGAGATAGAGCGCTGCAGCCTCGATCGCGTACGGGACGCCGAGTCCGGTGAGCATGACCAGGAGACCGAGCGACGACATCGTCGTGTAGGCCAGCATCAGCTTCAGCTCGGTCTGGCGCACGGCCAGAACCGCGCCGGCAACCAGAGTCGTCACGCCGAAAAGCGGCAGGAGAACCTGCCATTCCGGCGTGCCGCCGAGGACCGGATTGAGCCGCATCAGGAGATAGACCCCTGCCTTCACCATCGTCGCCGAATGCAGATAGGCCGAAACCGGTGTAGGCGCTTCCATGGCGTTCGGCAGCCAGAAGTGAAAGGGAAACTGCGCGGACTTGGTGAAGGCGCCGCCGAGCACGAGGAGAAGGGCTGCGAGATAGAACGGGCTCTCCTTCAGTTCGCTGCCAAAGGAGAGCAGCAGCGAGAACTGGGTGACGCCGCTGACGTTCCAGAGGATGAGAAGGCCTGCGAGCAGGAGGAGGCCGCCTCCCCCCGTCACGACGAGGGCCTGCAGCGCTGCGCGCCGGGCGGCCTCGCGGCCGTGATCGAAGCCGATCAGCAGGAAGGAGGTTATCGACGTCAGCTCCCAGAAGACGAAGAGCATCAGGAAGCTGTCCGATACGACGAGCCCCTGCATCGAGCCCATGAACATCAGGATGAACGAGAAGAAGCGCCCTTGCTGGGGATGCCCTTTCAGGTAGCCGCCGGAATAGAGCACGATGAGGGCTCCGATGCCGGAGATCAGAAGGACAAAGGTCAGCGACAAGCCGTCTATCAACCAGGAGAAACTGACGTTGAACGACGGTACCCAAGCGTAGCCGCCCGTGACGATCTCACCGTTCGCGATCTCCGGAACGAAGGCTGCAAAACGGGCGAAGATCGCGAGCGGCGCGAGCGCCAGCAGCCAAGCGGCATACTGGCCGAGAAGGCGCGTCAAAACCGGCGCGAAGGCGGCCGCGGCGAAGGGAAGACCAAGGGCCAGGAATGTCAGGGCCGCGGTATCCATCTTCTCGGCGCGCTCCTTCTGGTTTGATCATTCGGTCAAGCTTGCATCGGACATAGAAGAAGGGCGGTTCCGCCTCAAGAGAAATCGGGCGTGAACGGAGTTGTGCGACGGATATACTGTGCAAAGCGCAACAATTCGCCGGCCGATCGAGGGAAGGACTCGTAAGGCGGTGATGATCTTCGAGGAGGGTTGACCGCTGTTCCGGCGGGAACTGCAGCGGCCGACGCATCGATATCGGATGGTGCTTAAAACGGGATCGATTTGAGATAGAATGAACCAGCAGCTCGCACTCGCAGCGACCTTCACGCATCTGCTGTATGTTTCCTTAAATCGGAGCCGAGTTAAGGATAAAAACGTGCAGTAGTTCAAAGTGCTACAGCGGCCTTCGTGTGATAAGACGCGCGGCGCCGTAGGGGGCCGCGCTCGGAAGGAATGGCTGCAGGTCGAATAAGCCGAGGAGACGTCCCCGCATGCGTCGTGCCTTTATTGCCGCTGTTCTCCTTCCGGCGCTTGCCCTGCCCGCCGCAGCCGACGACGATTGGCATCCCTATGCCAATCCCCGCTTCGGCTACACAGTCGACATACCGCCCGGATTCGAGCTGCGTCAGGAGCCTGACAACGGCGATGGCGCGAGCTTTCTTTCGGACGATAACGGTGCGACGCTAATGGTGTTCGGCACCCATCCGCCTGACGGTGACTTTGAAACGGACGTCGCCGAGCGGATCGGCTATGAGAAGCAGGACGACTGGCGGATAATCTTTTCGCGCATCACGCCGGCTTGGGCCAGCTTCTCGGGTGCGCGCGACAATGACATCTTCTATGCCCGGGCAATCGCGCTGTGCGACGGCAGCGCCGCCTATTTCAGACTGCAGTACCGCAAGAGCAAGCTCACAAGCTTCGACGGCGTCATCTCGCGCATGGCCGAAGCGTTGCGGCCGTCGGAAGGCTGCCAGGCTGCGCCCGATTGAGCCGAAACGCGAGCCCTGTCGGCACTCCAGTTGATCAGGATACGGTCGCGCCGCTGATGCAGGTGAGAACCGCCGAATAATGTACGGCCGACCCTGCGACGACGAAGCCATGCCAGATCGCATTCTGAAAGCGCAGGCGCTCCCAGACGTGAAAGATCACGCCGATCGTGTAGATGACGCCACCGACGACGATGAGAATGAGCGTCGTTTCGCTGAGGGCCGCGAATAGCGATCGCGCAGCGAGAAGGCCGCTCCAGCCCATCGCCAGATAGAGCAGGATCGCCAGGCGATCGAAACGGCCCGGGAGAAGGCACTTAATCACGATGCCGGCAATCGCAATTGCCCAGATGCCGATCAGCATCGAGAACAGGAAGGGGTCATCCCAGCCGCGCTGCAGAAACGGCGTATAGGTCGAGGCGATCAACACGAAGATGGCGGAGTGATCCAAGCGACGCAGCAACCACTTGGTCCGGCAGATCGGAAAGAGATTGTAGAGGAAGGAGACCGAAAGCGTGATGATGAGACCGGCGCCATAGACCGAGGCAGCGGCAAGCTGACCCGAGGTGCTCCAGACGGTCGCATAAAATATCAAGGCAGTCACGCCAACGAGTGCGGCGGAAAGCCCGATCCCGTGGACAATCCCATCGGCGATCAACTCCGATCGGTCATAGTTCCATTTTACGCCGCCGATATCCACGAGGCCCCTCCCGCTTCGGTCCCGATATCCGCATGCGCTGCGTCGAAACGACGATGCTTCCCGTTCGTCGTTAGCCGCCGATCGCGCCCTCTTTCAACAGTATGAACGGGAGGAGGAGCTCCGAGACGACGGCCCAGTCTCCCATCCCGCTGCAACTCATCGTGCCACAGAGCGAGCCCCTGGCAAAGCGCCAGGACAGGGCGAAAGGATCAAATTTTGCAACGGATTACAACAATTGCCGGACTTCGATTCGAAGCCGCGTGCCCCGTGCACAAACGCCCGCACGAGGCACGATCAGAGCAACATCGCTTGCGTGACGGTTGCACCGGACGGCGCGAAAGCGCCAACGCTATCTCGCCCTTCCTGCGACCTCGGCGGCACAGGTCTGGCAGAGCGGCGCGTGCGGGACGGCGCGCAATCTTTCCGGCGCTATCGGATCGCCGCAACGCGCGCAGATACCGAAGGTCCCAGCCGCAATCCGGTCGAGTGCAGCGTCGATCGCGCGGATCTCGCCCTGGCCTGCAAGGCCGAGGCCTTCCAGCACCTCGTCCCCTTCTCGTTCCGTGACGCGATCCGGTACATCGGCGTTCATCGGCTGGTCGAGATCTTCCTCGATCTTTCGTAGCCGGCCATTGAGTTCGCGTTTGCGGCGCAGAAGCTGTTCGCGAAAATCGTCAAGCGCGTACTTGTCCATTGCGGGGCTCCTTCGAGTCGCGGCGCAGTTCGGCTGCGCCGCCTTTTGTTTTTGGCATTACCGATCGACGAGGACCGCGCAGGGGCAATGGCTGACGACGCGGCTGGCGGTCGAACCGATGAAATAGTCGATCAGACCCGGACGGTGCGACGCGATGATCACCAGATCGGCATTCTCCTCCTCGGCAAGAGCATTGATCGTACCGGCCGCTCCGCCGGTGCGGATTTCTATGCGCCCTTTGATGCCGTGCTTGGTCTTCAGCGCCTCCAGCGTCTTGACCGCGTGCTTGCGCGATTCCTCGATCATCTCGAGTGGAAAATCGACGATCATGTAGCCTTGGGCATAGGCATTCAGGTCCTCAACGACATTGAGCAGGATAATTTCTCCTCCTTCGTCAATCAGTTTTTCTGCGATGCGGAGGACAGATTCGCCGTGCTCCAACTGATCCATGGCGATCGGGACGATGATCTTCTTGTACATAACCGCTACGTTCCTTCTCTGGCCCTCCTCCGGGTCGCCGGCGCGACATGCGAGGCCAATCCCCTAAGTTACGATGATCTTGGCTTGAGCCAACTCAATTCCCTACGCGGGATACGGGCGAAAACCGCCTCAGATCCCCTCCTCCCGCGCCGACCAGAAATTGCGCAAAGGCGGCAGTCCGAGCATTGATTGAAATCAAATCGGCCGCCGCTCGTGCGCTCGCATTGCCCTATGATGAGGTAGAGCGTCCGCCATGACTGTCAACGTTCGTCGAACACAACATCAAGTAATATAATAGCTTTCGTGAACGTATTCACGTGCTCATATTGGGTTACAGTTTGAAGGACATCGGGCGGGCGTCGCCCCACCCGAAAGGCGAAGATAATGGAAAACACAGCAGGACCGAAAACGACCAGCCTTCCGGCCGACCACGCGATCGCGATGCCGGCTTTTGTCGAGCGCTCCCATCTCGTCGTCCAGGATCTGCAGGCGGTATCGGCCTGGTACCAGCGGATCGTCGGCCTCTCGCCGATTGAGGAGAGCAAGAGCGGTGTAACGCTCGGCGCCGCCGGAAGGCCCTTGCTGACGCTGACGAGCGACGGGAATGCGGCGAAGGCACCCCGTAGCGCGCCCGGTCTTTTCCATCATGCGTTCCTCGTTCCCGGCCGCAAGGAACTCGGCCGCTGGCTGGCACATGCCGTCGAGAATGGGGTGCGCCTGCAAGGGGCATCCGACCACCTGGTCAGCGAAGCGATCTACCTCGCCGATCCCGAGGGCAACGGCATCGAGATCTATCGCGATCGCCCGCGCGACGAGTGGACTTACCAGGAGGACGGCACAGTGGCGATGAAGACGCTGCCGCTTGACCTGCAAGCCCTTTACGACGAGGCCCCGAAGGGTGCTTGGAACGGCCTCGCCGACGGCACCACGATCGGCCATATCCACCTGCAGGTCTCGGATATCCCCCAGGCGGACGCCTTCTTCCGCGATGCCTTGGGACTCGATCTCATGGCCCGTTACCCGGGAGCGAGCTTCTTCGCCTCAGGCAAGTACCATCACCACGTTGCTGCGAACATCTGGAACTCGCGCGGCGCCCCGAAACGCGAAGGCAAGATGACCGGTCTCGTCGACTATACGATCCGTTTCAACGATGCGGCGGTGCTCGCCGCAGTGATCCGGAAGCTTGACGCGCTCGAAATAGCGGTCAACAGCGAAAACGGCATCCATAGTCTCACGGACCCGTGGGGCATCGGTCTCAAACTTGCACCATAGGCGCCGCACTCACCGCAGGCGGGGCTTGCGACCGGCCTTAGGCCGGCATGTCGCAGACCATGGCGACGAGCCGCAGGACAAGCGGCCGGACGATCAGCACGCAGACGAAGGCAACCGGCATGGCGAGCGCATAGGCGCCGATGACCCGTGCCGGATAGTCCGCATCGATACCGCTATTGGCGGCGACGATCACGCCGGACATGAGGAAAGCCATGATCGCCGACATGAAGAAGGCGAAGGCAACGGGCACGGCTCTGGACGGCAGCTTGCGGTTACGCGCGGCGCGAAGCCGCGGCATCGTATCTTCGGACATTGAAAACTCCTGAAAGGTCGGAGGAATGCTCCATCGGGATTGCCGCTACTATACGGCCGCACCGAGCGTGCGGTAGCCCATTGCCGCCTTGTTCAGAATTAGGCAAAACTATCGAATAATGATCCCAATTCGATGGAATAGATTATGGACACGTTGCGTGGCATCGAGAGCTTCGTGCGGAGCGTCGAGGAAGGCAGCATCGCGGCGGCCGCCCGCAAACTCGGCATCACGCCGGCCGCGGCGAGCCAGAACATCGCAAGACTCGAGCGAACGCTCGGCACGCGGCTCCTCAGCCGGACCACCCGCCAACTGGGTCTCACCGAGAGCGGGCGTCTCTACTATGATCGCGTGCGCAGCGTCATTCACGATCTGGAACAGGCGGCAGCGGCCGTTTCGGCTCTTCACGAGGAACCCCGCGGGCAGCTAAAGATCTCCTCGTCGGTGGCTTTCGGCCGCCATGTCATCTCGCCCCTCGTTCCGCCCTTCGCCGCACGCTATCCGGATGTGTCGATCGAGCTCGTGATCACCGATCGCAGCATCGATCATATCGGCGAAGGGATCGATATCAGCGTGCGCTTCGCCCAACAGCTCGAACCGGGCCTTATTGCGCGCAAGCTTGGCTCGGTGCCTATGATCATCTGCGCCGCCCCCGCCTATATCGACCGGCGCGGCCGTCCGGAGACGCCGGACGACCTGCAGCATCACGACTGCCTGACCTACCGTTTCGCGGTCGATGGCCGGCTGTTCCGCTGGGGCTTTGTGCGGGACGGCTTGCGCTTCGAGCCCGAACTGCGCTCGACGATCATCAGCAACGACATCGACACGCTGGCCCAAATGGCGATCGCGGGCGCGGGCGTCACGCGGCTCGGCGCCTTCATCGCCAATCCGCTGATCGAACAAGGCCTGCTGGTGCCGCTCTTCGGCGGCGATACGACCAAAGGCATCGCCAGCGTTGCCCATGAGCCCCTTGATTTCTATGCCTGCTTCCTCGACCGGCACGCAGAGACGCCGAAGGTGCGCGCCTTCATCGAGCATGCGGTGCAATCGCTGAAGGGGCGGTGGTGACAGTGGCTTTTCGCCGGTCACACCCTCGACCGCTTTCCGCTTGATCGTGGTGATGGCCGCCTCTATCTCATTGTTCCCCATAGAACCGATCCCGGAGACACCCTTTGTCCGTTTTCAAGAACCTGCCCGCCGCACCCGTCGCCCCGAAGAAACCGGTTGCGGATACCCGCCACGGCATAACTCGGACGGACGATTACGCTTGGCTTAGGGCCGACAATTGGCAAGCGATGTTCAAGGATCCTTCGATCCTCGATCCGGAAATCCGCAGGCACCTTGAAGCGGAAAACACCTACATGAACGCCGCCATGGCGGACACCAAGGACCTTCAGAAGACGCTGTTTGCGGAGATGCGCGGCCGCATCAAGGAGGACGATTCCTCCGTACCGATGAAGGACGGCGCCTTCGCTTACGGAACATTCTACGTGAAGGGCGGCGAGCATCCGCGTTATTTTCGAATTCCGCGCAACGGAGCCGCACATGACGAGTCGATCCGCCAGGTGCTGCTCGACGGTGACAGAGAGGCCGAGGGCAAGGCCTATTTCCGCATCGCCGGCCTCGATCATTCGAGCGACCACTCGCGAGGGATCTGGGGGTACGACGACAAGGGATCGGAGTATTTCACACTGAAGGTGCGCGACCTTGCGAGCGGCGACGATCTTACCGACGTCATCGAAAATACCGGTGGCGGTGGCGCCTGGGCACCGGACGGCAAGAGCTTCTTTTATACCGTGCTCGACGAAAACCACCGGCCGTCGAAGATCTATCATCACGTCATCGGCACGCCGCAGACCGACGACCGGCTCGTCTACGAGGAAGCAGACCCGGGCTTCTTCATGTCGGTCGGCGGCTCGCTACTCGACGACTTCATCTTTATCGACATCCATGACCACCAGACCAGCGAATACCGGATCATCCCGACCAGGGATCTGGCCGCCAAACCGAAGCTCGTGGCCGAGCGCGTGACGGGTCTCGAATACTCGATGACCGAGGGTGGTGACGTTTTCTATGTTCTCACCAATGCCGACGGGGCCAAGGATTTCAAGATCATGGAAGCGCCCGTAGAGGCACCTGAGAAGGAAAACTGGCGCGAGGTCGTGCCGCACCGGCCGGGCACGTTGATCCTCAGCCACATGGCTTATGCTCGCCATCTCGTCTGGCTACAACGCCGCAATGGCTTGCCGGAAATCGTCGTCCGCGACCGCAGGACCGGCGAGGAACACGCGATCGCCTTTGCCGAGGAAGCCTATTCCCTGGGTCTCGCCGGAGCGGCCGAATACGACACCGACGTCATCCGTTTCTCCTATTCGTCGATGACGACGCCCTCGCAGCTTTTCGACTACGACATGCAGACGCGCGAGCGCTCGCTGCTAAAGACCCAGGAGGTTCCCTCCGGCCATAATCCCGACGACTACGTGACCCGCCGCGTCTTCGCTCCGGCTCCGGATGGCGCGGAAATCCCGGTCACGCTTCTCTACCGCAAGAATACGCCGCTCGACGGTTCCGCACCCTGCCTGCTTTACGGCTACGGCGCCTACGGCATTACTATCCCGGCCAGCTTCAACACCAATTGCCTGTCACTCGTCGACCGCGGTTTCGTCTATGCGATCGCCCATATCCGCGGCGGGAAAGACAAGGGCTTCCAATGGTACGAAGACGGCAAGATGGCGAAGAAGGGCAATACGTTCAAGGACTTCATCGCCGCGGCTGACTATTTGAATCAGCAGAGGTTCACCTCTTACGCGAACATCGTCGCCGAGGGCGGTTCGGCCGGAGGCATGCTGATGGGCGCGATCGCCAATATGGCGCCGGAGAAATTCCGCGGCATCATCGCCGCTGTCCCCTTCGTCGATGTCCTCAATACCATGCTCGACGACACGCTGCCGCTGACTCCGCCGGAATGGCCCGAATGGGGCAATCCGATCGAGAGCGCGGAGTTCTACAATATCATCGCCAGCTATTCGCCCTACGACAATGTAGAGGCCAAGCCCTATCCGGCGATCCTGGCGCTCGGCGGGCTCACCGATCCGCGCGTCACTTATTGGGAACCGGCCAAATGGGTGGCGAAGCTGCGCGAGAACACGACCGGCAACGAGCCGATCCTCTTGAAGACGAACATGGACGCCGGTCATGGCGGCGCTTCGGGCCGCTTCCAACGGCTGGAGGAGATCGCCTTCGAATATGCCTTCGCCATCAAGGTTGCAGGGAAGATGTAGGGGGAGAGCCGGTGCCGGTCTATGTAGCGCTGCTCAGAGCGGTCAATGTCGGCGGTACGGGCACGCTGCCGATGGCCGAACTTAAAGCGATTTGTGAACGGCTCGGCTTCGCGGACGTCAAGACCTACATCCAGAGCGGCAACGTGCTCTTCCGGTCCGAGCTCAGCGAGGCAGAGGTGCAGGCAGGGCTCGAGTCGGCGCTGGCGGAGCGGATGGGCAAGGCTCCGGGCGTTCTGCTGCGCAGCCGGCGCGAACTCGATGCGGTCGTGTCGCAAGCGCCTTTTCCGCATGCCAAGCCCAACTTGCTCCTCGTTACCTTCCTGCCTGAACCGACGGCGGCCGACGCGCTCGACAAGCTCGTGGCGCCGGGTGGAGAAGAGGTGCAGATCCACGGGCGGGAAATTTACGTCCACTATCCGAACGGATCCGGACGATCGAAGCTCAAGCTGCCGGCGCTGAAGCCTGGCACGGCGCGCAACCTCAACACCGTGCGCAAGCTTGCGGAAATGGCGGCGGCGATGGAGGAGGGCCAAGCCTGATCGGTTTTTTCAAGGCTGACCGGCAGGCTGGAAGAGCAGCCGCACGAAAGTGCGGAAGACGAGCACCTGATCCGGCAGGCTCTTCGGCTCCTTGAGCGCCTTCGACAGCACGATGCCGCCTTCGAGGACGGTCGAGACCATATCGGCAAGCTGATCGGCATCGAGCGGCTCGCGCGGCTTATGAACCTGCATGATGTCGCGGAACATGGCGCCGAAGCGGCGGCGCCACATCAGCGCCGCTTGCCGATTGATCTCCCGAATTTCCCGATCGAAGGCGCGTTCCTGCGTGCACATCGTGGCAACGAGGCAGCCGGGATGACCGTTCGGCAGGTCCGAGAGCAATTCGGAAAGAAGCTTGAGGCCGATCAGAAAAGCCTGCAGCGGATCATCCGCAAGTTCGCGCGCCCGTCCGAAGATCTCGTCGTAGATGCGCTCGTCATTCTCGATGTAGCGCTCGAGCAATGCCTTGGCGAGCTCATTCTTATCGCGGAAATGGTAGAAGAAACCGCTCTTGGTGATGCCCGTTTCGACGATCAGTTCGTCGATCGAGGTCGCTCCGAACCCCTTTGCCAGGACTGCGGCTTCGGCGGCATCGAGGATCTTCGCGCGCGTTTCCCTGCCCTTTCGCATGGTGCGCTCCTGTACCGTCAGTACAGTTTTCGCTTCGGAAGTCGGCGGCGAGCCATTCGCCTGTCGCCGGGATCTTATGCCAAGTTCCTAATGTAACATCGGTATGCGGATTATTGGGCCATAGTGTACCGCAAGCCGGCTAGTTTAGCAGACGATAAAACGGCAGAAATTCTTCCGACTTCGCACCGGAGCGTCCGCTAAGAACAGGAGGGAACGATGGAACACGAACTCGCCAAGTACCGACACGACCTGCCGCTTCTGCGAGGAGGCATTTTTCTCAGCGACGGCGGCATGGAGACGGCGCTGATCTTTCACGAGAGAGCCGATCTGCCGCATTTCGCGTCTTTCGTTCTGCTGTCCTCGCCTGAAGGCCGCCGGCAGCTTCTGCGCTATTACACGCGCTATCTGGAAATCGCCCGATGCCATGATACCGGATTCGTTCTTGACACGGCCACATGGCGCGCCAACGCCGATTGGGGGGCGAAACTCGGTTACGATGCTCAAGCCCTGGATCAGGTCAATCGCGACGCGGTCTATTTGCTGACGGAACTGCGCGCGCAGTACGAGCGGCCTCAGGTGCCACTCGTGTTCAACGGCGTTATCGGTCCGCGCGGCGACGGCTACAAGGCCGGCCTGATGAATGCGAAAGAAGCGGAGGACTACCACGCTGCCCAGGTTGCCTCCTTTGCCGACAGCGAAGCCGACATGGTGACGGCGGTCACTATGACGAACGTTGACGAGGCGATCGGCGTGGCAAGAGCGGCGAGGAAGCACGGCATGCCTTGCGCCATCTCGTTCACCGTCGAGACCGACGGGCGGCTGGTGACGGGCCGCTCCCTCCAGGAGGCCGTGGAAACAGTGGACGCCGAGACCGGCGGCTATCCGCACTATTACATGATCAATTGCGCGCATCCGAGCCACTTCGAGCAGAGCCTCGACCAGCGTCAGGCCTGGGTGCGGCGGATCGGCGGCATCCGCGCCAACGCCTCGACGAAAAGCCATGCCGAACTCGATGAAAGCGAGACACTGGACATTGGCGACATCAGCGATCTCGCGCGGCGCTATCGCACATTGACCGGCCGCATGCCGCACCTGCGGATTCTCGGCGGCTGCTGTGGCACCGATCATCGCCATATCGCGGCGATATGCGAGGCCTGCCTGCCGCTTTCCGCGCTCAGCGCATGACAACGCACACTCCTGCCCTCCCGCCAAGGCGGCGGGAGGGGCAAACCCCCGACCTCGCGAAAAGCGAACGGCTCGTGTAGACTCGTCGGGAAAGGGCGGCCGGAAATCCCTCAGCACCGCCGCTGGAGTGTCATGAACCAGATATCCTCGCAACAGGCCTCCGGTACGTCGCCGTTCCGCTTCGACAACAGCTATGCCCGGCTGCCTGCCAACTTCTATGCCCGCGTCGAGCCGACGCCGGTGGCGGAACCCTGGCTGATCAAGCTCAATCGAACGCTTGCAGAAGAGCTTCAGCTCGATATCGCAGCGCTCGAACGCGACGGGGCCGCGATCTTCTCGGGCAGCAAGGTTCCGGAGGGTGCGGAGCCCCTCGCAATGGCCTATGCCGGCCATCAGTTCGGCACGTTCGTCCCGCAGCTCGGCGACGGTCGCGCGATCCTGCTCGGGGAAGTGATCGACAGGAACGGTCGACGCCGCGACATTCAGCTCAAGGGGTCGGGCCAGACGCCCTATTCTCGCCGCGGCGACGGACGGGCAGCCCTTGGTCCGGTGCTGCGCGAATATATCGTCAGCGAGGCGATGCATGCGCTCGGTGTGCCGACGACTCGTGCGCTCGCCGCAACCGTCACCGGGCAGCCCGTTTATCGCGAGCAGATTCTTCCGGGCGCCGTTTTCACCCGGGTCGCGGCGAGCCACATTCGCGTCGGCACGTTCCAGTTCTTCGCCGCGCGCGGCGACATGGAATCGGTCAAGACGCTTGCCGACTACGTGATCGACCGCCACTATCCCGAGCTAAAGGACGACGAGAAGCCCTATCCTTCCCTGTTCAAGGCGGTCGCGGCGCGCCAGGCGGCCTTGGTTGCAAGGTGGTTGCATATCGGGTTCATCCATGGGGTGATGAACACCGACAACATGACGATCTCCGGAGAAACCATCGATTTCGGTCCCTGCGCCTTCATGGACACCTACGACCCGAAAAAAGTCTTCAGCTCGATCGACCAGTTCGGCCGCTACGCCTATGCGAACCAGCCGGCGATCGGCCAGTGGAACCTCGCCCGTCTCGCCGAAACGCTCGTGCCGCTCTTCGATCCCGTGGCCGACCGGGCGGTGAACCTCGCCAACGACGTGCTCACGGAATACGGCTCGATCTTCCAAAACCATTGGCTCGATGGCATGCGCCGCAAGATCGGCCTGTCGATGGCGGAAGACGGGGACCTCGAACTCGTGCAGTCGCTGCTCACCTTGATGCACAAGGGCAACGCGGACTTCACCCTCACCTTCCGGCGGCTTGCGGCATCCGCGGAAGACGCGAAGGCCGATGCGCAGCTCTTGAGCCTCTTCGGCAATCCGGAGGCTCTGGCGCCGTGGCTTACGGACTGGCGCCGTCGGCTGGAGCGGGAATCGCAGCAACCGGCCGAGCGAGCCCAAACCATGCGCGCTGTCAATCCGGCCTTCATCCCTCGAAACCACCGCGTGGAGCAGGCGATCGAGGCAGCGATCGATGGCGCGGATTTCTCGCTCTTCGAGGCACTGCTCGACGTAACCGCCAAGCCCTATGACGCTCAGCCGCAAAGCGCCAGCTATGCGGAGCCGCCGAAGCCCGGCGAAGAGGTGCTGCAGACCTTCTGCGGCACGTGATCGCAGCCGACCGCCTTTTCCACTTGCACGACGCGCTATTGAAGGGCGCGTGTGTCCGCGTTACCTCTGCAATCAATGCGGACGCTTCAGGGAACGATGCAGCGTTCACATTGTTAGAGCAGCCTCTGCGTATGCAAAGTGCGGGGGGACCTGCGAGCGAACGTAGGGAGCCCGCGGAGACAAGCTTCAGCGCTCCGGCGCCAGCCGGGTAGCTTTCCGGATCCGTTCACACCTACGCGCATGCTTCGACGGCGCCGCAGCGTCCCGCAACCTCGGGGAGTTCGAATTCATGCCCATCCTTGCGACGGCCATCCTCTTCGCTCTGATCGGCCTCGGGCTCGTCGGCGGCGGAACGAGGCTCGTGCTGCTCGGCGGCAGCCCCTATTACATCGTCGCCGGCCTGGGGTTCCTTGTCACGGGGCTCCTGCTTTTCCGCAAGAACGCTGCGGCGCTCTGGGTCTATTCGGT
Source organism: Ensifer aridi (assembly GCF_002078505.1). GTDB lineage: Bacteria > Pseudomonadota > Alphaproteobacteria > Rhizobiales > Rhizobiaceae > Sinorhizobium > Sinorhizobium aridi. Next base: position 279,620 of record NZ_LUAV01000004.1, on the reverse strand, counting down.
GATCGTCCTCGGTTCGCTCGCCTGGGCCATCTGGGAGGTGGGGTTCGACTGGTGGCAGCTCGGACCCCGAGGAGGAGTGATCATCGTCCTCGGGCTCTGGCTGCTCACGCCCTGGATCCGGCGGCCGCTCGGCTTCGTCAGCCCTACGGGCGAGCGCTACAGCGCCAACGCCTGGCCGCTGATGCTGGCCAGCGTGGTTGCGATCGGTGTCGCGCTCTACTCGATGACGCAGGATCCGCACAACATCCGTGGCGATCTGCCAGGCGACGTCGTTGCCGCCAATCCCAATCTCGGCGGCAACATACCGCCCGGCGAATGGCATCATTACGGCCGCACTCTCTTCGGCCAGCGCTATTCGCCGCTCGACCAGATTGACCGGCAAAACGTCGCGAACCTCCGGGTTGCGTGGCAGTACCAGACCGGCGACGTGAAGCTGCCGGAAGACGTCAGCGAAACCACCTATCAGGTGACGCCGCTGAAGGTGAAGGACACGCTCTATCTCTGCACGCCGCACAACTGGGCGATCGCGCTCGATGCCGCGACCGGCAAGGAGAAGTGGAAGTATGATTCCAATTCCGGCATGAACCCGGACCGTCAGCACCAAACCTGCCGCGGCGTCACCTATTGGGCCGATCCGGCCGCCGCCCCCGGCAGCCCTTGCGCCGAGCGCGTCTATCTGCCGACATCGGATGCGCGGCTGATCGCGCTCGATGCAACGAGCGGTCAGGTCTGCACGAGCTTTGCCGATAACGGCGTCCTGCACCTCGAACAGGGCATGCGGTATAATCCGGCCGGCTACTACTACTCCACCTCGCCGCCGGTCGCGGTTGCCGGCAAGATCATCATCGGCGGCGCCATCAACGACAACTACTCGACACAGGAACAATCCGGCGTCATCCGCGCCTTCGACATCGATACCGGTGCGCTCATCTGGAACTGGGACAGCGGCAATCCCGAGCAGACGGCACCGCTGCCGCCCGGCCAGTTCTATACGACGAATTCGCCGAATAGTTGGTCGGTCTCCTCGGTCGATGAGGGCCTCGGGCTGATCTACGTCCCGCTCGGCAATCAGGTACCCGACCAGCTCGGCATGGGGCGCAGCGAGCATGTGGAGAAATATTCCTCCTCGATTGTCGCTCTCGACATCAATACCGGCGCGGTGCGCTGGGTCCGGCAGACCGTGCACCACGATCTCTGGGACATGGACGTACCGGCGCAACCGGCCCTCATCGACATCACCAAGCAAGACGGGACCGTGGCGCCTGCACTCGTCGGGCCGACCAAGCAGGGCGACATCTATGTGCTCGATCGGCGGACCGGAGAACCGATCATTCCGGTCGAGGAGGTGCCGGCTCCGGGCGGCGCGATTTCCGAGGATTTCACGGCACCGACGCAGCCGGTCTCCGGCCTCACCTTCATGCCGCCGCCCCTCACGGAGCGCGACATGTGGGGCATCACCATGTTCGACCAGCTTGCCTGCCGCATCGAGTTCCGTTCGTTGAACTATGCAGGCCGCTACACGCCGCCCTCGCTCGAAGGCACGATCGTCTATCCGGGCAATTTCGGTGTCTTCAACTGGGGTTCGGTGGCCGTCGATCCGGAACGCCAGGTGATGTTCGGGATGCCGACTTATCTCGCATTCACGTCACGGCTCGTGCCGCGCGACGAGATTCCGCCGAAGGGCGAAGGTGAAAAAGGCAGTGAACAGGGGCTCAACCGCAACGAAGGCGCGCCCTACGGCGTCTATATGGGCCCGTTCCTCGGCCCCTTGCAGATCCCCTGCCAGGCGCCGCCCTGGGGTTTTGTCGCCGGCGCCGATCTCAGGACCGGCAAGATCGCCTACAAACGCAAGAACGGCACGGTCTACGACATGACGCCGCTGCCCCTTCCCTTCAAGCTGGGCGTTCCCGGAATCGGAGGACCGATGATCACCAAGGGCGGCGTCGCCTTCTTGGGAGCAGCGGTCGATAATTTCCTGAGAGCCTACGATCTCACCACCGGCGACCAGCTCTGGGAGGCGCGGCTTCCCGCCGGCGGCCAGGCGACGCCGATGACCTACATGGTCGGCCAGAAGCAATATGTGCTGATGGTTGCCGGCGGGCACGGCTCGGTCGGCACCAAGCCGGGCGACTACGTCATTGCGTATACCTTGCCGTAGAAGCGTCGCGAGGTCTTTCGAATGGTTGATGACGAGGGCGACAAGCCTATATAAAGCTCCAGAAGCTATAGCTATGGAGCTCGCATGTACACGATTGGCGACCTGGCCCGGCGTACCGGCGTCAAAATTCCGACCATTCGCTACTATGAGCAGATGGGGCTGCTTGCTGCGCCGGAACGGTCCGAAGGCAACCAGCGGCGTTATGAGAAGCGTGAGCTCGAGCGCCTTGCCTTCATCCGCCACGCGCGCGATCTCGGCCTTTCGATCGACGCGATCCGCGACCTGCTGGCGCTCAGCGAACATCCCGAACGCCCCTGCGGCGAGGCGGATCGAATCGCGACGGAGCACCTCGCCTCCGTGCGCGAGAAGATCGCCCGACTGAAGAAGCTCGAGCAGGAACTCGAGCGCATCGTCGCCTGCCATGGCAATCACACGATCGGCGACTGCTATGTCATTCGCGCGCTCGCAGATCATTCGCTGTGCGAGAGCGAGCATTGATCCGCGTCCCGCTACAGCGCCGCGCGTCCAATCGGACGCGCAAAGGTCGCTGTAGCACTTTGAGTCGCTGCATCATGCAGTAGGCCCCGAAGAATCCTCGTTGACAAATTCCGGGAAATGGACAATCTACGCGCATGATCAAGAACGCACCCATTTCCTGCGTATATTTTTGGCTGTTCCGATAGGAGCGGCCTGCTGATCATATTCAACAAGGCCGCCATCAGGCGGCTTTTGTTTTTCACGGCACCTGATGGCGGCGGGACCATGAGGAGCCGAGAATGCTGCAGACCGTAACCCCCAATCTCCATGCCGTTCCGTCGATGCGTGCACCGATCGTGACGATCCGTTGCGCGAAGCCGCGTGACCTCCCAGGGCTGCGTGAGATGATCGCCGAACTCGCCGCCCATCACGGCGATGCCGCGCCGATCACGCCCGAACAACTCGAGCGGGACCTCTTCGGACGCACGCCCTGGATCACCTCGCTCGTCGCCGAAGCCGGCGGTGCGTTGATCGGCTACGCGATCCTCGTGCCGCAATACCGGGCTGTCGAAGGGGCGCGCGGGATGGAGTTGCATCATCTCTACGTTCGCCCCGGTCACCGCGGCACCGGCATCGGCCGCCATCTCGTCGCCAAGGCCCGCGAACAGGCGAAGATGGCCGGTTGCGAATACCTCTCCGTCAGCGCCGCCACCGGCAACTTCCAGGCGCATCGCTTCTACGAGTCCGAGCGCTTCGTTCCGCGCCCGGTCACCGGCATGCGCTACCTGCAGAAGCTCTAGCTCGTCGTTTCATGCATGTCCGAAGACCGCTGCGCACTGCAGCGCCGTAAAACGCAGGAGCGACATGCATCAAGACGCCGGCAGGGCCTTCAGATAGGCGGCGATCGCCTCGCGGTCGGCAGGTGGAAGCTTCGCCATGTTCTTCTGTACGTCGACCATCGAGCCGCCGACCGTGTCGAAATCCGGCGTGAAGCCGGTCTCGAGATAGGAGACGATATCGGATGCGCTCCAGTTGCCGATACTCTTCGAGCCCGGCGTGATGTCGGGGATGCGACCCTCGCCCTCGGGATTCGGCGCGCCGGCGAGCCATCTCCCCTCCTCGAACCCGCCGAGCGCATTGCGGGGCGTGTGGCACTCGCCGCAATGCCCTGGCCCCTCGACGAGGTATTGTCCGCGGGCGAGCTTCGCATCGGCGGTATTCACGTCGGCACGCGGCTCGTCGGTGAGGAACAGGAGTTTCCAGCCGCCGAGCGCCAAGCGGATATTGTAGGGAAACGGTAGGTCGTGCGGGGGCGCCACATTGGCGCTCTTCGGCAACGTCTGCATGAAGCCCCAGAGATCATTTACGTCCTTCGCGGTCATTCGCGAATAGGAGCCATAGGGGAAGGACGGATAGAGATGCTCGCCATCCTTGCCGACGCCGCGCGTCATCGCATTGCCGAACTCCGCGAGTGTCCAGTTTCCGATGCCGGCGGTCTCGTCCGGCGAGATATTCGGCGGATAAAAGGTGCCGAAGGGGCTCTTCAGCGTTCGGCCGCCGGCAAGCACCAGCCGCTGGTCTTCCGGCGCTCTCGGAGCGGCATGACAACTGACGCAGCCGCCGGCCCAGAACACCTGTTCGCCATTGGCGACGTCCGGTTCGCCAAGTCCCTGCCAATGCGCGGCGTCCCACGGATTGGGCTTCGTCAGCCACCAAAGGGCGCCGGCGGCGACCGCGGGGAGCAGGAGCACACCAAAGAGCAGCTTTCTTCTACGCCGACCCATCGGCACCTCTTCAGGCATTCGCGTCAGACAAGAATGCGCCAGCCAAGCCGGCACACCTTCGACCAGACCGTGATCTGCTGGTCAAGATTGGCGGGAGATGGTCTCGTCAGTCTTTCTTCAGGCGATAGCTCTCATGACAGCTCGAGCAATCCTTGCCGAGAACGCCTAAAGCGGCCCCGACGCCGGCCTGGTCGGCAGGAAGTTCGGCGAGGAGCTTCTCCGCGTCGCCGCCGAGCTTGGCGGCCTTCGCCTTGAAGTCCTCCATGTTTTCCCAGATCTTCGGACTCGCCTCGGTTTCCATGCCGGTTTCCGAGCCCGCCGGGAAATGATTCGGGAAGACCTTCACCGTTTCGCTGATCGTCGCCAGCGATGCCTTGACGATCTCGGCGTCGTAGGGCTTTTCGCCCTTCGCTATGCCGCTGAGAGCGCCTGTGGCCTGACCGACCTTCTTCATTAATTGCTGACGTACCGCCTGCGGCTCGTCGGCTGCCGTCACTGCGGTCACGCCCAGACCCGCCAAGGCTGCAGCAAGCATAAAAGCTCTCACTCTCATCATGATCTCCCGGTCAGTCGAACCCGCTCGAGCGGCGTCCTGTTGAAGCGCCGGCATGATGGCATTTCGGCTTTTCGACGGAAGTAACATTTTGTTGATGTGCTTGTCATTTCAGCGGAATTCGCCGCGCAATACCTGACGGCGCGGCGCCAATCCGAAGATTTCAAAAAACATGAAAAGGACAATCATGTTTAATACTTGCGGGAACGCGGCGCTCAGGAAGCGCCGCCCCAACCCTGCCATACGGTGAAGGCGGCGATGACGACGAGCAGGAAACCGGCGGCGCGGCCGATCGCAACCGTGGCAGCCGGAGTGCCGACGATGAAATCGCGGCCGCGGCCCGCGGCAAGCGCGAGCCCGCCATAGACGGCAAGCTGCGTCACCGCGATCATCAGCGCCATGACGGCCGCCTGGGACCAGACCGGACCGAACTGGGGCTTCAGGAACTGCGGATAGACAGCAAGCATGAAGAGGTAAGCCTTGGGATTCATCAGGCTCGTCAGCGCCCCCTGGCGAAAGCTTGCCCAATGCGTGAGCCGCGCTCCGCCCTCCACGCCGCCGATGATGATCGAGCTGCGCATGAGGGTGAAGCCGATCCAGGCAATATAAGCAGCCCCGGCAACGAGCAGCAGATTGAAAAGCTGCGGCACCAGATGCAGGACGACACTGACGCCGAGCGCAGCATAGAGCGTGTGCAGCACGCCGCCCGCCATGATCCCCGCCGTCGCCGATAGGCCCGAGGTGCGTCCGCCGGTCAACGCATTGGCCAGGACGAAGACCATATCCATGCCGGGAACGATGATGATGCCGAAGAGAAGGGTGAAGAAGAGCCAGAGGTTTTCCGCGTAGGTCATGTCAGTTGCTCATAGAATTTGGATAAGGTGCGAAACCGGATTGCTGTTTTTTCAATCCGTTGGCACATGCTATATCGCTGTCCAACTGACAGGGTCTTGTCAGGAGCCTTTGCAGCACAAGGGGGTCCGGCCATGCGCAAGGCATCGCGGCTTTTCGAGATCATCCAGATATTGCGGCTTGCCGGCAAACCGGTGACGGCGGCCGTGATCGCCGAGTCCCTTGAGGTCACGCCGCGCTCGATCTATCGCGACATTGTCGCGCTGCAGGCGATGCGCGTGCCGATCGAGGGCGAGCGCGGCATCGGCTATATCCTGAGACCCGGCTTCGATTTGCCGCCACTGATGTTCTCGATCGAGGAAACGGAAGCGATCGTGCTGGCGCTGGCCCTTCTGGCGCGCACCGGCGACGAGGAGCTGAAGTCGGCGGCGCGACGCGTCAGCCAGAAGATCACCGGCGCCGTTCCGGAGCCCCTGCGCAAGGCGTTTCAGTCGCAAGCCCTGCACGCCTGGGGGACGATCGCGCCGCCGCCGCCATCGGTCGACCTCGCCATGATTCGCAGGGCGATCCGCGACGAGCGGAAGCTGGCGCTCGACTATCGCGACGAGCTCGGCCGCGCGACGGAACGTACGGTACGGCCGCTGGCGCTCATCTACTATTCCGAGCATGCGATGATGGTCGCCTGGTGCGAATTGCGCGAGGATATCCGCAACTTCCGCGCCGACCGCGTGGAGTATTGCGAGCCCGTCGACGCCTATTTCCGCGGCGAAGGCAACCGGCTGAGACAATTATGGATCGCCGGCTGGAAGACGAACGCGGTGCGGCCGCTTGAGGCGGAGGACGCGTAGGCGAGCATCGCCGGAGCACGCCGCAATCTGTTCCGCCACGAGCCGCAACCAAAAGGCCCGGCGCAAGGCCGGGCCGATTTTTCTGCCGAAAACGGGCGAAACCGCTTACTTCGCGGCCGCTTCATAGAGTTCGAGGACGTAATCCCAGTTGATGAGATTGTCGACGAAGGCCTCGAGATATTTCGGGCGAGCATTGCGGTAGTCGATGTAATAGGAGTGTTCCCAAACGTCGACGCCGAGGATCGGCGTTGCGCCGTGGACGAGCGGGTTTTCGCCGTTCGGGGTCTTCGAGATTTCCAGCTTTCCGTTCTTCACCGAGACCCAGGCCCAGCCGGAGCCGAACTGGGCGGTACCGGCAGCGATGAAATCGGCGCGGAACTTGTCGTAGCCGCCGAGATCGGACTTGATCGCCGCGTCGAGCTTGGCCGGCAGGCTGGTGCCGCCGCCGCCCTTCTTCATCCACTTCCAGAAGTGGATGTGGTTGTAGTGCTGCCCGGCATTGTTGAACAGCGGCTGATTGGTGCCGTAGGACTTCTTGACGATTTCTTCCACGGAAAGGTCGGAAAGACCGGCTTCTTCGGCGAGCTTGTTGCCGTTCGTCACATAGGCGAGGTGATGCTTGTCGTGATGGTATTCCAGCGTTTCGCGCGACATATAGGGCGCGAGCGCCTCGTAGTCATAGGGAAGGTTCGGCAATTCGAAAGCCATTGTGGCATCTCCTCTTGGCATGGGATTTCGTCACGGAAATCTGTGAGCGGGAACATAGGCAGCGCCTTGGCCGGAGGCAACCGATGCGGTGCCAAAATTTCCCTAACCCACGAAAAATACTTTCTTTGCAAACGCAGCGACAACCTCGGCAAGCGGGTGACGTGCGGGTCTCGACGCACGACTTTCCGAACCTACTTAAAACAGTGAGAGGCCACGACCGGCCTAACCGTGCCACAGGAGGAGAGAATGGAATTCCACCAGGGACGGCTCATCGATCACGTGCATCTTCGCGTCGAGGACCTCGCGGTCAGCAAGCGATTCTACAAGGCAGTGCTTGGTGCGCTCGGCCACCGGCCGACCTACGAGACCGACGCATTCTTTGCGTTCGACGAGTTCTTCGTCGACCAGGCGGATGATTATCGGACCCGCGTCCATCTCGCCTTCCAGGCCGCCGGACCGGATGCCGTGCACCGGTTCTATGACGCGGGCCTCGCCAATGGCGGCACGGACAACGGCGCGCCCGGCGAGCGCAGCTACCATCCGGGCTACTATGCCGCATTCGTCTTCGATCCGGACGGCAACAATGTCGAGGCCGTCTATCACGGTCCCGCGACGCGCTCTTCGCCGGATGTGGTCGTGCGTCCGATCGAACCGTGACCCTGCTGCATGTTCCTCAAATCGTAACCGATTTAAGGACAAAAACATGCAGTATTCAAAGCGCCCCAGGGACGTTTGCGCGTCTGATAAGACGCGCGGCGCCGTAGTGGCCGGGAACAGCACGGGCAGGCTCAAGCGCCCGATCCAGCCGATGCCGGAGGATATCGCGGCGCGGCTGCGCGAGCGGGGCCTCGAAACTGCTTATGCGGCCCGCCGGCCTATCAGCGCAACGACTATCTCGGCTGGATTTCACAGGCAAAGCGTGAAGCAACCCGCGAAAAACGCATTGCCCAGATGCTCGACGAACTCAAGGCCGGCGGCGAGTATATGCGCATGCCTTATCGCGGGCCACGCGGCGGAGAACAGGGCAAGACGGCGACGGCCTATGCGTCGCCGCTCGAATGCGCCCAATCCATGTAGAGATCGCGGGCCTTGGCTGTGATCGAACCGGCCTGCAAATCGCGATCATCGAGCCGGGTCACCGGCAGCACCTTGGAGTAGTTGCCGGTGGTGAAGATTTCGTCCGCCGTCTCGAAATCGGCCATCGTCAGCGTCGTCTCGATCACCTCGAAGCCCGCCTCGCGCAGGAGGCCGATCACGCGCGAACGGGTGATGCCGGCAAGGAAGGTTCTGTTCGCGGCCGGCGTGAAGACGACGCCGTCCTTCACCATGAAAATGTTCGAAGAACCAGTTTCGGCGATATTGCCGAGCATGTCGCGCACCAGCGCGTTGTCGAAGCCGCGCGAGCGCGCCTCCTTGAGGATGCGGGCATTGTTTGGATAGAGGCAGCCGGCCTTGGCATCCGTCGGCATGCATTCGAGCGTCGGCCGGCGGAAAGGCGAGAGCGTCAGCGCCGATCCGGCATGGCTGTTGCCCATCGGAGCCTCGAACAGGCAGAGCGCGAAGCGGGTCGATTCCGGATCGACCGCGACGACGCTCCAGGAGCCATGCTCGCCCCAATACATGGGCTTCACGTAGATCGCCGTCTTGCCGTCGAACTTCTTCACGCCCTCCCAGGTCAGCGCCTCGATCTCCTCCGCCGCCATGGTCGGCTTGAGGCCGAGCGCTTCTGCGGACCGATTGACGCGCTGGCAGTGAAGGTCGAGGTCCGGCGCGATGCCGTCGAACCACCGGGCGCCGTCGAACACGGTCGAGCCGAGCCACATGGCATGGGAGGCCGGCCCGATCAGCGGCGGATTGCCGGAAAGCCATTCACCGTCGACATAGGTCCAGGTGATGGATCGGGGGGATGTATCGACGGCCATCGGCGTCTCCTTCTCGTCTCGTCCTCTATTCGCTCTAGCCGGAAAAAGCAGAATTGGGGTGAATGGGTACATCAAAAAATGTCATGACGTCCATTCTGGAGCCCACCGAACCGCCGTGCGAGAATGGCGAAAATGCCAAGGGAGAGATCGCCGATGAAAGCGATGTATTACGATGCTTTCGAAAAGACGCCGGAGATCCGGACGCTGCCCGATCCGACGCCAAGCGAACAGGGCGTCGTCATCAAGGTCGAGGCAAGCGGGCTCTGCCGCAGCGACTGGCACGGTTGGATGGGACATGACCCGGATATCCGCCTGCCGCATGTCCCCGGTCACGAACTGGCGGGAACCATCGCGGCGACCGGGCGCGGGGCTGTGCGCTACAAGGTCGGCGACCGGGTAACCGTGCCCTTCGTATCCGGCTGCGGGCGCTGCGGCGAATGCCGCTCCGGCAACCAACAGGTCTGCGAGGCGCAGTTCCAGCCGGGCTTCACGCATTGGGGCTCCTTCGCCGAATATGTGGCGATCGATTTTGCCGACCAGAACCTCGTGCATTTGCCGGAAAGCATGGATTTTGCAACCGCCGCCAGCCTCGGCTGCCGTTTCGCCACCTCCTTCCGGGCAATCGCCGATCAGGCGCGCGTCAAGGGCGGCGAATGGGTGGCGGTGCACGGCTGCGGGGGCGTCGGCCTCTCGGCAATCATGATCGCCGCCGCACTCGGCGCCAATCCGATCGCGATCGACATTTCCGATGAGAAGCTGAGTTTCGCCCGCAAGCTCGGCGCCGTCGCCGCGATCAACGCCCGCGAGACGAAGGACGTCGCCGGCGCCGTCAAGGAGATTACGCAAGGCGGGGCGCATGTCTCGATCGACGCGCTCGGATCGCCCGTCACCTGCTTCAACTCGATCAAGAATCTCCGCCGCCGCGGCCGCCACGTGCAGGTGGGTCTGATGCTTGCGGAGCACGCGACGCCTCAGATCCCGATGGCGCAGGTGATCGGCCACGAGCTCGAAATCTACGGCAGCCACGGCATGCAGGCGTGGCGCTATGACGCGATGCTCGCGATGATCACCGCCGGCAAGCTCGATCCGCGAAGGCTGATCGGCCGGGAGATTTCGCTTGAGGAGGCGGTGCCGGCGCTGGTGGCGATGGACCGCGCCACCGATCTCGGCATCAGCGTCATCACACGGTTTTGAGGGCGGAGGATAAGGCCGCCCTCACCGCGCGGGGATTCCGATCGCCTCCCGGCGCTGCTATCCTTTTGCCGAGCAAGACGAATCAGGGAGGTTCCGTCATGGCGCTTGCGGCTCAAGCCACGGAAGGCGAACTCTACCGGCCCGTTCTCGGAGCCAACCCGGCGCATCCAAGCGGCTGGCCGGTGCGGGTGATCGTGAGTTCGCAGACGGAGGCGCGGCATAATCGCGGCCTCTGGGCGCCGACGCATCTCATCTCCATTCGTGCCCCCGCGACGCGGCTTCTATCGATGATTGAACTGCCGCCGGAGCGGCATCTGGAGCTTTTTTTCGGCGATGCCACGGACCCGGACGCGCCCGACGCGGCGCGCCCTGAGGCGATCGACGCGACATTCGCCTTCATCGACAGGCTGCCCCCAGATGCGCATCTTTTGATCCATTGTTTGAGAGGCATCGGGCGCTCGACGGCGCTAACGCTCGGCATTTTGGCGCGCTATGTGGCGCCGGAAAATGCCGCGGCCGAGCTTCACGCCCTTCGTCCCGAGGCCAAGCCGAACCGGCATGTGGTCGGGCTCTGCGACGCGGCGCTCGGCTTCAAGGGCAAGCTTGCCAAACAGGCGCTGCGCTTTCCGGCAAAGGTTTGGAAAGCTTGAACAATGGCAGCGGCGCCGGAGGCATTGTGCAGCGCACAAAGATTTGACATGATCCACGTAAAAGAAAAGGCGAAGGCAGAGCGCCGCCCGGCGCGTTGCCGCAGGCCTTGGTTCCGGCAGCCATTCGCGTAAGCGACCCCAGTTCGTGTTGCGCGCGCCGGACGGTGGATAGACGGGAGAGTTCGATGTCTCACGCGGCCTATGTCTTCGATGCCTATGGCACGCTTTTCGACGTACACGCCGCCGTGCGCCGGCATGCCGATGCGATCGGACCGGATGGACAGGCCTTTTCGGAACTCTGGCGCGCCAAGCAACTCGAATATTCCTGGGTGCGCTCGCTCATGGGCGCCTATGTCGATTTCTGGCAATTGACCGAGCAATCTCTCGACTACGCCTTCCAGCGCTTTCCCTCGGCCGATCCGAAGCTCAAGAAGCGGCTGCTCGATGCTTATTGGGCGCTCGACTGCTATCCGGAAGTTCCGGCCGTGCTCAAGGGGCTGAAGGAGCGGGGCGCCCGCATCGCGATTCTCTCAAACGGCTCCCCGGCCATGCTGGCCTCCGCGGTCAAGAACGCCGCGCTCGACATCATCATCGACGACGTTTTCTCGGTCGATTCCGTCAGGATGTTCAAAGCGGCGCCCGCCGTCTACGATCTCGTGACGACGAAATATCGGCTCTATCCGCGCGCTGTTTCGTTCCAGTCGTCGAACCGCTGGGATATTGCCGGTGCCACGAAATTCGGATTCCGCACGGTCTGGATCAACCGCGCCGATATGCCCGACGAATACAAGGATTATGGTCCATCGCTCATCCTTCCCTCACTCGAAAGCCTGCAGTTCGGCATTTGAAGGAGAACGCCGATGGCCTGGTCGGCGGCGCAATATGTGAAATTCGAGGATGAACGCACGCGCCCGGCGCGCGACCTTCTCGCCCAAGTGCCCGAGCTGCCGGAGGGACCCGTTTTCGATCTCGGTTGTGGCCCGGGAAATTCGACCGAGCTTCTCCTGGAACGCTTTCCCGGCAATAGGCTTGTGGGCATCGACAGCGACGAGGACATGTTGGCGGCCGCTCGCAGGCGGCTGCCCGATCTGCATTTCGAGAAGGCCGATCTTCAGGCGTGGGTGCCGCCGAAAGGAGCTGCGCTGTTCTTCGCCAACGCGGTCCTCCAATGGCTGCCGAGCCACATAGACATTCTCGAACGCCTTGTCGACGCATTGGCGCCCGGCGGCGCGCTCGCCGTGCAGATGCCCGACAATCTCGACGAGCCATCACATCTTCTGATGCAGGAAGCGGCCGAGGAACCCGCCTTCGTTGAGCACTATCGTGGCCAGGCGATCCGCCGGAAGCCCCTGCCCTCAGCGGAGACCTATGTCGAAAGGCTAGCCCCGAAAACGGCGCGGGTGGATGTCTGGCACACCGCCTATTACCATCCGCTCTCCAATGCGCATGCCATCGTCGAATGGGTGAAGGGAACGGGCTTGCGTCCCTATCTCGACGCCCTGCCCGCCGAGCGGCGCCCAGAATACCTCGCCACCTATGCCGAGAGGATAGCAAGGGCCTATCCGGCGATGGCCGACGGGCGCGTGCTGCTACGCTTTCCGCGCCTGTTTATCGTTGCGGTGAAGGCGCCTTGAATCCGACGACGACGGATGCGCCTTGAAGCCCCGGATGGACGCGACAAGTATAGGAGGATGTCTCTTCCCTTTCCGTCGCGACTTCACCCCGACGCGATCCTGATCAAGGAGTTCTCCATGCACGTAGTCAATTCCAACGGCGCCAACATCCCCGCCCTCGGCTTCGGTACTTTTCGTATGTCCGGGGCCGAGGTGCTGCGCGTGCTCCCGGAAGCCCTGAAGCTTGGCTTTCATCACGTGGATACGGCACAGATCTACGGCAACGAGGCTGAGGTCGGCGAGGCCATACATAGGTCCGGGATCCCACGCGCGGATATCTTCCTGACGACGAAGGTCTGGGTCGACAACTATCGCCACGATGCCTTCATCGCCTCCGTCGACGAGAGCCTCAGGAAGCTCAAGACAGATCATGTCGACCTCTTGCTTCTGCACTGGCCGGGCAGCGACGTGCCGATGGCCGAACGCGTCGGCGCGCTGAACGAGGTGCGCAAGGCCGGCAAGGTGCGCCATATCGGCGTCAGCAACTTCAACACGGCGCAGATGGAGGAAGCGGCGCGGCTGAGCGACGCGCCGATCGCGACCAATCAGGTGGAATACCATCCCTATCTCGATCAGACGAAAGTGCTGCAGACGGCGCGTCGGCTTGGAATGTCGCTGACCGCCTATTATGCCATGGCCAACGGCAAGGTCCCTTCCGATCCGCTGCTGAACGATATCGGCGCCCGCCACGGCAAGACGGCGGCGCAAGTGGTGCTGCGCTGGCTCGTACAGCAGCAGGACGTAATCGCGCTCTCCAAGACGGCGACGGAGGCGCGGCTTCAGGAGAACTTCGCCATCTTCGACTTTGCGCTGACGCGGGAGGAGATGGCGGCAATCCGTGGCCTCGCGAGACCAGACGGCCGGATCGTCAGCCCCCGGGGTCTCGCGCCGGAATGGGACCAAGCGGCCTGACGAATGCAGAGCACCCACCGGAGCGGGCCCGGTGGGTGCCTGAAAAGTCTTTCCCGCAAACCGGCCCGAGAGCCGATCAGACGAACTGGCTGAGCCCCGGAACGGAAGCGACCACCTCATCGACGACCTCGTCGCCTGCCTTTTCCTTGGCGAAGGCGATCGTCTCCTTGGCGAGCGCGGTGATCTCGCCCATGCCGAGGCCCTGGCTCATCAGCTGCTGGCCGAGCGCCATGACACCGCCGCCGCCGATCGCCGACATCAACCCGCCGAGAATGCCGCTGCCATTGCTGCCCTCGCCGTTGTACTGAGCGACCAGTTCCGGCGCGCCCGGGATCGCCTCTATCATCCTGGCGACCGGGCCTTCGGCCGCTTCACGTTGCAGGAAGCCGAGGATCATCCCCACTGCCTTCTCGGCCGTCGCGGGCTCGAGGCCGACATTTTCCGCCACGCGCGTGACCAGTTCACTCATGGAAATCTCCTCGCTGAATTTTGACGTTAACGTCAAGGTAAATGATCGATCCGGAAATGACAAGGGCGTCGACAAAGATCCAAAGCGATCCTGCAGCCGCCCTGCACTCCCTTCCGCTGCGTCCTAGATCATTTCATTGCTTCATCGAAACAGTGAAATGATCTAGCTCTTTGAAACTCCGCAATTCCGGACGGAAGACCGTTACACACTTTTCCTGGAATTGCTCTAAGCCATCGTTCCACGGACCTTCGCCGATGGCAACGGCACAAGCCTTCCTCCGCTTGCAGCCATGTTGCCGGGTGCAAGCGCACCGCCTATAACAGAAACGAGCGATGCTTCGATGACCGACTGTATGCGACATGCGGGAAATACCCGCTTTCATTAAGAAAAATCGATAAGACGGAGATGAAACCTCATGCTGCAGGAAGGCAAGCTCTACATCGGGACCAGCCGCAAGTCGGATGATTCGATCAACAAGCCCGAATATCTGGAACTCAAGTACGGCAACCGCCACGGGCTGATCACCGGCGCCACCGGCACCGGCAAGACGGTAACCCTGCAGATCCTTGCCGAGGGATTCTCGAATGCCGGCGTTCCGGTCTTCTGCGCCGACGTAAAAGGCGATCTTTCCGGCATCGGTGCGATGGGCGAGCCCAAGGACTTCCTGTTGAAGCGTGCCGAGCAGATCGGCCTCAAGCCCTACGATTTCCAGGAATTCCCGGTAATCTTCTGGGATCTCTACGGCGAGAAGGGCCACCGGGTCCGCACCACCGTTTCGGAGATGGGACCGCTTCTCCTGTCGCGGCTGATGAACGCCACGGACGCGCAGGAAGGCGTGCTGAACATCGCCTTCAAGATCGCCGATGAAGCCGGGCTGCCGCTTCTCGATCTCAAAGACCTGCAGGCGCTGCTCAACTATATGGGCGAGAATGCGAGCGAGCTCTCCAACCAGTTCGGCTTCATCTCGAAGTCTTCAGTCGGCTCGATCCAGCGCGAGCTTCTGATCCTCGAGCAGCAGGGGGCCGAGCACTTCTTCGGCGAACCGGCGCTGAAGATCACCGACATCATGCGCACGACGAATGATGGGCGCGGGGCGATCTCGGTGCTTGCCGCAGACAAGCTGATGATGAACCCGCGGCTTTATGCGACCTTCCTGCTCTGGCTGCTCTCGGAGCTCTTCGAGGAACTGCCGGAGATCGGCGACCCGGACAAGCCGAAGCTCGTCTTCTTCTTCGACGAAGCACATCTGCTTTTCAACGATGCGCCGAAGGTGCTCGTCGAGCGCGTCGAACAGGTGGTGCGCCTGATCCGCTCCAAGGGCGTCGGCGTCTATTTCGTGACCCAGAACCCGCTCGACGTACCGGAGACCGTGCTAGCGCAGCTCGGCAACCGCGTGCAGCATGCATTGCGCGCCTATTCGCCGCGCGAGCAGAAGGCGGTCAAGACGGCGGCTGACACGTTCCGCCCCAACCCGGACTTCAATTGTGCCGAGGTGATCACCAATCTCGGCACGGGAGAGGCTTTGGTCTCGACGTTGGAGGGCAAGGGCTCGCCGTCGATGGTCGAGCGGACATTGATCCGCCCGCCGGCCTCGCGCCTCGGCCCGCTGACGGAAGCCGAACGGCAGACCGTCATGAATGTCAGTCCGGTGCGCGGTCTCTACGACGAAGATTTCGACCGGGAATCGGCCTATGAGATGCTTGCGAAGCGCGCGGCCAAGGCCGCGGAACAGGCGGAAGCCGCTGAACAGGCCGAGCAACAGACAGCCGAAGAGACTTCGGGCCGCAGCCGTTGGACCCTGCCCGGCTTCGGCGACGACGCGGCCGAAGCGCCCTCCGACAAGCAGCCTCGGCGGCGATCCTCGGGTTACCAGCGAGAGACGGTCATGGAAGCCGCAATGAAGTCTGTGGCACGCACGGTTGCGACCCAGGTGGGACGGGCGCTGGTTCGCGGCATCCTCGGGAGTCTGAGGCGCTAGGACGGGCGGGAAATCCGAGCGCTGCAGCGACCGGCGCCTCTGACAGACGGATTGCACGACGGCCCGACTTGCGCCCCGCGCCTGTCGCCAGTCTAAGGAGGCCGGACCGCGGCTCGGCTCTCGACAATGTTGCCGAGAGGTGCCGCCGCCCCGAAAGGATCGACATGGAAGTCAAGGATTCGAACGGTGCCATCCTGGAGGATGGTGACAACGTCACGCTGATCAAGGATCTGAAGGTGAAGGGCACCTCCACGACGCTGAAGCGCGGCACCCTGGTCAAGGGCATTCGCTTGACGGACGATCCGGACGAAGTCGAATGCCGCGTGGAAAAGCTTAAGGGACTGGTGCTGCGTACAGAGTTTCTCAAGAAGGCCTGACGGCCGCACGCTCCTGCAGCGAGGCTATCGCCTGTCTGCATGTTTCGCCGATTTATGCTTTTTCACCCTCATCCATGTGCTCGTCACAGGGATCCGCCAGCGTCGCGTCCGCGGCGCGGAAGAGTCTTTTAGCCCAAGGATTTGGGCTGGCTGGCGTCCTGTGACAAGCACAGGACGAGGATCGGAGGAGAGCCTTCCCGTGCCGCAGT
The DNA here is from genome assembly GCF_002078505.1 of Ensifer aridi. Lineage (GTDB taxonomy): Bacteria > Pseudomonadota > Alphaproteobacteria > Rhizobiales > Rhizobiaceae > Sinorhizobium > Sinorhizobium aridi. Next base: position 262,856 of record NZ_LUAV01000004.1, on the reverse strand, counting down.
AGGCTGCTGTCATGTACTGTGGCGTCTGCAAGATGCGCGGCGCTGTAGGCCGGCCAAAGTTCCCCGCGGGGAACGAGCCCGGAGCATCACTCCGGGCTACAGCTTTTGGCAAGGTCTTCTGTCAAGCTACCGTCAATTTCACGTCGACATTGCCCCTTGTCGCGTGGCTGTACGGGCAAACGATATGCGCCTTCTGCACCAGATCCTCGAGCACGGCCTTGTCGACGCCCGGCGAAGAGATCTCCAGCGCCGCATCGATGTAGAAACCAGTGCCGTCGTCACGGGGGCCGATACCGACCGTGCCCGTCACCTTCGTGTCTTCGGGAAGCTTTACCTTCTCCTTGCCGGCGACGAATTTCAGGGCGCCGAGGAAGCATGCGGAATAGCCGGCGGCAAAGAGCTGCTCCGGGTTCGTGCCGCGCGCACCGTCGCCGCCGAGCTCCTTCGGTACGGTGAGGGTGACGTCGAGCACGCCGTCGGTGCTCTTGGCCTGGCCGGCGCGGCCGCCGGTTGCGGAAGCGGTGGTGCGATAGAGGATTGGCATGACAGTCTCCTTCTGCTCGGTTGTCGATAACCATCTGCATAGCGCAAAATTAAATTGCACGCAAATTAATTTTGCAAATTGCTTTACCTCTGTGAATTTGCGACAATGGCATCATGATCAGCAAAGCGGCAAAACTCGACGCTCTTCCCGATGAGGCGCTTACACTCGGCCAGCAACTCTGCTTTGCGGTCTATTCGGCGGCACATGCCTTCAACCGCACCTACAAGCCTCTGCTCGACCGCTTCGGGCTCACCTATCCGCAGTATCTCGTGCTGCTGGCGCTCTGGCAACAGGACAGCATGACCGTGAAGCGGATCGGTGAAGAGCTGGGCCTCGATTCGGGCACGCTTTCCCCCCTGCTCAAGCGGCTGGAGGCGGCGGGCTACGTCAGACGGATGCGCGATCCGGCCGATGAGCGGCAAGTCATCGTCAGTTTGACGGAGGGCGGTCGCCGATTGAAAACCGAGGCATTCACGATCCTTGCGGAGATCGGCAAGGCGACCGGCTGCAGCCTGGAAGAGGTCAGCGAACTGCGCGATGCGCTGCATCGGCTGACGCAGCGACTAGGCGCCAATAACCTAGAGAACTGAGCGCCGGGCAAGCAAGGGTCAGATGACGAGGATCGGCGCCTTGCCGCGCACGCGATCATAGAGATCGATCACGTCCTGGTTGAGCATGCGCACGCAACCGGACGAAACGGCCTTGCCGATCGATTGCCACTCCGGCGTGCCGTGGACGCGATAAAGCGTGTCCTGACCGTTCTGAAAAATGTAAAGCGCGCGCGACCCGAGCGGGTTGTCGAGCCCCGGAGGCATGCCGCCATTATCCGCCGAGAATTTCGCCAGTATCGGCTGCCGGGCGATCATCGTATCCGGCGGCGTCCATCTCGGCCACTTCTGCTTCCACTGGATCACGCCGCGACCAGACCAGGCGAAACCCTCGCGGCCAAGACCCACACCATATCGCGTCGCGCGGCCGCCCGATTGGACGTGGTACAAGTAGCGGTCAGCCGTATCGACGACGATCGTGCCAGGAGCCTCGCCGAACGGATCGCTCACGTCCTGGCGATAGAGGCGTGGGTCAAGCTGCCGATAGGGCACGGCCGGGATCAGAAAGCCGCCGTCTTCCTTCGCCGCGTAGATCTCCCCGTAATAGGCGTCCTGCGGCGGCAGGCCGATTGGCCCCTCTCCCACCGGACCTTCCAACAGGACTTCGCCATCCGGCGCGATCCAACGGCTCTCGAGCGCGGGATTGCGGAAGACCGGCATCGTTTGCTCGCGGAAACGGTCGGTGTTCATCGAAGAGGTGCAGCCCGCAAGCCCTGCGGAGGCGATTGCGAGTCCGGATGTGCGGAGAAACTGGCGTCGGGAAAAAACAGGCAGCGATGACATCGAACTCTAACGGGTTCCAAGTACGGCGAAGAGGTAAAGAGCGGCGCCACATGCGTCGGTACCCACATGCTCCGCCGGCGAATCAAGTCGAGATGGTCCCGGATTGAATCGCTCCGGAGCCATGTTGATGGTTACCGATAAGTCGCAGCGGGACGCAAGTGGAAACCGCTTGCTTAGCTTCTGCTTCGCATTAATGGCTGGAACCGAACTTGTGTCAGTAAACTTCCGATCACAATCATGGCATGGCTCGTACAACCGCTGACGACTTCAGATTCCGTCTGCGTCGCAGCCGGCTTGGCGCAGCAACGACTCGAATTCGTGGGCGGGCAGCGGGCGGCTGAAGAAATAGCCCTGGATCTCGTCGCAACCTGCCTTCTGCAGAAATTCGACCTGTGCCTGGGTCTCGACGCCCTCGGCGATCACGCGAAGGCCGAGCTTCTGTGCGAGCGAAATGATCGCCGAGGTGATTGCTATATCGTCGCCATCCGATGGGATGTCCGCGACGAAGGAGCGATCGATCTTCAGCCTTCGCACAGGGAACCGCTTCAGCGCGCTGAGGCTCGAATAGCCGGTGCCGAAATCATCGATCGCCAGATGCACGCCGATCGCCTCCAGTTCATGCATGGTGGCGATCGCCCCGGAAACGTCCTGCATGATCAGGCTTTCGGTCAATTCGAGCTCGAGGTACCGCGCCTCGAGGCCGGTTTCCTCCAATATCGCCGCCACGCGCTCCGCCCAGTTGCCTTCGCGGAACTGCCGGGCGGAAACATTCGCGCTGACAATCAATGGCGGCAGCCCCGCTTCCTGCCATGCCTTCAACTGACGGCAGGCAGCGCGCAGGACCCAATCACCGATCGGGACGATCAGTCCCGTCTCTTCGGCCAGCGGAATGAACGTCGCCGGCGATATGATGCCGCGCACCGGGTGCTTCCAGCGCAACAGCGCTTCGGCGGCGAATATGCGGCCGCTTTCGAGGCTCATTTGCGGCTGGAAATGCAGAAGGAATTCCTCGCGGGCAATTGCTTCCCGCAGTTCCTCCTGCCATTGCAGTTTCTCGTGCGCTCGCGCTGCCATCTCCTCGGTGAAGACCTGGAGATTGTTGCGGCCGATTTCCTTGGCGCGGTACATGGCCGTATCGGCATTGGCGAGCAGCTCGCTCACCGTCCTTCCCTGATCCGGGAAGCAGGCGACACCCATGCTGCAACTGACCTGCAGGCTGCGGCCCTGGAGCTGCACCGGCATGGCGATCTCCGCCCGGATATCCTCCAGGCGCGACAGCACGACGTCGCGCTCCTTCGGCAGGCCGTTCAGCAGAATGATGAATTCGTCGCCGCCCACGCGCACGACGAAATCGGATTTGCGCACGGCGGCCAGCATGCGCTGGGCCACCGCTTTCAAGAGTTCGTCACCGGCGGCATGGCCCAGGCTGTCATTGATTAGTTTGAAGTTGTCGAGATCGAGAAACGCGAGCACCGCCCACTGGTCCCGTCCGCGGATTGCGTCGAGCATGACGGTAACCTGGTCCTCGAAGAGGACGCGATTGGGCAGGCCCGTCAGGGAGTCGTGATGCGCCATGAAACCGATTCTGTCTTCGGCGCGCTTGCGCTCGATCGCGATCCCGGCCAGATGGGCGGCCATTGCGATCAGTTCCTGCTGCCGCTCGCTCGGCGCACCCACGTCGCGCGAATAGAGGGCGAAGGTGCCGAGCACCTTGCGCTCGCGCGAGAGAATCGGCGTCGACCAGCAGGACCGCAGACCGGAGGGCCTCAGAAGATGCGCGTAGTCCTGCCAAAGCGGATCGGCAAAAACATCGGAAACGACCACCTGTTCGCCGCGCCAGGCCGCCGTTCCGCAGGAGCCCGCCACCGGACCGATCTCGGCGCCATGGATCGCGGCGCAATAGCCCTCGTCGAGGTTCGGGGCTGCGCCGTGCAGAAGATGCCCGCCGTCATCCGAGAGGAGCAGGATCGACCCCCGAATGCCAGGCAACAGCGCTTCGATCAGCAGGATCAGCTCATCGAAGAATTCACCAAGCGGCTCACCCTTGGCGATCATTTCCAATAGGCGCGCCTGGCCTTCGAGCAGACGCTCTGCCTCCTTGCGGTCGCTGATATCGCGGGATATGCCGACGGTGCCGACGATCTTGCCGCTCTTGCTGCGCAATGGCACTTTCGAGGTCATCAGCCAGCGGTCGCGTCCCTTGGTCACGATTGCCCGCTCCTCGATGCCGAAGATCGGTTCGCCGGTCTCGATCACCCGCCGTTCAGTGTCGGCGACGGCCTGGGCGAATTCGTACGGGTGCAGGTCGAAATCGGTCTTGCCGACGAGATCCCGCAAGCTTTCAAGACTGTTATCGGCGACGGTCACGTCGTTGGCGATGAGAAAGCGCCCTTCGAGGTCCTTCGCATAGATGTAGTCCGGCACATGGTTGATCATCGTTTCCAGCCAGTAGTGGCGGTCGGCGATGTCGGGTTCGCGCGGGAAGATGCGCGCCACCTCTTCAGCCAGGCGATTGCCGGCATCGATCAGCCGGCGCGTCTCCAGATTGTCGCCGGCGTTCAGGGCGGCATAACGGGTGTTGCGGGACGTTTTCCTTGACAAGCACAGCCTCCGGGAGAGCGACGCTCGCTTAGGTTTAGTTGTGAGAAGTTATACTTCCCTAAACTCCCCAGCGAAAAATCGTCTAAAGGTTCTCCAGAGATGTCGCATCAAAAGATTTCATGCGCCTATCAATGGCGGCCGCTTTTGCCAACGGCGGCAATTGCTTAAGGGATCCATCAATCGCAAAACGGAGAGGTCGAGATGCTGACGATCTATGGAGTTTACCGCTCGCGCGCGTCGCGCAACTACTGGATGGCGCGCGAACTCGGCATTCCCTTCAAGTCGGTGCCGGTGATCCAGGCGCGCCGCCTCAGCGACCCGTTGGCGGCTGAGGCTCCTCTGAATACCAAATCGCCTGACTTCCTTGCCGTCAATCCGATGGGTCTCATCCCGGCAATCGAAGACGAAGGTTTGGTATTGACGGAATCGCTCGCCAACAATCTCTATCTCGCGCGCAAATACGGCGGGCCGCTGGCCCCGGCTGACATCGGCGAGGAAGGGCAGATCGGCAACTGGACCATGTGGGCGGCGACGGAGGTAGAGCCGCATGCGGTCAAGATCGTCCTTGCCTATGACAACGGCATCGAGAACACGCCCGAGGGCCGGGCACTGATCGGCACCTGCTCACAGTCTCTCGAAAAAGCCTTCGCCGTCCTTGAGAGGCACCTTGCCGGCCGCGACTACGTCGTCGGCGAGCGCTTCACGGTCGCCGACCTAAACCTGGCGGAGGTGTTCCGCTACACGATGAGCCAGGCCGCCCTCTTCGACAGGCACCCGCGCGTGAAGGCCTGGCTGGCGCGGTGCCAGTCGCGCCCCGCCTTCAAGGCGATGATGGAGGAACGGCTGAGGGAACCGGAATAGAGTCGAGCTCGCGCATTCCCTCTTCCACCTCCTCGCGCACCCATTGCTTGAATGCAATGACGGCCTTGCTTTCGCGTCGCGAAGCAGAGGTGACGAAGTAGTGAGCGAAGCCGGTCTTGGCACGGATGCCGAACGGCGCCACCAGACTGCCCTTCATCACCGCATAGCCGGCGAGCGTCTGCCAGGCAATCATCACGCCCTGGCCGGCAATGGCCGCATCGAGCGCGAGCGACGCATCGTTGAAGGTGTGGCGCACAGTCATCTGGGCGCCGGAAAGACCGGCTGCCTTCAGCCATACCTCCCACGAAAACATCGCATGCTCGTCGATCACGGCCGGCAACCTCAAAATGTCGGCCGGAACACGCAATCCCGCCGCGAGCGCCGGCGAGCAGACGGGAAAGACCTCCTGTTCGAGAAGCAGTTCGGAGCGCACACTCGGCCAGCCGCCCGCACCGACACGGATGGCGAGATCGACGTCGGACGTTTCGAGATTGGCAAGTCTCGTGGTCGCGTCGATTCTCAGCCGGATCTCCGGATGGCGCTCGGCGAAGCGGTTCAGCCGATAGACCAGCCAGCGAGCCGCAAAGACCGGCGCTACCGACACCGTCAATACCGACTCGTCGCGACGACGCACCTGCGCGACGGCTTCGGCGAGTTCCGCAAAAGCATTCGAGAGCCGCATCATGAGCGGGCGGGCGCTATCCGTTACCACGAGTCCGCGCGGCGAGCGCTCGAAGAGCGTACGCCCAAGCTGCGCCTCCGTCTTGGCAATCTGCTGACTGACGGCGCCGGGGGTCACGCCGAGTTCGTCGGCCGCGGCGGCGAGCGAACCCAGGCGACCCGCTGCCTCCGCCGCGCGTAGTCCGTTCAAATGGATCGTGTTCAGTTCCTTCATATAGTTTTTCTAAACTCAAGACCCGGCAATCTCAATTGTAAATTTGGCCAAACAGGCGAATGCTGCTGCTAGGCTCCTCAGCAGGCGAGCAAATGGCTACTAAGGTTTTCCCGCTCGTCCAACCGCAGTTTCGGCACCGTAGCGGCATCAGGAAGGATGACCCCATGCTGAAGTTTTTCTCTATATTCAAGCGCATCGGGCTCGCCTCTGACTACTCTACGGACGCGTCCGTCGACTGGCTGCGAGATCCTCTCCGGCATCCCGATCTCGCCCGTATGGATGAACGGGCACTTGCGGACCTGCCGTTTCCCCGGATGGCCATGGCGCGCGCTGCAGCGAGCGGGGCTTGCGACCACACGTGATCGGCGACGGCGGCTGAGCTATGATCCGCAACGTCCTTCCCGTTTGACCGAGGAAATCCATGACGGACGAGATGAAGCGTTCCTTCGAGCGCGTGCGGCGGCTGGCAGAAGCCGCGGGGCTACCAGAAATGACCGTCGGCACGTCCTATGGGACGCCGGCGCTACTCGTCAAAGGCAAGAGCTTCGTACGGATGAAGGACGCCGAAACGCTGGTGGTGATGTGTGCGCTCGAAGAAAAGGAGATGCTGGTGGAGCTCGATCCGTCGCTTTTCTTCGAGACCGACCATTATAAGGGATGGCCGGCGATGTTGGTCAGGCTCTCGGTCATCGACGACGAAGCGCTGACGCACCGGCTGATTGCCGCTTGGCGCCAAAAAGCGCCGAAACGGCTGGCGGACCGCTTCGACATCTCGAGCCCGACCTGACCCGCGGTATCATGACTGCACGACCGCCAGCACCTTGGCGACGGCCGGCCGCGCGGCCATTCGGTTGCGATGATCGAGGATCTTCGGGAAGCGCGCCGGATCGACGCCGTCCGCCTCGAGCCAACTAGCAATCGTGAAGAGATAGGGATCGGCGATCGAATAGTTTTCGCCCATCACGAAGGGGCCGGCGAACATCGCGCGCTCTATCAGATCGGAGCAAGCGGCCATATTCTGCGGCACCTTCGCCTTCATCGCCTCGTGCGCAGCCGGGTCATCGGCCCAGCGTGCCGCTCGCCGCGCATGAGCATGGGCGACATGCACCGTCGAGCAGAGGTAGCTCAGGAACGACTGCAGCCGCGCAAACTCGAACGGATCGTCGAGCGGCGCAAGCCGCGCCTCTGGAAAGCTCTGAGCTATATAGGCGAGGATGGCCGGTGTTTCGGTCAAGATGCCGCGATCGGTCACGAGCGCCGGCACCCTCCCCTTTGGATTGATGGCGAGATATTCGGGCTTCGTCTGCTCGGCCTTGGAAAAATCGATGCGATGCGCTTCATAGGCCGCTCCGGCCTCCTCGAGCGCGATATGCGAGGCAAGCGAACAGGTCCCGGGCGTATAAAACAGTTTCAGCATCGTTCTGCCTCAAGGTGGCGGCGCGGAAGCGCGAATTGCCTTTGCAGAAGAGATGAAATCGCCGCGATTGACAAGGGCGGAAGGTCCGGCGGCAATCCGCCGGACCCAGTGCTCAGGCGACCAGCGTACCGGCGCAGCCCGGCACGTCCTCAAGACGATAATAGACCGGAATGCCGCGCTCGCGCGCGATGCGCACGTCATTGTCCGCTCCCTTCGAGTCGCCGGGCAACCGCAGTACGGCGTCGCAAAGGGCGAGTAAGCGGCCGGCCACGGGATGAAAGATCTCCTCGTAGAGATCGTCGCCCACATGGCGCCCGCCCGCTGCATGCCACACCGGCAAGGCCACCCATTCGCCGATCATCGGTACGTGCCCAGCCTTGAAGAGCGCGTAAGACGGCTCCTCCAGACGCTTCAAGTTAGCCGCCATTTTCGACGGATCGTCGCCCGTACCCGAGCGGTAGGGTCCAGCAATCAGAATAAGCATGAATTTTCTCCGGTTTTTTGCACGAAAATTCCAGATATTTCTGGAAATATCATGAAGATTCATGCAATTTCGTGAAGAGTCAAGGAGGAATCAATGCTGACCACACAGAGACGAGCGATGATCTCGGCAAGACTTGCGCGCGACGGGCAGATCGTTGCAAAGGCGCTCGCCGACGAACTCGGCCTTTCGGAAGACACGATCCGTCGCGACCTCAGAGAAATGGCAGCCGAGGGCCTGTTGAAGCGGGTTCATGGAGGAGCCCTGCCGCTGACGCCGCCGCTTCCGGATTTTGCCACCCGCCAGGCTATCGCCGGCAACGTCAAGCGCCGGCTCGGCCGCCGCGCAGCGGAGCTCGTCAAGCCGGGTCAGGTCGTCTTTCTCGACGGCGGTACGACCAATGCGGAGATCGCCCGAGCTTTGGCGTACGACCTCCGCGTGACGATAGTCACGCATAGCCCGACGATCGCTGCAGAGCTCGAGCGTCATGATGCGGAGGTGGTCCTGATCGGCGGCCGGCTCTACAAGCACTCGATGGTGACGACCGGCGCAGCCGCACTCTCGGCAATCGAACAAATTCGGGCCGACATTTTCTTTCTCGGAGTCACCGCCATTCACCCTGCCCATGGGCTTTCGACCGGAGACTACGAGGAGGCGGCGATCAAGCGGGCGATCGCCCGGCATGCGGCTGAAACCTACGTGCTCGCCACGCCGGAGAAATTCGGCTCCGCCTCTCCCCACCGCATCATGAGCGTCGGCGAGCTCGCCGGCCTTGTCGTGCCCGCGGACATGGAAGCCGACCTTCTATTGCCTTATCAGGACGGTACCACCGCGCTGATCACGGCATAGCGAGACTTCCGAACGCTGCTGCATGTTTTCTTAAGGCGTGCGACCCTACAGGTCACGCGATAAAGGCCTCGGTCACGCGCACGTTGCCGACATGAATACGGTTCCAATTATGCATCGAGTGGTTGGCCTGAGCCATCAGCCCTGCGTGAACCTGCGGCTCGTCCGCGAAAAAGCGGGCGAGCGTCGCCGCGACCATCGCCTCGGCGGCCCGGGTCGTGCCGTCTTCGCATTTGATCGCGATGCCTATGCCCTTCTCCGGGATGGCGGCGCAGAAGACGCCCTCGGCACCGGTCTTGGCGAAAATGCGGCCGGGCGCGGTGTTCATGAGCCGCGTGCAGGCGCGCTTGGTGCCGGCGACATAGAAGGGTTCGGCCATGCAGGCATCGATCAGACGCTTCGAAGCGCGCGCCCGCTCCGCCCCAAGACCGGCACCCGTCGCCATCTTTGCAAAACCGTGGGCAAGCCCCTTCAGCGGTACCGCATAGGTCGGTATCGAGCAACCGTCGACGCCGCAATTGTCGCGCGCCAGGATTGCTCCGGTCAGGTCCTCCATGACCCCGCGAATTTCCTGCTGGATCGGATGATCGTAGCCGATGTAACCCCTAACTTCCGTGCCGGAATGGCAGCAGGCGCAGATGAAGCCGGCATGTTTGCCGGAGCAATTGTTGTGCAAGGCGCTCGGCTTCTCCAGCGAACGGGCCTGGCTGATGAGCGTCGCCTGGTCGGAAGACCAGTGGGCGCCGCATTCGAGCGCGCCGACGTCTCTGCCCGCCGCAGCCAGCATCTCGGCCGCGAGCGCCACGTGTTCGGGCTCGCCGGAGTGTGATGAACAGGCAAGCGCCAGCTCCTTGGCACCGAAGCGATAGGCGGCCGCGGCACCACTTTCTATGAGCGGCAGGGCCTGCATTGCCTTGCAGGCGGAACGCGGGAACACGGCGGCATCCGCCTCACCCAGCGAGAACAGCTCATTGCCGTCTCCATCGACGGCGACGACCATGCCACGGTGGCGGCTTTCGACCATGTTTCCGCGCGTCACTTCGACCAGAACGGGATTCGACATGCACTGCCCTCAAATTTCCATCATTGCTTGAGCGGAATGCGGGCAAAAGAAGCACCCACTTTCCTTATCCGCGTACTTCCGGCTATGCATCTATCAGGTTTCCACCGGCAGAAAAGACGTTGTCGATGAAATTCCTCCGCCGCCTCTTCCTCGCTTTCATCATCGTCTATCTGCTGCCAGCGCTTGCCTCGGCGGGACTATGGTACCTCAAGGACCGCCCGCAGAGCTGGCGGGAGGCGGATTGGTCGTCGGCCGGCATTCTGCCCGAGGCAGCGACGAAGCCGGACGCGGCGATTTACGTTTTCTCGGCGACGACGGGCGGCATGAAAGGCGCCGTGGCAAGCCACGCGTGGATCGTCACCAAGTACGAAGGAGCGCCGAGCTACAGTCGCTACGAGAAGGTGGGCTGGGGCCGTCCGATCCGGAAGAACGCCTATCCGGCCGACGCCCGCTGGTACTCGAACGAGCCGCGCTTGGTGGTATCGGTCACGGGCGAGCAAGCAGAGCGGCTCATTCCCAAGGTCGATCAGGCGATTGCCGCCTATCCCTATTCAGCGCCCGGCGCCTATCGCATCTGGCCGGGGCCGAACTCCAACACTTTCGTTGCCCATGTGCTGCGCTCCGTGCCCGAGCTCGACGCAGTGCTGCCGCCCGATGCCGTCGGCCGCAACTACCTGCCCGAGGGCAGGCTCTTCGAGGTCGATGCCGACGGGCTCGACGTCCATGCGACACTCTACGGCCTCGCCGGCATTTCTGCGGGCTGGCGCAGCGGCCTGGAACTGCATTTCATGGGCTTGGTGGCCGGGCTCGATATTGCAAGGCCCGGCCTCAAGATACCGGCCGTTGGCCGGCTCGGCATGTGAAGCGGCAGTTTAGAGCCTTTGATCGCGACACTTAATCTGGCCCTCAAAAAAGGAAAAGGGCCGCGCTCCGGCGACCCTTCCATGAGTTTTGGCCCTGGAATGGCCGGGCCCGAAGGCCCCAAGGAAGGCGGCAATCAAGCCAAGGGCTGCCTCGACTCCTTCACCTCTCCCATGTCCATTACGAGGTCCGAAATCTCATTAGACATTGGATCACCTTCCTTTCTGTTCGTTGACGTTGATTTAAACGTAAGCCTTCTTTGCGCCAATACAAGGGCGACTATCGTCTTATTGTCAGCCGACCCGCATCACGATCTTGCCTATATGGTCACCCTCTTCCATCAAGCGATGCGCGTCGGCGACTTTATCGAAAGACAGCACCGCATGGATCACCGGTGCGACCTTGCCCGCTTCCAACAGCGGCCAGACGCTTGATGCAAGCCCGTCTCGGATCGCCTGTTTCTCGGCAGACGTTCGCGGCCTGAGCAGCGATCCCATCACGTGCAGCCGCTTCGTGAGAATCGGCGCGATGCTGGCGCCTTCCACCCGCGCACCGCCGAGGAAAGCGATGATCGATAGACGCCCGTCCTTGGCGAGGCTGGCAATGTTGCGATCGAAGTAGCGCCCGCCGACCATGTCGAGAATGACATCTACGCCGCGCCCGCCGGTCTCCTCGAGCACGACGGCCTTGAAATCTTCCTCGCGATAGTTGATCGCCCGCTTCGCCCCGAGCGCCTCGCAGGCCGCGCACTTTGCCGCGTTGCCGGCGGTTGCGAAGACCTCCGCATCGAAGGCCTTGGCGAGCTGGATCGCCGTCGTGCCGATGCCGCTCGATCCGCCATGGACGAGAAACGTGTCACCCGCCTTCAAGCCGGCCATGTCGAAGACATTGGCCCAAACGGTGAAGAAGGTCTCCGGTAAGGCCGCCGCCTTCACCGCATCATAGCCTTTAGGCCAGGCAAGCACCTGTGTCGCAGGCACGGCGCAATATTCGGCATAGGCGCCACCATTGGCCAGCGCACAGACCTTGTCGCCAATCGAGAAGCCTGTCGCGCCCTCTCCGAGAGCGGCGACTTCGCCTGCAACTTCGAGCCCGAGGATCGGGCTCGCGCCGGGCGGCAGCGGATAGTCGCCCTTGCGTTGCAGCACATCCGGCCGGTTGATGCCGAAGGCTTCGACGCGGACCAGGATGTCTCCCGACTTCACCTGCGGCAGGGGCCCGCGCGCCAGAACCATATTCTCCGGTCCGCCCGGGGCTGGCAGGTCGACATAGTTCATCTCGGTCGGAAGGGTCATGGCGGCATCCTCAAAAGCAGAGCTCCGCCTATACCTACAGCCGGCTCGCCGCCCGCTCAATCCTGGCCAAGCCGTTCCAGCACGAGCCCGTCGTCGCTTGCCTTGGCACGCGCCTTTATCTCCGCGATCCGCTTGCTCACCGTCTGGCTGTCGGACAGGATGAATCCTTCCGGAAGCGCCAGCACGGCGATCGAGCAGCGCATCAGCGGGAAGTCCCTCGCGAGGCCGTCGCGGCCATGACCGCTAATGCCGCCTGCCGCCTGGTGCTCCGGCGTGTAGAGCTGGCGCACATCCAGCCGGAAATCGTCGACGAGACGCATAAGGACCGCACGGATCTCCTCTTCGGTAAAGCCGCTGACGCCGATGAAGAAGTCGTCGCCGCCGACATGGCCCAGGAACTTCTCCTCGCCTATGAAATGACGCCGCAGGAGCGCCGCGAACAGGGTGATCGCGAGATCGCCCTTCTGGAAGCCGTAGGTGTCATTGAACGGTTTGAAATCGTCGAAATCGCAGTAGCAGAAATAGCGCGCCTCATCGCCGTCGAGGATGGCGTGCTGGACGTAATCGCGGATGGCGCGATTGCCTGGAAGGCCGGTCAGCGGGTTCTGCTCCTGCGCCATCTTCAACTGCTTCTCGTTGATGATCTTCAGGAGCGAGGAGGCCGAAAGTATGCCCGCATAGCGCATGTTTTCCGTCAGGATGACGCAGTCGCTGCCGTCCATGCCGGCAAAGATCTTCAGCATCTCGTCGGCCGGGGTGTCGAGGTCGGCAATCGGTGCCGGCGTGACGAAGTGCGAGATGCGGCGCTGATAGATGCGGTTCTTCAGAAGGTCGCGGCCAAAGGGATGATAGATCATCTCCTTCACATGGTATTCGTGCAGGATGCCGCGTGGCTCGCCATTCGCGTTCAGCACGGGAAAGAAGGCCTGGCGCGGGTTGCGGCGGAAAAGGTCGAAAACCGAATCGAGATCGTCGCTTTCCCTGACGGCGGGAAGCTGCTCGATCTCCTTCCTGATCAGGATGCTGTCGAGCGTCGACGAGGGGCGTGTGCCGCCGAGGGGTTCCAGATGCGGGTAGACCGGCTGCAGCTCGATGAGATGCGTCGTCGGACGGGCGACGAAATAGCCTTGCATCAGATCACAACCAAGATCGCGGCAGACGAGAAACTCCGCCTCCGTCTCCACGCCCTCGGCAATCACCCGCGTGCCGAGGACATGGGCCATGTTGACCGTGTGGCGAACGAGATGGCGCTTGCGCGAGTCCTTGTCGATCTCTGCAATGAAATGCCGGTCGATCTTCACATAGTCGACCGGCTGGTCGCAGAGCAGTTTCAGACCGTTGAAGCCGGCGCCAAAATCATCGATCGCCAGTTTGAAGCCGGCAAGCCGCAACTGCCGCACCAGCGCGGAGAAATCCGGCATCTTGCCGCTGTCGAAGCGTTCCGACAGCTCGAAACAAATGGAGGACGGGGCAATGTTGGAACGCTTCAAATGGTTGACGAGGCGCTCGACGATGTCCCCCTCGCCGCCGACGAGGCGCGAATCGAAATTGAGGAACAGCGTGCGCGCGGAGAAATCCGGAAGCGTTGCAAAGGCAGCGACCGCACGGCTGTTGATCAGGTGCTCGAGTGCCAGCAACTGCCCCGCGCCCTCGGCCTTGTCGAGCAGCTCGAGCGGCGAGGCAAAGCCCAGGCGCTCGAATCCCCGTACCAGAGACTCGTAGCCGAAGACCGCCCCGGTCGTCGCCTCCACGATTGGCTGAAAAGCGTTTTCGATCACGAGTTTGGCAAGCGTTATGATCTGGTCGTCGCCGAAGCGGCGAAGCGACAGGACTTCTGCGGGGGCGGCCGACATGCCGGGCTCCAGGGAAAAGATATACGGACGCGCGCCAGCATCGAAGTCAAGCGTCAACGAAATCTTTCGCGAATGTGAAAGTTTGATGAAGGTTCGGCGCTCGAAGTAGAGCGCGCCGAACCGCACTCGCTCGGGTTGCGGCGATTGTGCGCGGCTGACCGCTCAGCCCCTCACAAGAACGCCGAAGGCGATCGAAGCAAGCCCTTGCATGACGAGATCGACTGCCAGGAACAGCCCGAGGATCCAGAGGCTGTTGACCGGCCAGCCGGCCGCGATGACGAGGCCGGCGATGAAGGTGATGATCCCGCCGACGACCATCCAGCCCCAGCCGCCGAGCGGCCGAAGCTTGAAGCCGACCCAGATGCGGAAGCAACCGGCGACGATCAGCGCCACCGCCAACAGGAACGTCAAGACCGAAGAGGCGAGCAGAGGGTTGATGAAGGCGAAGAGACCCGCCGCAGCGTAGAAGGCACCGCTCAGCACCCAATAGAGGACGCTTTCCCAGCCCCTGACCTGAAAGGCATGAGCGAGATTGAGCAGGCCGCCGATCAGCATAATGATGCCGACATAATAGACGGATGCGACCGTCGCCATCAGCAGGTTGCCGAAGGCTACGCCGCCGAACATGATCAGCAGCACCCCCAGCGCGACGAACCATCCCCATTTTCCAGCAACAGCCTCCCTGCCGGCCAGATCGAACATGTGGGCCATTTTCAACCTCCAGTGCTGCAGGCAAGCACGATCTCCACCCGATGATTGAGCCGGATTTCCAAGCAAAAAGAAAGGGAAAAAGCGGAAAATTTTTATTGATTGATGAGTCAATCAAAAATAAACTGATGATCGCCAAGGAGTTCTAGCATGCCGAAAATCGGAATGGAGCCGGTACGCCGCAAGGCGTTGGTCGATGCAGCGCTGCGCGTGATCGGCGATCAGGGTACGCTTTCCGTCACGATGTCCGACATCGCGCGGACAGCAGGCGTTTCGCCCGCGCTCGCGCATCACTATTTCGGCAGCAAGGAGCAATTGCTGATCGCGACGATCCGCAGCCTGCTCGGCAAGCTGCGCGAGGACGCGGTGAGTGCGCTGAAGGCTGCGGCGACGCCGCGCGAAAAGGTGAGCGCGCTGATCCGCATCAGCTTCCGCGCCGATCAATTCGCGCCCGAAACCGTCGCCGCCTGGCTCGCCTTCTACTCCGAAGCGCAGCGGTCCGAGGAGGTCCGCCGGCTCCTCGTCATCTATGCGCGGCGACTGCGCTCCAATCTGCTGGCAAGCCTAAAGGCGCTTTGCCCGGCCGATGACGCGGAACGCCTCGCCGAGGGCGCGGCCGCGATGATCGACGGGCTTTACATTCGGCAAAGTCTGAAATCGGCGCCGATCAGCATCGAGGCTTCGATCGCATTGACGGAAGATTATGTGAATGCGCATTTGCGGGCGCGCAACAGTGAAGACTGCCCCTCTCCTCGGGTTTAACCCGAGGACTAGCCCTCTCCCCGCTTGCGGGGAGAGGGTGACGGCAGCCGGATGAGGGGCAGCCGCCTGCACGCGCGTAATGAGCACAAGACAAATCGAACATCGAGGACCTGACAACGTGACCGCCGCGAAGCCGAATATTCTGATCATCATGGTGGACCAATTGAACGGGAAGCTCTTTCCCGACGGCCCCGCCGCGTTTCTGCATGCGCCGAACCTTAAGGCGCTGGCCGCGCGTTCGGCGCGCTTCCGCAACAATTATACGTCGTCTCCCTTGTGTGCTCCGGCGCGAGCGTCCTTTATGGCCGGGCAATTGCCTAGCCGTACCCGCGTCTATGACAATGCGGCGGAATACCAATCCTCGATCCCGACCTATGCGCATCACCTGCGCCGCGCCGGCTACTACACCGCTCTTTCCGGCAAGATGCATTTCGTCGGGCCGGACCAGTTGCACGGCTTCGAAGAGCGGCTGACGACGGACATCTATCCGGCCGATTTCGGCTGGACGCCGGACTATCGCAAGCCCGGCGAGCGCATCGACTGGTGGTATCACAATCTCGGCTCGGTGACCGGCGCAGGCGTCGCCGAAATTACCAACCAGATGGAATATGACGACGAAGTGGCGTTTCTGGCGAACCAGAAGCTCTATCAACTCGCGCGCGAGAACGATGACGACGGCCGGCGGCCCTGGTGCCTCACCGTCTCCTTCACCCACCCGCACGACCCCTACGTGGCACGCCGCAAGTTCTGGGATCTCTACGAAAATTGCGAGCACCTGTTGCCGGAAGTCGGCACCATCCCGCTCGAGGAGCAGGACCCGCATTCGCAGCGCATCATGTTCTCCTGCGACTACAAGAACTTCGACGTGACAGAAGAAAACATCCGCCGTTCGCGCCGCGCCTATTTCGCCAATATCTCCTACCTCGACGAGAAGATCGGCGAGCTGATCGACACGCTCACGCGCACGAGGATGCTCGACGACACGCTCATCCTCTTCTGCTCCGACCACGGCGACATGCTCGGCGAGCGCGGCCTCTGGTTCAAGATGAACTTCTTCGAGGGTTCGGCGCGCGTGCCGCTGATGATTGCCGGACCGGGTGTGACAGCCGGCCTGCATCTGGCGCCGACGTCGAACCTCGACGTGACGCCGACATTGGCCGATCTCGCCGGCATTTCGATGGGCGAGGTGAAGCCCTGGACCGACGGCGTCAGCCTCGTTCCGATGATCAACGGCGCGGAGCGCACGGAGCCGGTGCTGATGGAATATGCGGCGGAGGCTTCCTACGCCCCGCTCGTCGCCATCCGCGAGGGCAAGTGGAAATATATTCACTGCGCGCTCGACCCGGACCAGCTCTACGACCTCGAAGCCGATCCGTTGGAACTGACCAATCTCGCGGCGCATCCGCGCGGCCCCGTCGATCAGGCGACGCTCACTGCCTTCCGCGACATGCGCGCCGCGCATTGGGACATGGAGGCCTTCGATGCCGCCGTGCGCGAAAGTCAAGCGCGGCGCTGGGTGGTCTACGAGGCGCTCCGGAACGGCGCCTATTACCCCTGGGACCACCAGCCGCTGCAGAAGGCATCCGAACGCTACATGCGCAACCACATGAATCTCGACAATCTCGAGGAATCCAAACGCTATCCGCGGGGAGAATAAGATGAGAGCCCAACCGAAAGCCTCGCACTTTATCGACGGCGAATATGTCGAAGACGCCGCCGGCACGGTGATCGAGAGCATCTATCCGGCGACCGGTGAGGTGATCGCGCGCCTCCATGCCGCGACGCCGGCGATCGTCGAGAAGGCGATCGCCGCGGCCAAGCGTGCGCAGCCGGAATGGGCAGCGATGAGCCCGACGGCGCGCGGCCGAATCCTAAAGCGCGCAGCCGAAATCATGCGCGAGCGCAATCGCGAACTCTCGGAACTCGAGACGCTCGACACCGGCAAACCTATCCAGGAAACGATCGTTGCCGACCCGACCTCGGGCGCCGACAGCTTCGAGTTCTTCGGCGGTATTGCGGCTGCAGCCCTCAATGGCGACTATATCCCGCTTGGTGGCGACTTCGCCTATACGAAGCGGGTGCCGCTCGGCGTCTGCGTCGGCATCGGCGCCTGGAACTACCCGCAGCAGATCGCCTGCTGGAAGGGCGCGCCGGCGCTGGTCGCCGGCAATGCCATGGTGTTCAAGCCATCGGAAAACACGCCGCTCGGCGCGCTGAAGATCGCCGAGATCCTGGTGGAAGCGGGCCTGCCCAAGGGCCTCTACAACGTCATCCAGGGTGACCGGACGACAGGCCCCCTTCTCGTCAATCATCCCGACGTCGCCAAGGTGTCGCTGACCGGCTCGGTGCCGACGGGCAGGAAAGTGGCGGGTGCTGCCGCGGCCGAACTCAAGCACGTCACCATGGAACTCGGCGGCAAGTCGCCGCTGATCGTCTTCGACGATGCCGACCTCGAAAGCGCCATCGGCGGCGCCATGCTCGGCAATTTCTATTCGACCGGTCAGGTCTGCTCGAACGGCACGCGCGTCTTCGTGCAGCGGACGATCAAGGAACCCTTCCTGGCACGGCTCAAGGAGCGCACCGAAGCGATCGTCATCGGCGACCCGATGGACGAGGCGACGCAGCTCGGGCCTATGGTATCCCAGGCGCAGCGCGACAAGGTCTTCTCCTATATCGAAAAGGGCAAGGCGGAAGGCGCGCGACTGATCACCGGCGGCGGCATTCCGAACCATGTGAGCGGCGAAGGCACCTATATCCAGCCGACCGTCTTCGCCGACGTCACCGACGAGATGACGATCGCGCGCGAGGAAATCTTCGGGCCGGTCATGTGCGTGCTCGACTTCGACGACGAGGCGGAGGTCGTCGCGCGGGCGAACGCGACCGAATTCGGCCTTTCCGCCGGCGTCTTTACCGCCGACCTCGCCCGCGCCCACCGGGTCGTCGACCAGCTCGAGGCAGGCACGCTCTGGATCAATACCTATAACCTCTGCCCCGTAGAAATCCCCTTCGGCGGCTCCAAGCAATCTGGCCTCGGGCGGGAGAATTCGGTCGCGGCGCTCAATCACTACACCGAGCTCAAGACCGTCTATGTCGGCATGGGGAAGGTAGAGGCGCCGTACTGACAGCATTTGCCCCTCACCCTAGCCCTCTCCCCGCACGCGGGGAGAGGCGATTCGGGCGGCGCGGCATCTCCCTTCTCCCCGTAAACAGGGAGAAGGTGGCGGCAGCCGGGATGAGGGGCATGGACCTAGAAGAAAGACAATCGCATGCAGGCAGATTTCGTCATCATCGGTTCCGGCTCGGCAGGCTCGGCGCTCGCCTATCGCCTGTCGGAAGACGGCAAGCATTCGGTCATCGTCTTGGAGTTCGGCGGCTCGGATGTCGGCCCCTTCATCCAAATGCCGGCAGCCCTCGCCTGGCCGATGAGCATGAACCGCTACAATTGGGGCTATCTCTCCGAGCCCGAGCCGAACCTCAACAACCGGCGCATCACCGCGCCGCGCGGCAAGGTTATCGGCGGGTCCTCGTCGATCAACGGCATGGTCTATGTCCGCGGACATTCGGAGGATTTCAACCGCTGGGAGGAGCTCGGCGCCAAGGGCTGGGCCTATGCCGACGTGCTGCCCTATTTCAAGCGGATGGAGCACTCGCATGGCGGCGAAGACGGCTGGCGCGGCACCGACGGCCCGCTGCACGTCCAGCGCGGCCCGGTCAAGAACCCGCTCTTCCACGCCTTTGTCGAAGCAGGCAAGCAGGCCGGGTTCGAAGTCACCGAGGACTATAACGGCTCGAAGCAGGAGGGCTTCGGCCTCATGGAGCAGACGACCTGGAAGGGTCGCCGCTGGTCGGCCGCCTCCGCCTATCTGAAGCCGGCGCTCAAGCGCCCGAATGTGGAACTCATCCGCTGCCTCGCCCGCAAGGTCGTGATCGAGAACGGCCGGGCGACGGGAGTCGAGATCGAGCGCGGCGGACGCATCGAGGTGGTGAAGGCCAATCGCGAGGTCATCGTCTCCGCCTCCTCCTTCAATTCGCCGAAGCTCCTGATGCTCTCGGGCGTCGGTCCGGCAGCGCATCTGAAGGACGTGGGCATCGAGGTGAAGGTAGACCGTCCGGGCGTCGGGCAGAACCTCCAGGACCACATGGAGTTCTATTTCCAGCAGGTGAGCACGAAGCCGGTCTCGCTCTATTCCTGGCTGCCATGGTTCTGGCAGGGGGTTGCCGGCGCGCAGTGGCTCCTCTTCAAGAAGGGCCTCGGCATTTCCAATCAGTTCGAGTCCTGCGCCTTCCTGCGCTCGGCCCCGGGCGTCAAGCAGCCGGACATCCAATACCACTTCCTGCCGGTGGCGATCAGCTATGACGGCAAGGCGGCGGCGAACACGCACGGCTTCCAGGTGCATGTCGGCTACAATCTGTCGAAGTCGCGCGGCAACGTCGCGCTTCGCTCCTCCGAGCCGAAAGCCGATCCGGTGATCCGCTTCAACTATATGAGCCATCCGGAGGACTGGGAGAAATTCCGCCATTGCGTGCGGCTTACGCGGGAGATCTTCGGCCAGAAAGCCTTCGACCTCTATCGCGGCCCGGAAATCCAGCCGGGCGAGAAGGTCCAGACCGACGAGGAGATCGACGCCTTCCTGCGCGAGCACCTGGAAAGCGCCTATCACCCCTGCGGCACCTGCAAGATGGGATCGAAGGACGATCCGATGGCGGTGGTCGATCCGGAGACGCGGGTGATCGGCGTCGACGCCTTGCGTGTCGTCGACTCCTCGATCTTCCCGCACATCACCTACGGCAATCTCAACGCGCCGTCGATCATGACGGGCGAAAAGGCCGCCGACCACATCCTTGGCAAGCAGCCGCTCGCCCGCTCGAACCAGGAGCCCTGGATCAATCCGCGCTGGGCGGTGAGCGACCGGTAAGATTACTCCAGAAGGAAACCGATCCAGCGGCCGGCTAGCACCGCTCCGATCCAGATCATCATGGAAAGCAGCGCCGAAAGGCGGACCCTCAGGGAGAGCGGTCCGCCTTTGACGGCGGCCCGCCATTGCGGTGTCATGTGCAACAAAGCCGCGTTGAGAACGCCAAGGGTGAGCAGCGTGATCTTTGTCAGGAAGGCGGGATTGCCGGCATATTCAACCGGCCGGACGCTGAAGAGGCAGAAGCCGGTGAGTATGGCCAGCGCAACGCCGGTTGCTGCTGCGCGCGAAAGATACGGTCCGACCACCCCGACCGGGACGCTGCGGAAAAACCCGATCAGCCGCAGGTCAAGCGGCAGGATCGAGCCGACGATGATCCCGATCGACAAGATGTGGGCGGCATTTGCGAAGATGTAGAGGGTCGCCGAACGCCGTATCGCGACGGCGAACGGCAGGGCTCCGATCCACTCCAGCAAGCCATCCATCAATTCGTCCGTATTCGTTCCGGATAGATATCATAGACCTTTCCGGCGACGGTGATCCGCACGGCTTTCATCCTTTTCTCATTGCGATCGAGCGAGCGATTGCCGAGCGCGACGATCGGGTCACCGACCTTTGCGACGCCTTCGACGAAGCCTGAACGTTCGGTCAACCGTGGATTGCCGAGCTCGACGCGCCAGATACCGTCGGTTTTCGTCTCGACCTGAAGGGTCGGATGCGGCGGCGCCATCGAAATCCGGCGGATCGTCCCGGAGAGCTCCATCTGCTCCTCTTCCGCCCAGGACCAGCCGTGATGCGCGTAAGCGCCCGTGACGAGAAGCAGGCCGACAGCACCGCCGAGGAATATGCGACGTGGCAGGAATCTCGCCATCTTTGTCTCCTCTCATGTGATCCAGAATCAGCCTGAAAACTGGAGCGCGCGGAGTGGAAAGACAGGGTATTCAACAATTCTTGAACGGCACAGGCGTCGCTGATCGGACCGTGCAGCCATGCGATGCTCGCCTCGCAACGGCGACCAGAATAATCTACTATTTTACTAGGTTTTCTTAGAACTTTATGGATCAGAGAGATATTTGCTCTGATCCTGAGGCAATAGAAATCCGTTTTTCTGTCCTTTGTCACAAACGGCTGCGATATTCCGTGCAAATTGCAACAGGATTGAGCCATGACTACGCCATCCCTCGAAGCCAAAGCGAAGGCTCTCAACGAGAAGCTTGAAGGCCTGGATCTTGCCGGCCGGCTGGCGCTCGTCGCCGGGCTCAAAGGCCGCGCGGTTTTCACGACATCGCTCGGCATCGAGGATCAGGTGATCACCGCCGGGATCGGCACCAACCGCCTAGACATCGAGGTCTCGACGCTGAAGACCGGCCGCCTGTTCAACGAGACGGTCGCGCTCATCGACAAGACCGAGGAGACCTACGGCATCTTGATCAAGCGCTATTATCCCGAAAAAGCCGATATCGAAGCCTATGTCGCGCAATACGGGATGAATGGCTTCTATGAAAGTGTCGAGGCAAGGCATGCCTGCTGCGGCGTGCGCAAGCTGAAGCCGCTTGCTCGCGCGCTCGAAGGGGCAAGCTACTGGATCACGGGTCTCCGCCGCGGCCAGTCGGGCAACCGTGCCGCCACCCCCTTTGCGGAAGCTGACGCCGAGCGTGGCTTGATCAAGATCAATCCGCTGGCGGACTGGGATATCGAGAAGATCCGTGCCCATGTCGCGGCAGAAGCCATTCCCGTCAATCCCCTGCACGGCCGCGGTTATCCGTCGATCGGCTGCGAGCCCTGCACGCGCGCCATCAAGCCCGGCGAGCCCGAGCGCGCCGGCCGCTGGTGGTGGGAGAACGACGAGAAGCGTGAGTGCGGTCTGCACGTCGCTGAAGCGGCCTCCTCCGTCATCCCGAACGCCAGCAATGCCGCCTGACGGCCAAGCGCGGCGTCGACCAGAAAATATCCTCCCGGAGTTTGCAATGCCCCATACTCATCCGGAAACGGAACTGCATAACCCGCAGAGCACGAAGCCGCCGCTCGACCCGCATCTGAAGGCGCTCGAAAACGAAGCGATCCACATCTTCCGTGAGGTCGCGGCGGAATTCGAGCGGCCGGTGATGCTTTATTCGATCGGCAAGGATTCGTCGGTGCTCCTGCACTTGGCACGCAAGGCCTTCTATCCCGGCCGCGTACCCTTCCCGCTGCTCCATGTCGACACCGGTTGGAAGTTCCGCGAGATGATCGCCTTCCGCGACGAGATGGTCGAGAAATACGACCTCGACCTCGTCGTCCACACCAATCCGCGCGGTGCGGCCGAGAACATCACCCCTTTCACGCATGGCTCGGCGCTTTATACCGACATCATGAAGACCGAGGCACTGCGCCAGGCGCTCGACGCCGGACAGTATGACGCTGCTTTCGGCGGCGCGCGCCGCGACGAGGAGGCGAGCCGCGCCAAGGAACGCATCTACTCGTTCCGCACGCCGGATCACCGCTGGGACCCGCGCAACCAGCGACCGGAGCTCTGGAACATCTATAACGGCATGATCCGCAAGGGCGAGAGCGTGCGTGCGTTCCCGCTCTCCAACTGGACCGAGGTCGACATCTGGCGCTACATCCAGGCGGAAGAGATCCCGATCGTACCGCTCTATTTCGCCAAGAAGCGCCCGATCGTCGAACGCGACGGCATGATGATCCTTGCCGAAGACCCGCGTCTCGAGCTGCTTACGGGCGAGGCCAAGCGCGAGGAAGTGATCCGTTTCCGCACGCTCGGTTGCTTCCCGCTGACCGGCGCTATCCGCTCCAGCGCAACCACGCTCGACGACATCATTTCCGAACTTGAAACCGCGACCGTCTCCGAACGCCAAGGCCGCGCCATCGACCGCGACCAGGCCGGCTCGATGGAAAAGAAGAAACGCGAAGGATATTTCTGATGACTGCACCGGCACTCGCGAACGCAGCCTTGGACGAAACCGCCGTTGCCCTCCCGGTGCAGGAGACGGCGCGGGTCGTGCGCGACACCCGTCCCCTTCGCCTCATCACCTGCGGCAGCGTCGATGATGGCAAGTCGACGCTGATCGGCCGGCTGCTCTGGGACACCAAGGCAGTCAAGGAAGACCAGGCGGCAAGTCTCCAGCGCGATTCCAACGGCAAGCAGAACGATCTCGGCCTGCCCGACTTCGCGCTGCTTCTCGACGGTCTGCAGGCCGAGCGCGAACAGGGCATCACCATCGATGTCGCCTATCGCTATTTCTCGACCGACAAGCGCTCCTTCATCGTCGCCGACACGCCCGGCCACGAGCAATATACGCGTAACATGGCGACCGGCGCCTCGACCGCAGACCTCGCCGTGCTGCTCGTCGATGCGCGTGTCGGACTGCTCGAGCAGACCCGTCGCCACGCGACGATCGCGACGCTGATGGGGATCCGCCAGTTCGTGCTCGCGGTCAACAAGATCGACCTTACGAACTACGACCGCGCCCGCTTCGAGCAGATTTCGCACGAGTTCAAGGAACTGGCGCTGTCGCTCGGCGTGCGCCAGGTGACCGCGATCCCCGTCTCGGCGCTCAAGGGCGAGAACGTCGTCTATGACGGCCGCGCCTCCATGCCCTGGTATGAGGGCCCGACTCTGATCGAAGTCCTGGAGCTCGCGACGACCCGCTCGGCCCAGACCGTCGGCTTCCGTCTGCCGGTGCAGCGCGTATCGCGCCCCGGCGAAAGCTTCCGCGGCTATCAGGGCACGGTTGCCGGCGGCTCTGTGAAACCCGGCGATTCCGTCGTCATCCTGCCCTCCGGCATGGTGGCGAACGTGACGAAGATCGTCACCTTCGACCTCGTGCGCAATGCGGCGGTCGCCGGCGACGCGATCACGCTCGTGCTCGACCGGCAGGTGGACGTCTCCCGCGGCGACGTGATCGCGACGATCGACAGCCAGCCGATGATCGGCCTTGCCTTCGACGCGCAGCTTGTCGCGCTGCAGCCGGAAGGTATCCAGCCGGGCAAGCGCTACTGGTTGAAGTCCGGCAGCCGCCGCCAGCGCGTGCAGGTGCAGCCGGTAAGTCAGCTCGAGCTCAAGACCGGCAAGTGGAACCATGCGGACGAGCTGCCGATGAACGCTATCGGCAAGGTGCACCTCGCCTTCGACGAACAGGCGATCTTCGACACCTACGAGCAGAACCGCACGACCGGCGCCTTCATCCTGATCGATCCGGACACCAACAACACCGTTGCCGGCGGCATGATCACCGCCAAGCGCGCCGCACTCGGCGGCATCCACACCGAGGAGAGCCGCGTAATCCTGTCGCTGCCGGCCGATCTCGCCGATCAGCTGATGGCAACGGAACTCTTCGCAAACCGCCGCGAAGACGTGGAGGTCCGCCGCGTCACGGCCGGCAAAGCGGTCGAGATCATCGACACGATCGACCAGTAACAGGTAAATAGCTGATTTACGGAAGGGGCCCGCGAGGCCCCTTTCTTTTGGCATCGCACCGATTTTTGGTGCCCATAAAATTTCCAGCCGCACGCGTCGGCACAGCTTCCAAACCGACTGCGTCGCTCTAGCCTTTTCTGCCACGAAAACAGGAGGAGCGGCGATGCTCGGCAACAGCAGACATGAGACACCAGACGAGGCGCCTCATGGCCGCATAATCACGATTGAGGCTTTCGGCAGGAAATGTCGCCTCGACGAGGATGAAGCCTACCGGCTCGAAGACGAGTTCGGCCCTGCCGCGCCCGAACTGGACCTGCTGCGCGCCGCAAGACGCAACGGGCTCCCGGAGGACGAGTAAATCGCCGCAGGTCTTCGCCGGCCGCAAGCGATCAGGCGTGCCGCTCTATGGCGGTGAGGTCGAGCGTCAGCGGCGGCGGATCGGCATGGTTCCAAAGCTGATAGCCGACGACGCTGCCCAGAATGGCGGACCAGATGAGGATTTCGCGCAGGGTGAAAATCGGTTCCTTCGACATCGCTGCCTCACGAGAGGATATGTTCGTTGAAGGAATATTCGCGCCAATCGTTCACCCGGATAAGACGGCGTTTTGGGAACGGACTATTTCCCGGTGAACAATAAACCGGATTGATCGTCAGTGAGCTCGGCTGACCGGATCTTTTCCGGCAAGCTGCGCATTCCGCGCGAGGTCCTGGATTTTCGAAGGTGATGTTGGAGCGCCTGGAAGCGTCGCGCGTGATCCGGCTAAAGACCAAGCTGAAAGCATAACCATCTAAGCGATTGATTTGGCTGGTCGGAGTGGCGTGATTCGAACACGCGACCCCCACGTCCCGAACGTGGTGCGCTACCAGACTGCGCTACACTCCGTGACCAGCGGCGCCTCTATAGAACAGCATTTTCGATTTCACAAGCGCCCTCCTCAAAAAAAGCATGGTGCTCTCCAAAAATTCGAGCGGTTGAAAACCTCGCCTGCTCCTTCGTCGCCCGTCGACATAGGGCGTTTCTGCAACGCTTCGGATTTTCCTGATTCGGAAGGCTTTCAGCCGATTTTCTTTCGCCGGTTTTGGCGCTAGAGCCTCGGCGGATTGCAAGGAAAACCGGGGGACACCGGCCTTCCGCGCCGCTGATTTCAGGACAGACCAAAGGGACAGAGACATGAATTTCCGCATGATGACGGCGGCCGGCCTCGTGCTGGCGCTTGCCGGCTGCACGACGACGACCGGAGTGGCAAGAAACGCGGTCGAGAGCCGCTGGCTCGGCCAGCCCGCCGGCACCTTCTTCGCCCAGTTCGGCCCGCCCATTTCCGACGTCGAAACCGGCAGCGACACGGTCTATAGCTGGAAGGGCGGCTACAAGACCCGCAGGATCCCGGCCGAATACGAGAAGACCGCCGACGGCAAACGCGGCAAGCGCATTTCGCCGGCCCGCACGGAATACTTAAGCTGCTCCGTCCAGCTCACCGTCTCCTCCGACTACGTCATCCGCTCGATCCGCCTCGTCGGAGACCGCAAGCGCGCGAACGGCCCGAGCTGGTGCGAAGAGTTTTTGGGTGGGGCAAAGGCGGAGTGACCGCTTACGCCACGTGAAATTTTCCGGCCCGCTGACGAAAGTCGGCGGGCTTCTCTTCTTAGAAGATACTGAGTGAGGTGGCTGGGGCGCCTGGATTCGAACCAGGGAATGGCGGTACCAAAAACCGCTGCCTTACCGCTTGGCTACGCCCCAACTTGAAGCCGGCGAGAAGTCACCTCGCCAAATCGAGCGCCTGATTAGCAAAGCTCGCGCACGCTCACAATGCTTAACTTCGCTTTGCACGCAGATTTTGTGACGTGTCTGCCTTGGCTAGCGCCTTTGCGCACGCTGCCGCCCGGTTCGGCGCCAAGCGCAGATCGCGACGAAACCGGCGATTGAGGCCGTTTCCTCACGTCGCCCTTTGGCCTATTGTCGCCCGCAAATGGAGATCTCGATGAGTAAGTTCCGTGACCGCCCACCCGTCGTTCCGACGTCCTCCACCGAGATCGACTCCGCCCCTCATCCGGCTGCCGCCACCTTCTCCCCGCGCGCGGGGAGAAGGGATGTGCCGCGCCGTCCAAGTCCCCTATCCCCGCAAGCGGGGAGAGGGCTAGGGTGAGGGGCAAAACGATGTCCTCCATATATAGTGAATGCGAGGCGTAGACGCATGCAGGGACCGGAATTCAACCTCGATTTCAAGCCTGCCCACGGCGAGGCGGTGACCGTTGCGGACGGTGTGCAGCGCATCACCGTCAACAATCCCGGCCCCTTCACCTTCCACGGCACCAATACCTACATCGTCGGCCGCCGCTCGGTCGCCGTCATCGATCCGGGGCCGGAGGACGAGGCGCATTTCCATGCGTTGATGGCGGCGCTCGACGGACGCGAGGTGACGCATATCGCCGTCAGCCACACGCATCGCGACCACTCGCCCCTCGCCCGCCGGCTGAAGGCGGAAACCGGGGCCATCATCGTTGCCGAGGGCCCGCACCGGGCGGCGCGTCCCTTGCACGAGGGCGAGACCAATCCCTTCGCCGAAAGCTCGGATATGGAGTTCGTGCCCGATATCGCGCTCGCCGACGGCGCGCGGGTCGAGGGTGACGGCTGGAGCCTGACGGCGGTGGCGACACCGGGGCACACGGCCAACCACATCGCCTTCGCGCTAGACGGCAGCGGCGTTCTCTTTTCCGCCGATCATGTGATGGCCTGGGCGACGAGCATCGTCGCGCCGCCGGACGGCGCCATGGCGGATTACATGGCGTCTCTCGACAAGCTGCTTCTCCGCGACGACCGGCTCTATCTTCCCGGTCATGGTGGTCCCGTCAGGGAGCCCGGCGCCTTCGTGCGGGCGCTGAAGGCACATCGCAAGATGCGCGAGCGCGCCGTGCTGGAGCGTCTGCGTGCCGGAGACCGGAAAATCCCGGACATGGTGAAGGTGATCTATGCCTCGACCGATCCGCGGTTACACGGGGCGGCCGCACTTTCGCTGCTCGCTCATATCGAGGATCTGATCGAGCAGGGCCGCGTCGAGACCGACGGCCCGCCGTCGCTCTTCGGCGAATATCGCCTCGCCGGCGGGGGCGCCTGATGAGCGCGTCTCGTTCCGCTTACAGCTATCTCGACGACCCGGCCGTGCCACCCTTTGCCGACGATCACCCGCTCATCGTCTTCGATGGCGAATGCATCTTCTGCTCCGGTTGGGTGCAGTTTGTGCTCGCCCATGACCGCCACGGACGTTATCGCTTCCTCGCCGCGCAATCGCCGCTTGGCCTCGCACTCTATCTTCACTACGGCCTCGATACGACAGAGTTCGAGAGCAATATACTGATCGAAAACGGCGTTGCATGGTTCAAGTCGGACGCCTCGATCCGCACCCTGTCTGGCCTCGGGCTGCCCTGGTCGCTCGCCGCTCTCCTGCGCGTCATGCCGCGGCACTTCCGCGATCCGATCTACGACCTCGTCGCCAAGAACCGCTATCGCATCGCCGGCCGGAGACAGACATGCTACGTGCCGACGTCAGAGGAGCGCGGCCGGTTCATCCTCTCCTGAAATGCGGGTTAGTCGCCGGCGATCCCCAGGAGCTCGGCATCGAGCGCCCGCAGGAACTCTTCCGCGAACTCGGCGCCCATACCGAGGTCGTGCTGGCCGTAACGCGAGGCGACGCGCAGGTCGACGAAAGTCGTTTCCGCCTCTTCGCGCAATCTGATCAGCACATCGAAGCGGAAGCCGACGACGAGCGTCCGCCATTCGCCCTGCAGCACGATGTCGCCGGAGCGCCGGCCCGGAATGCCGCCGTCGATGCCCGGCGCGGGCCGCGTGGCCGGCACCGGAATGACATCCGGCTCCGTGCTCGTATCCACACCCGCGCCGGGACGCACGGCTAGGTCCCCGAGATCGGGCCTCGCGTTCTCGACCCCGAACTCGGCGGTGGTGGCAATCCGCGTCTCCCCGACCACTTTGCGCACGCCCT
Organism: Ensifer aridi; assembly: GCF_002078505.1. Lineage (GTDB taxonomy): Bacteria > Pseudomonadota > Alphaproteobacteria > Rhizobiales > Rhizobiaceae > Sinorhizobium > Sinorhizobium aridi. The sequence continues at coordinate 233,953 of NZ_LUAV01000004.1, read as the reverse complement.
GGAATACGCGGTCGAGCGCCCCGTCGTAGCGCCGGCCGGTGAGTCCCGGATAGGCGGCGACCTGGGCCTCGCGGTCCTGTGGCGTCACGGCAGGGTTGCGCCTGATCCAACTCTCCTCGACCACGGGCTCCTTGATCCAAGGCGGCGGTGTCACCGTGTCGGTGCTGATGTCGTAGATCGCCGGCTGCAGGAAATACTGCGCTGCCCCATAGCCGAAGAACCCGAGCGGAAGCGCCGCATAAAAGAGCGCCGATACGGAAGCCTTGCCGCCGATCGCCGCCACCTGCCACAGGCGAGTGAGCCCCACGGCTGCAAGCAAGACAGCGATAAGGGCGCATGCGGCGGCAAATGAGGCCAGCGCCAGAAAATGCGGCGTCGTCAGGGGACCGAAACGATGCGCCAGCAACGCCAGCAGAAACACCGCAAAGGCGATGCGGGCAATGCGGCGTGCCCAATGGGCAGCATAGGAATAGGGACGCTCGTAGCGGACAATCATCTAGCGGAATCAATCCCCGAGGCTTCGGCACACACCGCCTTCTTACTGCATGATTGCCTGAATCGGAATCGATTAGAGTCAGAAATCGTGCGGCAAATTCAAAGCGCTACGGCGGTCGGGATGCGGTGCTTTGGACCATGACCCGCGCGGGGGCGGCAAGGCGCCGGTGGTATCGAATAAGATATGCCACTCTTGCGCGTGCCGCAAATTCGCCATTCTCGTTAACCACTTATTCAGGTTCACGATTCCGGCCGCGAACCTTGCGACCGGACAGCCAATCGGAGGCGCAAGTCGCTTGGGGAGTTTGGCCGCAGCTTAAGGACAAGAGGCTCGGCAACCAACGGAGAGATATCATGGCCACAGTGCAGACAAGCATGGACATAGCGCTCCCCGCCCCTTCGCATGCGGCCGGCGACGCCGCCCTTCCAATGGCGCTTCTGGAGCTGGAGCTCTCTCTCGATCGCTTTTCCGGAGGCAAGGACGATTTTGCCGCCTTCATCCGCTCGGTGGCGGACGATATCGGTGGCGAATTCCTCTTTGCCCTGCCCGCCTCCGGCCTGATCGAAGATTGCCTGACGATTGCCGCCTTGCGCCATGGCGAGACCGACGACAAGACGCCGATGATCCTCATCGTCTGCCTCGATCAGGACGGTAGCACCATCCGGGTCGAGCAGCCGAGCGAGCGCATCGCCGGCCTCAGGAGCTTTGCCGAGGCCTTCGTCGGCGTCCTCGAACGGTTCTGAGCGGCGGGCCCGCGGCGATTGACCGGCCGTGCACCGCAGGCGCATGATATCGTCCGATTGAATCACGCCCACGGACTTCACGTCATGCGTCGTCCCTTGATGCCCGCCAGTTCATCGCGCGCCTACAGCGCGTCGCGTTCAATCGAATTCGGGCGACGGCCCTTGTTTGTGCACGTCGTTGTCTCAAAACCGCTGCACACTTTTGGCCGACATGCGTTGGAGCGAGACGCGACCCATGGCCGAAAGGGCGAACCGGGCCGCCGGTCTCTGTTCCCGCCAAGGAACGCCGACTACTGCAGTTTCCTTAAATCGTGCCCGTTTGAAGGACAAAAGCATGAAGCAATTCAAAGTGCTACGGCGTGCTTTGTGCGTCTGAAGAGACGCACGGCGCTGTAGGAGGCAAAGATGACAAAGATAACCATGAGACTGCTTGCCGTCGCGGCGGCGGGACTGTTTGCTACGGCGTGCCAGACGACGACGCCGCAGGAGCGGCGCGCGCGGGACGAAAATACCTGCGCCTCCTATGGCTTCCGCCGAGGCACGGACGCGTTTGCCACCTGCTTGCAGCGCATCGACCTCGACCGTCGCGCGGAAACGCGCGCCTTCCGCTACGGCAACGACGTTTTCCTACGAGGCCCCTATTATTGGTACTGATGCGCGTCGCCCGGGTAGGCTGGGGCAAGCGCATGCTAGGACCTAAAATCCAAAGCGAAAGAGGTGATGCCGACAGCCGTCAGCTTGCCGCCAACGCCTCGGCCCTGGCGTCAGCGCCGCCGTTGATCGCCGCTTGCGCGGCGGCGAGCCTTGCGATCGGCACACGGAAGGGCGAGCAGGAGACATAGTCGAGACCAGCCTCCTCGCAGAAGCGGATCGAGGCGGGATCGCCGCCATGCTCGCCACAAATGCCGAGCTTCAGACCGTTCTTGGTCCGCCGGCCGCGCTCCGCGGCGATCTGGATCAGTTCACCCACGCCGTCGAAATCGAGCGAGACGAATGGATCCTGCTCAATGATCCCCTTCTGCTGATAGGTTGCGAGAAACAGAGCGGCGTCGTCGCGCGAGATGCCGAAGGTGGTCTGCGTCAGGTCGTTGGTGCCGAAGGAGAAGAAATCGGCCGACTCGGCGATCGTGTCCGCCCGGAGCGCGGCTCGCGGCAGCTCGATCATCGTGCCGATCAGGTAGTCGATTTTCACTCCGGCCTCGCCGATGACGTCTTTGGCCACCGCCTCGATCCGCTCCTTGACGTAGTCGAGCTCGGCTCGGAGACCCACGAGCGGCACCATGATCTCGGGGACGACTGCGGCCCCGGTGTCGCGGGCAGCCTCGACGGCCGCCTCGAAAATGGCGCGCGCCTGCATCTCGACGATTTCGGGATAGGAGATCGCCAAGCGACAGCCGCGATGTCCGAGCATCGGGTTGAACTCGTGAAGTGCCTCCACTCGCTGGCGCAACTCGGCAGGATCGAGCGAGAGCACACGTGCGACGTCGGCGATTTCCTCGTCGGTCTTCGGCAGGAACTCGTGCAGCGGCGGATCGAGGAGGCGGATCGTCACCGGCAGGCCGTGCATGATCTCGAAAAGCTCGACGAAGTCCGAGCGCTGCATCGGCAGGAGCTTGGCAAGGGCTTCCCGCCGGCCTTCCTCGTCCTCCGCCAGGATCATCTCGCGCATCACATTGATGCGGTCGTCCTCGAAGAACATGTGCTCTGTGCGGCAGAGGCCAATGCCTTCGGCGCCGAAGGAGCGGGCGGCGCGCGCGTCCGCCGGCGTCTCGGCATTGGTGCGCACGGTCATGCGGCGGCTCTTGTCTGCCCATTGCATGATCTTGCCGAAATCACCGGAAAGCTCCGGCTGGAGCATGGGGATCTCCCCCTTCAACACCTGGCCGGAGGACCCATCGATTGTGATCACGTCGCCCTTCTTGAGCGTCACGCTCTGCGCGATCAGCAGCTCGTTGCGGTGATCAACGCGGATATTGCCGGCACCGGAGACGCAAGGGGTACCCATGCCGCGCGCAACGACGGCCGCATGGCTCGTCATGCCACCGCGTGTCGTCAAAATGCCCTCCGCAGCATGCATGCCGTGAATATCTTCCGGGCTCGTCTCGACGCGAACGAGGATGACCTTGCGGCCCTCCTTGACAGCATGCACCGCCTCTTCGGAGGTGAAGACGATCTCGCCGGTCGCAGCACCTGGCGAGGCCGGCAGGCCGGAACCGATGATGTCGCGGCGGGCGTGTGGATCGATCGTCGGGTGCAGGAGCTGGTCGAGCGAAGCGGGATCGATGCGTGCTACGGCCTCTTCCTTCGAGATCAGGCCTTCCTCCGCCATGTCGACGGCGATCTTCAGCGCGGCCTTGGCGGTGCGCTTGCCCGAGCGCGTCTGCAGCATCCAGAGCTTGCCGCGCTCGACCGTGAATTCGAGGTCCTGCATATCGCGGTAATGCCGCTCTAGCGTGTTGCAAATCTGCTCGAACTCGGCAAAGGCCTCCGGCATCAGCTTTTCCAGCGAAGGCTTGTCCGAACCGGAAGCGATGCGGGCGGCCTCGGTGATGTTCTGCGGCGTGCGGATGCCGGCGACGACGTCCTCACCCTGGGCATTGACGAGGAACTCGCCATAGAGCTCCCTCTCGCCGGTCGAGGGGTTGCGGGTGAAGGCGACGCCGGTCGCGGACGAATTGCCGAGATTGCCGAAGACCATGGCCTGGACATTGACGGCAGTGCCCCAGCCCGCCGGTATGCCATGAAGGTGGCGGTAGGTGATGGCCCGCGGGTTCATCCAGCTGGAAAAGACGGCGCCGATCGCGCCCCAGAGCTGAATCTCCGGATCCTGCGGAAACGGCTCGCCGAGCACTTCTTCGATCGCGTCCTTATAAAGCGAGGTCACGTGCTGCCATTCGACGGCGGAAAGCTCCGTATCCTGCTCGTGGCCGAGGCGCGCCTTCTCGTCCTCCAGGATTTCCTCGAAGACCTCGTGATCGACGCCCATGACGACATCGCCATACATCTGGATGAAGCGCCGGTAGCTGTCCCAGGCAAAGCGCGCGTCACCGGCATCATGGCCGAGCGCATGCACCGACTGGTCGTTGAGACCGAGGTTCAAGACCGTGTCCATCATCCCAGGCATCGAGGCACGAGCGCCGGAGCGAACCGAGAGCAGAAGGGGGTGGGTGGTGTCGGCGAAGACGCGGCCGGTGATTTCCTCCATGCGGGCGATGCCCTCGCGTACCTGCTCGCGCAGGCCATCCGGCATGGTTCGGCCGTTGTCGAAATAGCTGTTGCAGGCATCGGTGACGATCGTGAGTCCAGGCGGGACCGGCAGGCCGAGATTGCACATCTCCGCGAGGTTCGCGCCCTTGCCCCCGAGCCTGTCGCGGTCTTCCGCGCTGCCCTCGGCCTTGCCCCCGCCGAAGGTGTAAACCCATTTCGTCATGCCTGTTCTCCACCCAGAAACAGCTTTTCAAGACGATCTACAGTATATGCTTCGGGCTGAAAATGCACTTGGCGAAGATTTTTGCTGCAGTGCATCAATCTTGAGAGAAGACTGGAATGGCCCGAGGACGGCAGGCTCAGACCGCTTCGCGCAGGCGCTCGGCCGTCTGCAGGTCGACGGAGACGAGCTGCGAGACGCCCTGTTCGGCCATGGTGACGCCGAACAAGCGGTTCATGCGGGCCATGGTTATCGGATTGTGGGTGATGATGATGAAGCGTGTCTCGGTCGAGGCCGCCATCTCGTCCATGAGATTGCAGTAGCGCTCGACATTGTGGTCGTCGAGCGGCGCGTCCACTTCGTCCAGCACGCAGATCGGCGCCGGATTGGTGAGGAAAACGGCGAAGATCAGCGCCATTGCCGTCAGCGCCTGCTCACCGCCGGAGAGCAACGTCATCGTCTGCGGCTTCTTGCCGGGCGGGCGGGCGAGGATTTCGAGCCCGGCCTCGAGCGGATCGTCGCTCTCGATGAGCTGCAGTTCCGCCGTGCCTCCGCCGAAGAGATGGGTGAAGAGCCGCTGGAACTGCCCATTCACCACGTCGAAGGCGGCGATCAGCCGCTCGCGGCCCTCGCGATTGAGGTTCTGGATGGCGCTCCGCAACTTGCGGATCGCCTCGATAACGTCGTCGCGCTCCTTCAAGAGGGCGGCCAGCCGTTCGGAAAGCTCTTTCTGTTCCTCGTCGGCGCGCAGGTTGACGGCGCCGAGACGCTCGCGCTCGATCCTCAGCCGTTCGAGCTCGCGCTCGACGGCGCGCATGTCAGGCAGCGCCTCGTCGGGGCCAAGACCCGTCAGGCGCACGACCTCATGGGGTGGGCAGGAGAGTGCCTCCATGATGCGTGCCTCGATCTCGACGCGCCGCTCACGCGCCGAGACAAGCCGCTCTTCGGCCCGGCCGCGCTTTTCACGTGCCTCGGCCAATTCGGAAAGGGCCGTCGCAGCGAGGCGATCGGCCTCGCGCTGGCGGTTTTCCGCCTCGGCGAGAATATCGGCCGCCTCCCGGCGTGACGTTTCCGCCTTCTGCAATTCGTTCATCAGGGCGCGGCGCTTGTCGTCGAACTCGTCGGGCGCATCGACAAGTTCCTCGACCTCCTCGCGCGCCTCGGCCTCGCGGTCGCGGAGTGTGGCGATGTGCTCCTCGGCGCTCGCCGCCCTCGCCCGCCAGGTCTCACGCTCCCCGGCGATCGCCGAAAGCCGGCGCAGCCGCGCTTCGTTTTCCCGGGCAAGGCCGTCATGGGCGGCGCGCGTTTCGGCAACCGCCGCACGGTCGGTCGCGACTTCCGCCGTCTGGCTGCGCAATCTGAGCTCGAGCTCGGAAAGATCGGGCTGATCGGCGAAAGCCTCCTTCGCCGCCTCGATCTGTTCGGCCACGTCATCGGCCTGCCCCTCCAGTTGGAGCCTCGTCTCGGCGAGCACCGCGCGGCGACGCGCAAGATCGCCGGAAGCCCGCTCGGCAGCCGCCAGCGCGTCGCGCGCCTCACCGAGTTGCCGGGCGATCATGCGCTGGGCTTCACGCGAAAGCCGGAGCCGCTCGTCCTCGGCGCGGATGCGCTGGCCGGCGGCAGCAAGATCCGCCTCGGCGCGGCGCAAGGCTTCAACCGCCTCTTCCGCTTCGCTCTCGAGCTCCGACAGGCGGTTCTTCTGGGCAAGCCGCAAAGCCGCGGCACTCGGCGCCTCGGAACCCGTTACATGGCCGTCCCAGCGCCAGACCGCGCCCTCCTTCGTCACCAACCGTTGGCCGGTCTTCAAGAGCGGCAGCAGGCGCTCCGCTTCCCCCTCGCTTTCGACGATGCCGATCTGGCGTAGCGTTCGCCTAAGCGCCTCCGGTCCCTGTACGCAATCGATCAGCGGTAGAACACCGTCAGGCAAGGTTGGATCGTCCACGTGGTCGCCAGGCATGCGCCAGTGCGAGGGCGCCGCCTGTTCGAGCGGCGAGTCGAGGTCGTCGCCAAGGGCCGCGCCAAGCGCCGTCTCGAAGCCGCGCTCGACCCTCATCTCCTCCACGACCGCCGGATGGGCGCTGGCGCCAGCCGCTTCCAGCATCCGGCGGATCGTGCGCGCCTCCGTCTCGATGCCGTTCAGGCGTGCCCGCGCCTGGTCGACCGGCGGGCGGGCGGCAGCTTCCTCGGCGCGCGCTTCCGAAAGACTCTCCTCGACAGCGAGGACTGTGGCCTCGGCTTCCTCAAGCGCAGCCTCCGCAGCATCCACTTGCCGCCCCTTCTCATGGGGATCGGGGAGAACCGCCATCTGGCGGTCGAGCTCGTCGAGATCACGCGCCTGATCGGAAAGCTGCCGTGCCAGACGTGCCTGCCGCTCGGAGAGATCGCGCAGCGTCCTCTCGATCTGATTGCGCGCCGCTTGTGCCTCGGCACGTTCAGCCGTCAGACGAGCGAGATCGGCTTCGCTGGCAGTGAGCTTCTCGTTGGCGGCCTCCAGCGTTTCGCGCGCTTCCGCTGCGCGGGCGTCCGCGTCGGCGAGCACGTCCTTGAGCTCCGCCTCTTCTTGCTCCAGGCGCGCAAGAATGCCGGCATTGTCGGCGACGAGCCGCTCTTCGCGGGCGATATCCTCGGCGAGCTGTGCCAGCCGCCGCTGCAATTCATCGCGGCGCCGCAGGATCCGGCCCGCATCCTCCTCGAGCTGCGCGCGGGCGATCTGCAGGCGCTGCAGCGCCCCTGCGAGCTTCGCCTCGTTCTCGCGCAGCTCCGGCAGTTTGAGGCTCGCGATCGCTTGAGCCTTGGCTGCCTCCATCTGCGCCTGCGCCTTCTCGGCAACGAGCGCGGTGATCTGGTTCAACTGGCTCGTCGCCTCCGCTTCCGCCTCCTTGGCCTGCACCCAGCGCATATGGAAGAGGATCGCCTCGTGCCGGCGGATTTCCGCCGAGAGCATCTTGAAGCGGTTCGCCTGGCGCGACTGGCGCTTCAGGCTCTCGATCTGGCTTTCGAGCTGGGACGTGACGTCGTCGAGCCGCTCGAGATTGGTCTCCGCCGCCTTCAATCGCAGTTCGGCCTCGTGCCGGCGCGAATGAAGGCCGGAAATGCCGGCTGCCTCTTCGAGCAATTGGCGACGCGCCTGGGGCTTCGCGGCGATCAGCTCGCCGATACGCCCTTGCCCGACCATCGATGGCGAGCGCGCGCCGGTCGAAGCGTCGGCGAACAGCAATTGCACGTCCTTGGCACGTGCCTCCTTGCCGTTGATGCGATAGACCGAGCCCTGCTCGCGCTCGATGCGGCGCGTCACCTGAATCTCGTCGCTGTCGTTGAAGGCGGCGGGTGCCGTGCGGTCGCTATTGTCGAGATAGAGGCCGACCTCTGCCGTGTTGCGCGCGGGCCGGTTGCCCGATCCGGAAAAGATCACGTCGTCCATGCCGGAGGCGCGCATGTTCTTGTAGGAGTTCTCGCCCATCACCCAGCGCAGCGCCTCGACCAGGTTCGACTTGCCGCAGCCGTTCGGACCGACGACCCCGGTCAGGCCGCGCTCGATGATGAATTCCGTCGGTTCGACGAAAGATTTGAAGCCGAGCAGGCGAAGCTTGTTGAACTTCATGAGGGGCACGCCGGGGCGGCGAAGAGCCGTCTTCCCCCTCTGCCCTTCGCAGCAGGGTCTGCCCTGCAAACAAGAAAAACGGGCGCGCGGCTGCCGCCGTCGCCCGTTGTCAGGAAAAGCGAAGGATCAGAGCTTGCTGTCGATGAGGGCCGACATAACGTCAACCGACATGTCCCCCGAATAATGCTCACCGTTGACGAAGAAGGTCGGCGTCGATTTCACTCCGAACTCCTTGGCGCCGCGCTGCATGACTGCGTTCACATCATCCAGAAGTTTTTGGTTCGTCAAGCAGGCCTCGAAGCTCTCCTGTGTAAAACCGGCGAGTTTCGACAATTGCAGCAGCGCATCGCGGCCGTTCTGGGCGGCGGCCCATTGCTCCTGCTGCTTGAACAGCATCGAGATCATCGGGAAATACTGTCCCTCCGGCGCGCAGCGCGCCAGCATGAACGCAGCCGCCGCGCGCGGATCGAAGGGGAATTCGCGCACGATGAAGCGCACCTTGCCGGTGTCGACGTATTTGGTCTTGATGGCGTCGAAGGTGTTGTTGTGGAAATTGGCGCAATGCGGGCAGGTCATCGACATGTATTCGACGATCGTCACCGGCGCATTGACCTCGCCGACCGCCATTTCCGGAAGCGCTCCCGGTTCCATGAGTTTGGCTACATCGACGCTGCCTTCCGGCTGCGGCAGCTCGACCTTGGCGGCCGGGCTGGTTGCCTGCGCCACTTCGGTAGTTGCCGGCTTCGCCTCGCCGGAAGCGGCCGGTGCTGCGGTTGTCGAGGCGGTCGTCGTAGCGTCCGCGCCCGTCGTCGTCTCAGCCGGCGCCTTGGAAGCCGCCTCCTTGTTTTCTTCACTGCAGGCTGCAAGCACAAGGGCGACCGCCGCAATGGCGACGCCGCTCAGCAGGCGTTTCGGAAGGCTTTTCTCGGAAGCGGACATGGAAGGACCCGTGTTCTTTTGAGGGAAATTTGAGGTGTGATTTCGATAACTTGCCCGGCGCAGGGCGACAAGGGGGGCAGTTTCAACAGAGTTCAAAGAATTGTGACTGCAAACGACGAGCGGCGCCACGGTCGCGCTCATCACCGGCGCGACGAAAGCACGGCCGTGCCGAGCCGCGTAAGCGCTGTCTTCAACGCCTCGCTCTCGATGCCCTCCACCATGGCCTCGAGCCGGCGGGCAGCCTCACCCGCAAGGGGGCGCGGCCGACCCTTGCGTTTCGGCGGGGCTGATACCGGCTTCTGGACAATGCGCACCTGACCGATCGCATGGAAGCCGAAGAAGCCGTTAATGCGCTGGATCAATTCACCCTGGGCATGGGTGAGGAAGAGCGCCCGCGCGCCCTCGCATGCGATTGTCAGCACCCCCGGCTGGTAGCCGCCTTCGGCCCCGATCTCGGATGCGCGGCGCGGCCAGGCGATTTTCTCCGGCCGGGTGCAATCGGCGAACTCCTGGCCAGCGATCTCGTCCCAGGAGCCGAGCAGCATCGTATTGATGCCGGCGCGCTTCGCCAGCACCGGATCGATCAGGCCGTTGGCGACTTCGCTGATCTGAACGACGCCTCGACGGGCTTTTCCCTCACTCACGGAACGACTTTCTGTTTGCAATTGTCACAGAGCCTTGCAGCAGGAGCTGGCCTCCGCCAAGTATAGGCCGGAAAAGGACTCCCCGGCAAATGATGCGCGAAACCCCTCAGGCGATGGACGTCGCCCTCCTCCTCGACTGGTATGACCGCCACCACCGCGACCTGCCGTGGAGAGTCTCGCCGCCGATGGCGCAAAAGGGTGCAGCCGCCGATCCCTACCATGTCTGGCTGTCCGAGGTGATGCTTCAGCAAACCACCGTTCGGGCGGTCAAGGCCTATTTCGAAAAATTCCTCTCGCTCTGGCCGACGATCGAAGATCTCGCCGCCGCCGAGACCGAGGACGTGATGAAGGCCTGGGCCGGGCTCGGCTATTATGCCCGCGCCCGCAACCTGAAGAAATGCGCCGAGGTGGTGGCGCGCGAGCACGGCGGCCGTTTTCCGGAGAGCGAGGAAGGGCTGAAGCTGCTTCCGGGCATAGGCGACTACACGGCAGCGGCCGTCGCGGCGATCGCCTTCAACCGGCGAAGCGCCGTTCTCGACGGCAATGTCGAGCGCGTGATTTCTCGCCTCTATGCGATCGAGACGCCACTGCCGGCCGCCAAGCCCGAGATGCGGGCCCTCGCCCTCGGCCTCACGCCGGCCGATCGGCCGGGCGACTTCGCGCAGGCAATGATGGACCTCGGCGCGACCATCTGCACGCCGAGACGTCCGGCCTGCTCGCTCTGTCCCTTCCGCGGAAGCTGCCGGGCGCTGGTGACGGCCGACCCGGAGACGTTTCCGCGCAAGGCTGCCAAGAAGCCAAAGCCGCTGCGCCTCGGTGCCGCTTTCGTGGCGATCGACAGCTCCGAAGCCGTCTATCTGCAGAAGCGACCCGACAAGGGTCTCCTCGGCGGCATGACCGAGGTCCCCGGCACGGACTGGTCTGCGCGTCGCGACGGCGACACGTCGATCGAGGCGCAGCCTTTCGCCGCTCCCTGGGAGCCCTGCGGCACGGTCAGTCACGTGTTCACGCATTTCGAGTTGCGCCTTTCCGTCTATCGCGCCAGTGTCGGACACGCCCGGGGGGCGGCAAACGGCTGGTGGGAACCGATCGGCTCGCTCAAGGAGCAGGCGCTTCCGACCGTCATGAAGAAGGCAATCGCAAAAGCTATACCGCAGGCGTTCAAAGCGAAGTAAAGCGAAGTCGGACGAGTCCAATTTCTAATCGCAAGTCGTTAATCGCGCAGGAATTGCCAATGAACGGCATCGAAATCCGCCACATCGTTTTCGACATCGGCAAGGTGCTGATTCACTACGACCCACACCTCCCCTATTCCCGGATCATCCCGGACGAGGAGGAGCGCAAATGGTTCTTCGCCAATATCTGCACCCAGGAGTGGAACGTGGAACAGGATCGCGGCCGGTCATGGGAAGAGGCGGAAGCCCTCCTCATCCGCGATTATCCCGAGCGGGAGGAGCACATCCGCGCTTTCCGTCGTTACTGGCATGAGATGGTGCCGCACGCCTATGTCGAGACGGTAAGCATTATGGAGAGCTTGATCGCCGATGGCCGGGACGTGACGATGCTGACCAATTTCGCCTCCGACACCTTCCGCGAGGCGCAAAAGCTTTACCCCTTCTTGACACTGCCGCGCGGCGTCACGGTTTCCGGCGATGTCGGCCTTATCAAGCCCGATGTCGAGATCTACAGGACCCATGCGAGGGCCTTCGACCTCGAAGCGACAGCAACGATGTTCATCGACGACAGTTTCGCCAATGTCGAGGGTGCCCGGGCTGCTGGTTGGCATGCGGTCCACTTCACCGGTGCCCAGAAGCTGAAGCTCGATCTAGCGGCCTACGGCATTCAACCCTATGGCAGTCTCGGCCGCGGCGGGGAGATCGGGGAATCGAAGTCGAGGCCGGTCTTCGAACGGCCCTCGTGAATTCACGAAAGCGCCGCAAACGGTTCACGGGCCATTCAGCTTTGCCGCCTCATGATCGGCGTTAGATTTCAACGGCTTCGCTGAAAGGTCCAGCAATGGTCACGCGCATCTACGGTACGAATTACGCCGACATCCTCAAGCAGAACGGCTATATCGCCGTCGAGATCTACGCCTATGACGGCGACGACGACATCTACCTGAACCGGACCGACAGCTACGGCGGATACAACTTCGTCGATGCAGGCTACGGCAACGACCTCGTCGTCAACTACTTCGAAGGCGGCAACGATATCTATCTGGGCGGCGGCAACGATCTCTATGTCGCCGACATCCGCACACGCGATGCTAGCTCCTACGATGTCGTTTATGGTGGCAGCGGCCACGACCGCTTCGAAATCGAAGGCTATGCCAGCGACTACTACGGCGAGAGCGGCAACGATACTTTCCTCTCCGTCGGCTTCAATAACTATTTTAACGGCGGCACCGGCATCGACACGATCAGCTACCAGTTCCAGGACGACTGGAGCTCGGAGCGCGGCCGCGGCGTCACCATCGATCTCGGCTACAAATACGCGACCACGGCAAGCGGCCGCCGTGAAGACCTGATCAGCATCGAGAACGCGACCGGCACGAACTACGGCCATGACGACATTGCCGGCAGTTCCGTCGCCAACGTGCTGCGCGGTCTCGGCGGCAACGACGTCCTCGAAGGCCTCAGCGGCGACGACTTCCTCGACGGCGGCTCGGGCGCAGACAACCTCCATGGCGGCTCGGGGGCCGACATCCTGCGCGGCGGCACCGGGTTCGACTATCTCACCGGCGGTACCGGCGCGGACAATTTCGATTTCAATGCGATCGCGGAAACCGCAGTCGGCAGCCGGCGCGACGTGATCACCGATTTCCACCGGTCCGAATGGGACGTCATCGACCTTTCGACGATCGACGCCGATACCACCTGGAGCGGAAATCAGAGCTTCACCTTCATCGGTAACCGCGGCTTTTCGGGAGAAGCGGGTGAGTTGAACGTTATCAACGGGGTCGTTTCCGGCGACGTCAATGGTGACGGCTACGCCGATTTCCAGATCAAGGTGAACGGCGTGACGAGCCTTCGGGTCGACGACTTCTTCCTCTGATCATAGCCCGACGCGTCTGCGATCGCCCCTCACCCTACAGCGCCGTGCGTCTTTTCAGACGCACAAAGGGCGCTGTAGCACTTT
>NZ_LUAV01000004.1:183359-220950 GCF_002078505.1 Ensifer aridi | reverse complement strand
TTTGTCCTTAAATCGGCTACGATTTAAGGACACATGCACTAGCCTTCTCCCGCCTGCGGAGAGAAGGTGGCCGGCAGGTCGCTATAGTCCTATACAAACGCCCGGAATCCTCATCGGACTCCGGGCGTTTAAAGCGCTCCCTCCGGGACTGAAGGCACAAAACCGGACCGAGCGCTTCTCGAAGACCCAAGCGGAACTGGTTGATCAGTTCAGTTTTGCCAGGTCGTTTCGAATGACGGATCTGAGTTCGTCGATGGGTTTCAGGACGCTTCCCTCCTCGAAATGCCAGAAGGTCCAGCCGTTGCAGGCGTCGAGGCCCTGCACCTTGGCGCCGACGCGGTGGATGGAGCCGGCCTCGCCTCCCGATGCCAGCGTGCCGTCGGCACGCACGATCGCGCTGTATCGGCGCTTCGCGTCGGTCAGGACCGTGCCCGGCTTGATGAGGCCGCTTTCGATCAGCGTGTTGAAGGCGACGCGCGGCTCCGCTTTCTTGCCGGTCATGACCGAGAGCGTCGCCTTGCCAAGCGGCTCGACCGCGGCAATGCGCGCGGCGGCGGCATCGATATAGTCCTGCTCGCGCTCGATGCCGACGAAATGGCGACCGAGACGCTTTGCGACGGCGCCGGTGGTGCCGGAGCCGAAGAACGGGTCGAGCACGACATCGCCAGGCTTGGTCGAAGCCATCAGAATACGGGCGAGCAGTGCTTCCGGCTTCTGTGTCGGGTGCACCTTTTTGCCGTCCTCGTCCTTCAGCCGCTCGGTCCCCGAGCAGATCGGGAAGAGCCAGTCGGAGCGCATCTGGACGTCGTCGTTCGCCGCCTTCATCGCTTCGTAATTGAAGGTGTAGCCCTTGGCCTTGGCGTTCGGCGTCGCCCAGATCAGCGTTTCATGCGCATTCTGAAAGCGGCGGCCCTTGAAGTTCGGCATCGGATTGGTCTTGCGCCAGATGATATCGTTCAGGATCCAGAAATGCAGGTCCTGCAGGATCGCGCCGACGCGGAAGATATTGTGGTAGGAGCCGATCACCCAGAGCGTGCCGGTGGGCTTCAACACACGGCGGCAAGCGAGCAGCCAGGCGCGGGTGAAGGCATCATAGGCTTCGAAGGAAGCGAACTGATCCCAATCGTCGTCGACGGCGTCGACCAGCGACTGGTCGGGCCGGTGCAGCGTGCCGCCGAGCTGGAGATTGTAGGGCGGGTCGGCGAAAACGACATCGACCGAATTGTCGGGAAGCGCGTTCAGCGCGGCCACGCAATCCCCCTTTATGATGCTGTCCAGCCAATTCAACGGACGGGCGGCACGGGAGATTTCGGCAAGCGAAACAACTGAAGACATGGGCAACTCGCAAATACGCTTACTCGGGACTGACTATAGCACTTATGGTTACCGAAGATGGTTACCAAAGCCTGAAGGCCATCCGGAAAAAATCGCGTCGCAGTGAGATCTCCCGCGCTCAAGAGGCGCCATTGCCATCATGCAATCGCCGGCTATCCGGCGGGGCTTCGTGGCGATTGTGAAGGCCATAGTCACGCATAACGGCAGCGACCCTCAGCCGGTACTCGGTGAACACGCCGTTCCGCCCCGCCGCCTGAGCCGCGCGATGTTCGGCGCCGTTGCGCCACGCCTTCACCGCCGCCTCATCGCGCCAGAAGGAGAGCGACAAGAGTTTGTTCTGGTCGGCGAGGCTCTGGAAACGCTCGATCGAGATGAAGCCGTCGATCCCGTCCAGCAGCGGACGCAGATCGGCTGCGAGTCCGAGATAGGTATCGCGCTTGCCCTCGGCCGGCAGCACTTCGAAGATCACCGCGATCATCGCGTGATTCCTTTTCCGTGCGGCAGCGAAACGTTCTTCAGGAAGATTCGATCCTCCCGCAGAATGAAGCGCTCCTTTCGGGCGAATTCATAGTTCTCGCGCCCGAGCGGATCGGCGGCGAGACGTGCGCGGTAGGCCTCATAGGCGGCCAGGCTTTCGATGTCGTAGACGCCATAGGCGGTGGTCGCCGAACCTTCATGCGGGGCGAAATAGCCGATGAGATCGGCGCCGCAGCGGGGAATCGCCTCGACCCAGTTGCGGGCGTAGGTGGCGAAGTCGTCCTTACGGAACGGATCGATCTCGTAGCGGATGAAGCAGGTGATCATCGGTTTCTCCTGGTTGATGACCTGTATTATGCCCGCTTGCCCGTCAACGATGCTTCGATTACGATCGAACTATGAAAGAAGGCCCGGACATAGCCCTGATCGGATCGCTGATCGGCGATCCTGCACGCGCCAACATGCTGACGGCGCTCATGGGCGGTCAGGCGCTGACGCCGACGGAGCTTGCGGGTGAGGCCGGCATCACGCTGCAGACGGCAAGCTCGCATCTCGCGAAGCTGGAAGCGGGCGGATTGGTGACGCAGCGCAAGCAGGGCCGGCATCGCTATTACGCCTTAAGCGAGGACGAGGTCGGGCTGATGCTCGAGAGCTTGATGGGCTTTGCCGCAAGCCGCGGCCTGACGCGCCATCGGCCCGGGCCGAAGGATCCGGCGCTGCGCAAGGCGCGTGTCTGCTACAACCACCTCGCCGGCGACTTTGGCGTGCGCATGCTGGACAGCCTGATCGCTGCTCGCGAGATCGAGGTGGCGGGCGCTGACGATCTGGCCCTGACCGATGCCGGGCGTGCACGCGTCGAGGCACTGGGCATCGACTATGATGCTCTCAAGAAATCCCGCCGGCCGGTCTGCCGAACCTGCCTCGACTGGAGCGAGCGGCGTTCGCATCTCGCCGGCTCACTCGGCGAGGCGCTGCTCAAGCTTTTCATCGACAAAGGCTGGGCGAAACGGGAGAAGGACAGCCGCGCGGTTCGTTTCACCGCAATCGGCGAGAAGGCGTTCCTGGAACTCTTTCCTCGATAGCTTCGGCGATGGGAGGCGCGCCGTCATGGATGAGCGTGTCGCGGAAACCTTCGCGGGCGATGCGCGTGCAAAGCGACGACCATTCACATCCCTCGCAGGCGGCGCGGATGGCACCGGCCGTGAAGGCGGTACGCAAGCGCCTCAGGCGTTCGCTGTCGAGAACGAGAATCGACCCAAATCCAAGTGAAACACCGAGCTGATCGGCAACCGCAGCCAAAGCGCGTCCGTCACGATTACGAACGCTCTCGTTGCGGCAATGAGCTTCCGGTAAGTCCAACATCGGGCTGCAGATATCGTCCGGTCCGTCGACGATCTCGATCGCTTCGCCGGCGGAAAGGCGCTCGGCGATCCGGCGATAGTTGCGGGTAAACGAGGGCGTATAGCCCTCACCCACGAAGGTGAGCAGGCACAGGAGATGATGCCCGCGCAGGCGAACCATTGGAAACCTCTGCCTCTCTTTTGCACGTCGGATGAGACGCGCGGCATATTTCCTAAATTGTCCGATTTAGGACAAAAACATGCGAGAATTCAAAATGCTGCAGCGGCCTTTGCGCGTCTGAAAAGACGCGCGGCGCTGTAGAGAAGTATGCATTCAAAAAAGCTGGAGGGGCAAGCGGGGGGACCCGCTTCGCACTTCTCCACCTGCTTCTGCAGGTTGAGCTTTGGTCCGCTATCGTATAAACCTGCCTGGACCAATTTTAAGCGCCCGCATTTTGAGAATCCTCCCCCTTCCGCGGCGCGTTTCTCCCAAGGACCGACCCAAATGACCGGTATCGATCTCATCATCTTCGATTGCGACGGCGTTCTCGTCGATTCGGAAATCATCGCCGCACACGTCCAGTCCGAACTGGTGAGCGAGGCCGGCTATCCGATCAGCGTCGAGGAAATGAACGAACGCTTCGCCGGCATGACCTGGCGCGATACGTTGCTGACGATCGAAAAGGAAGCGACCATCCCGCTCTCCGCCTCGCTCATCGACCGCGTCGACATCATTCTCGACAAGCGGCTCGCTCGTGACGTCAAGATCATCGAAGGCGTCAGGCCGGTGCTGCTACAGCTCACGCTTCCGCATTGCATCTGCTCAAACTCCACCTCGGAGCGACTGGCGATGATGCTCGGCAAGGTTGGGGTCAAAGACCATTTCGGCAAGCACATCTATTCGGCACGCGACCTTGGCCCGGACCGCGTCAAACCGAAGCCGGACATCTTCCTGCACGGCGCCGCCCAGTTCGGCGTCGACCCGGCACGCGTGCTCGTCATCGAGGATTCGGTGCACGGCATCCACGGCGCTCGCGCTGCCGGCATGCGCGTCGTCGGCTTCACCGGCGGCTCGCACACCTATCCGGCACATGCCGACAGGCTGACGGAAGCCGGCGCCGAGACGGTCGTGTCGCGTATGGCAGCCCTTCCGGGCGTGATCGCCGCGCTTGCCGAATGGTCGGAAACGATGACGGCCTGATCCGAGCGGAAGATCGAATTTCGCTTCGATCCGCCGGAGCGAAACGCCCTCGCGCCGAATTGGAGCACGTCCATTTCGACGTGAGAGGGACGCCATGCCGCATTGAAGGCCCATGGCCTTCCTCCGAAAATCACACGGTTTTCGGATCGCGCACGAGGGCCATATCAAGCAAAGCCCCATGAGGGGCAATTTCCAAGGAGGAAACACTATGCGTCTCTCACTATTGACCGGATTGACCTTGGCCGCCGGCGTCGCATTCGCCCCCCTCGCCCATGCCGATATCACGATCGGCGTGATCACCCCGCTCACGGGTCCCGTCGCGGCCTTCGGCGAGCAGGTCAAGAACGGCGCCGAGGCGGCGGTCGAGGCCATCAACAATGCCGGCGGCATCAAGGGCGAGAAGGTCGTCCTCAAGATCGTCGATGATGCCGGCGAACCCAAGCAGGCCGTCTCCGTCGCCAACCAGCTCGCCGGCGAAGCCGTGCGATACGTCGTTGGTCCGGTGCTCTCCGGCACCTCGATGCCGGCGTCCGACGTGCTCGCCGAGAACGGCATCCTGATGGTCACGCCGACGGCGACCACGCCGGACCTCACCACCCGCGGGCTTTGGAACGTGCTGCGCACCTGCGGGCGTGACGACCAGCAGGCTGTCGTCGCTGCCGACTACGTCGTCCAGAACCTCAAGGACAAGCGCATCGCCGTGCTGCACGACAAGGGCGCCTATGGCAAGGGTCTGGCCGACGGCTTCAAGGCCGCGATCAACGCGGGCGGCATTACCGAAGTCGTCTATGAGGGCCTCACTCCCGGTGAAAAGGACTTCGGCGCCATCGTCACCCGCCTCAAGGCAGAGAACGTCGATGTCGTTTATTTCGGCGGCTATCATGCCGAAGCCGGGCTGATGGTCCGCCAGATGCGCGATCAAGGCGTCAATGCGCAGCTCATCGGCGGCGACGGCCTGTCCAACACCGAATTCTGGGCGATCGGCGGAAACGCTGCCGAGGGTACGATCTACACCAACGCCAGTGACGCGACCCGCAACCCGGCCGCCGCTCCGGCGATCGAGGCGCTCAAGGCCAAGAACATCCCGGCCGAAGCCTTCACCCTCAACGCCTATGCCGCCGTACAGGTCCTCAAGGCAGGCATCGAAAAGGCGGGCTCCGCCGAGGATGCGACCGCGGTCGCAACGGCGATCAAGTCCGGCGACGCGATCGACACGGTCATCGGCAAGCTGACCTATGGCGAAAGCGGCGATCTCACCTCGCCGAGCTTCTCGCTCTACAAGTGGGAAGCTGGCAAGAGCGTCGCGGCAGAGTAAGCGGACGCCGACCGGACAACGGAAACGCCGGGGCGATGCCCCGGCGTTTCGATTCTGGCGTTTGGTCTGAAGCGCTTCTTAATTCGTCCTGTACGGCCCCTCGTCGAAGCCTATGAAAACCTTGGCTTCAGCGCCGGCGCCGGCCGGCAGCGTGACATCGGCCTTGGTGAAGACGAACTGGGTGGTGGCGCTGCCCGGGGGAACTTCGACCGGATATTGGGTCAGTTCGGAATAGAGCGTCTTTTCGCCATCGGTTGCGGCCACGCGGATCGGCAGGGTCACCTTGCCCGGTCCGCCGGCGGGGCCCGCGACGACGCGGCCCTGTGCGACCACCGTCACCTTGAGCGCATCTTCGCTCTGCACGCATTGACGCGTCGTATCGGCCAGCGAGGCCTGATAGACAACCTTGCTCGGATCGTCCTTCGCGCCCTTCGCATAGGTGCGGTAGGAAGAGGTGCCGTCCCTGAGCGTGACCGGCGGGCAGGCCGCTTGGACCACCGCCGGCGTCGGTGCGCTCGCGCTGCCGCCCGCGTCGATGGCACCGCCCGTTTGTGTCTTGTTACAGCCGGCAACGGCCAAAAGGAGGGATACTGCGAGAAGACGGCGAGACACTGACACGTTGCACAACCTCTACTGAAAAGAACGAAACTCCCTGATCGCGGTGACTGTGGCTCGATGAACCACCCTCGTCGCGGTCAAAACATGCGAGAACGCAAGGCCGCCTCGCCTTGGACGGAAAACGGCCCGAGGCCTTTCTTGACCTTCGGGCATCGTCTATAGCAGCGACGAATTCAAAAATCGACGGGTCGACGCTCCCCAACCGAATTTTCCGGAACAGGCTGGAAATTTGCCATGGTGACAAAAATGGCCGCGCGATTCGCCGGGAACTGACGCAAAAAGGCGCTTGGGCTGGAGCGAGCCTCGCTTCAACGCTCGCGCGCAAAACGATGAAGGATGACGATGGTGAAGTATGTTTCGACGCGGGGAGAGGCGGCCTCCCTCGGTTTCTGTGACGCTCTTCTGGCGGGACTCGCCCGTGACGGCGGGCTCTATCTTCCGAAGGAATGGCCGAAGTTCTCCAAGAAGGAGATCCGGGCGCTGCGCGGCAAATCCTATCAGGAGATCGCCTTCACCGTGCTCGAACCATTCACGAACGGCGAGATCCCGGCCGCGAAATTCCGCGAGATGATCGACGAGGCCTACGCCACCTTCCGCCATCCGGCCGTGGCACCCCTGGTCCAGACCGGCGCTAACTCTTTCGTCATGGAACTCTTCCATGGCTCGACGCTCGCCTTCAAAGACGTCGCCATGCAATTGCTGGCAAGGCTGATGGACCATGTGCTTGCCGAACGGGGCGAGCGCGCGACGATCGTGGGAGCGACATCGGGCGACACCGGCGGAGCTGCGATCGACGCCTTCGCCGGGCGGGAGCGCACCGACATCTTCATTCTTTTTCCGCACGGCAAGGTATCGCCGGTGCAGCAAAGGCAGATGACGACCTCCACCGCTTCGAACGTGCACGCGATCGCGGTCAAGGGCAATTTCGACGACTGCCAAAACCTCGTCAAAGCCATGTTCAACGACACGGCCTTTCGCGATCGGGTGAAGCTCTCGGGCGTCAATTCCATCAATTGGGCGCGGATCATGGCCCAGATCGTCTACTACTTCACGACGGCGGTCGCGCTCGGCGGTCCGGACCGCAAGATCTCCTTTACCGTGCCGACCGGCAATTTCGGCGATATCTTCGCGGGCTACGTTGCCAAGCGCATGGGTCTGCCGATCGACAAGCTGATCATCGCCACCAACGACAACGACATTCTGACGCGCACCCTGAAGAGTGGCCGCTACGAAATGCGCGAGGTGAAGGCGACAACTTCGCCGTCGATGGATATCCAGATCTCCTCGAACTTCGAGCGGCTCATCTTCGAGGCTAACGACCGCGACCCGGCGGAAGTGCGCGCGGCGATGGCAAACCTCAAGCAATCCGGCTCGTTTGCGATCGGCGACGGCGCATTGAAAAAAATCCGCAAGGAGTTCCGCGCCGGCCGCGCCTCGGAAAAGCAAGTGGCGAGAACGATCCGCAAGACCCTCGAGGATACGGGCTATCTCATTGATCCGCATACGGCAATCGGCGTGTTCGTGGCGGCCAAGCACGAGAAGGCTTCCGCACCGATGGTCACCCTTGCGACGGCCCATCCGGCGAAATTCCCCGACGCAGTAAAATCGGCAAGCGGTATTGACCCCGCGCTTCCGACGTGGCTTGCTGATCTCATGACTAGGGCGGAGCGTTTCGATATCCTGGAACCGGAGCTTAAAAACGTCGAAACCTTCATCGGCGAGCGTACCCGCGTTCGGGAATAGAACGAAAGAATACGGATGATGAAAGTTGAGTGCACCCGGCTCCCTTCCGGGCTGACGGTGGTAACCGAGAACATGCCCCATCTTGAAAGTGTGGCGCTCGGTGTCTGGATCAAGTCCGGTTCGCGCAACGAGACCGTGGATGAACACGGAATTGCGCATCTGCTGGAGCACATGGCTTTCAAGGGCACACGGCGACGCAGCGCCCGCCAGATCGCCGAAGAAATCGAAAATGTGGGCGGCGAGGTCAACGCCGCCACCTCCACCGAAACCACCTCCTACTATGCCCGCGTGCTCAAGGACCACGTGCCGCTCGCGGTCGACATCCTTGCCGACATCCTGACGGAATCGACCTTCGACGAGGACGAGCTCCGCCGCGAAAAGCATGTCATCCTGCAGGAGATCGGCGCGGCCAACGACACCCCGGACGACGTAGTCTTCGATCGCTTTGCCGAAACCGCCTATCGCGATCAGACGGTGGGCCGGCCGATCCTCGGCACGCCGGAAACGGTGATGTCCTTCAGCGCCGACCAGATCCGCCAGTATCTCGGCCGCAACTATACGACGGACAGAATGTTCATTGTGGCGGCCGGCGCCGTCGATCACGAGACGATCGTGCGTCAGGTCCAAGAGCGCTTTTCCGCCCTGCCCGTCTCACCCTTATCGCCGCCGGTCCTCGACACGGCGCGCTACACCGGCGGCGACAGTCGCGAAACTCGCGATCTGATGGATGCGCAAATCCTGCTCGGCTTCGAAGGCAAGGCCTATCACGCGCGGGATTTCTACTGTTCGCAGATCCTCGCCAATATCCTCGGCGGCGGCATGTCCTCGCGCCTCTTCCAGGAGGTGCGCGAACACAGGGGACTCTGTTATTCGGTCTACGCCTTCCATTGGGGCTTCTCCGACACTGGCATCTTCGGCATTCATGCGGCAACCGGCGGAGAGAACCTGCCGGAACTGATGCCGGTGATCGTCAACGAGCTGCGCAAATCGTCGATGAACATCGAACAGCAGGAGATCGAGCGCGCCCGCGCGCAGATCCGCGCGCAATTGCTTATGGGCCAGGAGAGCCCGGCGGCACGAGCCGGTCAGATCGCCCGCCAGATGATGCTCTACGGCCGTCCCATTCCCAACGAGGAGCTGATGGAGCGCCTTTCGGGCATCACGATCGAGCGCCTGACGGACCTTGCCGGCCGGCTGTTCTTCGACACGGCTCCGACGCTCTCCGCAATCGGCCCGCTCGAGCAGCTTGCCCCGATGAACGACATCCTTTCGTCGCTGGCCAGCAAGACAACCGCCATGCATGCGGTGGCGAGCTGACACGCAGATTGCCGTTGAGGCTTCGCCACGGCCGCGCCCAAGCCCTGCGTTCCCCTCACGATTTCTCAAAAATCGGATTCGATTTGAGCGTAAACTTGTGCAAGGTTTCGCAATGAGACAGCGTCCTCGGCTCGACTGAACGGCGGCGCCTGTTGCCCGCGGTACTGGCCTGGAGGCGTATATGACACGATCGGTTTTTCGGTTCCTGTCGCGGCAGCCGGAGACGGTCGAGATCGCCAATCAGCACTATATGCTCCGGCTTCCCCGCTACGCCGATTATCGGCAATGGTATCAGTTGCGCAGCGAAAGCCGTGCCTTCCTGGAGCCCTGGGAGCCGACCTGGCGCGCCGATGAAATGACCGAGAGCGCCTTTCGCAGCCGCGTCATTCGCAATGAGCAGGAATATGCCTCCGGCCAGGCCGTGCCGCTCTTCCTCTTCCGCAGGCCGGACGAGACGCTGCTCGGCGGTCTCACCATTGGTCACATTCGCCGCGGTGCCGCGCTGAACTGCATGATCGGCTACTGGATGGGCCAGAAATATGCCGGTCAGGGCCATATGTACGAGGCGCTGAAGCTGACGATCCCCTATATCTTTACGGTGCTCGAGTTGCACCGTATCGAGGCAGCCTGTATTCCAGAAAATACACGGAGCATCCGGCTCCTTGAAAAGGCCGGCTTTGAGCGTGAAGGCTATTTGAGACAGTACTTGAAGATAAACGGGCAGTGGCGGGATCATCTGATGTTCTCCCTCTTGTCCGTCGATGCCGTACCGAACAGGAATATGCCCCTTTGATGCCCCTGAACCTGAAGCCGTTCGCATGGCCAGCCGCAAGGCTGGCGGCGTTTCTGGTCGCACTCGTCGTCTTCGTCCTCGGCCTCGCCGGCGGGGTCGCGCATGCGCTCGAGCCGGTGAAGATTTCGCGTGAGGACACGGCGCTCGACCTCACCGCGACGACGGAGATCTACAGCGGCAGGGGCGATGCGTTTCAGGTCTCGACCGCCCCCGGCACGGACGGCATCGTGCGCCGCATCGAAGTGCGCTCGAGCACGGAACATCATCAAGGCGACTGGGCCGTTTTCGCGCTTGCCAATGTCTCGGAAGAGCAGCTCGAGCGCGTCATCGTCGCCCCGCATTTCCGGCTGGTCAATTCCAAGCTCTTCTGGCCGGACCTCGGCTCGCAGCGCGTCCTCTCGATCACGCCGAGCGAAGGCTTCGCGCTCGACCGGCAGCCAAGCGACGAGGCGGACGTCTTCCGGATCACGCTCAACCCCGGCGCGGTCATCACCTTCGTTGCCGAGCTCCAGACGCCGGAACTGCCGCAAATCTATCTCTGGCAGCCCGACGCCTACAAGGACACGGTCAATGCCTTCACGCTCTATCGCGGCATCGTGCTCGGGATCGCCGGCCTTCTCGCGGTGTTCCTGACCATTCTCTTCGTCGTCAAGGGCACCTCGATGCTGCCCGCGACGGCCGCACTCGCCTGGGCCGTGCTTGCCTATATCTGTGTCGATTTCGGCTTTCTGTCGAAGCTCATCAGCGTGACGGCCGACGACGAGCGAATATGGCGGGCGGGAACGGAAGTCTTCCTGGCAGCGGGCCTCGTCGTTTTCCTTTTCACCTATCTCAACCTCAATCGCTGGCACCAGCATCTCGGCTATGCGACGCTCGCCTGGATTCTCGGGCTGGGGCTGCTCTTCGGGGTCGCGGTCTACGATCCGGCGATCGCCTCCGGCATCGCCCGCCTGTCCTTCGCACTGACGGCAACCGTCGGCATCGTGCTCATCGCCTATCTCGGCTTCAACCGCTACGACCGCGCCATCCTGCTTGTCCCTGCCTGGCTGTTGATCCTCGTCTGGTTGTTCGGCGCGTGGCTCGCCGTTACCGGTCAACTGGCCAACGATATCGTCCAGCCGGCGCTCGGCGGCGGTCTCGTGCTCATCGTGCTGCTGATCGGCTTCACCGTCATGCAGCACGCCTTTGCCGGTGGCGCCTACCAGCAAGGCCTGTTCTCCGATCTCGAGCGACAGGCGCTGGCATTGACCGGCTCGGGCGACACCGTCTGGGATTGGGACGTGGCGCGCGACCGCGTCGTCACCATACCCGACATTTCGCACCAGCTCGGCCTCTCGCTCGGCACCATGAACGGCCCCGTCCGCAACTGGGTGCCGCGGCTGCATCCCGACGACCGCGATCGGTTCCGGGCGACGCTCGACGTGTTGCTCGAACACCGGCGCGGCCGGCTGAACCACGAATTCCGCGTGCGCGCGGAGGACGGCCATTATCACTGGCTCTCGATCCGGGCACGGCCGGTGCTCGGCGCCAACGGCGAGATCATCCGCTGCGTCGGCACCATCGTCGACATCACCGAACAGCGCAATTCGGTCGAGAGGCTCCTGCACAATGCGCTCCTCGACAACCTGACCGGCCTGCCTAACCGGCAGGTCTTCCTCGACCGGCTGCAGGCGATCCTGTTGATGTCCGACAGCACCAACGCCATGAGGCCGACGGTGCTCGCGATCGACATCGATCGTTACAAGCAGGTCAATGATATGCTTGGCGTTGCGGCCGGTGACAATATCCTCATCGCGCTTACGCGCCGCCTGCGCCGGCTCCTGCGTCCGCAGGACACGCTCGCCCGCCTCGGTGGCGACCAGTTCGGACTGATCCTCATGTCCGAGCGCGATCCGGCAAAGATCGCCGACTTCGCCGATGCCGTCAGCAAGGCGATCATGGTTCCGCTCAACTACGGCAATCGCGAAATCAACCTGACCGCGTCGATCGGCCTCGTTTCCTGGCTCGATCAGGAGCAGAGCGCCGCCGGACTGCTCGATGACGCCGAACTCGCGATGTTCCGCGCCAAGAAAGCGGGCGGAAACCGGGTCGAGCCGTTCCGCCCGGCCTTCCGGACGTCGAGCTCGGATCGGCTCCAGCTCGAAGCGGATCTGAAGCGGGCGATCGAACGCAAGGAGCTTTCCCTCGTCTACCAGCCGATCGTCCGCTTGAGCGATGCCGAGATCGCGGGCTTCGAGGCGCTCATGCGCTGGGATCATCCGAAGCGCGGCAATATCTCGCCGACCGAGTTCATCCCGATCGCCGAGAATTCCGACATCATAAACCAGCTCGGCATGTTCGCTTTCGACAAGGCGACGAGCGACCTCTCGGACTGGCAGATGCAGACCGGGGAACTGCCGATCTTCATCTCGGTCAACCTGTCGAGCGCGCAGCTTTTGAACAATGAGCTTTATGACGACGTGCGCGCGATCCTCAACAAGAACCGCTGCGATCCGGCGAAGGTCAGGATGGAACTGACGGAGTCGCTGGTGATGGAAAACCCGGAGCAGGCTAGGCTCGTACTCGAAAAGCTCCGTCAAGCCGGGTTGCGGCTGGCCCTCGACGATTTCGGCACCGGCTATTCATCGCTCTCCTATCTCACCCGCTTCCCCTTCGACACGATCAAGATCGACAAGGCGCTGGTGCGCGATCCGAGCGACAGGCGCGGCGTGGTGTTGCGCTCTGTGATCACCATGGCGCGCGAGCTCGACATGCAGGTGGTCGCCGAAGGCATCGAATCCGAGGAGGATGCGGTTCAGCTTTCGCAGATGGGCTGCGACTACGGCCAGAGCTTCCTCTTCGGGCCGCCGGTCGGGTCGGATTCGATCCTGCGGCTCCTGAAGGAGCGATTTCCGTTGATGAAGAGAGCCTGAGGCGGAAACCGGCGACCGACGACGGCTTAGGCGTGGCCGGAATCGGTGGAAAGCATGGCCGAGCTGACGCCCATCAGTGCCAAGGCCCGGTCGTATTTCTCATCGAGGTTCCGGCTGAAGATCAGCTCCTCGCGCGCCGGGCAGGTCAGCCAGCCGTTCTGGGCGATCTCGGCCTCGAGCTGGCCTGGCCCCCAGCCGGCATAGCCGAGCAGCATGGTCGCCTTGTGCGGCCCCTCGCCACGGGAGATAGCCCTCACGATGTCGAGCGTCGCGGTGAGGCAGATGTCGTCGCTGACGGGAATGCTCGAGTCGCTCAAGTAATCGTCCGTATGCAAGACGAAGCCTCGCCCCGTCTCGACGGGGCCGCCTGCCTGTATCTGGAACTCGCGCGCCGTCGCCGGCAGGCGGATCGCTTCATCGGGATCGAGAAGCTGCAGGTGCAAGAGCACGTCCGGGAAAGTCAACCGTTGCGGGCGGTTCAGCACGAAGCCCATCGCCCCATCTTCGGAATGGGCGCAGACGAAAATGACCGTTCGGGCAAAATTGGCATCGAACATGCCCGGCATGGCGATCAGGAATTGACCGTCAAGGAAGCCACGCTCGCGGGTCGTATGCAGTGCCTTTGTCGCCATAATGAAGATAGCCTACCAATTCACGACGAAATGAAAAGCGCCTCTACGTGGCGGTCGCGGAATTTTGCACGCGCGACGCTTGCTCGCGATGAATTCGGGGCTGCAAGCCCCCAGATTTGCGATCCGGTTTCCGTATGCCGGCGCCGCCACAAAGCGGTTGCGCCCTTGTTTTCGACTTCGCGCGTGGCCGCCGATCAAGTAATTATGATCGCGGCGACGCATCACGGCGGCTGGAGACCGAAGGTGAAACGCTATACTGCTTGAGCTATGACCAACCGCCCGCCCCTCATGAAGATGGCCCAGTGCATCGCGACGGCAACCCCTCTCGTTGCATTTCTTTTGCCGGCCCCCTCCCATGGAGCGACCAGCGAATGGGTGACCTCACCCGGCGGGACCGTACGCATCGTCGCGTCGCAGCCAAGGCCGGACGGCTCCATCCCCGCCATTCTCGAAGTCCGGCTCAAGCCTGGCTGGAAGACCTATTGGCGGGATCCGGGAGCAAGCGGCATACCGCCGCAGGTGACCCTCGATCCATCGGGTGGCGTCATTCTGAAAGCAATCCGCTTCCCTGCACCGAAGACGTTCGGCGAAGGGCCGGGGCGCTATGCCGGATATGACCAGCCTGTCGCCTTCCCGCTTGAGCTGAAGAGGGTCGCCAACGGCGGCGACCTCGCGATCCGGGCCTCCGTCTTTCTGGGCATCTGCGAGGACATCTGCATCCCCGTACAGGGCGAGCTGAACCTCGCTCTCAAAAGCGGCGGCTTCGACAACCCGTTAGACGGCGCACGCATAGACAAGGCGGTTGCCGCACTTCCGGAGGCGCCGTCCGACGATTTCCGGGTGACGAAGGCGAGCTTCGATGCCGCGGCGCGCATGATTCATCTCGATCTTCGATTGCCTAAGGCCGCCGGTGGCGGACCAGTGGACCTGTTTCTCTCCGGCCCTCCCGGGATTTTCTTCGGCAAGCCGGTCCTCGGCGGACCGGGCGTGGAGCGCCGGGCCGAAATTCCGGTGAAACTCTCCGGCAAAGACAAGCGCATCGCGGGAAAAGCCATCGCACTCACCGTTCGCGCCGGCGGGCGCAGCATGGAAACGACGCTTGCCTTTGATTGACGCGCCCCTATAGTCCCCCCCACAGGCGGGTGCCGCTAACATCGGCGCCAACCCCGGAGAACATCGAGGAGAAAACCCGTGACCATTGCTGTCGGAGACAAGCTGCCCAACGCAACCTTCAAGGAGAAGACCGCTGACGGCCCGGTCGAGGTGACCACCGACCAGCTATTCAAGGGCAAGCGCGTGGTGCTTTTCGCTGTGCCGGGGGCCTTCACGCCGACCTGTTCGCTCAACCATCTTCCCGGCTATCTCGAAAACCGCGACGCCATTCTGGCCCGCGGCGTCGACGACATTGCAGTGGTCGCCGTCAACGACCTGCATGTGATGGGCGCCTGGGCGACGTCCTCCGGCGGCATGGGCAAGATTCATTTCCTTTCCGACTGGAACGCCGCTTTCACCAAGGCGATCGGCATGGATATCGACCTCTCGGCCGGAACGCTCGGCATTCGCTCCAAGCGCTATTCGATGCTGGTCGAGGATGGCATCGTGAAGGCGTTGAACGTCGAGGATCTCCCGAGCCAAGCGATCTATTCCGGTGCTGCCACGATGCTGGAGCAGCTGAGCTAGAGCGCGTCGCATCCACACGTATTGTTCCGATAGCCAGAGAAATGAAACGGGCCATTGCGCCCGTTTCTATTTGACGGCATCCGTGCGGCGCGCTTTCTTGAAAGGCTCCATGCCCTTGCGCGCGAGCTCGTCGGCGCGTTCGTTCTCGGGGTGGCCGGCGTGGCCCTTGACCCAGTGCCAGGTCACCTGATGACGGCTTCTCGCCTCATCCAGCGCCTGCCATAGCTCGCCGTTCTTCACCGGTTTTCTGTCGCCGGTCTTCCAGCCGTTCCGCTTCCAGCCGTGAATCCATTTGGAGATGCCGTCCATCACATATTTGCTGTCGGTGTGGAGGTCGACCTCGCAAGGCTCTTTCAGCGCGTTCAGCGCCGAGATTGCGGCGAGCAGCTCCATGCGGTTGTTGGTGGTCTCCGCCTCGCCTCCGCACATTTCCTTCTCGACGTCACCGTAGCGAAGCACCGCTCCCCAACCGCCCGGCCCCGGATTTCCCGAGCAGGCGCCGTCGGTGAAGATATCGACGTGCTTCATACCGATGCCTCTTGGCGCCTGAGCCCGTATTCGGCGCTTGAGACGATGGCGCGATGGAAGCGGAGCTTGGTCAGATATTCGAGCGGGTCCTTCTTGACCACCAGAGCCCCCGGCGGCGTCGTCAGCCAGTCATAGAGGCGTGTCAGGAAGAAGCGCAGCGCCGAGCCGCGGGCGAGAAGCGGCAGAGCCGCCACCTCCTCAGCGGTCAATTTCCGCACGCTTTCGTAGCCTGAAAGCAGCGCCATCCCCTTGGTGATGTTGTAGGAGCCGTTCTTCTCGAAGCACCAGGAGTTCAGGCATACGGCGACGTCGTAGGCGAGGAAATCGTTGCAGGCGAAGTAGAAGTCGATCAGGCCGGAGAGGCGGTCGCCGAGGAAGAAGACGTTATCCGGGAAAAGATCCGCATGAATGACCCCCTCTGGCAATGCCTTCGGCCAATGCTCTTCGAGATAGGCGAGCTCCGCAGCGATCTCCTCTCGGAGCCCGGCTTGAACCTTATCGGCGCGGGCTTCGGAGTTCCGCCAGAGCGGCCGCCAGCCGCCGACCGAAAGCGCGTTGGCGCGCTTCAGGGGAAAGTCTTGGCCGGCCTCGTGCATCTCAGCGAGGGCGCGGCCGACTTCGCGGCAGTGCTGCGCCTCGGGCTTTCTCAACCACATGCCTTCAAGAAAGGAAATCACCGCGGCCGGCCGGCCCGACAGCGTGCCGAGCAGCTTGCCGTCGGCACGTGGCAGTGGCAGCGGACAGGAGAGCCCCCTTTCCGCAAGGTGATGCATCAGGCCCAGAAAGAACGGCAGATCGTCGGCATTCACCCGCTTCTCGTAAAGCGTAAGGATGTAAGAGCCCTTGGTGGTGTGGAGAAGGAAGTTCGAATTCTCGACGCCTTCGGCGATTCCCTTGTAGGAGGTCAGCGCCCCCACATCGTAGGCGGCGAGAAAACGGATCAGCTCGTCTTCCGAGATATCGGTGTAAACTGCCAAGGCGCGATACTTTCCAGAATGCAAATTTCACAAATTTAAGCTGCATGCGGACGGAAAACCGCGCGCAGTCTATTCACCGTTCACGAAGGCCATGTCGGCCGCGGTCAATTCGACGTGACGGAGCTCGCGGTTGACGAGGAAGTTCTCGTTTTCCTCGACCGTGTCGGCAAGCTCGACCGCCGCGTCGTAGCGTTCGCGGAACGCTTCTATGATCTCGTTGACGATCACTTCCGGCGCCGAGGCGCCCGCCGACAGCCCGACGGTTGAGATGTCGCCCATCGTCACCCAATCGATCTCCGACGCACGCTGTACCAGAACGGCTTTTTTCGCCCCGGCTCTCAGTGCCACTTCGACGAGGCGCTTGGAATTCGATGAATTGGGAGCGCCGACGATCAGGAAAAGATCGCAACCGGGCGCGGCCTGCTTCACCGCCTCCTGCCGGTTCGTCGTGGCATAGCAGATCGAATCGGCGGCAGGCGCGGTCAGGTTGGGAAAGCGCTCATGCAGCCGCTTGATAACTCCGGCGGTATCGTCCACCGACAGCGTCGTCTGCGTTACGAAGCCGAGATTATCCGGATCCGGCGGCACATAGACGTCGGCGTCCTCGACCGTCTCGATGAGAGAGACCGCACCCTCCGGCAATTGCCCCATGGTGCCGATCACCTCCGGGTGGCCGGCATGGCCGATCAGCACGACATGGCGGCCCATCCGGTGGTGGCGCATAGCCTGCTTGTGCACCTTCGAGACGAGCGGACAGGTGGCGTCGAGATAGAAAAGGTTGCGCTGATCCGCATCGGCCGGAACCGACTTCGGCACGCCATGGGCGGAGAAGACGACGGGCTGCTTGCGGTGCTCGGGCGGAATCTCGTCGAGCTCCTCGACGAAGATTGCCCCCTTCGCTTCCAGCCCTTCGACGACATAGCGGTTGTGCACGATCTCGTGGCGGACATAGACCGGGGCGCCGAATTCCTTAAGCGCCAGCACCACGATCTGGATCGCCCGGTCGACGCCGGCGCAGAAGCCGCGCGGGCCGCAAAGGCGAATGGTGATCGGGGATTTTGCTGCTGCGGATGAGGCCATGTTGAAAATGCCAGTGGATCGAACGGGAACCGGGCGCGCCGCCCTGCGCCATATATAGCGGCAACGACCACGCGCACAAGGAAGAAGACTTTGGCTCGCCGGCAAATGCCCGCCGGCCGAGAGCGATCCGACTATCGCTTTCGGCGATACACGTAGAGCCCGCTGACGACCACGAGTGCGGCGGCAAGGCCGTACCAGGTCAGCGCATATTGCAGATGATTGTTCGGCAGGTCGAACTGCGTGACGCCGCCGATCGGCAGACCCCCGGGATTCTCAGCGGCATCGGCATCGACGAAGAAAGGAAGAACCCTGTCCGCTGCCAGACCGGCCGAATCGGTCATTCCGTCGAGATCCTTCCAGTAGAAGATGTTCTTGGCGATATCGTTGTCTGGCACGAGCGACGACGGTTTCTGCGAGAGCCTTGGGCGCGCCAGGCCATTAATCGTCACGCCTCTAGTGACCTGGCCCGCAGACCGCGTCGATGCGTCTTTCTTCTCGAAGGGAACGAAGCCGCGGTTGACGAAAAGGGCGCGGCCGTCCGCCAGCATCAGCGGCGTGAAGACGTAGAAGCCTGTCCGACCCTCATGGGTGGCGAAGAAATGGCGCTCCCTGCCGTGGTCGTATACTCCGGACACGTGCACCGTCCGGTAGTCGATATCCTCGCCGGCTGCGGCCATGGCCTCGATCTGTTCCAGCGGGACCGACGGCGCCGCACGCCGTTCCGAAATCGCGGCGATCAGCGCCTCTTTCCACTGCAGCCGCTGCATCTGCCAGGTGCCAAGGGAAACGAGCACCGCGAAGGCCGCAACGACGAGAACGGCGCCGGCTATGTGGCCGAGGCGCGACGCCGACTTGCTTTCTTCAACCACGGTCGATTTCACCTGAGCGTGCACTGTTGCGGTACTGCAGATTGATGAGCACGCCCTTCAGCATGCGCGTCAACGCCAGGCTGAAGATCGTCGCCAGCGGAATCCACAGCAGGAAATGCAGCCAGAGCGGCGGATTGACGTTGACCTCCATCCAGAGCGCTGCGCCCACGACGATGAAGCCGACAATGAGGATGACGAAGACGACCGGACCATCGCCGGAATCGGCGAAACGATAGTCGAGCTCGCAACTCGTACAAGCCGGCCGGAGCTTCAGGAAACCGTCGAAGAGCTTGCCCTGGCCGCAGCGGGGGCAAAGCCCTTTGATGCCGGTCATGACCGGATCGACGGGCGGGTATAGCGCCTTGTCGTCATTCATGGGTTGATCTCAATCGCGGTATTGTTGGGGACCATGTCCCAGATATCGTCCATCTCGGCATTGGTAACGGCAATGCAGCCATCCGTCCAATCGAACATCTGCGTCAAAAACGCCAACCAGCCGAAATAGTTGGGCTGGCCATGGATCATGATCATGCCACCGGGATCGACGCGCCTGACGGCGGCCTCCTGCAGGTCCTGCGGTCCCGGGTAGGAAATGTGAATGGACTTGTAGAAGCGGCTCGCATCGTTGCGCCAATCGAGGACATAGCGCCCCTCTGGCGTCTTGCGGTCGCCTTCCCGCCTCTTGTGTCCCACGGGATTGCCGCCAAGCGCGATTGGAAATTCTCGCAGCAGCTTCTCTCCCTGAAACAATTGCAGGACGCGCCGCTCCTTGTAGACGACAACCTTGTCCGCAGTTTCGGCGGCCAGCACCGAAAACGGCATCGCGAGGATACCCGCCGCGAGCGACCATAGGTACGCGCTCTTCTTCATTCCACCACAAGCGGTGCCTTCAATGGAAACGGGGCGGCTGCATCGCCGCAGCCGCCCCGTCATCATCAAACGAATTGCTCTTAGCCGTGAGCGATCGGTGCACCCCATCCACCCCAGATGTAGATGGAGAAGAAGAGGAACAGCCAGACCACGTCAACGAAGTGCCAGTACCAGGCGGCCGCCTCGAAGCCGAAATGGTGCTGCGGGCTGAAGCCGCCACCAAGTGCCCGAACCAGGCAGACCAGCAGGAAAATGGTGCCGACCAGAACGTGGAAACCGTGGAAACCGGTCGCCATGAAGAAGGTGGCGCCATAGATCGAGTCGCGGAAGGCGAAGGGCGCATGCGCGTACTCGTAACCCTGCACGAAGGAGAAGAGAACGCCGAGCAGCACGGTCAGGGTCAGACCGTAGACGAGGCCCTTGCGATCATTGTGCAGCAGCGCGTGGTGCGCCCAGGTGACCGTCGTGCCGGAGAGCAGCAGGATAACGGTGTTGTAGAGCGGCAGGTGCCAGGGATCGAGGACCTCGATGCCCTTCGGCGGCCAGACGCCACCGGTGTAGGCGGCGCGCGCGGCCTGGATGGGTTCGCCGGCAAACAGGCTCGCATCGAAGAAGGCCCAGAACCAGGCGACGAAGAACATCACTTCGGAGGCAATGAACATAATCATGCCGTAGCGCAGGTGCAGCGACACGACGCGGGTGTGATGCCCCTCGCGGCCCTCCTTGATCGTGTCCGACCACCAGCCGAACATGGTGTAGAGGATGAGCGCCAGGCCGATGAAGAAGACCCACGGATTGGCGAGTTCCAGCCCAAACATCTTGAACGAACCGCCAGAGAGATAGCGCATGTAGCCGACGCCACCGAAGGCCATGACGAAGGCGCCGATGGAGGCAAGCAACGGCCAAGGGCTCGGATCGATGATGTGATAGTCGTGATTCTTCTGATGCGCTCCGGCCATGTCAGTAATCCCCGATAGTTCTCTCTTGTCGCCCGCCCCGGCATAGCCGAAACGGCGCTCCTGTCAAAGTTTGTTTTGAGCGTCGTCGTCCTTCACCTGCACACGAGCGACCGGCTTGGACGGCTCGCGCGGGTAGAAGGTGTAGGACAGCGTCAAAGTTTTGATGCCCTTCGTCTCGACTGGCTTGACGATCTCCGGATCGACGAAGAAGACGACCGGCATCTCCATTTCCTCGCCCGGCTGCAGCGTCGTCTCGGTAAAGCAGAAACACTGCACCTTGTTGAAGTAGGCACCCGCCGCCATCGGCGTCACGTTGAACGTTGCCTGGCCGGTCGTCGGCTTCGATGCAAGATTCTTGGCGCGATACATCACCTGCACGGTCTCGCCGATCCGGACGTCGATGTCCCGCTGGACCGGCTTGAACTCCCAGGGCAGACCCGCCGCAATATTGGCGTCGAAGGTGACCTTCACCCTCTCCTCGAGAATGACGTCGGAAGCCTGCTCGACCCGCTGCGTCGTACCGTTATAGCCCGTCACCCGGCAGAACATGTCGTAGAGCGGCACGGCCGCGTAGGCCATGCCGATCATGCCCCCAACGAAAGCGAGGCATGTGCCGACGATGACGCCGTTCGCTCGTTCTTTCCTGGGCACTTGCTGGGAGTCGGTCATCGGCCGTGCCTTCAATGCGCTATACCGCTGCCGAACTTGACCAGCGTTACGACGTAAAAAAGCGCGACGAGACCCGCAAGCACCACGCCGAGAGCGATATTGCGGCCACGACGAGACTTCTTCTGCGCTTCGCTGAGTTCAACGGTTTCCATCAGATGATACCTCCGGCCTTGAGCCAGATCTGAACGATCACGTGGTCGGCCAGCAGGGCCGAAAAGATCGCGAAAAGATAGGCGATCGAGAATGCGAAAAGCTTCTTGGCCGGCAGCATGCGCTTGTCGCCTTCGGGCATGCGCAACACGCCGAGCGAATACCAGACGAAGCCCAGTCCCATGGCGGCGGCGAACGCCCCGTAACCAAGGCTCGCAAAGCCGAGCAAGGTGGGACAGATGCCACTCAGCGCCGTCAGGGCAGCATAGATAACGATCTGCCTCTTGGTGGTCGCCTCGCCGCAGACATTCGGCATCATCGGCACGCCGACAGCCTGGTAGTCCCCCATCTTGAAGAGCGCCAGCGCCCAGAAATGCGCCGGCGTCCAAAGGAAAATGATGAGGAAGAGCACGATGCTCTCGAGCGAGACGCCGCCGGTCACGCAGGCCCAGCCGATCATCGGCGGGAAAGCTCCGGCGGCACCGCCGATCACGATGTTCTGCGGCGTCGAGCGCTTCAGCCACATCGTGTAGATGGCCACATAGAAGAAGATGGTGAAGGCGAGCAACCCGGCTGCGAGCCAATTCACGGCGAGCCCAAGGATCGTCACCGAAAATGCCGACAGCGTCAGGCCGAAGGCGAGCGCTTCCTGCGGCAGGATCTTGCCGGCGGGGATCGGACGCTTGGCCGTACGGCTCATCACCGCATCGATGTCGGCGTCATACCACATGTTCAGTGCACCGGAGGCGCCGGCGCCGACGGCGATGCAGAGAATCGCGATGAAGCCGATGAAAGGATTGATTTGTCCGGGCGCAAGGACGAGCCCGGCAAAAGCCGTGAAGACGACGAGAGACATGACACGCGGCTTCAGGAGCTCGAAGTAATCGCGCGCAGAGGCCTCGGACAGGCGCGGTGCGCCTTCCATGCCGACTGCTTCGTGATTGTCGATGACCGTCATGTCTCGTCCCTGAATTCCTTGCGACCATGACAGCCGCATTTCGCCGGAGGGCCGGCGGGGTGAAGCCGCCGTCGCCGGCGGCTTCTGTTCGTTTCCCGTCACTTGATCCGCGGGAGCTGCTCCCATTGGTGGAACGGCGGCGGCGAAGAGAGCTGCCATTCGAGCGTGTTTGCGCCCGCACCCCACGGATTGTCGCCCGCGACGCGCTTCCTCGCGAAAGCCTCGGCAACGCCGAAGAGGAAGATCAGCACGCCGACGGCGGCGATATAGGAGCCGTAGGACGACACCATGTTCCAACCGGCAAAGGCATCCGGATAGTCGACATAGCGACGCGGCATGCCTGCGAGCCCGAGGAAGTGCTGCGGGAAGAAGATCAGGTTCACGCCGACGAACATCACCCAGAAGTGCAGCTTGCCGATGAACTCGGAGTACATGTAGCCGCTCATCTTCGGGAACCAGTAGTACCAGGCCGCGAAGATCGCGAAGACCGCACCGAGCGACAGAACGTAGTGGAAGTGAGCCACCACGTAATAGGTATCGTGCAGCGCGCGGTCGAGGCCGGCATTGGCGAGCTGAACGCCGGTGACGCCGCCGACGGTGAAGAGGAAGATGAAGCCGATCGCCCAGACCATCGGCGTCGTGAAGCGGATCGAGCCGCCCCACATCGTCGCGATCCACGAGAAGATCTTCACGCCCGTCGGAACGGCGATAACCATCGTCGCGAAGACGAAGTAGCGCTGCGTCTGAAGCGACATGCCGACCGTATACATGTGGTGCGCCCACACGATGAAGCCGACGGCGCCGATCGCGACCATGGCATAGGCCATGCCGAGATAGCCGAAGATCGGCTTGCGAGCGAAGGTCGAGATGATGTGGCTGACGATGCCGAAGCCCGGCAGGATCAGGATGTACACTTCCGGGTGACCGAAAAACCAGAACAGATGCTGGAACAGGATCGGATCGCCGCCGCCCTCAGGAGCGAAGAAGGCCGTGCCGAAGTTGCGATCGGTCAGAAGCATGGTGATGCCGCCTGCTAGGACCGGCAGCGAGAGCAGCAGCAGGAAGGCGGTGATCAGCACCGACCAGGCGAAGAGCGGCATCTTGTGCAGCGTCATACCCGGGGCGCGCATGTTGAGGATCGTCGTGATGAAATTGATCGCGCCGAGGATCGACGAGGCGCCGGCGATGTGCAGGCCGAGGATCGCGAGGTCCATGGCCGGGCCGGGCATGCCCGATGTCGAGAACGGCGGATAGATCGTCCAGCCGCCGCCGGCACCGTAGGCACCCGCCGGACCCTCGACGAACATCGAAAGCAGGACGAGCAGGAAGGCCGGCACGATGAGCCAGAAGGAGATGTTGTTCATGCGCGGGAACGCCATGTCCGGGGCGCCGATCATGATCGGCACCATCCAGTTGGCGAAGCCACCGATCAGCGCCGGCATGACCATGAAGAAGATCATGATCAGCGCGTGCGCCGTCGTGAAGACGTTGAACATGTGCTTGCCGCCGTCGATGGCAGCATCGCCCTCGAAGCCGTAGACCATCTGTGCCAGACCGTGGAAGATCTGGATGCCCGGCTCCTGCAGCTCGGCGCGCATGAAGACCGACAGCGTTCCGCCGATGATGCCGGCGATGATCGCGAAGATCAGGTACAGCGTGCCGATGTCCTTGTGGTTGGTCGACAGGAACCAGCGCTGAAAGAAGGTCAGCGGCTTGTGTGCGTGGTCGCCATGGGCATGATCGGAATGATCATGCCGTTGATCGTGATGAACGGCTGTTCCAGCCATGGGTCGAGCTCCCCTTCCGATTACTGTGCGGCGTTTGCGGCGACGTCAACGGTCTTGGCCGCGCCGTCGATGGACGCCGTGAGCGCCCTGTTCGCTTCGCCGAGATTGGTTGCAGCGGCCGCAAGCCATGCATCGTACTTGTCCTGCGAGACGACGCGGACGGCGATCGGCATGTAGGCGTGATCCTTGCCGCAGAGCTCGGAACACTGGCCGTAATAGAGCCCTTCGCGGTCAGCCTTGAACCAGGTTTCGTTGAGACGGCCGGGAACCGCATCGATCTTGACGCCAAAAGCCGGCATTGCGAAGGCATGGATCACGTCGGCTGCCGTAACCAGCAGACGAACGGTCTTGCCGGCCGGCACGACGACCTCGTTGTCGACGGCGAGAAGGCGCGGATAAGCTGCCTTGTCTTCCTTGCCGAGGCTTGCGCGGTCCTCATCTTTCAAGAGAAGGCTGTCGAAGGACAGCGGATTTTCACCGACCTCGTATTCATAGGACCAGTACCACTGGTTTCCCGTCGCCTTGACCGTCAGGTCCGGATTTGGCGGCGGCGTGAGCTGCGCGGTCAGGAGCTGGAACGAGGGAATGGCCAGGAAAAGCAGAATGATGACTGGGCCGACCGTCCAGATGACTTCGATGAGCGTATTGTGGCTGGTCCTGGACGGAACCGGATTGGCGCTCTCGCGGAACTTAACAACCACGATGATCAGCAGGAGGAGAACAAGAAGCGTGATCGGAACGATGAACCACAAGGTATAACGTTCAAACCACCTGATTTCTTCCATGATGCCCGTCGCGGCCGCCTGCAGACCCGTCTGCCACTCGACAGGCTGGTCAGCAAAGGCGCTCGAAGCAAAAAGCAGACAGGCAAGCGCTGCCAGAACTGCATAGGCCTTGTTTCTCACAATTACGTCTCCCCAATGCGCTTGATCAGGATCAAACCCGGAACGCAGAATCCCTGCGATACTGAAGCGCTTCAAACCACAGTTTGACCAGCGCCGCAACATCTGTGCAATGAACGCGGTGCGGCATTTTTGCACAAAGCGATTTTTTCGCACAGGAGACCTCGCGCTCGGTTATAGGCTGCGCTAAGCACCTCTTCGCCAGCCGGCTGTGCGTGCGTACCGGCCAGAACGGCGAGTGCCCTCTTGCCGGCGATCGCCGAAGCCGAGGCCCAATTTCGGCCATATGGCGCTGGAATGTAATGAGCAGGGCTTTTCATTTATCGCCGCGCACTTCAAGAATAGCCCTAATGATTCGAGGTTTTGAGGTTTACATGGGCCTGTCCCTCTTCTCCCGGCTGCCGGTTCTGGCGGCGCTCGGAATTGCCGCCTTTGCCTTCCCCACCCAAAGCATGGCCCAGCAATCCGGCGGAACGCCCGGGACGGTAAAGTCGAACCACGGCGCATGGTCTATCGTCTGCGACAAGCCGGCCGGCGCCTCGGCCGAACAATGCGCGCTGATGCAGAACGTGATCGATGAGGACCGGCCAGAGGTCGGGTTATCGGTCGTCGTCCTGAAGACGGCCGACCGCAAGGCGAAAATCCTCCGCGTTCTCGCGCCGCTCGGCGTGCTCCTGCCGAACGGCCTCGGCCTCAACGTCGACGGCAAGGATATCGGCCGCGCCTATTTCGTGCGCTGCTTCTCCGATGGCTGCTATGCCGAAGTTGTGCTCGAGGACGAGCTCCTGAAAACGCTGCGCGCCGGCGCGACCGCGACCTTCTTCGTGTTCCAGTCTCCCGAGGAGGGGATCGGCATTCCGGTCGACCTCAAGGGCTTCGGCGAGGGCTACGACGCACTGCCGTGATCGGTGCAACGTCTTATCCGCAATGACAAAGCCGCGCTCGAGAGACGCGGCTTTTTTGTGGAGTCTGATGACCGGGCGCGAGCCCCCTACTCTACAGGATATCGGTTGCGGCGATCTTGATGCCGAAGCCTTCCAGGCCGACATAGTGGCGCTCGCGTGACGAGAGGAGCCGGATCGAGCTGATGCCGAGATCCTTCAGGATCTGAGCGCCGAGGCCGATCTCCAGCCACTCGCTTTCGCGCGCCTGCGCCTCGGAGTGGGCCTCGCGATCATGTTTGCCCTTGCGCGCGGTCTGCGAAACACCGACGCCGACGGAGCCCTCGCGCAGGTAGACGATCACGCCCCTGCCCTCCGCGGCGATGCGCTTCATGATCTCATCGAGCTGACGGTCGCCGCCGAAGACGTCCGCAGCGACATTTTCGAGGTGGAGGCGGACCGGGATGTCGACACCGTCGCGAATGTCGCCGAATACGACGGCGAGGTGTTGCATCGGATCCCAGGGCAGCGAATAGGTATGGCCCTTCGCCTTGCCGTAGGGGGTGTCGATGTCGAAGCAACTGCCATGCTCGATCAAGGTTTCCTTGCGCTGGCGATAGGCAATGAGGTCGGCCACCGAGACCTGTTTCAGGCCGTGGGTCTCGGCGAACGCCTCCACCTGCGGACCGCGCATCACCGTACCGTCGTCATTGACGAGTTCGCAGATGACGCCGATCGGCGGCAGGCTCGCGAGCTTGCAGAGGTCGACGGCCGCTTCGGTATGGCCGGAGCGCATCAGCACGCCGCCCTCGCGCGCGACCAGCGGAAAGATGTGACCCGGCCGCACGAAGTCCGTCGGGCCGACATTCGGATTGGCCAGGTTCCTTACCGTCAAGGTCCGGTCATCGGCGGAAATGCCGGTCGTCGTTCCATGCTTGAAGTCGACGGATACGGTGAAGGCCGTGGTGTGGGCGGAGTCGTTCTCCGCGACCATCGCATTCAGATTGAGGCGCTTCGCCTCCTCGCGCGGCATCGGTGCGCAAACGATGCCGGAGGTGTGGCGCACGATGAAGGCCATCTTCTCCGGCGTGCAATGCACCGCCGCGACGATCAGGTCGCCTTCGTTCTCGCGGCCGCCGTCATCCGTGACGACGACGATCTCGCCGGCCTCGAAGGCACGAATGGCTTCGACGACGCGCTTCTGGTCATAGGACATCTGTATTTCTCTCCCGCAAATTATTTCAACCGCCCGGTCTGGCCGCGGTCACGCAGGTAATGATCGGCGATCGTGCAGGCAAGCATGGCCTCCCCGATCGGCACGGCGCGAATGCCGACGCAAGGATCGTGGCGCCCCTTTGTGCGCACGTCGACCTCGTTGCCGTCGCTGTCGATCGAGCGGCGCTCGGTGAGGATGGAGGATGTCGGCTTGATCGCAAACCGCGCGACGATCGGCTGGCCCGTCGAAATGCCGCCGAGAATGCCGCCCGCATTGTTGGAGAGGAAGACCGGCTCGCCGCCGGCGCCGATGCGCATCTCGTCGGCATTCTCCTCGCCGCTAATCTCGGCGGCGGCAAAACCGTTGCCGATCTCCACGCCTCTGACCGCGTTGATCGACATCAGGTTCGAAGCGATGTCCTGGTCGAGCTTGCCGTAAATCGGCGCTCCGATGCCGGCCGGAACGCCTTCGGCGACAACCTCGACGACGGCTCCGATCGACGAGCCGGCCTTGCGGGTGCCGTCGAGATACTCCTCCCATACCGGAACGATCCCCGGATCGGGCGAGAAGAACGGATTGTTGTTGACCTCCGCCCAATCCCAATTGGCCCGATTGATCCTGTGCTTGCCGATCTGCACGAGCGCGCCGCGCACGACGAGACCCGGAATCACCTTGCGGGCGATGGCGCCAGCGGCGACGCGCGCGGCGGTCTCGCGTGCCGAGGAGCGGCCGCCGCCTCGATAATCGCGAATGCCGTATTTCACATCATAGGTATAGTCGGCATGGCCCGGGCGATAGCGCTTTGCGATCTCGGAATAGTCCTTCGAGCGCTGGTCGGTGTTCTCGATCATCATCGAGATCGGCGTGCCGGTGGAGATCATCGTCTCGCCATCGTCGTCGAGCATTACGCCCGAGAGGATCTTCACCAGATCGTCTTCGCGGCGCTGGGTGACGAAGCGCGACTGGCCGGGCTTGCGCTTGTCGAGCCAGGCCTGGATCTCCGCAAGCGTGAAGCGAACTCCCGGCGGGCACCCGTCGACGACGCAGCCGAGCGCCGGACCGTGGCTTTCGCCCCAGGTCGTGACGCGGAAGAGGTGACCGAAGGTATTGTGCGACATGGCGGCTACCGAACTCCGGATCGCGACGGGACGAACCGATCCTGGTTCGGCCGCGTCGGCATGATTCCAATTGCCTTGGAGCAAAAGGCAACGTTCTATTCGACCGCCCGCTCCAAGAAGATCCGCGCGAATTTGCGCGTGCCCTCTCTTACTGCATGTTTCCTTAAATCGTAACCGATTTAA
The DNA here is from genome assembly GCF_002078505.1 of Ensifer aridi. Classification (GTDB taxonomy): domain Bacteria; phylum Pseudomonadota; class Alphaproteobacteria; order Rhizobiales; family Rhizobiaceae; genus Sinorhizobium; species Sinorhizobium aridi. Next base: position 192,440 of record NZ_LUAV01000004.1, on the reverse strand, counting down.
GGACAAAAACATGCGGCAACTCAAAGCGCTACAGAGACCTTTGCGCGTCTGCCAAGATGCGCGGCGCTGTAGTGGAAAGCTGTCGCGGGGAAAAGGCTTTCCGGGATGTCCAAGAATTTGCCGGCCGGGGTCAGGACGCCATTCGGAGACCCTTGGCCGTTGCGAAGGCCAGGAAGTCCCCGCTGCTCAACGGCCGCGAGAAAGCATAGCCTTGCAGCAGGTCGCAGCCCAGGATACCGAGCATCTCCGCATGCGCCATCGTTTCCACACCCTCCGCCACGGTTTCAATGCCGAGGGAGCGGCCGATGTCGATGATCGAACGAACCAGAGCCTGCTCCCTGCGCGCGCCGATCACCGGCGCCACGAGCTGGCGATCGATCTTCAGCCGTTTCGGCTTGATCTTCAGGAGGCTAACGATCGAGGTGTGGCCGGTGCCGAAGTCGTCGATCTCTATGTCGATGCCGAGCCTCTTGATTCCTTCGATATTGGCGGTCACGACATCATCGCTCTCGTCCAGGAAGATCGACTCCACCAGTTCGAAGGAAATCTGGCCAGGGGCGATGCTCAGTCCTTGGAGCGAGGCAAGCAATTCGTGGTCCTGCAGGCGCTTGGCCGAGACGTTCACCGAGATCTTCGGAACCACGAGGCCCGCCGCTGCCCAGCGCATTCGGTCCGCGAGCGATTTCTCCAGAACCAGGCGGTCGAGCACGGCCGTTACGTTCAGCTCCTCGGCGATCCTCAGGAATCGGTCCGGCGTAAGCGTACCCTCGCGCGGATGTCGCCAGCGGATCAAGGCTTCGACGCCGGCGAGCGCTAGGGTCGACGCGTCGAACTGCGGCTGGTACCACGGGACGAACTCGTCGCGTTCGATGCCCTCGAGGATCTCGTCGGCCACCCGCTTGGTGGTGACCACCTCGGCCTGCAGCGTCTCTGTGAAGAACTGGTGCCGGTTGCGGCCGTTTTCCTTGGCGCGATAAAGGGCGATGTCAGCGTTGACGAGCAGCTTGCGCGCGTCGATCGTCGCGCCGCGCGCGACGGCAATGCCGATGCTCACGCCGAAACGGCAGGGAAAACCGTTGTAATCGACCGGCTGGCGCATCTGCGCGATGATGCGGTCGCAGAGCGCGGCCAAGGCCGTGTCGTCGGGCGCCCCGGAAAGCACCACCACGAACTCGTCGCCGCCAATGCGCGCGACGATGTCGTCTGCAGAAATGTTGGAGCGAAGGATCTCGGAGGCATGCACCAGCATGGCGTCGCCCGCTGCATGTCCGAGCGTGTCGTTGATCTGTTTGAACCGGTCGAGATCGATATGCAGGATAGCGACGCCCGGCGGCCGCTCGGCACCTGCGGCCGATAGCCGTTCCAATGCCTTGTCGAGCATTCTTCGGTTGCCGAGGCCAGTCAGCGGGTCATGCAGCGCATTGTGCTCGATTCGATCCTTGGCGTCGGCGAGTTCCACATTCTTGAGGTCAGCCATGGCCTTCGCCGCCCGTAGCTGCTCGGTCATCAGCACGTCGTCGGTCACATCCCAACTGATGCCGATGATCTTGGCTCGGCCGTCGGCACCCTCATGCTCCGAACCGACGTTGCGAATATGGCGTATGCCCCCATCCGGCCGGACCACACGATACTGCGACCGGTATTCGAGGCCTTGGTCGAGGCTACGCAGCAGAACGGAGGATGCGGCGCCTATATCGTCGGGATGCACGGTTGCGCGCCATTCGTCGTAGGTCGGATCGCGGCCGTTGCGCGAAAGCCCGTGCAAATGAAACATCCGCTCGTCCCAGGAGCGTTCCTGCGTCTTGAGATCGATCTCCCATATGCCGATCTTGGACGCTTCAAGCGCCAGATTGAGACGGTGCGAGAGCGACAGCACCTCACTTTCGCGCGCTTTCAATTTGGCGATGTTCCGTTGCCGCTCGTTGACGAGGCCACCGGTCAGCAGGATGGGCATGACGACGATGACGACCGCCGCAAAAATCGCCAGCCGGATATCGTCGCCGTTTTCCGGTTCTTGCGCCCAGCCGCCGACCGGAACCGCCGCGAGTTCCCAGACGCCGCCCGGCAGACGAAGCTCGCGGATGACCGGAGCATTGCGGAAGACCTCGTCCTCACCGAGGAACGCGTCCTGAATATTGTCGGTCACGGAAACGTCGCGAATGGCAAGGCGTACATCGACCTGCATGCGGCCATCGGAGATCTGCGAGAGCTCCTGGCCCTCTTCCCGCAAATGCGCCGCACGATAGAGTGCCTTGTCGTCGAGGACCGCCTCGACGAGGCTCCACGATAACGTCCCGCTTGCCGCCTTGCCGACGATGGGCAGGAAGAGCTCGAAGCCGCTGCGGCCGCTCGGCAGACGCACCCGCCCGAAGATGACGGGTTTGCCCATCGATGCGGCACGCTCCATGGCAGACCGGGTCGTCGCGAATTTGTTGAGGTCCGTTCCGATGAACCACTGTTGGGAGCCTGGCGGAAAGGCGGCGCCGACCACGCCGCCTTGCGCTGCCGATACGCGGATCATCAGCGGATTCTGCAGGAGCAGCTTCGTCGCCAGTTCGCTCAGCTCCTCCGCCCCGGTATCCGGCCGGATCGCCACGGCGTTGGCAAATCCGTTCAGCGCGGCAATATTGGCGTCGATCTCCGCCTCGACACGGCTGGCGATAAGGCTAAGTTCGTTGTCGACCTTGATCTTGAGCTCGCTGCGGAAGTTCTCACGATTCTGGCGCTCGTAGATGTGACCACCGGTTGCAACGACGACAGCCGCAATGACCGCCGGGACGAGCGACGGTTTGGCGAGCTTGGCGATCGTGCGGACGTGATGACGCAGAACGGCAATGATCAATGGTTTTTCCCCAATCCGCGCGTTACCGTAGCGGCGGAGTCTTAAGATAGGCTTTCGTGAAATTTCCTTGGAAAACCTGAAGATAGGAGCCATGCGAAAGCTCGCGGGCGGCCGTTCATGGTTTGGTTCGCTTGAAATTCGCGACGTCGGCGTTCACTCTCCGCTCCGCCGGCCATCCAGTTTCGCGGGTGCGTCCTAAAAGCAACAATACAAGGCTACTTTTGCCACAATCGGGGATCAAAGGGTGATGACAAGAACATTCGCAGAATCACTGAAGAGGGCAAGAAAGATGCGATTTGTCATTGCCACGCTCATGGCCACCGCAAGCTTGCTTTCCCCTCTTTCCGCGCTTGCAGAGAGCGCCGACGTCGAGGCCGTCATCACCAGTATCGATACCGACCGGCTGAGCCTCTCCCTCGATGACGGCAAAAGCTACCAGGCGCCCGAGGAATTCAACTTCGAGGGACTGAAGGCCGGCGTAAAGGTTCTCGTCTTCTACACTGAGGTCGACGGCAAACGCGTCATCAACGATCTGGAGATCCTTCAGTAGGTCCTGAGCGCCAGCTAAACCGCTAACTCGGTCATCGGGCGTGCGGCGAGCACGATCAAATCCAGTTTATCGAGCCATCGACGATCTTCAGCAAACGGTCCTGCGGGATTGCTGCAGCCGCCGCTTCCTCGGCCTCCATTTCGCCGAGCAGCTTGAACAGCGCCCGGATGACGCCGCCGTGGCTGACGCAAATCGTAGGCCGCGTCACGCCCTTCAGCCACGCGCCTACGCGCCAGGACAGGATCTCGTAGCTCTCGGCATCGGCACCTGGTGGAATGAAGTCCCATTTGGCGACGCGCCGCTCGGCGATGCGCTCCGGTACAAGGCGCTTCAGCTCCGGGAGCGTGTAGCCCTCCCAGTCGCCGAAGGAGACCTCCTTCAGCCGCTCGTCGGTCACGTAGGCAAATGGGTCGAGCCCCATCGCTCGCCGGAGGCGCTCCATGGTTTCGCGCGTGCGACCGAGGGGACTACTGACGAAATCGAAGCCGCCGGCATCACTCCCGAGGATCTTCCCCAGTGCTATCCCATTCCCGGTCGCCTGCTGGCGGCCGGTTTCGTTGAGGGGAATATCCTTCTGGCCCTGAAGGCGGCTCTCCGCATTCCAGTCCGTTTGTCCGTGGCGGACCATGTAGATGAGCACAGTGTTCACTCCGGGCGAGCCGTCGCCACCGTCCCTGCTGCATGTCCTTAAATCGCAGCGGATTTAAGGATAAGACCTGCAGCGCTCTAAGTGCCACAGCGAATTCGTGCGCCTGAAAGGACGCACGACGCTGCAGCGCGAAGACGATCAGTCCTTCAGAACGCTGATATCCGGGGCGTCGACAGCCTTCATGCCTACCGTGTGGTAGCCCGAATCGACATGATGGACTTCGCCGGTGACGCCGCTCGACAGATCGGACAGCAGATAGAGTGCGGAATTGCCGACCTCCTCGATGGAGACGGTGCGCTTCAGTGGAGCGTTGTATTCGTTCCACTTCAAGATATAGCGGAAATCGCCGATGCCTGACGCGGCGAGCGTCTTGATCGGCCCGGCCGAGATCGCGTTGACGCGGATGCCGCGATTGCCGAGATCAACCGCCAGATAGCGCACGCTTGCCTCGAGTGCAGCCTTGGCGACTCCCATCACGTTGTAATGCGGCATGACCTTTTCGGCGCCGTAATAGGTGAGCGTCAACATCGAGCCACCGTCGTTCATGATGCGATCGGCGCGCGCAGCAACCGCCGTGAAGGAATAGACGGAAATATCCATCGTGCGGGCGAAGTTGTCGCGGCTGGTATCGAGATAGCGCCCCGTCAGCTCGTCCTTGTCGGAGAAGGCGATGGCATGCACGACGAAGTCGATCTTGCCCCACTTCTCCTCGAGCGTCGAGAAAACGGCATCGATCGTGCCGAGGTCGGTCACGTCGCAGTGGCCGGCCATGACGGCGCCAAGTTCCTGGGCCAGTGGCTCTACGCGCTTCTTCAGCGCATCGCCCTGCCACGTCAGCGCGATTTCAGCGCCGGCTTCCGACAACGCCTTGGCAATGCCCCACGCAATCGAGCGATTGTTTGCGACGCCCATGATGACGCCACGCTTGCCATTCATCAGACCCGATGCCTGAGCCATGGAGTGTCCCCAATACTGTCTGCCTGCACCGGCTGCCCGCCGATGGCAATGTTCACGAATGACGCCGCACCGATTCGCCTTTGCACGGGTGCGGCAAAATTGTCGAGAATTGCCTATGGCATAGGCGCCTAAGCGGTTCAAGCGCGGTGCAGATCAGGAACTGTTAGTCCCCGTAATATTGGTTCACCTTGTCAGAAAAGCTTCACAAATAAAGGCCGTCGCGCTGGGAACGCATGAGGTCCATCACCCTGTCATCCGGCTTCTCATGAAGCACAAGCCGCAATTCGACGAGCAGGTCCCCGCGTTCGCCGTCGGCCCCAGGCAGTCCTTTGCCGAAAACAGGGATCACCTTGTCGGACCCTGACCAGGCCGGCACCGTCACCGCGACCGGGCCGTTCGGCGTGTCGATCGTGGTCTCGCAGCCCAGAACCGCATTTTCAAGGTCGAGCGGCAGAGTGGTCACAAGGTCTAGACCTCGGGTGCGGAACGGCCCGTCCTGGCCGATGCGCAATGCTGCGACGACATCGCCGCGGACCATCCCGGCGACGCGGTAACCCTGCTCCTTCAGGCGGATCGTTTGGCCGTCCGTCGCGCCGGCCGGTATCGCGATCCTGACCGTTTCTCCCTCCGGGAGCTCGACCGAGACGCGCGCCCGATTGATCACGTCCTCGATACTGACTGGCACATCAATGGCAAGATCCGGCACCTTCTCCGCCGTCCTTGCGATGCGGCCGCGAATGCGCTGGACGATCGCAGAGACGAGCTCCGCAGCGGGCGCAATGGAACGTCTGGCCGGGGCGGCCTCGGTTTTCGGCGGCTCCGGCTCAGCCGCGGAATCCGCCCTGCCGGCATCTGCGGCCGGCCCGGTCTTGTCAGGGCGCACCGACGCCTTCATGCGCGGGGCCGATGCTGCGGTCTGCGGCTCGACGCCGAAGATGCGGGAAACCGCCTCCTCTGCCGTCTCGGCGCCCACCGGTTCCTCGGCAGCCTCGGGACCACGCATCTTCTCCTTCATCGCCTCCATGCGCCGGAGTTCCGCCTCGCGCCGGGCCCAATCATATCGGCTTCTACGCACCGGATCGCGCAGCAGCTCATAGGCTCGGCCCGCTTCGGCGAAGCGCTCGGTGGCGAGCGGATCGTCCTGATTGTGATCAGGGTGCACTGCCTTGGCCAACGAGCGCCAGGCCGCCTTGATTTCCTCCTGCCCGGCATTGCGACGCACACCGAGAATTGCGTAGGGATCGCGCATGGCTTGCCACCATTTTCCTTATCGGCAGCCCTCTCCCGGAGCTCGCCGCATGCCTGACGAATTCGAAAGGCCTCAGAACGCCCTTCTTCTTCAGCGATGATCGGCGAGAAGTTGCTAACTATCGGTTAGTCGGAAGCGGCATCGCCAGCCTGAAGGCACTGCTCCGGCGCGTCGATCCGCCGCTTTGCAGCAACGTGGTTAACCGCCGATTTCAGCTACGCGGACCGAAGCTCGTCAGATACCATTCACCGCTTTCGAGCTGGCAGGTGCTGCCGTCGAACTTGGCTATGCCTTCGAAGGAGTGGCGCGTCGTCGTAAACCGCCTGCACCGCATGCCGGAGGCACGATCCTCCTCAATGCTGCTGATCACACCGGCGCTTCCCGAGGTTGCGTTGGCCCAGGGAATGGCATTGCCCCCCTGGCTGATGTCGGCGGAGGTGACGGCATTACGCACGGCAACGGCGTCGGAAAGGCCGTCCGACGTCTTGGCCACCGGAACGGTCCCGGTCGAGACCGAGCGATCGACGCCTGAGCCTCCGAAAACATCGAGACCCGCGCCCATACATCCCGGTAGAGTGAGAATCGTCAGGCAAATTGCCGCGCTGCGCAGCAACACGAAGCAAAAACCCTTCTTGCCATCGATCCGCTTTGCTATGTCTTGCACGGCAATCCTGTCAAGACTCGCCAGAGCATGCCGCGAGGAAGTCCGGCAGCAGGCTCTGACATTTTTCGATGCGAGAACACGAATCGGATACATCCCGTAGTGGTCCCGCGCCAGACACACGGCATTGGAAGACAATATGACCGCGCATGAGTTAACAAGCAGTGACTTCACGGACGCGAACGAGCCCTTTTCCCTTTTCGGCACATGGCTGAAGGACGCCGAGGAGAGCGAGGTGAACGATCCGACCGCCGTCGCGCTCGCGACCGTCGACCCCGATGGCCTGCCCAATCTACGCATGGTCCTGCTCAAGGGATTCGACGAACGCGGCTTCGTCTTCTACACGAATTTCGAAAGCCAGAAAGGCCGTGAAATTCTGGCAACCCCAAAAGCCGCCATGTGTTTCCACTGGAAATCGCTGCGCCGGCAGGTGCGCCTGCGCGGCCCGGTTGAAATCGTCTCCGACGAAGAGGCGGACGAATATTTCAAGACCCGGCCGCGCGGCAGCCGCATCGGCGCCTGGGCCTCGAAGCAGTCGCGCCCGCTCGAAAGCCGCTTCGCGCTCGAGAAGTCGGTCGCCGAATACACGGCCCGGTACGCGATCGGCGAGATTCCGCGGCCGCAATATTGGTCCGGTTTCCGCATCCGCCCGATCTCGATCGAATTCTGGCATGACCGGCCCTTCCGGCTGCACGATCGCATCGAGTTCCGCCGCGCGGCGCCGGAAGGTGGCTGGACGAAGGTGCGGATGTATCCCTAGCGCGGGATGAGGATGTGCGCGGTTTTCCGCCCGCACCCGCGCTGACTTATCGTGATCTGACGGGCGGCTCGTCCAATATTCAGGCAAAAAGCCGGAACGGTATGCCGGATGCGAGAGCGGTCACGTAGCGGGCGCTCTGGAAATGGCCGTTAAGGGAAATGCGCGGCAGCGCATGCGGATTCGCGGCGGCCGAAAGCATGCCGGGTTCCGTCGTGACGGCGACGGCGAAGCCGAGACCCGCGGCAAGGCGATGGTCTCGTTCCGAAACGGCAAGCCGGTCGCCATAGGGATAGGCAAAGCTCAGGGGCCTGCGACCGGAAACCGCCTCGATACGGTCGGCGGATGCCGAGATTTCGCGGCGTGCCTCGTCCTCATCGAGCCGTGCCAAAGCGCGATGGCTGATCGTGTGGCCGCCAAGGCTCGCAAGTGGGCTTGCGATCAGCGCGCGCAAACCCGCCTCATCGAGCGTCAATCGTTCGGTAATGGCCAAGGGGTCGACGCCGTGCTCGGCTGCAGCCCGGTTCAGCACAGCGACGGTACGCGCCTCGTCGCCGCGATGGATATGCGCGGTGATCCTATCGAAGGCCGCCTGCTTCTCGGCAAGCGTTGCGGCCACCATGATCTCTTCGCCCGCACCGAAACCGAAGCGCAAAGTCTGAGCTGCCGACAGCAGATCGGCGAGCGTTTCCCACCAGAGCGTATGGGTGCGATCGACATAGCCGGCAGTGACAAAGACGGTGAAAGGCACGCAGTGCCGCTCGAACACCGGCAGGCCATGATCGAGATTGTTGCGGTAGCCATCGTCGAGGGTAAAACAGGCGAACGGCCGAGTATCCTCGGAAGCAAGGCAAGCCGGCACCTCCTCCAGTGGGACGAAACGGTAGCCGTTTCGCTTCAAAGTCAGGACAGCGACCTCGAGGAACTCCGGCGTAATTTCCAAATGCGCGTTGGGATCGAAGGCCCGCGGGACCTTCGGGCGAACGTGATGCAGCGTGAAGATAGCACCCCGTCCGCGGGCTCGTGTCATCAGCCGCGCTTGCGCCAGCAGGTGCGAAGCTTCCAGGCCGCCGGCGATGGCGACACGTCTGATGTGCTTGCTGACCGCCCGCGCGAGGCCCTGCTTCATCTTATTTCGTTTCCCATGCCGGATTGGATTCGACCACGGTCACCATGATCGCTGCGGCAGCGGTTCGTCTTGCTTCGCCCGCCCTGCAATGCCGAACGGTAGCCTCGGCGGAGTTAAACCTTGCTGAATCCGGTCGGCTTGCGCGGCCAACGACGCGCGGAGGGCCGCTGCGTGCAATCGCTTTCCTGCTGCACGGTTGCAACAAGGCCGCGACCCTGTCACAAAGATGAACTGCTGCATGTCTCCTTAAATCGCCTCGATGTAAGGAGACATGCAGCGATTCAAAG
>NZ_LUAV01000004.1:164448-183332 GCF_002078505.1 Ensifer aridi | reverse complement strand
AAGACGCGCGGCGCTGTATGCCGCTCTCGGCCGCACGTTCGCATGAGGGGGAAATCCGATGACGCGGTTCCGGTTTGTCTTGGCGGCGATCGCCGCTTTTCTCTTCGGTACCATGCAGGCAATGGCCGGCAACGCCTCCCTCGTTCTAGATGTCCGGACAGGCCGGATTCTCTCTGCTGAAAATGCCGATACGCTCAATCATCCGGCGTCGCTGACCAAGATGATGACGCTCTACCTGACCTTCGAGGCGCTGCACCGTGGCCAGATCGCCTGGAGTACTCCTTTGCCCATGTCTCAGACGGCCGCGCGCAAGCCACCGACGAAGCTCGGCGTCAGGGCAGGCGAGACGATCACCGTCGAAGAGGCCGTCTACGGCATGATCGTCCGCTCGGCCAATGATGCCGCCGCGGCGGTCGCCGAGCGGCTCGGAGGATCCGAGGAGGCTTTTGCTCGCATCATGAACGCAAAAGCCCGCCAGCTTGGCATGACCCGCACGTTCTTCGTCAACGCTTCGGGCCTGCCCGCGAGCCAGCAGGTCACCACGGCGCGCGATATGGCAAAATTAGCCGTCGCCCTCATGAGGCATTACCCACGGGAATACCGCATGTTTGCGGCCGGAAGCTTCCGCTTCCGCGGCCGTGTCATCCGCGGCCACAACAATCTGATGTACCGCTACCAGGGTATGGACGGGATCAAGACGGGCTATACCAGGGCTTCCGGTTATAATTTGGTGAGTGCGGTCAGCGACGGCAGCCGCCGCATCGTCGGCGTGGTGCTTGGCGGACGGTCGGCGAAGAGCCGGGACGACAAGATGGCCGCGATGCTCGACCAGCACCTCGGGCGGGCCGGGCAAACGAATGTCGCCACGGCCAGACAGCGGCGCCCGGTCGAGGTCGCGACATTGCCCGGCGTGTCGCTCTCCTATCTGGGCACGACACCCGCAGGCGAAGATGCAACGGCCGCGATCATCGCCGCTTCGACGCAAACGGTGGTGCCGGCGGATCGGCCCACGGCCCTGAGTGCCGATACGGACGTCAAACCAGCCGCGAACGGCTATTGGCAGATTCAGATTTCCACCGCGCCGACCGAGGAAGGCGCGCGCAAGATCCTCGTCGAAGCGCAGTCGGCCGGCGGCGCTGCCCTTCTCGGTGCGACCCCCCACACCAAAGCCGCTGGCTCTAGCGGAGCCGATCGCTATAGTGTGGGCTTCGTGGGCTTTGCCAGCCGTGAGGCGGCGGCCACCGCCTGCGATATCCTGAGAAAGCGATCCTATAAGTGCACCCTGCTCCCCGACCGGGGGTAGAGCGGGTTCACGCCTGCGTGCCGCCGACGGTGATCTGATCCATCCTGAGATGCGGCTGGCCTACGCCGACGGGCACCCATTGACCGGCCTTGCCGCAATTACCGATGCCTGTGTCGAGCTTCGTATCGTTGCCCACCATCGTCACCCGCTTCATTGCATCCGGACCGTTGCCGATGAGCATCGCCCCCTTGACCGGTGCGCCAACCTTGCCGTTCTCGATCAGGTAGGCCTCGGTGCAGCCGAACACGAACTTGCCGGAGGTGATATCCACCTGGCCGCCGCCGAAGGAGACGGCGTAGATGCCTTTCTTCACCGACGAGATGATCTCATCGGGGCCGCGGTCGCCGGCAAGCATGTAGGTGTTGGTCATGCGCGGCATCGGCACATGAGCATAGCCTTGGCGACGGCCGTTGCCGGTCGCCTTCATGCCCATCAGCCGCGCATTCTGCCGGTCCTGCATATAGCCGACGAGCTTTCCGTCCTCGATTAAGACGTTGTAGCCGGAGGGGGTCCCCTCGTCGTCGATCGAGATCGAACCGCGCCGCGCCTCGATCGTGCCGTCGTCGACGACGGTGACGCCCTTTGCCGCGACCTGCTCGCCCAGGAGCCCGGCAAAGGCCGATGTCTTCTTGCGGTTGAAATCGCCTTCGAGGCCGTGGCCGACCGCTTCGTGCAGCATCACGCCCGGCCAACCGGAGGCAAGCACGACATCCATGGTGCCGGCCGGCGCGTCGATCGCTTCGAGATTGACCAGCGCCTGCCTCAGCGCTTCGTCCGCACCACGCTTCCAATTCTCCTCGACAACGAGATCCCCGAAGCCGCGCCGTCCGCCAATGCCGAACGATCCGGTTTCCTGCCGATCGCCCTCGCCCACGACGACCGAGATGTTGATCCGCGTCATCGGCCGTACATCATGGACGCGATGGCCGTCGGCTCCCAGGATATCCACCACCTGCCAGCTTGCGGCGATCGTCGCCGTCACCTGCCGGACCTTGGGCTCCTTGGCGCGCAGATAGGTATCGATCTCCTGAAGAAGCGTCACCTTGGCCTCGAAGGTCGGCTCGCCGATCGGATTCTCGTCGCCGTAGAGCTTCTTGTTGGTGCGCTGCGGCGCGGCGGCGTAGGAGCCGGAATAACCGCGGGTCACCTGCCCCACGGCGTCAGCCGCCCGCCTCAAGGCCGCAAGCGACAGTTCGCCGGCATGAGCGTAGCCGACGGCCTCGCCGGCGACTGCACGAAGGCCGAAACCCTGGTCGGTGTTGAAGCTGCCGCCCTTCAGGCGACCGTTGTCGAAGGAGAGCACCTCCGCCTGGGCATGTTCCAGGAAGAGCTCGCCGTCGTCCGCTCCGGCAAGCGTCTCGGAAAGAACCTTGCGGACTGTTGCCTCGTCCGCATCGAAGAGGCTCATCAGATTGGTGTCCATGGTTCTGCTCCGCGTCGTGAGGGATTACTGGCTCCATTTAGGGAGCGCGGCGCCGCAAGCCAAGAAAAAACAGGCCACGAAAAGATTGGTCACGCAAGGCCAGCGTTCCAGCCTTCGAGGAGAGCAACCTCCTCGACGCCGGTGAAACGGGCGATACGATCAAGCTCGGCCATGAGCTTTTCCATGCGGCCCGACGATGCCTTGACACCCTTTTCCAACCAGAGCCGGCGCACGTCGAGGGTTCCGCGTTTGCGGTCGGCCTTCATGTCGATACGGCCGATCAGCCGGTCGCCTTCGAGTAGCGGAAAGACATAATAGCCGTACTCGCGTTTCGCCTCCGGCACGAAAACCTCGATGCGGTAGAAGAAATCGAAGAGGCGTTCGGTCCGGTTCCGGTCGCGCAGCAGGGGGTCGAACGGACTTAGCACCCGGATGCGCCCGGGCGGATCGGGAATGTCGCCGAGATTGTCCGGGAAGCCGGCGAAAGCGTAAGACGGGCGCGGCCGGCCGCCATTGGCGGACTCGATGACGATATCGCACAGCTCATCGCGATGGGCGGCGACCCAGGCCTTGGCCTCGTCGGGCGATACGAGGTCCCAGAAGGCAGCGATCTCGCCATGGGTCGCGAACCCCAACCGTTCGAGCGCGCTGCGGCAGGCCCAGTCGACGAACTCAGCATGGCTTACATCGCCTTCGTAATGACGCGTCGGGATGACGCGTTCGGTCAGATCATAGACCTTCTGGAAATTCTCGCGCCGGGCGATCGCAAGCTTGCCCTGCCGCCAAAGCACTTCGAGGGCCGTCTTCGACGGGTGCCAGTTCCACCAACCGCCGGACTCGTGACCATCTTCCTTCAGGTGGCGCGCCATTACCGCACCATTGGCCGCGATCCTCGCGTAGGTTTCGTCGCAGCCCGCATCGAAGCCCTCGCCTCGCCATTTGCGCCAGCGCTCGCGCAGCGTTTCGCTTTCCCATTTGAACCGGTGCTTCCAATAAACGAAGAAGGCGCTCGGGATGATGGAGGCGTCGTGCGTCCAGTGCTCGAAGAGCTCGCCGTCCTTTTCCAAAAGCTCGGCCAGATGCTCGCGGCGATAGGTCTGGTTGCGCGAAAAAAGGATCTGATGATGGGCGCGCTCGACGGTCGCAATGCTGTCGACCTGCACGAAGCCAATGTCGTGGATCAGCCGCAGCAAACCATCCTTGCCGAGCGCGCGATGCGGCGCGCCTGAAAGGCCCTGCTTAGCGAGAAAGATGCGTCGAGCATCACGGTTGGAAAGACGAATCGTCATGGCGGAAAGAATAGGCTTTTATTCCCATATATCAAACGCACTTCGATCGCAAAGCGATGCAGCCGAGGCGCATTGCTCTCGCCGATCCATTTGCCCTATAGAGCGATCACGAAAATTCGCGAGGAATCAAGGATTGGATATCCGCTTTACCGATTGCTCGGTCAGCTTCGGCGAACGGGTCGCGCTTAACCCCCTGACCCTCGCGCTCAGTGAACGGCGAATCGGCATCATCGGCCTCAACGGCTCCGGCAAGACGACCTTCGCGCGGCTGATCAACGGGCTCGTCAAGCCGAGCACAGGCCGCGTCACGGTGAACGGACTCGATACGATCAAAGACGATCGTGCCGTGCTCGCAGAGGCCGGCTTCATCTTCCAGAATCCGCAGCACCAGTTGATCATGCCGATCGTTTCCGACGATATCGCCTTCGGCCTCAAGAATCGCGGTCTGCCATCGAAAGAAATTTCGTTGCGCACGGAAGCGGTGCTGGCGCGCTTCGGCGTCAGCCATCTCGCAAGAAGGCGCGTGCACGAGCTTTCGGGAGGCGAAACGCAGCTCGTCGCCTTGGCGAGCGTCGTCGTCACCGGACCGAAGATCCTGATCCTCGACGAGCCCACCAATCAGCTCGACCTTCGCAACCGCCGGATGGTCGCCGAAACGATCGAGGCGCTCGACGAAGACACGATCGTCATCACACATGATCTGGCGCTTGTCGAAGGTGTCGAGCGGCTCCTGCTCTTTCATGAGGGCAGGCTCGTTGCCGATGGCTCGCCCGCAGAGACCATCCGACGCTATCACGAGGTCGCCGGATGCTGACGAGCCTCTATGTCGAGGGTGGAAGCTGGTTCCACCGCGTGGCGGTACGGGCGAAGCTGATCGCTCTCCTCGTCTTGAGCCTCGGGCTTTTCGTCACGAACTCGCCGCTTCTGCTGCTGCCTGCCTTTCTCCTCTGCGGCGGCCTCTATCTCTCCCTCGGCTTGACGCCGCGCCAGGCGCTGTCGCGCGTCGGCTTCGTCGTTTTCACCATCCTAGTTCTTGCCGCGGTCAACCTCTTCCTCATTCCTGTCCCGGAGGTCGTCGCCCTGGTCCTGCGGCTGATGGCCCTCGTGCTCTTCGCCGCGGCCGTCACGGCGACGGCGACGATCGGCGCCTTCATGGACGAGGTGACGATCCTCCTCAAACCGCTGGAGCGCCTCGGCCTCTTGCGGGCGGCCGACGTCAGCCTCGCGCTCGGTCTGGTATTGCGCTTCGTTCCCGATATCTTTGCCCGCTATGAGGCAATCAGCGAGGCGCACCGCGCGCGGGGGCTGCCGATCCGACCGCTGACGATCATCGGACCACTGATCATTCTCACATTGAAAGATGCGGATACGATCGCCGCGGCCATTGACGCCCGAGGTTTTCGTCGTCAATGAATTCGCGATTTCTAATAAAGGGTAGGACCACATGAACACCAGAGATCTCGTCCTCGTCGCGCTCTTCGCCGCAATCGTCGTCGTGCTCGGCCTTATTCCGCCGATCACACTCGGCTTCATTCCCGTTCCGATCACCGCGCAGTCGATGGGAGTCATGCTCGCGGGCTGCATCATCGGCGCCAAGCGCGGCGCGCTCGCCTTCCTCCTGTTCGTTCTGCTCGTCGCCATCGGCCTGCCGGCGCTCTCCGGCGGCCGCGGCGGGCTCGCCGTCTTCGCCGGCCCTTCGGGCGGCTTCATCCTCGGCTGGGCGGTCGCCGCTTTCGTCACCGGCCTGATCGCTGAGCGCTTCGTGCATCCGGGAAATTCGGAAGGGCGCCAGTTCGTTGGCTTCTTCCTCGCCTCCGTCATCGGCGGCATTGTCGTGCTCTACGCGATCGGCGTTCCGTGGCTTGCAACGGTCACCGGTACGCCGCTCATCGCGGCAGCAACCGGCTCGCTCGTCTTCATCCCGGGCGACCTCCTGAAGGCGGCGATCGCGACGCTCGCCGCCCGCGCCGTCTACGCCGGCTATCCGCTGCTGCCGGCACGCGTCTGAGGCAATGCCGCTTGCCGAGGCAATCACGCGTCATGCGAGCGAACGCCCGCATTGCCCGGCCTTCCGTATGGAGGGCCGGGTTTTCACGTTTGCGGAGCTTGCCGCAGAGGCCGGCCGTATCCTCCATGCGATCGAACGATCGGCGATAGAGGCGAGGCAGCCAAGCGTCCTTGCCGGTGGCGCACGCTTGATCGCGATCGAAACCGGCAATCATCCGCTCTTTGCCGCCGCCTTCGTCGCCGCCACAGCGGCCGGCAATTGCGCCGCGCTCATCGATCCGCATCTGCCGGAAGCGACACGCCGGCGGATGAAGGAACAATTGCGGCCCGACGTCGTCGTCCGCGCCGAGGGCGAGCTTCTGGATCTGGACGTGCCCTCGGCGGGGCGAACGCATTCGCTCGATGCCTTCGCCGGCTCTTCGGTGATCGGCGTCGGCGACGGGGCCGAGCCCTTCCTCGTCGTTCTCACCTCCGGCACTACCGGCGATCCGAAATCCATCATCCGTGACCGCAGGTCCTGGCGCGTGAGCCTCGAAACCGGTCAGCGGTTTTTCGGGCTCGGACCGGAAACGACGACCTATGCGCCGGGACCACTGGCGCATGGTCTGGCGCTCTATGCGCTTGCCGAGTGCCTGACGGCCGGGGCCGAATTCATCGGAGCCCGGCATTTCGAGCCACGCCGGGCGCTCGACGTTATCGCGAGCAGGCGGGCGCAGCGGCTCGTACTAGTGCCGACGATGCTGCGGCGGCTATGCGAGCAGGCCGACGGCAGGGAATTGCGCTCCGTCGAAAAGATCACCGTCGCCGGTGCCAAGCTCACGCCGACAGACCGCCAAGCGGCCGTCCACGCCTTTCCTGCGGCGGAGATCGTTGAATATTATGGCGCATCGGAACTCGGCTTCATCACGGTCTCCGGCGCGGGCGATGATCATTCGGCTACCGCTGTCGGCAAGGCGTTTCCCGGCGTCCGGCTGGCGATCCTCGACGACCGTGGACGGACCCTTCCGCCGGGAGAGACCGGAACGATTTTCGTCGAAAGCGGGCTGATTTCGGACGGCTACATTGCCGGCGGCGATGGCGTAGGGTTTCAGCGAGAGGGTACGCTCGCCACCGTCGGCGATGTCGGTTTCCTGAGTGACGACGGCACGCTCCATCTCATCGGCCGCTCGGGCGGCATGGTGCTCTCGGGCGGCAACAATGTCTATCCGTCAGAGATCGAGGCCGTGATCCTGACGGTCCCGGGCGTGAGCTCCGTCCTTGTCCTTGGCCTCGACCATCCCGATCTCGGCCAAGAGCTTGCGGCGGTGATCCAGCCGAACGGCGGTTTCGTGCGCGCGGCGCTGGAACGTCAACTTGCCGCCGCCCTGCCGCGCTACAAGCATCTGCGCAAGATCTGGCTCTGCCGGGAGATGCCGATGACCGCCTCGGGCAAGATCGCCGCCAAGGAGCTCCGGCAATGGATCGCGGAGGAGAACGGTGCCCTTGAACGTCTCATCTGATCCGGCTCGAACGCCGGTCGTCGTCGCCGCGCTGCGCACGCCGATCGGGCGCGTCAACGGCAGTCTCTCCACGGTCGAGCCCGCGAGCCTTGCTGCCCTGCTGATCGAAAGGATCGTCGCCGATGTCGGCATCGACCGGTCCGAGATCGACGACGTCCTCATCGGCAATGCCGCCAACAGCGCCGGCAATCTCGCCCGCCTCGCCGCGCTCGAGGCCCGGCTGCCCGTTTCCATCCCCGGCGTGACGGTCGATCGTCAATGCGGCTCGGGGCTGGAAGCGATCATCCTTGCGGCGCGGCAGGTCCAGGCGGGCGCGGGCCGCTTCTATCTCGCCGGCGGCACCGAGAGCGCCAGCCGCGCCCATATCCGGCTTCGGCCGCCGCTTGCGCGCGGCGAGGAGCCGCAGCCGGTGAAGCGCGCACGGATGGCTCCCGACTTCATCGGCGATCCGGACATGGGCGTTGCGGCGGAGAATGTCGCGATCGCCTGCGGCATCTCGCGCGAGCGGCAGGATCTGTTTGCGCTCGAAAGCCATCGCCGGGCCGTTGCGGCCGCAGTGGCGGGGCGCTTCGCGCGTGAGATCGTGCCGGTGCCGACGCAGGCCGGGTCGATCGTGACGGACGAGTGCCCCCGCCCCAACGCCTCCGCCGAGACGCTTGCCCGGCTGAAGCCGGCTTTCGTTCCGGGGGGCACCGTCACTGCCGGCAACGCCTGCCCCATCAACGACGGCGCAGCCATGGTGCTGGTGACGTCGCTCGCCGAAGCGCGCCGCCTCGGCGTTCCCTTTGTGCTCCAATTCATCGACGCAGCTACAGCCGGGGTCGATCCGAACCTGCTCGGTCTCGGTCCCGTCCCCGCCATGGCGAAGCTTCGCGCGCGCAATCCCGCGCTCGACCTCGCGGATATCGACTTCATCGAATTCAACGAGGCCTTCGCCTCGCAGGTCCTCGGCAGTCTCGACCGACTCGACATTTCGCCTGCACGCGTCAATCGCGACGGCGGTGCGATCGCGCTCGGCCACCCCTACGGCGCCTCCGGTGCGATCCTCGTCGTCCGGCTGTTCTCGCAGATGCTCGTGGCCGGCCCGGACAGGGAGGGCCTGGCGATGATGGGCATCGGCGGCGGCATGGGCGTCGTCGCCCATTTCAGCAGCATAGGGCCGGATCAGCCGGCGTAGCCGGCAAGCCATTCCCGGGTCGCTGTCGGCAGTTGCACCGGCTGATGCTTTCCGGGATCGACGGCGACCCAGACGATCTCGACTTCCGCCGAAAGCCGATCCCCGGTCTCGACGCGCACGGCAAAGCTCACGGAACTGCCGCCAAGCTTCGCGACCGTGACGGTGAAGCGCGCCGGTTCGTCGAAACGCAGGCCGCGATGGAAGATGCAGCCTGAGCGGCGGACGAGGTAGGCGGGTTCCTTTTCGACCGCCGGCCGATGCCGCCACATATTGGCGAGCGCTGCCTCCGCATGCGCGTAATAGGCCGCATTGTGCATGTGGCCGTGCATGTCTATATCGCGAAACGGAATGCGGATTTCCGTGACGTTTTCCCGCTCTCTGCCGTCCATGCGAGGCCCTCACCATGCGCTCCACACTCGTTAGACAGTTTGGCGATCCCAAACAAGTCATCGAACTCGTGGAAGCGCCGCGCCGGGAACCGGGGGCCGGCGAGGTCGAGGTCGAGATTTCGCTCGCTGCGATCAATCCGTCGGATCTGATTCCTGTCACCGGGGCTTACAGCGCACGTACGACCTTACCTTTCGTACCGGGCTTCGAAGGCGTGGGCACCGTCAGCCGCGTCGGGCCCGACGTGCGGGACCTTAAGGCTGGAGACCGAGTCGTTCCGATCGGTGCAAGCGGGCTGTGGCAGCATTTTCTCGTCCGCCCGGCCGAATGGTGCTTTCGCGTGCCGGACGGGATCGACGACAGGCAGGCGGCGATGAGCTACGTCAACCCGCTGACGGCGCTGAGACTCGTCGAGGCCCTGCGCGCGCATTTCGGTTCGCTCGTGGGCTTGAGCGTCGGCGTGACCGCGGCAGGCTCGGCGATCGGCGGCATGCTGATGAAGCTGCTGTCGCTCGAGGGGATGGTGCCGATGGCCATCCTTCGCAGCGAGAAAAGCCGCGTCCGTGTTGGCGGAACGCACCGGATCCTCGTCGCGGACGGCGGCGATCTCCCCGCAGGCACCAGATTTGACGCCGTGCTCGATGCCGTTGGCGGCCCCTTTGCGGGCGCGTTGATCGGCCGGTCTGTCGATACGGGCGGAGCCTTCATCCAGTACGGCGCGCTGAGCGGCGTGCCGGTACCGCAGGCAGCAATCGCCGCCCGTCCCGACGTGCGCTTCGCCTTCCTGTGGCTCCGGACCTGGGTGCATTCCGCCGGCCGCGACGCGCTCGATGCCGCCTTCGCCCGAAGCTTCGAAGGCATCGGCAACGGCCTCTTCGAAAGCCCGGTCGCCGCGATCTATCCCTTGAGCCGGCTCGCAGACGCGCTCGCGCACCAGCACAATCAGCATCGCGACGGCAAGATCCTGCTTGATCCGCGCTGTTGAAAATCGGAACTTTTGCCGTCGCCGCCATGGATTTTGACAGGTGCGCGCACTAGCTTTGCGCACATGGCCACGCATCTTTACGAAAACCCGGTCTTCCTGGAGCACGAGGTTCCCGAGGGGCACCCCGAGCGGCCGGATCGGCTGAAGGCGCTGAACCTCGCGCTCGAGCATCCGAATTTCGCGGAGTTGAAGCGGATCGAAGCGTTGCGGTGCGACGAGGATCTCGTGCTGCTCGCCCATACCGAAGAGCATCTGCGGTCGATCAAGCGTGCCATTCCGGACGACGACATCAACCAGATCGAGGCAGACACCTATGCGAGCCCGATGAGTCTCGAGGCGGCATTGACCGGCATTGGCGGTGCCGTTCAGGCAGTAGACGCAATCTTCGCCGGCGAGGCGGACAACGCCTTCATCGCAGCACGCCCGCCGGGCCACCACGCCGAAAAAGACAAGGCGATGGGCTTCTGCTTCTTCAACACGGTGGCGATCGCCGCACGCCACGCGCAGAGGGCACATGGGGCGGAGCGCGTCGCCATCATCGACTGGGACGTCCACCACGGCAACGGTACGCAGGATATCTTCTGGGACGACCCGTCCGTCCTCTTTTGCTCGACCCACCAGATGCCGCTTTATCCCGGCACAGGGACCAAAGACGAAACGGGCGTAAGGCACAATATCGTCAATGCGCCGCTTCCCCCCAACAGCAGCAGCGAGCATTTCCGCGACGCCTTCCGCACGCGGGTGCTCGCGGCCATCGAGAATTTCCGGCCCGATTTCATTTTGATTTCCGCCGGTTTCGACGCCCATCACCGCGATCCGTTGGCGCAGCTCAATCTGGTGGCCGAAGATTTCGACTGGGCGACGGGGCGCCTGATGGACGTTGCCGGCAAAAGCGCGGGCAACCGCATCGTCAGCTCGCTCGAGGGCGGCTACGACCTGCAGGGGCTCGCCGAGTCGGCCGGCCTGCATATTCTGAGACTAATGAGAGGGTAATTGATGAACACCACGACGCAACCGGACGTAACTGCCCTCTCCTTCGAGCAGGCGGTCGAGGAGTTGGAGCGCATCGTCTCGGCACTCGAACGCGGCGACGTGGCGCTCGACAAGTCAATCGAGATATACGAGCGGGGAGAAGCCCTGAAGAAGCATTGTGAGACCCTGTTGAAGGCGGCCGAGGACCGTATCGAGAAGATCCGCCTCGACCGTGCCGGCCGGCCGCAGGGCGTCGAGCCGCTCGACGCGGAACAGTAAAGGTTCTGGCCGGATGGGGCGCTTGCGAGCCTTCGCCCTCATCCGCCTGCCGGCACCTTCTCCGGCGACCTTTAAGTCCCGTCCCCGCCTGCGGGAGAGGGCTAGAGTGAGGGGCAGCTTTCGGCGCTTGGCCTCTTATCAACGATGATCCACCGAGAAACGCAGCGTCTCCCGATTGTCGCTATCGAACGGCCCGCATTGACGATAATCTCCAGTTGAGCCCCACAACCGGAGCGACCGCCATGTCCTTCTTTCCTGGTCCCGATCCGCTTGCCGGCGACAAGCCCGCCTGCGACGCCATCGAGCATCTGATCATTCCTCGCACCAGCGATATCGGCGGCCTGCAGGTGCGCCGTGCCCTGCCGACGGCGCGGCGGCGGCTCGTCGGTCCCTTCATCTTCTTCGACCGGATGGGCCCGGCGCTCTTGCGTGCCGGGGAGGCGATCGATGTCCGGCCGCATCCGCATATCGGCCTTTCGACTGTCACCTATCTCTTCGACGGCGAGATCAAGCACCGTGACAGCCTCGGCACCGAGATGGTGATCCGCCCCGGCGACGTGAACCTGATGACCGCCGGGCGGGGCATCGTGCATTCCGAGCGTTCGCCGGAGAACCAGCGCGGACACGAGCGTTCGCTTTCCGGATTGCAAACTTGGCTGGCGCTGCCCGACGACAAGGAAGAGATCGATCCGATCTTCACCCACACGGAAGAGCGTATGCTGCCGCATCTTGCCGACGGCGGCGTTCGCGCGCGCGTCGTGATCGGCACGTACGAGGGCGCCGACTCGCCGGTTTCGGTCTTCACCGATACAATCTACGTCGATCTCATGATCGAACCGGGCAAAAGTGCACCGTTCGCCGCGAAATGGGCAGAGCGTGCGCTCTATATCCTCTCCGGCGAAACGATCATCGCCGGCGACCATTTCGCCGACAACCAGCTCCTCGTCTTCCGTCCCGGGGACGAAATCACCGTCACGGCCGGCCCCTCCGGCTGTCACGTCATGCTCTTCGGCGGAGCAGCGCTCGGCTCGCCGCGCCATATCTGGTGGAATTTCGTCTCGTCGTCGAAGGAGCGCATCGACAAGGCTAAGGAAGAGTGGCGCACCGGGCGCTTCGATATCGTGCCGGGCGACGAGGAGGAGTTCATACCCTTGCCGCAGGGCTGATTTTCATTAAGTTCCTGTTAAGCCCTTGGTTGAAGCCGCAGGAAAGCCTAATTTTTGCATTCAACCGCAATAGCGTCTAAGAACTCTTTTGACCCAAACAGATCGCGCGCCCATGCGCTGGCGCGCATGAGGCATGCAGCGTGACACAATTGCCAACCAATCCGATGCCGGCGACCCCCCTGCTCGATAAGGTCAAGTATCCCGACGATCTGAAGAAGATCGACGACAGGGATCTGCCGCAATTGGCAGCCGAACTGCGCGCGGAAATGATCGACGCCGTGTCACGCACCGGCGGTCATCTCGGTGCCGGCCTCGGCGTAGTGGAATTGACGATCGCCATCCACAAGATCTTCGATACGCCGCACGACCGACTGATCTTCGATGTCGGCCACCAGTGCTATCCGCACAAGATCCTGACCGGCCGGCGCGACCGCATCCGCACGTTGCGCCAGGAAGGCGGGCTTTCCGGCTTCACCCGCCGCGCCGAAAGCGAATACGACCCTTTCGGTGCGGCACATTCCTCGACCTCGATCTCCGCCGGTCTCGGCATGGCGGTCGCCGCCGAGCTCGACGGCAAGACCCGCAATGTGATCGCCGTGATCGGCGATGGTGCGATGTCCGCCGGCATGGCCTTCGAGGCGCTCAACAATGCCGGGGCGCTCGACGCTCGCCTCATCGTCATTCTCAACGACAACGACATGTCGATCGCGCCGCCGACGGGCGCGATGAGCGCCTATCTGGCGCGGCTCGCCTCCGGGCGGACCTATATGGGCATTCGCGAAGTCGGCAAGAAGCTCACCGCCTATCTCGGCAAGACGGTCGACCGCGCAATCACCCGTGCGGTCGAGCATGCGCGCGGCTACGTCACCGGCGGAACGATCTTCGAGGAGATGGGCTTCTACCACATCGGCCCGATCGACGGCCACTCCTTCGACCACCTGCTGCCGGTGCTGCGCAACGTGCGCGACAACGCCAAAGGTCCCGTCCTGATCCATGTGGTCACCCAGAAGGGCAAGGGCTATCCGCCGGCCGAGGCCGCGGCCGACAAGTACCACGGCGTCAACAAATTCGACGTGATCACCGGGGCTCAGGCGAAAGCAAAGCCCAACGCCCCGGCCTATACCTCAGTGTTCGCCGATGCGCTGATCCAGGAAGCGAACCTCGACGACAAGATCGTCGCGATCACCGCCGCCATGCCGTCCGGCACCGGCCTCGACAAGTTCGCGACCATTCATCCGAAGCGCTGTTTCGATGTGGGCATCGCCGAGCAGCATGCGGTGACCTTCGCCGCCGGCCTCGCGGCGGAAGGTTACAAGCCATTTGCGGCACTCTATTCCACCTTCCTGCAGCGGGCCTACGACCAGGTCGTCCACGATGTTGCGATCCAGGGCCTACCGGTGCGTTTCCCGATCGACCGCGCCGGTTTCGTCGGTGCCGACGGGCCGACCCATGCTGGCTCGTTCGATACGACCTATCTTGCCTCTCTGCCCGGTTTCGTGGTGATGGCGGCCGCCGACGAGGCGGAACTCAAGCACATGGTGCGTACTGCCGCAGCTTACGACGAAGGGCCGATTTCCTTCCGCTATCCGCGCGGTGAGGGCGTGGGCGTCGAGCTGCCGGAGCGGGGCGACATCCTTGAAATCGGCAAGGGCCGGATCCTCAAGGAAGGCACCAAGGTAGCGCTGCTTTCGTTCGGCACGCGCCTTGCCGACTGTCTGTTGGCGGCGGAAGACCTGGATGCCGCCGGTCTTTCGACGACAGTCGCCGACGCACGCTTCGCCAAGCCGCTCGATCATGACCTGATTCGCCGGCTTGCCCGCGATCACGAGGTGCTGGTGACCATCGAGGAAGGCGCGATCGGCGGCTTCGCCAGCCATGTGCTGCAGTTTCTTGCGGAAGAGGGCCTGCTTGACGGCGGTCTCAAGGTGCGGCCGATTGTGATGCCCGACATCTGGATGGAACAGGCGAAGCCCGAAGCGATGTATGCGCATGCGGGTCTCGATCGCGCCGGCATCGTCTCGACCGTGTTCAAGGCGCTCGGCCAGAAGCATACCATCGGCCTCGGCGCCGCCGGCTGACGTATTACTCCATTCAACAGAAAGCCCGGCCGATCGGCCGGGCTTTTTGTTTTCCGAGATCGACGGGCCGCTCAGAATTCGGTCCAGTCCTGGCTCTGCGCAACGGCAGCCGAGCCGAAGGACCGCTTCAGCTTCTGGCCGAGTTGCCGAGCGGGAGACGCGACCGGCTTTGCTGCCGGCGAAGCGGCTGCCACGGCTGGCTGGCGGCGGTCGCCGAGCTTGAACTGGGCGATGAGCTCGTCCAGGGCAGCGGCCTCACGCGCAAGGCTATGGCTCGCGGCAGTCGACTGCTCGACCATGGCAGCGTTCTGCTGCGTGCCCTGGTCCATCGCATTAACCGCCGTATTGATCTCCTGCAGCCCGGTCGACTGTTCGCGTGCCGCAGTGACGATGGCGCTCACATGGCGGTTGATCTCGCGCACCTCCGCGACGATCGTCTCCAGCGCCGCGCCCGTCTCGCCGACGAGTCCGACACCGGCGCGCACCTGCTCGCCGGAGGTCATGATGAGCGCCTTGATTTCCTTGGCGGCATTGGCCGAGCGCTGTGCAAGTTCACGCACCTCCTGCGCGACGACGGCAAAGCCCTTGCCCGCCTCGCCCGCGCGCGCCGCTTCGACGCCGGCATTGAGCGCCAGGAGGTTGGTCTGGAACGCGATATCGTCGATGACCCCGATAATGTTCGAGATTTCTCCCGACGACTTTTCGATCTCGTGCATCGCGCTGACGGCGCGGCGGACGACCTCGCCGGATTTTTCCGCTCCGGCCCGCGTGCGCTCGACGAGGACGCCGGCATCTTCGGCGCGCTTCGTCGAGTCGCGCACCGTTGTCGTGATCTCCTCCAGCGCCGCCGCCGTTTCTTCGACGGAAGCAGCCTGCTGCTCGGTGCGCCGCGCCAGATCGTTTGCCGCTTCGCGGATTTCGGCGGCGCCGGCATTGATGGCACCGGCGTTCTCACCGACGGCGCGGAGCGTCGCCTGAAGCCGTTCAAGCGATTGGTTGAAATTCATCCGCAACGGATCGAGACGGTCGGCGAAGGGCGCCTCGATCCGATAGGCGACATTGCCTTCCGCAAGCGCCGTGAGCCCGGCACCGAGCGCTTCCATCGCGAAGCGCACCTCGGCCGCTTCGCGCGTCTTTTCGGCATCCGAGCGGCTGCGCTCGGCTTCGGCCTCGTTCCGCATCTTTTCTGTCTCTCCGGAAAGCCGGAGCTTCTCGACCGCGGCTTCGCGGAAGACCAGCACGGCGCGGGCCATCTGGCCGACCTCGTCCTTTCGGTCGAGCGCGGGCACATCGATATCGTGATCACCGCCGGCAAGGCGGCCCATGGCGCCCGTCATGCCGACGATCGGCCGCACGATCGCGCGCGAAAGCATCCAGGCCATCAGGACCGCCGCCACAGTTGCAGCGACGGCACCAAGCGCGAGCGCCGCCATCAGGACCGAGGTGGCGTTCGCCTGCAGAGCCTCCTGCTCGGCCGACCAGCCGCGCGCCTGCTGCTTGATCTCAGCGGCCGCCTCGCGAAACGCGTCGAGCTGGCCTTTCGTTGCCTTGCGACCGATCTCGACGACCTCGAGGATCGGCATTTCGGTCGTGCGGCGCGCCTCGAGCTGCGGCTTGGCGAGTTCGTTGAAATAGACGTCGGCCGCCTTCTGCATGTTGTCGAGACGGGCCAGCAACTGCGCCTCGCCGGAGGCCGCCTCGCGGGCGGCGGCAATGCTCTTTTCCATCCGCTCACGATTGGCAAAGACGTCGTTATAGGTGCTGTCGCTGCGGAAGAGTAGGAAACCGCGGAGATTGACCGCTTGCTCCAGCATGGCCTGGGACGCCTCGTCGATGAGGGTGACGAGCCGCGCTGACTGGCTCTGGTGGAGCGATGCCTGCCTGGCGAATTCGGCTTTGGAATAGACGACCGCGGACACGACCAGGAAAAGCGCAATCAGCGCCGAAAAGGTCAGGCCGAGTTTGCGGCTCAAGGAGATGTTCTTCAGAGACATGGGAGGGACCCTGCTTCGGGAATGGATGCAGACACGCGAACCGGATCGGCGCCGTGGGAGGGCCGGCCGCTTCGGTTGGCGCGAGAGACATTGGGTATGGCAGAGAAACGGAACCGATCATGGTTCGTCTGGAGGGCTTTGCCAGCGGTCGAACAATCGCAGCTTTTGATTTAATTTCGCTTAATTCACTGGCGCTCATGCGGCTCCCTTGCAATGCGCCGCCCGACGCGCGATGACGAACCATGTCCAATGAAACGCAGATGATGATCCGCCTCGATCAATTGCTCCTGAACAAGGGATTGGTGGCCAGTCGTGCCCGCGCACGTGACGCGATCCAGCGTGGAACCGTCAAGGTCGACGGCCGCACCGTGACCAAGCCAGCGGCGCCCTTCGCCGAAGACGTGACGATTGCCATCGACGATCCGGCGCAAGCCTATGTCTCCCGTGCGGCCTTGAAGCTTGCAGCAGCGCTCGACCATTTCGGCTTCGATCCGGCAGGTGAGACCTGCCTCGACATCGGGGCTTCGACGGGCGGCTTCACGGAAGTGCTTCTCAAGCGCGGCGCCGCGCATGTGGTGGCGATCGATGTCGGCCACGGACAGATGCACCCGCGCATCGCCGAGGACCCGCGCGTCACGAATATCGAAGGACTGAACGCCAGGTCCTTGGCCCCCGAGGACATCGGCAACCGCGCCATCACATTGATCGTGTCTGACGTCTCCTTCATCTCGCTGAAACTGGCGCTCCCGCCTGCGCTTGCGCTGGCCGAAGCCGGTGCGCGCGCGATTCTGCTTGTCAAACCGCAGTTCGAGGCGGGACGGGACGCGATCAGCAAGGCCGGCCTACTCAAGGATCCGGAGAGTGCGCCGGCCGTCGCAGCCGAGCTGGAGCGCTGGCTCGTCGAGGATATGGGTTGGCAAAGCCTCGGCCTCGTCCCCTCGCCCATTGCCGGCGGTGACGGCAACAGGGAATTTCTCCTCGCGGGGCGGAAACCATGAGCACCGAGATCGTAACCATCAGCCGCCTCGGCGCACAGGGAGATGGCATAGCACAGACTGAAGCCGGGCCTGTCTACGCACCGTTCACGCTGCCCGGCGAGACCGTGGCACTTGCGGTCAACAAGGCTCAGGGCACGCTGATTTCGCTGAAGGAGGTTTCCCCTGAGCGGGTCGAGCCTCCGTGCCGTCACTTCGGCCCGGAAGGGGTCAACGGCACCTGCGGCGGTTGTTCGCTTCAGCACGCCTCCGACGCGCTCTACCACACCTTCAAGCGCAACCTCGTCATCGACGCCTTGAAGTCGAAAGGTCTGACGCCGCACGTCGCACCGCTGATCGTCGCGCGGCCGGGCGAGCGGCGGCGCGCCGTCTTCACCGCCCGGCGCACGGAAAAGGAACTGCTGCTCGGCTACAATCAGGCGCAAAGCCACCACATCGTCGCGATTAGCGAATGTCCCATCACGAGCCCGGGCATCGTGTCGCGGCTTGCGACGATCCGCAAGATCGCCTCCGTGATGGCTTCCACGGCCGAACCGTTCCGGATCACCGTATTGGAGACGGCAACCGGCCTCGACCTCGCCTTCGAGGGCATCAAGCTCAACGATCGGCAAAGACGCGCGGCGGTCGAGGCTGTCCTCAGCGAGCGCGGCATCGCCCGTCTCAGCCTCAACGGCGAGGTGATCGTCGAACCCGTCAAGCCCACGATAGACTTCGGTGGCGTGACGGTTTCGCCGCCGCCCGGCGCCTTCACGCAAGCGACGCGGCCGGCCGAGGAAGCAATGGCGAGGCTCGTGCTCGACCACATCGGCAAGGCGAAACGCGTCGCCGATCTTTTCGCAGGCATCGGCACCTTCGCGCTGAGGCTAGCGCGAACGGCACGGGTCCATGCCGTCGAGGGCGAGGACAGGGCCTTGAAGGCGCTGGACTTCGCCGCGCGCAATACGCAAGGCCTGAAGCCGGTGACGGTCGAAAAGCGCGACCTCTTCCGCCGACCGATGATGGCGCAGGAACTGAAAGCCTTCGACGCCGTCGTCTTCGACCCGCCCCGCGCCGGCGCCGAGGCGCAATGTCACGAACTCGCCCGCTCGGGCGTGAAGAAGATTGCTGCGGTCTCCTGCAACCCCGTGACGCTCGCTAGGGATCTCTCGATTCTCGTCACCGCCGGCTACCGCATCACATCGGTAACGCCGATCGACCAATTCCTCTGGTCGGCGCATGTCGAAACGGTGGCGACTGTCGAGAAATGATCCCTCATGGGCTTCTGTTCATCTGTCCAGGAACGACGCGACTACTGCACGTGTCCTTAAATCGTACCCGATTTAAGGACAAA
>NZ_LUAV01000004.1:0-164428 GCF_002078505.1 Ensifer aridi | reverse complement strand
GCTACAGCGTCCTTTGTGCGTTTGAAAAAGACGCACGGCGCTATAGAGGCCGCCACCGCTTTGCACCCCTCTGGCAAGGTCCGAGTGGCTTGCCTGCCGCGACGCGGGCGGGGTGTCCTTGCCGGCGTGGCGTGAGGAAGTTCACCTCAAATTGCTCTTCGGAAACAGCACGCGATCGGGTTTTGCATTCATCCGCGCCAGCATTTCCTTGATCAAGCGTGTCTTGGTGCGCCCCGCTTCCTTCGGCGGCACGAGGTAACGCACGATGGCCTCGAGCCAGGTGTTTTCACTGACGCGAAAATGAACCACGGGATGCTCCTTCACTTCGAGTTCGTCCACCGGCGTTTTCGATAGGATGTGTTTATAAACCTTCACCTTCTGGCTCATGATGTCGCCGATCTGCTCTTCCACGACCTCCCTCATGGTTTGCGCCACGAATTCCAGATCGCTTTCGTACGCGAGCTGGAACTTGATTTCGTTCCAGACATAGGGAAACAGCGGCCAGGAATAATTGAAGACCGGCGTGTCAAACACGGTGGAGTTCGGAAACTTGATGATGCGTCCGCTCGGATGATCGGTCCAAAGATATTCGCCGCCGAATTCCCACAACGTCGTGTCGAGATAGCTGACATCAATGACATCGCCATGGGCATCGCCGATGCGAATGCGGTCGCCAACGCGATAAGGCGCCCTGACCAGAATATAAATCCACGCGATGAAACTGGAGATCGGCATTTGCAGCGCAAAGCCGAGAATCAGTGAAATCAGGCCGAGCGAAACAACTGCGGCGTACCAGTTCACAAATAGGACTGAGATGGCCACGAAGACGATAGCGACGACTACGACCAATCGAAAAATGCGTTTCAGGTTAAAACGCGAAACACGATTGAGAATTCGGCCAATGAGAAAGACTTCGATAACGTTCGCGACGGTCAGGATAACGAAAATGAGAAGGCCGCCTCTGACGTAATTCAGCACGCGAACGCGCAAAGGCGCGTCAAGCCATTCTAAGCGCCAATTGATCAGGACTTGGATGCCAAAAAGCAGCAAGGCTGCGGCAGCGAAGCCAGCCGTCCACCAGACGTCTTCCGTGCGAAGGCTGAAGCGAAATTTTTCCTCAGGCTTCTTTGCCTTCTGTTGCATAGTTTTTGGATCAGCAGTCTGTTGCGCGGCCCGTTCGAGCCGGGAAAGGTTCTCCTGTTCCTTGTTGCGCCGCTCCATGGGTCACCCCGATGTGGCCATCCATGCCCAGCCAGTGCCTCCTCGTTCCTCGACGGCGGCATTCTGGTGATGCCTCGCCATATCACAAGGTTTGACTGGACAGTCCCGGGCAAGCCCGTCGTCCTTTCGAAGGCCTATGCTCGATCAAATTCGTCCACATGGCCTAAGACAGCGAGTTTATTATATCATCATCAAACACCAAATATCGGCACTTGCCTCAGGCATTTAGCAATTGCTGGGCCGATGGCTACCGGCCGTATGGGTCGCTTTCTCCGTACTTAAAAATCTTGCAGAGAGTGGACTGCGGAAGTTCGCCGCGAGCGCATCGAGTCACCGCTTTGCGGAAACGCTGACTCTGACACAAAAGCGTCAGCGATCCGGCGCGCTCGATGCTGGGGGATGAGGGGCAAGGCAAGACGACGACGCACCCGTTTGATGCCGCAAGGCTGCAGAACAAGGCCGCTGTCGACAGGCTTTACTGAGGTCGCGTTCCGCTCGCGAATAATCACTCTGCAGCTTCGACGAAGCGGTGGCGTTCGTAGAGGAACTTCAGCACCGCTTCGCGACACTTCAGGTATGTTCGATCGGAGGCGAGCTCGATGCGCCGGCGCGGACGGGCGAGCGGCACATCGAGGATTTCGCCAACTCGTGCAGAGGGTCCATTGGTCATCATCACGATGCGGTCGGAAAGCAGGACCGCTTCGTCGACGTCATGCGTGATCATCAGGACGGTATTGCCGAGGGTCGCGTGGATTTGCATGACCTGGTCCTGCAGATGCGCGCGGGTTAGTGCGTCGAGCGCCCCGAAGGGTTCGTCGAGCAGCAGCACCTTCGGTTCCATGGCAAGCGCCCGGGCGATGCCGACGCGCTGCTTCATGCCGCCGGAGACTTCCGAAGGGCGCTTGTCGGCGGCATGCGCCATCTGCACCAGCTCCAGGTTGCACATGGTCCACTCATGGCGTTCCTTCTTACTGCGGGTCTTGGAGAACACCTTATCGACAGCGAGCCGGACATTTTCATAGACGGTCAGCCATGGCAGCAGCGAGTGGTTCTGGAAGACGACGGCGCGGTCCGGTCCGGGTTCGTCGACCACCTTGCCGTCGAGCAGTACGACGCCGGTCGTCGCCTGCGTCAGCCCACCGACGATGTTGAGCAGGGTCGACTTGCCGCAACCGGAGTGGCCGATGATCGAGATGAATTCGCCCTTATCGACAGACAACGAGACTTGCTTCAGAACCTCGGTGCGCCTTCCGCCGCGTTCGAAGGTCTTGTCGATGAGTTCAAGTGAGAGATAGCTCTTGGGCATGAAAGCCTCCTTTTCCTTCAGGCGTTTGCAGTGCCGCGCGTCACTGCGCGACCGATCAGCGCGATGATGCGGTCGAGGAGGAAACCGACGATGCCGACATAGATCAGCGCCACGATGATGTCGCTGATCAACGACGAGTTCCAGGCGTCCCAAATGAAGAAGCCGATACCGACACCGCCGATCAGCATCTCGGCCGCGACGATCGCGAGCCATGAGAGCCCGATGCCGATCCGCAGGCCCGTGAAGATGTAAGGGGCGGCCGCCGGCAGCATGATCTTGTGGAAATATTCGAATCCGTTCAGTCGAAGCACCTTGGCGACGTTCCGGTAATCCTGCGGAATGTTGCGGATACCGACCGCGGTGTTGATGATGATCGGCCAGATCGCGGTTATGAAAATGACGAAGATCGCCGAGGGATTGCCGTCCTGGAAGGCGGCGAGCGAAAGCGGCAGCCAGGCGAGCGGCGGGACGGTGCGCAGCACCTGAAAGATCGGGTCGAGGCCGCGCATGGCCAGTGCGCTCTGGCCGACGAGCGTACCGAGCGCTACACCGACGGCAGCTGCCATCGCGTAGCCGAGCGCGACGCGCTGCAGACTGGCGAAGACGTGCCAGAACAGGCCCTGATCGACACCTTGGCCGGTGTAGAAGGGATGCACGATTAGTTCCCAACTCTCTTCAAGCACGCGCGACGGAGCCGGCAGGCTCGAGTCGGGCGACGAACAGACAAGCTGCCACGCGAGGATAATGAGCGTCAGCGTGACGATGAGCGGCAAAAGATTCGTGACGGTCTGCGCGGCAAGGCGCGCCAGGCGGCTGTCAGTGCGTAGGCCCGCCGGGTGCCCGAGAGCGATGACCTGAGCGGAAGGCTGCGGCGCCGCCTGCGGTTTGAGCTTGAGATTGGTGACGGACATGCCTTTCCTCCTGGAGCATTTTGCAGTCAGGTGAATCGCCTGACGCAGCACAAATGCGGCAAATACAACGGGATAGAGCGGCGGTGCGAACGCATGTGAGCGCACCCGCTCTAGGGTTCGGGTCGAGCGGCAGCCGGCTTTGAAGCCCGGCTGCCGCTGCGGCATCAGGCGATGCGGCTGATCGCCAGGCTCTTCAGATACGCCTCCGGATTCTCTGGATCGAAGACCTTGCCGTCGAAGAAGGTTTCCGGACCGCGCGACGTAGACGCAGGGATGTCGGTGACACCAAGCTCCTTCGCCGCCTCGCGCCATATATCCTCCCGGTTGACCTTGGCGATCAGCCCCTTGATGTCGGTATCCGATGCGAGCTTGCCCCACCGAATATTCTCGGTAAGGAACCAGGCGTCATGGCTCTGGAAGGGGTAGGAGGCATGATCGCGCCAGAACTTCATGAAATGCGGACTGTTCTCGACGACCTTGCCGTTGCCATAGTCGTACTCGCCCTTCAGCCGGTCGACGATGTCCTTCGGCGGCACGTTGAACCAACTGCGTTTGCCGACGATTTTGGCGAGCTCGTCCTTGTTGGCCATATCGTCGCACCATTGCGCGGCTTCTTCGACCGCCATGACGAGCGCCTTGGCGGCACGCGGGTTCTTCTCGACCCAGTCGGCGCGCATGGCGAAGGATTTTTCCGGATGCTTCGTCCAGATCTCTGCGGTGTTGACCGCCGTGTAGCCGATCTTCTGGTTGACGAGCTGCTCGTTCCAGGGCTCGCCGACGCAAAAACAATCCATGGTGCCGACCTTCATGTTGGCGACCATCTGCGGCGGCGGCACGACGATCGTCTCGACGTCCTTATCGGGGTCGATGCCGCCGGCAGCGAGCCAGTAGCGGATCCAGAGGTCGTGCGTGCCGCCGGGGAAGGTCATGGCGACCTTGGCGGCCGCGCCCTCGGCCTTCTTTTTTGCAAAGGCTTCCTTGAGGACCGACGCGTCGAGACCGACCTTCAGATCGGCGTAAGCCGCGCCGACCGAGATCGCCTGGGCATCGAGATTGAGGCGCGCGAGGATCACCATCGGCAGCGGCTGGTTGTTTTGCGTCACCTTGCCGGTCGAGATGAGATAGGGCATCGGCGTCAGGATGTGGGCGCCATCGATGCCGGCGCCGGCCGAGCCGAGCACCAGATTGTCGCGGGTCGTGCCCCACGAGGCCTGTTTCACAACCTCCACTTCGGTCATGCCATACTTGTCGAAGAAGCCCTTTTCCTTGGCTATGACAAGCGGGGCGGAATCGGTCAGCGCGATGAAGCCGAGGACGGCCTTCGTGGTCTCGGGACCGGCGCCCTGGGCAAAGGCCCCGGAGGGTAACAGCGTCTTGGCTGCGCCGACCATGGCGGCCGTCGCGGTCGTCTTCAGCAGGCTGCGGCGGGTCAGGCCGTCGATCGAAAACTTGGTCATGCGCACGTTCCCTCAATGTGTTGGCCGGTCGAAGCCGACAAAAAACGCCGCTTGGGCATTGCGCTCCTGGGGCTGGGAGGAATCCCCTTGGAGGCAAGGACCTTGCGACGTCGGTGTCTTTGGCAGGCGCTATCGGCGCCTGAGCTCGCTTCAATCGCCGTTGATCGAAGCACCGATGAAAAAGCAAGGCCCGTGCCAGTTTTGCGCCGTCACTAGATGGCGTTGAATCTAAAGAGAAAATGTAAGATTAGGGACCTGCCCAAAAAATGAACATTAGCACATAACGATGAAATATTGTGCGCTGCAGCACCAGGTTGGGTTCTCATCCCGCTTAGAAAAGCGGCGCTGCCGCTCAAATGTCATCGAGCGACGCTGTTGAAGCCGGCAGAGCACCGGATCAGCGAAACTCGAGCGCTTTGTTGCGCCTGCGGACTCGTAAACGTGGCATCGGAGCGCGTATTTCGGTGGGCCCCTTCAATCACTCCCCCATGCGCCCATCAGCATCTCAAGAAATCTCTCCGCCGCCGGCGACAAGGTGCCGCCCC
Source organism: Ensifer aridi (assembly GCF_002078505.1). GTDB lineage: Bacteria > Pseudomonadota > Alphaproteobacteria > Rhizobiales > Rhizobiaceae > Sinorhizobium > Sinorhizobium aridi. Next base: position 158,988 of record NZ_LUAV01000004.1, on the reverse strand, counting down.
GACGGCGGACCACGCCGATGGTACGCGATATCTCGGGATCGCCAATCGGGCGCGTGATCAAGAACGGATGGACATCCTGCGGGGTCGCCATGCGCGGTAGGACGGATATTCCGAGGCCGGCCTCCACCAGACCGAGGGAGGTGGACAGATGGGTCACCTCGTAGAACCAACGCAGCTTGATATTGGATTTTGCCAAGGCCGCGTCGAGCAAGGTTCGGTTGCCGCTCGATCGATGAACGGTAATCAGATGATAGGGCTCAAGCTCTGCCCAGCCGACCGCGGGCTTGGCGGCGAGGGGATGATCTCTGCGCGCTGCCAGCACGAAAGGGTCTTCCACCAGCCGGTCGAAGATCAAGTCCGGGTCCGACGTGCCCATGATATTTATGCCGAACTCCACCTCACCGCGTGCCACGGCTTGGAGGCCGTCGGTCGCGGGCAGGTCGAGGATACGAAAGCGAATGTTGGGATACTCCTCGTTGAACTGGCGAATGACGGTCGGCAGGAAGTAGAATGCTGCGGTGGGGAGGCATGCGATCGTTACCAATCCGCCTCGATTGGTACCAATGTCGCGTACCGCGAACAAGGAACCGTCGAATTCCTCCAACATGCGCCGCACAAGCGGAATGAGTTCTGTTCCGAGCGCCGTCGCCGACACATGCCTGGTCGTTCGCTCCAGCAGGGGCGCTCCAATCGCCTGCTCGAGTTTTTGAATCCGGCGGCTCAGGGCGGGCTGCGACAGGTGCAACGCATCGGCAGCACGATGAAAGCTCTCCAGCTCGACCACGCTCAAGAACGCCCGAAGATCAAGGATCTCGCAATTAATGCTCATCTTGCATCAATTTCCCGATTCTTAGCATTTCACAAATCAACCGTACTTCCGATAATTGGATCAAACAGGCCGATTGATACGGCGATGACATAATTCCAATGGAAGCACAAGCGATGAACGACCTGCTGGCGATCCCTTGCGTCCTGATGAGGGGCGGCACCTCGAAGGGTCCGTTCTTTCTGGCAAACGATCTCCCCGCGGAGGCCAGCGAGCGGGACAAGATCCTGCTGTCCGTCATGGGTTCGGGTCACCCGTTGCAGATCGATGGCATCGGCGGCGGCAATCCGGTGACGAGCAAGGTGGCCATCGTCGGACCTGCCACCATCCCTGGTGCTGACGTGGATTACCTCTTTGCCCAGGTGCGGGTCGACCAACAGATCGTCGACACTTCACCGAACTGCGGCAACATGCTTGCTGCGGTCGGCCCTTTCGCCATCGAGGCGGGTCTCGTTCCGGCTCGGGGCGAAACGACGCTCGTCCGAATCCACAACGTCAACACCGGCAGGATGATCGAAGCCGACGTTCCCACGCCGAATGGCAACGTCTCCTATCTCGGCGAAGCGGCGATCGACGGTGTACCGGGCAGCGCTGCGCCGATCGCGCTGACCTTCATGGACGCAGCCGGCGCGCGTACCGGACAGCTCTTCCCCACCGGCAAGCCTATCGATTCGATCGACGGTGTGGCTGTCACATGCATCGATTGCGCCATGCCGATGATGTTGGTCGAGGCTGGCGCGATCGGCGCAAGCGGCTTCGAGTCAGCGGCTGAACTCAATGCTGATAAGGAATTGCTAGGACGGTTGGAGAGGCTGCGCATCGCTGCTGGCGAACGGATGGGCCTTGGAGACGTGCGGTACCAGGTGACCCCGAAGCCCGTGCTCATTTCCCGGTCAAAGTCGGGAGGCGACATCAGCGTACGGTATTTCATGCCGCATCAATGTCACCCTTCGCTGGCGACGACCGGGGCCGTGGGGATTGCCACCGCCTGCATCAATGAAGGCACCGTTGCTTCCCTTCTCGTCGGCACGCGCAAACCGCCAGTGGTGCTTTCGATTGAGCACCCGAGCGGCCACCTGGACGTCAAGCTTCATGAAAGGGACGGCAAGATCGTTGCCGGCATCCTTCGCACCGCCAGGCGGCTGTTCGAAGGACATGTCTTCGCAAAACCTGTCACGCAACTGGGTTGCGCGGCATAATGATCGTGGCCGCCGGGAGGGCGCCACCAACAGGAGGAGAATATCATGCACAAGCTCATGCTCGCCCTCGCGGCAACCGTCGCCTTTGCCGGTTCGGCATTGGCGGATCCGGTCCGCATCAGCGTCGGTTCTTATAATCTCAACAATCTCCCCTTTCCGGTTGCCCAGGGGCTCGGCCTTTATGAAAAGGAAGGCCTGGAGGTGACCGTTGAAAACTTCGCATCGGGCGGGTCGAAGACGCTTCAGGCGCTTGTTGCCGGCTCGACGGATATCGCCGTCGGCTTCTACGACCATACGATCCAGATGCAGTCGCAGAAGAAGGCTGTCGTGGCCTTCGTGCAGCTCGCCCGCAATTCCGGGCTCGTGCTGGCTGGCGGCAAGAACAGCACTTTCGACCCGGCAAAACCGGAAACGATCAAAGGCGCAAAAGTCGGGATCACCTCGCCGGGCTCGTCTTCCGATTTCTTCGTCCGCTATTACCTGCAGCGCAACGGCTTGTCCGCGGACGACGTCTCGCTGATCGGCGTTGGCTCCGGCTCCGCCGCCGTCGCGGCCCTTGAACAGGGCAAGGTCGACCTCCTCGTCAACTACGACCCGGCAGCGACCTTCATCGAAGCCAAGGGCGTCGGCAAGATCGTGATCGACGGGCGCAGCGACGACGGTGCCAAGGCGATCTATGGCGGGATTTACCCAACCTCCGTCCTCTATGCCACACAGAGCTATATCGAGGAAAATCCGGAGACCATCCAGAAGGTCACGAATGCGACGGTCAAAGCGCTCGAGTGGATGAATAGCCACTCCGCGGAAGAGATCGTCGACAAGCTCCCGAAGGAGTTCATCTCCGGCGATCGTGACACCTACATCAAGGCGGTCGAGAACGCGAAGGCGATCTTCTCAAAGGACGGGCGCATCAACGAGGAAGATATCAAGACTCCGCTCGCCGTCCTGAAGAGCTTCAACGAAAAAGTCGCTGCGGCTGAAATCGACCTTACGAAAACCTACACGAACGAGTTCGTCGGCAAGGTCCCGAACGTCGCTGCCAACTGACAGGAGGAGGTCATCGCATTGGCCGTAGTTAAAACCGCACCCCCGACGGACAACCCTCATCAAGCAAAGTCGATGGTTTCCCTCGATTCGGTCACCATGGCCTTCGGCGCCTACGTGGCCGTGCAAGATGTGAACCTGAAAGTCTCCGATGGCGAGTTCCTCGCCATCGTTGGCCCCACCGGCTGCGGCAAGAGCACAATACTCAATGCCATTGCCGGCCTGCTGAAACCTGCGAGTGGCACCGTATCAATCGATGGTCAACCGGTGCGCGGGATCCAAAACGATATCGGTTATCTCTTCCAGCAGGATGCATTGCTTCCGTGGAAGACCGCGATCGAGAACGTGGAACTCGGTCCCATGTTCAAGGGTGTCGGCGCTGCCGAACGTCGCGAGCAGTCGATGAGATGGCTGGCGAAAGTCGGACTCAAGGGGTTCGAGCATCGCTATCCGCATCAGCTTTCAGGGGGTCAGCGCAAACGCGTGCAGATGGCCCAGGCGCTGATCACCGGCCCCAAGGTCATTCTGATGGACGAGCCCTTTTCGGCGCTCGATATTCATACCCGCCACCTGATGCAGAATGAGCTGTTGCGGCTTTGGCAGGAGGAACGGCGCGCCGTGGTGATGATCACGCACGACCTCGAGGAGGCAATTGCTCTCGGTGATCGGGTGGTGGTGCTTGCCGCCGGACCGCGCTCGCGCGTGATCGACAGCTTCCCCGTTGATCTCGAACGCCCGCGCGATGTCGCCGAGATCAAGCTCGATCCGCGCTTTATGGATCTTTATCGCAACATCTGGTCGTCCCTGCGCGGCGAAGTGGAGAAAAGCTATGAACGCCATGACTGAACGCTTCATCCAGGTCGTGCTGCTGGTGGTAATTGTCGGCGGCTGGCAATTAGGTGTCACAGCAGGCGTGATCGACGTCTTCTTTTTCCCGGCGCCGGTCGACATCTTCAACCAAGTAATCTCCTGGGTCGCAGACGCCAGCTTCTATAGCCATGTGGCCATCACCCTGACGGAAACCGTGCTGGGCTATTTGGTGGGAACGGCACTGGGCGTCGCGGCTGGTGTTTGGCTCGGTCTCAGCCGCTCTGCCGCACGCATTCTGGATCCCTTCATCAAGGGCCTGAACGCAATTCCCCGTGTCGTGCTTGCGCCTATTTTTGTGCTGTGGCTTGGCCTCGGGCTCTGGTCCAAAGTGGCGCTCGCCGTGACGCTGGTGTTCTTCGTCACCTTCTTCAACGCGATGCAGGGCGTGCGCGAAGTCAACCCGGTGGTGCTGTCGAACGCCCGCATTCTGGGAGCCAGGCGGTCGGACCTGCTCCGCCACGTCTACTTCCCCGCAGCGGCAAGCTGGATTCTGTCTTCGCTGCGCACTTCGGTCGGCTTCGCCGTTGTTGGGGCGATCATCGGCGAGTATCTCGGTTCTTCCGCCGGCCTCGGCTACCTCATCGCACAGGCCGAAGGCAATTTCGATGCAGTGGGCGTCTTTGCAGGTATCTTGATCCTCGCGATCTTTGTCCTGATCATCGACAGCGTACTGGATCTAGCAGAGAAACGCCTCATCAAGTGGCGTCCGAGCGCATCCGAACGCCCGGCTTGAAGCGCACCTTTGACCCGGCACTCGACAAGCCTATCGACGCGCGTTCTCCCCTTCGGCCATGAAGGGGAGAACGCTGGCGCGAGCGTTATATGATGCAGCTAATTTGGCAACCGCTCGTGAGCTGGGTCCGTCTGTCACCGTTGTCGTGCGCTGCCCGTGCTAATGTTCAATGGCCGGGTGGATTCGCGTAAGGACTGCTCCGACCGGGATGGATGACAAATACGACGAAGTTGCTCGACTCGTCGGGTGGCTGACCTCAGACCGCTCGCAAATGTGTGATGTCGTTCCACTTCATAGGGCGTCTGCTCGCTAATTCACGATCGTCTTACTGGGCGCGCCGTAAGACAGCATTGGCCCCACTGCCGGATTTTCGGTTGCGCTGTCGGCGAATGCGGCCTTGGGTCGATTCCCGACGGACTCATGTGCCACGAACAGACTTGCCCGCAAATCACCCCCGCAAACGACCACCATGAAGGCCCGGCGCGGGACCGGGCCTTGCTCCTCAAGAGCGAGGATGCATCACGCCGCGTAGCGGCGCTGTCCGAGCATCGGGCTGGCGGCGGATCCGTCGCTGAGGTTGAACTGAGCGAGCAGCGCATTGAGCGCCGCCGCTTCCTGGGCGAGGCCGTGGCTTGCGGCCGTCTGCTGCTCGACCATTGCCGCGTTCTGCTGCGTGCCCTGGTCCATCGTGTTGACCGCCGTGTTGATCTCCTGAAGACCCGTCGACTGTTCGCGCGTCGCGGTGACGATGGCGCTCACATGTTTGTTGATCTCCTGCACCTCGGCAACGATCGCCTGCAGCGCCCGGCCCGTATCGCCGACCAGTGTCACGCCGGAGCGGACCTGCTCACCGGACGTGGTGATCAGCGCCTTGATCTCCTTGGCTGCATTGGCCGAACGCTGAGCGAGCTCCCGCACCTCTTGCGCGACGACGGCAAAACCCTTGCCCGCCTCGCCCGCCCGCGCCGCTTCGACGCCGGCATTGAGCGCCAGCAGGTTGGTCTGGAAGGCGATGTCGTCTATCACACCGATGATGTTGGAGATTTCGACCGACGACTTCTCGATAGCGTGCATCGCCTCGACGGCGTTCTGCACGACCGCGCCCGACTTCTCGGCACCGGCACGGGTGCGGGCGACCAGCGCGCCGACCTCCTCTGCTCGATGCGCAGAGTCCTTGACTGTCGTGGTGATCTCCTCGAGCGCCGCAGCCGTCTCTTCGACGGATGCGGCCTGCTGCTCGGTGCGGCGGGCAAGATCGTCGGCGGCCGAGCGGATCTCGCTCGCGCCCGCATCGATCGCGCGGGCGTTGGTGCCGACGGCGCGCAGCGTGTCGTGCAGCTTGGCGACCGAATGGTTGAAGTCCGCCCTGAGGCGATCGAGACGATTGGCAAAGGGGCTGTCGATACGGTGGGCGAGATCGCCGTCCGCCAGCCGGCCGAGGCCGGTCGCAAGCGCGTCGACCGCATGCTGCACTTCCGCCGCATCGCGCGCCTTCTGCGCTTCGCGCTCCAGGCGCTCCCGTTCCGACAGGGAGCGGTTGGCATCCGCCTCGTCCTCGAGCCGCTTCCGCTCGACGGCATTCGCGCGGAAGACCGCGACGGCTGCCGCCATGGAGCCGATCTGATCGCGGCGCTCCTCGCCCGGAATTGCGACATCGAGTTTGCCGGCGGCGAGTTTCTCCATCGCGCCGGTCATGTCGGTCACAGGGCGAATGACGAGGCGGCTCAAGAGGGTCGCGAGGAAGGCGATCATGGCGCCGACGGCGAGAAGCGTCGCGATCGTCGCGGCCACGCGGAACTGGCTGATCGCCGAATAGGCGACGTCCGCGTCGAGGGCGAAGCCGACATACCATTCGACCGACGGCAGGCCGTTCACCGGCACAAAGCTCACCAGCATCGGCTTACCGGCGAGTTCGGTGTGCATGATGCCGCTACCGATCGCCGGCGTGGCGACCGGGAATGCATCGGCAAGCGTCTTCGTCACGAGCTTCGCATCCGGATGGACCAGGATCTGCCCGTCCTTGCTCGCGAGAAACGCGAAGCCTTCTCCGCCAACGTCGATGTCCTTGATCATCGACACGAGGGTCTTGAGCGAGAAATCGCTGCCGGCGACGCCATAGAGCTTGCCTTCATTCTTGACCGGCACTGCGGCGCTGATGATCAGGTCGCCGCTCGATGCGTCGATATAGGGCTCGGTGAGCACGCGGGCATCGGCCTTCACCGCCTGCTGATACCATGGACGCTGGCGCGGGTCGTAGCCCTCCGGCAGCTTCATCTCCGGCCAGGTGATGAACTTGCCGCTCTCGTTGCCAACATAGGTCGACATGAACTCGCCGGTCAGGACGTCGTTTTTCAAGACGCCCAGAATGGCGCCTTCATCAGCTGCGTGCCCGGCAGCATCAGCCGCCATGGCCGTCAGCGTCACTCGGCCGTTCAGCCAGTTGGCGACGCTCTCGGCCGCCTGATTGCCGGACGAGGAGATGTTCTCTTCGACCGCCCTCGTCGTCGTTTCACGCTGAAGCGTGTCGATATAGATGGAAAAGCCAGCAAAGGCGCCGACGACAACGCAGGACGCGGCAACAAGGATGCGCGTCATGAGATTCGATCGTTTGGACAAGATGGGGCTCCTCGGAGTGGCCGGCGTCATCCGCCGGACATGAGCTCACGGTGATTTCCCCGCGCGCAAGGGACCGGTCGCCGGGGCGACGGGCAAGAGACGGCGGGAAAACGGTGGGACATGCCGCAAGGGCAGAGCCGGCAAATGCTTCATGCGGCCGGCGGCCCTGCACCAAGCATGCGTGTTGCGGTCGCTTGGCGGCTAGGCCTACTGCGGCCGCACGCTAGCGAACGGTATTTAAGAAGCAATTAAAGTTTGACATGAGTGACGTCGGAATGCCGGCAGTGCGGCCGCTTTCTTCCTTATCGCCGCATGAAAGCTTCAAATGCCGCGCGCGCCTCGGCACTCTTCAGCTGCGCAGCAAAGTGCTCCGCTTCCTCATCGATGCGGGCAAGCACATCCTGGCGGTCGCCGCGAATGAGATCCCGGGCGATACGCAGCGCCTCGGGCGGCTTCTTGCCGAGGCGTGCCGCAAGCGAAAGCGTCTCGTCCTCGACTGCTTCCTCATCGACGATCTTCCAGATCAGCCCGGCCTTGAGCGCCTCGGCGGCCTCGAGCGGTTCGCCGGCGGCCAAAAGGGCGAAGGCGCGCTGATGCCCCATGATGCGCGGCGCAAGCAGGCTGGAGGCGGCTTCAGGAACGAGCGCCAGATCGACGAAGGGGGTTTTGAAGAGCGAACGGGTAGAGGCGACCGTCAGGTCGCAATGGAGATGGATCGTCGTGCCGATGCCGATTGCCAGACCGTCCACCCCGGAAACGATTGGCTTCGTGGCACCCGCGAGCGCCCGAAGAAACTCAAGAAGGTCGCTTCCCATGCTGCCGCCCATGGCGACGGCGAGAAAATCGCCGAGATCGTTTCCAGCCGAAAAGCAGCCTGGCGTTCCGAGGAATGCAGTGACGCGGACGGCCGGGTCCGTGCCGGCCACCGTCAGCGCATTGGTCATCTTCGCGTACATGTCGCGGGTGATGGCATTCTTTTTTTCCGGCCGATTGAAGCGGATGACCTGGACGCCGGGATAGGCTTCCGGCCGTTCGACGAGCACGTGGTCGGTCATGAAGTGTCTCCCTAGCCTAATTTAGTCAAGCACGGATCGAGCGGCGGCAAGGCTCGCGGCGCCGTTGACGACGCGATCCTTGAGCGCGGCCGTTTCGGCAAGCAGGTTTTCGGCTGCGAAGCGGCAAAGCGCCATGCGCTGATCCTCTTTTCCGTCGCCGGTTTCGGCAAGCCCACCCTTGGCGAGATAGACGCCAGTCAGCGCGAGGCCGAAGAGGCGCTGATAGGCGGTCGCGCCGGCGAGCGCTTCGGCAAGCTTTCCCGCGCCAAGCGCCGAGAGCAGCCAATCGGTCGCGTCAGCGAGATCGGCGATCGACGCGTCGAGCCGCGCCGCGGTTTCGCCGAAGCCTGGCCGGTTCGATGCCGCGACGGCAGCGGCGATCTGCCGGAGCTCGGCGAGGAAGCCGCGCATATGGTCGCCATCGGAGAGCGGCAGCTTGCGGGTAACGAGGTCGATCGCCTGGATGCCGTTGGTGCCTTCGTAGATCGGTGCGATGCGGGCATCGCGAAGATAACGGGCGGCCCCCGTCTCCTCGATGAAGCCCATGCCGCCATGCACCTGGATACCCATGGAGGCGACGTCGACGCCGGCATCGGTCGCGAAGGATTTCGCGATCGGCGTCAGCAGGCTCGAACGCTCCTGCCAGTGGCGCGCATCTTCACCTGTGGAGACATGCGCCATGTCGACGGCGTGGGCGCAGGCATAGGCGATCGCCCGCGCCCCTTGCGTAAGCGCTTTCATCGTCAAAAGGGTGCGGGCGATGTCCGGATGCTCGATGATCGGGCTCATGCCCTCGCCGCTCCACCCCGGCGCCCGCCCCTGCGTGCGTTCCTTCGCATAGGCGACCGCCTTCTGGGTGGCGGCTTCGGCGATGGCGACGCCCTGCATGCCGACGGCGAGCCGGGCATTGTTCATCATCGTGAACATGCAGGCGAGTCCGCGGTTTTCCTCGCCGACGAGATAGCCGATCGCGCCTCTTTCATCGCCGAACTTGCCGTCGCCGTAGATCATGGTGCAGGTCGGCGACCCGTGGATACCGAGCTTGTGTTCGAGCGAATGGCAGAAAAGATCGTTGCGGGTGCCGAGCGAACCATCGGCATTGACGAGGAATTTCGGCACGAGAAAGAGCGAAATGCCCTTGGTGCCGGGTGGAGCATCGGGCAGTCGCGCCAGCACGAGATGGATAATGTTGTCGGTGAAGTCGTGCTCGCCCCAGGTGATGAAGATCTTCTGGCCGAAGATGCGATAGGTGCCGTCGTCGCGGCGCTCGGCACGGGTCTTGAGCACGCCGAGATCGGAGCCTGCATGCGGCTCGGTCAGGTTCATCGTCCCCATCCACTCGCCGGAGACCATCTTCGGCAGGAAGGTCGCCGTTAAGTCGTCGCTGCCGTGCTTTTCCAACGCCTCAATCGCACCCATGGTCAGCGTCGGGCCAAGCGCGAAGGCCATCGAACCGCTGTTCCACATCTCCATGGCGGCAACATGCAGCATATGTGGCAGGTTCTGCCCGCCGAAGTCCTCGGGCGCGGTCAGGCCGTTCCACCCGCCGGCGATCCAGTTATGGTAAAGGTCGCGCCAGCCCTCGGGCGTTTTCACCGCACCATCAATCAGCCGCGCTCCCTGCCGGTCGCCGACGTCGCCGAGAGGTGCCACCTCTTCGCTCGCGAAGCGGCCGGCTTCGGCAAGGATCGCGTCGACCAGATCCTCGCCGAGTTCCCCGAATTTTCCGGCGGCGAAAGCCTCGTCCATGCCGGCGACGTGCTTCAGGGTGAATGCGATCTCCTCGACCGGTGCCTTGTACATGGTGCCTCCTCCTGCGCCTCCGCAGCCTCGCCGGGCCGTGTCGCTCGTCTTGCATGCGCCGCAGACTATCGATTTTTACGTGAACGTCAACGTCAACCGAGGCGCTTCCGACAGCGAAAGAATGTAACAAAACTGTCATCACGGACGAATAGAAGCCATCCCCAATGGCCGCTTCCAAGGCGCTTCGATGAATCTGATTTCTCCCGAAATACCCGGCCTTGTCTGGGCGTACCGGTTCGTACCCGGCGAAAGCCGATGTCAGCGCATTGCCGCCGACTCGCCGGTCGAAAATCTCGAGGCCGGGGAAGGCTGGATCTGGTTGCATCTGGCGCTGAGCGACGCGCGCACGCCGGCACTGATCGAGCGCATCGGCAAACTACCGCAGGGGGCAATCACCACTCTCACGAGCCATGACACTCAGGCGGCGGTTACGGTCACGGAGGACGTGGTCCACGGCACGCTCGTCGATTTCGAACGAACATTCGACACGATGACAAAGACGATCGGCTGGCTGCATTTCGCCGTCAGCGACCGGATCATCATCACGACACGTCTGCATCCGCTAAGAAGCATCGACCGCGTGAAGGCGGCTGTCGAAAAGAGCCCCAAGTGCAGCCGCCCGATCGACCTTTTCGAGATGCTCGTCGTCGAATTCCAGCGCACCTTGATCACCCTGGTGCTGGAACTCACGGAGGAACTGAACGTCATTGAGGACCATGTCTATGGCGAAGCCGGACATAGGCAGCAGCCGGGACTCGCGCCCCTGCGCCGCACGGTAGTACGGCTGCACCGGCACTTGCGGACGATCCTTGCTCTATTGCGTCGGGCCGGCGCCTCGGAGGAGGACGAGGTGCCTCCCGGCTTCATCGACGTCACGGAACGGCTTTCCGACCGCCTGGAGGCGGTCGACCGCGACGTCTTCGCGCTTCAGGAACGGGCAAGGCTGCTGCACGAGGAGATCGACAGCAAGCTTTCCTCCGAGACGAACCGGCACCTCTATATCCTGTCGCTGATGACAGCCTTCCTGCTGCCGCCGACGCTGGTAACCGGTTTCTTCGGCATGAACACGGGCACCCTGCCCTTCTCCGACGGCAGCGGCACGTTCTATGCGGGGATGATCATAGCCTTTTCCATGGGCCTTGCCTGGCTCATTCTCAAGCGTATCGGCATTCTTTAGGCTGGTGGTGTGCGCCGATGTCCCGCTCGCCTGCCCCGGGGCGGCCACAATCCAGAGCCGAACCGCTGCCGAAACTTTGCCGCCTAAGGTCGGTGTACAGACGCGGCCGTCTCGCGCAGATTGGCCGAGGGGCTGAGATTTACGACCTTTTAACGGTAAGTCGGCAATCTCAGAGAATGGAAAAGCGGGGAATCTCGATCCTAGGGATGATCTTGCGCCTGGCGGCCCTGATGGGCCTGGCCTTAGCGGCGGCGAATGCACGCGCCGACACGGTCGAGCCGTGGAAAGAGCGGCAGAACGCCATCATCGTCGACGCCTACGAGATGAACAGCATCGATTGGGAAGCGATGCTGACGGACAAACGTATCGCCGGCTTCATCGCCAAAGCCTCCGACGGTTTGCCGGAAAGCTTTAGCTGCACCGGCGACCACGGCGGCGATACGGTCGCCCATTGCAAGACGATGTGGCGCAAGTATGCGGTGAGCCGGGAGCTCTATCAGACGCGCCGGATGATCGCCCGCTCGCAGGGCCTGCTCTGGGGCGCCTATCATCTGGCACGGCCGGGCAATCCCGTCGACCAGGCCAATCACTTCCTCGACTATGCGGATCCGCGCGACGACGAACTGATGGTCCTCGACATCGAGGGGATCGATCCCGAGAAATACATGTCGCTAGAGGATGCGGCGATCTTTGCCGGGCATATCAAGGCCCGCACCGGGCGCTACCCGATTCTCTACACCAATCACATCACCGCAAAACATATTGCGGCCAATCGCTACAAGCATAGGCTGCTGTCGCGTCTGCCGCTCTGGTACGCGCGCTACAAGCCTGAGATCCGCGATGTCTTCCCAATGGGCAATTGGAACGACTACGCTTTGTGGCAATTCTCGTCGGCGCACAATTGCGGCAAGAAGCGTTGCCCCTATCGCGTGCCCGGCACACTCAACGATATCGATGTGAACGTCGCCGCCATGACCGTTTCAGCGCTGAGGAAAATCTGGCCTCACGGCGGTCTCCTGCCGGAAAAGCCGCCGGTCCTCACCGTCATCGCCTCGGCGACAGCAGGCACAGCGCCAGAGGCCCATGCGGCAGCAGCGGTGCCGCTGACGCAGCCATTGCTCATCAGCCGGGCCGAGGCGGAAAGCGGATCAGGTGCGGGAGTCGACAAGACTGTCACGGGCGCCATTGCCGTAAAGGCGGCCGAGGCGCAATTGCCCAACCAGGCACAGCGGCGGTAGCGGGCCGCGCCCACCGCGTCCCGCCCAACCGACGATCAATTTACGCTTCGATCTGGACGTCGCCGAGCGGTCGCGAGCAGCAGGCGAGGATATAGCCCTCCTCGATCTCGTCATCGAGGATGCCGCCATTGTGGTTCATCTCGACATCGCCTGAGATTTTCATCACCCGGCACGTGCCGCAGATGCCGCCCTCGCAGGCCGCACCGATCCTGACGCCGCTGGCGCGTGCCGTCTGCAGGATCGTCTGACCGGCAACCGCCGTTACCTCCTTGCCGCTCATGGTGAAGCTCACCTTCGCCGCCTCAGTGCCCGCTGCCAGTCCGGCGCGGACTGCAAGCTCCTCGGCAGCGGGTGCGGCCGCCGGCTGGAAGCTCTCCTGATGGTAGCGCGCCATGTCGAGACCGGCGGCCTTCAGCATTTCTCGGACACCGCGCATGAAGGGCTCGGGCCCACAGCAGAAGACGGTCCTTTCCAGGAAATCCGGCGCGAGCAATGGCAGCTTCGTCGCGTCGATGCGGCCGCGCAGGCCGTGCCAGCCGTGCCGCGCCTCGTGTCCCTCCACCAGAAAGCCGAGATTGAGCCGAGGCATCTGACGGGCGAGGACCTCCAGCTCCGACTTGAACAGGAGATCGTCCGGCCGGCGCGCACAGGAGATGAAGGTGACATCGGTTTCCGGCGCGCAGTCCGCCATCCAGCGCGCCATCGACATCATCGGCGTGATGCCCGAGCCGGCCGAGATGAAAAGATACTTCTCGCCGGGGTGGCGGACGAAGCTGAAATCGCCGAGCGGCCCGAGCGCCTTCAACGCCATGCCCGGCTTCAGATTGTCGAACATCCAGCGTGTCCCGATGCTCCCCGGCTGCGCCTTGACGGTGACGGCGACCGAAAGCGGGCGCGACGGCGAGGACGACAGCGTATAGGTGCGCATCACCGGCTCCTCGCCGACCGGCAGTTCGAGCGTCACGAACTGCCCCGGCAGGTAGCGGAACCAGGCCGGTTTGTCGGAGCGGAAGGTGAAGGTCATCACGTCCGCGGTCTCGGCGACCGCCGAGATGCATTCGAGCATGTGCTGGCGGTCTCTCCAGGGATGGAGCTCGTCGAAATGGTGGAAGGAGCGTGACATTTCCATGGGTTATGCCACCCGCGAGAGACGGGCGGCTCCGCCCTGAAGACGATCCTGCATGAAACTCGAATACCACTCGACGAACTGCATGACGCCGCCCTCGTGCTCGGCCGAATAGGGCCCCGCCTCATAGGCAGGAGAGCGGATGCCGAAGGCGTTTTCCTCGACGATCTGCCGGTCCTGGTCGTTGGTCTCCGTCCAGACGTGGGTCAATTCCTCGAGCGCATAGTCGACGCCTTCGACCGCCTCCTTGTTGACGAGCCATTTCGTCGTCACCTGGGTCAATTCCGGCCCGAGCGGCAGCACGCGGAAAGTAATCGCGTGATCGCCGAGGATGTGGTTCCAAGTCGTCGGATAGTGGAAGAGCAACAGCGTGCCGATGCCGCTCGCATTTATTTCGCCGGAGAGCTGTTTGCGCACGGCCTTCTGGCCGGACATGGTATAGCTCTCGGCTCCGTTGATCAGCGGCATTCTCGTCATCCGGAACTGGCCGGTCGGTGCAATCTTGAAGGCGCTCGGCAGGCCCGCCGCTTCGCACTTTTCCCAATGGGCGCCGATTTCCGGGTCGTCCATCGCGCCCTGGACACCTGTCACCGTCGGAGCCTCCGGATAGGTGCGGCAGAGTTCCGGGTGGTTTGCGGCGCAGTGGTAGCACTCGCGGTTGTTCTCCCAGACGAGCTTCCAGTTGCCCTTCTCGACGATCGTGCTCTCATAGGCGACCTTGGTCTCGCCGAGGCGATGCGGCGCGAGATAGCCCGCGACCACCTCGCGGAACGGCTGGAAATCCATCGGCTGGTCGGCAAGGCTGATGAAGATATAGCCGCCGACGGTCTCACAATGGACCGGCTTCAGGCTATGCTCCGCAGGGTCGAAGCCTTCCGGCATCTGCCGGGCGAAGAGCAGCCTGCCGTCAAGCTCGTAGGTCCATTGATGATAGGGACAGACGAGTTTGGCCGAGGAGCCTTTGTGCTGCGTGCAGACGCGCGATCCGCGGTGGCGGCAGGAATTGTGCAGCGCCCGGATCTTGCCTTGCCGGTCGCGCACGATGACGATTGGGTAATCGCCGACCTGCACGGTGAAATAGTTGCCGGGCCGCGGGATTTCGCAGTCGTGGCCCATGAAGAGCCAGTCCTTGTACCAGATATGCTCCAGATCCTGACGATAGTAGTCCGGGTCGACATAGAAGGCCCGATCCAGGCTATAGCCCTCCCGGCGGGCCTTCAGCTTGCGCAGCATATCGTTCTGTGTGTCCATGCCCTTGTCCTCATTCACCCTGTTTCGGAGAGGCAGGACTGGAGCCCGCGCCGGCCGGATATGCCGCAACGCCAAGGCCCGATCCGGCTGCCCGCCGCAACCAGTTACGGTCAATTTTCGCGTCAAGGCTGGTTTCCGGGCTCTGGAGCCGTCCGCCAAGGACCGCCCGGCGCCTTCCCGGACAACATGTCCAGTGGCCTTTTGCCGAGGCTTTTGCTCCACCACCGTTGCGGGGGCAGCGCCGGGATTTGACCGGCTTCCCAATTCTCCGCCCTCCCTAAAAGGCGGCACCTTGAGTTGCCCGTATCTAAGCCTGCGGCCGGTTCGCGCAACTGCCGATCCGCGACATCCAATTCCAGAATGACGACAGCCAAAGCACGGCGGGGCAGATGTGTTCGTAAGCGGGATTATCTATAACAAACAAGACGATATGAGAAAAATTGAGCAAGTGACGATTTTTTCGGCAGCACCATTCCCAACGCGAATATGCCTTGTCTCTTTGCGACGCCTCCGGCCGCAGCGGCGCACGCCCGATCGGACAAAACGCTCTGTTAACCATGATGCCCTACCCTGCGCCGAGGGATTACCGAACCAGCGAACAGGACCAGGCGCAGACGCCGATGGCAAAGCTCCGATATTATGACGCGGCCGATAAGGCGCCGGCCGAAACGCCGAAAGCTGCGGTCCACACCGAGTTCTTGCGGACGGGCCGCATCGACCGGCGCCGCCAATGGATGCCCGAACAGCGGCGCTATCTGAGCTATGCGGAGGTCGCGGAACAGACGGGCCGGAAACTGGCGGCAGCGGGTGAGACCACCCACCGGAGGATCAACGCCTTCCACGCTTCGATCCAGTTCCCGAAGATGGTCTTCCATCGCACGCTCGCGAGCAGCCCCCATCTCGGCTATTGCCACGTGACCGCCGCGAAAACCCGCCTCGCCCGGGCGCATGAGGTCACCTGGTCTTTCTATTTCGCGAATTTCTTCTCGGAGCTCGGCGACGAGACACACTTCTTCGACCGGATTCAGACGGGTTATTCGCGCATGTATTTCGCCGTCGCCATCGAGCCTGATGAAGCGGGGCGCATCCTCATCAATCGCGACGTGCGCGGCAACGGGTTGATCTTCCAAACCCAGGATCCGAGAGTGGCGCTCAAGAACGTGCTGATGCTAGGCGCACGCGACGATGCGCTGCGCCGGATCATCCGAAGGCTTTGACGGCGATCGCTTTTTTCCGCGTGCCGTTCCCCCAAGAAACCGCTGCACGCTTTATGAGCGACACCATTAAAGAAGAAAATCGTTCTGTTTTTCCGGCGCCTCCATTAAGGAAGCGACGGAAAGGATCAGAACCGCCATGGCCGAAATCATCGACACGCGCATCGAACCGGATCGGGCGATCGAAAGAGCCTGCGCGGTTCTTTCCGACGGCGAACCGGTCGCGATCCCGACGGAAACGGTTTACGGCCTTGCCGCCGATGCCACCAATGCCGATGCGATCAGCCGCATCTATGAAATTAAGGGGCGGCCGCGCTTCAATCCGCTCATCTGCCATGTCTCCGACATAGCAATGGCCGAGGCGCACGTGACGTTCGATCCGGTTTCCCGGCAGCTTGCCGAGGCCTTCTGGCCCGGACCTCTGACGCTGATCCTGCCGCAGCGGCCGGAAAGCACTGTGCATGCGCTCGCTTCCGCCGGTCTCGATACGCTCGGCATCCGAATGCCCGACGGCTTCTCGCGCCGGGTGATCGCTCGCTTCGGACGGCCGCTCGCCGCGCCGAGCGCCAACACTTCGGGCAAGATCAGCCCGACCAGTGCTGCCCATGTGGAGGCGGACCTCGGCTCGAAGCTCAAGCTCATCCTTGATGCCGGAGCTTCCGAGATCGGACTGGAATCAACCATCATCAAGGTGGAAGATGGAAAGCTCCGTTTGCTCAGGCCCGGCGGACTCGACGCGGCGGCAATCGAGGCGCTCACCGGTCTCGCGGTGGAGCGGCCCGAATCCGCCGGCGCGACCATCGAGGCGCCGGGCATGCTCGCCTCGCACTACGCGCCGGGTGCCGCCGTGCGGCTCGATGCCGAAGACGTTCGCACGGGCGAGGCCCTGATCCGCTTCGGCCGAAAGGCGTTGCCCGGCGAGAGTGACGCCGTGATCGTCATGGACCTGAGCCCCGGCGGCAGTCTCAGGGAAGCGGCCGCCAACCTTTTCGACTATATGAAAAAGGCGGATGCGAGCGGCGCCGCGACGATCGCCTTCGGCCCCATTCCGAACGAGGGGCTCGGCGAAGCGATCATCGACCGGCTGCAGCGAGCGGCTGCGCCGCGCGCTTGATCCTCCGCCGCGGGCCAAGAAGACACCCCGATCCAAGGCAGGACCATGACGACTATCATTCCTTCCCCCGAACTGATCGCATCCTTTACCGATATCGTCGGCCCCGGCAATGCGCTCGCCATGCCAGCGGAGATCGCGCCCTATCTCGTCGAATCGCGCGGGCTCTATCGCGGCACGACGCCGCTCGTGCTCAGGCCTGGCTCAGTAGAGGAGGTTTCTCGTATCCTGCAGCTCGCCAGCGAGACCCGCACGCCGATCGTGCCGCAGGGCGGCAACACCGGCCATGTGGCAGGCGGGGTCCCGCGCGAAGGCAAGGCCGATGTGGTTCTTTCGCTCGAACGGCTGAACCGCATCCGCGACATCGATCCGGTCGGCAACGTCATCGTCGCAGACGCCGGCTGCATCCTCGCGGATATTCAGAAAGCCGCCGACGACGTCGATCGGCTTTTCCCCCTGTCGCTCGGATCCGAGGGCTCGGCGCGGATCGGCGGCAATCTTTCGACCAATGCCGGCGGCACGGCCGTGCTCGCCTACGGCAACATGCGCCAGCTTTGCCTGGGATTGGAAGTGGTGCTTCCGACCGGCGAAGTCTGGGATGGCCTGAGGCGGCTCAAGAAGGACAATACCGGCTACGATCTGCGCGACCTCTTCATCGGCGCGGAAGGAACGCTCGGCGTCATCACCGGAGCCGTCCTGAAGCTCTTCCCGAAGCCACGCGGGCATCAGGTCGCCTTTGCCGGGGTCAAGGGCGTCGAAGACGCGCTCGCCCTTTTCGAACGGGCGTCAAGCCTTTGCGGTCCGGCGCTGACGGGTTTCGAACTGATGCCGAGGCTCGGCATCGAGTTCACCACCCGGCACATTCACGGCGTGCGCGACCCCATGGAAACGGTCCATCCGTGGTATGTGCTGATCGACATCTCCACGCCAGATTCGGCCGAAAGCGCGGAGCGAATGGTCGAGAGCCTGCTTGAAG
This sequence comes from Ensifer aridi, assembly GCF_002078505.1. GTDB lineage: Bacteria > Pseudomonadota > Alphaproteobacteria > Rhizobiales > Rhizobiaceae > Sinorhizobium > Sinorhizobium aridi. The sequence goes on along the minus strand of NZ_LUAV01000004.1, from coordinate 140,749 downwards.
CGGGCATCGCCGACGGCTTCATCGAAAACGCCGTCATCGCCCAGAGCGACGGACAACGCAAAGCGCTCTGGCACATGCGCGAGAGCATGTCACCGGCACAAAAGCCCGAGGGCGGCTCGATCAAGCACGACGTTTCGGTTCCCGTCTCGAGTATCCCCGCCTTCATGGCAGAGGCCGACGCGATCGTCACGAAGGCGGTACCCGGAGCGCGGATCTGCGCCTTCGGTCACGTGGGCGACGGCAATATCCACTACAACATCTCCCAGCCGGTGGACGCCGACACACAGGCCTTTCTCGGCCGCTGGCGCGAGGTGAACGCGATCGTTCACGCCATCGTGCTGAAGTACAACGGCTCGATATCGGCTGAACACGGCATCGGTCAGTTGAAACGCGACGAGCTCGCGGCGATCCGCTCTCCCATCGAGATCGAGCTCATGCAACGGATCAAGCATGCCTTCGATCCGGCCGGAATCATGAATCCCGACAAGGTGCTACGCGCGGATTGAATTCAACCCGGATCGCGCGCGCCGGTCGATAGCAGACGCTCGCACAGCACGGCCGCCTGTGTGCGGCTGACCACGCCGAGTTTTCGCAAGATCGCCGAAACATGCACCTTGACGGTCTGTTCGGCGATTTCCATTTCGCCGGCGATCTGCTTGTTCAGCTTGCCCTCGACGATCTTCGTCAGAATTCTCAGCTGCTGCGACGAAAGCGAAGCAAGCCGCGCGCTCAGCGCCGCGTCGGGGTCGGGTGTCGCTGCGGCGGCGAAGCGCGGCGGCGCCCATATTTCTCCATCGAGAATAGAGCGGATCGCCTCCACCATTTCCGGCAGATCCAGCGACTTCGGAATGTAGCCGGACGCGCCGAATGTGATCGCCTTGCGGATCGTCGCCTCGTCGTGCTTGGCGGAAACGATCGCGACGGGCAAGGCCGGATGATGGGCATGCAACAGAAACAGACCCGCGAAACCGTCCGTTCCCGGCATGGTCAGGTCGAGAAGGACCAGGTCCACCTCCCGTCTATCGCCCGAGAGCACCTCGAGGACCTCATCGACCGATCGGCAGGCGATCAGCTCGAGATCCGGTAACGCCGCGACAAGCGCACTCCGCAGGGCTGCCTGCACCATAGGATGGTCATCGGCGATGACGATGCGCGTGCTCATTCTCTTCCTCCTCCTGAAGCCCGGCGCGTTTCAATCGGGCGACAGTATCCAGATATCGTCTCAAGGCGGCAGGCTTGACCGGCTTCGGCATGACCTCGCAGCCGAGGGCTTTTGCCCTCGCACCAACCTCCTCGCTGCGATCCGCGGTAATCACCAGCCCCCTGATCTCCCGGTGCCAGTGCTTGCGCAGGCTCGTCAACACGTCGACGCCGGTGGTGCCGTCAAGATGATAGTCGACGAGCGCCAGATCCGGCACTTGCCCGTTGCTATTGGCAAGCGCCGTTGCCTCGTCGCTTGCGACAATCGGCCGATGCCCCCATCGGGCGAGCAAAGAAGCGAGCCCCTGCCGGATGGCGTCATCATTGTCCATGCAGAGAACAACCAACGCGGCCTCAGAGCCGGTATCCGGTGAGGCCGGTTTCGTCGAAGACGACACGGTCGCGCCTTCCGCCCCGAGCGGAACGGCGACGGTGAAGGCTGTTCCCCGGCCGGCCCGGGAGTGCATTTCGAGCGGAAGATCGAGCAGACGACAAATGCGCTCGACGATCGATAGCCCGAGCCCGCTGCCCTTTTCGCTGTCGTCGCCCGTGTCGAGCCTGCGAAACTCTTCGAAGATCTCCTTCTGCCGCTCCGGCGCAATGCCGATGCCGGTGTCGCGGACCTCGATGCGCAGGCGATCGCCCCGGCGCCGGCACCCCAAAAGAATCCTTCCCTTCGGCGTGTAGCGGATGGCGTTCGAGAGAAGGTTCTGCAACACGCGACGCAAGAGCTGTGGGTCCGTGCGGACCGAAAGCGTCGATGGCACGACGCGCAGCGCAAGCCCCCGCTGGCGAGCGAGCGCGGAGAACTCAAGGTCGAGCTGGGCGAGAAGCGAGCCGACGGAAAAATCGACGGGCCGCGCCCGAACCGCACCGGAGTCGTAGGCCGAAATGTCCAACAGCTCGTCGAGCAGCCGCTCCGTCGAAGAGAGCGCGGCAGCCGCGTTCCTTGCCAGTGCGCGCTCGTCCTCCTGATCCCTTGCATGGCTGCCGGCATTGGCACGCAGGCTCTCGTCCAGCGCCGCGAGAAAGAGCCGTGCCGCATTCAGCGGCTGCAGCAGATCGTGGCTTGCTGCGGCCAGAAACCGCGTCTTGCCGATATTGGCACGCTCGGCCTCGGCCTTGGCCTGCTCGAGCGCCTGCGTCCTTTCCTGAACACGCCGCTCCAGCTCCTCATTGGCGCGCCGAAGGACGGCCGCTGCCCGATGTCGCTCCGTCACGTCGGTGTAGGTGGAGATATAGCCGCCCTCGGCCATGCGGTCATAGGCGATCTCCAGCACCACGCCGTCCGGCCGCTTTCGCTCGTAGACATAGGGCCAGGATTGCACGGCGAGGTCCCGATTGACGAGGAGAGCCTTGAGGTCGTCCGCATCGTATTCGCCGCGCTCGCTGTTGAATGCCACGAGCTCGGCGAGCGGCAGGCCGACACGGATCAGATCCTTCGGCAGATCGAGCAATGTCAGAAAGCGCCCGTTCCACGCTTCGATGGCAAGGTTCCGATCGAAAACGCAAATGCCCTGGGGCACCCCTTCAAGCGCCCCCTGCAGCAGCTTGCGATTGAAATGCAGCGCCTGCGATGCCTCATCCAGCATGCCCACCGCCGCCTTGCGTGACAGCGAGCGGCTTTCGAGCGCCGCGGCCATCACCACCCGGGCGGAAGCGGCACCCAGCGCACCGGCGACGAGATTTTCCGTAAATCGCATCGCCTCCATGTCGGCGAGCCCGTCGTCGCGTTTTGCCGCATCTCCCGCCGAGCGACGGCGCTGCATGAACTCCTCGAAGGCGATGGCGCTGCGGTCGGCGCCGACAAACCGCGCGGCGAGCGCCTTCAGGTCGTCGAGACGGGTGACGAAGGGCAAGGAAGCCAAGGGAAGCTGGTCGGCGGGGACTCCCCGCACGAAAGCCTCCGCCTGAAGCCTTTCGAGGGCTGAACCGTCCTTCAGCAGTGAGACGGAAAGGAACGCTATGACGTTTGCGCCGAGACTCCAGAGCGTCGCATGCGAAATCGGGTCGAGACCGGCGACGCCGAAGAGCGATTGCGGCTTCAACCACACGAGCCCGAACGGTCCGTTCGCAATGAGTTCATCAACGGCGGGCACGAGCGGCGCGATCGAGGGCACGAAAAGCGTGTAGACCCAGAAGGCAAAGCCGATGGCAATTCCCGCGACCGCACCCGCCCCGTTGGAACGTCGCCAGAGCAATCCCCCGAGAAAGGCGGGGCCGAATTGGGCGATGGCGACGAAGGACAGGAGGCCCATGGTGGTCAAAGGATAGGCCTGGTCGACCAGGCGATTCATCATGTAGGCGAGGAGAAGTATGGCAGCGACCGAGATGCGCCGCACCAGAAGCAGAATCGATGGCGAGGGCCATGCCGCGCCGCTGTGCCCGACGAGGCGGGAGCGCAGAAGCAGCGGCACGATGACATCGTTGCACAGCATCGTGCTCAATGCCACCGAGGCGACTATCACCATGCCGGTCGCTGCCGAAAACCCTCCGAGAAAGGCCAGCAGAGCGATCGCCGGCGCATTGTCGGCGAGCGGCAGCGAGATCACGAACGTATCGGGGTTCACCGTTTCGGCGAAGGTCGCAAGCCCGGCAATAGCGATCGGCACCATCAGAACGCTGAAGACGAGCAGATAGCCGGGATAGAGCCAGGCGGCCGCGCGCGCCTGCGCCTGCGAATTGTTCTCGACCACCGCGACGTGGAACATATGCGGAAGGCAAAGGAACGAGACCGCGGCGATGACGGTGTTCGACACCCAGGTCGGATCGGAGAAATCCGGCGTCAGCAACGGCGCCATGGCCGGATCCGCCTGAGCGCGGGCGATGAGATCCCCGAACCCGTCGAACATTCCGAAGATGATGAACAGAGCGACGGCGACAAAGGCCGAGAGCTTGATCAGGCTCTCGAAGGCGATGGCCGCCATCAGGCCGCGATGGTGCTCGCTTGCGTGGATATGCCGGACGCCGAACATGATAGCGAAGAGCGCCATCGAAGCGGCAACGGCCAGGGTGCTGTCGCCGCGGATCGGCCGATTGCTGCCCGTCGGCAATGACGACGCCGTCAGGATATCGAAGCTGGTGCCGACGGCCTTCAGTTGAAGCGCAACATAGGGCAGGACGGCGAGCAGCGCGGCCATGGTGACGAGCGCCGCGAGAGCCTGGCTCTTGCCGTATCGTGCGGCGATGAAATCGGAGATCGAAGTGATGTTCTGGCTCTTCGCGACCGTTATGACCTTAGAGATCAGCGGCTGACCGAAGAGAAGCACAAGCGTCGGGCCGATATAGATCGACAGGAAGTCCAAGCCGCCCAAGGCGCGCCCGACCGAGCCGTAGAAGCTCCAGGAGGTGTTGTAGACGGCGAGCGTCAGCGCGTAGCCCAGCGCGGCCGTCCACCCCGCCGGAAGGGGCAGGCTGCGCCCCGCACCTTGCCGATCCGTCCACCAGGCAATCAGGAACAGGATGAGGACATAGGCTGTAGAAAAGGAGAGGACGACCCAACCGGGCATGGCACCTCGCTGCCCTACTGCAGCACCCCACAAGCCGCAACCCGACTCGAGGACAAAATCACGCAGCAATTCAAAGTGCTACAGCGCTTCCACGGGTCCGTTCAGACGCAGATCGCTGTAACGCGGCACACCCTTTAGCCCCGCTACTGGTTCATTGCCATATCGCCGGTCGAATGGCAACGCGACGCGCGAAAACCGGCACCGGGCAACTGGAGTATCGGGGCAAGGGACCGGCCTGATCCGGCCGGCCCCTTGGACTTAGCTGCGCGACTCGGCTTCGACGACTGTGAGGTCGTCGTCGGCAGTCTCTTTCGCCGGCAAGATGAGGTTGACGACCACCGCTACGGTGACGTTGAGCGTCAGCGCCAGAAGTCCGGTATAGACCGAGACGGTCACGCCGTCGAAGGCGAGAGCGTGCAGCGGCTTCAGCCCATCCGACCAGACGAGAGCCGAACCTCCGATGAAGCCGGCCGCCCAGCCGGCAAGCAGCGCCGGAGCCCGGAACCAGCTCGTGTAGAGCCCAAAGACAAGCGCCGGCAGCGTCTGCAGGATCCAGAGGCCTCCGAGCAGTTGCAGGTCGAGCGCGAACTGCGTCGGCAGCAGGAGGATGGCGAGCAGCGCCCCGACCTTGACAAGCATCGAGGTGATCTTCGCGACCTGCGCCTCACCCGCGGCGGTTACGTCCGGATTGATCCAGACCTTCCAGAAATTGCGGGTGAAGAGGTTCGCCGCGCCGATGCTCATGACGGCCGCCGGGACCAGCGCGCCGATGGCGATCGCCGAGAAAGCGAAGCCTGCGAACCAGCCCGGAAACAGAGTCTTGAACAGCGTCGGGACGACGTCGTTGTTGCTCTCGAGCTGCAGCCCGGCGGCATGGCCCATGTAGCCGAGCAGCGCGAGCAGGCCGAGCAGCAGGGTATAGGCAGGCAGCAGCACCGCGTTCTTGCGGATGGTGTTGGCGCCAGACGAAGCGAAGATGCCGGTCAGCGTGTGCGGATACATGAAGGCAGCAAGTGCCGAGCCGAGTGCGAGCGTCACATAGGGCACGAGCTGCGTCGAGTCGAGCAGGATCCCGCCCTTGCCCTTCGCCTCGAACGCCGCATCCGCTGCCGAAAAGACCGCGCCGTAGCCGCCGAGTTTGGAGGGGACGACGATGATCGCCGCCAACACCACGATATAGATCATGATGTCCTTGACGAAGGCGATCAGCGCCGGCGCCCTGAGACCGGACGAATAGGTGTAGAGTGCCAGCACCAGGAAGGCGAGAATGATCGGCATCTCGCCGGTCAAGCCCAGCGCCTTGATCGCCACTTCCATGCCGATGAGCTGGAGGGCGATATAGGGCATGGTGGCGATCACACCGGTCGAGGCGACCGCAAGCTCGAGCGCGCGCGAGCCGTAGGTGCCGCGGACAACATCACCGGCGGTGACGTAGCCACGCTCCTTCGCCGCTTTCCAGAGCAGCGGCATGACGGCGAAGACCAGCGGATAGACGATAATCGTATAGGGCAGCGCGAAGAAGCCGTAAGCGCCGATCGCATAGACGAGCGCCGGCACCGCGATGACCGTATAGGCGGTATAGAAGTCGCCGCCGACCAGAAACCAGGTGATCCAGGTTCCGAACTTGCGGCCGCCGAGGCCCCATTCGTCCAGGTGATCGAGCGATTCCGCCCGGCGCCAGCGCGAGGCGAAGAAGCCCATGGCCGTGACGAGCACGAAGAAGAAGATAAAGACGGCAAGCGCCGACATGTCGATATTAGCCGTCATGACGCACGCTCCTGTAGACGAAATAGGTGAGCAAGGACGTCAGCGGCACCCAGGCGAGCTGGTACCAGTAGAAGAAGGGGAAGCCGAAGAGTTGCGGCTCCTCGAAGTTATAGAAGGGGACCCATAGCAGCCCGATATAGGGCGCCAGCAGCAACAGGCGTGTCACGTTTTCCTCCCGCGATGACTGGACAGGCGGGGTGAGAAGCCGTGTGGCATTCCGCTCCTCCCACTCCGACTGTCGATGGCCACGTGATCCTCGGCACGTGTGCCTCACCGCATAGCGCCAATCGCCAGGCCGCGACCTCCCTACTTTCGCTCAGAACACCCCCTACTTTCGGTCATGCCGATTGTCCGCCGCGTCTGGGAAACATCGACGTGCTAGACTGGTACTCGTTGACAAACAGCCTCAGCGAGGGCGGGCTGCCGCGATCCGAACGCACCAGAGATGGACCCATTGCAGTGACGAAACAGCATCTTTCTACGCTGTACCGAAGCTACATCGCCTGCCTCAACAGACGGGATTGGCCAATGCTTGGTCAGTTCGTTCAGCAGAACGTGGTTCACAACGGCAAGCGCATCGGCCTGTCCGGCTACCGAGAAATGCTGGAACGGGACTTCTTCGAAATTCCAGACTTGTTCTTCGACATCGAACTGCTCGTTTCCGACCCGCCGCATGTCGCAAGCAGGCTGCGCTTCGACTGCACGCCCACAGGCACCTTCCTCGGTCTCCCCGTCAACGGGAGGAAAGTGTCGTTCACGGAGAACGTGTTCTATCGGTTTGGAGCAGACAAGATCGAGCAGGTATGGTCGATCATAGACAAGGCGGCTATCGAGGCTCAGTTGTAATCAGCTGAAACACTCGGCCGCGCCCAATCTCTCGTGGGCAACAATTTTTAGCCACCTATCCGGAGCTGCGACAATTGCATGAGCGTATCGGCGCTGATGCCGATGCTGCCGCCCCCCCCGGCAAGCACCGACACGATCGGGTCGACGCCCATGTTGTTTTCCAGGTCGTAGAGCACGGTAAAGCGCGCAAGCAGCTTCTTCAGCTCGTCCGGGTCGCTGAGCTTCTCGAGATCGAGGTTCTTTTCGACGATCTTTGCCTGCTGATCGATGTCCATGGAACTGAACTCGTCGGGCAGGCTGAAGATCGTGCGGAACACCTCGGCGAGCGCATCGTCGGCGAGAAGGTCGTAGGCGTCGACGAGCGAGCCTGCCATGCGTTCGAAGTAGAGCGCGAGGCGGACCCCTTGATTGTTCTCGCCTGCCTGTTCTTCCAACGTCTGGTGCAGATATCGGTCGAGCGTCTCGTAAAGCCCCTGGCGCGTGATGATGACGTCCTTGGCCTCGCGCAACAGGTTTCCTTCGCTGTCGAAATTGAAGGAAGTCACCAGCGCGACGAAAGCGGCGGAATTCTCCTGCTGGTTGATCACGCTTTCGGGATCGTCGAGATTGGAGGTGAAGATGTCACGGATCAAATCGACGGTTACGCTCTCCGGATCGATGCCGTTCGCCTCGAGCGCGAAGCTGACGAGACGGGAATCGGCAAGAAATTCGTCGAGCGCGGAAATCTTGGCGATCTCGGCCGTATAATACTCGCCCTCCTCCTTTGCCGCTGCCTTGTCGTCCTCCGACCCGAAACGGGACTTGTTGACGATGTAGGTCTTCGCCGTTTCCTGGATCTGCGTCTCGGATTGGGCCAGCGCGGGAACGCCGACTTCGCCCGTCGTCGTAAAGTTGAACAGCTTGGCAAGCGTCAGGTACCGCTCGTCCTTCAGCGTATAGACGAAACTTTCCGGATCGGCGAGGTCGCTGGTCAGTACCCGCTTGATCGTCCGCGCGCTTTCGGTGTCGGGATCGAGGCCGACGGCCGTCAGCGCGAAATCATAGATCTTGGCCGTGTCGATGAAGTCGTCAAGGGATGTCATGCGCGCGACGGCCGTCTTGTAGGCGCTGATCGCCTTTTCGTCCGCCTCGTCGTCCTTGTCGTTGTAGCGCGTCATGTAGCGATTGGAGGTGAGCGTCGTCTGTTCTGCCGTCTGCGCAGCATCGCCGGAGGCGAGCGTCCCATCCGCCTGGAAATTGAAGGCTCTGGCCAGCGCCTTGTAGTTCTCGTTGCCCTTGCCGATCGTGTTTATGTAGCTGTTCGGATCATCCGGATCGCTCGTCAGGATGTTCTTGATTGTGGCCGGCACGATCGTGACCTGGTTAAGATCGAAGGCCGTCCTGACGTAATCATAAAGGCGCGTGTCGGCCACAAGCTGATCGACCGTCGTAATGCTTGCGATCTTCTCTTCGAAATAGGCCTTATTCAGGAGTGCTGTCTGCGGCGTCACGCGCGGACTGCTGTAAACATAGAGCTCGTTCGTCGCCTCTTTGTTTCCGGCTGTCTGCGCAGCACCTGCGGCCACCGTACCAGCGGCGTCGAAGTCGAATGCCGCCGCCATCGCCAGGTAGTTGTTAGTGGCCGCAATGGACTTGTTATAGGTGGCGATTTTCGCCTCGAGCTCCAGCCTCTCCGCTGCCGTCACATCCGGTTCCTTCAGCCGTGCCTGCGCTTCGGCCTTGGCAGTCTCGAGTTCGGAGAGTCTGGGTTCTAGCACTGTATTCTCGTAGCTGTCCGGATCGTCGGAATTGCTGGAGAGAATGCTGCGGATCGTCTGGCGGGAATAGGTATTCTCGTCGATACCGTAGGCGGTGAAGACATAGGACCTCAGCCGATCGTCGTTCAGGAGTTGATCGACGCTGGTGATCTTATCGATGACGATGTTGTAGTAGCGCGTCTCCTCCTTCTGCGTTTCGCCGATGTTGAGGATGCCGGTGTTATAGAGGCCGATCAACTCGTCGAGTTGCGCCTCCGTCTGGGAAACCGCCGTTCCGCCGCTGAAGCTGAACGCCATCGCGAATTCACGGTAGCGGTCGTCCGTCAGCTTGTTGGCAAAGCTGTTGTCGTCGGAGAGGTCGCTTTCCAGCACCTTTCGCATGAAGGCGACGGATTCGATCATGTCGCTCAGGCCGTAAGCCTTCATCGCGTAAGAATAGAGGCGATAGTCGGCGAGAAACTCATCGACCGAGGTCACATTGCCAATGTTCTCCCGGTAATATTGCGTGTCGCGGGCAACGATCGTCTGATCCGACACGCGTTTCAGGCTCACCTTCATGTCTCGTGCGATGAGATTATAGTCGAGATAAGTCGAAACCATGCGCCACCCGCCAACAAGGATGGGGGATCGCCGGCACCCGACGTCCCCACAACCACTCCGATAGTTCCGATGATCACGCAGAACGCTTGTGCGTGGCTTTTCACCGGCCGTCGGACGAGTGCAGAAAATGCCCGTGTTTTCGTTGACGAAAGAGAAACCTTGCCGCGTCGGCTTTTGCTAACCATCGGACAAGGCAAAGTTTTTTTAACCGCGAATTTTAAGTCGCCCGGAAGAGCGGCCGCCTATCTTCCCGCCCATAGAGGACGAAAAGTCTCGGCAGGAAGGCCGGCAACGGCTCTCAAGGAAAACAAGGGCGATTGAAATGCGCAATACACTCTCTCAACCGGCTTGGGCTGGAAACACGCTCAGGCTTGACCCGAAGCGTTTTCCGCAGCAAGCAAGTTACGTCCTGCGCGGCCAGACGGGGAATGTCAGCGTCAGCCTTGACGAGCGTGGCGCTGTTCTGCGCAAGGTGCTACCATCCAGCGGCCTGCCGCTTTCGATCGCTCTGCCGGCGCGAGCTTTCAAGGGCGTGGCGGCGCGGGCGATCGACCATGGCGACGGGGAGGTTACAGTGACGCTCGAACTTCATCACGACGATCCGGATCTCTGCATCCCGCTGCTCGTCGCGCATGATCTTTCCGATATCGCGGCCGACTGGCGCGCCTGGGCGGAAGCCTACCGCGTCCCGATGCTGATGGTGGAGGCGGACGGGGTCGCGCGGCCGCTCGAGGAACATCTCGGCGACATCCGCACCGCGCCGGTGAAGCCGCGTCGCCGTCACTCCTTCTTTGCCGAGCGCCGTCCGCGCTTCCTGGTGCGCCGCTCGACCGGCCATCTCGGCGTGCATATGAAAATCGACGGCCGCGAGATCATCGCCCGGCGCTGACTGCAGCATTCCGCGCTTCAACTCACTGATCAGCCGGCCGAAGGGCCGGCTTTTCACGCTAGCCGCACCTGCTGCGATCAAGAGAGCTTTTCCGTCGCAAGGAAGTGTTACCGCGGAAACAAACGTACCGCCTTCTTCATGCCATAAGCGGTCCATAGCCAAGGACACGTATGAAGGAGACACAAGATGCGCAAGCACCTGCTCGCCACCCTCGTCGCCATCCGGGCGCTCTTTGGCACGCGGATTGCTGCCAGACGGCGCAAGGCGGATGCCGAGATGAGTTGGGCATAGGCCTCATTCGGTGTGCGCCTGAATGGCGCCCACACGAGACGTCGAAACGTTGCAACGATCCTCCGGAGCTCCGGGGGATTTTTCATATGAGGCGCACGAGAAGCGCCAGGACAAGTCCCGAGAACACGATCAGCCCGACGACGCCGTTGAATTTGAACAGCGCAAGGCATTGCAGCGGATCGTGGATGTTCAGTACCAGGATCTGATAGGCGAGCGTCGCCGCCGCCACGACCAGTCCGGCATAGGCAAAGAACCCGGCACCCGCCGCGAGAAAGGCGAAAAACATCAGGAGCACGGCGATCCCGTAAAGTCCGATCAGCCAGGGCCGCGGATTGTCGCCGAAGCGGCGCGCCGTCGAGCGGACGCCGATCAGTTCGTCGTCTTCCCGGTCCTGATAGGCATAGATGGTGTCGTAGCCGATAGTCCAGGCGATGGCTGCAGCGTAAAGGATGATCGCCGCAACCGACAGCGTGCCGAATTCCGCCGACCAGCCCATGATTGCGCCCCAGGAGAAGGCGAGGCCGAGGAAGAATTGCGGCCAATCGGTGAAGCGCTTGGCGAAGGGATAAACGGCCACAAACGCCAGCGACAGAATGCCGAGGAGAATCGTGAAGCTGTTGAACTGCAACAGAACGATGAGGCCTGCGAGCGCCTGCAGCACCATGAACGCCTTGGCTTCGAAGCGCGTGACGCGACCGGAAGGCAGAGGCCGCGAACGGGTGCGCGCCACTTCCATATCGATGTCGTGGTCGATGATGTCGTTGTAGGTGCAGCCGGCACCCCGCATGGCGATCGCCCCGACAATGAAGAGAAAGACATGGAAGAGGAAGCGGCCGGCCGAGAAGCTGCCGAGCTCTCTTGCCGCTCCCGCCGCCAGCGCGGCAGACCAGAGGCAGGGCCACATCAGCAATTGCCAACCGATCGGCCGGTCCCAGCGGGCGAGCTGCGCATAGGGCCAGAGCGCGCGCGGCAGCACGCGGTAGACCCAGTTGTTGGACGGCGCATCGTGCACGCGCCCGGAATCGGCGGATGAAGTGTTCATGGCTCCTGTTTGGCCCCGCAAACCCGGGCGGTCAAGCGTCCGCAATCACCAGCCCAGCCTTCGTTTTGCCATGCCGGCTTAGCCGGTCAGGCCTGCCGGCTGCCGAGGTAAAGGCTCGGCGGTGCGCCGAGCATGCGGCGGAACATGGTGGTGAAGGCTGCGACATTGTCGTAGCCGGCGTCGAGCGCCACGGTGGTGATTGGCTCGCCATCGGCGATGCGCGGCAGCGAGGCGAAGATGCAGGCCTGCTGCCGCCAGGTGCCGAAGCTGACGCCCGTCTCCTGTCTAAAGAGCCGTGTGAAGGAGCGCCGGCTGATGCCCATGCGCGCAGCCCAGTCGTCGATATTCGCGCTTGCCGAAGGCGCTTCCAGGAATTGCCGACAGAGCGTGGCGAGCCTGCGGTCCCGCGGAAACGGCAGGCCAAGCGGCCGCTCGGCGAGGCGTGGAATTTCCTCGAGCAGCAGATCCTTGATCAGGTGCTCCCGCCGTTCCGACGATACCTCGTTCTCCACTCGGACCAGTTCGTCGATGAGGCTTCCGACAAGCGGACTGATCTCGAGGACCAGCGGCCGCTGTGCTCGGTTCTCCACCACTGGCGCGATATAGATCGAATGCATGCGCACGTCGCTGACCATCTCGGCCGAATGCTCCATCCCGGCCGGGATGAGGAGGGCATGGCCGGGCGGAATCATCCACCGTCCGCCCGGCGTATATACGAGCACGACGCCCGAGCGCGCCCACCAGAGTTGCGTCCGGCTGTGGCTGTGGAGAGGTACGATCAGCCCGCTGCCGTAATCCTTTCCGATCGCCAGAACGGGCGCGTTCGCCTTTTCGATCCATTCCAGACTCCGGAAATGGTCCGCATCCAGCAAGTTTGGCAGGTTGTTTCGGTTCGATTTCGCCATTTGGCCCACTTACGAAAGAAATCGACCAAATCACAAAAGCAGGCCAAGCACAAGCCGGCTAGACAAAGGCGGAAACGGGCTCCGGCAGCGAGCCGCCCGAAGGAACATCCCATGGCATCGGTCACCTCGACAGGCAGCATCAGCCCGGAAAAGACAGCCTTCTCCGTCATTCTTGCCGTCAGCTTCTGCCACATGCTGAACGACATCATGCAGTCGCTGCTGACCGCACTCTATCCGTTGCTCAAGGCGAACTACGCGCTCGACTTCGTCCAGATCGGCCTGTTGACCTTCACCTTTCAGGTGACAGCCTCGATGCTGCAGCCGGCCGTCGGCATCGTTACGGATCGCTGGGCGCTGCCCTATTCGCTGCCTGTCGCCATGCTTTCGACCTGCCTGGGCCTCCTCCTTCTCGCCAACGCCGATCATTTCTGGATGCTTCTCGTTGCGGCGAGCCTGATCGGCGTCGGGTCGGCCATCTTCCACCCCGAATCCTCGCGCGTCGCCCGCCTTGCCTCGGGCGGGCGCCACGGTCTGGCGCAGTCGCTGTTCCAGGTCGGCGGCAATGCCGGCAGCGCGATGGGGCCGCTGCTCGCTGCCTTCATCGTCATCCCCCTCGGCCAGGGCAGCCTCGGGTGGTTCTCGATCGTCGCGATCATCGGCTTCTTCGTGCTGTCCTGGGTGAGCACCTGGTATGTGCGGCATCGCCGCTCGTCCATGAGCCGGCCCGTGCCGAGCCGCGCTTTGCCGCTGCCGAAGGCCCGGGTCCTCTGGACGATCGCCATCCTCGTGCTGCTGACGGCAACGAAGAACGTCTATCTCGCCAGCATTTCGAGCTACTTCACCTTCTTCGTCATCGAAAAGTTCGGCACGAGCGTGCAGCATGCACAGCTGATGCTGTTCCTGTTTCTTGGTTCAGCGGCCGCGGGCACATTCCTCGGCGGTCCGATCGGCGACCGTTACGGCGCCCGGTTCGTCATCTGGCTTTCGATCCTCGGCGTCGTTCCGTTCGCTTTGCTCCTTCCCTATGCGAACCTGTTCTGGACGGGCGTGCTCAGCATCTTCATCGGCTTCATCTTCTCGTCTGCCTTCTCAGCTATCGTCGTCTTCGCGCAGGAGCTCGTTCCGGGCCGCGTGGGGCTCATTGCCGGCGTCTTCTTCGGTTTCGCCTTCGGCTTCGGCGGCATGGGCGCCGCCGTGCTCGGCATCTTCGCCGATCGGCAGGGGATCGAATTCGTCTACAAGCTTTGCTCCTACCTGCCGCTCCTCGGGCTCTTCACCGTTTTCCTGCCGAAGCTGCCGGCGCGATAACGGTGCCTGCCGCATCTCGTCCGCCGCAATATTAGTGCCTGCTGTAAGCATTCCTCAATTATTGCCGGATAGCTTCGGTCAGAGGTGAGCGGGGGCAGAGAATGAAGGCGCACGGGGTTGTTTCCGTCTTTCTGGCAACACTGCTTTGCGCGTCCGCGAGTCGCGCCGAAACGCTCAATCTGCTCATCTGGGAAGACTATATCGACCAGGGCGTCGTCGACCGCTGGACGCAAAAGACGGGCGTTTCTATTCGGCAGATCAATTTCGACAGCGACGACGCGCGCGACGAGATTCTTGCCGACCCCGGCAGCAATATCGATCTCGTCATCGTCGACGAGAACGGGGCGCGGCTTTTCGGTCGAAAAGGCGTTATCGAGCCGGTCTCCGATGCCAACCTTCCTGCGCTCACGGACTATGCGCCAGAATGGCGCAAACGCTGCGCCGAATCCGGCCTTCCCTACTTCTGGGGCACTGTTGGCATCCTCTATCGCTCTGATGTCATCACGCGCCCGCCGACATCCTGGCAGGACATGATGCGCCCGGCAGCGGCGCTCAAAAAACACGTCGCAATGTTCGACGACCACAGCGAGATGTTCGTGCCCCCCTTGCTGCTGCTCGGCGCTTCCATCAATACCGACGACACGGCAACCCTGAAGGCTGCCTTTGAGCTCTTGAGGGCGCAGGCACCGTCCGTGCTGACCTATGACTATGTCGTCACCTCGATCCAGGATCCGGCGAAGGGCAAGGACATCCATTTGGCGCTAGGCTACAGCGGCGACCAGCACGTACTCAACAGCAAGGTCGGCAAGGCAGGGCTGTGGCGCTATTCGGTCCCGAAGGAAGGCACTTTGTCGTGGCTCGACTGCTTTTCCGTCGTTGCGCATTCGCCCCACAAGCAGCGGGCACTTGAGTTCCTGAATTTCATCGGCTCGCCGGAGGCGGCCGCCGCCAATGCGCTCGCCCTGAACATGCCGACCCCAAGCAGCGCGGCGCTCAAGCTCCTTCCCGAGGAGATGCGCTCCGATCCGGAAATCTATCCGCCCCCCGAAATCATGGCGAAAAACCAGCATCAGCGAGAACTGTCCATCCAGTCGATACAGGCCCGCCGTCGCATCATCAACACGTTGGCGAATTTCCAGTGACCCTCGGCAAGCGTGCGCTCATCCTTATCTTTCCGGTCGTGTTGGCGGGCTATCTTCTTGCAGCCCTCTCGGTCCACGTCGCACAGAGTCGGTCGATCCGCGCACTGGAGCACGCCAAGCTTTCACAACGGGTCGAGCATGCTGCCGCCGTCTTTCAGAACGAGGTCCGGCGCAGCAAAAGCTTCCTCAATGCGCTGTTGAACGGTAATGCGCTGCGCCAATACGTCTCCGAAACGGACAAGAAATACCGCGCCAACGCGCTCGGCGTGCGACTGCAGGAAAGCGTGAAGTCGCTGTCGGACGATCCTGCCGGCTTCGTCTCCTTCGCCATTCTCGACGCGAAACTGGAAGCCGAGTACTACTTCGAAAACAGCTGGGATCCTTTTGCCGAAATCGATCGAGCGCAGCTCGATCTCGCGCGGCAACTGATCAGCGGCTCAAGACTCGGCGACTGGACCTATATCGGCGACGCCAGCGACCGGCCGAGGATAGTCTATTCCCAATTCGTCGATCCGATCACCTTTGGCCGGCCGGCACCCAGCAACAAGGCGAACGCTCTTCTGATGCAGGTGGCGCTGCAGCCCGACCGTTTCCTCAGATTGCGGGCCGCTCTCGAGAGGGAATATGGCGCCGACGTCATCCTTCAACCTTGGCCGCTTGCCGCTACCGACGATCTTTCGGCGAGCGTGCCGCTCGGCCCCTCGTTTCATGCGACGCTGACTGCTTCGGACGCGCATTTCGATGCATTGATGCTGCGTCAGAAAGTGCTGCTGGCGCTCGGCGCCGTCGCCATGAGTCTCTTCTCCATCTGGCTCCTCATCGTACTCATCCGCCGCTTCATTACCGGGCCGATTGCGACACTCGACGCCAATGTCATGGCGGTCATGGCAGGCGCGCGCGAGGAAATCGCCGAGGTGCACGAGGCGGGAGAAATCGGCCGTCTGACCCGAAATATCGGCGAACTGCATCGTCAGTCCGTTCAGTCCCTCCAGCTTCTGCAGCGGAGTTCCTGGACCGATGCGTTGACGGGCATCAGCAACCGCGCGCACTTCAACATGCTTGCGGCGGGCGCAGTCCAAGAGGCTATTGCATCCGGCGAAAAGTGCAGCCTGTTGTTCATCGACATCGATAACTTCAAATTCGTCAACGACAAGCATGGTCACGATGTGGGCGACGAGCTCTTGAAAGCGCTCGCAGCCCGGATCGCGCATGACGTCGAAGCGATCACCCGAAAGCAAGGGCATCAGCCGGCCATTTTGGCGCGCCTTTCGGGCGACGAGTTTGCGGTGCTCGTGCGGTCGAAAGCGGGCGACGGCACCGTGCAGGAGTTATGTGCCGCGATCCTCGCCCTCTTTTCCGGCGGCTTCGAGCTCTCCGGCAAGCGCTATCCGGTGACGGCAAGCATCGGCGTCGCCGTTTGCCCGGAGGATGCGAGCACAGTCGCGGAACTGATCTCGAATGCCGACGCGGCCATGTATCAGGCGAAAAGCGCCGGTAAGAACCGCTCCGCTCGCTTCTCGCGCGCGCTCAACGACAAGCGCACCCGGCAGAGGCAGATTCAGGAGGAACTGCGCTCGCTCGATCCCGACGAGCAGTTTCGCCTGGTTTATATGCCAATCGTCAACGCGCGCGGCGAGGTCACAGGCTGCGAAGCGCTGTTGCGTTGGCACTCGCCCGTTCTCGGCCATGTGACGCCGGACGAATTCGTTCCGATCGCGGAGAGCTCCGGGCTCTTCACCAAGATCGACTGGTGGGTCATCGATAAGGCGATGTCCGATTGCCACCACTTGAAAGCCCTCTTCGGACGGGACACGGTGCTTGCAATCAACATCTCTTCGGCCGAGCTGCATTCGCGGTCGATCAGCGACTATTTTTCCGATTGCCTGGCACGACACGGGCTCGATCCGCGATCGATCGACATCGAACTCACGGAAACCTTCGCGGTGAAGGTCGGCGACCAATTGCGCCGGAATATCGAGGAGTTGCGGCGGAAGGGCTTCCGCCTGTCGATCGACGACTTCGGAGCGGGCTATACTTCCGTCGAACAGATCATCGACTACCCCGCTGACACGATCAAGCTCGACCGGGTGCTCGTATCGAACCTGACCGCCTCGCAATCCCTTCCGGTTCTCAGGGCGGTCGTCGCACTCTGCCATGCGAAGGATATGGCGGTCGTCGGTGAAGGCGTCGATACCCCGGAGAAGCTCGCGATGCTGACGGCGGCTGGCTGCGACCGCTTCCAGGGATACCTGATCAGCAAGCCGCTTTCGCTCGAGGACCTCGCGATCTGGGCGCTCGGCCGAACCATGCGCCCCTTCGAGAGCTCGAACGAGGACGTCATCGCCCGGCCAGCGATTGCACGTCAGGTCTGACCACCTGCGGCCGGCGCGCAGGAAATTTGCCGCCCTCGCCCGCTTTTTCCTTGACCTTCTCCCCCCTGCCGCCTAACCGCAGCGCAACAATTCCTGATGGCGGGGGTGGCGATGAAGGTTCTTCTGATCGGATCGGGCGGACGCGAGCATGCACTTGCATGGAAGATCGCGCAGTCGCCGAAGCTGACCGCGCTCTATGCCGCACCCGGCAATCCGGGCATAGCCGAAGAGGCGACGATCGTCGCGCTCGATACTGAAAATCACGAAGCCGTCGTTGGTTTCTGCCGCGAGCAAGCGATCGACTTCGTCGTCGTCGGTCCGGAGGGGCCGCTGGTCGCGGGTCTCGCGGACGAGCTGCGCGCCGCGGGCATTCCGGTCTTTGGACCTTCGGCAGCGGCAGCCCGACTCGAAGGCTCGAAAGGCTTCACCAAGGATCTCTGCGCCAAATACGACATTCCGACCGGCGCCTACAGGCGCTTCACCGATGCTGAAGCCGCCAAGGCCTATGTCCGCGAGCAGGGCGCGCCGATCGTCATCAAGGCGGACGGGCTTGCCGCCGGTAAGGGCGTGACCGTCGCGATGACGCTCGACGAGGCGCTTGCCGCAGTCGACGAGTGCTTCGCCGGCGCTTTCGGCGCAGCCGGCGCGGAAGTTGTCGTCGAAGCCTATCTGGATGGCGAGGAGGCAAGCTTCTTCTGCCTCTGCGACGGCAAGACCGTGCTGCCGCTCGCCTCGGCGCAGGATCATAAACGTGTCGGCAATGGCGACACGGGGCCGAATACCGGCGGCATGGGCGCCTATTCACCGGCGCCGGTGATGACGGCGGAAATGGTCGAGCGCACGATGAAGGAGATCATCGAGCCGACAGTACGCGGCATGGCCGACAGTGGCCACCCCTTCACCGGCGTGTTCTTCGCCGGCCTGATGATCACGGAAAAAGGACCGGAACTCATCGAGTACAATGTCCGTTTCGGCGACCCGGAATGCCAGGTCCTGATGATGCGGATGAAGAGCGACTTCTTGCCGCTGCTCTATGCGGCGGCCACGGGCACACTCGCAGGCATGACAGCCGAATGGCACGACGAAGTGGCGCTGACGGTGGTGATGGCCTCGCGCGGCTATCCGGGCACCTATGAGAAGAACACGCCGATCGAGACGCTGCCTGCCGCATGCGCCGCCACCACCAAAGTGTTCCATGCCGGCACGGCAATCAAGGACGGCAAGCTGGTCGCCTCCGGCGGCCGTGTGCTGAACGTCACCGCCATGGGAAAGACCGTCAGCGACGCAAAGGACGCGGCATACGCCGCACTGCGTGGCGTCGTCTGGCAGAACGGCTTCTACCGCAACGACATCGGCTGGCGCGCGGTCGCGCGCGAAAGGGCCTGAGCGCTCAAGTCGCCGATAAACACCCGCATCATTCAATTTTTACCAATTCTCCTGACCGGGCGGTAAGGGAAAGTGCCTATTCTCACCCTCGACAAATTCGAGGGGAAACAGATGCGTTCTCTGCTGATCACCGCCGCTCTCTTACATGCCGCCGGCCCGGCGGCCGCCTCTTCGATCGAGGAGATGGTCTCCGGCGAGGCTGTCAATTCCAGCGTTGCGACGATCTCCTGTGGCACCTGCCCGCCCCTGCAGCCGAAGAAAAAGCCCTCCTATGTCGTCCCGGATCTGGTGCCGGGGACCGATCGGGTCGAGCTCAAGGAAATCGACGGCGAAGTGAAGTCCGTACGCACCGAGGCCTGGCTCGGCGGCTCGCCGGTCGTCTTCGTCAACAAGGCATCGGAGGAGGCGATCCGGGCTGCGGCGATGAAGGCCGCAGGACTCATGATGGCCGATGCGGCGGCAGACGGCCCGGGCACGCCAGTGGGCGTCGACCATGCGGCAAAGACCGCCGCCGTCACGACGCTCTCTCATGCCGAACCCGTCGCAGCGTCTCTGGCGGGCGGTTCACGCAAATTTGATCCGTCGGGTTTCAATCTTCGCCTAGATTGAGCCCATATTAATAAGGTTCCCTGCCCCGGTCAGTCGACGTTCAAGGCTGACGGGCAATTCGCTGCAATGGCGAAAGGTTGCGCCCCTGAGAGAAGCAGGGGCGTAATCTTTTATCGGGAACCGCTATCCTCGAGCCGCGCGATCAAAGCCTCTATTTGCCGATCGGAATAGACTTCGATGCCGTTCGCGCTGAGCAGTGCGGCCGTCACGCCCTCGCCTGCGAAGCGCTCGCCGCTAAAGCTATCATCATAGATGAAACCGGAACCGCAGGATGGGCTGCCATCGATCAGCAGCGCGTGCGAGCGCGAGGGCATTCTCGGCGGCACGGCGAAATTCGATCGTCACGTCGCCACCCGTTTTCTCCAGGACACGCGCCTTCCCGGCAAGCACGTCGGCGCCCGTTCTGCCGGCCGCAATCTCCGCCGGCGGGCGCGGAACCGGCATGCCTGCCGACATCTCCGGACAGATGGTGACGAGCCTGCCCTCTTGCCGCCAGCGAGCGATTGCCGGGTGAAGCAGCGGTTTCGCTGCGCCGTCATAGCGCACCGCATGGCCCATCAGACAGGCGCTGACAAGGATTCTGGAAGCCATAATATCCCATAGCTGCGGTGCCGATCCTCTTCAATGGGCGAGCTCAGCCCAGAGCCCCGAAAGCGACAGACGCGAGCAGAAGGCCGGCGAAAAGGAGATTGGCGACGCGCGCTTTCGCCGGATTGCGCAGGACGGCGGCGATCGAGGCCCCGAAGGCAAGCCAAGTCGTATTCACGGCGACCGCCAGGAGTGAGAGCACGAGAACCTTTGCAAGCGCGATGCGAGCGTCGTCCTCGGTCTCGACCATGCTGCCGGCATAGACGGCGCCGATCGCCGCATAGGCCTTCGGATTGGCGATCGCCAGCACAAAGCCGCCGGCAAAGGAGGGAGCGTGCGATGCCGGATCATCGCCAACGAGCGGCGGCGCGGTGGCGATGTGCCACGCCAGATAGAGCATATAGGCGCCGCCGAGCACCGTCGCCGCCGTCTGGATGCCTGGCACGCCGAGAAGCACGGCGGTGACGCCAGTGGCAATTAACAGAACCACGGCGATTGTACCGATGTTGACTCCCGCCGCGTAGCGCAGGCTGCGCGTCACTCCGTGGGCGGCACCGATGCCGGCAAGGCTGAGCGTTGCAGGTCCGGGGCTACCCATCAGCGGCAAAGCAGCGAGAACAAGAAGCGCGAGGTCGCCGGCCATGGCTGATCTCGTCAGATCCAGATGTCGTTCCGGGCGGTGCGCTCGCCGCCCGCATGACCGGTATTCAAGGTCCCGCGCGGTTCAATGAGCAGCATCTTAACCTCGCCTGCCGCGTAGGGCTTGTGTTCGACGCCTTTCGGAACGACGTACATTTCGCCCGGCCCGAGCGTCACGGAGCCATCGCGAAAGTCGATCCGAAGCGAGCCCTCCAGCACGATGAAGGCCTCGTCGGTCTCCGGATGATCGTGCCAGATGAAATCGCCTTCGATTCGGACGATCTTGAACTGGTACTCGTTGAGCTCGGCGATCACGCGCGGCTGCCACTGATCGTAAAACTGCGCCAGTTTCTGAGCAAAATTAATGGGAGCATAGCTCCGCTTGGACGCATCCATCGCCGTCTCCTTCAGCCGTTTTGGACGAGGTTAACGCGGCATCGAAGCTAGATCTTGAACGATCGTGCGAAACGGGTCGGCTGGAACGCTCAGACAGCCTGCTCCGCCATGCGCAGCCATCGCCCGGGCGAGACGCCGAAGGCCTTCTTGAAGTGGCGACTCATATGTGCCTGATCGGCGAAACCGGCATCGAGTGCAGCCTCCGCAGGCGAGACGCCTCTTAGCAGATCGGTCTTCACCGCCGCCAGGCGTCGCTGTACCAGATAGCGATAGGGGCTCGTGCCGAACAAGCGGCGGAAATCGCGGCTCAAGCCCCAGCGATTGCGACCACCGATCGCCTCGAGCGTTTCCAGCGTCACGGTGCCCTCGGGCAAGTCGTGCAGGTGGGCGCGCACCCGCTCGGCAGCGCGATAGTCGAGCGCCCCGACGGTCCTTGCCGGCCCGCCCCCGGCGGCTTCGAGCGCGTGCGCGAGCTCGAAGAGGCCGTCCTCGAACTCCAGGGTCTCGATCCGGGCGTCCGTTGCCGGCAGCAGCGCGTGGACCGCCGCAAAAAGGCGCGGGTCGGACGAGATGCCGCCCTTGATGAAGGGCAGCGGTCGGCCGCCGAGCACGCTCTGTATCGCCGCCGGCTCGATATAGATCATGCGATAGCGAAAGCCGTCCTCGCTGCCGGACTGGCCGTCATGCACTTCATCGGGATGCAGCACCATCGTCCTGCCCGGAAGGCTCGCGCGCTCGGCGCCGCGATAGCGGAAACTCTGAACGCCGTTGAGCGTCTGGCCGATGGCATAGGTGTCGTGCCGGTGCGGCTCGTAGGCGCGCCCGGCGAAAAAAGCCTCTATGCGCTCGAACGGGATCGCATCGTCGGCGACGGCAATCCAATCGCCATTCCGTTTGAAGTCCCGAGGCTCGATAACACCCGCGCCCGCGCTTGGATTGTCGCTCGTCATCGTCCAGAGATAGGATGGACCCCGCCAGTTGTCGACTGGGCCGCATGAAACGACGATGCTGTTTATCCCGCGATCTTCGAGAAATCCGCAACCTCGCCGGTTGCCGTCCGGATAAGACCCAAGAGCGCCAGGCGGTTGGCACGGATCGCCGCGTCCTCGTCGTTGACGAGCACGTCATTGAAGAACACGTCCACCGGTTCCCGCAATTTGGAAAGTGCCTCCATGGCGGAGCGGAAGTCCTCCTTGACGATCGCTTCCCGCGCGTCGCCGGAGGCGAGCTTGATCGAGGCATGGAGGGTCCGCTCGGCATCGAGCCGGAAGAGCTTCTCGTCCACGGCGGCGGCGACCTCGGTGCCCTTTTTCTCTTCCGCCGCGAGGATTTGCGTTGCGCGCTTGGTACCGGCGAGCAGGTTCTTGCCCTCCTCCGCCGTGATGAAAGCCGTGAGAGCTTCGACGCGGCGCGCAATCATCAACAGATCGTCGGCTTCGGGCGTCAAAACTGCATCGATCAGATCGTAGCGAGCGCCGAGATCGCGCAGATACACCTTGAGACGGTCATGGAAGAAAGCGAGAAGGTCGGCGGAAATGTCCGTCGCCACATCCAGTCGCTGTGCCCTGAGGCCGGCAAGCGCGACATCGAAGAAGGGCAGGAGCGGCAGCCGCGCCCTGCCCTCCAGAATGAGGCGGATCACGCCGAGCGCCGCACGGCGCAGCGCATAGGGGTCCTTCGAACCGGTCGGCTTTTCGTCGATCGCCCAGAAGCCGACGAGTGTGTCGAGCTTGTCGGCGAGCGCCACCGTCACTGAAACGGGTTCCGTCGGCACGCGGTCGGAGGGGCCTTGCGGCTTGTAGTGGTCCTCGATCGCATTGGCGATCGCAGCATTCTCGCCCTGCAGCGCCGCATATTTATGTCCCATAATGCCCTGAAGCTCTGGGAACTCGCCGACCGCCTCTGTGCGCAGATCCGCCTTGGCGAGCACGGCCGCGCGGTCGACGAGCGCCTCGTCGGCGCCGGTGACCTCGGATAGTGCTGCGGCCAGCGAGCGGACGCGGGTAACACGATCGCCCTGCGTGCCTAGCTTGGCATGGAAGGTTACGTTCAGCGCGTCGAGCTTCGCCATGCGCTGGTCAAGCGGCCTCTTGAGGTCGAGCTCGAACTTCTCCGCAGATGCTTTGAGCGTGTCGAGGTCCGGCAGGTCACCCTGATCTCGCTTCCAGAAATGCGCCGCATCAGAGAGGCGGGCGCGGACGACCTTGCCGTTGCCGTGCATGATCTCCTTGCCGCCGTCCTTGGCCTCGATATTCGAGACGAGGATGAACTTATTCGACAGCGTTTCGGCACCCGGCTTGCGCGTGACGAAGCATTTCTGGTTGGTCTTGATCGTGAGCCGAATGATTTCTGAAGGGATTTCGAGATAGCTCTCCTCGAAGCTTCCCATCAACACCCGCGGCCATTCGACGAGACCCGCCACCTCTTCCAAAAGGCCTTCATCCTCGACGAGCTCAAGGCCGCTCGCAAAGGCGATGTTGTGCGCGTCGGCGGAGATGATCTCCTTGCGGCGTTCCGCGTCGAGCACGACCTTCGCCTTTTCGAGCTTTTCGGCGTAATCGGCAAAGCGGCGCACGGTGATCGCCTCCGGCGCATGGAAGCGATGGCCATAGGTCACGTTTCCGGCAACGATGCCGTCGACTTCGAACGGGATCACCTTGGTCTCGTCGTGCTCCGAGCCGAAGGTACAGACGATCGACTGCAAGGGCCGCACCCAGCGCAGGCTGCCCGGTCTTGCGGAAGCGGCGCCGGAGCGCATGGATTTCGGCCAAGGGAAGTCGCGGATGATCGCCGGCATGACGTCTGCGACGATCTCTTCGGCCGCCCGGCCGGCTTTCAGGATATGCGCGACGTAGAAATCGCCCTTCTTCGGGTCGCTGTGGACATGCGCCTCGCTGATCGAAGCGAGCCCGGCGGCGCGCAGAAAACCTTCGATCGCCTTTTCGTTGGCGTCGGTGCGCGGTCCCTTGCGCTCCTCGCGGACATCGGCGGAGCGTGCGGCGAGGCCGCGTATGTCGAGCGTCAGCCGGCGCGGCGTCCAGTATTCGCGCGCACCCTCATAGGTGAGGCCGGCCTCGACCAGCGCGTCCGTCACGAGCTTCTTCAGGTCGCCGGCCGCCTTACGCTGCATGCGGGCGGGAATTTCTTCGGAGCGCAGTTCGATAAGAAGATCGGGCATGAATTCGAGACTTTGTTCTGTTCCGTACGGTTGCCGCGGGACTTAGCAAGCTCTGGCGAAAATGTCATCAAGGCCGGTGAGGAAATTGGTCCTTCACCAGCCACCGCCGCCGCCCCCTCCCCCGCCGCCGCCGGAGAAACCGCCGCCGGAGGAAAAGCCCGAGGACGAACTCTTGGGCGGCGGCGGCAAGGAGGAAGTAATCGTATCGGCCATGGACTCGGCAAAGCCGCCGATCGTATCGGTGAAGGTGCCGGGGCCGAAGGAGTCGCCATGATACCAGCTCGGCTGGTAGGCCGCCGCGGCGGCGCCTGCGGAGGCCGCGACGAGCCAGCGCTCGAAGATCTCGGTCCAGGGCTTCTCGACACCGAGCGCGACGGCATAGGGCAGCAGGGTCTCGAAATGCCGCGGCGACATTTCCGGCGCGCCCTGCATGTTCAGCCGGTCCTTCTCCGCGAGCGTCATGTATTGCCGGAGCCCATCGATGCCATCCATCATGCGCGTGCCGAGCGGCGTCGGTGCACCCATCAGATAGAAGAAGAGCATGTTGACGAGCACGACGCCGCCAATCGCGAAGAACAGCGGCAAATCGTCTGCTTCCGCCGCCGAGAAGACGAGGACGGCCAGGATGCTTGAGAAAACCGTGAAGAGGACGAAGCCGATGAAGGCCAGCACGACGATCGAAAGGATCCGGCGCATGAGGCTGGATTGGCGCCGGAACGACTTGCCGACGGATACCGCGAAGACGGAAGCGAAAACGGCGAAGAAGACCGGAACGATGACAAATGGAATGCTGTCCTCGCTGAGACCGCCGAAGATGAATAGTGCGGCGAGAGCGGCGATCGAAAGTGCGACGCCGCCGATTACATAGCCGGTATTGGCGCGATAATATTTGCCGCGGTGCTCGCGCTCCATGGCGCTACGGAAGCTGGAGCCCGCTGCAGCGACTTCCTTGCCGTTCGCCCGGTCGATCGTGAGCTTGCCGCCGGCAGCCTCGACCGCTTTCATCACCGTCGCCTCGCCGGTCGGCAGTTTGTCGCCGCTCTTGCCGGTCGCGGTGACGATGATGGCGTTCTTCAGGTCGTCGAGAACGACATGTCCCTTGACGGCGAGATTGAGCAGGGTTGCCGAAAGCGCCGTCCAACCTTCGCCGGAAAAACCTTTATTGTCGATGTAGTTGACGAGCGCGGGCGAAATACCCTCCGGCGGGTCCCAGCGCGGTACCATGACGCCGCGGGCAGGATCGCGCCCCACCCGGATCCAGGCGCGGCCGTAATAGAGCGTCACGAGGATGAGCCCGATGCCGGCGATGACAAGCGCCAGATGGTCGCGCAGCCACCAGATATTTTCCTGCGAGGACGTTGGCCGGTCGATACTGCCCTTGGGCAGCTTGACCGCGATGGTGAGACCTTCCTGTGGGCTCAGGCGGCGGGTCGTCGCGAAGAAGATTTCATCACCCTCTTCCACCGCCCGCGCATCTTTGCCGGTGGCCCCGTAGCCGCCGGTGAAGACGTCGAGCGCCTCCGCTTGTACCCCCTCCGGCAGGGTCACGGTCGCTGTTGCCTCCTCGATCGGAAAGGCCCATTCCGTACCGGTCACGTTCCAGTAGAGCTCGTCGTGATCGTCGAAGAAGCGTATCTGACGACTCGTCTCGTAGGTGATCTGAAAGGTGTGCTCGCCGCGCGGCAGGAAGACGTCGGCGCTGCCGGTATAGATGCGGATGCCGCCGTTGATCGATTCCGTGCGATATTCCTCGTCCTCGCCATCCCGCTCGACGGCGAGAAGCTTGAAATCGACCCGGCTCCGTCGACCGTGCGCGTCGACGAAGGTCAGGGGAAAGTCCCGATAAATGCCGCGGCGGATTTGGTTGCCCTCGACATTTGCCGTGATCGTCTCGGTGACCGTGAGCGTGCCATCCTTGGCGACGTCGATGACCGAGTGGTAGGCAGAGATGAACTCTTCCGCCGCCGCGACAGCCGGCACGGCCAAGGCAAAAAAAGTAAACACAAGCGCCGCGAACAGCCGCCTCATCGCGATTTCCTTTTCGCGCGCATTTGCATTTTGCATGTCGTTACCCCAAAACCGCTGCCCACTTTTGGGCGACATGCATTAGAAGCATCTTGCATGTCGCTACCCCAAAAACGCTGTCCACTTTTGGGCGACATGCCACTAGAACTTGACCGACGGCACCGCACGATCGGCCTCGTTGGTGATCTCGAAATAGCCGGCCTTGGCGAAGCGAAACACATTGGCGATCAGATTGGACGGGAAGCTCTCGACTTTGACGTTGAGATCGCGGGCGGCACCGTTGTAGTAGCGCCGCGACATCTGGATCTCGCCTTCAATCGTCTCCAGCGAGCGCTGCAGTTCCGCGAAATTCTCGTTGGCTTTCAAATCCGGATAGGCTTCGGCAAGCGCGAAGAGACGTCCAAGTGCCTGCGAAAGCGCGCCTTCGACGGCCGCTCTTTCGGCGACGTCGCCCTCCGGCACGGCCTGCGCCCGGTTGCGCAGCGCGACGACCTCTTCCAGCGTCGACTTCTCATGCGCCGCGTAGCCCTTCACGGTCTCGATGAGATTTGGGATGAGGTCGGCACGGCGCTTCAACTGCACGTCGATGCCGGACCAGGCCTCCTCGGCGACCTGCCGCGCCTTGACGAGGCCGTTGTAGACGAAAACGAGATAAAGAACGACGGCGACGCCGATTGCCAGTCCGATCATGAAACCCCTCCTTGAGACCCGCCGGCCCCGACTCGATTAACGCGACGCCGAGGCAGGCGAAAACGCGCACACTTTTCCTCAATCGCGCTCCGACTTCAAAGGCTTTTCTGCATCAGCCGGAGGAACGGCAAGGCTCCCCCGCCGTCCTTCGACTCTGCTCAGACTTCAAGCTCTGCCGGTGACGTCATGCGCCCGATTGGGCTGTTCCGCCGGTAACGGCGCCGAGCCCGCCAATCGCCGATAGTTGAACCATCGAACAACCGCAGAACCGAAGACAAGATCATGAAACCGCTCGCAACCTCCATCAACGTGATCGCCTTTATGGCTCTCTTCGTTGCCCATGCGAGCGCAACGCCGGCCGACGGGCTGAGCGGTGTTCGCCGCGCGCTGCAGACCTATGCCAGCGAGTGGTCGAACGACACATATGCGGTGACGAAACTGATCTGGCGGATCGATGGCGGGGGGAGCGAACCGGATTGCCCACCCCTGCCTGCCGGCATGCGGCTGTCGGCTGAAGGGCTTGTCCTACCTTGCGCACAGCGGCCGCGCTGGTCTGGTGATCAGGCGGCTTCCCTGTTCGCGCCGCCGGCATCGGTGAGCAGGAAGGCCTCGCCACAAGCCTTCGCCAGCGTGCGCACGCGCAGGATGTAGCTCTGGCGCTCCGTGACCGAAATCACGCCGCGCGCATCGAGAAGATTGAAGACGTGGCTCGCCTTGATGCATTGATCATAGGCGGGGAAGACGCATTTGTGCAGGCGGTTGTTGCTGGCGTCGCCCGGCGCGCCGGCAGCAAGCAATGCCAGGCACTCCTTCTCGGCATCGATGAAATGCTGTTGCAACATCGCGGTGTTGGCATATTCGAAATTGTGCCGTGAATATTCCTGCTCGGCCTGCAGGAAGACATCGCCATAGGTGATCTTCTCGGCACCGTCACGGCCATTGAAGTTGAGGTCGTAGACATTGTCGACGCCCTGGACGTACATCGCCAAGCGCTCGAGACCATAGGTCAGTTCACCTGAAACCGGCGAGCACTCGATGCCGCAGACCTGCTGGAAATAGGTGAACTGCGACACTTCCATGCCGTCGCACCAGCATTCCCAGCCAAGTCCCCAGGCGCCAAGCGTCGGGCTTTCCCAGTCGTCCTCGACGAAACGGATATCGTGCAAGAGCGGATCGAGGCCGATTGCCTCGAGGGAGCCGAGATAGAGCTCCTGCAGATTGGACGGGTTCGGCTTCAGGAGCACCTGGTACTGGTAATAGTGCTGCAGCCGGTTCGGATTCTCGCCGTAGCGGCCATCGGTCGGACGGCGCGAGGGCTGGACGTAAGCGGCGCGCCAGGGCTTCGGACCGAGCGCGCGCAGCGTCGTTGCGGGATGGAAGGTACCCGCGCCGACCTCCATGTCGTAGGGCTGGAGCACGGCGCAGCCCTTATCGGCCCAATAGTTGTGCAGCGTCAGGATCAGGGCCTGAAAGGAACGCTTCGGGTTCATATGGTCCGGGATGGATGCGGTGGTCATGAGATCACGTCCGAATTCTTCGAAATTTGCGCGGACAGGTGCCATGCCAGAAGGTAAGGGTCAAGCCTTGCGCCGACCGACCGCGCCTGGGCGCAATCCGGCGAATGTCACTCGTCGTCGCGCTTCAGGCGGTATTCTCCGGTCTTCGGATCTTTCACAAGTGTACCGTTGGCGCCGGTCTGCTGTTCACGGCGCAGGCGCTCACGCTGGCGAGTCAGCCTCTCCGCGTCGGCGATGAACTTGCGATATCCGATCCAGGCGATGATAGCCACGATCAGAAGCAGGATGATCTGCGGCATTGTTCCTCCTCCTCAGATCGGAGTCGATGAGCTGGGTGATCTTCACCAGAGTGGTAGCGCGACCTTGCGCGGCTGACCAGATGCCCGCGTCAAAGTCCGAAACGCGCCCATAGGGCCCTTTCCTCGACAGCCTCAACCAGACCCGCAGCCGCCGACGCGGCGAGCGGCCCCGCGATCGACCCGGCAACGGCGGCCCCCGGCTGACGCCGGCCGAACAGGCTACGAGCGGGTTGAATGAGCTCGAGCCTCGCCTTCTCGCCATAGCGCTTCTTCACTTCGCCCCGCATATCGCCGAGGCTGTCGACAAGGCCGAGTTCCTGGCTGCGTTTGCCGGTCCAGAAGAGACCCGAGAAGATATCCGGGTGGTCCGCCAGCAGCGAGCCCCGCCGCGTCTTCACCATCTGAATGAAGATATCATGGATGTCGAGTTGCAGGCTCTTCAGGAACTCGACGTCGCGCTGCTTCTCCGGCTGAAACGGATCGAGCACCACCTTGTTTTCGCCGGCCGTATACACGCGACGTTCGACACCGATCTTTCTCAGAAGCTCCGGAAAACCGAAGCCGCCTGAAACGACGCCGATCGAGCCGACGATCGAGGTCGGGTCGGCGATGATCTCGTCGCCGGCGAGCGCGATCATGTAGCCGCCGGAGGCTGCCACGTCCTCCACGAAGATCAGCACGCGCTTCTTCTTCTCCTCCGCAAGGTCGCGGATGCGCTGATAGATGAGGCGCGACTGCACCGGCGAGCCGCCCGGCGAATTAACGGAAATGGCAACGGCCGGAGCCTCCTTGATCGAGAAGGCCTTCTCAAGAAGCGGCGCCACACCGGCAAGATTGAGAACCGGGCGGAACTGACCGCCGCCGGCCATGATCGCGCCATGCAGCCTGATCGCCGGTATGGTCACTCCATCCCTGCGAAAACGCCTCGGCATCAGCTTTTTCAAGAATCCGGCCATCTCAACTCCTGCCATACGAACTTGTCACTGCATGTATGCATTGCGGCGACAAACGCAATGCCGTGCTTACCGTTAATCATCGGCGATGATAGACCGCACGCCCGTTGTTAAGATCGTCGACCTCCGGCGAGAAGCGATGAGTTGCCTCCCCGTGCATGACGAGTGGCGCGCGCAGCGCCAACCGCTTGCGGCTCTGTTTGATCGCCGTCACGAGAATGCGTACGGCGTTCTCACCGGCCCGCGGCAGGAGCGGCGTGATCTCGATGCCGCCGAAGCGGCGGCCGCAGGCCGCAACGATCTCGGCGATCGATTCCGGCCGTGCAATGAGCGAGAGCTGGCCGCTCGGCTTCATGATGGCGCCTGCCGTCTTGATCCAGGTCTCGAAGAGATCGTCGCTCATGGCATGAGCTTCCTCCTTGAGGCGGTCGGGGGTCCTGCGGTCCGCGGCATCGTTGAATGGCGGATTCATGATCACATGGTCGAAAACATCGTCGGCAAGGCCCGCGGCCGCGCGCGCCTTGCCGTTCAGCGCGACGTCCGCCTCGAGAACCGAGACCCGGGCAGCGAAACGGGCGTTCTCGGGCAAGGCGAGGCTGCGGCGGGCAAAATCCGCCATGATCGGCGAACGCTCGACGAGGAGCACCTCGGCCTCCTCGATCCGCGAGGCGACGGCCATGCCGGCCGCCCCGGCGCCGGCGCCGAGATCGGCGACGCGGCACGGGCGGCTGCAGGAGACGAGGGAGGCAAGCAGCATCGCATCCATGCCGGAGCGATGCCCCTGGCCAAGCGGTTGGATCAGGTGGAATCTGCCGCGGTGGAACGCGTCCACCGTTTCCGACGTTCTCGTCATCTCCGTTCGGGCCTTACGGGAAAGTCCGCCGGCATCATTGCCGCAATTCCTTTTCCAAGCCCGCGTCGATCAGTATCTTCCGGGCTCTCTCGGCGTCCTCTTCGGCGACCAGAAAGCGCCGCGGCAGGAGGCCGAGCGAGCCTTCGAGAATGCTCATATCCCGATCGGCTATGAGACAGGCGATGCCCGCATCCTTCATCAGGCTTTCGGCGAAGGAGAGAAGCACGGCGTCGTTGGTGCGGATCAGTTCCTTCATAGAGGCTCTTTTTTCCTGTCTCAAATTGCAGCGAGCGAGGCAATTCGCCTCTTGCCGCCCGAGGCCCCTCTTTCTATTGTCGCAACCGACGACGAAACAGGAGTCCGGGGCGTTGGGCGTAGTGATACCGCTGGAAGACAATAAAAACAAACAGGCGTCTGTGAAGCCGCTTGTCGATCTCACTTTGCCCGATATGGAACGCGTCAACCAGCTCATTCTCTCCAAGGCGGGCTCCGACGTTCAAATGATTCCGGAAGTCGCCAACCACCTTATCTCGTCGGGCGGCAAGCGGCTCAGGCCGATGCTGACTCTCGCGGCGGCCGCCATGTTCGGCTATGAGGGCGACGGCCATATCAAGCTCGCGACCAGCGTCGAATTCATGCATACGGCAACGCTGCTGCACGACGATGTGGTCGACGAGAGCGACCTCAGACGCGGCAAGTCGACGGCGCGGACGATCTGGGGCAACCAGGCGAGCGTGCTCGTCGGCGATTTCCTGCTCGGCCAGGCGTTCCGCATGATGGTCGACGTGGGCTCGCTCGAGGCGCTCGACGTGCTTTCGACCGCCGCTTCGGTGATCGCGGAGGGCGAGGTGCTGCAGCTCTCCGTCGCCAAGAACATGGAGACGACCGAGGACGACTATCTCCAGGTCATCCGCGCCAAGACGGCAGCGCTCTTCGCCGCAGCCGCCGAGGTCGGGCCGATCGTCGCGGGCGCTGCGAAGGCCGACCGCAACGCGCTGAAGTCCTACGGCACGAATCTCGGCCTCGCCTTCCAACTGGTCGATGACGTTCTCGACTATGGCGGCTCGTCGAGCGAGCTCGGCAAGAATGTCGGTGACGATTTCCGCGAGGGCAAGATCACGCTTCCCGTCATTCTTTCCTACCGCCGCGGCACGCCGGAAGATCGGGCGTTCTGGCGGGAGGCGATCGAGGGTGGCGCCAGCGATCAGGCAAATCTCGAAAAGGCGCTTGGTCTCATCCGCCGTTACGGTGGGCTGACCGACACAATCGCGCGGGCCAAGCACTACGGCACGATCGCACGCGATGCGCTTGCGCCGCTGCCGGCCTCTCCCTGGAAATCGGCAATGATCGAGGTGATCGATTTTTGCATCGACCGTGTGAGCTGAGCGCGGGCTGACAGGATATTACTTCCCCTTGGAGGAATTTCTTGCCGCACTGCGCCAAAAAAGCCATTCTATTCTCCAAGACTTGTGCGAAACGATTTCCGATCGCTTTCTGCACAACCAGCGGTGGCGCCACAGGCGTGACCACCGGCAATGAAAGGTTTGATATGCGGCAGAATACATTCCTTCGCCTTCTCAGCGGCGCAGCGATGCTGGTCCTCGCATCGGTGACCGGCGGCCAGCAAGTGTTTGCCGAAGAGAAGGCGCCGGTCGAGGACGCCAAGCCTTTCGACATTCGCAGCGTCAACACGTTTGCGGGCGCATTCCTTGCCGCGCGGACGGCCGATGTCGATCGCGATTACGCGACGGCAACGGAGCTCTACCGGACCGCCTTGCAGTTCGAGCCCAACAACAACGACGTCAAGCAGCGGCTGATGATCACGCTGCTGATGAGCGGCCAGTTCGATCAGGGCGTCAAGATCGCCGAGGAACTGAAGTCCGATCCAGCCGTCGAGCGGATCACGACGGTGGTCCGCGCCATCGAGGCGATCCGCAAGCGGGAATACCGCAATGCACAAAAGCTCTTGAACTATCAGGGACCGAACGACCTCGACCGTCTGATGAGCAATCTGCTCTCCGCCTGGGCCAAGTTCGGCCAAGGCCGCCCGAAGGAGGCGCTGGCCCAGATCAAGGGCCTGGAGGGACCGGAATGGTTCCGGGTGTTCAAGAATTATCATGCCGGAGCGCTCGCGCTTGCGGCCGGCGACAAGGCGACAGCGCGCGCCCGGCTGAACGACGCCATTCTCGACCGTGAAGGCGGCAGCGCCGCACCGGACACGTTCATGCGCGCCGTCGAGGCGCTGGCACGCTTTGAAGCGCGGGAAGGCAACAAGCAGAAGGCGCTGGACACGATTGCCGTCGGCGAAAATCTCGTCAACAACTACACGCCGCTCGAGGCGCTGAGAAAGAGCATCGAAGAAGGCAAGCCCCAGGAACAGCAGGTGCGTACTGCCGTGCAGGGTGCTGCGGCGGTGCTCTTCTCCATCGGCGGAGCGCTCAATCGTGAGGGAGCGGAAGACATTGTTTCGCTCTACTTGCAGACGGCGCGCCGGCTCGATCCGGAGAGTCCCGATATTCTGGTGATGCTCGGTGGTATCGCGGAGAACCTGAAGAAACCGGAAGAGGCCATAGCGCTCTACAAGAGCGTGCCCGAAGATTCGCCGATGCGCCGCCTTTCCGAGCTTCAGCTCGGTCTCAGCCTCGCCAGTATCGGCAAGGTCGACGAAGCGAAGAGACACCTGAAGGCCCTGATCGACGTCGATCCCAAGAATATCCGCAACTATCTCGCCTATGGCAGCGTGCTTTCCGATGCCAAAGCCTACAAGGAGATGGGCGAGCTTTACGACCGAGCGGTGGAGGCGATCGGCCCCGTGCCGAAGCGCAGCGACTGGACCGTCTTCTTCCAGCGCGGCATCGCCTATGAACGGCAGAAGATCTGGGAGAAGGCGGAGCCGAACTTCCTCAAGGCGCTGGAGCTCAATCCGGATCAACCCCAGGTCCTGAACTATCTCGGCTATTCCTGGGTCGACATGAACATAAAGCTCGAAGAGGGTCTCGACATGATCCGCAAGGCGGTCGAGCTGAAGCCCGACGACGGCTATATCGTCGACTCGCTCGGCTGGGCCTATTTCCGCATGGGCCGCTTCGACGAAGCGGTGGCCGAGCTCGAGCGCGCTGCGGAACTAATGGCCGGCGACGCGACGATCAACGATCACCTCGGCGATGCCTATTGGCGCGTCGGGCGCAAGCTAGAAGCGGTGTTCCAATGGAACCAGGCGCTCGAACTGAAGCCCGAGGAAGCGGAAATTCCGAAGATCAAGGCGAAGATCGAAAACGGCCTCCCGCCGCTCAAGGAGCGGGTTCCGGCCGCCGCTGACGCCAAGGAAACGCTGCCGAAGAAGAATGGACCCGAGGTGGCGACGCCGGGCAAGAAGTCCTGATCAAGGCATGCGGACAGACGGCATTCCGGGCTTCGCATTGACCTTTGCGGCGCCCGCCAAGATCAATCTTGCTTTGCATGTTGTCGGCCAGCGCGCCGATGGCCACCATCTTCTGGAAAGCTTGGTGACGTTCGCCGACTGCGGCGACCGGATCGGACTGACGCCGGCGGACACGGACCGCTTCACGCTGTCGGGCCGTTTCGCACCCGTCCTGCCGCTTTCCGCTGAAGGCAAGGACGGCAATCTTGTGCTTCGCGCCCGCGACCTGTTGCGCCGTGAGCTTGCGCTGGAAGGTGCAGCAGCAGGTCCGGTCCATATGCATCTCGAAAAAAACCTGCCGATCGCCTCCGGCATAGGCGGCGGGTCGGCAGACGCGGCCGCAACGCTGCGCGGGCTCATGACGCTCTGGAGTGCGTCGGTTGCGCCTGCAACGCTCGAGAGCCTTGCGCTCGCGCTCGGTGCCGACGTGCCGATGTGCCTTGACGGCCGGCCGCTCCTCGCGAAGGGGATCGGAGAGGAAATCACGCCGCTTCCCGACCTGCCGTCCTTCGCGATCGTCCTCGTCAATCCGCTCGTGGCCGTTTCCACTCCCGTCATCTTCCGAACGCTTGTGAAAAAGAACAATCCGCCGCTTGGCTTGCCTGAAGGCGCCCGCTCGAAGGCGGAATGGCTGACAGCGATGGCCGCCATGCGTAACGATCTGGAACCTCCGGCGCGCGCCCTTGAACCGGTGATAGCAGACGTGTCGGCCGCGTTGAATGCTGCAGGCGCCACACTCGTGCGGATGTCCGGCTCCGGCGCCACCTGTTTCGGGCTGTTCGACGGCGAAGAAAGCGCCGCAGCCGCCGGCGAAGAGATTTCCGCCAGCCATCCGGAATGGTACGTTCAAGCCACGCGAACCGCGGGGAAAAGAGGATAAATCCGATGCCCGGCCTCGACGAAACACGCCCCTTCATTGCTGTCGGCATCGCCGTGCTCACGGTCTCCGACACGCGCACGCGCGCGAACGACAAGTCCGGCGACACGCTCGAAGCGAGGATACGCGAGGCCGGCCATCGCCTCGAAGCACGGGCGATTGTTTCAGACGACCGGCAGAAGATCTACGATCAGGTCAAAAGCTGGACGCTGAATGAGGCGATCGACGTCGTCATCACCACCGGCGGCACCGGCTTCACCGGCCGCGACGTGACACCGGAAGCGCTGGAGCCGCTCTTCGAAAAGCGGATGGATGGCTTCTCCGAGGTGTTTCACCGTATCTCCTACGACAAGATCGGCACCTCGACGATCCAGTCTCGGGCGACGGGCGGCGTCGCCAACCGCACATTCATCTTCGTTCTGCCCGGCTCACCCGGTGCCTGCAAGGACGCCTGGGACGGAATCCTGAAGCAGCAGCTCGACTACCGGCACATGCCCTGCAATTTCGTGGAAATCATGCCGCGGCTGGACGAGCATCTGCAGCGCGGCTGACGATTTCCATGTTCCGTCTGGAACAGACCGTGACAGACGAAGACGCTACATTGCTACCGTCGGCTTCGCTCGAAGCGGGCAAGGCAGGCACCGTTTATCCAAATCGAGCGAATGCAAGGACACCCTCTTTCCTGGGGCATATTGGGGCGGAGGGAAGGCTACGACATGCTGTCCATTCGGAAAGGGGGGCACGCATGGCAAGACATTTTCAAGTCAAGGTCATTTGAGAGCCACTTGGGGGTGCCGCAAGGCGCACCCCCTTTCTTGCTGCCCGCTGACAAGACGCGCGGCGCTGTAGATCAGGCCCGCTCCGTCGCCGGCCGATTGCCGATGGTCACCCAGGCCGGTACGAGCTCGGTCGCGAGCTTGCGCACTGCCCGACCATTCGCGATGTCGCTCAGCCGCATGTTGCCGCGCACGACAGCAACCGCATCCCTCTTGCGCATCAGGAATCCCGCCTCCAGCGGCGCGCGGCGCGATAGCCGCTTGAGAAGCGGGCGCTTGTGGATGCGCGAGGGAGAAAACCGCGCCGGGTCTTTGCTGGTCGATATGTATTCCAGGAGCTCGTCCACCCAGCGCCCGGTCGGCCGCGCCCCCGGCTCGAGAAACATCAACCATTCGCCGCGCGCGGAGCGGACGATATCGCCGAGATCCCATTCCACGCAGAAGCGGCAGCCGGCTGCATCGGCAACATGCGGGGAGCCGTCGCTCGAGCCGTGGTCAAGGATGATGACATCGCTGACAAGCCCCTCCACGGCGCCCGCAACCAGCGCGGTGAGCGTCTGCGCCAATTCCGCTTCGTTGTCCCTTGTTTCCATGATGATCGTCAGCATGACCGTTCCTACCGCATTGCCGAACCAAACACCACAACTTGCCTGATGGATTGCCGCCGTTCTGCTTCCGCCTCGTGTTTTTTTGTTCTTGCTTTGTTCTCTGTCATGGATTAGGAAAATAATCATCACGAAACGGAATCGCATATCCGATTCCGAGGAGATTTCGATGAACGAGCTGTCTCAACTCAAGCAGGGCGCCTTTGCGCCCGGCAACAGCGCGGACGTGGCCGAAGCCATCGTCTCGGGAACCGGCGTCAGGATCGATATCGATCGTCGACGTGGCCGCGGTGCCGCCCTCAATATGTCCGGACGCTTTGAGCCGCGCACACGCGAGGCTTTCGACGACGGCTGGCAGACAATCGAGGAATTGCCGCCGTTCAAAACCGAGGTTCAGGTGGAAAAGCCAAGGGCCGTCATTACGCGCAACGATTCGCCGGACATTTCCTTTGATCGCTCCATCAATCCCTATCGCGGCTGCGAACACGGCTGCATCTATTGTTTCGCGCGGCCCACGCACGCCTATATGGGGCTGTCGGCAGGGCTCGATTTCGAAGCCAAGCTCTTCGCCAAGCCGGATGCCCCTCGCCTTTTGGAACGCGAACTGGCAAGGCCGGACTATAAAGTCCGTCCAATTGCGATCGGCACCAATACCGACCCCTATCAGCCGATCGAAAAGGAATGGCGGATCATGCGCCAGATATTGGAGGTGCTGAAGGCGGCCAACCATCCGGTGATGATCGTCACCAAATCGGCCATGGTGACGCGCGATATCGACCTGCTTGGTCCGATGGCGGAAATGGGCCTGGCACGGGTCGGCATTTCGGTGACGACGCTCGACCGCAAGCTGGCACGCACCATGGAGCCGCGGGCGTCGACGCCGCCGAAACGGCTCGAGGCGATACGTGCGCTTTCCGAGGCCGGCATTCCGACCGGCGTTCTGGTAGCGCCCATAATCCCGGCGCTGAATGATCATGAAATTGAACGCGTGCTCGATTCGGCGAAGACGGCAGGCGCGTCGGAGGCAAGCTATGTGCTCCTGCGGCTGCCGCTGGAGGTGAGCCCGCTCTTCCGCGATTGGCTGCTCCGCAACTATCCGCACCGCTATCGCCATGTCATGTCGCTCATACGCTCCATGCGCGGCGGCAAGGATTACGACGCCGAGTTCGGAAAGCGGATGAAGGGAAGCGGGCCCTATGCCTGGCAGATCGGCCGCCGCTTCGAACTCGCGGCCAAGCGGCTTGGGCTAAACCTGACGCGCCGGCAGTTGAGGAACGACATCTTCGTGCCACCGCTCGGGATGGGCGTTCAGTTGTCACTGCTTTAGAGCGCTTGCGGGTACGCCCGTGTTGCGGAGGTCGATCCTTGCCGCGCAACGGACGGATCCGGGAGCGGCATTACGGCGCGGTCGTCTTTTCAGATGCACAAGGGATGCTGCTGCACTTTGAATTGCTGCATGTTTTTATCCTGAAATCCGGTCCGGTTTAAGGAACATGCAGTAGAGAATTCGGTTCCAGCACATCCACTTTGCCTCGGGATGCGCTGGCGCCCCTCGGTCACCGCCGCACCTGTACCGAGGGGCTTGAAGGGAATCGGGTGAATGTGCGAGGGTCCCCCGCATGTCACGTCGCAAGTCGCCCGATTCCCCACTTTTTCCGCTTGAGCTGCCTGTTCCGGATTTCAGCTTCGAGGCCGCAGCGCGCCTTGACGGCTTCTGGCCGGTGGCCGGCGCCGATGAAGCCGGACGAGGGCCGCTTGCGGGCCCGGTCGTCGCCGCTGCGGTCATCCTCGATCCCGATGCGGTCCCGGCAGGGCTCAACGACAGCAAACTCCTGACCGCAGAGCAGCGCGAGGCGCTGTTTAAAGAAATTCTGGCGACGGCGACGGTTTCGATCGCCTCGTCCTCGGCGACGCGCATCGATTCAACCGATATCCTGAAAGCCAGTCTCGATGCCATGCGGCGCGCGGTCCACGGCCTTGCTACGGCAGCGCGTTTCGTCCTCGTCGACGGTCGCGACGTGCCGCCGGGCCTCTCCTGCCATGCGAAGGCAGTCGTCAAGGGCGACTCGCGCTCCGTCTCCATCGCTGCAGCATCGATCGTCGCCAAGGTCACCCGTGACCGCATGATGGCCCGCGCCGACGCGACCTTCCCAGCCTATGGCTTCGCCCTTCATGCAGGCTATGCGACTGAGAAACACCGCATTGCCATCGACAGCCATGGTCCCTGCTCGCTCCACCGCATGACCTTCCGCCCCTTTCGGCAGATCTGACGACGCGCCATAAAAGGCGCTTGCGGCTCCGTTTCGAATCTCATCTCGACGCTCAGGAAATCATCACGCCTGATATCTCCGCAACAGCGGGATGCGGCGGCGATGACGCCATTAGTGGCCCCACAACGTCTCCCCTCGCTGCTCCAGTTGCGGCAGTTGTCGTTAAACGGTCGGCGATGCCCAAAGCCATGGTCGCAATCGCCCGCTCTTGGCGGTCATTTTATGGGACGCCGTTCGACCACACCGGGGCGCTCGCAATGGAGGCGCCAGTCGGAGGGAGTGCCCGCAACACATCTCGACAGGCTTCGCCTTATGGGCCCGGCAATAGGCCGCGCTTGACAGGACTGCTCCAAAAGAGAAGCCCCGCCGAAGCGGGGCCCTCTGGAATGTCAGACAAGAAA
The DNA here is from genome assembly GCF_002078505.1 of Ensifer aridi. GTDB lineage: Bacteria > Pseudomonadota > Alphaproteobacteria > Rhizobiales > Rhizobiaceae > Sinorhizobium > Sinorhizobium aridi. Next base: position 101,638 of record NZ_LUAV01000004.1, on the reverse strand, counting down.
CGAGCGCCTCAGTTGAGCCGCGACTTGACCTCGCCGAGCGCCTTCTTGAAGAGCGCTTCCTGTGCGCCGGCATCAGTCTTGCTCGCCAGCACCTTCTCCGCGGCGCTGATCGCCAGGTCCACGGCCGCCGAGCGAACCGCGTTGATGGCGTCACTTTCGGCCTGCTTGATCTTCTGCTCGGAAAGTGCCGTGCGGCGCGCGACATATTCCTCGGTCTTCTGCTTGGCTTCCGCCGTCAGCATTTCCGCCTCGCGTTGTGCGGCGGCGACGATGCTCGCAGCCTCGGCCTCGGCGTCCTTGCGCTTGCGCTGGTATTCGGCGACCAGGCTCTGCGCTTCCTCGCGCAGCCGCTTGGCTTCCGCCAGCTCGTTGCTGATCTTGTCGGCGCGGGCGTCAAGCGCCTTACCGATCATGCCCGGAACCTTGAGGTAGGCGATGAGAGCGAAGAAGAGGATCAGGCCGACGAGGGCATAGAAAGTCGCATCAAGTGCCATAATTCGTTGCTCCTCAGTTGCCGGCCGATGCCTTGACCGCCGCAGCGATCTCGGTCTTGGTGACGGTTCCACCGATCAGTTGCTTGACGACGGCGGTAGCCGTTTCCTCGGCGATCGCGCCGACATCGGCAAGTGCCTTGGACTTGATATTGGCAATGCGCGTCTCGGCAGCGACGATCTTCTTGGCGAGATCGGCTTCGATGGCGGCACGCTCCGCGTTCGCCTTGGTCTTGGCCGCTTCGCGGGCGGTATCGGCGATCGAATGGCCCTTGGCTTTGGCGCTTGCCAGCTCCTGCTCGTAAGCGGCGATGGCAGCGTCGGCCTCGCCCTTCAAGCGGGAGGCCTCGTCGAGATCCTGTGCGATCCGGTCATGGCGCGTTTCGAGAATTCCGCCGATGCGCGGAATAATGACCTTCGACATCAGCAGGTAGAAGAGGCCGAACGTGATCGCGAGCCAGAGCACTTGCGATGCGAAATGGGTCGAATCGAAGGGCGGGAACACGCCGGATCCATGCTCGCCTTCGTGGGCCACACCCGTTTCGGTGTGCACCTCACCGGCCGCAGGAGCATCGTGCGCTTCGTTGCCTTCGGTGTTGGTTGACTGCTGGGCATAGGCCGCGGTCACAAACATGCTCACCTCCAGGTGCAAGAAAATGCGCGGCCGCGACCCAGGGGCCGCGGCCGAAAACTCCAGCCGATATTAGACGGCGAAGAGGAGGAGGAGCGCTACGAGCAGCGAGAAGATGCCCAGAGCTTCCGTAACGGCGAAGCCGAATACGAGGCGGCCGAACTGGCCGTCAGCAGCCGACGGGTTGCGCAGGGCGCCGGCGAGATAGTTGCCGAAGATGTTGCCGAGGCCGAGAGCCGTGCCGGCCATACCAAGGCATGCAAGACCTGCACCCAAGAACTTTGCTGCTTCCGCGTCCATGATTGACTCCTTCGAATGGTGTTGCGGCTAGGATTTGCGCCCCCGGCGGCTCAAGCCGACCGGAAGCGAGCGACTGTTATTCCTTAGTGGCTTCCCGGGTGGACGGCGTCATTGAGGTACATGCAGGTCAGCACCGCAAAGACATAGGCCTGGAGGAAGGCGACCAGGAATTCGAGACCGGTGAGAGCGACGGTCATGATGAGCGGCAGGACCGCGCCGCCGATGCCGAGCGCGCCGAAAGCGCTGAGCGAAGCGACGAAGCCTGCGAAGACCTTCAGCGTGATATGGCCCGCCAGCATGTTGGCGAAGAGACGGACCGAAAGGCTGATCGGACGGGAAAGGAACGAGATGACTTCGATTGCCACCACCAGCGGCAGAAGCGCGCCCGGCACACCATGCGGCACGAAGAGATTGAGGAAGCCGAGGCCGTGTTTGTAGAAACCATAGAGAATGACCGTGCCGATCACGAAGACGGCGAGCGCGAAGGTCACAATGATCTGGCTGGTGACAGTGAAGAAGTACGGGAACATGCCGAGCAGGTTCGCCGTCAGGATGAACATGAACAGCGAGAACACCATCGGGAAGAATTTCATCCCATGGCTGCCGGCGCCTTCCCGAAGCATCGAGGCGATGAACTCATAGGACATTTCCGACACCGACTGCATGCGCGTCGGGATCAGCCCGCGCCGCGACGTCGTCAGATAGAGGAAGCCAGCGGCCGCACCGACAGTCGCAACCATGAACAGCGACGCATTGGTGAAGGAAAAGTCAATTCCGCCAATCTCGATCGGGACAATCTTGTTGACCAGGAACTGGTGGGTCGGATCGTTTGACACCGCGCTTCTCTTTCGTTTTGCCCGCCCATGAGCGGAAACCGTGTTCTTCCGGACGACACCTCAGGCGCCGCCCTCGTCCTTTTTGTCACTGCCAGGGCCGCCTTTCGGCTGATCCGGTGTCGCCACCAGACCGGCGGAACGCAGCACGTTCAACACACCGGCACAGAACCCGAGAAGCAGGAGGACGATCATGCCCCACGGCCCTGTACCCGCAAAGTGGTCCAAAAGATAGCCCAGAAACGCCCCGACCACGATGCCGGCGATGAATTCGCTCGAAAGCTTCATCGCCGCTGCGTAGCCCTTGCGGCTTTCGTCGGCGCGCCTTTCCGTCTCGTCCGAGACATCCGCCCGCTTGGACTTGATGTCTTCGCCAAGGCGCTTGAGCCGCGCTTCCAGACTCTCTTCCGGCTTCTCCGTCACATGGCTCCCCTTTGCAGCCCCACGCGGTCGAACGCGATCTCGGTCATACAAACGGCCGGTGTTCAAGCCACGCTTCGGCCCCATTTGAAGTCGCGCGCAACATAGTTTTACGACCCCGCATAGTCAAGGCATGCGGGGACGTTGAAGGTGGACAAAATTCCTGCACGAATTCAGAGAGTTAACGATATTTCCGCCGAGCCTGCGACAAAGCGGCAGCGGGAATCTTCGCCGAATGACGCGGCTTCAGCCGTTGCTTCTGCCGCTGCCAAGTTGCCGGACTCGTCAACTCCAGCCGCCGCCGTAGGTCCGATAAAAGATGTGCAGCCCGATCTTGCCGACCCGCTTCATCGTCTTCGCCCAGGCGGGCTTCACATAGGTGGCGTGATAATGCGTTGCGGAGCCCACCTCGGGCAACCAGATCTTGCCGGCGGTGACGGCCATCGCCACTTCCTTGGCCGTTTTCCAATGGGAGCGCGAATAGATCAGGTCGCGGATCATGTCGCAGGCGAAGGAGAACTGGCAGCGATTGCGCCAGGCCTTGTTCTGGTAGACGACACCGCAAATCGTCTTCGGATAAGTCGGATTGCGAACGCGATTGAGAATCACCTGCGCGACCGCCGCCTGCCCTTTCACAGGCTCGCTGCGGGCTTCGAAATAGATCCCTTCGGCCAGGCAGGTCTGCTCTTCCTTGCTGAAGACTGAGGCGGGCAACGGCGTTGCTGCCCAGGCATGGTCATCAGGCGCGATATCCGGAATGAAACGCCCGCCGTTCTTGTCCTTCCGCAGAATCGAATCGAAAGGCGATTCACGCGCATAGTCCGGCTCGGGCCGGACATAGGCAGTCGCGAGAATATCGGGCTTGTCGTTGGTGACGAGCTTGGCAAGCATCGGCGAAAGGCCGGGTTCGAGCTTCGGCGGCTTCTTCCGGTAGAAGGCCGTGGCGATCTCGATCTCCTTGCCTTTGATCTTCGGCTTGGCAAAGATCATTCGCTCGGGGCCGTCGAAGACCGGTTCCATGAGCGAGCTCGTGCGCTGAAGGATCGAGCCGGCGGTAAAATCCTTCGGTGGCGTCACCGGGCTGACGGCGACGATGCGCCCCTTCTTGAGCTTGCGGGTGACGCGATCCTCGTCCGGCGTCCCCTGATGTTTGGTTTCAGCCGTCAACGCCACACGGCTGCCGTCCGGCATCGTCATGCCGGCGCCGCCATCGAGCGCACCGGTGGTGATCGGATCGGCGAACACCATCTCGACCTCGTGGACGGAGCCCGCGGGCGATTGCGTCATATACATGCGCCAGCGCTCTCCGCCGCGATTGATGCCGGAAAGAAAGGTCGCGAGGTCGGAATAGGCGACGGCCGAGGGAAAGCCGAGGAAGAGCGCAAGGCCTATGATGGCCGGGGCGCGCCACGTCGTGAGGGGCAGGCGAAACTTGCGACGCACTCTTTCACTCTTACGCACCGGTCAGCTCCACGCAACTCTACTCGGGCACGCGTTCTCGCGGGCCGGTACACGACCAGCAGCAAGATTCCGTGCAGAACGCTAGGTTTTGGAAGCGATCGGACGGCTCCCCGGGACCGCTTCGTTCGAGCCTCGAAAATGAAGCATTAACCTTGATGTTTGGTTAATGCGGACGCGCCCGAAGCGGCAGATTGTCGGGGTTCCGCTTAGATGATCACGTGCGAACCGAGCTCGACCACGCGGTTCGTCGGCAGGCGGAAATAATCGGACGGGTCGATCGCCGCGTTGGCGAGCGCAATGAACAGGCGGTCCTGCCAATGCGGCATGCCCGATTGGGCGTCGGGAACGAGCTTGCGGCGGCCGAGATAGAACGAGGTCGACATGATGTCGAATTTGAGCCCCGATTTGCGGAAGAGGCCCAGCGCCTGCGAGACGTTCTGCGTCTCCATGAAGCCGAACTTCATTTCGAGCAGCGTGAAGCGGTCGGACAGCGGCCGCACGCTGACGCGCTCTTCCTTCGGCACCTTCGGCGTGTTGGCGGTACGGATCGTAAGGACGAAGTTCTGCTGATGCAGCACATGATTGTGCTTGATATTGTGCAGCAGGGCGGCGGGCGTCGAATCCGGGTCGCTCGTCAAGAAGATCGCCGTGCCCGGCACCGCCACGGGCGCATGTTCACTCTTGCGTTCGATCGATTTGATGAAGCTCGCCAGCGGAATGTCGATATGGCGCGTCTTGGCGTGCAGGATCTCGGTGCCGCGCTTCCAGGTCCACATGATGATAATGAAGGTCGCAGCGATCAGGATCGGCACATAGCCGCCATCGTGGACCTTCAGCATATTGGCTCCGAGGAAGACGAATTCCAATAGGAACAGCGGCAGGAGCGCGCCGGCGGCCCACCAGCCGGACCAGTTCCAGCGCATACGCAGGAATTCGAAGGAGAGAACCGTCGTGACCACCATCGCGCCAGTGACGGAGATGCCATAGGCGGTCGCCAGCGCCTCGGACGAGCCGAAGACGAAAACCAGCGCCATGACGCCGAACATCAGCAGCGTATTGACGTTCGGCAGATAGATCTGCCCCGTATGGGTCTCGGAGGTGTGGAAGATCGCCATGCGCGGCAGGAAGCCGAGGTGGATCGCCTGGCGCGTGAGCGAAAAGGCGCCCGTGATCACCGCCTGGCTGGCGATGATCGTCGCCGCCGTGGCGAGAATGACGGCGGGAAGCAGCGCCCATTTCGGGAACATCAGGAAGAACGGATCGGACATCGCCTCGGGATTCTCGAGAACGAAGGCGCCCTGCCCAAGATAGTTAAGGGTCAGCGCGGGGAAGACGATGGTGAACCAGGCCCACTGGATAGGCCTCCGGCCGAAGTGGCCGAGATCGGCGTAAAGGGCCTCGGCTCCGGTAACGGTGAGGAAGACGGCGCCGAGCACGACGATGCCGACATAGCCTTCGTTGAGCAGGAAGGTGACGGCGTAGAACGGGTTGAAAGCTTTGAAGATCGACAGATCGTCCGCGATATGCACGAGACCGATCGCGCCCATGACAAGGAACCAGACCAGCGTTATCGGCCCGAAGAAATTGGAAACCGCGCCGGTGCCCTTCGACTGCACCGTAAAGAGGAGCAGGAGGATCACCACCGCGATCGGAACGACATATTCACTCAGCGCCGGCGTCACCAGCTTCAACCCCTCTACGGCCGAGAGCACCGACAGCGCCGGCGTGATCATCGCGTCGCCGATGAAGAGCGCCGCCCCGGCAATCCCCATGAAGAATAGGATCGCCGTATGTCCGTTGGCGGTCTTCATGAGCAGCGCCAGCAGGGACAGGGTCCCACCCTCGCCCTGGTTGTCCGCTCGCAGCAGGAAAAGCACGTATTTTATCGTGACGATGATCGTCAGCGACCAGATCATCAGCGAGATCAAGCCGATGATCTCCACGTCCGTCACACCGTCATGCGAAACGGGGCGCAGTGCCTCGCGAAAGGCATAAAGCGGGCTGGTGCCGATATCGCCGTAGACGACGCCGATGGAGCCAAGCGCCAGAGCAATCAGTCGACGCGTATTTTCGGACCCATGCACGGCGGGAGCAGACAATTGAGACATGCGCGTCCAACAGGCCCTTAAAGCCAGCCTTTCCAGCGGAAAAAGAGGAAGGGTATCACGGCCGAAAGCACCATGGCCGCAAGCGCCCACGGATAGCCGAACTGCCATTCGAGCTCCGGCATCACGCGAAAATTCATGCCGTAGACGGATGCCACCAGGGTCGGCGGCAGGAGAACGACCGAAGCAATCGAGAAGATCTTGATGATCGCATTCTGCTCGACATTGATGAGACCGAGCGAAGCATCGAGCAGAAAGGTGATGTTGCCTGAAATAAAGGCCGCATGCTCGGAAAGCGATTGTATGTCTCGGGAGATGGAGCGGCAAAGTTCGCGGCTGTCCTTGTCCTCCTGCACATCGGGCACGGTGTAGACGAAGGTCAGCAGCCGCGAAAGCGACGCGAGGCTGTCACGCGTCTTGGCGAGGAGCCGGTGATGACCGGCCACGTCGCGCAGGCGCGCCTCGAGGAAGTGCGGCGGCCGGCGCTTGCCGGAAGCCTTTTCGCCGAAGACCTCAAGCGACAACTCGTCGATCTTGTCGACCGCCTGCTCGAGAATTTCCGCCGTGCGGTCGGCGATCGTCTCGAGCAGCCGTGTCAGGATCACAGCGCCGTTGCGGCAGCCGCCGGAGATGCGATGCATCCCGGCCTTGAAGAGCCCGAACGCCCGCGGTTCGGCGTAGCGCACCGTGACAAGCCGCTTACCCGCCAGAATAAAGCCGACATCCGTCAGCCCCGGCATTTCAGTGTCGCTCCTGTAGACCAGCGACGCGGTCATGAAGACGGCGTCGTCGTCGGTGTAGAGCCGGCTCGACGGCTCTATGTCCTTGAGGTCCTGCCGCGTCGGGATCGAAATCCCGAGCAGACCCTCCATCATCAGGTCTTCCGCCTTGGTCGGCTCGACGAGGTCGATCCAGACGATGTCGGGGCGCAGGGCCGCCGGCGGCTCTGCCGTCGAGAGAACGACAGCTTCACCGTTGACGCAGTAGCCTGTGATCATGTGGTCGCCTTTTTCATGCGGCCGACGACGATGAACCCTGAAGGTTTGGAGCGATCAGCCGCCAACACGATTTCCACGATGCAGATCAATCTGATGAAGGCTTCCGCCCGAATCGACAATCGGTAGCCGGTTGTCGCGGGGCCGAAATCTCCGGCGAGAGGCGCCGGGACGATTGCCCGGCGCGCGCGAAGGCAAGGCATATGACGCAAAGGTCACGCAAAATCAATGCCCCCCACAGATGCGGTTCCCTGCGGCATGTTGCTCCGGTGCTGAACTCGCATCCACCCTGGATTACATTATGTGATCATTTCCGATGAGTTAGAGCGAAATGCGGGCGAAAAACCGCGGCGCCGTTCCGCTTCCATGGACTGAAATCTACTCGAAAACGATGTTGGGCATTACCCGGCTCTTGTCCTGCCGCGCTACGGCGACCTGCTCCCAGACCCGTGCGGCGATCTCGCGGTAGATGCGTGCAACCTGGCCTTCAGGCTCGGACACCACCAGAGGCGTTCCCGCATCCGAGGTTTCGCGAATGGCCATCGTCAGAGGCACTTCGCCAAGGAACGGCACGCCGATGCGTTCGGCTTCCTTCTTCGCGCCGCCGTGGCCGAAAATGTCATAGCGCGTGCCCGTATCCGGCGCCACGAAATAGCTCATATTCTCGACGATCCCGAGGACCGGGACCTCCACCTTGCGGAACATCGTCAAGCCCTTGCGAGCATCGACGAGCGCGAGGTCCTGCGGCGTCGACACGATGACGGCGCCGGCGAGCGGCACCTGCTGGGCCATGGTTAGTTGCGCGTCGCCTGTACCCGGCGGCATGTCGACGACGAGAACGTCGAGCTCGCCCCAGGCCACCTCGCGCAACATCTGCAGGAGCGCCGACTGGATCATCGGGCCGCGCCAGATCATCGCGACCTCCTCGTCGACGAGAAAGCCCATAGACATCACCTTCAGCCCGTAGTTTTCCATCGGGCGGATGAGGCGCCCCTCGATCTGCTGAGGCCGGCCGGAAATCTTCAACAGTCGCGGCATCGAGGGGCCGTAGATATCGGCGTCGAGGAGCCCGACCTTGAGGCCGTTTGCCTGAAGCGCCAGCGCCAGATTGACGGACGTCGTGGACTTGCCGACGCCACCCTTGCCCGAGGCGACGGCGATGATGGCGCCAACCCCCGGAATGCCCGTCTTCGCAGCGCCGGCCGGCCGTTGGCCATGCGGCTGCCCGGAGGCTGGCGCCGGGCGCTGCACCGGTGCGGACTGGGGCGCTGCCTTGCGGTCAGCGGTCAATGCCACCATAGCCGCCTTCACGCCGGGTATCTCGCGCACGACCCGTTCGGCCGCCGCACGCATCGGTTCGAGTTCCTTGGCCCGATCCGCCGGCACGGTGATCGAGAAATAGGCCTTGCCGTCGGAAATGAAGACATCGGAGACAAGGCCGAGATCGACGATATTGCTCTCCATGTCCGGACCGCGGACGTTCCGCAGCTTCTCAAGAACCATTTCCCTGGTCACGTCCGGCATCTCGCCCTCTTATCTGTTCCGTTCGCGCGGCCGAGGCCCTGTGCGTGCGGTAACGCTTTGAACTGCTGTGTAATCTATCCCCAAATCGAATCCGATTTAAGGAATTGCAGCGCCGCGCGTCTTTTCAGACGCGCAACGGCCGCTGTAGCACTTGCTGCATGTTTTTGTCCTTAAATCGAATTCGATCCAAGCAACATGCAGTGGGCAGTAGATAATGGAGCCGGGACGCTTCGCCAATGCGACGGAGAAAAAATGACGAGCCGCCAGCCGATCGCCGTGTCCGTACATCCGGGATCACGGGCGATCGGTGGCGGCCCTTTCTTCGCGACCTTCTTGGGCGCTGTCTTATTTTAGTCCCCTCTGGACATGCCAAGGGATATGCAGAATGCGTGCCAGTTTGCGGGACACCTATAAAAGCCAATTTTTTCAGATGGTTGAGAGATCGCGTCGCGAAAAATGCGAGAGTAGACTTGCTCGATTTCCGGGCATGCGCACGATTTAGGCACAGGCAGAGAGCACGACGAACTGGCAATCATTGGCTGCTTCGCTTCACCCGGCAATTTCGGCAAGCCGCATTCAAACCCGGTCAGCGACGTGCTTTGGATCAGGTGATATAGCCCCTCTTCATCGCCTTCACGACTGCCTGCGTGCGGTTGACCGCGTCGAGCTTCTTGGTGACGTGGTTCAGGTAGTGATTGACGGTGTGCTCTGACAAACCGAGGATGCCGGCAATCTCAGCGCTGGTCTTGCCGGCCGCTGTCCAACTCAGGCACTGAATTTCGCGCTCGGACAAGACGGTGTTGGTGCTCTTCCAGACGGAGCCGATCTCGACCAGGCGGTTATAGACGTGGATCGCGATCATCTGTAGTTCCATCGCCGCCGTCATCGGCAATTCCGCCTGTGGGCCCATGAGGATGACCGCACCACGCCCGCCTTCGGCGTCATGGACCGGAAAATAGTTTGCCTGGAAGATACCGTTGTCGCGCAGCATGGCGATATAGTCCGCGGCGGATTCAGGTTTGCCTCTCTCTTTCTCCCAGTCCTCGAGCGTGATCTGGAACGGCGTCGTAGTCTCTCTCAAACGGCGCACACCAGTGCTGAAACGCAGCATCGACAGACTGTCGTACTTGTTGAGGAGTTCGGCCGGCATGTTCGAGATCACCGTGGTGGCGGACAGCCGCTCCACGTCGATGGCCGGAATGGTACAAATGAGGAAGGTCTTGAAGCCAAAGATCTGCGTAATCCGCCGCATATAGCGGATGATGTCGAACTGGGTCTCCAGCCTTGCGATTTCAGACGCGAAATCACCGCCCCGGGGCAGATCGATCTCAGTCGTCCCCGTCGTCATCATATCTTGCATTCGCGCGTTCCATGGCATTCATCGTTTATCAAATAGCCTGAGCCGCCGAGCAATGCCAACAGGTGATTGACGATCGTCACTTTTGATACGCAAAAGCCTGTGTATTTCACAGCGCCTCAGTCGCCACGCCCGCGAAGTGGCGGCGGCTCGTGAGCGGCATGCAGGCGGAAGCCGCGGCGCACCTCGTCCGTCCTAATTGATCAGCCCGGCACGGATCGCCTTGGCGACAGTTTGAACGCGGTTGACCGAATCCAGTTTGCGGGTCGCACGGTTCAGATAGTGGTTCACGGTGTATTCCGACAGCGCCATGATCCGTGCCATCTCCACCGTGGTCTTGCCCGCCGCGGCCCAGCGCAGGCATTCTATCTCCCGCCGGGAAAGACTTCCCGGGCCGCGCCTGTCGCGCGTCCTCACCTCGCTCAATCGGCTGTAAACAAGGCCGGCCCACAGATTGAGCGCCTGCAATTCGTCACTGGAGACGGCAGAGCGATCGCCACCGAAGGCGATGGCTGCGCGATGTCCGGCAGCGTCATGCACAGGCAGGTAGACACCCCGCGGCATGTTGGCATACTCGAAGACGCAAACGGCTGCGTCGCCCTTGCCGTCCAGGCGTCGTCGCGCCAGTTGGTAGGCGTCGTAGGTGAACGGAATGGTGCTGCGTCGCAACCGCTGGATCACGGGGCTGCCGTCGATCAGACCGGCACTGTCGTAGCGCCTCAGGAAATCGGACGGCCATGTCGTCATCAATGCCTGCGCGGCAAGGCTGTGACAGCCGGTATCGGGAACGGCGAGAACCATGAAACCGCGAAAACCATAGGCCTCCGACACGCGGTCGAGGACGCGCCTGATAACGTCCTCGTTGTCGATCGGTTCGCTTATAGACCGGCCATCGGGCAGAACCAATGTGGATATATCGGCGCTGAAGTCTATCATCTTTCCGGCTCCCGGATCCGGCCCGATCCGAGAACCGGCCGCTTCGGTGTCATAGTGCGATTGTCAAAGCCTCCACTAAACCGCATGAGCGTGCAACCAATCGTGGAGGCGGTCTACAACAGGTTGAAACCTACTAATCTTGAGTGCTTTCGTCCAGTCGAAACTTCTAATTTACCGTAAAGTGATCCTGGAGCCTTCGCTCTTCGAGGAAAAAGCTCTAGCGCCCATCTCGGCGCGGACCAAGACGAATCCGCACTTCCTCCTCTATCGCCGACGCCGCCCTGCGCACATCCGCGGCCCAGGCAGCAAGCTGCTCCATGTTGACGCGATAGGACGGTCCCGTCACCGAGACGCCGGCAACCAGATCTTGTTCTTGAACCGCGATCGGCGCAGCCACACAGCAGATCTCGGCCTCATGCTCCTCGCGATCGAAGGCGTGCCCGTCACGGCGAATCTCCTCGATTTCGGCCAGCAGCGATTGAGCAGAACGATGGGTGCGTGCGGTAAAGGGACGGAACTCCAGCTTCGCGGCAATCCGCTCCAGCTCGCTCGGAGAGAGCGACGAAAGCGCCGCCTTGCCGATGCCCGTGCAATAGGCCGGCGATGCCTTGCCGATCTGCGAGCTCATGCGCACGGTCTGCCGGCTTTCCACCTTGTCCACATAGATGATCTCGGTTTCGCGCAGGATGCCCAAATGCACCGTCTCGCCGGTCAATTCGTGCAAACGCAGGAGATGCGGCTCGGCGATGTCGCGAAACCGGTTGCCGGACCAGGAGCGGTAGGCGAACTTCAGAAGGCGAAGCCCGGGTTCGTAGGACAGATCCCGGCGCTGTACCAGGAGCCCCTCCTCGACAAGGTGGCCAAGCAACCGGTGCAACGTGCCGCGCGGCTGTCGAACGGATTGAAGTATGTCCGTGAACCGTTGCGGGCGGTCAGCCATGGCCACGGCCTCGAGCACTGCCATGGCCTTGCCAAGCGTGCCGGTGCCGGCAGCCTCCTCTTGCAAATCGCTTGCTCTATTTCGACTCATCTCTTCCGTTTCCACCGGCCCTGCCACCTTGACAGGATAAACGTCTTGGCGCGATAATTCCAGATAATAAAACACCGTTCCATATAATGGAACTCGTTCATTCCGCATCCGCGGTGTCGGGGAGAGGCCCATTCATGACCTTACCGAGCAGCCAGTTTCCTGACCTGCGCAACCGCGGCGTTCTGGTCACCGGCGGCGGTTCCGGCATAGGCGCCGCTCTGGTCGAGGCCTTCGCGCGACAGGGCGCGCGCGTAGCCTTCGTCGATATCGCGGAAGAGCCGAGCCGAGCGCTCTGCGAAAGGCTCGCGGCAGAGACCGGGCGAGTACCTCACTTCATTCCCGCCGACCTCCGCGATGTCGAAGCGGCCCGGAACGCTGCCGAAGCGGCGGCCGCGGCGCTCGGTTCGGTGCATGTCCTCGTCAACAACGCCGCAAGAGACGACCGCCAGACGCTTGAGGCGGTAACCGAGCAAAGCTGGGATGAAGGGCTTGCCGTCAATCTCAGGCATTATTTCTTCATGTCCCAGGCGATCGCGCCGCATATGAGACGCCAAGGCGGCGGATCGATCATCAATTTCTCCTCCATCGCCTTCATGCTCAACATGCCGGAAATCCCCACCTATGCCACTGCCAAGGCGGGAATCATCGGCCTGACCAAGTCGCTCGCCGGGAAGCTCGGCCCCGATAATATCCGCGTCAACGCCGTCCTGCCGGGCATGATCGTCACCGAACGGCAGAGGCGGCTCTGGCTCGACGACGAGGCGATCGCGCGCATGCAGGAACGACAGTGCTTGAAACGCATGCTCATCGCCGACGATCTCGTCGGACCTTGTCTCTTCCTGGCATCGGACAGCTCGGCGGCCATGACTGCACAGACCATGATCATCGATGGAGGCGTGTTTTGATGACGGCAGGTTACTACGCCGCGGTGGACTGGGGGACCTCGAGCTTCCGGCTGTGGATCATCGGCGAAGACGGAGCGGTGGTTGCCGAGCGCCGTAGCGCGGAAGGCATGACGACCGCGGCGAAGACCGGTTTCCACGCCGTGCTCGACAACCACCTCGCCGCCGTCTCGGCGCCTGCCCATCTGCCGATCATCATCTGTGGGATGGCGGGCGCCCGTCAGGGTTGGAAGGAAGCCGGCTACCTCGAAACGCCGGCAGCGCTTTCCGCAATCGCCAGCCATGCCATCGCAGTGCCGGACGTCGATCGCGACATCCGCATCCTGCCGGGGCTTGCCCAGCGCAACGACCAGCACCCGGACGTCATGCGCGGCGAGGAAACGCAGCTCCTCGGCGCAGCCGGAATGCTCGGCGGCGGACGGCATCTCGTCTGCATGCCAGGGACCCACAGCAAATGGGTTCGCCTTGCGGACGAAACGGTCGAGGGCTTCTCCACCTTCATGACGGGCGAGCTCTTCGAGGCAATCTCGCGCCATACGATTCTGAGCCACGCCGTGGCGGATGCGGACGGCTTTGCGGCCGAAAGCCCTGCTTTCGCCGAGGCCGTCAGGAGCGCGCGGGAAAATCCGGCGCTTGCAACGAACCTGCTTTTCTCCGTCCGAGCGGGACAACTTCTGAACAATACCGGCGCCGCCGACGCGAGGGCGCGGCTCTCAGGCACCCTGATCGGCCTCGAAATTGCCGGAGCACTCGCTGCGGCCGGCCGCGTGGACGGCATCTGCCTCGTCGCCTCCGGCGGACTCGGCGCACTCTATCGCACGGCCCTGGAGAGCCAAGGCCTCACCGTCCGTGTCGTCGATGCGGATGAGGCAGTCCGAGCCGGGCTCGCCGCCGCCGCCCGGGCGATATGGCCTCTTTGACGGAAAGAAAGAACATGAACCGCATTTCCCTGCCGCCGTTGAAATACCCACTGATCGCCATCCTGCGCGGGCTGAAGCCCGAGGAGGCCGAGGGCGTGGTCGGCGCCCTGATCGAGACGGGCTTCACGGCGATCGAGATTCCATTGAACTCCCCCGAACCGTTCCGCTCCATCGAAACGGCCGTGAAAATGGCTCCGCCCGGCTCTCTGATCGGCGCGGGCACGGTGCTCACGACTGCCGACGTGGACCGCCTCGCCGACGTCGGCGGGCGGCTGATGGTAAGTCCCAATGTCGAGCCTTCGGTCATTCGCCTTGCCGCCGCGAAAGGCATGGTGACGATGCCGGGTGTCTTCACGCCGACGGAGGCGCTGGCGGCGGCGGCGGCCGGAGCAAGCGGTCTTAAATTCTTCCCGGCAAGCGTGCTTGGCCCGTCCGGCATCGCGGCGATCCGCGCGGTGCTTCCGGGCGACCTCGAGATCGCCGCCGTCGGCGGCGTGTCGGAGGCGAATTTCGCCGATTACGCAAAAATTGGGGTCCGCTCCTTCGGCCTCGGCTCCAGCCTCTACAAACCGGGCATGAGTGCCGCTGACGTCCGGGAGCGGGCGGCGGCGACGCTTGCAGCCTATGACGCCGTTTATGGAGGAAGGCAATGACCGAGCTCGTACCCTTTTCCGGCCGCATCCTCTGCGACTTCGCCTCCGAGCTCGGAGAAGGCCCGACCTTCGACCCGGCGACCGGGACGGCCTGGTGGTTCAACATCAAGGGCCAGGAGCTGCATGAGCTTCACCTCGAAAGCGGCCGCAAGACGGTTCATCCCCTGCCCTTCCTCGGTAGCGTGCTCGCGGTGATCGATCCGACGCGGCAACTGATCGCCTCCGATCAGGGCCTGTTCATCCGCGATACGGAAAGCTATGCGCTCAGCCTCTTCGCCACCCTCGAAGACAAGCCGGGCAACCGCTCCAATGACGGACGCGTTCATCCCTCGGGCGCGCTCTGGATCGGCACGATGGGACGGAAGGCCGAGAAGCATGCCGGGGCGATATACCATGTGGCCGGGGATCGGGTGACGAAGCTATACAGCAACATCACCATCCCGAACGCGATCTGCTTCTCGCCGGATGGGGCTACTGCTTATTTCACCGACACGGACGTCAACCATCTGATGCGGGTCGATATCGATCCGGCGACCGGTCTTCCGACCGGCGATGCCGTCGTACTCTCCGACGAGAGTGCCGCACCGGGCGGCGTCGACGGCGCCGTTTGCGATGCCGATGGGCTGATCTGGAACGCACGCTGGGGTGCGGGCGCCGTCGAGGTCTATAAGCCCGACGGCCGGAAGGTCGCCCGCTATGCTGTGCCTGCGACCCAGCCAAGCTGCCCGGCTTTTGTGGGAGCGAAGGCCGAGCGGCTGCTGGTGACCTCCGCCTGGCAGGACATGGACGATGCCGCGCGCGCCGCCGATCCGGACGCCGGCAAAACGTTCGAGCTCGGCATCGAGGTCAAAGGACGCTTCGAACCCGCCTTCCGGCTCTGATCTCAATTAAGTTCTGGCGCCTCGCCGATAAAAAGTCATACAATTGATCCATGCGCTGAATCGCGATGGAAAGGGAGTGCTCGAATGAGCGATAAGAAAAAAGAGCTGAGAAGCCGCCACTGGTACGGCGGGACACACAAGGACGGCTTCATTCATCGGTCCTGGATGAAGAACCAGGGCTTTCCCGACCACGTTTTCGATGGGCGGCCGATCATCGGCATCTGCAATACCTGGTCCGAACTCACTCCCTGCAACAGCCATCTGCGCATCCTCGCCGAAGGCGTGAAGCGCGGCGTCTGGGAAGCGGGCGGCTTTCCGGTCGAGTTTCCGGTGTCGTCGCTCGGCGAAACGCAGATGCGGCCGACCGCCATGCTCTTCCGCAATCTGCTCGCGATGGACGTCGAGGAGGCTATCCGCGCCTATGGCATCGACGGTGTCGTGCTCCTCGGCGGCTGCGACAAGACGACACCTGGGCAATTGATGGGCGCCGCCTCCGTCGATCTGCCGACGATCGTCGTTTCCTCCGGACCGATGCTGAACGGCAAATGGAAGGGCAAGGATATCGGCTCCGGCACGGATGTCTGGAAATTCTCGGAGGCCGTGCGGGCCGGCGAAATGAGCATGCAGGAGTTCATGGCCGCCGAAAGCGGCATGTCGCGCTCGCCGGGCGTATGCATGACCATGGGTACCGCGACCACGATGGCTTCGGTGGTGGAAGCCATGGGGCTTTCGCTGCCGACCAATGCAGCGCTGCCTGCCGTCGACGCTCGCCGCATGGCGCTCGCGCACATGACCGGCAAGCGGATCGTCGCGATGGTGCACGAAGATCTGAGATTGTCGAAGATCCTGACGAAGGAGAACTTCGAGAACGGCATCATCGCCAATGCCGCAGTCGGTGGGTCGACAAACGCCGTCGTGCATATGCTGGCGATCGCCGGACGTGCCGGCGTCGATCTCTGTCTCGACGATTTCGACCGCGTCGGCGGGCAGGTGCCCTGCATCGTCAACTGCATGCCCTCGGGCAAGTATCTGATCGAGGATCTCGCCTATGCGGGCGGCCTGCCGGCGGTCATGAACCGCATTCAGCACCTTCTTCACGCCGATGCGCCGACCGTTTCCGGCGTGCCGATCAGCAAATATTGGGAGGGCGCGGAGGTCTATAACGACGATGTCATCCGCCCGCTCGACAATCCCATCCGCGCGGCTGCCGGCATTCGCGTGCTCAAGGGCAATCTCGCGCCGAACGGCGCGGTCATCAAGCCGTCGGCGGCGAGCGAGCACCTGCTCGCCCATGAGGGACCGGCCTATGTTTTCGAAACCATCGAAGACTTGAAGGCGAAGATCGACGACCCGGACCTGCCGGTGACCGAGGATACGATCCTCGTCCTCAAGGGCTGCGGACCGAAGGGTTATCCAGGCATGGCGGAAGTCGGCAACATGCCGATCCCCCGCCGCCTCGTGGAAAAGGGCGTTCGCGACATGGTCCGTATCTCGGATGCGCGCATGTCCGGCACCGCCTTCGGCACCGTGGTTCTGCATGTGAGCCCGGAAGCCAATGCGGGCGGACCGCTGGCGATCGTCAAGACCGGGGACCGCATCCGCCTCGACGCCATGAAAGGCGAGTTGAACCTGCTGATCAGCGAGCAGGAACTCGCAGCCCGCATGGCTGCCTGGCAGCCGCCGGAGCAGAAATGGCAGCGCGGCTACTATAAGCTCTATCACGACACCGTGCTGCAGGCAGACAGGGGCGCCGACCTGGACTTCCTCGTCGGGAAGAGCGGCGACGAGGTGCTTCGCGAGAGCCATTAGTGGTCGGGGAAGACGACCGTTACTCGATATTCGTACGCCGCGTGGTCACCTGGCTGCGCGGCGTATCCGCGAGCACGATGGGTGCGTCGCCAGGCGCGGACTTTCCGGCCAATTGCCGATCGTCGCATTTCCACTGGCTGAAAGGCAGCCAATACTCAGAGGTCATGCGTTTGGCGGCTGCAAATTCTACGGAACAGTTTCCGCCGCCGGGCGTTGCTTGAGTGTCACTGGCGCAGTGTCGCTGGCCGATGCCTGAGCCTGCGCCTTGCTCGACAACGTCAACGAAAGGCAGTCTGAAATGAGAGAGAGACTTATATCTTCCGTTGCCGCTGGCGCGCTTCTCGTGGGCGTTGCCGTTGCCCCGACAAGTTTCGCACAGCAGACAACCACGCCGCCGGCTCCGGCACCCGAGACCCAGACCATGGAACCGGCTCCGGCAACACCGGATGCGACCACACCGGCCCCGGCACCTGGCGAGCAGGCGCAGACGCCGGCTCCCGCCGATAAGTCGACCGAAATGGCCGCTGGCGAAGCCACCTACTTGACTGAACAGGCTGAAGACCAGATTTCCGCCAACACCTATATTGGACAATCGGTCTACAACCCCAACGATGAAAGCATCGGTGAGATCAACGACCTGATCATCAAGAAGGAAGGCGGCGTGGCCGCTGCGGTGGTTGGAGTTGGCGGTTTCCTCGGCATCGGTGAAAAGAACGTCGCAGTGCCGTTCGACAAGATCGAGGTCACCGAGGACGCTGAGGCGAACACGATGAAGCTGACGACCACGGAAACGGCCGAGTCGCTGAAGGCCGCACCGGAGTTCAAGACGAAGTCGCAACTGATGGCCGAGCGGAATGCCGCTCAGCCGGTCGACACGTCGACAACTTCTGCGACCGGCACGACCCCGGCTCCGACTCAGCCGACACAGCCGGCACCGCAGCAGTAAGCCTGCGAACGACTGGCTAGCGAGAGCGGCGTCGAAGGCGCCGCTTTTTTCTTCTCTACTGCATCTTTCCTGAGATCGTAGCCGATTCAATTTCCGCGCGTCGCAGCGCTTGTTCGGAGACTCTCAATACCAAGCGTCGGGCATACTGCTCTTGCGCCTTGCGACATAGTCCCGCAGCGCCTCATCGATCGCCACGTCCAAGGTAGGCGCTTCGTATTCGGCGAGCGCCTTCTTCCAATATCGGTTGGCACGCAGCGCCATGTCCGTCTCCCCCTGCTCGACCCATTTCTCGAAAGGCTCGTTGTCGGAAAGCGCACTGTCCCAAAAGGCGGTCTGATAGTTGCGCATCGTGTGCTCGCAGCCGAGAAAATGGTTGCCAGGCCCGACCTCCAGAAAGGCGTCCATGGCGAGCGTGTTGTCGTCGACCACGACGCCGGCGAGATAGGAGTGAAGCGCGCCGCAGAAATCGGTATCCATCACGAATTTCTCGTAGGACATGGCGAGCAGCCCGTCGACGAAGCCCGCCGAATGCAGGATGAAATTGGCACCGCAGTGCACGGCCGAAAGCATTGACATGACGCCCTCCTGCATGGCCTGGGCGTCCGGTCGTTTCGAATTGGAGAAATTGCCGGCGCAGCGTAAGGGAAGGCCGAGCCGGCGAGCGAGCTGGCCTATGACCATGCTGCCGATTGCCGGTTCGGGCGTGCCGAATGTCGGCGAGCCGGAGCGGAGCGACATGGACGACAGGAAATTGCCGAAGATCACCGGCGCGCCCTTGCGTTCGAGCTGCGTCAGCGCACAACCGGCTAGCGTTTCCGCATAGGATTGCGCAATGGCGCCGGCATTGGTGACCGGTCCCATAGCGCCGCCGAGAATGAAAGGCACGATGACCGCCGCCTGGTTGGCACGCGCATAGGCGCGCAGCGACTTCGTCATCGTCCCGTCCCAGACGAGCGGCGAATTGACGTTGACATTGCCGAGTATGACGCAGTTCCGGTCGACGAAGTCGGCGCCGAAGAGAATGCGCGCCATTTCGATCGAATCCTCGGCGCGCTCCTCCGCCGTGATCGAGCCCATGAAGGCGCGGTCGGAGTATTTGATGTGGCTATAGACCATATCGAGGTGACGCTTGTTGACCGGCACGTCGACCGGTTCGCAGATCGTCCCGCCGGAATGGTGCAGCCATGGGCTCGATTGGGCGAGCTTCACAAGATTGCGGAAGTCCTCGATCGTTCCATAGCGCCGCCCCTTGTCGAGATCCGTGACGAAGGGAGAGCCATAGGCCGGCGAGAAGACGACGTTGCGGCCACCGATCTCGATGCTGCGGCCGGGGTTTCGGGCGTGCTGCGTGAATTGCGACGGTGCGGAGCGGACGATCTCCTTCAACATGCCCGGCTCGAAAGTGACGCGGACGCCATCAATCTTCGCGCCGGCCCGTTCCCAATGGTCGAGCGCCGCCGGGTCGTCGCGGAACTCGATGCCGACTTCCGCAAGAATACGATCCGCCGTCCGTTCGATGCGCTCCAGGCTCTCCTCGCCGAGAATGTCGTAGGTCGGTATGTTGCGAACGATATAGGGAACGCCGGGAACCCTGCCGCCCTCGCGCCGCTGCGCTCGCGCGCCGCGGTTCCGTCTTGGCACTTCTCCGGCTTCTGACACCGTTTCCATCGTCACCTCCCATCATTTGCAATGATGGTATTGACGAGAGAGGCCGTTGTGACGCAGGAAAAATTCGACGCATGATATAAGTGGACCTTATGGAAAACCTGCGCCGCCTTCTTCCCTCGGCCGCAAGCCTCATCGTTTTCGAGGCGGCTGGCCGCCATCAGAATTTCACGCGCGCCGCCAATGAGCTCGGCATGACTCAGGCAGCGGTCTCCTACGCCATACGCGGGCTTGAAGACCAGCTCGGCGTTCCGCTCTTTCACCGCGTGCACCGGGCGGTCGAATTGACGGAAGCCGGGGAGAAGTTCCACGCCGATGTCTCCGTCGGCCTCGCACGCATCCAGAAATCGGCGGAGGACATCCGCGCCAAGGGCCGCGAGACGAACGTGACGCTCGCGGCGTCGACGGCGTTTGCCTCCATGTGGATGCTGCCGCGCCTCAACCGGCTGCGCGAGGACCTGCCGGAAATCGATCTTCGCATCCAGACGAGCGTACGCGACCTCGATCTCGACGAGGAACCGATCCCCTTGGGCGTTCGTGGTGGCGACCCTGGCCAATGGCCGCGCTATCACGCGGCACTGCTAGCCGAAGAAGTGGTCAACGCGGTGGCGACGCCGGCCTATATTGAGGCGCATGGCCTGCCCAGGACACCAGCGGAGCTGCTCAAGCACAGTCTCATCCATCTGGAGGAGCCGGTGCGGCGCGCCTGCGACTGGACGGAATGGTTCGCAAGCGCTGGCATCGCCTATCCCGCGCAAGGCAAGCGGCTCGCCATCAACGACTATGTCCTGGTGATCCAGGCCGTGCTTGCCGGCGAAGGGATCGCACTCGGCTGGGAACATCTGATCGAACGCCAGATGCGCTCCGGCGCCCTGGTGCCGGTCGGGGGACATGTGCTGAAGACCGGCCAGGCATTCTATGTCGTCTGGCCGCGGTCGCGCGGGCTCAACTCGCAGGCGCGGCGGGTTCGCGACTGGCTCCTCGAGGAGGGCGTGCGCGACCGTTCACAGATCGACGGCTGATAATCCGCAGCAAGTTCAGATGCGAGCGGAAAAACCGCGCACGCTTTCCCATGCCGCTTCAGCGTACTGCCGCGACATCTCGATAGCGGTGCGACAGATAACGCATCGTGGCGAGAGCATCCGCAGGCTTGCCGTAGAAATAGCCCTGCCCCATGCCGCAGCCGAGCGCCTTCAGTTTCGCGGCCTCGGAAGAGTGCTCGATGCCCTCGGCAACGACCTCCAGTTCCAGCCCCTCGCACATCGAGACGATGGCCCTGACGATGTGCTCGGAGGCACGGTCGGCCGAAATCCGGGATACGAAGGCGCGGTCGATCTTCACCTTGTCGAAGGTGAAGTCCCTTAATCGCCCAAGGCTGGATTGCCCCGTTCCGAAATCGTCGAGCGACACGCGCACGCCCGCCGCCCTCAATTCGGAGACGATCCTCTGAGCGACGTTCGCGTCGGCCATCACGGCGGTTTCGGTGATTTCGAGTTCGAGGCGGCGAGGATCGAGCCCGACCTGGCCGATGATCGCCAGCAGCCGAGCGCTTGTTGCCGGATCCGTCAACTGGGCGGATGACAGATTGAAGGAAAGGAAAAGTTCCTTCGGCCACGACAGGGCTGCCTGGGCCGCCTTGCGCAGAAGCGCGTCGGCCAGCGCGTCGATGAAGCCGCGCTCCTCGGCGAGCGGAACGAATACTGAGGGCGAGACATAGCCGAGATCCGCGTCGCACCATCTCGCCAGCGCCTCGAAGCCGACCACGGTGTCCGTGCGCAGGTCGACGATCGGCTGGAAATGCATGTCGACCTCATCGGCGATGATCGCGTTGCGCAACGCCTGCTCAAGCGCGGTCGCGCGCTTCATCTCCTGGGCGATTTCCTGGGAATAGACGGTGATCTGGCCGCGGCCGCGGCGTTTCGAGCGATAGAGCGCCGTATCAGCGCTCTTCAGCAGATCCTCGAAGGTGCCCCCGGCGAAGGGATAGACCGCGAAACCAAAGGACGCGGAGAGTCGGACGTTGCGATCACCGAGCGCGAAGGGGGCGGAAAGCGCCTCCTTCAGCATCTGGCCGAGCTTCTCAGCGCCCTTTCGTTCAAACGTCAACGGCAGAACGATTGCGAATTCGTCGTCCGTCGTGCGTGTCACCGTTGCGCTTTCCGGAACACAGGCCTTCAGCCGATGCGCCACCTGGCGCAGGATGCGATCACCCGCTTCCGGCCCGAAAAGGTCGTTGATCGGCTTGAAGCCATCGAGGTTGGCAAGGGCGATGGTGAAAGGCGCCGGATCACTTGCCCGTTCGTCCGCGAGGGTGCAGACGCTTTGGCGCAGGTAACGCGCATTGCCGAGACCCGTCAGCGGATCGACGAGCGCTACCGCATGCGGCTCGTCCGAGCTCAGGCGGCGACCCGTTGGCAAGTTGCACGTCATCGCGGCGAATTCCCGACAGTACCGGCCAGCTCTGCAGCGAGCCGCTCACACCGCCGCACGATCCGGCCGGAACCGGTGCCCGGTCGGCGGGATAAAAGGTGCTCGACGGCGGGGTGGGACGGGCTCATTCCTTCGATGTTCTACACTTTGCGGCAATCGGGCTCACGGGCGGTGCGCCGTCAAGGGACTTTCAAGGGCGCCACAACACTGAACCTCTACGGGTCCTGTACTTGCGACAGCGTCGGTCGAGACAACCATACGGTGGACGATGACGACCGATGGTTAACAATCCCATATCACCTCACTGCGAAATCTACCGTCGACAGTGCCCGATGGACGCGAACGGGCAAAACTCGAGGTCAGCCCGCCGCACGCATGTCTGCAGGCCGCATGTATTTGCGGAGCACCGCCTCGATCATATCCGGGCTGATCGGCTTCATAATGTAGTCGTCCATGCCGGACGCCCTGCATTGCTCTAGATCGATGTCGAGCGCTTGTGCGGTCACCGCCACGATCGGCGTACGGCCTCCGACGCGCTTTTCGGCCTCGCGGATGGCTGCGGCCGCCTCGAAGCCGTTCATGACCGGCATCGATACATCCATCAGGACCAGGGCAGGCCGAAGCTCTCGCCAAAGCTGCACAGCTTCCTTGCCATCGGCGGCGATCCGATGGGAGACGTCGAGCCCCTCGAGAATCTGCGCGAAAACGAACTGGTTGATCTGGTTGTCCTCGGCGACCAGCACCTCCACCGCCGGAGCATGCTGCGCGGGCTCGACATCGCTTTCGAGGGCAATGCCCCAGTCCGGCTGCGGCAGCGGCGATCGCGCTGGCCGGGACTCGGCGCAGATGCGGAAGATCTCGGCGAGCAGCGCCGTTACGTCCATATCGCCGGAAATCTGAAGGCACGGACTGGCGCACCATGAGGCGATGGCACGGTCCCCCTCCGCAAGCGAAGTGTCGATCAGAAGAATGTCGAGCTTCAAGCCACGGCTTTCGGCGGCTTCTACGAAGGCTTCGAGCTCCCTGACGCTCCGGACCGCACAGGCATCAAGGCCGGAGCCGCGCAGGCGGGGTACAAAGCGTTCCTCCAAATCCCGATCCGCCGTCGCCAGGAGCACACGAAGGCCGCGCGCCGGCATCGTCTCGATCATCGATCCGGTTTCGACGAGCTGTTGCACGTTCAAGGCCCGGAAGGGATCGTAGAAATTCTGGGCCGGCGTAAAGATGCTGTAATCGCGGACCTGCAGCCCGGCATCGCCGCCGCCTTCCGTGCCATGGTACCACACGGCGATGTCGGTCACGTCGTTCATGCATGTCACGACAAAATAGCGACCGGGCGAGCCGATGCGATATTTGCGCGTGACGGCCCAGAGATCGCTGCCGTCCGAACGGACAATATGCTCGGCCTCCGAGTGGGTTCTGCCGGTCCAAAGGACGTAGCGGTCCGAGTGTTCGAACCGCTCTGCGAGTTCTGCCTCCACAAGATCCCAGGCGGAGCGCCCGAGGATCGCGTCCTGCGTGAGATCATGAATGGCGCAGAAGGCCTTGTTGACGGCGATGTAGTTGAGATTGCGATCCTTGACGCAGACCGGATTGGGTTGGGCGTCGAGAATGTCTTCGGTCAGCGCGACGCGTTCGAGATCGGTCTGGAGCTGTTCGTCGCGCTTCTTCTGCTCGGAGATGTCGCTGACGGCAAGAATGCCGATGCCGCTCGACAGGCGGCGCTTGCGCAGGCAGATCCACCGCGACCGTCCGGCCCGCTCCACACTTTCGTAGCGTTCGCGCCAATGAAGCGCCATGTGCTCGGCGATCCAGCCTTCGCGGTTCGGTCGGCGCCGGCTCGCCTCCGGTAAGGTTCCCGGGCGCACGCCGGTATCATAGACCGCTCCCAGAAAATCGCGCAGCCGCGTGCCCGGGACCAGCATATGCGCGGCAACAGGGAAGAACTGCAGCATAGAGGCGCTCGCAAAAAGGATCGTGTCGTCCCGGCCGCAAACGAGAAGCGCCAGGCCGAGCGCATCGCTGCTCGCCTCCAGAACCGTCCTCATGATGTCCGCGCCGCCCGACGCCGCATCGTTCATCGCGCTGTCCTCGTTCCCGCCGCAGCTCCGTGCATCTCAAATCGAATGCACTAAAGCCGCTGCAACGCTTCGGCATACCGCACGGTTTTGCCTCTGGACCGTTCCGATCGAGGTCATGCGGTAGCGGTTTCTTTTCGGAACATGCTGGCTGGCCGTGGACGGCATCTCTTCGGGCGGATACGGGCGGCGTCCAGCAACGCCGCGCGGCTCCAAAGACAAACCCGTGGTCATTCAGGTTGTTGTGGAAAATCGCAGCAGAACGTTAAAGCCGGATTAAGTCGTTGTCCCCGTTTTTCCGGGGCCCCGGGGCCGGGATGAGGTCTTCGAGCCGGCCTTGTCGAAGAAGAGGACGCGCGGCCCTTTCCCTCTTTCGCCGAATCTTGGAAAATGGGCCATGGCCATTAAGCAACTCTCCGAAACGCTCATCAACCAGATCGCGGCGGGCGAGGTCATCGAACGACCCGCCAGCGCCGCCAAGGAACTGATCGAGAATGCACTCGATGCGGGTGCGACCAGGATCGAGATCGCGACGGCGGGCGGCGGCAAGACGCTGCTCCGGGTCACCGACAATGGCAGCGGCATGTCGCCCGCGGACCTCGAACTGGCGATCCGCCGCCACTGCACCTCCAAGATCAGCGACAGCCTCATCGACATCCGCACGCTCGGTTTTCGCGGCGAGGCGCTTCCCTCGATCGGATCGGTGGCGCGCCTTTCGATCACCACGCGGACGGCAGAGGCGCGAGAGGGTGCGGCGATCACGGTCACCGGCGGCCGGAGCGAGCCCGTGCGCCCATCGGCCGCCAATGTCGGTACCGTGGTGGAAGTGCGCGATCTTTTCTTTGCGACGCCGGCTCGGCTCAAATTCATGAAATCCGAAAAGGCCGAGGCTGCGGCGATTTCCGAAGTCGTGCGCCGCATGGCGGTCGCCTTTCCAAAGGTGCGTTTCGTGCTTTCCGGCTCCGATCGCTCGACGCTCGAATTTCCCGCGACGGGTGACGATCGGCTGGCGCGAATGGCGCAGGTGCTCGGCAAGGACTTCCGCGACAACGCCATCGAGATCGATGCCGAGCGCGAGGGCGCACGCCTCACGGGCTTTGCCGGCGTGCCGACCTTCAATCGCGGCAATTCGCTGCAGCAATATGCCTTCGTCAATGGCCGACCGGTTCAGGACAAGCTCATTCTCTCCGCGATCCGCGCCGCCTATGCCGAGACCATCCCGCAGGGACGTTACGCGGTCGCGGTGCTGTCGATCACGCTCGACCCCGCCCTCGTAGACGTCAACGTCCATCCGGCGAAGTCGGACGTGCGCTTCCGCGATCCGGGACTGATCCGAGGGCTGATCATCGGCGCGATCCGCGAGGCCCTGGCGCGCGGCGGCGATCGCGCCGCAACGACCGGCGCCAGCGCCATGATGCGTGCCTTCCGACCCGAGGCCTACAGACCCGAGCACCAAGGGCCGCGGGAGCTCTGGACGGCCGCCGCCTCACCCTACCGGCCGATGCGCTTCGACGAGGCCGCCAGCGGTTTCGCCGAGGCCCCGCAGGCAAGGTTCACGGAATTCGCGCAGCCATCGGCGCGGGCAGCCGCACAGCCGGCCGAGTTGAGACAGGCCGAAGGGCCGGCACCTTCCTTCCCGCTCGGCGCCGCCCGTGCGCAGCTTCACGAAAACTACATCGTCGCGCAGACCGATGACGGGCTCGTCATCGTCGACCAGCACGCCGCACATGAAAGGCTCGTCTTCGAAACGATGCGGGCGGCGCTGCATTCGCGGCCAGTGCCGGCCCAGGCGCTTCTCATCCCGGAGATCGTCGACCTCCCGGAAGACGACTGCGACCGACTGGTGGCACATGCGGAGGAATTCATGCGGCTCGGCCTGGCGATCGAACGCTTCGGACCCGGAGCGGTTGCCGTGCGAGAGACCCCGGCAATGCTCGGCGAGGTGGATGCGGCCGGACTGGTAAGGCAGCTTGCCGACGAGCTTGCCGAGTGGGACACGGCAAATGGTCTTCAAGGGCGGCTCGAATATCTGGCCGCCACCATGGCCTGCCATGGTTCGGTGCGCTCCGGCCGCCGCCTGCGCACCGAAGAGATGAACGCGCTGCTTCGCCAGATGGAGGCGACGCCGGGCTCCGGTCAGTGCAATCACGGCCGGCCGACCTATATCGAGCTCAAGCTCGCCGACATAGAGCGGCTTTTCGGCCGGAGCTGAAGCCTTGCGGAACGATCGTCGGAAATCCGCTGGTTTTTTGCAGAGCGCCGCGATAGATCAGGACGTTCACGAGAAGACGAGGCTGACGCAGGCATGATGAACCGTTTCGAAGGAAGCTCCTCCCGCGAGGCGAAGATCCGTTATCTCGACGGCGACTTTCAGGTCGTGCTTGCCGGGTCGCATGTCGTCTGTGCCGTGACCGGCAAGGCCGTTCCGGTCGACGAGCTGCGGTACTGGAGCGTCGCGCGCCAGGAGCCCTATGTGGACGCAGCCGCCTCCCTTGAAGCGGAGCGGCGCGCCGGAGCTTTACCAAGTCAGTCTCGCTAATTTCAGCCGGATCCGGGCGCACGCAGCCGGCGGGCGCGAGCGGCGGCAAGCGCCGTATCGATGATCTTTCCCGGCGCCGCGGGATCGTCGAACCGCACGTCGATCTCGATCACTCTGCTTTTTGCCGCCAGTTCCCCTGCCCGGCCGTGACCGGGCTCCAGGCGAACCATGTCCTTCGCCGTCGTGACGAGCGTCAGGCCCTGGCTCGCGGCGCGATCGACAAGGTCCGCGACTTCGTCCTCGGAGAAGTGATGATGATCGGGAAAGCTTCGGGTCTCTTCGATGATTGCGCCGGTCTCCCGCACCGTGCGGAAAAACTTCTCCGGGTCGGCAATGCCGGCCCAGGCAAGCACTTTGACGCCGGCCAGCGACCTATCGTCGGTGCGGATGGTCTCGGCCGCGTAGACGGGCTTGCCCGCCCGCGCGGCGCGGCGGACCAGCGGATCGGCGGCGGATTCGTGACCGATCTTCAGAAGCGCCGTGGCGTGGCGGATCTGATCGCCGATCGGGGCGCGAACGGGACCGGACGGCACCAGATGGCCGTTGCCGATGCCGCGGCCCGAATCGATCACCAGCAGCGCGAAATCGAAGACGAGTCTCGCACTCTGGAAGCCGTCATCCATGATGATGATGTCTGCGCCTTCGGCGGCAAGCTTGCGGGCGCCCTCGACCCGGCGCCGACAGACGACCGTCAGCGCCTCGCGCGCGAGCAGTAGCGGCTCGTCGCCGACCTCGCGAGCGCGATGGTGTTCCGGGTCGACGATTGTCGTGACATCCAGCGAACCGCCATAGCCGCGGCTCAGGAAACCCGGCTTCAAACCTTTCGCCTTGGCGGCCCGCGCGAGCGCGATTGCCGTCGGCGTCTTTCCCGCGCCGCCGACGGTGAAATTGCCGACGCAGATGAGCGGCACCGGCGCCGTGGCGCGGCGCGCCCGGTCCATGCGCATGCCGGCGATGCGGCCGTAGAGCCAGGAGAACGGCCAAAGAGCATAGGCGCGCCAGTCGGCCTTGGTCCACCAGAACGGAGGCGCTTCAGAAACCATCTCTACCCGCAATGCCTGCCCCGGCCCCTGCCCGCACGGCCAGGAAGGGCTGTACCCAAAACTCTCCGTCGCACGGCCGGCGACGGCATGATCGCCGACAAAGAACGTCAGAACGGAAAAAAAGGCAAGCCGGTCAGGCGGTGAGCACCGCTTCCAGCTCAGTGATATCGGCGAGGCAATGATCCGAGGCGTCGGCAAGCGACTGGCGCGAACCGGTGCCCGTGAGCACGGCGACTGTCATGCCGACGCCCGCCCTGCGGCCCATATGCATGTCGTGATTGTTATCGCCCACGACCGCCACCTGCTCCGGCATGAGCCCCGTCGCGGCGCAGAATCCGAGCACCATGCCGGGCTCCGGCTTGACCCCATAGCCGCTATCATAGCCGGCAACGTAATGCAGGTAATTGTCGAAACCGAAGCGTTTCGCCGTCTCGCGGATCGAACGCTCGTTGTCGCTCGATGCGACACCGAGGCGATAGCCTTTCGCGTGCAATCCGGCAAAAAAGGCGGCGAGGTCGGTCACCGGGACGGCATAATCGGCGGAACAGGCGAAGAGCCCATCGAAAAGGGTGGTCAGTTCCTCGACCGTGAACGGCGCGCCGGCTGCCACCATGCCGGAAGCGATCTCCACCGTGTTTCCGGCGGCAAGCAGGCTGTCGGGGGCGACGTGCCCCGTATCCGGGTCCATACCGCCCGCGTAAAGGAGCGTCCTTGCGAGATCATTGTCGCCCTTGGCGGCGATGCGCGCCAGCTCGTAGTTGACCGGAACCCAGCTCTTCACGTAGTCGAGCAGGGTGCCGTCCTTGTCGAACAATATGCCGGCAATGCCTGTTGCGGCCATGATCCCGACCTAGCCTTCCGCGCGCGGCTCCAGCCGCGCTTTCACCACCAGCGGATTGATGTAGGGCTCGAGCCCCTTCATCGTCGCCGTCAGCGCGCCTCGCATCTGTTGCACGGTTTCAAGCCCCGCGTCGATCATCGAGCGACGCATGTCGTCGTTGGCGAGCAGGTAGTTCACTCCCTTTGCGAGCATCTCGGTATCGCGCACAATCTTGGCGCTGCCGTTCTTGGCGAGCATCTGATAGGTCTCGCGGAAATTCTGGACGTTGCCGCCCGAAAGCACCGCACAGCCGAGCATGGCGGGCTCCAGCGGATTCTGACCACCCTCGGCAAAGAGCGAACGGCCTACGAAGGCGACTTCGGTCAACCTCAGATAGAGCCCCATCTCGCCGATCGTATCTCCGAGGAATATGTCGACGTCGGGCGTCAGCGGATCGCCGCGCGTCCGACGTGCAACCTTCAGGCCCTTCGCGACAAGCGCGGCCTCGATGGCGTCGCAACGCTCCGGGTGGCGCGGCACGATGATCGTCAAAAGGCCCGCGCGATCCTTCAGCGCTTGATGAACGGTGCCGGCGGCAGTTTCCTCGCCCTCGAAGGTGGAGATCGCCGCCCAGGTCTTGCGCGTACCGATCTGCTGGCGGTATTCGCGTAGCGCCCGCGGGTCGTGCGGCGGAGCATCCGTGTCGACTTTGAGATTGCCCGAAACCATGACCGGCAGCGCGCCGAGCGTGCGGAAACGATCCGCATCGACATCGGACTGGGCGATGACCAGCGCAAGATTCTCGAAAAGCGCGTCCGCGAGCGACGGCCGCTTCTTCCAGCGGGCGAAGGTCCGGTCGGAAAGGCGGCCGTTGACGAGGACCTGCGGAATGTGGCGCCGACCGAGTTCGATGATCGTCATCGGCCAGATTTCGGATTCGGCGATGATCGCCAGATCCGGCTGCCAGTATTCGAGGAACCGGCTTACCGCCGGTTTGAAGTCGAGCGGCACATATTGGTGCACGACGGTCGACCCGAGTCGCTCTGCCGCGACCTTGGCCGAGGTCGTCGTTCCCGTGGTCAGCACCACGGCGATGCCGCGACGGCGAATTTCTTTGATCAGCGGCGTGACGGCCACCGTCTCGCCGACGCTGGCGGCATGGAACCAGACGAGAGGTCCCGGCGGGCGGGGCGCACTGGCATAGCCGTAGCGCTCGCGCCGACGCGCCGGATCCTCCTTGCCCTTCGCCGCCCGGAGCGCAAGATAAGACCAGAAGAAGGGGTAAATCGCCGTACCGACCCAGCGATAGCCGGAGAGCGCGAGCCGTGCACGCAGGCTACTCATGAATGCTTGCCCTCAGCTCCGTCCGACACCGTCGGCATCATTTGTTTTCCGGGTCAAGCAGGCGATGCATATGAACGATGAAATAGCGCATGTGGGCATTGTCCACGGTCATCTGCGCCTTGGCCTTCCAGGCGACGTGGGCACTCTCGTAATCGGGGAAGATGCCAACGATATCCAGATTTTCGAGGTCCCGAAATTGCACGTCGGTGAGCGTCGTCAACTCTCCGCCGAAGACGAGATGCAGCCGTTGTTTTTTCTCGGAGTCGTGAGCCATCGGAATTCCATCTGTTTTTTGGTGTGGGCGTTGGTTTGCGGCATTCGCCCGTAAAGGTCAATGGGGCTCAAGAGGCCTGGAGGCGGCGAGCAAAGCCGAGAGCGCCGACCCCGAAGCCGCTCCCAGAACGCCATGCGTAACGATCGGGCGATTGTAGGAGAGAGGCTCGCCATCGACGCTACGAAGCGCCCCGCCGGCGCGCGAAAGGATGAGATCGGCGGCGGCAAGGTCCCAATCATGAGAGTTCCTCTTGACGACCGTCCCATCGATGCGGCCGTCCGCGATCATCGCCAAGCGGTAGGCAAGCGACGGCACATGCGACACGCGCAACATCGTCTTGCGGTAGGGCAGCGCGAGCTTGCCGATCAGGTCCTCGGCGATCGCGATCTTCAGAATGTCGCCGGCATCTCGCACCGCAATCGCGTCGCCGTTCTTTCGTGCCTCGCCGTCAAGCGTCGCCTGGAAGACCTCGCCGAGGGCAGGCGCATAGAGAACGCCCGCCACCGGCTGTCCCCGATGGACGACGGCGATGCTCACGCACCAGAGGTCCTTTCCGGAAATGAAGGCACGGGTACCGTCGATCGGATCGACGACGAAGACGGTTTCGCGGGTGAGACGGGTTTCGTCATCGTCGGTCTCCTCCGAGAGCCAGCCGTAATCGGGTCGCGCGGCGAGCAGCCGCCCCTTGAGGATGTCGTTGGCGGCAAGGTCCGCTTCGCTTACGGGGGACCGGCCTTCGTTCTTCCAATGGACGCCGAACGACTTGCGAAAATATCCGAGCGCCGTGTCGCCAGCCGCGACCGCCGCGGCGAGGATGAGCTCGAGATCTTCGTCCCAAGCCGGCACGATCGAAAGGGCTGTTTCTGACATTCAAATCCTTACACGCGGAGACCAGCCCCACGCACCTTCAACTCCTGGCGGAACGCATCGTCCGCATTCATGTTCCGGCGAGCGTCATGCCTTCGATCGCAAAGGTCGGCGCGGCGATGCCGAATTTCCTGTCGATATCATCGGCCGGCGTCAAGGCCATGAACATCTGCTTGAGATTGGAGGCGATGGTCACCTCCGACACGGGATAAGTGATTTCCCCGTTCTCGATCCAGAAGCCCGAGGCGCCGCGGCTGTACTCGCCTGTCACCATATTGACTCCCTGGCCGATGAGCTCGGTCACATAGAAGCCGGTGCCTACACCGCGGATCAGGTCCTCGCGCGAAATCGAGCCCGGCTCGAGCGCGAGATTGGTCGAGGCCGGATTGACTGTCGGTCCGCCTCGAACACCGCGGCCGTTGGTTTCGAGCCCCAGTTCCTTGGCCGCAGATGTGGACAGGAACCAGTGCCTGAGAACGCCATCTTCGACCATCGACAGTTTCGAACCGCTGACCCCTTCGCCGTCGAAGGGGCGCGAAGAGGAGCCGCGAACGATCAGCGGATCGTCGGTGACGGAAATGCCCGCCTTCATGATCTGCTTGCCCATCATGTCGCGCAGGAAGCTTGTCTTGCGCGCCACCGAGGCGCCATTGATGGCGCCTGCCAGATGGCCGACGAAGCCGCGCGCCATGCGCGGATCGAAGACGACGGTCACATTCTTCGCCGTCGGCACGCGACGCGGATCGAGGCGCGCCACCGCCCGCTCGCCGGCAACGCGGCCGATGTCGTCGGCAGTGCGCAGCTCGTCGAAATAGAGCCGGCTGTCGTAATCGTAGTCGCGCTCCATCTTCGTGCCTTCGCCTGCGATCGCGCTCACCGAGCGCCCGAACCGCGTCGCCAGATAGGAGCCGGAAAAGCCGTGGGAGGTGACGAGGACCAGTCCGCCCATGCCGGCCGAAGCGCTGGCGCCGCTGGAATTGGTGACGCCTGCGACCGAGCGCGCGGCCTCTTCGGCGGCGAGCGCCGCCTCCGTCAACGCCTCCGTCGAGACCTCGCTGCTATCGAAGAGATCGAGGTCCGGATAGGATCTCGCCAGCCGGTCGGGATCGGCGAGCGAGGCGTAGGGGTCCTCGGGCGAGGCCTTCGCCATCGCCACCGCCCGTTCCGCCAGGACCTTCAGGCCGAAGCCGGGATTGGCGGAGACGCTGGCGACGCGCCGCCCGACGAAGACCCGGAGCGAGAAGTCGTCGCTTTCGGAAGCCTCCGTCGCCTCGACCTTGCCAAGCCGAACCGAGACGGAACGGGAGCGGCCGCGCACGACGACCGCATCGGCAGCATCCGCACCGGCGCGGCGTGCGTGGTCGACGAGCTCGGCGGCACGTGTTTCCAGGACGGCGGAATCGATCATCTCAGACATGATTTGGCCTTTCATTCCTGCCCCATTTATTGTGCACTGAAGCATGCATCAAGGGCATCGACATGATTCCCGTCTCAGCAGCAAAATGATAGTCAGCCGAGCGGCCATCGTGTGGCGCCGCCGGCCGTTGAATGAAAGCGCGAGCATGGAAACGACACCGATCCTCTATACCCAGGCGCTTATGCTGCTTGGCGGCGCCGTGGTCGCAGCACCGCTGTTCAAGCGCCTGGGGCTCGGCACCATTCTCGGCTATCTCGCAGCCGGCATATTGATCGGCCCGGTCGCCCAACGGATCACCGAGGGCGAGGAGATTCTGCATGTGTCGGAACTTGGCGTCGTCTTCCTGCTGTTCATCATCGGTCTGGAGTTGAAGCCGTCGCGGCTGTGGCAGATGCGGCGGGATATCTTCGGGCTCGGCACTGCGCAGGTGGTCTTCACCGGCCTCGTTCTGTCGTTCCTGATTACATCCAGCGGTCTTCTCGGAGGGGCCGGAAGCATCATCGCCGGCTTCGGCCTGGCGCTCTCCTCCACTGCCTTCGCCATGCAGATTCTCGATGAGAACAACGATACCAACACGCGCTACGGCCAGCGCGCCTTCTCCATCCTCCTGCTGCAGGATCTGGCGATCGTTCCCCTGCTCGCCCTTATTCCGCTGATGGCGGCGCAGGCGCCGGAAGACACGACGACGCCTCTCGAGGATTTCGCGATCGCGGTTACCGCCGTCGCGGCGCTGTTCGCTGCGGGTCGCTATCTGCTCAATCCTCTCTTCCAGGTGATCGCGCGCACGGGGGCACGCGACGTCATGATCGCGGCCGCGCTGCTCGTCGTCATGGGCGCGGCGACGATGATGCAGCTTGCGGGCCTTTCCATGGCGATGGGCGCCTTTCTTGCCGGCGTATTGCTCGCGGAATCCTCCTACCGCCACGAGCTCGAGGCGGATATCGAGCCTTTCCGCGGTATCCTTCAGGCGCTGTTCTTCATGGCGGTCGGCCTGTCGCTGGAGCTCGACGTCGTTGCGGAGAACCTTCTCCAGATCATCATCGCGGTGCCAGTGCTGATGGCGGTCAAGAGCCTTGTTCTCTACGGGCTCTGCCGGGTGACAGGTTCGCCCCACAATGATGCGCTGCGGATCGGCCTGCTTCTGCCCCAAGGTGGTGAATTCGGCTTCGTGCTCTTCACCGCTGCGGCCGCGGCCGGGGTCTTCTCGCAAGGCACTTCCTCACTGCTCGTTGCCATCGTCACGCTCTCGATGGCGCTGACGCCCGTCGCGGCGATGCTTTCGAAACGGCTCATGCACGAGCAGGACGAAATGGCCGAGGAACTGGACGAGGACTTCGAGGGGGCCGGTGCCGACGTGCTGATGATCGGTTTTTCCCGTTTCGCCCAGATCGCGGCGCAGATCCTGCTTGCCGGCGGCCGCGACGTGACGATCATCGACCACTCCGCCGCGCGTGTGCGCCAGGCGGCAACCTTCGGCTTCCGCATCTATTTCGGCGACGGCACCCGGCTCGACGTTTTGAGGGCGGCCGGCATCGAACGGGCAAAGATCGTCGCCGTCTGCACGCAGAAGAAGGAAATCACGGACAGGATCATCAGTCTCGTCAAGGCGGAATATCCGAACGCCCGCATCTTCGCGCGCTCCTACGACCGCCTGCACACGCTCGAGCTGCGTGCGCTCGGCGTTGACTACGAGCTGCGCGAGACGTTCGAATCCGGCCTGCTCTTCGGCCGCAAGACGCTCGAGACGCTGGGCGTGAACGGCGACGAAGCGATCGCGATCATGGACGACATTCGCCGTCGCGACGAGGCGCGGCTGGTGCTGCAGGAAGCTGAAGGCATCACGGCCGGCCGCCACATGCTGCATTCGAGACCGGTCCGACCGGAGCCGCTGGTCAAGCCGAAGCGCGACGTGAA
Source organism: Ensifer aridi (assembly GCF_002078505.1). Taxonomy (GTDB): domain Bacteria; phylum Pseudomonadota; class Alphaproteobacteria; order Rhizobiales; family Rhizobiaceae; genus Sinorhizobium; species Sinorhizobium aridi. Next base: position 67,053 of record NZ_LUAV01000004.1, on the reverse strand, counting down.
CCACGCGGCCGAAACGGAGGAGCGAATCCTGCCGACCCTTCCCGCCGACGACCAACCGCAAGGAGACGAAACGCTGGCGAAGGCGGAGTGAGCTACGGCTTCTCCTCCCACGCTCCAATACGCTCCGACAGCGCGCGCTTCACCTGCTCCTTTGTCTCATGCGTGGCGGCAAGCAACTCCTTGGCCCGCAGGAAGTCGAGCACGCGGTAGCGGCCGACATCGGGCCGCAGCAGGATATCCGGTGCGCCGGCCTTCATCTTCATGGCAATGATCGACTGCATCATGAGCTGGCTTGCCCCGAACAGGCTGTCGATGCGGCTCGGGATCGTCCTGCCGTCGCCGTCCGGACCGCCGACGACGTCAACGGCAATGACGATATCCGCCGCATCCCGCAGATGGTCGAAGGGGATCGGGTTGTAGATCCCGCCGTCTATCATCACACGGCCATCGATCTTCACCGGCGTGAAAAGCGCCGGCAAGGCGCAGGAGGCCGCGAGCGCCTTGTGGAGATCGCCGCTCTCGCAGACGCGTTCCGTCTGCCCGTAATAGTCGGTGACGACGACCTTGAGCGGAATAGGAAGCTCGGAAAAACGGGCTGGAACAGCTTCGGGCAGAAATGCTGTCAGTACCCGCTCGATGTTGAACTGGCCGAAGCGGAGGCCGCTTGCGACGGCCTCCGACAGGCTGGCCGGCCGTAACTGCCAGAGGCGGTTTAGCACTTCGCCGCGGTGGCCGACGGTTGCCAACACGTGGTCGCGGATTTCCTTGCCGCTCATGCCGGCGGCCATGCCAGCGCCCATCAGCGCCCCGATCGACGAGCCGGCGATCGCCGCGGGCCGGACACCCATCTCGTCCAGCGCATCGATGACATGGATGTGGGCAAGACCCCGCGCGCCGCCGCCGCCGAGCGCGAGCGCGATCGTCGGCCCGCCTTTCGTCTCCGGCAGATCGCGCCGCGGGGATACGTTCTGCTCCATTATCTGCTCCGTTCCGTTTGCGCCTTGGCGGAAGAACAAATGCGCGCAGAGGTCGCAGACCTTTACCCTACTGCATGTTTCCTTAAATCCTAGCCGATTTAAGGAGTGCCACAGCTTGCCTTGTGCGTCTGAAGGCGCACGGCGCTGTAAGGTAGTTCAGGCGCCACGAAATCGGTAGAAGTGCATTTTCGTGTCGCCGAATGCGCGCACGTCGAGCGGCTCGAACGCAGCGGAGAGTTGCGGCCGTATGTCGGCGCGCTCCTCCAGGATCGCCAGGGCGCCGGGCACGAGCCATCCGCCGGTGGCCGCCGCCTCCAACGCCCGTTCGCCAAGGCCCTGGGCGTAGGGCGGGTCTGCGAAGACCAGATGAAACGGCTCCATCGTGCCGATCGGGCCGAGATCGGTCGCGTCGCGGCGAAAGATCTTGGCCCGCCCCTGGAGGCCGAGCGTTTCGATATTGACGCGGAGCAGACCGCGGGCCTCGACGCCCTGTTCGACGAAGAGCACCTGTCGGCAGCCGCGCGACAAGGCCTCGAGCCCGACGGCACCCGTGCCGGCAAAAAGATCGAGTACCCGAGTGCCGTCAAGCGCCTCGGGATAGCTATGGCTCAGGATGTTGAAAAGGCTCTCGCGCGTCCGGTCAGTGGTCGGCCGGATGTCGTTGGATTTGGGTGTGGCGAGCGCGCGACCACGAAACTCTCCGCCGACGATACGCACGGCCGATTACTTCCCCTTCCCTCGCGGCCTGCCGCCACCGCTGCGACCGCCAGGTTTGCCGCCACGAGGTTTGCCATCCCCGGGTTTGCCGCCCTTGGGTTTGCCGTCACGGGGACCGGACGAGCGCGGGGCGGACGATTTCGCCCCAGACGGTTTGGCGCCGGCGGGCTTCGCACGCGGCCGGTCGTGAGAGGGCCGAGCCTCGTCGCCACGGCGCTGAGGGCGTGCCGCATCCTTGCGGCTTTCCCCTGCCTTGGCGGAGAATGCGCGACCTTCGCCTTTTGGACGCGCAGCGCGCTCACCGCGCGGGCGCTCGCCGACCTCGCGGCGCGGTGGGCGATCGCCGTGATCGCGTGATTTCCGTTCTGCGGCATCGAGCGGCCGGCGCCGATCGAAACCGCCGGCGGACTCGTCCTTGCGACGTCCAGGCTTCTTCGTCCGGCCTTTCGCCTCCGCACCAGGCGCGGCTGCGGCCTTCCGAGAGACATCGGATGCGGCGCGGGGAGCCCGCTTCGTCTCAGCGCCCTTGCCGCGAACAGGCTTCGACGTGGCATCGTCCGCCGCTTTCGCCTTCTTCTCGACGACGGGCCGCGCGCCCGGCGCCATCCAGACGTTCGAGGCGCGGCTTCGCCGCACCGGCGGCCGCGCCGGCCGGTCTTCCGCTTTCCCACGGCTACGGCTGCCACGCTCGTGGTCGCGGCCATCGTCGCGGCGCGTGTCGAGGCGGGCAAGGGCACGCGCGCGCTTGTCCTCCGGCTTTTCGCGCCACCCGCCGCGTTCCGCCTTGCCGTGATCGGGCGTGGCGGCAGCAGGCGGCTCGGCTTCGGCCGCAGCCGGCTGATCGTTATAGATCGGCGCGTCGAAATTCGCCTTGGCGTCGGCGATCAATCGGGGGCCAAGCTGTTCTCTCAGCGTACGGCCGCGGATTTCCTGAACGTGGCCAATCGGTAGTTCGCCGAGTTGGAAGGGCCCGTAGGAGATGCGGATCAGCCGGTTCACGTCGAGCCCGAGGGCGCCAAGCACGTTCTTGATCTCGCGGTTCTTGCCTTCGCGCAGACCCATGGTGATCCACACATTCGAGCCCTGGACCCGATCGAGGGTCGCCTCGATCGCGCCATAGAGAACGCCGTCGACGGCGATGCCTTCCTTCAACCGGTCGAGCGCGGCCTGGTCAATATCGCCATGCGCCCGAACGCGATAGCGGCGCAACCAACCGGTCGACGGCAGTTCGAGCACGCGGGCAAGCCCACCGTCGTTCGTGAGCAGAAGCAGGCCCTCGGTGTTGATGTCGAGCCGACCGACCGAAAGCACGCGCGGCAGATCGTCGGGCAGGTTCTCGAAAACCGTCGGACGGCCTTCCGGATCGGCATTGGTCGTGACGAGGCCCGCCGGCTTGTGATAGAGCCAGAGGCGCGTGCGCTCGATGCCGCGGATCGGATGTCCGTCAACCTCGATGTGATCGGCCAGCGTCGCATTTACGACCGGCGTATCGAGCACGACTCCATTGAGCTTGACCCGGCCTTCCATGATCATGCGCTCGACATCGCGGCGCGATGCAACGCCCGCGCGCGACAAGATCTTCGAGATGCGCTGCGGCTCGTCCGGCCCAACGGCAGGCGCAGCGGAGCGGCTCTCGCCTCCCGCATGAGGTTTCTTGTCCCGGCTTCTCGGCTTGCCGCCGGGCTTCGTGGGCTTGTCTTTCGATGTCATTTGTGTTGCCTGCCTTTTGCGGCTGTCCTATCAGGTCGAAGGCCGTGGGTTAAGAGAAATATTGAACGAGTTATGGCGGAAACGGCGCGCTTCATGGATGCGGCCCTTCAAGAGGCCCGGAAGGCGGCGGCACGTGGCGAGGTGCCGATCGGCGCGGTCCTCGTGCTCGACGGCCAGATCATCGCTGCCGCCGGAAACCGCACGCGCGAACTGAACGACGTCACCGCCCACGCCGAGATCGAGGTGATCCGTCGGGCCGCGGCCGCTGTCGGCGACGAGCGGCTTTCGGGGGCCGATCTCTATGTCACGCTCGAACCCTGCACCATGTGCGCGGCCGCGATCTCATTCGCCCGCATCCGCCGCCTCTATTATGGCGCGGAGGATCCGAAGGGCGGCGCCGTCGATAATGGGGTCAGGTTCTACGCCTCGCCCACCTGCCATCATGTGCCGGATGTCTATTCCGGCCTCGCGGAGCAGGAAGCAGCGGATATTCTTCGGGAATTCTTTGCTGCGCGGCGGTGAAGCTCAGTCCGCCGCAAGCGCCGCGAGCGCCTCACCGGCGAGCCGGTAGCGCTTCCATTCGGACATCGGCTCCGCGCCGACCGCCTCGTAGACGCGAATGGCAGGTTCGTTCCAGTCGAGCACGCTCCACTCGAAGCGGCCGCAGTCTTCGGCGATGGCGATCCGCGCCAGATGCTTCAGGAGCGCCTTGCCGGCGCCCGAGCCGCGATACTCCGGCGAGACATAAAGGTCCTCCAGATAAAGACCCTTGCGCGCCTGCCAGGTGGAATAGCTGTAGAACCAGATGGCAAAGCCGGCAGGCTTGCCGTCGGCCTCGCAGATGACGGCATGTGCGACCGCATCGGTTCCGAAGAGTGATCCGCGCAAACGCTCGACCGTCGCCTCCACCTCGTGGGCGGCCTTTTCATAGGTGGCGAGTTCCGTGATGAAACGCAGGATCGTCTCGGCGTCACCCGGAACCGCATCGCGAATGCTGATTGCCATGCTTGAGTTCCGACCTAGCTCGTCTAGAACGGCCAGTACCACTTGCTGCCGCTGTTTGCGACCTGCGCTTCCTTCTTGCGGCGGCGCTCCTTGTCCTTTTCCGGCTCGCCGAGATCCGTTTCAGCGCCTTCGGGCAGGCGGCGATACTCGAGCGGCGGGTCGCTCAGGAAGCGGCGCTTGTCGGAATAGGCGCCCTGTTCGATCTTGCGGGCCTCGCGATAGGCCTCCTGCTGTTCCTTGGCGGAAAGCCGGCGGCCGTTGGCGTTCGCCTTGGCGAGCGGCGAGACGTAATTGGGGTTGTTCTTGTTGGCGTCGGCCTCTTCGCGCAGGCGCTGGCGGACTTCTTCGGGCGACTCGACCCAAGCCGGATTGGCTTCGCGGCTCGCGAGCGACTTCTGGGGCTCAATCAGCGCGGCCTGCTGCTCTTTCGGCGGCAGCACGAGAGGTGCACGCGGCTGGTACTTGGTAGGAGCCGTCTTCGGCGGAGCGAGGCTGACGGCGCTGCCGAGGTCATCGAGCAACTGTTCGCCCGCCGTCTTATCGGTGCCGTAGGTGGGGCCGCCGACGCAGCCGGAAAGCATCAGGCTGCCCGCCACGACAACGGCAATGCCGGCAAACACTCGCATCTCTCGCGTCATATCCATGAATTCCTTCCAGCCGACCGCACCTCGCCTGCCGCGGCCACTCAAGCGCCCCTTGGCGGAAAATTCCGCCAAATTTCGGGCAGGTTGTACCGGATGAACGCCTCAAGCGCAATTCACCCGGTAAAACGTCCCGTCAGGGCTTGAAGCCGAGCTCCCTCAACGCAGCGGCGTCGCGCGCCGATACATCCGGATAGAGCGGATCAGAGCCAACATCCTTGGTGATTCGCCAGGAGCGGGCGCATTTGCGGCCCTCCGCCAGCTTCGGCACGACGCTCACCTTCGCGACCTCCGGCAAGGTGAAGGCGCCGGCCGGCCCTTCGCTGCCGTCGATCTCGATGGCCGAGGTGATGCAGATCTCGGCGAAGTCCTGACCGTGAAGCGCCCGGCGCAGTTCCGGATCGGTGATATGGACGATCGGAGCGGACTCGAGTGAGGAGCCGATGCGCTTGTCCTTGCGTTCGATTTCGAGCGCGCCGGTCACCACCTTGCGGACTTCGCGAATCTTCCGCCACTTCTCGGCGAGGGCGTCGTCGCGCCATTCCGCGGGCACGAGCGGGAACTGTTCAAGATGCACAGATACGGCCTCGGGGTTGCGGGAAAGCCAGGCTTCCTCGGCGGTGAAGGGCAGCATCGGCGCGAGCCAGGTCACCAGGCAATCGAACAGGGTGCGGATGACCTGCAGCGCTGCGCGGCGGCGCAGCGACGACGGCGCATCGCAGTAGAGCGCGTCCTTGCGGACGTCGAAATAGAAGGCCGACAGTTCGACATTGGAGAAATCGATGAGGGCGCGCGCGATCCGCTTGAAGTCGAAGGCGTCGTAGCCTTCGCGCACCAGCCGGTCGAGTTCGGCGAGGCGGTGCAGCATCAGCCGCTCGAGTTCCGGCATGTCGGCAAATGCGATCGTCTCGCCCTTGTCGTGCGCCAGCGTGCCGAGCATCCAGCGGACCGTGTTCCTGAGCTTGCGATAGGCGTCGATGTTCGTCTGGATGATGGTCTTGCCGAGGCGCTGGTCTTCCCAATAGTCCGTCGTCATCACCCAGAGCCGCAGGATGTCGGCGCCGGCATCCTTCATCACCTCTTGCGGTGTGACGGTGTTGCCCTTCGACTTCGACATTTTCTCGCCCTTCTCATCCATGGTGAAACCATGAGTGATGACGGCGTTATAAGGTGCGCGGCCGTGCGTCGCGCAGCTTTCAAGCAGCGAGGAATGGAACCAGCCGCGATGCTGGTCGGAACCCTCGAGATAGACGTCCGCCGGCCATTTCAGGTCCGGACGGTCTTCGAGCGTGAAGGTATGAGTCGAGCCGGAATCGAACCAAACGTCGAGGATGTCCATGACCTGGTTCCAGCGGGCATGGTCGTGGTCGTTTCCGAGGAAGCGTTCCTTGGCACCTTCCGCGAACCAGGCGTCCGCCCCTTCGCTTTCGAAGGCGTCGAGAATGCGGGCATTGACCTCTTCGTCGACGAGGATCTCGCCGTGGTCGTCAGCGAAGATCGCGATCGGCACGCCCCAGGCGCGCTGGCGTGACAGTACCCAGTCGGGACGCTGCTCAATCATCGCCCGCAAACGGTTCTGGCCGGCGCCGGGCACGAAGCGGGTTCCATCGATCGCATTAAGCGCGCGGGAGCGCAACGTCGTGCCGTCGCCGAAGTCCTTGTCCATATAGACGAACCATTGCGGCGTGTTGCGGAAGATCACCGGCTTCTTCGACCGCCAGGAATGCGGATAGGAATGCTTCAGCCGGCCGCGGGCGAAAAGCGCGTGGCGGGCGATCAGCGCCTTGATCACGCGATCATTGGCATCGCCCTTCTTGCCCTTGTCGTCGATAACACGGCCGGCGCCGCCTTCCGCATCGGGACCGAAACCGTGCGCCTCAGCCGTGAAATAACCGGCATCATCCACGGTAAAAGGGATCGCGGAGGAGATGCCCCGCGCTTCGAGTGCCCGGGCACTGTCCATCCAGGCCTCGAAGTCCTCGCGGCCATGGCCGGGTGCGGTGTGCACGAAGCCGGTACCCGCATCGTCGGTCACATGGTCTCCGTCGAGCAGCGGCACCTTGAAAGCGTAGCCGCCGCCGAGGCCGTGCAGCGGATGGGCGCAGATGACCGCCGCCAGCTCGCCCGCCTCGATGTCGCGGACGAATTTGAACGTGACCTTCGCCTTGGCGGCCGATTCGTCGGCGAGCCGCTTGGCGAAGATCAGCTTTTCACCGGGCTGCGGGCCATAGTCGTTCTCTGCCGTCGCTACCTCGTAGAGGCCGTAGGCATAGCGCGACGAATATGCGATCGCGCGGTTGCCGGGGATCGTCCAGGGCGTCGTCGTCCAGATGACGACGAAGGCGCCGGCGAGCGCGTCCGGCCCTTCGGTTACCGGGAACTTCACCCAGATCATGTCGCTTTCGACATCGGCATATTCGACTTCGGCCTCGGCCAGCGCCGTGCGCTCGACGACCGACCACATGACCGGCTTCGAACCGCGATAGAGCTGGCCGGCCTTGGCGATCTTCATCAGCTCGCCGGCAATGCGTGCTTCCGCATGGAAGTTCATCGTCGTATACGGCTTTTCGAAGTCGCCTTCGATTCCGAGGCGCTTGAACTCCTCCGTCTGCACCTCGATCCAGCCGCTGGCGAAGTCGCGGCACTCCTTGCGGAACTCGTTGACCGGAACGTCATCCTTGTTCCGGCCCTTCTCGCGGTATTTCTCCTCGATCTTCCATTCGATCGGCAGGCCGTGGCAGTCCCAGCCCGGAACGTAGTTGGCGTCGTAGCCGCGCATCTGGAAGGAGCGGTTGATCACGTCCTTCAGGATCTTGTTCAGCGCGTGGCCGATATGGATGTTGCCGTTGGCGTAGGGCGGGCCGTCGTGCAGCACGAATTTCTCGCGCCCGGCAGCCGAGGCGCGCAGCTTCTTGTAAAGGTCCATCTTCTGCCAACGGGCGACGATTTCCGGCTCCTTCTGCGGCAGGCCGGCGCGCATCGGAAACTCCGTTTGCGGCAAATAGAGAGTGGAGGAATAATCGATCTTTTCAGCGGTCTCTGTCATGGTCTTTGCATTCGCCTTTTCCGCGCGGGATCGTCACGCATGCGGAAGAATCGGTCTCTTGAAGATGGCTGGGGGCGCGAAACGCCGAAATCCCGGACCTTCCGGCGCGGCCTAGCGCGCACGGAAAGCCGGGCCAATAATTCGCTGATCGACGATCAATCGACGGTGCCGGGTCATAGTGGCCGGTTCTTTAAGGCGTTTTCGGCCTTTTGAAAAGGTCCGCGAGCTTCGCGTGCCCGAATTCTTTGGCTGCGAACGTGGCGTTCTGCCGGCTCCGTCAGGCGAAATTGATCCTGCGGTCGATCTCGCTCAGCGGCTGAACGCCGGAAAGAAGCGCGCGCGCCTCCTTCTCATCCTCTTTCATCTGGACCATCAGCGGTTCCAGCCCGTCGAATTTCAGCTCGTCGCGCAGATGGCCGAAGAAGGACACCGCGCAAACCTCGCCGTAGAGATCGCCGGAAAAGTCGAAGACGAAGGTTTCGAGCAGAGCCTCGCCGTCGCTGTCGACGGTCGGACGGCGGCCGAAGCTCGCGACGCCATCATGGAGCGATCCGTCCCCCCGGCGGAACCGCACAGCATAGATGCCGCTCTTGAGCTCCGCCTCAGGCGGCAGGCGCATGTTCGCCGTCGGATAGCCGAGCGTGCGACCGAGCTTCTTGCCGCCGATCACCTCTGCTTCGACCGTGTAGCGATAGCCGAGCAGGCCCGCCGCATGGGAAACGTCGCCTTCGGCAAGCAAAGAGCGAATGACGCTGGAGGAGATCACCGCGGCGTTCTCGTCGCGGAACGCATCCACGAGGGTCACGCCAAAGCCCTCCCGTTCGCCGGCCGCCATCAGGAAGGCCGGTCCACCTTCCCGCCCCTTGCCGAAATGGAAGTCGAAACCGGTGACGACATGGGAGGCGTGTAGCCACTCGCGCAGGATGCGGTGAATGAAATCGGAGGCAGAGAGCTCAGAGAAAGTCCGGTCGAAGGGATACTCAATGACGGCGCCGAACCCCATGCCTTCGAGGATGCGGGCCTTCAGCGGCGCCGGCGTCAGCCGGAACACGGGCTGGTCCGGCCGGAAGACCGTGCGCGGATGCGGCTCGAAGGTGAGAACTAGCGCGGGAACGCCGCGGCCTTTCGCCACCTCGAGCGCACGGTTCAGCACCGACTGGTGGCCACGGTGGACGCCGTCGAAATTGCCGATCGCGATCACGCCGCCATGGAGGCGCTCCGGAAGCGGATCACGGGTTTCGTTGCGATGAAAGACCGTCATCTCCGTCTTCCCGTCAGCCGAGCCGCGGCATCCACCACTTCGGCGTGGCCCCGTTCTGCCTCAAAAAAGCGGCGAGCTTGGCTTCGTCGGTGCGGCTTTCATGCATGTATTCCTGCGCGTGAATGCCCGCGCTGACATAGAGCAGATCGAAGCCCGCATCCTGCGCACCCTTGACATCCGTCGGCATGCCGTCGCCGATGGCGACGACGCGCGAAAGATCGAAAGCGCCCCTCGCCGCCTTCGCCTCCGCAAGGGCGGCTCGATAGATGGCGATGTAGGGCTTGCCGGCGATGCGGGCCTCACCGCCGAGGTCTTCGTAAAGCTTGGCGATCGCGCCGGCGCAGGGGATCAATCGGTGGCCGCGCTCCACGACGAGATCGGGATTGGCGCAGATGAAGGGTATCTTGCGTTTGGCGAGCCCCGTCAGCGTCGCGCGATAATGCTCGGGCGTCTCGGTCTCGTCGTCGTAGAACCCGGCACATACGATCGTCTCGGCGTCATCGGCGGAGACGATCTCGGTGCCGAGCCCTTCGAGCAACGGCAGATCGCGATCGGCGCCGATAAAGAAGATACGCTTCTCAGCCGCGGCGATCAGTGCCCGCGTCACGTCGCCGGAGGTGACGATACGGTCATAGGCTTCGTCGGGAACGCCGAGGCCGCGGATCTGCACCTTGACGCCTGGATGCGGCCGGGGCGAATTGGTGATGAGGACGACCGTCAGCCCTTGGGCGCGCGCCTCGGCAAGCGCCTCGCATGCGGATGCGAAGGCCTGGACGCCGTTGTGAAGCACGCCCCAGACATCGCAAAGCACCACGTCGTAGCGACCGGCGATTTCCCGAAAACTGTTGATCCTGACGGCCATGCTGGCTTCCTGCAAAGTCGGCTTTCCGGCTGACATCGCAAGGAAGGGGCAAGAATACAAGCCTCGCCCAGAGAAAAACGCCGCCCTTCCCAAGGATTCGGTGGTTCAGCGTTTACATTCGCTTCCGCTTGCCCGCCGTGGGAGACCAAATCGTGTTTCTCCTGGGTGGCATCACGCGTCCCACGGCAAAGCGCATCATAGAGCGGCCGCGAAAGTCGTCATCGTCGCGAACGTCGAGGACGATCGGGCCAGGCTGTCAACGATTGGCATCGGGAAAATTTCTCGCGGCCTGTCCTTGACTCCTCCCGCACCCGGCCTTATCTCGGCGGCGCTAGCACTCGCAATTTATGAGTGCTAACAACCATCCACCGGGTCTATCAAGGATCCGCACTGTCATTTGATCGAGGGATTAGACAATGGCAAGCACCAATTTCCGTCCGCTGCACGACCGCGTTGTCGTCCGCCGCGTCGAGTCTGAAGAAAAGACCAAGGGCGGCATCATCATTCCGGACACCGCTAAGGAAAAGCCGCAGGAAGGCGAAATCGTGGCTGTCGGTTCGGGTGCCCGTGACGAAAGCGGCAAGGTTGTTCCGCTCGACGTCAAGGCTGGCGACCGCATCCTGTTCGGCAAGTGGTCCGGCACCGAAGTCAAGATCAACGGCGAAGACCTTCTGATCATGAAGGAAGCCGACATCATGGGCATTATCGGCTGATCGCCGGCAAGCCTCCAAACTTCCGTAATTTGAAACCGGGCACGTTCCGGAATTTCGAAACCAGGAGCTTTCAAACATGGCAGCTAAAGAAGTCAAGTTCGGCCGTACTGCGCGCGAAAAGATGCTGCGCGGCGTCGACATCCTCGCCGATGCAGTCAAGGTAACGCTCGGCCCGAAGGGTCGTAACGTCGTCATCGACAAGTCCTTCGGCGCTCCTCGCATCACCAAGGACGGCGTTTCGGTCGCCAAGGAGATCGAGCTCGAAGACAAGTTCGAGAACATGGGCGCCCAGATGGTCCGCGAAGTCGCTTCGAAGACCAACGACATCGCCGGTGACGGTACCACGACCGCGACCGTTCTTGCCCAGGCAATCGTTCGCGAAGGTGCAAAGGCCGTTGCTGCCGGCATGAACCCGATGGACCTGAAGCGCGGCATCGACCTCGCCGTTGCCGAAGTCGTCAAGGACCTCCTCGCCAAGGCCAAGAAGATCAACACCTCGGATGAAGTTGCCCAGGTCGGTACGATCTCCGCAAACGGCGAGAAACAGATCGGCCTCGACATCGCTGAAGCGATGCAGAAGGTCGGCAACGAAGGCGTCATCACGGTTGAAGAAGCCAAGACCGCCGAGACCGAACTCGAAGTCGTCGAAGGCATGCAGTTCGATCGCGGCTATCTCTCGCCCTACTTCGTCACCAACCCGGAAAAGATGGTCGCCGACCTCGAAGACGCTTTCATTCTCCTGCACGAGAAGAAGCTCTCGAACCTCCAGGCCATGCTCCCGGTTCTCGAAGCCGTCGTCCAGACCGGCAAGCCGCTCCTCATCATCGCTGAAGACGTCGAAGGCGAAGCTCTTGCTACGCTCGTCGTCAACAAGCTGCGTGGCGGCCTGAAGATCGCTGCCGTCAAGGCTCCTGGCTTCGGCGACCGCCGCAAGGCCATGCTCGAAGACATCGCCATCCTGACGGGCGGCACGGTGATCTCCGAAGATCTCGGCATCAAGCTCGAAAACGTCACGCTCGACATGCTCGGCCGTGCGAAGAAGGTCTCGATCTCCAAGGAAAACACGACGATCGTCGACGGCGCCGGCCAGAAGGCCGACATCGAAGGCCGCGTCGCTCAGATCAAGGCCCAGATCGAAGAAACCACCTCCGACTATGACCGCGAGAAGCTGCAGGAGCGCCTTGCCAAGCTCGCTGGCGGCGTTGCCGTCATCCGCGTCGGCGGCGCGACGGAAGTCGAAGTGAAGGAAAAGAAGGACCGCATCGACGACGCCCTCAATGCGACGCGCGCTGCCGTTCAGGAAGGCATCGTGCCGGGCGGCGGCGTCGCCCTGCTGCGCTCCTCCGTCAAGATCACCGTAAAGGGTGAAAACGACGACCAGGAAGCCGGCGTCAACATCGTTCGCCGCGCCCTGCAGGCTCCGGCCCGCCAGATCGTCGAGAACGCTGGTGACGAAGCTTCGATCGTTGTCGGCAAGATCCTCGAGAAGAACACCGACGACTTCGGCTACAACGCCCAGACCGGCGAATATGGCGACATGATCGCCATGGGCATCATCGACCCGGTCAAGGTCGTGCGCACCGCTCTGCAGGACGCAGCCTCGGTTGCTTCGCTGCTCATCACCACCGAAGCCATGATCGCCGAGCTGCCGAAGAAGGACGCTCCGGCAATGCCGGGCGGCATGGGCGGCATGGGCGGCATGGACATGATGTGATAGGGCGAAAGCCCTAGCACAGCGGATTCCATCCGACAGGAAGGGCGGCCTTAAGGCCGCCCTTTTTGCTGTTCGTCAAGGCGCCCATCGGAGCCGCCGAGTAAAGACGATCCGCGCTACGAATTTCATTCGCTGCTACGACCCGGCCGATCGAAGTGGCGTGCTTGAGCTCTTCGAGCAGGCACCAAGAAGCCTCCTCGCCTTCTGTTTCTCCACGTCAATCATTATCGAAACAGGACTGTGGCAGCCCGTTTCCTTCACGAGCGACTCATGCGAGCTGGAGGAGCGCTATTCGGGTTCCATATTCGACATCTTGCTTTTTCCGCGATTCATGATCGACGGCCCCGAAGGTCAAGGAGCTTCTGCGTCAGGCAGCCTGCGTCCGGACACCGATCACTGCGGCGATCGGCGCCGGCCGCCCAAGTAGGTAGCCCTGCGCCTCGTCGCAGCCTTCCGCCTGCAGGATTTCGAGTTGGTTCTGCGTCTCGACACCCTCCGCGAGGACAGGGACCGAGAGGCTCTGCCCGAGGGCAAGGATGGCGCGGACGATTGCTTTGGCCTGCGGGCTTCCTTCGACTTCCCACATGAAGCTCTTGTCGAGCTTGATCTTATCGAACGGGAACGAGCGAAGCGTTTCTAACGACGAATAGCCGGTGCCGAAATCGTCGATGGCGATCGTCACGCCGAGCGCCTTGATCTCTCGAAGCGTCAATAGCGCCCGCTCCTTGTCGTCGATAATCGTCGACTCGGTGATCTCCAGTTCGAGCCGCTTCGGGTCGAGCCCCGTTTCGACGAGGATTGCCTGGACGAGGTTGACGATGTCGCCATTCGCAAGCTGCACCGGCGACAGGTTCACCGCGATCTTGAAGTGGTGGTCCCAGCTGGCCGCTTCACGGCAGGCTTCGCGCAATACCCATTCGCCGATCGGCAGAATGGCGCCGCACTCCTCGGCGAGCGGAATGAACTCGTTCGGCGACACCATGCCGCGTTCCGGATGCTTCCAGCGCAGCAGCACCTCGTAGCCGGTGACATCACCCGTGGTGACCGATTTCTGAACCTGATAGTGCAGCGCGAGCTGGTTCTTCTCCACCGCGTCCCAAAGATCATTGGCGAGCGCGCGGCGGCTGCGGGCCGCCTCGTCCATGGACACTTCGTAGAAGCAGACCGTCTGGTTCAGCGCCGCCTTCGCGCGATACATCGCGAGATCGGCGTTGTTGATCAGCGCGTCGGCGGACTCCGCGTCCGCAGGATAGATCGCCACGCCCATGCTGCCGCCCGACTTCAGTTCGAAATCGCCGAAGCGCATCTCCTCGTGCAGGCAGTTCTCGAGGCGCAGTAGGAAATCGTTGAGTTCGGCGAGCTCCTCGAAGCGCTTGACGGCGGCAAACTCGTCTCCGCCGAAGCGGGCGACGAACTCGCCTTCCTGAAGCAGCGCCTTCATCCGCTGTGCGATCGTGACCAGCACGAAATCGCCTGCCGCATGCCCATGCAGGTCGTTGACTTCCTTGAACTTGTCGAGATCGATGCCGATGACCGCCACCTTGCGCGAGAACCAGGCGGCCGCATCGAGCTCCTCGTCCAGGTAACTATTGAACTCCGGCCGGTTGGGTAGACCCGTCAGACTGTCGTGACGGGCGAGGAAGGAGATCTGCTCCTCCGAGTCGAGCCGCTCGGTGATATCCTCGTAGGTGGAAACCCAACCGCCATCGGGAAGCGTCCGGTGCTTCGTGAGGATGGAGCGGCCGTTCGGCAATTTCTCGATCAGGTCCCCACCGCCCTTCGCGACGATGTCGAGCCTGTGCTTCTGATAGGCCTCCTGCACTTTCGCTTCCGCCGTAGTCGGATCCGCATAGCTGCGGGCCGATATTCGCCCAAGAACTTCGCGGAAGGTCAGTCCCTTGCCCGCGAGCGATTCGGGGAGACCGAATATCTCGAGGCTACGACGGTTCGAGATCAATAGCCGATCGGCACGATCGAAGAGACATATGCCCTGACTCATGTTCTCGAGCGCAATGTCGAGATTCTTGGTGACCTCGGCGATGCGGTCGGCGTCTTCTTTCTGCTTGGTGATGTCCTTGACGATCGTGATGAAGCCCGCATGTCGCCCGTCATCGTCGATGAGCGGATCGATGATGACATGCGCCCAAAGCCGCGTCCCGTCCTTGCGGTAGCGCCAGCCCTCGGTTTCATATTTGCCGGCATCAAGGGCAATGCGCAAAGCGCGCTCCGGCAGCTTCGCCTCCTGCTCCTCAGGAGAATAGAAGCAGGCGAAGTTCTTGCCGATGATTTCCTCGGCCGTGTAGCCTTTGTTGGCCTCGGCGCCGGCGTTCCAGCTTGCGACGCGGCCGTCCACATCGAGCATGCAGATCGCGTACTCCTTGACGCTGCGCACAAAGCGCGCGAACTCTTTCTCCGAGGCCGCCGCGAGGATTTCCGCCTGGCGCGCAAAAGCGGCGGCGATCAGCACGGCGGAGAGAAGGAAGAAGGCCGTTCCGGCGATGACGAAGGCCAGAAGATGCGGCGCGATCATTCCTTCGCGAATCTCTGCGGCGCGGTCGATCTCGAGAGTTACCGCGCCCATGGCGGTGAAGTGCAGCGCGACGATGCCGAGCGTCATCGCCGATGTTGCGATCAGCTTGGATTTCAGCGCGCTACCGCCGCGGTCGATCGCGAGGAGCGCGCCTATGTCGAACAGTGAGCCGACCAGGATGGACGCAGCAACGAGCGCCGTGTCCCAGCGGATGGCTCCGGGCACCTCAAGCGCGGCCATGCCCAGGAAATGCATGCAGGCTACGCCGGCGCCTAGAACCAGGCCGCCAAGCAGCCATGCGGCCCGCCCCCTCACATGCGTCGCGACCGCCAGGGCCGACGTTGTCAGTACGATCGCGACGACCAGCGACAATGTCGTGAGCTTCGCCTGATAGCCGAGCACGACACCCGGATCGTATGCGAGCATGGCGATGAAATGCGTGGCCCAGATACCGAAACCGCTGGCGGCACCTGCGGCCGCTACCCAGATCGCCTGCGGCCTGCCCTTGGAAGCACGCGCACGCTGAATCAGGGTCACGGCACCATAGCTAGACAGGAAGCAGATCACCGCGGCCAGCGCAACCAGGCGCAGATCATGTTCCACGACGAGGCACGAAAGGATCTTGAACATCGCAGGTCGCCCACATAAAAAGTCCGCCCGCCACGCGTACCGCGTTGGGCCTCTATCTGTTGGCTCTGCGTCGTTTAAGGAAGGATGAAAATAACCGCCGGGCCGCCGTTTCGAGATGAAACAGTGCTTTTTGCGTTAATGAATCGCGAAACCGCAGCGCAGAATGGTGCGCGGGTGACGCAATTCGGCCGCTATGCCAGCAACGTCTTGAGATCGATCTGCGGATCGGCCAGGAGTGCGCGGTTCGGGGTGGCACCCGCCTCAAGCAATTTCTTCCCCGTCACATAGGCTTTGGCGTCGTTGACGGCGTCGACCGCGATCAGCTTGCCCTGCCGGAAATACCAGACGGAGACGCTGCCCTCGCGCTGGCCGGGGCGGACCAATGTCTCGTCATGGCCAAGCCCAAAGCCGGCAATCTGCAGCTTGACGTCGTACTGGTCCGACCAGAACCAGGGATTGGGATCGTAAGGCTCTGAACCGCCCGCGAGGATGGCGGCGATCGCTTCCGCCTGATCCACGGCATTCTGCACTGACTCGAGGCGAACGCGCATGTCGTGCCAGGGGAAGACTGCACAATCGCCTATGGCGAAGATGGCCGGATCGGACGTTCGGCCATGACTGTCTACGACGATGCCGTTGGCGGTATCGAGCCCGGCATCATGCGCCAGCACATCATTCGCCGTCACGCCGATGCCGACGATAACAAGGTCGACCGGGATGATGGAGCCATCCGCAAGCTCGGCCCCCGAGACCCGGCCTCCGTCGCCAATCAGCCGGTGAAGGCCCATGCGTTCGCGGATATCGACTCCATGCGAGCGATGGATTTCACGGACGATCGCGGAAGTCGCCGCGGAAGCGACGCGCTGGAGAATACGATCCGCCATTTCGATGACGGTGACCTCCAGCCCACAGGTTCTCGCGACCGCCGCCGCTTCCAGGCCGATATAGCCGCCGCCGACCACCAGGACGCGCCGCCCCGGTCTCATCTCCTCGGCGAGTTGGTCCGCGTCCTTGAAATCGCGCACCACATAGACGCCGGCGAGATCGCCGCCGATCGAAGCCGGTAGCCGGCGTGGTGTGGCTCCCGTAGCAAAGGCCAGCGTTTCATAGTCGAGCTTCGAGCCGTCGCTGAGCGTTACTTGCTTTGCCGCCCGGTCCAACCGCGTCACCGTCATCGCGAGGCGGATATCGATCTCGTGCTCCGCATACCAGTTCTCCGGCCGATAGAGCAGCCGGTCGAGGGTCATTTCTTTGAGCAGGTATTTCTTGGAAAGCGGCGGCCGTTGATAGGGCAGGCTCTCCTCGGCGGCGATGACGGTGATCGGGCGCCGGTCCCCAAGTGCACGGAGCTTGGCAACCAAGGCGAAAGCGGCCTGCCCGCCACCGACAACAACAAGTCTTCCCGTCACCTTGTCCACCCGTCTCGACGTCTCTACTCAGCCGTATCCTCCCGGCCCGGGCTTCGTCAACTCGGGCCGGAGCATCACGTAAGGGTCATTCCTTTCTGGGAATTTCCATGCCTTTCTGTGCGGCCGGGCGCGCAAGGCCGCGCTCGACCCAAGCCATGACGTTCGGGAAGCTCTTGTAGTCGAGCACCTCGGCGCCGCCGTAGAACTTGCGCGCGCCCTCCACCCAAGGATAGGTGGCGATATCGGCGATGGTGTACTCGTCGCCCATCAACCATTGCCGGCCTTCGAGTCTTGCTTCCAGGACACCGAGAAGACGCTTCGACTCGTCACGGTAGCGCTCAACCGGATAGGAATTGTTGGCGACCTTGTCGGCGGCGAATTTGAAGAAATGGCCGAACTGCCCGAACATCGGCCCGATGCCGCCCATCTGGAACATGACCCAGCAAAGCGTTTCGTAGCGGCGGCCCGCATCCGCCGGAATGAGCTTGCCGGTCTTTTCCGCGAGATAGATCAGGATCGCGCCGGACTCGAAGAGGCCGATCGGCTTGCCGTCCGGTCCGTTCGGGTCGATGATCGCCGGGATGCGGCCATTCGGATTGAGCGACACGAACTCCGGCGACTTCTGCTCGTTGGTATCGAAGGAGATACGATGCGCCTCATAGGGGAGCCCAAGCTCTTCGAGAGCGATCGAGACCTTCACGCCGTTCGGCGTCGGCAGCGAGTAGAGTTGGATGATGTCGGAATTTTTCGCCGGCCAGCGGCTCGTGATCGGGAAAGAGGAAAGATCAGCCATAGTGGATGCCTCGAGGTGGGACTTGGGAGGTTGGGTATCTGACGCCCCTACATAGGTAACGCCGGTTGCATTTGTCAGGGCCGAACCGACAATTTCCGTCCAGCCCATACACCGGCGTCAGAGCGCGGCGCGGACAGCCGCGACGATCCGATCGATGACTGGATTGCCCTCGTGGGTCGCCTTGCGCGCGCGAACGAGGCAAGCCTCCGAGCGCAGGATCACGCCGTCCGAGAGGATCTTCAGGTGGTTCGCCTTGAGCGTGGAGCCGGTCGAGGTGATGTCGACGATGATGTCTGCCGAGCCGGAAGCCGGCGCGCCCTCGGTCGCGCCGAGGCTTTCGACGATGCGGTAGAGCTGGATGCCGTGGCTGCCGGAGAAGAACTGCTGCGTCAGCCGCCAGTATTTGGTGGCGATCGCGAGCCGGCGGCCATGACGGGCACGGAAGTCGGCGGCGACGTCGCCGAGATCGGCCATGGTGTCGACGTCGTACCAGATCTCCGGTACGGCCACGACGACATCGGCATGTCCGAAGCCGAGCCGCGCTGAAAATTCGACGCGCGCGTCGACGTCAGCCAGGCTTTCGCGCACGAGGTCCTCGCCGGTGACGCCGAAATCGACGGCGCCGCTGCCGACCTCGCGGGAAATCTCGGAGGCCGAGAGGAAGGCGACCTCGACGTCTTCCCAACCCTCGACGCGGCCGCGATAGGAGCGGTCGCTGCCGACGGCGACGATCTTCATGCCGGCACGCTCGAAAATCGCCGAGGCGTCGTCCTTCATCCGGCCCTTGGACGGTAGCGCAATGGTGATCGTCATTTCGCGCTCCCTGCTAGAGCGATGGCCCGCTCGATCCGATCGAGCCAGAGAGAGAAACCGACGGCGGGAATATGCTCGCGAGCGCCCAGGAGCGTCAGCAGGCGATCGAAGCGGCCGCCGCCGGCAAGCACCGCCGGCGTCCCCTCGACCTCGACCTCGAAGACGAGACTGGTGTAATAGTCCAGCGGACGACCGAAGGCGGCGCGGTAGCGGATGACGCCGGGGTCAGCCCCCACCTTGGCAATCGCCGCAACGCGCGCGTCGAAAAGCGAAAGGGCGTCTTCGATCTTCAGTCCCGATCTGCCGGCGAACTGGTGAAGGGCGGCCGGTGCGTCAGCAAGCGCCAGGTCAAAAGCCAGGAACTCGCGCATGACGGAAAGCGCCGCTTTATCGAGCCTCGTCGTCGCCAGTTCCAGCTTTTCCTTCAATCGGCGGGCGATGTCTCGGGGCGAACGGCTGGCATTCGTGGAATAGCCGGTCGCCTCCATGGTGCCAGCGATATGGGCGACGAGCCGTTCCTCGTCCTCGAGAATGCCCATGATTGCAAGCCGCTCGACTTCAGGGCCGAAGACGCCGGGCGATTTGGGATCTGCAAGCTCGCCAAGGAGCTTCTGCAACTGCTTCTGGTCGCCGAAGGCATGGATCAGCCGCTTCTGCCAGCCCGCCGGCAAGCCGCAGGCGGCAACTACCGCCTCGAAGACCGACTGGTCGCCGAGCGTCACCTTCAGCCGCGCGTCCGGCAGCCGGTGGGCGAGCACCAGCATCGCGTCGCCGATCGCCCGCGCGTCCGCTCCCGCTGTATCCGGGTCGCCTAGGTCTTCGATGCCCGCCTGATAGAACTCGCTCGAGCCGTCGCGCCGCTGGCGGAAGACCTCGCCAAGATAGGCGTAGCGCTGTGGCGTGCCGGTCGCCGTTTCGATATGCCGTAGGCAGACCGGAATGGTGAATTCCGGCCGCAGGCAGAGGCTTTCACCGGTCTCGCTCTCCGTCATGAAGATACGCCGGCGCAGATCCTCACCCGCCATGTCGAGGAAGGGCTCGGCCGGCTGGATCACCGGCGTGTCGACACGCAGCGTCTTCAGCCGCTCGAAATCGGCGAGCAAGTCTCCGGCAAAGGCGGGGAGATTGATCAGCGGCATCAGCCTGCCCTTTTCCGATCCTCTGCCTGTCCCGCCAGAATTTCGCGGACCTTCGCGACGAGTTCGCTTTCCGGAACGGAAACCTGGGCGACGCGCGCCTCCCGCCAGGCGACGTTGTCCTCGATTTCACCCGAAAGCCGCTTGCCCTCGATCAAATCCTTGATCTGGACAACACCGGCAGCACGCTCGTCACCGCCCTGGATGATGGCAATCGGCGAGCCGCGGCGATCGGCATACTTGAGCTGGTCGCCAAAGTGCTTCTTGTTGCCCTGATACATTTCGGCGCGGATACCGGCATGGCGCAGCCCCTGCACGAAGCGCTGGTAGCGGCCCATGCTGTCGGGGTCGCGGTCCATGACGCAGACGACAACCGGCGCGATCACCTCCTCGACGCCGAGCTTGCCGAGGTTTTTCAGCGCAGTCATCAGCCGCGACACACCGATCGAGAAGCCCGTCGCAGGCACCGGCTGGCCCATGAAGCGCGAGACGAGGCCATCATAACGGCCACCGCCGCCGACAGAGCCGAAGACGACCTTCTCTCCCTTCTCGTTGGTGACGGCAAATTGCAGCTCGGCCTCGAAGACCGGGCCTGTGTAATATTCCAGGCCGCGCACCACCGACGGATCGATCTTGATCCGGTCCGCCTCGTAACCCGCGCTCAGCACGAGGCTGCGGATGGTGTTCAGCTCCGCGACGCCGTCCGCCCCGTGGGCGGTGCCGGCGACGAGCTCGGCAAGTTCGTCTGCGCTCTTCGCGTAGTCGGTGATGCCCACGAAGAACAGGATCTTGCGGATCTGCTCCTCGTTAAGCCCGGCGCCCTTGGTGAAGTCTCCGCTCTCATCCTTGCGCCCTTCGCCGAGCAGCAGGCGCACGCCCTCGGGGCCGAACTTGTCGAGCTTGTCGATGGCTCGGAGCACCGTCAGGCGCGTGTTCGCCTGCTCGTCGCCGCCGAGGCCGATCGCCTCGAGCACGCCGTCCAGAACCTTGCGGTTGTTGACGCGGATCACGTAGTCGCCGCGTGCGATGCCGAGCGCTTCCATCGTATCGGCCATCATCATGCACATTTCGGCATCGGCCTGGACACCGGCCGCACCGACGGTGTCGGCATCGAACTGCATGAACTGGCGGAAGCGCCCTGGACCCGGCTTTTCGTTGCGGAACACGTAGCCGGCGCGATAGGTCCGGTAGGGAAGCTGGATCTCGTTGAAATTCTCCGCGACGTGGCGCGCGAGCGGCGCGGTCAGGTCGTAGCGCAGGCTCATCCATTGCTCGTCGTCGTCCGTCAGCGAGAAGACGCCTTCGTTCGGACGGTCGCTGTCGGGAAGAAACTTGCCAAGTGCCTCCGTGTATTCGAACAGCGGCGTTTCCACCGGATCGAAGCCATAGCGCTCATAGACTTCGCGGATCTTCGCGATCATCTCGTCGGCGGCGCGAATGTCCGCGGCCGAACGATCGACGAAGCCGCGCGGAAGGCGCGCCTTGAGCTTCTGCGTTTTCTTCGGTTTATCGTTCATGGAAGGCATTCCGGGCTTTAAAGCTTGGTCGGTGCCTTCCCTACCGGATCAAGTCGAGACCGGCAAGGGCGGCGACAATAAAGCGCCGTGAGCTCCGGAACAGGAGGGAACCTAGCGGCCGCCGAAGCGTTCAAGAGCCGACATCATGATAACAAAGCTGTGATTGTAAACTGTAATGCATACGCTTATAAGTTAAGTTTAAGAGGGCTTAAATGGGGAGCCGTAGCGATATGCTGACTTTGATGACGCCCGGATCGGGAGCGGTCAAGCCCCTGAATCCGGAGACCCACAAGGCTTGGACCCGCAGTATCGCAGAGGCCGGTTGCCTAGTAGAACCATGGCGTTGCGACGTTGCCAGCGGCACTTTCGTCTTGGGTGCGCGTACGCTTTTGCTTCTTGGCCTCAGGCAAAATCCCTGCGGCATCATCGATCTCCTCCGCGCCTATGACAAAGGCGACCGGCCGACGATCCTCAGCATCCTGGAACAGGCGACGGCAAGCTCCTCTTCCTTCTGTTTCTCGACGACGGTTCGCGGTTCAAGGGGGCAAATCTCGCCGCTTTACTGCATCGGCAATTCGACGCTCAGCGAACACGGAGCCGAAGGCTTGCTCGAAGGCGTGTTCGCGCTTCCCGGAGCGGGCAGGCATTGAGCTTCATGAGGGCCGGCATCTGCCTTGCGCTATCGCTGCCTTTTCTATTGCAATGAAGCACCCTATCTTGCTCGCATGTTGCGCCTTCTCGCGATCATTCTTCTTTTTCTCGCTGCGCCGCTCACCGGTGGGCTTGCCGCGGCTGCGCAGGCCCGGGATCTGGGAGCGAACGCCACAGTCGAACATCATCACCAGATGGCCCCGGTCAGGCACGGCCACGCTTCCGCGAAGCCCGAGGCCGCCTGCGAAGACGGCGAACGGTGCGGACATCCGGCGAAGACCGAGCACCCGTTTCTTTGTTCGGCATGCGTCGCGATCGGCGCCTCGCAGCTCGGAGTGACACGTCCGGCGCGGCCTTCCGCGCGGCTGTCGCCGGATCGCGATAAAGAGCTTCGTGCGCTTCTCCTCAAACCGCGATCACCGCCACCTAAAGTGGTCCTCTCCATCTAGCGCCGCACTTCCGAAAAAGCGCGAAGAATGACCCGACGCCTTGAGGCGCCGGCCGCTTCAGCGCCTCGCCCGGAGGCGAAATGTTCCCGGCGCGGAGAAGCACGCGCCACCAAGAGAATGATGGAAAGGAAGAGATATATGTCTCCGAAAAGTTTCACCGCCGTCCTGCTGCTCGCCACGGTCTTCACCACCCCTGCCTTCGCACAGGACAATGGCCATAGCGGCATTCATCACGGCTCCATGGAGATGACCGGCCAGGCGGGCGAGATGTCGGCCTCGAGCAAAGCCTTTGCCGAGGCGAACGCCAAGATGCACAAGGACATGGACATTGTCTTCAGCGGCAACACCGATGTCGATTTCGTGCGCGGCATGATCGCTCACCATCAGGGTGCCATCGACATGGCGAAGGTCGAGCTTCAATACGGCAAGGATGACGCGATCCGCAAGCTCGCCGAAGACATCATCAAGGCGCAGGAAGCCGAGATCAAGATGATGAGGGAATGGCTTGCCAAGAACGGCGGCTGACAAGACGCCCTCCCCGCTTTGAAGGGGGAGGGCAATCATCGCGTGCCAGGGACGACGTATCCTCGCTACGCCCGCGGTCTTGCGAACTGACGCCGCATCTCCTCGACGGACGCGCGGCAGAAGCATCCTTCGATGTGGTCGTTGACGAGGCCCATGGCCTGCATGAAAGCATATACGGTGGTGGGACCGACGAAGGTCCAGCCGCGCTTCTTCAGATCCTTCGATATCCTGGCCGAAGTCGCTGTCGTCGGATTGGCGATCAACGTGTCGTAATCCATCACCTTCGGACGCTCGCTTCCGTCCGGTTCGTGCGACCAGAAATAGGCGGCCAGCGAAGCGAACTCGTCACGCAGTTCCCTTGCCCGCCGGGCGTTGTTGATGGTCGAGACGATCTTGCCGCGATGGCGCACGATCCCGGGATCGGCGAGGCAACGCTCAATGTCCTCTTCTCCGAATTCGGCGACCTTATCGAAATCGAAGCCTGCGAATGCGGCGCGAAACGCCTCGCGCTTTCTCAAGATCGTCAGCCAAGACAGGCCCGATTGAAAGCCTTCCAGGCAGATCTTCTCGAACAGCCGGCGGTCGTCCGCGACCGGCCGGCCCCATTCCTCGTCGTGATAGCGGCGGTAGTCCTCGAGGTTGCTGTGCCAGGCGCAACGGGTGAGCCCGTCATCCCCGGTGATCAAGCCCTTTTCTGCCATGCTTCGCCTCTCTCCTCTGTTTCCTTTTTGTTCTCTTTACCATTTGCACACCAGATTCATAAAGCTGCGAATAACCCTACCCAAAGCTTTATTGATGCTGCCGCTTTTTATCGAAGCGCCGTTTACCTTTCGGTGGCGGGTGCGTGAGAGCATCGCGCCATTGCTGGAGTGGGGCGAGGAAAAGCGTGCGGTTTCTTTCTGCCCTCCGTTCCAACCCATTGGAATTATCCGAGCGCCGGCCGGAAGACCTCCGGCTTCGGTGCCCTCCGGAGATTTTTCGGCGTAAGGTAGCGAGTCCGTCCGATGATGAAGAAGTCCCTTTTTCTTGCCGCATCCTTCCTCTTGATCCTCTCCGGCACCGCCGGCGCGCAGGATCGTTATCAGAACCGTCCGCCGGTCATCGTCAGCCCCGATCTCACTGCCCCCTGGGTGATGCAGTTGACCGGCGAGCGCGTCCGCCCGGCCGTCTATCGCCAGCAGGTTCCGGCAGCCACCCGAAAACAGATTGCACGCCAGGCAACGCGCCAGCCGCGTCCGGCCGTCGTGCAGCCGGCATCGATCGCGCGCCGGCAAAAACTGGTGAAGTCTCAATTCGATCCGCAATTCCTGCCGCAGATGGTCGCCTACGAGACGAAAGAGAAACCCGGAACGATCGTCATCGACACCAACAACCGCTTCCTCTACCTCGTCACCGGCAATGGAGAGGCGCGGCGCTATGGCGTCGGTGTGGGCAAGCCGGGCTTCGAATGGGCGGGAGAGCACAGAATCACGCGCAAAGCCGAGTGGCCGGATTGGACCCCGCCGCAGGAGATGATCGCGCGCGAAGCGGCCAAGGGCCACTACCTACCGGCGCGCATGGACGGCGGTCCTGCGAACCCGCTTGGCGCGCGCGCCATGTATCTCGGCTCCACGCTCTATCGCATCCACGGCACTAATGCGCCTTGGACGATCGGCTATGGCGTGTCCTCGGGCTGTATCCGCATGCGCAACGAAGACGTGGTTGATCTCTACGAGAGGGTCAAGGTCGGCACCAAGGTTATCGTCATCTAACACGGAGGCGGAGGGTAGAATACTTCCTCCGCTTACTCGCTTCTTCTGTCGGCAAAGCGTGGTTTTGAAGCAACAGCCGTTCCCCTAGTTACAAGCTCCGCCGTTGTCCTTGCTCTATAGGAGATGTCGCGGGCTTGCACTTGGGATTAGATTGCATAGCTTGCCGGTAACGGGGTTCAGAGGGAATCGTAAATGAAACGTCATGCCACCAGGCTGGCCGCGCTCACCATCGCGGCCACTGCCCTTCTTGCTGCAGCAAATGCTTCGGCGTTCGCGCCCGCCGATCGCAGCGGACCGGTCATCAATTCCGACGTCGTGCTCGCCGCTTATGAAAAGCGGCCGGCGAAGAAATATTGGCGTACTAAGGTCCGTTTCCGCACGGACGAGGCACCCGGCACGATCATCGTCGATACCAACAGCAAATACCTCTATTACATCGATGGCCCGAACCGCGCGACGCGCTACGGCATCGGTGTCGGCCGCGACGGCTTCGGCTGGTCGGGCGTCGTGAAGGTGGGCCGCAAGGCCGAATGGCCGGCCTGGACGCCGCCGCCCGAGATGCGCGTGCGCGAGAGGGCGAAGGGCCGTGTCCTGCCGATCACCCAGCCGGGCGGCATCGACAATCCGCTCGGCGCGCGCGCCCTCTACCTCTACAAGGGCGGCCGCGACACGATCTTCCGCATCCATGGCACCAACCAGCCCTGGACCATCGGCCAGAACATGTCCTCGGGCTGCATCCGCATGATGAACGAGGATGTCGAACACCTCTACGACCGCGCCGGCATCGGAACGAAAGTCATCGTCATCGGCCCCGGCAGCAAGCCCGGCGACACCTATTTCGACGACCGCGGCGTGGACATCTTCCGCCAGATTTTCGGCGGCTGACCTCACCCTCCCCTCTCCCCGCGTGGGAGAGGGAGCTTTTGCGGGTGTAGCATCGTCCCTTCTCCCGCCTGCGGAAGAAGGTGCCGGCAGACGGATGAGGGCGTTCGCCCACCTACCTAAACTTCAAAGCTCCGCCGGCTTCGGCCCGCCATAGGCCCAGTCGAGCAGTTCGACGGTGTGCAGGATCGGGATCTTCGTTCCGCTGGCGATCTGCGTGATGCAGCCTATGTTACCGGTAGCGATCACATCGGGCTTGGTCGCCTCGATGTTCCTGACCTTGCGAGCCTTAAGCTTGGCCGAGATCTCCGGCTGCAGGATGTTGTAGGTGCCGGCCGAGCCGCAGCAGAGATGGCCTTCCGCCGGCTCTCGGACAGTGAAACCCGCCCGTTTCAAAAGTTGCTTCGGCGCCGTGGTGATCTTCTGCCCGTGCTGCATCGAGCAGGCGGAGTGGTAGGCGACGGTCAGGCCCCGCGCCCCCTGCTCCGGCAAGTCGAGACCGGCGAGATATTCGGTTATGTCCTTCGCGAGCGCGGAGACCTTCGCGGCCTTATCGGCATAGGCGGGGTCGAGCCGCAGCATGTGGCCGTAGTCCTTGATCGTCGTGCCGCAACCGGAGGCGGTGATGACGATCGCGTCGAGACCGTCCTCCTCCGCGGCCTTCAGCCAGATGTCGATATTGCGTCGGGCCGCTTGCAGCGCCTGTTCCTCGCGCCCCATGTGATGGACGAGAGCGCCGCAACAGCCCTCGCCCGCCGCGACGACGACCTCGACGCCTTGCCCCGTGAGCAGGCGGATGGTCGCATCGTTGATTTCCGGCCCCAGCACCGGCTGCGCGCAGCCAGTAAGCAATGCGACGCGACCACGTGGCGTGCCCCTCGCCGCATAGACCGCCGGCTTTGCCGCGCGGGATGCCGGCAAGGCGTTTGGCGCCAGATCCAACATGACGCCGAAGGTCTTGAGTAGCGGAACCCGCTTCAGCAATCCCGCAAGCGGGCGCGCAAAACCGGCCGCCCTCAGCGCTAGCCGAAAGCGTGGAGGATAGGGCAGCGTCGCGGCGATGATGGAGCGAGCAAGCCGGTCCTTGAACGGACGTCTGTAGGTCTGTTCGATATGGACGCGGGCATGGTCGACGAGATGCATGTAGTCGACGCCCGAAGGACAGGTCGTGAGGCAGGAGAGGCAGGAAAGACAGCGATCGATATGGGTGACGGTCTCGGAATCCGCCGCCCGCCCGTTTTCCAGCATGTCCTTTATCAGATAGATTCGGCCACGCGGGCTGTCGAGTTCGTCGCCGAGCACCACATAAGTCGGACAGGTCGCCGTGCAGAAGCCGCAGTGGACGCACCTGCGCAGGATCTTTTCGGATTCGGCGACATGCGGGTCGGCGAGTTGCTCAGGGGAAAAGTTGGTCTGCAACCGAATACTCCAATGCGACGCGCTTTAGGTCGTTGTTTTTGTGGATGCCGTTCAAACCGCTCACACTTTCCTCATCCACGCTAGACCCACCAGCTTTCGGGATCGCTGATTGGTTCCTCGCGGGCAACCCTTTGTAGGCCGATGACACAGCGCACGACGATCCATACCGCCGTGGCGACGAAGCCGAGCACTCCGATCAGCACCGTGGTCAGCAGCGCCGAGACGACGCCGAAGAGTAGAGCTATCCAGAAAGTGCGGATCGCCCAGGTATAGTGCGTCCTTGCCCATAGCTCGGCCTTGTCCCGGTTGAGATAGGCAAGGACAAGCCCGATGATCACGGTGATACCGACGGCAAAGCCGACAAGATAGAGCAGATAGATGATCTGGATGTTGACCTTGCCCGGTTCGAGCCAGCGATCGGTCTCACGGGAAAGCGGCGTTTGCGAACCGGGATCGGACATCGGTCTCTCCTTGGTTGGGACGGACTGCGATCGGCCCTAAATCGGCGAGGCAGCGGCACCGGATCACGATGCCGCAAGCGCTCAAGCGGCGGTCGCCATCCGCCCTGGATTGAAAATCCGCGACGGATCGAGCTGGGCGCGGACGCGCTCCGACAATTGTGCCACAGCCGGGGCCTGCGGTTCAAAGGCCGGGATGCGGCCGCGTGATGCATCGTCGGCGCGGATCAGCATGGCATGGCCGCCGCCGAGTGCGCCGACATAGCGGCGAAGGAGTTCGGCCTCGGGCTCGGCTTCCATGCGCAGCCAGACAAGGCCGCCCTGCCAGTCGTAGAAGGCATCCACGCCGGTCTGAAGGCGCAGGGCGGCTACAAGCTGATGGCCCGCCGAGGGGGCGACCGAGACGCGCCACAGGGGCCGCCTGGTGCCGTCGGCATAGGGCATCACGTCGCGAATCTCCGCCCAGAGGAGCTTGCTTTGTACGGCATCGAGTCGCGAGACTGGTCCGAAGCGCGCCAGCGCGGCCGCGAGTTTTTCGGCGCGCATGGCAATGGAGGCCTCCAAGCCCTCGAGCCGAAGCACGGTCGCCGCACCTTCGGGCAGCGACCCGCCAACAAAGCGGCCTCGCACGCTTTCCGGCAAGTGCACCGCACCCGATACTTCCACCGGCTGCGCCATCGCCTCGGCCATGACCGCGGCGGCTTCCGCATCGTTGAGGCCGGAGACCACGACGGTGGCGGTGGCCGACGGAAGCGGCAGCACCTTGAACGTGACCTCGGTCAGAATCCCGAGCGTGCCGTAGGACCCCGCCATGAGCTTGACGAGATCGAGCCCCGTAACGTTCTTCATAACCCGGCCGCCGGCCTTGATCAGCTCACCGCGACCGTTGACGAAACGAACACCGAGCAGGCTGTCGCGCGCGGCACCGGCGACATAGCGGCGGGGGCCGGAGACATTGGCAGCAAAGACGCCGCCGATCGTCGGCTCGCCCGAAGTTCCGAAGATCGGCCGATGATCCATCGGCTCGAAGGAGAGCATCTGCCCTTTCGCCTCGAGAGCCGCCTCGAC
The DNA here is from genome assembly GCF_002078505.1 of Ensifer aridi. Lineage (GTDB taxonomy): Bacteria > Pseudomonadota > Alphaproteobacteria > Rhizobiales > Rhizobiaceae > Sinorhizobium > Sinorhizobium aridi. The sequence continues at coordinate 38,376 of NZ_LUAV01000004.1, read as the reverse complement.
CTCAGAAAGCGGCGTGCCCGCGAGCGCGCTCATCGTCATCTCCGCCGGATTGTAATTCACGATGCCGGAAAGACGCCGCGTCGAAAGTGTCCGGTCCGCCCGCACCGGGTTGCCGAGCCCTAGACGCGTCCCGCCTCCGACGATCGCAAGGGTGACGCGCTCCGAGGCGGCGGAGCGAACGATCGAGGCGATCCCCTCCTCGCTTGCCGGTTCGAAATGGACGATCATGCTGCCGGCCGCCCTTCGAGCGGAAAGACCTTCGACGGGTTCAGGAGCCACTGCGGATCGAAGGCCGCGCGCACCGCCATCTGCTGGTTAAGATCGGCCTTGCTGTATTGATGCAGCATCAGGTCGCGTTTCTCGATGCCGACGCCGTGCTCGCCGGTCAGGCAGCCGCCCGCGTCGACGCAAAGTTTCAGTATGTCATTGCCAGCGGCTTCCGCGCGGGCCGCATCCTCCGGATCGTTGATGTTGTAGAGGATCAGCGGGTGCATGTTGCCGTCGCCGGCATGGAAGACGTTCGCGACGCGCAGCCCGTAGCCCGAAACGATCTCGCCGGTCCTTTGCAAGACATAGGAAAGCTGGCTCAGCGGTACGGTCCCGTCCATGCAGATATAATCGGCGACCCGGCCCGTTGCACCGAAAGCGGATTTCCGGCCCTTCCAGATCAATGCGGCCTCGAGCGCCGACTGCGATTCCTTGATCGTGACGACGCCATGCCGGCGCGCGATCTCGATGATGCTCTCGAGCATCGCGTCCATTTCCGGCTCGGAGCCCTCCACCTCGACGATCAGCAGCGCTTCGACATCGAGCGGGTAGCCGGCGTGGGCAAAGGCCTCGCAGATCTCGATCGCCGGCTTGTCCATGAATTCGATCGCGACCGGGATGATGCCCGAGCCGATGATATCGGCGACGCAGGAACCGGCCGCCTCCGACGAGGCGAAGCCGAAGAGGACGGGCCGCGCGCCTTCGGGTTTGGCGATCAGCCTGACGGTCGCTTCCGTGACGATGCCGAGCTGGCCTTCCGAGCCGCAGACGAGGCCGAGCAGGTCGTAGCCCGGCGCGTCCAGCGCCTTGCCGCCGAGCTCGATGACCGTGCCGTCGAAGAGCACCATCTTCACGCCCAGGAGATTGTTGGTCGTCACGCCATATTTCAGGCAATGGGCGCCGCCGGAATTCATGCCGATATTGCCCCCGATGGTGCAGGCGAGCTGTGAACTCGGATCGGGCGCATAGAAGAAGCCATCGGCGGAAACCGCCTCGGAAATGTTGAGATTGGTTACCCCTGCCTGCACCGTCGCAGTACGGTTGAAGAGGTCGATGTCGAGGATGCGCGACATCTTGGAGAGGCCGACGACGATGGCGTCCTCCTGCGGTATGGCGCCACCGGAGAGCGACGTGCCGGCACCGCGCGGCACGACCGGGATGCCGTAGTGGCTGCAATATTTGAGGACCGCGGCCACCTGCTCCGTCGTTTCGGGCAGGACTACGGCGAGCGGCACGCGGCGATAGGCAAGGAATGCATCCGTCTCGAAGGGCTTCAGCCCGCGTTCCTCGCTGATGAGACAGCCTTCAGGCAACAGATCGGCAAGATCGGCGATGATTTCGCGCCGACGGTCGAGGACGGCCTGCCTGGGCTTCAGAAAGCCGATCGTCTCCGGCATGAGCTCCTCCAACCAAATGCGCCGCAGGTGGTATTTTTTGTTTACCACTGGGAAGGTGACGCGGCAAATGCTAATGATCTTTTCGCTTTTGGAAACAATGGTCAAGATTGATGACGAATCTCGGCGACCTCGAAATCTTTGCGCGTGTCGTGTCGACCGGCAGCATGTCGGCGGCGGGTCGCGCGCTCGGCTTTTCCGCGGCGGTGATCTCCAAGCGCATCAAGCGGCTCGAGGACCGGCTCGGGACAAGGCTCCTGCAACGAACCACACGGCAGATCTCGCTGACCGAAGCCGGCCAGGGTTTCTATGACCGCGTGCTCGGCATTCTCGCGGGCATCGAGGAAGCCGAGGCCTATGCCTCGGGACGCTCGTCCCAGGCCCAGGGAACGCTCCGCATCTCGGCACCCACATCCTTCGGCCGCATGCACATCGCCCCTCATCTGACCGGCTTCATGAAGGACCACCCCGACCTCAAGCTCCACATCGTGCTCAGCGACGATTTCACCGATATCGTCGCCGAAGGCTTCGACCTTGCCGTCCGCATCGGTGAACTCGGCGACTCGAGCCTCGTCGCCCGCAAGCTCGCGCCGGTGCGCCGTCTGCTCTGCGCGGCGCCGAGCTATATTGACCGATATGGCGTGCCGAAGGAGATCGGCGATCTCGCGAACCACATCTGCCTGCCGGCGCACAACAACGACAATTGGAAACTGGAAGGGCCGGACGGCAGCCTCTCCTACCGGCCGGAGGGTCCGCTCGTTACCAATTCTTCGGAAATCATCCGCGAGGCGGTGATCGCCGGCGCCGGCATCGCGCTTCGTTCCACCTGGGATGTCGGCAAGGAATTACGAGACGGGCGCCTCATCCAGGTGCTGCCGCAATGGGAGGGCGCGCGCGGGCTCACGCTCTCCGCCGTCTATCCAAGCCGCCAATTTCTGCCGGCGAAGGTGCGGCTTTTCATCGACTATATCGCCGGTCTCTACGGTCCGGTGCCCTACTGGGAGCAATAGCCGCGCGACAACGGCCGCTATTTCTGCGCACTTTCCTCGTGGCGGCGGCGAATGCGCCGGACGATGAGCCAAACGCCGACGACCGCGAACGGAACGGCGAAGCCGGTGAGCACGCCGGGATCGACCGGAATTTGGTGGCTCAGCGGCTTTGCAAGATAGCCGAAGAGCCCGACGACATAATAGGAAATCGCGGCCACCGACAATCCTTCGACGGTCTGCTGCAGGCGCAATTGCAGCTTGGCGCGACGATCCATCGAATTCAGAAGCGCGCTGTTCTGGCGTTCGAGCTCGACGTCGATCCAGCTTCTCAAGAGCGCCGTCGCGCGGGCGAGCTTGCGCGAGAGATTCTCCTGCCGCTCCTCGACCGATTGGCAGGTGCGCATCGCCGGCGCCAGCCTGCGTTCGAGAAAGGTGCCGATCGTCTCGTAACCGGGCACGGGCGTTTCGGAAAGCGTGCGAATGCGCTCCTGGACGATGCCGTAGTAGGCGCGGCTTGCGCCGAAGCGATAAAGGCTTAAGGCGGCGCCGGCCTCGAGATCGGCGGCCAGCCGCGTGATTTCGGCCAGCATCTCGTCGGCCTCCTCGCGGACATTCTCCTTCATCCGCTGCGTGACGGCGGTCAGGCCATCCTCGGTGCGGCGGATTTCCGGCGAGAGCGACTGCGCGAGCGGCAGGCCGAGCATGGCCAACGTGCGATAGGTCTCGATATCGAGCAGACGCTGCACCAGGGCGCCTGTTCCCGCCTCGGTCATGCCGCGGTCGATGACGAGGATCTGGGTAAGGCCGTCGCCGTTCTGGCGAAAGTCGGTCAAAAGTACCGCCTGGCCGTTCTTGGTTTCGCTGTAACAGAGGCTCGTCGGATCGAAGGCCTTGATTGCCTCGCGTGCCTCGGGCGAATCGGGCCGAATTTCCAGCCGAATACCGGAAATCAGCGAACCCGGCGGCGAAAAGCCGTCGCCGAAGGGATGGATCGGCACTTCGCCGCCGAAGCGCTCCGGCGCCGGCGCGTCCCAGAAATAGGTGGAGAATTCCGTGTGCCGTTCCCAGCGCAGCGTCCCCTGCCCCCAGGGCATCGCATGGTGATTGGCGTCGCGTCCGGGTGGCGCGATGCCGCGCGAGCGCGATAGCTCGGAAAGCACGGCATGATCGACGATCGCTCCGCCCTCGGTGATGAAAGCGAGCTGAAAGATGACGCGTGGCGTCGTGACCAACGCATAGGGCCGCGAATGAACTTCGCCGAGCACCTGGGCACGCAAAGGCGCCACCGGAAATGCAAAACTGCCCTTCGACATGAAGCGCTTCATCCCCCTCACGCGTTCATCATCACTTTCTTATCAACCAACCGAGCAAAAAGAACAGGACGCATTGACGCAGCTTGACTTTTGTCAGTGTGGCGGCGGCAAAGTGGACAATCAATTTGACCACTTTGCCGGGACTGCTAGATTGCCGCAAGGGAGCGGCAGGCGAGCGGAAGACCGCACATGCTTTTCCTCACCGCTCCGGGAGATATGGCCGTGACCGAAGACCAGACCGACCTCTATGCGCGCATCAGCCACAGCCGGACGGCGGACGAGGTCGTGCAGCAGATCGAGCTTCTGATCCTCGAGGGCGTGCTGCGCGACGGCGACCGGCTTCCGGGGGAGAGGGAGCTGTCGAAGCGGTTCGACGTATCACGGCCGATTCTCCGCGAGGCGCTCAAGGAACTGGAAGCGCGCGGCCTCGTCGAAAGCCGGCACGGCGGAGGGACGTTCGTCGCCGACGTCGTCGGCCAGATCTTCTCGAAGCCGCTGATCGAGCTCATCGGACGCCATCACAAGGCAACGCAGGATTATCTCGAATATCGGCGGGAACTCGAAGGGCTGACGGCGGAGCTCGCCGCAAAGCGCGCCACGGACTTCGACCGCGATATCCTGACCCGCGTCATCGAACGCATGCGCGCCGCACATGAGAGCGGCAACTTCGATGAGGAACTCGAAGCCGACGTCGAGCTGCACAATGCGATCGGGGAAAGCGCCCATAACATTATCCTGCTGCACACGCTCAGGGCCTGCTACCGCCTCCTGACGCAGGGCATCTTCTTCCACCGCAACTCGGTCTTCGGTGCGCCCGGCGCGCGCGACCAGCTTCTTGTGCAGCACGAGGCGATCTATGCGGCCATCATGGCCGGTGACCCGAAGGCGGCCAAGGCAGCCGCGCAGAGCCACATCGATTTCGTCGCGGCGGCCGCGCGCGAGGCGGAGCGTAGCGGCGACTGGGCACGCGTGGCACGGCTACGCCTGCAGCAACGCGGCCGCGCCGGATCGTAACGGCACCTCAACCGCCGCGAAACTCCGAGGTACTCCTTCTTACGGCCCTGTTGCCTCGCTGCCACCACATACCGAAAACCGCACCCCTCGCGCTCCTGCGCACAACAATGTCGCATCCTGGCAAGGGCCAGATCGACGCATTACATGTATTCCGAGCTCTATCTGAAATGGACCGCGCCTGCGTCGGAACCGCAGCGCCTTTCCAGCGGTTATTCTTTTCAAAGCAACTTCATTTGAAGGTAAGGCAAGTAAGGCATACACTTAAGGTGACTGATTGTTGCCGATTCGCCCGCATAAGGAGTATTCGCGCCTTGAACATCTTGCATCGGCTGGCCTCTGATGTGCATCTGATGCTGCGTCGCCCGGCGCGCATGCAGTATGCCGCATTGTGCTACCGTTTCCGCAAGAAGACCAACGCGCTCGAAATCCTGCTGATCACCAGCCGCGATACCGGACGCTGGGTCATCCCCAAGGGGTGGCCGATGCAGGGAAAGCGGGCGCACGAGGTCGCCGAACGCGAGGCCTACGAAGAGGCCGGAGTCAAGGGCAAGGCGCACAGGGCGACGATCGGCTCCTATGTCTACCAGAAGCGCATGGATCACGGCTTGGCGATTTCCTGCAAGGTGCAGGTGCACGCGCTCGAAGTCGAGGACTTCTGCAAGAACTTCCCGGAGAAGGGCGCGAGACGACTCGAGTGGGTCGACTACCAGGAGGCAGCGAGCCGCGTGGCCGAGCCTTCGCTGAAGGAGCTCATCCTCGGCTTCGGCGAACGGATGACTCCCACTCCGGAGCCGAAGCAGAAGACCACCAAGGACTAACGCCGATCCCGGCGCGCCCCTTGCGCGCATCGATAGGACTTCGCCCGCCGCTTGATCCTGCCCTCCTCAATTCCGCTTGAATGCGCCGGCCGCTGCCGCTACTGCGATCATCACGATGGAGAACATCCAGTGGTCAAACCGCGCCCGCGTCTGGAGAAGCTGACGATCGACAAGGACCTCGACAAGTTCAGTCTTGCCGAGGAGGCGTCGCATCATGTCATGCGCCGCCTGGCGGCGCCGGGTCTCGCAGCTCTTTTCCTGATCCTCAGCATGGGTTTCGCCGCGAGCTATTTCACCGGCGCGTCCGGCATGGCCGTCGTCATTGCTGCGGCAGCGGTCGCGGGCTACATGGCGATGAACATCGGCGCCAACGACGTGACGAACAACGTCGGCGCGGCGGTTGGTGCGAAAGCCATGTCGATGGCGACCGCGCTCTCGATCGCCGCGGTGTTCGAGATCGCCGGTGCATTGATCGCCGGGCGCCGTGTCACGCTTACCATTGAAGCTGGTATCGTCGATGGCACGCAGCTCTTGAGCGCCGAGACGCTGGTCTGGGTGATGATGTCGGCGCTGATCTCTTCGGCGATCTGGATCAATATCGCCACCTACTCGCGCGCACCGGTCTCGACCACGCACTCCATCGTCGGCGGCATCGTCGGGGCCGGCCTCGCCGCCGCGGGCTTTGCCAGCGTCAAATGGTGGTCGATCGCCGGCATCACCGCAAGCTGGTCGGTGTCTCCCCTACTCGGTGGCGCCATCGCTGCGCTCATTCTCGCCTTTCTCAAGGAATTCGTCATCTATCGAGACGACAAGATCGCCGCCGCCCGGCGCTGGATGCCGGTCGTTCTCGGGGTGACGGCGGGATCCTTCACGGCCTATGTGGCGGTCTTTGCCCTGGATCAGGTGACGTTTGTCTCACTCCCGACCGCTCTGTTGATCGGTGTATTGGCCGGCGCCGCTTGTTACGTCTTGTCGAAGCCGTGGATCCACCGCCAGTCGGAAGGTCTCGACAACCGCAACCAGTCGCTGCGCAAGCTGTTCCGCCTGCCGCTCATCTTTTCTGCAGCACTGCTCTCCTTCGCGCACGGCGCCAACGACGTATCGAACGCGATCGGTCCCTTGTCGGCGATCGTCTCCGCCGTCAACGGCGTCGTCTCGACGGCGCGATCGGACGCGCCTTTCTGGGTGCTGCTCATCGGCGCGCTCGGCATTTCGCTCGGCCTCACGCTCTACGGACCGCTGCTCATCCGCGTCGTCGGCGAGGAGATCACGCGTCTCAATCCGATGCGGGCCTTCTGCGTGGCGCTCGCGACGGCAATAACGGTGCTGCTTGCTTCGGCCCTCGGGCTGCCGATCAGCTCGACCCACACCGCGGTCGGCGCCGTCTTCGGCGTCGGCTTCTTCCGTGAATGGTATACGCGGCGCTCCAAGCGAAGACTCGAATATGTCCGCCGCAGGACCGGCCACGCCGACTTCATGGAGAAGGTCGAAACGAATTTCGCCGAGGTGCGCCGCCGCCGGCTGGTGCGCCGCTCCTATTTCCTGACGATCGTTGCAGCCTGGGTGATCACGGTTCCCGTATCGGCGCTGCTCTCCGCCGTAGTCTACTTCATCCTTTCCGGCCTTTTCCTGTAGGTGACCAAATGCGCGCCAACTTTCGCATGCAGCGACTGTTCGTCGAGAGTCCGCTTCACACGGGAGCAAGGCACGAGGCCACGAGAGAGCAGTTCAACTACCTCGTCAACGTGCTCCGCTTCGATGAGGGCTCCTCGCTCCTCGTGTTCAACGGCCGGGATGGCGAGTGGCGGGCGGAGCTTTCCATGCATTCGCGCAAACAGGCGGTCCTGACGGCGCTCGAACAGACGCGCCCGCAACCACTCCCCTCAGATCTCGTCTATCTCTTCGCGCCGCTCAAGGTGGGCCGTCTCGACTATCTCGTCCAGAAAGCGGTCGAGATGGGCGCCGGCGTGCTTCAGCCGGTGATGACGCAACACGTTCAGGGTAAGATCGCCAGCCTCGACCGCGTTCGTGCCAATGTCGTCGAGGCGGCCGAGCAATGCGGCGTTCTCGGCATCCCCGCCGTGGAAGCGCCGCGGAAGCTTGAAGATATTCTCGCGAGCTGGCCCCGCGACCGGCGCATGATCTTCTGCGACGAGGGCAATGAAAGCCAAAACCCGCTGCCTATCCTCAACGGTATCAGCGAACGCCGGCTTGCGCTCCTGATCGGTCCGGAAGGCGGCTTTTCAGAGGCCGAGCGCACGCTCCTGCGCAGTCTCGATTTCGTGACGGCGATCCCGCTCGGGCCGCGTATTCTGCGCGCCGACACGGCGGCGGTGGCGGCAATGGCGGTCATCCAGGCCTCGATCGGCGACTGGCGATAGATGGCGTTTTGTCGCAAAACCTTCGCGGAGTTTTTTTGAGGACATCTTGAAAGAAATTGACTTGCACCGCACTTGATTCCGGTTCAAGCACCCTCCATCCACTCCTGCTGATCGGCAGGAGCCGCCCAGGCAAAGAAGACGAATATGGCCCGAGATACCACCGACCAGACGCCGGTTACCTCTGTCGCTGACCTGACCGCCTATTTGGCATCAGGCTCAAAGCCGAAGGAGAAGTTTAGGATCGGCACGGAGCACGAGAAATTCGCCTTCTTCAAGGCCGACAACAGCCCCGTGCCCTATTTCGGCGAGGCCAGCATTCAGGCGCTGTTGAACGGCATGGCCGAAAGGAATGGTTGGGAGCCGATCGTCGACGAGGGCAACATCATCGGCCTTGCCGACCGCGAAGGCAACGGCGCGATCTCGCTGGAGCCCGGCGGACAATTCGAGCTTTCCGGCGCGCCGCTCGAGAACCTGCACCAGACCTGCAAGGAATCGAACCAGCACCTGGCCGTTCTTCGCGAGATCGCCGAGCCGCTCGGCATCCGCTTCCTCGGCATCGGCGGCAGTCCGAAGTGGACCTTTGAAGAGACGCCGCGCATGCCGAAGTCTCGTTACGCGATCATGACGCGCTACATGCCGAAGGTCGGCACCAAGGGCCTCGACATGATGTACCGCACCTGCACGATCCAGGTGAATCTCGACTTTTCGTCCGAGGAGGACATGCGGCGCAAGATGCAGGTGTCGATGAAGCTGCAGCCGCTTGCGACCGCCCTCTTCGCAAGTTCTCCCTTCACCGACGGCAAGCCGAACGGGCTCCTCTCCTGGCGCGGAGACATTTGGCGCGACACCGACAATCGACGCGCGGGCCTGCTACCCTCGACCTTCAAGCCGGACTTCGGTTTTGCCGATTACGCGGAATGGGCGCTCGACGTGCCGATGTATTTCGTCGTACGCGGGGGACATTATCACGACTGTACCCACGTCACGTTCCGCCAGTTCATGAATGGGGCGCTGAAAGGCGAGATCGCCGAATGGCAGCCCAATATGGGCGACTGGACCAACCACCTCTCGACGCTCTTCCCCGACGTCCGCCTGAAGCGTTTCCTCGAGATGCGCGGCGCCGACGGCGGCCCGTGGCGACGGATCTGTGCGCTTCCCGCCTTCTGGGTCGGGCTGCTCTATGACGAGGAGGCTCTGGCGGGGGCCGAGGCGTTGAGCCACGACTGGACCTATGAGGAAGTCCTTGCGCTGAGGAACGCGGTTCCCGCTCAGGCGCTTTCGGCAAAGTTCAGGACGATGTCGCTCTTCGACGTCGCGCGCGAGGTTCTCGCGATTTCGCGCGACGGCCTCAAGCGCCGCAATCGGGTCAATGGCGACGGCATCGACGAAAGCCAATTCCTAGCGCCGCTCGACGAGGTCCTGGCGAAAAGGGCGACGCTCGCCGAGGACATGCTCGCGCTCTACCACGGCCGCTGGAACGAATCGGTCGAGCCGGTATTCGCCGAATACCAGTACTGAGCGAGGTTGGAATCGGTACCCGATTCCGCTCCGGCGGGCATTCCATAAAAAGCGGTTTCCAGTCCCTTGATTCCCGTTATAGTGCAATGACATGCGTCGTTCGCCGGGAAGGAAACGCCAATGGCACCGCTTTTTGACATGTTCGCACAGGCGCAGAACGGCCAGGCCCTTGAACTGATGGCGAAGCAATTCGGGCTCGCGCAGGAGCAGATGGCGAAGGCCGCGGCGGCGCTGATGCCGGCCTTTTCCACCGCCTTCAAGCGCAACACCACCAATCCCTATGATTTCGGCGCGCTGCTCACGGCACTCTCGACCGGCAATTACGCCAAATATTTCGAGGACATGAGACAAGCCTTTACGCCTCAAGGCGTTGCCGACGGCAACGATATCCTCGGCCAGCTTTTCGGCTCGAAGGAGATGTCGCGAGCGATCGCGGCGCAGGCGGCGCAGATGACAGGAATCGGTCAGGAGATCTACAAGCAGATGCTGCCGGTGATGGCGAGCACGCTCATGGGCGGCCTCTTCAAGCAGACCACGGGCCAGATGAGCGATGCCCTCGCCAACAATCCGATCATGGTGCTGATGCAGCAGTGGATGGAGGCGACGGGCCTCGCGAAAAAACCGACGCCTCCGCCGAACCCCTTCGACAACCCCTTCACCCAGGCGATGCAGGGTTTCTTCGGCATGGGCAAGGCGGAGGAGAAGCCGAAGGCGCCCGACTTTTTCGCCGACAATCCGTTCTTCAAGGCGTTCCAGGAGATGATGAGCAACAGCTCAGGCACCCCTGATAAGACGCCGGCAGAAAACCCGGCCTTCACTCAGTTCTCGCAGGCGATGAACAAGATGTTCGACACCGGGCTGGAAATGCAGAAGGAATATCAGAAGAACATCGACGCCCTCTTCGAAAGCTACAGAAAAAGTTCTGGCGGCAAGGGTTAGACTTCACGCAGCGCTGTTTTGCCCCTCACCCCAGCTCTCCCCCGCAGGCGGGCGGGCTTGAGCGAGCGTCGCGAGTCCCTTCTCCCCGCCTGCGGGGAGAAGGTGCCGGCAGGCAGATGAGGGCACATTCAGCACAACGTTTACCGGGCACCACGCATAAAAAAAAGCCCGGTACATGTCTTGGCATGTACCGGGCAAGCAGCAGGGTCTATTGGCTCATACCCTGCGGGGAACTGTTCGGCGCAACTTACACACCGTAACTGGAACTTTGCGGCATGATCTGCGCAACGGCGGCAACCTCGCGCAGGATCATGCCGCAAATGGCGCATCCGAGGCGGCGGGATGCGCCATGGGGATAATCAATCGTGGCGAACACCCCTATAGAAGAGGTTCACCCGGTTTCGCGAGGCCCGCGTCAGGTAGCTTCCCGGATTGTCGAAGAAGGACGAGGTCAGGGCCTCCTGCAGATCTTCGCGTTTCAACCCCATGTCGAGGAGCTGACGGTCGTCGAGATCGTGCAGGCGAGCGATTTGGCAGCGGTTTCGGTACAGGCGCCAGACAGCCGTCAGCACGCCGACTACGCCTGCCGTGCGGGAGGCAAGCGACGGCTTGCCAGCGACGAGGTCTAGACCGAGGGCGTGTGGGGTCGTGCGCATGACGGAACTCCTTTTTTCTCAGGCACGAAGAGACCTGTCCCCTGCGGGGAGGTCTACGCAGGGGCAGGCGGAAACGATTTGGCAGATCGGCTGGGAAGGCGCCGAGGGATCGATGTAATTTGCGACTTATCAATCGCAAATCCTTATTGATCAGTCCAACGAATGTTTTTAATGATATTCATCAAACAATCTTATGGGTATTCCGGCCATGTCCGCACCGCTCGATATCGATCAGTTGCAAACTTTCGTCGCCATTGCAGACACCGGCAGCTTCACCAAGGCCGCCGACCGCGTTTTCAAGACGCAATCCGCCGTTTCGATGCAGATGCGCCGCCTGGAAGAGCGCATCGGCAAAGCGCTTTTCATGAAGGACGGCCGAGGTAACCGGCTGACCGTCGAGGGCGACAGGCTCCTGAATTTCGCCCGCCGGATGATCCGCCTCAATAACGAGGCGATTGCGTCCTTCGACGACAACCGGCTCGAGGGCACGCTTCGGATCGGCACGCCGGACGACTATGCCGATCGCTACATGCCCGAAATCATCGTGCGTTTCGCCAAGACGCATCCGAACGTCGAGCTCTACATCGTCTGCGAGCCTTCGGCCGATCTCGCCGAGAAGATGGCCAAGGGCGATCTCGACATTGCGCTGGTAACCCACAATCCGCGGGCGCGCGCCTCGGACGTCGTGCGCACCGAGCCGCTCTGCTGGGTGAGTTCGATCAACCATCCGCTCCCCGAAAACGCGCCGATCCCGCTTGCCGTCGGACGCCGTGACTGTCTGTGGCGGCAGGCGGCCTGCGCCGCGCTCGATGCGACCGGCAGGGAATACCAGATATTGTTCACGAGCTGGTCGTCGACGGTCGTCGCCGCGGCGGTACTGGCCGGCATGGCCGTGTCGGTGCTGCCGGAATCGGCGCTGCGCCCCGGCATGAAGGTTCTCACTCTGGCGGACGGATTTCCGGCGCTCGCACCGGTGCAGATCGGTATCATGAAGCGCCCCGGCCTCTCGCCGTCGCTGTCGAACGCCATCACCAACCATATCACGGCCTGCCTCGACAACATCACGCCGATCGCCGTCAACGACGATCTCGACAATGATATCAAGGGCTTCCCGCGTTATCCGCGCCTCAGGCAGAGCCACATGCTGCCCGGCTGGTGACGACTTAGCAGCCGAACGAAGAGGCACGCCTCGGCCGAGGCACCGATTTTCGCTGCACTCCGATCGGTGTCACGCGAGCTTCGCCATCAGGAACTCGACCGTACGCTGCCAGGCGAGGTCGGCCGCCTCCTTGTTGTAGCGAGCCGCCGACGTGTCGTTATTGAAAGCGTGATTGGCGCCCTCGTAGACGTGGATCGTGAAGTCCTTGCCGCTCTCCGTCAGCGCCTTCCGATAATCTTCAATGCCGGCATTGATGCGCTCGTCCAGCCCTGCGTAGTGCAGAAGCAACGCCGCCCTGATCTTCGGCACGTCCTCGGCCTTCGGCTGGGAGCCGTAATAGGCGACGCCGGCCTTCAGGTCCGGCGAGTTCACGGCAAGCCGGTTGACGAGACCACCGCCCCAGCAGAAGCCGATGGCGCCGACATTGCCTGTGCTTTCCGCGTGTCCGTTCAGGTACGTGACGGTTGCGACCGCATTCTCGCTCGTCTCGGCCTGATCGAGTGCGCTGATCATCTCGCGTGCCTTGTCCTCGTCGCTCGGAGTACCGCCATCGGGCGAGAGGAAATCGGGAGCAAGTGCCACGAAGCCTTCAAGCGCCACGCGACGCGCAACGTCCCTGATGTGCGAATTGAGACCGCGATTCTCATGGATGACGATCACGGCCGGAAGCTTGCCGGTCGCGTTGGCCGGCCGAACCAGGTACCCCTTCATGTCGCCGTCGGCACCGGGATAGGTGATGTCCTCTCCCTTGATCCGCTCGTCGGTCGCCGCAACGATTTCGGCCTTGGCGCTGTTGGCGGCCAGCATCGGCGCGATTGCCGCGGCAGCGGCAGCTGAACCGGCAAGCGCCGTCAGCCTTTCCATGAAGCGGCGGCGATCGAGGGTCAAATGGGTATATTCGTCATACGCATCGATCATCGCCTGGGTGATCACAGGCTTGTCCATGACGGCCTCCTTCGGCTGTTTCCTGGAGCGGGATGCGCTCACACGCGTTCGCGCGCCCGCTCTATCCCTTTGTATTTGCCGCATTTGTGCGATGTCAGGTGATTCCACCTGGCTGCAAATGCTCTGGGCCTGGTTTCGGCGGCCGATGAACGAAAAACCGCCCGCCGACAAGATAAGCCAGCGGGCGGTCACAGACTTACAAAGACTTACAAAACTGCGTGACCGGCCATGCGGTAGGAAGGGCGCTGTAGCGCTTTGAACCCTGACCGGCGTACCGAAGGAGATATTTCAGGCAGCGCCCGGGTAGTTCGGGCTCTCGCGGGTGATCGTCACGTCATGCGCGTGGCTCTCGCGAAGGCCGGCGCCGGAGATGCGGACAAAAGTGGCGCGCTCCTGATAGTCCTTGATCGTCGCGCCGCCAACGTAGCCCATCGACGCCTTGAGGCCGCCGGCGAGCTGATGCAGGACGCCGGACACCGGCCCCTTATAGGGAACCTGGCCCTCGATGCCTTCCGGCACGAGCTTCAGCGTGTCGCGGACTTCCGCCTGGAAATAACGGTCGGCCGAACCGCGCGCCATCGCGCCGACGGAGCCCATGCCGCGATAGGCCTTGAAGGAGCGGCCCTGATAGAGGAAGACCTCGCCCGGGCTCTCGTCGGTGCCGGCAAGCAGCGAGCCGATCATCACGGCGGAAGCGCCGGCGGCGATCGCCTTCGCAAGGTCGCCGGAATATTTGATGCCGCCGTCGGCGATAATCGGAATGCCCGCCGCCTGCGCAGCCTCGACGGCCGCCATGATCGCCGCGAGCTGCGGCACGCCGACACCGGCGACGATGCGCGTCGTGCAGATGGAACCGGGACCGATGCCGACCTTGACCGCATCCGCACCCGCATCGATCAGCGCCTTGGTACCGTCCGCCGTCGCGACGTTGCCGGCCATGATCCGTACGGAATTCGTAAGCTTCTTTATCCGGCGGACCGCATCCAGCACGCGCTGCGAATGGCCATGGGCGGTGTCGACGACGATCAGGTCGACGCCAGCGTCGATCAGCCGCTCGGCGCGTTCGTAGCCGTCGTCACCGACGCTGACGGCGGCGGCGGCGCGAAGGCGCCCCTGAGCGTCCTTGGAGGCGTTGGGGTTAAGCTGCGACTTCTCGATGTCCTTCACCGTGATCAGGCCGACGCAGCGGCCCTCCGGGTCGACCACCAGCAGCTTCTCGATCCGATGCTTGTGCAGCAGACGCTTGGCTTCCTGCTGATCGACGTTTTCCTTGACGGTAACCAGGTTTTCCCGGGTCATCAGCTCATAGATCTTCTGCGACGGATCGGAAGCGAAGCGAACGTCTCGATTGGTGAGGATGCCGACGAGACGGCCTTGGGTCTGCCCGCCGACACCACCGTTTTCGACGACGGGAATGCCGGAAATGCCATGCGCTTTCATCAGGCTCAACGCGTCTGCAAGCGTCGCATCCGGGCCGATCGTCACCGGATTGACGACCATGCCGCTTTCGAACTTCTTGACCTGACGAACCTCTTCCGCCTGCTCGACGGGCGTCAGATTGCGGTGGATGACGCCGATGCCGCCGGCCTGGGCCATGGCGATCGCCAGCCGTGCCTCGGTGACCGTGTCCATGGCGGATGAAAGGATCGGCAGATTGAGATCGATATCCTGCGCGATGCGCGTCGCGATGTTCGTCTGGCCCGGCATGACCTCGGAATGTCCCGGCTGAAGCAGGACGTCGTCGAAGGTCAAAGCCTCCAGACCGGTTGCCGTTTCGATGATACGCGCCATGGCCAGTTCCTCTTCAATAAACGAAAATCCCCGGGGACGATCAGCAACTTGTCCACCGGGCGACTTCAAAGCTTGTCTTGGAAGTTGGCGAGGGCTCGTAACACGGATATGTCAGAATGAAAATAGGCTACTGCATGTTTCTTGAATCGTAGCCGATTCAAGAAACATGCAGCAACTCAAAGTGCTGCAGCGACCTTGGCGCGTCTGAAGACGCGCGGCGCTGTAGGCCCGGAAATCTCCCGGGCCGTGCTAAAATGTTGTTGCAGAGCAACAAAGGACTTTCAGATGTCGAATTGGTAGGTCGCCGGCACGAAACGGTAGCCCTGATCCTGCCGCTCGACGAAACCAACAGCGGGGAACGGCATGTGATAGCCGACGAAGGGCAGCCGATCCGTCGCGATCATGTCGAAGACCTTCTTTCTGGTCGCGCTCGCCGCTGACTTGTCCATGTCGAAGCGGACCTCCCAATCCGGCCGCTGCAGCGACAGGACATAGTGGTTGGCCGTGTCCGCCGTGAGGATGAGCGCCTGCCCATCCGAATCGAGCCGGTAGATCATGTGCCCCGGGGAGTGCCCGAAAGCGGCAACGGCCGTGATGCCAGGCACGACCTCGGCACCGTCGGCGATGAAAGTCGTCTTCTCGGCCAGCGGCACGACTTTCTGAAGCACCGCCTTGTGTCCGTTTTCGGCAGGCGTCCCGACGCGGGCAGGGTCCTTCCAGAAATCGAATTCGACCTTCCCCGTCACATAGCGTGCATTGGCAAAGGCCGGCTTGCCAGCCTCCATCAGGCCGCCGATGTGATCGCCATGCATATGGGTGATCACGACCACCGAAACCTGCTCGGGCGTGTAGCCGGCGGCCCGGATACCGTGAGCGAGCTTGCCCGTTCCCGCGTCCCGGCCACCCTCACCGAGCCCTGTATCAAACAGCACGACGTCCGATCCGGTATCGACCAGAACCGGGGAAAAGCCATTGATGAACCCGGCGGTCGGCAGGAAATTCTGCTCGAGCAGCGCGGTGACCGCGTCTGCTGGCTGATTGGTACCGTAGGTCTCGTGCGGATTGTCCGAGGCGCGCGTGCCGTCGCTGATCACCGTCACTTTGAAGCTTCCGAGCTTCAACGTCTTGAAATCCGCACCGTTGGCCATGACGTCTTTGTCCGCACTCTCCTGAGCATTCACAAGACCCGCCAGCAGGCTCGGCGCCGCCAAAGCGCCCGCCCCTGCTGCGAACAAGGTTCGCCGCTTTAATGAAAATGCCGTCACGATTCCCTCCTGCTGATTTGGCGCTGCCCGCGCGCCAGACATGACAGGCGAGAAGTAGCGCCTTGACAGAAAAGGACAGCCCGGATCACACGCTTTTGATCTGCAATCTCCGGTTTGGCCCTTACAAAGCCATCGGAAGCCTTTACCCGCGCGACCGCTACAGCCCCAAGGCCTTTTCATGAATCGCATCGTGCCAATGATCCTCGCCGTCGCTCTGTTTATGGAGCAGATGGATTCGACGGTCATTTCGACCTCGTTGCCGGCGATCGCGCGCGATATCGGCGTCGGGCCGATCACGCTGAAGCTGGCGCTGACTTCCTACATGGTGGCGCTCGCGATCTTCATCCCGTTGAGTGGCTGGATGGCGGACCGCTTCGGCGCCAAGCGCATCTTTCGCGCCGCGATGCTGGTTTTCATCGCCGGGTCGGTATTCTGCGCTGTCGCCGATAGCCTCCTCGCCTTCGTTCTTTCACGCTTCCTGCAGGGGATGGGCGGCGCCATGATGACGCCGGTCGCGCGCCTCGTTCTCGTCCGCAGCGCGCCACGTAGCGAGCTGGTCTCGGCCATGGCGCTGCTCACCATCCCGGCGCTGGTCGGTCCGCTTGCCGGCCCGCCGCTCGGCGGCTTCATCACCACCTATTTTTCCTGGCATTGGATTTTCCTGATCAACGTGCCGGCCGGCATTGCGGGCTATGTGCTTTCCGGCATTTACCTCCCGGAGATGGAGCGGCGAAGCCCGCCGCCGCTCGATATCTTCGGCTTTCTGCTCGGGGGTATCGCCGCCGCCGGCGTCGTCTTCGGTCTCTCCGTCATCAGCCTGCCGGCGCTGCCGCCGGCGATCGGCATCGCCTCCGTTTCCGCCGGAATCGCCGCGTCGCTGCTCTACATCTTCCACGCGCGCCGGCATCCGGCCCCGGTGCTCGATCTTCGGCTGTTTCGCGACGGCGCCTTCCGCGCTGCTTCGATCGGCGGCACGATCTTCCGGATTTCCGTCGGTGCCGTGCCTTTCCTGATGCCGCTGATGCTGCAAGTCGGATTCGGCCTTAGCGCGTTCCAGTCTGGCCTCATCACCTTCATCGGCGCGGTCGGCGCCATCACCACCAAGTTCCTCGCCCGCCGTGTGCTCGCCTTCGCCGGATTCCGCACGACGCTGATCATTGCGGCCGTGATCGCCGGCGTCATGACCTTCGCCAACGGCTTCTTCACGCCGGCGACGCCCTATCTGGTGATGATCACGATCCTGCTGATCGCCGGCTTCGCCCGCTCCTTCTTCTTCACCAGCGTCAACGCGCTTTCCTTCGCCGATATCGAAGATGCCGATGCCAGCAAGGCGACGTCGATGAGCGCCGTCCTGCAGCAGATCAGCCTTGCTTTGGGAGTGGCGGTCGCAGGCGCGATCCTCGAAATCGAGACCGCGATCAGCGGCGGTCCGCTCAGCCTCGAGGATTTCCAGGTCGCCTTCATGATCATCGCCGCCGCCAACCTGCTCGCGGCGATCCCCTTCTTGACCATGGCGAAGAATGCCGGCGCTTCCGTTTCCGGCCACCGCTTGCCGATGCGGGAGGCGGAGACGACGACGGCCGGAAAATAAACGGAGTTATTCCGGCCGCTCGCAGACGGCGGAGAGCTTGTTACCGTCCGGATCGCGGACATAGGCCGCGTAAAAATTCGGGTGGAACGGCCGAAGCCCCGGCGCGCCCTCATCCGTACCGCCATTGGCGAGGGCGGCGGCATAGAACGCATCGACCGCCGCGCGGCTACCCGCTTCGAGCGCCACCATCGAGCCGTTGCCGATCGTTGCAGCCTCGCGGTTGAACGGGGTGACGACCCACAGGCGGGAGCGGAAGTCACCCTCCGCGCCGTAGCCGATCTCGACCTCGTCCTCCTTGCGGCGTTTGAGGCCGAGCGTCGCGAGCGTCCTGTCGTAGAACGCGCCGGCCCGTTCGAGGTCGTTGGAGCCGAGGGTCACATAAAGCAGCATCGGCCTACTCCGCTCGATCTTCCGCGGGCTCTCCGGTCTCGGACGGTTGCCTGCCTTTGAAGCCCTTGGCGAGCAGGAACATCTCCACCGATTCGGCACGGGAAGAGGCCGGCTTCACGTGCACGACCTGACGGAAATTCTGCTTCAGCATGTTGAGCAGATCGCGCTCGGTGCCGCCCTGAAAGGTCTTTGCCAGGAAATGTCCGCCCTCGGCGAGCACGTCGACGGCGAAATGCGCCGCCACTTCGCAGAGATGCATTGTGCGCAAGTGGTCGGTTTGCCGATGGCCAGTCGTCGGCGCCGCCATATCCGACATGACGATGTCCGGAGCTCCGCCGATCGCCTGCTTGAGCTTTTCCGGCGCCTCCGGATCGAGGAAATCCAGTTGCAGAATATTGACGCCCGGGATCGGATCCATTTCCAGAAAATCAATGGCCGCGACACGCGGATCGGCGTCAGTCGAATTCGTGACCTTGGCCGCGATCTGCGACCAGCTTCCGGGTGCGGCACCCAGATCGATGATCCGCTTGGCGCCGGAAAGAATCTTGTGCTTCTCATCGATCTCCAGAAGCTTGAAGGCCGCCCGGGCGCGATAGCCCTCGAGCTGCGCCCGCTGCACGTACGGATCGTTGATGTGGCGCTCGAGCCAACGGCGCGACGAAGCCTTGAGCTTGCCTTTCTTCACCTTCTGACCGAGCTTGCGGCCGCTACGGTTGCCGCCGATCGGGGATTTCGTCATGCGTTGTTTCCTTCGTGGGACTTCAGCCGCTCCTCGCCGGCCGGCGGAGGACCGAAGCTGCGCTGGTGGCGGCGCGGCCGCGCCCGGCGCCAGGCCCCATCGTCTGCCATCATGTCGGTCAAGAGCCCCTCGCGTAGACCACGATCGGCGACCCGCATGCGCGTCGAAGGCCACCGGCGACGGATCGCTTCGAGGATTGCGCAGCCCGCCAGTACCAGATCGGCCCGGTCCGGCCCTATGCAGGGATTGGCGGCGCGCGCGGCGAAATCCCAGGAGAGGAGCCGCGCCTGCATCGCCGAAACCTCGTCGTCGGAGAGCCATAGCCCATCCACACGGCGGCGATCATAGCGCGGCAGGTCGAGGTGGACGCCGGCGAGCGTCGTCACGGTTCCCGACGTGCCGATCAGATGGAAGCCGCTGTCGGTGCCGCTGGCCAGCGCATCCACCGAGGGGCTGTCGAAGGCGGCGAGCATGTCCTCGACCTCACGCACCATCGTCTCGAAGCTTTGAGGCGTCACGTGCTCGCCGCCATGGCGCTCCGAAAGCGTGACGACGCCGACCGGTAGCGAGGTCCAATGGGTAATGTGATTGGCAAGCCGGCTCGAACGGTTCTCGCCAATGCGAATGACGGCGATCTCGGACGAGCCGCCGCCGATATCGAAGAGCACGACGGACTTGGTCTCACGATCGACGAGCGAGGAGCAGCCGGAAACCGCGAGCCGCGCCTCGGTCTCGCGATTGATGATTTCGAGTTCGAGGCCGGTCTCCTCGGCGACGCGCTTCAGGAAGGTCTCGCCATTGGCGGCCGACCGCGCGGCCTCCGTCGCTATCAGCCGGCGGCGGCGGATCGAGCGGGTGTTGAGCTTGCCGGCGCAGATCTTCAACGCTTCGACCGAGCGCTCCATCGCATCGTCGGAGAGCCGCCCGCTCGCGCCGAGCCCCTCGCCCAGCCTGACGATGCGGGAGAACGCATCGACGACGCGGAACTGACCCGGGCGGGTCGGCTGCGCGACCAGGAGGCGACAATTGTTGGTGCCGAGATCGAGCGCCGCGTAAAGCGGCGTCGGCGGCTCGCTCGGCGCCACATAGGGAGCACCCATCTTTTCGGAACGCGGCTGCTGTGGAGATTGCGGCGGAGCGGTTTCGGCACCACGTGGACGCTGTGATTCGCCGGGCCGCTGCGTTGCAGGTGCCTTACCGGCCGACGCCAACGGCCGCCCCTGAAGCCCGCGCCGATGACGCGCCTTCCTGCTGCGCTTATGACCTTTCTTGTCGGCAACCGTCGCATCGAGAAGCGGCGCCTCTCCGCCGGAAGCGGCGGCCGCGGGCTGGTTCTGCGGTTTTGCTGATTTCGAGCGCCGGCGCCGTTTGCGCTTGCGCGCCGGCTCCGCCTCGTCCAGTGCTGCGGGACGCCCTGCTTCTCCGGTCTCGCCGGATCGGCTGGCAATTGCAGGCGGCGAACCGGAGGGCTTGCGCCGCCTCCGCTTGCCCTTGCCGCCGCGCGACGCATGCTTGCGCGCCTCGCCACGACCTGCTGCCGACGCCCCGGATTCATACGGCACCTCGCCGTGTTCGGGGTCTTTCACGTGTCTCAACCATGGCGCCGCGCGAAGCCTTGCGGCCGCTCAAGGCGCTCTCTCGATTTTGCGTTGGCGCGACTGTACCAGCGCCGCCCTTTTTCGCCAAACCTTTTTTGAGGCTGAGACAGGGCTCGTGAGCCGCAGTGTTACCCTCCTTGGACGACAAGTCCTTCGAAACGAAGCGCATAGCGGCCCTGCGCGTTTTGCCGCAACTCGGAACGAGTTGAACACAGCGCGGCCGCATTTTTTTGCCAAAAGGTATTTGCATCCGCCGTTCTTTTGTTTATAAGCCCGCCACACCGACGCGGCGGCTAAGCTTGACCAGCGGACCTTGGGGAATAGGTTAACGGTAGACCAGCGGACTCTGACTCCGTTAGTCCTGGTTCGAATCCAGGTTCCCCAGCCAATTCTTGCTAAATTCCCTTATTTCCTTGTTTTTTCCGGAGTGCTGGATCCCGTTTACAGCCCCCATAGTCCGACTTGCCGAGAGCCTTCAGGATTAAGCGAATCTGCTCGCGCAGGGCCGCTTCGGTGTCTTCGCCGCGTTGAACGCAGTGTTCGATCAGAACCGGATGGAAGAACGGGATGAACGCGGTCTTAACCGCACGCGCCGCTTCCGCGGCATCTTCGACCTCGAACTCGCCCGCCTCTATGCCCTGTGTAAGCGGCAAGGTCGTGGAACTGACCTAGGTATGTCCGGCAAAGCCTCGCGCGCGAGACGCACCATGTCCGCCCGACGACCAGCCCTACTCGGCAGCCATCGCTATGCGCAATTCCGGTTCCTCTATCGGCTCCTCCTGGATCTCACCTGCAGTCGGCTTGATCCGGAACCAGGCTGCGTAGAGCGCCGGAAGGAAGAGCAGGATCAGCACCGTGCCAACGGCCGTACCGCCAATCAGGGTATAGGCCATCGACCCCCAGAAGACCGAGTGTGTGAGGGGAATGAAGGCCAGCACGGCGGCAAGTGCGGTCAAGATCACGGGCCTCGTGCGTTGCACCGTGGCCTCGATGACGGCGTGATGGGCATCGAGGCCGGCCGCACGGTTCTCCTTGATCTGTTCGGTAAGGATAAGCGTATTGCGCATCAGGATGCCGGCCAGTCCGATGAGGCCCAGAATGGCGTTGAAGCCGAAGGGCTGATTGAAGGTGAGCAACATCGGCACGACGCCGACAAGGCCAAGCGGCGCCGTCAGCATGACCATGGCCATCGTCGAGAAGGATCGCACCTGCAGCATGATGACGATCAGCATCGCGGCAATCATGGCCGGGAAAACCTTGCCCAGTGCGGTATTGGCCTTGGCAGCCTCCTCGATCGATCCACCCAATTCGATGCGATAGCCGGCGGGAAGCGATGCGATCAGCGGCTGAAGGGCGGTCATGATCTGCTTGGAGACCTCCGGAGGTTGAGTCGCCTCATTGATGTCCGAGCGGATCGTGATGACGGGCGTGCGATCGCGGCGCTTCAGGATCGGCTCTTCCAGATGGATCTCCGAATGGCCGATCTGGTCGAGCGGAATCGGACGGCCGTCGCGGCTCATCAGGGAGAAATCCGCAAGGCGCGTCGGATCCAGTCGTTCGTTGCCGGCGCTGCGTGCGACGATCGGGACATTGCGAATGTCCTCGCGGACCTGCGTAACGGGGATACCGGTAAGGAGGAACTGCAGTTGCTGGGCCGCTTCGGCCGGCGAAAGGCCGATGAGGCTCAGTCGCTCCTGATCCGGGACGAAGCGGAGTACGGGCGTGCGACTGCCCCAGTCGCGGTTGGCCTGCCGCACGTCCGGGACGCCGCGCATGATGTCGAGTGCTTTCTCGGAAATGCTGTATAGCTGGGCCGGATCAGGTCCCATCACCCGAAACTCGACCGGGAACGGTGTGTAGGGTCCGAACACAAGCTGGGTGACGCGGACATAGGCCTCAGGTGTGAGCCCCTGTGCCACCGCTTCGCGCAGCCGGTGTTTCAAGGCCTCGCGCGCCTCCGCGTTCGGGGTCAGCACGACAATCTTGGCGAAGGCGGGATCAGGCAATTCCGGCGCCATCGCAAAGAAGAAGCGGGGCGCGCCCTGACCGACATAGCTCGTGACGATCTTGGCTTCGGGCTGCTTGTCCAGCCACTGTTCGAGCGTCTCGACGGTCGCGGTCGTCGTCTCGATGCTGGTGCCTTGCGGCAGGCGAACCTCCACCAGCACCTCCGGGCGGTCTGACGTCGGGAAGAACTGCTGTTTGACGCCGCCCATGCCGACTACAGAAAGCGCGAAGGCGATGCCGACGATAGCACAGGTCAGAAACTTGTGGCGCACCGCAAAGGTGATAAGCCGTCGCAGACGCCGATAGTTCGGTGTGTTGTAAATCGCGTCATGACCGCCTTCGATCGGTTTGATCGCGGGCAGCATCTTAACGCCGAGGTAGGGCGTGAAGACCACCGCGACGATCCAGGAGACGATGAGGGCGAAGCCCACGACCCAAAAGATGTTGCCGGCGTATTCGCCGGCCGTCGAGCGCGCGAAGCCCACCGGCAGGAAGCCGGCGACCGTCACGAGTGTTCCCGACAGCATCGGCGCCGCAGTGTGGCTCCACGCATAGGCCGCCGCCTTGATGCGGTCCATGCCTTCTTCCATCTTCACCACCATCACCTCGATGGCGATGATGGCGTCGTCGACGAGAAGGCCGAGCGCCAGGATGAGCGCACCGAGCGTGATGCGGTCGAAGAACCGGCCGGTTTCCAGCATGATGAGGAAGACGACGGCAAGCGTCAGGGGGACGGCAGCCGCTACGACGATGCCGACGCGCCAGCCGAGGCTGAGCAGGCTCACCACCAGCACCACGCCGAGTGCCATCGCGAACTTCATCATGAACTCGTCGACCGCCGAGGTGATGTTGACGGCCTGATCGGTCACCTTGTCGAGCGTCATCCCGAGCGGCAGTGCCGATGCGATCGCCGCAGTCCTGTCCTCCAGCGCCTTGCCGAGCGCGAGACCATCCCAGCCCTCCTGCATGACGGCTGCGAGCATGATGGTCGGCTCACCCTGGCGCCGGATCAGGTAGGTCGGAGGATCCTGGTAGCCGCGGCGGACCTCGGCGATGTCGGAGAGCTTCAGCGTCCGCCCAGTAGCCGCAATCGGCGTGTCGGCGATCGCTTGGACACTGTCATAAGCGCCGTCGACCCGAATGAAGACCTGCGGCCCCTTTGTGTCGATCGAGCCCGCCGGTGTGACGGTGTTCTGCCGCTGCAAGGCGGCAACGATATCCTGTGCCGAGACGCCGAGGGTTGCCAGTTTGGCGTAGGAGAACTCGACGAATATCTGTTCGGGACGTTCACCGAGGATGTTGATCTTCTTGACGCCGGGCACGTGCAGGAGGTCCTGGCGGATCACCTCCGCTTGCCTCGCCAGCTCACGCATCGGCATGCCCTTGGCCTTCAGCGCATAAAGGGCGAAGCTCACGTCCGAATATTCATCGTTGACGAAGGGACCGAAGACACCCGAAGGCAGGTTGCGGGCTTCATCCCCGAGCTTCTTGCGGGCCTGGTAGAACTCCTCCTGCACGGCAGATGGCGGGGTGCTGTCCTTCAGCGTGACCGTCATATAGGCATAACCTGGCCGTGTGGTCGTCTCCACCCGGTCGTACCAGGTCAGCTCCTGAAGCCGCTTCTCCAACGGTTCGGCGACGAGATCCTGCATCTCGTGCGCCGTCGCACCGGGCCACGCCGTCGTGACCGTCATGGTCTTGATGGTGAAGTTCGGATCCTCCGCCCGTCCGAGCATGAGGAAGGCGTAGGCGCCGGCGGCCACCAGCAGGAGGATGAAGAACAGGGTGACGGCGCGTTCGCGAACGGCGATCGCGGAAAGATTGAGGCTTGTCATCAGTTGTTCCCCTCAGGCGCAGTCCTGACGCGAGCACTTTCCTGCAGAAGATGTGCGCCGAGCGAAACGATCGCATCGCCAGAGTTCAATCCGGAGATCATGGCGGTTTCACTGGTCACGCGAACAAGTTTGACGGGCCGAAAGTGTACGGTAGAGGTGGTGCTATCCACCACCCAAACGCCGGTCCTCTCGCCGTCGTCGAGCACCGCTCCGAGCGGCACTTGGACCTCCGGTTCACTCCCCTGGCTTGGAAGCCGGATTGTCACCGTGGCGCCGAGCGGTGCTGCCGCGGCCTCGCCGTCGAGGACATAGCGGGCCTCGTATGTACGGGTCTGGGCATCGGCGGAATCCGATAGCTGCCGGAGACGTGCCGTGTAGCGGCGCTCATCGCGCCCGTACAGGCTGGCCTCGGCCACCGAGCCGAGCGCCGGCCGGAGCGTCTCGGGAAGCGGGACCACCGCCTCGCGGGGGCCGGCGTGGGCAAGTCTGACCACCGGCTGACCGGCGGCGACAACCTGCCCCGGCTCGGCAAGCGTTTCAGTTACGGTTCCATCGGCGTCCGCCACCAGGACAGAATAGGTCGCCTCGTTCTCTGCGACCTTCGCTTCCGCTTCCGCGGCGGCAAGCTGTGCCGCGGCGGTGTCCAGCGCCGCCCTCGCCTGCTCGTAACGCTGCGGCGTCGCCGCCAATCCGTTCTTCACCAGGACAGCATATCGCCTCTCGTCCGCACGCACCTGAACCAGAACAGCGCGTGCTGCAGCGACAGCGTTGCGCTTTGCCGTGAGCGCAAGTTGTAGATCGGTCTCATCGATCCGCAGCAGCGGCTGCCCCGCCTTCACCTGTTCACCGACGTCCACGAGGCGCTGAATGATCTTGCCGGGCACGCGAAAACCAAGATTGCTCTGCACTCGGGCGGCGATCGTACCTGTAAAGGCGCGCTCGGCTCTTTCCGGCCTCGTCGCTTCCACGACTCTTACAAGTGGCGACGCGACGCGGGGATCTGCAGTCTCCGCGTCCCGCGCTGGCGTTTCGAACACGAACGCAAAAGCGGCGCCGCCGGCTGCAGCCATAAGACCGATCGATGTGAGAAGAAATTTGCGGTTCATGTGAGATGACCCTTGTTGGCGGGCGCTGCCTCTATTAGATTGCGATCTAAATCTATCCGTGGTATAGATGTCAAGTGAAATCTAATGGCGAGGTCAATCATGAGAGTCAGTCGCGCACAGGCCGAGGCAAATCGCGAAGCGGTCATCAACGCAGCGAGCCGGCTTTTTCGAGAGCACGGCTTCGACGGCATCGGGCTCAAGGACCTGATGAAGGGCGCCGGTCTCACACAAGGCGGGTTCTACAAGCAGTTCGAATCCAAGGACGATCTTGCAGCGCAGGCCTCCAAGCGAGCGATGGAGCACGCGACCCGCAGATGGTCGGCTGTCGCTGCCGCGAGCCCTGACCCCCTTGAGGCCCTTATTGAGCTCTACCTGTCGCTGGGCCATCGCGAAGAGAAGAGCGACGGTTGTCCCTTGGTGGCGCTTGGCGCTGATGCGGCGCGCCAAAGCGAGGAGGTGAGAGCCCCGTTCCAGGACGGCGTTCAAGCGCATCTTCAAATTCTCGAAGAACTGATGCCGGAGGCGGAAAGCCCGAAAACCTATGGCAAGGCCATGGCGATGCTGTCGCTCATGGTGGGTGCCGTGACGATCTCTCGTATCTTGAATGATGAAGAGATGTCGCAGCGCTTTCTCGAGGCAGCCGCCAACGAAGTTCGGCGGATCGCCGCTTCCGCCAGAAACGCATGAGACCAGTGGCGTCATTGCCTCACGCGTCCGCAGGATGCCTTCTCGGACTCTTACCCGCTCGCCCCTGGGACACGTCCCGAGATCACCCGGACGAGACTATTGCCGAAGTGAATATGCGGCAATCGCCGATCGAGCGTCTGCACGGCGTGCAGACGGATGACACAAAATAACAGTTGGAGAACACATGCGCCGTATCGTTATTACAGGCATGGGAGCAGTTAGCCCGCTCGGAGCCAATGTCGCGGCTTCCTGGTCTCGGCTCTTGTCTGGCCGTTCGGGAATCCGGCGGCTTCCGGACGAAGTGGTGGGAGACCTGCCGGCGAAGATCGGCGGGACGGTTCCCTCTCTGGAAGGCGACCCCGAGGCGGGCTTCGATCCGAATACCGTCTTTGCTCCAAAGGATCAGCGCAAGGTAGACCGATTCATTCTCTTCGCGCTGGCGGCGGCGGAAGAGGCGCTTGCGCAGGCGGGGTGGAAGCCGGTCTCGGAAGATGACCGGACCCGCACCGCGACCATCATCGCTTCGGGCATCGGCGGGTTTCCGGCCATAACTGAGGCGGTGCGAACGGTTGATCAGCGCGGTGTGCGGCGTCTTTCACCCTTCACCGTACCATCTTTCCTGGTGAACCTGGCAGCGGGACAAATTTCCATGCGTTACGGCTTCAAAGGGCCGATCGGCGCGCCGGTGACCGCGTGTGCCGCCGGCATTCAGGCGATCGGCGATGCGGCTCGTGTTATTCGCGCCAATGAAGCCGATATTGCCGTGTGCGGCGGAACGGAAGCATGCATGAATATCGTCAGCCTCGGTGGTTTTGCCGCGGCACGCTCTCTTTCGACCGGCTTCAATGAAACGCCTGACCGGGGCTCACGCCCCTTCGACATGTTGCGTGACGGCTTCGTCATGGGCGAAGGCGCCGGCATCCTGGTCATCGAGGCATTGAGCCACGCGCTTGCGCGCGGTGCGAAGCCGCTCGCGGAGCTCGTCGGCTACGGCACGACTGCGGACGCCCACCACGTCACGTCCGGTCCCGAGGACGGCGACGGCGCCCGCCGCGCCATGGAGATCGCGATTGCCCAGGCCGGGATTTCGCCGCGCGAGATCCGCCACCTCAATGCGCACGCGACCTCCACGCCAGTCGGCGACCTGGGGGAAATCGCGGCGATCAAGAGGGTCTTCGGCGCGGATTTCAGCGTGGCTGTCAGCGGAACGAAGTCGGCCACCGGCCACCTGCTGGGAGCCGCCGGCGGGCTTGAAGCCATTTTCACGATCCTGGCGCTTAGGGATCAGACGGCCCCGCCGACGCTCAATTTGAGCGCTCCTGATCCGGCCGGCGACGGGATTGATTTCGTTGCAAACCAGGCCCGGCCAACGGAGATGGACTACGCGATCTCCAACGGCTTCGGCTTCGGAGGTGTCAACGCCAGCGCCGTGTTCCGTCGGTGGACAGACAAGCTTGCCGCCCGTGACTGAAGCTTAGCCGGGCAGCATGAACGAGAGCGCTTGCGTCATTCCCCCACGAAATCCAGCGCAAAGAAGGAAGCAATTTCAATGAACAAAGCCAATCTTGGGGTCGCCCTGGTAACTGGGGCATCGACCGGCATCGGGCACGCGACGGCCAGAGCCTTGCAGAAGGCGGGCTTTCGCGTCTTCGGAACCAGCCGTCGCGCGGTGCCCGAAAGATCCGATGGCGTCACCATGCTGACCTGCGACGTGACCGATGACGCATCCGTGGCGAAACTGGTCGAGGAGGTGCTTGCCGGGACAGGGCGTATCGACCTGCTCGTCAACAATGCCGGCATTGGACTGCTCGGCGGCGCAGAGGAGTCCTCAACTGCCCAGGCACAGGCGCTGTTCGACGTGAACGTCTTCGGCGTGCTCCGCATGACCAACGCGGTGTTGCCTACAATGCGGGGTCAAGGCAAGGGCAGGATCATCAACATAAGTTCCATTCTGGGGCTGATCCCCTCCCCCTACAATGCGCTCTACGCATCGACCAAGCATGCCGTCGAAGGCTACTCCGAGTCGCTCGATCACGAACTGCGCACATTCGGAATTCGGGTCGTGCTTGTCGAGCCCGCCTATACCCGCACGGCATTCGAGGAGAACCTAACAAGGCCCGATCGCTCCCTTGCTGTTTACGATGCGGTGCGCGCTGACATGGAAGTGCAGATGCGCAAGAGCGTCGAAAGAGGCGACGACCCAGAGGTCGTGGCAGAGGCGGTTGTCAAAGCGGCAACGGCGAAGGCGCCGAGAAGACGCTACACCGCGGGAAAACTCGCCGGCCAAGTTCGCTTGCTGCGCCGTTTCGTACCCGAATCCGCTTTCGACAAGAGCTTGCGGAAACAGGCCGGGCTGCCGGTCTGAAGTGGACAATGTTCGTCTCGCGCGCGGCAAGACAACTTGATCGAACTAGGCGAAATGCTTGATGCCTTCGCTCGCCCCGTCTGTGACCGCGGCGCGCCTCTTCCACATTCGCGAAAGGACATGCCATGAAGATCGGAATCAGACCGAAACCGATCAAAAACAACCGCCGGCCTCGGAGCTTGCAGTTCCCCTTAGATGCTGTTGAAAGAACAACTTGAACTCCCGAAAACTGTCGAAGCCGAGGGCGGTTGCGAGGCGCGCCACCGTGGTGGGAGAGACGGAGCAAGCGACAGCGATCGAGCGGGCGCTGCCGAAGGCGACAACATCTGGCCGTGCGAGGGCCAGACGAGCTACCTGCTCGAGCTGTTTCGGGAGTTTAAGGGCTCTGGAAGCGATCAAGCCCTTAAGCTCCGTGACGTTGGTCGGAGGTCTTGTCGCCTCGCTCATCTTCATGACCGCCTCGATTTCTCGGCCCGTTATTCCAGCGCTACGGCTGCCTTCTTTGAGACGGACTCAATGCAGGCAAGCGCGATGTTCAGCGCATTGCGCGCGTCCATACCGGTCGGTCCTTCGGTAAGCTCGCCGCGACGAACGGCGGTTACGAAGGACGCGAGCTGCACTGTGTAACCGTGGACGAAATGGTCGGTGTCGCGACGCCAGGTCTCGCTCGACACACCGTTCTTATCGAACAGCGTCATGCTTGAACGACGGATGTCGCCCATCGTCACCATGCCACTGGCACCGAAGACCTCGCCGCGGATGTCGTAGCCGTACATCGCGCAGAAGTTCGCTTCCGCGACAGCGATCGATCCGTTGTCAAATCGGATCGTGACCACCGCCGTGTCGTGGAAGCCCTTATCGGCGAAATCCGGACGAACCAGCGCGTCGGCAACGGCGGAAACCTCGACGGGCTTGGCATTCGGGTTCAGCCAAAGCAGCGTGTCGAAATCGTGGATCAGCGTTCGTAGAAGATCGTCCACGGCGGAATCCTGGCGGGGTCGGCACCAAACGGACCGGGATCGCGGGTGAGCGACCGGAGCAACTGAGGGGCGCCGATCTTTCCGCCAACGATTGCGGTACGTCCTTCCGAGAAGGCCTGATCCCAGCGGCGGTTGAAACCGACCTGAAGCGGAGCGCCGGCAGAGCGCGCCGCCGCGATTGCCCGGTCGGCATCCTCCAAGGTCAACGCCATCGGCTTCTCGCAAAAGATCGCCTTACCGGCTTCGGCGGCCTGCACGAGGATGTTTGTATGAAACCGCGCCGGCGTAGCGATGATCACGGCATCGAGGTCCGGGTGGGCAAGGAGATCCGCGACATCGGTGTAGGAGCTTTCGACGCCGAGCTTGGCGGCGAGACCGGCCGCAGCCCCTGGAGCGGGATCGGCAATGGCGACGAGCTCGGCATCGACGAGGCGGCGTGTAACGGTCTCGCCGTGAAAGGAACCGATGCGCCCGGCACCAACGAGACCGACATTGACGGGTTTGTTCTTGGGCATTGAATTGATCCTGTCAGGGTTGAAAAGGTCAGACGGTGAAGGCTGTGCGGAACGCTTCGAGCGCCACTTCGGGATCGCCAGCGGCCCAGGCTTCCATGCCGATCGGGCCGGAATAGCCCATGGCATTCAGCGCCTTGGCGATGCCGTGCCAGTTGACCTCACCAGTACCGGGCTCGCAGCGGCCGGGTACGTCAGCCACCTGGATCTCGCCGATCCAAGGCAGGCACTTGCGGCAGAGTTCAATCAGGTTCCCCTCGCCGATCTGAGCATGATAGAGATCGAGATTAAGGCGGAGCCGCGGATGATCGACGCTCGAGACCAACGCCAGCGTGTCCTCGGCACGGCCGAAGGGCACGCCGGGGTGATCAACCGGCAGGTTGAGGTTTTCGAGCGTGAAGGTGACGCCTTCTTCTTCAGCCATCTCCACGATGCGGCAGAGAGTATCGCGCGCCTTCAGCCACATCGCGCCCGTGACGACTTCGATCGGCTGGACAGGTAGGCCTCCGTCTCCCAAGCCTGTGCCGTGCAGGTTGAGCCGCTCAACGCCGAGCCGCTTTCCAACCTGCGCGGTCTCGCCTGCCGTCCTCAGGAGTTCTGCTGCACCGTCGTCGTCCGTAAGGCGGCCGGTCAGATAGCCGTTCATGATCGTGAAGGTCGCCCCGGTCGCTTCCAGCTTCGTGAGGTCGTGGTCCGGCCAGTTCCAGAGACCGACGCCGAAACCCATTTCTTTCAGGCGCGCGGCGCGCCACTCGATCGGCTTGTCGCGCCAGAGCATTTCCGCGCAGGCTGCGAGTGGGAAGGGAGAAGTCTTGGGTGCACTCATTGGCTAGTGTTCCGCTATTTTGGGTATGGCGATGGGTGGAGCGGCGTGAGATGCGCCGCACCGACATGCATGCGAGCAGATTTCGATCAGATCGTTCCGCCGAGCTCTTCCGACAAAGACTGCAGCTCCTTGCCTCCGGCCATCAGGTTCTGCAGTTCGTCGATGCCAATCTCGTTCTTGGCATAGGTTCCGAGCGTCTTGCCGCGGTTGAGCACCGTGAAGCGGTTGCCAACGGCATAGGCGTGACGGACGTTGTGGGTGATGAAGATCACGCCGAGGCCCTTGGCTCGGACCTGGTTGATATATTTCAGCACCATTGACGTCTGGGCGACGCCGAGCGCCGACGTCGGTTCGTCGAGGATCAGCACCTTGGCGCCGAAATAAACCGCTCTGGCGATCGCCACGCATTGCCGCTCGCCGCCCGATAGCGTGCCAACCGCCTGCTGCGGGTCGCGGACGTCGATGCCGATCTTGTGCATCTCATCGCGCGTCACGTTGTCGGCCTCATCCATGTTCATGCGCTTGAAGGGGCCGAAGCCGATCACGGGTTCCCGCCCCATGAAGAAGTTGCGGGTCACCGACATCAGCGGGATCATCGCAAGGTCCTGATAGACCGTGGCAATGCCGGCATCGAGGGCGTCGCGCGGACCCGAGAACAACCGAGGCTGACCCTCGACCAGGAAATCGCCCGAGGTCGGCTTGTGCACGCCTGCAAGCGTGTTGATCAGGGTCGATTTGCCCGCGCCATTGTCGCCGAGCAGGCATAGAACCTCGTTCCGATTGACGCTCATGGACACGCCGTTGAGGGCGATGACGGAGCCGAAATGCTTGACGAGGTTCCTGACCTCGACGAGGGGCGTCTGAGATGTGCTCATCAGCGTTCTCCCGTGACGCGTTTGCGGATGACGTTGTTGAAGACGACGGCTGTCAGCAGCATGCCGCCGAGGAAAACGAGGTACCAATCCTGGTCGATCGACGTGTAAGTCAGGCCGATCAACACCATGCCGAACACAATCGATCCGAAGAACGCGCCGATGGCGGAGCCGTAGCCGCCGGTCAGCAGGCAGCCGCCGATGACGGCCGCGATGATTGCCTCGAACTCTTTCTGAAAACCGCGGCGGGCGTCCGTCGAGCCGGCATCGAGCACCGTGAGGATGGCGACCAGCGTGGCGCAAAGGGCGGTGACGACGAAGAGCGTGGTCTTGACCCTAGCCACCGGCACGCCCGACTTGCGCGCGGCCCGCGGATCGCCGCCGGATGCGAAAATCCAGTTGCCGAAGCGCGTTCTCAACAGGATCCAGGTGGCAAGGAGCGCTATGGCAACGAACCACAGGATCTCGACGGGAATGCCGGGCACCCTCGGTGTGCCGTTCGGAAAGGTGTCGATGATGCCGGCTTCAGCAAGCCAGGTGAACAGTCCGGGGAAGGCATCTCCCGAGAACAAGGGGGCAAGCGGGCTGCCGGCCACTGCTCCCTTCATGCCGCGAAGCTGGGTCGCGCCACCGCTTGCCCATTTCAGGCCCACCAGCGTCAGGCCGCGCAGGATGAAGAGGAAGGCCAGCGTCACGATGAAGGACGGAAGGCCGGTGCGCATCGTGAGCTGCGCGTTGGTGATGCCGATGAATACGGCAAACGCGATCGCCACGAGGATGGCGACGCTGAGCGGCCCCTGCCACACGACCAGTGCCGTGCCAAAAACGAGGCCGGCAAAGGCGACCATCGAGCCGATCGATAGGTCGAATTCTCCGCCGATCATCAGGAGCGCTGCGCCGATGGCGAGGATGCCGAGTTGGGCAGCCGGAGCCATAAAGTTCATCACACCCGCCAAGGTGAACATGGCGGGATTGGCGGTGACGAAGAAGAAGATGGTCACGAGCACTAGACCGGCTACAGCGCCGAGTTCGGGACGCCGTAGAATTGCGGTCAATGTCGAAACCTTTTTCAGCCGCTCATCGGGTCCGACTACAGACCCGTTCTGTTCGTTGGCTAGCGTCATGGTTCGTTCCTTAGATATCGGTCGTTGTCCGTGCGCGCGAAGGCCACCTGCAAACCGAAGTGTCGCGTCGGCCTAATGGGCGGCGACAGGCAGTCCCCGTCCGGGACGGGGGCTGCCGGGCTCCGCCTTAGCGGATGCCCTGGGAGGATTTCTCGATCACCTGCGCGGCCGTTTCGGAGGTCACGAAGCTGGGACCAGAAGCCACGTTGCCGGCCGGGATCGTTCCGTAGCGCGCATTGAGCGCCAGGAAGGTCACCGGCAGATATCCCTGCAGATAAGGCTGCTGATCGACCGCGAACAGCGCCTTGCCATCGGCCACGGACTGAAGGAAGCTCGCTGAGAGGTCATAGGAGGCGACCTTCACCTTGTCGCCGACTCCCATCTTCTCCACGACCGCAACCGCCCGCTCGCCGACGAGCGGCGCCGAAAGGCCGAGCACAACATCGATCGACGGGTCGGACGTGACCGCCGCCTGAATCTTCGATTCGATCTCGGCGGGATCGGAGGTGGTCGGCAGTACGGTGACCTTGCCGCCCTCGAAGCCCTGTTCCGTACCTGCACAACGCTGGTCGAGCGCGGCGTTGCCAACTTCCTGGTTGACGCAGAGGACGTGCTTGAGGCCGAGCGACTTCAACTTCTCGCCTACCTTGATACCAGCCGGCGTCTCATCCTGGCCGACATGCAGCTTGATGCCGAGTTTTTCGGCGGCGGAGATGCCGGAGTTCATCGAGATGACCGGAATACCGGCGGCGACGGCCTTCTCGATTGCCGGGCCGAGCGCATCCGGGTCCGGGTTCGAAATGACGATGCCCGCGGGATTCTGGTTGACAGCAGCTTCGATGAGCTGAGCCATCGCCACCATGTCGAAGGTCTCGGGCGCGCGGTAATCGACCTGCACGCCGCTGTCTTTGCCGGCCTGCATGATGCCGTTCTTCACGATCGACCAGAACGGATCGGATGCCTGCCCGTGCGTCACGGCGATGATGGTAGGCTCCTGAGCTTTCGCACTTATGGCTGCCGAGGTGGCGACACCGAGTGCGACAGCGCCGAATGCCAGCTTCTTCAAGAGAGATTTCATTTGCTCCTCCTCAATTCGCCGTCCACTCCACAGGATGGCGAGAAAAACTAATGCTACCGGGTGCATTTCTGTTTGCTACCGGGTGCAAGCGGGTGCATATTATCGTTGGATGTAGTAAAAGCAAGCATTCATTTCATCTGAATAAAAAATGGAATGGCTATTCCATTTGCAGGAGACTCTATGCGCAAGCGGGCGACGGCGAGGGAAGTGGCGGATGCCGCGGGTGTCTCGAAGTGGACGGTCATACGGGCTTTCACGCCGGGCGCATCGATCGCGGAGGAAAGCAAACGCAAAGTCCTCGAGGCGGCCGCGGCGCTCAACTACACTCCGAATCTGCTTGCCCGCAGCCTCGCGACCAACTCCACCCATCAGGTGGCAGTGTTCGTCGATGATTTCGCCAATCCTCAGAAGTTGCCCTTCCTGGAGACATTGACCGAACGACTGCAGGCCGAGGGGATGGTCGCCCTGCTGATCAATATCAACACGCACTTCGACCATGTGCACGCATTGCTTCACGCAGACCAGCGTCAGGTCGATGCCGTCATCCTGTTCGGAACGGCATTTCGCAGCGAGACACTGAGTGATCTGCAACTAGGCCGGGGAACGCCACCCATGTTCGTGCTGGCGAGAGACAGCCAGATCGAAGGCGTGCCGGCAGTCACATGCGATGCCGAACTGGCGCTACGCGAGATTGTCGATCATCTCTTTGAAAGAGGATACCGGCGCCCCGGCTTCATGACAGGTGCGACAGTCCTGTCGACAGCACTCAGACGTCGGCAACATTTCGTCGATTTCTGGAAGGAGAAGGGTGTGGATGACGTCTCGGTGTTCTCGGCTGAGAAATACAGCGCCGAAGCCGGGGCCGAAGCCGCCCGCAACTATCTCAAGCAGACCGAGCCCGCGGACCGAGTCGACGTCCTGATGTGCGAAAACGACATCCTGGCGCTCGGAGCTATGGATGAAATCCACGGCCGTTTTGGCTTGCGGGTCCCGCACGACATAGCGGTCGTCGGCTTCGACAACTACGAACTCTGCGGATCGTCCGCCTACAGCCTCACAACATACGAGCAGCCGCGCGACGAAATGGTTCAGATAATCATCGGTATGATCACGGGACGGCTGGAGCCTGAGACCGTAACACTTCCGGGCACCCTCATCGTGCGTAAGTCCACATGAGCCGCCGTAATTAGCGAGACCATGATCTCTCGAGTACGGGGACCGCCGCTCGCCACGACCCCTTTGCAGACGAAGCGCGCCGAACCGCTTCACATTTCTTTACATTCGTCCAGAACGCTCGAAACGTTGCCCGGTTAGCTTTCCTCCACTGCAGCAGATGCTACGGAGTGAAAGGAGACCATTATGGAAAACGAAGACAAGAACCTTTCGAGCCCGGCCGCCGGCGGGCCCGCCTCGAAAGGATGGGCGCGGCGCGCAGCGATCGGCGGCATCGCGGCCGTCGCAGTTGTCGGCGCGGTCGGTTTTGCTGCCGCGCGCAGCGATGATTTCGGCTTCGGCATGGGCCGTTTCGGCATGGGCGGCCATATGATGCAGGCGCATATGGGAGGTGGCTTCATGGAACACCGGATCGGCTCCGTGCTCGATGAGCTCGACGCGACGCCCGAGCAGGAAGACAAGCTTTGGGACATCATCGACAAGGCGCGCGCCGAGATCCGACCGACGTTCCGGGACTTCCGCGAGACGCGTGAGGAGGTTATCGAACTCCTCGGCGCGTCAACTATCGACCGCGCCGCCGCCGAGAAACTGCGCAGCGAACGCATCGCGGCCATCGACGAGGCCTCGCGCAAGATGACGACGGCGCTCCTCGACGCCGCCGAAGTGCTGACGCCGGAGCAGCGCGCCAAACTGGTCGAACATTTGAAGGAGCGCAGGGGGCACGGCCGGTGGTAAGAGTGAATCGACTACTGCATGTTTCCTTAAATCGTATCGGATTTAAGGATAAAAACATGCAGCGATTCAAAGTGCTACAGCGACCTTTGCGCGTCTGAGAAAACGCGCGGCGCTGTAGGTGACTGATGGGAGCGCAAGAGATGGCGGAACGGGTCTTGATTGTCGATGACGACACGCGCCTCTCCGCCATGCTCTCGGACTATCTCTCCGGAAACGGCTACACCGTCC
The DNA here is from genome assembly GCF_002078505.1 of Ensifer aridi. Taxonomy (GTDB): domain Bacteria; phylum Pseudomonadota; class Alphaproteobacteria; order Rhizobiales; family Rhizobiaceae; genus Sinorhizobium; species Sinorhizobium aridi. The sequence continues at coordinate 2,081 of NZ_LUAV01000004.1, read as the reverse complement.
ACACCGCGGCGACCGCCACAGCGGGCCTCAGCGACCTCGGCCGCCGTGCGCCGGACGTCGTGATTCTCGATGTCATGCTGCCGGACCTTGACGGCTTCGAGACCTGCCGGCGCATGCGCGCGGCCTCGGACGTGCCGATCCTGATGCTCACGGCCAAAGGCGAGGAGACAGACCGCATCGTTGGTCTGGAGCTCGGAGCCGACGACTATCTGCCGAAGCCCTTCAATCCGCGCGAACTGCTGGCCCGGCTGAAGGCGATCCTGCGCCGCCGCAACGGCAGCGCGGCGGTTTCGCGGATCTTACGTTTCGGACGGCTGGAGATCGATCCGGGATCCCGCTCGGTCAGAATCGACGGCCACGAATGTGTGCTGACCAGCTATCAGTTCGACCTGCTCGTGGCGCTTGCCGAAAATGCCGGCCGCACGCTCTCGCGCGAGCAGTTGATGGGCGCGGTCAAGGGCGAGGAGCTGGATGCCTTCGACCGTTCCATCGACGTCCATATCTCGCGCATCAGGGCGGCCATAGAGAGCGATCCCAAGCACCCGAGGCGCATCATCACCGTGCGCGGCGCCGGCTATGTCTTCGCCCGTTTCCAGGACGAAGGATAATGCGTGTCGCCCAAAAATGTGCGGCGGTTTTGGGACGACATGCATCAAAAACAGAGACCTAGAGCATGCGCAGCCGGTTGTTCCTGAAGATTTACCTGACGCTGCTGGCGAGCCTTGCCGCGGTCGCCGTCGCCAGTGCCGCCTTCGTGTGGCTGGGACAGGGAGAGGAGGAGTCCGGTTGGCAGAGCCAACGCGCGCGGTTCGTCGCCGCGCTCATTCCGCCCGACATGGACCGGCAGTCGGTCGGGGCGACGCTCAAGCGGCTTTCACGAGCCTTTGACGCCGACATAGCGGTATACGATCCGCGCGGCAGGCTGATCGCGAGTGCCGGCCAGCCGCTCCCCCGCGACATGGTCGAGCGGCCCTGGCGCCACGGCCCGCGCGGTAACTTTCACACCATGGTAACCGAGTTGCCCGACGGTCGCACTGTCGCCGCGCGCATGGAGAGGCCTTTCCGGCCGGCTGGCCGCAATCCGCTCGCCTACCTGGCGTTGATCGCCGGCGTCATCGGGCTCGCCGCCTATCCGGTGGTGCGTCACCTGACGCGCCGGCTGGAGCGGTTACGCGCGGGCGTCGATGCGTGGGGGCGGGGCGATTTCGTGGCTCGCGTGCCGGCGGACGGCAGCGATGAGGTCGCGGCGGTGGCGAAGAGCTTCAACAGGGCCGCCGATCACGTCGAGCGGCTGATCAAGTCACACCGCGCCCTGCTCGCCAATGCCAGCCACGAATTGCGCTCGCCGCTTGCGCGTCTGCGGATCGCGATCGACCTTTATGAGCAGGCGCCGAGCGGGAACCGCAGGGAGGAGATCGTCCGCAACCTCGCCGAGCTGGACACGCTGGTCGAGGAGATCCTGCTGGCGAGCAGGCTCGACCACGTCGAGAAACTCGATGCGACCGCGTCCGTCGACCTTCTGGCTCTGGTCTCGGAAGAAGGGGCGCGCAACGGCGTCGAGGTCTCCGGCACACCCGCGACTGTCACAGGCGATGCGCGCCTCATCGGCAGGCTGGTGCGCAATCTGATGCAGAACGCGCTGCGCCACGGCAGCCCGCCCGTCATAGCCACGGTCGCGCAGGCGGATAGCATGGTGGAACTCAGGGTCCGCGACCACGGGCCGGGCATACCGGCCGGCGAGAGCACCCGCGTTTTCGAGCCGTTCTATAGGCCCTCGGGACGCAGCGAGGCCACGGGCGGCTGGGGGTTAGGGCTGGCGCTGGTTCGCCAGATCGCCGAACGCCACGGCGGGGCGGTCCGTTACGAAACCCCGCCGGACGGCGGCGCCTGTTTCGTCGTGACGCTCCCGGTGCATCGGGCCCGAAAGATGAACTGAGGTGTCCGCAATGCGGGGAGCCACTGGCGGCTCGCAGCTCGGCGCGACTGGACGTGAGCCGGGGAGCTGTCCTTGTCGCGCGGCTATTGAATCTATGCGCAGCCTATATTGGAAATCCTCGTGACCCCTCGCCATATTCAGGCAA
>NZ_LUAV01000003.1:559-738 GCF_002078505.1 Ensifer aridi | reverse complement strand
GTCGGCAGGAAGGGCAGCTTGATCGGGCCGCCGACGAGCCTCGGCCTCAGCGTCTTGTCGACGATGAAGAGCTCGGTCGTGCCCCAGGTAAAGAGCGCGACGCCGTGTATTGGCGAGCCGCTCGCCACCAGATAGATCGAAACGAGGGTGAAGCAGAGCGGCGCGCCGCCCGGCACGAG
>NZ_LUAV01000003.1:0-173 GCF_002078505.1 Ensifer aridi | reverse complement strand
GATGGTGAGCGGCACGACGCGCGACAGCCGCTCCCAGCGCATCGGGAAGATCCGCTCGCCGAGATGATCGAGCTGCTTCGAAAACGACTGGCCGTCGCGATAGACGAAGAACAGCGTGATCAGCATGAACAGCAGCGTCAGGAAGGACTGGAAGGCGGAGGCGCCGATCACCA
>NZ_LUAV01000002.1:619097-707680 GCF_002078505.1 Ensifer aridi | reverse complement strand
TGCCCCGGCGGAAGGCGGCCGAATAGCCGACCGCTCCGCCGAGAAAGAATTGCCTAATCCTCTCGACATCAAAATAATGTGATAAGAATTGGATTGACGACGGTGTTGGGGAAGGACGAAGCGATGGAGATGAGCAACACCAGGATCGAGCATCAGCGCCTGCGCGAGGAAACCGCGCCCATTCGCGCGCGCATTCTGGACCGACTGGCGCAACTGCCTTGGGACGGCGTCCGTTACAATCATGCGATACCGGGTCTATCGCTCTATCGCATCGTCGCGCCGGCGGGGCCTTTCACCAGTGTCTCCGAGCCGATCGTCTCGATGATCGTCAAGGGCAGCAAGCGTGTCCATGTCGGCCAGAAAACGCTTGTCTACGATGAATCCTGCTTTTTCCTGAGCGCCGTCGGCCTGCCGATGACCGGCCATGTGTGCGAGGCAAGCGAGCGCGAACCCTACGTGGCCGCCGCTCTGCGTCTGGATCTCGAGAAGCTGCGGCGGATCATCGCCGACCATGACATACACTCTACCGACGCGCCCGATCGTGGGCTCGGTGTCGCTATCGGCGCCGGCACGCCGGAACTGTTCGATGCTCTGTTGCGATTGATTTCACTTGCGAACGCGCCCGAACACATCCCGTTTCTGGCCGGTCACATCGAAAATGAGATCCTCTATCGGCTGCTGACCAGCGAGCAAGGTCCGCAATTGCGGCGCTTCGCGCTTGCCGGCACCAACAGCAACCGCGTGGCAAAGGCGATCGCCTGGCTCAAGGAAAATTACGCGCGGCCGCTGCGCGTCGAGGAATTGGCGGAGATCGCGAATATGGGAGTCTCCACCCTACATCATCATTTCCGCGCCATGACCGCCATGAGCCCGTTGCAGTTCCAGAAGCATTTGAGACTGCATCACGCGCGCGAACTCATGCTTTCTCAGTCGCTCGACGCGGCAACGGCCGCCATGCGCGTCGGCTATGAGAGCCCGACCCAGTTCAGCCGGGAATATCGACGTGCCTTCGGCCATCCCCCGCTGCGTGACATCAAGGCGATCCTGAACTCCGACGATTCGAACAGGCGCGACTCCATCGGTTAGCGCTGCCGCCGCCAGGACACACCGGTTTGCCGGGCGAACCGTGGCGCTTTGCCCGATGATCACGATTGCGTTAGATCGACAGGAATAGGCAATAATCCGAGAGGATTGTACCTACCAAGGACATGGCATCGCCGCTTAAGCTGCTGCCCGCAATCTGGCGAACGTGGGCGTGGACGGCCTTGTCGGCGCATCCCGCTGCCACTCGCCACAACGCGAGGAAAGCAGCATGGTAACGGTTACGATCAACGGCGTTGAACACTCGGTCGACGCCGAGGCGGATATGCCGCTTCTCTGGGTGATCCGCGATCTCGTCGGATTGACGGGTACGAAATTCGGCTGCGGCATGGCGCAATGCGGCGCCTGCACGGTCTATGTCGACGGTTCGCCCGTCCGGTCCTGCCAGACCTTCATCGGCGACATCGAAGGCTCGCAGGTGACCACCATCGAGGGCCTCCAGAGCAAGGTCGCGGAAACGGTCCAGGCCGTCTGGGCCGATCTCGACGTGCCGCAATGCGGCTACTGCCAGTCGGGCCAGATCATGTCGGCAACCGATCTGCTTACGAACAATCCCAAGCCCAGCGATGCGGACATAGACTCGGCGATGTCGGGCAATCTCTGTCGTTGCGCCACCTACCATCGAATTCGTGCCGGCATTCACGAAGCCGCAAAGCGTCTGGAGGCGTAAGTCATGCTCCCCAAACTAATGCAAACGATCGCCCTCCCCGCAGCCCGCGTCGAGGCCTCGCGTCGGCAGTTCCTGCTCGGGGCGCTTGCTGCCGGGACCGGCATCGCGGTCGGCTTTCGCCTCCTCTCTGCCTCGCCAGCAGCCGCGAGCGAGACCGCCGAAGAGAGCCGTCCCCACGCTTTCTCCCCCTATGTAACGATCGATGGCGAGGGAAAGGTGACCGTCCTCTCGTCGCAGTTCGAGATGGGCCAGGGCTCCTATAACGGCATCGCCACGCTGGTGGCGGAGGAACTGGATGCCGATTGGTCGACCATCGAGGTCAAGGGGGCCGCGGGCAACATACCGGCCTACGGCAACATCGCCTTCGGCGGGACACTTCAGGCAACCGGAGGTTCGACCTCCATGGTGTCCTCGTGGGAGCGCTATCGCAAGGCGGGCGCTGCCGCCCGCGCGATGCTGGTCGCCGCCGCGGCCGCCGAGTGGGGTGTCGACGCGACGGAGATCACCGTCGAGAACGGCGTGCTTAGCCATCCCTCCGGCAAGAGCGGCGGCTTCGGGGAATTTGCCGCCAAGGCGGCGAGCATAGCGGTGCCGACCGACGTGAAGCTCAAGCAGCCGAGTGACTGGAAACTCATCGGCAATGCAGGACTGAAGCGTTTCGACAGCGCCCGCAAGGCTAACGGAACGGAGCAATACACGATCGACGTCAAGCTTCCAGGCATGCTGACGGCGGTGATGATCCATCCGCCTCTCTTCGGCGCGAAGGCGAAGTCCTTTGCTGCTTCGGCCGCACGCGCCGTCAAGGGCGTGATTGACGTCGTCGAAACACCGCGCGGCATTGCCGTCGTCGGCGACAACATGTGGGCAGCGCTCAAGGGGCGCGAGGCGGTCACTGTCGAGTGGGACGAGACCGCAGCGGAAAAGCGCGGAACGGCTGGGCTGATGTCTGCGTATCGCGACCTCGCCAAGAAGACGCCGGTGGCGATTGCGCGAAACGACGGCGACGCTGAAGCTCAATTCGCCAAGGCCGCGAAGGTCCTTGAGGCAAGCTTCGAGTTTCCCTATCTCGCGCATGCGGCAATGGAACCCTTGAACGCGGTCGCCCGTATGGACAATGACGGCACGCTCGAGATCTGGGGCGGGCATCAGTTTCCCGACGTGTACCAGAGGCTCGCAGGCGAGATTGCCGGAGTGCCCGCTGAAAAGGTGCGTCTGCACGTCATGAAGACCGGCGGCAGCTTTGGCCGGCGGGCCGTATTCGACGGCGATGTCGTCGTCGAGGCCGTGTATGTCGCCAAGGCCATCGGTTTCCGCGCGCCCGTGAAAGTCCAATGGACGAGGGAAAACGACATGCAGGCGGGCCGCTACCGCCCTGCCTATGTGCACAGCCTCAAGGCCGGTCTCGACGAGGGCGGCAGGCTCGTAGCCTGGCATAATCACATCGTCGGCCAGTCCATCATGGCGAAGACCGCGTTCGAAGGAATGGTCCAGAATGGGGTCGACCCGACCTCCGTCGAAGGGGCGAACAACCTGCCTTATGCCATTCCAAACCAGACGGTCGGCCTGACGACGACGGACGCCGGCGTTCCGGTTCTATGGTGGCGCTCGGTCGGCTCGACCCATACCGCCTTCGCCGCCGAAACCTTTCTCGATGAGGTGGCAGAGGCAGCGGGACGCGACCCGGTCGAGTTCCGTCTTTCGATGCTCGAACCGGAATCGCGCCACGCGATCGTCCTGAGGCTCGCGGCGGAAAAGGCAGAATGGGAGAAGCCGCTACCTCAAGGCCGCTTCCGCGGTGTTGCCGTCGCCGAAAGCTTCGGCTCGGTCGTGGCTCAGATTGCGGAGGTTTCGGCCGACGGGAATGGCGGGATCAAGGTCGAGCGGGTCGTCGCGGCAGTCGATTGCGGCCTGGCGATCAATCCGGACCAGGTCCGCGCCCAGGTGGAAGGCGGCATAGGTTTCGGGCTCAGCGCCATCCTGGGCGAGGAAATCACGCTCACCGACGGCAAGGTCGACCAAGGCAACTTCGACACCTATACCCCACTGAGGATCGATGCGATGCCAAAGGTGGAGGTGCACATCATCGCCTCCGCCAATCCGCCCTCGGGCATCGGCGAGCCCGGTGTTCCACCGATCGGCCCTGCAGTCGCGAACGCGGCCTACAGAGCGCTCGGCAAGCGGATCCGCGTCTTGCCGTTCGCAAGATCGCTCAACGCGTAATCTCTCAGGTCCGGCCGCGCGGCCCGGCCGGACCTGCCGCCTGCGCCCCGTCTATCTGGGGCTTGAATAGAACTGCAGCGTGAACACCGTGCCCGCGACTTCTTCGGCAAGTTCCTTAGAGAATTCCAACGGCGTGCAGTTCTGCACGGCTGCAATCGCGGCTGCGACGAATGCCTTGCGCTGCTCCCCGTCCCCGGAGACGCGGCTCGCGGTCGGTTGAGGCGGGCCCATCAGCGTGCCGTTGCCGCGGAAGGCGAATCTCAGCGTGACGAAGGAATCCTCGTAGCCGGCCGGCGGTGTCCAGCATTTGCCAAGCGCCGCCCCGAGATCGTCGACCGTGTTCAATGGCTCCGCACGAAGCTGACCCGTCGTCAAGACGACGAGAAGCGTGCCGGCGAAAGCCAGTTTTGCAACCATATACATGCCCACAACCCATCTCCAGATCGAGCGGCGAAACTAGCATATTCCCGACGTGACGCGGAAGAACTCGCCTGCCAAACAGACCAGCGCGCGCATGCGTTTGTTGGAACGTGGTCAGATCAGGCCGCGTTTGGCCAAATTGCGCATCAGGGTGGCCGTGCCGAAGGTCCAGGGCGGGCAGTCGGTCGAAAGCTGCACTCTGTTGACGAGGCTTCCGAGCGCTGGGCTCGAGATCGTCACTAGGTCATCGACTTTGTGCGTGAAGCCCTGCCCCGGTTCGCCGCGATCCTCGACGGGAGCGAAGAGCGTACCCATGAAGAGCATCAGACCATCCGGATATTGGTGATGCCGACCGATCGTCTGGCTGACGAGGTCGAGCGGGTCGCGGCTGATCTCGCGCATGGTGCTCGCGCCTTCAAGCCGGAAGCCGTCCGGCCCCTCGATTAGGAGATCGAGATCGGCTTCACGCACGTCGTCGATCGAATAGGTCTCGTCAAAGAGGCGGATGAACGGGCCGATCGAGCAGGAAGCATTGTTGTCCTTGGCTTTGCCTAGGAGCAGAGCCGAGCGGCCTTCGACGTCTCGCAGGTTGACGTCGTTGCCGAGTGTCGCACCCTTGACGCGACCGTCGGAAGCGACCGCCAGGACGATTTCCGGCTCCGGATTGTTCCAGCGCGAAATCGGATGCAGACCGACGGCGGCGCCCCAGCCGACGGAGGAAAGCGGCTGCGCCTTGGTGAAGACCTCGGCGTCGGGACCGATGCCGACTTCGAGATATTGCGACCAGACACCCTCCTCGATCAGCGCCGCCTTGACGCGTGCTGCCTCGGACGAGCCGGCCTTCAAGTTCCTGAGGCTGTCTCCGATGATCGCCGTCAGCCGTTCGCGAATGCCTTCGGCACGCGTGGCGTCTCCGGCAGCGCGCTCCTCGATGACGCGTTCGGTCATCGAACGGGCGAAGGTGACGCCGCAAGCCTTGATCGCCTGGAGATCGCAAGGGGCGAGCAGGTGGACCTCGCTCCTCGCCCTCGGCTCCGCCGCCGCCATTACGGCGCTAACAGGGGCGAGAATCTCGCCGGGGGCCGAGCGGGCGTAGGCTGCGGGGTCTTCGAGTTCGAGAAGGTCGCGCATTGTCGGCGTTCCCTTCGCGGTGATGTCGACCAACTGCCCCTGCCGGACGGTCACGAGGCTCGGTCCTTCGACATCCGGCCGCCAGACGCGCCCGACGAAAGTTCCGGTCCCAAAGCTATCAGTCATCACGTCTCCTCCCCTGCGCGCAGTTTTCCGTCGAAACGACAACCGCTTTTTGCAGTTGAAGTGCCTTCCTGTAAAGCACCTTCGAGCGAGAAGTTGCGCGCCGGGCATCCAATGCAACGGAACCTTGCAAGTTCTCCGGCGTTTAATATTTCATCGTGCGGCCTTCCGGCCGCAGCGATGTCGCAACTATACTTGCGATGGCACGGAAGTCCCTCCTTAAGTCCTTGCTGATTTAGGGATCCACGCGCGAAGATTGCTGGCGGGGACGAAGGCCCAGAAAGGATGTGTGCGATGAATCAGCACGAAGAAATCAAGGACAAACCGCCGCTCGATCCTGCGACAGGCCAACCGACCCCGCGGGCCCCCGAAGTGGAAACCAGATCGCGCCGCAGCAGCTGGCCATTGCTTATCATTCTCCTCGCGGGCCTTGTGCTCGCGCTTATCGCGTGGCTGCCTGCAGAGTTGACGAGGGATGCGGAGAACGAACCGGCCGCGCCTGGTCAATCGACGACGACCGCACCCACCGGCCAATCGGCACCGGGCGACCAGACGACGCCGCCGGCCGGCGAGGCGGCGACGCCCGCCGCCCCTGAGACGCAGCCGCAGACGCCGGCTCCGGCTCCGACTCCGACCACGCCGACACAGCCGCAGAGCACTCCAGCGCAATAGCCCTGAAGGGAGGCTCTCTTCCGAGCGGGACGACGTATGCACTCGCCATCCCGCTCTTGCGTGAGCGCTACAGCGCCGTGCATCTTTTCAGTCGCACAAACGTCGCTGTAGCACGTTGAACCGCTGCGTGTTTTCATCCTTAAATCGGTGCCGATCTAAGGAACATGCAGCAGGGGTCGGAGCATCCGAGTTCGCCGGCATGGATCAGATCGTTTCCGACATCCTCGTTACCACGCATACACCCTATCCGGTGATCTTCGCGCGTCTCTGCGGCGCCATCCTGCTCGGCGGGCTCATCGGCATCGAGCGGGAGAAGCGGCAACGCCCCGCGGGTCTCAGGACCCATATTCTCGTCAGCCTCGCTTCAGCGATCCTCGCAGTGATCGCCGTCGAAAGCGTGCATCAGACGGGCCTTTCCGGTCCCGAGGTACGCATCGATCCGATCCGCGTCGTGGAGGCGGTCACCGCGGGGGTGGCCTTTCTCGCGGCCGGCATGATCGTCTTTTCCAAGGGCGAGGTAAAAGGTCTGACGACCGGCGCCGGCATGTGGCTCGCCGGTGCAGCCGGGCTGTCGATCGGTTTCGGCTTATGGCTGATCGCCATCTTCGCCGCTTTGGCCAGCCTTGTGGTGCTTTTTGTTCTCGGAAAGCTCGAGGTCGCGCTGCATTGGAAGGAGCCGGAAGAGTCCTTCCAGGACAGCGCCGCCGAGCAGCGGGATAAAGACGCCGCAGCGCGGAGCGAAGCGGCTTCGGAGCGACGATAGCGGATCGAATGCGGACCGCGCAGGTCCGGGCGGGTTACGACAGTTCCGAAGCGGCCGCGGTCTCCGGACCGGCGGACGGGAGACCGCCTGCCCTGAATACCGGCGCCCGTCGCTGCAGCACATGGAGCGCGGCTATCGCCTTGCGAGCCTCGTCGGGCGTGGCGAACACCCGTCCATCCAGTGACCAGACGCTGTATTTGACGGCCACAAAACGCAGTTGACCATTGTCGGGGACCAGCGCGCCGACAGCCTCGCCGGCAAACTCTACCGTCTGCTTGCTCATCGTGTGTGGAACTCCTCCCTCGCCTGGGCAAACCCCGAGCGCGCCGAAAGTCGACTTCAGCCGCGGGAGAAACACTCGACCTCCCGTTTGGTTCCCGACCCGAGACAAAAAAAGGCGGCGACGCCGCCGTTCCGCGTCGATCGAATCCCGCCCTCCTCAGGCGAGGAAACGCTCCGGCCGATAGGGGGCGATGTCGATCACCGTCTTCTCGCCGGTCATCGACTCCGCGAGCGCGCGGCCGGTGACCGGGCCGAGGGTCATGCCGTGATGCGCGTGGCCGAAGGCGAACCAAAGGCCCTCGTGCCGCGGCGCCTTGCCGATGATCGGCATCATATCCGGCGTGCAGGGGCGTGCCCCCATCCACGGCTCCTCGTCTCGCCGCTCGGCAAGCGGGAAGAATTCGCGCGCGACCCGCTCCGCCCGGGTCAGTTGCACCGGCGTTTTCGGCGCGTCGCGCAGCGCGAATTCGGCGCCTGTCGTCAGGCGGATGCCGCGCAGCATCGGCGCCAGGAAATAGCCCATCTCGGCATCGAGCACCCAGTTGTTGAGCTGCGCGCCGTCCTTGGTGCCATAATGCATGTGATAGCCGCGCTTGACCGCTAGCGGAAAATGATAGCCGAGCTTGCGCGTCACCGTGTCGGCCCAGGGGCCGAGGGCGACGACGACCTCCCTGGTCTCCAGCGGACCCTCCGGTGTCGCCACGCGCCAGCCGGCCCCCTCGAGAATGTGTTCGAGGGTGGCCGCATCGCCGGAAACGAGCCGCCCGCCGAGCGATTGGAAATAGGAGAGATAAGCCTTGTTCAGGCTGTGCGGGTCGCGGATCGACCAAGGATCGGTCCAGCGCAGACCGCCGGCGAGCTCCACTTGGATCGACGGCTCGATCGTCTTGAGTTCGCTCGTCGAAAGCTTCTGGTGGTTGACGCCGAACCCGGCGGAGAGCCGTTCGGCATCCTTGTAGGCCGCATCGCGCTCCTTCTCCGTACGGAAAACCTTCATCCAGCCTTCCTTGCGAATGAGGTCACCGGTGCCCGAAGCCTCGATCAGATCCCTGTGTTCGGCAATCGAGTGCTCGATGAGGGGGGCGTAGAGATGCGCGATCCGCTGGTGCTGGGTGAATCCGGAATGCCACCAGTAGCGCACCAGGAACGGTACCAGTCCCGGTAGCGCACGGAAGTGATAGCTGGCGTCGATCGTATTGTTCAGCGCGTAGCGAAAAAGCGCCCCGAAATCATGCGGGAAGCCATAAGGGAAAACACCTTCGCGCTGAATGAGGCCGGCATTGCCGTAGGATGTCTCCTCCCCCGGGCCGCGACGGTCGAGAAGGACGACCGATTTTCCGCGCCGCGCCAGGTGGATGGCCGAGGAAATGCCGACAATGCCGGCGCCGAGAACCACTACGTCCGTCTTCATATGCGATCCCCCATTTGCTCGATCAACCGGTCGCCGATCATTTCTTCAGCTTGCTCATGATCTGCTCGAGCGATCCCAGGAGCAGAGCCGAGACGACGAAGGCAAGATGCATGATCGTCGCCCACATCAATTTCTCGCCCGTGTATTGCTGGGCGTTCAGGAAGATCTGCAGGAGGTGGATCGACGAGATCGCGACGATGGAGGAGGCAACCTTGATCTTCAGGCTGCCGGCGTCGAGCTTGCCGAGGAAAGAAACCTCGCCCTCACCTTCATCGAAGCGGCTGACGAAGTTCTCATAGCCGGAGATCATCACCATCACGATTAGGCTCGCCACCAGTGCCGCATCGATGAGCCCGAGCATCGCCAAGATCATCTCCGCGTCGTCGTAGACGAAGACAAGCCCGGCAACCTTCAGGAACTTGAATAGGAAGGAAACACCATAAAGCGCAAGTGCTGCGACCAATCCGAGATAGAAGATGACCAGAAGCCATCGGCTCGAGAGGATGATACGCTCGACGATAAGTTCCAGGGATTTCATGGGATACGGCTGTTCCTAACATAGAAAGGCGGGGGTATCCGCATGAATAGCCAAGCGGACCCGCCAGAGCAAGGGAACAGGATGTCGCCCCAACCGAAAGGGGTGAGCTCCGTGCTCACCCCTTCAACCGCGTGAATTCGTTAAGCCTACTTCGGCGAGACCACCGGGGAGGCCCTGTGGCCTCAGGTCCGGCGGATTAGACCCGCCACGAGCGAAATCACCAGAAGGACGAGAAACAGGAAGAACAGGACCTGCGCAATCCCAGCCGACGCACCGGCGATGCCGCCGAAACCGAGGATACCGGCTATGATTGCAATGACCAGAAACACGAGAGCATAGTAAAGCATCTGCTATCTCCTTGCCTCAGTTACCGAATCGGAAACGCGTGGCGGTCGGCCTTGTTCCGGAACCGGGCCGCTGGCGAATCGTGGCGGACATCTCTGGGATGTTTGCGCCAGCTCCGAAACCATTGATTAACCAAGAAAACTGGAAATCGGCGGGAACAGCAGCTCATGAGCAGGTCAGACAGGAACCTTCGACAGGCCCCGGCGTTGTCGGGAGGAAATGAAGATTCCGTCGCGACATATATGGAAAACGGTGAACGATATCCCCCGACACAGGGCGGATCGGTCGAACCAGAACCTGCATATCGGCAGAACGATGCGGGACCTCCAGCGGCATACCGAGGAAAAACACAATATGCGCCTTCAGGCTCTCCTGGAGCGCCTGGAGCAAACCGAACGCAAGATGCAAAATTGAATGGCGCCTGCCGGTCGAAAGCGGCGGCGACTTCGATCATGATGTGGACCCACGCTACGAGGCCGGCGATCAAGCGTTGAGCACCGGTGACCGGAGGGAGGCAAGAACGATGCGCGCGACGGTCCTATGGCGCGGAACAAAAGGCGCCAGTGGGCGTTTTGGCGACAATGACGAGCGCCGCGGCGGCGGCATCCGTGGGAGATAGGAATGCCAACCTTCGCGGCGCCTGCTACAATCATCTCGGCAATGGCGGGAACGCAGCGGGATGACGCCCGTCTCGGAGGCACGAGCTCTGCGCTTACCCGCGATTCCACCCCATCGTCGTCATTCCGGTCGGTCGCAAGTCCCGGTGGCCGGGCGGCACTGTTCGGCGTCTCCAGCAGTTCGGTAACCAAGTTCGGATAGGAACGCATCATGAAGAAGATACTTCTCGTCGCAAGCCTGATCCTTCCCCTGGCCGCCTGCACACAAACGGAAAGGGGCGCAGCAATCGGCGCCGCTTCCGGCGGTATAATCGGCGGGGCCATTTCGAACGACGTCAGGGGAGCTGCGGTCGGCGCTGCCGTCGGCGGCGTTGCCGGCGCTCTCATCGGCCGTGCGAGCGAGCCTGGCTACTGCGTCTACCGCGACCGCTACGGCCGCCGCTACACCGCCCGGTGCTGATTGCGGGCGTGGCTAACGCGGAAGCGGCATCGACCCGGTTACGGTAGCTCGGGTCACGGACTCCGGAGGGGAGCTGATCTCGGCGCGTTCGCGATCACTGTCGCTCCTGTCCGGGGTGCGTGCTGCCTTCACACCCCCCCGACGATCTACGCCCATGCATTTGCAGGAAAGGCAGCGGATATCGGCGCCAAGTGGCGGCATTTCAGCCGCGCTATCGTCGCTTCTCGGCCTCATCGAGGCGCTGCAGGAGGTCGATAAAATGCTGCGGCACAGGCTCGCTCTCCACCGCCTGATAAAGCGCCTTCAATTTCGAAGCAATTTGCGTGTGGGGATTTGTTTTTTCGGCGCGGCCGGCGGATGCGCCTCGCGCTCTGCGTCCACTGGAGGTTTCATTCATTTTCCGCTTCCGTGCGGCGGAGACCCGACACCCGCGCTCCCGGCCGCTCTCAATCCATTTTCCGTCATCCGATACTCGAGGATTTCCATAATCCAAAAGACGTGCTCAAAACTTTGACGTATCCTGCTGCATGCATCTTCAGCAGCACGAGACGATACGCACAATAGTTTAGGAAGGCCTAAATGTCACTTTCCACGAGGATTGCGCCCCACCTGCCCTATCTGCGCCGCTATGCCCGCTCCGTGACCGGCTCGCAGGCGGCCGGCGATGCCTATGTCGCGGCGGTGCTGGAAGCGCTGATCGACGACATCGGGCTCTTTCCGGCCGCCTCCAGCGATCGCATCGCCCTTTACAAGCTTTTCTGTTCCCTTTTCGGTAAGCTGAAGGTGGACTTGTCCCAGTTCACATCGCCGTTTGCTTGGGAGCAGAGGGCTGCGGCCAACCTGGCGATCATGGCGCCGCCGCGACGGCAGGCATTTCTGCTCGTCGCGCTCGAGGGGTTCTCGACCGGCGAAGCCGCCGAAATCATGGGGCTCGATCAAGGCGCCTTCTCCAAACTGCTCGCCAGCGCCTCGGAGGAGATTTCGCGCCAAGTGGCAACCGACGTGTTGATCATCGAGGACGAACCGCTGATCGCGATGGACATCGAGGATATGGTGAGGAGCCTCGGGCACCGGGTGACCGGGATTGCGCGCACGCGCGCCGAAGCGCTCGATCTCTACCGCGCAACGTCGCCGAAGATGGTTCTCGCCGACATCCAACTTGCCGACGGCAGTTCCGGCATCGACGCCGTCAACGACATCCTCACGCAGGCTGCCGTTCCGGTCATCTTCATCACCGCTTTTCCGGAACGGCTCCTGACCGGCAAGAAGCCGGAACCCGCCTTCCTGGTGACCAAGCCCTTCAACCCGGAAACGGTGAAAGCGCTGATCAGCCAGGCTCTCTTCTTTGACGAACAGGCGCACGCGGGGGGCTGATAAGGCCCCCTTCCTTATCGCGCCCTACTGCATGTGTCCTTAAATCGTAACGATTTAAGGACGAAAACATGCAGCAATTCAAAGTGCTACAGCGTCCTTTGTGCGTCCGAAAAGACGCACGCGCTGTAGCCATGGTTTGCGCTTTCCGGCGTCAGCCGGGCAACTGCCGTTCCGCTGGGGCCTCGACTACCTGCTCAAAAATGGTCATTGCGATCAGCGAAAGGGGAAAAGCGAGTATCGCCCCGACGGCACCCCACATCCACGTCCAGAATATGATCGCGACGAAAACCAGAAATGGATTGATGGCGAAGCGGTGGCCAAGGACCGCCGGCACCAGCAGGTTTTCCATGGCGAGATGAACGAAGAAGAAAGCGACAGCCGGCGCGAGCGCAAAGAGCAGCGCGTCGTGCGTCATCAATCCGGCAACGAGCAATGACAGAGTCATGAAGGTGACGCCGAGATAGGGAATGAAACTCGAAACAAAAGCGAAGAGGCCCCAAAGCGGCGGCACCGCCAGCCCTCCGATCAGCGCGATCACCATGGTCAACGCGCCGAGCGCCAGGTAGATGAGGCTAGCCGTCGAGAAATAGCGCGCAAGCGCGTCTTCTAGCGCGTTCATGATCCGGATCGCGCTCAAGCGACCGTCGCGGCTGGCAAAGGCAAGAATGATAGTGCTGCGCAACTGGACACGGCCAAGCAGAAACAGGACAAGCGCAGCAAGGAAGATCAATGTCTGGACCAGGGCCGGCGTGAGGCTTGCCGCTACCGCCCCAAGCAGCGGCCCCGCATTCTTGACGATGGCGTCGGCAAGCGCTTCCTCACCGTTGCCGCGAGCAAGCGCTATGTCCAGCCATTCAAAACGCTTCAGATATGGCAGTATCCGCTCCATAAGACCTTCGGCGAGCCGCGGCGCCTCGCGTGCGACGTCCGTCACTGGGCCGAGCAGAGCATTTGTCAGGGACAAAAGACCTACCACGAAGAAGAAGGCTAGCAACAGACCGCCGAATATGGGGGGAAGACCGAACCGCTCCAATTCGTCGGCTGCCCTGCCGAGAACGATACCGATGATGACCGCAAAGGCGATCGGCATCAGGATCGCTTCCATTGCGTAGACGGCTGCCGATAAGGCTAAGACAAAGAGGCCGACGATGCTCCAGGTAAGCAGCGGGTCAACGCCAGCGCGTTTGCGCGGTTTCGATGCCTCCGCCAGGGCAATTTCCCTCTCCGCCTCGCGCTTGCGTCGGCGGTCAACCGTTGTTCGCCTCGCTATGTCCATCGGCACCTACCTTTCGGGTGGTCCCTTCCGCATTTCGCATGGCGTCCGCCTCGGACGCGACACGGACGCGGGACGCGCCGCGCATCGGTGGGCCGCGTCGCGCCCCCTGCTCAATGTTTCTCGGGCGGGAATATGTGGAGCGTGACGGAAAGCAATCCCAACCCCACAAGGATCATCAGCAATGTGAATGCCACGCCTTCCGTCGTCTGCGGGAAAAGGCCCAGACCGACCACCACCGCAGCAAGCACCAAGACGCAAAGCCGCGGCAGCCAGTAGAGCATGTTTCATCCTCCAAGTGCGACCGATAAACGCTCTATCGGGGAGAATCGTTCCTGCACCACCGATCTCAGGCGAAAGCAGAACGCCGCCGGCATTTTCGGCCGGCGGCGTGAACGAGAAGGCTCGGTCTTCTTGCGTCAGAGGCTCGAACGCGACGGCTCAGAGCGAGATGAGGAGGTGGGCCGATTCGGCCCGATCATCGCGATCTAGACGGCGGCCGTCACGATGACTTCGACGAGATATTCCGGTGTTGCGAGCTTTGCTTCGCCGGTCGCACGGGCGGGCGTGTGCCCTTGGGGCACCCAGGCGTCCCACACGGAGTTCATCTTGGCGAAGTCCGCCATATCGGCAAGCCAGATCGTCGCGGAGAGGATGCGCGTCTTGTCGGTGCCGGCGAGCGCGAGCAGCCGATCGACCTCCGCCAGCGCCTGCTTCGTCTGGGTGACGACGTCGTCGCCGGCATTGCCCACCTGGCCGGCCAGGTAGACCGTGTTGTTGTAGACCACGGCCTGGCTCATCCGCGGGCCGGTTTCAAAGCGCTTGATTTCCATAATCGTCATCCTGGTGTTGAGCCGAACAAGAATTTGCCGGCCATAGCGACTGGCTGCGCCAAGTTCATTGGCGGCGAGGAAGCTCTACACGACTACGGTGAGAACTCCAATAAGCCGCAGGTGAGGGTCAATGTCGGTTGCAGAAGGGCGGCGCTGCCGTCTGGCGGAGACCGGACGGCAGCAGAAGCCTGAGCCGCTCACGCGGCATTCTTCCGGGCAAGCCGGGCCTTGATGCTCGCGACGTCCGCCCGCGGCGTAGCAGCGAACAAGGTCTTGGTGTAGCTGTGCTGCGGATTGGAAAACACCTCGTCCCGGCTGCCATATTCGACGGCCTCACCGTAGTACATCACCATGACGTCATCGGCGATGTAACGCACCACCGAGAGGTCGTGACTGATGAAGACATAGGTAAGCTTGAATTCGTCCTGAAGGTCGGCGAGCAGGTTCAGGACCTGCGCCTGGACGGAAAGATCGAGCGCCGAAACGGGTTCATCCAGCACCAGGAGCTTCGGGTTCAGCATCAAAGCGCGCGCGATGGCGATGCGCTGGCGCTGACCGCCGGAGAACATGTGCGGATAGCGGTTGTAGTGCTTCTCCTCCAGGCCCACCTTCTTCAGCATCGTCATCGCCCGATCGCGACGCTCGCTCGCCGGTATTTTGGTGTTGATGACGAGCGGCTCGGCGAGGATATCGCCGATCTTCTGGCGCGGATTGAGGGAACCATAGGGATTCTGGAAGACGATCTGCACCTTGCGGCGCATCTCCGGCGTCAGCCCCTCGCGAGCGATGTCGACTTTCCGGCCGTCGATCAACAGCTCTCCCGCGGTCGCCGGGTCGATGAGCGTAATGATACGCCCGAGCGTCGACTTGCCGCAGCCGCTCTCGCCGACGATCGCGAGTGTCTTGCCCTCGTCGACCGTGAAGCTGACGCCCTTCAGCGCATGAACGGTGCGCGCCTTGCGGAACAGGTTGCCGGGAATGTGGTAGTCGCGCACCAGGTTGCGGGCTTCGAGAACGTGGGTCATCGAGCGGCTCCCTCGAGCATCTGCTGGTCCTTGAAAAGTTCGGAGATTGTCGGCAGGCGGTCACCGGTCGCATTCTCAGGGAGGGCTGCGAGAAGCGCGCGCGTGTAGTTGCTCTTCGGCGATTCGAAGAGCGACAGCACATCCGCCTCCTCGATCTTGCGACCCTTGTATTGGACGATGACGCGATCCGCCGTTTCCGCGACCACGCCCATGTTGTGCGTGATCATGATCAGGCCCATGCGGTACTCCTGCTGCAGTTTCATCAGAAGGTCGAGGATCTGCTTCTGGATGGTCACATCGAGCGCGGTCGTCGGCTCATCCGCAATGAGCAACTTCGGATTGCAGGCGAGCGCAATGGCGATCATCACGCGCTGGCACTGTCCGCCCGACATCTGATGCGGAAAATGGCTGAGGCGCTCGGTCGGATCGGGAATGCCAACGGCCTCGAAAAGCTCGATTGCGCGCTTGCGCCGTGCCGCCCGGTCGAGGCCCATATGAATGCGCAGCACTTCCTCTATCTGGAACCCGACGGTGAAGCAGGGATTGAGGCTTGCGATCGGTTCCTGAAAGATCATGGCGATATCCTTGCCGATGATCTTGCGGCGGTCGGCCGAGGACATTTTCAAGAGATCCCGCCCGTTGAAGGTGAGCTTGTCCGCCGTCACCGTCGCGGTCCAAGGCAGAAGCCCCATCGCGGCGAGCATGGACACGGATTTGCCCGATCCCGATTCTCCGACGATCGCCAGGACTTCGCCCTCATCGACCTTGAGCGAGACGCCGTCGACTGCCCGGAACGGCCCTGTCGCGGTCTGGAATTCGACGACGAGATTTTCAATTTCGAGAAGCGCCATGTCAGGACCTCTTCAGCTTGGGGTCGAGAGCATCACGCAGGCCATCGCCCATCAGATTGATCGCGAGAACGGTCGCGAGGATAGCGAGACCGGGGAGCGTGACGACCCACCAGGCACGCAAAATGAATTCGCGTGCTTCTGCCAGCATCGTCCCCCATTCCGGCGTCGGCGGCTGCGCGCCCATGCCGAGGAAGCCGAGCGCCGCGGCATCGAGGATCGCGTTCGAAAAGGACAGCGTCGCCTGAACGATGAGTGGCGCCATGCAGTTCGGCAGGATGGTCTTGAACATCAGCCTCAGGTGTCCGGCTCCGGCGACCTTTGCCGCCACGACGTAATCGCGCGTCTTTTCCGTCATTACGGCCGCTCGCGTCAGGCGAACGAAGTGCGGCTGGAAAACGAGGGCGATCGCGATCATCGCATTGGTGAGCCCCGGCCCAAGCACCGCCACGAGGACGAGCGCCAGCAAGAGCGACGGGAAGGCCAAGATGATGTCCATGATCCGCATGATGACGGTGTCGACCCACCCACGGAAATAGCCGGCAATCACCCCGACGAGGATGCCGCCGGTCAGAGACAAGGTGGTCACGATAACGCCGACGAACAGCGAGAAGCGCGTCCCATAGATGAGGCGGGAGAGCATGTCGCGGCCGACGGCATCGGTTCCGAGAAGGAACCCGACGCGACCGCCTTCCTGCCAGAAGGGCGGCAGCAACACCGACTCGCGGAACTGGATGGTCGGATCATGCGGTGCCACGAGCGGAGCGCAAATGGCGAGAACGACCAGGAACAGGAAGAAGAAGAGACCAATGACGGCGCCGCGGTTCTCCGAAAAATAGAACCAGAATTCGGCGAGCCTCGCGCGGCGGGACGGATCGGTCGATATGGGGCTTGTTGCGGTAACTTCGGTCATATCGCCTTCCTCAATGCCGGATACGAGGGTTGATCAGGCCGTAGAGCAGGTCCACGGCCAGGTTCACCAACATGATGACGCCGGCGATGATCAAGAGCCCGCCCTGGATGACGGCATAGTCGCGCCGGAACACTGAATCGACCATCCATTTACCGATGCCCGGCCAGGAGAAGATCGTCTCTGTCAGGATGGCGCCTGCCAGCATCACGCCGATCTGCAGTCCGATGGTGGTGACGACCGGGATCATTGCATTGCGGAGCGCGTGGATGCCGACCACGCGGAAAGTCGGGAGCCCCTTGGCGCGTGCGGTTCGGACATAATCCTCAGAAAGCACCTCCAGCATCGCAGAGCGCGTCTGGCGCGCAATGACGGCGAGCGGAATGGTCCCGAGCACGATCGTCGGCAGAACGAGGTGATTGAGGGCCGACTGGAACGCCCCCGCCTGTCCCGACAACAGCGAATCGATCAGCATGAAGCCGGTGACCGAAGGGAAGAAGAACATCAGCGAAATGCGTCCGGAGACTGGGGTCCACTGCAAGATGCCGGAAACGACGATGATCAGCAGCAGGCCCCACCAGAAGATCGGCATCGAGAAGCCGACGAGCGCCGTGCCCATGATGATCTGGTCGAAGATGGAGCCGCGCTTGATTGCCGCGATGACGCCGGCGGGGATGCCGACGATGACGGCAAAGAGGATGGCGCAGAGCGAAAGCTCGACCGTCGCCGGGAAGAGCTCCAGGAACTGATCGATCACCGGCTCCTTGGTGACGATCGATACCCCGAAATCGCCCTGAAGAACGCCCCAGAGATAATCAAGATACTGCACGACGATCGGGCGATCGAAACCCAGCTGGTGAGAAATTTCGGCGTGCCGCTCCGGCGACATCACCCGTTCGCCGGAAAGCAGCGCCACCGGATCGCCAGGAAGCAGGCGGATGAAGGAAAAGGCGATGATGGAGACCCCGATGAAGGTCGGGATCAACACGGCCAGGCGCGCCAGGAAAAATCGGAACATAGTCAAACCTCATGCCTCGTGGCCGCGACTACGCTTGAGCGGCAGCACCGGCAAAAAGGAAGAGGGGCGCTCGCCCAACGGCAAACGCCCCCTTCGGGTCAGTCGATAAGATTACTCTACAATGTCAACGCCGTCGAAAGCAAAGTCGCCGAGCGGGCTCTGCACGAAGCCTTCGACATTCTTGCGCATCGGGACGATCGACAGCGAGTGGTCGATGGTTGCCCAGGGCGCTTCACGCTTAAAGACGACCTGTGCCTGTTCGTAGAGCTTGGTGCGCTCTGCAACGTCGGTCGCTTCCTTGGCCTTGGTGACCAGGTCATCGAATTCCTTGTTGCACCACTGCGCACGGTTGTTGCCGCCGACAGCGTCGCAACCGAGCAGAGTATCGAGGAAGTTGTCCGGATCACCATTGTCACCCGTCCAGCCGAGGATCACCGCACCGTCGCGGTCCTTGGCCTTCGACTTCTCGAGGTATTCGGCCCATTCGTAGGAGACGATTTCGACCTTGACGCCGATCTTGGCGAAGTCGGCCTGCATCAGCTCGGCGGCGCGACGGGCGTTCAGCATATACGGCCGCGCAACCGGCATCGCCCAGACCTTCATCGACAGGTCCTTGACGCCGGCATCCTCGAGCATCTTCTTGGCGACTTCCGGCTCGTAGGTGTCGTCTTCGATCTGCTCGTTATAGGACCACATCGTCGGCGGAATCGGGTTTGTCGCTGGCTGCGCCTGTCCCTGGAAAACGGCGTCGACGATCGCCTGCTTGTTGATCGCCTTGTTCAGCGCCTTGCGGACTTCAACCTTGTCGAAGGGAGGCTGGGTCGTGTTGTAGGCGAGATAGGCGACGTTGAGACCGGCCTGTTCCATCACCTTGAGGTTCGGATCGGCTTTCATCGCCTCGACGTCGGCCGCGTTCGGGTAGGGCATCAGATGGCATTCGCCGGCCTGCAGCTTCTGGAAGCGAACGGCTGCATCCGTGGTGATCGCGAATACCAGATCGTCGATCTTCTGCTTTCCGCCCCAATAATCCGGATGGGCCTTGTAACGGATGACCGCATCCTGCTGGTAGCCGACGAAGGCAAACGGACCCGTCCCGAGCGGCATCTGGTTGAGCTGGTTCATCTTGCCTTCGGCCTGCAGCTTATCGGCATACTCCTTCGAGATGATCGAAGCGAAGGGCATGGCAAGGTTGGCAAGGAACGGCGCTTCCTTGCGCTTCAGCTTGATCTTCACCGTCATGTCATCGACCTTCTCGATCGACTCGAGAACGTCCGGCAGACCCATGCCGGCGAAATATTCCCAGGAACCGCCGGTCACGTAGCCATGCCACGGATGGTCGGACTTCCACTGACGCTCGAGCGAGAAGATCACGTCGTCGGCGTTGAGTTCGCGGGTCGGCGTGAAGAATTCCGTCGTCTGGAACTTGACGCCCGGGCGGAGTTTGAAGGTGTATTCGAGACCGTCGTCGGAAATCGTCCAGCTTTCGGCGAGCCCAGGCTCGGTCTCGGTCGTGCCCTTCTTGAATTCCAGAAGGCGGTTGTAGACTGTGTGCGCGGCAGCGTCGAACGTCGTACCAGCGGTGTAGAGGCCGGGATCGAAGCCTTCCGGCGAACCTTCGGAGCAGTAGACGAATGTTTTCGACCAGGCGGTGCCGGCCATCAGCGTGGCGAGCGCCGTCGCTGCGAAGAGCGTAGTGAGCTTTTTCATGAGCTTGCTTCCCAGATTTGTTTTTTGTTCTCGTATTTTTCCTGACGCGGCATGAAATTGTCCATCCGGACAACGAACGGATGGAACGACATTTGGCGTCGCAATGCAATAAGTCGCTTCAGAAATTTGTCTAGGCGAAAAATTCTTCCACAAGTAGAGACTTGCGCCAGTTCGGCAAAAACGACAACGCGCGTGCAGAGCGACTGCACGCGCGTTCTCATACTGATCAGCGAGCTAATTCAGGCGGCCGAGGTCTGGGCGCGCGTCGTCTCCTCGAGGCCCAGCAGGAAGTTGATCTGCGGACGGGCCTTGACGAGATCGTCGATCGTGTAGCCTTGCAGCACCTCGAAGAAAGCGTTCAACGCTTTGCGCAGGGCCGCATTGAGGCCGCAGCTATCCACCAGCGGGCAGTCGATCTCGCCCGCTTCGAAGCACTCCGCCATCGCGAAGCTGTCCTCCGTCACCTTCACGACATCGAAAAGGCTGATCTCCGACGCAGGCCGCGGCAGGCGAACGCCGCCATTGCGGCCGCGTACTGTCTCGACGAGGCCCGCCTTCGTCAGCGGCTGCAGGATCTTGAACAGGAACAGTTCGGAAACGCCGTAGGCCCTGGCGATCTCAGGAATGCGACTGAGCTTCTCGCCGTTCGCAGCGCAGTACATCAGCATGCGAACTGCGTAGTTTGTTTGCTTCGTCAGACGCATCATTCACTCCGGAATCGAAAAATTCGTTTTTCATCATATAGGACGGATCACAGTTTGGAACAATTCCAAAAAACAGAAAAACATACGATCGCGGTCAACTTCACGGTTTGTCGTTGACTGGCAGCCAGGGAAGTAAGAAATATGACCGGCCCGGTTAAGTTATAAACATCTAACGGAGAGAACACCATGCGAGTCTCGAAAGCGATGATCGGCACCCTGTCGGCGGCGGCAGCGTTCCTTGCCTTCACGGCATCGGTCAGGGCGGACGGCGAGGTCAATATCTATTCCTACCGCCAGCCCGACCTCATCAAGCCGCTGCTGGACGCCTTCACCAAGGAGACCGGCATCACCACCAACGTCCTCTTCCTCGACAAGGGCCTCGTCGAGCGCATCCAGGCGGAAGGCGCGAACTCTCCAGCCGACGTCATCCTGACCGTCGACATCAGCCGCCTAACCGAGGCGAAGGACGCCGGGGTGACGCAGCCGCTCGTCAACGAGGAGATCAACAAGGATATCCCGGCGCATTTCCGCGATCCCGCCGGCAACTGGTTCGGTCTCACCACACGCGGACGCGTCGTCTACGCGTCGAAGGAGCGCGTGGCGCAGAACGATATCACCTATGAGGAACTCGCCGATCCGAAGTGGAAGGGCAAGGTCTGCACCCGCGATGGGCAGCACTCCTACAATATCGGCCTCTTCGCCTCGATGATCGCGCATCACGGCGAAGCCGAAACGGAGAAATGGCTGACGGGCCTCAGGAACAATCTCGCCAAGAAGCCGGACGGGGGCGACCGCGACCAGGCGAAAGCCATCTTCGCCGGCGAGTGCGATCTCGCGCTCGGCAACAGCTACTATGTCGGTCTGATGCTGACGAACGAGAAGGAGCCTCAGCAGAAGGAGTGGGCCTCGGCCATCAAGGTCCTGTTCCCGAACGCCAAGGACCGTGGCACGCATGTGAATATCTCCGGCATGGCGCTCGCGAAGAACGCTCCGAACAAGGAGAATGCGATCAAGCTGATGGAATTCCTCTCGGCCGGCGAAGCGCAGAAGATCTATGCCGAGCAGGTTTTCGAGTATCCGGTGCTGCCGGGCGCCGAACCGTCCGAAGTGGTCAAGTCCTTCGGTCCGATCAAGCCAGATACGCTGCCGCTCGCCGATATTGCGGCAAACCGCAAGAAGGCGTCGGAACTGGTCGACAAGGTCGGATACAACGACGGCCCGCAGGATTGAGCGGAGCAAATCTTAGGCAGGAAGCAGCGGGCCAGGTGCCCGCTGTTTTCGTTTGCACGACTATCGCTGCTGCGCCTGTAACTCGGCGATCAGATCCAGGATCGCCTGGCGCCGCTCGGGCGTGCCGGGATGCGTTGACAATATGCTGGTCTCGGAATGATCGCCGAGCTTCGTCTCGAGCAGTTGAAAGAAACGGACAATCGCCGTCGGGTCCCGGCCTGCCTTCATCATCAACTCAACCGAATGCCGGTCGGCTGCTTCCTCCGCAGAGCGCGAGTAGGAAAGCGACAGCAAGCCGGCGCCTTGGACGAGCACGTCTTCCGCCCCTGAACCGATATCGCCACCGACTAGCATGATCAGCCCGGCAACGCCGGCGGCACGGTAGATCTGCCGCAGGCTATGCTTCAATTCGACATGCCCGATTTCGTGGGCGAGCACGCCGACGATCATCTCGGCATCGTCGCCGGCGAGCGCTACGAGTTCATCGGTGACAATCAGGGTGCCGTCCGGCAGCGCGAAGGCATTGGGACCGATCGCTCCCCCCTTGCGAAAGTTGAGCGTGTAGCCTTCCTCCCCGCCGACAGAGAGCGCTGCGATATTCCGGAAACCCTCGATAATCCTGCGGCGGCGCACCTCGTCAAGCTCCGTGGCGTCAAGCATCGTCCGGTCAATCGCCTCTAGCGTACTCGCCGACATGATCCGCGGCACAATTGGCGGCGTAACGGCTACGGCGACTTCGACAAGAACGGGCAAGGCGAAGCGGTAGATCAACACGCCGAACAGGATGGTCGCCGCGACGAAGGCGATCAGCCGCGGTTGAAATCGCTCCATGCGGTGGACGAACCCTTCCCCGCCTCGTCCCTTCCGCGCAAGGAAACGATCGATCGCGTCATTGTCGGCTGTCTCGAATAGCGATCCGTCGGAGAAGGTGATCCGTCGCGGGACAGCGCCGACCCGCGCCGAAATCTCGACGGCCGACAGCTTGTCGCCGCTGAGTTCAGTGCCCGCTTCGTCGTGCGCGAGCAGGCGCTCTCCAGCCTCGGCGAGGGTTGAGGGCACCGAGCGGCTCGAACCGGCCGGATGCCATTCACCAAGTGCAATGACCGGATCGTCAGAAGCCAAAATCGAAACCTTCGAAATCAATGAACTCGGCGCCCACAGCTGAGGCCTGTTCTTCAATGTCGCTCATCAGCGTACCTACGACCCCAAAAATGGCGACGCCGGTCCGAGTCCATGTGTAACGCGCCATGCGCACCGCCGCCCAGGGGCGCATGAGGCCCAACGTCAAAATGGTGACAACGAAGTTCGAGATTGCGATCCAGGTGTAGCGCCCTCGCGACAAGCCGCTGAAGAATCTGTGGTTTCCGTCAAAGACAGTCGAATTCCAGACCGCATTGCGTACGGCAGCGCGGTAGAACAATGTAATAATGCCATAGAAGGCTATAAATCCGGCGTAGCTGGCACCAATAGAGAACCACAGCCATATCGTGTTTTCCGTCGACTGCCCCAGCGTCCCTGTCGCGCGCAATGTTCCCATCACAATCGCCGTGGCCAGGAGAGCGACTGCCAGTGCAAGCCCCAGACCGAGGAACAACCCGCGATAAAGCGGCGCAAGCGGCGGATCTGTCTGGAAGGCCCTTCCGCCAAAGCGCAGGTTTGATCCAACGTAACGACCAACCCACCGGCTGGCGAGCGGCGCCAGCAGCCCCAATGTGATGAGAGCGAGGAAACCGCCGAGGATAAGCGCCTTGAACGCACCACCTGCGCCACCCACAAAATCGAAGCGGACATTGCGATAGCTCGTCACGCGCGCATTGAAGCGCAACCCTCTCGCGACAAGCCAGGGCAACGCCGCGAGAAACACGACTGTTGGCAAGAGCACGAGCACCGGTGCGAGTGTGGCCACCACATTGAGCACCACCAGTGCTCCGATCACGATGGCTCGTCCGATGAGGATCTGCTTGCCCTTCGCATGATATTCAAAGGCACGGCCAAGCAACACGGTGTTGCCATAGAAGTACCTGTTGCGGCGAACCTTGGCCCAGGCGGAATAGATGCCGAGCGTGATGATCGTCAGCAGGATATTGACGATCCAGATACCGAAATATTCGCTGGCGCTGCCGGTGAAGGAAAGGCGCTGGAAATCCCGGTCCGCCGAGCGTCCAAAGCTGCCCTGGCCGACATTCTGCGCCGGCAACGGCTCAACCAAAGCCATGATATCCCCTCTACCAAACGGCCTCTCCCGATTACGGCAGGAAGGCGCACTCTGACCGTTCGAAGCTGTAGGCCTAGGCTGTTGCACATCCCCGAAGCGCCAGCCACACGCCGTGATACGCGCAATTATTCGTCGTCGGATCGCGTGCGACGTTAGTTGTATTTGCATCGCCATCGCAACAAAAAAGAGCCTCCCGAAGGAGGCTCCAAGTGGGGAGGATATCGTATCCCGTTTACCGCATGGTCGGGATCGAGAACTCCGCGCCGTCCTTGATGCCCGAAGGCCAACGCTCGGTGATGGTCTTCGTCCTGGTCCAAAACTTGATCGAGTCGGGGCCGTGCTGGTTGAGATCACCGAAGGACGAGGACTTCCAGCCGCCGAAGGAGTGGTAGGCGAGCGGCACCGGGATCGGAACGTTGACGCCGACCATGCCTATATTGATGCGCGAGGCGAAGTCGCGGGCGGCGTCACCGTCGCGGGTATAGATCGCGACGCCGTTGCCGTATTCGTGCTTCATCGGCAGCGACAGGGCCTCCTCGTAATTCTTCGCACGCACGACAGAGAGAACAGGCCCGAAGATTTCCGTCTTGTAGATGTCCATGTCCGGAGTGACGTGGTCGAAGAGGCAGCCGCCGATGAAGTGGCCGTTCTCGTAGCCCTGCAGCTTGAAATCGCGGCCGTCGACGACGAGCTTGGCGCCCTGCTCGATGCCGCTCTCGATCAGGCTCCTGATGCGCGCCTCTGCCTCCTTGGTGACGACCGGGCCCATATCGGCCTTTTCGTCCGTATAGGGACCGATGCGCAGGCTCTCGACCATCGGCACCAGCTTGTCGATGAGACGGTTCGCGGTTTCCTCGCCGACCGGAACAGCGACCGAGATCGCCATGCAGCGCTCGCCGGCGGAGCCGTAGCCCGCGCCGATCAGCGCGTTGGCGGCCTGGTCGAGATCGGCATCCGGCATGATGACCATATGGTTCTTGGCGCCGCCGAAGCACTGGGCGCGCTTACCGTTCATCGCCGCCGTGCCGTAGACGTAGCGGGCAATCGGGGTCGAGCCGACGAAGGAGACCGCGGCGATATCCGGATGCGTCAGGATAGCGTCGACCGCGCCCTTGTCGCCGTTGATGACGTTGAGGACGCCCGCCGGCAGGCCGGCCTCGATCATCAATTCGGCAAGGCGGATCGGTACGGACGGATCGCGCTCGGAGGGCTTCAGGATGAAGGCATTGCCGCAGGCGATCGCCGGGGCGAACATCCACATCGGGATCATGGCCGGGAAGTTGAACGGCGTGATCCCTGCGCCGATGCCGACCGGCTGGCGGATCGAATACATGTCGATGCCGGGGCCGGCGCCTTCGGTGAATTCGCTCTTCTGAAGATGCGGAATGCCGATGACGAATTCGCAGACTTCGAGGCCGCGAACGACATCGCCCTTGGCGTCGTCGATGGTCTTGCCGTGCTCGCGCGAGAGCATCTCGGCAAGTTCGTTGATGTTCTCGTTCAGGAGTTGGACGAACTTCATGAAGACGCGGGCGCGGCGCTGCGGGTTGGTGGCGGCCCACTTCGGCTGTGCGGCCTTCGCGCTTTCGACGGCGGCGGCCAGGTCCGCATCGCTCGCAAGCGCCACGGTGCCCTGAACTTCGCCCGTTGCCGGGTTGAAGATGTTGCTGACGCGTCCGCTCTTGCCGGCGACGCGCTTCCCGTCGATGAAATGACCGATTTCGTACATGGGTCTCCTCCTGTCTTGATCTTGAGCGCATGATCGCACTACGATTTCAACAAATCAATTTCCGAAATTCAGGAACCGTTGTGCGAAAATTAAAGCCCATTGGAGCATTGGCATGGACTGGGACGATGTCAGGGTGTTTCTCACGGTCGCGCGAACGGGCCAGATCCTCGCCGCTTCCAAAAGGCTCGGCCTCAACCATGCGACGCTCAGCCGGCGCGTGACGGCGCTCGAGGAAACGCTGAAAACGAGACTCCTCATCCGTCGCCCGAACGGCTGCGAACTGACCGCCGAGGGCGAGGTCTTCCTCGCCGCCGCCGAGCGCATGGAAACCGAAATGCTCGCCGCGCAATCGCAGATCGGGCGGATCGACACGGCGATTGCAGGCACGGTTCGCATCGGCGCGCCCGACGGCTTCGGCGTCTCCTTTCTGGCGCCGCGTCTTGGGGCGCTTACGGCGCGCCACCCGGAGCTGAAGCTCCAACTCGTTCCGGTTCCGCGTTCCTTCTCGCTGTCGCAGCGCGAGGCCGACATAGCGATCACCATCGAACGTCCGGAACAGGGCCGGCTCGTTTCATCCAAGCTTACCGATTATACACTCGGGCTTTACGCATCGGCAGATTATCTCGCCCGCCACGGCACGCCGAGAGTGATCGACGACCTCAAGAACCACCGCCGGATCGGCTATGTCGAGGACCTGATCTTCACGCCTTCGCTCAATTTCTCCGCGGAGATCATGCGAAGCTGGGACGCCTCCTTCGAGATATCCAGCGCCACCGGCCAAACCGAAGCCGTCCGCTCCAGCGCCGGAATCGGCATCCTGCACAACTATATCGCCCGGCAATATCCGGAACTTACCCGCCTCCTGCCCGAAACGACGATCCGCCGCGCCTATTGGACGACCTATCACGAAAGCGCCCGCGAGCTCGTGCGCGTGCGCACGGTCGTCTTATTCCTGCAGGAACTGGTGACGGCGGAGCAGCAGATATTCGTGTGAGATTTTAGGGAAAAAAATGGTACGGTTGGGTGGTCTCGAACCACCGACCTCAGGTGCCACAAACCTGCGCTCTAACCAACTGAGCTACAACCGCACTCGGTGCGCGACCCTAAGTCGCTTGGCGGCTCACATACGGTCACTTCGGCCGATTTGCAAGCCTTAAGTTCGGATTATCCAGCAAAAAGACCGGATGGCAAGCCATCCGGTCTGTGCATTGATTCCGATCGACTGTGGATTGCCGATCAGGCCTTCTTGAAGTTGGACATTGCCTTTTCGGCGGCGTCCTTGCCCGGCTTAGCAACGTTTTCGGCGACCTTGCGGGTTGCTTCCTGCATCGTCTTCGCCTGCTCGACTGCGACTTCGGCCTGCTTGCGGATGAAGGCGGTCTGCAGTTCGACGAGCTCGGAGAGCGACTTCACGCCAAGCAGCGCTTCCATGTGGGAGAGCGAGTTTTCGGCATTCGTCCGCAGCGCATCGATGGCCTTGAGACCGAGTTCGACGGTGCCGGACTGGGCGCTTTCAATCGTTGCTTCGACGGTCTTCGTCGCCTCTTCGGCGGCGGTCTTCATCTTGGCATAGGCTTCCTTCGACTGCGCGGCGCCCTTTTCGGCGAATTCGCGGAAGCTGTCGGCAAACTTGTTCGGGTCAAAGGAAAATGCGTCTTCGGTCTTCTTGGTAGCCATGGCATGCGCTCCTTGGTGTGGCCCTCTTCAGAGGCGCCGTTTCGGTTGATGCCTATCCTATAGCCGATCTTATTGTGCATTGCAACAAAATTGTGCACCGCACAAGATATCCATTAACCTTGTGCGGCAAAAGGCGTTACGGAGAACGGGCCGTTGCTGGACCCTTGCTGGAGGGGCGGATATTAATAGAGTGTTAACGCGCAAGCGATCCGTCAATAGGCCTGCTCATGCCCGCAAGACAGTATCCCTTCATCGACATTGCCGTGCACGCACGGGTGCGGGAGCATTTTGCTCAGGGCGATGCGTCCGTCCTGTTTTCGAAGGATCTCACGCGGGTACTGTGGGCCAATGATCAGGGCGCAAGGCTCTTCGGCGTGACTTCGGTCTATGATTTCATCGATACCACCCTGGATCCGAACGACCTTTCGCTTCGCCAGTTGCACGCCGCGGCATCACAGCTTGCCGCCGTCGGCGATCGCCGGCAATTGCTGATAAGGATCGCCTCCGGCTTCCGGCGGCTTCCGCTCAATGCCGCCGTGGAAGTGATCCGCATCCGGCCGGGCGAGGACGCCATTCTCTTCACCGCGCCGCGCAACGGCAGGACGCTTTCGACCGAGGAGCGGGCTCAGGCGATGATCGCGGGGCTCGACGGCCCGGATACGCACATGGCCGTGCTCGACGGCGAAGGCGATGTCATTGCCCGGTCAGCGGGTTTCGAAGGCCTGGGGCTGCCGGCGGAGACCCGCCGCGCACTCGTTTCGGCCGTCGCGCGCGACAGGGACCGGTTGATCAAGCGTCCGGTGGCGACCGAAAAGGGGCGGCTGCCGGCGGCAATCGGCAAGATTTCCGACTACCCGGCGCTTCACCTCCTCTTCGCCGTGGAGGCCATTCTCGATGAGCCCGAAACCGGAGAGGCGGCCGCCGAGCCTCAGGCCGGCGACGCCACGCCTGCAGCGGAACTTGACGGGCAAAACGACGCAGCGCCGCGCGCCGCAGCGGCTGAAGCCGCCCAGGCTTCGACGCTCGCCGATAATTCCGAAGCGGCACCGGATCCCGAGCCGGCCGTGACGGCCGATGACGATGAGCCGCTCGACGCGCCGGCGGAGCTCCAAGGAGAACCGGTCCCTGAGCCCAACGAGGGAACGGCGGAAGCGACGGAACGCGAAAAGGCCTCGGAACCGGAAGCGACAGGGCCTGCGGCAAAAGCGGACGCGTCCGACTTCGTCTTCGCGGCCGGTGGGCGCGCCGTGCGCTTCGTCTGGAAGATCAACGCGGAAGGCCGCTTCAGCGAAATCTCCGAGGAGTTCGCATCGGCCGTCGGTCCGAGGGCGGCCGACGTGATCGGGGTGACCTTCGCCGAGCTTGCGGCGCGCTACGATCTCGATCCCGACCACAAGATCGACGAGCTTCTGCATCGCCGCGACACCTGGTCCGGCAAGACCATCCTCTGGCCGGTAGAGGGGACGAACCTCAAAGTTCCCGTCGATCTCGCGGCCCTTCCGACCTATTCGCGCTCGCGCGAGTTCGACGGCTTCCGCGGTTTCGGCATCGTGAGGATCGCCGACGCCATGCCGGACGAAAAGGGGACCGGCCTGTCGCTCGCCGGCATCGAGCCCGCCCATCGGGAAGACACCACGGCTGAGACTCCCGACGCCGACCGGACCGAGGCGCTCGCCGAGAGCTCCGACGAGGCGGGTGCAGAGGGAGCCGCCGAGATCACTGCCGCGGAGGCATCGCCGGCTGCAGAACCGGAAACTGGGGGCGTCGCGGCAACTCCGCCCGATGTGGCTGAAGACCCGTTCCGCGGCGAACGGCCTGCGCTGCGCATCGTCGACATGCCGGACCGGGCAGCGCCCGACAAAGTCATCGACCTTGACGAGCGCCGGTCGGCTGGGCCCGGGGCGCTGACGCGCGGCGAACAGGCGGCCTTCCGCGAGATCGCACGGCAGCTCGGCGAACATTTCGGCGCCCCTCCCCCCGTTGCGCCTGAGGAAGACGAAGCTGAAAGCCCATCCGTTGTGGAAACGGTGCCGCCGGAGGACACATCCACCAACACACCGGTGAGCGATCAGGCCGACTTGCCTGAGGCGGCGAGCGTTCCCTACGACGCGAAGCAAGCGGAAGACGAGCCCGGCCCCGCCGCACGCACGGCTGTCGGCATGAGCAGCGAGACTCTCGACAGCCTGCCTATCGCCCTCCTCGTTCACCATGGCGACGAGCTGCTTCATGCCAATACGGAGTTCCTACGCCTGACCGGCTATCCCGATGTCGAAGCCTTCGGACGGCAAGGCGGGCTCGAAGCGCTTTTCGCGCAGGCGGAGCACGTCGGCGCGGAGCGGCCGGACGGAACGATGACGCTGATCCGCGAGGACGGCGAGACCATGCCGGTCAACGCCCATCTGCATTCGATCCGATGGGAAGGAAAGGGCGCACTCATGCTTGCGCTCACGGCTGCGAGCGGAGGCGATGCCGAGAAGCAGGCGCGCCAAGGCGACGATCGCGCAGCGAGAGAGGAAGCCCGCCTTCGGACGGAGATCGACGAGCTCCGCTCAATCCTGGAGACCGCCACCGACGGCGTCGTGGTCCTTGGCCAGGACGGCGACATTCGCACGATGAACCGCTCGGCAAGCGCCCTCTTCAACTATGACGAAGACGAGATGCGCGGGAAGCCGTTTGCCGCCCTCTTCGCGCACGAGAGCCAGAAGGCGGTGATCGACTATCTCCAGGGCCTCTCCGGCCACGGTGTCGCAAGCGTGCTCAACGACGGCCGGGAGGTGATCGGCCGCGAGGCCGCCGGCGGCTTCATCCCGCTGTTCATGACCATCGGACGTCTCTCCTCCTCGAACGGCTACTGCGCCGTCATCCGCGACATTACCCAATGGAAGCGAACCGAGGAGGAATTGCGCAACGCCAAGCGTGCCGCCGAGACGGCGAACGCCCACAAGACGGAGTTCCTGGCACGGGTAAGTCACGAAATCCGCACGCCGCTCAACGCCATCATCGGCTTCTCCGACATGATGGCGAGCGAGCACTTCGGTCCCATCGGCCATCCGCGCTACATCGAATATGCCGGCGATATCGGCCGGTCGGGGCGGCACGTCCTCGACATCGTCAACGATCTGCTCGACATCTCTAAGATCGAGGCCGGCGAGATGGATCTCGATTTCAGCGCCGTCGACCTCAACGAGGCCGTCTCTGAGGCGGTCTCGCTGGTGCAGCCGCAGGCCAATAGCCAGCGCGTCATCATCCGAACCTCGCTTTCGGCCTCTGTGCCCGAGGTGGTGGCCGACGGCCGCTCGATCAAGCAGATCGCGCTCAACATCCTGGCAAACGCCATCCGTTTCACGCCGTCGGGCGGCCAGATCGTCGTATCGACGTCTTACGAGGGGAACGGCAGCGTTATTCTCAGGATTCGCGACACGGGCATCGGCATGAGCCGTAACGAGCTCGACCAGGCGATGAAGCCGTTCCGGCAGGTTACCACCGGCGGCCGCAAGCGCGGCGACGGCACCGGCCTCGGCCTGCCGCTGACGAAGGCGATGACGGAGGCGAACCGCGCCCAATTCGCCATCAGCTCCGCACCGAACGAGGGCACGCTCGTCGAAATATCCTTTCCGTCGCAACGCGTCTTGGCGAACTGAACACGAATGCTGTAAGGAAATGTTGAGCGTTCGGAACCAGTTTGCAGGTTCCTGAGCGGGATGAGGAAAGGTGCGCGGTTTCCGCCCGCACCCGCTACTCATCAAGATCGATCGGCATAGCGCTTCGGACGGATCGTTTGTACCCAACTTCCAAAAGCCTCAGGCGGCGCTACGCCAGATCCGGCACCGGCCTTCACCACCCGCTGCTCGCCACCTGGGCCGGCCTCGCCTCGGCGATCGTACTGATGCCGATCCTTGCCATCGCCTGGCTTGCCGTTTCCGGCGGGAGCGCGGACTGGCCGCACCTCGTAGAAAACGTCATCCCCCGTGCTACCGGCCGAACCCTGCTGCTCGTGACGCTGACGGGCGCGGCCACCGCCGTTATCGGCGTTCTCACCGCATGGCTGGTGGCAACCTGCGAATTTCCACTGCGCCGTTTTCTCTCCGCGGCGCTGGTGTTGCCGCTCGCCATACCCGCCTATCTGTCGGCCTACGCCTTCGGCGAACTTCTTACCTTCACCGGCCCGGTGCAGGGCCTCGTCCGGGCACTGTTCGGATTTCAGACGAGCCGGGATTACTGGTTTCCCGATATACGATCGCTCGGCGGCGCGGTGCTGGTGCTGAGTTCGGTGCTCTACCCCTATATCTACCTTGCCTGCCGATCGATGTTCCTGATGCAGGGCCGGGCGGCAGCAGATGTGGCACGGACGCTCGGCGCGGGGCCGCTGAAGGTGTTTTTCCGCATTCAGCTTCCGATGGCGCGGCCGGCGATCATGATCGGACTCACCCTCGTTGCGATGGAGACGCTGAACGATATCGGCGCGGTCGAGTTTCTGGGTGTTCAGACCCTGACCTTCTCGATTTTCGACACCTGGCTCAACCGCGGCAGCCTCGGCGGCGCGGCGCAGATCGCCTGCATCATGCTGGTCTTCGTCATCGCTCTGATGATGGTCGAGCGCGCCGCCCGCCGCCGCCAGCGTTTCTCCAGTCAGAAGACCACCGCCGCCGTCCACGACATCGCCAGGCTGCCGCTTTCCGGTTGGAAGAAATGGGCAGCGACGGCCGCCTGCATGCTGCCGACCCTGTCGGGCTTTGCGGTTCCCTTCTTCATCCTCGGAAACTATGCGATGAAGCGCCTCGATCTGTTCGTCGAACCGCGCCTCTTGAGCGCGCTCCTGCACAGCATCATCGTCTCGAGCCTCACGGCACTTGCCAGCGTGCTGCTCGGCTTCGTGCTCGCCTATGCCGCCCGCACTGGCCGTTCGCGGGTAACCGATGTCGCCGGCCGGCTCGCCTCCTTCGGTTACGGCGTACCCGGCACGGTGCTCGCGATCGGCGTGCTCTTTCCGCTCGCAGCGCTCGACAATGCCGTCGATGCCGAGCTGCGGAGCCTGTTCGGCATATCAACAGGTCTTCTCATGAGTGGCACCGGCTTTGCGATCGTCTACGCTTGCACCGTCCGCTTCCTGACGATGGCGGAAGGCACGCTCGAGGCCGGATTCCAGAAATTGTCGCCACATCTCGACATGGCCGCGCGCGCGCTCGGACGCACCAGCGGCCAGACGCTGCGCTCGGTGCTCCTGCCGATGATGCGGCCGGCAGTGCTGACGGCTGCCCTGCTCGTTTTCATCGAGACGATGAAGGAGCTCTCTGCCACTATCATGCTGCGCCCCTTCAACTTCAACACGCTCGCGACATTGGTCTACGAGGACGCCTCCCGCGCCAAGGTGGAGGATGCGTCCGTCGCCGCGATGATCATCGTCATCGCCGGGATGATCCCGGTCGTGCTGGTGTCGCGGTCGCTCGAGCGCCGCCCCTGACGGCCTTGGCCGGAGGCGGGCGGGGGCGGCAGGGCGCAAAAAAGAGGCGGCTCAAAGGCCGCCTTACAAGTCGATGCTAACCAACAAATACGGGAGAACTGGCGACGTCATGTCCGGCACCGGTATCGCTCCTGCGCACCGCCCCTTGACCGGCGTCAAGTTGGCTTGACCATGCCCGCCCAAACGTAAACAAGACCTTACCTCGCACTCCAATAATCTTAGCGAACGCCCCACAACTCGGCGGTCGTGGTTAATTTCGCAAGCGCGAAGAGGTTAACCGCCTCCTCCCGCGCCGCAATCAAGTCTTCAGCGCATCGAGCTCCGCAAAGAGGTCGAGCGCCTCGGGATTCGCGAGCGCCTCCTTGTTCTTGACCGGGCGGCCGTGCACGACGTCGCGGACTGCGAGCTCGACGATCTTGCCGGATTTGGTGCGCGGAATGTCGGCAACGGCGATGACCTTCGCCGGCACATGC
This sequence comes from Ensifer aridi, assembly GCF_002078505.1. Lineage (GTDB taxonomy): Bacteria > Pseudomonadota > Alphaproteobacteria > Rhizobiales > Rhizobiaceae > Sinorhizobium > Sinorhizobium aridi. Next base: position 674,450 of record NZ_LUAV01000002.1, on the reverse strand, counting down.
CGCGGCGATGCGCCGATGCGGATGCGGTTCTTGATCGCCTTCGTCAGTTCCTCCGTCAGCTCGACGCCCGGCGCCAGCCGCACGAAGAGGATGACGCGCACGTCATCTTCCCAATCCTGGCCGATACAGAGCGCTTCGAGGACCTCCGGCATCTGCTCGACCTGGTTATAGATCTCGGCGGTGCCGATGCGCACACCGCCGGGGTTCAGCGTCGCGTCGGAGCGGCCGTGAATGATGATGCCGCCATGCGCCGTCCACTCGGCGAAATCGCCATGGCACCAGACATTGTCGAAACGCTCGAAATAGGCGGCGCGATATTTGGCGCCGTGGGGATCGTTCCAGAACATCACCGGCATCGACGGAAACGCCTTCGTGCAGACGAGTTCGCCCTTCTCGCCGCGCACCGGTTGGCCCTCATCGTTCCAGACATCGACCGCAAGACCGAGACCCGGCCCCTGGATTTCACCGCGCCAGACGGGCTTCAGCGGATTGCCGAGCACGAAGCAGGAGACGATATCGGTGCCGCCGGAGATGGAGGCGAGCTGGACGTCCGATTTGATGCCTTCATAAACGAAGGAGAAGCCCTCCGGCGACAGAGGCGAGCCGGTAGAGGTGATGAGCCTGAGGGACGCGAGGTCATGGGTCTTCGCCGGCGTGAGGCCACTCTTGCGCACCGCATCGATATATTTCGCCGAGGTGCCGAAGACGGCGAAGCGCTCAGCGGCGGCATAGTCGAAGAGGACGTTGCCGTCGGGAGCGAAGGGCGAGCCGTCATAGAGGCAGAGCGTTGCGCCGGCCGCCAAGCCGGAAGCCAGCCAGTTCCACATCATCCAGCCGCAGGTGGTGAAGTAGAACAGCCGCTCGCCTTCCTTCAGACCGCAATGGAAACGGTGTTCCTTGAGGTGCTGCAAGAGCGTTCCGCCGGCCGAATGGACGATGCATTTCGGCACGCCCGTCGTGCCTGACGAGAAGAGAATATAAAGCGGCTGGCCGAACGGCAGCCGTTCGAAGGCAAGCGGCTTCGCATCGAAGCCGGCAATGAAATCGGGAAGTGTCACGCCGCCCTCGATGGCCGCCGCGAGCGCCGCGCTGTCGCCGGCATAGGGCACGATGACAGTCGGCACGCCGAGGGTCCTGGCCACCGCGCGCACCTTCGCATCCACGTCTTGCCGCTTGCCGTTGTACCAGTAGCCGTCGCAGGCGATGAACAGTTTGGGACCGATCTGGCCGAAGCGGTCGAGCACGCCCTGCTCGCCGAAATCCGGCGAACAGGACGACCAGATGGCGCCGAGTGATGCCGTCGCCAGCATCAGCGCGATTGTCTCGGGCATGTTCGGCATCATCGCGGCGACGCGGTCGCCGACGCCGACGCCTTGCGCTTTCAATGCCTGCTGCAGGCGCGATACGAGCGCGCGGAGCTCGTCCCAGGAAAGCCGATAGCTCACCTTGTCCTCGCCGCGGAAGATCAGCGCATCGCCACCACCACTCTTGCGCAGCAGGTTTTCGGCGAAATTGAGCTTTGCATCCGGGAAGAACCGCGCGTCCAGCATCCGTTCGCCGTTGATCAGCGCCCTCTCCCCGCGCTCGCCGATAACGCCGCAATGCTCCCATAAGCCGGTCCAGAAATCGCCGCGATCGGCCACCGACCAATCGTGAAAGGCGTCATAGTCGGCGAATGTCCGTCCGAAGCGCTGCCCGCACCGCGCCATGAACTGCGCCATCGGGCTTCGCTCGAGAATAGCACTGTCCGGAACCCACAAAGGTCGATCTGCTTGCATGCTGTCCTCCACTCCTCTGCCCTCTCTATATCATGCTGCAACGCAAGATAAACAGCATGCGCACCAATCCACGGCATCGTAGCGGCGACATTTCCATGTCAGCCGCATTTGCGTTATGCAAGCTGAAGCCCTATCCAGACGGCTTCACCGAGGCGATGGCAATCCGATCGAAATGAAGAGAGAGTTCCTGCAGATATTGCGCGGTTCGCGCCTATGGTCGCGGCTCGGCCGTCGCCATTTTGTCTGGTCGGCCGTCACCGGCATCGGCCTTGCCGTCGCCTATAATGCGGTGCTGCCGCTGCTTGTCCCGACGACCGACGCTCGCGTGACGATGGAACAGATGCTCGATGCCTGGTCGGGAGGCAAAAGCAGGATCAGGGGAGAGCCGGAAATCCGATTCTGGCCCGATCCGGAACTGACGCTCCCGGCAGCCACGATCGTGTCGACCGGCCCCGATCCGCGTCCGCTTGCGGAGATCGGCCGCATCACTGCTTCGTTCAGCTTGCTCTCTGCCCTTCGCGGCGAACAGGCGTTTGACGAGATCACGCTCGTCGATCCGGTGATCACGATCGAACGCAGGGCGGATGGTGCCGTCAACTGGCAAAAGCCGCGCTGGCTCGTGGCGCCCGAAACGGCAAGGCCGAACCAGGAGCGCCCGTTCGGCGACATTACGATCGAGAACGGACGGCTTCGCGTGCTCGACAGCATGGCGAGCGACGGCGGCGGCATCGACATCGCCGGAATCTCCGGTACCGTCAAATGGCCTTCCTTCGAAGAGCGATTGAGCGCGCAGTTCTCGACGACCGTCAGCGGTGAGGAAGTGGCCTGGGCGTTCGTCTGCGAGAATCCGCTCGCCCTCTTTGCCAGGCGCGACGCCGGCCTCAAGACGTCGCTGACGTCGGCTCCCCTCACCTTCTCCTTCGAGGGCGTCGGCAACCTTTCGATGCAGCCGTTCGCCTCCGGTCATCTGCAGATGTCCGCTTCCTCGCTTGCCAGCCTCGTTGCATGGTATCGAGGGGCATCGGACGCGACGCTCCCGGCCGGCGGCTTCAGCATCGATACCAGAGTGACGACCGGCGAAAAGGCGCTGAAGCTGGAGGAGCTGCAGCTTACGCTCGGCGGTGCGACCGCGACCGGCCTCCTGGACATCGCGCTGCCGGCCGGCGGAACGCCGCAGATCGAGGGAACGCTCGCCTTCGATCGCATCGACCTCAACGGCCTGCCGCCTGCAGCACTGATGCCCGTTGAAGGCGACGACCGGCTGTTGCGAACGGCGCGAGCCCTTGTCGGCGCCTGGCGCACGGATCTCCGGCTTTCATCCGAGGAGGTCCTTGTGGGCCCCTTGCATCTGACCGACGTCGCCGCGGGCGTCATGATCGACGGCAACCGCGCCTCGCTCGACATAGGCGACAGCACCTATGCGAACGGTACCTTGAGCGGTCGCGCGGTGTTGTCGGAGAAGGGGTTGGAGCAAGGTGGCAAGCTGCAGATCAGCCTGAAGAATGCCGATTTCGCGGCCGTGCTAGACAGCTTCGGGCTCCGGGGCCCGGTCCCGACGGGCAGAGGCATGCTCAACATCGATATTGCCACCGGCCGCGCCTTCTGGGAGGCCGGCATTGCCGATGTCTTCGGCCATATCACCTATTCGCTCACGAATGGCAGCCTCGGCGGCTTCGACGTCCACGCCTTCACGGACCTTATCCGCAAGGGCGAATTCTTCTCGCTTTCGGAAGCAAGCGAGGGCACCTTCGAATTCCAGTCGGCCGATATCGAGGCAAGCTTCGGCAGCGGCACAGCCCGGCTCGACCGGGCGGACTTCGTCGGCCCTTCCGGTATCATGTCTGTCACCGGCGTCATCCCTTATCGCAACGGCAGCCTGGCGCTCGCCGGAACGCTTGGAAGCTCCGATGCGGCGAGCCCGCCGCTGCAGTTCTTCGTCGGCGGCTCCTGGCCGAATGCGGTGATCTCTCCGCTTTCCGTTCTCGTCAGCCCGAAGTGAAGGCGCAACAGCGCCATCACCCAATCGCGGCAAAGGCCGCGCGCTCATCCCTCTCGCGCTGGACTTCCCGCCGCTTGGTAACGATCGACGCGATGACCACGCCGAGCGCGACGATGCCGATCAGGATCGTGCAGATCGCATTGATTTCCGGCGTCACACCCAATCGAACCTGGCTGTAGATCTTCATCGGCAGCGTGGTGGCCCCCGGCCCGGTCGTGAAGCTCGAGATGACGAGGTCGTCGAGCGACAGCGTGAAGGCAAGCACCCAGCCGGAAAAGACCGCGGGCGCGATCACCGGCAGGGTGATTGCGAAGAAGGTCCTGACGGGCGTCGCGCCGAGGTCGAGCGCCGCCTCCTCGATCGATTGGTCGAAGCTCAAGAGCCGCGACTGCACGACGACCGCGACGAAACACATGGTGAAGGTGATGTGAGCGAGCGTGATCGTCCAGAAGCCGCGGTCAAACCCGATCGCCACGAAGAGCAGGAGCAGCGACAGACCGGTGATCACCTCCGGCATCACCAGCGGCGCATAGACCATGCCGGAAAAGAGGACGCGGCCGCGAAAGCGCGTGTAGCGCACCAGCGCGAGCGCCGCCAAAGTGCCGAGAACCGTCGCGCAGGTCGCCGAAATCAGCGCCACCCGAATGGTCACCCAGGCCGCGTCAAGGAGGCTCTGGTTATGCCAGAGCTGAGCGTACCACTTGGTGGAAAAGCCGGCCCAGACCGTCACCAGTTTCGACTCGTTGAACGAGAAGATCACCAGGAGCACGATCGGCAGATAGAGAAAGCCGAAGCCGAGGACGACGGAAGCGATATTGAATCGAGACCACCTTTCCATATCTCACCTCCCCTCGCTATCGGCCTTGGCCTGGACGTTCTGGAAATAGACGATCGGGATAACCAGGATGAGCAAGAGGATGATCGCCACCGCCGACGATACCGGCCAGTCGCGGTTGGAGTTGAATTCGTTCCACAACGTCTTGCCGATCATCAGCGTTTCCGAGCCTCCAAGGAGATCGGGGATGACGAATTCGCCGACGGCCGGGATGAAGACGAGCAGACAGCCCGCGACGACGCCGGGAAGCGACAACGGGAAAGTCACGCGCCAGAAGGCCGCAATGGGCGTACAGCCGAGGTCCTGAGCCGCCTCGATCAGCGAATGATCCATCTTCTCGAGCGCCGAGTAGATCGGCAGCACCATGAAGGGCAGATAGGAATAAACGATGCCGATATAGATCGCCGTGTTCGTGTTGAGAATGATGAGCGGCTGATCGATGATGCCGGCGGATATAAGGAACTGATTCAGCAGTCCCTCGGGCTTGAGGATGGCGATCCAGGCATAGACGCGGATGAGAAAGCTCGTCCAAAAGGGCAGTATCACCATCATCAGGAGCATCGGCCGGAGCGAGCGCGGCGCCTTCGCCATGCCATAGGCGATCGGATAGCCGATGAGGAGCGTCAGGAAGGTCGAGACGGCGGCGATGACGACACTCGAAACATAGGCGTTGAAATAGAGAACGTCCTCCGTCAGCCAAACGTAATTGTCCATGGAGAACTCGCGCACCTTCTCCAGTATACCGGCAAAGCCGCCCGCCAGATCGAATACTGGCGTATAGGGCGGCATGGCCACGGTCGTTTGCGACAGCGAGATGCGGAAGACGATGAAGAAGGGGATCAAAAAGAAGAACAAAAGCCAGGCATAGGGAATGATGATGACGAGCCGACTGACAAAGGCTGAGGCAAGTTTCGCCATGGCTTCAATCCTTCAGCACGACGCCGGCGTCCTCGCCGAACGAGATCCACACCTGCTGGTCATAACCGAGCGGATCTTCGACCGCTCGCACGGCGTTGAGCGATGATGCCTTGATGACTTTGCCGTCCTTCAGCCGAATGTGGAAAACGGTCATATCGCCGAGATAGCCGATATCCCAAATTTCCCCCTCTGCCGCATTGGTGGGTGCGTGCGCCGGCGCCTGGCGGCTGATCCGGATCTTTTCCGGACGGATGGCGACTGCCGCCTTGGCGCCGTTTGCGAATTTCTCCGGCGACGCCAAGCGGACCGAAATGCCGCCCGTCGTTTCGATCTGAACACGGCCCTCCTCGGTCGAGGTCACGGCGCCGTCGAAGATGTTCACGTCGCCGATGAAGTCGGCGACGAAGCGCGAGTTCGGCGCCTCATAGATTTCGGCCGGCGTCGCCACCTGGACGACCTGGCCGTGGCTCATGACGGCGATGCGGTCGGCCATGGTCATTGCCTCTTCCTGGTCATGCGTGACGACGACGAAGGTGAGGCCGAGTTGCTGCTGCAGGTCCATCAGTTCGAACTGGGTTTCCTCACGCAACTTCTTGTCCAGCGCTCCGAGCGGCTCGTCGAGCAGCAGCACCTTCGGCCGCTTAGCGAGCGAACGGGCGAGGGCGACACGCTGCCGCTGGCCGCCGGAAAGCTGGTGCGGCTTGCGCTTGGCGAACTTCTCGAGCTTGACGAGCTTCAGCATCTGCGCGACCCGCCCGGCGATATCTGCCTTCGCCATGCCGTCCTGCTTGAGCCCGAAGGCGACGTTGTTCTCGACCGTCATGTGCGGGAACAGCGCGTAGGACTGGAACATCATGTTGACGGGGCGCCGGTAGGGCGGAATTCCCGCCAAATTCTGGCCGTCGAGAATGATTTCGCCGGAGGTCGGCTGCTCGAAACCCGCAAGCATGCGCAAGAGGGTGGACTTGCCGCAGCCCGAGGCCCCGAGTAGCGCGAAGAATTCGCGCGTGTAAATGTTCAGCGACAGGTCGTCAACGGCCGTGAAGTCCCCGAATTTCTTGGTTACGTTCTTGACGGAAATGAAAGGTTTGGAGGCCGGGTCCGCCCATGGGGCGAAGGAACGCCGGATACTGCCGAGAGACTTCATCATCTATCCCCGAATGACACAGCCGAAAGGGGCCCGTCCGGCGCCTCTCGTCAGGAATTAGAGCAGGACGGCGAAGGCTTCACATTTTTGCTCGTCCCACTCAAAAAATTGCCCGGACTTGAGATCCGGGCAATTCGTCTGGCTCACTGGCCGGTGACGATCTTTGTCCACAGCCGAGTCAACACCCTCTGCTCTTTGGCCGCGAACGGCGTGACCGTGAAGAGTTTCTGCATCACCTCGTCAGTCGGGTAGATCGCGGTGTCTTCGAGCACTTCCTTGTCCAGGAACTGCTGGGAAGCTTTATTGCCGTTGGCGTAGAAGACATAGTTCGAGGCCTTGGCAATGACCTCGGGCTTCATCATGTAGTTGATAAACTCGTGCGCCTCGGCAACATGCGGCGCATCGGCCGGAATCGCCAGCATGTCGAACCACATCTGCGCTCCTTGCGCGGGGATCGAATAGTCGACCGTCACGCCGGCCTTCGCCTCCGCCGCCCGGTCGCGCGCCTGGAAGATATCGCCGGAGAATCCAACCGCCAGGCAGATGTCGCCGTTGGCCAGCGCATTGATATATTCGGACGAGTGGAACTTGCGGATATTGGGCCTGACCTTCATCAGCAGGTCGGCGGCCTTTTCGAGATCGGCCTGCTCGTGGCTGTCGGGATTGAGCCCTAGATAGGCGAGCGCCGAGGGCATGATGTCCGTCGGCGAGTCGAGGAGATGAATGCCGCAATCCTTGAATTTCGCAGCGATCTCGGGATTGAAGACGACGTCCCAGTTCGGCTTCTCGTCCGTGCCGAGAATTTCCTTCATCTTTTCGACATTGTAGCCGATGCCAGTGGTGCCCCACATATAGTCGACGGCATATTCGTTGCCCGGGTCATACTGGGCCGTGCGGTCCATGATCACGTCCCACATGTTCTTCAGGTTCGGCAACTTCGATTTGTCGAGTTTCTGGAACACGCCCGCCGCGATCTGACGCTGCAAGAAGTATGCGGTCGGAACCACGACATCGTAACCGGAGCCGCCGGCAAGCAGCTTGGTTTCGAGAATCTCGTTCGAATCGAAGACGTCATAGACAACCTTGATGCCGGTCTCCTTGGTGAAGTCCTCGAGGATGCTGTCGTCGATATAGTCGGACCAGTTGTAGACGTTGACGACCCGCTCCTGGGCGGAAGCGAGCGTGGCCGCTCCCGCCAGCAGTGCGGCTGCCAAGGTTGCGACGATGAGTTTGGACATACAACTCCCCTCTTTTTATCGGTTCGAGACGGGCCGCTGTTCCCGCAGTGGCGCCCTGTCTGTTGATCGTTGCCAAGCCGAAGTTAGGCATGTTTCTCGCTAACCTCAAGCGCTTTCGCGCTCGGAGCAAAGCACCGTCCCGGATCGGATGTGTTTTACCAAGCGCAAGTAAAAACGGACACTTATCGGACCGGGCTCCCGCCCGGCCGTACTCGCGCACGAGCGGTCAGCCGGCTACTGGAAGTCGAATACACTCAAACCCGTCGCCATCTCATCGAGGCCGAGGGGACGGGTGACGGGCGGCTCGGCGCGCGCCAGACAGCCCTGGCGCTCGCAGAGGCGGCAAGCGGGACCGACGGCAATCGCCGGCATCCGCGCGGCTCCATAGATCGTATCGTCCGCGAAACCGGCATCACAGCCGATCATCAGCGCGGTTCGCCTGACCCGCTCCTCGAAACCCGCCTGTGGGCCATCGACCGTCCGGGCGACGACGAGGAAGGCGCCGCCATCCGGCGTTTCGACGCGGTCGACGAGAACCTGGCCGGGGACCGCGAAGGCGGCATGGACGTTGAGCTTCGGACAGGCGCCGCCGAAGCGGGCATGAGGAAAGCCCTGCGCCCCGGCCCGACGCAGCCGGTTGCCGGCACTGTCGATCTCCATCAGGAAGAACGGAATCCCGACGGCACCGGGACGCTGCAACATCGTCAGGCGAATGGCGGCCTGTTCGAACGACACCTGGAAGCGCGCCCTCAGGAGATCGACATCGTATCTCGCGCGCTGCGCGGCCGCGAGAAACGCCGCATAGGGCATCATCAGCGCATGGGCGGCATAGCGCGCAAGCTCGAAACGGGCGATGCGTCGCGCTTCGGCGGTGGAAAAACGCAACTGCTCGAGCTCGGCCGTAATCGCCTCGTTGCAGGCGATCGAAGCCACTTCCATGGCGATCTCGCGCATCTGGTCGAAAGGCGACAGGCGCTCCGAGATGAAGAGGCGCATCGAATGTCGGTCGAAGCGACGGCGCAAGTTCGGCATCACGTGCACCGGCAGCGTCCGGACGACAAGGCCGTGCTCCTTCTTGAGCCAGACTTTCAGCGCCCCCGCAAGGTCATCGCCGGGCGCCAGACTGGCGTGGAATGCCTCCATCGCCTCCTCGATCCGGGCGAAGTGATTGGGCCGCGCCTCGAAGGCCTCACGCACTTCGTCGATCGGCAATCGCGTATCGGAAAGCGCCGCCATGTGCCCCTCGCCCGCCAGCAGATCCGCAAGATCCTTCAGGCGCGACGCCTGCTCGCGATAGGCGCGATAGAGCTTGACGATGCCCCCCGCGACATTGGGCGCCGCTTCGGCGACCTCGATCAGCTCCTGATCCCCCGGCAGCTCTCCGGCAAGCAGCGGATCGGCGAAGACCTCGCGTAGCCGCGCGAGACCGCCGCCCGCCTCGCCCTGCAGTTCGTCGAGGTCGACCTTGTAGACGGAAGCGAGTTTCAGGAGCAGCTGCACCGTCAATGGCCGCTGGTTGCGCTCGATCAGGTTGAGATAGGAGGGCGAGATGCCGAGCGCCTCGGCCATCGCCGTCTGCGTCAGTTGCAGGCCGTTGCGGATTCGCCTGACGCGCGGCCCGGCAAAGATCTTGTTCTCGGCCATTTTTGTAAGTCCCTTTACAAACTTGTCGCGCGAGCGTCTTTGACATCTTTTACATCTTTACTTCTCCGCGCTGTCAAACACAAGACAAGATAACCCTTTTGATTTGGCGGAAACAGCGATTTTCTGTGGTGCTGTTCTGCGCTGCAATGTAAAAAATGTCACATGAACTTGCGGCCGAAGCACGCCGTAAGACGAAGGTCGAAGAACCAGTCGCGTTTCACGAGGAGGCAAGAATGACTGATTTTTACAAGCTCGTTCCGAGCGCACCGGAAGGCCGTTTCGACGGCGTCGAGCGGCCCTATTCCGCCGAGGACGTGAAGCGGCTCAGGGGCTCGGTCGAGATCCGTTATTCCCTTGCCGAAATGGGCGCGAACCGCCTCTGGAAGCTCATTCACGAGGAAGATTTCGTCAACGCGCTTGGGGCGCTTTCGGGCAATCAGGCGATGCAGATGGTCCGCGCCGGCCTGAAGGCGATCTATCTCTCCGGCTGGCAGGTCGCGGCCGATGCGAACACGGCCTCCGCCATGTATCCGGATCAGTCGCTCTATCCGGCCAACGCGGCACCGGAACTCGCAAAGCGGATCAACCGAACCTTGCAGCGCGCCGATCAGATCGAGACCGCGGAAGGCAAGGGCCTCTCCGTCGAGACGTGGTTTGCACCGATCGTCGCCGACGCCGAAGCGGGCTTCGGCGGTCCGCTCAATGCCTTCGAAATCATGAAGGCCTTCATCGAGGCGGGTGCCGCGGGCGTCCACTACGAAGACCAGCTCGCTTCTGAAAAGAAGTGCGGCCATCTCGGCGGCAAGGTGCTGATCCCGACCGCGGCGCATATCCGCAACCTGAATGCCGCGCGGCTTGCCGCCGATGTCATGGGTGTACCGACACTGGTGATTGCCCGCACCGATGCGGAAGCCGCGAAGCTCTTGACCTCGGATATCGACGAGCGCGACCGGCCTTTCGTGGACCACGATGCCGGCCGCACGGTGGAGGGCTTCTACCAGGTGAAGAACGGGCTCGAACCCTGCATCGCCCGCGCCATCGCCTATGCGCCCCATTGCGACCTTATCTGGTGCGAGACCTCGAAGCCGGATCTGGAGCAGGCGCGTAAATTCGCCGAGGGCGTGCACAAGGCGCATCCGGGCAAGCTGCTCGCCTATAATTGCTCGCCTTCATTCAACTGGAAGAAGAACCTCGACGACGCGACGATCGCCAAGTTCCAACGTGAGCTCGGCGCCATGGGCTACAAGTTCCAGTTCATCACGCTCGCAGGCTTCCATCAGTTGAACTACGGCATGTTCGAGCTGGCACGCGGCTACAAGGCGCGGCAGATGGCTGCCTATTCGGAGCTGCAGGAAGCGGAATTCGCGGCCGAGGTCAACGGCTACACCGCGACCAAGCACCAGCGCGAAGTGGGCACCGGCTATTTCGACGCGGTGTCGATGGCGATCACCGGCGGCCAGTCGTCGACCACCGCCATGAAGGAGTCGACCGAGCACGATCAGTTCAAGCCGGCGGCAGAATGAAAGAACCGGGGCGCGGCATCCCTGCCCCGCCGTGCGCCCCGGTAGCAACGAACAAAGCGGGAGAAGAATTGGTTCGTCCCGCCTCCGATTCTAACACTTGGAAGGAGCTTTCCGATGACAGTACAGACACGCGTCAAGGAACGGGCCGAAGAACAATCGTCGGCCATGACACCGGAACAGCAGGCGGCGATCCGCATGGTCGCCAACGACCTGCATCGCCTCAACCAGGCGGTCATGAAGGCCGTCGATGCCGGCGTTTCCGTCGAACTGGTGCGCTCGGCGCGCCACCACGGCGGCGACGGCAACTGGGGCGATCTGCTGATCCCGGTCATCGTCACCCAGGGGCGGAAGTGATGGTCCCTTTGGCCTGGACAACGGCTATGCTCACGCTCTTCGTCGCGAGCTGGTACGAATTCCGCCAGCGAAGGCCGATCCGCGCGGTCCGGGCCAGCAGCCCGCGCCAGCGACGCTGAGAACATGTAAGATGAGATGAGATGAGATGAGATGAGATCGGCCGGCGTCAGCGTCGGCCATCTGCGTTCAGAGCCTACGCAGAATTCCGCCGCGGGCGCTTGCCGGCAAAGAGATCCGCATGGCTGCGCAAGAGACGCGTCATCCGGTCGACAACGGTGCGGATATCGCGCCGGTGACGGTCCTCGTTATTCATGACGATCCATTGGCGGTGGCCGAGCGGCTCGATTTCGTCGCTTACGCGCTCGAGCATCGGATCGAGATCGCCGACGAAACACGGCAGGACCGCCGAACCTGCGCCCGCCCGCGCAAGATCGAGCAGCGATCGGGGGCGTGTGACGGTCGCGACGATCCGCCCCGACGCGTGCTCGTGCGGCCAGCGCAGATAGGCGGATATCGCCTGATCCTCGGAGACCGCGACCCAGCGTTCCGATCCGCCGCTCGCGTTCTTTTGGCGGTAGGCGGCATAGGCGAGCTCGCCGACGGGCCGCGAGGCGAGATATGTCTCTTCCGGTTCGAAGGCGCGAATGCCGATGTCGCTCTCGCGATAGGCAAGGTTCGCCCGCACTTCGCCGATCGACAGCGAGATGCCGAATGCATCCCGCTCCGTGCAGATCGCGGGGAAGTTCTCGGCGATCAGCCAGGAAATCCAGGTACCGGCGGCGATGCGCACGATCGTGGTCCCCTCGCCTTCCTGCTGCCAGCTCTCGACCTTGCGGGCCGAGGCCTCCATCTCCTGCAATTGCTCGAACAGGAAGCGGCCATCGCCAGTCAGCGTATAACCGGTCTGGCTGCGGACGAACAGTACGCGGCCGGTGCGCTCTTCCAGTTCCAGCATGCGGCGGCCGATCGTGGCCGGGCTAAGCCCCGTCGCCTGCGCCGCTCCGGTGAGCCCGCCGGTGCGCGCAACGGTTATGAAACAGCGGTAGATATCCCAGTCCACATTTTTCATGAGTGAAAAACATAAGGGGAAACCGGCTGTATGTAAAACAATTCCGAATGCATAAAAGAGGAGATGCCCGAAAACAAAAGGAGCATCACCATGGATATGATGGCAATGGCATTGCTGTTCGATATGGCCTCGAGAAATCGCCGCTGGGACGAGCAGTTCGAGCCGCGCCGGCCGGGCCGCACGAGGACCTTCGCGAAAAGGCTGCTTGCCGCGCTTTTCAGCAAACGGCGAACGGAGGAAACCCCCGGGGATCGCACCGGAGCCTGGAGCGTTTCCTGCGTGGGCAGCGGCAAATGACTAAGCCGCGCACACCTCGATGCGCGGCTTAGTGCATGATTCCTTAAATCGGAATCGATTTAAGGACAAAATCATGCAGCAACTCAAAGTGCTACAGCGACCTTTGCGCGTCCGATTGGACGCGCGGCGCTGTAGAAGGGTTGAGGCGACAGTCGGGCCGCTACGCCGCCTGGTAAACCTGGCCGGCCCCGGTGTCCGGCTCCAGCCGGAACTGCTCAACGAGCATCATCAGCGTGTCTGCCTGGTTGGCGAGCGCGCGGCTGGTGGCAGTCGCCTCCTCCACCATGGACGCATTTTGCTGGGTCATCTGGTCCATCTGATTGACGGAACCGTTGACTTCGTGGAGCGCGGTCGCCTGGTCCCGGCTTGCGGTCGCAATCATCTCGACATGCTGGCTGACGGTGACGATCTCGGCGCTGATCGAGGCGAGCACCGCGCCGGTTTCCTTGACGAGATGCGAGCCGGAGCTGACCTCTTCCGTCGACTTGTTGATGAGGACCTTGATCTCGCGTGCCGCTTCGGCCGAGCGTTGCGCCAGTTCGCGCACCTCCTGCGCGACGACCGCGAAGCCCTTGCCCGCCTCGCCCGCGCGCGCCGCCTCGATGCCGGCATTGAGCGCGAGCAGGTTGGTCTGGAAGGCGATGTCGTCGATCACCTCGATGATCTGCTCGATCTGGCGCGAGGCCTCCTCGATGCGTCCCATTGCGGCGATCGCGTTGGTGACCACGGTCGCCGAACTGTCGGCGCTCCTCTTGGTCTGCGACACGGCCTGGTTCGCCTCATGCGCCCGCTCGGCCGAGGAGCGCACGGTTACGGTGATCTCATCGACGGCGGCCGCCGTCTGCTCGAGCGAAGCAGCCTGCGCCTCGGTGCGCTTCGACAGGGCGTCGGCGGAATGATGCATGTTGGCGCCGCTCTGCTGGATCGACTGGGCGTTCGCGCGGATCTGCGCCAGCGTATCCTGCAGGCGGATGAGCGACCCGTTGAAATCCATCCGCAACTGTTCGAGCCGGCCGTGGAACGGAACCTCGATCTGCCGCGACAGGTCGCCTTGTGCCAGCCGCCCGAGACCGGCGGCGAGTTCGCTCACGGCCAGGTCGATCTGTCTGTCGAGTTCACGCTTCTCCGCATCGTTGCGGCTACGATCCGCCTCGGCACGGGCGCGCTCCTCCGCGCTTTCCGCCTCTATGCGCACCTTGGAAAGCGCATTTTCCTTGAACACGCCGAGGGCGCGCGCCATGTCGCCGATCTCGTCGCGGCGTGTGCCGCCGTCGATCGAGGTATCGAGCACGCCGTCGGCGAGCCGCCGCATGGCCGAGGTGATCTGACCGATCGGCTTTTTGAGCGTGATCGTCAGCGCGATGCCGGCAAGAAGCGCGATCACGACGCCGGCGATGGTCGCGGCCACGGAAATCTGGTTGGCTTCCTCGCGCTCCGTACCGGCGGCGACCTTCTGCTGCTCCGCAAAGCCGGTCAGATCGCTCCATATCTCGTTGATCGAGGCGCCTGCCGCTTCGAATTCGGCGGTCCGCTTGACGGTGATCTCGACGAGCGCGACCCCATCCTTCTTCATCGCATTGATAATCGGCAGAACCGCGTCCGCTGTGGCATCAAAGAAGCTCATGTCCTTCGCGATGCCGCGTAGAGTGGTCATATTGGCCTGAACGGCGAGGAACTTGTCGAGAAGCTTCTGGCGATTTTCCTCGGTCGTTGTTCCGAGAAATGCGGCGGCGGCGATCTGGATATCGGTGATCGACACCGAGAGCCTGCGCGTTGCGGTCAGCACCGATTCGGTGCCGGCTATCTTGCCGTCGAGCTCGCTGAAGATCTGCGTCGCCTCGCGCATCTTGCTGACGGAGGCGGCCTCCAGCCGGAAGCTCGCGGTGCGGAAACGATCGACATATTTCGAAAGGCCGACGAGCGTTTCGGGGCCGGCGGGTGCCCTGATAAGTGCACCGATCGCACCAGCGGCGGAATTGACCGTCTCGGCGAGAGACTTTTCGCCCTTCGGCAGCAGAACGAAGATGTCGCGCTGCGTGCGGCCGATCAGCGGAAAGCGGTCCTGCGCGACCTTCAGCTTCTCCTCGACCGTTGCGACCTTGCTCACCTCGGTCGCGAATTCCGTATAGAAGCGGCTGGCGCGCATCAGCTTTTCGGCGTTGCGCAGCATCGTCTTGGCCGCGTTCTCGTCCTTGCGTACGGCATATTGCAGCCGGTTCGCCTCGTCATTGATCTTGATCTGTTCGGCCGCAAGGCGCTCCAGATTCGTCTTGGTTTCCGCCCGGAGCTTCTGCTCGCCCTCGTGCAGCGTCCAGAGACCGTCTATGCGTGCCTCGATGTCGTTCGTCGCGGCGATAGCGGCGGTGAGCTCGTCTTCCCCGCTGCGGCCCGCAACCTGCGCCGCCGTCTCGGCCAGCACGTCCTTTTGCGCGGCGATCGTAGTCAGGACCGCGTTACGGCTTTCTTCGGTGGTCTTGTGCAGGAAATTGTTCATCCCGGCATAGACGTCCTTGAAGCCGCTCAGCGTCTGCAGGACGCTATTCGAGATTTCCATGCGACCCTGAAGCAGACCGGAGGCATAGAGACCGGTAATGCCGACCGCCGAAATGCTGACGACGAACGGCAGGATGAAGAAGAGAACCTTCGTCTGAATCTTGAAGCGGGCAAGAATCCTGTCAATGAACATGGAAAACACCTTGGCTCACAGCGCGCGTTTCGCCTCCCCCGGTGGCTCGAAGCGTCCGCTTCACCTCAGGACAATGCCCCCGAGGCCGGACGCTCGGGTACACCCGATGCGCAAACAGGCTGATGTCTTTTCGAAAGGTCATGCGGCGCACACCGCCAGTCCCCCGGCAATCATTGCGGGACCACGCCGCGGTTTAGGGCGGCGAGGCCCTGACGGGACTCAACTTGATGATATTCATTTCAAAGATTTAAGAATTCCATAAGCGGACTTTTGCGCCAAAGGACGACTTCAGTCGTGGAGCTGTGCATGGCGGTGCCATGCCGCTCAAGCGCCGCCGCGCCTCTCAGAGAGAGGGGAAGAGGGCGAAGGCCGTGACGGCGAAGAGGACGAGGGTCGCACCATACGCAAGCAGTTCGTATTGCGAGCGGCCCTTGTCGGAGCGGGCGATGGCGATGGCGCGGGGACGGCGACGTTGCTTGTTCATGGCTCCTGTCCTTGTCCACTACAGCGCCGCGCGTCTCATCAAACGCGCCAAGGTCGCTGCAGCACTTTGAGTTGCTGCATGTTTTTTTCCTTAAATCGGCTACGACTTAAGGAAGCATGCAGTAGCCGGCAAAGACCCTCCGCCTTTGCCCATGCGCTTCATGGTGCATCCATCCTGCGGCTGAAGAAAGTCCATGAAATGGAGACGATCTGGTTTCCATTCGTTGACGTTTCGTCAGTCCTCGCCGTTCACGCTGCCATAAAGAGCAGGTTCAATTATTTCCCTTAACAAGGGCTGAAGATGCAAATCACCATTTTTGCCGGATGGTTACACGTCTTGACCGGCGGCGAAACCGGACGCCCAGGCCCATTGGAAATTATAGCCGCCGAGCCAGCCGGTGACGTCGAGGCATTCACCGATGAAATAGAGGCCGGGAATATTCCTGGCCCGCATCGTCCGAGAGTCGATCGCGCACGTATCGACGCCGCCGAGCGTCACCTCGGCTGTCCGGTATCCCTCGGATCCCGCCGGTTTCAGCGTCCAGGCCTGGATGGAGCTCGACAAGGTGTCGATGACCTTGTCGGAAAGGTCGGCGAGCATCCGTCCCGTCAGCTTCGCCTCCTCGACGAAGAAGTGCGCAAGCCGTCGCGGCAGGATGTCGGCGAGCGCCGTCTGCACCGCCTGGCGGCCGTTCGTCCGGCGCATTCCCTTGAGAAGGGCGGCGATGTCGATGTCCGGCATCAATCGTAGCAGGATCTCCGCCCCCTCGCGCCAATAGGAGGAAATCTGCAGGATCGCCGGCCCGCTCAAGCCCCGGTGCGTGATGAGTACCGCTTCGCGGAACGCAGCCTTGCCGAAGCGGACTTCGGCGTCGGCGGCGACGCCGGCCAGCACTGCGAGTTTCGCAAGCTGCGCCTGATCGAGCGTCAGCGGCACCAGTGCCGGCCGCGTTTCCACGACCGGTAATCCGACCTCTTCCGCGATCCGGTAGGCAAGGCCGGTCGCCCCCATTTTCGGGATCGACTTGCCGCCGCTCGCCACTACGAGGGATGCGGCATCGATCGTCCCGGCGCTCGTCGCGACGCGGAAGCCCGATGCGGTCCTCTCGACGCCCGAGATCACCGTCTCGAGCCTCAGTTCCGCCCCCGCCTCCTCCATTTCGGCGACGAGCATGCGGATGATGTCCTTGGCGGAGTGATCGCAGAAAAGCTGACCGAGCGTCTTCTCATGCCAGGCGATACCGTGGCGCTCGACAAGCGCCACGAAATCCTGAGGGCGATAGCGCGCGAGCGCCGATTTGCAGAAATGCGGATTGTCGGACAGGAAATTCTTCGGCCCCGCATGGACATTGGTGAAATTGCAGCGACCGCCGCCCGAAATGCGGATCTTCTCGCCGGGCGCCTTGGCGTGGTCGAGGAGGACGACGCGGCGCCCGCGCTTGCCAGCCTCGATGGCGCACATCATGCCGGCGGCGCCCGCGCCGATAATCACCACGTCCTGTTTTTCCGCCACGGAAATCCCTCTTGCCGAACGCGCCTTCCTTTCCGGCAAGCGCTCAAAAGTCAATTGCGAAGAAGCCTAGCCAATTGTCAAACTGCGGTTATGATGCGCTATCCGAAGCCAAACCCGGTGATTTATGTCTTCCAAGAGAAGTGTTGCCCAGCAGACAGCAAAGGTCAGCAAGAGTTCGAAAATACCCATCGGCTTGCATTCCGCCCGCGGCGTCAAGACCTGGAACGAGGCGGTCGACTGGCTCAAGATCCGCGGCATCGAGGACATCGAGTGCATCACTCCGGACCTTGCCGGCGTGCCGCGCGGCAAGATGATGCCAACCTCGAAATTCACCTCCAACACTTCGCTCGCCTTGCCTTCGGCGATCTACCGCCACACGATTTCCGGGGAATACCCCGAGGAGACCGGCCAGTTCCGCTACGATTCCCGCGACAGCGACATCAAGCTGGTGCCGGACCTTTCAACTCTTTCCATCGTCCCGTGGGAAACCGATCCGACGGCGCAGGTGATTTGCGACATCGTCGGCTCCCAGGGCGAAAAGATCAGCTATACCCCGCGCAACGTGTTGAAGCGCGTCGTCGAGCTTTACCGCCAGAAGGGCTGGAAGCCCGTCGTCGCCCCCGAGATCGAATTCTATCTGGTCGCCCAGAATGACGATCCTGACTATCCGCTGCGCCCGCCGAAGGGCCGCTCCGGTCGCTCGATCCTCGGCGGCCAAGGCTATTCCATCGCCGGCATCAACGAGTTCGACGAGCTGATCGACGACATCTATCATTTCTCGGAAAAACAGGGCCTCGAAATCGATACGCTGATCCACGAAGAGGGGCCGGCACAGCTTGAAATCAACTTGCGGCATGGCGATCCGATCGAGCTTGCCGACCAGGTGTTCCTGTTCAAGCGCACGATCCGCGAGGCGGCGCTGAAGCACGGCATCTATGCAACCTTCATGGCCAAGCCGATGCAGGGTCAGCCGGGGTCCGCCATGCATATTCACCAGTCGGTTGTCGACATCAACACCGGCCGCAACATCTTCTCCAATCCGGACGGATCGCCATCCAAGGAGTTTTTCTCCTTCGTTGGCGGCATGCAGCATTACGTGCCGAAGACCTTGTCGATGATGGCGCCCTACGTGAATTCCTACCGCCGCCTGACCCCGGACATGTCGGCACCGGTCAACACCGCCTGGGGCTACGACAACCGGACGACGGCATTCCGCATCCCGGTCTCCGATCCGGGCGCCCGGCGCATCGAGAACCGTCTGCCGAGCTCCGACGCCAATCCGTATCTCGCGCTCGCCGCCTCGCTGGGCTGCGGCTATCTCGGGATCGTCGAGGGCCTGCACGCAAGTCCGCCGACCGAGCACACGGCCAACGAGGGTGAGATTGAACTGCCGCGTGGCCTGCTCGAGGCCGTTTCCCTGCTCGAATCGGCGCCCTCCCTCGCCGACGTCTTCAGCGCCGAATTCATCGCCATCTATGCCGGCGTGAAGCGCGGCGAGTTCGAGACCTTCATGCAGGTCATCAGCCCGTGGGAACGCGAATTCCTGCTTCTGAATGTCTGAGACGAGACGCGTTCCGATGGCCTGGCAAAGCCCGATCTCGCCCGGAATCTCCTGGTATGAGGCAACCGTGCCCGACCGGCCGGCTTATCCGGCCCTGCCCGGCTCGCGCAAGGCCGACGTCGCCATTGTCGGTGGCGGCTATACCGGGCTTCAGGCCGCCTACAATCTCGCGAAGAACGGCACCGACGTCACCCTGATCGATGCCTGCCGCTTCGGCGACGGCGCCTCGGGGCGCAATGGCGGGCAATTCGGCACCGGCCAGCGCGCCTGGGCAGAGGACATGGAGGAGTTGCTCGGCCACGAGCGGGCGCGACCGCTCTTCGACATGGCGGAAAACGCCAAGCGCTACGTGCTAGACTTCGCCCGGGAGCACGCGATCGATATCGAATTCATGCCCGGCCAGCTCTCGGTCAGCCACAAGAAGAGCCTCGAAAGGGATTACCGCAACCACGTGGAGGCGATGACGGAGCGCTTCGGCTATCCGCATCTTTCCTTCATGGATCGCGAGGAGACGGTGAGCCGGCTCGGCTCGAGCCACTACCACTTCGGCATCCGTGACACCGGAACGGGCCATATCCACCCGTTGAAGCTGCTCGTCGGGCTCGCCAATCAGGCGGCCCTCGCCGGCGCCAATCTCTACGAGCAGACGAAGGCCCTCAAGATCGAAAAGAAAGGGGGCGCCGTCGTCATCGAGACGAACCGCGGGGTCGTCACGGCCGATCGTGCGCTGATCGCCTGCAACGCCTATATCGGCAACTTGGAACCGATGACGGCGAGCCACGTCATGCCGATCCGCTCCTTCATCGGCGCGACAACGATGCTGCGCGACCATCCGGAAGTCTTGCCCGGCGGTGAATCGGTCGATGATTCGCGCTTCGTCGTCCGGTATTTCCGCAAATCGAGGGACGGACGGCTGCTTTTCGGCGGCCGCGAAGCCTATACGGCCGATAATCCGCGCGACATTTCCGCCCACATCCGTCGGCAGATCAGCGAAATCTATCCGGCGCTCGCCAATATCGAAATCACCCATGCCTGGGGCGGATCGGTCGGCATCACTCTGCCGCGTCAGCCGTTCTACCGCGAAGTCATGCCGGGCGTCACCACGATCGGCGGCTATTCCGGCCACGGCGTCATGCTGTCCAATTATTGCGGCAAGCTCTATGCCGACGTCGCGCTTGGCAAAACGACCGAGCTCGACCTTCTCAAGGACCTGAACATACCAGCCTTTCCAGGGGGAACGCGGTTTCGCTCGGCACTTCTGTTCCTCGCGCTGAGCTGGTATGCACTACGCGACCGGTTCTAGCGCGGCGGGAAAGCGCTCGCCCGGCTTTCCCTCCGGCAACCCTTTGGAAGGGGCCTTTTTTGATTTTGGGTGAATTCACCCCCAAAATCTCACGATCGAGAAAATGCTGCGTGGCGCTATTTTGTTGCGTCGCACCCTAGCGTTTTTAAATCGATTAGATTATACCTGCCCAGACCTCAACGAGATCGAGACATCCCATGAGCAGCCAGATCATTCCCGTCGAACCGTTTGACTACGTCGTGTTCGGGGGCACCGGCGATCTTGCGGAGCGCAAGCTGCTGCCGGCGCTTTACCACCGGCAGATGGAAGGTCAGTTCTCGGAACCGACGCGGATTATCGGCGCCTCGCGCGCGAGCCTCACACATGACGACTATCGCAAGTTCGCGACCGATGCCCTAAGGGAGCATCTGAAGCCGGGCGAGTTCAACGAGATGGAAGTCGAGAAGTTCACTTCGAGGCTTTACTATGTCTCTGTCGACGCCAAATCCGAGCAGGGCTGGGATGATCTGAAGAAGATTCTGGAGGAAGGCAAGGATCGCATCCGCGCCTTCTATCTCGCCGTCGGACCAGCGATCTTCGGCGACATTTCGGAAAAAATCCGCGACCACAAGCTGATCACCAAGAATACCCGCATCGTCGTCGAGAAGCCGATCGGCCGTGACCTCGCCTCGGCGACAGAACTCAACGACACGATCGGCAAGGTGTTCCGCGAAGAGCAGATCTTCCGCATCGATCATTATCTCGGCAAAGAGACGGTGCAGAACCTGATGGCGCTGCGCTTCGCCAATGCGCTCTATGAGCCGCTCTGGAATTCCGCCCATATCGATCACGTGCAGATCACCGTTTCGGAGGCCGTCGGGCTGGAGAACCGCGCCGGCTATTACGACAAGGCCGGTGCGCTGCGCGACATGGTGCAGAACCACATCCTCCAGCTCGTCTGCTTCGTCGCCATGGAGGCGCCGACATCGATGGACGCGGAAGCGGTGCGCGACGAGAAGCTCAAGGTCCTTCGTGCGCTGAAGCCGATCACCGCCGCCAATGTCGAGCAGGTGACGGTCCGTGGCCAGTATCGCGCCGGTGCGTCCGCCGGCGGGCCGGTCAAGGGCTACCTGGAGGAACTCGAGGGTGGCGTTTCCAACACGGAAACCTTCGTCGCACTCAAAGCGGAAATCAGCAACTGGCGTTGGGCGGGCGTGCCGTTTTATCTGCGCACCGGCAAGCGCATGGCGGGCCGCATGTCGGAGATCGTCATCACCTTCAAGCAGATCCCGCACTCGATCTTCGACCAGAGCGCCGGCCGTATTTCAGCCAACCAGCTGATGATCCGCCTGCAGCCGAACGAGGGCGTCAAGCAGTCGCTGATGATCAAGGACCCCGGACCGGGCGGCATGCGTCTCAGGAACGTGCCCCTGGACATGAGCTTCGCCGAAGCCTTTGGCGTACGCAATGCCGACGCCTATGAACGGCTGCTGCTCGACGTCATCCGCAACAACCAGACGCTGTTCGTGCGCCGCGACGAAGTGGAGGCCGCCTGGCAATGGATCGACCCGATCCTCAAGGCCTGGGAAACGGCAGGACAGCAGGTGCAGGGCTACACCGCCGGCACCTGGGGGCCGAGCCAAGCGATCGCGCTCATCGAACGCGACGGCCGCACCTGGAACGATGCGATCTAAGGCCGATCCATGAGCGCAACCATGCACATATTCGAGAACGGCGCCGCACTGGCGGAGGCCCTTGCAGATGCCGTTGGCGCAAGACTCGCCGCCGCGATCGCGGCGAGAGGCATGGCGAGCCTCGCGGTATCGGGGGGCTCCACCCCGAAGGCCTTTTTCCAGTCTCTCTCGCGACGCGAGCTCGATTGGGCGAAGGTGACCGTCACCCTCGTCGACGAACGTTTCGTACCGCCGGAAAGCGAGCGCTCCAACCATGGACTCGTCGCGGCTAATCTCCTGCAGAACAAGGCGGCGGCGGCCGGTTTCGTGCCGCTCTACCATGCCGCGGAGACGGCTGAGGCGGCGGCCGTGATTGCGAGCGAGGCGACGGCAGACTTCAGCGCACCCTTCGATGTCGTGGTGCTCGGGATGGGAACGGACGGGCACACCGCCTCGTTCTTTCCCGGAGGGACACGCCTCGAGGAGGCGCTCGATCCCGCGACGCCGCGCGGCGTGATCACCATGGAAGCGGAGGGTGCGGGCGAAACTCGCCTCACCTTTACCTTCTCGAGCCTGCAGGATGCAGGGTACCTGGTGCTGCATATCGAAGGGAACGGCAAGAGGGAGGTGCTCGCTCGGGCGGAGGCGCCCGGCAACGAGCTCGAGATGCCGATCCGCGCCATGCTCCGGCGCGCGGCCTCGCCGCTGCAGATATACTGGGCGCCTTGAGGCGCCTCGACGGGTGCCGCCGCTTCGAGGCAGGTCGCCGGAAGCGGAGCGCGCTCCCTAGCAGAGGAGTGATCCGCGCGAAGGCGCGGCGCTCGGTAGCACAATGGCTTAATTCGAGTTCGAATTCGGCGTAAAATTGTGCAGCAATTCAAGGCGTTACAGCGTCACTTGCACGCCATGCCGCTGTAACCCAATGACAGGTTGAAAAAGGAGTCCGGAGACTCCGGAAGAGGATGTGCCATGTCCGCCGATTCCCGTATTGCCGCCGTTACCGCCCGGATAGTCGAGCGCTCGAAGCCCTACCGCGAACGCTATCTCGATCGCATCCGCGGCGCCGCGGCGAACGGACCGCACCGGACCGTGCTCGGCTGCGGCAATCTCGCCCATGGATTTGCGGCCTGTTCCCCCGCCGAGAAGGAGGCGCTCGCCGGCGACCGCATCGCCAACCTCGGCATCATCACCTCCTATAACGACATGCTCTCGGCGCATCAGCCCTACGAGACCTACCCAGCGCTGATCCGGGAAGCCGCGCGTGAGGCGGGCGGCGTGGCGCAGGTCGCCGGCGGCGTGCCGGCCATGTGCGACGGCGTGACTCAGGGGCAGCCCGGCATGGAACTGTCGCTGTTCTCGCGCGATATCATCGCCATGGCGGCCGGTATCGGGCTCTCGCACAACATGTTCGATGCGGCGGTCTATCTCGGCATCTGCGACAAGATCGTTCCCGGCCTCGCCATCGCGGCACTGACCTTCGGTCACTTGCCCGCGGTCTTCATCCCGGCGGGGCCGATGACCACGGGCCTGCCGAACGACGAAAAGGCCCATGTCCGGCAGCTCTTCGCCGAAGGCAAGGTCGGCCGTGACGAATTGCTCGAAGCCGAGTCCAAATCCTATCACGGCCCCGGCACCTGCACGTTCTACGGCACCGCCAACTCCAACCAGATGCTGATGGAAATCATGGGCTTCCACCTGCCCGGCGCCTCCTTCATCAATCCGGGCACGCCGCTCCGCGACGCGCTGACCAAGGAGGCGGCGAAACGGGCGCTGGCGATCACCGCGCTCGGCAACGAATTCACGCCCGCCGGCGAGATGATCGACGAGCGCTCGATCGTCAACGGCGTCGTCGGCCTGCATGCGACCGGCGGCTCGACCAATCACACCATGCACCTCGTCGCCATGGCGCGGGCGGCCGGCATCGTGCTCACCTGGCAGGATATCTCGGAGCTCTCCGACATTGTGCCGCTGCTCGCGCGTGTCTACCCGAACGGGCTTGCAGACGTGAACCACTTCCACGCCGCCGGCGGCATGGGCTTCCTGATCAGCCAGCTCTTGAAGAAAGGCCTGCTGCACGACGATGTTCGCACCGTCTTCGGCCAGGGGCTCGCGGCCTATGCGATCGACGTGAAGCTCGGCGAGAACGGCAGCGTCAAGCGCGAACCGGCGCCGGAGGCCAGCGGTGATCCGAAGGTGCTCGCGACCGTCGATCAGCCGTTCCAGCATACCGGCGGCCTCAAGATGCTGACCGGCAATCTCGGCAAGGCGGTCATCAAGATTTCGGCCGTCAAGCCCGAACGCCATGTCATCGAGGCCCCGGCCAAGATCTTCAACGATCAGGCCGAGCTCAACGCCGCCTTCAAGGCGGGCAAGCTCGAGGGCGATTTCGTCGCAGTCGTACGCTTCCAGGGCCCGAAGGCCAACGGCATGCCGGAACTGCACAAACTGACGACGGTTCTCGGCATTCTGCAGGACCGCGGACAGAAGGTGGCGATCGTCACCGACGGCCGCATGTCCGGCGCTTCCGGTAAGGTGCCCGCGGCGATCCATGTGACGCCGGAAGCAAAGGACGGCGGCCCCATCGCCCGCGTTCAGGAGGGTGACATCATCCGCATCGACGCAGTCAAGGGCACGATCGAGGTGCTCGTCGAAGACATCGCTCTGAAGACGCGCGTACCGGCGCATATCGATCTGTCGGACAATGATTTCGGCATGGGTCGCGAACTCTTCGCTCCGTTCCGCCAGATCGCCGGTCCGGCCGACAGCGGCGCGAGCGTGCTGTTCCACTGAACGGAAGGCGAGATCGCCCGTCAGCGGCGGCCTTCAACCACCCGGTTCAGCGATAGATGTCGAGCGTGCGGTTGCGGTGGTTCGGATGGGTGCTGTAGACGAAGATGCGATTCAAGTCGCGGTCGCTCAGGAGCCGCAGGAACCGCGCCTCGATGACGTTGTTGGCGTGCACGCGCTTCAGGAGGCAGCCGATCAAGGGAATTCGGGCGCTCGGGATATCGAGATAGAAGGTTTGCGGCAAGTGAAACTTCGTCAGGATGCCGATCACGGCGCTGCTTTTCGAGAGCTTGATGATCTCGCAGCGGCGCGACGCCAGGTGCTGGATCCCCTTCTCGGTGAATTCGATCCTTGCGTCGTTCCGGGTGTCCTCCATCGGGAAATTCGTTTCCCGATCGTACATGAAGGACTCTTCCTTGTTGAGAAAATGCCGGAACATGACGGGGGCTGCACTGCGCATGAATTCGCCTTTCGCATTTCATTCTGCGATCACGCTAACCCATGATATTTAACAGAGAGTTTGGTTCGACGCGGGGGTGAGTAGGCATCCACGCGAAAACGCTGGTCTCTCTCATCCGCCTGCCGCCTTCTCCCCGCAAGCGGCGAGAAGGCTGGTCCTCGGGTTAAACCCGAGGAGAGGAGTAAATCGCTGTTGTCGCAGGCCTAAGCCCGATAGCTGCGCCCTTCGGCATCGAAAAGGTGAAGCTTCGCCTTGTCGGCGGTGAAGCGCACCTTGTCGCCGCGGCCGACCCGCGGGATTCCCGGCATCTTTGCAATGATCGGCTCGCCCTCCACGAGTCCCTCTATATAGAGCAGCGTGACCTCACCGAGCGCTTCGACGATCGAAACCGTTCCCTCGAACAGGAAATCCTCGGACTCGGTCACCTCAAGGTCTTCCGGCCGAACCCCGAAACTTGCCTTCCTGCCGTTTTCGGAAGCCTCGGTCGGAATGTCGAGCGTCACGGACTTTCCACGCACGAGCGTCACGGTCGTCTGCGCGCCGGCGGCCGTGATCGTTGCGGGAATGACGTTCATCGCCGGAGAGCCGATGAAGCGGGCGACGAAGAGGTTTGCTGGTCGCTCGTAGAGTTCCAGCGGGGCACCGACCTGCTCGATATGGCCGGCGGAAAGGACGACGATCCGGTCGGCGAGCGTCATCGCCTCCACCTGGTCATGGGTGACATAGATCATCGTCGTATCGGACATCCGCTCGCTGAGCTTGGCGATCTCGATGCGGGTTGCGACGCGCAGCGCGGCGTCGAGATTGGAGAGAGGCTCGTCGAAGAGGAAGACCTTGGGATTACGGCAGATCGCCCGCCCGATCGCCACACGCTGGCGCTGGCCACCCGAGAGCGCCTTCGGCAGACGATCCAGATATTGGGTGAGTTGGAGCATTTCCGCCGCCGCACGGACGCGACGGTCGATCTCCTCCTTCGATTCCCTCGCGATCCGCATGCCGAAGGCCATGTTGTCATAGACCGTCATGTGCGGATAAAGCGCGTAGGACTGGAACACCATGGCAATGCCGCGCTTCGACGGCGGTACGTCGTTGACCCGCTCGCCGTCGATGAACATGTCACCGCCGGTAATTTCCTCCAGACCCGCGATCATCCGCAGCAAGGTCGATTTGCCACAGCCGGACGGGCCGACGAAGACGACGAATTCGCCCTGCTTGATATCGAGATTGATACCGTGAATGACATCGACCGCCCCGTAGGACTTGCGGATATCTTTTAGCAGCAGGCCCGTCATTGCACCCTCCCCTCGCTTCTCAGACCAGGCGCGCGAAAAACGCGCCCCAGGCCGGTAGATTGACCTCGTTGTCCATAATCTCAAAGACGAAGCCGTGGCCTTCGAGCACTTCCAGCCGCGCGCGCGGCAATTCCTTCGTGACCGGTTCACCGCTCATGTTGAAGAGGCAGAAGAGTTTCTCGTTGCCAAAGCTGCGCAGGAAGGCGAGCACGGATCCCTTGGTCTCGACGAACTCGATCTCGCCTTTGGCAAAAGCCGGATACGCCTTCCTGAACTGCAGGAAGCGGCGGTAGTGCTGCAGGACCGACTTCGGATCGCCCTCCTGCACGGCGACGGCCTGCGACAGGTGGCTCTCCGAAATCGGCAGCCAGGGCTTCGCGTCGCTGAAGCCTCCATCCGGCAGGCTCTCCCATACCATCGGCGTGCGGCAGCCGTCCCGCCCCTTGAAGTCGGGCCAGAACTGAATGCCGTAAGGGTCGCGAAGATCCTCGTAGGCGAGTTCCGCTTCGGTCAGCGCCAGTTCCTCGCCCTGATAGATGCAGACGGAACCACGCAAGGACATCAAGAGGCTTGCGAGCAGCTTGGCATGCGCATCGTGATCGGCGATGCGGTGACCCCAGCGGCTGACGTGGCGGACGACGTCGTGGTTCGAAAAAGCCCAGCAGGCCCAGCCCTCCGGCGCCGCCTTCTGAAAGTCCAGCAGCACCTCGGCGACGCCATGGGGCGTCAGCGTATCCGGCGCCAGGAACTCGAAGGCGTAGCACATATGCACCTTGTCGCCGCCGGACGTGTATTCGCCGGCGATCTCAAGACCGCGTTGGCTATCGCCGACCTCGCCGACCGCGGCGATCGCGGGAAATTCGTCCATTACCGCCCGGAAGCGCTTCAGGAATTCCAGATTCTCCGGCCGGTTCTTGTCGTAGATATGTTCTTGGTAGTTGTATGGGTTGACCGCCGGCGCCGTCGAGGCATTGCGCCGCTCCGGCGCCAACGCCGGATTGTCGCGCAATTGCTTGTCGTGAAAATAGAAGTTGATGGTGTCGAGGCGGAAACCGTCGACGCCCCGTTCCAGCCAGAATCGTTCGACGGCAAGGAGTGCTTCCTGAACCTCGGGGTTGTGCAGGTTCAGGTCCGGCTGCGAGGTCAGGAAATTGTGCAGGTAATATTGCAGTCGGGTCGGGTCCCAGGCCCAGGCAGAGCCGCCGAAGATCGACAGCCAGTTGTTGGGCGGCGTGCCGTCGGGCTTCGAATCCGCCCAGACATACCAGTCCGCCTTGGCGTTGCTGCGGCTCGAGCGGCTTTCGACGAACCAGGGATGCTGGTCCGACGTGTGCGACAGGACGAGGTCGATCATCACGCGGAGGCCGAGCCGGTGCGCCTCGGCGATCAGCGCGTCGAAATCCTCAAGCGTGCCGAAGATCGGATCGACATCCTTGTAGTTCGAGACGTCGTAACCGAAGTCCCTCATCGGCGAGGTGAAAAAGGGCGAGATCCAGATCGCGTCTGCGCCGAGCGACGCGACATGCGGCAGGCGGGCGGTGATGCCCTTCAGATCGCCGATCCCGTCGCCATTCGTGTCCTGAAAGGAACGCGGATAGATCTGGTAGATCACCGCTCCGCGCCACCAATCCTTGTCGGGCCGCAGAAGAGAGCTCGTCGTTTCTGTCGTGTTCATATGTTCTGGTGGTCCTTGTCGTGAATGGGATCAGCCGCCCTTGACCGATCCCGCCAGCAGGCCGCGAACGAGATAGCGCTGCAGGGCGAAGAAGACGATCAACGGAACGATGATGGTAATGAAGGCGGAGGCGGTGAGGATTTCCCAATTGCCGCCGCGCGAGCCGAGAAGGTTGACGAGCCGCCCGGTCAGCACCAACTCGTCGTCGCCCGCGCCGAGGAAGACCAGAGCGACGAGAAGATCGTTCCAGGTCCACAGGAACTGGAAAATGGCAAAGGAGGCGAGCGCCGGGAAAGACAGAGGCAGGACGATCTTGACGAAGATCTCGAAATCGCTGGCACCATCCACCCGCGCGGATTCCATGATCTCGCGCGGCAGCCCGGCCATGTAGTTGCGCAGCAGATAGATCGCCAGCGGCAGACCGAAGCCGGTATGGGCAAGCCAGATGCCCATATAGGTCTTGGCCGGGACGCCGAAGAAAGCGCCGACCCCGTTGTAAAGCTGCAGCAGCGGAATAAGCGACATTTGCAGAGGCACTACGAGCAGGCCGACGACGACGGCGAGCAGCAGTGCGCGCCCCGGAAAGGGCATCCAGGCAAGCGCATAGGCGGCGAAGGCGGCGATCAGGATAGGGATAACCGTGGACGGGACGGCAACGGTCAACGAATTGAGGAAGGACCTGCCGATGCCTGCCGCGCTCAGAACCTCGGCGTAGTTGTCGAGCGTGAAGCGCGGCGGCGTCGAGGCCGTGAAGAAGATTCGCTGGCCGCGCGATCCCTCCATCCGCTGATCCGAGACGATCTCGAAGCTGCCGTCAGCCTGTACCGTCAGCCTTTCGCCGTCATTGAGCTCGGCCGTCTCGCCAGGTTTGAATTTGGCGGGCTCGCGGCTGGAAAAGCCGAAGGCGGAAATCTGGCCGCCCTGGCCTTCGAGCACGTTGCCGGAAATCACGAACTTGCCGTCGCGCTCGACCTGGCTTTCGGGCGACGGTGCGCGTGCGACCGCATTGCGTGAGGAGGTGGCAAGCGCCGTCCACCAGCCGGACACGGCGAGCTGATCCTTGTCGCGCAGGGATGAAATCAAAAGGCCCGCCGTCGGCATGGTCCAGAGCAGGACCAGAAGCAGGACGGACAGATGAACCGCGCACATGAGCGGCGAACGGGTGGACGGATTCATTTCAGCGGCCCCCCGCTTCCTTGGCAGCATTGCGGATATTCCAGATCATGATCGGGATGACGAGGACCATGATGACCACGGCGATCGATGCGCCGCGACCGAAATCGCCGCCGCCGCGGAACATCCAATCGAACATCAGGTTGGCGAGCACCTGGCTCTGCCACTGACCGTTCGTCATCGCCAGCACAATATCGAAGACCTTGAGAACGAGGATGGTGATGGTGGTCCAGACGACCGCGATCGTGCCCCAGATCTGCGGCACCATGATTTTGAAGAAGATCTGCCAGCCATTGGCGCCATCGATCACCGCCGCCTCGATCGTCTCCTCCGGGATGCCGCGCAGCGCCGCCGAAAGGATGACCATGGCAAAGCCGGTCTGGATCCAGACGAGGATGGCCATCAGGAAGAAGTTGTTCCAGAAGGGCAGCGTGATCCAGGCCTGCGGCTCACCGCCGAAGGCGACGACGATCGCGTTCAGAAGGCCGATCTGCTCCGTACCTGCGGCGCGATAGTCGTAAATGAATTTCCATATCACGGCCGCGCCGACGAAGGAGATCGCCATCGGCATGAAGATCAGCGTCTTGGCAATGTTGCCCCACCAGATCCGATCAGTCAGCGCAGCGATGATAAGCCCGAAGAAGGTAGAGAGCGCCGGAACCACCAGGAGCCAGAGGAAGTTGTTGAAGATCGACTGCCGGAATTCGCCGTCGTTGACCATCCATTGATAGTTGCTGATCCCGACGAAGTTCTGGCCGCCCCTGTCGTGCAGGCTCAGCCAGACCGATTGGGCGACGGGGTAGACGAGATAGAGCGTCAGCGCCAGCAGTGCCGGCGCAAGGAACAGCCAGGGGCGGATGCTGTTCGCGATACGCAGATTGCGGGACGCGACGGCACCGAACTTCCCTTTGGAAGGGAAGATCCGGTCGAGAATCAAATTCGTGCCCCAGAAATAGGCCGCGCAGACCAGAACACCGGCCACCATCGTGAGAATGGCAGCAACCAATTGCTCCATGACACATTCCTCCCCTCTCACGCCTTCGGAGACGCCTCATCGGGCGCCTCGTGTGACGGCTGCTACCGTTTTGGTTGGGACCGCCCGCATGTCCGAAGGCCGTCCGAAATGAGGAACAGGCGGACGATGGCCCCATCGTCCGCCTCAACTGGCTTTACTTGATCGCGTCCCACGCTTTCTGCACGCCGGCCGCCACATCGGCGGAGGACTTGCCGCCCACGAAATCGACCATGCCGGTCCAGAAGGCGCCCGCACCGATCTTGCCGGGCATCAGGTCGGAGCCGTCGAAACGGAAGGTCGTGGCGCTCAGCAGGATCTCGCCCTGCTTCTTGAGCGGCGGGTTGCCGTAGACGTCGACATTGACGCTCTTGTAGGGCGTCAGGAAGCTGGTCTGCGCCATCCAGACCTCGTGCGCGATCGGGGTCTTCAGAAACTCGATGAAGGCGCGCGCGGCCGGCGTATCCTTTGTGATCATCGCGAGCGTGCCTGCGCCGAGCACCGGATTGCCGAGCTCCTTCTTGCTCTCGTAAGGCGGCATGTAGAAGAAGTCGGCATCTTCCCCGACGACCGTTCCCTCTGGGAAGAAGGACGGAATGAACGAGGCCTGGTGATGCAGGTAGCACTTCGGCGGAGAGGCGAAGAGGCCCTTGGGACTGTCGCGGAAATCGGTCGAGGCGACAGCCGCCGCGCCGCCGTCGACGAACTTGTCGTTGCGCGCGAACCAACCGAACTCATCGAGCGCCGCGGTGATCGCCGGATCGGTGAACGGGATCTCATTCTTGACCCACTTGTCATAGACGTCGGCGGGCTGCGTGCGCAGCATCAGATCCTCGACCCAGTCGGTCGCGGGCCAGCCCGTTGCACCACCGGAGCCGAGCCCAATGCACCAGGGCTTCTCGCCGTCCTCGGCGATTTGCTCCGTCAGCGCCTTCAATTCCTCCATAGTCTTCGGGACTTCGTAGCCGGCATCCTCGAAGTTTTCCGGCACGTACCAGACGAGCGACTTCACATCAATCTTGTAGGGGAAGGCGTAGAGCGCCGGCTGGCCGTCCTTGCCGTTATAGGTGGAAAGGTCCACCCAGGACTGACCGGCGGCATAATTGTCGAGGAGCCATTGCTTGGTTTCGTCGCCGAGCGGCGTCAGAAGGCCCTTGGCGGCGAGGTCGGCAATCAGACCCGGCTGCGGTAGAATCGCCACATCCGGCGGGCTGCCTGCCTGCGTGTCGATGACGATCTGCTGCTCGTAGTTCTCGGAGGACGAGTACTTGACCTCCACCCCCGTCGCCTCGGCGAAATACGCATAAACGCTCTTGAACAGGGCTTCGTCCTCGCCGCGCCAAGGCCCGAATATCGTGAGCGTCTGGCCCTTCAGATCATGGCCCTTCTTGAACTCCTCGAAGCTCGCCCAGTTGAACTTGGAATCTTCGCCCGGCTTGAACTTCAGGTCGGCAGCGCCGGCGCTGCCCGCAAGCAATGCGAGCGCAGCAGCGCCCCACAGCAATGATCTCTTCACGTCTAGTCCTCCCCAAAAGAAAACCCGGGACGTAGCGTCGCGGGTGGATCGTCAGGCACGAATTCAAAGGCAAATTCAAAGCGCTTTGAGCTCGCTAACACTCCCTTGCCGCGGGGGAAGAGTCAAGAGCTTTCCTCTGACGCCTCCAGGCGCCGCATTTTTGCTCTGCGGTAGCATTTTTGCGGCGCCAAACGCGGGTTTTCGCTTTTTCCAGGCAAGCACGAGTGATAGAGGACGTAAAAGGCGCTTGCTGAAACGGGAAAAATGAAAAGGATACCCAAAGCGCTTTGGGAGGAATAATGAGCATGGCGGTCAATCTCAAGCAGCTCGCGCAGCAGCTCGGCCTGTCGCAGACGACCGTCAGCCGGGCGCTCAACGGCTACCCGGAAGTCAATGCCGAAACGCGGAAGCGCGTTTTGCAGGCGGTACGCGAGACGGGCTATCGGCCCAACCGCGCTGCGCAGCGGCTCGCGACCGGCAAGGCCTATTCCATAGGTCTCGTCATGCCGATCGCTTCCGGCATCGATTCCGATATCCATTTCGGCGAATTCCTAGCCGGGCTCGCCGAGGAGGCAGTGAAGCACGACTTCCACTTCGTGCTGAACCCGAGTGCGCCTGACGACGAGGAGGCGACGTTCCGGCGGCTGGCGGCGAGCGGCAATGTCGATGCGGTCTTTATTGCCTACATGCGCGCGAACGATCCCCGCATCGCCATATTGAAGTCGCTCTCGATTCCCTTCGTCGTGCACGGCCGCTCGATCGGCGGCCCGCGGGATTATCCGTTTCTCGATATCGACAATACGGGCGCGTTCTATGATGCGACGAAGCTTCTCATCCAGCTCGGCCATCATCGGATCGCGCTCATCAACGGGCCGGACTATCTGAGCTTCTCCATCCGCCGGAAAAAGGGCGTGGTACGCGCTCTCGAGGAAAAGGGGCTGCGACTGGACGAGGCGCTGGTCCATCATTCGGCTATGACGGACGAATACGGTTATCGCAGCATGCGGCGTTTCCTCGGGCGGCCGGATCCGCCGACCGCGGTTCTCTGCTCGAGTACGGTGCTGGCGCTCGGGGCCGTGCGCGCGATCAACCAGGCAGGTCTCGCAATCGGCAGCGACATCTCCGTCATCGCTCATGACGACGTCCTGCCGATGCTGAAACCAGAAAACTTCAGCGTGCCGCTGACGACGACGCGCTCTTCGCTCAGGGCCGCAGGCGCGCGCATCGCCAAGCGGCTGATCGGCGGCATCCTCAACCGCGGAGACTATCCCGAGCAGGAGCTTTGGCGCGCCGAGCTGATCGTGCGGGCCTCGACGGGACCGGTACCCGGCCGATAAGCGGGATCGAATGCGCCCCCCCGTGTTCTCAGAACTTCGGCGGCTTGCGGCCGGCCTTGCGGCAGGCGGCGATGATCGTGTTCGCCATCAGCATGGCGATCGTCATCGGTCCGACGCCCCCCGGCACAGGCGTAATCACGCTTGCGACCTTGGCGCATTCCTCGAAAGCGACGTCGCCAACGAGCTTCGTCTTGCCTTCGCCGCGCTCCGGCGCCGGGACGCGATTGATCCCGACATCGATGACCATGGCACCGGGCTTGACCCAATCGGCCTTGACCATCTCCGGACGGCCGACCGCGGCGACAAGGATGTCGGCGTTGCGGCAGACGCCGGCAAGGTCCTTGGTGCGAGAATGCGCCGTCGTGACCGTCGCGTTCGCCGCGAGAAGCAACGCCGACATCGGCTTGCCGAAGAGGTTTGAGCGACCGATGACGACGGCATTGAGGCCGGAAAGATCCTCTCCGTAGTTGCGGCGCACGAAGACCATGGCGCCGGCCGGCGTGCAGGAGACGAGGCCGCCTTCGAGATCGCCGGTCGCGACCTTGCCGGCATTGACGACGTGCAGCCCGTCGACATCCTTCTCCGGCTGGATCGACTGGATGATCGGTTCGGACTGGAGATGTTTCGGTAGGGGCAGTTGCACGAGAATGCCGTGGATGGACGGGTCGGCATTGAGCTCCGCGACCAGTGCGGCCAGTTCCTCCTGCGAGGTCTCTTCGGGCAGCGTATGCTGGACCGACAGGAAGCCGCACTCCTTAGCCATCTTGCTCTTCGCCGACACATAGGCGTGGCTTGCCGGATCGTCGCCGACGATGACCACCGCGAGTCCCGCCCGCACGCCCGTTTCGCTTTCCAGCGCCCTGGTGGCGGATTTCACGATTTCGATGACCGAAGCGGCAACGTTCTTGCCATCAATCACAGTCGTCACGGCATGTCTCCCGGCTGGTCCTGAATGCGGCACACTTTAAATTACGCGGCCTCAAGCGATTGCCTGCATGCGCCCTATGCTGTTCCAAACGCATAAATGCAAGAGCCTAAAGACGCCGACGCGGCTTCCGGCAGGCCGCCAACCCCATTTCCTTGCATTGATGAAAGACCCGTCCTGTCACGCAAGATTCGCTGAGGCACCGCTGCGCCGGCGCAGGCAGCGCTGAGTGGTACCCCCAAGCCATCAATTCGGCTTTTGCAATGTGCTCACGCGCGGCGTAAACTTCTCATCTGAAAGCCGTTTTCGGCTCATCTCTTCAGGAAGATTTTGTTGCAGTGATTGCCTAACTCTGTACGCGGATTTTGACGATGACGTCGAACGTCGAGGGTGTTTCCATCCATTTCCAGACCAGGCTGGAAGACGCGGCAGATATCGAACTCGTCATCGTCGTGCCGACGTTCCGCCGACCGGACCACCTCCTCAAGACGCTGAAAACCATCGTCTCGCAGCGGCCGGACGTACCTTTGGCGACCATCGTCGTCGAAAACGACGCGGACGGTCTGGCAGGGGCGCGAGCGGCGAAGGATTTCCTCGTCCGGCACGCGTTGGATTCCGCCATTATCGTCGTTCGAAGCCGCGGGCTCGCCCATGCATGTAACGCCGGTTGGGCGGCCGCCCTCAATCTCTACCCCAACCTCGCCGTGCTCGCCGCCATCTATGATGACGAGGTCGCTGCTCCCGAATGGCTGGATTGTCTTGTCGCGGTCCGGGACGCCCATGGGGCGGACATCGTCGGTGGTCCGCAACTGCCCGTCTTTCAGCACCCGCGGGACCAGAAATGGAAGCGGCATCCCGTTTTCAAGCCCCCTTATGACGAGACCGGGCCGGTACCCATTCTCTATTCCGCAGGCAACGTCCTGATCACACGACGGGTGCTCGACGGGATGCCTCAGCCGTTTCTCAATCCGGCGCTCAACATCGTCGGTGTCGGCGACGCGGACTTCTTCGATCGGTGCAGGGCGAAAGGGTTCTCGCTTGCTTGGGCAGCGGAGGCCTGGGTGGCGGAAACAGTCCCGGTCCATCACACGACGACGTCGTGGGTTCGCGCCCGCTGCCTCGAAAAAGGTGCGATCTCGACAATTCTGGAGCATCAGCGCGATGCAACGCTCGCCGGTCGTTTGCGGACGCTCGGTAAATCCCTCGGCCTGCTCGTCATGGCTCTGCCGGTCGGCCTCAGACTGTGGGCGGAGACCGGTCTTGCCGCCGCGAGCCTCTATCCCCTCTATGTTGCGATCGGCCGCCTGACGGCCAAGGTCGGCTCAAACCACGCGCAGGATTAATGCGCGCTGGCGGTCGCGGACACGGCGCCTTCCGGTATCTTGTCAGCCGCAACCTTCCCATTTTTGTCGATGACCGGGACCGGCTTCTGGTACGGCCTGTTCTGGCTGTTCGCCACACGTTCGACGTCGTCCTTGGTCAGATATTCGAGCTGCTCGACCAGGACCTCGGTGATGACTTCACTCCCGAGCTTCTTGTTGAGGCCGTCCTTGACCGCACCTTTGAAGCCCGGCAGGTCGAAGGTCTCGGTGTCGGCGATATCGATGTACGTCGAGCCGACAAGCATGTCATAGAGCTCGTCGGTGACGAGCTGCCGAAGCGGCGCATGCAGCTTCGCAATGCCTTCTCTCGTCGCCGAGAAGGAGAGCTTTGCAAGGAAATAGCCTTGCACGGCCCCATCCTTGATGGCGGGAACGGTTATGATTTCCCCCGGCACATATTCCTCCGATGCGCGACGGTCGGCCTCGGCGTCCGAAATCGCAGGCGCCGACGCGTGCTGCATCGAAAAATACACGGATCCGAGCGTGACGGCGCAGACCCAGACACCGGTAAGAACGAGCTTCAGCATCAGAAATCGCTATAGCGGAATTGCGCTTCGGTATAGATGCCGTCCGCATCCGCATCCTGGGCCGCCGTCTTCAGGATATCGACGACGGAACGTACGGCCTCCAGATGCGCGGCGACTTTCTGGGCATTGATCTGCAGCTTGTTGCGGAGATGACGCGTCTGCGAGACGAAGGCGGGCGAGATTTCGCCGGGCGCGGCATCGCGATGAAGCATCGTCAACTCGTAAAGGCAACGGCTCTTATGAGCGTTCGACGTCTTGATGTCGAAATCGGGGTCCACGCCGATGCGGCTGTTCTCGTTGTCGATGATCATCTCCAACCGGCCGAGAACATTCTGTATCCGCAGGTCATTGGATGCCACAGCTTCCATAAATCAACTCCCCATATGCATTGTCGCAGGACGCTGGCGGGACGATGCCCGCGCACTCCCACGCGATTTAAGTCGTTCAGACGCGGGATGGAAAACCGCGTACGCTTGCCCGCCCTAGAGCGGGATGCGCTTAGGCCTGCTTCTTCTTTTCGTCACTGCTCAAAAAGGTCGAGAGCGCTTTGCGCTCGTATTCCTGAACCATGCTCGCGGCGAGGTTCAGGCTGTTGCCGTCGACCGAGGCGTTGACGCGGTCGCTGGCATCGTCGCCGACCATTTGCTCGGCAATGCCGATGCCGCCGCCCTTGGCGAGAACGTCGCCGATCTGCTCGGCCATCATGCTCTTCCAGATGTCGCCGGAAGTGCCTTTGCCGAAGACGTTCTCGCTTTCGCTCGGCAGCATGGATTTGACGAAGTTCTGCAAGACCATCGCCTCGAACTTGCGGTAGGTCTCGGGAATCTTCTTCTGCTCGACGTGGTTGTTGATGTCGCCGAGCCCGCTCGATCCGTCGGAGGGATTAAGGACCGAAACGGCAGCAGCAAAGCCTTTGCCGTTCTCTGCAAGGCTTGTCGCCTGGAAGGCCGCGCGATTGGCCTTGAGCCGCGCCTGGGCCTCCTGCACTTCCGCCGGATCCGCTGCACGGACGACATCCATCACGAGATCGCTGGGCGGGGAAATAGCCATGTCAAATCCTCTCAAAACCGGAAGCCGGCGTCTTCGCGACGCCATCCATGTCCCGAACCGGAAGGCCAGGTGCGCCACCGGATGACGTACTATCGCCCGTCAACCTTACGGGAAGCTGGCGCATCGACCGAGACATGCTGGTCGATGAGATCGAGGATCGAATTGTCGGCCGCCTCTCGCTCCTCCGACACGCGTGCATCCTTCATGCTCTCCTCGAGTCGGTCGCCCTTGGCGCGTTCCTTCAGCATGCGGGATTCGTGCACCTGCTGGATGCCGAGCAACATCTGATCCTTCTGCACGAGCCGTCCGAGCTGCGAGGCGTAATGGCCCGAAAACATGCGATGCATCGGATGGGCCGATCCCATCGCGTCGACGACGACGTCGATCGTCTCGGCAAGCGCCGCGCGTTGGCGGGTGGTCTCGACGAGTTCGCTTTCGGCCATTCGCTCCAGGTGCCGTTGAACGGCGACCAGGCGTTTCAGCTTCTCCGAACGCGGCTTCATCGTCTCTAGCCGCCCTGCATGACCGGCCCGAAGCCATCGGCGAAGAGGCGCAGCATCGCCGCGATGCCGAGATAGAGGAGAAACATACCGCCCATGATGAGGTAGGGTTGGGAGATGAAGTAGATCGGGATCTGCGGCGCCAGCTTGTTGACCATGCCGATCGCGACGTTGAACAGGAGGCCGTAGATCAGGAAGGGGCTTGCGAGCCTCAGCATGATCATGAAGGTCTGCCCAAGCGAATCCGTGAGCGTAATCAGCATGCCGTGCGCATCGAAGCCGACACCGATCGGCATGACGCGGTAGGATTGGGCGATCGCTTCGAAGATGACGTGGTGGAAATCCAGCATGAAGAGAATGAGCAAGCCGGTAAAGCTGATCATGCTGGTGAGCTGGTTTTCCGCCGTATCTTCAAGCACGTCGGCCGTCGGCGGTGGGCTGAAGCCGATCAGCATGGTCATCGCTGTGCCGGCGAACTGCAGCCCGAGCACGTAATAGCGCGCGACGAGCCCGATGACCGCGCCAACGACGGTCTCGGTGGCGATGAGGTAAATGTAGGTATGGTCCTTCCCCGTCACCTGCGGATAGATGTCCGTCCACATGATGGGCAGGATAGCCATCGAGAGAGCCACGGCGATGAAGAGCCTCACCTGCATCGGAACGCGTGCCGCCGAAAAGCCCGGCATGATCATGACGCAGCCGCCTATCCGGCAGAAGGCTGCGAACAGCGCCAGCACCGTGCCCTCGGGGTCGTTGATCATGAAATCGAGCCGATGATCTTGATCTCAAGCCCCTTGGCAAGCTCGACATGGGAAAGCACTGGCAATGTGGCGAAGAGGCGTTCGATGATCATGCGCACATATGAGCGGGATTCGGGCGAACTTACCAGCACGAAGGGCATGCCGCGATCGAGATGTTCACGGATAACCTTCGTTGCCTGTTCACTGAATTCTTCGAGATGACGCGGATCGATGTCGAACTCGACGATCTCGCCCTTGGCGTCGCGCTTCAGCGCCTGATGGAAGACCATGTCCCACTTGTTGCCGAGCCGAAGCACGCGCAGCACGCCGTTGTCGGCGAGATCGCCGCAAAGCTGTTGCGACATGCGCACGCGCACATGCTCGACGATTTGCTCGGTCTTGCGCACATGCGGCGCCAGTTCGGCGACGGCTTCGAGGATGAGGTGCAAGTTGCGGATCGAAACGCGTTCGGCAAGCAACAGCTTCAACACCGCCTGCAGGCCGGAATAGGACATGTGCGAGGTGCAGATCTCGTCCGCGAGCTTGCGGTATTCCGGGTCGAGCCGCTCGATCAACACCTTCACGTCCTTGTAGGAGAGAAGCTGCGGCAAGTTGTTGCGGATCACCTCGCTCAGATGCGTCAGAACCACCGAGACGTTGTCGATCG
This sequence comes from Ensifer aridi, assembly GCF_002078505.1. Lineage (GTDB taxonomy): Bacteria > Pseudomonadota > Alphaproteobacteria > Rhizobiales > Rhizobiaceae > Sinorhizobium > Sinorhizobium aridi. The sequence continues at coordinate 635,407 of NZ_LUAV01000002.1, read as the reverse complement.
GGTGGAAACCCTCGCGCTTCAGGTCTTCGGTGAAGGTCTCGAGGATCGACACCGCCGGCATGCCGAAAGCCGGCTCGCGGATGTCGTCGCCCGGCACGCTCGGCCGCCGCCCGCCGCCGGTCACCACCAGCACCTCGCCGACGCGAACCGTATTGGACGCGATCGTCGTTCCGTGGATGCGGACATGGTAGGCCTTGTCCGGAATGGTGATGTCGTCGGAAACCTTGATCTCCGGAACGACGAGGCCGTATTGGAGGGCGAATTTCCGGCGCATCTTGCCGACCCGGAAGGCGAGTTCCTGGTGCGCCCCGAGAAGCCGCGTCGAAACCTGCTTGCCGAGGAGCAGTTCGATCTCCGCCGTCTTCAAGACCGACTTGACGGAGTCCTTGTCGCTCTCCTTGGTCTGCTGCGCCTTCGCCGCCTCCTCAGCCCGCTTCTCGGCATTCGCGGCCTCGATCTGCCTCGGAATGATCCAACCCAGGAAGGCCATGCCGCCGCCAAGCGCAGCGAAGGGCAGGAAGGGCAGCCCCGGCATGACCGAAAGCAGCACGACGAGACCGGCGGCGACCATGAGCGCCCGCGGATAGCCGCTGAGCTGGCCGATGACGGCCTGATCGGTGGAGCCGGCGGTGCCGCCGCGCGAGACCAAAAGGCCCGCGGCAAGCGAGACGATGAGCGCCGGGATCTGCGAGACCAGGCCGTCGCCGACGGAAAGCTTGACGAAGACGTCGGCCGCCTCGCCGATCGGCATGCCGTGCCGCAGATAGCCGATGATGATGCCGCCGAAGATGTTGATGGCCGTGATGATCAGGCCGGCGATCGCATCGCCGCGGACGAACTTCGACGCGCCGTCCATCGCGCCGTAGAAGGAGCTCTCCTCCTCGAGCTCGCGGCGGCGCCGCTGCGCCTCCTTCTCATCGATCAACCCGGCCGAGAGATCGGCGTCGATCGACATCTGCTTGCCCGGGATCGCATCCAGCGTGAAGCGGGCGCCGACTTCGGCGATGCGCGTGGCGCCCTTGGTGATGACGATGAAATTCACCGTGATCAGGATCAGGAAGACGATGAGACCGATGACGAAGTCGCCGGACATGACGAGGCTTGCGAAACCGGAAATGACGCCGCCGGCGGCACCATGGCCCTCATGCCCATGGGAGAGGATGACGCGCGTCGTGGCGATATTCAGAGCCAGGCGCGTCATGGTGGAGATCAGGAGGATTGTCGGGAAGGACGAGAAATCGAGCGGCCGCTGGATCCAGAGCGCGACCATGAGGATCAGGACCGAGAAGGAGATCGAGAAGGCAAGCCCGAGATCGATCAGGAAGGGAGGAATCGGCAGGAACAGGATCGACAGGATCATTACGATCCCGAGCGCAAAGCCGATGTCCCGGCTCTTGGGTGCAAGTTTCGGGATGGTCAGCGTCGCCTGTTGTGCCATGTCTCTTCCGTCTCTTCATGAGAGGCGGGCAGCGATCACGAAGCTGCCCAACGTATGACGGAAGACCTAAAGGTCCAAGCTTGCGCGAAGGTGGTATGCGAAAGGTGTGCTTCGCTCTAGAACCCGGACTGTATCCGAGAAAAGACGATGTCGGTGAAGATTGATATCTGTGCGCCGACGAAGGGCGCCGAAATGGCTGCCGTAATCATCACGGCGAGGATCTTCGGGACGAAGGTCAGCGTCATTTCCTGAACCTGCGTCAGGGCCTGAATGAAGGCGATGACGACGCCGACCACCATTGCGGCCAGAACGGCAGGCCCCGAGGCCACGATCACGGTCCAGATCGCGGCCTGTACGATGTCGAGGGCATCTGCCTCATTCATGGGAGCTCACTTCACTTTGACACCCGGGCCGATGACGAGCTCCTTGCCCGTATCCAGCACGGCGATGATTCCATCGGAGTATAGTTTCACCTCCTTGACGACACCAGTCGTCTTGCCGTCAGCACTGGTAACCGTTTTGCCGATCACCGCGTCCGCTTCGCTGAGCGAAGTGCGCTGCAGCAGGCTTTCGAGGTTCTTGTTGGTCTTGATCGTCTGCTCCACCTGCGAGAAGGTCGCAAGCTGCGCGATCTGCTCCGACGCGTCCATCGGCTCCGTCGGATCCTGGTTCTTCATCTGCGCTACGAGCAGCTTCAGGAAGTTCTCGTAGTTGAGCGTCGCCGCGCTCGCATCGCTCGTCGATTCCGTGCCGGAAACGGTCGGTGTGTAGCTGGTCGAAGTCGTGCTGACGCCGCTTACCGCCATGGTGCGATCTCCTTGCGAATCTGTTCCACCGTTGACGGTGTCAATTCCTGCGCATTGAGGATGCGATCCTCGATCGGGTAAAGTCCGCGGATCGCTTTCAGCGCCTCGAAGGCGCGCCCTTGTGTGACGAGGCCGTCGATGCGCTTCAATTCCGCCAGCACCTCTTCGTTCTTGAAGCAGGCGAGCAGCATGACGATCGACTTGCGGAACATGGCGGTCGACTGCTCGGCGCCTTCCGGATTGATGAGGATCATCTGGGCGATGAAATAGAGCTGTCTCAGCGGCGTCGTCGCATCTTCGGGCTGCAGGACGTGATTTTCCAAAAGGAAGGTGACATCGTTCAGGAATTCGATGGCGACCTTACGGTCAACGCGAAGCACCGCGCCGTTTACAAAGATTCTTTCGCCCGATTTCAGCGAGATACGCAAAGTGCTCTTCATTTCAGTCCATCCCTGATGATGGTGGTAATGTCTATGATGCCCTGGAAGTTGGAAGACTCGCGTTTGCGAATCTTCTCCGTCTCGTTCAGGATCCAGATCCCGATCGAGATGAGATTGGCGCGCAGTTCGTCGTTGAGCTGGTTGTCCGGCGCGCGCAGATCTTCGATGAACCGAATCCAGAGACGTCGGGTGAAATAGACCGCCTCGATCGCCTCGCGCGAATAGCCGTTCTTTTCCTTCGCCGCCTCTAGGAGCGCGATGGAACGATCGAGGACCTGCCGCTCTCGATCCTTGGAAACGACTACGCCTTCCTCCATGATCTCGGCGTAAGCAAACTGATACATTCAGACATCCCTCATGCTTGTCCTCATCCTCTAATCATTAGAGGAAGTCTATCAAACTCAACTGCTGGATCCGCGCCGTCAGCGTGTAGGACGTCTCCACCTGCGTAAGCAGTGTGTTCATCCGGGTCGAAGCCGCATAGGTGTCGACGCCTTCGAGATCCGTGATATGCGTGTTGATCAGCTTGATCTGGGCCTCTAGCGAGGTGTTCGCCTTTTTCACCCGCGCCTCGGAAATGCCGAGAGTGCTGCGTTCTCCGGTGATTTTGGTATTGGCCTGCTCGACATAGCCAAGCGCCGCCTCGCCGATATAGGCGCGGACTTCGGAGCTCACGTTCTCATCCATCAGCTCGGACGCGATCACGCTGGCAAGGGCAAACTTCCGGAAGCCGTCGGTCGTCGCATTCGTCGAGCTTTGCACGACCTCGGTCGTGCTGATGCGGCTGGTCATGTTCTGGCTCGAAGCCTTAGACCAATCCGCCGCCCATTGCGCGTCGCTGGCATAGAGCGGCTCGAGTGTGTTGGTGATGAAATCCTCCATCTGCGTCACGGTGAAGTCGCTCATGGAAGCGATGCCGTTTGCCGTCATGAAGGTGGCCAGCTCATTGTCGAAGGTCGTTTTCGCAGCCGAACCGGCGGCATAGTCCTCGAAGGGCCTTACGTCGGTATTGATGCCGGCGAAGAGGAACTCTCCGTTGAAGGACAGGTTCGCCGCCGAAGAGAAGGCCGACATGGCACTTTCTATTTGCGTCTTCTGGGTGGCGAGCTGATCCGCGGCATCGTTACCCTTGAAGGTGACGAGCGCGTTGCGCACCTCCTGGGCCGCGTCGGCCATCATCGACAGGGCCTGTTGCGAGGCCGAGAGCCTCTGGGTAACGACCGAGTTCGTGTCAACCAGCGTCTCCAGCCGAGCGAGCTCCCGCCGCAGGCTGACCGAGCGGGAGGTCGAGGAACCGAGCTCCACACCGACATCCGCCAGCCGGCCGGTCGTGACCTCCGTCTGGAGCTTGAGCAGCTCCGCCTGACCCTGCTGAATGGTCAGGCGCATGGCATTCTGCACGGCCAGGTTAGAAACGAAGGATGTCTTCATGATTACCTCACGGCTTCCAGAAGCGACGCCATCATGGCGTCGACGGTGCTGATCAATTTGGCCGAAGCCTTGTAGGATTGCTCCAGATCGAGGAGCAGCGACAGTTCCTCGTCGATGCTCACCCCCGTCACATTGCCGAGCGCCTCTTGCGTCCGGGCGAGTAGCGCCGTCTTGTTGTCGTCGGCGGTCGAAGCGCCGCTGCGGATCTGCTCGAACCAGCCGATCGAGGAGGCGCCGAATTCCATGATCGAGCTCGTGCCGTCCAGCCCGGTCGTGGCGTCGAACGCCATGTCGGCGTCCATCGCCGTGATGAAGCCGTCGAGCAAATCGGTGAAGCCGGCTTCCGGAGTTGCTGCGCCGCCCGGATTGGAAACGACGCCATTGAACCCGCCGTCGCGAAGCAGGAAGGGATTGGCCTTTGCCGCAGGATTGACTGAAAGCGTAGAGGCGATTCCGGGCACGACCGTGCCGGCGGCGGGAACGGTACCGCCAGACCAGGTGAAGAGACCGGGCAGACCGCCCTCCTCGAACAGCGTGACCAGCCCGCGTGCCATTTCGTCGAGTTGCGACTGAAACGTCGGAGCGATGTCGTCGCGAAGCTGCAGGAGGCTCGCGAGCTTGCCTTGTGCCGTCGTATCGGCGCCGGTCCCCGCCGCGATCGGCACGCCGTCGACCAGGATGGCATTGCCGGTAATGGTGGCGTCATAGGCCGCCGTCGGCGTGAAGGTGACCTGCCTCGGCATGGTCTCGAAGAGGACCGTGCCGTCGGACGTATAGATCACGGTGTCGTTGTTTGCGCGCGTCACGGTCGAGATGCCGACCAGTTCCGATATCTGCTTTAGGATCTTGTCGCGGTCGTCGAGTGCCGCGGTCGCGTCCGTGCCTGCGGCCGTCGCCGTTTTCACCGCATTGTTCGCCGTCTCGAACTGCGCAAGCAACGCGTTCAGGTTGGCGACCTCCTCGGCAATCTGCTTGTCGGTATCGAGGCGCAGGTCCTGAATGGCGGCCGCGGTCTCGTTGATCGAGTTCGCAAGATCCCAGGCGTCCGACACTACCGTCGCGGCGATCGTAGAATTGCCGGGCGTCGAGGCGAAGGTCTGCAGGCTGCCGTGGAACGCTGAGAGGTAGGTTGACGGCGACGATTCGTAATCGTTGCCGCCGAGTGCGGATTTCAGGATCTCCAAGCCGGAAAGCAGACTGCTCTGCGCGGAGGATTGCGAGATGCTCACCAGATTCTGCTTGAGCAACGCCTCGTTCTGCGCCCGGTAGATCGAAACGATCTGGGCGCCGCCCGACGTGGTCCCGAGCATGGCCATGCGCCGGGAGTAGTCGGCGTTACCGGCATTCGCAACGTTCTTCGACACGGTGGCGGTTTGCAGCGCCGTGGTAGAGAATGCGGATTGCGCAATTGCGATTGCAGAAGACAGCGACATGCCGGGACCGTTTCTTCAGGGATTAGCGCTTCAGGTTCACGAGAACTTCAAGCAACTCCGAACCGGTCTGAAAGACCTTGGAATTGGCCGTGTAATTGCGCTGCGACTCGATCATGGCCGTCAGTTCCTCGGCGATGTCGACGTTAGAGCTTTCGAGCGCTCCGGAGAGGATTTCGCCGAAATCGCCGGAGCCCGCGAAGCCGGTGATGATCACGCCCGAATCGACGCCCTGCGAATAAACGTTGCCCGATTCCGGGCGCAACTTGTCCGGGCTCTGCACATTGGCGAGTGCGATACGATAGCGCGGGTCGAGCTCGCCATTCTCGTATTTCACGTAGACGATCCCGTCGGAATCGATCTGATAACCGGCCACCTTGCTCGGCGCATTGCCGTCGATGGTGCCGCCGTCAGCACTGAAGGCGTAACCTAGCTGAGTGGTCTTGGAGAGATCGATGGTTAATACCCCGAGATTGGCGCCCGTGACCGGCAAACCCGTCATTGCCGCGGTGGTCAATGTGACTGGGGTTGCTGTCAAGTCGCCGGCCGCGGTGAAGTTCAACGTCTGGGTGCCCAGCACCGTTGCCGAGGTCCGGTCGACAACCTCCACGCTCCAGGTGTTGGCGGCCGTCTTCTCGTAGTTGAAGTCGAGAATGCGGGTGTTTCCCTGGCTGTCATAGACGACGAGCGACGTCGTGGAGATGTCGCCCACTGCCGCGCCTGACGGCAAGTTCGCGCCCATGGAACCGGTGGTCGACCCCGCCGCGATGAGGCCCTCGGAAGCGAGGTTCACCTTCGTCAGACCGTCGAAGCCGTTGACCACGACTGTCGGATCGACGCCGGCCTCGTATTCGTAGCCCATAAGCGTGAAGCCGGCGGCGTTCACCAAGTTGCCTTCGCTGTCCGGGACGAAAGCTCCGGCGCGCGTCAGATATTCTTGCCCGTTGGCGGCTTCGACGATGAAGAAGCCGCCGCCGTCGATCGCCAGATCGCTGGCGGATGTCGTGAAGGTCGTCGCGCCCTGTTCGGAGATGCTGTAACGGACCTGCGTCTGTACGCCGCCGGAATTATAGGCGCCATTGCTCGACGGCAGGATCATCGATGAGAATTCCGTCGAAGCGCGCTTGTAGCCGGTCGTGTTGGCATTCGCGATGTTCTCGGCGACTGTGCTGAGCCGGTTCGACTGGGCGTTCATGCCGGATACGCCCGTTCTCATGGTACCGTAGAGACTCATATCGGATCCTCGTTTCCTTGTTGCGGCGACACTAGGAGCCGGGCCTTGCGTGAACCTGTCTTGGGCTGGCCCCGCCCGCCCGGCCCAAACTCAACTCCAGTCGATGCAGTAGCCAAGGAAGCGCTTGGAATCGATCGGATCGACGCCGAGTTTCTTGCGGAGTTTCTTGCGCAGCTTGCTGATGTGGCTTTCGACGACGTTCTCTTCGACGTCCTCATCGAAGATGCCGTAGATCGCGTTGAATATCTGCGCCTTGGATACCCGGCGGCCGCGATTGGCGACGAGATATTCGAGGATGCGCCGCTCGCGCCGTGGCAACGCGAACACTTCGCCGTTGATCTCCGGATCGCGGCCATCGGCGAAAACACGAATCGCGCCAATGTCGGTGTAATTCGCGATCGCCTTCAAACGCCGGCGGATCGCCGCGACACGCGCGAGGATCTCCCTCGGATGCACCGGCTTGCGCACGACGTCGTCGACCCCGCAGTCGAAGAGCGCCAGCGTGTTTTCGAGCGACGGGGTGTCGCTCATCGCGATGACCGGCGCCTGGGAACGGTCGCGGATCGCGCGCGGCAGGCTGAAAGCGCTCTCGCCCTGCCCGATCAGGAAGGCCTCGACTGCGTCGATATCGGAATCGGCGGCGGTGCTCACCCACTCGCCGAACTCCCTTGGATCAAACCCCGTCGAGGGAATGCCCTCGCGCCCGAACAGGGACGCGTAGCCGTCCTTTACAAGCTCTCTCTCATCAACCACCACGATCATTCGTCCGCCTCCGAATCAATATGGGTGCCTCGTTGAAACAGAGGTACGAATCCAGGGATTCACGAACAACTAGAGGAAGTTAATGGGAGATTTTAATAGTTGATTAAGGATTGCGTGCCGATTTGATCTATATCTAGTAGGTAGCTGTTAATCATGCCACTAAGATCGTGTGGAAAAGTTAACGCGCGGTGACGAAATCGCTTGCGATCACAATCTCTCCGCATTGTCGCCACAATGCAGGACTGCCGCCCTAAAGGCAATCAAAGGTTGATTATCGACAAAACTGCAGCGCGTTCGGCGTCCACTTGCCGTAGCCGGTCGCGACGAGATTCGCGATCACCCGGCAGACATATTTCTTCTGCGCCGGATCGTTGTTGGGACCGGCATGGTAGCGAGCGACGGCCATGGTCCAGCTCTCGTGCCTGGCGCGCAGGTTGGAGAGAAAGCGCGCGGCATATTCGACATTCCTGCGGGGATCAAGCATTTCTTGCGGAGAGCTGAAGTGCTCGCTGTGGAAGTGGTAGTTGATCTGCATGCAGCCGAGATCGATAAGTTTCGCGCCCTCAGCGCGCGCCGCACCGAAGCGCGCCAGAACATCCTCTATGCTGGTCCCGAAATAGGCCTTGCCCTCAATGTTCATCGCATAGGGCTGAAGCGATCCCTTGCGGCCGGTCTCCGTCAACCCGACAGAATAGAGGATGCCGGCGGGAATGCCGTATTTCGAGGCGGCGGAGAGGATTTCACGCTCGCATACGCCGGCGCTCGCGAAAGCGCTACATGTAGACGTGGCCAGTGCGAGGGCGCTCAGCGCCAATCGGCGCGTCATCCATTGCATCATTGCCGGTCCACCTTTCCATCGCCGCCTGGCCGCCATCCTGCCGTTGACGCCGCTCGCCACCATCGTCTCCTGCCCGCTCGCGGCCCTGCCCCCCGAAGTGGGTCTGCGCCTGCGGCTGCGAGCCGTTGCCGCTCGATGCATCGCCACCGGCATTGAAGACGACGTTCACCTGGTCGACCGCGAATCCTTGCGCACGCAGCGCCTTCACCATCTCGCCCTGGTCGTCCTGCAATTGGCGGAAGGCCTCACCCGTTTCCACCTTCAAGTCGACCTGGAGTTCGTCGTCCTTGAGCCTCAGCGTGGCGGTCACGACACCGAGCTCGATCGGATGCATCTGGATCTTCAGCGTGTTCAGCGTCTTGCCTGCCTGGCTCCAGGCTTCAGGTTGCGCCGCGGTCGCGCTGGATTGCAGCGCCGCTGCCCACTCGCCATCGCCCGCGATCGCATTGGTCACGGATGTTGCGTTGGTGTTCATCGCCAGACCGAGATAGCGGCGCGCCTCCAGAACGGTGACGGTTTCGCCCTTGGCGCCGGCCGACGACTTGCTGTTCTCGACGGCGACCCTCTCGCCATCCTGCGAGATGCTCATGGACACGGCCTGCCCCTTGCCATCGGCGCGGGCGAAGCGGAAGAGCTGATCCGATCCGCCGTCCAGCGTGGGCTCTCCAGCTTGCGACTGCCCTCCATCCGCTGCACCCGCCAGGATGCCGTCTGCCGTTCTCTCTGACACGCCGGCAGCGGCATGACTCTTCGAGCTGAGCTCTGCCCCGTTCTCCGGAGGAACGCCAACGGATACCGGCGTGGCACCGCCGAGCATCGTCAGCAGATCGCTGACGGTACCGCTTGCCGTCCCCGCTTCAGCGGTACCCCCACTGCCGTCCGGCGTATCGGCGCCGACCGGCTCCTCCGCGACACCGCTCACCGTCCGCACGTCTCGACGCGAGGAACCTGTCGCCTCTTCGGTCGGCGCCGCCTTTTCCTCTGCGCCGACGCTCCGTTCGCCCTTGGACGACGCCTGCGCCGAAGCCATCGCTGGGCTTCGGCGGAGTGGTTTCGCCGTAGCTTCGCGACCTGCGTTGGAGGCGGACGGCAAAGCTTCGCCCTCGGGAGGCGCACCGACCGCTATCGACCCCGGGAAGCTTTCGCCGCGGCCGTTCCTCGCGATCGAGAGATTCGCGCCGCGCCCGCCGCTCGCAACGTCATCCGCAGGAATTTGTGAACCGTTTGCCGCCTGGCCCGCCACCTGACCCTGCGCCTTCTGGCGACCGGCGTCGGCCACCGCCTCGCCAAAGGCGCCGGGCTCGGCCTCGGCCTGCCCACGGCCCTGCCGCGGGCCCGGCCTGCCGGTCGAGGCCGCGGCCGCCGCACCCAAACTCTGGTCAAGAGGTCTCATTGTCCCTCCTCCTTCAGGAGCGCGTCGATCTGCTCGATCTTCGAACGCCCGCTCGCAAGAAAGCCGTCGAGGACCGGGTCGCCGGATCGAGCTGCATCGGCGGCGATTGCGTCGCCATCACTCGCTCCGGGCGACGGCGCATCGACCGTTTGCCCGAAGGGACTGATGCCGCTTCCGGTTTCCTCGGCGGCCGCCTGGCTTTCCTCCCCGGCGGGTCTGTCGTCTTTAGACGCGGGCGCTTGCGCGGAGCTTTCATCGAGCGGCGGCCGCACGACCGCATCGGCAATCGCCTTCGCCGCCTCGCGCAAGGCGCGATCGCGCGGGGAAAGCTTTTCATCGGGGATCGCGCTCAGGGTTTGCGTCGCGGCGAAGACATCATCCGAAGGCACCGCAACGAGCCCCTCATAGAAGCTCGCGAGCACCTGCGATTGCGAGCCGCTCTCCTCCGCCAGGTCTTCGGCGCGCTTCGACGCAAGACGCGCGAGCGCCTGCTTTCCGGCAATGGCGGCGCGCCGCGCAACGCGCAGATAGACCTCACGCTGGCGCGCATCGTCCATGAAGGCGAGGATTTCCGACACCCTCTTCTCGGCTTTCTCGTCGAAATGCACGACCGCGAGTTCGACGAAGAGGTCTGCAAACTGGCTCGCATAGGGAGAGGTCAGATAGCGGCGCGCATAGTTCAGCGCGTAGCGAAAGCCCTTTTCCGGATCGTTGGCCCGCGCCGCAAGCGATACGGAACGACGAAGCGCTGCCTCCTCGATAATGGTGCCCGGCGCCGTCAGGCGCGCCCAGTCGTAATATTTCATCGCAGCGACGGGATCCTGCTGCGACGTGGCATTGCCGAGGATCAGGAAGAGATAGGGGCCGATGCGGGCGTTCTTGTATTCCGGCGCCGCCTTGGAGAGATTTTCGACGATCAGCGGGCCTTTGCCGTTGAGGTACTGCCTGAGCGCATCGGTCACGCGGGAATCGAAATTGCCCTCGACATCGCGGTCGGCAAGAAAATCGAGCGTCGCCGGATTGCCGCCGCTCATGACATAGACGAGGGCTGCATCGACGTTGCGCGGATCGCGAAAGGCCGATGGATCGGCGGCGCGCAGACGCTCGTCGATCGCGCCCAGCATGAAGCGCTGCATCTCGATCGCCGAGTGGTCTCCGAGGACTACCGAATCCTGCACATATTGCAGCGACCTTATCATCTTGAAGGGCGCGAGCTCTTCCGACCCGTTCGCGCGGGCGAGACCGGTAGCCAACGGAACCGCCAGTGCTGATGCCGCAAGAATGACGCCGAGCCGCTTCAGCATCCCGCTCACCCTTGCTCCGACTGCAGCAGGATCTCGATCCGCCGGTTGGCCGGCGCGTAGGGATCGTTCGGCACCTGCAACCGCCGATCCGCAAAGCCGCTGATCTGTTTGACGCGCTCTTCCTTCAGGCCGCCGCGGACCAGCATGTAATAGGCGCTCTGGGCGCGCGCCGCCGAAAGGCGCCAGTTGTCATAGGTGCCGTCCTTGAAGGGACGCCCGTCGGTATGACCTCGCACGACCACCGCCCCCTGGCGCTCGGAAAGCAGCTTGCCGATCTTCTCCATGGCGAGCACCAGTTCCTTCTGCGGGACAGCGGAACCGACGGCGAACATCGGCTGATCCGTCTGTTCGCTGATCGTCACCAGAAGGCCGCCTTCGGAGGGTGTCACCACCAGCCCCTCGAGAAGGCGCCCCGCCTCGCCGCCGACCTCCTTCTCGATCTCGGCCTTGAGGGCTTCGGCTTCCTTCCGGTCTTTCGCTTCTGCTTCGCTTTCGGCTACGTCCGGGCTTTTCGCCGTTTCGCCTTCGGCCTTCGCCGGATTTTCTGCTTCGGGCTTCTGCCCGACGGCGCTATCCAGGGCGGCGTTCGCCGCTGCCGCGACATCGCTCTCCGCCGTGTTGCCGCCGTCCTTCACTTCGACCTGCTTGGTCCAGAAGTCCGGATCGAATGGGTCGCGATAAGCCTCGCCGCCGGAGGCGCCTGTCGCGGGTCCCGATTGCCCGGCACCGCCATCGCCCTTGACGCTGATATTGGCCTCATGGCCCACTTCGCGCGCGATCTCGGAAAGAACCGAGTATGGATTCTCGAAGAAGTCAGCGTCGGAATATTTGGTTTCCTCTCCCGAGGTCGCCGTCAGTTGATCGCCGGACTTGGCGGAGCCGCCGGACTTCGTCTGTTCGCCGTCGACCTTGGAACGCTCCTGCGTTTCTTCGCCCTGGGCGTCTTTGGCCGGATCCTTGAGCCCCTTCTCCGACGGCTTCTGATCGGTAAGCTGCACCGGATTGAAATAGGCTGCGATCGCCGCCTTCGTCTCTTCATTGGCGGCGTTGATCAGCCACATGACCAGGAAGAAGGCCATCATCGCCGTCATGAAATCGGCATAGGCGATCTTCCACGAGCCGCCGTGATGGCCGTCATGACCATCCGCGGAGCGCTTGACGATGATGATGTCGTTCTTGCCGTTGTGATGGCTCTCGTCGCTCATGCCAGAACCTTCCGGACGGTATCGGACCAGGCGGCCATGCGGGTCACCAATATGGCTTCGCCCATTTCAACGGTGAGATCGAGATCGCTACCCTCGATGTGGCGAAACGCCGTCGCCTCGGGCAGTTGCGCTTTGAGCGCTTCGAAAAGCGCAAGTCGCCCGTGGACCGTTATCGCAAGCCCCTCGCCGGCGGCGAGACCCTGCCGGATCATGCCGGCGAGATTCTCGATCGTCCGTTTGACGAGCGCCTCGTCCATCACCGGCGCCAGCACAAGCGCCGCCTGGTCGCCGAGCGTGAGCGCCAGTCGCTCCGTCATGTCGCTGAAAGCGGCAGCCAGTTTCCGGGCGACGTCATCTTCCAGACGCCGCCTCAGCGTTTCGAGTTCCTCGGCATGTCGGGCTTTGAGCTCGGCTATTTCTTTCTGGTGCTCGAAGGCGAGTTCAGCACTCGCCTCGGCGCGACCTTGCGCAAAAGCCTCTCGACGTTCGGCGTCGATGTCGGTATCGGGCATGGCCGGCCTCGCGCCCACACGATTATTGTCGGGAAGATCGGCATCGAGGTCCGGGAAATATTTCGGCGGCATCCGCGCGAGTTCGATCTTCGGCGGGCTGAAATCCTTGAGGTAGCGGGAAAGCGACGCGCTCATCGGCACGCCCCCGGCCGGCACGCCACCAGCGTCGATGCTCCCTGCCTTGCCGGCAAAGGCTGCCTCATGGCCCGGAAATCCATAGAGCCTGACACGTCTTAAATGTCTCCTTCGGCCCCCTCGCCCGAGACAGCGATAGGACCAGCATTCTCGATGCGCACCGGTTCGCGAAAAGGCGGAGCCCAAGCGACGACCGCTGCAAGCGGCGGCCAAAACCATCTTGGCCGGCAGTCGGACTACAGCGCCGCGCGCCTGATCGGACGCGCAAAGGTCGCTGTAGCGCTCTGAATTGCTGCGGAAGGGAGGCTACCCGGTCAAACTTGTGCGAAAATGAAGGTGTTGGACCGCGCCAGGGCAACAGCGCGGTCCAATCTTTTTCCTCCGATGCCGATGACCGGCGGCACGGCGGAAAGAAGTGCTTGAAATCTGCTTGGGGATTCTGGGGGCATGTCCATGAACCCCTCCTCCCTCACGCGTCCGAACCTGCCCTTACTCCTGGAACAGGCGGAGGATGTTCTCGGACGTCGTGTTCGCGATCGACAGCGACTGGATGCCGAGCTGCTGCTGCGTCTGCAGTGCCTTCAGCCGCGTCGATTCCTCGTTCATGTCGGCATCGACGAGACGGCCGACACCCTTGTCGATCACATCCATCAGATTGGCGACGAAGCCTTCCTGCATCTCGATGCGGCTGGTGATTGCGCCGAGCGTCGAAGCGGAGTCGGTCAATTGGCTGATGAGCTCGTCGACGACGCTGATCATATCGTCGAGTTGCGCATCGGTGGTCGTGTCGTCGATCTCGATCTCGGTGGCACCAGCGGGAGCAGCACCGGCGTCGATGAGAAAAAAGTTGCGCGGCACGCCTGTCGGAGTGGGCTGCAGGACGTCCGCATTGACCGCCTTGGTGAGCATGCCGCGCGCCGGGTCCACGACGTCGACCAATATGGACGTGGAGGTGTCATAGTCGAGCGTCGTGACCGAAACGCTGCCATCAGCGCTGCGATTGAACGACGCAACAACCGATTTCACGCCGACCGCTGCGGTAGCATTGTTATAGAGCCAGTTCTCGCCGGAGAAGGACGCGGATTGTGCGGCCGACACCAACTGTTCCTTCAGCTGGGTAAGCTCCTTGTTGATCTTGTCCTTGTCGACGCCGGGTTCTCGGGCAGCAACCAGCTTGGCCTTAACCTCGCTCATGAGATCAATGACCGTGTCCATTGCGGCATAGGCGGTATCGACCTTTGCCGCGCCCAGACCCAGGGCGTCCTGAACGGTGGAAAGAGCCGTATTGTCCGAGCGCATCGTGGTCGCGATGGACCAATAGGCCGCATTGTCAGCAGCAGTCTCTACCCGATAGCCGGAGGAAATACGATTTTGCGTTTCTTCCAAGTTTCGGTTGATGGAACGCAAGGTCTGCAATGCCGCCATAGCGGCGGCGTTGGTCATGATGCTGGTCATTTGCTGTCGCCCTAACTGGGGAGAATGGGAACATTCCGGAAGGGGCCGGCGACGACGGTGAGGCGTCATGCACGCTGGCACCTTATTTGCCCTGGGTGACCAGACCATCGCTTTTAACGAACGGTTAACGCGAAATGGTTAACAAACAGTTAACGCTTAACGAGTCATTAATATGCGTAAATGTTTCGTAAAGCTTCGAAGCCTGAGCGTAGCGCTCTTGCCGCACCACTCACACGAAATTTCTTAGAACGTTGCAATGAAGTTGCGGCCGGAAAACATTCAAGGCCGCGCGGCAAACCGCGCGACCTTGGACCGATAGCGAGCAAGCAAGCGAGTAGGCAGCCAACTACTCGTTACTGACGGAAGAGCTGGAGGATGTTTTCCGAGCTGGTATTGGCGATCGAGAGCGCTTGGATCGCGAGCTGCTGCTGTGTCTGCAACGCCTTCAGGCGCGTCGATTCCTCGTTCATATCCGCATCCACGAGACGACCGATGCCGGAGTCGATCGAGTCGGTCAGCGTCGAGACGAAATCCTCCTGCAAGCCGATGCGCATGGAGATAGAGCCGAGCTCCGAGGCAGCACTGGTCATCGCCTGGAGGGCGCCTTCAACCAGCGTCAGAGCTTCGGCCATCTCCGCGGTATCGAAGCCCGTGATATTAAGAGCGTAGACTGAAACGTTGATCGTGGCGCCGCCAGCGGTCCCGAGAATACCGTTTGTGGTTGAAATGGCGCCGGCGCCGTTACCGCCGAAGAGAAGGTTCCCCGTCGCGGTGTCAACCAAGGTATAGGTCGTCGTCTTAACCGACACCGTGCCATCGGCAGCCCGGACGAAGCCCGACACGACGCTCTTGGCGCCGGCGTCGCCGGCGACCCAATTCTCACCGCTGAACGAAGCCGATTGGGCAATCGACATCAACTGCTCCTGCAGCTGGTCGATTTCTTCCTGAATCTTGGTCTCGTCGACACCCTCTTCCGTAGCGGCAACGATCTTGGCCTTGATTTCCTTCACGACGTCGATGGCGCTTTCCATCGCCGCATAAGCGGTGTCCACCTTCGCGGCACCAAGGCCGAGCGCATCCTGCACGGCGGAAAGCGCCATGTTATCCGAGCGCATGGTGGTGGCGATCGACCAGTAGGCGGCGTTGTCGGCGGCTTGGCCGACGCGCAATCCGGAGGAAACGCGGCCCTGGGTCGTCTCCATGCTGTCGTCGATCGCGCGAAGAGTCTGGAGCGCGGCCATTGCCGCCGTGTTCGTCAAGATACTGGTCATCGTCTAAGTGCCTCTCAATGGCATGGAATGAAAGGAACATTCCGGATCACCACCGGGAACAATGATCAGCCTCATGCCTGTTAACCGGTTGGTCACTTCGGTTAACTCATCGTTTCGACGCGGGCAGCTAACGGGAATATGGTTAATAAAATCTAAATACCTGTTAACAAAGTTAAGAAATGCCAAACTTCTGTCTCTTCGACGACAATCGCGGCAGCGAACAATGCCGCTAGTCGGAGAGGCGGTGCGCGGAACTCTACTAACGGTGGAACAGCCAAGCGCTGAAGCTATCTCCTGCGCTGCAACGCAAAAACACAATGGTGAAATTTAAGATTGGTCATTGATTCCGACTCAGTCTACGCAATCATTGCGCGAGAACTGGTGAACAGGATTCTGCGCCAGAACACTGTGCCTCGGTACGCGCATCGCTGTCTGGCGACGCGGAATTTTAGCTCGCGAACTAACATCGAGAGGGTCAATGGCAACTATAACTGGAACGTCCGGCGCGGACACGCTAACAGGCACGACAAGCAATGACACAATATCGGGCCTGGGTGGCAACGATACACTGAATGGTAGCGCTGGCGACGACATACTGACTGGCGGCGCCGGCGCGGACGTGCTCAATGGCGGCGACGGCACCGACACCGCCGGCT
>NZ_LUAV01000002.1:571155-618819 GCF_002078505.1 Ensifer aridi | reverse complement strand
CGACACGCTGACCTCCTCGACCACGGGCCATCAGTTGGTCGGCGGCGACGGCGATGACGTCTATGTCGTCGGCGACCCGAGCGTCACGATCACCGAAGCGGCCGGCCAAGGCTATGACGAGGTCCGCACGGGCTTTTCTGCGCTTAGCATCGCCAACTGGGCCAATGTCGAGCAATTGACCTATACCGGCACCGGCAACTTCAACGGCATCGGCAATAGCGGAAACAACATCATCGTCGGCGGCATCGGCAACGACGTGCTGACGGGCGGCGCCGGCGCGGACGTGCTCAATGGCGGCAACGGCACCGACACCGCCGGCTATTCGAACGCAGCTGCGGCGGTAACGATCAACCTGAAGACCGGCGTCCACACCGGCGATGCCACCGGTGACACCTTCATCAGCATCGAAAAGTTCATCGGCTCCGGCTTTGCCGACACCTTCATCGCCGATGCCAACGCCACCGATTTTAATGGCGGTTCCGGCACAGACACCATCGACTACTCCACCTCGACCGCTGCCGTGCAGGTCAATCTGACGGCAGGCACCGGCGCCGGTGGCGATGCCGAGGGCGACAGCTACGGCAGCATCGAAAAGGTGATCGGCACCGCCTTCAGCGACACGCTGACCTCCTCGACCTTGGGGCACCAGTTGGTCGGCGGCGACGGCGATGACGTCTATGTCGTCGGTGCCCAAAGTATCACGATCACCGAAGCGGCCGATGAAGGCATCGATGAGGTCCGGACAACGCTCCCCAGCTACACGCTAGGCCCCAACCTCGACAATCTTACCTACACCGGCTCCTTAAACTTCGTAGGAAATGGCAACGGCTTCGACAACGTTATTACCAGCGGCGCCGGGAACGATATGCTAACCGCCGGCGCCGGAAACGACACGGTGATCGGCAACGACGGCGCAGACAAAATCGATGGCGGTGATGACTCTGACACCTCCGTCTACGCCGGCTCTGATGAGGGTGTGAGCATAGACCTGGCAAACAACACGGCAGCCGGCGGATATGCCGACGGTGATGTGCTGATCGGCATTGAAAATCTCCTGGGGTCGCAATATGCTGACAGCCTGCTCGGCAGTTCGGCCGCAAACTGGCTCAACGGGCAGGACGGTGATGACACGCTGGATGGGCGCGAGGGCGACGATGTACTCATCGGCGGCGCCGGCGCGGACATCCTTATCGGCGGAACCGGTACAGACATGGCAAGCTATACGATGGCTTCGTCCGCTGTCTCGATCGATCTCGCTATCGGCGTTCACACCGGCGATGCTGCTGGAGACACCTTCGCTAGCATCGAGGAATGGCACGGCTCCAATTACGATGATGTCCTCGTCGGCAGCGCTTCCGGCGAGACCTTCCGCGGCGGTGCTGGGGATGATCTGCTCGACGGCGGTGCCGGCGCTGACATTCTCGATGGCGGCGCTGGTTTCGACTCGGCCGGCTATGCTGCGTCCTCTGCAGCGGTCTGCGTCGACCTTTCAACGAATGTCAACTCCGGTGGCGATGCCGAGGGCGATATTCTGCTTTCGATCGAATACATCGCCGGTTCGTCCTTCAATGATACGCTGATTTCTTCCACCACCGGACAGGTCTGGGAAGGCGGCCTCGGCGCCGATACAATCATCGGCGGCGCGGGCTTTGACACGTCGAGTTATCAAAGCTCGGCAAGCGGCATCTCTGTCAACCTCGACACCGGAACCGGAACCGGCGGCGATGCCGAGGGCGACATTCTGACGTCGATCAACCGCATCATCGGCACGGCCCACGCCGATACGCTCACCGCTTCAGCTCAACAGGTCCTCGAGGGCGGAAAGGGCGATGATGTCTACATCGTCGGCTCCGTAGACGTCGTAATCGTTGAAGACACTGGAGCAGGAACAGACGAAGTCCGCACCGCGATCGCAAACTTCGCGCTTGCCGCGAACGTGGAAAATCTCACCTACGCGGGGACGGGCTCGTTCACCGCTCAGGGCAACGCGCTTGCCAATGCCCTCACGGGAGGAGACGGAGATGATGTGCTAATCGGAGCCGGCGGCGCCGACACTCTCATCGGAGGCGCAGGCATCGACACCGCCAGCTACGCTACGGCCGGCGCTACAGTGACAATCGATCTGCAAACAGGTATTCACACGGGGGACGCCGCAGGCGACACCTTCTCCAGCATCGAGAAGTTCAGGGGGTCGAGTTACAACGACACCTTCGTGGCCGACAGCCCGGCAAATAATTTCGATGGCGGTAGCGGTATAGATACGGTCAACTACAGTGCATCAGCGTCGGCAGTAACCGTGAACCTCGCTACAGGCGTGAACAGCGGCGGTGATGCCGAAGGCGACATCCTCTTCTCCATCGAAAAGGTGGTCGGGTCGGCTTTCGATGACCACCTTACAGCTTCGGCGGGTGGCCAAGTCCTCCAAGGGGGTGCGGGCGACGACGTCTATGTCGTCAATGTTTCTTCCGTTACTGTGACCGAGTCGGCATCCAACGGCAATGACGCAGTCTATACCTCGCTGAGCTCCTATAGCTTGGGAAGCAACTTAGAGACTTTGATCTATACTGGAAGTGTCAATTTCATAGCGATCGGCAACTTGGGTAACAACACCATCGTGGCCGGCGGTGGCGACGACACGTTGCGCGGCGGAGGTGGTGGGGACTTGCTCGTTGGCGGCGCCGGAACGGACACGGCCAGCTATTCCAATGCTGGTATCGGCGTTGGCATCGACCTCGGAACCGGCATTCACACAGGCGATGCCGCAGGCGATACATTCGACAGCATCGAAGCCTTCCAGGGGTCGAATTATGCCGACGCCTTTGCTGATGGCAGCATTGCCACAACGTTCAGGGGCGGAAGCGGTGACGACAAATACGTCGTAGATTCTGCTTCGACAGTCATAATCGAGCTTTCTAGCGGGGGCTCGGACTCCGTCGAGACCACCTTAGCCATCTACGCCCTTGGCGCAAATGTCGAGAACCTGGATTATACGGGCACATCGTCCTTTATCGGCTCCGGAAATGATCTGGACAACTCTGTTTCCGGGAACGCCGGAAACGACATCTTGAACGGCGAAGCCGGACTGGATGTTCTCTTCGGCGGCAGCGGTGCCGATACCTTCGTCTTCGACAGCGCAAGCGAAGCGACGACAGCGGGACAGGGCGACCTGATCCAAGATTTTGCGCAGGCGCAGGGGGACTTGATTGATCTCAGCCAGCTCGGCTCCCTAAAGTTCGTGGGCACGGATGGATTCGCTAATACAGCCGGCGAGCTCCGTTATGAAGCGAGCGAGGGTCTGACTACTATCTTCGGTGACCTGGATGGTGACGGAACTGCCGATTTCCAGATCCAGCTCACCGGCTCCATCACGCTAACCGCAGCGGACTTCATGATCTGATCTAAACAACGAAGCGGTGCGGACGTCCATAGTCCGCGCCGCTCTTCACTCCGATGAAGCCTCCTCTTGATGCGCGAAAGCCGCACCTCTCGCAAGGTGCGGCTTTCTACCACTGGCCATTCCGAACGCGAGGGATCGTCGAATCCCTGGTACGACGCTGCCGATTAACGGAAGAGCTGGAGGATATTTTCCGAGCTGCTGTTCGCGATCGACAGCGATTGGATGGCGAGCTGCTGCTGCGTCTGCAGAGCCTTCAGTCGGGTCGATTCCTCGTTCATGTCGGCGTCGACGAGACGGCCGACGCCAGAGTCGATCGAGTCCGACAGTTTCGCGACGAAGTCCTCCTGCAGGCCGATGCGCATGGAGATCGAACCGAGCTCCGAGGCGGCGCTTGTCATGGCCTGAAGACCGGCCTCGACCAGCTTCAGCGCCTCGGCGATACCCTGGGTCTCATTGGCAGCAGTGAAGGCGCCGATATTGAGCGTATAGATAGATGAGGCACCGATCACGCTCGCGGCATCTACACCGGCCACGCTATCGTTGAAGTCCACGCCGGTCCAGGCCGATGCCGCGGTGCCGAGGATGCCGGTGGCGCTATCGATTGCGCCCGTCGCGTCGCCACCGAAGAGCACATTCATAGAGCCCGTCGCGGCCGCGGCTGTGGTACCATCGAGCGTGTAGGTCGTCGTCTTGACCGAGACAGCGCCGCTAGCGTCGCGCACGAAACCAGAGACGACGGAGACGTTAAGCGTCGCGGTTCCGGTGTTGAGACCGCCGGCGATCCAGTTTTCGCCCGAGAAAGAGGCGGATTGCCCGATCGACATCAACTGTTGCTGAAGCTGCGAAATTTCTTCCTGCACCTTCTTCTTGTCGACGCCTTCTTCGGTGGCGGCGACGATCTTCTTCTTGATTTCCTTCACGACTTCGATGGCCGATTCCATACCCGCGTACGCCGTATCGACCTTGGCGGCGCCGAGGCCGAGAGCGTCTTCTACAGCGGAGAGCGCCATGTTGTCGGAACGCATGGTGGTCGCGATCGACCAATAGGCGGCGTTGTCGGAAGCTTCGCCGACGCGCAGGCCGGAGGAGACGCGGCCCTGGGTGGTTTCCATGTTGGTGCCGATGGTCCGCAGCGTCTGGAGTGCGGACATGGCTGCGATGTTGGTAAGAATGCTTGTCATTTTTGAGTGCCCCTTAGTGGCTGATTAAGAAGGGACATTCCGGAGTGCACCGGGAAGCGACGGTCAGCGTCATGCCTGCTAACCACTTAATTTTCTTGGTTAACCCGCCGTTTCGATGGTGCTAGGAAACAGCAAGATGGTTAAGGAATACTGAAGCGAAATAAAAAACATGAAAAAGCCGCGACCGGGTTCGGTCGCGGCTCTTTTTCAGCGTTGCGGCACGGTCAGCCTCCGTGCCGGTTCGCCGATTAGCGGAAGAGCGACAGGATGTTCTGCGAGTCCGAATTGGCGATCGAGAGCGCCTGAATAGCGAGCTGCTGCTGCGTCTGCAGCGCCTTCAAGCGGGTCGACTCTTCGTTCATGTCGGCATCGACGAGGCGACCAATACCGCGCTCGATCGAGTCGCTGAGCTCGGCGACAAAGTCTTCCTGCAGGTCGATGCGGGTGGAGATCGAGCCCAGCGACGAAGCGGCGCTGGTCATTGCCGTCAGCGCGGATTCGACGTCAGTGAGCGCGTTGGCGAGCTGGGCCGCAGTCATGGCGGAAATATTGAGGGTTGCAACAGTGTTGCCGTTGGCTTGCGCCGTGCCGAGGACGCCGCCCGTGCCGGCAGTCGCGTCAGTGAAAAGGAGCGTGCCGTTGGCCGCATCCGTCAGCGCATAGTTGGTCGTCTTGACGGATACCGCACCAGCCGAATCGCGTACAAAACCGGTAACGACGGTCTTGGTCGCGGCAGCACCCGCGATCCAGTTTTCGCCATTGAACGAAGCCGATTGGGCCACGCTCAGCAGCTGTTCCTGGAGCTGATCGATTTCCCCCTGGACTTTCGCTGCGTCGACGCCCTCTTCTGTCGCGGCGACGATCTTTGCCTTGATTTCCGTGACGACATCGATTGCCGCTTGCATACCGGAATAGGCTGTATCGACCTTCGCGGCACCCATGCCGAGTGCGTCGGTCACGGACGACAGAGCGGCGTTGTCCGAGCGCATGGTGGTCGCGATCGACCAATAGGCGGCGTTGTCGGAAGCCGAGCCAACACGAAGGCCCGACGAAATCCGGTTCTGCGTGTCTTCCATGCCGGAAGAGATCGAACGCAGCGTCTGCAGCGCGGCCATTGCGGAGCTGTTGGTGAGAATGCTTGCCATATTCGTTGTCCCTTTTACGAAATACTGATGGGGGGACATACCGGACTAAAGAACGTTACCGGTCACGACGGCCCGGCATCATGCCACTCGGCTCCGCTCAACTCGTGAAGGACACCAAACCCGTCGTGTGAGGACGAAATTCGCAGCCATTCATTGCCAACTACTTAACCGGAAAGGCGCGTCTGAGCCCGCGCAAAAACGTGGTGAATCGCGCGTGAAATCCTATACTTAACGGAATCTTATTGCGGGCCGAGCGCGGCCGGAAAGGCGATGCGGACGCCTCCCCGGCTTGCGTCAGATGAACGATCGCACCAGGCTGCCGACGAGCAGGTTCCAGCCGTCGATCAGCACGAAAAAAAGGATCTTGAAGGGCAGCGAGATCGCCGTCGGCGGCAGCATCATCATGCCCATGGCCATGGTGATCGTCGAGACGATGAGGTCGATCACCAGGAATGGCAGCATGATCAGGAAGCCGATCTCGAAGCCGCGGCGGATTTCCGAGATCATGAAGGCGGGCACGACTGCGCGCAGATCAACCTTGTCGTCGACGACGACCGTCTGGCCTTTTTCCTTGGCAATATCGATGAAGAGCTGCAGGTCCTTGTCGCGAGTATTAGCGAGCATGAACTCGCGGAAAGGTTCCGCCATGCGCTGCATTGCGTCGGTCTCGGAGATCTCGTTCTTCAAGAGCGGATCGATGCCGTCGCGCCAGGCGCGGTCGAAGGTCGGCGCCATGACGTAGAAGGTCATGAAGAGTGCCAGCGACACCATGATCATATTGGAGGGCGTCGTCGCGAGCCCCATGCCCGAACGCAGGATCGCGAAGGCGATGACGAAGCGCGGGAAGCTCGTCACCATGATCAGGATCCCCGGTGCCACCGAAAGAACGGTCAGAAGACCGAAGGTGCGGATGATCCACGAGGCGACGGAGCCCTCGACCGGCGTGTTCAGGATATCGGCGGGAAACCCTTGAGCCCCGGCAATTCCCGACATCGCCATCATGGCGACTATAAAGGTGGCAATCCGGAGCATCAGCGAATCATTGGATGACGAAGGTGCGGAACATCACATTCGTTACGCGTCCCTCGGAGCGCAGGTCAACCCGCTCCTGGATGTCATCCCGGAGATATTGAAAGCCGCGCGGCCCCTGGATTTGCTGCAGCGACACGGTCTTGAGATAGGCGGCAATGTCCTGGTGTATCGTTTCCGCCAGCGTGACGTCGGGAGCGCCATCGAACTGAAGCGCGACTTCGAGGCGGACCCAGTTTTCTGACGGATAGGCGAGATTCGTCGTGATCGGCTCGAGCTCGACGATACCGTTTGCTTCCGTGGCGATCTTCGGAACCTCTTCCTCGCCGGTGGCGTTCGGCGCGATTTCGGCTGTCCCCGTCTTTTCCGCCGGTGGCGGCGCCAGCATCGCGCCGACGAGCCAGCCGCCACCGCCTGCGACGAGTGTCAGCACGGCCACGGCTGCAATGGTCATCACCAGCGAGGGGGACTTCGTTTCTTTGCTCTCGGTTTCTTCCATCGTGTCGTTCCGTACGGTCTCGTTCTCCGGGTTTCGTCGATCAAATCGGCGAGACGAGATCCACGACCTGCTGACCCCATGGCGGCTGCTGCACTTCCATCAGGCGGCCGCGACCGCCATAGGAGATGCGGGCTTCGGCGATGCGGTCGTAAGAGATGACGTTGTCTGCATCCACATCCCGCGGCCGGACGATGCCGGCGACGTTCAAGATGCGCAGTTCGTGGTTGACGCGCACTTCCTGGGAACCGCTGATCAGGAGGTTGCCGTTTTCGAGAACGCCGGTGACGACGGCGGCGACGAGCAGCCTGAGCTTCTCCGAGCGCTCCGTCTTGCCGTCGCCCTCGGTCTTGGTGTTCGAGCCGTATTCGAGATCGCCCGACCAGGCGAAGTCGCTCGTCTGCGACTCGCCGCGGGCGCCGAGATTGAAGCCGCTCGAGTTGGTTCGGCTGCGATCCGTCTCGTTTTCGAAGGACGCCTTGTCGTCGATCCTTATATCAACCGTCAGGATGTCGCCGATGTTGATCGCGCGCGCGTCCTTGAAGAGCGCCGCCTGCTGATCGTTCCAAAGCGAGTATCCATGTGTGACCTGGCGCGGCTGCTTCGGATACATGGCGAGCTGCGGTGTCTGCGTGTATTGCAGGCCGCTGCCGATCGGGCTCATGGAGGGCGCCCGTCCGATTTCGTTGAAGGCCTGGTTCTGGCACCCCGCCAGGAGACCTGCGGCCAGTACGGCCGTGATACGCGTTCTCATGATGGCTCCTTCGAGGTGTTGGGGTCGCTCGCGCTCGAGATGATGTTGGTGAGCACCGCTGCCTTGTCGTCGCTCATTTCGCTTAGGATCAGCGAAGACTGGCGCGGCGGCAGCTTCATGACGATCGCCGCGGCGATCTCAGGGCGCACCATCTCGAGCTTGCCCGCGGCGGCATCGGGCTTCATCGTCTTATAGATGTCGACAAGGCCCAGCTCCGCCTGCTTCAGGAAATCGTTGCGGCGCTTCAGCCAGTCCTCATATTCGGCACGGCGCTTCTCGAGCGTAGCGATGCGCCCGTCGACGCTCGCCTGCAGCGCCTCCAGGTCCTTGCGCTGCAGGAGATAGCGCTGGTCGCGTGCGGCGTCGGCGATATTGGTGCAGAACTTCTCGATTTCGCTTGCAGTGGCGTCTTCCGCCGGCGCCGCCGTCACGTCCTGCGCGAAGGCGCCCGGCATCGCCAACATCAGCGCGCCGGCGACCGAGGCGAGGAGAGGGCGGAGCGGAGTGCCGCGAAGATGGTCCAAATGTCCGGTCATTGCAGAACAAGCTCCGCCTGTAGGGCTCCCGCCGACTTGATGCTCTGGAGGATCGCGATGATCCCGTCCGGCTTGACGCCGATGCTGTTGAGGCCGGCGACGAGCTGACGAAGGCTCGACCCGTTGAGGATCGCCACCGTGCCGCCATCGGCCTGGGCCTCGATCGTCGTGTTGGGTTCGTAGGCCGTCTGGCCGCGCGAGAACGGCTCCGGCTGCACGATGGTCGGCGTTTCGGTGACCTGTACCGTCAGCGTACCGTAGCTCACCGCCACCTCGGAGACGCGGACATCCTGACCGATGACGATCGTTCCCGTCCGCTCGTTTATGACGACGCGAGCCGGCGCATCGGTCTCGATCACCAGACTCTCGACATCGGCCATCAGCCGCGCGAGATCCGCCATCTTCGGTTTCTGGACCAGGACCGATTGCGAGTCCAAGGCTTCGGCGATGCGGCCGCCGAACTGCGCTGCGGCATATTTGTTGATCGCCGCCGCCATGCCGACGGCCGTCGAAAAGTCGGGGTTGCGCAATTGCAGCACGAGGTTGAAACCGTCCTTGAACTTGGACGGCAATTCCCGCTCGATGATGGCGCCGTTCGGAACACGACCAGCCGTGGTCACGCCCTGCGACAGTTCAGCGGCTTCCCCTTGAGCGTTGAAGCCGCTGACGACGACGGAGCCCTGCGCCACAGCGTAGATCTGCCCGTCGGCGCCTGAAAGCGAGGTCATGACCAGCGTACCGCCGCGCAGCGACGTCGCATCGCCCAAGGAGCCGACGGTCACGTCGAGGCGACTGCCGGGGCTTGCGAAAGGCGCCAGCGTCGCGGTGACGAGGACCGCCGCCACGTTGCGCGTGCGCGACTGGCCGCCTTGGGTGGAGATGCCGAGATTCTGCAGCATTGCGCGGATGGACTGATCGGTGAAAGGCGAGGAGCGCAGGCTGTCGCCGGTTCCCTGCAGCCCCACGACCAGGCCGTAGCCGATGAGCTGGTTGTCCCGGCCCGCCTGCAGCGAGGCGACATCCTTGATGCGCGAGGCGGCATGGACAGGGGTCAGGGCCGCGGCAAAAGCCACCGCGAAGGTCAACAGCCAATTCAAGGCGCGCATCTTCATTTCGCCACCACATGGATCGTACCGTCCGCCATCACCGTTCCCGAAACGATGACGCCGGTATCAATGTTACGCACGCGGATCAGCTCGCCGACCGCAGCATCCTGCAGCGGAGAGCCAGCCGCCGTGATCATCAGTCCGCCGTTGTTGAAAACGAGCCGTATCGTGGAACCGCGCTCGACCGCGTATTGCTCGCGCAGCGCCGAGGCGAGGATCACACGCCCGGGAAGAAGGGTGCGCTTCGTCACCTTGCCTTCGATCTCCTCGAGCGAGCGCACATAGCCGTCGCGCAGATCCGGATTGGTGACGTCGACGACCTCCAGCATGCTCGCATCAAGCGCTTCGCCGGGATAGATCGTCTGCTTCGGGATGACCGCCGTTGGCGGCTCGGCGGAGGCGGCCGAAGGCGACAGGAAGGCGATGGCCATCGCGGCGAATGCGATGGTCCGCAGCCGGGCGGCGAGGCCGCTTCCGACAGCTGTCCTTTCGACGGATCGGCGAAACGTCATGTTTGCCTCCTCTTGCCCTTACCTGAGGTTCTTGCTCACCGTGGCCGCCATTTCGTCCGCGGCCTGAATGATTTTGGAGTTCATCTCGTAGGCGCGCTGGGCCGAGATCAGGTCGGTGATCTCCTTCACCGGATCCACGTTCGAGGCCTCGAGATAGTTCTGCTTGATCTGCGCGAAACCCGGGTCGGCCGGCGTACCGACGATCGGATCGCCCGAGGCCGGCGTCTGCCGGAAGAGGTTCTCGCCCATCGGCTCGAGGCCGGCCTCGTTGACGAAATTCGCGATCGTCAGCTGACCGATCTCCTGCAGTTCCGTGTCGTTGCCGATGCGCACCATCACCTGACCCGAGGAGGTGAAGGTGATTTCGGTCGCATCCTGCGGCACGGTGATGCCAGGGACCACGGTGTAGCCGTCGATGGTGACGAGCTGGCCGGTGGCATTGGTGTTGAAGGCGCCGGAGCGCGTATAGACCGTCTCGCCGTCCGGAGTCTCGATCTGGAACCAGCCGCGACCGACGAGCGCGAGATCGTAGTCGTTGCCGGTATTGACGAGGCTGCCCTGGATATGGAGGTTGCGGACGGCGGCGGTCTGCACGCCGAGCCCGATGATCGCGCCTTCCGGCACGATCGCCTGGTTGGAACGGTTCGGCACGCCCTGGGCGCGCTCGGTCTGGTAAAGCAGGTCCGAAAACTCGGCGCGCGCCCGCTTGTAGCCCGTCGTGTTGATGTTCGCGATGTTGTTCGCGATGACCTCGAGGTTCAGTTGTTGGGCGCTCATGCCCGTGGCGGCGATGGAAAGGGCCTTCATGTCTCGTTCCCTCAGATCTGCATGCGCGCGATTTCGAGATAGGCGGTGACCACCTTGTCGCGGATGGCGAGCGCCGTCTGCAGCGACTGTTCCGCATTCATGACGGCGTCGACCACTTCACGGGTGTTGGCTTCGCCGCGGACCGCCTGTAGCGACACCCCTTCGGCGGATTTCATCGACTGGACGACGTCGGTGGTCATGTTGCCGAGGACTTCCGCAAAGCTCTGCGATTGCGGGACGGCAGTCCCGGCTGCCGGCGTGACGAGCGCGGAGGATGAGGTGAGGCTCGTCCCTTCGGCCTCCTTCATGGCCGAAAAGGCGCCGATGGACTGGATTGCGTCGATCATTATTGCGAAGCCCTCAACAGGTCGATTGTCTGGGAGATGAGATCGCGAGACTGCTTGATGGTTTGCAGGTTGGCCTCATAGGCGCGGTTCGCCTCGCGCATGTCGGCCATTTCGATCAGGATGTTGACGTTCGGCATCTTGACCATGCCTTTCTCGTCAGCCGCCGGATTGCCGGGATCGAACTCGATATTGAAGTCCGAATCGTCGGTGCCGAGGCGCTGCACCTCGACGAGAGCTGCGCCGCTCGCCCGATCGACCTCTGCGGCGAAACTGATCGTCTTGCGGCGGTACGGATCGGCGCCGGGCACGTCGCCGGACGAACGGGCGTTGGCGATGTTTTCCGACACGATGCGCAAGCGGGTCGATTCCGCCTGCAGACCGGAGGACGAGACTTTCAGCGCAGAGGTCAATGGATCCATGGTTCTTACTTCCGTACCGTCATGAGCATCATCCGGTGAAAGGCCTTCACCAGCCCCGCATTGAGCTCGTAGTCGCGCTTGATCTCACCGGTCTTCATCATTTCCTCTTCGAGCGCGACGCTGTTGCCGGACTGCTGCACCGCGACGTCATCGAGCGCACTCACCTCGGTCACCTGGGCGGCTTCCGGGCTCTGGGTGAAATGGGCGCGATGGGTCGCGGCCATCTGGATGCCGGTGTTCTGGAGAACGCTTTCGAAGGGCTGCACGTCCTTCGCCTTGTAGTGCGGCGTGTTGGCATTGGCGATGTTGCCAGCCACGACGTTCTGGCGAACGGTCAGCCATTGGGCCTGCCGTGACGCGAGTTCGAAAAGCTGAATCGGTTCCATCAAGAGCTCCTGCTGCTGATGGCGAACCTAGGCAGGCAATCTTGCGTGGGACTTGTCGGGAGATGCCGAACACGAGAATGTTCGTGTGTTTCCGGGCGGGCCTCCCGCGGTGGCGCGCCAAAATCCTCCGACCCGGATGCGGCGAGCGACAACAGAAGGTCGTGGAGAGGGGGAATAACAGCGTGGCCGGGATTCGCAGGACGACCTGCAGCCGCGCTACCTGGCCTCGTAGACCTCACCCTTGGAGGTGACCATCACCCAGCGGCCGCCGCGCTCCTCGAAGGTGGCGAGCCGGCTGTTGTCCGGCAGAACCGAACCGACGCGGACGATATACATGCCGCTCGCATCCTCGATCAGGGCGCGGCCATTGGCGACGTGCATCAGCTTGAAGCCCGCACGTCCCGGAAAAGGCTGGTCGAGGCCCTCTTTCGCGCTCTCCTTGTCCTTGGCCGTTTCCCCATCGAGACCGGGTACCGTCGCCGTCGTCAGACGATCGACCGCAGCGGCGGTCTCGCTGTCCATGTCCGTCATCGCCAATGGCGAGACCGACACGACCGAGCGGCCCGGGCGTTCCGGCAGGTCGCGCGTCGTTCCTTGCCAGAGCGGAGGAATCGAAAATTTTTCCGGGTGCAGAAAGACGTACCAGGGTAGGAAGGTCGCGGCAGCGGCCATCGCCAGCCCGATCGCCCCCAGGATCTTGTCGATCAAGGGCATCTTGGCTTCGCGCCGCCGTTGGCGAACGATTTCGTCTGCGTCGGAGTCCCTCATTCCTATCCTCCGGATCACGATGACCTCCAGTGGCGGCGATCGGAAATCAACGAGCCTAGTAAGTTGAAGCGGGATGCGCGCGGAACACGGCGCCTGCGTTTTCTCATCCCGCTCTTCCCCGCATGCCGGCACCGGCGCCCGGCTGGTTCCCCATTGCTGCCGCCTTCAGCGCATTGGCGAGATCGGTGAAGGCGTCGAAGGCCGGCCGCTCGCCGGGAGTCTGCTTGAGGACATCGTAGACGACGGGCACTTGCTTGATCGCCATGTCGAGATCGGCGTCGCCGCCCGGGCGATAACCGCCGATCAGCCTCAGATCGCGCGTTTCCTCGAAGCGGTGGATCAGCGATTTTAACCGGGCGACGAGCTTCTCCTGGTCCGATGTCCAGGCCTTCCTGGCGAGGCGCGATATCGAGGCGAGCGGGTTGATCGGCGGATAGCGCCCCTCCTCCGCGAGACTGCGGTCAAGCACAATGTGCCCGTCGAGAATGCCGCGCGCCGAATCGGCGACCGGATCGTTGTGATTGTCGCCGTCGACGAGAATCGAAATGATCGCGGTGATCGTGCCCGTCCCCTCCGCGCCGGGGCCGGCGCGTTCGAGCAGGCGCGGCAGTTCGGTGAATACGGAGGCCGGGTAGCCGCGCGCGATCGGCGGCTCGCCGGCCGCCGTCGCGACCTCGCGGATCGCATGGGCGAAGCGGGTGACGCTGTCGACGATGAGCAGGACATTGTCGCCCTTGTCGCGGTAGTGCTCGGCGATCGTGACGGCGGTAAGCGGCGCCATTTTCCTGAGCATCGGGCTTTCGTCACTGGTGGCGACGACGGCGACCGATTTGGCGAGGTTGTCGCCGAGCGTATCCTCGATGAATTCGCGCACCTCGCGCCCGCGCTCGCCGACCAGCGCGATCACCACCTTGTCGAAGGCGTCGGCACGCGCCAGCATGGAAAGCAGCGTCGACTTACCGACGCCGGAGCCGGCGAAGATGCCGAGACGCTGCCCGAGGCAGAGCGGCGAAAAGATGTCGATCGCGCGCACACCTGTCTTGAAACCCCGCTCGACGCGCTTGCGAGTCATGGATGGCGGCGCGGTGTTCGAGATCGAACGGCGGATGTCGCCTTGGAGGAGCGGGCCGAGACCGTCGATCGGCTCGGCCAAGGCGTTAATCGTGCGGCCGCACCACTTGTCGGTCGGCGCAATCCGGAAGGCGCCCTTGCGGATGACGACGTCATGAATGCCGATCGGATCGCCTGGCTCGATCGGGCAGACGACCACCCGCTCGGGCTCGACCCGCACGACTTCGCCGAGATGCGTGCCGGTTGCGCTCTTGTGGGCGACGAAATCGCCGAGCCGGACGTGGCGGGAAAGGCCGGTGACGGTATAGTGCCCCGGCGAAATCGTCTGGACATGGCCCCCTGGCGCGATCGCAAAATCGGGTTTCGCATAACGTTCGACAAGGCCGGCAAGCGCCGCCAGCGATGTCGAGGTCGCGATGGTGTCAGAGCTTTGGCGTTCCATGATTTCCGTCAGGTCAGCACTGGTCGAGACGCGGGCGAAGACCGCCGGCGCATATCAGAGGTGGGTCTAGCGGCTACCGCCGAGCGTCTTGATCGCTTCATCGAGCGATCCCTCGCTGTCACGCATCAGCGCGGTGATGTTGTCGAAGGCGCGGGTAATCATGATGAGCTGCGACATTTCCTGAATGGCATTGACGTTCGATTCTTCAAGGAAGCCCTGCATCACGCCGACGCCGAAGCGGTCCACGACAGGCTCGGGCGGGGCGGCCGGCATCACGGCGCTATTGTCATAGCGCATGAAGCCCTTGCTGAAATCGGCTTCATAGAGCCCCAGCAGCGCGACCTGGACGCCGTTCTGGTGAATGGCGCCGTCGGCGCCGACGGTGATCTCACCCGCTCCGCCGTTCAACTGTATCGGCGCGCCGCCGGCATCGAGCACCGGATACCCCTTGATGGTCACGAGTTCGCCGGTCTCCGTCAGCATGAACCGCCCGTCGCGTGTCAGCGCCGGCCCGCCTGGAGTGTCGATCGAAAACCAGGCCTCGCCCCTGACGGCAAAATCGAGCGCAGCGCCGGTGCGCGCAAGAGCGCCGTTATTGGTGTTGAGAAATTCCTCGCCTTCGGAAACATAGGAGACTTTCGTCGGCTTCGTATCGCCCAGCACCTGGTTGAACTTCACTTCCGTGCCGCGGAAGCCGACCGTGTTGGAATTGGCGACGTTGTCGGCAAGCGTGTTCAGGCGCTTTTCGAGCGCCATCTGCGACGAGAGCGCCACATAAAGGCCGGTCTGCACGTCAGCGTCCTCCGAGTTTCAGGTTGTTGATGGTGAGAAGCAGGTCGGGAGAAATTCCGTAGCCGCTCGACGAACCGAATACGGCAAGCGGATCGTAGCTATCGGAGGAATTTTCGATTTCCCAAAGAGCGGTGAAGCGATCGAGAAAAGCCGCGAGCTTTTGGGGATCCTGGAAGTCCTTGAGATCGATCGCCGTCTCGTAGGCCTCCGCCTGGCGATCCACGTCCGCGGCCGCGAACTCGTCCGGCAATTGCAGCGCGGTCCGGAACACCTCGGAAAGCGCCTCGTCGGCAATGATTTCGTAGCCGTTGGTGATCGTCGGCGCCATGCGCTGAAAGTAGAGCGCCAGCCGTACGCCGGTATTTTCCTCGCCGGCATTCTGCTCCAGCGTCTGGCGCGTATATTTGTCGACGACGCCTTTCTGCGCGCGGTCGAACGAAGTCGCCGCTTCGCCGTGGCGGGCAAAATCCAGGGACTCGACCAGAGCTTTGTAGCGCGAGTCCGCGAGCTTGTTGGCGAAGGCGTCCTCTTTGTCGACGCCTTCGGAAAGCACCTTACGGATAAATGCCTTGGCATAGGCCATGTCCTCGAGGCCATGCGCCTTCATCGCGTAATTGTAGAGCCGGTTATCGGCAAAAAAGTCGTCGATCGTTTTGATGCTGCCGATCTTCGCCAGGTAATATTCGGTCTCGCGGGCGACGTCCGGCTGTTCGGAGACGCGCTGCAAAGACCTCGTAAGGTCTGCGGTTATCAGCCTGTAGCTCGTATAGGTCGTGGTCACGATCGGTTCGCCCTGTCCCATAAACGGGCGCCGCGGCCCGAGCTTGCAAAATCTGACCGCGTTGGCTTGCGCGAACCTGTCTCGACCGCCGCATCCGCACCGGATTCGGGGCCAGCCTCACGCAAGGATCAGAGCCTATTCCCTCGGAGGAAAATCAAGGATCGCGACAGGTATCGGCAATGAACATCATCATCGGGCTTCTTGTGACTTTCGGCTGTATCCTCGGCGGATACATGGCGATGGGCGGCCATCTCGAAGTCCTGAACCAGCCCTTCGAGCTGATGATCATCGGTGGGGCAGGTATCGGCGGCTTCATCATGGCCAACTCGATGAAGGTGGTCAAAGACACCGGCAAGGCGCTTTTGGAGGCCTTCAAGCACAAGGTTCCGAAGGAGCGGCACTATCTCGACACGCTCGGCGTGCTCTACAGCCTGATGCGCGACCTGAGGACCAAGTCTCGCAACGAGATTGAAAGCCACATCGACAATCCGGAAGAATCCTCGATCTTCCAGTCCGCACCGACCGTCCTGCAGAACAAGGAACTGACCGCCTTCATCTGCGACTATGTGCGCCTCATCATCATCGGCAACGCCCGCTCGCACGAGATCGAGGCGCTGATGGACGAGGAAATCCAGACGATCACCCACGATAAGATGAAGTGCTATCACGCTCTGACAACCATGGGCGACGCACTGCCGGCGATCGGTATCGTCGCGGCGGTCCTCGGCGTCATCAAGGCGATGGGAGCGATCAGCGAAGCGCCGGAAGTGCTGGGCGCCAAGATCGCCGCCGCGCTCGTCGGGACGTTGCTCGGCGTGTTCCTTTCCTATTCGATCGTCAGCCCGCTCGTCTCGAACATCAAGGCCGTACGCGAGAAGCAGAACCGGCTTTACGTCATCGTGAAACAGACGCTGCTTGCCTATATGAATGGCTCGGTTCCGCAGGTCGCGCTCGAATACGGCCGCAAGACCATCTCCGCCTATGAACGGCCGTCTATCGACGCAGTCGAACAGGAGATGATGAACCCGGGCGGTGGCAGCGAGAGCAAGGCGGCTTGATCATGAGCATCGCATCGAACGTCCACGCATTCGACAAAAGGCTACTTGCCCGCATGATCGGTGCGCTTGGTGAAGACAAGATCATCGGCCGTATTGCGCTCGAGCTCGGCCAGGTCTTCAGCGAACTTCTGCCGGACATGCTCGAGGCGGAGACCGGGTGCGACATCACGATCGGCTACGCAGGCTTCCGCACCGGGCTTCGCAACGAAGTGATCGCGGATCTCGGAGACGGGGCCGTGCTCGGCGACGTTTCACTGCGCAACTGGTGCACGGATTTTCAGATCGGCTGCGACAGCCCGGTGCTTATCGCCCTGGTCGAAGCCGTGCTCGGAGCCGAGCCGACGAGCATCGAGGAGCCGCTGCCGCGGCCTCTCTCGAAAATCGAGATCGATGTCGGCGTGCCGGTGTTCCACAAGGTCGCGGAGGTTCTGCGGACCGCGGTAGACGCGCCAGGCGGGTTCGAACCGGTCGTCGGCCGCCCCTACAACAGCCCCGAACGACCGAAGCCTGACCCCACGATCGAGGATGTCTATGCGGCCGCGATCGACATGACCATTGGCCTTGGGCCAGTGCTTTCCACTTTCTCCGTGATCGTTCCGCAAAGCGTGCTTCTCAAGACCGAGATCGCCTCCGTCAGAGGCGCAGGCGAGAACCAAAACGCGAAGAGCGAGTGGGCGGAACAGCTCGAAGAGCAGGTTCGCCGTTCGGCAGTGACGCTCGAGGCGCGCATTCGACTGGAAAGCCTGACGCTGAACACGATCAGTCGCCTGCAGCCGGGGGACGTGATCCCGTTTCACGATGGCTCTGAGGTGCGTGTCGACGTGAACGCCAATGGCCGCGACCTCTATGTTTGCGAGTTCGGCCGCTCGGGTTCGAAGTACACGGTCCGCGTCAGGGATACCCACGGTTCCGAACAGGACATCCTTCGCCACATCATGAGTTAATCAGCCTCGTCGGCAGAATGCCTGAGGCAAGGTTCAACTGGAATATTCCGCACATGGCACCAAAGAAAGCAGCACCCACCGCAGAACCGGCCGCATTCACGGCAGACGTCGAACTCGACCAGGCGATCGACGACCTGCGCGGCGTTCTCAAGAAGGACGGCGGAACGAGCGACTTCGGCGCAGACTTCGCCGCCGAGCCGCTCGCTTCGCCGGCGGATTTCGGCAGCGACTTTGGGGCTAGCGGCGGCGCCGCATTCGGCGGCGATTTCGACGCCGGCGGTTTCGGCGGCGATTTCGCCGATACGGGCAACGTCGGTGGCTTCGACGCCGGCACCGGCTTCATGGGCGGCGATTTCGATTCGGCAGCAGCTGTGAGCGAACCGGCACCGGGAAGCGCCATGACGGCCAATATGGA
Source organism: Ensifer aridi (assembly GCF_002078505.1). Classification (GTDB taxonomy): domain Bacteria; phylum Pseudomonadota; class Alphaproteobacteria; order Rhizobiales; family Rhizobiaceae; genus Sinorhizobium; species Sinorhizobium aridi. The sequence goes on along the minus strand of NZ_LUAV01000002.1, from coordinate 600,433 downwards.
CCTGATCATGGACATTCCGATCGATGTCCAGATCGTGCTCGGCACCAGTCGCATGCAGGTTTCGGGTCTGATGGGGCTCAACGAGGGCGCCACGATCGCGCTCGACCGCAAGATCGGCGAGCCGGTCGAGATCATGGTCAACGGCCGGGTGATCGGCCGCGGCGAAATCACCGTCCTCGAGGGCGATGTGACCCGCTTCGGCGTCAAGCTCATCGAGATAATAGGCAGCAAGAAGTAGCAGCCCGATGATTGGGCGAGGGATGAATCCATGACGGATTTCGGAAGTTTCGAGCAGGCGTTGGCGCAACCGCTGAGCCAGACGGAAAAGGCGGCGGCCGTGCTGCTCGCCATGGGCAAATCCGTGGCCGGGAAGCTCTTGAAGTTCTTCACGCAGGGCGAGTTGCAGGCGATCATCGCCGCGGCGCAATCGCTCAGAGCCATCCCCCCGCATGAACTCGAAGCGCTCGTTAACGAATTCGAGGATCTCTTCACGGAAGGGGCCGGCCTGATGGACAATGCCAAGGCGATCGAGAGCATCCTCGAAGAGGGCCTGACGCCGGACGAGGTGGACGGCCTGCTTGGCCGCCGGGCCACCTTCCAATCCTACGAGGCGAGCATCTGGGATCGGCTCATGGATTGTGACCCAACCGCCATTGCTCAACTGCTCGCCGAGGAACATCCGCAGACGATCGCCTATGTGCTGTCGATGATGCCGTCGAGCTTCGGCGCCAAGGTACTGCTGCAGCTCTCCGACAAGCAGCGGCCGGATGTCCTCAACCGCGCCGTCAACATCAAGAACGTCAGCCCGAAAGCGTCCGCCATCATCGAGGCGCGCGTGATCGAGATGATCGAGGAGATGGAGGCCGAACGCAATTCGCCCGGACCGGCCAAGATCGCCGAAGTGATGAACGAGCTGGAGAAGCCGCAGGTCGATACGCTGCTTGCCTCGCTCGAAAGCATCAGCACCGATTCGGCCAAGAGGGTCCGGCCGAAGATCTTCCTCTTCGACGACATCCTCTACATGCCGCAAAGAAGCCGCGTGCAGCTCTTCAACGATGTCTCGACGGACGTCATCACGATGGCGCTCAGGGGCTCGGCCCCGGAACTGCGCGAATCGATTCTAGCCTCCATCGGCGCCCGCCAGCGGCGCATGATCGAAGCGGACCTCGCGATCGGCGACGCCGGCATCAACCCGCGCGACATCGCGATCGCCAGACGCTCGATCACCCAGGAAGCGATTCGTCTGGCCGCCAGCGGACAGCTCGAGCTCAAGGAAAAAGAAGCAGAAGCCGCCTGACGCCGAGTCATCTCCCGCTCGGCAAGCCGGCGCCTGGTGCTGATTTCTGTTGAACCTAGGCAATTGCCGGCTTTCGGCTCTTGCGCGCGAATGCCTCCGGGTTCACGACAGGAGCCGGCGTCAGCAATTCCGAGCGCTGCGGTGACCTTTATCCGTCCAACTAGGTGCTCGGCTGCAGCTCCGCCTCGTTGACGTTCGTTTGCCAGGCGGCCGGGGGCTTCCTCTTTCATGTCGGAAGAGCAGGACAAGGAAAGCAAAACAGAGGCGCCGTCGGAAAAGAAACTGTCCGATGCGGCCGAAAAGGGCAACGTCCCCTTCTCTCGCGAAGTCACCGCGTTCGCGTCGATGCTCGCGATCTACATCTTCGTCGTCTTCTTTCTTTCGGACGGCGCGGCCACGACGGCCGAAGCACTGAAGGACATCTTCGAACAACCGGAAGCCTGGCGCCTCGATACGGCCACCGACGCCGTCGCGCTGATTTCACACGTCCTCCTGAAGTCCGCAGCGCTTCTCGTGCCGATCTTCATCCTGCTCATCCTCTTCGGCGTCGGATCGTCGATCTTCCAGAACCTGCCGCGGCCGGTGCTCGACCGCATCCAGCCCAAATGGAACCGCGTGTCGCCGGTCGCAGGCTTCAAGCGCATTTACGGCGTCCCGGGACTGGTGGAGTTCGGCAAGTCGCTGTTCAAGATCATCGCCATTTCGGCCATCGTCGTCTTCGTTCTGTGGAACGACTACTTCGCCGCGCTCGACCTGATGTTCTCGGATCCGGTGACGATCTTCACGGCAATGGTCTCAGACCTCAAGCAGATCATCATCGTCGTTCTTTTCGCGACCGCGGTGCTTGCGATAGTCGATCTCTTCTGGACCCGCCATCACTGGTACACAGAACTCAGGATGACCAGGCATGAGGTCAAGGAGGAGCTGAAACAGTCCCAGGGCGACCCGATCGTCAAATCGCGATTGCGATCGATGCAGCGCGATCGCGCCCGCAAACGCATGATCGCCTCGGTGCCCCGCGCCACTTTGGTGATCGCAAACCCGACCCACTATGCCGTCGCGCTGCGCTATGTTCGCGAAGAAAGCGAGGCGCCGGTCGTCGTCGCGATGGGACAGGACCTCGTGGCCTTGAAGATCCGCGAGATTGCCGAAAAGAACGGCATCCCCGTCTTCGAGGATCCGCCGCTCGCACGCTCCATGTTTGCACAAGTCTCGGTAGATAGTGTCATTCCACCGGTGTTTTACAAGGCAGTCGCCGAGCTCATTCACCGGGTTTATTCGGCTCAGCCGCAACAGAGACGGGTGACATAATCTTGAGAAAGAGCGAATTCTCCGAAAAACGCGAACAGATTGTGGCGGAAGCGATCCGCCCGATTGCAACGGAACTGCGCCTGATCGACGCTGCGGATTTCATCGCGCTGCTGCGGTTTGAGTCCTATGCGAGCCTGGCCGATCTCGTGGAATCGGCGGCGGAACTCTATTTCCTGCCCGGCACCGTGAACTTCGGTCTCGGCGGCAACTACAATCTGGACTGGAACAGTTGCCCGGAGATCATCCTCGACCTTGAGCTGAAGCCGCGCGGCGTCACCGTCTATGCGCGTCTTGTGCTCGCGGCCGACACGGCGGGCATCGAGATCAGCCACATCAACTTCCAGCAGCCCTCGAGCGATCCGGACGAAAACACGGCCTTTCTCGCAAAGAGCCTCGAGGAAGCGAAGTTCGTCAAGTCCTACCCGCTGCCGCTGGCGAGCTGATCGGGAGCAGGCTCGCCCCCTAACCCTCTCCCCGCGCATGCCCCCGCGCGGCGAGAGGGACTTAAGCGAAGCGCTACCGCGAGTTCCCGTCGCCCGCTCGCGGGAGAACGTGGCCGGCAGGCCGATGAGGGGCGAATTTGATGAACAGCCGCTGTTAGCTGATGTAACCGAGCCGTATCGCCTTGGCGATCGCCTGGATCCGGTTGACCGAATCGAGCTTCGTCGTCGCCGCGCCGAGATAGGCGTTCACCGTGTGCACGGAAAGGCCCATCTTTTCGGCAATCTCCTCGCTGATATGACCGTCGCCCGCCATCTGCAGGCAGGCGATCTCGCGATCGCTCAGGGCCTCGGCCTTGAAGAAGCGTTTCTCGTCTGCCGCGAGCATGTCGGTCATGATGTGCGCGCTGCGGCCGTGCAGGTCGACGATCTGTTCGCCCGAGGCGTCGAGGTAGCTTCCCGCAAAGACGACATAGCCATTGCCCTGCGCGCCGAGCCGTATCGGAAACGCAATCCCCGAATAGGAGAGCTGCCGCCCCTCCAGCCGCCGGGTGAATTGACGGAAATCGGTTGCTTCGGCGGCCTGGTGCTCGCCCTGCCCGTCCCAGAGCACGGGCAGCAGCGAACGATCGAGATGCTGAAGCAGTTCGTCGCCGTAGACCTTGATCAGATCATATGCGTTCGCTTCCGAGGCGACGCCCCAATTGTGGAGGACGCAGGTGAGCTTGCGCGCCGCGGGCATGCCCCTTCCGTTGATGCGCAGGACGGCGAAGTTCTTTGCGTTGATCTGCCGCTGCATCGCCTGCAGCCGCGTCACCAGGGTTGCGGCCCGCGCCGCGCGCCCGGTTCGGCCGGATCGGCCGGCGTCGTCGCCATCTTCCATCACGAAATAGGACATCCTCGTCACTCCTAAACGAGATTGTTGCGCACCGCGTGGGCGATCGCTTCCGATCTGGTGCGCGTCGCCGTCTTCCGCATCACGCTGGTGATGTAGTTGTTGATCGTGTTGCGGGAGATGCCGAGGATGACGGCAATCTCCTCACTCGTCTTGCCTTCAGCGATCCAGAAAAGGCATTCGAGTTCGCGCTCGGTCAGCTCGAACTCCCGATCCTGGCGGATTCCGACTTCGGTCTTCAGGCTTGCGACATAGCCCGCCAAGACGGCGACGTCGCGCAGCGCCTCCTGCGAGAGAATGACGTCCGCGGGAAACAGGAGCATCAGGGAGAACCGGCATCGCCCCACGTTGAACGCGACGGCGCAATAGGTTCGGCTGACGCCACGCGGCAGATCGATGTCGTCGGGCACCGTTTGGAACGTGGGCTGGAGGACGGCGAGGCACTTTTCCAGTTCCGTCGTCTTCGCATTCAGTCCGGCGACGATGCCCGACAGGCGCCGGACGATATCGAAAGGCCAGTCAGAGCAGACGACAAAATCAAGCCCGCCGTCCTGGGAAAGATCATGGCGGGCGAGAAGGTAGTGCGTTGCGCCGACATATTCCGTCAGCGCCGCCAATCCGCTGCCGAGACCGCTGCGCCCAGCCAGTTCCCCGAGCCTTCGGATCAATTGTTCCCGCGAAATTCCCCGACCAGACACCCGCGACACAGCGGTCTCAAAAGACCAGACTGCGTCGACCCGCGACATCTCCATGACTTTCAGCCCCCGTGCCCCGATTCACCGCCCTTAATTTTGCCCTGCCGGTCCAACCCGGTATCTGTGCCACCACTCGCAAATCAGGACGCGAATCAATTGCTAAACTATACATCGCTTCCCCCCAAATGACACGGGCGCGTGTCGGCCGTTTACTTGCGCATTTTCTCGTGAAGGAACCTCGCATTCCGCCATCGCTCTCCTATTGAAAACATGACTCTCCGGAGCGGAGGCGAGTTGAGCAATAATATGATATTTAAAGGTTTTCCGAAAAATCGCAGCCCGCTGCGCGTTGCGGCGCGGGCTGGAATGCGGCGTCCGTGAGAAGCAAAGCGAGGCGCTTTCTGCAGCGCCGACGCCGTCGCGCACGTCAAACGCTTCGAAATGATAACGCGCAACATTACTTTATCGTCTCCGCTGTTGCCAAAATGCATCAAATCGACAGCGGAGAAACCACAGCAACACGAGGAATAACAGGAACTATACACGAAATTATATTTCATCCTTTCGAAGTTATAGTTACTGGAAACCTCGAGAGCTGCAAACAACGGCCAGTAATCGGCTGCCCCACCCGGGCGGCATCGGCGCTCTCGAATCTAAAAGCGTTAAATTTCTATTAAATTGTGTGAGGAATGCAGGGACCGTGACTCCGACGCGCAATATGGATTCTTATCGCGGATTCCGCCGCGCCAGCGTCGAAATCTATTAGACTTCGCCAATATTCACCGCGCGAGTTACGTTGCACTATCCGCGCAAGGCGGCAGCGCAGGCGCCAACGCGAAGCGGGCCGAAAACAAGGCCCATCTTCCGATACCCTCAAAAGAGAAATCCCGCCTCCAGGGCGGGATATGTCTTTTCCGTTGCGACTTGCGTCAGGCGGCGCGGTCGAGAGCCCATTTGCGCAGGATTTTCGCGGCCCGCTCCTCGCTGATCTCCACCATCCGCGCCAGCCGCCGTTCCGGTCCTTCCTTGACGCGGCGGTTGAAGCTGCTTTCGTCGCCAAGATTGAGCAGATCGTCCGCGCCATCGAAGCCGAAGTCGGAACCGAAGCCCTCCATGAGGGCGCCTCCCGCACCTGCACCGGCGGGCGAGAAATCCGGCAGCTCCAGACCGGCGGCTTCGCCTTCGAGCTGACCGGCCCGGCCGCCGAAGCCCAATTGGCGCGCAAGCGGCCGCATGCCCATCCAGACGACCAGGAAGGCGACGGCGACGAAGGCGAGCGCGTTGATGATGCCGCCGAGATTGCGCGTCAGCATTTCCATGATGCCCGGCCCCGGGACCGCCTGATCGAGCAGTTGCGTCTCGACGAAATCCATCGCATTGAGCGTGACGACGTCGCCCCGGCTCGGATCGACGCCAGCGGCCGAGGACACGATCCCCTGCATTTCCTTGAGATAAGCGTCGATCTTGGCCTGATCGGCCGCCTCGCCGACCATGGCCGCAAGCCGGCCGCGATTGACGACGACAGCAATCGACAATCGCTCGATCGAATAGCTGTTCTTGACGGTGGCGATCGTCTTGCTGTTGATCTCGTAATTCGTCTGCTCTTCCTTTTTCGCCGCCTCATCGCTCGACTGCGGCCCGGCGCCACCGCGCGGCGCCGCCTGAGGAATGTTCTGCTGCACGGTTGCGGCATTGTCCGGCTGCTGCTGACTGGACTTCTGCTCTTCCTTGATCACCCGCGTGGAGCGCTCGACCCGCGATTCGGGGTCGAAGACGGTTTCCTGGATTTGCTGCGCGTCGGTGTTGAGCTTGGCAGTGACGCTGGTACGGAAATTGTCCATGCCGAGAAAGGGCGCCAGCGCATTGTCGATCTTCTTCTCGAGGTCGCTCTGCACGTTCTGGACAACGCCGAGCGACTGGTTGAGGGCGCTGTTCGCCGGGTCGTCGCCGGAGGCGAGAAGCTGGCCGGTCGAATCGAGCACGGTCACGTCGTCTACATCGAGCCCCGGCACCGACGATGCGACCAGATGGCGGATCGAGGCGGCGGCGTTTCGGCCGACCGTGGCGCTCGCGCGGATCATCACCGACGCCGTCGGCGTCTGTTCGGCTTTCCGGAACCTGCCGCGCTCCGGCATGACGATGTGCACGCGCGCGGCGGCGATACCGGAGATCTGCTGGATCGTGCGGGCGATTTCGCCTTCAAGCGCGCGCACGCGCGTCACTTCCTGCATGAAGGAAGTGAGACCCAGCGAGCCGACATTGTCGAAGAGTTCGTAGCCGGCGTTGGCACTGCTCGGCAGGCCGCGCTCGGCAAGCAACAGACGGGCCTTGCCGGTCATACCGACCGGCACCTGAATGCTGCCGCCATCGGTACCGACCTCGAAATCGATATTGGCCTCGGCAAGCGCAATGCTGATCTGGGTGACATCGCTGCGCTCGAGACCGACATAGAGCGTCTCGTAGGACGGCCTGTTGACGTAAATGCCGGCGCCGAGAACGAAGCCAATCGCCACGATGCCAGCCACAGCAAGCGCAATCAGCTTGCCCTGCCCGAGATTGCTCAGATTTTTCGTGAACGCCGAAAATTGATCGAACAGATTCATTCTGTTTCCGCACCCAGTATCGCAGGGCAACCGATCCGTCTATCCGGCCGGCGCCATGCGCAGCTCCAACATTCGGGTTTGCTGGGTATCGGCCTGCGCTCAGCCGATCGTCGATACGCGCGAATCTACCAGCCCCGATGCGAAGCTAGGGAACGAAACTTGCGCGAACTTGACGAAGTGCAGGGATCGGGCGAGCTGCGCGGGGACTCCGCGGCCCTTCATCCGCCCGCCGGCATCTTGTCCCCGCAAGCGCGGCCGCCTGCAGAGAGGGCAATGGACGGCAATACCTATCGTCAGAACGCCTCGAAATCGCCCGCGACTTTCGTCAGCGGCTGCGAGTGTCCGTGGCGCAGCATGCCGCTGGCGAGAGCCTTCTTCATATCGGCAAGTTTGACCAGATTGACGGCCGTGCTGATATCGACCAGCCAGTCGTCGGGGATGGAGGCGGTGATGGTGTCGATGAATTCGGCGAGACCGCGCGTCTTCTGAACCGCAAGGTCGATGCCCTGGAGCACCATCATCTTGTCGGCCGCATCCGCGGATGTTGCGCCATCGAGGAGTTGGGGCTCGATGCGTTCGATGAGGTAGGCGACGTCATGAAGCTCGGTGACGATGCGCATCAGCACGTCCGGCAAGGATTCGTCCGCGAGAGGCGTAGTGTTATAGTCAATCTGCATCATCTCTCTCACGTGGCTTGGGGACGCGTTTCGGTTCGCCTGCCCGTACAGGCGGCATGCTCAAAAGAATTCGATCGAACTTTCCGCTGGCTTCGGCACGGGCGCAGGTCGCTGATCCATCTGGATCGCGCGCTGGGCTTCCACGCCCGTGAGCGCATATTGGCGCGCGCGCCCCGAGAAGGGCCAGTACTCGAGCTTGCGCCCATGCTCGCCGCCGGTGCTTTCGCCGACGATGCGGATGCCCTCATCCATCAGGAACTGGCGCGCGAAGGCGGCATTCTGCTCCCCGACATTCGAGAAACGCGCGATCGTCCTGGCGCCGCCGAAGATCTTCGCCTCCAGCCGGTCGCGACGCGCGCCCTGCTTCAGAAGACCGTTTATGAGCAGCTCCATGAGATGCACGCCGTAGCGCGTGGCATCGCCGCCCGAGCTTGGCGAGGTCGCCGAGCCCGGCAGCAGGAAGTGGTTCATGCCGCCGACGCCCGCGACAGGGTCGCGCATGCAGGCGGCCACACAGGAGCCGAGAATGGTCGAAAGAACGATATTCGGATCGTTGACGACCTTGAACTCGCCCTGAATGACGTGCACGCGCTTGCCGGCAGCTTCCATGCTCATTTCAGCGCTCCGAACACGGCTTCGATCGCCGCCTTCATCTTTTCGATCGTGAACGGCTTGGCGAGAACATTGTTGGCGCCGAGCGCGGCCGCCTTCTGCACCAGCGCCCGATCGCCCTGGGCGGTCAGGATGATGAAGGCCGCTTTTTTGGTGGCTGGGTTCGAGCGCACCGCCTGCAACAGGCCGAGGCCGTCCATCTTCGGCATGTTGAAATCCGAGATGACCAGATGATGCGGGTTCTGAGCCATGATCTTCATGCCCTGCTCACCGTCACCGGCGGCAGTGATCTGCTTGAAGCCGAGTTGCTGCAAGGCGTCACCCAAGAGTAAGCGGCTCGTGACCTGATCGTCGACGATCAGTACTTTTATCTTTTCAGCGAGGGACATTATTCGCTTCCTTCTTTGCGGGCTGCAGCCGTCTTCAATATTTCCTCCCCGATCGATCCGAGGGGGAGCTGTGTTTCGACCGCGCCCAATTCATAGGCGACTCTCGGCATGCCGTAGACGACACAGGTTTTCTCGTTCTGGCCGAAGGTGCGCGCTCCGGCATGCCTCATTTTAAGCAGGCCGGACGCGCCGTCGCGGCCCATGCCGGTCAGGATGACGCCGATGGCGTTACGTCCCGCCACTTCGGCAACCGAATCGAACAGCACGTCGACGGACGGGCGATGTCCGTTGACGGGGTCGCGGTCGACAAGGCGGCAACAGGGTGCGGCGGCATTGGCGACCATAAGATGCCGTTCGCCACCAGGCGCCAGATAGATCTTGCCGATCTCGAGCCGCGCTCCGTCGGTTGCTTCCTGGACGGTCGGTGCGCAAAGCCGGTTCAGCCTTTCGGCAAAGCTCCTGGTGAAGGTGTGCGGCATGTGCTGCGTGATCACCGTCGGCGGGCAATTGGCCGGAAACTTCTGCAGCACCGTGATCAAGGCTTCGACACCGCCGGTCGAGGCGCCGATGGCGATGATCTTGCGCCCTGCCCTGTATTCGGAAACCGCGGTCGCCGCTGGTGCGGCTGCCCTGTTGCTGGTGATCATCGCCTTTCGCTGCGAGCGCGCCGCCGCCTTGACCTTCTCGATCAGGCCGCCGAAAGGATTGGGGTCTCCCGGATGAGGCTTGCCGACGCAATCGAAGGCGCCGATTTCGAGGGCGGCAATCGTCGCTTCCGCGCCCTTGTGGGTGAGCGTCGAGACCATGATGACCGGCATGGGCCTTAGCCGCATGATCTTGTCGAGGAATTCGAGGCCGTTCATGTTCGGCATCTCGATGTCGAGCGTCACGACATCCGGGTCGAGCTGTTTGATCGCCTGGCGCGCCTCGAGCGCGTCGGCCGCCTGACCGACGACTGTTACCTCCGGATCGGCGTTCAGCACGGCCGAGATCAGGCCGCGCATTGTAGCCGAGTCATCGACGACGAGAACACGTGCGGGAGCGCTCATGCCCGACCTCCATGGAACTTGCCGGTATGGCGATAGGTGGTGATGCCGATATTGTCGAAGAGCGCCTTGGCTTCCCCTGAAACGCGCTCCGAATGGCCGATGTAAAGATGCCCGCCGGTATCGAGCACGCCGGCGAAGCGCGACCAGATCTTCATCTGCGTCGGCTCGTCGAAATAGATCACCACATTACGGCAGAAGATGACGTCGAATGGTCCCTTGAGCGGCCATTGCGCCATGAGATTGAGCTCGTTGAAGGTGATCAGCCGCTTGACGCGGTCATCGACCTGCCACTTGCGGCGGCCGGCGACCTCGACCTCGCTGAACCATTGCTTGCGCATGGCGGGGTTGACCGTTTCGAGCGCGGTCGCGTCATAGGCGCCGGCGCGCGCGAGTGCCAGAATCTTCGGGTCGATATCGGTCGCGAGGATGCGGAAGTCGTAATCCGCGGCATTCGGCAGGAGCGACAGTACGGTGAGCGCGATCGAATAGGGCTCCTGGCCGTCCGAACAGGCGGCCGACCAGATGCGCACCCGGCCGCCGTTTTTCGCGCGCGCGATCAGATCCGGCAGAACCTCCGTCTTCAGATGCTCGAAGTGATGATTCTCGCGGAAGAAGCGGGTGAAGTTCGTCGTCAGATGCGAGAGCATGTCGCGGCGGGCAGCAGCACCCGCGGGAGACGCGACGAGCTGGCAATAATCGCGAAAGCCCCCGAGCGCCAAGTTGCGAATATGCTTCGAGAGCCGCGAATAGACGAGCGACGCCTTGGATTCATTCAGATAGATGCCGGCATCGGCATAGATCATCGCCGCGATTTCGGTGAGATCGCGACGGGTCAGCGGATATTCGCCGCTTGCAAGACATTCGTCCGGAGACAATCGTTGTTCGAGAGTGGCCTGGGCTTTCATGCCGCCTCCCTTTCTTCGTGAGGGAATACGGAGTCGAGCTCGACGAGGCAAATCATTCGACCCTCGATCGCCAGCACGCCGCGCGCGAAACTTCTTTCGAAATCGGAGGCAATATCCGGCGTCGGCTGAATGTCGCTGTCCGAGACCGTCAGGATATCGGAAACGGCGTCGACCAGGAGTCCGACCACCTGGCTCTTCACCTGCGCGACGATGATCACATGTCGGACCGTCGGCTCGGCAGGTTTCATGCCAAGGCGAGCAGAGAAATCGATGATCGGCAGCACGGCGCCGCGCAGATTGATGACGCCGAGCACATAGGCGGGTGCGTGCGGCATGGGAGTTGCCGGCGTCCAGCCGCGAATTTCGCGGACTGACATGATGTTGACGCAGAATTCCTGGTCGCCGACGCGGAAAGCGATCAGCTCCCGTCCGCCAGTGGTCAGATTTTTTGCGGCATAGGTCATGAGTATTATCCGGCTGCAGCAAGTGACATTTCAGGTTTCAAGGCTTGGCCGCGCGATGCGGCGACAATGGCATCGACGTCGAGAATGAGCGCAACCCGCCCGTCACCGAGAATGGTCGCCGCCGCGATCCCGGGAACGTGGGTGTAGTTGGCTTCGAGGCTCTTGATCACCACCTGGCGCTGGCCCTGGATCGCATCCACCATCAGAGCCCGCTGTCCACCGCCCTCGGATTCGACGAGGAGCGCCACGCCGTCGACGGGGTTCGCCTGCGTCGCCCGGAAGTTCAGGATCCGGCCGACATCAACGAGCGGGCAGAAGGAGTTGCGAATCGAGATCAGCCGCTGGTTGGCGCCGAAGCTGTGGATTGCCGACGCCTCGGGCTGCAGGGTTTCCACGATTGCCGTCAGCGGCACGACGAGAGTCTGGTTGGCGACCGTCACCACCATGCCATCGAGAACGGCAAGCGTCAGTGGCAGGCTCATCGTGAAGACCGAGCCCTGCCCCGGCTTCGAGGAGATATTGATGCGGCCGCCGAGCGCCTGGATCGAGCGCTTGACGACGTCCATACCGACGCCGCGGCCGGAAATGTCGGAGATCTTGTCGGCGGTCGAGAAGCCCGCGTGGAAGATCAGGTTGTCGATCTCCTCGTCGGAAAGGTTTGCATCCGCCGCGATCAGATCGTTGTCGATTGCCTTCTGCCGCACCTTCTCACGGTTGATGCCGGCGCCGTCGTCGGCAAGCTCGATGACGATGCGGCCAGAGCGGTGCTTGGCCGTCAGCCGCACCGTGCCTTCCGGGTTCTTGCCGGCGGCAATACGCTTTTCCGGCGTCTCGAGGCCGTGATCGACCGCGTTGCGGATCATGTGCGTGAGCGGCTCGGCGAGCTTGTCGATGACCGTCTTGTCGACTTCCGTATTCTCGCCCTCGGTGACGAGACGAACGGACTTGCCGGTCATGTCGGCGATTTCGCGCACGATGCGGGACATGCGCTGGAAGACCGGCTTCACCGGCTGCGCACGGATCGCCATGACGCTGTCCTGGATTTCGCGGGTGAGCTGCTGCAGCTCCTCGAGACCCATGTTGATCGACGACGTGCCGTTGGTGTCGTTCTCGATCACGCTCTGCGACAGCATCGCCTGGTTGATGACGAGCTCGCCGACGAGATTGATCAGGCGGTCAACGCGATCGAGGTCGACGCGGATCGTCGGCGTCGCCGCCGAGGCGGCCTGCTGGGAAGCGGCCGACTGCGCTGCGGCCGACGCCGCGCTCCTGCCGCTTTCGGCGGGCACGCGTGCAGCGCTCGGCGTCATCTGCACCACGTTCGAGGTCGCTTCCGCGGCCGACCCCGCCAATTCGCGAATGTCGCGCTCTCCCGCAACGGTCCGATCCTCTTCCTCGACAGACGCGCGCGGCTCTTCGTCGAGCATAGAGAGATCGAACGGCACGGGCTGCATCGGCAGTTCCTCGTGCGCCTGGGCCTGATCGTCTGCAAGCATCACCTCGAGCTCGCAGTCCCATTCGGCGAACTCGAAAACGGAGCGGATCGCCTCTTCAACCTTGTCGGTCTTCAGCGAGATCTTCCAGGCGAAATAGGCCGCCTCCGGGTTCATGCGGTCGAGCGCCGGCAGGCCGTCCATGTCGCAATGGATGCTCATCTCGCCGAGACGCGACAGATCGCGCAGGAGCAAGGTCGCGTCGTTGCCCTTGGCGTAGAGATCGGACTTGGGCCTGAAGAGGATCTCGTAAGTGGGCAGATCGATCGCCGGCTCTTCGCCCGTTTCGAACTCCTCGAAGGAGAAGGCAACGGGCTGGAAGCCTTCCTCGTTCACCGGAGGAACAGGCGCGGCAGCAGCCGGCGGGGCTGCCTTCGGCGCGGGTTCGGCGGCGGCTTGCGGCACTTCGCCGTTCGCGAGCGCCTCGAGTTCCTTGATCAGTTGCCGGCTGCGCGCCTCGTCGACGCTGCCACCGTCGCGGGCGGCATTGGTGAGGTCGGCGAGCACGTCGGCCGATCTCAGCATGACTTTCAGGACTTCCTGATTGGGCTCCAGCCTGTTGGATCGAACGCAATCGAGCGTTGTCTCGAACACGTGCGCGAACGAGACGAGGTCATCCAGCCCGAACGCGCCGGCGCCACCCTTGATGGAATGGACTGCGCGAAAGACGGCATTGACCGTTTCCGGATCGCGGTCGCCGTCGTTGAGCTTGAGGAGACCCGACTCCAGTTCCGCGAGTTGCTCCTCGCATTCCTGGAAGAAAATCTCTTTGATTTCGTTCATATCCATTGGAGGCTATCCCCGGATTTTCAGGCCGTTACGCGCTCGATCGCATCGATCAGCTTGGTGGGGTCGAACGGCTTGACGATCCAGCCGGTGGCGCCTGCCTGCCGCGCGCGGTTCTTCTTCTCCGCGTCGCTTTCCGTGGTCAGCACGAGGATCGGTACGGCGCGATAGCGGTCGTTCCTGCGTACGCCCTCGATGAAGCCGAACCCGTCGAGGCGGGGCATGTTGATGTCCGTGACGATCACGTCCGGGTTGGCGTCCTCGAGCTTTTCGAGCCCCTCGACGCCATCCTCAGCCTGGATCGTTTCGAATCCGGCATTGTTGAGGGTAACGAGAAGCATGTTCCGGATTGTCCGGGAATCATCGACAGTCAGCACTCTCTTCTTCATGGCTCAAATCTCCTTCGCCATCAGGGGGGCAACGTCCACGCCGATGAGCTGTGTCGTTTTAATGAAAGCGTCCGACACCTCGGCAAAGGTGAAAGACAAGTGATCCTCTTCCCAGCTTCTGGCGGCAGCCATCAGCACCTGGACGCAGAGCGCACCTACCCGCTCGACGGCGGATGCATCGATCGTCACGGCGCCGCCCTTCAGGGCCAGGAGCCTTTCATGCAGCGCCGTCGCCTCGTTCAAATCCAGAACCGGAGCGAGCTTCAGCTTTTTTCGAGCGGTATTCCTGCTGGCCATTTTGTTCCCTCAACTAGCGCCGCCATCCGGCGAAATGCCGCTCCGAGACGGCGTCATCGCCGAACGGCATCTGCAGTTCGTCTTCGTGCTTTTCCGGCAGCAGGGCGGGCGATTGGGCGAAGGCCGCTGCCGAGGATCGCGCCTGCCGCTCGAAACGGAAGCGGCGGATCGTCTGCCCGAGTTCGAGGATGACGCTGTGAAGATCCTCCGACGAAGCCGCCGTCTCGCCGGCGAGCGCCGCACCGCGGCCCAGCGCCTCGGAGATGCCGCCGATGCCGGACGCTGCCGCGGCAACATCATTCACCTGACATTCCGAATTCCGTGCGATGCCGGTAACGGCCTCGTTGATGGAGATGACCTGCTCGGCGATGCTGCTGATCGCATCCTGGGTGCGGCCGACGATCTCGACGCCGACCTCGACCTGGGTCTTCGTTCCGCTAACGAGTTGTTTGATCTCGCGCGCCGCTTCGCCGGAACGCTGCGCTAGCGCGCGGACCTCTTGGGCCACGACCGCGAAGCCGCGTCCGCTCTCGCCGGCGCGCGCCGCCTCGATGCCGGCATTGAGCGCCAGAAGATTGGTCTGGAAAGCGATTTCGTCGATCACGCCGATGATCTGGCCGATCTTCTCCGCCGAAGCTTCGATGTCGGCCATGGCCGAGATCGCCTGGCCGGCGATCTCGCCGCTCCGTTCCACCGCCACGCGCGTCGCGCTCGCCTTGGCCTCCGTCTCGCCGATGCGGATCGAACCGGAGCGCATGCGTTCGGTCACGGCGCCAAGGGCGCCAACGTGCTGACTGAGGGCTTCAGCCTCTCCTCCAATCTTGCCGGAGAGTTCGGTCACCTTGCCCTGCAGCTCCGAGACGATGGTTTCGGCCGCGCGGGCGCGTTTATCCGCCGTGAGCAGTGCTTCCTGAATTTGGGTCAATGCCGCATTGAGACTGGCGACGATCGCGCGATAGGCCTCCGGCACGTCCTCCGGAAGACGAGCGGCGAGGTTCCCGTCGCTAAGAGCCGCGACGAAGTCCGAAAACAGCGCCGCCACCTCGGTTTCGTCGCTCCGGCGCTGCTCGGAGAGTTGGCGCTGATGCTGTTGGCGAAGCGCGTTGAAGCGCAGCGAAACGGCAATCTCGGTGTCGACGAAGGCAGCGCGGACGAGAGCGGAGACGAGGTCGCTGAGTTCCTTCCTGCGCGCCCTGCCGAAGGGAAGCAGGGATTTCGGCCAGGCGTCCTCGATCGCGCCGACGATGAGATGCTCCAGCACGACCGCGTGACTCGCGATCTGCCAGCGCGGGTCGAGGCCCATGCGGCCTTCCGTATCGGCGAGCACCTTGACGCGCTCGGCATAGAGCCCGTCGAAACGAGCGTCCGTAAGCACGTTCCAATGCGATGATTGCAGGTCGTGAAGGCGGTCGATCTGGCGATCGCTCTCGAAGTGGCGCGCCGCCTCCGGATGGCCTTGCAGGCGGTTGAAAAGCTCGCGCAGCGCAAGCTCGACGCGCGGCGACAGCGCCTGCCGATGACCGCGAAGGAGTGCACAGGTCTCTTCGTCGAGACCGGCAAAGCGCAGGCGCTCCAGCAGGCTGCCGGCCTGGCCCCTTTTTGCCTGTTCTGACGCTTCCTGCTTCACGCTAATCCCCGGCTACTGACGCGCGGCGCTCAAGTGCGCAATCGAAATTGCCTGAGGGAGGATCGCCCGCCGGCGGCCGGTCACGCCAAGTCGATAAGATCAGCGCGCCCTAAGCGTCTGCTATCGTCCGCCCCACAAGTAATTTCGGTGAAGAATGGATACCGGACCGGAACCGGTACGGCGGTGCGGCATCATGCCTGGTGAAGAACCTGAAAAACTTCCCATTCCGACGTGTGGGACCATGTTTATGGTTAATTCCTTGCTTGAAGGTTAACGGTTCCCGGCCCGTAGTCGGAATCGCTAAAATTCAACCACAGCTTTACCGATCACTGTTTCTGCACTGTCTATAGAGGCGCGAAGCAACAGGTTTTCAATCACAAGAGTTTAGAATTGCGGTTCTACTTGCCGTCCAGTATCGAGACGGATGTGTAAATGGCGCGGACCACGCGTGCAGTACGATCGTCAGGTACAGGGCGACACCATGAGGGTGCGCCCACGGGAAATGAACAATGATTGTTCTTGGGATAAGCGCCATCATCACTGCAACACTCGCTCTGGCCGCGATTTCGATCGTCGTCAATCTCGAGCACAGGCGCCCGGCGAGCAGAAACTCCGTATTCTGACAGCTTTAAGCCAGCCGAACCTGCTTCTCTTGAACCCGCACTTGTCTTGCGCGAGATGACGCGCTCGCATTACTCTGTCGTCCACAGATGGGTTATGAAGGACGACCGTCCGCCTGCACATGCGCGGCGGTCAGGCGGCGCCATTCGTCGGCATAGTCGGCATAGACTTCGCCTGTCGCATCCGTCACCGGTTCCGCGCCTGTTCTGACGCGGGCGCCCGCGACGAGGCAGGCCGCACCGAGGCTGGTTCCCGTGCTGCTGAGCCTGTTGGCGAGGACCGGCCGTCCGCTGGCGGCGGCAAGCATCCTCAAATAGGCGTCGTTCGCGGCGAAGGGGCCTTCGACGACGATCTCTCCCTTGGCACCGATGAGATCGAGGCAGGTCGCCGTCATCAGAGCGAGATGGAAGGAGACGACGGCGAGCCGCTCGGACGGGGTGAGTTTCTCCTCCCCGGTTGTCCAAAGCGGATTTGCGGAGGGGAAAGGACCGGAACCGCCGGGCACCGACGGCAGCAGCATGTGTCTCGCCGCAAGGACACGCGCCTCGGCCTCGCGCGAGGGCGGCGGCGGATTGTCTCCAACAAGCAACGAAAAGGCGCGACCGCCCATGAAGCGGGCCGACGGGACCGGATCGCCAAGCGCGTTGACATTCACCAGCGTATCGCGGTGCTCATCGAGTTCCACTGCGTCGGCGCCGACGGCGAGCATGACGACCCAGGTTCCGGTCGACACCACTGAAAAGGGGGCACGGCGCGTCAAGAGATGCGGCAGCAGCGAAGCGTTGGAGTCGTGGATGCCGCAATAGACGGGCAGGCCGCGCGACAGGCCTGTTTCGCCCGCGAGCGGCGGCAGTAGCCCGCCGATCACGTCGCCCGCCCTACGCACCGGCGCAAAGAGATGGCGCCAGCCCTGTTCCTCGACCATCGCCGAGAAGCTTGCCGCCTTCGGGTTCCAAAGGTCGGTATGACAGCCGAGCGAGGTCAGTTCGTTCGTCCGCACGCCGGTCAGCCGATAGGACCAGTATTGCGCATAGGTGAGGATCGTCGCGACGCGGGCGAAATGCTCCGGAAACATGCGCTGCTGCCAGAAGAGCTGGGCACCGACATTGAGCCCCATCGGCAGGCGGGCCGAGCCGGTTTCCGCAAAAGGCGGGCGCGCTCGGTCATAGTCGTCGGCGAGCGCATCCGGCCCGGCGAACTCGTAGTCGAGCACAGGCAAGGCAAGTTCGCCCGTCTCATCGAGCAGCGCTGCGGTCGCGCCATGCGTCGTCACGGAAATCGCGTCGACCGGTCGCTCGCGATTGAGCGCGCCGAGGCCGTCGAGAATGAAGCGCCACAGCCGTTCGGTGTCGAAATGCGGATAGAGCCCGCCGTCGACCACCGCGTTGGCCGTCTTGCGCACGGCAATTTCCTCGAAGCGATCGAGGTCGACCAGCGCGACCTTGGCATTCGTCTTGCCGATGTCGATGACGGCGACGGTTTTCATGGCCCGATCAGCTCAGGTGGAAGACGGTTTTGAGCGGCACCGCGACCGGCTCGTTATCCGCGCGGGTTTCCATGATGTCGGCCATGTAGGCCCACCATTTCTGCATGACCGGATGTGATGGCAGGTCGGCCATCTTGTGATCGTCGGTCCGCCAGAGAACACCGAAGAGCAGGTTGGTTTCTTCGTCGAGATGGATCGAATAATCCGAGATGCCGGCGTCCTTGAGAAGCTCGACCAGCTCGGGCCAGATCGCATCGTGGCGCGCCTTATACTCCTCGGCCATTCCCGGATTGAGCCGCATGCGGAAAGCGTATTTTTCCATGGGGATCAGACCTCACTGCGCAAGACGGCGACGGGCGCGCTGCCAGAGGATCGGCAAGGCGATGACCGAGATCAGGAGCAGGCCGATGAAGATCGACATGACGATGCCGGGAACGTTAAGCAGACCGAAGCCGAAGGTGACCATACCCATGATCAACGCCGCCAGCACGACACCCGGTATGGTGCCCGAACCGCCGAGAATGTTGACGCCGCCGAGCACCACCATCGTCACGACTTCGAGTTCCCAACCGAGCGCGATCGAGGGACGGGTGGAGCCGAGACGCGACGTGAGGCAGATCGAGGCAAGGCCCGCCATCAGGCCGGTGAGCAAGAAGAGGGTGAATTTCACCCGCGCCACGCGGACGCCGGAGAACAGTGCTGCCGTCTGGTTGTTGCCGATGGCATAGACGGCGCGGCCAAAATTCGTCTTGTGCAGGAGCACGCCGTAGACGACGGCGAGCAGAACGAAGAGCGTGAACTCGAAGGAGAAGACCCACCAGACATAGCCTTGGCCGAACCAGGCGAAGCTTTCCGGATAGCCGGTGAAGGCCTGGTCGCCGAGGACGATGAAGGAGAGGCCGCGAAACAGACTCATGGTGCCGATCGTCACCACGATCGACGGCAGGCCGAGGCCGGTGATCAGGAGCCCGTTTACGATGCCGCAGATGAGTCCGACACCGAGGCCGATCGCAACGAGCGCCGGCGTGTCGAAGCCGAGCTGGACGGCATAGCCCATGGCGGTCGAGGCAAGCGCAATGATCGACGCGACCGAGAGGTCGATCTCGCCGGAAATGATCACCAGCGCCATGGCGAAGGCGATCACCGCCTTTTCGGTGAAGTTGAAGGTGGCGTCGGAGAGGTTCCACGGATCGAGGAAATAGGGCGAGGCGAGCGAATTGCCGAGGAAGATGGCGGCCGCCACGACGATGAGCAGCGACTCCCAGCTTTTGAGGAGGCGCGCGCCGCGCCCCTCAAGACGATCGGGGATGTTGCGGGGGGAGATTTGGGCGTCCGCCATCAGACAGCCTCCGCTTTCTTGAGAATGACCCTGCCCTTGCGGCGCTCGGCGCGCGCGTTGACGGCAACGGCGATGATGATGACCGTCCCGGAAATCGCCATCTGCGCGAAGGGCGAGATGTTGATGACCGGCAGAGCGTTCTTGATCACGCCGAGGAACAGCGCGCCGAGCACGGCTCCCGGCACCGAGCCGATGCCGCCGGCGATCGAGATGCCGCCGATGACGCAGGCAGCGATAATGTCGAGCTCGAAGCCGGCGGCGATGTCCACATACGCGACCGCATAGCGTGAGACCCAGAGATAGCCCGAAAGCCCCGCAAGGGTGCCCGACAGGCAATAGGCGAAGAAGCGCGTGCGGCCGACATCGATGCCGGTGTAAACGGCAGCATGCGGATTGCCGCCGACGGCATAGAAGGCGCGGCCGAGCGGCGTGCGGCCCATGATCATGAACATAAGCGCGATCATCGCGAGCGACACCCAGGAGAGTACCGGCATGCCGGCAACATCCAGCCGCGGCAGAGCCTTGAATGCGTCGCTCATCTCATGCGCGTTGATCCACTTGCCGTCCGTCAGGAGGAAGATCAGGCCACGATAGATCGTCAGCGTCCCGAGGGTGACGACGATCGGCGGGATGTTGAGCTTCCAGACGAGCGTTCCGTTGATCGTGCCCAGCACGCCGCCGAGTGCCATGGCGGCGATGATGACGAGCGGAACCGGCAGGCCGGGAACGGCGCTGTTCAGCATGGCCGCGACCATGCCGCAGAGCGCGAGATTCGCCGCCATCGACAGATCGATGCATCGGGTGAGGATCACGGCCATCTGCCCGAGCGCTAGGATGATGAGGATGGAGGTGTCGTTGTAGACGCGGGCGAGGTTTGCCGGCGCCACGAAAGCGGGAAAGCGCAGCGCGATCAAGGCAACGAGCACGGCGATCGCCACTACGAGCAGGATTTCGCGATTCTTGAGGAGCTTTGCCATCATGCGGCCCTGCCATTGACTTGCGCTTCGATGCCGGCGGCGGCGCGGACGAGCTTTTCGGCCGTCAGTTCGACCCGGTCGAACCGGCCGGCGATGCGGCCCTCGCGCATGACGATGACGCGATCGGACATGCCCATGATTTCGGGAATTTCCGAGGAAACCATGATGACGCTCAAGCCCTGGGCGGCGAGTTCGCTCATGAAGGCGTGGACGGCGGCCTTGGAACCGATATCGATGCCTTTGGTCGGCTCGTCCAGGATGATAACCTTCGGCCTCGTCGCCAGCCATTTGGCGATCACCACCTTCTGCTGGTTGCCGCCGGAGAGCGTGCCGACATCCTGGTCGAGCGAGGCCGCGCGCAGATCGAGGCGCGACGTATATTCGCGCGCCAGCGCGAATTCGTTAGCGAGCTTCAGGAAGCCCGAGCGTGAGGTGTGTGAAAGCGACGGAAGGGTGACGTTCTGGAAGATCGGCATGCCGATGATCGCGCCCTGGCGGCCGCGCTCCTCCGGTACGTATACGATGCCGGCGCGGATCGCTTCGGCGGGACTGCGGATCACCAGCACCTCACCATCGAGCCTGACTGCGCCGGCCGATGGTCGGGTGATGCCGATCAGCGACTGCATGAATTCCGAACGGCCGGCGCCCACGAGGCCGTAGAAGCCAAGGATTTCACCGCGCCTCAATTCGAAATTGATGTCTTCGAACTCGGTCGGATGGCGATAGCCCGAAACGGTCAGCACCGGCTCGCCGCTCGCGACCTCCTTCTTCGGGTAGACCGAACCGACGGCGCGGCCGACCATCATGCGCACGAGATCGTCCTGGCTCACATCGGCGATCAGCCCCTCGCCGACCATCGCGCCATCGCGGAAGACGGTGTAGCGGTCGGCGATGCGGAATATCTCGTCGAACTTGTGGCTGATGAAAAGGATCGCCTTGCCGTCGGCCTTGAGCCGCTCGACCAGAGCGTAGAGTTCGTGGATCTCCTTGTGCGAGAGCGCCGCCGTCGGCTCGTCCATGATGACGACGCGGGCGTCAACCGAGAGCGCGCGGGCAATCGCTACCAGATGTTTCTTGGCGATGCCGAGGTCGCGTAGGCGGATCGTCGGGTCGAAGTCGGCGCCTGCCCGGTGCAGCAGCGCTTGCGCATCCGCATTGAGCTTCTTCCAGTCGATCAGGCCGAAGCGGTTGCGAGGCGCATGGCCGAGAAAGATGTTCTCCGCAACGGAGAGCTCGTCGAAGAGCACGGTCTCCTGATGGATCGCGGTCACTCCGGCGCGTGCCGCGGCAAGCGCGGTCGGGAACGTCGTCTCCGCGTCGGCGACCCGGATCACCCCGGCATCGGGCTGATAAATGCCGGTCAGGATCTTGACCAGCGTCGACTTGCCGGCGCCGTTTTCACCGATCAGTGCCGTCACCGACCCCGGATAGAGCGCGAGCGAGACATCCGAAAGAGCGCGCACGCCGGGGAAGGATTTCGAGATGCCCTCGAGCGTGATGGCGGGCTTCATCCGCGATGTGGTTTTATCCTGCAACAAGAGAGAGTCCACTAATTTCAGTCGTTTCAATCGAGCGGCGGTCGTTCATGAGGCTCTCACGGCGCGGCTGCCCATCTCCTCGGGTTTAACCCCAGGACTAACCCGCTCCCCGCTCGCGGGAGAGGGGACCCCCTCGGAGCCCGCGGTTTCCGCTAGCGTCAATAAGGGGCGAGGCGTCGCCGGCTGTTCCCTTCTCCCCGCCTGCGGGGAGAAGGTGACCGGCAGGCCGGATGAGGAGCGAAACACCCCTCATCCCCTCAGATCAAAAGATCTTCGCGAATTCCTCGACGTTCTTGGCATCATAGACGAACGGATCGGCCATGGCGCCTTCATTGTTTTCGTCGAGTTTGACCGTGCCCATGCGGCCCATCTTCAGTTCCGCGCCGGGCTTGGCTTCGGCACCGTTGATCAAGTCATAGGCGATCATGGTTGCCGAATAGCCGAGGTCGATCGGGTTCCAGATGGCGAAGGACTTCGAAGCGCCGGATTTCACGTGGCCGGCCATTTCGGACGGCAGCCCGAGGCCGGTGACGTTGATCTGGCCGATCTTGCCGGCGTCGGTGACGGCCTGCGCCGCGGCGACGATGCCGACCGAGGTCGGAGCGATGATCGCCTTCAGGTTGGGATAGGACTGGATGAGACCTTGCGTCTCGCGATAGGACTTGTCCGCAAGGTCATCGCCATAGACGGTCGTCACGACGTTGATGCCCTTGTAGTTGCCCTGGACCTTCTTCATCTCGGCGATCCAGGTGTTCTGGTTGGTGGCGGTTGCCGATGCCGAGAGCACGGCAACGTCGCCGCCTTCCGGCAGATGGTCAGCGGCGAGCTTGATGATCATGTTGCCGATCAGCGCGTTCGAGGACGGATTGAGGTGCATCATCCGGCCTTCCTTGGCCACACCCGAATCCCAGGAAATGACCTTGATGCCACGGTCCATCGCCTTCTTCAGGGCCGGGACGAGCGCATCGGTATCATTCGCCGAAACCGCGATCGCATCCACCCTCTGGGCGATCAGCGAGTTGATCACCTCGATCTGACCTTCCGCCGTCGTCGAGGTCGGGCCGGTATAGATGACCTCGACGTCGCCGAGTTCCTTGGCGGCTTCCTGGGCGCCCTTGTTGGCGGCCTCGAAGAAGCCGATGCCGAGCGCCTTGACGACGAGCGCGATCTTCTTCGTCTCCGCATGAGCGGCATTGGCCATCAGCGAGACCGCAACGACGGCCGTGACCATCAATGATTTCAGGATCTTCATCACTTTCTCCTCCCTTGGGCCCGCATACGGAATGGATGCGTCCGGCCCGACAACTCTGGACACCTTCCCGGGCTTCACCGGGAAGGCCGTTCCCCCTCTCCTCATCCGCCTCCGGCGGATGTTGAAGCAGTTTCGGCGTCGCTCGCCGCCTTCGCATTGGCGATGATCAGATTGACGCCGGCATTTTCGAGCATCGAGGCATGCCTGTCCTCGATGCCCGAATCGGTGATCACGGTGGCGATGCGCTTGAGCCCGCAGAGAATGAGACTCGATCGCCTGTGAAATTTCGAGGAATCGACGAGCACCACCAGCTCGTCGGCTTGGTCGATCAGCTTCTGCTCGGCCTGGATCAAAAGCGGATCGGCCTCCATGAGGCCGAGCGGCCCGAGCCCCTGCGCACCCATGAACATGCGCCGCGCATAGAAGTTGCGCGTCACGTCGTTGTCGAAGGGGCTGAGGATGATGTTCTGCTCGCGATAGATCGTGCCGCCTGACAGCATCACCGTATTCTTCGAGTGCTTGAGCAGGTGCTCGGCAATCGGAAAGGAATTGGTGAAGACCTGCATCCTTCGGTTCGCCAGGAAATGCACCATCTGGAAGGTCGTCGTGCCGCCATTGATGATGATCGGCTCGCCGTCCTGGCAAAGTGCCACCGCCTCCCGGGCGATCGCCTGCTTCTCCCGCGCATGCAGACCTTCGTTGACGCTGAAGGGGCGGCCGGCGAGGCCGACGAACTGCGGCGGATTGATCGCTTCGGCGCCGCCGCGCACCCGCCGCAGCCGCTTCTGCACATGCAGCGCGGCGATGTCGCGGCGGATCGTCGCCTCCGAGCTACCGGTCAGGTCCACGAGCTCAGGCACGGTCACGACCGGCTTTTCCTGCACCGCCGACAGGATGATCCTATGTCTTTCTTTCTCGTGCATGCGCTCCTCCAATGTCGTGCATGCTTCCACCAGTCCCGAGCATTGTCAATCATGATCAATCATATTTTTCCATTGTGCGACGCAATATGCGCGTTTTTGATCGTTTTTGATTGACATCCATGCATTCACCGTGTGATCTGAGTGCAACGATATCGCCGCGGTCCTGTGCGCCGCGGCCAGCTGACCCGGGAGGAATGAAGATGCTCGACAAGCAACAGGGCGCACGCCTGACCAATCTCTGGGACGAGGGCAAGGCGGCAGGAATGACCGAGCCGGAAAAGCTTCTCTACCGCTCGAATCTTCTCGGATCGGACAAGCGTATTACCAATTACGGCGGCGGCAATACCTCCGCCAAGGTCATGGAAAAGGACCCGCTTACCGGCGAGATGGTCGAGGTCCTGTGGGTCAAGGGCTCAGGCGGCGACGTCGGCACGATCAAGATGGACGGCTTCGCGACCCTCTACATGGACAAGCTCCGGGCGCTCAAGGGCATCTATCGCGGCGACGAATTCGAAGACGAGATGGTCGGCTACCTGCCGCATTGCACCTTCAATCTCAATCCGCGCGCCGCCTCGATCGACACGCCGCTGCACGCCTATGTGCCGAAGGCGCATGTCGACCACATGCATCCGGACGCGATCATCGCCGTCGCCGCCTCCAAGAACAGCAAGGAATTGACGCAGAAGATCTTCGGCGACGAGATAGGCTGGCTGCCGTGGAAGCGTCCGGGCTACGAGCTCGGCCTCTGGCTCGAGAAGTTCTGCCTCGAAAACCCCAGCGCGCGCGGCGTAGTGCTCGAAAGCCACGGCCTCTTCACCTGGGGCGACACGGCGAAAGAAGCCTACGAGACGACGATCGAGATCATCAACCGGGCCATTGCCTGGTTCGAGGCTGAAAATGCTTCCCCGGCCTTCGGCGGGCAGGCGAAACCGACGCTTGCCGCCGCCGAACGCGCAGCCATCGCCAAGAAGCTGATGCCGGTGATCCGCGGCCTGATCAGCGCCGAAGAGAATAAAGTCGGCCACTTCGACGACAGCCAGGCGGTGCTCGACTTCGTGACCTCCACCAATCTGGAGCCGCTGGCGGCGCTCGGCACGAGCTGCCCCGACCACTTCCTCAGAACGAAAATCCGGCCTCTGGTGATCGATTTCGACCCGGCGAAGCCGGACATTGAAAAGACACTTGCCGGCCTGCCCGAGGCGGTGGCCGCCTACCGCGCCGACTACGCCGCCTATTACGAGCGCTGCAAGCGTGTCGACAGCCCGGCGATGCGCGACCCGAACGCCGTCGTCTATCTCGTGCCGGGCGTCGGCATGATCACCTTTGCCAAGGACAAGGCGACGGCGCGCATTTCCGGCGAGTTCTACGTCAACGCCATCAACGTGATGCGCGGCGCTTCGGGCGTGTCGACCTATGTCGGCCTGCCCGAGCAGGAAGCCTTCGACATCGAATACTGGCTGCTGGAGGAAGCGAAACTCCAGCGCATGCCGAAACCGAAGAGCCTCGCCGGGCAGATCGCGCTCGTCACCGGCGGCGCCGGCGGCATCGGCAAGGCGACGGCCAACCGGCTGATGCAGGAAGGCGCCTGCGTCGTGCTCGCCGACATCGATGAGACGGCGCTGGAAGCAGCGCAAATCGAGCTTGCCGGGCGTTACGGCAAGGACTTCGTCCGCTCCGTCAATATGAACGTGACCAGCGAAGCGGCGGTCGAATCGGGCTTCGGCGACGCGCTTCTCGCCTTCGGCGGCCTCGATATCCTCGTCTCCAATGCCGGCCTCGCCTCGTCGGCGGCGGTCGAGGACACGACGCTGGCGCTCTGGAACAAGAACATGGACATCCTCGCGACCGGCTATTTCCTGGTGTCGCGCGAAGCCTTCCGCATCTTCCGCAATCAGAAGGCGGGAGGCAATATCGTCTTCGTCGCCTCGAAGAACGGCCTTGCCGCCTCGCCCGGCGCGTCCGCCTATTGCACCGCCAAGGCCGCCGAGATCCACCTTGCCCGGTGCCTGGCGCTCGAAGGCGCGGCGGCGCAGATCCGCGTCAATGTCGTCAATCCCGATGCGGTGCTGCGCGGTTCCAAGATCTGGACCGGCGAATGGAAGGAACAGCGCGCAGCCGCCTACAAGATGGACGTCGACGAGCTGGAGGCGCATTACCGCGAGCGGTCGATGCTGAAGCGCAGCGTCTTCCCGGAGGACATCGCAGAGGCCGTTTACTTCCTCGCTTCCGACATGTCGGCGAAATCGACCGGCAACATCATCAATGTCGACGCGGGCAATGCCCAGTCCTTCACCCGCTGAGTCGGAGGCAATCATGACAGAGATGATCAGCACGTCCGTTCTCAATGCCGAGAACGCAAGCCGCGAGCCAGAGCTCAAGCGTGACTACGACAGTCTCGGCGAGCGGCTCTCGGGCCGCGGCATCGACATCGATGCGATCAAGAACAAGGTTGCCGCCTATGGCGTCGCCGTTCCCTCCTGGGGCGTCGGCACGGGCGGTACGCGCTTCGCCCGCTTCCCCGGCCCGGGCGAGCCGCGCAACATCTTCGACAAGCTCGAGGACTGCGGCGTCATCCAGCAACTGACGCGGGCGACGCCGACCGTTTCGTTGCACATCCCGTGGGACAAGGTGGCCGATCTCAGGGCGCTGAAGGAGAAGGCAACGTCGCTCGGCTTGGGCTTCGACGCGATGAACTCCAACACCTTCTCGGACGCGCCCGGCCAGGCCCACTCCTACAAGTTCGGCTCGCTCAGCCATACCGATGCTGCCACGCGCCGGCAGGCCGTGGAACACAATCTCGACTGCATCGAGATCGGCAAGGCGCTGGGTTCGAAAGCGTTGACGGTCTGGATCGGCGACGGCTCCAATTTTCCGGGGCAGAGCAGCTTCACCCGCGCCTTCGAGCGTTATCTCGACTCGATGAAGGCGGTCTATGCCGCACTTCCCGATGACTGGCGCGTCTTCACGGAACACAAGATGTATGAGCCGGCTTTCTATTCGACTGTCGTGCAGGACTGGGGTACCAACTACCTGATCGCACAAGAGCTTGGGCCCAAGGCCTTCTGCCTCGTCGACCTCGGCCATCATGCGCCGAACGTCAATATCGAGATGATCGTCGCCCGGCTCATCCAGTTCAGGAAGCTCGGCGGCTTCCACTTCAACGATTCGAAATATGGCGACGACGACCTCGATACGGGTTCCATCGACCCCTACCGCCTGTTCCTCGTCTTCAACGAGCTCGTCGATGCCGAGACACGGGCCGCGGAAGGCTTCAAGCCGGCGCATATGCTCGACCAGAGCCACAATGTGACAGACCCGATCGAGAGCCTGATGACGAGCGCGATGGAGGTGAGCCGCGCCTATGCCCAGGCGCTCCTCGTCGACCGGCGAGCGCTCGAGGCCTATCAGCAGGATAACGACGCGCTGATGGCCTCGGAAACGCTCAAAGCCGCCTTCCGTACTGACGTCGAGCCGATCCTCGCCATGGCAAGGCTCGAAAGCGGTGGCGCAATCGCACCGGTCGCCACCTATCGAGCGGGCGGCTACCGCGCCAGGGTGGCCTCCGAACGCCCGGCGGTCAGCGGCGGTGGCGGCGGCATCGTCTGAATCTGCTACTATAGAATGGTGTGTTCCGACTCACGATCCCGGTCGATGCGGCCCGGGATCGTCCGGGCTTTTAGGCAAACAGGCCTTTGTTCACCCCGCGTTACGCAGCGGCAGCAGACCAACCATAGCCGGTCCGTGCCGGCATCCCGTTTGCGCAGAAAAATCGCCGCGCGATCGAATTGCCCTCTACTGATCCAAGATCATCGGCTATCTTTTTCCTCCGGGTACAACCGAAAGGAACATTGATGGGTATCGAAAGCATTCTGGTTTTGCTGATCGTCGGCGCCGTTGCCGGCTGGCTCGCCGGCCTCATCGTTAGCGGCTTCGGATTCGGCCTGATCGGCAACATCGTCGTCGGCATCATCGGCGCCCTGATTGCCGGCTATCTCTTTCCGGCGATCGGCATCACCCTCGGCACCGGTATCATGGCGGCGATCATTCACGCGACGATCGGCGCCGTGATCCTTCTGGCGCTCATCCGCATCGTCAAACAGGCCTGAAATGGCGATATCCGAGTGAGGATTCGCCTACCATCGGAACCGGTTTGAGGACAAGATCATTCAGCGATAACAACCGCTACGGCGACCTCCGTCCGACCAATCAGGCGCGGACGCGGGAGCGACACGCTCCGGTCGTGGTCGCCGCGCAATGACAAAGCGGAGGGAAAGATGACCGAGCTCTATGCCGAGAAGGTCGAAACGGCATTGCAAACCTATATCGACGATCACTCCGGCACGTTGACGCGCGAGCAGGCGATATCGACGATCCTCGAAAAGTGGTTCGCCAGCCACGGCTATCTGCCGCCGCAGCAGGAGGGCCGACGCCCCGAAGATCTTGACGCCTCGAACGACGACTGAGACATTCGCTTTCCTCCACGAATTCGCAGAGACCGCCGAAACGGCGTTTCGTCGCCGCCTCTCTTTCGTTCAAGAGCATAGATAGCCCGAAATGAGCCTAGCCTCTGTCAAGCAGTTCTTTTCTCAACACGCACCGGATATCGACGTCGTCGAGCTCGAACAGAGCACCGCGACCGTGGCGCTCGCAGCTGAAGGCCATGGCGTCGAACCGGCGCAGATCGCCAAGACGCTTGCGCTCCGGGTCGGAGACGACGTTATCCTGATCGTCACACGCGGCGATGCGCGCCTCGACAACAAGAAGTACAAGGCACGTTTCGGCACCAAGGCGCGCATGCTGGACCTCGATGAGGTCGAGGCGGAGACGGGCCATCCGGTCGGGGGCGTCTGCCCCTTCGGTCTTGCCAAACCCCACAACGTCTATTGCGACGAATCCCTCAAGGCTTTCGACGTCGTCGTGCCCGCCGCCGGCGCGACCAATGCCGCGGTACACATTAGCCCGTCGCGCATCGCCGAGTTGACCGGTGCGGAATG
Source organism: Ensifer aridi (assembly GCF_002078505.1). Taxonomy (GTDB): domain Bacteria; phylum Pseudomonadota; class Alphaproteobacteria; order Rhizobiales; family Rhizobiaceae; genus Sinorhizobium; species Sinorhizobium aridi. The sequence continues at coordinate 571,374 of NZ_LUAV01000002.1, read as the reverse complement.
GATCGACGTGTCCGCACTGTGATTCCTTGATTCTCTCTAGAGAATAGCGATGAGGAACATCACCGAGCCGAGCGAAAGTGCGGCAATGATGCTCATCAACACTCTCATCATGTGTTCGGTCATTTCGTACATCCTTATCCTCAACTCCCTACTGCATGTTTCCTTAAATCGTAGCCGATTTAAGGATGAAACATGCAGCATTCAAAGTGCTACAGCGAC
>NZ_LUAV01000002.1:553913-571136 GCF_002078505.1 Ensifer aridi | reverse complement strand
CGCGCGGCGCTGTAGGAATGGACGAATGCAACAGGCCTGGCCGGCGCGAGAGCCCGGCCGCCTCATCGATGTCAAGAATTTTGTAACAGCTTGGTTAACAAATCGTCACGGGCTGCACCCGACACCGGCGCCCCACTCTCGTGACGGGCTTCGTCCCCTGTGCGCGTGAGTGCCGAGGAGCACATAGCTTCAACAAAGGGACTCGAATGAATGGATGTACCCTGCCGGCCGGCCGCGTGGCGAGGCTAGGAATAGCGCCCGATGCCCGGCTGCGGCACTCGACGATTGCCGCCTACCTGATGATGTTACCTGACTTGGAGCCGCCCTGCGACTGCCCCGCTCCCGGACCGCCCTGCGCCACGCCGCCGCCATGATAGCTACCGGGATTTGTTCCGGTCGCTCCGTTGCCGTAACCGTTATTGCCCTTTGGGCGACCGCCACCGCCGCCCGACTTGGCAATTGCGTTGGAGGTAAGGCTGGTGGAAAGCAGCATGGTGACAGCCGGCGGCGTCACCACCGCAAATCGCCCACAACTCTTCAGGAATTCGCGCCGGTCTTCCTCGCCGGCCGACAACGACTCGTCCTGCATTTCGGAACTCATATGTGTCTCCCCTTTGCGTTGGCTGATTTGTCGTAAAATACCGCAAGAGCTAATATATTAATAGTGTGATTATTTGGCCATCTCGCACTGTTCTGGAAATTTGTACTTATTTCTGCTTAATTCACAATAATAGCAAACAGGAACAATTTCATAGTGCTTTCAGCAAGTTACCTGCAAAACGGAAAACGTCACAACGTCACCCCATTTTCATTTCGCCTTATAGCTTTCCCAGCGGTTTTGAGCGGAAAATACGTCTCATTTCGCGAATTTTGCGCGCTGTTTCCTGCCGGAGCGAGGGATAAGGCTCGCCGCCGAAGCGATCCCAATACCGATAGTAGAAGACCTCCGTTAGAAGCGTCAGAAACGTGAAGGGGGTGGCGAGATAGTTCCTTTCAATCTGGAGCTGCCGCCGCACCAGTTGAATTCGCGCCAGTGTCGCGAACGACAATTTGGATGCGCCATCGATTCCGAACAATGCAAGCGCCGTCAGGATCTGGGCGTCGACTGCGTTTCGTTCGTAACCGGCAGCAAAGAGCGACCGCAATTCCTCCCACTCGATATCAGCGAACCGAGCGAGCTTCACGATGTCGAGCAGATGGCGCAGGTCGATCAAGCCTCGCCAATAGTCGCCGTCCTGGAACTGATCATGCAGGATTAGAAAGACGATCTGGGCGAAGGCTGACGGGAGATAGGCGTGTTTTCCGGCAACGGGGATCCGCCGACTGCGGCTGTACAGCCACTCGACATCGCCAAAGGAGGCCGGACCTCTCGGCCGGCAATGAAGATCGATGCTGCCGGCGTCGGTGGGCCGCTCCAATACGGCCGGCAGATGGAATTTGGGATTGCCCGGCCAGGAACCGCTACCCAGCCGGATTTGGTAACCGATGCTTTGAAGTGCTGTTATCGAGGCGCTCATGTCGGCAGGACGGACAAACATGTCGAGATCGGTCAGCATCCGTCCGCCGATCTCGTCCGACTCCTGCGCAAGCAGAATGGCTGCACCCTTCATGATGACGGGCTCGACACCGATGCGGTTGAGACAGTCCACCGCCTCCGTCAGTTGCGCGAGCAGCCGGCGATTACGCTCGGCGTTCCTTTCGTAGATCAAAGACAGGTACTCGCGAACGTCCTGTGGCACTTTCTGCGTGTTTCTTGTCGCCACGGCGAGTGAAGAAACGGTCAGGCTTTCATTGGCCAAAGCTATGATGTCGTCCCAGTCGACGCCGCTCGGCGGATTGCCATTGAGGCAGGACGCAAGTGCAAGCAGGTTTCGGTAGCTATGCCGCTTCATGATGCCGACTCAACGCTTCCACGGCTTCGTCGAGCCGCGAATAGGAAAGTTCGATCGCGCGAGCGCTGCGAAGAACGCCGAGCAGGGTTTCGAACTGCGAGAGTTCGAGGCGCCCCGTCGGCGTGAAGGCGCCGGAAAAGAGCTCGGACAGGACCCGCGCCGGCTCCACGGCGGAAATCGCAACCGGACCCTTCCTGCGACGGCGAAGAAGCACGATGCTGCCAAGCGGTACCGCTTCGCGCGGTGCGTAGGGGATCGATGCGAGATAGCGAACGCTCTTCTTGTCGAGACGGCGGTGGATCGGAGCTGCGGCGATTGCGTCGCGCACGCCGTCGATCAGGCCCCATGAGCCACGCTTGAGTGCCGGTGCAAAAGGCACGCCGCATACGAGACCATCCGCACCCAAAAGCGCGATATCATCCCCACCACAGGTAAAACCGGCGTTGAGAAGCGCAAGCGCAAGCGTCGTCTTGCCGGCCCCCGGCGCGCCGCAAATAAGCAGGCCCTTTCGGTTCCTTACAAGCAGCGCGGCATGGAGCGCGACATTCCTCCCGAGGCTTGCGAGCACGTCGTCCGTCAGCATGGCCTTCAGCGCCGGCGCCGCCTCATCGGCCGCAACAATCACTCCGCGGGAGCGATTGCGGCTGATGCAGGCTCGGTTGCCGAAGGCTGCTACCTCGTAGACGATCGAAGACTTTCGCTCCGGCGCGCCCTGATGCTCGAAAACGGGCAGCACGAGGTCGGCGAGCGACCTATCGTAAAAGGCTATCGAGACAGTGGTTCCCGCAAGATCAAGCGCTTGGCTACGCAGTGGCGGCCCCTCCTCCTCGTCAAGGAGGATGTCGAGCAGGCCCCGACGGGAGCAATGAGCAAGGTATTTCCGCACGGAGGCGCGTGCCGTCGCACGGCTGGCGCCACGTGCCACGAGGTCCGACTCCAATTGGCGCAGCGATGCCGGCTCGGCGAGTGCGCATGTAAAATAGGCCGTGAGGTCATCGACCTCAAAAATCTGCTGCGACGATTCGACGAAAATCGTCTTGCGTTGCCCCAGCAGAAAAAAACGCGCCCCCTCGGAGATGCGGAACTTCATTCCAATCCCCCACACCCCCGCCGTCGCCGAAGGACGACCCCGCAAAGGCCTTAAGCATACTTGCCTATTTGTGATCGAAAATCCGGATTCCCGCCAGCCCCCGACTGCCTTGAATGCAGAATCAAACACGTAAGGCAAAGTGTCGATTGCGGAGGAGTGATCAACTTTTGGTGCACGAAGGCGGCCACCGAGGATCAGATGCCATTGGACATTCTTGCCTTTCAGCGACTTTCACGCAGAAAACGGGCCCGCGTCTAACGCACGGGCCCAGTCTGCAAATCCGCCTGAAAAACATCGGTTATTGTAGCTTATGAATAGGAAGCATAGGACTGTCGGCCACTCCGATCCACGGACTTAAGTCCCATGCGATCGGGGTAAAGGTCCTGGGACCGTTACATGGGGATTCTCGTGATACATACTGCTACGGACGCTTCGCGGGGAGCCTCGTCAGCCGCTGAGGCGTCGGAGGTCCCAGAGATAACCGCGATGTCTGAAATCGCTCTGGGACCTTCTGTGATCGCCCGCAGGGCTCCTAATTCGCGCCACGGAAGAGCGCGGGATGCGAGCATGCCGGCAAGCAGCTAATCACGGGGGTGTGCAAGTGAGTTAGCTGTAAAGAGCTATGTCTCGTTTTTTTAGCAATTGCTGTAATATAGGCGGCGGCCAAACCCGGAGGACGTACATATGGAGAAGGCTCAAAGGGAACATTCTCCCGCCGAGGAAGATAGACGCGAGTTCCTGAAAGCTTGCGGCCGATTCGCGGCCGTCACACCACCTGCAGTGACGATGCTGCTGTCCACGAGCCTCACATCGAGCGCAATCGCGAGCTCCGGTAGTGGCGGCGGTAAGGGCAAGGGTGGTGGAAAGGGCAAGGGCGGAAAGGGCAACAAGGGCAAAGGGAATTCCAAGCCCTAAAGATCGGCGGTGGGACCCGGGCTTTGAATGCCCCAGAGCCGTCGCTCCGGGACCTGCTAATTGCGTTGCAGATGCTCCATAACATTCGCGATCCGCCCCCTGGCGCGCATCGCCTCGAACGCCTTCTGCCGTGGTCACCGCCTTCCTCATGATGTAGGTGACCTCGTGTCCCGGTGGCAACAAGGTTGCGTCCCGGCCGTCGTTTAGCTCGACAACCAGCATATGTCGAACGGATGCTTGCAGCTCACGTCAGGTGAAGCAGAACCGCAAGTCAGTCACCCTGTTAGGACGAAAACATGCAGCAATTCAAAGCGCTGCAGAGTGCTGTGAGTTTTGTGGACGTTTTGCGCCAAAATACCGGGAAAATCAGCGCCTGATTTAGTGATGGTGCCCGGAGGCGGATTCGAACCACCGACACGCGGATTTTCAATCCGCTGCTCTACCAACTGAGCTATCCGGGCATCCCGCCTCAACGGCGACGGTTTTTCTAAGGAAACCGGTGGGGCACTGTCGTTCGCCCCGGAAGCGAGCGGGGTTATAGCATCTTGTTCGGCCGTGTCCAGCACCAAATGACTCTTTTTCGAAGAATTTGCCGGCTGGTGGAAGAACCGCGAAAAGCAAAAGGATTCAGGGAGATCGCACGCGCGGTCGCGCTCATCTCGGATCAGAAGCGAGGCCGACCGGCTGCGACCGGTAGGGTCGCCCCTCACCCCAGCCGTCGCCGCGGAGGGACGGAACAGAAAGGGCGCCGCGTACGGGAGCAGGAGGCAAGCAGGCCGGATGCGGGGTCCTTACCGGTCGTCGCCGTCGTCGGCTTTCGATTCGTCGTCGGCAACCGGAATCGCATAGGAGCCCGAAAGCCAGCGGTTGAGGTCGATATTGCGGCAGCGTTCGGAGCAGAAGGGATAGTGCTCGCGGACGGAGGGGCGGCCGCATTCGGGACAGGGCCGCGTCGGGCGGAGGGGTTCGACGTTCGAACCGCTTTTCTTGCTCTTGCCGCTCACTTGCCTTCAGCCTTCCAGCCAGCGGTTATGCACGGCATAGCCTTCGCCGACGAGGAGATTGACGGTTTCATAGAGCGGTAAGCCTACCACATTGGTGTAGGAGCCGACGAGCTTGACGACGAAACTTCCTGCAATGCCCTGGATGGCATAGCCGCCGGCCTTGCCGCGCCATTGGCCGGAAGCGAGATAGCTTTCGATGTCGAGGCCGGAAAGGCGTTTGAAGCGCACCTTGGTGTCGATCACCTTCTGGCGGAGCGTCCGGTCGGGGGTGACGAGACAGATGCCGGTGTAGACGCGATGGCTGCGGCCGGAGAGAAGATGCAAGGCGCTCGATGCTTCGCCGACCATTTCCGGCTTCGGCAGAATGCGCCGGCCGACGCAAACGACGGTATCCGCTGCCAGGATGTAGCTGCCTTCCCAGGCCGGATCACCGTTGATCGCCGCGAGCGCTGCCTTCGCCTTCTCGGCAGACAGCCTCCGCGCAAGCGAGCGCGGATGTTCCGAACGCTTCGGCGTTTCGTCGAGGTCCATCGGCAGCAGCCGCGCGGGCTCGATGCCGGCTTGAGCCAGCAGCTCGACACGACGCGGCGATCCGGACGCCAGTATCAGTTTTTGGGTCACTGCCATCGAAACGGGCCGTCAATCCCCGGAGGGTTCACTAAAGTGCCGGGAATCACTTGAAGCGGTAGGTGATGCGGCCCTTCGTCAGGTCGTAGGGAGTCATTTCGACGAGCACCTTGTCGCCCGCGAGAACGCGAATGCGGTTCTTGCGCATGCGGCCCGCCGTGTGGGCGATGATCTCATGGTCGTTCTCGAGCTTCACGCGGAAGGTCGCGTTGGGAAGCAATTCGGTGACCACGCCCGGAAATTCTAGGACTTCTTCTTTCGCCATGCAGGATTGTTCTTTCTTGTGTTCATTCGCGGATGCGTCACGCGTCCTCAAAAATTTGCCGGAAACTACACAATCGCCGCAGCTTTGTGAACCGCTTTGATTCCGCTTTTTCCGTAATTCACTCGGGCGGCGATTGCCCGCGCAAGCGCACGATCGCGCCCGGCCCGCGGTCAGGCGCCTTTGCGGCGCTCCTCGGCGACAAGCCGGCTTGCGATCAAGGCTGCCAGGTGGTCGCGCACCGCCCGGTAGGCAGCGACAATCTGCTCTCTGGTTCCGGTCGCAACCGTCGGGTCGGGTGTCGGCCAATATACCACGTCGACGGCCATCGACCGGGTCAATTCGAGCGCCACGTGATGCGCCTCCGGCGCCAGCGTGACGATGATATCGAAGTAATCGTCTTCAAGTTCGTCGAGCGTGCGCGGCTGATGGCGACCGAGCGTGAGCCCGATCTCCTCGAGAACGACGTCGACGAACGGATCGCGCTCGCCGTGCCGCACCCCCGCGGAGGCCACATAGGTTCCTTTCGGTAAGGCCGCACGGGCGAGCGCCTCGGCCATGGGCGAGCGGATCGCATTCATGCCGCACATGAAGAGAACCGAGCGGGGCATCTTCTGCAGTGGTGCGGCGATCCCGGTCATCTCCGCCTCCGTCAGCCCCGCCAGTAGAGTACGCAAACGAGCGTGAACAGCCGGCGCGCCGTATCGAAGTCCAGCCTGATCTTGCCGGACAGACGGTCCATCAGCGTCTGCGAACCCTCGTTGTGGATACCGCGGCGCCCCATGTCGATCGCCTCGATCTGGCTCGGCGTCGCGGTGCGGATCGCTGCGTAATAGCTTTCGCAAATCATGAAATAGTCCTTCACGATCCGGCGAAAGGGCGTCAGCGACAGTATGTGGGTGGCAACCTCCGTGCCGCCATCCGTCGAAATCGCAAAAACGAGTTTCGCGTCCACCAGCGACAGTTTGAGGCGGTAGGGCCCACCGGGATGACCGACCGGTTCGAACAGGTTCTCTTCCAAAAGGTCGAAGATCGCAACCGCGCGCTCGTGCTCCACATCCGGCGTCGAGCGGCCGATCGTCTCGTCCAGCACGACATCGCAGAGCCGCAGGTGGCGATCGGCCTTCATCCCTCTCCCCCGAGATTGAGGCGGATGGCGACAGAACGGGCATGCGCCTCGAGCCCTTCCGATTTGGCGAGAGCGATCGCGGCGGGACCGAGCATGCGCAATTGGTCCGGGCCGAGCCTCAGGATCGAGGTTCGCTTCATGTAGTCAAGCACGCCGAGACCGGAGGAGAAGCGGGCCGAGCGCGCCGTCGGAAGCACGTGGTTGGAGCCGCCGACATAATCGCCGATGACCTCAGGCGTGTGACGGCCGATGAAGATCGCACCGGCATTGCGGATCTTCGGGACCATGGCATCCGGGTCGGCCATCGTCAGCTCGAGATGCTCCGGCGCGATGCGGTTGGCAAGCGGCACGGCTTGGTCGAGATTCGGGACCAGGATGACGGCACCGAAATCGCGCCAGCTCGCGGTTGCCGTCTCGGCGCGCGGCAGTGTCTTCAACTGGCGGTCGACGGCCTTTTCGACCGCGTCGCCGAAGGCAGCGTCATCAGTGATCAGGATCGCCTGCGCGCCGGCGTCGTGCTCGGCCTGCGCCAGGAGATCGGCAGCGATCCAGTCCGGGTCGTTGTCGCCGTCGGCGATCACCAACACCTCCGAGGGGCCGGCGATCATGTCTATGCCGACCGTGCCGAAGACCTGCCGCTTGGCGGCCGCGACATAGGCGTTTCCGGGCCCGACAATCTTCGCCACAGGGGCGATCGTCTCGGTTCCATAGGCAAGAGCCGCGACGGCCTGAGCGCCACCGATGCGGTAGATTTCCTCCACGCCGGCAAGCCGCGCCGCCGCAAGCACGGCCGGATTGATCGCGCCGCCGCTTGCGGGCACCACCATGACGATGCGCGGCACACCGGCGACCTTGGCCGGAAGCGCGTTCATCAGCACCGAGCTCGGGTAGCTCGCCGTGCCCCCCGGTACGTAGAGGCCAACCGCGTCAATCGCCGTCCAGCGGGAGCCGAGGCCGACACCCATCGTGTCTTCGTAGAGATCGTCCTTCGGCAATTGCCGACCATGATGCGCCTCGATACGGGTCGCGGCAACCTTGAGTGCGCCGAGGACTTCCGGCGCGACCGCGTCGATCGCCTGATCGATTTCCGCAGCGGTCACCGCCATGCCCGCGACATTGAAATCGATCCCGTCGAAACGCGCGGAATAGTCGGCGAGCGCCGCATCGCCGCGTGCGCGGACGTCGTCGATGATGGCGCGCACCACGGCGTTGACGTCTTCGGAAACTTCCCGTTTGGTGGTCAGGAATGCGGCGAACTCACGTTCGAAGCTCGTGTCGAGATAGTTCAGCCTGATTGCCAATGCGTTGATCCTTTTGGTGCGGGCTTTGCGGGGGCGTTTACTCGCCTTCGGGATGGCGCGGCTTGAATGCGGTTTCCCATGCACCACCCGTATCGGCAAGCTGCGCCTCGATACACTCGACATCGAGGGCGATGGAGGCGTCGCCGGCAAGCACGAGCTCGATCGTTCCCTCCGGCCCCTCGCCCCTGACCGAAAAACGCAGCGCCAGGAGATCGAGCACCGCTTCCATGTCGGTGCGATCGAAGCCCAGCGAACGCACCGCTGTGACGCACTTGAACAGGAGCACGGCGCGGCGTCGCTCGAAGCTGCGGCGCCTGCGGTCTGCCTTTTCCCAGACGAAACGGTTGATCACCAGGGAAAACTGATGGCGGCGGGCATCATAGGAAATGCTGGCCACCTTGAAGACTGCGTCCTGCACATGGGCGGAGACGACACCAAGGTCTTCCTCGTCGAGTGCCAGCAGTTTCAAAGCGTCCATGCGATCCATCCCGTCTGTTTTCATGCCCCGCATTTAAGCAGGTGATCGCAAAGGACATAGGACGTCGCGCCTGAAACCGCAACGGTTTCAAGCGCGGGAGCCTGGCGATCAGTCGCTGACGCGCTCCACATGGGCGCCGCAGCGCGTGAGCTTCTCTTCCAGGCGCTCGAAGCCGCGATCGAGATGGTAAACGCGCGAGACCATGGTCTCGCCCTCGGCCGCAAGCCCGGCGATGACGAGCGAGACCGAGGCGCGCAGGTCGGTCGCCATGACCGGTGCGCCCTTCAGCCGTGACACGCCCTCGACCTTCGCGGTCTGGCCGGAGAGCGAGATCTTGGCGCCGAGACGCGCGAGTTCCTGCACATGCATGAAGCGGTTTTCGAAGATCGTCTCGGTGATGTGGGACACGCCGCTCGACTTCGTCATCAGTCCCATGAACTGCGCTTGCAGGTCGGTCGGGAAGCCGGGGAAAGGATCGGTGACGATGTCGACCGGCTTAATGCCGGCGCCGTTGCGCACGATGCGGATGCCGCTGTTCGTCTCGCTGATTTCCGCGCCTGTGCGGCGGATCGCCTCGAGCGCCGTCTCGAGGAGGCTCGCGTCCGTGTCCTCCAGGATGACGTCGCCGCCTGTCATTGCGACCGCCATGGCGTAGGTGCCGGTCTCGATTCGGTCGGGCAGCACGCGGTGACGCGCACCCGAGAGGGAGGGCACGCCCTCGACGGTGATCGTGCTCGTGCCCTGGCCCGTGATCTTCGCTCCCATGGCGTTCAGGCACTTGGCGAGGTCGACGACCTCGGGCTCGCGTGCGGCGTTGCCGAGCACGGTCGTGCCGTTGGCAAGGGTCGCCGCCATCATCAAGACGTGCGTCGCGCCGACGGAAACCTTCGGGAACACATAGCGCCCGCCGGCGAGGCCGCCTGCCGGCGCGGTCGCGTTGACGTAGCCGCCGTCGATCTCGATATTGGCGCCGAGTGCCGTTAGCCCGTCTATGAAGAGGTCGACCGGCCTCGTGCCGATCGCGCAGCCGCCCGGCAGCGAGACGCGCGCCTTGCCTTCGCGGGCAAGCAGCGGCCCGATGACCCAGAAGCTCGCGCGCATCTTCGAGACGAGCTCGTAAGGCGCGGTGGTCGAGACGATGTTGCGGCTCGTGAAATGGATCGTGCGGGCATAGCTCTCGCCCTGGCGCTCGCGCCTGCCATTGACGGAAATGTCGGCACCATGATTGCCGAGGATGCGGATCAGTTGCTCGACATCGGCGAGATGCGGCACGTTTTCGAGCGTCAGCGTATCATCGGTCAGAAGCGACGCGATCATCAGCGGCAAGGCGGCATTCTTTGCGCCCGAAATGGGGATGACCCCGTGGAGTTCATTTCCGCCTACAATCCTGATGCGATCCATGAGACCTCTCGCACGGGCCGCCGCCCGCCTTTCTGAAAAAATCCGGTGTTGCCAAGATCCGGGTGTTGCTGGAGGGCGTCTCTTTAGTGGAGAAGCCGTGAAATTAGAAGTGCCTTGAAATGCGAGTATTAGGAACGGCCAGAAACCGGAAGGCGTTGCGTCATCCGTCCCCCGCCGCCGCCTTACAGCGTGCGCGTCCAAGAGACGCAAAGCCTGCTGCGGCATTGAGTCGATACACGGCTACCCAACGCGATTTCCGATTGGGCAGCCATGGATCGGGGTCGGACCTAATCTTCCGATTCGCACGATTTTGCGGCAGGCAATCCGGATGTCTCGTCAGCAGCGCCTGCGCGGCGGGCGCGCATTTGCTGCTTGCGGCGCTGGAGATTGTCGCGCAGGTTCTTCGCCAGGCGCTCACGTCTCGCCTCGGCCTCGCTGAGGTGTTCCTCCCCCTTTGCCGGGCCCGGCGCATGCTTCTTATGGTCGTCGCTCTGCATGCGTTACCCATTAGCGCAAAAGCAGAGTTTTCGGAAGCAGTCAGACGTTTTGCGCCGTGGCGGAACGAGGAAAAATGCGAAGCGATTTGCGCGTGCGTTCAGCGCTAACGCCTTGGAATCGCGTCCCTTTCTCCCTAGGAGGCGGTGCTGCTGAAGACCGTTGCCACGTGGCGCGGTCAAAAACTTCGAAATGCGGCTTGCGCTCTCCCTCAAGCTATGGCAATAGGCGCCTCGCCTGATGCGGCTTGTCCCAAAGAGCCGCCGGATGCTGCTATAGCTCAGGGGTAGAGCACTCCCTTGGTAAGGGAGAGGCCGAGAGTTCAAATCTCTCTAGCAGCACCAGTTTTTCGGCTAAAACAAGAGTGCCATCAGCACCCTGCGACTGCTTCCCAGAACAAAAATACACAGTAGCGCATCTGTCTGAATAGGCCTGTGGCACAGAGATGATACGGCCCGCTCGCACGGTGTTCTGGTCGTCGCCTTGGTGTTTGATTGAAAGTTCAAACGACGCTGCAGCGGCGGGAGGTGACCGAGTCGGGTTTACCCGGTTTCTGTTGCCTGGTAACTCGTTTGGGCGATGTCCCTAATCCTTGACTACAACCTGCGCTGTGAGACCCTTCGAGCTGGACGGTTGTAGCGCGTGGGGTGAGCACGACAGGGATCGTGAAAACCTCGGCAATCTAGGTCAGGACCTAGCTCGTCGAATGTCGTCGGGCGTGCGCCCGGAATGTGCAGCTCGACAAGATTGTCTGAGCCCTCACAGGAGATCGTTAAATCCAAACAGTCATCCTGCGCTTTGTCTTCACGGGCCGAGGCGGTGAACCAGGCAAGGAAGACGACGAGGTCCGCCACGTTCTTTCGGGTTACCGGGCGGCCAATTGGAATGGCGTCGAGCGAGGTCCTGACTTACGGCGGTGGTGCAGGCGCTCGAGGGGGCAGGTCATGAGGCTGTTTCGGGGTGGTGCGTCGTTGATCGTGCTTGTCTTCGCGACTGTGCAGTCTGCACAAGCGCTCGACACGTTTCCAGGCGCTTCGGGCGCCGGCAGGGGTACAAGCGGAGGGCGCGGTGGCGCCGTCTTCATTGTTACGAATACGGCCGACACCGGCACGGGCAGCCTCCGGGCCTGCATGGAGGCGTCTGGAGCTCGCACTTGCGTATTCAGGACAAGCGGAACGATCCAGCTTGCGACCCCGATCGTTGTGAGTAGTGGCGACTTGACGGTGGCGGGGCAGACAAGCCCGGGCGGCATCCAGATCCGCCTGAGGCCCGGTATTGCCGCTACGGCCGCCAAGACGCCCATTCGCATCGTGTCCAGCAACGTGTTTCTGAGGCACCTGCGCGTGCGTCCGGGCAACGAGGCTGCATGGGATAGCACGCGAGGCAGTCGGAGCGGCATCGGCATTGAGAAAGCAGACACGGTCGATCCGCAGAACATCTATCTCGACCACATGTCGGTCGGATACGGTTCGGACCAAACGATGTACTCGTTTCAGAGCGGTAGGAACATCACGATCGCATACAGCCTGTTCGCCTACCCGCTTTCACCCGCAAATCACGATTACGGCCCCCTCATCTGCTCAGATCAGCACCAGGGAGATTGCGGCAAGACCACTCTCTGGCGCAACATCATCAGCTCGCATCGGTGGCGCAATCCAGCTTTGAAATCGGTGGGATGCGGTGCTCAGAACGAACGCGTGCATGACGTCATCAACACGCTGATCTCGAACCCGGGTCAGTTTGGCATCATGGTCGTCGACGATCATCCTGATGCGAACAACGTCGGCACCTGTGCAAATGTCGCGGCCAACATCATGGAGCGCGGGCCGAGATCGACGGGCCCGATCGCCCTCATCAACCAAAGCGACGACACCGCAGCCGCGAACAAGTGGTATGCGCCAGTTGGGACGGGTGGCGGCAACGACAACGTACTCTTGGGCTCGCCGGCCATCCCCCAGTGCAGACTCACGCAGATAAGCCCGGTGGCCCCGTGCACCGAGACAGGCGTGGCTGCTCCTATCGGAGCGCTGAGTGCCCCGATCCTCAGCACGGCGACGCTCAAGAGTCACCTGATGCAACAAGTTGGGGCCTTCCCGCGCGACAGCCTTGACGCGAGATGGATGGGTTTTGTCAACAACGTGTCGACGGCCCCTGCCACCAATCCGGTTTATACGACATCCGCCTCCTTCCCCATGATCACCGGCGGTTCACCGCCGACCGATAACGATAACGACGGCATGCCGAACAGCTTCGAGCAGGCAAACGGTCTCAGCACGACCAATGCAGCCGATCGGAACAACATCGTCCCATCGGGTACGTATGCTGGCTATACATGGCTTGAGCGGTATCTCGACGAACGCCATCATACGATTACGCCGCCGTGACATCTACGTCGGCAGCCGCCACCGCTTGTCCAGGATCACGCAGCGCGCGGGGTCGCTTCGTGCCCGGAACCGCTGTCCTCCTGTGGTTGGGGCATTGCAGTAAAGCAGTGCGACCAGAACGCTTGCCGCGGCTCTACTCCGTTGAGGATTGATCAGGCCGACCCACCCGCGATCAAAACATCCTTAACCATATCCGACGTTACTCGGGGAACAGCCTGATCGACGCCACAGGATTAACTCCATTTCACGCTCTTTCAGCCGCGGGCCGGCAAAAATTAAGCGTTGTGGAGAAGATGGGCATGATCAAATCGGGTCTTGGCGTCAGCGTCGCGGTTCTCGTCCTCTCGATCGCGGTGAGCGGCATCCTTCATGTCGCGCTGTCCCAATATCGGCCGGAAGCGAACGCCGCCGTCTCCGGCGAGATCACCTCGTCGATACCGCGATGACGCGCGCCGCATACACAGGCGCTCTTCGCGATTGCTGCGTCAGGTGGCGGATCATCAAAAAAGCTGAAGGCTGCGGCGCTCGAAAGCCTCGACCGCCCGGTTCACGCTCCTTCGCGTTCACCGGAAGCGGACGCCTTTCGACCGTTGAAGCTTAATACATGCGGCCGCGCGGCTCATCAGAAGGCTTGCGGCGCGGGTCCGGCCGGAAATCTCCAAGCTGAGCCAGAAGCTCATCGCAGGAGCACCTCTTCCTGCCCATCAGGTCGAGGATGCGCTTGGCTGCCCTGTTGGCCTCCGCACCATCCTTCCCGACATTGTGCAGAGCGCACCAGATATCGAGCGCTCCACGCATCACATCGACGTCATCCGGCGAATAGGCTTGACGCACGAACCCCTCCCAAGGTGTACCTCAATGGGGTCATCATGGGGTATTCCGGGCGAAATTCAAGAAAATAGTGAGGTACCCCAATAAGTCATATGATTGGCGTCTCGATGGTTGTCGTCGGCCCGTCCGGACAACGCCGGACGCGCTCAGAGTGATGCAGGATTGGGTCCGGGAATAGGGCCGAGGCATGAGTTCACCTGATGGCGGTTAATAACCGCCATAGTTCCGCCGTGAAGTACCTTCGACTTCGCCGGAGCGAAGCGGCGATCACACCCGGACGGTCTGCTCCACAAAATCCTCGGAGCCGAAGAATTTCAGGTAGCGCTGCACCTCGGCCGGATCGCCGGTTGCCTTGCGCGGATTGTCGGAAAGCTTGACCGCCGGGTGGCCGTTGGCTTCGCTGACCTTGCAGACGATCGAGATCGGATCGAGACCGCTGATCTCCGTCGGCGCGCAGCCGGCGAAATCATTGGTGAGGTTCGTGCCCCAGCCGAAGCTCATGCGCACGCGCCCTTCGAAATGGCGATAGGTCTTGATGATCGTATCGACATCCAGCCCGTCGGAGAAGATCAGGAGCTTCTCGCGCGGGTCACGGCCCATCTTCTTCCACCAGGCGATGATCTTCTCGCCGCCCTCGATCGGCGGCGCGCTGTCGGGCCGGAAGCCGGTCCAGTCCGCCACCCAGGCGGGAGCATTGCGCAAAAATGCGGCGGTGCCGAACGAATCCGGCAGTACGATCAGCAGATTGCCGCCATAGAGCTGGTTCCAGTCCTGCAGAACCTTGTAGGGAGCCGCGGCGAGCTCCCGATCATTGCGCGCCAGTGCGGCTGCCACCATCGGCAGCTCGTGGGCATTGGTGCCGAGCGCCTCCAGATCGTTGTCCATGGCGAGAAGCACGTTGCTGGAGCCAGAAAAAGATGTGCCGATGCCTTCCTTCAGCGCCTCGACGCACCAGCGCTGCCACAGGAAGCTATGCCGGCGGCGGGTGCCGAAGTCGGAGATGCGCAGGTTGGGATACTGCCGCAACTGCTCGACCTTCGACCACATCTTGGCCTTGGCGCGGGCATAGAGCACGTCGAGGGTGAACGGCCCGAGCCCCTTCATCGCCGCCCGCGAGCGCAGCTCGTTGATGATGGCGAGCGCCGGGATTTCCCACATCGTCGTTTCGACCCAGCGGCCGCGGAAGGAGAGCTCGAACTGACCGTCGCGGCGCGACAACTCGTATTCCGGCAAGCGGAATTTCCCGAGCCAGGCCAGGAATTCCGGCGAGAATATCTGTTTACGGCCGTAAAAGGTGTTACCCGCGAGCCAGATCATTTCCTTCTTGGTGAAGCGCAGACTGCGCGCGTGGTCGAGCTGGTCACGCAGCTCCTGTTCATCGATCTCCTCGGCGAGGCGCACGGTTTTCGTGCGGTTGATCAGCGAGAAGGTCGCGTCGACATCCGGGTAGAGCTGCCAGATCATCTGAAGCATCAGAAGCTTATAGAAGTCCGTATCCAACAGGCTGCGGATGATCGGATCGAGCTTCCAGGTATGGTTGTAGACCCGCCGCGCGATATCGGTCTTTGGCATCTGCGACAACGCTCCTTCTCGATGACCACGATCCTGCGTTCGAAGAAAAGCGCCGTGATCGATTTCAGAAATTCGAAGTGGGACACAGAAGAGTGGGTGGCGCCCCGCTCCGGCGCGGTTAAATCAGCTGAACGCCGGCATCGTGCATGCGCCGGGTCATTGCGGCAAGCGATCCGTTCAGATCGATGCCGCGGCATGCGGCGAGCACAACGGATGTCGAAAAGCCCTGTGCCACCGCATCGAGCGCCGAGAAGGCAACGCAGAAATCGGTCGCCAGGCCGCAGAGCGACACCTTGGAGATTCCACGCTCGCGCAGATAGCCGGCAAGGCCGGTCGAGGTCCGGTGATCGTTCTCGAAAAAGGCGGAATAGCTGTCGATCTCGCGGCGGAACCCCTTGCGCAGGACCAGCTCTGCAGTCGTCCAGCGCAAGTCTGGATGAAAGTCCGCCCCTCGGCTTCCCTGCACGCAATGGTCGGGCCAGAGCGTCTGCTCCCCATAGGACATAGTCACTATCTGGAAAGCCGCCTTCCCGGGATGGCTGGAGGCGAAGCTCGAATGTCCGGCCGAGTGCCAATCCTGCGTCAGGATGACATGGCGTGAGTCTTCGATAAGCCGGTTGACGATCGGCACGATCTCATCCCCACCTTCAACCGCGAGCGCACCGCCCGGGCAGAAATCGTTCTGCAGGTCGACGACGATCAGAGCATCTTCAGCCATGAGCCACTCCTCGCGATGCGGCCGATCGGCATTGGCGATCGACAAATCGATTTAAGCGCAAGATCAATCACAGAACGCGCGAGGCGGCAAGCATGTTCACCGGCCGCGTACCAATGCGGCGCCGCATTGTCGGCGGCACCGCAAAGGTGATCGATTCCAAACCGTTAGAGCAGGGCTCGGCCGGCAAGTGCAGGCGGCCGAGATCAGGCCGAAGCGCATTCGTGAAGAACGTCTGCCACGCCGCCGTCAGTTGCGGAGATCGTCGAGATTGTCGGCGATAGCGACGCCGGAATTTGCGATGCCGATCGGCCGCGCGACGAAATCAAGGAACTTCGTGATATCGACCGAAGGATGGCGGGAGGCGTAGATCACGTCGCGGTTCTTGATCGGGAAGGTCTGGCCGACGATCAGGCTGTCCGGATTGGTCATGTTAAAGCGGTAGACGATCGGATAGCGGCCGACGCTGTCGGCCTTCATGCCCTTGCTCAGCATTTGGTGGAAGCGCTCCTGGCCGAGCAGGCTCATGACGATATCCGGCTCCTCGTAGCGGAAGACGAAGTAGCCCTTCGCATCGACCGTCCGGTCCGAACCGCCGCCGGCAAGCGCCACCGCTTCGAGCAGGTTCAGGTCGTTGGCGCCGAATTCGACGCGCTGATTTGCCCGGACCTGGCCGAGGATCGTGAACGTGCGTGGGTCGCGCGTCACGAAGATCTGGTCACCCGGCTTGACGTGGATGTTTTCCGACGGGTTGGCGATGATCGATTTCAAGAGGACCGTACCGGTCTTCTTGCCGCGCACGAGCGTGACATAGGTCTCGTAAGGCTGCGCCGCCGGGCCGCCGGCCTTGGCGATCACCTCGTTGATCGTTTCGCTGACGAGATTGAGCGGCACCACCGAGGGACGACCGACGGCGCCGGAAACGGTGACGATGCGCGAGGCCGTCGACGTCGACGTCACGATCACGTCCGGCTCCACCGCCTTCTGCTTTAGCGCCTCGAGGATCGCCTGACGCGCCTGTTCTAGCGTCAGGCCGGCAAATCGCACCGAGCCAACATAGGGGATCGCCGCCTTGCCGTCGGGCTGGACGACCAGGTCGATGCTCGTCTGCTTCGATTCCGTTGTGG
>NZ_LUAV01000002.1:514910-553862 GCF_002078505.1 Ensifer aridi | reverse complement strand
CACCGCCGCCGATGCCGAAGCGACGGCTGAGCGTGGTGGCGACATAATCGGAAACGAGCCGCGCCGATTGGCCGTCAACGTCGACGATATCGAACACCGTGGCGTTCTTTCTACCGATCTGTGCGCCGGATTGGCCGGCGTCTGCGACGATATCGGTTGCCAGAGGGCCCTCGCCCGGTACGGCTTGACATCCCGCAAGCGCGGTACAAAGCAAAAGGGCAGTCACTCGTTTCACTACGACACTCCGTATTCGGCACAGCCATGATTCTATTGAAGGAACTGCGCCGCATAAATTCCGCCGGCCTCTGAAAAGCACAAAGACCGTCCCGCAACAAGCCACCTCTCCGCCATGGCAGCCAAATTATTTGGGACTGCGCCTTTCCGGTCATACCGCTTCGACTTCGGTTACGGACTGTCGCGGTAATTGTCTTGGACGAGCGATACTAGGCGTATATCTACTCCTTCGGGGTTGAAAGCTAGGCACTTTGAGTTAAAAGCTCCCTAATACAGCAGAGGGGATAAAACCGGGAAATCCACCGAAGAGGAATGTTGCCCATTGCAATTCAAGTTTGATAGAGCAATGAGCCAAGACAATTTTAACGGCAGTTCAGAGCGTTCGATCATACATGACGGTTGAAATCATAGGGCGTGCATGCCTTGCCCCCGGAGCGACATCTCCTCAGGCGCTGTTCAAAATTCTTCGTCAGGGCAAGTGCACCGTGTCCCGCGTCCCTTCGGACCGCTGGGATCTGGCGCGATTCTGGCACCCGGCGATGGGCACGCAGGGCAAGACCTATTCGTTTGCCGCCGGCGTTCTCGAAGAGATTTATGACTTCGACCCTGCGGTCTTCGGCATGTCGCAGCGCGAGGCCATGTATATGGACCCGCAGCAGCGCGTCCTTCTGCAGCTGGCCTGGCGCGCGCTCGAAGATGCCAATATCTCGGTGGTATCACTGCACGGCGAGAACGTTGGTGTCTATGTCGGTGCCTCGAGCCTCGACCACGCCAACCTGACGGTCGAAGACCCGGCTGCCGCCGGCCCCTACTTCATGACGGGCAACACGCTCTCGATCGTCTCCAACCGCATTTCCCATGTTTTCGGGTTGAGCGGCCCGAGCATGACCGTCGACACCGCCTGCTCCTCCTCGCTGGTCGCCCTCGACCAGGCGATGCGGGCGCTCAACGCCGGTGAGATCGATACCGCGATCGTCGGCGGGGTGAACATCCTTGCTCATCCGCTTCCCTTCGTCGGCTTCGCCCAGGCGCGCATGCTTTCGCCCGAAGGGCTCTGCCGCGCCTACGACAACGACGGCGCCGGCTATGTGCGCGCCGAGGGCGGCGTCGTCTTCGTCCTGCGCCGCACGGAGCGGGCGCGCCGCGAGGGCGACCGCAGCTATGCCCGTATCGTCGCCTCCGGCGTCAATTCGGCCGGCCGCACCAACGGCATCTCGCTGCCGTCGCGCGAGGCTCAGGCCAATCTGCTCAAGGCGATCTATGAGGGCAACGGCATCGACGCCAATCAAGTGGCCTTCATCGAAGGTCACGGCACCGGCACCAAGGTCGGCGATCCGGCGGAGGTATGGTCCATCGGCACGGTGATCGGCGCCAAGCGCAGGGCTCCGGTACCGATCGGCTCGATCAAATCGAATATCGGCCACACGGAGCCCGCATCCGGCCTGTTCGGAATCCTGAAGGCCGTCCTGGCGCTCGAGAACAACTATCTGCCGGCATCGCTGCATTTCGATACGCCGAACGAGCACATCGATTTCGAAGGCCTCA
Organism: Ensifer aridi; assembly: GCF_002078505.1. GTDB lineage: Bacteria > Pseudomonadota > Alphaproteobacteria > Rhizobiales > Rhizobiaceae > Sinorhizobium > Sinorhizobium aridi. Next base: position 552,083 of record NZ_LUAV01000002.1, on the reverse strand, counting down.
ACGTCCGCGTCACGGCCAATCCGATCGAGCTTCTGAAAGGCAAGCGCGCCCGGCTCGCCGGCATCAATTCCTTCGGTTTCGGCGGTGCGAACGCGCACGTCGTCATCAGCGATCCGGATCCGGCACAGCAGGAAAAGGGTGCGGCCTCGCCGGCAGGCCATGTATTCCTCGCAAGCGCCCATACGGCGTCGAGCCTGGAGAACCTGCTCAAGGACTACAAGGCCGCCTTTCAGGGCGCCTCCAGGGACGAGACGCGCGCGATCATCGCCGCCTCCGGCGCCAACCGGACGCATATGCGCCATCGCTTCGTAGCGCGCAGCGATCATCCCGAGGAAATCGTCAGGGCCATCGCGATCCACCTCGAAAAGCCCGGTTCCGATATCGGCGAGATCGGCGAAGCAGCCGTGAAGGACGCAAAGGTCGCCTTCGTCTTCTCTGGAAACGGCTCGCAATGGGCCGGCATGGGCGTCGAGGCGTTCCGGGAGAACCTGCACTTCCGTCAGTCCTTCACCTCGGTCAGCGCCCTCTTCAAGTTCCATTCGGACATCGCTCTCACCGACCTCTTGACCGATCCGGAGCTGGAACGAAAGCTTGCCGACACGAAGGTCGCCCAGCCGCTGCTCTTCGCGATCCAGGCCGCGCTCTCGGACTCGATCGTCGCCATGGGCATCAAACCGACCGCCGTCTTCGGTCACTCCGTCGGCGAGATCGCTGCGGCTTACGCGGCAGGCGCGCTGTCGCTGGTCGATGCCGTGTCGATTGTCGCGAAGCGATCCCTGCACCAGGATCTCCTGGCAGGCCAGGGCACCATGGCCGCCGTCATGCTCGGCGAGCAAGCGGCCGACGCTTTCGCCAAGGCGCGCGGCCTCAACGATCTCTGCGTCGCAGCCGTCAATGCACATAACTCGGTGACGATTTCCGGGCCGGCACACGAGATTTCCGCCTTTCGCGACGCCGCCCGCAAGGCGAAGATCCCGGTACAGATTCTCGACATCAACTATCCGTTCCACCATCCGATCATCGACCAGGCGAAACAGGCGTTTCTCGCCGATATTCCCGATATCGCCCCGCGTCACGCGGAGCTGACCTATCTCTCGACGGTCACCGGCTCCGCGCTCGACGGGACCGAGCTCGATCCCGACTATTGGTGGAAAAACGTTCGCGAGCCGGTGCGCTTCCAAGCCGCAGCCGAAGCTGCGCTCGAGCTCGGCTGTCGGCTCTTCATCGAAATCTCTCCGCGGCCGATCCTGGCATCCTATGTGAAGGAAACCATCAAGCAGGCAGCGATGCCGGCGAGCGTTGTTCCGACGCTGCTTCGCGACGCCGGAGCAAACGGCCACGACCCGATCTCGGCATCGATGGCGCGTGCCGTTGCGCATGGCGCGGCAGTCGACCGGCCGCGCGTCTACGGCAAGCGCAACGCGTTCATCACATTGCCGGTCCTGCCCTTCGAGCCGGTCGAACTGCGCCCGACTGCCACGACCGATGCGACGGACCTCTTCGGACGCTCTGGCAACCCCTACCGCCTCAGTGGCTGGCGCAGCGACCCCAATTCCGGAAGCTGGAAGAACCACGTCGACGCGCATCTTTTCCCGGATCTCGCGGAGCACGTCGTCGACGGCAAGGCGATCCTCCCGGGCAGCGGCTTCATCGAGGTGGCGCTCTCGGCGGCGCAGCAATATTACGGCAGCGACGAGATCGAGATCACCAATCTGGAGATCGTACGGCCGCTGGAACTCAGCGACAGCCGCATCATGGAACTTTCGACCATCCTGTCGCCCGAGACCGGAGACATCGAGATCCGGTCGCGCGAGCGTCTCTCGGAAGACGATTGGACGGTCCATGCCGTCGCTCGATGCCGTAAACCCACGCCCGGAACGAACGAAAATTCTCCATCGTTCGCCGGCATGGCCAAAACCGCGGTCGTCACGGCATCGAAGGCCTATGAAACGGCGAAACAGTTCGGGCTGGATTACGGCCCCCATTTCCAGCTTCTGTCGCGAGCCGTGGCCTATGGAGACCGGTTCATCGATGTCGAGCTGAAAGCACCGGAGGCGGCGGGACATCCCTTTATCACCTATGCCCTTCATCCGATCTCGGTCGACGCGACGTTCCATGGATTGGTCGCCCTCTTCGACCGCTTCAGCGGCGACCGGGGCGGCGCGCCCTACATCCCGGTGCGCTTCGGCTCGGTACGCATCGTCAACGCCGGCCGGCCGATTGCTCGTGCCCTGATCGAGATCGAGCGCGTCAGCACCAATTCGATCAAGGCAAGATTCCACTTCTTCGATGCGGCCGGCGCGCCGATTGCCCATTTCGACGATTGCCGCTTCCGCCGCACTTATTTGCGCAAGCACAAGACGCTGGAGGGGCTTTCCTTCCACTATGAGACGACGCTCTCCGACGTGGCTTTGCCCGGCGGGAGGACTTTAGCGGCCATCCCTGCGCAGTTGACGCATCAGACTGCCTCCGACGACGGTCCCGACAATGCGACGCTGCTCTTCAATGCCGCCATTTACCGCGCCTGCCAGGAAATCGCCCTGAAGCTCGGCAGAGGAAAGACCACGATCCAAAGCCACGTACTGCCCGGCGATTTCGCTTTCCAATGCTTCCTCATGAGCTGTCTCTATGCGCTCGAGGACGCGGGGCTTTGCGAGCATCAGGACGGCACCTGGAAAATCGCCCCGGAATTCGCGCTGCCGACAGTGCCGGAAATTCTCGGCGAACTCTATGGTGATCGTCCCGATCGCGCCGTGGAAGCGGTGCTTGTCAACAATGCCTATGCGGAAGCGCTCAGCCGGCTCGACAAGCTCTTCGCCTCCACCGCAGAGAGCGATGCCTCGACATCCTTCAACGCCGGTTTTATGAGCGAGGCGACGCTCGATCATCAGGCCGTGCATTCCGTCGCCAGCCGTTCGCGCATGGACGAGGTTCTCGCTGCCGTCGAGCGGGCGCTCGTGTCGCAGGCCGAAGGCGCCCGCTTGCGCATCGTGGAATTCGCCAGCGTCTCCGCCGGCTTCACGCGGCGGCTCGCCGAGCTCGCGGCCAGACACGGGGCGACGCTCACCGTCGTCGAACCGCGGGACAACGCCCAGCGCAACCTCGAGATCGCCTTCGAGGAGGACGCGCATGTGCGCATCCTCAAGAAGAGCGAGTTCGCTGCGATCGCGCCTTTCGATCTCGCCGTCAGCGCTTCGGACAATCTCTACCAGCTGATCGAAGAGGACAGCGGCGTCCGCACCGCCTTGCGATCCAAGCTCAGGGAAAACGGAGCCGTGGTCGCAGCGGTCAGCGCGCCGTCGATCTTCGGTGACTTCGCCTTGGGTCTCTCGGACGGATGGTATTCGCGCAGCCAGACGGCGGAGTTCCCGATCGGCAAGATCGCGGCCGTGCCACACTGGCAGAAATGCCTTACGGATCTCGACCTCAGCGACGTCGCCGTCACCGACCGCGAGTGCCCGCACGGCAGCACTATCCTCATCGAGGCGCGCGGCGCAGCGGTGGCGGCAAGTGCAGGCGCCGAGGCGAACCGGATTGCTGCGGCCTCCTATCTGCTGGTCGAGACTGCAAATGCCCGGAAAGAGCCGCTGCCCGTCGATACGCACGCAATTCCCGTTGCCGTGACCGGCGATATGGCCGCTGATGTCGCAACGCTCCGCACCGCCCTCGAGGCGCTTGGCGAGCGACCGGTGCGCACGATTTTCGTGTCTCCGGCGGACCGCCTTGGCGCGGATGATTCCGCGCTGCTGCAAACGCGCGTGCTGGCACTGAGCGCCTTCGCCGAGGCGTTAAGGCAGCATCAGGCAGACGCCGAAGCAACCGGCGACGACCGTCCGCGCCTCGTGCTCGTCGCTCCCGGTGGCGCGCCGGTCTCCGGATCGGCAAGCTCGGGGATCAATGCGGGATTGTGGGCGTTCGTCCGCGTTCTGCAGAACGAATACGACTTCCTCGACGTTCATGCGCTCGATCTCTCCGATCACGCGGACTTCAGCCACGCGGATATGCTTTCCTCGGCGCTCCCCCTGCTGACGGTGTCGGGGCCGAACCGCGAGTGGTTGTTCGACCGGGCAGCCGGGCTGCTTTCGGAAGTTCGCGCTGTCCCCGGCGCGGCGAGCAGGACCGCGGGCAAGACGAACACCTTTGCGGCGGCGACCATTCGCCAGCGGGTCAGCTCGCAGGTCGCAAGCATCGCCTGGGAAGAAAGCACGGTGCCGGAGGCCGGACCGGGCGAAGTCGTCGTCGCCGTTGTTGCGACGGGCTTGAACTTCCGCGACGTCATGTGGGCGATGGGCCTGCTCCCCGAGGAAGCGCTGGAAGACGGTTTTGCCGGCGCGACAATCGGCATGGAGCTTTCCGGTCACGTGGTCGCGGTCGGCGAAGGGGTCGACGACCTTGCCGTCGGCGACTCGGTGATGGCGATCGCCTCTTCCGCCTTCTCGACGCACGCGGTCGTTGCCCGCGCCGGCATTGCCAAGCTGCCGCGCACGATGGATCCCGTCGCCGCCGCGACCGTGCCGGTCGCCTTCCTGACGGCCTATTACGCAATGGTCGAGCTCGGCCGCATCCAGGCGGGCGAGACGATCCTGATCCACGGTGCCGCCGGCGGCGTCGGCCTCGCCGCGCTCCAGGTCGCAAAGCTCAAGGGAGCCAAGGTCATCGCAACGGCCGGAACGCGCGAAAAGCGGCGCTTCCTGACGATGCTCGGCGCCGATCATGTCTTCGACTCGCGTTCGCTCGGCTTCGTCAACGACGTCCGCGCGGTCACCGGCGGCGAAGGCGTCGACCTCGTGCTCAACTCGCTCTTCGCCGAGGCGATGGAGCAGAGCCTGGCTCTCGTCAAACCCTTCGGCCGGTTCCTGGAACTCGGCAAGCGCGACTACTATGCCGACAGCAAGATCGGGCTCAGGCCGTTCCGCCGCAACGTCAGCTATTTCGGCATCGACGCGGACCAGCTTCTCGTCAATGCGCCGGAGCTGACCAGACGCATCTTTACGGAAATCGGGGCGCTCTTCGAGCAAGGCCGGCTTACGCCGCTGCCCTATCGCGCATTCGATTTCGATGAAATCGGCAACGCCTTCCGGCTGATGCAGAATGCCGGTCACATCGGCAAGATCGTCGTCCTGCCGCCCACCGCCGGTAAACACGAGGTGACGGCGAAACGAAGCAAGAGCATGAAGGTCGATGCGGACGGCATCCATCTCGTCGTCGGCGGTATCGGCGGCTTCGGTCTGGCGGCGGCCAACTGGCTCATCGAAAAAGGTGCGCGGCGAATAGCACTCTGCTCCCGCCGCGGCCAACCGGATGCGGAGACGGGTGCAGCGATCGAACGGTGGCAGAAGGCCGGCGTCTCCGCATCGCTGCATGCCTGCGATATCACCGATGCCGCAGCCGTGGATACGCTTCTTACGACGCTGCGGCGTGAAGCGCCGCTCCGCTCCGTCGTCCACGCGGCGATGGTGCTCGACGATGCGCTGATCTGCAATCTCAACCGCGAGCGCAACCGGCCGGTTATCGACACGAAGGCCAAGGGCGCGGCGATCCTCGATCGCCTCACCCGCGGCGATGAGCTCGACAACTTCATCCTGTTCTCATCGGCAACGACGATGGTCGGCAATCCCGGACAAGCGAACTACGTCGCCGCTAACGGCTATCTCGAAGGCCTTGCTCGCGCACGACGCGAAGAAGGCCTGGCGGGGCTGGCCGTCGGCTTCGGCGCGATCGCCGATGCCGGCTACCTGACCCAGAACGCCGACGTGAACGACCTGCTCGCCAAGCGTATCGGCAAGACGGCGTTGAAGGCGCAAGTCGCGCTCGACATGGTCGAGAGCCATATCGCCGCCGATCCGGGCACGGTCGATGCCGCGGTCGTGATGATTTCGGAGATCGACTGGACGGCTGCGCGCAACCTGCCGGTCGCCCGCAACGCTCTCTTCGAGGTGATTCTGCGGAGCGCCGACCAACATGCCTCGGGTGCCGAGGGCACGAAGATGGATCTCGTCGCGATGATCGAGGGCAAGTCGCCGCAGGAGGCGGAGGAGATCCTGTTCGACCTGGTGGCTGGTGAGATCGCCGCAATCCTCCGCGTGTCGAAGGATACGGTGACGCGCGGCAAGATATTGAAGGAGATCGGCCTCGATAGCCTGATGGCGGTGGAACTCGGCATGAGCTTCCAACAGAACACGGGCTTCGATATGCCATTGAGCGGCGTCGCCGACAATACGACCGTGGGCGATGTTGCGCGCAAGCTCTACGAAAAAGTCAGCAAGCGCGACCAGAGCGAGGACGGCGAGTCTGGCGACGACAAGCTCGTCACCGAACTTACGCAGCGTCATACCGGGGCGGTCAAGGAAAAAGCACTGAGCCAATGAGCAGCGACGGAAACGGCCAGACCTTCTCCAAGATGAACAGCAGCCTCAAGGAGAGCCTGCTGGACAGGATGAGGAATACGCATCAATCGTCCGAGCGCAACCGAATGGCGCGCTCGGAACGGGAGTTGCCGCCGGCGCCACGTCGCCAGCAGGCCCGCTTCGAAGACCTGCCGGAATACAAGCAGGTACAGGCGCAGAAGCTGGTGAGCGAGCAGTTCGGCATCGCCAATCCGTTTTACCGGCCGCATCAGACGGCGGCCGGCGCAACGACGATGATCGACGGCCGTAAGCTGATCAATTTCGCTTCCTACGACTATCTCGGGCTGAACAAGCATGCCCATGTCCTCGACCGGGCGCAGGAGACGATCGGCAATTTCGGAATCTCCGCCTCGGCGAGCCGGCTGGTAGCCGGCGAGCGGCCGCAGCATGTGGAGCTCGAGGAAAAAATCGCGTGCTTCTATGGCGTCGACGCAGCAGTCTGCTTCGTCAGCGGATATCTGACCAACGTCGCTGCCATCAGCTGCCTGATCGGCCCGAAGGACCTCGTCATCCACGACGAATTTATCCACAACAGCGCGCTCGCCGGTATCAAGCTCTCGGGCGCCACGCGGCGCCTGTTCAAGCACAATGACACCGCCGATCTCGAACATGTGCTGCGCACCGTTGCAGGCGACTATCGTTATATCATGGTGATCGTCGAGGGCATCTATTCGATGGACGGCGACACCGCCAACCTGCCGGCGCTGCTGAAGCTCAAGGCCGAATATGGCTTCTGGCTCATGGTCGACGAGGCCCATTCGCTCGGAGTCCTCGGGCGGCGCGGCAAAGGTCTTGCCGAACATTTCGGCGTCGATCCGCACGAGGTCGACATCTGGATGGGGACGCTCTCGAAGACCACGTCGAGTTGTGGCGGGTACATTGCCGGCAGCGAGGCGCTGGCGGCCGTGCTCAAGGCGTCGGCCGGCGGTTTCGTCTACAGTGTCGGCCTCGCGCCGGTGCTTGCGGCATCCGCCGTCGCCAGCCTCGATATCCTCGAAAGGGAGCCGGAGCGCACGGCGGCGCTGAGACGCAACGGCAGCCTCTTCCTGAAGCTCGCCAAGGAAGCCGGCCTCGATACGGGGCTCAGTGGCGGCTTCTCGGTCGTGCCGGTTATCGTCGGGGATTCGCTGCGCGCCGTTCAGCTCTCCAACGACCTGCTGGCGGCCGGCATCAACGTGCTGCCCATTATTCACCCGGCGGTGCCGGAAGGACAGGCACGTTTGCGCTTCTTCATCACCTCAGACCATACGGAGGAACAGATCCGCCGCACCGTGACGCTGACCGCCGAGCGGCTGAAGGAGCTCACGGAACGCAATTTCGGCCTCGGCGGCGTCGATATCGAAAAGATGCTGAAGACGCTCTCGGCGCGCTAGAGCGGGACGAGGAAAATTGTGCGCGGTTTCCGCCCGCATCACGCCTCTAACATCTTGGTCGAAAGCGTCACCTGCCGATAACATTACAGCGCCGCAAGCGGGTTCTCTACATGACACATGTGATCATCACCGGAGGCTCCAGCGGCATTGGCCTGGCACTCGCATCGATTTACGGCGCCCGCGGCGCGCGTCTCTCGCTAATCGCCCGCTCTCGCGATCTCCTGCAAGCGGCGGCGCAGAAGCTGACATCGAAATACGGCGTGAAGGCCGAAGATATCCGCATCGAGCCCGCCGACGTCTCCAATGGGGATGAGATCGGTGCCGCGATCTCCCGTTGCGTGAATGCGCTCGGCCCCTGCGATATTCTCGTGACGGCGGCGGGCGTCGTCGAGCCTGCTCCTTTCGAGGCGATGCAGAGCGCGGCCTTCCACCGCCAGATCGAAACGAATTTTTTCGGCACGGTCCATGCAATTCGCGCCGTCTATCCAGACATGATGCGGCGGCGCGAGGGCCACATCATGATGATTTCCTCCGGCGCCGCCCTGATCGGCATTTACGGCTATACGGCCTATTGCGCGTCGAAGTTCGCGCTGCACGGCTTTGCCCAGGCGCTCCGCAGCGAGGCGCGTCGCCACAATGTCAGCGTCTCCGTCTGCTTTCCGCCCGACACCGAGACGCCGCAGTTCGAGCGCGAGCTCGCCTCGCGGCCGCGCGAGGCGAGCGTCGTAATGGGAGCGGTCCGCCCCTGGACGGCCGAGGCGGTCGCCCGGAAGATCGTAAGAGGCATCGAACGCCGGCGGTTCGAAATCTACTTCGGGCCTACTTTGTACCTGCTTGGCCGTTTCGGGCCCGCGATAAGACCTCTTATCAATTGGTGGTTCGACAGGGCAATCGATCGCCGCGGTGGACGGTGAGGCGGGCGCAGCCCGGCCACGCTTGTGCCGGCCGAGCTTAGTCTTTAAGTCAAAGGATGGCACCGCCGCCGAGACGGCATCGGCGGTGAAACGGCATAAAGGTATTTGCTTGACGCTTCTTCCCTTCCACCTGCATGACTACCCGATAGCATTGGCCATCATTTGCTATCTGCTGAGCTGCGGGGTGATCTTCTTCACGGACCGCTTCGCCCTGCCGGCACGTGAGCGCAGGAGGAACGCTCCCCCCTACGGGCGCAATCAGGCCATCATCGACGCGCTTGCCCGCCTGCCCGTCATCGCGCTGGTCTTCGCCGGCTTTTTCGCAATCTCCTGGCGCCCCCTCTATGCGGCTGCCGGCACGATGAGCTTCTTCATCATCTTCACCGGCATTTCCCGAGCGAAGTTCAAGTTCATCCGCGAGCCGCTGGTCTTCTCCGACATCGCGCTCGTCGCGGACGTCTTCAAGTACAAGACGATCTTCTACGCGACCTCACTGAACATTCTTTTCTGGATCGTCGCCTTCGCATACGTGTTCGGCGTCTCAGGAATGTACATGTACTTCGAGCCGAGCGTCCTGCCCGCAAGGGACAAGTCGTTCTGGATCGTGGTGATGATCTTGATTGCGGCGGGACCCTGGCTACTCCTGTTCTACGGGCCGGTGAACCGGCCTACAGCCGCGCTCGTCCAACGGCTGGTGGGCAAAAAGGTCAATGTGAAGATGAGCACGGTGCGGTTCGGCACCTTCGGTTCGGTAGTCTTCCACTTCATTGTCTGGCTGGGGGTCAAGCGTGAGAAGATCGTCGCTGAGCTTTCCGAACGCCTGCGCGCAGCGGTCCATGACCTGATCGGCCACGAGGAAGCGCCGTTGATCGTTGTCTGGCAGTCGGAGTCCTTCATCGACATGCGGCACTTCGGCGTCAATTCGATCAAGCTACCCACGATCGACCGGCTTCGCAAGCAAGCGGTTCAATGGGGGCGCCTGAGCAATGTCTTCGAAGGCGGCTATACGCTGCGAACCGAATTCGCCGTCCTGAGTGGCCTCGTGCCGGACGACATCCATGTCGACGCGAGCTACCCCTATCTCCGCGCGGCGCATTATGCCGACGTGGTCTGGCCGGGAAAGCTGAAGCGCGCCGGCTGGCGCACGCATTTCATCCACCCCTACGACCGGACGTTCTTCCTCCGCCACAAGGCGATGCCGGTGCTCGGCTTCGAGAAGCTCACCATGCTCGACGCCTTCGAGCACAATCCCGAACGGGACGGGCTCTACGTCTCCGACGCGACGCTGGCGACGAGAGTGCTTGCCGAGGTTCACAAGTTACCGGAAGACGAGAGCGGCTTCGTCTTCGTCGCGTCGATGGCCAATCACGGTCCGTGGGAGCCCGGACGCGTCGGGACCCTCACCAATCCGGTCGACATCTACCTGGCGATCCTTGAGCAATCCGACGCCGCGCTGAAGAAGCTCGTCGACGGCCTCGACAGGCTCGACCGGCCCGTCTGGCTCGTCTTCTACGGCGATCATGCGCCGCTTCTGAAGTCCTTCGCCGACCCGTTTCCAGACCCCCGGACGGATTATTTCATCGTGCCGCTCGCCGATGCCCGGCCCGCCGGCCAGAAGCCGAAAGCGGCTGAGAACGAGGACCCGTGGAACCTGATCCGATCGCTGCTCAAACACGCCAACCTGCACAAGGAAGCGCTGCAATAGCGGCGGCTACCCGGAAGCCCTAACAATGACGGCAGGCAAGACGATCAAAGGCTCGCAACGGCGGACATTCCTGTTCCTGCAGGGACCATCCTCGCCGATCTTCGCCAAGATCGCCGCGCGGCTCGCGGCGCTCGGTCACGTCTGCTTGCGCATCAATCTCAATGCGGGCGATCAGATCTTCTGGCGGCGCCCGGGCGCCCACAACTACCGCGGCTCCATCGAAGGCTGGCCAGCCTATATCGAGGCGTTCATCCGCCGGCATGCGGTGAGCGACCTGGTCCTGCTCGGCGAGGAGCGGCCTTATCACCGGATCGCCATAGCCGCCGCCCAAAGAGCCGACGCGCAAGTCTTCGTCATCGAAATGGGATATCTCAGGCCGGACTGGCTGACCCTCGAGCGCGGCGGCATGTCGTCCAACTCGCATTTCCCCGCCGATCCGACGCAGATTTTGGAGGCTGCAGAGGGATTGCCGGAGCCGGACTGGCAGCGGCGCTACCGGCAGAGCTTCCTCGCCGAGGCGGCCTATGACCTTCTTTACAACCTCCCGAACGTCTTCCTCTGGTTCCTCTTCCCCGGCTATCGCCGGCACGCGATCTTTCATCCGCTCGCCGAGTATGCCGGCTGGCTGAGGCGGCTTGCGGCCGGCCAGCGCCACCAGCGGGCGGCCGATGCGATAGTCCGCTCCCTTCTATCCAGTGGCTCGCCCTATTTCGTCCATCCGCTGCAGCTCGAGACCGATTATCAACTGCGCGCGCATTCGCCCTTTAGCAGCCAGCGCGACGCGATCCGTGAAATTCTCACGTCCTTCGCACGCGCGGCGCCGGCGACTGCCAAGCTTGCCGTCAAGGTGCATCCGCTCGATAACGGTCTCATCCCCTGGCGAAAGATCATCGGCCGCAAAGCGACCGCGCTCGGAATCTCGGGTCGTGTCGTCTATCTCGACGGCGGCAATCTCGACCTGCTGACCGAGCACAGTGCCGGTATGGTGACCGTCAACTCGACCGCCGGGCTTCATGCGTTAAGACAGGGCAAGCCGGTGAAGATCCTCGGCAAGGCCGTCTTCGACATTGGCGGCCTTACCGATCAGCAGCCGCTCGACGCATTCTGGGCGGCACCGCAGCCGCCGGATGCGCAGCTCAATGCGGCGATGTTCAGGCTGATGGCCGCCTCGATCCAGGTCCGCGGCAACTTCTATTCCCGTGCCGGAACGGATGCCGGCGCTCAAGCGATCGCCGAGCGGCTGCATCGCGACAGCGTCAATCAGCCGGGCGCCTTCGTCGACCCGCCGCCCCGGCAAAAGCCTGCGAAAAGAAATATATCCGAGGATCAGGCGACGCCGGCGCGCAGCAGATCGTGAATGTGCAGGATGCCGACCGGCATTCCCGCCTCATCGACGAGGAAGAGCACGGTGATCTTGTGCTCCTCCATGAACTCCATGGCGGCGCTCGCAAGCACGTCGCCGTGAACGACTCGCGGATTGCGCGACATCACCTCTTCGACCGGCTGGCTCAAGAGGTCGCCGCTCATGTGGCGGCGCAGGTCGCCGTCGGTGATCACTCCGACCAGTGCTCCCTTTTCATCGACGATGCCGACGACACCAAAGCCCTTCGCCGACATTGCGATGACCGCCTCGCTCATCGGGCGACCCACCGCCACCAAGGGGACCTGCTCGGCCACGTGTGCGAGTTCTTGGACAAGCCGCAATTGCGCGCCGAGCTTGCCGCCCGGATGGAAGGTCTTGAAATCCTCGGCGGAAAAGCCGCGCCGTTCCAAAAGGGCCATTGCAAGCGCATCGCCGACTGCTAATTGCAGCATCGCCGAGGTCGTCGGCGCAAGCCCGTGCGGGCAGGCTTCCTGCACCTTCGGCAAGACGAGCGCGATCTCGGAATTGCGCGCAAGGGTGCTGTCGCGGTTGCAGGAGATCGAGACGACCGGCACTTTGAAGCGCTTGGCGTAGGTGAGCATGTTGGCGAGTTCCGCCGTCTCGCCGGACCAGGAGAGCAGGATCAGCACGTCGTCGGCTGTGATCATCCCAAGGTCGCCGTGGCTCGCCTCCGTCGGGTGGACGAAATAGGCCGAAGTTCCAGTGGAAGCCATGGTGGCAGCGATCTTGCGGGCGATATGCCCGCTCTTGCCGACGCCGGAAACGACTACCCGGCCCGCGCCGTCGCCGACCAATGCGACGGCATCGACGAGGCCCTGCGCAAAAACTGCGTCCGTCACCAGGTGTTCGGCTAGCGCCTCGATGCCGTTCTTCGCCGTCGTTATCGTCCGACGGATCGAATCCATTACGGCGACGCCGGAATGCGCGTCCGCCTTCACGTGTCTCAAGCCCATCATCGACCCCCGATTCTTTAACGAGAGGCCGCTCTTTTCAGCGGCGCGGCAAATATCGAGCCAGATAGGCCCTTTTTTCTCGCAAACCAAGTCTCCCGCTGCATGAATCCTCGCATCCGGACCGATTTGCACGGCAATTCACAGCTCTCTACCGTCACATCTGCAGCAATTCAAAGTGCTATAGCGGCTTTGCGCGTCTGATGAGAAGCGGTGCCGTTGTGAGACAGGCGGTCTCACCCGGCACGTTTTTCTACTGTGGTTTCCGGAGGGACCGCGCCATCGGCGGCGAACTCGGCGAGCGTCATCGAATCGAGGATCGAGGCCATGGCGTCGCGCACCGACGTCATCGAGATGCGGACCCGACAGGTCTCCGGATCGCTGCAGTCCTCGCAGACCTCGTAAGCCGTGCGGCTCGCACAGCGTATGGGCGCCAGCGGTCCGTCGAGCGTCCGTATCACATGACCGATGCGGATCTCGGAAGCCGGACGCGACAGCGAGTAACCGCCGCCTGGGCCTTTCTTCGAGCGCAGCACGCCGGCATTGCGCAGTTCGAGCAGGATCGTGTCGAGAAATTTCTTCGGAATATTGTTGCGGAGCGCGATCTCGTTGATGAAGGCGGTTTCACCAGGCGCCAGCCGCGCCAGATCGACAAGCGCTTTCAGTCCATATTTTCCCTTTTTTGTCAGCATTCGAGCCAATTCTCCCCGGTTCCGCTAACGGCGAAACCGTCCATGACACAACTCGTCTTGGCATAGCACAAGAATGCGTGGTCAATATACAGTTATAGTCGACAATCAGCGAAGATGAGCGGTCGAATGCTGCTGCAGAAAGGAGACCGTCGAAGCAATGATGTTCATCGAGGGTTAGAAAGCGTGTGCGGTCTTGCGCCCCATCGCGCACCGACATTGGAAAGCGGGTCACGATGACTTGGGGAGCCCGAAATCACCGTGACCTCGATCGATATTGCGGCGGCATGCTTCGGATACGAGCGTCATGCCGCAAAGCCGGCCGAATGACTACGCTGGCTTTGTCCGCCCCGCCCGGCGAGCAGGTGCCGGATCGCTGTCCGCGCTTCGTCGGCCGAATGGAAATGCTGCTTGTCGAGATCCCAGACGTGATACTTCACCGCGAGAAACTTCAGCCGGTCTTTATCCGGAACGACAACTCCGACGGCTTCGCCGTCATATTCGATAACTTGCTTGCTCATGTAATAACGCTCCCCCGCGCGGCTTAGGCGCGGATCATTCGATTCTCGGCAAAGGGTGAATTCGGGAAGTTCGAAGGGTCACATTCGCCAAAGCGTGCGAATGAGCCCTTTCACCGTTGCGCGACAAAGGGAACGCGAGCCGCAGAAAGCGGCGGTGTTTTCGAACATGTCACTCTCCTTCGGCTTGGCCCGGCAGCGCGCGCCGGGGCGTTTCATGAACAATTCGAGGCGGATTCCTTCCCCCACGATTTGCAAGTTAGAATAATCCACCAAATCAGTCAACTCCAGAAACGAAGAAACGAAAAATAATTCTCTTTTCAACGTTCGGGCGCCGACCGCGTGGACAATTCTGTTCGCCTGCCCTTCGTGAGCTCGAGCGCTATTTAGGGAGCGCCGAATCGACCCGCAAGGGACGGCTCTGATAAAGACAGCACTTTCGGACGAAAAAGGGGCGGCCCCGCAGGGCCGCCCCTTTCGCTTCATCACTATTGCGCGAACGCGAGAAGCCGATCAGGCCGTTGGCGTTCCCGCCTGCTGCGCCCCGGAGCGGCCGGCTTCCCGATCTTTCCACCAGCGGCTCAGGAAAAGCAGGATCGGTCCGCCGATATAGATCGACGAGGTCGTCGCCACGATGACGCCGAAGATCATCGGCCAGGCGAAGCTGCGCACCGCCTCCCCGCCCCAGATCGCCATCGGCACCAGCGAAAGGGCCGTCGCCATCGAGGTGAAGATGCATCGCGCGATCACCTGATTGATGCTCATGTCGATGAGGTCGGAAAACGGCATCGACTTGTATTTGCGCAGGTTCTCGCGCATGCGGTCGTAGACGACCACCTTGTCGTTCACCGAGTAGCCGATCATCGTCAGCAATGCCGCGATCGCCGTGAGGTTGAAGTCGATCCCGGTGAGCGCGAAGAAGCCGACGGTCTTGGTGATGTCGAGCAGCAGCACCGCGATCGCGCCGACGGCGAAGTGCCATTCGAAGCGGAACCAGATGTAGAGCAGGATCGCGACCATGGCGAGGCCGACAGCAAGGAAGCCGGATCGTGCCAGCTCGCCGCTAACCGTCGGACCGACGACCTCCGTCCGCTCCATGCTGACACCCGGGATGGCCGTCGTAACGGCATCCTTGATGCGGTTCAGCGCCGCCGTCTGCTCCTGCTCGCCGCCAGGCTGCCGCTGCACGCGGATCAGCACCGATTGGCCGCCGCCGAAGTCCTGCAACGCCACCTCGCCGAGGTTGAGCTCCTCGAGGCTGTGACGCAGCGTCGGCAGGTCGATCTTCTCCTTCGACACCGCCTCGACCTGGATACCGCCGATGAAGTCGATGCCGTAGTTGAGACCCGGCGTGAAGAACAGGATGACGGAACTGATCGACAGGAAGGCCGAAAAGCCGATCGCCTGGAAGCGGCGCTTCATGAACGAGAAGGTCGGCAGGTGCGGAACGCGGCCGAAGAGCGACGGGATCTCCAGCTTCTTCATCTTGCGACGGACGACGACCTCGCGCATCAGCAGACGCACGACGGTGACCGATGTGAACATCGAGATGACGATGCCGAGCATCATGGTGACGGCAAAGCCGCGGACAGGGCCGCTGCCCAGCCAGAACAGGAGGATCGTGCCGGCAAGCGTGGTGACGTTGGAGTCGAGGATCGTGGCGTAGGCCTTGTTGAAGCCGACGTCCAGCGCCTTCATCGCACCGGCACCCGCCTCGGTCTCTTCGCGGATACGGGCGTTGATGAGGATGTTGGCGTCGACCGCCATGCCGATGCCGAGAATGATGCCGGCGATGCCGGGGAGCGTTAGCGTCGAGCCGATCAAGCCGAGCACGCCGATCGTCATGATCGTGTGCAGCACCAGGCCGATATTGGCGATCATGCCCCAGGCGCCGTAGAGGACGATCATCAGAGTGACGACGAGACCGAAACCGGCAAGGCCGGTGTAGAGGCCCATACGGATCGAGTCGCTGCCGAGGTTCGGACCGACCGAGCGCTCTTCGATGATGGTGAGGGGCGCGGGCAAGGCACCGGAGCGCAGGAGTGCGGAGAGAACCGTTGCTTCCTCGACGGTGAAGTTGCCGCTGATCTGACCGCGGCCGCCGAGGATCGGCTCGTTGATGACGGGTGCCGTCAGGACTTTGCCGTCGAGGACGATCGCGAAGGGCCGGCCGACGTTTTCACGGGTGATGTCGGCGAACTGACGGGCTCCGAGCGAGTCGAAGGCGAAATCCACCACCGGCTGGTTCGTACGCTGGTCGAAGCCGACCTTCGCATCTTCGAGGCGCTCGCCGGAAATGGCGACGCGGCTTTCGACCGGATATTTGTTGCCGTCGTTCGCGCCGGGAAGAATGTCGACGCCGCGCGGCGGCGGCTGCGTGACGTCCACGCTCTGATCGAGCATGTGGAAGCTCATTTGAGCGGTGGAACCCAGAAGCTCGCGCAGACGAGTCGGATCCTGAAGACCCGGCAGTTGGACGAGAATGCGGTTCGAACCGATCCTCTGGATCAGCGGCTCGGCAACGCCGACCTGGTCGACGCGGTTGCGGATGATCTCCAGGCTCTGCTCGACCGCCTTGGTCATGCGGTCGGCAAGCCCTGCCTCGGTCATGGCCAGCGTCACGACGTCGCCGTTCGTCGCCACCTCGACTTCGGCAGCGGTGGCGCCGAAGCCGACCGTGCTTACGGGTGTCGCCAGTTCCTGCAGTTTCGGCAGGACCCTTTCGCGGTCCGCAGCGTCCGGGATGCTCACGGTCACGCTATTGCCGCTGATGCGGGCCGAGGAGGCGGAAACGCGCTCGCCGCGCAGCACGCGGCGGGTGTCGTCGAGAAGCGAGTTGAGGCGAGCTTTCTGAAGCCCTGCCCCGTCGACCTCGAGCACGAGGTGCGAGCCGCCCCTCAAGTCGAGGCCGAGGGTGACCGGCTTGAAAGGCAGAACGGAAGCGACTTGCTGCCTCATGGCCGGCGTCAGAACGCTCGGCAGCGCCGCGAGGCATCCGAAGATAATGATCGCGACATAGGCGAGAACCGCCCATCTGGATGTACGCATGTGGAAATTCCATAAAAGCCTGAACGCGCCTTTCGGCAGCGTCCGGGCCAGGTTTCGTCAAAGGCTTAAGGCAGGACCGGAAGCCCCGCCGAACTCTCACAGGATGGTTATCGTCGCAGGCGGGGCGCGAATGCGCTCGCTCCGCAGCGGCGTCCCCAATGCGATTTCGCCTTGAGGCAGCGCTACCGGGCGAGCCCCTTCCTGAGCGGGAAAGGCCACGCGTTCGAGCGGAAGGACAGACCCGGGATCGCCGCCGGTCGTCGATTTCCCGTCCGAGCGCTCTCCGGTAAAGCGGAGGTCGGGCAGAGCAGCGGCCCTTGAGACCTGGCGGACAGCCGGGCGATCGGAGGAACCGCTATCCGGCGCTGCGACGCCGCCGGCTCCCGTCGCCACGCGGCCGGAAAAGCTTTGGCCGACCACGATGACCTGCATGGCAAGGGAGGCACAGAAAAGCCACAGCACGGCAAGGAGCCGGCTGGCCTGCATGCTCTTGCTGCCACCACCCAAGAGGTCCATCGAGGACGCGATCCCTTTCTCTCGGCGCCATCGAACAGGCGCCAGCGAGACGAAGTCAGCCCAATGCCGACCTTAATGGAAGAACGTGGCCGGATTCGAGCATTAACGCTCTTAACATCATTCCGGGCCGGAAAAGTCAAATTCCGTCCCGGCGCGATGCAATCACGGGAGCCGTCAAGCGGTTATGCCGGCAGTCTTCTCCTGATGGATTTCGATGAGCGAAGGCCCGAAGCGCGCGGCCGCATCGGCGAGGGCGCGTGGCAGATCGTCCACATTTGCCAGCCGCTCGGCAGGCACGCCATAGGCCTTGGCGGTCATGAGGAAATCGGGTGCCGACGGTTTGACGCCTTCCGGTTTCACGCCGGATTCGACCATGTAGGACTCTATTTCCTTGTAGCCGTCATTGTTCCAGACGAGGAAGACGACCCGGGCCCCGGCATCGACCGCCGAGCCGATCTCGGCCAGTGAGAACTGAAAACCGCCGTCGCCGACGAGGCAGACGACGGGCCGCGCGCCATCGGCAATAGAGGCGCCGACCGCCGCCGGCGGCGCGTAGCCGAGCGAGCCGTAGCCGGTCGCGGAATTGAACCAGGCGCGTTGCCGGGGCGCATCGCAATAGAGATTGCCGGCATAGACCGCCTGCGTCGAATCGCCGACGATCGTGCAATCAGGGAGCGCCGTGTAGATCATGTCTATGACGCCAACTTCGGCGCGCATCTTCGCGGTCAGCTCCTTCAGCGCCGCCTTACGCGCGGCATCGGCCCGGGCCGCCCCATCCTTGGCGGCGGCGTGACCGGGCAGGAAGCCCGTGATGCCCGCCGTCGCCGTCTTCGCGCCGGAGAGGATCGAAAGGGCGGCCTGCGGTCCGCGGGCGAGCTGTGCCGCGTCGATGTCCGTGCGGATGAGGTTCTTGAGCGCCGGAAAGCCGCCATCGGCATAGAGGTCATAATCCGTCTGGCCCATCTCGGTGCCGAGCGCCAGCACGAGATCCGCCTCGCGCAGCAAGCTGCGGACGGCCTTGAGGCTTGGGCTCGCCGGCACGCGGAGCGGATGACCGGCGAGCATGCCGCGGGCGTTGACGGTCGTAACCACCGGCGCTCCGATCCGCTCGGCGAGCTCGCGCACTTCCGCCTCCGCGGTCAGTGCGCCGCCGCCGCAGAGGATCACAGGTCGCGAGGCGTCGGCGCAGAGGATCGCCGCCCGCTGCAGCGTCTCGCTGTCGGAGCGCGGACGGGTTGCCGCTGCCGGCTTTGCCGCGCGACTCTCGATCTTCACGGCCATCACGTCGGTCGGAATTTCAATGTGAACGGGACCCGGCCGGCCGGAGAGCAGGACCGCAAAGGCGCGCTCCACCACGAGCGGCAGATCCGCCGGATTGAGGAGTGTGTGGGAATAGAGCGCAAGCGTCTTCACCATCCCGTGCTGGTCGGGCAGCTCATGCAACAATCCACGGCCGTGCCCGAGCGAGTCGCGTCGGTTGACGCCGGAGATCACCAGCATCGGGATCGAATCCTGCCGCGCCTGCGCCATTGCTGTGATCGTATTGGTAAGCCCCGGCCCGGTAATAACGAGCGCCACACCCGGTTTGCCGCTGACGCGTGCATAGCCGTCGGCCATGAAGCCGGCCCCCTGCTCGTGCCGCGGCGTGACATGACGGATTTTCGACGCCGCCAGGCCGCGATAGAGCTCGACCGTATGAACTCCGGGTATGCCGAACACGACCTCGACACCGTTCGCCTCAAGCAGATCGACGAGGACCTCGCCGACGGTTTTCATTTCAGCGGTCATGCGCGGCGCTCCCTGAGAAGGCTCAAACGTTCGGCCAGAGACGCGATGCGGTGGCATGCCTCGTCAATGGCGGCGTCGGGGACGGTGAGGCTCATGCGCAAGAAGTCCCGCGCCTCCTCGCCGAAGGACGAGCCCGGCATCACCGCGACCCCCTCCTCCTCGAGCAGCGCCCAGGCGAAAGCCTCGCCGGGGAGGCCCGTGCCGGCGACGTCGATCAGCGCGAACATGCCGGCCTCCGGCGGCAGGACCGACACGCCAGGCACCTTGGCAAGGCCATCGACGATCCGGAGGGCACGCCGCTTGTAAGCCTCGCGCATCTGCCTTGCCGTATCGATCTCATGCGTCAGTGCATAAGCCGTCATGTCGGCGATGAACGGCTGCTGGCCGAAAAGCATGGTTTCGGAAACCGGCAGGAGCCGCCGGGTGAACTCGGCAGGGCCGACGGCCCAACCGCTGCGGAAGCCGGGGGCCGCATGCGACTTCGAGATGGAAGATACGACAATGGTGCGCTCGGCGAGATCCGGATCGTCGAAGGGCGAGGCGAAGGCGGCGTCAAAAACCAGCTCCTCGTAGACCTCATCGCAGACGATCCAGAGGTCGTGGCGACGGGCGACCTCGCCGATCGCCGCAACCTCCGCCGCCGTCAGCACGGCGCCTGTCGGATTGTGTGGCGTGTTCAGGAGCAGCACCCGGCAGTCGGGTGTAACCGCCTTTTCCAGATCGTCCGCCTGCATGTGAAAACCATGTTTCGGCTTCAGCGGCACGAATACCGGATGGGCGCCGGTGGAGCGGATGACGCCCTCATAGGTCGCGTAGAGCGGATCGCCGACAAGCACGCCGTGGCCAGCCTCCGCGAGGCCGAGCATCACGGCGAAGAGCGCTGTCTGGGTACCCGGAAAGCAAAGAATGTTTTCCGCCGTTACGTCGGCACGGCGCCGGCAGTATTTTTCCACAAGCGCCGCCACCACGCCAGGCTCGCCCCGGCCGTTGGAATAGCGATAGCGCCCCGCATTCATGGCTCGCTGACATTCGTCGAGGAGGGCGCGGTCCGGCGGCAGATCTGGTTCGCCGATGGTCAGCTCGATGATGTCGGCGCCGCTTGCCTTCAATTGACGCGCACGTGTGTGCAGCGTCCATTTCCCGGAACCGAGTTCGGCAAGACGTGAGGTGATCGACGCGTAACGCAAATATTCCTCCCTTGTTCTAATTTTCGATGGGAAGGCCGAGCAGCGCTTCGACCGACGCCATGGCAATGCTGACCAGCTCGCCCTCGCGAAAGAGATCGCCTGCGAGGCAGCCTTCGACCCAGAGCCCGTCGACGAGGCCGTTGATCGCGATGGCATAGCGGCGGCATTCCTCGGCGCCGGCCGGTCTACCCTTGGCCGCGAGGAAATCGCCGAGCAGATCCTGAAGCGCGTTGCGGAAGGCGAGATAACCTTCGCGGTGGATCTCGGCGAGCACCGGATCGACACGCACCTGGCTGATGAAGGCCGCCCAGAGCGAGACGCTGCGGCTGTCGGCCACGGGTTCGGTCAGATTGATGGCGATGAAATCCTTCAGCCGCGTCGTGGGGTCGCCCTCAACGTTCTTCGCCTTTTCCGTGAGCGAGGCGATGACGGCGCGGTAGGCCTCCGCGATCATCTGATCCTTGGATTCGAAGTAGTGACGCACGAGCCCTGCCGTAACGCCGGCGCGAACCGCGATCTGCCGGACCGTCGCTCCCTTGAGGCCGAACTCGGAGATGCAGTCGAGGGTCGCTTCGATCAGCTCCTGACGCCGTTCGCCCTCGGGGGCACGATGAAAGCTGCGCCGGTTCACGGCAGCCTCCTGACCACAGGGCCGTAAGGCCAGATCGTCTTTGCCTCAGAACCGGTCCGGCTCATACATTGCTCCTGTTGGGGGAATGACCATTCTCGCGAGAGGCGTCAAAAAATCGACGCCGAAGTTATTATACGCTTGAATAATAGCGGCACAAGTGCAACGATGCTGCTTAAGAAACAGCGTGACAAGCCGAAGATGCTGCACGAGAGAACGACCAGGGGAACTGTCTTCATGGCTAGCGTTCCGCGATTGAGAGGAGCCGCGCGTCGATGACGGATGTGGCCCAGGCAATCGCGGTCACTGACCTCCACAAGCGTTTCGGGCCATTGGAAGTGCTGAAAGGCGTATCTCTGACCGCCAATCAAGGCGACGTCATCGCGATCATCGGCGGCAGCGGCTCCGGCAAATCCACCTTTCTTCGCTGCATCAACATGCTGGAACTACCCTCGGCCGGCCGGATCAGCGTGCACGGCGAGGAAATCCGCATGAAGTCGGACGGCCACGGCGGCTTGATGCCGGCCGATCGCAAGCAGGTCCAGCGCATCCGCACCCAGCTCGGCATGGTCTTCCAGAGCTTCAATCTGTGGCAGCACATGACCATCCTCGAAAACGTTATCGAGGCGCCGGTGCACGTGCTCGGCAAGCCTAAGGCCGAAGCGGTGGAGGCTGCCGAGGCGCTGCTCAGGCGCGTCGGGCTTTACGAAAAGCGCGATGCCTATCCGGCTTTTCTTTCCGGCGGACAGCAGCAGCGGGCGGCAATCGCCCGTGCGCTGGCGATCCAGCCGCTCGTCATGCTTTTCGACGAGCCGACCTCGGCGCTCGATCCGGAGCTCGTCGGCGAGGTCCTTTCCGTGATCGGCGATCTCGCGCGGGAGAAACGGACGATGGTGCTCGTGACCCACGAGATGAAGTTCGCGCGCGACGTCGCCAACCACATCGTCTTCCTGCACAACGGCGTGATCGAGGAACAGGGGCCGCCCGAGGCGATCTTCGGCGCTCCGAAATCCGAAAGGCTCAAGAAGTTCATCAGCTCCATTCACTGAATTCCGCAATGCTCAACAACCAAAAAAGGGAACAGCATGAAGAAAACATTGAAGCTCCTGGCGTTCGCCGCCGCTCTTGCGATCACCGGCGCAGCCGCCGCCTCTGCCGAACAGGTCAAGGTCGGCATCGCGGCGGAGCCCTATCCGCCCTTCACCTCGCCCGATGCTAGCGGTAACTGGGAAGGCTGGGAGATCGAGTTCATGAAGGCGATCTGCGCCGAGGCCAAGCTCGATTGCGTGGTCACGCCCGTCGCCTGGGACGGCATCATCCCGGCGCTCACCTCCAAGAAGATCGACATGATCGTCGGCTCGATGTCGATCACCGCCGAACGCCTGAAGACGATCGACTTCTCCGACAAATACTACAACACGCCGACCGGCATCATCGGCACCAAGGGCGAGGACATCAAGCCAACGCCCGAAGGCCTCGCCGGCAAGACGCTCGGAGTGCAGGTCGCGACGGTGCACCAGGCCTATGCCACCAAGCACTTTGCTCCGGCAGGCGTAGAGATCAAGGAATACCAGACCCAGGACGAGGCGAACCAGGATCTTGCCGCCGGGCGTCTCGACGCCGTCCAAGCCGACGCGATCGCACTGAAGTCGTTCCTCGCGACCGACCAGGGCAAGGAATGCTGCGATTACAAGGGCGATGTCGCTCAGGATGTCGACGTTCTCGGGCCGGGTGTCGGCGTCGGACTGCGCAAGGGCGAGGCTGAGCTCAAGGACAAGATCAACGCGGCGATCAAGGCGATCCGCGAAAACGGTACTTACGACACCTTCTCGAAGAAGTATTTCGACTTCGACATCTACGGCGGCTGAGCCGCGGCCGGCCGGCGGTCCTGCGGCCGCCGGCCTGTGCATTTTGTGTCGGAGCGGGACGCGGGCGGAACCGCGCATATTTCCTCATCCCGCTCTTCAAGGAGAGGCTGCCGTGGCCGCGGATTCCTTCATCAACTGGAGCCTGCTTTCGCTCTCGGCCCCCGGCTGGGGCGGCGTGCTGCTGCAGGGCTTCCTCCATTCGATCGAGATCGCCATTGGCGGCTATGCGCTCGGGCTCGTGCTCGGCGTCGGCGGCGCCTTCGGCAAGCTCTATGGCGGACCGATACTGCGCGATCTGCTGGAGTGCTACACGACGATCGTCCGGGCCGTACCCGAACTCGTCCTCATCCTGCTCCTCTACTATGCGGGCACCGATCTTCTGAACCAGCTCCTCGGCGCAGCCGGATTCGGGCCCGTCGATATCAGCGGGCTGATGGCCGGCATCTTCGTGATCGGGGTGGTGCAGGGCGCCTATTCGACGGAGGTGCTCCGGGGTGCGATCAAGGCCGTGCCCGCCGGGCAGATCGAGGCGGCGCGCGCCTACGGCATGTCGCCCGTCAAGGTTCTGAGGCGCATCACGTTGCCGGCGATGCTGCCCTACGCCATTCCCGGCCTTGCCAATCTCTGGCTGATCGCCACCAAGGACACGGCACTGCTCGCGGTCGTAGGCTTCAGCGAACTGACGCTCGTCACACGGCAGGCGGCCGGTGCGACCAAGGCCTATTTCCTCTTCTTCTGTGCCGCCGGCACCCTTTATCTTGCGCTGACGCTCGTTTCCAACGTCTTCATCGGCATCATCGAGCGGCATGCCCGCCGCGGTTTCGCGGAGCAAAGATGACCGACGAAACGACACATGCGCTCGCCTTCACGCCGGAAGACCTGCCCGAAAAGGGGAGCTTCCTCAAACCGCATCGGATCGTCCTGATGCTGGTCTTCGCGGCCCTCGTCGTCGCGGTCGCCGTCTTCATGCGCTGGGACTGGCTGCCGCGCTATCTGCCGAGACTCGGCTCCGGCATCCTCGTCAGCCTCGCTATGCTCTTCGGCACGGCGATCCTCGGCTTCCTGCTCGCCGTGCCGCTGGGCCTCGCCCAGGTAACAGGTCCGTGGTTCCTGAAGGCTCCTGCCCGCGTCTTCTGCACCATCATTCGCGGAACGCCGCTGCTCCTGCAGCTCTGGCTGCTCTATTACGGCCTCGGTTCGCTGTTTCCGCAGTTTCCTTGGATCCGCCACTCGTTTCTCTGGCCCTACCTGCGCGAGGCCTGGCCCTATGGTGTGGCGGCGCTCACCATCTCCTTCGCCGCCTATGAGGGCGAGGTGATGCGCGGCGCCTTTGCGGGCGTGCCTGCGGGGGAACTGGAAGCCGCCCGCGCGTATGGCATGAGACGCTGGACGATGTTCCGGCGCATCTGGCTGCCGCGAGCGATCCACCGAGCGCTACCGACGCTCAACGGCGAGACCGTGCTGCAATTGAAGTCGACGCCTCTCGTTGCGACCATCACCGTCGTCGACGTCTATGCGGTGATCTCCAAGGTGCGGCAGGAAACCTACCTGACCTACGAGCCGCTACTCCTGCTCGCGCTCATCTATATGTGCCTCACCGGCATCCTCGTCGTCGCCTTCCGCTATTTCGAAAACCGCATTCCCACCCGTGGTGCCTGACATGAAGCTCTCCGCCGCCATCAGCAATGCCATGCCGGAATTGGTCGCCATCCGCCGCGACCTGCATGCCCATCCCGAACTCGGACTCGAAGAGACGCGAACCTCCGCGTTCATCGCCCGCCATCTCGAGGCGCTCGGCTATACGGTGACGACCGGTTTGGCGAAAACCGGAGTGGTCGGCACGCTCATCTGTGGCACCGGCTCCCGCTCGATCGGCATCCGCGCCGATATCGACGCATTGCCGATCCACGAGGAAACCGGCCTAGACTACGCCAGCAACACGCCGGGGCTGATGCATGCCTGCGGCCACGACGGCCACACGGCGATGCTCCTGGGTGCGGCCCGCGCGCTTGCCGAGCGGAAGAATTTCAACGGTACGATCCACCTCATCTTTCAGCCGGCCGAGGAGAATTTCGGCGGCGCGAAGATCATGATCGAGGAAGGGCTTTTCGATCGATTCCCGTGCGACGCCGTTTTCGCGCTCCACAACGAGCCGAGCCTGCCCTTCGGTCAGTTCGCGTTGCGCGAAGGGCCGATCGGAGCCGCCGTCGACGAGGCGCGGATCACCGTCCACGGCCGCGGCGGCCACGGCGCCGAGCCGCAGGAGACGGCCGATCCGATCGTCTGCGGCGCGAGCATCGTCATGGCACTGCAAACGATCGTGTCCCGCAACATCCACCCGATGGATCCGACCGTCGTCACCGTCGGCTCGTTCCACGCGGGCTCGGCAAGCAATATCATCCCGGAAAGAGCCGAGATCGTCGTCGGCATCCGCTCCTTCGAGCCGGCCGTTCGCGACGAGCTCGAGCGCCGCATCCGGATGATCGCCGAGGCACAGGCACAAAGCTTCGGCATGCGCGCGACGGTCGACTACCAGCGCAGTTACGACGCGACGATCAACCACAAGGCGGAGACCGATTTCGTCCGCGATCTCGCCATCCGTTTTGCCGGGCCCGACAGTGTGGTCGATCTCGCGCGGCCGTTCATGGGCAGCGAGGACTTCGCCTATATGCTGAAAGAAAGGCCGGGCACCTACTTCTTCCTCGGATCACGCGTGACCGGCGAGGAAAAGCCGCTCCATCATCCCGGCTACAACTTCAACGACGACCTCCTGCCGATCGGCGCTGCCTTCTGGACCGAACTTGCCGAGGCGTATCTCGCGCGAGAGTAGCGCGGGATGAGGAAAAGTGTGGGCGGTTTTCCGCCCGCATCCCGCGCTAATTTTATTAGAATCGATCACGTTCATGATTTTAGGTCGATCCGACCTAAAATCATCGTGATCTAACGCATGTCGCCTAAAAGTGTGCAGCGGTTTTGGGACAACGACATGCACAAAAACAAGGACCTGAAGCGCGTCGCATGAATTCGATTGAACGCGACGCGCTTTACAGCGCCGCGCGTCCAATCGGACGCGCAAAGGTCGCTGTAACACTTTGAAGTGCTGGATGTTTTTTCCTTAAATCGTATCCGATTTAAGGAAACATGCAGTAGGCATCCCACGTCCAAAATGCCGCAGGCGAAAGATTGCCGCAGTGTGACAACGTGGCGATCCGCCTGTCATTGACGTTTGGCAATTTTGCATCAGATTCAATCACACGATGAAATGACGGCGTCGAGCGTCGAGCGGCGCCGATGGGCGACGATGCGGATACGGATCCCCATCCCGCGCTCAAACCTTGCCTGATGGGTTCCGCCTGAAAGGATCGCGCCGTGTTTGAAGCCTTCGATGCAACTCTGCTTGCACGCATCCAGTTCGCCTTCACGGTCTCGTTCCACATCATCTTTCCAGCCTTCTCCATCGGGCTTGCCAGCTATTTGGCCGTCCTGGAAGGGCTTTGGCTGTGGAAGAAGGATGAGGTCTATCGGGAGCTCTTCAACTTCTGGAAGACCATCTTCGCAGTCGCCTTCGGCATGGGCGTCGTCTCGGGCATCGTGATGTCGTACCAGTTCGGCACCAACTGGAGCGTGTTTTCCGACAAGGCGGGACCGGTCATCGGTCCGCTCATGGGCTACGAGGTGCTGACAGCCTTCTTCCTCGAAGCCGGCTTCCTCGGCGTGATGCTGTTCGGGCTCAACCGGGTCGGCCCGCGACTGCACTTTCTGGCAACGGCAATGGTCGCACTCGGCACGCTGATTTCGGCGACCTGGATTCTGGCCGTGAATTCCTGGATGCAGACGCCGGCCGGCTTCGCGATGAACGAGGCAGGCCAGTTCGTTCCCGCCGACTGGTGGGCGGTGATCTTCAATCCTTCCTTCCCCTATCGCCTCGTGCACATGGTGCTGGCTGCCTATCTGACTACGGCATTCGTGGTCGGCGCCTGCGGAGCCTGGCATCTCTTGCGCAACACGGCGCCGCGGCGGGCGGGCACCATGTTCTCCATGGCCATGTGGATGGCGGCGATCGTAGCGCCGATCCAAATCTTCGCCGGCGACCAGCACGGTCTCAATACGCTCGAACACCAGCCGGCCAAGATCATGGGTATGGAGGGTCACTATCATAGCCACGAGAACGGCGCCCCGCTGATCCTGTTCGGCATTCCGAACTCCGCCGAGCAGCGGATCGACTACGCCGTCGAAATCCCGAAACTCGGCAGCCTCATCCTGAAACACGACCTCAATGCGCCGCTCGCCGGCCTCGATACGGTGCCCAAGGAACTGCATCCGCCGGTCGCGATCATCTTCTGGTCGTTCCGCGTCATGGTGGCGATCGGCTTCGCCATGCTCGGGATCGGGCTTTGGAGCCTCTGGTGTCGTTATCGCGGCACGCTCGACACGAGCGTGTGGCTTCATCGCACGGCGGTGCTCATGGGACCGGCGGGCTTCGTGGCGGTGCTGGCCGGCTGGATCACCACCGAGGTCGGGCGCCAACCCTACACGATCTACGGTCACATGCTGACGGCCGATTCGATCTCCCCGATCGGGGCCCCAGCCGTCGGCGCTTCGCTCGTCGCCTTCATCATCGTCTATTTCCTCGTCTTCGGCGCCGGCACCTTCTACATCCTGCGTCTGATGGCGCGCCTGCCACGCGACACGATGCCGGAACTCGACGAGGGACCGTTGCGAACCGCCGGCGTCACCCCCGGCCCGGCAGCGGCCAAGCCCCATGGAGGCCATCATGGACTTTGATCTGCCGTTTATCTGGGCCGCACTGATCGCCTTCGCGGTTCTCGCCTATGTCGTTCTCGATGGTTTCGACCTCGGCGTCGGCATTCTTTTCCCGCTGTTCCCGGAGAAGCACGACCGCGACGTGATGATGAACTCCGTCGCCCCCGTCTGGGATGGCAACGAGACCTGGCTGGTGCTCGGAGGCGGCGGCCTGATGGCGGTGTTCCCCCTCGCCTATGCGACGGTCCTGCCGGCACTTTACGCACCGATCATCGCCA
Source organism: Ensifer aridi (assembly GCF_002078505.1). Lineage (GTDB taxonomy): Bacteria > Pseudomonadota > Alphaproteobacteria > Rhizobiales > Rhizobiaceae > Sinorhizobium > Sinorhizobium aridi. The sequence goes on along the minus strand of NZ_LUAV01000002.1, from coordinate 524,066 downwards.
TGCTCATCGGGCTCATTTTCCGCGGCGTCGCCTTCGAATATCGCTGGCGCACGCGACGCGGCGAATTCCTGTGGAACTGGGCCTTTGCCGGCGGCTCAATGCTCGCGGCCTTCGCTCAAGGGCTGGCGCTCGGTGCATTGGTCCAGGGTATTCCGGTCGAAAACCGCACCTATGTCGGCGGCTGGTGGGATTGGCTGACGCCGTTTTCCACCGTAACCGGCATCGCGATCGTCGTCGGCTACGCGCTGCTCGGCTCGACCTGGCTGGCGATGAAGACCCATGGCGATCTCGCCGAACGCGCGCGCGGCATCGCGCTCAGATGCTCTTTCGCGACGGTCGCAGCCATGGGGATCGTCAGCCTCTGGACGCCGTTCCTCGAGCCCGTCTATCTCGAGCGCTGGTTCGGCTGGCCGACGGCAATCTTCAGTCTGATCGTACCGCTGCTGGTCCTCGGTTGCCTTTATCTGCTCCTCACGGGCATCCGCGACCGGCACGACGTCCAGCCGTTCCTCGCCGCCCTCGGGCTTTTCCTGCTCGGCTATATCGGCATCGGTATCAGCTTCTTTCCCTACATCGTGCCGCCGTCGCTGACCATCTGGGACGCCGCGGCTCCTGACGACAGCCTCGCCTTCCTGCTCGTCGGCGCGCTCGTGCTGGTGCCGATCATCCTGGCCTACACCGGCTATGCCTATTGGGTCTTCCGCGGCAAGGTCGATCCGGAGGAGGGCTACCATTGATGCGTTCGGACGGGCTTGCCAGAAAGCTTCTCTGGTTCGTCGGCCTCTGGGCGGCGGGCGTCGTCGCGGTCAGCATCGTCGGCCTGGCGATCAAGCTCGTGCTCGGCGGTTAGATCATTTCGTTGCTTCACCGAAACAGTGAAATGATCTAACCCTTTGAAAGGACGTAATTCCGGACGGAAAACGGTTACACACTTTTTTCCTGGAATTGCTCTAGGGAGAGAAAGCTCCGCTCAAGCTTGCGAAAGCAATATCTTCCTACACGTCGGCAGGCGATCGCTGGACGGAGACAGGACCGCACCCTGCTCCGTCGGCGATTGCCCGCCGAGGTGACCAGTGGGCTATTTTGGAAGGCCTCTGCCACCGCGCACTATCGACGTTACGCCGTCAATCACTTAGTTTTTCGTCATCCTCGGGCTTGACCCGAGGATGACGGATGTGAGGGCGACAGAGCGCGCCACAATAGCCGCAACGATCACACCTCCCACACTGCGGCCGTTTTACCCCTTCTCAGCCAGTCTCCCCTTTGCTAGCAGTGCGGCCGAACGAACCGCCGGGGCCGGAAGCCGCCTCGCGAGGAGCCGGATATGCAGAAAACCCCCGCAGAATGTACGACCATGGCGGACGTGCGCGCCGAGATTGATCGGCTCGACCGCGCACTGATGGAGCTGTTTGCCGAGCGTTGGGGCTATATCGAGCGTGCCGCCGAGATCAAGCGGCCGTTGAAACTGAAGGCGGACATCCCTGGGCGGGTCGCCGAGGTCCGGGAAAACGCGCGCAGGAATGCGATCGATCTCGGCCTAGCACCCGACTTCTACGAGCGCCTGTGGTCTGAGCTCATCGATCACGCCATCGCACATGAGCGCAAACTGCTCGGCGAGGACGAGTCTTGACGTTGCTCACTGCGTGAGCGCTTCAGCCGCTGGCGACGAGCCGCCCGTCTTTCTCGTCGTCGAAGCTGTTCTTGCGGCCGACATGTCCCTCCCAGTCGAAAGCGCTCTGGACGATATGTTCCAGGCTCGCATGGGTCGGCACCCATTCGAGCTTAAGCCGCGCGACGGTAGGGTCCGCGACGACTTGCGCAGGATCGCCCGGGCGCCGGGGCGCGTAGTCGACGGGAAAATCGCGACCGGAAACCTGCCGCACGGCATCGAGAACCTCGAGCACCGAGAAGCCTTCCCCATAGCCGCAATTGCTGACGAGCGGCTCGCCGCCGCGGCGAAGATATCGGAGGGCGTTCCTGTGTGCGGCCACCAGGTCGCTGACGTGGATGTAGTCGCGCACGCCGGTGCCGTCCGCCGTCGGGTAGTCGGTCCCGAACACATCGACCTTGCGGCGCTTGCCGAGGGCTGCTTCGCAGGCGATCTTGATCAGATGCGTGGCGCCGAGCGTCGACTGCCCCGCACGGCCGAGCGGGTCGGCGCCCGCCACATTGAAGTAGCGCAGCGCCACGAAGCTGAAGTCATGCGCTGCCGCAGCATCGTGCAGCATCATCTCCGACATCAGCTTGGACCGGCCGTAGGGGCTCTCGGGGCGCAAGGTCGCCGTTTCCTTGACCGGATCCGGCGTGTCCTGGGTTCCATAGACAGCGGCGGTCGACGAGAAGACGAAGTGGCGAACACCGGCCTCTATCGTCGCGGCGACGAGCGTGCGGGTATTCGCCGTGTTGTTTTCGTAATAGGCAAGCGGTCTGGCGACCGACTCCGGCACGACCGCCGATCCAGCGAAATGCACGACCGAGTCGATGTCGTTTTCGGCGAATATCCGCTGAAGCAGCGCCCGGTCGCCGACATCGCCGAAATAGAAACGCGCCTCCGGTGCCACGGCCCAGCGAAAGCCGGTCGACAGGAAATCGAGCACCACCACGGCTTCGCCCGCGTCAAGCAAGGACCACACCATGTGGCTGCCGATATAACCCGCCCCGCCCGTCACCAATACGGCCATTACCCGCTTCCCATCCCATCGAACATAGGAAGAGAAAAGCCGAGCGCTGCTTTCAGAATTGGTAAATCGGACCGCTTCTCGCCGGTCAGGACCACCTATTCTCGGTACCGTGGTTAAGCCGCCGCCTCCTCAATCGCTTAAATCTTATCGATCGATCGTCAGCGGCTGAGAATATAGGCGCGAAGACGCTCCGCGGCCTCCGCGATCTGGGCGGGATCCCGCAGGAAACAGGCGCGCATGAAGAGCGCTCCGCCCTCGCCGAAGGCGGTTCCCGGAGCGAGCCCGACACCGGTCTTGTCGACGATGTCGAGAGCCGTACGGCGGGAGTCGGTGACGCCGTCGATCTTCAGGAAAGCGTAGAGCGCACCGTCGGGCTTGAGCGTTTCGACGCGATTGGTCGCGATCAGCGCATCGCAGAAGAGATCGCGGTTGCGCTTTGCCTTGGCGACGTTCTCGTCGACGAAGCCATCCCCCTCGTCGAGGGCGACAACCGCGCCGCGCTGCATGAACTGCGCAACGCCCGAAGTCGAATACTGAATCAGATTTTCGAGCACCTGCCCCATCGCCGGCGGTGCGACGATCCATCCGACGCGCCAGCCGGTCATCGACCAGTTCTTGGAAAAGGAGTTGACGAAGAGGATGCGATCATCCTCCTCCATGACGTCGAGGAACGACGGCGCCCGTCCGCCGAGATAGTGGTAGAGCGCGTAGATCTCGTCGGCGATGATCCAGATGCCGTGCTTGCGCGCCAGCGATAGAATGGCCTGCAGATCGTCATGCGTCGCCGTCCAGCCCGTCGGATTCGACGGCGTGTTGATAAATAGCGCCCGCGTCTTCTCTCCGATCGCGGCCTCCAGCCTGTCGAGATCGAGCTGCCATTTGCCGTTCTCGAATGTGAGCGGCACGGCGATCGGACGGACGCCGGAGAGATCCGCCGCGGCCGCGAAGTTCGGCCAGGCCGGGGTCAAAAGCACCATCTCCTCGCCGGGCGAGGCGACCGCCTCGATCGCCAGCTTGATCGCCTGCATGCCCGAACCGGTCACATAGAAATTCTCGGGCGACAGCATCTTTTGGAAGCGGCGCTGGTAATAGCGGGCTAGCGCCTCGCGCAGCGGCGGAATGCCGCGTTGCCACGTATAAAAGGTCTCGCCCGCCATCAGCGCGTCTGCCGCCGCGCGGCTGACGAAGGCCGGCGTCGGAAGATCGCCCTCGCCGACCCAGAGGGGGATGAGTCCCTCGCGGCCGCGCGCATAGTTCACCACCTCGACGATGCCGCTTTCGGGCGCCGAAAGGGCGCGGGGACTGAGGCTGGTCATGATCGTCATCGGCAGGTTCCCTGATTGCCCGGCGGTTCTAGACGCTTTGGCGTCGACGATCACGCGATTTTCTCTGACCTATTTATCGATTTCCGTGATGTTTCGCGGGCCTGCGCCCGCGCCGGCGCTCGCCCAAGCGAGGCTTAGGCGCGCTGCTGCTTCAGGAGATCGCGAATTTCCGATAGCAACAGGACGTCCTGCGGCGGCGGCGCAGCCGGCGCCGGCGTCTTTTCCCTCTCGATCGACGCACGCAGGCGATTCACGATCTTGATCAGGAGGAAGATGATCCAGGCAAGGATCAGGAAGTTGATAAGCACAGTGATGAAATTGCCATAGGCAAAGACGGCGCCCTGCTGGCGGGCAGCGGCCAGCGTCGGCGCAGTTACGTTGGCGGAAAGCGGCAGGAAATAGTTGGAGAAGTCGAAGCCGCCGCCGGTGATCGCGCCGACGATCGGCATGACGAGGTCGTTGACTACCGAATCAACGATTTTGCTGAAGGCGGCGCCGATGATCACGCCGACTGCAAGATCCATCACATTGCCGCGGGCGATAAACTCCTTGAATTCGTTCAGCATGCCTCTCTCCGTGGCTCCCCGTTAAGAACGATCGCAGCACTGCCGCGCGGCAACCGCTGGTTAGGAATTTAGACCAAAGGGCGGCGCGATGGAACCGGCCTTTGTCTTCGGTCAAATTGCACCCAACCGATTGCTGCGATTGTTGCGTGCGAAGCGGGCGACGCGCTGCCAGTCTTGTACTTAAGACTGATGGGCCGGCAATTTCCAACGAAATGGACTTGCCCTATGCTGCCCCACGGAGGAGTGAGGCATGCTTTCGGGTTCAGTCATTTTTGCCTCGGCCTTCGCCTATCTGCTGCTGCTCTTCGCAGTCGCAAGCTATGGCGACCGGCGAGCCAGACGCAACAAAATTGCCAGCAAGGGCCGGCCGCTGGTCTATGCGCTGAGCCTTGCGATCTACTGCACGTCCTGGACCTACTTCGGCGGCGTCGGGCTTGCGGCCGAGCGCGGGCTCGAATTCACCGGGATCTACATCGGCCCGATCCTGATGTTCACGCTCGGCATGCCGCTCATCCGCCGCATCGTCCGACTCGCCAAGACCGAAAGGCTGACCTCGGTCGCCGACTTCGTGGCCGCGCGCTACGGCAAGAACCCGGCGGTCGCGGCGATCGTCGCGCTGATCTCGCTGGTCGGCGCCATTCCCTATATCGCGCTTCAGCTCAAGGCGGTCTCGAGCTCGGTCGCCACAATGATCGACACGAGCGACTACGGCATAGGATCGGGCCAGAACTTCATCGACCTGCCGCTCCTGGTCACGCTCTTCCTCGCCTGTTTCGCGATCGTCTTCGGCACGCGCCACACGGATGCAACCGAACATCAGGACGGCTTGATCCTCGCCATTGCGATGGAGTCGGTGGTGAAGCTGGTGGCGATGCTCACGGTGGGCATCTACATCGTTTTCGTGCTGTTCGAGGGACCTGCGAATCTGTGGGCCGAGGCCCAGCAAAGCCCCGCCGTGCTTTCCGCGCTCGAATACCAGACGCCGGTCGCGCGCTGGATCCTGCTGATCGGCCTTTCCGCATTCGGGATCATCATGCTTCCGCGGCAGTTCCACGTGACTGTCGTGGAAAACCGCACGGAAACAGAACTGCGCACCGCCGGCATCCTCTTCCCGCTCTATCTGATCGCCATCAACCTCTTCGTGCTGCCGATCGCGATCGCCGGCGTCCTGACATTCTCAGGCTCCGGCAATGCGGACCTCTATCTCCTGGCCCTGCCGCTTGCCGGCGACGTGCCGCTCATCACGCTCTTCACCTTCATCGGCGGCTTCTCGGCGGCGACCGCCATGGTGATCGTCGCTTCGGTCGCGCTATCGATCATGGTCTCCAACGACATCGTGATGCCAGTGTTTCTGCGCCGCCGCCTCGGCACGCGCGGCTCGCTCCAGGAGGACATGGCCGGTACGCTGCTCAATATCCGCCGGACGGCGATCTTCGTCGTCCTGCTTCTCGGCTACGGATACTATCGCGCGGCCGACATCAGCGCGGGGCTCGCCTCGCTCGGCCTGCTCTCCTTCGCCGCGATCGCGCAGATGGCACCGGCGCTCCTCGGCGGTCTCGTATGGCGGCAGGCCAATGCCCGCGGCGCAATCGCCGGAATGGTCAGCGGCTTTCTCGTCTGGGCCTATGTCCTGTTTCTGCCGAGCCTCGGCGGGCCGGATAATTCCCACATAGCCTCGACGATCCTGAGCTTTCTCTTCCCCTTCACCGAACTCTTCTCAGGCCCGCAATCCGATCCGCTCGTCAACGCGACGGCCCTCAGCCTACTCGTCAATGTGACGGCTTATGTGCTGGGCTCGCTGACGCGCGCCCCTAAGCCGCTCGAGCGCTTCCAGGCCGGCGTCTTCATCACGCGCCGTTCACGCACCGAACGAACCTTCCGCGGTCGCAAGACCAAGGTGACGGTGCGCGACTTGAAGACGACGATCGCCCGCTATATGGGCGAGGAGCGCATGCAGCGCTCCTTCCATACCTATGAGCAGCAATCCGGCCGCTGGCTGGACGACAACACCTCGGCCGACATGGCCCTTGTCCATTTCTCCGAACAATTGCTCGGCAGTGCCATCGGCTCCTCCTCGGCGCGCCTCGTGCTCTCGCTCGTCTTGCAGCGGATGGACGACACTTCCTCGGACACGGCCTGGCTGCTCGATCAGGCGAGCGAGGCGCTCCAATATAATCAGGACATGCTGCAAACGGCGTTGTCACAGATGGACCAAGGCATCGCCGTCTTCGACAACGCCAACAATCTGATCATCTGGAACCGCCGTTTCCGCGAGCTGCTCGACCTGCCGGAAGCAACCGGTCAGGTCGGTTTTCCGCTCGCCGACATCGTCGCGATCCTCGCCCGGCGCGGCGATATCCGCAAGGACGAGGAAAAGGCGCTCGTCGCCAACTTCCTGACGCTCGACAAGCCCTTCCTGCTCGAACTTTCGGGGGGCGAGCGCATCATCGAAGTCAGAACCAATGCGATGCCCGACAAGGGCATCGTCACCACCTATACCGATATCACCCAGCGCGTCGCTGCCGACATGGCGCTCAAACAGGCGAATGAAACCCTGGAGCTGCGCGTCGCCGAGCGGACGGGCGAACTGACGCGCGTCAATCGCGAGCTCGCCGAGGCGCGTGCCGCCGCCGAAGAGGCCAATATCGGCAAGACCCGTTTCTTCGCGGCGGCCGGCCACGACATCCTGCAGCCGCTGAATGCGGCTCGGCTTTACTCCTCCTCGCTCGTCGAGCGCCTCGGCGATTCCGACAACAGGGCGCTGGTGCAGAATATCGATTCCTCGCTCGAGTCGGTCGAGGCCATTCTCGGCGCCGTGCTCGACATCTCGCGGCTCGACACCGGCGCGATGAAGCCGCGGCTGCAATCCGTGCCGCTCAACGAGCTGCTCAGGCGCATCGAGACCGATTTCGCGCCGATGGCGCGGGCAAAGAACATCAAGCTCGTCGTCTTGCCCACATCGCTCACCGTGCGCAGCGATCCGAATCTCTTGCGTCGCGTCATCCAGAACCTCGTCTCGAATGCCGTGAAATATACGCTGCAGGGAAAGGTGCTCGTCGGGGTGCGCCGACAGGGACAGACGGCGACGGTCGAAGTGCTCGATTCCGGCATCGGCATTCCTTCCTCGAAATTCCGCACGGTGTTCAAGGAATTCGCGCGCCTCGACGAGGGCGCGCGTACCGCTTCCGGGCTCGGGCTCGGCCTCTCCATCGTCGACCGCATCTCCCGCGTGCTCAATCACCCGGTCAGCCTGCAATCGAAGCCGGGCAAAGGCACCGGCTTCAAGGTCGCGGTGCCGCTCGACACGAGCGCCGGCGAACGGCCAAAACCACAACCCGTCGCGGCGGCGAAGGCAAACGACGCATTGACCGGCCTCACCGTCATCTGCATCGACAACGAGCCGAAGATCCTCGAAGGCATGGCGCTGCTCTTAAGCGGCTGGGGTTGCGTCGTCACGACGGCCGAGTCGCTTGCCGCCTGCTCTGAAATGGGGCCCGACAGGCTGAGCATGCGGCCGGACGCTATCGTCGCCGACTATCATCTCGGCGACGGCACCGGGATCGATGCGATCGCGCGCATTCGCGAGCTGTGGGACGAGAGCGTTCCGGCCTTGATGGTGACCGCCGACCGCACTCCCGAAGTGCGCGGCGCCGCCGAGCGCGACGGTGTCTCGCTACAGCACAAGCCAGTGCGTCCGGCCGCGCTACGCGCCTGGCTCACCCAGCTTGCCGCGGCCGCGCGCGCGGCGGCGGAGTAGGTGCCGGCAGCGGATGGGGGCAAAAATCGTCAATGACAGGAGCGGCGCCTCACGCTGCCGCAACCGTCCCGAGCTTGGAAAGCTGGATGACGGCTTGGGTACGGCTGTCGACATTGAGCTTCAACAGGATCGCCGAAACATGCGCCTTGATGGTCGCCTCGGAGACGCCGAGCTCGTAGGCGATCTGTTTGTTCAGCAGGCCCTCGGCGAGCATCGAGAGCACGCGCGATTGCTGCGGCGTGAGCGTCTGCAACCGGTGCATGAGGTCGGCGACCTCCGGTTCATATTCCTGGTTCTGGTCATAGCCGGCCGGAACGAAAACTTCGCCCGCCATGACCTTCTCGATGCCTTCGCGGATCTCGTCGATCCCGGCGGATTTGGAAAGGAAACCGGCTGCGCCGAGATCGATCGCGCGATGGACGGTTGCCGGGTCGTCATGGGCCGAGACGATCATCAAAGGCAGGCTCGGGAACTCCGCACGCATGGCAATCAGCCCGGAGAGACCGCTGACGCCCGGCATGGATAGGTCGAGAAGCATCAGGTCGGCATCCGGGTTTTCGGCCGCTGCCTTGCGCGCGGCGGCAAAATCCCCTGCCTCGATGACGGCCGGCGCACCGGACATGCCGCCCAACGCCTGGCGCATCGCGCCGCGAAAAAGTGGATGGTCATCGGCGATGATGATGGTCATTTCCGGCATAGTGACGCCCCCTCCCAAGAGCCTCAGTCTGCGATCTTGCAGCGCCGCGCTTCGTCGGAGCGCAATGGATCACTGCAACAGTCTCACTGCATGTTTCCTTAAATCGTCGCCGATTTAAGGATAAAAACAT
>NZ_LUAV01000002.1:447446-514870 GCF_002078505.1 Ensifer aridi | reverse complement strand
AAAGACGCACGGCGCTGTAGTCGCCGCATGATCTTGTCGCCAGCCGATCCCGATTTCAGGACCGTGCGGCCGGCGGTCCTCCAACACGACCATTCACGACCGGCCGGCTTCGTCAGGTCTTCTGCGGCGTACCCTCACCTTCCTCGGTGGAGTCGCTTCCGTAGCCTTCGAGATCCTTCACGATCTCCATGAACTTGCGCATCATTCTTTCCATGATGCCCATAGCTCGGTCAATCTCTTCGTCATCCGGAAGCGACGGTTTTACGGCGGTTTCACCGCTTTTCACGGCCTTTTCCAATGCCTCGACACGTTTCGTCAGAAGGTCGAGCTCTCGCTCGAAAGCGGCCCGCTCATCGGCGGCCATCCTGCAAACGAGCTCTCCATTCTTTTCGTGGCAGAGCGAGACCTCACCGGTCTCGGTATCGAGCCGGGCAAACCCCGTCTCCGATTTCTGCATACTGTAGCGGCCGGGCGACGGTTCCTGCGCGTAGGCCGGCGCGCCGAGCGCGAGTGCCAAACCGATCGCGAGCGTTGCGACTTCCTGCTTCATGATATTCTCTCCGTTGGATACGCACGGAAATCCGCCTCGATCTTACGCTCCGCGGTGGACATGCGCCAATATTTGCGGCAAGGCGATGGCTGGAATTCACGACGGATAAGCGGACGGATGAACGCGACCATATACAAAATCGTTCCAGCGCTTCTATGGCACGAAGCACGACGGACGGGCGAGTTCGCCGGCGCACCCGTAGATCTTGCCGACGGATTCATTCATTTTTCGACCGCGGATCAGGTCGTCGAAACGGCCGCCCGGCACTTCGAAGGACAGGACGATCTGCTGCTCGTCGCCGTCGACGCTGAGGCGCTGGGCGACAAGCTCGTCTACGAGCCCTCGCGCGGCGGTGCGCTGTTTCCGCATCTTTATGCGCCGCTCCCGCTCGCCGCCCTTCTATGGGAGAAGCCGTTGCCCTTGGGTGCCGACGGGCAGCACGTCTTCCCCGAGCTTGCCCCATGAGCGGTACGATCGAATTCCTCGCACGCCGCGGCCTCTTCCTCTTCGATCCGGAAACTGCGCATGGTCTTTCGATCAAGGCGCTGAAGAGCGGGCTGGTCCCGGGCTCCGCCGCGCCTGCCGATCCGAGACTTGAGCAGACCCTTGCGGGCCTCACCTTTCCCAATCCGATCGGCATGGCCGCCGGCTACGACAAGAACGCCGAGGTGCCCGAGACGCTCCTAAGGCTCGGTTTCGGCTTCACCGAAATCGGTACGGTGACGCCGCGCCCGCAGGCGGGCAATGAAAAGCCGCGCATCTTCCGCCTTGTTGAGGACCAGGCGGTGATCAACCGCCTCGGTTTCAACAATGAGGGACACGGCGCGGCGCTGGCGCGGCTCAAGGCCTGTTCGCGTGACGCGCTGATCGGCGTCAACATCGGCGCCAACAAGGACAGCGCCGATCGCGTCGCCGATTATGTGTCGGGGATCCGCACCTTTTACGCGGTTGCGCGCTATCTCACCGCCAACATCTCCTCGCCCAACACGCCGGGCCTGCGCGACCTGCAGGGGCGCGAGAGCCTCGCGGTGCTGCTCTCGGCCGTGCTTGCGGCCCGCGACGAGGAAGCGAAGAAAAGCGGAAGACGGGTTCCCGTCTTCCTCAAGATCGCCCCGGACCTCACCGAGGAGGGCATGGACGACATCGCGGCGGAAGTGCTGGCGCATGATCTCGACGGCCTCATCGTCTCGAACACCACGCTCGCGCGCGAGGGGCTCAAGGACCAGAGGCAGGCCAGGGAGGCGGGTGGCCTTTCCGGCAAGCCCTTGTTCGAAAAGTCGACGGCAGTGCTCGCCCGGATGCGCAAGCGCGTGGGGCCGGAGCTGCCGATCATCGGCGTCGGTGGCGTGAGTTCGGCGGAAACCGCCGCGGAGAAGATCCGCGCGGGTGCCGATCTCGTACAGCTCTATTCCTGCATGGTCTACCAGGGACCGTGCCTGCCAAGTCGGATCGTGCGCGGCCTCTCGGCGCTCTGCGACCGGGAAAGGCTCACTTCGATCCGAGAGATCCGCGACAGCCGGCTCGACTATTGGGCCGGGCGGAAGGTCTGAGCCGCCCGGCGCGGAACCAGCATCAGCAGGAACACGCCGCGCATCAGCAGGAACAGGTTGAGCCCTGCCCAGAGGCCGTGGTTGCCGAACACCGGCACGAGGATGGTGAGCGCGGCACAATAGCCGAGGAACGCAGCCAGCATCATGTTGCGCATATCGCGCGACCAAGTCGCGCCGATGAAAACGCCGTCCATCAGAAAGGCGAGCGCGCCGGTCACGGCCGTCACCGCGGCCCAGGGCATGTATTCATAGGCCAATTCGCGCACGTCCGGCGCCGTCGTCAGGACATCGACCAGCACATTGCCGAAGGCGAGGAAGGCAAGCGTCGTCAGCGCGGCGAGCCCCAGCGACCAGAGCGCCGTCATCCTGAGGGCCCGGTCGAAGGCCGGGCGATAGGCGGCGCCGATCGACCGTCCGGTCAGTTGCTCCGCCGCATTGGCAAGGCCGTCGAGATAATAGCCGGCGACCAGAAAGATGGTCATCAGCACCGCATTCGCCGCAAGTGTTACCGGCCCGAGCGATGTGCCGATCCGCGTCATCAGGGTGAAGGCGGCAAGCAGCACGAAGGAGCGGATCATGATGTCGCGGTTGAGGCCGAGCAGCGCCTTCAGGCGCTCGCCCGCGAAGATGGTCACCCAGTCGGGCGCGTCCCTCTTGTCGAAGCGGCCGTAGACGATCGCGAAACCCACGAGCGCGCCGATCGCCTCCCCCGCCACGGTGCCGACCGCGACGCCGGCCACGCCCCAGCCCAGCACCAGGCCGAGCAGGATCGACAGCACGATGTTGGTGCCGTTAATGATGGTTTGCAGGAAGAGGCCGATCGAGCCCTCGCCGCGGCCGAGCACGAAGCCGAGGATCGCATAGTTGGCGAGCGCCGCCGGGCCGGAGAGGATGCGGTAGAGGAAATAGGTGCGCGTCACCGCCGCGACTTCCGCATCCGGTCGCATCAACCACAGGCCGGCGGCGAGCAGAAGGGGCGACAGAAGGATGATGGCAACGCCAGAGACGAGCGCTATCACCAGCGATCGCCAGAAGACCGCCTGCTGCTCGCGCCGGTCGCCGCGCCCATAGGCTTGCGCGACAAGCCCAGTTGTTGACGCACGCAGGAAATTGAAAGTGGTGAAGATGAGATCGAACATCACCGCGCCAATGGCGAGGCCGGCGAGCAGTTCCGCGCGGCCGAGCCGGCCGACGACGGCGGTATCAACGAGGCCGAGGAGCGGCGTCGTCAGGAAACCCAGCGTCATCGGCAGAGCGATCGAGAAGATCAGCCGATTGGTGACGTGGAACGGCCCCGCTTCGCTGGCGTCTCGACTGCGTTCCAGGCTTTCCGCTGCGGTCATCGTTTCCCCATCCCGACGGGCTGCTCCCGCAGGTCTTTCGGGAATCAGCTCAACTGCAAAGCACCATGGCCCAATAGGGGCGGTTTCCGGAAGCGGAATTCTGCGCCACGGCGACCCCGAGGCCCCGGTAGTTGGCCAGCATATTCTCAAGATGTTTCGGAGAGTGGAACCAGGCCTGGTAGGCGCGCTCGGCGTCCTCCTGGCCCATCGCAATGTTTTCAGCAGCCGGAAGCGTGACGCCCTGTCCTCTCATCCGTTCGCCAAAACTGTCGCGCCAGCCGATATTGTGCTTCATCTTGCCGGCACGCGCCATGCGCAAGGCCTGGTATTTCGCCGCCACGGATGCGACGGGATCGCCGACGAGGCTCGAGAGTCCCCTACCCTCACGCAGCCTGTTGACATAACCGAGCGTCGCTTCCGTCTGGTCGCTGCCGGTGCCGTCATCCGGGCCAAGGACATTGGAGGTCGTGCAGCCCGTGATCAGGCCTAGGGAAATCATGGCGCCAGCACGCAGAAGGAGCCGCCTGCGGGCGAGAAAAACCGGATCTTGCATGGATTACCGTCGATAACTCAAGACACGAAGAACAAGGAAGACGGGGATGACCACGGCGGCGCCGAGCAGCAGGTAATCACCCACCCGTCCGAGCGCCGCGAAGCCCGTACGCCAGATGTCGACAAGGAAATTGCGAATGGCGTAGAGAATATCGGCCGGATACCAGTCGAAGACGGTCATGACGAAGCCGACCAGGATCGACACGACGACGAGCTTGACCAGCACGCGCAGCGGCGAATCACCCAAGAATTTGTTTATTCCGTCCGACATTTCATTCCGCTCGATATGGGCGAGATTCGCCTCTCCCCTTCAATAAGCCGCGATTCCCAAGCCTGCAAGGCACGGCGGAAGACCGGTTGCCCCGTCTTCCAAATTCCGCTTGTATTTTGCCTTGTCCGGCGTCAGATGCGCCGATCGCAACCAGCCCATCAACCTCATGTCCCTGAACCAACTCTCCTCCGGCGACCTGATCGCCGACCGCCGCGCCGACTACGCGAGGATGCTCGCCGAGAGCGGCGATACCCAAGGCGCAGCGGAACTCATGGCCCAGGCGCTTGAACTTGCGCCGGATTGGGCCGCCGGCTGGTTCCGGTTGGCGGACTATGAGGAGAAATCGGGCCGAAAAGAGGCGGCGGTCGAGGCGCTGCGCAACACGCTTCGCCTCAACCCGGAGGACGTGTTCGGCGCGGGGCTGAAACTTGCCCTGCTCGGCGCCGCTGACACACCGGAACAGCCGCCGAGCGTCTATGTCGAACGGCTTTTCGACGACTATGCGGGGCGTTTTGATCAGGCGCTCGTCGAGAAGCTTCACTACAGCGTCCCGGAGAAGCTCGCGGCGCTCATCGAGCGGGCGAGCGGCGATTGCCATTTTCGTCATGTCGTCGATCTCGGCTGCGGCACCGGCCTTTTCGGCGAGCGCATTCGCGGCCGCGCCGAATTCCTCGAGGGCTTCGATCTTTCCGCCAACATGCTCGCCAAGGCCGAGGGCAAGACGGTCTATGACCGGCTCGGCCAGGCGGACCTGTCGCTGGCACCGGACGCATCGGGAGTTTTTGGCACATTGCCCGAGGGGCGCGCCGACCTCGTCAGCGCGGCCGACGTGCTAATGTATCTCGGCAATCTCGAAAGCGTCTTTGTGATCGTCGACCATCTACTCGCGCCGGACGGCCTCTTCGCATTTTCCGTCGAGGATGGGGGTACGATTGACAGTTTCGTCCTCCGATCATCCCTGCGCTACGCGCACTCCGAAGCTTATGTCGTCTCTCGCTGTACCGCGAGCGGCCTGTCGATTGTTGCGGTCGAGCGCTCCACCATCCGCATGGATGCGGGTCAACCCGTCGCCGGTATCCTGTTCATCGCACGAAAGCCTGCGTGAGACGCAAGGCAGGTTCGCGAAAAATAGGTCAGCATTACTTACGTATTTTCTTGATTATTCTTGTGCATTGCAGCAATGCTGCTGTCATCGCGATCTGAGGGTTCGCCATGGCACAGGCAAGCAGAGTTTTCGGTCTTTGGAACACCAGTCCCACCCGGCACACGCCGATGGAGGACGCGCAGGGCATCTTTTCCGGCAGCCTGGTCGCCGCCCTCGGCCTCTATTTCCTGGCCAGCGCCGGGCTTCTGACCGGCAGCACCGCCGGTATCGCCTTCCTTCTGCACTATGCCACGGGCGTCAATTTCGGCCTCGCCTTCTTTCTGCTCAACCTGCCCTTCTTCTATCTGTCGCTGAAGCGGCTCGGCCGGGCCTTCACGCTCAAGACCTTCATCGCCATCGGACTCACCTCATTCCTGACGGACGCGCAATCGCGCCTCTTCGAGATCGGGGAGATCCACCCCGGCTGGGCAGCCCTCATCGGCGGACTCCTGCTCGGATACGGTCTTTTGGCGCTCTATCGCCACCGCGCCAGCCTCGGCGGCGTCGGCATAGTGGGCATCTACCTGCAGGAGCGCTTCGGCATCCGCGCCGGCCTCGTCCAGCTTGCAATCGACATGGTCGTGCTCGCCACCGCCTTTGCCGTGACAACTCCCCCTGTCGTCGTATGGTCGGTGCTCGGCGCGGTCGTCCTCAACCTGTTCGTGGCAATCAACCACCGCGCCGACCGCTATATCGCGCTTTAGAGCAACTCTAGTACCGGCTTTCGTCCGGAATTGCTGTGTTTTAAGAGTTAGACTACGCCGCCTCGGCGGGTGCGTCGATCGGGGGCAAAGCGCGGAAGCCAACGCAAAGCCGGTTCCACACGTTGATGGTGCCGATCGCCACGGTAATCTTGGTCATTTCCTCTTCCGTGAAATGCGCCTTTAGTGCCTCGTAGGCGTCATCAGGCGCGCGTGTTTCGGCGACATTCGTCAGCGCCTCGGTCCAGCCGAGCACGGCACGCTCGCGCTCGTCGAAATGCGGCGACTCGCGCCAGACGCAGACGAGATTGATCCATTGCTCGCTAAGACCGCTGTGGCGAGCCTCCTTGGTATGCATGTCGACGCAAAAGGCGCAGCCGTTGATCTGCGAGGCGCGCAGCTTGATCAGGTGGATCAGGCGCGGCTCGATGCCCGAGCCTTTGACATAGCTGTCGAGCGCGGCGACGGCCTTGTAGGCATCCGGCGCGGCCTTCGCAAAATTCAAGCGTGGCTGCATGGTCTTCTCCTTTGGTTGGCATCAGGCACTAGCGCCCGATCTGCGTTCATGAAGGGCGAGAAAGCCCTCGGTTCGGGCCGCGATCGCCCCGTCGCGGTCGATGGATTTCAGGTCGGCCATGATGTCGGCGATGGTCACGCGCCGGAGCTCGGCGCGATAGGCCTGCTCGGCCCTGAGCATCGCGACGTTGATCGTGCAGGGAGCGGTTGGCTTGCAGGCATAAGGATTGGGGCCGCGAAGGCGGATCTCGTTGCAGCGGAAGGCGGGCTCCGGCCCCTCCACCGCAAGCACGATGTCGAGCAGAGTGATCTCCTCCGGCGCGCATGCGAGCCTGTAGCCCCCCTTCGGACCCGGCACGGCCTCGAGCAGTCCCGCCCCCGACATCGCCTGCAGATGCTTCAGGAGATAGCTCGTCGAAACGCCGTGGAACTCGGCGAGCGCCGCAGCCGAGAGCGTGCTGCCGGGCTGAAGACAGCTCAGCATCGTCACGCTGTGAATGGCCTGTTCGACACCGTCACCGAGCTTCATACTGTCCTCCTAATCGTGGATATTTATTATCCATGACTAGGAGCTGCGTCAATCCCACCGCTCCGAAGAGACGGCAGACTTCTCTTTTGCCGCGTTTGATCTACATTTGTTCCCCGTGAACAGGATCGATTCCCCATCGCCGGAAAGCGACGCCCTGACGTTGCCGGCGCCCTTTCTGCGATGGTTCGCGGAAAAGGGCTGGAGGCCACGTGCCCATCAGCTCGAGCTGCTCGGGCGCGCGGAGGCAGGCGAAAGCACGCTGCTGATCGCGCCCACCGGTGCAGGCAAGACGCTCGCCGGCTTCCTGCCCTCGCTCGTTAACATCACCGGGCGCGGCCGAATCCCGCCCGGCTCGCCATTCATCGGCATCCACACGCTCTATATTTCGCCGCTGAAGGCGCTTGCCGTCGACATCGAGCGCAACCTGACGAAACCGGTCAGCGAGATGGGACTGCCGGTCCGGATCGAGAACCGCACGGGTGACACACCACAGGGTAAGCGGCAGCGACAGAAACTGAACCCGCCCGATATTCTGCTGACGACGCCGGAGCAGCTCGCGCTGCTTCTGGCCGATGGCGAAGCGGAACGCTTCTTCAAGGACCTGCGCTACGTGGTGCTCGACGAGCTGCATTCGCTGGTCACGTCGAAGCGCGGCCATCTGCTCTCGCTCGGCCTCGCGCGCCTGCGCCGGCTGGCTCCCCGTCTGCAATCGATTGGGCTTTCGGCGACGGTGGCCGAACCCATGGAGCTCCAGCGCTGGCTCATGGCGCAGGGTCCGTACCGGGAGAACCATGCCGGCCTGATCACCGTGTCCGGCGGGGCGAAGCCCGAGATTTCGATTCTGCGCACGGAGAACCACGTGCCCTGGGCCGGGCACTCGGCGCGTTATGCCATTCCCGACATCTATGCGGCCATCAAGGACCACGGCACGACGCTGCTCTTCGTCAACACCCGCAGTCAGGCGGAAATGCTGTTTCAGGAACTCTGGACGATCAATGACGACAACCTGCCGATCGCGCTGCACCACGGCTCCCTCGACGTCGCGCAGCGCCGCAAGGTCGAAGCGGCAATGGCGGAGAACCGGCTCCGCGCCGTCGTCGCCACCTCGACGCTCGATCTCGGCATCGACTGGGGCGACGTCGATCTGGTCGTCCATGTCGGCGCGCCGAAGGGGGCAAGCCGGCTCGCCCAGCGCATCGGCCGCGCCAACCACCGCATGGACGAGCCGAGCCGCGCCATCCTCGTTCCGGCCAACCGTTTCGAAGTGATGGAATGCCAGGCCGCACTCGATGCCAACTATATCGGAGCGCAGGATACGCCGCCGGTCGGCAAGGGCGCTCTCGACGTGCTGGCGCAGCATGTGCTCGGCATGGCCTGTGCCAAGCCCTTCGACGCAGTCGAACTTTATGACGAGGTCACGAGCGCTTCCCCTTATACCCATCTCTCCTGGGAGACGTTCGAGCGTGTCGTCGATCTCGTGGCCACCGGCGGGTACGCGCTCAGGACCTATGAACGCTACGCCCGCATCCGCAAGACGAAGGACGGCCTGTGGCGGGTGTCCAATCCCATGGTCGCGCAGCAATACCGGCTCAATGTCGGAACGATCGTCGAATCGCCGATGCTGAACGTGCGGATGGTCAAGCGGAACGCGCGCGGCTCGCCCGGCCGCGGCGGCATGTCCCTCGGCAAGGTCGAAGAATATTTCCTCGAGATGCTGTCGCCGGGCGACACGTTTCTATTCTCCGGCAAGGTGGTGCGCTTCGAGGGTATCCGGGAGAACGAATGCCTTGTTTCCCAAGCGTTTTCCTTCGACCCCAAAGTGCCGAGCTATGCCGGCGGCAAGTTCCCGCTCTCCACCTATCTTGCAGCGCAGGTGAGGAAAATGCTCGCCGATCACGCGAACCGCGCCGCGCTGCCGGAACAGGTGCGCGACTGGCTGGCGCTGCAGAAGGACGTGTCGATGCTGCCGGGAGAGGAAGAACTTTTGGTCGAGACCTTCCCGCGCGGCAGCCGGCACTACATGGTGATCTACGCCTTCGAAGGCAGGCTCGCCCATCAGACGCTCGGCATGCTCATCACCCGTCGCCTCGACCGCGTCGGGCTGAAGCCGCTCGGCTTCGTCGCAACCGACTATTCGCTGGCCGTCTGGGCGCTCGACGACATGGGCGCGGCCTTCCGCGCGCGGGCGCCGTCGCTCGGCCAACTCTTCGACGAGGACATGCTGGGCGATGATCTGGAGGCGTGGCTGAACGAGTCCTTCCTCCTGAAGCGAACCTTCCGCAACTGCGCCGTCATCGCCGGGCTGATCGACCAGCGCCATCCGGGCAAGGAAAAGACCGGACGGCAGATCACCGTTTCCGCCGATCTCATTTACGACGTATTGCGGGCGCACGAGCCGGACCATATCCTCCTGGAGGCAACGCGCAACGACGCGGCCACAGGGCTTCTGGACATCGGCCGCCTCGGCTCCATGCTCAAACGCATCAAGGGCCACATCACCCACCGCCGGCTCGACCACATCTCGCCACTCGCCGTTCCGGTGATGCTGGAGATTGGGAAGGAAATGGTTCATGGAGAGGCTCACGACTTCCTGCTGACCGAGGCGGCAGCGGACGAACTGATCAACGAGGCGATGGGCGCCGGCCACGGTGCGGATGGATAGGGGAGCGATATGAGAGATTGCGACTGTTCCAGGCGGGGTGCAGGCCCGGACACATCAAGCTTGAGCACGTCGGAGTGACAATGCATCGGCTCCTGCACCCGACCTCAGCCCCGGCCGCAACCGGCTTCTTCCAGGCACGAACTACGATCAACGGCGTTGCCGCGGTCTGCGATCCGCTGGGCGGGCTATTTCTGCCCGAGAGCGGCACGGTGGTCGTGTCCGACCTTCATCTGGAAAAGGGCTCGGCATTCGCCCGGCGCGGCATGATGCTGCCCCCCTACGATACGCTGGCGACGCTGCGCATTCTGGAGGCGGTCATCGCCCGCCACGATCCCGCAACGGTCATCAGTCTCGGCGACAATTTCCATGACCGGAGGGGATCGGCGGTAATGCCCGAGACGTTCCGCCAGATGATCTCGGCGATGGCAAGGGGGCGCGACTGGGTCTGGATCAACGGCAACCACGATCCTGACGGCGCGTGTGGACTGCCCGGCGCGTCGATGGACGAGCTTTGCCATGCCGGCCTCATCTTTCGGCATCAGCCCTCCAGCGTCGACGGCGTCGGCGAAATCGCCGGCCATCTGCATCCCTCCGCGACGGTGAGGCGGCGGGAAAGGTCCATCCGGCGCGCCTGCTTTGCGACGGACGGCAAACGTCTGCTGATGCCCGCCTTCGGCGTGACCACCGGCGGGCTCGATCTCAGGCATCGCGCGATGAGCGGCCTCTTCGAGCGCGAGCGGCTCGTCGCTCACATGCTCGGCCGCGACCGGATCTACTCGGTGCGCTTCGCAAATCTCCTCGGCTAGCGCGGGACGAGGAAAAGTGTGCACGGTTTCCCGCCGCATCCCGCACTAATTTAATCAGAGTCGATCAGAAGGCGTTGAAAGTAAGCGTCGTGAGCGAACGGGAAATGCCCGGGACACTGGCAATATTGTCGTTGATGAACTTGCCTATGTCCTGGCCCTCCTCGACATAGATCTTCAGAAGCAGATCATAGTCACCGCTCGTCGAATACATCTCCGAGACGACCTCCTTGCGGTAAATCTCATCGGCCACCTCGTAGGTCTTGCCGGGAGCGCACTGCAGTTGCACGAAAATCGGTTTCATGGGCTTCCTCTGCTTCCGGGAGGCGGCGATCAAGGGCAGCCTCCCAAACATTCCGCATCATTCCCGCGGCCACACACGGGCGATGCTGGTCTTCATGCTTCTCCTTAAACCGCAACCGGTCAAAAGGGAACGCGACGGCGACAACTACAGACGACAGGGCGTTCACAGCTCACCCTATTCCTTGCGGAAGAGCAGGCTTGCGCCCCAGCCGGTGATAACTGCCAGCGTCACGGCGAACAAGCCGTAGATGACGGGCTCTTCGTGGGCCGCGCGGGTGATCGCCTGTTCGAGACCGGTCTTGACGACCCGAAGCGGCAAGGCCTTGGCGGCGACGAAGACGCCATCGCGGAACAGGTAGGCGCGCACCACATGCACGCCGTTCGGCACGTTGGCCGGCAGGCGCACGGAGGCCTTGAACAGGCTCGAACTGATGAATTGCACGCCGCCCGGATCGCGCTGAAAGACGCCGCTCGTCTCGCGGATGCGGCGAAAGGCATTTCGAAACTCGCCGATCGTGCTGCCGTCGCCGAAGAAGCCCAGCGGCACCAGGCGTATATGATCGATGCCGATGCCCATATTGGCGATGTCCCTCGGCGGCGCGATCGTCGCGATATCGCGCGTGCTCGACAACGAATAGGATTCGGGCACCAATTCGAAGGTCATCGAATTCGTGTTGACCCAGATGCCGAAGACGCGCTCCTTCTTGCGCACCGTCGCATTGTCCTTCGGGCCTTCCAGCGCGACGATGATGTTGTACTTGCCCTGCGCCAAAAGGTTGGCGTCGAAGCCGTCGATGGCGCCGAAGATCGTCAGGTCGGCGCCGCGGAAATCGGAGGTGATCGAAATCTCGTCCGTCGAGATGCCGATCTCGAGCTTCTCGGTGAAGTTCGTCACCGGCCGCTCCAGAGACTGCGCCCGAGCCGGCGCGGCAAAGGCGAGAAGCAAAGCGAAGAGAACGAGCGCCAGACGGAGCATCAGAAGCCGACCCCCGTTGAAACGACCGAATAGATGTCCTTCGGCGGTATGATGAGCTCGATTGCGAGCCTTATGCCGACGGCGAGCACGAGCAACGCAAGGAGCGCCCGCAACTGTTCGCCGCGCAGCCGCTGGCCGACCCGTACCCCGTATTGCGCTCCGATTACGCCGGCAATCATCAGGACGAAGGCAAGCACGATATCGACCGTATAGTTGGTCGATGCCTGGACGATGACTGTGTAGGCGGAGACAAAGACGATCTGGAACAGCGATGTGCCGACGACGACGCTAGTCGGGATGCGCAGGAGATAGATCATCGCCGGCACCATGATGAAGCCGCCGCCGACGCCCATCACCGAGGTCAGAATACCGATGCAGAAGCCGAGCGTGGCGACCGGAATGACGCTCAGATAGATCTTCGATTTCTTGAAGCGCATCTTCAGCGGCAGGCCGTGGATCCAGATGTGCTGGCCCGGCCGCCGCAATGCCGTAGGTTGATTTTTTGCCGCCTTGCGCATGGCGCCGATACTCTCCCAGAGCATCAATCCGCCGACGGAGCCGAGCAGCACGACGTAGAGAAGCGAAATCACCAGGTCGAGCTGGCCCATGCTGCGCAGCAATGAAAACAGCCAGACACCCAAGGTCGCTCCAACGAGGCCGCCGCAGAGCAGGACCGTCCCGAGCTTGATATCGATGGTGCCGCGCCGGAAATGCGTGATGGCGCCGGAGATCGATGAGGCGACCACCTGGTTCGCGCCGGTCGCCACCGCCACCACGGGGGGAATATTGTAGAAGATCAGGAGCGGCGTGATCAGGAAGCCGCCGCCGACACCGAACATGCCGGACAGGAAGCCGACGGCCGCACCCATGCCGAGGATGATGAGTATGTTCACCGACAACTCTGCTATGGGCAGATAGATCGTCACGGCCGAACCTCGATGCGCCAGCGGCCCGCAAGGCGGGCGGAAATTGCTCCTCGACAATTCCTAACCCGAATGGATTGAGGAATTGTGCAATGTCCCAAAATTATCCGCGGGCCTTCACGCGTCCGGAGAGGCGCGCGGCGTGATCCTTCAAAGTGGTACGTGATTCACCACGGACAGGGATGTATATGGGACCGCCCAGCTCCGGGGGAGAAAAGGCGACGCTTTTCGTCATGCGCCCCTAGGCGCGGGCTGTCAACCTTTTCAGATACATGGCGCGGCGCCGCCGGGGCGGGCCCGCAATGCCCTTCCTGGGCTAAGAATTACGCTTCAGCAGTTCGCGCACCAGCCCGTCGGTGATTTCCCCGGTCGGCTCCTGACCAACCGATTCCTGGAAGGCCTTGATGGCGGCGACCGTCTTCTTGCCCATCTGGCCATCCGGCTTGCCGGCGTCGAAACCGTTGTTGTTGAGGATCGCCTGGATATTGCGCACTGCCTTGGTCATGTCGACGCTGGCCGTCTTGGTCGGCGGACCGACCCAGGCGTCCGGAACATCGACCGTGTTCGCCTTGGCGTCGAGCGGCTGCGCCTTCCAGGCATCGGCCTTGGCCTTCGCGCTCGAAAGCTGTTCCGGCTTCAAGGCCTTGGCGACCTCATCACGCTTTTCCGCCGCATCCTTGTCGCCGTCGCGGGCAGCGATCGCGAACCACTTGTAGGACTCTTCGAGGCTCTGGGCGACGCCGTTGCCGCGCGCATAGAGAACGGCGAGGTTGAACTGGCTGTCGCGCACGCCCAGATTGGCGGCTTTCTCGAACCATTTGCCTGCCTCGGCGAAGTCCGGAGCGCCGTCGCGGCCGCTTGCGAGCATGACCGCGAGATTGTGGATCGCGCTGGCGTTACCGGCCGCGGCAGCCTTCCGATAAAGCTCCTTGGCCTTGGCCGCGTCGCGCGCGACACCCGCGCCCTTCTCGTACAGATTGGCGAGCCGGTATTCGGCCGGCACCACGCCGGCATCGGCCGCGCGCTGATACCATTTCACGGCTTCCGCCAGGTCCTTCTCGACCCCGCGTCCTTCCGTGAAACGCGCTGCGATCTCGTAGAAAGCCAGAGGATCGCCGCCTTTGGCCGCCGTCACCAGCGCGGGCGGACCGAAACCGTCCGGCAATACGATCTCGCTCGCCTTGGTTGCTTCAAAGGCGTCTCCCTTGCCCTCTCCTTGCGAAGACGGCTGGAACGTCGAGACCGGTCCTGTCTGCGGCTGTTCGGCCGTGGGCTGCAGCATCGGCGCCGGGCCCGCGACGCCCGCCTCGCCCTTATCCGAACCGGCGGCAGGTTGCGCTACGGTTTCAGACATCGCGACCGCAGGTGTTCCGGCCTTCTCAATGGGAGCCTCGGCCTTCGGCTCTTCGGCAGCGGGTGCGGCGGCAGGGGCCGCAGCCGCGAAGCGGTCGTCGACGGCCTTCGGATGAGTAATTTGCGCATCCGCCTTGCGCTCGATCGCCGCAGGCGGCGGAAGGCTCGGCGCCTCCTTGCCTTTCAGAACCGTGCTGACGAGCGGATAGGACATAATGGCGAGCAATACGGCGCCGACTGCAATCAGGATCGGGCGGCGGTGGCGGGCAAGCGCGCCGCGGACGGCCGATGACGCGCCCCTCTCTTTGCCGCGGCTCAGCGTATCGGATTCCTCGACGGCCAACTGCGCCGCCCGGCGTGCCGCCGCGATGAAATCCGGCTTCTCACCCTCGGAAGCCTGCTGACCACCGCGGGCCATCTGGCCGGCCCGGACGCGCTCGAGAATCTTCTTGACGTCCGGCACGCCGGAGCCTGGTTCGAGGAGCTGATTGGCATCCTCCGGTGCAAGCATTTCGGAGGGATCGATCGAGGGAGCGGGCTCCACCATCTGCCGGGCCTGCGCCGGGGCCGCCTCAATGCGCTTGGCCGCGAACCGCCGGGTCAGGCCGGCGAGCAGGCTCGTCTTTGCCGCACGCGCCTCCGCCCTGAGCCCACCACCGCCGACCGTAGTGACATCGACGGAAGCCATCGCTGCCGCCGGAGCCGCAGCTTCTTCGACCGCTACGGCGGCGCCATCTTCCGTCTGCAGCCCGCGCACCTTGCGCTTGAGCTCGCCGTCGCCTTCGTCCGATTCACCATCGTCGAAGGGGCCCGCGAATTCCGGCTCCGCCGCCGTCTGTCTGGCAAGGTTTCGCTGAACCTCACGAAGCGGCACCGGTCCGCGCTCCTCGAGCCGCTCCAGTTTTTCGGCAATATGAACCAGCGTTTCATGCAGCGCCTCGAAGGTCCGGGCGGTTCTTTCGTCGCTCGAGCGGCTGAGCTCCTCCAAGATCCTGAGGTCTTCGGCAAGCGCCGAAATGGCCGCCATGTCGGCGCCTGCCGACATCTGCGCTGCACCGTTTCTCGCATAGGCCTCCATCACCGCTTCGGCGGCCTGGCGGGCGGCCTCGATGATGTATTCGTCGCTGGTCGCAAGATAATCTTCGAGCGCGGTCATGCGGTTTTCGAAGTCCGCCGGCACGTTACCGTCATGCCGCGGCTGACTGATCAGCGTCGAAAGGTTGCTGATCTGCGCTTCGAGGCTGCGCAGCGCCTCGCCGTCGTCGAAGGGCGCCGCGTGTGTCTCCTCCAGCCGCTGCGCGATATCGGCAAGGCGGTCTTCGAGACGGCCGAAGCGCGTATCCGAGGCCGAGGGCTCGACGTGCATGTCGAGCTCGTCGATGCGCCGGACGAGATGGTCGAGCCGCGCCGACAGCGCGTCGTTGATGCTGCCTTCACCGAGGATCTCGATCTTCCTGGAAATATCGGCGAGATGGTCGGCAATATCTGGCTGCGCGTTCCACTGGCTGCGTTCGAGCAATGCGGAAAGCTGATCGAGACGCTCCTCGAGCCGGGCCGCCGCTCTTTCGCCGGCAAGATCCTCCACGCGCGCCGTCAACGCCTCGATGCGTGCCCCGAGGCCGGAATCGCTCGGGCGCGAAAGAGCCTCGACGTGGCGCGACAGATCACCGAGCCTATTCTCCAGGCGGTTGATGAAGGACGTGTCGAGCCCGGCCGCATTGCGGCTGCCGGCGGCGATAGCGCGGCTGATTTCGTCGAGCCGAGCGTCGAGATCGGCGAATTGCGAGGCAAAGCGTCTGTCGTCCGGCTGGATCTGGCGTCCGAGCAGCTCTATAGCCTGCGCGACCGCGACGAGCTTGTTCTCCAAAACCTCGACTGCCGATCCTTTGTTCAAGGCGTTGATCTGCGACTTGATCTCGTCAAGGCGATAGGCGAGCGCGAGCAGTTCGTCATCGCGATTCTGGTCGAAGGCGTTCAACCGGTCCTCGACGCCGTTCCAACGATTTTCCATGCGGCGCATGCTGTCTTCGCGCGCGAGCCCGTCGATCATGGCTCGCAAGTCGTCGAACTCCGTCCTCAGCGCATCGGCCTCGGAGGGCGAGGCCTGCCGCCCAAGCTCCTTGATGCCGGCGGCAAGGCGCTCGATCTCGTCCCGGACATCCTCGGCGAAGCGGCGGTCCTGGGCGGCTTCGACCTTGATGCCGCGGATTTCCGATCGAAGAGCATGCATCTCGCGGGAAAGCCCGTCGCTGATGTCACGCTTCAGGTCCTGCCTCAGACCCACCAGTGCCTCGGCGATGTCGGCCGCGCCCGAAGACCGCGCCGGCGGAGGCGCTGCCGCATAAGCAGATTGGTACGGTGCCTCGTCCGTGGGGCGGCTTGATGCAAGGCGATCGGCCTCTCGCGGCGGGATGCGTTCGCGCAGCGGCCGCTCGCGTGCGGCGTTCAGGGCGCGCTGGCGCTGGAGAATTTCGGAAACGGCGTCGCTTGCCGTCGGACGCTGCCGCTCCGGCTGGTGCGGCTCACGGCTAACGCTGCCCATAAGGCCTTCGATGCGGGCCTCGAGCCCCTCGATGGTGCGGTTCAGGGCATCGAGCGACGGCCTGTCGCCAAAGGACGGGTTGCCCGTGCGCTGAGAGTTGGATCGTGATCCGCTCATTGTCTCTTCGCCCCTATGTCCCTTCGCCCTATGTCTTCTACCATCATCGACGCCGCCGCGAACGACCCCAGCCCTCGTCGCTTCGGCGGCAAAGCCGATGCGGGCAAAGCCACAACAATGCGAGGACCGGACGGGTTGCGGCTTTGACCATCTCAAAGCGCACAATTCATTAAACGTGGTAAACAAGCCGTTAATCACTCTGATTTTTTAACGATTTATCCTCTCTCGCCCGGCCGGGCCTGCTCGCATCGCATTTCCGGCCGCCGGCGATTGCGCTCGTGAAACTTTCGCGATGATGTTTTTGACGTTTACGCAAACGTCAAAATTTTGTAGCGTCGTCTTGGTATTGCGACAGCGGGCGTCGGTGTACGCTCGAAACGGCAGGAATCGGGGATGCCGCGCGGCGCGACCCGAAGGGATATCAAGACGAGGGAAAGAATGCCCATCTACAAGGCTCCGGTTGACGACACCCTGTTCATCCTCAACGACGTGCTCGGCATCGAGCGCTACCACAACCTGCCGGGTTTTGCGGATGCAACGCCGGACATGGTGGCGGCAATCCTCGGCGAGGCCGCCAGGCTCGCCGAGGAAGAGCTCTTCCCGATCAATCTTTCCGGCGATCAGGAAGGCTGCACGCGTCACGACGACGGCTCGGTCATCACGCCGACTGGCTTCAAGAAGGCCTACGATCTCTATCGCGAGGGCGGCTGGCTGGGCCTCGCCGCGCCGGAGGAATTCGGAGGGCAGGGCCTGCCCTACACGCTTCACACCGCCGTCGGCGAATTCTTCTCTGCCGCGAACATGTCGCTGATGATGTATCCGGGCCTGACGCAAGGAGCAATCGCCGCCATCCTCGTGCACGGCTCCGAGGAGCAGAAGCGCGCCTACCTGCCGAAAATGGTGGAAGGCACCTGGACCGGGACCATGAACCTGACCGAGCCCCATTGCGGCACCGATCTCGGCCTGCTTCGCACCAAGGCCGTGCCGAACGGCGACGGGTCCTACAAGATCTCCGGGCAGAAGATCTTCATCTCCGCCGGTGAACACGACATGGCCGAGAACATCATCCATCTGGTGCTCGCCCGTATCGAAGGGGCACCGGAAGGCGTCAAGGGTATCTCGCTCTTCATCGTGCCGAAGTTCAAGCTGACTGACAGCGGCGAACCGGGTGAGCGCAACGGCGTTTCCTGCGGAGCGATTGAACACAAGATGGGCATTCACGGCAACTCAACCTGCGTCATGAACTATGACGAGGCGACCGGCTATCTTATCGGCGCGGAGAACAAGGGTCTCAGCGCCATGTTCGTGATGATGAACGAAGCCCGCCTTGCCGTCGGCATGCAGGGGCTGGCGATTGCCGAGGTCGCCTATCAGAACGCTGCCAACTACGCGCGCGAACGCCTCCAGGGCCGCTCGCTTTCCGGCGCCAAGGCGCCCGACCAGAAGGCGGACCCGATCATCGTCCATCCGGACGTGCGCCGCTCACTAATGACGATCAAGGCCTTCAACGAGGGCGGCCGCGCCTTCACGCTTTGGACGGCCCTCAAATCCGATATCGCCCACCGTTCCGACAACGAAGCGGAGCGCCAGGCCGCTGACGACATCCTCGGCCTGATGACGCCGATCCTCAAGGGGGTCATGACCGACAAGGGCTTCGAACATGCCGTGATGGCGCAGCAGGTCTTCGGCGGCCACGGATATATCGAAGAGCATGGCATGAGCCAGTATGTGCGCGACGCCCGCATCGCCATGATCTACGAGGGCGCCAACGGCATTCAGGCGCTGGATCTCGTCGGCCGCAAGCTTGCGCTGAACGGCGGCCGCGCCGTCATGGCACTGTTCAAGGAGATCGGCGATTTCTGCGAGGAGAACCGCAACGACGAGAGGCTTTCCGGCTATGCCAAGGCGCTGAAGAAGGGGCTGAACGACCTGCAGGCGGCCACGATGTGGTTCATGCAGAACGCTATGGCAAAACCCGACAATGCCGGTGCCGGCTCGACCGACTACATGCACCTCTTCGGACTCGTCGTGCTCGGCTACATGTGGGCGAAGATCGCCAAGACGGCAGAAGAGAAGCTTGCCGCTGGCGAAACCGCACGCGCGGACTATCTCAAGAACAAGCTGATCACAGCAAAGTTCTTCATGGAACGCATCATGCCGGAGACGGCACTGCGCAAGGCCCGCATCGAAACAGGCGCCGACACGCTGATGGCGCTGGACGCCGCGGCCTTCTGATTTCAGACTGGAGCCGGATGGAGAATGTGAGCGGTCTTCCACCTGAATTCCGCTCCATGTGGTAATTGCGCGGCCCAAGGGAGTGCCGCCGAAAGGGAGAGCAAGAGATGACGAAAGTCTTCGTTTACGACCACGTGCGCACGCCGCGCGGCCGTGGCAAGAAGGATGGTGCGCTGCACGAGGTGCCCTCCGTCCGCCTCGCCGCCAAGGTGCTGGAGGCCGTGCGCGACCGTAACGGGCTCGACACATCGACGGTCGACGACATCATCATGGGCTGCGTCGATCCGGTCATGGATGCCGGCGCGGTGATTCCGAAGGCGGCAGCCTTCGAAGCGGGTTATTCCACGCGCGCGCCGGGGATGCAGATTTCCCGCTTTTGCGCATCCGGCCTCGATGCCGTCAATTTCGGCGCCGCCAAGATCGCGCAAGGAGCGGACGACATCGTGATCGCCGGCGGCGTGGAGTCGATGTCGCGCGTCGGCCTCGGCATGTCCGGCGGCGCCTGGTTCATGGATCCTTCCGTCAACCTTCCAGCCTATTTCATGCCGCAGGGCGTCTCCGCCGATCTGATCGCAACGAAATACGGCTTCTCCCGCGATGACGTCGATGCCTACGCGGTCGAAAGTCAGAAGCGCGCAGCCAATGCCTGGGAGAAGGGCTATTTCGAGAAGTCGGTCATGCCGGTCAAGGACCAGAACGGCCTGACGATCCTCGACCGCGACGAGCACATGCGCCCCGGGACCGACATGCAGGCGCTCGCTTCGCTCAATCCCTCCTTCCAGATGCCCGGCGAGATGGGCGGCTTCGAGGCCGTCGCGATCCAGGCGCATCCGGAAATCGAGCGGGTCAACTATGTTCACCATGCCGGCAATTCCTCCGGCATAGTCGACGGCGCCGCTGCGGTGCTGCTCGGCTCCAGGTCCGGCGGCGAAGCCATGGGGCTGAAGCCGCGCGCGCGCATCCGCGCCTTCGCCAATATCGGATCCGATCCGGCGCTGATGTTGACCGGCCCCGTCGACGTCACCGAAAAGCTCCTGAAGCGCGCCGACATGAAGCTTTCGGACATCGACCTTTTCGAGCTCAACGAGGCTTTTGCCGCCGTCGTTCTTCGCTACATGCAGGCGTTCGACATTCCGCACGACCAGATCAACGTCAATGGCGGCGCGATCGCCATGGGCCATCCGCTCGGCGCGACCGGCGCGATGATCCTCGGCACCGTGCTCGACGAGCTCGAGCGTCGCGATTTGAACACCGCTCTGGTGACGCTGTGCATCGGCGCCGGCATGGGCACCGCCACGATCATCGAACGCGTCTGATCGATCCCCGGGAGAGAGAATATGTCTTACACGAACTTCAAGATCGAAACCGACGCCGACGGCATCGCCCTCGTCACCTGGGACATGCCGGACAGGTCGATGAACGTCATCACCCGGGAGGTGATGGAGGAACTCAACGCGATCGTCGATCAGACGGCCGCCGATCCGGCCGTCAAGGGTGTGGTCATCACATCCGGAAAATCGTCCTTCTCTGGCGGCGCCGACCTTTCGATGATCAAATCGATGTTCGCCTTCCAGGCGGAAGAGAAGTCGAAGGATCCGGACAATGCCGCCAAGAAACTCTTCGACCTCGTCGGCCGCCTGAGCGGGCTCTTTCGCAAGCTCGAAACCTGCGGCAAGCCGTGGGTTTCGGCGATCAACGGCACCTGCATGGGCGGTGCCTTCGAACTATCGCTCGCCTGCCATGGCCGCGTCGCCTCCAATGCGAAATCGGTGAAGATCGCGCTCCCCGAGGTCAAGGTCGGCATCTTCCCGGGCGCCGGCGGCACCCAACGCGTGCCGCGACTCACCAATACGCAGGACGCGCTGCAGATGATGACGACCGGTTCATCGCTGACGGCGGCGCGCGCCAAGGCCATGGGCCTCCTGCACGAGGTTGCCGATCCGGACAAGCTGATCGAGGCGGCCAAGGCGATGATCAAGAATGGCCTGAAGCCAGTGCAGCCCTGGGACGAGAAGGGCTTCAAGCTTCCGGGCGGTGGGATCTGGACGCCGGCTTCGGCGCAGCTCTGGCC
Organism: Ensifer aridi; assembly: GCF_002078505.1. Taxonomy (GTDB): domain Bacteria; phylum Pseudomonadota; class Alphaproteobacteria; order Rhizobiales; family Rhizobiaceae; genus Sinorhizobium; species Sinorhizobium aridi. Next base: position 493,729 of record NZ_LUAV01000002.1, on the reverse strand, counting down.
GGCCGCCTCCGCCATTCTGCGCCGCGAGACCTATGGCAACTATCCGGGCGCCATTGCGATCCTGAAATGCGTGTATGAGGGCCTGCAGGTGCCGTTCGATACGGCGCTCAAGATCGAGCAGCGCTATTTCACCGAGATCCTGCAGACGACCGAAGCCTTCTCGATGATCCGGTCGCTGTTCATCTCGATGCAGGAACTCGGCAAGGGTGCCCGTCGGCCAGCCGGCGTGCCGAAGACGGAGCTCAAAAAGGTCGGCGTCGTCGGCGCCGGTTTTATGGGCGCGTCGATCGCCTATGTGACGGCCGCAGCCGGCATTCCAGTCACCCTCATCGACCGCGATATGGAAGCGGCCGAGAAGGGCAAGGCGCATTCGGAAGGGTTGGTCAAGGATTCGATCGGCAAGGGCCGTCTGACGAAGGAAGAAGGCGAGGCGCTGCTTTCCCGCATCACGCCTTCGGGCGATTACGGTGATCTCAAGGACGCCGGACTCGTCGTCGAGGCGGTTTTCGAGGACCGGCAGGTGAAGAAGGACGTGATCGAGAAGGTGGAAGCGGTGATCGCCGAAGATGCGATCTTCGCCTCGAATACGTCGACGCTGCCGATCACCGGGCTTGCGAAGAACTCGAAACGGCCGGAGCAGTTCATCGGCATCCACTTCTTCTCGCCGGTGGAGAAGATGATGCTGACGGAAGTGATCCTCGGCAAGGAGACGGGCGACCGCGCGCTCGCGACGGCGCTCGACTATGTCGCTGCCATCAAGAAGACGCCGATCGTCGTCAACGACACGCGCGGCTTCTACGTCAACCGCTGCGTCTTCCGCTACATCCACGAAGCCTACGACATGCTGATCGAAGGCGTGCCGCCGGCGATGATCGAGAACGCCGCCAAGATGGCCGGCATGCCGGTCGGGCCGCTGTCGCTCAACGACGAGGTGGCGATCGATCTCAGCCAGAAGATCCTCAAGGCGACCGTCGCCGATCTCGGCGACAAGGCCGTCGATCCGAAGCACATGGCGCTGATCAACAAGATGGTCGACGAACTCGACCGGCGCGGCCGCAAGAACGGCAAGGGCTTCTACGAATATCCGGCAAAGCCGGCCAAGAAATATCTCTGGCCGGGCCTCAAAGAACTCTATCCGCAGAAGGACGCCGACAAGATCGACGTCGAGGTGCTGAAGCGGCGCTTCCTCGCAACGGTCGCGCTGGAAGCCGCCCGCACCATCGAGGAAGGCATCGTCACCGATCCGCGCGAGGCGGACGTCGGCTCGATCCTCGGCTTCGGCTTCGCACCTTACACGGGCGGCACGCTCTCCTATATCGACGGCATGGGCGCCAAAGTCTTCGTCGAGCTCTGCGAGACGCTCGCCAAGGATTATGGCGACCACTTCGAACCGACGCCGCTCCTGAAGGAGATGGCGGAGAAGGGTGAGACCTTCTACGGACGGTTCGACCCCTACGGCGAGGCACAGAAGGCGGCGTAGGACGCTCGCTGCACCCGGGAAAGTTAAGAGGGCCGGCCCGCGAGGTGCCGGCCCTTTTTTTCGCCCTTGTCGGGCCGCGCCTCCGTCGATCGTCCTTAGGACGCAAACCGGAGGAAGAATCATGTCGAAGTCCAGCAAGATTACCGTCGAGAACGTCATCCGTCCGGGCAAGACCTATTCGGTCGATGCAGACAAGTACGCGGCGATGAAGGCCGCCCTGCTCGCGGTCATCCCGTCGGAGGTGCCTGGCTTGACGCTCGCCGAAATCCGCGAGCGGATTTTCGCTCATCTGCCGCAGGAATTGTTTCCAGACGAGGCGGGCGTATCCTGATGGTCGAAGACGGTGCAGCTCGACTTCGAGGCGAAGGGCACGATCGGTCGGGAGAAGACGCGCCCGCTTCGGCTGCACAAGAACTGACGCCGCCTTTTCCTTTGAGATGACGGCCGCTCCTCAGGCCGCGCCGGACTTTCGTTCGGCGGCGAGAGCGCCGATCAACTGCTCCCAGCCGTCGCGGCGATATTCGACCTTGTCGAGGCCGTCCAAAAAGGCCGCCTGTTCGGCGAAGACGACGCGCGTGCCGGCGCCTTCCGGAATGAGGTCGACCGTGGCGATCGAGGCGGAAATCCGCCGGTCGTCCTTCGCCATCGTATAGGCGGAGATAATCCGCCGGTTCTCGACGATGTCGAGATAGACCGTTTCGTTAAAGTAGAAGGTCTTGCCGTCGCGCCCGCCGACGCGGAAGTCGTGGCTGTATTCCGCCACCGGCCAGTTGTCCGCCTTGACGAACCAGCGATCATGCGCGGCAGGATCGGCAAAGGCTTGAAAGACCCGCGCGGGTGATGCCTTGAAGACGCGTTCGATTGTGAAGCTTGCGTGCTCGACGGATGCTTTGGTCATCGTAATCTCATCCTTGGTGATTGATAGAGCGGCCCCATTCGGAACACCCTCCGTCGCGTTTGGCATCCTCGACGGCAACCAAACTGGTTGCATTTCAAAATCAGTTGCACCTTAACCTCACTGATGCAATAATGCAAGCAGTTTTGCAGCGGGACGCAGAAAGCGGGCATGGTGCCCGCATCCCGCTCTCGCTTCAGAGACCGGAATGACTGACGACCACCGCTCGGGTTGCCCCATCAATCTCTCGCTCGAAGTCTTCGGCGACAAATGGAGCCTCCTGATCCTCCGCGACATGATCTTCGGAGGCAAACGGCACTTCCGCGAGCTCCTGCGCTCGCAGGAGGGGATTTCCTCCAACATCCTCGCCGACCGGCTGAAGACGCTGGTGGACATCGGCATGCTGACGAAGCGCGACGATCCGAGCCACAAGCAAAAGGCGATCTATAGCCTGACCGAGATGGCGATCGCGCTCGTGCCGATCATGGCGCATCTCGGCGCCTGGGGCCGGCGCCATCTGCCGGTCAGCGAAGAGCTCAGCATTCGCGCTCAACTGATGGAGGAAGGCGGTCCGCCCCTTTGGGAGCGCTTCATGGACGAACTGCGCACCGAACATCTGGGTGCCGCGCCGGCAGCACCCGAAGGCCCATCCGTGCGCGAGACCCTGCAGGCGGCCTATGAAGAGGTCGTGGCGCGCAAAGCGAAGGAACGGCAAATCGCCTGACCAAAGGCCTGACGGCTCGCGCGATGAACCGCGAGTACACGGCGGAAAAGGACTATTTTCCTCGCGATGCTTTACGCTCGCCTGGCGCTTGGCTAATCTATGTATGATTTGACGAGACGCGGAATGGTCCTCCGCCGCCCGCATATGTCTCCCTTTCCGGGGATGGGGTCGATATGCTTTCACATGACAGCATCTGGCGCGCGATCGATGCGTTGGCCGAGCGTCATCGGCTCTCGCCGTCGGGGCTTGCGCGCCGCGCCGGCCTCGACCCCACCTCCTTCAACAAGTCGAAGCGCCAATCCGCCGATGGCCGCGCCCGCTGGCCGTCGACCGAGTCGATTTCGAAGATATTGGAGGCGACCGGCGCCACGATCGATCAGTTCATGGCGCTGATGCAGCCCGGCGCCGGCGGCAGCAACGGCTTACCGGCAGAGTCCAACCGACCGACGCCGGGCATTCCGCTGATCGGTTTCGCCCAGGCCGGTGCCGGCGGGTTCTTCGACGACGGCGGCTTTCCGGTCGGCCATGGCTGGGACGAGATCGAATTTCCGGTCGCCCCGCAGCGCCAAGCCGGCGTCTACGCCATTGAGGTTCAGGGCGACAGCATGCTGCCGCTTTATCGCGACGGCGACGTCCTGATCGTCGACCCGGGCGCGCAGGTCCGCCGGGGCGATCGCGTTGTCGTCAAGACGCGCGAGGGCGAGGTGATGGCTAAGGTGCTCTCCCGGCAGACGCCCCGCGGCATCGAGCTCCTGTCGCTCAACCCCGACCACCCCAACCGCAATTTCGAGATGAAAGACGTGGAATGGATTGCCCGGATCATCTGGGCCAGCCAGTAGGATAATCCTCCGATGCGGCAGCAGCTCATCACCACCGCGGGCGGGCTCGCCGCCCTTGCCCTGTACGCCGGCATCTTGATGAGCGGCGCCGATGCCATCCGCAACGGCGAGAGCGTAGCGACGCCCGACTTTGTCCTCGAAACGCCGGAGGCGGCAATAATCGAGGAACCGCCGCTGCAGGAGGAGGCTCCCGCCGACACCGTCGGGGGTGGCGACAGCGGCGCCGATAGCGAAGCGGCTTCCCCTGCCCCCGCGCCGGACGCCGAGATCGGCAAGAGCTCGCGCGTCGCGGTGCGGCCGATAGAGCCCGGCCTATTCACCCTGCCCGAGGACGGTGTGGCGAAGCCGCTGGAGCGGGTGGCGCCGCGGCCACCGCTTTCGAAACCGCCGGGAGAGGAAAAGCCCGCTACGACCGTCTACCGGCGGCCCGTCGCGCTGGCCGCAGGACTCGTTCGGTCCGACGACAAGACGTTGCAGATCAAGGATATCGAGCCGCAAAACGCCGAAAAGATGTGCGACGGCAATGGCAAGAGCTGGCCCTGCGGCATGGTCGCACGCACGGCGTTTCGCAATTTTCTGAGAGCGCGGGCGCTTGTCTGCGACGCTCCAGAAGAGTCCGGCGGGACCGTCACGGCCCGCTGCTCCGTCGGGGGCCAGGACATTGCCGCATGGCTGGTCGCCAACGGCTGGGCGATGCCGCTGCCCGGCAGCGCCCTTGAAGCGAAGGCTGAAGCGGCGCGCAAAGCGAGACTCGGCTTTCACGGTGACGATCCGCGCGATTTGAGCCGCGTACACCTCACCGTCGATGATCCCTCCGCTGGCGCAGTCCTGGACGACGCCGCGCCGGACTTGTAAGCCCTTGGCGGATTCCCTAACTGTTCGCCACCATTTTAGAGAGGTCAGATGTCCGCCAGCCTCAGCCAGCACGAAGCTCTTGTCCATGTCATGGTCATGATGTCGGCCGTCGACCGCAACATGACCGACGACGAATTCGCGCGGATCGGCGTGCTCGTCCGGTTTCTGCCGGCCTTCGAGGAGTTCGATGAGGACCATCTGATCCACATCGGGCGTGAATGCGCGGCACAGCTCGCCGCCCCGGAGGGCCTCGACGTCGTCCTCGAAATGGTGCGAGAGGCGTTGCCGCAGCGACTCTACGAAACGGCTTACGCGCTTGCCGTCGAGATCGCCGCCGCCGACCAGCGCATCCGAACCGAGGAAATCCGGCTTTTGCAGTTGCTGCGCGACCGGCTCGGCCTCGACAAGCTGACCTGTGCTGCGATCGAGCGCGGCGCCATCGCACGTTTCCGCAGGTAGGCAAAGGAGAGAGCGTTTGCAGACTCTCGTCCGTACCTTCCGGTGCGAGGAAGACGCCGAAACCCGCCGTCACGGCAACGTGTCTTTGCCCGCCCGCGCCGGACGCCATATGGTCGAACGATAGTCCAGCCGAGGACCGAGGCATGCTGTTTTTCGGGATCGCGGAACCGGTCTGGCGGCTCGCTGCCTTTGCCGCCGCCTTCGCTGCGCTCGCAGTGCTCGAGCTTCTTCATCCGCGGCTCGAGCGGCCCGAACTCGCGCGTGCCTTGAAAGCGCGCCGCTGGGTCACGAACCTGTCGATTCTCGTCCTCTCGTCACTCCTCTTGCGCATCCTCTTCCCGGCCGCCGCCGCAGGCGTTGCGCTGTGGGCCGAGCAACGCGGATACGGCGTGCTCCCCGCCCTCGGCGTGGCACCGGCAATTGCCGGTCTCATCGCCTTCCTCGCGCTCGACTTCGCGGTCTGGCTCGAACATGTGGTGTTGCACAAAGTGCCCATACTGTGGCGCATCCACCGCGTCCATCACGCCGACCCGGGCGTCGACGTGACGACGGCGCTGCGCTTTCACCCGTTCGAAATTCTGCTGTCGATGGTTTGGAAGAGCACCGTCATCATCGTCCTCGGCGCACCTGCTCTCGCCGTGCTCCTGTTCGAAATCTCCCTCAATGCCGGGGCGATGTTCAATCATGCCAATCTGCGGCTGCCGCGGAACGCCGACAGGATAGTGCGGCAGCTGATCGTCACCCCCGACATGCACCGCATCCATCACTCGGTCGAACAGCGCGAGACCGACTCGAATTACGGCTTCAACCTTTCCCTCTGGGATCGGCTCTTCTCCACCTATGTCGCCCACCCGGCAAGCGGTGACGATGCAATCGAAACGGGGCTCAAGGCCTTTGGACGCAGCGAGCCGACGAAGCTCCTGTGGTCGCTGATGCTGCCGTTCCGGCGGGGTTAGCCTTCAAGAACAGTCGTTCTCGCCGCCTGCGGGGAAGGGTGGCGGCAGGGCGGATGAGAGGCAAATGCTGATTGGGCCGCTCAATAGATCCCATTCGGGAAATAGCGCAGATAGATCTCCTCGAGCCTGCCGCTGCGGGAGAGCGCCAGCAGGGCGTGGTCGATCGCCTGAGTCAAGGCGGGCTCGGTGTTGCGGTTCATGATGGTGAGCCCCTCGCCGAGAAAACGGTGCGAGAAATAGGCGCCGTCCACGAGAACGCAGCATCCCGCGGCGACGCCGCCCGAGACCCAGAAGGAAAGCTGCATGCCGTCGGAAAAGGCTGCCGCAATGCTCCCCTCCCGCAAGGCCGACATGAGCGCGTTGCGGTCGGGGAACGGCTTGGCTTCGAGCTTGGGGAAGAAGGCTTTCAGCATGGCCTCGTGGGTCGTGCCGGACACGACGCCGACGGGCTTTTTCTCCAGATCGGCAGGGTTTGCTACGCTGCCCGCGGCCTTGGTGTTGACGACAAAACGGGCGGGCAGTTGCATGAAGGGTCGGGAGAAGGCGAAGCGCTGCCTGAGTTCCGCGGTAACCGCGATGCCCGCGGCGATCGCATCGCCCTGCCCTTCATCGAGCGCCGGCATGAGCTCCGCATAGGTCACCGCCTGAATCTGACATTTGGCTTGGATCTCGAGCTCGCGGCATATCTCGCGGGCGAGGTCGACATGGAAGCCTGAAAGTTTGCCCGACTGGTCGATGAAGTTGAAGGGCGGGAAATCGACCGTGGTCAGGAAGCGCAGCCGGGCGAGCCCCGTCAGGTCGGGCCTGGCAATCCGCTCCCGGGCATCGAACAGTCGGGGCAGTTCTTTCGGCTGAGAGAGAGCCGGTCCCGCGGCGAGCACGGCCGACAGAGCGAGTATCCAGCGAATTCGTCGAGAAAGAGCGCCCGTCATTGCGATCCGTTTTCTTAAAACCGCGGGAAGGAAGACGCGGATTCGATTGGCTTTTCGCGGAGATTAGCGAGATGTCTCGATGCTGGCTACAGGGCCGCTATCAAAACGGGCTGTATCATTCTCGATCGGGAGAAGAGAGAAAGTGGAGCGGGTGATCGGGATCGAACCGACGACATCAAGCTTGGGAAGCTGGCGTTCTACCACTGAACTACACCCGCAACAGAAGCGGAAATTTCCTCAACGGCCGCGATCTGTCAAGCGTCTAGATCATTTCATTGTTTCAATGAAGCAATGAGATGATCCAACTCTTTTGAAACGACGCAATTCCGGACGGAAAACCGCCACACACTTTTCCTGGAATTGCTCTCGGCTCACTCGGCGCGAAAATGCTTTGAGAGCTTCAGGCCCTGGGCCTGATAGTTGGAGCCGAGATCGAGGCCGTAGAGCCCGTCCGGCCGCTCCATCATATGTTCATAGACGAGGCGGCCGACGATCTGGCCATGCTCCAGGATGAACGGCACCTCGTGGCTGCGCACCTCCAGCACGGCACGGCTGCCGCTGCCGCCGGCCGATGCGTGACCGAAACCGGGATCGAAGAAGCCGGCATAGTGGACGCGAAATTCACCGACCAGAGGATCGAAGGGCGTCATTTCTGCGGCATAGAGCGGGGGCACATGCACCGCCTCGCGGGAGACGAGGATGTAGAACTCGTCGGGATCGAGGATCAGATCTTCGCGGCCGCGGCTATAGAGCGGCTCCCAGAAGTCGAAAACCGGATGCTCCGCCTTCTTGTCGACATCGACCACTGACGTGTGATGCTTGCCGCGATAGCCGATGAGCCCATCCGGCCCGGTGCCCTTGAGGTCGATCGAGAGCGCGATGCCGCCGCCGGTGACGTTCGGTCTTTCGCTCGCGACGAGCACGTCGCTTTCGTGCAGCCCCAGCAGTTCCTGCTCGGACAACACCGCGTGGCCGACGCGGAAACGGATCTGAGACAGGCGCGAACCGCGCCGCACCACGATCGGGAACGTCCGCGGGCTGATTTCAAGGTAAAGAGGCCCGCTATAGCCCGCGGGAATCTTGTCGAACTCCTGAGCCCTGTCGGTAATGATGCGCGTGAAAATGTCGAGGCGGCCGGTCGAGCTCTTCGGATTGGCGGAAGCCGACATGTTCTGCGGCAGTGCAAGGCTCTCCATAAGCGGCACGATGTAGACACAGCCGGTTTCGAGCACCGCGCCGTCATGAAGATCGATGACGTGCAGTTTCAGGCGGTCGAGCTTGTCCGCAACGAGGTGAGCGGGGCCAGGCATGAAGCTTGCGCGCACGCGGAACGCCTTGGATCCGAGGCGAAGATCGAGACTCGCCGGCTGGATCTGGTCGTCGTCCAGCGGCCTCTCGCTTTTCAAGCGTCCCGAGGCAAACAGCGCGGCGATCGCGCGGTCGGCCAAAATCCCTGTTTCGCGGCCCATTCCGATCCTCATTCTCAGTTGCCAGACAAAACCAAACTCCGGGAATTGACGCAAGCACGGCTAGGCAGTATTGGAGCTTTATCCCGTGGTGATTTGGCCGGTCGGCTTGCAGCCACGTTAAACAAGTAGCTAAAAAGGCCGGGTGTCAAACCGGTCGTTTCGCGGCCGGTTTTTTTGTTTTGAAAGTGATCGTCGCATGAGCAAGAACTGGCGCCCGGCAACCCAACTCGTCCATGGCGGCACTCTCCGTTCACAATACGGAGAGACCTCCGAAGCGATCTTCCTGACGCAAGGCTTCGTATACGACAGTTCCGAAGCGGCCGAGGCCCGCTTCAAGGGCGAGACCGACGGCTTCATTTATGCGCGTTACGGCAGCCCGACCAACGACATGTTCGAGAAGCGCATGTGCATGCTCGAGGGCGCGGAAGATGCACGCGCCACCGCTTCCGGCATGGCCGCCGTGTCTGCGGCGATCCTGTGCCAGGTGAAGGCCGGCGACCACATCGTTGCCGCCCGCGCGCTCTTCGGCTCCTGCCGCTGGGTCGTCGAAACGCTCGCGCCGAAATACGGCGTCGAATGCACGCTGGTCGACGGCCGCGACCTCGCCAATTGGGAAGAGGCGGTGCGTCCGAACACCAAGGTCTTCTTCCTCGAAAGCCCGACCAACCCGACGCTGGAAGTCATCGACATCGCCGGCGTCGCCAGGCTCGCCGACCAGATCGGCGCCAAGCTGGTGGTCGATAACGTCTTCGCCACCCCCCTCTTCCAAAAGCCGCTCGAGCTCGGCGCTCATGTGGTCGTGTATTCGGCCACGAAGCATATCGACGGCCAGGGCCGTTGCCTCGGCGGCGTGGTGCTTTCCGACAAAGAGTGGATCGACGAGAACCTTCACGACTACTTCCGACACACCGGCCCTGCCATGTCGCCGTTCAACGCCTGGACGCTGCTCAAAGGCATCGAGACGCTGCCGCTGCGCGTCAAGCAGCAGACCGAAAGCGCCCGCCGCGTCGCCGATTTCCTCGCCGAACAGCCGCAGGTCGCCCGCGTCATCTATCCGGGGCGCAAGGACCATCCGCAGGCCGAGATCATAGCGAAACAGATGAGCGGCGGCTCGACGCTCGTCGCCTTCGAGCTCAAGGGCGGCAAGGAAGCGGCCTTCGCCCTGCAGAACGCGCTCGAAATCGTGCGTATCTCCAACAATCTCGGCGATTCCAAGAGCCTCATTACGCATCCGGCGACGACGACGCACAAGAATCTGACCGACGAGGCCCGCGCAGAACTCGGCATTTCCGCTGGAACGGTTCGCTTCTCGGCCGGGATCGAGGACAGCGAAGACCTCGTCGAGGACTTCGCGCGGGCACTGAAGAACGTGAGGGCCTGATCGGCGGCACGCATCAGGACGTCGAACTCGCCCGCTGTTCCGCAGCGGGCGTTCTTATTTTGGATTGCGGAAGGTGAGGCGCGCCAGGACGATCCGCGACAGGGCCGTATAGAGGCAGATGATGGCGAAGATCGAAGCCAGCGCCGGGAACCAGCCGGGAAAGACGCACGAGGCCAGGAAGACGGCGATGGTTTCGGTCGCCTCGGCAAGCCCGGTGGTGAAATAGAGCGACTTCGCACCACGCACATCGGTCGTCATTACACGCTTCTCGGCCATGACGGCATAGGCGAGAAAGCTCGCGCCGTTGACGTAAAAGGCGAAGAGCAGCAGCCCGCCGGCAAGGCCATTGGCCTCCGGATCGGCGACGATGAAGGCGAGTGGAATGGCGCCGTAGAAGGCGAAGTCGAGCACGATGTCGAGAAAGCCGCCGAAGTCCGTCTTGCCGCTCGCGCGCGCAACCGCGCCGTCAAGGCCGTCGCAGAGCCGGCTGACGAGGATCAGAACGACCGCCCAGGAATAGACCCGCTCGGCAATGAGGACGGCGGCCGCAAGGCCGAGGACGAAACCCAGAATCGTGATGGCGTCAGCGCTTGCGCCGCGCTCCGCAAGTGCTGCACCGATCCTGTTCAGTATCGGATCGAGACGCTTGCGCACCGCGCCGTCAAACATGTCACCGGCCCCCAGCCAAAATTGAACGCCACTCGCGTAATCTTGCCGTTATTCTTGACGAAACCATATTGCTGTAGAATACCGGTACAAATTTGGAACAGGGTGTTGCACATGTACCGCGCACTGACACGCGACATCGAAGTGACGGTCGAGCCGTACTACCTGGAAGAACAGTCGGATCCCGACGATAGTCGCTATGTCTGGGGTTACCGCATCGTCATATCGAACCATTCCGAGATGGCGGTTCGGCTGATGACCCGCTATTGGCACATCACCGATGAGAACGGGCAGGTGGACGAGGTGAGCGGCCCGGGCGTAATTGGCGAACAGCCGCTGCTGAATCCCGGCGACACCTACGAATATTCCTCCGGTTGCCCCTTGGATACGCCATCCGGCGTGATGTTCGGCCACTACAGCATGGAGGCCGAGGACGGGGAGACCTTCAACGTGGCCATCCCCGCCTTCTCGCTCGATTCACCGGGCCTTGTCCGCACCCTCAATTAATGCATGTCTGCCCAAAGGCGTGCAGCGGTTTTGGGACAACGACATGCACAAAATAGGCTCATTCCGCGGTAAGGCGCGACCAGCGCGCCTCATTGCGACCGCACCTCGCTTGCCTCGAAGCGATAAGTGGTCGAGCAGAATTCGCAGGTAACCTTGATCAGGCCATCCTCGATGCTGCCCTCGATGTCCTCGTCGCTTAGTCCTTCCAGGACTTTGCGGATCTTCTCGCGTGAGCAACTGCAGCGATCATAGACCGCTTGGGGCTGATAGACGCGCACGCCCCGTTCGTGGAACAGCCGGTACAGCAAGCGTTCGGTTCCGACCATCGGGTCGGTGAGTTCATCGGTGTCGATCGTCTCGACCATCACCTTGGCTTCCGCCCAGAGATCGTCCTCTTCGAAGAGGCCCTCGCTGTCGCCTTCGTCGCCGTCCCCGCCCGGCAGATCCGGCTGCCGCATGCGATGGGGAGCATCGGGCAGGAACTGTGCGACCATGCCGCCGGCGCGCCAGCGATGCCGCGGCTTGCCGTCCTCGTCCCGGTCGAGAAGTTCCGCAACGGCAAGGCGTACCTTCGTCGGAATCTGCTCCGACTGGCGGAAGTAAACACCCGCGATCTCCTCGAGCGTCGCGCCGTCCAGCGCGACGATGCCCTGGTAGCGCTGCGTGTGCGCGCCCTGATCGATTGTGAAGGCGAGAACGCCATTGCCCAACAGCTCATGGGGCTGCGTGCGCCCGCCCTTCTCGGCGGCGGCCAGTGCCTCTTCGTCGTAGCGGGCATAGGCACGGACCCGGTCCGGCGTCGAAAAATCCGCCACCACGAGATCGACCGGGCCGTCCCCCTGGGTTTGGACGATCAGCTTGCCTTCGAATTTCAGCGACGTTCCCAGCAACACAGTCAGCACCACCGTCTCGGCGACGAGCCGTGCCACTGGAAGCGGATAATTGTGGCGTTCGAGGATGGCGTCGAGCATCGGGCCGAGCTGGACCGCACGGCCGCGCACGTCGAGCCCTTCGACCTGGAAGGGCACGACATGGTCGTCACCGGCAAAATCGAACTCGCCAAGGCCCGGCCCAGTCTCTGTCATCGCTTACTCCTTGCCTGGATCATCCTCTCCGGGTTGATCCAATCCTAAATCGTGATCTTACCAATCAGATGATAAACGGCTGCAGGCGGAAAACCGACCTGTCCCGTTCTACTGCATGTTTCTTAAATCGTAGCCGATTTAAGGCAAAAACATGCAGCGATTCAAAGGGCTACAGCGACCTTTGCGCGTCACGCCAGTGCGCCCCCGCTATAACCACCCGCAATTGCATTTGATCCCGCCGCGAACGCATTTGTCCAGCAGCAATGTGCGTTGCTTCGCCTCCAGGCGCCGCAGATGATGGTCGAGGAGCGCGGCAGGAGCGGAAATCGCCCCGGCTGCACAGTTAGGCGACGTGCATCAGCCGTCGCCGCCTAATTTGTGTCGTCCAACGCCGAATTCAAGAGTTCCCTCCGACCGGATCGCTCGCACCGGCGGTCGTCAGACCACGCCGAGGCACCAGGCAAGGATCGATTTCTGCGCGTGCATCCGGTTCTCCGCCGCATCGAAGACGACCGACTGCGGACCGTCGATGACCTCGTCGGTAACCTCCTCGCCGCGGTGCGCCGGCAGGCAATGCATGAACAGCGCGTCGGGCGCGGCATGCTTCATCAGCGCTTCATTGACCTGATAGGGCTGGAAGACGTTGTGTCCGCGGGCGCGGTGCTCCTGATTCATCGACACCCAGGTATCGGTGACGACGCAATGGGCGCCGGCGACGGCCTGTTCCGGCTCATGGCAGAGCAGGATTTCGCCGCCATTGTTGCGTGCCCAGTTCAGAAACTTGTCCTGCGGCTCGGATCCGAGCGGCACGGCCATGTTCATGCGGTAGCCGAAGCGCGCCGAGCCTTCGATCAGAGAGTGCAGCACGTTGTTGCCGTCGCCCGTCCAGGCGATCGTCTTGCCCTTGACCGGTCCGCGATGCTCCTCGAAGGTCATGATGTCGGCCATGATCTGGCAGGGATGCGTGTCGTCGGTGAGGCCGTTGATGACCGGCACCGTCGCGTGCTCGGCCATTTCCAGAAGCCGGCGATGTTTTGTGGTCCGTATCATGATCGCATCGACATAGCGCGACAAAACCTTCGCCGTATCGCCGATCGTCTCGGCCCGCCCGAGCTGCATTTCGGTGCCGGAGAGGAACAGCGTCTCGCCGCCGAGCTGGCGCATGCCGACATCGAAGGAGACGCGGGTGCGGGTGGATGGCTTTTCGAAGATCATCGCGAGCATCTTGCCGGCAAGCGGTTTCTCGGCCGTTCCGGCCTTGGTCGCCGACTTTCGGACGCGCGCATCGTCGATGATCGTCCTAAGGTCGGCGGCCGCCATGGCCGAGAGATCGAGAAAGTGTCTGGTCATCGTGCTGCATTTCCTATCGTAGAAACCGGTAGTCGATCACGCTTGCGCGCCTGGTTCAATCAGAGCCCAATCTCAGGCCGCGGCGTTACCGCTGCCTGCCCGGACCGCTTCCGCCGCACGTTCGAGCCGCGCCAGCCCCTCGCGCGCCTCAGCCGCGGTGGTGATCAATGGCGGCAACAGGCGCAGCACATTCTCGCCGGCGGGGACGGCGAGCAGTTTCTCGGCGCGGATCGCCTTCAGGAAGTCGGCGGAGGGCACCTTCGCCTTGATGCCGAGCATCAGCCCGTCGCCACGGATCTCGTCGATCACGTCCGGGAAACGATCCTTGAGCGAGGCGAGCCCCTGGCGGAAGACGAGCGCCACATCGCGCACGTGCTCAAGGAAGCCCTCGGCGAGGATCACGTCGAGCACAGCGTTGCCGACCGCCATCGCCAACGGGTTACCCCCGTAGGTGGAGCCGTGCGTGCCCGCAATCATGCCGGCGGCGGCAGCATCCGTCGCCAGGCAGGCGCCGAGCGGAAAGCCGCCGCCAATACCCTTGGCGACAGCCATGATGTCCGGCGTGATCCCCGCCCATTCGTGGGAGAAGAGCTTGCCGGTGCGGCCGACCCCGGATTGCACTTCGTCGAGGATCAGAAGCAGGCCGAATTCATCGCAGAGCGCGCGCAGTTCCTGGAGAAACTCCTTCGGCGCTAGGCGAATGCCGCCCTCGCCCTGGATCGGCTCGATCAGGATCGCCGCGGTCTCGTCGTTGATCGCATTCTTGACCGCGGCGACATCGCCGAAGGGAACCTGGTAGAAGCCGGGCGCCTTCGGCCCGAAGCCTTCGATGTATTTCTGCTGGCCGCCGGCGGCGATCGTCGCGATGGTGCGGCCATGGAAAGCGCCTTCGAAGGTGATGATATGGAACCTTTCCGGGTGGCCTTTGGCGAAATGATAGCGCCGTGCCGTCTTGATCGCGCACTCGAGCGCTTCCGCGCCTGAGTTGGTGAAGAACACCCGGTCGGCGAAGGTCACCTGGGTCAACCGCCGTGCAAGGCTCTCCTGTCCGGGAACCTCGTAAAGATTGGAAAGATGCCACACCTTCTCGGCCTGCGCCTTCAGGGCCTCCACGAGATGCGGATGGGCGTGACCCAGCGAATTCACGGCGACGCCGGCGGCGAAGTCGAGATAGCGCGTGCCGTCTTCCGCGATCAGCCAGACGCCCTCACCTCGCTCGAAACGCAACGGCGCACGCAGGTAGGTGTCGTAAAGCGGCGTTGTTGCGGCCATGGTGAACGTCTCCTTCGTCTTCGGGCATCGGCTTTGTCAGGTCCGACAAAAATCAAAAATGCCGCCTTGCGGCGGCGGAGGCACTATTCCTATTTCGCGCCGCAATGTCAACAAAACCAAGGCTTGCAGGGCGCCGTGCGGGCGCGGATTCCGAGGGCGAAAAAATCGCGCTCCGGGGCTTGCAAAAATGCAACGCCCCGACAGCAAGTTGGGGAAAACCGCAAAATCGATTCGGCGCGATTCCGGCGACTCTTGCCACGGAGTCACCCTACCGGTAGGTTAATATTCAATTACTAGACGCATGCGGCGGACCTAGTCACCAACAGTGTTATCGCGTTGTATCTTCGGGATTTTTCCGGAGAGCGGTGATGGATTCTGCCATCCCAACGCCGAGAACGGAGAGTGCAGAGATGAACTGGACTGACGAGCGGGTGGAGAAACTGAAGAAGCTGTGGTCCGAGGGCTTGAGCGCCAGCCAGATCGCGGCGCAGTTGGGCGGCGTCAGTCGCAACGCCGTCATCGGCAAGGTCCACCGGCTGAGCCTGCCCGGGCGCGCCAAGGCCGGAGGAACGACGGCGGCCGCCCGCCCGAAACGGACGACCTCGGCGCCCCGTGCGCCGAATTACGCTGCGCGCGCCGTCACTCGGACCGTTCCCCGCACGTCCGGCGCGACCGCCCTCAAGGAAGACAATGCGCTCGAACTGGCAGTCGAGCAGGATTTTGAGCTCGAGGCGAACATCGTCGTCCCAATGTCGCGTCGCCTGGAACTCACCCAGCTCACGGAACGCACCTGCAAGTGGCCGATCGGCGATCCGCTGAAGGAAGAATTCCACTTTTGCGGAAACGATTCTCCGGAGTCGTCTCCCTATTGCAGCTATCATGCGCGGCTCGCTTACCAGCCCTCGGCGGAGCGCCGTCGCCTGCGCTAAGTCTTTGACAAGGAAAAAAAGGGGCCGTACGGCCCCTTTTTTCGTCGCTGCAACTGAAAATACGCGGGCGGCACAGGAAGGCCGCTCGCACCCGGCCTCAGCCCTCCAGCGAATAGCCGGCGCCGCGCACCGTACGGATGACGTCGGGCATGTTCGAGAAGTTCAAGGCCTTGCGCAGGCGGCCCACATGCACGTCCACGGTCCGCTCGTCGACATAGATGTCGTGCCCCCACACGCCGTCCAACAACTGCGAGCGGGAGAAGACGCGTCCCGGCGAGGACATGAGGAACTCCAGGAGACGGAACTCCGTCGGCCCGAGCCGGACTTCCCGGCTGCGGCGATGGACGCGGTGCGTCTCGCGGTCGAGCTCGATGTCGCCGCAGCGCAGGAGCGTGGACAGGACCTCGGGCTTGGCGCGCCGGAGCATAGCCTTCACGCGCGCCATCAGTTCCGGCGTCGAGAACGGCTTGACGACATAGTCGTCGGCACCGGTCGCAAGACCCCGCACGCGTTCGCTCTCCTCGCCACGCGCCGTCAGCATGATGATCGGCAGACGTTCCGTCTCGGGCCGCTGGCGGAGCCTGCGGCAGAGTTCGATGCCGGAAACCCCGGGCAGCATCCAATCCAGAATGAGAAGATCGGGCAGGCGCTCCTGCAGGCGAATCTCTGCCTCGTCGCCGCGAAGGATCGTATCGACTTCGAAGCCTTCGGCCTCGAGATTGTAACGCAGGAGTACGCTCAGCGCTTCCTCGTCCTCGACTACTGCAATCTTCGGCAACATTCAGTACGACTCCTTCCTACGCGCGACCGCGATCACGCCGCCGCGACACAGCCTACAGCGCCGTGCGTCTTTTCAGACGCACAAGGAGGCTGCAGCACCTCGAGTTGCTGCATGTTTTTGTCCCTAAATCGGCTACGACTTAAGGGAACACGCAGTAGACCGCGAACCAACGCGGCCGGAAAAGATTTGGCGCACCAACGGGACGCCGGGCGACCTCAGTCCGTCACGGAACCCAATGTCGACGTCGTGTCGTCCTTCGGCCGTTCGCCCGCGGGCTGGGCGCCTGTCGCCATGTAGTAGATCGTCTCGGCGATGTTGGTCGCATGATCGCCGATCCGCTCGATGTTCTTGGCGCAGAAGAGGAGATGCGTGCAGGGCGTGATGTTGCGCGGATCTTCCATCATGTAGGTGAGCAACTCGCGAAAGAGCGAGGTGTAGATCGCGTCGATCTCCTCGTCACGCTCGCGGATGCTGTTTGCCTTTTCCGGAGAGCGCGAGGCATAGACGTCGAGCACTTCCTTGAGCTGCACGAGAGCAAGCTCGGCCAGATGCTCGAGGCCGCGCGCGAGCTTGCGGGGGATTCCGGAGCCGGCGACGGCAATCACGCGCTTGGCGGTATTCTTGCCGAGATCGCCGACGCGCTCGAGATCCGCGGCGATACGGATCGATCCCATGATCTCGCGGAGGTCCGAGGCCATAGGCTGGCGCTTGGCGATCGTGACGATCGCCTTTTCCCCGATCTGCCGTTCGGCATCGTCCAGAATGGCATCATCGGAAATCACCTTCTGGGCCAAGGCGAGGTCCGAATTGACCAGTGCCCGGACCGAGTCCGCGACCATCTGCTCGGCAAGTCCTCCCATCTCGGAGATCCGGCGCGTCAGATATTTCAGCTCTTCGTCGAAGGCGGTCATTATGTGGGGGTGAGACATTTTCGGTTCCTCAAGGGCGCGCGCTCTTCACGGGGGATTTTCGGCCGATCAGCCGAAGCGGCCCATGATGTAGTCCTGGGTGCGCTGGTCATCCGGATTGGTGAACATCTTGTCGGTGTCGTTCTCCTCGACGAGGTTGCCGAGGTGGAACATGGCCGTGCGCTGCGACACGCGCGCCGCCTGCTGCATCGAGTGCGTCACGATGACGATCGTGAAATTCGCGCGCAGCTCGTGGATGAGTTCCTCGACCTTGGCGGTCGCGATCGGATCGAGCGCCGAACAGGGCTCGTCCATCAGGATGACTTCGGGGCTGACAGCTACGGCGCGGGCAATGCAGAGGCGCTGCTGCTGGCCGCCGGAAAGGCCGGTGCCCGGCTCATGCAGTCGGTCCTTGACCTCGTTCCAGAGGCCAGCCTTCTGCAGGCTCGTCTCGACCGTCTCGTCGAGTTCGGCCTTCGTGCGCGCCAAGCCATGGATGCGCGGACCGTACGAAACGTTGTCGTAGATCGACTTCGGGAATGGGTTCGGCTTCTGGAACACCATGCCGACCCGGGCGCGTAGTTCAACAACGTCGATCGACGGATCGTAGATGTCGTCCTCATCGAGCGTGATCTTGCCGCTCACACGGCAGTTCTCGATCGTGTCGTTCATCCGGTTGAGCGTGCGCAGGAAGGTCGACTTGCCGCAACCGGAGGGGCCGATCAGCGCCGTCACCGTGTTCTCGCGGATGTTGAGGTTGACGTCGAAGAGCGCGCGCTTCTCGCCGTAATAGACCGACACATCCTTGCCGATCATCTTGTAGGGCACCGTGTTCATTTTCTGGTCCAGAGCCTTTTCGACTGCAGCTTCCGACATGATGTTCATAGTCCTTACCCCACTACCAGCGACGCTCAAAGCGACGCCGCAAGAGAATTGCGCCCAGGTTCATGAAGACGAGGAAGATCAAAAGAATGATAATCGCTCCCGACGTGCGCTCCACGAAAGCGCGTTCCGCTTCGTTCGCCCACATGTAGATTTGCACCGGCAGCGCCGTCGAGGGCTCCAGCGGTGAGCCCGGATAGTCGACCACGAATGCCACCATACCGATCAGGAGCAGCGGCGCCGTTTCGCCGAGAGCATGCGCGAGACCGATGATCGTGCCGGTCAGGATTCCAGGCATGGCGAGCGGCAGCACGTGATGGAAGATGGTCTGCATCTTCGATGCGCCGAGGCCGAGCGCGGCGGCGCGGATCGACGGAGGCACGGCCTTCAACGCCGCGCGCGTCGCGATGATGATCGTCGGCAGTGTCATCAGCGTCAGCACAAGTCCACCAATAAGCGCGGCTGAACGCGGCAGGCCCGCGAAGTTGATAAATACGGCCAGGCCGAGGAGACCGTAGACGATCGAGGGTACTGCCGCGAGATTGTTGATGTTGACTTCGATGAGGTCGGTCAGCCGGTTCTTCGGGGCGAACTCTTCCAGATAGATCGAGGCGGCGACGCCGATCGGCAGCGAAAGGACCAGAACGATCAGCATCATGTAGAGCGAGCCGATGAGCGCGACGCCGACACCCGCCGCTTCCGGACGGCTCGACGCGCCGAAGGTGAAGATGCCGGTGTTGAAGCTCTTCTTGAGCGCGCCGGCATCGGCGAGCTGGTTCATCCAGGCGACCTGCTGGTCCTTCACCTTGCGCTTGGACTCGTCCACCTTCAGGTCGATTTGACCCTTGAAGGCGGAGTCGATGTTCGCTTCGGCCAGCAGCGTTACGGGGATCGTCTTGCCGATGACTGACGGATCGGCGACGACGATATCGCGCAGTTGCGTCCGAGCGCTGGCGGAAACCATGTCGGTCGCCTGCTTGACCAGCGGCCGCTCCTTCGGATCGAGGCCGAGCTGCTTTACCAACGCCTCGCGGACGAGCAGCGGATAGTTGGCCGACATCAGTTGCTTCGGATCGGTCGCCCGCTCGTTCTTCGGATCGATGACCTTTTCGGAGAACTCGATCGGCAGCGTGATCGTCGTCTGCAGGAAGGCGGTATAGCCTTTCGAAACAACGCTCCAGAGCAGGACCGCAAGGAAGAACAGGCCGATGACGATGGCGATGATGCCGTAGAAGCGGAAGCGGCGCTCTGCGGCGTAGCGGCGCTTGATGCCGATATCGCGGCGGCTTTCGGCAGGACGGGTGGAGACCTTTACCGTCGGGGAGGCAATCTCGGTCATTCGTACTGTTCCCGATATTTGCGCACGATGTAGAGCGCGTAGATGTTGAGGCAGAGCGTGATGACGAAGAGCGTGATGCCGAGCGCGAAGGCAACGAGCGTCTGTGGCGACGTGAACTCGAGGTCACCCGTCAACTGATGCACGATCTTGACGGTCACCGTCGTCATCGGCTCGAAGGGATTCAGTTGCATGCGCGCCGCAACGCCGGCGGCAAGCACGACGATCATCGTCTCGCCGACCGCGCGCGACGCGGTCAGCAACAGCGCGCCAACGATGCCGGGCAATGCTGCGGGCAGAATGACCTTCTTAACCGTCTCCGAGCGCGTCGCGCCGAGGCCGAGCGAACCGTCGCGCAGCGCACGCGGCACCTGGGTGATGATATCATCGGACAACGACGACACGAATGGAATGAGCATAATGCCCATGACGATGCCGGCGGTGACGACGCTCTGCGCTTGGATGAAGTTCTGGTAGTTGCCAGTAATAAGGCCGTTCAGTTGCGTCGAGATATCGCGCAGGAATGGACCGACCGTCACGAGTGCGAAGAAGCCGTAGACGATCGTCGGGATGCCCGCGAGCACCTCCAGAAGCGGCTTTGCGGTCGAACGCAGCCGGGGGCTCGCGTATTCAGCCATGTAGATGGCGGCGAAGAGGCCGATGGGCACGGCAAAGAGCATCGCGACGAAGGCGATGTAGATGGTGCCGCCGAGAAGCGGCAACAGCCCGAACTGGCCCGAGGCGCCCTCGTTGCCGGCCGCCGCGAAGCGAGGATCCCAGACCGTGCCGAAGAAGAATTCCGTTGGCGACACCATGCTGAAGAAGCGGCCGGCCTCCGACAGCATCGAGCCGATGATGCCGATCGTCGTCAGGATGGCGATGGACGAGGCGACAATGAGCGAAGCGAGGATGACACGCTCCACCTGATTGCGAGCGCGGAAACGGATGGCGATGTTGCGGATCGCATAGAATCCGCCGGCAACAGAGACGATGAGCACGACGGCGCTCATCAGCCAGCGGCTATAAAGCCGCATCGAATTGAACTGCTGGGCGGCCGCGACCATGTAGTGCTCGCCTTCACCGGCAAGCGCCACGCCCTTGGCGGCTAGCGTCTCGCGCAGATTGGCCGATCCATTCTCGATCGCCGCGATGTCCGCTGCACTCAGCCGGTCGAGGCCAAGGGCAACGGACTTCACCTGGCCGAGCGCGAGCTGAACGGTTGCTGCGCCCTGGCTCTGGACTGAGTCCGGAAGGGCCGAACGAACGGCGGAATCGATGTAGAACGGCGAAGCGATCAGCCATGCGGCGAGCACGAGAACGGCGGGCAGCGTAGCCCAAATGACAACATAGCTGCCGTGGTATCCGGGCAGGGAATGCAAGTTGGCGAGCTTGCCGCCTGATTGGGCGAACGAACGGGCTCGACCGGCAAAAAAAGCAATGAAACCAATCACAACAATGATTAGGAGAAGGAGCGAAGTACTCATCGGCACGTCTCCGCGGCGGGACCATCAAAAGCCGCCGGCAAAATCGAATGAATGCCTGTCCCGGCGCAGCGGAACGCCGCGCCGGGACCTGTCTTGATCAGAGCATGTTACCGGCTTCGAAAGACTTGCGGATTTCTTCACGCTCGGCGTCCGGAGCCGCAACCAGGCCGTAGTCGGCGAGCGGGCTGTCCGGGCCGATCATCTGGTCGTCGATGAAGAATTCGACATATTCCTTGAGACCCGGGATCACGCCGAGGTGAGCCTTCTTCACGTAGAAGAACAGCGGACGGGAAACCGGATATTCACCGGAAGCGATCGTTTCGGTGGAGGGAACGACGCCATTGACGGTCGCGACCTTCAGCTTGTCGGCGTTGTTTTCGTAGAACGAAAGGCCGAAGACGCCGATGCCGGTCTTGTTGGAAGCGATGCGCGCAAGCGTTTCGGTGTAGTCGCCGTCGATATCGACAGCCATGCCGTCCTTGCGAACCGCGACGCACTTGCTGTGCTGCTGCTTCTCGTCGCTGACGGCAGCCTTGATGACGTCCAGAGCGCCGGCGTCCTTGCAGCCTGCGGCGAGGATCTTCTCTTCGAATACTTCACGCGTGCCGTGCTTCTCGCCCGGGATATAGGCGGCGATTTCGGCGTCCGGAAGCGAAGCGTCGACTTCCGACCACTTCTTGTGGGGGTTGGCGACGAGCTTGCCGTCGACGACGACTTCGGCGGCGAGCGCCTTGTAGAGCTGCTCCGGCTTCAGGGCGAGGTCGGCATTGCCGGCGTCCGTTGCGAAGACGATGCCGTCATAACCGATCTTGATTTCCTGGATTTCGGTCACGCCGGCGGCCTTGCAGGCCTCGACTTCGCTGTCCTTGATCTTGCGCGAGGAATTGGCGATGTCGATCGTGTCTTCGCCGACGCCCTTGCAGAATTCCTTGAGGCCAGCCGAAGAGCCACCGGATTCGACGACCGGGGTCTTGAAGTCAGGGAAAGCCTCGCCGAAGCTCTCGGCGACGATCTTTGCGTAAGGAAGAACGGTGGAGGAGCCGGCGACCTGAACCTGGTCGCGAGCCGCTGCGGCACCCGCGAACGCGGCGGATGCGACCAGCGCCGCTACAGTGAGTTTAAGAGCTTTCATAGATGTTCTCCCGGAAAGGGCTTGTGTTGGTGCGCTAGAGGTTCCTGCGCTCGCCGTATGATCGGCTGCCCTAGTTAGCCGCCGATGGCTACAGCTTTTATGTCAGTTTCATGAAACATTTATGACAACCTATGTCATTGAAGATGCTTATAATTTCTACGCGTTCCAATATTTGGCCGCGCTTTTATGTCAGAAGCGCACGGTAAAAATCGTACCTTTGCCGACTTCGGAATGAATGAGCAGCCGCGCGCGATGGCGGGTAAGAATATGCTTTACGATGGCAAGTCCCAGGCCCGTCCCTTTTTTCGAGCGGCTCGCCTCGACGTTAACCCGATAGAAACGCTCAGTAATCCGCGGCACGTGCTCGGCCGGGATACCCGGGCCATGATCCTTGACCGTCACCTCCGCCTGATGGCCCTCGCCGCCGGTCAGCCGCACATCGACCCTCTTGCCTTCCTGGCCATATTTGCAGGCGTTCTCGATCAGATTCTCAAAGACCTCGACCAGTTCGTCACGATCTCCTTGGACGAAGACAGGCGCGTCGGGCACGTCGAGCGCGATCGTCACGTCGAGCTCGCGCGCAAGCGGCGCGAGACTGTCGCGCACATGCCCGAGCAGCGGAACGAGGTCGACGGTGTCGTCCGGGGCGATGTGCGACTTCAATTCGAGCCGCGACAGCGACAGGAGATCATCGACGAGCCGGCTCATGCGGGTGGCCTGCTCGTGCATGATCGCGAAGAATTTCTCCTGCGCCTTCGGGTCGTTCCGGGCCGGCCCCTGCAGCGTCTCGATGAAACCGCGCAGCGATGCCAGCGGCGTGCGCAGCTCATGGCTGGCATTGGCGACGAAGTCGGACCGCATCCGATCGATGCGGCGGGCCTGCGAGATGTCGCGATAGGTGAGCAGGAAGACGCGCTGGGCCGGCCCTTCGTCTCCTGTGTCGGCCGGCGCAACGCGAACGACATAGATCGCATCCGAAGGCAGGCGCTCGGTATGTTCGATCTGATTGATCTTGCCCGTCGCAATGGTCTCGCGCACCATGTCGAGAATGCCGGGCGAGCGCACGCGGGCGGAAAGGTAGGTGTCTTTCGGAATGGTCCCGAAGGCCTTCTCGGCGGCCAGATTCTGGAAGAGGACGGTTTCGTCGGCCGCGACGACGATCACTGGCATGTCGAGTGCGTTCAGCACCGGGATCAGCGGGTCCATCGACTTCTCGACCGTGGCCGGCGCTGCCTCAGGCACCGGCTGCGCCACCGGCGCGCTCCGGTTGAGGACGGCCGCGACGAGAACGATCCAGAAGGGCAGAATGGCCAGCACGTGAATGCCCGCGAAGCCGGCGAGAACCGCAAGCACGACGGACAGGCCGAGAACCCAGCGTTCGGCCTTCAGCCTCGGCAGCAGGGTTCGCCAGAACACCTTCGCGCCATCCAACACAATACCCTCGTCGCTCAATCTGCCGTCTCCCGACCCAATGACGTTGCCGTAATGCTTCCGGACCATCGACGCGACCGGCGGATGGGGGCGGCGAGGAGACCACCTCGCGACCCTGCCTCGCTCCGGCCATGAAGGCAGAGAGATAGCGGTGCTTCATGACATGATTTTCACGACATGCTTGAATCCGCAATGCAATTATGGCCTCCTCCGGAGAAATCCAGCGAGCGGAAGGAAGATGGATGGCACTCGAGGAAGCACCTGCCGCGGCAAAGCCTGAAAGTCGGGCGGTCGAATTGAATATCGGCGGCAAGACCCGCGTCTTCGACGTCGACGACCCAGAATTGCCGAAATGGATCGACGACGCGGCCTTCGACTCGGACGACTACCCTTACGAGAAAAAGCTCAGCGAGGAGGAATACGAGGAGACGCTGACGAGGCTGCAGATCGAATTGGTCAAGGTCCAGTTCTGGCTGCAGGCGACCGGAAAACGGGTGATGGCGGTGTTCGAAGGACGCGACGCGGCCGGCAAGGGCGGCGCCATCCACGCGACCACGGCCTACATGAATCCCCGCTCGGCACGCACTGTCGCGCTTACCAAACCCACGGAGACGGAACGCGGCCAATGGTATTTCCAGCGCTATGTGGCGACCTTTCCGACGGCCGGCGAATTCGTCCTTTTCGACCGCTCCTGGTACAACCGCGCCGGCGTGGAACCGGTCATGGGCTTCTGCACGCCGGAGCAGTACGAGCATTTTCTCAAGCAGGCGCCACGCTTCGAAAAGATGATCGTCGACGACGGCATCCATCTCTTCAAGTTCTGGATAAACATCGGCCGGGAGATGCAATTGAAGCGGTTCCATGACCGTCGCCACGATCCGCTGAAGATCTGGAAGCTGTCGCCCATGGATATCGCGGCATTGAACAAGTGGGACGACTACACCGAGAAGCGCGACCGGATGCTGAAGGAAACACATACGGAACACGCGCCTTGGACCGTCATCCGCGGCAATGACAAGCGCCGCGCCCGGATCAACCTGATCCGCCACATACTCAAGAGCCTCGACTACGACGGCAAGGACAAGGCGGCGATCGGCGAGGTCGACCACAAGATCGTCGGCTCCGGACCGGGCTTCCTCAAGTGATCGGCTGCGCCCGCGTCATTCGCCCGGCAACACACGGATCGCAAAAAGGTCCAGGCTGTTGCCGGTGCCGCTGACGTCGCTGTTGATCACGAGCCTTCCAGGGCTGTTCGGAGCAGGCTTGCGATCGAAACTGACCTTGAACAGCATGTCCAGCCGCTCGTCATGCGCCGTGAAACGGTGACGGCCGCAGTCGCCAAGCGTCGAGAACTCGCACTCGACGGCGAATTCCGTGGTCTTGCCCGGCGTCGCCTGCACCGTCAGGGCGAGCGTCGAGGATTTACCCGAGAGTTGCTCGAGGGCATCGACCGGAATCTCGATCGCCACGTCGCCGTCCTTCGTCGCCACCGCCGACGTCAGCCGCAGGCGCTCGCCGCCGTCCTCGTCGAACGGGTCCGCTTTCGCGCGGGGACCAGGCTTGACCGCCGCGACGTCCGTCGGCATGAAAACCTCCAGCCAATCGCCGGTAAAACCATCCTGCGCCCGAAGCGTCTGCAAGCCTGCGCCGCCGCTGAAATCCTCCGACTCCACCGTCGCCGGCGGATTGGCGACATTTGTGTCGGACAGTGGCTTGAGGAGATCATTGGTCTGGACCCACCAGACGGCGGCCCCCGCCGCCGCCACGAGCGTCGCAACGACCATGGCGTAAGAAAGAAGACGACCGCGTTTGCGCTTGGGCGGTCGTTTGTCCGTGACGCCAAGATCGGGCGCTGAGGCGCCGCTCCTGCCGGGATCATCGGCTCTTCCGCCTTCGGCGGCGGGCCGCGCCGAGCCAAGGGCGCCATCGCGCTCGGCACGCAAGCCTCCAAGCCCCCCCTCCGCCTGCGCCGGAGCGCGCCTGTCGGCCTTGAATTCCGGCTCCCGCCGCTCGGAGACCTGGGCGGCGACTGAGGCGCGCTCGGCGGCTTCGCCCTTTGGCGTTGCATCTCCGAGATTTACGACCGGAGTGGCCGCAGCGCGCGCCTTCAAGGCGGCGCGTTCTTCCGTTTCGATAGCGTGGATGATGGCTTCGAGACGATGCCGTTGCCGCGCGATGACGTCCGGATCCTCGATCTGCTGCTTCTGCAAACCGTTTTCCAGTGCCTGGCGCGCCGACTGATAGATGCGCGCGCGGATCTCCGCATTGCTCCGGTCCGACCGTTCCAGTGCATTCCTGATCGCAGTCTCGAGTCCGCTCACATCAAATCCTTCTGCGCGAAAGCCTTCCGGCTGCGGCAAGGTGCTTTCGAACTTCCCGCGGGTATGGCCCGCCGCCGACCGCCACACGCCGTTGCTTTTGTTAAGGATTGGGTAACTGCTGCTTTCTGAATCTGCAAGTCCGGTGGCGTGATCGGTCGTTGTTCCTCGGGGAAAATATAGGCCTCGCGGCCAATGACGCAGTAGGCAAGCGCCTCCGTTGCTGCTATTTGTTTTGACGTTTACGCAAACGTCAAAGATGCGATGGAGAATTTTCGATGTCGTTGCCGCCAATTCTTTCCGGAAAGACGAGATTGCCGGTTGTCGGCGCGCCGCTTTTCATCGTCTCGCATCCCCCGTTGACGATCGCTCAATGCAAGGCAGGCGTCATCGGCGCCTTCCCGGCACTCAACGCTCGGCCGCAATCACAGCTCGACGAATGGCTGGCGGAGATCACCGAAACGCTCGCCGACCACGACGCCAAGCACCCCGACCGGCCGGCGGCTCCTTTCGCCGTCAATCAGATTGTGCATAAGTCCAACGCGCGGCTCGAGCAGGACCTGATGCTCTGCGTCAAATACAAGGTGCCGATCGTCATCTCCTCGCTCGGCGCCGTACCGGAGGTGAACGCCGCCATCCATTCCTATGGTGGCATTGTCCTACATGACGTAATCAACAACCGCCATGCGAGTTCCGCGATCCGCAAGGGCGCCGACGGGCTGATCGCGGTCGCCGCCGGTGCCGGCGGACATGCCGGAACCCTCTCGCCCTTCGCGCTCGTCCAGGAAATACGCACGTGGTTCGACGGGCCGCTGCTACTCTCGGGCGCGATCGCCACCGGCGGAGCCATCCTCGCCGCCGAGGCCATGGGGGCGGACATGGCCTATATAGGCTCTCCCCTCATCGCCACCGAAGAGGCGCGCGCCAGCGACGCCTACAAGCAGATGATCGTCGAGAGCAATGCGGCCGACATCGTCTATTCCAACTATTTCACCGGCATTCACGGCAACTATCTCAAAGCGTCGATCCGTGCGGCCGGCATGGATCCGGACAATCTGCCGGAGGCGGACCCTTCCAAGATGGACTTCAGCACGGCGACCGATGGCGCCAAAGCATGGAAGGACATCTGGGGCTGCGGCCAGGGAATCGGCGCCGTGCGCGAGATCGGCACCGTCGCCCAACTCGTCGACCGGCTGGAGCGAGAATACAACGCGGCGCGCACCCGCCTCGGCTTCGGCTGCTACGGCGACGTTCGGCCGGAGAAGGAATTTTCAACTTCTCGAAACTGACGGCTTGAAATCTTGCCGCTTTGCGTTTATCAGCGCCTCACATTCGTTCCGCGGGCTGCCGCGGAACCGCCCAAGGGCCGCTTTAGCTCAGTCGGTAGAGCACATCATTCGTAATGATGGGGTCACGTGTTCGAGTCACGTAAGCGGCACCATCTCTGTCCTAAAATCATCGTGACGCCGCTTGACCTCCTGCCGTTTGCGAGCAGTGCCTTCCTCCACGTCTGCCATCAGGCGCAGCCTATATCCATGGGCATATAGTGCTCGGTCCATGAAGGCGCTAACATCCGCCCATTGGAACTATCGATATGGCGCTCAGGTGAATTTTTTATATTGAATTAAACGCGTTCTTGCGCGGCGCCGCGTGCCTACCCAGGCACCGCGGCGCATCTTATGAGGGCGGCGGGCATGCACGCGCGAAGTGTCATTGAGATCGCGGACACCAAAGGCATTGTCCCCGTTCAGTTGATACTGGCAGGGTATTGGGCTAGCCAAGACCGTCTCGTGGCATTCATATTGAACGGCGTGACTCCCCAGTCGATCGACCTGGTCCTGGATCCGATCGTAAGCACGTTGCCGATATTGATCCCTGGCGTGCTCTACATCGACATCCGCGACAAGGCTCGCGTATGCGAGGCCGTGCGGTCCGCCGAGGAGATTTTTGCCGCCAGCAGAACCTTTCGCCGCCTGGCGGTTTGCTATGGCGCTCGGCGGGGCATCGTTCGGCCCGTAACTACGGCTATCGGCGAGTTGGACAGCCGGGCTCTGCGCCAACCGTCCGCGTTGGACACCGACGGGTGCGGCAAAAGCCAAACACAGCCTGGAAATCCGCTGCTCGGCAACCGTCCGCGCGTAGTACATTCGAGGCCCGAAAATGACATGCCAGTTGCGGCACCAGCTCGCTTCGATTGGCGTCCGATCGGCGCAGCGGTCGGTCCTTGACGCGGCAAAAATGACCGGAGCTTCAATTGATCCTGACAATAGATCCCCCGACGCGTGCGTCGTTTTGAATGCGGCCTGTCTGACCAAAACGATTGCGCTCGAAACGCGACGTTAAAAGATCTTTGTTTTTGGTGCATGTCGTTGCCCCAAAACCGCTGCACACTTTGGGCGACCTGCATTAGTCGAGCTCAAAGCTCTCCTTGTAGTCCTGCTTGAGGTTCGCGGGTTGATCCTCTTTCCGCAGAAAGCAGTTGCCGATAACGAGGCACTCGATCTCCGTCCCCATGAAGCAGCGGAAGGCGTCCTCCGGAGTGCAGACAATCGGCTCGCCGCGGACGTTGAAGCTCGTATTGACGAGCACAGGACAGCCGGTCGTCTCCTTGAATGCGGTCAGCAGTTCCCAATAGCGCGGGTTGGTGTCCCGATGCACCGTCTGTACCCTCGCCGAATAATCGACATGCGTAACGGCCGGAATCTCCGAACGCGGAACGTTCAACCTGTCTATGCCGAACAGTATTCCCTCATCAGGGCTTTGATGCAGTCTGCGCCGGTCGAGCACATCCCCGACCAGCAACATATACGGACTATCGGTGTCGATATCGAACCATTCCGCCACATCCTCGCGCCTGACCGAGGGAGCGAAGGGACGGAAGCTTTCACGGTACTTGACCTTGAGATTGAGTGTCTTCTGCATTGTCGGCGAGCGCGGATCGCCCAGTATCGACCGGGCGCCCAAGGCGCGGGGCCCGAATTCCATGCGCCCTTGCATCCACCCGACCGCCTTCTCCTCGACAAGCGCATCCACCGTAGCTGCTATCAGCGCATCGTCGCCCAGCACCGTGTAAATCGCCCCAGCGGCCCTCAAGCGTTTCTCGATATCCGCCTGATCGTAGGCCGGCCCGAGATAGGCGCCCGCCATCGCGTCCCTTTCATTGGGAGCGCGATCGTTGGCGAGGTATCCATGCCAGGCCGCAAGCGCCGCGCCGACCGCACCCCCTGCGTCGCCAGCGGCGGGCTGGATCCAGATATCATCGAAAACGCGTTCCTTCAGCAGCTTGCCGTTTGCCACGCAGTTCAGGGCCACGCCACCGGCAAGGCACAGATGACGCTCGCCCGTTTCGCGCCGGGCGAAGCGGGCAAGCCTCATGACGACCTCTTCCGTTACCGCCTGTATCGAGGCGGCCAGATCCATTTCACGTTGAGTCAAAGGGGATTCCGGCTTTCTCGGTTCAGCACCGAACAACTGATGAAAGGCAGGTGACGTCATCGTCAGGCCCGTGCAGTAGTTGAAGTACCGCTGATCGAGCCTGAACGACCCGTCCTCCCGCAGATCGATCAGGTTGTCGAGAATCTTCTTCACAAAGAGTGGGCGGCCGTAGGGCGCCAGGCCCATCACCTTGTATTCGCCGGAATTGACCTTGAAGCCCGTATAGTACGTGAACGCGGAATAAAGCAGCCCGAGCGAATGCGGGAAGCGTATCTCCTTTAATATATCGAGAGTGTTGCCGCGGCCATGGCCGAGCGACGTCGTGCACCACTCTCCGACGCCATCCATCGTCAAGACCGCGGCGCTTGCATAGGGCGAAGGAAAGAAAGCGCTCGCCGCGTGCGCCAGGTGATGCTCCGTGAACAGGAGGGAGCCGGACCAGTGCTTCGATCCTGCAAGCTTGCCGAGCTGCTGGCGCAACAGCTTTTTCTGAAACAGCTTTTCCTTGATCCAGAGCGGCATTGCCATCCTGAACGAGCGAAAACCCTTGGGAGCTGTCGCAAGGTAGGTTTCCAGCAACCTCTCGAACTTCAAGAACGGCTTGTCATAAAAGACGACATGATCGACTTGCGCCATGTCGCACTCGGCCGCGGCGAGGCAGTAGTCGATGGCATTGGCCGGAAAGCCAGGGTCGTGCTTCTTGCGCGTGAAGCGCTCCTCCTGAGCGGCGGCAACGATGCGCCCATCCTCGATCATCGCTGCCGCGCTGTCGTGGTAAAACGCCGAGATACCGAGAATACGCATGAACGGCTCGGATTAGAACAAGGTGTAGACGAACGGCGCCACTGCCGTGCCCTGAGTCAGGACGACCAACGCGCCAAAAACACCGAGCACGATGAATATTGGCAGGAGCCAGAACTTCTTGCGGACGCCCATATAGGTCCAGAGTTCACGTACCAGTTCCATCTCGTTTCTCCTCCCCGGTCAGATGTCCCCCCATCCGCCGGTATCAGAATTGATTGCGCATGGTCACCGGTTCGGGTTCGTGCGGGGGTCGCGTCTTCCAGTAAGTGCCGGCTGATCGATCAAACGACGCGCCGAGCGGGTCGTAACCGCGCCACCTCAACCAAAGGCCGATCGGCACGAAAGTGGTGACATAGATCGCAAGCATCACCACCGGATTGACGACCCTGAACAGCAGTAGACCGAGTTTGGTCCAGAGCCGATTCGGCAAGGAAAGCCAGTCGGGAAAGGCCAACGCCGCGATGATGAGGACTGCACCAATGACGGCAAGCGTCGTCGTAAGGAGCGAGAGCGAACCCGTAATCAGCCATCTTGCGAGCACGAACGCGAGAAGAATGCCTCCGACCGTATAGCCGAAGCTTTTGTTGGAGGGGCCCTCCGGCGCATGCTCGATAAAGGCTTCGTGCGAACTGTTCATTCTGGCACTTCCTTTGAAAGTCAGTGCTAAATCTCTCAAATATCAGCTTGGCCGCAATGCACTCACGAAATGAGAACTATAGAACCGACGGCAGTCAATCCGGTCAATATACCATTGGATATAGGCGTTTGAGCCCGATCCAACTTTAGCGCAGCGATCAGGAAGCTTAAGCTCCTGCACTCAAATTCTGCGAGACATCATCGCCAAAAATCGGTATCTTTCGGTCCGCAAAATACATTGTAACGCAAATTCTGATCTGCTCTTTAAATAAGTATTTCGGCGCGACGAGCCTCTTTACGGGCTCCCAAAATCGTCAAAGCGAGAAAGGCAACGCCCGAGTTTTCGGCGGTCGAAGACGGCACGACTCGCTGACGGATTTGCGAGAGGAGGACACATGTCATGAAGATGCGGCATCTCGGGCTCCTGTTATGTGGGCTCCTCGGCTTGTACCTGTTGATCAGTCCCATTTACGCTTTGCTGCACTTTAAGCAATTCGCATCTCTGACCCCGCATCTCATGCGTTATGTGGTAGTACCCGGACTGCTGGGATTTGCGTTCGTGGCAGTCGGTCTGCTTGCAAAACCCCGTTTCTCCGCAATGGTGGGCACCTGCGGCTTAAGCGTATTAGCGGGCCTGTTCCTTTTCGAAGCACTGCTCACCGTCAAGAGCGTCTCGGTCCGCCTGGGAATGCTCGGCCAGCTCAACGAAGCGCAAGCCGAAACGCTGGGGCGCATGACGAATGCAGTTCGCGGCTTTACGCTTCGTGGCCTCAACCGTCGGTCCGGTACCGAAGAGCTTTCTAAAGCCTTGCTGTCTGGCTTTCCATCGTCGCAGGTGGTGCTGTGCACATCGGAAAGCGATATCGTCAGCTACACCGCAGACCGCTACGGTTTCAACAATCCGGACCAGGTATATGGCGGCAAGCTGGATTTGGTGCTCCTTGGGGATTCATTTGTCGAAGGCTTCTGCCTGCCTCCGGGCGAGGACCTTGCATCGCAGTTGCGGAACGGCGGCCTTGCCGCTGTAAGCTTAGGCATAAGGGGAAACGGTCCTCTGCTCGAACTCGCGATGCTGGGCCGTTTCGGCGAGGAGCTCCGGCCCCGGCACGTCATGATGGCGTTCTTCGAAGGCAATGACTGGGAGAATCTCGAGAAGGAGCTGACGGTGCCATGGCTCCGCTCCGCGCTCTCATCGGAGGCAAATTACGGATCGCAGTCGACCGCGCAAGAAACCATGCGAGCCGCCCGGATGATAATGGGCGAGCTAAACAAACGGCCGGTAACGATGGCCGACTTGGTTTCAAAAACCGCCATGATCCGCAATTTCGTCGCCCTGCAGCAAACTTTCACGCAGCTTGGGCTGATCTACCCGAAGATTGCTCACACCATACCGGAGTTCAGGGATACGTTGCACCGTGCGAAAACGCTGACCGAGAGCTGGGGCGGCACTTTTACTCTGGTCTATGTGCCGAGGGCCGACCGTTTCATGGGGTCGCTCTCGTCGGATCGTATCATCGATCAACTCAAGACGATGGTGCTCGATGCGGCTAAAGCGGAAGGTATTGCAGTGGTCGATCTCCATAAAGCTTTTCGCAGCCATCCCGAACCTGCGCGTATGTATGCCCCGGACCATCATTTCAGCCGTGAGGGCGCAAGCCTTGCCGCAGATGCGATCTTGCGCCACCTGGGAGCGATTGAACAAAGCCCGAAGAATATCGCCGTAATTAAATGAATTGGCCAACGGCCGGCACAACGTTTCGCGCAGGCCGGGCACATAGTGCATATCATCCAAAAGTGTGCAGCGGTTTTGGGTCGACGACATGCACAAAAACAAAGACCTACTGCATGTTTCCTTAAATCGGCTACGGGTTAGGAAACATCCAGTAGCACCCGCGCGCCAATTGTTGCGAGCGCCACAGCATCAATCATTGCCAAGCTGCAGTTTGCTCGAGAGATTGGCGAGTTCCACACGGGTGGTGATGTCGAGTTTGCTGTAAACGCTATGAAGGTGAAGCTTGACGGTACCCGGCGCGATTCCGAGCCGGGCGGCGATCTCCCGGCTGCGCAGACCGGCGGCCGCGAGGCGGGAGACCTCAATCTCGCGCGGCGTCAGTTTCTTTAGAACCTCTTCACGCGCCGCGTCGCCCTTACGGATCCGATCGAGTGCGGCGTGCAATGTTTGATCGGTGAAACAGGTGCGACCGGCCGCTACCGCCCGGATGCATTCGACCAACGCACTTGGCGCCTGCTCCTTGAGCACGATACCATTGACGCGATGCCGCGTCGCTTCGGCGAGATGCTCGTCGCTGATGTCGGCGGTAAGAACGATGAGCGGCAAATCCGGCCGCTCGCTGCGGAGGCGACGAATGAGCTCGATCCCGTTCATATCCGGCATCCGCAGATCGAGGACCACGAGATCGACCATTTCGGCCATAACGACCTCGATCGCGTGTCGAGCGCTTCTGCATGTCGCGACGACGCGCCAGCCCGACTCGGCTTCGATCAAGCGGCGCAAACCGTCCAAGATGATCAGATGGTCATCGACGACAACGACGCGCAGATTCATCGATGTGTCGGGATCCTGATGATTATCCGCGTCCATTGTTCCACTCGGTCTATTGTGAGTTGTCCGCCATGGGCGGCCACACGTTCGCGCAGGCTACGCGGGCCAAGCTTGCCGCTCTCCAGCTCCGCATGCTCGACCCGCCGGTCGAAGCCGAAGCCTTTTCCGTTATCGTCCACCGTCAAAGCGATGGTCCCAGCATCGAGGCGCAGACTGGCATTGAGCGTTCGCGCCGCGCCATGGCGTACGGCATTGGCAGTCGCTTCCGAGGTCATGCGGCTGAGCTCGTAGATCATCGTTGCCGGCAAATGAAGATCGGGTGGCTCCAGAACAAAGTGAAAATCGATCGACCATTGCTTGCGCAACCGTTCAGCCAGGGCGTTAAATTGAAGGGCGAGCGGCGACTGGCCGGCATGGCGGTCGTCTTGGCCCGGTTCAAGCGCGCGGATGAACGTACGAAGGTCGCGCTGTTCATCGGCAAGCATGGCCTGGATCGCGACCAGACGACGATCGAGCTCCTCCGGAGCACCGCCGGCGGATGCGCGCAGCGCCTGGAGGTGAAGAGCCGTGCCCGCCAGAGATTGGAGAACGCCGTCGTGAAGGTCGCGTCCGATCCTCAGCCGCTCCTCGAGGGCGGCCGCGTCGCTCAGTCTGCGCACCAATATGGCTTGCTCGAACAGCGCCTTCAGCCTGTCGGCGATAATCTCAGCGACCGCCACGTCGTCGAGCGTCGGCGTCGGCGGATCCAGCAAAAAAAGGCGCGCTTCGAGGTCATTCACCTGAAACTGCACGGAAACCGCCGAAACCATGGAAAAGTCGGCGATGAGGGCCGGGGAAATCGGCGGGGCGTCACCGGTCCAACGATCGAACCGCCCGTCGCCCCGGTGGACGAGCAGGCGCGCGCGCTTCGCATCGGTGACGAGGAGACTTGCGCGCTGCAGCCCCGCCGCCGTCCACGGCAGATAGGCGTCCGGCGGCAACCGTTTAACGTGCGAAGCCCCATTCTCCCACACCGCGAGATTGGTCCACGGCTCCTCACCGTCGCTCCAGATCAAGAGTGCGCGCGGTACACGCGTCACATGCGCCGCATAATCCAGCGCCGCGGCAGCCGGCCAGTCACGCCCCTCCGGCTGCGCGGGTGCCCGCTCGACCAATCGCAGCAGCTCGGTGCGCACGGCCTCCTGATGGGAACCGAGCCAGATCAGGACGGTGGCCGCCATCGCCACGAAGAGTATGCGCGACAATTCCAAAGCTGAGTCGACGTGCGGATCGCGCAGGACGGCCGTATCGGAAACCGTCGCGTACAGCAGAACAGCGAAGCACACGGCAGCGGTCCAGAGAGCCCCCCTCCAGCGCCAATGCAGCGTCGCGGAAAGCAGTAGAAAGGGCGTGAAGATGAAGGATGGGCCGGACACCCGTTGAGTGAGAAACACAAGGACGACGAAGGCAGTTACGTCGACCACATGGCGTATCAAGGTTCCGCGAACCCGCGAGATCTCGGCATTCAGAACGCGGAAAGCAGCGACGACGGCGTAGCAGAGGTAGGCGGCAAGAATTGCAAAGACGAGCTCGCTGCCGAATGCCGGGTTCGTCGCCTCCAACTGAACGATGAACAAGCTACCTACCGCCGCCATAACGCGGCCGATGGCAATGACCTTATCCGAGCGGGCACGAAATGTATTGATCCACGTTTTTCGACCGATCGCGGCACCCTGATCGCTTTCGAAACGCCCATGCGCGAGTGTGCGAAACCATAGCCTGATGCTATCGAGCGGACCGCTCAGGAAGGGCCGCCAGTTGGAGAGATCGAATGCACGGCGCATGAAGGCCCGCGAAGCTCTCATCTTAGGGTTAGGACCTCGATATAGATCAATGGCAGCCGCGCGACCTATTTGCCGAAATACTTTGGAGCGGCGCCCCATCCCACAAAATATAACTACCGATATACTCAACCATACAGGCTGCGGAGCCCGGACTCAATGTTGCCTTCACAGTGAAGCGGAGCTGCTTCGTCCAGGCGAGGCAACGACCTCCGCCGGGGTTCGAGCTGGCGCCGCTGATTTCAGGTAAAGAAATACCGAGTGAGGTGGAAGAACACCGGCGCGGCGAAGCTCAAGGAATCCATCCGGTCGAGTACGCCACCGTGCCCGGAGATCATCGTTCCCCAGTCCTTCACTCCCATCGAGCGCTTCACGGCGGAAAGGGCGAGGCCACCGAGAAAGCCCATGGCGACAATGGCGAGTGCCATCGCAGCCGCCTCGAGCGGCGTGAACGGCGTTATCCACCAGAGGGCGGCACCGGCGGCGACGGCGGAAAGCCCGCCGCCGAGGAGACCTTCCACCGTCTTCGACGGGCTGACGACGGGCGCGACCTTCGTCCTACCGAAGAGCTTTCCGAAGACATATTGCATCACGTCGCTGAACTGCGCGACGGTGATGAGGAAGAAGAGCAGCAGGAAGCCCTCGCGCGGACGGCCCGGAACGTCGAGCGTCAGCAATGCAGGTGCATGGCTGATGCAATAGACCGTCAGCATCAGGCCCCATTGGATGCGCGACACCCGCAGCAGAAACTGCTCCGGATCACCCTTCAGCGCTGCGAGGCTCGGCAGCAGAAGGAAGCCATAGACCGGGATGAGGATCGTAAACAGCGCATACCAGTCGATCCAGATCAGCCAATACTGAAGCGGCAGCAGCACGTAGAAGGCGGCGACCAAAGGCAGATGATCGGCCGCGCGGGTCGGCGTCAGCGATACGAACTCGCGCAGCGTGTAGAACGAGGTGAGCGCAAAGAGCACCACGGTGACGCCGCGGCCGAGGCCGAAGCTGACCGCGAAGATCGCGACCATCACCCACCAGGCCCTTATGCGGGCGTTGAGATTATCGACCGTCGCCCGTCCGCTCTCCGATGCCACCCGGCGCGAGAGTGCGAAGCCGATCACCGATGCGACGGCGAGAAGGCCGCAGATGCCGGCGAAGAGAACGAAAAGCTTGTCGTTCAGGGACATGGCGGCCTCATTCAACCGGATCTGACGCGAGCGCCGCGACCGTCGCCCGGGCGCGTTCGAGAAAATTATCCTTTTCCTCGCCCGTTTGCAGAGCGATCGGCGCGCCGAAACGGACCGTGCAACTGATGGGAACGGGCAGGAATGTTCCCTTCGGGAAGGCGCGGGAGGGATTGTCGAGATAGGTCGGGATCAGTTCGACATCCGGGAATTCCTGCGACAGCCAGTAAATCCCGCTCTTGAAGGGTCCGGGGAGGCGCTCGCTGCCGCGCGTGCCCTCGGGGAAGAGAATGAGCGACTCGCCTTCGGCGAGCACGCCACGCAAGGGCGCAAGTGCTGCCCCGGGCGGCCCCTGCGTGGACCGATCGATGAGCACGGCATTCAGCACATTCAGCGCAATATGGCGCCGGACCTTGCCCGCGCCCCAATAGTCGGCCGCCGCGATCGGATGCGTCGATGCGCGCAGCCGCCGCGGCAAGGCCGACCAGATCAGAAGCGCGTCGAGGTGGCTCGCGTGATTGGCGAAATAGATGCGCTGGCGCATCTCCGGCGCCGAGGCGATCCAATGTGCCTGCCCGCCGACGAGAAACCGCGTGAGAGCGATCAGCACGATGTCGATCAAGGCTTCGCCGCTCCCGAAAGGCGCGAGACGATCGCCCTCGTCCGGGTCGCGCAGGTGAGAAGCGCCCCGATCAGGATGATCCAGCCTGCGAGATAGAGCACGAAGCGCTCTGTCGTCAGCATCGCCTCGCCGAGCGCAAGCAAGGACGCAAGGCTCATCAGCGCCATGCGGTGCTGCTTCGCCATAGGGCCGCGAAAGTCCTGCGCCTGACCGAGCGAGCCGCCGAAGACGCGCACATAGGCGGTCAATGCCGCCGCAAGGGCGCCCGCCCAGCCGAGCCAGCCCGCACCGGCGGCGTAGCCGAGCGCCACGATGAGCAGCGTATCGGCGATGCGGTCGGGAAACTCGTTATAGAGCGCGCCGACCGGAGAGCCGCGCCCACCCTCGACCGCCACCATGCCATCGAGAAGATTGCACAGGAGGCGCAACTGGATGCCGGCGATTGCCACGAGATAGAGAAGCGGCCAGCGCGGCGCCCAAAACAGAGCCGCGGCTCCGATCGCGGCGAACACGATGCTGAAAAGGGAAATCTGGTTCGGCGTGACCGGCGTTTTCAGAAGCAGCGCCGTCAGCCGCCGCGCGAAGCCGCTGTCGCGCGCCGCGATGGGGCGCCGGTCTGCGCCCGGCCCTTCAGCCTCTCCGCCCTCGGGAGCGACACTCATCTTCCTGGAAATCAGCCCCTCACAAATTTATGATTGCAATCTGTCTTAAAACAACTCCGCACTCAAGACCATATGCCCGCGTCGCTTCAGTCTTCGTCGCCGATGAAGCGGTAGCCAACGCCCGGTTCGGTGCGGATGATCTTCGGGTCGCCGGGATCGCGCTCGATCTTGCCACGCAATTGGCCGATGAAGACCCGGAGATAATGCAGGTCCTCTCCGTGGGCCGCGCCCCAGACGGAAGTGAGCAGCGTCTTGTGGGTGACCACGCGGCCGGCATGGCGGGCGAGCATTGCGAGCAGGTCGTATTCCTTCGGCGTCAGCCGCAGGGTCTCGCCGTCGCGGGTGACGACGCGCCTGACGAGGTCGATCGACAGGCCCTCGGCCGAGAGCTGCGCCTCTGCCCCCTCCATCTGGATACGGTGGCGAAGTGCGGCGCGGATGCGCGCTGTCAGCTCGCCGATGCCAAAGGGCTTTTCGATATAGTCGTCGGCGCCGAGATCGAGGGCGGCGATCTTCTCGCTCTCGCGGTCGCGCGCCGAAAGGATGATGATCGGCACCTGCGACCAGGCGCGGATATTGGCGAGGACATCCTTGCCGTCCATATCCGGCAGGCCGAGATCGAGGATGATGACGTCCGGTGCCGCCGTCGCCGCCGTCTTCAGCGCCTCCTGACCGGTTGCCGCCTCCACCACCTCATAACCCGCCGCTCCGAGCGCCGGACGAAGGAACCGCTGGATCTGCGGCTCATCGTCCACCACAAGAATACGCTCCACCGTCATCCGCGCTCCTTCTCCGAGAGGTCGGCTTCGGCGGCCGGGAACCGCATGGAAATACGCGTCCCGCGGCGCTTCACCGCCGGGCTTTCCGCCTTGATCTGTCCGCCCATGGCCTCGACGAAGGCTTTGGCTATCGAAAGGCCGAGCCCTGTTCCGAGCGAGCGCCCGTCCGGCTTTCCTTTGCGGAAGAATTTTTCGAACACATGCTCGAGATCGGCCGGTGCTATCCCCCTGCCGAGGTCGGTGACCGAAAGCACCACCTCGTCTCCCTCCTTCCGGGCATAGATGCTCACCGGCTCCTCGCCGCCGAACCGGTTGGCGTTGTCGAGAAGGTTGAACAGCACCTGCCCCAAAAGCACGCTGTCGCCGCGCATCAGCGGCAGGTCGGCGGCGATGCTCGTCTCGAATTCGCGGTCGGGAAAATACTTGCGCGCCCGCTCCAGGGCCGAGCGAATGACGTCCGCGACATCGACCCAGTCGCGCTTGGCATTGATTGCCCCCGCCTCGATCCGCGTCATGTCGAGCAAGTTGGCGACGAAGCGCATCAGCCTGTCGCTTTCCTCCTCGATCGATTTCAGGAGGTCGTCCCTGCTTTCCGCAGTCATCCGCGCGCCGAGCTCGCGCAGACTTGTGACCGCTCCCGTGATGGTCGCCAGTGGCGTTCTCAGATCGTGGGACAGGGACGAAAGCAGGGCGGCGCGGAATTTGTCGCCTTCGAGCTGGGCCGCCTGTTCGAGGCTTTCGCGGGACAGCCGCGCGCGATCGACGGCGATCGCCGTCTGGTCGAGGATGGCTGCAAGCGCTCGCTCCTCGTTTATCTCCAGCGGCTTGGCGTTCTGCACGAAACCGCAAACCCCGACGACGCCGTGCGGGCTCGTCAGCGGCCTGAACTGAAAGGGACTGGTCGGCAGGGTATCGGTGTCGCTACCGGCGGGCTCCTTCTTTTCGAGGCTCCAGCGCGCCGCCGTCATGTCCGAGACGCCAAGCTCCGTATCCGGCGGCCAGGCGGCTTTCAGCACGAGGTCTTCGCCTTCTGGCAGCAGAAGAACCGCATTGCGCCTCAAGGTCGCCTGGATCTGCGTGACTGTCGCCCAGAGCACGTCGTCCACATCGGCCGTCCCGGAGAGCTTGCGCGAGAAATCATAGAGCGCTTGAGTGGCCGTCGCCCGACGACGGGCGGCTTTCGCCTGTTCGCGAATGCGCGACGCAAGGCCGCCGGCAAGAAAAGCCGCCGCAAGGAAAACGAAGAGCGCGAACACCTCGTGCGGCTCGGCGACAGTGAAGGTCCCCACAGGCTCGATGAAGAAGAAATTGTAGGCGAGAACGGAAAACAGCGCAGCCGCAATCGCCGCGACGTAACCTGCGAGGGTTGCCGATGCCAGTACCGCAAGCAGGTACAGAAGCGAAATATTCTGCAGGATGATGAAGCTCTCGATCAAGACCCCAAGCACGGTTGCCGAGATCACGGTGCCTGCCGCGATGGCAAGCGCGCGGCCGAACCCCTTCGGCCAAGCCCGCTTGCGCACGGGCTTCAACGCCGCGGGCGTTTCGCCGCTGTCGGTCACCAGGTGAACGCCGACGCCCGAGGCCCGCTCTGCCAGCGCATCCGGCAGGGATCGGCGCAACAGCCGAAGCGGAAAGCGCTGGCGGCGGGTGCCGATGACGATCTGCGTTGCGTGCTCCCGCCTTGCCAGTTTGAGGATCTCCTCGACGAAATCGCTCCCGACGACGCGGCGCGTCTCCGCGCCCAATTGTTCGGCCAACCGGAAGGTTTCGTCGAGCTGCCGCACTGCCTGACTGTCGGCCGAATCGCGATCCGCGCGCTCGATGGAAACGACGATCCAATCGGCGTTCAGGCCCGAAGCCAGACGGCTTGCGGTCCTCACGACCTTTTCCGATAGGCGATCCGGACCGACGCAAACGAGAAGTCTTTCGCCCGCCGCCCAAGGCCCCTCGATGGCGTTCTGCTTGAGGTAGTCGACCATCTGATCGTCGACCCGGTCGGCCGTGCGCCTGAGCGCCAGTTCCCTAAGCGCCGTCAGGTTGCCTAAACGAAAGAAGCGGTCCACGGCGCGTCTGGCGTTTTCGGGCAGGTAGACTTTGCCTTCCTTCAATCGCTCGATCAGTTCTGTCGGCGGCAGGTCCACCAACAGCACGTCGTCCGCGCGGCTCAGCACCGTGTCCGGGATGCGCTCGCGTACCGGCACGCCGGCGATCTGCGCGACGACATCCGAAAGACTTTCCAGGTGCTGAATGTTGACGGCAGTCAACACATCGATGCCCGCGTCGACCAGCTCCTCGACATCCTGATAGCGCTTGGGGTGACGGCTTTCACCAATGTTGGTGTGGGCAAGCTCGTCGACGACGATGACACGCGGGCGACGGGCCAGGGCCGCATCCAGATCGAATTCCGTGAGCGTGCGACCGCCATGGCTGACCTCCCGGGGCGGCAGCACCTCCAGCCCTTCGAGCAGAGCTGCGGTCTCGCTGCGACCATGCGTCTCCACAAGCCCGATGACGATATCGACGCCTTCCTCCTTAAGGCGCCGCGCGCGCGTCAACATCGCGTAGGTCTTGCCGACTCCGGGTGCGGCGCCGAGGAACACCGTCAGCTTCCCTCTGCTGCCCTTCTCGGCCAGCGCCAACAGGGCATCGGGATCGGGGCGGCGCGTCAGGTCGCGATCATTCTCGGGCATTCAGCGTCTCGAACTCGCTGAGGTTCTTGACCCATCTAGGGCGAGGTTCAGTTCTAGCACATTGACGCGTGGCTCGCCTATCACCCCGAACAGGCGACCCTGCGTCGCCCTTTCGACGATGCCCCTCACATCAGCTTCCGAGAGGCCGCGTGCCTTGGCGACGCGGGCGATCTGGTCCCTCGCGAATTCGGGCGAGATGTGCGGATCGAGGCCCGAACCCGACGCGGTGCCGGCATCGGCGGGAATCTCCCCCGCTAGGCCCGCTGCGCGGAGGCGGTCGATATCGGCAGCCACGCGATCCTTGAGCTTGAAGGAGGTGGTGCCCAGGTTGGAACCGCTGGAGGCACTGGCGTTGTAGGGCTCAGGCCCGGTCGCGGAGGGGCGCGGCCAGAAATATTTCTCGGAGGCGAAGCTCTGGCCGATCAGCGCGGAACCGATCACGACTCCATCCTTCCGGATCAGGCTGCCATTGGCCTCAGCCGGCATCAGAGCCTGCGCCGTGCCGGTGATCACCAGCGGATAGGCGAGACCCGTGATCGCGGTCAGGCCTAGGGTGAGAACAAGTGCGGGACGGAGTTGATTGAACATGGTCACACCAGATTGAATGTCGAGACGACGACGTCGATGAACTTGATCCCGACGAAGGGCAGGAGAATGCCGCCGAGGCCGTAGACCAGCAGATTACGCCGCAACAGGACGACCGCGCCGACCGGACGATACGTGACGCCCTTCAGCGCCAACGGGATGAGCGCGACGATGATCAGCGCGTTGAAGATGACGGCCGAGAGGATCGCCGACTGCGGCGAGGCAAGGCCCATGAGGTTGAGCGCGCCAAGGGCCGGATAGGTCGTCACGAACAGTGCCGGAATGATGGCGAAATATTTCGCCACGTCGTTGGCGATCGAAAAGGTGGTGAGAGAGCCGCGCGTCATCAGCAATTGTTTGCCGATCTCGACGATCTCGATGAGCTTGGTCGGGCTCGAATCGAGATCCACCATATTGGCGGCCTCGCGCGCGGCCTGCGTACCGGTCTGCATGGCAACACCTACATCCGCTTGCGCGAGTGCCGGCGCGTCATTGGTGCCGTCGCCGCACATGGCGATGAGCCGGCCGCCTTTCTGCTCGTTGCGGATATAGGCGAGCTTGTCTTCCGGTGTCGCCTCGGCGAGGAAATCGTCGACGCCCGCCTCGGAGGCGATCGCCGCCGCGGTGATCGGGTTGTCGCCCGTCACCATCACGGTGCGAATGCCCATGGTACGCAGCGCCGCGAAGCGTTCCTTGATGCCGGGCTTGACGATATCCTTCAGGTGAATGACGCCGAGCAGTCTGCCGCCGTCGGCGACCGCGAGCGGCGTACCGCCTGTGCGGGCGATCCTGTCGACCGCCTGCCGGAACTCGGCCGGCACATTGTCCTCGGGGAGACCGGCAAATTTCAGAATCGCGTCGACCGCCCCCTTGCGCAGACGACGGCCGGCATGATCGACGCCGGAGAGCCGGGTCTCGGCGGCGAAAGGAACGATGGCATCCATCTTCGCATCGGGCACATGCCGGCCGAACTCACCGGTCGCAAGCGCGACGATCGAGCGGCCCTCCGGCGTCTCGTCCGCGAGACTGGCAAGCAGCGCGGCATCGGCAAGTTCCGCCTCCGTGACACCCGGGACTGGCAGGAAGTCGCTCGCCATGCGGTTGCCGTAGGTCACCGTGCCGGTCTTGTCGAGCAGCAGCGTATCGACGTCGCCCGCCGCTTCCACGGCGCGGCCGGAGGTGGCGATGACGTTGAAGCGGATCAGCCGATCCATGCCCGCGATGCCGATCGCCGACAGGAGGCCACCGATGGTCGTCGGGATCAACGTCACGAGCAGTGCGGACAGCACCGTGACCGAGAGGATTGTTGCCGAGTAGCCGGCAAGGCCCCAAAGCGTCACGACCGCAATCAGGAAGATCAACGTCAGGCCGGAAAGCAGGATCGACAACGCGATCTCGTTCGGCGTCTTCTGCCGCCGCGCACCCTCTATGAGCGCGATCATGCGGTCGACGAAGGTCGAGCCTGGCGCGGTGGTGATGCGGATCTTGATCCAGTCGGAAAGGACCTGCGTGCCACCGGTGACTGCAGAACGATCGCCGCCCGCCTCACGGATCACCGGTGCCGATTCGCCCGTGATCGCACTCTCGTTGACCGATGCCACGCCTTCGATGACCTCCCCGTCGCCGGGGATCAGCTCTCCGGCCTTTACGAAAACGAGATCACCGACCTTCAGCATGGTTGCCGGCATTTCCTGCGTTTCCCGCCCCTCGGGCGAGAGAAGCTTGTACGCGGTCAGCTCCGACTTGGTGCGGCGCAGGAAGTCGGCCTGCGCCTTGCCGCGCCCTTCGGCAACGGCTTCGGCGAAGGTGGCGAAGAGCACCGTGAACCAAAGCCAAGCGGCGATCTGGCCGGAGAAGAGCGGGCTGCCGCCAACGGAGACGAGGTCGCGGACGAAGAAGAGGGTCACCAACGCCGCCACAACCTCCGTCACGAAGATGACGGGGTTGCGCACGAGCTGGCGCGGGTCGAGCTTGACGAGGGCGGCCTTGATTGCCGGAATGAGGATCGCCGGGTCGAAGAGGCGCGGCGCGGCTGGTTTGTCGAACATGCTGGTTTCCTTCAGAAGGTCTGGCCCGAGAGCATGGCGAGGTGCTCGATGATCGGACCGAGGGCGAGTGCCGGGAAGAACTGCAGCCCGCCAAGAATGAGGATGATACCGATCAGGAGACCGACGAAGAGCGGCGTGTCGGTAGGGAAGGTGCCCTTCGAAGCCGGCACGCGCGTCTTGGCGGCAATCGAGCCGGCGATCGCGAGCACCGGAACGGCATAGGCGAAGCGGCCGAGCAGCATCGCGATGCCGAGGGTCGTGTTGTACCAGGGCGTGTTGCCTGTGAGCCCGCCGAAGGCCGAACCGTTGTTGCCGGCGGCAGAGGTGAAGGCGTAGAGGACTTCCGACAGCCCATGCGGACCGGCGGTGCCGACGCTGGCTACGGCGAAAGGCAGGACCGCGGAGATTGCCGTGAAGCCGAGGATCGCGAGCGGCAGAATGAGCACGGCGAACATGGCGTACTTCATCTCGCGCGATCCGATCTTCTTGCCGAGCAGCTCCGGCGTCCGCCCGACCATCAGACCGGCGACGAAAACGGCAAGTATCGCAAAGACCACCATGCCGTAGAGCCCGGAGCCGACGCCGCCGGGCAGCACTTCGCCGAGCTGGATGAGGAACATCGGGACGAGACCGCCAAGGCCGGTGAACGAGCCATGCATGCCGTTGACGCCGCCGTCGGAGAGGCCGGTCGTGACCGTAGCATAAAGCGCCGTCATCGCCTGGCCGAAGCGGACCTCCTTGCCCTCCATGTTGCCTAACGCCGGATCGAGGCCGAGCGCGGTGAGGATCGGATTGCCCGCGGCCTCCGCCCAGTAGACGACCCCGGCGCTTGCGATCAGAAAGGCGAAGGTGACGGCAATGAAGGCCCAACCCTGCCGGCGATTGCCGACGAACTGCCCGAAGGTGTAGAGCAGCGCCGCCGAGACGGACAGCATGGCGAAGATGTTGAGGTAGTTCGAAAGCGCCGTCGGGTTTTCGAAGGGGTGCGCCGCATTGACGTTGAAGAAGCCGCCGCCATTGGTTCCGAGCTGTTTGATAGCCTCCTGGCTGGCGACAGGCCCGAGGGCGATGCTCTG
Organism: Ensifer aridi; assembly: GCF_002078505.1. Lineage (GTDB taxonomy): Bacteria > Pseudomonadota > Alphaproteobacteria > Rhizobiales > Rhizobiaceae > Sinorhizobium > Sinorhizobium aridi. The sequence goes on along the minus strand of NZ_LUAV01000002.1, from coordinate 448,754 downwards.
TTGCGCCCCTTCAAGGGTTGTCGCCGTGACCGAGGCGTGAAACGTCTGTGGCAGGCCCATCGCCACGAAGGCGAGCGCCACGACAATGGCAAGCGGCAAGAGCACGTAGAGGGTCGCGCGAGTGAGATCGACCCAGAAGTTGCCGACCGTCGACACGGCCGAACGGGCGAAGGCCCGCGTCAAGGCAAGTGCCATGGCGATACCGCTTGCGGCGGAAACGAAGTTCTGGACGGTCAGCCCCAGCATCTGGCTGAGATGACTCATCGTCGTCTCGCCTGCGTAGTTCTGCCAGTTGGTGTTGGTAACGAAGCTGACGGCGGTGTTGAAGGCGAGATCCGGGGGGACGCTGCCGAATCCTTGCGGGTTCAGCGGTAGCCAGGCCTGAAGCCTCAGGATCGCGTAGAGAGTCGCGAAACCCGCCAAGCTGAAAGCGAGCATCGACAAGGTATAGGCGAGCCAGCCCTGTTCCTTGGCCGGATCGACGCCGGCGGCGGCGTAGAGGCCGCGCTCCACCGGTCCGAAAATGGGCGAGAAAACGTTGCGGCCGCCGGAAAAGACCTGCGCCATGTAAAGCCCCAGCGGTTTGACGACGGCTAGGACGGCGAGGAAGAGGAGGCTGATCTGCAGCCACCCGATGACGGTCATGGGGAATCTCCGAATCTGACAGGCTATGGAGAGGGATGCCGACGGAAAACCGCGCGCCGTTTTCGGCGCTCGAAGACAGCGGAAGGTCAGAACCGTTCCGGCCGGACGAGCGTCACGACGAGGTAGACCGCGAGGGCGATGGCAACGATCAGCCCAATGAGAGCTTCAATCATCGAATCCTCCTAAAGCCGGTTCAGCGCGCGTGCGTAGAGCGCAAACAGGAAGAAGCCGCCGATGCCGGGGGCAAGAAAAAGGACGTCGGGCATTGTATGCTCCAGGTCTCTGCGAGCCGCGCCTCGATTTGGCGGCCATGCAACGAGTCCGGATAATGCACCCGCACCGGATCAATTATCGATTGGGATGCTTTGAGAGCCGCATAAAGAAAAGATAAAGGCGAGCTGCCGCGGGCTTCTGGATAGGAACGGAACGGCAAGCGGGCTTTTCGGCTCCGAATGGACGCACGGAGGCGTCACTTCACCGAGATGTCCACCCTCGAGATCGGATTGACCGTTGGCTCCGGCTGGGTCGTGACCTCGTGCAGCCATTCGCGCCAGATGGCGACGAGCAGCGCCATGAGAACGGGACCGACGAAGAGGCCGAGAAAGCCCATGGTCTTGACGCCGCCGACGAGGCCGAAAAAAGTCGGCAGGAAGGGCAGCTTGA
>NZ_LUAV01000002.1:145831-447054 GCF_002078505.1 Ensifer aridi | reverse complement strand
AGGCGGAGGCGCCGATCACCAGTACGCCGCGATAGATGTTGCCGATATTCGAGCCGCTGACGAGCTGCACGAGCTCGCCGAGGGCGCCGGGATGGCCGACATATTTGACCCATTGCTCGCCAAGCCAGGAGCCGGCGACGGGGATCGTCGTCAGCCAGGCTGGGACTGGCGCGCCGTTCTCGTTGGTCGCGACCGCCCAGACGAGCCAGTCGCGCACCTCGTCCACGGCATAGACCGCAGCGAGCGAGATCGGCACGACGATGAAGGCGATCACCGAGACGAGGGCAATGGTTGCGGCAAGGGTGCGATTGCCGTTCACAGCCTGGAGCAGCCGGCGATAGACGGGCCAGCTCGCAAAGCCGATGACGACGGCCGCGAGCACCGGCACCACGAAACCGTGGAAGAAATATACGCCGGCGAGCAGCACCAGGACGAGCAGCCAGCGGGCGGCCGAGATCGGCACGACGAGGGCGGAGCGCGAGTGGGCCGCCTGCCCGAAGAGCCGCGGCTCCACGGGAGCGTTTTCTCGTTCACGATTGCCCAATTGCACCTGTAGCCCTCCGTCTCTTTCGACCTTACAACAAACCCGTGACCTTGCCAGCCCGTTTTGCGGCACTGACGCGCGCTTTCCGGCGCAATGATGGCGATCGCCTCCGAATGCGCGGTTTGCATCGGCAAACTCCAATAGCGAAAGCACATGACAGGGAGATATCGGTCGGCGAAAACTCAATCCCCGGGGCCTTCCAGTCATCGTGGTAGCGCCACACTTATTGACGTTTACGTCAAGGTTATATAATCCGGATTACGGCTTGAAGATGTACAGCAAAAGCAGCATCTTCGACGGAGAGAAAGATCGGGAGGGATTTTTCTTCGCCGTGAGCACGGCCGTTCGTTGGCGACCAGAGGGAGAGAGATCATGGCGGAAGCAAGCGCGCAGCAGGCGGGCTCCAATACGGGGAAAATCTGGCTCAACTCCTATCCGCCGGGCGTGCCTGCCGAGATAGGTCCGCTCGCCTACCGCTCGATCGGCGAGTTCTTCGATCATGCGGTCGCGCAATATTCCTGGCGCCCGGCCTTCACCTGCATGGGTAAGTCGCTGACCTTCTCCGACCTCAATGTTCAATCGGCCAGGATCGGTGCCTGGCTGCAATCGCTGGGGCTCGCCAGGGGCGATCGGGTTGCGGTGATGATGCCGAACATCCTGCAGAATCCGGTCATCGTCTACGGCATCCTCAGGGCCGGCTTCACCGTCGTCAACGTCAATCCGCTCTACACGCCACGCGAGCTCGAGCACCAGCTAGTCGATGCCGGCGCCAAGGCGATTTTCGTGCTCGAGAATTTCGCCCACACGGTCGAGCAGGTGCTCGCCCGCACGGCGGTGAAACACGTGGTGGTCGCCAGCATGGGCGACATGCTCGGCCCCAAGGGCGTGGTCGTCAATCTCATCGTGCGCCGTGTCAAGAAACTCGTCCCGGCCTGGTCGATACCGGGACATCTTCCCTTCAAAATGGTTCTTGCCAAGGGCGCGAAGCTCTCGCTGACGAAACGCAACGTCGCCCCCGGCGATATCGCCTTCCTGCAATATACGGGCGGGACGACCGGCATCTCCAAAGGGGCGACGCTGACCCACGCCAATCTTCTGTCCAACATGGCCCAGATGGAACTGTGGCTGAACACGGCCTTCCTGCGCAAGCCGCGCCCGGAAAACCTCACCTTTATGTGCGCGCTGCCGCTCTATCACATCTTCGCGCTGACGGTGAATTCGCTGATGGGTCTTGCGACCGGCGGCAACAACATCCTCATCCCAAATCCGCGAGACATTCCGGCTTTCGTCAAGGAACTCGGCAAGTACAGGACCAACATTTTCCCGGGGCTCAATACGCTGTTCAATGCCCTGATGAACAACGCGGAATTCCGCAAGCTGGACTTCTCGTCGCTGATTTTGACCTTCGGCGGCGGCATGGCGGTGCAGCGCCCGGTCGCCGAACGCTGGCTGGCATTGACCGGCTGCCCGATCCACGAGGGCTACGGCCTTTCAGAGACTTCTCCGGTCGCGACCGCCAACCGGCTCGACACGGGCGATTTTACCGGCACGATCGGCATGCCGCTCCCCTCCACCGAGGTCGAGATCCGCGACGAGGAGGGGCGAACGCTGCCGATCGGCGAGATCGGCGAAATCTGCATCCGTGGCCCGCAGGTCATGGCCGGCTATTGGCAGCGCCCGGAGGAAACGGCAAAGGCGATTTCTCCCGACGGCTTCTTCCGTACCGGCGACATCGGCTTCATGAATGCCGAGGGGCTGACGAAGATCGTCGACCGGAAGAAGGACATGATTCTCGTCTCCGGCTTCAATGTCTTCCCGAACGAGATCGAGGAGGTGGCGGCGACGCATCCGGGCGTCCTCGAATGCGCCGCGATCGGCATCGCCGATCCCCACTCCGGCGAGGCGGTCAAGCTCTTCGTCGTGCGCAAGGACCCGAACCTCACGGAAGAAGAGGTGAAGCGCCACTGCGCCGAAAACCTCACCAACTACAAGCGGCCGCGACACGTGGAATTCCGCACCGAACTGCCGAAATCCAACGTCGGCAAGATTCTGCGCAAGGATTTGCGCGAGTAACCGCGCAGCAAGGCCCGATCCTGGGCGGAGCAGAGTACACGACTTGGCTAGGGTACCGCCGCCCCGCTTTTTTTGCTGCAGCGCACAGGTGCCCTTGATTTGCCGCGGTTAAACCGACTAGCTATCGCAGCCAATTCCGATGCAAGGAGCCCTGCGATGAAAGCGCTTGTCGAAAACCTGAAAGCCACTGCACGCGAGACCAATGCGACCGATATCCGCGCCGCCTTCGCGGCCGATCCGAACCGCTTCTCCCGCTTCAGCCTGAGCCTCGGCGACCTGCTTTTCGACTATTCGAAATGCGCGGTGAACGACAGGATTCTCGATGGTCTCGAGGCGCTCGCCAAGGCGGCGAAGGTCGAGGAGAAGCGCGATGCGATGTTCCGCGGCGAAATCATCAACATCACCGAGGAGCGCGCCGTCCTGCATACGGCGCTCAGAAACAGGGCCAACCGGCCGATCCTCGTCGCCGGTGAGGATGTCATGCCCGACGTCAATGCCGTGCTCGAAGCGATGGGCGCCTTTGCCGAGAGCGTCCGCTCCGGGGCGCTGAAGGGCGCCACCGGCAAGAAGATCACCGACGTCGTCAATATCGGCATCGGCGGCTCCGACCTCGGCCCGGTCATGGCGACGCTGGCGCTTGCCCCCTTCCATGACGGCCCGCGGCTGCACTTCGTCTCCAATGTCGACGGCGCCCATATCGCCGAAACGCTGAAGCTTCTCGATCCGGAGACCTCGCTCTTCATCGTCGCCTCCAAGACCTTCACCACGATCGAGACGATGACCAATGCGGCGACGGCGCGTGCCTTCATCGCCGGTAAGCTCGGCGAGGCGGCGGTCGGCCACCACTTCGCGGCCGTCTCCACCGCGCTCGACAAGGTCGCCGCCTTCGGCATCGACGCCTCCCGGGTCTTCGGCTTCTGGGACTGGGTCGGCGGGCGCTATTCGATCTGGTCGGCAATCGGCCTGCCGCTGATGATCGCCATCGGCAGCGAGAATTTCGGCCGCTTCCTCGATGGCGGCCATGCCATCGATGAGCATTTCCGCTCCGCGCCCGTTCGTCAGAACATCCCGATGCTACTCGGCCTCATCGGCTTCTATCATCGAAACGTGCTCGGCTACCCCTCACGGGCGATCCTGCCCTATGACCAGCGCCTCGCGCGCTTCCCGGCCTATCTGCAGCAGCTCGACATGGAATCGAACGGCAAGGGCGTCACGCTCGACAGCACCCCGGTCGAATTCTCGACGGGACCTGTCGTCTGGGGCGAGCCGGGCACCAACGGCCAGCACGCCTTCTACCAGCTCATCCACCAGGGCACCGACGTCATCCCCGCCGAATTCATGATCGCGGCAAACGGCCACGAAAAGGAATTGCGCCACCAGCACCAACTGCTGATTGCGAACTGCCTGGCGCAGTCGGAAGCGCTGATGAAGGGCCGCACTCTGGCCGAAGCCAAGGCACAGCTTACCTCCAAGGGCATGGATGAGGCCAAGGCGGACAAAATCGCGCCGCATCGCGTCTTCACCGGCAACCGGCCGTCGCTGACCTTGGTCTACGACCAGCTCGACCCCTTCGCGCTCGGTCGACTGATCGCGCTTTACGAGCACCGCGTCTTCGTCGAGGGCGCGCTCTTCAACATCAACTCCTTCGACCAGTGGGGCGTCGAGCTCGGCAAGGAGCTCGCGACGGGGCTCCTGCCGGTCGTCGAAGGGAAGGAGAGTGCGGAGGGTCACGATTCCTCGACCGCCGGTCTCGTTGCCGCGCTCTTAAAGGCGGCACGCTGATAACAAAAAGGGCGCCAGCGATGCCGGCGCCCTTTCTGCCCCAGATCTGTCGGGATCAGAGCCCGATCTCGTATTTCCAAGGCGGATTGGCGCCGGCGCGCGACACGGTCACGGCGGCCGCCTTCGCGCCAAGGGCAAGCGCCTGCCGGACCGCTTCATCGCTCAAGCTGGCGACCTGTTCTTTGGTCAGCAGATTGTTGAGCTTCAGCGAGGCCAGGACGCCCGCATCGAAAGTGTCTCCGGCGCCGACCGTATCGACGACCGTGACACGCTCGCTCGCGACCTCGACCTTGTGGTTCCTTGTATAGCCGACGGCCCCGTCCGCGCCCCGGGTGATCAGCACCAGCTTCGGCCCGCGCTTCAGCCATTCGGCGGCGAGCGCGTCGTGGCTGCCCTCCATGCCGAACCAGGCGAGGTCCTCGTCCGAGAATTTGACGATGTCCGACATTGCCGCCATCCGGTTCATGCGGGCGAGATGCGCCTCGCGATCCTTGATGAAGCCCGGACGGATGTTCGGATCGAAGGAGATCACCCGCTTTTCGTGTTCCCGGGCCATCAGCGCCTCGTAGGTCGAGCCGCAGGGCTCGGGGATCAGGCTGATCGCGCCGAAGTGCAGCGCCTCGCAGAAATCTCCGAGCGCCGGCAGGTGTTCCGTGGTGATCATCCGGCCCGCCGTGTTCTCGTCGAAAAAGGCATAGCTCGCGTGCCCGTTTACGAGCTTGACGAAGGCGAGCGTCGTGTGCAGCGGCAGCGTGGCGCAGGGCCCGAAATCGACATTCGCGGCCTTTAGCGTCGCACGCAGTATGTCGCCGAACATGTCGTCCGAAAGGCCCGTGAAGAAGCCGGTCGGGATGCCGAGCCGCCCGAGTGCGATCGCGGTATTGAAGATCGCGCCGCCGGCATAGGGCGCAAAGGCGCTTTCGCCCGCCGCCGTCTCCCGCGGCAGCATGTCGATCAGGGCTTCTCCGCAGCAAACGATCATCGCATTCCTCCCTTGCAGACTATTCCATCGATCAATTCAGCGGCCACGGCTTCTAAGCCAAAGCGGATGCGGGCGGAAAACCGCACAGACTTTTCCGCATCCGCTCTACTGGGCGGCAAGTTCGCCGACGCCGCCGTTCTTGGCCGACCAGGCGAGCGGCGCATTGAGGAAGGCCTCGACCTCATTCAGCGTCTTTTCATCGAACAGCGCCTGCTCACGCGCGACGGCGAGCACGTTGCGCCAGGTGGCGATGTAGTGCAGGTCGACGCCCTTCGCCTTCATGTTCGCCCGCGCTTCGGGGAAGATGTCGTAATAGAAGAGCGCGATGCCGTGCTGGACGGTACCGCTGGCCGCGCGGATCGCGTCGATGAACTTGAACATCGAGCCGCCGGCTGTCGTCAAGTCCTCGATCACCAACACGCGCGCGCCCTCCGGCATGTTGCCTTCGATCTGGGCGTTGCGGCCGTGGCCCTTCGGCTGCTTGCGCACATAGATCATCGGCAGGCCGAGGCGCTCGGCGAGCATCGCCGCGAAGGGGATCCCGGCCGTCTCGCCGCCGGCGACGACGTCGAACTGCTCGAAACCCGCCTCGCGAAGAATCGTCGCGGCGGCGAAATCCATCACCGCCGAGCGGATGCGCGGATAGGAGATCAGCTTGCGGCAATCGATGTAGACCGGGCTCGCCATGCCGGAGGAGAGCTTATAGGGCTCGTCGGCGCGGAAATGCACGGCCTTGATTTCCCACAGCATCTTCGCGACCAGTTCGGCCATTACCGCCTTGTCGGTGAACGCGTTCGAAAACATGAATTCTCCTTCCTTAGCGTGACCCGAAAGTGGGAACCGGTTTTCGGGTCCGTCACGCGACAAAACAACCTCAGGATTGGACGACGGCCCAATAGAGCGGGAACATCGGATCGAAAACGGTGACCGGACCCGCTTCGGTCTCGACCTTAGCAGGATAGCGGACCGGCTCCGCATGCTTGCGCAGCGTGATTGTCTCCGCGTTCACCGGCAGGCCGTACCAGGCGGGGCCGTTCAGCGACGCGAAAGCCTCGAGCCGGTCGAGCGCGCCCTCCTCCTCGAAGACATGGGCGAGGCAGCTCAAGGTGTTGATTGAGGTATAGATGCCGGCGCAGCCGCAGGCGCATTCCTTGAGCGGGTCCACATGCGGGGCGGAATCGGTGCCGAGGAAGAAGCGCACATCGCCGGAGGTCGCCGCCGCGCGCAGAGCCAGGCGGTGACTCTCGCGCTTGGCGACGGGCAGGCAATAATAATGCGGCTTGATGCCGCCGACGAGGATGGCGTTGCGGTTGATGATCAGATGATGCGTTGTAATCGAGCCGGCGAGGTTGGCCGCCTGCTCCTTGATGTAGTCGACGCCGTCCTTCGTCGTCACATGCTCCATGGTGATCCTGAGGTCCGGCAGGCGCCGGCGCAGCGGATCGAGCACGGTTTCGATGAACACCGCCTCGCGGTCGAAGATATCGACGTCTGGCGTCGTCACTTCGCCGTGGACGCAGAGCGGCAGGCCGATCTCGGCCATGCGTTCGAGCACCGGCATCGCCTTAGCGATATCGCGCACGCCGCTCGACGAATTGGTGGTCGCGCCCGCAGGATAGAGCTTAACCGCCTTCACGAGACCGCTGCGGAATCCCGCTTCGACGTCATCCGGATCGGTCCCTTCCGTCAGGTAAAGCGTCATCAGCGGCTCAAAGCGATCGCCCGCGGGAACTGCAGCAAGAATGCGCTCGCGATAGGCCGCCGCATCGGCAATGGTGACGACCGGAGGCACGAGGTTGGGCATGACGATGGCACGGGCGAAGTGGCGGCTCGTATCGGCGATGACGCCGCGCAGCATGCCGCCGTCGCGCAGGTGAAGATGCCAGTCGTCCGGGCGGCGGATAACGAGGTCTTGCATGTCAGCCTTCTCCCGATGCTCGCACCCGATCCACGCAGGCGGCGCAGAAGGCAGCCGATGCGCGTGGTGGGCGGCAAACTCATGTGGTGAAACCGCGCCTCGATATCACCATTGCATCGCCAAAGACAATGGTCATTCGACGAGGTTTGAGCGGGGTGCGGGCAGAAAACCGAATGCACTTTTCTTCATCCCGCTCCTGAGCCACCTTTCAGAAATCGGTGATCACCAGATCGCTGGGGCGGCAGTTGCCGAGCACGCGGCGAGCGTTCGGGATATCATTGCCGAAAGCCTTTTTCCGTGCCGTCTCCTCATCATAGCCATGATCATACCAGCGCTGCATCAAACGCCGCTCGAGCACTTCGATTCCGGGATCGATGAGGATCGAAAAGTCGAAGGCGGTATCAAGCTCTCGCCACGGCACCTCGTCGAGCAGCAGGTAATTGCCCTCGACGAGCACAATCCGCGTCTCGGGCGGGATCGCTCTTGCCGAGGCGATCGCCAGTTCGCGCGAACGATCGAAGACCGGAACGAGTACCTCGCCGTTATTTGCCCGGACGGCGGCGAGCGTCGAAAGGAAGGAACGGATGTCGAAAGTCTCGGGAGCGCCCTTGCGCGCGAGCAATCCCTTCTGCTCCAGGACGACATTGTCCATGTGGAAGCCGTCCATCGGCAGCACTTCCGCGCTTTCCCCCGCCTTAACGATCGCCTCCGACAAGGTTCCGGAAAGCGTCGACTTACCGGCGCCCGGCGGCCCGGCAATGGCAACGATGAAGCGGCCGGCATCACCCGCCCGCTTCAGTATCTCATCCCTGAGGGATTCGACATTCATGCCGCAATCGCCTCGCCCGGCGGCGTCTTCGCGCCGGTCATGAACGCGACCGCATCCGACATGGTGTGTTCCTTCGGATTGATGACGCAGAGCCGGCGGCCGAGGCGGTGGATGTGGATCCGGTCCGCCACCTCGAAGACATGCGGCATGTTGTGCGAGATCAGGACGATCGGCAGGCCGCGACGACGAACATCGAGGATCAGTTCAAGGACGCGCCGGCTTTCCTTGACGCCCAAGGCGGCCGTCGGCTCATCCATGATCACGACCTTCGAGCCGAAGGCGGCGGCGCGGGCGACCGCGACACCCTGGCGCTGGCCGCCCGAAAGCGTTTCCACCGCCTGGTTGATGTTCTGGATCGTCATAAGGCCAAGTTCGGAGAGCTTCGACCGCGCCATCTTCTCCATGGCCGAGCGGTCGAGGGTGCGGAAAAGCTTGCCGAAAAGGCCCGGCTTCCTGATCTCGCGACCGAGGAACATGTTGTCGGCGATCGAAAGGGCCGGCGACAGAGCGAGGTTCTGGTAGACGGTCTCGATACCTGCGGCCCGCGCGTCCATCGGCGAGCGAAAATGCACCGGTTGACCCTCGAGGCGGATCTCGCCCTCGTCCGGGGTGACGGCGCCGGAGATCGCCTTGATCATCGACGACTTGCCGGCGCCGTTATCGCCGATCACCGCGAGAATTTCACCCGGGTAGAGATCGAAGTCGGCGTGGTCGAGAGCGGTGACGCGGCCATAGCGCTTGACGAGACCGCGGGCGGTGAGAATGGGTTCCTGTGCCATCAGGCTGCTACCTTTCTGATCCACTGGTCGATTGCTACGGCGGAGATGATGAGCACGCCGGTCAGGAAGACCTTCCACTGCGGGTCGGCGCCGAGCATGTTGAGGCCCATCGAGACGACGCCGACGATCATCGCGCCGATCAGCGTTCCGAGGATCGAGCCGCGGCCGCCAAAGAGCGAGATGCCGCCGATCACAGCCGCGGTGATGGCCTGCAGGTTATAGTCGGTAACCGCCGCCGACGGCGAAATGGAGCCGTTGCGGCCGATCGACACCCATGCGGCCAAAGCTGCGATTAGTCCCGCGATCGTATAGGCGCTGAGGAGCACCTTGCCGACACGGATACCTGAGAGCTTGGCGGCTTCCGGATCGTCGCCGACGGCATAAAGATGGCGCCCCCAGGCCGTGTGGTTCAACGCATACCAGAGGCCGAAGACAAGCACGACCATGGCGACGACGCCGAGGGTCAACACCGCCGCGCCCACCTTGAAGGTCACGCCGAAGACGTGCAGCCACTGGGTTACCGCGGTAACGTCCGCCTCGCGGATCGTCGCGTTCTCCGAGTAGATGAAGTTCGTCGACATGATCACGTACCAGGTACCGAGCGTGACGATGAAGGGCGGCAGCTTCAGGCGCGAAACCAGGAGGCCGTTCAAAAGCCCGCAGGCGCCGCCGACGACGAACCCGGCAGCCACCGCAAGCGGCGCCGGCAGACCGTAGGTTACAGCGCAATTGCCCATCACGACCGCCGAGATGACCATGATGACGCCGATCGAGAGATCGATGCCGGCCGTCAGGATCACCAGCGTCTGCGCCGCGCCGAGCATGCCGACGACAGCGATCTGCTGAAGGATCAGCGTCAGCGTGTAGGACGAGAAGAACCGGCCGCCGATCGCAAGGCCGAAGACCAGGATCGATACGACGAGGACGACGAACGGCACGGCCGCCGGCGTCGAGTGCAGGAAATGCTGGATTTTCTGGAGCGGCGTCTTGTCGTGCGTGTCGAAGGACGCCACCTCCGTCGAACTGTTGACCAGGACCTTTTCGAATTCCTGGGATGGTTGTGCGGCTGTGTTTGGCTCGGCCATGGAGACTCCTCCCATAAACCCCACTCTCAAGGGGTTGCATTGCTGCCGGATGCGCGGCCCGCCGATCCTTGCGGCGAGTTCCGGATAGCGATCACGGTAAGTGCGGGCTCACTTTCTCGAGCCCGGACCGTGACCGCTTCCGAGAGGTAGAGCGGACGTGCGCCATCGCGACTTCCATTATCCCGCTCTAAAGTTCGCGCAGCTTTCGCGCCTTGTCAAAGACCCCGGCGCTTACACGAAGGGCGGCCGGGGGCCGCCCTTCCCTGTCGGTTCGCGTTTCGGACAAGCGGGCGATCAGCCCCAGCACTTCTCCGTGCCGACCTTGGTGTCGATCGACTCTACACCGGAGACCGGCTTGTCGGTGACGAGCGCTACGCCGGTGTCGAAGAAGTCTTTGCCCTCGGTCGGCTTCGGCTTCTCGCCGGTCTCGGCGAACTTCTTGATCGCCTCGATGCCAAGTGCGGCCATCATCAGCGGATATTGCTGCGAGGTCGCGCCGATGACGCCTTCCGCGACAGCCTTCACGCCCGGGCAACCGCCGTCGACGGATACGATCAGAACGTCGTTCTCCTTACCGACGGCCTTGAGCGCTTGATAGGCGCCGACTGCGGCCGGCTCGTTGATCGTGTGGATGACGTTGATATCCGGATCCTTCTGCAGAAGGTTTTCCATCGCCTTGCGTCCCCCTTCCTCGTTGCCGTTCGTCACGTCGTGACCAACGATACGCGGATCGTCTTCATCGCCGATCTTGTTCGGATCCTTGGGATCGATACCGAAACCGATCATGAAGCCTTGGTCACGCAGCACGTCGACGGTGGGTTGCGACGGCGTGAGGTCGAGGAAACCGACCTTCGCTTCCTTCGCTTTCTCACCCATGGTCGCGGCGGCCCACTGGCCGATCAGCTTGCCGGCGAGCAGGTTGTCGGTTGCGAATGTGGCGTCCGCTGCGGTCGCCGGATCGAGAGGCGTGTCGAGGGCGATCACCAGAACACCGGCGTCCTGCGCCTTCTTCACCTGGTCGACGATCGCCTTGGTGTCCGAGGCTGCGATGAGAATGCCTTTGGCACCGTCGGCAATGCAGGATTCGATAGCTGCAACCTGACTGTCGTGGTCGCCATCCACCTTGCCTGCGTATGACTTCAGCGTCACGCCAAGTTCCTGGGCCTTGGCGGCGGCACCTTCCTTCATCTTCACGAAGAAGGGATTGGTGTCGGTCTTGGTGATGAGGCAGGCGGAGACATCGGCCGCCTGCGACGGCGAGGCGAAGGCCACACCGAGTGCGAGCGCGCCGAATGTGGCAGAAAGAACTGTTTTCTTCATAAAACCCTCCCAAGGATGAAAATGCCGGCGGACCGGCTTCGGGCTTCGCCATCGCAGCATTCTCCTTCCGCTGCAACCGGCGCTTCCGAGGACCAATCAAACATCAAATTTCCGGGGTGTCAATAAATAAATCAAATTGAATTATTATCCGGTTGTGGCATTCTGCGGCTAATGGCGCTCCGGCTGTAGGCTGGAGAGCGGACGAATTGACATAATCACGGCGAGTGGAAAAGCAGGCTCGCGCCGAGCGCGCATCGATGGCGCCGCGGGTCCGGCCGGACGCGAGAGCTGTCGCACTTCGAATTGCTGCATGATTTCTTCCCAGATCATTGAAGAAATCCAGCAGTGGTGCCAACGGGAGGAGACGGTGGCATGTCATTGACAGGGGGTCCCTATGCGGGGCCGGCTCAACCGGATGTGATCGACCCAAGCGGCGGGGCCAATCAGACGCGCGTGCGCGCCTACAACGAACGGCTGGTCATGTCGCTGGTGCGGCGGCACGGGAGCCTTTCAAAAGCCGAGATCGCGCGCCGCTCGGGCCTCTCGGCGCAAACCGTCTCCGTCATCATGCGCGCGCTCGAGGCCGACGGCCTGCTCGTCCGCGGCGCGCCGGTGCGCGGCCGCGTCGGACAGCCCTCGATCCCCATGCGCCTCAATCCGGACGCGGTCTACTCCTTCGGAGTCAAGATCGGCCGCCGCAGCGCCGATCTCGTGCTGATGGATTTCGTCGGCAGCATCCGCCTGCATCTGCATCAGATCCATACCTATCCGCTGCCCGACGAGCTCGTCACCTTCATCGTCGAAGGCATGAACAAGCTCGAGCGACAGCTAGCCCCCGACGAACGCAGACGCATCGCCGGCGTCGGCATCGCGACGCCGTTCGAGCTGTGGAACTGGGCGGAGGAAGTCGGCGCGCCGCGCGAAGAGATGGACAAGTGGCGCAATTTCGACCTGCAGGCGGCGGTCGCGGCCCATATCGCGCATCCCGTTTTTCTGCAAAATGACGGTACGAGCGCCTGCGGGGCGGAACTCGCCTTCGGCGTCGGCGCCAGCTATCCCGATTTCGTCTATTTCTACATAGGTTCCTTCATCGGCGGCGGCGTCGTCATCAACTCGGCCCTCTTCTACGGCCGCACCGGCACAGCCGGCGCTGTCGGCCCATTGCCGGTGGCCGGCAAGGACGGCAAGTCGACGCAATTGCTGAAGATCGCCTCGGTTTTCGTGCTCGAAAAGCTCCTGCGCGAACGCGGCATGGATCCGAAGCCGCTCTGGTATTCGGCCGACGACTGGATCGACTTCGGCGAACCGCTCGAGATCTGGATACAGGATTCGGCCGCGGCACTCGCCCAGGCCGTCGTTTCTGCCGCTTCCATCATCGATTTCTCTGCCGCAGTGATCGACGGCGGCTTCCCGTCCTGGGTCAGGGCACGCCTTCTCGTGGCCACCCGCAAGGCGCTGCGGACGCTGGATCTCCAGGGCGTCACCGTTCCGGACCTCGTCGAAGGTGCCGTCGGAAGTCACGCCAGAGCGATCGGCGGCGCAAGTCTGCCGCTCTTTTCCCGCTACCTGCTCGACACGAACGTTCTCTTTAAGGAGCTTAGTTAATGCTAAAAGGAATAGATCCCATCCTGAGCCCGGAACTGCTTTCCGCGCTCAGGGCAATGGGGCATGGCGACGAGATCGCGTTGGTCGACGGAAACTACCCCGGACAGGAACATGCCCGTCGATTGGTACGGCTCGACGGTCACCACCTGATCCCCGTGCTCGACGCTATTCTCAGCGTGCTGCCGATTGACGATTTCGTTCCGGAAGCGATCTTCCGCGCCACGGTCAAGCAGGACAAGGATGCGCTCGATCCGGTGCATCGCGACATCATTGCCTGTTGCGGAAAGCACGAGCCGAAGCAGCCGGTCGTTCCATTGCTCGGCGCGGACTTCTACCCGCGCGTCAAGGCCTCCCACACGGTGGTTCAGACCAGCGAGCCGCGGCTCTATGGCAACGTCATCCTGCGCAAGGGCGTAATCTATCCCTGACCTGGAGCGAAGACGCAAAGAACCCGCCGGAGCGGCCGGCGGGTTCTTTTTTTATCAAGGATTTCAGTGCTTAGGCGGTGACGGCCCTGCCGACGCGGGCATCGAGCGAGAGCGCACCCGGGCCGAAGCCGGCGAGCACGAGGAAGGCGCCGGCGATGGTGACGTTCTTCATCATCATGATCTGGTTAAAGACCGTCAGCAGGCCATTGGCGGCCGGCGGGAAGTCCGGGATGTTGATCACGCCGCTGTGGAAGACGAAACCCGTCACCAAGCAGAAGGCAGCAAGCAGGTAGGACGCGATGCGCGTCTGGAAGCCGACGAGAACCGCGAGGCCCGCGACGAGTTCGAAGATACCGGCGAGATAAGCGAGCGCCGTTGCCGCCGGCCAGCCGGCATTGGTGATCATTCCCGCCGTTGCCGCCGGATCGGTCAGCTTGCCGAAACCGGAGGTGATGAAGATGATCGAGAGAAGAATGCGTCCGATGAGGATGATGACATTCTGGGACATGCGCGAGGCTCCTGTTGGAAACGTTGGCAGCAGAGATATCAAGATTTCGAGTATCCTCTAGCCGCCGGCTCGGCGACAGATCGTTCACAAATTAGAGACGGAAGTGATTCGTCGTCAACTGACGCGGCTATGAGCACTTCCCAGGCAGCCGCTGCCGCCCCTATCGAGCGCTTTTCTGTTGCAAGACGAAGCGACTGGGTGAAAAATCCCGGCGCGCTATGAGGGGAACGCAGGGGTAATCGCAATGGCCGAAGTGAACCGGAGTCCCGCCTTCTGGCGGTCCTTCCCTATTTTCGAAGATTTCGATCGGGAAACGCTTTGCGAGCTCGCCGATATCGCCACCTATCGGAAGTGGCCCGCTGGAACGGTGATCTTCCAGCGCGGCGACGAAGGCAACTACATGATCGTCCTCGTTTCCGGCCGCATAAAGCTGTCGCTGTTCACGCCGCAAGGCCGCGAGCTGCTACTGCGCCAGCACGAGGCGGGCGCGCTGTTCGGCGAAATGGCGGTGCTGGATGACCAGCCTCGCTCGGCGGACGCGACGGCGGTAACGGCCGCCGAGGGCTACGTGATCGGCAAGAAGGATTTCCTCGCTCTGATCACGCAGAAGCCGAAGATCGCCGAAGCGGTGATCCGGTTCCTCTGCGCGCAATTGCGCGACACGACGGATCGGCTGGAGACCATCGCGCTCTACGATCTCAATGCCCGTGTGGCACGCTTCTTCCTGGCGACGCTGCGGCAAATCCACGGCAGCGAGCTGCCGGCCAGCGCCAATCTCCGCCTGACGCTCAGCCAGACCGATATCGCCTCCATTCTCGGCGCCAGTCGGCCCAAGGTGAACCGCGCCATCCTCTGGCTGGAGGAAAACTGCGCCATCAAGCGGACGGACGGGATCATCTCGTGTAATGTGGGCCGTCTGCTGAACATAGCGGATCCCGAGGAGGATTAGGCCGATTGAGCCTCAGGGAATGGCCGCATTATCGCATCACCCCGCTTGCCGGCGGGATCGTCGCGAGCTTGGCGGCGGCACTCATGCTCTATCTTTATGCCGAAACGGTGTTCCGCACGCAGCGCGAGCTCTTCTTCGACAATCTGACCCAATGGGTCCCTTCGCCACGCTCGCCGGAGATCGTCGTCATCGACGTCGATCGCCGGGCCTATGAAGTGAGGTCCGGCACCTGGGACAGGGGCGCGACCGCCGAGCTGATATCGCGGCTCGCCGCGGCCGGGGCCAAGGCAATCGCGGTCGACTTCGTCTTCAGCGCCGATTGCGATCCGGCCTCGTCGGCAAACACCGGGCTCGCCACAGCGCTCGCCAAAGCACCGGTCATCCTGGGCTTCCTGGCTGCCGATCGCGCCCTGGAGCACCCGCGCCCCGTTCCTCCGCTCGCCTTGCGGCGCAGGCTTGCGGTGCCCGCGCAATGGTTCATCCAAGGCGCGGAAACCTCCTGCCCCGCCTTCATGGACCAATCGAAAGCCGCGGCCGCCGCCTTCCTCGTCGGCGACGACGATGCACGCGTCCGGCGCGTGCAGGCTTTCGCCATCCTCGGCAATGACGCCTATCCGGCGCTCGGTATCGAAGCGGGCCGGCTTGCCGCGGCAAGCAGCACGCCCGTACTCGGCGGCGAACCCGCCTGGCTGAGGCTCGACCATGCGATCATCCCGCTCGACGACAGCGGCAACTTGCGGTTCGTCGCAAGCTCGGAAGAGGCAATCGCCGAACGAACGCTTTCGGCAGCCGACGTTCTGGCGGACAAGGCCGACGGAGGCCGGCTCGCGGGCAAGCTCGTCTTTCTCGGCAGCAGCATGCCGAGTCTCGGCGGCCTACGCCCGACCGCCTCCATGCCGCTTGAAGCTTCGGTGCAGATCCATGCCGACATCGCCAATGCAATCACGACGGGTTTCGTGCCCTATCGGCACGGCGATCTGCCTCTGCTCGAAGCGCTTTTCAGCTTCGCCGCGGGGACGGTCGCTGCCTATGGCGCAACGAAACTGCGTCCCCTGACGACGCTCGCTCTCGGCTCGGCGGCCGTGCTTGCCGTCGTCGCCGTCGCCGGCGCGATCTACGCCGCCACCGGCTGGCTCGTCGACGCGGTCAGCATCTCGGTTGCCTTGGTGGCTATCCTCGTAGTGACGAGCGCGCTCCAACTCGCCCGGGTGCGTCGCGCCGAAGCGATTGCCCGGCGGAAATTCGCGCAGTATCTGCCGCAGTCCGTGGTGGCGCGCTACATCGACGAACCGTATCGCGGCCGCATGGCCGGCGAGGAACGCCCTGTGACGGCGCTCTTCACCGACATCGAAGGCTTTTCTACGCTGTCGCAGAAGCTCGGGCCGCGCGAGCTCGTGACCCTGCTCGACATCTATTTCGCCGAGGTGAACGCCCTCGTCTCCCGACACGGCGGCATGGTCGACAAGGTCGTTGGCGACGCCGTCCATGCCCTCTTCAACGCGCCCGAAGATCTCGCCGACCATGTCGACAAAGCGATCCAGTGCGCCGTGGCGATCCGCAATCTGACAGAGGAAATGCGCAAGCGCCCGCAATTTGCCGAACATGGCTTCGGCAGAACCCGGATCGGCATCGAAACCGGTCCGGCTGTGCTTGGAGAGGTCGGCGCTGGCGGGAAACTCGACTATACGGCCCATGGCGATGCCGTGAACCTCGCCGCGCGCCTGCAGGAAGCGAACAAGTTCCTTGGCACGGCCATCTGCATCGGCCCGGCGGCCGCCACGCAATCAGGCGCTGTGCTTCGCAGCCTCGGCCGGCACGACATCCGTGGCTTTGGTTCGATGGAGCTGTTTACGGTCGCGGATTCCAAAACCACGTAGGTGAGGGCAATCCTGTATTCGACCTGTCGGGAGTAACTCCTACCTCAGCCCGACGCTCGCATAGGCTTGCCGGATTCGCGCCTGGCCCCAGTTCGTCGGCTCGCTCGGCGGAGCACCCGGGCTCGTGAAATCGACGCCCTGGCCGGCCGAGACCGTCCGCGTCACGCCGCCGCCTCGGACGGAGACGGAGCCACGCTCCACGAAGACGGCAAAGGCCGCCCGGCTCGGACCACAGAAGAATTTCGTCCCGCGAACCCCGATCATGCCGAAGGCCGTTCGCACCGCCACATCCATCTTCGGCAAATTGTCGGGCCGGTCGAACACCATGCGGCCCAGTCCGAGTTCGAGCGTGCCGCCCTCAGCGGCGAGGAAGCTATCGATGAGGAGTTCCGTCTGTGGACCGAGCAGGATGCGCGTTTCGCTGAGCGCGAGATCGGCAAAGCTGTTGGTGCTCGTAGAGACATAATCGTTGTCGAGAACCGCGTCACCGGCGGCGAGGCGCCCCTCGTCGCCCCCCTGCCGGCGGCGAACATTGCCACGGATATTCCGCGCCTTCCCGACGACCGGGCTGGCCGCAGTCACAGCCGTCCCGCCACCGATGGCAGCAAGCATCAGGCCGCAGAGGAAGAGCCTTCTTTTCACATCTGGTTGCCGCATCGACCTGTGCCCGCTGCTTGATGGCAGCGCCTCCTGTTCGCGCTTCCGGCGTCATCCGAGGATAAACGCACGCATTGGTGATGCAAGATGCAATCGCCTCGCCCCAACCTCGCCGCTTCGCCCTCATCGCCGCTGTTTCCCGAGGAACATGCGCCGCATCACGGGGGTTTTAGAATTGGACAACATTAGGAGATCATCATGAAGAACCGGACCGGTTTGGACATTAGGATCGCCAAAGGCGTTCCGCTTGCGGTCGTCGCGCTTGCCGCCTTCGCTACGACCGCATTTCCTTCGGCGCGCGCCGCCGATCTCACGGCGGCCGAACAGTGTGACCGGGAAGCCGGCAGCGAGTTCGACCTTACGCGAAACAGGGCGTTCCCCGCCGTTGCCACACAGGACATCCGCATCGGCATCGCGCTTTCGGCGTGCCGTGAGGCCTATAACCAGAATGGCGGCGCCCGGACCCAATTCCAGCTCGCACGCGTTCTCGACAGGGCCGGGCAGAAGCTGCAGTCGCAACGCGTTCTCGCCGAAGCCGCCAAGAACGGCCATGCGCTCGCGATGGTGGGCTACGGCGAGGTACTTGCCGAGCGTGGAGAAACGGAAGCGGCCGTCAGCCTCTACCAGCGAGCGGCGGCTCAAGGAAATATCCTCGCCGCCCGCTATCTCGCCGCGACTCCTCGCGACGGCGTGGCGACGAATGTCGACGACGAAGTTGCCTCCCAGTGGCTGGCGCGGGCAGACACGGACCGGCTGCCGCGATGACCACGCCTTTCCGTCATGGTCAAGCGCCGGGTCGATCCGGCATCAACGGATCTCGCCCGCCTGCGGCCCCCAGGTATCGGTCAGTGCGAAGCCATCGGCGAGCGGATCGAACGGATCAAGGGCCACCTGGTGCAGACCGAAGGTCCAGCCGCGACCCGAAATGGTGGGGATGATCGCTTCTCGGCCCGCGACCGTCGTCACACCTTCGAGTCCGACCTCGAATTCCGAGCCGATGATGGAGCGGGATTTCAGAACGTCACCCGGCTTGACCTTGCCACGCGCATGCAGCGTCGCGAGATTGGCCGAACTGCCGGTACCGCAAGGCGAGCGATCGACGCGGCCCGGCCACATGGTCGTGCAGGTCCGGACCGTTCCGTCCGCCTCCGTGTCGCGGAACATGACATAGGCGACGCCCCTGATCTCCGGGATTTCCGGGTGCACCACCGGGATCGTGCGGTTGACGATGTCCTTCAGCACCATCCCCGCCTCGACGATCCGGCGCGCATTCGCCTTTTCGATCGTCGTGCCGATCTGGCGGACGTCGACGAGCGCATAAAAGATGCCGCCGAAACAGAGATCGAGTTTGATGCGGCCCCATTCCGGCGTGTCCACCTCCACATCCAATTCCTGCACGAAGGACGGGACCATGGTGAGCTTCACGCGTTCGCAGCGCCCGTTGCGGCATGTAGCCGTTGCCTTCACGAGGCCCGCCGCCGTGTCGAGCATCACCACGGTTTCCGGCTCCTTCATTTCGACGATGCCGGATTCCAGCAGCGCCGTCGTCACGCAGATCGAATTGGACCCGGACATGGCATGCGCCTGATCGGCCTGCAGGATGATGAAGCCCGCATCGGCTTCCGGCCGTTTCGGCGGCACCAGCAGATTGACGGAGCCGATCGAGCCAGAGCGCGGCTCCAGGCACAGGAAGCGACGCAGGCTGTCATCCACCGTATTGATGTGATTCAACTGCTCGGCGATGGAATTGCCCGGGATCTTCGGCACGCCGCCGATCGCCACCTTGCCGATCTCGCCCTCGCAATGAACATCCAGCAACTGGATCGTGCGCTTCCATCTCATCACATGTCTCCGGCTATGGCACCTGATATATCAGCGTTCGCGGCGGATCCATATCGCGTTCCCGATCCCGCCGCAAGGGAACCGCTAGGTCACGATGATTTAGACTGGACCGACCTAAATTAT
The DNA here is from genome assembly GCF_002078505.1 of Ensifer aridi. Classification (GTDB taxonomy): domain Bacteria; phylum Pseudomonadota; class Alphaproteobacteria; order Rhizobiales; family Rhizobiaceae; genus Sinorhizobium; species Sinorhizobium aridi. Next base: position 427,753 of record NZ_LUAV01000002.1, on the reverse strand, counting down.
CGTGACCGACTCTAATAAGTTCGCGCGGGATGCGGGCGGAAAGCGCGCACACTTTTCCTCATCCCGCGCAAACGCTTGGCCGGCACGCGCCCAAACTTGCCGCTTGACGCGCGTCGGCAGGCGCAGGAGCGTGATTGCAAGGCATTACCGCGGACGAACATGACGAAGTTCATCATTTTCACCGACCTGCACATGGTTCCCGAAGGTGCGGCGATCATCGGGCTCGACCCCTATCGGCGGCTCGCCAACGGCATTGCCCATGTCAACCGTTATCATGCGGATGCGGACCGGGTGATTTTCGCCGGCGACCTCGCGCATGGGGCGGACCGTCCGTCCTACGAGCGGTTGAAAACGCTTCTCGGCGAGCTGGTCCCGCCGGCGGCGCTGATGATCGGCAACCACGACCGGCGCGAGGTTTTTCTGGATGTCTTCGCCGAGGCGGCGACGGACGAGAACGGCTTTGTCCAGCAGGCGATCGATTTCGCCGATTGCCGCGCGATCCTGCTCGACACGCTGTTTGCGCCGCCCTACGACTATCCGATGAGCCATGCCGGCCATCTTTGCGAACGGCGCCTCGCTTGGCTCGACCGGCAGCTCGGCGAGGCCGGCGACCGGCCGGCACTGATCTTCATGCATCATCCGCCGCATGCCAGCGGCTTTGCCGGCATCGATATGATCCGTCTCATCAACGAGGATGACTTCTACGCGCTCGTAAAGCGGCACGGCAATGTTCGCCATATTTTCGCCGGCCATGTTCACCGCACCATCAGCGGCTCCAGTCGCGGCATTCCCTTCTCGATCTTCAAGAGCCCGGTACACCAGCAGCCGATGCCCTTCGACATACCGGACGCCTCCCTTTCCGTCGACGAACCGGCAGCCTACGGCATCGCGCTGGTAACCGAGAACGGCGTGCTCGTGCACACGGAAGACTACGAGATCGCCAGGCGCGACGCGGCGGTCGCGTGAGCGTTCCAGCGCAGCGGCGTTCGTGCTAGGCTCGCTTCATGACCGATGCCGTTCTCGTCAATCAGGATTTCGACTGCCAGACTTGCGGCGCCTGCTGCGCCTATTCGGCGGAATGGCCGCGTTTCTCACTTGAAACGGAGGAAGAACTCGATCGCATACCGGCGGACTATGTGGCCGCCGATCTCGGCGGCATGCGCTGCGAGAACGACCGCTGCACCGCGCTCGAGGGCATACTCGGCCGTTCGGTGACTTGCAAAGTTTACGCCGTACGCCCCATCGTCTGCCGCACCTGCATGCCGGGAGACGACGAGTGCCTGATGGCGCGACAGCGGCTTTTCGGAGCGGCCGCCTAACTTCGGATCATTCGGTGCATCTTGCCCGCCTTCCGTATGGTTGCTTGTTTTTGACCTCAATTGTAGGGAAACATCCTAAAGGAGCAGAAATTTGCCGGATGGATGTTCGGCGGCAGCAAGCGTATTTTCTGCCACGACATCAGGGGCGTGAGTGGCGCCCGCTACCGTTCCGTGGAGGACAGCGTTCAATGAGCCAGAGCCCGCTTCAGAAACCCGTGACCGACGCCGCGCCCGCGCCGTTTACCGATTTCGCGCCGCCGATTCGGCCGCAAAGCACGCTGCGCCGGGCAATCACCGCCGCCTATCGCCGCCCGGAAACGGAATGCCTGCCGCCCCTTATCGAGGCGGCGACCCTGCCGAAGGAGACCCGGGATGCTGCAGCGAAGACCGCCCGCAGGCTCATTGAGGCGCTGCGCGGCAAGCAGTCGGGTTCCGGCGTCGAGGGGCTCGTGCAGGAATATTCGCTTTCGAGCCAGGAAGGCGTTGCCCTGATGTGTCTTGCGGAGGCGCTCTTGCGCATTCCCGATACCGCGACGCGCGACGCCCTGATCCGCGACAAGATCGCCGACGGAGACTGGAGGTCGCATCTCGGCGGCAGCCGCTCGCTCTTCGTCAACGCCGCGACCTGGGGGCTCGTCGTTACCGGCAAACTGACGTCCACGGTCAATGACCGCAGCCTTGCGGCGGCGCTGACGCGGCTCATTGCCCGCTGCGGCGAGCCGGTGATCCGCCGTGGCGTCGACATGGCGATGCGGATGATGGGCGAGCAGTTCGTCACTGGCGAGACGATCGACGAGGCTCTGCACCGCTCACGGGAGCTCGAACAGAAGGGCTTCCGATATTCCTACGACATGCTCGGCGAAGCGGCGACTACGGCCGCCGACGCGGAGCGCTACTACAAGGACTACGAGGCCGCCATCCACGCCATCGGCAAGGCTTCCGCTGGCCGCGGCATCTATGAAGGTCCCGGCATTTCCATCAAGCTCTCGGCGCTGCATCCACGTTATTCACGGCCGCAGGCGGCGCGCGTGATGGGTGAATTGCTGCCGAAAGTGAAGGCGCTCGCGCTTCTTGCGAAGAAATACGATATCGGCCTCAACGTCGACGCCGAGGAAGCCGACCGGCTCGAACTGTCGCTCGATCTCCTTGAGGAGCTCTGCCTCGATGCCGGCCTCGCCGGCTGGAACGGCATGGGCTTCGTTGTCCAGGCCTATGGCAAACGCTGCCCCTTCGTGCTCGATTTCATCATCGACCTCGCGCGGCGTTCCGGCCGGCGCATCATGGTACGCCTCGTCAAGGGCGCTTATTGGGATGCCGAGATCAAGCGCGCACAGCTCGATGGTCTCGAGGATTTTCCGGTCTTCACCCGCAAGGTCTACACCGACGTTTCCTATGTCGCCTGCGCCCGCAAGCTGCTTTCCGCGACCGACGTGATCTTCCCGCAGTTCGCGACCCACAACGCCCAGACGCTCGCCACCATTTACCACATGGCAGGCAAGGATTTTCAGGTCGGGAAATACGAGTTCCAATGCCTGCACGGCATGGGCGAGCCGCTTTACGAAGAGGTTGTCGGCCGCGGCAAGCTCGACCGCCCCTGCCGCATCTATGCGCCGGTCGGCACGCATGAGACGCTGCTTGCCTATCTCGTCCGCCGCCTGCTCGAGAACGGCGCCAACTCTTCCTTCGTCCATCGCATCAACGACCCCAAGGTCTCCGTCGACGAACTAATCGCCGATCCGGTCGAAATCGTGCGCTCCATGCCGGTCGTCGGCGCCAAGCATGACAAGATTGCGCTGCCGGCCGATCTCTTCGGCCAGGCACGCAGGAATTCGGCCGGCCTCGACCTTTCCAACGAAGAGACGCTTGCTTCCCTGATGGAGGCGATGAAGGCAAGCGCCACGATCGGCTGGACGGCTGCGCCGCAACTCGCAACGGGCGTCGCCGGCGGCGAAACGCGACCTGTCATGAACCCCGGCGACCACCGCGACGTCGTCGGGTCGGTGACCGAAACTTCGGACGAGGATGCGAGGCGCGCCGTGCGCCTTGCCGCAGAAGCGGCGCCCGGCTGGGCCGCAGTTTCCCCGGCCGAACGGGCGGCCTCACTCGAAAGGGCTGCCGATCTGATGCAGGCGCGCATGCCGACGCTTCTCGGGCTGATCATGCGCGAGGCGGGCAAATCGGTGCTGAACGCCATTGCCGAGGTGCGCGAAGCGGTCGATTTTCTGCGCTACTATGCCGAACAGACGCGCCGCACGCTGGGGCCCGCCCATAAGGCGCTCGGCCCCGTCGTCTGCATCAGCCCGTGGAACTTCCCGCTGGCGATCTTCACCGGTCAGGTCGCCGCCGCCCTCGTCGCCGGCAATCCGGTGCTTGCCAAGCCGGCGGAAGAGACGCCGCTGATCGCAGCCGAGGCTGTGCGCATCCTGCACGAGGCCGGCGTTCCGGCAAGCGTGCTGCAGCTTCTCCCCGGCGACGGCCGCGTCGGTGCTGCGCTGGTCGCCGCGCCCGAGACCGCGGGCGTGATGTTCACCGGCTCGACCGAGGTCGCGCGGCTCATCCAGGCGCAGCTCGCTGAGCGGCTGTCGCCCAGCGGGCGGCCGGTCCCGCTCATCGCCGAAACCGGCGGCCAGAACGCAATGATCGTCGATTCCTCGGCGCTCGCCGAGCAGGTCGTCGGCGACGTGATAACTTCGGCCTTCGACAGCGCCGGCCAGCGCTGCTCGGCGCTGCGCGTGCTCTGCCTGCAGGAGGACGTCGCCGATCGTATCCTGACCATGCTCAAGGGGGCGCTCCGCGAACTGAACATCGGCCGCACCGATCGCCTGTCGGTGGATGTCGGCCCGGTCATCACGGCCGAGGCCAAGGAGATCATCGAAAAGCACATCGAGCGGATGCGCGGGCTCGGCCGCAAGGTGGAGCAGATCGGCCTTGCCGCCGAGACCGGCCAGGGCACTTTCGTGCCGCCGACGATCATCGAACTGGAAAAGCTTTCGGATCTGAAACGCGAGGTCTTCGGGCCGGTGCTGCATGTCATCCGCTACCGCCGCGACGATCTCGACCGGCTGATCGACGACATCAATGCCACGGGCTACGGACTGACCTTCGGCCTGCACACGCGCCTCGACGAGACGATCGCGCATGTGACGAGCCGCATCAAAGCCGGCAATCTTTATGTCAACCGTAACATCATCGGCGCGGTCGTCGGCGTACAGCCTTTCGGCGGGCGCGGCCTTTCCGGCACGGGCCCCAAGGCGGGCGGCCCGCTCTATCTCGGTCGCCTGGTGATGACCGCACCCGTGCCGCCGCAGCACAGCTCAGTGCATACCGATCCCACGCTCCTCGACTTCGCAAAGTGGCTCGACGGCAAAGGCGCGCGGGCGGAGGCGGAAGCCGCCCGCAATGCCGGCAGCAACTCGGCGCTCGGTCTCGATTTGGAGCTTCCCGGCCCTGTCGGCGAGCGCAACGTCTATGCGCTTCATCCGCGCGGCCGCATCCTCCTCGTGCCGGCGACCGAAAGCGGCCTCTATCACCAGCTCGCGGCAGCGCTCGCGACCGGCAACAGCGTCGTCGTAGACGCGGCCTCCGGCCTCCAGACTTCGCTGAAGGGCCTGCCGCAGAGCATTGCGCTCCGCGTCTCCTGGTCGAAGGACTGGGCGGCCGACGGCCCCTTTGCCGGCGCCCTCGTCGAAGGCGATGCGGAACGCATCCGCGAGGTCAACAAGGCGATCGCCGCGCTCCCCGGTCCGCTGATGCTCGTCCAGGCCGCATCGGGCGAGGAGCTCGCCCGCAATCCGAACGCCTATTGCCTCAACTGGCTCGTGGAAGAGGTCTCCGCCTCCATCAATACGGCGGCGGCCGGCGGCAATGCCAGCCTGATGGCGATAGGCTGAGAGCAACATCGGCGCTCCGGATGTGCCCCCTCACCCTACCTTCTCCCCGCGCGGGGAGAGGGTCGCACAGCGGATGAGGCGCGACCCCGCATAACGCGCGCACCGCTGGCGCACCCTTGCCCATTCCGCTGTCACCGCTCCAAAACGGAAGAAGCGGATGTTCACCCTCAAAAGCATCGAAACCGCGACACGGGACATCAAGAAAAGCCGGTTTCGGGCGGTCGCCGCCCCGATCGAGGACGAGCAGTCGGCAAAGGCATTCTTCGCCGCGCATTCCGACCCGTCAGCCAATCACAATTGCTGGGCCTGGCGCATCGGCCAGAACTACCGCTTCAGCGACGACGGCGAGCCGAGCGGTACGGCGGGGAGACCGATCCTCGCGGCGATCGACGGCCAGTCCCTCGACCGCGTCGCGGTCATCGTCACCCGCTGGTTCGGCGGCATCCTGCTTGGCAGCGGCGGACTGGTCCGCGCCTATGGCGGCACGCCGCGCTCTGCCTCTAATGCGGCGGACAAGATCGAACTCGTCGAAAGAGTACGTGCCACGATAGCCTGCGACTTTGCCGATCTCGCTCTGATTAAGGCGCGGCTCACCGCTCACGGCGTCATGATCGCCGGCGAGAGCTTCACCGATACCGGTGCGGTGCTGACGATCGACCTGCGGAAGGATGTGGCAGATGAGATGCTTGTCCTCGTCGCGGATATCAGTCGCGGCAAGGCGATCGTATCGATGGAGAACTGAGCCCTGCTTTTCATGAGTGTGACAATCGTCATACAAATGCTCGAGACGACAACCGACACCGGCACGCGAAGGAGATTTGAGATGAAGACGAGGGTTTTGGGGCGGACGGGCGCGACGATTTCGGAGGTCGGTTTCGGTGCCTGGCAGATCGGCGGTTCCTGGGGCGATGTCAGCGAGGAAGACGGCAGGCGCGCGCTCCACGCCGCGCTCGACAGCGGCATCACCTTCATCGACACGGCGGATGTCTACGGCGACGGGCGGTCCGAAAAAATCATCGCAGCGGTGCTGAAGGAACGGGGCGGAGAAAAACCATTCGTCGCTACGAAGGCGGGGCGCCGGCTCAATCCGCACGTGGCGGACGGCTATACCGGCGCCAATATCGAGGCCTTCATCGACCGCAGCCTCGCAAATCTCGGCGTCGAAACGCTCGATCTCGTCCAGCTCCACTGCCCACCGACGGAGGTCTACTACCGGCCCGAGGTCTTCGGCGCGCTCGACCGGCTGGTGACCAAGGGCAAGATCCGCCACTACGGCGTCTCGGTCGAGAAGGTCGAAGAGGCCTTGAAGGCAATCGAATATCCGGGTGTGAGCACGGTCCAGATCATCTACAACATCTTCCGCCAGCGGCCGCACGACCTCTTCTTCGCCGAAGCGAAAAAGAAGAATGTCGGCGTCATCGTGCGCGTGCCGCTCGCCTCTGGGCTGCTTTCGGGCAGGATCGGCAAGGAAACCGTCTTTGCCGCAGACGACCACCGCAACTTCAACCGCCATGGCGACGCCTTCGACGTCGGCGAGACCTTCGCCGGCGTGCCCTTCGAGGTGGCGCTGGAGGCTGTGGACGAGCTGCGCGCGCTCGTGCCCGCCGATATGCCGATGGCGCAGTTCGCGCTTCGGTGGATCCTCGAGCAGGACGCCGTTTCCGTCGTCATCCCCGGCGCCCGCAATGCCGCCCAGGCGCAATCCAACGCCGCCGCCAGCGCGCTGGCGCCGATCGACGACGCCACCATGGGCGCGATCGCCGCGCTTTACGAGCGCCTCATCAAGGTTCATGTTCATCAGCGCTGGTGACACATGAGCGGAGGCCGGACGGGCTTCCGCCAGCCGGCCGGGGAAAACCGATGACGAGCGAGGCCTTCGATCTCGAGCGCTTCGTCCAGGCGCAGGAAAGCACCTATGCGACCGCACTCGCCGAACTGCGTGCCGGCGCCAAGCGGACGCATTGGATGTGGTTCATCTTTCCGCAGATTGCGGGTCTCGGCCATTCGCCGACGGCGCAATATTACGCCCTATCCGGCCTCGACGAGGCGCGCGCCTATCTCGGGCATCCGCTCCTCGGCCGCCGCATCCTCGAATGCACGGAGGCTGTCAATGCAGTCAGCGGAAAAAGCGCGCTCGAGATCTTCGGCCGGCCGGACGATCTGAAATTCCGCTCGTCCATGACGCTGTTCGAGGCGGCCGCGCCGACCGTCGGCGCTTTTGCCAGAGCGCTCGACCTCTATTTCGACGGGGTTCGCGATGCGCGAACCATCGAAATTCTCGGCAGGGTTTGACCTTCGGCGCCTTTCAGCGCGGGATGAGGAAAAGTGTGCGCGGTTTCCGCCCGCATCCCGCGCTAACTTATCAGAGTCGATCACGTTTATGATTTTAGGTCGATCCGACCTAAAATCATCGTGATCTAGAGAGATGCGGCGGGTGCTTGGGAGAGGACGACGAGGAACAGCACCGCGCAGACCGTCAGCCCGGCGATGATGAGCATCAGCTCCTTCATCATGTAACGATACATCGCGAGCCCTCCTCCTGCGGAGACGATTAGCACTCGAATCGATATGGGCATCGGGCCGTGCGGTTTTAAGGCGCGTCCCGAGCACAAGACTGTGAGGTTCGACGGGAGTTGCGATCCGAGGCCTGGGCACTATCTCAGAGGTCGACGCGCCCGCTCGCCGCGGCGCCCTCGAGATCGAGACTAGGCAAGGAGCTCGCTCATGCTCGTCCGACTGATCGTGCAGACCGTCGCCTGGTTCGGGTTCATCGGAGCCGTCCTCTTCCTCTCCGCCGGGACCCTTGCCTGGCCGGCCGCGTGGACCTACCTCGCCATCATGCTTGCGCTTTCGCTGGTCACCGGGCTGTTGCTTGCCCGGCACGATCCGGCGCTCCTGAAAGAAAGACTGTCGCCGCCCATCCAGAAGGGCCAGCCTTTAGCCGACAAGGTGCTTCTTTCCGTGATCCTGCTGTTCCTCTTCGGCGCCTATGTGCTGATGGCGCTCGATGCGGTGCGGTTCAAATGGTCGTCGATGCCCGAATGGGTGCAGGCCGTGGGGGCGCTGCTCGTCATCCTCTCCATTGGATTCAGCTATCGGACGTTGCGCGAAAACAGCTTCGCATCGCCGGTGGTCAAGGTGCAGATGGAGCGTGCGCAAAGGGTAGTCACCAGCGGACCCTACCGCTATGTCCGCCACCCTTTCTATGCCGGCAGCCTTCTCTTCGTCGCCGGCACGTCGTTGCTTCTCGGCTCCTGGTGGGGCCTTATCGCTGCATTCGGACTGGCGGGATTGCTCGCCATCCGCATAGGCATCGAGGAGAAGGCGCTGCGCACCGGCCTTGCCGGCTATGACACCTATGCGGAACGGGTCCGCTACCGGCTCGTTCCCTTCGTGTGGTAGCACGCCAGCGGAGGCCCCGGTTTTCGGCTGTCAAGACTTCAGGCCGATCATCGTTGACTCCGCAGGCGATCAGAGGAGAATGTTTGTCTTCCGCGTCGCTACTCAGCAGAAGGGGCGCCACGATGACGATCGCCAAGAAACTTCAGGATTATATCGACAGCGAAGGTGTGACCTACGACACCGTCGCCCATCACCGCACCGCAACCACCAGCCAGACCGCCGAGGCCGCTCACGTCCCAGGCAACAGGCTTGCCAAGTCCGTGGTCGTGCACCACGAGATGGGCTATGTTTTAGCCGTCGTACCGGCTACGCACCGTGTCGAACTCTCGACATTGCAGGACGTCATGAACCGGCGTCTCGGCCTCGCCTCGGAGGAGGAGGTCAGCGAACTTTTCAACGATTGCGAGGTTGGCGCGGTCCCGCCGATCGGATCGGCCTATGGCGTACCGGTCATTCTCGACGAAAGCCTCGACAGGGCCAGCGACATCTATTTCGAGGGCGGCGACCATAGGACGCTCGTACATATGAGCGGCAGCAATTTCCGCAACCTGACGAAGGATGCGCGAGTCGCGCGGTTCAGCCACCCGTCGTAAGCGGATGCCGGCATGGCTTCCGGCGGCGTGGGAGCGATGCGGCAATCGGAGGGGCGATAGTCTTGTCGCTCACAGCGCCGCGCGTCCAATCGGACGCACGGCGCTGTAGATGCCAGTCAATCTCCACGCGGGCCTGCGCGTCGTAATGCCCAAGGCGCGATGAACGGCCACTGTACGTTCCTTAAATCCTACCCGATTTAAGGATAAAAACGTCCAGCAATTCAAAGTGCCACAGCGACCTTTGTGCGTCTGATAACACGCGCGGCGCTGTAGGTACGCTACGCCATCAATAGTAGGGCGAGACGCACGGCCGCCGCGGACCGTAATAGGGCTGGAACGTGTTGTCATAAGCTCTGTACGAGCGGTAGCGGGCATAGCACCAGCGCGCATGCGCATTGCCGCCATAATAGGTCTGGCGGTAATAACTCGGCGCATAGTAGCGCGGCGCGTAGTAGTAGCGTGGCGCGTAGTAGGCTGGCGCATAGTAGCGCGGCCGGTAATAGGTCGGGCCGTGGTAGTAGCCCTCATCGTAGTAGCTCGGGCCGTAATACCTCGGGCCGTAATATCTCGGCTGCGTCAGCAGTCCCCCTATGATCGTGCCGGCGGCGAGCCCGCCAAGCGCCCAGGCCCAATCGTCGTCACCGTTGCGGTGGCTGACCGGCTGCGCCTGCGGTACCTCGACCTTCAGTGGGACAACGGGGGGAAACGCCATGGCCGGCCCAACGCTCGTCAGCGCCGTCGCCAGCGACAAGGCAACAATTGCTAGCCTCTTCATTGGCTTCACCTTTCCTCTACAGCGCCGCACTTGGAATATGACGCGCAAAGGACGCTGTAGCCTTTTGTACTTGCTGGATAACTTTGTGCTCAAACCGACGTCGGTTCAACAAATTTCAAGTAGTATGAAGGCGTTCCCTTCAAATAATGCCGCCCACGGTGCAGAACCCTCTATTCGGAATAGCGCCGCTTGCTATCCGCTTGCAAGATGCTCGAGGGACCTGTTGAAAAGGGTACTCGATATGTGGAGATCGGCACTGAGTACCGCGGTTTCCTACAGTGCCGTGCGTCTTTTCAGACGCACAAAGGACGCTGTAGCACTTTGAATTACTGCACGTTTTTGTCCTTAACCGGCGACGATTTAAGGAACATGCAGTAACGCAAAGCTCTTCGTAAATAGTAGTTTACCGGTCGACTGACTTGCGGCTTGACCGACGGCGGTCGGCTGTGAACAGAAACGGCGACTTGAAGTGCGCCGTTTCCATGAGAGCTTGGCCGCGCAGGTTAAGGATCAGCCTTCCAGCCAACGCACCTCTTCCGGTGTCAGCGTGACCTGAATGGCAGAGAGGCTATCTTCCAGTTCCGCCACGGTGCGCGGGCCGATAAGCGGGATCACCGGGAATGGCTGGGCGATGACATAGGCGAGCGCGATGTGGATCGGGCTGCAGCCGCGCTTCCCGGCGAGTTCGATTGCGCGGTCTCGGCGTTGGAAATTGCGCTCGGAATACCAGACGCGGACGAGCTCTTCATCGTCATGCTTGTCTCGCCCTGCCCTCTCGGTGAAAAAGCCTCTCCCCTGGCTCGACCAGGCGAAGTTCGGTATCTGGCGCGTCATCAGCCAGTCTTTCCAGCGATCGTCCGACGCCGCGACGCAGCCGGGCCAGATGGGATCGAGCATTTGCGCCAGCGAGAAGTTGTTGGAAAGAGCGGCCGGTGCCGCCTTGCCGTTTTTCTCCGCATAGACGATCGCCTCGTCCATGCGTTCGCGCGTCCAGTTGGATCCGCCGAAAACGCCGCGGATGCGTCCGCGCCGGACCTCGGCGTCCATGGCGTCGACGAATTCGCCGACGGGGACGTCCGGATTGTCGCGATGCATGAAGTAGACATCGACATAATCCGTCTTCAGTCGCTCGAGCGACTGATCCAATTGTTTGGCGATCACATCCGGATAGCAGAGCGGCGAATGGGCCCCCTTGCCGATCAGGACGATGTCCTCGCGATTGAGCTTGCGGCTCGTATGCCAGTCGCCGAAGATGCTCTCGGCCTTGCCGCGCTCGTAGATGAAGGCGGTATCGAACAGGTTTCCGCCCGCCTCGTAGAACGCATCGAGCGTCAGGGAGGCGGAGGCGAAATTGGGGAAGAACTCGAAGCCCAGCGCAACCGTGAAGGCCGGCTTGGTCAGGCCCGGAACCTGCCGTTTGGGTACGTTCTTCCCGGCGACGACTGCCGCGCCCGCGATGTTGACGGTCCGCCTGGAGGCCGTCTCGATTGCGAATTCAAGACCGACGGACGCGCGCCAGAGATCGAGAACACGCAGATTGGCGCAGGTCTCTTCGGCATTCATGCCGGGGAAGGTGAACTCGGTGCGGCCGGCACGGATCGCCTCGCCCACCGCATCGACCTCGAACGAGTAGAGATGGCGTTTTTCCTCCACCTCTACCGCCTGCTGATCGTCGCCCTTGATGATCTCGATGCGACCTGTCCCGCCCTGCTTGCCGGAGGCGAACCAGAAGTCCTTCACCTCGATTCGGCCCTTGGAACCGATGATGCGCAGCACGTTGTCCTGCTCAGCCATGATCGAGCAGGACACCTCCGCGATGATGTCGTTGGGGAATTTGAGGACCGCCGACGCCCACTCGTCGACGCCGGACGGGCCCAGCCGAGCAGCGCCAGACACCGTCAGCGGCTCAAGGAAAGGCTTTCTCTCGGCAGCACCGGCGAGCATGCACACCATCGAGACGGGGTAGCCGCCGACATCGAGAATGCCACCGCCGGCGAGATTATTGGCAAAGAGGCGATGCTCCGGCCGATAACCGCCCATGTCGAAGCCGAAACTCGAGCGGATGATCCGCACTTCGCCGATCGTCCCATGCCGCACCAGCTCGACGAGACGGGCCGTCTGCGGATGGAATCTGTACATATAGGCTTCGCCGGCGAAGACGCCGGCCTTCGTCGCTTCGTGGAAGATCGATCGTGCATCGAAGGCGGAAAGCGCCATCGGCTTCTCGACCAGCACATGCTTGCCGGCGCGCACCGCCTTGATCGCCCATTCGGCATGGCCGGTGTGCGGCGTAGCGATATAAACCGCATCGATCTCCGGATCAGCGAGCAGCGCGTCGTAACCCTTGACGATGCGCGCCCCCGGAAAGCCTTCGCCGAGGCCGGGCTTGTCCGGGTTGCGGGTGGCGATGGCCACCAGGCGCCCGGTTGCGGAATGGGCAATGCCTTCGGCGAATGTCCGCGCGATGGTGCCGGGGCCGATGATACCCCAACGGATCCGCTGTACTGAGCTCATGCAATATCCTTTCGATCAGTCCTGGAATTGGTCAAGCGGAGGGACAGGTCGGCAGCGCCGCCACTGCCTGCGGGAAGGCCATTTCGGGCGATGGAACGAAGCGGGCCGCGAACCGATTTGCCCAAAATCGAGGAGTGCCAACATTTGAAGCACATCGAAACCTCCCTTTTCCGATTGTGGTTCTTCAGCGAACATGGGCAGATTATCGCCGGACGAAAATCTGTCTCGTGCAAAGGGAACGTGGAGTTGTCGGAAAGTAAGATTGTCGAAAGGGCGGTCTACCAGCCCAGCGCCTGCAGCATCGAAGGCATGCCTACGCAGCTGCATTTCTTCCACGCCCACCCCGCGATCATGCTGCACCCGCATTGGCATGCGCAGGTCGAAGTGAACTACGTGGTGCGCGGCTCGGTGCATTACCGCATGGCCGGCCATGATCTCAGGCTCGACGCTGGACAGATGTGTCTCTTCTGGGGCGGACAGCCCCACAGGATGGACGAGTCCTCCGATGATTCCCTTTATGCGGGCGCCCATCTGCCGTTGGTGCATTTCTTCCGCATGCGGCTGCCGCCGGCGATATCGGCAATGCTCATGGGCGGCGCCACGATGCTGACATCCGAAACCGATTGTGCCGACGACCGGAACTTTCCGCGCTGGCGTAGCTGGGCCAATTCCGGAGATGAGGTGAAGGCCCGGCACGCCGTGGAAGAGCTGCTGCTGCGCGTTGAACGAATGTTCCTGGAGCCTTACACGATCATTGCGTTGGGCAAGGAAGGCAATGCCGGAGCTGCTTCGGCTTCGCCTTCGCCCGCCGTCGAGCGCATGTGCGATTTCATCGCTGCCAATTTTCTCGAGGAGATCGATGCGGTTGATATCGCCGCCGCCGCTGGATTGCATCCGAAATACGCCATGAACCTGTTTCGCAAGTCGACAGGCATGACGCTGATCAAGTATGTGACCCTGCTGCGCCTTTCGCGGGCGCAAGCCATGCTGATGAACGGCAATGACAGCATTCTACAGGTGGCGCTCGATAGCGGCTTCGGCTCGGTGAGCGCCTTCAACAAGGCTTTCCGGCAGATCGCCGGCATGCCGCCTTCGGATTTCCGCCGCGACGTCCGCGCCGCGGCAGCTGCATGTGTCCTTAAATCACACCCGATTTGTGGCCGGCGCTCCCAAGAGGAAAACTTCAGTGCAGTCCGAACAGATTGAGCAGCTCCTCGCGGTGTCGGACAAACTCGCGCGCGCTACGGTCGCGCGGACGGGGCATGTCGATCTCGATCAGCCGCGGCTCACCGCCCTTTTCGCGCGGCAGGATCAGAATGCGGTCGGCCAGATAGATCGCCTCCTCGAGGTCATGGGTGACGAGAACGGTCGTCACGTCCTCGTCGCGCCAGATCCGTGCGAGCTCCTGCTGCATGCTGATCTTGGTCATGGCGTCGAGCGCGCCAAGCGGTTCATCGAGCAACAGGATCTCGGGCTGGACGACGAGAGCTCGGGCAATGCCGACGCGTTGCGCCATGCCGCCTGAAAGCTGGCGCGGATAGGCGTTCTCGAACTGCTGCAGGCCGACAAGCTGAACATAGCGCCGCGCACGGGTCTTCGCCTCCTCGCGACTAACGCCACGTGTTTCCAGGCCGAAGGCGACGTTGTCGATCACCGTCAACCAGGGGAGGAGCCGGGGTTCCTGGAAGATGACGGCGCGCTCGGCGCCGACACCTCTGACAGCCTTTCCGTCGATCAGGACCTCTCCGGCATCGGCCTCATCCAGCCCGGCCATAACTCGCAGCAAGGTCGTCTTGCCCGAACCGCTGGCACCGACAATCGCCAGGCTTTCGCCGGAGCGGATGTGGAGATTGACGTCTTTCAAGACGGGCAAGGGTCTGCCATTCAGGGTGAAGGACTTGGAGAGATGACGGATGGTCACCTCTCCACGGCGGATTTCCGGCGCAAAGCTCATCGCGGTTCCTCAGTTGCTCGCTGAAGCGCCGTCGGTGGTGAACAGGACGTCCTTGGCAGCCAACTGCCCTTCCTTCAGCTTGCCCTCGCGGACGAGCACGTCGATCCAGAACTGGACGTCGCGCTCAACCGCGAGGCCGCCGGCTCGTACGCCATAACCGCGGAAGTACTGAGCGATATCCGGATTTTCGCCGCGCTGCTTCAGCGCCTCGGCCAAGAGCTGCTTGGTTTCCTCCGGATGTTCGCGCGCATAGTCGAGAGCGCGCGCCGACTGTTCGACAAAGGTTTTGGCGGCTTCCGGGTGCGCCTTCACGAAATCCCGTCGCAGTACGACGAAACCGCCGACGATTTCGCCGAGCACGTCGGTGTCATCGAAGATCGCGCGCAAGCCACCATTTTTCCTGGCGGCCCCCTCGAAGGTCGTCTGCCAATAACCGAAGGCCGCGATGTCGACCTGGCCGGAGCGGAGAACCTGCTCAAGCTGCGGGCCGGGTACGACGACCTGATTGGCGGCATCCGATGCCAGTCCGACCGAATGCAGCGCTTCGCGAATGGTGTAGTCGAGATGCGCACCGAGCGTGTTGACCGCCACGCTCTTGCCGGCGATGTCCTTGATTTCCTTTATGGGACTGTCTTCCAGAACATAGAAGATCGACTGCACCTCGTCATTGATGCCGTTCGACGGATAGGCGGCGACGAAGTCGTTGCCGCTGATGATCGAGTTCAATACAGCGGAGGTCGCGGCGCTGCCGATTTCGACGTCGCCCGAGGCCAGCGCGATCAACGAGGCCGGGCCGCCCGTCGCATAGCCAACATTCTCGAAGGTGATGCCGGTACCGTCGAAATAGCCGAGTTCGGCGGCAAGCTCATGCGCAGAGAGACCGCCCTGGCTCGCCAGGTAGCGGAGCTTGACGGCATCCGCCGCCGCGGCAGCGCCGGTGAGACCAAGGAAGAGAGCTGCGGACAGCAGCAGCTTGCGGGAATGGAAGGTCATATCGTTATCCTTTCAAGGGAGAAGCATGTCAGGGGCTGGGCTGAGACCAGCGGCAGAGCCTGCGTTGAAGAAGAACGAGCACGGCGTTGGCGGCGAGTCCAAGCAACGCGAGCAGCAGGATCGCCGCGAACATCAGCGGGATCTGGAAGTTGTATTGGGCGTTCATGACCTGGAAGCCGATACCCTTGTTCGCGCCGATCATTTCGGCCGCGATCAGGAGCAGCAGCGCCGTTGTGGCAGAGAGACGCAGACCGACAAAGATCGCCGGCACCGACGCGGGCAGCACCACGCGACGGAAGGTTGTGAGCCGCCCGGCGCCGTAGGTGCGCGCCATCTCGATCAGCTTGGTATCGACCTCTTTGACGCCACCGATCGTCGACAACAAGGTCGGGAAGAGCGTGGCCCAGAAGATCACGAAGACTTTGGAGGTCTCCCCGAGACCGAGCAGCAGGATGAAGACCGGATAGAGCGCCAGCGCAGAAGTCTGCCGGAAGAACTGCAGCAGCGGATCGAGCGCCTGCTCGATGGCCTTGACCTGTCCCATGAAGAGGCCGAGGGGAATGCCGATCGCGACGGCCGATGCGAATGCAATGCCCGAGCGCTGCAGGCTTATCGCGATATCGTCCAGCAGCGCGCCGCTGGCAATACCGTCCCACAAGGCGGCGAGGATCACGTCGAGTGACGGAAACACCGCCGGATTAACCCAGCCTTGGCTGCTCGATACCTGCCACAGGACGAGAAAACTTAGAACCAGGCCATAGCGGGACAGAAGCGGACCGATCAGCGCGCGCAGACGTGGCGCCATGGTCACACCTGTCCGCCCCGCGCTCGCAAGCCGGAAATTCGTTGTCAGCGGTGGGTTGACGTTTTCGAGGGTCATGGTCGCTTCTCACTCGGCGGCCTGGACGGCCGAGCGCGCGGCTGTCCAGCGGTTGACGGGAAAAGGCAGGCCGAGATTTTCCCGGAGCGTCCTGCCTTCATATGCCGTGCGGAACAGACCGCGCCGCTGCAGTTCCGGGATCACAAGATCGACAAAGTCGTCGAGCGCAGTCGGAAGCCAGGGCGGCAAGATGTTGAAGCCGTCGGCGGCTTCGTTTTCGAACCACTCCTGCAGCGTGTCGGCAATCTTCTCGGCCGTGCCGACGATCGTGTAATGGCCACGGGCGGAAGCGACCCACTGATAGAGCTGGCGGATGGTGAAGTTGTTCTCGTCCGCGATCTGGCGGATAAGCGCCTGCCGGCTCTTCATCCCCTCCGTCGGCGGCGCCGGCGGCAGCGGTCCGTCCACGTCGTAGCCACGCAGGTCGAGCGTGCCGCCGGTCAGACCGTTCAGAAGGCCGATGCCATCCTCTTCGACGATCAACGAGGTCAGGCGGTCGTACTTCTCGCGTGCCTCGGCTTCTGTCCTGCCGACGAAAGGAGAGACGCCGGGCATGACGAGGACATGGTCCGGGTTGCGGCCGAGGCCGCGGGCGCGCGCCTTGATGTCGCGATAAAACTCCTGGGCGGTTTCAAGGTGTTGATGCGCAGTGAAGATGACCTCGGCGGTGGCGGCCGCAAGCCCGCGTCCATCCTCGGACTGGCCGGCCTGGACGATGACGGGGTAACCCTGGGGCGATCGCGAGACATTGAGCGGGCCGCGCACCTGGAAGTGCTCGCCGCGATGATGGCTTTCGTGCAGCTTCTGCGAATCGTAGAAGACGCCGCTTCCCTTGTTGCGGATGAAAGCGTCGTCTTCGAAGCTGTCCCAGAGCTTCTTGACGACTTCGACATGTTCGGCGGCGCGACGATAGCGTGCCGCATGAGGAAGCTGCGTGTCGCGATTGAAGTTCTGCGCCGACAGGTCGCCTGTCGTGGTGACGACGTTCCAGCCGGCACGGCCGCCGGAGATCAAATCGAGGGAAGCGAACTTGCGTGCCGTCGTGTAGGGCTCTTCATAAGTCGTCGACGACGTGGCGATAAAGCCGAGATGGGTGGTGAAGGGCGCGAGAGCCGAAAACAGCGTCACCGGCTCGAATCCGGCCACGCGGGCATTGCCGCCCTCGCGCGCACCGCCAAAGCCGACCGCCAGATTGTCTGCGAGGAAATAAGCGTCGAAAAGGCCGCGTTCGGCCGTCTGGGCCAGACGCTTGTGAAACTCGAAGCTCGTTGCCCCATCGGCGGGCTGATCTGGATGCCGCCATGCCGCAATATGTTGCCCGCCACCGGGGAGAAATGCTCCAAGCCTGATCTTGCGTGCCATTTCAATTCCTTCCCTCATCAATTCATCCAAACAAGCCTTGCTGTTTGCCGACGAGCGGCCGCCACCCTCATTCCGCCGCGGCCGCGGGCCGCGCTAGCACCGGAAAGAACGCCTCCAATTCATCCACCGCCTGGACGATCCGCTGACGCAGCGATTCCGCCGTAATGCGGGAGTCGGAAAAGTCACGATCGGAAGCGTAGATCGCGGTCGGCAGCGTATGGGCCATGAAGAACCCGAAGAGCGGCCGCAGCTGGTGCTCGACCATTAGGGCGTGCCGATCGCCGCCACCGGTTGCGGTGACGACGATCGGCTTGCCGCGCAATGCCAGCGGTTCGATCAGGTCGATCAGATGCTTGAACAAGCCCGGATAGCTGCCTTTGTATGTCGGCGATCCGACGACCAGGACATCGGCGGCGATGATGTCTTCTATGAGCTGGCGCCCATTGGGATCCAAGTCTTCAAAGCGCTGGGCCTGGCCCAGAAAAGGACCGGCATCGTGAAGATCATAGATGCGACGGCGAAATCCGTAGCGTTCAGACGCGAGCGCCGAAACCTCCTCGACCAATGTTCGAGATTTGGAGGGCCGGCTATAGCTTCCGGCAAGACCGACAAGTTTAAGAGGGGGCATTTTTTCTCCTTTCGGCAAGCGGAATGGCACACCAGCGCTGATCGGCGGGGCTTAATACATATTATCTACGGTTTTAATCAGCTAAAGGAAAATTCGGGTCGCTCTACCAGGAGTACGGAAAAAGTTTGCCTCCCGAGAGCGCTACTATAACGTTAACGCGTCAGGCGTCGTACTCGTCGATCGGAGCCGAAGGGTATTTGGGCAACCGGATAAAATGAGGAGTTCTGCCATGAAGCCGCGTATTTCCGTACTGACCATCGGCGTCGCCGACCTCGAACAATCCCTCGCCTTCTATCGCGACGGTTTGCAACTGCCAACGGAAGGGATCATCGGCCGCGAGTTCGAGCATGGCGCCGTCGCATTCTTCACGTTGGCTGGCGGGCTAAAGCTCGCGATCTGGGCGCAGGACGACCTCGCCCACGACACCGGCCTACCGAAAACGCCGATCAGCTCCACCTCGTTCACGATCGGGCATAACGTTATGCGCCGGGAAGAAGTCGATGAGGTAATGAATCAAGCAGCTCGCGCTGGAGCCGAGATCGTCAAGCCTGCTCAGGACACGTTCTATGGCGGTTATGCCGGATATTTCCGCGACCCGAACGGACACCTGTGGGAGGTTGTCTGGAACCCAGCCAACTTACCGGCTGACAGTCTCGGATGAGCATGCGGCGTCAGCGAGCGAGCAAACCGTTGATCTTGCCGTCGCAGGGCTTTCCGACAGCAGAAACCGATTCGGCCAGGGGCGGCGCATCAGAGCGCGGCGCTCCTAGAGGGCCGATAAACGGGATCCTTTTTGCCCCTACCCTCTCCTAAATCATTTGAAAGGTATGGATGCAGATTTCAGCGCATGCAGCAAAGTTACCTTTTTTGCCACGCTATTTGCCCCGACGGAATTTTGTATGAACTAAATCAACGGTCACAACAGTCGGGGAAACAGCCATTCGGCTTGCTTCCGCCGAACGGAATAATGGCGGACTTTCCGAATGTTCAGTAAGCAGCATGACCGGTGATGGCCTGGACCATCTCGTCAATGTCCCGATCGTGGATTTCGTGCCCTCCCCCTTCGACCCGGTGCAACCGTACATTTCGGATGACTTTGGTGAAGGCCTCCCCGTGCTCGATAGGAAACAGCGGATCGGCTGTGCCGTGGATCACAAGAACCGGGATTTTGATATCGGATGCCTGCAGCCTTGCAGGCTCCTCCTCACTCACCAGCGCGAAATGGTTCGTGGCGCTGGCAAATGACGGCGCCCGGGCCATGTCGCGGGTGATCAACACGCTTGCAGCCTCGGCATCGTGTGGATGCCTGATGCCGGCGAGCATGGCCGTATCGCGACGCAGGAAATCGGCGATGGCTCTAAGGTCAGACCAGTCGATCCTCTCGGCCGCCATAGAGTGCTCCCGATAGGCCTTGGTCGAGGACGGCAAGCCCTCGACCGCGAGCGGTGACGTGCTGATCAGCGTGAGCGTCCGCACACGCTGGGGATGGCGCAATGCGGCCTCCTGCGCGATGAAGCCGCCCATCGACATGCCGGCCAGATGCGCCGTTTCCAAGCCGTAGCTGTCTAGAATACCCATGGCATCGTCGGCCAAGTCGCTAAACGAGTAACCGGGCTCGCCTTGCGGATAGTGCGTGGAAAGGCCGGTGTCGCGCTGGTCGTATCGGATCACGTAGCGTTCTTGAGCGGCTAGTTCTTCACAGAACCTGTCCGGCCACCACAACATCGAAGACATCATCCCCATGATCAGCAACAAGGGTGGGCTGGAGGGGTCGCCGAAAGCCTGAGTCTGCAGCGCCGCGCCCCCGATCTCAACAATCTTATCGGTGACGGGCAATGATCCGGTCTGCGCCATTGACTGATCCTTCCGATTGCAAATTGAAACCAGATTCTTCTTGCATATCCGCTCCTGTTATGCAACCAGTTTCCTGAGAGAATAGGGACCGCAGCGACGATTCCAGTCATGGCTGCAATAGGAGCATGGAGGGTGCAGGTACCTGCCCGCGACCTGGAGCTCAGCGTTCGGGCAGTTGCTGGAAGGGGCGGGCCAAAGTTATGCGGAACAGGTCATGGGCGAACTGCGCGTCCTGCACCTTACAGCTTCGCCGACGAGCAAATTTTCGGTGCTGCAAAAACTGACCAAGGCTTACCAGGCCACGGTGGAAACGGACGAGGGACGAACTCCATCCGTAGCCAAGAACAGAACGGGGTGATTCTCATGGCGCTGCAGTGTGCTGATTTCTACGACGCAGAGTTGTCACGGCACAACCGGCATTTGCGGGCCGCTGCCAGTGTCGGAATGCGCGACCGAGTGCTCGATGTCGGTTGCGGTGCAGGCCAAACCACCCGTGAAGCCGCCTGCATCGCGGTGGAAGGAGACGTGGTCGGTGTGGATACTTCTGCTGAGATGCTTGAGATTGCGCGGCGTCGTTGCGTAGATGCAGGGCTTCGGAATGTCGCGTTTGAACTGGGCGACGCACAACACCACAACTTTCCGGCTGCCAGCTTCGATCTATGCATTAGCCGGTTCGGAGTAATGTTCTTTGCTGATCCGGCGGCGGCATTTGCCAACATCGCCCGAGCGATGCGCCCAGGCGCGCGTCTTGCGTGGATGGTGTGGCAGAGCCAGGAGCGCAATGAATGGTCTGGTGCCATTAGGCAGGCGTTGGCTCCGGGGCGCGCGATTTCAGAGGATGCCGGCAAGGCGTTTTCACTTAACGATCCCGCCATCGCCGCAGAACTTCTCAGCACTGCCGGCTTCGCCTCAATCGACTTTGTCGAGGTGCAAGAGCCGGTCTTCTATGGGCCGGATGTTGATGCCGCTTTTGATGCTCTCACCGGCCTCTATCTGGTGAAGGACGCGCTTGCGCGCTCCGATGAACCACCGGACCAGCCACAGCAGCGGCTGCGTAATTTGCTGGAGGCGCACATGACTGCCGAAGGTGTGTTTTTCGACTCGCGTGCATGGATCATCAGCGCTGTGCGGGCGACTGATTAGTCGGGTCGACTGTGCAGTGGCAGCAATGGAAGATGGCGCACCCGAAGAGATTCGAACTCCTGACCCCCAGATTCGTAGTCTGGTGCTCTATCCAGCTGAGCTACGGGTGCTTGCCTAGAAAGCGGCGACCACCGCTTGCGTGGCGATCCTCTAAAGGGTCCTTCCGGCGATTGCAAGCGCCTTTCGGCAAAAAATTTCATTTTTGCGACGAGGGTGGACGAAGGCCGGAGTTGCCGGCCCCCGAGGGCGAAGCGACGGAAGATCAGGGGCGCCCCTTCGCGCGGAAGGCGTCGAGCCGCACCGGACGGTCAGGGAGCTCGATGCGGAACAGCGTGCCGGGCGTGGGCTTTTCCACAAGCGCGATCGTGCCTCCATGGGCAAGCACCAGCTCGCGGGCGATCGCGAGCCCGAGGCCCGTACCGCCTGAGCGCGCCGAGCCGCGGAAGGCGGCGAAGAGGTTTTCGCGCGCCTTGGCCGGCATGCCGGGACCGGTGTCGTCGATCGAAATCGTCACCACGCTTCCGGTGCGCACCGCCGAGACGGTAACCCTCCTGGCGCGACCGTCTTCCGGCTCGTGATTGATCAGTGCTTCGACCGCGTTGCGGCAGATATTATGGACGATGCGGAACAGCTGCTCGCCGTCCGCATCGACCTCGACATCGTCGCGGATCTGGATATCGAAATCGATGCCGCTCTGGCGATCGACCGCCAGGAGTTCGGCTACATCCTCGACGAGGGGCTTGAGCGCGACGAAGCGGCGGCGCGGCTCGGCCTCGGCGGTGCGCCCGTAAGAGAGAACTTCGCGCGTATAGCCGACGGCGCGGTCGATGGTTCTGAGCAACGTCGGCGCGAAGCGCTTGACCACGGGATCGTCGACATCCGCGAGCCGGTCGGAAATGAGCTGCGCCGAGGAAAGAATGTTGCGCATGTCGTGGTTGATCTTGGAAACGGCAAGGCCGAGCTCGGCAAGGCTCTTCTGTTGCTTCAGGGTCTTCTGCAGCTCGCGCTGCATGCTGGCGAGATGCTGGCCGGCAACCGCGAGCTCGTCGCTGCCCTCCGGCGGCACGAGGACGCGTTCGGGGCTCGACGGCTCGTCCGAAAACTCCTGCATGCTGGTCGTCAGACGCCGGATCGGGACGATCAGCATGCGATTGATGGCGAGAAAGATCAGCGCCGCGGTAATGAGCGAGATGACGATCGACAGCAGAAAGACGTTGCGCGAATAGACAAGCATGGCCTTGCGCAGGTTGGCGTCCTTCATCACCAGTTCGATCGTCGCGTCGCCTTCGCCGAGCGGGCCGTAGACGCGCACCACCCGATTGCCGCCGAAGATCAGCGTATCGAAGGCGTTGCGGATCGCACCGAGCGCCGTGAAGTTGGCTATGTCGTATTCGCCGTCGATCGCGGGAGGCATGTCGACGGTGGCGATCATCCGCGAGGCATCCTTGCGGCGGATAACGATGGCCTTGGTCCCGGTCGCCATCAAGGTCTCGCGCTGCACGGCGCGCGGGAGCTCGATGTTCTGCAGCCCGTCGACGACGACGGCGGCCGCGGCAACCGTGTTCAGCCGATCCTGCAGCCAGCGGATGCGCATGTTGGCGACGGAGGGCACGAAGATCAGCACCTCCGCCAGCATGACGAAGGTGATGGTCAGCAACAGGAGCTTGCCGGAGAGCCCGCGAAGAAAGCCGACTGCCGCTCTTGGTGCCGCATTCGGGTTGGCCGGACGCGCGTCTTCTACCATAAGTTTTACAACATTCCCTGCCGTCAGCCGAAATAGCGCAGGACCCGGATCGCGGACCGCAAGAGGCGATTTCGTGCCACAGGCGAATAATAGGAGATCGCCGCCTGTTTTCCAATCTCGGCGAGCGTCGGATAGGGTGCAACATAGTTGTGGAAGTGCTTCAATGTCAGCCGGTTGGCAACGGCGAAGGCCCAGATGGCGATCATCTCTCCTGCGCCGGCGCCGGCAATACCGGCTCCGAGAATCCGCCCTCGCCGGCCGACCACGACCTTGATCAACCCGCGGCCGAGCTCATCGGTACGGGCGCGATCGTTTCGGGAATAATCCCAACGGACGACCTCGATCCCGGCGAATCCACAGCGTGCCTGCCGCTCGGTCAGGCCGACCTCTGCCAGTTCCGGATCCGTGAAGATCACGCGCGGAACGACATCAGATTTCTCGCGAGCGGGTAGACGAAAGAGGATCTGCTGCAGCACCAGCCGCGCATGGTAGCTTGCCTGATGGGTGAATTGGCCGCCCGCCGCGTCGCCGATGGCGTAGACGCGGCGGTTGCTCGTCCTCAGATCGGCTCCGACCTCGATGTGCTTGGCGTCGTGGCGAATGCCGGCGAGATCGAGATCGAGCGATGCGTGATTGGCGGCGCGACCGGCGGCAATGAGCAGATCGCTTCCGTCGATCTGGAAAGCTCCGTTTCCATTTTCGCAAAGCAACCGGATGCCGCCGTCCGTCTGCCCGATCGAACGGATCGTCGTGCGCTCATGGAGAACGATGCGCTCCGCGGCGATAGCCTCGAGCACGATCGCCGCCAGTTCCGGATCGACCTGCGACAGGGCGGCCGCATTCTCGACCATCGTGACGCGGGCGCCGAGCCGGCGATGGGCGAGAGCCATCTCGAGGCCGACTGCCCCGGCACCGATCACGACGAGGTGCTGCGGCAAGTGCTTCAGCTCGAAGAGTGTCTCATTGGTGAGAAACGGCGTCTCCGCCAGCCCCGGGATCGGGGGAACGGCGGGAGATGATCCTGTCGCGATCACGAAGCGGCGCGCGCGGATGAGGCGGTCACCGGCGGCCACCGTGCGCTCGTCGATGAAGCGGGCCTTTTCTCCGATCACCTCAACGCCGAGGCGGGTGAAGCGCTCGACCGAATCATGCGGCGCGATGCCCGCGATGACCGAGCGGATGCGTGCCTGCAGCCGCTCATGGTCGACGCCCGGCTCGGAGGCGGTGATGCCGAACTCTGCGGCCCCGCGGATTGCCTCCGCATACTTCGCCGCTGCGATCAGTGCCTTCGACGGCACGCAGCCATAGTTCAGGCAATCCCCGCCCATCCGGCCATGCTCGACAAGAACGACCGGTACGCCGAAGGCGGCGGCGCCTGCGGCCACGGAGAGGCCGGCCGCCCCGCCGCCGATCACACAGATATCGGGAGTGAGTATCTTCGCCACGCCGCACGCCCTTCCCACCGTCAGGCATTCCTATGGCGTAACTGTATTAGCCTGTAGGCCAGAGGCAATGCCGCAATCAGCGCCAGTGCGAGAAGCGCCAACGAAACATCCGTCGTGGCGAAATCCGAAAGGGACAGCGCACGGCCGCTGTGGGCCGCGCCGGCGATCACCTCGTCGAGCCCGCAACCAAGCCAGGCGTAGGCGAAGGTTGCCGGCACGATGCCGATCAGCGTCGCGACGACAAAGGTGCGCAGCTTCACGTCGAAAAAGGCGGGCGCGATATTGACGATGAAAAACGGAAAGATCGGCGCCAGCCGCAGGATCAGGAGGTAGAGAAAAGCGTTTCGCCGAAATCCTTCGGCAAGGCGCTCCAGAAACCGTCCGGCACGCCGACGCAACAGATCGCTGAGGACGCCGCGTGCCGCGAGGAACAGAAGGCTAGACCCCAATGTGGCGGCAAGGACCGTAATGGCTCCCCCGAGAAGCGGACCGAACAGAAATCCCGCGAACATGGTTAGAACCGATGCCGCGGGAATCGAGAAGATCACGACCGCTACATAGACGGCAAAGAAAAGCAGGCCGGAGCGGAGCGGAAAGGCCTCGACGTAGCCACCGAGAGCCTGACGGTGATCGACGAGCGTCGACAGGGAAACATAATGATGCAGCCCGAGCGCGTAGGACGCGAGACCGCCCGCCAGGAGAAACGCAAACGGCAGGAATCGCCAGGGCGAGCGCGGCAGAGGCTTGCGGGCCTGCCGATCGGACGGCGGTGTCACGGTCGCGCCTTCTTCCGCCTTGCCTCTGACGTCATGGCTCATTGAGCTCTGCCTTCCTCGGGGTTCGGCCCTGCATCATATCGCGATGATCCCCGGATCGTATCGGCGCGGACCATCGTGATCGATTCTTTAGCCGTATGCGGGCGCACCTTTCCTCATCCCGCTTTACAGCGCCGCGTGTCCGATCGGACGCGCAAAGGTCGCTGTAGCACTTTGAGCTGCTGCATGATTTTGTCCTTAAATCGATTCCGACTTAAGGAACCATGCAGTAGTGAGAATCGGGACGCGGAACCAATAACGAATGGTCGCGTCCTCCAACGACAGCGTGAACGGACAAGCGTGACAACTCACGTTGCCGTGAGACGAAAGAGCCTACCGGATGGCAGGCTCTTCGCTTACATCGGTAGCGTTCACCGTGAAGGCTCAGAACTCCTCCCACTCGTCCCGGGCGGCGGCCGAGCCTCCGAAAGCACGCGAAACCGTGCCCATCATGCGCCTGGCCGGCGAACCGACCGGGCGGCTCGCCCCCTTGACCGGTGCGACGGCGCGTGCCTGATCGCGTTCGACCTTGAAGTAAGCGATGAGGCTCGCGAGATTGTCCGCTTCGGCGGAGAGCTTGTGCGTCGCCGCATTCGCCTCCTCGACCATCGCGGCATTGCGCTGGGTGACCTGGTCCATCTGGTTGACCGCCGTGCTGACCTCGCCGAGGCCCGTCGACTGCTCGCGTGCGGCGGTCGCGATCGAATGGATGTGGTCGTTGATCTTCAAGACGCGCGTTTCGATCTCGCCGAGTGCCGCTCCGGTCGCCTGCACGAGCTTGACGCCTGTCGCCACCTCGCCGCCGGACTTCGAAATGAGCGCCTTGATGTCCTTGGCGGCGCTGGCGGCGCGCTGCGCGAGCTCGCGGACCTCTTGCGCGACGACGGCGAAGCCCTTGCCGGCGTCACCGGCCCGCGCCGCCTCGACGCCGGCGTTCAACGCCAGCAGGTTTGTCTGGAAGGCGATCTCGTCGATGACGTTGGTGATCTGGCCGATCTCGCTCGAAGCCTGCTCGATGCGGCCCATCGCGTCGATCGCGCTGCGCACCACCGACGCGGACTCGGCGGCATTTTCCTTCGCCTCCGTGACCATCACCGTCGCTTCGTGCGCCCGCTCGGTCGAGCTGCGCACGGCGGCGGTGATCTCGTCGAGGGCGGCGGAAGTCTCCTCGAGCGAGGCGGCCTGCTGCTCGGTGCGCTTAGACAGGTCGTCGGCGGCCGTGCGCAATTCCGAAGCATTGCCGTTGATCGAGTCCGTGGTCAGGCGGATCTCACGGAGCGTCTTCTGCAGGGTCGAAAGCGTGTCGTTGACGTTTTTCTGCAGTTCGGCGAAAGCGCCCTGGAACTGGCCGTTCATGTTTTGCGTCAGATCGCCGGCGGCAAGGCTCGCGATGACGCGGCGCGTCTCGGCAATGCCGCTGTCGACGCTTCCGACGAGTTCGTTCACGCTCGCTGCAAAGCGGTTGAGGTCTTCGTTGTCGTAGTCCTTGCCGATGCGCTTGGTGAAATCGCCGGCGGCCGCGGCCGACACGACGATGGCGATGCTCGATTGCAGATCGGCGCTTTTCTCGCGCAGAGCCGCCTCCTGTGCATTCAGCTCACGCACCGCGAGACCGTTCTGCTTGAAGACCTCGACGGCTGCCGCCATGTCACCGATCTCGTCGTTGCGCCCGGCAAGGGGCACATCGACCGAAAGATCGCCGCCGGCCAGCCGCTTCATCCCGTCCGTGAGGTCAAGGATCGGGCGGCTGAGCTGATTGGTGCCGATGTAGAAGGCCGTGCCGATGCCGGCGGCCATGCCGATCCCGGCGATGCCTAGGACGATGAGGACGATCGAGCGTTCGAATGCGGCGATCTCGGCGGTGATCGCGTCAAGGGATTCGCGATCGGCATCGACCACCACATCGATCTCGGCCTGGAAAGCCTTGCGGTTGGCGCGATTGGCGTCGTTATTGCCCTGCTCGTTGGCGGCCTGGGGCGAAACCTCCAGTCCGAGGCGCGCCGTTTCGGTGCGGAAGGTCTTGAACTCTTCCGCGCGTTTTGCCAGCGCATCGAAGGCCGAAAGCCTGTCGGCCGGAACCAGCGGGCGCCAATCCTTCAAAAGCACGTCGATCTTGTCGAGGTTTTTCCGGAGGCCCTCTGCAAAGGACTTCGCCTTCTCGATGGTCGGCGCGGCGTAGATGCCGCGCGATTCCATGACGACTGCGGTGACCAGACGGTTGAGACGCTCGCCCTTGAATGCCCGCTCGGAAGCGCTCTGGAACTGACGGAGCTTGCCGTTGTACTCGGATACGATCAGCAACGACATGCCGGTGATGGCGATCGCCAGCAGACTCATGATGCCTACGATCAAATATATCTTTCCGCGAATTTTCATTTCCTGCCCCTCCCCCGCGCACTCGCCCAAAACGGGAAGTTGATTGCGGTTTGCACGTATTTGATTAAATTCTAAAATACATGTGGTTAACAAAGGCCTCATCGGCTTCACTAAATTTCAAGCGCGCGTCCCGGCAGGTGCGGGTTCGGGGCTCCTATTGCAGCTGGGTATGGATCCTCGGGTCGAGCCCGAGGATGACTGCTGGAATGGGCTCCGTGCATAGCGAAACCGGCTGCGACGGCGAGATGCCTGCCGCCACAAAGCGACTTCCAACGTCGCTGGTTTGCTTGATCCCCAGTACTTCCGTCATCCTCGGGCTTGACCCGAGGATCCACGCACAAGCACCCCGAGTTCTGTCCTTCGGCGCGAAGCCGTCGAGCAGCAATTGACTTTCTCGGACTTTTATTCTTATAAGCCGCGCACGTCCGGTCAGCCCGCGTAAAGGCGGAGCCGTGCCCGGTCGCGTAAACGCTCTTGCACTATGCAAACTCAAGAAGGGCCGCACACCGCGGTATTTAAATAAATGAAGCGTACCTACCAACCGTCCAAGCTTGTTCGCAAGCGCCGTCACGGCTTCCGTGCACGCATGTCCACCAAGGGTGGACGCAAGGTTCTCGCAGCCCGCCGGGCTCGTGGCCGCAAGCGTCTCTCGGCCTGAGCCGAGCTTGCCCGAAATATGTGTCCGGGCAAATGACGTCAGACAAAGACAAAACGACTGTCGGACGGCTGAAAAGCCGTCCGCAGTTTTTGGCCGTTCGGGCTGGAGAAAGCCGCAAAGGACCGCTATTTCTCCTCGAAGTGCTTGACCGGAACGATCCGGAAAGCGAGGCGCGAGTCGGCTTCACAGTTACCAAGAAACACGGCAATGCCGTCGAGCGAAATCGAATGCGCCGACGCCTCAAAGAAGCCGTGCGGCTGTCCGCCGGGTTTGCAATGAAACCCGGACACGACTATGTGATTGTCGCCCGACGCGATCTCCTCAACGCTCCCTTTGACGCATTGATCCGGGCGCTTCGGGATCGCATCGAAAACAAGCCGAAACAGAAGCGGCCGTCGGCCGGTTCCAGGAAACCATGATGGAAAACAACCGCAATTATTTCGTGGCGATTGCCCTATCCGTGCTGATCCTCGTCGCCTGGCAGTTCTTCTATGTCAATCCGAGGATGGAGAAGGACCGCATCGCCGCGGAAAAGGCCCAGCAGACACAGCAAGTCCAGCCGCAGCCGGGCGCTCAGCCAGCGGCACCGGGACAGGCGCTGCCGGGCAGCGGGACGATCCCCGGCGCGGGCGAAAACCGAGAACAGGCCGTCGCCAAGTCTGCACGCGTCGCCATCGACACGCCGGCGCTCTCGGGCTCCATCAACCTGACCGGCGCACGCTTCGACGACCTGAAGCTCAAGGAATATCGCGAAACGGTCGATCCGAAGAGCCCGGTCATCACGCTCTTTAGCCCGGCGGAGACCGCCGACGGCTACTTTACCGAACTCGGCTATATCGGCAATGAGGCAACGGGCACCGTGCCTGGCCCGCAGACCGTCTGGACGCTGGCCAGTGGCGACAAGCTGACCGCGGCCACTCCGGTAACGCTCACCTACACGAACGACAAGGGCATCACCTTCAACCGGACGATCTCGGTCGACGAGCACTACATGTTCCAGGTCGTCGACAGCATCAAGAACGAGACCTCCGCCCCGTTAGCGCTTTCCTCCTACGGCCGCGTCACCCGCTTCAACAAACCGACGACGCCGAGCATCTACGTCCTGCACGAGGGCTTCGTCGGCGTCACCGGCGGCAGCCTGCAGGAGGTCGGCTATTCCGACGCGGAGGATGAAAAGACGGTCGAACCGGGCAAGTCGACCGGCGGCTGGCTCGGCATCACCGACAAGTACTGGGCCGCGACGATCATCCCGCCGCAGGGCACACCGTTCGACACCCGCTTCTCGCATTTCACCGATGGCCGCGCGCGCTACCAGAGCGACTACAGGAGCGAAGCGATCACCGTCGCTCCCGGTCAGACGGTGGAGGTCAAGAACCTGGTCTTCGCCGGCGCCAAGGAAGTCCCGGTCGTCGACAATTACGAGATTGCCTATTCGATCCCCAATTTCGACAAGCTGATCGACTGGGGCTGGTTCTACTTCATCACCAAGCCGATGTTCAAAATGATGGATTTCTTCTTCCGTCTCTTCGGCAATTTCGGTGTCGCGATCCTGATCACCACGATCGTCGTCAAGCTCATCTTCTTCCCGCTCGCCAACAGGCAATATGCCTCGATGGCGAACATGAAGAAGGTTCAGCCGAAGATGGAGGAACTGAAGAAGAAGTTCGGCGACGACCGCATGGGCCTGCAGCAGGCGATGATGCAGCTCTACAAGGACGAGAAGATCAATCCGCTGGCGGGCTGCTGGCCGATCCTCATCCAGATTCCGGTATTCTTCGCTCTCTACAAGGTGATCTACATCACCATCGAGATGCGCCATGCCCCGTTCTTCGGCTGGATCAAGGATCTCTCCGCACCCGATCCGACGACGATCGTCAACCTCTTCGGGCTGCTTCCCTTCGATGCGCCGGCCTTCCTGCATCTCGGCGTCTGGCCAATCATCATGGGCATCACCATGTTCCTGCAGATGCGCATGAACCCGACGCCGCCGGATCCGACGCAGGCGATGCTGTTTACCTGGATGCCGGTGGTCTTCACCTTCATGCTGGCGTCGTTCCCGGCCGGTCTCGTGATCTACTGGGCCTGGAACAACACGCTGTCGATCCTCCAGCAGGGGATCATCATGAAGCGCCAGGGCGTGAAGATCGAACTCTTCGACAATCTGAAGGGGCTGTTCACGAAGAAACCCAAGCCTGCGGAATAGCCGGCAGCGAGCTTCACGCAGAAGCCCCGGATCGAGGATCGTCCGGGGCTTTTTCTTTTTACGCCTCGCGTCGCGGAAGATCACCGCCAGACGCCGCCGCGCTTGACAAGCGGCCACAAAAGCCGGATGCGGACCCGGCAAGAAGGAACGTCGCGATATGTCCGGGAAGAACAACCAGAATGCCTCGAGCGTCTTCGGTCGGCCGTGGATCTTCATCCGCGGTGTTCCGGCGATGAAGTTCCTGCCGCCGGAAGGCCCGACGGAGATCGCCTTTGCCGGCCGCTCGAATGTCGGCAAGTCGTCGCTGATCAACGCTCTCGTGGGGCAGAAGGGCCTCGCGCGCACCTCCAACACACCCGGACGCACGCAGGAGCTCAACTACTTCGTGCCGGACGGCTATTCCGGGGAGGCCGACGACCTGCCGCCAATGGCGCTCGTCGACATGCCGGGCTACGGCTATGCCCAGGCGCCCAAGGAACAGGTCGATGCCTGGACGAAACTCGTCTTCGACTATCTGCGCGGCCGCTCGACGCTGAAGCGCGTCTATGTGCTGATCGACGCCCGTCATGGCATCAAGAAGAACGACGAGGAGGTGCTCTCGCTTCTCGACAAGGCCGCAGTTTCCTATCAGATCGTGCTGACCAAGACCGACAAGATCAAGGCGGCCGGCGTGCCGCGGCTGATCGCCGAGACGCTCGAGAAGATCAAGAAGCGCCCGGCCGCCTATCCGGAGGTGCTTTCGACCTCGTCGGAAAAAGGCGACGGCATCGAAGAGCTTCGGGCGGCGATCGAGCTCGCCGTCACGCGCTGAGCGCCAAATGAAAACTCTTTGATCTCAGTCACTACCCTGACACGCAAACCGCTCTATTTCTACCTCGCAGGTTTTGTCTGCTCTACAGCGCCGCGTGTCCAATGAGATGCGGACGCTCGCTGTAGCCCTTTGAAATCGCCGCATGACTCCGCCCTCGAATCCCCATTCGAGGCATCGTGCGGGAGGATCAGGAGAAAGACATGTCCGATTTGATCGTCGTGGGTTTCGATTCGCCGGAAGAGGCCGACAAGGTCCTCTTGAAGCTCCACAGCCTTAAGAAGGAATATCTGATCGATCTGGAAGACGCCGTCGTCGTCATACGGGACGCCGATGGCAAGGCACATCTGAAACAGAGTCTCAATCTCACCACCGTCGGTGCGGCGTCGGGCCTGCTTTCAGGCTCGCTTTGGGGCGGCCTCGTGGGCCTGCTGTTCCTGAACCCACTCGCGGGCTTCGCGATCGGCGGCGCTCTTGGTGCCGGCGCCGGAGCGCTGTCCGGCTCGTTTGCCGATTACGGCATTGACGACGATTTCATCAAGTCGCTCGGCAGCACGATCCCGAACAATTCGTCGGCTCTCTTCATTCTGGTGCGCAAGGCGCAGCCGGAGAAGGTGCTGGCCGAGCTCTCGGGACTTCGCGGTCGCGTGCTCAAGACTTCGCTTTCACCCGAGCAGGAGCAGAGGCTGCAAGCCGCGCTGACGGACGCGCAGACGCCCTCGCCGCAGGCAGGCACGTTCGGACCATAGGTGCAGCGCGGCAGCGGCATTTGCTCCGGGCGCGTCCGGCCCGCCTCAGCGATACCGAGTGGTGCCGCGTGCAATGATCGGCCCGGTGGGAGAACCGGTTGGCGAGCCGCCCAACGGCTCTACACTGACGGCAAGCGTGGAGCCGGGGGCGAATTTCGCTCGCATTCCCGGGGAGAGCAGAATCTCCCCCTGCCCGGATTGAGGCAGTACGCCGAGCGAAGTGGCAGAGTCGCTGCCCTTGATCAGCCAAAGCTCGAGAGATCTTTCCTCCCCTTGGTCCGCCGCGGTAGGCGTCAGCCTTACGCGCCCGGAACCGGTATTGAACTCGGCGACAAGGCTCACGGGAGTGCCTTGCCCGGCTAATTCTGCAACAAGCGGCGCGCCCGAGCCACCGCCGAAAACGCCGAGCATGGATATCACGAGTGCGGCGACGGCTGTAAGCGACGCGACGGCAAGGCTGCGCCAGAGCGGCAGAGAGCTCCACAGGCCGGAGGTTTCGCCGGCAGCTCCCGACGATTCGGAAATCCGCTCGATCGCGGCCAAACCGCGCGACGGAGCCGCCGGCTCGTTGGCACGATCGCGAGAGGCGAGATTTTTCCGCCAGCGCACGACCATGGCCGCGAAATTGCGATCGGTGGCGATGCGCGCCTCGACCCTTCGACGGTCCTCGGCGGACAGAACTCCCAGCACGTATTCCCCCGCGATCACTTCGTCACGGCGAGAATCCCCGCTCTCGGGCTTCTGCGGCGTCATCGTTCCATGCACTCTCTCGACATCAGGAGGCGCCCGATCTTTCCGGATCGATAACAGGATCAGCCAAATCGTCAGTCTCGTCAATCAGGTTGACGGTGGGTTTCCTGCCCTCGGGATCGATCGCGCGATTACGCGAAGGCGCTGCCGATATCCGCAACCGAGCGCCGGCCGAGCCGGGGATGGTGCACCCGTCATGATGCTCTTATGTTGCGCAGGGATCATTCCATCTGCCGGAAACTTGGGCTAAACAGCAGCCGGTATTTTTCGAGGGTCCGCCATGTCCGCATCAGAAAGTGAAATCCAGGCACGTCTGCTCACCCAGGCCCTGCCTTACATGCAGCGTTACGAGAACAAGACGATCGTCGTCAAATATGGCGGCCACGCGATGGGCAATTCTGAACTCGGGCGCGCCTTCGCAAGCGACATCGCGCTCCTCAAGCAGTCCGGCGTCAACCCCATCGTCGTGCATGGCGGTGGCCCGCAGATCGGCGCCATGCTCAACAAGATGGGTATCGAATCGAAATTCGAAGGCGGGCTGCGCGTCACCGACGAGAAGACGGTCGAGATCGTCGAAATGGTGCTCGCCGGATCGATCAACAAGGAGATCGTTGCCCTCATCAACCAGACGGGCGAGTGGGCGATCGGCCTTTGCGGCAAGGACGGCAACATGGTTTTCGCCGAAAAGGCGAAAAAGACCATTCGCGATCCGGATTCCAACATCGAACGGGTACTCGACCTCGGCTTCGTCGGCGAGGTCGTCGAAGTGGACCGCACGCTTATCGACCTGCTGGCGCGCTCGGAAATGATTCCGGTCATCGCGCCAGTGGCGCCCGGGCGCGACGGCCACACCTACAACATCAACGCCGACACTTTCGCCGGCGCCATCGCCGGCGCGCTCAACGCGACGCGCCTTTTGTTTCTGACGGACGTTCCGGGGGTTCTGGACAAACAGGGCAACCTGCTCAAGGAGCTTTCGGTCGCGCAGGCACGCGCGCTGATAGCCGACGGCACGATTTCCGGCGGCATGATCCCGAAGGTCGAGACGTGCATCGACGCGATCAAGGCCGGCGTACAGGGTGTCGTCATCCTCAACGGCAAGACGGCTCATTCTGTGCTGCTCGAAATCTTCACCGAGCACGGCGCCGGCACGCTGATCGTGCCGTAGGAGCGGCGCGACGGGCGTGATTTGCCCTCACCCTAACCCTCTCCCCGCGCGCGGGGAGAGCGGAGTGCCTGGGCTGGGTGCTCCCATCCACGGCAACGTTCGTGAGAAGCGAGGCGCCGCCCCCAATTCCTTCTCCCCGTATGTGCGGGGAGAAGGTGCCGGCAGGCGGATGAGGGCAACCGCCCTACTTACCCGCACCTCCGTACACCTTCTCCGCCTCTCCCCGCAGCCACGCGATCATCGCCCGGTAGGGGAATGGTCCGTAGCTTACCCGGCCGACACCGGCGGCGGCGAGCGTATCAAGATCCGGCGCGCCCGGCTTCATCATTACATTCACCGGCAGAGGTGATGCTGCACAGAGCCTGGCGATGAGCTCTTTGTCGGCGAGCCCCGGGGCGAAGAAGCCGCTTGCTCCCGCCTCGGCATAAGCCGCAGCTCTGGCAATCGCCTTGTCCATGAGACCTGCATGGCGTGCCGCGTCGTTCTCCTGCAGGAACAGGTCTGTGCGGGCGTTGATGAACAGCGGAACGCCTTGACGCTCCGCCATTTCGCGGATGGCGCGAATGCGCGCCGTCTGCTTGTCGATCGCATGGACACCGGCCTTGCCGACGATCTGGTCTTCGAAATTGATGCCGATCGCGCCGGCATCGATGAGCTCAGCCGCATTGGCGGCGCCCTGGGCCGGGTCCTCCGAATAGGCGCCTTCGAAATCGACCGAAAGCGGAAGCTCGGTCGCAGCAACGATCTCGCGGACGATCTCGATCAGCAGCGCCAGCGGTATTTTTTGCCCGTCGGCAAAGCCATGGGCGGCCGCGACCGACCAGCTTCCGGTCGCGAGCGCCTTGGCGCCGGCCTCGGCGACGCAGCGGGCGCTGCCCGCGTCCCAGATGTTGTAGAAAATCACCGGATCGCCCTTGCGGTGCAGCGCCGTGAAGGCGATCGCCCTTTCCTCCTGGTTCATCGCATCTCCTCCCAAACATGGATGTGAATGTGAACGACTCTTGTAGGCAAAGTGGGACGCGGACGGAAGGCCGGCCACCTTTTCCTCATCCCGCCCTGAAAAGTCCGACAGGCCTCATCTTTCCCTCGTGCCGAAGCAGCCATTGCTTACGCGCAATGCCGCCGCCATAACCGGTCAAGGATCCGTCCGCGCCGATGCAGCGGTGGCAGGGGACGACGATCGCAATGCGGTTGGAGCCATTGGCCCTGGCGACCGCACGGACCGCCTCCATGGTAGCGACCTCCCGCGCGATGTCGCCATAGGACCGCGTCTCGCCCAGAGGTATTTCAATGAGCTTCGCCCATACTTGGCGCTCGAAGGCACTGCCGTCGAGAGCCAGGGGAGTGCAAAAGTCGCCCGAGCGACCCTCGAAATAGGCCTTGAGTTCGGCCTCGATCTGCTCAATCGGCGGCGTCCTGCCCGGAACGACCGCCGATCGCACCTTTCGCTTCAGGCTTTCCAGCTCGGCCGGCAACGCCTTGCGATCGTGGAACTCGAGGAGATGAAGATGGGTCCGGTCGGCTACCGCCACCATGGGCCCGAGTGGCGTTTCTATCCAGTCGGCAAAGAGCAGTGCGCGCCCCTGCGATCTTGCCGGCGCCTCGCCGATCAGCTTCGCGAAGGCGGCGCGGAAGCCGCTAGGCGATTCATAGCCTGCGTCGATCTGCGCCTCGATGACGCTGGCGCCAGTCGAAAGCTGACGCGCCGCCTCGGCCATTCGCCTCTGTCGGGCGAGATCGAGAAAGGTCACGCCGAGGGCCCGCTTGAAGGCGCGCCGCACGGTCGACGGATCGAAGCCGCGCTCTACGAGATCCTGCTCCGTCCAGCGACGGTCCGGCTGACGGTCGAGCAGCTCCATGAGGCTCTTGACCAGCGGCTCCTTCTCGGCTGCCTGCTCCAGCGGACGGCATCGCTCGCAGGGCCGGAAGCCGGAATCGATGCAGGCGGCGATGCTATCGAAGAACAGGGTGTTTTCCCGCTTCGGCTTGCGGGCAGGACAGGAGAGCCGGCAGAAGATGCCGGTGCTCTTCACGCCTGCGAAGGCTTGGCCCTCATAGTCGGAACTGCGGGCCAGCAGCGCATCGTAAAGGACATCGTCGTTGGGCAAATCGAAAAGCATGCCGCTTTGTAGCATCCGCCGACTGCGCCGTCCGCCGAAAATCGGGCGCGTATTTCTCTTTGGACGTCCGCTTACAGCACGACGAGCATGACGACGCCGAGCACGATCAGGAGACAGCCCAGGAGTTCAAGACGATTGATCCATTCGCGGAAGATGAAGAAGGATGAGGCGAAGGTGAAGAGCATCTCCACCTGCGCCACCACCTTGACGATCGCGGCCTGCTGCAGCGTCATCGCCGCGAACCAGCCGAAGGAGGCCGACGCACCGACGAGGCCCACGACGAAGGCGGGCTTCCAGGCGGCACTGATGCGCTTCAACTCGTCCGGCTCCCGCGCGACGATCCAGGCGAGCATGATGACGGTCTGGACCAGAATGACGATGCCGAGAGTGAAGCTCGCCTGCATCAGGTAATCCGGTGCCGGCAGGCTGGGGGCGAGCGCCAGCGAGGCGGAGCGATAGGACACGGCGGAGAGCCCGAAGCAGGTGCCCGAGAGCAGGCCGATGCCGGCGGTGCGACTGAAGACCGATGTCACCAACGACCGCGCGCTGAGCGCCGTTCGAGCGACCGAGATCAGCATGACGCCGATCACCGAGATCGCGATCGCGATGAGCGCGCCCTGGCTCGCCTTCTCCCCAAGGAAGATCAGTCCGAAGAGCGCCGCCTGTGCGGGCTCGGTGCGCGAATAGGCGGTGCCGACCGCGAAATTGCGAAAGGAGAAGAGATGCACGAGCAGGAATGTCGCGGCGATCTGCGCCAATCCGCCGACGACCGCCCAGAGGAAGAAGGTCGCGTTCGGTATCGGCAGCGGATGCCCGGCGACGCGCCAGAGCATTACGAGATAGAAAAGCGCGAAGGGCAGGCCGAAACCGAAGCGCACGAATGTCGCGCCGGTCGTGC
Source organism: Ensifer aridi (assembly GCF_002078505.1). Taxonomy (GTDB): domain Bacteria; phylum Pseudomonadota; class Alphaproteobacteria; order Rhizobiales; family Rhizobiaceae; genus Sinorhizobium; species Sinorhizobium aridi. The sequence continues at coordinate 390,712 of NZ_LUAV01000002.1, read as the reverse complement.
CCATGACGCCTTTCAGGTGTTTCTGCATGGCGGAGCGGACATTCTGAAGGAAGGCCGCTGCGACGGTGATGAGAACCCAGGTTTCCATATCCGCCGGCTAGCATGCGGGAGGGAGACAATCCAGCACTGCGGCGAATAATCCGTTTTCCTTCGTCGGCCCGCCATGCCATAACCCGGGCCATGAAGAAGCTCGACCGTCTCCCGTCCCATGCCGAATTCGCCCATGTCACCGACTGGGTCTTCGATCTCGACAACACGCTCTATCCGCACCACGTCAATCTCTTCGCGCAGATCGACCGCAACATGACGGCCTACGTCGCCGAGCTCCTGTCAATGGACCCGGCTGAAGCGAAGAAGCTGCAGAAGGAATATTACCGCGACCATGGCACCACGCTTCAGGGGCTGATGATCCATCACGGCGTCGATCCGAACGACTTCCTGGAACGGGCACACGCGATCGACTACAGCGTCGTTCCGGCGGATCCGGCCCTCGGCGAGGCGATCAAGGCATTGCCCGGGCGCAAGTTCATCTTCACCAACGGCAGCGTTTCCCATGCCGAGATGACGGCGCGCGCACTCGGCATCCTCGAACATTTCGACGACATATTCGACATCGTCGCCGCCGATTTCGTGCCAAAGCCCGCCGGCGACACCTACGACAAGTTCATGGGTCTTCACCGGATCGACACGCGCAATGCGGTGATGTTCGAAGATCTGCCGCGCAATCTTCTGGTGCCGAAGGCGCTCGGCATGACGACCGTGCTCCTGGTGCCGCGCAACCTCGAATACGAGTTCGCCGAAGCCTGGGAAACATCGAGCGACGCAGACGAGCAGATCGACTACGTCACCGAGGATCTCGCCGGTTTCCTGCGCCGGGTCGTTTTGCCGGTGTAATCCGAGACCTGCCGATCATCGCCGGCCGGATGCCATCGGCACCGAACGCGGGTCGATCGACTCATAGAAGCGGGCGATGATCTCCCAGGCCTCTTCGGCCGTCTCGACGAAATGCACGAGGTCGATATCGTTCGGCGAAATGGTGCCGAACTCGGCGAGCGCCTCGAAATTGATGATCGAGCGCCAGAACTTCTCGCCGAACAGAATGAGCGGCACCAGGGCGAGCCGGCCGGTCTGCATCAGCGTCACCGTCTCAAACAGCTCGTCGAGCGTTCCGAAACCGCCCGGGAACACCGTCACCGCCTTGGCGCGCAGCAGGAAGTGCATTTTGCGGATGGCGAAGTAATGGAAATTGAACGACAGATCCGGCGTGACGAAGCGGTTCGGCGCCTGCTCGTGCGGAAGCACGATATTCAGCCCGATTGAGGGTGCGCCGGCATCGGCGGCGCCGCGGTTTCCCGCCTCCATGACGCCCGGGCCGCCGCCCGTCACGATGACATATTCCTTGTAGCCAAGCTTTGCCGACTGTTCCGAGCACAGGCGAGCGAATTTGCGCGCCTCGTCGTAGTAGATTGAAGCGGCTTCCAGATTCTTGCGCTGGACATCGTTCTTGGCCGCCCAGGCCTCGCCGCCTGGCTCGGGAATGCGCGCGCCGCCGAACATGACGACGGTGGAGTTGATGCCGCGCTCCTCAAGCATCATCTCCGTCTTCAAAAGCTCAAGCTGCAGGCGGACCGGTCTCAGTTCCTCGCGGCAGAGAAAGTCGTCGTCGATATAGGCGAGGCGGTAGGTCGGCGAGGCCGACTGCGGCGTCAACGGCACGGTCGATGCGCGCTGTCTGCTCTGCGCGCTGTCTGCCAACGGATCCCAGACCCCATCCCTGCGGCGCAGATTGCGCTTTCTCATGCGTGCCATTTTCATCTTCCCGTCGCGTTTCGAACAGCCGAGACCTCGTCCGGACGCTTCCTTTCGCGGTTCCTCGGCCATAGAGGCGTCCTACTGCCGGAAACCTCGAAGCTTGCCAAGTCTTGTTGAAGGAGGGAAGGCGAAAAGGCCTTCAACTTTTCAGCATGGTAGCTCAGGGCATCGCGCGCTTTCCTGAACGCGCGAGGGCGCAGTGAGACCTTGAATCGCAGCATAATCCCTTAGGACCGGTTCCGATTCGGGGAATTATGCAGTAGAGCTTGCAGCACAACCGCCGAACCCTGCCGAACCCTAAGGAATTCCGATGACGCACTACGACCTCGCCTCCCTGTCGCAGACGATCGAGACCGCATTTGAAGATCGCGAAACCGTCAATACCGGCACCCGCAGCGCGGTTCGCGATGCCGTCGAAGCGGCGCTCAACCTGCTCGACAGCGGCAAGGTGCGCGTTGCCGAGCGCGGCGAGGACGGAACCTGGACCGTCAATCAGTGGCTCAAGAAGGCGGTCCTCCTCTCCTTCCGCCTGAACCCGATGGAGCTCGTCAAGGGCGGCCCCGGCGACTCGGTCTGGTGGGACAAGGTCCCGTCGAAATTCGACGGCTGGAGCGTGAACGAATTCGAGAAGGCCGGCTTTCGCGCCGTGCCGAACTGCGTCGTCCGTCGCTCGGCCTATATCGCCCCCAACGCGATCCTGATGCCCTCCTTCGTCAATCTCGGCGCCTATGTCGGTGAAGGAACGATGGTCGACACCTGGGCGACCGTCGGCTCCTGTGCCCAGATCGGCAAGAACGTCCATCTTTCCGGCGGCGTCGGTATCGGCGGCGTGCTGGAGCCGATGCAGGCGGGGCCGACGATCATCGAGGACAATTGCTTCATCGGCGCGCGCTCGGAGGTCGTCGAAGGCTGCATCGTCCGCGAGGGCTCGGTGCTCGGCATGGGCGTCTTCATCGGCAAGTCCACCAAGATCGTCGATCGCGCAACGGGCGAAGTGATGTATGGCGAAGTCCCGCCCTATTCCGTCGTCGTCGCCGGCTCGATGGCGTCGGGCGCGACCATGGCCAACGGCCAGCCGGCGCCGAACCTTTATTGCGCCGTCATCGTCAAGCGGGTCGACGAGAAGACCCGCGCCAAGACCGGCATCAACGAACTGCTCCGGGATTGATCATGGCCGAGGAAGGGCGGCAGCCGAGCATGACCTGGCTGTTCTTCAGCCCCTCGGGCCGCATCGGCCGCCTGCCCTTCCTATTCTCCTGGCTGTTCTGGTTCGTCGTCGGCTCGATCTTTCTCATGCAGGTGCTGAAGAATGAGGCTGAGGAGACAGCACTCGCGCTCTGGACCCTGGCGCTGATCGTCTCCGGCGTGCTTTCCACCGTCTCCATCGCCATGCTGGCGATCAAGCGCCTGCATGACATCGGCTATCCCGGGCCTTTGGCGCTCTGTCTCTTCATCCCGGTGCTGAGCCCGATCGTCTTCATCGCGCTCTGCCTCTGGCCGGGCGCGGACGGAGCAAACGAATATGGCAGCCGCCGCAACGCCCCGCGGCTGTAGCGATTCCGCCTGTACATTCTCCTTAACGCCCGGTATGTAGCGCGGCAACGAACAGGGCCGCGACATGTTGGCCGCGGCAATCGACGCCTGATGAGGACCCGATCCGAGGTCCGCTCCTCTGCCGGCGTGAAAACCGAAATCCGAAAGACGAGAGATGACAGAGTTTGAAGGGATCGCGCCTGCGATCGCCGAGGCGTTGGCAAAACGCGGTTACGATGCGCTGACCCCGGTTCAAAAGGCAATGCTCGACCCGGCGCTCGATGGCGCCGACGCACTGGTTTCGGCCCAGACCGGTTCCGGTAAGACGGTGGCCTTCGGCCTCGCGCTCGCGCCGACGCTTATCGGCACGAGTGGACGGTTCGATGCGGCCGAAGCGCCGCTGGCGCTCATCATCGCGCCGACGCGCGAACTGGCGCTGCAGGTCAAGCGCGAGCTCGAATGGCTTTACGACATCGGGGGCGCCACCATCGCCTCCTGCGTCGGCGGCATGGACATGCGCCGCGAGCGGCGGGCGCTCGAACGCGGCGCCCACATCGTCGTCGGTACGCCGGGGCGGATCTGCGATCACATCCGACGGGGCTCGCTCGATATCGCGGCGCTGCGCGCCGTCGTGCTCGACGAGGCGGACGAGATGCTCGATCTCGGCTTCCGCGAGGATCTGGAATTCATTCTCGAGGCGGCGCCGACCGAACGCCGTACGTTGATGTTCTCGGCGACGGTGCCGCGCTCGATCGCGACGCTCGCGAAGAACTATCAGCGCGACGCCGTCCGCATCGGCATCGCGTCGGAACAGAAGCAGCATGGCGACATCGAATACCGTGCCCTCGTCGTTGCGCCGAGCGATCGCGAGAACGCCATCATCAACGTGCTTCGCTATTACGAGGCGAAGAACGCGATCGTCTTCTGCTCGACCCGCGCGGCCGTCAACCACCTGACCGCGCGGTTCAACAATCGCGGCTTTTCCGTCGTCGCGCTTTCGGGCGAGCTCAGCCAAAACGAACGCACCCATGCGCTGCAGGCCATGCGCGACGGCCGCGCCCGGGTCTGCATCGCGACCGATGTCGCGGCCCGTGGGATCGACCTGCCGGGCCTGGAGCTCGTGATCCACGCCGATCTGCCGACCAATTCGGAAACGCTGCTGCATCGTAGCGGCCGCACCGGCCGCGCGGGCCGGAAAGGCGTCAGCGCACTGATCGTGCCGGTCAATCAACGACGGAAGGCCGAGCGACTGCTCGATGGCGCCCGCATCACCGCTGCCTGGGCAAAGCCGCCCTCGGCAGACGAGGTGACGCGCCGCGACGACGAGCGGCTGCTGGCCGATCCGGCATTCGACGAACCTCTCGCCGATGACGAGCGGCCAATCGTAGAGATGCTGATCGAGCGGCACGGGTTGGAGAAGGTCGCTGCCGCCTTTGTGCGGCAGTTCCGCGCCGGCCGCTCGGCGCCTGAAGATCTGTCGGATGTTGCAATTGCCGGCGATCGCGGGACGCGGCGCGACCGCCCGGTCACCGAACGCGAAACAGCCGCCGTGCCGCGAGCCGACTTCACCGACGGCAGCTGGTTTTCGCTTTCCGTCGGGCGCAAGCAGAGTGCCGAACCACGCTGGCTCATTCCCATGCTCTGCCGCCACGGCAAGCTCACCAAACGCGATATCGGCGCAATCCGCATGCAGGCGGAAGAGACCTATGTCGAATTGACCTCCGAGGGGGCGGAACGCTTTCTGTCGGCGATCGGACCCAACCGGATGCTGGAAAAGGGCATTCGCATCAAGGCGCTTTCAGGCGCGCCCGACCTTTCGCAGCCACGGCAGGAGAAGCCGGACTTGGAAAAGAAGCGGCCGCGGTCCGATGACACCGGACCGGTGCGCGAGAAAAAGGATTTCGGGCCGAAGCGCAAGTTCGAAAAGAAGCCTGCCTTTGCTCAGGACTCCGACGTTGCAAAGCGCGACGAGAAGCCGTGGACCAAGAAGAAGGGAAAATCCGAGGCGAAGAAAGAGGGCGGCGGCATCAAGCCGAAGGGCAAGCGCAACAATGCCAAGAGCCGGCAGGCCTGAGCTCTTTGCTAGACCGCCGGGGCGGAAACCCCGTTTCCGCGAGCGCGACGCCGCGGGCGCGTTACGACGCCGAACGGACAAGTGAGACGTCCGCCTGATCGGCGTCGATTTGCGCCACCACCTTCACCACCCAATCGGCAAAGACGCGGAGCCGGCTGCTCAGATGCCGGTTCGGCGGATAGACCAGATAGATCGGCATCGGATCGACCTGCCAATCGGGCAGCACCGGAACCATTGTGCCGGCGCGAATATCCTCGCGCACCATGAAGAGCGGCGCCTGGATGATGCCGAGGCCTGCCCGTGCGGCGGCGATATAGGTCGTCGACTCGTTTGCCGCCACCGTGTAGCGGCCGTTGACCTCGATCTCCTCGTTTCCGCGCCGGAAATGGAACGGCATCTGTTGCCCCGATTTCGGCAGGAAATAGCCGACGACGTAGCAATTCTTCTCGAGATCGGAAGGGTGCTGCGGCACCGGATGCCGCTCGAGAAAATCCCGCGAGGCGCAGGCGATGAACCTCATCTCCGTGATACGGCGGGCAATCAGCGACTGGTCCGTCAGCGTCCCGGCGCGGATGGCGCAATCGACGTTCTCGGCGAGATAGTCGATCGTCCGGTCGGAAACGCCGAGATCGACCTGTATGTCCGGGTATTTCTTGTGAAATTCCGGCAGCGCCGGAATGATGATCAAGTTTGCGAAAGCGCTCGCCGTTTCGACGCGCAGCCGCCCCTTCGGCAGGCTCTGGGCGCTCGATAGGCTGCCGTCCAGTTCGTCGAGATCGGAGAGCAGGCGAGCAGCGCGTTCATAGTAGAGCGCGCCGTCCGGCGTCACCAGCACCCGTCGCGTCGTGCGGTTCAGGAGCTTCGTCCTCAGATGCGCCTCCAAGCCCTGAATGAGATTGGTGACGGTCGCCTTCGGCATGTTGAGAGAGGCGGAAGCGCGCGTGAAATTGCCGGTCTCCACCACCCGGAGAAACACGCGCATGGCCGTGAGCTGGTCCATTTTCAATAACCGAATTGTTCGAGATACCGAATAGTGTAGTCAGGACCCGCAGACTATTCCAGACGAAAGACAATGTTATATTGCAAACATGGCGGGTTGTCCCTCATCTAGGGATTCACCCCCAGTAGAGGCAAGAGATGGATATGCATTTTACGGAAGAGACGATGCAGACGAGCCACGGCTCGTGCCGCGCGCGCGTCTACCGGGGTGCATCGCTGCTCTCCCCGCCGCCGGTGGTGCTGCATCTTCACGGCGGGAGCTTCGTCGAGGATTCGATCGCGGCGGGGGAAAAGGTGGCCAATGCACTGGCAGCCGCGGGCGCTGTCGTCATTTCGCCGGAGTACCCGTCCGCGTGCCTCAACCCCTTCCCGGCGGCGCTCGAGGCCGCCTATGCCATGCTTTCTTCAATGCGCAGCCGCTGTCCGCAGTTTGCGCACAAGAAGTCCATGCTGTTCGTCGCCGGCGAGGAGGCGGGCGGAAACCTTGCGGCCGGCCTGGCGCTGATGGCGCGCGACCAGTACCTCACCGACCTCAAGGGCCAGATCCTGCTCTCGCCGATGCTCGACCCTTGTCTCGCGACGCCGTCGTTCCGAAAGTTCTGTCCGCAGAGCTCGGCGCAGTCGATCGCCGACGGTTGGCAGCAATATCTCGGCGAGCGCAGCGGGCTGACGCATCCCTATGCGGCGCCCGGCCATTGTACGCGGCTTGGCGGCCTCGTTCCGGCACTCGTCATCACCAGTGACGAATGTCCTATGCGCGACGAGACCCAGGCCTACGCCGAGCGGCTGCGCAAGGCCGGCGTTCCGGTGGAAATACACGTACTGCCAGGTCGCGCCGCCTGGCTGCCCGCCAATGCCGCGGCTGAGCAAAACTGGCCGTCGCAAGAAAAGACCATATCCGGCATCTTCGCCCGCTTCTTTGAGCAGGCGGGCGCGAAGCCGACAAAGCAGTAAACAGACAAAGCAGTATTGAAGCCGGACTCCCAACCGGCGAGGAGAGAAAAACATGACGTCGACCGTAACCCGCCGGGTCCTGTGGGGCGCCGGCCTCAGCATCCTGTTGTCCGTCGCCGGTGGAGCAGCCGTGTTCCTCGGCGTTCCAAGCCATTTCAAAGCGGACGCAGCGACTGAAGCGCCGGCAGCGGCACCTGCCGTTCCCGTCTCCGTAGCCAAGGCGGAAGCGCGCCGCATCACCACCTGGGAAAGCTTCTCGGGCCGTCTCGAGGCGATCGAGCGGGTCGAGGTTCGCCCCCGCGTTGGCGGCGCAATCCTGAGTGCGCATTTCCGCGAGGGTGCCGTGGTGCAGAAGGGCGACCTGCTCGTCACCATCGATCCCGAACCCTATGCCGCCGCAGTGGAGCGCGCGGAAGCCGACGTCGCGGCGGCCGAAGCGCGCGTCGCTCTGGCAAAGACGGAACTCGAGCGCGGCCGCAAGCTGGTCACCACCAGCGCGATCCCGCAAAGCGGCGTCGACCAGCGGCTCGCCGCCTTCGACGAAGCGCAGGCGAACGTCCGCTCGGCAAAGGCGGCGCTGCGCTCGGCCCGCCTAGACCTGCAATATACCGAGGTACGCGCACCGATCACCGGGCGCGTCGGCAGGCTGGAGGTGACGGCCGGCAACCTGGTCGCCTCTGGCTCGGCTTCGCCCATCCTGACCACGCTCGTCTCGGTCGATCCGATCTATGCGAGCTTCAACGTCAGCGAGGAAGTGGTGGCGGCAGCGCTCGCCAAGCTTTCCGCCTCCGCCGGCACCGATGCGATCGAACGCATCCCCCGTCGAGATCGGCACCGCCGCCGACGAGGGCACGCCGATCAGCGGCCATATCCAGCTCATCAACAACGAGGTGGATGCGGCGACCGGCACGATCCGTGTACGCGCGGCGCTCACCAATGCCGACGGCCGGCTGATCCCGGGCCAATTCGTGCGCATCCGGATCGGCGATCCGCAGCCTGAGGAAAAGCTGGTGATCAGCGATCGCGCCATCGGCTCGGATCAGGACAAGAAATTCGTCCTGGTCGTCGGATCGGACAACAAGGTGGAGTACCGGCATGTGACGCTCGGCCCCGTCGCCGACGGCCTCCGGATCGTCGAGAGCGGCCTCAAACCGGGCGAGAGCATCGTCGTCAACGGTCTGCAGCGCGTGCGTCCCGGCGTCGTGGTCGCCCCGCAGCCGGTCGAGCAGGCGACCGCCTCGATCGCCAAACCATAGCAAGAGAGCCCTCCTCGCCTAGAGGCGGGCGCTCAAAAAGATATTGCAACGGCATGCATCGGCGCGTGCGGCGACAAGTCTTCGCCGCAGACGCCCTGCCCTTGCCTGAAGTTCCCAAAGGGGGATCGTTATGAACTTCTCACGCTTCTTCGTCGACCGCCCGGTCTTCGCGGGCGTTCTATCCGTGCTCATCTTCGTGGCGGGGCTCATCGGCATGACCGGTCTCCCGATTTCCGAATATCCGGAAGTTGTGCCGCCGCAGATCGTCGTGCGCGCCCAATACCCTGGCGCCAACCCGGCCGTCATTGCCGAAACCGTCGCGACTCCGCTCGAAGAGCAGATCAACGGCGTCGAAGGCATGCTCTATATGCAGAGCCAGGCGACCGCCGACGGGTTGATGACGCTCACCGTCACCTTCGAGCTCGGGACCGACCCGGACCAGGCCCAGCAACTGGTGCAGAACCGCGTCTCACAGGCCGAGCCGCGGCTGCCGGAAGAGGTGCGCCGTCTTGGCGTCACGACCGTCAAGAGCTCACCCGACCTGACGCTCGTCGTGCATCTGCTTTCACCGAACGGGCAATACGATATCAACTATCTGCGCAATTACGGCGTCCTGAACGTCAAGGATCGCCTGGCGCGTGTCGAAGGCGTCGGTCAAGTGCAGATCTTCGGCGGCGGCGACTATTCGATGCGCATATGGATCGACCCGCAAAAGGCGGCCGAGCGCGGACTTGCCGCAAGTGACATCGCCAATGCCGTCCGCGGACAGAACGTCCAGGCGGCCGCCGGCGTCATCGGCGCCTCGCCGTCCGTTCCCGGCCTCGACCTGCAGCTTTCGGTCAATGCACAAGGGCGGCTCAGGACGCCGGAAGACTTCGCCGAGATCGTCGTCAAGTCCGGCGAGAACGGCGAGATCACGCGCCTCGGCGACATCGCCCGCGTCGAAATGGGCGCGGCGGACTATTCGCTGCGGTCGCTCCTCGACAACAAGGCCGCCGTCGGCATGGGCGTCTTCCAGGCGCCGGGCTCCAACGCCATCCAGATCTCCGAAAACGTCCACAAGGTCATGGCCGAGCTGAAGCAGACCATGCCGGAAGGCGTGGACTACGAGATCGTCTACGACACGACGCAGTTCGTCAGAGCGTCGATCGAATCGGTGATCCATACGCTGCTCGAAGCGATCGCGCTCGTGGTCGTCGTCGTCATCGTCTTCCTGCAGACCTGGCGGGCCTCGATCATTCCGCTCGTCGCCGTGCCGGTTTCGATCGTCGGCACCTTCGCGGTGATGTATGTCTTCGGCTTCTCGATCAATGCGCTGAGCCTCTTCGGCCTGGTGCTGGCGATCGGCATCGTCGTCGATGACGCCATCGTCGTCGTCGAGAACGTCGAACGCAACATCGAGCAAGGGCTGTCGCCGATCCAGGCGACCTATCGCGCAATGTCGGAGGTTTCCGGTCCGATCATCGCGATCGCGCTGGTGCTCGTCGCGGTCTTCGTGCCGCTCGCCTTCATCACCGGGCTTACCGGCCAGTTCTACCGCCAGTTCGCACTGACCATCGCGATTTCGACGGTGATCTCGGCCTTCAACTCGCTGACGCTGTCGCCGGCACTCGCCGCCCTGCTTCTGAAGGACCACCACGCGCCGAAGGATAGGCTGACGCGGATCATGGACGCCCTGTTCGGCTGGTTCTTCCGTGGCTTCAACCGCTTCTTCGGAGCGAGTTCCGAAGCCTATGGCCGCGGCGTCGGCGGCATTCTCACGCGCAAGTCGTTGATCATGGGCCTCTATGTCGTCCTCCTCGGCGTCACTTTCGCATTGTTCCGCGCGGTGCCCGGCGGCTTCGTTCCGGCGCAGGACAAGCAGTATCTGATCGGTTTCGCGCAGCTGCCGGACGCAGCGACGCTTGACCGCTCGGAGGACGTCATCCGGCGCATGAGCGAGATAGCGCTCAAGCACCCGGGCGTCGAGCACGCCATCGCCTTCCCCGGCCTGTCGATCAACGGCTTCACCAACTCGTCAAACTCGGGCATCGTCTTCGTGTCGCTGAAGCCCTTCGAGGAGCGCAAGACGCCGGAACTCTCAGGTGGCGCGATCGCGATGCAGCTGAACCAGGAGTTCGGCGCGATCCAGGATGCGTTCATCGCCATGTTCCCGCCGCCGCCCGTACAGGGCCTCGGCACGACGGGCGGCTTCAAGCTGCAGATCGAGGACCGGAACGGCCTCGGCTATCGTACGCTCGACGACGCGGCCAAGGCCTTCCTCGAGAAGGCGATGGCAACACCGGAGCTCGCCGGGCTTTATTCGAGCTTCCAGATCAACGTGCCGCAGCTCTATGCCGACCTCGACCGCGTCAAGGCGCGCCAGCTCGGCGTAGCGGTGACGGACGTGTTCGAGACGCTGCAGATCTATCTGGGTTCGCTCTACGTCAACGACTTCAACGCCTTCGGCCGCACTTACAGCGTGCGCATCCAGGCCGATGCGAACTACCGGGCGCATGCCGACGACATCGGCAAGCTGAAGGTCCGTTCGCAATCGGGCGAGATGATCCCGCTCTCGGCGCTGCTCAAGGTGGAACAGACGGTGGGTACCGAACGGGCGATCCGCTACAACGGCTTCCTCGCCGCCGACATCAATGGCGGGCCGGCCCCGGGCTTCTCCTCCGGCCAGGCGCAGGCCGCAATAGAGCGGATCGCCGCCGAGACGCTGCCGCCCGGCATTTCCTACGAGTGGACGGACCTGACCTATCAACAGATCCTCGCCGGCAATTCGGGCATCCTCGTCTTCCCGCTGGCGCTGCTGCTCGTCTATCTCGTGCTTGCGGCCCAATATGAAAGCCTGATGCTGCCGATCGCGATCATCATGATCGTACCGATGGGCATCATGGCGGCGCTTACGGGCCTTTGGCTGACGGGTGGCGACAACAACGTGTTCACGCAGATCGGTCTCATCGTGCTCGTCGGTCTTTCGGCCAAGAACGCGATCCTGATCGTCGAGTTCGCCCGCGAACTCGAGCTTTCCGGCAAGAATGCGGTCAGCGCCGCGATCGAGGCGAGCCGGCTGCGCCTTCGGCCGATCCTGATGACCTCGATGGCCTTCATCATGGGTGTCGTGCCGCTGGTTCTGTCGACGGGCGCCGGCGCGGAGATGCGCTCGGCGATGGGCATTGCCGTGTTCGCCGGCATGATCGGCGTCACAGCCTTCGGCATCTTCATGACGCCGGTCTTCTACGTGCTGATCCGCAAGCTTTCCGGCGAGCGGCCCCTGAAGCATGCCGGCGGGCACATCGAGGCGCCGCATCTCGCCCCCGGCGAATAGCCTTCCCTGCCCAACAACGGGTATTCCCACAGGCCGGACACTTGTCCGGCCTGTGTCTTTTCGAGCCGCGCCAAAGATCCGGCCTCCCTCATCGCGCGTGACAGCCGGTGATCGATCGGATAAACCGGCAACTTCAGTTCCTTGGCCCACCGGCTTCGCAGGCATTCCGCTCGATGTTCCCGACCGATCCCGTTTCCAATCTCGCTGCCCTCATCCGCTGCCCGTCCGTCACCCCGGCCGAGGGTGGTGCGCTTTCGGCCCTGGAGGCCATGCTCGGGCCGCTCGGCTTCAAGGTCGACCGCGTGGTGGCGAAGGAGGCAGGGACACCCGACATCGAGAATCTCTATGCCCGGATCGGGACCGACGGTCCCCATCTGATGTTCGCCGGCCATACCGACGTCGTGCCGGTCGGCGACGAGGCTGCCTGGAGCCATCCCCCGTTTTCTGCGGCAATCGCCGACGGCGAAATGTACGGCCGTGGCGCCGTCGACATGAAGGGCGGCATCGCCTGCTTCGTCGCGGCCGTCGGCCGCCACATCGCAAAGCATGGCGCCCCGAAAGGGTCGATCTCCTTTCTCATCACCGGCGACGAGGAAGGCCCGGCGATCAACGGCACGGTGAAGCTCCTCGACTGGGCGGCGGAAAGCGGCGAGCGCTGGGACGCCTGTCTCGTCGGCGAGCCGACCAATCCGGAGAGTCTCGGCGACATGATCAAGATCGGCCGCCGCGGATCGCTCTCTGGCCGCATCACAGTGCACGGCGTCCAAGGCCATGCGGCCTATCCGCATCTCGCCGACAATCCGGTGCGCGGCATCCTGCAGCTTACGCGGGCGCTGATGGACCCGCCCTTCGACAACGGTACGGAGAATTTCCAGCCGTCGAACCTTGAGGTCACGACGATCGATGTCGGCAATGCCGCGGTCAACGTCATTCCAGCCAAGGCGAGCGCCGCTTTCAACATCCGCTTCAACGACCGCTGGACGGCCGAGAGCCTGATGGCCGAGATCGTAGCTCGCCTCGACCGCGCCGCGGCGGACGGGGCGCTCAGGCCCGGCCGTGCGCCGGTGAAATACGACATCGTCTGGAATGAGCGTCCGAGCCACGTCTTTCTGACGCGCAACAACGCCCTCATCGATTCTCTCTCCGGCGCGGTCGAAGCCGTGACGGGGCGCCGGCCGCAGCTTTCGACCACCGGCGGCACCTCGGACGCGCGCTTCATCAAGGACTATTGCCCGGTGGTCGAGTTCGGCCTGGTCGGAAAGACGATGCATATGGTCGACGAGCGCGTCGCGCTTGCCGATCTCGATACCCTGACCGGCATCTACGAAACCTTCATCGCCCGCTGGTTCGGCCATGTCACGGCTTGAGGAGGTCCTTGTCTATATCAAGGGACTATCGCTGTTGATCCAGGGCAACCGCGAAGGGTTTCGCTGGCTGGACATCAGCGAGGCCGGTCTCTGGCGCTCGTTCACGGCCATACTCTGGTCGCTGCCGGCGCTCGCCGTCGGCTGGGCGTCATGGCGGCTCTATTATCTTTCGGCGATGCCGAGCGGCACGACGGTCGGTCTCGGCTTCGTCGTCAAGCTTTTCGTCGTCGATCTCGCGGCCTGGCTGTTGCCGGTCGCGCTGACACTCATCCTCTCGCGCCCGCTCGACTTCACGGCCTTCGTGGTGCCGGTGATCGTCACCACCAATTGGCTCCAGGTGCCGCTGTCCTATGCCATGGCGGTGCCGGCGGCGATCCTGCTGCTGGTGCCCGGTGGCGAGGACGTCGCCGTCCTGCTGTCATTTCTTCTGCTCTTCGTTAATGTCGCCCTGCTCTTCCGCCTCTTGCGCACCGTAACCGCCAACCAGAACCTGCTCGCCGCGGCACTGGCTGCGCTCTTCCTGCTGTCCCCATTGATGATCGTGCAGTCTCTGCAGCGCCTCCTGGGAGTAATGCCGGGCTGAGCCTCTTTGTTTCGATGCATGCCGTTGTCCCAGAACCGCTACGCACTTCTGGGCGACATGCATGAGGTCAGTAGTCGACCTGCAGGAAATAGAGGCCCTCCGGCGGAGCGACGGGCCCGCAGGCCTTGCGGTCGCGCGCTTCGAGTGCGGCCTGAAGATCGTCCGGCGTCCATTTGCCCTCGCCGACGAGCTTCAGGGAGCCCGCGAAGGAGCGTATCTGGTTGTGCAGGAAGCTCTGCGCCGACGCGCGGATCTCGATCCGCTCACCGCTGCGCGTCACATCCAACCTATCGAGCGTGCGCACCGGGCTCGTGGCCTGGCAATGGGCCGAGCGGAATGTCGTAAAATCGTGATGACCGACAAGCCGCTGTGCCGCCTCGTGCATCGCCTCATGGTCCAGCGCCTTCGGCACCCACCAGGCGCGCTTTGCCTCCAGCGCCAGGGGCGAGCGCCGGGAAATGATGCGGTAGAGGTAATGCCGCCGGATCGCCGAAAAACGCGCGTCGAAATCCGCCGGCGCTTCCGCGGCCTCGAGAATCGAGACGCGCTCGCCGGCGAGCGTCAGATGCGCGTTCAACGCATTGCGCAGCGTATGCGTCTTCCACTCGCGCGTAAGGTCGAGATGCGCCACCTGCCCCACCGCGTGCACGCCGGAATCGGTGCGTCCGGCGCCGCGGATCGAGACCGTCTCGCCGGTCAGCGACAAGACCGCCTTCTCGATCGCGCCCTGAACGGAAGGACCGTTCTCCTGCCGCTGCCAGCCGACATAATCGGAGCCGTCATATTCCACGGTCAAGCGATAGCGCGGCATCAGGCGATCCTCGTGCCGGGGGCGACCGGCGTGCCGCGCAGGAAGTCGGTGGCCGCGAGCACCTTGCCGCCCGCCCTCTGGAGCCTTGTCGGCCGCACCGCGCCCTTGCCGCAGGCAATGGTCAAGGCATCGTCCAGAACCAGGCCGGCCGCACCGGTCCCTTCGACGCGCTCCGAGCCCAAGGCCTTGATGCGCTCCAGCCGCCCCGCGATTTCGAGCTCGAACCAGGCGCCCGGAAAAGGCGAGAGGCCGCGGATGTGGTTGTGCACTTCCTCAGCGACCCGTGTGAAATCGATCCGTGTCTCGTCCTTGCTGATCTTGGCGGCGTAGACAACGCCCTCGTCGGACTGCGGCGTCAGTGTCAGCTCGCCCGCCTCAAGCTTGGTCATCGCTTGCGTCATCAGTTCCGCCCCGACTTGCATCAGCCGGTCGTGCAATTCGCCTGCCGTCATCGTCTCGTCGATCGCAACGGTTCGCGCAAGCGCAACCGGGCCGGTATCGAGGCCCTTGTCCATCTTCATGATCATCATCCCGGTCTTGCGGTCGCCGGCCATGATGGCGCGCTGGATCGGCGCCGCACCGCGCCAACGCGGCAGGAGCGAGGCGTGGCCGTTATAGCAGCCGTGGCGCGTTCCCGAGAGGATCTCCTCCGGCAGGAGCAGGCCGTAGGCCACGACCACCGCCACATCGGCCTTAAAGTCGCGGAAGACCTGGCGATCCGCAGCGCCCTTGAAATTGACGGGTGTCAAAACCGGAACGCCGAGACGCTCGGCAGCCTCATGCACCGGCGACTTCTTGAGGTCGAGGCCGCGACGCCCGCCGGGACGCGGCGGTTGCGTGTAGACGGCGACGATCTCGTGACCCGCCCCGGCAAGTGCCAGAAGCGTCGGCACGGAAAATTCCGGCGTGCCCATGAAGATGATGCGAAGCGGCAAAGCGGCGGACTCCGTCTTTACTCAATTGCCCGCAAGCGGGCGGCGGCTCCAGCCCAAGCGCCGATCAGATCGCCTTGGCGCCGCGCGTCTTGGCCGCCTTGGTGAACTTGCGGATCACCATATCGCGCTTGAGCTTGGAGATATGGTCGATGAAGAGGACTCCATTCAGATGGTCGATCTCGTGCTGCAGGCAAGTGGCGAGCAGGCCGTCGGCCCCGATCGCCTGTTCCTTGCCCTCGCGATCGAGATATTCCACCGTGATCGCTGCCGGCCGCTCGACCTCGGCGTAGTAGTCCGGGATCGACAGGCAGCCCTCCTCGTAGACCGAGCGCTCCTCGGACGAGCGGACGATCTTCGGATTGATGAAGACGAGCGGCCTCTTCTCCTCGCCCTCCTTCGTCACATCCAGAACCAGGAGGCGCTTCGGCACGCCGATCTGGATCGCCGCCAAACCGATGCCCGGCGCGTCGTACATGGTTTCGAGCATATCGTCGGCAAGCCGGCGAATGTCGGCGTCGATGGTCTCCACCGGTGTCGACACCTGGCGCAGGACCGGATCGGGAAGGATGATGAGCGGCTTGATCGTCATGCTCGTCCCATAGCCGATCTTTCGGTTCGCGTGCAAGAAAATTGCCGACCGGTGGTGCTCAACCGGAACGGCTCATTTGTTCTTGTTTTGATCTGGTCTTCGGAGGCGAATCTGTTTAGGCTCATGGCCATGGAGCCCATAACCTTTTCCTTCGACGAGCCGCTGTTCCTCATCGGCACCCTGCCCGTCACGGCCGGCCATCTCGCCGCCGCGGCGCTGCTGATGGCGGTGCTCTCTGCCGTCCTCGCACGTCGCGCCCGTTCGCGTCGGGCGGTCGAGCAAGGTGAACAGATGTCGGCGCTGCTTGCCGCGCAGACGGAAATGCAGGGCCGCATCGCCGCCATGTCCGAGGTTTTCGGGGCGCGGCAGGCGGAACTCAACCAGGCGATCAGCCAGCGCATCGACGGCATGACGCACCGGATCGGCGCCTCGCTCAGTGAACAGACGAAGGCGACGCATGAGAATCTCAGGCGCCTGCAAGAGCGGCTCGCCGTGATCGACAACGCGCAAAGCAACATCCAGTCGCTCGCCAAGGACATGGCCGGGCTGCAGAACATCCTCGCCAACAAGCAGACGCGCGGCGCCTTCGGCCAGTCGCGGATGGAGGCGATCGTCGCCGACGGCCTGCCGATGGGCGCCTTCGCCTTTCAGGCGACACTCTCCAATGGCGCGCGGCCGGACTGCACGATCCGCATGCCGAACGGCCAGCCGCCACTGGTCATCGATGCGAAGTTTCCGCTCGAAGCTTGGAACGCGATGCGCGACGCCGAGAGTGCCGAGCGGAGGCAACAGGCCGCGCAAGCCTTTCGCCGCGACTTAGAAGTGCATATCCGCGATATCGCCAGCAAATACCTGCTGCCCGGCGAAACGCAGGACACGGCCTTCCTCTTCGTTCCCTCCGAATCGATCTTCGCCGAAATCCACGAGCATTTCGAAGCGATCGTACAGAAGGCACACCGCCAACGCATCGTCATCGTCTCGCCTTCGCTTCTGCTTCTGTCGATCCAGGTGATCCAGGCGATCCTGAAAGACGCCCGCATGCGCGAACAGGCCCATCTTATCCAAGGCGAGGTCGTGCGGCTGATGGAGGATCTTTCGCGGCTCGACGAACGCGTGCGCAAGCTCCAAGGCCATTTCGCCATGACCCAGAAGGACGTCGAGGAGATCCTGATCTCATCGGAGAAGCTTACCCGGCGCGGTGCCAAGATCGAGGCGCTCGAACTGCAGGGCGAAGCCGATCCCAGCCAGGGCGACAAGATCGGGCGCGCCAAGGACAGCCGCGTGGGCCAATTGAAGCTCATGGTGGTTGACGAGGACTGACGCCGTCGGGCACTCTCCGGCGAAATCACGAAGCCGACGGGACTTTCCACATGATCACTGTTTTTGGATCCATCAACATGGACCTGATCGCCACGACCGCACGCCTTCCGAAACCCGGTGAGACGGTCGCCGGGACGGGCTTTTCGACCGCAGCCGGAGGTAAGGGCGCCAACCAGGCGCTCGCCGCGCGCCGCGCCGGCGCTCAGGTAGGCATGGCGGGTGCGGTCGGATCCGACAGTTTCGCCGACGGCGCGCTCGCCCTGCTCAGGGAGGCGGGCGCCAATCTCAGCCTCACGAAGACCGTGGAGGAGCCGACCGGCACGGCGCATATCATCGTCGGTGGAGACGGCGAGAACGTCATCGTCGTCGTCGCCAGCGCCAACGGAACGGTCGGCGAGGAAGACGCCGTTTCGGCAGTCGCGGGAATGGCTCCCGGCGATACGCTGATGCTGCAGCTCGAAATCCCCGCCGCCTCGGTCGAGAAAGCGCTTTCCGAGGCCAAGCGGCAAGGCGTCCGCTCGATCATCAACATCGCACCGCTGACAGCGGATGCGGCAAGGCTCGGCCGCATGGCCGATATCGTCATTGCCAACGAGACCGAGTTCGAACTGCTTGCCGGCAAGAGCGGCATCGACGGGGCCGAGCGGGAAGCGGCGATGCGGCAGCTTCACGCCGAGACGGGCCAGACTGTCATCGTGACGCTTGGCGCCGAGGGCGTCGTCGCCGTTCACGAAGGCGAAGTCCATCGCGCCAGAGGGCTCAAGATCGAGCCCGTCGACACGGTGGGCGCAGGCGACACCTTCTGCGGTTATCTCGCGGCGAGCCTCGACGCCGGCCTCGCCTTCCCCGATGCGCTCAGGCGCGCCGCGGTCGCCGGGTCGCTCGCCTGCCTCAAGCCCGGCGCGCAGCCGGCGATCCCCACTGCCGCGGAAGTCGCCGCCCGGCTTTAGATCATGCGTCCTGAAGCGCGGTGCATTCAACCGAACTCGATGCGCCGCGTTTTAGGTCTTCGTTGCTGTGCAATGTCGCTCGTTCAAAGCCGCTGCACACTTGGCGACCGGCATTGAAGGGTCGGGGCGGTTGCGGGCGGAAACCGCTTGTTACTCCCGCTCTGACATCCCATTTCCGCGCTTTTCGCAATCTGAACAGTATAGGTCGCGGTAACGACGCTTGCGGTGTGAATTTTACTTGGGCGGCGCATGAATCGGCTTACGTGTTGGCCGTATTTTAATCTTTGATCGTCTAATCAGTTGGACGAGAAGTCCGATTACTTCGGGCCACCTCCTTCGTGCCGGTCGGCATCTGGGCTCCATGACGGGGCTTTCACCCAAACATCGGAATGCGTGACGTCGCAGGTGACACCTGCGGACCTCCAAATACGTGAGGATTTCATGTTCAAGTTCCAAGCCAAATCGCTGGCGACCAAGCTGATTGCGGTGACGGGCGGCACGATCGCCCTCGTGCTGCTCGCATCGAATTTCGTTCTCATCTCCCAGACTCAGGATCGCGTCGAGACGTTGGTCTTCGACGGCGCGCAGACGGAGGCACGCGCCATCGCTTCCGACATCGCCGGAAGCGTGGGCGAGCTGGCCGCCGCTGCTCGCACCATGTCGGGCGTGCTGGGACGCGGTCACGCCGGGCAGTCCACCGACCGGGCCGGCGCCATCAACCTCTTGAAGGCCAATCTCGACCAGCACGACTTCGCCTTCGGAAGCTGGTTCGCCGAGGAATCGAAAGCCTTCGACGGGAAGGACGTCGTCAACAATACGGAACTTGGCGGTAATGCGGAGGGCGTCTTCACGCCCTACTGGTCGAAGGATCGCAACGGCAAGGCGCAGCTCTCGACATTCAAGGCCGACTATGCGGCCGAATGGTATGCTCTCGCGGCCAAGAGCGGCAAGGGCGCCATCACCCAGCCTTACCTGGCCGAGGGGACCGACGTTCCGACAACGATGACCTCGATCGCCTATCCGGTGATGTCGAACGGCAAGATGATCGGCGTCTCGGGCGCCGACATCTCGCTTGCCTCGCTCGCCGATCGGCTCGGCAAGCTCAAGCCTTTCGGGACGGGGCGCGTCTACCTGCTTTCGCAGGGCGGCAAATGGCTCGCCGCGCCGATCCCCGAGCTTCTGATGAAGGATTACGACGGCGAAGGTGCCGACACCGTGAAGAACGCCCTCACCACGGGTGCGTCCGGCATGGTCAAGAACCTGACCTATGACAGAAACGAGCCTTTCGACCGCCTCGTCTATCCTTTCAAGCTGCCCAATGTGAATGCTAGCTGGGTCGTGCTGGTCGACGTTCCGCGCACTGCCATCAACGCGCCGGTCCGCGATCAAACCTACATGATGATCGTCGGCGGTCTGGTGGTACTCGGTGCGGTGCTCGCCGGCCTCTACTTCGCCGTACGCCGGTTCGTGCAGAAGCCGCTTGCCGGTCTTGTTCGCGATGTCGAGACGCTCAGCAACGGCGAATACACGCTGCCGATCTCCGGCCAGGACCGTGCCGACGAAACCGGCGCCGTCGCCAAGGCACTCGAAGGCTTCCGCCACCAGCTCGCCGACAACCGGCGCCTGGAAAGCGAGGCCCGCCATGAGCGCGAGCAGGCGGAACGCGAGCGCAGCCGGTCGGAAAACGAACGCGCCGAAAGCAATGCGCTCCAGCGCGACATCGTCGCGCGCCTCGGCAAGGGGTTGTCGCATCTTGCT
Organism: Ensifer aridi; assembly: GCF_002078505.1. Classification (GTDB taxonomy): domain Bacteria; phylum Pseudomonadota; class Alphaproteobacteria; order Rhizobiales; family Rhizobiaceae; genus Sinorhizobium; species Sinorhizobium aridi. The sequence goes on along the minus strand of NZ_LUAV01000002.1, from coordinate 370,455 downwards.
TCCGGCGATCTCGCCTTCCGGATCACCGACGACTTTCCGGGCGAATATGCGCAGTTGAAGCGCGACTTCAACGCGACGATGGAGAGCCTCGAAGAAACGATCCGCACCGTGAACCACTCGGTCGTGAATATCGGCAGCGGCACCGGCGAGATCTCGAGCGCCGCCAACGATCTGTCGCACCGGACGGAACAGCAGGCCGCAAGCCTCGAAGAAACCGCCGCCGCACTCGACCAGTTGACCTCGCAGGTGAACGCCAGCGCCGAAAACGCCAAGGTCGCAGCGAAATCGGTCGAGGTCGCAAGCAACGATGCCGAACAATCCGGCGAAGTCGTCCAGAAGGCGATCGCTGCCATGCGGGGCATCGAGCAATCGTCGCATGAGGTCAGCCGCATCATCGGCGTCATCGACGAGATCGCCTTCCAGACCAATCTGTTGGCGCTCAATGCGGGGGTCGAGGCAGCGCGCGCCGGCGATGCCGGCAAGGGCTTCGCGGTCGTCGCACAGGAAGTCCGCGAACTCGCGCAGCGCTCGGCCAATGCCGCCAAGGAGATCAAGACGCTGATCAACACCTCGGCCGGCCAGGTACGCGAAGGCGTCGATCTCGTCGGCAAGGCGGGCGGCGCGCTCGAGAAGATCGCCGAGCAGGTGGTTGAGATCAACGGCCTCATCCGCCAGATCTCCAGCTCCGCATCGGAACAGGCCGTCGGTCTCAAGGAGATCAACTCGGCGGTCAACCAGATGGACCAGGTGACGCAGCAGAACGCCGCCATGGTGGAGGAAACGACGGCGGCGAGCATGGCGCTGAACGACGAGGCACGGGCGCTGAGTGCGCTCGTCTCCCGCTTCCGCGTCGCCGCGCAGGCGCCTGCCCAGTCCTCGGCCGAGATGCTGCGTGGCGCCGCCGACCGGATGCGGGCCGCGGAAAGCCCTGCCCCTCGCCCGGCAGCGACGGCAAAGGCGGCGCCGCGCAGCGGCGCCTATTCGGCTCCGACGCAGCGCGTACTCGCCAAGACGTCCGGCGCCAATGCGTTGGCCGAGGATAATTGGGAAGAGTTCTGACCCGGCGACATGGCGAAACGCGAAACGGCGCCCGATGCGGCGCCGTTTTGGTTTTGACGGCTTGGACCCGGATCGATCCGGATCGGGAGATTGCAATCAGCTTAAATGCGCGCCAGCCGGTCGGTCAGGAGATCGAAGAAGCCCTCGTCGTCGATGTGCCGCATGACCTTGGCATTGTGCTTGCGTCCGGTCACCTGCCACCAGTCGACCACCGTCATGCCCGCGGTCAGGGCGGAAGCCGTTTCGATCTCGACATTGCAGTCGCGGCCGGTGAAGAGTTCCGGTCGCAACAGATAGGCGATCACCGTCGGATCGTGCAGCGGGCCGCCGTCGGTACCGTATTTTTCGATGTCGAATCGCTCGAAGAATTCCAGCATCTCCGCAAGCGCAACAGCCGCCGGACTACCGATGGCGCGGATCTTCTCGACGCGGGCCTTGCGTGTAAGAACGCGGTGCGTCACGTCGAGCGGCATCATCACGATCGGAATTCCGGAGCGGAAGACGATCTCGGCGGCCTCCGGATCGACATAGATGTTGAATTCCGCCGCGGGCGTAATATTGCCGCCCTCGAAGAAGCCGCCGCCCATCAGTACGAGCTCGCGTACCGCCGGTGCGATCTCGGGCGCCTTGGTGAGGGCCAGCGCGATATTCGTCAAGGGGCCCAGCGTGCAAAGCGTGACCGCGCCTGGCGCCTCGGTGCGCAAAGTCTCGACGATGAAATCGACGGCGTGCTGCTCCTGGAGCGGCATCGTCGGCTCGGAGAGTTCGGGGCCATCGAGCCCCGTCTTGCCGTGTACGTGCTCGGCGGTAATCAGCGGGCGGGCGACCGGCCGCTCGGCGCCGGCAAAGACCTTCACGTCGGTCCTGTTGCAAAGCTCGCAGACGATCCGCGCGTTGCGCGCCGTCAGCGTGAGCGGGACATTGCCGGCGACGGTGGTGATGCCGAGGACCTCGATCTCCTCCGGGCTGCCGAAGGCCAGCATGATCGCCGCTGCATCGTCCTGCCCCGGGTCGGTGTCGATGATGATCTTTCTCGCGCTTGACACTTTACGTCTCCTGCCGGACCACGGCCGCTCGCCGGATCGAAATCACGTGGTCGCCCTTCACGGGCCGAATATCCGAGAAGCGACTATGATTTGCGTGGGCTGCGGAGGCAAGCGGCTTGCACTCGTTGCACACAGCTACCATATTGCTGCCAGGATGCTGCATGGCAGGTCCGACAAGATGGTCGCTTGAGCTGCAAGGACTTTGGGAATGAGCAGAATAACGCCATTTACGAGCCCGCTTCTCGTGGGTTTCGACAGTATGGAGAAGACCCTTGAGCGCATCGCCAAGGGCAATGATGGCTATCCACCCTACAATATCGAGCGCATTCGCGGCGACGCTTCCGGCGCGCCGGAACGCCTGCGGATAACGCTCGCGGTCGCCGGCTTCTCCGAGGAAGACCTCGACGTGACGACCGAGGAAAATCAGCTTGTCATTCGCGGCCGTCAGGTCGACACCGGCGAGCGGGAATATCTGCATCGTGGCATCGCCGCTCGGCAGTTCCAGCGCACCTTCGTGCTTGCCGACGGCATGCAGGTTCTCGGCGCGGAGCTGCGCAACGGGCTCCTTTCGGTCGATCTCGTGCGCCCGGAGCCGGTCCGCATGGTAAAGAAAATTAACATTTCGGTCCCAGAATAGGATAACCGGCGGGATTTTTCCTTGAAAGCCGGCGACCACGGAGCATCACCATGGGACTGAAAACCATCAACACATCGCTGTCGAAAAGCGACCTTGCGCATCTTGGCGCAGGCGAAGTCGGCTATATCCGCAAGATGCGTTCGGAGGAGGTCTCCCGCTGCTTTCCCGAGGCGCCCGAAATGGGTCCCGGAATCGACCTGTGGGCCCTATTCGGCGCCGACGGCACTCCGATTCTCCTGACGGATAACCGTTCCAGCACCTTCTTCAAGGCGGCCGAGGACGACCTGCGCACCGTCAGCCTGCATTGATCGGCTGGCGCGTATTAACTTGAATTTGGCCCCTCGTCCGCCCTACCGGCCACCCTCTCTCCCTCTCCGCGTGCGGGGAGAGGGTTAGTCCTCGGGTTAAACCCGAGGAGAGGGACAAATCCAAAGCATTCTAAGCGCGGCGGAAGGTGAGATAGGCCGAGCTTCGCCCTTCCCGGCGGGCCTTGGCCTCATAGCGCGTGCTCGGCCAGCCGGCAAAGGGCGTCAGCCAGTCGGCCGCCTTTTCCGCCGTCCATTCGAATGCGGCGTGGTCACGGCAATGGATGAGCGTCCAATTGACATAGCTGTCGATATCGGATGCGAAACAGAAGAGGCCGCCCGGCTTCAGAATGCGCGCGAAGCGGTCGAGATTGACCTTGGAGACGAAGCGCCGTTTCCAGTGCTTCCGTTTCGGCCAGGGATCGGGATAGAGCAGGTCGATCTGATCGACCGAGGCTGCGGGCAGCCAGTCGAGCACCTGGGTCGCATCGTCGTCGTAGAGGCGGACGTTCCTGATCCCCTTCGCCTCGATCTGACCGAGCAGCTTCGCCATCGAATTGACGAAGGGCTCCACGCCGATGAACCCGGTCGAAGAATCCTCCGCGGCACGGTGGATGAGGTGCTCGCCGCCGCCGAAGCCGATCTCCAGGCGGATTCGCTTGACGGGTTCGGGAAAAAGCGACGCCAGATGTTGCGGCGCAGCCTCAGTCAGATCGAGCTTCAGAGCAGGCAGCAGGTTTTCTAGGTGCGCGGCCTGGCGCTCCCGCAGGGGCTTGCCTTTGCGGCGGCCGAAGAAAGCCTCCGTTGCTCTTGCACGGCGCGGTTCGGTCATATCGTCCTTCCTGGATCACAATGATTTCGCGTCGGACCGGCCCGAAATCACAATGAACGAGGCGGACGCCCCTCACCGGAGCGCCCGCCCTGATTTTTTGCAGCGCCTGATAGCAGGCCGCTGCGCTATCTTCAATGCGCGGCTTCTCCGAAGCCGCATCAGCGGCGCTTACGCCGCGCGGCTGGCCGCCCTTCCGTTGACGGCCGTGGTGTCGTGCTCGATCGCTTCCTTGAGCGGCTTGACGAGGTCGAGCTTCTCCCAGGAGAAGGAACCATCGCGACCGGCCTTGCGGCCGAAGTGGCCATAGGCAGACGTCTTGGCATAGATGGGCCGGTTGAGGTCGAGATGGCGGCGGATGCCGGTCGGCGAGAGGTCCATCGTCTTGCGGATGGCCTTTTCGACCTGATCTTCCGAGACTTTGCCGGTGCCGTGCAGGTCGACATAGATCGACAGCGGCTGGGCAACGCCGATAGCGTAGGAAAGCTGGATCGTGCAGCGATCGGCGAGGCCGGCGGCAACGACATTCTTGGCGAGGTAACGGGCGGCATAGGCGGCCGAACGGTCGACCTTGGTCGTGTCCTTGCCCGAGAAGGCACCGCCGCCATGCGGCGCGGCACCGCCATAGGTGTCGACGATGATCTTGCGGCCGGTGAGGCCGGCATCGCCGTCCGGTCCACCGATGACGAACTTGCCGGTCGGGTTGATGTACCAGGTGCAGTCGTCGGCGATCTTCAGATCGGCCAGCGCCTCACGAATATAGGGTTCGACCACGGAGCGTACCTTGGCGGAATCCCAGCTGTCGTCGAGATGCTGCGTGGAAAGAACGATCGAGGTGGCCTCGGCCGGCTTGCCGTCGACATAGCGTACCGTCACCTGGCTCTTGGCATCCGGGCCGAGCTTGGCGACCTCGCCTTCGCCCTTCTTGCGGGCGGCGGCAAGCAGATTCAGGATGCGGTGCGAATAATAGATCGGCGCCGGCATGAGCTCGGCGGTCTCGCGGCAGGCATAGCCGAACATGATGCCCTGGTCGCCGGCACCTTCCTCGCCCTGCTTGTCGGCGGCACTGTCGACGCCCTGCGCGATGTGCGCGGACTGGAAGTGCAACAGCACGTCGATCTTCGCCGTCTTCCAGTGGAAGCCATCCTGTTCGTAGCCGATGTCGCGGATCGCCTTGCGGGCAGCCGACTTGAACTTCGACGGATTGATGACGTCGTTGCCGTTCTTGTCCTTCTTCAGGAGGCTCGGCGGCAGGCGGACCTCGCCGGCAATGACAACGCGATTGGTCGTAGCCAAGGTTTCACAGGCGATGCGCACGCTCCACGGGTCGACGCCGGACTTCGCCGCTTCGCGGTAAACCAGATCGACAATCTCGTCGGAGATACGGTCACACACCTTGTCCGGATGACCTTCGGCAACGGATTCACTTGTGAACAGGTAGTTTGCGCGCATGCGGGAAGTCCCCTCAATGAAAAAGCGGTGCGAACGTGTTAGTGGTTTTGCCGGCGAAAAACAAGCACACAACGACATAAATATATCTTTATATCGACATTGCTGCCACGCCCGACCTTGGCGAAATTGCCTCGTTTCGTGGAAAAATTTTCGCGTCGAGGGGCGGCTACAGTGCCGCGCATCTTATCGGACGCGCAAATGTCGCTGTGGCACTTTGAATTGCCGCATGTCTTTGTCCTTAAAGCGAGGTCGATTTAAGGAGACATGCATTCGGGGTTGCAGCGCGCAAATCGACCGCTGCCCGAAATACGAAAAAAGCGGCCGACGGCCGCTTTTTCGACACGGGGAGTGTTCCCGCTTATTCCGCCTCCGCCTCGGCAGCAAGCGCCTTGACGAGGTCCACCAGCTTGCGCCGGACCTTCGGGTCGGCGATCTTGACGAAAGCGCGGTTGAGTTGCAGCCCTTCCGACGACGACAGGAAATCGACCACGTAGTTGGAGCTCGATGCCTCGGCCATGCCGGTGCCGGCGCCCTCGCCCGGCGCGTCTTCGAAGAAGAACGACACCGGCACATTGAGAATCTGCGCAATGTTCTGCAACCGGCTCGCGCCGACGCGATTCGTTCCCTTTTCGTACTTCTGAATCTGCTGGAATGTGATCCCCAGACTCTCGCCGAGCTTCTCCTGGCTCATGCCAAGCATCGTCCGACGAAGGCGAATCCTGCTACCGACATGGATGTCGATCGGGTTCGGCTTCTTCTTGTTTTCAATCATATTCGCCTTCCTAAACTCGCTGTTCCGGTTGCCGACAACCTGGCATTGCTGCTCTTCGCGTAATGGCAACCTGTCACTCGCTCGCGGCAGGTGAAAGTTGCCGGCAAATACCACTATGCAATTTTAGGGGTTTTACGTCAATTCTTCCTAATATTAAAACCTAAGCGAGAGATTGCCGCAACCAAAAGGAGAAAACTCGCCGTCAACCAGAAGATTTTGCTTCTCATGGCGGCGTCCGTGACGCTAGGCATTTTTCCCGGCAGAATTGTGTCTACAACTCCCTTGTAATTGTACCCCAATCCTACCACTAAAACACCGCGTGCATCAACAATTGCTGATATACCGGTATTGGCAGCGCGAATCATCGGCGTCCCGGTTTCGACTGCGCGAAGCTGGGCCTGACGAAAATGTTGCCGCGGACCGGGCGTGTCGCCGAACCAGGCATCGTTGGTGATGTTCAAGAGCGCGTCGGCCAGGCGGGCGTTACCGTCGACCTCATCGGCGAAGATCGCCTCGTAGCAGATCAGCGGATACACCGTTCTTCCGCCCGGTAAGGTCAGCAGCGGACGGATCTTGGCCGCCGAGAAGCCGCCCGGCATGGAAGCGGCGACGGAACTCAGGCCCCAGGAGGAGAGCAGGTCCTCGAACGGTAGGTATTCGCCGAACGGCACCAGATGTATCTTGTCGGCCGCCCCGACGATTTGTCCGCGGTCATCGATGACGTAGATCGAATTGTAGTAGCGCGGCGGCAGGCCGGCGCCGGCGTCCTCGGCCCTGACCGCGCCGGCGACGAGAATCTGCCCCTCCTCGAGCACTTCGGCGATCCGCGCCAGTGCATCGGGGTTGTCGGTGAGGATGAAGGGGATCGACGTTTCCGGCCAGACGACGATATCCGGCCGCTTGCCACGCTCCTCCGCCGGAGCGGCGGTCAGGGAGAGATGATTCTCGAAGATCGACGAGCGCTCGCGATCGTCCATTTTCTTGGCCTGGTCGATCACCGGCTGGACGAGGCGGACGGTCATCTGCGGCGCGGGTGGCTGCGGCGCCGGCTGGCCGAGCCGGTAGAAGCCGAAGGCGACATGCGTCGCGAAGAGCGCCACGGCGATGGCGAGGCCGGGGCGCGCGCCCTTGCCCGTCCAGATGAGTGCGGGCGCGGCAAAGACGAAGACGGCGAGCATGTTGATCGTCGCGAGATTGACGACGCTCGCCGATTGCATCATCAGCGGCATCGGCATGGCCGCATAGCCTATGGCGTTCCAGGGAAAGCCGGTGAACAGGAACCCGCGCAGCCATTCCGCAAGCCCGAATCCGAGGGCAAGAGCGGCGATCCGGCCCATGCCGTCGGACCAAAGACAGCGGGCGATGACAACCGCCACGGCATAGAATAGCGCGAGCAGGGCGGGAAGGCCGACGACCGTCAATGGCAAGGCCCAGGCGAAGGCATCCGCCTCGACAAGCAGCGCATTGCCGAGCCACCAGAGCCCGCCAAGGAAATATCCGAAACCGAAAGACCAGCCGATCGACGCGGCCGGCAGAAGCCGCTTCAACAGGCCGTCGTTCGGATTGGTCGCGATCCCGTCTATCAGCCAGACCAATATCGGAAAGGAAACGAAGGCCGCCGCGAAAATGCCAAAGGGCGGCTGCGTAAGCACCGCCACGAGCCCGGCCGCGAAGCCGACGAGTGCCCGGGACACTCCGGAAAGAAGTATGATCCTGCCTGCCAGTCTCTCCATAGAGCCTCCAGTCGGCGCGGGCCTTCGACAGCCTGCGCGGGAAGAAAACCGAATCAGTCGGCGGCAGTCTTCCAAAAAAGTGGCGGCTTGTCCCGCCGCCGCGTAACCCCTCCTTTCAGAGGGTTGACAAGCTCGGGGCTCAGTTGAGAATTGTCTACTGTATGTTTCCTTAAATCCTAGCCGATTTAAGGATAAAAACATGCAGCGATTCAAAGTGCTACAGCGACCTTTGGGCGTCTGATGAGACGCGCGCGGCGCTGTAATGCATATTAACCACAGTTGCTAAATTGATGACCGAGCCGCTCCCAGTCACCCTATCTTGGCGTACGATGGAGGAAGCGGGTTCACCTCCGCCGCCTCCTGAGTGAGGAACCCCCGTAAAGATAGTCCGGACCCGTGAATGAGGAGGCCTCATTGTTCGATCCCCGCGAGAAGATCGCGCTTTTCATCGATGGCGCCAATCTCTACGCCACATCCAAGAGCTTGGGCTTCGACATCGACTACCGCAAATTGCTCGCCGCGTTCCAGAAACGGGCGTACCTCCTGCGAGCCTACTATTACACCGCGCTTATCGAAGACTTGGAGTTTTCCTCGATCCGCCCCTTGATCGACTGGCTGGACTATAACGGCTACACGGTCGTGACAAAGCCTGCCAAGGAATACACGGATGCCCAAGGTCGCCGCAAGATCAAGGGCAATATGGACATAGAACTCGCCATTGATGCAATGCAACAGGCCGAAGTGCTCGATCATTTGGTGATCTTCTCCGGCGACGGCGATTACACTACCCTGGTGGAGGCGCTGCAACGAAAAGGCCGCAAGGTTTCCGTTGTCTCGACAATGTCGACGCAGCCGCCGATGATTGCCGACGAACTACGCCGGCAGGCCGACTGTTTCATCGACCTGATCAGCCTGCGTAAGGAGATCGACCGCCATCCGCCGGATTCAGCGACACGCCCGGTGGCCCCGGCCAATGTGGACGTAAACTCATAAATTGGATTGGAAAGGATGCGTGCGATTCTTCGCCCGCATCCAGCTTAACCTTAGAAAGACAAAGCTGTTCATTCAGCCGAGGGCGGGGCCGGGAGCGCAGGAAGCTCGCCTGCCGGCGGCAACATTTCCTTTTCCTTCGGCGGGCGGCGTCGTGCAGGCGGACGTTTGCGCATGATCCGCACGCGTTTGACGCGGCGCGGATCGGCATCGAGAATTTGGAACTCGAAACCGGGGATCGCCTGAACCACTTCGCCGCGCACCGGAATCCGGCCGAGCGAGGCGAAGACGAGCCCGCCGAGCGTATCGACATCCTCCAGTTGCTCGCGCACGTCGAAATCCGGACCGATCGCGCTGGCGATCTCCTCGAGTTCCACGCGGGCATCGGCGACAAAGATGTCGTCTGACGTACGGGCGAACATCACTTCCTCGTCGTCATGCTCGTCCTCGATGTCGCCGACGACCATCTCGACGATATCCTCGAGCGATACGAGGCCGTCCGTGCCCCCATATTCATCGATGACGAGGGCCATCTGAATGCGCGCCGCCTGCATCCGCTGCATGAGATCGGAAGCTAGCATCGACGGCGGCACGAACAGGAGCTGACGGATGATGCCGGCCTCCTCCAGTGTTTTGTCGAGATCGACGCGGGAAAGATCGAAGCCCGGCTTCTGCTGGCGGGGCGCCTTCTCGCCGTTCGTCGCCGTGTGGGCCCTGCCGTTACGGCGGCGGTTGCGTGCCTGCTTGGTCACATAGGCGAGCAGGTCGCGGATATGCACCATGCCGCGCGGGTCGTCGAGGCCCTCGCTATAGACCGGCATGCGCGAGCGTCCCGATTCCTCGAAGAGGACCATGAGTTCGCCGATGGTGATGCTCTGGTCCACGGCCTCGATGTCGGCGCGCGGCACCATCACGTCCTCGACGCGGACCTCGCGGAAGCGGAGAATATTATTGAGCATCGCCCGTTCCTCGGGCGAGAAGGCCGCATTGCTGTCGGCATCCGCCGTCAGCGCGTCGGCAAGGTCCTCGCGCAGGCTCGACGGGCTGACGCCACGCAACAGGCGTGCGGCACGGCTCCAAAAGGATGAGGTGGATTTGCTGCCCTCTGTTCGGGCGGCGGTACTACTACTGCCCGCCTCGGCCTCGCCGGAAGCCTCGGCCTCCTCGGTCGCGGCCACGGCCGGCTGTGTCTTGAAGTCGCTCATCGTTCCAATCTGTCAAATCGGAGACCTGTCCCCGTAGGGATCAGATAGGCCAAGACGCGCCAAAATGCGAGTCTCCAACCCCTCCATTCTTTCCGCTTCTTCATCTTCGATATGATCATACCCGAAAAGATGCAGGAATCCATGGATGAGAAGATGCGTCAAATGGGCCTCGAACGGCTTTCCGAGCTCCTCCGCTTCACGTTTCAGCGTCTCATGGGCGACGACGATATCGCCAAGCATCGGGCCCGGCATCTTGCCCGGCGTCACCGGAAAGGCAGGAAAGGAGAGCACATTGGTCGGCTTGTCCTGGCCGCGCCATTCGGCGTTGATCGCCCTGATCGACCGATCGTCGGTGAAGAGGAGCGACAGCTCCGCCGCTTCGCCGGGAAACGGCTGCCCCTCTTCGCGGGCGAGAAAATCGGCAGCCGCATCGAGAACACTTGCCGAGAAGGACTGAAGCTCGTCCTCCGGCGGCCAATCTCCCGCATCGACGCTGACCTGAATGTCCAAAGCCGTCATGATCCACCGCGAACGCGCGTTAGCGATCGCTCTGCTCGCTCTCGTCATGGACCGCCGTGTGGCCCTCATAGGCTCGGACGATCCGCGCTACCAGCGGGTGGCGCACGACATCGGCGTCCTTGAAGCGGATGACCGAGACACCCTCCACGCCCCTGAGGATCTGCAGCGCTTCCACGAGACCCGACTTGACCCCACGCGGCAGGTCGACCTGGCTCGGATCGCCGGTGACGATCATCCGGCCGTTTTCGCCGAGGCGGGTCAGGAACATCTTCATCTGCATCGATGTCGTGTTCTGAGCCTCGTCGAGGATCACCGCGGCATTGGCAAGCGTGCGGCCACGCATGAAGGCGAGCGGGGCAATCTCGATCACGCCTGCCGTAATCGCCCGCTCGACCTTGTCTCCGGGCATCATGTCGTAGAGCGCGTCATAGAGCGGCCGCAGATAGGGATCGACCTTTTCCTTCATGTCGCCGGGCAGGAAGCCGAGACGCTCACCCGCCTCGACCGCCGGGCGCGACAGGATGATGCGATCGACCGCACCGCGCTCCAGAAGTTGGGCGGCGTGCGCGACGGCGAGATAGGTCTTGCCGGTGCCTGCCGGCCCGACGCCGAAGACGAGCTCCGCGCGCTCCATCGCCCGGATATAGGCGTCCTGCATCGGCGTGCGCGCAGCAATCGTCTTTTTGCGCGTCGAAATCTGCGCCATCGTCAGCTTGGCTTTGCGCTCCATCGTCGGCAACTGTAACTGATCGTCCGCGGCGACCGCCATACGGATCGCACCCTCGACGTCGGACGTATCGATCGAGGCACCACTCTGCAGTCTTCCATAGAGATAGTCGAGGGCGCGGCGTGCCTGGTTGGTCGCCACGACGTCACCGGAAATGGCGACGGAATTGCCGCGCGGCCGGGCGTCGATGCGCAGCCGCTCTTCAAGCAATTTCAGGTTCTGATCGAACTGACCAAAGAGTTCGCTGGCAAAGCGATTGTTCTCGAAAGTGAGCACGAAATGATTGGCGTCTGTCGCGGATGTTTTCGACTGGCGCGATGAGGAAGAAATCAGTTCGTGTCCGTTCAAGCGGTCAAGCTCCTCGCCCTCGGTTCCTCGATCATCTCGGCAAACAAGCTGTTCGGGCCGGCCTTGGTGATTCGTACTTTGATAATGTCACCGATTTGCGATGCTTTTGCATCAACATTCACGGGCTGCAGCCACGGCGAGCGTCCGACGAGTTGGCCCGGCAGACGGCCCGGCTTTTCGAGAAGCACGTCGATCTCCCGCCCGACGCAGGCCTCGGCGAAGCCGCGCTGCTGCTTCGTGAGCAGAGCCTGCAATCTTTCCAGGCGCTTGGCCTTCACGTCCTCGGGGACCTGATCCTTGAGCTCGGCGCCGGGTGTACCGGGGCGCGTCGAATATTTGAAGGAGAACGCCTGTGCATAATTCACCGCCTCGACGAGACGCAGGGTGTCCTCGAAGTCCGCCTCGGTCTCGCCGGGGAAGCCGACGATGAAATCGCCGGAGAGCGCAAGGTCAGGCTGCGCGGTGCGGATGCGTTCGACGAGCGCCAGGTATTCGGCGGCCGTGTGACGCCGGTTCATGGCTTTCAGGATACGGTCGGAGCCGGACTGCACCGGCAGGTGCAGATAGGGCATCAGCTTTGCCATCGACCGGTGCGCCTCGATCAGGCTGTCGTCCATGTCGCGCGGATGGCTGGTCGTGTAGCGCAGGCGTGCAACGCCCTCGACCTCGCCGAGGCGCCGCAAGAGATCACCGAGGCCCCACTCGCGCTCGTCCGCACCCACACCGTGCCAGGCATTGACGTTCTGCCCGAGCAGCGTGATTTCGCGCACACCCGCCTCGACCAGCTTTTCCGCCTCGGCAATGATCTGCGCCACCGGGCGGGAAACTTCCGCTCCACGGGTATAAGGCACGACGCAGAAGGTGCAGAACTTGTCGCAACCTTCCTGCACCGTCAGGAAGGCGGTGACGCCGCGTGAACGGGTCTTCGCCTTGTCCGGCGCGGGCAGATAGTCGAACTTGTCCTCGATCGCGTATTCCGTCTCGACGATGCGCTCGCCGGTTCGCGCCCGCTTCAGCGCCTCGGGAAGGCGGTGATAGGTCTGCGGACCGATGACGAGGTCGACCGCCGGAGCGCGGCGTAGGATCTCGTTGCCTTCGGCCTGCGCAACGCAGCCGGCGACGCCGATCAGCATCTCGCGGCCCTCGCGCGCCTTCTCCTTCTTCAATTCGCGCAGGCGGCCGAGCTCGGAATAGACCTTTTCGGCCGCCTTCTCGCGGATATGGCAGGTGTTGAGCAGGACGAAATCGGCCTCTTCCAGGACGTCGGTCGCGACATAGCCGTCGCGCGAGAGCGCATCCGACATGCGGTCGGAATCGTAAACGTTCATCTGGCAGCCGTAGGTCTTGACGAAAACCTTGCGTACCGGGGCGTTCATCTCGCCCGTCACGGGCGACGTCGACAGAAGAGCTGTTTCCTGGGTCATGCGGGTTCTTTAGTGCAAACCGCCCCAAAGTTGAAGCGTTTTCGGGGCGCAGCCAAGGCGCCTGTCGGGATCACAATGATCCCGAAATAAGGCAATTCAGGTTCGCTGCGGCCCTTTCTGCGAGAGAAGAGCGGGAGCGGCCGCGCTCGTCCCGCCCGTTGCCGCCCGCCCCCGCAGCCGATCCGACAGCATCTTGCGGATCCGCTGCTCGATGGTGCGGCTCACTTCCTTGCGGTTCGACTGACGATCGTAATCCAACGCCTCGCCGAAATCGACGTCCACATCGAGGGCTCCTTCCCGCAACACGCCGATGAGATGCGGAAGAAGACCGATGTCGCCCGGCCAGGCGGCGATGGGTCGATAGTAGCGCCCCATCGGCATGCCGTGGATCCCGGTGTAGGAGATCGCCAGGGGCTGGACGTGAACCACGCCCGTCGGCGATTGCGGAATGGCCGAGGCGGCGGCACCGAACAGCGATGTCTTGATATCGAGCAGGCGGTTGCCGTCGGAGGTCGTGCCTTCGGGGAAAAGCACGACGATCTCGCCATCGGCAAGGCGCCGGCCGATTTCATTGACCTGTTGGCCCGTGGTGCGCTTCTGCCCGCGCTCCACGAAGATCGAGGCCTGAAGCCTCGCGAGAACCCCGAAGATCGGCCAGGATTTGACATCCGATTTGGCGACGAAGACGACGTCGGCGACCGACGAAAGCACCAGTATGTCCTTCCAGGAGACGTGATTGGCGCTCAGGAGCAAAGGACGCCGGTGATCGAGCTCGCCATGGACGCGAACGCGGAGGCCGAGCAGCAGGCACGCCACGCGGTGCCAATAGCGCGGCAACCATCGCCGCGGCCTCAGATCCAGCCACAGGCAGATGATCTGGATCGGCATCAGCGCCAGCGAGACCAGGATGAGCAGCATGACGCAGAGCGCGACCCGCACCCAGTTGATCATCCGCAGGCACCTTCCAAGCTCGTCATTCGTCGCTCCGCCGTGGGCATCCTCAGGCGCCGGATCGGACTAGTGAAGATCAAGCCGCATGACAAGCGCCGCCGTACGCTCCCCGGGCTGCGCCTGATAATAGGCCTTGCGCTCGCCGACCTTCACAAAGCCGAGTTTCTTGTAGAGCCCGATCGCGGCCTCGTTCGTCTCGTCGACTTCCAGGAAGAGCGCCTCGGCCCCCTTGACGAGGGCCTCCCGCATCGCCGCCTGCATCAGCCGCCAGCCGAGCCCGGAGCGCGTGAAGCGCGGATCCACGCCGATCGTCAGGATCTCAGCCTCGCCCGCCACGGCGCGAGACAGCACGAAACCGCCGAAAGCAGGGCGGAACATGCCGTTGGTCTGGCGCGCCACGAAACCGAAGACCGTATCCTGGGTAAGAAGCGCGTGAATCTCGCCGTCGCTCCAGGAGGCGGCAAAGCGCTGGCGATGCAGCGCCGCGGCCGCGCCGAGGTCAGTCTCCTCGAGCGGAAAGATGTCGAATTCGGTGCGGCGGGTGATGTAATCGGTGAAGCTCATCGACGTCGATCTGGGAATTGATAAAAGTGCTCGCGGTTTCCGGCCCTTGTCTGATGCATTTCGTTTGGCGACATGCATCAGGCTCGAGTGACCGCGAAACCGGCCTGTGGTTTGGCATCCGGCCCGCGCAGATAGAGCGGTTTCGGCTTGGCTGCGGCCGGATCGGCGACACCGCCGAGCCGACCGACGACGCCGATGTCGATCTCGTCCGGCTTGCCGCCCGCCGCGTTGGCGGTGACCAAATGGGCGCCTGAACCCGAGACGATGCCGGAAAAGCCGGAAAAGCGTTCGTGCGCCTCGCCCGCGGACAGGATCTCCGGCGCGCCCTCGGCCCAGCCGCGGGCGTCGAACGACTGAACATAGACCTCGTCCCGTTTTGCGTCGATGACGGCGAGTACAGGCCGGCCGGGCTCTTTGAGCCGCGCGCTTTCGGCGATGACCTGAAGCGTCGTGACGCCTACCGCCGGCTTGCCAAGCGCCAGCGCGAGGCCCCGCGCGGCGGCAACGCCGACGCGGATGCCGGTAAACGACCCAGGGCCTATGGTCACCGCAATCCGCTCGATATCCGCGAGCTGTCTGTCGGCGGCAATCAAGGCCTCGTCGACGAAGTCCATGAGGCGCTCGGCATGGCCGCGGCCGATCTCCGCGCCGGCGCGCGCCAGAACCTCCTCCGCCCTGCCGTCATAGACCGCCGCGGAGCAGCCGGTCCCGGATGTGTCGATGGCAAGCACTAACATTTCCGCTGCGATCTCCTCCCTCGATTGCCTCGCAAGCGAGCTCACTGCGACGTGCGCACAGCCGCCGCACCTGCGTCCGAGGCCGCTGGCGCTTTGGAATCGCACACGATTCTAGCCCCAAACCAAATCCGATTTAAGAAATATGGAGCCGAACGGAAAGCGAAACATGCGCGGGGCCCCCACACATGTTTCCGCGTTTCGATCTGCTCCGGGTCAGACGGATTCGACCGCCTCGACTTCCGGAACGAAATGGCGCAACAGGTTCTGAACGCCGTGCCTCAAGGTCGCCGTCGAAGACGGGCAGCCGGAGCACGCCCCCTTCATATTCAGGAACACGGTACCATCCTTGAAGCCCCTGAACGTGATGTCGCCGCCGTCCTGGGCTACGGCCGGCCGTACCCGCGTTTCCAGCAATTCCTTGATCGTGGCAACGATCGCCTCGTCGCCCTCGTCATAGAATTCGCCTTCCTGATCCGTTTCTTCGGCGCGGCCCGCTCCCGACATGATCGGCTGGCCGGACATGAAATGTTCCATGATCGAGCCGAGAATGGCGGGCTTCAGATGCTGCCACTCCTGCCCTTCCTTGCTCACGGTAATGAAGTCATAGCCGAAATAGACGCCGGTAACGCCGGGGATCGAAAAGAGCCGCGCTGCAAGCGGCGATCCCGCACGTGCCTCTTCCTCGCTCCGGAATTCGGCCGTGCCGTTCTCCATCACGACCTTGCCGGGCAGGAACTTCAGGGTTGCCGGGTTCGGTGTGGCTTCGGTCTGGATGAACATGTCTCTCTCCGTTCTGCCGGGAGCGACCTCGACCGGCACTTTAGAATTGTTCAAAAATATAGGAGCCCTGCAGTGAACCCGCAAGAGCGTAATGGCGCTTCTAGCTCAGGTCAGTGCGTCGATTTCCTCGTCCGTCAGAAGGTCGGGGATGACGGTGACGGGGATTGGGAAGGCCGCAGCTTTCCCGGCGATGGACGACACGAGGGGGCCTGGTCCTTCCTTGGCCGATCCGGCCGCGAGCACCAGGATCGCGATGTCGCGATCCTCCTCGATCACGGCATGGATCTGTTCGGTCGCGATGCCTTCGCGGATAACGATTTCCGGTTCGATGCCGATTCTTTCGCGCACAGTCTGAGCGACCTTGGCGAGCGTCGCCTCGGCCTCCTCACGCGCTTCCGCGCGCATGATCTCCTCGACCCCCAACCATTGCTGGAAATCGGCGTCTGAGATCACGTAGAGCAGCACGAGGCCGCCATTGGAATTCTTCGCGCGCATGCCGGCGTAATGCACGGCACGGCCACATTCGGGCGTGTCGTCGATCACCGCCATGAACTTGCGGCGATGACCTTCCAGTCGTGAGAGTCGGGTCGAAACCATGCCGCGAACATGACATCGCCGCCGGGCGCCCGCAAGCGCTGTTTTTTACGGGTGGAGCGGGATCATGGAAATGTGTGTGCGGTTTCCCGCCCACGCCCCGCTCCAACTTTTGTCTACTGCAAGAAACCGATGATTTCGCGGACTTCGCGCATCGTCTTTTCGGCCCTTGCCCGGGCGCGCTCGCCGCCCTTGCGCAGGATGGTGTCGATATGCGTCGGGTCGTCCATCAGGTGGCGCATCTCGCCGGTGATCGGCGAAAGAACGCTGACAGCGAGGTCGGCAAGCGCCGGCTTGAACACCGAGAATTGCTGCCCGCCGAACTCCGCCAGCACCTTTTCCTTCGACGTGTCGGAGAGTGCCGCATAGATGCCGACGAGGTTCTCGGCCTCCGGGCGGCCCGCAAGGCCGTCCACTTCGCTCGGCAGCGCGTCCGGGTCGGTCTTGGCCTTGCGGATCTTCTTCGAGATCGTGTCGGCATCGTCCATCAAGTTGATGCGCGACAGATCGGAAGGATCGGATTTCGACATCTTCTTCGTGCCGTCGCGCAGCGACATCACGCGCGGCGCCGGCCCGCCGATCAGAGGCTCCACCGGCGGGAAATAGGCGTGAATGGGTTCTTCGCCAACGATGATGTCGACGCCGTAGCCGTGCCGCCGGATCTGCTCCATGAAGTCGATATTGAACTTCTGGGCAATGTCGCGCGTGAGTTCCAGGTGCTGTTTCTGGTCATCGCCGACGGGAACGTGCGTGGCGCGATAGACGAGGATGTCGGCCGCCATCAGGCTCGGATAGGCAAGCAGGCCTAGAGAGGCGTTTTCGCGGTCCTTGCCGGCCTTGTCCTTGAACTGGGTCATCCGGTTCATCCAGCCGATGCGGGCGACGCAGTTGAAGATCCAGGCGAGCTCGGCGTGCTGCGGCACGGCCGACTGATTGAAGACGATGTGTTTCTCCGGATCGATGCCGGAGGCGATGAAGGCGGCTGCGATCGAGCGTATCTGGCCCGGCAGATCCTCATGCACGAGTTGCGCCGTGATCGAGTGGAGATCGACCACGCAATAGATGCAGTCGTTGTTCTCCTGCAGGGCGACGAACTTGCGGATCGCGCCGAGATAGTTGCCGAGATGCAGGTTGCCGGTCGGTTGAACGCCGGAAAATACGAGCGGCTTGAATTCGTTCATGTCGTTCCCAATCGGGCTTGTGGAGGGCCCGGCTCCAGTTGATGTCCGCCGCGCTTATGCACGGTGGGGCAGATGCAATCAAGAGGCAGGATCAAGCGGGCTGCAGGAGGTCCCAGCGGTTGCCGAAGGGATCGGCGAAGACGGCAACCGTCCCATAGGCCTCGTGGCGCGGCTCTTCGAGAAACGCGATTCCGGCGGCAAGCATCGCCGCATGGTCGCGGGCGAAATCGTCGGTGAAGAGGAAGAAGCCGACCCGCCCGCCGGTCTGGTTGCCGATGGCGGCCCGCTGGCGTTCGCCGTCGGCGTTGGCGAGCAGAAGGGCGGTTTCCGTCGCGCCTTTCGGACGAACCAGCACCCAGCGCTTGCCGTCGCCGAGTTCCGTGTCCTCGACGAGATCGAAACCGAGCCTGCCGCAGTAGAAGGCGATGGCCGCGTCGTAGTCCGGCACGACGAGGGCCACATGGGCGATCACCTGCTTCATGGCGCGTCCGCCCCATCGCCCGAGGCGGGTTCCGCCGCCGACGCGGCCTTCCGCCTCAGATTGCGGCGGATCATCGACAAGCTGGCGCCGCCGAGGCCGAAGGCGAGTGCGAAATAAATCACCATCGCCGCGGCGATGAGCCCGCACAAAGCGACGGCACGCATTGCGAGCGGCGCGGCCGAGGAAAGCGGAACTGCCAGCCATTGAACAGCGAAATGCAATGCGAGCGCCATGATCGCAGCCGCGATGACGAGGCGCGGGATTCTGGTCAGCAACGGAATATCGCGCCCCCAATGCCCCCGCCAGACGAGCGTCGCGAAGAGTAGGACCGCATTCACCCAGCCGGCAACGATCTCGGCGGTGGCGATGCCGCTTGCGGCAAGCGAGGGAAACAACGCCAGCGCAAGAGAGACGTTCACCGCCACCGAAATGCCGGCGAAGACCATAGGCGTGCGCGTGTCTTCGCGCGCGAAAAAGCCCGGAATGAAGGCCTTGATCAGCACGAAAGCCGGCAGCCCGAGACCGTAGATCGCCAGGATCTGGCCGACGATGACGGTGGACTCCGGCGAAAACTTGCCGCGTTCGAAGAGAAGCCGGACGATCGGCTCGGACATGACGAGGAGTGCTGCCGCCGCAGGCAGAGTCAGAAACAGCGTGAACTCGACGGAGCGGTTCTGCAGGTTCCCAGCCTCATTAAGGTTGCCGGCGCGCAATGCGCGCGAGAGCTCCGGCAGAAGCACGGTCGCGACCGCAATGCCAACGACGCCGAGCGGAAGCTGGTAGATACGGTCGGCATAGACGAGCGAGGAGACCGCCCCTTCCTTGGCTGAGGCGATATTGGTGTTGATCAGGAGGTTGATCTGAGTGATGCCGCCGGTGATCGCCGCCGGCAGCGCGAGCACCAGCAGCCGTTTGACGTTCGCCGTCAGCCGCGGGCGACGGAAGCCGATCCTCATTCCGGCGTTGCGCACGGCGAACCAGACGATCGCGAGCTGCACCAACCCTGCGACCAGCACGCCCCAGGAGAGGTCGTAGCCGACGGCAACGGCATCCTGGCCGCTCAGCCAGGCATAGACCAGTACGCCGATCAGAATGATGTTCAGGAAGACCGGAGCGATCGCTGCCGCGAAGTAGCGATGCAGCGAATTGAGCATGCCCGCCATCATCGCCGCCAGCGACATGCAGGCGAGATAGGGGAACATGATCGTCGCGAAGGTCACGGTGCTTGCGAATTTCGCGGGATCGTCAGCGAAACCGGGGGCGATCAGTTCCCTGACGATGAAGGGCATCGCCAGTTCCATGCCGATCGTCAGAAGAAGGAGGACGGTGAAGAGCACGCCGAAGACCTCTTCCGAGAAGCGGCGGGCCCCATCCATGCCATGCGCCTCGATCTCCTTGGCGAAGAGCGGAACGAAGGCCGAATTGAAGGCGCCTTCGGCGAAGAGCCGGCGAAAGGTGTTCGGCAGGCGGAAGGCGGTGTTGAAGGCGTCGGCCACCGGCCCGGTGCCAAGTGCAGCCGCCATGAAGGTTTCCCGGATGAAACCGAAAACACGGCTGCCGAGCGTCGCGCCGCCGACGGTGGCGAATTTCTTGACCAGGCTCATGTTTCAGCTTTTGTCGTCTTGGCGCCGTGCGATGTCCGCGGCGCTGGAACCGGGGCGATGATGCCGGAGGGCATGCGCTCGCGCGCCTCGTCGACCTCGCCCGCCAACACCGCCTTCAGGCGCGCGGCAATGTTTACCTGCCGGTTCTCGTTGGTGATCTTCGCGCCGACCAGGTCGGTCACATAGAAGGTGTCGATCACCTTCTCTCCGAAGGTGGTGATATGGGCCGACGCGATATCGAGCGACAGGTCGGACAGCACCGCCGTGATCTCCGAAAGCAGACCCGTGCGGTCGAGGCCCTCGACCTCGATGACGGTGAACTTGTTCGACAGCGTGTTGCTGATCGTCACTTCCGGCGTCACGGTGAAGGCCTTGCTGCGCTTCTTCACCCGGGTTCGGCTGGCAATCACCTCCGGCAGCCGCTTGCGGCCGGAAAGCACGTCTTCAATCAGCCGGCCGATGCTTGCGGCCCGGCGCATCTCGTCCTCGTCCACCGAGAACTCGCGGTTGACGAGGATCGTATCCAGCGCCCGGCCGTCGGCGGTGGTGTGGATTTGCGCATCGACGATGTTGGCGCCCGCTGCGGCGCAGGCGCCGGCGATGACTGTCAAAAGGCGCGGATGGTCCGGCGAAAGCACCGTGATCTCGGTAATGGCGTGGAAATGGTGGGTGCGGACCATCGTCGCCAAGGTCTTGCCGGCGCGATCCGCCTCGCGAATGAACGCGGCGTGCCGGACCTGATCCTCGACCGCTACCGTCAGCAGGTAGGGCTGATAGTGCAGCCGCACATAGGCCTCCCGCTCCTTGCGCGGCCAGTCTTTAAGTGCCTCCTCCAGCATATGAGCGGCGTGCTTGGCGCGCTCCTTGCGCGACAGTTCCGAGAAGCCGCCCGAGAGCAGAAGCTCGGTCTCGTAATAGAGCGTGCGCAGCAACTGGCCCTTCCAGCCGTTCCAGACGCCCGGGCCGACGGCGCGGATGTCGCATACCGTCAGGATGAGCAGCATCTTCAGCCGTTCGAGCGATTGCACGTGCTCGGCGAAGTCGACGATGGTCTTGCGGTCGTTCAAGTCGCGGGTCTGCGCCACCATCGACATCACCAGGTGTTCCTCGACCAGCCAGACCACCGTTTCCGTCTGCTTCGGCGAAAGCCCCAGGCGCGGGCAAAGCTTGCGGGCGACCTTTGCGCCGGCGACCGAATGATCCTCCGGACGGCCTTTGGCGATATCGTGCAGCAGCACGGCGACGTAGAGCGCTTCGCGATCCTCGATGCCCGGCATCAGCATCGCCGTAAGTGGATGCGCCTCCTCCTCCAGGCCCCGCTCGATCCGCGAGAGGACGTCGACCGTGCGCAGGAGATGCTCGTCCACCGTGTAGTGGTGGTACATGTTGAACTGCATCATCGAGACGATCTTGCCGAAATCCGGAATGAACCGTCCGAGAACGCCCGATTCATTCATGCGTCTTAGGATCAGCTCCGGATTGCGCCTCGAGGTCAGAATCGAGAGGAAAAGCCGGTTGGCTTCCTCGTTTTCGCGCAAGTGCGGCGTGATCAGGCTGAGCGAGCGCGTCACCTGCTTCAGCGCGGCCGGATGGAACTCCAGGCCGTTGATATCGGCGATATGGAACAGGCGAAGCAGATTGACCGGGTCGCGCCTGAAGACGTCGGGACTTGCGAGCGCGATGCGCCCGCCATCATCGACAAAGTCGAGCGTGCCGGCGATCTTGCGGGTGCGATTGCGGAAGCGGCTGAAGACGCCGGAGATACCGGGCGTGTCCTTGGCCTGCTGGTCCTCGAGCGCCGCGCAGAAGATGCGGGTGAGATCACCGACGTCCTTCGCGACGAGGAAGTAATGCTTCATGAAGCGTTCGACGGCCGAGAGGCCGGGATGGTCGTGATAGCCGAGCGCTTCGGCGATCTCGCGCTGGATGTCGAAGGAAAGCCGTTCCTCCGCCTTGCCGGTCAAGAAATGCATGTGGCAGCGCACTGCCCAGAGGAAATCCTCCGACTTCTGGAACAGTTTGTATTCCTGCTTCGAAAGCACGCCGAGCTTCACGAGGTCGGCCGGATCCTTGACCCGGTAGAAATATTTGGCGATCCAGAACAGCGTGTGCAGGTCACGCAAGCCCCCCTTGCCTTCTTTGATATTCGGCTCGACGAGGTAGCGTGTGTCGCCCGCCTTTCGATGGCGCTCGTCCCGCTCAGCGAGCTTGGCAGCGATGAAATCGGGACCGGTGTTGCGGATGATCTCGCGGTCGAAGCGCGCTTCCAGCTCGTTCGCCAGGGCTTCGGAGCCGCAGATGTAACGGCATTCGAGAATCGCCGTGCGGATCGTCATATCGGCGCGCGACAGCCGGATGCATTCCTCGATCGTCCGTGTCGCGTGGCCGACCTTAAAGCCCAGATCCCAAAGGATATAGAGCATGAACTCGATTGCCGGCTCCGCCCAGACCGCCTTCTTTGCCGGCAGCAGGAAGAGGAGATCGATGTCCGAGCCCGGCGCCAGCGTCCCGCGACCGTAGCCGCCGACGGCGGTCACGGCTATACGGGCGGCCTCCGGCGCATTGGCCGCATCGAACACCTGGTTCAGCACGAAGTCGTGCAGCACCGTGATGAGTTGATCCTGCAGCCAAGATATACGCTCGGCACATCTTATCCCCGCACCGTCGACGCCAAGCAGTTCGCGCGCCTTGGCGCGGCCCGCCACATTCGCCTCCTTGAAGGCGGCGAGCAAGGCCCGGCGCATCGGTTCGCGCTGCTCGGCGTGGGCGGAGGCGATGAAATCGCACTTCGCCCGGAGGCCAGCGATGTCGAGAATTTCGGGAAAGGAAGTTTCGTGTCTGGCCATGAAGTGCCGAGGGGCGTCCTGGTGATCTCGCGTGCCGGATGGAGAGGCACGCGGCGCTGTATAGCCTTTTTGCCCGTCGATTGACAGGAAAAATCCGCCGGAATGGAGCGACGAAAACGTGCGATTTGCGGTCGCATCCCGACCGCATCGGTCAGCGGCCGGCAAGTTCCTTCTTCAGCGCGTATAGCGCTTCGAGCGCCTCGCGCGGCGTCATGTCGTCCGGGTTCAGGGCCTTCAGCGCCTCCTCCACCTTGGAGGGGCCGGAGGCCCTCGCCGCCTCCTCGCGTCTCACCGCGACCTGGAAGAGCGGCAGGTCGTCGATAAGCTGGCTGGCCGGGTTCTTGCGGTCGGCATCCTCAAGCTTGGCGAGCACGTCCCTCGCCCGGGCGACAACCGACGCCGGGAGGCCGGCGAGACGGGCGACCTGGATGCCGTAAGAACGATCGGCGGCGCCGGGGCCGACCTCGTGCAGGAAGATCACGTCGCCGTCCCATTCCTTGACGCGCATCGTCGCGTTGGAGAGCCGGCCGAGCTTTTCCGAAAGCACCGTCAATTCGTGGAAATGCGTGGCGAAAAGCCCGCGGCAGCGATTGACCTCGTGCAGATGCTCGACCGCCGCCCAGGCGATCGAGAGACCGTCGAAGGTCGCCGTGCCGCGGCCGATCTCGTCGAGGATCACCAGCGAGCGGTCGGTCGCCTGATTGAGGATCGCCGCCGTCTCGACCATCTCGACCATGAAGGTTGAGCGGCCGCGCGCCAGATCGTCCGAAGCCCCGACACGAGAGAAGAGCCGGTCGACGACGCCGATATGCGCGGCGGCCGCTGGCACGAAGGAGCCCATCTGCGCCATGATCGCGATCAACGCGTTCTGGCGAAGGAAGGTCGACTTACCGCCCATGTTCGGACCGGTAAGCAACCAGATCGAGCCGCCTTCCTGACCGTCGGGCGGAGACAGGTCGCAGCCATTGGCGACGAAGGGATTGGCAGCCTGGCGCCTCAGCGCCTGCTCGACGACGGGATGGCGGCCGCCGTCGATCGCAAACATCCGCGACCGATCGACCATCGGGCGAGCATAGTTCTGCTCTTCCGCAAGCACCGCCAGCCCGGCCGAAACGTCGATGGTGGCGAGCGCCAGCGCCGCCGCCTTAATCGCCTCGGCATGCGCGACGACCTCGCGCGTCATCGCTTCGAAGGCCTCGAGCTCGAGCGCCAGCGCCCGGTCGGCGGCATTGGCGATCTTGGTTTCGAGCGCGGCGAGTTCGGTAGTGGTGAAGCGCATGGCGTTCGCCATGGTCTGGCGGTGGATGAAACGGGCGCGACCGGGATCCGTGTCGGTCATCGCGCCGGCATTGCCGGCGGTCACCTCAATGAAGTAGCCCAGTACATTGTTGTGCTTGATCTTCAGCGACTTGATGCCGGTCTCTTCGCAATATTGAAGTTGCAGGCCGGCGATGACACGGCGCGACTGGTCGCGCAGCGCCCGCATCTCGTCGAGTTCGGCACTCGCGCCTTCGCGCAGAAAGCCGCCGTCTCGCTTCAGAAGCGGCAGTTCCTCGGCGAGCGTCGAATCGAGACGCGCGAGCAAGTCCGCCGGCAATGCGGCGATCGCGTCCCGCGCTTCGGTCAGTTCCGCCGAAAGAGGCGCGCTCGAAAGCAGCGCCGAGATTGCCGCCGCTGCGCGCAGACCCGCCTGAATCGCGCCGAGGTCGCGCGGGCCGCCGCGGCCGAGCGCCAGCCGCGACAGAGCCCGCGGCATATCCGGCGCACGCCGGAGCGCATCGCGGACGTCCGCGGCAAAACTCGGCTGGTCGACCAGGACCTCGATGGAATCGAGCCGTTCATTGATCCGCTCGGGGTCGGTCAGCGGCGACATCAGCCGCTCGGCAAGGAGCCGGGCGCCGCCGCTGGTGACGGTCCGGTCGAGGGCTCTCAGCAGGCTTCCTTCGCGGGAGCCGGAGAGCGTCTTGACCAATTCCAGATTGGCGCGGGTCGCCGGATCGATGAAGAGCGTCGAGGCGACGCTTTCCCTTTCGGGAGTGCCGAGCGCCGGACGCTCCTGAAGCTGCGTCTTCTCAACGTAAGAGATCGCCGCCGACGCCGCCGCGAGCTCGGCGCGCGAGAAGCTGCCGAAGCCGTCGAGCGTCTTCACGCCGTAGTAGCGGGAAATGCGTCCCTCCGCCGTCGCGCTGTCGAAGAGGACGGCGGGTTGAGGCACGGCGACGCGGCCGAGAACGTCGAAGACCGGGCGCAGCTCCGGATCGTGGAAGACGGTATCCGGCAGGATCAGTTCGCTCGGCTCTATCCGCAATATGTCGGCAAGCAAACGGCTCTGCGCTGTCTCGGCGAGGCGGAAGATGCCGGTCGAAATGTCGATCCATGCCAGGGCATAGGCGGGTTCGGCGCCGCTGCTGCGGATGCGTGCGAGCGCCATAAGATAGTTCGATTCCGAGGGCGAAAGCAGCTTGTCCTCGGTGATCGTCCCGGGCGTCACCAGCCGCACCACATCGCGACGCACGACCGACTTGCCGCCGCGCTTCTTGGCTTCCGCCGGATCTTCCACCTGCTCGCAGACGGCGACCCGATAGCCGAGCGCAATCAGCTTCTGCAGATAGTCGTCGGCGGCATGGACCGGCACGCCGCACATCGGGATTTCCTGGCCTAAGTGCTGGCCGCGCTTCGTCAGCGTGATCCCGAGGGCGCGCGAGGCTTCGACCGCGTCCTGGAAAAACAGCTCGTAGAAATCGCCCATGCGGTAGAACAGCAGCGAATCCGGGTTGTTCGCCTTGATCTCGATGAACTGCTCCATCATCGGCGTGGCGGCGGAGCGGCTCACCTCGCTGGCGAGGTCGGACACGGAAAGGACGTCGCCCGTGGGGTTCGATGCATCCATCAGGAAATTCATGATTGTTCCAAAAAAAGAGATGTCACACTATCCGCAAGCATTTATAGACGACAACACCAAAGAGGCGGACCGGAGGGGTCGCCCACAGGAGGTTGAGGAAACATGCCGGCTACCGACAAGTCCGACCGCACGATGACGAGCGTCACCGCGCAGGAGGCGCTCGATTTTCACTCTCAGGGACGCCCCGGAAAGCTGGAGATCTCGCCGACGAAGCCGATGGCAACGCAGCGCGACCTGTCACTCGCCTATTCCCCCGGCGTCGCCGTTCCCGTCAAAGCGATCGCCGAGGATCCGGCGACGGCCTACGACTACACCTCGCGCGGCAACATGGTGGCGGTGATCTCCAACGGCACCGCGATCCTCGGCCTCGGCAATCTCGGTGCGCTCGCCTCGAAGCCGGTGATGGAAGGCAAATCCGTCCTCTTCAAGCGCTTCGCCGATGTCGATTCGATCGACCTCGAAGTGGATACCGAGAATGTCGACGAATTCGTCAATTGCGTCCGCTTCCTCGGTCCCTCCTTCGGCGGCATCAATCTCGAGGATATCAAGGCGCCGGACTGCTTCATCATCGAGCAGCGGCTGCGCGAGGTGATGGACATCCCGGTCTTCCATGACGACCAGCACGGCACCGCGATCATCGCGGCCGCCGGCCTCATCAACGCGCTGACGCTGACGGGCCGCGACTTCAAGACGACGAAGCTCGTCTGCAACGGCGCGGGTGCTGCGGCGATCGCCTGCGTCGAGCTCATCAAGGCCATGGGCTTCAACCCGGAAAACGTCATCCTCTGCGACACCAAGGGCGTGATCTACAAGGGTCGCACCGAAGGCATGAACCAGTGGAAGTCTGCTCATGCGGTCGAGACCGATCGCCGGACGCTCGCCGAGGCGCTAGAGGGCTCGGATGTGTTCTTCGGCCTTTCGGCGAAGGGCGCGCTCTCCGCGGACATGGTGCGCTCCATGGCTGCGAGACCGATCATCTTCGCCATGGCCAATCCGGACCCGGAAATCACGCCGGAGGAAGTCGCCCAGATCCGCGACGACGCTATCGTCGCGACCGGCCGCTCGGATTATCCGAACCAAGTGAACAATGTGCTTGGCTTCCCCTATATCTTCCGAGGCGCGCTCGACGTGCGCGCCTCGACGATCAACGACGCTATGAAGATCGCCGCGGCCGAAGCGCTCGCTAACCTCGCGAAGGAAGATGTGCCGGACGATGTCGCCGCCGCCTACCAGGGCAACCGGCCGCGCTTCGGGCCGCAATACATCATTCCGGTTCCCTTCGATCCGCGCCTCATATCGGCCATTCCGATGGCCGTCGCCAAGGCGGCGATGGAGAGCGGCGTCGCCCGCAAGCCAATCGAGGACATCAATGCCTATGGGCAGCAGCTTTCCGCACGGCGCGACCCGATCGCCTCGACGCTGCAGCGCATTTACGAGCGCGTCCGCCGCCAGCCGAAGCGCATCGTCTTTGCCGAAGGCGAGGAAGTGCAGATGATGCGCTCCGCCATCGCCTACGCCAACCAGCAGCTCGGCACGGCGATCCTGCTCGGCCGCGAGGAGCAGATGCGCGAAACTGCGGAGCAGGAGGGCATCGACCTCGACCGCCCGGGAATCCAGATCGTCAATGCGCGGCTTTCGAAGCGCGTGGCGGCCTACACGGATTACCTCTATGCGCGGCTCCAGCGCAAAGGTTACCTGTACCGCGACGTGCAGCGGCTGATCAACAACGACCGCAACCACTTCGCCGCCTCGATGGTGGCGCTCGGCGACGCCGACGGCATGGTGACCGGTCTTACGCGAAACTATTCGACCGCGCTTGAAGACGTTCGCCGCTGCATCGACGCCAAGCCCGGCCATCGGGTGATCGGCGTGACGATCGCGCTTTGCCGCGGCCGCACCGTGCTCGTTGCCGACACGGCGGTGCACGACATGCCGACGGCCGAGGAGCTGGCCGACATCGCCGAGGAGGCCGCCGGTCTTGCAAAGCGGCTCGGTTACATGCCGCGTGTGGCGATGCTTGCCTATTCCACCTTCGGCCACCCCTCCGGTGAACGCTCTGAGCGGGTACGTGAGGCCGTCAAGATCCTCGACAAGCGCCGCGTCGATTTCGAATATGACGGCGAAATGGCTGCAGACGTGGCACTCAATCACCGGGTGATGGAGCAATATCCGTTCTGCCGGCTGTCCGGCACCGCCAATGTCCTGGTGATGCCCGCCTTCCACTCGGCTTCGATTTCGACCAAGATGCTCCAGGAACTGGGCGGCTCGACGGTTATCGGCCCGCTGCTCGTCGGCCTCGACAAGTCGGTACAGATCGCCTCCATGTCGGCAAAGGACTCCGATCTCGTCAACATGGCGGCGATCGCAGCCTATAATGCGGGCACCTGAATCCCGCTTTACTGCATGTTTCCTTAAATCGTACCCGATTTAAAGACAAAACCTGCAGCAACTCAAAGCGCTACAGCGTCCTTTGTGCGTCTGGAAAGACGCATGGCACTGTAGATGTCCCTTTTCCGAACACAATCGCGTCGCGGCTGAACATTCTTGCTGAGAGCCGTACAGTAACGACACACATACTCCAAACAAAATAAGAGCCCGCCTTCCTGTGAATGGAAGCGGGCTCAATACATAATGGCCGACCCATCTCCTACGTGATGAAAAATCCCGGGATTTGATAGCGTCGTCGACTCCCTCCAGTCGGCTAGCCCATCTTTCCCTTTATCTTTTTACATTTCTTCGTCATGAAATCCAGATCAACCACGAAGATACACTTCGCTCTTTCAAAATCGAAAGTCAAATACATCATTAACAACTGGTTAATACTACTACAGACCAAGACATGTAGCCGCGGTCGCCCTGCTGCGCGCCCTTTGTCAGAAAACGCGAAATCGAATGCCGTTCAGGCTCTCGAATTGTTTCGCTCGAGGTCGCCCGTTCAGAAGAGGACTAGGATACCGACGAGGAAAACCGCCCTGCGTCGGCACCGTAATAGTTGAGATATCGGCCGGAGATATTGCTGATCGGCAGAACGATCAGAACATCGGTCGTGCGGAAGGCGTGATCGACCACCGCGCCGTCGCCGACCATCGCGCCCAGCCGCATGTAGCCCTTGATCAGGGGCGGAAGCGCTGCAAGCGCCTTCTTGGGATTGATCGCCTCCGAGGGCATCAGATCCATCGTCCGGTGAAGTTCAGGTCGGGCGGAAACGGCCCACTCGTCCTTCGTCCGAATGTTGTGATGGAGGAAAGAAAGCGCCAGTGCATGCTCTTCGGGAACGACGCCCGGAAAGGAGCCGCAGCCGAACATGGCGTCGACACCATGCCTCAGGGCATAAGCCCAATTGCCCTGCCAGAGGAGCTCGACCGTACGCTTGGTCCGGTATTCCGGCAGCACGCAGGAGCGGCCGAGCTCCATGAAGCGTTTACCGGGGTGTCGCGCGAGCAGTTCATCGATCGCGAATTCCGAGGCGGAGTAGAAGCCAGCCGCCCGTTCGGCGACTTCCTGGCGCAGCAGGCGGTAAGTGCCGACGATCTGCTCTTCCGGATCGCCCTCGATGGATGTGTCGAGCACGAGCAGATGGTCGCAGATCGCGTCCCAGCCGTCGATGTCGCGCTTGCGTCGCTCAGCCTCGGGCGCCACCTGCGCTTTCATCTCCTCGACGAAGACCCTGTAGCGCACGGCCTGCGCCGCATCGATCTCGGCGGCCGTACGGGCAAGCCGCGTCTCGAGATTGGCGATGCGGCCGAGAACATCGGTTGCCGGCGCCGCGATCGTCTTGCGGACGCAAGGCTGTGCAGCATCAGCCACGCCTGTCGAATCCAGAAGTTCGATTGTCATACCGTGTCATCCCGAATCGCTTTCCTGCCGGGCTTAGACCACGTTTCTGCAACAAGATAGTGACACGAACAGACTATGCAACCCCGGTACGGCGCGATGCTGGTTGTGCGCCATTATAAGCTGCTGTTAATCTATATTACAACCATCAAGCGTAAGCCTGATCCAAGCCGTTGAGATGCGGGAGTGTGGGGGGACCGCTCGCGTTTTTCTCACCGCGCTTCAATGAAGCGAGCGACTTCCGCAAGGAGCCGCGCCGGTTCGGCGGGCTTGGCGAGCACCGCGTCCGCGCCGGCGGCGATGAGGCGCTGATGCAGGTCGCCGCGGACGTCCGAGGTCAGGACAACGACCGGTACGCGCCGTCGCTGGCCGATCGCCTCCATTTCGCGAAGGCGCCCGAGCATGGCGAAACCGTCGCCGCCCGGCATGTTGAGGTCTGTGACGATGAGGGCGGGCGGCGCGCCGGTGGCGTCGCCACGAAGCGCAGTCTCGAGGGCCGCAAAGTCCTCGACGTGATCGACGGCATGGCCGGCGCGTTCGAGGACCGTGCGCAAAACGAGCGCATTGACCGGGTCGTCCTCCGCAAGCAGGATGCCGGGAGCCGCTTTCGAGGAGGCGGAAGCAGCAGCCGGCACATCCCGCAGCACCGGCCCGTTGTCGTTGATCGCGTCGCGTTTCTCGATGCCACGCCGGCGGCCGAGCAGCACCTCGACCAACGACTTCTCGCGCAAGGGCCGGATCAACCAGGCCTCGTAGCCCCCCATTCGGCTGACGGGATGGTTTGCGCGCTCCTCGGGGCTGATGAGACAGGTCCTGCGCAAGCGGAGGCCTCCCGTCGCTGGCTCCGATGCGAGAAGCTCCCGAAACTCGCCCGCGTAGCGGTGGTCGACGATGATATCCGTCAGCGGCAGACGATCGGTCGCCGCACGCGCGATCACGCCCCGGGCGACGGCGACCGTCGTCGCCCGATGGCATCGGCCGCCGAGCGTCTCGATGGTCGCGGCAAGCGCGACGGAGGCTGGGCCATCCGGCGCGAGAACAAGCACGTCCGCGCCCGAAAGCACCCGGTCACGTGACGGAGCAGAGGAGAGATCGGCCCCCTCCAGCGGAAAGCGGACCTCGAAACGGCTTCCTGTTCCGGCGACGCTCGAAGCCGTCAGACTGCCGCCGAAGGCCTCCATGATCCGGCGCGATATCGCGAGCCCGAGGCCAGTACCCTTGGCGCGCTGAGCGTCGTCGCCGGCCTGCTCAAACTCCTCGAAGACGCGGGCGAGTTCGTCGGCGGACATACCCGGGCCGCTGTCGTCGATGCGGATGCACACGAAGCCCTTGCCGATATCGGCGGCGACAAGAACGCCGCCCGCTTCCGTGAATTTGACCGCATTGCCGATTACGTTGAACAGCACCTGGCGAAGGCGCGCCGCATCGAAGGCCATCAGCGAGGGCACGTCCGCGGCAACCGTCGCGCCGATTTCGATGCCCTTCTCGTGCGCGCGGGGAGACAGCATTTCCACGACGTTCTCGATCACCTGGCGCAAGTCCTGAGGCGAGGGGTGCAACAGGAATCGTCCGGCCGAGAGCGACGAAAAGTCGATCAGATCCTCGACGAGTTGCACCAGCGCGTGGCCGGACTGCTGCATGCCGGCGAGATAATTCTCTTGCTCGCTGGACAGTCGCGTCTCGGCAAGCAGGCGGCTCATGCCGAGGATGCCGGAGAGCGGCGTGCGGATCTCGTGGCTGACGGTCGCGAGCAGGCGCGATTTCGCCCTGCTTGCCTCCTCCGCGCGGCGGCGCGCCTCCTCCCTCTGGCTCGCAGCCAATGCCTCCTCGGTGATGTCGCGGGCGATGCTGTGACGCATCAGCCGGCCGCGTATCGGCTCGCGCACCACCACATCGTGCCAATCGTAAAGGCGGGTGCCCGAGGGCGTCGCGATGCGCACGAGATAGCGGTCGGGACGCGACCCCGGTTCGAAGCGCAATCCCAGCTCGGCGCAGGTCGATCCTCTGGCGTCGGCACGGCCGCTGACTTGCCGAAAGATGCCGTTGGCCTCGACGATCCTGCCGTCCATGTCGCGGACGATGGCGAGATCGCCCAGCGCGTCATGGATGGTCGAAAACAGCGCCGCAGTTTCCGAGCACTGCCACGCCGCGTCATGCGCGTCTTCGTCCCTCTTTGCCCGCTTCGGCGCCGGCGGCCCCCTATCCTCGGCAAAAAGCAGGAACGCCCCGGCAAGGCCACCGACGGCGACGAGCGCCGGCAGCAGATGGATGCCGGCGCTTGCGCCGATGGCAAGGACCAACGTTGCCGCGATGATGCTCACAAGGGCAAAGGCGGTCCGGATAACGGAAGGGCATGGAATGGTGCCGGTCGCCGAAAGGCGCAGCGGCAGGAGCGCGGCGGCGTTCCGCATCAAAGCGGCGGGCGCACGCTCTCTTGCGCGGGGAGCCGTGCCCCCGCCCGTCGCTATCGATTGCTGAATTCGTGACGGGTCGCTCATGCCCTTGGGCTAGCATGGCGAGCGTTCCGAATGCCTTCAGCGCATTTCTAAAGTTTTAGCGATCGCGCCTTTTTCGCCTGCTGCAGCTCGTCGAGGATGATTGCGCCCGCTCCGACCGTGATGAAGCTGTCCGCCAGGTTGAAGACCGCGAAGGACCATGTGGCGGTATGGAACAGGATATAGTCGATGACGTAGCCGAAGAGCAGCCGGTCGACGAGATTGCCGAGCGCGCCGGCGATGATCATGGCATAGCCGAGATGAGCGAAGAAGCGATCCTTCGGCGTGCGGCGCCACAGCCAGAGGACGAAGGCGACGACGGCCAGCCGGATGCCGACGATGAACCAGCCCTCCATTCCGGAGAGCATCGAGAAGGCGACGCCGTAATTATAGGTCCGGTAGAGGGCGAGCATCGGAATGACCGGCACCGCCTCCTGGAACGGCAGGAAGGCTTCCACCAGGTACTTGAGGAGCTGGTCGGAAGCGAGCGCGACGAGGATGAAGATCGCGATCGGCAGCGGCCGCGAGAACAGGGTCTTGCTTTCAATCATCAGCCGGCATCCAGAGACAGAAGATGACGCCGCGCCTCGAACAGCATGATGCCGGTGGCGATGGCGAGGTTGAGCGAGTCGGCGCGTCCCGCCTGCGGGATGCGCGCGAGCGCGCCCGCCTCGCGCGCGAGCTCCACCGGAAGGCCCGCCTGCTCGTTGCCCATCAAGAGCACGACCGGCTTCGACTTGTAGTCGATCGTCCGATAGTCGACAGAGCCCGCCAAATGAGTCGCCACGACCCGAACGCCGGCGGCTCTCTGCCATGCGATGAAATCCTCCGCGCTCGCCCGCGCGATCGGCACGGCGAAAACCGAGCCCATGGTCGCGCGTACCGACTCGAGCGAAAAGGGATCGGTGGTCTCGCCGACAAGGATGATGCCGGAAGCGCCGGCCGCGTCAGCCGTGCGGATGATCGTGCCGAGATTGCCGGGATCGCGCACGCGGTCGAGCGCCACATAGGTCTCGCCCTCCTGCGGGCGGATGTCCTTGAGCACCCGGTAGCGTTGTTCGAAGATGCCGACGACCATCTGCGGATTGTCGCGCCGGGTGACCGTCGAGATCACCTTCTCGCTCACCTCAAGCACGAGCCCGCCCTTGGCTACGGTCCTCGCCGCCACCTGCTCGACCTGGGGCTTGCCCTTCGCCGCCTGGGCATAGACGAGCGTCTTGATCCTCCAGCCGAGATCGAGCGCGTCGATGACGAGCTTCAGGCCTTCCGCCATGAAGGAACGCGTATCGTCCCGATGCTTCTTCTGGGCGAGCGCGCGGATATCCTTGATGATCGGATTGGTGAGACTGGTGACATCCTTCACCTGGCCGACGCGCGGCGTGCCGTGATCGTTTCTCTCATGCGTCATTTCGGTACCCAGCGGCTGAAGAGTGAGGTGGAGAGCGCCCGGCCCGGCGTGGAGCCATCGAGACCGCCCTCACGGATAATGAGCTCGCCCGATTCCACCCGGCCGCCACGCCCGCGCATCGTCTCGCGCATGAGTTCGTGGATCGAGTAGAAGCTTGCCCGGATGGAATAGGCCGTCAGCACGAGACCCCGCGCTTCAAGCGTCAGGATCTCGCGACAGATGTCCAGCATCGCCGGCAGGTGGTCGAAGA
Organism: Ensifer aridi; assembly: GCF_002078505.1. Lineage (GTDB taxonomy): Bacteria > Pseudomonadota > Alphaproteobacteria > Rhizobiales > Rhizobiaceae > Sinorhizobium > Sinorhizobium aridi. The sequence continues at coordinate 336,782 of NZ_LUAV01000002.1, read as the reverse complement.
GCTGCCAGACCTCGCCATTCGGGCCGCGGCCGAACTTGGGCGGGTCGGTCAGAATGATATCGTAGCGGCTGCCGCGCCGCTCCTCGCGCTGGATGAATTTCATCGCGTCGTCGCAGATCCAGCGGATTGGCAGTTTTTCGGCGCGCGCCAGTGCCTGGTTTTCGCGCGCCCAACCGATCGCCTTCTTGGACGCGTCCACATGGGTTACCTCTGCGCCCGCCTTGGCAGCGATCAGCGAGGCGACGCCGGTATATCCGAACAGATTGAGGACCTTCAGCGGTCGGCCGGCCTCCACCTCATCCTTCATCCACGACCAATGGGCGAGCTGCTCAGGAAAGACGCCGACATGGCGAAAGGAGGTGAAACGACCGAGGAAGTCCGCGTCGAGGAGCTGCATCGGCCAGGTCTCGCCGAGCACCTCGCGCGGGAAGCGCCACCGCCCCATGCCGTCCTCGTCGGTATCGCCGGTGAAGACGGCGTCGGCCTTGTCCCAAACCGATGCCGGCAGGGCCTTCGGCCATAGCGCCTGGGCCTCGGGCCGGACGATGCGGTAAGGGCCGTACTGCTCCAGCTTCTCGCCGTCGCCGCTGTCGATCAGATGATAGCCGGCGGTTGCCGCAGTCTCCAGGATCAGCGGCACTCTCTCGGCCGGTTTCTCGCCGGTTCTGAGCTCGATGCGGCGCACGGATGCGCTCTCCTGCGTGGACGGCCGCCCGGTCTCCTGCGCCACCGCCTTCCGCGGAAGTGTTTTCGGGGGTGGCGGTCCGCCGGCCTTGCCTCTTGGCCCGGCACCCTTTGACGGCGGATGCCGCAGCTCCTGACGGCCGCCGCGTGCCTCCGCGCCTCGGCCTTTTGCCGTTGTGACGGAGGCGTTTTTCGATCGCCGATCTTTTTCCTTCACGCGCTGACCCTTGGATTTTGCTCAAACCAACCGAGCGTGTGCACTCCTGAACCGTGCAACTGCGCCTTCACGCGTCCGGATTCGACGCGTACCATGCTCAAGCGTGCAAATAGCACCGCCGACGCTCTTGGCAAAGCCGTTTCCGGTTTGCGAAGATTGCGGCGAGGAGCGGACGGGAGGAAACGGCATGGAGATGAACGGCGAGGAACGCATCGCGGCCGGCCGCGATGCGGTGTGGCAATGCTTGAACGACCCGGACATTCTGCGGCGATGCATTCCGGGTTGCCAGTCTCTCGAGATGAGATCGCCGACGGAGCTCGCCGCGGTCGTCAAGGTCAAGATCGGCCCGGTCTCTGCGACGTTCAACGGCAGCGTCACCCTCTCCAATCTGAGCCCGCCTGCGAGTTACACGATATCGGGCGAGGGAAAGGGCGGAATCGCCGGTTTCGCCAAGGGCGGCGCGGACGTCACGCTTTCCGAGGAGGGCGACGAAACGGTGCTGCGTTACGACGTCAAGGCCGAAGTCGGTGGCAAGCTGGCCCAGCTCGGTTCGCGCCTGATCGATTCGACCGCGCGCAAGCTCGCCCAGCAATTCTTCGCGGATTTTAATCTCATCGTCAGCGGCGCGGCTGAAGCGGCGAGCTGAGGCGCCCCTTCAGTTCTGCGGTGACGGCAGGCTCGCCTGCGCCGCCAGCTTCTCTGCCTGGCTGCGCTGCTTTTCGGCCTCGCGATGCCACTTCAGCGCCTCGCTGGCCTCGTTGCGTGCGCGACGGCGATATTTTCCTTGGGCGAACCAAGTCGCCGCAGCCCCGAGAACGAGGCCGAGAATGACGGCGAGAAACAGGAAGACGAAGAAGGGTGCCGAGACCGAAAGTACGCGGTCGGCAGTGTTGAAGGGATTGAGCGCGAATGTCACCGTCTGGCGATTGGCAACGCTCAAGAGGACGAGGATGATGCCCAGCGGCACAAGGACGACGATGTTGATCACTTTCTTGAGCATGCACCCGCTCCGATCGTAAGAACTAGAGGGGGATGAGGAAAAGCGCAGGCGATTTTCCGCCCTCATCCCGCTGCCGCGTCTGCTTCAGATGATTTCGGCAAAGCACGACGCGTAGATTTGAAAGAGATGCAGAGTGCCCTGCATCCGGGGAGGCCATGTGCTCCTACAGGGCTGCACAGCGCGTCAATCGTCGTCGTTGTTCTTGCCGTTCATACCGGGATTAAGCCGCTCGCGCAGTTCCTTGCCGGTCTTGAAAAACGGCACCCATTTTTCCTCGACGAAAACGGAATCGCCCGTTCGCGGGTTGCGACCGGAGCGTGAAGGCCGATTCTTGACCGAGAAGGCGCCGAAGCCGCGCAGTTCAACCCGGTTTCCAGCCGCGAGCGCATCGGTGATCTCATCGAGGACCGCATTGACGATATTCTCGACATCGCGGTGATAGAGATGCGGATTGCGCGCCGCCACAATCTGCACCAGTTCTGACTTGATCACTTTCGCCCCCTTGGTTTTTTGCTTGTTCTGTCTGCGTTTGTGAATTCGGAAGTCTCGCCTGACGCCGGCCTGCGGTTACGGCCCCAGGGGCGCAGGGCAGCACACCTTCCTCACTGCCCATCAACCTGCCAAACGGAGACAAGACCGTCAAGAAACAACTTGTCCAGGCCCATTTTTTCGAGGCCCTTCGCGCCCGGAAAAGCTTCATATCCCAACGCCTTGACCCATTCGGCGACGAGCGCTCCGAGGCCGAAGGGTAACGTGCTGCTCGGCGCCTCCCAATCGACCACCGGGAGGTCGCTCGATACTTTGCGCTCGGCCAGAAAGGCCCTGATCTCGTCGTCGCCGCCAAGCGTGTCGACAAGCTTGCCCTCGAGCGCCTGGCGCCCGGTGAATATGCGGCCGTCCGCAAGGGCGAGCGCGTCCGCTCGCGGCAGCTTACGTCGCTCGGCCACGAGGTCGACGAACCAGTCGTAGCTGTCGTCGATCATCGTCTGGATCATTGCCCTCGCCTCGGGGCTCGGGGGGTGAAACGGAGACGGTTCGGCCTTGAGCGGCCTCGATTTGATCGACTCAAGCGACACGCCGAGCTTGTCCATCAAATCCTTGACCTGCGGATACTGGAAGATGACCCCGATCGAGCCGGTGATGGATGTCTCGCCGGCGACGATCCGATCGCCGGCGAGCGCGATTAGATAACCGGCGGAGGCGGCAAGCGTCCGCACGTTCGAGACGACCGGCTTCTTCGCGGCAACCTTGCGGATCGCCTTGTAAATGATTTCGCCGCCATAGGTGGTCCCGCCCGGCGAGGATATCGTCACGATCAGGGCCTTGACGGATGGGTTGTCGGCGATCCTCTCCAGCCGCTGCACCAGTTCCCGGTCGTCCTGGATGAGGCCCGAAACGGTCACGCGGGCAACATGATCGCGGGCGCGCTCCGTCACTTCGCTCCAGCCGGAAAAGACAAACAGCGCGAGGCCGCCGGCGGCGAGGATGGCCGCCGCCGCCCAGCGCCAGAAGCTCAGCTTTCTGCGCAAGTTGCGACGGTCGACAATGGCGAGTTCGTCCATCAGCTTCTCCCGATTTTTTGGTTCCGGTCCTGTCAGTTTCCCGGGAAACATGCTATCTGCGCGAGCTGCGGCAAGCTAGCCCTACCAACAGCACCATGCGTCCTTTCGGAGGCAGAAGGCTCGCCGTAGCACTTTGAGGAAGCATGCAGTAGATAGTCGCGCGTGGCGGCGGCTCACGCCGAAGCCGGTACCATCCGCCGTCATGCAAAGTTTTGCCGCTCCATTGTCGGGCGGCAACAAAATAACCATATTCGCCGTGACTTACGCCAGTGTATGTAAATGCGGATCCTTCGGATTCGCGAAGCCCCAACGAAACTGACAGGCCCCGCATGCTGAACGAAGCGCGATCCCCCGGGATCTTTACCGACTATGGCACGAGCTCCGCCGATGCCTACGCTTCGGCCGCGCGGCACTCGGCGCGTGTCAAGCGCCTGAAAGTCATCCTGCCGGTGGCGGCTGGCGCGATCGCGCTGATCTTCGCGGCGGTTTCCTTCGTGCGTGCCTTCCTTCCCGAAGATTTGCAGCTCGAAACGGCGACGATCGAGAACGGCAAGATCGTGATGCAGAAGCCGGCGATCTCCGGCCGCAACAGGCAGGATATCAGCTATTCGATGAAGGCGGAGCGCGCGCTCCAGGATATCGCCAATCCGAACATCATCACGCTCGAGACGATACATGCCGAGATGCCGGTCAACGATACGCTGATCGCGACCGTGGATGCGGCAAGCGGCATCTACGATCGCGGCGCCAACACGCTCGACATGAACGCCCCGTTCACTATTTCCATGAATAATGGCGTCAATGCCGACTTCCAGTCGGCCTATCTGGATATCAATGCCGGCGAAATGGAAACGAAAAAGCCGATTGCCATCAGCATGAAGGGCGGATCGATCGTTGCGCAGAAGCTGCGAATGACAGATAAGGGACGTATTGTAACATTCGAAGGCATGGTAAGGGTCAATATCGAACCCACCGCCATACGCAAGAACGCAAAATAACAGGACCCGGTGCAGCCATGTCGGTCAAACCTGCCGTTTTTTTTAGAATTTCCGCCGCTCTGGCCGCTGCCGGAATTGGCGCTTTGTTGATTGCTTCGACCGCTTCGGCGCAGGCCACGTCCAGCCGCATGCAGGGGATCCAGCTCTCGAACGACAAGCCGATCCAAATCGAAAGCGACAAGCTCGAGATCAAGGATCCGGAAAGCAAGGCGATCTTTACCGGCAACGTGAAAGTTGTGCAGGGCACGACGACGCTTCAGGCCGGCAACATGACCGTCTTCTACAAGGCGGGCGGCGGCTCGGTCACCAGCGGCAATGCCGACATCGATCGGATCGAGGTCAGCAACAAGGTGTTCCTGAGCTCCGGCACGCAGCAGGCGACGGGCGACAGCGGCCTTGTCAACCTGACCGACCAGACGATCGTGCTCAAGGGTCAGAAGGTGGTCCTTTCCGAGGGCAAGAACGTCTTCGTCGGCTGCCAGTTGAACGTGCAGATGGACACGGGCGAAGCACAACTCGAGGCCTGTGGCGGCCGCGTGCAGATCCAACTCGACCCGCAGTCCCGCAAGCAGCAGCAGAATTGACACAAGATCCGCTCGTGCAGCTACCCTTTCTTCACAAACGCAAACGGGTCAAGAAACCGTCGGCGGCGGCGGCCCCTGTCCGCACGGTCGACAAGGCGCGCTATGACGGCACGCTGATCGCCCGCGGACTAACGAAAACGTACCGTTCGCGCCGTGTCGTGAACGGTGTCTCGCTCGTCGTGCGGCGCGGCGAGGCCGTCGGCCTGCTCGGCCCGAACGGCGCCGGCAAGACGACCTGCTTCTACATGATCACCGGCCTGGTGCCGGTTGACGAGGGCTCGATCGAGATCAACGGCAATGATGTTACGACGATGCCGATGTACCGCCGGGCGCGCCTCGGCGTCGGCTACCTGCCGCAGGAGGCCTCGATCTTCCGCGGGCTGACGGTCGAGGAGAATATCCGCGCCGTTCTCGAGGTGCACGACAAGAACATCGAGCGCCGCGAGAGCAAGCTCAACGACCTGCTTGGCGAATTTTCGATCACGCACCTGCGCAAATCCCCGGCCATAGCGCTTTCCGGCGGCGAGAGGCGACGCCTGGAGATCGCCCGGGCTCTCGCGACCGATCCGACCTTCATGCTGCTCGACGAGCCTTTTGCGGGGGTCGACCCGATCTCGGTCGCGGACATCCAGGCTCTCGTTCGCCACCTGACCTCGCGCGGCATCGGCGTCCTCATCACCGACCACAATGTGCGTGAGACGCTGGGGCTGATCGACCGCGCCTATATCATCCATGCCGGTGAAGTGCTGACGCATGGACGCGCCAACGACATCGTCACCAATCCGGATGTGCGCAGGCTCTATCTCGGCGATAACTTCAGCCTGTAGCTTAAGCAGAAGGGTGTTCGGCCTTCCGCCCCCTTGCCGTTCATTCGAATCGCCGTCAGACCGCCTTCACGACGACGACGTGCATGCACAGAAGATGCGACCGGCGGCTGAATCGGCGTCTCTGCTGCCGTCTGCGCTTGACCAAATCTCAGTAATAAGCAATTTTTGGGCCAATTAATAATGGCCTGTCCAACGGAAGACATGGCCAAGGAGATTTGACGGGAGCTTCAACGTCAGCATGGCCTTGTCTGCCAGCCTTCATTTGCGACAGTCACAGTCGCTGGTCATGACGCCGCAACTGATGCAGTCGATCCAGCTGCTTCAGATGACTCATTTGGAGCTTACCCAATTCATCGCGCAGGAAGTCGAGAAGAACCCGCTGCTCGAGCTTCAGTCCGGCGACGAAATGATGGTCGCGTCGGAGCGCGCCGGCGGCGAGGACCTGGGCCCGCCTTCGGTGGAGAGCGGCTTCGACGAGCCCGCCGGCCAAGGCGACCTTTACGACAATGCCATCTCGGGTCCAGGCGAGAGGCTGAGCGAAGGGCTCGATGCCGACTTCGCCAACGTCTTTCAGGACGACACGACGCCGCAGCGGGCCGATGCCCCCGAATTGCTCGGCCAATGGAAATCGATGCCGGGAGCCGGAGACGGCGACCACGGCGAGGGATACGATCTCGACGATTTCGTCGCCTGCCGGAAGACCCTCACGGAAGCGCTCGTCGAGCAGCTTCCCTTCGCCTTCCATGCGCACGCCGACCGTTTGATAGCTCAGCATCTCATCGACCAGCTCGACGACGCCGGCTATCTGCATGCCGATCTTGAGGAGACGGCGGCAAGGCTCGGGACGACAAGCGAGGACGTGATGCGCGTGCTCCTGGTCCTGCAGCAGTTCGATCCGCCGGGCGTCTTCGCGCGCTCGCTCGGCGAATGCCTCGCCATTCAACTGCGCGCCCGCGATCGGCTCGATCCGGCGATGGAGGCGCTCGTCGCCAATCTCGAGCTGCTCGCGCGCCGCGACTTCGCAAGTCTCAAGAAGATCTGCGGCGTCGACGAGGAAGATCTCGTCGAAATGCTCGCGGAGATCCGCAAGCTCGATCCGAAACCCGGCACCAGCTTCGAAACGGGCGTTACCGAGGCGATCATCCCGGACGTTGTCGTGCGCGCCGCGCCCGACGGCGGCTGGCTGGTCGAGCTCAATCCCGACGCGCTGCCCCGGGTTCTCGTCAATCACGACTATTTCGCCGAGATATCGCGCAGCAGCCAGAAGAGCAGCAGCGATCAGGCCTTCCTCAGCGAGTGCCTGCAGAATGCAAACTGGCTGACGCGCAGCCTCGACCAGCGCGCCAAGACGATCATGAAGGTGGCGAGCGAAATCGTCAGACAGCAGGACGCTTTTCTCCTCCACGGCGTCGACCATTTGCGGCCGCTGAACCTCAGGATCATTGCCGATGCGATCAAGATGCATGAATCGACGGTGAGCCGCGTCACCTCCAACAAATACATGCTGACCCCGCGTGGGCTTTTCGAGTTGAAGTACTTCTTCACGGTCTCGATCGGCTCGGCGGAAAACGGCGACGCCCATTCGGCCGAGTCCGTCCGTCATCGCATCCGCACGATGATCAGTCAGGAACGCGTCGACGCGGTGCTGTCCGACGACGACATCGTCGATATTCTCAAGCAGGCCGGCGTCGACATTGCACGGCGCACCGTCGCCAAATATCGTGAGGCAATGAATATCCCCTCCTCGGTCCAGCGCCGCCGCGAGAAGCGCGCACTCGCCAAGGCTGCCGGCTTCTGATCGGCAAAGGGGGCAGCTTTGCCTCCATGCCGCCTGCCGGCCATCTTTTCGCCGCGGGCAACGCGAAGGAGGCTCGCTGCGCCTCCCGATCTGTGCCTGTCTTGGGGATAGGGTAAGGCCGAGCCAGCTCAGATTTGCGACCGCAATGTGGAACCCCACAGACCCCACAACCGTTTATTTTCGCGGCCCGCGATTGACTCTCTGCGACACAGCGGATATGAGCCCGCCGCAATTTCCGGAGGTCGACAACTCCGCTCCGGCGATGCTTCCGCGCGGCCTTGCTGAAAAGCTTGGATGACGGAAGCGCTTGGAATAGACTGGATACGCAAGTCACGAACGAGAGAGGAAACTCCATGAGTGTGCGTGTATCCGGTAAACATATGGAAATCGGCGATTCGTTTCGCTCGCGCATCGGCGAGCAGATCCGACAGGCCGTAACCAAATATTTCGACGGAGGATATTCAAGCCAGGTCACTGTGGAAAAGTCGGGCTCGCGCTTCAGCGCCGACTGCAAGCTTCATCTCGATACGGGCGTCGTCTTGCAGGCGAATGGCCAAGCGAACGAACCGCAGGCGGCCTTCGATACGGCTGCGGACCGAATTGAGAAGCGGCTCCGGCGCTATAAGCGCAAGCTCAAGGACCATCACAACGGCAATGGTCAGAATACCGCCGAAGTGGCCTATCGGGTGATGGACTCCGTTCCCTTCGAGGACGAGGAAGTTCCCGAGGATTACGCGCCGACAATCGTCGCCGAAACCACGAAACAGTTGCGAACGATGTCCGTCGCCAACGCCGTCATGGCTTTGGACATGACGGACGAGCCGGTGCTGATGTTTCGTAGCCCCGGCAAGGAAGACCTGAACATCGTCTATCGGCGCAACGATGGAAATATTGGCTGGATCGACGCCGCCAATATCAAGGCATGAGTGGCACGAGGGGAAGGCCGGCATACCCGGACTTCCCCGCGCTCCGATCGGTGGGAAGGCGGAAAAGTTTGACTTTTCTGTGCATCAGACCCGCCCAGACAAAGATGGGTAGAGCCAGCACGACACATTTGTGCTGAGATTATCAGGCTCTAACCGGCGAACGAGGATAAAAGAATGGCATTGGCAGGCTTGCTGCATCAAAATGCGATCATCCCGGCCATGAGGGCCAACTCGAAAAAGCAACTCCTACAGGAACTGGCGGCAAAAGCAGCGAAACTCACCGGTCTGCCGGAGCGGGAAATCTTCGACGTCATCCTGCAGCGGGAGCGGCTCGGGTCGACCGGTGTGGGCAACGGCATCGCCATCCCGCACGGCAAGCTGGGCAAGCTTCCATCGATCGTCGGAATTTTCGCGCGGCTCGATACGCCGGTCGATTTCGAGGCGCTCGACGATCAGCCGGTTGACCTCGTCTTCCTTCTACTGGCTCCGGAAGGCGCCGGCGCCGACCACCTGAAGGCCCTGTCACGCATCGCGCGCGTGCTGCGTGACCACGACATGGTAACGCGGATCCGGGCGAGCGATTCTGCGAGCGCGATCTACACGCTCCTTAACGACGACGCCACCTCCCACGCCGCCTGAACGCCTACCTCGGATAGATTGCGGCGCCGTCAGTAAAGCTGGCGACGGTCGAGACGATCGATGAACGGGTGGAACAGCGCGTTCTGACCGGGAAATGCCGAGCCGTCAATTCTCTTGCCAGTACCGAATTGATGCCTGCCGCAGCCATTTTTGCGCCTCGGGAGGGAGGCGCGGGTGGCGCCGACCCGTATCTCCTATGGGATCTCGACAGGCCTCCCTTCGTCAATAATAATTCCGACGTGCAACGTGGCCGCCCGTCAAACCTTTCGGGGAGAGCGGGACGCGGAAGGAGTGAGGCGATGACGGGCAGGCTTTCGGGGAAGGTTGCGTTGATCAGCGGCGGTGCGGGTGGCTGTGGGCTCGCGGCCTCCCAACTCTTCGCCCGCGAGGGCGCCAAGGTCGGCATCGTCGACCTGCCGAAGAGCAAGGGCGAAGAGGTCGCCGCCGCCATTCGCGCCCAAGGCGGAGAGGCGGTCTTTGCGGCCGCGGACGTCTCGGTTTCGACCGAGGTCACCACCGCCGTCCAAACTGTCGAGCGTGCCTTCGGGCCGATAACGGTGCTCTTCAACCACGCGGGGATTCTCGCCGTCTGCCCCTTCCTCGAAACCGAGGAGGAGGAATGGGACCGGCTGATGGCGGTGAACGTAAAGAGCATGTTCCTGATGACCAAGGCGGTGCTTCCCGGCATGCTTCAGGCGGGCGGCGGCAGCATCATCTGCACCTCCTCGATCTCCGCGGTCGCCGCGACACCCATGGAAGTGCTCTACGACACGACCAAGGGCGCCTGCCACATGTTCGCCCGCGCGATCGCCGTCGAGTTCCGCGACCGCGGCATTCGCTGTAACGCCGTCTGCCCGGGCTTCATCGCGACCGACCATGGCAAGCGCGAAATCGCGGGCCTGACGAAATACGGCGTCGATGTTTCGGAGGCGGCGATCGCCGCCCAGCAGGGGCGGATGTGTGACCCGAAGGAGGTCGCCCATGCCGCATTGTTCCTGGCGAGCGACGAGGCGAGCTTCATCAGCGGCACGCATCTTTTCGTCGACAATTGCTTCACTGCGGTCTGAGGGGAGACAAGAATGCTGCAAGCGGGCGGCCACTGGCGAAACTGGGTCGGAAACCAATCGTGTATCGTCCGTCACAGGGGCGCGCCGGAGAGCGAAGCCATCCTCGCCGAGATGGTGCGAGAGGCAACGAGCGCCGGGCTCAACGTGCGCTGCGCCGGGTCCGGTCATTCCTTCACCCCCATCGCCCTGACGAGCGGCCTCATGCTGACGCTTTCAAGCATGCAGGGCGTGGTCAAGATCGATGAGGCGCGCAAACGGGTTTCGGTCAAGGCCGGGACGACCATCAACCGGCTCGGCAAGGCGCTGAAGGCGAACGGCCTGTCGCTGATCAACCAGGGTGACATCGACAGCCAGGCGCTTGCCGGCGCGCTCACCACCGGCACGCACGGAACCGGCGCGGCGCTTGGCAACATGGCCTCGCAGATCGTCGGCATGCGTCTCGTCCAGCCCGACGGCTCGATTCTGGTCGTCGACGAGACGACGCCGGATCTGCTGGAGGCCGCGCGGGTCTCCGTTGGCATGCTAGGCGTCATCTCGGAAATCACGCTTCAGGTGATGGACAGCTATAACCTCTATGAAAAGCTGTGGCGCTGCGATTTCGACGAATGCATGGAACAGCACGATGAGCTTGCGGCCAGGCACCGGCATTTCGGCTTCTTCTGGTGCCCCGTTCCCGAAAGCCGCCATTGCTACTGCCTTCCGGATACATCCTCTGTCTCGACGACGGAGAAGACCGCCGATGTCTGCGAAATGAAGGTGATCGACATCACCGACCGGCCGCCGATGGAAAGTGCCTTCGAAAGGATCGCCTATTCGTCGGAAATCTATCCGATCGAATACGTGCCCAACTTCCACGAATTGGAATATGCCGTGCCGGTCGCCCACGGAAAGGAAGCCGTCAAGGCGGTGCGCAGGCTCATGCTCGATAAGCATCCGACCTGCATCTATCCGATCGAATACCGCTTCACCGCCGGCGACTCCGGTTGGATCAGCCCTTTTTACAAGCAGGACTCGATAACCCTCTCCGTCTCCGGCGAGCCGGGTACCGACTACTGGGAATATCTGAAGGACGTCGACACGATCCTCAGGCAATACGGCTCGCGCCCGCACTGGGGCAAACTGCACTTCCTCGGCGCAGAGGACGTGGCGGCGCTTTACCCGCGCTCGGGGGACTTTCGCGCGCTGAGAGCCAAAGTCGATCCGGAAGGCCGGTTTCTAAACGACCACCTCCGGCAGCTGTTTGGGTAGCTCGCGGTGAAGAGAATGGTGAGAGTGGCTCACCGGCCTGCCGCATTCTCTAAGGCGATTCCAGGAAAGTGTCGTCATCCTCGGGCTTGACCCGAGGATCCACGCCGCACGCATGCACCCCCCCCGCGATATGCGAGCACCAGGTCGCGTATTCTGGGGTGGCTGGCCATGCCTTCGAATTTCCCTGCTCCTCGTGAATGGATCCTCGGGTCAAGCCCCGAGGATGACGATGACGTGAGGTGCACGGGCGATCAAAAAGCAGCTTAGAATGGGACGACGAACATTCGACGCACCGTCTAATTCCGCACAAAACAGCAAGCTCCGCGCATTCACAAGAACGCGCGGAGCTTCGACGTGATCAAGCCATCCGCGATCAGGCGGCCGGCGACTCGTTCTCGGCAGCAGCGACCTTCGGGCCGCCCTTGGCGACGCCGACCATTGCCGGGCGCAGGACCCGCTCGCCGATCGTGTAGCCGGCCTGGACGACCTGCACGACCGTGTTGTTCGGAACCTCGGTGTTGGGAACCTCGAACATCGCCTGATGGAAATTCGGATCGAACTTCTGGCCGGTCGGCTCCAGCTTCTTCACGCCATGGCGTTCGAGCGCTGCGAGCATCGAGCGTTCGGTCATCTCGACGCCTTCGATCAGCGCAGTAAGGCCGGCATCGCCGGATTCCCTCGCCTCGGCCGGAATGGCCTCCAGCGCGCGGCGTAGATTATCGGAGACCGCCAGCATGTCGCGCGCGAAACCGGCGACGGAATAGGACTTTGCATCCTTCACTTCACGCTCGGTGCGCCGGCGTAGATTGTCCATCTCGGCGGCGAGGCGAAGATATTTGTCACGCAGCTCCGCGTTTTCCGCCTTGGCGAGCTCCAGCGGGTCTGGCGCGGCCGTGGAAGCGTCGGCTTCCGTCTGTTCCGCCGCCTCCGGCGCGGCAGCCTTTTGATTTTCTTCCGGCGCCGCGGCCTCAGGTCCGTTCTTGTTCGTTTCGTCGGTCATGACGTTCTCCGAATGTGTTTTCCTTGGTGTGTTCGGCATCATCAAACCAGCGGAAGTCGCTTTGCTTGAACGTTCTGCTGCCTGGATTTGAAGCCGATATCGAGGTTTGAGCCCGAAAAATCAAGGGTCCATCGGTTCATCGGCCGAAAGGATTGTCTGAAGCGAGGAAAACGGCGGGCCGCGCTACCTGAGTAAATTCCATGCATGTCGTTATCCCAAAACCGCTCCACACTTTTGGGCGACATGCATTAGCGCGACAGCCGCGACATGAGCTGCGCGGTGTAATCCACCATGGGAACGATGCGGGAATAATTGAGCCGCGTCGGGCCGATGACACCGACGGCGCCGACGATGCGGTCGTCCTCGTCGCGGTAGGGCGCGACGATCAGCGACGACCCGGAGAGCGAAAACAGCTTGTTTTCGGAGCCGATGAAGATACGCACACCCGGGCCGCTCTCCGCAAGATTGAGGAGCTCGATCAGGCTGTCCTTCTTCTCGAGGTCGTCGAACAACATGCGCAGCCGTTCGATGTCCTCCGTCCCTTCCAATCCTTCGAGCAAATTGGCGCGGCCGCGTACAATGAGCCGCGCCGGCTGGCCGTCGCCCTCGCTGCCGGACCAGATAGCCAGCCCGCGCTCGACCAGATCCTGCGACAGGGCGTCGAGTTCGCCGCGGACCGTCTCCTTGACCTTTTCCAACTGCGTGCGCAGTTCGGCGATCGTCTGCCCGGCAAGATGAGCGTTGACGAAATTGGCGGCTTCCGTGAGCTGTGCACTGGTGATCCCGGCGGGCAGCTCGATGATGCGGTTCTCCACCTGGTCATGATCGCCGACGAGGACGGCGAGCGCCTTGGTCGGCGCCAGGCGGATGAACTCGACGTGCTTGAGGACGGGATCGCTCTTGCTGGTGATGACGAGACCGGCGCCGCGGGACATGCCGGACAGCATCTGGCTCGCCTCCGCAAGAAGGTTTTCGACCGGTTGGTTCCGATTTCCCGGGCGCACCTGCCGCTCGATCGAGGCACGCTCCTCGGCGGAGAGGTTGCCGACCTGCATGAAAGCGTCGACGAAGAAGCGCAGGCCCGTTTGCGTCGGAAGTCGGCCGGCACTGACATGGGGCGAATAGATGAGGCCCAGATCCTCGAGATCGCTCATCACGTTGCGCACTGAGGCGGGCGACAGCGACATCGGCAGGAGCCGCGAAAGGTTGCGCGAGCCGAGCGGCTCGCCGCTTTCCAGATAGCTCTCGACGATGCGGCGGAAGATCTCGCCGGAGCGCTCGTCCAGCGTCGATGCGATCCCCTTGGTTTCCGGGTTGCGCAGTACCATGTCACTCCATGCGAACGACCATACCCATGCCGCAGAATATAGTAATCCGCACCGGCTATGGCAAAAGGGAAAAAACCCTCCCGCCCTGATATCCGTTTGAGCCAACAGAATTGTTTCCATTTCGCCGGGAAACGCTCTAGAAGGCTCAGCAGAGACGATAGGAGTTGAAGATGCGGCCATCCGGCAGAAAAACCGACCAAATGCGCAAGGTGTCGTTCGAGCGCAATTTCTCCAAGCACGCGGAGGGCTCTTGCCTCGTGCGCTTCGGCGACACGCATGTCTTGTGCACGGCGAGCCTCGAAGAGAAGGTTCCCGCCTGGCTGCGCAATGGCGGCAAAGGATGGATCACCGCGGAATACGGCATGCTGCCGCGTGCAACCGGCGAGCGCATGAAGCGCGAGGCGGCGGCCGGCAAGCAAAGCGGCCGCACACAGGAGATCCAGCGGCTGATCGGACGGTCGCTGCGCGCCGTCGTCGATCTGCCGGCGCTCGGCGAGCGCCAGATTTCGATCGACTGCGACGTGATCCAGGCGGACGGCGGCACCCGTACCGCCTCGATTACCGGCGCCTGGGTCGCCCTTCACGATTGCCTGAAATGGATGGAAGCGCGCAACATGATCAAGGTGGAGCGGGTGCTGAAGGATCATGTCGCCGCTGTTTCCTGTGGCATCTTCGCCAGTCAGCCGGTGCTCGATCTCGATTATCTCGAAGACTCGGCTGCCGAAACCGATGCCAATTTCGTCATGACCGGCAGCGGCGGGCTCGTGGAAATCCAGGGAACGGCAGAAGGCCAGCCCTTCACCGAGGAAGAATTCGCAAACCTGATGCAGCTTGCAAAGAACGGCATCGCCGAGCTGATCGAGCTGCAGAGGCAGGCGATCGCCGGTTGAGTTTCCGCGGGGTTTCCCGCACAGACGCGCACAAAAGGAGCGGACTTGGCCCCGGCATTCGAAGGCATTCTGGAAACCGCGCTTTACGCAGACGATCTCGACTGTGCCGAGGCTTTCTATGGTGGCGTGCTCGGTCTGGAGCGGATCACGCGCGCGGGCAACCGGCATGTCTTCTTTCGTTGCGGCGAGGGCGTGCTTCTGATCTTCAACCCCCACGAAACGGTGAAGCCCCCGCCGGTCGGTGCCCTACCGGTGCCGCCGCACGGCACGAAAGGCAACGGGCACATGTGCTTCCGCGTCGCGGCGGAGGCGCTCGACGGCTGGAAGGCGAAACTGGAGGGCGCCGGCATTTCGATCGAGGCGGATATCCGCTGGCCGAACGGTGCCCGCTCCTTCTACTTCCGCGATCCGGCCGGGAACAGCCTCGAATGCGCGGAACCAGGCCTCTGGGCCAAAGACTGAATGCGCTTGAACGGAACGGAACAGCATGCGCAAACTGGTTGATAAGACGCTCGTAGTCGCGAGCCACAATGCCGGCAAGATCCGGGAGATCCGCGATCTCATCGGCCCGCTCGGCTTCGAGGCAAAGTCGGCGGCCGACCTCAACTTTGTCGAGCCGGACGAGACCGGTACGACCTTCGAGGAAAACGCCAGGATCAAGGCCCTCGCCTCGGCGAGGGCCTCCGGCCTGCCGGCGCTATCGGATGACTCCGGTCTTGCCGTCGACGCGCTCGATGGCGCTCCTGGCGTCTACACGGCCAATTGGGCCGAGCGCGAGGACGGCAGCCGGGACTTCGCCATGGCGATGGAGAAGGTCGAGAAGGCCTTGCGCGAGAAGGGAGCTACAACGCCCGAAAGCCGCGCCGCGCGCTTCGTTTCCGTGCTCTGCCTCGCCTGGCCAGACGGCCATGTGGAGCTTTTTCGCGGCGAGGTCGAAGGCCACGTGGTCTGGCCGCCGCGTGGAACGAGCGGTTTCGGCTATGATCCGGTCTTCCAGCCCAAGGGCTATAAGACCACATTCGGTGAAATGAGCGCGGAAGAAAAGCACGGCTGGAAGCCGGGCGACGCGAAAGCGCTCTCGCACCGCGCTCGCGCCTTCAAGCTGTTCGCCGAGACCTGCCTCGGCGCGTGAGAAAACGATGATCTTGCAGACGGCCCCGCTTTCGGTGATCGGTGACGGCATGGATCCCGGCTTCGGAGTCTATGTGCATTGGCCGTTCTGCGCGGCCAAATGCCCCTATTGCGACTTCAACAGCCATGTGCGCCACCAGCCGGTGGACCAGCCGCGCTTCGTCGCGGCGTTCCTGAAAGAGATGGCCGCGGTGCGCGCGCTTTCCGGCCAGAGAACCGTGACCAGCATATTCATGGGCGGCGGCACGCCGTCGCTGATGGAGCCACAGACGGTGGAAGCGATCCTCGATGGCATAGCCCGGCAATGGCATGTGCCGGGCGGTATCGAGATCACCATGGAGGCCAACCCGTCGAGCGTGGAGGCGACGCGCTTCCGCGGCTATCGGGCGGCCGGCGTCAATCGCGTCTCGCTCGGCGTCCAGGCGCTGAACGACCGCGACCTCAAATTTCTCGGCCGGTTGCACGATGTCGAGGACGCGCTGAAGGCCGTCAGGCTGGCGCGCGAGATTTTTCCGCGCATGTCTTTCGACCTGATCTATGCTCGGCCGAAGCAGACTGTGGAGGACTGGGAGCGCGAGCTAAAGGAAGCGGTTTCCTACGCCGTCGACCATCTGTCGCTCTACCAGCTCACGATCGAGGAAGGCACGCCCTTCTACGGGCTGCACAAGGCCGGCAAGCTGATTGTGCCGGACGGCGAGCAGTCGGCTCTGCTCTATGAGGCGACGCAGGAGATCACCGCGGCGATCGGCATGCCGGCCTATGAGGTCTCGAACCACGCGCGGTCGGGGGCGGAAAGCCGGCACAATCTTACCTATTGGCGCTATGGCGACTATGCGGGAATCGGCCCCGGCGCGCATGGGCGGCTCACGATCGGCGGCTCCAAGGTCGCGACTGCAACGGAACGCAATCCCGAGACATGGCTCAGTCTCGTCGAGGAGCGCGGCGACGGCATCGTCGAGCGGGAATTGCTCGACCGCGAGGCGCAGGCCGACGAGCTCCTGCTGATGGGCCTCAGGCTTCGGGAGGGCGTGGACCTGGCCCGCTGGCAGAGCCTGTCGGGCCGCGATCCCGATCCCGCCCGGGAAGAGTTCCTGATCGAGCATGGCTTCGTCGAACGCATCGGCAATTCGCGGCTGCGCTGCACGCCCGCCGGCATGCTGATCCTCGACGCGGTGGTGGCCGACCTCGCCTGCTGAGATCTCTTCTTCTTCAATCGTTCTTCTTCACCGGCGCGACGATCCCCCAGGTGATACCGAAGGGATCTCGGAGCTGGCCGTAATAGTCGCCCCAGAAGGCGATTTCGAGCGGCATCGTCACTTGCGCCCCCGCCTCCACCGCGCGCTTCCACCAGAAGTCGGCATCGTCGACGATGAGGTGCAGCACAAAGCCTTCCGGCGGCTTCCAAGGATAGCCGAATTCCGGGAAGGGGTCGTTGAGCATCAGCGCGCCGCCATTGATTGTCAGATGGCAATGGATGAGCCGCTTGCCGTCCTCGGCATATTTGCGGTCCTCCTCCTTGGCGCCGAAGGCGCGGCGGTAGAATTCCGCGGTGGCATTCGCGTCCTGCACGTTGAGATAGGCGACGACGCCGGCCATCGGCGGATGCGAGGGCGCCTGCCAGTCGACTTCGGACTTCGGGTCGAGATCGACGGCCGCCTTGAGGCTTCCATCCATGTAGAAGGGAACGGATTCGTGCTGATGGGCGATCTTCCATCCCCTGTCGGTGCGCTTCAAGCCCAAGGTCAGACGGTACCAGAGTGCCGGCTTCTGCCCGTCGTGCTTCTCGCCGGACAGATGCGCCAATGCCGTCACGAAAGCGACGTTGCCGCTTGCGGATATGTCGAGGTCCTGAAACGTGAAGCCGAGCGGTCCCTTCCACGTCGAAAACCATTGTTCGAGGCCATCGGGATCCGAGTCCGACGCCTTCAGGGGCGGCGCAAGCGAAAAGATGACCGAATCCTCCGTCCCATGGGCGAGGACACGGGAAGCATCCTTCCGGCGAATGGCTTCAGCCCAATCTTCGATTACCGCCTTGATCTCTGCCACGGCTGCAGTCCTGCTTTCGGTACCGGACATGATCGATCCTCCTCTCAGAGTTTTGCGACAAGGGCCGCAAGCTGATCGGCGCACTGGCCCCAGCCCTCATGGAATCCCATTTTCTCATGCGCTTCCCGGTCCTCGACGCTCCAGTGCAGAGCCCGGGCAGTGTAGCGGGTCTTGCCGCCCTCATCGTCGAAGGTCATGACGGCCGTCATGAACGGCTTCTCCGACGGCTTCCAGGCTTCGGTATAGGCATCGGTGACGACGATTTTCTCGTTCGGCACAACCTCGAGATAGACGCCCTGATTGGGATAGAGCTCGCCCTCCGGCGAGCGCATGACGAAACGGTTGGTGCCGCCCGGCCTGACATCGAGCTCGGCTTCCGTGATCGTCCACGGCAAGGGCGCGAACCATTGCTTCAGGAGTTCGGGATCGGTGAAGGCGCGATAGACCTTTTCGCGCGGGGCATCGATCAGGCGGGTCAGAACCAGTTCGCGTTCGCCGCCGGGCTTGGTGTCAGTCGCTGCAGTCATTTTCGAATTCCTCCATATGGTTTCGACCCAAGGACGAAGGAGGAGGCCGGTTGCCGACAGCCGCCGGAAGTTTTTTATTGTTCTTCTTCTGCGACAACCGCCGGAGCCGCTTCGCCATCCAGACGGTCGAGCTGCATGCGAATATAGGCGGCCTCCGCCGCATTGGTCGCCAAAGCGATCGCCCGATCGAAGGCGACGCGCGCTTCGCTCCTTCGCCCTATCTGCTTGAGCAGTGCGCCACGCAGGCCGTGATAGTAGAAATAGCCGGAGAGCCTGTCGCCAAGCGGCTCGACGAGCGCGAGCGCCGCCTCAGGCCCCTCGCGCTTCGATACGGCGACGGCGCGATTGAGCGTCACGACGGGCGAGGGCTGGAGGCGCTCGAGCGCCCGGTAAAGCAGGTCGATCTCCTGCCAGTCCGTCTCTTCGGGGCTCTTGGCGCGCGCGTGCAACGCGGCGATAGCCGCTTGAATCTGATAGGGACCGGGGCGGCGATGACGCATCGCCTTGTCGATCATCGCCAGCGCCTCGGTGATCTTCGGCCGACTCCACAATCTCCGGTCCTGATCATCGAGTAGGACGATGGCGCCGTCGGCGTCGAAGCGGGCTCGGGCGCGCGAATGCTGGAGGAGAAGCAGCGCCGTCAGGCCCATGATCTCGGGCTCCGCCGGAAACAGCCGCAGCAGCAGCCGGGAGAGCCGGATCGCCTCGTCGCAAAGATCGGCGGAGACGCCCTCCGGCCCGTTCATCGCCGAATAGCCCTCATTGAAGACGAGATAGATCATGGTCGCGACAGCCGCGAGCCGCTCGGCGCGATCGGCGGCATCGGGCGTCTCGAACGGAATGCCGGCGGCCGCGACCCGCGCCTTGGCGCGGGTGATGCGCTGTTCCATCGCGGCTTCGCTCACGAGAAAGGCGCGGGCGATCTGCCTGACGGAAAGGCCCGAAACGATCCGGAGCGCGAGAGCGATCTGCTGAGTTGCCGGCAAGGCCGGATTGCTGCAGACGAAGAGCAGCCGCAGGATGTCGTCGCGATAATGCGACCCGTCGAGGCGGTCGGCGAGCTCGCCTTCCCTGTCCTCGAGATCCGAGAGCAGCTCCTCCGGAGGCAGTGCGGTCTCGCGCGATCGGCGGCGCACCTGGTCGATGCCGCTGTTGCGACCGACGAAGATCAGCCATGCGGCCGCATCGCGCGGCGGCCCTGTACGCGGCCAGGTCTTCAATGCCCGGATGCAGGCCTCCTGGAAAGCTTCCTCGGCCTGGTCGAGATTGCGGAAATAGCGCAGAAGCGCGCCCATTGCCTGCGGCCGCGCTGAAACCAGGGCGAGATCGATCCAGGCTGTCTCGGTCATGAGGGAAACTCACCGGGTTTATAAAGAGCGAGGGGGCGGATTTCATAAGAGCCCGCGCTCGGATTGGCGATGCTCAGCTCGCGGGCGAAGTCGAGGGCCTCGTCGAGCGATCCGCAATCGATCAGATAGAAGCCGAGCAGTTGCTCCTTGGTTTCGGCGAAGGGCCCGTCGATCACGATCGTCTCGCCGGCACCGTGGCGCAGTGTCGTCGCTGCGGTCGTCGGCAGGAGGCGCGCCACCGGACCGAGCTTGCCGGCTTCGACGTATTTGCGTTGGACGGCAGTAAGATCACGCATGACCTTGTCGTCCTCCTCCTTGCTCCAGGCACTGGTGACGCTTTCATCGTTGTAGCAAAGCACCGCATAAAGCATTGGGAACTCTCCGCTCTGGTCTGAAGACGAATGGAGCAAGTGATAGCCGACAAGCGAGACGAAAAAAATGCCTGGACGCTCTTTGTCTGAAATTGACGAGCGGCGGCGGGCCTTCTCCGCAGCCAGGCTTGCGCCGCGCTCAAGCGCCTGCGCAACAAAAAGCCCGGCGGAGCCGGGCCTTCGTAACCTTCTGCTTACCTACCGATCACGCTATTCGTTGATCAGACGCTTCAGGAGCTCGATCTCGTGACTGAGCTTCGTGTCCGCGGCGATCAGCTCCTCGATCTTGCGCACCGCGTGGAGCACGGTCGTGTGATCGCGGCCGCCGAAGCGGCGGCCGATCTCCGGGAAGGAGCGCGGCGTCAGCGTCTTCGACAGGTACATGGCAATCTGGCGCGGCTTGACGATAACGCGGGTGCGCCGGTTCGAGACCAGTTCCTGGCGCGAGACGTTGTAATGCTTGGCGACGACGCGCTGAATGTCCTCGATGCGGACGCGGCGCGGCTCGCCGGCATTGACGAGATGGCCGAGCAATTCGTCGACCCGTTCGATCGAGAGCTGCGGCTCGAAGGAGCGGCGGAAGAGAAGCTGATTGAAGGCCCCCTCCAACTCGCGGCCGCTTGCCGTGACGTTACGGGCGACATGGCACAGGATCTCCTGCGGAATCTCGAGCGAGGCGTCGTCCTGGCGCGCCGCTTCGAGCCGGCGCTTCAGCATCTCGAGACGCATTTCATAGTCGGGCCCTTCCATCTCGATCGCCACACCGCCCTGGAGGCGCGAGCGAACGCGGCTGTCGAGCGATTCCAGCTCCCAGGGAGCCCGGTCGGCGGCGACGACGACCTGCTTGGCGGAGTCGAGCAGCATGTTCAGCAGATGGCAGAACTCGTGCTGGATCGACTTGCCCTGAAGGAACTGCATGTCGTCGATGACGAGCAGATCGATGTTGCGCAGCGATTCCTTGAGCGACAGCGCGTCGTTGTCGCGGATCGCGGTTGCGAAGCGCCACATGAAATACTCCGCCGTCAGATAGACGACACGCGGTGACCGCGCGCTCTGAAGCGCCGCAAGCGCGATCGCCTGCAGGAGATGCGTCTTGCCGAGGCCTACGCTCGAATGGATGAAGAGCGGATTGAAGCGCACCGCCCCGGCACCAGCCTCGGCGATCGTGCGCGCTGCCGCGAGCGCCACCCGGTTCGACGAGCCCTCGACGAAGCTGTCGAAGGTGTAGCGCTGGTCGAGCGGTGAGCCGAAAAGCGGCGCCTGCGCCGGTTTCTGGACCGTCGCCATCGTTGCCGCCGCGGCGGCGGCGATCGGTTGCGCGGCCATGGGGCGGCGGGTTGGCGCCGGCGGAGCTTCGACGGTCGCCGGCAGCGGCTCTTCCTGGGCGGCCGCCGGGCGCTGACTGCGGGTTGCGGTGCGCACGAGGATCTCCACCTTCAGGATCTCGCCGTCCTCCTGCTGGAAGAGCGTGGTGATCAGATCGAGATAACGGTTGTTGATCCAGGACTTGAGAAAGGTCGTCGGCACCGAAAGGCGCACGACGCTCTTCGATACAGAATGGAGCTTGAGGCGTCCAAACCAGCTTGCGAAGACATCCGGACCGACCTGGGCTTTCAAACGCGCACTTACCCGCTCAAAAAGTGCGTCATGCCGCATGTCGTGTTTTTCCCCCGCCGCCTGAGACTGATTGCTTCCGGCCTGAAATCCTTCAGGTGCCGTCGCCAAATTCATCTGCATGTTGCCGCCTTCCAAATATCATTCTCCGATGCCGTCATCGCTGCCGGCCTCATCTCTTATGCCCGCCTGCCACGGCTGCCTTGAAAGGCCATGCCGCGTCCGACGAACGCCCTGTCGCACCGAAACCGGGCTCCTCATATCCCGGTCGCGGTGCGCGCTACGCGCATCCGCCCGCCTTCGCTTGGTCGGATGTCCCCTCGCGCCTCGCCTTATCGATTCCGTGCGGCTGCTTTCAAGCCTTGCGGAATCATTTTCCTCGTCATCGGCCAGTCCGCACCCTCGTACGAAACGGACGGCCGCAGTCTCCTTCATCCTCCGACGCTTTACACAAACCCACGAAGGCCCCGCCCCGACAACCACAAGACGAAAGATCCTCGTTCCGGAGCGAAGGCTCGCCCGGATTTATCATCTCGACTTGTCTGATTGAACGACGTGGAGATCCCCGCCACAGGAAACGGAAAGCCCAAAGCCATCTCGTTGAAATGACCTCAAAACTTCCTCGTACAGATATGATCCGTGTCCCCTGTGGGAGCCATTTAGGCAGGATCGCTCGGCAAGATCAATCGCGATTTTTGCTCGTCTTCAAACGCTGCCAGTTGACTCTCGCGCCGCGTTTTGCATGCCGCTTTCCGAGTCCCTGAAGAATCCCTGTCGAATCAAGGGTTTTGTTTTTTGTGTTCTTGCTTAGCTGGCGAAAAAGAAAAAAATAAAAAATTCTCTTGACTCGTTTTCGACGGGAACCATCCACGCCGCGAGATGGCCCCTCGGGTGCAACCTCTCGCAAGTTGTTGATACATCACCATAAATTTTGTCACGGCATTGACACAACCGCCGCAACACGAAGCAACCGGGACGATGAATCCGAAAAGCCCGGCACTTACGCCGGGCTTTTCGTTAACAGATTTTTGTTTAGCCGGGTTAGACCGAAAGGGCCTTGACGCGCTGTGCGAGGCGGGAAACCTTGCGCGAGGCCGTGTTGGCATGCAGCACGCCCTTGGTAGCGGCGCGCATCAGTTCCGGCTGTGCTGCCTTGAGCGCTTCGGCTGCGACTGCCTGATCGCCGGAAGCGATCGCCTCTTCAACCTTGCGGACGAAGCTGCGGATACGCGAACGGCGAGCTTTGTTCACTGCGGTACGGCGTGCGATCTTGCGGGTCGCCTTTTTCGCCGAAGTTGTATTGGCCATGGATGCCTCTCTTCGAAAACTGACATGAACTCCGCCTTCGCCGTGCCGGGTCACTGCGACCTGTCATCCAAGCAAATTTGGGAGCATTATCGGAAAGCCTCGCGTGAGGGCGTTCCAAACTGAGGGCGGCGTATAGCGGGAAACCGACCTCGCGTCAACGCGCAATTTGCGAAAACCGCGCCCCGCCCACGCTCGCGGGTGCCTTGCTCACTTGTGCTTGAAGTCCGCTTTGCGCTTCGCGACGAAGGCGGCCATTCCCTCCTTCTGGTCCTCGGTCGCAAAAAGCGACTGGAAAAGCCGCCGCTCGAAGCGAAGTCCTTCGGCAAGCGTCAGCTCCAGGGCACGATTGACCGCCTCCTTGGCCATCATCGCCGCCGGCAGCGAGAAGGATGCGATCTTCTCGGCGGCGCCGAGCGCCTCGTCCAAAAGCTTCTCCGGCGGCACCACACGCGAAACGAGTCCCGAGCGCTCTGCCTCCGCCGCGTCCATCATCCGGCCGGTCAAGATGAGGTCCATCGCCTTCGCCTTGCCGACGGCGCGGATGAGTCGCTGCGACCCGCCCATGCCGGGCATGACGCCGAGCGTGATTTCCGGCTGACCGAACTTCGCCGTTTCCGACGCGATGATGAAGTCGCACATCATGGCGAGCTCGCAGCCGCCGCCGAGCGCGAAGCCGGAAACGGCTGCGATCATCGGCTTGCGGGCGCCCGCCACGTGCTCCCAGCCGCCGAGGAAGTCGCCGAGATAACTGTCGACGAAATCGAGCGCCTGCATTTCCTTGATGTCGGCGCCGGCGGCAAAGGCCTTCTCGGAGCCGGTGATGACGATCGCGCCCACCGCCTTGTCGGCATCGAAGGCCTTCAAAGCCGCGTCGAGTTCGCGCATCAGGACCGAATTCAAGGCGTTCAGCGCCTGCGGCCGATTGAGCGTGATCAGGCCCACGCGCCCGCGCGTTTCGACCAGCAGCGTCTCGTAACTCATTCCCGTCTCCTCCACTTGCGACTCTATTGCCATCAGGCGAGAGCAAATGCGCCGGCAAACGGCACGCATCCTTCCTCATGCCGCCCTATTTCTGGCAGCGCGGACAATAAAAGGTCGAGCGCCCCGCCTGAACGATGCGGGCGACCGTACCGCGACAGCCGGGCGTGCGGCAAGCCTCGCCTTCCCGATCGTAGACGGAGAAGCTGTGCTGGAAATAGCCGAGGCTGCCGTCAGCCCGGATGTGATCCTTCAAGGAGGAGCCGCCGGCCACGATCGCATCGGCGATCACCGCGCGGATCGCCTCCGTTAGCGTGAACAAGGCTTGCCTTGCGCGACCACGCTTGTCGACGAGCGTGCCGGCCGCCCTTTTCGGCGACAGGCCTGAGCGCCAAAGCGCCTCGCAGACATAGATATTGCCGAGCCCGGCGATCGTCTTCTGATCGAGAAGGGCGGCTTTCAGCGGCTGCGCCTTGCCGGCAAAGCGGGCGGCGAGATAGGCGGCGTCGAGTGCGTTGCCCGTCGGCTCAGCCCCGAGATCGCGGAAGAAGACGTGCTCGGTAATCGACTCACGCCGCGCGAGATCCATGAAGCCGAAGCGGCGCGGATCGTTGTAGATCACCCGTGCCGGGCCCGACCGCGCATCGAGATGAAAGACCACGTGATCGTGCTTCTCGTCCTTGCCGCGCGGATGGTGGAAAACACCGGGCGTCGCGGGACCAACGCCGGACTCAATCCGGAAAGAGCCGGACATGCCGAGATGCGCGACGATCACGTCGCCGCCTTCCAGATCGATCATCAGATATTTGGCTCGGCGCGAGAGCGCGAGGATCCGGCGGCCGGAAACGGCGGCGGCGAAATTCTCAGGAAACGGAAAGCGCAGATCCGGCCGGCGCAGTTCCGCCCGCACCAGAAGCGCCCCCTCCATCGTCGGCGCCAATCCTCGTTTGACCGTCTCGACCTCAGGCAATTCCGGCATCGGCCGTCTTCCCTTTATCCTTTATTCATTCCACCGCCGCGCATGCATTCCCATCTCAGGGTTGATGACCTATAGGGATGCAGCGATTCAAAGTGTCATAGCCGCCCTCGTGCGTCCGAAAGACGCACGGTGCGTGGGCCGCGGCGATATCCCTGCCGCTGAGATAGCGTGTGTGGGACGATTTCGCTATGGTGCCGGCGAATTTGATTGAAGTGGAGTTTTCGTATGGCGGATGAGCGCGTATCGGCGGGTGGCGGGATGGAGACATCCTTCGGCTTCCGCGAAGTCGGCGCGGACGAGAAACAGCCGCTCGTCAACGACGTCTTCCACAAGGTCGCCAAGCGCTACGACATCATGAACGATGTGATGTCGGCAGGTCTGCACCGCATCTGGAAGGATGCGATGATCGCCGCGCTGAACCCGCCAAGCCGGGAAGATTATCGCGTTCTCGACGTGGCCGGCGGCACCGGGGACATCGCCTTCCGCATCGTCGAGGCATCGGACCGAAAGGCGCACGCGACCGTGCTCGACATCAACGGTTCGATGCTCGCCGTCGGCGCCGAGCGCGCCCGCAAAAAGGGTCTTCTCGCCAATCTCGACTTTGTCGAGGCCAATGCCGAGGACCTGCCCTTCCCGGCAAGTTCCTTCGACGCCTATACGATCGCTTTCGGCATCCGCAACGTGCCGCGCATCGAGGTGGCGCTGAAAGAAGCATACCGGGTGCTGAAGCGCGGCGGGCGGTTGCTCGTGCTCGAATTCTCCGAGGTCGAGATGCCGCTGCTCGACAGCTTTTACGACGCTTGGTCGTTCCATGCGATCCCGAGATTCGGCAAGCTCATCACCGGCGACGACGCGCCCTACCAGTATCTGGTCGAATCGATCCGGAAATTCCCGAACCAGCGCGATTTCGCGACCATGATCGGCAATGCCGGCTTCTCCCGCGTTTCCTTCACCAACTATACCGGCGGTATCGCGGCGCTGCATTCCGGCTGGAAAATCTGACCGCATGAGCACGCCTGGAGCATATTTCCGTCTTGTGCGGATCGGCTGGGTTCTGGCACGCGAGAACGCCTTTGCGGCGGTCCCGTCCGAACACCTTCCTCCGCTGGCGCGTCTCGTGCAAAGGCTCGCCGGTCTGCTTGCGCGCCGCGAGGCGCGGCTCGAGGCGCGCAGTGGTCGGCTCGCTCGTGCCGTCGAGCGACTCGGCCCCTCCTATGTCAAGATCGGGCAGTTTCTGGCGACGCGCCCGGATGTCGTCGGCGCCGAGCTCGCCGCTGACCTCTCGCTCCTGCAGGACCGGATGGCGACTTTTCCGCAAAGCGACGCCAAGGCGGCGATCGAAGCCTCGCTCGGCCGCCGCATCGAGTCGCTCTTCACGGAATTTGCCGAACCGATGGCCGCGGCATCGATCGCCCAGGTGCATCCGGCTGTAATCCTGCGCGACGGCCGTCACGAGAAAGTGGCCGTCAAGGTTATCCGCCCGGGTGTGCGCCAGCGCTTCGCCGCCGACATCGAGGCGATGTATCTCGTCTCGCGCATGCAGGAGCGCTTCCTGCCCTATACGCGCCGGCTGAAGCCGGTCGAAGTGACGAAGACGCTCGAGCAGACGACCAAGGTCGAAATGGACCTGAGACTCGAGGCCGCGGCGCTTTCCGAACTTGCCGAGAACACCAAGGAAGATTCCGGGTTTCGCGTACCCAAGGTCGACTGGGAACGCACGGGCCGCGACGTCGTGACGATGGAATGGATCGACGGCGTGAAAATGTCGGACATCGAAGGCCTGAGGGCCGCCGGCCATGATCTGAACCGGCTTGCCGAAACGCTGATCCAGTCCTTCCTGCGGCACACGTTGCGCGACGGCTTCTTTCACGCCGACATGCATCAGGGCAATCTGTTCGTCGATGAGGCCGGCCATATCGTCGCCGTCGACATGGGTATCGTCGGCCGGCTCGGCCGGAAGGAGCGCCGCTTCCTTGCCGAGATCCTCTACGGCTTCATCACGCGCGACTACCAGCGCGTCGCCGACGTGCATTTCGAGGCCGGCTATGTCCCCTCGCATCACGACGCCGCGAGCTTCGCTCAGGCGATCCGCGCCATCGGCGAGCCGATCCACGGTCAGCCGGCCGAGACGATCTCGATGGCGAAGCTGCTGACGCTGCTTTTCGAGGTCACCGAACTCTTCGACATGCAGACGCGGCCCGAGCTCGTGATGCTGCAAAAGACGATGGTCGTCGTCGAGGGCGTCGCGCGCACGCTCAATCCGCGCTTCAACATGTGGCGGGCGTCCGAACCGGTCGTCGGCAAATGGATCAGGGACAATCTCGGGCCGAAACGCATCGTCGCGGATTTGCGCGACGGTCTGCATGCGGCGCTCAGGGTCGCCGAAGCGGCCCCCGAAATCGCCGCCCGCACGGAACGCTTCTCCGCGGAAATCATGGCCATGACCGAGAACGGTCTGCGCTTCGATGCGGAGACGGCCGAAGCGATCGGCAGGGCGGAGGCGCGCCACACCCGCTCCGGCCGCATCGCCCTTTGGCTCATCGCGGCAACGCTTCTTTATATCGCCTGGCACCTTGCTTGAGAGATCGTGCCGTGGTGATTTGCCCCTCACCTACGGCGCCGTGCGTCTTTTCAAACGTACAAAGGACGCGGTAGCACTCTAAATTGCCGCATGTTTTTGTCCTTAAATCAGCTACGATTCAAGGAAACATGCAGTAGCCCTCTCCCGGCAAGCGGGGGCGAAGGGTAAGGGCAGTGCGGCAAATTACTTTCTTGTCCACCGAAGAGGAAATGATGAGCACACCTTCTCTCCGTATCCGTGCCGCCTCTGTCTCCGATTGGGAGGCGATCGCTGCCCTGCGGGACCTGCCCGGCGTTCGCGCCGGCACGCTGCGCCTGCCCTTCGCGCGTCCGGAACAGACGCGGAAATGGCTCGAAAACTTCACGGAGACTGACACGCTCATCGTCGCCGAGCTCGAAGGCATCATCGTCGGGGTCGCCGGCTTGCACCGGCACAGGGGCCGGCGGCAGCATGCTGCCGATCTCGGCATGTCAGTCCATGACGACTACAGGCGCCGCGGCATCGGCAAGGCATTGCTCGAGGCGCTGATCGAGGCGGCAGACCGCTGGCTCGGCATTTCCCGCATCGAACTCACCGTCTTCACCGACAACGAGGCCGCGATCGCCCTCTACCGGCAGGCGGGCTTCGTCACCGAGGGCACCCTGAAGTCCTACGCCATGCGCGACGGCGTGCTTGCAGACGTCTTGGCGATGGCGCGCCTACGCCCGTGATCGCAAAGACAGTCCCGCCCGCCTTTGACCGGGCGGAGCAAGCTTCAACGGCGGGAACTGGAGACGGAGGTAACGAACCATGGATCTCGGCATCGGAGGCAGACGAGCTCTCGTTCTCGGCGGCAGCAAGGGACTCGGACGCGGCATCGCCGAAGCGCTCGCGGCCGAAGGCGTCGCCGTCGCGTTGACGGGCCGGAACGAAGAAGCGGCGATGAAGGTCGCTAGCGAGATCGGGCCTGCCGCGGCGGGCTTTTCGCTCGACCTTGCAAATCCGGAAGCCATAGACCCGTTCCTCAACCGGTTGGCGACCTTCGGCACGATCGACATCCTGGTCCTGAACGGCGGCGGACCGCCGCCGACGCTCGCCGCAGATGTCGATTCGGAATTCTGGCGGGCACAGTTCGAGGCGATGGTGCTTTCGGGCATGCGCATCGTCCACCGTCTGCTGCCGGCGATGCGGGCGCGCCGCTTCGGCCGCATCATCGCCGTTGCCTCCACCAGCATCCGCGAGCCGATCCCGAGCTTGACCGCTTCCAATGCGCTACGCAGCGCACTAGCCGGTTGGATGAAGACGCTCGCCGGCGAGGTCGCGGTCGACGGCGTCACGGTCAACATGCTGCTCCCCGGGCGGCTCGCGACAGACCGGACGCTGAGCTTCAATCGAACGGATGCTGCGAGCGAGGGCGTGAGCGTCGAGACGGTCGCCGCGCGCAGCCAGTCCGAGATCCCTGTCGGCCGTTACGGAACGCCCGCCGAATTCGGGGCCGCCGCGGCTTTTCTCGCGAGCCGCCAAGCTGCCTACATCACCGGCGTCGCGCTCCCCGTCGATGGCGGGCTCTGCCGGTCGATGCTTTAGATAAGCGCGGGATGCGGGCGAAAAACCGCGCACACTTTTTCCTCGTCCCACGCTGATGCACGTCGAATGGCGCCAACGGGCCAGACGCGGTGCTTCCGAGCGGAGGCTTGCCTCAATGCATGTCGAAGATCAGCGAACGGTGCGCAGCCATGCCTGCCGTGACGCCGTCGCCAACGGCATGGGAGACAGAGCCCGCCGCCCGTGCCGCATCGCCGCAGGCATAGATGCCGGCGACGCTCGTCTCCTTTGCCTCATTCGTCCGGATGTAGGGGCCGAGCGGCCCCTCGTCGAAAGCGCAACCGAGCGCGGCTGGCAGGTCGCTCGCCATGCGCATCCGCGGAGTGACGAACAGACCGTCGAGCGAGACCTCCCGCCCGCCGGCCAGGATCACGATCGCTTTTGACCCTTCAACGGCGACGACGCCTTCCCTTGCGATCTCCACACCGCGTGCCGCGAGCATCGCCTCCTCAGCGGCATCAGGCTCGAACGTGCCATTGACGAAAAGCGTGGTCGGTCCCCAGTCCGGCAGCATCATCGCCTGATGGAAGCTGTGGTCTCCCGTCGCCAAGATGCCGATCCTGCCCTGGCCGAGTTCATAGCCGTGGCAATAGGGGCAATGAAAGACGCTGCGGCCCCAGCGTTCCTCAAGTCCCGGTATCGGCGGCAATTCATCGACCACTCCCGTTGCCAGGATCAACCGGCGTGCTCCGATCTTCTCGTCCCGAAGCGAAACCAAGAAGTCGGCTCCCTCTCGTCCCGCCGTTTCGGCCGTCCCTTCGACGAAGCGCACATTGGGATAGGCCAGCAATTGTCGTCGGCCGCTCTCGGCGATCGCCGAGGGCGCCTCGCCGTCACGGCTCAAGAAACCATGGGAGGTTCGGCGAAACGGTTCCTGCGCAACCCGGCGTCGATGATGACGACGGAGCGCCTCGCCCTCGCCAGTTGCAGCGCCGCCGAGAGCCCCGCATAGCTTCCACCCACGATCGCCACATCAACCGCCATAATTCGACTCCTTCATGTTCTGGTGACGAAGCGCCATGCGGCGCTGAAAATCCTCCGAAAGATCCGCAAGGCTAATCCCCCGCAGCCGCTCGAGGAGCAGAGCCTCGGCATCGCGCAGCGCCCCGTCCATGGCCGCATTGACGGCCTGCTCGACGAGGCATCCCGGGGATTCGGTTCGGTTGCCGATTGCAAAAAAAGCGGCCTCGCCGAGCGCCTCATGGACGTCCGCGAGCGAAACGGTGGCGAGATCGCGCGCAAGCGACCACCCGCCGCCATGTCCCTTTTCGGAACGGACGAGACCCGCCTCGCGCAGGCCCGCCATCGTGCGGCGAACCACGACGGGATTGGTCGAGAGGCAGGCGGCCAGCTCATCGGAGGTAATGATTTGACGCTCCGCCATGTGCAGCAGGGCGTGCAGAGTGATCGAAAGTCGGCTATCGCGTTTCATGTAACTTATCGTGTTACATGATGCTGACTTAGTCAAGTCTCCCGCCGCCTTTCATGTGCTCGACTTCCGGCAATTGCGCGCGCCAAGGCGGTCGAGTAGGGTCCCATCAAAAGAAAAGGGAGCGGCCAGGCAGGACCGAAACCGGATGGCTTTATCGGGCAAGCGCATTCTTCTCATCATTTCCGGCGGCATCGCGGCCTATAAGAGCCTCGAGCTCATCCGCCGCCTGCGCGAGCACGGCGCGGAGGTCCGGCCGGTGATGACGGCGGCGGCGCAGCAATTCGTGACGCCGCTTGCCGTCGGCGCGCTTTCCGCCTCCCATGTGTTCATCGACCTCTTTTCGCGCGAGGACGAACAAGATGTCGGCCATATCCGGCTTGCGCGCCATTGCGATCTCGTCGTCGTGGCGCCGGCGACGGCCGATCTGATGGCCAAGATGGCAAACGGCCACGCCGACGATCTCGCCTCCACGGTGCTGCTTGCGACCGACAGGCCGGTGCTGATCGCGCCGGCGATGAATCCCAAGATGTGGATGCATCCGGCGACGCGCCGCAATCGTGCGACGCTCGCTGGCGACGGGGTCCGCTTCGTCGGCCCGGCGACCGGCGAGATGGCCGAGAGCGGCGAAGCGGGAGAAGGCCGGATGGCGGAGCCGCTCGAGATCGTCGCGGCGGTCGAGGCGATGCTCAGCGAAGCAAGGCCGCTTGCCGGCAAGAAGGCGATCGTCACCTCCGGCCCGACGCACGAGCCGATCGACCCGGTGCGCTACATCGCCAATCGCTCGTCCGGCAAGCAGGGCCACGCGATCGCTCAGGCGCTTGCGCGGCTCGGCGCGGAGGTGACGCTCGTCTCCGGGCCGGTGACGATCCCGGATCCCGCCGGCGTCCGCGTTGTCCGAGTGGAGCGCGCCGAAGAGATGCGCGACGCCGTGCTGGCGGAGCTTCCTGCAGACGTCGCGGTGATGGTGGCGGCGGTTGCCGACTGGCGCGTGGCATCGGCTGCGGGCAACAAGATCAAGAAGCGGCCCGGCGAGACGCCCCCGCCCCTTCAGCTTTCGGAGAACCCGGATATCCTGAAGACGGTCGGCCATCACGCTTCGCGCCCGAAGCTCGTGATCGGCTTTGCCGCCGAGACCGAGAATGTCGCGGAAAACGGCCGCACCAAGCTCGAAAAGAAAGGTGCCGATTACATTCTGGCAAACGACGTTTCGCAGGCGACCGGCATCATGGGCGGCGACCGCAACCGGGTGAAGCTCATCGGCCGGGACGGTAGCGAGGATTGGCCGGAAATGGGTAAAGACGACGTGGCCACGAGACTGGCGGCGCTGGTCGTTGCGAAGCTCTCCGAGTAACCGTCAAGATATGGGGCTCACCCGCCTTACACCCGGGTCCTCTCATGTGAGTTCGAGGTCGCTTCCGGCCGCCAGCGGCAGGGAATTGGCCACGGGTCGGTTCTGGACCGGAGCGTCGGTCGCGCCGAAAAGGCGAACGTCGACGCCATTTTCGCCGACGATCACCGCGGAACCGTCCGGGATTTCGGCCCAGGCGGTATCATCATTGAGGGGCTCGGAAACCAAACAGTAACCGCCCTGCGGCCCCATCGGCGCGGCGTAGAGCGTCGGCGCCTTGCGATCGGAAGCGTAGCGGACGGCGAAGAGTTCTTCGCCGTTGGAAAAAGCCGCGGTGAAGCGAACGAGGCCGCGGCGACCGAGTTGCCCGGCGAGCCGTTCGACGAAGCCGAGCACATCGGCGACGGCGCCGAGCGGATTGCTTTCGAGGCCGAACTGCAGGGCGAGCAGGAACAAAAGCTCCGAGTCCGTGGTCCCGGTGCGCGCCGCATAGAGCTCGTCGTCGAGCATGTTTTCCATCGGCCGGCGCAGATGCTCGAAGTCACCGATCTGGCCGTTATGCATGAACGCCCAGCGGCCGAAGACGAAGGGATGGCAATTGTCGCGCCGCGTGCCGCCGCCGGTCGCCGCACGGACATGGGCGAGGAAAAGGCGAGAGCGGATCTGTCGTGCGATGCTTTTCAGGTTGCAATCGGACCAGGCGGGCAGGATGTCGCGATAGCGGCCGGGCTCGGGACGGTCCCCATACCAGGCGATGCCGAAGCCGTCACCATTGGTCGCGGTCTTCGCTCGCGTCGCGCAATGGGATTGTTCGATCAGTGAATGCGCCGGCGACGATACGAGCTCCTCGAGGTAGAGCGGCTCTCCACGATAGGCAGCCCAACGGCACATGCATCATCACTCCGGTTTTTTTGCTCTCTGACAAGAGAAGCGATTCGTTAACCATCGTCACGGCGATGTTTCAACGGAACATGGTAAAAATGCGTTAACACTTGTCGCATCGAGTGCTTTCGACGGTAGCAAGACGCCGCTATGAACGCTGTTTCCATCGGCACAATGGGAAGCGATTTCGAACAAATATTCCACATTGACAAATTTCGTTCATTTCGTTTCATTTTCGACCCATTATCAAAAGGGCTCAGCCGGGAGGAACGACATGAACGTCAAGCGCAAACTGGGCGTCGGCCTGATCGGCACGGGCTTCATGGGCAAGGCCCATGCGCTCGGCTTCACCATTGCGGTGCGGGTCTTCGACCTCCCCTTCGAACTGGATCTGGTTTCGGTTGCGGACGTGACGCAGGAGAGCGCGGAGGCCGCCCGTGGGCGCCTCGGTTTCCGCAAGGCGACAGCGGACTGGCGCGATCTCTTGACCGATCCGGACATCGATATCATCGACATCACCACGCCGAACCTTCTGCACAAGGAGATGGCGCTTGCAGCCATTGCGCACGGCAAGCATGTCTATTGCGAGAAGCCGCTGGCGCCGACCGTCGCCGACTGCGCCGAGATGGTCGCGGCGGCGGAAGGAGCGGGTGTCGTCACCCAGGTCGGCTTCAACTATCTGAAGAACCCGCTGATCTTTCTCGCCAAGGACATCATCGAAAGCGGCGAGATCGGCGAAATCCGGTCGTTCCGCGGCATCCATGCGGAAGATTTCATGGCGGACGCCAGCATTCCATGGGCATGGCGGCTGGATCCCAGGAGCGGCGGCGGCGCGCTCGCCGATATCGGCAGCCATATCATCGCCTGCATGCGCCATCTGGTCGGGCCGGTCAGGTCCGTACTCGCCGAGACCGTGATCCATATTCCCGACCGCCCCGTCTCGCATGGCGCGACGGAGACCCGGCCGGTCGAGGTGGATGACATAGCCCGTGCCTTCGTTCGTTTCGAGAACGGTGCCTCGGGCAGCTTCGAGGCGAGCTGGATCGCAACCGGCCGCAAGATGCAACACGATTTCGAGATTTACGGCTCCAAGG
Source organism: Ensifer aridi (assembly GCF_002078505.1). GTDB lineage: Bacteria > Pseudomonadota > Alphaproteobacteria > Rhizobiales > Rhizobiaceae > Sinorhizobium > Sinorhizobium aridi. Next base: position 302,790 of record NZ_LUAV01000002.1, on the reverse strand, counting down.
GCAGCATCGTCTTCACCCAGGAGCGGCTGAACGAAATCAAGATCTATAATGCCGGCGACGACATCCGCAGCCGTGGCTTCCGCACGATCTGGGCCGGACCGGAACATCCGCCCTATGGAGCCTTCTGCGTGGCACCCGGACACCAGATCGGCTTCAACGATCTGAAGGCGATCGAAGTCAACGAATTCCTGGAGGCGATCGCCAAGGGCGGCAAACCTTCCACCGACTTCCGCGAGGGCTACGAGGTGCAGAAGGTCCTCTCCGCGACTTATCAGTCGGCCAGGACGAAGGAGTGGGTGGAAATCGGCTAGGGCGATTTAGCAGGCCCCGCGCACCTGCCGGCAACAAGGGAAAGAGCGGGAAAATGGAACGTTCGTTCTATCCCATTAACCGCTAATCGATTAGACTAAGGAAAACGGAACACGAGCAAGCTGGAGACGCTGAACGATGCCCACGCCGGAAACGACCACCGATGTCCCTCAGGATTTCGAGGCGCTGAAGGCCGTGATCCTCGAGCGGAAGGCGCAACTGCCGAAACGGCTGAAGCAGGTGGCGGCCTATTCGCTCGACAATCCGGACGAGATCGCCTTCGGCACGGCAGCAAGCATAGCGACCTCCGCCGATGTCCAGCCGTCGACGCTCGTTCGCTTCGCCCAGCATTTCGGTTTCGAGGGCTTTTCGAGCCTGCAGCAGATCTTTCGCGCCCGGCTCAGAGAGCGAACCCCCGGCTACGAGGAACGGCTGAAGGCGCTGCGCAGCAACGATCACAGCAAGCTTGAAAGCGGCTCGATCTTCAACGGCTTCGTTGCGGCCGCACATCGATCGCTCGACAATATCGCGACATCCGTGGACCCGCAAGCCTTCGAGCGCGCCGTCGACATCCTCGCCAAGGCGGATACGATCTACCTCATCGCCAAGCGGCGTTCCTATCCCATTTCAAGCTACATGGCCTATGCCTTCGGCAAGCTGAAGGTGAAATACCAGCATGTCGGCACGGCCGCGGGGATCGACGACGACATGCTGGCGATGGCGACGAAGCAGGATGCCGCCTTTGCGGTGAGCTTCTCGCCCTACGCCTCCGAAAGCGCCAGCCAGGCTCGCCTGCTTGCCAGTCGCAAGGTGCCGGTGGTGTCTTTGACCGACTCCGCCTTCTCGCCGCTCGCCGAGTCCTCCAAGGTCTGGTTCGAGCTCGTCGAGGCCGATCACGCCGGCTTCCGCTCGCTTTCGGCAAGCATGGCATTCGCCATGGCCTTGACGGTTGCAATTGCCGAAAAGCGCCGCCGCACGGAGGATGCCGCCACAAGATAGAACGGAAATTCCATATTGACGAAGAGACGGAATTTATGTTTCATACGCTCATCGCCCATGAGATAACGACAACTGTCGGCGCCCGCGCGGCGTCCGCGGGGAGGAAGCAGTGAGCCAGATTCCATCGACAAAGGGCGGCGACAAGCCCCTCGACATCATCACGATCGGCAGAGCCTCCGTCGACCTTTACGGCCAGCAGATCGGCACGCGGCTCGAAGATGTGTCGAGCTTTGCCAAATCCGTCGGCGGCTGCCCCTGCAACATCTCGGTCGGCACGGCACGCCTCGGTCTGAAATCGGCGCTGTTGACGCGCGTCGGCAACGAGCAGATGGGCCGCTTCATCCGCGAGCAGCTTGAGCGCGAAGGGGTCGAAACGCGCGGCATCGTCACGGATCCGGAGCGGTTGACGGCACTCGCGATCCTGGCGGTCGAGAACGAGAAATCCTTCCCGCTGCTCTTCTATCGCGACAATTGCGCGGACAACGCCCTTAACGAGGACGACATCGCAGAGGAATTCATCTGCTCGGCCAGAGCGATCCTCGTCACCGGCACGCATTTCTCCAAGCCGAACACCGACGCCGCCCAGCGCAAGGCGATCAGGATCGCCAAGGAAGGCGGCGCGAAGGTCGTCTTCGATATCGACTATCGCCCGAACCTCTGGGGCCTTGCCGGCCACGACGCGGGCGAGAGCCGCTATATCGCTTCGGACCGCGTCTCTGCCCACCTGAAGACCGTGCTCGGCGATTGCGATCTCATCGTCGGCACCGAGGAAGAGGTCCTGATCGCCTCCGGCGAGAGCGACCTGCTCCAGGCGCTGAAGACCATCCGCTCGCTCTCCACGGCGACGATCGTCTTGAAGCGCGGGCCGATGGGCTGCATCGTCTATGACGGGCCGATCTCGGACGATCTCGAGGACGGCATCGTCGGCAAAGGCTTCCCGATCGAGGTCTACAACGTCCTTGGCGCGGGGGACGCATTCATGTCCGGCTTCCTGCGAGGCTGGTTGAGGGGCGAGCCGCATGCGACCTCCGCCACCTGGGCCAATGCCTGCGGCGCCTTCGCGGTCTCGCGGCTGCTCTGCGCGCCGGAAATCCCGACCTGGGTGGAATTGCAATATTTCCTCGAGCACGGCAGCAAGGAAAAGGCGCTGCGCAAGGACGAGGCGATCAACCACGTCCACTGGGCGACGACGCGCCGGCGCGACATCCCGCTCCTGATGGCGCTCGCCATCGATCATCGCAGCCAGCTTGAGGATATCGCCGAAGGCAAGCCGGAGCTGCTGGCGCGCATCCCGGCCTTCAAAGCGCTTGCCGTCAAAGCAGCCGCCGAGGTCGCCGCTGGCCGGTCGGGCTTCGGCATGCTGATCGACGACAAATACGGCCGCGATGCGCTGTTCGCGGCCGGCGCCCACCGCGACTTCTGGATCGCCAAGCCGATCGAGCTTCCGGGCTCGCGGCCGCTCAAGTTCGAATTCAGCCAGGACCTCGGCAGCCGCCTCATCGACTGGCCGGTCGACCATTGCATCAAGGTGCTCTCCTTCTATCATCCGGACGACCCGGCCGAACTCAAGGCTACCCAGATCGCCAAGCTTCGCTCGGCCTTCGAGGCCGCGCGCAAGGTGGGCCGCGAAATCCTGATCGAGATCATCGCCGGCAAGCACGGCCCGCTCGACGATCAGACCATTCCACGCGCCCTTAACGAGCTTTATGATGCCGGGCTGAAGCCCGACTGGTGGAAACTCGAGCCGCAGGCGAGCCGCGGCGCCTGGGCTGCCATCGACGCGGTGATCGAGAAGCGCGATCCGCTCTGCCGAGGCGTCGTCCTGCTCGGCCTCGAGGCGCCCTACGAGGTGCTGAAGGATGGCTTCGTGGCGGCCAGAACTTCGAAGACGGTGAAGGGCTTTGCGGTCGGCCGGACGATCTTCGCTGATGCCGCCAAGGGCTGGCTCGGCGGCACGATCACCGACGATCAAGCCGTCGCCGAGATGGCGGCGAAGTTCAAGGCGCTGGTGGATCTCTGGCTGCAACTCGGAGAGACAAAGGCCGCATAGCGAAAAGCTGTCGACGGCCTTAAACGAAAGGGCGGAGCCAAAACTTCGCCGCTAGGAGGAAACAAAATGAGCCAGAAAACCGTGCGCCTCACCATGGCCCAGGCCGTGGCGCGGTTCCTGACCCGGCAGATGACCATCATCGACGGCAAGCGGGTGCCGATCTTCGGCGGCGTTTTCGCGATCTTCGGCCATGGCAATGTCGCCGGCGTCGGCGAAGCCCTCTATGCCGTGCGCGAAACCCTGCCGACCTACCGCGCGCAGAACGAACAGGGCATGGCGAATGCCGCGATCGCCTTCGCCAAGGCGAGCTTCCGCCGCCGTTTCATGGCGTGCACGAGCTCGATCGGCCCGGGCGCGCTCAACATGGTGACCTCGGCGGCCCTCGCCCATGTCAACCGGCTGCCGGTCCTCTTCCTCCCCGGTGATGTTTTCGCAAACCGCCGGCCTGATCCGGTGCTGCAGCAGGTGGAAGGCTTCGCTGACGGCACGATCTCGGCCAATGATTGCTTCCGCCCGGTGTCGCGCTACTTCGATCGCATCACCCGGCCCGAGCAGATCATCCCGGCGCTTCGCCGTGCCATGCAGGTGCTGACGGATCCTGCCGACTGCGGTCCGGTCACGCTCTCGCTCTGCCAGGACGTCCAGGCCGAGGCCTACGACTATCCGGAATCCTTCTTCGACGAGAAAGTGTGGGTGCCGCGCCGCATCGAGCCCGATCTCGACGAATTGGCCTCCGCGATCGCAACTCTCAAGGCGGCGAAGAAACCGATCATCATCGCCGGCGGCGGCGTGCTCTATTCCGAAGCGACCGCCGAACTTAAGGATTTCGCCGAGAAGCACGGCATTCCGGTGGTCGAGACGCAGGCAGGCAAGTCGGCGCTGCCGCATTCGCATCCGCTCAACATGGGTTCGGTCGGCGTCACCGGCACCTCCGCCTCGAACCGGCTTGCCGAGGAGACCGACGTCGTGCTCGCCGTCGGCTCGCGGCTGCAGGATTTCACCACCGGCTCCTGGGCCCTCTTCAAGAACGACGAACTCAAGATCATCGGCCTCAATGTCCAGCCCTTCGACGCCGGCAAGCACAATGGCCAGCCGCTGATTTCCGACGCGCGGACCGGCCTCAATCGCATGTCCGGCGGGCTCGGCGGCTACAAGGCGGACGCGAGCTGGACCGAGAAGGCCAGGGCCGGCAAGGCCGAGTGGCTCGAGGCGGCCGACAAGGCGACCGCCACCACAAATGCGACGCTTCCCTCGGATGCCCAGGTGATCGGCGCCGTCCAGCGCGCCCGCGGCGGCAGGAAGACGACGCTCGTCTGCGCCGCCGGCGGTCTGCCCGGCGAGCTGCACAAGCTCTGGCAGGCGGAAGAGCCCGGCGGCTACCATATGGAATATGGCTTCTCGACCATGGGCTATGAAGTCGCCGGCGGCCTTGGCGTCAAGCTCGCCAAGCCGGACAGCGACGTGATCGTGATGGTCGGCGACGGCAGCTACATGATGCTGAACTCGGAGATCGCCTCGTCGATCATGCTCGGCGCCAAGTTCACCATCGTGCTCTTGGACAATGCCGGCTATGGCTGCATCAACCGGCTGCAGATGGAAACCGGCGGCGCCAACTTCAACAATCTGCTAAGGGACACGCACCACGTCGAGCTGCCGCAGATCGACTTCGCCGCGCATGCGGCCGCGATGGGGGCGGTCACCCGCAAGGTCGGCTCGATCCCGGAACTCGAAGCGGCACTCGCCGAAACGGCCGGAGAGACGCGCACGACGGTGATCGTCATCGATACCGATCCGCTGATCACGACGGAGACCGGCGGCCACTGGTGGGACGTCGCGGTTCCGGAAGTGTCCGACCGGGAACAGGTGAAGGTGGCCCGCGAAGGCTACGAGAAGGCGCTCCAGTCGCAGCGCTTCGGCTGAGTCGACGATCGGCGCCCCGCGTTCTCGCGCGGGCGCTTTTCCATGCCCAGTCGCCCCTCACCCCTAGCCTTCTCCCCGGCGGCGGGGAGAAGGTGGCGGCAGCCGGATGACCGGATGAGGGGCAGATAACGAAGCATCCGCTTCAAGCAGACGACGAAACAGAAAGTGACAGACATGATCCGCTACGGAACCAATCCGATCGCCTGGAGCAATGACGACGACCATACGATCGGCGCGCATCTGACGCTCGAGGATTGCCTCTCCGATTGCCAGAAGATCGGCTTCGACGGCATAGAAAAGGGCCACAAGATGCCCACCGATCCGGAAGCGCTGAAGCAGAAGCTCGCCGCCTATGACCTCGTCTTCGTTTCCGGCTGGCATTCCACCAATCTGCTCACCCATGACGTCGGGGCCGAGAAGAAGGCGATCCAGCCGCACCTCGATCTCTTGAAGCACAATGGCTGCAAGGTGGCGATCGTCTGCGAGACATCGAATGCGATCCACGGCGACGACTCCAAGTCGCTCGTCAAGGACAAGCCGGTGCTGCCGGCCGACCAGTGGAAGAAATTCGGCGCCGATCTCGAAGCGATCGCAGAGTATTGCGCCCACCAAGGCATCGATCTCGTCTACCACCACCATATGGGTACGATCGTCCAGACCGGCGAGGAGATCGATCTCCTGATGGAGAACACCGGTCCGGCAACGAAGCTGCTGCTCGATACCGGCCATGCCTGGTTCGGCGGGTCCGACCCGGCGGAAGTGGCGCGGAAATATATGGACCGCGTCCGCCATATCCATTGCAAGAACGTCCGCCCGGCTGTCCGCAGAGTGGTCGAGAGCGAAGGCCTCTCCTTCCTCGAAGGCGTGCGCCGCGGCGTCTTCACGGTGCCGGGCGACGCTGAAGGCGGCGTCGACTTCCTGCCGGTGCTGAAAATCGCCGCCGAACACGGCTATGATGGCTGGCTGGTGATCGAGGCCGAGCAGGATTCGGCCGTGCGCAACCCGTTCGAGTACCAGTCGCTCGGGCTGAAATCGCTGAAGGCGTTTGCGAAGGAGGCGGGGCTGGACTGGGTATAATCGCATCGTCCGGCTGCCGGTACGCCCCTCATCCGGCTGCCGCCACCTTCTCCCCGCCTGCGGGGAGAAGGGTATGCCGCGCTCTCCCGGTCCACCTCTTCGCGAAAGGGGAGAGGAGACAGCGGCAAGCTCAGAATCCCTTCTCCCCGCGAGCGGAAGAGGGCTAGTCCTCGGGTTAAACCCAAGGAGCGGGGCAGGTCGCGAATGCGGCTATCAAGGAAGAAGTCAGGAGACCGTCGACATGTCCAAACTACTCGTCAAACCGAAGGCACAATCCGGCCTGATGCAGGACATTACGCCCGAAAGCGCCGGCTGGACGTATGTCGGCTTCGCGCTTCAGCGGCTGAAACCCGGCGAGACGACCGGCGGCGAAGCGGGAGACAAGGAACTCTGCCTCGTGCTCGTCAGCGGCAGGGCGAAGGTCTCCGTCGACGGTGAGAATTTCGGCGAACTCGGCGAGCGCATGACGCCCTTCGAAGGCCAGCCCTATGCCGTCTATGTGCCTAAGGGCAGCAGGTGGCAGACTGAAGCCACGACCGATCTCGATCTTGCGGTCTGCTCAGCACCCGGCGGCGAAGGCTTCAAGGCCAAGGTCATCCGTCCCGGCACGCACCCGCAGATGACGCGCGGCAGGGGCACCAACATGCGCTATGTCACCAATATCATGCCGGAGGACGACGGTTCGGCTGAGTCGCTGCTCGTCGTCGAGGTGATCACGCCCGGCGGGCACACGTCCTCCTATCCGCCGCATAAGCACGACCAGGACAACCTGCCGGCCGAAAGCTATCTGGAAGAAACCTATTACCACCGCCTCAATCCGCCGCAGGGCTTCGCCTTGCAGCGCGTCTATACGGACGACCGCTCGCTCGATGAGACGATGGCGGTCGAAGACGGCGACGTCACGCTGGTACCCAAGGGCTACCATCCGGTTGCCGCCGTTCACGGCTACGACGTCTATTATCTCAACGTCATGGCCGGGCCGAAGCGGATCTGGAAGTTCCACAACGCCAAGGAACATGAGTGGCTGTTCACGGGCGTCTGAGCCGGTACGGCAAGCTCTCGACGAATAGTGCGGACGCTCTATCGTATCTTGCTTGAGACAGATACGAGGAGCGTCCGATGCACATCGACGGCCAATGCCATTGCGGCTTCGTTACTTACGAGGCGGAAATCGATCCTGAGCACGTAACCATCTGCCATTGCACCGATTGCCAGCGGCTGACGGGTTCCGCCTATCGAGTGACTGCGAGCACGCAGCGCGCATCCTTCCAGCTGACGGGCGGGGAGCCGAAGCTTTACGTCAAGACCGCTGAAAACGGGCGCCAGCGACTGCAGTTCTTCTGTCCGCAATGCGGTTCACCGGTTTACACGACCGGCACCGACGAGGACGCGGAGGAAGTGGGAATCCGCGTCGGCACGATCAACCAGCGGCGCGAACTTGCGCCACGCTCGCAGATCTGGTGCTCCTCCGCCCTGCCCTGGATCGGCGACATCGGCAAGCTGCCGGGGCGGCCTCGGGACTGAGAGCGGAGGGGGCCCACCCTGTGCAGCTCGCGGACACGAGCAACCGCCTCAACGGCACGATCACGCGACCGGATAAGGCCCGTCGGAAAAGACGGTATCGTGATAGCCTTTCGAGCCGATTTCGATCGCCAGCGGGCTGCGGAAATCCTCGCCGCGCCGAAGGCATCGGAGCACATGGCGGAAATCGTACTTCGGCCGCCAGTCGAGCGAGGCCATCGCCTGGGCGCTCACATAGACGCGGTCGATCGTCGGGAAGAGCCGCCATCCGCGCTCGGCATAAAGCTCCTCGCATTCGGGAAAGTGACGCAGCACGACGGCAGGCGCGTCCTTCCGCAGCGTGGCGAGATCGTCACGCGTGAAGGGGGTCGGCGCCGAGACGATATAGCGGGCGAAGCGGATCTCTGCCGCCTTCTCGAGCGCCAAGAGATGCGCGCTCACCACGTCCTCGATGTCCGCGCGGCGGTAGAGCAGCTCGTTTGCCTGCGCGTTCGCCGTATCGTAGTGGCCGCGGATTTCCGCATCGTCGTCTGCTTCTGGAAAAAAACGCGAGGTGCGCAGGACGATTGCGGGCAAACCGTGCCGGCGAGAGAAGAGTTCGCATAAGCCTTCCGCCGCGACTTTGCTGACGCCGTAGATGTTGCGCGGAATCGGCGTCACCTCCTCGGTGATCCATGCCGCCGGCTCACCGGGCGCCGGCGTCAGCGCCGAGCCGAAAGCGCTCGTGGTGCTGGTGAAGACGAAGGCGCCGACGCCCGCCTCAGAGGCCTCTTCGAGCAGATTGAGCGTGCCGGTGACATTGGTCTCGATGAATTCGGAATAGCCGTGCGTTGCGACATGCGGCTTGTGCAGCGTCGCGGCGTGGACGACGGCGTGCACATTCTTCAGTGCCCGGCGGACGAACGTGCGGTCGGCAATCGATCCGACAAGATCGGTGAAATCGGAAGGCTTGATATCGATGCCGCGAACATCGCGGCCTGCCGCGCGCAGGCTTCGCATCAACGCTTCGCCCAAGTGGCCGGCGCTTCCCGTCACCAGAATCGTCATGCATCACTCCTCAAGAAGTTGGAACGGGATGCGGGCGGAAAACCGCGCATACTTTTCCTCATCCCGAACTTGAGGCTAGCCGGAGCCGAGCGGGAGGAACAACGCATAAAATATGCGCCGCGATCACATCAGCGTCGTCACCAGGCGGCCCGTCGCACCGTCGGCAAGCGGAATGCGCTCCCAAAGCACACGGCCCGCGACGATCGGCACGTCATCGCGGCCGTTAGGGCCTGTCTCGACGACGAGCGAGGCTATCCGGGCCTCGTGCCAGCCGAGTTCGGCAAGGTCGCCTTCCGCCTTCCGGATATCCTCCGACGCGTAACGGAACATCGGCGCTCCCAGCAGGTCCCGCCGCCATTCCATTCGCCGGGCGGACGAGGCCGCGAGCAGCCGATGCGAGTGATCGCAGATCAGATGAACCCGCGCCGTCGAGGTTTCAACCAGCCGTTTGAGCGCCGCATCGGCCGTCGACGGCACTTTCGCGAACAGGCGCTCCAGCGCCCGTTGCTGGCTCTCGGAAGGTGTCAGGATGCCGGCCTCCCAGCGCGACACGGTCGTCTGTGTGACCTGCAGGAGCTCAGCCACATGGCTCTGCTTCATGCCGGCGAAGAGCCGCAGGCGCTTCAGCGTCCGCCCCGTGTAAAGCATCGCAACCTCCTTCGCGTCTTCGCTTTGCCGCAAGACCACGGAAACGCTATACCAGCATCAGAGCTCAACGAAAACCAATGACGAGCGGACATGCCGAGGGGCGATTTCAGGGTGCTGCCGCGCCGCATTGCCGGCGTCGACGTGGTGGAGGCCGCGACGCGCCACGCCTTCGCGCGCCATACGCACGAGCAGTTCGGGATCGGCCTGATCCTTGAGGGGGCGCAGAAGTCGCTCAGCGGCCGCGGCATGGTCGAGGCGAAAGCGGGCGACGTGATCACCGTCAATCCTGGAGAGGTCCATGACGGCGCGCCGATCGGCAATGCCGGCCGCTCCTGGCGGATGCTCTATCTCGATCCCGCCGTGGTCGCCGCGGCAGTCGACGACATCAGCGAAGGGCGCAAGTACAGCTGCGAATTCAGTGACCCGGTGATGCGGAATGCACGGCTTGCCGCCCGCTTCCGGGCGACGTTTGCGGCCGCGACGGCGACCGGTGCCGATGCGATGCTTCGTTGGGAGGAGCTCACCGTCACTCTGCTCGCCGAGGCGATGCAGCTTGCCCCACGGCAAGGCACTCCGGTGAAGGGGCCTAAATCGATCGCTGCAGCCGTTAGCCTCATCGACGACAACCCGCTGGGGCCGCTCACGCTTTCGGACCTCGCGCGCGAGAGCGGGCTGAGCCGTTATCAGGTCGTGCGCGGCTTTGCCAAAACGACGGGGCTCACGCCGCATGCCTATCTCATCCAGCGACGGATCGACATCGTCCGGCGGCTGATCGCCGAGGGTACGCCACTCGCGGAAGCGGCGATTGCCGGCGGCTTCACCGACCAGAGCCATATGACGCGCGTTTTCGTGCGCAAATACGGATTCTCTCCCGGCGCCTACGCGCGGGCAGCGAACTGACTTCCGAACCTGCAATTCCGTACAAGACCACTCGCGCCCGATCGGTTCATCTGCCGCCATCATCGATCGGAATGGCAGCAGGATGTCGAAACGATTTCAGGGATATATTCAGTTGTCGCTCGCCATGGTGCTCGTCGGCAGCACCGTTATCGCGAGCAAGATCATAGCCTCCGGCCTGCCGCCATTTACGGCAACGGCGCTGCGCTTCGCGATCGCACTCCCGCTTTTCCTTGGGCTGATGCGCGCAACCGCAACCCCTTGGCCGCGGCTGCCGAAGGGCGATTGGCTGATCCTCTTCCTGCAGGCGGGCGCCGGCAGCGTCGGCTATACGACCCTGCTCATTTCCGGTTTGAAGCTCACGCCCGCGGCCGATGCCGGTGTCATAATCGGCACGCTTCCCGTGGTCTCGGCCGCCATTGCCGTCATCATCCTTGGCGAAAGGCCGCAGCGCTCCGTGCTCATGGCCGCTCTCCTCGCCGCTGCGGGCGTTCTCGCGATCGTCTTTCGGCTCGAGGCGGCCGGCCCGCATTCGCTCGCCGGCGCTGCTCTGATCTTCGGCGCCGTCATCTGCGAAGGTCTGTTCATCCTCCTCGGCAAGCGCCTCGACTCCGAGATTCCGCCGCTGACCCTGTCGGCGCTGATGGCGGGGTTCGGCGGCGCGATCGCCATCCCGTTTGCACTTGCGGAGCTTCCTCTGGCGGGGACAACAGGCGCACCGGCCCTTGCCGCCGTCGCATATTACGCGCTCGTGCCGACAATTGGCGGCTTCCTGCTCTGGTATGCTGGACTGGAGAAGGTAAGCGGTACCGAGGCCTCAGTCTTCACCGCGCTTGCCCCCGTCTCCGCCCTTCTCCTCGCCGCTGCCGCTCTTGGCGAGCCGATTGCCGCCAATCAGATGATCGGCATGGGCTCCGTGCTCCTGGCCGTCTTGAGTCTCAGCCTCCGGACCACCAATCTCACACGTACCGGACACGCGGCGCAGCCCACGACCAGCCTGCAGGAAAGGTGACCTCATGTCTTTTAAGCACTCAGACGATATCTGGAACGACTTCCCCGAACTGGCCGCGGGCGCGCTTCACGTCGGGGGTATCCGCAAGGACGTCGCGGTCGACGCGCAGGTCGCTCATTTCGATGCGGTGGCGAGGGCACGGCTTTCGGAGCGCACGGAGGGCGAATTCCCGGAAATACAGGCTTGGCGCCGCGCCTTCGCACGGATGGGACTGAAGCCGACGCAATATCGCTCGGCCTCCGAAGCGCTTCTGAGGCGTTTCCGGAAGGAGGGAACGCTACCAAAAATCCATCCGACCATCGATCTCTGCAACGCGGCGTCGCTGGCGTTTGCCATCCCGATCGCTGTCTTCGATCTTGGGAAGGTCACCGGCGATCTCGAGGTCCGGCCTGCCGTCGGTGATGAGATCTACACGACCTTCTCCGGCGACATGGAATTCCCTGAGCCGCAAGAAATCATTTTCGCCGATACGAGCGGACGCGCGCATGCGCGGCGCTGGACAAATCGCCAGAGCGGGTATTCGGCCGTCCGCGAGGAGACGACGGCCGTGCTCATCGTCGCCGAGGCGCTGCATGCCGGCGGCGAGGCCGATGTCAGGCGGCTCATCGACGCGCTTCGCGAGGCCGTCGGCACGATCTGGTCCGTTGATCCCGAAGTCGCAATGTTGGAACGCGCGGCGCGGCGCTTCGATTTTTGAGGCGCAGCCGCCGCGGACGAGGGACCCGCCTTGCACGTCCGCCGAAAGGCTTTGACGGGCGAGAATCCGCTCGAATATCATCCCGCCTGCAACCGCAATTCGAGATGGAGTCGCATGTCCGGTCGCCGCATCCCGTCGTTTCTACTGACCGCGAAACGCGCCTTGTTCGATCGCGGCGGCCTTGAGGAGATATTTCGGCACACGCGCAACCTCGTCGTCGCGACGTTGATCGTGGCGGCGGGCATGCATGCCGTCGAGAACCCCGACATCATTACCGCCAAGGGCATCATAAACACGCCGATTGCCGGCTACATTGTGTTCTCGATCGGCATCGCCCTGTTTTTGCTGAACTTTGCGGACGGGCTTTACCGGCTATCGAAAGTCAGGCGGCACCTCGCGCTTCAGCTTCTCGTGGTCGCCATCTATCTCATCGCGGCCGTACGCGTCGCGCAACTGGTGCTGGCGCTGCGAATGACGGATCCTGGATGAATGCGATGCGGAGCCGCGAAAGGTCCGCCGGCGTGCCGGCGCAATCGCCCTCGTCCGACTGTCGTTGCCTTCTCCCTTTATGACGGGAGGAAGGACGGACGCCGCACCCGCCAGTGCTCTCGCCCCCGCGGGGGCCAGGGGCCTATGTTCACAGGCCTTGGCATTGGTCGTCACGCCGCCTTGGCGACGTGATACTCCTTGATCGCCACCATCTTGATCGCCGGATAGCGTTCCGACTCATACCGCAGCGAGAAACCGTCCTGCGCCATGAACACCGGATCGCCGTCGAGATCGCGTGCGATGTCGCCGCGGTGGGCCGCGATGAACTTGTCGAGGTCGGCCGGGTTGTCGGCGGAGATCCAGCGGCAGACGGAGAAGCGCGGCATTTCGAAGGAGACGGGCAAACCATATTCCGCCTGCAGACGTTCCTTGAGCACGTCCAACTGCAGCGCACCGACGACGCCGACGATCGCCGGCGCCCCATCGTCCGGCGAGAAAAGCTGAACGACACCCTCTTCTGCCATCTGCTGCAGCGCCTCTTTCAGTTTCTTCGCCTTCATCGCGTCCCCGAGCCTGACGCGGCGGAGGATTTCCGGCGCGAAGTTCGGTACACCTTGGAAGACGAGCGGCTCGCCCTCGGTGAGCGTATCGCCGATCCTGAGCGTGCCGTGGTTCGGGATGCCGACGACGTCGCCCGCAAAGGCGGTATCGGCGAGCTGGCGCTGCGAGGCGAAGAAGAATTGCGGCGCAGTCAGCCCCATCTGCTTGCCGGTGCGCGAGAGACGCGCCTTCATGCCGCGTTCGAGCTTGCCCGAGCAGACGCGCACGAAAGCGATGCGGTCACGATGGTTCGGGTCCATGTTCGCCTGGATCTTGAAGACGAAGGCGGTCATCTTGTCATCGGTCGCCTCGACGGTACGGATGTCGGCGACCTGGGAGCGCGGCGGCGGTGCGAAATCGCTCAACGCATTGATCAGATCGCGCACACCGAAATTGCGGAGCGCCGAGCCGAAGAAGACCGGCGTCAGGTGGCCTTCGAGAAAGGCCTTGCGGTCGAAGGCCTTACAGGCCTCGATCGCCAGCGTCGTCTCCTCGATGAAGGCATCGCGTTCGTTTTCCGGCAGCCGGTGCGAGGCCATTTCCGGTTCGTTGACCTTGGTCAGCCGCTCCTGCGTGTCGGCGCCTCGCACCTCGTTGGTGGCGAGATGATAGGTGCCGCAGAAGCTCTTGGAACGGCCGATCGGCCAGGTGACAGGCGCGCAATCGAGTGCCAGCTTATGCTCCACCTCGTCGAGGATCTCGAAGGGATCGCGGCTCTCGCGGTCCATCTTGTTGACAAAGGTGATGATCGGGATGTCGCGCAACCGGCAGACCTCGAAAAGCTTCAAGGTCCGCGGCTCGATACCCTTGGCCGCGTCGATCACCATGACCGCCGCATCGACCGCCGTCAGCGTGCGGTAGGTGTCGTCGGCGAAGTCCTCGTGGCCGGGCGTGTCGAGCAGGTTGAAAACCGTGTCGTTGTATTCAAAGGTCATCACTGAGGTGACGACCGAGATGCCGCGCTCACGTTCGATCTTCATCCAGTCGGAACGGGTCTGAATCCGGTCCTTCTTGGCTTTGACCTCGCCGGCGAGCTGGATCGCGCCGCCGAAGAGCAGGAGCTTTTCGGTGAGCGTCGTTTTACCGGCGTCCGGGTGCGAAATGATCGCAAATGTGCGGCGGCGGGAAACCGCCTCGGCAATGCTTTCGGCCATGATGTGAGTATCCTGTGAGTTGCCGCGTCCTTTACAGGCTCGGGGCCGAATATGCAATTGACTGCGGCAGGCCCCGCTATGCTTATGACGGAATGATCATGAACGCCCCCGAAAACCACCCCGCCCTCACGCTCGTCCGCCTGCCGCATGCAGAGGGCCTCGATCTGCCGGCCTACGAGACCGCGGGAGCCGCCGGCATGGACTTGCGCGCGGCCGTCCCGGCCGATCAACCGATGACAATCCGCCCGGGAGGCCGGGCGCTGGTGCCGACGGGCTTCATCTTCGAAATCCCCGCCGGCTATGAGGGCCAGGTGCGGCCGCGCTCCGGGCTTGCCTTCAAACACGGCATCACCTGCCTCAATACGCCGGGCACCGTCGACAGCGATTATCGCGGCGAGGTGAAGGTCCTCGTCGTCAATCTCGGCGAGGAGGATTTCATCGTCGAGCGCGGCACGCGCATCGCTCAGATGGTGATCGCTCCGGTCACCCAGGTCGCGATCCGCGAGGCCGACGGCGCGACGACGACCGCGCGCGGCGCGGGCGGTTTCGGCTCGACCGGCACTAACTAATGCATGTCGCCCAAAAGTGTGGAGCGGTTTGGGACAACGACACGCATAAACAAGAACCTAAAGCGGCGGCAGACGCCGCTTGACCGGCGACGATTTGACGATCGAGGTGTTGGTCTGTGCCTTTTCCGCGATGCGATCGAGGATCGTGTCAAGTTCACCCATATCGCGCACCAGCATCTTGGCGATGAAGCAGTCGTCGCCCGTGACCTTGTCGCACTCGACGATCTCGGGCGTTTCCTGGATCAGCCTTTCGACGATGTGCAGCATACCGGGCATGGGCCGAACGCGGACGACCGCTTGCAGCGGATAGCCGAGCCGTGCCGGATTGACCGAGATCGTGAAGCCGTCGAGCACCCCGCGCTCCTCGAGCTTGCGCAACCGTTCCGCCGCGCTCGGCGAGGAGAGCCCTGCCTCCTGCGCGAGTTCCTTCAGCGACACGCGGGCATTGGCCGCGAGAATTTCGAGAATCCGCCGGTCAAGCTCATCCAGCATCGGCAACCCCATAAGGCAATTCGGCACGTCTGCCTTCCATAATTAGGTACTCTTCCACATATTCCTGTTCTCATCCATATCAAACTGGCACTAGGCTCATTATTCTTTGCTGAGTTTCAGGAAGGAGCCAATACCATGGATAGGGATTTGCGGCGCGGAAGCGCGGAAATGACGGCGGCAATGCTGATTTCGGGGACGATCGGCTGGTTCGTGCTGATGTCTGGTCAGCCGGTCACGGGCGTCGTCTTCTGGCGCTGCATTTTCGGAGCCCTCACGCTCGCGGCATTCGCGGCCCTGTTCGGACTGATCGACCTGCGCCATCTCCGGATGAAGGTGGTCGCCCTCTCCGCGCTCGGAGGTGTCGCGATCGTCGTCAACTGGCTCCTGCTCTTCGCCGCCTATCCCCGCGCGTCGATTTCGATCGCAACGATGGTCTACAACACGCAGCCCTTCATGCTGCTCGGGCTCGGCGCGCTCTTTCTCGGCGAGAAGATCACGATCAGCAAGCTCTTCTGGCTCTCGGTGTCCTTTGCCGGAATGATCGCGATCGTCTCCGCCAAGCCCACAGGCGCCTTTGAGCCCAGCGACTACCTCGCCGGAATCGCGCTCTCGCTCGGGGCTGCTTTCTTCTACGCCATTGCCGCGATCGTGACCAAGCTCCTCAAGGGCACGCCGCCGCATCTGATCGCGCTGGTCCAGGTGATCACCGGAGCAGCGATGCTCGCCCCCTTCGCGCTGGCCGCGCCGCTGCCGCAGGGCGCGCTCCAGTGGACGCTGCTCATTACCGTCGGCGTTGTCCACACCGGCATCATGTATATCCTGCTCTATGGCGCGATCCAGAGACTACCGACCCACGTGACCGGCGCGCTCTCTTTCATTTATCCGATCGCCGCGATCCTCGTAGATCGCATCGCCTTCGGCCACGCGCTGCAGCCGGTGCAAATCGCAGGCTCGGCCGCGATCCTGCTCGCCGCCGCCGGTACCAATCTTGGCTGGACCCTCCGGTCGATGCCGCTTATCAAACAAGAAAGCGAACGGAGGGCCTCATGATCACCTGCTATCTGAAATACGTCATCGACCCTTACAAGCTTGCAGAGTTCGAGCATTACGCGAAGCTCTGGATTCCGCTTGTCAATCGACTCGGCGGCACTCATCACGGCTATTTCATGCCGCATGAAGGGGCGAACAACATCGCCCTCGCGCTCTTCAGCTTTCCCTCGCTTGCCGCCTACGAAGCCTATCGCGAGAAGATGGCTGCGGATCCCGAATGTCGCGCGGCCTTCGCCTATGCCGAGGAGACGCGCTGCATCATGAGCTACGAGCGCAGCTTCATGCGACCGGTGTTCGAATAAGCTTTTTACTCGCGAGCCTCCGCCGCCATGCTGACGGCGAGGCTCCCTTCGAGGCGCCGCAAAAAGATTCCCCAACCGGCGGTTTCACAAGCGTTTTTTGCTTCGCTCACGAGCCTCGGGGGCTTTCCCGCTCTGGAAGAGGAAACGCATTGCTCCTATTCTCCCCGGCAACATCGAAATGAAGGGAGAAACATATGCCTGAAGCGCGCAAGCCCGGCCGCGGCCGCGTCTTTTCCTCGATCACCGAAACGATCGGCGACACTCCCATCGTGCGGCTCGACAAGCTTGCCAAGGAAAAGGGCCTGAGGGCGAACCTGCTCGCCAAACTCGAATTCTTCAATCCTATCGGCTCGGTCAAGGACCGCATCGGCGTCGCCATGGTCGAGGCGCTTGAAGCGCAGGGCAAGATCGCCCCCGGCCGCACGACGCTCGTCGAACCCACCTCCGGCAATACCGGTATCGCGCTCGCTTTCGTCGCGGCGGCCAAAGGATACCGGCTGATCCTCACTATGCCTGAGACCATGTCGGTCGAGCGGCGCAAGATGCTGGTGCTGCTTGGCGCGGAACTGGTGCTGACGGAGGGCGCCAAGGGCATGAAGGGCGCGATCGCCAAGGCGCAGGAACTCGTTGAAACGCTTCCCGACGCGATCATTCCGCAGCAGTTCGAAAATCCGGCCAATCCGGAAATCCACCGCAAGACGACGGCCGAGGAAATCTGGAACGACACCGAGGGCAGCGTCGACATCCTGGTTTCGGGCATCGGCACGGGCGGCACCATCACCGGCGCCGGCCAAGTGCTGAAGGAGCGCAAACCGTCGGTCAAGGTGATTGCCGTCGAGCCCGAAGAGTCACCGGTTCTCTCCGGCGGCATGCCCGGCCCGCATAAGATCCAGGGCATCGGCGCCGGCTTCGCACCGCCGATCCTCGACACCGGCATCTATGACGAGGTGATCACCGTGAATGCGGCCGAAGCCGTCGAAGCCGCGCGCCTCGTTGCCAGACTCGAAGGCGTGCCGGTCGGCATCTCCGCCGGCGCCGCGCTCCGGGCAGCAATCGAGGTTGGGCAGCGCGAGGAGAACGCCGGCAAGAATATCGTCGTGATCATTCCCTCATTTGCGGAGCGCTATTTGTCGACGGTGCTTTTCGAGGGGCTGGGGGCTTAAGTCAATTCCTCTCTACGTCTGGTTTTCATCCGGCGGCACACATTGAAGAACCGAAGAGCGCACCCGGGGCTCTTCTTAACGCGACTGTGACTAAAGCGCGTTCGCGCTCAAACGCATTCACGCGGCGCGCTCTGGATCTTCGTTTTCGTGTGTGTCGTGCCCCAAACCGGTGCACATTTTTGGCCTAATCAGGGAAAGGAACCAGCTTTTCCCTTTCCAGATAGGCATCGACGCGTTCCCTGACGTCGGAGAGCTTCGTTTCCGGTGGCACCATGTCCAGCATGTTCATCCATGTGCGCTCGTCGCCCCCTCGACCAATCGGCAGCGACGTTTCGCTTCGGGAGAACGCGAAAATCGGCTTGGCCGGAGAAAAGTCGCTGAAGAGTTGCTCGACCGTGCCCGCATATTTGTAGAAAACGCCCGGGTCGATCCGATCCCCTTCGAAGATGCACCAGACGAAAGACTTTTCGTCCTCGGTCTTGTCGACCGCCATATAGGCTAGCCAGCGTCGCCCCATCTGCGCCTCTTGGCGA
The DNA here is from genome assembly GCF_002078505.1 of Ensifer aridi. GTDB lineage: Bacteria > Pseudomonadota > Alphaproteobacteria > Rhizobiales > Rhizobiaceae > Sinorhizobium > Sinorhizobium aridi. Next base: position 284,261 of record NZ_LUAV01000002.1, on the reverse strand, counting down.
TAGCCGAAGGCACGGCTTTCCTCGCCGTTTCGGAGAAGCTTCGACCCTTCGATAAACTCTTTCATCACGGACGCTGCCCGGGAAAAACCCGATCGGCTTCGATGCTCCTGCAGGTGGTGATACCGGTTGATGCAAGCGTTCATGATCATCGACCGTGTAACGCCCGGCAAATTTCCCAGGATGAGGTCCTTGTCATAATCGATGCCGAGCGAACGGACCGCCTCGACCGTGTCGATCCGATAAGGCTCGTCCTCCGCGGCTTCCAGAATCGGGGCGATGGCATCGGCGCTGACGTGCAACTCTTCCGCCACGTCCAGAAGTCGAGCAAAATCCGAAAGCGCTGCCGAATGGGCCTTGGCAGCAGCACTCGGGGTCGTGAGCAGTCGCGGCAGAGCGATGCGCGGAGGGCTAAAGGCGAGTTCCGCGCCTGGTTCGAACGAACGGTCGGGCGCCCGTCGCGGCAGGGCGTCTCCATCGGGGAACGAGGGGTCCGCCCCGCTTGTACCGCCGAGGAACGCCAGTGCACAAGCGGAGATGCAGCGATCGCCGGTCTTGACCACCGTCGCAAATCCCCTCTGCCTGAAGAACAGCGCGAGATCGATGGCCGCTTTATAGGACCCACCTGCGCTGTTCAGCGATACGACTATCTCGTCCCACTCGCCTGGCCTGTTCATGAGGTCGGCCTTGGCCAGGGCAGCCTTCGCATGCTCCACATCCGCGTCGGCGATCTCACCTTCCAGGCGAAACTCGGCGATCTTGAACGGCTCGTCCGGCGTGATACCGCGAGATGTGAACTCTGCCGCCTGAGGTTCGCCGCCGAGGAGAGCGCTGGCAATGAGAGCGAGCACGCTTTGGCGTTTCATGGCACCACCTTCACGATTCCGGGGCAAAGGGCCTGAAAAACTTCCAGGGCTTCGTAGTAAGAACTGGGGCTGGTCGGGAGGAAGCGTTCGTCCCCGTCGCGGCGAATGAGATAGTCCGACTCCGAGAAAGAACCGTCCTCCATTAACTCCGGCGACTGCCGGGCGGAGCCGTGGAAGGAGTAGCTCGAGCCGTGCGTGTCCGTGCGCTCGACGCAGTTGCCGGTGACGCGGTCAGAGAGCTTCGTGGTTGCGATCACGTCTCTGACGCAACGCATCGAATAATCCCGCAGGTATTCGACGCAAAGACTTTTGCGTCTTCCGGCGTGTGCTTTATCCGGATCACGGCGTTTGCAGTTCCAATCCCCTCCTTCGCAACAATGGTCACCGTCATACCCATTCTCGATCCATAAGACAGCTTGCCGGGGTTCTCGGTCGCGGCATTCCCCCCTGCCGGTGCAGGAAGTATTCCTGTCACCAGCGCGATCGGGACGACGAAGCGGGTACCGTTGAAGAAGAACACGCTTGGGCCCTTAGGTAAGATTTCGGTCGAATATGACTGAACGGCGCAGCATCGCTACGCCGCCACCGGCAGGCGTTCGCCGGCGACGCGGTAGGAGATCGCTTCGGCGAGATGGATACGCCCGACGGTCGGCGCCTCGTCGAGATCGGCGAGCGTGCGGGCCACCTTCAGCACGCGGTGGTAGCCGCGCGCCGAGAACTTCATCTTTTCCGCCGCGTCCCTCAAGAGCTGCAGACCCGCCGCGTCGGGTTCGGCGATCTTCTCGATCATCGTCGTCGATGAGCGGGCATTGCTCGTCAGTTCCGGATGGCCGAGTGAGGCGAACCGATCCCGCTGGAGTTCGCGGGCGCGGGCGACGCGCCCGGCGACGACGGCGCTCGACTCGGCTGTCCCCGGCCGAATGAGGTCGGCGGCGCTGACGGCAGGCACGTCGATGCGGATGTCGATGCGGTCCATCAAGGGACCGGAAATCCGCGCCTGGTAATCGGCCATGCAGCGCGGGCCGCGAGCACAGGTACGTCCCGGCTCGCCGGCCATGCCGCAGCGGCACGGGTTCATCGCCGCGACCAGTTGGATAGCCGCCGGATAGCTGACGCGGTGATTGGCGCGCGCGATGATGCATTGCGCGGATTCGAGCGGCTGGCGCAGCGCATCGAGCACTTGCGGCGCAAATTCCGGAAACTCGTCGAGGAACAGCACGCCGTTATGGGCGAGCGAGGCCTCGCCCGGTTTCGCCCTGAGTCCGCCGCCGATCAGCGCCGCCATGGTGGCGGAATGATGCGGCGCGCGGAACGGCCGGCGGTCGGAGAGCTTGCCGCCCGGTAGCTGCCCGGCGATCGAATGGATCATCGAGACTTCGAGCAGCTCGGCGGGAGAAAGCGGCGGCAGGATGGAAGGGAGACGCGCCGCGAGCATAGACTTGCCGGAGCCGGGCGGACCCACCATCAGGAGATTGTGATTACCCGCCGCCGCGACCTCGAGCGCCCGTTTGGCGCTTTCCTGACGCTTGATATCGGCGAGGTCTGGAAGATCGGCGGCAGCCGTCCGGATCGCCGGCTCGGGGCGGGAGAGCACTTGCGTTCCGCGAAAATGATTGGCGATCGCGATCAGGCTGCGCGGCGCGAGGATATCGATCTCGGAGCCGGCCCAGGCCGCCTCCGAGCCGCTTTCGGCCGGGCAGATCAGCCCCTTGCCAAGGGCATTGGCGCCGATCGCCGCCGGCAGCGCGCCGGCGACGGGCGCGATCGTACCGTCGAGATTGAGCTCGCCGATAACGACATAGCCGGAGAGCGCATCGGCCGGGATCGCCCCGAGCGCCGCCATAAGGCCGAGTGCTATGGCGAGATCGAAATGGCTGCCCTCCTTCGGCAGGTCGGCCGGCGCCAGATTGACGGTCACCCGCTTAGCCGGAAGCGCCAGGCCCGACGCATGGAGTGCCGCTTGGACCCGCTCGCGGCTTTCGGCGACCGCCTTGTCCGGCAGGCCGACGATCTGCATGCCGACCTTGCCGGGCGCCACCATCACCTGAACATCGACCGGAACGCCCTCTATACCCTGAAACGCAACCGTGCTGACGCGCGCGACCATGATGCCCCCTGAAATCGGAGCGAAAACACGCTAGGCCACCCCGGCCCCTCGTTCATTCCGCCCCAGCACGGCAGCACCTACGCATGCCGCCACAACCGCCCCCGGTTGCGAGGACAAATCTTGCACGGAATGCGCTTGAAAACAAGAACAATGATAGAACAAACGAGCGCCCGCTGTGCTCCCGGCTGCCGTAATCAGGCGCGCTTCTTCTCGATTGCGTCCCACAGCAGGCTCGCGACGTCGGCGCCGCCGAATTTCTTCACTTCGCGTATGCCGGTCGGCGAGGTGACGTTGATCTCGGTCATATAGTCGCCGATCACGTCGATACCGACGAAGAGGAAGCCGCGGGCTTTGAGCGCCGGGCCGATGCGGGCGCAGATTTCACGCTCGCGGGAGGTCAATTCGGTCGCCTCGGCCCGCCCGCCCACATGCATGTTGGAGCGGGCATCATGCTCGGCGGGAACGCGGTTGATGGCGCCGACCGGCTCGCCGTCGACGAGCAGGATGCGCTTGTCGCCCTTGCGAACCGCCGGCAGGTATTCCTGAGCGATGAAAGGCTCGCGGAACATCTGGCCGAACATTTCGAGCAGCGAGGAAAGATTGCGATCGTCGCGCGTCGAGTGGAACACGCCTGCGCCGCCATTGCCGTAAAGCGGCTTCAGGATGATATCGCCCATCTCCTGGCGGAAGCGGGCGATCTCATTGGCATCGCGGGTGATCAGCGTCTTCGGCATCAGGTCGGGGAATTCGGTGACGAAGATCTTCTCCGGCGAGTTCCTGACCCAGGCCGGATCATTGACGACAAGCGTCTTCGGATGGAGACGCTCCAAGAGATGCGTCGAGGTGATATAGGCCATGTCGAAGGGCGGATCCTGACGAAGCAGGATGACGTCCATGGTCGAAAGATCGACCCGCTCCGGCTCGTCGAGCGTGAAATGATCACCCTTGACGTCGCGCAGCGTCATGTGCTGCACGGTTGCGTAGACTTTGCCATCGCGCAGCGACAGCTTGTCGGGCGTATAGTGGAACAGGCGATAGCCGCGGGCCTGCGCCTCCAGGCTCATCGCGAAGGTCGAGTCGCCCGCAATGGTGATGCCCGAAACATGGTCCATCTGGACCCCGACATTGACGATTCCTGCCATCTTCCCGTTCCCGATTGGACCTCGACCGGATAATTCCTCGGACCGGCCTCGGTTCGAGCTGGAATTATACAGCAACTCAAAGCGCTACAGCGGCCGCCCACGCTCCCAAACCGGGCGCCACCGCAGAAAAGCCCGCAAGATGTAGAGTGCGTGGCCTGGTTAAGCAAGGTGGGCGGAGGCTATTCGAAACCCTCGACGACGCAGGTGATGAGGTCATGGTCGGAGAGCGGTCGGCCCGAGGCGTCGAGCGAAGGAACGATGCGGCTCTCGCCGACCTTGAGACCTCGCGCGAGAAACCAGTCGAGCTTCATCGCCCGTTTCGGCCAGCGCGTGATCAGGCTCGGGCGCGTCGTCATCTGGTCGATCGGTCCGCCGTGGCGGGTGAAACCGCGAGCAGCACTCATTGCGAAAAGCCCTTCGGCCTCGAAGTCGCCGCCGATGTGGTTGCCGGTGTTGAGATCGCCGCCGATGAGGACGGGGAGTCCGGGGAAGGCCGCATCCAGCGCATCGATCAGTTCCTTGACCTGGCGTTCGCGATAGGCGGCAGTCGTGGCGCTCTCGAGATGCGTGGGTACGGCGACGAACGGGCCGGCCTCGGTTTCGACTAGGCCACCGATCGCGAGGCGCTCTCCGACGCGCGGCTGGTCGCCGCCGTCCATGAACCACAGGCGCTCGCCCCAGAGCCGCACGAGGAAGCTCCGGCTGAGCGCAACGGACGCCATCAGCGCATTGCCGTGGAAGCCCTTCTCGTTGACGTCATCCTTGCAGAATTCGCGTTCGGTATCGGAGCCCAATCCGAGCTCGATAAACTCGACGCCATAGGCATATTGCATGCCGAGCGCTGCTGCGATCTCGGCGGTCGTGTGGCGCTGACTGGTGCGGGCCATGCCGTTGTCCATCTCCGACAGCAGCACCAGCGGCGCACCGGTGGCGCGGAGATGTTCGGCGCTCTCCTCCGGAAAGAGGCAGCGCTCGAGGTTCCATGCCGCCACGGTGAAAGGAAAGGCGAGCGGCGCGTCGGCGGAAGCAGAACCGCCGATCTCGACCGCGTTCATCGCCCCGAGCCGCGCCATGGTCTCATCATGGGCGGCTATGCTGCGCTCCATCCGCGCGAAGCCCTCGCGGGTCTCCTGCGAGGGCACGGGAAGCGTCGATACGGTCTCTTCGATCATAGCGCCGGCTCCGGATTGACGGTTGGCGTGCGGGCAGACGCGAGGCCCGTCGTCGCCTGTCGGTAGAGGCGCTTGCCGTTAGCGGCGAAGAAATGCAGGCGGTCGGCTGGAATGGTGATTGCGAGTTCGTCGGCGAGCGGCATCTCCGGAGCGAGCACCACGGTGAGCTCCTGATCTTCGACCGCGCCGTGCACCAGGCGCTGCGCCCCGAGTTCCTCCACATAGTCGACTCGAAAGAGCAGTGCCTGCTCGCTGATCGCGGCCGGGCGCAGGTCTTCGGCCCTGAGACCGACCGTCACGGGACCTGCCGCCGGGGCCGGATAGCCGAGCTCGATCGTATGCGTGCCGATTTTGAGCCTGCTGCCCTCCAACGTGCCTTTGACGAGGTTCATCGCCGGCGAGCCGATGAAGCTCGCGACGAAGGTCGAGGCCGGCGCGTGATAGACGTCGAGCGGCCGGCCGATCTGCTCGATGCGGCCGCCGTTGAGCACCACCAACCGGTCGGCGAGCGTCATGGCTTCCAACTGATCATGAGTGACATAGAGGGAGGTGGTGCCGAGGCGCTTCTGCAGGCGCTTGATCTCGCCGCGCATCGAAACCCGGAGTTTCGCGTCGAGATTCGAGAGTGGCTCATCGAAGAGGAAGGCGGCGGGCTTGCGCACGATCGCCCGGCCCATGGCGACGCGCTGGCGCTGGCCGCCCGAGAGCGCTCGCGGCTTCCGATCGAGATAGGGTTCGATCTCCAGCATTCGCGCAGCTTCCGTGACACGCGCGTCGATCTCGGCCCTCGGCGTTTTTCGGTTCCTGAGGCCGTAAGCGAGATTGTCGTAGACAGTCATATGCGGGTAGAGCGCGTAGTTCTGGAACACCATGGCGATGTCGCGCTCGGCGGGATCGACCTGGTTTACGATCCGCGTGCCGATCTTCACCGTCCCCTTCGAAATCGTCTCCAGCCCCGCAACCATGCGCAACAGCGTGGACTTGCCGCAGCCGGATGGGCCAACGAGCACGATCAACTCGCCGTCTGTAATATCGATCGAGACGGATTTCACCGCTTCGACGCCGCCCGTGTAGATTTTCGAGACCTCTGCGATATCGATAGCCGCCATTGGCTGCCTCCGTTTAAGGATTGCGGAGCGGGCGACTGGCAAACCCACGCCGCCCTTCTCTCGTTCCGCTCCAATTCTTTATTCTTCGCATTTTCCGGACGCGAACCGCTGCACACTTCGCCTAGAAATGCTTTATTTGTCGCTTTCGGTCAGACCCTTGATGAACCAGCGCTGGAAAACGACGACGATCATCACAGGCGGCAGCATGGCGAGGATCGCCAGTGCAAAGGCCTCGTTGTAATCGGGAATATTTGAGCCGACCCAGACGAGCAGAATCTGCTTGATGCCGCGCACCAGCGTGAAGAAGCCCTCGTCCGTCGTCATCAGCGTCGGCCAGAGATACTGGTTCCAGCCGTAGACGAACATGATGATGAAGATCGCTGCCATCATGGTGCGCGAGAGCGGCACGAGCACATCGATGAAGAACTTGAACGGCCCCGCACCGTCGATCCGCGCCGCCTCGAGCAATTCGTCGGGCACCGACTTGAAAAACTGGCGGAAATAGAAGGTGCCGGTCGCGGACGCGAGCAGCGGCACGATCAGCCCCGGATAGGTGTTCGTCAGCTTCAGAGTGTTCATTACCTCGTAGGAGGGCAGGATGCGCACTTCGAGCGGCAGGAGCAGCGTCGTGAAGATGATCCAGAAGGCCGCGGTCGCCAGCGGAAAGCGGAAATAGACGATCGCATAGGCCGCAAGCATCGAGAGCACGATCTTGCCCGCGGCAAAGCCGAGGCCGAGGATCATCGAATTCATCATCATGTTGAAGCCGGTGACCTTGCCGGTGAAGCCGCCCTGGCGCGTGAGCACCGTCTCGTAGGTCTCGGCGAAATGGCCGCCCCAGGTAAGGCTCAGGCCGTTGCTGTGGATGTCGGCGGCCTCATGGGTCGAAGTCGTGAAGGCGACGACGACCGGCGCCACCATGATGAAAACGCCGATCAAGAGGATGATATGGTCGAGGACTTTCGTGCGCTGCATGGCCATCGCCTCAGTTGTAATGCACGCGCCGCTCGATGAAGCGGAACTGGAAGATGGTCAGCACCAGGACGATGATCATCAGGATCACCGATTGCGCCGAAGAGCCGCCGAGGTCATTGCCGCGGAAGCCGTCCATGTAGACCTTGTAGACAAGGGTGATCGGATTGTTGGCCGCCTTGTCCTTCACCATCACGTCGATCACCCCGAAGGTGTCGAAGAGCGCGTAGGTGACGTTGATGATCAGCAGGAAGAAGGCCGTCGGCGCGAGCAGCGGCAGCACGACCGTCCAGAAGCGGCGCAGTCCCGAACGGCAATCGAGCGCCGCCGCCTCCCGCACCGAAGTGGGGATGCCCTGCAGCCCCGACAGGAAGAAGATGAAATTATAGGGAATCTGCTTCCAGACCGAGACGACGATCATGGCGAAGGCCGTGTCGAAATAATCGAGGCCGACCCTGATATCCCAGCCGAACCAGGCCGCGAGCTTGACGATCGGCCCGATATGCTGGTCGAAAAACATCATGCCCATCAGGCCGGCGACCGGCGGTGCGATGGCATAGACCCAGATCAGCAGCCTTATAAGCGGCATTCCCGCGGATGACGCCGTCCGCCTTCACGGCGAGCAAGAGACCAATCGACAGCGCGAAGAAGGTCACCAGGAAGGTGAAGATGGCCGTAAAGCGCGCGATGCCGAGATATTCGGTGGATTTCAGGACGTCGGCATAATTGCTCAATCCCACGAAGGTGGAGCCGAAGCCAAAAGGGTCCTCGAGATAGAAGGATGAGTGAATCGCCTGAGCCGATGGCCAGTAGAAAAAGCCGAAGATGATCGCGAGCTGTGGCGCGAGGAAGAGGTAGGGCAGAAAGGGGGAAGAGAACTGCACGCGCTTGGCGGTCGTTTCCCCGCTCCTCTCTGTACCAAAGAGCAGGAGGGCGCTCGAACGGCGCCTTCCGGTCTTGGTTCCGGTCCCTCCCCGCGGCGCGGGGAGGAGGTCTGTTCCGGCAGTCATCGAGATCAGCCGGCGGTCTTGGCGAAGCGGGCGAGCAGTTCGTTGCCTTCCTTATCGATGGTCTCGAAGGCGTCCTTGACGGTCGTTTCACCCGAGAAGATACGGCCGTATTCACGCTCCATGATCTCACGGATCTGCGGATAGAAGCCGAGACGGTAGCCCTTCGACCATTCGCCAGCCGGCAGCAGGAGCTGCTTGATGCCGACTTCGGCGACCGGCTTCTCCTTGTAGTAGCCGTCCTTCTGGGCGAGCTCGTAGGCGGCCTTGGTGATGGCAACGTAGCCGGTCGCCTTGTGATAGAAGTACTGGATCTCCGGCGAGGTCAGGAACTGGAAGAAGTCGGCGACGCACTTGTTCTCCTCGTCCGACTTGCCGGACATCGCAAAGAGCGCGGCGCCGCCGATGAAGGAGTTGGTGCCTGCGCCCTTGATCGAGCCCCAATAGGGCAGGAACGTCGCGGAGAACGGCATCTTCGCCGTCTTCTGCAGACCGCCGAAGGAACCGGAGGAGCCGACCCAGAAGGCGGCCTTGCCTTCTTCGAAGACCTTCTGGTTGTCGTTCCAGCCGGCGCCGTAGAAGGCGAAGTAGCCTTCGTCCTTCCAGGTCTTCAGCTTCTCGAACATCATCTGAAGGTTCGGGTCGGTGACTTTAAGCCTCGTATCTACGACGCTGTCGTAACCGTTGCTGTTGGTGGCGAACTGGATGTTGTTGCGCGAGAAGAAGTTCTCGGTGAACTGCCAGGTGAGCTGCGATTGCACGAGCGGGATGTAGCCGGCTTCCTTCAGCTTCGGAGCGATCGCCTCGAACTCTTCCCAGGTCTTCGGCGCCTCGACGCCGGCCTTCTTCAGAGCCTCGTCGTTGATGTACATGATCGGCGCCGAGGAGTTGAACGGCATGCCGACGAACTTGCCTTCGCTGTCGGCATAGAAATAGCGCACACCATCGATGAAGGCGCCGCGGTCAAAGCTGTAACCGGCCTTGGTGATCAGATCTTCCGCCGGGATGACGGCGCCCTTGGCGTTGATGATGGTCGCGGCACCGGCGTCGAAGACCTGCAAGATGTTCGGCTGTTCGCCCGAACGGAAGGCGGCGATACCGGAGGCGAGCGCCTCTTCATAGGTCCCCTTGCTGACCGGGGTCAGCGCGCAGGCGCTCTGGGACGCGTTGAATTTCTGGGCGACCTCGTTGATGACCTCGCCATTGCGGCCGGCCATGCCGTGCCACCAGGTGATGTTGTTCGCGGCGAGCGCCGTGGTTGCGGAAAATGCGAAAGTGACGGCTGCAAGCGAAATCTTTTTGAACATATCCCTGTCCCTCTCCACCGTGGTTGCGGTGGGAGTGGACTAGTGACGTTCAGTGACAGGCCCTTAACGGTTTTATGTCCGGACGATTACAAATTGCCGAGATCGCTCCGTCGCGGAATGCGGGCGGAAAACCGCGCACACTTTTCCATGATCCCGCTGAGGGTCAAAAAGCGTTCGGCAGATGCCGTGGCCAACGCCAGGGCATGACGGCAACGATGTCGTAGCGCACGGAAAGGCGGTGGAAATCGACCTGGCGCGAAAGCCACAGATCGCTTGCCGCCCTGATGCGCCGCTGCGCCGTGTCGGAAACGGCGAAGACCGCCTCGTCGAAGCTGCCGCGGGCCTTGACTTCGACGCAGGCGACGAGGTCGCCGCGCCGGGCGATGATGTCGATCTCGCCCAGTTTGGTCCGATAGCGCATGGCGACGATGCGGTAGCCTTTGAGCATCAGGCAGAGAGCGGCGCGGTATTCGGCAAGAAGCCCGCGCTTCAGCGCCTTCAGCTTGCGGACGTCCGGGCGCTCAACTTTCATTGCTGTCCTTGAGATGGAGAAGCCGGTCATAGAGCTCCTTGCGCGTGAGCCCCGTGCGGCGGGCGGCTTCCGTCGCAGCCTTGCCCATTGGCATGTTGCGGGCGAGCGCCTTCAAAAGCGCATCGACATCCGCCTCCTCCGGCGCGGGCCTTGCCTGCGGCGGTCCGATCACCAGGACGATCTCTCCCTTGACGCTGGCGCCTTCGTCATAGAAGGCCTTGAGCTCCCTGAGTGTGCCGCGGCGGAATTCCTCGAAGGCCTTGGTCAGCTCGCGGCAGACCGCGGCCTTTCTGTCTTCGCCGAGGACCTCGGCGGCCGCCGCAACGGTCGCGGCGATGCGATGCGGCGACTCGAAGAAGAGGAGCGTTGCCGGGACGGCGGCGACTTCCGCGAGACGGTCGCGTCTGGCCTTGTCCTTCACCGGCAGGAAACCGGCAAAAAGAAAGGCATCACTTGGAAGGCCCGAGCCCACAAGCGCGGCAAGCGGCGCCGACGGTCCCGGAATGGGGACGACCCGATATCCGGCTTCGATCGCATGCTGGGCCAGGCGGTAGCCCGGATCGGAAACGAGCGGCGTGCCGGCATCGGAGACGAGTGCCACTGATTTCCCTTCGGCAAGCGCCGCGATCAGCCGTGGCCCGGCCTCGGCGGCATTGTGCTCGTGATAGGCGAAGGGTCGGTTGACGATGCCGTACCGGTCGAGCAGCACGCGCGTCACGCGCGTGTCCTCGCAGGCGAGCACGTCGGCGCCGGCGATCGTCTCCAGGGCCCGCAGAGTAATGTCGGCGAGATTTCCGATTGGCGTAGCGACAAGATAGAGGGCGGGCTCCAGCGGGCGCGCGGGAACAGTTGCATTCTGAAGGCGGTAGCTGCGCTGTCCGTCCTTCTCCGCCGCTGCGGCCGATTGTTGCTTTTCCAACGCCCAAGTTCCCGATCATGCCCGACTTGCCGGTTCGCGCTCTTTATGAGTGAGCGACGGGGCCAGGGCAAGGGTGAGCGTGGACAGCCACCCCGCGATTTGGGGAAAACGCCTGCGAAAGCCCTTGCTTTCGCCGCGATTTATCTGCCATTTTGCCCGTCCACATCTCTCCGGCCGACCGGCCGGATCACACGCAGTTGATGCTGCGGCGGGCGCCTCGTCCGCCCGGCGATGGTTGAAAGCGGTAGCATCCCATGCGCATTACTCTCGAGCGGTCCAACCTTCTGAAATCGCTGAACCATGTCCACCGTGTGGTCGAACGGCGCAACACGATTCCGATCCTTTCGAACGTGCTGCTCCGCTCGGACGGCGCCAGCCTCGAAATGAAGGCGACGGACCTCGATCTCGAAATCACCGAAGCGACGCCGGCGCAGGTGGAACAGGCCGGCGCAACGACCGTTCCGGCGCACCTGCTCTATGACATCGTCCGCAAGCTTCCGGACGGCTCGGAAGTGCTGCTTGCCACCAATGCGGAGGGCACGGCGATGACCGTCGCCTCCGGCCGCTCCAAGTTCTCGCTGCAGTGCCTGCCGCAGTCGGATTTTCCCGACCTGACCGCCGGCTCCTTCTCGCATTCGTTCCGGCTGAAGGCGACCGATCTCAAGATGCTGATCGACCGCACGCAGTTCGCGATCTCGACGGAGGAGACCCGCTACTACTTGAACGGCATCTTCGTGCATACGGTCGAGAGCAAGGGCGAGCTGAAGCTGCGCGCCGTCGCGACCGACGGCCATCGCCTCGCCCGCGCCGATGTCGAGGCACCGTCCGGCTCCGAGGGCATGCCCGGTATCATCATTCCGCGCAAGACGGTGAGCGAGCTGCAGAAGCTGCTCGACAATCCCGACGTCATGGTGACGGTCGAGGTCTCGGACGCGAAGATCCGCCTGACGATCGGCTCCATTGTCATGACCTCCAAGCTGATCGACGGAACCTTCCCGGATTATCAGCGGGTGATCCCGGCCAATAACGACAAGGAACTGCGCGTCGATTGCCAGTCCTTCGCGCAAGCGGTCGATCGCGTCTCGACGATTTCCTCCGAACGCGGGCGCGCCGTGAAGCTGGCGCTTGCCGACGGACAGATGACGCTTACCGTCAACAACCCGGACTCCGGCAGCGCAACGGAAGAGCTGCCGGTCGGCTACGAAAGCGATCCGCTCGAGATCGGCTTCAACGCCAAATATCTCCTCGACATCACCGCACAGCTCACCGGTACCGACGCGGTCTTCCTGCTGGCGGATCCCGGTTCGCCGACGCTCGTGCGCGATCTTGCCGCCGAGGACGCGCTCTACGTGCTGATGCCGATGCGCGTTTGACACAGCACCCCATAGAAAAAGGCCCGCCACAAGGCGGGCTTTCATGGACTCGACTGTCGCGCTTTGTCGATTAGTTGTCGCTTTTAGACGCAGCTAGACTTGTTTTTGCCGCAGATGGGAGCACATTATAACAAAAGCGCTCACGTAGCCTGCCGAATCGGGATAAGGAGCGCACATCTGCAAGTAACGGTGAGGGGGTTCGATGCGTTTGCACTTGAAGGTGAAGGAAAAATTCGGCCGGAAATTCGACGAAGAAATCCGCTTCTTCAAGGGCTGGATGCATAACACCCGCGCGGTCGGCGCGATCCTGCCGACATCCTCGATCACGGCGCGCCGCATGGCCAGCATCATCAACCCGAGTTCCGGATTACCGGTGCTTGAGCTTGGGCCGGGAACCGGCGTCATCACTAAGGCGATCCTGGAGCGCGGCATCGCACCCGAAAAGCTCGTATCGGTCGAGTATTCCACCGAGTTCTTCAACCACCTCAAGGCGCGTTTCGACGGCGTGCAATTCATCAATGGCGACGCATTCGATCTTTCGCGCACGCTGGGGCCGCTGGCGGATCAACAATTCGACAGCGTCGTCTCCGCGGTACCGCTCCTGAACTTCCCGATGCACCGCCGCGTCGAGCTGATCGAGGACCTGCTTTCACGCATCCCCGTCGGTCGGCCCGTGGTGCAGATATCCTATGGCCCGCTGTCGCCGGTCGTCGCGATGCCGGATCGCTACCGCATCCAGCATTTCGACTTTGTTGTTCGTAACATTCCGCCGGCTCAGCTCTGGATCTATCGCAAGACGCATTGAGGCACCCCACGGCGCCGTGCGTCCTTCAGGCGCATGAAGGTCGCTGTAGCGCCTTGAACGGCTGCATGTTTTTTATCCCTAAATCGGCGGCGACTTAGTGGTGTTCGGTCTCTATCTCACCCATCCGCAAGTAGCGATCGATCCGACGGTCCCCGTGCCGGAATGGGGCCTCTCCGATCTCGGCAGGGAGCGGACGTACGCCACGGCGAGACAGCCGTGGGTGCGGTTGCTCGGCCGCATCGTTTCCAGCACCGAGAAGAAGGCGATCGAAACGGCGGCGATCCTGGCGGAGGCCGCCGACATTCCAGTCGAGACCGACGGGGAGATGGGCGAAAACGACCGCTCCGCCACCGGCTTCCTGCCGCCGGAGGAATTCGAGACGGCGGCCGACTGGTTCTTTGCGCGTCCCGATGAAAGCTTCAGGGGATGGGAGCGTGCCGTCGATGCTCAGGCGCGCATCTGGAGAGCCGTGTCCTACATACTCGACCGACACGATCCGACTGTTCCAATCGCCTTTGTCGGCCACGGCGGCGTCGGAACCCTGCTCAAATGCCGGATGACGGGTGGCGCGATCGCCCGCAGTGCCGACCAATTGCCGGGCGGCGGCAATCTCTTCGCTTTCCGTCTTGCCGATCGCGCCGTCACATGCGACTGGACGCCGATGGAGTTCTGGCAGGGATAGCTTCGACATGACCACAAGCCCACGCGACCGGCTGATCGTCGGCCTTGACCTTCCGACGATCGCCGAAGCCGAGAAGATCGTCTCGACGCTCGGTGACGAGGTCGTCTTCTACAAGATCGGCTATCAGCTCGCCTTTGGCGGCGGCCTCGAATTCGCGCGTGATCTCGCCGCTGGCGGCAAGAAGGTCTTCCTCGACATGAAGCTGCTCGATATCGACAACACGGTGGCCAAGGGCGTCGAGAACATCGTTAGGATGGGCATGTCGATGCTGACGCTGCATGCCTACCCCAAGGCGATGAAGGCGGCCGTCGAAGCGGCGAAGGGTTCCGATCTCTGCCTGCTCGGCGTCACTGTGCTGACGTCGATGGACGAGCAGGACGTGATCGACGCGGGTTACGAGTACGATCCGCACACGCTGGTCCTGCGCCGCGCCGAGCAAGCCCGCGCCGTCGGCATGGGCGGCATCGTCTGCTCGGCGGAAGAAGCGGCCGCCGTGCGCAAGATCATCGGTGCGGACATGGCACTGGTGACACCCGGCATCCGGCCCACCGGCGCCGACAAGGGCGACCAGAAGCGGGTGATGACGCCGGCCGAGGCGATCCGCGCCGGATCGAGCCACCTCGTCGTCGGGCGCCCGATTGTCCAAGCGCCCGATCCGCTCGCTGCAAGCCGCGCAATCCTCGCCGAAATGGACAGCGCCCTCCCCGCCTGATCCGCCCTTCGGACGGTTGCGAGCTGTCCGCGTATTCTCGCGCCGCGAGCGTGCCCGCGTGCTTGACCTCGGCCGCAATTTGCCGGAAGTAACGATCCCGTCTGCATTTTTTCGCAAAAGACGAGGAGCTCATCATGGCCAAGGGATACTGGATCGCTCGGGTCGATATAAGAGACCCCGAACGCTACAAAGACTACGTGGCGGCCGCGAAGCCAGCCTTCGAGAAATACGGCGCGACTTTCCTCGCCCGCGGCGGGCAATTCCATCGCCTGGAAGGCGCCGTCCGTACCCGCAACGTGGTGATCGAATTCCCCTCGCTGCAGGCGGCTATCGACTGTTACAATTCCCCGGAATACCAGATTGCCGCGGCGATCCGCCAGGAGGTTGCCGACGCGGAAATGGTCGTCGTGGAGGGCGTCTGACGGCTACGGTTCTGGCCTCCTGGAGGCGACGAAAGACGTCTCGCCGGTATGCCTGGATTGGCCTTCACCTCGCCCGCCGCTTGGGCTATGTAGCAAGCAATTCTTCCCATTGACATCAGGAGTGCGTTTCCCATGACCTTGTCCAACCTTCCGCCGCTGGTAACGATTTTCGGCGGATCCGGTTTTGTCGGCCGTCATGTGGTGCGCGCGCTCGCCAAACGCGGTTATCGCATTCGCGTCGCCGTGCGCCGGCCCGATCTCGCCGGCCATCTTCAACCGCTTGGCACCATGGGCCAGATTTCCTTCGTTCAGGCTAACCTGCGCTATCGCACGTCTGTCGATCGCGCCGTCGAGGGTGCCGACCACGTGATCAACTGCGTCGGCGTGCTCTTCGAGAGCGGCCGCAACACCTTTGACGCGGTACAGGACTTCGGTGCCCGGGCCGTCGCGGAAGCAGCCCGTGCAGCCGGTGCGACGCTGACGCATATTTCGGCGATCGGCGCCAATACGAATTCCGAATCGAAATACGCCCGCACCAAGGGCCGGGCCGAGATCGCGATCCTCGAAACCGTCCCTGAGGCAGTCATCCTGCGCCCATCTATCATCTTCGGGCCCGAGGACGACTTCTTCAATAAGTTCGCCGGCATGGCACGCTTGTCGCCCGTCCTGCCGCTCGTCGGCGGCGGCCATACGAAGTTCCAGCCGGTCTACGTGGCTGATGTCGCCGAGGCCGTCGCCCGCGCCGTCGACGGCAAACTCAAGGGCGGCACGATCTACGAACTCGGCGGGCCGCAGGTGCTCACCTTCCGCGAGTGTCTCGAGATCATGCTGAAGACGATCGACCGCAAGCGCCGCTTCGTGTCGATCCCCTTCGGCATCGCGTCGCTCATGGGAAGCGTCGCCTCGCTCGTGCCCTTCATCACGCCGCCGCTCACGGCCGATCAAGTGGTGTTGCTGAAAACCGACAATGTCGTCTCCGCCGAGGCCGAGGCCGAGGGACGGACGCTTGCCGGCATAGGCATCAAGTCGACGATGCTCGATTCGATCCTGCCCACCTATCTTGTGCGATATCGCCCGCAGGGACAGTACACGGGCACCGGCCGCTCCGCCTGAGCCATTGTGGCAAGCACGACTTTCTGCCGCCGCCGGTCCTCGCCGGCGGCATTTTACTGTAGTCCCACCTGTGACCTCGACGCAACATTGTTGCAATTCTGCCGCAGTTGAAAATCCGAATAGCGTTTACCGCAGATTCAGCATGCGCTGATATTGATCATGACATATCCGGCGAATAAACACCGCTCGCACCCCTCGCTCGGGCGAGCGCAGCCGGTGCCAACATCATAGTCGAAAGGCACAACGTTCCATGGGCAAGTCGATCGCAATTTTTTTTGCGTCTGCGGCACTGATCATTTTGGCTGGCTCATTCATGGCACCGGGCACCGTCGCGAGCAGCAGCAAGGGCTGCGCGCCGGCCTATGGTGTGGACCCGTGCACGACGGCTTCGGTCGATTTTTCCGGCGAGTGAGCCGGGCAACTGCCTTGCCGCGAAGAAGTTCGCGGCACGGATAGAGGGCGGGGATTTCAGTTTATTGGCGGGGGCCAGGGGCCGCATGCGTTTCGCAAGAAACGCATGCGGCTTTAGTTTTTTCACTATCCAAACAGCCAGAGGCCGATGAGCCCGGCGGTGCCGACGAGGACGCGCCAGATTGCGAAAGGCGTGAAGCCGCGGTGCGAGACGAAGTCGAGCAGCGAGCGCACGACGAAAATCCCCGCGACGAAGGCAGCGATGAAGCCGACGGCGATCAGGCCGATATCGTCGAAGGAGAGCGCGTCGCGGTTCTTGTAAAGATCGATCGTGAAAGCGCCCAGCATGGTCGGCATGGCGAGGAAGAAGGAAAATTCCGCGGCCGAACGCTTGTCGGTCCCCATCAGCAGGGCGCCGGCAATGGTGGCGCCGGAGCGCGACGTTCCCGGGATCATTGCCAGACATTGGAAGAGGCCGATCTTCAACGCCAGCGACGGCGGATAGTCGAAGACATCGGTGTAGCGCGGCGAGAGCGGCAGGTGATCGATGGCGTAGAGGATGATGCCGCCGACGATCAGCACGATGCAGATCAGCATCGGTGTTTCAAAAAGAACCGACTTGATGAAGCCATGCGCCGCCGCGCCGATGAGCGCCGCTGGGAGGAAGGCGAGCAGAACCGAGAAGACAAAGCGTCGAGCCTTGATGCTCGTCGGCAGGGCGAGCGCGATCGACAGGAGCTTTTGGAAATAGACGAGCAGGATCGCCAGTATGGCGCCGAGCTGGATAAGAACAGCGAATGTATTTCCGGGCGACCGGAATCCGAGGAAGTGTCCGGCGAGCAGCACATGCGCCGTCGACGAGACCGGGATGAACTCCGTCAGCCCTTCAATGAGCCCGAGAACGAGCGCGCTTACGATCGATTGATCCGCCATGTATAAGAAGTTCCTGATATACTTGGATTTGGGAGGAGAAGGTCGATTCTCTTGTGTTTGCCACCGCAACTACCTATAGCTCGTTGTATGAAGCCGTGGCCAGTTGCATATGCCGCGACGCTGACATCCCCGAAAACAGCTGCAATCTGATCATCGATGCCGACACTGTATCATCACCCCATGTCCTCAGCCTCGCGGTTCGTACGCCTTATTCTCTCAGAATATGGCTATCAGACGGAATTGAGCGAGGAACAGCCTTGGGAGAATCGGCGGGACTTTCTGGCGCTGAACCCGGCCGGTACGCTGCCGGTCTATGTCGATGACAGTATGCGCGCGCTCTGCGGCGCGACCATCATCTCGGAATATCTCGACGAGACCAGCGGCATCATGAAGCGCGACCGCCGGCTGCTTGCCGAGGATCCCTTCCAGCGCGCCGAGATCCGCCGGCTCACCGAATGGTTCCTGCAGAAAATGGAAGCCGACGTGACGCGCCCGCTGGTGCGCGAGCGTATCTTCAAGCTGCAGATGACCCCTGATCAGGGTGGCGGCGCGCCGGATTCGAAGATTCTCCGCACGTCGCGCAGCAATATCCGCCAGCATATGAAATATCTCTCCTGGCTTGCCGGATCGCGCCCGTGGCTCGCCGGCGACCGCATCTCCTACGCCGACCTCGCTGCTGCGGCCGCGATCTCGGTGCTCGACTATCTCGGTGAAATCGACTGGTCGGAATTTCCCGCCGCCAAGGAATGGTACCAGCGGCTCAAATCGCGCCCGTCCTTCCGGCCGCTGCTTGCAGAGCGCGTGCGCGGCGTCACCCCCGTCTCGCATTATGCGGATCTTGACTTCTAAGGACATTATCATGCCCGGCGACGCTGCCAGAGCGGAGAACCAGGGCAGGAAACGACGGACACTCACCGCCTTCCTGAAGGAGGAAGCCGCGGCCAAGGGCTTCGACGTCTGTCGCATCACGCACCCGGACGCCATACCGCATGCACCGGATCGGCTGCGGCAATTCCTTGCCGCCGGCTGTCACGGCACGATGGATTGGCTTGCCGAGACGGCCGAGCGCCGCTCCGATCCGCGCGTGCTCTGGGGCGATGTCCGTTCGATCGCCCTCTTCGGCATGAACTACGGTCCCGAGGATGATCCGCGCGGAATTCTCGCCAGACGCGACCGCGGCGCGATCTCCGTCTATGCCCAGAACCGCGACTATCATGATGTCGTCAAAGGCAGGTTGAAGGAGATCGCCACGCGCTTCGCCGCCCGCGCCGGCGAGGACGTGAAGGTCTTCGTCGACACGGCCCCGGTCATGGAGAAGCCGCTTGCGGAAAAGGCCGGCATCGGCTGGCAGGGCAAGCACACCAATCTCGTCAGCCGCGAATTCGGCTCCTGGCTCTTCCTCGGCAGCCTGTTCACGACTGCCGATCTGGACCTCGATGAACCCGAGCGGGACCACTGCGGATCCTGCCGCGCCTGCCTGGACGTCTGTCCGACGAATGCCTTTCCGGCCCCCTACCGGATCGATGCGCGGCGCTGCATCTCCTATCTGACGATCGAGCACAAGGGGTCGATCGCGCCGGAACTTCGCCCGCTGGTCGGCAACCGCATCTATGGCTGCGACGATTGTCTTGCCGTTTGTCCGTGGAACAAGTTCGCGCATTCGGCATCGGAAATGAAGCTCAAGGCGCGCGAGGAGCTCAGGGAACCGGAGCTCTCCTTCCTTCTGAAGCTCGACGATGCAGCCTTTCGCAGCTTCTTCTCGGGTTCGCCGGTGAAGCGTATCGGGCGCGACCGCTTCATCAGAAATGTCTTGATCGCGGCCGGCAATTCCGGTGAGAAGAACTTGATACCGGTCTGCAAAGCGCTCACGGCCGATGCGTCGCCGACGGTCAGGGGAATGGCGGTCTGGGCGCTTTCGCAGCTCATGCCGCCGGGCGATCTGGTCGCCTTCGCCCGACAATGCGGGCCTGAAACCGACAACGAGGTTCTTTCGGAATGGGAAATGGCAGGAGTGAGCCGATGCATGTCCTGATTCTTGGCGCCGGCTATTCCGGTACGGCGATCGCCAAGGCGCTCGCACCCGCCGCGCAATCGGTAACCGGAACGACCCGCTCGCCGGAGAAGCTCGCGGACCTGAAGGCCGCCGGCATCGAACCGTTGCTCTTCGACGGAAACGAGATTTCGCCGGAGCTTGCCGATGCCATGGGCAGGGCCACGCACCTGGTCCAGTCCATCGCCCCGGGCCGCGACGGCGACCCTATGTTCCGCGTTGGCACGCCGCCGCTTGGTCAGCTGCTGCCGAAGCTCGAATGGGTTGGCTATCTTTCCACCGTTGGCGTCTACGGCGACCACGGCGGCGCCTGGGTGACCGAGGACACGCCGGTCAAGCCCGTCTCCGAGCGCTCCCGCGAGCGGGTCGAGGCGGAAGATGCCTGGCTCGAACACGGCGCGAGGCAGGGCATTCCGGTCGCGGTGCTCAGGCTTGCCGGTATTTACGGGCCTGGCCGGAACGCCTTCCGCAACCTCGCCGAAGGCACGGCGCGCCGTATCATAAAGCCGAATCAGGTGTTCAACCGCATCCGCGTCGAGGATATCGGCGCCGCCACGGCCTTCCTCGCTCAGCGCGGCATAGGCGGGGTCTTCAACGTGACCGACGACGAACCCGCTCCACCGCAGGACGTCGTCGCCGAAGCCGCGCGGCTGATGGGCGTCGAACCGCCGCCGGAAATCCCCTTCGAGAAGGCTGAGATGTCGCCGATGGCGCGCTCGTTCTACGGCGAGAACAAGCGTGTTTCGAATGCGCGGCTCCGCAACGCCGGCTTCGAATTCGCTTTCCCGAACTATCGCGTTTCGCTTGCACAGTTATGGGCGACGGGCGCCTGGCGGCAGCAGTAGAACCACTCTTAAAACTCTCCGCTCAGAATATCGTCTGCGGATGAAAGCATGTTCTGATGAACTTGCGGAAGTAACGATTCCGGCCGACTCAGCTTGACACGCCGTTGCTATCAATATTCAGCCTATACTTTGCCATTTTATGCAACCATAACGATAGTAGCGCAATTTCGACCATCATGGTTCATGAAATTTCATGCGGATCGAAATTTTTAATGATCTTTTTTCATGCCAGGGCCAGCTCGCCGCCGCAGGGCCCCGCCGGAAACGTTTAGTTGCTGATTCCAAAGGGATTCACGCAGCTTTCTAAAATAATTCAAACCTGTCTCTTCATTTTAAATTTCACCACTTTTCAATAATTTCTAATGAAAGGTTAACGGTTGAAGCACGTTTTCGCCATTTTTCCCGCCAATTAGCTCAATTCGCAAGGGAACTTACGACATCTTCAAACCGAAGGGGGCATCGCTTGAAGCCAGCGAAAATCAAGACTGCTGCCGCGGCAGCGCTATTCACCGTCGGGATGGGTTTGGTCTCGGTATCCGATAGTCAGGCAGCAGGCAACGGTTGCGGCGGGGCGTCCTGGTACGCGCTCTCCTCCAAAACGGCTTCCGGTGAAAGAATGAACGCGGCCCATCTGACCGCCGCGCATCGCAGCCTGAAGTTCGGCACCAAGGTGCAAGTGACCAACAAGCGCAACGGCAAGACCGTCGTCGTGCGGATCAACGACCGCGGCCCGTTCATCCGCGGCCGGGTGATCGATCTCTCCAAGGCCGCCGCCTCCCGGATCGGCATGATCCGCTCCGGCACCGCCAGCATCTGCTACCAAGTCATCAATTCCTGACCGATCATGCGCCCGCCCGGGTTATCGGGCGGGCTGGTCTGCGCGGGCGATCGGTCCGCAGATAATGCGGCCACCGTCTTGCTCTTCGATGTCATCGCCGCTACCACGGCGAAAAAGGAGTTCATCGAAGATGCGTTTGGGCGGAAGGCTCGCGGGAGCCATCGAGGTTCTTGACGATATCGAAAAGCGGAAGCGCCCTGTCGCCGACGCGCTCAAGGACTGGGGCCTCTCGCACCGCTTCGCCGGCTCCGGCGACCGCGCCGCCATCGGCAACATCGTCTACGATGCCCTGCGGATGAAACTCTCCCACGCCTATCTCATGGACAGCAACAGCGCCACGGCGCTTGGCCACGCCGTCATGTACCGGCAATGGGGCTTTACCGTCGACGCTCTCGCGGCGGAACTCGCTGACGACAAGTTCGCCCCCGAGGCTCCTTCGGAAGCCATGATGACGGCCTTCAGGGAGCGCCGGCTCGAAGATGCGCCGCTCTACGTGCAGGGCGATATACCGGAATGGGTTCAGCCCTCCTTCGAGGAGAACTTCTCGGACGACTGGCTTGCCGAGGCGAAGGCGCTTGCCGGCCGGCCGACGCTCGATCTCAGGGTCAACACGCTGAAGGCAGCGCGCGAGAAGGTGTTGAAGGCGCTGGAGCGCAGCGGCGCGGAGCCCGCGGCGATCGCCCGCCATGGCGTGCGTATCCCCGCCGGCGAGGGCGCTTCACGCCTGCCGAACGTGACGGCGGAGATCTCCTTCCAGAAGGGCTGGTTCGAGGTCCAGGACGAAGGCTCGCAGATCGTCGCCGATCTCGTCTTGCCGCAGGAGGGCGAGCAGGTGCTCGACTATTGCGCCGGTGGCGGCGGCAAGACGCTCGCCATGTCGGCCGCCATGAACAACAAGGGCCAGGTCCACGCCTACGACGCCGACCGCAAGCGGCTCGCGCCGATCATCGAACGGCTGAAACGCGCCGGCACCCGCAATGTGCAGGTGCATGAATCGGCCGAGTCGCTCAGCTCCCTCGTCGGCCGCTGCGACCGGGTGCTCGTCGATGCACCCTGTACCGGCACTGGGACGTGGCGGCGCCGCCCGGACACGAAATGGCGGCTGACACAAAAGAACCTGGAGGAGCGGCTGGCGCAGCAGGAGGAGGCGCTCGCCGGCGCCGCCCAGTACGTGCGCCCGGGCGGCCACCTGATCTACGTCACCTGCTCCGTGCTTCCGGAGGAAAACGAGTCGCAGGTCTACGGCTTCTGTGAGGACAATCCGGAATTCGAGATCCTCTCGGCCGCCGATAATTGGGCGGCGCTTTTCGGCACCGACACGCCGCGGCCCTGGTCGGCCGACATGAAGACCGTCACGCTGACGCCGGCCTCGACCGAAACCGACGGCTTCTTCTTCTGCCTGATGGGCCGGAAGTCTTAAGTTCCGCTACGGGCCGCCGGTCAAAGTAGTAGTTTGAAAATGTTCTAAACTATACACTTTGACACCAGTTTACTTTTGGTTCATGACATTTCCGCTTTACCGGGCCTTGAGCCGTTTGCTGGCTACCCCGAGACAAGCGAAGGAGAGGGTCATGAAGAATTTCATCCGCGCCGCCGCGTTGGCACTGATGACGGCAACATCGGCGCTGGCCTTGCAGCCGGCACACGCGGCGAGCGACGCAGCCGCGGTCGTCAAACACTACGCGGCGATCGCGCACGCCAAATATGAAGACGCGTTGACGACGGCGGAAGCGCTCGACAAGGCCGTCGATGCGTTGATCGCGGCCCCAAGCGAAGAGACGCTAAAGGCCGCCCGCGAGGCTTGGCTCAAGGCTCGCAACCCCTATCAGGAGACCGAGGTCTACCGCTTCGGCAATGCAATCGTTGATGAATGGGAAGGCAAGGTGAATGCCTGGCCGCTCGACGAGGGGCTGATCGATTATGTCGACCCGAGCTATGGCACCGAGAGCGATGAGAACGCCCTCTTCACCGCCAATGTGATCGCCAACAAGACGATCAAGGTCGACGGCAAGGACGTCGACGCGACGAACATCACGCCCGAGTTCCTCTCCGGCACGCTGCAGGAGGCGGGCGGCATCGAGGCGAATGTCGCGACCGGCTATCACGCGATCGAATTCCTGCTCTGGGGCCAGGACCTCAACGGCACCGGACCGGGCGCGGGCAACCGGCCCTATACCGATTTCGACAGCAAGGCTTGCACCAACGGCAATTGCGATCGCCGCGCCGCCTATCTCAAGGCCGCTTCCAGCCTGCTCGTCTCCGACCTCAAGGAGATGGCCGCGAACTGGGCGCCGGACGGGGCTGCGGCCAAGGCGGTCGAGGCCGACCCCAAGGCAGGCCTTACGGCAATCCTGACCGGTATGGGCTCACTCTCTTACGGCGAGCTTGCCGGCGAGCGCATGAAGCTCGGCCTGCTGCTGCACGATCCGGAAGAGGAGCACGATTGCTTCTCGGACAACACCCACAACTCGCATCTGCACGATGCGATCGGCATCCAATCGGCCTATACGGGCGAATATACCCGCGTCGACGGCAGCAAGTTGACCGGTCCCTCGCCTTCCGAACTCGTCGCCGCCAAGGACGCAGCGCTCGACAAGGAGATGAAGGAGAATCTCGCGGCCACGGTCGAGAAGATGCAGGCGATGGCCAAGCGCGCGAAGACCGTCGAGGCCTACGACCAGATGATCGGCGAAGGCAATGCGGAAGGCAACGCCACCGTCCAGGCCGCGATCGACGGGCTGATCACCCAGGCGAAAACCGTCGAGCGTGTCATCGCGGCGCTCGATCTCGGTACGATCGAGCTTGAAGGTTCGGACAGCCTGGATAATCCTGGCGCCGTCTTCCAATAAGCTGAAAAGGCGGGCCGCGCCTTGAAAATTGCGGCCCGACCCCTCCGATGAACGTGACCGCCCGTCCCCTCGCGCTGCCGCTCGCCGCGTTTATCGGCCTCGCCTCCACGGTCGTGGCGATAGGCGAGGATGCCGGCCTTGCGGCCAGAGCGGAGGCCGATCAGCTTGCAACGGCGAAAATCCGGAAAGCGGGTGTTGATACCCCCCTCTGCCCTGCCGGGCATCTCCCCCACAAGGGGGGAGATCAGCCAGAAGCAAAGCCCTGCCCGATAGTGATCTCGCAAATGCCGAAGGCGAATTCAGGCGAGCAGCGTAATTGGTTCAGCGGAACATCGCGGGTTGCCGATCTTCCCCCTTGTGGGGGAGATGCCCGGCAGGGCAGAGGGGGGTGTGAACGTGACGACCTTTCCGAACAGGATCTCGAGCGCGTCCTGACGGTGACGCGACCGGCGACCAACTTCTCCAAAGCCGAACAGTTCGAGGCGCTCCCCGGCGGTGCTACCACGACGCTCGCGGCCCCCGACCGGAAGGCCTTTTCGCAGTTTTCTGCCAATCTCCCCTTCGAGGACGAGCAGAACTTCAAGCTCGGCAAGGCGCTCTTCGAGAAGCTCTGGGTTTCCTCCCCCTCCTCGACGCTAGCCTCCGACGGGCTGGGGCCACTCTACAACGCACGGGCTTGCGAGAGCTGTCATCCGCGCGACGGGCGGGGCCGCCCGCCGGAAGGCGCTACCGACGCGACCTCGATGTTCTACCGCCTTGCCCGCGCCCCGCGCGACGATGCCGAGCGCCGGGTGATCGCCTCATATGAGGCGCTCAATTTTTCCGATCCGGTTTATGGCGCGCAGCTTCAGGACAGCGCCGTGCCGGGGCTTGCCGCCGAAGGCCGCGTCAGGATCGCCTACACGGAAGAGCCGGTGACGCTCGCCGGTGGCGAGACGATTTCGCTCAGGAAACCGCAATATTCGGTCGGCGACCTCGGTTACGGCGCGATGGACCCGACGACGACACTGTCGCCGCGGGTCGCCTCACCTATGATCGGCATGGGCCTGATCGAAGCCATCCATGAGGCCGACATCTTGGCGCGCGCCGATCCGGACGACCGCGATGGTGACGGCATCAGCGGCCGGCCGGCACTGGTGCGCGAGCGCAAGACAGGCGGCGTTACGCTCGGCCGCTTCGGCTGGAAGGCGCAGAACCCCACCGTCCGCCAACAGACCGCCGACGCCTTTGCCATCGACCTCGGCCTTTCCACGCCCGACCTTGACCTGAGTCACGGCGATTGCACGGCCGCGCAGCAAGACTGTCTCAAGCTGCCGACCGGCGTACAACCGCGGCTCGGGGCCGTCGAAGCCCCCGCGCCGGTGCTCGATCTCGTGGCATTCTACTCCTCGAACCTCGCCGTCCCCGTCCGGCGTCGGGCGAGTTTCCCGGAGACCCTGAAGGGCAAGCGGCTTTTCTATGAAGCGGGCTGCGCCGCCTGCCACACGCCGAAATTCGTGACCCGCCGCGACGCGCCGCACAAGGAGCAGGCGTTCCAGCTCATCTGGCCCTATTCGGATTTCCTCCTGCACGACATGGGCGAAGGCCTCGCCGACGGCCAACAGGTCGGCGTTGCCACCGGGCGCGAATGGCGCACGCCGCCGCTCTGGGGGATCGGCTTGACAAGGACCGTCAGCGGCCACAGCTTCCTGCTCCATGACGGGCGCGCCCGCAATCTGGCCGAGGCCATCCTTTGGCACGGCGGCGAAGCTGAAAAGGCCCGCAACGCCTTCGCCGCGATGCTTAAGGACGACCGCAAAGCCCTGATCAGATTTCTGGAGTCCCTCTGATGCGCCTCGCTCTTCCGCTCGCTCTTGGCCTCCTGTTGTTTGTCGCCGTCGCTGCGCCGGCGCCGGCACAGGAGGGCGGCGCACTCTTGCCGCGCGTCGTCGACGAGGCGGCAGTGCCGGGTGTCATGGCGAAGGCGGTGGACGGTTTCATCCTGCCCGGCTACCGCAACCTCGCCGAGACGACGAAGGCGCTTTCGGAAGCGACGGCCGCACTTTGCAAGGCGCCGTCGGCCGCTAGCCTCGAAGCTGCGCGTTCGGCCTTCTCCGGCGTCGTCCAAAGCTGGTCTGCGATCGAGATCATCCGCCTCGGCCCCGCGCTCGAGCAGAACCGTTTCGAACGCTTCCTCTTCTATCCGGACCGCAAGAGCACCGGCCTTAAACAGGTGCAGGCCATTCTTGCCAAGGGCGACGAGAGCGCCACACAGGCGGAGACGCTGAAGGCGAAAAGCGTCGCGGTCCAGGGGCTCGGCGCGCTCGAATACGCGCTCTACGGCACCGGGGCGGAGACGCTCTCCGGCAAGCAGGGCGACTTTCGCTGCCGCTACGGCCTTGCGATATCGGAGAATCTCGACACGATCGCCGGCGAGCTGCTTGCCGAATGGGACAAGCCGGACGGCATTCAGGCTGCATGGAAGCAGCCGGGTCCCGGCAATCCGCTCTTCCGCGACAACAAGGAGGCCGCCACCGAATTGCTGGGCGTGCTCGTCCATGGCGTCGAAATGGTGAAGGATCAGCGGTTGCGCCCCTTCTACGCCGGAGCAGTCGATGGAAAGCGGGATCCGGGCCATCCGAGGCTTGCGATCTATTGGCGGTCGGTCAATACCATGCCCTCCGTCTCCACGAATTTCCGCGCCCTGCAGAAGCTCTTCGACACGGCGGGCATGGAAAGCCTGCTTCCGGCCGACAGCCGCTCGATTGCCGGGTCGATCAATTTCCTCTTCAAGGCGCTGATCAATGCTGCCGACCGGATCAACGGACCGATCGACGCGGCGCTCGCCGACGAAAGACAGCGCAGCACGCTCGACTTCATCGCGCTCAACACCGCCGACCTCACCGACCGGCTCAACCGCGACTTCGGCGGCGCGATTGGGCTCGGCGCCGGTTTTTCCTTCGCCGACGGAGACTGACGCGCTGCAGCGGGAGAAGGAAAGTATTTCCCGCCCGCATCCCGCTCCAAAATCAATCTAACGTGAAACGGCTGCGGGAGCCGGCGGTTGACAAGGCAGGCATTTGAGAGCAAAGCCCATTCCATGTCCGCTCGCGCGGGCATGTTTCAGCAACAAGGATCAACTGAAGATGAACCCCGACAGTCGAAGTCGAGCCTTCATGCTCACGACCGTGCGGACCTGATTGATCAGGGCTCCAGCGGTCGGATGACTCGGCCCCCATGGAGCCCAAAATGCTGCGCATCTACAAAAGCCAGAACAGCCGCCTCGTGCTCGTCGATCTCCTCGACGGCCTGGCGTCCCAGGAACCAATGATCTGGTTCGATCTCTTCAATCCCTCAAGCGAAGAAACGCGCCTTGTCGAGGATCGCCTCGGCATCGAGATCCCGACGCGCGACGAGATGCAGGAGATCGAGCTTTCCGACCGCCTGTATCAGGAGGACGGCGCCGAGTTCATGACGATGACGGCGACCGCCAAGCTCGACAGCGACTATCCGGTCAAGGTGCCCGTGACCTTCATCCTCAAGGGAACGACACTCGTCACGGTGCGCCACGCGGACCCCAAACCGTTCCAGATCTACGCAAACCGGATCCAGAAGCCGAACGGGGCGGTCTGCGAAACCGGCGAACTGGTGATGCTCGGTCTGCTCGAGGCGATGATCGACCGCACGGCCGATGCACTCGAGCGCGCAGGCAGCGACATCGACGCAATCTCGCGCGAGGTCTTCCGCAAGTCGAATGCGAGCGCGACGAAGAAGACGCGTGACCTGCAATCGCTGATCGAACAGATCGGCCAGAAGGGCGACCTGTTGACGGTCATCCGCGAAAGCCTCGTCAGCATCGGCAGGCTCGTCGCCTATCACGTCGCCATCGAGGGCAGCACTCCTCGCAAAGCGGCCAAGGAGAGCCGGCAGCGGGTCAAGCTGATCCAGCGCGACGCGGCCTCGCTCGGCGACCACGCCCTCTTCCTGTCGAACAAGATCAATTTCCTGCTCGACGCGACGCTCGGCCTCATCAATCTCGAGCAGAACCAGATCATCAAGATCTTCTCGGTCGCCGCCGTCGTGTTCCTGCCGCCGACGCTGGTCGCCTCGATCTACGGCATGAACTTCGAGGCGATGCCCGAGCTGCATTGGAAGCTCGGCTATCCTTTCGGGCTTGCGGCGATGGTGATTTCGGCGCTGTTGCCGTATCTCTATTTCAAGCGCCGAGGTTGGCTGTAGCCATGGCAAGACCCTCCTCGCAAGGGGAGGGTTGGGCGGGTCTTTGCCTATGCCTCGACTCCGCCGACGTCTGCCACGGAAAGCGCATGAACGCCAAAAACCTCATCGACCGACGCAGCTTCGTCAAAATGGCCGGCGCCGCCTGGGTGGCGGCGCTCGGATCCCGCGGCGCCTTCGCGCTCGAAAGGACCGACGCGGTCTTCGCCTCCGCGTTCATGGCGCCGGACGGCAGCTACGGCGTTGCGACGCTGACGGAGGAAGGCGAGATCGTCGATCGCACGCTCCTGCCGGCGCGCGCGCACGGCATGGCCTTTTCGCCGGTGAGCCACCGCGCGGTCGCCTTTGCCCGCCGGCCGGGCACCTATGCGATGATTTTCGCATGCGACGGCACCGCTAAGCCGGTCATCATCACTGCCGCCGAAGGCCGCCACTTCTTCGGCCACGGCTGCTTCTCCGCCGATGGCCGGCTGCTTTACGCCACGGAGAACGATTTTGCCGCCAACCGCGGCATGGTCGGTATCTATGATGGCGGCCAAGACTTTGCCCGCATCGGCGAATTCCCGACCTACGGCATCGGGCCGCACGACATGACGCTGAGTGCGGACGGGAGCACGCTCGCAATCGCTAATGGCGGCATCGAGACGCATCCCGACTTCGGCCGCGCCAAGCTCAATCTCGACCACATGGAGCCGAGCCTCACCCTCGTCGACACCGCGACGGGCGCGCTCATCGAGAAACACGCGCTGCCGCCGGACCTCAGGCAGCTTTCGACCCGCCACGTCGATATCGGGGCCGACGGCAGGATCTGGTTCGGCTGCCAGTACGAGGGCGCGCGCGACGACCTGCCGCCGCTCGTCGGTCATTTCGCCAAGGGCGAGGCGCTGGCCTTTGTCGCTCTGCCCGAACGCACAACGCTAGCGCTTGCCAACTATGTCGGCGCTATCGCCGTCAATCGCCACGAAGAGCTTGTCGGGCTCACCTCGCCGAAGGGCAATATCGCCGTCACGCTCGATGCCAGAACGGGACGGGTGCTGAAGGAGGAACGGATTGTGGAAGCGGCCGGTGTCGCAGCGGCGGAACACGGTTTTGCGGTTTCCTCCTATGACGGCTATTTCAAGCAGCACCGCAGCCCCGTCGCCTGGGACCAGCATATCGTGCGGCTTAGCGCGGGATAAGGCTACATGACGGAGGAGTTCACTCCGAAGGTCGAATCAGGCCGAGATATCCCCGAAGCCCGAGAGTGCCCCAAGGTCGTCCCAGCGATAGGCGACCTGATCCAGGCGTTCGCTGCCGACGCTCACTCGCCCCTGGCCGACGGCGCGCGCGCCCATGCGTTCGTAGAACACCCTGTTCGGATTGTCGGCCAATACCCAGGCAAAGAGCGACGACCCCCCCATCTCGCGGCAATGGCCGGCAACCGCACGCACGAGCGCCGAGCCGATGCCTGCACCATGGAACTCCGGCAGGAGGTAAAGCTCATAGAGCTCCCGGTCGAAGGCGGGCGGCATCCCCCTTGCCCGGCCGTAATTGGCAAAGCCGATCACGCGCTTTTCCGCCATGTCGACGGCGACCATGAGAAAAGTCCCTGGGAAACGCATACGCCGCGCATGCCCGATCGCCTGATCTTCGACGGTCATCGCGTCGAGATAGGCGTCGGAAATGATGCCGCGAAAGGTCGCTCGCCAGGTCCGCACCAGAACCGAAGCGATCATCATGAGATCGTCCGGTACCGCCAGGCGGATCTCTATGCGTCTGATGTTCTTCATTGATGATGATATATGGATGCGTCCTCGCTCGCGAAAGCCCGGAAGACATAGATTCCACCCGCCGCGATGAAGCGCTGGGGCGACCTCATGATTGCGCTTGTCCTCTTTCGCGACGCATGCAACTGTCGGCCCGTCGCGGGGCGATCGGCCCCGCCTTCGCAAGGATCCTTTGAGTGATAGAAGACAGCGAGCCGTACGATTTCCGCGCCCGCGTCCGGCAGAGCTTCAGCCGACAGGCCGCCATGCGCACGATCGGCGCGGAACTCACGCGCGTCGAACAGGGAACGGTCGAGATCGAGCTGCCGTTCGACATCAAGCTGACGCAGCAGCACGGCTTGCTCCATGCCGGCATCATCTCCGCCGCGCTCGATGCGGCCGGCACCTACGCGGCCTATTCAGTGATCGACTCCGACGCATCGCTGCTGACGATCGAGTTCAAGGTGAACCTCTTGTCGCCTGGGCGCGGCGAGCGCTTCCTCTTCCGCGGTGAAGTGACGAAACCCGGGACGACGATCATCGTTTCGGATGGTCGCGCCTATGCGGTGAGATCCGACGGCCCGGCCAAACTCATCGCCTCGATGACTGGAACGATGATGGTGGTGCGCGGACGCGAAGGGATCGAGGGATGAGTTTCGAACTGAAATCGGTGGCGGGCAAGAAGATCCTCTATGTCATGGCGGTCGACCCGGAATACGGACCGTGCCTGCGCGCCCGCATCACACCCCTGATGACCGGCGTCGGACCTGTCGAAGCCGCGGTGGGTCTCACGAGGGTCCTTGCCGAACTCCGCGCCGGTGCCAGCCTGCCGGATCTCGTCGTCTCGCTCGGCTCCGCCGGCTCCGCGACGCTAGAGCAGACGGAGGTCTATCAGGCCACCTCCGTCGGATATCGCGACATGGACGCGTCGCCGCTCGGCTTCGAGAAGGGTGCGACACCCTTCCTCGACCTGCCCGCCGTCGTAAAGCTGCCCTTGCGCATCCCGGGCGTCAAGGAAGCGCGGCTTTCGACCGGGGCCAACATCGTCTCCGGAAAAGCCTACGATGCGATCGATGCCGACATGGTCGAGATGGAGACCTTCGCGGTTTTGCGCGCCTGCCAGGCCTTCGGCGTGCCGCTCATCGGGCTGCGCGGCATCTCCGACGGCAAGGCGGAGCTGAGGCATGTCGACGACTGGACGGCATATCTGCACGTCATCGACGAAAAGCTCGCCGCCGTAATCGACCGGCTGGAAGAAGCGCTCGAAAACGGCGAGATCCGGCTCTGACGCTTCTGCCGCAAGCCAATTGCTGCAGCGACCTTCGCGCGTCCGATAAGACGCGGCGCTGTAGGAGCAGGCGCTAAATTGTCGGGATGCAATGTTATCGTTGCGCCAAGAGCGGGCTTTCATTAAAGGCTCGCCATGATCAAGCTTGCTTGAAGGCCCGCTATGACCCAGACAGCCCACCCCGACACCGTCCTCATCGTCGATTTCGGCAGCCAGGTGACGCAGCTCATCGCCCGGCGCGTGCGCGAAGCCGGCGTCTATTGCGAGATCGTGCCGTTCCAGTCAGCCGAGGAAGGCTTCAAGCGGCTCAACCCGAAGGCGGTGATCCTGTCCGGCAGCCCCGCCTCGACGCTTGATATCGGTTCGCCCCGCGCCCCCTCGGTCATCTTCGAAAGCGGCCTGCCGGTCTTCGGCATCTGCTACGGCCAGCAGACCATGTGCGCCCAGCTCGGCGGCAAGGTCGAGAGCGGCCATCACCGCGAATTCGGCCGGGCCTTCCTGGAAGTCGAGAAGGAATGTGAGCTTTTCGAAGGTGTCTGGTCGCTCGGCTCGCGCCATCAGGTCTGGATGTCGCATGGCGACCGCGTGACGGCGCTGCCTCAGGGCTTCGAAGTGGTCGCTACCTCACCGAACGCCCCCTTTGCCTTCATCGCCGACGAGAAGCGCAAATATTACGCGGTGCAGTTCCACCCGGAAGTGGTCCACACGCCGGACGGCGCCAAGCTGATCGCCAATTTCGTGCACAAGATCGCCGGCATCAAAGGCGACTGGACGATGTCGGCCTATCGCGCCAAGGCGGTCGAGGCGATCCGCGAGCAGGTCGGAGACAAGAAGGTGATCTGCGCGCTTTCGGGCGGCGTCGATTCCTCCGTCGCGGCCCTCCTTATCCATGAGGCGGTCGGCGACCAACTCACCTGCATCCTGGTCGACCACGGGCTGATGCGCAAGAACGAGGCGGCGAACGTCGTCGCCATGTTCCATGAGCATTACAACCTCAACCTGCTGCACATCGACGCCTCCGACCGGTTCATCGGCGAGCTCGAGGGCGTCAGCGATCCCGAAACCAAGCGCAAGATCATCGGACGTCTCTTCATCGAGGTCTTCGAGGAAGAGGCGAAGAAGCTCGGCGGCGCCGATTTCCTCGCGCAGGGCACGCTCTACCCGGACGTCATCGAAAGCGTCTCCTTCACCGGCGGCCCGTCGGTGACGATCAAGTCGCACCACAATGTCGGCGGCCTGCCGGAGCGCATGAACATGCAGCTCGTCGAGCCGCTGCGCGAACTCTTCAAGGACGAGGTGCGCGTGCTCGGCCGCGAGCTCGGCCTGCCCGAGAGCTTCATCGGCCGCCATCCCTTCCCCGGCCCGGGCCTTGCGATCCGCTGCCCCGGCAGCATTACCCGCGAGAAGCTCGAAATCCTCCGGGAGGCGGACGCGATCTATCTCGACGAGATCCGCAAGGCGGGGCTCTACGACGCCATCTGGCAGGCCTTCGCCGTGCTTCTGCCGGTGCAGACGGTCGGCGTCATGGGCGACGGGCGCACCTATGAATATGTCTGCGCGCTGCGAGCCGTCACCTCGGTCGACGGCATGACCGCCGACTTCTACCATTACGACATGGAATTCCTGGGCCGCACGGCGACCCGCATCATCAACGAGGTCCGCGGCATCAACCGCGTCGTCTACGACGTCACCTCGAAGCCGCCAGGCACCATCGAGTGGGAATGAGCGCATAGCTGAGGAACCTTCCGGCGTTGTATCGGTTCGAGCCCGCATCAGCCGGAGGTTGCAATGCCAAAGCGCCGCTATGCCATCCTTGAAGCCCCTTCAGCACTTGGTCTGTCGACCGACGGCGTGGAGGGCTTGCCCGCTCGGCTCCTGGAGCTCGGTCTCGCGGAGCGGATCGGGGCGCGTCACGCCGGGCGACTCGCCGTTCCGCCGAAGGATGCAACACCTGACCCGGAAACTCTGATCCTGAACGCCAAAACGATCGCGGCATGGTCGCCGAGGCTCGCCGACGCCGTCGAGGCGATACTGGATGCCGGCGAGTTTCCGGTCGTCTTGGGCGGCGATTGCACGATCCTGCTGGGCCCGATGCTCGCCTTGCGGCGGCGCGGGCGCTATGGCCTGTTCTTCATCGACGGCCATGCCGACTTTTTCCAGCCGGAGGCGGAGCCTAACGGCGAAGGCGCGTCCATGGATCTGGCTCTCGTGACCGGCTACGGGCCGGCACTGCTGACCGATCTCGAGGGCCGCGGGCCTTTGGTTCGGCCGGAGGATGCCGTTGCCTTCGCCTTTCGCGACCACGAGGACCAGGCTGAATTCGGCAGCCAACCCTTACCGCCGGAGCTCCGCGCCTATGATCTCCATTACATCCGCCGCCACGGCATCGACAGGGCGGCTAGTGCCGCGCTCGACCATCTGACGCGGCCTGGCTTGGATGGCTTCTTCATTCACCTCGACGCCGATTGTCTCGACGACGCCGTCATGCCGGCGGTCGATTTCCGCGTTCCGGACGGACTCTCCTGGGATGAGCTGATGACGGCGCTCGAAATCATTCTGACGAGTGAAAGAGCGGTCGGCCTCGAAGTCACCATCTACAATCCGAGCCTCGACGAGGACGGCAGCGCCGGACGCGGCCTGGTCGAGGTGCTGGCGGGAGCCCGCGCGGCCGTTTAGCGCGGGATGAGGAAAAGTGTGCGCGGTTTTCCGCCCGCATCCCGCGCTGACTTCTTAGAATCGATCACGTTCATCATTTTAGGTCGGCCCAACTTAAAATCATCGTGATCTAGCGGATACGCGGCGGCGTCAATCCGGTCGCCTCGACCTCACGCCTGCGGTCCGCCCGTGCAGCGGGCGAGCACAGTTACGACCATCGGCGAACGGAGAACAAACCCCAACGCCCTATAGAGATTGATCGCCGGCGTATTGGTCGCATAGGCGTGCAGGAACGGCGTTTCCCCGCGTTTCAAGATCTCGCCTGCGACGACCCGAGAAAGCATCGCCGCATAGCCGCGACCACGGAAATCCGGATGAGTGCAGACGCCGCTCACTTCCGTATAGCCGTTCAGTTTCATCCGCTCGCCGGCCATGGCGACGAGCCGTCCATTGGCCTTGATGCCCCAGAACGCGCCGAGCCGGTGGGTGTTGGCGAAGAAGGGGCCGGGCTGTGTCAGCGTCGCAAGCTCCAGCATTGCTGGTGCGTCCGCCTCGGCCAGGCGTTCGACAGGAGCCATCGGCTCGGAAGGCGCGACTCCTTCCGCGACCATCTGGACGCCCATCGCAATCTTGTCGACCCGCGTACCCGGCGGGACCGGGCTTTCTCCGGGCTGAAGCAGGATGACGCTGCCGTCAGGCGGCACGAGATCGCCCAAAGCGCGCAAAGCCTCCTCCGAGTCGTCGCGCGCTGCCGCGAAAATCCCGACATCCGGCAAAAAGCGCTTCGCGCTTCCGCCGCCCACCGCAAATGCCGCCTGCCTCGATAGAAGAGCATGCCATACGGGACGATCGAGAGTATGTTCAGCCACCACCACGCTCCTTGTGCCGGAGGGCGCGCCTGTCGAGCGACATTTGCCCCAAGCGGTCCTCCATCGCGTTCAACTGGTCGAGCAGGGAGCCCGAGAGATCGCCGCAGAGCTCGACGACTGCCGCCTCGACGTGGCGCCAGACTTCCCCTTTCGATGTTTCGACCGCGCGTCGGCCCGCCTCGGTGAGCGCCACTGTCTTCTGCCTCCGGTCCTCATCGCCCCGCTCGATTTCGAGAAGCCCCATCTCTACCAGACGCAGGACGCTGCGCGTGACGCCCGGCTGGCTCACGCCGAGCGCGCCGACCAGACCACCCACAGTGAGAGGCCCATTGCGGTCGAGAGCCGCGAGCAGCGGATACTGACCCGCCTGAACGTCGAGGCCGACCCGTTCGCTCAAGCGGTTGACATCGGCTTGGAGCCGCTCGCTGATCCGCTTCAATCGGCTGCCGAGGCAGAGATAACCCAGTTCACGAACCACGTCTTCCATCAAACCACCCCGATTGTAATAGCACGTTATATAACGTGTAATGCGATCGAGGCAATGCCACGGTTTTTGGCACCACCCGCTATCTTGGCCGCCTCTGCCGTTTTCGCGAGTATCCCGGCAGGGCGGTTACGCGCCAGCGACTAACCCGGATCGCGCGTGTGGCCGGTGGCCGGCTAGCAGCGGATGTGCTGCTCCATGCGGCATACTCTCCTGCGACTTTCTTGAAGAGCACACCTTGGTGCGCCCTTGCTGCTTTCCCATCTTCTTCATTTAGAGCGGCTGGACGTGCCAGGAACCAGGAGCATCGCATGGCGTCGTACCAGCTTTCCTTGAACTTAGGATCTCCTGCACCACGTGCCGTTGACGTATACTATTTCGCTGTTCTCCCGGAGGAAGAAGCCGCCGTGGAGGCGCTGGAACTGGCGCGCGTGGATCAGCAGAAATATGGGCTTTCCGGAAAGATCTACGACCGTCACCGGCTGCATGTGTCCCTCGCCAAGATCCGCGAGGGCCGCGGGCTTTCGGAAGCAGTCGGCACATATGCTGCAGACCTCGGTTCACGCGTGAAGGCCGCCGCGTTTCAAGTGCGGTTCGATCGTCTCATCAGCGTCGGCCACGGTAACCGACATCCCCGGGTATTGACCTGCAACGGCGTCGTCACTGGTCTCAATGCGTTGGTCCGACAGATCACGGGGCTGCCGCATCTCTCGGCTGAAACAATCCCGCATATGACCCTTTATTACGGCGATCGCGAAGCGCCGCGCGTCGATCTGCCCAGGCCGATCGCATGGACGGTTCACGACTTTGCACTTGTCCACACGCGCAGAGGGTGCGGGGTATTCGCGATCATCAATCGGTGGTCGCTTTCGCTCTAACGGCCAGAAAGGTTCGGCCGATGCCGGTCGCAAGCGCTTGGCCCTTGCGAAGAGGCAGCCGAAAACCGATAAGCGATCCCAAAGAAGCAATGCGGGGAAGGCCGTGGACATTTCCGAAATCATCATCGCCGGCGACACGCCGGGCATCGAATGGCGGCTGCCGGTCTTCCGGTTCAAGGGAACGAGCGCGGAGGCGCCCCGGACTTATATCCAGGCGGCACTTCACGCCAACGAGCTCCCCGGCACGGCGCTTCTCCATTTCCTCCTCGAGAAGCTCCGCCGGGCGGACCAGGACGGCGCCATCCTCGGCGACATCACCATCGTCCCGCAGGCCAACCCCATCGGCTCGGCACAATCGCATTTCGGCGAGTTGCAGGGCCGCTTCGATCTCGGCTCGCGCACCAATTTCAATCGCGATTTTCCGCTGATCACCTTAGGCGAGCGCGCCGGCCTCCTTGAGGACCTCGATCGGCATTCGGCGGTCGATCGCCTGAAGCGGCACCTCCTCTACATGGCGCTTGGCGCCGAGCTGGCGCTCGACCTCCATTGTGACGACGAGGGGCTGCAATATGCCTATATCGACGAGGCTTTCTGGCCGGAGGCGGCGGACCTCGCGGCCGCGCTCGACATGAAGGCCGTATTCCTCTCCGACGGAGAAAGCTCGGCTTTCGAGGAGGCGGTTGGCTATGCATGGAAGCACGAGAGCGAAGGCGAGCGGAGGACTGCGCTGCCCGGCCGCCTGTCGGTGACCGTGGAATTGCGCGGCACGCGCGACGTCTATCCGGAACTGGCGGGCAAGGATGCTGAGGGCCTCTTCCGGTTCCTTGTCGGCCGCGGCGTCGTTGCGGGCGCCCGCTCCGAGCTTCCGGCCTTTACCGGTCGGGCCGTACCGCTCGACAATATCGAGATGGTCCGCGCGCCTGAGGCGGGCGCGATCCTGTTCCACCGCGACATCGGCGACAGCGTCGAGGCGGGAGACCTGCTGGCGACGATCGTCGCCAGACCGGGCATGGCGGACGGCACAGTCAAGGTAAGAGCGCCGCAGGATGGGCTGATCGTCACCCGCGTCTCCAGCCGTTTCGCCCGCCGCCAGGCGGACCTGATGAAGATCGCCTGCGCCGAGCCGTCGCGAGCCGCGCGCAAGCCGGGCGCGCTGGAGGCGTAATGCTTTCAATAGGCCCTTATCCGGCGTGCCGTTGGCGGTGACCTACGGCGCCGCTCCGCCCTGCATTTTCGGGCTGTCGAGAAGGATGGTCGAGCGGAGCGTCTTGATTTCGGCGATCTGCTCGAACTCGCTCCAGAGCAGGCGCTTGTAATCCGCGACGTCGCGGACGGCGATCTTCAGCAGGAAATCGAAGTCGCCGGCGACCGTGTGGCACTCAACGACTTCCGGCATGCGCGAGACGAGCTCGATGAAGCGCTGCCCCACCTTGCTGGCGGTGCGCTCCAGCGTCACTTCTACGAAGGCTTGGAAGCCGATCCCCAGCGCCTTCGGATCGACGGCGACCGTCTGGCGGATCACGCCGGCCGAATAGAGGCGAGAGAGTCGCCGCGACAGAGGCGCGGGCGACAGGCCCACCCTTTCCGCCAGTTCGTTGTTGCTCCTCGACGCGTCCTCGATCAGCAGCCTTATGATCCGCCGGTCGATCGCGTCCAGTTCCGTGCGTCCGCGTTCCATAGGAACTCTCGATGATATCAGCAAACATGTTTCGACTTACGGGAAAATAGCGCAAAAACATTCAATTCAATACCGGCATTCCGGCAAATATGCCATCGAATTTGCGCTTGGATCGTTTTACAGAGAAGGCAAGTGAGCCGCTGATGCGGCTTGCCATTCCGCCGGCAGGAAACGACTATCTTTCGATCTTCAGCTCCAAAGGGAATTCCAGCATGTTCGACGCCCTCACCCGCCAACCCGACGATCCGTTGCTGGCCCTGATCGGCCTGTTTCAAAAGGACGAACGCCCCGGCAAGGTGGACCTCGGCGTCGGCGTCTACCGCGACGAAACCGGGCGCACGCCGATCTTTCGGGCCGTCAAGGCAGCGGAAAAGCGGCTCCTGGAAACGCAGGACAGCAAGGCCTATGTCGGTCCCGAGGGCGACCTCGTCTTCCTCGACCATCTCTGGAGCCTGGTTGCCGGCGATACGGTCGAGCGGAGCCATGTTGCGGGCGTGCAGACGCCCGGCGGGTCCGGTGCGCTGCGGCTCGCGGCAGACCTCATCGCCCGCATGGGCGGCCGGGGCATCTGGCTCGGGCTGCCGAGCTGGCCGAATCACGCGCCGATCTTCAAGGCGGCCGGACTCAATATCGCGACCTACGACTTCTTCGATATTCCGTCGCAGTCGGTAACCTTCGACAATGTCGTCACTGCTCTGGAAGGTGCAGCACCGGGTGATGCGGTGCTCCTGCATGCGAGCTGCCATAATCCGACCGGCGGCGTGCTCACCGAAGCGCAATGGATGGAGATCGCGCAGCTTGCGGTGCAGCGAAGCCTGCTGCCGCTCGTCGACCTCGCCTATCAGGGCTTCGGCCGCGGTCTCGATCAGGACGTCGCCGGCCTCAGACATCTCATCGGCGTCGTGCCGGAGGCGCTCGTCGCCGTCTCCTGCTCCAAATCCTTCGGCCTTTATCGCGAGCGCACTGGCGCGATCTTCGCGCTCACCACTTCGGCCTCTTCGGCGGATACCGTCCGTTCCAATCTCGCGGGCCTCGCCCGCACCAGCTATTCCATGCCGCCTGACCATGGCGCCGCCGTCGTGCGCACCATCCTTGCCGACCCGGAGCTGAGGCGCGATTGGGCGGAAGAGCTGGAGGCGATGCGGCTGCGCATGACCGGCATCCGCCACACGCTTGCGGAAGGGCTTCGGACTCGTTGGCAGAGCCTCGGGGCAATCGCCGATCAGGAGGGCATGTTCTCCATGCTGCCGCTCACCGAGGCGGAGGTGATGCGGCTCAGGACCGAACATGGCATCTACATGCCGGGTTCCGGCCGCATCAATATCGCCGGGCTGAAGACGGCGGAAGTCGCCGACGTCGTCGCCAAGTTCACCAGCCTCTGAGGTTTGCCGGCCCATGACCAGGATCGCGAGCACGAAGGCCGATCAGGAGAGGAGCGCCAGCGCCGCGACGCTGGAGCGGCACAGGCTCTACGAGGACGCACTCGCCATCCTCACCGGCACACTGGTCATGGCGCTCGGCGTTGTCATCTACGGCAAGGCCATGCTCATCACCGGCAGCACGGCGGGCCTTGCTCTCCTCTTGCAATATGCGACCGGCGCCGGCTTCTGGCTCGTCTTCTTGCTCGTCAACCTGCCTTTCTATTTTCTGGCAATGAAGCGCCTCGGCTGGCCCTTTGCATTGCGCACCTTTCTTGCCGTCAGTCTCGTTTCGCTCTTCTCCCGCCTGACGGCCGGATGGGTGGAGTTTGCGCGGATCGATCCGCTCTATGCGGCGATCGTAGGCGGCGCGCTGATGGGAATGGGACTGCTCATTCTTTTCCGGCATCGCACCGGTCTCGGCGGCATCAATATCCTGGCGATCTACCTGCAGGAGAAATACGGCATCCGTGCCGGCTATTTCCAGCTTGCCGTCGATCTCGCGATTCTCGCCACGGCCTCCTTCGTGCTGCCGCCGACAAACCTCTTGCTTTCGGTCGTCGGCGCCGTCGTCGTCAACATGACGCTTGCGATCAATCACAAGCCCGGCCGCTACGCCGGCGTAACCTGAGGATCCGCCTTCCGGGCTTTTCTCCGGAACGGCGTCCGGCTATGTCTGCCTCCGCATTTTCGCGAGCTGACGGGAAGACGATTCGGCATGACGGTCACGATCTACGGCATCAAGAACTGCGACACGATGAAGAAGGCGCGCGGCTGGCTCGACAGCCGTGGCGCCGCCTATAATTTTCATGATTACAAGGCTGAAGGCATCGACCGCGCGCGGCTGGAGCGCTGGTGCGCCGAACTCGGCTGGGAAACGCTGCTCAATCGCTCCGGCATGACCTTCCGCAACCTGGCCGAAGCGGAGAAGCAGGATCTGACCGAGGAGAAGGCGATAGCGCTGATGCTCAAGCAGCCATCGATGATCAAGCGGCCGGTGCTGGAGAGAGAAGGCAGGCTGCTCGTCGGGTTCATGCCGGAGCTCTACGAAGCCGAATTCGAGGCGTAGGCGATGTCGAAGACCACCCGGGCGACGCAGGCGCTGGCGAAGGCCGGCGTCTCCTTCACCGTCCACAGCTACGATTACGATCCCGGGGCGGAACGCGTCGGCCTACAGGCGGCGGAGGCACTCGGCGAAAACCCGTCCCGCGTGCTGAAGACGCTGATGGCGGAGGTGGACGGCAAGCCGGTCTGCTGCATCGTTCCCTCCGACCGGGAAGTCAGCATGAAGAAGCTCGCCGCCGCCTTCGGCGGCAAGTCGGCGAGCATGATGAAGCCGGCCGACGCCGAGCGGTTGACCGGCTATCACGTCGGCGGCATCAGCCCCTTCGGCCAGAGGAAGCTCGTTCCGACTGCAATCGAAGAGGCAGCGCTCGACGAACCGCTGGTCTACATCAATGGCGGGCAACGCGGCCTGCAGGTGCGGCTCGCGCCGAAGGACGCGCAAGCCGCGCTGAAGGCGATTGCCGCACCCTTGATCGCGTAGCGCCCGCAACGTCCGCCTGCCGACCTTCAGCCGTTAAGCGTCGAATGGTCCCACAGAGGCGCCAGTCGGCCTCGCGCGTCCTCTACAGCCTGACCGTAGTTATCTCTGAACGGAGTTACCAACTGACGCTCAAGCTCAGCAAGAAGGCCATGGAGGACGGCACATTCTGCGGTGCTTTCGAAGCATGCGCTGTTTGGCGTGTGAGTGACCGTCGCGTCGCACCAGCGAGACAGCAGCTCGAAAAGAACGACAGCTTCGTCGGAACTGAGCCGAATAACGGCAGTATCGTCGGAATCGGAGGAATTAGACATAGCAGAACCCTAACTGAAGAATGGCCGCTTCCATCATTGCCAGCAGAGGTTTAACCCGCGCTTGTTGGACGGGCGATATTCTCTCGTATTTGCGAGCTACATCGCATCTCCGCTAAGCCGCGAAAGCAGCGCCGCAAGCTCGCTTGCCTCGGCTTCGCTGAGCTTTGCGCCGATATGGCGCGCGATTGACGGCGCGTAAGCCCCCCACATGCGCTCCCGCATCGCGCGGCCCGCCTCGGTGACAACCACCCAGCAGCCGCGAGCGTCCTCGTCGAATACCTCGCGACGCACGAGGCCCTCCTTTTCCAGCCGATCGATCAAACGCGATAGATTATATTGCGCAAGCAGCGTCCGCGCCTCGATCTCGAAGGGGCGCAACCGGCCGTCCTCGGCCTTCACCAGTTCCCAGAGCACGTCGTACCAGATAAGCGGCGGCAGTCCCGCGGCCTTGAAATCCTTCTCGATGGCCGCAAGCGTGCGTTGCTGTGCCCGCATCAAGCCAATCCATGCTCGCGTCGCGGCCGCCGTCGGCTCGATGTCTTTCGTCATTCGGTCACTCATATATGCAATTACATCTATCTTGACGGATTTGGCAAGTCAATATATATGCAATTGCATCTACATTGAACAACGGAGATACCCCATGACTGCGGCACTGACCCTGATCAGCCATCATCTCTGCCCTTACGTCCAGCGCGCCGCGATCGCGCTTCATGAAAAGGGCGTGGCTTTCGAACGTGTCTATATCGACCTCGCCGACAAACCCGACTGGTTCTTGAATATCTCGCCGCTTGGCAAGGTGCCGCTCTTGCGTATTCCGCAAGACCAGGGCGAAGCCATCCTTTTCGAAAGCAGCGTCATTTGTGAATATCTCGAGGAAACGCAGTCGGGACCGAAGCTGCACCCGGCCGATCCGCTGACCCGGGCGCGCCATCGCGGCTGGATGGAATTCGGCTCCTCGATTCTCGCCGATCTTTGGGTCTACGAAACGACGCAGGATCCGGAGATGCTCGAAAGCAAGCGCAACGTGCTCGAGGCGAAGTTCGCGACAGTCGAGGCAGAACTCGGCGACGGCCCGTTTTTTGCGGGTTCCGGCTTCAGCCTGGTCGACGCCGTCTTCGCCCCGATCTTCCGCTATTTCGACGTGTTCGACGCGATCTCGGACAGCGGCATATTCGACGGCAGCCCACGTGTCGCTGCCTGGCGCAAGGCGCTTGCCAAACGGCCGAGCGTGAGAGCCGCGGTCACCGAAGATTATCCTCAGCGGCTGATGGCGTTCCTCAAGAAGCACGACGCGGCTCTGCTCAAGGTGGAAAGGGCGGCGGCCTGAAGAGCCTTCTGTTTTCCGCGGAACCGGGCTAAAACCGCCTATCCGCAAGAAGAAGAGCAGGAGCTGTCATGAACGCCCCCCTCCAATCCGCAAAGAACCCGGTCGACCCGGTGAAGCTCGAAAAGCTCGCCGAGGTCGCCGTAAAGGTCGGCCTGCAATTGCAGAAGGGTCAGGACTTGGTGATGACCGCGCCGATTGCGGCGCTGCCGCTCGTGCGCCTCATCACCAAGCACGCCTATATGGCGGGCGCCGGACTGGTGACGACCTTCTATGCCGACGAGGAGGCAACGCTCGCCCGCTACGCGCATGCTCCGGACGAAAGCTTCGACCGCGCCAGCGACTGGCTCTACGAAGGCATGGCCAAGGCCTATGCGGGCGGGGCCGCGCGCCTTGCGATCGCCGGCGACAACCCGATGCTGCTCTCGGCCCAGGATCCGGCGAAGGTCGCCCGCGCCAACAAGGCGAATTCCATCGCCTACAAGCCGGCGCTCGAAAAGATCACCAACTTCGACATCAACTGGAACATCGTCTCCTATCCAAACCCGTCCTGGGCGAAGCAGATGTTCCCCGACGATCCGGAAGCGGTCGCCGTCGAGAAACTGGCGAACGCCATCTTCGCCGCCTCGCGCGTCGACGTCGACGACCCCATCGCCGCCTGGAAGGAGCACAATGCCAATCTGCATCGTCGGTCGGGCTGGCTCAACGAGGAACGCTTCGCCGCGCTGCATTTCACCGGGCCGAGCACGGACCTCACCGTTGGACTGGCGGACGGCCATGAATGGCACGGCGGCGCCTCGGTCGCGAAGAACGGCATTACCTGCAACCCGAATATCCCGACCGAAGAGGTCTTCACCACGCCGCACGCGCTGCGCGTCGAAGGCCATGTGTCGAGCACCAAACCGCTCTCGCACCAGGGCACGCTGATCGACAATATCCAGGTGCGCTTCGAAAGCGGCCGCATCGTCGAGGCCAGGGCCTCGCGTGGCGAAGAGGTGCTGAAAAAGGTGCTCGACACCGACGAGGGCGCTCGGCGGCTCGGCGAAGTGGCGCTGGTGCCGCATTCTTCACCGATATCGGCAAGCGGCATCCTCTTCTACAACACGCTCTTCGACGAGAACGCCTCCAGCCACATCGCGCTTGGCCAGTGCTATTCGGAGTGCTTCCTGAACGGCGCCAGCCTCAGCCAGGAGCAGATCCGCGCGCAGGGCGGCAATTCCAGCCTCATCCACATCGACTGGATGATCGGCTCTGGCGAGGTCGACATCGACGGGCTGCGCCCCGACGGCAGCCGCGTGCCGGTGATGCGCAAGGGTGAATGGGCCTGATTGGATGCCGGCTCTTGCCGCGGCAGGTTCTGCCGCGGCAATCCATGCCGGCGACTACGCGCGAGCGGGTGCTGCTCGACGCGCCACCTGAGCCTGCTGGCTCATCCAGACGCTTGCGAACACGACCGCGATCCCGAGCAGTTGTACCGCTGTCAGCTGCTGATCGAGCACGCCCCAGCCGAGCAGGATCGCCGTGACGGGGCTCAGGAAGCCGAGTGGCGAGACCTGTGACGGCTCCAGGCGTGAAAGCCCGCGTAACCAGAGAACATAGGTGAAGGCGGCGCCGATCAGGCCAAGATATCCAAAACCCATCAGATTAGCGGCAGTGAGCGGCGGCAAGGACGGCTCCAGCAGAAGCGCGACCGGCACCAGCAGCAGGCCGCCGGCCGTGAGTTGCCAGGCGGTGAAAGTGAGCGCGGAGACCGGCGGCGCCCAATGACGGCTGAGCACCGTGCCGAACGCCATGGAGACGGCTCCTGCGAGACCCGCCGCGACCCCCACCGGGTCGAGCGATGCCTTCGGCGTCAGCACCAAGAGCGCCACCCCTGCCATGCCGGCGATACCGGCGACAATGCTCAAGGCTCTGATCGGAGAGCCGAGGATGATCCGCGAGAGCATGATCACGATCAGCGGCTGAACGGCACCGACTGTCGCAGCGACACCGCCGGGCAAGCGATAGGCGGAGACAAACAGCATCGCCCAGAAGAAGGAGAAGTTGAGCGCGCCGAGCACAAAGCTGCGAAGCCACCAAGTGCCCTTCGGCATCTGCCGGACGACCACAAGCAGCAGCAGGCCAGCAGGCAGCGCCCTCAGCATCGCCACCGTCAGCGGATAGCCGGGCGGTAAAAATTCC
Organism: Ensifer aridi; assembly: GCF_002078505.1. Lineage (GTDB taxonomy): Bacteria > Pseudomonadota > Alphaproteobacteria > Rhizobiales > Rhizobiaceae > Sinorhizobium > Sinorhizobium aridi. The sequence goes on along the minus strand of NZ_LUAV01000002.1, from coordinate 239,503 downwards.
GTCGTAACGAGATACGTGCTGCCCCAGATCGCTGGCGCTATGGCCGTGAGGACGATATCGAACCTTTGCGTCTGCATTTTCTTTATCTCAAGAATCTCTACATCAAGATAACTGCATCTTAGCGCAATTTATCTTGACGTCAAGATATCGCGGCATTAGAGCCGACAGAAAAGGCGCGGATCAGGTCCGCCTGCCGGGAGATAGCTGGACATGGAAGAAATCGACAAAGACCACGTAGACAAGATTCTGGCACAATGGCGCCGGGAGCGGCCGGAACTTGACGTTTCTGCGATGGGACTTCTCGGGCGTCTGGCGCGGCTGAGAGCCCATGTTTCCCGGGAGCAGGAAAAGGTCTTCGCCGAGCACGGCCTCACATCGGCAAGCTTCGATGTGTTGGCGACGCTCCGCCGCTCCGGCCCGCCCTTTCAGCTTTCGCCCGGCGACTTGCTTGCCGCAACCATGGTCACCTCGGGTACCATGACCAACCGTATCGACCAGCTCGAAAAGGCGGGGCTCGTTGAGCGGCTCAACAATCCCGAAGACCGACGCGGCGTGATCATCGCGCTGACGTCCGAAGGCTTGAAACGCATCAACGCCGCGGCGACCGCCCATGTTGCCAACCAGCAGCGTCTGGTCGCGGGCCTTGCGCCCGGGGATCGGGAAGCCTTGGACGCGCTGCTCAGGAAATTCCTAGCGACGCTCGAATGAGCCAGTAGATCACACCTTTTTAAGGATAACGCGATCTGCGGGCGAAAACCCGCGCACACTTTTCCTCATGCCCCTAGATCCGGCTCACCAAGGCGCGTACCCGTTCGAGATGGCGCTTTCGCTTACCTTCGGTCGCCCGGTCCATGTCGTGCAAGGCGAGCATGCGGAAATCGAGACCCTTTGCACAGAAGGCCGCGATGCCACGCTTGAGCAGCCGGCGCACCGGATTGCCCATATAGAGATGCACCACCCACCAGGGTGAGCCGGTGCTCGTCAGTGCCCAGAAAAGCCTGATATTGCCGAGCCGCGGGATGATGCGCCCGCCCGCCGGATCATGCTCGAAGGCGACACCAGGGGCGAAGACGCGATCGAAGAAGCCTTTGAGGATAGCCGGAAAATTGAACCACCACTGCGGGAAGACGAGTACGAGCCCGTCGGCAGCCTTCAGACGCGCGATACAGCCGGAGGCTTGGGCGTCGTAGCGCTCGGAAAAATAGCTGCCGCGTTCCGCCATAGTCAGCCGCGGATCGAAGTCCTCGCGATAGAGATCGAGCATGTCGACCGTATGCCCGCGCCCTTCGAGCGTTTCCTTGGCCAGGCGCGCGACGCTTGCCGCGAAGCTATCTTCAAGCGGATGGGCGAGCACCATGAGGATGCGCATGATGCTCCCCTCTCAGAAAAGGCTGCCCTGCTTCGTCGGCTCCGCCGTCCGCGGCGGGCGCTTCTTCGGCGCCTGCGGCGGCGTACCGCCCTCGCCCGCCGTTGCTGCGACGCGGCCATCTGCGAATTCGAGCGAAAGCGGCATTCCGGGTTGAACGGCGGCCGCCTGCTTTACGGGCTCGCCCGCCGCATCGCGCACCAGCGCGAAGCCTCGCTGCAGGACATTGCGGTAGGAGAGCGACTGCAAGACGCGATCCTGTGCCGCGAGCGCCCCCTTCAGCCTGCGGAGTTCAGCGGCCATCGCCGCATCGGCGCGCGCTCTCAGACCGGCGACACGATCCTCGGCGCGGTGAATCTGCCCCACCAGGCGCGAAGGGAAGGCGCGAAGCGACGCATCGGCGGCAGCAACACGCGACTGGCGCCGATCGAGCTGGCGCTCGACGCACCGGTCGGCGCGGTTCATCGCCTCCATGAGGTGCCGCCGGCGGTCGCTGATGCGAGTCCTGATCAGATCCGGCCGGAGATGGGCGGCGATGCGCTCGAAGCTGCGGCGCTTGTTCGCCGTGTTCATCGTGAGCCCGCGGCCGAGGCCGGCGGCAGCCTCGTCGAAACGCCGCCGCGGCAGCGCGAGCAACTGATCGAGCGAGGGAAGCGCGCGGGCGAGCGAGCGCAGCGTCTGGCGCCGGTTGTCCATCTGCCGCGTCGCAGCCCCTTTGAGGCGCGCTGCGAGGCTCGCGACCTGCGCCTCGAGATCCGCCTTCACCGGCACCGCCATTTCGGCCGCGCCCGTCGGCGTCGGCGCTCGCTGGTCGGCCGCGTAGTCGATCAACGTCCAGTCCGTCTCATGGCCGACAGCCGAGATCAAGGGGATGGTGGAGGCTGCGGCGGCGCGCACGATGGCCTCGTCGTTGAAGCACCAGAGATCCTCGAGGCTGCCGCCGCCGCGCGCGACGATCAGCACATCCGGCCGCGCAATGGCGCCGCCCGTTTCCAGCGCGTTGAAGCCTTGAATGGCGGCCACGATCTCTTCGCACGCCCCATCACCCTGGACCCGAACCGGCCAGACCACGACATGGACCGGAAAGCGGTCGGCGATCCGGTGTAGGATGTCGCGGATCACCGCGCCCGTCGGCGAGGTGACGACGCCGATGACCTTCGGCATGAAAGGCAGCGGCCGCTTGCGGGCGGCATCGAAAAGTCCTTCAGCCGCCAGTTTCCGCTTGCGCTCCTCGATAAGTGCCATCAGAGCGCCGGCGCCCGCCGGCTCCAGCGACTCGATGACGATCTGGTACTTGGACGAGCCCGGGAAGGTCGTGACCTTGCCGATCGCGATGACTTCCATACCCTCCTCGGGTCGGAACTTCAGCCGCTGGAACGTGCTCTTCCAGATGACCGCCTCGATGCGGGCACGATCGTCCTTCAGCGCAAAATAGGCATGGCCTGAGGAATGTGGCCCGCGATAGCCGGAAATCTCGCCTCGTACCCGGACATGCTCGAAGTTCTGCTCGATCGTACGCCTGATCGAGCCGGAAAGCTCCGACACCGAATATTCGGCGACATTGGAGGCAGAATCGGAATCGAAGAGTGAATTCATGGACCCTTTGTAGCCGACCGCGGCGGGAATATCAGTAGCAAGAGGCGCCTTTCTACCGTTTTTCTGGCGGGTTGCCGCCTTATGCCCTCTGCTCGAAGAAGCGCCGGGTGGCTTCGTCAGCCGGAAAAAAGGATTCGATCATCACGCCTTCGACCAGCGCATCCTGTGTCGAGCCGAAGGTCGAAAGCGTGGTGATGAAGCGGAGCTCCGTTTCGCCCAGCCTGAGCTCGATCGGCAGGACCGGCAGCCGGTCGGTCCGAGGGTGGTTTTCCAGCGCCCGGACGACACCCGGATCGCGGACGAGCCCATCGAGCCGCCGCTGCAATGGGCTGCGTGGCCCTTGGAGCCAAGCCTCCATGCGGACCCGCTGTACCAGATCGGCCGCTGCCGCCTCCCAGTTCAGGACCAGCGTTCGGACTGGCTGGGCGGCGAGGAAGCCGTCGAGGAAGTTCTGGCCGGGCCTGAACGGAACATCGGTCGCCTCGACGAGCGCGGAAAAGGCGGGATTGGTCAGAAGCACCGTATATTGATGATCGAAGACGAGGCCAGGATAGGGATCGTGGCGGTCGAGCATCAGCCGAATCGCAGCGGCGACTGCCGGTGGCATCGCCGCCAGGCCCGAGGCCGGGCGGGTTGTCATGCGCGGCCGGTAGCCGGCGGCAGAGAAGAGCGTGCCCTGGTCGCGCGCGGGAATGTCGAGGACCGAGGCGAGCCGCAGGATCATGCCCTCGGTCGGCCGGGAGCGGCCGGTTTCGAGGAACGAAAGATGGCGCGCGGAAATGCCTGCCGTGGTCGCAAGATCGAGCTGGCTCATGCGGCGATGTCCGCGCCATTCCTTCAAGTGGCTGCCGAATTCCATTGATGCGGTTCTCCGTTGCCTGCCCAGATTGGCCGGGCCGGCGCGCAAAATCCATTACCTCCGAGGTAATTGGTTTGATGATCGCGAGAGGTCAGCATCTCTCCATCGACAACCGAAGGAGACAGACATGTTCGACCTTTCCAGCCGCTCGCTTCTCAACAAGACATTCATTGCCGACGGCATCTTCTCGCTGATCGCCGGCACCGTTCTGATCGTCGACGCGTATCCGCTCGCCAGGCTCGTCAGCCCCGCGGTTCCCGCCGCCGTCATGACGGCGCTCGGCACGGGGCTCTTGCTCTGGGGCGCGTTCCATCTTGCCTCCGCCAGAAAGAACGGGCCGAATGCTCTCGCGGCGAGGATCAGCATCGGCGGCGACATTCTCTGGCAGGCGGCAAGTCTGGCCCTCCTGGCGATCGCCTATCCTTGGCTCACTCCGATCGGAGCCGGCTTGGTCATCGTCGGAATGGTTGGTGTCGCCGACTTTCTCTTCTTCAAGATGCGCGGCGCCTCTCAAGCGCGATTGTTCCGCGCCGCCTAGATCACGATGATTTTAGGTCGGACCGACCTAGCGCGGGATGCGGGCGGAAACGCGGACACTTCACCTCATCCCGCGCTAAGAGCGCTGTGGCCCGCCGATCGGCGGGCCACATTATTAGCCGGCTTCAGATCGGTTCCCAACCGTCCTTCTCACTGGCGCGATAGATCGCGTCGATGAATTTCTGATTGAGGCGTGAGCTTTCCAGCGTCACCACTTCTTCGGGCTCGCCGTTGGCTGCCCGCGCGAATGCTTCGGCCTCGAGCCTGTATTGGCGCGCATCCTGGAAGCGGAAGAGCTGCGACTGGGCATGGCTCTGATTGGTGAGTTCTACCTCCTCGCGGCCGTAGCGGTCGGCGTTGAAGGGGGATTTCACCTCGATGTAGCCCTTGTCGCCGTGGAAGACCATGACCTGGCGGGCGGCAAGCTGCGTCGAGATGTAGAAGCTCAATTCGAAATCGCCGAAATCGGCACGCACGCTCGAATAGATATCTGTTCCGAATTCCGGATCGCGTTCGGTACTAGCCTGCACGCGCAGCGGTTCCCTGCCGGTCGAAAAACGCGTAGTGATCGCCGGGTAGACGCCGATGTCCGGCAGGCCGCCGCCCCCGAGCGCCGGGATGTTGCGCATGTTGCCCGGATCGCGGTTGTAATAGGTGAAGGCACCCTGCACATGCCGCAGCCGGCCGATGGCACCGTCGGCGATGAGCGAGCGCACCTTCCGCCAGACGGGGCTGTAGGTCACCATATAGGCTTCCGAGATCAGCACCTTGTTGCGATCGCGCGCCGCGATCACGGCGTCGATCTCTTCCGCTTTCAAGGCGAGCGGCTTCTCACAAAGGACGTGCTTGCCGGCATCGGCCGTCTTGATGGCCCACTCCACATGCTGCGACGTCGGCAGCGGAATATAGACAGCATCTATCGCATTCGAGGCCAGCATCTCCTCATAGGAGCCGAAGGCATGCGGCACCGAGAAGCGGTCGGCCATGGCCCTCGCCTTGGCCTGGTCGCGGCTGGCAATCGCCGTCACGACACAGTTCTCCGCGTCCTGGATGGCAGGCACGACGAGCTCACGGCCGATCTTGGCCGTCGACAGAATTCCGAAACGCAGCATGGGGCAGACTCCTTCTGAAGCGGGTGAAGGCCGGCAGCCGCTCTCCTCTCCCGCATCTCGCTTTGCGAGCCGACACTATCGCTGAGGTACGTGCCTAGCAAGCCGGAGCCGGCCAAGAAAAAAAGCGCCGGCAGGTGTCATCCGGGTAGAGCTGGCCTATGTTCTTGCGGCAATCCTCCCGATCGCAGCTTGTTTTCATCCAACCCAAGTGGAGCGAAACCATGGAAATGCGCAGACTTGGCCGTACCGGTCTTTCGATCGCCCCGCTCGTCTTCGGCGGCAATGTCTTCGGCTGGACGGCGGACGAGAAAACATCCTTCGCCCTGCTCGACGCTTTCTTCGATGCCGGCTTCAATGCCGTCGACACGGCGGATGTCTATTCCTCCTGGGCGCCGGGAAACAAAGGCGGCGAATCGGAGACGATCATCGGCAGGTGGATGAAGCAGTCCGGGCGTCCGCGCGACAGCGCGGTCATCATCACCAAGGTCGGGTCGGAGCTCGGACCGGACCGCAAGGGCCTCTCGCGCCGCTGGATTCTTGAAGCGGTGGAGAACTCCCTCAAGCGCCTGCAGACCGACTATATCGACCTCTATCTCTCGCATTGGCCGGACCCCGACACTCCTTACGAGGAGACGCTCGCCGCTTACGAGACGCTTCTTGCGCAAGGCAAAGTCCGGGCGATCGGTGCCTCGAATTTCGATGCACGGCAACTCCGTGACGCCCTCGATGTCGCCGCGGCGAAAGGACTGCCGCGGTATGATGTGCTGCAGCCCGAATACAATCTCTACGACCGGGCATCCTATGACGGTGCCCTGCGCAACCTCTGCATCGCCGAGGAGATCGGCGTCATCACCTATTTCAGTCTTGCGCGCGGCTTCCTGTCCGGCAAATACCGCTCGCACAAGGATCTGGAGGGTTCGGCCCGCGGTGGCGGGGTCGAAAAATATCTCGACGGGCACGGCATGCGCATCCTCGGCGTGCTCGACGAAGTCGCCGAGGAGACCGGCGCGAAACCGGCAGAGATCGCGCTTACCTGGATCATCGCCCGCGAGGGCGTCACTGCGCCGATCGCCAGCGCTACCAACCTCGACCAGGTGGCGAGTCTCGTGAAATCGGCGGAATTGAAGCTCTCGAGCGAGGCGATCAGGCGGTTGAACGAAGTGAGCGACGAGAAAGAGGTCGTCTCCAACTTCTCTACGTAAGAAGAGCCTCCTCCACCCTCACGAGCGGCGGAAACCCCGGATAAAGATGCGCATGGCTGCCTTCGTGATTGGCCATGCCCGGTTTCGTAAGCAGCCCGCGCGGCCCGGCGTAGCTCATGATCGTCCGCCGCGGGCGCTCGTGCCACTGGATGTTGAAGGCCCAAAGCTTCGGGAAGAAACAGAGGGACGCATAGGGAAGATGGTCGTGGATCCACCAGGCAAGGCTCTGCCAGCCGCCGTCTTCACGCTCCCGGTCCCAAACCCAGGGGATGACGATGCAGGCAGTGGCCCCCATGCAGCCGTCCGCATCGCGCATGTCCCAGATATGATCGGCCGCCGTCGCCGCGTTGGTCGAACAATTGAGCTTGTTGGCGTTTCCGAAGGCGTTGACCGCACAGTTGCGATAGGCGGAGCGGATGTGCAGCCGCCCGAAGGTCGCCTCCAGCGGCTCCAAGAGCTCCTCGCAGAGTCGCCGACCGGCTTCGATGGCGAGGTCCGGATCGTCCGGAACGTTTGGAATCCGGTAGAAATCGGCAATCTCGGAATGCAGGAAATCCCGCAGGAAGAAGTTCTTCGACAGGCGCACGCGCCCGAGGTCCTCGAGCGATTTCATCGATCCGGGTCTCTTCATCCTTTTTCCCTTCGTTCCCTCCCCGTCTCGGCGATCATGTCCTCATCACCGAGACGCCGCCATCGACCAGCAATGCGGCGCCGGTGACGAAACTAGCACCGTCGGAGGCGAGATAAAGCGCGGCTTCGGCGATTTCCTCCGGCCGCGCCATACGTTTCAGAGCGTGCAGGCCTTCGACGAAAGCCCGCGTTTCCGGCGCGGCGCCCGGCAGATTCGCGACATTGGACGGCGTGTCGGTGCCGCCCGGCAGCAGCGCGTTCGCGCGAACGCGCAAGGCCCCGAGTTCGACGGCGAGCGACTGCACCAGCCCAATCAGTCCCGCCTTGCTCGTTGCATAGGCAGCGGTGCCGGGAAATCCAGCCGTATGACCAACGAAGCTCGAGGTGAAAACGAGCGAGCCGCCGCCGCGCGCAACCATAGCCGGAATCTGATGTTTTGCCGCGAGGAAGGCGCCGGTCAGATTGGTTTCGAGCGTCTCCCGCCAGCCTTCGAGGGTGAGCGACCGAACCTCGCCCATGGCGCCGAGCGATCCGGCATTGTTGAAGGCGATGTCGAGACCGCCGAAGCGCTCGGCCGCCAGGTTGACCAACGCCTCGTGCAAGGCTTCGTCGCGCACGTCGCCGGCCAGCATTGCCGCTTCGCCGCCTGCGCCGGCGATTTCGGAAGCAAGTTCCGCCAGCGCGTCCTTGCGTCGAGCGGTCAGGACGACTTTCGCCCCCTCGTGCGCGAAGAGCCGTGCGGCGGAACGGCCGATTCCGGAGCTTGCTCCGGTGATGATCGCGATCTTTCCTTCAAGTCTCGCCATGATGTTACTCCAGTCGTTTCGTCGATGGCCGGAGCATTGCCGATGCGGCAGATCGCGGCCACCCGTTTTCCGCGGCGGCGGAATCTTCGGCCTTTTCACGACCGAACAACGGAAAGCGATCGGCGCTCTGCGCTTTTTGCAGTCGGGAGGAACAAATGGCTCCGTCTGATGTTGATTGCGGGTCGATGGCAACACGAAGCAGACGAGGAAGGAAACCACAATGGCCAAGGAAAGAACGTTAGACGACCTGTTCTACGAGACGCTCAGGGACATCTACTACGCCGAGCGGAAAATCCTGAAAGCTTTGCCGAAGATGGCGCGTGGCGCCCAGGCTCCGGAGCTCAAGGCCGCCTTCGAGAAGCATCGGGAGCAAACGGAAACCCATGTCGAGCGGCTGCAGCAGGTGTTCGACATGATCGGCAAGCGCGCGCAAGGCAAGACCTGCGAGGCGATCGAAGGGATCATCGCCGAGAGCGAAGATATCATGGACGAGTTCAAGGGCACGCCGGCCTTGGACGCTGGTCTCATCTCCGCAGCGCAGGCGGTCGAGCACTATGAAATATCGCGCTACGGCACTCTGAAGACCTGGGCCAAGACCATTGGGCTGAAGGATGCAGTATCGCTTCTCGACGCGACGCTGAAGGAAGAAATCATCACCGACGAGGATCTGACGAAACTTGCGATGGCGCAAGCGAACAAGAAAGCCGCATGATCCCCCCATGGCGGCCGGCTCTGCCGGCCGCCATCAGCCTTCGATCACGGTGGTGGTCGGATCGAATCGACCCGAAGTCGCCGTGATCTGTTTCCCATAGATTTCAACGGGATGCGGACGGGGACCGATCCGTCGGCAAGATCCCTCCATGCGATTAGGCGTCGGCATCGCAATTCTGATGCGATGCCCTACCTATGATCGCGTGCGCCGCGATCACCGCCGGAGCGGCATCGGAGCGGCAAAAGCACGCCCGCATCCCAGTCGATAGAAACGGAGGATCACGAATGTCCGAAGAGCAGGCGATCAGCGCGGTTGTCCATCTCTATGTCGACGGCATGGCCTTTGCCAACGAAGGGGCGTTACGCAAGGCCTTCCACCCCAACGCATCGATCGTCGGCAATACCGAGGGTGCGATAGAGTGGTTGACACGCGACGCCTTCATCGCCGCCGTCGTGAGGGAAGGATCGGCGCCGCCCGGGACGCAGCCGCTGATGGAGATCGAGACGATCCACATCACCGACGACGCGGCGAGCGTGAAGGTGATCGATGAATTCGCCGGCGCACGCTACACGGACTATCTGTCGCTCTTGAAGGTCGACGGACGCTGGTTGATCATCAACAAGGTCTGGCATCGGCATGCATAGGGAATCCTCTGGTCCCTCAAAGACACGGAACGACAGTGTCGCGCCGCAGAAGGCTTCCGGCAGGATCATCGCGCTCGACCATGTGCAACTGGCGATGCCGCGGGGCGGCGAGACCGAGGCGCGCCGATTCTATGCCGATCTTCTCGGCATCCCGGAAGCCCCTAAGCCGGCTAACCTTGCCGCGCGCGGCGGCTGCTGGTTCGAGGGCCCCGGTCTCAAGGTCCATCTCGGTGTTGCGAAGGACTTCTCACCCGCTCGCAAGGCACATCCGGCCTTCATCGTGGACGATCTTTTTGTGCTGGTCGCACGGCTGCAGGCGGCTGGATTTGAAGTGATTGAGGACGAGCCGCTTGCGGGATTGGCGCGCCGTTATGTCAGTGATCCGTTCGGCAATAGGATCGAGCTGATGCAGCCAGTGCTGAAGTCGCCGTAGCGGCGAAAGCCCGGACTTTTTGCCCCTCACGCTAACCCTCTCCCGCGCGCGGGGAGAGGGGACTTGAGAGGCCGCCGCGAGTCCCCTTCGCCCCGCTTGCGGGGAGAAAGGTGGCCGGTAGGCCGGATGAGGCGCGGACGCGGTGCAGAACCGCGGCGGCCTTAGCCATTGTCAGGCGCGCAATACGCCGCCGGTGCTTTTCGCCACATTCGAGACGATGCGCGAGGTCAATGCCTCGAAATCCTCGTCGGTCAGCGTGCGCTCGACCGGCTGGATCGTCACCTCGATCGCGACCGACTTCTTGCCCTCGCCGAGGGACGCGCCCTCGAAGACGTCGAAGACGTTCACAGCCGTCACCAGTTTTCGGTCGGCGCCGGACGCGGCCCGGACGATCGAGGCCGCTTCCACCGTCCTGTCGACGATGAAGGCGAAGTCGCGCTTGACCGCCTGGAAGGGCGAAAGCTCCAGCGCCGGCTTGGTGCGCGTCACTTTCTTCTTCGGCTCCGGCATGGCGTCGATATAGATCTCGAAGCCGCAAAGCGGGCCTGAGACATCGAGGGCATCCAGCGTCTTCGGGTGGAACTCGCCGAAGGTGCCGAGCACGATCTTCGGGCCGAGCTTGATCGTCCCGGAGCGGCCGGGATGATACCAGGTCGGACCGCCGGCTTCGAACTGGACATTGGCCATCGGCACGCCGCAGGCCTCAAGCACCGCGATGGCGTCGGCCTTGGCATCGAAGACGTCGACCGGCTTGCCGCCGCCCTTGGCGGCGTTCGACCAGAGGCGGCCGGCACCGTTGAGCGAGGCGGTGCCACGGCGCACGCCCCCGGCGACGCGCCGCTGCGCCTCGGGCGTGTCGCCCTCATAGGTGCCGGAGACCTCGAAGATCGCCACATCGCCATAGCCCTTGTCGGCATTGCGCTGGGCGGCGGTGAGAAGTCCGGGCAGCAGCGAGGGTCGCATGTCGGACATGTCGGCGGCAATCGGATTGGCGAGCTTCAGCGCCGGCCGGCCACCGCCGAAGAGCTTCGCCTGTTCCTCCGAGATGAAGGACCAGGTGACGGCTTCCAGCATGCCGCGGCTTGCGAGCGCGCGCTTGGCCTGGCGGGTGCGGATCTGCAGCGTCGTCAGGATCTTGCCGTTGACGGCATTGTGGCTCGGAAGCGGCTGAGCGTGGATGTTGTCGACGCCATGGATGCGCATGACCTCCTCGACGAGGTCCGCCTTGCCGTCGATATCCGGCCGCCAGGAGGGCACGGTCACCTTCAGGCGCTCGCCGGAGCCCTCGACGCCGAAGCCGAGCTTCTTGAGGATCGAGGCGCTCTCCTCGGACGAGACCTCGAGGCCGGTCAGGCGCTTCACCTCCGAGACCGGGAAGTCGACGATCTTCGGCGTGTGGCCCTCATAGCCGACGACGTCCAGCTTCGCAGCCGTGCCGCCGCAGAGCTCAATCACCAGCTCGGTCGCTCGTTCGATGCCCGGCACCATGTATTCCGGATCGGCGCCGCGCTCGAAGCGATAGCGCGCATCGGTGATGATCCCGAGCGTGCGGCCGGTCTTGGCGATGTTCATGGGGTCCCAGAGCGCCGATTCGATCAGCACGTCGGTGGTCGCCTCGTCGCAGCCGGAGTGCTCGCCGCCCATGATGCCGCCGATCGATTCGATGCCGTCCTCGTCGGCGATCACCACATTGGCGGGCGTGAGCGTATATTCGCGCGTATCGAGCGCCAGCACCTTCTCGCCCTCCCTCGCCCGGCGAACCGTCAGGTTGCCGGTGACCTTCGCCGCGTCGAAGACGTGCAGCGGGCGGCCCTGGTCGAAGGTCAGATAGTTGGTGATATCGACGAGCGCATTGATGGGCCTGAGCCCGATCGCGGTCAGCCGCCGGCGCATCCAGGCCGGGCTCGGGCCGTTCCTGACGCCGCGCACGAGGCGGAGCGCGAAGCCGGGGCAGAGATGCCTGTCCTCGCCGAGTTCCAGGCGGACCTTGACCGGCGTTTCGCCCCCGACCGGGAAGGACGGCGCCGGCCGCGTCCTCAAGGTGCCGAGGCCGGAAGCGGCGAGGTCACGGGCAATGCCGTGGATGCTGGTGCAATCCGGCCGGTTCGGCGTCAGATTGATTTCGATGACCGGATCGTCGAGGCCCGCATAAGCCGCGTAGCTCGTCCCGACCGGAGCGTCCTCGGGCAAGTCGATGATGCCGGTGTGGTCGTCGGAAATCTCCAGCTCCTTCTCGGAGCACATCATGCCGCGGCTTTCGACGCCGCGAATCGTACCGACCGAGAGCGTCACGTCGATGCCGGGTATATGAGTCCCGGGCGCAGCAAAGGCACCGACGAGGCCCTTGCGCGCATTCGGCGCGCCGCAGACGACCTGCACCGGAGCGCCCGAGCCGGTATCAACCATCAGCACCTTCAGCTTGTCGGCGTTCGGGTGCTGTTCGGCGGAAATGACCTTGGCGATGACGAAGGGCTTGAAGGCGGCCTTGTCGTCGACGTCCTCGACCTCCAGCCCGATCATCGTCAGGCGCGCGCAGATTTCCTCGAGCGAGGCGTCGGATTCCAGATGGTCCTTCAGCCAGGAAAGCGTGAACTTCATGATTTCACCTGTGTCTTAAAAATCTCAACGAAGATCACGCCGAGAGGCCGCCGAAGAGCGTCGCCATGTCGAGCGGGCGGAAGCCGTAATGGGTCATCCAGCGGACATCAGCGTTGAAGAAGTCGCGCAGGTCCGGCATGCCGTATTTCAACATCGCGATCCGATCAAGGCCCATGCCCCAGGCGAAGCCCTGGTACTCGTCGGGATCGAGACCGCCGGCGCGCAGCACGTTCGGATGCACCATGCCGCAGCCGAGGATCTCCATCCAATCCTTGCCTTCGCCGAACTTGACGATCGGGCCGGACCGGTCGCACTGGATATCGACCTCGAAGGAGGGCTCGGTGAAGGGGAAGAAGGACGGGCGAAAGCGCATCGTCACCTGATCCACCTCGAAGAAGGCCTTGCAGAATTCTTCCAGCACCCAGCGCATGTTGGCGACGTTCGCCGTGCGGTCGATGACCAGGCCCTCGACCTGGTGGAACATCGGCGAATGGGTCGCGTCGGAATCCTGGCGATAGGTCTTGCCGGGAATGATGATGCGGATTGGCGGCTCTTGCGCCTCCATCGTGCGTATCTGCACCGGCGAGGTGTGCGTGCGCAGCACCTTGCGTTCGCCCTTCTCGTCCGGCTGGAAGAAGAAGGTATCATGCATCTCGCGGGCCGGGTGCCCTTCCGGGAAGTTCAGCGCCGTGAAGTTGTAGTAGTCCGTCTCGATGTCCGGCCCCTCGGCGATCGCGAAGCCCATGTCGCCGAAGATCGCGGTAATCTCGTCGACGATCTGGCTGATTGGATGAATGCGGCCGCGTTCGGCCGGCGAGGAGCGCACGGGCAGACTGATATCCACCGTCTCGTGCGCCAGCCGTTCGGCGATCGCCGCATCCTTCAAGGCGAGCTTCCGGGCGGAGATCGCTTCGGTAACCGTGTTCTTCAGCGCATTGATGCGAGCGCCGCGGGTCTGGCGCTCCTCCGGCGTCATCGTGCCGAGCGTCTTCAAAAGCTCCGAGATCGAGCCCTTCTTGCCGAGCGCACCGACACGCACCGCCTCGATCGCCGCCTCATCGGCGGCGGCATCGATGTCCGCCAGCAAAATCCGTTCCAACGTTTCCAGTTCGCTCATTCTGTCCTGCCTCGATGCGGGAATGGTTCGGTATATCGGTTCAATTCTTCAGCAATGTGATCGCGTCCAACGTGAGCCGAGGCGTTCCGTGGCTGCGATCCCGGCGGCAAGCCGAAAAGAAAAACCCGCGCCAGCCCTGCCAGCGCGGGTTTCCCAACAATTTCAGAAACGGTCTTGGGAAAACGCTGGCTTAACGGACAGCGCTTTCAAACTCGTTTGCCGTGCCGGCTTCCTTGAGGTAGGCAAGCGCCTTCTTGGCGGCTTCGACGAGCGCCGTGAATGCAGCCGTCTCATGGATCGCCATGTCGGACAGAACCTTGCGGTCGATCTCGATGCCGGCCTTGTTCAGACCGTCGATGAAGCGGCCGTAGGTGAGGCCGTGCTCGCGGACCGCAGCGTTGATGCGCTGGATCCAGAGCGCGCGGAAATTGCGCTTGTTAACCTTGCGGTCGCGGTAGGCGTACTGCTTGGAACGGTCCACCGCTGCCTTGGCGGCGCGAATGGTGTTCTTGCGGCGGCCGTAGAAACCCTTGGCGGCCTTGAGCGTCTTCTTGTGCTTGGCGTGGGCGGTTACGCCGCGTTTTACACGTGCCATGTCATGATCTCCTTAAAATCCAAATCGCCAGACGTCTTAAAGACCGTTGGGCAGGTAGTTCTTGACGACCTTCTTGCCATCAGCCTCTGCGAGAACCATGGTTCCGCGAGCGTCGCGAATGAACTTGTTGGACCGCTTGATCATGCCGTGGCGCTTGCCAGCAGCAGCAGCTCGAACCTTGCCGGTCGCGGTGACTTTGAACCGCTTCTTGGCAGACGATTTCGTCTTCATCTTGGGCATTTTGCTACTCCATTGTTCTTGATATGCGAAACCGGCTGACGAGGCCTGGTTTCCAGCGTTAAGAACGGCCACGGCATGCCCTGCCGGACCGTTCGGACGGGGGCTTATAACCGCGCACCCCAAAAAAGGCAACCCGGCAAAGAAAGAACGCTGCGTGCCGGAAGGGGCGTCGTGACCCAAAAGGAAGAGCCGCCCCACAAGCTCCTCCGGGGCGGCTCTTCATCAAGCCTCTTGTCGGGGTCATGCACCGATCACTTCGGCGCAAGCACCATCATCATCTGGCGACCTTCGAGCTTCGGCTCGGCTTCCACCTTGGCAATAGCCTGGGTGTCATCCTTCACCTGCATCAGAAGCTTCATGCCGAGTTCCTGGTGGGCCATTTCGCGGCCGCGGAACTTCAGCGTCACCTTGACCTTGTCGCCCTCCTCGAAGAAGCGATTCATGGCCTTCATCTTCACCTCGTAATCGTGGGTGTCGATGTTGGGGCGCATCTTGATTTCCTTGATCTCGACGATCTTCTGTTTCTTGCGCGCCTCGGCCGCCTTCTTCTGGTTCGCGTATTTCAGCTTGCCAAGATCGAGAATCTTGCACACGGGCGGATCGGAATTCGGTGCGATCTCCACCAGATCGAGACCGGCCTCGTCCGCCATGCGGAGCGCCTGGTCGATCGGTACGCTGCCCAGGTTCTGGCCCTCGGCATCGATAAGCTGAACCCGGGGGACCCGGATTTCCTTGTTTGCGCGCGGTCCTTCCTTGACTGGGGCGTCCGCTTTGAACGGTCTGCGAATGGTCGTACTCTCCTCGAGCTGTTGACGTACAATTGGTTTGATAAACAGTTAGCGCGATCTCAAACGTGGCGCTTGAAACAGTCACTGACGGCAATGTGTGAATTGCGGCTCCAGAGTCAATAGCATGGCCCGCAATGAAAATCATCCTCTGTCGGTGCCCGAACGAATCTGTTTTAGAAGGAACCCGGTCAAGGTCAGGTCTCTCGGAGGATATTCGATGTCAGCAACGCCGGCTGAAACCGACATCACGCGGATCGAGGTCGGAACGGGAGAGCTCAGGCGCAGCATCGCCATGCGGATCTTCCGCGCCGAGCCGGCCTCCAGCCAACCCGCACTCGTCTGGCTCGGCGGGTACCGTTCCGACATGACCGGCACGAAGGCGATCGAGGTGGAGGGCCATGCCCGAGCCGTCGGCACCGACTGTATCCGCTTCGATTACTCCGGGCACGGTTCCTCGGGCGGCGATTACCGCGACGGCACGATCTCTCGCTGGATCGAGGAAAGCCTTGCGGTGGTCGATCATGCCGCCGCGCCGCGCATGATCCTCATCGGCTCCTCCATGGGCGCCTGGATCGCGCTCCGCCTCATCGAGAAGTTGCGGGCGCGCGGCGAAGCCGACCGCGTCGCCGGTCTCGTGCTGATCGCCCCTGCCCCCGATTTCACCGCCGAGCTGATCGAACCAAATCTGACCGATATCGAAAAGGCGTCGCTTGCCGAGCGCGGCTTTTTCGAGGAGCCGTCGGAATACAGCCCCGAGCCCAATATCTTCACCCGTGCGCTGATCGAGGACGGCCGCGACAATCGGGTCATGAAAGGGCCGGTCGAAACCGGCTGCCCGGTCCATATCCTCCAGGGCATGCGCGATCCGGACGTGCCCTATACACACGCGCTAAAGCTCATGGAGCACATGCCGGCGGACGATGTCGTCATGACGCTTATTCGCGATGGCGACCATCGGTTGTCTCGCGAGGAGGACATTGCCAAATTGAAACAGGCGATCGACGGCATGCTGACGAAGGCCTGAGCGCTGGGCTAGGCCACATGGACTAGCCAAAATCTCCGAACCTAATCCGGAAGTCGTAGACCAAGCCGTTGCGCTAGCGGGATTTCCGCGCCTTCTACCGCAGTCCTTAACCATAAGATGGACTAGCCCGAATCAGGCGATTGACTCCGACAAGCCGTCTATATTAACTCTTTGTTAACGATTAGAGCAGCGCAGGGGAAAAATCCTACAAAAGCTGTCGGCAACTTTGGATTGCGCGGATCGGTCCGAACGGGATCGGATGCGGTCGCGTTACAGGGGATCTGTATGGCATCTTGGACCGGGGTTAAGGCAAGTTTCGCGGTACTTTGCGCGCTTTTCATTTCAACAAACGCGGCGATTCCCGCACAGGCGGGAGCCTCTCCCTGGATGCAGACCGGCGCGGTAACCTCGCAGCCGATCGGGCATTACGAATTCTGCCAAAAGTATAGAGGTGAGTGCCGCGTTCGGTCGAACTCGACCGTTCCGCCGCGCGTCACGGCAGGCGGCTGGGCGGCCATCCGTCAGGTCAATGCCGCCGTCAACCGGCAGATCGCGCCGGTCACGGATCTGCAACTGCACGGCAGAGACGAGGTCTGGTCCTATCCGGGCGCGCAGGGCGATTGCGAAGACTTTGCTCTCGAAAAGCGCAAACGTCTGATGCAGAAAGGTTTTTCCGCCAGCAACCTGCTGATGACCGTCGTGCGCAAACCTGACGGCGAAGGCCATGCGGTCCTGACCGTCCGTACCGCCCAGGGCGACTTCATTCTGGACAATCTCGACAGCGGCGTGAAGCTCTGGACCAATACGCCTTACCGTTTCCTCAAGCGTCAGGCCGCGAACAATAGCGGCCGCTGGGTCACGATTGACAACAGCGGGGAAGTGCTCGTCGGCTCCGTCGGCAACTGATCGATCAACCGTTGCTTTCAAAAAAAGGGCCGCAGACGCGGCCTTTTTTGCTTGCGTGGTGGAGCACCGTCAGGCGTTGCCGATGACGACGCCGGCGGCAAGGACGAGACCGCCGCCGAGCACGACCTGGAAGGCGGCCCTCAAGAAAGGCGTTTCCATGTAGCGGTTCTGGATGAAGGCGATCGCCCAGAGCTCGAAAAAGACGATCCCGACCGCGGTCGCGGTCGCCGTCCAGAAATGCGGAATGAGATAGGGAAGCGCGTGGCCGAGGCCGCCGAGCGCGGTCATGATGCCGGAGGCGAGTCCGCGCTTGACGGGCGAGCCGCGACCGGAAAGCTTGCCGTCGTCATGGGCAGCCTCGGTGAAGCCCATCGAAATACCCGCGCCGACGGAGGCAGAGAGGCCGACGAGGAAGGTCTGCCACGTGTCCTGGGTGGCGAAGGCCGCGGCAAAGATCGGCGCTAGCGTCGAAACCGAACCGTCCATCAGCCCGGCAAGACCTGGCTGCACATAGGTCAGGATGAACTGTCGGCGGGATGTCTCATCCTCCTCATCGCGCACACTTTCGGGCGTATGCTTCTCGCCGAGCCGGCGAGCGAGCGATTCATGCGCCTTCTCGGCAACCGCCAGGTCTCCAAGGAGTTTGCGCGTCGCTGCGTCGCGGGTGCGCGCTGCAGCCTCGACATAGAAGCGATGGGCCGCATCCTCCATGGCTTCCGCTTCCACGCGCGCCTTTTCGATCGGCATCTCGACGATCAGCCAATCGGGCTTGCGTTCCGGGAAATCGCGCACGTGTTCGCGGCGGATCAGCGGAATGCGGTTGCCGAAGCGGGCGACGTGCAGGTCGATTAGGGCTTGCCGGTGATGGCTCTCCTCCTCGGCCATCTCCTCGAAAACTTTTGCGGAATGGGGGTATTTCTGACGCAGCGCATCGGCATAAGCGAGATAGATGCGGCCGTCGTCCTCCTCGGAGGAAATGGCGAGCGCGAGGATCTCCTGTTCGCTCAAGGACAGAAACGGACGCTTGGAGCGGGAGAAAAGGCGGGAAAACATGGGCGGGAACCTTCTTTAGAATAATTCTAAATAGACTCCGTAACCTGGAGCGTCAAGGCAGCGAGCGGGGCGAGGCCGGGCATGAGTGGTGACTTGAGAGAGGGGCGCCCGCTCCCCACATCAGATCGCGAGATCGAGCGCCTTCTCCTTCTCGATATAGGCACGCTGCCGATCGGTGATGTAATCGCGCACGATTGGCGCCGCATCGCGTGAGCGCGACAACTGCATATGGAAGACGAGCTGGCTGCCGGTGCGGAACATCATTTCCGCGCTGATCAGATAGAACTCCCACATCCGGGCAAAACGCTCATCATACATCGCGATCACCTTGTCGCGGTTCTTCTCGAACCGCGCGCCCCAATGAGCGAGCGTCGTCGCATAATGGACGCGCAGGAATTCGAGGTCGGTCACCCACAGACTGTTGCGCTCGACCACCTCGAAGACCTCCGACAGCGCCGGAGAATAGGCGCCGGGAAAAATGTATTTCCGAAGCCAGGGACTGGCCATGCCCGGCGGGCTCATATGGCCGATCGAATGGAGCACGGCGAGCCCGTCGTCCGGCATCAGCGCATTCAACTTCTTGAAGAACTCGTCATAGTGATGAACGCCGACATGCTCGAACATGCCGACCGAAACGATCCGGTCGAACGGCCCCTCGACGTCGCGATAGTCCTTGAGCTCGAAGCGTACGCGATCGGAAACTCCTGCCACGCGCGCACGCTCGGCGGCGAGCGCCTGCTGCTCCTTCGAGAGCGTCACACCGATGACCTCGACGTCCTCGAGCGCGGCCAGATAGAGCGCGAGATCGCCCCAGCCGCAGCCGATGTCGAGCACTTTCATTCCGGGCTTCAGGCAGAGCTTCGCGGCGAGCAGCCGTAACTTGTTGCGTTGCGCTGCCTCTAGCGTCTCGTCCGGCTCGCGGAAATAGGCGCAGGAATAGAGCATGTTCTCGTCGAGGAAGAGCTTGTAGAAATCGTTGCCGAGATCGTAGTGGTGAGCGACGTTCTGCTGCGCCTTCCCCTTGGGGTTCGCCTGCTGGCGCTTACGGAACCGCATCTTGATCGCGCGCAGGAGCTTCTGGATCGGATAGGAGCCGAGCGACAGGCGGTTGATCGAGAAGAGCGTGAGGAAATCCCGAAGCGTCGAGCCCTCCTCGAAGCGCATGGTGCCATCCATATAGGCCTCGCCGGCGGCCAGCTCGGCATTGAAGACGAGGCTGCGATAGAGCCGCTTGTCGGTGAGCCGCATCGTCACGCTCGGCCCCGGCTCGCCGGCAAAGATATGTCTCTTGCCGTCGGCATCGATCACGGTCAGGCTGCCCTTGCGGATGAACGCCTTCATCATGTGCGACAATGGAAACATGCAGGTCCCTCACTCTCGTCCGCTGCGAATGGCAGCACGCAGGCCCGAACCTAGCATCGAGCCGCGAAAATGCACGCCCGATTTCGCACCTCATTGCCTGCACTAGGTTGCGCGAAGGGTCTGAAACGAAAACGGGGACGGCGAGCATGCCCGCCGTCCCCTTCTCATATCTTGGCAGTCAGGACGATCAGTCCTTAGCGCGCTCGACGTAAGAACTGTCTTCGGTTGCGATGACGACGCGGGTGCCGGCCTGAATGTGCGGCGGCACCATGGTACGAAGGCCATTGGACAGCACGGCGGGCTTGTAGGACGAGGACGCGGTCTGGCCCTTGACCACCGGCTCGGTCTCGACGATTTCGAGAACGACATGGCGCGGCAGTTCGATGGCGATCGCAATGCCTTCGTGGATCGACAGCATCACGGCCATGCCTTCCTGGAGATAGGCCTTCTGGTCGCCGATATCGTCGGCCGACATAACGAGCTGATCGTAGGTTTCCGGATTCATGAAGTGGAAGCCTTCGGCATCTTCATAAAGGAAGGTGTGCTCGCGGTCTTCGACGAAGGCGCGCTCGACCTGTTCGGTGGTGCGGTAGCGTTCGGAGACCTTCACGCCGTCGGAAATGCGGCGCATGTCGACCTGCGTGACCGGCGTGCCCTTGCCCGGGTGGAAGTTCTGGGCGGTGAGCACGACATAGAGCTTGCCGTCGACGTCGAGAACGTTGCCCTTGCGGACCGAAGAAGCGATGACCTTGACCATTAGTCTTCCTTGTAACAGAGGTATGCGCGACACGAGCGGGCCGGAGATCGGCCCATTAAGGACGCGAGAATGGTTTTCGCGCCGCCACTACCCTAATTCCGCGCAAATAGCCAGCCTGCGCCGGCATTCACGTGGAAAGAAAGCTTGGACCGAACCGATCATGCAGAACGCTTCTCCCTGGTGGACCCCGGAGGTCCATGCCGACCGGCGCCCGTTCCTCATCGGGCGCAATCGCATCCAGGCGGCGCTTCGCCGGTTCTTCGACGAGCGCGATTTCATGGAGGTGGACACAGCCACGCTGCAGGTGTCGCCGGGCAACGAGGCGCATTTGCATGCCTTTAAAACGCAAGCGATCGGCCATGATGGCTCGACCCAGCCCCTCTATCTGCACACCTCGCCCGAGTTCGCATGCAAGAAGCTCCTCTCTGCCGGCGAAAGGCGCATCGCCTGCTTCGCCCATGTCTACCGCAATCGCGAGCGGGGGCCGCTACACCATCCCGAATTCACAATGCTGGAATGGTACCGCGCCGAGGAGAACTACGAGACGCTGATGCGCGACTGCGCCGAAATCCTGGCGCTCGCCGCCGAGACGGTGGACACCCGGTCCTTCACCTATGGCGGGCGCGCCTGCGATCCCTTCGCGGAACCGGAGCGGCTTTCCGTGGCCGAAGCCTTCGAGCGTTTCGCCGGCATCGACCTCCTCGCTTCGATTGCAGCGGACGGCTCCACCGATCACGAGAGCCTCGCTGCCCCCATGCGAAGAGCAGGCCTGCGCGTCGCCGCTGACGACGGCTGGGCCGATCTCTTCAGCCGCGTGCTCGTCGAGAAGGTCGAGCCCAATCTCGGCTTCGGGCGCGCCACGATCCTCGATCGATATCCCGTCGCCGAGGCCGCGCTGGCAAGACCAACGCCCGGCGACGGGCGTGTCGCGGAGCGCTTCGAGCTCTATGCCTGTGGCGTCGAGCTCGCGAATGCCTTCGGCGAGCTGACGGATGCCACGGAACAGCGTCGTCGCTTCGAGCTCGAAATGGCGGAAAAGGCGCGGGTCTATGGCGAGACCCATCCCATCGACGACGACTTCCTCGCCGCGCTCGCCACCATGCCCGAGGCGAGCGGTATTGCGCTCGGCTTCGACCGGCTGGTGATGCTCGCAACCGGCGCCACGCGCATCGAACAGGTTCTTTGGGCGCCCGTTGCGGAGGCCACGGCATGACCATGGACCGAACCATCCGGACAGCGGGCGAGCTCGTCGGGGCCGGCCTGGTCGGGGCTGCCGACGAACAGGCGATCTCCCGCGTTGCTTCCCGATATGCGGTCGCGATCAGCCCCACGCTTGCACGCCTCATCGACCGCGACGATCCGCACGACCCGATCGCCCGGCAATTCGTGCCCGACGCGGCGGAACTCACCCTCGCGCCGGAAGAGCGTGCCGATCCGATCGGTGACGGCGCGCATAGTCCGGTCGCGGGCATCGTCCACCGCTACCCGGACCGCGTGCTCATGAAGGCCGTGCATGTCTGCCCGGTCTACTGCCGCTTCTGCTTCCGCCGCGAGATGGTGGGCCCGCAAGGCCTCGGCACGCTGACGCCCGCAGAACTCGATGCGGCCGTTGCCTATATTGCCGCGCATCCGGAAATCTGGGAGGTGATCCTGACGGGCGGCGACCCGCTCGTGCTCTCGCCCCGGCGGCTTGGCGAGATCGCGAAGCGCCTCGGCAAGATCGACCATGTGAAGATTGTCCGCTTCCATACGCGCGTGCCGGTCGTCGAGCCCGACCGGATCGACGCGGAGCTCATCGCGGCGCTTAAGGTCAGCGGCAAGCCGACCTATGTGGCGCTTCATGCCAATCATCCGCGGGAGCTTACGACCGAGGCGCGCGGGGCCGCCGCGCGGCTGATCGATGCCGGCATCGTCATGGTGAGCCAATCGGTGCTGCTCAAGGGCGTCAACGACGATGCGGACGTGCTAGCCGAACTTATGCGCGCCTTCGTCGAGATGCGCATCAAGCCCTATTACCTGCACCATCCGGATCTCGCTCCGGGCACCAGCCATTTCCGGCTGTCGATCGAGGAGGGTCAGGCGCTCGTCGCCTCGCTGCGCGGCCGCGTCTCCGGTCTCTGCCAGCCGACCTACATTCTCGACATCCCCGGCGGCCATGGCAAGGCCGTGATCGGCGCAAGCGCGATCGAGGCGGAAGGGGGCGGCTGCTACACCGTCAGCGACTTCCGCGGAAACAAGCACGCCTATCCGCCGAAGGATTGAACCCTCGGCGCTACTGCATGCTTCCTTAAATCGTAGTCGATTTAAGGATAAAACCATAAGGTAAGGCGCGCCCCGTTTCCGATCCGCCGGAGGAAGCCATGCCATCGGAGATCCGTCTTGCCGGTGTGACTGCGACGCCGCTGATCACGCTTCTCGCGAAGGCGGAAGAGAGCGCCATGCCGGATTCGCTGCTCCGCGACCGCTTCGCCGCCGCCGCGATCGCCCGCGTCGGCGAGGACCTGACGCATCTGAAGGTCGGGCACGATATGACGGTCGCGATCGCCATGCGGGCACTTCTGCTCGACCGATGGACGACCGCTTTTCTCGATCGGCATTCGGATGCCACCGTCCTTCATCTCGGCTGCGGCCTCGATGCCCGTGTCTTCCGGGTCGATCCGCCGCCATCGGTGCACTGGTTCGATGTCGATTTCCCTGAGGTGATCGCGCTCAGGCAGCGTCTCTATCCCTGCCGCAGAAACTACACGGCGATTGCAGCGTCGATCACGGAAACAACATGGCTGTCGCAACTGCCCACCGGCAGACCTGCGATGATCATCGCCGAGGGCGTGCTGCCTTATCTTGGCGAGAATGAGGTCCCGCAGCTTCTCAGCCGGCTCGTCGGCCGCTTCCCCTCCGGTGAGATTGTCTTCGATGCCTATAGCCGACTCATGATCTGGATGCTGCATTTCAATCCGGCAATCCGTGCGACAGGCGCCTCGCTTCGATGGGCGCTCGACGAGCCGGCGGAACTCGAGCGGCAGGTGCCGGGGCTGAAGCTCGTTGAAGACAGGTCGCATTGGAGCGCGTCCGAGGCAGCGCGGATGTCGCCGCCGGTGCGCATCGCCCTGCAAATCCTCGCGGCTGCTCCGATGCTGCAGCCGATGGGGCGGCTCGTTCGTTATCGCTTCTGACGCGCATCGGGCCACAAGGGCCAAAAAAAAGGCCGCACGGCGACGCCGGCGGCCCTCTCTTGAATCGTCGCTGTGGCGGATCAGCCCTGCTTGATCGGTGCGATCGAGATTTCGACGCGGCGGTTCTGGGCGCGGCCGGCCTCGCTGGCATTGGATGCAACCGGCCGCTCCATGCCGTAGCCCATGGTGGAGATGCGCCGCTGGTCGACGCCGCGGGCACCGAGGTAGTTGGCGACGGAAGCTGCACGGCGCTCCGACAGACCCTGGTTGTAGGAGGCGCTGCCGGTCGAGTCGGTGTGGCCATCGACATCGATCAGCGTCTTGTTGAACTTGCGCAGCACGATCGCGACCGAATCGAGCGTCGGATAGAAGTCCGGGATCACCTGGTCGCGATCGGTCGCGAAGGTGATGTTAGACGGCATGTTGAGGATGATGCGGTCGCCGGCCCGCGTCACCGAGACGCCGGTGCCCTGCAGTTGTGCGCGCAGCTCCGCCTCCTGCTGGTCCATGTAGTTGCCGATGAGCCCGCCGCCGAGCCCGCCGATAGCCGCGCCGACAAGTGCCGCGTCGCGCCGTCCTGCAGCACTGCCGCCGGCGAGCAGACCGGTCGCCGCACCGAGGCCCGCACCGATCAAGGCGCCGCCGGCCGTGTTCGACATCTTCTGCTCTCCCGTGTAGGGATCGGTGGTCGTGCATCCGGAAAGATAGATGGCCGCAACAGCCAGGATGGCGCATTTCTTGATCATCGAATCAATGGTCCCCATTGGTGCTGAAATCGCTTCATACCACCGATTGCGGCAGGAAGATGAAGGGGCCGAGCACTTTCCACAGGGCCCGCGCGCCGGCTCGGCTTCGCAATGCAACATTTCTTCGCCACATTGCTGACCAGAGCGCCCGCTAACCGAAGCTTCACATGCCCGCGCTATGGTGGGCCGCCCGGTCGTGATCGACCTGGGGTAGAACATGCGGGCCGCGCGTCGTTCGGTAAAGCGGGCGCAAAGGTGAGGGGGGTCAAACTATGGCGATCGAGTTCGGCGATACGGAACGCAATCTCAGCGATACGCTGAACGGCATGATCGCTTCGATCAGAGGCGATACAATCACGCTGCGCGAACTGATGATCGAGATCGGCGAGCATGGGTTCCTGCTCCTCTGCGCTCTTCTGACGCTGCCCTTCCTCATTCCCGTTTCCATTCCCGGAGTCAGCACCGTCTTCGGCGCGGCGATCATCCTCATCTCGCTGGCGATCACGCTCAATCGCCTGCCCTGGCTGCCGCAACGCATCCTCGACCGGCGGATCGAGACGGAAAAACTCGTGCCGACGCTCAAGAAAGGGGCGGCCCTCGTCTCGAAGCTCGACCGGTACGTGCGGCCGCGTTTGTACTTCTTGACGCAGGGCGTCGTGATGAACCGCTTCAACGGCCTGATGATCATGGCCGGCGGCGTGCTTCTGATGTTCCCGCTCGGGCTGATCCCGCTGTCGAACACGCTGCCCGGGATCGCCATCCTGCTTCTCTCGCTCGGCATCATTCAGCGCGACGGGCTCATGGTGGCCGCCGGTTACTTCTTTCTCTTGGCAACCACCGTCTATTTCGCCGTTCTCGCCTACGCGACTTTCGCCGCCGGCCAGGGGCTTTCGCAATTCTTCGTGTCGTAGGTCCGGCTTGGACTAGGCTGAAAGCGGCTCCAAGCGCTTATAGCTGCCGAAGTCGGTGCGGATATTGAGCTCGGCCATCAGTGCGTCGCGGTCGAGGCCGAGTTCCCTATCGAGCTCGCCAAGCGCGGCGGCAATCCTCGGCGCGACCTCGTCGCTCGCAAACTCGATCATGATGACGAAATTGAAGATGCCGGGGCCGGAATTCTGCTCGAGGACCCAGTCGCGGACATAGCCGTCCTGCCGGCGAATGACGGCAAAGGTCTTTGCCACGAGTTCCAGGAATTTCTCTCGCGCCTCGTCAGGCACGGCGAATTTGTTGACTCGATAAAGCGGCCGCGACACCGCCAGCTCGTTTCCACTCATCGTTCTCTCCTTTTGAAAGCGGACCGCCGGTGGCGATCCGGAAAGCGCGACCAGTGGTACGACCTCAACCATAGTTGAGGTCAATAGGCGATCCTACAATCAGCCGGTGATCCCCTTCAGCACATTCGCGACGTTCAGGCCGATCTCCGGCACGCCGTAGCCGCCCTCCATACAGATGACGACCGGAAGGGCCATCGCACTCAAGCGTTCGCCGATGCGCAGGTAGTCCTCCGATTTGAGCTTGAAGAAGCTGATCGGATCGTGCTCGAAGGTATCGACGCCCAGCGAGAGGACGAGCGCTTCCGCGCCGAAGCCGGCAATGCGGGCGGTGGCGTCATCCATCGCTGCACCCCAGGTTTCGAAGGTGGTGCCGCGCGGCAAGGGATAGTTCTTTGTCGTGCCAAGCCCCTCGCCCGCGCCTTCCTCGTCGGCAAAGCCGAGAAAATGTGGGAAGGCGTCGACCGGGTCGCCGTGCAGCGAGGCGAAGAAGACGTCGCCGCGCTCGTAGAAGATATCCTGCGTGCCGTTGCCGTGGTGGAAGTCGACATCGAGCACGGCAACTTTCGCCGCACCGGAATCGCGCAAGCGCTGCGCGGCGCAGGCCGCGTTGTTGATGAAGGAATAGCCGCCGAAGAGGTCGATCGCGGCGTGATGGCCCGGCGGGCGGCAAAGTGCGAAGGCTGCCGGAGCACCTGCAGCGACATGGGTCGCTGCGGAAATCGCGCAGTCCATCGCGGCACGCGCAGCGGCAAAGGTACCCTCGGTGATCGCCGTTTCGGCCGCAAAGGCATAGTAGCCGAGCGCTCCATCGATATCCTTCGGCGGGTGCTGGCGCATGCGGCGGGCCGGAAAGCAGGCGGGTATCGCTTCGCCGCGATAGCCATCCGCGACCCAGCGGCTCCAAGCGCTTTCTAGGAATTCGAGATAGTCCGCCGAGTGCAGCTTCAGCGCCGTCTCCATTCCGTGACGCTCGGGTGCGACGACATCGGAGAAACCCGCTTCCCTGACCGCTGCGAGGATCCACTCGGCCCGGAACGGCGCTTCAAAGGGCGGGACGAGCTCGCCTCCATGCAACTCGGTCTTGGCGTCTCTGAGCTTGTGGTCTTCGGAATAGAAAACGCGCATCATTCTGTCCTGTTGCATGGGGAGCCCCCGCGGGGCGTTCGTGCGTCACCCTACTTCACGATTGGGCAAAGCGGAATCGGCTCCGCACGGGGGCAGTCGTTCTAGACGGCAAGGTGCTTGTAAAAAAACGTCGTCGCGCAATAGCGGCCGTCGGGCATCAGGGCGTAGTCGGGAACGACGCCCGCGCGGTTCCAGCCGAAGCGCTCGTAGATTGCCTCCGCCGGCTCGCCCGTTGCCGTGTCAAGCACCAGCACTCGTCTGCGGCGCTTGATGGCTTCGGCTTCCGCCGCTTCCATGAGGCGACGCGCCAGGCCGAGACCGCGGGCGTTCCGATGCACGAGCAGCTTCTTGATGTCGGCGCGATGGGGCTGGTTGGGCATGGTCGCGACGCCGAGCTGCACGGTACCGACCGGTCGGCCGTCGACCTCGGCGACGACGAGCACGGTCTCGCCGCGGCCGACAGCAGCGGCAACGCCATCCCAGAACGGGACCGCGGCCTCAGGCGGAAAGGGTTGCATGAAGCCGACCGAGGCGCCGCCTTCGACGCAATCGGAGAGAATCTCGGCCAGCGCCGGCAGTGCGGCCAGGGTTTCTTCTTCGCTGAGCACGCGGATATTCACGTCGGGCATGTCACACCTTGGTACGGCAGAGGATGACGGCGTAGTGCGCCGGTTCGTCGTATGGGTTGTGGAAGACATGGGCCTCCTCGAGGCCCATGAAAAGACAGTCGCCCGCTTCCAGCACCTGCGGTCCGCTTTCCATCGTCAGTTCGAGCCGGCCGGAAAAGAGCCAGAGATGCTGGGTGATTCCGCGGTCCAGAGGCTGGCGTTCGAAGACGACGCGAGCTCCGGGCGGAAACTCGACCTCGACGATATCGGCCGGCGAACCGACGCCTTCGGGCGAGACGGACCGGCGTAGATAGCCGCTTTCCGGATCGCGCCACAGCCGCTGGTCGGCGCGCCGCGCGATCGGCGACGCGTTCTCCGCCGTCGAGGCGAAGAGTGCCGAGAGCGTTGTGCCGAGCGCGCTGCAGAGCTTCGCGAGCAGTTGCGCCGTCGGGCTCGCCTCGCCGCGCTCGATGCGCGAGATCATGGCGCGGCTGACGCCGGAGCGAGTAGCCAAGTCATCGAGCGTCAGGGTCTGCGCCATGCGCAGCTCGCGCACGCGGTTGCCGATCGTATGTTCAAGGGAGGCGATTGACTGTTCCATTATTTGAGATTGCATTTCTCCTATAATGGAGTCAAGCCGATTTGGGCGCGACAGATAAATTCTGCCGATGCCGTTTTGACGACAACGCGACGAACCATGTTGCGCTATCGTTGCGAGTCTCCCGTACTTCAGAAAGTTCTTCTTCTTCAATACTTTAGAGCTCACTTATCGAAAACGGTCGCGGAAGGACAGGCATATGGACAGATCTCCTTCGTCGCTGATGTCGATCGCGAGCATCGTTCTTTCGATGACGGCCGTCGCGATCGGCAACGGCATGATGCTCGCCTATGTGCCTTTCGTGCTGACGCGCTCGGCCGCGCCGGACTGGGTTCCGGGTGCCGCAGTGACCGCGATCGCTTTCGGCGGACTCCTCGGTTGTCTCATGGGCGGCTCGCTCATTCGCCGGGTAGGGCACGCCCGTGCCTTTTCCTGCTCGATGGCGCTCGTCATCCTCGCGGCGCTGACGATCAGCCTCGGCGTCCATCCGCTGCTTTGGGTTCTCGCACGCGGTCTCTACGGAGTCGCCGCGAACATGAACTTCATCATCACCCAGAGCTGGCTGAACCACGCCAGCGAGAACCACTGGCGCGGCCGGGCAATGTCGCTCTTCTATATGGCCTATGTCATCGGGCTCGGCGCTGGCGCCTGGCTCTTCGGCCAGATCCCTGCCGAAGGCAATCTCGCCCCGATCATCACCGTCTTCTTTACGACCGTCGCCATCCTGCCGATCGGCCTCACGCGGCTGCCGAATCCGCCCGCTCCTTCCAGGGTCAGTATCGACATTCCCATGGTCTGGCGGGCTTCTCCGGTCGCCTTCGTGGGCGTGCTTGCCTCCGGCGGCCTATCGATGCTGGTGCAGGGCTTCACGCCGATCTATGCCGCGGCCAATGCGGTCAGCCAGCAGGACGTGGCGGCATTGATGTTCTTCATGCAGTTTGGCCTTCTTTTCATCCAGTTTCCTATGGGCGCCCTTTCCGACCGCACCGACCGCCGCATTGTCCTGATCGTCACCTGCGCCCTCACCATCGGAGCCGGCCTCGCGGCACTGGTCGTTTCCTTCGACAATCCGCTCCTGCTCATGCTGGTCTTCGCGATCTTTGCGGGGGCCGTCGAGACGGTCTATTCGATCGCCAATGCGCATGCAAACGACCGCACGGATCCGGCCGATTTCGTGCCGCTCGCCAGCACCATGCTGGTCGCCTGGTCGGCGGCCGCAACGCTGGTGCCGATGCTGGTGACGCTGCTGACGCCCGCCTTCGGCCAGCAGACCTTCATCTACGCGACGTTGGCAGTAGCGCTCCTTTACGCGCTCTTCGTGCTCTTTCGCCTCCGCTCACGCGAACGCGTGCCGCCTGAGCTTTGCGAGACCTTCGAATTCAGAAGCGCCCAGGTGCCGAATGCCACTGCGCTTGCAGCAACGGAAGTGCGTGCTGTCAGCCCGGATTTATAGTGAACGAAGCCTTCATTTCGCGCTTTGCGCCGCCTGATCGCACTGCTATATGCGGCCCATGAGCACACCATCTTCCAAGACGCCCCTGTCGCATATCCGCAACTTCTCGATCGTGGCCCATATCGACCACGGCAAATCGACGCTCGCCGACCGGCTGATTCAGCTCACCGGCGGCCTTGCCGAGCGCGAGATGTCCGAGCAGGTGCTGGACAGCATGGATATCGAGCGTGAACGCGGCATCACCATCAAGGCCCAGACGGTGCGCCTGCACTACAAGGCGAATGACGGCGAGACCTATGTCTTGAACCTTATCGACACGCCCGGGCACGTCGACTTCGCCTACGAGGTCTCGCGCTCGCTTTCGGCCTGCGAAGGTTCGCTGCTCGTCGTCGATGCCAGCCAGGGCGTCGAAGCCCAGACGCTCGCCAACGTCTACCAGGCGATCGACAACAACCACGAGCTCGTCACAGTGCTCAACAAGATCGACCTGCCGGCGGCCGAGCCGGATCGCATCAAGGAGCAGATCGAGGAAGTGATCGGCATCGACGCTTCCGACGCGGTGCTGATCTCGGCGAAGACCGGCCTCGGCATTCCGGACGTGCTCGAAGCGATCGTCCACAAGCTGCCGGCGCCGAAGAGCCCCGGCGGCGACAAGGCGCCATTGAAGGCGCTGCTCGTCGATAGCTGGTACGACACCTATCTCGGCGTCATGGTGCTGGTGCGCATCATTGACGGCGTGCTGACCAAGGGCCAGACCATCCGCATGATGGGCACCGGCGCCAAATACACCATCGAGCGGGTCGGCGTGCTGACGCCGAAGATGGTGTCGATGGATTCGCTCGGGCCCGGCGAAATCGGCTTTATCACCGCCTCGATCAAGGAAGTGGCCGATACCCGCGTCGGCGACACGATCACCGACGACAAGCGCCCGACGGCGGAAGCGCTCCCCGGCTTCAAGCCGGCGCAGCCGGTGGTCTTCTGCGGCCTTTTCCCGGTCGATGCCGCCGACTTCGAGGAACTGCGCGGCGCCATGGGGAAGCTCCGCCTCAACGACGCCTCCTTCTCCTTCGAAATGGAATCCTCCGCCGCACTCGGTTTCGGTTTCCGCTGCGGCTTCCTCGGGCTGCTGCATCTCGAAATCATCCAGGAGCGCCTATCGCGCGAATTCGACCTCGACCTGATCGCGACCGCGCCCTCGGTCGTCTATCAGCTGACGATGACAGACGGCACCGAGAAGGAACTGCACAACCCGGCCGACATGCCGGACGTCGTCAAGATCGCCGAATTCCGCGAGCCCTGGATCCGGGCGACGATCATGACGCCGGACGAGTATCTCGGCGGCATCCTGAAGCTCTGCCAGGACCGGCGCGGCATCCAGACCGAACTCACCTATGTCGGCAACCGGGCGATGCTGACCTACGACCTGCCGCTCAACGAAGTGGTCTTCGATTTTTATGACCGGCTGAAGTCGATCTCCAAGGGCTATGCCTCCTTCGACTATCACCTCTCCGACTATCGCGAGAGCGATCTCGTCAAGATGTCGATCCTCGTCAACGGCGAGCCGGTCGATGCGCTCTCGATGCTCGTCCACCGCTCCGCCGCGGAAAAGCGTGGCCGCGCCATGTGCGAGAAGCTCAAGGACCTGATCCCGCAGCACATGTTCCAGATTCCGATCCAGGCGGCGATCGGCGGCCGCATCATCGCCCGCGAAACAGTCCGTGCACTGCGCAAGGACGTGACGGCCAAGTGCTACGGCGGCGATGCCACCCGCAAGCGCAAGCTTCTGGAAAAGCAGAAGGAAGGCAAGAAGCGCATGCGCCAGTTCGGCAAGGTGGAAATCCCGCAGGAGGCTTTTATCGCGGCGCTCAAGATGGGCGATGAGTGAGTGTTTTCTTCCCATGAAAATGCGCATATAATGTGCGCATCTTTATGGGAACGAATATGACACGATCGACCGCACGGCGCCCGACCAATCTGTCCCTCGACGGCGATCTGCTTTCAAAAGCGCGCGATCTCAAGATCAACGTTTCGCGCGCGGCGGAGGAAGGCATCGCACAGGCGATCAGGGCCGAACAGGAAAAGCTCTGGCGTATTGAGAACGCGGAAGCGATCGCCGATGCCAACGCCATGGTCGAAAAGCGCGGATTGCCGCTGGCCAAATACCGGCAGTTCTAATGGCTCGCTTTCATGTCTACCGCCTGAAGCAGGCCGAGACATTGGTCGTCGATCTCCAGGCCGACCTCTTCGACGCGTTGAAGACCAGGATCGTCGCGCCGCTCATTCCGGCATCCGATTTTGCTCATGTCATGTCGCGTCTCAATCCACGCGTGACCATCGGGGAGGACGCCTACGTCATCGCTATCCATCTCTTGGCCGCGATTTCAGTAAGCCAACTCGATGAGATGGTCACGGACCTATCGAGCCGGCGCGACGACATTGTCGCCGCTACGGATTTCGCATTCCAGGGTTTCTAGAGCCTTTAAAGCCCCGCAAGCAAATACCGCTTCGAAATCCGGTCGACGGGCCTACCGTCTTTCAGCGGCACCGCCTTGTCGACCTTGTAGTCGACGAAGCCCATCTTGCTGTAGTAGGCCAAACCGCCGATATTGTCGGCACGGATCGTGGCGTTGATCGCCAGGAAGCCGGCGTCACGGGCATACGCCTTCGTGGCGGCGAAAAGCGCGGTGCCGGCGCCGGGAACTTTCTCATGAGGCGGGCGAAGGTGCCGATATCCACCCAGCCCTCCGGAAGACCGTCCCAGCGCTCCAGCGCCTGGAAGGCGCAAGGCTCGTCCGACCCGTCCTCCGCAACGAAGCAACTGACGAGGCCGGGACCCGCTAGAAAGTGGGAGGCAAAGCTCTCGTGCGTGAACGGCGTCTCATGGGCCGTGGTGCCGCCGATCCGTATGATCTCGTTCAGGAAAGCGCAAAGCACCGGCACGTCCTCGACCCGTGCCGGACGGACATTGATCGTTGCTGCGTCAGCCATGAATTGCCTCCCGAAAAATCAAGGCAGAACCCGCGCCGGGTTCCCCACCACCGTTGCGCCCGGCGCCACATCCCGTCTCACCACCGCGCTGGCTCCGACGATCGCCCCGTCGCCGATCGTGACGCCGGCCAAGATGATCGCACCGCCGCCGATCCAGACGTCCTTGCCGATCGTCACCGGCCGGGCGATCTCCAGACCGGCACGGCGGAGCGCAATGTCCTTGTGATGCTCGGCACAGTAGATGTGCACGCCTGGCCCGAGCATGGTGCCACTGCCGATGGTGACGGGTGCGCTGTCGAGAATGGTGCAGCCGGCATTCAGATAGACGCCGGCACTGAGCGTGATGTTGATGCCGTAGGAGCAATGGAACGGCGCCTCTATGAAAACGTCCGCGGCGACCGCGGCGAAGAGCGTCTTCAGCGCCGGCGCCATGTTGCCGCGTTCGTCCGGCGGCAGGGTGTTGTGCTGGTACACAGCCCGGCGGGCTCGGGCGCGTAGCTCGTCGAGCTCTGAGTCCAAGCAGCAATACCACTCGCCCGCCATCATCTTCTCACGTTCGCTTGCCGTCACGACTGCACCTGCCCCTTGCCCTTCGCGCGCGCTTCACCAAGCCGATCGAGGCTCTCCTTCGGCCACTCAGCCTCTACGTCGTAATAGGCCTCGAAAACCCTGGCGCCCGCGGGCAGCGGCACCCAGTCGAGTTTCGAGCGGGTGTAGATGTGGACATCCGGGGGAAACTCCGATGGCCGGTCGAGCGTCGCGAGGCGAACGAAAGAAAGCCATTTGCGCCGGCCGTAATCGCTCCAGAGCGCCGACTGGCAGTCCGGGCAACGGTAGACGTCATGCGGGCGGCCGCTGTCGGTCGAGAGCGTCACCATGACCGGCTTTCCCTGCAAGAGCTCGACATTTTCCGCCTCCACGATGCCGTTGACCACAAAGGCGCTGCCGAGTTGTCGTTGGCAGTCGCGGCAATGGCAGCAATGCACGAACATCGGCCGACGCTTCAGCCGATAGCGGATACGGCCGCAGAAGCAGCCGCCTTCGATCGTTTCACTCATGGTCCGCTTCCTCCTCGATCCGAGATGACCATGGGCGAAGCCGCTGTTCAAGTGCGGCTTGTGGCTTGAGGAGAGTACGGGCTGTCGCAGGAGGATAGCCGCAGGCACGGACTCCGCCCGTGCCTGCGGTGCGAAGTTAGAACTGGCGGCCGAGCTTGGCGTCGACCGACTGGCTGTTGGCGCCGCGGATCGCAAAGAAGAAGGTGATTGCCGCCCAGAGGATCGATTTCTCAGCCCCGCCAAGGCCCTGGCCCTGGACGATGCCGTGGAAGTAGACGGTGACGAGAAGCACGATAGTCGCGGCAAAGGCCGCGGGCCGGGTCAGGAAACCGATCGCGATGAAGATGCCGCCGAAGAACTCGGTGGCGGCAAGCAGAGGCGACCAGAAGACGCCCGGATAGAAGCCGAGCCCCTCCACCATGCCGACCGCGCCGAACGGATCGAGGATCTTGCCGTAGCCATGGGTGACGAGGAGCGCTCCCGCAAGCACGCGCAGCAGCGTCTCGGCGAAAGTGTCGAGCGGCAGATAGAGCTTTTCGAGCGCAGGCAGGATCGCGCGCGGCCGGCCGTTGTCAGCAGTGGAATCAGTCATAAGGTCCCTCTCGCAGATTGTTGCAATGCCGGAGTCTCTTGCCGCCCGCGCCTCGGAAGACAAGGGGCGGGCGATAAAAACCTGACAGATTTAGTTGACAATTACGTGAGAGAGCCGTGAAAGGCCGATTGTTCAGGGCGCGCGGCAAAGCTAATGTGAAGGCCTGAAATCCTGCGGCGATTCAAAGCGCTAGCGCGGGTTTCCCCCCCCGCATGCAAAGACCACGACACAGGACATACCAGATGACTGAAAAGCCACGCGTCACCATCCTCTACTGCACCCAGTGCAACTGGCTGCTGCGCGCGGGCTGGATGGCACAGGAACTTCTGTCGACATTTGCCGATACGCTCGGCGAGGTGGCGCTGATCCCCGGCACCGGCGGCAATTTCGAGATCCGCGTCGATGGCGAGCTCGTCTGGGAGCGCAAGCGCGACGGCGGCTTTCCCGGTCCGAAGGAGCTGAAGCAGCGGATCCGCGACAGGATCGAGCCGGAGCGCGATCTCGGCCACGTAGACCGGAGCTAAAGCTCTGGACCTTGGCATTCTTGGCGGCGTCTTCGCCGCAGCCTTCCTCTCGGCGACATTGCTGTTCGGCATGTCGGAAGCAACCGTCGTCGCCTCGGCATTCGCGGCTTCTCTGGCTGATGCTGTGAGCTATCGACCGGGCTCGCCCGAAGACCGGTCGCGTCGCCCCACGAATGCGTCATCCTCGGGTCAAGCCGGAGGATGACGGTGGAGTAGAGGTGCAGGAAGACCAGCCCCTGCTCTAGCTATGCGCGAAAATATCCGTCTCCTCCCAGCCGAGCAGGTCGAGCTTGGCGCGGGTCGGCAGGAAGGCGAAGCAGGCTTCGGCCAGTTCCATGCGGCCGTCGCGCAAGAGGCGCGCCGTCAGCTTGTCCCTGAGCGCATGCAGATGCAGCACGTCGGAGGCCGCATATTCGAGCTGCGCCGGCGAGAGGATATCAGCCGCCCAATCCGAAGACTGCTGCTGCTTGGAAATGTCGATGTCGAGCAGTTCCTTGAGATTGTCCTTGAGGCCGTGCCGGTCCGTATAGGTGCGGCTAAGCCGCGAGGCGATCTTGGTGCAGAAGACCGGAGTTGCCGTGACGCCGAAGGTGTAAAACAGGACGGCGATATCGAAACGGCCGAAATGGAAGATCTTCTGCCGTGCCGGATCGGCGAGCATGGCAACGAGGTTCGGCGCTTCCTTCTGGCCGGCCGCGATACGGATCACATCGGCGGTACCGTCGCCGGGCGAAAGCTGCACGACACAGAGACGATCGCGACGGGGAACGAGGCCGAGCGTTTCCGTGTCGATCGCGATCGCGCCCTGATAGCGGGCGGCGTCCGCCTCGGAAATATCGCCTTCGTGGAATCGTATTGTATTTGCCATCGAAAATCCCCAGATCGTTTCCGCATGATTCTTAAATCGGAATGGATTTAAGGACAAAATCATGCAGCACACCAAAGTGCTGCAGCGATCTTCGCGCGTCCAGCCAGACACGTGGCGCTGCAGAGCGTAGCCGGCCTATAGCGCAACTTTGCCGGCCGCGATACCGTGTCCTTCAGTCGGCGCCCCGCTTCGCCGGCCTCCGTCCGAGAAAGTTCATCGAACATGACCTGGTTCCGTTCCGCCGTGACGCTTCATTTCACCCTTTTGCTCCTCGTTCTCTCGGCTGAAGCCGCGTCGGCGGACGGCACCGCGCTGCAACTCGCGCAGACCTACCACGATCTCCCCGGCGTGCGGGCCATCGACCCGCTCAGGGAGGGCGAGAACCTTGTCTGCGAGCAGGTCTTCGTCGACCGCTACGCACCCTTCGAGTCGTCACGCGGCCCCCGCTACGACACTGTCTACCGATGCCGTAGGGGCGATGGCCCGGTCTTTCAAAGCGGTCGGCTGCCGCCATCGCTCGAGAGGCAAAAGCGCGGGCTGAACTATTGAGGCGAAAACAACAAAGGCCCGCTTGCGCGCCGCCTGCAAAAACATACATCCACAGATCGAAAGGGGCGGCGGCACGCCCCGAATGGAGGCAGTCAATGTCCGAGACGAACCTGCCGCTTGCGATCAGCGCGCCCGCGCCACGCACGCTCGACCTGATCTTCACGCCGGAGGCGCTGCAGCGTCTTCATGAGCGCTACCGCGTCGTCGAGGCCGATCCGGAAAACATCGCCGGGCTCGACTCTGCGATCCTCGCTGAAGCGCGCTACATCATCGGACAGCCGCCGCTTTCGGAAGAAACGCTGGAGCGAATGCCGGCGCTTCGCGCCATCCTCAACGTCGAGAGCAATCTCATCAACAACATGCCCTATGACGTCGTTTTCCGGCGGGGCATCCACGTGGTCACGACCGGCCAGGTCTTCGCCGAGCCGGTGGCGGAGATGGGACTTGCCATGGCGCTCAACCTCGCCCGCGGCATCGTCGATGCCGATCTCGCCTTCCGCGAAGGACGCGAGCTCTGGGGCGGGGAAGGCAACCGTTCGGCAAAGCTCCTTTCCGGTTCCGAGATCGGCATCATCGGCTTCGGCGATCTCGGCAGGGCGCTGAACCGCGTGCTCTCGGGATTTCGGGCGAAAATACGCGTCTACGATCCCTGGCTACCAGCCTCCATGCTCCGCGAAGCCGGTGTCGAGCCGGCGCCGCTCGACACGGTTCTCGCGGAAAGCGATTTCGTCTTCGTGGTCGCGGCCGTGACGAGCGAGAACGAAGGTTTCCTCGGCGCTGAG
Organism: Ensifer aridi; assembly: GCF_002078505.1. GTDB lineage: Bacteria > Pseudomonadota > Alphaproteobacteria > Rhizobiales > Rhizobiaceae > Sinorhizobium > Sinorhizobium aridi. The sequence goes on along the minus strand of NZ_LUAV01000002.1, from coordinate 202,828 downwards.
GCTTTCGCCAAGATGCGCGCCGGCGCAGCCTTCATCCTCTTGAGCCGTGCCGGCGTCGTCGACTTCGATGCTCTGATCGCCGCCGTCGAAAGCGGCCACATTCTGGCGGCAAGCGACGTCTTCCCTGAGGAGCCGCTGCCGCTCGACCATGCGGCTCGCCGCCTGCCGGGCTTCCTGCGCTCGGCGCACCGCGCCGGTGCGCTCGATGTGGCCTTCAAGAGGATGGGCGAGATGGTGCTCGAGGACATGGAGCTCATGGACCGCGGCCTGCCGCCGATGCGCTGCAAGCGAGCGGAGCGCGAGACCGTGGAGCGCATGCGGGCGCGGCCAGTCAGCGTCAACTAGAGCCTTTCCATGCTGCGGTATTGACCGCCCGCCACCGCCTAACCCGCCCTATGCAAATCCGGTGCAATGCTGCAAAGATCGACTGCGAATCCGGATCGAAGGGACACTGAACGCATGCAAGGCTCCGACGGAAACAGGCGTCCCGAGACCTGGACGAGCTCGCTCCGGTCGCTGCTCGGTGTCACGATGGTGGTGATGCTCATCGTCGTGTCCGCCACCTTGGTGGGGCTCGATTACCGCCGCGCGCGGAGCGCCGCGATCGCGAATACCGAGGAGCATATGGGCGCGTTCGTCGGCCGCCTCGTCGACCGCCTCGGGGTGCTTTCGGGCGATACGTCGGCCGTCGTCGGCCTCGTCGCCTCCGTTGCCAATTCCTTCCTGGTGCCGCCGCCGGAGCGCATGATCGACAAGGTGGCGGTGCTGCGCGAGGGCATCTCGCGCTCGCCGCACATCGACGGCGTCTATGTCGGCTATCCGAACGGCGGATTTTTCCACATGGTCGATCTGAGGTCGGCTGCCTGGCGCATGGCGCTCGATGCACCGCGCGGCGCGACGCTTGCCGTCCGCTCCATGGAAAGAAACGACCAAGGCAAGCCCTTCGATCGTACGATGTTCCTCGATGCGAGCGGTCTTGTGTTCGCTGAGCGCCGGTCGGCCCCAACCGGCTTCGACCCGCGAAACCGGCCCTGGTACCGCGCCGCCGTCAACGGCAAGGCTCCGGTCGCTACCGGCCCTTACGAAATGGCGACGACGAAGAATTTCGGGATGACGATATCGCAGGCCCACCGCGGCAATGCGAAGATCGTCATCGGAGCCGACGTCGTGCTTGACACGATCACGGACTTCTTGTCCCGCGAGCGGCTAACCGGCGATTCGGTGTCGTTCATTCTCGATGCCGTCGGGCGACCGATCATCCACTCCGATCCGCTGATGATGCAGCGCATCATGGCGGCGAAGGATCGCGACGGACCGGTGGCGGCACCGCAAGGCAATCCGCTGATTGAGAGCATCCGGCTCAACCCGCCTCCCCCAGGCAAGGCCGGTTTCGTGGACGTCGGCGACCGCACTTATCTCGCCATCGTCGCCCCGCTCGAATCGACCCTGCTCCTGTCGGGACACCGGGTCGTCGTCGCCGCCCCGCTCGACGAGCTGATGGCGGCTGCCAACGATACGCTGGTTCAGGGTCTCGCGATTTCTGGCGCCGTCGTGGTGCTCGCCATTCTGTTAGCGCTCGTTCTTGCCCATCTGATCACCAAATCGCTCAATCAGCTTACCGCCAGCGCCCAACGGCTGCAGGATCTGGATTTCACCACGCCGATCGACGTGCCCTCGCGTGTCGCGGAAATCTCCATGCTCAATGGCGCGATGAACAAGGCCCGCGACGCGATCTTCACCTTCGCGCTCTATGTGCCGAAGGAACTGGTGCGCAAGGGCATAGAATCCGGACATTTCGCCGGCCGCGCCGGCTGGCGCCAGGAGGTGACGGCGCTTTTCACCGACATCTACGATTTCACCACGATCAGCGAGCGGCATTCGCCGGAAGAGGTGGTCGCGATGCTTTCGGGATATTTCGACCTTTTCAGCGAGGTCGTCGCCGCGCATGAGGGGACCATCATCCAGTTCCTCGGCGACTCGGTCTTTGCCATGTGGAACGCGCCGGTCGCCGACGCACGCCACGCCGAACACGCCTGCCGCTGCGCGCTCGCGGTCGAGGAGAGGCTGGAAGCCTTCAACGCGGACCAGCGCGCAAAGGGCCTGCCGGAATTCCGCACCCGCTTCGGCATCCACACCGGCACGGCAGTCGTCGGCAGCGTCGGCGCCAAGGAGCGGCTGCAATATACGGCGATGGGCGACACGGTGAATGTAGCCTCGCGGCTCGAAGGCATGAACAAGGATTACGGCACGACGATCCTCGCAAGCGGTGCGGTGGTGGCGCAATGTGAAGATGTGGTGACTTTTCGCCCGCTTGGTTCCGCCCAGGCAAAGGGCCGTGCCTCGGCGCTCGAAATCTACGAAGTGGTGGGTGCGTCCATGATGGCTACGGCGGGTGACAGCGCCGAGACGGGAACGGCGGCATAAACAAAAAAAGCCCGGAAAACCGGGCCTTTTTTGACATCCGAACCGCCGAGCGCGGATTTACGGAAGAAGGAAATGGTGCCCAGAAGAGGACTCGAACCTCCACGCCTCGCGGCACAGGTACCTGAAACCTGCGCGTCTACCAATTCCGCCATCTGGGCGACGGACCGGCATGTAAAAGGCCATGGCCGAAGTGTCAATGGGCATTTTGAAGTTTTCCTGCCGGATCGCCAAAAAGCCCCGCGCAACAGTAGCGCGTCGCATTCAAACGTAATCATGCGATGCGCTTAGGTCTTTGTTTTTGTGCATGTCGTCGTTCCAAAACCGCTCCACGTTTTTGAACGGCATGCATCACCGGCGTCGTCCGTCTGCACCGGTCTTCTCCAGCGATAGGGAAAGAAATTCAGTGACATGCGTCCCAGACAGGCGCATGCTTGGGGACGGCGGATCGGGGCGGAAATCCGGTCGCTTCACTGCGTGATTCCTCAGGGTCGGAAACGATGCAAGGACAAGGTCATGCAGCGGCTGAAAGCGCTACGGCGAGCCGCGTCTCGTTGGATGCGGGAGCGCTGGAAAGCATGCGCGTACCCGGCGTCATGAATAAACACGCGAAAACAAACGTCTATGAAGCAGGGACACAATCGGAAAGCAAAGGCTTTCGGAAAGTGAGGATGAAATGACGAAATTTCGGAATTTCGTTATCAGCTGCGCAGTCGTCGCCACCTCGATAATCCCCTCTGTCACGCCTGCACAGGCCATGCCGCGTCCGGTGCTCGACATCGCGAGCACGGCACCTGCAGATCTACAGAACGTAACGCACCGCGGGCGCTATGGCTGGGGCGGCCCGCGCTTCTATGGCGGCTGGGGGAACGGCTTTTATCCGGGCTGGCACCGCCATCGACGGTCTGGCATAAGCCTGCAGTTCAACTTCGGCCCGAGCTACCCGCGGTATTATCCTGGGCGCTACTACTACGGGAACCGCTATTATTACGGCCCCCGCTATTACGGCCCTGGCTATTACCCCGGTTACTACCCCCGCCGCTACTATCGCCCTAGTTACTACGGCCATCGGTACTACCGACCCGGCTATTACGGGGGCGCCATCGTCCGGGGTTGGTAAGGGCGCACTCGTAGGAGGCGCTGCGGCGGCTCCGCCGGCCTCCTTGATTCTTTGAAGCTGCGACGTGGGCAGACTGCCGCGTCCGCCGTCGCGGACGCGCGGACTATCGTTTTCTGACGATCCCGAGGCGCGCCATCACTTCCTTCGGGATGCCGTAGCGGCGCACCGCATCGCGGCTATCGCGAAGACCGCAGATCTCGCGCTGGATGAGGAAGGCCCAGACGGCGTCGGCCGCCTCGTCGAGCAGCCGTTCGCGCTCGGCCGGCTCGTGCCTGCTGCCACCGTAACCGTTCAAGGCGGCGATCGCCTTCTCGACCTTCAGCCCATGGCGCCCGAGGGCGTCGGCGCGCTCGGCCATCAGCTCGTATTCGAGAACGTTCACGCCGGAGGCGAGATCGAAGCGGCGCAGCGATTGTGGCGGACGAACTGTCATCAAAGCTCCTTCGGTCCAAGCAGGATGGACCCGCAAAGGCGCTCTCGCAAGGGGCTGCGTATCCTCGGATCCCGCTTAGCGCCGTGGCTTTGGTTAACATTCGATAAACTTCTTCGGCTTATTCTCGGCCATCACGCCTTTAGCCCTAGAGTGCCGGGCGTCTGCCTTTACGCGCGGCTGGGCCGATCCGCCGGCCGCGACGCGCATGAGGCGCCCCTCCAACAGAAAGGAATTCGACGGCGAGCGCGGTACTTGGCGGCATCGGTGAGCGGGAATTGGAGATCAGGATGCTGACGCCCATTGTTACGATCAGGACTGCGATCGGCGCCGGTGAGGACGCGACGCCAAGCGTGCACCGTCCGTCGCTCCCGGCCGGCTCGCGTGCCGAAGCGATCCAGAAGATCCTCGATGCGCTGATCCTCCACCTCTCCGGCGAGGAGGTCCTTTCCAAGGACGCGCTGGTGAAGCTGATCGGGGATCTGGCGCTGATCCTCAAATTTCCGCCCCTGCCACAGGAGAGCGGACGCGCCTTCGTTCGCCGGCTAATCAACTTGCTCGAGGCGATGCCTCTGCCGGAACGCATTGTCCTGGAGCGGCAGCTCAACGGGCGCAGCCTCGCGCAACGCATTGCCCTCCTGGCAGTAATGCCGGTGAGCCGCGCGGGCGCATCGCCGCCCGATCAAACCCCGTTTCGAAGCCTGCCGCTGCCGAGTGCGGTGCCGCCATCGTTTCCCACCGCAAGGGTGCTGCCGACCGGCGACGTGGCGCTGCTGCAGGCCTTGCTGCGGGAAACCTATGGCGCAGACACCGACAGCCTCGGAGCCCGAGAGATATTGGAGGATAAAGCGCCGGAGACCGAGCCCGAGGAGACAAGCCGGGCGGAACCGCAGCGGATGTCGAAAGCGGCCGGGAACGCTCCATCCTCTCGGCCTACAGAAACAGCAACGGCTGGGAGGATCGGGTCAGGTTTGGCGCAGGAGCGGGCGGCGGCTGTCGAGACGTCATTGTCGGAGGGCTCCGAAGGAGGCTCCCAAGAGGTCTTGACCGACCACATCACCGTGCCGCAGCCGGGCGGAACCGGTGAAGCGACGAATTCGGAGACGCCATCAGACGTCACATCGGAAAACGTCGAAGCGGCTGCCACCGAAGCCGACAGGGCGATAGCGGAGGGCAGCATCGAAGAGGTCATCGACAGCCTCGAGTCGGACGGAACATACGGCCCCCCGCGCACTGGGGACGAGGATGCGCAACGAGCGCCGCGGGCGCCGGTTCGGAACGGAACGGAAAGTCCCAATCCACGCGTGTCGGTAGAGAGCGTGAAGGCGATCATCCAAGAGAGTCTCGTCCTTCCGGCGACAGCAGAAGCGGGGCGGCCGACGATGGCGGAAAGCGTCGATGCCGATCCCCGCGAGGCCGATACGGCGCCACGGGCGCGCGAGAGCGCCACCATTAACAGAAATGTCGCGGCTGGCGGCGAAGCGCCGGGCGAGCCCACATCCGCCGACGGGGAGGACGTAGCGTTCGCCGACGTACCTCCCCGGTCGGGGCCACGACAGGCCGGCGAGGATGCCGGAACGCCGCAGGCAATCGCGCGGCTTGTCGAGTTCGGCCTTCCGCGCGAGGCCATTCCCTTCACATTGGTGCCCTACCCGCCGGCGCCTGCGGAAATCAAGAGCGAAGCCGATGAGGCGGACCGGCGCCAGCGGGACGATCACGAGGCGGACGCACGAGGCGACGAAGGAGAGCAGGAAGGCCGCGGCCAGGCGCAGGAGCACGCCGGCGGCGGCGAAAGCGACCAGGAGGAGGAGCCAGCCGCAACCGACGCCTATGACCTTTACCGGAAACTCGGCGGCCTCGGCTGAAGGCAACGTCTGCATTACCGCTCCCCTAACCCTCGCCCCGCACGCGCTAAGGCGGACTACGCAGGGCATCGCCGCTCCTTCGCCCCGCCCTCGGGAGAAGCTGGCCGGCGGGCCGGATGAGCGGCGGATATGCGATGCCCACGAAAAAGCCCGCGGAGATCGCTCTCCGCGGGCTTCTCTTATTTCCGTTGTACAACGGTTATTCGTTGCTCTGGCGGTTCTTGAGGGCCGCGCCCAGGATGTCACCGAGCGAAGCGCCCGAGTCGGACGAACCGAACTGTGCCACCGCTTCCTTCTCTTCCGCGATTTCCAGAGCCTTGATCGAAAGCTGGATCTTGCGGTCCTTCTTGGAGAAGTTGGTGACGCGGGCGTCGACGAGTTGGCCGACCGAGAAACGCTCCGGACGCTGTTCGTCGCGGTCGCGCGAGAGATCGGCGCGGCGGATGAAGGTGGTGATGTCCTCGTGGTTGACGAGCTTCACCTCGATGCCGCCATCGTTGACGCCGATGACCTCGGCCGAAACAACGGCGTTCTTGCGCAGTTCGCCGGAAGCGGCAGCTTCACCGACCGCATCGCGGCCGAGCTGCTTGATGCCGAGCGAGATGCGCTCCTTCTCTACGTCCACATCGAGAACGACGGCACGAACGACGTCGCCCTTGTTGTATTCCTCGATGACCTGCTCGCCCGGACGGTTCCAGTCGAGGTCGGAGAGGTGGACCATGCCGTCGACGTCGCCTTCGAGGCCGATGAACAGGCCGAATTCGGTCTTGTTCTTGACCTCACCTTCGACTTCCGTGCCAGCCGGATGGCTGTGCGCGAAGGCCTGCCAGGGGTTCTCGAGCGTCTGCTTGAGGCCGAGCGAGATGCGGCGCTTGGTCGGGTCGACTTCGAGAACGACCACGTCGACTTCCTGGCTGGTGGACAGGATCTTGCCGGGGTGAACGTTCTTCTTGGTCCAGGACATTTCGGAGATGTGGATCAGGCCTTCGATGCCCGGTTCCAGCTCGACGAAGGCACCGTAGTCGGTGATGTTCGTGACCGTGCCGGTGATCTTCTTGCCGACCGGATACTTCGCACCGATGCCATCCCACGGATCGGACTCGAGCTGCTTCATGCCGAGCGAGATGCGGTGGGTTTCCTGGTTGATGCGGATGATCTGAACCTTGACCTGCTGGCCGATGTTCAGGATCTCCGACGGATGGTTGACGCGGCGCCATGCCATGTCGGTGACGTGCAGCAGGCCGTCAATGCCGCCGAGGTCGACGAACGCACCGTAGTCGGTGATGTTCTTGACGACGCCCTCGACAACCTGGCCTTCTTCGAGGTTCTGAACGATTTCAGAACGCTGCTCGGCGCGGGACTCTTCGAGGACCGTACGGCGCGAGACGACGATGTTGCCGCGGCGCTTGTCCATCTTGAGGATTTCGAAGGGCTGCGGGTTGTGCATCAGCGGCGTGACGTCGCGGATCGGACGGATGTCGACCTGCGAACGCGGCAGGAAGGCTACGGCGCCGTCGAGATCGACGGTGAAGCCGCCCTTGACCTGGTTGAAGATGATGCCTTCGACGCGTTCGCCGGCTTCGAACTTCACTTCCAGACGCTGCCAGCTTTCTTCGCGGCGAGCCTTTTCGCGCGACAGAACAGCTTCGCCGAGCGCGTTTTCGATACGCTCGACATAGACTTCGACTTCGTCGCCGACCTTGAGCGAGCCGTCCTTGGCCTTGGCGCCGAATTCCTTCAGCGGCACGCGGCCTTCGACCTTCAGACCGACGTCGACGATGGCGACGTCCTTTTCGATCGCCGTGATGACGCCCTTGGCGACATAGCCTTCGGCGAGGTCCGTCTTGGCGAAGGACTCTTCCAGAAGAGCGGCGAAATCATCACGGGTGGGGTTGGTTGCAGACATATAATCTCCTGCTGCATCTCCTGCCGGAGACGCATATGCGCCGGTGGCTAGCGTTAACGGGCCTGAACCCAGTCCGCTCCTGTCATGGAGCAATCCGGCGCGTGGACGGAATTTCAGGCTATCTTCAAGAAGGCTATGCGGCCGCAGCCAAGCTCTTCTTCAAATTTTCTTTTTCAAGGCAGCGTCGATCAAGGTCTTCGCCGCCCGGAATGCCGCCTCTATACTCATTTCGGACGTGTCGAGCAAGTGCGCATCCGCGGCGGGCTTGAGCGGGCTGTCCACCCGCCCCATGTCGCGCTCGTCGCGCTTCTTCACGTCCTCGAAGATCGCGGCATAGTCGGCCGTCCCGCCGCCGGAGACGATCTCGTCATAGCGGCGTTTGGCGCGGACCTCGCGCGAGGCGGTGACATAGAGCTTCACGGTCGCATCGGGGCAGACGACGGTGCCGATGTCGCGCCCGTCGAGGACAGTGCCCGGCTCCTTCCGCGAAAAAGCCCGCTGCGCCTCGACCAGCGCACGGCGCACGGCCGGCATCACGGCGATCTTCGACGCCGCCTCGCCGATCGAGTGTGCCGAAAGCACCGAGCGATCGAGCCCGGACAGGTCGACTTCCCGTGCCATCTTCTCGGCAACCGCCTCGTCATCCAACGGCAGTCCGGCATCGAGCAACGCCTTCGCGGTCGCGCGGTAGGTGAGCCCGGTGTCGAGGTGGTGGAAGCCGTACTCCTCGGCGATCCGGCGCGAGAGCGTTCCCTTGCCGGCCGCGGCGGGTCCGTCGATGGCGATCACGTGACTCATCACGCCGCCTTGCTCTCGGCCTGCTCGATCTTCGCGCCCAATCCCGTCATCAGGTCCATGAATTCCGGGAAGCTCGTTGCGATCATCGTCGCGTCGTCGACTGTTACCGGATGTTCCGAGGCAAGACCCATGACGAGGAAGCTCATGGCGATGCGGTGGTCGAGATGGGTTTTCACCTTTTCGCCCGAGGCGTTGCCGAGGCCCTTGCCGCCAGGGCGGCCGCGCACGAAGAGCGAGGCCTCGCCCTCGTCGCAGTCGAGGCCGTTGAGCTTCAACCCGTCGGCAACGGCGGAAAGGCGGTCCGACTCCTTCACGCGCAGTTCTTCGAGGCCGTTCATCACCGTCGCGCCTTCGGCAAAGGCGGCGGCGACGGCGAGCACCGGATATTCGTCGATCATCGAGGGAGCGCGCTCTTCCGGCACGCTGACGCCCTTGAGCTCCGAATAACGTACGCGGAGATCCGCGACGTCCTCGCCGCCGGCGAGGCGCTGGTTCATGACCTCGATTTCGGCGCCCATTTCCTGCAGCGTCAGGATGAGGCCGGTACGCGTCGGGTTCATCAGCACGTTCAGGATGGTGATGTCGGAGCCCGGAACGATGAGCGCCGCGACCAGCGGGAAAGCGGTCGACGACGGATCCCCGGGCACGTCGATCACCTGGCCGATGAGCTTGCCGCGGCCTTCGAGGCGGATGGTGCGCACGCCCTCGGCATCGGTCTCGACCGTCAGGTTGGCGCCGAAGCCCTGCAGCATCTTTTCCGTATGGTCGCGCGTCATCACCGGCTCGATGACGGTGGTGATGCCGGGCGTGTTGAGGCCCGCGAGCAGGACGGCGGATTTCACCTGGGCGGAGGCCATAGGCACGCGATAGGTGATCGGGTTCGGCGTCTGCGGTCCGTGCAGCGTCACCGGCAGCCGGTCGCCCTCGGCCGATTTCACCTGCACACCCATCTCTCGCAGCGGATCGAGCACGCGGCCCATCGGGCGCTTCGTCAGCGAGGCGTCGCCGATGAAGGTCGAGTCGAAATCATAAACGCCTACGAGACCCATGGTGAGGCGGCAGCCGGTGCCGGCATTGCCGAAGTCGAGCGGCGCTTCCGGCGCCAGCAGCGCGCCGTTGCCGACGCCGTTGATGATCCAGGTATCGCCCTCTTTCCGGATCCTGGCGCCCATGGCCTGCATCGCTTTGCCGGTATTGATCACATCCTCTCCTTCGAGGAGGCCGGTGATGCGCGTCTCGCCCGAGGCAAGACCTCCGAACATGAAGGAACGGTGTGAGATCGATTTGTCGCCGGGAATGCGGACCGTGCCCTTGAGATCGGAAGACTTCTTTGCGGTGGCGGGCCTTGGGCTCGAGCCGTGGGACATGATGTTTTTCCTCTGACAATCCGGCTGTTCGGCGGCACGAGGTCGAGCGCCGCCTGGGAGTGAACATCGAACCGCCGGTCTTGCGGGCTCCCTAACATAAAGAGCAAAGTGGGTCATCCTCCCCCACGAAGAAAATGCGGCGAAGAAATGCGGGCGGGCGCGCCCGGAAGTTTGCCTTTGACAGAAGCGGCCAAGACGATTATGGGGACCGGCTAATCATCATAAGCTTGATACCTTCCACCCGCCGGTCTCACCGGCAAGAGCCGGTTCGTCCGGCCATTCAAGAGGCTTTGACTGTGGCAAAACCGGAACTTGGAACAAAGCGCATCGATCCGGAAACGGGGCGCAAATTCTACGATCTGAACCGTGATCCGATCGTCTCCCCCTATACCGGCAAGTCCTATCCGCTGTCCTTCTTCGAGGAGACCTCCGTCGCCAAGGTGCTCGAGAAGGAGGAAGAGGAAGACGTAACGGAAGTCGATACGGAGAACACGGAAGTCGAGCTCGTTTCGCTCGAGGATGCCGACGACGAGGCCTCGGGCGGCGACGATCTGCCGGATCTCGGCGACGACGATGTCGAGATCGACAGCGACGACGACGACACCTTCCTCGAGACCGACGACGAGGATGATGACGACGACATGAGCGACATCATCGGCGTCTCCGATGAGGACGAAGACGTCTGATCGACTTTGGCGACGCGGGCGGGATCACCGCCCGCACGCTCGTTAAGCGCCTAAAAAGACGCGCGAAAACGCCCCGTCCGCCGAAAGAGACCGCGGCCGGGGCACGAAGCCGGAGCCCAAAAATAATTCGCACCGGCCTTCAATTTTCGGCTTGCCATCTGCGGAAAGCAGAAGTAATAAGCCGCCACTCGCCGGGCACAATGCCCGTCGGACTTCCCGGACCGGCACAGCCGGACCCTGATGGGGCTATAGCTCAGCTGGGAGAGCGCTTGCATGGCATGCAAGAGGTCAGCGGTTCGATCCCGCTTAGCTCCACCAAGTTTTCTCGCGTGACACATCGGAATCACTGATACGCAGGCTGCGATCGGCTGATCTGTGCCGTGTAGCCGTCACTTGGCTGCAATGGTTGTCGGCGTCCCTTGGGCGCCGACAAAAACGGCAAGGATCTTGCTCGGTCCGTCGGCCACGTTGAAGGCCTGATGCTTGCGATTCTGCGTTTCGATGAAGGCCTCCCCTGTCTTGTAGCGGTGCGGCTCCTTGCCCTCTGTTCTCAGTTCGATCTCGCCTTCCAGGATGTACACGTAGACGGGCACCGGATGCTCGTGCAGGGGCGTTCTCCCCTCCTTGGCAAGCGTACCTATGACAGAGATCATCTCTGGCGTTCCGCTCGGGTAGGTGATGGGCTCATTGTCTCGGCTCACGCTCGATTTCACCAGCGGCTGCGTTTCAAAGCCTGCCGGCAACGCGTTTTCCTGGGCAAATGCTGCCGGGCCTGTCAGGAGAGCCAGGAGGGTCGTGATTTCACAAATTCGTTTCATGGGTTTTCCTCCCCTTTTTGGCGAACAGCCAGAATTATACGCCAGAGGGGAGGCATCGAGCAGATGCGAACGACGATCAAGCGGCTACTGCATGTTTCGTTAAATCGTAGCTGATTTAAGGACAAAAACATGCAGCGATTCAAAGTGCTACAGCATCCTTTGTGCGTCTGAAAAGACGTACGGCGCTGTAGTTCCCGGCGATGCACGCTGTTCGCCCCATTCTCGAAATGTTAACCACTCGCTCGGAAGAACAATGTCATGTTTCTCGTCTCGAAAATCTTCTGGCTCATCGCCCAGCCGCTGTCGCTCGCCTTCCTGAGCCTGCTCGTCGGCGTGCTGCTCATGCTCGCCAAGTTCCGCCGCAGCGGCGGCGTCTTCGGCGGACTCGGCCTCATCGTGCTCTTCGTGACCCTCTTCACGACAACCGGCTCGTATTTCCTGCAGATCCTCGAGGACCGCTTTCCGCGCCCTTCGCCGGAGCCGGCGGAGCTTTCCTGCATCGTCGTGCTCGGCGGCGCCTTCGAGAATGTGGTGATGGCGAGCCGGGGCGGCGTGGAGTTGAACCAGGCGGCGGAGCGTTTCGTCGAGACCTCGCGCCTCGCCCGGGCCTATCCGGCCGCACGTATCCTCGTTTCCGGCGGCGACGGCTCCTTGAGCGGCATCTATGAAGGCGACGCGCATGCCTCGCAAGCCTTCTTCCAGACCTTCGGGATCGGCGTCGACCGGCTGATCCGCGAGGGAGAGTCGCGGACGACCTTCGAAAATGCGCGCTACACCAAGGACTTGCTCGCCCAGAACAGGCTGGAACGCTGCGCGCTCGTCACCTCGGCCTATCACATGCCGCGTTCGGTCGCGCTCTTCCGGGCAAACGGCATCGATACCCTGCCCTGGCCGACGGACTACCGGACGACCGGCAAGATGCGGCTCGGCCTCGATTTCACCCAGCCCGCGCTGAACGCGCAGCTGACGACGACCGCCGCCAAGGAATGGACCGGGCTTCTCGCCTATTATCTGCTCGGCCGGACACAAACGCTGCTGCCGCAGTGACGTAATGCTCATGGGCATCGGGGGCTGCTAGCGCACTCGGCCTCCTGACTTGTCGTCGGCGGTGCGCTAATGATCGGGGATTGCCAATAGAGACTGGCGCCAAAGCGGAGCACCTATGCCGATCCTCGAAATTCTCGACTATGCCGGCGTCGCGGTCTTTGCGGCGACCGGCGCGCTTTCGGCCTCCCGCAAGCAGCTCGACATCATCGGCTATCTGTTTCTCGCCTCGATCACCGGCATCGGCGGCGGCACGATGCGTGACGTGATCCTCGGCGCGACACCGGTCTTCTGGGTATTGAACCCGGCCTATCTGCTCGTCTGCGCTTCGGTCGGGCTCCTGGTCTTTTTCACCTCGCATCGTTTCGAGTCCCGCTATCGGGTGCTCGTCTGGCTCGATGCAGTCGGTCTTTCTGCCTATTGCGTCATGGGCGCGGCGAAGGGGCTCGCGGCAACCGGGTCTCCGACGGTCGCGATCGTCACCGGCATGCTGACGGCGACCTTCGGCGGCATCCTGCGCGATCTCTTGGCGGGCGAACCATCCGTCCTCTTGCGGCCGGAGATCTACGTCACCGCCGCCCTTCTCGGCGCCGGCGCCTTCGTGCTCGCGACGATGGTCGGCATGCCGCTCGGGGCGACCTCGGCGCTCGGCGTGGTAACGGCCTTTGCGGTACGCGGCGGGGCGCTGCGATACGGCTGGACGCTGCCGACAGGCAAGGCCGGGCCGGGGCGCGACCCAAACGACATCATGTAACGGGAAATATCGAGGCGCTGCGGCAAAGCGCGAGCTGCGCGGGACCTCGACTTATGCGGTCAACGTTCCGACTTGCGCCGCAGCCGGATCACCACGTCGACATGGGAAATCTCCATGCCCTCCGGAGGCTCGGGCAGATTGTCGATCTGAATATTGCTCACCGGAATGTCGAGGACTTCGTTCTGCCCCTCGATGAAGAAGTGATGGTGATCCGAGACATTGGTGTCGAAATAGGTCTTAGCGCTCTCGACGGCCAAGACACGGATCATGCCCGCCTCGGTGAACTGGTGGAGCGTGTTGTAGACGGTCGCGAGCGAAACCGGAACGCCGGCCGCGACGGCCTCCTCGTGCAGTTCCTCCACCGTCAGGTGACGGTCGCCCTTGGCAAAGATCAGGTCGGCAAGCGCGACGCGCTGACGCGTCGGGCGCAGGCCCGAATTGCGCAGCCTCTCCTGCGAGGACATGTCCGTTGCTTTCGTCATCCAGAGCGGTTCCGATATTTCTGCCAAGTCCCTTGGATTATCATTTTGCGATATAACTTCTGACGCCCCCGCTTTCAATAGATTCCGCACGTGCGAAGGCCGCAAACGCTGGAAAAATCGGCCCAAAGCAGGGGAAGGCAGGCATTTAACTCTGGTCGTCGCCACATACATACTGTAAGCGACGGCGGAACGATGTCGCCCTAGCGAGCAGAATGTGGGAGAATTTTCCGTCCACGGACGGCTCTACTTGGAAGGACGTCGAAGCTGCAGGCCGTAGCCGCGGACAGAGGCTACGCTTCATTTCAGGCCGAACTTGCTCTAAAGCAGGTCGGAGAACGCATACACAAATTCGGGGAAGCAACCATCGATGACGACCAGGCAATCCAGCTTCAGCTATGAGGAAATCCTGACCTGCGGCCGAGGCGAAATGTTTGGCCCCGGCAACGCGCAGCTCCCGCTGCCGCCGATGCTGATGTTCAACCGCATCACCGATATTTCCGAAACGGGCGGCCCTCACGACAAGGGCTACGTACGCGCCGAGTTCGACATCACCCCGGACCTCTGGTTCTTCCCCTGCCATTTCATGGGCGATCCCGTCATGCCCGGCTGCCTCGGCCTCGACGCCATGTGGCAATTGACCGGCTTCTTCCTCGGCTGGCTCGGCGAGCCCGGCAAGGGCCGCGCGCTTTCCACCGGCGAGGTCAAGTTCACCGGCATGGTGACGCCCAAGACCAAGCTGGTAGAGTACGGCATCGACTTCAAGCGCGTCATGCGCGGCCGTCTGGTTCTCGGCATCGCCGACGGATGGATGAAGGCAGACGGCGAAACGATCTACAAGGCTACCGACCTCAGGGTCGGCCTCTTCCAGGAAAAGGCCGACTGAATTGCGGGCTTTCGCCCGCGCCGGATCCAATCGAAGAAAAGGTCATCTGACATGAGACGGGTTGTTGTAACGGGCCTCGGCATCGTTTCGTCGATCGGGAACAATTCAGACGAAGTCACCGCGTCGCTGCGCGACGCGAAGTCGGGCATCGCGTTTTCCCCCGATTTCGCCGAGCACGGCTTCAAATGCCAGGTCTGGGGCGCGCCGACGCTCGACCCGACCGATCTCGTCGACCGGCGCGCCATGCGCTTCCTGTCGCAGGGCGGCGCCTGGAACCACGTCGCGATGAAGCAGGCGATCGCCGACTCGGGGTTGGAGGCAGGCGACATCACCAACGAGCGCACCGGCATCATTATGGGTTCGGGCGGCGCCTCGACGCGCGCCATTGTTGAGGCCGCTGAGATCACCCGCAAGAACACCAGCCCCAAGCGCATCGGCCCCTTCGCGGTGCCGAAGGCGATGTCGTCGACGGCTTCGGCGACGCTTGCGACCTGGTTCCAGATCCACGGCGTCAACTACTCGATTTCGTCCGCCTGTTCGACCTCGGCGCATTGCATCGGCAATGCCGCGGAAATGATCCAGTGGGGCAAGCAGGACGTGATGTTCGCCGGCGGCCACGAGGATCTCGACTGGACGATGTCCAATCTCTTCGACGCCATGGGCGCCATGTCCTCAAAATACAACGACACGCCGTCGACCGCCTCACGCGCCTATGACGTCGACCGTGACGGATTCGTGATTGCCGGTGGTGCCGGCGTCGTCGTGCTCGAGGAACTGGAGCGTGCGAAAGCACGCGGCGCCAAGATCTATGCGGAAATCGTCGGCTATGGCGCGACCTCCGACGGCTACGACATGGTCGCCCCCTCCGGTGAAGGCGCGGTGCGCTGCATGCGCCAGGCGCTCTCGACCGTGAAGGGCGAGGTCGACTACATCAATACCCACGGAACCTCGACGCCCGTCGGCGACTCCAAGGAGATCGGCGCCATCCGCGAGGTCTTCGGCGAGAGGATGCCGCACATCCAGTCGACCAAATCGCTGACCGGCCATTCGCTCGGTGCCGCCGGCGTGCAGGAATCGATCTACGGCCTGTTGATGATGCAGGCCGGCTTCATCGGCGAAAGTGCGCATATCAGCGAGCTCGACCCGGAATTCGAAGGCGTGCCGATCGTCCGCAAGCGCATCGACAACGCCAAGATCGATACGGTTCTCTCGAACTCCTTCGGCTTCGGCGGCACCAACGCGACGCTCGTCTTCCAGCGCTACAACGGATAACAACATGAACGGATTGATGAACGGAAAGCGCGGCCTCATCATGGGCGTCGCCAACAACCATTCTATTGCCTGGGGAATCGCCAAGGCTCTCGCAGCCCAAGGCGCGGAACTCGCCTTCACCTACCAGGGAGAAGCCCTCGGCAAGCGCGTCAAGCCGCTCGCCGCCGAGCTCAAATCCGAGTTTCTGCTGCCCTGCGACGTCGAGGACATCGCGTCCGTCGACGCCGTCATCGCGGCCATCAAGGAGCGCTGGGGCGGGCTCGACTTCATCGTCCATGCTATCGGCTTCTCCGACAAGAACGAGCTCAAGGGGCTCTATGCGGATACGACGCGGGAGAATTTCAGCCGCACCATGGTGATCTCCTGCTTCTCCTTCACCGAGATCGCCAAGCGGGCGGCGGAACTGATGAGCGCGGGCGGCACGATGCTCACGCTCACCTATGGCGGCTCCGTGCGGGTGATGCCGAACTACAATGTCATGGGTGTCGCCAAGGCGGCGCTCGAAGCGTCGGTGCGCTATCTCGCAGCCGACTACGGTCAGCGCGGCATACGCGTCAACGCGATCTCCGCCGGCCCGATCCGTACCCTCGCCGGCGCCGGCATTTCCGACGCGCGCGCCATGCTCTCCTGGCAGCAGAAAAACTCGCCGTTGCGCCGCACCGTCACGATCGAGGACGTCGGCAATTCGGCGCTCTACCTGCTTTCCGATCTCTCGCGCGGCGTCACCGGCGAGATCCACTACGTGGATTCCGGCTACAACATCACCTCGATGCCGACGCTCGAAACGCTGCGCGCGGCGGACACGGAGTAACAGCGGGATTGCGCCGCCCGCTGGATTGCCCCTCTCCTCGGGTTTAACCCGAGGACTAACCCTCTCCCCACAAGCGCGGCGAGGGGATACCCGCATGCTTGGCCGCACCCTCGCTTCCCTCGAAGCCCTTCGGAGAGCGGCAAGGGGTCAGAGCGGCCGCAGCAAGTCCCTTCCCCCCGCGAGCGGGGAGAAGGTGGCGGCAGCCGGATGAGGGGCGACGACTTCAACCAGGGTCACCGCTTCGCCCAGAGCACCTTGAAGCGCGCGTTGCGGCAGGTTTCGCCGCTTTCCTTGAAGTTTTCAGCTAGAACCTGTTCGTAAGGCAAGCCGCGATTGGCGACCAGCACTAGCCGGCCGCCGTGCTTGAGCGATTTGGCGGCCGCCTTGATCATCGCCGCGCCGAGCGCCGGCTCAGCGGCGTGGCCCTCGTGGAAGGGCGGATTCATGACGATGAGGTCGTATTTGTCGCGCGTCTCCTCCGCCGTCAGGTCGTGCCAGTAGAAGCGGGCCGGCGTCGAGGGCGCGTTCGCTGCCATGTTCGCCCGCGCAGCCTCCAGCGCTTCAAAATCCGCCTCGAACAGGTCGATGCCCTTGAGGTTCGGCGAGGCCTCTGCCAGCTTGACCGAGAGATAGCCCCAGCCGGCGCCGAAATCGGCGGCATGGCCGGCAAAGTCGTGGGGCAGACGCGAGGCAAGAAGCTCCGAGCCGGCGTCGACACGATCGTGCGAGAACATGCCGGGAGAAGCGTCGAACAGGCCGTCGACGCGCACGGGAACCTTGGCGAGCTTCGACACGGCCTCTGATACGTCTTCCGGTCGCGTGAACCAGAAGGCGACGCCGTGATATTTCGGCATCGAGTCGCCATCCCAGCCGAATTTGCCGATCTTCTTGCGCAGCGGCTGTATGCCATCCTCCTTGCTGCCGGCAACGGCGATCAGCGCGCCCGTGCGGGTGCGCTCCAGCGCTTCGGCGATCCGGTCCTCGTTTTCGCCCTTGTGCTTGCCGCAAAGCACCAGCGCCACGTCATAGGCGTCGCCGGAAGCTACGGGCGTGACGTCGACGCGCGCGGCTTCTAGGGCACGGTAGAGGGGCCTGAGCGGCTGCACGGCGGAGATCGACGCGCCAAAGCCCTCCGGCAGCCTGTAGCCCGCTTCCGCGCCGAGGAAGAGCACGCGTTCGCCCTCTCCCGGCGGATCGATGACGCCTGTCTCGAAGGGATGGAACAAGGTTTTCAGCGCGTCACGGCTCATGGGATCGGATTCCGTTCTTCAACTCGTTCAGGTCCGACGACGGCAACGACGCCGCGTTCTCGACCCGTCACAAAAAAAGGGCGCGAAGCGATCTGCTTCGCGCCCCGATTTCATTCGGCCAGGGCGGCTTATTCGGCCGCTTCGCCGCCGTCCTTCTTCTCGCCATTCTCGGCGACGATCTCCTTGCCGGTCGCCTGGTCGACGACCTTCATGGAGAGGCGGACCTTGCCGCGCTCGTCGAAGCCCATGAGCTTGACCCAGACCTTGTCGCCTTCCTTGACGACGTCGGTCGTCTTGGCGACGCGCTCGGAGGCGAGCTGCGAGATGTGGACGAGGCCGTCGCGAGCGCCGAAGAAGTTGACGAAGGCGCCGAAATCGGCCGTCTTGACGACCGTGCCCTCATAGATCTGCCCGACTTCCGGCTCGGCGACGATCGAGTGGATCCACTTGCGGGCGGCTTCGATCTCCTTCGAAGAGGCCGAGGCGATCTTCACCGTGCCGTCGTCCTCGATGTTGATCTTGGCGCCGGTCTTTTCGACGATTTCGCGGATGACCTTGCCGCCGGAACCGATGACTTCGCGGATCTTGTCGACCGGAATGTTCATGACTTCGATGCGCGGTGCGAATTCGCCGAGCTGACCGCGGCTCTCGGAAATGGCCTTGGCCATTTCGCCGAGGATGTGAACGCGCCCACCCTTTGCCTGGTCGAGTGCGACCTTCATGATCTCTTCGGTGATGCCGGCGATCTTGATGTCCATCTGCAGCGAGGTGACGCCGGCTTCGGTGCCGGCGACCTTGAAGTCCATGTCGCCGAGGTGGTCCTCGTCACCTAGAATGTCGGAGAGAACGGCGAAGCGGTCGCCTTCCTTGATCAGGCCCATGGCGATGCCGGCAACGGGCTTGGCGATCGGCACGCCGGCATCCATCAGCGCCAGCGAGGTGCCGCAGACGGTCGCCATCGAGGAGGAGCCGTTCGACTCGGTGATCTCGGAAACGACGCGCAGCGTGTAGGGGAACTGCTCCGCCGTCGGCAGCATCGGGTGGATGGCGCGCCAGGCGAGCTTGCCGTGACCGATTTCGCGGCGGCCCGGAGAACCCAGGCGGCCCGTCTCGCCGACCGAGAAGGGCGGGAAGTTGTAGTGCAGCATGAAGTTTTCCTTGTACATGCCGGTCAAGGAATCGACATACTGCTCGTCTTCGCCGGTGCCGAGCGTCGCAACGACGATCGCCTGCGTCTCGCCGCGGGTGAAGATCGCCGAGCCATGCGTGCGCGGCAAGAGGCCGACTTCGGCGACGATCGGGCGAACCGTCACAAGGTCGCGGCCGTCGATGCGGCTCTGCGTGTCGAGGATGTTCCAGCGGACGATCTTCGCCTGCAGGTGCTTGAAGACGGAGGCGATCTCTTCCGCCGTATGAGCCGGGTTCTCGATGCCCTCCGGCAGGAAGTGTTCCTTCACCTTGGCCTTGACCGCGTCGACGGCGGCATAGCGCGCCGCCTTCTCGGTGATCTTGTAGGCGTTGCGCAGGTCTTCTTCGGCAATGGAAAGCATGGCGTTTTCGAGGGCCGAGTAATCCTCCGGCTCGAATTCACGCGGCTCCTTGGCGGCGACTTCGGCGAGCTTGATGATCGCGTCGATCACCGGCTGGAAGCCCTTCTGGCCGAACACGACGGCGCCGAGCATGATGTCTTCCGGCAGCTCCTTGGCTTCCGATTCCACCATCAGCACGGCGTCCTGGGTGCCGGCGACGATGAGGTCGAGCGCGGATTCGTCCATCTCGTCGAGGTGCGGGTTGAGCACGTACTGGCCGTTGATGTAGCCGACGCGGGCGCCGCCAACCGGACCCATGAAGGGAACGCCGGAAAGCGTCAGCGCAGCGGAGGCTGCGACCATCGCAACGACGTCCGGGTCGTTTTCGAGGTCATGCTGCATGACCGTTACGATGACCTGGGTGTCGTTCTTGTAGCCTTCCGGGAAAAGCGGGCGGATCGGCCGGTCGATCAGGCGCGACACCAGCGTTTCGTTCTCGCTCGGGCGGCCCTCACGCTTGAAATAGCCGCCCGGGATCTTGCCGGCGGCATAGGTCTTTTCCTGGTAGTTGACGGTGAGCGGGAAGAAGTCCTGGCCGGGCTTCGGCGCCTTCGCCGAAACCACCGTGGCGAGCACGACGGTTTCGCCATAGGTGGCGAGAACGGCTCCGTCGGCCTGACGCGCTATCTTGCCGGTTTCGAGCTTGAGCGGACGCCCAGCCCATTCGATTTCTACCTTGTGGGTCTCGAACATGTTCTGTCCTTCGTGTGCGGCAGACCTTCCGCGGCTCATAAAGCGCGGGCGATCTCAAAGCCGCTTGGTGTGGCGCATCACGGGCAAGACAACGGGAGGCTTCAAGAAAGAACCGGCCGCCAAACCTCTTGCCGAGCTGCCCGTGGCAGCCGCTTCGGCAAGCAGGCGCCGAAGCATCCTGCAATCCTGCCCCATGACGGGCCATCGGTTGATCCGCGGTCCCGGCCCATCCGGTCCGCTGGACGGTCTCTCCGGGTCCCTGCGCCTGCGGCGCCTAGGGAGAGACGATTAGTCGGGCGGTCAAGCGCCCTACTGCATATTTCCTTAAATCGTAGTCGATTCAAGGATAAAAACATGCGGCAACTCAGAGTGCTACAGCGACCGTTGCACGTCTGACAAAACGCGCGGCGCTGCAGTAAAAAAGCCGGCGGATCGCGCAAGCGACCCGCCGGACAACTCTCTTAGCGACGGATGCCCAGGGCACCGATCAGCTTGTTGTAGCGCGCTTCGTCTTTCTTCTTCAGATAGTCGAGGAGCGAACGACGGCTGGAAACCAGCGCGAGAAGACCACGACGGGAGTGATTATCCTTCTTGTGGTCCTTGAAGTGTTCGGTCAGGTTGTTAATCCGTTCCGTCAGGAGTGCAACCTGTACTTCCGGAGAACCGGTGTCACCTTCGGCGGTTGCGAATTCCTTGATGAGCTGAGCTTTGCGCTCTGCAGTGATCGACATCGCGTGATCCTTTCGTTCGAGGATTTCAAGGGTCGCCGGCAGCCGGGATGTCGTCCAGCCGCGGCCGTTCATACGAAGAGGCCTTGCCTTTCGCTGGCGTGCCTATAACCGAAACCGATCCAAAAGGAAAGGGTCATGAAATCCGCAAGAGCGCTCGCCTTGCACCGGCCCGTCAGGCCCTCAGCCGGTGAGATGATTCCGAGGCTGTGACAGGCGGCCGATGGCATTAGCTGGCCGCCTCGCGCGAGGCGTCGCGATCGTCGCGCGGGATGAGTATCCGCCATTCGATACCGTCCGCATGCATCGTCCGTTTGAGCTCGGCGTGCAGTGCCAGACCAAGCATGCGCTCGAGCACGACGGTTCCGAAGCCTTTGCGAACCGCTGCCTCCGCCGGCTCGACGATATCGGCGCCGGTCTCGCGCCAGTGAATCTCGATCGCGCCGTCCGAAACCCTCCATTCGAGCCGGATGGCGCCCGTCGCGTTGGCCAACGCGCCATGCTTTATCGCGTTGGTCGCCAACTCGTGAAGCGCCATGCCCAGCGTCTGCGCCATCTGCGCGTCCAGCCGCAAGGGGGGACCGGAGAGCACGACGCGCTTCTGATCGTCCGGCATGAAGGGCTGGAGCTGGTTCTGCGCCAATTCGCGGAAATCGACGCCAAGGCCGGCATTGGTCAGCATCAGATCGGTCGACCGGGCAAGGCCGGCGAGGCGTTTGCGGAACGCGTCGACGAATTCCGACGTGTCCTCCGCCGAATAGGCGGACTGCGCCAGCATCGACTGGATGACCGTGAGTTGGTTCTTCGCGCGATGTGCGACTTCCCGCATCAGGAGGCGGATCTCCCATTCGGCCTTCCTGCGAGCCTCCGCTGCGCTCGCGAGCGCTGCCGATACGGCCTCTACTTCGGTGATCATGTATCGCCGCGGCTGGATCGGTTCGCCCGCGCCGAGGCGGCGCGCATCCAGCGCCAGCAGCCTGACGCCTTGCGTCAGCAGACGGGCGATCGTCCATGAGCCTGCGATGGCAAGGCTTGCGAAGATGATGCCACCGAGCGACAGCCAAAGGAACGACCAGAACATCGGCTGATCGACGATCTCGCTCGGGGCCCACGCGACGATCCGCCAACCGGTTATGACCGAAAATTCCGACGCGACGCGATAGTCCACCCCACCTTTGCTGACATTGCCGATGCCTATGCTGATCCTCGGGAGCATGTCGAGGAAGAACCGATCGCCGGGCTTCATCGAGGCATCCGAGGAAGCGACCACCCTGCCTTGTCCGTCGACGAGCGCGGCATTCCAGCCGGGCGAAAGCGTATCGCGATTGACCGCCTTTGCCATGCTCCTGGCGTCTTGCGCGAGGCCCAGCAGATACTTTTCGCCGTCAGGAGCCGTTATCGGGAGGTAGGCGTTGAAGACCCATCTCTTCACCGCTTCGTCGAAGAACACGCCGGAAACAAGTGGCGCCGTGCTCTGCAGAGCGCGGTCGATTTCCGGGTCCGGAGCCCGTCCGAGCAGCGTTCCATAGGGAAGGCTGGTGTTCAGTTGCAGGTTCCGTTTGCTGTCCACGACCACCAGATCGGAATCCGTTTGCGCCAGAGCGGTCGACGCGTTGGCGTAGAAAGTGCGCAGGTCACGAAGATCAACTGCCCTTGATTTCGAGAGCACACCAAGCGTGGCGAACATGCCGTCGACCTCGCGTTCGACGATGCGCGCGACGGATCCCGTCGAAGCCCTGAGCAGCGAATTCACTACCGCTTGCTGTGCATCCATGTTGCGCTGCAGGATCACGGACGAAAAGATGAACGGCGGTATGATTGCGATCAGCAATAACGAGATCAGGTAGAAGCTGAACGGGCGCCTGAGGTGCCGGCGAACGAATCCCCCGAGGGCCTGCAGGCCACCGGATGAAGCGCTTCCCAATTTCTTGCCTGACGCCTCGTCCACCCGGGGCCGCCTTTCGCCATCCTTTGCCGCACTGCTGGAGCGGGGACGCAACTTTCCGGCTGCATCCGCCCCTCATCCGGCTTGCGGGCGACCTAATCCCCGTCTCGACGGGGAGAAGGGACTCGCGGCGCGCTCCCAAAGTCCCCTCTTCCCTGCGTGGGAGAGGGTTAGGGTAAGGGGCAAGCGCCTCAGCAAAAGGCAGTATACGCCGCTTGCGCCGCGCGGCTCGATCTTAGACGAGCCAGACAGATTTTTTGACCCGCAGAATCACTGGGTGGCGAACACCCGCTTCGGGCGAAACTCTCCCTCGGCGATCTCGCCGATCGCCACGAGTTTTCCACGCGCCGTCGCATAGGCCTCGGCGGCCGGCAGCGGCGCGTCGCGGCCGCGCAGGATGATGGGGTTGCCCATCCGCAAGCGGTGCGCCTGGTCGTCGTTGACGGCAACGTGCGGCAGGTCCGAAAGAGCCTCGCCGGTCTCGATCAGGAACTCGTCCAGAGCAGCGAGCCGCTCGGCATCGTCCTCGATCTTCTCCAGCGCGACGAGATCGGCGAGCGGTACCATGTCCTCCTCGCCGAAAGGGGCGACGAAGGTACGACGCAGAGACGCGATGTGGCCGTAGCAGCCGAGGTCGCGGCCCATGTCGCGGGCGAGCGATCGGACGTAGGTGCCCTTGCCGCATTCGATCTCGAAATGGGCGAGATGCGGCGTCGAGCCGATCAGCGACAGACGGAATACTTCCACCTCGCGCGCCGGGATCTCGACCGTCTCGCCGTCACGCGCGAGATCGTAGGCGCGTTCGCCGTCGATCTTGATCGCGGAAAACTGCGGCGGCACCTGGCTGATCACGCCCGTGTATTTCGGCAGAAGGGCGCGGATCGCCTCCTCGGTCGGCCGTGCCGCTGAAGAACGGACGACCTGGCCCTCGAGGTCGTCGGTGGAGCGCTCCTCGCCCCAGGCGACCGTGAACTCATAGATCTTGCGGCCGTCCATGACGTAAGGCACGGTCTTCGTCGCGTCGCCGAGCGCGATCGGCAGCATGCCGGAAGCCAGCGGATCGAGCGTACCGGCGTGGCCGGCCTTCTGCGCCTTGAACAGCCACTTGATCTTGGACACCGCCTCGGTCGAGCCGAAATCGAGGGGCTTGTCGAGGATTAGCCAGCCCGAAATCGGACGGCCCTTGGGTTTGCGCGGCTTGGACATTGGTCTTCTTATTCTTTATCGTCGGTATCGGAATCGAGGTCTCGGCTGACTTCGGGGGAGCGCAGCAACTCGTCGATCTTCTGGTAGTTTTCGAAGCTGGTATCGTCGCGGAAGCGCACATCCGGCATGTATTTCATCTGCCGGAGCTGCGGCCCGAGCCGGCCGCGAATGTACTTAGCATGCTTGTTCAGCGCGTCGATGACCGCCGCGTGATCCTTGAGCCCGAGCGGCGTCACATAGGCGGTGGCGATCTTCAAATCAGGCGACATGCGGACTTCCGAAATGGAAATCACCGTCTTTTCGATCAGCGGATCACGCACTTCGCCGCGCTGCAGCACCTGCGTGATCGCGGCGCGCACCTGTTCGCCGACGCGCAGCATGCGCTGGGACGGAGCGGAAGATGTGGATTTGGTCATCATACCTTACCCTGGACCACGACGTCGGGCCGCATTGAGCCTGGTCGAAGCGTGGTCGGTTCCAACATGCGAGAGGCGGGCGGACAACCGCGCGCTATTCCTCGCTCAAAAAAATGCGAGCGCCGGAGCCGATCCGGCGCTCGCCAATCTCCTGCCGGATCGACACGGATCACGAGGATTTGGATTGATGCAATCCAAATCCTGACCGTGATCTGCCCTTAGAAATGGAGCGGGATGCGAGCGCAAAACCGCTTCGCACTTTTCCTCAACCCGCTCAGAGCGTCCGCGTGACGTGTTCGACGCGGAAGCACTCGATCGTGTCGCCGGGGCGGATGTCCTCGTAATTCTCGAAGGCCATGCCGCATTCCTGGCCGGACTGTACCTCGGAGACCTCGTCCTTGAAGCGCTTGAGCGTCTTGAGCTTGCCTTCGTGGATAACGACGTTGTCGCGCACGAGGCGGACGCCGACGCCACGCTCGACCTTGCCCTCGGTGACGCGGCAACCCGCGACCTTGCCGACCTTGGTGATGTTGAACACCTCCAGGATCTCGGCATTTCCGAGGAAGGTCTCGCGCCGTTCCGGCGAAAGCAGACCGGACATCGCCGCCTTAACGTCATCCACCAGGTCGTAGATGATGTTGTAGTAGCGTATCTCGATGCCGGCGCGCTCGGCCGCGTCGCGCGCCTGCTTGTTGGCGCGGACGTTGAAGCCGATGATGGCGGCATTCGAGGCTTCCGCGAGCGAGATGTCCGACTCGGTGATGCCGCCGGCACCCGAATGGACGATGCGCGCGCGCACTTCGTCGGTGCCGAGCTTCTCCAGCGCACCGGAGATCGCTTCGATCGAGCCCTGCACGTCGCCCTTGACGACCAGCGGGAACTCCTTGACGCCGGAGGTCTGTAGCTGGCTCATCATCTGCTCGAGCGAACCGCGCGAGCCGGACTGGCGTGCAACCGCCTTCTCGCGGGCAAGCCGCTGGCGATATTCGGAAATCTCGCGCGCACGGCTCTCGTTCTCGACGACCGCGAAGCGGTCGCCGGCGGCCGGCGTGCCGGAGAGGCCGAGGACCTCCACCGGTGTCGACGGTCCGGCGGACTTCACATGCTCGCCCTTGTCGTTGACAAGCGCGCGTACGCGGCCCCACTGGTCGCCCGCGACGATGATCTGGCCGGGCGTCAGCGTGCCCTTCTGAACGAGGACGGTGGCAACCGCACCGCGGCCGCGGTCGAGCTCGGCCTCGACGACGACACCCTCGGCCGTCCGGTTGGCATTGGCCTTGAGGTCGAGAATTTCGGCCTGCAGCAGGATCGCTTCGAGCAGCTTGTCGAGGTTCGTATGGTTCTTCGCCGAAACCTCGACGTCGAGAACCTCACCGCCCATGGATTCGACGAAGACCTCATGCTGCAGCAGCTCGGTGCGAACCTTCTGCGGGTTGGCGGTCGGCTTGTCGATCTTGTTGATCGCCACGATGATCGGCACGTTCGCCGCCTTGGCGTGGTTGATCGATTCGATCGTCTGCGGCATCACGCTGTCATCGGCCGCGACGACGAGGACGGCAATGTCCGTCGCCTGGGCGCCGCGGGCGCGCATGGCCGTGAAGGCGGCGTGGCCGGGCGTGTCGATGAAGGTGATCTTCTGGCCGTTCTGCTCGACCTGATAGGCGCCGATATGCTGGGTAATGCCGCCCGCTTCGCCGGCAACCACGTTGGCGTGCCGGATCGCGTCGAGCAGCGAGGTCTTGCCGTGGTCGACGTGACCCATGATCGTCACGATCGGCGGACGCGCCACCATCTCTTCTGCGGCGTCGGCAATGTTGAAGATACCTTCCTCGACGTCCGACTCGGAGACGCGCTTAACCGTGTGGCCGAATTCACCGGCGATGAGCTCGGCGAGATCGGCATCGATCAGGTCGCCCGGCTTCATCATCTGCCCTTCCTTCATCAGGAACTTGATGACGTCGACGGCGCGTTCGGACATGCGCTGCGACAGTTCCTGAATCGTGATGGTCTCCGGCAGCACGACTTCACGCGAGATCTTCTCGCGCGTTTCCTGCATCTGGCTGCGCTTGAACTTCTCCTGACGGCGACGCATCGCCGAGAGCGAGCGGCCGCGCTGACCACCGTCCTCGTCGACGGCGGCCGTAAGCGTCAGCTTGCCCTGGCGGCGGCCATCGTCGCCCTTCGGACGGGTGACGGGCTTTGCCGGCTCCGGACGCGCTACCTTGCCACGGACGGCAGCGGCGCCGCCGCGCGGGCGTTCATCCTCGTCCTCGAGGCTCGGCCGGCGGCCACGAAGCGCCGGGCTTACCGGAGCCTCGGGCGTGGGCGCGGCGGGAGCCGGACGCACCGGCTGCGGGCGGGCATCAGGGCGGCGCTCGGCGACGACCGGGCGCTCGTCCTCGAGACTCTCCTGAGCCTTCTCGGCTGCTGGACGCGCGGCCTCCTCGGCGGCGCGACGGGCAGCTTCTTCCTTCTCACGGGCGATGCGCGCCTCTTCCTCCACACGGCGGCGCGCTTCCTCTTCAGCGCGGCGCTTGGCTTCCTCGGCATCGCGAACCTGGGCTTCGGCAAGGGCGCGACGGCGGGCTTCCATCTCACCGGCCGAGAGGTCGTTTAGGACGACGCCGACCCGGGGACGGTTCTGCTCCGCACGCGGCTGATGTGGCTGTGGCTGCGGCGCCGGACGGCCGGCCGGATGCGGCTGAACGGGCCGCGGCTCGGCGGGCCGAGCCGCGGGCGTCGCACTCACCGGCGTAATCGGCCGCTCGTCCTTGTGCCGCGTCAGGCTGCCGAACTTCTTCTTGGTTTCGACCACGACCGCCTTGGTGCGACCGCGGCCCATATCCTGGCGCACCGTGCCCTGCTGCACCCCGGAGGGTTTCAGGGTCAGCGTCTTCTTGCCCGCTACGCTGAGTGTCTTGTCGTCTTTGTTGTCGGTCATTCCGTTCCGTTCCTAGCGATCAGGGCCGGATGCGTAACACCTGACCCCGTCTTCCAATTTGTCTCGAACAGCGCTCGCGATGCCGGCATCTGCCGGTGACGCGTGTCATTGCTGTGGCTTGCCAGCGCCGCCTTCGGCCCGGACCGGGACGGATCCTCGGTACTTTTCGAGCATGATTGCGCGCTTCACTACACCCTCACCCGCCTGCCCTGCAAGCGCTGCGGCATGGATAAAGGCATTACTTCCCAAAAGTCCGTCCATTTCCGCCGCCGTGAAGGGGCGGAAGGCGGGTATTTCCTTTTCGTCCTCGCTGACGAAGCTCATCGCCTTGCGAGCCTGATCGATCTTGCGGACGCCATCGGCGGCCGCATCGATCGCGTGGAAGACGGCAAGCGCCGCGAGACCACGCACCGCCTGCTCCGTCTTCATTGCACCGGAGACGAACTGGCCCGCCTTGCGCGCCATGTTCATCATGCCAGCGAGCTGCTCGACGAGAAGCCGCTCCACCTCGTCGGCAAGCGCCGCGTCGGCATTGACATCGGCCCGGAGCGCGCGGGCGAAGAGCTTCTTCGCCACCGCCTTCTCGACAAGCCCCCGCTCGGCCTTGACCCAGCAGCCGCGCCCGGGAAGCTGCCGCTTCAGGTCGGGCACGATGCGACCGTCGGGCCCGGCAACGAAGCGTATCAGCTCATCGGGAGAGCCGCTCTCGCGCGTGACGATGCAGGTCCGGCTGCTGCCGCTGCGGTCCTTCGGCCCCTTGTCCGAAGGCAGGGCGTCGGCCTCGGTCTCGACGATCATCGCGATCAGGCGTCCTGATCCGCGCCTTCGGCGACCTCGAGCGCCTCATCCTGCTCCTCGTCCTTCGCGAGATCCTCTTCGGTGATCCAGCCGGCAGCAAGCCGCGCCTGAACGATCATCGCCTCGGCCTCCTCACGGGTGACCTCGAATTTCGAGAAGATGCCCTCGAAGCGCTTGGTCTCGCCGTCCTTGCGCTCGGTCCAGCCGACGAGATCGTCGGCGGCGCAGCCGGCGAAATCCTCGACCGTCTTGACGCCCTCCTCGCCGAGAGCCACCAGCATCTGGCCGGTGAGGCCCTCGATCTGGCGCAGCTCGTCGGCAACGCCGAGCTCCCGGCGCTTGGCGTCCATCTCCGCCTCGATCTTGTCGAGATACTCGCGGGCGCGCGTCTGGATCTCGGTCGCGGTCTCCTCGTCGAAGCCCTCGATCGAGGCGATCTCGTCGAGCTCGACATAGGCAAGCTCTTCGACCTGGGCAAAGCCTTCGGAGGCAAGCACCTGGCCGACCATCTCGTCGACGTCCAAAGCCTCCATGAAGAGCTGGGTGCGCTCGTTGAATTCCTTCTGGCGCCGCTCGCTCTCTTCCTGCTCGGTCAGGATATCGATATCCCAGCCGGTAAGCTGCGAGGCGAGGCGGACGTTCTGGCCGCGACGGCCGATGGCGAGCGAAAGCTGCTCGTCCGGAACCACGACCTCGATGCGCTCGGCGTCCTCGTCGAGGACGACCTTTGTCACTTCCGCCGGCTGCAGGGCATTGACGATGAAGGAGGCCGGATCCGGGGACCACGGGATGATGTCGATCTTCTCGCCCTGGAGCTCGCCGACGACCGCCTGCACGCGCGAGCCGCGCATGCCGACGCAGGCGCCGACGGGATCGATCGACGAGTCGTTCGAGACGACGGCGATCTTGGCGCGCGAACCCGGGTCGCGGGCAACGGACTTGATCTGGATGATGCCGTCATAGATCTCCGGCACTTCCATGGTGAAGAGCTTCACCATGAACTGCGGATGCGTGCGCGACAGGAAGATCTGCGGGCCGCGCTGCTCGCGGCGGACGTCGTAGACGAAGGCGCGGACGCGGTCGCCGTAGCGCATGTTTTCGCGCGGGATCATCTCGTCGCGGCGAATGATGCCCTCGCCACGGCCGAGATCGACGATGACATTGCCATATTCGACGCGCTTGACGGTGCCGTTGACGATCTCGCCGACGCGGTCCTTGAATTCCTCATACTGACGGTCGCGCTCGGCCTCGCGCACCTTCTGCACGATCACCTGCTTGGCGGATTGAGCGGCGATGCGGCCGAAATCCATCGGCGGCAGCGGGTCGGCGATGAAATCACCGAGCTTGGCGTCCGGATTGCGGTCGCGGGCGAGCTCGATCGGGATCTGGGTCGAGTAGTCTTCGGCCTTCTCGACCACTTCCAGGAGGCGCTGGAGACGGATTTCACCGGTCTTCGGATTGATGTCCGCGCGGATGTTCGATTCCGAACCATAACGCGAGCGAGCCGCCTTCTGGATCGCGTCAGCCATCGCGGCCAGAACGATCTCACGGTCGATCACCTTTTCGCGCGCCACAGCATCTGCGATCTGCAGAAGTTCGAGCCGGTTAGCACTGACTGCCATATCTTGTCTCCGTCTGTTGCAGAGGCCTCGAGGGCGCACCCTGCCTTATTCGCTATCTCTGTCTTCGTCTTCGAAGTTTTCGTTGGCGGCGCGCGCGGCCTTCGCCTTCTTGTCGGCCGTTAGCGCATCGCGGATGAGGTCGTCCGTCAGGATCAGCCGCGCTTCGGAAAGGGCCGTGAACGGGATGGTGACGGTCGGCTCCTCGCCATAGGCCGGCTGATCACGCTCGAGCCGAAAACCGTCCTCGGTGACCGCCACGATCTTGCCGCGAAAGCGCTTACGCCCCTCGACCATCACCGAGGTCTCGCACTTCATCAGATGGCCCTGCCAGCGGACGAAATCGGACCTGCGCACCATCGGGCGATCGATACCCGGCGACGACACTTCGAGATGATACGCCTTGTCGATCGGATCTTCCACATCGAGCACCGGCGAGATCGCCTTCGAGACCTCTTCGCAATCCTCGACGGTCATGGTGCCGTCGTTGCGCTCGGTCATGATCTGCAGCGTCAGACCGTTCTGCCCGGACATGCGCACACGCACCAGGCGAAAGCCCATCTGAACCAGCACCGGCTCGATAATGTCGGCAATGCGCCGGTCGAGGCCCGTCTCGGTGATCAGCCGAGGTTCGTTTGCATTTTCAGCCGTTGTCGTATCAGACAAACGCTCGTCTCCTCATCGGACCGGCTAATAAAAAAGAGCGGGTCCTGTCGGGCCCACTCTTCATCTAACCGATCAAGAATTTGAGGCCCATATACGCTTCCTCGCCCCAAATTGCAAGGCTTGCGGCCAATCCAGGCAACGAACCCTCGCAAATTGCGACAAAGCCGAGCTAACCGCAAATTTCAGCGGCTGGCGCGCCACATTTCGAGGTTTATAACGAAGGCATCCTATATCGGCATCGAACGAGCGAGATCAAGAGGTGACGAACCGCATATCGCCGCTGGCTCCCTTCCGGCACGAAACATTCCGCACCATCTGGATCGCCAGCCTCGCCTCCAATTTCGGGGGGCTGATCCAGGCGGTGGGTGCGGCCTGGTTGATGACGTCGATCTCGCAATCGGTAAACATGGTGGCGCTGGTGCAGGCGTCGACCTCGCTGCCGATCATGCTCTTCTCCGTCGTCTCGGGCGCACTCGCCGATAATTTCGACCGGCGGCGGATCATGCTCGTCGCGCAAGGTTTCATGCTCGTCGTTTCGGCGGTTTTGACGATCTTTGCCTATTTCGGCCTGGTAACGCCGTGGCTGCTTCTCACCTTCACCTTCCTGCTCGGCTGCGGCACGGCGCTCAACAATCCGTCCTGGCAGGCTTCGGTCGGCGACATGGTCCCGCGAGACGACCTCCCGGCGGCGGTGGCGCTGAACAGCATGGGCTTCAACATCACCCGCAGCGTCGGTCCGGCAATCGGCGGCGCGATCGTGGCGGCCGCCGGCGCCGCGGCTGCCTTCGCGGCCAATGCGCTCAGCTATTTCGCAATTTTGTTCGCGCTTTTCCGCTGGCGGCCCAGTGTCCCGGAAAGCCGGCTGCCGCGTGAAACGCTCGGACGGGCCGTCTCCGCCGGGCTGCGCTACGTGGCGATGTCGCCAAACATCGGCAAGGTGCTCTTGCGCGGCTTCGCCTTCGGCGTCTCGGCGAGCGCCATCCTCGCGCTCCTGCCGCTCGTCGCGCGCGACCTCGTCGGTGGTGGCCCGCTCACTTACGGCATCATGCTCGGCGCCTTCGGCCTCGGCGCGATCGGCGGCGCGCTGCTCAGCGCAAGGCTCCGGGAGTTTCTGACGAGCGAGGCGATCGTGCGCTATGCCTTCGCGGGTTTCGCCTTGAGCGCCTTGGTCACGGCGATCAGCTCCGAGGCCTGGCTGACGTCACTCGTTCTCACCGTCTCCGGCGCCTGTTGGGTGCTGGCGCTGTCGCTCTTCAACACGACGGTACAGCTCTCGACGCCGCGCTGGGTGGTCGGCCGGGCGCTCTCCCTCTACCAGACCACTACCTTCGGAGGCATTGCCGGCGGAAGCTGGCTCTGGGGCGTGACCGCCGAACAATACGGCGCCGCCAATGCGCTCATCGGCTCCTGTCTTCTGATGCTCGCCGGCGCCGCCATCGGCCTGCGTTTCGCCCTGCCGGAGTTCACGTCGCTGAACCTCGACCCCTTGAACCGCTTCAACGAGCCGCTGCTTGCGCTCGACTTGAAGCCGCGCAGCGGTCCGATCGTGGTCATGATCGACTACGAGATCGCCGACGACGACATACCCGAGTTCCTGAAGACGATGGCCGAACGCCGCCGCATCCGCATTCGTGACGGCGCCGGGCATTGGGCGCTGATGCGCGACCTCGAAAACCCAACGACCTGGACGGAGACCTATCACGTGCCGACCTGGGTCGAATATGTCCGCCACAACCAGCGGCGCACGCAAGCCGACGCGTCGGTCGGCGACAAACTCACGGCGCTACATCGCGGCGACCAGCCGCCGCGCGTCCACCGGATGATTGAACGGCAGACGATCATCCCCGATCATTACGAGCGCTACAAGCGGCCGGTGGAGATGCATTGAGCGGCGGACAGGAAAATCCGACGCGTAATACCGGAGCCGAAATGCCGGTTTCGACCCCAACGCCGTCATTCGCCGGTGGCGCCCTGACTATGCTTCCGCTCGAAAGGAAGTCGCACCTGCCCAACAAGTCGTCCGCAGGCAATTCGGAATGCAGAGATCAACGGTAAACTGGAACAAGCCCTGTCGAAGCCGATCCTGTTCACTGCCTGCGTCGTGCTCGGACTCGCGCAGGTGATCGGTAGCGTTGTTCTGTATTTCGCTCACTGATTAGACGTGCACGGCGGCGGTGCCCATGGCGTCGTAGTGGCGGTGCGTTTCGCGGCCGACGCCACCGCAATGAATGCCGCCATACCCACTGCACCAAGGCACCCATTGGCCATCAACGCAACGTTGATCCCGAGCCGCTCCATCAATACGGAGAAAATGAACGGAGCAAGTGCACCCGCCACCAGCCGGGCGGCGGACATGCGGCCGGTAATTGCGCCGTAGCCAACCGATCCGAACAGCCAGAGCGGCAGCGCACCCTGGGCAATGCTGTTGATGCCCGATCCGAGACCAAGACAGATTGCGAAGACCACAGCACCAGGCAGCCACTTTCCGGATACGCCAAGAACGACAACAGCCACGACGATCAGGGCGGCCGAGAGCGTCGCGAGCATCGGTGGCGGCAGGTTCTTGCCGCATGCCATATTGATGAGCCTGCTCAAGACCTGCGCGGGCCCGAACAGCGACCCGATGACCACCGCTGCCGTGCCGAAACCGATCGATCCCAGCATTGGAACCATATGCGTCAGTATCGCCGAAAGCGCGAACCCCTGCAGGGCAAAAGCCAATGACACAAGAAACATGCCACGTCGCCTGACCTCCGGCGGAAGCGCGCCGACGATCGCCTCACCGTCTTGGCGGGTGAATGCGGCTGCTTCGGACCTCCGGCTTCGCATGATCCAATGGTGAAGCGGGAGGCAGACGAGCAGGTTCAATGCCGCGTAGGCGGTGTAGATTTCGCGCCATGTCAGGTGCTCATTAAGGCTCGTGGCGATCGGCCAGAAAATCGTCGACGCAAAGCCCCCGATCAAGGTGAGATAGGTGATGCTGCGTGAAGCCGCCTTGGGCCGGCTTTCCACAAGCGTCGCAAAAGCCGCCTGATATTGCACCATCCCGGATGCCACCTCCAGCAGCACGATCGCGAAAGCGAACACCGCTATCGAGGGAGACCACGCGCAAAGCATAAGGGCAAGTGCGGAGATCCCCGAGCCAATGGTCATGATCGTCGCAGCGCCGACCCGATCCATCCATCGCCCGACGAACGGGGCCGAAAGACCGCCCACGAGCAGCGAAGCGGAGAAGACGCCGAACACCTGCTCGACGTTCAGGCCGAGGTCGCGCGCCATCCCCGGCGCGAGAACGCTGAAGCTGTAGTAGAGCGTGCCATAGCCGACGATCTGGGTGAGACCGAGCGCGGCGACAATCGCCACGGGGATACCGGGCTTCATTTCAAGCATTCTCGCCTTCGATCGTGGCGGAGGAAGTCGGGCAGCACCCATCGTCCTGGTCGACGAGCGCACGTATGCCGGGGTGCCCGGCGCAGCAGTCCTCCATCAGGAACTTCACGACGCCGGACAGTGCATCGTAGTTGGCGCTGTAGAAAATCGAGCGGGCTTCCCGCCTCTGTGTGATCAATCCGGCCCGCTCCAGTTCCTTCAGGTGAAAGGACACATTCGACGGTGAAACACCCATGGTTTCTGCGATGGAGCCTGCTGCCATGCCATTGGGACCCGCCACGACGAGTGTTCTGACAATCCCCAACCGTGTCTCCTGAGAGAGAGCCGCAAAGGACATGAGGGCTTGACGTTCATCCATATTTCAACAATCCTAAAAATGTTGAATCAAGGAGTAGCCCAGATGACGCTCTCCCGCAATACCCGGCACGCGCCCGCCGACATCACGCTTGCCGCACTCTTGGAAAAGCTGGGAGAAGCTGCCGCCATGCCGCTCGTGTTCGAGTACGACGGCAAGACGGTCCGCGCTGGCTACCACGTCACGGAAGTCAAGGCTGGCCAGTTCTCCGCCTTGGATTGTGGAGCGAACCCCGAAGCATGGTCGGAAATCTTCGTTCAGCTCTGGGACGTCGATGACGGTGATCGCACGCACATGACGGCGGGGAAATTCTCGGCGATCGTCAGGAAGGTCTCCGAACACGTCGCCCTCGACGGCTCGGCGAAACTGACGTTTGAGGTCAGCGATGGCGTGAAGCCGATGCAACTCTACTGTGCCGAGGAACCCGTGGAGCGGGGTGACAGCCTCGTCGTTCACCTCGCACCCCGTCCGTCGAGCTGCAAGCCCCGGGACCGATGGCTGGCCGCACAGGTCGCCGCCTCACAATCGAGCTGCTGCGGCCCAACGCGCCCGGAATTCCGGTGACGGCCGCGGATCAGACATTAGTCCAGCGACTGTCGGACTTCCGCTCCCCACCCAGAGCAGCGTCTGCGTCGAGTACTAAGCGTCAGGTTTTCACACCCAAAGTCAGCGCAGCTTCGACTTCAGCGACGGATCGGGAAAGCAGGTCGGTGCCAGGCCGTTCTTGCCCTGCCAGTCGCCGAGCGAACGGCGTGTCTTGTAGCCGGGTAGCCCGTCGGCCTTGCCGACGTCGTAGCCCATGGCGACGAGCGCCTTCTGCATGCCGAGAACGTCGGATCGCAGCATGCCGCCCACATCGCCCCATGCGCTGCGGAAAGCACCGCCGCCCGTGGCGATGCGATCGGCGAGATTGCCGATATAAAGCGCGTAGAGATCGGAGTTGTTGTATTCCTTGATCACGTAGAAATTGGGCGTGACAATGAATTGCGGTCCGTGCGTGCCGGCCGGGACCAGCATCATGCCTGCGGCCGACCGCTCTCCTGCCGGAAAGGGCTTGCCGGAGATGCGGCCGATCCCCATGCCGGCCCATTCGGCAATCGGACGGGCGAGGTCCGGCCCCTCCTGGGCGCAGGAGACGCCTGCAGGGATCGCCACCTCGAAACCCCAGTCGCGGCCGCCCTGCCAGCCCTTCTCAGAGAGATAGTTGGCGATCGAGGCGAGGCTGTCCGGTACTGAATTCCAAATGTCGCGGCGGCCGTCGCCGTCGAAATCCACGGCATATTTCAGGAAGCTCGAAGGCAGGAATTGCGGCTGGCCCATGGCGCCGGCCCAGGAGCCGCGCATTTCCGCCTCCTGGACGTCACCGCTTTGAAGAATATGCAGCGCCGCGATCAGCTCGCGCCGGAAAAGCTCCGGCCGCGTCGACATGAAAGCCTTGGTCGCCAGCACATCCATGATCGGATGCGGGATCTTCGCTCGGCCGAAGCCGGATTCCTTGCCCCAGATGGCGAGAACGATCGGCCCCGGAACGCCATAGGTCTCTTCGATCCGCTTCAAGGTCGAGGCATGGGCGGAGGCGAGGCTGCGGCCGGTCGCGGCCAGCCCCTGAAGGCGTTTCTCCGAGAAATAGGAGCCGGGCGAAGAGAACTCGGCCTGGCTCTGTTTGCGTACCTTGGGTTTGGGAAAGCCGGGGGGCGCAAGGTCGGGCAGCTCCCAATTGAGCTTCACATCGGCAAAGGCCGCTTTGAAGGCCGCGCTCGAAACGCCGGCCTGCTGCGCCTCCGGCCAAAGGTCGCTCTGAAGCCATTGCCGGAACTGGTTTTCGACATCGGCCTTGGTGGCGGCGTAAGCCGGAAGGTGGAGGGTGAGGAACGCGGCGACGGTAGCGAGCAGGCCGGCGCGGCGCTTACCCCCCTCAGCGCAGAGACCGGCAAACCATGAGCGAACGCGAGATTTCAAACGCATCGGCATCCCTTCAAATGGTGGTGCGCGCCCTGAGCGCGGCGGCCAGCGTGCCCTCGTCGAGATAGTCGAGCTCGCCGCCGACCGGAACGCCATGGGCAAGGCGGGTGATCTTCACCTCCATGCCTTCGAGCTGGTCGGTGATGTAATGCGCCGTCGTCTGGCCTTCGACGGTGGCGTTGACGGCAATGATCAGTTCACGCACTCCGCCCTTGGAGACGCGGTCGACCAAGCCCCTGATGTTCAGGTCGTCCGGGCCGATGCCGTCGAGCGGCGACAGCGTGCCGCCGAGCACATGATAGGCGGCATTCATCGCCCCGGCACGCTCCAGTGCCCAGAGATCGGCGACGTCCTCGACGACGATGATCACCGACTGATCGCGCCGCTCGTCGGTGCAGACGGTGCAAGGGTCGATGGTATCGACATTGCCGCAGCAGGAGCAGATCTTGACCTTGCGATGCGCCTCGCCCATTGCCTCCGCCAGGGGGCCGAGCAATTGCTCCTTCTTCTTGACGAGATGCAATGCCGCCCGGCGGGCGGAACGGGGGCCGAGGCCCGGCACCTTCGCCAGGAGCTGGATGAGTTTTTCGATTTCTGGGCCGGTGACTCGCTTTGCCATGGCGGGCTTTTAGCGCATCTCGCCGCCGAACGGAATCGTCTTGAGCGCGTCAGCGCGTTGCAATCGCTACGGCCGCACCGGCCATCGTGCCGGCGCTGGCGCGATTGACGATCCTCACTGCGCGGCGGCTACTCAAGAACTGGCGCGCCTTGGCGGCCATCATGACCCAGGCGAGATCGATGACGACGAGAACGACGAACATGGTGGCAACGAGCTCCGCCCAGCCGAACAGGGTGACCGAGCCGAGATCGATGATCGAGGGCAGCAGCGCCACGTAGAACATCATGATCTTCGGATTGCCAAGGGTGATCGTCAGGCCGGCAAAGAACATCTTCGCCGCCGATCGTGCCTCCGGCAGGCTTTCGCCCGGCGTTTGCGGCTCGGCCGTCCACATCTTCCAGGCGAGGAAAAGGAGATAGGCGACGCCCGCCCATTTTATCGCGACGAACAGCCAGTGAAAGGTCTCGGCGATAGCTGCAAGGCCGGCGACCGCAAAGGAAAGCCAGATTGCCTCGCCGATCCACATCGCCAGAAGGAACGGCAGCACGTCACGCGCGCCCTTCGACAGTACCCGCGCGACGAGCGCCGCGATGCTCGGTCCGGGCGATCCGGCGGCAATCAACAGTGCTCCGGCAAACACCAGCAGCGACGCGACGGTCATGACGATCTCCTCCTCCAAGATGACGCGCGCTCGCTCTCATCGAAAACGAGCGCTGGCCAACTGCCGGCGTCCGATACGCGAAAGCCGCATGCTAACACGCTTTTTCGGCCGCGCCAGCAGCGCGCCCGAAGACCGCCGATCAGAACGGCAGCTTCATTCCCGGGGGGATCGGCAGGCCGGCGGTGAGCTCCCGCGTCTTTTCCGCCTGCACGGCCTCGGCCTTGTCCTTGGCATCCTTGTGAGCGGCGACGATCAGGTCTTCGAGGATCTCGACATCATCTTCCTTGAAGAGCGAGGGATCGATCTTCAGGCTCTTCATGTGGCCCTTGCCGTCGAGCCGGACAGCGACGAGACCACCGCCGGACGTGCCGTCGACTTCGAGCGCGGCGATCTCCGCCTGCAGCTTCTCCATCTTCTCTTGCATTTCCTTGACCTTGCCCATCATGCCCATGATGTCACGCATCGTCGTCTCCTGTCCTTTGGTATGTCTGCCTGAATTCAAGCGCCGCTTCAGCGTTCGCGCATTTACTCGATATCGTCGCCCGGGACGATGTCGCCGTCCTCGGATTGGGCTGCCGCCGGAGCGAGGCTCTCGACCTCCTCTTCCGCGGCGCGGATGCGCACGTCGGTGATTCTGGCACCCGGGAACCGCGCGAGGATCGCGGCGACGTCGGGGTCCTGGCGCGCATCGTTGACGCGCTGCTCCTGGGCGCGCTGCTCGGCCTCGACCAGCGTCGACTCTCCGGGCTCGCGGCTGTAGCTTACGACCCAGTGGATGCCGGTCCATTCCTTGAGCTTGACGGCGAGTTCGCCGAGTAGCGTCTTCGGCGCATCGTCGGGAAGATTGACATCGAGCCGGCCCGGCTCGATGTGCACGAGCCTTAAGAAACCGCGTACCAGCGTCTTCAGCTTGATGTCGCGGTTCTTGGCGCAGAGATCGGCAATGTCGCTGATCGAGTTGACCGGAACCTTCGGCTCGGGCCTGGCCGCGGGGCTCGCGACCGCGCGATCCTCCACGCGACCGATGTCGATCGGCTGGGGCGCGGTGTCCGGCACCGTGCGCAGCATGGTCGCGCCATTGCTCGAAGACCACGGAACCGGTGCCGTCGCCACTGCGCAAGCCTCGACCGGCGCGCTCTCACGGCCCTGGGCTCCGCCATTGCCGCTCGGCATGAGGCGCGTGCCCCCGGTTTCGCCGCCGGAAAGCTCAAGGAGCCGCCGCGTCGCTTCCTCGGGCGAGGGCAAATGGGCGGCGTGTGCGAGCCTGATCAGCACCATCTCGGCGGCGCCGGCCGGCCGTGCCGAGCTTTCCGCCTCGGGAATGCCCTTGAGCAGCATCTGCCAGATGCGCGAGAGCGTCGTCACCGCGACGCTGTCGGCGAATTCTGCCCCGCGTGTGCGCTCGATCTCGCTCAAGGACTGGTCGTTCACCGCGTCGGGGACGTATTTCAGCCGTGTCACGAGGTGGGTGAAATCGGCGAGATCGGTAAGGACCACGGTTGGATTGGCGCCGGCTTCGTACTGTGCCGCGAACTCGTGAAGGGCTCCAGCGACATCGCCCCTGATGACACGCTCGAAGAGATCGACGATGCGGGCGCGGTCGGCAAGCCCGAGCATCGAGCGCACGGTTTCGACTTCGACCGAACCGCCGCCATGGGCGATCGCCTGGTCGAGAAGCGAGAGACCGTCGCGCGCCGAACCTTCTGCCGCCCGCGCTACCATGGCCAGCGCCTCGGGGT
Organism: Ensifer aridi; assembly: GCF_002078505.1. Classification (GTDB taxonomy): domain Bacteria; phylum Pseudomonadota; class Alphaproteobacteria; order Rhizobiales; family Rhizobiaceae; genus Sinorhizobium; species Sinorhizobium aridi. The sequence continues at coordinate 163,594 of NZ_LUAV01000002.1, read as the reverse complement.
CGAACGGCACACCCTCTTTCCCGAGGATGGTGGAGAAGAGGCCGACCAGATCGGAGGCGCTGATGCGCCGAAGGTCGAAGCGCTGGCAACGCGACAGAACGGTGATCGGAACCTTGCGGATTTCGGTCGTCGCGAAGATGAACTTCACATGCTCCGGCGGCTCTTCGAGCGTCTTCAGCAGGCCATTGAAGGCCTGCGTCGAGAGCATGTGCACTTCGTCGATGATATAGACCTTGTAGCGCGCCGAGACCGGCCGATAGCGCACCTGCTCGATGATCTCGCGGATGTCGTCGATGCCCGTGTGCGAAGCGGCGTCCATCTCGATGACATCGACATGGCGGCCCTCCATGATCGCCTGGCAATGCTCGCCCGGCGCTCTGAGGTCGATGGTGGGCTTGTCGATCTCGGCGGTCTTGTAGTTCAGCGCGCGCGCCAGGATGCGCGCCGTCGTCGTCTTGCCGACGCCACGCACGCCCGTCAGCATATAGGCCTGGGCGATACGGCCGGTCTCGAAGGCGTTGGTGAGCGTGCGCACCATCGGCTCCTGACCGACCATCAGATCGGAGAAGTCCTTGGGGCGGTACTTGCGCGCCAGAACACGGTAGGCGGCCGGTTTCTCGACGGATGAAATCGGGGATGAAATGGGCGCTTCGTCGCTCATCGACCCTGCCGCTGTTCGAACTCTTGTCCCGACAGGACGGAGAAGTGGGAGGCTGGCACGATGACCCGTGCCGGGGCTCGTTAGGGCTGCTTCCTTCCGGACCTGACCCGGTTGGCGAGTGGCTCGTCCACCACCAACCTCCCGGCCCTCATATCGGCAATATCTGAACCAAATGCAAGCCAAGCCGTCAAAAAACTGATATCGATATGGGAAACAAAGCGAATCCGTTTCATTGCCGAGGAATTTTTGTTGACGACCTTCACCCTCGACGAGCGACTTCGGCGCGACGGCATCCCGATCTGCAAGCTCGGGCTTTGCGAATTGCGGTTGATGAACGACCGCCGCTGGCCGTGGCTGATCCTCGTTCCGCAGCGCGCCGACGTCTCCGAGGTTTACGAGCTGACGCCGCTCGATCAGGCGATGCTGACCTTCGAGACCAACTTGGTGGCCGCCGCCTTGAAAAAGGTGACTGGCGCCGAGAAGATCAATATCGGCGCGCTCGGCAATATCGTCCGGCAGCTTCATGTGCATATCATCGCCCGCCGGGAGGGCGATCCGAACTGGCCGGGCCCGGTCTGGGGCTTCGGCAAGCCAGAACCCTGGCTCGACGAGGACCATAAGGCATTCGCAGCACGCATTCTGGAAAATCTCTGAGCATGACGAAAACGATCTTCGATCTTCACAGCCCCCATCCGGAGCCGAGCACGCTTGTCGCCTTCGCCGAGAACCACTTGGACCGCCGGTCCGAGCACCGGCCCGACGATTGCGTCGAAACCGCGCTTAAGCATCCGGGCGCGCATTTCCTCGCCTTTTCCGGAGCGAAGCTGATCGTCAAACACGACGAGAAGATCATCGACCCGCTTTTCGCGCCCTACGAGCTCGCGGGGCTCGCGCCGACTCTCGACGAGGCGATCCTGCTCGGCTACCTGCCGAACGGCGATCCGCGCCTTGCTGTCCCGTCCGGGCTGACCGAGGAGACGGTGCCGGAGCCGTTCAAGATCGCCGACGCGCGAACGCTCTACCGGCAACAGATGCTGCCGGAGGAACTGCTCGGCCAATTTGCGCAGGGTTCGAGCCTGATCGTCTGGAACGCCAACAACCGTTTCTGCGGCCGCTGCGGCGGCCCGATGGATGGCGCGGCCGGCGGCTATCGGCGCGTCTGCACGGCCTGCGGCCACATGGTCTTTCCACGCACGGACCCGGTCGTCATAATGCTCACGATCGACCTCGAGCGCGATCTCTGCCTACTCGGCCGCAGCCCGCATTTCGTGCCAGGCATGTATTCCTGTCTCGCCGGTTTTGTCGAGCCGGGCGAGACAATCGAGAACGCCGTGCGCCGGGAAACGCAGGAGGAATCCGGCATTCGCGTCGGCCGCGTCCGCTACCACGCCTCGCAACCCTGGCCGTTGCCGCATTCGCTGATGATCGGCTGCTATGCCGAAGCCAAGTCGACCGTCATCAAGCGCGACGAGCAGGAACTGGAGGACGTGCGCTGGTTCACCCGGGCGGAGATCGAAGCCCTGCTTGAACGCACGACCGGGGTCGCCGACACGGGAGACGAGCACATTCCGCCGCCGAAAGGCGCCATTGCGCACCAGTTGATGCGCGACTGGCTCGCCTGGCCGGAGCGAAGCTGAGTTAGCCGCAAAAGCGACGAGGCCCTCAATAGCATGTCGCTCATGGTCTGCGGCGGCTTGGGATAACTCTATCCCAGAAACGCTCACACCCCGCACGAGAGGACGGCGGGGTGTGGAAGACTTACGGTGCCGCGCCTTCGATCGGGCGCGGGACATTTTGGATTAGCGGCCGTAGACGGCGGCCTGAATCTGAGAACGGGAAATACCGATGTCGCGCAGGGCGTGATCGTCGAGAGCGCGCAACTCGCGGACCGCGCGGCGCATCTGTGCGTATTCCATGATCTTCCGACGGATCTTCATCTTTGACACTCCATTTTTCTTGACGGAGGTCAAATAGGCATTTGCCTAAGATTTAGTAGCACCATGAATGCAAATTAGGCATGCACTGGACGCGTAGCCGGTTAACGAATTTTGCCACGTTCTGGTGCCGGAGGATCGCCACCATTCAAATCTGCAGCGACCCGTACGACCACGCTGCAATGACTCGGTGGCGCCCACCACTGCGTCATCCTCGGGCTTGACCCGAGGATCCAATCGCAAGCACTGCGCAAACTCCTATCTGGGCAGGCGTGGCCTGGATCCTCGGGTCAAGACCGAGGATGACGGCGGAGTGAGTAATTACGCCGGCCGCCGCGTAATAAGCCGGCAGTTCCTCAGAGCACGCCGCGCATCGGATGCGCCTTATAAGTGCCAAGGATGCGTACGTTTTCCGAGAAGAAGCGCAGTTCGTCCATCGCGTGGCGGACTCCCTCATCGTCGGGGTGACCCTCGATATCGGCATAGAACTGCGTCGCCACGAATTTGCCGCCGAGCTGATAGCTCTCGAGCTTCGTCATGTTGATACCATTGGTGGCAAAACCGCCCATGGCCTTGTAGAGGGCGGCCGGGATGTTGCGCACGTTGAAGACGAAGGTGGTGATGATCAGCTCGTCATCGGACTTGCGGGAAATGCGTTGCTCCTCGCGCGAAAGCACGACGAAGCGGGTGACGTTGCTGTCGGTGTCCTCGACGTTCTCGGCGATGATCTCGAGACCGTAGAGGTCGGCGGCGAGGCGCGGGGCCAGCGCTGCCATGGAGCGATCGCCCGTCTCTGCGACGAGCTTCGCAGCTCCGGCCGTGTCCCCCGCGACGACCGGCTTCCAGCGGTTGGCGCGGACAATCTTGCGGCATTGGCCGAGCGCGTGGATGTGGCTGTGCACGGTGCGGATCTCGTCGTGCTTGACGCCCGGCAACACCATCAACTGGAAACGGATCGGCATGAAGTATTCGCCGACGATGTGCAGACGCGATTCCGGCAGGAGATGATGAATGTCGGCGACGCGACCGGCAATGGTGTTCTCGATCGGGATCATGGCAAGGTCGGCCTCACCATTTTCCACCGCGAGGAAGGCATCCTCGAAGGTCTGGCAGGGCAGCGGTTCCATCGCCGGGAACATGTCGCGGCAGGCCATGTCGGAATTGGCGCCATAGTCGCCCTGGAAGGAAATCCGATTGGTCTTGGCGGTCACTTTGGTTTCCCTCTCAAACTTGGGCGGAAAGGATACGACGAGCCTTTTCCAGGTCTGCCGGCGTGTCGACGCCGAGCGGCACGGAATCGATGATCTCGACATCGATGCGCATGCCGGCCTCGAGTGCCCGCAATTGCTCGAGCGATTCGCGCCTCTCGAGCGTCGAGGGCTTCAACGACACGAAGGTCTCGAGCGCCTTGCGGCGATAGGCATAAAGACCGATGTGGTGGTAGAGCGGGCCTTCGCCGTATGGCGCGGTGGCGCGGGTAAAGTAAAGCGCGCGGAGCCGGCTTTCGGAGAGCGGCGAGCCCACGACCTTGACGACATTGGGATTGGTCTTTTCGTGCTCGTCGGCGATCGCCACGGTGAGGGTAGCAATGTCCGTCGAGGCGTTCTCAAGCGGCCTCAGCGCCGCGCGGATCGGTCCGGGCTCTATGGTCGGCAGGTCGCCCTGGACGTTGATGATGATTTCCGCCTTGCCTTCCGGATCTGCCTTCGCCAGCGCTTCATAGATGCGATCGGATCCGGACTGGTGATCGACCCGCGTCATGATCACCTCGAAACCCGCGTCGCTCACTGTCCGAAACACCTCGGGGTCGTCGACTGCAACGACGACTCGACCGACATCCGCTTCCGCCGCGCGCTTTGCCACCTGCACGATCATCGGCAGGCCGCAGATATCGGCAAGCGGCTTGCCCGGCAGGCGCGTGGAGGCCATGCGCGCCGGAATGAGCACGAGGACTTTGCCCGGTTGTTCACGATTCATCGTCTGGCCTTCAAAAACCCCACGGAAAGTGTCAAAAGGTCTCACTTCGGGGTTGATAATCTCTGTTGCAACGCAGAGCCAAAAGACATAGGTTCCGCGCGATTTCAAGATGGGCCGGTTTTTTGTTTGCGCCGGTGGCTAAGGGAGCGTTTGCAGATGAATCCATATGTGAACATGGGTGTGGGTGCCTTGTTGGGTACGGTCTTCGTTCTGATGACCGTATCCATCGCGTCAGAAGGCATTTTCCATTCCGAAGCTCCCGAAAAGGAAGGTTTTGCCATCGTGGCCGAGGAAACGGCAGGCGGCGAAGCTGATGCTGCCGGCGGCGAGGAGGCGAAGTCCGAGCCGATCGGACCGCTGCTTGCCAAGGCGGACGCTGCGGCCGGCGAGGCCGTCTTCAAGAAGTGCGCAAGCTGTCACACCGTGGATAAGGGCGGAGCGAACAAGGTCGGCCCGAATCTCTGGGGTGTCGTCAACCGCCCCGTCGCCTCGCATGAGGGCTTTAGCTATTCCGCCGGCATGCAGACCTTCGCCGAAGGCGGCAAGGTGGTTTGGGACTACGATCACCTCAGCTACTTCCTCGAAGCGCCGAAGAAGCATGTTCCGGGCACGGCGATGGGCTTTGCCGGCCTCAAGAAGGCGGACGAGCGCGCCAACCTGATCGCCTGGCTGCGTCAGCAGGCAGACAGCCCGGCACCGCTGCCGGAACCGGGCGCGACCGGCTCCACCGAAGCCGCACCGGCTCCAGCCGAAAGTGGCCAGGCGGCGGCTCCAGCCCCGGCTCCGGCCCCGGCAAACTGAGCGCAGAACATTTTGGAAGAAAGCCCGGCCGAACGGCCGGGTTTTTTGTTGCCTCACTGCTTTACCAGCAGGAAGGTGCAGTAAGTGCATGGGGCGACCGGAGTGGCAGCTTGCGCCTTTCCATCGATGCCAAATCCGTCGCCGTCATCTGTTGCGGATGCCGCCAAATGTGTAAGACAGAAGCATAAGCGCAACCAAACACCACCCGATCTGAGCCGGGTCCTCCTTCCGCGCGGGTAGGATGGATTCACTCGGAACGAAGGAGGGGATGAGACATGACTGAGAGCGGTGCACAGACTTTCCTGTTCGAGAAGAACCCCAAGGCGATGGCGGCGAGCGAGCGCGAGGCTCTGCTTGAGAATCCGGGCTTCGGCCGCGTGTTCACCGACCATATGGTAACGATCCGCTATTCCGAGGGGCGCGGCTGGCATGATGCGAAGGTCGGACCGCGCGCGGCTTTCGACCTCGATCCGGCAACCTTGGTGCTCCACTACGCCCAGGAGATCTTCGAGGGCATGAAGGCCTATCGCCTGCCCGACGGCGGGGCCGCGCTGTTTCGCCCGGATGCGAATGCGCGCCGCTTCCGCAATTCCGCAACGCGGCTGGCGATGGCGCCCTTGCCGGAGGAATTGTTCGTCGAATCCGTACGGGCCTTGGTCAGGACCGACCGCGACTGGATCCCGGCAGCCGACGGGGCGGCCCTCTATCTGCGGCCGTTCATGATCGCCACGGAGGTCCTTCTCGGCGTGAAACCCTCCGCCGACTATCTCTATTGCGTCATCGCCTCTTCCGTCGGCTCCTACTTCAAGGGCGGCGCCCCGGCGGTGACGCTCTGGGTTTCGGAGAATTACACGCGGGCAGCACCGGGCGGCACCGGCGAGGCTAAATGCGGCGGCAATTATGCCGCGAGCCTCGCAGCACAGGCCGAAGCGATCCAGGAAGGTTGCGAACAGGTGGTGTTCCTCGATGCGGTGGAGCGCCGCTTTGTCGAGGAACTCGGAGGCATGAACGTCTTCATTGTCTTCGACGACGGTTCGCTGCAGACGCCGCCGCTCACCGGCACGATCCTGCCGGGCATCACCCGCGATTCGCTGATCACGCTTGCCCGTGATCTGGGGCTCACCGTGCGCGAGGAGCCTTACGCCATCGACCAGTGGCAGACGGATGCCAGGAGCGGACGGCTTACCGAGGCTTTCGCCTGCGGTACGGCGGCGGTGGTGACGCCGATCGGCAAGGTGAAGGGCAAGAGGTACGGCTTTACCATCGGCGACGGCGGAGCCGGCCCGGTTGCGTCACGGCTCAAGGCGGCGCTGCTCGATATCCAGAACGGGCGGGCGCCGGACCCACACGGCTGGCTCGACCGGCTGTTCTGAACGACTCGCAGAAGAAGCCCGCGTCACATCAACAGATAGGCCCAGGCGGACACGCTGACGACACCGAAGGCCGTCGTCAGCGTGATCGTCGAGGAGGCGAGCGCGTGACCGACATTGAAATGGTTGGCGATGAGCCAGGCATTGACACCGGTCGGGACGGATGAGGTCAGGACGAGTGCGGCGGTCCAGCTATCGCTGAGGCCCAACAGGTGGCAAGCGGCGAAGACGGCGCCCGGCAACACCAGGAGCTTGAGCGTGCTGGCGACGGTGGCAAGCCCGGTATTGCCGGCGAGGCCGTATTTGTCGAGCGCCATGCCGATCGAAACGAGCGCGGCGGGTGCGGCGACGCCAGCGAGCTGATCGACGATGACCTTCGCCGGCCCACCGAGCGGCTGACCGAGACGATGGAAGAGCGCGCCGCAGGCAAGACCTATGACCAGCGGATTGCGGACGAGATTGCGGGCAACGCCGGCCATGAGCTTCAGGATTCCCTGCCCCGGCGCACCCGTCGTCTTGCGTTCCGCGCGCTCCATCAGCACCGTTCCGGCGATCATCATCACCGGCAGGTGGACGGAAAGCAGGATCGACAGCGCCACCACCCCCTCCTCGCCGACCACGCGCGACACCAGCGGCAATCCGATGAAGACAGTGTTGGCGAAAGCCGAGGAAACGCCGGCAAGCACGCCCATGCGCGCGTCGCGGCCGAAGCCGAGCGTGGCCGCGAGATGACCGATCGTCCAGGTCACGGCAACACCGGAAAAATAGGCGACCCAGAGCGGCCAGGGCGATCCTTCCTTGAAGTCCGCCTCGGCGATCGTGCGAAAGAGGAGGACCGGCACGGCGACCCTGAAGACGAAATCGCCGAGCGCGTCGCCGACAGCCGCTTTCAGGTAGCCCAACCGGACGACCAGCCAGCCGGTCAGGATCAGGATGAAGATCGGAAGGACATTCAGGAAGATTTCGGACATGCGGCGAGCCCTACTGCGTGATTCCCTGAACCGGAATCGATTTAGGGACAAAATCATGCAGGTGATTCAAAGTGCTACAGCGGCCTTTGCCCGTCTCGTCCGGATGTGCGGCGCTGCCGGTGGTTGTCGAGGCATAGACCCGTTCGAGCCCCAGACGCAAGAGCAAGGGTCGAAGGCCAGAGGCGGCGGAAGGCACGTCGGCCGCTGCAAGCTTCATCCGGAACAATCCACCCCGAATAGGCGTTGCGACCAGCGAGCGGGAAGACGAGTATGTCGACGGAACATCCGATCTATTCCCACAGGGACGACGATCCGCATCTGACCGACGATGCGCTGGCGGAAAAGGTCATGCATTTCCTTCGCTACGCCAGCATGATCGACACGAGCGAAATTTCCGTGATCGCCCTCGGCAACACGGTGGTCCTCTCGGGTAACGTCTCTCGTGAGGCCGACATCGCCTGCGCCGGAGAGGCCGCCGCCTCGGTCATCGGAGTGGCACGCGTCGAGAACCGGTTAGCGGTGCGTCCGAGCGAGGCCGGGGAGTGAAGGAGCGCACGGCGATTGTAGAGTCACGGGACCTCTATTTGCTGAAGCGGAGACGGGATCATGATCGACCGGATCGAAAAAGAGATCGAACTGGCTGCCCCGGTAGAAAGGGTCTGGCGGGCGCTGACCGACCACGAAGCATTCGGAGAGTGGTTCCGCGTGAAGCTCACGGGACCCTTCGTAGTCGGCAAGGTCACGACTGGCGAGATCACCTATCCAGGTTACGAGGGGCTGCCGTGGACGTCGCTGACCGAGCGCATGGAGGAGCCTCGGCTCTTCGCCTTCCGCTGGCCGCATTCCAAGAACCCGAATGCTGATCTCTCAAGAGAGCCTTCGACCCGAGTCGAATTCCGCCTGAAGCCGACGACGAAGGGAACGCATCTGACGATAACCGAATCCGGTTTCGACTCCCTGCCGGAGGATAGCCGCGAGGAGGCGTGGTGCAGCAACGACAAGGGCTGGGAGATCCAGGCCGAAAACATCAAGGCATTTGTCGAAGGCTCACCTTCTCCTTAGAGGTCTCGACTCAGCCTTCCCCCACTCCCTTACCCATAGAGAGATCGGAGCGTCGGCCCGCGCAAACGTCGCGGATGCAGTTCCGCAGCCAGCGATGCGCCGGATCGGCGTCGAGCCGCGGGTGCCAAAGCAACGAGACCGTGATCTGCGGCACCGCGACGGGAAGCGGAAAACTGAACATTCCGTCGCGCAAACTCCGGGTATGCCTTTCGGGAACGCTGGCGACCAGGTCGGTGGCGCGAGCGAGAGCCAGCGCGGTCGAGAACCCGCCGACGGTCGTGGCGATCTCGCGTTCCAACCCGAACGGCTTCAGCGCGTCATCGATATCGAGCGCTGCCTTGTCGAGACCCCGTCGTGAGACCAGGATATGTCTGCCGGCCGCGTAGCGCTCGGGGGTGATCTCACCCTCGCTCAGCGGGTGCCCCTTGCCGACGACACCGACGAAACTGTCCTGGAAGAGAGCCTGCACACGCAGCTCCGGGCCGGTCATGTCGCCCACGACGCCCGTTTCGAGATCCACCGTTCCTTCGCGCAGTGGCGCGTTGTCCTTGTTCGATTTCTGCATGAAACACAGCCGCACGCCGGGCGCATCCTCGCCTATGCGGGCAATGAGGTCCGGTCCGAAATTCTCGACGAAACCGTCGCTGGTCCTGACCGTGAAGGTGCGGACAAGCCGCTTGAGGTCGAGCTTCTCGGCGGGGCGGAGAACGCTTTGCGCGGCCTCCACGAGTTGGCCGACTCTCTCCTTGAGTTCGAGCGCCCGGGGCGTCGGGACGAGACTGCGTCCGGCCCGGACCAACAGCGGATCGCCCGTCGTCTCGCGCAATCGCTGGAGCGCCCGGCTCATCGCCGATGGGCTCAATCGCAGCCTTCTAGCCGCGCGCGCGACGCTGCCTTCGGCGAGCAGCACATCAAGGGTCACGAGCAGATTGAGATCGGGTTTCGACATGAATCGAGCATAGCGCAGTCTGGCTGATATGTGGCGTCAAACGCACGAATAAAATGCAAATCGTGCGCCTTCCGCCATATAGCGCGACGGCCTAGGCTTCTGACGGCGCCGGTTCGGGCGTCGGGAGAGGGAGCCTTATGTCGAAGCCAAACACCGCAAAGAAAGACGAGCCAGTGGAAGATCGCGCCTCGAGCCGATGGGCGCTCGCCGGCCTTTCGCTGACGATATTGCTGTCTTCGCTCGGCACCAGCATCGCCAATGTTGCCCTGCCGACGCTGGCCGTGGCGTTCGCTGCACCGTTCCAGCAAGTTCAATGGATCGTACTTGCCTATCTCCTCGCCATCACCACGCTGATCGTCAGCGTCGGGAGGCTCGGCGATATCGTCGGCCGCCGGCGGCTGCTCATCACCGGAATCGCCCTGTTCACGGCCGCATCCGCCTTGAGCGGCGTCGCGCCGACGCTATGGCTGCTCATCGCCGCCCGGGCGGCGCAAGGTATCGGAGCGGCGATCATGATGGCGCTTGCCATGGCGCTTGTCGGCGAGACCGTCCCGAAGGAGAAGACCGGAAGCGCCATGGGCTTGCTCGGCACGATGTCGGCCATCGGCACCGCGCTCGGCCCATCGCTCGGCGGCATCCTGATTGCCGGAGCCGGCTGGCGGACGATCTTTCTCATCATGGTTCCGCTCGGCATCCTGAATATCCTTCTCGCTCATCGCTTCCTGTCCGGCCAAGGGCGCAGCGCGAAGATCGATTGCGACGGCTTCGACGGTCTGGGCACGCTGTTGCTCGGCGTGACGCTTGCGGCCTATGCGCTCGCCATGACGGCGGGGCGCGGTCATTTCGACCGACTCAACATGGGGCTCCTGGCGGCCGCAGCCTTGGCAGGCGCCCTTTTCGTACTCGCGGAAGCAAGGGTGGCATCGCCCCTGATCCGATTGGCGGCGTTCCGCAACCCCGTGCTGAGCACAAGTCTTGCAATGAACGCGCTCGTCTCGACGGTGATGATGGCGACGCTGGTGGTCGGCCCGTTCTACCTGTCGCATGCGCTCGGGCTCGACGCGACCCTTGTCGGCATCGTCATGGCGGCTGGCCCGATTATTTCCGCGCTGAGCGGCATCCCGGCCGGCCGTGTCGTCGATCGTTGGGGCGCTGCTTCCGTCGTCATAGCCGGACTGATCGTGATGGCAGGCGGGGCAATTGCTCTGTCCGTGCTGCCGTCGATCTTCGGCGTCGCGGGCTACATTGCCGCCATCGCCGTGCTCACGCCCGGCTACCAGTTGTTTCAGGCGGCCAACAACACGACCGTCATGATGGATGTCCATCCGGATCAGCGAGGCGTCGTTTCCGGCATGCTCAACCTGTCGCGTAATGTCGGGCTCGTCACTGGTGCTTCCGTCATGGGAGCCGTCTTCGCCGTCGCCTCGGCTGCACCCGACATCACGGCGGCACCTGCCGATGACGTTGCCACGGGCATGCGAATCACCTTCGCGGTCGCAGCGGTCCTGATCGTCATCGCTCTCCCCATTGCGGTTGGGAGCCGTGTCCTCGCGAAAGGCGCTGTGCTTCCTCGCAACGCGTCGTGATGCAAGCGTCCGCGACAGCCGACGACCAAACGCCAGTGGTTTCGCAGCCTGCCAGTGTCTTCGGCGGGCAGTCCTACAGCGCCGTGTGTCCAATCGGATGTGCAACGGAATCACGCAGTAGCGGCGCGACCGGAACATTTCCCCTGTCGCGATGTTCGGGTGAGTTGGCCCGCATCGAAGGAGCCAAGACTGACGCCGGCGGGCCTCAAGGAGGAACCAATGCGCGTCATACCTTCGCTTTATCTTCCCCGGCGCAGAGTATTGCAGTTCGGTTTCGGAGCGGTGCTTGCCTCGACCACAGGTTTCCCTGCGGTTTCGCGCGCCGACGAACCGGCCGACATGCAGGATGAGGATATTTTTCAGTTTGCCCTCAACCTGGAGTATATGGAAGCCGAGTACTATTTGCGGGGTACTACCGGCAAGGGAATCGACGATTCCGATGCCGGGGCGGAACCCGGCCCGGTGACCGGCGGCAAGCAAGTTTCCTTTGATACCCCTGCGATCGGCGAGTTCATGCGCGAGGTCGCGGAAAACGAACTTGCGCACGTCAGATTCTATCGCAAAACGCTCGGAGATCAGGCCGTGTCTCGACCGGCGATCGATTTCGATGCCGGCTTTGCTGCGGTTGCAAAAGCCGCCGGCTTGGGCGAGGACTTCGATCCCTTCGGCAACGAAATGAATTTCGTGCTCGGCGGCATGCTGTTCGAAGACGTGGGCGTCACCGCCTATGCGGGTGCGGCGACGGTCCTCAAGAACAAGGATTTTCTCGCCGCCGCCGCCGGAATTCTGGCGGTCGAGGCCTACCATATGGGAATGGCGCGCTCGACGCTCTACAGAATGGGCGAACAGGCCTGGGAGGCGGCAAATGCGGTTTCCGACGCACGCGACAAGATCGATGGACCGGAGGACAAGGATCAAGGGATGCGAATGGACGGCAAAGCCAACATCGTTCCTTCGACGCCGGATGCGATAGCCTTCACCAGAACTCCGGAGGAGGTGTTACGAATCGTGTATCTCACCGATCAGGCAGGCGCGAGCAAGGGCGGCTTCTACCCGAACGGCATGAACGGAGTGATCAAGAGCACCTAAAGCGAGCTTCGAAAAGCCCGCGGCCCGCTAGACCCCGCCTGAAACGAGACGCGAAAACATGGCGCGATAAAAAACAATTGGCGGGGATGGCGGACAGAGTCTTTTCGACTTGGCGAACTTCCAAGACTATCGCTCATTCGAAAGAAACTGCCGGAAGCGCTCGGACTTTGGGTTTCGAAAAACTTCGGCAGGATGCCCCTCTTCCTCGACAACGCCCTTGTGCAGAAACACAACCCTACTGGACACGTCGCGTGCGAACGCCATCTCGTGGGTGACGACGAGCATCGTTCGGCCTTCTTCAGCGAGTGAACGCATAACCTTCAGCACTTCGCCGACAAGCTCCGGATCGAGTGCGGAGGTCGGCTCATCGAAGAGCATGACCTTCGGTCGTTGCGCCAACGCCCGCGCGATCGCGGCGCGTTGCTGTTGCCCGCCAGACAAGTGGCCAGGGTAGAAATTGCGTTTGTCGCCGATACCGACCCGCTCGAGCAAAGCCTCCGCCTCTTCAATGCATTCGGCGCGATTGCGCTTTTGCACATGTACGGGTGCTTCGATCACGTTCTCGAGGATCGTCATATGCGACCACAGATTGAAACTCTGGAATACCATTCCAATGTGTTCGCGAAGACGATCAACTTGCCGCCGATCGGCCGGCTCGGTTTTGTGCCGTCCCTTTTTCAGCCGAAACATTTCACCGCCAATACAGACTTCACCGCTGTCGGGCACTTCGAGCATATTGATGCACCTCAACATCGTCGACTTTCCGGATCCGGATGAGCCGAGGATCGAGATCACATCACCTTCCAGCGCTTCGAGCGAAACTCCCTTCAAAACTTCAAGCGGACCGAAGCGTTTGCGAAGGTCCTTCACCGAGACGGCGGCTGTGCTGTTCTTATTGTCAGCCGTGAGAAACGTTCCCCTGTCAGACATGCGTACTCCCGTTATGCCAAAGTTGGTGGCCTCATGCGAAGATGGGGCGAGAGCCAGAATTCGACGATCATCATCAACCGCGTGACGAGGAAGGTAATCGCGAGATAAATCGCACCGGCGACGATGAAGACCTCGAAGGCTCGGAAGCTGTCGGCAATCAGCTTCCCCGCAAGGCCGGTGACTTCCATGATTGTGATGACGGATGCCAGCGCGGTTGCCTTGAGCATCAAGATGACTTCGTTGCCGTAGGCTGGAAGTGCATGCCGGATAGCGATGGGCAAAACGATGCGCCTGAACAGCAGCGGGCCCGACATGCCGCAGGCACGCGCTGCCTCGACCTGCTGAACGGAAACGGCGTTCAAGCCTCCGCGGAAGATCTCGCTGGTATAGGCCGCTGTGTTCAACGTCAGTGCGATCACTGCACACCAATAGGGCTCGCGGAAGATTGCCCAAAGGCCGAGTTCCTGCAGCAATGGTCGGAATTGCCCAAGGCCGTAATAAATGAGGAACATCTGTACAAGCAGCGGCGACCCTCGAAAGACGAAGACGTAGCCTCGGGTGAAACCACGGCCGATCGGCCCTCCGACCACCGCAAAAAGCGAAAGAAGAAGCGCAAGGATGCCGCCGGCTAAAATGGACGTCACTGCAAGCTCCAGTGTGAGCGGCAAGCCCGTCAGGAGGATGAGGAACGTCTCCCACATGAATGCAAAGTCCATCACAGAGAACTCCGGGTGCCGCGCATGGTTCTCGTCTCCAAATGGCGGAAGGCGATCGACGATGCCCAGGTGATGACGAGATAGAGAACGACGGCAGTCAGGTAGAACTCGAATGGCCGCCGTGTCGAACCGGCCGCGATCTGAGATTGACGCAGAAGTTCGACGAGGCCAGTGACGGAAATCAGCGCCGACTCCTTCAGCACGAGTTGCCAGGTATTGCCCAATCCGGGGATAGCGTAGCGCAGAACCAGGGGGGCGACGATGCGGCGAAACTTCGGCCAGGGCCGCATTCCGACAGCACTCGCCGCCTCGAGCTCGCCGCTGGCAACGGACTTGAAAGCGCCACGAAACACTTCGGATTGATATGCGGCGGAAACAACGCCGAGCGCCAACGTGCCGGTGAGGAAAGCCGGCATGCCAATGAAGCCTTGATAGCCAAAGAGGCCGCCGAGATACCCCAGAAATGCGCTCCCGCCAAAATAGAACAGGTAGATGACGAGAAGATCCGGCACACCGCGCAGGATGGTCGTGTAACCGTCCGCTAGCCAGCGGAGCACCATGTAGCGCGACAACTTCATGAACGTGACGACTGATCCAATCACCGTACCCGCCAGGAAGCCGCAGATCGAGACCCCGAGGGTCATGGCCGATGCGCTAAGAAGCAATGGCCCCCAACCGGTCTCGCCAAAGCCGACGAGCACCAAATACCTGTCAATGAGTTCCATGCGTATCCGGCCTCTCTGCGCCCGGCGAGTTAATCCGCGGCCCGTCGGTGCGCCCAAATGCGCTGCAGTTTCGACATGTTCTTTAGTGAGCTCTGAACATGCGCTCGCGCAGCCGCCTCGGCCGCCTCCGGGTCGCGCGCGCAGATGGCATCGGCAATGGCCCGGTGCTCATCCAAATCGGTGTGTTCGAGATCCACCCACAGAACTTCGAGCCAGAGCGCCAGCCGCAGCTGCTGATACACCTGCTCGCTTAGCCGAGTGAGCGCATCATTGCGCGCCGCCTCCAGAATGACCCGGTGGATGTAAAGACCGAGATCAAGGTTTCGCGCCGCATCGGAAGGAGTGTCATCGGCACTTTCCTTGAGTTCGACCATCTGCGAGATGACGCCGCGAAGCCTGTCGAGATCTTCTTCCGTCGCCGTGACGCAGGCGAGCCGGGCCGCGCACACATCGAGCGCCTCGCGGACAACCAAGAGGTTGCAGAAGGCGGTGATGTCCAAGTCCGAGACCGTGTAGCCGAGGTTTCTTTGGCCGACGACCAGGCCTTCCTCTTCAAGCTTCATCAACGCTTCGCGGAGCGGAGTGCGGCTCACTCCGAGCCTCTTTGCGAGAGCGTTTTCGGAGAGTCGCTCGGAGGGCCGCAGCTGTCCGGTGAGGATCAGATCCTTCAGTCGAGCATATGTCGTTTCACGCAGCGAAGCGCGCGGCTCGTTTTTGGTGAGTGTCAAACCAGTCCCCTTTCATAGTCCGCGGCCGCAAGAGCCGGACTACTGCGAAGAAAGATATCGTTTTTCCTCTTGCCAGATCAAGTGGCATACAGATATGTATACAACGTTGCCCACAGCATCAATGGCATTCTGTCGAAAAGCGGAATCGGCAAGACCCAGGGGGATAAAGGGCGGATGGAGGACCTTGCATGCCTGAGATCTTGAGCCTTGAGGAACTCCGTGCCCGGTATGCGAACGCGTCCGGGGCTGACATTTTCGACCCCGAGTTTCGCAAGGTCGCAGACCAGATCTTCGGCGAAGGCGATAGCCGCCAGGCCCCCTATTGCGGCGTTCCGACGTTGCTGAAAGCCCCTCTTCGGCAAGATGCTGCGCCCGGCTTTACAGATATCGATGTAGCTCTTCTCGGCATCCCGCTGGATCTGGGTGTGACGAACCGCCCCGGTGCACGCTTCGGTCCTCGCGCCGTTCGCAACGTCGAGAGAGTAGGGCCCTTTGATCACGTGTTGCGTGCGGTCCCCACCGCGCATGTCTGCGTCGCGGATGTGGGCGACGTGCCCTTCCGCAGCCGTTTCGATCTCGTTAGTTCGCACGAGGATATAGAGCGGTATGTTCGTGCCCTGATCGACGCTGGCGTTGTGCCGCTCTCGGTCGGCGGTGATCACTCAATAGGACTGCCGCTGCTTCGCGCCGTCGGCCGCGATCGGCCAGTCGGCATGATCCACATCGATGCCCATTGCGATACGAGCGGCTCGTTTGAGGGCTGCAAGTTTCATCATGGCGGTCCGTTCCGGCAAGCCGTGCTCGACGGCGTGCTGGATCCCCGCCGGACGATCCAGATCGGTATCCGTGGCAATTCCGAGTATCTCTGGGAGTTTTCCTACGCCTCTGGAATGACCGTCATTCACGCCGAGGAGGTTGAGGAACTCGGCATCAAAAAGGTGATCGAAAAGGCTCGCGCGGTGGCGGGCGACGGCCCGACCTACGTCAGCTTCGACGTGGATGCCCTGGACCCGGCATTTGCGTCAGGGACCGGCACACCCGAGGTGGGAGGGCTCACCTCCACCCAGGCGCTCGGCATCCTTCGCGGTCTTTCAGGTCTCGACATCATCGGCGGCGACGTCGTCGAGGTCGCGCCTCAATACGATCCGACAACGAATACGGCGCAGATCGCCGCTCAGGTTTTATTCGAAATCCTCTGCCTGGCCGCAGAGGCGATGAGGATCCGCGCTTCCCGGCAGATCGAGGCATCACGCTGATCATAAGCAAGCCGCTCAACAATGAGCGCCAAACCAAAAAGGGGAATGAAAATGAGGAAAATCGAACTTGCACTCGCCAGCATGATTCTTGGCGCCTTCGCTGCGAGTAGCGTCCACGCGCAGGGCAAGCCAACCGAAATCACCATTGCCACTGAAGGCGCCTACGAGCCCTGGAATTTCACAGGACCCGACGGGAAGCTTGCCGGCTTCGAAATCGATCTCGCCAATGATCTTTGCGGCCGCATGAAGATCAAATGCAACATTGTCGCGCAGGACTGGGACGGACTCATCCCGTCGCTGACCGCCAAGAAGTTCGATGTCATCATGGCGTCGATGATCGTCACTGAGAAGCGCCTTGCCGTCATCTCCTTCAGCGAACCCTATGCTCCAACCGCGGCAGCGTTCATGGTTGAAAAGTCGGGCCCGCTCGCAAATCTCCCTGGCACCGGAACGACCATCGATCTTGCGGGCGACAAAGCGAAGGTCGAGCAGGAATTGCAGCCTCTTCGGGACGCCCTGAACGGCAAGGCTGTTGGCGCTCAGGTCTCCACGGCAAACGTCGCCTTCCTCGACACTTATTTCAAGGATGTCGTCGATCCGCGCGAATATAAGACCGTCGAGCAACACGACCTCGATCTGCAGGCGGGTCGCATCGACGCCGTCGTAGCGCAGACGACATCGCTCACCGCGACGCTGTCGAAGGAGGACTTCAAAGACTACACCATTGCCGGGCCGACCTTCACCGGCGGAGTATTCGGCCAAGGTATCGCTGCCGGCCTTCGCAAGGACGATACCGAACTCAAGGCTATGTTTGATGAGGCGATCCGCGCGGCGAAGTCTGATGGCACAATCAACAAGCTTGCGAAAAAGTGGATGAAGATCGGCCTCGAATAATCGACCGGTAGCCTACCTTCTACCCACAAGAAACGACAGCCGTCGGACGCTCGAAAAGTTCGGCGGCTGCATGGAACTGCTGCGAATTTTTCAACACGCCTACAGCGCCGCGCG
>NZ_LUAV01000002.1:7688-145801 GCF_002078505.1 Ensifer aridi | reverse complement strand
ACTTTGAACTGCTGCATGTCTTTGTCCTTAAATCCCGTCGATTTGAGGAGACATGCAGTGATCACCACTGGAGAGCTATCGTGACCATTCTTCCCAATTCTCTGGAAGCGCGCGACGCGGCGTTTGTCCTTCATCCCTATACGAATGCGTCACAGCATTTGCAGGACGGTCCGCTCGTGATTTCCAAAGGAGAGGGGATCTACATCATCGACAGCGACGGCAACAAATATATCGAGGGACTCGGTGGACTGTTTTGCGCTTCGCTTGGCTTTAGCGAGCAACGGCTCGTCGACGCTGCCATGCGGCAAATGCAGGAATTGCCGTTTTATCACAGCTTTGGCGGCAAATCGCATGAGACGGCAATCGAACTTGCCGAACAGCTGATCCGCCTTGCTCCGGTCCCGATGTCGAAAGTGTTCTTTGCCAATTCGGGTTCAGAGGCCAACGACACGGCTCTGAAACTCGTCTGGTACTACCACAATGCCATCGGCAAGCCGGAAAAGAAGAAAGTCATCTCCCGTTGGCGCGCCTATCATGGGGTGACGATTGCCTCTGCAAGTCTCACCGGATTGCCGAACAACCATCGCGATTTCGATCTGCCGATCGACGGGGTGCTTCATACCGATTGTCCTGAATATTATCGCTATGGTCTTTCCGGCGAGACCGAGGAAGAATTCGCGACGCGTTGCGCTGCTTCGCTTGAAGATCTGATACTTGCCGCGGGACCGGACACGATCGGCGCCTTCTTCGCCGAGCCATTGATGGCGTCGGGTGGCTGCATCGTTCCCCCACCCACCTATTACGACAAGATCCAGGCTGTACTCAGGAAGTACGATATCCTGCTGATCGCGGATGAGGTGATCTGCGGTTTCGGCCGGCTCGGCACGATGTTCGGCTCCGAGAGCTTCGGCATGCAGCCCGACATGATTTCCATGGCCAAGCAGTTGTCGGCGGCGTACCAGCCGATTTCCGCGCTGATGATCAACGAGAAAGTCCACGCCGCAATCGTCGCCGAGAGCGAGAAGATCGGCACCTTCGGGCACGGCTTTACCTATAGCGGGCACCCGGTCGCCACTGCAGTGGCCCTCGAGACCCTGAAAATCTACGAGGAGAGAGACATCGTAGGGCACGTCCAGAATGTCGCGCCGCTCTTCCAACGAAGACTCCGCGCGCTCGCAGAACATCCGCTCGTCGGAAACGCGCGTGGACGCGGCTTGATCGGTACGCTTGAGCTTGTTCGCAACAAGGAGACCAAGGAACCCTTCAATCCGGCGAACGGCGTCGCGATACATGCCGGCAAGCGAGCACAAGCGCACGGTGTCGTCACGCGCGCCATGGGTGACAACTACTCTCTCTGCCCGCCACTGATCATCACGGAAGCGCAGATCAACGACATGTTCGACCGCTCGGAAAAGGCGCTCGATGACACATATACCTGGGCGCGCGCCAACAATCTCTATTGATAAGGACGATACCATGCGGAACTTCGAACATCCCGGGCGCTCGGTTGCCGTTGGCCGCAGCGGCATGGCCGCAACCTCACATCCCATGGCAACCTTGACCGCTATCGACATCCTGAAGAGCGGCGGCAAGGCCATCGATGCCGCGGTGGCGGCCTGTGCGGTCCAGTGCGTGGTCGAGGCCGGCTCCACAGGTATCGGCGGCGATTGCTTCGCGTTGCTGGCACCCAACGGAAGCGACCAAGTGATCGCCTATAACGGGTCGGGTCGCACGCCCGCAGCTGCCGACTTCAAGTGGTTCAAGGACCAGGGAATTTCCGAGATCGCGCGGTCTTCGCCTCACGCGGTGACTATTCCAGGCGCCGTCGATGCCTGGACGCGGCTGGTCGCAGATCATGGGCGCATGTCCATGGCCGACATCGTGGCACCGGCGATCGCCCTTGCGCGGGACGGTTACGCCATCACACCGCGCGTTGCCGCCGACATTTCGCATCAGCGCGCGATGCTCGCCCTCAATTCGTCGACGCGCCGCATATTCCTCGACAACGATGAAGCTCCCGCAGTTGGGTCTGTTCAGCGTCAGCCGGAGCTTGCGGAAACTTTGTCGGCCATCGGCAAGCACGGCCGGGACGCATTTTATCGGGGTGATGTCGCAGAAGACATGGTCTCTTACCTCCAGGCGCTCGGCGGCCTGCACACCAAGGAGGATTTCGCCTCCGCCGCTGGAGAATACGTTGCTCCCATCAGTGCAACCTATCGTGGATGGACGGTTCATGAATGCCCGCCCAATGGGCAAGGCATCATTGCTCTTATGATCCTCAAGATTCTCGAACGTTTCACCCCGTCGGGTCATCCCCTAAATGCCGACAACCTGCACATCGAAGTCGAGGCGACCCGACTTGCCTATGCTGCGCGCGAACGCTGGCTGGCGGACGCGGCAATATCAAACGTGCCGATCGATTTTCTTTTGTCGGACGAGCTCGCCGACGAGCTTGCCTCGAAGATCAACCTGGACCAGGCTTGCGACGCCAGCGGTTTCATCGATGGTGTCGAGCATTCGGACACGGTCTACATCTCGGTGGTCGACAAAGATCGCAATGCCGTCAGCTTCATCAATTCCATTTTCCACCCCTACGGCAGCGGCCTCATGGCCCCGAAATCGGGCGTGTTGTTCCACAACCGCGGCCAGAGTTTCGTGCTGACGGAGGGGCATCCGAACGCGATTGGCCCGCGCAAGCGGCCGATGCACACGATCATTCCAGGAATGGTCACGCGAAACGGTAAAGCGGCCCTCTCATTCGGCGTGATGGGCGGCCACTATCAAGCCATGGGACATGCGCACTTTCTGTCGAAGCTGTTCGACTATGGCATGGATATGCAATCGGCGATCGAGCTTCCTCGTCTGTTCCCCCTCCCCGGCACCGCGACGATCGAAGCCGAGGAAGCAATTCGAAGTGCGATCGGCGAAAACCTCGAGAGCCGAGGCTTTAAGGTGATCCCACCGAAATGGGCTATCGGCGGAGCACAGGCGGTCTGGATCGATCATCAACACGGAACTCTGCTCGGCGCGTCAGATCATCGCAAGGATGGTTGCGCCCTGGGGTACTGATTTTCAGAACATCGGAGAACCGTGATGTCCGACTATCCGCAAACTCGACTCTATATCGGCGGCATTTGGCGAGATGGATCGAAAGAGCGCCTTCCAATCCTCAATCCTGCCACCGACGAGCTCATTGGAACCGTGGCAAACGCCGGGCGGGATAATCTTGACGAAGCTCTTGCAACTGCCGCAACCGGGTTCACGGCCTGGTCTCGGTTCAGCGCATTCGAGCGCGCTGGGCTGTTGCACAAGGCTGCCCAGCTACTGCGCGAACGGGTTGAGAAGATCGCGACGATCATGACTCTCGAACAGGGAAAGCCGCTCGCGGAGTCGACAGCGGAGACTCTGGCGGCGGCCGACATGATCGACTGGTTTGCCGAGGAGGCGCGGCGGGCATACGGGCGGGTTGTCCCTTCGCGGTTCGTCAATGTTCGGCAGATCGTCGTCAGGGAGCCCGTCGGTCCGGTCGCCGCCTTCAGCCCCTGGAACTTTCCATTGAACCAGGCCGTGCGCAAGGTAGCGGCCGGTCTTGCGGCCGGTTGTTCCGTCATTCTGAAGGGACCAGAGGAGACACCGGCGAGTTGTGCCGAACTTGTTCGCGCATTCGCGGACGCCGATTTGGCAGCCGGCGCGCTCAATCTGGTATTCGGCACCCCCGCCGACATCTCCAACCACCTCATTCCCCATCCGGTCATCCGCAAGATCTCCTTCACGGGCTCGACGGCTGTTGGCAAACAGCTTGCGGCTCTCGCCGGTGCTCATATGAAGCGGGTGACGATGGAACTTGGCGGTCACGCACCTGCGATCGTGTTCGACGATGCCGACGTCGATCTCGCAGTCCGGATCCTGGCCGGAGCAAAATTCCGCAATGCGGGCCAAGTCTGCGTTGCCCCAACCCGCTTCCTCATACAGGAGAGGATCTACGCGAGGTTTCTCGACTGCTTCGTCAAGGCTGCAGAGGCCGTCAAGGTGGGCAATGGACTGGATTCGGGCACGACCATGGGCCCGCTTGCGAACGGCAGACGGCTCGAAGCTATGGAATCATTGGTGGCTGATGCCGTCTCGTGGGGCGGAAAGATTGCGACGGGCGGCGAGCGCATCGGCAACCGCGGAAATTTCTACAAACCCACGGTTCTCACAGATGTGCCGCTGAGTGCCCGGATATTGAACGAGGAGCCCTTCGGCCCAATCGCTGTGATAAGCCCTTTTTCGACCTATGAAGCCGCCATTGCGGAAGCGAACCGCCTCCCTTATGGCTTGGCAGCGTATGCTTATACGACATCCGGGAAAACGAGTGCCGCACTGAGCCGCGATATTCAGAGCGGAATGATCTCAATCAATCACCATGGGCTGGCGCTGCCGGAGCTTCCCTTTGGCGGCATAAAGGACTCGGGCTACGGGTCCGAAGGCGGAACCGAGGCGATGGACAACTTCTTCAACATCAAGCTGGTTACAGAAGCCATTTAACCTTCAGGGAAGCACCGTGCGCCGCTTTTTGCCCGACACTTTCACAATCCTGCTCGTCTGTAGCGTCGTCCTTGCCTCGCTGCTTCCGGCAAGCGGCAGTTTTGCGGATTATTTCGGCGTCGCCACAAGTCTCGCCATTGCGCTTCTCTTCTTTCTGCATGGCGCGCGGATGTCCACCGATGTTGTCATTGCCGGCATCCTGCATTGGCGCCTGCACCTCGTCATTCTGCTCACGACATTCGCTGTTTTCCCACTGCTTGGCCTAGCGTTGGGCCTCGTTCCCCATTCGCTCCTGCCGCAACCGCTTTATCTCGGTATTCTCTTCCTGTGCGTCCTGCCGTCCACCGTGCAGTCATCGATTGCATTTACGTCAATAGCCGGCGGGAATGTTCCGGCTGCCATCTGCTCAGCCTCCGCCTCCAATATACTCGGCATGTTCCTGACGCCTCTTCTCGTCGGCGTGCTCTTTTCTGTCGGTGGCCATGGCAGGCTCTCCTGGGATGTCATGGAAAAGATCCTGCTGCAGTTGCTCGCGCCATTTGTCGTCGGGCAGATCCTACAACCGTGGATTGGAAACTGGGTACGCTCGAAGAAGAAGATTCTTACTCCTGTCGACAGAGGTTCCATCCTGATGGTTGTCTACCTCGCCTTCAGCAAGGCGGTCGTCGAGGGATTGTGGCAAACCTTCTCTCCGAGAGATATCGCCGTCGTTGTCGGGCTTGACATGCTACTGCTCGGCTTTGTGCTGACCTTCACCATGCGCGGCAGCCGCCTCATGGGCTTCAACAGGCCAGACCAGATCACCATCACGTTTTGTGGATCGAAGAAGAGCCTTGCCAGTGGCGTACCGATGGCAGGCGTCATCTTCGCCGGGCAGTCGATCGGAGCGATCGTCCTGCCGTTGATGCTTTTCCACCAGATCCAGTTGATGGTGTGCGCAGTCATCTCACAGAAATATTCTGCTGCCGCTGAAACGGCATGACGGACAAAGGCCAAAGCGCGTCGCGATTAAACGTATTCGTGCGCCGCGCTTTAGGTCCTTGTTTTTATGCATGTCGTTGGCCCAAAAACCGCTACACACTTTTGGGCGACATGCATTAAAGCGATGAAAGGGCGCTCGCCATG
Organism: Ensifer aridi; assembly: GCF_002078505.1. Classification (GTDB taxonomy): domain Bacteria; phylum Pseudomonadota; class Alphaproteobacteria; order Rhizobiales; family Rhizobiaceae; genus Sinorhizobium; species Sinorhizobium aridi. The sequence continues at coordinate 140,149 of NZ_LUAV01000002.1, read as the reverse complement.
CGTGCCAAAGCTTCCTCGAGGACCGAACGCGGGCAACCGACGTTGAGCCGAATGAAGCCCTCTCCCCCAGGCCCATAGACGCGCCCATCGTATAAGTTGACGCCGGCTCGTTCGACGAAGAAGCGATGTACGCCTCCAACCCTTGCGTCCACTTCCCGTGCGTCTAGCCAGACCAAAAACGAGGCGTCTGGTCGTATAGGGGAGATCCCCGGAAGTGACTCTGCGGCCCGGCTCAATACAAGATCGACGTTGTCGCGAATATAGGGTGTCAGGTGGTCCAACCACTGATCGCCCGAGCTGTAAGCAACCTCCAGAGCTATGCGCCCAAAGAAATTGGCGTTCACCATGAACGAAGCTTGCATAACCCGGAACAATTCCTCCCGGCGTTTCGAGTCAGCGATCGAAAGCGTGGCCGAAGGCACACCGGCCAAGTTAAAGGTTTTCGTGGGGGCTGTGCAGATGAAGGACTTCGCCGCCGCGGCCTCACTGATCGACGAAAATACGACGTGTGGACGGTCGTTTAGGCGAATGTCGCAGTGAATGTCGTCGGAGATGACCAGAATGCCGTAGCGCTCGCACAGCGAATCCAAGCTCTCGAGGTCCTCGCGCGTCCAGGCTTTCCCAGCCGGGTTGTGCGGGTTGCACAACAAGAAGGCGCGCGCCCCGTTTGCAGCGAGACGCTCGAAGTCATCCAGGTCGAGCTCGTAGCCACCCTCAACAAGCCTCAAGCGGTTGATCAGCAGCGTCCTATTGTTGTCGCGGACGACTTGAAAGTATGGCGAATAGACTGGCGCCTGTACGATGACGCCGTCTCCTGGCCGCGTGAAGGTCCGCAGTATAGCCGCGACCGAAGGCATAATGGCAGGGGCAGGAAGCAGGGTCGCCAAGTCCATGTGCCAGTTGTGGCGACGCTCGAACCATGATTTGACGATTTCATAGTGATGCGGATCGCGCTTCGTATAGCCGTAGATACCATGATTGACAGCCTCCCGCAGGCGCGCGATCACTGGCTCCGGCGCCCGGAAGTCCATGTCAGCCGTCCAGAGGGACATCAGCCCTTCGCCCTCGACACGAGGGGAGAACTCATCCCATTGATTGGCCCATTTCGCAGATCCAAATTGGCTGCGATCGTGAACAACGCCAAAATCAAACTCCTCCGCGCCCAGTTTCCTGGCCGCCGGCACCCCCGGCTGTGAGTATGTCATTGGTTCAGATTCCTAGAAATTATTGTTGCGCAAACCAGCGCGCTGGCAGGAAAGATCGGGACAAGTCACTTCAAGATTTGTCGCAAAAACTGCTGTGCACGCTCCGATCGAGCGCTTTTGATTTCGGAATGCCCGACACAGAAGCTGCCGGCTTTGGTTTGCTGAGCATCAACATCTCCTTTGATTTAATGACCGCGCGCGAGGTGACGTTCCACGGACTGCGAGTATCGGGACATTCCGAAGCAGAAGAACCAATAGACAATCGCGGCGAAGAGGTAGCCGGTGGAGGAGATCGTTGGTCCGGCCCAATTCGGATCGATGCGGGCTGCTTCGACCGCGCGCAGGAAGTCTGCGATGCCGACGATCGCCACCAGCGTCGTATCCTTGAACAGGCCGATGAATGTCGAAACGATGCCGGGGATGACGATGGTCAAGGCCTGAGGCAGGATGATTAGCCTCATCATCGTGAAGTACCCGAGCCCAAGAGCCTGGGCGCCTTCGTATTGTCCCTTCGGGATTGCTTGCAATCCGGCGCGTACGACTTCTGCCATGTATGCCGCTGAGAAGAGGGCGGTTCCGATCATCGGCCGCAGCAGCCTATCGGGTGTGAGCGCCTCCGGCACAAATAGAGGCATCATGAAGTTCGCCATGAAGAGAACGGTGATGAAAGGCACACCGCGCACAACCTCGATGTAGAAGACGCAGACAGCCTTGACGATCGGTAGCTCGGAGCGTCGGCCGAGGGCCAGGACGACACCCAGCGGCAGTGAAAACACAATCCCCACGACCGACATCAAGAGCGTGATCATCATCCCGCCCCAGAGCGTGGTGTCGATGACAGGCAGGCCGATCGCTTCGACGCCGCGAAGCAGAGCGAATCCAACAATGGGATACACTCCGAAGAATAGGAGCGCGGCCGTGTTCCGACGCGGAGCGTTCCGCCAAAGAAGCCAAGCGATCAAAATGGCCCCGATTACCTGTGTCAGGTCGACGCGCCAGCGTTCCGTCACAGGATAGGCTCCGTACTGGAGGTAGTTCAGCTTGGCACGAATGAATGACCAACATGCACCATCGGGATTCGCGCGACAGAGCTCGCTATCACCGCTCCAGACGGCATTGATCAACGCGAAACTCAGGAACTGAGAGACGAGCCACACCGCCAATCCGGTGAAGCATACAGTCAAAAGGCATGAGAACGGGCTTGAGAACAGGTTCTTTCGCGCCCAGGTGAGGGGGCTAGGCCGGATATCCGCCGGTGGCGGGCTGGCTGGGATATACTCGTGATGGAAAGCCGCCGCGACGGGAAGGGTTGTGGTCATTTATCTCTCCACGAGCGCGAAGCGCAGGTTAAAGGCGTTCATCGCTGCTGACGTGATCAGGGAGATGACCAGATATACGGCAAAGGTTATGGCCATGACCTGGACCGCGGCACCTGTCTGGTTAAGTACCGATCCCGCGAAGACCTGCACGAGGTCAGGATATCCAATGAAAACAGCAAGCGAGGAGTTCTTGATCAAGTTCAGGTATTGGCTGGTCAGAGGCGGAATGATGATCCGGAACGCTTGAGGCACCACAACGAGGCGCAACGTCTTGCCTTGCGGGAGCCCGAGGGCGTGGGCCGCTTCGGTCTGCCCCTTGGAAACCGCCTGTACGCCCCCGCGAACGATTTCCGCGATAAACGACGCCGTGTAGACGGAGAGGCCGATGAGGAGGGCCGCGAACTCAGGGTAGATTTGCTGGCCGCCACGGAAGTTGAAGCCCCTGAGTTCCGGATATGTGAAAGACCATGGGTTTCCCGCGGCGACATAAGCCGCCAACGGTAGTCCTGTGAGCAGGAGCAGGTTGACGACCAAGACCGGAAGCTGCTTGCCGGTCCGTTTTTGATAGCCGCTTGCATAAGCGCTGAATGCTGTCGCGAATGCGACTGCTGCAACGATCGCGATGGCCACCAAGCCGGCGCCTGCATGAAACTCGACAGCAGGCAGGATGATCCCACGGTTGTTGAGGTAGATCCCCCCAGGAAGGGCGATAGAAGCCTTCGGCGCGGGCAGCGGCTTAAGCACCGCGTTGTACCAGAACAGAAGCTGGAGCAGCAGCGGGATGTTCCTGATGACCTCCACGTATGAAGTCGCCACCTTGGCTACTATCCAATTATTGGAGAGCCGCGAAATGCCGATCAGGAATCCGATGACCGTGGCAAGCACGATGCCGAAAGCGCTGACAAGAAGTGTGTTCGCGACCCCAACCCAGAACGCCTGGCCATAACTGGAAAGGGTGTCATAAGGGATGAGGGTCTGATTTATCTGGAAGCCAGCCGTTTGGTTCCAGAAGTCAAACGTCAGGGGAATGCCGCGCTGTCTCATGTTGGAGACGGTTTGGGTCGCGATTCCTGTAACGATGACAGCCAGACTTACAGCCAACCCCGCTTGATAGGCGATTGCGCGAAACTTCTTGTCATAGATCGAGAAAGCCCTGCTCAGATGCGCAGGCTGAGAGATGTCAACCATTCGTGCCTCCCAACTTGACCGAAAGGCCGCCGCTCTACGCGGCGGCCTTCCGTTGCTCATCAACGGATGGGGGGCGCGTATTGAAGACCGCCTGCGTTCCAGAGAGCGTTAACGCCCCGCTCGATCTTCAGCGGAGAATCCTTGCCGATCGAACGTTCGAAGATTTCCGAATAATTGCCGACCTGCTTGATGATGTCCTGCGACCACGTTTCGCCGAGCCCTACATCCTTGCCGAAGCTGCCTTCGACGCCCAGCAGGCGTCGGATGTTCGGATTGTCGGAGTTTTTCATCTCGTCGACATTCTTCGAGGTGACGCCGAACTCCTCTGCGGCGAGCATGACATTGAGAGTCCACTTTGCGATGTTCAGCCACTGATCGTCACCTTGGCGCACAGCGGGTCCGAGAGGCTCCTTCGAAATGATCTCGGGGAGAACGACACTGTCATCGGCATTGGCCATGCGGATACGCGCAGCGTTCAAACTGGACGTGTCGGCGGAGAAGACGTCGCACCGCCCCTCCTCATAGGCCTTGATGACAGCCTCCTCATCGGCGAAACCGACAGCGCTGAAGGTCATGCCGTTGGAACGGAAGTAGTCTGCGAGGTTCAGCTCTGTGGTGGTTCCCTGCGAAACGCAGATCGATGCGCCGTCCAGGTCCTTCGCCGATTTAATGTTCTCCGACTTGCGCACCATGAAGCCCTGGCCGTCATAGAAATATGTGCCGGCGAAAATGATCCCGAGCGAGGTATCGCGCGAGGAAGTCCAGGTGGCGTTGTGGGCCAGAATGTCGATCTCGCCGGACTGGAGTGCGGTGAAGCGATCCTTTGCATTGAGGGGGATGAACTTGACCTTGGTCGCATCGCCGAGGACGCCGGCAGCCACAGCACGGCAGTAATCGACCACGAACCCGGTCCACTTCCCATCGTTGTCAGGGACGCTGAAGCCCGCCGTTGCCGGATTTGTCCCGCAGGTGAGAATTCCTTTTGCCTTTACGTTGTCCAACGTCCCTGCCCAGACGGTGGATGCATAAGCGGCAAACGCCGCCCCGAGAACTCCAGTCATAATCTTGCGCATGGAAGGATCCCCTTTTTTATATTGCAAAAAGAGGGTCGCCCCTAAGGCGTTAATTTGTCAAATTGATTGTCTTCATCCGGATTATGAATATCGTTCATAGCGTTACCGCCGTCGCCGACCCGTGTTTTCGGTCAGTCGGGACTCGCAATCAGAGTTGCCGGTTTTATTGGAGATCGTACTTGAGTAGTGCCGAAGCCGGCACGGCTCACGTCATGAGCTTGTTCGCGAGTATTACTTCGTTCTTCTTTATTTGAGCGGCGTGGTAGAGTTCGGTTATCAGCCGCCGCAGCCAAAGGGCTCCCGGATCAGCGGCCATCTGCCGATGGAGGACGAGGTTTGCGCTTACGGATGAAATGGGGATTGGCGGCGAGAGAAGTGTCACCTCGCTTGTTTCATCAAACATTTGAAGAATTCCGTCGCCGCAATGAGTGATGAGCTCGGTTCCCCTCAGGACCCACGGCATAACCAAGTAGTTTGAGATGGTGGCCACGACCTTTCGCCTGAGACCGCGATCTCTCAGCGCGGCATCAGCCAAGCCCTCAGCCAGACCATCTGCCGAAATCTGGAGATGCGAAGCCGATAGATAAGTCTCGAGGCTCAGCGGACTCCGTGCAATTTGGCTACCGCTCCACACAGCGCAAAGCAACCTGTCCTGCCCAAGCTCCACCTTGACTAGGCTGGGATCATCTTTGAGATTTGCGCCCGTCAACGTGCAGTCTACCTGCCGAAAGTAGTCGGCGCTTTCCGCCTCGACCCGGTTCGCGGGAATCACGTTGAGCGTGGCATGCGGCGCCTGCTCGGAGAATTCCTTAATCAACGGCGGAATGAATATCATCGCATGATAGTCAGTGAGGCCTACACGAAACTTTCGCTCGGTCGTTGTGGGATCAAAAACCTTGTAGCGCCCGATCGACGCGCGAATTTTCGCCAGCGCATCAGACAAATCCGTCGCCAGCTCGAGTGCTCGCGGCGTGGGTCTCATGATGCCGCCATCTCGTGTAAACAATTCGTCCTTGAAAAGTGTGCGCAGCTTGGCGAGAGAGTGGCTGACGGCAGACTGGGTCCGCCCCAAATGGGCGGCGGCGCCCGTGACACTTCGTTCCTGCATCAACACGTCGAAGACGCGAAGAAGATTAAGGTCAACTTCGTCTGAAGACATCGAAAGCTCCATGAGCAAGACTCATGCAGCTTATGGAAGCATTTCACTTTACGCATGGCAACGCCGCGATAGGCGCGTTCGGACCAAGGGATCGAACCGGCGACCGCCCACCGGCAGCGCGAGATCCTAAACTTCAAGAACTGGCCGGGACATTGTCCGGACTTTCGCGGCTATCCTATATCGTATAGGATCGTTCATGGCCCGAAGCATTGTCGGAGCGAGTCGGGACCTATCAGGGCATGAAAGACGGGATGGACATGACTTCGACCAAGCTCACCGCAGCAACGCTGGGCAGTACCCAAATCCAGCGCGCGAACAGCCTTGCGGAGGATGTCTACGAGGCGATCTTCAACCGGCTGATGTCGCTCAATATCCCGCCGGGTGCGCGCATTACGGTCGACAACCTCGTGAAGGAATTCAACGTTTCCCACACGCCAATCCGGGAGGCCCTTGGCCGGTTGGAAGGCGAAGGCCTGGTGGTAAAGCAGCATCTTGTCGGCTATCGCGCGGCGCCACAAATAACGCGCCGGCGGTTTGACGAGCTTTATCAGCTCCGCCTCCTGCTCGAGCCTGATGGCGCGGCAAAGGCGGCCACCGCCATGGACGATGAAAAGCTTGCGATCTTGCAGGAGGCCGCAGGCGTCATGGCAAAGCGTGATGGCCAGGACGAACGCGTGCACTATGCCACCTTTGCCCGTCAGGATGCGATTTTCCACGACCGCATCATGGAACTCGCCGGCAACGAACTCATTCGGGAAATACTGAGTTTCCAGCACGCACACTTTCACATCTTCCGCCTCATGTTTCACTGGCGCGTCACCGAGGAGGCGCTCGACGAACACCAGGCCCTGCTCGACGCATTCGCCGCCGGCGACGCGGTCGCTGCTGCAAGGGCGATGCAACTGCACATCGAGCATTCGCGCGACCGGCTTCTGCCGGCCTTCGAATGAGATTTCAACGACGAGGAGGAGAAAACTATGCCAGGCAAGCGGATTCTCATGCTTACCGGTGATTTCACCGAAGAATACGAAATCTTCGTGTTCCAGCAGGCCATGGAGGCCGTCGGTCATACGGTCCACATCGTCTGCCCGGACAAGAAGGCCGGCGACATCCTGCGGACGTCCCTGCACGACTTCGAAGGCGACCAGACCTACACCGAGAAACTCGGCCATAATGTCGTCATCAACAAGACGTTCGCGGAAGCAGAAGCTCAACTCGACGAGTATCACGCCGTCTACTGCGCCGGCGGCCGCGGACCGGAATACATCCGCACCGACAAACGCGTGCAGGCCATCGTGCGGCATTTCCACGAAAAGCAGAAGCCGATCTTCACGATCTGCCACGGCGTACAAATTCTGATCGCCGTCGACGGTGTCGTGCGCGGCAAGAAGGTCGGCGCTCTCGGCGCATGCGAGCCGGAAGTCACGCTGGCTGGCGGTACCTATATCGACCTCTCCCCCACCGAGGCCTATGTCGACGGCACGATGGTATCGGCAAAGGGCTGGACGGCCCTTGCCGCCTTCATGCGGGAGTGCCTTAAGGTTCTCGGCACCGAGATCTACCACAACTGATGGACTGCGAGCCCGGCTCACGATCCTGCGCCGGGCTCCGTCTTCCCGCAGGAGTTTTCGCCGCCGCTGCTATAGCGCCCGGGGTTCCAGCCGCGCCCTCTGTTGCCGAACATCTCGTATCCGTCCTTCGTGACGGCGAGCGTGTCCTCGAGCTTGATGAAACCGCGCTTCGGGTGAAGCATCGTCGTCTCGACGGAAATGACCATGCCCGCCTCCAGGGGGCGATCCGCGTCGACGCCTTCGTAGGCGACCGGGTGGTTGGTCATCAGGAAAGGTGCTTCGTGGCTGATGAGACCCATGCCGTGGCAGAAGAAGTCGGTAAAGGCGGCCGAGGGCGAGCTTTTCAGCATCTTTTCCGCCGCCGTAATCATCTCACTGGCTTGAGCGCCGGCCTTGACCTTGGCGAAGGCCGCCTGCTGGATCGACTCGACTTCAGCTAACAGATCCTCGAGCTCCGCATCGGGTTCGCCGAGCACGCCCATGCGGCAAAGGTCCCCGATATACCCGTGATAATTGCCCCCGGAATCGATCGAAAGCACCTCGCCCTTCGCCCACGCCTGCGGCGAGGCCGCACGGTTGTGACTAGAGCCGAGGGTCAGCAGGCAATACTCGAAATGCAGGCCGCGATTGGTCTCCTCTCGCCGGAGCCGCTCAATGATCTCGATCTTAGTGGACCCCTCCCGTGCTGCCGCGATCGTGGCAAGCATGGAATCAGTGATCAGTTCGGACGCAAGCTTGAGCTTCTGCAGTTCCTGCGGCGCCTTGATCGCCCGCAATCGCTCCAGCGTGTGCGTCGCATCCACGAAACGCGCAACTTCAAGGCGAGAAGCCAGCAGATCCCGCGCATCCGACGGCAGAAAGGGCGGCTCGATGCCGATGCGAGCACCCGCCTTACCGATCTTCTTCAGGTGCTCGACGGCAAGCGCTGCCGCATCGAGCGTACCCCAGGTCGCCGTATGGACGGCGGGTGTCCAGAACGGGTTGTTCTGGTGCTCACCTCCCTCCATCCGGTTGCCAACATAGGCTGAGTGGTCGGGTGAGCCCTTCTCATAAACGACGATCGGCAGATAACGGCTGTGGCCGATCGCATCCATTGCGGCGAAGAAGATGAACTTGTAGCCACCGAGCAGGTACTGCGTATTGTGCTTGGAGGTGGCGAGCAGCACGTCGATACCCGCCTCCTCCATCAGCCTGTCGAGTTTAGCCGCATCGAAAGGCGGTTCCACCGCCCGCGCTTCGCTTGGACTAATGTTCACGGGTTTTCTCCTAAAAGCCGTTGCCGCGCGCCTCAGGCGCCAGCCGGGATTAATCGGAAATCCGGCAGATCCCGAAGCGCACGCTCGGGCCCGGCCGGCGAATAGACCACGAAGAGCTGCATCGGGCCGGATCCCGTGTTCTTCGTCGAGTGGAACCGGCTCTCCGGTACATAGATTGTGCAACCGGGCCCGACCTTCTCAGTCACCGGATTGCCGTTCTCGTCCTCCACCATTTGTTCGCCCTCGCCCGAGATGACGAAGATGATCTCTTCCGCGCCCGGATGATTGTGACGCGCATGCCCCTCGCCGCTCGGCAAGTCGACCACACCACCCGAGAAGCGCTCGGCCCCGTTCACCTCCGGCGCGACCGTCAGTGCGAGGCGGCCCCAGTCGAAGCCGAAGCTGTCGACATCCTTCGGGTAGAGAAAATATTTATCCTTTGCCATGCCGCGGCCTCCTCCCGCATCTTGCTGGCTTCAAACCACCGTGCTGATGGCAAGCGCCTTGAAGTCTTCCGTCTGCTTGCGGATCGCCACCTCGGCCGGCAGGCGTTCCATGGAACTTGCGCCATAAAAGCCATTGCAGGCTGGGCAACGATCCAGGATGTAGCGTGCATCCTCCGGCATCGAAATCGGTCCCCCGTGACAAAGCACGATGACGTCCTTCCGTACCGAGCGTGCGGCCGCCGCTATCGCGTCGATTTCGCTCACGCAGTCGTCGAGCGACACCGCGGACGTGGCGCCGATCGCGCCTCCCGTAGTAACGCCCATATGAGCGACGACGATGTCTGCACCGGCCTTGGTCATCGCAATCGCTTCTTCCTCGTTGAAGACATAGGGCGTCGTCAGCAGGTCGAGCCGGTGGGCTTCGGCGATCATGTCCACCTCGAGACCGTAGCCCATGCCGGTCTCCTCGAAGCTCTGCCGGATCCGTCCGTCGAAGAGGCCAATGGTCGGGAAATTCTGTACGCCGGAAAAGCCCATAGCCTTCAATTCCGCAAGAAACTGCGGCATGAACACGAATGGGTCGGTGCCATTGACGCCGGCGAGTACCGGTGTCGCCTTCACGACCGGCAGCACCTCCAATGCCATTTCCTTCACGATCTCATTGGCGTTTCCGTAGGCGAGCAGACCAGCCGCCGAGCCGCGGCCCGCCATTCGGTAACGGCCGGAGTTATAGATGATGATGAGGTCGATGCCGCCCGCCTCCTCGGCCTTGGCCGAAATCCCCGTGCCGGCCCCGCCTCCGATGATCGGCTTGCCGGCGGCGATCATGCCATGGAACTTTTCAAGAATGGTCTTGCGGGGGATTGCTGGCATCGGCGTCTCTTTCAGGGGTTGGCGATATCTCGGTAGGCGGCGACTGCGGCCTCCGCGAACTGCGGATCGTTGATGTGGAGCGGAAGCCGTTCGATGCGGCGCGCGTCGGTTGTTTCGACGGTGGCCTCCAGCGCCTCGAAGAGCGCCGCATCCGCCGCAGGATCGAAGAAGGCGCCGCCCTCGATATCGAGCGCCGACACGCCTCTCTCCGGGATCAGGAACCGGAGCGGGCCTTTGCAGAGGTTCAGCTTTGCGCCAATCCACCTTCCGATGGCGGCGCACTCCTCCGCCGACGTGCGCATGAGCGTGACGTTCGGGTTGTGGCGGTATAGGAGCCGACCGGCATAACGCTCCGGCACCGTCTCGGCCGCCCAGAAATTCACCATATCCAATGCCCCGACAGAGCCGACATAGGGCAGTTCGGTGCGCGCAATTGCGCCGAAACGATCCTCCGTTGCCGGCAGCACGCCGCCGAAGAGAAGATCGCAGACCTCGGTCGTCGTCATGTCGAGCACGCCCGAAAGAAGCCCGCTGTCTGCAAGCTTCTCCATCGTGCGTCCGCCGGTACCTGTGGCGTGGAAGACCATACAGTCATGGTCGGCTTTGAGCCGCTCGACGATGGCAGTCACACAAGACGTCGTCACGCCGAACATGGTAAGGCCGAGAGCGGGCTTCGAGGCCGTTTCCTTCGCCGGCCGGTGAGCCATGGCGGTAATCGCTTCGGCCGCGTTTTGCAGGATCACGCGGCTCACACGGTTGAGCCCAGCCATATCGGTGACCGACGGCATCATGATGATGTCGGAGACGTCGACATAAGGTGCTACGTCGCCGGATGCGAGCGTCGAGACCATGACCTTCGGTAGCCCGAGCGGCAGCCCACGCATGCCGGCGGTGATGATCGACGTCCCGCCGCCACCACCGATGCCCACGACGCCGGCGACGTCTGCGCGTTCGGGAAGAAAGCGCGCGAAGGCCTCGCCCATCGCCGCGACCGCCGTCCCCCGATCTTCGCCCGAAAGCACCGTGGCGGCACCGTCCGGATGCGCGGCGGCCACGGTTTCGGCGGAGATGTCGACCGTGATGGTGGGACGACGCGTGCCGACATCGACCAGAACAGGCCGGCCGCCCGCCGCCTCGATGCGGGAAGCAAGATAAGCGAGTTCCTCCCCCTTCGTGTCGGCGGTGCCGACGACGTAGATGCGTTTCATCTCTCCTCCCTGGCGGCTCTGGCCCTCCTCTGCCTTGAAAAGCCGCCTCATGCCGGCCGATTTGCCGGCTCTTGCAAATTTATGAGATGTACGTATCATAAAGATATGGATGTCTCACGTCAACAGAACGAATCCGCCGTACGCGTCGAGCGCGGGCCCCGAGCCCGCACACGCAAACTCATGCTGGAGACCGCCACACGGCTGATGCAGTCCGGTATCACGCCCTCGGTAAGTGAGGTCGCGGAAGCCGCCGAAGTTTCGCGCGCCACGGCCTATCGTTACTTTCCGAGCCAGGCGGCGCTGGTTCATGCGGTGGTGGACGAGGCGCTCGGCCCGATCCTCGACTGGCGTTCCGAAGCGCCCGATGCGCTCATCCGCGTTGCCGATCTGCTCGCGACCGCCATGCCGCGCATCGACGAATTCGAGGCGACCTTCAAGGCGGCGCTGAAGCTCTCGCTCGACCAGTGGGCGCAGCGCCAGGCCGGCACGCTTGGTAACGAACCACAGCTCACGCGCGGCCACCGCGTCGAACTCCTGCGACAGGTCACCGTACCACTCGAGGGCAGGGTGTCCACTGAGGCCCGCGAGCAGCTCGCTCAGGCGCTCTCGCTGGTTTTCGGTGTGGAGGTGCTGGTCGTACTCAAGGATATTTGGGGCCTCTCGGCCGAACGCGCGCAGTCCGTTGCAGAATGGGCGGCGGCGGCCTTGGTCGAGGCGGCGATCCGGGAGGCACAAACCACGGGATGACAACGCCCACTCTCGGCCCACCTCCGGAAAACTGGTTTGACCAATTTGACTGACACGCATGTATGGCGGCTCGTTGACAGCTCTTCCGTAATTGAACTGCCGGCAAGCATGCCAAGCTAAGTACGGTATGATCGCGGCCTTGCAAGCGGTGATCTGCAGCAAAAGACAACGAGGCAGGGACCTTGACGCTCGCTAGCTTTGGTAATACCAGATTGGTGCTGCGGCCCGTTAGGCTTGAGATCTGACACGAGGCACGAGGGGTCGAGGAGGACCCGCCCGCGGAAGCGCCAATCAGGAGGATTTGACAGACGGACCGCCGCGGTAAGGCGGGTGGCGTGTACAAAAAAGGGGAGGAAATATTATGCGCAAGACAGTGGCCGGCCTGATGGCCGGTATCAGTTTTATGTTTGCCTGCGGGACATCCGCGCAGTCGCAAGAACTGACGATTTTCTGGGCCGAATGGGACCCGGCCAATTATCTCCAGGAGCTTGTAAACGAATACGAGGCCGAGACCGGCGTGAAGATCACCGTCGAAACGACCCCTTGGGCGGATTTCCAGACGAAGGCCTTCACCGAATTCAACGCCAAGGGCTCGGCCTATGACATGGTCGTCGGCGACTCACAATGGATCGGCGCCGCATCGGAGGCCGGCCACTACGTCGACCTCACCGAGTTCTTCAACAAGCACAAGCTAAACGAGGTGATGGCTCCTGCCACTGTGAAGTACTACTCGGAGTATCCTGCGAACTCCGGCAAGTACTGGTCGATCCCGGCCGAGGGCGATGCGGTCGGTTGGTCCTACCGCAAGGATTGGTTCGAGGACCCGAAGGAGATGGAAGCCTTCAAGGCGAAGTATGGCTATGACCTCGCCCCGCCGAAGGATTGGAAGCAGTTGCGCGATATCGCCGAGTTCTTCCATCGTCCGGACCAGAAGCGCTACGGCATCGCGATCTACACCGACAACTCCTATGACGGTCTCGTAATGGGTGTAGAGAACGCCATCTTCTCTTTCGGCGGAGAACTCGGCGACTACAGCACCTACAAGGTCGACGGGATCATCAACTCGGAGAAGAACGTCAAGGCTCTGGAAACCTACCGCGAGCTTTACGGTTTCACCCCTCCTGGCTGGGCCAAGTCCTTCTTCGTCGAGAACAACCAGGCGATCACCGAAAACCTGGCAGCGATGAGCATGAACTACTTCGCCTTCTTCCCGGCGCTGGTCAATGAAGCATCGAACCCGAACGCGAAGGTCACCGGCTTCTTCGCCAACCCGGCCGGCCCGGAGGGCCACCAGTATGCCGCGCTCGGCGGCCAGGGCATTTCCATCGTCTCCTATTCCGAAAACAAGGAAGAGGCGATGAAATTCCTCGAGTGGTTCATCAAGGACGAGACGCAGAAGCGCTGGGCCGAACTCGGCGGTTACACGGCAAGCGCCAAGGTGCTGGAGTCGGAAGAGTTCCAAAACGCGACGCCCTACAACAAGGCCTTCTATGAGACGATGTTCAAGGTGAAGGACTTCTGGGCCACGCCCGAATATGCCGAACTGCTGATCCAGATGAACCAACGCATCTATCCTTATGTGACGGCCGGCCAGGGCACGGCAAAGGAGGCGCTCGACGCTCTCGCCAAGGACTGGAACGCGACCTTCAAGAAGTACGGCCGCCACTAACGGGTAAGACATCGCGGGAGGGGGCTGGCTCCCTCCCGCTTCTTCGACTTGGCACCGAACGATACTCGCGCGGACGCGGCGTCGCGCGCAGGCAATGCCGCAACAGGATGGCGCAAGTGCGCCCGGCGTTGGGCTCTCGGAGGAGGAGCACATTGGCCACCGTGGTTATGACATCGCTGGATTCGAAGTCACGCGCTGCTTCGCGGGGCTTGAGCGACATCAAAATTCGCAATCTTTTCATTATTCCGACGATCCTGTTCCTGATCGTCTTCAACATCTTCCCGTTGATCTACTCGCTCGGCTATTCGTTCACCGACTTTCGTGCTTCGACGAACGCGCCGGCCACCTTCGTCGGCCTGCAGAACTACCGGGAACTGCTAAACGACCCCTTCATCTGGGCGAACTTCGCCATTACGGCGAAATACGTGATCGTGTCGGTTACCGGTCAGGTTGTCGTCGGTTTCGGCACGGCGATGCTGCTCAACCGTGAGATTCCGTTCAAGGGCCTGATCACGACACTGCTTCTGCTGCCGATGATGCTGTCGATGGCCGTGGTCGGGCTTTTCTGGAAGCTGCTCTACGATCCATCCTTCGGCATCATCAACTACGCGCTCGGCCTCGGCTCTTTCGAGTGGCTGGCGAATCCTGACATGGCACTCTACGCTGTCGCCATCACCGACATCTGGATGTGGTCGCCTTTCGTGATGCTGCTCTCGCTCGCCGGTCTCTCGGCCGTACCGCGGCATCTTTACGAGGCCGCGGCCATCGATCGGGCGGGGCCTTTCTACACCTTCTTCCGCATCACCCTGCCGCTCGTGGCACCGATACTCATGATCGCGATCATCTTCCGCACCATGGAGGCGTTCAAGACTTTCGACCTCGCCTACATCCTCACAAGCCAGCCGACCACCGAAGTGATCTCGATCCGCCTCTACAAGATGGCGTTTCAGGAATGGCAGACCGGCCGGTCCTGCGCACTCGCCTACATAGTGCTGATCATGGTGCTCGCGATCACCAACATCTACGTCAAGTATCTCAACAGGGTGAAGGAGCGCTGAGATGGCGGCAGTTCAAACTCGCTCCGAGCGCGCGCTGAACCGGGTGGCTATCGCCGCCGTACTTGTCATCACGCTGCTCTTCCTCGCGCCGATCTACTGGATCACGTCTACGGCCTTCAAACCGCGCAACCTCGCGACGACCATCCCACCGACTGTCATCTTCGAGCCGGAGATCTCGCCATTCGTGAAGCTCTTCACCAAGCGCTCTCAGCTGCGCGCAGCACCGGAGCCGGAAGACTATGCTGCCGCTCCCTGGTGGGAACGGCTGGTCTTCGACGGGGGTGAAAAGGTCGTGCGCTCGGGACGCGGTGACGTGCAGTTATCCGGCTATCCCAACCGCTTCATGAATTCGCTGATCGTCGCGATCACCTCTACGGTGCTCGCCGTCAGCATGGGCACCTTCACGGCCTACGGTTTCTCGCGGTTCAAAATGAAGGGCGAAGCGGACCTGTTGTTCTTCATTTTATCGACACGCATGCTGCCGCCCGTGGTCGTGGCAATCCCCATGTTCCTAATGTACCGGGCGGTCGGGCTGAACGACACCCACTGGGGTCTTATCATCCTCTACACCGCCTTCAATCTATCCTTCTCGGTCTGGCTGATGAAAGGCTTCATCGACGAGATTCCGAAGGAATATGAGGAAGCGGCACTCGTCGACGGCTACACGCGCCTGGAGGCCTTCTTCAAGATCGTGCTGCCAGAGGCCGCCACGGGCATCGCCGCGACCGCCGTCTTTTGCTTCATCACGGCGTGGAACGAGTATGCTTTCGCGCTGATCATGACGAACCGGCGCGCGCAAACGGCACCGCCCTTCATCCCGAGCCAGGTCGGCTCTGGCCTTCCGGATTGGACCGTCATTGCCGCAGGTACCTTCCTGTTCCTGCTACCGGTCGCCATCTTCACCTTCCTGCTCAGGAACCATCTCCTGCGCGGCATGAGTTTCGGAGCGATCCGCAAATGACGTTTCGTGCCATAAACCAGAAGTATCTCGAGCCAGGCTCGCAGCTCCTGATGATATTCGGCATCATTGCGCTCTGCCAGCCATGGAACCTGTTCCTTCATCGCTACGGATTGACGATGACGTTAGTCGGGCTGATCGCCTTCATGATCACGTCGAAGGTCCCGCCGGAACAGAAAACTGACGAGAGCAGGAATCCATGACGCAGATTGAATTACGCGGCATTGAGAAGCACTTTGGTGCCGTTCAGGTCATCAAGAACCTCAATCTCGCCATCGCCGACAACGAGTTCATTGTTCTGCTTGGCCAGTCCGGCTGCGGCAAGACGACGACGCTGCGCGCGATCGCCGGGCTCGAAACGATCGATGAAGGCGACATCCTCATCGACGGGCGGCCGGTGCAGCACATAAAGGCGTCGCACCGGGACATCGCCTTTGTGTTCCAGTCCTTCTCGCTCTACCCGCACATGACAGTCTTCGAGAATATCGCCTTCCCGCTCCGCGCCATGCGTGGCAACCGTACGGATATCGAGCGCGAGGTTCAGGCGGTTGCAAAAACGTTGCAGATCACGCACCTGCTCGCAAAAAGGCCGTCGGCTCTTTCAGGCGGCGACATGCAGCGCGTGGCGATCGGCCGGGCACTCGTCCGGCGCCCCAAGGCGATGCTCATGGATGAGCCGATCGGCGCGCTTGACGCGAAGCTCCGCGAAGAGATGCGCGCCGAAATCAAGCGGCTCCACATCAAACAGGGCTCGACCACGATCTACGTAACCCATGACCAGGTCGAAGCCATGTCCCTCGCCGATCGTATTGTCGTCATGCACGAAGGTGTGCTGCAGCAAGTCGGCACCCCCCATGAGGTCTACGCTCGTCCTGCCAACATGTTTGTCGCGCAATTCGTCGGGAGTCCGGTCATGAACATGACTGAGGTGACGGTTTCCGAGGACGCTGGGCATGCGCGCGTCCTGGTCCGAGGTGCTCCAACCGCCTTCGATTTTCCGTCCAGTCTCACGGCCGAGCTGACCGCCGCTGGGGCCGAAAACGGCAACCTCACGCTCGGCGTGCGACCTGAAGGGGTTCTCGTGTCGAGAGAAGCACGTGAGGGCTTTGTGCCCGTCGAGGCCCATATCATCGAACCGCTCGGCTCGCATGACATCATAGACCTGCAGGTTGGCGCCCAGATGCTGCGGGCAAGGACGAAAAGTGGCTTCGTACCCAGGCCCGGCGAGGCCGTCTGGGCTCGGATAAATCCGGCTCAGGCGCATTTCTTCGACAGCTCGACCGGCACATCTTTCGGGATCAGGCTCTGATGGCGCATATCGAACTCAAAGGCATCACCAAGACCTTCGGGGCCCACACTGCCCTGAAGGATCTCAGTTTCGAAATTGCTGACGGAGAGTTTTTCGTGCTGCTCGGCGAGACGGGCGCCGGCAAGACGACGACCCTTAGGCTGATTGCCGGGCTCGAAAAGCCGACGAGCGGACAGATCTTCATCGATGGTGAGGATGTCGCCGACTGGGGGGCCGCCGAACGCGACGTTGCGCTTGTGCTGCAGCAATATTCGCTCTATCCGCGCTACACGGTCCGCGAGAACCTCGAATTCCCGCTTAAGTCACGCATCCGGCGTGTCGAACCGGCCGAAATCAAAGAACGTGTCGCCCGCGCCGCGAGGACGCTCCGCATAGAGCATCTGCTCGACCGCAAGACGGACCGTCTATCGGGTGGCGAGATGCAACGCGTTTCCATCGGTCGGGCTATCGTGCGCAAGCCGCGCGTCTTTCTGATGGACGAGCCTCTATCCGCCCTCGACGCCAAGCTGCGCGAGGCGCTCCGCACCGAGCTCAAGAACCTTCAGATGAATCTCGGGGCAACCTTCCTTTTCGTGACCCACGATCAGATCGAAGCCATGTCGATGGGCGACAAGATCGGCGTACTCAACAACGGCCAGCTCGTTCAGACCGGCACGCCTCAGGAGATCTATCGCAATCCGGTCAACACTTTCGTCGCACGCGCCGTTGGCTCACCGCCGATGAACCTGATCTCAGGGAGGCTTGCGGGCAGCGAGGCCATCTCGGACGAAGGCTACCGATTGCCTTTTGACGCGACGCTCGGCACTGCGGTTGACGGACGGCCCCTCACCTTCGGCATCCGCCCCGAGGATCTCTTCCTCGAAAGCGGCGCACCCGGCGAAGCCCGCGTACACGACGTCGAGAATCATGGCGTCGAGAAGATCGTCACGCTTCGCACAGGCAACCATTTCTTGCAGGCGACGGTGCCGGCTCAGACCGAACTCGAGATTGAGGAGTCTGTTCGCTTCTCATGGAATCCGGAAAAGGTCGTGCTCTTCGACGGCGGAAGCGGGATGAGCCTGCGTCACGCTGGCTGAATCCCGATCGACAACGGCCAAGCTGGCTACACCTACAGTTTGCGGGAAGAACCGCCGGATCACTGCCGCCGCGCAGGATAGCGGCAAGACAAAAAACTACAGCGCCGCTGTAGCGCTTTGAATTGCTGCATGTTTTATCCTTAAATCGAATGCGATTTGAGGAAACTTGCAGTAGCGATTGTGCAGAAGAGCCCTCCATCGGGAGTGGGGCGGCGTCGCGACGACTTACGTCGGGAAGCGTCGCCTATAGTATTCGACGACCTCAGGGTTGCGGAGATTAACGGGCAAGCCGCCTTTCAGGATGCGGATCGCTTCGGCCGCAGCGCCCGTTCCCATGCGCATCATGCTTTCCTCGGTGATGCCGGCGAGGTGAGGCGTCACGATCACATTGTCTAGCCGGAAGTAAGGATGCTCGAGCGGCAGGGGCTGTGTAGAGAACACGTCGAGGGCAGCGCCGCCGATACGGCCCATCTCCAGCGCCTCCATCAACGCTGCGTCATCCACGACGGGGCCGCGCGACACGTTGACGAGGATCGCGCCCGGCTTCATGCGCGCAATCCGCTCGCGGCTCAAGAGCCCGGTCGTCTCGGGTGTGAGCGGGCAACAGAGAACGACGATATCCGCCGCCGAAACCAGGTGGTCGACCGAGAGAAAGCGCACACCGTCAGGCAGGCTTTTCGGCGAGCGGCTGTTGGCAACGATCTCCAGCCCAAACCCGTACTTCGCTATCCGGAAGATCGCCTTTCCCACATTGCCCATACCGATGATGCCCATGGTGCGTCCGGCGAGGTCGAGTGCTCGGTCCGAGTGGGCTCGCCCGGCACTCCAACCCATGCTTCTGAGATCGCGGTCCATAGGACGGAACTGGCGCAGCAACGCAAGCGTCACCATGAAGACGTGCTCCGCAACAGTCGGCGCGTTGACGGCCGGCACGTTGGCGATAAGCACACCGGCCGCCGTGGCCGCGTCATAGGGAATCATGTCGAGCCCCGCGCCATGCCGGACTGCCGCGCGCAGGGCCGGTGCGTTTCCGAAGAAGGCGGGCGGGATCGGCGCGCGCACGATGACAATCTCCGCACCCTCGCCTTCACGAAGCAACGTCTCGGGATCGGGGGCGGACGCGACGCGGAGATCACCCGCCGCTTTCAGCATGGCCTCGGCGTCGCGGTGCAGGGGATGGGTGGAGAAAATGAAACTCATCGGCTTCCTCATTGCCGACCGGGGACTACTCCGTGGCTGTCGCAGGCCCGCCGATGAGGCCCTTCCAGTAGCTCTCCGCGCCCTGCAGATGCGCATTCATCAAGGCTTGGGCGAGATTGCCGTCGCGTGCGAGCAGCGCCTCGTAGATACGGATATGTTCTTCATGCGAGCGGCGGCTGCGGGCGATATCCGCGAAGTAGATGGGCAGCCGCTGCTCGCCCATCGTGTAGTAAACGCTGCAGACGCGGTGGAATACGCTGTTCTTCGTCGCCCGAACGATCTCCAGATGAAAATCCCTGTCCTCACGCGCGAGGCCCTCGCCTGCAGCGATCTTCGCCTCGGAAGCGGCGAGAATTTCGCGCAGGCGTTCGTAGTTCTCCTCCGTCGCCCGCGCGCAGGCGAGTTCCGCCGCCTTGATCTCGTGGATCTTGCGGAGTTCCACCGTCTCGTAGATCACGATCGGGTCGAGGGGCACGCCGGCACGCGCGAAGAGTGCGATCGCCTCGACGCTCGCCTCCGTCGTCGTCAGATAGATGCCCGACTTCGCCCGGCGCTCCACGATGCGCATGGCTTCGAGGATTGCCAGAGCCTCCCGAAGCTGCCCCCGGCTAACGGCGAAGTGCTCGGCGAGCTCTCGCTCCGATGGCGTTCGCCCATTGCTGCTTGAAGTCGTAAATAGATGGGCCGCTAGATCGGAAAGCAGATTGTTTTCTTTCATGGTTACAGTCTTTGCGCGTGAGTCTCCAGGACGCGTTCGTTTATCGTAAATCCCAGGCCGGGTTTATCAGGAATCTCCATCATCCCGTCTCTCACAGCCACGGTCTCCTCGACGAGGTCGTGGATCATCGGGTTCGCGCCAACCGAGTATTCGATGACAAAGCTTGCCGGGGAAGCCGCGCAGATGTGCAGGCCTGAGAAGAAACACGGGGCACCGGCCCACAAATGCGGGGCGAAACGGAGGTTGAAGGCACTGGCGATCGCACCAATGCGCATGGCTTCCGTAATGCCGCCGCAGAAGGCCGGATCGGGCTGGAAAATATCGGCCGAGCGCAGCACCGCGAGGTCGCGGAAGGCGAACCGAGTGGCCTCGCTCTCGCCGGCTGCGATCGGCACCTTTCCAGCGGCGCGCACTTCCGCCATGCCGGCCTTATCGTCTGCGATCACCGGCTCCTCGAACCAGGCAAGATCGCAATCTTCGACGAGATGGATGAAACGTTTCGCGTCGGCAACCGTATAGGTGCCATGCGCATCGACCATGATATCCACCGAGGAGCCTAGCGCCTTGCGGGCAGCACGCACGCGGGCGGCCGAGACGTGCGGCGCGCGGTCCATTGCGCCGACCCTCATCTTGACCGCCTTAAAACCGCCATTGGCAATGTAAGACTGCAGCTGGCCGCCGATCTTTTCGGCACTCTCCCACCCGCCGGAAGCATAAGCAGGCAACCGGTCCGCCTTGCGCCCGCCGAGAAGCTTCCATACCGGCACGCCCAGCGATTTGCCAAGAATGTCCCACAATGCGATGTCGACCGCGCTGATCGCGGCAATGGAGAGGCCCCGGCGCGAGAGCTCCGGCATCGCATGACCCGACATGGCCGCCGTTTCGTGGCGCACGCCGTTGTAGAGCATCTCCCAGATCGCGGAGACGTCGGCAGGGTCGCGACCGACGAGCTTCGGCCCCACCTCATGGTTCAGCATGTGCACGAGCGTGCCGTAAGTACCCGCGCTACCCGCAGCATTCTTGCCCTCACCCCACCCCACGATTCCGTCATCTGTCTCTATGCGCAGGATTGCCGCGTCGAAGGTTGTCAGGCGCCCGAAATCGCTGCGATGCTGCCGACTTGCTTCGATGGGTATGCGAACCCACCAGGCTTGGACGGTCTTGATACGCATTTCGCCTCCCCAACCTCGCGGCGCGCCGGCCGCAGGGCATGCTCGGGACCGGTCCTCACTTGATCAGCGGCAGGATGGTCTCGGCGGTGATCCGCATCTGGTCATCGTAGAACTTCTCGGTCAGCAGGCTCGATCCGTGGTCCTGTATGAACTTGAGCTGCTCGGGCGGGATATCGACCGGGTTGCGTTCGACCATGTCGGGATATTTCGCCGCCGGCGTGCGATCGACCGGAGCCACGAACTCATTGGTGAGCGCGCCGTCGTATCCGATCTCTTTCAGAGTGGCGACGATCTTCGGCCAATCGAGATGACCGAGGCCTGCCGCAAAGCGGTTGTTATCCGCCACGTGGAAATCGAAAAGCCGGTTTCCGGCGAGCCTGATCGCGTCGTATATGTCCTCCTCCTCAATGTTGAGGTGAAAGGCATCGAGGCAAACCCCGCAATCGGGATCGACTGCATCGGCTAGCGCAAGCGCTTCGGCAGCACGGTTGAAGAGATAAGTCTCGAACCGGTTGAGCGGCTCGATGGCCAGCCGGACGCCCTTTTTCTGGGCGTGGGCGAAGCACTCCTTGGTCGCATCCACGACCCACTTCCATTCCTCCTGCTCGGTGCCATCCGGAACGACCTTGCCGACGGTCGCCGGGACAAGTGTGACGATCTCGCCTTCGAGTTCACTCACCATGGTGATGACGCTCTTCACGTAGTCCACGGATTTTGCGCGCTGGCCCTCGTCCTTGGCTGCGAGGTTGCGCTCGCCGAGCGTCAGCGTCACCGCGCCCCAGCAGCGAATGCCGTGTTCCTTGAGCAGCGCGCGAGTGTCGTTGATGTCGTACTGGGCCGGCTCGCCTGAAATCTCGATGCTCTCGTAGCCGTACTTCTTGATGCGCTTCAGCGTGACGGCGAGAGGCTCCGCCCGCATCCAGTTGTGCGTCGAAAGGTGCATAAACGTCCTCCCAGACTAGCGTTACTCCCGAGTCACTCGAGGCGGTGCGGGGCACCTCCTCCACTTCGACCGAACTCATTCTGGTTTGGCCAATTTTCCCTTGTCAAAGCTCTATCCCAAATTATCGCTGGCGGCAAGGCGCCTGCGCCGCCTCGGTATTTCATGCAGTTATGGGCGTATCTCGCCCGCTCCGCTTTGAGATCATTGACGTCGTCGCCTTGACCAAATCGCCACATTTGGTATTACCAGATCGCGGCGGGTACAGGCAGGCGTTTACCGCGGCAGCCAACGCCGGGAGGGGGAATGATGAAGATCGGTATGTGCATGTTTCTTTGGACGACGAGCGTCGGGCGGAAACATGAAAAGCTCCTTCGGGACATTAAGGCGACCGGCTTCGACGGGGTCGAGATTCCGATCTTCGAGGGCACTCCGGACGACTACCGCCGCCTCGGCGCATTGCTCGATGGCATAGGTCTCGAGCGCACTGCCGTGTCTGCCATGAGCGACCCTTCGATAAACCTGATTTCGCCTGACGCAGCGACACGCAAGCGCGGCATCGCCTACATGCAGTGGGCTATCGACTGCGCCGCCGCCCTCGGCGCGCTGACGCTGAGCGGGCCACTGCATTCTACGCTGGGCCAGTTCTCCGGCACCGGGCCCACCGCCGCGGAACTGAGGCGGTCCATCTCCTCGCAGCGCACGATCGGCGATCATGCCGCTGAGCGCGGCGTCACCGTTGCGCTCGAGGCGCTGAACCGCTTCGAATGTTATCTCGTTAATACGATGGACGACCTCGCCGCCCATATCGATGCAATTGGGCATCCGAATATTCGCGCGATGTACGACACCTTCCACAGCAATATCGAGGAGGCCGATCCCGTGGGAGCCTTCACCCGCCATGCGGACCGCATCGTTCATGTCCACATCTCGGAGAACGACCGCGGCGTACCGGGCCGTGGCAACATTCCATGGCCGGAGATCTTCAAGGCGATCCGCGCGAGCGGCTATGACGGCTGGCTGACAATCGAGGCCTTCGGCCGCGCATTGAAAGACCTTGCCGCTGCAACGAAGGTCTGGCGCGATTTCTTCGAGGCGCCCGAAGCGGTCTATCGCGATGGATACCGTCACATCCGCGAGGGATGGCAGGGAGCTGCATGACAGGCCGGGCCCCGCGGCCGAAATCATAGATACGCCAATTGGAATAGCCCGTGTGCGCCGCTCACCAAAGCCTCGCACATTTTCCGGCGCTTAAAGCGGAGGTACCGGCCCTTACGTCGCCAACGCCGCTGTGGAACGGACAAACAGATTGAGGCCGCCGCCGTCGGCGACGGCTGTAGTCGGAAATCTTGGGAAAAGCTAATGGCGGACAGAGAGGGATTCGAACCCTCGATACGCTTTCACGTATACACGCGTTCCAGGCGTGCGCCTTCAACCACTCGGCCACCTGTCCATCCTCTGCAGCCGGTGGTCGATCCGGCCGGATGGGAGAAGCGAAGCTCCTCCGCGTCGCCGGCAAAACCGGCGGACGGGCGCGATATATACCGATGATGCGCGCGGGATCAACTGGTTTCTGACAGATTGTTGACATGTCTTTGAAACGCGCCGGACCCGTCGGCATTGCGCTCGGCCGCGGACGCGCCTATCTCTCTTGAGCAAGACGAGGAAGATGTGAAAACGGCTTTGCGCTCGCGTTCGTCTTGGACCGAGCGCACAAGCGGGAATTGTCGAGGGCTAGGCGAAGAGGGACGGATGCGGCTACTCATCAGGTTTGCAAGCCTTCTCGCGCTCGCGGCCGCCGTGCTTGCAGGCACCGTCGACTCGATCCAGTCGGTTGCTGCCTCCGAGCCCGTCATGACTTCGCTTTCCGACGGGATCGCGGCACTCGGCCCGGATGCGCTTAACTGGATTCAATCGCTGCAGCGCACCGATGCCGGGCCCGCCGTCTGGCTGACCGCGCTGCATTGGCTCTTCCTGCAGCCGGCCTTTGCCGTATTCCTCACCATCGCCCTCCTCCTGTGGATGGCGGGCTACAGGAAGAAGCCGGCCGCCGGGCGCTTTGCCGCCTGACGGGCGAATCGCCGAACTTCATCGCTTCCGGCGCAGGAAGGAGCCGCGGATGTTTCTGATCGACATGTTCAACAAGAAGACCATCCTGCCCGACGCCGCGACCGCCCTGCGCGGGCGCGAGGAGGCGATCCCGACGGCGACGACGCATTTCGTCTCTGGCCGTCCGCTCAAAGGCCCCTATCCCGAGGGCATGAAGAAGGTGCTGTTCGGCATGGGCTGCTTCTGGGGCGCCGAACGCCTGCTCTGGCAGATCCCCGGCGTCTATGTGACCGCCGTCGGCTATTCCGGCGGGCTCACGCCGAACCCGACCTACCAGGAGACGACGACGGGGCTGACGGGCCACGCCGAGGTGGTGCTGGTGGTCTATGATCCGGCCAAAGTCTCCCTCCAGCGCCTGCTCAAGACCTTCTTCGAGGAGCACGATCCGACCCAAGGCATGCGCCAGGGCAACGACATCGGCACGACCTATCGCTCGGCGATCTATGTCTATGATGAGGAGCAGCTCGCCGGGGCGAGCGCCGCACGCAACGCCTATCAGAGGGCGCTGAAAGCCTTCGATCATGACCGCGCGATCACCACCGAAATCGCGATGGCCGGGCCGTTCTATTTCGCCGAGGATTACCATCAGCAATATCTCGCCAAGAACC
Source organism: Ensifer aridi (assembly GCF_002078505.1). Lineage (GTDB taxonomy): Bacteria > Pseudomonadota > Alphaproteobacteria > Rhizobiales > Rhizobiaceae > Sinorhizobium > Sinorhizobium aridi. The sequence goes on along the minus strand of NZ_LUAV01000002.1, from coordinate 115,287 downwards.
CGGACGGCTATTGCGGTCTCAGCGGTACCGGCGTCAGTTGCCCGATCGGCGCGTGACCTTCGCGCCGCGGATCGAAACCGGGGCGCGGCCCGTCTCTTCTCAACTTGCGGCCGCTTTGCCGGCTCTTGCGCTCCAGCGCCGCGCGTCCGATCAGACGCGCACAGATCGCCGTAGCACTTTGAATCGCTGCATGATTCACTCCTCGAACCGATTTCCGATTCAAGCAATCGTCGCGGCCGGACGGCGCTTTTACCATCTGAAAAATTTTGGGTGTTTTTTTGCCGAAGCCGTGCAAGGATGCGCCCACCCAAGCCTTAAAGAGGGGCGGGTTCCGCCGATCAGCCCCATATGGGCCGGCGGAAGACCCGAAAAGATCAATAGCGACAACAGGGCTGCACGATGAAGAAAACCATTCTCGGTCTCTTTGCTTTCTCGATGATGTCTGCGACGGCACTTGCCGCGGACATCAAGCCGGCGATCATCTACGATCTCGGCGGCAAATTCGACAAATCCTTCAACGAGGCCGCGTATAACGGCGCCGAAAAGTTCAAGGCCGAAACCGGCATCGAGTATCGCGAATTCGAGATCGCCAACGACGCCCAGCGCGAACAGGCGCTGCGCCGCTTCGCCAGCGACGGCAACAGCCCGATCGTCATGGCCGGCTTCAACTGGGCGGCGTCGCTCGAGAAGATCGCGGCGGAATATCCGGACACGAAATTCGCGATCATCGACATGGTCGTCGAAAAGCCGAACGTCAAATCGATCGTCTTCAAAGAGCAGGAAGGCTCCTATCTCGTCGGCGTTCTTGCCGGTCTCGCCTCCAAGTCCAAGACCGTCGGTTTCGTCGGCGGCATGGACATCCCGTTGATCCACAAGTTCGCCTGCGGCTATGTCGGCGGCGCCAAGTCGACCGGCGAGAACGTCAAGGTGCTCGAGGCCTATACGGGCACGACGCCGGACGCCTGGAACGATCCGGTCAAGGGCGGCGAGATCGCGAAGTCGCAGATCGACCAGGGTGCCGACGTCGTCTATCACGCCGCCGGCGGTACCGGCGTCGGTGTGCTGCAGGCGGCAGCGGATGCCGGAAAGCTCGGCATCGGCGTCGACTCCAACCAGAACATGCTGCAGCCGGGCAAGGTGCTGACCTCGATGCTGAAGCGCGTCGACGTCGCGGTCTACGACTCTTTCAAGGCGGCCAAGGACGACAAGTTTGAATTCGGCGTCTCCAATCTCGGCCTCAAGGAAGACGGCGTCGGCTACGCGCTCGACGAGCACAACAAGGCTCTGATCACGCCGGAAATGCTGGATGCGGTCGAGAAGGTGAAAGCGGAAATCATCGCCGGCAAGGTCCAGGTGCATGACTACATGACGGACGAGACCTGCCCGTACTGATCCTCTTTCGAGGGGTGCCAGACCGCCGGTTCACCCGAACCGGCGGTTTTTTGTTGGGAATTTCAGTAATACGGCGGCCGCGTCACAGGGATCGCGTCGCGCGCCTGCTCTTCGAGGCTCAAGAAGCGCTCCGTCAGCCGATCGAGCTTTGCACGCGTCTGCTCGACCACCTTCCACTGTTCGGCGAGCTGATCCGAAAGCTCTTCGATGGTCTTAGCCTGATGGGCCACCGTCTCCTCCAGACGGGTAATCCGGTCCTCTGCCTCGCTCATCATGCTTCTCCATCCACCAGGTTCAAACTTGCGCGCAGGATGTCCATGCCCGATCGGGTGTCAAGCGTTCATTAACTCCGAAGCGTGAGCGGGGCGACGCTGGCAAAACCCGGATCGCGCGCGGAAAGCATCTTGTGCAGATGCACCATCATGCCGGCGGCGAAAAGCGGCGTCAGCAGGTTGAGCAGAGGTATGGCGAGGAAGGCCGTCAGGATGAGGCCGGCGAGAAATACCGTCGCACGATGTTTGACGCGGAAGAGCCGGGCCTCAGCCGGCGGGCGATGGCGCATGGCGGCGAACTCGAAGAATTCGCGCCCGAGCAAATAGCCGTTGACGAGGAAGAAGGCGACGAGATTGACCCCCGGCACAAGCAGCAGCATGAGCGCGACGATGTTGCCGAGAATGACGACGCCCAGGAATTTTACCGAGGTTACCATCGCCTCAGCGAGCGGCAGCGGCGTTCCGGGTGGCTCACCGGGATAGTCGCGCTTCTCCACCACCTCGGCAACGTCGTCGAGGAAGAAGCCGGCGATCAGCGCCGTTACCGGGGCGAGCAGCAGCGCCAGAGCGAGTGCAAGGCCGAGGCTTGCGAAGATACCGACAACGAAGGTCAGCCATCCGGCCCAATCCGGCGTGCCGGGCATCAGCGCGTCTATCCACGGCAGCGCCAGCCAGACGAAGAGCTCGCGGATCAGAAACCAGAGTGCGACGAGCGCCAGCGATGTGAGCCCGATGACCTTCCAGAAGACCGTGCGGGTCTCCGCCGCGAAGAGATTGGCGAAGGCAAGCCGCGCCGCATCGAGAATCATGATCTATCTCCATAGGACAAGTGGAATCGATGTAGGCAGCCGCACCGGCGTCGGCAAGACACTTGCATCGAGCGCTCTCGCAGTGCACCTAAAGCGCGTCGCGTTCAATCGACTTCATGGGACGCGCTCAGGTCGTTTTCGTGCATGTCGTTGTCCCAAAACCGCTGCACTGTTTGGGCGACACGCATTAACGGATATCTCCGCCTAGCGTAGCCGATCAAGGAAGGACGCACGACGTTGTAGAATCAACAGGTCGGCGCTGGCAAACACCATGCACGGCGATATGCTAAACGGAACAAGTCAGGTCCAGCGCTGCGGACCGTAGACAGCCCAGGGGAAAGCCATGACCCACCACAAGACGCTTGCGAGCCTTGCCGCCCTCGTACAATCGGGGCAATCGGATCCGGTCGCACTCGCCGAGGATACGCTGACACGCATCGAAAGCCATTCGGATCAGGCGATCTTCGTCGGGCTCATGCGCGAACGGGCGACACGGGAAGCAGAGGCCGCTTCCGCGCGCATCAAGGCCGGCCGCTCGCTGGGCCTTCTCGACGGCCTGCCCGTGGCTTGGAAGGATCTCTTCGATCTTGCCGGCAGCGTCACGACCGCAGGTTCTATGATCCTCAAGGACAGTCCGCCGGCCGCCGCCGACGCAGCGGTCGTTGCGGCGCTCAGCGGTGCCGGCATGGTTAGCGTCGGGCGCACCAATATGAGCGAATTCGCCTTCTCCGGCCTCGGCATCAATCCGCATTACGGCACGCCCCGCAATCCGGCCTCCGCCGACGTCCATCGCATTCCCGGCGGCTCCTCCTCGGGCTCGGCTGCAGCGGTCGCCGCAGGTCTTGTACCGCTGGCGATCGGCACTGACACGGGCGGATCGGTCCGCATCCCGGCTGCGATGACCGGCATCGTCGGCTATAAGGCAACGCGTGGGCGCTATGCGATGAGGGGCGTTTTCCCGCTCGCCGGCAGCCTCGATTCGCTTGGCCCCCTTTGCCATACGGTGCAGGACGCCGTCTGGGCGGATGCGGCCCTGCATGGACTGACCGCACCGGTGATCCGCCGCGCCGACCTTGCCGACCTCTCCATGGTCGTTCCGGAAACCATCGTCTTCGACGAGGCGGAGCCGGAAGTCGTTACGGCCTTCGAGCAAGCGATCAAGCGGCTCGAGGCGGCGGGGGCGAAGATCAGGCGCCAGGCTTTCCCGAGCTTTTCCAAAATCTTCGAGCTCATGGCGCGCCACGGCGCACTGGTGAACGCGGAAGCCTATGCGCTTCATCGGGACCGCCTCGCCGGCGCTGAGGCGGCGCGCATGGACCGCCGTGTCGTCGCTCGCACGCGCCTCGGCGAAAAGATCACCGTCAGCGACTATATCGCGCTTCTCGCCGCCCGCGACCGGCTGATCCATGAGACTCTCGAAAGCCTCAAGGCGGGCGAGCTAATCGCGCATCCGACGGTGCCGCATGTCGCGCCGCCCGTCGATCCTCTGCTTGCCGATGACGATCTCTTCTTCAAGGTGAACGCCAGGACGCTGCGCAACACCTCGATCGGCAATTTCCTGGATTTCTGCGGCGTTTCCATCCCCTGCGGTACGGGCGCCGCCGGAATGCCGGTCGGCTTCCTGCTTTCAGCGCCGCACCACCAGGACGACCGGCTACTTTCCGCAGCACTTGCCGCTGAAGCGATCATCCGGGGTGAGGTATGATCGTCTGCTTCGACATCGGCGGCTCGGCGATAAAGGGCGCGATCACCCATTCTCCGGAGGGGATCTTCCCGCTTCCCCGCCGCACGACGCCGCTCACCGATTTTCGCCGCTTCGTAGAGGCAATGGAAGCGGTGCTCGACGAAGCGGGCGGACTGCCCGACGGAATCGCAATCTCGATCACCGGCGTCATCGACCCCGAAACGCGGCGGATCAAATGCGCCAATATCCCCTGCATCGACGGACGTGAACTGGCGGCCGAGCTCGAGGCGGCGCTGCACCTGCCGGTCAAGATCGCCAATGATGCCGATTGTTTCGCGCTTGCCGAAGCCGGCATCGGCGCCGGACGCGGCCACCGCATCGTCTTCGGCGCGATCCTTGGCACCGGCGTCGGCGGCGGCCTGGTGGTCGACGGCAGGCTGATAAACGCCGATGGCGGCTTTGCCGGCGAATGGGGACATGGGCCCGCCGTCGCATCGGAGGGCGGACATCCGCCGATCGCCATACCGGCTTATCCCTGCGGCTGCGGGCAAAGCCGCTGCGTCGACACCGTCGGCGGCGCGCGCGGGCTTGAAAGGCTGCATGAGACGATCCATGGCAAGACGCTCTCGAGCCAGGAAATCATTGCCGCCTGGCAGGACGGGGACGCGGCGGCGGCGCGGTCGATCGACGTCTTTGTCGACCTCTTAAGCTCGCCGCTGGCCTTGGTGATCAACATAACCGGCGCGACGATCGTGCCGGTCGGAGGCGGCCTCTCGAATTCCGAGGCACTCATCGCCGAAATCGATCGGACAGTGCGGGCCCGAATCCTCCGCCGTTTCGACAGGCCGCTGGTGGTCAGCGGCGAGTGCCGGGTGGAACCGGGCCTGATCGGGGCCGCCCTGCTCGGCTTCGGAGGGAAGGCATCGTGAGCGGCATCCTGCTCGAGGTCTGCGTCGACGACGCGCAAGGATTGGCGGCGGCGATGGAAGGCGGCGCCGACCGGATCGAACTCTGTTCGGCGCTTGCCGTCGGAGGCCTCACTCCGAGCCCCGGGCTGATGGCGCTCGCCGGCCCGCCGCCGGTGCCGGTCTATGCGATGATCCGCCCTCGCCCCGGCGATTTCGTTTATGGTGCGGCCGATCTCGACGTGATGCGCCGCGACATCGATGCGGCGCGCAATGCCGGACTCGCCGGCGTGGTGCTCGGAGCCTCGCTCTCCGATGGCCGGCTCGATGCGCGGATGCTGACGAAACTCGCGGGTCACGCCGCGGGTATGGGGCTCACGCTGCATCGAGCCTTCGATCTGGTGCCGGACTTCGCCGAGGCGATCGAGATCGCGGTCGAGCTTGGCTTCGAACGCATCCTGACCTCGGGTGGCGCGAGAACCGCGCCGGAAGCGGTCGACACGCTGGCGCGGCTCGTCGAATTGGCGGCGGGGCGTGTTTCCATCATGCCAGGCTCGGGCGTCAGCCTCAGCAGCATCGACGCGCTGCTACCGAGGCTCGCGGTCACGGAGGTGCATTCGTCCTGCTCCGTTGGTGAGCCGGCTAGAAACCGGCGCCTTACTGAGATGGGCTTCACCGCAGCGGAGCGGCGCGTCACGAGTGCGGCGACGATCCGGACGATGCGGACGCGCCTCGACGCGTTGACGACGAAGCCTTAGGCGGAGAACACGACGTCTCCGCCGATCCAGGTCGACTTCATGCCGAGCTCGGGTGTGAGCAGCACGAAATCGGCGTCGGTCCCGGGCAGGAGCCGGCCCTTGTGCGAGGCTATGCCCATGGCGTCGGCCGGATAGGCGGATGCCATGCGGATCGCCTCCTCGATCGGCAAGCCGAGCTTCTCATGTACGAAGCGGACGGAGGAGAGCATGTCGATGTCCGCTCCGGCGAGCGTGCCGTCAGCAAGCGTCAGCCGCCCGCCCTGGCGAAGGATTTCGCGGCCGTTCAGGGAGAAGCTGGTCTGATCGGTGCCGATCGGCGACATCGCATCGGTGACGAGGAATATCTGCCCCGGCCCCTTCTTCCCGCGCAGTGCAATGGCCATGGCAGCCGGAGCGACATGGAACCCGTCGGCGATCAGGCCGGCATGCAAGGCTCCGGTCGCGAGCGCCGCGCCGACCAAGCCCGGTTCCCGATGGCCGAGTCCGCTCATCGCGTTGAAGAGATGCGTGACGGTTCGGGCGCCTGCCTTGGCGTAGGCGCAGGCCGTATCGAACCCGGCATCCGTATGGCCGAGGCTGACGACGACACCGGCATCGGTGAGCGCTTTCACCTGCTCCCTCGTCGCATTTTCCGGGGCGACCGTAACCATCAGGCAGCCGAGCGCCTTGGCGCAGGCGAGCATCTCAGCGAGATCGTCATCCTCCATCGGCCGGATCAGCGACGGATCGTGAGCTCCCTTGCGCGCGACGGAGAGATGCGGACCTTCTAGATGCAGGCCCAGGAAACCGGGCACCGCCGCGGCCCTCGCCTCGAGACCCGCCTCGATGGCCGCGGTCCTGACCTTGCGCGTGTCGGTGATCAGCGTCGGGAGCAGCGCGGTGGTGCCGAACTTCGCATGCGCCGCGCAGATCTGCCGGATGCCGTCGAGCGTCGGCTGCTCATTCATAAGCGCGCCGCCGCCGCCATTGACCTGCAGATCGATGAAACCGGGCACCAGCAACAGGCCACGGGCATCGATGCTCTCCCCGCCGGCCGCGGCACTACTGGCTGGAACGATCGCCTTGACATGCCCAGCCTCGATGACGAGGGCGGCACCGTCATGCCAGTCGATACCGTCGAAAATCCGCGCTCCGGTGATCGTCTTTTTCGCAGTCATCGTGTCTCCGTAACCTTTTTGAGGCTCGCCGGCGCATCGGGGTCGAGCCCGCGCGAACGCGACCAGGCTTCGACGAAGCCATAGAAAGGCAGGATCAGCGTCAGCGCATCGGTGAGCGGGTGTCCCGTCTCGACGAAGGGCAGGCGCTTTGCCGTTTTCGCCGCCGCCGAGGTAACATGCACGACGGCGCCCTTGGCGCTCATGCCGTCGGCGATGTCGGCGACCGACGCCTCGGCGGCATCGCGGGCGGCAAGGACCAGCACCGGGAAGCGGGGGCCGACGAGCGCCACCGGTCCGTGCAGCACTTCCGCCGCGGAATAGGCCTCGGCATGCATGCCCGACGTCTCCTTGAACTTCAGCGCCGCCTCACTGGCGATCGCGAGCGCCGGGCCACGGCCCAGCACGTAGAGCGATTCCGCTTCGCCGAGATCGGCGGCGAAATCCTGCCAGTCGAGCTTCACAGCCTTGGCGAAATGGTTCGGCAGCTCCGCGACCGCGCGCTTCAGGCCGGCTTCTCCGGTCCATTCGCCGAGGACGGCAAGGCCCGCGACTATGGAGTTAACATAGGATTTGGTCGCCGCCACGGCAATTTCGGGACCGGCGCGAATATCGAGCGGATGGGTGCAGGCCTCCGCGATCGGCGAGGGAACCGTGTTCGTCAGCGCGATCGAGACGGCGCCGGCACGGGTTGCCGCTTCGGCCATGGCGACAATGTCCGGGCTCTTGCCGGACTGCGAGATCGCGATCGCCGCGCCACCGCCGAGTTTCATATCGGCACCGTAGATCGAGGCAAGGGACGGCCCGAGCGAAGCGACGGGACGGCCGGACGTGAGCTCGATCGCATATTTCAGGAATAGGGCGGCGTGATCGGAGGAGCCGCGGGCGATCGTCACCAGAAAGGCAGGATCCTTGGCCTTGAGCGCAGCACCGGCGGCGGCAAGCGCGGCGCCCGAGCGGTCCAGCAACCTGGCGGCGGCCTCGGGGATCTCGTCGATTTCTCGCCGCATATTAGTCTGCATCGTCATGTCCTTTCCTTGAGAGCCTAAGCCTCAGCTTTCCGGGATCGTCAGCTCCGCGACGAAATCATAGGTGTCGCCCCGGTAGAGTGAACGGGTGAATTCAACGACGCGCCCCGACGCGAGATAGGAGACGCGCTCGATCGAAAGGCCGGCGGCGCCGACGGGGACGCCGAGCATCGAAGCATCCGGGTCCTTGATGTTGCAGGCGGAGATGCGCTGCACGGCGCGGACCGGCCGGGCATGCTTCTTTTCGAGCGCGGCATAGAGAGACGAGGTGACAGCGAGCGGATCGGGGACGAATTCCGCCGAGACGCAGGCGCGCTCGATCGCAAGCGGCATATCATCGGCGATGCGCAAGCGGCCGAGGCGGGCGACCAGGGCGTCGGCCGCAAGGCCGAGCGTCATCATCTCGTCGGGCGAGGGATGAAAGAGCCCCCGCTCCAGCCACTCCGCCCGCGTGTTGAGGCCGCGCCGAGCCATGTCCTCGGTAAACGAGGTGAGCCGAGAGAGCGACTGTTCGACGCGCGACACGGGCCGGACGACGAAGGTGCCGGAGCCGTGCCGGCGCACCAGCAGTCCGTCGCGCACGAGGTCGTCCACGGCCTTGCGCACGGTCACGCGGCTGACATTGGCGTAGTCGGCGAGGTCCCTCTCCGGCGGCAGCGCATCGCCATGATTGAGCTTGCCCGAGAGGATCGCCTCTTCGAGCGACTGCCTGAGTTTGAGATAGAGCGGGCCCGCGCCGCCCGACTGCAGGCCCTCGAGCGGCAGGATGGCGGCAAGCTGCTGATTCATGCAGAGACCTCCGGCCGGGATCCGAAGCGGGCGGCAGCGAGCGCGACTGCACCGGTCAGAGCATCGGCCTCCGCCTCGACGAAAAGCGGCTGGTGCCGCTCGGCAAGCCAACGGCGATAGAGCGGCGCGAGCCCGCCGAGCAGGCAGATCGTCCGGCTCCCCCTCGAGACCACCACGTCGAGCGCCTCGTCCACGGTGGTCGCAGCTGCCTTGATGAGGCGCAGCGCCACCGGATCGCCATGCTCGGCGTGGTCGAAGACGCGCGGCGCATAGCGCCCGAACTCGCCGGGCTTGGCCAGGCGCGCGAAATCGACGACGTCGCGCGGATCGTTGTTGAACTCGGAAAGCACGGAATCCGTCACCGCCGAACCCACATGGATGCCGTCATAGGCGAGCAGGCTTTCCTGCAGGAGGGCATGGCCGATGCGCGCGCCGCTGCCGTGATCGCCGATCGTGAAACCCCAACCGCCGATATAGCTGACCGCATCTCCTTCGCGGGCGATATAAATGGTGCCGGTTCCGAGGATCGCGACCGCGCCGTTCTTATCGCCTAGGGCGCCTTGAAGGGCGATCAACCCATCGGATTCGATGTCCGCAACGGCAAAGGGAAGCCGCCTTTTCACGTAATGAACGGCGTCACCGACGTTGTGGCCCGCCACGCCGAGAATGGCGCGCGATGCCGTGATGCCAGCCGGATCGAGCCCCGCATCCTCGAAGGCGGCGCGCGCCGCATCGGTGATATTCTGCAGCGCCGTTTCGGGATCGGTGAGAATATTGGCGGCGCCCGCTTTTCCGCGGCCGAGGATGCGACCGTCCGGGAGCGCAACGGCCGCGCGGCAGCTCGTTCCGCCACCATCGATTCCGATCAGGTAAAACGTCATGGACACCTCCGTTCCCCCAAGATACCAAAAAAATACCATTAACCAAGCGCCATTTCGACCAAAGATAATCAATTCGAATTACGTGCTTGATTTTACTTGATAAATTTCGACGAGAAGTGTTTTCTGGTATCAAAAGTTAAATTTCTCCTAGACAAGTGGTATTTTTTTGGCATTAATTCCCGAAGAGGAGAACGTTGTCATGCCCGCAGCCAAGACCGAAGAGCGCCACGACAATGCCAAGGGCCTGGATGTCATGCATTCGGCGCTGGCCCTCCGCCTGCTTGCCTCCGGCCAGCAGGCCGCGGCGAAATCCGTCGATCAGGCGATCGAGCCGATCGCCGCGGCGGCCGCACTTGCCTCGGAAGTTCTTGCCGCCGGCGGACGGCTTGCCTATGTCGGGGCCGGAAGCTCCGGCCTGATGGCCATGGCCGACGCGCTCGAACTGCCCGGCACCTATGGCATCCCGAAAGAACAGATCGTCATACTGCTTGCCGGGGGCGCTCGGAGCCTCGCCGATCTTGCGGGCGGCTACGAGGACGACATGGAGCTTGCGCGCGCCGACGTGCGTGACGCCGGCATCGGAGCCGGCGACTGCCTGATCTCCGTCTCCGCCAGCGGCTCCACTCCCTACGCGCTCGCCGCCGCCGACGAAGCCAAAAAGCGCGGCGCGAAGGTCGTCGCCATGGCGAACAATGCCGGCGCGGCCCTCTTCGACGGCGCCGACGTCGCGATCCTACTGCAGACGCCGCCGGAGGTGGTGTCCGGCTCGACGCGCATGGGCGCGGGAACCGCGCAGAAGATTGCCTTCAACATGTTTTCGACGCTGGTCGGCATCCACCTCGGCCATGTGCTCGATGGCCACATGGTCAACCTGCGCGCCGACAACATCAAGCTGCGCGGCCGGGCAATCCGGATCGTCTCGGACGTGACCGGCGTCGGCGCGGCCGAGGCCGGCCGGCTGATCAGCCTCGCCTCCGGCTCGGTCAAGGTCGCGATCCTGCTCGCCTCCGGAGCGAGGGACGTAGCCGAGGCCGAAGCGGCACTTCAAAATACCAAACAGAATTTGCGCCGAGCGATGGAGATCGTCTCGCGGCAGTGAAACTGGGATCCAAACCGCGCCGTGACGGCGCTTATAAGAGGGAGAACCTGAATGACCCGCACAACAATGAAAGGCTTGCTGCTCGCATCGAGCATTCTCGGCTCGGCCGGGCTTGCCGAGGCGCAGGACGTGACACTCACGATCGAGAGCTGGCGCAATGACGACCTGGCGATCTGGCAGGAAAAGCTGATCCCGGCCTTCGAGGCGAAGAACCCCGGCATCAAGGTGGTCTTCTCGCCGTCCGCCCCGACCGAATACAACGCCGCCTTGAACGCTAAGCTCGACGCGGGCTCCGCAGGCGACCTCATCACCTGCCGTCCCTTCGACGCCTCGCTCGAGCTGTACAACAAGAAGCATCTTGCCGACCTGACCGGGCTCGCCGGAATGGAGAACTTCTCTGATGTCGCCAAGTCCGCCTGGACGACCGACGACGGCAAGACGACCTTCTGCGTGCCGATGGCATCGGTTATCCACGGCTTCATCTACAACAAGGACGCCTTCGACCAGCTCGGCATTTCCGTGCCGACGACGGAAGAGGAATTCTTCGCCGCCCTCGACAAGATCAAGGCCGACGGCAACTACATTCCGATGGCGATGGGCACGAAGGATCTCTGGGAAGCCGCCACCATGGGCTACCAGAATATCGGGCCGAACTACTGGAAGGGCGAGGAAGGGCGCCTGGCGCTGATCAAGGGCGAGCAGAAGCTCACCGACGAGCCCTGGGTCGAGCCGTTCCGCGTTCTTGCTAAATGGAAGGACTATCTCGGCGACGGCTTCGAAGCGCAGACCTATCCGGATAGCCAGAACCTCTTCACCCTTGGCCGCGCGTCGATCTATCCGGCCGGCTCCTGGGAGATCGCGGGCTTCAACACCCAGGCACAGTTCAAGATGGGCGCCTTCCCGCCGCCGGTGAAGAAGGCCGGAGACACCTGCTACATTTCCGACCATAACGACATCGGCATCGGCCTCAATGCCAAGAGCCCGAACGCGGAGGCCGCCAAGACCTTCCTCACCTGGGTCGCTTCGCCGGAATTCGCGGAGATCTACGCGAATGCCCTGCCGGGCTTCTTCAGCCTCAACTCGACGGCGGTGAAGATGACCGATCCGCTCGCCCAGGAATTCGTCTCCTGGCGTGAGAAGTGCAAGCCGACGATCCGCTCGACCTATCAGATCCTGTCGCGCGGGACGCCCAACCTCGAAAACGAGACCTGGGTGGCATCGGCCAACGTCATCAACGGCACCCAGACGCCCGAAGACGCAGCCAAGAAGCTGCAGGACGGCCTCGATAGCTGGTACAAGCCGGCGAAGTAAACTTGTAGGGGCGTGTGGCCGCAGCCGCGCGCCCCTGTTGCTCCCCCGCGCCGGAGTTAATCTTCCCGCGGGCACAACGCCGCAGCTTATGCTTGGATGCGCGAGCGACCGGCACGTTGGCAAGGCCGACTTCTCCGCGCCCGCAGCGGCGTATCAGCCGAGGCGCGCGACAGGAAACGCGCCCCATTTCGAGCGACATCGAGGCTGCGCCAGGAGCCAGCCGGTTAGAACGGGCCAGAGGCCGATGAATCCACGCGAGACTACAACGGACGTCAGTGAGCTGAAGCGCCCTCGGCGCTGGCACATCCTCGTCTTCCTGCTGCCGGCACTCGCCGTCTACACGGCGGTGATGATCCTGCCGCTGATCGAGACACTGCGCCAGTCCTTCTACAACACGGTCGACGGTCAATACACCTTCGTGGGCCTCGGCAATTTCAAGGTGCTCTTCGGCGACCCGCGCTGGGCGTCGGATTTCTGGAATGCGCTGAAGAACAATTTCGTCTTCTTCCTCATCCACATGGCCGTGCAGAACCCGATCGGCATTGCGCTCGCCGCCATGCTGTCGATCCCGAAGCTGCGCTTCAGCGCCTTCTATCGCACCGCGATCTTTCTACCGACGCTCTTGTCCTTCGTCATCGTCGGCTTCATCTGGAAGCTGATCCTGTCGCCGATCTGGGGTGTCGCGCCTTACCTCATGGATGTCGTCGGGCTGAAATGGCTGTTCGCGCCCTGGCTCGGGCGGCCCGACTCGGCGCTGATCGCCGTTTCCTTGATCTCGGTCTGGCAATATATCGGCATCCCGATGATGCTGATCTATGCGGCGCTCCTCAACATTCCCGACGAGGTGATCGAGGCGGCGGAGCTCGACGGCGTAACCGGCTGGAGCCAGTTCTGGAAGATCAAGCTGCCCTTGATATTGCCGGCCATCGGCATCGTCTCGATCCTCACCTTCGTCGGCAACTTCAATGCCTTCGACCTGATCTACACGGTGCAGGGCGCGCTCGCCGGACCGGACGGGTCGACGGACATCCTCGGCACGCTGCTCTACCGCACCTTCTTCGGTTTCCAGCTCCAGCTCGGCGACCGCTCGATGGGCGCGACGATCGCTGCGATCATGTTCCTCATCATTCTCGCCGGCGTCTCACTCTATCTCTTCGTCATCCAGCGCCGCATGCGCCGTTATCAGTTCTGAGGAGGATCCCGGATGTCGAAAGCACGCACCTCCCTCTTCCGCACCGGCGCGGTCCATGCCGCCCTGATCGCCTATACGCTCGTGGCGTTGTTTCCGGTGTTCCTGACGATCGTCAACTCGTTCAAGAGCCGCAACGCGATCTTTCGCGAGCCCCTGGCGATCCCGACACCCGAAACCTTCAGCCTGATCGGCTATGAGACCGTACTGAAGCAGGGCGATTTCCTCGGATATTTCCAGAACAGCGTCATCGTCACCGTCGTGTCGATCGCGCTCGTGCTGCTCTTCGGCGCCATGGCCGCCTTCGCCCTTTCCGAATATCGCTTCCGCGGCAACGCTTTGATGGGACTCTATCTCGCTCTCGGCATCATGATCCCGATCCGCCTCGGAACGGTCGCGATCCTCCAGGGCATGGTGGCGGCGAACCTCGTCAATACGCTGACCGCCCTGATCCTCGTCTATACGGCACAGGGCCTGCCGCTCGCGGTCTTCATCCTCTCGGAGTTCATGCGCACCGTGTCGGACGACCTGAAGAACGCCGGGCGCATAGACGGGCTTTCGGAATATGCGATCTTCTTCCGGCTGGTGCTGCCGCTCGTCCGCCCGGCCATGGCGACGGTCGCCGTCTTCACCATGATCCCGATCTGGAACGATCTATGGTTCCCGCTGATCCTCGCGCCGGCGGAGACGACGAAGACCGTCACGCTCGGATCGCAAATCTTCATCGGGCAGTTCGTCACCAACTGGAATGCGGTCCTGTCCGCACTGTCGCTGGCGATCTTCCCCGTACTCGTCCTCTACGTCATCTTCTCGCGGCAGTTGATCCGCGGCATCACGGCAGGAGCGGTCAAGTGAGTCCTTCCGAAAATCCCATCCGCGTTCTCGTAGCCGGCCTCGGCAATATGGGCCGCAGCCATGCCCTCGCCTATCACGAAAATCCCGGCTTCGAGATCGCCGGCCTCGTCAACCGCTCGAAGGTCGAGCTTCCGGAGCAACTCGCGGGCTACGAGATCCTCCCCTCCTTCAACGAGGCGCTTCTCGAACTGAGGCCGGAGCTCTGCTCGATCAACACCTATTCGGACAGCCACGCCGCCTATGCGGTGACGGCCATGGAGGCAGGCTGCCATGTCTTCGTCGAGAAGCCGCTGGCGACCACGGTCGCCGATGCCGAGCGGGTCGTCGCCTGCGCCCGAGCCAACGGCCGCAAGCTGGTGATCGGCTATATCCTGCGCCATCACCCATCCTGGATGCGGCTGATCGCGGAAGCCCGCAAACTCGGTGGCCCTTATGTTTTCCGCATGAACCTGAACCAACAGTCGAGCGGCGAGACCTGGGCGACGCACAAGTCTTTGATGCAGACGACCTCGCCGATCGTCGACTGCGGCGTTCACTATGTCGACGTCATGTGCCAGATCACTGACGCGAAACCGGTCGAGGTGCGCGGCATGGGCTTGAGGCTCTCGGACGAGATCGCGTCAGACATGTACAATTACGGGCATCTGCAGGTCGTTTTCGAGGACGGCTCGGTTGGCTGGTACGAGGCCGGCTGGGGGCCGATGATGTCGGAGACCGCCTTCTTCGTGAAGGACGTGATCTCGCCGAACGGTTCGGTGTCCATCGTCATGGATGAGAAGGCCAAGTCCGACGACATCGACGTGCACACCAAGACCGCCGTCATCCGCCTGCACAGCGCCGCGACCGGCCCGGACGGACGCTTCCTCACATCGGACGAGGACCTGACGATGGAAGGGGAACCCGGCCACCAGGAACTCTGCAACCGCGAGCAGGCCTTCGTGCTGAAGGCCATCCGCGAAGACATCGATCTCGACCGGCATATGAATGATGCGGTGCAGTCGCTGAAGATCTGCCTGGCGGCGGACGAAAGCGTGCGCATCGGTAAGCCGGTCAAGCTTTAATCAAGAGGGCAACACGTGGGATCACTGCAACTCAAATCCATCCGCAAGGCTTTCGGCGCTCATGAGGTGCTGAAGGGAATCGATCTCGATGTAAACGATGGCGAGTTCGTCATCTTCGTCGGACCGTCCGGCTGCGGAAAATCGACCCTCCTGCGCACCATCGCCGGCCTCGAGGACGCGACCTCGGGCAGCGTGCAGATCGACGGCGTCGAAGTCGGCCACGTCGCGCCCGCCAAGCGCGGCATCGCTATGGTGTTCCAGTCCTACGCGCTCTATCCGCACCTGACGGTCAAGGACAATATGGGCCTGGGCTTGAAGCAGGCTGGCGCGCCCAAGGTCGAGGTCGAGGAAAAAGTCGCCAAGGCGGCGGGCATGCTGTCGCTCGAACCCTATCTTGCACGCCGCCCGGCCGAGCTTTCCGGCGGCCAGCGGCAGCGCGTGGCGATCGGCCGCGCGATCGTGCGCGAGCCGAAGCTCTTCCTCTTCGACGAGCCGCTTTCGAACCTCGACGCGGCGCTGCGCGTCAACACGCGGCTCGAGATCGCCCGTCTGCACCGCAGCCTGAAGGCGACGATGATCTATGTCACCCATGACCAGGTCGAGGCGATGACGCTTGCCGACAAGATCGTCGTGCTCAACGCGGGGCGCATCGAGCAGGTCGGCTCGCCGATGGAACTCTACAACCGTCCCGCCAACCTCTTCGTCGCGGGCTTCATCGGCTCGCCGCAGATGAATTTCATCGACGGCGCGAAGCTCGGCGACGGTGCGGCGAAGACGATCGGCATTCGGCCGGAACACATCGGGCTTTCCCGCGACAGCGGCCAGTGGCGGGGTAAGGTGATTCATGTCGAGCACCTGGGCGCGGACACGATCGTCTACCTCGAATCCGACGAGGTCGGCCCATTGACCGTCCGGCTCTTCGGCGAACACCGCTACGCCGCCGACGATATCGTGCACGCGACGCCGGTCATCGGCGGCATGC
Source organism: Ensifer aridi (assembly GCF_002078505.1). Classification (GTDB taxonomy): domain Bacteria; phylum Pseudomonadota; class Alphaproteobacteria; order Rhizobiales; family Rhizobiaceae; genus Sinorhizobium; species Sinorhizobium aridi. Next base: position 99,118 of record NZ_LUAV01000002.1, on the reverse strand, counting down.
ATCGCTTCGATGCCGATGGTCGGGTGATCATCTCCGGTCAATGATCGCCATGAACGCTTGTTCGAGCCGTCGCGCCGCTTGGCGCGCCGAATGATCGAAGCGGCGCTGGCGCTGTTATTGTGCTTTTTCCACTTGCCCGCGGATCTCTCCGTCCGGGAACTTTTCCGTGTGGATGTTGAGATACCACCTTCCAGCCTGCAAATCCGCCAGATGTTTCTCGGTGATTTCAGCGGATCCGGAAGCGAGCGCGTTCGAGACATCGACAACCGGCCCGGCATTTTCACTCACGGCCGCCGGTCCATGAAAGTGCGCTGCCGTGGCTTCTCCGGACAAACCGCTCGAGTTCACAGTCCATGTCAATTTCTTCGTGTCAGTGTCGAAGGAAATGTTCGCCGTTCCGCGGCCGGCACTGTCATTAGGCGGCACTTCGCTTGATCCCCTGAGGTCGGCCTTGAATTTCAACGTCTCAGCGAAACCGGGACCCGAAGCTAAGGAGACGGCTACGGCGATCCCGGCCAGGAGAGAATTGTTACGAATGGCTCTCATTAGGTATCCTCCCGAGCAGGTGTAGTGCAGATGGCCTTCAACTCTTCAGAGCCAGCTTAGGTTCCGGTCAACACCACCAGCGCCGCGCCTCTTATCGCACCGCCGACGATCCGCTGTTGCACCACGGCGGAAATTAACATACATTGTTGTACGTATATTAGCTTTCCGGTATTTTAGCACCGCCAATACCGGCTCTGCTTCATCTCTCTTTTGGACCGCGCAGCGCTTGCCAGGCGCAGCGGCTGCGGACGGTCCTCCAATATGGACATCGCAATGCGAATGAATCGACCGATACTGGCCGCCTCGCTGGCAACTGTGATTTTTCTCGCCGGCTGCCAGAAAAACGAAGAACAGCAGGCCGCCCCCGCCTTCCCGCCGGCTCAGGTTGCCGTCTACACCACGACGACGGCGCCGTTGCCGATCACCAACGAACTGCCGGGCCGCATCACGCCGACCCGCATCGCCGAGGTCCGCCCGCGGGTTTCCGGGATTGTCGTCGAGCGCGTGTTCGAGCAGGGCTCCATGGTCAAGGAAGGCGACGTCCTCTACCGGATCGACCCGGCGCCGTTCCAGGTCAAGGTCGACAGCGCCGAGGCGACGCTGAAGCGCGCTCTCGCCGTGCGCGATCAGGCCAGGCAGACCGCCGATCGGCAGTCGCGGCTCAAGGAGGCCCAGGTCGCCGCCGTGCAACAATACGACGACGCGATCGCGACGCTGGCGCAGGCCGAGGCGGAGGTCGGCATAGCCGAGGCCGGCCTCGCCGAGGCGAAGCTCAATCTGCAATATGCGAACGTCACCGCACCGATCAGCGGCCGGATCGGCCGGGCGCTGATCACAGAAGGCGCGCTCGTCAGCACCAACGGCACGGAGAATCTTGCAACGATCCAGCAGCTCGACCCGATCTATGCCGACTTCACGCAGTCGGCGACCGACCTTATCCGCCTGCGCAGGGCGCTCGAGGACGGTCAACTGATGAGCGCCAAGGACGAGGCGGAGGTGCAACTGATTCTCGACGACGGAACGCCTTACGCACTCAAGGGCAAGCTGCTCTTCTCCGAGGCTGCCGTCGACGAGACCACCGGCCAGGTGACTCTGCGCGGCGAGTTCCCGAACCCGAACAACGATCTGCTGCCGGGCATGTATGTGCGCGTCCAGATCCAGCAGGGGCTGGAGAAGGACGCGATCACCGTGCCGCAACAGGCGGTCCAGCGCAACAATGCCGGCCAGTCCCAGATCTATGTCGTCTCCGCCGACAACAAGGTCGAATTCCGCAACGTCACGCTCGGGCGGACGGTCGGCGAACGCTGGCAGGTGACCTCCGGGCTCAAGGCCGGCGAGAAGGTCATCGTCGAGGGCTTCCAGAAAGTCGGTCCCGGCGCGCCGGTCGTACCGACCGCATGGGATCCGAACGCCAAGCCCACAACCGAACAAGCCAGCGCTTCGGCAGCCACCGGCGAAAAGCCCGCGACCGAAGTGAAGTGAGAGCCCTTCCATGCCCAGTTTCTTTATCGACAGGCCGATCTTTGCCTGGGTGGTGGCGATCTTCATCATGATCGCCGGCATCATCGCGATTCCGCTCCTGCCGGTTTCGCAATATCCGGACGTCGCGCCGCCGCAAATCTCGATCAACGCCACCTATCCCGGCGCCTCGTCGCAGGATACCTATCAGAGCGTCACGCGCCTGATCGAGGATGAGCTCAACGGCGTGGAGGGTCTGCTTTACTTCGAATCGACGTCCAGCTCCTCTGGCTCGGCTGAAATCAGCGCGACCTTTGCGCCGGGCACCGACCCGAGCCAGGCTTCGGTCGACATCCAGAACCGCGTCCAGCGCGTCGAGCCGCGCCTGCCGGATTCGGTCAGGCAGCAGGGCGTGCAGGTGGACGAGGCCGGTTCCGGCTTCCTCCTGATCATCTCGCTCACCTCGACTGACGGTTCGATGGACGCGATCGGCCTCGGCGACTATCTGAGCCGTAACGTGCTCAGTGAAATCCAGCGTGTGCCCGGCGTCGGCCGCGCCCAGCTCTTTGCGACCGAACGCTCGATGCGCATCTGGCTCGATCCGGACAAGATGCTCGGGCTCAACCTGACGGCGGCCGACATCACGGCCGCGATCCAGGCGCAGAACGCGCAGATCGCCTCGGGCTCGATCGGCGCCCAGCCGAACCCGATCACCCAGCAGATCGCCGCGCCTGTGGTGATCAAGGGTCAGCTCTCCACCCCGGAAGAGTTCGGCGCCATCGTTCTTCGCGCCAATGCCGACGGTTCCGCCGTGCGGCTGCGCGACGTCGCCCGTGTCGAGATCGGCGGCGAGACCTACTCGTTCACGACGCGCCTCAACGGCAAGCCCTCGGCAGCCATCGCCGTCCAGCTCTCGCCGAGCGGCAATGCGATGTCGACTTCCGCAGCGATCAAGGCGCGCATGGACGAGCTCGCCGAGTTCTTCCCGCAGGGCCTCGAATATTCCATTCCCTACGACACGTCACCCTTCGTTGAGGTATCGATCGAGAAGGTGCTGCATACGCTTGTCGAGGCTGTCGGTCTCGTCTTCATCGTGATGTTCCTGTTCCTGCAGAACATCCGCTACACGATCATCCCGACAATCGTTGTGCCGGTCGCCCTTCTCGGCACCTGCGCGGTTATGCTGGCGATGGGCTTCTCGATCAACGTCTTGACCATGTTCGGCATGGTGCTGGCGATCGGCATCCTCGTCGACGACGCAATCATCGTCGTCGAGAACGTCGAGCGCATCATGTCGGAGGAGGGACTGACGCCGAAGGAGGCCACCCGCAAGGCGATGAAGCAGATTACCGGCGCGGTGATCGGCATCACGCTCGTGTTGGCGTCCGTGTTCATCCCGATGGCCTTCTTCCCGGGCGCCGTCGGCGTGATCTACCGTCAGTTCAGCCTGACCATGGTCGTGTCGATCCTGTTCTCGGCGCTGCTTGCGCTGTCGCTGACGCCCGCACTCTGCGCGAGCTTCCTGAAGCAGGTTCCGAAGGGGCATCACCACGCCAAGCGCGGCTTCTTCGGCTGGTTCAACCGCAGCTTCGACCGCACGTCGCGCGGCTACACGGGCTTCGTCCGGGGTGTGGTCCATCGCACCGGCCGGTTCATGGTCATCTACCTGGCGCTGCTTGTCGGTCTCGGCTGGGCGTTCCTCCAGCTTCCTTCGTCCTTCCTACCGGACGAAGACCAGGGCTATGTCATCGTCATGATGCAGCTGCCTTCGGAGGCGACCGGAAACCGCACGACGGAAGTAATCGAACAGGCGGAGAAGATCTTCGGCCAGGAGCCCGCGGTCGATCGTATCGTCGCGATCAACGGCTTCTCCTTCTTCGGCAGCGGCCAGAATGCCGGTCTCGCTTTCGTGACGCTGAAAGACTGGAGCGAGCGCGATGCCGACAACTCCGCGCAGTCGATCGCCGGCCGCGCGACGATGGCGATGAGCCAAATCAAGGACGCGATCAGCTTCGCGCTGTCGCCTCCGGCGATCCAGGGGCTCGGGACCACCGGCGGCTTCTCCTTCCGCCTGCAGGATCGGGGCGGCCTCGGCGAAGTAGCCCTCGCACAGGCACGCGACCAGTTGCTCGGTCTCGCCTCACAAAGCAAGGTTCTGACCGGCGTCCGCTTCGAGGGCATGCCCGATGCGGCGCAGGTCAGCGTCATCATCGACCGCGAGAAGGCCAACACCTTCGGCGTGACCTTTGCCGACATCAACTCGACCATCTCGACCAATCTCGGCTCGTCCTATGTCAACGATTTCCCGAATGCCGGCCGCATGCAGCGCGTGACGGTGCAGGCGGACGAGACGAAGCGCATGCAGACGGCGGACTTGCTGAACCTCAACGTCCGCAACTCGAACGGCGGCATGGTTCCGCTCTCCGCCTTCGCGAGCATCGAGTGGGTCAAGGCGCCGACGCAAGCGGTAGGCTATAACGGTTACCCGGCGGTGCGCATCAGCGGCGAAGCGGCTCCCGGCTATTCCTCCGGCGATGCGATCGCCGAAATGGAACGGCTGGCGACGCAGCTTCCCGCCGGCTTCGGTTACGAGTGGACCGGTCAGTCTCTGCAGGAAATCCAGTCGGGCTCGCAGGCGCCGCTGCTCATCGCGCTCTCCTGCCTGCTCGTCTTCCTGTGCCTGGCGGCGCTCTACGAGAGCTGGTCCATTCCGGTCTCGGTGATCATGGTCGTGCCGCTCGGCGTCATTGGCGCCGTGCTCGCGGTCATGATGCGCGACATGCCGAACGACGTCTACTTCAAGGTTGGCCTGATCGCGATCATCGGCCTCTCGGCGAAAAACGCCATCCTGATCATCGAGTTCGCCAAGGAACTCCGCGAACAGGGCAAGTCGTTGATCGACGCGACGCTGGAGGCCGCACATTTGCGCTTCCGGCCGATCCTGATGACCTCGCTCGCCTTCACCCTCGGCGTCTTGCCGCTGGCCGTGGCAACCGGAGCAAGCTCCGCGAGCCAGCGCGCCATCGGCACCGGCGTCATGGGCGGCATGATCTCGGCAACGGTGCTGGCTATCCTCTTCGTGCCGGTCTTCTTCGTGTTCATCATGAAGATCTTCGAACGGAGAAAGACGGATAAAACGGCCGCGGCCGAATCCGTCAGCCCCGCCGAATAACGATCGATGACGGCCCGCCTTTACCGGCGGGCCGTTTTTCAAGGAGAATTGCATGCGCCGAACCAAGGCCGACGCCGAGGCAACACGAAAGAAGATCCTGAACGCCGCCGAGCGAATGTTCTACAGGAAAGGCGTCTCCAACACGACGCTCGAAGAGGTGGCAAAGGAAGCGGGTGTCACGCGCGGCGCCATCTACTGGCATTTCGCCAACAAGACCGATCTCTTCCTCGCCCTCTACGAGGCGGTGCCGCTACCGCAGGAAGACATGATCGCCCGCGAGATCGAGACCGAAGCCTTCGACACACTCGCCATCGTCGAAAGTGCCACCAGCGAGTGGCTGACGACACTGGCCAAGGACGAGCAGCGGCAGCGCATTCTCGCGATCATGCTGCGCTGCGACTACGACAACGACATGGCGCCCGTTCTCGAACGCCAAAGGGAAATCGACGAGCGCCACGATGCTACGCTCGAGCTGGCCTTTGCCCGGGCCCTCGAACGGGGACAATTGCAGGAGAGCTGGACGCCCCCTTCCGCCGCGCGGGCGCTACGCTGGATGATGATGGGGCTTTGCACCGAATGGCTGCTCTTCGGCCGCCGCTTCGATCTCGTGGCCGAGGGGCACGAGGCGCTCCGACGCCTCTTCGCCAGCTTCCGGCAGGTGCCGGTGAAGAGCCTGGAGGCCAGCTAGAGGCGCAGCGAGGTATCCCCCAGATCGCCCCGCACCTCAACTGAACACGACCGTCTTGTGGCCGTTCAGCATGACCCGGCTTTCGAGGTGCAGCTTGACGGCGCGCGCCAACACGCGGCTCTCGATATCCCGCCCGGTCGCGACGAAGTCCTCCGCCGTCAGGGCGTGGCTGACGCGCTCCGTCTCCTGCTCGAGGATCGGACCCTCGTCGAGGTCGGGCGTCACGTAATGCGCCGTCGCGCCGATCAGCTTCACGCCGCGCTCGTGCGCCTGGTGATAGGGCTTGGCGCCCTTGAAGCTCGGCAGGAAGGAATGGTGGATGTTGATCACTTTGCCATAGAGCCGCTTCGAGAGCCGGTCGGAGAGGACCTGCATGTAGCGGGCGAGGATGACGAGATCGGCTCCGGTCTCCTGGACCAGTTGCAGCAGCCTTTCCTCCTGTTCCTCCTTGTTTGCCTTGGAAATCGGCCAGCAATGATAGGCAATCCCCTCGAGTTCCGCTGTCCGGCGACTGTCCTCGTGATTGGAGACGATCGCGACGACCTCGGCATTCAGCCAGCCGACCCGGATCTGATAAAGAAGATGGAGAAGCGCATGGTCGAATTTCGAGACCATGATGATGATCTTCGGCCGGCGAGCCGCCTCGGTGAGCGCGGTGCGCATCTGGAAGCGCTCGGCTGCGGGACGCAGCGCCCGCTCGACATCCTCGCGCTTCACGCGCTCCGGCGCATCGAAGGCGATGCGCATGAAGAAGGTGTTCGTGCCTCTATCCCAGAACTGGTTGCTTTCGGCGATGTTGGCGCCGAAACCGGCAAGCTCCGTCGAGACGGCCGCAACAATGCCCGGCTTGTCTTCGCAGGACAGCACGAGGATGAAAGTGTTCGACGCCATGATCCGCTCCCGTAGAGAAAACTCCGGAAGGCTTTTGCCCTCCTCCACGGGCGATCCCTAAGCGCGGACGCCGCGCGACCGCAACCGTTCTGTTCGCGACGCGGCGCGCTTTCTATCATCGTGATGGGACGGGCTCAGAAGATCGGCACGAACGGCCGGGTCGTGAAAGATTCATCGCATAAGGATTGCGAGGGATGCTGATGGAATCCCTCAACGCCAATGCTGCTTGTGCTCAGCGTGCGGAAGGCCCCTCCCACCCCTCTCCACAGGTGGGAGGGGTTGGGAGGGTTTTTTAGAGGAAGGAGCCTAATGTGCTTCGTCCCAATTGTGCGCCGCGCGGGCGTCGACCTTCAGCGGCACTTTCATGTTGAGGGCCGGCATTGCCGCGTTCTCCATCACGGAGACGATTACCGGGATCGTGCGCTCGATCTCGCTCTCCTCGACCTCGAAGATCAGTTCGTCGTGGACCTGGAGCAGCATTCGGGCTGAAAGTTTCGCCCCTGCCAGCGCCGGCTCCATCTTGACCATGGCGCGGCGGATAATGTCGGCGGCCGATCCCTGGATCGGCGCGTTGATCGCGGCGCGTTCGTTGAAGGCGCGGTGCGATGGATTGGAGGAGCGGATATCCGGATAATGGGCGCGGCGGCCGAAGATCGTCTCGACATAGCCGTGCTCGCGGGCAAAGGCCTTGGTATTCTCCATATAGTCACGGATACCGGGGAAGCGCTCGAAATATTTCTTGATGTATTCGCCGGCCTCCGAGCGCTCGATCGAGAGCTGGTTGGCAAGACCGAAGGCGGAGATGCCGTAGATGATGCCGAAATTGATCGCCTTGGCGCGACGGCGTATTTCGCCCGGCATGCCTTCCACAGGCACGCCGAACATTTCGGACGCGGTCATCGCGTGGATGTCGACGCCATCGGCGAAAGCCTGGCGAAGTTGCGGAATATCGGCGACATGGGCGAGCACGCGAAGCTCGATCTGGCTATAGTCCGCCGAAACCAGCTTGTGTCCCGGCGTCGTGACGAAGGCCGTGCGGATCTTGCGGCCCTCGGCGGTCCTTATCGGGATGTTCTGCAGGTTCGGATCTGCGGACGAAAGTCGCCCGGTGGTCGTTGCAGCCAGGGCAAAGCAGGTGTGAACGCGCTTCGTTTCGGGATGCACGAAGCCCGGGAGCGCGTCAGTATAGGTGGATTTCAGCTTGGTGAGTTGCCGCCAGTCGACGATCTTGCGCGGCAGCTCGTGGCCGACGGCGGCAAGCTCCTCGAGCACCTGGGCGGAGGTCGACCATTGCCCGGTCTTCGTTTTCGAGCCGCCCGGCAGGCCCATCTTGCCGAACAGGATATCGCCGAGCTGCTTCGGCGAGCCGATGGTGAAGCTTTCGCCGGCGAGACGGTAGATCTCGTCTTCGAGCGCGGCCGCCCCCTGCGCCAGCTCTCCGGAGAGCCGCGACAGTATCTGCCGGTCGACGGTGATGCCGCGCTCCTCCATATGGGCAAGCACGGAGATAAGCGGCCTTTCGAGCCTTTCATAGACCCCCGTCAGCCCCTTGGCGGTAAGCTGTGGCCTCAGGACGTGCCAGAGCCTCAGCGTCACCTCCGCCCCCTCCGCCGCATAGATGGTCGCCTTGTCGATGTCGACGAAGTCGAAGCTGAGCGACGCCTTGCCGCTGCCGGCGATGTCCTTGTAGGGGATCGTCGTGTGGCCGAGCCAGCGTTCGGAGAGCGAGTCTATGCCATGGGCGCCGTTGCCGGCATCGATCACATAAGACATCAGCATCGTGTCGTCGAAGCTCTGCATGGTGATCCCATGCCGCTTCATCACGAGATAGCCGTATTTCATGTTCTGGGCGACCTTCAGTACGGAAGGGTCCTCCAGCAACACCTTTAGCCGGCTCAAGGCATCGCGCACCGGCACCTGGTTGCCGACGAGACCGCCCCCCAGGAGATCGCCGACACCGTTCTTGTGCGTGAGCGGCACATAAGCCGCCCTGATCCTGGACCCCAAGGGATCGTCGGCATAATCGGCGATCGCCAGCGAGAAGCCGCAGAGATCCGCCCGCATCGGGTCGAGTGACGTCGTTTCCGTGTCGAAACCGACGAGCCCTGCATCGCGCGCGGCCGCGATCCAGCGGTCGAGGGTGGCGAGATCGCGGATCGTCACATAGGCCGAATGGTCGAACGGTGCCTTGGCGAAGTATTCCGCACGGGCCCGCGCCAGCCCCTCGGGTGTCGCGCCGGCCCTTTCGACCTCCTGGCCGCGAGACAGGAAGGGAACAGCCGCCTTGGCGGCGTTGCCGCGCGGCGGCGCGGCGCTCGTCGATTGGGGCGACGGCGGCGGGCCGGCGGCCTCGCCCACGTCGAGATCAGGCCCGTGCGCCTGGGCGCCCCATTCGATCGGCACGTGGGCCGGCTCGATGGCCTCCGCATCGGTATCCGTCGCCGCGGCGACGCGTCGTGTCAACGCGTTGAACTCCATCGTCTTCAAGAAGGCGATCAGCTTCGGGCCGTCTTGGCTATCGAGCCGCAGATCCTCGAGCGGCACATCGAGCGGCGTATGCTTATCCAGCTTCACCAGCTCACGCGAGAGGCGCGCGAGATCGGCATTGGCGATGATCGCCTCCCGCCGCTTCTGCTGCTTGATCTCGCCCGCCCGCGCAAGCAGCGTGTCCAGATCGCCGTATTCTTCAAGGAGCTGGGCTGCCGTTTTCGGCCCGATTCCGGGAATGCCCGGGACATTGTCGGTCGAATCGCCGGTCATCGCCTGGAGATCGATCATCTTTTCGGGCGGCACGCCCCATTTCTCGATCACGTCGGGAATGGTGATCTGCTTGTCCTTCATGCTGTCGTACATCGACACATTGGGCGTGACCAATTGCATGAGGTCCTTGTCGGAGGAGACGATGGTGACGCCAGCGCCTGCCTCCTCGGCAAGCCGCGCATAGGTGGCGATCAGGTCGTCGGCCTCATAGCCCTCCTTCTCGATGCAGGGCAGGTTGAAGGCGCGGGTCGCGTGGCGGATGAGGCCGAATTGCGGGATCAGGTCTTCGGGCGGCGCGGTGCGGTTCGCCTTATACTGGTCGTAGAGCCCGTTGCGGAAGGTCTTCGAGGAATAGTCGAATATCACCGCGAAATGCGTCGGCGTCACGCCGACGGAGGTGTCGCGCGCATCCGTCAGGAGCTTCCACAGCATGTTGCAGAAACCCGCCACCGCATTGACCGGCAGCCCGTCCGACTTGCGGTTGAGCGGCGGGATGGCATGGAACGCCCGGAAGATGAATCCGGAGCCGTCGACGAGGAAGAGATGATCACCGTTTTTCATGCGGCCATGGATAGCGCGGGGCAGCGCAAAGGTCCATTGCGGTTTTCCGGTCGGCGCCACAAAGTCCGCGGGGCGGAAACGGGAATCGACGGTATTCTAACCTGGAGCAGGTGGAAGCGGAGACACGGCAAACAGGGCCTTTAGGCTCACGGAAACGTTACACATTTGTAATGTGCGATTCAGTCGGGCAATCCTTGAAAAGCCACATTTGAATCCTCAAATCATGTCGAGCGGCACTCAATGATGCCGTGTGTCTGGTGATTGGCCTGTCCCCCGCCCGCACCAGATGAGGACAAAGGCCTCATCCCCCTCTCCGGGCCTTTGTCCCGCTTTCAAAGAGCCGTCACGACGCCGCCTCCGCGCCGTGGCGGTTTTTTGTTGCCCGCGTTCGCAGGTCCTCAAATCCCTGTGAAGCCGGCAAACTTCGAGTTCATCGCAGGCTTTGTAACTTGTCTTCGTTCAGCTTCCCGCGTACCCATTGTGCATGGCCTTCAATCGTATGGAATCTGCGACCTACCTGGCCAGTCTGTTGGCAAGAAGCTTGGCGCGCGCCCTGCAGGAGCGGGGCCACAAGCTCGGCTTTGCCCCAGGACAATTCCCGATCTTGCTCGAACTGTGGTCTGAGGACGGGCTGACGCAGAAGCAGCTTCTCGACCGGCTCGACATCGAGCAGGCAACGATGGCCAACACGCTTGCGCGGATGGAGCGAGACGGCCTTATTCTGCGCCGCAGGCATCCGAGCGACCGGCGCTCGCAGCAGATCTTCCTGACGGAACGAGCCCGCGAGATGGAAGCGGCGGCGAAGGAAGCGGCGGTAGCGGCGGAGCAATCGCTTTTCTCCGGCTTCCGCCGCTTCGAAAAGGAACTCATGCTCGAATATATGCGCATGGCGCTCGCCAATACGGCGCGCGATGGCGAGGCTTCCTGATTTTTCGGCCAGACAATTTATCGTTGCATCAAAAGATTTCGCTTAAAGCGGCCTGTTTTAGGCTCTAGTTTCGCCCGCGAAACCCACAAAGGATTCGCATGATGGTAGATATCACCCCGGTTCTCGAGCGCGCCGACGCAAATCTCCCGAACAGCCTCGAGAGGCTCTTCGACGTCGTCCGCATCAAGTCGATTTCCACCGACCCGGTCTTCAAGGCGGAGTGTCGCAAGGCGGCCGAGTGGCTAGCGGCAGAGCTCGCCGCACTCGGCTTCGAAGCCTCGGTCCGCGACACGCCCGGCCACCCGATGGTGGTCGCCCATCACGGGGCCGAGAAGGCGACGGCGCCGCACCTGCTCTTTTACGGCCATTACGACGTGCAGCCGGTCGATCCGTTGAACCTCTGGGAGGCTCCGCCCTTCGAGCCCTCGATCAAGGAAGTGGAGCCCGGACGCAAGATCATCACCGGCCGCGGCACCTCCGACGACAAGGGCCAATTGATGACCTTCGTCGAGGCGGTGCGCGCCTATAAGGAAACCCGCGGCGCTCTTCCCTGCCGCATCACCATCCTCTTCGAGGGCGAGGAGGAATCCGGCTCGCCGTCGCTCAAACCCTTCCTCGAAGCCAATGCCGCCGAACTCAAGGCGGATTATGCGCTGGTCTGCGATACCGGCATGTGGGACCGGGAAACGCCAGCGATCTCGGCCGGGTTGCGCGGTCTTGTCGGCGAGGAGATCATCGTCACCGCGGCGGACCGCGACCTGCATTCCGGTCTTTTCGGCGGCGCGGCGGCAAACCCGATCCATATTCTGACCGATATCCTTGCCGGGCTCCACGACGAGACCGGCCGTGTGACGCTCGACGGTTTCTACGAAGGCGTCGAGGAGACCCCGGCCGAGATCAAGAAGAGCTGGGAGACGCTCGGCCGCACGGCAGAGAAATTCCTGGGCGAGGTCGGGCTCTCGATTCCTTCAGGTGAGAAGGGGCGCTCGCTGCTGGAACTGACCTGGGCGCGGCCGACCGCGGAGGTCAACGGCATCATCGGCGGCTATACCGGCGAAGGCTTCAAGACGGTCATTGCCGCCCAAGCCTCAGCCAAAGTATCGTTCCGCCTCGTCGGCAAGCAGGATCCGTTGAAAGTCCGCGAGAGCTTCCGCGCCTATGCCCGCTCGAAGATCCCGGCGGACTGCTCCGTCGAGTTCCATCCCCACGGCGCTTCGCCGGCTATTCACCTGCCCTATGATTCGGCGCTTTTGACCACGGCCAAAACCGCACTTTCCAAGGAATGGCCGAAGCCCGCCGTCGTTATCGGCATGGGCGGCTCGATCCCGGTCGTTGGCGATTTCCAGACGATGCTCGGCATGGAATCGCTGCTCGTCGGCTTCGGCCTTGCCGACGACCGCATCCATTCGCCCAATGAAAAATACGAGCTGCAGTCCTTCCACAAGGGCATCCGCTCATGGATCCGCATCCTCGACGCCCTTGCCGCCTGATATCGCCGCAAGACCGTGGCGGAGCCACCCTCCGCCACAGGCGTGCTGAGTAAACACTTGAATTTGACGATGCCGCGGTGTCCATCGCGGCTTGACCTGCCGGCTGTGGGGTGCTTCCCTTTCTCAACACAATCAGAATGGGAAGTGGGCTGTTGGCAAGGGCGAATACCGAGGCATCGCGTTTTCGACGCGATCCTTTCAATGCGCGGAAGAGGCGTAACCGCTCCGGCAGAACCCCGATGCCCCCGGCAGTCGTCAATCCGGCCGGCACCTTGTGGCGCCGAGCGCCCGGCCGGACACGCGAAGGTCATTGTGGCACTTCGACGTGCTGCATGATTTTGCGGTTGAATCGATTCCAGTCGAGGAATCATTCAGAAGCTCAAGCATGAAACGGCTGAAGGCATATTTCTGGCCCGTCGTCGGGCTAGCTGCGATTCTGTTTTCGGTACGCGCGCTTGTCCACGAGTTGCGTGGCCTTTCTCTCGACGAATTCGTCGCAAGCTTTCAGGCCATCTCCTTCACGAGCTGGCTGCTCGCCATCGGCTCCACGCTCCTCGCCTATGCCGCTCTCGCCGCCTATGACAAGCTGGCGCTCGACCATCTCGGCCACCGCATCTCCCTCTGGTTCATTACACTTTGCTCGTTCACGACCTACGCGCTGTCGCACAATCTCGGCGCCTCGGTGTTTTCCGGCGCCGTCGTGCGCTACCGCGCCTACCGGTCGAAGGGGCTGACGCCGGCCGAAGTGGGCATACTTGTCGCCTTCTGCTCCTTCACCTTCACGCTCGGCACACTGATGCTGTCGGCCATCGTGCTGCTCGTGAAGCCGGACATCATCGAGCGCTTCGCGGAATTCCTGCCGATCGAGATGTCGCTGACGACCGGGGCCCTTATCCTCGCGCTGATCGGGCTCTACGTCCTCGGCAGCCTGGTCGGCCTCCGGCCGCTGCGCCTGCGGTGGTTCCAGCTCCATTATCCGCGCCCCGCAATCGTGCTCCGGCAATTGATCATCGCGCCCGTCGAACTGCTGGGCGCTGCCGGCATCATCTATTTCGCTCTGCCGGACGCCGGCAATCCCGGCTACATCGTCATTCTCGGGATCTTCCTCGCATCTTTCTCGGCAGCACTGCTTTCACATGCGCCGGGCGGCCTCGGCGTGCTCGAACTCGTGTTCATCGCAGCCCTGCCGGAGATGGACCCGGCCGACGTGCTGGCGGCGCTCGCCATCTTCCGGCTGCTTTACCTCCTCATCCCCTTCGTCATGGCGCTCGTGGTTATCCTCGTCTTCGAGCACTCACGCTTCCTCGAACAGCGAGGCGTGAGGGGGCCGTAAGGACAAAAACATGCAGCAATTCTAAGTGCTACAGCGTCCTTTGTGCGTCTGAAAAGACGCACGGCGCTGTAATTGCACGCGGCACACCTAAGGCGCATTGCAAACGGCGGGGATCGCCTGCTCGATCGGGCCGCTGACTTCCTCGAGCCGCGCCGTCTCGATCTGATAGGGTGTGAAGGGTGGGACCTGCAGGGACGGATTGATGATCCTGGCAACATAACAGCCCGAAAAGAAACGGGTCTTGCCCTGCCGCTCGACCGACTTGATCGCGACGGGAACGGCCGAATAGATGCTGCCGGCGGCGCCTTCCGTCGTCACCTTGCCGAGTTTCAGTTCCACAGACTCCGTGTTCGCGTAACCGTCCGCAAAGGCCTTGAACTCGCCCACTGGTTTGGACGCACCGAAATAGCCGTAGGCCCTGGCGTATTCCTTCCGGCTGATTGCGTTGTAAAGCGAGCGGACGAGCGCCGCACCGTCGGAACGGTCGTCGACATAGGCGACGCTCTCCTGCGCCACACCGGTGCCGCTTGAGGCTCCAAGAGCCGCAAATGCCAACATGATTACGCAACGTATCTTCATCACTTTTGCCTCTTGAGCGGACGGTCAGGCCGGGCCACAAGCCGGCGGAGGTCGACAGGGTCGGTGATGATCGCGACGATTTTGAGTTGCGGGGGACTGGAAGGCCGTCACCGCGGCGGCAGGCCGGCCTTGCGTCTGGCGACGACATGCTCGCGCCAGACGGTGAAGATCCCGGCGGCGACTACCAGAACCGAGCCGATGATCATATTTGCCGACAGCGTCTCGCCGAAGATGGTGACGCCCATGATCGAGGCGAAGACGAGCTGGAGATAGGTAAGCGGCTCGACCGCGGCCGCATCGAGCATGTCATAGGCGCGAATCAGGAAATAATGGCTCGACGTGCCGGTGATGCAGAGCAGCAGCATCCAGCCCCAGTCCGGCGCCGACAGCGTTGCCCAGAAGAAGGGGCCGACGAGGCTGATGGCGGCCGCGCCGACGACACCGGTATAGAAGAAGCTGGTCATCGCCGGATCCTCGCGGCTGGCGAGCCGCGTCGTGATGACATAGATCGCGAACATCGATGCCGCCCCAAGCGGCAGCAGGAAATCGAGATCGAACGATCCCTGCTCGGGCTTCAGGATCAAGAGCACGCCGACGAGACCGACCGTGATCGCGCTCCAGCGCCGCCAGCCGACGCGCTCGCCGAGGAGCGGCATGGAAAGCAGCGCAACGAAAAGCGGTGTCGCCGCCAGGATCGCCTGGGAATGCGCCAGCCCGACGATGGTGAAGGAAGTGATGACAGCGACGATCTGTGCCGGCAGGAGCACGCCACGCAGCAGCTGGAGCAGCGGCCTCTTCGTCACCACCGTCGCGCCGAGCCCGCCCGGCGCCCGCGCGGCAAGCGCCGCCGCGAAGGCGGCAAAGGCCCAGTAGCGGATCATCGCCACGAAGACCGGCGGATAGTTCGCGCCGAGATGCTTCGAGATGCCGTCCTGAATCGAGAAGATGACGATCGCCAGAAGCGCGAAGACGTAGCCGTTTGCCTTGGATCTCATGAGGTCGCTGATACACGCACATTGCCGCGACAGCCACGGCTTCCAGATCACGATGATTTAGGTCGGTCCGACCTAAAATCGTGAACGTGATCGATCCTAATAAAGTTAGCGCGGGATGCGGGCGGAAAACCGCGCACACTTTTTCCTCATCCCGCGCCAGCAGAGCGGGCCGAGATTGACGCGGCACATCTGATACAGAAAGACCCCGATGCGGGAGGAGGTGCATCGGGGTCTCTGAACTAGATCGGTCCTGGGAGGAGGAGTGAACCGATCGGCGTCTGGCGCCGTGGGAGGAGGTACAGCGCTTCGACAAGACGGAGAGTAAATCATTCCCCCTGAATTAATAGGGACAATGTTGCATTGCAGCATTGCGTTTGGTGCAAGGCAGCAGGCCGATCCGGCCACTGCATGCGGCAAGCAACTGGCCCAAGGTAACGGCTTGAAGATGTTAACAATCTCCTATTCAGCTCCTTAACCCCCCCTTAAATTGCCGTATTTAAAGTACAACGGATCGCACAAGCGGACGGGGCGATGCCCGAACGCGGCGACAACTGTGCCGCCGGGAATCGCTCCGGAAGCGATGGCGCAACCCGGTCCGGCCTCAAGGGGACATATCCTTCCGGCATGGCGAGCGGCAAATCAGGACAGCGGATCGAACCTTCATTCGGCGGCGATGACGACGGCGACGAGCTGCGTGTCGACGCGAGCGACCGCGTCACAAGTGGCGGACGCAGGCCGAAGCGCACCGGCTCCGCGCAAGGCGGCAGCAAGCGGGAGACGACTGCGCGGCGCCCCGGCAGGAGCGGCGGCGGCAGACGCGGCTCCGGTGGCGGCTTCTTCGGCCTCGCCCGGCGCCTTGCCTATTGGTGCATCGTTCTCGGCATCTGGGGCGCGATCGGCGTCGGCGGCCTGGTACTCTATTACGGGGCGCGGATGCCGAGCGCGACGAGCTGGTCGATCCCCGACCGGCCGCCGAACGTCAAGATCCTCGCGGTCAACGGCGAGATCATCGCCAATCGCGGCGCGACCGGCGGCGAGGCGCTCGCGCTCGAAGACATGTCGCCCTATATCCCCCAGGCGGTGATCGCTATCGAGGATCGCCGTTTCTATTCGCATTTCGGCGTGGACCCGCTGGGGCTCGCGCGCGCGATGCTGACCAATCTGATGAGCGGCCGCATGGTCCAGGGCGGCTCCACGCTCACGCAGCAGCTTGCCAAAAACCTGTTCCTGTCGCCGGAGCGGACGCTGGAGCGCAAAGTGCAGGAGGTGCTGCTCGCCTTCTGGCTGGAGCAGAAATACACCAAGGACCAGATTCTCGCGATGTATCTCAACCGCGTCTTCTTCGGCTCGAACGCCTATGGCGTCGAGGCGGCATCGAGGCGCTACTTCAACAAGTCGGCCCGCGACGTCAATCTCGGCGAGGCTGCAGTGCTCGCCGGGCTGCTCAAGGCACCCTCGCGGCTCTCGCCGGCACGCGACCCGCAAGCGGCAGAAGAGCGCGCCCAGGTGGTGCTCGGCGCAATGCGCGAGGAAGGCTTCATCACCGATGCCGAGATCACGACGGCGATGTCGCAGACGCCGACAAGGGCGAAGAGCTTCTGGTCCGGCGCCGAGCACTACGTTGCCGACATGGTGATGGACCAGCTTCCGGGCATGATCGGCGAGGTCAGGCAAGACCTCATCATCGATACGACCATCGACCTCTCGCTCGAGAAGAAGGCCGAGGAGGTGCTTGCCGAAACGCTCGAGGCAGAGGGCGGCAAGCTCAACGCCTCGCAGGCGGCCCTCGTCTCGATCGACGGCACCGGCGCGATCCGGGCGCTCGTCGGCGGCCGGGACTATGCCGAGAGCCAGTTCGACCGCGCCTCGAAAGCGAAGCGCCAGCCGGGCTCGGCGTTCAAGCCCTTCGTCTATGCGGCGGCGCTGGAGATCGGCCGCACGCCGATGTCCATCCGCAATGATGCGCCGGTCAGGATTGGCAACTGGACGCCGGAAAACTACGACCAGAAATATCGCGGCGAGGTGACGCTCGCCGACGCGCTCGCCAATTCCCTAAACACGATCGCCGCCCAGCTCGTCATGGAAGTGGGACCGCAGAACGTCGTCAAGCTCGCGCATCGTCTCGGGATCGATTCCGAGATGCAGGCGAACGCCTCGATCGCGCTCGGCACGTCGGAGGTCACGCTGGTCGAACTCACCTCCTCCTACGCACCCTTCATGAATGGCGGCTTCAAGGCGACGCCGCATGTGATCCGCCGCATCGCCACCGCCGATGGCACGGTGCTCTACGAGAACACCTACGACAACCCCCCGCGTGTACTCGACCCGGCGATCGTCAGCGAGATGAACCGGATGATGGTGCAGGTCCTGACGAACGGTACCGGCAAGAAGGCGCGCCTGCCCGACTGGGAGGCGGCCGGCAAGACCGGGACCACGCAATCCTTCCGCGATGCGCTCTTCGTCGGCTACACGTCCAACCTCACGACCGGCGTCTGGTTCGGCAATGACGACGGCAAGTCGATGAAGAAGGTGACCGGCGGCGGCCTTCCCGCAAAGGCCTGGCATGATTTCATGGTGGCGGCGCATGAGGGCCTTTCGTCCTCGCCGCTCTTCGGCACGACAGGCGTGCAGCCCGTCTTCGACCAAGGCGGCATCGCCGCCGCCGGCGAAATGCCTGCCGACGACATGGCGACCGGCAGTCCCGAAGCTTTCCCCGAACCACCGGCGCCCGTGGACGGCACGGCTGCCGTCGAGCAGATCCGACCGGTAGAACAGACCGGCGGACCGATCCCGCCGGCGGGTGTCGGGGAGACGACCGGGGCAACCCGCCGCACGACGCTTTTCGACCTGCTGACGGGTGGCTAGAGCGATCGGGGCTGAGCGGCACTACCGGATAGCGCGCGGTGTTGCCCAAGGCGGGGCAGAGGAGGGTATCAAGACCCGTTTCCCGATTTCCGCGGCGGGCCGGCGAATGCATCCTCCACCCGATCGTAAAAGGCAGCTTGCATTTGCCCCTGATCCCCCCGCAGAATGCCTTGCAGTCCGAAACGCCGGTCCTTATATACGCCGCATCGGCGCAGCCCGCCGCTGCGATGAAATCCAAAAGACCATCCCGTTAGGGGCTGTCCCACGAATGCCTGACCGGGTTCCGACAGTCCGCTGCAAGGAGAGAAAACATGGCTAAAGTTATTGGTATTGACCTGGGAACGACCAACTCCTGCGTCGCCGTGATGGACGGCAAGGACGCGAAGGTGATCGAAAACGCCGAAGGCGCGCGCACGACCCCCTCCATGGTGGCATTCACCGACGACGGCGAACGTCTCGTCGGCCAGCCGGCCAAGCGCCAGGCCGTCACCAATCCGGAAAACACTCTTTTTGCGATCAAGCGCCTGATCGGCCGCACCTTCGAAGACCCGACGACGCAGAAGGACAAGGGGATGGTCCCCTACAAGATCATCAAGGCCGACAATGGCGACGCCTGGGTCGAAGCACATGGCAAGACCTACTCTCCGTCGCAGATTTCCGCGATGATCCTTCAGAAGATGAAGGAAACGGCCGAATCCTATCTCGGTGAAAAGATCGAGAAGGCCGTCATCACCGTTCCGGCCTACTTCAACGACGCGCAGCGCCAGGCCACCAAGGATGCCGGCAAGATCGCCGGTCTCGACGTGTTGCGCATCATCAACGAGCCGACCGCGGCGGCGCTCGCCTACGGCCTCGACAAGAAGGAAGGCAAGACGATCGCTGTCTACGACCTCGGCGGCGGCACCTTCGATATCTCGGTTCTCGAAATCGGCGACGGTGTCTTCGAGGTGAAGTCGACCAACGGCGATACCTTCCTCGGCGGTGAAGACTTCGACATGCGTCTCGTCGAATATCTTGCGTCCGAGTTCAAGAAGGAGCAGGGCATCGACCTCAGGAACGACAAGCTTGCGCTGCAGCGGCTCAAGGAAGCTGCCGAAAAGGCGAAGATCGAGCTGTCGTCCTCGCAGCAGACCGAAATCAACCTGCCGTTCATCACGGCCGATGCTTCCGGTCCGAAGCACCTGACGATGAAACTGTCGCGCGCCAAGTTCGAGAGCCTGGTCGAGGATCTCATCCAGAAGACCATCGCGCCCTGCAAGGCCGCGCTCAAGGACGCCGGCGTCTCGGCTGCCGAGATCGACGAGGTCGTTCTCGTCGGCGGCATGACCCGCATGCCGAAGGTTCAGGAGACCGTAAAGCAGCTCTTCGGCAAGGAGCCGCACAAGGGCGTCAACCCGGATGAGGTGGTCGCCATGGGCGCTGCGATCCAGGCCGGCGTTCTGCAGGGCGACGTCAAGGACGTGCTGCTGCTCGACGTGACCCCGCTCTCGCTTGGCATCGAAACGCTCGGTGGCGTCTTCACCCGCCTGATCGAGCGCAACACGACGATCCCGACCAAGAAGAGCCAGGTCTTCTCGACGGCCGAGGACAATCAGTCCGCCGTGACGATCCGCGTTTCCCAGGGCGAGCGTGAAATGGCGGCCGACAACAAGCTGCTCGGCCAGTTCGACCTGGTCGGCATTCCGCCGGCGCCGCGCGGCGTGCCGCAGATCGAGGTCACCTTCGACATCGACGCCAACGGTATCGTGCAGGTCTCCGCGAAGGACAAGGGCACGGGCAAGGAGCACCAGATCCGCATCCAGGCATCCGGTGGTCTCTCCGACGCCGAGATCGAGAAGATGGTCAAGGACGCCGAAGCCAATGCGGAAGCCGACAAGAAGCGCCGCGAGGGGGTCGAGGCCAGGAACCAGGCCGAAAGCCTGATCCATTCTTCGGAGAAGTCGCTCAAGGACTATGGCGACAAGGTCTCCGAGACGGACCGCAAGGCGATCGAAGACGCGATTGCTGCGCTCAAGACCGCCGTCGAGGCTTCCGAGCCGGACGCCGAGGACATCAAGGCCAAGACCAACACGCTCATGGAAGTCTCCATGAAGCTCGGTCAGGCGATCTATGAGGCCCAGCAGGCCGAAGCCGCGCACGCGGATGCCGCGGCCGACGCCAAGCGCTCCGGCGACGACGTCGTCGACGCCGACTACGAGGAAGTCAAGGACGAAGACGACCGCAAGCGGTCGGCATAAGGACCTCGCCTTGCAAGGAACGAGCCCGGGAGCGATCCCGGGCTTTTTCATTACCGGTCCACGGCTGAGCTGACGACGAAGGGAAAGTGACGCGAAACCGCGGTTTTCCGACAAAAAACAGCTTCCGCCCCGACTTGGCTATGGTATCGCGCTTAAAGGTTTACTAAATCCTGTGGCAAGATAATCAGGCAGCCGTCGGATCCTTCGCGCTGGCAAGCCCTGTCACTGTCAACAGGACAATCTTTGAAGCATGAAACGTGATCTTTACGAAACGCTTGGCGTTCAAAAAAACGCGGATGAGAAGGAACTGAAAAGCGCCTTCCGTAAACTCGCGATGAAATATCATCCGGACAGAAATCCCGGCGACAAAGAAGCGGAAAAGTCCTTCAAGGAAATCAACGAAGCCTACGAGACGCTGAAGGATCCTCAGAAGCGCGCGGCCTACGACCGCTACGGTCATGCGGCCTTCGAGCAGGGCATGGGTGCCGGCTTCGGAAACGGCTTTGCGGGCGGCGGCGCGCACGGCTTCTCAGACATTTTCGAGGACATCTTCGGCGAGATGATGGGCGGCCGCCAGCGCCGCTCGTCCGGCGGCCGCGAACGCGGCGCCGACCTTCGCTACAACATGGAGATCTCCCTCGAGGAGGCCTATTCCGGCAAGACGGCGCAGATTCGCGTACCGACGTCGGTTACCTGCGATCTCTGCACCGGCACGGGCGCCAAGCCCGGAACAAGCCCGAAGACCTGCGGCACCTGTCAGGGCACCGGCCGCGTCCGCGCGGCCCAGGGCTTCTTCTCGATCGAACGCACCTGCCCAACCTGCGGCGGCCGTGGTCAGACGATCACCGACCCGTGCACCAAGTGCCACGGCCAAGGTCGCGTCGTGGAGGAGCGGACGCTCTCGGTCAACATCCCGGCGGGTATCGAGGACGGTACGCGCATCCGGCTTTCCGGCGAGGGCGAGGCTGGCCTTCGCGGCGGCCCGGCCGGCGACCTCTACATCTTCCTCTCGGTCAAGCCGCATGAGTTCTATCAGCGCGACGGCGCCGACCTCTATTGCGCCGTGCCGATCTCAATGACCACGGCGGCGCTCGGCGGAAAGTTCGACGTCACCACGCTCGACGGCACGAAGTCGCGCGTCACCGTGCCGGAAGGCACTCAGGCCGGCAAGCAGTTCCGCCTCAAGGGCAAGGGCATGCCGGTGCTGCGCTCCAATCAGATGGGCGACCTCTACATCCAAATCCAGATCGAGACGCCGCAGAAGCTCACCAAGCGCCAGCGCGAGCTCCTGCAGGAATTCGAGCAGATCTCGTCGAAAGAAAACAATCCCGAGTCGACGGGCTTCTTCGCCCGCATGAAGGATTTCTTCGATACGTTGAGCGACTAGCTGGCCTCTCGAATTGGCCCTCACCCTAACCCTCTCCCCGTCCTGAGGGGGAGAGGGGACAGGCGCGCCATGAGTCTCCTTCGCCCCGCTTGCGGGGAGAAGATGGTTCGCAGGCCGGATGAGGGGCGGATTCGACAGAAAACCGCGCGTCCAAGGTGCCCTTCCCACCGCGGCACGCTCGTCTCAGGCCACCGCCGCAACCAACTGCCAGAGGCCGGCGGCAATGAGCACCGTGCCCGCCGCGCGGGAGAGGAGACGGCCGGTCGGCGTCACCTTCTCCGCGAGCGCAAATATGGCGATCGCCGCGATCCACAGCACGTTCATGATACCGCCGACGAAGAGAAGCGCCATCAGCGCCCAGCAGCAGCCGATGCAATAGAGGCCGTGGCGCAAGCCGAGCCCGACGGCGCCCGCAGGATCGCGGCGAAAGCCGCCATGGGTTTGCAGGAAGACGAAGGGCGTCTGGCATTGCCTCAGGCAGGCGTCCTTGAGCGGCGTCCATTGATAGAGGCCGGCGATCGTCAGAACGATGCCGCTGAAGACGCGGCTGGCACTTGCTAGCGCCGGCGTCAGCAGCGTGCCCTCCATCAGCCATTGCCCGAGCGTCGCGGCGAGCGCAAAGGCGGCCCAGGCAAGGAGATAGCCGCCCGCAAAGAAGCCGGTGGCGGCGAAGGGCTTGCCCTCTTTCCGGCTTTGCCGGCCGACGCGGGCATAGAGCAGGATCATCGGCGTTGCCGAAGGCAACATCATGCCGACCATCATCACCACCCACATGGCCAAGGTGACGCCGGCCTCAACGGCACTCCAGGGATGCGGCGAGAGGCCGAGCAAAGCACCGAGCGGAGCGGCGCCGCTGCCGCCCTCCATCTCCATACGCTCCATGTCCATGGCCGGGTCCATGTCCATGCCGGCACCCATCTCGGGATCGGACATGGCCATGCCGTCCATGTTCATGGTCGCAGCCAGCCAGACAATATAGGCCCAGGCGATCGCTGCGAGAATGGCGAGCGATGCCGCGACGATCGCCCGGTCCCGTCGCAGCAAGGTTTCGAGCGCGGTGTCCGGCATGGCGTCAGTGGACCACGCCGCTTTCGGTCATGTGGAGCTTCGCGAAATGGGCGTGCGAATCCGACAGCGACAGACTGATCGGTCCGGTCGTATCGGCCCAACCGCGCCCCACCTCGCACTGGTCGTATTCGAACCCTCGCGGCAGATTGATGCGGGCACGGTGCTCCGCTCCGGTCACCGGATTGAGGATCGGCTCTCCGCGGGCGTCGATCCATCCCGGGATATTCACGCGGGCGCTGCGTCCTGCGATATCGATTTCGAAATCGATCGGCGCGAAGACCGGTTCATGGAAGGTTTCGAAAGTCGTCGCAAACACCTGGAAGAACGTTGCGCCCGGCTCGGTGTCCTCACCGCTCATGATGCGCAAGAGCGCCTCGCGTTGGTCGTCCGAGGCCCGCTCGTCGATGATCGGTACGACCGCTCCCCTGCCCTCATGAATGGCGCCGGGCCAGGCTACGATCAGGGCGCACCGCAAACCGTCGAGGCTGGTGTCGCCATGATGCCCCTCCTCGATCTCAAAGACCCCGATCGCGCGGCAATGCCCTTGCGTCGGCAATGCGTTGAATTGGCAGGGGCAGCCATAGGCACAGTTGCAATGAATGAACTCGCGACCCTTGATCGTCCATTTGACGTCCGTCATCGTCTCCTCCCGAGCACGATGGATATCCAGTTTCTTTCGCTCGAACGCGATCTACCAGAGGACGAAAAATATACTCCGGGTCGCCGGTGATGCCAACGGCGCCGCGCCGTCGTGTCAGGCGGGTGAGGGGCCATCAGGGCGCCCTTTCGCCTTGCCTTGCCCCTGCTTTCGTCCTACCTGACAGCAACGTCGAATTCGGACATGCGATGCCCCACAAGGTCTTTCTCACCCGCCTGAAACTCACCGACTTCCGCAACTACGCGGCGCTTTCGCTCGACCTCGATCAGCGCCATGTGGTGCTGACCGGCGAAAACGGGGCGGGCAAAACCAATCTGATGGAGGCGGTCTCCCTCCTCTCGCCCGGCCGGGGTTTGCGGCGTGCTGCCTATGCGGATGTCGCCCGCGTCGGCGCTCCGGATGGCTTTTCCGTCTTTGCCGTGGTCGACGGCATGGAAGGCCCGGTGGAGATCGGCACGGGAACCCAAGCCACGGAGGAAGGCCAATCGCGCCGCCTGAGGCTCAACGGCACGCCGGCCCGCACCGTCGACGAGTTGACCGACCACTTGAGAGTGCTCTGGCTGACGCCGGCGATGGACGGCCTCTTCACCGGTCCATCCGTTGATCGCCGGCGCTTCCTCGACCGCCTGGTGCTCTCCCTCGATCCCGAGCACGGAAGGCGCGCCAGCGAGTTCGACCGCGCCATGCGCAGCCGCAACCGGCTCCTTGCGGAGTTTCGGCCCGATTCCGCCTGGCTCTCGGCGATCGAACGCGAGATGGCGGGGCTCGGTGTTTCGATGGCGCTCGCCCGCCAGGAAATGCTCGGCCTGCTCACGGCGCTCGTCGAGCGCAGCCAAAGCAACGCAACCTTTCCCTCCGCCCGCCTGGCGCTCGCCGGATTTCTTGACGACAGCCAAGGTTTGCCTGCCTATGACCTCGAAGAGCGGTATATCGCTATGCTCGCCGAAGGCCGCGCCCGCGACGCCGCCGCGGGCCGCACGCTCGACGGGCCGCACCGCAGCGACCTCCTGATCCGCCACCGGGAAAAGGACATGGAGGCCGAGCGCTGCTCGACAGGCGAACAGAAAGCGCTGCTTATCGGCCTCGTGCTCGCCCATGCGCGGCTCGTCGGCGACATGACCGGCCATGCGCCGGTGCTGCTGCTCGACGAAATCGCCGCCCACCTCGACCAGGGACGGCGTGCCGCCCTCTTCGATCTCGTCGACGCGCTCGGCGGCCAAGCCTTCATGACGGGCACCGATCGGGCGATGTTCGACGCGCTCGGCGAGCGCGGGCGCTATCTAACCGTTGCAAACGGCCGCGTTTCGGGGTGACATCCTGCCCGCGGCCCCGCCGCGTCGCGGACCTCAGAATAGACGGAGACGCTCATGACGACCGCTGCAACACTCGATCCTTCGGAGATCGCGCGCTATGCGCGCCACATCGTGCTGCCGGAAATAGGCGGACCTGGGCAGCAGAAACTGAAGGCGGCGCGCGTGCTCGTCATCGGAGCGGGCGGCCTTGGCGCCCCGGCGCTGCAATATCTCGCCGCAGCCGGCGTCGGCACGCTCGGCATCGCCGACGACGACGTCGTGTCGCTGTCGAACCTGCAGCGCCAGGTCATCCACGCTACCGGGGATATCGGCCGGCCGAAGGTGGAGAGCGCCGCCAACGCTATCGATGCCCTCAATCCACATGTGAAGGTCGTCGCGCACGCACTTCGGCTCGGCCCGGAAAACGCCGAGGCGATCTTCAAGGCATACGATCTCGTCGTCGACGGCTCCGACAATTTCGATACGCGCTATCTCGCCGCCGACACGGCGGAGACGATGGCAGTTCCGCTGGTCACCGGCGCCGTCGGCCGCTTCGACGGCTCCCTCACCGTGTTGAAGCCCTACGAGACCGATGCCGAGGGACATCCCAATCCCTCCTATCGCGATCTCTTTCCCTCGCCGCCCCCGCCCGGCGCGGTTCCGACCTGCGCCGAAGCAGGCATTATCGGCGCGCTCACCGGCGTCATCGGCACGCTGCAGGCGATGGAGGCGATCAAGCTCATCACCGGCATCGGCGAACCGCTCGTTGGCCGGCTGCTTCTCTACGACGCGCTTGCCGCCCAGTTCAACACGATCCGCTACCGGCGCGGCAGGGCTTGAGGTCAGGATGGAAACGATTCGCCTCGACGGAAGCTTCGATCGCTACGAAGACCTGTTGTCGCTGATCCTTTCGTCCTTCGCCTATATGGACGGGCGGATCGATCCGCCCTCCTCCGCCCACACGTTGACGGTGGCATCGCTGCGGCGGAAGGCCGTAGACGAGATCGCCTTTGCCGTCACCACCGGTCGCGAGCTTCTCGGCTGTGTCTTCTGTAAGCCGGAGCCGGACTGCCTCTACATCGGCAAGCTCGCCGTCGCTCCCAAAGCTCAGGGAAGAGGCGTCGGACGCATGTTGCTCGCCGTGGCGGAAGAGACGGCGAGGGCCCTCGCTTTACCTGCGCTGAGACTCCAGACACGCATCGAACTGACCGAGAACCACGCCGCCTTCGCTGCCTTGGGCTTCGTCGAGACGAGCCGCACCGCCCATCCAGGCTTCACGCGCCCGACCTCGATCGAGATGCGGAAACGGCTTTAGGCCTGCATCAGCTCAGAGATGGGAATCCGGGAGCTCGAGCGCTGGCCTCTTCGGGGAAACCCTCAAGCTCATTTCGCATCGGACGTCTCCTCGACGATCGCCCTGATCAGCCTGTCAAAGCCCTCCTCGGTCCCCATGACGCGTTGCTGGCGCGTCCCACCGCCCCCGAGAAACACGGCCTGCTCGGTGAACTTCATGTGCGTTTGTGCGCCGCTCGGCGTGAGCTCGATCGTAACGAGCGATGCGGATACCCTCTGGCCCCTGAAGCTCATCTCATAGGCGTAGATGATCCGCTGCTCTGGCGCGATGTCGAGGTAGAAGGCATTGAATGTCTGCTCGTCGCCTTCGGATGTTCGCCAGCGCTTGGCCTCCGATCCGCCGGCCCGGAAATCGAACTGCTCGTGGAGCACCGTCCAATCCGGGTGGCAGCCGGTCCAGCGCTCCTTGAGCTTGGGCTCGGCCCAAAAACGGAAAGCGTGTCGAGGGCTTCCCGGCAATTCGCGCTCGATCACGAAGGTGGTGTGCTCAATCTCTGACGTTTTCACTGCTCGGGTTCCTCTTCAAGAATCTGCATCGCCGCGGCAAGCCGATCGAAGGCCGCATTCCACGCCGCTTCCCGCTTCCGGGCCCAGTCGCCGATGGTTCTCAGCGCGTTGGCCTGGATGGTGTAGGTGCGCGTGCGGCCCACCTTGTTAGAGATG
The DNA here is from genome assembly GCF_002078505.1 of Ensifer aridi. Taxonomy (GTDB): domain Bacteria; phylum Pseudomonadota; class Alphaproteobacteria; order Rhizobiales; family Rhizobiaceae; genus Sinorhizobium; species Sinorhizobium aridi. The sequence continues at coordinate 72,194 of NZ_LUAV01000002.1, read as the reverse complement.
ACGATGCCACTCTCCTCGAGCACCTTGAGGTGCTTGACCGCCGACGGCAGCCTCATCCCCGTTGGCGCGGCGAGTTGCTTCACAGTGGCGGGGCCGTCGCTCAACTGCTCCACCATGCCGCGACGGTTCGGGTCCGCCAGAGCCAGGAACATTCGATCGAGTGGCTGGAGCTGCATGAATCGTCCTCTATAGTTTCCGCAGTGAGAAACTATCAGGATTGCCGTTGCAGATCAAGAACAGTTTCCGCAAGCGGAAACCTTTTCAGCGTGATCGAGCTACTACAGCCCCGCGCGTCCTTTCAGACGCCACAGTGCACGACAGTGGGGTCATTGGGTTGGCGAATGCTTTCGCGCCCTCAGCTCTGTGCTTGCCACATGAGTTCGGCGGCACCGCGTCTGCGGCGCGGAAGAGTTTTCGCAGGACTTGGCTTCAAGTCCGCCCCGGCAAAACCCTGTCCGGCGGGCGGTGGCCATCGAAGAAGGTGCGGATGTTGATCACCACCTTCTCGCCCATATCGATGCGACCTTCGAGCGTTGCCGAACTCATATGCGGCAAAAGCACCACCCTGCCTTCGCCTGCGAGCTTGATCAGCCGGGGGTTGACGGCGGGCTCATTCTCGAAGACGTCGAGGCCGGCACCGGCGATCTTGCCTTCCCTCAGGCATTTGATCAGCGCCGTCTCGTCTATGATGTCGCCGCGCGCGGTGTTGACGATGTAACTGTCCGGGCGCATAAGCGCCAGCCGCCGGGCCGAAATCAGATGGTAAGTGGCCGGCGTGGACGGGCAATTGACCGAGACGATGTCGACGCGGGCGAGCATCTGGTCGAGGCTGTCCCAGTAGGTCGCCTCCAGCATCTCCTCGGTCTCCGGCTTGACGCGATGGCGGTTGTGATAATGGATCGAGAGGCCGAAGGCCTTGGCGCGGCGGGCGACCGCGGTGCCGATCCGCCCCATGCCGACGATGCCGATCCGCTTACCGGCTATGCGCCGGCCGAGCATCCAGGTGGGCGACCAGCCCGCCCATTCACCCTTGCGGTCGGTCAGCACCTGCGCACCTTCGGCGAGCCGGCGTGGCACCGCGAGGATCAGCGCCATAGTCATGTCGGCCGTGTCTTCCGTCAGCACGTTCGGCGTGTTGGTGACGGTGATGCCTTTCCTCGCTGCCGCATCGACATCGATGTTGTCGACGCCGTTCGAGAAGGCGGCGATCAGTTTCAGTTGCGGTCCCGCCTGCTCGATCAGCGCGGCGTCGATTCGATCCGTCACCGTCGGCACGAGCACGTCCGCCCGCTTGACCGCCGCAACGAGCTCCGGCTGGCTGCGCGGCGTGTCGTCGATGTTGAGCTCCGCATCGAAGAGCTCCCGCATCCTGGTTTCGACGACGTCCGGCAGTTTCCGGGTGATGTAGACGGTTGGCTTTTTCTTGCTTGTCATTCCCGTGGGCGGCCTCGTTGACGGGTCCTTAACCAAGTTGGGCGATAGTTTCTCCCTGTAGCCGCAATTTCTACCAGACCCGGTGGGGAAGACAATTGAAAGTCGCTGTCCGGGTTCAAGGATTTGCGGCGCCGCGCGGCTGGTCAAGAGGTTGGAGCGGGGTGCGGGCGGAAACCGCAGACACTTTTTTCTCATCCCGCTCGGGCTTGCGCAAAGTCTCGCTTACGTTCGGAAAATGGGCCTCGTCATGCGTCACATCATTTCCAAAGCCTCTGCACTCATATCAGCCGCACTCCTCGCGACGGCCATGCTGACCACCACCGCCCATGCCCAGGCGGCCAAGGGGCCGAGCGGCCTGCCCCTTCCCCGCTTCGTCAGCCTGAAGGCCAAGAGCGTCAATCTCAGAATCGGCCCGAGCCTCGATTATGCGGTCGCGTTCCGCTATCTCAAACCGGGCGTTCCGGTCGAGATCATCCAGGAATACGACAACTGGCGTCGGATCCGCGACGCGGACGGTACCGAGGGCTGGGTCAACCAGGCGCTTCTCTCCGGTGACCGCACTGCGCTTGCGGCTCCCTGGATGCGCGGCAAGGGCGAGGAGGTCTTCGTCAATTTAAGGCGCGATCCGCAGAGCACGGCGCCGATCGTCGCGCGGATGGAGCCCGGCGTCATGCTGCATATCGGCGAGTGCAATGGCGAGTGGTGCCATGCCGAGACGCAAGGGGTCGAGGGCTGGATCGCCCAGGCCGAGATCTGGGGCGCCTATCCCGGCGAGGCCTTCAAGTAGGCGGCGTCGGGACGGGCCGTTAGCTCGCTAGCAAAGCGTCCGCAAAAAAGTAGAGCGTGCCAGAAGTCATGGCTTGATTGATTTCCGGCCAAGCTCAAGGTTCGAAACCAGATCGGTAACAAGCTCGTCCACGTTCGCCGTCGCGGTGTCGATGACGATGGGACGCGACCCCCAATCTTCGTAGACTCGATCGGTGACCTCTTCCCACGTCGGTTTTAACAGCCGCTGTACATCGGTCACCCGGGTTTCTACCCGCCGGCGATGTTCCGCCTTGTCCGAGCAGATGACCTCCACCTCGACGGCTGGCATTGCCGATCGCTCTGCCACCGCCAGCCAAGCGTCTCTGGTTACTTGCAGGCAATTTACCGAATCCGCAATGACTGTATTGCCGAGAGTGAGGTTGTCTTCAGCCACCCCATAAGCTGCTACATATCCTGCTGGGCCGACGTCCGAGTCCAGGACACCGGAAGCCCGAATGCTTTGCTCGATCGTATCGACGCGCACATGCACTGCGCGTAGCCGCTTGGCTAAAGCGCGAGCAATTGTCGTTTTCCCGCTTCCCGGCAAGCCGCCCAAGATAATGAGCATGAACAGACGCTTTCGATTCCGTCAAAACCGCGCTTTCGGATGCCATGCATCAGACGAGAGCGGCCTCGCGGGCGGCGCTCGCGAGCGAGACCAGCGGGCGCGGACCGATCTGACCGATCACGATGCCGGCGGCAAGATTGCCGAGCCGGCTGCAATCCTCGAGCGAGCGGCCGGTCGTATAGCCGAACAGGAAGCCGGAGGCATAGAGATCGCCGGCGCCGGTGGTATCGACCACCTGCTCAAGCGAGTTCGCACGGACGCGGACGCGCTCGGCGCCGCGCACGACGACGGAGCCTTCTTCGCTCAGCGTAACGGCGGCGAGCTTGCAGTCCTTCGCCAGCATGTCGAGCGCGTGATCGAAGTCCTCCGTCTCATAGAGAGCGAGGGCTTCCTGGCGGTTGGCGAAGACGATGTCGACCGTGCCCGAGCGCATGAGCTCGAGAAACTCGCCGCGGTAGCGGTGAACGCAGAAACTGTCGGAAAGCGTCATCGCCGTTTCGCGGCCGTGCGCATGGGCAATGCGTGCCGCCTCGCGGATCGCGTCCTTGGCGCGCGGCGGATCCCACAGATAACCTTCGAAATAGGTGACCTTGGAGCCGGCGACGACGTCGGCCTCGACGTCTTCCGGGCCGAGCTCGACACAGGCGCCGAGATAGGTGTTCATCGAGCGCTCGCCGTCCTCGGTGACGAAGATCATCGAGCGTGCCGTCGGCGGATGGCCGTCGAGCGGCTTCGTCTGGAAGTGCACGCCCTGGGCGCGGATATCGTGGGTGAAGATCTCGCCCAGCTGGTCGCTGGCGACCTTGCCGAAATAGGCCGCCCGTCCGCCGAGGCTGGCCACGCCGGCCGCCGTATTGCCGGCGCTGCCGCCGGACGCCTCGACTGCAGGCCCCATTCGCGAATAGAGGAGTTCCGCGCGATCGGCATTGATGAGGTTCATCGCGCCCTTGATGATGCCGTTTTCCTCAAGGAAACCGTCGTCGCAGCGCGCAATGATATCAACGATCGCATTGCCGATCGCCAGCACGTCGAATTTTGCCATGAACTCCGTCCGGGTTTTCAAAATGACCGGTGTTCGTTAATAGCGGTTTTCCGGCCATTTGGAAGACACTACAGCGCGGCGCGTCTTTTCAGACGTCCAAAGGGCGCTGCTGCACTTAGAATGCTGCGTTTCAACGATGCGTGCAGCGGGCAAAGATGCCGGTGATCATGCCGGCAGCGCCTCGGCGTCATAGGCCGCGGCAAACTCGGCACTCGGCGGAATCGGCTTGATGATGTCGATCATGACGCCGTTGGGATCGGCTGTGATGAAATGGCGTTGACCGAAGTCCTCGTCGCAGATCGGCTTGAGGATAGGCAGCCCCGCACTTCGCATCTCATCATAAAGCCGGTCGGGATCCTCCACCTCGAAATTCAGCAGCACGCCGCGGACGGGCGCCCGGTGCTGTTCCGGCACGGTCTCATGCCGATAGTCGAGGACGGCGAGCGTCACATGCTCGTCCTCAGCCGATTGAAGATGCATATACCAGTCGCTCATGAAAAGCGGCTCGAAGCGCAGATGCTTCACGTAAAAATCCGCCGTGGCCCGAACGTCGTCCGTCATGATGACCGGATAATAGCTCGTCGATTTCATCCTTCCCCTCCGTCGATCAGCAACATACAATCTGCATGTATTCATCGATAACATACAGGCTGTATGTATGCAACAGAGAAGACCGAGACGCTCGAATCAGGAGCGCTCCGACGCGACCCGAGCCGCGATCCTTGATGCCGCCCGCGCACTCTTCGTCGAGAAGGGCTATGCCGACACGGCGACACCGGAGATCGTTGCCGCGGCCGGGCTTACGCGTGGCGCGCTCTATCACCACTTCGAGGACAAGAAGGCGCTGTTTCGCGCGGTCATAGAACGGGAGGCGCGCGAAGTCGCGGCGACCATCGAGAACTCCGCCGCTGAAGGCTTTGCGCCTCGCGAGGCGCTACTCGCCGGGGCCGCCGCCTATTTCGACGCGATGGCGGCGCCCGGCAGGGTGCGCCTGCTGCTGCTCGACGGCCCGGCCGTCCTCGGCGTTACCGAAATGGCGATGATCGACGCTGCGCATGGCGGCAGAACGCTCGAGGAAGGGCTGGCCGCCGTCATGGCTCCGCACCGCCTGGAGGAAAAGGCGGTCAAGGCAATGGCGTTCCTGCTATCGGCCGCTTTCGACCGGGCCGCGCTCGAGATCGATGCCGGCGCCGCGCGTGCCGACTACGCCTACGCCATCGACAGGCTGATCGATCGCCTGATCGCTGCATGAAGCACCTCGCGTTCATCGAATTCACGCGACGCGCTTTATGCCCTCGTTTTTGGGCGTGTCGTTGTCCGAAACCGCTGCACACTTTCGGGCGACATGCACGAGGACGGCAGGCACGACCGTCAGCCGGCGACGGGGACCACCTGTGGCGGCAGTTCGACGAGCGGCGCCGGGATGTCGCAGGTCTTCTCCGGCGATTTGCACAGGTCGGCAATCACGCAGCGTTCGCATTCCGGCCGGCGCGCCTTGCAGACATAGCGGCCGTGCAGGATCAGCCAATGGTGCGCGTGATAGAGATATTTCTTCGGAATGACGCGCAGGAGATGCGCCTCCACCTCGTCCGGCGTCTTGCCGGGAGCGAGCCGGATGCGGTTCGCGATGCGGAAGATATGCGTGTCGACGGCGATCGTCGACTGACCGAAAGCCATCGAGAGCACGACGTTCGCGGTCTTCCGCCCGACGCCCGGCAGAGTCATGAGCTCCTGGTGCGTGCGCGGCACCTCGCCGCCGAAATCGGTAATGAGTTTCTCGGAGAGGGCGATGACGTTTTTTGCCTTGTTGCGGTAGAGGCCGATCGTCTTGATGTAGTCGCGCAGCTTTTCCTCCCCGAGCGCCAGCATCTTCTCCGGCGTATCGGCCACGGCAAAGAGCGGCCGCGTCGCCTTGTTGACGCCGGCGTCCGTCGCCTGCGCCGAAAGCGCGACGGCTACCAGCAGCGTGAACGGATTGACGTGCTCGAGCTCGCCCTTCGGTTCCGGCCGCTGGATGGAGAAGCGGCGAAAGATCTCCTCGACTTCAGCGGCGCTATAGGCGCTGCGCCGCCGCGCGCCATTGCGTCCTGTCGTCGCCTTCTTCGGTTTTGACGGTTGCGGCGGCGATTTGAGTTTCACGTTTTTCATGGCGCATCTATAGTCATGGGTCATGACCGAAGGCAATGTCGAGACAAGCATCAACGAAAAGCCGATCTTTGCGGCCGAACTGACGCCCTACCGCTCCCTGGGTTCAAGGGGCTTCAAGGTTTTCTTTCTGATTGCCGGCGCCATGAGCCTCATGCACATATTCGTCTTCCTGGTGATCGGCGCATGGCCGATTGTCTTCTTCTTCGGTCTCGATTTCGTGCTGCTCCTCGGCGCCTTCTGGCTCAACTACCACTCGGCGCGCGCCCGCGAGGAGGTCAGCGTTTCGCGCACCGATGTGTCGGTGAAGAAGTTCGCGCCGTCGGGAAGGATGACCGAGCACCGCTTTAATCCCTTCTGGACGCGGTTCAGCATAAAGCGCCATCAGGAAATCGGCATCGTCTCGATGAAGATCAGCGGCGGCGGGCGGCAGACCGATATCGGCTCCTTTCTCAACCGCGACGACCGCGAGACCTTCGCCGTCGCCTTCGCCCGCGCCCTGGCGACCGCACGATCGCGATAAGCGCAACGCGAAGCCCGACAAGAATCGGGTGGTTATAGGCTCGCCCGCATGATTATCTGCAGCATGAGGAGATGATCATGAACGTCGTTACATCCATTCCCACCGACATCACCCCCGAGGGCAGCGACTACGACACGGTCCGGCGGGTGATCGCAATGCTGACCGAGGATTACCGCGACCAGCCGTCGCTCGAGACGATCGCGCGGCGCCTCGGCCAATCGCCGACGCAGCTTCAGAAGGTCTTTACCCGTTGGGCGGGACTTTCGCCCAAGGCTTTCCTGCAGGCGATCACACTCGACCACGCGAAGCGACTCCTGCGCCAGGAGGACATGCCCCTGCTCGAGACCAGCATCGAGGTCGGCCTGTCCGGTCCGGGGCGGCTGCACGACCTTTTCGTCACGCACGAGGCGATGTCGCCCGGCGAGTGGAAGGCGCGCGGCGCGGGCCTCACCATCCGCTACGGCTTCCATCCCTCGCCTTTCGGCACGGCGCTGGTGATGATCACCGACCGGGGCCTCGCCGGGCTCGCCTTCGCCGATACCGGCGAGGAGCGTGCGAGCTTCGACGACATGGCCGCCCGCTGGCCGAACGCGAGCTATGTCGAGGACAGCGCCGCCACGGCACGCTACGCGGCGCGCATTTTCAATCCGGATCGCTGGTCGGCCGAGGAGCCGCTCAGAATCTTCCTGATCGGTTCGGATTTCCAGGTTCGGGTATGGCAGACGCTCCTGAAGGTCCCGCTTGGCAAGGCGACGACCTATTCGAAAATCGCCGAAGATATCGGCCAGCCGACGGCCTCACGCGCCGTTGGTGCTGCGGTCGGGCGCAACCCGATCTCCTTCGTCGTGCCGTGCCATCGTGCGCTCGGCAAGACCGGCGACCTCACAGGCTACCACTGGGGGCTGACGCGCAAACGCGCAATTCTCGGCTGGGAGGCGGGGAAGGCGTGAGGGCTTAAACGGATTGCCGCCGATTGCCCCTCATCCGGCCTGCCGGGCACCCTCTCCCCGCAGGTGGGACAAAGGCGACTCGCGGCGCCGCCTCAGTCCCCTCTCTCCCCGCGCGCGGGGAGAGAGTTAGTCCTCGGGTTAAGCCCGAGGAGAGGGGCAAATCGCCCGCACCTGCAACGTCAACGCGCCAAGTTCAATGCGCGCCGGACATATCGCCGAGCACTTCCTTGGAGGCGACGGTCGAATCCGCCTTCAGCTTGTAGACCATTGGCACGCCGGTGGCGAGGTTGAGCTTGAGGATCTGTTCCTTGGTCAAGCGATCAAGCACCATGACGAGCGAGCGCAGCGAGTTGCCATGGGCGGCGACCAGCACTTTCTCGCCTGCGAGCACGCGTGGCAATATGTCGGTGAGATAATAGGGCCAGACGCGGGCGCCGGTGTCGCGCAGGCTTTCGCCGCCGGGCGGCGGCACGTCGTAGGAGCGGCGCCAGATGTGCACCTGCTCCTCGCCCCACTTCGCACGCGCATCGTCCTTGTTGAGGCCGGAAAGATCGCCGTAGTCGCGCTCGTTCAGCGCCTGATCGCGGATCGTTTCCAACGACGATTGGCCGACCGCATCGAGCACGAGCTGGCAAGTGCGCTGTGCGCGGACGAGAGCGGAGGTGAAGGCGATGTCGAATTTGATGCCGTATTCAGCGAGTGCCTTGCCGCCGGCCATTGCCTCCTCGATGCCGAGCTCGGTGAGGTCAGGATCGCGCCAGCCGGTGAAGAGGTTCTTCAGGTTCCAGTCGCTCTGGCCGTGCCGGACAAGGACGAGGGTGCCGCTCATTTCGTTTTCCTCTTGAATATGTAGATGTTCAGTTGAGCCCGAGAACGTCGAGCATGGTATAGAAGCCCGGCTTCCGGCCGCGGCCCCAGAGGGCGGCGGCGATCGCGCCGCGCGCGAAGATCGAGCGATCCGTGGCGCTGTGCGAGAGCGTCACCATCTCACCCTCGCCGGCGAGGATGACGGAGTGCTCGCCGACGACCGAACCGCCGCGCAGCGTGGCAAAGCCAATCGTCCCTCGAGACCGCGCGCCGGTATGGCCGTCGCGCACGCGCACGGAATGTTGCGCGAGGGAGATGCCGCGTCCCTTCGCCGCCGCCTCGCCGAGAAGCAGCGCCGTGCCCGATGGCGCATCGACCTTGTGCTTGTGGTGCATTTCGAGGATCTCGATGTCCCATCCTGCGGCCGGAAGCGCGCGCGCCGCCTTTTCCGTGAGGACCCCGAGCAAGTTGACGCCGAGGCTCATATTGCCGGACCTGATGATGCGGGCATGGCGGGCGGCGGCGAGAATCTTCGCATCGTCGTCCGCCGAGCAGCCGGTCGTGCCGATGACATGGACGATGCGCGCCTGCGCCGCGAGCGCGGCAAATTCGACGGAGGTCGCCGGCGACGTGAAATCGAGCACGCCTTCGGCATCGAGAAAGGCTTCGAGTGGCTTATCGGTGACGGGAACGCCGATCGGCCCAAGCCCCGCGATCTCGCCTGCGTCGCGGCCGATGACGGGCGAGCCGGGCCGCCCGATTGCGGCGTGGAGACGCACGCCGTCCATCTCATGAACGATCCGGATCAGCGTCTGGCCCATACGGCCGGCCGCGCCGACCACCACGAGCTTCATGTCCGTTTCGCTCATCGTCGAATTCCTTCGTTCTACAGGATTTGGACCTCGGCGGGCGTGTCGGCGCTGCCCTGAAGATTGTGCAGGCGAGCGTAAAGACCGTCCGGACGCCGCGCAAGCTCCTCATGCGTGCCCTCCTCGACGACGGTGCCGTCCTTCATGACGACGATCTTGTCCGCGTTGACGACGGTCGAGAGCCTATGGGCGATGACGATAACTGTGCGGCCGCTCATCGCCTGTTCGAGCGCCTTCTGCACGGCCGCCTCCGACTCGGTGTCGAGCGCCGAAGTGGCCTCGTCCAGAAGCAGAATGGGCGCATCACGCACGAGCGCACGAGCGATCGACAGGCGCTGGCGCTGGCCGCCCGAAAGCGTGATGCCATGTTCGCCGACGGGAGTGTCGTATCCCTCCGGCTGCGCCAGAATGAAATCATGCGCGTAGGCGAGCCGAGCCGCTTCCTCGACTTCTGCATCCGTCGCCTCGGGCCGGCCATAACGGATGTTGTCCCGGATCGAACCCTCGAAAAGATAGGGCTGCTGCGAGACATAGGCGAGGCCGTTGCGCAGCGACTGCTTGGTGACGCCGGCGATATTCTGCCCGTCGATGAGGATCTCGCCCGCGTGCGGATCATAGAAGCGCGGGATGAGGCTGATGATCGTCGACTTGCCGGCGCCGGACGGACCAACGAGCGCCGTCGTCTTGCCGCCTTCCGCCCGGAAACTGACCCCTTTGAGGATTTCCTCGCCGTTTCCGTAGGCGAAGCGCACGTCGCGCAGCTCGACCGTCGCCTCGCCGAGCTTGATTTCGGTCGCGTCGGGCCGGTCACGCTGATGCGGCACCGTGTCGAGGATCTCGTAGATCATCCGGGCATTGACGACGGCGCGCTCGAGCGACACCTGCAGGCGCGCTAGGCGCCGGGCCGGGTCGTAGGCCATGAGGAGCGCGGTGACGAAGGCGAAGAAGGCGCCCGGCGGGATATTGCTATAGATCGTGCGGAAAGCCGCGTAGGCGAGCACGCTCGAGATCGCGAAGCCAGCGAAGGTCTCGGTCATCGGCGCCGTGCGCTCGCTGAGGCGAGCGATGCGGTTGGCGCGGTTTTCTGCGCGCTCGATGATTGCCTCGACCTTGCGGCGCAGCTCCTCTTCCATCGTAAAGGCCTTGACGATGGTGATGCCCTGGATGGTCTCCTGCATCGCACCCAGGACGCGGCTGTTGACCTCGATCGCCTCGCGCGTCGCCAGGCGCAGACGCTTGGAGATGTAGCGCAGGCCGAGGAGCAGTGGGGGAGCCACGAAGAAGACGATCAGCGACAGGAGCCAGTCCTTGCTGAACATGACGCCGACCAGGGCGACCAGCGTCAGGAAGTCGCGGGCAATCGACGTCACCGTCATGTTGAGCACGTCGCGGATACCGCCGACGTTCTGGCTGATCTTGGCGGCGAGCTGGGCGGAGCGTTGCTCGTGGAAATAGCCGACGCTGAGCGCCATCAGGTGCGCATAAAGGCGTCGCTGATAACGCGCGACGATGTTGTTGCCGATCTTCGAAAGCGCGACGGCCTGCCCGTAGGTCGCAAGGCCCCGGAGAACGAAGGCGGCGAAGATCGCTACGCAGATCACCAACACGATGTCCGCGCGCCGGTTGGCGAAGGCCTCGTTGATCACGGTTTCCATGATCCAGGCGGTGAAGCCCGTCGTTGCCGCCACCACGACAAGGCATGCGATGGCGAAGGCATAGCCCCGGATGTGGTCGCGGCCGTTTTCGGCGATAACGCGCCGCAGGATTCCGGTGATTGTTTCGGAATCGACTGCGCGCTGGTTTCTATCCTTGGCGTTCAATAAGCCCGTCTTCCCTGAGCCCGTGTGCCGGATGCCGGCGTCGTCTGCCGGGCTCTATAGTGGTTTGAAGCCGCTTTGGCGAGTCTTTGCCGTGAGCGGCGCTTTAGCTTCTCCAGCGTCGTCCCTCCAATGCAACACCGAAGTCGCTCGGCGCACGTGCGAAGGCGGCAAGGCCGGAGAGCGCCGCCATCGGATGAATGACGGCGAAGGTCGGAATCGTCCGCATCAGCGCCGAATGCGGCGCCTTGTCCTCGAAGGCGACGCGGAATTCCGGCTTCATCAGCGCCGGCAGGATCTTCTGAGAAATGCCGCCGGACAGGAACACACCGCCACGCGCCATGAAGATCAAAGCCATATCGCCGGCAACGCGCCCAAGATAGGTCGAGAAGAGCGATACGGTCTCCACCGCCGCCGCATCGCTGCCCGTAAGCGCGCTCGTCGTCACTTCGGCCTGATCCGCGAGAGCAGGCTCCTCGCCATTGGCGGCGCAGACCGCGCGATAGAGATTCATGATGCCGCGGCCGCACAGGATCTGCTCGCCTGCCATGCGCCCCTCGATCGGCTCGAGGAAAGGCCATATGCGGAAGTCGCGCTCGGTGCGCGGCCCGATATCGACATGGCCGCCCTCGCCGGGCACCGGAATCCAGGTGTTTTGCGCGAAAACGAGCCCCGCGACGCCGAGACCTGTCCCGGGGCCGAGGACGACGCGGGAACTCATCGCGCGGACGCTGCCGCCGCCGATCTGCACGACGTCCCCCTCGGCCGGCGTGGCGATCGCGAGCGCCTGGGCCTCGAAGTCATTGATGATCAGCACGTCCTCGAGCCGGAGGCTCGCCAGCATGTCCTTCGGCCGGATGACCCAGCCTGCATTGGTGAGCGGGATCTCGTCGCTCTTGATCGGCCCGGCCACCGCGAGGATCGCCGAGCGCGGCCTGACTGGGGTCTTGTCTAGGATGCATTTCTGCATCGCTTCTTCGATGGTCGCGAAATCCCCGGTCTTGATCGGCGGAAGCTGCTGCGGCAGGGCATCAACATCGACAAGCAACGCGAAGCGGGCATTCGTGCCGCCAATATCGCCGATCAATATCGGAAAGGGGAAGCTGGGGTCACTCGCATTGAGCATGGCAAATCCGTCCTGATCGCGCCGTGGGATATTCAGGGTTTAAAGCGCCTCGCATTTCTTGCAACGCGCTTTAGGTCCTTGTCTGTGCATGTTGTTGACCCAAAACCGCTGCACACTTTTGGGCGACATGCTTAGTATCAGTTGCGCCTGAAGGCGATCAACTCTTCGGCGGTCGCGCGATTGAGCGCCATGGGGATGTCGTAGACGATCGCGAGCCGCATCAGCGCCTTGACGTCGACATCGTGCGGCATCGGCGTCAGCGGATCGACGAAGAAGATAAGGCAGTCCACGTCGCCCGTCGCGATCAGCGCGCCGATCTGCTGGTCGCCGCCGAGCGGACCGCTCTTCAGCCGCGTGATGTCGAGCCCGGGGCAGACGTCGAGGACGCGCCCGCCGGTCGTTCCCGTCGCGACGATCTTGCAGGTGGCGAACACCGCCTCGTTCGCCTTGACGAAGGCGGCAAGGTCATCCTTCTTCTGATCATGGGCGATCAGGGCGAGACATTTCCGATCTGCCATGCGAGAGCCCCCGACAAGGATTTCATGATGCGCGAAGCCAGCGAGACGCTCCCCGCATCGACATTAAATCGATTTGATCGCCCTATACATGAGCGTCGTGAGATTGGGAAGGCTCGGCTTAGCTGCCGCTATTGCAGGCCGGGCCTGGGAGAGGGAACTGGTACGTTTGCGAGCGGCTCCTCCGCTGCCGCGCCGATCACCGCCTCGATGCTGGTCGCCGCGGCCGGGATCGCGGCCGGAGCGCGATAGGCGGTGCCGAAGGTCGCCTCCTGTTCGGTAGCCGGGGCCGGACCGTTCAGCACCAGGGCGCAGGCCTTCGGCAGATCGGCGAGAGTGGCGAATTTCGGCTTTACCGGCTTTTGCGGCTTCTTCGGCTTTGCCCAGGGCTCGTCCGTAAACCACCAGGCGAGCGATTTGTCGCAGCCATCGCCCGTGGGGACCGAAGCCTGATCCTTGCAGCCCTTGGAGCCCGGCGGGCACTTGATGCGGATGTGGAAGTGGTAGTCGTGACCGTAGATCGGCCGGACCTTGCCGAGCGCCGCGCGATCGCCTTTCCAGGTATCGCAGAGCTTCTTCTTGATGGCGGGATTGACGAAGACCCGCTCGACTTCCGGGTAACTCGCCGCCAGCATGATCAGCCTGGCGTGAGACGGCGTCCAGATGGAGCGGTCGATCGTCAGGAACTTGTTTTTGTCCAGCATCGACGTGGCGGAAATCGTCTCGCGCTCCTGGTAGCTAAGCGTCCTTTGCGGCATCGGCGTCAGCCAGATGTCGGCGTCGAGGCCGATCTGGTGCGAGGCATGGCCGGAGAGCATCGGACCGCCGCGCGGCTGCGAGATGTCGCCGAGCAGAAGCCCGGGCCAGCCGATCTTTTCCACCGCGTCATGAGAGAAGCGCTCGATCAGCGCGATCATCGCCGGATGCCCCCAGCGGCGATTGCGCGACAGGCGCATCGCCTGCCAGGTCGGACCATCGGTCGGGATGGCAACGCCGCCGGCGAGGCAGCCCTTGGAATAGAACCCGAACGAGGCGGGTGCGGCCTGCATCGGCAAGGCCTTGGCGCCGAAGAGTTCCTTGGCCGGCGGGCCGTCTGCCGCTGTCGCATCCGCTGAAAGGAGGCTCGCGCCCATGACCAACGCCAAGAGCGCTGAACCGCAACGTCGAAGCGCAGCACGCCCGAAAAATCCCATTCCATTCCCCTCAAGCAGTGACGAGCGGCAAAACAGCCGCCGACCTCTCCTACCCTGATTCGCCGCAGTTGCATCAGCCTTGCGACTCACCCGGATGTGACTCAAAAATTTCGCCTGATTTTGGGCAAGCCCTGTCAATTGCCCTGATTTGGCCTATTCTGGTTTTCAAGAATAATCGAAAACACAAGGAGAAGCGGCCGGGATGCAGCATGATAGCGCAAGGAAAGTGGGCAAACTGGCGTGTGCGCTTCTGGCATTGAGCCTCTTCCTTCCCTCGTTCGCTGCAAGCCAGGACGTGCAATGGCGCAGTGGCGTCTCGATGTTCGGGGAGCCGAAATATGACGACGGTTTCCCCCATTTCGACTACGTCAATCGCCACGCACCCAAGGGCGGAGAGCTTCGACTCACGGCGCTGGGCACCTTCGACACATTGAACCCCCTCCTTGCCAAAGGCGAGGCCGCCTCTGGCATCACACTCGTATTCGAGACGCTACTCACGCGCGCATTCGATGAGCTCGGTACGGATTACGGCCTCCTGGCTGAAGCGGTCGCCTTTCCCGACGACATATCCTTCGCCAAGTTCCGGCTGCGGCCTGAGGCAAAATGGGCCGACGGGAAACCGGTGACACCGGAAGATGTCGTCTTCAGTTTCGACAAGGCGAAGGAACACGACCCGCAGCGGCAGTTCTATTATCAGCACGTCGTAAGGGCGGAAAAGACGGGCGACCGCGAGGTCACTTTCACGTTCGACGAGAAGAACAACCGTGAACTGCCGCGGATCGTCGGCGAACTCGTGGTCGTGCCGAAGCATTGGTGGGAAGGCAAGACGGCCGACGGCAAAGAGCGCGACATCAGCAAGACGACGTTGGAAATTCCCATGGGGTCGGGGCCATATAAGCTGACGCAAGTCTCGCCCGGTTCGACATTGCGCTACGAGTTGCGAGACGACTATTGGGGCAAAGACCTCAACGTGAATGTCGGCAGCCACAACTTCAGTGCCATCACCTACACCTACTTCGCCGACCTCGACGTTGCATTCGAGGCATTTCGGTCGGGCAATGCCGACTTCTGGTCGGAGAACTCGGCCCGTCGCTGGGCGACCGCCTACGATTTCCCGGCCGTCAAGGATGGGCGCATCAAGCGCGAGAAACTCGAGAACGATTATCGCGACAGCGGCGTCCTCGTGGGCTTCATCTTCAATCTGCGCCGGCCGAAATTTCAGGACATCCGTGTACGGCGGGCAATCAACTATGCCTTCGACTTCGAGGAACTGCAGCGCACGATCTTCTTCAACGAGTATACGCGGATCGACAGCTTCTTCTACGGTTCCGAGCTTGCCTCGCGCGGCCTTCCCCAAGGCCGTGAACTGGAGATCCTAAACGAAGTAAAAGACAAGATACCGCCTGAAGTTTTCACAACGGAATACAAGAATCCCGTTAACGGGGAGCCGAAGAAGCTGCGCGACAACCTGCGCAAGGCGATAGCCCTGTTCAAGGAAGCCGGCTACGAACTCCGCGACAACCGCATGATCAACGTCAAGACGGGCGAACCGTTCGCTTTCGAAATACTTCTCGATGGACCGACGATCGAGCGCGTCGCGTTGCCCTTCGCGCAGAACCTGAAGAAGATTGGAATCAACGCCGCCGTGCGAACGGTCGATTCTTCGCAATACACTAATCGATGGCGTTCGCGGGACTTCGATGTCCTCTATCTTGGATGGGGGCAATCGATCAGCCCGGGCAACGAGCAGGCCGAGTACTGGGGCTCGGAGGCCGCCAAGCGCGAGGGCTCACAGAACTATTCCGGTATCAGTGACCCGGGAATCGATGCCTTGATCAACAAAGTCATCTTCGCCAAAGATCGCGACGACCTCGTTGCAGCAACGAAGGCTCTCGATCGCGTGCTCCTTGCCTATCAGTTCGTCGTTCCGAGTTACACCGCCCGACATGGTCGTATCGCCTATTGGAACACCGTTACCCGGCCAGAGACATTGCCACAGTACTCCACCGGATTTCCGACAATCTGGTGGTCGACGAAGGCGGGGGCCAAATGAAGCCCTTGCGCTCGGGCGGCGTCTCGATTCCAAATGCGGGAAACGAATCACGAAACACGAAAGGCTCCGCCGAGGCCGCAGCCGACGGGAGATGCAGGGATTGAAACACAATAAAGGGCATGCCGAGGCTTCGCGGGTCCGGTTCGCCGGCAACACGTCGATCCAGAGGTTCGCCTGATGGGTGCCTATATCCTGCGCCGGCTGCTCCTGATGATCCCGACGATCATCGGGATCATGGCCATCTCCTTTGCCGTCGTGCAGTTCGCGCCGGGCGGCCCGGTTGAACAGGTGATTGCCGATCTTACCAATGCCGCCGGGTCCGACAGGCTGTCCGGCGCCGGAGGCGATCTCGTGCAGGGGGGCGGCGAGGGCGGCCAGTATCGCGGCGCGCAAGGGCTCGATCCGGAATTCATCGCCAAGCTCGAGAAGCAATTCGGCTTCGACAAGCCGCCACTCGAGCGCTTCGTCACGATGATGTGGAACTATGCCCGCTTCGATTTCGGCGAGAGCTTCTTCCGCAACACGTCCGTCATCGACCTCATCATCGAGAAGATGCCGGTGTCCATCTCGCTCGGAATCTGGATTCTCATCTTTTCCTACGCGATCTCAATCCCGCTCGGCATCAAGAAGGCGGTGTCGGATGGCTCGACCTTCGACGTGTGGACCTCCGGCGTCATCATCGTCGGCTACGCGGTGCCGAGCTTCCTCTTCGGCATTCTCCTGATCGTGCTTTTTGCCGGTGGGTCCTTCTTCGACTGGTTCCCCTTGCGCGGCCTCGTCTCCGATAATTTCCACGAGCTTCCCTGGTACCAGAAGATTCTCGACTATTTCTGGCATATGACGCTGCCGCTGATCACGCTCCTGCTCTCGGCCTTCGCGACGACGACGCTGCTCACCAAGAACTCCTTCATCGACGAGATCAAGAAGCAATATGTCACCACGGCGCGGGCCAAGGGGCTCGGCGAGCGGCAAGTGCTCTACGGCCACGTTTTCCGCAACGCCATGTTGATCATCATCGCCGGCTTCCCGGGTGCTTTCATCTCCGCCTTCTTCACCGGCTCGCTGCTCATCGAATATATCTTCTCCCTCGATGGGCTCGGCCGCCTCGGCTATGACGCGGTCGTCAAGCGCGACTATCCGATCGTCTTCGCGACGCTCTACATCTACTCGCTGATGGGCCTCGTCGTCAGCCTCATCTCGGACCTCATCTACACCTGGGTCGATCCCCGCATCGATTTCGAGCGGAGGGACGTCTGATGAGCACCGTCGCGACCTATGCCAAGACACCGGAAAAAGGCTGGTTGACGCCGATCGGGCGCCGCCGCTGGCAGAATTTCAAGGCGAACCGCCGCGGCTACTGGTCGTTCTGGATCTTCCTCCTGCTCTTCGGCCTCAGCCTGTTTGCGGAATTCATCGCCAACGACAAGCCGATCCTCGCCTCCTACAAAGGCGAGATCCTGTTTCCGGTGCTGATCGACTATCCGGAAGAGAAGTTCGGCGGGTTTCTCGCCGAAACCGACTACCGCTCCGACTTCATCCGCGACGAGATCGAGGCGAACGGCTGGGCGATCTGGCCGCCGATCCGCTATTCCTACCAGACGGTCAATTCCAACATCCCGCATTCGGCGCCAACGCCGCCCTTCTGGCTGATGAGCGAGGAAGAACGCTGCTCCGCCTACCCGCAAGGAGCGGCCGATCCGAACTGCATACTCGGCAACCTCAACTGGCTCGGCACCGACGACCAGGCGCGCGACGTTATGGCGCGGATGATCTACGGCTTCCGCATCTCCGTTCTCTTCGGCCTCGCTCTGACGATCGCCTCCGCCGTGATCGGGGTTTCGGCTGGCGCCGTGCAGGGCTATTTCGGCGGCTGGACTGACCTCCTCCTCCAGCGCTTCATCGAGATCTGGTCGTCGATGCCGGTGCTCTACATCCTGCTCATCATCGCCGCCATCCTGCCGCCTGGCTTCTTCATCCTGCTCGGCATCATGCTGCTCTTCTCCTGGGTCGGTTTCGTCGGCGTGGTCCGTGCCGAATTCCTGCGCGCCCGAAACTTCGAATACGTCAACGCTGCACGCGCGCTCGGCGTCGGCAACGGCACGATCATGTACCGGCACCTCTTGCCGAATGCGATGGTCGCGACGCTCACCTTCCTGCCCTTCATCCTTTCGGGCTCGATCACCACGCTTACCTCGCTCGACTTCCTCGGCTTCGGCATGCCGCCGGGATCGCCCTCGCTCGGCGAGATGATCGCCCAGGGCAAATCGAACTTGCAGGCGCCATGGTTGGGGCTCACCGCCTTCTTCGCCATGTCGATCATGCTGTCGCTCCTGATCTTCGTCGGCGAAGCAACGCGCGATGCCTTCGACCCGAGAAAGACGTTCCGGTGAGCGCGACGATGACAGACACCCTTCTCTCCGTGCGCGATCTCTCCGTCGCCTTCCACCAGGGCGGCGAAACCTCCATCGCCGTCGACCATATTTCCTTCGACATCCGCCGCGGCGAAACAGTCGCGCTCGTAGGCGAGTCCGGCTCCGGCAAATCGGTCTCGGCCAACTCGATCTTGAAGCTGCTGCCCTATCCGGCCGCAAGCCACCCCAGCGGGGAAATCGTCTTCAACGGGAAGGACCTCCTGAAAGCGAGCGATGCGGAACTCAGGCACGTGCGCGGCAACGACATTACGATGATCTTCCAGGAGCCGATGACGTCGCTCAATCCGCTGCACACAATCGAGCAGCAGATCGGCGAAATCCTGGAGCTCCATCAGGACGTCAAGGGTGCCGCCGCCCGCACGAAAACGCTGGAACTCCTGAACCAGGTCGGCATTCGCGAAGCGGAAAAACGCCTCGGCGCCTATCCGCACCAGCTTTCCGGCGGCCAGCGCCAGCGCGTCATGATCGCCATGGCGCTCGCCAACCGTCCGGAGCTCTTGATCGCCGACGAGCCGACGACGGCGCTTGATGTGACCGTGCAGGCGCAGATTCTCGAGCTCCTGAAATCGCTCAAGGACCAGCACGGCATGTCCATGCTGTTCATCACGCATGACCTCGGCATCGTCCGCAAGATCGCCGACCGCGTGTGCGTCATGACCAAGGGCAAGATCGTCGAGGCCGGCCCGACCGCCGAGATCTTCGCCAATCCCCAGCACGCCTATACCCGTCATCTGCTCGCCGCTGAACCCAAGGGCGAGCCGCCGGCTTCCGACGTTTCGAAACCGATCGTCATCGAAGCGAAGGACATGAAGGTCTGGTTTCCGATCAAGGCCGGCCTCCTGCGCCGCGTCGTCGACCATGTGAAGGCGGTCGATGGCGTCGATCTGACGCTTCGCTCCGGCCAGACTCTTGGGGTCGTTGGCGAATCGGGCTCCGGCAAGACGACGCTCGGTCTGGCGCTGACGCGGCTCATCTCATCGCAGGGCCGAATCGCTTTCGTCGGCAAGGATATCGACGCCTACAGCTTCCGTGAGATGCGGCCGCTCCGCAACCGGATGCAGATCGTCTTCCAGGATCCTTACGGGTCGCTCAGTCCGCGCATGTCCGTCGCCGATATCGTCGGCGAGGGGCTGAAGATTCACGAAAAGGCGCTCTCGGATGAAGAGCGCGACGCCCGCGTCGCCGCCGCTCTTCAAGAGGTCGGGCTCGATCCCGCCACCCGCTGGCGCTACCCGCACGAATTCTCCGGCGGTCAGCGCCAGCGCATCGCGATCGCCCGGGCGATGGTGTTGAAGCCGCAATTCGTCATGCTCGACGAGCCGACCTCGGCGCTCGACATGAGCGTGCAAGCGCAGGTGGTCGACCTTCTGCGTGACCTGCAGCGCAAGCACAATCTCGCCTATCTCTTCATCAGCCACGACTTGAAGGTCGTGCGGGCGCTCGCCAACGAGGTGATCGTCATGCGGACGGGGAAAGTGGTCGAGCAGGGTCCGGCCGAGCGCATCTTCAACGCGCCTACGGAAGATTATACCAAAGCGCTGATGGCCGCCGCCTTCAACCTCGAAGCCGTCAACCTCGCCGCCGTTCGTCAGTAGAGTATCCCAATGCCCGTAAAGAGCCCCGTGATCGTCGACCTGAAATTCATTCCGGAGGAGGTCGAAGCGGCGCTCCTCGGCGCCTTTCCCGATCGCGAGGTGATCAATCTTGCCGATTCCGCCCATGAACGGCGCGATCTTTCTGGCATCGACTACGCAGTCGTGTGGAAATCTGCGCCCGACCTCTTCTCCCGTGCCCCGAACCTCAAAGTCGTCTTTTCCGGCGGTGCCGGCGTCGACCACGTGCTGACGCTGCCGGGCCTGCCCGACGTGCCGCTCGTTCGCTTCGTCGACCGGACGCTGACGACGCGCATGAGCGAATGGGTCGTGATGCAGTGCCTCCTGCATCTTCGCCAGCATCGGGCCTATGAGGCGCTGGCGAGAAAGCACGAGTGGCGCGACCTCATCCAGCCGGAGGCCGCCGATGTGACCGTCGGCATCATGGGCATGGGCGTGCTCGGCCAGGATGCCGCGCGCAAGCTCCCAATGATGGGCTTCAAGGTGATCGGCTGGTCGCGCACGAAGCGCGCCGTCGAAGGCGTCGAGACCTATGACGCCGCCGGATTGGATAGATTTCTCGGCAGGACGGATTTCCTCGTCGGCCTCTTGCCGCTGACGCCGGATACCAGAGGGATCTTCAATGCCGACCTCTTCAAGAAGCTGAGCCGCAAGGGTCCGTTCGGCGCTCCGGTCTTCATCAATGCCGGCCGCGGCGGCAGCCAGGTGGAAAGCGACATCCTGCAATGTCTCGATAACGGCACCTTGCTCGCGGCTTCGCTCGACGTCTTCGAACGGGAGCCGCTCTCACCGGAAAGCCGCTTCTGGGACATGCCGAATGTCTATGTGACACCGCACGTGGCGGCGGCGTCAGATATCAAGGCGCTCTTTGCGCATGTCGAACACCAGATCGAGCGTTTCGAAAGCGGCCTGCCGCTGGAGCATGTGGTGGACAAGGTAGCCGGCTACTGACCTGCCTCCGCCGAGAATCACTACGAAGGCAATCGCGAGCGCGCCCCGAGCATGACTGTGCGAAGGATTGCCCCAGGCCCCTAGGGGCGGCGATACCCCGTCGGCTGATCATAAAGCCAGCCGATGCGGCGGATGGCGTCTTCCAGCCCTTCGCGCGCGACCGTCATCGTGTGGCCGTTGGCATGCACCAGCGTCTTCTCGTCCTCCATGATGGCGACGTGGCCCTTCCAGAAGATGAGATCGCCGCGCCTGAGTTCGTCGCGGCTGATCACCCGGCCGAGGCCGCTTGCCTGCATGTCGGAATCGCGCGGCGCGTTTCCCCCCGTCATCTGCATCGCGAGTTGCACGAGGCCCGAGCAATCGATGCCGAAGCCGGAGCGGCCGCCCCAGAGATAGGGGGTTTCGAGAAAACGGGTCGCGACCGCAACGTAATCGTCGCCGAGCGGGCTTCCTACGGGCACGCAATGATTGGCGACGATGGCCAAACCGCCGTCCAGCAGAAGATAGCGTGTGCCGCGCTTCTCCGCTTCCCCGGCAACGCTGAGCCGGCTTCCCATCGAGAGCGCGAAGGCCTGAGGAAAGCGCAAATCGGCACCGCGATAGATGAAGGTGCGCGGCACCGCGACGATATGGGTCGCCGGAGCTTGCGGCGGCTTCACCGTATCCTCAGGCACGTAGCCGACATAGCCGTCGAGATCGGATTTGACCCACGCCCATCCGTCGGCGACATCGAGCACGCGAACGGTTTCGCCATAGAGCAATTCCGTGTCCGTGCCGCAGGCAAGCTCGGGCCTAGCCCTGAGCGGCGTCACCGGCGCCGCCATCTGCGCCGGCGTGCCTTCGACAAAGCGCTTTGCCTCTACCAGACCGCGCAGACGCTCCTCCGCGAGGTCTTCGCGATAGGCATTGAGACGACGATCAAGCGTTTCGGGCATGGCAGGTCTCATAGTTTCCGGCCCTGATTGATGATCAGATCGCCAAGTTTTTCAAGATAAAGCGCGCCTTCAACTGTGCGCTTAATGATGACATTACGCCTGTCGCGCTCGTCGCGCACGCGATCGACGAGCCCGAGCGATCCCATCGTATCGAGCGCGCGCGTGATCACCGGCTTCGTCACCCCGAGCGTTGCGGCGAGACCGCGCACTGTATGTGGAGGCGGCACGAGATAGATCTGCAGGAGAATCGCCATCTGACGCAAGGTCAAATCGCGGCTGTCGACGCGCACCTGCTCGAGCGAGACGGCGTGCCAGAGCCTCAGCGCTTGGGAGGGCGTCAGTTCGACCGGCAAGGGAAACTCCTGCGTAAACCACGTCGCCGCACCATAGCGAGACGATCGTTACGCAAGCGTTTCTTTTGCCAGTCGATTTGCGGCGGAGAAGCTTACCCCGCGATCCGCCCAATATGATGGTAGAGCGCCCGGATCGCCTGCGCTTCGCCACCAACCAGGGAATGCGGGCGCTCCGATTGTGCCCAGCCGAAAATGTCGAGATGCACCCAGCTCTTCGCATTGGTGACAAAGCGCTTGAGGAAGAGCGCCGCCGTGATCGAGCCCGCCATGCCGCCGGAAGGCGCATTGGTGAGGTCCGCAATGCGCGCGGATATATCCTTGTCGTAGCCCATGTAGAGCGGCATTCGCCAGATCGGGTCGTCGACGTCAAGGCTCGCCTCGGCAAGATCGTGGGCCAGTTCCTCGTCGTCTGTGAAGAAGGGCGGCAGATCGGGGCCGAGGGCGACGCGGGCAGCACCCGTCAGTGTCGCCATGTCGATGATGAGATCGGTCTTCTCCTCGTCGGCATAGGCGAGCGCGTCGGCAAGGATCAGGCGACCTTCAGCATCGGTGTTGTCGATCTGCACCGTCAGACCCTTGCGGCTCCGGTAGATGTCGCCCGGCCGGAAGGCGTTCCCCGAGACCGAGTTCTCGACGACCGGGACGATGACACGCAGATCGACCTTGAGCTTCGCGTCCATGATCATCAACGCGAGACCCATCACATTGGCCGCACCGCCCATGTCCTTCTTCATCAGAAGCATCGAGGCTGCCGGTTTGATATCGAGGCCGCCGGTGTCGAAGCAGACGCCTTTGCCGACAAGCGTCACTTTCCTGTGCCCCTTTTTGCCCCAGCGCATTTCGAGGAGCCGCGGCGCCTCGGCGCTGGCGCGGCCGACAGTGTGCACCAGCGGGAAGTTCTGGGTGAGCAGAGCTTCGCCGGAGATGACCGAAACATCGGCCTTGTAGTGGCCGGCGAGCGCCCGGAAGGCGGCCTCCAGCGCTTCCGGGCCCATGTCGTTGGTCGGCGTGTTGATCAGGTCGCGCGCGAGGAACACGCCGGCAAGCTGCCGTTTGATGTCTGTCGCGTCGGCGTCGGCCGGGATCAGCAGCGTCGGCGCCTCCGCCTTCGCCGCCTTGTAGCGCTCGAACCGGTAGGAGCCGAGACCATAGCCGAGCGCCAGGCGGTTGGCCGTAAGCGGCGCCGTTTCGATATGCCATTTACCGGCCGGCAGCGCACGGGCGAGCTTGCCGGTGAGGAAGGGCGCTTCGGAAGGATTGGCGCCAAGCCCGAACAGGGCGCCGCCGAGATGGCCGTCGGCCGACGGGATGAGCAGGACGGCGCCGGATTCCGCCTTGAAGCCCGCCTTCTTCGCCCAATCGAGCGCGATCGGATCGATGCTCCCCGTTTCGATATGCGCCGGCGTCACCGCGAAGATCGGCAGCGTCTTGCCGTTGCTGGTGTTGAACGGCGACGGCCGTTCGATGAACTGATAGGGAGCCATGGGAGTCCTCGACTGACGGATGCGGATTACTGCACGGATTGCCTCGACCGGACTCGATCGAGGCAATCCGTGCAGCGATTCAGAGTGCTGCAGCGACCTTTGCGCGTCCGATCAGACGCGGGGCGCTGTAGGTATTAACGCTCTGTTAGGGTTAACAGATTATTGCTGGAGTGAAAGTTGCGCCGCTGGTGTTCGGAGTTCCGGTGCGAATGCATGCTGGGGCTCGATTATTATGCAACACACTCCCTCCTCCCACCTGCGTCGCCTCGCACTGGGTACCGCCGTCGCGCTGATGGTGCTGACGCTTGGCGGCTGCGCCGGTCAGCAGGGCAAGAAGGAACTGACGACAGGCTCGATCCCGAAGCTCTCGAGGCCCGTGCAGTCGATGAATGCGACCGAGCTTGCCGCCGCAGCCGAAAGCATCGGCCAAGCCTATGAGCGCAATCCGAAGGACCGCGAGGCGGGCCTCAACTACGCCAACCTCCTGCGCATGACCGGGCGCAACGAGCAGGCACTTGCGGTTATGCAGCAGGTGGCGATCAACCATCCGACGGACCGCGAAGTGCTCGGCGCCTATGGCAAGGCGCAGGCCGCCGCGGGGCAACTGGAGCAGGCGCTTGCGACCATCAACCGGGCGCAGACGCCCGATCGGCCCGACTGGAAGCTGAAATCGGCGGAAGGCGCGATTCTCGATCAGCTCGGCCGCTCCGGCGAGGCACGCCTGCGCTACCGCGAGGCGCTCGATCTCAAGCCCAACGAGCCCTCGGTGCTCTCCAACCTCGGCATGTCCTATCTCCTGACGAAGGACTTGCGGACGGCCGAGACCTATCTCAAATCGGCGGCAAGCCAGCCGGGCGCCGACAGCAGCGTCCGGCAGAACCTCGCGCTCGCGATCGGCCTGCAGGGGCGCTTCCAGGAGGCCGAGACGATCGCGCGTGCGGAACTGACGCCCGAGCAGGCGGAAGCGAATGTCGCTTATCTGCGTTCGATGCTGTCGCAGCAGGGCGCCTGGAAGCAGCTCGCAAAGGCGGACGACGCGAATACGAATTAGGTCGGTTTAGGTCTTCCGCCCATTGCCATTGGCAGCAATTCCACCGTTATCGTCGGTCTCGGCTCGAGGCTTCAATTACAAGCCCCTGCATGGCGTATCGGATATGGCGCAAACGGCATTTCGAGCCTGCAGGGTCCGTACGTGGATCCTCGGGTCAAGCCCGAGGATGACAGCGCGGGAGGGACGCTCCAAACACACCTCTCGCGCCGGAATATGTCGCTGCTCTCGAAGGCCCTTGCGTGAATTGGCTTCCTCTGCATTCGTCATCCTCGGGCTTGACCCGAGGATCCACGCACAAGCATTGAAACGGCAAACACTCTAAAACTTATCCGCCACTTGTATCCCCGCCGGGCCGAGAATGACGGCGACGAGCACCGGCAGGAAAAAGAGGATCATCGGCACGGTGAGCTTCGGCGGCAGCGCTGCGGCCTTTTTTTCCGCCGCGGTCATTCGTTGGTCGCGGCTTTCCTGAGCCAGCACGCGCAAAGCTTGCGCCACCGGCGTGCCGTAGCGGTCCGCCTGGATCAAGGCCTGCGTCACCGATTTCACCTCTTCGAGGCCTGTGCGCAGGCCGAGATTCTCGAGGGCGACGCGCCGGTCGGGCAGGAAGGAGAGCTCCGCCGTCGTCAGCACCAACTCCTCTGCGAGCGGCGGCGATTGCGCGGCGATCTCATCGGCGACGCGGCGCATGGCGACCTCCATCGAGACGCCCGATTCGACGCAGATCAGCAGGAGATCGAGCGCGTCCGGCCAGGCGCGGCGGATGGAATGCTGACGCTTGGAAATGGCATTCGCGATGAAGATGTTCGGGGCATAGAAGCCGACATAGGCGAAGCCGATGGCGAAGCACAGCCTCAGCATGAACGGTTTCTCGGCAAAGGTCCCGAGGACGAAAATATAGAGGACCGCGAGGATGAGAAACAGGAACGGCAGGCAGAAGCGGGCGAAAAGGAAGGTGTTGAGCGCGTTCTGCGAGCGGTAACCGGCCGTCTTCAGGCGGTTGACGGTATTGTCGTCGACCAGCGCCTTTTTCAGGTTCAGCCGGTCCACGATCTCCCTGACCGACGTGTTGTGCTGCGTCCTGAGGCTCGCCCTGCCGTTCGTGACCTCGGCATTCAGGCGCGCGCGTTCACGGGCGCGGATCTGTTCGCGTTCGGTCGCGACCGATTTCATCCGCTTCGCAAGATCCCCGCGCTCGAAGAACGGAGTGACGAGCGAATAAAACGTCGCCAGCACGGCCAGCGACACGAGCGCGGCCATGATGACGTTCGGATCGGTGAGTGTCTCTATCCAGCCGTCCACCAGTAGCTCGCCCTTCAAATATCGAAGTTGATCATGTTGCGCATCACCCAGATGCCGATGCTCATCCAGACGGCAGAGGCGCCCATGATGATATGGCCGCGCGGGTCGGTGAAGAGGATCGTCATGTAGTCGGGCGAGGTCAGGTAGACGAGCGTCGCGACGATGAAGGGGAGCGCGCCGATGATGCAGGCGGACGCCTTGGCCTCCATGGAAAGCGCATTGACCTTGGCCTTCATCTTCTTGCGTTCGCGCAGCACCTTGGAGAGATTGCCGAGCGCCTCGGAGAGATTGCCGCCCGCCTGCGCCTGGATCGCGATGACGATCGCGAAGAAATTCACCTCCGGCAGCGGGACACTATGGATCATGCGGGCGCAGGCTTCGGGAACGTTGAGGCCCACCTGCTGGGATTCGACGACGCGGCGGAATTCCGTCCTCACCGGCTCCTGCCCATCGCTGGCGATCAGCCGCAGCGCGTCGTTAAGCGGCAGACCGGATTTGATCGAACGGACCATGACGTCGAGCGCGTTTGGAAATTCCTCCAGGAACTTCTTGCAGCGACGCTTGATCATCGAGCCGACGACCCAGCGCGGCAGGCCGGCGGCACCGACGAGGGCGACGCCCGCGGCAATCAGCGGCCCGGCGCCCGTCAAAAGGACCACGACGAAGGCGAAGAGGCCGAAAAGCGCGCTCACGACATAGAACTGCGTGAGCGACATCGAGAGATTGGCCTGGGCCAGGCGCTTCTTCATCGAAGTCGCCGTATTGGCGGATTTTTCCTGCTGCTTCTTTTCGAGTTCCTTCAGCGAATCCTGAACGGATTTCCGCCGCTTCGACATCTCGTTGACACGGTCACGCGCCGCTTTGATCTTGGTCCGGTCGGTTTCCGCGGCGCCGACGCGGCGCAGCCGGCCCTCGGCCTTCTTCTCGTTCTCGATGCGGGAATAGAGCAGACCATAGGCGAGCGCCGCCGCCGCCAGCGCGACGAGGCCGGCCAGTGCCAGGACGGTGATGTCTATGCCGAACATCGCTCGGTCTGTCCCTTCGGTCCATTGGCCGGCGCGGACGAAAGGCCGCGTAGGCTCAAGCCTGTTCTATTGCTTTTCCATCGCATCGAGGGTCGCGGCGAGCCGCTTGTCCTCGTTGAAATAGCGGGCCCGATCCCAGAAATGCGGCCGGCCGATGCCGGTCGAGACGTGGCGGCCGATGATACGGCCGTTGGCGTCCTCGCCGTCGATTTCGTAGCGCATCAGGTCCTGGGTGATGATGACGTCGCCTTCCATGCCGACCACCTCGGTGACGTGGGTGATGCGGCGCGAGCCGTCGCGCAGGCGCGAGGCCTGGATGATGACGTCGACCGAGCCGGAAATGATCTCGCGAACGGTCTTGGCCGGCAGCGTGTAGCCGCCCATGGCGATCATCGATTCCATACGGCTCAGGCACTCGCGCGGCGTATTGGCGTGGATCGTTCCCATGGAGCCGTCGTGACCGGTGTTCATCGCCTGGAGCAGGTCGAAGACCTCCGGGCCGCGCACTTCGCCGACGATAATGCGTTCCGGTCGCATGCGCAGGCAGTTTTTCACGAGGTCGCGCATGGTGATCTCGCCCTCGCCCTCGATGTTCGGTGGACGCGTTTCGAGGCGAACGACGTGCGGCTGCTGCAATTGCAGTTCGGCCGAGTCCTCGCAGGTGATGATCCGTTCGGTGCTGTCGATGTAGCGCGTCAGGCAGTTGAGTAGCGTCGTCTTGCCGGAGCCGGTGCCGCCGGAGATGACAATGTTACAGCGGACGCGGCCGATGATCTGCAGGAGGACGGCGCCTTCGGGCGTGATCGAGCCGAAGCGCACCAATTGCTCCAGCGTCAGCTTGTCCTTCTTGAACTTGCGGATCGTGAGCGCCGCGCCATCGATCGCGAGCGGCGGAGCGATGACGTTGACGCGCGACCCGTCCGGCAGGCGCGCGTCGCAGATCGGGCTCGATTCGTCGACGCGTCGGCCGACCTGGCTGACGATGCGCTGGCAGATCGACAAGAGCTGCGCGTTATCGCGGAAGCGAACCTCCGATTCCTCCACCTTGCCGCCGACTTCGATGAAGGTCTGGCCGGCGCCGTTGACCATGATGTCGGCGATGTCGTCGCGCGCCAAGAGCGGTTCGAGCGGCCCGTAGCCGAGCACGTCGTTGCAGATGTCGTCGAGCAGTTCCTCCTGCTCAGCGATCGACATCGCGAAATTCTTGATGGTGATGATGTCGTTGACGATATCGCGGATTTCTTCGCGGGCGCTCTCGGTGTCGAGTTTTGAGAGCTGCGAGAGGTCGATCGTGTCGATCAGCGCGGAAAAGACCTGCGACTTGGTATCGTAATAGTCCTCCGCCCGCGGTGCACGCCGGCGCGCTGGCTGCGCGGCCGGTTGCGGCCGCGACGGTTGAGCAGCCGGCTCACTCAGGACCGGCGCGGCGGAACGCTCCATGATCGCCGTCGGTGCGGCCGGCGGCGCAGCCACGGGAGCTTTCGCGCCGCCCTTGCCAAAACCCTCGTTTCCGCGTTTGCCAAACATCACTTAATTCCGGTTGCTTCAGATGGAGCTCGAGCAGATGCGGGCGCCTACCGCCTGCCGAGCTTTGCCAAGACCTTGCCGAGGCCGCCGCGGCGCGCCTTCTTGATTGCAGTACGCCCGGTGAGGAGATGGGCGAGCTGCGAGAAGGTTTCCGCCGCCGGCGATTTCCTATCGATTTCCGCGATCATGCGGCCGCTGTTGGAGGCATTGCCGAAGAGCACCGCGTCGAAGGGGATGATCGCCGCTGCCTCCACCTCCAGCGATTCGCAGAACTCATTGGGAGCGATTTCCGGACGCTTGGGCATGCCCACCTGGTTCAAGACGAGATGCGGGACCCGGTCGTTCGGCCGGAGCTTTTTGAGGGCATCGAGCAGGTTCTTCGTGTTCCTGAGGGTCGCAAGGTCGGGAACGGCGGTGATCACGACTTCGTCGGCTTCGCCGAGGACCGTGCGGGTCCAGTCTGACCAGGCATGCGGAATGTCGAGCACCGAAACCGGGGCGCTACGCTGGAGGACTTCGAGAATCGGATGAAAGGCGCCGGCCTCGAAATCATAGGCGCGGTCGAGCATCGAGGGTGCGGCGAGCAGCGACAGATGCTCGGAGCACTTGGTGAGGAGCCGGTCGACGAAGACTTCGTCCAGTCGCTCCGGCGCGAAAACCGCCTCGGCGATCCCCTGCGGCGGATCCTGGTCGAAGTCGATGTTCGCAGTGCCATAGGGCAGGTCGAGATCGGCGAGGATCGTCTCGGTCGAAAACAGGTTGGAGATGCCCCAGGCGCAATTGTGCGCGATGACGGACGAACCGCAGCCGCCCTTCGCGCCGATGAAGGCGAGGCTGCGGCCAAGCGGCTCGGCCTCCGGATCGACGAAGATCGCCGAGACCGCCGTCAGGATATCGGCCATTCCGACCGGCGCGACCATGTATTCGGAGATGCCGTTCTTGATCAGCTCGCGATAGAGCGCGATATCGTTGTGACGGCCGATGATGACGACCTTCGTGCTCGGGTCGCAGACTTGGGCAAGCGGCGCGAGTTCGGAAAGCAGCAATTTGGGCTCGGTCCCGGTTTCGAGGATGATCAGGTTGGGCGTCGAGACGCTCGCAAACATGTTCGCCGCGGCAGCGATGCTGCCCCCGGTGATGCGCAGGCTCACCTTCGCCATGCGGCGGTCCTGGCCGCAGCGCTCCATCAACCGCTGTACTGCCTCGCTCTCGCAGAAGGCATGAATCGAAATGCGCGGCAGCGGCCGGAGCTGGTCGAGATCGCCCGGACGCGTCGCGTCCGCGGAAAAGTCGGCCGCTCCGCCATTGTCGATCGTGTATTCAATAGCGCTCATCGCTTTTCCTCGAAGAAGCTTCGCATCAGTTGAAGACGATCGTCGTTCCGCCGTCGTCCGTATCGGTGCCGCGCCAGGTCTTGATCACTTCGCCGCGCTGCTCCGCGTCGATCGGCGACATCTGGCGCGGACCGATGAGGTCCGTCGGATTGGCAATCTGGGCGGCGAGATTGGACTGCGAGGCGCAGCCGAAATTGTAATAGTTACGATTCTCCAGCGTATTCAGCGTCACATCTTCCGGCCATTCGCCACAGGGCGCCGTCTGTGCAGTAATCGCGACATAGCTCAGGCGGATAGGCGCGGCGTCACCCGTCGCGCCGGCATCGTAGCTGGTTTCGAGGATCTTCTTCGGCGACACGCCCGTTGCCGCGAGCAGACGCCGGATTTCCTTGCGGACGATCTGCGCAGCATGGCTGTTCACCGATCCGCGCGGCAGCATGATCTGGATGACGCCGCTCGACGCGTTTCGGTATTCGGCGGCAAAACCGCGGATCACATCGCGCGTGCCCTGGGTGAGCCGTGTGTCGCCGGAGGCGACGGGTATGTCGATCGTCCGCTCTCCCTCGGCAATGACGATCGGGTGGCGCGTACGGTAGTCGTCGGCGATCGAGCCGGTCGCGAGCTTGTCCTTGTTGGCGCAGCCCGCAAGCAGGCCGGCGAGAATGGCGACTGCGGCCACGCGGAACGGAAAGCGGTTCAGGGCCATTGGACGCTGCCTTTCAAGGCTGTTTGGAGCTGCGCTTCGCTTCTTCATGACCCGACCTATTTGTAGATGAAGCCGACATTGCCGTGATAGCGGCCGACGGGGGGCTGGACTTCCGGTCGACCATAGATCCGGTTGACTCGGCCAAGGAAAAAGCTCTCGACATCATTGGCCGGATTGAAATTGTCGTCCGGACGAGAAATCGCGCTGCGGGCGACCGGGCGCACGAGATAGGGTGTCGCGATGATGACGAGCTCCGTCTCGTTGCGCTGGAAGTCCTTGCTGCGGAAGAGCGTGCCGAGGATCGGGATCTTCGAAGCGGCAGGCAGGCCCGACATCGCCTGACGGATATTGTCCTGCACGAGACCGGCGATGACGATCGAGCCGCCGGACGGCAGTTCGACGCTGGTGGAGGCTTCGCGTCTGCGGATGCCGAGGAAGGTATTGCCGGGGATGCTGGCCGTACTGTTTCCGGTGACGACCGAGCCTTCATAAGTCGGCTCGGACACATCCGTCTGGATCTGCAGGCTGATGCGGCCAGGGCCGAGAACGACCGGCTTGAAGTTCAGCCTGATGCCATATTCGACGTCGTTGACCTCGCGCGCGACAGTGGGTACGCCCGTGTCTTCATCCGTGCTGACTTCCTGAACGCCCGCAAGCCGAAATTCGCCGCCAACGTAAAACTTCGCCTCCTGGCCGGAGATCGCCGTGAGACTCGGCTCGGCCAGAGTGCGCATGACCCCGGCCTGCTCCATCGCGTTGATGTAGCTGGAAATAGTGGTGGGGCCGATCGAGCCCTTGATGAGCGCGTTCGTTCCGACTGCGATCGCGTCGCCGAGATTGGCGGGGTTGCGGAAACTGATGCCGCTTTCGCCGTCGGAGACGCGTCCGTTGAAGCCGAGCTGTTTCAGCACCTGACGGCTGACCTCTGCCACGGTCACCTTCAACGTGACCTGGTCATCACCCTCGATCGTCAGCAGGTTGACGATCTGCGAGGTCTGGCGATCTTCGGCGAAGATGTCGGCGTCGCCGTTGTTGCCTTGGGCAGTGATGTTGCGGGTCGTCGCCTCGCCGCCTTTCAGGAAGGCGCGGGCGAGATCGACTGCCTTGGTGGAGTCGAGCGGCGTGCGCACCGTGCCGGTCAAGACGACGTTGTCGGAGATGATCTCGACGTTGATGTCGGAATCGGGGATGAAACGGCGCAGGTTCGTCTCGAGGCCGGAGACATCGCGCTCGACGGCGACCTCGAGGCTGACGATCTCCTCGCCTTGAGGACCGAAGACGAAGATATTCGTCTGGCCGACCGACTTGCCGAAAAGATAGATTCGCCGGGAGGTGCGTGTGACCGCATCGGCGAGCGACGGGTCGGCAACGAGGATATCATGGGCATCCGCCGGCAGGTCGACGACGACCGCCTTGTTGAGGCCGAGATTGATGATCTTCCGTGCGCCCGGCCCGCTTTCGACAATCCGGACGACAGACGAGGCCGCCGCCTCGGCCGTCGGAATCCTCATGCCCGAAAACGCCAGGCAGAAGGAGAGGCCGGCTGCGAGTGTGGCCCGAAATTTATGTCCGTTCCGCTTCACCTTACGACCCGCCTGTTCTTATTGCTGGTTCTGGACAGCGGCGCCGTCGCTTTTGACGATAGAGCCCGATTTGATGAGCTGGATGCTCGGCCGGCCGTCGCCACTTAGGAGGTGGTCGGCAACGTTGGTATCGGGTTCCTGTGCATCGGCGACGCTGCGAAGTGCCAGCGAGATGCGCTCCGCCATCTGCTGCGCGACCGTCATGACCTTCGATTGATCCGGCGTCAGTTCCAGCGTCGCCGTGGTGCCGACGACCGCCTTCGAGCCGTCCTCCTTCTCCTCGACCTGCTGGTCAATCGCGAGAACCCGGACATTGCTCAGCACCGTTTCGGTCAGGTAGAGGTCGCCATCGGACTTGCGCACCATGATCACGTCGACGCGGTCGTTCGGCAGGATGAAGCCGCCGGCACCGGTCGCCACCGTGATCTCGGTGGCGACCGCGCGCTTTCCGGCCGGCAGCAGCGACGACATGATGCGGTTCGAGGCGTCGGCGATCTTCTCCTGCCGGACCGGTTCGCCGGTGAAGAGCGGCAAGCGCACGACGGCGCCGGCAAGATCGTCAACGGCGGCGGGCCGGGTTTCCTCGGTGATCATGCCCTCGACCACGCCGTCCTTCGGCCAGGCTCTCCAATGGATCGAATCGGCGCCGAGGCGGGAGCCCACGGGCAGGCTCTTGGTGGCGACGAGAACATTGACGGTCGGCGCCTGCTCGATGACAGGTTCCGCCATGTGCGGCGCGGGCGCGCGGGTGAGCTTCATCGCCAGCAGCCCGGCCAGGGCGGCCGAGCCGACGGCCACCGCCAGAATGAATATGCGCACCGGTTTCATGATCGCCCCAAACCCGAAGAATTGCCCAGGGCCAGATTGATCAGGAATTGGTGTAATTATGGTTAACGGATTGCTTATGTACGTGGTTAACGAAAGGCTTCGCGCTAGTTCGACACTTACAACCGCCTATTTTAGAAAGAATTGCGGAATGCGGCCTGCATTAGCGGCGAAGATGGATAGGCCGCAAAGCCGCCGAGGGCGATGGCAATGCCATAGGGAATTTTCTTTGCGGTCAGCAACAGGCGCGGAACTGGGATACGAGCTGCGAGGATCACGTTCTCCTGGCTGCGCAACAGCAGAACGACCAGCGTCAACAGGCCGCCAAGAACGGAAACGTACAATAGGAAAGTGGCGAGCGACGTGTTGAGACCGAACCATATCGCACTCGCCGTCAGGAGCTTTGCGTCTCCGCCCCCCATCACGTGTGCCGCGAACAGGCAGAAGCAAACGGCAAAGACCACCACCGCCGCCGCGACGTGAAGGCCAATCTGCGCCAGATCTAATCCGGCGAGGGGTGCCACAAGAAGGAAGGACGCAAGCAGAACCGCGGAAACGCGATTCGGAATCGTCATCGTGAACAGGTCGGAAAAGGCGGCCAGCGCAAGGCAAAAGGGGAAAACGATAAGGATGACGGCATAGATCATCGGTACGCCTCCGCTAGTAGATTCGATAACGAGAACACGATAATGAGAAACCGCGCCGGCGGGGCGCGGTTTCTTGTCTTAGTAGGCGAGAGATTACTGCGTGCCGCCGGTGCCGCCGGTGCCGCCTGTACCAGACGTAGTAGCGGTGTATTTCAGCTGCTTACCAAGCTCCTCAAACTGAGTGTTCAGCTTGCCGCCGAGGGTCGTTGCGCCGCCGATCAGCGCCACAGAGATCAGCGCTGCGATCAGGCCGTATTCGATTGCGGTTGCGCCGGATTCGTCCTTCTTCAGACGGGCGAAAATGGTCTTCATGGCGATTCTCCTACTTCACGTGATTGTTGTTCAGCACTTCCGCCAACTGTTGCCGTTGATCGGATACCCTGAAATTAGCGGGGCCTAATTTCTTTCCGCTTAAGGAAACCGGTTACCGTGACGTTAAAGCCGCACCGCTCTTTCTTGGGTAAATGTGCGGAAAACGGACGAGTTAAATTGCAGCGCTTCGGCGTAACCTTTCATTCACCAAAAGGCGCCAAGATGGGCAATATTCGCCATCAGGACGCGCCATGAACACGCCCTTTACGACCAAGCGGGTCGCCACGCTTACCGTCGCTGCCCTTCTCGGGCTTTTCGCACCGGCGATCGCGGAGGCGGCTGAGGAAATGATGCGCGTCTATATGGATCACGCGCGCGTGCTGAAACTCGACAGGCCGGTCAGCAAGGTGATCATCGGCAATTCCGATGTGGCGGATGCGACGGTCGCGGATGCGAAGACGATCGTGCTCACGGGACGCAATTTCGGCACGACCAATCTCGTCATCCTCGACCAAGACGGAAACGCCATCGTCGACGAGCGCATCCTGGTATCGATCGACGAGGGCAATACGCTGCGCGTCTACAAGCAGACGGCACGCACCGTTCTCTCCTGCACGCCCAATTGCGAGCGTGCCGAGCGGCAGGCATCCACCTCAAACAGCAGCAACTAACCGATCACGCAATCCAAACCACTAAAATTCTTCGGGTTGTTGAAAACGATTTTTCAACAGTCCCGGCGTATTTTGCACCGATCCAGTTGACATGACGGAACGGCGCAATGTCGATCGAAGAGAAAGCATCCACCTCTCGGGCGCGCTCATTCCGCGGCCCGTTTCGGCGTCTCCTCGGCGATCGGAAGGGCGCGACCGCGATCGAATTCGCGATCCTCGCCCTGCCCTTCTTCATCGTGGTCTTCGCATCGATCGAGACATTCGTCGCCTTTGCCGGCGAGCAATTGCTCGCGAATGCGACGGACACGTTGGCACGCAAGATCCGCACCGGCGAGATCACCTTCAATCAGGGCAAGCCGACGGATGTGACCGAGGCTCAATTCCGCCAGGCTTTCTGCGACGAGATCGCCATCATGATGACGTGCTCGACGACCGAAGCGACCGAGCCTACCAAGCTTTATCTCGACGTCCGCGAGATCGCCGATCTCGGCGATTTTCCGGACGCCGTCCCGCGCGTGGGCTCCGATCTCGACACCAGCGGCTTCCAATTCGCTCCCGGCGGTCCCCGAGATTTCACCATGGTGCGCGCCTACTACCGTTGGGAGGTGATCACTGATCTCGTTCGGCCCTATGTCACCAAACTCAGGGCCGCCGGGGACAGCATGCCGCGGGACTATCTGATGGTCGCGACCGCCACCTTCCGCAACGAAGACTATTGAGGACGCCATGAGACGCTTCCACGGATCTTCGCTCGTCCGGCGCACTCGCCGCCCGCTTCGCCGCCTGCTCAAGGACCGGCGCGGCGTCGGTGCCGTGGAATTCGCGATCATCGCGCCACTGCTGATCGGCGCCTATATCGGCGCCTTCGAGCTTTCGCTCGGCTTCACCGTCGCGCGCAAGGTCGCACGCGCTTCGAGCGCGGTGAGCGATATCGTCACGCAGCAGCAGGGCGTGGACAAAGCCTTTCTGGACGACATGCTGAACGTCGCGAAGAACATGCTCGTGCCCTATGACGGCTCGGACTACGATTTGAAAATCACGGGCATCCAGGTAACCGGCACGACGGAAGGCAAGGTCGTCTGGTCCCGCGGCTGGTCGGACGGGAACGAGGGCGCGACGGTGCCCTATGCCTTCAATTCGGTCACGAACGTGCCCTCGGAGCTCGACGCCTTGAATGCATTCGTCGTGCGCACCGAACTCACCGTCAATCACCAGCTTACGCTTTTCGGCTCCGACACGACCACGATTCCGCTTTCCAAGACCTCCTATTATCGTCAGCGCTTCGGCACGATGATCGAGTGCACCGACTGCTAAGGTCGACTCCTCGCTCAATTGCAATGGAGGGGATGGCGCGCTATTTCTGCCGGGCTGCGCGGGACTTGCCCGCGTGAGCTTAGCAGCACCGGGTTCGTCGCCCTTTGGGCGCGCCGGTCATCAGGTGTTTCATGGCGCGTGCTTTTCTCTTCGTCCTCGATTCCTTCGGCATCGGCAACGCGCCCGATGCGGAGGCCTTTGGCGATCTCGGCGCCGACACGCTCGGCCACATCGCCGAGTTCTGCGCGGCGGGTGCCGCCGACCGCGCGGGACTGCGCGAAGGGCCGCTCCATCTCCCCAACATGTCCGCGCTCGGTCTCGTGCATGCGGCGAAGCTCGCAACGGGCCGGATTCCGGCGGGCATGGTACTGCCGGAGCGCGTCTACGGCATCTACGGCGCCGCGAGCGAAGTCTCGCGCGGCAAGGACACACCGTCCGGCCATTGGGAGATCGCCGGCACGCCGGTCATGTTCGACTGGGGTTACTTTCCGGCGGAGGGCGATGCCTTCCCCCCGGAGCTCGTCGAGGCGATCTGCCGTGAGGGCAATGTGCCCGGCATCCTCGCCAATTGCCACGCGTCCGGCACGGAAATCATCGCGCGCCACGGCGAGGAGCACATGCGGAGCGGCAAGCCGATCTGCTACACCTCGTCCGACTCGGTCTTCCAGATCGCCGCGCATGAAGAGACCTTCGGCCTCGAACGATTGCTCGAGCTCTGTCAGACCGTTCGCCGGCTCGTCGACGACTACAATATCGGTCGCGTCATCGCCCGACCCTTCATCGGCGACAATGCCGGCAATTTCATCCGCACCGGCAATCGCCGCGATTATTCGGTACTGCCGCCGGAGCCGACCATCCTCGACCGGCTGAAAGAAGCGGGCCGCACGGTCCACGCGATCGGCAAGATCGGTGATATTTTCGCCCATCAGGGCGTGACGAAACTCACCAAGGCGAACGGCAATATGGCGCTCTTCGATGCGAGCCTTGCGGCGGTCGAGGAAGCAGAGGACGGTGATCTCGTCTTCACCAACTTCGTCGATTTCGACATGCTTTACGGCCATCGCCGCGACGTGCCCGGCTATGCCGCCGCGCTCGAAGCCTTCGACGCCCGCCTGCCCGATCTCGACCGTCGGCTCAAGCCCGGCGACATGGTGATCCTCACCGCCGACCATGGCTGCGATCCAACTTGGCGGGGCACCGACCACACCCGCGAGCGCGTGCCGGTCCTGATGTTCGGCCCAACGCTCAGGAGCCGCTCCTTCGGTATCGCCGACAGCTTCGCGCATATCGGCGAGACCGTCGCCAGACATCTCGGCATCGCGCCGGGCCCACATGGGAGAAGCCTTATTTGACCGCACATCTGAAGAAAGCCGAACTGCATTGCCACATCGAAGGCGCCACACCGCCGGAACTGGCGCTCAGGCAGGCGCGGAAATACGGCATCGACACCAGTTCGATCATCCGCGACATGGCCTATGTCTGGGAGGATTTCACCAGCTTCGTCAGATGCTACGACGCCGTCGCCTCGCTGTTTCGCACCGAGGGCGATTATGCGCTGCTCGCCGAGGCCTATCTGACGGAGCTCGCGGAAGCGGGCACGTTCTATAGCGAGATCATCGTCTCGCCCGATCATGGCGAGACGATCGGGCTCGGAGCCGACGCCTATATCGAAGGCCTTGCCGCCGGCATGGAGGCGGCGAGAGCCAAGACCGGGATCGAATCCCGCATGCTGATCACCGGCATTCGCCATCTCGGACCGGAATCGGTGATCAGCACCGCGCAATATGCCGCCATGCGCCGCCACCCGCTCGTGACCGGTTTCAATCTCGCCGGTGAGGAGCGCATGCACAGCGTCGCGGAATTTTCTCGCGCCTTCGACATCGTCCGCGACGCCGGGCTGGGCTTGACCATCCACGCCGGCGAGCTTTCCGGCGCCTTCAGCGTGCGCGATGCGCTCGATCACGTGCGGCCGAGGCGCATCAGCCATGGCGTGAGGGCGATCGAAGACGCGGATCTGGTGAAACGCCTTGCCGATGAGGGCGTCGTGCTCGAAGTCTGCCCGGGCTCGAACATCTCACTCAAGGTATTCCCCGACTTCGCCTCGCACCCGCTGCGGCCGCTCTACGAGGCCGGCGTGCGCGTCACGCTCAATTCGGACGATCCGCCCTTCTTCCACACGTCACTCGCCCAGGAATACCAAATCGCCTTCCACGTGATGGGGTTCGAGGACGGCGATCTCAACCGGATGACGAAAACGGCGGTCGAAGCCGCCTTCGTGGACGAGCCGACGAGAGAGAGATTGCTGGCGGCCTTGCATGTCTAGCCGGGAGGGGGATTGCTCCTCACCCTAGCCCTCTCCGCCTGGGGGGAACTTGGGAGCGTGCGCGAGTCCCTTCTCCCCGTCAAAAAGGGGAGAAGGTCGCGGCAGCGGGATGAGAGGCGCAATCCGCAACCAAGTGGACGAACACCCTTGCAGCCCCGCCCTTTCCATGGAAAAGAGGGCGGATAATGCCAAAATTTGTGCGGGGAAGGTGAGCCATGGACGGCGTTACAGTGATCGATCATCCGCTGGTGCAGCACAAGCTGACCATCATGCGCAAGAAGGAGACGTCGACCGCAGGCTTCCGCCGGTTGCTGAAGGAAATCTCGACGCTGCTTTGCTACGAGGTGACGCGCGATCTGGAACTGACGACCGAGCGGATCGAGACGCCCCTTCAGGAAACGGACGCGCCGGTGCTCGAAGGCAAGAAGCTTGTTTTCGCCTCGATTCTGCGCGCCGGCAACGGCCTGCTCGAAGGCATGCTCGAACTCGTGCCGTCAGCACGCGTCTCGCATATCGGCGTCTATCGCGATCACGAGACGCTGCAGCCGGTCGAATATTATTTCAAGGCGCCGGAGAGCCTCAACGAGCGGCTCGTCATCGTCGTCGATCCGATGCTTGCGACCGGCAACTCCTCGATCGCGGCGATCGAGAAGCTCAAGGAGCGCGGCGCGAAGAACATCCGCTTTCTCTGCCTGCTCGCCGCCCCGGAAGGCATCCGCAATTTCAGGAACGCACATCCGGACGTGCCGATCTTCACCGCCGCGATCGATAGCCATTTGAACGAGAAAGGCTATATCATGCCCGGCCTCGGCGACGCGGGCGACCGCATGTACGGTACGAAGTAAGTTTTCGCTTTCTTAACCAGACTGACAAACAGCGGCAAAGCCGCCGGTCTTTCCGGCGGCTTTTTTGCATGGCGTTAGCGATGATCGGCTTAGGCTAGACTCGTTTCCGCTTGCTCCGCCGGAGCCCCAATGATTACACGCCTCCTCGCCTTTGCGGCTGGACTTGCCGCTCTCGCACTCGTCGTTCCTGAGCTTGCCTCGACCTATCTCGCTCGGCAGAGCGAAAGCGCAGTAGAGCGCTCGGTAGGCGCCGCGGCGCCGGCGGCGACGGCACGCTACGCGGGCAGCAAAGGTGTGGTGCTCGAAGGGGATCGCGCCGGCCACTTCTTCGGCACGTTCCGGATAAATGGGCGATCGGAACGGGGGCTCGTCGACACCGGCGCGAGCACGATCGCCATCAACGCCTCGGCGGCCCGGCGCTTCGGCATCGCCGTCGGCAGCCTCGCCTTCAATGCACGCGTGCAGACGGCCAACGGCATCGTAGAGGCTGCCCGCGTCAGTCTGGACCGCGTCGAGATCGGTAACATCTCGCTCAAGAACATCGATGCCATGATCCTGCCCGACAAGGCACTCTCCGGCATGCTCGTCGGCATGTCCTTCCTGAGCCGGCTATCATCCTATCGCGTCGAGGGCGGCGCGCTCCATCTCGTCAGGTAATCCCGGATATGACGACGGGGCGCGGATCGGGTGCAACGTCCCCGATCGTGTAGAGGCCCCCAATCCTCTCCCGCATCGCTTCCGCTTGGCTCAGATCGGCAGCATGCACGAAGGCGACCGGCTCACCTTTCTGCACCTCGGTCCCAAGTGGCAACAAATCGGAGAGACCGACGCGGTGATCGATCCGGTTATCGGGACGGCTGCGCCCGCCGCCAAGTGCGATGACCGCCATTCCGATCTCGCGCGTCTCGCAAGCCGTCAGGTAGCCCTCCCGCGCGGCCGGCACCGGTACGACGGCCGGCGCCTTTTCGAGGTAGGCCTCGGACCGATCGACGAAATCGGCGGGCCCGCTAAGCCGATGGACCATGAGCGCGAAACGCTCCATCGCGGCACCACTCTCTAGAGCGCGGCGGACCAAGGCCTCGGCCTCGACCTTGTGTGTCGCAATGCCCGCTGCGACGAGCATTTCCGCCGCGAAAGCCACGACGACCTGATCGAGGCGGGTTCCCGCCTTCTCGCCGCGCAGATAAGCAAGGCAGGTCTCGATTTCGAGCGCGTTTCCGGCCGCGTCCGCCAGCGGTTCATTCATGTCGGTGATCAATGCGGACGTGCTCACGCCCGCACCGTTTGCCACGTCGACGAGCGAGCGCGCGAGGATCTTGGCTTCGTCGGGATCCGTCATGAAGGAACCGTTGCCGAGTTTGACGTCGAGCACCAGCGACTGGAGGCCGGCGGCGAGCTTCTTCGAAAGGATCGAAGCCGTGATCAGCGGCACCGAGTCAACCGTCGCCGTTACATCGCGGATCGCATAGAGGCGCTTGTCGGCCGGAGCCAGATTGGCCGTCTGGCCGATGATGGCGCAGCCGACCTCGTCGACGACCTTGCGAAACAGCTCGGGCGATGGCTGGATATTGTAGCCGGGGATCGATTCGAGCTTGTCGAGCGTGCCGCCGGTGTGGCCGAGGCCTCGGCCCGAGATCATCGGCACATTGGCACCGCAAGCGGCGACGATCGGCGCGAGCATAAGAGAGACATTGTCGCCCACGCCGCCCGTCGAGTGCTTATCGACCACCGGGCGCCCGAACTCGCTCCAGTCGAGCGTCTCGCCGGAATCGCGCATCGCCAGCGTCAGCGCGACGCATTCGTCGCGATTCATGCCGGAGAACCACACGGCCATGGCGAAGGCGGCGGCCTGCCCTTCCGAGATCGAACCGTCGGTCACGCCCTTGATGAAGCCGGCGATTTCCGCCGGATCGAGCTCTCCGCCATCCCTCTTCTTCCGGATCACTTCCTGAGGGAGCATGGCCATGTCAGCCTCCGCTCGCGATCATCTCTTTCAGAATCGCTGCCAGGCGCTGACCGCCGAGCGGCGCCATCTGCTTCGTCTCCTCATGGCTGAGCTCCGCCCCGGTCATGCCGGCGGCGAAATTGGTGATGACGGAGGCTGCCGCCACCCTGAGCCCGAAGAACCTCGCGAGGATCACCTCGGGAACCGTCGACATGCCGACCGCATCGGCACCGAGAATGCGCGCCATGCGGATTTCCGCCGG
The DNA here is from genome assembly GCF_002078505.1 of Ensifer aridi. Classification (GTDB taxonomy): domain Bacteria; phylum Pseudomonadota; class Alphaproteobacteria; order Rhizobiales; family Rhizobiaceae; genus Sinorhizobium; species Sinorhizobium aridi. The sequence goes on along the minus strand of NZ_LUAV01000002.1, from coordinate 30,905 downwards.
CGTTTCGAAGCTCGGGCCGGAGAACCACATATAGACGCCGCGCGCGAGCGGGATGCCGAGGCGCTCGGCGGCCTCCTCCATCCCTATGGAAAGCGCCGCATCATAGGCGTTCGTCATGCCGACGAAGCGCTCGTCGCTTTCGACGCCGATCAGCGGATTGGCACCGGCAAAGGCGATGTGATCGGCGATGCGCATCACGGAGCCCGGCGGCATGTCCTCGCGCAGCGAGCCGGCCGAATTGGTGAGGATCAGGTTTTCGACCCCGATCCGCTTCATCGTCTCGATCGGCACGCGCATCGCATTGGCGTCGCCGCGCTCGTAAAAATGGGCGCGGCCGGAGAGCACGGCGACGGGAATATCGCCGAGCCTGCCCGCGACGAGTTCGCCGGCGTGGCCGGAAACGCTGCTCACCGGAAAACCGGGTATCTCCGCATAGGGAATGCGGACCGGTTTCGCCACCGCCTCGACGAGCGAGCCAAGCCCGGAGCCGAGCACGATGCCGTAACGCGGCATAAGCGCGCCGAGTTTGTCTTTCAGGAATTCCGCCGCCGCCGTCATCCGAGGATCTCGGTCTCGAAGCTGTGCGGCAAGAGATCGGAGAGGGCAAGCGTCTTCTTGATCCCCGTCTCGTCGCAGAGATAGATACGGGTGCTCGCGCCGGAAAATTCCGCTAAGCGCTGACGGCAGCCGCCACATGGCGGGCAGAGCGCGAGCTTCTCGGCAACGACGGCCACTTCCATGATCTTGCGCTGGCCGGCCATCACCATGTGGCTGATCGCTGTCGTCTCCGCGCACCAGCCTTCCGGAAAGGACAGGTTCTCGATGTTGGCGCCCGTGTAGATCTTGCCGTCCTCGGCACGGATGGCGGCGCCCACCGGAAACTTGGAATAGGGCGCATGCGCCCTTGCCATGGCTTCACGTGCCGCGACGAAGAGCTCGTCCTTGGACATTGTCTAGCGCTCCTTCACATAGGGTACGCCGCCGGCCTTGGGCGGTATCGCCTTGCCGATGAAGCCGGCAAGCAGGATCACCGTGAGAATATAGGGCAGCGCCTGCATGAATTGCACCGGAACCTGTCCGATAAGCGGCAAGGGCGTGCCTTGCAGACGGATCGCCAGCGCATCGAGGAAGCCGAAGAGCAGGCAGGCGAACATGACGTTCTTCGGCCGCCACTTGGCGAAGATCAACGCCGCGAGCGCGATATAGCCCTTGCCCGCCGTCATGCCCTTGACGAAGCCGGCCGTCATCGCCAGCGACAGATAGGCGCCGGCGAAACCACAGAGAATGCCGCAGCAGATGACGGCGCGGTAGCGCAGCCAGATCACCGAGATGCCGGCGGTGTCAACGGCACCCGGGTTCTCGCCGACGGCCCTGAGCCGGAGGCCGAAGCGGGTGCGATAAAGAATCCACCAACTGATCGGCACCATCGCGAAGGCCAGATAGGTAAGCAGAAAATGCCCGGACAGGAGGTCCGCATAGATCGGACCGAGCAGCGGCACCTCGCGGATCATGTCCGCATCCGGGAAGCTGATCGTCTGGAACCTGGCGCCTTCGGCGAGCGCCGGTGTGCGTCCGCCCTGGCGGAACCAGGCCTCGCCGAGGATCACGGTGGAGCCGGCGACGATGAAGTTGATCGCGACACCCGAGACGATCTGGTTGCCGCGCTGGGTGATCGAGGCATAGCCGTGCACCAGCGACAGGGCCACGGAAATGAGGATCGCCGCGATCAGCCCGATCCAGACCGATTGGGTGACGGCGGCCGCGGCGCCGGCCGCGAAAGCGGCGCCGAGCATCTTGCCTTCGAGGCCGATGTCGAAGACGCCGGCGCGCTCGGTGAAGAGGCCGGCGAGCGCCGCGAAGACGAGCGGCACCGAGACGCGAATCGTCGATTCCAGGAGCACGACGAGAACGTGGAAGAAATCCATGACTCAGGCTCCCCTGGTCTGAACGACGGCAGCCGCACGCTGGCCGCGCATTGCGAAGGCGCGCGCAATGGCTGGGCGGAACATGTTCTCGAGCGCACCGGCAAAAAGAATGACGAGACCCTGGATGATGACGATCATGTCGCGCGAGATCGACGGCATCTCGAAGGCGATTTCCGCGCCGCCCTGATAGAGCACGCCGAAGAGGATGGCGGCGGGGATGATACCGCCCGGATGTGAGCGGCCCATCAGCGCTACCGCGATGCCGACGAAGCCCGCGCCCTGGACGAAATCGAGCTGCATGCGGAATTGCTCGCCCATGATCGGGTTCAAGGCCATCATGCCGGCAAGGCCGCCGGAAATCATCATGGTGATGACCGTGATGCGGCTTTCGCGAATGCCGGCGTAGCGCGCGGCTGACGGGCTGTGGCCCATTGTGCGCATCTCGTAGCCGAGCCTGGTGCGCCAGATCAGCGCCCAGACGCCGAAGGCCGCCACCAGCGCCAGCAAGAAGGAGATGTTGAAGGGTGCCGTTCCGACATCGAGACCGAAGATCGAGAGCAGCCAGTCGAGCTTCGGCAATTGCCCGCCTTCGGCGAAGGTCCGCGTCTGCGGCGCCATCGACCCGAGCGGCTTCAGGACGCGCGTCAGGAGATAGACCATCAGGCTCGACGCGATGAAGTTGAACATGATGGTGGTGATGACGATGTGACTGCCGCGCTTGGCTTGCAGCCAACCGGGCAGGAAAGCCCAGAGCGCGCCAAAGAACACCGAGCCGAGGATGGCGAGCGGGAAGACCACATACCAGGGCATCGTCTGGTCGAGCCACAGACAGGCAAGCGCCACGCCGATGCCGCCGACATAGGCCTGGCCTTCACCGCCGATGTTGAAGAGCCCGGCATGGAAGGCGACCGCCACGGCAAGCCCGGTGAAGATGAAGGTCGTCGCGTAATAGAGCGTGAAGCCGATATATTCGCCGCGGCCGAAAGCGCCGTTGATCAGGTGATAAGCCGCCTCCAGCGGATTTTCGCCGACGAGCAGCACGACGAGACCGGCTACGAGGAAAGCAACGGCGAGATTGATCAGCGGGATGAGGCCATATTCGACCCAGCCCGGGAGTTTCGCATAAGGGGTGCTCATTCTGCGGCCTCCTTGCGGCCTTCGACGCCGGCCATCAGGAGGCCGAGCTCGCCTTCCGTCGCATCCGGGCTGCGCTCGCCGACGACGCGACCCGCAAACATCACGAGAATGCGGTCGGAAAGGGAGCGGATCTCGTCGAGCTCGACGGAGACGAGCAGCACGGCCTTACCTTGGTCGCGCATCTCGATGATCCGCTTGTGGATGAATTCGATCGCGCCGACGTCGACGCCACGGGTCGGCTGACCAATGATCAGCACGTCCGGATCGCGCTCCATCTCGCGGGCAAGGACGATCTTCTGCTGGTTGCCGCCGGAGAAATTGGCGGTTTTCAGCCGCGCATTCGGGGGGCGGATGTCGTATTTGGCGATCTTTTCCTCGGCATCCTTGCGGATCGCATCGATGTTCAGGAAGACGCCGTTGAGGTACCGCGGATCATGGTGGTAGCCCAGAATGGCGTTCTCGCTTTCCTCGAATTTGAGGACGAGCCCGACATGATGCCGGTCTTCCGGTACGTGCGCCAGGCCACGAGCCCTGAGTTCGGCCGGATCCCTATGGCCCATGACATCGACGGACTTGCCGTTCAGAAGCACCGTTCCTGCGGTTGCCTTGCGGATGCCGGCGATCGCCTCGAGCAGTTCCGACTGGCCGTTGCCGGCGACACCGGCAATGCCGACGATCTCGCCGGAGCGAACCTCGAAGGAGACGTCGTCGACCATGGTGACGCCGCGGCTGTCCTTGACCGTCAGGCCTTGGACCGCGAGCTTCACGTCGCCGGGGCTCGCTTCGCCCTTATCGACGCGAAGCAGCACGCGGCGGCCAACCATGAGCTCGGCCAGCTCCTCGACCGAGGTTTCGCGCGTGTTGCGCGTGGCGACCATCTCGCCGCGGCGCATCACCGAAACTTCGTCGGTGATCGCCATGATCTCCCGCAGCTTATGAGTGATGAAAATGATCGTCTTACCCTGCGACTTGAGCTGGCCGAGAATGCGGAAGAGATGGTCGGCTTCGGCCGGCGTCAGCACGCCTGTCGGCTCGTCGAGGATCAGGATATCGGCCTTGCGATAAAGCGCCTTCAGGATCTCCACGCGCTGCTGGAGACCGACCGGCAGCTCCTCTATCAGGGCGTCGGGATTGACCTCCAGCGCATATTCGTTCTCGAGCCGCTTCAATTCCGTGCGCGCCTTGGCGATGCCCTTGTTGAGGACCTGGCTGTCCTCGGCGCCGAGCATGACGTTTTCGAGCACCGTGAAATTTTCCACGAGCATGAAGTGCTGATGCACCATGCCGATGCCGACGGAGATCGCCGTATTCGGATCGCGAATGGCAACCGGCTTGCCGTCGACCAGGATCTCGCCGCTATCGGCCTGATAGAAGCCGTAGAGGATCGACATCAGCGTCGACTTGCCCGCGCCGTTTTCGCCGATGATGCCGTGGATCGTGCCCTTGCGAACCTTGAGATTGATGTCCTTATTGGCGTGGACCAGTCCGAAGCTCTTGTCGATCCCATGCAATTCGATGGCAATATCGTCCATATTGGCTTGCGATCCCCTTCCTGCCCGCTTCGGCTCATCGCAGGAACCGTGCCGACAATTTTTTTACCATTTGGTATAAGTTTATCATCGATTTCCGGGCGTGAAAGCCCTCAATCGCGATCTCCTTATACTCTCCCCGGATCACTGGTGAGAGTCCAGCGCGAATATACACAGGGAGATTGTGCGTGAAATGAGCACGGGGAATGGAGTTGCGCTCGCGTTTCTCGGCCTTCCTGCCGGCATCCATCGGCCGTTTACTTCTCAGGCAAACGCAGCAGCCGCAGCGCGTTCATCGTCACGAGCACGGTGGCGCCGGTGTCGGCGAGGATGGCCGGCCAGAGGCCGGTTACGCCGGCGATGGTCGTCACCAGAAACACGGCCTTGAGCCCGAGCGCGGCCGTTATGTTCTGATAGATGTTGCGCAACGTTGCCCGCGACAGCTTGATCATCGCATCGATGTCGGCAACGCGCGCGTGGAGGCTTGCGGCATCCGCCGCTTCAAGCGCGACATCCGTTCCGCTGCCGATAGCGATGCCGACATCCGCTGCCGCCAGTGCCGGCGCATCGTTGATGCCGTCGCCAACCTTCGCAACGGCAAAGCCTTCGGCCTTGAGTTCGCCGATGATGCGCTGCTTGTCCTCGGGCAGGAGTTCGGCGCGCACCTCAATGCCGCCGAGCCGGTCGGCGATGGCGCCGGCGGTGCGCCGGTTGTCGCCGGTCAGCATCACGACGCGAAGCCCAGCCTCTGTCAGCGCCTTCACGCCCTTGACGGCATCGGCGCGCGGCTCGTCGCGCACGGCGAGCGCCCCGGCGACGGCGCCGTTCGCGAGAAGCACAGACACGGTTTTGCCCTCGCCTTGCAGGGCCTCGATCCGCGCCTGCTGCTCTCCGGTGAGCGGCGCGCGCGCGCCGGCGGCCTGAGGCGAGCCGAGGAAAAGTGCCGTGTTGCCCACCGAACCGGACATGCCCCTGCCGCCGAGGGCCTTTGCGCCTTCCACGGCAGGCAGCGTCAAGCCGTCGGATTCGGCACGCGCAAGGATCGCCTGCGCCAGCGGATGGCTGGAGACCTGCCCGAGCGCGGCGGCGTGAGCGATGACCTCGGATTCCGGCCGGTCGAAGCCGATGACATCGGTAAGCTTGGGCTTGCCCTCGGTAAGCGTCCCGGTCTTGTCGAAGGCGACCGCCGTGATCTTGCCGATCGTTTCAAGCACGGCGCCGCCCTTGATCAACAGGCCACGGCGCGCCCCGGCCGACAGGCTCGCGGCGATTGCCGCTGGCGTGGAAATGACGAGCGCGCAGGGGCAGCCGATCAAGAGAAGCGCCAGCCCCTTGTAGATCCAGTCCTGCCAAAGACCGCCGAATAAAAGCGGCGGGACGATCGCAACCAACGCGGCGACGAGTACGACGGCCGGCGTGTAGTAGCGCGAGAACCGGTCGATGAAACGCTCGGTCGGCGCCTTCATCTCCTGCGCTTCTTCGACGAGCCTGATGACGCGGGCGATGGTGTTGTCCGCCGCGGCGGCAGTAACGCGCACGCGAAGCGCACCCTCGCCGTTGACCGTGCCGGCGAAGACGCCATCGCCCGCTTCCTTCAGGACGGGCGTGCTCTCTCCGGTGACCGGCGCTTCGTCGACGCTGCTGTCACCGGCGACGACTATGCCATCGGCCGGGAGCCGGTCGCCGGGGCGAACGAGGATGACGGCGCCGACGGAGAGGCTTTCCGCCGGCACTTCGACCATTTTTCCATCCATTTCGATGAGCGCCGATTTCGGCACGAGGGCCGACAGCGCCTGAATGCTCGCCCGCGCCTTGCCGGCGGCGACCCCTTCCAGCAGTTCGCCGATCAGGAAGAGAAAGACGACCATCGCCGCTTCTTCGCCGGCGCCGATCACAACGGCACCGGCGGCCGCGACGGTCATCAGCATCTCTATCGAAAACGGAGTGCCGAAACGCGCCGCCATGACCGCCCGTCTCGCGATCGGCAGCAGGCCGACGAGCATGGCAAGCGTGAATACCCAAGGCTCGGTTGCAGGCATGAGCTTGCCGATGCCGTAGGCGGCTGCAATTGCGATGCCGCAGGCAATGGTGAGCCTGCCCTTTGTCGTCTGCCACCACGGCGCGGCTCCGTAAGAGCCAGCGGGCTGCGAAGCGGAAATGCTGACCGTGTTTGTCGGGGACCCGGAAGGCCCGTCATGCGAATGCGCGTGACCATGCCCATGACTATGCAGGGCGTGATTGCCGTGATCGTGGCCGCAGCAAGCATGGTCGTCTAACTGCGCCGGATCCGGCTCCGGCACGACCGAGAGCGGAGCCAGCCCATAGCCGAGGCTGCCGACCTTCTTAACGATCGCCGGACCGACATCGCCGCCGTCCGCATGCAGTACCGTCAGCGTTCCGACAGTCACCGAGACCGTGACGTCTTCCACGCCGGCGACACGCCTGACGGCGGTATCGATCTTCGCTGCGCAGGATGCGCAATCCATGCCGTCGACGCGATATCTGGTTTCCCGAATGCTGCTGCTTGCCATGCCTTGCTCCTTGGGGACTTCGAGAGCAAGCTACGACCTCTAGTGACTAGAGGTGCAAGACGAAAATTGCGTCAGGCGGATTCCTTCGCGGCGTGGCGTCGGCGCCAGGCAAGCTCGGATGCGGCCGGTTGGCGGCATCAGCCCGCATTCGCCGCGACCTTGCGCACCGCCGGAACCCCCTCGGTGAAGAGCTCGGGCATCAGGCTGGCGAGGCGCACGAGCCTGCCCGTGCGCGAACTTTCAAGCGCCGCGATGCCGCAGAGGACGGACATCGCGCCGGCGCGCGCTCCCGCCCGCTGTCCGAGCGGGTCGCTCGCGTCGGGCTTGAACAGCATGTTCCGCAACCTATCGTCGCCGCCATAATGCCCGCCCGGGAAATGCGGCACCGTGATGCGCTCCATCGCCGGCTTGCCTTTTGGAAAGTTGCGGACGAGCAGGATAACGTCCTCCGGCGGCGTCTCCCACGGCTGGTCCTCGTATTGGCGCAGCTCGATCCGGCCCTTCGTGCCATTGAAGGCGATGTGGTGGCCCTCGATCGGCTGGAAAGTGTTCAAGGAATAGGAGACGTGAACGTCGTTGCGGTAGCGGATATTCGCGACCATCGTGTCCGGAATGTCGATGTCTTCGCGGAAGACGCAGCCGTCGCGGAAATAGCCGTCGATCTCGGAAGGCTCCTCGTAAAGCGCATCGAGGAACGGATCGGCTTTGAGGTCGAGATAGAAGTCGCACTCGCCCTTGTGGGGACAGAGCTTGCAGCGGGGCCCACGGAATGGACCCTTGCGGCCATACATCTGCAGGTCGGCAAAGGCGGTGACCGCTTCCGGATCGCTATCGAGATACCAGTTCAAAAGATCGAAATGGTGCGTCGCCTTGTGCACGAAGAGGCTGCCCGAGCGCGCCGTATAGGCGTGCCAGCGGCGGAAATAGTCGGCCCCGTGCCGCGTGTCGAGATACCAGTGGAAGTCGACGGAAGTGACGCGGCCGATTTCGCCGGCGGCGAGCAGCTCCTTGATGCGCGCAGCCGTCGGCGCGAAGCGGTAGTTGAAGGAGACGTCCACTCGCCGGCCGGTGCGCTTCTCCGCTTCCAGGATGCGGCGGATCTTTTTCACGGTGGTGGACATCGGCTTTTCGGTGATGACGTCGGCGCCGGATTCGAGCGCCTTGACGACAATGTCATCATGCGTGTCGTCCGGTGTGCAGACGATGACGAGATCCGGGCGCGCCTCGGCAAGCATCCTGTCGACATTGCCGTAGATCGGCGCATTGGTGGCGATCATCGTGCGGGCCCGCTCGGCCCTCAGCGAATTCGTGTCGGCAATGGCGACGAGATCGACGAGGCCGCGCCAGCCGGCCAGCAGATCCTTGCCCCACATGGTGGTTCCGCGATTGCCGGTGCCGACCAGCGCAAAACGACGCTTGTTGTCCATCATTTCCTCACGCAATCCTGTCTGGGGTGAAGCCGCGCGACCGGCGGTAACGGTACTGGCATGTAAACTTATAATACATGTTAGCGATCAGATTTCACGAAAGTCAAGGCGATCTCCGGCAATCTGGCGAACCGACTTGTAAGGAACATAGCCATCATCCATCTCAACAGCAGCTTCGATAACGCTCTACACAGGTGGCGATCACCTCTTCGGCCGGACGCTTCCACCAGTTCTCGGCCGAAAAGATCTCCACCTCCTGAGGTCCATGGAAACCGGCGGCTTCGACCCGGCGCCGGATGCCTTTGAGGTCGATGACCCCGTCGCCCATCATGCCGCGGTCCGTGAGCATATCCTTGGTCGGAACCAGCCAATCGCAGATGTGGTGGGCAAGGATCGCCTCCATTCTGCCGGCGCGCGCGATCTGATTTGCGAGGTCGGGATCCCACCAGACATGATAGACGTCGATCGCGACACCGACGCCTCGGCCGAGCGCTTCGCAGATATCGAGCGCCTGGCCGAGCGTGTTCACGCAGGCGCGGTCCGCGGCGTACATCGGGTGCAGCGGCTCGATCGCGAGCGGCACTTGCGCCGCACGAGCATGCGGCAGGACCGCGGCAATGCCCTCCTCGACCATGCGGCGGGCCGCATCGATATTCTTCGAGCCGCCGGGCAAGCCGCCGACGACGAGCACGAGACAATCCGCGCCGAGCTCCGCCGCCTCGTCGATCGCGCGCCTGTTATCGTCGAGGGCCTTTTCCCGGCCCGCCGCGTCGCCGGCCAGAAAGAAGCCGCCGCGGCAGAGCCCGGTGAGCTTGAGCCCGTTGGTCTTGACGATGCGAGCCGCCTCCTCGAGACCGATCGCGGCCACCTGGTCGCGCCAGGGAGCAATCGCCGTGATCCCGTGCTTGAGGCAGATATCCACGGCCTCGGCGAAGCTGCACTGCGCGCGGATCGTCGCCAGATTGATCGAAAGGCCCTCGACCTGCATTGGATTCCCTCCCCCATTTCTCATGAGCGCAACATAGCCGCCCAGTCCGGCTCGACCGCGGAGCCGAGGCCGGCTGCTCGCAGCACGGACGCAAAGCTGATCTCGCCCGCTTTGATCGCGAGTCGCGCGCGGCCATTCCCGTTCTCGTAAAGATCGCCATGCGCAGCGAGATAGGCGGCCTGCTCGCTCGCCGGGGCTCCGGCCATGCCGTCGACATAATGATGGCCGTTGCGTTCGACGTGCCCGGCGCCGACGAGCGCGGCGAGGACAAGGTCCTGCTGCAGGCCGATGCCGCCTTGTGTCGTCAGATCCTCGGCTGAGACGAAATAGCGGGAAGAGCCGACCTCGCTATTCCACTTCTCGACCCGGGCGCGATTGAGCAGCGACCGATAGAAGCCCTTGCAGGACTTCGACGAAATGCCCGCATAGCCGAGTTCGCGGGCGCGCAGGAAGGCTCCGACATCGCCGTCGGACTCGTCTACCTCCAGCGGTATTCGTTCGCTTACGGCGGCGACCGATCGCGACAGCGCCTCTGCCCGCGCTATCGGCTGTTCGAAGAAGAGAAGCGAATGGCGGAGCCTTGCGAGGCGCGGTTCTCTTTGCACACGTTCGAGGAAATCAACCGCGACATCGGCGCTCTCGAACTGCTCGTTGCCGTCGAGCGTCGCCCGGTAGTCGCCAATGGCACGGTCGAGCACCGCCGTGACGGCAAGCAGTCGCTCCACGTCCTGTTCGGGCCGGCCGGACACCTTGATCTTGAAATAGCGGTGACCATAGGCCGCGATCACCTCCTCCAACGTCTGCGGCAGGCCGTCCTCCAGCCACTGCGCCGGCTCGACATCGGCGGCCGTCAGCGCGTCGGCGAGACCGATCGTATGCCGTACCGCAAGGCGCGGCGAAGGCTCCAGCCGCGAGAGGAAACCCGGCAGGTCGAAGCCCGCGAGGTCGGGCGCGGTCGCGTCGGTGATACCAAGGAGATCGTTCCGGACGGCCGCGGCAGCACTCGTTGCCTCGAGCCGGCACAGCGCGTCGATAATGGCGCGGTCGACGAGCGCCAGCCCATAGGAGGCGACCAGCGCCGGAAGGCCCTCATGCGCGGCCATGCGGTGATGATCGGCCTCGGCGGCGGCGTGAAGGCCGAAAGCGGTATTCGCGGGCAGGGATTTGAGCCCTTCGATCGCCAGATGCAGCGACCTGCGAAGCTGCCCGACATTGTCGTCCGGCGAAAGCGTCGGGCTCTTGTCGAACCATTTCGGCATCATCATCTCGGCCGCCCAGCCGGCGGCGGAGCGGCCGCCTTCGTCCTCGATCCGCACCCGAACGAAAGCCTGCGGTGCGCGCTCGACACGCGCCGCACCGAAACGGAAGGGGAAGCGAAAATCGACCGGACGCTCAAATATTTCCGCTTCGACGAGTCTGACGCGCGGCGCTTCGCTCATGCCGCGCCTCACGCAACACCGTGAACGGCGAGAACGCGCTGCATCCTAGCAACCGCGAGGTCCGGATCGGCGAGAGCACCGGCTTTGTCCGCCAGGCGGAAAAGCTCGGCGAGATGGGCGAGCGAGCGGGCGCTCTGCTGGCCGCCGATCATGATGAAATGATCCTGCAGGCCGTTCAGATAAGCGAGGAAGACGACGCCGGTCTTATAGAAACGCGTCGGCGCCTTGAAGATATGGCGCGAGAGCGGCACCGTCGGCTCGAGCAGCTCGAAGAATTCGCCGTTCCGCCCCTTGCCGAGCGCCTCGAGCGCCGCAGAGGCGACCGGCGCAATCGCATCGAAAATGCCGAGCAGCGCATCCGAATAGCCTTCGGCATCACCGGCAATGAGCTCCGCATAGTTGAAGTCGTCGCCCGTATACATGCGCACGCCCTTCGGCAATTGCCGCCGCATCACGATCTCCTTTTCCTTGGAAAGGAGCGAGATCTTGATGCCGTCGACCTTCTCGGCATGCGCCTCGATCACCGCCAGGCAGGTCTTCATCGCCTCCATGTGATCGGCATTGCCCCAATAGCCATCGAGCGCCGGATCGAACATTTCGCCGAGCCAATGGATGATCACCGGCTCTTTCACCTGGGAGAGAACGCGGTCGTAGACGCGGATATAGTCCTCCGGTCCCTTTGCCGCGGCGGCGAGGGCCCGGCTCGCCATCAGAATGATGCGGCCCCCTTCGGCTTCGATCGCTTCGATCTGGCTCTCGTAGGCCTTGAGGATATCGTCGATCGACACATCCGGCCCGGGCGCCAGATGGTCGGTGCCGGCGCCGCAGGCGATCAACGCGCCGGAGCGGCCGCGCGCCTCGGCAAGGGAGCGGCGAATGAGCTCGCGCGCCTCCGGCCAGCCGAGCCCCATGCCGCGCTGCGCCGTATCCATCGATTCGGCGACCCCGAGGCCGAGATCCCATAGGCGGTGACGGAAGGCGAGCGTGCGCTCCCAATCGATCGCCGGCATGAGCCATGGATCGTTGTCCGCCAGCGGATCGGCGACGACATGGGCCGCGGCGAAGGCGACCCGCGCGAAGGCGGCCGCGTCACGCTTCTTCAGGGGAACCGGCCGGCCCGTCAGTTCGTAACGGGCGAGGCGGCCTTCCTGGGGGAGATCGATTCTGACCATGGCTCAGAACTCCAGTGCCGGAACGTCGAGCCAGCGGCGCTCGGCCCAGGACTTCAGACCCAACTCGGCGAGTTGCACGCCCTTGGCGCCGGCCTCGAGCCCGTAGGGCCAGGGAGCGTCCTCGGCGACGTGGCGCAGGAACATCTCCCACTGAGCCTTGAACCCGTTGTCGAAGGCCTGCGTGTCCGGCACCTCGTCCCAGGTCTTGTAGAAATCGATGGTCTGCGGCTGGTCCGGATTCCAGACCGGCTTTGGCGTATTGACGCGGTGCTGGGTCCAGCATTTCGTCAGCCCGGCGACGGCCGAGCCATGCGTGCCGTCGACCTGGAAAGTGACGAGGTCGTCGCGGCGCACGCGCACCGCCCAGGAGGAATTGATCTGCGCAATCACGCCGCCTTCGAGCTCGAAGGTCGCATAGGCCGCGTCATCGGTGTCGCACTCATAGGGCCGCCCCTGCTCGTCGATGCGGGTCGGAATATGCGTTGCGCCGAGGCAGGAGACCGCCTTGACCTCTCCGAAGAGGTTGTCGAGCACATAGCGCCAGTGGCAGAGCATATCGAGGATGATGCCGCCACCGTCTTTCTTGCGATAATTCCAGGAGGGCCGCTGGGCCGGCACGCCCCAATCGCCCTCGAAGACCCAATAGCCGAACTCGCCGCGCACGGACAGGATCTTTCCGAAGAAGCCGGAGTCCCTCAAGAGCGCCAGCTTGCGCAGCCCGGGCAGGAACAGCTTGTCCTGCACCACGCCGTGCTTCAGGCCCGAGGCGCGCGCCTTCCGCGCCAGCTTCACCGCGGTCCTCAGATCATCCGAAATCGGCTTCTCACAATAGACGTGCTTGCCGGCGTCGAGCGCCCTGCCGATCAGTTCGGCACGCATCAGCGTCGTGCCGGCATCGAAGAATATCTGATCGTTTGCATCGGCGAGTGCGGCGTCGAGGTCGGTCGACCAGCGAGCGATGTTATGACGCTTGGCCAATTGCTCGATCTTGTCGCGGTTGCGCCCGACAATGATCGGATCGATCTCCAGCCGCTCGCCGGATTTGAGCGTTAGCCCGCCCTGATCGCGGATGGCCAGAATAGAGCGCACCAGATGCTGGTTATACCCCATCCGGCCGGTGACGCCGTGCAATATGATCCCCAAACGCGGCATGCGGTCTCCTCCCTGCCAGGCTTTCCAAGGGAGCGGACCAGCCCTCCCAAGCCAGTAACTAAACGGTTACTTTGTGACAGACGAAAAACACACTTGTCAACAGAAAAAACGACATCGGGTCGATTCAGCGCCTGATGGATGCCAGGGTCACGTGGACGATGTGGCGCTCCCAGGCCTCGACATTGGCCTCTTCCATGAGGTCGCGGCCGAAGATGGTCGAAAGGGTGTACTGGTTCGAGACGTAGAAGTAGCCGAGTGCCGCAATGGTCAGATAGACGTTCAGCGGGTCGATGTCCGCCCGGAAGAGACCCTTCGCCTTGCCGCGGTCGAGCAGGTCGGAAAGCTTGCCGATGAAGTGCGAATGCAGTTCCTTGAGCCGCGTCGACTGGCGCAGCCAGCGGGCGCGATGCAGGTTCTCGGTGCCGAGCAGGCTCAGGAATTCCGGGTGCTCCAGGAAATACCTCCAGGTGAACATGGCGAGTTCCGCTATGCCCTGCTCGGGCTCCAAGTCACTGAGATTGACCGATTTTTCCGCCGTTCTGATGCCGACATAGGCCTCTTCCAGAACGGCGAGGTAAAGCTGCTCCTTGTCGCCGAAATAGTGATAGAGCATGCGCTTGTTCGTGCCCGCGCGCTCGGCGATCGCATCGACCCGCGCCCCGCCGATCCCGTTTTCCGCAAACTCCTTCGTGGCCGCGGCGAGGATCGAGGCGCGCGTGCGCTCGGGATCGCGCTGCGTGGGCCGCTCGGCACGACCGCCCGCCCTGCGCCTGACATCCTCTTGCATCTTGTCCATTCACATCACCTCCGGCACATCTTGCCTTTGGCGGCACTCGATGCGGCTTTGTAAAGATACATTACAAGATAATGACAGCATTTCACACAAGTGCTTGACACGATCATTGCTTGCCCATAATTTGTAACCAATTAGTTATTTAATGCAAGAGGACTCAACAAGACGACGATGACACGGAGCGTTGTGGAGGCGCTCCCGAGGGAGGAGGAACAAATGACGCATCGCATCAGCAGACGCACGGTGCTCGCAGGAGGAGCGGCACTTCTTTCCTACGCGGCGTTCGCGCCGCGCGCTTTTTCGCAGGAGGCGCGGCTGCGCCTGCTCTGGTGGGGATCGCAGACCCGCGCCGACCGCACCAACAAGGTGAGCGAGCTTTTCAAGAAGGCGAATCCCGGGGTTGACATCAACGGTGAATTTCTGGGCTGGAGCGACTACTGGCCGCGCTTGGCAACCCAGGTCGCGGGTGGCAATGCGCCCGACGTCATCCAGATGGACTATCGCTATATCGTCGAATACGCCCGGCGCGGCGCGCTCGCGCCGCTCGACAGCTATCTCGGCTCGGTGCTGAAAGTCGAGGATTTCGACGAGGTGCAGATCAAGGGCGGCAGCGTCGATGGCAAGCTCTACGGTATCAGCCTCGGCGCCAATTCGACGGCGATGATGGTCAATACGGTCGCCTTCGAGGAAGCCGGCGTCGACCTGCCGACACCGTCGACCACCTGGGAAGAACTCGCCCGGATGGGTGTCGAGATCACCAAGGCCGGCAAGCGCAAGGGCTATTACGGCCTCTCGGACGGCAGCGGCGTCGAGCCGCTCCTCGAAAACTGGCTTCGCCAGCGCGGCAAGGCGCTCTTCACCGCGGACGGCAAGATCGCCTATGACGCGAATGACGGCGCCGAATGGTTTGCCATGTGGCAAAAGATGCGCGAGGACAAGGCCTGCGTGCCGGCGGATATACAGGCGCTCGACCAGTTCAATATCGAGACGAGTCCCTTGTCGCTCGGAAATGCGGCGACGTCCTACGCCCATTCCAACCAGCTCGTCGGCTATCAGGCGATCAACAAAGACAAGATCGTGCTCAAAAGCCATGCGCTGATCAGCAAGGATGCCAAGGGCGGTCATTACCGCAAGCCATCGATGTTCTTCTCGGTATCGGCCAAGAGCAGCGATCCGGAACTCGGCGCCAAATATGTCAACTTCTTCGTCAAGGACCCGGAAGCCGCCAAGATCCTCGGCGTCGAACGCGGCGTGCCGGAATCGGCCTCCGTGCGCGAAGCGCTCGCGCCCTCGCTCGATGAACTCGGGCGGGCGGCGCTCGACTATGTCTCCGGGCTCGGAGCGCTCGCCGGCGACCTGCCGCCGCCGCCTCCGTCGGGCGCCGGAGAGGCGGAGCTCGCCCTGCGCAGCGTCGCCGAACAGGTAGCCTTCGGCCAGCTCGATGCCAAACAGGGCGGCGAGACGCTGGTGAACGAGGTCACGCAGATCCTGTCGCGAGGCTAAGGAGATGGCGACCGTGCAGGATTCCGCTGTCGCGATCGGTGGGGGCGCCCAGGCGCGCCCCGCCGCACAGGGCCGCTGGGCCAGCCTCTGGGCGAAACACGGAGCAGGCTACATGTTCCTGTTGCCGTGGCTCATCGGCTTCTTCGGCCTGACGCTCGGGCCTGCCATCGCCTCGTTCTATCTCTCTTTCACGAGCTTCGACCTGATCCGCTCACCGGAATGGGTCGGAACTGCCAATTACGTCCGCATCGCGACGGCCGATCCGAAATTCGCCGCCGCGATGCAGGTGACCTTCCTCTATGTCGTGCTTTCGGTACCGTTCAAGCTCACCTTCGCGCTGCTTGTCGCCCTACTTCTGGACCGCGGTGTGAAGGGCCTCACCTTCTACCGCGCCCTCTTCTACCTGCCGTCGCTGCTCGGCGGCAGCGTCGCGATCGCCGTGCTCTGGCGGCAGCTCTTTGCCGGCGACGGCCTGATCAATAGCCTGCTCGCCCAGTTCGGCATAGAAGGTCCGAGCTGGATCTCGCATCCGAACTATTCGATCTGGACGCTGGTTGTCCTGAGTGTCTGGCAATTCGGCTCGCCGATGATCATCTTCCTCGCCGGCCTCCGGCAAATCCCGACCGACATGTACGAGGCCGCAAGCCTCGACGGAGCGTCCAAGTTCCGGCAGTTCTACAAGATCACGCTGCCGCTCTTGACGCCGGTCATCTTCTTCAATGCGGTGGTGCAGACGATCGACGCCTTCAAGGCCTTCACCCCCGCTTTCATCATCTCCGGGGGCACCGGCGGGCCGATCAACTCGACGCTGTTCTACACGCTCTATCTCTATCAGGAGGCCTTTGGGAACTTCCGCATGGGTTATGCCTCGGCGCTCGCCTGGATCCTCGTGCTGATTATCGGCCTGTTCACGGCCTTCTCGTTCCTGACCTCTCGTTACTGGGTGCACTACGATGACTGATGCGACCATGCGCTCGGTAACCGCCCCGCCATCGGCACCGCCCGGCCGTCGCAGCCCCGTCGGATCGGTCCTCATCCACGCCGCCCTGATCGCCGCGTCGATCGCGATGGTTTATCCGCTCCTGTGGATGATCTCCGCTTCGGTCCGACCGGAGGACGAGATCTTCGCCTCGACCTCGCTCTGGCCTTCGTCGGTCGATTTCGCCTCCTATGTGCGCGGCTGGTTCGGGCTCGACGTGAGCTTTGGGCGCTTCACCTGGAACTCGCTCGTCGTGTCCGTCCTGACCGTCATCGGGAATGTGGTGGCCTGCTCGCTCGCAGCCTACGCCTTCGCGCGCCTGCGTTTTGCAGGCCGCAATTTCTGGTTCGCGATCATGCTGGGGACGATGATGATCCCCTACCATGTGACGCTCATTCCGCAATATGTGCTCTTCCTCAATCTCGGCTGGGTGAACACCTTCCTGCCGCTGGTGGTGCCGAAGTTCCTCGCAAGCGACGCCTTCTTCATCTTCCTGATGGTGCAGTTCTTCCGCGGCATTCCGCGCGAGCTCGACGAGGCGGCGATGATGGACGGCTGCGGCCCGTGGCGCATCTATTGGAAGATCATGCTGCCGCTCTCGCTTCCCGTTCTGGCGACGGCGGCGATCTTCTCCTTCATCTGGACCTGGGACGATTTCTTCGGGCCGCTCATCTACCTGAACGACATGAACACCTACACGATCCAGCTTGGCCTCAGGACCTTCGTCGACTCGAGCAGCACCTCCGACTGGGGCGGCCTCTTCGCCATGTCGACGCTGTCGCTCGTGCCGGTGTTCTTCTTCTTCCTGTTTTTCCAGCGCCTTCTGATCGAAGGCATCGCAACCACGGCATGAAGCGCTGATCGACGGAGTTTGGAAATCATCATGGACGAATTGCGTTTCGCCGCCGTCGGGCTCAACCACAACCACATCTACGGCCAGGTCAATTGCCTCATCAGGGCCGGCGCCCGCCTCGTCGGATTCCATGAGAAGGACGATACGCTCGCGGCGGAATTTACAGGCGTCTACAAGGACGCGCCCCGCATCGCGGCGCTCGAGGAAATACTCGAGGACAGGAGCATCGGCCTCATCGTCTCGGCCGCCGTTTCGGCCGAGCGGGCGGAACTGGCGATCCGGGCGATGCAGCACGGCAAGGACGTGCTCGTCGACAAGCCGGGCATGACGAGCCTCGATCAGCTCACCAAGGTCCGCCGTGTCCAGGCCGAGACGGGGCGCATCTTCTCGATCCTCTATTCGGAGCATTTCGAAAGCCCGGCGACGGTCAAGGCCGGCGAGCTTGTCGCGGCCGGCGCGATCGGCGAGGTCGTGCATATCGTCGGCCTCGGTCCGCACCGGCTTCGCCGCGAGACGCGGCCCGACTGGTTCTTCCGGCGTGAGGAATATGGCGGCATCCTCACCGACATCGCCTCGCACCAATGCGAGCAGTTCCTGTTCTTCACCGGCGCCAGCGACGCGACCATTCTTTCGGCAAATGTCGACAACCTCAGCGTGCCCGACAAGCCGGAACTGCAGGACACCGGCAACATCCATCTGTCGACGGGCCGGGCCACCGGCATGATTCATGTGAACTGGCTCACCCCCGACGGCATGCCGACCTGGGGCGACGGTCGGCTTTTCATCGTCGGCACGACCGGCACGATCGAGGTGCGCAAGACCGTCGATCTCGCCGGGCGCGAGGGCGGCAATCATCTGTTCCTCGCCGACCGAAACGGCGTCCAACATATCGACTGCTCCGCCGTCGACCTGCCCTTCGGTCGGCAGTTCCTCGCAGACATCCGCGACAGGACCGAGACCGCCATGCCGCGGGAACGCTGCTTCAAGGCGATGGAGCTTGCCCTTTCCGCCCAAGCGCTCGCCGAACAGAACCGGGAAAAGAACTGACATGAGTGTAAAGACAGTCGCCATTATCGGCTGCGGCATCGGCCGATCGCATATCGTCGAGGGCTATCTGCCACATCCGGAGAAGTTCCGCGTCGAAGCCCTCTGCGATTTGAACGAGGAGCGGCTGAACGAGGTCGGCGACGAATTCGGCATCGAGAAGCGGACGACCTCGTTCAAGGAACTCATTGCCGACGAGACGATCGACATCATCGATATCTGCACGCCGCCCGGCATCCATCTGGAGCAGGTGCTGGATGCTCTTGCTTCCGGCAAGCACGTGATCTGCGAAAAGCCGCTCACCGGCTCGCTCAAGGGCGTCGACCGGATCATCGAAGCGGAGAAACACGCGAAAGGCGTGCTGATGCCGATCTTTCAGTATCGCTATGGCGACGGCATCGAAAAGGCGAAGCGGATCATCGAGGCCGGCATCGCCGGCAAGCCCTATGTCGGCTCGGTCGAGACCTTCTGGCTGCGCACCCCGGAATATTACGCCGTGCCCTGGCGCGGCAACTGGGAGACGGAGCTCGGCGGTGTGCTCGTCACCCACGCGCTGCACCTGCATGACATGATGCTGCATCTCCTCGGCCCGGTCTCGAAAGTGTTCGGGCGGGTGGCGACGCGGGTCAACGACATCGAGGTCGAGGATTGCGCCTCGGCGAGCCTGCTCATGCAAAACGGCGCCTTCGTGTCGCTTTCCTGTACGCTCGGCTCCCAGGAGCAGATCAGCCGTCTGCGCCTGCATTTCGAGAACGTCACCTTCGAAAGCAGCCATGAGCCCTATGCGCCGGGCAAGGATCCCTGGAAGATCATCGCCGCCAACGGGGCGGTGCAGGCGCGGATCGACGAGGTGATCGGCGACTGGCAGCCGGTCGCGCCGCGCTTCACCACTCAGATGGCGCATTTCCACGACTTCTTGAGCGGCAAGGGGCCGCTCCCCGTGACAACGAAAGACGCGCGCCAGGCGCTGGAACTCGTCACCGCGATTTACCAGTCCGCCGATACGCGGCAGGAAGTATCGCTGCCGATCGGGCCGGAGAGCCCGAAATACGCAAATTGGCGCGCGAATACGAGATAGGGCGAAGGCCGCAGGGAGGAATTGCAATGGCTACCAGCGTCGTTCTTCAGAAGGTCGAGAAGCGCTACGGCGCACTCGATGTGATCCACGGCATCGACCTCACCATCGATCCCGGCGAATTTGCCGTCTTCGTCGGTCCGTCTGGCTGTGGCAAGTCGACATTGCTCCGCATGATCGCCGGACTCGAGGAAATTTCCGGCGGCACGCTGCTGCTCGACAACGACCGGATGAACGAGGTGGCGCCGGCCAAGCGCGGCATCGCCATGGTGTTCCAGTCCTATGCGCTCTACCCGCATATGTCGGTCTACAAGAATCTCGCCTTCGGCCTTGAAACGGCGGGCTACAGGAGGGCGGAGATCGAACCGAAGGTGCGCCGTGCCGCAGAGATCCTGCAGATCGAGAAGCTCTTGGACCGCAAGCCGAAAGCGCTTTCGGGCGGCCAGCGCCAGCGCGTGGCGATCGGCAGGGCGATCGTGCGCGAGCCGCGCATCTTCCTGTTCGACGAGCCGCTTTCCAATCTCGACGCCGAGCTCCGAGTGCAGATGCGCGTCGAGATTTCGAGGCTCCACCGCGATCTCGGCAATACGATGATCTACGTCACCCATGACCAGGTCGAAGCCATGACCATGGCCGACAAGATCGTCGTTTTGAATTCAGGCCGGATCGAACAGGTGGGCGCGCCGCTCGATCTCTACAACAATCCCGTCAACCGCTTCGTCGCGGGCTTCATCGGCAGCCCCAAGATGAATTTCCTGAAGGCGCGCATTGCTGGCGTGACGGAAAACGAGACGACGATCGAAGTCTGCGGCGGAACGATCCGCTTGCCCCGGCGCTTGGATCGCGCAACGCCCGGCGAGGACGTCACCTTCGGCATTCGGCCGGAGCACCTTTCCGCCCGCGAGGACGGCATCACGCTCGCGCCGATCAATGTCGAGATCGTCGAAAACCTCGGCGGCGAAACCATGCTTTACGGCATCACGCCGGATCGGCAGCAACTGACCGTCGCGCTGGAAGGTCAGCAGAAGGTCGAGCGCGGCACCAATCTCGCCGTCCACTTCGATCCCGCGCGCTGCCACGTCTTCGGCCCCGACGGCAGGGCGATGTAAGCGCTCATCCCGCAATCTCATCAGCGACTGTCGGCTTGCTATTCCTCTGTTCGTCCTCCGTAGGGCTCACTTCTGGAGGTGGATCATGGACGAATTACCGATCATCAAAACACGGCGGCAAGGCAAAAACCTTACGCAGAGCGTGCTGATTCCCAGCGAGCGGATGGTTGCCGATGCGCTGCGGGCTGCGCCACCCGGCCACTTGTCGGATCTTGCGGAGATCAGACGGATGCTTGCCGCCGAGCACGGGGCGGATATCTGCTGCCCGGTGACGATGCGGCGACACCTGGTGCGCATCAGCCAGGACGGCAGCGCCCCATTTTGGCGCGTTGTCGATCCCGATCGACCGTTCGCCCGACGGCTGACCGGTGGAGCGGAACAGATTCGCGACAAGTTGGCCGCCGAACGCTGATTGCCTACGGCAGCCGGCGCCGCTGATGAACTGTTCCGGGCTTGGGCTATGCCTGCCTGACCCCTCCAAACTCGCGTCCGCAACTTAGAGCCCGCGGTCGTCGAAGCGATGGACCGCGACGCCGGCCACCGGACTCGGGGCCAGGAAAATTCCGCCGGATCGGCTTTCCTCTCCGACCCCCGCCGGACGCAAAGAGGTGACGACGAGCGTCTTCAAGTCCGGCCCCGCAAAACAGGGCATGGTCGGCGCCGGCACCGGGAAGGGATGCGCCTCGATCAGCCGGCCCTCGGGCGAGAAGCGATTGAGGATGCCGGCAGAGACGCCGGCGCTCCAATAATTGCCCTCCGCATCCATCGCCGCCCCGTCCGGACGGCCGCTCGCTTCGTCGAGCACGACGAGGCGCCGGCGATCGGAGAGCGCACCGGTCGCGGGATCGAAGCGCCAACGGTCGATCCAGGGGCCGCGCGAATCGGAGTGAAAGAGAAGGATACCGTCGCCGCTCCAGGCGAGACCGTTGGAACAGATGATATCATCGATCTTGCGCTCTACCGCGCCCGCCGGCGAAACGCGATAGAGGGCCGCAACCGGCCGCCGGTCGGCCGCGACGTCATGCATGGTGCCGACCCAGAACGCGCCGTCCGGCCCGACCTTGCCGTCATTGAGGCGCGTATCGCGCCTTTCGGTCTCGATCGTGGCGATCTCCGCGGTGATCGCGCCGCTGTCGGGATCGAACAGAACGACGCGGTCGCGCTGCGCCAGCACCAGGCGCCCGGACCGGGCAAGGCCGATGCTGCAGGCGCCATGATCGAAGGTCCATTCGACATGGCCCGTGCCGGACAGATCGGCACGATGAACCGCGCCGCGGCCGATATCGACAAGGAATAGGCAATTGCGGCGCTCGTCGTAGACGGGGCTCTCGGCGACAGCGCAGCGCAGGTCGAGTGCGCATTCAAATGTTAACTCGAAAGACATGTCTTGCACCCTGGTCTGACAGCGCAGCTGAAGACGCGGCAAAACCTCCCGGTCGAGCCACTATTTTTGAAGCGCTTACGCTGCCGTTTTCTCTAACATCGCTATTGCCCTTGTTCAACTTGTAAATTAAAAATACAAGAAACTTGACAAGGAGCTTTCCATGAAGACGACCCCCGTAGACACGGCCGACCTCGCCTCCTCCGTTCTTTCCGTGCCGCCATTGGCGCGCGCGGCGGATGGCAAGCCGAGCAAGACGGAAAACCGCAGGATGGTCGACTGGCTGCGCTCGGGCGGCGTGACCACCTATCTCTATGGCGGCAACGCCAATCTCTACAATTTCGGCGTCGCGGAATTCTCGGGGCTTCTCGATCTCCTGGAAGAGATCGCTCCCGGCGGCGGCTGGATGATTCCCTCATTCGGCGCCGACTTCGGCAAGGCGATGGATCAGGCTGCGATCCTCCGCGAGCGCGCTTTTCCCACCGCCATGGTGCTGCCGCTCGGCTTCCCGGCGACGCCAGCGGGCCTCGCCTCCGGTTTCGGCAAGCTGGCGGACGCGGCCGGCAGACCGCTGATCGCCTATATCAAGAACGACGGCTTCCTCGACCCCGGGGACGTCGCCCGGCTTTTCCGCGACGGCGCGATCTCGGCCGTGAAATATGCGGTCGTGCGCCCGGAGCCGAGGAACGATGCCTATCTTGCCGCGATCCTCGATGCAGTCGGTTCGGGCGAGCGGATCGTCAGCGGCATCGGGGAGCGCCCGGCGATCGATCATCTCGAAATGGGCCTCTCCGCCTTCACCTCCGGTTCGGTGTGCATCGCGCCGCACCTGTCGACGGCGATCCTCAAGGCCTGCCAGGCCGGCCGGGTCGCCGAGGCCCGGGCGATCCGCGAGAGCTTCCTGCCGCTCGAGGACCTGCGCGACGCCCATTCGCCGATCCGCGTCCTGCATGAGGCGGTGAGACTCGCCGGAATCTGCGACACCGGGCCGATTGGCGAGTTCCTTTCCAATCTCGATGGCGCCGAGCGGCTCGAGGCCATCGCCCGCGCCGCGCGCGAGTTGAAGGCCAGAGCCGAAGCGTCGGCCGTGGAAAAGCCGCGGTCGGCGGCGGGCGCCTGATATGGCACCGGAGATGGCGCGGACAAGCCGCACTTTGCGAAAATCAGGAAAGCGGGTGCC
>NZ_LUAV01000002.1:0-7642 GCF_002078505.1 Ensifer aridi | reverse complement strand
GGGTGCCTCCCAGGGCGGATCGGGTATTGCTCTAGCGATCGCCGTGGGATCCAGTGATGCGGGCGCGGGACTCCGTCAGGTGAAAGCGCATGTAGAGGCGCGCGAGGTCCGGGTCTTGGCTGGAGATCGCAGTGAAGACCTTGCGATGCTCCTCGAGGACGCGGCGGCGCCTGTCCTCCGAACCCCGCTGAGTGAGGCTCAGCGCCACACGCATCGAACCGCGCATTATGTCGCGCAGGTCCTGCAGAAGGCGCGGGAACAGCTCGTTTCCCGCGGCCCCAGCAACGGCAAGGTGGAAGGCGAAGTCCTCCTCCCAGCCGGTTTCGCCGCGCTGGAAAGCGCCCTCCAGCGCCGAAAGCGCCTCGCCGATCTGGTTGAGCTGCGCCTTGGTACGGCGCATCGCCGCGAGCCCGGCGCATTCGGTTTCAAGGGCAAGCCGCGGCTCGAAGGCCCTGAGATAGCTCGCGATTTCCGCCGAGGCGGCGAAACTGGTGAGCTTGTCGGACGGACGCGATTTGACGAATGTGCCGATCCCCTGGCGCGAGATCACGAGCCCATCCGCCTGCAGCCGCATCAAGGCTTCGCGCACGACCGGCCGGGAGACCTGAAAATCGCGGCAGATCTGGGCCTCGGACGGCAATTTCGCGCCTTCAACAAGCTGCCCGCTGGTGATCTGCTCGAGGATCTGGCCGTAAAGAACATCGGCAAGGCGTTCGCGCCGTGCCGGTTTGAGCTTCAACATCACGTCGTTCAACAGCTTTGTCTCGCCTGTCATTTTTCTGAACAGGCTTAACTTAGCCGAGCCGAGCGGGAATGCAAAGGAGGTCGCCAATGGCCAAACGCAAGAGTCCAGAAGATCTTAGGAGCTTTCGCTGGTTCGGCGCCAAGGACCTGCGCTCCTTCGGTCATCGCTCCCGCCTCTACCAGATGGGTTATGATCAGCAGGAGATCGCGGCCAAGCCTGTCATCGCGATTATCAACACCTGGAGCGACATCAACCCCTGCCACGCGCATCTGCGCGCCCGGGCGGACGAGGTTAAGCGCGGCGTGTGGCAGGCCGGCGGCTTTCCGGTCGAACTGCCGGCGATGTCGCTCGCCGAAACCTATGTGAAGCCGACGACGATGCTTTATCGCAACTTCCTGGCCATGGAAGTGGAGGAACTCATCCGCTCGCATCCGATCGACGGCGTCGTGCTGCTCGCCGGCTGCGACAAGACCACGCCGGCAACGATCATGGGGGCGATCCAGGTCGATCTGCCGACGATCTTCGTGCCGGCAGGACCGATGCTGCGCGGCAACTATCGCGGCCAGATGCTCGGCTCCGGCTCCGACGTCTGGAAATACTGGGCGGAGAAAGAGGCGGGGCAAATCACCGAACTCGAATGGAACGAGATGGAGCGCGGCATCGCCCGCTCCTTCGGCACCTGCATGACCATGGGCACCGCCTCGACGATGACGGCGCTGGCCGATACGCTGGGGCTCTGTCTGCCCGGCGCTTCGGCGATCCCCGCAACGGATGCCGGCCACTCGCGCATGGCCGCGCTATCGGGCGCGCGCATCGTCGAGATGGTGTTCGAGGACCTGAAACCCTCCGACCTCTTGACGGCGAATGCCTTCGAAAACGCGCTCACGGTGCATATGGCCATGGCCGGTTCGACCAATGCGATGATCCATCTGATCGCGATGGCGCGGCGATGCGGCGTGAAACTGACGCTCGACGACTTCGACCGCGTGTCGGAGAAGGTTCCGGTTCTCTGCAACATCCGCCCGACCGGTGCATTCCTGATGGAGGATTTCTATTACGCCGGCGGGCTGGTCGCGCTTTGGAAACAGTTGGCGTCGCTGCTTCACAAGGAGGAACGAAACGTCATCGGCACGATCGGCGGGGCGCTCGAGCTTGCCGAGGTTCACCTGCCCGACGTGATCCGTTCGCTCGACAATCCGGTCGCCGCACGCGGCGGCACGGCGATCCTTAAAGGGAATCTTGCGCCCGACGGCTGCGTGATGAAGCCGCCGGCTGCAGACCCGGCGCTCCTCAAGCACCGCGGCCCCGCCCTCGTCTTCGACGACTACGACGCGATGATGAGGGCGGTGAACGACGAGGAACTCGACGTCACCGCCGACACGGTGCTCATCCTGCGCAATGCCGGCCCGGTAGGCGGCCCGGGCATGCCGGAATGGGGCATGCTGCCGATTCCGAAGAAACTCCTGAAACAGGGCGTGCGCGACATGGTGAGGATTTCCGACGCCCGCATGAGCGGTACAAGCTACGGCGCCTGCATCCTGCATGTGGCACCGGAAGCTTACATTGGCGGCCCCTTGGCCGCGGTACGGAACGGCGACCTCATCTCGCTCGACGTCGCCAATCGCAGCCTCACCCTGGAGGTCGATGAGCGCGAGATCGAACGCCGGCTCGCCGAGTGGCGCCCGCCGGAACGCGATTATTCGAGAGGCTATCTGAAGATGCATGCCGAGCACATCCAGCAGGCGCCGGAAGGCTGCGATTTCACCTTCCTTCAGTCGCCCCATAAGCTTCCCGAGCCGGAAATCCACTAGATCTCATCCCGCTAGCAATGGCTGAGAGCGGTGCCTCCTCGATCTCCGCCTTTGAGCCCGCGGGGAGGAGGTTCCTCCGATCATCGGCATTGCCCTGCCGACAGACTGCAATACATCCTGTTTTCAGAAGGCACGGCTTCAAAGAGCCGAGACCGCCATCTTCTCGGCCTGAAGCAGGAGGCAGTCATGGTTCCACCCAAGACGGCAAGAGACGAGTCCAGCAACAATGCGGCGGCGGCCGGCCCCTTGTCACCGGACGAACTGCGGCGGATGGACGCCTATTGGCGGGCATCGAACTATCTGTCGGTCGGCCAGATCTATCTCCTCGACAACCCTTTGTTGAAGGAGCCGTTGAAGCGCGAGCATGTGAAGCCGCGGCTTCTCGGCCATTGGGGCACCTCGCCGGGCTTGAACATGCTCTATGTCCACCTGAACCGGGTGATCAGGCGCGACGATCTCAACATGATCTACATCATCGGCCCCGGTCACGGCGGGCCGTCGCTGGTGGCCCACGCCTATCTGGAAGGGACCTATAGCGAGGTCTATCCGGACATCAGCCAGGATGCTCAGGGCATGAAGAGGCTGTTCAAGCAGTTCAGCTTCCCCGGCGGGATCCCGAGCCACGTCGCGCCGGAGACGCCGGGCAGCATTCACGAGGGGGGCGAGCTTGGCTATGCACTGAGCCATGCCTATGGGGCTGCCTTCGACAACCCGGATCTGATCGTCGCCTGCGTCGTCGGAGACGGCGAGGCCGAGACTGGCCCGCTCGCGACGGGCTGGCATGGCAACAAATTCCTGAACCCGGCGCGCGACGGCTCAGTGCTGCCCATCCTGCATCTCAACGGCTACAAGATTGCCAATCCCTCTTTCCTTGCCCGCATTCCAAGGGGCGAACTGCAGAAGTTCTTCGAGGGCATGGGCTACGCGCCGCTTTTCATCCAGGGGCATGAGCCGGCGGACGTGCATCAGCAATTGGCGCGCGCGCTCGACACCGCACTCGCCGCCATTCGCCGCATCTCGACCGATGCACGCGAGAACGGCAATCTCAAACGTCCCATCTGGCCGATGATCGTCTTCCGGACGCCTAAGGGCTGGACCTGCCCGGCGGAGATCGACGGCAAGAAATGCGAGGACTACTGGCGCTCGCATCAGGTGCCCATGGGCGAGATGGACAAGCCCGAGCACATCCGCGTCCTGGAAGGCTGGATGAAGAGCTACCGGCCGGATGAGCTGTTCGACGGCGACGGCCGGCTGAAGCCGGAACTGGCCGAACTTGCGCCAACAGGACGCCGGCGCATGAGCGACAACCCGCACGCCAATGGCGGTCTCTTAATGCGCGCGTTGAAGGTGCCCGATTTCCGCGACTACGCGGTTGCCGTTCCGAGCCCGGGTGAAAGCACGGCCGAATCGGCGCGGGTGATGGGCACCTATCTGCGCGACGTCATGAAGCTCAACCTCAAGGCCCGGAATTTCCGCCTGTTCAGCCCGGACGAGAACAACTCGAACCGCTGGCAGGATGTGCTGCAGGCCACCGATCGCTGCTTCATGGCCGAGATTTATCCCGAGGACGATCACCTGTCGTCGGATGGGCGGGTCATGGAGGTGTTGAGCGAGCATCAATGCCAGGGATGGCTCGAGGGCTATCTCTTGACCGGACGGCACGGCTTCTTCTCCTGCTATGAAGCCTTCATCCACATCGTCGATTCCATGTTCAATCAGCATGCCAAATGGCTGAAGGTCTGCAACGAGATCCCGTGGCGGCGTCCGATCGCCTCGCTCAACTACTTCCTGAGTTCCCACGTCTGGCGCCAGGACCATAACGGCTTCAGCCACCAGGACCCGGGTTTCATCGACCACGTCGTCAACAAGAAGGCGGACGTCATCCGCGTCTACCTGCCGCCGGACGCCAATACGCTTCTGTCGGTAACGGATCATTGTCTGAGGAGCCGCAACTACGTCAATGTCATCGTCGCCGGCAAGCAGCGAGCGCCGCAATGGCTGACGATGGACCAGGCGGTCAAGCACTGCAGCAAGGGTCTCGGCATCTGGGAATGGGCGAGCAACGACAAGGGCGCCGAGCCCGATGTGGTGATGGCATGCTGCGGCGACGTGCCGACGCTCGAAACGCTGGCCGCGGTGGAATTGCTTCGCGAGCACCTGCCGGATCTGAAGGTGCGCGTGCTAAACGTGGTGAACCTGATGAAACTCCAGCCAGCGAGTGTGCACCCGCACGGCCTCGCGGACCGCGATTTCGATGCCTTGTTCACGAAGGACAAGCCGATCATCTTCGCCTTTCACGGCTATCCATGGCTGATCCACCGGCTCACCTACCGCCGCACCAATCATGCCAACCTGCACGTTCGCGGCTATAAGGAGGAAGGGACGACCACGACGCCCTTCGACATGGCGGTCCTTAACGAGCTGGACCGCTTCCATCTGGTCGAGGCCGTGATCGACCGGCTGCCGCAACTGGGCGCCCGTGCCGCCTATTTCAAACAGGCGATGCGCGAGAAGCTGACCGAACATCGGCAATACATCGAAGAATACGGCGACGACATGTCCTCGATCAGAGCCTGGCAATGGGGCGGCAAGGGCGCAGCGGCCAAGCCGCAGGAAAGCTCGACCGCAGCGGACAACGTCTAAGCTGCGTGCGGTTGCGGCTTCACAAATGCCCTGTCACCGCCGGCGCCCCGTCCCAGGCATCCTGCCGGCCGTCCTCGTAGACGATCGGCGCATTCGCCAGCTCTTCGTCGCTCGCGTCGTCGAGACACGCGATATTGACCGCGTAAAACGGCCCACCCATGATTTCGTAATCGGCACTGGCGAAGGGATGCACGCCGCATTGTTTGCAGAAGAGGTGGCGGATCGAGCGCTCGCCGAAGCGGTATTCGGCCAGGGCCTCCTCCCCGGAAAGCACTGAGAAATCCTCCGGCGTGACGAAGACCTTCCAGAACCGCGTCTTAAGGCAGAAGGAGCAGTTGCAGCGGAAGGTGGAGGCCCACCAAGCGCCCGGCCGCGCCGGCGGCGATCGTTCTCCCTCCGGCGCAAGGTCGCAGTTTGCGGAAAAGTGCACCGCGCCACAGTGGCAGCTTCCGTGATAGCTCTTTCTCATTCCACAGCCTCCTTTTGCCCGGCGACATAGATGGCAAGCCGGTCCATGCATTCGCCCCAGCCCTCCGCGTGACTGTCGCGGCTCTCGACCGTCGGGAATGGCGTCTGGTGGAATGTCAGCCGCGTGCCGCCCGCCGCCTCCTCGAAGGTAACGGTGATCAGCGTATCCGTGGCACTCTCCTCTTCCCATCTGAAAGTCAGGACGATACGGCTCCGCGGCACGATCTCGCGATAGATGCCGTGCGCCCAGTAGTCCTGTCCTTCCGGCGAGCGGATGCAGGTGCGCCAGGCGCCGCCTTCCCTGAAATCCACGGTGATGGCCGGCACGGTGAAGTCCTTCGGGCCCCACCAGCGGACGAGGTGTTCGGGCGTCGTCCAGACTTCGAAAACGAGACTGCGCGGCGCATCGAAGACGCGCGTGATGGTGAGGGCAATCTCCTGCTTGAGCGTTTGGGCGTTCATCGTTTCATCCTTCGTGGTTGGATAATCGCAGCATCAGCCCTGATCGGACTCCTTGCCCTGGATTTCCTGAAGATAGCTTTCGAGCCGGTCGAAGCTGCCGTCCCAGAACCGGCGATAGGGCTCGATCCAGTCGGCAATTTCCTTCATCGGTCGCGCCTCCAGCCGGCAGGGGCGCCATTGGGCGTTGCGACCACGCGATATGAGGCCCGCACGCTCCAGCACTTTCAGATGCTTGGAGACGGCAGGCAGGCTCATGTCAAAGGGGGCCGCCAATTCGTTTACCGTCGCCTCCCCGGCCGCAAGACGCGCGATGATCGCGCGACGGGTCGGGTCGGCGAGGGCCGAAAGGGTGGTGCTTAGCTGATCCATGCTCACCAGCACTTTACTCATCAGTTAATTAACCTTCTGGTTTATCTCAGGAGAGCGTCCGTCTGTCAAGAGCGGTTGCTCCCCGCGTGCTGCGGACCAGGCGGATGAAGGAGTGTTGGTCGTGCAAGCGGGTCCGAATGGCGATTGATCCGGCTAATGGAACATCTTCCCACGCCCGCGTGTTGAGCGCTCCTGAGGAGCGAACATGAAGAAGCATATAGAGGAGATCGTTTCGGCGTTGAGACGCCGGCACGCAGTGCTGTTCGTCGGGGCAGGCGTTTCGATGAGTGTGGGGCTGCCTTCATGGAAGACACTGATAGACCACATGGTGAGCGACCTGCATCTGGATGATTCCGTCATGCAGGACCCCGACGTGACCTATCAGACGATCGCCGAATGCTATCGCCTGGAGCATGGAGACATCGGCGCGCTGTGTGATTGGATGCGGCAGAACTGGCGCGTTTCGCGGGACCGCATCGAGAAGTCCGACCTCCACAAGCGGCTCGTCACACTCGATTTCCCGGTGATCTACACCACCAACTACGACAGCAATCTGGAAATCGCCTACGACGTCTACGGCAAGCCTTATGCGAAGATCAGCCATGCACGCGACATCGCCTCCGCGCCGGCGGGAATCACGCAGATTATCAAGTACCACGGCGACTTCGACGATGACGACACCCTCGTGCTGACCGAAACCGACTACTTCAACCGGCTATCCTTCGATTCGCCCCTGGACGTTCGCTTTCTCGGCGACGCCCTCGGCGCAACAGTGCTGTTCATCGGCTACAGCATGTCGGATCTCAATATCCGGTTGCTTCTGCACCGGATCTGGAGCACCTGGAAGCGGTCCGGAAACGAAGGCGAGCGGCCGCCCTCCTACGTGTTCATGTATCGGCCCAATCCCGTCCAGGAGACGGTTTTGAGCAATTGGGGCGTAACTGTGCTCGGCGGCGAAGGGGCTGATCCGCAGGAGGCGCTGCTCGCCTTCGTTGGCGAGCTTTGCGCCGAGGCCGGTTGCAGCATTTGAGGCTGTGCGACGCCGTCGGGGCGCGGACGGTATCGATCTGGTGATCAGGGTGCCCTGAACGCGAAAAAGGCCCGCGATTGCGGGCCTTGAGTTTGGTTGCGGGGGCAGGATTTG
>NZ_LUAV01000001.1 GCF_002078505.1 Ensifer aridi | reverse complement strand
CAAAGGACCTAAAGCAACTCTCTACGGTACTAGAAATTCTGCGTGACATCCTCAATCGCCGGCCCGTGAACGTTGTTTCTGTTGCATGAAACGCTATCGCGCGACTGCTAATTTTTGTGTCCAATACGGATGATTGAGTTAGATCGTACCGATATGGCTCTTTGTTCAGAAGAATAACCGTCTGACCTCAGACGAATTGGCTGAGGCAGTGCATCTGTCATCGACAGCTTGCCAGCGACGACTGAAGCGATGTGACCGGAGAAGCGGACTTCATGCTGGTCGTGACCGCCAACGACATGGAGGACTACGAACGTTTCACCCGCCGTTTTTCTATGAGAACGCCGACATCAAGGGTTTCAAGATAATGGGGGTTATGGATCGGATTTAAAGCGAGTTTCGCCGTTCCAATCGATATTTGATGTTCTGAACCACACAAGCCGAGAAGACGCTCGTCTCCAACGACTTCTACAAACACGAGTCGAGAGAAGCACGAAGAGCCACTTACCGTCGCTGTTTTGAACTGACGCGAGCGACGAATTCGTCCTGTTGTGCGGCTGCTAAGCTTGGCGCGATGCAGTCCAACGTCTTGCGGAGCAGCGAACCAGGGACGAATTGATGGGGCGAATGCGCCTGTTCTGATCGTGTCTCATGGAGTGGTGTAGCTGACGGCGTTGGTTGCCGCGCTTTCCGGCATGCGGCCGGCAAGATCAGCGTGCCACGGCCGGCAGGCTGATGAGCGGATCATCGCTCACTTGGCTGATGGTTTCCAGTGTCATGTAGCGGGCGCGCTGCACCGCCCATTCATCGTTCTGCTCCAAGAGCAATGCGCCGACGAGGCGGACGATGAGGCGGACGATGGCGTCGTCGTTGGGAAAAATGCCGACGACCTCGGTGCGCCGCTTGATCTCGCCGTTCAGCCGCTCGATCGGATTGGTCGAATGCAGCTTGACCCAGTGCTGTTTGGGGAAGCTCATTTAGGCGAGCACGTCATGCTGTACCCCTCCGGTGACCGTCACCGGAGGGGTACAATTAGTCACGCGTACATCCCAGTGCAGTATACAGTCCAAATTTAACCTGCTGTAGGTGTGCCGTTCGATGCTCCGTCTGCGTGGGGTGACGAGCTGCGAGAGGACTGCGGTAAAAATGAAGATGAAAATTGGAGCTCCAAAAGAGCGGTCCAACGCCGAGGCGCGTTGCGATGACACCTGAACGCGCCTGCAATTACGAAAGCTCGGTTACGACTGTTTCATTGAGAGTGGAGCCGGGAAGGCGGCGGGCTTTTTCGATGAAGCCTACCGCGGCGCATGCGTCACGGTCGCTGGCAGCGCCGATGCCTCCGCAGACGTCATTGCTAGGTTCGCCCGCCCGAAGCTGCCGAAGCCGAACAGCTCGGCCCGTGCAAGACGCTCATTTCGTTCTTCTATTCGGGGCAGAACGCGAGCCTGCTTGAACAGGCAAATACAACGGGCGCGAATGTGATAGCCATGGATATGGTTCCGCGCATTTCGCGCGCACAAAAAATTGATTGCGGATCGTGTCTCAGGAAGTGGTGTAGCTTCCGGCAAGCGGCCGTGCTTTCCGGCGCGGGCCGGAGGGGATATCAGCGTGCGACTGCAGGCAGGCTGATTTGTGGATCATCGCTCATTGATGCCATTGTCTCAAGTGTCATGTACCTGGCACGCTGCACCGCCCATTCATCGTTTTGCTCGAGCAGCAATGCGCCGACCAGACGGACGATGGCTTCGTCGTTGGGAAAGATGCCAACGACCTCAGTGCGTCGCTTGATTTCGCCGTTGAGACGTTCGATCGGATTTGTCGAATGCAGCTTGGCCCGGTGCTCTTTCGGGAAAGTCATGTACGCGAGCACATCCCCTTCGGCATCGTCCATGATGGCGGCGAGCTTCGGCACTTTCGGCCGGATCTGGTCGGCGACGTTGCGCCACTGGGTGCTCGCCGCCTCCGATGTATCCTGAGCAAAGGCGGTGGCGATGAAGGCGGAGACCACCCGTCGGCCGCTCTTTCCGGCGTGGGCCAGGGCGTTTCTCATGAAGTGGACCCGGCACCTCTGCCAGGTGGCCGATAGAACCTTTGAGACTGCGGCCTTTATCCCTTCATGGGCATCGGAGACGACCAGCTTGACGCCTCTGAGACCCCGTCGCGTCAGCTTGCGCAGGAACTCAGTCCAGATCGGCTCGGCCTCGGACGTGCCGATCTCCATGCCCAAGACCTCGCGCCGACCGTCGGTGTTGACGCCGACGGCGATGATGACGGCGACGGAGACGATGCGACCGCCGCGCCGGACCTTCAGATAGGTGGCGTCGATCCAGAGATAGGGCCAATCGCCCTCGATGGGTCTTTCGAGGAAGGCCTTCACCTTGACATCGATCTCTTCGCACAGGCGGCTCACCTGGCTCTTGGAGATGCCGCTCATACCCATCGCCTTGACGAGATCGTCGACGGAACGCGTTGAGATGCCTTGGATGTAAGCTTCCTGAATAACAGCCGTCAGAGCCTTCTCCGCCATGCGACGGGGCTCCAGAAAAGTTGGGAAATAGCTACCTTTGCGTAGCTTCGGGATGCGAAGCTCGACCGTTCCAGCCCGTGTCTCCCAGTCCCGGTCACGGTAGCCGTTGCGTTGGGCGAGCCGCATCGGGTTCTTCTCGCCGTAGCCAGCACCGGTCGCGCTGCCGATCTCCAGCTCCATCAGCCGCTCGGCCGCAAAGCCAATCATCTCGCGCAACAAATCCGCGTCAGCGCTCTTCTCAACAAGCGAGCGCACGTTCATCATCTCGTCGGTCATCGGTGGTCTTTCCATCAGGTTGGTCTTGAACAACCCGACCCTGCCGGAAAAACACTGATGGCCACCTAATCCTCAGGACCTACACCACTCTCGGGGACACGATCTGATTGCGCTTTCCTCGATGGCCAACATCGCCGGATATCGAGCGGTTATCGAAGCCGGCAACAACTTTGGCCGCTTCTTCACCGGCCAGGTTACAGCCGCTGGGAAAGTACCGCCGGCGAAGGTTCTGATCATAGGCGCCGGCGTGGCGGGCTTGGCCTCGATCGGCACTGCGACCTCGCTGGACGCAATCACCTATGCCTTCGACGTTCCCCCGGAACTGGCGGAACAGATCGAGTCGATGGGCGCCGAATTCGTTTTCCTCGATTTCAAAGAACAGCAGCAGGGCGGCGCCGCGACGGGCGGTTACGGAGAGTCCGAAGGTGCTTGAGCTCACCACGCCGAAAACAACCCCATCAGCCTATTGGAAGCTCACAGCTAGAGCCTTAATTCTTGGGTGTAAGCTCGTAGCGCTTGAACGCCGCGGCTTCGATTGCCTCCCGCGAATAGAGTAGCGGCGCATAGGCCCCGCTCGCCCACATCGGTGCCAGGTTACGGTAGAATGGGCTTTGCGGATCGCCCGACTGCCCCGGCGCGTTTATGAAAGCGCTCTCGTCCCAGCGGCCGACATCGAGCACCATACGGTATGAGGCGCCGCTGGTAGTGCGGAAATCACTGTTGCGATAGTAAGCATTCATCGGGCTATAGTTGGAGCCACCCTGCTGCAGCGGTGCAACATTCAGTTGCGCCTGTGTCAGCGCATCGGCGCGCGCTGCCATGGCGTTCTCAAACGCGGCATGATGCAGCTTACCCCAGGCCCAATTCGCAGGATCGGGACCAAGTCGTTCGGACACCTCCTGCACCGCTTCGCCCAGAGTTTCTAGCAGAATGCGGTCGCGTGCGACCTGGGGGTTGTCGCCAAACCGCTTGTCAGGCGTCTCAAGCAGATCTGCGATCGCGTCCAGATCGCCTCCACCGACAATACCGCGCGCCGCTTCGGGCGTGGCAACCGCCACCACGCTGCGTCCGAGATGCTTTGACAGCCATACCTCTGCCAAGGCGGCCGGCGCGCTGTCCACCGGGGTACGACCGTCCCAGTCCTTGAGTAATTTCAAGCCGGTCGCAATCTCTTTATTGT
Organism: Ensifer aridi; assembly: GCF_002078505.1. Lineage (GTDB taxonomy): Bacteria > Pseudomonadota > Alphaproteobacteria > Rhizobiales > Rhizobiaceae > Sinorhizobium > Sinorhizobium aridi. Next base: position 57,338 of record NZ_LUAV01000001.1, on the reverse strand, counting down.
CGCTTTGCAGTGGCCCTAGCAATTTGGCGATCCGCCGGCCGAGGAAGTTGGTGTCATCAACCTGCAACGCCATTGCGTCGGCTAACGTCCATTTTTCTTTTGCGGCGAACACTTCCCGAATGCGCTGGCTGCGCGAGTCGCTTGCCCATTCAAACCCTATCCTATCATGCAGCGGGTGTCCTTCCGGAATGTTCATCTCATTGGCGCTGGCAAAATAACCCTGCTCGGGATTGTATGCCGACGGCAATTCGCTGCCCTTACGGAAGCCGTCCCATTCATAACGTCCGTCGCCGGGCACCGGCAGTAATCCATCCCAATTCCGGCGCACGGGAGCGAAGCCGGATGCTGTCCACCCAATATTGCCTTTGGTGTCAGCGTAAACCTGATTGAGCGAAGGTGCGCCCCAGCCTTCTGCGGCTTTGCGGAAACTGTCCCAGTTTTGGGCTTTCATGAAGCCGAGCGAGGAGAAATAAGGTGATGAGCCCGGCGCGAACCAGATCGAGCGTAGCGCGAACGCACGATTATTCTGCTTATCGATGTAGATAACCGGGCCATGCCGCGTAAACTTCAAGTCGACCTTCCGCGGCTCTTCGCCCTTAACCGGGACTTCCTCAGTCACCGTCCGCATGGTCTCATAGCCATCCTTGTAGTGGTAGCGGTTGGGATCGGCAGGATCCAGTTCGTAGACATAAAGGTCTTCCTGGTCGATGCGGAAGATGGTCAAGCCAAACGAAATTGCATCATTGTGCCCCATCGAGATACCCGGCAACGCCGGTTCGCCAGCGCCGATGGCGTTCAGACCAGGCGCGGAGAGGTGCACGGCATAGCGCAGCGAAGGCACCGCATGATCGCGGTGCGGATCGCCTGCTAGGATCGGCCGGCCTGTCACGGTGCGGGAAGGTGCAATGGTCCAATTGTTCGAGCCGGTAGCTGAGATCGAAGTTTCGAGCTCAGCAAGCCGTGTTCGGTAGCTTTGCGGATCGTTCAGTGACGCCTTTTTCGTATGGGGCGGGAAGGAAACGGCGTCCGTGCCCAGCACGAAATCACGCAGGACATCTTCGGGTATGGAGCAAGGATCGAGGCCCTCCGGCAGGGTTGGCGTAACTGGCGGCAGCAGCTTCTGGCGTAGGGCATCGGCCTCGATCCCGGCGGCACAGGCTGAGCGCGCCCGCTTCACTTCCGACGTGACATTGCGGGTCAGGCCATTGGAGCGGATGCGCACGATATCTTCAGCGTTCCATGTCGCAGGCTCTGACCCAGACAGGCGGAACTCGATCGGCAACAGTTTCGGATCAGCCTTGACGCGCGCCACATAGGCATTGACGCCGTTGGTAAAAGCTTCCGCGGCGGTGCGTGCTCCTTTATCATAGGCGGCCCATTCGGCTTCCATATCACCGTTATAGAGAAATAAACGCGCTGCTCTATCCTGCTCGGCATAGTCGGGCCCGAAGGACGCGGCGAGGCGGCCAAGCCCGCGTTTACGCCACAAATCGATCTGCCAAAGACGGTCTCGCGCCGCGTTCCAGCCCTGCAGGAAAAATGCATCCCGCTCACTTTTTGCGTAGATATGGGAGACGCCCCATTGATCGACGATAATTTCAGCTGGCTCCTGAAGGCCCGGCACCTCGACGGCCTCCATGTTCGCTCTTTCCGCTCCGCGCGCCAATCCGGCGCTCACTATCAATGCCATTGCAGCAAGTGTGCACAAAGCTCGGTCGATACGTCGGTTCTGGTTATGCTTGGAAGGCGCAAGGTTTGCGGCATGGACGTTCGAGGTCATATTTCACTCCCTGACTTGCTCGGGCGGGCCTTCGGTCCGTTTGGCTTCTCATCGCGGATAGCTGACTGTGCCCCATTGCGTTCCAGTTTCTGGAGATCTTGCGGTGTAGCGTGACATCGCTCCAATAAGGTCTCGGAACGTTTCTCCTACATAGGCCGGGCACCCTCACACCGTCCATCAGCATGGCTAAACTTGGCCGCCCAGCGAGCGGCCCGGCGAGAACGCCAACCGCCAAATCTGCGGGCCAATGACAAATCAAACAAGCAATTGCCCGAGCAACTCTGCACTTTGGTCCAGCCGTTTTCCTGCGTGCGGATGTGCGAAAGAGTGCAATTTCGCCTACCCGCTGATCCAGACTTTCCGGGCGCTCGATAAACTTCTACTTGCTTTCCGCAGCAGGCTGCGTCAGTCCATCAGCGGTCTGGCCGGTTCTTCGGTGCGGTCACGAACGTCGGCCTGAAGTCGGCATCGAAGGAATCACCAGCAGGCTTGTTGGCATACCGTAGTTCAGCCGCTTCTCTATTTCAGCTTTCGCCTGAGGCGAAGCCGCCTGGGCGGTGTCGGCTTGTCCCAGATTCTAAACCTTGAGGGAGTAGTGATCTCCAAATTGAGGACATTTTGGCAGTCGCACGCCGAGTTGAACTTTCTCCCCTTCAGAGCGCAATTTCGGTTATCCATTGACACGATTGTCGTGCTCGATCATGCATAGGGTTCGTCCTACCGGTGGAGACTGAAAAATGACACGCCGTATAGCGCTATCGGCGACGGACGGGACCATCGTTATCGAGCAATGTTTCGCCGAAGTGTTTAACACCAACCAAAATGTGCACAATCTCGGCTACCCCGTCAAGACCTGACGATTTTTGGCCGGTCGCACAGTTCTTCAGTAATAGTTACCCTTCGCGGCAGTGGCGACTGCAACCAAGCGAGCCGATCCACGGGTTCCGCAGGCTTGGCTCGCCGACATCCTCGCCCGCATTGCCGACATGCCGGTCGCACGGCTCGAAGAGCTGTTGCCGTGGAACTGGTCTTCTTCGAAAGTGGCTACCGACAAGGTCGCCTGACCGAAGAATGGACCGACGATGGAATATCGCAACACGACCCTCTACACCCTCAAATACGTGGCCGAAATGCTCGAGGAGAATGAGGCCTTTCTCCACGATTGCTCCATCGGAATGTTCTCCGAGGACGGACGCCTCAGCGCCTACGACAGCGTCCAAGCCTCAGAATGGAGCGAGCCTATCGTCGTCTTCACGGAGGACGGTATCGATAATCTTCGGTACATGATCAATGTGCCCACAGAGATGGGTGACGCGCCGCCCAAGCCTGTCACAGAGGCCAAAGGTTCGGTGCAGTAACCCCCGCGGTCCTCACCGGACGGATACGTCATGCTCGGCCTCGTCCATGATGGCGGCGAGCTTCGGGACCTTGGACCGGATCGGGTCGGCGACGGCGCGCCACTGGGCGCTGGCGGTCTCCGGTGTGTCCTGGGCGAAGGCGGTGGCGATGAAGGCGGAGACGACACGGCGGCCGCTCTTGCCGGCATGGGCGAGCACGTCGCGCATGAAGTGGACGCGGGGGCTGTTGAAGAAGTCCCATGCTTCTGATTCAATTGAGTTATCGTTGATTCTTTGGAGCCTTCACGATGCTCGGCCGTAAGGAACGCGATCAGCTCGAACTCTACATGTGCGGCTCGCTGCGGCAGTTGGTCCCAGACGATCACATACTGGCTAAGGTGTATGCCCGAGGCGCAGGTTAACATTGCGAACCACTGGTTTGTCGGTTTCGTCTGCATGAAGTGCTTCCTGACCATTCATCGCTGACCCGAATCCGTCAGCGTTGGGGTGCCGACCGCTTTCGTAAGATTTTTGAGCGAACGGTAAAAGTCTGCGCGGCAGCCAAGATCGCCAACGGTGAGATTGTACATGTAGATGCCCTCATCCGTGCGGATGTGAGCTGGGAGAGCATCGCAGTTCGCCATGTGGATGCTATCGCCATCGCTAACGAAGACACTGATGGAGAACGAAATAGTCGTAAAACCGGCAAATACAAGAAGGTTTGTACCACTGACCCTGACGCTTCCATGGCTACCAACGGGCGCAATCGCCGGCTTGAACCAACCTACAAGCAGCACGCGGTAGTAGATGATTCCCGCGGTGTAGTTCTCGACGTGGAGGTTACGACCGGCGAGGTGAATGAGGGACAGGTCATACTTGATCGCCTTGACACAGTCGCTGACATGACAGGGGCAGCGATCAAGACCGCGACAGCCGATGCAGGTTACGCCTAAGCTAAGGTATTTGCAGGCATGGAGCAACGCGCCATCCAGGCAGTGATTCCAGCAAAGGCGGAACCGATCCGCAGGCCGGTGCCGATGCGACGTTTTCGCTACGACCCATGCATGATGTTTTCAAGTGTCCGCGCGGCAAAATCCTGAAGGCAGGTCGTGCCATCAAACATGGGCGCTTCTTTACATCACGAGCCGCCGACTGCCGACATTGCGATATGGCCCGACTTTGCCTCTCGAAGGGCCGGGTCAATAAAGCTGTGGTGCTCGGCGATGACTATCCTGCGCTTCTCCGAGCTCGCCGCCAGCGGGAACGCTGGTCGGATGAAGACCGAGCCTTGTACCAACGCCACCGTTGGCGCTCAGAGGGATGTCATGGCGAAGCCAAGACCTGGCACGGACCCCATCGAGGGCGATCCGGCGCGGCCTGACAAATATGAAGATCCAAGCCTATCTGACGGCCGTACTGCCGAGAAGCTGCGAATTCCGCCCGATATCGCCTCATAAATGGAAAAGCCTTTGCATCTGGTTCGTCGGTGGCATCCGCATAGCAGCCGCTGTCAATTGATTTCTCAACAGCCCCGCACTGCATAGGTGTTTTCGGCACCATGGACGGCGGTAACGCAATGGCTAGAACTGCCTGATGGGCAGCGGTTCTTCTCGATCGCCCGAACAGTGAGCTCAGGCGGAGGGGCATTTGGAGTTCCGGGGTTGGACCGGGTCGTGGCGCTGGATAAAGGGAGCCGCTCACAATGGAAGAGAAGCCAGTCACCTGATCCCAACCCACAAGAAGCAGTGCATTGAGATCATCCCACTAGACTTCGATAGGAAAATTGAACCCGGCTTTGACGCGATCCATGACCACCATTGTCTTGAATCCTTTGATGTCATTATTCTCGTAAAAGAAGCGCCGGGTGAACTGCTCGTAGTCTTGCATGTCTTTTGCGGTGACGACGAGGAGGAAATCGGCTTCGCCGGTCACGTAGTATCCGATCATGACCTCACGCGTGTTCCTGATTGCCGACTTAAAGCGATCGATTATGTCAGCCCTCTCGCGCTCAAGCGATACAAGAACCACGACTGTCACCTGCCTGCCGACCGCCTTAGGTGAGACGATAGAAACGTCGGCTTCGATAACGCCTTCGGCGCGCAAGCGCTTGAGCCGGCGCTGACAGGCCGTAGGAGAGAGGTTCGCCCGCTCGGCCAATTCCTCGGACGTGAGCCTGTTGTTCGTTTGAACGGCCTTAAGAAGCGCGATGTCCGCGCGATCGAGCGCCATGGTTGAGGAATCCTGCAAACAATAGGGAGCTGCGGAGGAATCCTGCATAGACTGCATGATGTTCGCCGTCAATCTGCATCAGTTTGGCGGCACATTGGCGCATCCAAATTGGGTGCGGACGTTCGATTGAGCGCATTGCGATGCTTTCCTGTTCGCCGGCTAAGATCATCGCGCTACGGAAGGGGCTTAAAATGACCGTTAACATCAAGGACATCGCCGAGAAGGACCGCAACACGGTCCTGCATCCGTTTACGCAGCTGAAGGACTTTGCGGCCGGCAAGCTTGGCGAGCCGACCATCGTCAATGCGGGGAAGGGGATCCGCATCCAGGATGCGCACGGCAACCAGCTGATCGACGGCTTTGCTGGCCTCTACTGCGTCAATGTCGGCTATGGCCGCACCGAGGTTGCCGAGGCGATCTCCCGCCAGGCCTATCGTCTCGCCTACTACCACTCCTATGCGGCGCACACGACGGACGAGCTTGCGATTCTGTCGGATCGTCTGGTGAGGATGGCGCCCGGCAACATGAGCAAGGTGTTCTATGGCATGTCCGGTTCGGACGCCAACGAGACCCAGGCCAAGCTCGTCTGGTACTACAACAACCTGCGTGGCAAGCCAGCCAAGAAGAAGATCATCTCGCGTGAGCGCGGCTATCACGGCTGTAGTGTCGTCTCCGGCTCGATGACCGGCATGAGCTTCTACCATGACCACATGGACCTGCCGCTGTCGCGGATCCTCCATGCGGGTGTTCCGCATCACTATTGGGGCGCGAACCCCGGCGAGACCGAGCGGGAATTCTCCTCCCGCCGCGCCGCCGAGCTCGACGAGATGATCGAAACGCTTGGCCCCGACAATGTCGGAGCCTTCATCGCCGAGCCGGTTCTCGGCACAGGCGGCATCACCCCGCCGCCGGAAGGCTATTGGGAAGCCATCCAGGCGGTGCTGAAGAAGCACGACGTGTTGCTGATCGCCGATGAGGTGATCACCGGCTTCGGCCGCACCGGCTCGATGTTCGGCTCACAGCACTATGGCATCGAGCCTGACCTGATCACAGTCGCCAAGGGGCTGACGTCGGCCTACTTCCCGCTCTCAGCCTCAATTGTCGGGGAGAAGGTCTACAGGGTGCTGGAAGACGGCGCCGATCGTGTCGGCGCCTTCTCGCATGGCTACACCTATTCCGGCCACCCGATCGGTGCGGCCGCAGCGAATGCGGTGCTCGACATCGTCGAAAAGGAAGATTTGCCGGGCAATGCCCGTGAGGTCGGCGACTATTTCCAGGCACAGCTCAAGGAGAAGTTCGCCCAGCTGCCGATCGTCGGCGAAGTGCGTGGTGTGGGCCTGATGGGCGCCATCGAGTTTGTCGGCGACCGTGAGAACAAGAAACGTTTCGATCCGTCGCTGAAGGTCGGAGCTCGTGTCTCCAAAGCTGCCCGTGACCGCGGCCTGATTGCCCGCGCAATGCCGCATGGCGACATTCTCGGTTTTGCGCCGCCGCTCGTCACCACAAAGGAAGAAGTCGACGAGATCGTCTCGATTGCCGAGAAGGCCGTTCGCTCCGTCATGGACGAACTGGTTCGCGACGGCCAGAGGCTCTGATCGATATTTGAGCCAAGGCGTCCGATAATCGCGGCCGCCAGAAAACTTGTCATCAACGATTGCATGACGCCGGAACAGGGCAAGCCATTACCTTTGCCTTCTGGGACAAACGCGACCTCCAGAAAGAGGTCATCAGGAATAGGGAACCTGGCTATATGACTGCCGCCAAACTCCACATCACCACCAGCCTGGCGCCGATCTCTGTTCATAGCCCCTATGACGGGGCGCTGCTTGGGACGGTCGAGGCAACCGATCCCGCCGACATCGATCGGTTGCTGGCAACGGCTCGCCGCGGGGCCGAGATCTCGCGCAATCTGCCGCGGCACGAACGGGCGAGCATACTCGAAGGGGCCGCCCGGATCGTCGAAAGCCGCAGCAATGCTTTTGCCGAGACCATCGTTCGCGAAGCCGGCAAGACGATCGTCCAGGCGCGCAAGGAGGTGCTCCGCTGCGTTAATACGCTGAAGCTGTCGGCGGAAGAAGCCAAGCGCAACGCCGGCGAGATCGTGCCCTTCGACGCCTATACTGGCTCGGAACAGCGCCAGGGCTGGTTCACCCGCGAACCGCTCGGCATCATCACCGCGATCACGCCTTATAATGACCCTCTGAACCTTGTGGCACACAAGCTCGGCCCGGCGATTGCCGGCGGCAATGCCGTGCTGCTGAAGCCATCGAACCTGACGCCGTTCTCGGCGGTCAAACTCGTTGAAGTGCTGCGGGAGGCGGGCCTGCCCGAAGAGGTCATCACCATCTCCCATGGCGACCGAGAACTGGTGACCGCTATGATCGCTGCACGCGAGGTGCGGATGGTGTCTTTTACCGGTGGCTTCGCCACCGGTGAGGCGATCAGCCGCGCGGCTGGCCTCAAGAAGCTTGCCATGGAGCTCGGCGGCAATGCGCCGGTCATCGTCATGAAGGACTGCGACTTCGACAAGGCTGTCGAGGGCTGCGTCTCGGGTGCTTTCTGGGCGGCCGGCCAGAACTGTATCGGTGCGCAGCGCATCCTGGTCCAGGCGGAGCTCTACGACCGTTTCCGTGATGCCTTCGTTGCGGCAACACAGAAGCTCAAGGCCGGTGATCCGCTGCGAGAAGACACTGATGTCGGGCCGATGATCTCCAAACAGGTCGCCGAACGCACCGAGGCTGCCGTCAACGAAGCGATCAAAGCTGGCGCGAAACTGCTTTGCGGCAACCGCCGTGAAGGATCTCTCTATCACCCGACCGTGCTTGAAGGCACGCCTCTGACCTGCCAGCTTTGGCTTGAGGAAGTGTTTGCGCCAGTTGTCATACTAGCTCCCTTCGACACGCTCGACGAGGCGATCGAGATGGCCAACGATCCCGACTACAGCCTGCACGCCGGCATCTTCACCAGCGATCTGAATGTTGCGCTCGACGCGGCCAACCGCATCGAAGCCGGCGGGGTGATGATCAATGACTCCTCCGACTATCGGTTCGACGCCATGCCCTTCGGCGGCTTCAAATACGGCAGCATGGGCCGAGAAGGCGTCCGCTTCGCCTACGAGGACATGACCCAGCCGAAGGTCGTTTGCATCAATCGGTGGTGAGGCTCAGGTGACTTGATGCAAGGCTGGGAGGGGAGGCAACTGTCATGATCGGCGCCGAGTACCGTCTCTGCGATGTCGCACTCGATTGCTCGTTCAGGACACGAGAGGCGCGCGTCGAGCGTGAGCAGGCGCTCGCGATCATCGACCTTCTGGAGTCCAACACCTTTACGCCGATCGCCCATGAGGGTGGCCCCTATCGCCTCAAGATCGAAGCCGCGGACGGACGCTTGGCCCTGCACGTTACCGACGACAACGGAGTGCATGTGGTCAGCCACTATCTGTCGCTCACGCCTTTCCGGCGGCTGCTCAAGGATTACACTCGCATTTGCGAAAGCTACTACGATGCGACGGGCCGGCCCGGACCTGAGCGGCTGAAGGCGATCGACATGGGCCGGCGTGGCATCCACAACGAAGCGGCCGAGCTGCTGAGAGAGCGTCTCTCCACTAAGGTCAGCATCGACAAGGACACGGCGCGTCGCCTGTTCACGCTGATCTACGCGCTACTCGCACGCAATGCCGATCACCGAATTCTCTCAAGTTGAACAACCAACCGACCACCGTCGAGCGTTCGGTGTTGGCACCCGATTTCTAATGCCTGGAGGAAGTACAAAGTGCATGCAAGATCACAGCCGCCGATAAAGTTCGGCAAACGAAAGTCTCGAAACCATACTCCTCAAGCTTCGAGAGGTGCGTGATGCAGGTCGGTTCCGCAGCCTTCCTGGAGAGCGTCGACCAGAGCTTCCGCCATGCCATGTCCTTCTGGATCTACCCGAGGGACTGGCCGATCGAATCATCCAGTGCAACTCAACTTACACGGTCCGCTTCGGCGTTCGCTTGCGCGGACGAATGTACAGCTTCACCGGCTGACGCTCGATCCATAGCGAGCACTGCGAACCGGTCAAGGGCGGTATTCGCTATGCCTCCAACACCGATGCCGAAGAGGTCGAGGCACTTGCGGCGCTGATGATGCTGAAGTCATCGCTTGTCGACGTGCCGTTTGGCGGTTCCAAGGGCGCGCTGAAGATCGATCCGCGCGATTGGACACCGCAGGAGCTCGAGCGCATCACCCGCCGCTTTACCCAGGAACTCAACAAGCGCGGCCTCATCGGTCCAGGCGTCAATGTTCCGGCTCCCGATATCGGCACAGGCGAGCGGGAAATGGCCTGGATGATGGACGAGTTCCGTCGCGCCAATCCGACCGACGTTGTCAATGCGCGTGCCTGTGTCACCGGAAAGCCGCTGTCGAAGGGCGGCGTTGCCGGTCGGACGGAAGCGACGGGCAGGGGCGTGCAGTTCGCCATCCAGAGCTATCTTCGCGACACCCGCACGCCCGGTCTCGACGGCCGGCGCGATCTAAAAGGCGCCTCGGTCGTCGTGCAGGGTTTCGGCAATGTCGGCTATCACGCCGCCAAGTTCTTGTCGGAGGAGGATAGTGCACGCGTCACTGTCGTTGCTGAACGCGACGGCTATGTCGCCAATGCTGAAGGCCTTTCCGTCGAGTCACTCAAGCAGCACCAGATCCGCACCGGCAGCATTCTTGGCTTTGAAGGCGCCAAATCCTTCACTGGCGATATGACCGGCATTGAGCAGCGCTGCGACGTTCTCATTCCCGCCGCGATTGAAAATGCCATTTATGCTGAGAATGCCAGCGCATCAAGGCCCATCTCGTCGTCGAAGCAGCTAACGGGCCTGTTACCTTCGAGGCGGATAAGATCCTTCGCTCCCGCGGCGTGACCCTTCTTCCCGATCTCTATGTCAATGCCGGCGGTGTCATCGTCAGCTATTTCGAGTGGGTCAAGAACCTGACGCATATCCCCTTCGGCTTGATGGAACGTCGTCGGCGCGAGCGACGCAACCAAACGATTGCGGCTGCGCTCGAGCGGATGACCGGCAAGGAGTTCCCGGCCGATGTCCGAGACGAGTTCCTGGAAGGCGGCGCCGAGATCGACCTGGTTCGCTCAGGCCTCGAAGACGTCATGCGCAGCACCTGGGCCCGCATTGGCGATCTGCTAGAGAAACAGCCGGAGCTTGGCGACTATCGCACTGCCGCGTATGTCGCCTCCATCAGACAGATTGCCGAAGCCTATGAGGCAATCGGCATCTGATCCGAAATCAAATGGCCGCCGGGCTTTGCCAAGCAGAACCACACGCCTTGGTGATCGTTCGGCGGCCTCTTCCTATGCACGGCCGGAGACGGAGAAACAAAGCTCCACCTCACACGCCCGGAAGGTCCCTGCGTGTACCGAAGGTTTCTTCCTGGGCCAGGCGCATCCTGCTGAAGACATCGGTCTATCGCCCCGTCAACGGCGGTATCGATGTCGGTATCGTCGAAGACGATGAAAGGCGCATTCCCGCCGAGTTCGAAGTTGATCGGTTTGACCTGATCCGAACACTGGCGCATCAGCAACAGGGCGACCTCAGTCGAGCCGGTGAAGCTGACCTTTCGCACCTTCGGATGGGAGGATAGTCCTCGGCCCCTAGCGTCACCGTCCGACGCATAGACGAGGTTCAGAACGCCTTCCGGAAAGCCGGCCAGTTTCGCCAGCGCAAACATGGCGCCTGCGACCAGAGGGGTCTGCTCCGCTGGCTTCAGGACGACCATACAGCCGGCGGCAAGCGCCGCCGAAATCTTGCGCGCCACCATCGAGGCTGGAAAGTTCCAGGGCGTGATCGCGCCGACGACGCCGATCGGCTGCTTGATCACCAGCATTCGCCTGTCGTTTGACGGTGCGGAGATCGTCTCTCCATAAATGCGGCTCGCCTCCTCGGCAAACCACTGAAGATAGGCCGCCGCGTGCTGCACCTCGGATTTCGCCTCCACCAGGGGTTTGCCCATCTTGGCGGCCAGGATCGCTACAAGATCGTCGCTGTGCTTTAGGATCAGCCGATGCCACTCCCAGAGCACATTCGATCGCTCGCGAGCGGTAAGATGAGCCCATGGTTCCTGCGCCGCATGGGCACTTTCGATGGCTGCGCGAGCATCGTCAGCGCTCATATCGGGTCACCTCTGCGAGCAGCTCGCCGGTCGACGGATTGAGGACGGGAAAGAGTTTTCTTGCGGTCGCCAGCGACGGAGCAGGCTCGGCTGCGAGGTCGCGAAAGAGTTGCGGGTTTTTCAGATGTTTTGTTAATGCCGGCGTCAGCGTCATCCCTAATATTCACGGCCCAACCGCTATGCCTTTGCTGACGCCAGCGTCGAACGGGAAAGCCGGAGCAATGACCCATCACTGCTCCGGCGCGTTCTTTTGCTGGCGGTTCTGTCGCCGTTAGATCAAGGCGATGACGGCTTCGATTTCCACCTTCGCGCCTTTCGGCAGTGCCTTGACTTCATAGCAAGCGCGGGTAGGGAAGGGCGTGGAGAAGAAGCCGGCATAGATGCGGTTGACCTCCCCGAAATCACCGAGCTCGGTGACGAGGACAGTCGTCTTCACCGTCTTCGACAGCTCGGTGCCTGCAGCTTTGGCGATCGCCTCAAGGTTCTTCAGGCATTGCTCGGCCTGTTCGACCGCATTTGCCGAATTGAATTCACCCGTCGCCGGATCGATCGGCAACTGTCCGGAGACGAAGAGCAGATCGCCCACCTTGATGGCCTGAGAGTAGGGGCCGACTGCGCCGGGAAAATCGCTTATAGAAACCGGTTCGATCATGGTTCAGTCCTCCTTGCGTGTTTTGTGTGAATGGCTCAGGCGTATCGGCTGATGGCAAGGTCGGTGGTGTCGATCTCAGGCTCCCGGCCAGACACGAGATCCGCAATGACGCGGGCTGAGCCGGAGCTCATCGTCCAGCCCAGCGTGCCGTGCCCGGTATTGAGGAAGAGGCCAGCGATCTTCGTTGGGCCGATTACCAGCGTGCCGTCCGGCGTCATCGGCCTGAGAGCCGACCAGAATGTCGCCTCGCCGGCATCGCCGCCCGGAAAGAGGTCCATGACGGAATGCTCGAGGGTGCGCCGGCGCGCCTGGCCATCATCATTCGTATAGCCGGAGATTTCCGCCATGCCGCCGACGCGGATGCGGTCGCCCAGCCGCGTGATGGCAACCTTGTAGGTCTCGTCCATGATCGTTGATTCCGGCGCGCGCGAGGCATCGGTAATCGGGATCGTCAAGGAATAGCCCTTGACCGGGTAGACCGGCAGCTTGATGCCGTAGCGCTTGAGCAGCAGCGGCGAATAGCTGCCAAGGGCCACGACGACCGCATCGGCTGTGAGCCGTTCCCAGTTTGAAGAATCTAATCCAAGTGCAACAATGCCGTGTGAAGGGTAGGGCGTCAGCTACTTTCGCGCAAATGTGCCATGAAGACCTCGGCCGGTAGCAGGTGATCACGAATGTGGATTCGCAGTCGACGATGCGGCCGCCGAACGCGTCCGGGCTGAAGCCGCCGAACATCACCGAGTGCACCGCGCCGATGCGGGTGCAGGCGAGCATGGCATAGGCCGCTTCCGGAACCATGGGCATGTAAACACGGGCGCCCTCCTTGACGCCGTGCTTCTTCAGCACATCGGCGAAGCGGCAGACATGCTCGTCTAGTTCGTTATAGATGATCTTCTTGTCGAGCGAGGGATCGTTGCCCTCCCAGATGATCGCGACCTGATGGCCGTGGTCCTTGAGGTGGCGGTCGATGCAGTTATAGGAAACGTTGGTCCCGCCGTCTTCGAACCACTTGATCGAGACGTTGCCTTCGAATGACGTGTTCTTGACCTTGGTGAACGGCTTCGACCAGTCGAGGCGCTTGCCGTGCTCGGCCCAGAAGGCATCGGGGTTGTCGATGCTTTCCTTGTACCAATTCTCGTACATTGCCCTATCAATGAACGCGCGCGCTCTCACATCACGCGTCACGGGATAAAGAGCAGAATTAGCTGTGAGTTCTTTCCAGACATTTCTCAATCGCCATTGGTTCAAATCAAAGTTGACGGAAGCATGCTCGTCCTTCGATTCAAGGCTTCGAGGAAGATATCGGATGCCCTATTGGACAACTCTACTATCGCGAAGGACCGCTGATGCACACACTGCAAACTGGGTAAGCCGAGTTAATGCGGGTTGCTAGAACGACGGAGTCGAGAGGCCGTTCGCGTGGGATGCTGCAGCAATTGTGTTGGCCATGAGCATGGCAATTGTCATCGGCCCAACGCCGCCCGGAACCGGCGTGATCGCGCCCGCAACTCTGGAGACTTCGTCATAGGCGACGTCGCCCACTAATCGGCTCTTGCCCTCGCACCGCTCCGGCGCAGCGAGCCGGTTGATGCCCACATCGATCACCGTGGCACCGGGCTTGATCCAGTCGGCCTTCACCATTGCCGGACGGCCCACCGCCGCCACCAGAATATCGGCGCCGCGTGCCACTGACGCCAGATCCTTCGTCCTCGAATGTGCCGTCGTCACGGTCGCATTTGCATTCAGTAGCAATTGCGCCATCGGCTTGCCGAACAGGTTGGAGCGGCCGATGACGACGGCATTCAGCCCCGACAGGTCATGGCCATGGATCGAGCGCACGAGCAGCATGGCGCCGGCCGGCGTGCATGAGATCAGTCCGGTCGAAAGGTCGCCGATTGTAAGCTTGCCGGCATTGACCACATGCAGGCCATCGACATCCTTCTCCGGCCGGATCGACTGGATGATTGCATCGGAATTAAGATGTTTCGGCAGCGGCAACTGCACGAGAATGCCGTGGATGGAGGCATCTGTGTTCAGCGAGCCGACTAGGCCTGCAAGCTCCTCCTGCGTCGTTTCGGCCGGCAACGTGTGCTGGATCGAGTTGAAACCACATTCCTTGGCCATGCGGCTTTTGGCGCCGACATAAGTGTGGCTGGCCGGATCATCGCCGACGATGATGACCGCTAGCCCGGTCTTCACACCGGTTTGCATCTCAAGTCCTGCCGCGGCAGCCTTCACAGCCTCGATCACCGACGCTGCCGCTTGCTTCCCGTCTATTACAATCGCAGACGCCATGTCTTATCCCATGCGCTCGGAGGCATAAGAGCCCGGGCTCGGCGGGAAGACGACAACGCGGTTGCCGTTGACAAAGCAACGGTGGTGGATATGGGCGTGCACGGCGCGGGCGAGCACCTGGCTCTCGACGTCGCGGCCGATCGAGACATAGTCCTCGGCCGACTGCGCATGAGTGATGCGGGCGATGTCCTGCTCGATGATCGGACCCTCGTCGAGATCGGCGGTGACGTAATGGGCCGTCGCGCCGATCAGCTTGACGCCGCGCTCATAGGCCTGCTTGTAGGGGTTGGCACCCTTGAAGCTCGGCAGGAAGGAGTGGTGGATGTTAATGATCTTCCCCGACATCTTCTTGCAGAGCGCATCGGAGAGCACCTGCATGTAGCGGGCAAGCACGATCAGCTCGGCGCCGGTCTGCTCGACGATCTCCATGAGCTGGGCTTCCGCCTTCGGCTTGTTCTCCTTCGTCACTTTGATGCAGTGGAAGGGAATGTCGTGGTTGACCACCACCTTCTGATAGTCGAAGTGGTTGGAGACGACGCCGACGATGTCGATCGGCAGCGCGCCGATCTTCCAGCGGTAGAGCAGGTCGTTCAGGCAATGGCCGAAACGCGACACCATCAGGAGCACCTTCATGCGCTTCTCAGCATCTTTAATCTCGATATCCATTGCAAATCTCTCTGCGACTGGCTTGAAGCCTTCCACCAGAGCTGCCTCGCCCACACCCTCCTCGGAAACAAAGGAAAGTCGCATAAAGAACTTGCCGGTTTCGAGATCGTCAAACTGGCTGGAGTCGACAATGTTGCATCCTTGTGCGGCAAGGTAGCTCGATATCGCTGCAACGATACTCCGCGATGATCTGCACGAAACTGTAAGCACGTATTGGGTCATCGTTAAACTCATCTATTATTGGGCGGTTGCCGTTGTTTGCCTGAGCGCAGCCGAGGACCTGCAGACGAGACACCACGCATTACGAAGCTGGCCCCTGCAGCCCCCAGCGTATCCTATGCTGACGCGCCTTGGCGACATCGATTGCCTTCCTGCTATGGCGCAGCGTATGAAACGAAGTAGTGCAAAGCGGTAAGATGGCGATCGCTTGGATCAAGTTGGATGCGTGCTGTGCTCAGCATTGCCCTCATTGAGCTCGAGCCTCTACCCCGCTCCACGCTGCTGCGAAAAGGGCGATCGCCTTCGTAACCCGCATCAGCGATGGCAAGCTTACTCGCTCATCCACTGCGTGGATGTTCTCCGCAATCGGCCCGTACACAAGACTGGTCATTTCGCCATGCAAGGAAAAGACAGCGGCGTCGAGATAGCACGGCATTACGAAGCGCTGAAGCTGCCCTTCAGACTTGTCAGCCAAGGTATGCGCTTCCTTAAGTATCGCCTCTGCTTCGCTTCCAGGAGCAAGAATATATCCCCCCTGCTTAACGCCCACCCATTCGATCTCCGGTTCGGGGCATCCCTTCAGCAGCGGATCGCTTGTAAACGCTTGTTTCAGAAATTGTTCGAGAGCCGCCGCACGGCTGGATGCCGCTTCTCCGGGGTAGAAGCCGATACGGCCTGTAAGCTGGCATTCACTGGGAACGGAAGCGAGCCATTCACCACCTGACATCGTGCCAATCGTCAAAGCGATGGGGTTGTCGACTTCAGCAAAATTAGGAAGCGCGTTGGGGCGCTCCGCTATCCACTCTTGCTCGAGCCGACGCAAATGTTCAATAGTGCGGATTGCGATATCAATTGCACTCCTACCGGCAGCCACCTCGAACGGGTGCGCCGGCATGCCTTGAACAGTGATCGCGAATTTTACGACGCCGGTGTTCGCACTGACAAGCTGCTCACCGGTCGGTTCAGATATGAGAATAGCATCGGCGCGGAAACCCTCGGCGAGGACCATGGCCGCTCCATTTCCGGTGGTCTCCTCTTCAATGACCGACTGGAACTGGACTGGCCCCGCTAAGTCGAGCTCAGCACCCGCTAGCGCATCGAGAGCAAAGAGGTTAGCGACCAAGCCGGCCTTCATATCGCCGGCCCCGCGACCGTAGAGCCAGTCCCCCTCTCGTGTCGCGGAGAAAGGCTCATATTTCCAACGTGCGCCCGTCCCAACCGGCACCACGTCGACATGTGCGTTGAGTGCCAGAGATCTGCCACCCTCTCGTCGTGAATTCTTGGACCCAACAACAACAGTCGAGTTTTTGAGATCGAATTTGGTCGGGGAGAAAGCAGGATCCCTGCCGATGCGAGCTGGGTCGATCGCGAAACTACGCACTTCATAGCCACGATTTTCGAGAGCGTTGGAAACAATTGCCTGAACTCCGGCTTCATTTCCTCGGAGCGAGTCGGCACGCACCAGCTGCTGCAAAAATTGGACCTGCTCCTCAAAGCGATCCTCGACCGCCTTGAGGATGCGCTGGATCTGGTGTTCGCTGAGTACTGCCTTAACGATGGGATGTCGCAAAGATGTCGGTTCGCTCACGTTTGCCCTCCTGAATTTTCGGTAGGATGTAACGCTGCCCTGCGCAGCGTAAAGCTAACGTTTGCTATCTGAACGCCAGTTTTGTTGATCAGAATGCTATGACCGAATCTCCATTGTGTTCAGTCGGCAGCCGCGAACCTGGATCGGCCGCTAATGACACTTCCTGAAAAGCGGCAGACACATCGCAGGTGCAGCCCGACCGACAGGACCTATTGCTCGGGGCCTATCCAAGTGTACAAAGCTGATGATCGCGGTGGAGAGTGCAGGTATATCCCTGCGGCTCAATCAAGGATTTGACGAGATTCCAAACGGTCCGCTCCCCCAATAGCAATGGCGGTTATTCCAGACCGAAGGATGTGCGAACCAACATTATACCGAGCCAAGCAAAATACTGGTTTCCGTCGAAGCGATCCCATCGATACTCCGTATTTCTCGCAGAGCACGATCTAGATCCGAAAGGCTTTCAGCGCGGAGGTCAGCAATGTAATCCCACCCGCCGTTCGTTGTATAAAGCGCAACGACTTCTGGAACACCGTGCAGTGCCTTTATGAGAGCGGCAGGCTTCTTGCTTGAGGTTTTTACACTTGTAATAGCGCGCAGAACCGTTTCGTCCAATTCATGTCGGGTGCGAACGGTGAATCCGCGCACCGCACCGGTCGAGATCAAGCGATCGAGGCGCTTCTGAATTGTCCCCCTCGACACCTCCAGCTTCTCTGCAAGCACCGCAATTGGCATTCGCCCGTCCAACCTGAGGAGTGCAATTAGCTGCCTATCAAAATCATCCATTGCTCAGCTCCGCGCAGTTTGCCGTTCTCGATACAGCAATCTGCTGCACATTACTAGCATTTCGGGAGCAAACTGCAGCTTTACGCTTTGCAAGCCGCCACCCTATCATCTTGAAAACTTGGCTCTGGGAGGAGCGTTTGGATCTTCGCATCCATGATCATTGGTCTGAGCGGCTGGCAAGTTGCTGCGCGGATCAGGCGCGGCTAATGGGAGGGGTAGGAAATGAATCATGTATTCAACCGCCGTGCGTTTGTGCAGGCGATGCTACTGGGATCGGCAGCACCCTGGGTCCTGCGCTCACCGGCGTTCGCCGCGTCTTGCGATGATCGCATCGTCCGCGTTGGTGGAGTCGCCGCCCCCGACTCGATGAACCCCTTCGCCACCTGGGGCGCTTTCTGGCCGCTAGTATTCAGTTATGACTTCCTCGTCGGCGTTGATGCCCAGCGGCACCAAGACCGGATGGGGTTTGCGAAGTCATGGTCTGTTGCCGATGACAACGTCACCTGGACTTTCAAGATTTGGCCCGGGATGAAGTGGTCGGACGGCAAGCCTGCCACGGCGAGGGACGCCGCATTCACCTACAACTACCTGCGCGGCTCCATAGGCAAGCCCGACGAGTTGAACGTCGGCTGGAACAACACCAGCGGTCTGGAGAATGTCACGTCTATCACGGCGCCCGATGACGAGACTCTAGAAATCGTGACCAAGATGCCCACCCGCTGGCCTATCGACAATTACATAATGATGGTCCCTGAGCACATCTGGAAGGATGTCTCTTATGCCGATGCGCGCGGCACCTTTCAAAACAAGCCGCCGCTAGTCGGCACGGGCCCGATGATCGTCGCGGAATTCCTGCAAGGCCAATTCGTCCGCCTCACGCCGAATCAATACTTTCGTGCGGGTCAGCCGCCATCGGCCGGCATGATCTTCCACCTTTTCAATACGGCCGATCCTATCGCCCAAGGCCTGAAGAGCGGAGACCTTGATTACGGGATGTACCTGACGGCCGCCCAGTGGGCCGACCTATCAAAAGATGCGACCATCGTAGTTGGTCAAAACCGCGTCGAGCAGCGGAATTACTTGGCCTTCAACACCGCATCTGAAAAGGGGGCCGGCAGCACCAAAGCCCTCCAGGATCCGGCGTTTCGCGACGCCATTGGCTATGCGATTGACCAGAACGCAATAGTTGATCGCGCCCTCCGTGGGCACGCCGATCCTGGTGTTGGATTGGTCATGCCTGTGGCGACCGATTACTACTCGGACCTAAGTGACATCAAGCGCCACTTCAATTTAGAGGAGGCAGCGCGGCGGTTGGATACGGCGGGTTACAGGGACACGAACGGCGACGGCATCCGGGAAGACAAGGAGGGGAAAAGCTTCCAGCTCGAACTGGTTACCGGAACAATGGCGAATTTGATAGAGATCCCGACGGCGGTCGTCCAACTCATCGCGGGCTGGCTTGGCCAAATCGGCATCCCCGTATCGGTGACGCAACTCGACAGCGGCGCGCTTAACTCCCGCACAGCGCCCCCGGCGTACGGAGGCGGAGGCTGGGATTTGCTCGTTGCTGGAACATGGTTGTCCCCCTCGGCTCACGACGTGCTCGGCTTAGGCAACAGCGCCGACCGTCAAAATAACAGGGCATATTGGAAGAATGATGAATTCGACGCCCTATTATCGAAGGTCGACCGTACGGCCGACCTCGGGAAGAGCCAAGAGTTGGTGGAGCAAGCAGTCCGCCTCATCTACACCGAAGCGCCGTACATCATCTTGTGTTACCCCTTCGTGCTCGATGCCCATCGGAAGGACTGCTTCGTTGGCTGGGGAACTCAGGACATCCTGTCGATGTGGAGCTATTTCCCGCTCGATCGCTTGAAGTCAATCTGATGGCAGGCCAAGCAAGCAGAAACTTTATGAGCAGGCGGCTCGGTCTCGCCCTGATCCGGGCGATTGTGACGCTACTGATCGTGGCCACGCTGAACTTCATCCTATTCAGGGTGATTCCGGGCGATCCCGCTAACATGCTGTTGGCGGGGGCGCGCAGTTCAGTAACCGCTGAACAAATTGAGGCGCAGCGCCAGAACTGGGGCCTCGATCGGCCTCTGTTCCCTGATCAGGTAGTCGACTACCTGTGGGCATCTCTCCACGGCGATTTGGGCTACAGCTTCAAGTTCAGGGGACGGCAGGTCGCTGACCTGATTTTCGAGCGATTGCCGGCCACCATTGCCCTGGTTGGTTTGGCCCAAATCATCGCCATCCTAGGCGGCGTTATGCTTGGCTTATATGCGGGTTGGCGCAGGGGAGGAGCCATCGACAATATTGCTACAGTATCCTCTCTGGCGCTCTATTCAACGCCAGCATTCTGGCTTGCAATGCTACTGATAGTGACGTTCAGCACGGTTTCGGGCTGGCTTCCGGGCTATGGCGCATATTCACCCAGCGCTAGCATCGCCTCCGTTGACCGGTTGCTCGATTACTTGAAACATCTTGCGCTCCCCGTCGCAGCCGTGGCCTTGGGACTCATCGGCCAATACGTCGTGGTCGCACGTGCAGCGATGAGCGAAGTGGTCACCGAGGACTACATGGTGACCGCTCGGGCCAAGGGATTAACCCATCGTCAGATGCTGATGCATCACGCATGTCGCAATGCAATGCTACCGGTCGTAACTTTGATTACCCTCAATCTGGGCTACGTGGTGGCGGGTGCAATCACCGTCGAAGCCGTCTTCGCCTGGCCCGGGATTGGCGGCCTTACTGTGGAGGCTCTCAATGCGAGAGACTATCCAGTCCTCCAAGGCATATTCCTGCTACTGGGTGCGTCGATCGTTGCTGCAAACCTCTTGGCCGATCTAGCCTACGGCATCCTTGATCCGAGAGTTCGGTAATGACGGAAAATATTGTCAAATATCCCCCACGAGGCCGGACGCGAGCGGTAAAACGTTTTCTGGGACAATTTCTTAGGGATCGCGGCGCTCAAGTAGGTCTCGTATGTTTGGTGTTCTTTCTTATTGTGGCAGCGATGCCTAACATGCTGGTAGGGCCGCTCCAGACTGCGATCAATGCAACTGGCGACTTCTTGGCGCCACCATCAGGCCAGCATCTGCTGGGAACCGACGAGGTTGGGCGGGACGTGCTCAATCTAATCGTTCATGGTGCGCGGATATCACTCACAATCGCGCTGCTGGCGACAGTGATTAGCCTCGTCGTCGGCAGTACGGTTGGCATGGCCTCAGGTTACTTTGGCGGTTGGGTTGACACTTGGTTGATGCGCATCACAGATTTCTTTTTTGTTATGCCATCATTTGTACTGGCGCTGATCATCACGCCCGTGGTTCTCGAGGTGATGGGGCGCAGTGGATATATTCTCGGTTTCCGTCTTTCTCTTTTTGTAATTATTACCGTTATCGGGATGACAAGCTGGTCATTCGTCGCACGCATCGTTCGCAGCCAAACGCTATCAATTAAGGAACGAACGTTTATTGATCGTGCACGGGTGGTGGGCAGCAGCAATCTTAGCATTATGGTGCGCCACATCCTTCCCAATCTCGTGCCGCAAATTGCAGCCAACGGAGCTCTAGTCGTCGCGGGTGCGATCTATATCGAGACTTCACTCTCATTCCTCGGACTCGGCGATCCGTTGCAGCCTTCATGGGGCACTTTGCTTTCACTCGCCCAACGCGCCGGAGCGGCCAGTGCTGGAGCCTGGTGGTATCTTGGCGCTCCTGGAGTATGTGCGCTCATGGTATCGCTTAGTTTTGTCCTGATCGGTAATGCCCTCGACGACACATTCAATCCACGGCGCAGGGCGATCCCATGACAAACTCGTTCCCAGACAAGGAACCGCTTCTCAGAGTCGACGGGCTCTCTGTCGACTATGGACTCAAGGGCGATCCATTGAGAGCGATCGATGGCGTAAGCTTCGAACTTCGAACCGGTGAGGCAGTCGCCCTTGTCGGTGAATCGGGGAGTGGGAAGACTACGACGGCAATGGCAATTGCGGGTCTCTTATCCCCCAACGCGCGAGTCAGCGGCGGCCAAGTACACTATCGGGGACAGCGACTGCCTATCGATGACGATGCCGCCATGCGGCCGCATCGCTGGAGCGAGACGTCCGTTGTCTTTCAGGGCGCGATGAATGCGCTTAATCCCGTTCACCGCATTACCAAGCAAATCGCTGAGCCGTGCATTCTGAAGCTCGGGATGACGCGTGGCGAGGCGACGGCGCGGGCAATTGAGCTGCTCGAACTCGTCGGTATTCCGGCGGATCGCGGCGTAGCCTATCCCCACGAGTTGTCGGGCGGCATGCGTCAGAGGGTGATGATTGCCATGGCGCTCGCATGTCGCCCCTCCATCATTGTAGGTGACGAGCCCACCACGGCGCTCGACGTCATTACACAGGCTCAGATCCTGAAGCTGCTACGGGATCTGCGATCCCAGCTTAACCTTGCCCTTATTTTGATCACCCACGATCTCTCTGTGGTGGCTGAATCTTGTGATCGCGTGATGATCATGTACTCCGGCCGGGTCGTCGAGGACGGCACTGTCGCCGAAATCTTCGCCGAGCCTAAGCACCCATACACCAAACTTCTGATCGCCTCGATCCCGAACCCTGCGAACGGCAAAAAGATGATACGGCCAATTCCCGGTGATCCCCCCAACTTGGTCAATCGACCGTCGGGCTGCGCGTTCCATCCACGCTGCCCGTCGACCATGTCGGTTTGCACAACTGAAGTCCCTCGACTTGGTCGGTTTGGGCATGGACGGGTCGCCTGTCATCTTCACCCGCCGTTGCAAGAAAACATGGTTACGGTTCATGCGTGACTCCTCGGATATCCTGCGTCTGGAGAACCTGCAGGTCCACTTCCCGATTCAGGGTGGGCTCTTCGATCGCATGCTGGGTAGGCCTTGCGGCGCCGTGCGCGCCGTGGACGGGCTTGACCTCAACGTCGGGCGTGGCGAGATCGTCGCTCTGGTTGGGGAATCGGGAAGCGGCAAGTCGACGGTGGGCCGCGTCATCACCAAACTTTCGCAGCCAACAGGCGGCAGATTGCTGTTCGAGGGCCGCGACATGACCTCGCAAAGAAGCTCCTCGGCCCTACGCTCTTATCGGCATCACGTGCAAATGATCTTCCAGGACGCCTATCAGGCGCTCAATCCGCGGCACACGACGTTCGACATCGTGGCGGAACCGCTGCGCTCATTGCGGCTGGTAGACAACGATGCTCAACTTTCAGAGCGGGTTAGCGAAGCGCTTGCGGCCGCCGGGCTTAATCCTCCCGGTGATTTCTTCGCCCGTTTTCCACATGAGCTATCTGGCGGGCAGCGACAGCGCGTCGTAATTGCCGGAGCGCTTGCCGTAAAACCGGAGCTTATTGTCGCCGACGAGCCCGTGTCCATGCTCGATGTTTCGATACGGGCACAAATTCTTCAAGTCCTTGTTGACCTGCGCGACAGACACAACATGGCGCTGCTGTTCATTACCCACGACTTGCCGCTCGCATGGTTGATCGCTGACAGGATTGCTGTCCTTTATCTTGGAAAGCTGGTCGAGATCGGCAGCGCCGATGACATCACGTTCAAACCTCGGCATCCCTATACAGTCGCTCTATTAAACGCCACGCCTCAGATTGGCGGCGCAGCTCGCCCGGGGGTTCCGGCATTGCAGGGCGAGGTTCCAAGCGCCGCGCGCTTGCCGAACGGGTGTCGTTTCCATCCGCGTTGCCCCCTTGCCTTCGACCGCTGCAAGGTGGAGGAGCCGCCGGCCATCGAAGTCGGGCCTCACCACATGTCCGCGTGCTGGCTGGCAGAGCGGTAACAGCGCTAATCAATACCCGTCATTTGGGCGGGAAAGCACGCCAACCAAACTAAGAAGGGATGGTCGCGATGCGCTTAGATGAATATGTCAACTATGATGCGACAGGTCTGGCCTCTCTCGTGAGGGCCGGAGAGGTGACTGCTGTAGAACTGACGTCCTTGGCGAGGGAAGCTCATGACCTGGTCAATCCGCGCATCAACGCCGTCATTGAGTTTTACGAAGATGCTGAGACCATAGCTGGCGTGGACAATGGATTGTTTGCAGGCGTTCCCTTCCTGCGGAAGGACATCGGATCGGCGGAAGCTGGTCGCCTACAGGAACAAGGAAGTAGACTATTCAGGGGCTATCGCCCCACCCGTGAAAGCCATTTCTACAGACGGGCTCGGGAAGCCGGGCTACGGACTGTCGGAAGAACAGCAACGCCTGAATTTGGTATGTCCGGAATGACCGAGACAATTCTGAACGGAATCACTTGCAATCCGTGGAATCTGAATCGTTCTGCAAGCGGGTCATCTGGAGGGGCGGCAGCGTCAGTGGCGGCAGGTATTACTCCAATTGCGCATGCCAGCGACGGTGGCGGCTCAATTCGACAACCAGCGGCTTGGTGCGGCCTTGTTGGGCTGAACCCCTCCCGTGGACGCATCTCCGGGGGCCCGGACCGTCAGGACGGATGGTTTGGTTTAAGTAGGGAATTTGTTCTATGTCGAACGGTACGCGACATGGCGGCGGCGCTGGATGCTTTTTCAGGTTCCGAAGTCGGTGATCCGTTCGTCATCGTCCAGCCCGGCCGCCCCTACATAGAGGAACTTTCACGGCCCACGGGCAAGCTCCGGGTTGGGCTTGCCATGACAAAGTGGGGGCCCGTAGATCTCGAGCCGGAAATCTTACAGGCAGTCGAGATGACCGCGTCACTTCTCGAAGAAATGGGACATGCTGTCACCGAGATTGAACCGCCATATAAGTTCGAAGAACTAATTGAAATCATGCTCGGCGTGTCAGATCTCGGCGCTAGATCACTTGAAATAGCAGCGGGCGTGTTGGGGCGCCCCATCAGTGCAGACACCGTGGAGCCGGTTAATCTGAAACTCTATCAACGTGCCCAGAAGCAGCCACTCTCGCGCTCGACCGAAGTACACGACGCCATCCGCCGGATGCGGCTCAACGTGGGCGAGGCAATCAATGCCTTCGACATACTCTTGACTCCAGTGATGTCCATTGCTGCCCGGCCGCATGGCGGAAATGACACTCTGACCAATGAGACAACCTCGGTAGAAGAATTTATGCAAGCCGAATATCAGGAAGGTGCTCACCTCGGCGTATTCAATGTGACTGGCCAACCTTCGGTCAGTTTGCCCTTAGCAGAAAGCGCTGCCGAACTACCGATCGGCATTCAGATCGTCGGCCGTTTTGGGGATGAGGCAACGCTGGTGCGTGTGGCACGGGATCTAGGGGAGGCAAGACCATGGGGTCACCGTCGACCGAGAATCTGGGCGGGGAACAACTGACGGTGCCGCATTAGGTGCTAGGCACTAAGTCCCACAGTGGCATATTGTTGTCGCCGCCATATAGTGAACTCTACGGGCAAATTTCTTCATGGCAGCGCCAAGAGGACGCAGCCGTTCGAGCTGAGCTACAGCGACCGAAGGCTTCAGCCACGGCACCCCGTAGGCGGTAAGGTACCGATGAAAGACCGTGGGGAAGTGGCGAGACCAGGTGTAGGGATTAGCCGATGGGGCGAGAGAGCACAGAAACACGGCGTGTCGTCTCTGGAGCTCTGGAGGAGGCCGCAGCGCCGCAGTAGTCTTTTTGAGAGTTCAGGCTTGACCGACGATGTCTACATCGTTCTAGAAGGACGTGATCCCATTTTTGCCGCGGTTAAGGTTGCATCGCTGCCTGTAGAGACATGGCATTCCTCGTCTGCCAACTGCTCATGGAGGTGCTTGCCATCCTATCGGTTAGGTTGCTGCTCGCGCCACCAGGCTGAACTGGGCTGAAGGTTACCGCAGCATGCTCCGTGTGTCTGTCGCAACACAAGCGAGATCGGCCGCGCGCGTCCGCCAATAGAGGCAGTCATCGACGAACCACGCCAGTGAGTACGAGCGATCGAGGCGTTTCTGAATTGTCCCCTTCGAGACCTGCAGCTTCTCTGCAGGCACCGCACTGGCTTCGCCCATCCCCACCATCATTGCAAATAGCGGTCTGTCGGAATCGTCAATGTCAGCTTCACGCAATTTGTCTATTTCGAGGGAGCAAAGTGCTGTACATTAGTTGCATTTGGTGAGCGAAATTTAGCTTTACGCCACGCACGGCGCCATCTTATCATCTCGAAAACTAGGCTTTGGGAGGAGCATCCAAACTTTTGAAATCCAGCCCAGCTCAAGGGGATGAGCTGTAGTGAGCTCACTGCACAGACCAGGCGCTACTTTGAGATGCTGACAACGCGGGTGGGGCCATCAATTTCATTGAACCGATCTTCGTGACAACGTCGG
This sequence comes from Ensifer aridi, assembly GCF_002078505.1. GTDB lineage: Bacteria > Pseudomonadota > Alphaproteobacteria > Rhizobiales > Rhizobiaceae > Sinorhizobium > Sinorhizobium aridi. The sequence continues at coordinate 31,327 of NZ_LUAV01000001.1, read as the reverse complement.
CTCTGTGGCAAACTGGTCTCGGTTCTGGAACCCTCGTACGGCGGGTAATGGATAGCAAGAGCTGCCTTCTGCTCCACTGCAACTGCTGAATTGTTCGACGGTATCGTGTCGCAACGATCGCAACCGCGTCTGAAGCTACGGCGAATGCTCTTGAAGCCGACAAGAGTTCGATTTTTGCGAGGAGTTTACATGAGCCACTATTCCGCCCTTTCCATCCTACGCCATGGATTGTTGGGGAACAAGCATTGGCCGCGTGCCTGGCGCGATCCGGCGCCGAAGCCAAGTTACGACGTCGTGATCGTGGGTGGCGGTGGTCACGGACTTGCCACCGCCTACTATTTGGCTAAGGAGCATGGGATTCGCAACGTTGCTGTCCTGGAAAAGGGTTGGCTCGGTGGCGGCAATACTGGCCGCAACACCACCATCGTACGCTCAAACTACATGATGCCCGGCAACACTGAGTTCTACGAGCGATCGGTGCAGATGTGGGAGAATCTTAGTCAAGATCTGAACTACAATGTCATGTTGTCGCAGCGTGGCTACTACTATGTTTTCCATTCGCCGGGACAGGGGGATGCCCTACGGCGCCGCGCAAATGTGATGCGGGCAAACGGTATTGATGCAGAATTTTTCGATCGCGCAGAAATAAAGAAGCGGCTTCCTTTCCTGGACTACTCCGCAAGCGCGCGGTTTCCGATTTATGGTGCATTCCTACAAAGCCGAGCTGGCACAGCGCGTCATGACGCGGTCGCATGGGGGTACGCGCGCGGGGCCGACAAACAAGGCGTCGACATTATCCAGCAATGTGAGGTGCTCGGATATATCTGGGAAACGGACAAAATCGTTGGGGTCGAAACCACACGCGGGCCGATCCGCGCAAATAAGGTGGCCCTTGCAGTTGCCGGCCATACCAGCCATTTGGCCAGCAAGGCAGGATTGCGCCTGCCCATCGAAACCCACCTGCTCCAAGCCTTTGTCACAGAGCCACTGAAACCGCTCGTTGACCATGTGATCATCTACGGGGGCGCGCATTTCTATATCAGCCAGTCCGATAAGGGCGGCCTGGTACTCGGCGGTGATCTCGACGGGTTTAACTCCTATGCGCAACGCGGTGGACTGCCCATCGTCGAACACACGCTCCAAAGCGCCATAGCCCTCATGCCGTCGCTGTCGCGTCTGCGTTTGCTGCGCCACTGGGCCGGTGCAGTGGATATGACGATGGACGGTTCTCCCATCATCGGCAAAATGCCCATCGAGGGCCTCTGGCTGAACGGTGGCTGGAACTACGGTGGCTTCAAAGCGACACCTGCCTCAGGATATTGCTTTGCCTGGACCATCGCCAAGGGAGAACCACATCCGGACAGCGCTGAGTTTACGCTGAGCCGCTTCGAGCGTGGCTATCAGATCGACGAGACGGGCGCCGGCCCGTATCCGAAGGCCCAATGAGGTTCAAACATGCTGAGAATTTATTGCCCAGTTTGCGGGCTGCGGGATGAAACTGAGTTTACATACGGCGAAGATGCAACCGTTCGCCGCCCTGATATCAGTGAGACGGATCCCAAGGTCTGGCATGAATATGTGTTCATTCGTGAGAATCCACGCGGTCGGCACAAAGAATATTGGCACCACGTCGCCGGATGCAGGCAGTGGATCGTCGTTGAACGCGATACACTGACACACGAGATGTTTGGCTCCTTCCTTGCGCGTGAGGTGACGGTATGACGGCCCGGCGACTTACAACCGGAGGACGGATCGATCGCTCTCTTAGCGTCACCGTCCAGTTTGACCAGCGGTCATTTTCGGCACATCTCGGAGACACTTTAGGATCCGCTTTGCTCGCTGGCGGTCAGCAGATCGTCGGGCGCAGCTTCAAATATCATAGGCCGCGTGGTCTCGTTGCAGCTGGTGTCGAAGAGACTAACGCCCTTGTCCATCTTCGTGAGGGTGATCGCCACGAACCCAATGCACAAGCCACAATGGTGGAAGTCTTCGACGGATTGACTTCGACACCTCAGAACGCGTGGCCAAGTCTCCAATTCGATGCTGGCGCGGTCAACGGGCTAATGTCCCGTTTCTTCGGCGCCGGCTTTTACTACAAGACCTTCATCGGTCCCTTCGGCGGGACGAAGTTCTGGATGTTTTGGGAGCGGTTCATCCGTAAGGCGGCCGGCATGGGACGGGGAACAACGCTTCGTGATCCCGACCACTACGAGAAGATCAACGCCTTCTGTGATGTCTTGATTGTAGGGGCAGGCCCCGCGGGGATCGCTGCAGCTCTCGCGGCTGGCCGCAGGGGCGACAACGTCATACTCGTCGAGCAGGACCGTGACCTTGGCGGATCGCTTCTCAGCGAACCGGCGGGCGGGCCCTCCGATGTCTGGCTCGCCCAGGCCGCTGCGGAGCTTTCAGATCTTCCGAACGTTCGTGTTCTGAGGCGTACCACGGCTTTCGGAGCGTATGACTGTGAGGTGTTCGGCCTCGTGGAGCGTGTGCAGGACCATATTCGCGCGCCCGAGAAGGGAAAACCGCGGCAGCGCTACTGGGTGGTGCGAACCAAACGGGCTATCCTAGCGACCGGAGCGATAGAACGACCCATGGTTTTCGCCGACAATGATGTGTCCGGGGTTATGCTCACCTCAGCTGTTCGTACTTATCTGAATCGATATGCTGTTCTTGCCGGCGAACGGATCGTGGTGGCTACGAACAATGACAGCGCATATACCGCAGCCATCGAACTCGCAAACTCGGGGGCGAGGGTAACAATCTGCGACCTGCGCCGCGAGGTCCCGGCCCAACTCGGGGAGAATGCGAGAAAGGCGGGAATTGACCTGCGGCCCGGACATGCGGTCCTGAAGGTGGTGGGTGGCAAATGCGTAAAGGCTGCATACGTCGTTTACGTTACGCCCGAGGGTAAAGCGGTGGGAAGGAGCCTGCGGATTGATTGCGATCTTGTCACCGTATCTGGTGGTTGGACTCCGACGCTGCACCTTTGGAGTCAGCGCTTTGGCAAGCCGCAATATGACAGGCAACTGGACACGTTTCTACCGCCAGCGGAAAGAGGGGCATTCACATGTGTCGGCTCGCTCGTCGGGTCCCCATCGCTCAAAGATTCTCTCTTGCAGGGCCACAAAGCTGGTGGAGGCATCGGGAAAGAACCCGCTCTACTTGGCCACGCTGACTTCTGGGGCCGCAATCTTGCGCCGGTGACAGTCATCACCAAGGCAGATGGCAGCACTCCCGGTAAAGCATTTGTGGATTTTCAGCACGACGTGAAGCTGGCCGATATCGATCAAGCCCATCTTGAAGGATACGTCTCGGTCGAACATCTCAAGCGCTATACAACATCAGGCATGGCAACCGATCAGGGGAAGACGTCGAACCTCAATGCTCTTGCCCGCATGTCAACCCTGCGCGGCATGGACATCCCCTCCGTCGGCACGACAACATTCCGACCGCCCTATACGCCGGTGGCGCTAGGTACCTTGGTTGGTCATGATCGGGATCGTCATCTACGAGCGATCAGGCTTTCAACGATCCACGGTTGGCATGAAGAGAATGGCGCGGAGATGATCGATGCAGGCCTGTGGCTTCGTCCATGGTACTACCCGGCCTCGGGTGAGGGTATCAACGAGGCCTATATTCGCGAAGCGTCCCACGTGCGCAAGCATGTCGGCATCGTCGATATCTCCACGCTTGGCAAGATCGCAGTGCAGGGGCCGGACGCCGCGGAATTCCTCAACCGCGTTTATGTGAATGGCTTCAAAACGCTTCCTACCGGCAAGTTGAGATATGGCATAATGCTGCGCGAAGATGGGTTCGTTTTCGACGATGGCGCGACGGCGCGCCTGGGCGAGAACGATTACTTCATGTCCACAACGACGGCAAACGCCGCCAAGGTGCTAGCGAACGCGGAGCACCTCCTCCAGACCGCATGGAGGGACCTCAGGGTCCATGTGACCTCCGTCACAGACCAATGGGCTGCTATCGCAATTGCCGGCCCGAAATCTCGGGGTGTGTTAGCCGCCCTCGCAGGTGTAGATCTAAGCAACGAGGTCCTACCAAGCAACCACTTTACTCATGTCACGATTGCTGAAGTGGCTTGCCGCTTGCACCGGATGAGCTTCTCAGGTGAACTTGCCTATGAGCTCTTTATTCCAGCCAAACGTGGCCGCGAGATCTGGGAAGCCCTTATTGCGGCTGGCGTTCCATACAATCTCAGGCCCTACGGTCTTGAAGCCATGGGCGCCCTTCGCATTGAAAAGGGACACATAGCCGGGTCGGAAATCGATGGGCGCACAACCCTGAAGGATCTCGGCTTAGAGGGCTTCGCGTCCACCAAGAAGCAATTTGTCGGCTCCGTACTTCGAAAGCGTCCGGTACTCGAAGATCCATCACGGCCTTCTTTGGTGGGGCTGGAAATCATCGGAGACTCCAGTGCGCGGGCGGGCTCACTTCTGTTCGCAATGAATGCTCCCACAAAAGGACACGGCGAAGGGTGGGTGTCTGCTGTAACCTACTCGCCGGCGCTGAAAAAGAATATCGCGTTGGCACTTCTGGCGCGGGGTCCTCAGAGGTTCGGTGAAACAATTCAAGTGGTAGACTTTGTCGGCAATGAAACGTGGCAGGCAAAAGTCGTTTCGCATCATTTCTTCGATCCGGAAGGACATCATCAGAATGGCTAAGAAGCATCAGTCACCAGTGCGTGGCACTACCTCTGACGGACTTCCCGTGACGATCCGTGAAGTGGAGTTGGGGACCTTGACCCAGCTTGCCGGGTGGGAAGATTTTGACATTCTCGCTGACGGTATTCTGCGGAAGCAAGCCCTTTCGCTCCCGAGCGACTGCCGCTCATCGTTTCGCCGAGGGCTGACGAGTGTATGGCGCATCGCGCCTGATCGAGTTCTCGTCCGATCGGACACGGCGATGAACTTTGAAGCAGTTGACGAAATTGTGACGCTGGATCTTTCGCATTCGCGAGTTTGCTTGCGGCTAAACGGGCGTGGTGCAGCGAGCTTGCTTAGTCGCATGGTCGCGCTTGATTTGTCGGAGGCCGGCTTCCCAATCGGGACCTTCGCCCAAACTGCGATCCACCACGTTAGCGTGCTGATTGATAGAGTTGGAATGGAGGAGTTCGATCTATGCATCCCGACCACGTTTGCTGTCTCCCTGACTGGCTTTATTGCAGAGCATCTCAACCAAGTCGCGTAAGATGCTGCCTCGCATGGTCCCTTTCCTCCGTCACGGAGTCCCGAGTTCGGCGTCATCGGTAGCCGCATTGCGGCGTAGAAGACCTACCGTAAGCTCTGCTCGCTAACCGCTGGATTGGACGAGGGATGACTTGTATCCAAGGTGGCGACATGGCGGCTAGCATCACACGGGATGATCGATGCGTGGCCGCTTTCCTACGCCCAATCGGCTTTATGTCAGCGTGAAAGGCAGTGAAACTGGACGCAAAAAGGTAAATTCGCCCCGTTTTCCGCGCGAGACAGTAAGCGGGGCGGCCGACCAAAAAAGCAGGCCAATGGAGGCGAACTTACTTGTACACAAGCGCAATTGATGGTAAGAATATCAGCGTGGCAGGCGTGAAATGCCATTGCCGCAGAAGACAAAAAAGATCTGAGAACAGATCGACGCGCAGCTCTAGCTGACGCAGGGGAACTGCATGCCTAATCACGATCAAGACCCGCTTATAAAGTTTCATAAGGTCAACAAAACCTACGATGGGAAGACTTTTGTCGTTTGCGACTTGTGCCTGGACATATACAAAGGCGAGTTTCTCGCGCTACTTGGCCCGTCCGGCTCAGGAAAAAGCACAACGCTCGGAATGTTGGCGGGCTTCGAGCATCCATCCAGCGGCAGCATAACGCTGGCGGGAAAGTCGCTACAGGATATACCAACGCACAAGCGAAAATTTGGCATGGTATTTCAAAATTACTCCCTGTTTCCACATATGACGGTCATGGAGAACATAATTTTCCCGCTTCGCATGCAGGGAATATCCAGGAAAGATGCGTGCCGGCTCGGGCAATCAGCACTCGAAATGGTCGATCTTGGTGACCCCGGTATGGGAACGCGGAAGCCTGATCAGCTTTCGGGCGGGCAACAGCAGCGTATTGCGCTTGCGCGCGCGCTCGTGTTCGAACCACTAGTAATCCTCTTTGATGAACCGCTCGGTGCCTTGGACAAGAGGCTGAGGGAGCAAATGCAGCTCGAGCTGCGCCAGATACATAGGCGCCTCGGTGTGACAATGGTCTTCGTCACACACGATCAAAGTGAAGCTCTCACGATGGCGGATCGCGTTGCGGTGTTCAACGAGGGAAAGATCCAGCAAATTGCTTCCCCCATGCAGCTCTATGACGCGCCTGACACTGCTTTCGTTGCTTCGTTCGTTGGAGAAAACAACAAATTGGGTGCAAAGGTTATTCATTCACAAGGCAACAATTGCAACGTTGAGCTTCATGATGGCTCGCGGGGCGAAGGCCTTAGCCCGCACCACTTGTCACCCGAAGTAAGCGTCGTCCTGGTGATACGCCCCGAGCGGGTCGTGGTTTCTCCCGGAGAAGGCTACCGGAACAGGTACCGGGGGCGCGTGAACGAAGTCATCGAACTCGGAGACCAGACCCGGCTCCGGCTGGACGTGGCGGGAAATGAGGAATTTCTCGTGAAGATACCAAGAACTCATGGCGCTCCTGAGTACCGGGTTGGCCAGGATCTGTTCGTTGGATGGAGGTCGCAGGACTGCAGAGTGCTGCGAGCATAGCAATAGGACGTACATCAACAAATCCACCACCGAGCGTTCGTCTGATCGCTCGAGGGCGGCGCGCGCCCTTAGTGGTGCAGATTGTGTGTTGACAACCAAGGAAGAAGAGGGGGAAGTGCATGCGCAGTATCTCAAACAACCTATACTCGGCAGCCGCATTGGCCGGTTTGCTGGTTGCGTCTACCGTAGCCGCGAGAGCCGACGATCTTACTATCGCGACATATGGCGGTACATTCGAAGAAGCTCTGCGAAAAGAGGTTTACGAGCCCTTCACCAAGGAGACGGGGATCAATGTTCTCGCGGACGCTTTCTCTGGTGACGTCGGAAAAATTCGCGCCATGGCTACCACCGGCACCTACAATTGGCAGCTGGCCGAGAGTGAGTCCGTGATTGCCGCAATCGGCTGCCAGCAGGATTTTCTGGAACGTTTCGATCTCGGGCGCCTGAAGCTGACGCAAAATGACTTCGTTCCCGGAAGCCTGATCGAGTGTGGAATTCCCGATGTTATCTACTCCGTCAATTTTGCTTACGACACAAATCAGGTGGCGGAGCCTGGCCCAGCATCCTGGGCTGACTTCTGGAATGTGGAAAAATGGCCAGGCAAACGCGCGATGCGGAAGTCTCCCAACGGAACTCTTGAGTTTGCGTTGTTGGCAGACGGGGTCCCCATGGACAAGGTTTACGAAGTGCTGAGCACACCGGAAGGTGTCGATCGCGCGTTCGCAAGCCTCTCGAAACTCAAGCCAAATATCGTGTGGTGGGAGACCGGCGCACAATCCGTCCAGCTTCTCGCAGACAAGGAAGTTGCAATGACGGTCGGCTGGAACGGCCGCTTGTACAGTGCTGCTCACGGTGAGGGTCAAAAGCAAATCAAGACCGTTTGGAATCAGTTCCGTTGGGAGACGTCAATGTGGATCATGCCCAAGGGCGCGCCCAACGTCGACAACGCTTACAAGTTCCTGGAGTATGCCACCAAACCGGAGCTGATCGCCGAAGTTACCAAACGAGTGGCTAACGGACCTGCGGTCCTGGCCGCGGGCAAGCTCATTCCCGCGGAACTCAATCCCGAACTTCCAACAAGTCCCGAAAACTTGAAGAACGGCTTTCCAATGGATGTCCAGTTCTGGGTTGATCACCAGGAAGATCTGACGGAGCGGTTCAACAACTGGGTGGCTCAGCAATAATGTCGCAAATTGTAGGCGGCCGCGCATTTTGGCCAGGAAGAGCTTGGAATTGCCGGAGTATCCGATGACCATCACTGCCAAAGTTATATCCAAAGCTCTCGATGATTCGGCCGCCTACGGTTACCGTCGCGAGTTGAGGTTAAAAGAGGTGCGGCGAGGTATGCTCGTCGCTCCTCTCTTCTTCTACATCACCCTGATCTTTGCTCTCCCAATCGTCTTGATGTTGATCAGAAGTATTGAAGACCCCGAAGTCTCGAACGTGCTTCCGAACACAGCAAGCCTCATTCAGCATTGGGATGGGAATGGTCTGCCGAGGGATGAGGTGTTCGCCGCCCTGGCTAGCGATGTCAAGGAGGCCGCGGGCAATAGAACCCTGGGCCAAGCGGGTAGCCGACTGAACTATGCAATCCCCGGTTTTCAATCCCTTCTAATGAAGACCGGGCAAAAGATCTCCGGTACTCCAATCGTCAATGGCATGGAAGGATTGATCCAGATCGATCGACGCTGGAAAGAGAACCGGTATTGGCTCGCGCTTCGGGACGCCTCAAGCCAGTACTCACTGTTTTATTTCAGAACAGCGCTCGGAATGTCTGCCACTGAAACAACGTCAGATGGTCGTGGTTTTTATTTCGATGTCCTCGCCCGCACATTATGGATGACTTTTGTGGTCACTTCAGCCTGCGTTATTCTTGGTTATCCTCTATCCTATTTTCTTGCGAATTCATCCGAAGCATTGCGGATTAAGTTGATCTTACTTGTGTTGTTGCCGTTCTGGACGTCTCTGCTTGTCCGAACGACGGCTTGGTTTGTGCTTCTGCAAAAGCACGGCCTGATTAACGACGTTGGTATGTTTCTCGGTCTTTGGTCCGAGCCACTAGAGCTAATTTATAACCGGTTCGCAGTGTACGTCGCGATGACTCATGTGATGCTGCCGTTCATGGTCCTTCCTTTGTACAGCGTGATGCTGAAGATCCCGAGTACCTACCTGAATGCGGCGGCTACGCTTGGCGCTCCCCCACTTCGGTCGTTCTGGGAGGTCTATCTTCCACTTAGCTTTCCGGGCTTGGGGGCCGGTATATTGCTCGTGTTTATCGTCACTCTGGGGTTCTACATCACACCCGCACTTCTTGGTGGACCCGCTGATCAGATGCTGAGCTATTACATCGCCCAAAACGCGAGCAACTTTGGCAACTGGGGCCTTGCTGCTGCCCTGAGCGTACTCCTCCTTGTGGTCGTCGGAGCGGTCATTCTTTTGTTCGCTAGACTTAGAACGACCACCTACACGCAGGAGGCAGGACAATGACAACGCCGATGCTAATGCTCACCAGGCCAGCTTCCGTATTACCCAAGACTGCCCTTGCGCTCGTCGGTGGGCTTGTACTGTTGTTCCTAATTCTGCCGATCATCGTCATCATACCGCTATCGTTCAACTCCGCCCCCTACTTTACCTATCCAATGCCGGGATTCTCCCTTCGATGGTACGCGGAGATCTTCGGTGGTTCATCAACATCGACTATGTGGCAACGCGGGATCTTGAACAGCTTTATAGTTGGTATTTCTTCAACGGTGCTGGCCACCGTGCTAGGAACTCTGGCGGCGTTGGGACTGAGCCAGAGCACTTGGCGATATAGAAATGTTGTGTTCGCAGTGCTCGTATCGCCGCTCGTCGTCCCGGCGATCGTGTCCGGCCTCGGGCTCTTCTATGTATTCGCTAAACTTAAGCTCGTCGGCACGTTCTGGAGCCTGATTTTGGCTCATGCCGCCCTTGGCGCCCCGTTCGTCGTGATAACTGTCTCAGCCACTTTGAAAGGGTTCAATCAAACACTGCTGCGAGCCGCGGCAGTTCATGGGGCATCGCCGTCACGTGCCTTCTACGAGGTCACACTGCCGCTTATCTCGCCCGGTGTCATTTCAGGCGCGATCTTCGCGTTTGTCTGGTCCTGGGACGAGATCGTCGTGACCCTATTCCTCGCTACGCCGCCACAACACACGGTGCCCATCAGAATGTGGAGCGGTGTCAGGGAAAGTTTCAATCCCACCATTACGGCAGTGGCCACTCTCTTGATTGTAATGGCGATAATCCTGATGGCGATCGTTGGTCATTTGAACCGACGCAGTGCCCGCTTCAAGAACCCGTCACCGTAGATCTCTCACGAAGATTTCTCGCCTGCTAGGCCAGACAGGCTGCCCGCCACCTTTAGCAAAGATAGAACAACTTCGATCACTTTCATCTACTGCTTGAAAGGAAACTCAGATGGAGCAGATTATCAATAAAGCCGAAGTCGAGCGCGAACGTCGTCTCGAGAGGGTCAGGGAGACGTGCCAACAACGCGGCGTCGACGTGGCGATTTTCACCAGTCCCGAGAACATTTACTATCTCGCTGGGCTCGACTACGAAGGATATTTCTGCCTGCACGCCCTCCTGGTCCCGATGGAGGGCAAGCCGGTGCTCTTCGCAAGACGTATTGAAACGCCTACGATCGTGCGCCAGGCCACGAACGTAGATTTTGTCGGATATGGAGACAATGACGACGTCGCGGCGGCAATAGCATCGCACTTGGTCAAGATGGCTGGCACGAGCGCGCGCGTAGCGTTCCAAAGGAACAGTGCCTGGAACGTTGCAATCGAAACACCGATCTGTGCAACTCTCCCTGACGCCAATTTTGTGGACTCTTCGGGCATCGTCGAAGAAATGCGTCTCGTGAAATCTCCTTTCGAAATTGAGCAAACCAAACAGGCAGCACGGATTTCCGACGCTATGGTCTCCGCAGGCATCGCCGCAGCGGGCAACGGTGTTGCTGAGAACACCGTTGCTGCCGAAGTCTACAACGCCATGATTTCTGCCGGTGGACAGTCTCCGGGGTTCCCGCCCTTCATCAGGTCGGTCGAAAGAATCTGCGAGCCTCACACCACCTGGACGTCCCGTAAACTGAAGACCGGCGACTCTTTCCTTCTGGAGCTCTCTGGCTGCATTAACCGGTACCACGCGCCAATGGCGCGAACAGGCTATGTTGGACCGGCTCCTGCGGCGGCAAAAAAGCTCGCAGAAATCAGCAACCAAGCACACCAGAAGGCCTTGAACGCCCTGAAGCCTGGTGCTCTGGCTTCTGATGTGCATGCAGCTTGGCAAGCTCATCTTAATGCGTCAAACGTGTCTGCGCGGCTTCAGCATTGCGGCTATACGGTAGGGGTGTCGTTTCCACCAACCTGGACAGGCGGTCCGGGTGTAAACAGTTTGCACGGCGCTAGTACTGTCCCGATAAAGCAAGGGATGGTATTCCACCTGCTCACATGGATTACGGATGATGCTGGGAACGACAACTTCCTTTCGGATTGTGTGCTGGTTGAAGAAACTGGCGCCGTGTTCCTGACCACACTACCGAGAAATCTCGCTGAGGTGTAGGCCCTCGAAGATTAAGGGGGACGCCGCGACTATGGGATCTGCGACCGGAATGAACATCTTTGATGCTGATCAGTCGTTCAACTCAGTCTCAGAAATCTATGCGATTTTGCGCAATCGCATAGCGCTGCTAGAGTATTCCCCGGGGACAAAGTTGTCGGAGAATACATTAGCTGCCGAATTTGGGATCAGTCGAACGCCGCTCCGAAAGGTGCTCCAGCGCCTAGAATTCGAGCACCTCTTGGTGCGGTCTCAAGGTTCCTACACAACCGTAACCGAAGTTGATGCAAGAACACTCAGCCAGATATACGAAGTTAGAATGGTTTTGGCTGAGAACCTTTACAGGTTCATTGATTTGCCGATACCAGCGTCTACAATTCACTCGCTGCAAAGATTGGTTGAGGAGTCAGAGCAATTACAATCAAACCATAATATCCATTTGCTTGGAAGGATACATCGCGACGCGGAAGAAGCACTAGCAGCAGCGATTTCCAACATTCGGGCGCGGGAAATCATTGAAAATCTTTACTTTGAGATCGGCCGAATCTGGTTAAGCTGTGTGCCTAAGCTCGATTGGAAAGAAGAAGTGGAGCTTCTTTCGTCGGAACTTCGTGAGCTTATTGCCGTGCTGCAACGCGGCGACCTACGCGGCTTCGGTTTCCGTAGAAGAAATCAGGCTGCGATGGCGTTTGAACGCATCTTCAAAGTAATATCGCGCGGTGAACCCCAGTGTGACTAACCCCTCTTATTCACGGTGTGGAGTAGACTTTGGGTAGGAAGATTGGGACTTGGCGGCACGCGTTTGACGTTAAAGGGTTCTTGGCTCTGCTGGCATCGTCGCCCCGGCGTTCATGCGCGGCGGGCCGCAGGTGGCGGAAGAGCTCGGCCCCGGGGCATGTAGCGTCGAAGGCGAAGCGGATGCGCGAGGCGGTTTCCGGTAATGCGGGTGCCGAACTTGGTGAGTCGCAGCCCGACCGTGGCGGCTCGGCTTTGCACTTGCAATCTCGCGCGGCATGGCCTAGCGCAGCGTTAGTAGCGGCCAGTAGCGGCGGTGTGGAGGACAAGGCGGACCTGGTTGGCGATTAGTAATCGGCAGGAGGGCCGGTCGGAGGCAAGCAGGCTCTTGTGCATCTTGATCTGGTTCTCGGCCTGACCGCGGGCGCAGTACATGGCTCAGCGGAGCCCTCAAAAATGTTGGTGGAGACGAAAAGGATGTCGAGGCCCATCGTAGTCGCCTCGATCCGGGCGCAGACGCGGTGTTCCTCCTTGCAGGACTTCGCCTCAGATCGGGTATTTGTATATCCGCGCAGCACCGGAATCTGTTCAAGGGCGAGGGGCGGATGTCGTCGGCGGTCTTCTCAACGAGACGCTTGAGAACCTTGTCGCCGGCGAGCCCGAGCGGATAGTCGCTGCCGTTGTTGTTCTGTTGTTCTCACACCATTGCATGACGTGTGCGCCCGGCCATAGTGGCTGTCGCCGCGGATCTCCTTGCCTGTCAGTGTCTTTCCCGGACGCAGGCTCGTGGCGAGAGGGCGAGCGTCGTAGATTTAGATCGGGTCGTAGATGTGGAACGGAAAGAAAAGCACTCGTCATTGTGGCCGTTGAACAACGAAAGCTGTTGATGGCCGTGAACGACGTCCACCTTGTCATGGATGTCGCGCGTAATGTTTTCCCGCGGCGCGGCATAAATCGATGGCCACAGGTTGACCAGCCCGCCACCCAAGCGCATCACGGTCCTGAGGTCGGGGCAGGTTCTCCAAGCGAGAGCAGGTCGGCTACGAGCACAGGTCAAGCCCGCTGTCGGGCAATCGTCCGCAGGCGAGCTTGAAGGCCGGGTCGAAGCGTAGCCGGTCGAGATCATTGGCATCCTCGGAGGCGCTGGGCGATAGCGAAGATGCGGCCGCGCAGGATATCGGCCATGCCTCACCCGCCCCGGATCACGCGGATCGTGGATCGCCCGGCAAGCCGTCATTCAGTTGCAGACGCCGCTTGTGATGCGTCCGCCGTTAAAAGCGGCTGTGATCTTCTTGCGTCCAGCGGTTGGAAAAGCAAACGGGCAACAAGATGCAGTCGACCGGAGTGGCTTAGACAACCTAATCCTACGCCATCATTTGCTTAAGCTACACCCGTCAGCCCATCATATGCCCGTCATGACTAAGACGGGCTAAAGTTGGGATGCAGGGAGGCGGACACGTCATTCGCGAGAAGCTGATCTGCATTGCGGGGATCCCGTTCCGCGCTGGTCGGCACAGGCTAATTTGCCCGACCTACACATTAGCAGCCCCGCTCGTCGTCTGTGCGGGACGCTGTCCGCGCTTTACTGGAATCGCTATCCGCTAATTACAGAAGCCCGCACATATTCTCCGGTTTCAGGAGGAGCACCTTATCTCGGTGTCCACGACACCGGCAGCAGGCCACCTTTTGTCGCCCCGCATTCGGTGGGGCATACACGACCCTAGCAATATGCGCACCTATGCATAACAGGACGCTGCAACATTCTATCTATTAGCTAGCAAAAGGTAGCTTTACGCTTCGCAGACATGAGCGTTAAGCTTCTTTATCATTTTTGGAGGGGGGCAGATAGGGGGCGATTGGGGGGGCTTATGTTCCTGCAGATGTCGTACATCCAGGTCGGCCCAGAAATCGAATGGGGGGCAAGTTCGTGATCGAAGCAGTTTGTGCTCACGTTGATGCTAAGAAGGACAAGTTCATAGCGCTCGCTGACCACATATGGGATCTCGCCGAGATACGTTTCCAGGAACACGAATCGTCGAAGGCACAGATGCAGGCGCTGGAGGAGGAAGGCTTTCGAATCGAGCGGAATATTGCCGCGCTTCCGACTGCTTTCACGGCCGAGTACGGCGCCGGCTCTCCCGTCATTGCCATTCTTGGAGAGTATGACGCGCTTGCGGGCCTAAGCCAGGTTGCCGGTGCAACCGAGATGCAGCCAATCGACCCGTCAAAGGAAGGCCATGGCTGTGGTCATCACCTACTTGGCACGGCAGGCGTAATGGCCGCGGTCGCAGTAAAAGATTACCTGAGGGCCAATAATGGGTCCGGCACTATCCGTTACTACGGCTGCCCGGCCGAGGAAGGCGGCTCTGGAAAGACGTTCATGGCTCGCGCAGGTGCATTCGACGATGTTGACACCGCTCTCTGCTGGCACCCCAGTCCCTTTAATGCCGTAAATGTCTCCGACACGCTTGCCAACTTGCAAGCCTATTTTCATTTCGCAGGCAAAGCGAGCCACGCTGCCGTCTCGCCGCACCTCGGTCGTAGCGCTCTGGACGCCGTTGAATTGATGAACGTCGGCGTCAACTACATGCGCGAGCACATGCCGCAGACTGCCCGCGTGCACTACGCAATCACTAGTACAGGGGGGATCTCGCCGAACGTGGTCCAGGCCGAAGCTTCGGTATTGTATCTCGTGCGCTCACTCGACATAGGTGCAGTCTGGGCCATCTTTGAGCGCGTAAAAAAGATCGCCGAGGGCGCCGCGCTGATGACTGAGACGACGGTCGAATGTGAAATTGACCGCGCCACTTCGGCTATGCTTCCAAATACTGTGCTCGACCGTGCACTCCAGCGCAATCTGGAAGCCGCCGGAGGCCCGGATTTCGATGCTTCGGATTTCGACTTCGGAGAACGAATCCGTGAAACATTGTCAGAGGAGGAAATCGCGGATTCCTTCGTGCAACTTGGGCTCGATGTTGACTTATCAAAGGTAATGCACACGGGTGTAGTCCCACTTGGCAACCAGCGTCAGCTCGATCTGGGCTCAACCGATGTCGCTGACGTTAGCCGGGTCGTGCCAACAGCGCAGTTCTGGGGAGCCTGCTACGCTGTCGGTACACCCTTTCATAGTTGGCAGATGGTGGCGCAAGGCAAGCTCCCCGCCGCTCACAAGGGGATGACGTATGCAGCTAAGGTCCTCGCCGCAACGGCCCTCGATCTCTTGAACGAACGATCACTGGTCGAAGCCGCAAAGACTGAGTACCGATCGCGTATGGACGGTAATCCCTACGAATGCCCGATACCCGACGACGTGCTGCCAAAAGTATTACGCAAGGCAAAGCGAACATGACGCTGGAGAAGATTTGGAGCCCGATTGACTTACCAGCATCGGCCATTTGACCGCATGTTTGGGCCTAGAACGGAGCGCAGAGGCTACCGTTGCTGGTCGACCAATTTCTACGACAACTATCATCTCGGGAGGCGGAAAGCCGCATGACAACGTTAGCGCTGACCGGCGACAGCATCATCCAACGGCGGCTTCTCAGCAACAGCGACCGGGAAGTGAAACCTCTATTTGACATCATTCGCCAAGCTGATGCCGCGTTCACGAACCTCGAAGTATTACCCAATGATTTCCAAGGAGATCCCGCGCTTGATAGTGGCGGGTCCCATTTCGGCGCGCCGTCGTGGGTTCTGGATGAACTAGTTGAAGCGGGTTTTGACCTGTTCGCAACCGCAACAAATCACAGCTTGGACTACAGCATATCGGGGCTGGAGTATGTCTTGCATCAACTCGACCGCCGAAGACTGTGTCATGCGGGTTGCGGCCGAGACCTCGAGGAAGCAAGGCAGGTCTCCTATTTTACAACGCCATCTGCAACTTTTGGCATGGTAGCTTGTGCCTCTACCTTTGCTCGTGGGCAGCAGGCCGCCAGGCGGACGCGTGCGATGCAGGGTAGGCCGGGTCTGAACCCTCTTCGTGTCGAGAACGTTTACGAGATCCTCCCTGCGCAGCTGGAGCAGATAAAGATAATCTCCTTTGACTTAGGCATCGAGCAACTGCGCCGCCTCGACATCGATCTCGGCTTCGGCTTTGAGAGTGCGGCCGATATTTTTCCATTCAACGGCATGAATTTTCGGGCAGCTGACTGCCCTAAGCACCGACAAACCCCGAACAAGCAAGATCTCGATGAAATCCTGCGCTGGCTCGAGGAGGCCCGACGAATGTCGGACATAGTCGTGGTGAGCATACATGCACACGAGCAAGGCGAAAGGGAAGAGGATCCTGCCGAGTTCATAAGAGAGTTCGCCTATGCTGCCATCGACGCAGGTGCGGATGTTTTCGTGGGCCACGGTCCTCACATTTTGCGAGGCCTCGAAATTTATAAGCGGAAGCCAATCTTCTATAGCCTCGGCAATTTTATTGGCCAGAACGAGCTGGTACAGCGCCTGCCAGCGGACTCGTATGATCTTTTTCGAGTAGAGGACAGTCATACACCAGGCGCCCTTTACCAGAAGCGAACTGATAATGACCGCATCGGCTTCCCCGCTTATCCAAGATATTGGGAAACCGTGTTACCGGTCTGCGAGTTCGAAGGTAATGATCTCGTCTCCCTGATCATCCACCCGGTGTCGCTGGGCCTGGGCGAAGCTCGTCATCGCCGAGGACGACCGCGGCTTGCCTTAGGGGAGGCCGCATCTGTCATCCTCGAGCACTTTTCGGCACTCTCCCAGCCGTTTGGAACCAAGCTGGAGTTGAACTCAAACACCTGTCGTCTGGTCATGAGTGAACCTGAACTTAAGGCGTCGGGGTCAGGCGATGCCAAAAGAAATGTGAACCAGCTCACATCCTAAACCAAAACAATACAAAACAAACCTAAACAGAGAGGAACTACAATGGCATTTAAATTCACACGACGTAGCTTGCTCGGCGCATCGGTGTTGGCGCTCGCGGCGGCTTCACTGACGTTTTCGAACACGTGCTTCGCAGAGGAGGAAAATACTCTGGTCGTAGCCTTTGGTGCCCAGCCGCCAAGTCTCGACACGCATGTAACTACCGTAAGTACAACGAACGTTCTCGCTCGGAACATATTCGAAACATTGGTTACGCTTGATGCCAGTATGAACGTCCAGCCCGGACTTGCTCAAAGCTGGAGCGTCAGCGAAGATGGCCGAACGTATCGCTTTACCTTGCGTAGTGGCGTCAAATTTCACAACGGTGAGCCGTTGACCTCCAAGGATGTCGTCGCATCGCTTAAGCGATGGCAGACTTACTCTCTCACAGGAAAAAGCGTCTTCGAGGGCGCAAATTGGGCTGCCGAAGGCGCGGACACGGTTGTGCTCAATCTTCCCGTCCCACGATTCAATGCGCTGGAGTCGCTAGCACCTGCCTACACGCAGGATCCTGTTATTATGCCGGGCGTGATTGCTGAAGCAGCAACAGATAAGCCTGTGACCAAGTTAGTCGGAACGGGTCCATTCCGACTGACTAACTGGGAGGCAGATCGTGCGCTCGAATTGGAGCGCTATGCTGACTATACGTCCTTCGATGGCACACAGAGTGGCACAGCAGGGGACCGCACGCCGGCATTCGCCAAGCTGAGAATTGAATTTGTACCCGACGAATCCACGCGGACGTTCGGCTTATCCAGCGGCGAGTACGATATCGCCACTCCCCTGGCATACGATAGCATATCGGAGCTGCGCTCGAGTGATGAACTCAACCTTGGCTCGGCATCAAGCGCGATGATCAATCTGGGATTCAATTTCGGCAAGCCAGGCATTTTTCAGGACAAGCGTGCCCGTGAGGCGATCAACTTAGGGCTTGAGCGGGAATCGGTTTTGACCGCCGCTGCCGTTGATCCGCAATTCTTCCGGCTAAACAACCACTTGATGCTGCTGGCTCAGAAACAGTGGGCAGCGGACGTCGGCAAGACCGATTTCAATCCCGCCGATGTTACAAAGGCCATGAACCTGCTTCAGGAAGCAGGCTATGATGGCAAAGAATTAGTCCTCATTACTTCTCGCGACTATGCAGAGATGTACAATTCCGCAATCGTCGTCCAGCAACAGCTGCAGAGGTTGGGCTTGAAGGTCAAGCTCGAAAGTTACGATTGGTCAACCTATGTTAAGGCGCGGGCCGACAGGCAGGCATGGGACCTGATCATTCTGGAGGCCTCCCCCAAGCCCGCACCAACGCAGCTAATTTTCCTGAACAAGGATTTTCCCGGAGGACCGCAAGACGCGAAGCTTGAAGACATTTTAGCCAAGTTTCGCAAGGCAGGCACGATGGAGCAAGCGAACGAACTCTATCGCAAGTTGGAAGAATGGAATCAGAGTTATATTCCATCCGTGAGACTCGGCGAGGTGGACTTCCCGTTCGCGACGTCTAAACGGGTTCAGGCGATTGACGTTCAATACGACCTGATGTTCTGGACTGCTCGTCTGCGCGACTAAACCGAAGATCTTGGCTGATGAGGTCGCTCTAGTGCAGCGATGCCGCATCCATGCGTGGTGCGGCATCGCCCGAATTCGGAGTTTCATCTTATGTTCACATACACTCTCCGGAGGGCGGGGGCACTTATCCCCGTCTTGCTTGTTGTTTCAATCGTTGTTTTCTCTCTCGGTTGGTTAGCACCAGGAGATCCGGCGCGCATTGTGCTTGGGCCAGAGGCGCTGGAAGCCGACGTCCAGAAGCTTCGGGACAGCATGGGACTGAATGAGCCCCTTTGGCATCGCTATCTTGAATGGATGTCGCATGCGTTCCGCGGGGACTTGGGGACATCCTATTTCTTGAATATGCCTGTGAGTACCGCGATTGGGCAGCATTTTGGGCCGACAATGCAACTTGCCGTCCTCACCATTGTGTACGCCCTTGTGATCTCCGTCCCATTGGGAACGCTGGCAGCCCGTTGGCGAGGTTCGGCCTTCGATCAGGGAATCGCAGGCTTTACCCTTATCGGACTTACGTTCCCGAGCTTCGTCCTCAGTCTCCTTCTGGTAATCATTTTTTCGGTCTGGCTCCGATGGTTGCCGGTGGCAGGTTACCGCGATCCATTTAGCGATCCCTGGAACGGGCTCCGTTATCTTATCCTTCCCGCACTTTCCCTGGGAACGATCTATGCAGCTCTTATCACACGCACGGTGCGTGCTTCGGTGCTCGATGTTTTGAAATCAGAATACGTGGATGCCGCTCGCTCCCGCGGTGTCAGCGAGAATCGATTGCTCTTCGCCCACGCGTTGCGCAATGCGGGTCTACCAATCATCACGATGATCGGTTTGAGCTTCGCATCACTGTTGAGTGGTGCAGTCGTAGCAGAGTCGATCTTCAATATACCTGGGATCGGCTCACTCCTCGTCAATGCGATCGAGCGACGCGACTATCCCGTCTTGCAGGGCGTTGTCCTGTTCTTGACCATCATTTATCTCGGTCTCAACCTGTTGGTGGATCTGCTCTACGGCGTCATCGACCCTAGGGTGCGACTTACAGACTCAGTTGTGAAGTGAACAGGGCTATGACTGAATTGACCCAAACTATCCTCGGTCGGCGTGGCGGGGCATTTTCCCGCGCGATGCAAAATCCTCACCTGATCGTTGGCCTGATCATCGTCGGGGGGATGGCGCTAGCTGCGGTCGTGCTCCCACCTTTGATGGGCCTCGATTCACTGGCGGTCGATCCTCTGAATCGGCTGAAGCCGCCGTCGGTGGCGCATCCCTTCGGCACCGATAATTTCGGACGAGATCTGGCGGCGCGCATTCTGTTCGGGGCTTCGACATCCCTTAGTCTGGCGGCCCTCGTCACCGTGCTGGCTGCCTCGCTCGGCGTTGCTGTTGGCATCCTCGCGAGCTTTTCTCGTCTGCTGGACCATGTCATTATGCGAATTTGCGACGGGTTGATGGCCATTCCAGCCCTGCTGTTCGCGCTCGCGCTGACGGCGACCTTCGGGCCGAATTTCAGCAATCTTGTGATTGCACTGGTGATTGTCTTTGTGCCAGGCATCGCCAGACTCGTGCGCGCTCGTGCGCTTGCCCTTCGCTCAGAAACATTCGTCGAAGCTGCCATAGCCATGGGAGGAAGCAATCTCCATGTCATGGCGAGGCACATCTTCCCGAATGTGCTATCGATTGTAGCGGTGCAAGTAACTTTCATTTTCGCAGAGACGATTGTGATTGAGGCAGCGTTGAGCTTTCTCGGCGCGGGCGTGCCTCCGCCGGCAGCCAGTTGGGGCAATATTCTTTATGATGGAAAGGCCGCAATTACAAAAGCGCCATACATGGTTCTTTTCGCCAGCACGGCCGTAGTGATCACCGTGGTCGGCCTCACCATGATCGGTGACGGTTTGCGCGATCTGGTTGATCCAAGGATGAGCGCCCGAGAAGCTGGTGGCGTAAGGAGGTTTTTTCGTCTTGTCGTGCCGCGCAGCGGCAAAGGAGATCATCAATGACCATGCCCCTCGTCATCGAGAACTTGAATATCTCTTTTGGCCAAGGCGCGATTGAGGCTGTGCGCGATGTCTCGTTGGAACTTAGACCTGGTGAGATACTCGCCTTGGTCGGCGAGAGCGGTTCCGGCAAATCATTGACTGCCCGTTCAGCTCTGAAAATGTTCCCCGAAGGCGCTATTGTTGACGGGCGCATTAACCTGACTGGGGAGAACGTGCTTGCAGCCTCTCCGAAGAACCTGGAGCGGATTCGCGGCAAAGCAGCAGCCATGGTGTTTCAGGAGCCATCGACCGCACTCAATCCTGTGTTTACCATCGGCTGGCAGATTGGTGAAGGGCTGAGGGCGCACGGAATGGGTGATATGCGGAAACGTCGCGCCCGTGCCATTGAGCTCCTGCGCGAAGTCGGTATCCCGGATCCTGAGACGAGGGTCGATTACTACCCGCATCAGCTTTCTGGCGGTCAGAAACAGCGGGTCGTCATTGCCATGGCGCTGGCGCTTCGCCCGGCGGTCATCATCGCAGATGAACCGACGACCGCTCTCGACGTGACCGTCCAGGCGGGCATTCTGAATCTGCTGCGGCGCTGCCGAGACGAAATTGGCACTTCGATCCTAATTATCACTCACAATCTAGGAGTAGTGGCAGAGCTAGCAGACCGGGTGGCGGTAATGTACCAAGGCCGGATCGTAGAAGAGGCCTCCAGCGCGGCACTCTTTGCTTCGCCGCAAGCTGAGTATACCCGCAGACTACTAGCCGCAGTCCCACGTTTGGGCGAGGGGACGCCGAAGGAGGATGCTACCAACCGGGAGGGGCTGGTCCTTGAGACTAATCAGCTGGAGATTACCTATCCGGGCCGCTTCGGCAGAACGTTGGTGCACGCGATTAGGGGAGTGAGCTTCGACATCGCAGCTGGCGAGGTGTTGGGTCTTGTCGGCGAAAGCGGATCTGGCAAGAGCACGATCGGCCGTGCCGTCGTTGGGCTCTCGCCTGTAACTGGCGGTGCGATGCGGCTTTTCGGAACTGATCTGCGCCATGTGAAAGGGGAGAGGCTGCGCGAATTGCGCCGACGCGTCGGGTTTATTTTTCAGGATCCAGCTTCTTCCTTTAATCGATTTATGACGGTGTTCGATTGTATTGCCGAGCCGCTACGTGTTCATCGCGCCCTGTCTTCGGCTTCAGCAGTTAAATCGCGAGTGCTGGAGTTACTTGATCAGGTGCAACTGCCGCGTGATATGTCCGGCCGTTATCCTGGAGAGCTATCAGGCGGTCAGCGGCAACGGGTGGGTCTCGCTCGAGCATTGGCACTTAATCCTGAGTTCATTGTAGCGGATGAACCGACGTCGGCTTTGGATGTCTCGATTCAGGCTAAAGTGCTAGACCTGTTCAAGTCCTTGCAAAAGGAGTTGGGCTTTGCCGCATTGTTCATTAGCCATGATCTGGCTGTGGTGGAAGAAATCTCACATCGGGTCGGAGTTCTGCGCCATGGCGAGCTTCTAGAGCTTGGATCAGCGCGCGAGGTCATGTCGACCCCGCACCATGATTATACGCGGCTTCTGATAAATTCGGTCCCTGTACCGGATCCAGCGATTCAGGCGAGTAAGCGAGCGGACGTCCAATCGATGTTATCCCTGGGAGTACCGTCTTAGGTAACGCGACAGTTAGCCAGTTAGAGATGCGACAGTCCCTGCGCTCGACGTGCTGGTCAACGCCAACGTTGGGAGCACGGATGACGACCTTGACCGTTGAAGCAGTCATTCTGACGATGTTCCGTAAGCCATAAGCCCGAGAGCGTTCAGGCGGTGGTAGGTCCACGGCATGATCGCGTCGATTTCTGATCTCGGCAAGCCATTGGCAACCGCTTGAGGGCCTGAGTGAGCCAGACCAGCGGATCGACGTTGTTCATCTTCGCCGTTGTGCAGCAGGGTCGCAGGTCGCCAAGTCCATCCGCCGCCGTCGCTGCCGGCAAAGAGCGAGTAAGCGCTCGACGATGTTGGAGTCGACCTCGATGCGGCCGTCGGTCAGGAACCGTTCGAAGATGGCGCGACGCGAAGCATAGCGGAGCGCCTTGGAGCGTGTAGGCGTGCTCGAGCATCTTGCCGGCCCATATCAAATATCACAATATCATCCATGATGATATCAACACTGGCACCGGTCAGCCTCGGCCGGGACGGCTCGTCAACCAGCAGCGCCGCAAAGGCGGGGAGCCGCGACGATGCTTTCAGGCAGCGTCAGAGACTCATGCCGCAGCCGCTTTGGCCAGTCATGGCCTGCCAGCGTGTCACCCCTACTTGCGTGTCTTCTCCGCGTCTGTGCGCCGCCGGCCGTCGGACCTCCGATCACCTTAAGCCGACCGCGTAGCCCCACCTGGGATGTCGAACTGGGAGTCCATATTGCCCTCTCTTGCCGTTCACAAGACTCAGTGAATAGCGAGGCACCGACGGTCGGGCCGAGCAGGTCGGAAGGCCCGAAGGCGCTGCTGCAGGAGCTAAATGGAGCGTGGTTTGAGCGGTCCGATCGCTATCATGTATTCGCTCTCATACCGCCCCTTAAAATGGACGTCACGGTCGAACCAGAAAGCTTGTCGAATTGGCGCATCCAGATCCCGAGCCAAAGTAGCGAAGAGCGAGTTGGAGGCCTTGTTGCTGAGCGCGACGGTGGCCTTGATGTGCGTTACGCTCTCGCAACATGGCCTGTTCAAGGCTGAGACGATGAGGCCTTTGCCCACCCCTCTGTTGCGCACCCCAGGATGCACAGCAATCTGCCAGACGAAGAGCGTGGATGGCTCTCTGGGCGGGCGATACGCCGATAGCCAACCAACAATCTCTCCAGCGCTCTCCGCGATTGCGCAAGTGTCAGCGAAATCAGTGCAAAGCAGGAGTTCGGAGTAAAACGAGTTGCGGTCTAGTTGCGGGCAGAGCCCGACGAGATCCCACACATCGGCTGCATGATTGGGCGCCGGTTTTCGGAATGTCACCCGCTCCGACTCGACGTCGGATTGAAAAACTAGGCTCTGTCTGCCATCAGCCATCCACAGGCTCCCTTCTCAGTTCCCTCACGCCAAACACAGCCGCCACTGGGCTGTAAGGGCCAAAGCGACGGCAGGCCCACGATCATCTTTCCTCACTCCGTGAGACAGCGATTGCAGCTTTGCATATATCGTGCCAACGGGGAATTCGGTTCACAAACTTATGAGGCCCTCAACGCGACGTGTCTCATGCCTGACCTTGTAGTATATGGGACAGGCTGAGCAACTACCCCGAACGAAGCGAAAAGTGCACCAACCAAGAGAGTGACGATGATACCTGCTGCCTCGTCTTCGAGATGGGCCCGAGGACCGGCTTACCACCGGTACTCTGCTGCCGAAGCATCAAGCCGCGCCAAACCTCAAAGCCGCAACCGCGGTCGAAGGCTGCGCCCGTGCTGATCGCCGCCACCGCCGTCATCGAGATGAGCGGACCTACCCAAGAATACTCATCAGGCGTCGGCAATTCGCCTCGCTCCGGGTGATCTCCTCGATCTCGCGCGTGACCCTCTCGACGCGCTCTACGAGCGGCTGCTACCGCTCGATGCATGTGTGCGCGGACTGGAGACGCTGTCCAACCAGTGCCACAGTTCAGCGCTGAGGTCGTCGAGGTTGAGGAACGAGGGCGCCAGAAAGAAGTCTTCACGAATATAGCAAAACGGTCTTGGCCCGATAGGGACGGCATGCCCTCGGATGAAAGCCGCACTGACGCGCGAGATCACCGCACGGTTATAGATAATACCCTCTGTCGCGCCTTCGCCCGTGACTGCCGTCTTCATCCGATCGTAAAGGATCTCGCGCCGAACGCCCCCAATGGCCTCAAAACAGGCGACGTGGCAACGCAGCACGGTTGGCAGGCTCTGATGCATCACGAACCGCGATCAGATGAGGCGGCTGTAGCCGCGAGCACCATGGAAGACAAACCTCGGCGTCGTCGGTTCATCCGTGAAGACGACATGAAACTGGGCAAAATCGACCTGCGTCCGCTCGCCCCGCGGTGTCTCGAAGCGAACCTCAAAGCCTTGCTCGCTCGGCGGCCTAAGTTGCGCAAGAAGTCGGTCAGCGCCGTGTAGCCGCGGAAAACGAGAAGGCATGCGCCAGGGCGCATCCGCTTCTTTTGCAGCCAAGCCTGCTGATCGTCGACGAAATCGGGTATCTTCCGGCCGTCGCCGGCAATCTGGTCTTCCAACTCGTCAACACCCGCTACGAACGCGACGCGATGATCCTTGCCTCAAATCGCGGCTTTGCCGAACGGGCGATGTCTTCGGCGACCCGGTGGCCGCCACCGCGCTGCTCGACAGGCTTCTGCACCATGCCGTGGTCGTGCAGATCGATGGATCAAGCTATCGACTGCGTCAGCATGCCGAGCTCACGCCGGAGCATGTCCGCTCGAAGGCGATGATCACGCCGCCAGCCTTCAGCCCGCCGCCGAAACCAAGGAGACGTCCGCCGAAAAAAGGCCATTTCGTCCATGACGACCCCGTCAGTGTAATTGGGGAATTTTACTTCGGCACTCCTATGACGATCACGACTGATTGTGCTCATAGTAATTCTGGCACCAAAATTGATGCCGTTACAAGATCGGGGACTTGGCAGGTGTGCTGCGCGGCTGTTGCCTGACGACGATTGATCAAGCACCTATTCGCGGATTGGCTACCGCACGACCCTTTTCCGTCGCGGACCTTCCTCCTTCAATTGACCGGGCATTGATCATATCTGCCCCAGCGCCGTATCGAGGATTATCCTACATCATTCAGACCGCGCAGCACGCCAACCAAGTCCAGTGTTTCTTTCCGTTCGCAACTACCGCGTTGTGGCTGAGGCCGCGCGCTCCGGGCTGCGCAACCCAGACCAGCTTCGCCCTGCGCGCGCTAGCGCCGTGGTTCAACAGCGACGGGCGGTGTTTGCCGGGCGATGTCCCAGATGAACCCGGCCAGCTCCCGAGCAACGGCGGTCACAACCTTGACCGTCTGCTTTCCCGAAGCGACAAGTCTCCGGAACTTGGCGCAAAGGCGAACCTGCGCTTTCCAGGCAATGGCTCTAATATGTTCCGGAATCTCGGCATTCCGGTCTATCAAGCTTCGCCCCTCGCGGGCCGGGAAACGATAATGCCATGCCGATTCGATCAGCATCGTCCGAGCCGCCGCGTTACCGCTGCGGGTGATCTCTCCACGCCTGATCCTCTTGCCGCTGGAATGCTCGGCCGGTACCAGGCCGAGCCATGCCATCAGCTGTTTGGGGCTGCCGAACCGATGCAGATCGCCGATCTCCGCAACGAGCGTAGCGGCCGCCGTCAATTTGATACCGCGCAAAGCCTGAAGCGCATGGACCAGAGGACCCAGTACCCAGCCAGAGACGGCTTCCTTCAAAACGTCGTCCAGCCGGTTGCAACGGGCGATCAGATCATGAATGCGCCGCTTGTATTCCTCGAACACAAATTGCTGGTGCGGAAAGGCAAACTTCTGTTCCGACAGCCAGCCCCAATGAGCCTTGCCCCAGATCGCTTTGCCGTTGAACCGTCGACCGTGACGCAGCAGGAAACTCTTCAGAGTGGACTTTGCCGCACCGAGTTCATCTTTCGCCTGCCGCCGAGCGCGGACGACGTCGCGAACCGCTTCATGCGCTTCGTCCGGCACCCACACCGCGACCAGCTCGCCGGCGCGCAACAAACGGGCTAGCGTTTGCGCGTCCCGACGATCGGTCTTCACCCGATCTCCCGGCCGTCGCGGCTTTGAAGACGGTGAGATCACCATGCAGTCCACGCCGAGCTTTGCGAGGAGGCGATAGATGATGAACCCGCATGGCCCGGATTCATAGCAGACGCGAAGCTCCGAGCCGCCTTGCCCGATCTTCTTCAGCGCCGAATGCAGGGCTTCAGGTCGATTGGCAATTGTCCCGAAATAACGGACCTCACTGTCAACGCCATCATCTGCAACTGCAATGGCAATAGTGTCCTGATGAACGTCAAGGCCGATAAACTTCTTTCCTGCCATGAGAGCTTCCCTTCTGTTGCTCGTTCAATGAGCACATTCAGAAAGCCCCGATCTCGGCGCAAGTGATCGTCATCCGGTCAATTCACGGAGGCACTGACAAACCACGTTTTCTGCGTAGGCGAGCATGGGCTCGGCCTGACGAATTTCGTTCGGCAGAGTGACGATTGGGAGGATAGAAGCACACTGGCGGGCTTGGGGCCATAGATCTGCCGAGCGATGAGGTGCGGATATTCGTGACAGCCGATGAGCTTGGCGCTCCTCAAGCATATGGCGCGTCTGGTAATCCCCACAACAGAGCGCATCGGCCGGAATCCAGGGGCACCGCACTCTGCGATCAACCGCTTCGGCCAACATGGCCGCATGCCTTCGCCGGCCTAGTCAAAAGCACAGGGGGTTTGGGGGATCGGCTTGTCGCGTCGCTCACAGGGGGCAACCGAGGGCAATGCTTTAGCATGTCTTTCAGCCCTATGATGGGCGACCAGGAGCATCGCTGCGGCCGAAGCGAGGATCAAAGAGAACCCTAAATAGACTTCACGCACGGATGCATCACGATAAAAAATAGGAGATAGAAAAACCCCAACACCTACTGCTTCAATGGCGGCCTGAAGATTATTCCGGGCGCGACCAATGGCGCGGGCGTCGACCGCCCTGAGGATGTGCGAATTGCAGATCGCCAAATTTATGGCGAAGGCCGTGCCCATCAGCCCATGCAGCAGCAGCGTGGTCCAAAAGCCCTGTGCTACGGAAAAGCCTGCTGTCGCCGCTGGCAGAAGCAGCACACCGAATCGCAGCAAGTTACGGTCAAATGCTTTACGAGATAGGCAAATTGGAGTAACCCCGCCGCTCAACCCTCCAATCCCCCACATTGCTTCTATCCATCCATAGGCGTCGGCATTCAGGCGAAGCTCCAGGCGAGTAAAGCCCGCCAGCAGTGACAAGGCCATCTGAGCTGTAGCCCAAGAATAGATGAGTGCGAGGCAAATTACTAACACTTGGCAATTGACAAAGATAATCCGTACCCCTTCGGTGATCGAGGCAACGTAGGACGATCCACTTGCATAAGTCGGAACCCTCCCCTCGGCATGCAAGCCACTCGCAAAAGCAGCCGCCAAAGCCGAAAACGCGATACAGATCATCAGGCTGTCGTTCCGAATAGCGCAAGGGCCGTACCGGCCGTAACAGCACCTACCACTTCTGCAGCCAAGCCTACTGAGACCGCGCCCGTGACAATTCGCGCGAGCGCCTTCCCTGCAACTGCTCGGAGCAATCCCTGCGTTGATGGAATGGAGAGTAACGCGCCGAAGTAGACGATGGAGGCTGTTATGTGGAGACACATCATTCCGGTCAGGTCCAACAACCGTGTCTGGATGCTCACGACCAGCCATGTGAGCCCGGCTATCCGAATGATTTCGCCGATGATAAGAAGGTACTCCGATTAAAATGATCGACGGCGACCCCGATGATTGGCCCGATTGTGAAGCTAACCACTCGCGCCGTCGGCCGCTGCCGGCGCAAACCTCGAACCGGCGCACCGGCTCCTCATCGCTCGATTTTAAGCGTAAGCTCTGAAATCGACATACGTCCAAGCCATCGTTCGAGCTCAACATCATTACGATCCGGAAGGTGCGGTCAAAACGTCAAAACACCGCTTGCGATGAAATGTGAAACTACGGACAAAATCCCGCAGGGCAGCCACCACCAGCTTAGCGAATCTCGACAGAGATGGTGAGCGGGCGTCACCTCGGAAGGCTTCACCGGCGTTCTGACTCGATCAAAGTCCAGGTTATCGCACGAGTCGGTAAATTAAAGACGAGCCTTCAGCGAAGCTGCCTCGTCGGATGTTCACCCTGAAGCTTCAAACCTGACGTTATTGCTGACCGCTTACACTAAGGGTGCGGACAGCAGGCGCCAGCACAGACTGCAAGAGCTTTGCGGTTGCTCTAGAAAAGATCAATTAGATCGGAACCGCGGGCTGGTCGGAAGCATGCTCTACGTCCTTTGTTCAAACTTGCTCGGGTCGGGCCTCTACTCCACACCAAGCCGCCGCAAACAGAGCGATCGCTTTTGTAATCCGCATCAGCGACGACAGGCTCACCCGCTCATCAACTGCGTGAATGTTCTCTGCAATCGGGCCGTAGACAAGACTGGTCATGTCGCCATGCAAGGCGAAGACAGCAGCGTCGAGGTAGCAAGGCATGACGAAACGTTGAAGCTCCCTTCCGGAGCTGTCAGCAAGTGTGTGGGCTGTCGCAAGAAGTGCTTCTGCTTCGCTTCCTGGTGTAAGAACAAATCCCCCTTGCTTGACCCCGACCCACTCGATCTCCGGCTCGGGGCATCCCTTCAGTAGTGGATCATTCTGAAATACTTCTCTGAGAAAGCGCTCAAAACTTGCCGCACGGGCCTCTGGGGTTTCGCCAGGATAGAAGCCAATGCGGCCTTCAAAACGACACTCACTTGGCACCGAGGCCAGCCACTCGCCTCCCGATATGGTGCCGATTGTCAATGCTATCGGATTGTCGACGCCGGCGAAATCGGGTTGGTCGAACGGGCGCTCTGCAATCCACTCTTGTTCGAGGCGGCGCAGATGTTCGATGGTGCGAATTGCGATGTCGAGTGCGCTCCTACCGGCGGCGACTTCGAATGGGTGCGCGGGTACTCCTTGAACAGTGATCGCAAATTTCATGACGCCGGTGTTGGCGCTGACAACCTTCTCATCGGTAGGCTCAGGTATGAGAACAACATCGGCTCGGAAGCCCTCGGCGAGAACCATTGCCGCTCCATTGCCTGTGGTCTCTTCTTCGATGACTGATTGAAACTGGACCGCCCCTGTCAGGTCGAACCCCGCAGCCGACAGTGCGTCGAGGGCAAACAGGTTTGCGGCCAAGCCAGCTTTCATGTCACCCGCGCCACGGCCATAGAGCCAGTCTCCTTCTAGAGTTGCCGAGAACGGGTCGTATTTCCAACGCGCCCTTCTGCCAACCGGCACCACATCAACGTGTGCGTTGAGTGCCAGAGACCTGCCGCCTTCTCGGGGTGAATGCTTGGAACCAATGACAATAGTTGAGTTCCTGAGTTCAAAAGTAGTCGGCGAAAAAGCAGGATCCTCGCCGATGCGAGTTGGATCAATCGTGAAGCTACGCACTTCATAGCCACGATTTACGAGGGCATTGGAGACAATGTTCTGAACTCGCGCTTCATTGCCTCGAAGTGAGGCGGCACGCACCAACTGCTGCAAAAACTCGACCTGCTCATCGAAACGGTCCTTAGTCGCCTTAATGATGCGCTCGATTTGAGATCTGCTGAGTACAGCCGCGGCAGTGGGATGCCGCAAAGATGTGGGTTCGCTCACGTTTGCCCTCCTGACTTTCTTGATAGGATATATCGCCGCCCCGTGTGCAGCGTAAAGCTAACGCTTGCTACACTGCTGAGCGTAAGTTAAGGCCAAAACTACGTCTAATTATCCACGGAAGCGCGGAAGTCTACGTCTGTCGCTTTATCCACGCTGTAAGAGAGATATCGCATATCTCTTGTTAGAATCAGTCCAATTATGCACCGGGCTCAATCCATACTTGATGAACATCTCATGAAACCGATGCAGGTTGACTTTCCGCATGATTTCCGTCCTGATCATCTCTCCTTTTTTGAGGTGGAAAGAGAATTTCAGTTTTTTGAGATCGATTGATTGAGCCTGCATAGCCTCCAGGTGGCCCTCCATGCGAAAAAGAGATTTATTATGGAATGCGACATGTCGAAACTGAAATAGGTCAAAGTTTCCATCGAAACGCCAATTCAAATGCTGCAGAACACAAAGATTGGCCAGAATTGCGCTTTGGTTATTGTAGGCTGCCTCCAAGACGTCAGATTCTTTGTCCAAATCTATACCAACCAAGAAATAGTCGCCGCGACCCAAAAACGATCGGACCGACCCGAGGAGGTCACATAACTCATCATCGTACATATTTCCAACCGAGCTCCCGAGGGAAAGTAAGAGTTTTGGGCCGACGAGGGTGGCGGCTTTTTCCAAGCCGGTATTGTAGGTTCCGATAATTCCTGTGAAGTTTACATCCGACTTCATTGATAAAATATTTTCAGCAGCTCTCTTCAAGATAGAGCTATTTATGTCAATAGCGGCGTAGTTAACTGACCCGAAAATCTCAGAATAAGAGGTAATCAATAGAAGTGTTTTCTCTGCATTCCCAGATCCTAGCTCGACAAGAGAAACCGGGCCTGTAATTCCAGAAATTGACTTTGCATTTCTGGCGAGTATGCTCCTCTCGTCCCGGAATAAATAATATGATTCCTCCTTACAAAGACGCTCGTAGAGCGCCGATCCGTTATCATCATAGTAATATATGGAGCTTATGGAGCGCGGCGATCCGGATAGCGACGATATCAATAAGTCGCCTCGGAATATCATTGCTTCCGGAACATCGGTGCCGGTAATATTGCACTGGCGGCCAATGTTTGGTTTAGATATGGCTGGAAGAGTGCGGAGCATGGTTTAATCCTCAAACAACTGTCGTACGGGCGATGCATTAGAACGATACGTTGTTCACTCACGACTTCGACGTTCGTCGGCGGCTCCTGCCACCTAGCAAGAATGATGTCAAAAGTTGTGCCAACTGCGCAAAAACGCCTTTGAGGAATTTCCTCCGCGTTATTCAGTGACTTAGGCGAGAGTCTACCGGAAGCATAGTTGTACACTTTCGTGTCGCGGCCTCGACAAACTGGACAGTAAATGACAGCAGCGACGGTTGATCGATGTTTCGTAACCACCCGGTTGTTACCG